>NZ_QXQB01000010.1 GCF_003605435.1 Paenibacillus pinisoli
AGGAGTGCAAGCACCTCATCAGCTCCGCTCGACTTGCATGTATTAGGCACGCCGCCAGCGTTCGTCCTGAGCCAGGATCAAACTCTCCATAAAAGTTAGTTTGACTTGCTCAATAACGTTGTTGCTTCAAAATTTCTCATCACCAGCAAGCTGATGTTGTAAACTTTGTATCGATTCAATCTTGCGATTGTATCGGGCATTTTCGCTCGTTGTTCAGTTTTCAAAGAACAATCATTTATCTTTCGTTTCTTGCGTGTCTGCCCTATGTCTCAGCGGCGACAAGTAATAATATATCACAGGGGCCCAATTAAATGCAACCCCCTTTTTTATATTTTTTTAAAAAGCTTTTTTTGGCCTTAAGATCTGTATGTTCTGGCATTCAGAGCGTAGCGTGAAAGCTCCTTAGGCGAGGCAATGCGGGCATACATTCTGAAGATGATTTTGTACCGTCTTGCAATAGCGCTTTTGATATCTCCATCTAATCGGGAGTCGTTCAGATCCAGCAGCATCTCATCCAGTTCTTTGCGCAACACATAATCGAGTTCTTTGCATTCTTTGTCGTTGAATAGTATTCCGAGCATAACCGTAAGCGGCCTCCTTTAGTGTATGTAGCGCATATGGACCGTCATAAGACGAACAAAAGGCGGCTCCTTCGCAAATGCGCTTCGGACACCGCCTTACTGTTATGCTCAAATATTGGAAATATTATTACTCTATTTCAACAACCAAAGTGTAATGGTGCTTTCAATAATAGATGCAATCAGCAATCCCACTGTCAGAATAACCATCAGCGGCACTGTACGAATGGCGAAATGCTCGATTTCACGGCCGATGCCCGGCAGCTTTTCTCTGGCAAACAGCAGATTGCCTCCGGCCCGCCAGATCAGCGTGCCAAACTTAAGGCCATAAGCACACGCTACAATAATAGCGGGAATTTCAATAATGCCATGCGGCAGCAGACCTTTGACAATCAGTTCCCATACCGGCAGCGCATCGGGCGACTCTGCTGTGATTTTCAATACGAAGCCAATGACCATACCGTTAATCACAAGGAACATCAGCGGCAATATGCCGAAGAAAGCACCCAAATACATAACCAGGATTGACTTGATCGCATTATTAAGGAAAATCACGATCATCATCATTAAAGTAGGGTTGCTGCTATTGTCCACCGTTTCAACAAGCTGCCCTAGTCCGGTTAACTGGTTCTCCAGAAAAGCGCGGAAGCCCTCATTAGTCCCGCCGACCACTATGCCCGCAAAAAACAGAACAAATGCAAAGCCGATATAGCCCCGCATATCTTTAAAGTGCTGAATGATGGCGCTGAGCTTGAACAATCGCACACCTCCCGAATTTCGCGATCGCTGCATTTCAATCGCTTGTTGTCAAAATTAGATGAATAACTCTTGATGGTACGAGCATAGATTGTACTACTAATGTAATTTGCTGACGCCTCTAGCGGGGCGAAGCGAAGAGAGGAGCGCTTTTCCCCATGAATATGTTTTATGTCATGAACGGCAAGAAACTGAAAAAGTATTTCTTTATTGCAATTGCACTGGTATTCTCCATTGGCATCATCTATGCCGAACGGGACAATATCACCGTGTTTGCGCCTCAACAGCCTGCAGCCATCTATAGCGTTCCGACGGACAAGAAGGTTGTCGCCCTGACGTTCGACATCAGCTGGGGAGACAAGCGTGCCGAGCCTATCCTCCAAGTGTTGAAGGAGAAGAATATTGCTCACGCCACTTTCTTCGTATCGTCGGTATGGAGCCAGTCCCACCCTGATCTGGTGAAAAAGATCCAAGACGCCGGTTATGAGATCGGCAGCCACGGACATAAGCATGACTTCTACAGCAAGTTAAGCGAAGAGGAAATCCGCAAGCAAATTACAACGGCTCATGCTATTCTATCCGATATTACGGGCAAACAGCCGAATTTGATTCGTCTTCCCAATGGAGATTTTGACAAACGGGTGCTGCGTATCGCAGAGGAACTGCAATATAAGGTGATTCAATGGGATACGGACTCCATGGATTGGATGAATATTGGTACGGAGAAGATCGTCAATCGTGTCGTTACCCGCACGCATCCGGGAGATATTATCCTTATGCATGCGAGCGACACCGTTACACAGACGCATGAAGCCCTGCCTGCCATCATCGATCAACTACGCTCCGAAGGGTATGAGTTCGTCAGCGTGACGCAGCTTATTACCCAGACGGAAACGGAAGGCAGCGCGGTGCAAGACAAACAGTCCAGCGCCAAAGGGCAAATCAGCGCAGCAGAATAACAGGCATTAACCGGCCGATTTCGCAGGTGCTACTGCGGGGTTGGCCGTTTCTTTTTTGAGCAGGCGGTGCATCATCATATTTTGGTAAGCATTGCAGACGAAAAGCGGAGACATCATAAAGATAATGGCTGCGATATTGGTCTCCCCCTGCAAAGCTGGCCATGCTTCAATAAAGGTAACTACGAACATCAAGAACATTGTTGGGATAAACGCCGATTTGTTCGTTTGCTTCACCTTCAGCCAAGATGAGGCAAAGGAAAGAGCCAGAATAACAAGCGGCAACACCCAGAAGAACCAGTTATTCGTCCGGTCTTCGTACAATACATAGCCCAGGCCAAATACAGCGAACAGCGTTGTATAGCCTTGCAAGGCATTCCATAGATACTTCTTGCGGAATACGCTGAGGGCAATGTAGTTAAGCGTCAAATAAGCGAAGAACCCCATCTGGCTAAAGGCGCCGATCATGAGTCCGGAGATCGCCATCATCATCGCATTAAATCCGGTCGCTTCAAAGCCAAGAAAGCCAAACTCCTGATTCGTAAGAAGCATGATCGAACCTACGACAACGCATACAAGCGCGCCGATAGCCATGGTGCTCCAAAATAAAAAGAACCACTTTTTTATATTCACGCGTTTAAATCCCCCTCAAAAGTTTTGGGCAGCAGAAACGGACTTCGACAGCAAAGCTCGATTTTGCTCGACTCCCCGAAGGTTTTCCCTTTATTTTACCACGATCGCAACAAAAAGCTAATGCCCGTCCATGATAAAAAAGTGAACAATGCGCATAATAAAAACGATTAGGCGCCGCTTATGCCGCTTCTGGCGCGCGGATCATACGCCAACCAACCGATATTACAGCCTAGCCATGATATAGAAGGGAGCAAGCAGGTTATGCGCATCCGTTGGACTTTATCGGCATCATTACTGGCGTTAACTTTATTGCTGACAAGCTGCGGTTCTGAATCATCAGGAGGTGTCCAGCAGCAGCTCAGCTATAAGGACATGAAATCGATGGTCATTGACATCCTAAAGACGGAGGATGCTCAGAAGGCGCTCCAACAGTCGGCTGAGCAGCTCTCGGGCTATACCGCTCAATCTTCCAAGCTGCTCTCGGTACAGGACCAGGAGGAAGTAAGGCTCGCCGTAAAAGATGTCATCAGTTCGCCCGATTACGACAAAGTTATCCGCAAGCTGATGACAGACACCAGATTCGCTGGCGAATTCGCCAAAGCGGTCAATAAGGAGAATAAGGATATCCACAAGGAATTGATTAAGGATCCCGCTTATCAGCAGGAGTTAATCAAGACGATGAGAAATCCGGAGATGGAGAAGCTCATTCTCGAAGTACTGAAGAGCGCGCAATACCGGAAGGAAGTCATGTCGCTCATGCAGGAGTCCATGCAAAATCCCCTCTTCCGTCTTGAAGTGCTTGATCTCATGAAGGCGGCAGTCCAGGAAGAGCTTCAGCCGAAGCCGGATGAGAAGGTCAAGAAGGAGAAGCAGGGCCAGGACGAGCAAAAAGGGGAAGACGGACAAGGCTCCCAGGATGGAGAAGGCATGGAATAGCACAAAAATTATGCTGAAAAAAACCGAGCTGAGGGCCTGCCTGACCGGCAAGCCCAGAGCTCGGTTTTTTGATGTTCGGGATTTACTTTCCACAGCGCTGGATAACACTGTCCGCCAGCTCCAGATACAAGCCGCCTGTCTCGGTATCCGCTTTATAGACGGAAGGCGAAAAGTCCGGCTCGGACGGATGGTTGTCCGGAGCGCCAAGCGGAATTTGCGCAAGCAAATCGCAATGAAGCGTCTCGGCCAGCTTGCCGCCGCCGCCGCGTCCGAATACATATTCCTTCTCCCCCGACTTGGATACGAAGTAAGACATGTTCTCGACAACGCCGATAATTTCATGCTCGGTCTTGATCGCCATCGCGCCCGCGCGCGCAGCAACGAATGCGGCTGTCGCATGAGGCGTCGTCACGATGATTTCCTTGCTTTGCGGAATAATCTGATGCACGTCCAGCGCCACGTCTCCTGTACCAGGCGGCAGGTCAAGCAGCATATAGTCAAGCTCGCCCCACTCAATCTCCTGGAAGAAGTTGCGCAGCATCTTGCCCAGCATCGGACCGCGCCACACGATCGGGCTGTTGTCTTCGACAAAGAAGCCCATGGAGATGACTTTCACGCCATAGCGTTCGATCGGGATGACACGCTCGTCCACGACGGCCGGACGCTCCTCGATGCCCATCATGTCGGGCACGCTGAAGCCATAGATATCCGCGTCGATGATCCCGACGCGCTTGCCCTTGCGAGCCAAGGCGACCGCCAGATTGACGGTCACCGTGGACTTGCCGACGCCGCCCTTGCCGCTGGCGACGGCGATGAACGTCGTGTCGCTGCCCGGTGACAGCAGCGGACTTGCGATGCCGGCCCCGTGACCTTGTACGGGGCCGTTGCTCTTGGCTCCGGCATTGCCGCCCGGCGCCGCACTTGCCGCGGGCGCAGGCTGCGCGCCGCCCGCTGCGGCAGGCGCCGCCTCGTCCCGAAACCGGCAATGCACGGTTTCGACGCCGATCGGCGCCAGCGCCTCGCGAAGCGAGGCCTCAAGCGCGGGCTGAACCGCCGCGCCCGCTCCAAGAACCGTCAACGATACTTGACGGTTCCGTACCATGACATCGCGGAAGCTGATGCCTTCCGCCTGATATTGCTGCTGGGCCATCGCTGACTCGATGGCCTCGATTGCTTTCTCCCGTGTCAACATCGTATAGGTCCCACCTTTATAAGTTAAGAGAACTTCCCCTCTATTATAACACAGGAAGCCTTCGTTTCATGAACGCTTCATGAACGAAGGCCCTCCCCCGGCAGACTACTTCCCGCTTCCATTCTGCAAGTCCAGCTCCTGCCGGGCTTCCCCGCTCAGCTTCTCCCCCGATGTATAGCGCAGAATGCCCTGATAAATGGATGCAGCTACCTTCCGCTGATACTCCGCATCCGCCAGCCTGGCCGCTTCCCCCGGGTTGGAGAGAAAGCCTACCTCAACAAGCGCCGTCGGCACTCCCGTAATGGCCTTCATCAGATAGACATCGCCAACCTTGGCCGCAATGCGGGTCGTATTCTCCAAGTTGCGCTTGATCTCATCCTGGATAAAAGAGGCAAGCACCCGATTGTCCGGATGGTTATCCGGCTGAAAGAAGGTCTGAGCCCCCGACCACTTCTGCTGCGGGATGCTGTTCATATGAATGCTGACGACAGCTGCAGCGCCGCTCTCATTAATCAGCTGCGCTCTCCGTTTCAGATCTTCCGTCTTGCGCTTGCTGTAAGCATGGGCATCTCCAGAGGCCAGATCGTAATCCCCTTCTCTCGTCATGATGACGACAGCGCCCGCCTCCTGCAAGTAATCGCGCAAATGCAAGGCAATCGCAAGATTCAGATCCTTTTCGATAATGCCGCCCTTGCTGACTGCCCCGCCATCCGCTCCCCCATGTCCTGCATCAATGGCAATGGTCTTGCCGGACAGAGGCAGCGTCCAATACGACCATGTACTGGACGCCGGAAGGGTCTGGCGCAGCAGCAAGCCCGTAAGCACAATCACAAGGACCGCTACTGCCAGCCGGAGAGCGCCTTTATAAGTCATCCATATGACAAAGTGCCGTTTCATTCCGCGCATCAAAAAAACCACCTCGTCCCCCATATCAATGAATGCGCCGCAAGGCAGCCCGGCCAATCGGCAGGATAAGCCTTATCCACACATTCATGTATATGGGACGAGATGGTCAAATATGTGCCGGATCTGCAATTCCGGCAAGGATCGGTATGGTTAGCCTACCGGCTGCTCCGTCATGCCTTCGATCAGAATCTTCGCAACCTCAGGGCGCGAGAATTCCGGCGGCGGGCATACGCCATCGCGCAGCAGCGCGCGAACCTTTGTGCCGGAGAGTGTCAGATGCGACGTCTTGTCATGCGGACAAGTCTTGGTCGTTGCCATATTGCCGCAAGCCGTGCAGTAGAAGCTATGCTCAAAGTACAATGGCGTAATGCCGAGGTCTTCGGCCGGAATCGACTTGAGCAGATCCTGCGCTTCATACGTGCCGTAATAATCGCCTACCCCCGCATGATCGCGTCCTACGATGAAATGGGTGCAGCCGTAATTTTTGCGGACAAGGGCATGGAAGATTGCTTCACGGGGACCCGCATAACGCATAGCCGCCGGGAACACGCCGAGGAACACGCGATTAGCCGGATAATAGTTCTCCAGCAGCGCCAGATAACTCTTCATCCGCACGTTAGCCGGCACATCGTCCGACTTCGTCTCGCCGACCAGCGGATTCAGGAACAAAGCGTCCACGATCTCCATAGCCGTCTTCTGAATATATTCATGAGCGCGGTGAACCGGATTGCGGGTCTGGAAGCCGACAACTGTCTTCCACCCCTTCTCTGCGAACATTCTCCGCGTCTCGGCAGGATCAAAGTAGAACTCCTGGAACTTCTCCGGACGAGGGCGGTTCAGCACCGTAATCGGTCCTCCGACATAAGTAGACGGCCGCTCCAGCAGCTTCTGAACCCCCGGATGCTCCGTATCATTCGTTTTAAAAATGTTAATCGCTTCGACCTGCTGGTCAACTTGATAAATGCTCTCCACCGTAATCAAGCCGTACGTAATGCCGTCTTCTCCGATCAGCGCCGCTTTCTCGCCAATCTTCAAATCAGCAGCCTTCGCCTCGTCGACAGCCAGCGTAATCGGGATACTCCATACGAGTCCATTCGCAAGTCTGGTCTTCTCGACCACGGATGTATAATCGTCCTGGTTCAAAAAACCGGTAAGCGGCGAAAACGCGCCTACGCCAATCAAGTCCAAATCGGAAATCGTCCACGCATTGATCGTAATGCTGTTAAGGCCTTTTGCTTCCTGCAGCAGCGCTTCGCGCTCCGCGCTTTCGGCGATCCGGTTAACCAGCACGCCGCCGTGAGGTAAGATTTGACTCATAATCGTTGAAGTCCTCCTATACATGCCTTAGCAAATGATTTATTTATGAAGCCCGCACTCCGTCTTCTCTTGTCCGGACCAGCGTCCGGCACGAGGATCCTCGCCCGGCATAACCTGGCGCGTGCAGTACTCGCAGCCAATGCTCGGGTAGTAGTTGTCGTGAAGCGGATTGTAGACCACATTGTTATCGCGGATATATTGCCATACATCTTCGCTAGTCCAGCTTGCAATCGGGTTGAACTTCACGAGTCCAAACTTCACATCATATTCGATCTTCTTCGAATTGGCGCGCGTAGGCGCCTGATCACGGCGAATGCCTGTAATCCAGGCTTCATATTGGGACAGGATCTTCGTTAGCGGCTGAACCTTGCGGATATCGCAGCATTGGTTGGCATTGGACTTCCATAGCTCGTCGCCGAATTGCGCCGCTTGCTCCTCAGGCGTAATCTCCGGCTTCACTTCCACGAACGGAATGCCCGGGTAACGCTCTGCAAGCCGGTCACGCGTCTCATAAGTCTCCTTGAAGTGGAAATCGGTGTCTAAGTAGAAAATATCCGTCTTGGGGCTAATCTTCTGCAGCATGTCTACCAGCACGACATCCTCCGCGCCAAAGCTGCACGCGAATGTAATGTTCGGGAATGTCTCCACGGCAAAGCGAATAATGTCTTCCGGCGTCGCGTTCTCCAGCTCGACAGCCTTTTGCGCAATAAGTGCTTCCTTCTCAAACAGATTCATACGTATGACCTCCGTTATCAATTCCAAGTAAAGTAGTCTGTATTATAGATTATATGCCTTTCTTCTCGCCAGTTCAATCAGAACTTTACACATTTAATCAAAAAATACCATCACGGGCAAAGTTGGCTGTATGCATCCATTAGATTCATGGAAGCATGGGCATGTTCCTACAGTCGCTTGGATGTACGCGAGGCCGATGCTCGACTAGATTCCTTCAATAAGCGCCGCAAAACTGCGCAAATTTTCCTTCAAGAGCGATGAGCCTGATTCATATGCTTCATCCAACAATCTATTCATATCGCTTACGAAGTCAGCCAGTGAGTCTGTGCTAGCCTCTTCGAAGCGGTTAGGCAGCTTTGTATTGTGGAGTCCCTCCATAAACGCTTGGCGATCTTGGAGATATTCCTTCGACCACTCAGGGTTTTGACGCAGCTTCTTGGCGAATGCAATCAGCATGCCGCCGGCATTATCGCCGGATAGAATAGCCGCCTGCATCTTGCGATAACCCTCTGGGTCGAATTGCTTCATCATTTCACCGGCATTCACATAATCGTCAGGAGCTCCGATCGGCTTCTGCGGAAGTTCGGCATAGGTAATCGCACCTGTCCCGGAGTCAACTCCTCTTGTCTTCGCCAGTGCGCCAAGGAGCTTCACCGTATCTGTAAATACAGCAGCGTCCGATGCATTCATAAATTTATCAGCAAGCAGCTTAGCCTGGGATAAGCCCATCTCGAGCAACCCCGCTCGATCCTCATCCGTCAGGGAAGAATCCCCAGAGAAGAAGTTCTTTTCGAATAAGCCGTACACGGCATCTTGCACCTGTTCGGATGGACCCGACAATAACGTATCAAGTGTATGATTGATATCCGGACTAAAGAACATCCGGGCGCTATTGTGCTGTATGGCATCCGCCGGCAGTTCTCGTCCCGTTGTATGGCTGCGCAGATCTATTTCGACACGCTTTACGCCCTCCAGCTGACCCTGTTCTAATTTGACAGTTGGACGCGCTTCTCTTTCGTTTATACCCTTAATTGCAGCTAAGCCTTGGATCGGTTGAATCTGCATAAGCTTCTCTCCTATTCCTATTCCCGCTTATTGCGCTAAGTGCCAAGCGGTTATTATACAGCTCTTTTTTTCGTATATCGGATCAATTGCCAAATCTTTTTAATATTTACATTACAATTCACTTTAAACGCAAAAAAACGCCTTCTCTGCAAAGCAGAGAAAGCGTTTGGTTGTAACGATTAACGTTTCGAGAACTGTGGAGCGCGACGAGCCGCTTTAAGACCGTATTTCTTACGTTCTTTCATACGCGGATCGCGAGTCAGGAAGCCTGCGCGCTTCAGAGCCGGACGGAACTCAGGGTCTGCTTTCAGCAGAGCACGGGAGATACCGTGACGGATTGCACCAGCTTGACCGGACATGCCGCCGCCGTTAGCGATAACCAATACATCGTACTTGGACAATGTGTCAGTCAGGTTAAGCGGTTGTTTTACGATCAGCTTGAGTGTCTCCAAACCGAAATATTCATTCAAATCGCGTTTATTAACAATGATTCGTCCTTCACCCGGCACAAGACGTACACGTGCAACAGAGTGTTTACGACGACCGGTTCCATAGTATTGCACTTGAGCCATGAAACTTGTCCTCCTCTTTATTACCCGCGAAGCTCGTAGACTTCAGGGTTTTGGGCTTGATGTGGATGTTCCGCACCTGCGTAAACTTTCAATTTAAGCTTCATTTTGTTGCCAAGACGGTTCTTAGGCAACATGCCGTGCACTGCCAGCTCGATTACGCGCTCTGGCTTCTTCTGAATCATTTCTTGAGCCGGAGTGACTTTCAGTCCACCGGTGTACATGGAGTGACGGTAGTACATTTTGTCTGCCATTTTGTTGCCTGTCAGAACGATTTTCTCAGCGTTGATCACGATAACGAAGTCACCAGTGTCAACATGAGGCGTAAATTGCGGTTTGTGCTTGCCGCGGATCAGGCTTGCAGCTTCACTAGCCAGACGACCAAGGGTTTTGCCCTCAGCATCGATGACGAACCATTTACGCTCAACTTCATTTGGCTTAGCCATATAGGTGGTACGCATGGATGATCCTCCTTAATTCTTTAACCATAATCGTTTTTATAACAACGTTTCCGTTGGTTTGATATTCATTGTTGAAACTTGCTTTTGGCGGCCATTCTTAGTCGGGGCTGTGGGAGAGCCACTAAGAAAGCACAAGTTATATTCTACAATAAAGCCTAGCAAAGTGCAAGCTGTTTTTCCTCTTTCTTTCCTTTATACAAGGCCTCTCGCTTCGCTTCCTGCTTGCGCTAATCAGATAAGACCGCAACCGGCATCTGATTGCTTCCACTGTGGAAAGCTAAACTAATCCAATAGTATCTATGCCAGCCGCCCAATAGAGCTTACTGTTAAAGACGGAAGCATATATATCAGTAGCCAATCTCTGTCTTTTTAAGATGCAAACCATTAGCCTCGTTTAAGTATTAGGGCCATAACTATTACACATCGACATGTATTCTATACGGAACACCCTCTCAGTCTCTAGACCGAGTCGTCCCCCACCAGGGGACGGTTTCCATTGCAGCATCTGATTGGTACAATGAGGATAACAAATGCGCCGTATGTCCAAGAACATTCTAGAGCGCAGTATAATAGGAGAGAAAACCATGAGACCCAGAACCACGATTGGCATTATTCTAATCATTTTAGGCATCATTGGCGTGCTCTACGTATATGAGAACGGAAGCAGCAATGCGATTCAGAACATCCGCAACTACTTCGCTACGGAAATCAATGAACAGCAGTCCATTGATATTAGCGATGTGCGTAATCTGGATATTTCGTCAGGCAGTCTGGATGTCCGTCTGGTCAAGGGCACAGGTTCCGAAGCTGTCGTTAAGCTTGAGGGCTGGGCGTCCAAAAACTACGTCAAAAACTTGAAGCTGGAGCATAGCAAAGAGGACGGAACGCTGAAGCTCTCACTGAAGAGCGACCGCGGCATACGATTCGGCTTTGGATTTAGAGGCGTGGATATGATCGTTGAGCTGCCGGAGAAGACATGGAACCAGCTTGATGTAGACTTGGATAGCGGCGACTTGATTGTTGAGCAGGCAAGCGCGGAGAGCGCCAAGCTCCACACCAGCTCAGGAGATGTGAAAGCGTCTGATTTCAAAGTAGACAGCAGCTTAACTATCAGCATGAACAGCGGAGACATGAGTTTGCACAGCGTATCGGCCAACAAGATGGATTTGGCTACTCAGAGCGGCGATATTTCGGTTAATGGCTATCAGGCTGAACGTATCGACTTTAAAGTAGGCAGCGGCGACGTGAGCTTCGAGGATGGCGTTGCCGAGCTATCCGGAAAAACAGGTTCCGGCGACATTCGCATGAACGTCGAGAACATTACCCGTCATACCGACCTTCGCACAGGCAGCGGTGATGTGGTAATTAGCCTCGACAGAAATCCCAACTCGCTCAGCGTGCAATTCAAAGCAAGCTCCGGCGATGGCGTCATTCGCAAGGACGACTTCACCTACGACACCGGATCAAATGGCGAGCGCAATATTAAAGGTAAGTTCGGAAGCGGCGATATTAAGCTGAATGTCCAAACCGGATCGGGAGATTTTGTGCTTAAATAGAACACCAGAGCCTCCAGTGTGAATCATACACACCTGCGCTTGAAAGTTGTAAAGATGCAAAAATAACCGGGACTATTTTTAATTTATCTCCGGGACCATTATAAGCAGAAGAACCTTCATGCCACTTTATGAGTGAATGAAGGTTCTTTTATTTGGAATGCGGGATGCGTGATTGTGCATCTGATCTGCACACTGCGCAGCTCCCAGCGTACGGCGGGTCGGTACAGGTGTCACCACAGTCTTGGATAGTATGAGTCTAGCCGTGTTTTGTTCATGTGCAATTCTTTGAAACGTAACTTGCTCAACTCAGATGTTAATGATTGCATTACTCGTCATCATCATCTGCACCATTTTCAGCTACTTCAGCGGCGGGCGCTTCGTCTTCACTGTACTCCACATCCATAAGAGTCAGGGCATGCGGCATCGCGGTAGGCCCAGCCAGCGAACGCAACTTGCCCTCCAGAATGCGCTTCATATCCTCCGGCTTCAGCTTTCCTTGTCCCACCCATAGCAGCGTCCCCATGATAACACGGACCATATTGTACAGGAATCCGTTCCCCGTAATATAGAGATGAAGCGCCTGGCCTTCCTGTACAAAATATGCCTCATATACCGTGCGGATATGATGCGGCTTCGTCGAATGGATCGAAGTATAGGAGGTAAAATCATGCGTCCCGATCAGGTGTTTGACACCCTCTGACATCGCTTCTACATTCAGTTTAGTCGGATGGTGAAAACGATATGCTCGGGCGAACACATCCGGGAATTTGGCCATATCAATCGTATAGCGGTAGGTCTTGCGTTTTGCTGAACGTCTGGAGTGGAATGCTTCAGGCACATCCCATGCATCCAGGATCACAATATCCTTGGGCAACCGCGTATTCAGCGCGATTGCCCATCGCTCGGTGGGAATAGTTGACGCCGTATGGAAATTGAATACTTGTCCCATCGCATGCACACCGGCATCCGTCCGTCCCGAGCCAATGATGACGATGTTTTCCCCAGACAGATGCTTAATCGCCTTCTCAATCTCATCCTGTACCGTCCGCCCGTATGGCTGAGACTGAAAGCCATTAAAGTTTGTTCCGTCATAACTGACCTTCACGCCGATATTACGCATTGTTGTCACCCTTTACCCGTTATCAATAACCCTTTGCGAATGTTGCACCACACACATTTATGAAATCAGCCGTTCTTCCATTCCGGCTGCTATATTCATCCTGATTACTTCACATAATGGCCGCACTCTGATCGATCCAAGTTCGTCTTCTTTTGGATCTGCAAGCCGTGATTCTCGGATTACAGCTCTGCGCCGGCTCTATTTCGCACCTGTAGGCCGTGTTTCTCGGCTTACAGCTCTACGCCGGCTCTATTTCGCACCTGCAGGCCGAGATTTTCGGCTTACAGCTCTCCGCTAGCTCTATTTCGCACCTGCAGGCCGAGTTTCGCGGCTTACAGCTCTACGCCGGCTCTATTTCGCACCTGTAGGCCGTGTTTCTCGGCTTACAGCTCTACGCCGGCTCTATTTCGCACCTGCAGGCCGAGTTTCTCGGCTTACAGCTCTCCGCTAGCTCTATTTCGCATCTGCAGGCCGAGTTTCGCGGCTTACAGCTCTCCGCTAGCTCTATTTCGCACCTTCAAGCCGAGTTTCTCGGCTAAGAAATAAGCAGACAACAATCACATCGGCATAATCGCGTGATTATTGCTAGAAGCAATAAAAAAAGGTGGCCCAGAGGGACCACCCTTTACTTGCAACAACCTACGCGCGGTCAACCAGCTCAAGGTAAACCATAGGCGCGGAATCACCGCGACGAGGACCCAGCTTCAGGATACGCGTGTATCCGCCTGCACGCTCCGAGTAGCGAGTAGCCAGTTCGGAGAACAGCTTTTGGATTGCGTCTTGCTCACCGTTTACGGATTCGCGACGCACGAATGCTGCTACTTGACGACGAGCGTGAAGATCACCCTTCTTTGCTTTAGTGATCAGCTTTTCAGCGATAGAACGAACTTCTTTCGCTTTAGCTTCAGTCGTTTGAATGCGCTCATACAGGAACAAATCAGTAACGAGGTCACGGAACAATGCTTTCCGCGCACTTGCGTCACGTCCCAATTTTTGATATGCCATCTTGTTTTCCCCTCCCTTGCTCTGTTGTCAGATCTAGCTGTGAACTGCTATTCTTCCATGCGTAGGCCTAGACCCAGCTCTTCCAGCTTCTCTTGAACTTCCTCAAGCGACTTGCGGCCCAGGTTGCGGACCTTCATCATGTCCTCTTCGGATTTCGTGATCAGCTCTTGAACCGTGTTAATGCCTGCACGTTTCAAGCAGTTATATGAACGTACCGAAAGATCCAGCTCTTCGATGGTCATCTCCAAGACTTTCTCTTTCTTGTCTTCTTCCTTCTCAACCATGATCTCCGCATCTTTGGCTTCATCCGTTAATCCAACGAACAAGTCCAAGTGCTCGGTCAATATTTTAGCGCCGAGGCTTACAGCCTCTTCAGGGCGAATACTGCCATCCGTCCAAACTTCCAACGTCAGCTTGTCATAGTTCGTGACTTGACCGACGCGAGTGTTTTCTACGCTGTAATTAACGCGAGTAATGGGCGTGTAGATCGAATCGACAGGAATGACGCCAATCGGTTGATCGTCGCTCTTGTTCCGGTCCGCTTGCACGTAACCGCGTCCCCGATTAGCAAAAATCCGCATATGGAGTCGCGCTCCGGAGGCCAAGGTCGCAATGTGAAGATCAGGGCTTAAAATCTCGACATCGCTATCTGCCCGAATGTCTCCCGCTGTTACGTTGCCTTCGCCTTCCGCATCGATTTCCAGCACCTTCTCTTCGTCGGAGTGGATTTTCAGCGACAGGCCTTTCAGGTTCAGGATGATTTCCGTTACGTCTTCAATCACTCCAGGAACCGTAGAAAACTCATGCAGCACGCCGTCGATTTGAACCGACGTTACAGCCGCACCAGGCAATGACGACAACAGAATTCGGCGAAGCGAATTTCCAAGCGTCGTGCCGTATCCGCGTTCCAGCGGCTCGACCACGAAACGTCCGTAGGTTCCTTCATCGTTCAGTTCTACGGTTTCGATTTTCGGCTTTTCGATCTCAATCACAATAGTACCCTCCTTCAAACGTCGCTCCGTTACCTTGTCGTTTTTATGTCAAATCTCGTAGTATGCCAAACCTTCACAACCATTATTCACAAGTTGTTGTTATTTGATACCACCGTGGATCAGACTATACGCGACGACGTTTTGGCGGACGGCATCCGTTGTGTGGAACTGGCGTAACATCCTTAATGAGGTTAACTTCCAATCCAGCAGCTTGAAGCGAACGGATTGCAGCTTCACGGCCAGCGCCTGGTCCTTTAACCATAACTTCGACCGTTCTCATGCCGTGCTCCATTGCTGCTTTCGCAGCGGATTCAGCAGCCATTTGAGCGGCAAACGGGGTGCTTTTGCGGGAACCCTTGAAACCAAGGTTGCCGGAGCTAGCCCATGAAATTGCGTTACCGTGCGGGTCGGTGATCGTAACGATCGTGTTGTTGAACGTGGAACGGATGTGTGCCACGCCGCTATCAATATTTTTCCGGTCGCGACGTTTAGTACGAACGACCTTTTTTGGTTTAGCCATTGATCATTATCCTCCCTTCTTATTTCTTCTTGTTCGCTACAGTACGACGAGGACCTTTGCGCGTGCGAGCGTTAGTTTTCGTACGTTGACCGCGAACAGGAAGACCGCGACGGTGACGAAGACCACGGTAGCAGCCGATCTCAGTCAGACGTTTAATGTTAAGCGAAATTTCACGGCGAAGGTCGCCTTCCACTTTTACGTTTTTGTCGATGGCTTCGCGCAAACGAGCCAGCTCGTCTTCAGTCAGATCGCGAACGCGAGTGTCCGGATTAACTTCAGTCGAAGCTATGATTTTTTGAGACGTCGTTTTGCCGATACCAAAAATATACGTCAGGGCGATTTCAACGCGCTTGTCGCGCGGAATATCTACACCAGCTATACGTGCCATGGGCTATATTTCCCTCCTTTTAACCTTGTTTTTGTTTGTGTTTCGGATTTTCACAAATCACCATAACGTTGCCTTTGCGACGAATGACTTTGCATTTTTCGCAAATCGGCTTAACCGAAGGTCTAACCTTCATTGTGATTACCTCCCGAATCTTTCGTGGGCAAGCCGTAAGTCACGGCCTACTTCCGATAGGTGATGCGCCCTCTTGATAAATCATAAGGCGATAACTGTATAACCACTTTGTCTCCTGTCAGGATGCGGATAAAGTGCATTCTGAGCTTGCCGGAAACATGGGCGAGAATTTGATGACCGTTCTCCAGCTCCACCTTGAACATGGCATTTGGCAACGGCTCGATTACCGTGCCTTCGACCTCAATGACGTCTTCTTTAGCCAACCGTCATTCTCCTTTCGCATACGCATACTTCTGAATCACATAACGTAACTTGGCATTGGTCACCCTGCCGGACTCTTGCAAGCTGGTTGTTACCTCTTGACTGACGGCAGGCTGTAACTGTAAATGCAGAACGTTCTTTTTCTTCGGCGAATCGAATCTTCGCTTGTCGCCGTCCGCAATCATGACGAATCGCTCGTCGATGATTCCGATGACAACGGCATAGCTCTCTTCGTCTTTGCCTCGAAGCACTTTGACGATCTGGCCAATCTGCGGCGATGCTTCCATCGGTTAACCCTCTGTCTGCTCTGGCAATTTGGTCATAATCTCAAAGCCGTCCTCCGTGACGACAACGGTATGCTCGAAGTGAGCGCACCAGGAACCGTCTTGCGTTACCACTGTCCAATTGTCCTCAAGCGTCCGGACATATCGTTCACCGATATTGACCATCGGCTCGATTGCAAGCGCCATACCCGGCTTCAGCCGCGGCCCTCTGTCCGGTATGCCGTAGTTCGGTATTTGCGGCTCTTCATGAAGATCCGCGCCGATTCCGTGCCCTACGTATTCCCGAACGACCGAGAAACCAGCCGCTTCGATAACCTTTTGGATGGCGTGCGATATCGTATAGAGTCTCACATCCGGCTTCACGAGCGCAAGACCCGCGTATAGCGACTCTTCCGTTACGTCTAGCAGCCTTTGAACTTCCGGCGTTACGCTGCCGACCGCGTAGGTCCAAGCGGAATCGCCATGATAGCCCTCATACTGCGCGCCGATGTCGATACTAATAATATCGCCCTCGTTCAACTTGCGTGATCCAGGGAAGCCGTGTACCAGCTCGTCATTGACAGAAGCGCATATGCTGGAAGGAAATCCATTGTAACCTTTAAATGAAGGAGTAGCGCCTTGGCTTCTAATGTACTTCTCGGCAATCGCGTCAAGCTCACCTGTAGTGATGCCCGGCTTAACTGCCTGAGCCATTAGACGATGCGTCTCCGCAACGATGCGTCCGGCTTCCCTCATTAATCGCAGCTCCGATTCGGATTTGCATATAATCATTACAACGTACCTTTCAAGCAGGAAACGATATCGGATGTTACGACATCAATATCTTTCTCGCCGTCGACTTCGCGTAGGAGACCTTTGCCGCTGTAGTAATCAAGAAGCGGAGCCGTCTTGGACGTATATTCGTCCAGGCGCGTGCCCACTTTCTCCTCTGTATCATCAGTACGCTGATACAGCTCTTCGCCGTCCTTATCACAGACGCCTTCGACTTTCGGAGGATTGAATAATACATGGTAGGTCGTTCCGCAAGATTTGCAGATGCGTCTACCCGTCAAGCGAGCAAGCAGCAATCCGCGATCAACTTTCAAGTTTACGACATGGTCAATGCTGCGGCCCAGCTCGCTCAGCATCACATCAAGCGCTTCGGCTTGCTGGAGCGTACGAGGGAATCCGTCAAGCAAAAACCCTTTTTGGCAGTCATCCAGAGCAAGACGCTCTTTCACGATGCCGTTTGTAATTTCGTCCGGAACAAGCAGACCTTGATCTACATATTCCTTCGCTTTCAAACCAAGCGACGTCTCTTGCTTCATTGCAAGGCGGAACGCATCGCCGGTCGAAATGTGCGGAATTCCGAATTCTTCTACGATACGCTCAGCTTGCGTACCTTTTCCGGCTCCTGGAGGGCCCATGAATAAAATGTTCATTACCGTGTTCCTCGCTTTAAACACAATAGGCTCGTTCGGGCTACACGCGAATGCGCTGCAGCCCGCCTTCGAACCTAATGTTATTTATTGATAAACCCTTTGTAATGGCGTTTGATCAACTGGCCCTCGATCTGTTTCATCGTATCAAGCGCAACGCCTACTACGATAAGAAGTGAAGTACCACCAAGCTGCACCGAGCGCGGCAATCCTGCCAATGCTCCGAAGAACACTGGGAACACAGAGATAAGCGCCAGGAAGATCGCACCCGTCAACGTGATCCGCGACAATACGCGAGTCAGATAAGAGGAAGTCGGTTTGCCCGGACGGATGCCCGGAATATAACCGCCGTTCTTTTTCATCTGATCAGCCATTTGCACCGGATTAATTTGCACGAATGTGTAGAAGAAAGTGAAACCGATAATCAGCAATACGTACAGAACCATACCAAGCGGCTGGTCATAGCTCATATTGTTGATGACCCAGGTTGCCCAAGCTTTTCCGTTAAAGAAGTTCGCAATTGTAGTCGGGAACATCAGCAACGAAACCGCGAAGATGACCGGGATAACCCCTGCGCCATTGACCTTCATCGGAATGTGAGTCGATTGTCCGCCGTACATTTTGCGTCCAACAACACGCTTAGCGTATTGAACTGGAATCTTACGGATACCTTGCTGGATGAAGATTACACCAACGATAATCGCAATAACAACGATTAAGATCAGCACCATCTTCGCAATGTTCAAGAATAACTGATCTTGCGCACCAACGAACTGGTCTTGGTACAGAGTACGAATGTGGCCAGGAATACCGGCTACAATCGCCGAGAAGATCAGAATCGAGATACCGTTGCCGATACCTCTCTCCGTAATTTGCTCGCCAAGCCACATCAGGAAGGCAACGCCTGCCGTAAGGATGATAGCAATGACCAGATAATCAACGAAGGTTGCGCCTGGAATCATATCATAAGCGAACTGACGGTTAAAGCCGATCGCCGTAGCGAAGCCTTGCACCAAACCGAGAATGATTGTTCCGTAACGCGTAATTTGTGCAAGCTTACGCTTACCGTTTTCGCCTTCTTTTGCCCACTCTGCAAACTTCGGAATTACGTCCATCGACAACAGCTGCACAATGATGGAAGCTGTGATATATGGCGTAATGGAAAGCGCGAAGATCGAGAACTGGAAGAGCGCTCCTCCAGAGAAGGTGTTCAGCAAGCCGAACAAGTCAGCGCCCTGTGAATCAATGCTCTTGAAGACATCTTTGTTAACACCCGGTACCGGAATAAACGATCCGATCCGATAAATGAATAGGATGAAAAGCGTGAATAGGATCCGTGTACGCAGATCCGCCACTTTCCATATGTTGGACACGGTTGTGAACAATTAGATCACCTCGGTTTTACCGCCGGCAGCCTGGATTTTCTCTACCGCAGATTGAGAGAACTTTTTCGCCTTAACAGTAAGAGCTACTTTCAATTCACCATTACTCAAGATCTTGATTCCTGCCAAAGGATTTTTCACAATTCCTTGTTCAAGAAGAACTTCTGGTGTAACTTCAGTACCTGCTGCAAAGCTGTTCAGTTCTTCAATGTTGACAATCGCATATTCGGTACGGAAAGGATTGTTAAAGCCACGTTTCGGAACGCGGCGGTACAATGGGTTTTGTCCGCCCTCAAAGCCTGGGCGAACGCCGCCGCCGGAGCGAGCGTTTTGACCTTTGTGACCTCTGCCGGCCGTCTTGCCGTTACCGGTACCGATACCGCGACCTTTACGCTTTGGCGCTTGAGTCGAGCCCGGTGCTGGTGCTAAGTCGTGCAATTTCATCGTTCGTGCACCTCCTTGTAGATTTCGTAAATGTCCGATCTATTCTTTAAACCTCTTCAACTTTGACCAAGTGGCTGACATGGTTAACCATGCCGCGAATAGCCGGGCTGTCGTTAAGAACGACCGATTGACGAATTTTGCGAAGGCCGAGCGATTCAACCGTTGCACGTTGTTTCTCGTTGCGGCCAATCAAACTGCGAACGAGGGTGATTTGCAATTTTGCCATCGTATGTCCCTCCTTAACCTAACAGCTCTTCGACTGTTTTTCCACGCAGCTTGGCAACGTCTTCCGCACGTTTCAGACGGGACAGACCTTCAAGCGTCGCGTTAACCATGTTCAGGGAGTTCGAAGAACCAAGGGATTTCGTTAAAATGTCGCCTACGCCTGCCAGTTCAAGAACTGCACGAACAGGGCCGCCTGCGATAACACCTGTACCTTCGGAAGCCGGCTTCAGAAGAACTTCTCCTGCGCCGAAATGTCCGATTACAAGGTGAGGAATTGTTGTATTTACGAGTGGTACATGGATCAGGTTTTTCTTAGCGTCTTCAATACCTTTGCGAATCGCATCAGGTACTTCGCCCGCTTTACCGATCCCTGCGCCAACGTAGCCTTTGCCGTCGCCAACTACTACAAGCGCGCTGAAGCTGAAGCGGCGTCCGCCTTTAACAACTTTTGCTACGCGGTTGATGTGAACGACTTTTTCAGTCAGTTCTAACGTATTAGGATCTACACGCAAGTCATTTTACCTCCTTATTTGATATTAGAAACTCAGGCCTGCTTCGCGAGCCGCTGTAGCCAGCGCCTGAATTCTGCCATGATACAGATAACCGCCACGGTCGAATACGACCTCAGTTACGCCTTTTGCTTGAGCGCGTTGTGCGATCAATTCGCCAACTTTAGCTGCGGATTCAACGTTGCCGCCGTTTCCGATTGCGCTAACCAGTTCTTTATCCTTAGTGGATGCGGAAGCCAATGTTACGCCTGCTACGTCGTCGATCAATTGTGCGTAAATGTGCTTGGAGGAACGGAATACAGACAGACGCGGACGTGCTGCTGTGCCGTTGATTTTCTTACGAACACGAAGGTGTCTTTTCAGACGAGCCTTGTTTTTGTCGCCTTTCGTAATCATGCTTGGTTCACTCCTTTCCTTTTGCCTTAGGAAGCTATCGCAAGGAACGTCTCACGTTCCTTATTTCTTCTTACCAGCTTTACCTTCTTTGCGGATGATGCGCTCGCCTTCGTATTTGATACCTTTGCCTTTATACGGCTCAGGCTCGCGTACGGAACGGATTTGAGCGGCAACAGCGCCTACGCGCTCTTTGTCGATACCGCGAACAGTAATTTTCGTGTTAGCTGGAACTTCAAACTCGATGTTGCTCTCGGGAGCAATCTCAACCGGGTGAGAGTAACCAACGTTCAACACGATTTTGTCGCCGGATTTGCTTGCACGGTAACCTACACCAACGAGCTCCAAGTTTCTCGAGAAGCCGTCAGTAACACCTGTCACCATGTTTGCAATGATGCTGCGAGTCGTTCCGTGAAGGGAACGATGCAATTTATTGTCGGAAGGACGTTCTACTACGATTTCAGTTTCCGCTACGTTCACTTTCATGTCCTTGTGAATTTCACGGGAAAGCGTACCTTTCGGTCCTTTTACAGTAATAACTGTGTTGTCCAAGTTGATGCTTACACCAGCAGGGACTGCAATTGGTTTACGACCAATACGGGACATTGTTACACCTCCTGTCTTTCTGACTTATTTCTTACCAAACGTAGCAGACAACTTCGCCGCCGGATTTAACCTGACGAGCTTCTTTGTCTGTCATTACGCCTTTGGACGTGGAAATGATCGCAATTCCAAGTCCGCCAAGTACGCGAGGAATCTCAGTTGCTTGCGTGTAAACACGCAGGCCTGGTTTCGAGATACGCTTCAAACCAGTGATAACGCGCTCTTGGTTAGGGCCGTATTTCAAGAAAATACGGATAATCCCTTGTTTGTTGTCCTCGATATATTCTGCATCGCGGATAAAGCCCTCGCGCTTCAAGATTTCAGCGATTTGCTTCTTCACTTTCGAAGCAGGCATTTCCACAGTTTCGTGACGAACGACATTCGCGTTGCGAATACGTGTCAGCATATCTGCAATCGGATCAGACATAACCATTTATGTGAACCTCCTTCCCGAACTAGGCTTGATTACCAGCTTGCTTTTTTAACGCCAGGAATCTGGCCCTTGTATGCTAATTCGCGGAAACAAATCCGGCAAATTTTAAACTTTTGCAAAACAGAGTGCGGACGGCCGCAACGCTCACAGCGCGTATAAGCGCGCACTTTGAATTTCGGTGTGCGTTGTTGCTTCACTTTCATCGAAGTTTTTGCCACTGGGTATTACACCTCCTAAAAGTGGATTACTTCGCGAACGGCATGCCCATTTGGGTCAGCAGCTCACGAGATTCTTCGTCCGATTTCGCCGTCGTTACGATGACGATATCCATACCACGTACTTTGTCAACTTTATCGTACTCGATCTCCGGGAAGATCAGCTGTTCTTTCAGGCCCAGCGTGTAGTTGCCGCGACCGTCGAATGCTTTAGTCGATACACCACGGAAGTCACGTACGCGTGGAAGCGAGATATTGAACAGTTTGTCAAGGAAATGATACATGCGCTCGCCGCGCAGCGTAACCTTAACCCCGATTGGCATGTCCTCACGAAGCTTGAAGCCTGCGATAGACTTCTTCGCACGAGTGACAACCGGCTTTTGACCGGAGATGATGCGCAATTCTTCAACTGCTACATCAAGAATTTTGGAGTTGGAAACCGCTTCGCCAACACCCATGTTGATTACGACTTTCTCAATTTTCGGCACTTGCATAACCGAAGTATAGTTGAACTTCTGCATCAAAGCAGGAGTGATTTCATTAAGAAAGCGACCTTTCAATCTTGCTGTCATTGATCATGGACCTCCTTTCCTACATTAACGATTAGTCGATCACTGCTCCGGATTTCTTAGCAATCCGTACTTTTTTACCGTTATCTTGAACTTTGTATCCGATGCGAGTTACTCCGCCGCTCTTCGGATCAACGTGCATGACGTTCGATACGTGAATCGGAGCTTCTTGCTCGATGATTCCGCCTTGCGGGTTCGCCTGGGAAGGACGCGAATGCTTCTTCACCATGTTCACACCTTCAACAAGTACGCGGTTCTCACGCGGATAAGCTGCGATGACGCGGCCCTTCTTACCTTTGTCCTTGCCGGTAATGACGATAACCGTATCATCTTTCTTCACGTGCAGCTTGTTGTTGTGGGATTCCAATACTTTTTTCAGCCTTGGCATTTGTTACACCTCCTGCTCGCTTAAGCTTTCAGGTTTATCTGGTCTTTCATTAAATTACTTCTGGTGCAAGCGATACGATTTTCATGAAATCTTTATCGCGAAGCTCACGAGCAACTGGTCCGAAGATACGTGTGCCGCGCGGGCTCTTATCTTCTTTCACGATTACTGCTGCGTTCTCATCAAATGCGATGTAGGAACCGTCTTTACGACGAACGGAACGCTTAGTACGAACGATAACCGCCTTCACTACGTCACCCTTTTTGACAACGCCGCCTGGCGTTGCTTGTTTGACGGAGCAAACGATCAGGTCACCGATGTGTCCTACGCGACGGCCAGTACCGCCCAGTACGCGGATACACATCAATTCTTTAGCGCCAGAGTTGTCGGCAACTCTCAAACGTGTAAATGGTTGAATCATTTTGACGTCCTCCTTCCGGAAAAAATGCTAGGCTACTGCTTGAGCGCTTAGAGAACGATAGCTACTTCTACGACTTCTACCAGTCTGAAGCGCTTGTCTTTCGATAGTGGACGAGTCTCCATGATTTTCACGGTATCGCCAATTTTCGCTTGGTTGTTTTCGTCATGCGCTTTGTACTTTTTAGTGTACTTGATGCGTTTATGGTACAAATCATGTTTTTTGTAGGTTTCTACAGCCACCACGATTGTTTTATCCATTTTGTCGCTTACGACTTTGCCGATCTGAACTTTGCGGGCATTGCGTTCGCTCATGTTCTTCCTCCTTCCTTCATCCGTGATCGTACTTGTCTTGGTAAGGATCTATTAGCTGCTGATTCCGAGTTCTCTTTCACGCAAAACGGTTTTAGCACGAGCTATTTCCTTACGCACGTCACGAATCCGAGTCGGGTTGTCCAGCTGGCCAGTAGCCAATTGGAAACGAAGGTTGAACAGCTCTTCTTTGAAACCAGCGATCTGTTGTTCAATCTCAACAGAGGTTAGGTTGCGAAATTCACTAGCCTTCATTTGCTTCACCACCCACTTCTTCGCGTTTCACGAACTTCGTTTTTACAGGCAGTTTGTGAGCCGCAAGGCGCATTGCTTCACGAGCTACTTCTTCAGGTACGCCAGCAAGCTCGAACATGATTTTGCCCGGTTTAACAACGGCTACCCATTTCTCAACATTACCTTTACCGCTACCCATACGAACCTCGAGAGGCTTTTGAGTGATCGGCTTGTCAGGGAAGATCTTAATCCATACTTTACCGCCACGCTTGATGTAACGTGTCATCGCGATACGAGCCGCTTCGATCTGACGGTTCGTAATCCAAGATGGCTCAAGCGCTTGAAGGCCGTATTCACCGAATACTACTGTAGTGCCGCCTTTAGCGCGGCCTTTCATGTTACCGCGTTGTTGCTTACGGTGTTTTACGCGTTTAGGTACCAACATGATTAGTTGCCTCCTTCCTGGGGAGCTTTCTTCTTCGTAGGAAGGACTTCACCGCGATAGATCCATACTTTTACGCCGATGCGGCCGTAAGTTGTATGAGCTTCTGCTGTGCCGTAGTCAATGTCTGCGCGCAGCGTATGAAGCGGAAC
Source organism: Paenibacillus pinisoli (assembly GCF_003605435.1). GTDB lineage: Bacteria > Bacillota > Bacilli > Paenibacillales > Paenibacillaceae > Pristimantibacillus > Pristimantibacillus pinisoli. The sequence continues at coordinate 24,496 of NZ_QXQB01000010.1, forward strand.
TGTTCCTTCGCTGTAGCCTTCCGAACGTGCGATCTCAGCGCCGCCAAGGCGTCCGCTAACCGCTGTTTTAATCCCTTTAGCGCCAGCTCTCATGGAGCGTTGGATCGCTTGTTTCAGTGCGCGACGGAATGATACCCGGCGCTCTAATTGTTGAGCGATGCTTTCAGCTACCAAGATAGCGTCCAGATCCGCTTGTTTGATTTCAGAGATGTTGATGTGAACTTTTTTGCCTTTAGTAATCTTGCCAAGCTCAGTACGCAGGTTTTCAACCTCGGAACCGCCCTTGCCGATAACCATACCCGGCTTAGCCGTTTGGATCGTCACGTTCACGCGGTTAGCCGCGCGTTCGATTTCGATGTGGGAAACTGCAGCGTCTTTCAGCTTGTTCTTCAAGTACTCACGAATTTTAACGTCTTCCAGAAGAAGATCGCCAAAGTCTTTGCCAGCGTACCATTTGGATTCCCAATCACGGATAATCCCGACACGAAGGCCGACTGGATTTACCTTTTGACCCACACGTTATCCCTCCTTATTTTTCAGATACCACCAAGGTGATGTGGCTGGTTCTTTTATTAATCCGGCTAGCACGTCCCATTGCACGAGGACGGAAACGTTTCATTGTTGGTCCTTGGTTCGCAAATACTTGCGATACGACCAATTTGTTCACGTCTAGCTGGTAGTTATGCTCAGCGTTCGCAATTGCGGAGTTGAGCAGCTTCTCGATAATCGGGGAAGCCGATTTCGGCGTGTGACGCAGAATCGCGATCGCCTCGCCTACTTGCTTGCCGCGAATCAAGTCCGCTACGAGCTGCGCTTTGCGAGGAGCGATACGTACGAATTTAACGTGCGCTTTAGCTTCTGGCATGTGGGAACCTCCTCTCGTTCATAAAAAAATGGTAAAGGGCAAATTAACGTCTGCCCGTTTTTTTGTCATCGCTGGCATGGCCTTTGTACGTACGTGTTGGCGCGAATTCGCCAAGTTTGTGTCCAACCATGTCCTCAGTCACATATACCGGCACGTGCTTACGACCATCATAGACAGCAAAAGTGTGACCGATGAATTGCGGGAAAATGGTCGAGCGACGGGACCAAGTCTTGATAACGACCTTTTTGTTTGTCTCGTTCAGATCCTCGACTTTCTTAAGCAGATAGCCGTCGATGAACGGACCTTTCTTCAAACTGCGACCCATGTAGAATCCTCCCTTCGCATAAGCGCTGGCGTGAGATCTCTCTCACGCGGATTGTATCAAGCAACTATTACTTCGTACGACGACGAATAATGTATTGGCTCGATGCTTTCTTTTTCTTGCGAGTTTTGTAGCCCAGAGTCGGCTTGCCCCATGGGGACAATGGCGACTTGCGTCCGATTGGAGCGCGGCCTTCACCACCACCGTGTGGGTGATCGTTCGGGTTCATTACGACGCCGCGTACTTCAGGACGTTTGCCAAGCCAACGGGAACGGCCGGCTTTACCGATTTTCACGAGTTCGTGATCTTCGTTGCCTACGGAGCCGATAGTTGCACGGCAAGTGCTCAGAATACGGCGAACTTCGCCAGAGCTCAAGCGGATCGATACATAGTTCTCTTCTTTACCCAGCAATTGAGCTTCAGTACCAGCTGCGCGAACCAATTGTCCGCCTTTGCCTGGTTTCAACTCGATGTTGTGGATAACTGTACCAACTGGGATGTTCTTAAGCGGCAAAGCGTTGCCGATTTTGATGTCCGCATCTGGTCCAGAGACGATTTGATCGCCTACTTTAAGGCCTTTCGGTGCGATGATGTAAGCTTTCGCGCCGTCAACGTAGTGGATTAGAGCGATGTTGGAAGTACGGTTCGGATCGTATTCGATCGTCGCAACGTTACCCACAACGCCATCCTTTGTACGTTTGAAATCAATGATACGATATTTACGTTTATGTCCGCCGCCATGGTGGCGAACCGTAATTTTACCTTGGTTGTTACGGCCTGCTTTTTTGAAAAGCGGAGCCAGCAACGATTTCTCCGGTGTGCTTGTCGTAATCTCTTCGAAAGTGGAGACAGACATGTTACGACGCGCAGGAGATGTCGGTTTGTACTTTTTGATTGGCACTTGTATTCCCTCCTTTTCTAAACAGACGTTTCAAAGAACTCAAGTTCTTTGCTGTCATCGCTCAGTTGAACGATTGCTTTTTTCCAGTCAGGTCTGTAACCGCTATGTCTGCCATAACGTTTTGGTTTACCTGCAACACGCATTGTGTTCACGCCGGTTACTTTTACGTTAAAGATTTGTTCAATAGCTTGTTTGATTTCGGTTTTGTTCGCGCGAAGGTCTACTTCAAACACATAACGTTTGGCAGCCATGTAATCGCTCGTACGTTCCGTAATAACCGGGCGCTTGATAATATCGCGAGGATTTTTCATTACGCAAGCACCTCCTGTACTTTCTCTACTGCTTCTTTAGTGATAATCAGCTTGTCGTATACAAGCACATCGCGAACATTGATGCCGTCAGCAGCGACGAACTTCACGCCAGGGATGTTGCGAGCGGACAATGCTACATTATCTTCGTAGTTAGCCGTAACAACCAGTGCCTTGCGGTCAACTTTCAGGTTGTTCAGGATGCCTGCGAATTCTTTCGTCTTAGGAGCCGCGAATGTCAGTTGATCCAGAACGATGATGTTCTCAGCGATCACTTTGGAAGACAATGCGGATTTGATAGCCAGACGGCGAACCTTCTTAGGCAATTTGAATCCGTAAGTGCGTGGCGTAGGACCGAATACAGTACCGCCGCCAACCCATTGCGGGGAGCGAATGCTACCTTGACGCGCACGGCCAGTGCCTTTTTGTTTCCAAGGCTTACGACCGCCGCCGCGTACTTCGGAGCGACCTTTCGTTTTGTGCGTTCCTTGACGCTCTGCAGCTTGCTGCAGAACGACAGCGCTATGCATAACATGAGTGTTAGGCTCGATACCGAATACGCTATCTGCCAGTTCAAGCTCGCCTACTTGCGAACCGCTCACATTAAATACTGTTACTTTAGGCATTTCGTGTTCCTCCTTTCTTCAAGAGCGATTAGTTCTTAACTGTTTGTTTTACTTTAACGAAGCCGTTTTTAGGACCCGGTACGGAACCTTTGACCAGAATCACGTTGCGTTCTGCGTCTACACGGATAACTTCGAGTTTTTGAATGGTGATTGTCTCGCTGCCCATGTGACCTGGAAGGCGTTTGCCTTTTGGTACGCGGTTCGCTTGAATGGAACCCATGGAGCCTGGTCCGCGGTGATAGCGGGAGCCGTGAGACATTGGTCCAGTGCTTTGTCCCCAACGTTTGATAACGCCGGCAAAGCCTTTACCTTTCGAAATACCTGTTACGTCAACAAATTCGCCCTCTGCGAACAAGTCAGCTTTCACTTCCTGGCCAACTTCATACTCACCAAGGTTAATCCCGCGAATTTCACGAACGTAGCGCTTAGGAGTCGATCCAGCTTTCTTAGCGTGGCCGATCTCTGGCTTGTTCGATCTCTTCTCTTTCTTATCGGAGAAACCAAGTTGAACAGCTTCGTAGCCGTCGGTTTCTACGTTCTTCTTCTGAAGAACCACGTTAGGACCAGCTTCGATAACCGTAACTGGAATTACGTTGCCTTCAGGAGTAAATACTTGAGTCATTCCAAGTTTTTTCCCTAAGATACCTTTCATGTTGACACCTCATTTCCTCTCTATGATCGTATATACGGTTTACAGTTTGATTTCGATATCTACACCGGATGGCAGATCCAGACGCATCAACGCATCAACCGTTTGCGGCGTAGGATTCACAATATCGATCAAGCGCTTGTGTGTGCGCATTTCGAATTGCTCACGGGAATCCTTGTACTTGTGCACCGCACGGAGAATAGTGATGATTTGCTTTTCCGTTGGCAACGGAATCGGCCCGGATACGCCTGCACCGGAACGTTTTGCAGTTTCCACGATTTTCTCTGCGGATTGGTCAAGAATTCTGTGATCGTATGCTTTCAAGCGGATACGAATCTTTTGCTTTGCCATATAAGTCCCTCCTTCTTTCGCCCAATTTTTTAATCGGACATACTCCGTGAGAAAACCCGCCACAAGCTCCATGGCAAAGGAGCCGGGTGTGTCGGCAACCTCTCACATCAACGCAACGTCAGACCAACAGTCAATATTATATCGGATTGGGCGGGCATTTGCAACTAAAACTTCCTGCTTTCTGAATAATTGTTGCATGGACGGGAAAGCGCGCTATTATTGGCTTTTCAGGCAGCGGAAATCATGAAGAGCAGGATGAAAGAGGCTCATTGGAGGGGTGGGATGTTTTACTGCATGATATAGCAGCGAGATATTCGACTGGAGATGGTTGAATAGATGGACTCCCCTCTGCAGCTCGCACCGCATCATCGCCTTATCTTGGGTTTGTGCCAATCGAACGGGTTGGCTCTTCCCGTTTTCTGTTTCTTCTATATAAATAGAAACAAAAAAAGCAGCGGCATCTGCCGCTGCTTTCTAACCAAGTACCACCCTGTCATCGGCCATCTTCTTGCCGCTGATCCGCTCGAACTCGCCGAGAAGACGCTCGACCGTGAGACCTTGCTTCTGCGCTTCGTCTACTTGAAGAATGATCTTGCCCTTGTCCATCATGATGAGACGATTGCCTAGCCTGATCGCCTGCTCCATATTATGCGTGACCATGAGCGTAGTCAGATTCAACTCGCGTACGATATTCTCGGTCAACGTGGTAACAAGCTCCGCACGAGCAGGGTCAAGCGCCGCTGTATGCTCGTCTAATAGCAGAATCTGAGGTCTCGTGAAGGTTGCCATCAGCAAACTCAGCGCTTGCCGTTCTCCCCCGGAGAGCAAGCCCACCTTGGCAGTCATACGGTTCTCCAGGCCAATGCCTAGACGGCTCAGCTCTTCGCGGAACACCTTGCGGTTTTTGCTATTGACTCCAAAGGAGAACCCGCGGGGCTTGCCGCGCTTGTAGGCAATAGCCAAGTTTTCTTCGATCGTCATGCGCGGAGCCGTTCCCGCCATCGGATCTTGGAATACGCGTCCTATCCATTTGCTACGGCTGTATTCAGACAGCTGGCTGACTTCTGTTCCTTCTATATAAATATTCCCCGCATCGGGCTTCATTACGCCTGAAATGATGTTCATGAGCGTCGATTTACCCGCGCCGTTGCTTCCGATTACCGTGACAAAGTCGCCCTGCTTCATGTGCAGATTCGCATTCAGCAGCGCAATTTTCTCATCGACCGTCCCCGGATTAAACAATTTGGACACGCCTTCGATCTTCAGCATTAGCTGCCACCTCCGCTTGTCTGCCCCATCGAAGACAACACTTCCTCTGTCCGTTTCTTGGCAATAGACTTCGACTTAATGGCTCGGCGGATAGTCGGGATAACTAGAGCCCCAACGATAATAACCGCTGTAATCAGCTTCATGTCTTGCGCATCAAGCCATTCCACACGAAGCGCAAGAGCGTAAATCACCCGATAGATAATAGCTCCGAGCACAACAGCTAATGTTGCACGGAAAATCGTCTTGGCCCCGAAGATTGCTTCCCCGATAATAACAGATGCCAAACCGATTACGATCATACCAATGCCCATCGAGTTGTTGGCTGCATTCTGCGAATGTGCAATTAATGCTCCCGAACAAGCAACCAAAGCGTTGGACAATGCTACGCCCATAATAATGGTACCGTCAGTGTTGGCGCCAAAGCTGCGGATCATCCGGCTGTTGTCGCCAGTCGCCCGCAAGCTCAAGCCCAAGTTGGTTTTGAAGAATAGATCCAAGCCTATTTTTGCAACTACAGCGAGAATCAAACCGATAGTAAGGACTGAAGCACCGTCAAATATGTTCGCCTCGCCTCTAAGCGGAACGTTAGGTTTGCCCAGAATGCGCAAATTGATGGAATACAGGGCGATCATCATAATAATACCGGACAATAATCCGTTTACTTTCCCTTTCGTATGAAGCAATCCTGTCAAGGTGCCGGCTACCGCTCCTCCGAAAAATGCAAAGATGACGGCAAGCCAAGGCGGAGAACCCGCAATCGTCATCACAGTTCCAATCGCCGCTCCGGTCGTGAAGCTCCCGTCTACCGTCAGGTCAGGGAAATCCAAGATACGAAATGTAATGTATACACCCAATGCCATAAGCGCATACAAGAGGCCAAGCTCTACTGCTCCTACCAATGATACCAGCATTGTAAGTGCACCCTCCTTTCTCGTGTCGAAAATAACAATGGGGTGAATCAGAAAACCGATCACCCCATCTGTCAGTTATCAAATCATTATAAATGCTAAACCAGATTACTCGATGATATTATTTTCCGGATCTTTAACGTAGGCTTTCATTGCATCTGTGACCGTAATGCCTTGTTCAGCAGCTGCACTCAGATTAAGAATGAAATCCAGCTTTTCAGGCGATCTTACGTCCATATCGCCTGGCTTCTTGCCGTCTTTCAAAATTTCAACAGCCATCTGGCCTACTTCATAGCCGTGATCAAAATATTTGAATCCAACTGTTGCAAAAGCCCCCTTCTCGACCGTATCGCGGTCTGCAGAGAAGAATGGGATTTTATTTTTGTTCACAACATCGATAATCGATTCAACGCCTTCAACTACAGTGTTATCCAGCGTAACGTATACCGCATCCACACGGCCAACCAGAGATTGTGCCGCTTGTTGGACATCAGAGCTATTCACAACAGGCGCTTTCACCAGCTCAATATTGTGCTTGGCAAGCGCTTCTTGCGCGATATTGCTCATAACGACTGCGTTGGATTCACCTTCATTAATAACAACGCCGACTTTCTTCACATTCGGCATTTCTTTCGCGATGAAATCCATCAATTGAACGATTGCATCCGGATTTGTATCGGAAGCTCCCGTAACATTACCGCCTGGCGCTTTCAATTGAGGCACGAGCTTGGAGTCCAGCGGATCTGTTACAGCTGCGAATAGCACTGGAATATCCTTCACTTCCTCAATCAAGCCAATGCTCGTATCCGTAGCGATCCCTAGAGCAAGATCAGCTTTGCTTGTTGCGATTTTTTGTGAAATGGATTTAATGTTATTTTGATCCGCTTGAGCATTGTTATAATCCACCTTCACCTTCAATCCAGCATCTTCAAGCGCTTTCAAGAAGCCTTCGCGTGTTGCGTCAAGCGATGGATGCTCAACAATCTGCGAGATTGCAACCGTATATTCCTTGCCTTCCGTGTTGCCGCCCTCTGTTTTGCCCCCGCCATTACTGCCGCACGCGGCAGTTACTGCCATTAGGGACGCCAATCCCAATCCAAGCCAAAACTTCTTCTTCATTCCTAAATGACCCCTCTCTCATTATCATCCACTTCTTCATTGCCGATAAGAACAATTGCCGCATTAATACATTGTTGCAATGTGGCTGTAATCCAATAAAGTGTATGGATATAACTGGTGGTAAAGTCGTTAAATTCGGACGACTTCTTTAATTTATATACATATATTAAAGGTGCATTTTCACCGCGTCAATCCTAATATTAAGGAAATAGCTATTATTAAATGAGAACACAATAAAAAACTGCCCCGAGCTCAGCTCGGGGCAGTTCACGCGATGCAGCTTGCGCTGCATGGCATTATTTTTGGATTGTAGCTACAGCGCCAGCGCCTACAGTACGGCCGCCTTCACGGATGGAGAAGCGAGTGCCTTCTTCAACCGCGATTGGAGCGATCAGTTCTACAGTAACTGTGATGTTGTCGCCAGGCATAACCATTTCAGTACCTTCTGGCAGGTTGATGATACCTGTTACGTCAGTTGTACGGAAATAGAATTGTGGACGGTAGCCAGTGAAGAAAGGCTTATGACGGCCACCCTCTTCTTTAGTCAGAACGTAGATTTGAGCTGTGAAGTTCGTGTGTGGCTTAACGGAACCTGGCTTAGCCAATACTTGACCACGCTCAATGTCTTTACGGTCTACACCGCGAAGAAGTGCGCCAACGTTGTCGCCTGCTTGAGCGGAGTCAAGCAATTTACGGAACATCTCAACGCCCGTAACAACGGATTTGCGAGTTTCTTCTTGAAGACCGATGATTTCGATCTCGTCGCCAACTTTGATAACGCCACGCTCTACGCGACCTGTAGCAACTGTACCACGGCCTGTGATTGTGAATACGTCCTCGACAGGCATAAGGAAAGGCTTAGCCGTGTCGCGCTCTGGAGTTGGGATGTAAGTGTCAACTTGCTCGAACAGCTCAACGATTTTGTCAGCCCAAGGACCATCTGGGTTTTGCAGTGCTTCACGAGCAGCGCCACGGATGATTGGAGTGTCGTCGCCTGGGAACTCGTACTCGGAAAGAAGGTCGCGAACTTCCATCTCAACCAGTTCAAGAAGCTCTTCGTCTTCAACCATGTCGCATTTGTTCAAGAATACAACGATGTAAGGAACGCCTACTTGGCGGGAGAGCAGGATGTGCTCGCGCGTTTGTGGCATTGGGCCGTCAGAAGCGGATACAACCAGGATTGCTCCGTCCATTTGTGCCGCGCCAGTGATCATGTTTTTAACATAGTCGGCGTGACCTGGGCAGTCAACGTGAGCGTAGTGACGGTTAGGAGTCTCATACTCAACGTGTGCTGTGGAGATTGTGATACCGCGCTCGCGCTCTTCTGGAGCTTTATCGATTTGGTCGAAAGCGATAGCCGCGCCGCCGTATTTTTTGGACAGTACAGTAGTGATCGCAGCTGTCAGAGTTGTTTTGCCATGGTCAACGTGACCGATTGTACCGATGTTAACATGCGGTTTTGTACGTTCAAATTTTGCCTTAGCCATTGAACTGAATCCTCCTCAATATAACTTGATATTTTATATGTTGGGGCCGGCACCTAGAGTGCAAGCATACCTGATGACGGCCGATTACAAACATTTGTTGCAATTAGACTCGGAATAAAATTATTCTCCGCCTTTATGCTTGGAGATGATCTCCTCGGCGATCGACTTAGGAACTTCTTCGTAGTGGGAGAGTTCCATCGAGAATACGCCGCGTCCTTGTGTACCGGAACGAAGTGTAGTGGAGTAACCGAACATCTCGGAGAGAGGCACCTTAGCACGGATAATTTGCGCGCCTGCGCGGGAATCCATACCCTCGATGCGACCGCGGCGGGAGTTCAGCATGCCCATTACGTCGCCCATGTACTCTTCAGGAACTGTAACTTCAACCTTCATGATTGGCTCAAGAAGGACTGGTTTACACTTGTCTTTCGCAGCTTTAAGCGCCAGGGAACCTGCGATCTTAAACGCCATCTCCGAGGAGTCGACGTCATGGTAGGAACCATCGACAACAGTCGCTTTGATATCAACAAGCGGGAAGCCAGCGATAACGCCGTTCTTCATCGACTCTTCGATACCAGCCTGGATCGGAGCGATAAATTCACGAGGAATCGATCCGCCCACGATTTTGCTTTCGAAGGTAAAGCCTGTTCCAGCCTCTTGTGGTTCGAACTCAACCCAACAATGACCGAACTGACCTTTACCGCCGGACTGACGAACGAATTTACCTTCGACTTTAGCCGCAGCGCGGAAAGTCTCACGGTAAGCAACCTGAGGTTTACCAACATTCGTCTCAACTTTGAATTCGCGAAGCATACGGTCAACGAGGATCTCAAGGTGAAGCTCACCCATACCTGCGATGATCGTTTGGTTCGTTTCTTCGTCCGTGTAAGCGCGGAATGTAGGGTCTTCCTCAGCGAGCTTGGAGATTGCAACGCCAAGTTTGTCTTGGTCTGCTTTCGTCTTAGGCTCAATTGCGATTTGGATAACCGGCTCAGGGAAGTTCATCGATTCGAGAACGATCGGGTTCTTCTCGTCGCACAGTGTATCGCCAGTTGTAGTATCCTTCAGGCCTACTGCAGCTGCAATATCGCCCGAGTATACTTCGGAGATCTCTTGACGGCTGTTCGCGTGCATCTGCAGAATCCGGCCAATCCGCTCGCGTTTGTTCTTAGTTGCATTAAGAACGTACGAACCGGATTTCAGGATACCCGAGTATACACGGAAGAACGTCAGACGACCAACGTAAGGGTCCGTCATGATTTTGAATGCCAGAGCCGAGAACGGCTCGGAGTCAGAAGATGGACGAACTGCTTCTTCACCGTCTTCAAGCGTACCTTTGATAGCTGGTACGTCAACCGGTGCAGGCAGGTAGTCTACTACTGCATCCAATACCAATTGAACGCCTTTGTTACGGTAAGAGGAACCTGCAACAACTGGGAAGATTTTAACATCGCAAACACCTTTGCGAAGTACTGCTTTCAGTTCTGGAATCGTGATTTCTTCGCCTTCCAGATACTTCATCATCAAATCTTCGTCCAGCTCAGCAACTTTCTCTACCAGTTCAAGACGAAGCTCTTCGACTTGATCTGCGTACTCAGCAGGAATCTCGCCTTTGATTGGATCTTTGCCGAGATCGTCTTTGTACGTGTAGGAAACGCGCTCGATGATATCGATTACGCCTACAAAATCGGACTCAGCGCCAATAGGAAGCTGAATCGCAACAGCATTGGCTTGCAGACGCTCACGCATGTCTTTAACAACATTCAGGTAGTCTGCGCCGATGATGTCCATTTTGTTAACGTAAGCGATCCGAGGAACGCCGTAACGGTCAGCTTGACGCCATACAGTCTCAGACTGCGGCTCAACGCCTTCTTTCGCACTGAAAACACCAACGGCCCCGTCCAATACGCGTAGGGAACGTTCAACTTCTACTGTGAAGTCAACGTGTCCTGGGGTATCGATGATATTAATGCGGTTACCCTTCCATTGAGCGGTTGTAGCGGCAGACGTAATCGTGATGCCGCGCTCTTGTTCCTGCTCCATCCAGTCCATCGTAGCTGCACCTTCGTGCACCTCGCCGATTTTGTGGGTACGGCCTGTAAAGAACAAGATCCGTTCAGTAGTTGTGGTTTTACCAGCGTCAATATGCGCCATAATCCCGATATTACGCGTATTTTCCAAGGAGAACTCTCTTGACATGATATTGTCTCCTCTCGTTTATGGTCATCCTACCAGCGGTAGTGAGCGAATGCTTTGTTCGCTTCTGCCATTTTGTGCGTGTCTTCACGCTTCTTAACGGATGCGCCAGTGTTGTTGGAAGCATCCAGAATTTCAGCAGCCAAACGCTCTGTCATCGTTTTCTCGCCGCGGTTACGCGAGTAGTTCACGAGCCAACGAAGACCAAGAGCCGTACGGCGCTCAGGCTTAACTTCGATAGGTACTTGGTAGTTAGAACCGCCTACACGGCGAGCTTTAACCTCAAGAACCGGCATAATGTTTTTCAAAGCTGCTTCGAACACTTCCATTGGATCTTTTCCCGAGCGTTCTTGGATCAGTTTGAATGCATCATATAACAGAGTTTGTGCAGTGCCTCTCTTACCGTCGATCATAATACGGTTGATTAGGCGGGTAACCAGTTTGCTATTGTAAACCGGATCCGGAAGCACATCACGTTTCGTTACAGGACCTTTGCGTGGCATGAGAAAGTCCCCCTTTCTTCTAATAGTAACTTGTTCTAGCTTGTTATTAACAAGGTAGGGTTATACTTATTTCTTAACTTTAGGACGCTTAGTGCCGTATTTCGAACGGGATTGGTTACGGTTGTTAACACCTGCTGTATCCAATGCGCCGCGCACGATATGGTAACGAACACCCGGAAGGTCTTTTACACGACCGCCGCGGATCAGAACCACGCTGTGCTCTTGAAGGTTATGACCGATACCTGGAATGTACGCTGTAACCTCGACACGGTTAGTCAGACGCACACGCGCATATTTACGAAGCGCGGAGTTCGGTTTCTTTGGAGTCATAGTACCTACACGAGTGCACACACCGCGTTTTTGAGGCGCGCTGATGTCAGTTGCTTCACGTTTCAGAGCGTTAAAGCCTTTTTGCAAGGCTGGCGATTTCGATTTAACGACTTTCGCTTGACGTCCTTTACGAACGAGCTGGTTAATTGTTGGCATGTTGCCACCCCCTCCCTTTATTCATGTCTTTATTATGGTAGACATTTCACCCATCATTTAAGCCCACAGAGCCAGGCGGTTCATAATTGAACATGAGAATTGCATAAGCCTAGTCGTCAGGCACACTTCGATATATTATCATTTTGCACATATGCATGTCAAGCGCTAAAATGGGCATTTTTTGTCTCTATGTACAGTTTACAAAAGTTTCATGCCTTTCTACATCATTGCGCCAGGTTCCACGTACACAGCATAACGGATTCCGTCTGCTTCCGCATCGTTTTGACGATAAGCCAGATGATTACTGTCGATACCTTCGATCACTGCATGCAGATCAACCCGGATGAGAAGACCATGATAATAGCTTAACAATAGCTTTAACGCAGCCAGCAAACCTTCTTGATCCGCGCGCCTCTCTATATGCGCTTTCTCTATTACTGCAACCTTGCTATAGTTCGATAGAGTTATGCTTTCGTCAAAATACTCCTTATTCTGGGCCAACAGCTTGTCCGGCAAAGGAAGGAATGTACGGGCGAACACTTCTCCTCCACCCCATCGAATAGCGATTTCGTCCTGGCCTACACTCTCCAGCTCCAAAGCCGTACCTTCATAATCCATCTGAAACTTGTCAGCTGTATCCTCAATATGATGGAAGTGCTTATAAACCTTCAGTACAAAATTGAACGGATGCGGCTCGGGCTTCCTGGTCTTGTCTATATCATTCCTCTTGTATTTGGCTGCCATATGCTTCTCCCCGTCGCTAAAGCATGCTGTTTACTTCAAACTAACAATAATGACCCCCGCAACCAATAATATAAATATTATTTTTACCGTATATCCAAAAATCCGAAGCGGCAGCGGTATGTCGTTCATATTCACTCTTTTTATTGTCCCTCCGCCTTCTATCTGCTGGATAGATGTAAGATGGGAGTCTTGATATCTTTCATTCTGCTCAACATGGGGCCGAGTCTCCAGTGTCTCTTGGACATGCCGTTCATTTATGCTAACCATGCCTCCCTAGTAATACCCCTCATGCCGGAGGGATCCGCTGAGCTGCTCATCGTGCCTGTATCTTCTCTATAATTTGTCCGCGGGACATTCCGCTGATACGATCTGACGACTCAATCCCCAGCGCATCCCGTTTAAAGACAAGCTTATCGCCGTTCGGCGCAATTTTAACTTCCTCACTATCCGTCCTCAAAAAGTCCAAAGTTGCGATATCCCCTTCATCAAACGAGATTTGGAACGGCAGGCTTGCTTGAATGTAATCGTCAAACCCGGCTTGCGACCTTAGAAAGAGCATATAAGACTTTCCATATTCAATCTTTTCAAAATAAGGGCCAGCCGCTCTCACTTCATAATAGCGATCATCATGAGGCCTTACATGGAGCTCATAGCTTGGGACCGATATTGAAATCTTGGTTTCATTAACATCGCCATACAGAACGTTATCCACAATAAAAATATATTCATCGGAATATAAATTGCTTGTTCTTTGAGTCGTCCCCAGCTTGTTCTCATATCGACCCTCGACAATCAGCTCCGCTTTCTTCGCCATTTCGGCCAAATCAGTCGTAATGCCATAGTCCGGCGTATTCAGTATGATCTCATATGTCTTCGGCTCATATTGGTCAGGCTTATGCAGCAGCTCCACTTGTTCTGCTCCGTTGCTGTCCTGATAAACGTAAGAGATGACACCGTAGGAGAAATGAATGGTCTCCGTCCCTTCATCATTCAAGACATAATAGACCCTGCCGACCTCGCCTCCGCCAAGCCAGTCCGGAGCACCTGCTATTTGATTAAGCTGCTTCATAAGCGTTACATCGTCGACATACGTTGTGAGCTTATCCTTGACTTCCTCTAACGTAACCCGTCTCTGATCGGATGGAAGCTCTCCAACAATAATAAGACCTTGGCGCAGCCATACGCCGGAACCGTATATATCGTTTGCCTTCAAAAAGTTAAGCTCGGTCTTCTGCTCTTCACTCTCCGCAAGCGCATACAATTTGTCATAATTCGTGTACTCAGCCATATCCAGCTCATGCTCGGCAATAACCTCTTCAATTCCTTTTCTTTCCCATAGCAATGAGGCTAACAGGAGAAATGCGGCTATTGTAAATAGAATGACATAGAACTGTCTGTATCTTAATTTCATCGCTCCTCTGCTCCTCCTTGCAAAAATGCGCTTTATATCCTTACACCAATTACGCAGACTTTAAACATGCTGTCTTCACACGTTTGCCATTCAAAGATGATCTAGATCGGCAAAGCCTGCGGCTAACGCTTCTTGCCAAAGCTCCTCCGTTCCTGCCGGATTGGCCAATGTGGCAGCAGGTTCGCCTAACATCTCGCTGACCGCACGCTCATCATCCTTTCTCTCCAGCCATATGGAGATGACCGCCAGCACAATCAGCATGATCAGAACAAGCAGTTTCAATGAGATGGTCTTCATTGGATTCAGCTCCCTTAGTCTTAATCAAGAAGCTGTCAGCATGCTCTATACAATAGAACGCTATGTTCAGCTTCAAAGTTGCCCCTTCAATACACCCGTTTGAAAAATATGGATCATCATTAGCATATTCCTCTGCCCTCCTTCATGTTTCCTGATAAAAAGAAAAGCGACACATGAACACCCGCATGATGTGCGAGATCCATGTGTCGCTCTATAGAATCGCCTGGCTAGGCGATATTCGCTTACTCTACTGCCAATGCTTCAGCAGCTTCATCCAGCTCGGCGCCTTCGACTGCTTCCTCTTCGAGGCCTGCGAAGCGAATGTTGCGGTAGCGCTGCATGCCCGTACCAGCCGGGATCAGCTTGCCGATGATAACATTCTCCTTCAGACCGAGGAGTTGGTCGACCTTGCCTTTGATCGCTGCGTCCGTCAGGACACGAGTTGTCTCCTGGAAGGATGCTGCGGACAAGAAGGAATCCGTCTCGAGGGACGCTTTCGTAATACCGAGCAATACCGGCTTCGCAACCGCTGGCTCTTTGCCTGCGAAGATCGCTTCGCGGTTAGCGGATTCGTATTCATGAATGTCTACGAATGCGCCTGGCAGCAGAGTCGTATCGCCGGCATCGACGATGCGGATTTTGCGCAGCATTTGCTTGATCATAACCTCGACGTGCTTATCGTTGATCTCAACGCCTTGGTTACGGTATACGCGCTGTACCTCTTGCAGGATGTAGTTCTGTACGCCGCGGATGCCTTTGATGCGAAGCATATCCTTCGGATCGATCGAGCCGTCTGTCAGCTCGTCGCCTGCTTCGATGTGCTGGCCTTCCGCTACGCGGATACGCGAGCCGTAAGTGACCGCATAGACCTTGGACTCGGCTTCGCCTTGTACCTCGATCTCGCGACGGTCTTTCGCTTCGCGGATTTCTTTGATGACGCCGTCAAGCTCGGAGATGATCGCTTGGCCTTTCGGATTACGAGCCTCGAAGAGCTCCTGAATACGCGGAAGACCTTGCGTGATATCGTCGCCGGCAACGCCGCCTGTATGGAACGTACGCATTGTCAGCTGTGTACCCGGCTCGCCGATCGATTGCGCCGCGATAATGCCTACCGCTTCGCCGATCTCTACGTGCTTGCCAGTCGCCAAGTTGCGGCCGTAACAGATCTTACATACGCCATGACGAGCACGGCAGCTCAATACGGAACGGATTTGCAGACGCTCTACGCCAGCTTCAATGATCGCATCCGCTTTGTTAGAATCGATCAGTTCGCTGCGGTTGACGATAACTTCACCCGTTTGCGGATGACGAATCGTCTCGAATGCATAGCGGCCTTCGATACGGTCATACAGATCCTCGATAACCTCTTTGCCGTCCTGGATCTTGCTGACGGAGAAGCCTTTGTCGGTGCCGCAATCGTCTTCACGGACGATTACGTCCTGCGCAACGTCTACAAGACGGCGAGTCAGGTAACCGGAGTCCGCTGTACGAAGCGCTGTATCGGCAAGACCTTTACGCGCACCGTGCGTCGAGATAAAGTACTCGAGGACCGTCAGGCCTTCACGGAAGTTCGATTTGATTGGCAACTCGATGATACGGCCGGATGGATTCGCCATCAGACCGCGCATGCCGCCAAGCTGCGTAATCTGGGATTTGTTACCCCGCGCTTTGGAGTCAACCATGAGCATGATGTTGTTGTAGCGATCCATCGATTTCATGAGGACCTCTGTAATCTCGTCCTTACATTTGCTCCAAATTCCGATGATACGGTCATAACGCTCTTCGTTCGTAATCAGACCGCGGCGGTACTGATTCATAACGGTAGCAACCTTCTCGTCGGAAGCTTTCATGATTTCCGCTTTTTCCTTCGGAATAATAACGTCGGCTACGCCGATCGTAATACCCGCTTTGGTGGAATACGTGAAACCAAGCTGCTTGATACGGTCGAGAATAACCGCAGTCAGCGTTGTATGGTATTGGCGGAAGCACTCCGCGATAATTTGGCCAAGATAATCTTTGCCTACCGCGCCTGGCGTAGCCAGGTCGTCGATGAACTTCTGCAGGTCGGCGCCTTTTTCGTACACGAAGTACTTATCAGGAGTGCCTTGCAGCAAGTTGACCTTCGTCGCTTCATTGATGTAAGGGAAATCTTCTGGGAAGATTTCGTTGAAGATGACTTTGCCCACAGTCGTAACAAGCAAGGAAGCTTGCTGTTGCTCTGTGAAGTTCGTTTTCTTCAGGACCTTCACCGGAATGAAGATACGCGCGTGCAGGGATACGATACCACGTTGGTAAGCGGAGATCGCTTCGTTCACTGTTGCGAATACGGAGCCTGTGCCTTTGGCTTCGATATTGTCCATCGTCAGATAGTAGCTGCCGAGAACCATATCCTGGGAAGGCGTAACAACCGGCTTGCCGTCTTTCGGGTTCAGGATGTTGCCGGATGCCAGCATGAGAAGGCGAGCTTCCGCTTGCGCTTCCGCGGACAGCGGAACGTGAACGGCCATCTGGTCACCGTCGAAGTCGGCGTTGTAAGCCGTACATACGAGCGGGTGAAGCTTGATGGCGCGGCCTTCGACCAGAATCGGCTCGAATGCCTGGATACCCAGTCTGTGAAGCGTAGGGGCACGGTTAAGCAGAACCGGATGCTCCTTGATTACTTCTTCAAGAACGTCCCAAACTTCAGGGCTTACGCGCTCTACTTTGCGTTTTGCGCTCTTGATATTATGGGCAAGACCTTTGTTCACCAGCTCTTTCATGACGAAAGGCTTGAACAGCTCCAGCGCCATTTCCTTCGGAAGGCCGCATTGGAACATTTTCAGGTTAGGACCTACGACGATAACGGAACGACCGGAGTAGTCGACGCGTTTACCGAGCAAGTTCTGACGGAAACGGCCTTGCTTACCCTTCAGCATGTGGCTGAGGGATTTCAGCGGACGGTTGCCTGGTCCTGTAACCGGACGGCCGCGGCGGCCGTTGTCGATCAGGGCGTCTACCGCTTCCTGAAGCATACGTTTCTCGTTCTGTACGATAATATCCGGAGCGCCCAGATCAAGCAGGCGTTTCAGACGGTTGTTACGGTTGATTACACGGCGGTACAGATCGTTCAGGTCGGAAGTCGCGAAGCGGCCGCCGTCCAGCTGTACCATTGGACGAAGCTCCGGCGGGATAACCGGCAGCACGTCAAGAATCATCCACTCAGGCGCATTGCCGGAGTTGCGGAACGCCTCAATCACTTCAAGGCGCTTGATCGCACGGTTGCGGCGTTGGCCTTGTGCCGTACGAAGCTCTTCCTTCAGCGTCTCAAGCTCGCGCTCGACGTCGATGTCTTGAAGAAGCTTCTTTACAGCTTCAGCGCCCATGCCTGCTTGGAAGCCGTAGCCGTATTTCTCACGGTAGCTGCGGTATTCCTTCTCGGACAGGAGCTGTTTTTTCTCCAGCGGCGTATCGCCTGGGTCAGTTACAACATAAGATGCGAAATAGATGATCTCCTCAAGGGAACGAGGGGACATATCCAGCGCAAGACCCATACGGCTCGGGATGCCTTTGAAGTACCAGATATGGGATACAGGAGCTGCAAGCTCGATGTGGCCCATACGTTCGCGGCGCACTTTCGCGCGAGTGACTTCAACACCGCAACGATCGCAGACTACGCCTTTGTAGCGTACGCGCTTGTACTTACCGCAATGACATTCCCAATCCTTGGTCGGTCCAAAAATCTTCTCGCAGAAGAGACCTTCCTTCTCGGGCTTAAGCGTTCTGTAGTTAATGGTTTCCGGCTTCTTGACTTCTCCGCGGGACCACGAGCGAATTTTATCCGGCGAAGCCAGACCAATTTTCATATACTCGAAGTTGTTCACGTCCAACAAGGAGCAACCCTCCTTCGTCATGTATGACTGTGTCTTATCAGAAGCTGAACTTCAATCGCGAACCGCAGCGGTTCCCGATTGAAGCTCAGTCATCGTGTTATTCAACGCCTGCTTCTGCGCCTTCTAGGTTGAGGTTGAGCTTATCGCCAGTTGCCTCATCGTCATCGTCGATTTCTTTCATCTCGATCTCTTCTTCATTCTCGGTCAGGATCTTCACGTCCATGCCCAAGCTTTGAAGCTCTTTGATCAATACTTTGAACGACTCAGGAACGCCTGGCTCCGGTACGTTCTCGCCCTTCACGATCGATTCGTACGTCTTCACGCGGCCGACCACGTCGTCGGATTTGACTGTAAGAATCTCTTGGAGCGTGTAGGCTGCGCCATAGGCCTCAAGCGCCCAAACCTCCATCTCACCGAAGCGCTGTCCGCCGAACTGGGCTTTACCGCCGAGTGGCTGCTGCGTAACGAGCGAGTATGGACCCGTCGAGCGGGCATGGATTTTGTCGTCGACCATGTGCGCCAGCTTGATCATGTACATGACGCCGACCGTTACTTCGCGTTCGAAGGACTCGCCTGTGCGTCCGTCATACAGGACCGTTTTACCATTGCGCTGCATGCCGGCTTCTTCCATCGTATCGAATACGTCGTTCTCGCGAGCGCCGTCGAATACTGGAGTTGCAGCATGGAGACCCAGGTGCTTGCACGCCATGCCAAGGTGAACTTCGAGTGCCTGGCCGATGTTCATCCGGGAAGGTACGCCCAGCGGGTTCAGAACGACTTCAACAGGCGTTCCGTCCGGCAGGAACGGCATATCTTCTTCCGGCATAATGCGGGCGATGACACCCTTGTTGCCGTGACGTCCGGCCATTTTATCGCCTTCGGAGATTTTACGTTTCTGAGCGATATAAGCACGAACCAATTGATTCACGCCTGGAGGCAGCTCGTCGCCGTTCTCGCGCGTGAATACCTTCACGTCTACGACGATGCCGTCCGTACCATGCGGTACGCGCAGCGACGTATCGCGAACCTCGCGAGCCTTCTCGCCGAAGATCGCATGAAGCAATCTCTCTTCAGCCGTAAGCTCTGTAACGCCCTTAGGCGTTACTTTGCCGACGAGGATATCGCCTGCGCTGATCTCGGCGCCGACGCGGATAATGCCGCGCTCGTCGAGATTGCGGAGCGCTTCTTCGCCCACGTTCGGGATATCGCGAGTAATTTCCTCAGGTCCCAGCTTTGTATCGCGGGCTTCGGACTCATATTCTTCAATGTGAATGGAAGTATAGACGTCTTCCTTCACGAGCTTCTCGCTAAGCAAGATGGCATCCTCGTAGTTGTAACCTTCCCAAGTCATGAAGGCTACGACGACGTTGCGTCCGAGTGCCAATTCGCCCATCTCTGTGGATGGACCGTCTGCCATGATGTCGCCTTTCTTGATGACATCGCCCTTGCGGACAAGCGGACGTTGGTTAATGCATGTTCCTTGGTTGGAACGCATGAATTTGTGCAGCTTGTGCTTGATCAGGTCGCCGGTTACTTGCTTGCCGTCGATCGTCTCAACGCGGCGCAGCCAGATCTCGTTCGCTGACGCGCGTTCAATAACGCCGTCATACTTGGAGACGATACATACGCCGGAATCCTTAGCTGCCTTATGTTCCATTCCTGTGCCGACGAACGGCGCTTTCGGAATAAGAAGCGGAACAGCCTGCCGCTGCATGTTCGATCCCATCAGGGCGCGGTTGGAGTCATCATTCTCAAGGAACGGAATGAGCGCTGTCGCAACCGATACGACCTGCTTAGGCGATACGTCCATGTAGTCAACACGGTCGCTTGGCATGGTTAGGATGTTGTCTGCCTGTTTATTATAACGGACAATGGTCTGAGCTTCGGCGAACTTGTTCTCCTCCGTCAGCTCCGCATTCGCTTGCGCGATTACGTAGTTGTCCTCTTCATCAGCCGTCAGATAAGCAATCTGCTCGGTTACAACACCTGTCTTCGGATCGACCCAACGGTATGGCGCCTCAATGAAGCCATATTCGTTAATGCGGGCGAACGTGGACAAGGAGTTGATCAGACCGATGTTCGGTCCCTCTGGCGTCTCAATTGGACACATACGGCCATAGTGAGAGTGATGGACGTCACGAACTTCGAAGCCCGCGCGCTCACGCGTCAGACCGCCAGGTCCGAGTGCGGATAGACGGCGCTTGTGCGTAAGCTCTGCAAGCGGGTTCGTCTGATCCATGAACTGGGACAGCTGGGAAGAACCGAAGAACTCTTTGATCGACGCGATAACCGGACGAATGTTGATCAGCGCCTGTGGCGTGATCGCATTCGCGTCCTGAATGGACATCCGCTCGCGTACAACGCGCTCCATACGGGATAGACCGATACGGAACTGGTTCTGCAGCAATTCGCCGACAGAGCGCAGACGACGGTTGCCCAAGTGGTCAATATCGTCCGTGCTGCCAACGCCGTGCAGCAAGTTGATGAAATAGTTGATGGACGAAATGATATCCGCAGGCGTAATATGCTTGACGGATTTGTCAATGATGCCGTTGGCAATGACCTTAATCACTTTGTTATCGTCCAGAGGCGAGAATACACTGATCGCTTGTAGTGGAATACTATCAGCATCCAGCACGCCATTAGCTACATGGTAAGTCTTGAAGCCTACATCCGTCTCAAGCTTCTCGAGAATTTCATCCAGAAGACGACGGTCAATCATCTGGCCGGATTCCGCAATGATCTCGCCCGTGGACGGATCAACCAGATTCTCGGCAAGACGCTGATTGAACAGACGGTTCTTGATATGCAGCTTCTTGTTTATTTTGTAACGGCCGACATTGGCCAGGTCATATCGTTTCGGGTCAAAGAAACGCGCGACCAAGAGGCTCTTCGCATTGTCCAAGGTAGGAGGCTCGCCCGGACGAAGGCGCTCGTAGATCTCGATCAGCGCTTTCTCCGTGGAATCTGTGCTATCCTTGTCCAGCGTGTTGCGAATATACTCGTCATGGCCGAGCAAATCCAAAATTTCTGCGTCTGTGCCGAAGCCTAGTGCACGCAAAAGCACCGTTACCGGAATCTTCCGGGTCCGGTCGATACGAACGTAAATAATGTCTTTGGCGTCTGTCTCCAGCTCCAGCCAAGCGCCACGGTTCGGAATAACCGTTGCCGTGTACGTTTTCTTCCCGTTCTTATCAACCTTTGTGCTGAAGTACACACTTGGGGAGCGAACCAATTGGCTGACGATAACGCGCTCGGCGCCGTTAATGATAAACGTGCCTGTCTCCGTCATCAGCGGGAAATCACCCATGAACACTTCTTGTTCCTTAACCTCGCCCGTTTCCTTATTGAACAGACGAACCTTCACGCGCAGCGGTGCCGCATACGTCACGTCGCGCTCTTTTGATTCATCCACCGAATATTTCGGCTCGCCCAAGCTATAATCGATAAACTCAAGCGATAGATTACCCGTAAAGTCCGAAATCGGCGAGATATCTTGGAACAGCTCGATTAGATCGGTCTCCAAGAACTTCTCGTACGATTTTTGTTGGATTTCAATCAGGTTCGGGACTTCCAGCACCTCGTTGATCCGAGCGTAGCTTCTCCGCGTCCGCCGACCATACTGAACAAGTTGTCCTGCCAACTTAACCTCACCCCTCATGTCTGTCTCACAGCATCGATACTTTGCTGCGTTACCCTAGGCGGCATCACCCGCCTATATAGATAAATAAAGAAAAGCCCTTATCGAATATAGTTCGAAAAAAGAGCATGTTCCGGCAGCTACCATTCGCAGCGCGGGCGCGACGGTGTCATATCAAGTAATTTTGCCCAAAATGTAAACATTATACGTCAAATGCCATAAAAGTATGCATTCCGCGCTAAAAATTTGCACTTGACATTTTAGTTGACTAAAGAGATTTCAAGCAATTTTATGCTGACATTTTATAATACTACCATATTCAAAATGTCAAGTCAAATCTTTTTTGGGCTATTTTTGCGCTCGCAGTATCCAATAGCCCTTGTCCCGCGTAACTTCTTCCACTTCTCCGAATATCGCCTCAAGCTTATCCATAGCAGATGGAGCGCCTTGCTTCTTCTGAATAACCACCCACATGCTACCGCCTTCTTGCAGCAGCTCATAGCCTTCTTCAAAGATTCGGTGAACGACCGCTTTGCCCGCCCGAATGGGAGGATTGGTCAGAATCACTTGGAATCGTTCGGTCTTGACCGCTTCGAACAGGTCGCTCTGGAGGATCGTTGCATTCGTGATTCCGTTCAGCTTCGCATTTTCCTTGGCCAGCTCAACGGCTCGTTCATTAATATCGATCATCGTTACATGTCCGGAGCCGACCAGCCTCGCAGCGGTCAATCCGATAGGACCATAGCCGCAGCCTACATCAAGCACGCGGTCCCCTTCTTGCAATTCCATCGTCTCAACTAGCACTCTGCTCCCGTAATCGACACCTGTCTTGGAGAATACGCCGGCATCCGTGACGAATTTCATCGGATTTCCTCTAAGCGAATCGGCATGGGTCTGCCTGTTATGATTCACCTCTGGTGTCTTGGAGTAATAATGGCCAGACATCCTTCCGCCTCCTTTTACACATAATTCCCTATAAGTTCGAGTTGAACAACCTCTATAACATACAACGAACCCCTTAAAACCATGCGGTTCTAAGGGGTCCCTCAGCAAGATTCGCCAATCAGCCAACCATGCTGACATGTTGTGAAGTCAAATTACTTAACTTCAACGGAAGCGCCAGCTTCTTCAAGCTTAGCTTTCACGCTGTTAGCTTCTTCTTCGCCAACTTTTTCTTTGATTGGCTTAGGAGCGCCGTCAACCAGATCTTTAGCTTCTTTCAGGCCAAGACCAGTGATTTCGCGAACAACTTTGATAACGTTGATTTTGGAAGCGCCAGCGCTTGTCAAGATAACGTCGAACTCAGTTTGAGCAGCAGCTTCAGCAGCGCCGCCGCCAGCTACTACTGCAACTGGAGCTGCAGCTGTTACGCCGAATTCTTCTTCGATTGCTTTAACAAGATCGTTCAGTTCAAGAACAGTCATACCTTTGATTGCTTCCAAGATTTGCTCTTTAGACATGGTATATACCTCCGAAAATGGTTTAGTTTTGGGTATTGCAAGTTACGAAGCCGAATCAAGTCCGTCTTCGGTTACATCACGAAAGTGATTATTAAGCGCCTGCTTCTTGTTTCTCTCCAACCGCTTTAACCGCAAGGGCGAAGTTGCGAACTGGAGCTTGAAGCACGCTGAGGAGCATGGAGAGCAAACCTTCGCGAGAAGGAAGCTCTGCAAGAGCCTTGATTTGTTCATTATCAACGACTTTGCCTTCAACAACGCCGCCTTTCAATTTCAAAGCGTCGTTCTTCTTAGCGAAGTCGTTCAGGATTTTAGCTGGAGCAACAGCGTCGTCGCCGCTGAAAGCAATAGCTGTAGGACCTGTCAGAATATCGTTAAGCGCCGTCAATTCTGTACCTTCAGTAGCGCGGCGAACGAGCGAGTTTTTCAGAACTTGGAAATCAACGCCCGCCTCGCGGAGCTGCTTACGAAGTTCAGTAACTTGCGCAACGTTCAATCCGCGATAGTCGGCAATAACCGTGCTGGAGCTCGAAGTCAACTTCGACTGGATCACATTAACCGCTTCTTGTTTCTCTTGGATGATCTTTGCGTTAGCCAAACTGTACACCTCCCGTAATATTATACATCCCGTGATTGCGACGGATATCCCTTTCCACTGGTGCATGAGAAAGGCCTTCGCAGACGATGCGAAGGCCATGATGTCGTTGATTGCAAGCCGGCTAAAGCCGGCTGCATCCCATAACGTTTTATCATAACACCTCGGTAGGAAATTAAGCCCTGTGGGCACCTACTGTCTACGGTATGCGTATTCGAATGTTAGTAGCGTTTCCTTCCGGATTAACGGAACGATGCAGTCGAGACGCGAGCGCCAGGACCCATAGTCGAGGAAACAGCAATGTTTTTCAGGTAAACGCCTTTCGACGAAGCTGGCTTCGCACGAAGAAGAGCGTCGATCAGAGCTTTCAGGTTCTCGTTCAGCTTCTCAGCGTCGAACGATACTTTGCCGATTGGAGCGTGGATTTGACCCGCTTTGTCCAGACGGTACTCGATCTTACCTGCTTTGATTTCTTGAACGGCTTTTGCAACGTCAAACGTTACAGTACCTGCTTTCGGGTTAGGCATAAGGCCTTTACCGCCCAGGATACGGCCGAGCTTACCAACTTCAGCCATCATGTCCGGCGTCGCTACGCAGACGTCGAAATCGAACCAGCCTTGTTGGATTTTGTTGATCATGTCTGCGTCGCCAACATAGTCAGCACCTGCAGCTTCCGCTTCTTTCACTTTTTCGCCTTTTGCGAAAACGAGAACGCGTTTAGTTTTACCAGTGCCATGCGGAAGTACGACAACGCCGCGTACCGCTTGGTCTTGTTTACGAGGGTCAACGCCCAGGCGAACCGCTACTTCGACGGATTCGTCGAACTTCGCTGTTGCTGCCTTCTTCACAAGATCAATTGCTTCGGAAGGCTCGTAAGTTGCTTCGCTGTCAATCAGCTTAGCAGCTTCTACATATTTCTTGCCATGTTTAGCCATTGTAAGTTCCTCCTTCGTGGTTATAACGGCTCATCCTCTTCGGGATGACCCTCCCACCTCGCGAGATGCACGATCTCGCCAAGCGCGATGCCAAGCTGGCATCTAACGTGATTCATGTCCCGCCGGACACGCCAATTAGTCGGCGATTGTGATACCCATGCTGCGAGCAGTGCCCTCAACCATACGCATAGCTGCCTCTACGGAAGCTGCGTTAAGGTCTTGCATCTTGGACTCAGCGATTTCGCGAACTTTATCGCGTTTAACTGTTGCGACTTTCTTCTTGTTCGGTTCGCCCGAACCCTTCTCGATACCTGCTGCTACGCGGAGCAATACTGCTGCCGGCGGAGTTTTAGTCTCGAATGTGAAGGAACGGTCTTCGAATACAGTGATCACGACTGGAATAATCAGACCTGCCTGATCCGCAGTACGAGCGTTGAACTCTTTACAGAACGCCATAATGTTAACGCCTGCTTGACCTAGTGCCGGACCGATTGGTGGCGCTGGGTTTGC
This sequence comes from Paenibacillus pinisoli, assembly GCF_003605435.1. Lineage (GTDB taxonomy): Bacteria > Bacillota > Bacilli > Paenibacillales > Paenibacillaceae > Pristimantibacillus > Pristimantibacillus pinisoli. Next base: position 49,944 of record NZ_QXQB01000010.1, read on the forward strand.
TTTACCTGCAGGAACTTGCAGTTTGACCATCTTGATGACCTTTTTTGCCATGACTCACACCTCCTTGCCTTGATATACAAGCGCATTTGCCTGCTCCGGAAACCGGATTGTTATATCTTCTCCACTTGAGTGTAATCCAGCTCAAGCGGGGTTTCCCGTCCGAACATGTTGACATGTACCTTAAGCTTCGCTTTATCCAGCAGAATTTCTTCTACCGAGCCGACAAAGTCTGCAAAAGGACCTACCTTGACGCGAACAGTTTCCTTGAGTTCGAATTCGATCTTCGGCTTCGGCTCTTCCATTCCCATGTGCTTCAGAATTTGTTCCACTTCATCTGGCAACAGAGGGGTCGGTTTGGAGCCGGATCCTGTCGATCCAACGAATCCCGTTACACCTGGCGTATTCCGAACAACGTACCACGAATCGTCGGTTTGAATCATTTCCACAAGAACGTAGCCTGGATATACCTTGCGCTGGACGGTCTTCTTCTTCCCGTCCTTCTCCACCACTTCGTCTTCCATTGGGACAAGCACGCGGAAGATCTTGTCTTCCATGCCCATCGATTCAACCCTGCGCTCCAGATTGGCTTTCACCTTGTTCTCATAGCCAGAGTAAGTATGCACGACATACCATCTTTTTTCCATCAATAATCCACCTTTGGTCCCTTCTTAGACAATCAGCTGAACCAATTCCGAGATCCCGATGTCAAGAAGCCAGAAGTAAATCGTCACAACTATTACCGTGAATAAAACGACCAGGGAATAGCTTGTCAACTCTTTACGACTTGGCCAGCGAACCTTCTTCAGCTCCGCCCAGCTGTCGGCAAAAAAACTAAACGTCGTACCAAAGCCCTGCTTCACCTTCGTCAAAAAAGCCATTGTTACACCTCCAATGGACTATCGCGTCTCGCGATGAGGAGTCTGCTCGTTACAGAACTTGCAAAACTTCTTCAACTCGATGCGGTCGGGGTGATTGCGCTTGTTCTTGGTTGTCGCATAGTTTCTCTGTTTGCAGTTTGTGCATGCCAACGTGATGATTACCCGCATTGAATTACACCTCCCGAACTGCTTAAAAATACGAATCATTGAAGCTATATAGTAAGTTCATTGATTCCAATCGCCAATACGAAAAAAACCTCGAAATTAGGCCTACCTAAACACTTTATCATAAGGCATACCTCGTGTCAACGAAAGAAGGGCGCTGTCCGGCTTGCGAATAATTGGCATCTTGATTCGAAATTGATTCTACCAGTATGGTCGAAACCTTTTCTTTTAAAACCAATGGACTGTCTTCACTGTCTGAAAAACGTCAGACAGAAAAGACAGTCCGTTGTCAGATGCGTCGTTATATCCCGCCGATATCCCGCACTTCCAGGTATCGCTCGAGCTTGCGCTTCACGCGCTGCAAAGCATTGTCAATCGACTTCACATGTCTATCGAGATCGACCGCAATCTCCTGATAGGATCGTCCGTCCAGATAGAGCATCAGAACCTTCCGTTCGAGATCGCTTAGAATCTCGGACATCTTGTCCTCAAGGCCAACGAACTCCTCCTGATTGATAATAAGCTCCTCAGGGTCGGATACTCGCGTACCGCATATGACATCAAGCAAAGTCCGATCGGAATCTTCGTCGTAGATGGGCTTGTCCAGCGAAACATAAGAATTGAGCGGAATATGCTTCTGGCGTGTCGCAGTCTTAATTGCGGTAATGATCTGCCTCGTAATGCACAATTCGGCGAAGGCCTTGAAGCTAGCAAGCTTGTCGCCCTTGAAATCCCGGATTGCCTTATAAAGTCCGATCATGCCTTCTTGCACAATATCCTCGCGGTCGGCGCCGATCAAGAAATAGGAACGGGCCTTCGCTCTCACAAAGTTCTTATATTTATTAATCAGATATTCCAGCGCTACGCTGTCGCCGTTACGGACCGCCTCTACGATATCTTCGTCCGTACTGCTTTCATATTCGAGCGTACTCCATTCTTTGAGGTCGATACTCACACACTATCCCTCCGGCCTGCCAGGCGTACACCGCGCTAGATTCTTAGGAAATATAGAGTCAGTATACATTATGTAACCTTCCACCGTCAACCAATGAGCGACCCGAAAACTATCGATTTTATAGCAAAAATGTAACATTGTGGCACTCTATGAAAGCGGTTCACCCATGCCTGGTTTAATCTTATTTTTCACCCCTGCGAAGCCGTTCGAGCTTGCTCCACACATCGAGGCTGATATTCTGGTCTACCGAATTGCGCTTTTGAGGCTTCTCTTCCCGGATAGACTGCTCGATCGCCTTCCGATTCTGTCCGATGTCGATCAAGAGCTCTCTGGCCGATATGCGGAGCGCGCCTTTGCCGAAGGCCACATGCTGCTCCACCAAGTCTGAGGTGGCGACGTACAGATTGCGCCGCCTTGCCATCAGCTCGTTGCAGAGCCGCTCGATGCATTCGTCCGCCGTCTCCTTCTCCTTGGTGTAGACGATTGTCAGCTTATGCTGCTTGAATGTCTTTCCCAGTCCAGGAACCTGATGGGCGTCAAAGACGACATACACTTGCATGCCGGTAAAACCTTGATAGTCGGCCAACATATCCAGGAGCTTGTCACGGGCGTCTTCCAGATCATACTCCTTGAGCTTCTCCAGTTCCGGCCAAGCCCCAATGATATTATAGCCGTCCACAAGCAGGACGTCATTGCGCCGATTCATGCCTATTCACTCCGGCGCTGCCTGACAACCTCATACATTAGCACGCCCGCGGCAACGGATGCGTTCAAGGAGTTGAGCTGCCCCAGCATCGGAAGCTTCACAAGAAAGTCACACTTTTCTTTGATCAGACGGCCCATTCCTTTGCTTTCGTTGCCAATTACGATTGCCAGCGGCATATCGAACTTTGTTTTGTACACATCCTGCTTCGCGCTTACATCAGTTCCCGCGACCCAGACACCCGCTTCCTTCAGCTTGTCGATCGTCTGCGCGAGATTAGTCACGCGGGCAACCGGCACATGCTCAGCCGCGCCTGCCGACGTCTTCAGCACCGTCGCTGTCAATCCTGCAGCCCGGCGCTTCGGAATGACGACGCCATGCACACCGGTGCATTCCGCCGTGCGGAGAATAGATCCGAGGTTATGCGGATCCTCGATTTCGTCCAGCAGAAGCAGGAACGGCGTCTCGTCCTTGCTCTTCGCAATCTCAAGCAGCTCCTCCACTTCCACGTATGCAAAAGCGGCGGCTTGCGCGATAACACCTTGATGCGCCACGCCTTGCGCCATGCTGTCGAGCTTGCGCTTGTCCACAAACTGGACGATGATGCCCTGCTTCTTAGCTTCAGCCGTAATCGACTGAGACACGCTTTTCTGCGAGCCCTCAGCGATCCATATCTTATTAATCTCGCGCCCGGAGCGCAGTGCCTCAAGCACCGGATGCTTGCCGGCAATAAGCTCATCCTGATTTACTTCTACGGACATAATTGCCCTCCTGTCATTGTACGTTCTTTGATGTATATGAACCCATCCCGTGCGAAGTGCTTTGCCCGGAGTGGGCTTTAGTGATATTGAGCCTTTGTTATCTTAACTATTAACCAGCTTGATGAGTATTGCATCATCGAAGTCTTATCCTATCACTTAGCCCGATTCAAGCTACTCCCGCTCCGACAGCGCAATATGGAACAGCTCGCCGAGCCGCTCCAGTCTGCCTTCGAAGTAGAGATAACCGACCAGACATTCCAGCGCGGTTGCGTGGCGGTAATCGGCGGGATCGGCATTTTTCGGCGGAGCGCCCGACTTAGTGTTGCGTCCGCGGCGGACAATATCCGCTTCCTCCTCGCTCAGATGAGGCTGCCACCGCTCCAGCAGCTCTCTCTGCGCTTTTGCCGATACCAGCTTAGTCGCTTCTTTGTGGAGATGATGCGATTTGTTATTCGGCAAGGAGATCAAATACTGGCGCACCAGCAGCTCGAACACCGCATCGCCCATATAAGCCAAGACGACCGGATTCATAAGACCCGTCTTCAGCGCCGGCTTGTGCAGCGCGAGCGGGTTGAACGGTGACGCCACGCCCGCTTCTTCATCCGCGGGGCGCATCATTTGCGCCGCCAGCGGATGCCTTGAGGCGTATCCTCAAGCACAATGTTTTTTTCGTTCAGAAGATCGCGGATTTCATCGGCACGCGCCCAGTTTTTCGTTTTGCGCGCTTCCGTTCTTTCTACAATCAGCCCTTCGATTTCTTCATCCAGCAAGTCGTCGCCAGATGCTGCAGGCAGAAGGCCAAGCACATTATCCATCTTGTCAAAAGCTTCAACCAGCAGCTTGATGCCCTCTGCCGGAGCTTGCTGATTTTGCATATACACATTCGCTTCCGTCACCAGCTCGAACAAAGCTGTAATCGCATCCGGCGTGCTGAAATCATCTTCCATTTTTGCATGGAACTGAGCTTGAATGCCTGCTATCTTGGAGCGCAGCGCATCGAGTTCTTCCGCGCCAGCAGCTTCTGCGCCGTCAGCCGAATTCAATCGATGCTGCAAATTCGTATAGCAATTGGCGATCCTCTCCACGCTGTTCTCCGCTTGAGCAATCGTGTCATCGCTGAAATTCAGCGGGCTGCGGTAATGAGTAGCCAGCATGAAGTAGCGAACCGCTTGCGGCTTTACTTGCTTCACAATTTCTTTGACCGTAATGCCGTTGCCCAGCGATTTGGACATTTTCTCATTATTGATATGAACAAACCCGTTATGCATCCAATAGTTCGCAAATGGCTTGCCTGTCAGCGATTCCGACTGCGCAACTTCGCATTCGTGATGCGGGAATTGCAGATCATGTCCGCCGCCGTGAATGTCGAGCGTATCTCCCAAATATTTGCGCGCCATCGCCGAGCACTCGATATGCCAGCCCGGACGGCCCGGTCCCCAAGGGCTATCCCAGTTGATCTCGCCCGGTTTGGCGCCTTTCCAAAGCACGAAGTCGCCTTGATTTTCCTTACGGTCTCCGAGCTCTACGCGAATGCCGAACTGAAGCTCATCGATATTCTGATGCGACAGCTTGCCATAATCCTCGAATGAAGCCGTACGGAAATACACATCGCCTTCGCTCGCATAAGCATAGCCTTTCTCCACCAGACCGGCAATAAACGCAATAATCTCCGGAATATGCTCCGTCACTCGCGGATTCAGCGTCGCCTTGCGTACGCCAAGCGCCTCGATATCCTCGAAGAATGCGCCGATGAACTTTTCCGCCACTTCCGGCACCGTCGTGTTCAGCTCATCAGCCTTGCGAATCAGCTTATCATCCACATCCGTGAAGTTCACGACGTACTGCACTTCAAGCCCCGTGTCCTCCAAATACCGACGTACTACATCAAAGAAGATGACCGGCCTTGCATTCCCGATATGAATATAGTCATAGACCGTTGGTCCGCACACATACATATTGACCTTGCCCTGTTCGATTGGCTGAAAGCCTTCTTTCGAACGAGTGAGCGAATTATAAATGGAAACTGTCATGACTTGACTTCTCCTCCCGCTTTCGTAAGCTTCATATCCTCGAGCTCCGTCTTGAGCCCGTCGATTTCTTTCTGCATCGCCCGGAACATCTCGATAACCGGGTCAGGCAGCTGGGTATGGTCGAGGCGGTCGCCCACCCGCTCGCCGTTGCGGCGAACAACACGGCCCGGATTGCCGACTACCGTACAGTTCTCCGGCACCTCCCGCAGCACGACTGCATTCGAGCCAATGCTGGAATAATCCCCTACTGTGAAAGACCCCAGCACCTTTGCTCCTGAGCCAATAACTACATTATTACCAATTGTAGGATGCCGTTTACCTTTTTCCTTCCCTGTTCCGCCAAGGGTCACCCCTTGGTAGATGACAACATCGTCCCCAATCTCGCAAGTTTCGCCGATGACAACACCCATTCCATGGTCGATGAACAATCGATTCCCGATTTTGGCGCCGGGATGAATCTCAATGCCGGTCATGAACCGGCTGACCTGGGAGATGACGCGCGCAAGCGTGAACCATCTCCTTCTGTAGAGTGAATGCGCGACGCGGTGAGCCCATATGGCATGGACGCCCGAGTACGTAAATATAACTTCAAACCGGCTTCGTGCGGCGGGGTCGTTTTCGAAAACCGTCTGCACGTCTGAGCGAAAATGGCGAAACATGGATGACCTCTCCCTTCAAAGCTGCCAAACCTATCCCTTGCTATCTCTATCGCAAAATAATAAAAGCCCCTGCAGCATTAAGCTGCAGAGGCGTCGTATCTCGCGGTTCCACTCTGCTTGAGCAACACAATCGGCGGCTATATAGCCGATGGCTGCACATCTTCATGTCTTTAACGCAGACTATACGTTGTCGCCTACCCTGCAATCCTTCTTCGGCCTAAGACCGAATGGCTACAGCTCGGAACAAGGCTCCCAGGTGCAATTTCCGTTCAAGCGGACTAGACAACTTTCAGCCCCATTCCAATCTCCTGCATCTTGATTCGAATGACGGTTGTCCTCTCTGCGAATCCACAGCTAACGTACTTCTCCTGTTCATGGCCGATTCACTATCTTATTGATAGTCATAGTATACCGAATCGCGAAAAAAGTGCAAGCATTCCGTTCAAAAGTTCCGCCCGCCGAGTTTTCGCTGATAGCCGGCTTAACCCAGACGCGCTTTCAGTCTGGCGATGACCTTCGGCTCACCCAGCAATGCAATGGATTGATTGAGGTCCGGACCATGCGTCTGGCCTGTCAGAGCGGCGCGGATTGGCATGAACAACGCTTTGCCTTTACAGCCCGTTTCCTTCTGAACCGTCTTGATCATTTCCTTAATGCCATCCGCTGTGAAAGGAGCCGCTTTCGCTTCCAGCAAAGCAAGGAATTGGCCCAGAACTGTCGGAACTTGCTCCTCCGCCAGCACTGCAGCAGCTTCCTCCTCATCCGCAACCGTCTCACGGAAGAACAGCTCCGTTACCGGCACGATATCCGCTGCGAAGCGAAGCTTGTCCTGATGCAGCGCGACCAGAGCAGTCACCCATTCTCTACCCTCTGCGTCCAGCGTATCCGGAATGCAGCCCCCTTTTTGCAGATGAGGCAGACAGAGGTCTACAACGCGGGCCAGGTCCGCTTTTTTCATATATTCGCCGTTCATCCAGCTCAGCTTTTGCGTATCGAATACAGCCGGGCTTTTGCTCAGACGATTGGAATTGAATACGGCTACCAGCTCGTCGCGGGTGAACATCTCTTGCTCGCCCTCCGGCGACCAGCCCAGCAGCGTAATGAAGTTGAACAAAGCTTCAGGCAAGTAGCCGAGAGCATCGTATTGCTCGATGAACTGAATGATGGATTCGTCGCGTTTGCTCAGCTTCTTCTTGTTCTCATTGACGATGAGAGTCATATGCGCGAATACCGGCGGCTCCCAGCCGAACGCTTCATAGATCATCAGCTGGCGCGGCGTGTTGGAGATGTGGTCTTCCCCGCGCAGCACGTGGCTGATTTTCATCAAGTGATCGTCCAGCACTACCGCAAAGTTGTAAGTCGGAATTCCGTCTTTCTTCACGATGACGAAGTCGCCCATCTCCGCAGTATCGAAGCTGATCGAGCCTTTCACCATATCGTCGAAAGCATAGGTCTTGCCTTCAGGCACACGGAAGCGAATGCTCGCTACACGGCCTTCCGCCTCGAACGCCTGCTGTTGCTCAGGAGTCAGGTTGCGGTGCTTGCCGGAATAACGCGGAGTCTCGCCACGCTCCTGCTGCTCCTCGCGCTCCTTCTCCAGCTCCTCTTCCGTGCAATAGCAGCGGTACGCAAGACCGCGGTCGATCAGCTCCTGCCAATATTCGCGGTAAATATCAAGACGCTCCGTCTGGCGGTAAGGACCGTAGCCCCCGCCTACGTCGATGCTCTCATCCCAGTCGATGCCGAGCCACTTCAAGTATGTCAGCTGGTTTTCTTCTCCGCCCGCTACGTTGCGCTTCACATCCGTATCCTCGATCCGGATAATGAATTTGCCGCCTAGATTTCTGGCGAATAGATAGTTGAATAAGGCCGTTCTGGCGTTGCCGATATGCAAATGTCCCGTCGGCGACGGCGCGTAACGAACGCGTACTTCTGCTGTCATCGTTTTTTCCTCCTTAAGGGTATAGCGCTCTTGAATAAAAGAAGATAAGTTCGCCTTCTCACACACTTCGAGTTCAGTTTTTTCAATCATACTATTCTTCATTGGCGGCTGCCAATCTACGATCTATGTGCTAGCTGGAGCTATAACCGGGTATATTGCAGCATGCGTTATCTCGGCGTTTCTCGCGACACTATTTCGCTCCATAATGCCGCCAACGGGCATTTAAGCGTATCTGGCGACGTTACACTGAGCTGTAGCGTCTATTTTGCGATTTAAGCACGCCTCGCGTCGCTATTTTGTCTCAATCCACCGCACACCTGACTCTAATCACGTCTGGCAACGTTACACCGAGCTGCAGAGTCTTTTTCACGATTTAAGCACGCCTCGCGTCGCTATTTCGCCTCAATCCACCACATCGCCATCGGACATTTAAGAGTGTGTGGTAACATTATTTTGAGACGGAATAGCCTAATCGCAACACTCTAGTTTTCCCACCCCGAAACGATCCCCAGCAAAAGGCTTCTGCTTCTATGCCTTCACCAACAGCACAGCCGATTGAGCGGCAATGCCTTCTCCGCGGCCGGCGAAGCCAAGCTGCTCGGTTGTTGTCGCTTTGACGTTGACCTGCGAGATGTCAGCCTCTAGCGCCTTCGCGATAATCTCCGCCATCTGCGGAATATAAGGCAGCATCTTCGGACGCTGCGCGATAATGGTGGAGTCGATATTGCCCAGCTTATAGCCGCGCTCCTTCACCAGCTCCCATACCCGCTCCAGAAGCTTCAGGCTGTCCGCATCCTTGAACGCCTCGTCCGTATCAGGAAAGTGCTTGCCGATATCGCCCAGCGCAAGCGCGCCCAGAATCGCATCGGAGATGGCGTGCAGCAATACGTCCGCGTCGGAGTGGCCAAGCAATCCCTTCTCATATGGAATAGTCACACCGCCAATAATACACGGACGGCCTTCTACTAATTGATGTACGTCAAAACCTTGCCCAATTCGAATCATGTCAGGCTTCCCCTCTCTCCAGCCCGCGCTGTCCCAGCAGAAACTCCGCATAAGGCAAATCGTCAGGCGTCGTAATTTTAATATTCGTGTAATCCCCTTCCGCTACAGCAACCGGAGCGCCCATTCGCTCCACGACCATAGCGTCGTCGGTGCCTAGAAATCCATCTGCCGAAGCCCGCTGATGCGCTTCCAGCAGCAGTACACGACGAAAAGCCTGCGGGGTTTGTATCGCCCACAAGCTTCTGCGATCCGGTGTCGATACGATGACGCCGCTTTGGTCGACCTGCTTGATGGTATCCTTCACCGGCACAGCAAGAACAGCCGCTCCGCTTGCAAGCGCGGTTCTGCAGCAATTCTCCACCGCCGCCTCCGTTACAAGCGGACGCACGCCGTCATGCACCATCACCCAGTCCGACGTCAGCTTCTCAAGACCGCGCAGAACGGAATGCTGTCTCTCCAATCCCCCGCCAAGAACAGCGGTAACTTTGGAGAGACTGTATTCACGTACCCACGACTCGCATCGCTCAATATCATCGGCTCCAACAACTAAGGAAATTTCATTCACAAAGCTCAGCCGCTGGAACAGCTCCAGCGTATGAACCAGAATCGGCTTATTCGCCAAATGCAAGTATTGTTTGCTTTCGTTGGTCCCCATGCGCGTGCCGCGTCCGGCCGCCACAATGACGACTCCCCAATTCTCTACCATGCTCCAACCCGCCTTGAACCGTTGTCAGGCGCATACGGCCGAGGCCATCTCCGTCCGGCATCCGTTCGATACGCGCTGCTGGATCAGCTCTTAAGCGCATCTGCGCATTACAGCCCATCCCAAGTACAATAGTACTATCATACCTTGTTACAGCGCTTTTTCCAACAGCTTCGGCTTGGCAAATATCATTCTGCCCGCAGACGTCTGCAGGACGCTCGTCACGAGCACCTCCATCGTCGTTCCGATGTAGTCACGGCCGCCTTCCACTACGATCATCGTACCGTCATCCAGATACGCGACGCCCTGTCCATGCTCCTTGCCATCCTTGATCACTTGAACGATAATTTCTTCACCCGGCAATACGACCGGTTTGACGGCATTGGCAAGATCGTTGATGTTCAGAACGGAGACGCCCTGCAATTCGCACACTTTATTGAGATTAAAGTCATTGGTGACAACCTTGCCGCTAAGCGCCTTCGCCAGCTTCACAAGCTTGCTGTCCACCTCGCCGATCTCCTCGAAATCTCCTTCGTAGATCAGCACCTTTACGTCGAGCTCCTTTTGGATCTTGTTCAAAATATCCAGGCCTCTGCGTCCCCGGTTGCGTTTGAGCAAGTCCGAGGAATCTGCAATATGCTGCAGCTCTTCCAGCACGAACTCCGGTATGACCAGCGTTCCTTCGATAAAGCCCGTTTTGCAAATATCCGCAATCCGCCCGTCAATAATGACGCTAGTGTCCAGGATTTTATGCTCCTCGTAAGTGCCCGACTGGTCCTGCACAGGGACCGGGCGACGGCTTTCAGCCAGCTTCTGGAATCCTTCGACAATCTCTTCTTGCTTGGATAAGCCGATTCGAAGTCCCAAGTAACCGAATACGAGCGCCATCACAGCAGGGAGCAAAGCGCCTACGCTTTCGAAGCCCGATACGGCGGGATACAGCAGCACTGCGAGCAGCAATCCGCCCAGCAAACCTCCCGCTCCGGCTAGCAGCTGTCTCAGCGGCATCTCGGTCGTCAGCTCTACACCCTTCTGCATTAACCGGATAGCCGGACGCGCCAGAATTGTCGCAGCAATGACGCCGAACAGGGCTCCTATCCCTACATTCATGTAATAAGTGCCGGATTGCTGAAGCATGCCAAATGAGGAGCTTGTCCACACGGACGATCCGTTCACCCATCTGTACACCTCACCGCCAGCCATTCCGCCAAACAATAACCCGATTAACTGTATCATTCGTCTAACCATAATGGTTCACCTCCATTACAATTATGATCAAATCTTGCACTGCCTAATCGTGGCAATAGGCAAAATGTTCAATATCTTATGTCATGTGGAAAACAATGTCCCAGAGGTTTATAATAGGAAAAGAGATTACTTCTACTCAAGGTGGGTGAATGAGGTGGAATCCAAGAATGCTCCAACATTGGATCAATTCCAGCAGCAAGTATCCGAGCTTCTGCTGCGGCATCGCAGTCTGCTAGACGTGTTGTCCAAGCTGGGACAATCCGGCGCATCCGTTAACCGCGCGGTTACGAAGGCCGTAACGGATTGCGGCTGCATTGAATTGAATGCCCGTAAGCAGCAGTACTCTGATGAATTGAACTTGCAAGATGCAAAAGAAACACTGGAGAGTCATTTGGCCGGTTCGCTGTGCGAACATTGCAACGAAGTGCTGAAGAACGAGCTTGGACGAAATTTATTTTACATGACCGCTTTATGTAATCTGCTTCAAATTCAACTGGACGAAGTAGTCGCCGACGAATACGACAAGTGCTCCACGCTTGGCCTATTCAATCTTACTTAGCACTTTAACAGAACCTACAACCTCCACATAACAAAAAAAGAACGTTCCCGTCCAGATGGACTGCGGAACGTTCTTTTCATAGCTGCCGGATTATGCCGGCTTTTCGGATTTGACCGATTCTTCGGTTGACTCCTGTGACTTGCCGCGCTTGCGGAATCGTTTCGGCAGACGACGGTCAACGTTTTTTTTTAGACCGTAGAGTGCGTACAGCAAGAGCGGAATGAACAGGATTTTGGACAGTTGGTTCTCGAACAGCAGACCCAGAATGACAGATACGACCACAATGAGCGGAACCACCCATACGGCGCTGCGCGGAATGCCGACTTTTTTGAAATTCGGATATCGAATTGTGCTGACCATCAATAAAGCCAGAACAATTGTGCTCGTTACCAGGACAGAAGTCGGAATATCTTCTTTGAATAAGGCCAAAGTCGCCAGGACGCCGCCGGCTGCAGGAATCGGAAGTCCGATAAAATAGCCGGTATTGCTCGTAATGACATTGAACCGTGCCAGTCGAAGCGCACCGCAGATCGGGAATAAGGCGGTAGCCGTCCATGCAAGCGCAGGACTAAGGTCCTGAAAAGCGACAACATACATAATAAAAGCCGGCGCCACGCCGAAGGAAATGACATCTGATAAAGAATCCAGCTCTTTGCCGAATTCGCTTTGGGCATTAAGCGCTCGCGCGACCCGTCCGTCCACGCCATCAAGCAGCATAGCGATCAATACCATCATGGCAGCCAACGCAGGTTTCTCGTTGAACACCAAAATAATAGCGATGACGCCCAAAAATAAATTGCCAACCGTGAGAAGGCTCGGTATCGATTTTGCGATCATCTTTCCACCTCTTCTCTACTATGCCCCAATTTCAAGCTTCCCAGCTCAATAAAGTCTGGAACACATTCTATCAATTGTATGGGAATTAAATTTGCCTGTCAATAAACATCTGCTCCTGGATGCGGCGCAGACCCTCCTTAATCGCGCGTGCACGAACCTCGCCAATCCCATCCACTTCATCCAGCTCTTCGATCGTAGCCATCAGAATATGAGGCAGCCGCTGGAAGCGCTCAATCAGATTATTCATAATAATAAACGGCAGTCTCGGGATCTTATTCAGCAGGCGGTAGCCGCGAGGCGATACCGATTCATCTGCCATATTGTTCGTATGCGGATATCCGATCAGGCGCACAATCGGCGTTGCGTCAAGCAGCTCCTCCGAGCTTAGCTTCTTCAATCCCGTGCGGATTTCGCGGATTTTCTCGTCCGAGTTATCTTTCGCATAATCCTTTAATAAGAACCAGCCATCTTCTTCAACTCCGCCGACCAGCTCATCCATCTGCATGCTGATCAACCGGCCCTCCGTGCCAAGCTCATTCACATAACGGTTGATCTCCATCTTGATTCGCAGCACCATCTCCACGCGCTGAATGACGTGGGCCACCTCTTGCAAGGTAACCAGTTCCTCAAATTCCAGCGCGGACAGATTCGTGAAGGACTGCGACAAAACAGCCTTATACTTCTCCAGCGTCTGAATCGCCTGATTCGCTTTGGTCAGGATGACGCCCATATCCTTCAGCGAATAGCGCAGGTTGCCCTGATACAATGTAATAATATTGCGCCGCTGCGAGATGGACACGACCAGCTTGCCCGTCTGCTTGGCGACCCGCTCCGCCGTCCGGTGGCGAATCCCCGTCTCAATCGACGGAATAGAGCTGTTCGGGATAAGCTGGGTATTGGCGTACAGTATCCGTCTCATATCTTCACTCATGATAATCGCGCCGTCCATTTTTGCAAGCTCATATAGATAGTTCGGCGAAAAGTCGCAATTAATGGAGAAACCGCCGTCGACGACTTCCATCACTTCAGGACTATATCCCACTACGATAAGAGCGCCTGTTTTGGCTCTAAGCACATTCTCTAACCCTTCACGAAAAGGGGTGCCTGGCGCAACTAATTGCAAAAGCTGATTCATGACTTCCTGCTGTGTCGGTTCTTTCATCTGATGCCCCCCTATCCAAGCGCTGCCTTAAGTGCTTCCGCTACCGTTCCAACTCCGATAATTTCGATGCCGTCCGGAGCTTTCCAGCCCTTCAGGCTTTTCTCCGGCATGATGACCCGCTTGAAGCCGAGCTTCTCGGCCTCCTTCACTCGTTGCTCCGCGCGGGATACGGCTCTGACCTCGCCGGTAAGTCCGACCTCGCCGAAGATGACATCATATGGCTTTGTCGGCGCATCCCTGAAGCTGGATGCCAGACTGACCGCCGCTGCAAGGTCTACCGCAGGCTCATCCAGCTTGACGCCGCCTGCTACATTAAGGTACGCGTCCTGCGTCTGAAGAAACATACCGTTCCGCTTCTCCAGCACCGCAATAATCAAGGCCATCCGATGATGGTCGATTCCCGTCGACATCCGCCGCGGCGAAGGGAAATTCGTCGTCGCAACCAGCGCTTGCAGCTCGACAAGCACCGGACGCGTCCCTTCCATGCTGGCTACAACCGTAGAGCCGGATACGCCAAGCGGCCTCTCTGACAAGAACAACTCCGAAGGGTTGGAGACTTCTCGCAGCCCTTCCTCTCCCATTTCGAAAATGCCGATCTCGTTCGTCGAGCCAAACCGGTTCTTCACCGCCCGAAGCAGGCGGTAAGTATGGTGGCGCTCTCCCTCGAAGTACAAGACGCAATCGACCATATGCTCCAGAAGCCTTGGTCCGGCAATGGCGCCTTCCTTCGTCACATGGCCTACCAGCACCGTCGCAATCCCCTTAATCTTGGCTACCCGCATGAAATGGGCCGTACACTCGCGAACCTGCGATACGCTGCCCGGAGCGGATTCCACTCTCGGGTCGTAGACCGTCTGAATGGAGTCAATCACGAGGAAATCGGGCTGTACCGATTCAATGGCATCGTTAATTTGCTCCATATTCGTCTCGCACAATACATAAAGCGTTTCCGTAAGCGCGCCCAGCCGGTCAGCGCGCAGCTTCGTCTGCCGCACCGATTCCTCTCCGGATATGTATAGAACCTTAAGGCCCTTAACCGCGAGCGCATGCGATGTCTGCAGCAGCAGCGTCGACTTGCCGATGCCCGGGTCTCCGCCTACCAGAATAAGCGACCCTGGCACAACGCCGCCGCCAAGCACCCGGTTCAGCTCCAGCATGCGTGTCTCGATCCGCGGTTCCTGCCCACTTTCTATATGTATGATGGATTGAGGTTTTTCTTTCGTATGGATCGACGATAAGCCGACACCTTTCGTCTTAACGACCGTCTCCTTCTCCTCCACCATCGTGTTCCAAGCTTGGCAGCCCGGACACTTCCCCAGCCACTTCGGTGATTCGGTGCCGCATTCGGTGCATACGAACTTCAGTTTTATTTTGGCCATCCCGAACTCCTTCTAACAATTCTCATAATTAAAGTTTACCATTATATTCCCATCTGATAAAGGCACATTATTCACGAAAAAAATTGGATCTCCTCTATTATAACCCCTTGTCCCGCCATTGCCATCATTATCGGACAATTAGCGGATTTCTATAAATTTTCTTGCAGCTGCTTATCTAAGCGTCTCCACAAGACAGCTCCTTCAGCGTTGGCAAAACAAAAAATCCCCGACAGCCTCAGGCTATCGGGGATTCGTGCTATTTCTTAAGATTTTGCAGCTGACTCTTCCTCTGGCGAAGGGGTCTTAAGCGACTTGTTGACGACAAGCCCCCCATCCTTCTCGTCGATAACGAAGGAGTCGCCCTTCTGAATGAGGCCCATCAGCAGATCCTCGGACAGACGGTCCTCGATATGCTTCTGGATCGCGCGGCGCAGCGGACGCGCGCCGTATTGCGGATCGTAGCCTTCCTTCGCGAGGAAGTTCTTCGCCGCTTCGGTAAGCGAGAAGTCCACTTCTTGCTCGCGCAGACGCTTGCGAAGCTCGTCGGACATCAGCGTCACGATCTGAGCAATATGCTCTTCACCTAGCGAGTGGAAGACGATCGTCTCATCGATCCGGTTCAGGAACTCCGGACGGAAGCTTTTCTTAAGCTCAGCCATAACTTTGTCTTTCATAACTGCAAAGTCGCGTCCCGCATCCTGTACGGCTGTGAAGCCCAAGGACGAGTTCTTCTTGATCTGATCGGCGCCGACGTTCGACGTCATAATGATCAGCGTATTGCGGAAGTCTACGACGCGGCCTTTGGAATCGGTCAATCGGCCGTCCTCCAGCACTTGCAGCAGGATATTGAACACTTCCGGATGCGCCTTCTCGATCTCATCAAGCAGCACGACGGAGTATGGCTTGCGGCGAACCTTCTCGGTCAGCTGGCCGCCTTCCTCGTAGCCGACATATCCCGGAGGAGCGCCGACCAGTCTGGATGTGGAATGCTTCTCCATATATTCGGACATATCGATGCGGATAACCGCATTCTCATCGCCGAACATCGCTTCCGCAAGCGCGCGGGCCAGCTCAGTCTTACCTACGCCCGTCGGGCCGAGGAAGATGAAGGAGCCGATCGGACGCTTCGGATCTTTCAGACCCGCTCTTGCGCGTCGGATCGCACGGGATACAGACTTCACCGCTTCTTCTTGACCAATAACGCGGTCATGAAGAATAGATTCCATCTTGAGCAGACGCTCCGTCTCTTCTTCCGCCAGCTTGCTGACCGGAATGCCGGTCCAGCTTGCGACGACTTGAGCGATATCTTCAGGCGTTACCTCGGAGTCGGTGCGGCCTTGCTTCTCTTTCCATTGGTTCTTCGTAACGTCCAGCTCTTCTCTGATCTTCTGCTCCGTATCGCGAAGCGCCGCCGCTTTCTCGAACTCCTGGCTTTGAACCGCCGCGTCCTTCTCCTTGCGGATATCCTCCAAGCGATTCTCCAACTGCTTCAGATTAGGCGGAACCGTATACGAGTTCAGCCTTACCTTGGAGCTGGCTTCGTCGATCAGGTCGATCGCTTTGTCAGGCAGGAAGCGGTCCGTAATATAGCGGTCGGACAGCTTTACCGCTTGCTCGATGGATTCGTCCGTAATTTTCACGCGATGATGCGCCTCGTAGCGGTCGCGAAGGCCATGCAGAATTTGAATGGCTTCTTCAACAGACGGCTGGTCTACCGTAATCGGCTGGAAGCGGCGCTCAAGCGCAGCATCCTTCTCGATATATTTGCGGTATTCATCCAGCGTTGTCGCACCGATGCACTGCAGCTCGCCGCGCGCCAGCGCCGGCTTCAGAATGTTGGAGGCGTCGATCGCGCCCTCCGCGCCGCCTGCGCCAATAAGCGTATGCAGCTCGTCGATGAACAGGATGATGTTGCCCGCTTGGCGGATCTCATCCATAATTTTTTTGAGACGGTCTTCGAATTCGCCGCGGTACTTCGTGCCGGCAACGACAGAACCCATATCTAATGTCATAACGCGCTTGTCGCGCAGTGTCTCCGGAATTTCGTTGGCGATAATTTTCTGGGCGAGGCCCTCTGCAATCGCCGTCTTGCCGACGCCAGGCTCGCCGATCAGAACCGGGTTGTTCTTCGTCCGGCGGCTAAGCACCTGGATGACACGCTCGATTTCTTTGCTGCGCCCGATAACGGGATCCAGATTACCTTCCTTCGCGTAAGCCGTCAGGTCTCTTGCCAGTCCGTCCAGCGTCGGTGTGCTTACATTGGCTTGCGAGCCGTGGTTGCTCGATACCGCTTCGCTGCTGCCCAGCAGCTGAAGCACTTGCTGGCGGGCTTTGTTCAGGCTGATGCCGAGATTGTTCAGCACCCGCGCTGCCACGCCTTCACCCTCGCGAATGAGTCCAAGCAGAATATGCTCTGTGCCTACATAGGTATGGCCAAGCTTTCTCGCCTCATCCATCGACAGCTCAATAACCTTCTTCGCTCTAGGCGTGTAGGCGATATTGTTCGGCTGTTCTTGACCGCGTCCGATCAGCGCTTCAACCTCGTCCTGAATCTTCTCCAGTCCAAGACCAAGCCCTGTCAGCGCCTTGGCTGCGATGCCTTCCCCTTCCCGAATCAATCCCAGCAAAATATGCTCTGTGCCGATATTGTTGTGTCCAAGACGAACCGCTTCTTCCTGCGCCAGCGCCAGTACCTTCTGTGCACGTTCCGTGAATCTTCCAAACATCATTGTTCTACACCCCCATGATCATTTTTGCCGCTTAATTGGCTTCGTATAAGCTCCGCTCTGCGGTAATCCCGCTGCTCGGAATTCATCGTCTCATTGAATGCCTGCTGCAAGAAGCCCGGTTGGGTCATCACAAGCAGTTCATTCAGCACCTGCGGCGTTACACCTTCCAGCAGACCGAGGTCCGCTCCAAGTCTGACATCCGACAATCGCTGGGCCGCTTCCTTGGAATCCATAATCGCTGCGTGGGATAGAATGCCATATGACCGCTTCACACGGTCTTCGATCCTCATTCGCGATTCCTCCAGCAGCCGCTTCCGCGCCGCCCGCTCATGCTCGATAATTTGCTTCGCAACACCGTGCAGGTTCTCAATGATCTCATCCTCCGACTGTCCTAGCGTCGTCTGATTCGAGATCTGGAACAGATTGCCCAGCGCCTCGCTGCCTTCCCCGTACAGCCCTCTAACCGCCAGCCCGACCTGTGTTACGGCCGTCAGGATCCGGTTGATATGCTGCGTCAGTACCAATGCCGGCAGATGCATCATGACGGATGCCCGGATGCCCGTTCCGACATTGGTCGGACACGCCGTCAGATAGCCGCGCCTCTCATCGAACGCGTAATCTGCCTCTTCCTCGAATATATCGTCAATTCCGCTTGCCAACGTCCATGCCTCGCCGATCTGAAATCCGGGATACAAACATTGGATGCGCAAATGGTCTTCTTCGTTAATCATGATGCTCACCGCTTCGTCCTCGCTCAGGATGACGGCGCCTCCGCGCGATTCATTAGCCAGATTGGGACTAATGAGGTGTTTCTCGACGAGCACTCGCTTCTCCAGCTCGCTGAGATCGGAGAGCAGTATCGTATCGAAGCGGCCGTACGCGTCCAGTTTCCGGGATCGGCTTACTTCAGCAAGCTGATTCAGCACTTCCGAAGCTTGCTCGCTCGTCGCCAGCATCGGGAACGGCTTAGATCGCAAATTGCGCGCCACACGCACTCTGCTGCTAATGACTACATCAGAATCGGGACCGGCGCCCCTCATCCAATCGCTGAGCGCATCCTCTGAGAATCGATGCTTCGTCAACAGGCTCACTCCTTTACACCTTAGCTATATCTACAGCTCTGCGAGCTTCCGCTCCAGTTCGCGTATGCGGTCCCGAAGCTCGGCTGCGTTCTCGAATTCCTCTTGTTCAATATAAGTCTGCATATCTTTCCTGAGCTGCTCAATCTCCCGCTTGCATTGAATTTGCCCGCCGGACCGCTTCGGAATCTTGCCGCTGTGCGTCGTGCTGCTGTGCACTCGCTTGAGCAGCGGGTCCAGCCGATCCGCAAACGCGCTATAGCACGAGCTGCACCCGAATCGCCCTATCTTGCTGAACTGCGCATAGGTCAGCCCGCATTCCTCGCAGCGCACCGTTTGCGGCGGCGCTTGAGGCGCTGAGGCTCCCGGCGAATTGAAGTCGAGCAATCCGGAGAGAAGACTATGAATGGAGAAGCTGTTCGGTGTGCCGGGAATGCCTTCGCCCTTCTCGCGGGCGCAGCTTTCGCAAATATGGAACTCCGTCTTCTCGCCATTCACAATTTTCGTAAAATGAAGCGTAGCCGGCCTCTTGCCGCATTCTTGGCAGAACAAAACACGTCCCCCTTCCTATTTGACCAGCAGTGAAATAAGCATCGAACGCAGCAGTCTTGCCCGCATCTCGTCCCGCATAGGCAGCATCAAGGCAATCGTATCGCGATGGATAGCCGCCCCAAGCAAATTCGCCTCGCGCTTCGTAATCAGTCCCGCTTCCTGTAGCTGATAGATCAGCCCTTCGGCAGCGCTCTGATCGACACTATCCCCTACTGTCCGCTCAATGTGGTACTGGATCATCTTAAGCGCCGGCAAATCGACGCGCTGGATGCGAATATAGCCCCCGCCGCCGCGCTTGCTCTCAACCATGTATCCCTTCTCCAGCGTGAACCGGGTACTGATGACATAATTGATCTGCGAAGGCACGCACGAGAACTTATCCGCAAGCTCATTGCGCTGAATCTCAACGGCACTCTCCTCGCTGTCATCCAGCATATGCTTCAAATACTGTTCAATGAGATCGGAAATGTTACGCAAACCACCAACCTCCCTGATCTTGCGTCAAAAATAAGCCTGGCAGCGAGGGATTAGCTGCCCTCAACTGACTTTGACTTTCTTTGACTTTAACTTTATTATACGCAAAAATTACCGCAGGTCAATACAATGGAGTTTAAATTTTCTGAACATTTATACAGATGCAAAAATCGGCACATCGCTACTATCTAGCTTGATGCGCCGAAGCTTGGTTTATACCTGTATATTACGGCGATTGCTGACATTCGTTGCAGCGATATGTAGCCTCTCCATTGCATTTTGATTAGGGTTGCATAGCATTTCACGGTGAAGCTTGGCGATTTGCCGTCCTCCCTATGCCTGCACCTTCGTAATCTTGCCCGCTTTGGCCTGCGCCGGATATGATTCAGCCACTTCTCCCTCGATCTCGACAAACACATCATCGCCGACCTCAACACCCGTTATGTCCGTCTCGTCGGTCACCGTCAGCCAAATCGCCTGGGGGCGCAGCACCGCCAATATTTCATCCACAGACTTAAGCTCCGGCTTCAATTCGATCTCTGCCACGTCCTTGCTTTGGATAACCAGCAGCTGATTATTCTGAATGGCAATGACACGGCCGGACTTATAGTCCCAGGCCGCCTCAGGCTTCTCGCCCGCTCCGCAGCCTGACAGGATGACGACAGCCGCCAGACACCAGATCGCGAGCATCGCTTTCAACTTCATGGGCATCCCTCCTTGATGGCTGCATATGCAGCTACAACGGAATTACCCCTTTTCTTCCCTTCATAAACAAATCCATTGTCAGTCCTTAGGCAGCACAACGGGATTCAAAACCGGAGATGAGAGAATAACTGACGTGTTCACATTGCCATAAGGCATCAGCCGTTCCACCAGCTCGCTCAGCTCATCCATGCTGGCAACAGCCGCTTTCAATATATAACTGACCGTACCTGTCACACGGTGGCATTCCAATACATCTCCGTCATGCACAATCCGCTTCTCGAATTCGTTCGGCGATACTTTCAACTCGCTAATCTGAATAATGACCTGAATATTCCTTCCGAGCGCAGCAGGCGATACTCTGGCAGCAAAGCCCGTAATAGCCCCCTTCTCTTGCAGACGCAGAAGCCTTTCCGACACGCTTGGCCGGCTCAGAGCCAGCTTCTTGGAAAGCTCGCTTACCGTCATGCGCCCGTCTTCCTGCAACAATTTCAAGAGAGTTCGATCCAAATGGTCCATCTTTGCAAGCCACCTTTCACTTTGCTTGTTAATCCCGATTATATGATTCAATGTTATCTATATTAACATGAAAATCGTTCAATTTAACATATAACCTGAATTAATACTGCTGTATTCTAATTTATATAAACCTTATGCAGGTGGTGCATGCAAAATGTTGCTATTATCAGGCTACAAAGTGAAGGCATCTGTGCAAAAATGGCTTCATATTGCATTCGGCTGCTTCATAACGGCCGGTGGGCTTCTACTATTAAAGCATTCCGGCGTTGTTACTGGAGGAACAGCCGGGCTCGCTCTCAGCTTATCTCCCATGCTGGACATTCCGTTCCATTACATGTTCGCCTTGCTCAACTTACCGTTCTTTATTTTTTCATTTTTTTATATGGGGAGATCCTTTACGTTCACGACCATTGTTGCCATCGCGATGCTTACTGGGCTAAGCTCGCTCGATAACCTGCTGCCCGCGTTCACAGTTCCGGCGCTGCCCGGAGCAATTATTGGAGGAGCCCTCATCGGGGTCGGCTTGATCGGTTTATTCCGCAATGGCGCATCGCTAGGCGGAGCCACGATACTGGCGTTGTATCTCCACAGGAAGCATGGCATCAATCCCGGAAAAAGCAACTTTGCCTTCGACTTTATCGTCATCGCATCCAGCCTCTTCGCCTACTCGCTGACGAGCGGCCTTATCTCCGTGGTATCCATAGCCGTTACATCCACGGTGCTCGCTTTGCTTAGGCGGAGGCTTGGTACGGTCAATACTGGAGAGGCCCGGACTGTTCATACGGCCGCTGTTCATTAAGTCCACTAAAAAAGGAATCCCCCGCATGAACAACATGCGTAGGATTCCTTTTTTCGTATGTGAAGTTCAATCTTGATGCCCTATTGGGCCGTCTGCTCATTCCGGTACCATTCATTGAGCGCCCGATAGGCACTCAGGTATCTGGCATAAATGACATCATAGGAACGGTGTCGATCCTCTGAATATGGCGATGGCTCCGATGTGCTGACCAGCTTCTGCGAGATAATGTCTTCCATCGTACACATACCAGTTCCGACTCCAGCAAGCATGGCGGCTCCGATTGCGGATGCGTCGCGATTATGCAGGAATGACAAGTTTTTGCCAAGCACGTCCCCAATCATGGCGCTCCATACTTGATTGCGGCTTCCTCCTCCGCCCAGATGAACCTTGTCGATGGCATGCCCGTCTTTCTGAAAGACTTCCATGCTTTCCCGAATATTAAAGGCAATGCCTTCCATAACCGAATGCATGAGCAGTTCAGGCGTCTGTCCCGTCGACAGCCCGATCCAGGTCGCCCTGTCCGCAGCATCGAAATGCGGCGTCCCGCTCCCTACCAGGAAGGGCAGAAACATGACATTGGCGCTGCCTGGAGGAATTCCCTTCATACCTTCACACAGCTGGTTAATAGCCGCATAATCTGCCGCTGACAGCCGGCTCTTGCCTGTGACAAGGCGGTAAGCCCAATCGATGCCAAGTCCTCCAGTGAAGACGGAGCCCATCGCGTATAAGGTTCCCGGAATGGCGGAAGGATGGTAGGTTATTTGACCCGCACTAGAGGAAGCGATGGAATCCACCCTCATGACCACCTGTGCTGATGTGCTTAGCGTAATAGCCAGCGTGCCTGTGCGGACAGCACCTGTTCCTAGCTGGCTGCAAGCCATGTCCGCAGCGCCGGCTACAATTGGTGTCCCCTCCAGGAGTCCCGTTGCTATCGAAGCATCATGCGAAGCATGACCGACAATATCCGAGGAAGCATGGATGCGCGGGAATATATGAATTGGCAGTCCCAACTCCCGAATGAGCCCTAACGCCCATTCGCCTTTGCTATGATCATACAGCAAGCTGTTCCCCGCGTCCGTCTGATCCGTGCCGAGCTGCCCCGTCAGCTTGTAGCGGATGTAGTCCTTGGGGAATAACAAAGTACGAGCGCGGTCCATCGCATCCGGCCGTGCTTTCATGATCCATAGCAATTTCGATACGGTGAAGGCGTCAATCGGCTCATTCCCTGTTAATTGGAGGAAGTCTCTTTTGTAGTGCGCTTTGAGATAAGCCGACTCCTCATGCGAGCGGGCATCGGCAATCAGGATGCTGGGCATGACAGGTGTGCCGTCTTCATCCAAGAGAACTGGCGCGCTCATATGCCCGGAGAAGGATACCGCCCCAATGGCAGCCGGGCCGACCCTCTCCAGACATCCCTTAATTGCCGCCGAGGCCGCTGCCCACCAGGATTCCGGATCTTGCTCAACCCAGCCCGGATAAGGGGAGCTTGTCGGATAATGGCCGGATTCCGAAGCTGCAATCTCGCCTTCCTTTGTCATTGCAATAACTTTGACGGCTGTGGAGCCGATATCGATGCTGAGTACCAAAGACGAGTCCTTCATCTCCACTCCCCGCTTTCACAAGTTGCTCTTCAGGCGCTTCTACAGATGCTTGATCCGTTGCCTGTACTTGTCGATGTAGACCTGGTTGCGCTCAAAGCCGCCCGGTATATTGCCGCTGACATAGACAGGCGGCTCTATGCCGCGCTCCACCAGCTTCTCTGCCACGCTGGTCATGATCATATTGAGAATGACGCTGCCAATGACGGTAGAGCCGGAAGCCATTTTCATCGAGAAATCCGGAATCTCAACCAAGGCGTCTCCATGCGGCATATGATTGTCGATAACCAGATCGGCTATATCGCTAAGCCGTTTGCCGGAAGGGTGTCGGGTCTCGTCATGAAAGTATGCAGACGAACAAATCGCCACCACCTTCAGTCCCCGCTCCTTGGCCGATTGGGCCATCTCTACCGGCAGGCTGTTGATTCCGGAGTTGGATATCACTATCATGACTTCTCCCGCCATGACATTGTAATTATCGAGAATAACCGGAGCGTATCCTGTCATCCGCTCGATCTTCGAGCTTTTGACCGCTCCTTCATGGAGCATAATGCTCGTCTCCAATATCGCATTGACCGGCACCATGCCGCCGGCTCTATAGAAAAAGTCCTCTACCAGCAGATGAGAGTGGCCGCATCCGAATAGATGCACAAGCCCGTCACGGGCTACGGAATCCGCGATCCAATCCGCTGCCTGCATAATAGAATGGCGCTCTTCTTGCTCTACCAATTGAATATGGCCAATAATTTCATGAACAAATTTGCTAGCAAGCATATGATTACCCCTTCCTGATGGCCAACCCCGTTAACTGATAGTTGGCGGAATGCCCAGTGTGCCAAAAATTCGAGAGGCTGTGCGTATATGCTCCGTTGCCCGGGACAAGGCCGGCTGTCCATGACCAGGCAGCAGCATCTCCGGCTCCAAAGCCGAGAGTCGCTCCATGCTTGAAGCTAGATCGGCGACCGAGAAATCATGCGTGCTGAGCATGGAAATCTTCCCTCCGTACATCACGGTGTCTCCGCTGATCAGAACGTTAGGCCTGTCTGCTGCTTCCATGACGTAACAAGTGTCATAGCGGGAATGCCCCGGCGTATGCATCGCAGTAAAGGTGTAGCGCCCGATCGCTAGAGCCTCTCCGTCCCGGAGCCGAATGTCGGCTTTGCAAGGCGTCCAGCTATAATCCGGCGGATAGAAGCCGGCCAGTCTCGCCCGAGGGAGGTCAATAGCGTTCTCGTCCCCTGCTTCAAGAATAGAAGCCGCCTCATCCAACAAGACCACCTGCGCGCCTGTACGGCGGACAATCTCCGCTGCGCCTCCAGAATGATCAGCATGCAGATGGGTAAGCAATATATGTGTCACAGCTGTTATCGACAATTGATGTTCTTCCAAGTGACCCGCCAGCCCGTCTACCGACAAGCCGGTCCCGCTATCAATCAAAGTGAGGCCTTCTCCCGTATCCACCGCATACACATTGCAGTCTGCCGGATGTGTCCAGTCGAAGCCCAGCTTCCCGCTTCCTATTAGATAAATATCTCTGCTAATCCTCATCTCAGCTCTTGACCTGCACAATCATCTCAAGCTCAACAGCCGCTCCTGACGGAAGCTCGCTCGTCCCAAGCGCAGCTCTTGCATGCCGCCCAGCTTCGCCGAACACTTCCACCAGCAAGTCGGAAGCGCCATTGATGACCAGCGGCTGATCCCCGAAGTCCTCTGCGGAGCGCACATACCCCATGACCCGTACAATGCGCTGTACCCGATCCAGCGAACCGAGCGCCATTTGCATCTCGCCGAGGCAATTCAAGGCGGCCAGCCTGGCCAGCTTCTGACCCGTCTCGATATCAATATCCGCCCCAAGCCGGCCCGGCTGCTGCATCACTCCGTCTATCTCCGGCGTAGCTCCTGAGATGAATAACAGCTCCCCGATCTGAACGCCGGGCACGAAGTTGAAGCGAGGCGGAACATGAGGAATCTTGATGCCTAATTGCTCCAAGCGGTTCTCGATCGACATCGTTCATCCACCCCTTCTCTCCATCTATTGCTGTCCGCTCCCAAGCTGGACAGTCTCTCCACTGCGCGCCGCCTCCACAATCGCCTCCGCGATCTCCATTACATGCACGGAATCGGATAAAGGCATCACCGGCGAAGATTGCCCCTTCACTATTTGGTTAATAAAATGAGTCAGCTCATTCAATATTGCACCGCCAATTCCATCCGGTCCTGTCGGCCATAATGTCGTCTCGGGATGTTGAATGCCGTTATCGGTCCATATGGCAAAACCGGGATGCGCGAGGCCGAACTTCGCCGTCCCCTTATCCCCGATCACTTCAATCTCGGCATCGATCGTACCGTCCAGCTCCAGCGTCTCGACCAGGTTCTGCGGACCGAGGGAAGGCACCATCCAGCTGGAGTCGAGCGAGGCGACCAATCCATTCTCGAATACCAGTACAGCGGAGAACAAATCGGGATGGACGTAACCGCTCATATTGCGCTCGAATGCGGATACCCGGAGGCAGCGGCAGCCGGCGTACCAGACGATTAGATCCAGCTCATGCACCCCCGACTCATATACGGGATGCACGCGATTGCCGAAGGAATGGAACCATGAACGGCTGAAATTCCGCTTGGACCGAATCGCCGCTACATTCCCCAGCATGCCATTGTCTATACTGCGCTTGATTGCGTAGTAAGGCTGGCTGAATCGCGAGATATTGCCAACCATCACTTGACGCTTCGTCTCAGCCTGAAGACGGCGAATCGCATGAGCTTCCTCGCTCGTAACGGATAGCGGCTTCTCGACAATGACATGCTTGCCGTATTGCAGCGCAGCAATAACAAGCGGACCATGCGACTGCTCGTCCGACACAATATCTACCGCATCCAGATCCTCACGCTTAATCAGCTCCAGCGGATCCAGATAACACTCCTCGGCTCCGATACCGAATTCCTGAGCCGTCGACCGAAGAGCGGGCTCATAGACATCTGCAATTGCAGCCACATCCACATGGGGCAATTGGCGGAGCACCCGCAGGTGCAGCCTGCCGAATCGTCCCGTTCCAATTAATCCGATACGAAGCTTCTCCATGGCGACACCTCCATGAATCGATTATTTGACCGCGCCGGCCGTAAGGCCCTTCACAAAATACTTGCCCACGAAAGCGAAGAAGATGACAACCGGCAGCAAGGCAAGCACTGCTCCAGCAGTCGTCCAGCCCCAGCGTACGGTGTACTGACCCATAATGGCGTTAAGACCGATAGGGAGCGTACGCAGCGAATCGCTGTTGATGAGTACCGACGAGAAGGCGAACTCCGTCCATGCCATAATGAACGCATAGATCGAAATCGTCGCGATCCCAGGTCCGATAAGCGGCAGTATGATCTGGAACAGCGTCCGCATCCGGCCGGCGCCGTCGATGGCTGCCGACTCGTCAAGCGCAATCGGCACATTGTCGAAGAACCCCTGCATCAGCCATACGGAGAACGGCGCTGCGAATGTGACGTTAATGACCATCAGTCCGAACAAGGAGTTCACCAGGTGCAGATCCGCCATCAATTGATAGACAGGAACAAGCAGCAGGATGCCGGGGAATACATAGGTTGCCAGTATAAGCCGGCTTACGAACTTGCGTCCCTTGAACTTCATCCGGTACAGCGCGAAGCTTGCCGGAATGACGATGAGTACCGAGATCGCCATGGTGCCGATCGATACGATGATGCTGTTGGACAAGTTCGTTAAATACGATGTCTGCTCAATCAGCTCTTGATAATGAACCAGGGTAAAGGCCTTCGGGAACAGGTCCGGCTTCAGGATTTGATCAGCCGGCTTGAATGAAGAGACGATGACCCAGTAGAAGGGAAAGACTATTAAAAAGGTCAGCAATATACCGATGATATATCGGAATATTTTCACGACAGTCACCAACTTTCCGGTAGCGATGAGATAAGCTTGTTGTTAATCTTCCTTAGGCCCTGCGAATTTGAGGAAGAAGAAAGCGAATATGCTCAAGAATACGGCAGTGATGATCGAGGTCGCCGAAGCTTGTCCGATCTTGAACTGCTCGAATGCCTGCTGATAGATCATGACCGGTACAGTCGTAGAAGCTCCCGCAGGACCGCCGCCGGTTAGAATATAAATGGTATCGAATATATTGAACGACCATAATGTGCCGACAAGTCCAAGCGCGAACGTGATTTTCCCAAGCGACGGGAATGTAATTCTCCAGAATTGCTGCCATTTGTTCGCGCCATCTACATCGGCGGCCTCATAAATGTCTTGTGAAATGGTGGATAGACCCGCCAGTACGATAACAGCCATGAACGGGAACCAATGCCATGTGTTGATGAAGATGACGATCGGGAACGACCAGAAGCTGTCGCCCAGCAAATTAATCGGTTTATCAATGAGATGAAGCGATTGAAGCACGCGGTTAAAAATGCCGTAGGAACCGTTAAATATCCATTGCCAAAAGATAGCGACGACAATCGTCGGTATAATCCAAGGGATGATCATCCAGTTACGTGCAAAATTCGTCATGCGCGATGCTTTGTTAAGCAATAACGCTACGCTGAAGGCAAGCACCGTCTGCGTAAGACCGTTGCCAAGCACCCAGATCAAGCTCTTCTTCCAAGCTGTCCAGTAAGCGCTTGATGTCAAAGTGGCTTTGTATTGATCAAGGCCGACGAATGTGCCTTTTGTACCGATAAACCCAGTGCTGTAGAAGCTTTCCTTGATAACGCTGATTAAAGGAACAAATATGGTCACCACAATCCAAATCACAATAGGCGCAACCAGCAGATAGGGCAGCAGTTTATTGAACTTTTTGCCTTTGCCTAACATCTCCAAGCCTGTTCACTCCCCTAGAGGGACGAGAAGGGGTATGGCAACATTTCTCGCATACCCCTGCCCATCAAACCCCTCGTCCAATTATTTCACAGCAGTTTCCATTTGGGCTTGTCCCCACTTGACTGATTCCTCAACCGACTTGCCCGCAATGATAATATTCTCAAGCGTTTGGGCCATGTAGTTCGGTCCTGCAATCTGGCCGATCTTGGACGCTACGCCATCTGTGAAGCCGAACAAAGCGCCTTTGCTGGAAGCCTGGATCAGAACCTCTACTTGATCCTTGTATTTGCTGATGACCGGATCGTTCCAGAAGCTCTCCGCCTTGCTGCCGTCTTCCGTAACCGGCAGGAACAGGCCTGGCTCCGCGTTGACAAAGCTGCCGTACGTCTCCGGCTCGAACAGGAATTCGAAGAACTTCGTAATCGCTTCCTTCTTAGCCGCATCGTCTGTCAGAACCATGATGCCGTTGGAGTAGTAGATGCTTCCTTCTTCTCCGCCTTCGCCTACCGGCATCGGCACTACGCCCAGGTCGGATGCCGGACGGCCGGATTCCGATTCGAAGGTCGACAGGTATTGACCTTTCTCGATCGCCATGGCTACGCTGCCGGAGTTGAACAGCGCTTGCGGCTCGCCCCACTGATAAGTGTTGCTGTCTGGCGGAGAGAATTTCATCAGATCGCTGTACATTTGATAAGCCGCTACCGTCTTTTCATTATCGAAGGTAATCTCATTGTTGCCATTGATGACATGCTTAGCTCCGCCAGATACCAGGAAGCTGTACAGAACCTGATCGGTTGCCATTGACTTCGACGCCGGCAGCGCAATGCCGTATTGGCTGCCGGAAGTCAGCTTCTCAGCTGCAGCTTTCAGCTCCGCCCATGTCTTAGGCGGCTCTACATTGGCTGCCTGCAGCAGATCGTTGCGGTACCACAAGACTTGAACCATGCCGAAGATCGGAACCGCCCACGTCTGTCCGTCGTACTTGTATGGCTCAAGAGCTGCATCCAGGAATCCGTGCTTGCTGTCGAGCGACGCGATGATGTCATCCACCGGCTGAACTACGCCCAATTCCTTGATCAGTGTCGTATAATCCGGGATTGTAAAGAGCAGATCCGGACCTGTGCCTGACATAATGGACGCCGGGAATTTCGAATATGCATCTCCCCAGCTTTGTACTTGTGCGGTTACTTTGATGTCTGGGTTTGCTTTGTTGAAGGCATCCGTAATCTCCTGGAATCGCTTCACCCGGTTCGGCGGCTCCTCCATATGCCATAACGTAATTTCCGTCACCTTGCCGTCACCGCCGCCCGAATTGGCGTTTTTGTCCTTGCCGCCTTCCGAGCCGCCGCTGTTCGACGAGCATGCCGCTAACACCGTTTGAAGCACGATAACTAGTGCAATCAGCAGCAGAAATTTTTTACTCTTCATTACAAGACACTCCCTTTTGTATGATTTATTGCAGCGGACATATCCTTAAGGCCATGTCCGGTTACAATCGATACGATGGTAGCATTCTGCTCAAGCAAGCCAGTCTGCTGCATATGCGCCGCAGCCGCAACAGCTGTCACGGACGACAGCTCGGCAAGTACGCCTTCGCGTTCCGCCAGCAGCTTGCGATAGCGATGCAATTCGGCATCCGCTATAGCGAGCGCAATTCCTTTGGATTCTCGGATGACTGACAAGGTGCGGGTTCCATCCGCCGGATAAGTCAGCAAGGGGTCGGCTATCCCCGAAGCAATCGTCTGAACCGGATCGCTCCAAGGCTGCACGCCAGCCTCGCCATTGTGGAACGCTTTCACAATCGGCGCGCATCCTTCGGCCTGTACTCCTGCCATGCGCGGCAGCTTGTCTATAAATCCCGCAAGCTGCATTTCTTTAAAGCCTTTGTAGATACCGGATAATAAAGGACCCGCGCCAATCGGCACGATGATCCAATCCGGAACCTTGCCAAGCTGGAAAGCCAGCTCATAGGCAACCGTCTTGTTGCCTTCTACTGCGTAAGGGTTCATGTAGGTGGAAGTCAGATTAAAGGCTTGCCGCTCTAGCGCCATCTCTTCCGCCACTTTGTAAGCATCGCTGTAATGCCCTTTCACGGTGTGCAGCACCGCTCCATACTGCTCCATCGCGGCTCGCTTCTCTTCTGGCGTGCCTTCCGGCACATAGATCGTACAGCGCAATCCGGCCCGCGCCGCATAAGCTGCGGCTGCCACGCCCGTGTTTCCAGTTGAAGCGCATACAACCTCATTCAGGCCAAATTGGGCTGCTGCTGTCATGGCAACCGCAAGCGGCCTGTCCTTGAATGCCAGTGTCGGATTGACAGATTCCAGCTTCAACCATAAAGACTGATTATTCGCAATATTCAGTATATTATGAGTGCGAATAAGCGGTGTCCCGCCTTCGCCGAGCGTGACCGCTTTGCGATTCGGCCATATCGGAAGTAGCTCTCGAAATCTCCAGATATCGCTTCCTGCAGATGCCGATAACGGCTCGAAGTAGGCTTTGCCGAAAATCTCCTTGTATTCATAGCGGATATCCAGAGTGCCCTTGCAGCGCCTGCAAGTATAGATTGGTTCTGCCTCGTAGGTCTCTCCGCAATACCAGCATACGGGCCGGAACGTATTCATAGATGCTATGCCTCCTCATCAGGTACAGGCTGCCCCGCAAGCGCGAGTGCGGCTTGCACATACATGCGATAAGCGCTATGCAGTTGTCCGAGCTCAATATACTCCTCGTTGGAATGAGCCTGTTCAATATTCCCGGGCCCGCAGACGATGATTTCGGGACAGGCCTCTTGCAGCAATGCTCCGTCTGTCCAAAATTGCAAGCCGATAGGCTGCTCTGCTGCTTCTACCGCAAACTCCGTCTCATAAGCCTCCAGCATCGCTTTCACCAGCAAGCTATCAGCGCTCGTTCCCATCGGACCATGCGGTACGCCGTGAAAATTGTCCGAGATGCGAATGCTGCCGTCAAATCCGGGATGCTCTTGTCGAACGGCGTCCAGTGTCAATTCCAGTTCCGTCAAGGCTGATTCAGCCGACTCTCCTGGCAGCAATCTCCTCTCGAAGCCGATCGCACAGTGGTTCGGAACGATCACCGGTCTGGTTCCTCCCTGAATCATCCCAATATTCAAGGAAGGAGAGCCAAGCAGCGGATGATTGCGAAGCTTGAGCTCAGGCAGGTAATGATCCTGAATATAATTGATCCAACGTGAAGCCCGGTAGATGGCATTCACGCCTTGTTCGGGTACGCTGCCATGAACGGAACGGCCTGCGAAGTCCGCTTCAAACCAGGCTACTCCTTTGTGCGCAATGCCGACTTTCATGCCGGTCGGTTCACCGACGATGGCATAGTCTGCCCGAAAGCCGCTGCGCGCCAGATGGAACGCTCCTGGACTATACGTTTCTTCTCCGGCTGTTCCAGCGAAGATGACATCGCCATCCATGCTGATGCCGCTGCGTTGTATGGCGGCCAGGGTCATCATCATCGCGGCAAGCGCACCTTTCATGTCCACACTGCCTCTGCCATATAGGCGGTTCCCGATTAGAGTCGCATGGAATGGGTTGCTCATGTCATAGGGGGGAACCGTATCGAGATGCCCGTTGAGGAGCAAGGACTTGCCCCCTCCTCTCCCGACGAGCCTTGCAATCAAATTGGGACGACCGGGGATCGCCTCTTGAATCTCGCATTCGATCCCCTGATCGTGGAACCATTGCTGCATGTATACGGCTAACCGCATCTCCTGCCCCAGTACCTCGCTATGACTCTCGATAGCAATGAGCTGTGTTAATAGATCTTCGATCTCTCCAGGGGCTGAAGCGGCGATTACCTTATTCATTTGCTTTGTTTGCCCCAGCCGAATTCTTCGAGGTATTCCTTCGACTCTTCCGCTACGCGGTCGAAATCTGTCATGCTAACGCCTGAAGGGTCCCCGACTCCGTACAAGCCGCCAGTCTGGAAGCCTTCCCACTCAACGGAGTTGTAGCCCTGGAAGTTAACTTCCTTCAGCGCTTCCGCCATCTCGCGGAAATCGACAAAGCCTGCGCCAAACCATACGTGCTGCGATTGCATAATGTTCGGGAAGCCTACCTCGTCCTTCACATGCGTAACGCGAATCCGGTCGCCTAGCTTGCGAATCGCTTCCTTGATCGGCATACGCGGCTTAACGGTCGTGTAGAAGGTTCCCACATCAACACAAGCATACACATTCGGGCGATCGACCAGTTCGAACAGCTTCAGCATGTCATCGATGTTGTTAATGATCGTACCCTGGATCAGCTCGATGCTGACGTCGATTCCTTTTGTTTTGCCGTAATCCGCAACCTCTTGTGTCGCTGTGACTACTTGATGCCAAGCTTCTTTGCGCGTCATCAGATTATAGAGCGGCGGATCGTAGTAACCGTCTCCAATTAGTGTCACGACAGTGCCTGCGCCCATATCAGATGCGGCGTCGATTGCTTTTTTGAATTTGGCGATACCGGCATCGCGGTCAAAGTAACGCGGTGTTACAAACGTCGTATGGCAGCCGATGGAGGAGAAAGCCAAGCCCGTTTCGTCCATCGCTTTGCGCACCTTTTTGACTGTGTCGTCGTATTCATGAGGCAATATTTCTTGAATCTTCGGATAGATGACATCGAAGCCTTCATAACCGTAGGAAGCAATTTGTCTGATACACCACTCTAGCGATTTATCTCCCCAGGAGTTCCAGGCAGGACCTGCGATCTCCAGTCTTCCCCACGGCATGTTAGGCCAAATCTCGAACGACAGCTTCAAATGATTGCTCATATTGCTCCTCCTCAGATGTCTAGACGTTCATTTCGATTGTAAACTTGTAACGGTCTCCCCTATATAGCGATCTTACATATTCCACCGGACGATCCAGGCCTTCTGCGTAAGTCGTCCTCTCGATTAGCATGGCAGCATCATGTTGTCCAATTTCAAGTATCCCTGCCTCTTCCGGATAGACGGCAGCCACTTCAATCGTTTGAACCGCTTTCACAAGCTTGAGCCCGCAAAACCTCTCCAGCATTTCGTATAACGACACATTTTCCATATCCATGCCATGCAGCGGTCTCGCCAGCTCGTATACAAGGTAAGAGCGTTCAAGCGCCATCGGCTCGCCATCTGCCGTACGAACCCGCACAATTTCCAGCACTTCCTCGCCTGCCTCCAGGAGAAGCTGCGCTGCAACCTGCTTGGGCGAAGGAATGACTTGTATCGACACAACCTGTGCGCCCGGCACAGCCCCGCGATTCTGCATATCCGTACTGAAGTTTGTCAGTTTCGTAAGCGGTTGCTCAATTTTCGGCGTGGACACGAATGTGCCGACGCCACGCTGGCGATACAGCAATCCTTCTTGCACCAGCTCATTAATAGCTTGTCTGACCGTCAATCGATTAATCTCAAATTCCTCGGACAACTCGCGCTCAGAAGGAATCAATTCATCCGGCTTATACAAGCCCGATTGAATCTGATTGCGCAAATACTCCTTCACTTGAAAATAAAGCGGAAGGACGCTATTGCGATCAATAAAACCTTTCAAGTCTTTCATGGCATCACCTCTATCACATGTCATATAGTGAAGTAGTCGTCTATACCAGTTGTTGAATTTAATATATTTCAAGCTTCACACATTTGTCAATATCATTTTTCAATGGCGAATATTCTGAATCATTTCAAATTTGCACAATCTTACTGCTCAAATTGTTGCATAACATTAAAAAATTCTAATAATTCTATGAATTTTATTCGAAATTAATCAAATTTTCCAGCATTATAGCTGAATCTTCTTGTTTTAAAAGGTATAAAAATAATATTCTGTTCAACGAAAAAACCTGTAGCCGGGAGCAGCTGCAGGTGATTTATTTCATTGATTTTATGCTCTTGATGGCTACAGGAGGCATCGTATTGATGCCGAGTAGTCTTTTGTGGATTGAGCATTCTCCCGTGGAGAATGGTATTTTGACTTTAGATTTTTAGGTTTTATCTTTAGCTTTGATCTTTAAACCTGAAAAGCCTGCCGTAATAGACGGTAGGCTGTTGTGCTTGGCGACGTCCATTCCGCACCGAATGAATCGGCTTCGAAGCTTTCGCATCACGGTCGGCGTCTGAACCTACCGCTAAGGCCGGGCCCACATCACCGAGTTGCTTCGATGAAGAGGTTCGGACACTCTCCCAGACCGGGAGAGGAACGTCGCCAAGCGTTTCGGACAGGCATAGCCTTGTACGAACAACAAAAAACCTACCGCAAGTAAATGCGGTAGGTTATCTGTGCTTGGCGACGTCCTACTCTCCCAGGACCCTGCGGTCCAAGTACCATCGGCGCTGAAGGGCTTAACGGTCGTGTTCGGTATGGGAACGCGTGGTTCCCCTTCGCCGTCATCACCAAACGTTCAAGGGTTTGTACCTTGAAAACTGGATACGAAAGTAGTGCTTACATGTTCTTTAGCAATTGGG
Organism: Paenibacillus pinisoli; assembly: GCF_003605435.1. GTDB lineage: Bacteria > Bacillota > Bacilli > Paenibacillales > Paenibacillaceae > Pristimantibacillus > Pristimantibacillus pinisoli. Next base: position 84,675 of record NZ_QXQB01000010.1, read on the forward strand.
GTCCACGCAAAGTAATCGGCATACGCTTCAAAGCATATCGTCACTTTGTGGGGTTCCTTTAGGATAAGCCCTCGACCGATTAGTATTCGTCAGCTCCACACATTGCTGTGCTTCCACCCCGAACCTATCAACCTCGTCGTCTTCAAGGGGTCTTACTAATTGGGAAATCTCATCTTGAGGGGGGCT
>NZ_QXQB01000011.1 GCF_003605435.1 Paenibacillus pinisoli
ACGTGTTACTCACCCGTCCGCCGCTAACTATCAGGAGTGCAAGCACTCCATCAAGTCCGCTCGACTTGCATGTATTAGGCACGCCGCCAGCGTTCGTCCTGAGCCAGGATCAAACTCTCCATAAAAGTTAGTTTGACTTGCTCAATAACGTTGTTGCTTCAAAATTTCTCATCACCAGCAAGCTGATGTTGTAAACTTTGTATCGATCCAATCTTGCAATTGTATCGGGCAGTTTCGCTCGTTGTTCAGTTTTCAAAGAACAATCATTTGTCTTTCGTGTCTGCCGTATGTCTCAGCGGCGACTTAGATAATATATCATGTATGCCCATACGATTGCAAGTCTTTTTTTAAACTTTTTTCATTTTCTTTTGCAATTCATATAACTCCCTTATAAAACCGCTATATTCAGCCCTTTTCATCGCCTTTAACCGTTACAATAACGCTGTCATATTCTCTATTCTCTTTTGCTTTCTTCAATAAAGGCAATAACTCTCCGCTATCGATTTGCGTAGCTCTTACCCCGTAGATGCTCAATAACTTATTTCCGAACTCTACATCCATTCCGTATTGCTTGATAGGGTACCCCTGTGCTTTCGCCCATTCATGAGACTGCTTGATCCACTCCGACGCCTGTTCCAAATCAGCTTCAGCCGTGTCGACGCTTATATTAATGTGCAACGGGATTGGCAGGCGGGGGTCAAGCTTCATATCAAGACTTAGCAGATTTTCATAATCGCTAACTTTATCATACTGATACATGACAAATACACGCCTGACCGGAATGCCGATCTGCTCTGACAATTCTTTTTGCAGAACATTCCCATATTCCTTAGACAAGCGATCCATGGTCTGATGATATCCCAATACATTGAAGTTAAAATCATCCTTGATATCGTTTTTGCCGTGGTACTCGACATAGAAGCGTGTATCCTCACTTGTAAGAGATTGAACGCGGCCTATATAGGAACCGTCCTTAAAGTTATAACCTACCTTTGTGGCAAACTCGTATTCCATCTCCGGATATTGTGTCTCCATATACTGCTTAATCGCTGTCTTGGCGATGGCAGCCGAGACCGGGTTGCCCACAAATCCATTGGCCATATACAAAATAAACCCAATTAGCGAAAAGGCGATTATCCCCGCAATGACTTGCATTATCTTTTTACGCGTTGCTTTCATTCTCAATCGTCCCCTTTCTGAAATGCGAATTGCAGCAGCAATCCAATCACGACCCCAATGGCCGTCAGAAAAGCATATATCCCGCTATAAGGCAGGCTAGTGCCCCACACAATCGGGTTCCAGCCCCCGCTGAATACGCTGTTCATGAATTGATACAGGTAAGCCCCTGCAAATACGATCAAAGGCGTAGCCAGGCTCCATGCCCGCTTCATGCTGAATACAGCAAGCGCCCCCACAAAAGGCATAATGACCAAATTGTAAAACATGCCGAATGATCCCGTCATCGCGATGCCGATTGTTGCCCCTACCAGCAAAATGAAAAGCTGAGTCATGACGACCCCCCGTTTGATTCCTGCAACCATACGCTGGTCCCGGGAATCATCCCGCTCCAGCGGAACGTCGCCGTAATGGTCATATTCCTCGCGCATTTCAGGATCATGCCTCATATAGTCTTCAACCAACCGGGCGGAGTCGCTGCTGGCAACCCCATCCTTTACTAAAGGAATCAGGTCTCTGATTACATCGGGCGTTACCTTCATAGCCAATCCTCCTTTGCAAGCCGTTCCTTCAGCCATTTTTTTGTCCGGAAATCAATGACGCGCGCCGAGCTCTCTGATAGACCATGCCTCTCCGCAATTTCGGCATAGCTGTAACCCTCGATCCGCATCCCGATGACAGCCCTAGTTCTCTCATCCTTCTCTTGCAGTAAAGCAAGCACATATTCGGCAAGCTCCGACGTAATCATGCGGCCTTCAATGCTTGTAGCTACATACAGCTGCAGCAGGTCATTGTATTCAACGCTGGCCTTCTGTCTCTTCAGATGGTCCAGCCACTTGTGTCTGGCAATGGAGCACAGCCATGTTTTCAGGGAAGACTGTCCTTTGTAACGATGAATGGACCTGATCGCACTAATAAAGGTTTCGGACAGCAGATCATCCGTCAAGGAAGGATTGTTCGTCAGGGACAGCAAATAATGATACACATCTTGCTTATATTCTCTATATAACTGCTCAATCTGCTTCATCGCTGCCCCCCTTCCCTTAATTAGTCGACGCTACGCCGCCTTTCGTTACACTTCCGCGCAAAAAAAAGAGCAAGCCCATCTCTCTTCCCGTGTCATCGGTTCGATCGATAGGCTTGCTGCGGTGATGCATATGTCGATTACTTCACAACTTCCTTGATATGAAGATGTCTTGCAACCGTTAAGTTTTCGATGACGCCATTGATGGATACCCATGGCCGCGTCGGATGCGTCCGCTCCGAGAATACGATCTCCCCGATCCGGTCGTCGCTTAAGCGAACAACCGTACCGTTATGGAATTGCGTAACTCTCTCGACGAACGTTCTGACATAGCCGGCATCCAGCTTTCCGAAGGCATCGCTCTGAATTTGCTCCAGCACCAGGTAAGGCGATGCCGCTTTGCGGTACGACTTATTCAATGTCATCGCGTGGAAAATATCCGCAATGCTGACGATCTTGGCATAGGGATGAATCTTGCTGGCATCGATGCCGAGCGGATAGCCCGTACCGTCCACCTTCTCATGATGCTGCAGCGCGGCAAGCTTCACGCCTTCATTCAGCGCCGCGACATTCTTGAGCAGCTGGTAGCCGAGCACGGTATGACGCTTCATCTCTTCCTTCTCATCCTGCGTGAGCGCATTCGGCTTGGTCAGGATGCTTCGGTCAATGCGCACGTTGCCAATATCCTTCAGAAGTCCGGCCAGAGCGACCTGCATCCATTCCTTCTGAGGCATTCCGACCCACTGGGCGATCAAGTAGGACGTCATCGCTGACGTGACGCTATTGTGAAGCAAATAATCGCGTTCCAGGAACGTCCTTGGCGCGAACGTCAGAATCTTGTAATCCGCAATATGCTGAAGCAGCCGCTCCAGCTGCGTGCGAATGTCCATGACCGGCATGCTCTGTCCTGTATAAGAATTGAACAAATGCCGGAGCACGTCAATCATCTTCTCATATTCGCTTTGCAGCGGGGTAGCCGGCGGCTGCCCCTTCGTTCCTGCGCTCTCTTCCGTCTTCTCATCGGCGCTCTTCGACTCGCTGAAGCTATTCGCAACCGTCACGCTCGTTACGAGAAAAGCCTGCAGAATGTCGATTTCCTTCGATGTGATGACCCTACCCTTCTGAAACAATACGCTCCCGAGCGGGGTGAGGACGTCTTCTCCGATCTTGTCGCCTAGCTTAAGTTGCGCAACTGCTATTGTTCCCACGGAAGTCCCCTCCCCTGTGTGCTGGATCTATCCTTATTCGGAGTCGGAAGAGCCTTCTGCACCTTCGGCGCCCTCAGCGCCTTCAGAACCTTCAGAGCCTTCTTCCAATCCGTCTTCTTCATTCACTTCGCTGCGGGCGACACGCGTTACCGTCGCAACCGTATCATCCTCGCGCGTATGGATCAAGCGAACGCCTTGCGTATTGCGGCCCATTGTGGAGATACCCTCCATGCTGGTCCGGATAAGCGTGCCAAGCGCCGTCATGATCATGAGATCCTCGTCGTTCTCTACGACCTTCAGTGAGACGATCGGACCGTTCTTATCCGTCACGTTCAGCGTCTTGATGCCTTTGCCGCCGCGGTTCTGGATCCGGTACTCGCTGACCGGAGTACGCTTGCCGTAGCCCTTCGAGGTTACGATCAATACGTCTTTATCCAGAGCAACAACGTCCATATCAATGACAGTATCTCCATCATCAAGGCCGATGCCCTTCACGCCTGTCGCGGAACGTCCCATCGAGCGGACATCCTCTTCCGAGAATCGGATCGACATGCCTTGGGCCGTACCCATAATGATCTCCTGGTTGCCGTCTGTCAGCTTCACGCCGATCAGATCATCATCCTCGCGCAAGGAAATCGCGATCAGGCCGACCTTGCGGATGTTGATATAGTCATCCAGAGGAGTTTTCTTCACGACACCCTGTCTCGTAGCGAAGAACAGGTAGTGGTCGGAGTCGAAGGCTTGAACCGGAATAACGGCATTAACCGTCTCACCCTGTTCGATCTGGATCAGATTGATGATCGGCGTTCCTCTTGCCGTACGGCTGAGGTCCGGAATCTCGTACGCCTTCAGCTTGTACACCTTGCCCTTGTTCGTGAAGAAGAGCAAGTAGTGATGCGTGTTGGATACGAATAGATGCTCGACGAAGTCGTGCTCCTTCGTGTCCATGCCGACAACGCCCTTGCCGCCGCGTTTCTGGCTGCGGTAGGTCGTGACCGGCAGACGCTTGATATAACCGGAATGCGTGATCGAGATGATCACGTCCTCGCGAGGAATGAGATCTTCGTCAAGAATTTCTTCGTCGCTTGCCGTAATCTCGGTACGGCGCTCGTCTCCGAATCTCTCCTTGATTTCGGTCAGCTCGTTGCTGATAATCTCAAGCACAAGCTGCTCGTCTGCAAGAATCGCTTTGTATTCTGCGATCTTCTTCATCAGCTCGGCATATTCCGCCTCGATCTTGTCGCGCTCCAGTCCTGTCAGGCGCTGGAGACGCATATCCAGAATCGCTTGCGCTTGCTCATGTGTCAGCGAGAAGCGTGTAATCAAGCCTTCACGGGCTTCATCAGCTGTCTGCGATGCACGGATAAGCGCAATGACTTCATCCAGATGGTCAAGCGCAATGCGCAAGCCTTCCAGAATATGAGCGCGAGCCTCTGCTTTCTTCAGATCATATTCCGTACGGCGACGGATGACTTCGATCTGATGCTGCAAGTAATGATACAGCATGTCGCGCAGATTCAGCGTCTTCGGCTCGCCGTTCACCAGCGCCAGCATGTTGATGCCGAAGTTGGATTGCAGCTGCGTCTGCTTGTACAGATTGTTCAGCACGACGCTAGGATTCACATCGCGGCGAAGCTCGATCACGACGCGCATGCCGTTACGGTCCGACTCGTCGCGAAGATCCGTAATGCCTTCAATCTTCTTCTCGCGAACAAGCTCGGCGATCTTCTCGACCAGACGGGCTTTGATAACTTGGTAAGGCAGCTCATGCACTATGATTCGCGCCTTGCCGCCATCTTCCTCGATCGTTGCGCGTGCGCGCATCGTTACAGAGCCGCGGCCTGTCAGATAAGCCTGGCGGATACCGCTATGGCCCATGACAAATGCAGCCGTCGGGAAGTCTGGTCCCTTCACATAATCCATCAATTCAATTGGCGTAATCTCCGGGTTGCGGATTAACGCCAACGTGCCGTCAATGACTTCGTTCAAGTTATGCGGCGGTATATTGGTCGCCATACCTACAGCGATGCCGGTAACGCCGTTGACCAGCAGGTTCGGGAATCTCGATGGCAGCACCACCGGCTCCTGCTCCTCGCCGTCATAGTTCGGCGCAAAATCGATTGTTTCTTTGTTAATATCGCGAAGAAGCTCCATCGCCATCTTGGATAAGCGTGCTTCCGTATAACGCATGGCTGCCGCCATATCACCGTCGATCGAACCAAAGTTGCCGTGTCCGTCAACGAGCATATAGCGCATGGAGAAGTCCTGCGCCATCCTGACCATGGATTCATAGACAGCCGAATCGCCATGAGGATGATACTTGCCGATAACCTCGCCTACGATTCTCGCCGACTTCTTGTGAGGCTTGTCCGGTGACATGCCCAGTTCAGACATTGCATACAGAATACGCCGATGCACCGGCTTAAGCCCGTCCCTTACATCAGGCAACGCGCGGCTTACGATGATACTCATCGCATAGTCCATAAAGGAATCTCGCATCTCCGTACCGATATCGCGGTCTGTCACTGACATTCGTTGTTCTTCCGCCATGCTTTACCTCCCTGACGTGATCTATCTGATGGCCCAATTAGGAATTCCATTATATTACTTTCACAAAAACAGTATATATAAACCTAGCTTGGGCTATGTTCCTGGTTATCTGTCCCTTACATGGAGAATCGGCAAAAAATAGGCCAACATACACTCTCCATATCAAAAAAAGCGTCATAAAGTAAACAGACCCAACTTTTATTATACCATTCATTCCAGTGTCTGTCTTGTGCCAAGCCAACTGAGACGAAGAAATATTGCTCATAGATTCAGGAGTAAGCATCATGACATTGACGGTTCCAACCCCTATTTCGAAAAAAAGAAGAGGTGATATGACGTTGGCGATTCAGCGCGTAAGGAGCAAGTGGGCGAAGACAATGGTTTTGGTCAAATCCAGCGACCTGCGCCAATACGTTCCGCTCACGAAACGATACAGCCGCGAGACGCTGCGCTCCATGCTGGAGGAGTATGGAATGGTGTATGTGAAGCCGGACAGCGGAACCTTCGGCAAAGGCGTTATCCGCGTAGAGAAAACATCCGAGCCCTCCCAGGGGTACCGCTTCCAGATTCAGAAGGACCCCACCTTCGCCCCCACTTTCGACGGACTATGCGAGGGCTTGCGGCGATATACGGGCAAAAAGGGTTATTTGATCCAGAAAGGCGTCTATCTGCTGAAGCATCAAAACCGGCGCTTCGATCTTCGGGTGATGGTGCAAAAGAATTTGCAAAACAAATGGGAAACCACAGCGATCATCGGACGGGTGTCTGCCCCCCGCAATGTGGTGACGAACTATCATAGCGGCGGTACGATTATGACATTCGAGAAGGTAATGGCGGAGCATCTGTCGCCTTCCGAGATTAGCGCATACAGCAGCCGGCTCAAGAAACTCGGGGCGGCGATCGGACGCCAGCTTAGCACCGCCTATCCGAATTTGAAGGAGTTAGGCGCTGATGTGGCGATAGATACGAAGCTGCATCCTTGGGTGCTTGAAGTAAACACGAAGCCCCATCCCTATATCTACAAAACGCTGGCCGACAAAAGCATCTATCGCAAGGTGCGCAAATACTCGCTCGCCTACGGCGGAATGAAGGCCAAGCGAGGCAGCTAGTCTAGCGCGCACAACAAAAAAAGAGCAGCTCCCGTGAGCTGCTCTTCGCTATGGTTAGAAATCCAGATTCGTTACATACTTCGCGTATTTCTGAATGAACTCGCGGCGCGGCTCGACGTTGTCGCCCATAAGCGTATCGAAGATCGTATCGGCTTCGATTGCATCCTGGATCGACACCTGCAGCATGGACCGGCTCTCCGGATCCATCGTCGTCTCCCACAGCTGGGTTGCGTCCATCTCGCCAAGACCTTTGTAGCGCTGGATGTTCACTTTGACGCCTTCACCGAACTCGCCAATGACAGCGTCTCTCTCCTTCTCGGTCAGCGCATAACGTACGACCTTGTTGCGCTCGATCTTGAAGAGCGGCGGCTGTGCGATATAGACGAAGCCTGCCTCGATAATCTGGCGCATGTAGCGGTAGAAGAACGTCAGCAGCAGCGTACGAATATGCGCGCCGTCGACGTCGGCGTCCGTCATAATGATGATCTTGTGATAACGGGCCTTCGAGATATCGAAGTCGTCGCTGATGCCTGTGCCTAGCGCCGTAATGATGGCGCGAATCTCGGCATTGCCCAGAATGCGGTCCAGACGGGCTTTCTCTACGTTCAGGATTTTGCCCCGCAGCGGCAGGATCGCCTGGAAGTGGCGATCGCGTCCCTGCTTCGCAGAGCCGCCGGCGGAGTCGCCTTCGACGATGTACAGTTCGCTGATCGATGCATCCTTGGAGGAGCAGTCCGCCAGCTTGCCTGGCAGCGAGCCTACTTCCAGCGCGCTCTTGCGGCGAGTCAGCTCACGCGCCTTGCGCGCCGCTTCGCGGGCACGAGCCGCTTGCAGGCCTTTCTCGACGATCCGGCGGGATACGCCTGGATTCTCTTCCAGGAACTCCTGGAACTTCTCGGCGAAGAACGATTCCACGATGCCGCGGACTTCGCTGTTGCCAAGCTTCGTCTTCGTCTGCCCTTCGAATTGCGGCTCAGGGATCTTCACGGAGATGATCGCCGTGAGGCCTTCGCGCACGTCATCGCCGGAGAAGTTGGAGTCGTTGTCCTTGATCAGGTTCGACTTCCTCGCGTAATCGTTAATAATACGCGTCAGCGCGCTCTTGAAGCCGGACTCATGCGTGCCGCCTTCATGCGTATTGATATTGTTCGCGAAGGAATAGATATTCTCGCTATAGCTGTCGTTGTATTGCAGAGCGACTTCGACCTGGATATGGTCCTTCGAGCCCTCCACATAAATCGGCGTCTCATGCAGCGCTTCGCGGTTCCGGTTCAGGAACAGCACGAACTCGTTCAGACCGCCGTCGTACTTGAATGAATTGGATACGTCCGTACGCTCGTCCGTCAGCGTAATCTCGATTCCCTTGTTCAGGAACGCGAGCTCGCGGATCCGGTTTTGCAGGATCTCGTATTCATAGACTGTCGTCTCGGTAAAAATCTCCGAGTCCGGCAGGAACGTCGTGCGTGTTCCCGTGACATCCGTATCTCCTACAATTTTCACATCGTATTGCGGGATGCCTCTACGGTATTCCTGCTGGTGAATCTTGCCGTCGCGGCTAACTTGCACGCGAACATGCTCCGACAGGGCGTTCACAACGGATACGCCGACGCCATGCAGACCGCCGGATACTTTGTAGCCTTCGCCGCCGAATTTGCCGCCCGCGTGAAGGACCGTCATGACGACTTCCAGCGTTGACTTCTGCAGCTTTGTATTCATGCCGACCGGGATGCCCCGGCCGTTATCTATAACAGTAATGCTGTTATTCTCGTGAACGATAACATCGATCTTGGTGCAATGGCCGGCCAGCGCTTCGTCGATACTGTTATCGACGACCTCCCATACCAGATGGTGAAGGCCTTTCCCGCTAGTGGAGCCGATATACATTCCGGGACGTTTGCGTACCGCCTCTAACCCTTCCAGGACCTGTATCTGACTCTCGTCATACGTATGCTGTTCCAAAGACATGCAAGTTCACTGCTCCTCTCAACTGCTCTTCCTGTTCGTTATCCATTCGCCGCAAAATGATGTGCCCGCTTCTTGAGCGTAGAGGATGATATCGGCGAATAATATATTTTCTTCTGCGTGACCACGATGGACTTCGGCTCTTCTTCACCGATGGTCTCCACGTCCTTGCGCTTGCGCGCGCCCGCGACGAATTGCTTGGAAAGCTTGGAAGATTGCTCGATGGAAATATCGAATATCGCCACCAGCTCGGCCGCGCGGATAATCTTCTCTCCGCCCAAATGAATATACATTTACGGTTCACTTCTCCTTATTCGCCCGAATCTAATCAGACCGTCACGCTGCCATCTCGCACATGATAGATACCGGCATCTTGGAGCTTCGCCATATTGACGCTCTCCAGGCCGGTTGTTGTAATAAACGTCTGCACTTTGCTTTGGAAAGTCTCTATCAGCTGCGTCTGCCGATTCTGGTCAAGCTCCGACAAGACGTCGTCCAGCAGCAGCAGCGGATATTCGCCGATCTCTTCGTTGATCAGCTCTATCTCCGCCAGCTTCAGCGACAGCGCCGTCGTGCGCTGCTGTCCCTGCGATCCGAAGACTTGCGCTTCCTTCCCGTTGATGAAGAAAGCGAGGTCGTCGCGATGCGGACCCGCAAGCGTAACCCCTCTTCGAATCTCCTGATCTTTCACCTGTGTTAACTTTATCATAAATTGATCAAATAAAACAGATTCATCTTGCAGCGCATCCGCATCGAAGGACGGACGGTACTGGATCGTAAGCTTCTCCGCGCCCCCTGTAATCCCAGCATGGATCTGCTCCGCGAACGCTTCCAATTTATGAATAAAGTGTTTCCTTTTTTTCATGATTTTAACACCAAACTCAGCAAGCTGCATATTCCATACGTCCAGCATCGCTGTGTTCACATTGCCGGGCGAGGCCGTCTTGAGATAATTGTTGCGCTGCTGGAGCACCTTGCCGTATTGCGTCAGCGTATGCAAATAACCGGGCTGTACCTGTCCGATCTCCATGTCGAGAAATCTTCTGCGTACGCCCGGCGAGCCCTTCACAATCTCCAAATCTTCCGGAGCAAACATGACCACATTGACCGAGCCGATAAAGTTGCTCAGCTTCCGCTGCTCCAATCCGTTAATTTTCGCTTTTTTGCCCTGGGAGGAATAGGCCAGATCAAGCGTAATGTTGCCGTACCGCTTGCTGACCTCTCCCGTAATTCTAGCCGTATCGCCTTGCCAGCCGATCAGCTCCTTATCCTTCGACGTCCGGTGGGACTTGGACAGGGCGAGCACGAATATTGCCTCCAGCAAATTCGTCTTTCCTTGCGCATTAGGCCCAAGGAAGACATTCACTTTGTTCGGCGTTGCGAGCTTCAGCTCGCGATAGTTGCGGTAGTTCTGCAATTCAATGCTGTTTAAGAACACTCTCCGAGCCTCCCGGTTCCTCCGCGCTTCACTTGCCGGCTACAACTATGAATTCGCCGCAGCCTTCGACTTCCACGCGATCGCCTGCATAGAGCTTTCTGCCGCGCCGGTTGTCCGGCTCTCCGTTGATGTGGACAACTGCCTCTTGAAGGAAAAATTTCGCTTGTCCACCTGTGGATATACAGTCGGCGAGCTTCAGAAATTGTCCCAGCGCAATATATTCCGTACGAATTTCGACTTCTTTCATGCTATTGCTCTTTCCTCTCGTAGCCTTCGGCCGACATTAGTTGGTCGTGCGGTAAGGCAGAATGACATACATGCTATAGTCATGATCCATTGGTTTAATAATAATCGGTCTCATCGCTCCCGTGAAGCCGATGAACAGCTGCTCGCTGTCGATAACCTTAAGCACATCGAGCATATATTTGGAGTTGAAGGCAATGCGCAGCGGCTCGCCCGTCATGCTTTTCGCATCCAGCTGCTCGGTTACACGTCCAAGTTCGGTGGAGCTGGAGGAAATCTCAATCATGCCGTCTTCCAGCGTAGCAAGACGCACGATGTTTGTCTTCTCTTCGCGTGACATTAGATAAGCGCGGTCAATCGCATCCATGACATTTTTCGTATCTAGGACGAGTTCTGTCTCAAATACTTGCGGAATAATCTTAGAAGTATCCGGATAAGTGCCGTCCAGGATGCGCGTATAAAACAGGATGTTATCCACTTTGAAGAGCACTTGATTATCGGCCACGACGATATCCACAAGCGTGTTCTGATCCGGAATCAGTCTCGACAGCTCGCCCAGCGTCTTGGCAGAAATAACGACATTGCTGAACTGAATCGCTCCGTCGACATCTACCTTCGTTGTGCGGCTGGCCAGACGGTGGCGGTCAGTTGCTGTAAATTTCAATTGTCCTTCTTGCAGGTTCCACAATACACCGGTCAGAATCGGGGTTTGCTCGCTGGTGGAAGCAGCCAGTATCGTCTGGCGGATCATGGATTTGATCAAATCGCCAGGGATTTGCAGCACTTCGTTCTGCTCGACGGATGGCAGTACCGGGAATTCTTCCGGATCCAGGCCGACCATTTGGATTTCGGTAGAACCGGATCGAATGATTGTTTGAAAGTTGGGGCCTACATCAATGATGACTTGATCGGATGGAAGCTTCTTGACGATTTCGACAAAAAACTTGGCTGGGAGCACGACGCTGCCTGGCTTCTCGACTTGCGCGATTATTGTATCTTCTTGTTCTACTGTGATGAAGCTTTGAATAGATATATCAGTATCGCTGGCAGTCAGCGTTACATATTGGTGGTTAACGTCGATTTTGATGCCTCCGAGAATCGGAATGGCCGGACGAGAGGACGCTGCCTTCGCTACTTGTTGAATCGCGTCGTTCAGCTCATTTTTGGAAATCGTAAGTTTCATTTCGTCACCCGTTTCTGCTTATTTTTGATGATATTATTTTAAAGATTTATTAGTAGAAGTAGTAGTAGGGGCCCTGAATATGTGGATAACCCCGATAAAAAGCGATAAATCAAGCCTATCCACATGTGCATAGCGTGTGCATAGGCTTGATTAGTTGTTCACATTTGGTTTTTGATCTTCTCTGTCAGATTCTGAAGGATTTTGAAGAGCTCCTGGTCCACCTTCAGCTGTTGCGTAATTTTCTCGTGGGCGTGAATGACGGTCGTATGATCGCGGCCTCCGAATGCTTCTCCGATCTTAGGCAGCGAGAAGTCTGTCAGTTCCCTGGACAAGTACATGGCGATCTGTCTCGGATAAGCGACAGCTTTCGTCCGTTTGCGCGCCTTGAATTCCTCCAGGCGAAGCCCGTAGAACTCGCCGACCTTGGTCTGAATGTCCTGGATCGTAATCATTCGCGGACGTCCGGAAGGAATAATATCCTTCAGCGCCTCCGCTGCAAGATGCGACGTAATATCGGCGTTGATAAGCGAGGAATAGGCAACTACACGGATGAGAGCGCCTTCCAGCTCGCGGATATTCGTATTGATCTGATTAGCGATATAGTTCATCGCTTCATTCGGTATGTCAAGGTTCTCGGCTTTGGCCTTCTTGCGCAGAATCGCAATTCGAGTCTCCAGATCCGGCGGCTGAATGTCGGTAATCAGTCCCCATTCGAAGCGGGAACGCAGCCGGTCTTCCAGCGTCGGAATTTCCTTCGGCGGACGGTCGCTTGAGATGACGATATGTTTGCGTTCCTCGTGGAGCGCGTTGAAGGTATGGAAAAACTCCTCTTGCGTCTGCTCCTTGCCAGCCAGGAACTGAATATCGTCAATCAGCAGGACGTCAATATTGCGGTACTTGGTTCGGAAGCTCTCGCCGTGATTATCACGGATGGCATTGATAAATTCATTCGTAAATTTCTCGGAAGAGATATAAAGAACCCGTGTATTGGGATTATGGTCCATAATATAATGCCCGATCGCATGCATAAGGTGCGTCTTGCCAAGACCTACGCCTCCATATAGGAAGAGAGGATTGTACACTTTGGCCGGCGCTTCAGCTACAGCCAGCGATGCCGCATGGGCGAATCGATTGTTCGCGCCTACGACAAAGGTGTCGAAGGTGTATTTCGGATTGAGCATATGTGAATGCGTCTCTTCCGCAACAACAATCGGTTTGGGCGGTTTTGGCTGCAGGATAACGCTTTGTTCCGCTGCCTTCGGCTCGCCGATCGAAAATTTCACATCGACTTGCTTGCCCAAAAATTCGTACAGGGTTGATCGAATGAGCTTGGTATAGCGTCCTTCGAGCCATTCTGCGGCAAAAGTTGTTGGCGCCGTTATCTCAAGTATGGAATCATCGACGAATGAAGCTTTGGTTTCCTTGAACCAGGTGTCAAAGCTTGGTTTGCTTAACTTCGTCTGGATGATTGACAATACTTGTTGCCATAAATCGTAGGTATGGCTGTCCACAGACTGTCACTCCTTATCATCAATCGCGCGGGTTGCGCAGGTAAGCGGAAATATGTCGAATAGCCATTGTTATTAACGAAATCATCCACATTATGACGGATTGTAAAAATCGAGTTATAAATAGGGGATAAGTTTGTTCACAATGTTATCCACAGGTTGTTGATAATTTCGAGGGTAAAGCACACTCATCCACAACGAAAACATATCCATCATAGCAAATGACGCCTTATATTTCAACGAATTTGAGGATATTATCCACATCGTCAATAACTTGTGTATAAGAGTTATCTACAACACAAGATATTGTTTATATCATGTTAAGATTTCGACAAAGTTCGTTTTTAAAGGTGTTTTTCTATCCACATGTTATTATTTTCTGCGGAAATGCGCTCCTGTGGACAATTATCCACATGCTGATCATGCACATGATTTGCCAACGGCTGCATAAGGGAGTAGACATTGACTTTTGGGCGTCAGCATGGTTTAATAATAAAAGTGATTTTTCAAACAGGGGCGGCGTATGCCGTTTTCGAATTCACATGTAATATAGGAGGTGCAGCATAATGAGACCTACATTTAAACCGAATGTAAGCAAACGTGCGAAAGTGCATGGCTTCCGTAAACGGATGAGCACGAAGAACGGTCGTAAAGTTTTGGCGGCTCGTCGTCAAAAAGGTAGAAAAGTACTGAGCGCGTAAGCAGAAGACCACGTAAAGGTGGTCTTTTTTTTTGCTTACATTTAGATACGCGTGTAATTGGGGATAATGAGATGATGAGGAAGGGAACGGTGACGGGCAGACATGCGCAGGTCATTGCGTCTTCGCAACCGCGAGGATTTCAACCGTATATATAGAGGCGGCAAGTCGTTCGCTAACTCACAATTCGTCGTCTATTGGTCGAAGCAGCGGATTGCGGATCCGTTCCGGCTTGGGGTATCGGCCAGCAAGAAGATCGGCAATGCCGTGATGCGCAACCGGATGCGCCGCATGGTGAAGGAAATTGTCCGTCATCTGGAAGACCGCGTGCAGCCGCACACGGACCTTATATTAATCGTAAGGAAACCGGCGACCGCGATGTCGATGAAAGAGATGGAGAAGAGCGTCATTCATGTGCTCAAGAAGGCCGGTTTGCTGAAATGATCATCAAGCCGCGGGACAAGCTGCCAGCTTGTTTATTTGTGCTATAAATTATGGTATAGTCTATCTTGGAATAGAACTATGCAGATAGCTCTCAGAGAGGAGATTACATGTTGTTTCGGAATTCTAAGCGAAAATGGCTTCTAGTGCTTGGACTTGTCATGCTGATGGGATTGCTTGCAGGCTGCGTGCCCGCAGACCACACCATGGAGACAGGGGACCTACTTAAGGGTAACTTCTGGGAGAAAAACGTTGTTTATTACTTTGCGATCACGCTTGACTCGTTCGCCGGATGGTTCGGCGGTTCGTATGTGCTTGCGATTCTGTTGCTTACCATTATTGTCCGTACGGCGATCCTGCCGCTGACGATCAAGCAATACCGCAGCTCCAAAGCTATGCAAGCGCTCCAACCGCAGATGGCGGAGATCAAGAAGAAATATAAGGACAACCCGCAGAAGCAGCAAGAAGAGACGATGAAGCTGTTCCAGACGCATCAAGTGAACCCGATGGCAGGCTGCTTGCCGCTGATCGTTCAGATGCCGGTCTTCATCGCGCTGTATAACGCGATTTATTGGAACAAGGACATCCGTATGGATGATATCTTCGGTTTCGTGCTGGGTCAGCCGAGCCCGTGGTACTTCCTGCCGATTCTGGCGGCTGCGACGACATTTATTCAGTCGAAGATGATGCAGAAGACGCAAACTCAGCAAATGCCGGGCATGTCGATCATTTTGACGATCTTCCCTGTGCTGATCTTTGTGATGTCGTTGTCATTCCCTGCGGCGCTTCCGCTGTACTGGGTATTCAGCAACATCTATACCATCGTTCAAAACTATTTCCTGTACGTACGTTCATCAGACAAGGGTAAGAAGGAGGTCCTTGCGAAATGAAGAAAATCGTTGCATCGGGCAAGACGATAGACGATGCTGTGCGTAGTGGATTGACACAATGGCAAGTTACGGAAGATCGCGTGAAGATTGTTGTGCTGGAACAGCCCTCTAAGGGGCTGTTCGGATTGATTGGCGTCAAGGATGCGAAGGTAGAGCTTGAGCTTATACCGGATGCCTTGGAGGAAGCCGAGAAATTTCTACTTGAAGTAGCAAAAACAATGGGACTGTCGATCCGAATCGATCGCAAGGAGACAAAGGACGGCGTGCAGCTGTCTGTCACGGGCGAAGGCGAGCTCGGCATGCTGATCGGACGGCGCGGCGGTACGTTAGACGCTTTGCAGTACTTGATTAATATTGTGGCTAACCGTTATTCGAACAGTCATCTTCGTATCGTTCTCGATGCAGAGGATTTTCGCGAGCGTCGCCGCAAGACATTGGAGGAGCTCTCCGATCGTCTGGCGGGACGCGTCATCCGCACCAGGAAAGAAGTTGTGCTGGAGCCTATGACGCCGCTCGAACGCAAGGTTATTCATTCCCAGCTTCAGAATCACCCGAAGGTGAGGACATTCAGCAAGGGCGACGAACCGAATCGGAGAGTCGTCATTGCGCTGAAGTAGGATGAACTCTTTCTATACTCATACTCGATACGCAGCAATGGCTTCCCAAGGTCATTGCTGTTTTTCCATTCGGAATAGAAGTTTGACCCTGAGAGGTGCTGATTCAACATGATTCAAGACACGATTGCAGCGATTTCTACAGCAGTAGGAGAAGGCGGCATAGCGATTATACGCATTAGCGGACCGCAAGCGATTAGCGGGACGGATACCATTTTCCGGTCGAAAATAAGTCTAAAAGACGCCGATTCGCATACGGTGCATTACGGACATATCATAGATCCTGCCTCCGGCGAGAAGGTGGAGGAAGTATTAGTCACAGTCATGAAGGGACCGCGTTCCTTCACGGCAGAGGATGTTGTCGAGATTAACGCCCATGGCGGCGTTATTGCAGTGAAGAAGGTGCTTGATGTTGTATTGCAGCTGGACGGATACCGGACAGCGGAGCCTGGGGAGTTCACGAAGCGCGCATTCCTGAACGGAAGAATCGATCTGATGCAGGCGGAGGCGGTGATTGACCTCATTCGCTCCAAGTCGGATCGCGCATTCTCCGTGGCCCGCAAACAGGCAGAGGGCGTGCTGTCGAAACGGATTAAGGCGCTGCGGCAGACGGTGATCGAGCTGCTTGCGCATATTGAAGTGAATATTGATTATCCGGAACATGATGTCGAGGCGATGACAAGCGCCTATATCCGGGAGCAGTGCGAACTTGCGATTGCAGAGATAGATAAGCTGCTAAAAACGGCAAACGAAGGCAAAATATTGCGTGAAGGCATTATGACGGCGATTGTCGGACGGCCGAATGTCGGGAAGTCGTCGCTTATGAATGTGCTGACACAGGAGAACAAAGCGATTGTTACCGATATTCCGGGCACAACTCGCGATGTCATTGAGCAGTTTGTGACGCTGAACGGCATTCCGCTGCGCCTGCTGGATACGGCGGGCATTCGCGAGACAAGCGACGTGGTGGAGAAGATCGGGGTGGAGCGTTCCCGTGATGCGCTGCAGGGAGCGGATCTCATTCTGTTCGTCCTGAATTATAACGAGCCGCTAAGCGAGGATGACCGGCAGCTGCTGGAGCAGCTGAAGGACCGGTCTGTCATCTGCATTATTAATAAGATGGATCTTCCAGGCCGGCTGGAGCTTGATGAGGTAGAGCAATATGTATCGCCAGAGTCGATTGTCCGCATGTCTGTGCTGGAGGAGAAGGGGCTCGATATCCTGGAGGCGACAATTAGCGAGATGTTCTTCGAGGGCCAGCTGGAAGCGAATGATCTGACGTATGTCAGCAATGTACGGCATATTGCGCTGCTCAAGCGGGCGAAGCAGTCGCTGGTGGATGCCATTGAAGCTACGCATGTAGGCATACCGATCGATGTGATTCAAATTGATGCTCGCCAGGCTTGGGAATCGCTCGGCGAGATTCTGGGCGATGAAGCGGGCGATTCGTTGATTGACCAAATATTTTCACAGTTCTGTCTTGGAAAGTAGGGTGATTCATAATGGGATATGAAGCAGGAGAATTTGAGGTTATCGTCATTGGCGCCGGCCACGCGGGCTGCGAGGCTGCGCTTGCATCGGCCCGCATGGGCTGCGAGACGCTGCTCTTGACGATTAATCTGGATATGGTGGCGTTCATGCCATGCAATCCTTCTATCGGGGGACCGGCCAAGGGTCATGTTGTAAGAGAGATCGATGCGCTTGGCGGTGAGATGGGCCGTAATATCGACAAGACGTTTATCCAGATGCGTATGCTGAACACAGGCAAAGGGCCTGCAGTTCACGCGCTTCGCGCGCAAGCGGATAAGTTCTCATACCAGCATCTAATGAAGAAGACGATTGAGGAGACGCCAGGGTTGACGTTACGTCAAGGCATGGCTGAAGAGTTGATTGTCGAAGACGGCAAGTGCGTGGGGATCGTGACGAAGACAGGTGCGATCTATCGCGCCAAGGCGATTGTCGTGACGACTGGCACATATTTGCGCGGCAAAATCATTATGGGCGAGCTGATGTACGAGAGCGGACCAAACAACCAGCAGCCATCGCTGGCCCTGTCGGCCAGCTTGAAGGAGCATGGCCTGGAGCTGATTCGTTTCAAGACAGGCACGCCTCCGCGGGTGCATAAGGATACGATCGACTTCTCCAAGACGGAGATTCAACCCGGCGATGAGAAGCCGAAGTTCTTCTCTTATGAGACGGAGTCTTCCGATAATGAGCAGCTGCCTTGCTGGCTGACCTATACGTCGGAGAAGACGCATCAGATCATTAACGATAACCTGCATCGCGCTCCGATGTTCACAGGCGCTATCGAAGGCACAGGGCCGCGTTATTGCCCGTCCATTGAGGATAAGATTGTCCGCTTCGCCGATAAGCCGAAGCATCAGATCTTCCTGGAGCCGGAAGGGAAGCATACGTCGGAATATTACGTCCAAGGGTTATCCACAAGTATGCCGGAGGATGTCCAGCTTCAAATTTTACGATCAATCCCAGGATTGGAAAAAGTTGAGATGATGCGAAATGGCTATGCCATTGAGTATGATGCGGTTATCCCCACTCAGCTATGGCCGTCGCTGGAGACCAAGAAGATCGACAGCCTATTCACAGCTGGACAAATCAACGGTACATCGGGTTATGAAGAGGCGGCTGGACAAGGCGTTATGGCTGGAATTAATGCAGCCCGCAAAGTGCAAGGGAAAGAACCGGTTATTATCGGCCGCTCCCAAGGCTATATCGGCGTTATGATTGATGATCTGGTGACGAAAGGAACCAATGATCCTTACCGTTTGCTTACTTCGCGTGCGGAATATCGTCTGCTGCTTCGCCATGACAATGCCGATCTGCGTCTGACCCCGCTTGGCTATGAGATCGGATTGATTAAGGAAGAGCGCTACAACCAGTTCTTGCGCAAGAAGGAATTGGTGGAGCAAGAGGTGGAGCGTCTGAGCCAAACACGGATTAAGCCCGATGATGTGGCTGATATGCTGGAGTCGGCTGGATCTGCACCGCTTACGCAGGGCGGAGATATTCTGTCGCTGCTGAGAAGACCAGAGGTGACTTATGACCATCTGGCAAGCGTGTCCCCTTCGCCTTATGATTTGACGGATGAAATGAAGGAGCAAGTCGAAATTCAAATTAAATACGCCGGATATATCGAAAAACAGCTGCATCAAGTCGAACGCTTGAACAAAATGGAGAAAAAGCGGATTCCGGATGACATCGATTATAATGATGTGAATGGGCTGGCTAATGAGGCAAAGCAAAAGCTAATGGTTATTCGCCCATTGTCGATCGGTCAGGCTTCGCGGATTGCAGGCGTTACGCCTGCCGATATCTCCATCTTGCTCATCTACTTGGAGCATTATAATCGCGTCACGGCGGCTAGAGGATAAGCATGGATAAAACAACAGAGTGGTTCACCCGATTGCTGAAGGAGAGAGGAATTTCTCTCTCCGAGCTGCAGCTTCAGCAATTCGAGCAATATTACACGATGCTGGTTGATTGGAATGAACGAATGAATTTGACCGGCATTACAGAAAGAGATGCTGTCTATGAGAAGCATTTCTATGATTCCATCTCACTAGCTTTCTATACAGATATGAATAAGGCGCAGCGGTTGGCTGATATCGGTTCGGGAGCGGGATTTCCAAGCATTCCTCTTAAAATCTGTTTCCCTCATCTGAATGTATTAATAGTAGATTCACTAAATAAGCGAATCGGCTTTTTGAAGGCATTAAGCGAGGAGCTAGGTTTAAGGGATGTTCATCCTCTGCATGGACGTGCCGAGGATGTGGCTAGACTTGGAGAACATCGGGATCAATATGATTTGGTAACAGCCAGGGCAGTTGCGCGGCTTAATGTGCTGAATGAGTTTTGTTTGCCTTTCGTGATAAAAGGCGGTCTCTTTGCAGCAATGAAGGGTGCTCAGCCGGATGATGAGGTGAAAGAGGCTTCCTTCAGCTTGAAGGAGCTCAGAGGGAAGCTTGTGTCGCAGCATGCTTTTACCTTGCCTCATGAACAATCGGAACGGCATATCGTATTGGTGCAGAAGACGGATAATACGCCTAAGAAGTATCCGCGAAAAGCAGGAACACCTTTAAAGCAGCCTCTTGTATAGCTTGGAATTGTTTCACGTGGAACATTCGGAAGTGAATATGGAACGACTGCCGCGCTTCCAACGTATAAAAAGAGTCATATTCTTGAGAGATGTGACGAAATATTAGAATTTATAGGTGATTGCAATGGAATTTCTGCAATCATTTCTTTTGTCAAGCAGGAGATCAATCGAAGCTAGTCGAATTTATCGTATATCGAAAGTTTCGTTCAAGTAGAATAGGAAGTTTCTCCTCGAAAGTAGTCTAAGCTTGTAAAGATAGAAGATGCGTACAGATGGGATGAATTGTAGTTATTCATGCTTCTAACGTGATAAAGCTTAGGATTTATTACAGGATCGGGTGGTAGTCATCGATATGAAAGAACAACTTTCACGTTTGTTCGGTTTGTCTGAACAGCGTACGGGGCAAGATGAAGTGCGTCAAATACCGATTGGAGATATCGATACGAGTCCATTCCAGCCTCGTACGGTATTCGATGAAGAGCGGATCGACGAATTGTGCCAGACGATTAAGACGCATGGCGTAATTCAGCCGATTGTCGTTCGGGTTCGCAATAATCGTTATGAGATCATTGCAGGCGAGAGACGTTGGCGCGCAGTGACGAAGCTGGGTTTCGATACGATTCCGGCTATTATTCGCGAGTTCAACGATTCCCAGACAGCTTCTATTGCGCTGATCGAAAATTTGCAGCGTGAAGGGTTGACGGCTATTGAGGAAGCGGTTGCTTACCAGAAGCTGATCGAGCTTCATCAATTGACCCAAGAAAGCCTGGCTCAACGATTAGGGAAGAGCCAATCGACCATCGCGAATAAGCTTCGGCTGCTTGCGCTGCCGGAGACGATCAAACTTGCTTTGATGGAAAGAAAAATAACGGAACGGCATGCAAGAGCGCTGTTGTCGTTAGATACGGAAGAGCTTCAGATTAAGGTACTGGAAGAAATTCTGGCGAAGGATCTGAATGTGAAGCAGACCGAGGTTCGTATCGCCTTCTTGAAGGAATCTGCTAAAGCGAAGAAAGCTAAACGGATTTCGTTCACGAAAGACGTTCGGTTGGCTTTAAATACGATCAGACAATCGATCGAGATGGTGTCAGGCTCTGGCTTGCAAATCAAAACCAATGAAAAGGATCATGACGATCATTACGAGATTGTGATTCAAATTCCGAAAAGATAAACGATTTTCCATATTTTTATGTCATTAAGACAACAATTTGCCGCCTTCGTATGAGGGCGGCGATGCCATTTGTACAAAAGTTTCACTCATGAGGTGAGTTAGAAGTGTCGAAAATTATTGCAATTGCAAATCAGAAGGGCGGTGTCGGTAAGACGACAACGTCTGTGAACTTGGCAGCCTGCCTTGCTTCGTTGGGCAAGAAAGTGCTGCTCGTGGATATAGATCCACAGGGCAATACAACGAGCGGACTTGGCATCAATAAAGCGGATGTGCCGAATTGTATCTATGACGTGCTTATTAATGATGTACATCCGAAAGATGCAATGGTTGAAACCAGCGTGCCGGGACTCACCGTTATACCCGCAACCATCCAGCTAGCTGGTGCAGAAATCGAATTAGTTCCGACGATCTCTAGAGAACTGAGATTGAAGAAGTCGCTTCATATGGTCAAAAGTGATTTTGACTACATTCTAATTGATTGTCCTCCTTCCTTAGGTATTCTGACGATTAACTCGCTTACTGCTGCAGATTCCGTGTTGATTCCAATTCAATGTGAATATTATGCGCTTGAGGGCTTAAGCCAGCTATTGAATACAGTGCGGCTTGTTCAAAAGCATTTGAATACAACATTGCAAATTGAAGGCGTGCTTCTGACTATGCTGGATGCCAGAACAAATCTGGGTATTCAAGTCATTGAAGAGGTGAAGAAGTACTTCCAGCAGAAGGTATACCAGACGATTATCCCTCGCAATGTGCGTTTGAGCGAGGCTCCGTCTCATGGACAAGCTATCATCACATACGATCCGAGATCAAAAGGTGCAGAAGTTTATCTTGAACTTGCGAAGGAAGTGATCATGTATGAGCAAGCGGCTAGGTAGAGGACTTGATGCATTAATCCCATCGCTATCTGTGAATGATGATGATAAAGTCATTGAAGTGCCGATCGGTCAGCTGCGCGCGAATCCGTATCAACCGCGCAAAACCTTTGACGAGGATTCCATTAAGGAATTGGCTGAATCGATCAAGCAGCATGGCGTGATCCAACCAATCATTGTACGGACGGTTCTGAAGGGCTACGAGATTATTGCAGGGGAGCGGAGGTTCCGGGCATCGCAATATTGCGGCAATACGACCATTCCTGCAGTAGTTCGTACGTTCTCAGACCAGCAGGTCATGGAAATTGCGCTGATCGAGAACCTTCAGCGTGAAGATCTGAATGCGCTTGAGATTGCAGTAGCGTACCAAGCTTTGATGGATAAGTTCAATCTGACTCAAGAAGAGCTGAGTCTCAAGGTAGGCAAATCCCGTTCCCACATTGCGAACTTCGTCCGCCTTCTATCGCTCCCAGCAGAAATCAAAGATTATGTTTCACGTGGAACAATTTCAATGGGACATGCAAGAGCGCTGGCTGGCATTAAGGAGCAATCCGTCCAAAAAGAAATGGCCGAGTTGACTGTAAGCTCTGAATGGAGCGTTCGCGACCTGGAGGATGCGATTCAAAAGCTGGACTCCAAGCAAACGCCTCAGCAAAAGACGCAAAAGCAAAAGAAAAGAGATCCGTACATTGAATCTCTCGAAGAAAATCTTCGTGAGCAATTCAAGACAACGGTGAAGATTAAGCAGCAAAAGGATAAAGGCAAGATTGAAATTCAATACTACAACAAGCAGGATTTGGAGAGATTGCTTGAACTTCTCCAGCGCATGGCCTAATTGAATAATCATTCGTCAGAATGAGCGGAACAATGGCATATCCAAGTTGTAATCTTTCCATTGAAGGATTAAACTAAGATATGCCATTGTTGTTTCAATGGGGAAAGGAGCGTTCGGATGAACCGAGAAGGACAACCATTCATCTATCTGGACCATGCTGCTACATCTTGGCCGAAGCCGCCAGAAGTGACGGAAGCGATTGTGCAGGCGACGCTCCATGATGCGGCGAATCCCGGCAGGGGCAGTCATGCGATGGCTGTGCGGGCGAGCCGAATATTATTTGAGACACGCAAGCAATTAGCCAAGCTGTTCCGTATTAAAAATCCGAATGATATCGCATTTGCTTCCAATACGACGATGGCGCTTAATATGGCGATTAAAGGCTGGTTGAAGCCAGGCGATCATGTCATAGCAACAACGGTCGAGCACAATTCAGTAAGAAGGCCGCTGTATTACTTGGAGCAAACGATCGGAATAGAAGTTAGTTACATTGAGTCGGACTTGACGGGTAAACTAAAGGTGGATGATGTGAGGGCTGCCATTAGACCCCATACAACGTTAATAATAATGAACCATAGCTCGAATCTGCTCGGAACGATTATGCCGGTAGCGGAGGTAGGTGAACTAGCGCGTAAGCATGGTATCAAACTGCTAGTCGATGCGGCACAAAGCGCAGGCATATTGCCGATCGACGTTGAGGCGATGGGGATCGATATGCTGGCGTTCCCAGGGCATAAAGGATTACTGGGGCCACAGGGCACCGGCGGGCTGTATATTTCTCCGGATATGGAGCTTGAACCGCTCTTGCATGGAGGGACAGGCAGCCAATCGGAAGCTCTGCATCAGCCTCATGTGCGCCCAGACCGCTATGAAGCAGGCACACAGAACACGCCAGGGCTGGCGGGGCTCCAGATGGGCGTGAGACACGTTCTGAAGGAAACTGCGGCATCAATCCATGCCAAGGAATGGGCGTTGTCACAGCGGCTTCTGGAGGGCCTCAAAAGCCTTAAACCAGTGCAGACGCTAGGGCCAGGGATCGGAGAAGAACGGACAGGCATAGTAGCGTTTAATGTGGAAGGAATTGACCCATCGGAGCTTTCCTTTATATTAGACCAGCACTATAACATTGCTGTGAGAGCAGGCTTCCATTGTACGCCAATGGCACATGCGACAGCAGGCACATCCGCTACAGGTGCGGTGCGAGCAAGTGTAGGGATCTATACAACAACGGACGAAGTAGACGCATTCTTGGATGCAATTAAGGAAATTACAGAGCAATACGGGATATAGGGGATGGGATGAATCATGGACGAGTGGTATTTGGATCCGATATTTATCATAACGGTGGTATTGGCATTATTCGTATTGTTATTGTTCATTCGGGTACTGGCGCTGGGCTCGAAGCTGAAGAAGCTTCGCAAGCAGTATCTGGCTGTGATGGGGGATACGGGCATTACGAATATTGAAGAGGTTGTTGTTGATTTGAAGATTCAGCTGGATGAACAGCGTGAGATGATTGATCGCATGCAGGGCGAGCTGAAAAGCGTTCAAACTACACTGCCTCAAATGAAGACCAAGCTGGGCATACACCGGTACAATGCATTTTCCGATGGAGGCAGCGATTTGAGCTTTTCCATTGCGATTGTGAATGAAGAGAAGGATGGAGCGGTATTCTCCGGACTGCATAGCCGCGAGAGCACTTATGTGTATGCGAAGCCGGTGGAGAAGGGCGAATCCCCTTATCCGCTTACGCCGGAAGAGCGCAAGGCAATGCAGGAAGCCAAATAATTCACTGTGGTCTAAGTCAGATCTGCAGCTGCAGTCTGGTCGCGGACGGCAGAAGAAATATGCATATGATTGGCAATGGCCGTGAACAGGCTTGTTGCGATCACATCGGACATTCTCATGACCAGATGAAGCCTTGTATTCTGCAGGACGAAATATTCCATGAAGCCGCCTACGTTCACAATGCCGGTCACATGGATATCACCGACAGGAGGCAGGTCTTTGTTCACGCCGGCGCCTGGACGAACAGGACCTTCACCAACCTGGATGCAGCCTACGCTAGCAACCTGGCCAAGGCAAGCGTCGATGCCAATGATGAACGGCTTGTCGAACTTGCGGTTGATGTCCATAAGCGTCTCTTCCAGATTCATCGCGTGAACGGGTTCCTCCAGCGTGCCGTAAAGATGGAAGTTCGAGCTGCGGTACTTCATCAGAGAGGTGCCGATGAGCGGTCCGAGCGCATCGCCGGTAGAACGGTCCGTGCCGATGCAGACAATGACAATCGGTCGATTCGAAGGGAGACCTTCCAGGAAACCGGAAAGACGATTCACCAGCATGCCAATGATATTGACAGTCGTGTAGGGCACCTTGAACGGGGCATCCTTCATAAATGGTAGTTTCATAGAATCCCTCCCATAACGCTTATATGATACTAGTATATGGATGGGACAACCATTTTATACGTCGTATGGCGAGGGAAATCAGGAATAAGAAGGGAAGGGAGTCCGTATGCTGATTGCATTTGATTCCACGCAGCAAGCGCTTCGCGCAGAGATGCTGCTTGAATATGCGGAAGTCGAGATCGATATCTGTCCGACGCCGAAGGAGATAACAGCGGGCTGCGCGTTATCTATCCACTTCCCTGAAGAAGATTTGACCAGAGTGAAAGAGGTTATTGACCAGGAACGGGTTGAGATAAGAGGCATCTTCAAACCGATTGAAGCAGGATATGAACAGCTAGAGCTATAGCAGGGCGTCCATGTTGGATGTATGGAGATGATGAACGATGAATAACTGGTATCATGGGTTGCTGAATACGCTGACCAATCAAGATACGTGGGAAAATCTCGGAGTAACTGCGATTCGGATAGCGCTAATTATTATTATCAGCAAGCTCATTATATGGCTTGTACATAAGTCGCTGGACCGGATTGTGTTGGAACGCGCAAGCAAGCATTCGCCGAGTCAGGCGCGGCGTATGACGACGGTAGGCAAGCTTGTCAAAAACGTTACTACGTATATTATGTATTTTATCGGTATGCTGCTGATGCTGTCAGAGGTAGGCATTAACTTAGGGCCGCTGCTGGCTGGCGCAGGAGTCGTCGGTATCGCCATCGGCTTTGGTGCGCAAAGCCTGGTGAAAGACATCTTGACGGGGTTCTTTATTATATTGGAGGACCAATTCGCAGTTGGCGACGTCATTCAGACCGGCACTTTTAAAGGAACGGTAGAGGTTATCGGTCTGCGGACGACGAAGATCTTAAGCTGGACGGGCGAAGTGCATATGATTCCCAATGGCATGATCAATGAGGTCACAAACTTCTCCGTCAACAATACTTTAGCAGTTGTAGATGTACTCGTTGCGTATGAAGCGCAAGTGGATAAAGCGATGAGCATTATATCTGAGACGATGAGCCGGCTGGAGCATGAGAATCTGGTGAAGCAGCCTGAGGTGCTTGGCGTGCAGCTGATGTCGGCTACCTCGGTCACCATTCGGGTGACTGGCGAATGCAAGCCGAACACTCATCATATGGTGGCTAGAGCCATGAATAAGGCCATTAAGGATGCGCTGGATCGCAACGGCATTGAAGTGCCGTATCCGCGTATGGTAACGTATCAGAGATCGTTGGAGGAGGGGTAAGGATGGAACGGAAGCATTTTGAGCTGGGGGATATTGTTCAGATGAAGAAGCAGCATCCTTGCGGCACGAATGAGATGGAGATTATCCGCATGGGCATGGATATCCGAATCAAGTGCGTAGGGTGCAAGCACAGCGTCCTCATTCCGCGTGTTAAGTTCGAGAAGAACATGAAGAAGGTGCTTCGTTCCAAGGCCAGTGAAGAGGCGCAAAACGAGCAATAGCGGGCACTCATGTTCCACGTGAAAATTTTGATCAAGTGCCCCAAAAGGTGCTTGCGGAGAGACAAGTTGTGTGATATATTATTTATTACATGCGGAGAGGTACCCAAGAGGCCCAAGGGGGCTGACTCGAAATCAGCTAGGCGTGTCAAAGCGTGCGTGGGTTCGAATCCCACCTTCTCCGCCATAACAATTCAAGCGAACAGCGATCTCATAGGAGATCGCTTTTTTTGTTGTTCTTTTTTTGCGAAACAGGCGTTAAAGGGCCTCATCTATGTTCAGTAAGATGAGTTTAGTGTAACCAACTAGCTCAGAGCTGCAGCTTTAGCTGTTGAGGATGACAGGTGTTAATACAAGCTCTGACAGGGTGATACAGCAATAGCTCCGCTTTACGCTTCTTGTATATGGGGATGAATGAAAGGGAAGGGAGAGCGCAGGTAGGAACCTCAAAATGTTGAGGAACAGGGAGGAGGAGTGATCACGTTTCATAAAATCGCAAGTGTCTGCTTCCTCTTTTATGAACTCATTATATGTGCCTTCAGCTTGCTTCATCGACATTAATACTGTGTCTGCTCGGTATGATTTCCAGACTGGAAGTGTTGTACCACATACTCAGGGGCAGTGTTATTGATCAGGCTTTAATCCACATGTGGATGAATGTTTTTTGCCCTCGTATTGCCCTCCTGCAGTCCGGACCCTCTTCCTTAGCATTAGGGCGGCTAGAATAAGCTGCAATAAGGCTATTCCTGCATTTTATGAACTTCAGCCGCTTTGCGGCATGTGCTCGCTGCTTGCAGTACACCGCTGCGCGACCAGCACGCTCTAAGCCGAGTTTTGTAGCTTGCAGATCCCCGCTGCGCGACCAGCACGCACTAAGCCGAGTTTCTCGGCCTACAGCCTTCGTATCGCAGCCAGCGCACACTCTAAGCCGAGTTTCTCGGCCTCCAGCCTTCGCAGCGCAGCCAGCGCACGCACTAAGCCGAGTTTCTCGGCCTCCAGCCTTCGCAGCGCAGCCAGCGCACGCACTAAGCCGAGTTTCTCGGCCTACAGCCTTCGTATCGCAGCCAGCGCACGTACTAAGCCGAGTTTCTGGGCCTCCAGCCTTCGCAGCGCAGCCAGCGCACACTCTAAGCCGAGTTTCTCGGCCTACAGCCTTCGTATCGCAGCCAGCGCACGCACTAAGCCGAGTTTCTCGGCCTCCAGCCTTCGCAGCGCAGCCAGCGCACACTCTAAGCCGAGTTTCTCGGCCTCCAGCCTTCGCAGCGCAGCCAGCGCACGCACTAAGCCGAGTTTCTCGGCCTACAGCCTTCGTATCGCAGCCAGCGCACACTCTAAGCCG
>NZ_QXQB01000012.1 GCF_003605435.1 Paenibacillus pinisoli
TAGGATAAGCCCTCGACCGATTAGTATTCGTCAGCTCCACACATTGCTGTGCTTCCACCCCGAACCTATCAACCTCGTCGTCTTCAAGGGGTCTTACTAATTGGGAAATCTCATCTTGAGGGGGGCTTCACGCTTAGATGCTTTCAGCGCTTATCCCGTCCGTACTTGGCTACCCAGCGGTGCTCCTGGCGGAACAACTGGTACACCAGCGGTACGTCCATCCCGGTCCTCTCGTACTAAGGACAGCTCCTCTCAAATTTCCTACGCCCGCGACAGATAGGGACCGAACTGTCTCACGACGTTCTGAACCCAGCTCGCGTACCGCTTTAATGGGCGAACAGCCCAACCCTTGGGACCTACTTCAGCCCCAGGATGCGATGAGCCGACATCGAGGTGCCAAACCTCCCCGTCGATGTGGACTCTTGGGGGAGATAAGCCTGTTATCCCCAGGGTAGCTTTTATCCGTTGAGCGATGGCCCTTCCATGCGGTACCACCGGATCACTAAGCCCGACTTTCGTCCCTGCTCGACTTGTAGGTCTCGCAGTCAAGCTCCCTTATGCCTTTGCACTCTTCGAATGATTTCCAACCATTCTGAGGGAACCTTTGGGCGCCTCCGTTACATTTTAGGAGGCGACCGCCCCAGTCAAACTGCCCGCCTGACACGGTCCCTGCACCGGTTTCACGGTGCCAGGTTAGAACTCCGATACGATCAGGGTGGTATCCCAACGGTGCCTCCACCGAAGCTGGCGCTCCGGCTTCAACGGCTCCCACCTATCCTGTACAGATCGTACCAAAGTCCAATATCAAGCTGCAGTAAAGCTCCATGGGGTCTTTCCGTCTTGTCGCGGGTAACCTGCATCTTCACAGGTATTAAAATTTCACCGGATCTCTCGTTGAGACAGCGCCCAAGTCGTTACGCCATTCGTGCGGGTCAGAATTTACCTGACAAGGAATTTCGCTACCTTAGGACCGTTATAGTTACGGCCGCCGTTTACTGGGGCTTCGGTTCACAGCTTCGGGTTACCCCTAACCGCTCCCCTTAACCTTCCAGCACCGGGCAGGCGTCAGCCCGTATACTTCGCCTTACGGCTTCGCACAGACCTGTGTTTTTGCTAAACAGTCGCTTGGGCCTTTTCACTGCGGCCCCCTCGGGCTATTCACCCTACCGAGGCACCCCTTCTCCCGAAGTTACGGGGTCATTTTGCCGAGTTCCTTAACGAGAGTTCTTCCGCGCGCCTTAGCATGCTCTGCTCGCCTACCTGTGTCGGTTTGCGGTACGGGCACCTAAATCTAACTAGAGGCTTTTCTCGACAGCCGGAGTACATGACCTTCGCTACTGCAATTTTCGCTCCCCATCACAGCCCAGCCTAACAGTTGACGGATTTGCCTATCAACTAGCCTCACTGCTTGGACGGGCTATTCCATCAGCCCGCGTCACTGCCCTTCTGTGTCACCCCATCGCTCAAACGATCTTCGGTGGTACAGGAATTTCAACCTGTTGTCCTTCCACTACGCCTTTCGGCCTCGCGTTAGGTCCCGACTTACCCTGAGTGGACGAGCCTTCCTCAGGAACCCTTAGGCTTTCGGCGGACAAGATTCTCACTTGTCTTTTCGTTACTCATACCGGCATTCTCACTTGTATACTGTCCACCAGTCCTTACGGTCTGACTTCAACCTATATACAACGCTCCCCTACCCAATGCAGCAAGCTGCAATGCCATAGCTTCGGTGGTGTGTTTAGCCCCGTTACATTTTCGGCGCAGAGTCACTCGACCAGTGAGCTATTACGCACTCTTTAAATGGTGGCTGCTTCTAAGCCAACATCCTGGTTGTCTGTGCAACTCCACATCCTTTCCCACTTAACACACACTTGGGGACCTTAGCTGATGATCTGGGCTGTTTCCCTCTTGACAATGGATCTTAGCACTCACTGTCTGACTCCCGGTAAGCATGTCGATGGCATTCGGAGTTTGACTAGACTTGGTAACCCTTGGCGGGCCCCGCACCCAATCAGTGCTCTACCTCCACGACACTCATATCCGAGGCTAGCCCTAAAGCTATTTCGGGGAGAACCAGCTATCTCCGAGTTCGATTGGAATTTCTCCGCTACCCCCACCTCATCCCCGAATTTTTCAACATTCGTGGGTTCGGGCCTCCAGTGCGTGTTACCGCACCTTCACCCTGGACAGGGGTAGATCACACGGTTTCGGGTCTACGACCACGTACTCAAATCGCCCTATTCAGACTCGCTTTCGCTGCGGCTCCGGCTTTCCACCTTAACCTTGCACGGGATCGTAACTCGCCGGTTCATTCTACAAAAGGCACGCCATCACCCATAGAAAGGGCTCTGACTTCTTGTAAGCGCACGGTTTCAGGTTCTTTTTCACTCCGCTCCCGCGGTGCTTTTCACCTTTCCCTCACGGTACTGCTTCACTATCGGTCACCAGGGAGTATTTAGCCTTGGCAGATGGTCCTGCCGGATTCCGACGGGGTTTCACGTGTCCCGCCGTACTCAGGATACACCTCGGAGAGTGCTGGCTTTTGGTTACAGGGCTTTTACCTGCTATGGCGGGCCTTTCCAGACCTCTTCGCCTAACCCATTCCTTTGTAACTCCATGTGAGATGTCCTACAACCCCTACGGATAAATCCGTAAGTTTGGGCTAATCCGCGTTCGCTCGCCGCTACTGACGGAATCACTTTTGTTTTCTCTTCCTCGGGGTACTTAGATGTTTCAGTTCCCCCGGTATGCCTCTCATCAACCTATGTATTCAGTTGATAGTAACTGGGCATTACCCCAGCTGGGTTTCCCCATTCGGAAATCCCCGGATCAAAGCCTGCTTACGGCTCCCCGAGGCGGTATCGTTGTTCGCCACGTCCTTCTTCGGCTCCTGGTGCCTAGGCATCCTCCGTGCGCTCTTACTAGCTTAACCTAGT
>NZ_QXQB01000014.1 GCF_003605435.1 Paenibacillus pinisoli
GTAAGGCACATGATGGAGACAGGCAAAACCGTCACCGAAGTATCTAAAGAGATCGATGTGCCAGTGAGCAGCATCCGTTCGTGGAAGCAGCAGTACGGAAACTCAACTGAAAAATCGAAGTTGTTTGTAGATATGGAACGTCTCAAACAACTGGAGCAACAGAATCGGGAACTCCAGGAGGAGAACGAGATTCTAAAAAAGGCGATGCATTTCTTCACCAAAAACCGAGACTGATCTACCCGTTTATTTATAAACACCGCTTCCAGTTTCGTGTTGAGAAGATGTGCAGCGTCATGCAAGTCTCCCGAAGCGGCTACTACAAATGGGTAAAGGCCCGTCACAAGCCCAGCGAGCAACTGAAACGACGGAAGAAGTTGATGAAGCGAATTCAACACCACTTCGATGGCTTCAAGCAACGATACGGCAGTCCGAAAATCGCACACAAAAGCTCCGTGAAGAAGGCTGGGTCGTAGCCACCAAAACCGTTGCGAAGCTTATGAAGGAGATGGGACTGCGCTCTCGTGTTGTCAAGAAATATAAGGCGACGAAAAACTCCAAGCACAACCAGCCTGTGTATGAGAATGTACTAAACCGTCAGTTCCGTGCAGAGGCGACGAATAAGGTTTGGGTCACGGACATCACCTACGTAGCCACACAGCAGGGCTGGGTGTATTTGGCGAGCGTAATGGATCTGTTTTCACGCAAGATTGTCGGGTGGTCGATGGGGAGCCGGATGACCAAAGAACTCGTACTCGACGCGCTCGACATGGCTTACAAGCGCCAGAAGCCAGAGCCTGGACTGGTTCACCATTCAGACCGGGGCTCACAGTATGCCTCTACCGATTACCGTGAGCGTTTAGCACACTACAACATGATTGGCAGCATGAGTCGAAAAGGGAATTGTTACGACAATGCGTGCATTGAATCTTTTCACAGCGTGATCAAGAAAGAACTCGTTTATTTGACGACGTTTAAGACGCGTCAACAAGCCTACGATGCGATAAACTCGTACATTGAGTTGGAATACAATCGCATCCGTATTCATTCTTCAATCGGTTACTTAACTCCACATTTGCGCGAAAAAAGGTACTATGAGCAACAACAGGTCGCTTAATTGGTGTCTACTTTCTTGACAGAAGTCCA
>NZ_QXQB01000015.1 GCF_003605435.1 Paenibacillus pinisoli
AAATCCCCGGATCAAAGCCTGCTTACGGCTCCCCGAGGCGGTATCGTTGTTCGCCACGTCCTTCTTCGGCTCCTGGTGCCTAGGCATCCTCCGTGCGCTCTTACTAGCTTAACCTAGTATCGCTGGCATTAAGCCAACGTTTAAATCATGCTAAAGGATGTTTCAGCAGAAGATTCTCTTCTCATCCGAAGATAAGAAATAAATACTTCTTGTTACTTTCGTTATCCAGTTTTCAAGGAACAATTGCCGCGTTAGCGACAGGATATTCATATTACCACCATAGTTCAGGCTTTTCAACAATCAAATGTTGGAAATTAAACTATGTTGTTGTGGTATATTCTTACCCGCTTGGCGACGTCCTACTCTCCCAGGACCCTGCGGTCCAAGTACCATCGGCGCTGGAGGGCTTAACGGTCGTGTTCGGTATGGGAACGCGTGGTTCCCCTCCGCCATCGCCACCAAACGGATTGGTGAAGATTTCGCAGATGCGAAAACTTCTTAGAAAGACGATTAGTCTTTCAAAACTGACAACGAGCGAGCAACATCTGCCTGAGATTTGGAAACTTATGCTTCCTGATCCGAACTTCATCGAGTTCGGGTATATCCTTAGAAAGGAGGTGATCCAGCCGCACCTTCCGATACGGCTACCTTGTTACGACTTCACCCCAATCATCTACCCCACCTTCGGCGGCTGGCTCCCTTGCGGGTTACCCCACCGA
>NZ_QXQB01000016.1 GCF_003605435.1 Paenibacillus pinisoli
CCCATTCGGAAATCCCCGGATCAAAGCCTGCTTACGGCTCCCCGAGGCGGTATCGTTGTTCGCCACGTCCTTCTTCGGCTCCTGGTGCCTAGGCATCCTCCGTGCGCTCTTACTAGCTTAACCTAGTTATCGCTGGCTTAAAGCCAACGTTTAAATCATGCTAAAGGATGTTTCAGCAGAAGATTCTCTTCTCATCCGAAGATAAGAATCAAACACTTCTTGTTACTTTCGTTATCCAGTTTTCAAGGAACAAATGAGATGCATTGCTGCATCCGCTTGGCGACGTCCTACTCTCCCAGGACCCTGCGGTCCAAGTACCATTGGCGCTGGAGGGCTTAACGGTCGTGTTCGGTATGGGAACGCGTGGTTCCCCTCCGCCATCGCCACCAAACGGATGGGTGAAGATTTTCGCAGATACGAAAACTTCGATGAAAGATCATTGATCTTTCAAAACTGACAACGAGCGAGCAACATCTGCCTGAGAGTTGGAAGCGATCGCTTCCTGTATCCGAACCTCATCGGGTTCGGGTATATCCTTAGAAAGGAGGTGATCCAGCCGCACCTTCCGATACGGCTACCTTGTTACGACTTCACCCCAATCATCTACCCCACCTTCGGCGGCTGGCTCCCTTGCGGGTTACCCCACCGA
>NZ_QXQB01000017.1 GCF_003605435.1 Paenibacillus pinisoli
ATCGGAAGGTGCGGCTGGATCACCTCCTTTCTAAGGATATACCCGAACCCGATGAGGTTCGGATACAGGAAACGAAAGTTTCCAAATCTCAGGCAGATGTTGCTCGCTCGTTGTCAGTTTTGAAAGACTAATCGTCTTTCTAAATCGAAGATCCCACGTGACGCTTTTTGTCATGTCATCTTCAAAAGAGTCATAGCAGAATACCCGAGGGCCTTTAGCTCAGCTGGTTAGAGCGCACCCCTGATAAGGGTGAGGTCGGTGGTTCGAGTCCACTAAGGCCCACCATTATCGACTGAGAAGTCGGTACCCATTACGGGGCCATAGCTCAGCTGGGAGAGCGCCTGCCTTGCAAGCAGGAGGTCAGCGGTTCGATCCCGCTTGGCTCCATTTGTTCCTTGAAAACTGGATAACGAAAGTAACAAGAAGTATTTAATTCTTATCTTCGGATGAGAAGAGAATCTTCTGCTGAAACATCCTTTAGCATGATTTAAACGTTGGCTTTAAGCCAGCGATACTAGGTTAAGCTAGTAAGAGCGCACGGAGGATGCCTAGGCACCAG
>NZ_QXQB01000018.1 GCF_003605435.1 Paenibacillus pinisoli
GGAAATCCCCGGATCAAAGCCTGCTTACGGCTCCCCGAGGCGGTATCGTTGTTCGCCACGTCCTTCTTCGGCTCCTGGTGCCTAGGCATCCTCCGTGCGCTCTTACTAGCTTAACCTAGTATCGCTGACTTAAAGCCAACGTTTAAATCATGCTAAAGGATGTTTCAGCAGAAGTTTTTCTTCTCATCCGAAGATAAGAATCAAACACTTCTTGTTACTTTCGTTATCCAGTTTTCAAGGAACAATAGATGGATCAAGCTTTCCCTTTCAGGAAACTTGTTGGTGGAGCCAAGCGGGATCGAACCGCTGACCTCCTGCTTGCAAGGCAGGCGCTCTCCCAGCTGAGCTATGGCCCCAGGCAAATTCCATCAAAGCTGAACAAATGGGGTTCACGTCTGGCGCTTTCGCGCAATTATCCGCACATTTTGGAAACTTTCGTTTCCTGTATCCGAACCTCATCGGGTTCGGGTATATCCTTAGAAAGGAGGTGATCCAGCCGCACCTTCCGATACGGCTACCTTGTTACGACTTCACCCCAATCATCTACCCCAC
>NZ_QXQB01000019.1 GCF_003605435.1 Paenibacillus pinisoli
CTGGTGCCTAGGCATCCTCCGTGCGCTCTTACTAGCTTAACCTAGTATCGCTGGCTTAAAGCCAACGTTTAAATCATGCTAAAGGATGTTTCAGCAGAAGATTCTCTTCTCATCCGAAGATAAGAATCAAACACTTCTTGTTACTTTCGTTATCCAGTTTTCAAAGAACAAATGGAGCCAAGCGGGATCGAACCGCTGACCTCCTGCTTGCAAGGCAGGCGCTCTCCCAGCTGAGCTATGGCCCCGTAATGGGATCAACACTCATGTGTTGATAATGGTGGGCCTTAGTGGACTCGAACCACCGACCTCACCCTTATCAGGGGTGCGCTCTAACCAGCTGAGCTAAAGGCCCTCGGGTATTCCGTTTTGACTTCAGGACTACCTTAGACATAAGTCTTAGATAGACCGCTTGGCGACGTCCTACTCTCCCAGGACCCTGCGGTCCAAGTACCATTGGCGCTGGAGGGCTTAACGGTCGTGTTCGGTATGGGAACGCGTGGTTCCCCTCCGCCATCGCCACCAAACGGATGGG
>NZ_QXQB01000001.1 GCF_003605435.1 Paenibacillus pinisoli
CAAACAACTTCGATTTTTCAGCTGTGTTTCCGTACTGCTGCTTCCATGAACGGATGCTGCTCACTGGCACATCGATCTCCTTAGATACTTCGGTGACGGTTTTGCCTGTCTCCATCATGTGCCTTACCGTTTCGCGTTTAAATGCTTCATCAAAATGTTGACGCTGCTCTCCCATGATTCACCTCAACCTCTCTATTGTTAGGTTTATTGTATCAGGTCGCTGTTACAGCGTGTCCACTTTTTAGTCTACATCCAGAAACTGCGCTGCAGGACGAGAAACTCGGCTTAGAGCGTGTGCGTTGGGTGGAATTGGTGCTGTATGCCGAGAAAGTCGGGTTAGAGCATGTGCACTGGGTGGATATTGTGCTGTATGCCGAGAAAGTCGGGTTAGAGCGTGTGCACTGGGTGGATATTGTGCTGTATGCCCAGAAAGTCGAGTTAGAACGTGTACGCTGGGTGCAAATTGTGCCGTATGCCGAGAATCTCGGCTTACAGCTACCCCGCAGCTGCCAAATCATAGCTGATGCCACATAGCTGCCTCGAAGCTCACTATATGATTTTGCAGCCCCCACTTTAGACTAGAGTTCAAACAAGAAAAAAGCCTTCGAACCCACTCTAGCGGTGGTTTAGAAGGCATTCTTCATTCAAAGTTAGGGATCGGCTTCCCGTTACTACTATTTAGGAGATTGCCCCCTCATTACGGAAACACTTTCTTATACCGTTTGCTTTTGCCGATTCAACGCTCTGCGCAGCTTTCCCCGAAAACCTAGTTTCACTATCGAAACAGCTTGCTCAGCGGTTTCCGTATTTACTTGCTGCACTTCTTGCAGACAGTCACTTGCTTGCCTTCTGAGTTGGTCACAGAATATAGCAATTTTATTCTAGTCGATAGACATATCGGACAAGTACCTCTGCCTCTGGAAGGTGTGTTCCATAACCCTTTACCGCGTTTCGTTTTAGCCATATGTGCCCCTTTCAAGTATGAGTCGTATAATTGATGCTACAAACCTTCCACTGGAATTTTCCATAGGCATCCAATTTCATTATTCATGCCAGCCAGCTAAGCCTTCAGAAAGTTTATTCAAGTATTAGTATAGACAATCGCAGAATATGAAACCTTGCAATCTTTGCACAGAAATATCATGTTTGCCTTCATCTTCAACAAAAAGTGGATACCCGTCCCGCGAAACGGATATCCACATATGATGCGTAAAAGTTTGTCATTGAATTTGGCCGCATCAAATGTTACATTAATTTGGAATAATCGGCACAAATGTTCGCATTTAATCCATGTTATTAGAATACCGCGAAATTAACAAAGGAGGGCATCGCCATAAACAAGAATACTACACATCAAACAAATAGTATTGGCGCCGGAGAAGATGGTTCTGCCGTCTCGGTCGACTTGAACAAAAACTCGGTTCATCAAACAAACAGCCTATATTGGGATACACAAGGAAATGACTTCTTAAAGGCAATCGTGCTTCCCTATTATGGAGCATTTATCTCGGAAGAAAAATGCCGGCTTTTTGGCGACGTCTCAGGGAAACGAATGCTGGAGATAGGCTGCGGAAACGGTCAATCCTTGCAATATCACGGGGAACGCGGCGCATCTGAGCTATGGGGTGTGGATCTATCAGAAAATCAAATCGCAAAGGCAAGGCAGCATTTGGAGGCATGCGGTCTATCCGCTGCATTCATTAATTCTCCAATGGAAGAAGAATGCGGCCTTCCCGAGAATTATTTTGACTTCGTGTACTCCATTTATGCGATTGGCTGGACCACCGATCTTGAAGGCACATTCCGCCGGATTGCTTCTTACCTTAAAAGAGACGGAGTATTTATTTTCAGCTGGTCTCATCCTATTCACAAATGTGTTACGACAGAAAACAATATGCTCACCTTCAAAAAAAGTTATTTCGACGATTCGTGGTATTCGGTCCCCCTTGATGAAGGCACGCTTACGCTATCGGATCGCAAACTATCCACTTACGTGAATGCGTTGGCAAAAGCGGGCTTTGTCATAGAACAGATGATTGAAGAATCAGATGAAGAAATCATGCAATTGCGGGACGATAAAAGCGATCTTGCCCAAAAAGCAAAGATGCTTCCTGTCACTTTTGTAATGAAAGCAAGAAAACGATAGTCAGAGCTCCCTGCCCTTGCCTCTATTCCTCAGAATCAGATTCAGATTCCTTCGATTGATTGTGCCGCGGCTTTCTGAACCAGGTAAAGAACGACAGCACGACTGCAGCCGCGGCAAAAAACATCGGTTGTGCCCAAGGATATTTCAGCATAATTTCGGATTTCCAAAACCCAATAATGCTTGTCATCCGATCACCTCCCCGCTTGTCCTCCGATTAAGCTGCTTTTCTTCGAAGCCAGGATACCGCCATCAATACCATCGGAATAAAAATCATCAGGGATAAATAGATAGGACTATAGGGGACGATCTTCTCCACCACAGTAATATGTGCAATCACATTCGGCGCCATGGTCAAGCCGAGCACAAATGCAATAACGCAGACAGGAATAATAAAACTGCGGATGCTCTGCGCATAAGTTAGCTTTTGAATACTGCGGACCGCAGCGTACAGAT
This sequence comes from Paenibacillus pinisoli, assembly GCF_003605435.1. Classification (GTDB taxonomy): domain Bacteria; phylum Bacillota; class Bacilli; order Paenibacillales; family Paenibacillaceae; genus Pristimantibacillus; species Pristimantibacillus pinisoli. The sequence continues at coordinate 2,600 of NZ_QXQB01000001.1, forward strand.
AAATAAAAGTCTTCAAGAACGCCATAAAGCAAAAGTACAGAACGCCCGTCGCATCGAGCTGTGTAATGAAATCCGCAACGTTAATGGCTTGGATCAACGCATACATCGGATAGGTCGCCCGTTTAAAAATCTCTTCCCCAAATACCGATATCGCCATGGCATCCGTGAATGCGATAAAGCTGCCTGCCAGAAGAGTTGACAGAACCATCGTTCGCCCCACCCGCCCCTTGGGTCTGACTGAAGTCCAGACCATCGCCAGGGCAAGGGACTCCCCATAAGATTGAATGACGCCCAGCGGCCATACCACTTTCCATACCCGGTTCCACCCTTTGTCCAGCAATGGGAACAAGTTATCGAGATCGACTACGCCTGAACTAATAATCAGCACCACTTCAGCGATATAAATGATTCCCAGAAGCGGCAGTATGATTTCGGCCAGTCTCCCCATCACCTTCAAGCCGAGGAAAAGAGAGTACCCAATGACAATCATAAAGATCGTGAGGATAGACCATGGGGGCGTTCCCGGCAGGATCGTCGAAGGCACTAAGTTGTTGATGTCCGCGACAATTCTCCCTGCTATGTACAAAAACAATAACGGATGGAGCCAAGCGATAGGCGTGCCCAGCCACTTGCCGAATTGCTTCGGGTAGCATTCAATATAGGTTAGGCCCGGATTTAACTGAGTTACACTGACATATACCATGATGATGGCAAGCCCCAGCATAGTTGAAATCAACACAGCCAGCCAGGAATCTCTTCCTGCCCCGGAAGCGAAACCAAAAATGATGGTTGTCCCGATTTGATAAATAATGGAGACCGCCAGCAATTGGTGCCTAGAAATAGTGTCCATACCGTAATATTCCTATTCCTTATACGACATTAATGGTTCTACTTTTCCAATTCCTCTTCTTCCACTAGAGATTCATTCACACGTCCTGTTCCGATGAACTTGAAAGTGGCTTTCGTTTTCACATCAATCTTTGGGAATTCTTCTTCCCATAAGGTTGCATATTTCTTGTTCCAGTCGCTCTTATGCTGCCGGTGCAGGATATTTCCAAAACCAATAACATCTGATTTGTATTGTGTTTGCAGTTTTTTCACCGTCATGTTTACGCGGTTTTCAATCTCTTTTTCAAGCGCATGTTGAAGGAAGTTCAGGTTGTTCATTTCTTTTATGCTAAGTTTAGTTGAGTTTTCAAATAATTCACCGGTCATTTTAATCGCTACTTCAAATTGAATGTTCTCTCCAGTAATTTTTGATTTGTACTTGGTTTTCGCGCTTATCAGCTGAACACTTACCCTGCCCGGCTGTCGATCCTTTCCTGGTATAGCCACAGTCAGAACAGAACTTTTCATCCTGTTTCTTAGCCATAATAAACATTCGGCTTCGGAGCGGTTCATCCACCCGAGCAATTTGTCCTTGCGATAAATTCCAACACCGACAAGTCCGAGCCCCATCTCTTCTTCCTTTGCTGGCTTTCCGTTCGGATCACTCAAAGGTATAACCTGCATCTGCGAACTTGTTGGCTCGATTCCCTTCTCAAACAAACGGTATATAAAATCCCGAATACTGGCGCTATCCAGCAGTCTTGCTTTCTCTTCCTCCCGCATCTCCTCCCCGGTAAAAATTTCAAAGTTAGCAGGAACTTTCAATAGTTCCGCAGCCTCTCCCCTGGTCGTAAGCAAATAGCTGTTCCCCCGAGCCTCCCGATGCCTGGAGAAAAAATCTATAGCGGGTGCCAGCCCTTCTCTGGCCAGCTTTTCACCGACAATAATGACCCGATTATGCGAGAAAATAATAAGACGAGGGATCTTTTTCTGAATTACGTTAAGCGCCTCCATGATCGTATCCCCTTTTGCAGAGAGAGTTAGGGTGACATTTTCACTGGAGCTGCCGTTTTCACTAATTCCTTTTGTCATTTTCATTTTTAAAATTTGCACACTTAATTTATACTTTCCGTCCTGGGCAAGATCTATGGCTGACGCTGTGACGATGGCAACATCGTTTAATTCTATCCTGCTCCAGCAGCCGGTCTGCGTCATAAGGATTAGCAGCGTGAGCAACAAAAGGATCGGTTTTCTCATCGCGACCTCGTTAGATCCATTTATTTGTAAGACTATCCCCTTGATTTGGATGACTTCGACATCTTCAGCCAGTTGGCCCGGTAAAGGACATCCTTGAGTTCACCAGCACGCAAAGGAGACAGCGGCGACATATAGGGAACACCGAAGGACTGAAGATGGAGCATATGAAGCAGCAGCATCAGCATCAGCATTAAGATGCCGTAGAGACCAAAGGTGGCAGCTGCGATCATCATCGGAAAACGAAGCAGCCGGAAGGCAAGTCCCAATTGAAAGCTTGGGAACAAAAAGGAAGCGATACCGGTCATCGACACGATGATCAATAGCGGCGAGGATACGATTCCGGCTGCTACGGCGGCCTGCCCGATTACCAAGGCTCCCACAATGCTTACCCCTTGTCCTACCGGACGCGGCAGACGGACACCGGCTTCCCGCAATCCCTCAAAAGCAACTTCCATCAGCATAGCCTCAACAAATGCGGGGAATGGGACCGTTTCCCGGGAAGAAGCGATACTAATAAGAAGCATCGTGGGTATCATCTCGTGATGATAGGTTGTTAGCGCAATGTATAGGGACGGCAGGAGCAAAGATGAAACAACGGCTATAAATCGCAATATACGAATGGCGGAAGCCACAAAATACCGTTGATAATAATCTTCAGGCGTTTGAAGGAGCTGAAAAAAAGTACCCGGGACGACGATCACGAACGGCGTGTTGTCCACGATGATCGCAACCTTGCCTTCCAGCAGATTCCCGACTACTTTGTCCGGACGTTCAGTCACCATCACTTGGGGAAACGGCGACACGGAATTATCCTCAATGAGTTCCTCCACATATCCGCTTTCCAAAATGGCATCAATCTTAATTCGGCCGACTCTTTCCTTTACTTCTGCAATTAAGCTTTCTTCGGCAATGCCCTCCAGATAGGCAATCGCAATGTCGGTGACGGATAACTTCCCTGCCGTGAACATTTCCAGCTTTAGCTGTGTTGTTTTTAATCTTCTGCGAATCAGACTGATATTTGTGCTTATGTTCTCTTGAAAGCCGTCTCTCGGGCCTCGGATTACAGACTCTGTAGCCGGCTCTTCAATGGATCTTGTATCCAGCTCTTTCACGTTCAACAATAAGATAGATGTGAAGCCGTCCAGGAGCACTGCAAGCTCACCCGCTAATATCTTATCCACGGATGCTTGGAAATCGTCGCTCCAGCTCGTTTGTGATGTGAAGCCGAGCTTAGAATGGATGGCCGCTTTAATATCTTCAGTTAGCGCCTCTGATTGCTCTATCAGGCTTGATTCGATGGCATTCCTCAACAAGTCCATATTCACGGCATTGATATTACCCAGACCGCTCAAAAAAATAAACGTGCCTAGCAGCGCTTCATTGAGCTCAAACGGCCGGTACTGGATATCTCCGCATTTGTCAAAAACAGCCTGGAATTGCTTCAGATTCGTATCCAAATCTGCAGAAAGCTTATCGTTGCCCGCAGTGCTGTCTCCTTGCCCGTTGGGTGCCAATTCAAAATCATCCTTTTTTTGCCTAGCTGATTTTTATTAATATGAGCCATCTGTTTTGTGAATATACGAAAACAAGCGATATCACGGTGTGACATCGCTTGTTTTCTATTGCTAATCAACCACTAATCGGCAAGTCAGATTTCCTTAGCTTTCGTTGCTGTTGTCCATACAAACCAGCCAGCGCAGCGGCAATCGCCATAAAGATGGAGCTGGATGCGACGCCGAATTGCAAGCCGTACTGTTCGACCACAATTCCCCCAACGAAGGGACCGATAATTTGTCCAGAAGCAAAGAATGCAGTAGCTATGCTAAGACATGCGGCATAGGTATGGTGAGGGACATGGCGGCGAAGGAGCGCTGTCGTCATCAGGGGCGGGGTAATAAAGGAAACCAGCCCGATGATAGCCGCTCCGAGCACCGTAAATAACGTATTGTCGGTTATAACCCCACTCACGCCGATCGTCCCCAAAGTTAACCCCGACGCAAGAGTATACCCGCTCGGCCACCGGTCAATGGCTTTGCCTCCAATCCATCCGTTGAACAAACCCGCAAATCCGATTCCGGACCATATTAACCCGGCATAGAGGGACGGAATGCCTTTGCCCACCAGATAGGGAATCAAGTATGTAAAATAGATGATGTATCCCCAGCCGAAGAAAAAATAAGAAGCGATTAAGAATAAGAGCTTATTCGGACTCAGCAAGAGGCGATACGCATCTGCGCTTTCTTTGCCACTAGGCTTCGACTCGTTCTCTATGGTTATTTTTTCGGTTCCCCTTTTTCTGGTGGCAAACTCAAAACCGGAAGCGGCAATGACCCCGAACACGCCCATCGCCACCCAAGCATACCGCCACCCCTGCAAGTGTGAAGGATCTATGGTGAAGGGGGCGAATAATCCTGTTACCAGAATGCCGGCAGAACCGCCCATCCATATAAGGCCCGATGCTGCACCGCGTTCCTCCGGCCGAACGGCATCCATGGCAATAGACAAGACTAACACTGTAGCGAAGGCAGATAACAATCCAATTGCGAACCGCCAGAGTCCAAGCCCCGTGAAATGACCGCTAAATGCCGAGCCGATCAACGTTAGCCCAAGCAATAAGCACGTGATCCGATTAATGACAGGTTTACGATTTGGAAAACGCGAGATCAAAGGAGAAAGACATACGGTCCCGACCAAGTAGCCGATAAAATTGACAGTGCCCAGAATACCAAGCTGTCCGTAGCTTCCCCCGATTTCCCTCTGTATTCCAGGCAAAAACATGCCATATGAGAGCCGTGAAAAACCAAGTATGACGACAAACAATAACGATGCCCAAAGCGTAATCCAATTCAATGCGGATCTCGTGCCCATATCGCCCATCTGCTCCCTTTGTTGAACCTGAGTCTTTCATTGCGATTGTTGATAGCTGCCGTCTGCTTAGCCGCTGACTTCTTCCAATACGATCTGCGCCTCAAAGCCCAGTTGTTCGCAAAGCTTATGAATACGGCGCATATCCAATGTGCTGACTACCCACTCGCAGCCCATGACTGCTGCCTCGTGTGCTGCCCATTGCAGCATATAGACCAAAGCATCCGCATGGGGTTCCTTCGTAGCGAAGTCCTCCAGCACCAGCGTGCCGCCTCGGACCGAAGCATGCACGTATGCCCAGTGCTGCTCGGCAAAGCTGCGGGCGACCAAATACGTTTCGCCTCCCAGCTGTACCTGACTAGAGAGCTCCTGCAGCCATTTTCGATAAGCGCCATATCCTGTCGGAGCTTTCGGGCTTCCCCATTCAAGTGAATCCGCGGCTAACTTCTGCAATTCTTCCTCACCGGCTACTCGCTTCCACTGTTCAAGATGGATTGAGCGTTGATGAGCCGGTTTGAAGCGGACTTGCCAGCGGCGTTCGCCTGCCCTGATCCCGACAGCATGAAGCAGCTCGGATACGGTAACCATGTCCAGACCTTTTGTGTGAGCATGCTGTACAAGCGACTTAACGGCCTGAGGCGTTTCTTTGGCGATTTCATTAGCATGAAACACCATGATCGATCCTTTGACCAGCTTAGGCATCCCCCGTTCCACGAGCTGCGCGCTTGGCGGTCCCGACCAGTCGACGGTATCCTCCCCCTCGATGAGCAGATAGTTCCACTCCCGAAGCCATTCCAAATTCTCTTCCCGATAAGAGGCGTAAGGAAAACGGATTAAGGCCGGAGCCGGCCTGCCCGTTGCTTCCTGATACGCGAGCTCTGCCAGCTTCAGCTCTTCGAAGAATACGGCCTTGGGCACATCCGCCATTCTGCGGTGATGGTAGGTATGCATGGTCAGCTCATGTCCCCTGGCTAACATCTCTCTTGCTTTAGCCGGATGCCGGTCAAACCATTCGCCCGTTAAAAAGAATGTGCCGCGCGCGCCTCCCTGTTCCAAAGCATCCAGCCATGCGTCTATAGGAATCCGCATCGGTCCGTCATCGAACGTAAAGGCACAATGAGAGCTAGCTGGATTGCCGTGAGTAATGACCAAATTTGTCATCGTGAATCCCTCCTCCTTCGGTATCTTTTCATCAGAATACCGTTGACCCTATTGTAAAATTCGATTATAGTTTTGTAAAATTGAATAATATGAATGATTGATTCGAATTTCTCAAACAAAGGTGATGAACAATGGATCTTCGAGCATTAAAGACCTTTGAGGCTTGCGTGCGGCATGGACATTTTCTGAAAGCCGCCGAGGAACTGCAGTATGCACCCTCTACTGTAACCCTTCAGATTCAGCGTCTGGAAGCGGATCTGGGCGTTTCATTATTCGTGCGCGACGGAAAACGCGTGATCGTGACCGAAGCCGGTCGATGGCTCTATCACGAGGCTGCTGCTTTATTGAAGTCGGTCGGGGCCATCAGACAGACCGTCTCGGATATTGCTGAGGGAGATAACGGCTCGGTGCGTTTTGCCGCCATCGAACCCATCGCAAGCCAGAAGCTGGCGGCAATTATAGCACGCTATTGCAAAGTTCGACCGAAAGTGGAGTTAACCATGGAAGTAGGCGGCAGCAGATCCATCGCGGAGAGGGTTCGTGCCGGCGAACTGGATTTCGGCATCTGCTCGTCTCCGCCTTCGAAGCTTATGCTGGAATTCGAGCCGCTGATCGAGGAAACATTAGGAGTCATGTTGAATTGGAATCACCCCTTAGCCGAACGAGAAAGCATCAAGGCGAGCGATTTTGCGGGGCAAACCGTTTTGGTGAAGGAACCAACTTGCGTCTATCGGGAGCTTTGGGAATCGGCGATTGATGGGACTGGACACAACCCGTTTTCTTGTATGGAGGTTGGAAGCTTTTTTGTCATTCAACAAATGGTGAAGGCAGAGCTTGGCATCGGGATTGTTCCGATTTACAGCGGTCTCGAACAGGAAGGTTCTTTGGTCATAAGGCCTCTAGCCGATTTGAACCCTGCCGTCACGATAGGAATCGCCTATCAAGATAAAAACTATCTGGGCAAGGCAGCATTGTTGTTAATGGAGGAAATCAGAAGCATCAGCTGTGAACCCCATTCTTCGATGCCAAGTGCATGATTAAGTTATTTTCGATCCGCAACAAAAAACTCAATGGCATGGCTTCCCTTCCGCAGCTCCATTGAGTTTATTCGTTCTGCTTCTCTTCCATTGTTTGATATTCAGATGCTCATTCGCTTTTCTATATCTTGATATCTTATGTTGTTAAGACCTAAGTACCCGTCAAGCCGTTCTTTGACGGCCGGCCATTCGCTAGCCAATATGCTGTACACCACGACGTCATGAACCGTTCCGTCAGGTTTGATTCTTGCTTGTCGCAAGACTCCTTCTTTTAGAGCTCCAAGCCGTTCGACGGCACGCTGCGATCTGATGTTGTAATGGCTAATCGAGAATTGGACGCGAAGCGTATGCAAGTGTTCAAAGCAGTAGTCGAGCAGCAGCCGCTTGCATTCGGTATTGACAGAGGTCCGCCATACGCGGGGCGTCAGCCAAGAATAGCCGATCTCCGCATGGCGATGTCCCCCGCTGATTGACGCGATTCTCGTCGTGCCTACGATAAGACCCGTGCTTCTCTCGATAACGGCAAATGGAAGCTGAGAGTCCCCCAACCGCTCCAGCAAAGCCTCGTCGACCAACGCCTGTGCTTGTTCCAGCGTTGTGATCTTCCGCCATGTAAACTCCCAAATTGCATCATCGTTCAGCACAGCAGCCAGCTCTTCCTTATGCTCCGGCTCCAGCAATACGAGATCGATCGTGTGCCCCTTCAGCTTCATGCCGACATCCATTAGGCTCATATTCATAGGATTGCGCCGCCTGTTCTTTATGTTTTATGTTCTACTACTATCATACCGGATAACGAGCGGATAAAGATTGAATGTTATGTAAAGGTCGCTGGAAATTCCGGGCATATGCAAAAGCCCCCGCCCAGTCAATCTTGACCAGGCAGGGGCTAATATCTGATTCAAATTCCGGTTACTTGTTCATCGAATTCACTGCCGACCGCTTGTCCGCCAGCATGCTGCCCGCTCCGATGAGCAGAGCCAGACCAACCAGAATGGCTCCAACCCACGGAAGCGATCCCAGTGACATATGGGTAATGACCCATCCGCCGACGAATGCTCCCACCGCATTGCCGAGGTTCCCCGCCGAGTGGCTGGAAGTGGAGGCTAATGCCGGGGCGTCCTTGGCAATGCCCATAATGCGCACCTGCAGACCCGGCATAACGGCGAAAGAGCCCGCGCCCCACAGGAAGATCGTCACAATTGCGGCAATCTCGTTATGGATGGTAAAGGTTAACGCCGTTAAAGCAAGAACGACGATCGCATAAGTACCCAAAAGCGAAGGCATCAGCTTCCAGTCCGCTAATTTGCCGCCGACGATATTGCCAATGGTCACGCCAACGCCGAACAGTACCAGTATCCAAGTGACGCTATGCTCAGCGAATCCCGTAATATCGACGAGCAGCGGCGTAATGTAAGTAAAGACGGCGAATAGCCCTGCGTTGCCCAGCGCACAGATGAGCAAGAATACCATCAGCTTCGGATTGATCAAAGACGCTACCTGCTGAAGAATGCCGGTTGCCTTCGGTTGCTGCAAACGCGGAATTAGTAGAATGATGCCGATCAAAGCGATGACCCCCATTAGAGCAATAGCTCCAAAGGACGCTCGCCATCCCATATTTTGGCCGATGTAAGTGCCGAGCGGCACGCCCAAAATATTCGAAATGGTCAGGCCGGCCATCATAACGGACACGGCGCCTGCTTTCTTGTCAGGCCGAACCAAACCTGCCGCTATAACCGCCCCTACGCCAAAAAAGGTACCGTGAGTGAGCGCGGTAAGCACTCTAGCGCCCATTAGAACGGCATAGTTCGGTGCGATAACGGCTAACCCGTTCCCTACGATGAAAAGCAGCATAAGAACGATTAGCAGCTTTTTCTGCGGAATCCGGTGAGTCAGCAAAGTAAGAATGGGGGCGCCAACCGCTACTCCTAGCGCATACATCGTGATCAGCTGGCCTGCTGCGGGTATGCTTACACCAAGGTCGCTGGCTACGTTAGGCAAAATCCCCATAATAACAAATTCAGTCATTCCGATGGCGAAAGCGCCGACGGTAAGCGAGATCAATGAGATCGGAAAACTGCCTTTCGCCTCTCTCGAGAGGCTGTTGTCTTGTTGCTTTAGTTCCATGATGCTGTTATTCCACCCCTTCAATCTGATCCATCCATTCATGAACCGGCGATTCTTGCATTTCGGTCCATAATGAGCATTCTACTAGAAGTTATACGAGTTGTCTGTACTCTATAAAAATAAAATGTCTTTTAACAGCCGGTTTTTCAATGAGTTCATTTCCCTGGATAGTTAGCCAGATTTATATATTTGCACTCCTATTTAAGTTCGCTTTCATAAGAGCAGCGATCTTGCGCTCGTCATTATTCTGAATTTGCTCCAGTTAATTAACCACTAATTTCTTCCATTCGACGTCCATTTATGTTGCATTTGCAACATAACAAAAAAAACCGCGATTATCGCGGCTTCTTGTGCATGTCTATGACTTACCCTGAGTATTACCTAAGTCGCGCTCATTTGACGCGAACGAATTTGCTCCCTAGCTTCATCGCTTATTAAAGCAGGTGTCCATTTTGGTTCAAACACTAGCTTTACTTCAGCTTGCTCTACCCCTTCGACCGATTCTGCCGCTTGTTTAACATTGGCAACGATTTGATCAACCAAAGGACATTCGGGAATGGTAAGGGTCATCTCAATCACAACTTCTCCGTTGCCTTTGTCTTCAATTCCGTATACAAGTCCGAGATCAACGATATTGATGCCGATCTCAGGATCGACAACCTCTCCAAGCGCCGTCATTATCTGTTCCTCACTCATGGGCGGCATCATTCCTTTCGCTGTTGGTTTGGAGTTATTGCTACTTCTTGTAGTATCTCCAACAATGTCATTAGCTACACAGTATCATACTCCTCAATAGCGATAACTTCCCTTGCTGCTTCAATGAAAGCTAATATAATCGGTGAAAGCCACTTGTCTTTATGCCATAACATCTGGGTATACACATGCAGGTCCGGAATTTCCCAAGGCAGCGCAATAAGCTGGCCCCGTTCAATCTCGGCCTTCACCGTTACTTCGGGGAGAAAGGCAATACCGATCCCCGCTATTGCACATTGTTTAATGGCTTCTGCATTTTGAAACTCCAAATACGTAATGCTGTCAATGCCCTCTTTCTCAAATCCCCTGTCAAACATGGTTCTGTAGGTACATCCCTTCTCATTCGTCAAAAATACTTGTCCGTGAAAATCCTCCAGCTTGAGCATGGTCTTTTCCACAAGCGGATGGTCTGGAGCAGCGAAAAAGCGGAACGTTTCTTCCACCATCGGTTCAACCGTTAACCCGCTAGAACGAATAGTCTCGTCCAACATAAAGACGACATCCGCGGTTCCTTCAAAAAGGGTCTGCCTGAGCTCCTGATTGGGAACTGAACGGAAGATGAGACGCACACCCGGATGGCGTGATCGAAATAAGCGAAAGACATTCGGCAGCCGATAAGCGCACAGAACCTCATTGGCGCTTATCGTTAAAGTGCCGCTTAGATTCTCATTGTCATGAACGACGCTGCGGGCTTCGTCCAACTTGTCCAGAACGCCTTGGATTTGAGTTAAAAATCGTTGGCCTGCAGTTGTAAGAACGAGCTGCTTGCCCAACCGGTCAAAGAGTCGAACGCCAAGCTCGTCCTCCAACGCTTTTATTTGCATCGTAACGTTAGAAGGAACGTAATTCAGCACTTCCGCGGCCCGACTGAAATTTAAGGTGAAAGCAACCGTACGGAACGTATTCAGTTGGCGCAATTCCATCTCATAACCCCTTTAACTTTCAATATTATTGAATGCTGCTTTGAATTCTGTTCACTTTTATTGAGAGTATCATGAATCTATACTAACAACAAGAAATCATTTATGGTTTCATTTTGAAAGGAGCGACAACACGATGGACTACGAGATTTTTGATTTGGGTGACGTAACCTTGCAATCAGGAGTGACGTTGCCGAGCGCTTTTCTTGCTTATAAGACGTATGGAAAGCTGAATAAACAAAGGGATAACGTTATTATTTATCCTACCGCATTTGGCGACCAGCATACTCAGAATGAATGGTTGATCGGAATAGGCAAAGCATTGGATCCTGAGAAATACTTTATTGTCGTCCCCAATCTGATGGGCAATGGGTTATCTTCGTCGCCCAGCAACACGCCTCCCCCATTCGACCGGACTAATTTCCCGCATGTAACCATCTATGACAACGTTATATTTCAGCACCGGCTGGTCACAGAGAAATTCGGCATTCAAAAGATCGCTCTCGCAGTAGGTTGGTCTATGGGAGGCATTCAATCCTTCCAATGGGGAGCAAGCTATCCGGATATGGTAGAGAGAATCGCGCCTTTCGCCGGAGTTGCGAAGACATGGCCGCAAACGTATGTGGTTCTGGAAGGAGTGAAAGCTCCGCTCATGGCTGCAGCCCGATACGACTCCGATAATCTAAACGGGCTGACTGCTTCAGATATGCGTGCCGTTGGGCGAGTTTATGCCGGATGGGGTCTGTCGCAAGCTTTTTACAGAAATGAACTTTATCGAGAATTGGGGTTTGAGACATTAGAGGATTTTATAGTCGGCGTCTGGGAGGAAACCTTCATGAGGCTGGATCCGCATAATGTGCTGGCTATGTTATGGACAGGCCAATTCTCAGACATTAGCGCTAACCCCATTTATAACGGAGACTTTGATGCGGCGCTACGAAGCATTAAAGCAATTGCCTGTATCATGCCAGGAAGCACGGATCTATTCTGCACGGCAGACGATAATGAATACGAGGCCAAGCGTATACCTAACGCTGTTTTTAACCCGATTAAGTCTGTCTGGGGACATCTAGCCGGGCGCGGAATCAACAGTGCCGATAATCAATTTATTGATGATAATCTTAAGCGCTTGTTGGCGCTTAATCCAAAAAGTTAGGAATTGATGCTTACGCTAAGCGCCGACTAAGCCCGCATGAAAAAGCACCTCTCACAAGCATAAGCTTGCAAGAGGTGCTTCTATTATTCGCAAGGCCGCGTTACAACGGATCAATACAAGGTTTGGACCGCTTGAGGCGTGAATGGAATAAGCTCTTCGTGCTTACCGTCTCTAATCTTGCTGACCCAAGCCGGATCTGCAAGCAGCGCGCGGCCGATCGCAACCAGATCGAACTCCTGATTCTCCAGCTTCGGAATCAGGCCATCCAAGCTGGCATTGCCTGAACCGCTTCCTGTAGTGAAGAATGTCGACACGTCTCCATCCAAGCCGATGGAACCCACTGTAATGGTGGGTTTGCCTGTCAATTGCTTCACCCAGCCCGCGAAATTCAGCTCAGAGCCTTCGAATTCCGGCTCCCAGAAGCGGCGGGTCGAGCAATGGAAAATATCTACGCCAGCGTTCACCAATGGCTCGAGGAATTGCTTCAGCTCCTCCGCATTCGCAACAAGCTTCGCCGAATAGTCAGTGCCTTTCCATTGCGAGATGCGCAGGATGATCGTGAAGTCGGGACCAACGGCTTCACGGCAAGCTTTCACCACTTCTGCAGCAAAGGTCGTACGTCCGATGAAATCGCCGCCATAGCGGTCCGTCCGCTGGTTTGTCTTCTCCCAGAAGAATTGATCAATTAAGTAGCCATGTGCTCCGTGCAGCTCGATGCCGTCAAATCCTAGACGTTGCGCTTCTGCAGCTGCTTTGGCGAATTCTTGTACGATTTGAGCAATTTCTTCCACGGAGTACTCATTCACATGGCCGCGAGCGCCCATATGCCAGATCTGAGGGACAATCTTGCCTCCCGCTTCATGAACTTCGGATACGACTTTAGCCCAGCCGTTCAAGGCTTCTTCGCCGTAAATGTGCGGGACATCCTTCTGGTTGCTGGAATCGGCATGGTTAATGACCGTGCCCTCCGTTACGATTAGTCCAACACCGTTCTCTGCCCGGCGGCGGTAATATGCCGCAACATCTGCTCCAGGAACGCCGTTAGGCGATTTTTGACGCGTCATCGGCGCCATTACAGTCCGGTTAGACAAGGATAGGTTGCCGAGCGAAAAAGGACGAAACAGGGATTGTGCAGTTTTTGTATTTGTCATAGTTACCCTCCACTACATCTTTTTAAAAGCATGCGCATGCATCTAAATTACAGAAAGAAAAGAGATCTGTCAAGTTGATCTCATTTTAAAAGCTTTTGAATAAGTCCCTCCAGCTCAGCCAGTGCCCCATCGCCTTGAAGCTCAACATCCAGCACTTCACTAACCGTAGCGAGGGCTTGTTGAACCTTTTGTTCCCCTAACTCCGTAATCCGGGTGTAGATGCCCCGCCGATCGCTCGAGCATGAACGGCGTTCCAGCGCTCCGACAATGGAGGCTTCCATGCGATCTACAAGACGTGATGTCGCGCTTTGACTCAACCCCACCTTCTCTTGAATCTGCTGCAAACGCAGTTCTTTGCATGGCGAGTCGGACACAAATTTAAGGACGTAAAATTCCTTCAAGGATATATCATATTGCCCCTGCAGCGCTTGCTCCAGCTTATCGTTTATGCAGGAATGGATTTGAGATACGGACAGCCATAAATCCAGACGTTCGGTATTGTTATGCAAGATTCGACCACCCCGTCATTAATTGATACCGTTCTTATTGTAGCAAGCTTGCCATGAATGGTCAAAACTCTTTGCAATCTTCAATCCCGTCTATTTTTAAAATTTTTGCGATTTAACGAGCCTGAAGAAGAAAAAATGCGAGCCGCCAAGAGCGAAGCGGAAAAAAGCGCTTTTTCAGACGAATGTTACTCGATTTCACGCTAAGCTACTTTCCATGTTTGTTTACAGTCCATTCTGTGAGGAGTAAGATTGATCCATGTAAGCTCATGAATAAATGAATCCTTGATCGCTTAATTCTGCATGCAGAAACGGGGGAACCATCGGAGTGGCTTGCCACTCCAGGGGTGAATCGCTTGATTGTCTCAATCGGCGTAAGGTTACTTTCAGACCTGAATCCGTCAGCTAACCTCGTAAGCGTCTCGAAAGAGGAACTCATCGCGCTTTTTTTCAAAAAGCCGCGGGAAGGTCCCCACTTTCCTGCGGCTTTTTTTGCCGTACGAAGCAGAGATTAAGGTTGATCATTATTGGGATTGGGCTGCAATCATCATAATATGGAGTGGATAACGTCATGGCAGCTTTTAAACGATTCTTGATTGGCAGACCTTTGAAAACCGCCGAGCTAGGCGAGCAAAAATTAAACAAGAAAAAAGCGCTTGCGATTTTATCATCAGACGCTCTTTCATCCGTCGCGTACGGACCGGAGCAAATCTTATTGGTTCTGATTACCGTCAGCGCAGCGGCATTCTGGTACTCCATTCCGATCGGAATCGGCGTTCTTGTACTGCTGACCGCCCTGATCCTGTCGTACCGCCAGATTATATTCGCTTACCCGCATGGCGGCGGGGCTTATATCGTCTCGAAAAACAATCTTGGCGTATATCCGGGTCTAGTGGCGGGGGGATCGCTGCTTGTCGATTATATTCTGACGGTTGCGGTCAGCGTATCGGCTGGTACAGATGCCATTACTTCCGCCTTCCCTTCACTCCATGAATACAATGTTCCCATTGCTGTCGTGTTTGTTCTTCTGCTTACTTTATTGAATTTAAGGGGCGTCACCGAATCTGCCTCGGTTCTGGCTTATCCGGTGTATCTGTTCGTCTTTTCGCTATTAATCCTGATCGGAGCCGGCCTGTACCATATCATGATCGGCGGTGTCGCTCCCGAATGGCATACGCCAATCGGCACGCCCATCGCCGGAATCAGCTTATTCTTGCTGCTTAAGGCATTCGCATCCGGAAGCTCCGCGCTGACTGGCGTCGAGGCGATCTCGAATGCGATTCCGAACTTCAAGAACCCTGCCCCAAGCAACGCAGCCAAAACATTGTCTGCGATGGGCCTTATACTCGCTCTATTGTTTTCGGGCATTGTCGTGCTCGCATACTTGTACGGCATCAAGCCGCTTGAAGAAGCAACCGTCGTGTCACAAATCGCCGAAGAAACGTTCGGACGGAACTTCATGTACTTTTTCATCCAGGGCACGACCGCTCTCATCTTGATTCTTGCCGCCAATACGGGATATTCCGCCTTCCCGCTTCTAGCCGTTAACCTGGCGAAGGATAAATTCATCCCGAGAATGTTCACAGTCCGCGGCGACCGGCTTGGCTATTCGAACGGCATCTTAATTCTGGGATTGCTGTCTATCCTGCTCATTATCGCTTTTCAAGGGAAAACCGAGCAGCTCATCCCGCTTTATGCCGTAGGGGTATTCATCCCCTTCACGTTGTCCCAATCGGGTATGATGCTGAAGTGGATCCGCGAGAAACCGGCCGGCTGGATCACTAAGCTCACCATCAACACTGCGGGAGCCGTCATCAGCTTTACGGTTACGATGATGTTCTTCATCACCAAATTCGCTCAGGTATGGCCGGTGCTAGTGTTTCTGCCGCTAATCGTTTTTCTCTTCCACCGCATCAAAAAGCACTACGTTGCGGTCGGCGACCAGCTGCGCCTTGCCACTTGCGAACCGGCCGTGCCGATCGAAGGCAATGTCATTATCGTGCCGGTATCCGGCATTACTCATGTGGTGGAGCAGTCGCTCAATTATGCGCAATCGCTCGGAGCCGAGCAGATCATCGCGGTCTACATTCCGTTCGACCGTGAAGAGGAAGCTAAGTTTGAGGAGAAATGGAAGCAGTGGAAGCCGGATATTCGCCTGGTCACGCTTCATTCCCCTTACCGGAGCATTATTCAGCCGCTCAGCAAATTTATCGACATGGTGAAGCGCAAGGCAGATGAGTCCAACTACCAGGTGACGGTCGTTATTCCGCAGTTCATTCCGAAGAAGGGATGGCATAACCTGCTTCATAACCAAAGCAGCTTTATGATCCGGACGCATCTGCTCCATCACAAAGACATTGTCATTACGACCGTGCCATACCATTTGAAGAAATAGAACGAAAAAAGCTTGGATTCCTAATTCGGAGCTCCAAGCTTTTATTTTATAAAGAATGCTGCTCTAGTCGCCTTTGCATGTATTGCGACGCTTCACATCGAGAAGCTCGTCAACACCGTATTCTTCAAACTTATCCAGCAGCGGATCGCTGCCTTGCTTTAGCTTCAAGTCTAATTCCTCCGAATAGAGAGGCACAATGGCGTAGAAGTTGATCTCCCGTCCGTCTCCCATATCCAGCGTCAGAAAATCCTCATGCACTTGAAGAGGAGGCAGCAGTATGATGCCGCACATATCCGTCTGCTCCGATAGCGGTTCTGCCGGATCTCCATTCGGCATCGTATGCTCCCAGCCTAGCCAGGTATCGTATTCATGCGGAAAACGGGCTAGCATCTTAAGCCAACGAATCGGCCAATAGTTGTCCGAGTTTTCTAAGTCCCCTTGCTCAATAGGCCAATCCGGCGGTAAGCAGATCATTAATTCCGCATATTTGAATCCCTCTGCTCCCTCCGGCGTATTCATGGGCAGAAAGCTCATCCCTGTTGTAAACAATGTATAAAAATTGCGCTCAGGAGTTGGTTTAATGACATGGACATCAATATGAACGATATCAGACAGTATCTCATGGAATACAGAATCGGCTTCCCCGATATACTTTTGCACATGCTCCTCGATTCGAGTAACCCATTCCTCTTCCCCGTACTCCGCCGGCTGCCAGTCCCGCTGCCTATCGCTGTAGCGATAGACCGGACTTCCCGAATCCGAATATTCCGTTGATTTCGACATGCTCGTATCCCCTCTGCTTCCCTTATTTCGTGCCCAGAAAATCAGTATATTGAAGCTGCAGGAGATAGTCAATATATGGTTATTACAACCGCTGATCCTTTCCCCGCCTCGCTCAACACTTGAATTTCTCCGCCGTGGGCTTCGACGATGTCCCGGGCGATCGCCATGCCAAGGCCTGATCCTTTATGCGCCGCTCCCGTATTGGTCCCTCGGTAGTAGCGGTCAAAGATGCGCTCCAGCTCCTCCGCACGAATGCCTTTGCCATTATCGCAGATCACGATCCGCGTCTGCTCTCCGCTTTCCAGGCTGACCGTAACGTGAACCTGTTCATCATTATGGACAACGGCATTATAAAGTAAATTGTAAATGACTCTTCGGAACAATATTTCGTCTAGGTCCTGCATGACGTCCTCCGGACCAGCTTCGAACTCGATATGCCGATCCGCATATCTTTGATCATTAAGCACGTCAATCACTACATTCCGTAGCAGAGCTGTCAGGTTCACCCGTTTCCTGTCGAGCGCAAAATCCAAGTTTCTGAGCCGTGTCGACAAATTCAAGTCCTCAATCACTTCATGGATATACATCGACTTCTTTTCAATAATAGCGGCGTATTCGCGGACTTCTACCCATGTAAAGCTATAGTCCGGGTCCTTCAGCATTTCGGCGTATCCTTTGATTGAAGATAGAGGCGTCTTCAAATCATGTGAAATATTGCCGATCCACTCTTCTTTCATCCGATCAAGCTTTTTCCGCTCGCGATCCGTTTCCATCAGACGGAAGGACAGCAGATTCATATTTTGAAAAACGCCGCGATAGATACCGCGCTCCTCAAGCTTCGGATAAGCTTCTTGATTCGCAAGGCTGCGAATGCCGCCGATCAGCGTCTGCAGCGGCTGGGTAAGCTTCTTGCTGAACAGGTATCCGACGACAAGCGCAATCACAATATCTAGAGCAAATACAATGAGCCCGGCGCGCAGCAGCATCAAAAAACTGCGGTGATCAACCGAAATCACATGCCGTTCCAGATACGGATTTTCAATGCCGACCAAATAGCTGAGCCTGCGATCGTCAATGCTTGACTCCCCAACATAAACGGTTGTATCCTTATTCACTTCCTGGTACTTGTACATCTGTACAATTTCAACCGGCGTATAACGCTTCGGGAGCTGAGCGGGCTGCCGGTACTGGTACAGCACCTGACCGCTTTCGTCCAAAATTTGAATCCAGGCGTTGTGCTCCTCCAATTGCCGCTTGCCATCATCTGTGATTCCCGCAAACATACCTGATAATTGCACATACTGCTGCAGCTCGCGGGTAAAAGTCTCCGGCGAAGCTGCCTCACCGGGTAAAAAAGGCAGCTGATTGACCGCTCTCACCACAATATAACCAATCGTCAGCAGTCCGTTAAGCACAATAACCAAACTGACAATAAGGACGATTGAAGCCAAATATCTCCCCGTCAGCTTCCATTTCATAGGCTATTCATCCTTTACAACCAGCTTGTACCCCAGCCCCTTAACCGTGACCAGATAATCCGGAGCAGATGGCTGCTCCTCGATTTTTTCCCGCAAGCGGCGAATATGTACCATAACGGTATTGTCCATTCCCATAAACTCTTCACCCCACACGGTGTCGTAAAGCTGCTCTTTACTCATCACCTTGTTGGGATACTGCAGGAAACGCTTCATCAGACCAAGCTCCTTCGGCTTGAGGTCGATAGCTCTTCCGTTTTTGAGAAGCTCCGCCCGGTCCTCATCCAGCTGGAATGGCCCTGCGCGCAGCACATGCCCGGCAGCAGCCGTCTCCCCCTTGCCAAACGACGCTCTGCGCAGCTGCGCCTTGACCCGATAGGCCACTTCCTTCGGACTGAACGGCTTCGAGATATAATCGTCGCCTCCGATTGCGAAGCCCAAAATTTTGTCAATCTCTTCTGTTTTGGCTGACAGAAATAATATCGGTATGTTCGAGACGGCTCGCATCTCCTTGCAAACCTCGTACCCTTCCCCGTCCGGCAGCATAATATCGAGCAGCACAAGATCGGGGGCGTGCAGATGGAATTGTCTCAGACCTTCCTGAGCCGTTCCAGCCGTCACGATCTGCTCGATTCCTTCCTTTTGCAGCACTGTTGCGAGCAGTCTAACCAGGTCCTCCTCATCATCGATAATCAGAACCTTCCTTTTATGCGTCATCTTGCAGAACCTCCAGCCCTTTCTTTCTTTATTATAAGTTCATCGACTCGAATCCAAACTTCCTTAACCCCTTGATCATAACCACTAATCATTAATGGCATTAAAAAGAAGCCTTTCTGCCGTGTAATCGGTATAAAGGCTTCTTTTATAGCTCGCAAGCCGCTTGGTTATCCGAACATTTTTTGCGCAGCCTCGGGTATATCATCAAAACTCACTTCCTGATAGGAGGTGACGCCTTTCCCTTCCTTGACGAACAGCTTGAGATAAGCGCCCTGCCTCAGTTGCTTTGCTGCGGTAAATGGCAACTTGGCTGATGCTCCATCCCCTTTGTAAGCCGGAAGATCATATTCGTACCGGATATAGTCATCCGGCATATTGTCATTCACTTTGGCTCCAGCACCCTCAATCTTCGTGTAATAAGCATCTGCTCCCAGTCGATTGAAATTTAAGGTTTGCAGAGTAATCAGTCCCAGCAATGCACATCCCCCAACAATCGCGATCAATATCCATGCTATATTTGAGCTTCTCATCCTGCTCCACATCTCCTCTTATGATAGCCGTGCCCCGCGCAATACTAACGTTTAACGCAGCGCAGATCGGCGCAATAATCAAAATAAAAGCTTCGTTGCCCCCTATGCAATATAACAATTAGCGCATGGACAAACAGCACGGCCCACATGGCGGCGGACAGCAAAAACAGTGCGATCTGCAGCCATACCCCGTATCCGTAAAATGGAGAGCCGTACGGCAGCGTCATATCGGTCAAAGCGCCGAGTATTCCGGACAATAGCCACGGCACATACAAAGCAAGCGTTCGCTTCAGAAGTGCTCTCATCGCCGGCGGCTGTCCCTCGCGATCCGCCACACGGAGGCGCAGAAGGCTGGTTCCAACTGTCTTGCCTTTCAGGAAATAGGGCACGACACCGAACATGATCAGAAATCCGATCGTTACATGCGCCGCTTCCGCAAAGGCGTTGGCGGTCACAATTCCCGTAGTCAGGGAATGGCTCAGCCGGATAATCACATAATCGACAAGCAGAGCAAGCAGTTGAGCCACCGGGGCCGCATGCCTTTTTTCCTCGAAGCTTTCCTTTTTTGCTTGCAAGCTCTCCCTGGAAGGGAACAACGCGAGCACAATTGGCGCCCCAAAATAACCGATAAGCGCACCCATGCTATTCAGCATTAGATCGTCGACATCAAACAAACGGTAAGGGCATTTGTACAGCCCGTATATTCCCGTCAGTTGCGTCACTTCGTAAAACAGCGATAGCAAGAATCCAAGGCCAAGCGCCCTTCTCCAATGGCGTTTCTCCCGGAAGAAATAGCGAAGATATACGCCGAACGGCACAAGCAGCAGCACATTAAAAGCAGCCTGCCAAAACGCCTTTTGCTTAAGGATTTGCGGATATGTGCCCGGCTGCGTCCATTGGACGGTACCGTCTTGCAGCATATCCGTAATAAAGGTAAACGGCATCAGGGAATAATAAACCGTACCCGGCGCTTGCTGCGCGCAAGTGTCATAGGATGATGGAAGCGGCAGCAAAACAAGAAACAACGCCGAGATCATATAATAGATAAACGAAAATACAACCAAGGTAGCCCAGAAGCTGAAAAAACCGTATTTTCGATAGCTGTAAATCAGCCACGGCACAAACAACAGCATCCCGAGTAACAAAAAGAACAGAACGGCCACTAAGAGCGGCTGCGCATAAAACGACATTCCATCACCTTATCCTGTTATGCGGATTGATTTTAACAATATGGTTAAGATCGGCTTGTATTATGCACGGTTGGAAGCCGGTCCCTCCGCCTTCTTCCGAGTAGACTTGCCGTAAGTCAACGATCTCCACAGCTTCTCCAGCGGACCCATGCGGAAATACCGCAGCCATATAGAGCTGAATGCCACCTGAATCATAAATATAGCTATCGCTAGCACTACGATTTGCCTTGGGGCCGGCAGTTCGATTCCGAATGCATTCAGCAAGGCAACCCCTATCAAGCTCTGTGCGACATAATTGGTTAGCGCCAAGCGCCCTACTTTAGCTGCCGGGCTAAGCAAAACGGCAATTAATCGATTCTCCAGCAGCCAGAACAAGCCGGCCAGGAAGAAATAAGCCAAAGGCACCGCTCCAAAAGAAACGATCAAAGATAACTGCGGGTCTTCATTCATAGACGCTGTCCATGTCCACAAAACAAACCCGATTGCAATCGGCAGCAGCAAGAAAAACAGCTTCCGAATAGAACCCAGGTGCTCGCCCGTTCTGCCGATCCATCCTGCTTTGGCGGCAAGGAAGCCCGATAGAAACATCAGAAAAATGGTAACCGCATCATTGGCAAGAAAGCCGGCGGCACTTGCGACAGCTGGCGCCAGATTCGGCAGCCACAGCATGATTGCATTCGCCAGAAGATGCAGCGCAAGCAGTATGCCCCCTATCCATGCAATGGCGGGCAAGCTTGCCCGGTAAAAAGGAACCAGCAGAAAGCCTGCAATCGCATAGATCGGCAATATGCTGCCCCAAAATATAAAGATGTGCACAATGCCCATCAGCAAGAGAACAAACAACCTTCTTGCAAACCGCCTGCGCGGCTTGTCGCCTCGGCTTTCAGCCCGCGAAGCAAACAAATAAAATCCGGCGCCGAATAGAAACGAAAAGATGGAAAAGAACTTTTTTTGCACCAGTACAGTAATAAGCGATTGGATGATGGCGTCTGCCCCTGTGATTGCGGGCATCTCCATACCTTCTGTTATAACGCGATAGCCGCCAATATTAATGAGCATAATTCCGAACAGCGCCAGTCCGCGAATAATATCGAGCGATACGATTCTTTCTTTTGGCGTGACCGATGGTTGTTGCATACATAAACCTCCCGACAATGATGTAAACAAATTTAAGTCTAGGGCCCGCAGCTTACACCCTCTTTATGCCAACCTTACATAAACCTTAAACATGACAATCCTTGAGGTGGTTGTGAGCATGATTGCATAAAAAAATGCCGATCATGAATGATCAGCATTTCAAATCGGTATTGAATGAAATTGGTTTTACGAAGAAGTGTATTGCTCATCGCTGACTTTCTCCAGCCATTCCGCCGCCTGTCCGTTAAGCCGTTCCTGGATGGCGATATGAGTCATCGCTGTAGTAGGCGACGCGCCATGCCAATGCTTCTCCCCTGGCGGGAACCAGACTACATCCCCTGGGCTGATCTCCTCAATCTCGCCTCCCCAGCGTTGAACCCGGCCTTTGCCTGCCGTTACGATCAGAGTCTGTCCCAGAGGATGCGTATGCCATGCCGTCCGCGCCCCTGGTTCAAACGTAACAGCAGCCGCAGCTACCCGGGCAGGCTCAGCTGCCTCAATGATGGGATCAATGCGTACAGTGCCGGTAAAATAGTCCGTGTTCCCTTTGCCTGAAGGTCGGGAACCCGCTCGTTTAATTTCCATCGTGTAATCCCTCCAATTAAGTTGCGTATTCTGTCCTTGCTTTTCTGATCAAGACAAGATGAGAAAGAATGGCCAGAACACTGGTTGTAAAAATAACGATGCCAAAAGGGATGGCAGAATGCTCGCCCGCAATGCCGACTAATGGAGATGTGACCGCGCCTAAAGCATAATGAAAGCTGCCGATTACGGCTGAGGCGCTTCCTGCCATTTGGCCATGCTGTTCCATCGCTAAGCTGACAGACACGGGTCCCACAATTCCAATAGATACAGCAAACAAGAATGTAGAACCAAAAATCATCCATAATGTTCCCTCTAATAATACTACACTAAGGAGCGCTGCAGTTGAGATAAAGGATAAAGTTAATCCGAGTCGCAATAAACGGCGCCCCTCCCACTTGCCTGCCAATCTTTTGACAAATTGCGAACCCAGCATAATCGCCAAGCCGTTCAAAGCAAATAAGATTGAAAATAGTTGGGGCGACACCCCAAACATGTTTTGGTAAATAAATGGAGTGCCTGCCACAAAGGCAAATACACCTGCGAACAATATACCGTTAACCAGAGCATATCCCATAAATATCCGGTCAGAGACCAAATGCTTATAGTTCTTCAACAAAGTCATAAAGTTGTGCGGGACGCGATTCTGCACCGGCAAGCTCTCTCTTAGGCCCCATGCTGTAACTCCCATTAATAGCAATCCGAACACTCCCAAAGTAACAAATACGCCAATCCACGAACTGAATGATGTCACAGCAGTTCCTGCATTGGGTGAGATTAAGGGAGCAACATTGCTGATTAATGTAAGCAGGGAGATAAATTTCGTCAACTCCACTCCACTGTACCTATCCCGGGCAATCGCGCGGGATATGACAAGTCCGGCGGAGGCAGCCACTCCTTGAATGAAACGCAGCAGGATAAATGATTCGATATTGGAAGCAAAAGCACAGCCAATCGAAGATAAAATGTAGATAACCATAGCCATTAGCAGCGGATTGCGTCTGCCGTAGCTGTCGCTTAACGGCCCCATGACTAGCTGGCCCAAGCCCAAGCCTAACAGGCTGGCGGTTAAACTGGCTTGAATCATAGATGTATTGGAATCGAAAAAATCCATAATTTGCGGCAGCGACGATAGATACATATCGACCGTAAATGGACCAAGCGCAGAGAAAGCAGCCAGGATTAAAGCCAATCTCAGCGAATTTTTCATCATGGCATCGTTCATATCCATTTATAAGGTCGAGATATCGATCACAAACCGATACCGGACGTCACTTCTCAGAATTCGATCATAAGCTTCATCCACTTGATCGGCGCGAATCACCTCAATCTGAGGAACAATCCCATGCTCAGCTGCAAAATCAAGCATCTCTTGCGTCTCCGGAAGCCCGCCGACCAAGGAGCCCGCAATGCTGCGGCGGCTCATGATTATTGAAAATACTTGGTATTGACTCGGCTCGGCAGGCGCCCCTACATTCACCAGCGTACCATCTACGCGCAGCAGGGATAAATATAAATCGACTTCAATAGCAGCAGACACTGTGTTCAATATCAGGTCAAACCGTCCTGCTAACTTCTTGAATGTATCAGGGTCAAGCGTTGAAAAATATTCGTCTGCGCCAAAGCCCAGCGCTTCTTGCTTTTTATCCCCTGCCCGGCTTAGAACGGTCACTTCGGCCCCCATCGCACGCGCGAACTGTATGGCAACGTGACCAAGTCCGCCCATTCCCAGAATGGCTACCCGCTTCCCTGGACCGGCATTCCAGCGTTTGAGCGGAGAATATGTGGTAATGCCTGCGCATAGAAGCGGGCTGGCAACATCCAGCTCCATTGGGTCCGGGATATGCACGACGAATCTTTCCGTAACGACAATTTTTTGGCTGTAACCGCCATAAGTAGGATTGCCGTCATAATCCAAGGAGTTATAGGTTGCTACATGTCCTTTCGAACAATACTGCTCTTCGCCGCGAAAGCAGTACTCGCACTCTCCGCAAGAGTCCACATAACATCCAACGCCAACTCTGTCTCCAACGGCAAACTTCGACACCTTCTCCCCTACCTCAGTCACAATCCCGGTAATCTCATGGCCGGGCACCATCGGAAATATGCCTCCAGCCCAATCCCCATGAGCGCTGTGAATATCGGAATGGCATATACCGCTGAACTTTATAGCAATCGATACATCATAGGGACGCAGCGCTCTCCTTTCAATGATCGTTTTTTCAAACGGCGCTTTGGCAGCGGGTACGCTTAACACATATGTTTTGCACATCTGCATAATCTCCTTTTCTAACAGTAAATACGTTTTGTTTAATCAACTAGAATTGATTAATCGACATGTGTCTATTATTATAAAATTAGGAGCAAACATTCAATGGTTAAAAAATCGGATTCTGTTGATATCTCAACAAATCAGCCTATATTGTAAATTATTATAGAAAGCTTGGTGGTACAGTGTGGCAAAATTAGATCGAAGAATACTTAAAACGCAGGAATCTTTGAAAGCGGCCGTTATCGAGCTCATGGCGGAAAAATCATTCGACGGCATTACCATTCAAGATATTGCCGACCGGGCCAATGTCAATCGCGGCACCATCTATCTTCATTACCAAGACAAATTTGATTTATTGGATAAGCTGATCGAGGCGCATCTTCATGAGCTGGGCGCGATGGATGAATGGGCATGCGAGTTGGACTGGAATGACGCTCTTGTCCCTTATTTCGAATATTTTGAGAAGAACTACTTGTTTTTTTCCACCATGCTAGCCAGTACGGGCGTTCCTTCATCCTTTAGATCCCGGCTTCTTGCTTCTTTTATGAAAGGATTCAAAGGCGAAATTGACAGAGAAAGCGGAAAAAATACGGATCTGGATGAAGATATTATCCTGCAATATGCGGGCACCGCTTATGTGGGCATTATTGAATGGTGGATTAGAAATGAGATGCCCTATCCTCCCCAAGCGATGGCTAAACAAATCGGGACCTTGCTGGAAAGAACCTTATAATCCGCTGGCTGCATTGTACAGATAGTAAGTTCAACATGGATACAAAAAACAAAGGACAACTCTATTAGGTTGCCCTTTGTTTATCTGCCCTTATGGTTTTTTCTTAGCTCATATCGGAATGCATATCGTTCCCTGTCCCTGTCTGATAGGCTTCGAAGTCCTCATACTCTATGCCCTTCCATATCCAAGTTGACTTATCCTTGCTGCTGTAGTGATTGAAGTCAATATTATTACCTTCATTTTGCGTGAACTCGTTGGTGATCATGAGCCCATCCTCATTCGGCTGGATATAGTTGTTGTGCAATTCATTGTTCCGCGTATCAAAAGCCAGATTGATTTCACCATAACCCATACGCTTGGCGTTGTTTTCTATGAACTGATTTTCTGCAATCACACAATGATCTGTCCTGCCGCGATCTTCGTCATATCCGCCAAGCGTAATGCCTGCCGCACTATTGTTATAAATGCGATTGAGCGATACCTCAATATAGGAAGTTGCACCGCCCGCATGCTCACTGGCCAGCTCTATTCCGAAATCATTGTCATGTAAGTCATTATCGACGATTTTGATATCTTTGCCGCCGTCTACATAGATGCCGGCAGCTGAATACTCATTCCCATATGCGGGATTCCCATAAGAGGAAATATGGTACACATGATTTTCTTGAATAACACCACCTCGCGCCTGATCTAGGACCGGATTCGGTGCGATGCCTTCAAACCCAATAATATCAATTCCGATATTGTCGTTATCGTGCACAATGTTCTGCAACACGCGAAAACCGTCTACATTTCCATTGATCGCCATAGCTTCGCTGGCTCCAAGCTTCAGGTTATACAACTCATTTTGGATAATAGCAATCTCGTTCAGCGGTTCAGTCGAATTGCCGTATACAGCAATGCCATGCGCATTGCCGCCGCCTGACTGCTGACCTGCATGGGTTCCCATATCGTGAATGCGATTTGCTATAATTTCAATATGACTGCCGCTGCCGCTCACATGAATGCCAATGGGCGTGACATCTTCGGAGCTTGTATGGTAGTTGCGTATTTCAAGCCCTGTCACACGAACATAACTGGCATTGTTGATGCTAATGGCGCCATCCTCTATTAGCTCTATGCCTTTACCATCCAATATAGCGGTTTGTCCCGCCGCATTGCGCAATGTTATATAGCCCTGTTCAGACGACCCTGATTTCTCAATGCTCACCGTTTGGTGATATGCGCCACCGAGAAGGATGACAGAGTAGCCTGGCTTTACTACCTCGATTGCTTTCTGGATGCTGGCAAGCGGCGCATCTCTGGTTCCCGGATTGGCATCTTTCCCTTGCGGTGAGACATAATAATCCATTGCAGATGATTCCAACGCCGCTTCCGATGGCTCAGTTATTGAATCCGAATCCAATGTGTCGTTTGAATCGTTTCTATCGAGGATATAAATGGCGATAACCGACAACAGGATGAGGAGGCCAGTCCACATCACAGCTTTTTTCATTTTTTTGCTCATAATGCTCACGTCCTTACAACTCAATGATTCACTCTAGTCAATTGGTACATAGATCCCGCTGCCCCTGCCCAACTTGCCGCCAGCCAGGAGATACGCTTTCGCTGCATGCTGCAAGCTCGTGTCCTCTCCATATTCGGATGGGTCTGCTGCAACTCGATTGAAGATTCGCTGCTCGGCTTCCTTGGCTGCTTCATCGACCTCATAGATATGGAACAGCCGCTGAAACTGCAATATATTCGAATCGGACTTCATAATATGATCAAGCCCCGGGTACAGCAGCCAGGATTGGCAGATAAAAACAGGAGTTATGCCTCTGAAGAATGCCCGGGCTAACGAGAAGGAATGAGCGACCTCTTGCGGGCTCAACGCGCCCCCTTCTGGAATGTGTACATTCAGCACAAGCTGTTTGTTCTCCACTATCACGTCTCCGGCCTTCACGTCACCTTCCATTGCAATGGGCTGAAATTGCATTCTGCCAAGACGAAACAGCCGAAGCCTGACATGCTCTTGCAGCCAGTTGTACTCCTCAATGCCATATTCGCCAAAATCACGGCAGCAAACCTCGCTCCAAATCCGTATATCTGAAAATGTATTGAAATAAACGTCGTCGGATATTCCCCGAACCTGGTACTCCTCATAGGCATCCATGGCAAATCTCACGAATAGATAAAGCAGCTTTTGCCTGTATCCCGCTGCTCCCGTGACTAGCTGGAAGAATGCATGGCGCTCCTGTTGAAATTGTCGTTTTAACTCCGCATATTCACTCTCTTGCATATGGTAATCCATAACGATCCCGCTAGCTGCCTCACCTAACTTGATTCCATTGCAAAATTCCTTCATATGCATACAGATCGCTCTCCTTCATGCACTAGTTCGAATGTCAGTTAACTGCCTGAGACAAATGGTCTCATTAGAACTTGTTGCCGTCAACCCAAAATCTACATGTCTGCGTCGTAAAATGGATCGGACCGAAAAAAAGCGCAGTCTTTATCAGACCGCGCTTCACCATGAAACATTAACATGGTTTAATGTTAATTATCCTAAGAAACTACAAAGCCAGCAGCTCAAAATCTGCTGTTCACATTTTTTCGTTTTTCTGCCGGTAAGATAGACTCTATCACATCCCAATGCTCCGCAATCTTTCCGTTCTCCACACGGAATAAATCGTAGAAAGCAGTAGGCTTGCCATCAAAGGTGCCTTCGCTTACCGTAAGCACAAAATTACCTTGCCCGATCACGTGATGAATCCGATTATATTGAAACTCTATATTTCGCTCCTTCAACGATTGTAATGCTGCATGAAGACCGGAGAGACCGTCTGCGATATGCGGACTATGCTGAATATAGCGATCCCCGTCAAAATAAGAGGCGAGCAGCTCAGAATTCCTCCGCAGCAAGATGTTCTCCACATAGCTCTTAACCAATGCTTTGTTCACATCCGTCTTATCCATATCCTGAATCGCAACCGGTCCATCAATCATCGTATGATGGCTTGGTGTCCTCTCCGCCATCTCCTGCAGGTTATCCCAGTGTTCCACGATAAGTCCGTTCTCAAATCGAAAAATATCAATGCCAACCTTAGAGCCAAAGAACTGATACACCGAATGAAGGACTACAAAATCTCCATCGGCTATTGCTCGTTTAACGCTTACTTTGGTGCCGGCCTCCTGCAAATGATTAAGCGCGCCTAGCATGGCGTCCCGGCCGTCGGGCAAAGCCTGATTGTGTTGAATGTATCGTTCTGGATGAACGAATTGCGTGATCGCAACGGGATTGCCGCTTTCTAAGCTTTCCAGCACGGCGATCGCCTTGCGCACTAAATCATTTTGATGATCGATAGTCATAGAATGTTCCTCCTGTACGTTTATAGTCATCAGATAAATAATGTGCATGTGTTGTTTATTTATCTCACGTTCATTATAATGAAGGAGGCTTTGATGCTCAATATTCAATATGTTGCGTTATGCAGGATATCAGACATTTCATCCGGCTTTGTCGCATAACGACTCAATATCAGTTTAAGGAGAACCAAACATGACCAAAAGCAAGAAAGTCGACCTGCGAATCGTGCGGACCAAGCAATCTATTCGCAAGGCCTTTTATGAGCTTATTAAGGAGAAGGGTTACGAAGCGATAACCATTCAGGATATTGCCGATCGGGCGATGATTAATCGGAATACGTTCTACCTCCACTATCAAAGCAAGCCCGATTTACTGGATACTTGCATCAATGAGTTATTAAGCGACTTAAAGGAGACCGTCATTCTTTGTCCCATTGGCATGAATCCGTACCGCATTGCTGTGCTCGAAGCCGTCATGCAAACCGTGCTGGAGCATATCTCACATCACATTACCTTTTATCACGCCATGTTGATTGAAGAGAACAGACTCTACCAGTTCCGCGTCAAGATGGAGAGTTTGATTAAAGATAAGCTGAATGAGGGATGGAACATGGCTCAAGGAACCATATCCAAGGAATTGCTGCTCGAATACCTCGTGTCATCCTTCATGGGGATCGTCCTTTGGTGGATTAAGAACAATAAGCCCCTTCCCGCAGAAGAGATTGCAGCGCAGTTCAGCAAACTCGTCGCCTACGGACATTTGAAAGCAGCCGGGTTGGAAGTTGAGGAGTAGGCCGTATAAAGGAGAGAATCATCGGGAATGAGAGAACAACTGGAACAAAATCAGATATGGGTATATATTGCTGCACTAGCGGCAGCGGCTGGGCTTGGCTTGTATGTCCCTCAGCTAACAATGGCATTAGATAATCACATCATGATCTCAATCGTTATAGCTGTATTAATGTACGGTATGTTTACACAAATCCCCTTTACTTCGATCAAAGAATCGCTTGGAAACCGGCGTTTTATCCTTGCTATTCTGACCGCCAATTATGTTGCGGTACCGGTAGTCGTATGGTTATTGTCTCAGCTGCTGCCTCAGCAAACCCCTGTGTTGCTAGGTGTTTATCTGGTGCTGCTGGCGCCCTGCATCGATTATGTTATCGTCTTCACCCATCTGGGACGCGGGAATGAGAAGCTGATGCTGCTGTCAACGCCAATTCTATTTGTCACCCAAATGGTTCTATTGCCCGTCTACCTCTGGCTGTTCATGGGCAAGATGGCATCGGAAGTCGTGAGCCCGGGGCCTTTTGTCGAAGCATTCCTTATCATTATCGTCATGCCGCTATTGCTGGCGATCATCATACAATTGTTCTCAAGAAAAAATCGCAGCAGCGCTAAGCTGTTGGATTGGTCTGCCTGGATTCCAGTCCCGCTCATGGCCTTCACGTTGTTTATAATTGTGGCTTCGCAAATTAGCAAGCTATCATCCTATTGGAATATCATTATTAAAGTTATACCGGTCTACTTTGCTTTCATGCTTATCATGCCGTGTATTACACGATATATAGTCAAATGGTTTAAGTTAGATGCCGCCTCCGGACGTGCTGTCATTTTTAGCTCCGGAACCCGCAACTCGCTGGTCGTGCTTCCCCTTGCCTTATCGTTGCCTGACCATTTGAGCACGCTGGCAGCAGCCATCATCGTTACGCAAACGATAGTCGAGCTTATAGGAGAATTGATTTATGTACGGTTAATTCCGAACGTGATTTTGCGGGATGCGGACAATAATAAATCACTTGTTTAGTTAATTTACAAAAACAACCTCAAATCATTGGATTTGAGGTTGTTTCGTATGGTTTGCAACTATTCTGCTTCAAATAGACTCCACCCTTTTGACAACAGGGATCCACACTTCCATCTCATACATGCCGTTGCCTCTATTGTAGCTCATTTCAAACTCAGGACCGTTGGCGTACTCATAATCGCTGGTTGGAAACCATTCTGACGATATACGTCTCCATATATCATGAATATCGTTTTGCGGATTTAAGCCTGTCGTAAAGATCGCATAGGTCTGCGGTGAGATCCGGATCTGCTTGTATCCATGCGGTATGCCGCTCTCCGGCAGGAAATAACCGATCAAGTAGGTGAATTTCTCGCCATTATTGTTGAATAACACCGAATGGATCTCGCCATCTTCCTCAAGTCCTGCAGCTGCACGAATTCGATCAATGGTTCCATCATTTATGCAATTCTTCCAAAACTGCGGGATTTCAATGAACGGATTTTCTCCGCCTGCAGTGATTTCATTTGTCACACCAAACATTTCGAAGCCTTGTTTTTCCTCAATCCTATAATTCATCTCCACAGCTCCGCGAATCGAGATATCAAAGGACATACGAGGATAAGCTTTAAGCGGCACACCCCTGTCGCGCACGGACATCGGCATGACGCCATGCATCTTTTTGAATGCTCTGGAGAATGCCTCAGGTGATTCGTAGCCGTATTTTAATGCCACGTCAATGACCTTCACTCCGCTGTTTTGCAATTCAAATGCGGCAAATGTCAGCCGCCTGCGCCTGATATATTCAGACAATGGAACATTCGTTATGAACGGAAACATTCGTTGCAAATGGTAGGTGGAGCAGCAAGCAATACGGGCCGCTTGATCGTAGTCAATCTTGCCAGCAAGATTGGATTCAATATATTCCAACGCGCTATTCATGCGTTTTAACCAATCCAAATCGAATAACACCCCATATCTGCTCAATATATGTATAGTTTAACAGCATCCCTTGGCAAGCTGGTTAGTAAAAACATATATAATTAATTTTTCCTGCGGATCGCAATTTGGATCTATCCAACGAATTAAAACTAACTATATCTAAATATCATTAAATATATCGGTCTCTTATTGTATTTTACGATTTGATCGCTTAATATTAGGAACTAATATAGCATCTATGAAGTACTGCTAACTAGAAATGAGGAATGAATATGCTGCAAAAGGCAACTTTCGCTGGCGGATGCTTCTGGTGTATGGTGACTCCATTCGAAGAGCAGCCTGGCATCCATGGGATCGTATCCGGTTATATGGGCGGGCATGTCGAGAATCCAACCTATGAGCAGGTGCTGACTGGAGAAACAGGACATCAGGAGGTTGTGCAAATCACCTTTGATCCGAAAGTTTTTTCTTATGAGAGGCTGCTTGAGCTTTATTGGCCTCAGATCGACCCCACTGACGCTGTAGGCCAAGGCAACGATCGCAAGAGCCAATACCGCGCTGCTATTCTCTATCATAATGAAGAGCAAAGATTGCTGGCGCTGAAATCCCGTGAAGAACTTGATAAAAGCGGACGCTTCGACAAACCAGTGGTCACTTCAATTGAGGAGGCTTCCGTCTTCTATCCGGCTGAAGAATATCATCAAAACTACCATAAGAAAAACCCGGAATTTTATAAAGAATCCCGCATCTATTCTGGCCGTGACGCCATTATCGAAAAATATTGGAGCAAAGATTAATGCCCTTAAACAAAAAGGCACCTCTTTAGGTGCCTTTTCTGCTGCTTATTCGGATGCTTGAGATATCTTATCATCAATAAGCAATTAGATATTTATAATACGCTGGAAACTCTCGGATGATAGAATATACATCTCTAATCTCGAAGAATCGAGCATGGGCTCCGTAGACGTCGCTTACATCCATTTTTCGGAAGGCCAATTTCGTTCTAGTTACATGATAATACTGAGTCACAATCATCGCAGAATCCAGCTCCAACTCCTTCATGATTCTATTGGCATTCTGGGCGGTCATATAGGAGTTGTAACCGTTGTTATCCTCAAAGATTTTATTGCCAGGTATCCCTTGATCCACAAGGTAAGCCTTCATCACCTTGGCCTCATCGAATCCTTCCGAACCAATACCGCCGCTAACGATGACCATAGGGAAATATTCCTCTTCATATAACTCCACAGTTCGGTCTAATCTTGCTTTTAACCGTTCTGAAGGCTGACCATTCAGCTCTACTTTATTTCCAAGAACAACAGCCACATCAACTGGCTTCAATTCATCGGTTAAACCATCCAGGATGATGAGTACAGAGTGAATAATAAACCAGCTGACAAGAATGGCTGCTGCGATTAAAGCTCGTTTCATGAAAACCGACATAATCTCTCACCTGCGTTCTAAATGTATTTCACAAATTAATTCCTTTTAAGAATAACGGTTATAAGCATCATTTAGTTGCTATTAACCGTTGAAGAGCAGCCTAATCTCGTTTATTCACCAAAAGTTAGAAAAAAACAGCCCTGCCCTAAAACGGCAGGACTGTTCATCTAACATTGAAAACATACCATAATCTACAACAGTTCAAATCTCAGCTGAGGCTCTTGCAGCGCTTTCTCGGAAGTTACATCAGCATGAACCGCGATATGCCCCACTTCCAACACAGCAGCGATCCGTTCATCGTCTTGTAACATGAAGGCCTCTGCATGTTTACGGTCATACGTCCATTCATTCAGCGTCCAGCGGACGCCTAAGCTTCGCTCATGGGCGAGCAAGCGGAAATTTTGAATCAGACAGCTGACAGCTGCAAAGTCCTCCTCCTGCTTATGAGAATCATGCTCTGCCTGCATGACGATCAACAGATAGGCTGGTGCTGGTTCCTGCAGACGATTCAGTATCCCGCTGTTTTGGCCGTCGACATATATAAACCTCCACGGCTCGCGAAGTCCATCATTAGGCGCCCAGACCGCAATATTAAGCAGCTCCAGCATAAGCTCCTTCGATACCGGTCTTTCTTCAAAATGGATCGGCTTGTTCAATCCTTCCGCCAAATCAGATAGTTTCATGCGTTAGCCCTCCTTTATATCGTGCTGCCTTCCCATATCGTCCACTTGCGCTCTGCCGGCGTTCTTTTCCGGCCTCTAGGTGCTTTGTCGAAGTAACCCAGATGAAGTATGCCGACGAACCTTTCGTCCTCCCGTATGCCGATTCCCTTAAAGAAACTTTCATTTTGGATAATGGACTCGGTGTCCCAAATCATGCCCAGTCCCCGTTCCCAGCCAAGCAGCTGAAAGCTCTGCATCATACCGCAGACTGCCGCAAAGTTCCGATCGCTAGTGAGCCGGTCCGTTCCTTGGGCAGACAACACGATGACATGTGCAGGAATTTCTGTAAATCTTCTTTTCATCACATCCAGCAGTTTCCCTGGAATCAGCTTGCCCAGCTTGCTCTGGGTGATCTGCGCGAGCATATAGTCCACCAGCTGTTTGCTTGACTCCGGAGTACCCGCATAGACTACGCGCCAAGCGCCAGCGTCCAAGGCAGGCTGCAGCCTAGCAGCGTCTCTCAGCAATTCAATGACCAGCTCTTGCTCTACCGGCAAGGCATTGCATTTCCGAATGCTTCTCCGAGCCATAATCAATTCAGACAAATTCATACCGTTCATCTCCTATCTGGATTCAATAAATAGGCTCGTGTCCTGAAGAAACTGATGGATCACCTTCAACTGCTCATCCGAGTATTTATCCAAAAAACGATAAAAGCGTTCCGCTTCTAGTTCATGGAGCCGCTCATGCAAGTCGAAGATTTTTTTGCCCTGCGGCGACAGCCGAAAATACATCTCCTTCTTATTGTCATTCATCTGCGTGCGTTTGACGAAACCTTCCTCAAGCAGCTTATTGCCGATCTTCGTAATGCTCGCCTTGGACAAATTCATCTTTTCGGCAATTCCGGTATTGTTTATCGGTTCATGATGGCCAATGCAATCGAGCACATGAATCGTCGTTAAGTTTTGTGGTAGCTTCTCAATGGCCGTCCTTTCGGCAATGTTGAAGAATTGATCCATTTCCATTTCCTTATGGCTTTCGAAGACATGCAGCAACCGTATATATTGCTCATACAAAAGCTGCTTCGTTCGATGAGTTGTGTCCAACTTAAACCACTCCTTGTTTATGTGTAAATTAAAAACGAATCATTTTAGAGATGCCATTTATAAGAGCACATTGAAGATTTGTTAACTAGTTAACAATATATCATGAATGATAATCATTATCAACCGACAATGCAGAAATCCTTTGATTCATATGCGAGGGCAATATAAAAAGCAGACAGTTCAACCGTCTGCTTGTTTCCTGTTTAGCTATCATCAGCTTCATTTTGAATTTGATCCATTAACTCTCTTATCATATTCTCATGCTTTGGCATTTCATCCATAATCCACTTTCTTCCTTCTTTTGTTGTTTCATATCTATTGGCTCCCCAAAAAATGATTTTTGGGTTACATTGCTTTGTACCCACGTTATTGCTTTTTCTGCGTTTATGATTCCTAGATATACGGTTGGTGTTAGCGCAATTTTTAATAAGGGCTTTTCGATATCACTCCGGTAATAACAGATGTGCGCTATTATCGCAAAGTAGGATAACGCTGCAGCTTCACAATTGTAGCTTGGTAGGTAACGACTTATTGCAGAAATAATTTCTTCATCAGTTATCACAGTTGGAGAAGCTTTGACCGAATCACATATTTCTCTAAGTCTCTTGTCAGAAGTACTGCCAATCATTCTACTCCCCCTTGTGTGAATAGCTGCCTTAAACCATCATCCAATATTAACCCTCCAAGTTGGGTTTGCTAGGAATATTCATTTCAATCCTCATTATTCAATACGTTTTCGATAAGCATATTACTACTCTCAAGAATTCTAAGCGTTTCAGCTGATTCCACCAAATCAGTCAAAAATCGATTTGAGAGATTATTCAGCTCTCTTACAGCGTCGATGATCTCCTGCATCTGTAGGTCATGTTTATGAAGTTCATCCAGCTTTTTCGCTTCAATGTTGGCCTTAATCTGCTGTTGATGAATTCCGACATTATCTACAAACTTATACAATGGTTCTTGCAGATTTATTGGAATCAAAGTATCGACATGCTCTTGTGAAATGTTGCTTAATGATTTCATTCTTTGAATCGGACTCCATCTCAGAGGGCCATCTATTCGCCCAACAATATATGCGTAGTCTTCAGGTGTCTTAGCATCGATCACAAATTCAAGGATAAATGAATAATTTGTCCAGACACTGAAAATCTCTGCCTGCACTGCATTATCGGCATCCGCCATAAGCCATATTTCTTCCATTGACTCTTTCGAAGAGCTGCAGCTTGCTAAGAAAATCATAGCAATTATTAATAATACGTTTAATTATTTCGTTTTCACTCTCCTACACTCCTTCAAAATCATAGCAGTTCAACAAAGTTACCGGCAAAAGCCAAAATACCACGAGAAAAACTGCTGTGTAAGTACACCACCGGAGTTCCAACACCCATCCGTTCGTAATACAGCTCCATATGGTTACATGGAAGATACGGCACCCTGTCTTAGCTCCTCAATCGTGAATAGGTGTTTTTCCAGGCTGTAGTAGTAATTGCCGCTAATCGAATTAAACTGAAACACACAGTAATCCGGGTCATCTATGCCTAGCGGATAATACTTTTCATCGCCTTCAGTCCATAGTAGAACTCTGCTTTCATGATCCTGGCAAACCTTCATATCTCCTATCAGCATAAGCCCGTTGTTTTTTCCTGCAAAATAAAGCGACGCCTTCGAGTTCGCTATAAACTGCTGGGTCCGAATAGACGAAGTGTTCGTCGAGAACCAGAAGGTTGCTAATCCATCATGCACCCGCTTGAACATTTGCTTAGTGTTCGGATATCCGCTTTCATCAACAGAGCTAACCATAATGGTAGGAGACTCTTCAACCAAGGACTTGATTTGCTTCAAGGTAACGGGATTCATCACATTACTCCTCGTATCGTTTTAGATTGTGAAGCACTCTTGCAAGCATGTTGTCGAACTGAGCAATTTCTTTATCTGAAAATCCTTCATAAAACAGTTCATTCATCTGAGCAGTGACTTTCTCGTAGTGTTCATTCAATGCTTTTGCCTGCGGAGTAAGTATAATCCGAATCTGTCGCCGGTCTTTGGGATCGGGGTTGCGCTGAATATGGCCTTGCTCGCACATACGGTCAAGCATGCTGGTGAGCGTCGTCTTGGCTAATGATGTCTTCTCGCCTAGTTCCGTTATGGTCACATCATCCTTCTGCCAAAGAACAAACAAGATGCGCCCCTGAGCTCCGTTAAATTCCTCAATTGCATGTTCTTTAAGAAACTTTTCAAAAATCCGATTGCTTAGCTGCTTGATTTGGGAAATATAAAATCCCCCGCGCGTCTCCGTTTTCATGAAGCCACCACCTTTATCTTACGATATAGGATAATACTATATAGAACTATTAGCAAGAGGATTTTTTACTTTTCGTTCCAATATCTCTAATGAAAAGAATAAAAACCTCCTATCTAAGGAGGTTCCACTAACCTGCGAATTGCGATGATTATCCGTCTTTAGCCGTCTGACTTTTCCTATTCCCTACATAAATCAATCTTAAAGCAATCAACATAAGCACGATAGCGAGACCTCGCTGCCAATCGAATGTAATCTGCGCTCCGCCGAAGAAGCCAAAGTGGTCTATGACGATTCCCGCTCCCAACTGCCCGACTACTGTCGAAATACTTGCAGCAATGACCCCGATTTTCGGAACTGCAAATATGGTCAAGAACAGGAAGCCGACACCGAACCAAACTGCGCTTAATTGCCATTTGGGAGCATCCAGAACACCGGCAATATCTCCTTTTCCGAAAAATAATACCGCAATTAACAAAAACATCGCGCCAGTCAATAAAGTCAGAAACGTACTTTCGAACGTGCCAGCCTCGCGGCTGAATGCCCCGTTCACGGAAGATTGTGCGCTTAACAATATGCCGCAAATAAGTGCGCCTGCTAATAAAATAATAGTCATTAGTTATCCCCTCAAGTTTAGAATACGAGCAGCAATGCCGCGAACATCAATGCGACAGCCATCATTTTTTCTTTTGTCACCTTTATTTTCGCACTTCCTAGCCAGCCATTATGCTCAATCACCATACTCATCGCCATTTGCCCGGCAATAACGCTTATCATGGTAAGACCGACTCCCAAATAAGGAATGCCGTATACGAGTAAAGTTAAATAAATGACACCTAATATCCCCCCGCTCAGCTGCCACTTAGGCGCTCGTTTCGAATAGGACAGCTTGCCTTTGCCGAAAAACAACAATATAACGCCGATAATGACTGAACCCACTGCAAAATTATAAAAGCTGGTCTCCAGCTTTCCGATTGATTCTCCCAGCACCCCATATATAGCTCCTTCAATGCTTAAGGAGACGCCAGCCAATAATGCAAGTACATACACCCAGATCTTCGTCATGAGTTTAATCACATCCTTATTTCGAGAATTGTCGATATGAATGAGCAAAAATTTTTAGAGCTCTATTTTTAAACGCTCCGTTAGTTCCGTAATGTTTTTTTCGTTTCTGCGGTAATAGGTCCACTTCCCATGGCGTTCAGACTCAAGCAATCCGATGCGCTCAAGCATGGACAAATAGTGGGAAGTCGTTGACTGTGACAGCCCGGCACGCTCTTGAATATCCCCTACACAGACGCCTCCCTTTTCGCTGATGTTTTTGGAAAGATGCGCCGTCGGTTTATCAAAATGCTCCAGGGGCTCTTTCAACCACTCCAGCATGTCCAGCCGGGTCTCATTGCCCAGCACTTTAAAAACTTCCACAAGGTCATTTTTCATAGTATTATATTAATCGATAATTCTCGATATGTAAATTGTTGATTACTCACTTTGACTTTCATCTCCTGCTTTGAACTCATCTTCCAGCATAGACATCGTAATCATATTATGAAACTTACCGTTCATATACAGAACATCTCGCTGCAATCCCTCTCGCTTGAAGCCGAGCTTCTCGTATACGTGAATTGCGCGCGGATTAAAGGCGTAAACGCCCAGATCTATCCGATGCAGATTTAGGGTGTTGAAGCCATATTGGAGCATGAGCAGCATTGCTTGAGTTCCGTAACCCTTCCCGCGATGCCGAGTGCCTTGAATGCCGATTCGAATGTTGGCGCTGCGGTTAACCTTATCGATTTCATTGAGCACCACTTCGCCAAGCAGCTCATTGGTTTCTTTCAGGAAGATCAATAAATCAACTCGATCATCGCTATTCAGATGACCAATCTTATTGATCCAAGCTGCGATTTCCTCTCGGGTAAAAGATTTTTGTGAACCAGTTAGCTGAATCATCTCTGTATCTTGCAAAAAGGCATAATAATCGTCCAGATCGGATTCCTTAGCCAATCTGAGATAAATTTCGCGACCATCTAACTGGAGCCCTATACTGTCCTGCTCCTTGTTGCTCATCTAAGTTTCCTCCTTGCTGTATATAACTTGTACATCGCCAGCACCGCGAATGGTTTAAGAGACAATATTGCAAGCCGATATCTGTAATCTTAATTCCTCTAGCTGCAGACTGCAAACAAGAAACCATATGGCCAGTACCGTATCATCTAAGTCAAGCTTGCCAGATGTTCACGCAGACGCTCCATCGTCTGCTCAGCGCCTGGCACTGCGTAGGTTTTTACCTTATCGAAAACAGCGGGCGTCTACTCAAATACAGTATGGTAAGTGAGCTGTGTACGGCCTTCCCTATCCTCGAAGCTTGCAGTCGCGACAAAATGCGGAAATACCGCATGCTTGAACACAATCCGCTCCGGTCTGACGACCTCTACGAAAATGTTCGTGTTCGGTTTCTTTCCGATTGCTTTGTCATACATGCGATGCCAGTCCAAAGTACGCACCGACTGCGCTGCCCTCACTCTAATCCGATTTTCTCGGCTTGCAGCACGCTCCCCATGCTGCTTCCTGCTCTCATCCCCTATGTTACTCCGCCCCCGCAGCTTTCAGCTTCTCCAGGATTCTCCGTTTACGGTACATCATTTTGCCCGTCTCCGCGACGTCCCGCAGCGTTGATCGGTTCAAGAAAGCGCCGAACAGCATGCCTGCGACCGGGATCATCTGGAAGAGCTTTTTCCACCCGAAGTTGTCTCTATACGTGAGCATCACCTCGCGCCAGCCCTCCAGCTGGGACATCACCTGCCCGCTTCGCTCGCCGGATTGGAAGGCGGCCAGATCATCTAGGATCGCTTTCTTGCCCACGATGTCGGACGAGGAAAATTGCAGACACTTCACTATAAAGATTCGCTCCGACTTTTCTGTCGGATCATAGCCATAGCTGATCGCGATCTCCTGCAGCGCTTTAAGCGAGATGCCGAGCAGCAGCGGGATATCGATGGCAAGCGTGAACAAGCCGCCAAAGCCCGTCGTTGCTCCCTGCAGAGTCGCTGTCTTGGTCCCCGTCTCCATAATGCTGTCCGCCATCTTGTCCATCTTACCGAGCGGAAGCTGGCTGATCCTCTCCAAGGCAGCTGCCTCGTCTTGCTCCCCATTCGGGAAAAACTTGCGGTACATCTGCTCCTTGCTGATCAGATATTGCCCGCCGCTCTGAACATAGTTTCCAAGCTCGTCCAGCGCCGTTCCGATTTTCTCTTGAATGAACTTCGGCGTAATCCGGTCCAGCAAAGCAAAAGGCAGCCGGCCAAGCTTTTCCCAGAAAAACAAATCCTTCTGCTCCTGCTCCCACTTTTCGATCAGCATCAGCTGAGCTCTTAACTCTTCTACAGCATCTATATTCGTCATTGGATCATGGACACCTCTTCAGGAAATAATCTGATGCCATACATACTGCGAAAAGCGCTGCAACGTTTCATAAAATGCAAAAAAGAACGGATAACGCCGTCCAACGTATCCGTTCCATCGTTATCGATTCGTCTGCGCCTGCCCTTAGGAGGCAGACGCTGATCATCTCTAGTATCCGAAAAAGGCATCTTTTTTAATATTCGCTTTAGAAACCCCGTTCTTCTGCACATACTCCGAGATCGAATCCACCATGCCTTTAGGCCCTGCAACAAAGTATTTGCCGCTGCCCTTATGCTCGCCGGCGAACTTGTCGATCTCCTGATTCAATGCGTCCCGCGATTGCAAATACGTAATCCGCAGCGAAGTGCGTTCTTCAATCGATTCAAGCTCCTCCTTATACGGATAAAAGCCCTCGCTATCCAGATATAGCAAATGGACAGGACGCCCGTTACGTTTTCCTTCCGCTTCGAGCTGCTTCGCGATCGCCCGGAATGGCGTAATGCCGATGCCGCCAGCAATCAGCAGCGAAGGACTGCTGTCCTGCAAGGAAAAAGACCCTACCGGACCGGTCATTTTGATGGTCATGCCTGGCTGTAATTCCAGCATCGCCTTTTTGAACTCGCTCGGCGCGTCGCCAATCCGCATCGTAAGCCTGACTGCGTTTTCTGAAGGAGCAGATGCAATGCTGAACGGTTTTGTCGGATTTTTTACTTTCTTATGCGTAATAGTGAACAGTCCATATTGTCCTGGCTGCCAGTTCATATCCTTGCCTTTTTCGAAGAGAAACGTATAGACGCCGTCCGCTTCCTTGTTGCTGGCGATTAAGGCCAGCTCCCTCTTTTTGAACATGGAGAGCACATCTTGCAAGAAACCCAATCTCCTCATCCCCTTCCAACCGTATGCTTTATTGCTGCAAGTATTTGCCTGTAATCGATTGTTCTGCCTTGATGATCTCTGAAGGTACGCCCTCGAACACAACCTGGCCGCCCTTGCTGCCCCCATCCGGGCCCATATCGATTAACCAATCCGCTTGGCTGATGACGTCGAGATTATGCTCAATCACAATCACCGTATTACCTGCATCAACAAGCCGATTCATAATTCCCATCAGCTGGCCGATGTCCGACATATGAAGGCCTGTCGTCGGCTCATCCATGACGTAGATGCTGCCTTGCTTGTGCAGCTCGCTGGCGAGCTTGATGCGCTGGCATTCCCCGCCGGAGAGCGTGCTGAGCGGCTGGCCAAGCGTGATATAATTCAAGCCTACATCACTGAGCGCTTGCAGCTTGCGAACAACCTCTTTGAGCTCGAAGAACTCCAAGCCCTGCTCGACAGTCAGCGCCAGCACATCTGCAATGGACTTGCCATTCAGCTTATATTCCAGCACTTCTTCCTTGAAACGCTTGCCTCCGCATACCTCGCAAGGAAGCTTCACGCTTTCGAGGAACGCAAGATCAGTGTATACAACGCCGAGCCCTTGGCAATTCTCACAAGCGCCCTTGGAGTTGAAGCTGAACAAGCCTTGGTTCACCTTGTTGGCCGTCGCAAAAGCTTTGCGGACATCATCCATAATGCCGGTATAGGTTGCCGGATTGGAACGGGTCGAGACGCCAACCGCCGATTGGTCGATCACAATCGCTTCCGGATGCTCGCTCAGGAATACCTCATTGATCAGCGTACTCTTGCCAGAGCCTGCAACGCCGGTTACGACGGTAAGCACCCCGGTTGGAATATCCACGCTTACATCGCGCAGATTGTGCAAGGCAGCATGCTCGATCGGGAGGCTGCCGGTTGGCTTTCGGAATGCTTGCTTCAGCTGGAGCGGTCGCTTCATATGATCGCCTGTAAGCGTACCGGATTCCAGCAAGCCGGAATAGCTGCCTTCATACACGATCGTGCCACCTCGGCTTCCGGCGTGAGGGCCGACATCCACGATATGGTCCGCTACCTTGATCACATCAGGATCATGCTCGACAACAATGACGGTGTTGCCTTTGTCGCGCAGCTTCTGGAGCAATTCATTCAGCCTGTGCACGTCGCGAGGATGAAGGCCGACACTTGGCTCATCGAAGATGTACGTGACATCGACCAGGCTGCCGCTCAAGTGCTTCA
This sequence comes from Paenibacillus pinisoli, assembly GCF_003605435.1. Lineage (GTDB taxonomy): Bacteria > Bacillota > Bacilli > Paenibacillales > Paenibacillaceae > Pristimantibacillus > Pristimantibacillus pinisoli. The sequence continues at coordinate 45,275 of NZ_QXQB01000001.1, forward strand.
CCATCTTCACACGCTGCGATTCGCCGCCGGACAGCGTATCTGTCTCACGGTCCAATGTGAGATAATCCAGTCCGATATCTGCCAGATGCTGGAGCCTCTCAGCAAGCGACTTGATCATCGGCGCTGCTATTGAATCGTCAACTTCACGAATGACGCGGATAAGCTGGCCGACCTCCATCGCGGACATCTCCGCAATATTGAGCCCGTTAATCCTGCAGCCAAGCGCTGCCTGAGTTAGTCTGGCGCCGTTGCAGGTGGAGCAAGACCCCTCCGAGATGAATGGCGCAACCGCCTTTTGCGTCCGCTCGGATTTGGTCTTCACGTCCTGCTTGATGTACTTATTGGCGAATTTCTCAATGACGCCTTCCACGGTAATGTTCGTTGCTTTGCCCGCAAAATCCATCTTCACCTTTCTCGCTTTGCCATGCAGCAGCAGCTCCAGATCCTCATCCGAATAATCGCTTAGCTTCTTGTCCGGATCGAAGGAGCCGGACTGTACGAGTATATTCCAATCCCAGCTGTCCACCGAGTAATCAGGAAGCATGATTGCCCCTTCTCTCAGCGATTTCGTCATATCTACTGCCTTGCTCATATTGATCCCCAGCCTGCGGCCGAGTCCGTTGCACTCGGGGCACATGCCCTGCGGATCGTTGAAGGAGAACAGATGCGAGCCTCCGATATGGGGCTGTCCGATTCGGGAGAAGAGCAGACGCAAAATCGGCGAAATATCCGTAATGGTGCCCATTGTAGAATGGGAGCCGCCACCGAGCCGTTTCTGATCCACAATGACCGCCATGCTCAGATTCTCGATTGCATCCGTATCCGGCTGCGGCACGCGCGGCAGGAAATTGCGCACGAACATGCTGAAGTTCTCATTGAGCAAGCGCGTCGACTCTGCTGCAATCGTATCGAATACAATGGAAGACTTGCCGGATCCGGACACACCGGTGAATATCGTAATCTTCCGCTTAGGAATGCGTAAGGATACGTTTTTGAGATTGTTCTCCCTTGCGCCCAAAATGACGATATGCTGCTGGTTCAATTCGCTCATCTTAACATCCTTCCATTATCAAAAAAGTGCTAGTTTATTATTCCGCCAACAGCTTCTCGAGCTCGCCGCTCCACTGGCTCCAGCCATGCTTCGCGCCTGCCAGACCATGTGGATTGGAGAATCCGGTCTGCTCCAGATGAAGATTAACCTTTCCGTCCTCCAGCTCTTGCAGCGTCCATACGACCGTGTGCTTCTCGTCGCCTACAGCCCATGTGTAGGACAAGCGATTCGGCGGTTCCACGGCAAGCACTTCACCGTCAATGACGCCATCCCAATACTCATTCGGCTCTGCGCGGAATTGAAATTTGTACCCTACGATCGGCTTGAAGTTATTTTTCAATACCCACTTCTCCAGCTTCTCGGAATCCGTAACCGCAGCCCAAAGCTTCTCGATCGTAGTCTTATACTGAAAATCCAGGTTTAATGCCAAACTCATCATTCGTCCTCCTCTAATAGTTGGTTAAGCCTTAACATATTTGCACTCCAGAACTTGCTGTAGAACGCTACCCAATCTTGCACTTCGCGAAGCGGAGCGGGATTTAGTGTATATCGCGTCTCTCTGCCGACCTTGCGGTCATGAACCAGTCCTGCTTCCTTGAGAACCGTCAAATGCTTGGATACAGCGGTTCGTCCCATCTGAAATTGTGACGTCAGCTCATGAAGCGGCTGCTCCTCTCCGAGAGCAAGCAAATGGATCAGCTGGCGCCTCGTCGGATCGGCTATCGCGTCAAATACATCCCGCATTTCGTTGTTTTCGATCACTATACCCTCACCTAATTGTTAGTAAAATGCATAATTGGACACCATATGGTGACGAATTGATTATAGGACACCGTTTGGTGGCGTGTCAACAGATTATAGCTTGCACGACTATTTGGCAAATATAACAATATGAACTCCCTACCCTAATTCCTGCACAGAGCCATTCGGGTATCCTACCATAACCTTAGATGCGAGCCGTATGAATAAGCCATTCTCCACCACACCCGGAATCCTGTTAATCGAAGATTCCAGCTCCTCCGCGCATTTGATCTCCTTGAAATCACAATCCACAATGTAGTTGCCATTGTCTGTTATAAACGGTTTGTTCTGGTGGAGTCGCAAACTCGGAATACAGCCCAGCTTCTGCAGCTTCCTCTGAGTCTGGCCAGCTCCGAACGATACAATCTCTACGGGCAAATGAAATTTCCCCAGCCTCTGAACCTGCTTCGTATGATCTACCACCACAATAAGTTCTTTGCTAGCGGCTGCCACGATCTTTTCGCGCAGCAGTGCGCCGCCTCCGCCTTTGATCAAGTTCCAGTCGCTATCGACCTCATCCGCTCCATCGATCGTCAAGTCAATCTCGAACACATCGGATAGAGACAGAACCGGAATGCCCAGCTCAAGGGCTAATTGCTCAGATTGAACAGAAGTCGCCACCGCCTGAATGCCAAGGCCGTCTTTCACTCTACTGCCCAGCTTCTGAATCGCCCAATATGCTGTCGATCCCGTGCCCAATCCAACGATCATGCCGTCCTGTACATACTCCACAGCCTGCTCCGCTGCAGCTCTTTTGGATTCCATCATAGTTGCCCCCCTGCTCTTCATTCTTCACCTATTATTGTAATCCAATAATTGCAAAGAAATCATATTTATTTGACTATTACTGCTGCTCTCTTCACTATGCTGCGCATACAAATATTTGGTTTTCTGCAACATTTCAAATTGAAATGTCGTCAATAGGTCGTAATCGAAGAGCTCCGATTATTAGAATTTCAGAACAAGGAGATTAACCCCATGAAAAAAACAGCTATGTCTCTTCTCGTCGTCACCGCATTGCTTGGCAGCTTGCTGACCGCATGCTCCGGCAATAGCAACAATAATGGCGCAACGCCGCCAGCAACTAATACGCCAATCGCAAGCGAAAGCCCGACGCCGAGCCCAAGCCCGTCCGATGTGCCGGACAATACCGAAAAGCCGGATGACAACAAAGCCGATTCGTCTACCGATAAAATCATGAAAGCCATGCTGGACAAAATAGAACAACCAGGCCTTATGGACCTGACCAAAGACGATATTGACACCTATTATGTCATCGATACCGACCTGATTGATGAATTTACGATCAAAACACCGGCTTTCAATCTCAGCTCCAACGAGATTGCCATCGTCAAAGTGAAGGATAACAAAGATATCGCTGAAATCAAAAAAAGCATGGAGCAGCGCGCGGCAGACGTACAGAGAATGTTCGAGAACTATTTGCCGGAACCCTATAAGCTCGCTCAGAACTATAAAATCGCCACAGAAGGCGATTACGTCCTGTTCCTGATTTCCGAGAAAGCCGATGAGCTGGAGAAGGCCTTCAAGGAAGCGGCGGCCAAAGCTTAACTTGTGCTCTACGACCAGCATCTGCGTAAGAATAAAGACGCATCCATCCTCTATACAATGGAGGAAGGGATGCGTCTTTTTTAATATGGGGAGAACTTGGTGTCACGAAGCGGGGTTAAATAATGCCAGCGAATATGAAACCTTGCATGCAGTTGGCGGGTATATAGTTTTAACTGGAAATATGGATAAAGGATGTGGGATATATGATGCCGAAAGAGCTGTTTTACTCCAGAACGTTTTGGGACCGTTATCATTGGGGGCTTCAGGATGACTTCAGCTATGAGATGCTGGAGGATAACCCTATTCATTTTCAACTGACAGATGACCATGCCTTGCTTCTGGATCCCGGAGATGACTTTGCTTACATCTCGCTCAGCTTTCAGGATGAGGCTGAAGAAGAGATTGAGATTGCTTGGGATGATGAAGCTCAATTCCACCCGAATGTGCTGAGATGGAGTGAATATAAGACGATCGTGGGTCGAATTGCGGAAGAACATGAGCTCGAGTCTTGGATTCCTGCCCTCCTGCTCCGCAGGTTTGTCAGTCTCCAGAGTATGGATGAGCTTCAAGACATATCGGCTTGGGAGCTGGAGATGCGAAGAGCATCTGGACTCTATACCGAATCCGAATTGCGGGAATGGTTCGAGGAAAGCATGGCTAAAGCTGAAGAGGAATGGGAGAGTATCGACCGCACGTGGGTCTGCCGTGAGCCTTTCGGCTGGATTGTTGAAGGTGACGATGCTTATTCCCTACGGCAATCCGACAATACGGCATTCCCGTTTCAGCAATGGAATCTCATGCTGGCCGAACTAGGCTGCGAACGATAACAGACGCGGGCATTCGTTCCCAAGCAACGAATGCCCGCCAATATTGCAAGATGGGTGACCCGCAAAGCTAATGTATGACTCACTTGCTCCGGTCCTACATAAAACCGCCAAAAAAGTGATTGGCCCTCTCCTGTGAGTATCCGTCACTCCCTTGCCATACCGCCATCGAGACAAAATCCGAATCCCATCCCTTACGCGTACGCGGCGTATCCTTTGCCGCAAGAACACCGGCAAAGCCCAGCACTTCCATGAGCACATCCCGTTCATTTTTGCTGGAGGGCAAGCAATCCTTCCAGCGCTTCTCCAGCTTTCGCGGTCCTTCTTGCTCCGTGCAGGACTCTGCAGCTTGCAGCAAATTTTTCAGAATAGCAACATCTTCCTCCTGCACGGCCGCTTCCTCTTCCCGGCTCAGCAGCTCGAGATCAAGCCAGCAATAGAGCAGATGATTGAGCCGAATGCCTCCCCATTTGACCCGTTCGAAATTCAATACGTTGAGATCGGCGTTCGTATAATCAGCATCCGACATCAGCTTATTGCTGTCGCAATGACCGCAGCTGCTATAGCCCGGGAGGGCAACATGCTGCTCCCCATATGTATGCAGCGGCAATTCAGCGGTTAGCGCCCAGCTCGACAGCGCGCTGCGCAGATGCACCTTTCTGGCGGACAGACTATGCAGGAAAGCGGCTGCGACCCTTTCCTTCGGAATCATAATGTGCAGCTCGTTCAACCTGCTGATCAGCTCATCATGCCGGATCGTAAGCGGGTCGAACATAAGCCCATGGCTCCTCGCATATTCGAAGTCCTCTCCAGAGAATGGCGCATGGCTGCTTCTCCAGCCCTGGGAGGTCCAGAAGGTTTGCATCAGAATTTTTTTCGCTTTCTTATCCACTGTGTTACACCTCCAATGAATGCGACATGATTAATTCAAAGAAATGCTCAAGATCATCGGCTGCTTTTTCAACCTCTTCGAACTCAGGTTCATATCCGCGTACAATAGCGCCCCTATCATGGGTTAAATCAATGGCATAGTAAGAATACCCGCCATCAACGGACATGACGATCGGCAAGTAATTATCCCACCACGCAGTTATTTCTGATTGCCATTTAGGATCATCCGCTGCCGCTTCCAAGCTGATCAACTCGAATTCATTCCATTTAAATTCAGTATCTGAGCGATGATTGAACTCATTCTCACCTATAAACCATGTCATCTCATTTGGCGAAATACATTTTTCAACTATGCTTAAAAAATCCATATACTCCGGTGGGATTTTATTATATCTAGCCGTTATGCTGCTGTCTAAATGTAATTGAATCTCTGATTTCCTGGTTAAGTCCCAACCGTTTTCTTGAGCCCAAGCTATAAATTCTTCCATCTTCTTAGCCATATTCTGCCTCCTGATCATTTACCAAAAATACCAATGTCTCTTGTTTATATTTCCATTATAGAATGATAGATTGTAGAATCAAAATCAAAAAAGGAAGCCCAAGGCTTCCTTATCTTCTTCTATAGCGATGAATCTTCTGCGCGATCCTCCGCAAAAGCTTTGCGGTTCCACCATCCGACGCCGGCGGCCAGCACGCTGATCGCTGCAGCAATCAGATACATATTGACGATGCCCAGCACTTCTGCAATAAAGCTCATGCCGAACAAGGATATGCCGAACAACAAATTGAGCAATGTGCCTTGCGCGGAAAATACTTTGGGCAGCTGATCCTTCGTGCAGCTTCTCTGAATAAGCGTTCTGCGCGATACAGCCGACAGCTCAGTGAAAGGCCCGGTGACAAGCACGATCAGCAGCGCCAGAGGCGCAATCGTATTGATAGCGAACAATGCTGTACACAGAGCGTAGCCAAGCATGCCTATGAGCATGAACAGGAACAGCCGTTTCTCCAGCCGCTTGACGAGAGCGATGACCAGGAAGCCGCCAATGACAGTGCCGGCGAAATAGCTGGCATTGATATACCCCCACCAGTCTTCATTTTTAAGCAGCACTTCTTTTACAAAGACAAGCATAAATGCGCCAATCCATACGGTACTGCCGAGCGCATCGGTAACATCCATGAAGGTCATCGAGCGCAGCCGCTTGGATTGCCATAACACAACCCAGCCTTCCTTCAAGGTGTCCCATCTGGAAGGAGCGTTCGCCTCACTTCCGTCTGCCGAGGCAATTCCTGTACGCACATCCCACAGGCTCCGCCTCTTAGTCTCCGTCGGATCTTCGATCAGCATCGTTACCGCCATGGCAACGCCATATCCGGCTGCGACTGCCAGCAGGACCGGGAATGGGCCGAACGCTGCGACCAGAATGCCGCTTACCGCCCAACCGGCGAATTGAATGATCTGGTCTGTTGTAGCGACCATCGCATTGGCTTTCAGAAGCCTGTCATCATGTACCAACCGCGGTATCAAGGCGTTGCGGGCAGGCGAGGTCCAGCCGTCGAGGAACGAGATGAACAGAATGAGTGCATATACAGGAATCAAGGACTCCCCTTGGGCCATAGGAGACAAATACAAAGCCATCGCTCCAAAGAAGAGAAACTGCCCAAGCTGAGATACCGTCAGCAGGAATGGCAGCCTGTACCGGACGATCATCAGCGGGGCTGCCAGCCCGCTAAGGAATTGTGCGGCGACCCGCAAAAACGGCACCATCGTCGCAAAAAAGATCGAATTCGTCCGCTCCAGCACAAGCGTCGTGAGCGCCACCAAATAGAGAACGTCCACCGTATTGGACAAAGACTGCGAACCCCATAAATAATAAAATGAACGATTAACCATCACATTCGAGCTCCATCTATCACCAATGATTTGACCCCAAAAAAGCAGGTAAAATCTATTATAATCGATTATTCATATTTTTAAAGTAAAATATTTAAAAAGTGGGATTAATGATTAGGAACGAATATTCTGTGAATCGCAATCCATAAGAAACAACCCAGTTTGAATTATGCTAAAATGTAGTAAATCTATAATGTAGATTTCGCTGATGAACAAAGGAGAACTGAAAATGAGAAAACTCGTTCTATTTCTACACGCATCGCTTGACGGTTTTGTAGAAGGGCCGAATGGTGAAATGGATATTGGCTGGGTTTCCTACGATGCTGAATTGGAGAAACACGCGAAAGAAATTCTGAGTACGGCCGACACGGTCATTTGGGGTCGCGGGACTTATCAGATGATGCACAGTTACTGGCCTTCTGTTCCTTCCAACCCATCAGCTTCGCAGCATGAACGGGATCATGCCGAGTGGATTGAAAAGACAGCCAAAATCGTTTTTTCTACGACGCTGGAGAAAGTCGAATGGAATAATTCCAGACTCGTGAAAGAAGATGTCGAGGAAGTGATCAATAACCTCAAACAGCAGTCGGGGAAGGATATGGTCATCCTCGGCAGTCCAAGGTTCGCACACCAGCTTATGCAGCTTGATTTAATCGATGAGTATAAAATTACGGTTTCTCCCGTCCTGATCGGTAAGGGATTGCCGTTATTCCAAGGTCTGACGGAGAAGGTTAATCTTAAGCTAGTCGAAAACAAGACCTTTGATTCTGGAGCCATAGGTCTCGCGTATCAGACAGTAAGATGACCTTCACTTTAGGTGATTACGCTATCGGGAGATGATAGCACAAGTAACCGCCTTTTCACAAAGGCGGTTTTCTTATGGTCACATATCAAATACCTACCTGCTATATTCCTTAACCGGATCATGCATGAGATGTATTATGGAAGATGCTTCTGGCTTCACGAATTAGGAACTCCTTCTCCTCTTCGCTTATGGCATCCGCACATAGCTTGCGCGCTGCAATAACTGGCAGCCATGGTTCAATCTCCGCGTAACCGATGCCGGAGAGGCTCTCATATTCCTCTATGAACCTTTGAATGGCAGATTCCCTGGCTGCATCCAATACTGCATTTAATTCCTTTGGCAAATGAGAAGGCAATATGGCATACCGGATCATGAGTATATATTCCGCTAAGTCCGCTTCAGGGTTGCCGACCGAGGCGTTATTCCAGTCGATCAGCCATGCATCATCATGGCGCAGCATGATGTTGCCCGGATTCGGATCGCCGTGGCAGAGCTGCTTTTTGGCAGGCAAGCGTTCCAGGTATCCGATAATGGCGTCATGCTCATGTTCAGACAAATAAGAAGTGCGACGGATATCATACACCAGGTTCTCACGCTGCTCAGGCATACCCGCCCCCGATTGCTGATGAACCTGATGCAATAGCTTTGCTGTAATCCCGGCACCTAGATAATCGTAGTTGCCCCCGCTTGCCGCGGCTTCTGGATGAAGTGCCGATACAGCGCGATCGACAAAACGCGTCATCAGGGATTCTCCCTCTACTAGCTCGAATACGATGCCAGGACGGCCGTTCCAATGAACGAGCCCATATACGTCTGGCACAGGAAGTCCGCAGCTTTTTGCGATTCGGCAATGATTCAGCTCTCTCTGAAGAGCCCATTCATTCGTATTGGGCTTTGCCAGCTTGACAATCTTGCCCTCTTCCCATTCGAATACTTCCGCACATCCGCCTTCCGCCAGTTTCCTGCCGATTTGAACAGCCATGGCATACTCCCCTTTGCCCATTAGTAGGTGATCCCTTCCTTCAGCAGCAGCATCTCATACATCTCTCGTATCATTTCGGTCGCCACATCCATGTCCAGCTCCAGCGTACGGGTATTAAGCAGCGTCCCGATACCGATCAGATAGATCATCAGCTTGAGGAAAATTCTCTTTATTTGCTCATCAGACACCATATTAAGCCGCTTGCTGTACCGCATGTAGCGGGTGGTCAGCTCCTCCCCGAGAAATTCATCCGTATGCGGATTGTAGGTTTTGTAGCCGCTTAAGTACAATGTCCGGAACAGATATTTCTCTTCCTGCGCAAAATAAAGAAAACCTATCGTCACATTTAATGCCGGTGAATGATGAGGGTCTTGATAAGCAAGCATCGCTTCACGCGCAAATTCAGTCGCCTTATCGTACACCCCCTCCTTCAACTCGTCGATGCTGCTGTACAAGCTGTAGATCGGCTGCGTCGAGCATCCGATCGCTTCTGCGACGTTCCTGGCAGACAGTGCTTCAAGCCCATTCTTTCGCACTAGCTCAAATGCGGCTGATAACACCTTTTCTTTGGTAAGCTCAGCTTTTGGCGGCACTTATGACTCTCCTCTCCGTTGTATAACACTAGTTATATAACGTATGTTATTTTGAATGGGTCATTTTGTCAACGCACAAATGGATAACTCCCCCACCCAAACAACCAACCTCAACGGTTACCAAGATCTCATTTCCATCAATGGAACTGTCCAAAAATCATCAGTTCAAGCGATATTAAGCAAAGGCCGGGCGTATATCCCTGCTCGGGTTGTGCTCGAAGCCTTCGGCGCGAAGGTCAGCTGGAACGCCGATTCACGCCTAGTCCTAGTTGCAACAAAAAATGGCCTGCCGACACTGACAGCGCTGGACCTCAAGCAGCTGCGATTTCAAGCCCATATCATTTGGCTGGAAGGCTCGCTGCCAAAGTAAATTAAAGAAGCCGGGACATGATCCCGGCTTCTTCTCCATTATGCTTCTCCTCGATCGTACATCCTCTCATTGTCCAATCGAATCAGCACTTTGCCAAAGCGTCCGCCTTGCTTCACCGTAACTTTTCCTGTCGGATACGCTTGTTTCAAATAATCGGCTATAAGTCCCTGATTGCGCTCATCCCCAGGGAGGCCGAGCTTGGGCAGTCTCTTCAGCATTTCCTGCAGCGCCTCCGCATGAGACATTTCTGTCTCCTTCTCTTCCCTTGTAATGAGCGACTCATAGGAATACCCCTTGAGATAAAGCAGATGGAGCAGGTACCCCATCTCCAGCGGCTTCGATTTGAAGGGTTGGCCGGTCAGAACCGGCCACAATTCACGGGTTAAGCTGCTCTCGGGAATGCTCACAGGCATGCTGATGTAACAATATTGTTTGGCGCTAAGGAGCAGCTTCTCTACGCTCTCCCAATCGACGATTACAGGGCACATCGAGGCAAAAACAAAATCAAACGCCTTTGTCCAGCCTCTTTCCCGCACGTCTATATCTTCAAAGGGCTCCGGGATGATTGCTGCCATCTGCTCCGTGAAAGCTGCTGTGTTCTCCTTCAAGAGTTCAACTTGAGGAAGAGAAGACTCAATAGCCGTTACCCGTGCCCCCCGCTCCAGAAAAGGCACAGTGAACACGCCGGAAGCGGCGCCCACATCCAGAACGGTTGCATCCTTGAATTGAACGCCTTGGCCTTCTATCCAATTCAAGATTCGCGCGCTTCTTTTTCTCCCTTCTTCATTGAAAGACTGCTCGTTGAAGATTTGGGCTTTCGGATCAAAGCTTTTGGCAGGGTCAACACCAGCCTTTCTCATCGTATTGACCATCGTATCGCCGCGGGTTTTCCATTCCTTCTCCCATAAAGCTTCATCAAATAGTTGGTTCATATCAATCTCCTCCTTGAAGACAGCTCTTATGATATTCTCTCCATTCGAATCAACCGTTTTTCGACCAATTCTCCATATTCAGCTCATTATTTAAAGCTGCTGCAGCAACCGCGCCGTTAGCCGCGGCGATAATCTTCTGATGCATGCGCGAGGTCATGTCTCCTACGCTGTATATGCCGGGAACGCTCGTCTTGCCGAAGGCGTCAACCGCGACATGTCCTTCCTCTGATAATTGACAACCGATAGATGGAGGCAAGTCCGATCCCAGCTCCAGGTCAGGCTTGAAGAAGATGCCTCTGCATGGAATGGACGTTCCGTCCTCCAGAATCACTTCCTGCACAATGCCGTCTACAGATTGGATATTGCGGATCGGAGAATCATACAGCGGCACTCTGCGCTGCAGCGACTCGCGCTCGGCATCCGTCAGACCGTCAGGACCGTTCGTGCAGATGGTGAAGCGGTCCGTCCATCCCGAAATCACGGGAGCGAAATGAACAATCTCCGGACCTTTATTGATAATAACAAGCGGCTCATCCCGCAGCTCCCAGCCGTCGCAATACGGGCATACGAACGCGCTTTTGCCATAGACCTCCGCAAGTCCTGGTACTGGCAGGGACCGGTCTCTCATCCCGACAGCAAACATCACCTTTTTGCTTTCAAGCTGAATGCCTTGAGAGGTTTTGATCCTAAAATGTCCGTCTGCTCCTGTAATCGAGACTGCCTTATCCTCAACAAACGAGACGGAAGGATAAGCGCTGATCTCAGCCTTGGCAATGGAACGGAATTCGGATGGGCTGATCCCGTCTCTTGTGAGGAAGCCATGGCCGGCATGAGTCACGGCGTTGCGCGGCCGCCCTTCATCGATGACCGCTACATGCTTGCGGGCTCTGCCTAGCACCAGAGCGGCGTTCAAGCCGCCCGGACCTCCGCCGATAATAACTGCATCTAAAACCTTTGTGTTTGTTGTCATTTTATCATTACCTCCATAGATCTTTAATATCCATAATTAAAGCGCAAGAAGCGTATCACTTCTTGTTATGGTCCTGAATGCATTGCTTATTGGCTTTGTCTACGATATTCTGGATGGTGTGATCACTCAAGTATTGATGCAGATGCTGCTCCGCGCCGATCATCACTTGCTCGACCAGGCATCCATTGCCCTTCGGAGGACATGGCTCGTCAAGCTCGCCGCCTTCCTCTTCTGCCAAGAATTGATGCTGCTTGGATTTCGAATTTGAGCATTCGAACATATGCTGCCTTCCTTCAATCACCTGAATGACATCGAGAAATGAAATTTGATCGGCTTGCCGCGCAAGCTCATAGCCGCCATTCACTCCCGGCACGGCACGCACAATCCCATCCTGTCTCAGCTTTGACATAATCTTGGACAGATAGCTTTCGGATACGCCCAGTGATGCGGACAGCTCCTTAATGCCGACGTTCTGGCGGCGTTCCGAGATGGCCAGATGCAATAGCGCATGCAAAGCGTAATCCGTGCTTTTCGAATATTGCATGGCTCCTCCTTCCCCTCTCTCGTTATTATCGACCTATAATGTCCACAATAAACGAAATGCTTCTATTTTGCAATCCTTTTTTTCAGCATTAATCAAGCAACTTCATATAAGTCATCACATGCTCCTTCAGAATCTCTTCTTCATCATCAGTCATATCCTTCTTGCTGTAGCTTCCGGATACATCCTCAGGAATGAAGATCGTCGCCGGTTCCTGAAGCTCCTTCTTGAGCCGGAATCCTCCGTCCGTAATGGAAATCTCAGACATATGACTTCGTGTATGTGAAATTTCTGTCTTGATATAATTGCCCTCCAAATCATAAAAATCTTCAATCATCTTTACATCGGTTCTTAGTAAGCTTTTTCGGGATTCCGTCGTGGTAATGGCATTAGCTTTTGAATAACCTGCTGTCTCAAAATCCCCCTCTTCATTCCTCTCCATCGAATCGCTCATGAACACTTCGTAATGCCGAATCACCTCTGTACTGCCGCATGATGTCATCAGCATTAAGGCCGTCCCCAGCACCAAGAAACCCATACCCCGTACAGCGGGCAAGCGCATCCCATAACCCCCTCAAGCAAACACTAATTTCTCCACATCAACTAAACGCATGAAAGGAGGTTCTGGTTGCATTACTTTGCCAATTGCCATTCATGGATTAATGGATCAAGCCGCTCTCCTTTGCTTTCTCCACCATTTTGGTTGAATAGCGGTTAATCCATTTCTTAAGGGCAAGTCCAAGCAGAAGCGCCACTCCTGCGAATGCAGCCAGCACCAGCAAATCGCGCAGGACGATATCCCATAAAATGCCGCCGACCGCCTCCCTCATCATGCTGATCGCATAGGTGAATGGCAGGAACGGATGAATCGCCTGGAAGAACGGAGGCGTCACCTGGATCGGGAACGTCCCGCCAGATCCCGCGAGCTGAAGCACAAGCAGGACAATCGCCATCGCCTTGCCTACATTCCCGAATATGGATACGAGCGTATATACGATCAGCATAAAGATGCTGCTAAGCAGAATGCCGAACAGCACAAACCAGACAGGATTGGCGACATAAGCCTTCAGCAGCCAAATATCGCCTAAAGTCACTAGAAGAGACTGAACGATAGCGATCGACAAGAAAGTCAGGTAGCGGCCCAAATAGATCTGATAGCTGCGGTATTCGTGCTCGCCATGATGAACCTCCACCGTCAGCAACGACACCAGAAGCAGGGCTCCAACCCATAAGGACAATGTCGTAAAAAACGGCGACATTGCCGATCCGTAATTCGGAATGGGGAAAAGACGGTTCTCCTTCAATACGACTGGCTCTGCAAAAAAAGCCCCTTCGCGCTCTGCGTCGTTCTTGAGCAGATCAATCAGCTCATCCAGATTGCCTTCCTTCTCCAAGCTCCGAATACGGGCGGCAACATCTCTCAGCTTCTGCTCCGCTGCCGGCAGATTCGCTTGAATCTTGCCAAGCTCCCGGCTCCCTAGCTCTATCCCTTTAACAGCATCATTGACGATAGTTACAACCGATGGCATAGCCTTATTCGCATCTCCCAATACCGCTCCAGCCCTTGCTGCGGCTTGTTTCGCTCGCTGGCCGGCTTGCTTCACAGCTGGCAATAGCTCGCTGTCATAACGACCCAGCAGATCGCTGAGCGTTGCAGCAGCCTTCTTCGATAAGGCGCTTAAGCTGTCTACCAGCGATTGCGCTGGCTTCTCCCCGCGCTCGATAGCGCTGCTGATTTGCTGGACAAGGGACAGCTGCTGCTGAAACCGGCTATGCACGCCCTGCAATTCAACAATGGCAGACGCAAGCAGCTTGCCTTCCGCAAGCTTGTTCACTCGTTCAAGCAATCTGATCAAGCCGTCTGTCACGGTCACCGCGCTTGTTAAGCGTCTTCCCGCAAGCTCAAGCGGAGCCCGCACATCCTCAGGATCAATAGATGAATCCTGCAAAATATTCGTTAGCTCCTCCATGGAACGAGCAGACTGGAGCAATAGCTGCAGGTCTTGTTTGATAAGCGGCCCAGCCTGATCCAGCGCCAAGCCGCTCTGGTCGAAGAATTGCCCTAGCTGTACCGTAAAGGCTTCCCCTTCCTCTGCAAGACGGGCAGCCTTGGGCAGCTCAGCCTGAACGGTACTGGCGATTTTCTTGGACTTTTCGATATCTGTTGCCGCCGTGGCTATCGCTTCATTGATCGCCGGGATAAGCGACTCTAATTGGAAGACGGCACTGCGCACATGCTCGATCGCAGGCTTGTTCTCCTCGAGCTCAATGCCAATTTGGGCAAAGATGCGGAAGATCGTCTCATTCGCCGTTTTGACGAAGCTGGCGCGAACCTGCTCGACAATGCCGCTTGCCCCTTTCTCGGCAATTTTGGGAGATACCGCATTAATCTTCTCATTGACGGCAAAATCCAGCTCCGCTTGCTGAAGATTATCGCTTAGCACAGTAGCCATTTTGGCAGAGAAATCCGATGGAATCGTAATGCTGGCATAATAGTCCCCATGCATGACGCCTTCCATCGCTTTGCGTTCCTCAACGAATACCCAGCCAATCTGCTTATTTTCCTTCAAGGAGGCTACAATCTCATCCCCGGCATGAATCGGCGTATCGCGAAGTACGGCTCCTTCATCTTTGTTCACAACCGCAATTGCGATCGAATGGGTCTGGCCGTATGGATCCCAGGAAGCTTTGATGTTGAACCATGCGTACAGGGATGGCAGGCATGCAAGGCCGATAATAATGACAGAAGCAGCAAGATTCCGAAAAATACCGCGAAGATCCCTCATGTAGATCGCCCAGATATGCCCCATATGTATCCACTCCTAAAAATTGCTTGTCTTAGTATAGCTGGATAAGAGCAAATCTACACATCAACATCTTCGCGGCCCTTCACTTCTGTCCAATCGTGATGCCGATATTAATCAGTGTAAGTCAAAGTACCTTTCACAGTAGCGCCGGTATTTGTATATTCATCCACGTAGCTGACAACAACATGATATTGTTTGCCGCCAGCAAGATAGACATCATTTGTTTTTGTTTTGTTCGTTGTATCAATCACTTCCGACACAACGTGATTCGTTCCCTGCATCACGGTACACATGCCAGCTACCTGAGAACCGCTGCCTGTACATGTCAGCTTGGCATATTTATGCCCGCCCGGAATTGTAGAACCGCTTTTGGTCATTGGCGTAGATCCGCCTGTCACGGTCGCGGTTGATGTATACGTGGCAGCAAATACATAAGATACAGACCCCAATAACATAACCGCACTTACTAAAGTAACAACAAGTTTTTTCTTCATTCCTAATACCTCCCATTTTTAGTAACAACAGTTAGGATTCTATGATACCGTTCAACCTTTTAGACCACCCGCGCTTAATGATTGTCTTCAGCCGCCCCTGACACAGCAAAAAGCAGCCAATCGTTGAAGATGGCTGCTTTTTGCCTTATTTGTAAGGAGATATTATACTCCTGTGAACAAGATATTAATATCCTCGTTGCCGTTTTTCGTTTTCCATCCGTTGAAGCCTGCCGAGTCTGTGATACCCGGTTTAAATCCGAGTTCATACACTTTCCCTGCCGTTAAGTCTTTGGACAGCTTGAGCGTCACTTCGGTAACGATCGCGTTCGAATTGTTCAGATCATCGCCTGAGATTGCCACAGCATCCCCGTCGCGCTCCTTCAATGTGAAGTATTGCGCGCTCACATTTTTCACAGGCTCGCTGAAGATGACTTTGATCGTCGAACGGTTCAGCACAACGACTTGCTTCGCGTAAGGCAGATCATTGGCGGTTACCGTACCTGCAAATGTCGTTTCATTCGCAGCTTCTAGTGTGTGAAGCGAGGTTACGCCAGTTACTCTTGCCGTATAGACATGGCCTGCTTGGAACAGGTTCGGATTGGGATCAGTACCGGTACGGAGCTGAACTATGACAACACGGTTCGTGCCTGCCTTGCGCACCGCATATTTGCTCCATCCGTTATTGTTGATGCTGCTGCCATTGTCTTTCAGAATGGCTACACCAAGAGCATTCACGTCCGCATCGCTAATATCTCTGTCGAACGAGATCTCAATTGTATTTTGATTGATAGCCGCAATGCTTTGCAGCTTCACCGGCAGGACAGGATTGGAGATGCCCCCGAATAACAGTCCTGTCTTCGTATCCATTACATTGCCGGCCAGATCCGGAATGCCTGATACCGTCAAGCTGTATACCGTTTTGTCCTTCTGTGCGGAAGTCCGCAGCGTAACGGTGCGTCCTTCTGTGTCCAGACTTACGGATACGATGGACAAGCCGCTGATGCTGTAGCGACCTGTCTGTATAGCTACTTCCCTCTTGACCGGTTCACTGAATTTGATCGTTAATGATGCATCCGTATTCACTTTGAATTCCGATTCGATGATTGTAGGTTTCGTTGCATCGTCATTGCCGACGACCGACAAGTCGTTGCGAGTGTCCATCACATTGCCGGCGAGGTCCTTGACGTTTTTGACTGTCAGCCAGTAACGTGTATTATTCGTCTGGTTGGAAGTCGTTAGCGTCACTTGTTTCTTGTCTGAAGACAGCTGCAGCGATGTAATTCTAAGGCCGCCGGAGAAGGAATAGTTGTTCGCATTCGTTGCTGTTCCCGAGTCTACTTGCTCCGAGAATGTCAACACATAGACGCGAGCGCCCAATCGTTCAAAAGCGGTAATCGTCGGTTTCGTCGTATCCGACTTGGTTGAAGTATACGTCCACGACTTGCCGTCAATCGTCAAATAATGGGTGCGGTTCTCCGCTTGAAAGCCCGTAGAAAGCAATACGGAGAATCCATCGTTTGCCACGGACGCATATACGACCTGCACCGAGTTGCCACGGTCATCCCTAAGCGAGAATCTGGATGTATCTACTGAATCGATTTTTGTCTTCAAGTTAACTCTTACCAGCTGGATGTCTACCGCTTCTACCGATCTCACATCGAGAGCAGTATCCCAGCCGGAATATAAGGCATAGACCGCATCTACAAGCACAGCGCGCGTAGCGTTGGCCGTATAATCATTCCGTGGCTCGATCCAGCCCTTGCTAAGTGCGGTTCCGACCGCTCCCTTGGCCCAGGAGGATACTTTGCCAGTGAACGAAATATTCGAATTGGATGGGGTATTGTTTACTTTAAGCAGGATGGCGGCCAGCTCCTCCACCTTCACCGGAGCAGTCGGCGCGAATTTGTTATCCCCTTTGCCAACCATCAGGCCTGCGCCTCGTACCGCTTGAATTGCATTGTAAGACCAGCGTGTCTTGAGCACATCCACATAGCTTGGCGTTGAACCGGATTGCGGCAGTTCAAGCAGCTTGTAGAGTACAGTAGCGAATTGTTCCCGTGACATGGATTCGTAGAGGCGGGATGAGCCGTCCTCAAATCCAGTCATAATGCCTTTCTGCTTGAGCACCTGGAACTTCTCTTCCGTCGTGAGCGACGACGCTCCCGCGATCGGAATTGCCAGTCCAAGCAGTAAGGTTAGTGCAAGCATTGCAAGAGCGATTTTCCTCATAATTGCAGTCCTCCCATAAGTTTTTGCTGGAACATCAATCACTCCGTAATCGGATGCGAGCCAGCGAATAACTCTTTAACGATTTGAGAGAGGAAAATGTTTCTGTCGAAGCGTGTCACATGCAAAACTAGTCAAAATTCGAGCAAACTTTTAGAAATTCGCACGATCGCAGCAGGTACAATCTTGCAGCACAGCCGTTACTTCATGCTAATGACGACCTTGCCTTTTGCTGTGCCGCTTGCAAGGTAGTCCATCGCATCGCCGGCATCCTTCAGCGGATATACTTTATCTATAACAGGCTTGATGCGGCCTGCTTCAAGGAGCTCCTTCAGTATCATCAGCTGCGCTCCGCTTGGCTTCATAAAGAGGTAGCGGTAGCTTGTGCCAGTTGTCTTCTCTAGCGCTGTCAGCTTGCGGCTTACAATCGATAAGATTACTCTTTTCACCCAGCCTAGCCCCTCATCTCTGCCGAATCTGGCGTTAGGCATGCCGGAGATTGATACAATCTTCCCGCCTGGCTTCAATATGCGGAATGACTTCTCCAGCGCCTCGCCTCCAAGCGTATCGTACACCGCATCATAACCAGACAGAAGCTCCTCGAAATGCTGCTTGCGATAATTAATAATTTCATCGGCGCCCAGCGACTTTACCAGCTCATAGCCTTTATCGCTTGCTGTTGTGGCTACATATGCTCCCATCCCCTTGGCTAACTGGATGGCAAAGGTGCCTACGCCGCCCGCTCCAGCATGAATCAATATTTTTTGGCCGCGCTGGAGGTCCAGCATATCGTGGAAAGCCTGATAAGTTGTCAGTCCAACCAGTGGGATGGATGCTGCTTCGATAAAACTTAGATTGCTCGGCTTAATCGAAAGATCATCCTCATGAATGGATATATACTCTGCAAGTGTGCCAATGCGGGTTTTGCGCGGCCGGCCGTACACCTCATCGCCCGGCTTGAATCCCTTCACGCTCCTGCCAACCTTGGCTACCACGCCTGAGAAGTCATTGCCCAGAATCAGCGGAAAATCATAGCTCAGCAGAAACTTGACCTTGCCTTCCTTGATTTTAAAATCAATCGGGTTTAAGCTGGCCGCATATATGTCTACTAATACATCATGATCGCCGATATCAGGAAGTGGCAATTGTTTCATCATTAAAGGCACATGCTTTCCGTATTTCTCGATAACCATCGCTTTCATGGGGATCACTCCTATTATGATTATTGGTTTAAACATTTGAACGAATCGTACAAAAGTAACCGGCCTTTCACCGTTTATCCTCTAATATATGGCTGCTATTCCCCTTTGTCGCACTCCGCTTCAATAGCTGTGATCAGCGCTTTGAGCTGCTCCAGCGGCTTGCGGACCGTCAGCATGTAATAATTTTCAACGCTTTTCTTCTCTGAACGAACATAGCCGGACTGCTTCAGCATCTTGAGGTGATGCGAAATCGCAGGTCTGGACAAATCGATATGTTCCGCTATCGTGTTCACATTAAGCCCGGACTTATGCCTGGCAAGCAGCATAATAATCGCTTGGCGATTTTCATCCGCCAACACGTCCAGCAAAGGAATACAAGCTTTGAATTGCTGCAATATCTGTTCGTTTTGCGCTCTCATGATCTCCACTCATTTCGTTCATTCGTTTAATCCTTTAAACCTATTATAATAGCTGATAGTAAAAAATCAAGCCTGTAAGCCCTCCAATAAGCCGGGTGCCAATGGGAGGGCATTGGACTTCCGAATGAACGTATTACTTACTCACGATCAGATGACCTTTATCAATCAATATGAGCTCTTCCTCCGTATAATTGGCAATCTTATTCGCTCCGCTTTCACTGTTCAGCTCAATCTTATATTTCTTCTCGATATAAGCATGCAGCTCCTTCATGTCTTCTTCCGTCAGATCTGCCAATTCTGTCTTGCCGTCAATCTGGCCCAGTATAATGCCAATGACCTCTCCAGCAAGCGAAGTATTCGGCTGAATACGCGCACTGCCATAAGCCGGCGCTGTAGCGCCTACGTTTTTGCCCGCGACGAGGACATTCGAATAATCCTTCAACATAAATGAACGCAGCGGCATTCCATACTTATCGGGCTTGCCAAGCGCTCTCCCCCACCGGTCTCCTATCACGCCTTGGATGTCCAGCGGATAACCGCCAATGCTCACATTGTCCCAGAACATACTCCCTGAGAACATATCTGTTGCGGTAAGCACATAGTCCGTCACATAACGGTCATAATCGCGAATGTACAGATAATCCGGATAACCGTTTACCTGCGCCTTCTCCCATCCGGGCAATTCCTTCTGCAAGTGGGTCAGTACGCGGTCTGTCTCCGCTTTGCCAAGCGCAACAGCTTCTTCTACCCGCTCCGAATCGGACGGATCGACATTATAGATCAATAAAGCATTAATTAACGCTTCGCCATCCTTTTGATTCACAATGTTCAGACCGCGCAAGAATATATCTTCGCGGGTAGGCGTATAGCTGCTGCCAACATTGCCGAACCCCCATGTAAATGTGTTCGTGACATAAGTCGTACCGCCGTACCGTTCTTCCCTCGCAGCCTGATCCAATCCCATCACAGCCTTCTGGAAGCTGTCCCAGTCCACTCCCTTGAACTTCATCATAATTGAAGAAGCCATATGTGCCTTCTCTTCCAGATTAAAGATGGATTCGACGCCCGGTATCCGATCCTGCGATAATTGGCTGGACAAGTACGCAAAATCCGTATTCTCCACCCAATACTTAGCTTCAACCGTCTTCTCTTCGCCAGCTTGATTCTTGTATGTCAATCTCTTCAAAGCTTGTTTGTTTTCGCCAGCTTGATCCTTATCGAGTGACAGGATTTCGATACCGGATTCGATATGTATGCCTGACAGCAGCTGCTTATAATAAGCTTCAAAATCCTTTAGCTTGCGGATATTCCCTTTCTTGTACTCGTCAAATAATTGTCCAACCTTGCCCTGCAGCAGCGTATTATTTGAAGCATCCGTCGGCTCGTCCAGATATAACATCTGGCCTTGCAGCAGCTGTCCCCCAGCTTGCTTTCTCGGGTCCAGGATGACAACCGATAGCCCTTCGTCCTGTGCCGCTCGAGCCAGATATGCTCCTTCAATCTCAGAGCCGATAATGACCACATCAGGATTGTCAATCATTACGGTTTGCTCTTGCTTCTCTTCACCAGGGCTGACACAACCGCAAAGCATCAAAAATGCCAACAACAAAAACCGTCTCAATTCCCCACTCCTTCAAAAAAGTATTGTAAATTGCTTGCTTTCTAAATTTTAAACGCATTTAACACGCAGCAAGTTACAATTTTTCGTCAAATTAATAGTTTCGTTCCATATTTTTGTCGAATCGGTCTAATGTAACTTTTATCCTAGTTGGAGCGTCAGTATAGGAAGAAAATACGGGAAGGCGGAGTAATCATGAGCGGATATCGTATGGGTTGGCCTATACGAACGGTAAGTGTGGGGTTAATCATCTGTCTTTTATCTCTAATTGGCTACAGAGACGCCATTCATGCCAATGCCATTTCAGTGCGGTTTGAAAACCAAAGGCTTGAATCTGTGGTTAGACAAGAATTGAACAAACCTGCTGGTCTCATTACAGCTGCCGACATGGCCAAGCTCGAGTCTCTCTCTGCAAACCAAAACCATATTACAAGCTTGAAAGGATTGGAGCATGCAGTCAACTTAAAGAAATTGTATATCGTAAACAGCAAAGTGAGCGATCTGAGTCCGATCTCAGGACTTCACCAGCTGGAGTCCATTATTTTGACAGATAATAAAATTACTGATATACGACCGCTAAGCGGACTGAATAAGGTAACAACCTTGATGCTAGATAGGAATTACATCTCCGATATAACCACGCTGCAATCCATGACCTCACTTGTAAACTTGAATTTGTCGATGAATCTCATTTCTGACATTCAAGCATTGAGTCCATTAAAGAACCTGAAGCGTTTGGAGATTGGCGATAATTTCATAAAGGATATTAGCAGCCTGGAGCAAATGTCTATGCTCACTTATCTTGATCTTTTTGGGAACCTTATCTCGGATATATCTTCCGTCCGGCATTTGAATGCTTTATATAGCTTAGATGTGTCCAATAATAAGGTGTCAGATTTAACGCCTGTCCAGCATTTAAGTCTAATTGGAATCGAGATCACCGGGACGGATGTGACAGACCTGTCACCGCTAGCCGGCTCAGATACGCTCACAGCGATTTATGCCAATGTTTCTTCCTTGAATGCAAGCTCTAAGGCTTTCATTAATCAATTTAAAACAGACGGTCATTTTGTGGATGATAATTTTCGCTATACAACCCCAAAAATCTTTATTAATCAAGAGGCGCAAAAGTTCCCGGTACCGCCTGTACAGAACAACGGCCGGATTATGGTGCCGCTGCGCGGATTATTGGAATGGATCGGGGCCGACTTCAGCTGGAATGGCCAGAGCAGACAAGTCGTTTTGAAGCACGAAGGATCCCAAATTATTTTGAGCATAGATTCCAATGAAGTTATCGTTAATGGCAAGAAACAAACCATTGATGCAAAGCCATATATCTCCGAGGGATATACGATGGTTCCGATACGTTTCATTGTCGAGACATTCGGCTTCCGCATTGAATGGGACAAAAAACGCTATTGGGCTATGTTATCAACTAAATAAGAAAAAGCAGCGGCAGTCTTTTGAAGAAGACTGCCGCTGCTGCTAGATTAGCTGGAATATAAGGAACAATAGGTACGGGTGAAATTCCCCGCGACTAAATCTTCCTTCCGGATATAGAATTGAAGCTCTCCCGCATCCCACCAGCAGAAGCCGACATCATGATCGGAGTCTAACGCGAGAAGGAGCAAGGTGTCGCCCACTTCCTTCTCCGCTGCAGCCTGATCCCCGTTCAAGTGCTTCTTGATCCGGCCCAGAGCATCTGATATCGAATAGTTGTAATTCTCGCCCGTAAGCAGCGCAAGTGCCGCTTCATATTCGCAATCCCCATGCTGAGTCGCAGGATACCCGAACATTACCGCCAGATCGCTGGAGCTATGCTCTGTCAGATCAAAGGCAAGCTCTTCATATTGATCGTAATCATGCTCGTCATCCTCCAGCTGCTCGCTATCCGTATAGCCGTAATTTGGCGGTTCGATAGATGCCCGCGCCGTTACCGAGTATCCCGTAAATTCGTCTTCAAGCGATGTGTTCTCCGGCGATTGCCTGTGCTCTGCAGCTTGCAGCTGATTCTCGGTCAAGTACAGGACTCGGTGTTCAATATGATAGGCAGGTTCATCTATTCCGACAAAGAAAACAAGCATCCCGTCCTTCGGAAGAAGGGACGATGCATCGTGAACCGCAATCTCTGACAACCGCAATTGCGCCAAGAAAGTCATAGGCGTTCCGTCTTCATCAAGCGGCCATTCCATATCTGCGGGCAGATCGGGATCGCCTCCAATACGGGAGTTGCCAGCCCCTTCGTACCCCTCCGGTTGTTGTTTAGTCAGACGAATGCCTTGGCGTACCGTCTTCTTCAAGTAATCGAGCGCATGCTCGAAGCCATGCTCCTGAACGGTCTGATGCAGCTTCCTCTCATTGTTGACGCTTAGCACGTACATCCACTTCCTTTGCAAATAATGCTGATGTCTCAGCCCATTCTTAGCTTATACCTCCGGCCATTGATAGCCCGTCACTTCCTCGCTCCAGCTCCAGAAGCGGCTGGCCGCTTCGGCGTCTCCTGCGTGTGCGGTTACAGGCGCCAGCTTTTGCTTATAGTAGTACCCGCCGCTTTGGCCCTGAACATCGGGAGATGCCGCCAAGTATACGGCGGTTGCCGAGCCTTGCTCTGGCGTAAGAAAGAACGGGCGCATCAAGCGATGCACCATTGTGCCGAAGCCCGTACTCCGGTTGACGCCAATGTCCGTAGACACTGCGCCTGGATGAAGAGCGTTAACCGTTATCGCACTTCCCTTCAAGCGGCGGGCAAGCTCCTTCGTGAACCAAATATTCGCTATCTTGGAGCGCCCGTAAGCGCCCCATACCGTATAGCGCTTCAATAACTGCGGATCACTGTAATCCATTTGTCCGATTTTATGAGCGCCAGAGGATACGACGACAATGCGTCCGGCCTCACTCTTCGCGAGCAGAGGCAACAGCCGCCCTGTCAGCACATAATGCCCCAGATGGTTGACGCCAAGCTGACGCTCAAAGCGGTCCTCCGTCTCTTCTCTGCGAATCGTAATAACGCCTGCATTGTTGATAAGCACATCAATTCGTTCAAGGGATGCGGATAATTCCTCGGCTGCAGTCTTGACGCTGGCAAGTGATGCCAGGTCACAAAGCACAAACTGCGCATCATTCCGGCCGCTGCGGCGGTTCACATATCGGACAGCTTCAAGCCCTTTCTCGCGGTTCCGCCCCATGAGGAAAACCTTCATTCCATGCTTCTCAGCAAGCATCGCTGCCGTCTCTCTACCCATTCCCCCAGTTGCTCCAGTCACGACAGCGACCCGCCGATCCTCTACAAGTGTCATCGTATCCGCCCCTCTCGCATGATAGCTTCTACTGACTATATGCTTATTCTATCAACACCATCTCTTCATGTCTTGCAGTTTCTTCCTATAAGGTCAATTCTACATTCACCCACTATGAATTGCTGTCATTCCACTCTTCTTCAAAGATAGCGTAAAAATACTCATCCCACCATCCTGTAGCCTTCTTGTAATGGGCGGGTATGCATTTCCTGAAATGCGCTTCTCTTCGCATGCCGATTTTCTCCATGATTCGGAACGATGCCATATTCTCTGGTTGGCAAGTTACTCCGATATGGAACCGGTCTGCCTCAGCTGCTCTAGCGGAATCAAGCGGAGTGTTACCAGCCGGTACAAGTTAACATGCAGACAGCCATGTTCAAGAATTTGCAACAATGGTTTGGCCCGCCGATCCAACATAAATAGCCGGCTTACATCCGCATAAAGCCGGGCATAAGCTGGCTGAAGGGCGATGCTATTACATATAGCTTTTGGCAGCACGTTTCTTCTTCAGCTTCAGCAAGACCATTCCGCCGAGCAGTGCCCAGACAGGCGTAGCGATGCCCAGCATGCTCAGATGAAGGGCGGCAATGCCAAAGGTAATTAACGCGGGAATAAGCAGTTGTTTATCGGCAAAAGCGCTCTTCAGCGCCCGAAGAAATAGCCCTAACAAGGAATAGCCTGTCAATAAAGCTACAAAGGATGCCGGGAGAATATCCAGCATATCAATCACCCGCCAAGAAAATAGGCCAAAACCAATTACGATCACACTTGAAATGACCGCAGCCAGATACCTTCGCTGGTGGGGACCTGCTTCTGCACTGCTGCAGAGGGCGCTCATTAACCCTCCCACATTCGCCGCATTCCCTCCAAACAACCCTGTCCCCATACTCGCCAAGCCAGATGCCATCAGCGTCTTATTCACAGGCGGCTTGAATTGATTGCTCCTTAGTGCCGCAAGCGCCACTGCAAGATCGTTGCTTAAGATCAAGAGGGACATTGGAATTGCAATGGACAGCAGACCTTGCAGCGTGAACTCGGGGATGACGATAATTGGGGACAGAAATTGTGCTTGCGGCAATTCCGGCAACCGCATTTGAAGCAGAAGCCCGATCAGCCCGAGTCCAATCGCCCCGATCAGCGGCGGCAATCTTTTGATAAATATAGGCAGAATGAAGTAACCCGCAGCAGCCAGCAATCCCGCACAAGGCAATTGAACAGCAGCGGGAATCATCCTGACTATATAAGTAAGAAGCACCCCTGCGAGCAATGCGTCTATTAGCAGCTTGGGAATGACGTCTATCGCTTTGGCGAAGAAGCCGGATAGGCCAGCAAGCAGAATAAGAACGCCCGATAGAATGAATGCCCCAGCCAGTTGCGGAAAGGAAAAGCCGACCGCCGTTGTGCCCAAGAACGCAGTGGCTGTAATAGAGTGCGCTCCGGCGAACGGAATCCTGTATTTCAATGTCAATAATAGATTCAGCAAGCCGCCGATCACGTAAGCCGAGGTGAACCAGGAGACAAGCTCGGTCTTCGCCAGACCCGCAGCTTGCGCTGCCTGTACGATCATAATCGCTCCGCCGGTGCAAGCCAGCACCGCAGACATGAATCCGGCTGTTACCGATTTTGCCCCCATCTGATACTACCTCCGCTCATAAGTACCTGCGGTTTCATCATAAACAATCCATCATGCCCTGCAACCATCCGTTTGAAATCAAATTAGACCATCCAAGTTCACATAATGCTAAAGACGAAGCTTTCTCATTCTATTGCAGTCAAACCATTGCAGTCAAAAAAACAACCGCTGAGCATGAGTCTCAGCGGTTGTTTTTATTCAGGAACCAGATCCGAAAAATCGCCAAAATACGGATACACATATGGATCATTAGGGGCTTCTATCATCTCGATTTTCAGTGCTTCCAACCTCATAATCTCTACACCGTCGTATTCCGTCTGGCCAATTATGCCGGTCAGCTTCATCCAGGCATCCTCCGCATAGCTTGCCGCCCTGCTCGATTCAACCAAAATGCCGTAAGGCATAGAATCGGCAGCGCAGCAAGTCATAGCCATACGAGAAATGACAAATTGATTCGAAGCCATGTTTTGCTCACGATAGACAAATCCGCTGATCTCCAGCTTCTTCCCTGCAAAATTTTGGCGGTATAGATCCACAGCCGTGATAATCTCCAGAAAGCCCTCTTCAATAACTGGTATCAGCTCCTTCTGATACAGCTTCTTTCCAAGAGCGCCATATTCCTCCGTATAAGCATCCGTTGGGAACAAGGCATCAAGCTCATCCTCAGCGGACAATGAACCATCCGTCAAATCAATATTCCCAGCAACGCTCTCTTGCAGCCGTTCCTCAATAGCAGACAACCGGTCTTCCGGAATGAGCGAATTTTCTTTTATGATCGCCACAAATGAATCTTCTTGCTCTTCATCCTCCATAACAGGAGTTGGCGGCGGAGACGGCATGGGCGGTGTTTGATTGCTGCTGGCATTGAGGTTCATGCCTTTTACGGCGGCCACTTCGCTGCCCATTATTTTGTCAGGCATCATAAAGCCCAACATAAGCGGCACAATAAATACTCCGTACATCAGTATATTTTTGCTTATTGAGCTGGAGGGAGCATGTCCGCAATCGCATTCCGCTGCCTCTTGCTCCTTATGCGTGCCCTGCAAGGCTAAGTAGATATAATAGATGGCAAGCAGAAACAGCACGACGGACGTAATCTTGACGTACGGGATCATCTTCGGCACGATGTAGTACTGAAGCTTGTCCATCTTGACCAGCTTAACCACGTAGAACGAGAAGCCTGCCAATATGCCGGCTCGAATCAGATAATGGATCCCCATGCTCTTGTGCTCATGCATTCAGTATCCTCCCCTCTGCCTTAATTCAAAAATAAAACCTGCCAATGATCAACGCGCCGATCGGCACCATGATCGCGACCAGCACGATCAGCAAAATGACAAATCTGGCTTTGAACGCGGACAGCAGCATCAGAGTTCCTTTCAAATCAATCATCGGGCCGAACACCAGGAAGGTCAACAGGGAACCGGCAGAAAAAGTGCTCACAAACGAAGCCGCAACAAAAGCGTCCGCTGTCGAGCAAAGCGACAATATGTAGGCAAACCCGATCATAAAGAGATGGGACGTATATTCGCCCTGTCCGATGCCAATCAATTCAGAACGCGGAATAAAAGCTTGGATAAGCGCTGTAATAAAGGAGCCCAGAATCAAATACTTGCCCATGTCAAAAAACTCGGCGCCTCCATGCTGGATTGCCTCCTGAAGCTTGCCGCCCTTCTTGGTCCTGTGCGTATGTCGATGTGAGTGGTGTGCATGCCCATGCTGCACATGCGCCGAATGAGGCGAGTCCTTGAGCGGATCGCGTTTAACGAACATATAGATGATCAGGCCTATGCAAGCAGCAACTGCAACAGCAAGTCCCATACGGGCATACACCATATCCGGATTGGTTCGGAATGCCACAAGCGTAGCCGAATATACCACCGGATTGACAATCGGGCCGGCAAGAAAAAAAGCTACACCCGCGTATAGCGGCATGCCCTTGGCAATCAGCCTTCTCACGACCGGAATAAGTCCGCATTCGCATACAGGAAACAAGATGCCTAAGAAGCTTGCGACCAGCACGCCCAATATTGGATTTTTGGGAATAAACCGCTTGATCCACTGTTCGGGAATATACACCTGCATAAGCGACGAGACAATTACGCCAAGCAGCAGGAACGGCATAGCTTCAAGCACTATGCTGATCAGCATCGTCTTGAATGTGTTCATCCCCTGCACATTCGCCAATACATTCGTAGTGAATAAGTCGGGATATACCGCAAATATAATGATTAACGCTATTACGAATATAAATGTCGCATTAATTTTCCAAGTTGACGTAGACGCAAGTTCCACCTCCTTTTTCGTAATCATTACTCTTAAGAAAGTATATCAATCATGCAATTGGTAAGTCAACCCTTTATTTCCCATATGATGACAACAAAAAAACATGGCTCTGAGGAGCCATGTCCATTGCTGTACACATGCTGAAGCTGCGACCTAACCGGCTTCGCCTATCAGCTGCCGTTCGATCTCCTTCATTTCGTAGAAATATCCCCGTTTATCCATTAGCTCTTCATAAGTGCCTGCCTCAACTACGGTTCCGTGATCCATAACGATAATTTGATCCATCGACTCCAGGCCGGTTAGCCGGTGACTGACCAGAATCAGCGTATCATTCGCCGCCAGCTTGAACAGCCTGCGATAGATGCGCTGCTCCGTTATAGCGTCCAGGGATGAGGTCGGCTCGTCAAGCAGCCATAGCCGCCCGCCCTTGGCCATTGCCCTTGCCAGAGCAAGGCGCTGCTTCTCGCCGTCGGATAAGTTCTCGCCTCGTTCATATACTTCGTCATCGAGCTTCTTATAAGACAGCTCCGCTTGACCCAGTATAACCTGCAACTCCTCTTCTGAGAGCCCTGCTTCATCGAGCAGCAGATTGTCCCGAATGGTGCCGCGGAAGAAATGGCCCTGCTGCAGCACAACGGCTGCATGCTTCCAGATGCTTGATTCATGGAGCTCGTTCAGCGGCTTATCATTCATCCGAATCTGGCCCTGTGCCGGCGCATACAGCTTCAGCAGCAATTCGAGCACCGTCGTTTTCCCCGATCCGCTTGCCCCGACAATGGCCGTCTTGGATCCTGCCGCCATCCGGATATGAATATCTCGAAGAGCCGGCCTCCACTCATCAGCATATTGGAACGACACGCCGTTCAGCTCAACGGAAGGCGGAGCATCATCAGATAGAGAGCCTTCCGGCTGCGGCGGCAGCGCCTCGCCGGGTTGCACAGTCTCGGCGAGCCTGCTGGCTGCATGCTCACTATCTTGCTTGTAGGACGGCAGCGTCGCCATGGCTCCCGCTTCCTCGAATACGGTCTGTGCCGCCAATACCAGCATCGCCAGAAATACGCCTGCCAGTGAATCATTAACGATCAAATATCCGCCAAGGACCAGCACGCCCCAAGTAACCAGATAGGTAAGCCCTACATGCAGGGATTGCCCGTTCAATAGATGGATGCCCGCTGCTTGCTGCTCATCGGCCAGAACATCGGAGTGCCGCCGCAGCTGCTGCCCCCGCTCATCAAGCTTGCCGTACACCTTTAATTCCAGAAAGCCGTATAGCAGTTCCGCTGCATTCGTCGATAACGCCGCCCGATGCAGCCGGACGCGGCCGCGGATATTCCGCTGTCCCCGCAGAATGACAGCCGGAATAACAAATGCTGCCCCAAGCAGGCCTAGCACTAATAGCCCTGCGATCCATATCGAATATGCGGAAGCAAAAAGCACCGTAGCCAGAAACACCATTACCAGCACGATAGGCGGATATGCAACGCGCAGAAAATAATGCTGCAAGCTCTCCACATCGCCTACAATGCGTGCCAATAGATCCCCGCTCCGCCTAGTCCTCAGCATTGAGGGCGCCAGAGGCACCAGCTTCGCAAAAAATGAAGTCCGCAGGCGGCTTAGGATGGAGAACGTCGCCTGATGGGAATAAAGGCGCTCCGCGTAGCGGCTTGCCGCCCGCAGCAAGCCGAGCAGCTTGACGATGGAGATCAGTACGATCAGCGTGTAGAGCGGCGGGGCGAACACAGTCTGGGAGATCAAATATCCGCTGGCCGAGAATAGGCCCACGCCTCCGACTCCGGCGACAAAGCCGCCGGCAATGGCAAACGCAATGTCTCTCCGTTCTCGGAGCATCGCTTTGATCAAGATGGTAAGCTCGCTCATCCCGCTCTCCCCTTCCTCTGAAGCTGCACCAATTGGGCATACTGCGGCAAGCGCTCGACCAGCTCTTCATGGCTGCCGCTGCCCAGAATTGTACCGTTCTCTAGATAGATGATCCGGTCAGCATCCTTAATCGTATAGAGACGATGCGCTACGGTAATCATGGTCGCCCCGCTTGCCAGACTGCCGATCGACTCCTGCAGCACCCGTTCGGTCCGTACATCAAGACCGACGGTAGGCTCGTCGAACAGGATGATTGCAGGACGGTTCAGGAAGGCTCTCGCCAAAGCAAGCCGCTGCTTCTCGCCGCCGGATAATCCCCGGCCCCCTTCGCCAACTCCTGTATCGAGGCCTCTCTCCAATCCGCCGATCAATTCAGCCAGTCCCGCAGCTGCGGCAGCCTGCTCCACGTCGGATCGGGTCACAGCGCGGCTCGTGTCGATAGCGATATTGTCAGCGAGCGTCCCGGAGAAGATATAGGGATGCTGGGTAATGTAGCTCATTTGGTCGAACCAGGAGTTATTCTTGTACTCCCTAAGAGGACGGCCGTTTAGCAGCACTTCGCCTGATGCGGATGGGAGCAAGCCTGCTATAAGATGAAGCAATGTCGTTTTGCCGGCGCCGCTTCTTCCGACAATCGCGATCTTCTGGCCCTGTTCGATGAGCAGCCGGTCGACAGCCAGTTCGAAGGAGCCTTGACCATAATGGAAACGCACATCGTTCAATTGGATAACGGGCGGCACTGGGATGCCCGGATCAGCACGGTCAGGCTGGATTGAATCTCCTTGAGCCATTTGCCAATCTCCATCCATCGCTCCAAGCATTTGCTCCACCTTGCGGATCGCCCCCATGCTAGTACGCCCGCTATGAAAGGCCGTACCTGTATTTTTCAGCAGACTGAAAAACTCCGGGACGAGCAGCAGGACAAAAAAGGCCGTGTGGAATGACATCGTCTTGAACACAACCAATTGTAGCGCCAGCTCCAGCGACACAAGTCCGATGCTGAGCATGACGATCAATTCCATCATGAAGGTGTTGGTAAAGGCGATACGCAGAATGCCCATGGTGGCCTCACGGAAAGCCAAACTGCTGCGTTTGATTTCTTCCTCCTGGCGGCGCGCTCTTCCATAGAGCTTAAGCGTCACCAGCCCTTGCAGCGAATCCAGAAACGTACCGGAGAACCGGGACAGCTCCTCATATTTCTCTTCTGACTTTCTCTTGGTCTTGAGTCCTACCAACACCATAAATATCGGGATAAAAGGTGCCGTAACCAGCATGATGAGCCCAGACGGATAATGCCAGACGAATACGGCCGCCAGCATAATAAGCGGGATGATAGCCGCCTCGACCATGCGGGGAAGATACTGGCTGAAGTACCCGTCCGACTCATCGACCGCATCCAGCATGACGCTCACTGTGCCGCCTGTCCCGCCGCGGGCTGTTGCCGCTGCCGAATCGCCTGCCAGCTTCCGCAGCAGCTCTCCCCTCATCGTTTTTTTGGCGAGGGCCGCCATGCTCAATCCAATCCGTCCGTTGCTATGCGCAAGCAGCGTTCGCGCCAGCATGACCGCTAGCAGCGAGCCCAGCAAGGCAAGAATTGACGATGGGGCAGCGTTCATCACAAATATCCGGTTGACAGCTTCAGCCATTAGCGCGGCTTGCCCTATGATAGCAGCGCCTAGCGCCAGCGATATGATTCCAAGAAGAAGCATGCTCCTCCGCTGCTTCGACAGCTGTTCGGACAACAGCGATTTGTTCCTCTTCACTCCGACTCCCCTCCTATGCCCGGCAAAGCGCCGGGAGCCGTAACATGCGGCTGTCCAGCAGCCGCCTCACTTCTTGCCCTTCACATAATCCGCATCGAACAGGAACAGCTTGAATACGAGCGCCAGCGACGGGATAAGCAAGCATAAGCCGCCGATAAAGGCAATGACGAGCGCAATGCCCATCGATTCCTGGGTCGCACCCTCCTGAATCGTAATGAAAGGGTCCAGAATGTACGGGTAATGTCCAATTCCGTAAGCAAAGAACGCGCAGAAGAACTGCAGCAT
Organism: Paenibacillus pinisoli; assembly: GCF_003605435.1. Lineage (GTDB taxonomy): Bacteria > Bacillota > Bacilli > Paenibacillales > Paenibacillaceae > Pristimantibacillus > Pristimantibacillus pinisoli. The sequence goes on from NZ_QXQB01000001.1 coordinate 77,402, forward strand.
GACCGCAATAAAGGCAAGTCCATACCGTCTTCCGCTGTACAGCAGCCACAAGGCGAGCATAAAGAACCCGACCGACAGCGCCAGCAGCCACCATAAATCCATCATGTTCTGAAAATGGCGTTCATTATGCTGGCTCAAGTAGATGAAAGCCGTGAGTGCCGCAATAATAGTCGGCGTGCTCCAGAACAGCGCGTAATTCCTCATGAGCTTAAGTGCCGATTGGTCGGCTGCCCGCGAGGCATAGAAGGTCAGAAATGTTCCGCTTATAAACAAGACCGATACGATCGCCAGCGCCACAATGCTCCATGAGAGCGGACTCGTGAAAAGCTTGAAATATTCAAGCGACACGACTCCCGCTTGTTCTGTAATGAACCCGCCTTCAGACAATGTCAGCGCTACTGACAGAGATGCCGGAATGAGCAGCCCTGTCGCCCCGTATAGGAACAGATACACAATGCTCTCCTTGGATCCGTAATTCTCGAAGGCGTAGAAGGAGCCGCGAATCGCGAGCAGAATGACGGCGATGCTGCCCGGCACAAGCAGCGACGAGCCATAGTAATAGGCGGTATCGGGGAAGAACCCCACAATTCCGACCAGGAAGAAAACAAAAAATACATTTGTAATTTCCCATACCGGCGACAAGTAGCGGGATATGAGACGATTAATGAGATGATCCTGCTTGGTCAGACGGGCATAGTAGGCAAAAAATCCGGCGCCAAAATCGATCGAGGCTACAATCAAGTAGCCATATAGAAACAGCCATAGCACCGTAATGCCGATTAATTCATAGCTGATCATGTTCGCTCACCTTCTCCCGGCTTGCTCTGCATATACCGTTCAAACTCCGCGTCCGCAGGATTGTTCCGGAATAGCCGCCTAAGCACAATCGCGCACAATACACCCAGCACAATGTACAGCAGCAGGAATACAAAGAATAGAGGCATGACATTCGGCGATGACGTCGCCGCTTCCTCCACGCGCATATAACCGCGGATAATCCATGGCTGGCGGCCTACCTCCGCATAGAACCATCCCAGCTCGACCGCAAGAAAGGCCAGCGGCGCGCATAAGGCAATGATCCAAAGGAGCAGCTTGTTATGCTGATTGCGCTTCTTCCAAAGCACGAACAGGAAATATAGAACCGACACAGCTAACAGCAGAAAACCGATGGACACCATAAAGTCGAACAAGTAATGAACGATTAGCGGCGGATGTTCGTCTGGCGGAAATTCATTCAATCCCGTCACCTCGGCGTTAAAGTCTCCGAATGCCAGGAAACTGAGCGCTTTGGGCAGATGGAGGGCTCCCATCACTTCCCGCTCGGCATTCAGCCATCCCAGGAAGATTAAGTCCGCTCCGCTTTCCGTCTCGAAGTGCCATTCCGCAGCAGCGAGCTTCTCCGGCTGATGCTCCGCCAGAAACTTCGCTGATACGTCGCCGGCCACCGTCGTCAACAGGCCGAATACAAGCACAACGCCCATCATCAGGTTCAGCGACTTCTTGTAATACGCCGTCGCTCCCTTTCTTACAATCGTGAAGGCAGCAATTCCAGCTAACAGCGCTGCACCCGTCATATAAGCCGAGGTTAGTACGTGAAAAACTTTCGACGGCGTTGCCGTATTCAGCATCGCTTCAATGGGATTGACAGCGGCGAAGTGGCCCGCTTCCAGCACGAAGCCTTCCGGCTGGTTCATAAATCCGTTCACCGTCGTAATGAAGAAGGCGGACATGCCTGCTCCTGCGACAATCGGAATGGTCAGCAGCCAGTGCAAATACGGGTTGCGGAACCGGTCCCATGTATATAAATAAATGCCTAGAAATATAGCTTCAAAGAAAAACGCAAAAACCTCCATAAAGAGCGGCAGCGCTACTACATTGCCCGCAAGCTTCATAAAGTTCGGCCATACGAGCGCCAGCTGCATTGCTATCGCCGTACCCGTCACAACGCCTACCGCCACTGAGATGACAAAGCCGCGCGTCCACCTTTTTGCCATCAAAATATAATGCGGATCCTTCTTGCGGATGCCGACAAACTCGGCGATTGCGATCATTAACGGAACACTGACGCCAACGGTGGCGAAAATAACGTGAAAGGTCAGCGTGAGACCTGTCACTAATCTGCTCCATAGCACCGTATCAATCTCCACGATATTCCGACTCCTTTCGTCTCGAATCATAGCTGTCAAAGATCGGATATCCTCAGCTTTCAAGTACTAGTATAAACAAAGCGCACGTCAATAACCGCCGATTCGAACTCGCTTCAACAAAGGTTCAACTCTTTCTGACAACCTCGTGAAAAGGCTGAAAATAGCTCGGATGAGTTATTGCCTCAATAATCGAACTGTGATATTCGCGCGCGTGTTTAATGTTCAGAAAGAAAAACGATCAGAAAGAAAATGAGCGGATTTAGCTCGAACGACATAGAAAAAAGCCGCCATTACGGCGGCTTGGCTTGGTACATTTATTCTTGCACAGCTTCAGCCTGGGCGGGCTTGCCGGCTTCGAGCAATCGCTTGTTGCTTACAAAGAAAATAGTCAGAATCACCATAAGAAGTCCCGTGGCGATTAGCAGCCATTCGATCTGGACGACATCGGCCAGCGGGCCGAAGATAAGCATCCCGATTGGCATCATGGAAGTCGAGATCATCCCGAACACGCCGAAGATGCGGCCTAGATAATTGGGATCCACCTTTTCTTGCAGCATGACGGTTGTCGGCGTATTGAAGATAGGCATCGCAACGCCGAATATCCCCATGAACACCAGATAAATCCAGAACACTGGAGACAAGCCTAGCGCTACGGTGCAAACCGCCATGATCAAGCTGGCTATGGTCATCGTATAGACTTTATTTTTGAAGCCGCCCCAGGACGCGATAATTCCTCCGCCCGCCATCATGCCGATAGAAAACGCAATTTCAATGGCAGTCAGCCGCCATACTTCGTCCCCGAAGGTGCGGGTGGTTTGCAGCGGGGTCAGGAATGCGGCAGGCGCCATCAACACAAAGAAAATGGCAAAGAAAATAAAAAAGGTTTTCAGGAAAGCATGCTGCCCGATATAGCGAAGCCCTTCCTTGAAATCATCCAGATAGCCGGTTTGCTGAGATTCGGATGCTTTTTTGTGAAGCGGAATTTTAAGAAAGAAAAACAGGGTCGAAATCGCAATAGCCGCTGTCACTACGTCGATAAACAAGATCATTTCGATGGAGGCCGCTGTCATAAGACCTGCGCTGACAATAGGAGCAACGAACATAATGATCGCTTGGATGCTTCCGTTAATGCCATTCACTCTTGTTAGTTTATCTTGAGGCACGATTTGCGGCAGTATCGCTCCTACTGCAGGCGTCTGGATTCCCGCACCGAGGGCGCGTACGGCCGCAATTACGAAGAAGAGCCACATCGCCTCATAGCCCAGCATAAATGTAATGGCAAGGATTAGCGTTACAAACGCAATCATCCCGTCCGCAATCATAATAAGATTTTTCCGGTTGAACCGGTCCGCCCATACACCGGCGAACGGCGAGAGCAAGAAAGTAGGGATGAATCCGCAGATGATGTAAAGCGTCATCATAATGCCGGACTGCGTCGTCAATGTGATGTACCACATGATCGCATATTGCACCAGGGCGGACCCGAATAGCGAGAGCGTCTGCCCGCTTAGAAATAAGATAATGTTTCTTTTCCAATGATTGAATTTGTACTCTTCCGAGTGCGGCATGGTATAGGTACCCTTTCATTTTGTTATCGTTTCGTCATTCATCTCCAACTTACTCCACGATTATATCCAATATGTACTTGCATATACCGGCAGCTGCTTGGTTGTCCTCCCCTCTGAACTCCACACTTCACTTTATCACGAAAATCGGCTCAATATTTCTTTTGATTTGCTAAATATTTGCTAAGGCGTTGAAGTGCAATTGAAACTCATGCAATCAATGCGACAAAATTAATTAATGACAATAATTATTGGCATTAATTAATAGACTTGGTGCAGTTATTTAGCTAATTTCACTGCACTTTCACGAGTAAATTAACGACGTTAACCATTTGTGCAGACTTACACGTCCACAGCATGGCGTGCTGCCCTAGTAGCGATATTTCGCACCGTTTCAAGCTCAGAATCGCTACAAAAGACATTGTAGCAACGCCACACGTTGCTACACCCGTCAAACGGGCGAAAATAGGCATCTAGCGGTGTATAGCACCGTTACAAGCTCGAAATCGCTGCAAAAGAAATTGTAGCAACGCCACACGTTGCTACACCCGTCAAACGGGCGATAATACGCATTTAGCGGTGCGTAGCACCGTTACAAGCTCGAAATCGCTGCAAAAGAAATTGTAGCAACGCCACACGTTGCTACACTCGCCAAACGGGCGATAATACGCATTTAGCGGTGCGTAGCACCGTTACAAGCTCGGATTCGCCACAAAAGACATTGTAACAACGCCACACGTTGCTACACCCGTCAAACGGGCGATAATACGCATCTAGCGGTGTATAGCACCGTTACAAGCTCGAAATCGCTGCAAAAGACATTGTAGCAACGCCACACGTTCCTACACCTGTCAAACGGGCGATAATACGCATTTAGCGGTGCGTAGCACCGTTACAAGCTCGGATTCGCCACAAAAGACATTGTAACAACGCCACACGTTGCTACACTCGCCTAACGGGCGATAATACGCATCTAACGGTGTGTAGCACCGTTACAAGCTCGAAATCGCTGCATAAGACATTGTAGCAACGCCATACGTTGCTACACTCGCCAAACGGGCGATAATACGCATCTAACGGTGTGTTGCACCGTTACATGCTCGAAATCGCTGCAAAAGACATTGTAGCAACGCCACACGTTGCTACACTCGCCAAACGGCCGATAATACGCATCTAACGGTGTGTTGCACCGTTACAAGCTCGGATTCGCCGCAAAATTCGATTTAGTAACGCCACACGTTGCTAATCGCACTATAATGGCTTCCAAATGGCTTCCAAAACTAGATATGAAACGGTTTCAATAGTGGACGCACAAAATTATTGGCGGCGGGGTTACGCTTAATATGCCAGTGTAAGTTGGGGAAATTCCAGTCTTTTCTTCGGTTTGTTGATTGCAGTCCGGGCTGCGGTACCACTGATCACATGGTGATACAGACCCCCTAGCCCGCCTACAATATAAAAAATTTGCAGAAGGATTAGCCCTCCGTAAGGTCAGCGTGAAGCTCGCTTGCAACTTCGATCATCTTGGGAACTACCGCTTCGTTCGAGACGGCGACGTACAAGTCGCCCATATAATGGCGGAATGGAATCTTGTTCTCGCCGTGGTGCCACATGAAAAAATCTCCGTCAATGGTCATCGTGCTTTCAGGGCCTTTCACCGTAAAGGATGAAGCGTATTCGAAATCAGGCTTAGATGCAAAATATTGCTTGCACTCCTCTAATGTAATCTCCTGATCTAAGATCTGTTCTTGAAAGCTTCGGGTAATTCGGAATCGTTGGCTCATGGCAATGCCTCCCGTTCATAGTGGCTTGTATCACGTTTAAAATTCTAAATATAATGCGTTCAATTCCTATAGTCAAGGTTTTGCAAATAACCAACAAAAAAACCACCGGACTGCTCAGGCAGAACGGCGGCTGTTCTTAACTTTTATCATATCCGTCACTCAAAGCCAACAATTCGATGAGGAACATACGGCTCCTCAAGCGACGCTATTTCCTCTGCCGTTAATTGCAGTGACAGCGCCGCTGCGCCATCTTCCAGATGCGAGATTTTGGTAGCTCCAATAATCGGGGCGGCAACCGGCTCCTTCTGAAGCAGCCAAGCGAGCGCCACCTGCGCGCGCGGCACGCCGCGCCGCTCTGCAATCGCAGCTGCCCTCTCCACGATTACCCGGTCCATGTCTGCTGTGGCATCGTATTTGGACCGCTGCACTTGATCCGTCTCGGACCGGTGAGTCGCCTCCGACCAGTCACGGGTCAATCTGCCGGAAGCGAGCGGACTATACGGAATAACGCCGATCTTCTCTTCTCGGCATAACGGCAGCATCTCCCTCTCCTCTTCGCGATACAGCAGATTAAGATGGTTTTGCATCGAGACGAACCTGGTCCAGCCATGGCGCTCAGCCACATACAGCGCCTTCTGGAATTGCCAGGCATACATCGCTGAAGCTCCGATATATCTGGCTTTTCCCGCTTTAACGACATCATGCAAGGCTTCCATCGTCTCTTCGATCGGCGTATAGTAATCCCAGCGGTGAATTTGATAAAGGTCTATATAATCTGTTCCTAGCCGCTTAAGGCTTTTGTCTATCTCGCTCATAATCGCTTTTCGGGACAACCCCGCCCCATTAGGTCCAGGATGCATGCGGAAGTGAACTTTGGTGGCAATGACAACTTCATCCCGGTTGGCATACTCCTTTAATGCCCGTCCCACAATTTCTTCGCTTGTTCCATCTGAATATACATTTGCTGTATCAAAAAAGTTGATGCCGAGCTCCAGCGCCTTCTTCAGAATGGGCCTGCTCCTATCCTCATCCAGCACCCATGGATGGATCCATCGATCGGCTTCGCCAAAGCCCATGCATCCCAGACATATTCGCGAAACATCCAATCCGGTATTCCCAAGCTTCACATATTCCACTCGGCGGTTCACTCCTTCTGGTCGTTTTCCTCCCTAGTGTAACGTATGAAGCCAGCGCTCAGTCAAGCGAAAATCATTGATCCGCTACCCTTCCAATAGAGTTACTGTCTACCTTCATGCTAACATTCATAGCTTAAGTGCTCATAAACACCAGCTTATTTCTATACCCATTTTTGTCTGAAATTTATTGAGTGTTAAAAACAAACAAAAAAGCAGGCCCACAAACGGACCTGCTCATCTATTAAACGGTGAATATACTGCTTTTAGCCCTGCGCTTCTGCATGCTTTTTGAAATTGTCGAGTATAGCCTGCCATCCGGCTTGCTGCATCTCGACCGCATTGGTCTGTTCCGCTTCGAAGGTTTCAACTACACGGGTAGCTTCCCCCTGGGAGATAAAGTCGATAGCGACCTTTCTGCCGTCTCCAAGCGTATAAGCGATACGCTCATGCTCGCTCACTTCATCGTATACCCCGCCAAAGTCGAATCCAAAGCTGCCATCCTTGGCTTCCATTCTGGAAGAGAAGGCGCCGCCTGCTCTGAGGTCATTCTCAGCATGCGGAGTATGCCAGTCTTCGGAAGCGTTGTTCCATTGCTTAATATGCTCCGGCTGTGTCCAATAGTCCCATACTCTCTCGACAGGGGCTTGAACGATTGCTTCTACTGTAATCTTGGTCGGATTCTCTGTGCTCACTGAAATGGCCTCCTCAATTGAAATTGCTGCCTGTCCTTAGAATAACATAAAAACAGTTTCTTGATTTCTTTTGGATTGCGATTCTAGCAAGTTGCGACCGTTACCATTCCCCAAAAAAGCGGAGGCCATTCATCATTACATCATTTTGCCACGCTCAGTAAGGTTGATTTTAGCTGTGTTCATCGAGCAGCCGTTCCAGAAATGCCGCAAAAGTAGGCGCGTACACATCAATAATTCCGTTCATCATATCATGGCACATGACCGGGAATTCGCCTTGCTCGTCTCTTGAAGAAATATCAAAAAAATACTGCTCGTCCGAATCCGGAGTATATACATCAAGCCTATTCGGAAAATGCTCCTTCCTATATTCATCTTCCAGATTGAGGCGGTGCATATATATCAAATCAGCATCGGTAATATCCCTATGCTCCGGCTCGTCAAGCGTCAGAATCCATCCGCCGTTCAGATAAGCGTTGCCATACTCCCTTATCCACCAGAGATAAGACGGGGGCAGGCTGAATCCCAGCTCAGACTCAGCCGTTGTAATCCACTCCTCATTCTTTACCCCGCGGCCCCGATGCCATCTGATTGCGCTCGTTTTCTCAAGTTTTTCGGCCAACTGTTCATACATCATGGTATTCTCCTTCCGCTAGATGAAGCTGCATTACCCTTAATACGCTTTGCAACTAGCAGAAGTTACATGACTATTCTCTCATTTCTCTCAGTCGGCACGATCCAAATACGCTACTCATGGACTAGTGATGATAAAACCGGCTCAATCGTTTTCGGGAAAAATTCTTTGCAGCCAGTCCCTCTTCCACTCTTCCCGTTCCTTCTTCTCCTGCTCCTTCTTTCGTTTCCTTTCTTCTTTCTCTTGCTCTTTCTTTTTCTTCTTTTCCTCTTTCGACTTATCCTTCTGCCATTTATTCCACTCTTTCTCCTGCCGCTCCTTCTCCTTGGCCGCTTTCTCTTCATAATCCTTCCGCTTCAAATCATCAACCGCTTTAACGGCTGGGAACGGGATCACGGGCTGATTCTGCAGCGCTTGGCTCATAATTTCCTGGAATACGACTGCGGCAGCCTTCGAGGACGTCGTCAAATAATGGCTGGTATCCGGATTATCATAGCCAAGCCATACGGCGCCGACAAGCTGCGGCGTATAGCCGACAAACCAATTATCCCTGGCTCCGCCTGCAACACCGGGCATCTCCGTAGTGCCGGTCTTGCCGGCAACTTCCCTGCCTGCGACCGCCGCCGACTTGCCGCTGCCTTGCTCGACTACGCCTTTCAGCATAGCAGTCATCAATTGAGCGATTTCAGAGGAAGTCACTTTCGTTGCCGGTACATCCTTGCGCTCTGCCAGGATGGAACCGTCAGCCGATTCAATGCGCAGAATGGTATGGCTCTGAGCCCTGTTCCCTTCATTCGCGAACGTGCCGAACGCTTCTGCCATATGCAGCGGAGATACGCCATGCTGCATTCCGCCAAGCGCAAGACCCAACGTGCGGTCCTCCGCTTCCAGCGGCAAGCCGAATCTGGTGGCAGCATCGATTCCTTGCCCGATGCCCATCTCATTTAGCAGCTTGACAGCAGGTATGTTGTAGGACTGAATTAATGCTTCATACAGCGTGACATTGCCATGGAACTTCTGATCCACATTCCTTGGCTCATAGGTTCCGAAGCGTACCGGTTCATCCTGGATCCGGCTGTCCGGCCGGAAGCCGTTCTCGAGCGCCGGCGTGTAGACGGCTAGCGGCTTGATGGTAGAACCCGGCTGCCTGCGCAGCTGCACCGCGCGATTGAATCCGCGGAACGGCTGCTTGCCTCTGCCGCCGACAACGGCTTTGATCCCGCCGTCGCGCGGATCGGTCAGCACAACCCCCCCCTGAATGAGCTGGTCGCCCATGCTCTGCGGGAATAGGCTCTCATTGGCGAATGCTTTCTCCGCAGCCTGCTGCATGCTAGGATTCAGCGTTGTATAGATGCGCAAGCCGCCATGCAGCACATCGTTTTCGGTTAGTCCATACACATTAATCGCCTCTCGGATGACCTGATCCGTATAGTACGGATACTGAATCGCATCTGACCGGTTCGGCCTGGATTCCCTCAGCGTCAGCGGTTCCTTCACTGCAAGCTCGTATTCTTGCTGCCCGATATAACCTTGATTTTTCATCAGGGACAGCACAAGATTGCGTCTTTCGATAGCTTGCTCTGGCCGTTTGTAAGGGGATAGTACGGAGGGCGCCTTCACCAGCCCTGCCAGCATAGCCGCTTCCGCATGAGTCAGCCCGGAAGCAGGCTTTCCGAAATACACCTCCGCAGCCCGCTTAATGCCCCACGCTCCTTCGCCAAAATAGATTTGATTCAGATACATCGTCATAATTTGCTCTTTGCTGTATTGATCTTCAATCTTCTGGGCCAAGAGCACTTCATTCCACTTGCGCTTCCATGTCCGTTCATGGGACAGGAACACATTTTTCGCCAGCTGCTGGGTGATGGTGCTGCCGCCTTGGACAGTCTGGCCTGCCGATGCGTTCTGCATCAGCGCGCGTCCGATTCCCCATACATCCATGCCTTCATGCTCGTAAAATCGCTTATCTTCCACCGCCACAATGGCATGAATCATATGCTGCGGGATCTCCTCATAAGTAACAGGTTCAATCTCGTTCAAAGATATGACAACCGCTTCTTCGCCATTTTCATCGTACAGCACAGTAGCCGCCGGAAGCGGTTCATCCAGCTCCGTCACGTCCTGCGCCGCTACCAGCATGCGCAGCCCGAACCACCCCGAAACCCCCATTGCCAAGACGATTAGGCCAAGCAGGATCAGCCCTCTTTTCCATAACAAACTTCGCCGCGTACGGGCCTCTGTCTTTGTCTTGCTCATTGCTTAGTCCTCCCGAATCGGTTTTCTTCCCATAACATTCGTAAGGAGTTGCCGTTTTGAGTCGTTCGGCCTACCCGGCAGGATAACCGTATTCCCATTCAGAGTTCTTTGAATTGGTATATAATAGAAAATAACCGCATGGGGATCCAGCTTGTTAAGAGTCGGCATCGACTCTCGTTTTGGATCCCGAATGCGGTTATTTTTTGGGAATTTGAACGATCTGTTTATAGAGAGGAGGGATAGCAGTCAGTTGAGGGTCATCCGGTTAGGTTATATCTGAGCTGTGCCAATTCGAGGGAGGTTATGAGGATGAAGAAAGCGATATTAATATTGTTGACTGTATTTTTTACTTTTGCCGCCACCGCTTCGGCCGACGGCGGATATCATGCGGTGAATCCGTCCGGCAACTATGATCTGCGAGCCGGCATTCAATGCTTCTCCAGCACGCCATGCGACGTGACGATTAAGGTTTACCGCGCCGATCCTTATGGCTCGCCTTCTTACTTGGTTTTCCAAACGACTAGAACCGTATCCGGTTCCTATACCGAACTCAGCATTCCCGTCGGATACTTGTCATCGGGCAATTATATTACAGATTTCACGTACAGCAACTACTATTGTTCCATGGATCATGTCCATCTGATGCCAACATCTTATTGAGTAGCGCAAGAAGCTTGAAGCCCTTCGACATATGGCCGAAGGGCTTCCTCACTAGCTCAGCGCAGGAATCAAATAATCGTTAATCAAGAACCAGCGATCTCGCGGATTAATCATAAAGGTTGAAGAGATGGCGAAGGCCATCCCCAGCTCCGGCAAGCAGCAGATCATATTGCCTCCATCGCCAAGCGCGGAATAGGATTGAATTCCGCCTTCATTGCGCAGCCACCATAAATAACCGTATTGATTCGGATTCATCGCTACCGATTTCTCCACCCAGCTCTCCGGAATGATCTGCTTATTCTCCAGTCTTCCGCGATTTAGATACAATTGACCGAATCGTGCCATGTCGCGGGTTGTCAGCGTGAGTCCCCAACCGCCTGTCGAATACCGGCCCGGATCATGGACCCAGCCCCTTACCCCTTGGCCGAACAGTTCGTCAAAGCCGTAAGCCTCCATCGGAAAGTCTGGAATTATATGCATGCCTGCGGGACCAAACAAATGCCCATTGGCGAACTCGCGCGCGCTAAGCCCTGTACTGCGGGTAAGAATAGCCGATAGCAGATGAGCCCCTGCTGTGCTGTATTTGAAATCGCCAATCTCGCCGAGTTGTCCTAGCCTGCTCAGCGTATAATAGATCCAATCGGGCTGCATGCACAATTGATCAAGCGGCTCCTGCCAGTCGTCATGAGGATGAGGCGCCGTCATCGTAAGCAGATGGCGGATCGTTATATCCTTGCGCTGCTCCTCCACATCCAGTTCGTCCAACGCATACTCGGGAAAAAAGTCCACTACCTTGGCGTTTTCATCTTCTATAAACCCTTTATCTATCGCGATGCCGATGAGAGCCGACAAAACGCTCTTCGTAACCGAGGCGACATGCTGCTTATCTTCTTCTGCAAAGCCATTATAATAATTTTCATACACAATCGATCCCTGCTTCACTGCTACTATTCCTGTAATATTGCTAAATTCCGCTGCTATGATCTCATCCAGACGTGACAGGCTTGCCGGATCTCCAACCGGACACGATGAAGCCCTTTGGAATGCCGGCCAATTCATCGTCGACATGCTTCTCCCCCTCTGCTAATTCCAATATGCATCTGATTGTGCCCGTTACTTTTTCCTCACGGGAAAATAAATCTCCGTCACATTATCCCCGGGATCGACTAGCTGCGCGGGATCGGTCACATAGATTTCATATGGCGATCTTATGACCTCGAACCCTTCCAATTCGATCCACTCCCGCAACCTGGCCAGGACCGATGACATTCCGACATAAGGCCCCTTGAGCACAGACTTTGCGCACAAGCCGCCTGGAAAATCTCGGGTGCCGGTCACTATTTCTTTCACCGGAATTGCAAATTCCGTATCGTTGCCGGACGGATGATACTCCGGGCTGTGATAAATGGTCATCGGAGTACCCAGAATCGTCAGCTTTTCTTTTGCTATTTTTTCATATAGCTTGCTTAGATACAGTCCATAACCTGCCGCATAGTCATCTGCGCCCAGCATCTGCCGCGAATAGAGCAGATTCATCGATGGCGTCTCAACCAATTGAACGTCGATACCATCCAAATAGGCCATCATCGGTATTCCCTGTCCCAAGTGAGAGGCATCTTTCTTCATTTGTTTCAACGTATACGTGTAGGCGTCAATCTGCTGCTGAAGCTCAAAGGCTTTGCGCTGCAAAGCCGCTGACAGCTTCTCATCGGCCTGATCCTGCTCCCATTCCAGCATCGTCTTAATCTCTTCAAGCGGAAAATGATACGATTTCAAACGGTTGATGAGCAGCATCGTTTTCAGTTGCCGGATGGAATAATAGCGATAGCCGCTTTCGGGATTGACCTCCTCCGGATGAATCAGCCCTATCTCCGCATAATAGCGCAGCGTCTTCGTCGATACGCCGCATATTTTCGAGAATTCTCCAATCGAGAGCATATGTCACCTCCGCTCATCTCTGTCTCTGTCTCTGCCTCTGTCTGTCCTATGTGAAATGCTCTAGCAAGCCGCGGCCTTGCTCAATCCCCACTATGCGGCTTCCCCTAAGGGTAAAGTCAACGGCCATTTGCTGCTTTCCCTGTTATCTGTCCAACAAAAAAACCGCGTTTCGCGCGGCTTTTTCAACATAGTTTTATAGAACGAAATGGACGTAAGTTTGAAATTGAATAGAAATCCAAGCGCCAGTATGAGCAGCATTGCGGTGCCGGGTCCGATTGACTTTTGATTGACCATCTGCTCACTCCTCCTGACAGGATTGCTATCTATTATAGCAGATAGAAAATGGAATATTAAGGGTTTCTTCCAATCCTTTTCTGTCAAATCAGCCTTCACAGCCATTGCGATGTTGCTGTCCATGCGGTGCTTGGGCACAAATCAGCTGACATAGTACCGTAGGAGCTGAGCTGCACACACTGCTGAGTCAGCTTCTGAAAGCCGAGAAACTCGGCGTACAGCTCTCCCCAACCACTCCCGTGCTTCTGCAAGCCGAGAAACTCGGCGTACAGCTCTCCTCAACCACTCTCGTGCTTCTGAAAGCCGAGAAACTCGGCGTACAGCTCTCCTCAACCACTCTCGTGCTTCTGCAAGCCGAGAAACTCGGCGTACAGCTCTCCTCAACCACTCTCGTGCTTCTGCAAGCCGAGAAACTCGGCGTACAGCTCTCCTCAACCACTCTCGTGCTTCTGCAAGCCGAGAAACTCGGCTTTCTGCTCACTCCAACCATTCACCTACTACACAGCTACAAAACACAGCTTACAGTTCCCTCCAACCACCTCACCACTGGGACCGGCTACCCTTTATATGTCACTAACCCGTCTTCGATCACATGGCTCAAATCTATCCATCTCCCATCCCATTGCCTCCCGATTTTGGTATAGCTTGTCTGGGCTTTAGTATTGCGTTTGCAGCTTAGGAAATCAATGTCGCTTTTTCAATCCTTCCATAGACATCATCTATCGCACACTGTAACGTTCAAAGTAACACCGCAAAATACAGACAAGGGGGCTCAATGATCATACACATGCCACCATTCCTGAGCAAACGGGATAAGCAGCCCTATTCAAAAAAAGTACAGCAAGCGCAGCTAAAATTTTGACTTTGCCGGAATTAAGCCGAAGATTTTCTCAATAACTTGCTCTTCCATGCTCTTGACGGAGTGGGTAGCGATCCGCTTGAGCTCTGCATGCTCTCCCACACATATCGAGCGGCTAGCATGTCTGAACATCGAGATGTCATTGGCGTCATTGCCAAAGGCAATATATTCCTGTGGGCGCAATCCCAATGCCTGGAGGCCCGACCACTTGTCTACGCCTTGGGGACTAATATCCATAATGTCCTCGGTGCCGTGCACGTACGTCACAACAGACAGCTGCTGTAATTCCGACAGCATACGATCCCCATCATGACAACGCAAGACCACCATCTTCACAATTTCGGTCAGCTCGCTATATGGGAGATTGCGCGCCTTCCCGTGAGGGTCCAGATTGCGCCGGATCGGATGCTCGTCATCTCCTGTATAAGCGTAATCCCAGCTGCTGTCCAGCAAATAATCGGCTTTGAAATGAAGCAATAGCTGCAAAAGTTGTTCTTTCGTTGCTTGATCAAATGGAGTCAGCGAGATGAGTTGCCCTCCCGCTGCCGCGAAGGCCCCGTTGCCGCCCACCATGGGATAATGGTGCATATGCTCGGGCAATACAGGCAGCAAATCGCGGATCGGTCTTGCCGAAGCGAATATAATCTCATATCCATGATTCGCAAGCGCATCAAGCGCCTGAACCATTGCGCGCGTCAGCGGCTTTCCCGAAAAGCAGATCGTTCCATCCAAATCAAATACAATCTTCATCGATGTGTTGCTCCTTATGTTTTCTCCTATCTTAGCAATTGCGAGTATAATAAAAAGGACAAATGTCCAAAAAGGAGGAACATGATGAAAACTAGCGTTGATCCTGCGAGAATTCGCCAGTATTTGACCCAGCACCGGCTTGACCAATTGCTCTCCCCTTCTGACGCCCTGCCGATTCAGCTGCGTGACTATGAACAGGGCGAAGTCATATTGCATGAAGGCAATGAATTGGACGGGCTGTACTTTCAGGTAAGCGGCCGCACGAAAGTATCCTCCAGCGTAACAACTGGAAAGGCGCTGCTCTTGCGATTTTGCGCTCCGCTGTCCGTCTTCGGCGATATTGAATGGATCCAGAAGGTTCCGATACAATCCCAGGTTGAAGCTGTCGAGCCTTCTGCCTTTTTATTTGTGAACAAACGCGCCGTTGATGTAGAGATGCTGCATAATAACCTTCTCTTGCAGGAATTGCTGAAGCATCTTTCCTATAAGCTGCTCACATGCACCACTGCATCCAGAATCAACCTGCTGGCCACCGTCGAGGAACGGTTTGCCAGCTATCTGATCTCCACCAGGCTGCAGCATGAGTTCGGCAAGGAAATCCTGACGCCGTATATTGCCGAGATCGCATCCCTGATCGGAACGACGCCACGCCATCTTAATCGGGTCGTGACCAAGCTAATTGGAATGGGTGTCATAAAGAAAGAGAAAAAAAGGCTGGCGGTTCAAGATTGGAACCGGCTGGACCAATTGTCGAACGGGCTTCGCTATGAATAAATGATAGAAACTTGCATGATCATGTAATATTGTGACTACTTTTCTGTTAATATTTACAAAACCTTGCAAAAAGAATACAGTGAAGATAGATTTCAATTCTAAAAGCGAAAAGAGGGATGTGTTATGAAAAAAGCGTATACATTCATACTTGCTTTCGCACTTCTATCTTTAAGTATTCTAGCTCCTGCAAGTAAGGTTTCTGCTTACGACACTTCGCATTCGATGAGCGATGTGACGACCGGTCCGACAGTATTCCATACGGGCCAGATCACCACCTTCGGCTCTAGCAGCAAGCTTCATAAGTTTACAACTCACAGAAGCGGTACAGCGCTAATTACCGTGGTGCATACGAATTACGGCGGGCCGCTGCAAGTCCAATTGCTGGATGCCAACTTTAACGTCATTCCTAATCACAACAGCGGAATCACGGTTCAAGCGAACCAAACCTACTATTTGAAAGTTTCGCTAACTGGGCCGAACCATCCGAATGGCACATCTTATGTTTACATGGGCCACTACGTTGTATAGTTAAGTTTTACGAGTACTGCAAGAGGCTGCCCTAACGAGGACAGCCTCTTGCCTGTACAAACGCTTGGCTGGAATTGCCGCTTTGAAGGCACATCCTGCCAAGCGTATACTACTAAGAAATTTCCGCCGGCCTGGACAACCTATTCTGCACATATTTGCTGAACAAAAACCGGACAAGCGGCCCCATGACAAGCAGTTGCAGCGGGAAAGCAAATACGAAATTATAGAAGACTAACGAGAAATAGCTAGCGACCAGCGAATCGCCTCCCCAATGCCCGGAGTAATACGACAACCCTAGTCCAAAGACCGACATGCTTAAAACCATGCCCGTTACCATAAAAAATGCCAGAACCATAATCTCATAAAGCTTCTTCGACTTGTCGTATGGCAGCGCAAATGCCAGCTTTTTCGCGATGGGTCCCACCGCAAACATCTCCACGGCAAACGCCACCGCAAAACCCGCCAGCAGTTGAATGAACGCAGCCTGCCAGGTCAGCGTCCCTGCAGCATCATTCCGAATTACATTGTACGTCGTCATACAGACGACCATACCGGTAACCATCATGATTCCAAAATAAAACTCTTCTTTTTTCGATCTAGGCATTATCCTCTTCCTTTCTGTTCGTTTTTGTCATTATAGAAGTTCACAACCGCCTTTCATAAGTGACAACTTTTCGAACATTTGGGATAACAGCTGCCGTTAGATGACTGCATTCGCGAAAATGAAAATAGCGGACAGAAGGAACAATTGCTTGTTCCATCCGCCCGCTATTCCGATATTTATACGAATTTAACTCTGATTAGCTTGTATGAAGCACCAGCTTCATCCCTTCTACCTTGAGAGCGTTCATCTGCTCCACCCAGCTTCTGAACTTGCCGAACGTCTCGTCGTCGCAGCCGAACAGGCGCTGAATCTCATTTGCGATCTGCTTCTCCGCGTCATTGAAATTGCCGTCCGCAAAGATCAAGAGCAGCAGCTCAGCCAAGAAAATATTCTTAATTCGATCATCCTGCACATTGCCGAGCAGCTCGGCAGTCGACAGATGCGCCCTGGCCTCCGGCGTCCAATCCTCAAGTCCAAGCTCCACCAGCCAGCCTTGAATATAATTGCGTTCATTGCGATTAATGAATCCGTCTGATGAAGCAATCCGATGCGCCAGATCCAGAAAAGCTTCCTTATGCCCGCGGTCAACAATAAAATGCAAAAACACTTCAGCACGCTCCTCTTCTAACATCCCATACATGCATGTCCATACGATGGAAATAGGGAATTATGTTCAGTTTAGTAGAGTCGCGTTCGGAATTCAACTAGGGATAATTCAAATTTTCCGCTACTATATTATCCATTCACAAGTTGGGCCAGAGCTTCGCGGATCGGTGTGACGGGACGGCCAAGCAGCTTCTCGAAATCCGCCCTCTCCACCTCAAGCGCACCTGTCCGTATGCCTTCCTGAATACCGGTCAGAATCGGCAGCACAAAGTCCGGAATGCCTGCTTCCTTCATGATTGCAGCATAAGCTGCGTCATCCACCTGCTGTATCGGAACTTCCCGCTTAAGCACTTCGCCAAGCGCCGAGGTCAATTGCTCTTGGCTGAGAAGCGGTCCGGACAGCTCGTAGATGGTTTTCTCATGCCCTTCGCCTGCCAAGACGGCTGCTGCTGCCTCTGCATAATCCTGTTGCGGCGCCCAGCCTACTTTACCTCCGCCTGCGGAGGTTACCCATGGAGCACCTGCCAAGACGGCTTGAATGCTGCGGGCTTCATTCTCCAGATACCAATTATTGCGCAGGAATGAATACGGAATGCCTGTCTTCACAATGGCTTCTTCCGTCACACGATGCACCGGCGCAAGAAAGATCTCGCTATCAGCTGCATTCGCCAAGCTTGTATAGGCGATAAAAGCTACGCCGGCCCGCTCAGCGGCAGCAACCGCATTCGCATGCTGGCGGATTCTGGTCTCGTTATCTCCGTCCGCGGAGATGATCAGCAGCCGCTCTACTCCTGCAAACGCCGCATCCAACGTGTCCGGCTGGTCGAAGTCGCCATGTCGCACATCGATGCCGCGTGCCCGCAGATGCTCCGCTTTCTCCGGATTTCTGACGCTGACCGCCAGTTCTGCCGCCGGAACCTTCTTCAGCAGCGTCTCCACAACTTTAGAGCCCAGTTTCCCTGTTGCGCCTGTAACTAACCATTTCATTGCTCATTCCTCCATATTTCGATTTGTTGTAATAATTATTGTTATAACCATAACAGTTACAACTATATGAAAAATAAAAGCCCTCTTGCAGGAGCCTTCATTTATTCGAATTGGGCCGTAAGCTGGTCCAGTGTCGTCTGCGAGAGCCTCTCCTCCATCGCCGATTGAGCATCGCTCATCTCCGCTTGCAGGACCGACTCGATATTGCGGCCGACTGGACAACGCTTGTTCGGATCCTCATGGAACCGAAATAACTGATTCTCTTCAATGACATTAACCGCCCTGTAAATATCCAGGAGCGTTATCTCCTCCGGCTTCTTCAGCAGAGAAGCACCTCCAACGCCGGGACGCACCTCCACCAGTCCCGCCTTCTTCAGCATGCCCATAATTCTGCGAATTACGACAGGGTTCGTATTGACGCTAGCCGCAATATAATCCCCTGTACACTCATTCGGCGTGTAGGCTATAAGCGACAAGGTATGAACCGCAATGGAGAACCGCGTACTGATTTGCTTCAATTGGATCACCCCGTTGTACCCATTATAGTTACAACGAAACGCAATGTCAACTTTGCGCGGAATTGAGCGTAAGCAGCTAATTTAACGGACCAATACCAGACTTGCTTGCTGAATCAACAGCTCGGTAAGCAGATCTAATTGGCTTTCAATAGAGATAGGATCAAAATACGAAAAACGCTCATGTCCCAATTCAAAAAACCGGCCATGACGAACGGCACGAAGCTGCTGCCAAATCTCGCGGTTCGATACATGCTCCAGCCCTTCCGTCTCATGAATAACAAAAATATAGTCGGAATCCGCCGCATATTCGGCCAACTGATGGATCGGAATACGCTGCTTAAAGTGAATGCCCTGCTCCATCATGCGCCGGACCTGTTGCGGAGGCTGAAGACCAAGTCCGTTGTAGAGCGACCAGCCGCTCCGGCCGTAATGGCTGCCGAAGACAGCGAACTCCTCTCCCCTCGCCTCGAACCGAATAATGGCTGCCACCGTCTTCTCATCAGCCACTCCTGCGCGGCGGATCAGCCCGCGGGCAGCGGCGGCCTTGCTCTCGTAACGGGTAATGTAACGGTCCGCTTCCGCGGTGCTGCCGATTAATTCTCCTACGATCCGCATGTCTTCATAGAGAGTCCGCTTGCCGTCATACGGAATCATGACCGACGGCGCAATTTTCGACAGCGGCTCGTAATCGGCCAGATTGTTGCTGTTCATCAGAATCAGGTCGGGCGCAAGCTCCGCAATCATATCCAAGGATGGCGTTACCCCTACATCGGTTATACCCGACTCCATATCCTTCAAAAAAGCGCTTCCGCCCCACCAGGTCAGGTTGGCGCCGACAGGCCTCATCCCCATCGACAGCAATATTCCGCCATAATAAAATGCGACGACCCTTAGCTCGCTGCGGCGCTGGCGTATGTATTGCTTAGGCGACAAACCAACCATCTGCTTAAACCTGCGGCTGAAATAATAGACATCTTGAAAACCGGCATTGCGTGCGATGCTGCTAAGTGGTTCGTTCGTAATCAGCATCTGTTTTTTGGCCTGGTTCATTTGTTGCTCCGTCATGTATTCCAGCGGACTGCGGCCCGTAAGCTCCTTGAACAGGCTGTTGTATTGCCTCTGGCCTGTGTTCGCCCGCTCCGCCAGCTCTTGTATGCTGAACTTCCTGCCGTTGTCCGTATGAAGCTCGGCAATGGTCTGTTCGACAAGCTTGCGCGGATCTCTGTCATGGGCAGCGGCGCTTCGTTCACACAGGTAATACAACAGCTCCTGCATTCGGATATGCTGGCGGAACGCTTGCAGCTCCGCTCCCGCTGCGCTTGCGGCGGCTTGATGCTGATAGAGTTCCTCCAGCATTGAGATCCAGCGGGCAGGCTGAACCTGTAATCGTCCGCAAAGAGCATGCAGGATGCCTTCATCCTTTTTTGACTCCGCATGATTGGCTTTGCGGCTTTCAGCAATTTCAATGGAGCATTCCAATTGATAATAGCTGAACGGCTGTGCTCCGATTTCCTCGATCCCGTACACCGATCCCGGCGCAATCAGATAACCGGCCCCTTTCCCCATCCGGACAGGCCTGCCGTCAATCCGCCAGATCGCGTCGCCGGAGCTGACTCCAATTAAAATATAGTGCTGAACATAAGTGTTCGCGAAGCTTTCGCAGGCATCCATCAGATGCTTCTGCACATCAATTACCTGATATAGACACGAAAGGAATGGTATAGGGAAAGCGTGATTCATGTCGCCTCATCTCCCTTTCTGTTCATGAGAATGATTATCAACGATAATCTTCATTTTATCGAAAGGAACCGAATCTTTCAATGTCTATTTAACCTGAATTACGAAAACTGCCAAGTTCGTCGCTTTGATGCTGGATTGTCCGAAGCAAGATATAACCTATTGTTAATGATAAATCCCTCTCTCGCCGCCAGCTGGTTGAAGGGGCATTTTTCCATGAATGCTGTTTGAATAATCAAAATATATACCTTTACTTATAATGTCTAAATTGTAAACTAAAGTTATCTGCCGAAGTGTCATTCGGCAAAAGGTGATCTCCGATTGGATGTTCGGTTAAATCAAATTAGAGGAGATGATGTTTAATGAAGGCTCGTAAATTAGTGATGTTATTTGTTGTTGTTGCAATGTTGCTTGTATTACCGTTAAGCGCAAGTGCTAGTGACGCAGGAACGATTCAAGGACAAGGAAATCTTGTTGTTTCTGGTACTTTTGGCGGTGCTGGAACCCCATCATTATGGATCGATGTTTATAGTGTCGTTAACGGTGTAGAGACACTTGTAGGAAGTGCTGCTCAAGGAGGACAAATGTACGTGCAGAATGAATTTATTTTCACGTTTTACAACCTGCCACAAGGCACATATAAGATTACTTATTTTGTCGGTCCTAACGCAGGTGCTGATTTCACTACAATTGCATTCTATTAATACCTATTCTCTACATTTGAGCTGCTAATTCTTCATTACAGGAATCTATACTTCACAAGGATAATCCTCAACGTTTGAATAGCATTAGTCAGGTTGCCCAAGCAGCAGCTGGGACCTCGGTATCGGGAAATTCGTCAGTCGCCTTGTCTGCATCAGCCGTGTTAGCAATAAAAAACCGCCTGCCATGGCGGTTTTTTTGATGAAATCTCATGCCTTTTCCTAATGCTTGGCAATCAGATCTGTGATGAGATCCAATTGGCCTTCAATCGAAATCGGATCGAAGAAGAAATATTTTTTGTCCAGCTCAATGACCTTGTTGTTCTTTACAGCCGGCAGTGACTTCCATACTTCGCTGTTCTCTAGTTGATCTAAGCCTTCGCCTTCATTGGATACGAAGATATAATCCGCATCCCCCACATATTCTGACAGCCTCTCCAGCGATAGCTGCTGTACGATTTGCGCCTTGCTGTCTATTAGCTCCGTCTTGATAATGTCAGGCATCTGCAAGTTCAATCCATGGTAGATCGACCAGCCGCCGCGGCCGTAGTTGTCGCCGAAGACGCTGAATTGGCTTCCCTTGCCTTCGATCCGGATGATCGCAGCTGTCGTTCCTTCCGTAACCTTGCCTTCAATCCGCTTGCGAGCGGCTTCCGCCTTCACGTCAAATTTCGTTTGCAGCTCCTCGGCTGCACTCGGCTTGCCCAGTATCTCTGCAACCAGCTTCGCATCGTCATAGGCGCTGCGGCTGCCATCGTAAGGAATCAGGATAGACGGCGCAATTTTGGCAAGGTCTTCATAGTTTTCTTCGTTGTTGCTGTTCATTATGATTAGATCCGGGTTCAGCGCGGCTACCGCCTCCAGCGAAGGCGGACCGCCAACATCAGTCAAATCCTTCTCCTGCTCCGTCAAGAACGGGCTGCCGCCCCACCAAGTCAGATTCGCGCCGACCGGCTTAATATCCATCGCGAACAAGATATGATGATAGTACAAAGCAACGATTCGCTTTGGTTCTGCAGGTATCTCCACATCCCCTTTGACTGTGCTGACGACGCGAGTCTCCGCCTTTTTCCCGGACTCCTTCTTCTCGCCATTGCCGCATGCGCCCAGCACCAGGCTGAATGAAAGAATCAATCCAAGCAATATTCTTTGTGTGTTTCTGGCTAGCATAAGTACCCTCCATCTTTTGATAATGTTTCTCATTTGAGTTCATTATAAGGAACCCGTCTGCCGAGAACAATGGAGGATTATGCATTATTTCAAGCTTATAGCCTATAAACCTTGCCGATTTTTACAAAAATACAGGTCGCCGCCGAAGGCGCGCACATTCTCCAGCTCCCAATAGATATGCTTTTCGAATCGCTTAATATCGCATACCTCTGCGACCAGCTTATGCCCGGATATGACGAGACTGGTGAAGCCCGGCGCAGTGAGTCGGTAGATCGGACCGTCCATCGTTTAGCCGTCTCAGCGTTTCGTCCGGTGGAGTTAAAGTTATCACAGGCATCTGCCCGTTAGCTTATTGAAAAAAGAGCAGCTGCTAACCGGCAACTGCTCTTTGCTGTATTGAACCAACGTTCGCCGTTAGTGTAACATCTAAGATTGATTATGATATAAGTTCCCCTTTATTCTTCATCATATATGAACTCTAAGTATCTATGATTCCACATATTTTCATAAAAACGAATAGTCTCTTCTGCAGACATAAAAGAATGGTTTAATGTGGAGGTTGCATTTTTTACCATAAGGTTTTTGTAACCCAGTCCATGAGCAAATTTAATAGTAGCATCCATACAGTATTCCGTTTGGGCACCGCAAAATTCTATACTGTGTACATTTAATTGATCTAATGTATCTTTTAAGTTCGTTTTGTAAAAAGAATTTGCATGTGTTTTATTTACCAAAATATCTTGTGCGTTTACATCAAGCTTTTTATTTATAGCCCACAGTTCCTCTCCAGGTACTAAATCCTCATCACAGTGCTGAACAAAGATAATTGGTTTATCCAACTTTCTGTACAAGGAGATTCTGTCATTTACTTTAGTAAGTAATTTATCTAATTCAAACAAATGCTCTTTGTTGTAACAAACACCATTTTGTAAATCGATGACTACTAAAACATCCGCGCAATTTCCCATAATCTCCACCTCTTTATTTCTTGAACTATTCAATTTTATTATATCATTCTTTACTAAACTAAACTGGCAGTTAGCTTATGGTATTCTCTTACATACTGCCTCTCTCTTGCGCATCCTTTATCGATCCGCTGTCTCTTTCTTGGTAGCAGGCGCCGCCATGTAAGGCTTTCTTGCCATCCAACCTGCACTGACAGCCGCAGCAAGCGCCAATACGGCTACAAGCACGAATGGCAAATGCTTATCTATCTGATAAAGCGATGCTGTCGTAATCGGTGCAATAATTGCAGACACGCCCTGAACGGCTCCGACCAATCCGGCTGCCGCCCCCTGCTGCTCCTGCCCTACCGCAAGCGAAGCTCCCGCCATAAAGCCGGGCATTAACCAGACAGCTCCGATTCCGAAGAGGACAAATGCCAGTATATACAGAGCCATCTGTGCTGACAGCAGGAAAACAACCATGCCGGCCACGAGAATCACAGAACCGGCAGCAAGCATTCTCCGGGGCGGCCAGTTCAGCCATTTCACCTGAACGAGCTGCACCACGAGCATAGCCACGCCTGAGCACATCAGCCCAATAGACATGGCCTGCGCCGTTCCCTCCGGAGATAACGCCAGTTGATCCTGCAAATAGAAGCCGCCGATCACTTGAATAGTCACAATGGCAATCATCGTAATAAGCCCGAATATGAGATAAGTTCGAAGCCCCGGCTGCAGCGGCGATACTTTGGCAGCGCTCTTCTCCCGTGCGACAGGCTTCGCTGGCGGAAGCGTTATGAGAGCGATGACCAGTGCAACGGCAGCTATGGCAATGCCGAAGTAGAGCGGCCACAGCAGGCCTATCAAGGTAAAGGCACCCGCTATGGCCGGGCCGAACACAAGGCCCATGCCGTTCGCCGCGCTTAAGATCGCCATCGCTCCCCCGCGCTCGCTCTCCTCGGTCATATCGCCCATGTAAGCCTGGGAGGCGGACAGGACAGCGGGAATGAATGCCCCGATCAAGCCCCGTGTCAAGATCAGCAGCGCAAGCAGAACTCCGCCCTGCACCCAGCCGTTCAATCCTCCGAATAGTACCGCCGTAAATAATAGGCAGCTCATCGACATCCCGGCGAATCCCATCAGGATGACCAGCTTCCGCCCCTTCGAATCGCTGATTCTTCCCCATATAGGCGCCATGACGGCCATCGCTATAGAGCCTAATGAAATCATCAGGCCGGAATGGCTTTCTCTTAGCCCCAGCTCGCGAATGAGTGGCGGCATAATCGGCGCGATGAGCATCATGCCCAGCATCGCTACAAATACACTAAAAAATAAGCTTCCCTTTATTTTGTTCATTCTCCTATTCTCCTTTGCCATAATTGCTCTCAGGAGAAATTATAGGAGTCTCCGTACCGCGCTGCCGCCTTGGCGCGGACAAAATGACGGCTGGACGGATTCTATCTCAGTTTTTTGACGGTGGAGGGCTTCATGCCGAACCGCTTGCAGAATTGCTCTGCGAAGGCGCTGGCATTGCTGTACCCTACCGATGCGGCTGCTTCCGTAACATTAGCCTCTTGATTGCGCAGCATAGCCATCGCGCGATTCAATCGGACTTCCCGCAAGTATTCGAATACTGTGAACCGAAGCAAGCTTTGAAGCCCTTTTTGAGCTTAAAGTCGTTCAGTCCGATGATTCTGGATAATGCCAGCAGCGAAGGCGGCTCCGCCAGCCGGGATTCCAGCACCTCGCGCGCATGATGCAGCTTCCGCACATCTTCACGGGACAGGCCTTCGGGCAGCGGATTCAGCCCGAATACTTGAAGCAGCAGCCTGTTCAGCAGCTCAAGCGCGGATGCCTCCAGCAGCAGCGGAGAAGTGTCCCGCCCTTTCAGGTCATGGATTAAAGCATGAATCATCGCCAGCATATAGCTGTCGATCCGAAACATATAGGACCTAAGCGTCTGCCCTTCCATCATTCGCCTGAACTCCAGATTCTTGCTGCGACCGGCTGCCAGCTGACGAATCGCATAGTGGAACAGCTTTACCGGTATGCCCAGCGCAAAGGTGACATACGGTCCTTGGGCGGGGGTATGGAAATGAACCTCAAAGTCCTGCAAAAACACAAAAGCTCCGTGCCCGTCTGGAAGGGAGTAATCTCTGCCTGATACTACTGCGTGCCGTTCTCCCGCCAGAGTGAATTGAAGCTCGATCATTTGCCCGCTTGCCGAGAAGGCAATCGGTCTTGGTCTGCCGAAGTGCAAGTCGGAATATACAATTTCGATGCCGCTATACGTGGTGACGCGATATACAGCGCCAAGCTCCGCATTTTTCTGAAACAAATAAGTTCGCCCATCTTCCTGCCGAAGCAGCGCCTCTTCGAAATATTGTTGATAGATGCGGGACAACGCGCTAGAATCCATATAAGCTCACCTCCGATGGAAAAAAACTAACTGAGAATCTTTATCAATCATTGTAGCGAAAAGATCGGCTGTTGAACAGACTCACCAGAAATAGCCTTCACAGGTGCCTTCCCGTCGTCGTTTCATTAACTTCCCCCAAGGAGGAATCCGAATGAGCAAGCCGATTAACCGTATTATCAAACAGCTTGGAGAGGATCTTCTGCAGAAGCTGAACGGGCTGACCGCTTCCGATTTTCATTCGTTTATGCTGGAAGCCTTCCGTGCCAGGACAGACCAACTGCGCCCGCCCGATATGCTTCGCAGTTATGCCGGCAACCGGTTCGCCAAGCCTAGCGAGCTTGATCCGGTCTCCTATCACCAGCTAGAGGCAGAGCTGCTCGCGTCAGCCCGACAGCAGGATATCCAGCCGGTGCTCTTATCTCCGGTAGCGCCGCTAGGGAACTGCGCAAGCCATGGCGCAGTCGATCAGAACAAGGTCTTATCCGCATCAAGAGGCACGGAAGTACTAGCCGATTCTACGAACATGATGGCGACAATCGCGGCAGACCGAATCAAGCAAGGCTTATGGAACCATGATGAAGGCGTCCACCTCTGCTCTACGCATCGTGTCATGCGCGCCCAGCAATTCCAAGGGCCCGGCACATTCGCCCACTTCGGAATATACGGCATGGTTTCGGTCGGCAAAGCAAAGGGCTCTTATCAGTGCGAAGCAAGCCTGCTTGGCAAGCAGCTTGGCTATTACCAAAGGCTGTTCCGCTCCCGCTTCTCCGCCGAGCTGTCGGTCACCTTGCAGCAGCGCGGCGGCTACACGGACGGAGGCGGATTCCTGGCGCGAATGGCCGATATTATACAAGCGCAACTGCCGGAAGCAGCCATTGCGATTCAAGAGCCGAACCAGACGAACAGCTATTACCAGGGCATTAACTTTAAGCTGTTCATGACAGGCCCGCATGGGAAGACAGAGATCGGCGACGGAGGCTTCGTCGACTGGACCCAAACGATGCTGGGGAACGCAAAGGAACGCTGCTTGATCAGCGGTATCGGGCTGGACCGGCTTATGATGATGGAGCTTTGACTTAATTTGCCGTTGGCTATGGCACGCAAAAAAGCCGTCCACAGCTCCTGTGGACGGCTTATGTTCTATTATCCTTGTTTCCCTTGCCCAACCCGCTCAGCCAGCTGCTGAAGGTCCATGCCTTTCAGAGCGCCTTCGATCAGCTCCGGCAGCTTATCCGGCGAGCAGCCAAAGGATGGAATGCCGAATTGCGCTAGTTTCTTCGCCACATCCTCGTCATATGACGGCGTACCGTCGTCCGACAGCGCGAGCAGGCAAATCGTTTTGACGCCGGATTCATGCATCTCTCTTAACCTGCGAAGCATCTCCGTTCGATTGCCGCCCTCATACAAGTCCGATACGAGAATAAACATCGTTTTTTTAGGCTCCGCAATAAAGGGCTCGCAGTAGGCAATAGATTTATTAATGTCCGTGCCTCCGCCCAGCTGAATGCCGAAGAGCATCTCTACGGGATCGTTCGCGCATTGCTCGCTTAGATCGACGACCTCGGTATCGAAAGCGACCACCCTCGTATCCAGTGAAGGCATGCTTGCAAAGATTGAGCCGATTATAGACGCATAGATGACCGAATTGGCCATGGAGCCGCTCTGGTCAATATCCAGAATGACGGTCCATTCCTTGCTCTTGCGCGCGCGGTCGAAGAAGTAGACTTTCTCGGGAATAAGCAGCTTGCGCTCCGTGTCATAGTGCTTTAAGTTTTTGCGGATGGTCGTCGCCCAGTCAAGGCCCGTCATAGAGGGAAGCGGCGAATGCGCTCGGCGGTTGAGCGCCCCTGTCACCGCTCTTGTCAAGTCTTGGGCAAGCCGCTTCACAATCTCATCCACTACTTCGCGCACAAGGATGCGTGCCGTTTCTTTGGTTCGCTCGGGAATTTGGCCCCGCAGCGACATCAGCGTCGCGACCATGCCGATATCCGGCTTCACCTGGGACAGCAGCTCCGGCTCGAACAGCAGCTGGGTCAGCCCTTTGCGATGAACCGCGTCCGATTGAATAACCGATACGATATCGGGCGGGAAGAAGGTGCGCACATCGCCCAGCCACTTGGCCAGCTTCGGCGAGGATGAGCCGAGGCCTGCGGACCTTGCGCGGGAAGCATTACCGCCCGATTGCCCTCCGCTACCCGCGTCTGAACCGCCGAACGTGCCGTCATATATGGCGGCAAGAGCTTCATCCATCAGCACATCTTCGCTGCTCAGCCAAGGGGTATTCGCCGCCCCGCCCCGCGAAGATTGCAGCTTCTCATCTGCAGCCGCTCCCAGAATGAGGCGCCAACGTTTGACTTGTTCCGGATCCGGCTGCGTCATCGTCTATAGGTCTCCAAAGTCAAAGTCGTTAAGTTCATCGAGACTCTCCTTCTCTTCTTCATTAAGCGGCTGCTGAAGCCGGGCTCCGGCTGATTCTGCGTCCACTCCCCACAGATCGCCCATCATCTCGGCAATGGCAGCCTTCTCTCTTGGCTCGAATGAGCCGAACGCTCTGCGTAAGAAGACTAACGACCGCTTGAACGGCTCTGCCTCCAGAGAAGCGATATATTCGTCCAGCTGACGCCACAGATAGCTTCTCGACAGCAGCGCGTAGCGGTTGCGCATGGATATGCCCTCGAACCAACCCGCTCCAATATCGGCCGGGATGCCGGGGGACAGCCTTCTGGCCACTTCCTTCGCGCATTCGTCTTCGCCGGCGGCATTCCGCTCCAGCAGAATCGAGAATGCATAGCCGGACAGCTTCGCATTGCGGTCATCCCGTTCTGCAAGCAATCTGAGCTGCTCAACCCATAGCGCCGCATCCAATTGCTCATAATGCTCCTGCGCGGCAGTATTCAGCAGATGGATAGCCTCAATCATGCCGGCAGCCGCGTCATCGTTGCAGCCAGCCGCCTCTTGAAGCATCAGCGAGCCGCGCAGGAAGAGCTGCTGCATAATCGGAACGAGCGGTTCTGTATCGACTCTGCGGATCGTGCCGTATTGCAGCATGACGGACAGCTCATGCACCGTCCCCGCAATTCCCTCGAAGCTTCCCGCATCAACGGCAAGCCGCTGCAGCGCGCTCGTCGCCTGCCCCATTACTTGAGGCAGCCCGCATTCGCATGAGCGGCGGATCAGCTTCGCCGCCTCCGCAATATCGGTGCATGCCAGTAATTCCTCGTGAAGAACGTACGCCGTAGCCAGCTCGACCGTCTCGCCCTTAAGCGTCGACTCTACGGTCTCGATCTCGGCCTCAGGCGACCATTGCAGCACCCAATGCTCCGCCCATGTCGCATCGCTTTGCCTTACGGTTTGCTTGCGCGCGAACCGAATGCCCAGAGCAGCCAGCCGGTGAAGAAGAACAGACCGATTCAGATCGAGATACGCGGACTCCTCTGACTTCACTCTTCGATTCTCGCGCAGGTCCAGCTCCAGATCCGCTGCCACGAGCGACTTGTATTTCTCCAGCTTCAGCCGCTTAAGCTCCCGGTTCAGGTCGTCCTGCACCGGTGTTTGGCTGACGCCTTCCGGCAGTCTGCCGATAGCGGTGCCTATATCCGTCCTTGCCAGCGCCTCGGCTACGACCGACAATTCGCCGTGACCGAACAGCACCGTCGCCGCGTCGCGCAGATCCCGCCACGTAGGGCGAACTCCGTCATGCATCGCTGCCAGCGCATCTGCCATTCGCACCGCTTCAATGACGGATGCGGTAGAGCGCCAAGTTCCCTCCTCGCGCATCCGTGCCGCGACTGAAGACAGATACAGCGCTGGCAGGGAAGCGAGCTCCCCGTCTTGCATGCATCGCCACATCAGCTCAAAGTATGCCGGCGCTTGGTTGCCGGCGCCATAACCGGAATGAGAAGACAATTTATAATAGGAATAAGGCATTAACGTCATCTTGGCAGAGACGCGCGGAAGCTTGGCAAGCTCTGCGTCGGTCATAGACGGCAGCGATAGCGCGAGCGCCGATGTATGATGCGCTCCGCTAAGCACTACAATTTTCTCTGGAAGATGACCTTGCATAATGGCCTCATGGATTTTGCGCCTCATATAGGATTCGCGTATCTCGTTATATGCCGATTCTTGCGGGGCGAGCCGAAGCTCATCATCCTCCGTCAGAGAGCGCATCTCGTTGGAATAATGCAAGATAGAGCGCCGGTAGACATCCGGCTCCAGATGATGCTCGAAGTGCCGCTCCCAATACGCTTCGTAATCCGGCTCGCCCGACAGCTCCGCAATCCGGTTATACAGGCCTCCACCCTGTAATTGCGGTTCCTCGCCGGACGGCGCTTCCGCTTGAGGGACGCGTCTCCTGTCGGCAAGCGCCAGCGATATGCTCGTCGGCAAGTCAATGAACTCCGCATGGCAATGATTCCGCCCTGCCCACTTCAGCGCCTGATATTCCGGCGAATAATCCGCGAACGGATAGAGCAGCGTGCGTACGGGAAGCTGGTCCGTATAAGCCAGCAATGCCACCGGAGGCACAACGCCCCGCGACGTCAGCTGAGCAGCCAGGTCGCCCGCGTCGCTAGGGCCCTCGATCAGAATGGCCGTCGGCTTTACGGCATTCAACAGGGCGAGCAGATGATAAGACCCTGCCGGTGAAAGATGCCGGATGCCGAAGTAATGCGGCTGACTCGCCTCGCTCACCCGTTCATCTCCGTACAAGCGCTGTACAGGCTTCGCCATGAGGACCCCCGTTTTTTCATAATATTGTCGAGATACTCCTTCCACACCTGCTGATCCTTCACATCGTCCTTCACAATGGCTCCCTGCAGGCCTGCCGCCACATCCTCATCGGTCAGCTCGCCGCTGCCGAAGCTGCCTGCCAGCGCCATGCTTCCCGTCAGCAGAGAGATTGCCTCCGCTGTGGAGATAACGCCGCTTGGCGACTTCACTTTCTCCTTGCCGTCCAGGGTTACGCCGCTGCGAAGCTCGCGGAAGATCGTCACGACTTTGCGGATGGCTTCCTCATCCGGCTGAGAAGCGCGCAGCTCGTAGCTTGCCGATATTTCGCCAACACGTCTGCGCACGATATCAATTTCCGTCTCAATGCTGGACGGCGCCGGCAGCACCAGGATATTGAAACGCCGCTTCAGGGCGGCAGACATCTCGTTCACGCCGCGGTCGCGGGTATTCGCCGTCGCAATGATGGAGAAGCCCCGTTCAGCAGACACTTCGCGGCCCAGCTCCGGAATCGAGATCGTCTTCTCCGATAGGATCGAGATTAGCGCATCCTGCACTTCGGAAGCGCAGCGGGAGATTTCCTCGAAACGGGCGATGCCTCCCCCTTCCATAGCGCGAAGAATCGGACTGCGGATGAGCGCCTGGTCGGATGGTCCTTGCGCCAGCAGGAGCGCATAGTTCCAGGAATAACGGACATGCTCCTCGCTTGTGCCGGCCGTTCCCTGCACCACCTTGGACGAATCGCCATGAATGGCAGCCGTCAGATTCTCCGACAGCCAGGACTTGGCTGTACCCGGCTCCCCGATCAAGAGCAGCGCTCTATCCGTCAGCAAAGTGGCAATCGCCATCTCAACCAGCCGCTTGTTGCCGATATACTTCGGTGTAATGACTGTCTCTCCCGCTTGGCCGCCAGTAATAAAGGTCAGCACAGCGCGGGGAGACAGCTGCCAGCCCGCCGGCTTCTCCGCGGCTTTATCCGCTTCGCGGAGCGCTTCCAGCTCATGTGCATACAGCTTCTCCGCAGACAATCTTAGGACATTTTGTTTTTGATCCATTCCCATACCCCGCTCCCTCTCTCGCTTGCCGCATCGTCGGGCGCAGCTTCCAGCGCTTCGACGAGCTCTATCATGTGTTGTTTCACTGATTCATAAGCCATACCTTCTGCAATGATGCGAAGCTCTGTAGCATAAGACTTCGGCAGCAAAGCGATCATCCGCTGCAATCGGATGTCCATATAATAGAACATGCGCTTTCCTTGGCTGCGCAGCAGCTCTAGCAGCAGCTCCGGCGCTTTCTTGTAATTGATTCTGAACAACGTTGTCAACACGTTAAGCGTCTGATGGTCATTAATTCTGGCGCGCTCCTCCAGCTTGGAAGTCAAATACGCAGGAATGCCCCGGTCCCCTTCTCGGGCGAAGCAGCATACCAGCTCCGTCATGCCCTGCTCGGCAAAGAGATGAACCCACCGCGAATCCCATGCGCCTTCAGGAACCGCATAGCCCCTCTCGCCATCCTCGTACAATTGGCTGTTCACCAAGGATTGCAAGGCGCTTTGCAAGCTCTTGGCAGAGGCGGAACGGCCCTTCACATCCTCGGCATAACGATCATATAGCTCGGTAAGCGACAAACGTCTGTATGCAGCGCGGAAGCTGTAGCCTATAAACTTGCGCTTGTACAAGGTGTGCAGCTCGATGCCGAATGCATCGGCCTCCTCGCTATTCAGCTCAAGCAGCAAATCTGCTGCCGTTTCTTGCACAGCCTCGGTATCGGCCACGATGAACGCTTCCGTGTGAAGCAGCCGCTTCACTAACGGGAGCGCCTCTGCCGCAAGCTGATGCCCGTGGCCTTCCAGGCATCGGATATAGGTGTACAGCTGTCCGATTGCCGTGACGCGCTCCTTCCCCGCAAGCTCCAGGCAGCGGCTTAGCTCTTGATCTGCCTCGATGATAATGCGTTTATGAAGCGCAAGCTCATCGCATGCCCTGATAGCGTCGATGACCTGCTCTCCGCCTTTCGACTTGGATGCTTCCAATAGGCGGCCGATCGCCTTTGGGGTACCCAAGCGGGCAAGGGCATAATAAGCGGCTTGGCGGACTTCTCTACGCTTCTCAGCGCTTTGCTCCAACAGAAAGTCCTCTTGGTCGGGATAGCCGCCAAGCAATTCAATCGCCGCTAATTTGAGCTCAAGCGAACCGGAGTCTCCCGCCTCCTTCACCAGTTCAAGCACCAAATCACCTTGAAGCTGGTAGAGCAGCTTCAGCCTTCTTGCATCCCCTTTGCCGCCCTGGAGATTCAGCCCCGTACGCAAAACGGGCACAGCCGCTTGGCCAATCTCAGGAATCATCTTATCCTGTACGAACTCAGGGATTTCGGCATACACATCGTCAAGCGCGCCGCAGATTGCCGGAATGACACGCAGATCGAGAAAGCTGCGCTCCTCATAGGACTGGCGCAGCTGCTCCAGCCGCCCTTGCCCCTTTGTCGTCAGGGCTGTCAGCATTGGATGCAGCCTCCGGTACGTCAATTCGGTGGACAGCTGAAGCCCCGCGCTCTCGATAGGCTGCGGATTGCCCTGCACATCCGTCTTGCCTTGCGTATGAAGAATCGCGCTGAGCAGCGTCGACAGCTCCAGAAGCTTCACGCTGCTAGCGGCGCGAGGCGCGGACAGCAAGCCTTCCGCCGCATCAGCAAGACGGCTGAATACAGGCGCGGCTTCGCCGATTTTTCTTAAAGACGGCACTAATTTCGATAATCGCAAGTCGCCTTCCGCCAGTGCGCTGCCGGCAACAAACAGGCGGCGAACCTCTTGCTGCAGGTTAAGCAACAATTCTATACTCATAGCTTCCCTCTCCTCTAGTACAGCAGCCGAACAACTCGGCGCTCCGTGATGATGCTCATGGGCTGGACTTCCAGACGTCCGGTATCGACATCATGCCGGAACATCACAAGCGCAGCCTGCCCCCGCAGGTCTTCAGCCGGCAGCAACGGCAAAATCTCTTCAAGACGCTGAGGAGCCTTTATAATGGTCGGAGACACAGGGAGGTATTTGCCTTGCGCATCGCGGAGAACATAACCCTCCTCCGTCTTCTCAATCGCCTCGAAGGCGACCAGCTTAACGGGGTTGCGGTCCGACAACGGATTTTTGATGCCATTCTTCACGGCTTTCACCACTTCTATGTATGAAGCAGCCGCAAGAGACTTCACCGCCCTATAATCCGCCTCAGCGGCATCGCGCTGCTTCGCCTTCTCCCAGCGCACTCTGGCATTGCCGTCGCCCGGGTAAACAAACAGCTCCTCAGCTTGCATGACACCGAGGAATGTATCTTCTTCCTTCATTGCTTTCGCCGCTCGGAAGGGGCGGAGATGCTTGGTGATATGTACGCTGCCGTCTTGCAGGTCCCCCCACCATCCGGCATCTACGTACTCGCCTCGTGCAGCATCGGTGTAGGACATGAACGATAATTGCAGCAGCTCCGTATCCCGCTTCACCCGGCCAAGCTCTCTAAGCTCGGCAAGCTGCCATGCGTGCCCCAGCAATTCCTCCAGCGCCGTCTCCGTATCCTGAGGCGAATCCGGCTCGGCCAGACGCTGCTCCAGGTAGCTTCTGCCCTTCCGCACAAGCACATGAAGGCGGATAAGCTGCTCCATTGCCCGAGTATATACCGCTTCGCGGTCCTCCTCGTCAGTGAGCAGCTGCACCAGGTCCTTCAGCTCCGCTTGCGCGCCAGGAATATAATAATTGCCCATTTGCTTCGCTTGATCCTGCAGCAAAGAAATCGTCTGCTTGTCGATGCCGCCAAGCCCGTTCTGAACGGTCTGCAGCACCAGCTTCTCCAATAGGCCTAAGCCTTCGATTTGAGCGTTTATCTTTTTGATCAGCGCAGATTTGTTCACCTTCCGCTTGGCTCGAGGAGCATCTCCACTGGCCTCAGCCGATTCGGCTTCCTTCTTCTTCTCCTCGCGTTTCTCCGCTTTCTCCCGCTTCTCGGCAATATCCGAAGGAACATCCGCTTGCTCGAATGGCTTCCCAAGAGCAAAAGCATACATCAAGCCCAGCGCATGCTTGCATGGGAATTGCCTGCTCGGACAGGAGCAGCGCGATACAGGACTATCCTGTTGAATGAAGTCGACTGAGCAGCGATACGGCTCTTTGCCGCTGCCTTTGCACTCTCCGAACAGGAGCGTGCGATCCTCGGTAATATGCAGCACCTGGAAACTGTTCTTTTTGACCAGATCCCGTCCATTCTTCATCGCTCCTGCATTAGGAGCCAAATGATCGATAAATGCTTCAGTTAGAAAATTCATGATCTACCTCGCTAATGATGATGGAATCGTAATACCTTCTACACGGGGAAGCCGATTTCCTTTTTACGGAACAGACTTGCAAATCCTCTGCCTCCTAGAAACGTATGCCGAATCTATTCCCGTCCATTCCTGCCAAAAATCTTTTTTATGCTAGGGAAACGCTCAACTCCGTACGAAAAAAGACTATACAGCTGCCGCCTGCAGGCAGCGCATGTATAGCCTTTCTCCCAACCCAAATATGACAGAATGCGGCTTCGCGCTTTACTTCATCATGCGCCGCAGCATGCGGTACAGCTTGACATGAAGATGCTTGATCCACGCTGCCAGTCCCCGCAGCAGAAGAACGGCTGCGATGGCCATTAGCGACCACAGCAGAAAGCTGCTTATCGTTAGGCTATCACTAGCAACGCTCCAAATGATCAGAACGGCATATGCCAATCCGATAAGACTGCAGCCTATCCAGAACCAACGTCTCACAGGATTCACATCCTCTCCCGGCAATCTGCTAAAGTATACCAGAATATCTGCCTGGCACTCTATTCCGATTTAGCTCGCGTAGGCTCCGATGCGTACAGCTGTCCGCAGCCAGCCTTAATTTCCGAGCCGAATTGCGTGCGCACCGTAACCTGAATGCCCTTCGACTTCAGCACCTGCACAAAGCGGCGGATACGCTCACGGTCGGATTGCAAGTAGTCCGGCGTTTCCTCCGTTGCATTATAAGGAATCAGGTTGACATGATACAGATGCTCCCAAGGCCCTCTTCCTCTTAGCCATGCCGCAACGGCTTCCGCATGCTCCGCCCCGTCGTTCAGCCCTCTTAACATGATGTAGGCAATATATACTTTTCGGCCCGTTGTCTGAATATGAGCGTCCAATTCCAGCATCACATCGCGAATCGGGAACCGGTCATTGATCGGCATAAGCTCGCTTCGCTGATCGTCAAACGGCGAGTGGAGCGAATAAGTCAGATTGATTTGCGGGAATTCCCGCCTTAACCGCTGTATGCCCGGCAGGAGCCCTATGGTCGATACCGTTATTCTGCGCTGGCCCAGTCCGAACAGTCCAGGATCGGTCATGACCTTGAGCGCATGGAAGAGATGGGGATTGGCAAGCGCTTCTCCCATTCCCATGAAGGACACGCTGTCCAGCGAATAGCCATCTAAGTGAAAATGCAGCAGCTGATCGGTTATCTCATCCACTGTGAGATGGCGCTTCAGCCCCATCGTCCCGGTGGAGCAGAACCGGCAGCCAAATCCGCAGCCGCACTGAGAGGAAATGCAATAGGAATCCCATCCTTCTTTGTAGCTTAATCTGACGGCTTCCACCCGTTCATTGCCCGCAATAGCGAATAAGATTTTGCTTGCCTGCTCCGACCGCTGCTTCACGACCGGCGTTACCGCTGACACCCGGTTGCCCAGCTGTTCAACCAAGGCACGCCGCAGGGCCTGAGGCAGCATCTGCATATGCTCATAATCGCCGATCCTTTGTTTGAAAATCGCTTCCGCAATTTGCTTATATCGATATCCTGGCTGCTTCAAGCTTTGCAGGATGTGTTGAATCATTTCGTATTTGGATGTTGGCTTCATTGTTATCTCCCTCCAGCCCGGAGACAACGCAAAAAAAGCACCAGCGAACCGGTGCTTTTCTGCATCTTGCGTTAACCAACTATACGTCGAAGAACACTTTGCCTATGACAAAGAGAGCTAATTACGACGTTCTATAGGAGGATAAAGCTCCGGTAGCTGTTTGTTTGTATTTGTGAACCATGCCGGCATTCTCTTTCATTGACAGGTTCACTAATACATCTCCGATAACTAACAGCCACATTGCTTTTCCTCCTTTCAATTCATAAGAATACGTACAACAATAAATTACCAGATTACGAGACGGCAGTCAAATCCAATTGAATCAATTGAATATATATTGATTGACCAATCACAATTGTTCCAAAAAAAGATCCTCTGCGGATTGTCCTCAGCTTATGAGGATTGCAACGCTATGATCGTTGCTGCAATGCCTTGCTCGAAAGAGGTCTTACGGATCGGACCGATCTGCCGCTCATACTTCTCCCCGTCCAATATGACCGGTTCTTCAGTCAAATAGAGCATTTCCACGATTTCTTTCATAACCGGCATACCCATGCCAAGCAGGGACAGTCCTATTCGCCCTAGCGGAATTACGGCTTTGGATGACCCGCTCGCCTGCCGTGCCAGCCGCACAATGTCGCGGCCCGATATAAGCCCCGCACCAGGAATATTCCAGTTCTGTCCGTAGGCATGATCGTGCTTGGCAAGCTCTACGATCATTGCCGCTGCATCCGGCAGGTAGACATATTCGCGAGGAATGCGCATATTGCCGATAAAAAAGGCCATCTTGCCCGCTGCAATCGCCTCTAAAGTTGAACCCAGATAGGATGCCGCATTGGCCGTCGGCCCGTAATAGTCCGGCAGGCGCGCAATGATAACATTCGAGATCGACCATCTGCGCTTGTCGAACAGCATATGCTCGAATTGCAATCGGGTTTTTCCTTTTCTGGTATGCGGCTGCTTCGGATGATTCTCATCAATCCGCTCCGCTTGTGTGCGGCCATACGGGTAGATGCCGTCAATTGCAACGACGTTAATGCCCAGCCGATTCGCCGCTTCCATTATGGCTTCTCCGAGCGGAATCAGCTTGCTCTCCATCTCATGGTACGGAACGTTCGCGCAATGAAACAGCACATCAGCATCCCCGGCAGCGGCGATGATATCTTCCGGTGTTAACGCGTTTCCCTCGGCGAAGGTCAGATGCGCATAATCGCCTATTCGCTCTGACAATTCCTCCAGCTTCTTGCGCGAACGCCCGAACGCAATCGTCGGCACGCCCTGCTTCGCAAGCTCTTCTGTTATGGCCGCGCCAGTCCCTCCTGTTGCTCCAACTACAATGGCTTTCTTCATCTCGATCAGCTCCTATTATATGATTAATTTGATTGTTCTTATCA
The DNA here is from genome assembly GCF_003605435.1 of Paenibacillus pinisoli. Taxonomy (GTDB): domain Bacteria; phylum Bacillota; class Bacilli; order Paenibacillales; family Paenibacillaceae; genus Pristimantibacillus; species Pristimantibacillus pinisoli. The sequence continues at coordinate 115,112 of NZ_QXQB01000001.1, forward strand.
TATGATGAATTTTGTGATTGGTCAATCACTAATTAATTGGTTGATTAATAAAGGGATGATCTGCAACAATGATCATTACAAAAAAAAAGCGGCAGTTCCGAACGTTATTTCGTCCAGAGCTGTCGCTGTGTATCCACTCCCATTATTTTAAAAAGGGCTCATGCCTGCTGTATTAAGCTTCTCCCCTTCTGTCGAAATTCCCATCCGGGCAGCAATGATACGGTATAAGCCAACCCGTCGGGCGATGCGCCGGTCTGACTCATCCAGGTTGCCTTCAAGATTCCCGTTAATGATCATAATGGTAATCCCGAAGCCCGGCTGCGATAATCCTTTTGCCCGATCCGTATCCGATGGCGTCCAGCTGCCTGCCATTACATCATGGGCGGAGGGCTTCGGAGGCTGTGGCGTCATCCAGAACAGGAGAGCCGTCATAAAGGCTAGTTTGCCGTCTTGAACAATCATTTCTGGCTCCTGAAGAAGCTTGTCTTTGGTGCCGTATATAATTGCGCTAATTAACCCGTAATTGTAATTCCAGCTAAGCTGAATCGGCCCGCGGCCATGATAGGATTTGCCAGGCGCAGGCGGAAAGCTGTCATTCTCCTCTACATAATGAATGCCGGTGGTATTAATGCATGAGATCTCTTCATTCCAATACAAGCCCCATGCAAGCGGAAATCCCGGGGACGCAGGCGTGCCCCCGCCCGTCTCATGCGCGATATTGGCAAGAAAAGCTGCCAGCTCGCGCTTTCGATTCAAATCCGTCCCTTCTTTGATAAAGGAACCAAAGTCGACGGTTTGCGATATGATCAGAGCCGCTTCACTCTCAGCGGAGTCAAAAGCGGCATTTTGGTAGATGAGCGTCTCTGTTTTTGTTGCTTTATCTAATCGAAATACACGGTTGTTATCCGGATGTGCTTCTCTATACTCCACCTTGTATTTGAGATTAGCGACCTCCGTGATAGCCGCAACCAAATTGTCATACGAGTAATAATCCGTTTCATCCCCGCGATAATGCGGCTTGCCAGCAGAATATTCATGCCATGCCTGCGTCCCGATCCGGTAAGGGAACAGCCCTTCATATTCTTCTTGCGGCAGCGCGTTCTGCAAGGCGGCAATCGCATTCGCAGGCGAATACTGCGGATCTGTTTCCCCCCATAAAGCTGTGACTTCGCTAACGGTTAGAACGCGGCTTTGGCCAACCTGCAATTTATCTAAAGCATTGAATTCCATGTCCATTCCCCCCGTATTCTACACAAGTTGAGTTCTTTATTGATGCTTGCAAACAAAATTACGGTTCCAATTATAGTCAATGCTAAAAGTATTTTCTATATGAATAATCAACGATAATTGATAGTAAGCCCCCCTATTTTCGCCACCAAGCACCCGATATAAATAACAAAGTTGGCCTGATGCCATAGCAACCATCATGTAGACAGCCATACAAAAAGGAGCCCCAAGAAGAGGCTCCCTCGTACTAAATGGTCTTTACTTGTATAATACTTTGTCTACGTTGTATTTGGCCTTGAACTCATTGATAATATAAGTTTCATAGATTTCACGGTCAACTGGGTCTTCAACTACGCAAACCTCAATTTTAACCACTTCGTCCCTGTGATTTTTCATCACCGATACGGTGTCTTCAAAGTGCTTTTTGATGCGTGGTCTTAGCTTGCGTGCCTTGCCGACGAACAGAAGCTCGTCCTGGTCGTTGTAGAACATGAAGATCCCGCCCGTTTCCCGCGTAATCAGGTGGAAATCCGTAAAGCCGTAAATATGGCTTAGCTTAGGCTCTGCCTGCTTGTATATGGTGACATCTGGCGTTGGAATCGTGATTTGTATCATTTGCATTAGCTCCTCTTTTTTCCGAACATTGATTAACCGTTTTATTATACCTGCTTTTGATTGAGAAGTCTTGTATGATTTGCATGTACAATCAACTGGATTATCGCTTATCAATTTCCACCCCATATTTATCAAAGATAGCTTCATATTTCTTCTCAAATATAGCCCAACGTTTCTCCGCTCCATGCTTTTCCCGCAGCGCATACCAATATTGCTTGGCCGCTGCAACATCGTTGGATTGCAGGAGCAAGTGAAAGTTTTCTTCCCCCAGATGCAAGTACGGACCGGCGGTGTAATAATCGACAATCGATCTGGCGCTCGTCATCGTATCATAAAATTGGTTGACCTCCTCCAAAGCGCTGAGCAGCGTCGTCCTCAACTCATCTAAATCCGTGTCTGACGCTATTGTAAAACGATCTGGAGCAAGCCCCGCAAGTTCTCCAATTCTAGCCCTGAAGTGGCACTCCGCTTCGTGGGGTGCTTTTACAATTTCTTTCGATTGAATCTGTGCCAATTCCGCTGAATAGATCCCGCAATTAATGTAAAACATCACGTTATCCGCGGAGTTGCCGGAGGATTTTTGGAAATTAATCATATAAATGAGGCCATCAATTCCCTTGTAGAAATTCAAGCTTTTTTTGGAGAACCCGCGCGCCGACAGGAACGGCTTTAAGTCTTGCTTGATCAATTCATTAAAGAGCTGCTGCAATATGGCTCCCTCCTTTTTCCTTCTGTGAATTTACATGCGTCTGCAACTTCAAGAATGAATCTATTGTCAAGACTCCTTCATCCATGCCTCGTAATATTCATTTATCGTTGGATAGCGCTCGCTCTTGTCTTCATTCACCGCTTTAAGCGCTATAGCGTAGTGCCTCTCCGTGCCCTTCCATTGTTCGAACGAACGGTCCAGACCGCCTCCGAATAACTGAAACGCAGTTGCCCCCATAACGAATACATTGGACCGTTCATCAATCTCTGCGCCTAACTGAAATTCTTCAGGCGACATATAACGGGTTGAGCCCCACATTCGGCCCATTGTATTGATGACGGGCTTCTTTTGATAAAATTCAACATCGCAAATCATCGTCTGCTTTGTTCTGAAGTCATACATAATGCACCCATCATAAAAGTCGATGGCAATATAACCGCGTTCGTTCGCATGTATGTGAAACAATAGGATGTCATTATAAATAGACAGCTTTTCTTCTAGCGGCAGAGCAATAAATTTATGAAAGGATTGATATTGCTTGCCCATACATTCGCCCTCAAACCAATCAAAAACCGCCAAATACCCCTCTTTGATCTCCTTATGCTCCACCATTCCGATAAGCCTGGGGTGACACAGCTCTTCATACACCGCTATCGTGGATTGAAGTCGGCTTATTGTTTCATCTCCGTTTGTACTGCTCTCGGTCGTAGCTGCGCCAGCTATTTTCAAAAAAAGCTTTTTGTATGGATTCTGAACCCCAAAACATAGATTGCCGGAATCCTGTTTATCGAATACCGCAAATACCTGCCCATATTCGGCTATAAATTCAAAATCAAAATCTTCTTTCAAATCAAATGACAAGCCGTCAATGACCTTTGTTATCATTACTTCCTCCTTCAAAGTTGCTGCTTCTTGTATTATTGTCCGGTTGTTGACACTATTCGCCTCAGCATCTATTTTCTCCTTCAAACATGACTGACTCTGTTTATCTCTGCACTCCGCAAAAAAAGGCCAAGACGCCAGCGTCTCAGCCCTTTCCTTCCTTACAGCTCCACAATCTTAGTCGCAATATGGCTTACGAACTCCCGGTCATGCTCGACGAACAGGATGGTCGGCTCATATTCCAGAAGCAGCTCTTCGATCTGCATGCGCGAGATAACGTCGATGAAGTTCAGGGGCTCATCCCATATATGCAGATGCGCTTCTTCGCAGAGGCTTTTGGCGATCAGCACCTTCTTCTTCTGTCCGCCGCTGTAGGCAGATATATCCTTCTCGAATTGCAGTCTGGAGAAATCTAGCTTTCTTAGAATAGCCTTGAACAAGCTTTCGTCAATGCCATTATCCCTGGCATAGTCGGTCAGATTGCCCTCCAGATGCGACGTATCCTGCGAGACATACGAAATTTTCAGCCCGCTACCTACCCGGAATGTGCCTGTATGGCTGATCCGCTCGCCAAGCAGCAGCTTGATCAGACTGGATTTGCCGGAGCCATTCTTGCCGGATAAAGCAATTCGCTCGCCTTTTCCAATAGTGAAGCTGATATCCTCGCAGACAGTACGGTCGCCGTACTGAATCGACACATGGTCGAATTCGGCCAGCTGTTCCTTATGGTAGTTCAGCTGCGCGATCTTCAGGCTTTCGGAGCTTTCAATGTTTTTCAAAAGCTTCGACTTGTCCTCAATCGCCGATTGCTGTCTCTGCTCCATCGATTTGGAGCGCTTCATCATTTTGGCCGCTTTATGCCCGACGTAGCCTTTGTCTAACTTGGACCCGGAATTCCGGGTGCCGTTTTTCGATTTTTCCACTTCATCCGACCAGTTGCCCGTTCGCTTGGACGCTCCGCTCAGCCGCTTGATGTCCTTCTTCAGCTTGTCGTTTTCGGCCAGCTCATAGTTGTCCTGCCGCTGCTTATTCTCCCACCAGTCGGAGAAATTGCCCTTCTGAATCTCTATGTTCGTCCGGTTGATGGACAAAATATGGTCCACGCAGTTATCCAGAAACGCGCGATCATGCGAGATCAATATAAATCCGCGCTTGGACTTCAAATAATCGCTGACGAGCTGCCTTGCGCCCATGTCCAGATGGTTCGTCGGCTCATCGATCAGCAGGAAGCTGTTCTCCTTCAGGAATAACGCCGCCAGAAGCACCTTCGTCTGCTCGCCGTTCGACAAGGAAGAGAATGGACGATACAGCACGTCTTCCGTTACATCGAGCAGGTTCAGCTCGCGCGCCAGCTTCCAATATTCATATTCAGGATAGATCTCATCGACGATGTCGATCGCCATCTTCTCCCGGTTCCGGGCGTGGAATGGAAAATAATCAAAGCTTACCTTGGCCGAGATTGTGCCGCTGTATTCGTATTTTCCCAGCAGCAGGTTCAGGAATGTCGTCTTGCCGCGCCCGTTCCGGCCTGTGAAGCCGAGCTTCCAATCGGTGTCGAGCTGGAAGCTGACCCCTTCGAATATATTGTCGTAGCTGCCATCGTAGGCAAACGTCAGGTTCGTTACTTGAATTAATGACATATAGGATACCCTCCCTGTACAAAAAAATAAGAGCCGCAAGAAAGACGCTCTCTCGCAGCTCAAATATAGCCATACAGCCCTATCCGACGGCCCATAGCCGACAAGGAATAGAGGTATCCCGTTTGAGTGAAGAGGATGCGGTCTTTCTTGCATACAAAAAATAAAACAAGCGATGTTGTCCATTAGATCCATCTTGTTTTATTGTCTCGTATCGTGCGCAAGAAATCCTACATCGATCCTCTTCACTCCAATCCTTAAATTACAGCCATAGTAACACATCTTTACCCTTGATTCAACTGTCTGACGGCCTGAGCTTGCTTCGCAGGCCCTCTGCTCCGCCACTTGACCTTGTACATGACCAACCCGGCGATAAGCAATACAGCGCCTATCCCTTTCTGCGGGGTTAATGGCACCTGCTGCAAGCCAAACCAGCCAAGCGAATCCCACCAAAGCGCACAGAGCAATTGGGATGCCATCACAATTGCGATCGCATAGCTCGCGCCAAGCTGCTTGACGCCGTTCACGACACAAGTGACAACGCCAATTCCAAGCAGACCGCTGAACCAGTACCATGCCGGAATCGAGCCTACATCGAAAAAGCTTCGTCCTTCCATAAGCACGCCCATTCCGAATGAAGCGAGGAGGCCCATCCCGAGCACCAGCGCAGATGTGGTCTGCGAGCTGACAGCCTCGCTGACTTTGTTATTGAAGAGCGTCTGTACGCTGATCAGACAGCCCGCTGCCAACGCCATTAGAATTCCCCATATCATGGCTCTTCTCTCCTATCCTCAATTTCATATATATTCCGCCCCGCCACACGGCTTAAGCCTTGGCGGTCCATAACGATCAGTTCCCCTTTTTCCCGCTTCACCAATCCACCCGTAATAAAATTAAGCAAAACCCGGTTCATATGCCGATAGCTCGTTCCAAGCAGGCTCGCGGTATCCTTCATCGTCGATATGGCAACGCCATCGGCACTCCCGGCTTGCTCATCCGATGTTACCGACAGCAAATAACTGGCGAGCCTGACCTCGACCGGATGAAGCAGATTAAAGCTGAGCGACAGAGATTTGGAATAAAACTTTTCCGTCACCCGCTCAAGCAGGAACCGAATAAATCGCGCTTCTCCATCCAGTTCTCCAAGCACTCGTTTATGAAAGCCGATTGTCTCCACTTCCGTCACTGCTGTCACGGTATTCAAATTATCCCAGCCTCGAACGCCTTCTATCTCGCCTATAAGCCCCGGAGGCTTCATAAAAGCGACCAATAAGGTGTTTCCTTCGAATGAGGTCGTATAGACTTTAACTTTGCCTTCAACAATCAAATGAATATACTGTGGCTTTTCCCCTTGTCTGCATAGCTCCTCGTCCGGCTCTAAGCGGAACAGCTGAAGATGTTTCTTTAGCCCTTCAGGCCATACATCGGCAAGCTGATACTGCCGCAGATAGGCTTCGATTCGTTCTTCGTTATGGCTTGACTTCATCGCTCACCATTCCTTCAGCTTCATATCCGGCGCCTGTCTTATAAGGTTAGACATAGGATGCCAATAACCATCAATCCTAAGCCAGCCCATTGCGATCCCCGCAACGGAACCACTGCAGCCGGTCCGAACCAGCCTACCTTCTCCATCACCAAGGTTGCCACCATCTGGGCAATTAACAACGATGCGACAGTCAGTGCCGCGCCATTCTGATGGTAGGCAGTAATATTGCTGAACAAGATAAACGCAGCAAACGCCCCGCCGAAGAGGAAGACCGGCTTGACCTCCTTCAAGCTGCGCCACGATTGATCACGAAGCAGCAGCACGATCAGCAAAGCGGCTATAAATCCTGTTCCTTGCGTAAGCGTTGCTGCTTGCCATGTCCCAATCCGCTCCCCAATCGCCGCGTTAGCCGTGCCCTGCAAGGTCAGGAATGCTCCGCCCAGCACCGCATAGATTACGCCTTTCATATTCCGTTATCCCCCTTCAATCTTCCTACCTCTTATTTAACGATAAGGAGACAATTGCAGGAAAGGACATATGTCCTCAGCATAGCGGATAATTAAAGACTTTATCTATTCTAACTTTACTAACCCCAGGTTTTCGAAAATAAAAAAGCCCGCGGCTAATCGCCGGGGCTGGCAGCATCATGCTGCGTGGCTTGCTGTCTGACACGAAACTACGCGTCTTTGTTTCTCGCTGTTTGCAGAGCGCTCTCATTGTGGTGCAGTTCCTTCAGCATGGATTGATAGACATTGCTTTCATTCACGCTGAGCCCTTTCCGGTTGTCCTTCAGAATCATTCGGTAAATGTTGCGTTTCAACAGTTCGCTTCTCCGGCCCAACAGTTCTTTGTTTGTCATGTCTATTCACCATCCTATACATTTCCTATCTATTATATCGGAGATGAAAAAACATGAAAAACCGCATATGGCGACAATAAATTTGAAAATTCTCGCCATTTCCTGAAAATGCCCTACGGAGAAGGAATGCACGAAAAGTTGCTCGCATATGCTCGCTGAGACGCCTTTGCATCGCGTTTACAAACCTTACATCCCCCGGAAGCTCTCTGGCGTCATGCCAGTAAACTTCATAAATACCCGATAAAACTGGCTAGGACTGGAAAATCCTACAATAAAGCTGATGTCCGTTACCGTATGCGCGCTTGCCCGAAGCTGCCGCTTCGCTTCTTCTATCCGCAGACGCAGCACGTATTGATAAGGCGTTACACCCGTTGCCAGCTTGAAGGAACGGATGAAGTGGTAGCGGCTCTGCAGCGCGACAGCCGCAAGCTGGTCGATCTCCAATTGCTCGGTGTAGTGAGCGCGGATATAGTCGAGCACTTGCATCATGCTCCAGTCCGGCGCCTTCTCCGGCTTAACCTCCGCGTCAGGCTTCGACGGCCCTTCAGGTGCAAGCATAGTCCCCAGCTCGGCGAACGCCAGAGACTCCGTCTCTACCACAGCCAAGGAATCCATATGGTCCATCGCAATGTAACGAGATGCGAATCTCTGGAAGTAAGACAGCATGGCTGCGGGCGCAAAAGGCCTTCTAACCTGCCCCTTCTCCCGGCAAGCTTGCCCGATCCGCTCATCCTTCGCAATGACAATAATAATGCCCGAATCATTGCTCATCCGGAAGCAATGCCGGTCCGCCGGCTGGACGACTAGTCCTTCCCCTGCGCGAAGTTCCATTTGCCGGCTTTCGTAATGAAATTCACAGCTTCCTTTGATCGGCACTGTGATCTGATACTCATGACGATGGGCATGAGGGATGTTCGTAAATTCATTTTCTATTTTGTGCAGCTCGATATTCGGCAATATAATCTGCATCTGTGTCTGCATGGCACTCACCCTGCAGATATTATAGCAATTATTGCGGGAATAGAAAGCACTATTTGCGACGCGCATGAAGGTTCCTATCCGCTATCATGAATTCTAAATCTAAATAAAGATAGGATGTTGAGAATCATGTCGCACACCGCAACGGCCCTGCGGGCCAACCAGACAGCCATGACTGTGCTGCTCGGCGTCAGCATGGCCCATCTGCTGAATGACGCGATGCAGTCCGTCGTGCCCGCTGTCTTCCCCATCTTCCAAGAGCAGCTTCAGCTCAGCTTCGTCCAGATCGGCTGGGTAGCGTTCACGCTGAATATTACCGCGTCCGTGCTGCAGCCGCTAATAGGACTTTACACGGACCGGAAGCCGCTCCCGATTCTGCTGCCGCTCGGCATGGTGTTTACGCTGCTCGGCATGGTCGGTCTGGCCGTCGCTCCGAGCTATGCCATTCTTCTGCTTGCGGCAGCGTTAATCGGGGTTGGCTCCTCTGTGCTTCATCCAGAGTCGTCCCGCGTTGCCCATCTGGCTGCGGGCAGAGGCAAAGGCTTCGCCCAATCGGTGTTCCAGGTTGGCGGCAATGCCGGGCAGGCACTCGCACCGCTAATGGTCGCCTTTGTCATTAGCCCAAGAGGCCAATACGGTTTTCTCTGGTTCACGCTGCTGGCTGTCATCGGCATTGTGATTCAATACCGAATTAGCAGATGGTACCGCGAACAGACATCAGCTGCCGCAATAGCGAAGCGCAAAGCGAATACCTCAGCCGTTCCAGCCGCAAGATTCAGCAAGCCGTTTATCGCATTTGTATTGGGCATTCTGATTATGATGCTGTTCTCGAAGTTCGTATATTTGGCCAGCATGACAGGATACTACGCCTTTTACTATATGGATACGTATAAGCTGCCTCTCGAGCGTGCCCAGCTGGCATTATTCGCCCTTCAGTTCGCGGGGATGGTCGGAACCTTCCTTGGCGGGCCTCTCGCTGACCGGTTCGGCAGACAGCGGATTATCTGGTTCTCCATTCTGGGAACAGCGCCGTTCTCCCTGCTGCTGCCCTATGCGGGCCCGACCGGCTCCATCTTGCTTTGCATCGCGATCGGCCTCATCCTGATGTCCGGCTTTTCGGTCATTATCGTCTATGCGCAAGAACTGCTGCCGGGACATGTCGGCACGATTGCCGGCTTGTTCTTCGGACTTTCCTTCGGCCTCGCCGGTCTTGGCTCTGTCGTCATGGGCTGGCTGATGGATACGCACAGCGTAGAGCTGATGGTCAAGGTGTGTGCCTTCCTGCCTCTGCTTGGCCTGTTCGCCCTGTTCCTTCCGAAAGATTCGAAGATCATGGGAAAACAGCTTTGATCGCATTTCTACTCAAAACGTATGAAAGGAGCTGTCCCAAAAAACGGACAACTCCTTTTATTTATTGCCCTACGAATGTCGCTGAACCATTATCTCCGCTGTAAGGAGGGGCTCCCGGCCTCGTCACGTAACAAATGATTAATTTGAATGACTTTCCCTTCGCGATGTTTTGATTGAAAGTCAATAGGAAGCTTTTTCCATCCGTTCCTGACGCCTGAATTTTCACTCGATCGGGTGTAAGCGAATTGTTGCGGTTGACACTGTCATTCATCCCTAGAGTAGCAATATTGACAGGATTCTGTTCTGACGTGGCTTGAATCCAGTAATTTCGGGGATCAGTGCCTTTCGCTTGATCCACGGGCTGATCATAGGACAGCTGTAATTGATTTGCAGAAATCTGGGATAGGCTTGCAAGCATCGGAATGGATGCTGTTGGAGAACTCGTCTGGCTCTCTACCCGCTGTGCAGCCAATGCCTGATGACAAAAACTGGTCGAGCTAAGTGCAATTAGTACAGCCAGACATATCTTTGTAATGGAATGGTTTTTCATGCGCTCCTCCTATTTGCGTATTCGGCAAATAGGTTTCCCCTATAAGCAACACTTATTCTTCCATATGAAATATCAGGTTGCTTAAGAGCTCCCTCTGTCCATATTCTAGTCTATCATTCATACCCGAAACATTTCGCCCTTGATCATGGTCCATTGCACTTCAAAACGGTCGTTAAGCAAGGCCAGATCGGCATCGAACCCCTCCGCAATGCTGCCTAGCTGGTGAAGCCCCAAGATTCTAGCCGGAGTGGCCGTCGCCATTAGTACGGCATCGTGCAGCGGAATGCCGGCCTCCGCCGCAAGCCGGAGCGCTTCATTCATGGTAACGGTGCTGGAGGCAAGCGTCCCATCCTTCAATCTCGCAACGCCATTCACAACCTGAACCTGATGGCCGCCGAACACATACTCTCCGTCGCCAAGCCCCATCGCCTGGAGCGCATCGGTAATAAGCACCGTGCCATCCGCGCCTTTCAACCGATGCATCATGCGTACAATGGCCGGATGCAGATGAATGCCGTCCACAATCGCCTGTACGCTGACATGCTCTTCTTCAAAAGCGGCAACGACAAGTCCCGGATCGCGATGATGAATCGGACGCATGCCGTTAAAGCAATGCGTCACATGGCTGGCTCCTGCTTCAAATGCCAGCTTCGCTTCCTCATACGTCGCATCCGAATGAGCGATTGCGATCACCACGTCCTTCTCCTTCAGATAGGAGATCAGCTCCATTCCTCCTGGCAGCTCCGGCGCAATCGTCACCATCCTGATCAGACCTTCCGCCTCGCGGAACAGCAGCTCCATCTCCTCCAGATCGGGATGGCGCAAAAACTTCTCATTTTGCATCCCCTTCCGCTTAGGATTGAGGTATGGTCCCTCCAGATGCAGCCCCGCAACTCTCGCCCCTGCTTCATGTCCAACGACACGCTTGACGCTGCGGATCATCGCCGCCAAATCCTCCAGGCTGGAGCTTACGGAGGTAGCCAAAAATGCGGTGCAGCCCGTTGCGGCGCATGCGCGCGACACCTGCTGAACGCTCTCCTCGCTGCCATCCATCAAATCAAAGCCGTTCGCGCCGTGAATATGGACATCGATCATTCCCGGAATTAACAGGCAGCCATTGCCGTCAATCCGTTCATACCCGTCATAAGGCGAAGCTAACGTCCCCGGGTCGATGCGCTCGATTATTCCGCCTTTGATCCAGACAACACCGGGCTCCGTCTGATTGCCGGAATGGGCAATACGCACATTGTCGATTACTTTATTGGCCATGCTGCTTCTCCTCCTTAGTCGCGCCGCCATCGCATTCAATGACGGCAATGTTTTGCTGGTCGAACAGCTCCTGATATTCGGCAGGAATAGACTGGTCGGTAACGATAATATCGATCCAATCAAAATCCAGCCGATAGACGGACTTGCGGGTGAATTTGGTGAAATCCGCCACGACAATGACTTGATCCGATCGCCGCGCCATCTCCTTTTTGACCGAGACATCATCCTCATGCGGGTAGTACAAACCGTCGCTTTGGATAGCGGCAGCGCCAATAAATGTCTTGTCGGCCCTGACTTCCTTAAGCTTGTCAATAACTGAGGGGCCATACAGCCGCCGGTCCCTGGCATGCAAGTAGCCTCCAAGCACGTAGACCTGCAAATCCTCTCTGCCGGAGAGGATGCTGACGATATCAATCGAATGCGTAATCGCCATCAGCTCAGACGCCTTCATATGCTCGGCTAAGCACTGTACGGTCGTCGATACATCCAATATGACAGTCTCCCCGTCATGAATCAGCTCCGCCGCTGTCTCGCCGATGATCCGTTTCCGGTCGGATTCCGCGATCAAGCGATCCTGGTACGTCGCCAGTTCTTTCTTCAATTGCGGCAAAGCGACTCCGCCATGCGTCCGGATGACTACGCCTTGCTGCACCAGCTTCACGATATCCCGGCGCGCGGTATCTCTGGAGATGCCGAGAAGCGAACAAATATCCATCACGCTGATGGCATGATGCTCCTTCAAGTAACCAAGGATTTTAAGCAAGCGTTCCTCTTGATACATTCAACCACCTCTTTTAAACACATATTACCACAACATATAAGTAATTGATACAAATACTTAAGTATTTGTAAGTAATTAATGATATTAATTTAATCTATATGATTTGATCCGAGTTTTTGCGCAACAAAAAAACCGCATAGATATGCGGTTAAGGACTTAGCTCAAACTCAACAATATGCTGCCGAGTTGCATCATTTCGAGGTCGTGCCATCCAGAACAATGCCAAAGTACGTTCGGAGCGCTTCGGCATACTCCGCCTCATTGTCAGGCTTGAAGGTATGGACGCCATCCTTCCTGAACAAGCGGAATTCATCCTCTGCAATTGTATTGCGGCCTTCCTCCGTCTGGATGGCCAGCATCTTGACGCTTCTGAATATCGAATCCGGAGCATGCTCACACCAATAAGACGCCATCAGGTAGTCCTTGGCAAGCTGCCGCTCCTCCGTGAAGGAGAATAATCTCAACCACTCGCTCTCCTTTCGCTCCATCAAGAACCAACCGAAATCCGCATCCCTGTCCAGACGGTAGCATTCGCCGCCTTGCGGCTGCTCCAGTCCTTCCAGCAATAAGAGCGGCCTCTTCGGTACGATGCCGCCTACTCCCACATCGCATAGATAGCGGGAATCCCCAATCCTCACGAGCAGCACATGATGCCTGCGCTTCGGCGGCAGATCCGTCTCGTCTCTCCAGAAACGGGCAAAGCAGTCTGTCACGTCATAGCCGAGCTCGCGCAGCAGCCATCCGAACAGCGCATTCAATTCGAAGCAGTAGCCGCCACGTCCGCGCACCACGATTTTTTCATAAATATGCTTTGGTTCAAGCGATAGCGGTATGCCCTGAAGGATATCCAAATTCTCATAAGGCACTGACCGCAGATGGCGTTCCTGAAGCTCTGCAAGCGCCTCCGCGCTTCCGTCCTGTTTTCCGGTATATCCGATTCTTTGCAAATAGAGTTGAGCGTCCATGTTCCATGCCCCCATTGAATCAGTATGTTTAACGATTATCCGATTTTTTTCATATACCCTACCAAGGTCATGCGATTGTTGACAGAATGCTTGTATTCCGTACGCTTGTAACCCAGCTTCTCATACAAGCGGCAATTGCCCTGCTCCTGCAGGATTGTCTGCAGCTCCCATACTTGATGCTCCGGGAACAGCTTCTCCGCCATTCGAATCGCTTGCTGAGCGATGCCTTGTCCCTGGAACTCCGGCAGCACGAAGATTGGGCTGATCCATGCGCTGCTTTGCCGCTGTACGATGCGAATGGCCCCCACGACCACTCGATTCATCACGATATTGTAAAAGCGTCCGTTGCGAACCTTATCAGTCAGACGCTCCAGCGATTCGTTCGCGGGATTTGTTTCGTCATCCATATATTTTTTCAGCAGCGGCATAAAAGTGCGTCTCTGCATCGCATGCAGCTCCTCGGCCTGATCAAGCTTTACTTCCACTAATTCTATCATGTGCGTACCTCCCCGCGTAATAGTAAGTTTGATAATCACGAACATTCATAAATTTATTTCATTATTTAATATAGCTAAGTGAATATAATCAATAATTTACAATTGATAACATAAAATCAATGGATTATCATTGAAGTGCAAGCGCTTTAACTTCATAGATTCTTCCTGTGAAAGGAGTGATTCAGAACGAACCGTGATGAGCGAGGTAAGCTTCACTCAGCTTAGATAGGATCGTCCGGCACCATCATTACTTTTGGGAGGGATTTGTCATGAAAAGCATGAAGGGCAGTATGGTCAAGTTTCTATTAATTGTTGTCATTGTCATAGGAACAGTACCCTTATACTCGCTTACCGCTTTTGGCGCTTTGGCTACGCCCACTTTGAACGTCAGCGCTTCAAGCGGAACGTGTAATTTAAGCTGGAACGGAATATCCGGTGCAACAGGCTATGATATCTACCGGAACGGCAATTGGTACAGATGGGTAAGCACCACTTCGACTGCCGACACAGGATTATCCAACGGAACGGCTTACACGTACACCGTAGCCGCACAGAACGCCAACGTATCTCCGATCGACACTTCTCCTCAGAGCGCCAGCAGAACCTGTACGCCTAGCTCCGGCGGCGGTGGCGGAGGCTCCTTAGCCGCTCCAACGCTGAATGTCAGCGCCTCCAGCGCAACTTGCTCCTTGAGCTGGAATGCCGTATCCGGCGCAACCGGATATGATGTGTACCGCAACGGCAGCTGGTACAGATGGACGAATGGCTTGTCGACCGTCGACTCCGGATTGTCCAACGGCACAACTTATTCGTACACCGTATCCGCACAAAACGCCAACTCTACACCAATTGTCACATCTCCGCAGAGCGCCAGCAAGAATTGTACGCCTAGCGGATCAAGCAACCCTAATCCAAGCGGATTCGTTGTAACCCAAGCCCAATTCAATCAAATGTTCCCTAACCGCAATTCCTTCTACACGTACTCCGGATTAGTATCCGCCTTATCCTCATTCCCTGCATTCGCCAACACAGGCAGCGACACCATCAAGAAACGGGAAGCAGCAGCTTTCCTCGGCAACGTGGCTCAAGAAACCGGTCATCTTCAGCACATTGTCGAAATTAACACGAACAACTACCCATTATACTGTGCCTCCCATGCACAATACCCTTGTGCGCCTGGCAAGCAGTACTATGGACGCGGCCCGATTCAGCTGAGCTGGAACTATAACTACGGCGCTGCGGGTGCAGCACTCGGCCTTCCGCTGCTATCTAACCCGGATCTGGTGGCGCAAGACGCTTCAGTAGCGTGGAAAACTGCGCTTTGGTTCTGGGTGACGCAGACTGGCGCCGGCTCGATGACTTCGCACAGCGCGATTGTCAATGGCGTTGGCTTCGGCGAGACAATCCGTACGATTAACGGATCAATAGAATGCAACGGCGGCAGTCCGCAATCTGTCAACAACCGGGTCAGCTACTTTACGAACTTTGCCAACATACTGGGTGTCTCTACAGGCGGCAATCTCACTTGCTAAAGCATAACCTCATATTCGTGCCTTACGCTTAACTCATTAGGTTAGATTTTACACAAATTGATTTTTGGATCCGATTCATGAAGTTGCAAACGGACAGGTGCGCGGTCACTCGCTCAGCCGCATGCCTGTCCTTTTACTTTTTTGAGGTTCGAGGAAATTAGCAGGTTTATTTGGGGAATTCTTCCTTTCCCTTCTATAGAATATACAATATAAACAGTCGATCTGTAAAACGGTCTTGGATCAAACAATCAAACTTCAGGCTCAGGCAGCTCTATATAAAAAGTAAAGAAGCCCTTGTCGTGCTCCAGGCCGAGGTACCCGCCATGCAATTCAATAATATTCCGCGCAATCGATAAGCCGAGGCCAGCGCCCGGACTATTATTCTTCATATTCTGCTCCCGCCTTGACGGCTCCGCCTTATAGAAGCGCTCGAATAATCGACTTTCCTTCTCCTTCGCAATCGGTTCCCCTTCGTTAGCCACGCTCAATCGAATCAAGCCGCCTTGCCTCTTCAGGCTGACGGAAATTGCGCCAGATTTAATTGAAAATTTGATCGCATTCATGAGCAAATTATCTATGGCGCGCACAAGCTGCTCGGCATCGACATATGCCGTTACATCCTCGGCTTCCCGCTCTCTATGAAGCTGTAAGCCGTTATCCAGAATAATCGGCTCTATCTCCGTCAACATCTGCTCCAGCAGATTGGATACATTCACCGGCTTCCGATCCAGCCGGACCGCCCCGCCCGTAAGGCGTGTATATTCGAATAGATCATCGACGAGCTTGGTCAGCTGCTGCGTTTTGTTGAAGGCATTTTGAATATACCGTTTATGCTCTTCGAGATCCTCGTAATTGTCATTTTTCAGTAAATTCAAATATCCGGCAATGCTCGTAAGCGGCGTGCGCAAATCATGGGAGACATTCGTGATCAGCTCCATCTTGGACCTCTCGGCTAGCTTCTCCCGCTGCATCATCTCTTGAAGCTGCTCCGCCATAAAATTAATGTTATAAGCCACTTCGCCCAGCTCATCGTGATGAACGGGCACCCGTTTATTGAGATTGCCTTGCGCAATTGCGATCAATCCGTCGGCAAGCGTACGCATATAGCGCACAATCGGCCTTGTGAACAGGAAGAAAAAGAAGATAAACATAAACACCATCACAAACAGTTTGCCGAACGCCCAAGGCATTTTGATCTCGATCCTATCTAATGGAACCGTTACGAAAAAAGAAAGGAAGAAGCTGATAAAAGCCGACCAGAACAGCCGGCCGCGTATATTCCTTTTCCAATTCAGCACCGACAGCACATTTCTACTCAACTTTATATCCCACTCCCCAAACCGTTTTTATATATCTGGGTTGACGCGGAGTTTCCTCAATCTTCTCCCGAATATTCCGTATATGAACCATCACCGTGTTGTCGGACAAAAATTTCTCTTCCTTCCAGACGCTCCGGTAGATGTTCTCCACATTGAATACATGGCCGCGATGGGTTGCCATCAGATCCAGAATGGCGAACTCTAGCGGGGTCAGCGACACTTCCTCGCCTCGCACCGTTACAAGATGGCGCTTCTTATCGAGCGTGAGATCGCCAATCTCTACAATGTGAGCATCCCCAGACTTGGACGCCCCCGCTCCATCCAGATGCTGACGGCGAAGCTGGGCTTTGACCCTCGCAATCAGCTCCAGCGGATTAAACGGCTTAGTGACATAGTCGTCCGCCCCGGTGGTCAGCCCCATGATTTTATCCATATCCTCTCCTTTCGCTGATAACATAATAATCGGGCATTTCGTGAGCTCTCTCATTTTGAGACAAGCCGTAATTCCATCCATACGGGGCATCATGACATCCAGAATTATGAGATCAACCTTCTCGCGGCGAAGCAGCTCAACCGCATGCAGCCCGTCTTCCGCCTCCATCACGCTGTACCCTTCATTGCGCAAATAAATATGAACAACGTCGCGAATCTCAGGATCATCATCGGCAACAAGCACGTTAATCATTGGGGTCATTGGGTATCTCCCTTCTTCAAGAAAAAGCCTCAACTTACTAAGCAATAGCCTCATATCCATGTGTTCCGCTTACTGCGAAAGCCATTTCGTTGTCTAGCTATGTTCTAACAGTTATGGCGCATTAGCTTCTTACACATGTTCTTCCGCTTACTGCAGAAGAGCCCTTACGTTTACTACTCATGTTCTCTCACTAACGGCGCATCTTTATCCATATTTTTGCATGTGCAATGAATTTCAGCAAGAAGGAGCTTCGTTGTGGAAGGGTCGCTAGCTGTCCTTTTTCTCGCATACATAGACGAATGCAGGCGGTAAGTTCAGCGGCACGAAGTGAACTTCCCGGATATGAAATAGCCGAGCCAGATGCGGCTTCATTTGCTGAGAGTACTGGAAGGCGATGAATAAACCGCCCGGTTTTAATGAACGTACGATTTGGTCCAGCAGCCGGTCGCGCATCAACGGTGAGAAATTGAAAAAAGGCAATCCGCTGATGATACAATCCAGGTGGGGAATCCCTTCTGTATCCAGCACTTCTCTAAGCAGCAAGGCATCCTGGTAACTAGAATATTCGGGATACTTTTTCTGCAGCTCATTCAGTAGAAAAGGATCCTTCTCGAGCAAGACTACGCGGGTCTTGTTGCGGGCAACCTTCCCGATATGCTTCGTAATGGCGCCTGTGCCGGCTCCAAGCTCGGCTATACTGTCAACGTGCATCCATGGCACCTGTCCCAGCATCCTCAGCGCCAGAAAGGCGGAGCTTGGCGTTACGCTTCCGATTTGTTTGGGCGATCGAACAAATTTATATAGAAACAGCAGCTTCTCTTGAATGAAATTCATATGCAGTTCCTTCCCTTCGTCTTGTTATGACTACAGGATAGAAGACAATTGTGCAGAACACTCGCAGGAAATTCTGAAGAAAAGTTAAAGATTCTGCAAAGCTGCCTATGGGCGCTTTAAGTGAATGCTGTAAGCCGTGTTTTGCGGCTTGCAGTGCTCAGAGGGGCCTTCGCGCTTGCTCTAGGCCGAGTTTCTCGCGTTGCAGCGCTCAGAGCAGGGGCCCTCGCGCTTGCTCTAAGCCGAGTTTCTCGGGTTGCAGCGCTCAGAGCGGCCCTCGCGCTTGCTCTAAGCCGAGTTTCTCGGGTTGCAGCGCTCAGAGCGGCCTTTTCGCTTGCTCTAGGCCGAGTTTCTCGGGGTGCAGCGCTCAGAGGGGCCTTCGCGCTTGCTCTAGGCCGAGTTTCTCGGGGTGCAGCGCTCAGAGCAGCGGCCCTCGCGCTTGCTATAAGCCGAGTTTCTCGCGTTGCAGCGCTCTGAGCGGCCTTCGCGCTTGCTCTAGGCCGAGTTTCTCGGGTTACAGCGCTCAGAGCAGCGGCCTTCGCGCTTGCTCTAGGCCGAGCTTCTCGGGTTGCTGCGCTCAGAGCAGCGGCCCTCGCGCTTGCTCTAAGCCGAGTTTCTCGGGGTGCAGCGATTAGAGCGGCCCTCGCGCTTGCTCTAGGCCGAGTTTCTCGGGGTGCAGCGCTCAGAGCGGCCCTCGCGTGCTCTAGGCCGAGTTTCTCGGGTTACAGCGCTCAGAGCGGCCTTGGCCCACGCACTAAGCCGAGTTTCTCGGATTGCAGCTCTCGGAGCGTGACTGGCACATGCTTGCTGCTTTGCACTTCGAAGAATCTATATATTGCGGATGTTGGAAGCGCGTATTACACTAACTACTAAATTATAAACAGTGCCCCGCAGCAACTTGCGGACAGGCACACAACAACTAGGAATGGAGGGACGCCCGCGTGTCGTCAGAAACAAGAAGCATACCCGCTGGAGAGAAACTAGCTGAGCAAGACAGCTTTCTCCAGGGAGTTAAGGACTGCGTCCCAACCCTGTTAGGCTACCTAAGCATTGGGCTTGCTGCCGGCGTGGTACAAAAAACAGCTGGCCTTACCATAACCGAGATTGCCCTGTTAAGCCTGTTGCTCTATGCTGGCTCCGCCCAGTTTATCTTTGCCGGGATGATTGCAGCCGGAAGCTCGCCGGCAGCTATTATCTTTACGATCTTTTTCGTGAATCTGCGCCATCTGCTGCTAAGCGCTTCTCTCTCCCCTTACTTCCGCCATCTATCCGTATGGCGAAATATGTGGGTAGGCTCTCTGCTCACGGATGAAACTTTCGGCGTCGCAATCCAACAAGCGGTGACGCGCAAAAAGCTTGGCGAGCGCTGGATGCATGGCCTCAACGTGACCGCTTATCTGAACTGGCTAATTGCCAATCTTGCAGGGGCAATGCTGGCGAATTGGATCTCCAATCCGGAGCAGTACGGCCTCGGCTTTGCGCTTCCAGCCATGTTCATTGGACTGTTGGTGCTATCTATATTAGGCAGAGGCAAGCTTAAGCTGGATATCGCCATTGCGTTAATTGCGGCAGCAGTTGCTATTGGAAGCGCGCTCCTCTTCTCAGGCAGCATGGGCATTATTATTGCAACGATTGTAGCTTCAACTATTGGAATGGCGGTGGATAAAAGATGGAAGTAAGACCAGAAGTGCTGTTCATTCTGCTTGGCGCGGCGATCCTAACCTTTCTTCCGAGGGTAATCCCGCTCATGATCTTGTCTCGGTTCGAGCTGCCGGAATGGGCCGAGCGCTGGCTGAGTTTTGTTCCAATCGCGGTCATGGCGGCATTGATTGGGCAGGAGCTTTTTTTGCATAACGGAGAATGGATTCCAATAGGCAGCAACTTGAACCTTTTGGCGGCGATACCCGCCTTTATCGTCGCAATTCAAACAAGAAGCCTGCTGCTGACAGTAGTGACCGGCGTATTATCTCTGATGCTCTTGCGATTGTGGCTGTAAGGCTCCTGAGCGTAGATAAGCAAAAACTGACCATTTATGAATGGTCAGTTTTTTTGATAATTGCCCCGTATCAAACAAATTGATCTGCAAGAACTATTATCCCTAATGCTCCTATTAGCAACAACGCGCGCAGCATGAGCTAAACTGGCGATCTACATTTTCAACATCATACTGAGCTCGCCGATTAAGCGGAATTAGAGGCTGCGGAAAATGTACGTAGAATAGCTATCAGGAAAATATGATCGAAAGCTCAGCCCTACATCAGGAAACTTGGGATTCCTCATATACGACTTCATGACCCTGCCGATTGGCATGCAGATGCCAGTAAACCTCGGCGATTCGATCCGGGTCGAAGTGCGTATCCTTCGCAACGTAGCCCGCAATGGTCACGATACCGACATGAATGCCTTTCGGCGCCAATTCCTCGCCTAGAGAGAAAGCCAAGCTGCGCAGTGCTGCTTTGCCGAGCGACAAAGAGGCGTATTTCGTGGACGGATGCAGCGCGAAGCCCCCTCCGGTGAACAGAATCGTGCCTTTGCCCTGTTCTTCCTGCCCGGGGATTACCTGCAGCGCGCTTGCCAGCGCTCCTGACACATTGACCGTAAGCTCGCGGCTTAGCTGGTCCGGCGTGAGCGAGGTTGGCAGCCCAGCTTGAAGAGCCGCTGCATTATATACCAATACTTCTGGCGAGCCGTAGCTTGCTTTAATATTTTGGAATGCGGACTCTATGGATTCCGTCTCCCCGGCATCCCCTTGAATGCAATGCGCTTCAATGTTAGATGCAAGCAACTCGCTTACGAGCAGTTGAAGCGACTGCTCATTGCGCGATACTAGAATGACGCGATAGCCATGCTTGCCGAACGCTTTGGCCACGCTTAGCCCGATTCCAGGCCCAGCGCCTACGATAACTGCCGATGGTTTGCTCACGCTAAGGCACCCCTCCCACGATAATTGGCATGCGCTCGCGAATTAAATTTTTTCAATTCACATAAGGCTGCACCCGAGTTCATTATGGCATTCTAAAACCTATTTATCCAATAGGAATTATTGATATTATTGGTCGTGATTCTGGTTTGATCTATAAATCGCTATATCGCTTCCTTCTATCACTTCCTTCCATCGTTCCCTTTATAGACCTCAAGTCATTCAGCTTGCTGCCTACGACAAAGGTTCCGATAGCACTCCTGTATCGTTGCAGCCATTAAGATTCCATCGTTTCATTCTCGAACAGGCTGGCCTCCCGGTAATTGATGAACATATGCAATTTGCCGGTCATGGAGCGGTCGATATCCCCTTGCTCATACAGCGCTTGAACGACATTGCGCTCGCTTTGAATCGCCTTTGCCTGCAGCTCCTTCTTCTGCTCCTGCAGCTCTTCATTCATTGATGCTCTGAACTCATCCGACTGGAGCATCTCCTCGATCTGACGATAATGGGAAATGACCGACATTGCAGCCGCGCGGTTCGTATCATCAGTGCATGCTTTTATCTCATCAACCGCATTATGGATGCACTGAAGCTTTATCTCCTTGTACTGCTCGAGCCCCTCTTTGGTCCACTTTGGCTTGCGGCCGGGATACAGGCTTTTTTTGATAAAATGGCGAATGGTGAAGAGAACGGCTGAAAACATAAATTTAAGCCGATTCGTCAGCGCCACTTCTGTCTGCTTAAGCGCATATTGGCAAATGCCCGCAACTTCCTCATTAATTTCCCCTTGCTCCAGCTCGCGCCGCACAGTCTTCGCTTCTGCACGCAAGGCGAGCAGCCGCATTTCTACCGTTTTCTTCTGAATATCGGCAAAGCTTCCTTGTTCCCTGCCCTTCAGCCATTGAAGCTCCTGCTGATATTGGTTCATGATCGTTAATGCTGCCGCCCTATTCTCATCGTTCATATGATCGCGCACCGTCTTCAGTCCCGCTTTCAGCACTTTCATTTGCGCCTGATTTTCCGAGTAGCCTTCCAGGGCCTCAAGCTCGGCTTTCGTATCCCTGCTTAGGACAGGGAGCAAGGCACTAGCCAAAATCAGCGTCAGCAAGATCACACCCGCAGACAAGCAAATGATCAAATCCCGCTCTGGAAAAGGCGTTCCGCCTGATACAATAAGCGGAATCGAAAACGCGCCTGCCAGCGTTACAGCCCCTCGCACCCCTGACAGCGAGGTGAGCAGCGCATCCCGGAGCCGCCGCCCTGATGCGAACAAGTACACCCACACAAACCGCAATAGAAGCAAGATTGCCGTTATAAGCAAGGTATACCCTATGACAATGCCGTTCGGGTACGCCTCATTTTCAATAATGACGGATGCTACGCTCGGAACCTCCAGCCCAAGCAGAACGAACACCAAGCCGTTCAATATAAACAAAATAACCGTCCATGTGCTTTCCGACACGATACGGAGCTCCGCTGTAGCCGCCTGTAGCCGATCCCGTTCAATCGCATGGACGATGCCCGCAGCAACAACTGCCAGGATGCCCGATACGCCTAACTCCTCCGATACCAAATAAATCAGAAACGGCGTCAGAATCATAATCAGCATATGTACCGTGACGTCCTCCATGCCCAACCGCCGCAGATAGACGCGCAGCCATATGATCAGGAACGCCATAATGGCGCCAACCGCCAGGCCTCCGATTGCAATAAGGAAAAAGCTTACCGTCGCTCGGGCCGCAGAGAACTCCCCCGTAACGGCAGCCGCTATCGCAAATTTGAACGCCACAAGTCCCGATGCGTCATTCATCAGAGCTTCACCCTCCAGCAGCCTCATGATGGAGGAAGGAAGCCGGATTCGCCCGGCCAGCGATCCGACAGCCACCGCATCGGTCGGCGACAGAATCGCGGCAAGCGCGAATGCCGCAGCCAGCGGAATATCCGGTATAAGCCAATGAATGAACGGCCCTGCCACAAGCACCGTGGCAAGGACAAGTCCCAGCGCCATCAGCAGAATCGGCGCCCGCAGCTGCCACAGCTCATTGCGCGGCGTTCTTCTTCCATCATTAAATAGCAGAGGTGCGATAAACAGCACAAAAAATAATTCCGGATTCAGCTCCAGATGCTCCGCCAGCGGCGTTAATGCGATGGCCATGCCAAGCGCAATCTGTATGAGCGGTATCGGAATAAAGGGCACAAAGCGGTTCAGCACATTCGATAATCCAATAAATCCAATCATGATGAAGACGAGTAAAAACAGTTCCATGGTTCTGCTCCTTTTGCATAACGATGCAGCCTAGTCTAGATGGTTATTATTTGATACCTTGCCGTAATTATGCCTGGACGCAGAGAGTTCACACGATTCAAATGAGAGAAGCCCCCGCTCCTCCATATGGAGGAACGGGGGCCCATTATTTCAATTGATTAAGGCTGCAGCTGCCATAGAGCCGGCACATTGCTTGGCTCCCAGCCATTCAGCGAAGTATGCGCTTGGATACACTTGTAGACTTTGCCGTTATAGGATACAAGCGCATTCACCGCATATGCCGTATTCGGCGCCCAAGCCGTTGCGCTAGGGCCTTGAGCCGTTGTGACCGTAATGGCATTGCTGTTGCCGGATTCATTGTTCGACGGGTCATATGCCCTGACTGTGAACGTGTAATTCGTGTTCGGCGACAAGCCCGTTACGAGCTTCTCGGTTGCTGTGCCAACTACCGTTGCGATCACAGTATTGCCGGAGTAAATCCGGTAGCCTGCGATGCCGTTCGCATCCGTCGATGCATTCCACATGAGCGTTACCGAATTGGAGCCCGGCGTGCCCATGACATGCAGTCCTGTCGGATTGGTCGGCGGAGTATTATCGATCGGCTGCGCAACCGTCGTCACCGTGACGCTATTGCTCGCTGGTGAGCGGTTGCCTGATCCGTCGAAGGCCTTCACCGTGAAAGTGTATGTCGTTCCGGCGAGCAGATTCGTCAAATTCACACTCGTCTGAGTGCCCGGTACAGTAGCAATCGGCGATGGGTTAGAGCCGCTATAGATCTCATAGCCGGCTACACTGTTGTTATCCGTGGAAGCTCCCCACGAAAGCGCAGCAGTTGTAATGCCGACTGTGCCTGCTGTCAGGTTGGAAGGCGTTGTTGGAGCGATTGTGTCCGATGGGCCGAATTGCGCATCAATGGCGATATACCATGCGTTTTGCGTATCGGCAATATCCCATACCGCAAGAATAATATGGTAGCCCGTTCTGGACGGAACGTTACAAGTATGCGACAGCGTAGCCGGCGGCTGCTGCCCGTTGCCGTTAATGGTACAGAACGGCGTCAGATCCAGCTGCGCGCGAGTCAGCGGCGCATTCGGATTCCAGTCCGGCTTTGTGATGAAGTAGCGGTAGCTCGTCGTAGCGTGACGCGCCGTGAACTTCCAAGTGAACGTATTCGTGCCGCTTGTCATATTGACTTTGTTCCAACGTGTTGCCGATTGCTGATCGAGGGCAGAGAAGGCCGCGAGCCCCGCACTGGCGATTTTACCGTCAGCCGGACCTGCCTGCGGGAAGCCCTTCAGCCCTTCAAGGCTTTGCGGCTCATAAATAATCGGGCCGCAATTCGTATTGAGGCCGTTCTTGCACTGGATGGCCCGGCTTGCCGGATCATCCACGTAACCGTGGGCGGAGACAGACTTGGAGAAAGCAAGCATACAAGCGAATAACAGCAAGAGACCACCGCTAACCATCAGAACGCGCCTTATGAGAGTTGAATTCATACGGACTTGAAGCATCATCACATTACCTCCTTGGGTTTAGGTTGGTATGGGTGTCCACCTATCTCCTACACAAACTTATGGAGTGCTATTGCGGGCTGCCTCCTCTCTGCAATGTGGCCAAACCTAGCGGCAAAGCATAACGAAATAGACCAACCCCTTATACAACCGATTTATATAAACTCATAATGAGCCTATATACGCATGGAGACCTCTGCATAATCGAGTTGAGACGGGTTCATCGCACGTACGCTTTTCTGGCAAGCGCGAAGAAGTATGTAGCGGTAACGGGATGAACGCTGCGCTATCCGAGTTGAAATATACACACTTGGTGTGACAAATATCACAATTTTATTTTGTAAGCGTTGTCATTAAAATGATTATTCAAAATGAAAATGAATTGGCCTGATTAATGATAAAGAGATAGCGAGTTAGCCGGTAAGGGATGTGGGTTGTCGGAATGCAAGGACAAATGCTGGAGCAATGATGGATTCAATCCAAGTGGGACTGATGCATAGTCGAAGAATAGTTGTGGGGTCGAAACTAGCTGAATCTAACCGGATAAGTAGGTGTCCTGGTTCGGATTCGTGCTGGGGTTTTAGAATAATTCTATTATAATGCAGATTCTACTATTTGTGTACTATTATTTTTGAAAAAAATAGAATTTGCCCAAAAAGCTGACAAACTCCCCTATAGCCCGACTAAATCAATCAGCAGCGCGATGACTTTGCTCGACTTGAACTTATGGTTCAGAAAGACGCTCATCCAGTCAGCGAAGCCGAGCAGCAGCAGAGTTGTTACCAGCACAATCTCCCTCTTCTCCGTGCGCTGCCGGATCATAAGGGTCAGACTGCCTCCGAATATAACGATGAACAGGAGTATAAACCATATCATGAAGCAGGCTCCTCCCGCCGCTTGCCCCAGCCCTTCCGTATCCATGACACGAGCAGCAGCAGACAAGGGATAAAGATGCTGTACAGCAGCGTGTACTCAAAATCATACCGCTGGCTGAACTCAATGTTCTCGACAACGTTATCGTAGCCCAGCGCCAGCCCGGATATGAGCAGGATCAATGCAATCGTCACCCAAAACCGGCTTGAAATACGGAACAGCTGGCATAAGCCCAGTACCGAGCAATAGTAAGCGATGGAGAGCTTAATGAAAATCGCAGCAAGCAAGATAAGCGCAATCGTCGATTCCAGATGCTCGAAGAACGTCCCTACATGAACCTCCTGCGCAATTACAAACAAAGGATACGTATCGTGAGAAGCGCGCGTAACGCCGAGCACCCCGATCGTAAAAAATGTTGTTAAGCTAAGAAGTGCCGTCGCCATTATAATCGCCCAGATAAAACTGCGCTTCACCTTCGCCTGCACAAATGGAAACAGCATCAAAAATACCAGCGACTCCAAAAACGGGAATCCGAAGATGTTTCTTGTTTCCACAAGACTCTCCCATACATTCATGCGAAAGCTGCCCTGAAAGTGGTTCCAGTCCCACTGCGCCAGCGCCATGCAGAAAATGAGCACAAAAGTAAGCGCCATAATGATGAACAGCAGCTCAGAAGATCTGGCGATCGTCTCAATTCCTTTTATGACCGCATAAGCCGTAATGACGAGGAACATGGAATGAAAGACCGTCAGCGGCGTAATCGGCATCATAGTCTGCTTCATAAAGTCTCCTACATTGCGGGTAATAAAGACTGACAACTGGATAAAGTAGGTAATATACAAGAACGCCAGCAAGCCGCCTATCGGCTTGCCCGCTACCTTCATGCAAATATGGATAATGGACATGCCCGGGTATTGCCGGGCAAGCCTAATCCAAATTAGCGCAGCCGCTATGCCTGCGGCGCCTGCCCAAAACGGGATGATCCATGCATCCTGCTTGGCTACGGCTATTAGACCGCCCGGAATAAAGAAAAAAGAAGTTCCGGCAAGGAAGGATAGCGTGAGCACAAAAAATTGCCATACCGTTATTTTACTACTTTCCACTAGCCTTCCCTCCCATATATGGATTAATTATTTCTCCTACATCGTTCACAGAGCTGGTGACTTTCAAGTTAAGCCTCGTGTCCTTCCAGGCCTCCTCCTTGTCCTGAATGGCTTTCCACGCGCTACCCCGCTTGCTCTTGATCATGTCCGCCAAGCCGAACAAATCCCATTCTTTCTTCAGTGCCCTCTTATAAAGCTGGTTGGTTGTCTCGCTGACCTCGCGATTGAATTCATCCGTAAGCTTGGACAGATTCTCCCAGGTAAGCTTCTCCATCTGTTCATTGTTATGAATCGCCAGATTTGCTGTGATCTTCACATTCCAGACCGGGACTCCGCCTGCTTGGGTCAAGCTTTGCTTCACCTTTATTTTGTTGGCAAACAAGTCGATGTCCCTGTTGTTCATTTTTATAGTTTGGAAGAAGGTGTTCGTCTCGCCTTTCAACAGATTGTAATAGCCGTTATCCCTCAGCCCAATTCTCCCGACCATTCGATCCTGCTTGATTACGGCAACGCCGCTCAGGACCAGATTGCTTCGATTGGCTTCAATCGTCTCAAAGCGCTTAATCGTCTGGAACGGCTTGGAATCGCTCAGGCTGATGACAGGAAGCATAGTACATTTGGAGGATTCCATGTTCTCCACCAGATCCTTTACGCGAGACTTCAAGCTGATTCGGCCTGTGGACATGTTCGTATTATGCACAAGCGCCCGCAATGTGCGGCCGGGAAGCTGCTCAAGCGGCGTATAGGTCATCATGACATCGGACAGCTTGGAGTCTGTGATGAACAACAGCAAGCTGGAGCGGCGGTTGTATTGCCTTTCGTAGAAATTGACGAATTGCCTCAGACCCTTGCGGGCTAGCGCCTCCGTAATAATATGGGTCTGATAATGATCAGTGAACAGCTTGCGCGGCAAGCTCTCGGCTGACCTGCGCCCTGTCTCTCCCCTCGATTCGCCTTCTACCTTGTATGTATATACGGGGGAAGTTCCGCCTTTTCCCGATTCTTGCGAGAAGGCCACCGGATTGACGATTTGATAATAGACAATGCTGGCGCCGGTTTCCTTATTCTCCTCGGAGCCGACCAGACCGACTATCGCCAGTTCATTAATTTCTGTCCGATCCCAGCATCCCGTCAGACAGCATAGAGCAAGTCCAGCCAGCGCGATCCTCCGAATCGCCGGTCTCATAGCCCCCTCCGCCCTTTTTTCGCATGATTCTCCGTCGGGTAGTTCTTCATCCATGGCCGGGGCACCCTGACAAGGACATCCTTCCAATCGGATAAGACCACAGGCGCTATTGGCGACAAGTAAGGCACATTAAACGACTTGATGGATGCCAGATGAACGATGGTGAACAGTACACCGCATAATACACCGAACAATCCCATTGCACCTGCCATCATCAGGTAAAAAAACTGGAGCAGCCTCTGCGTGATGCCGAAGCTGTAGGAAGGCGCGACAAAGTTGGAAATCGCCGTAATGGCCACGACGATAACCATCGCCGTCGATACAAGCCCGGCTGTTACAGCCGCTTGGCCAAGCACTAGCGCCCCGACGATGGAGATCGCCTGACCGGCGATACGGGGCATTCGCAGTCCAGCCTCCCGCAGCACCTCGAAGGTGACCATCATGATTGTCGCCTCTACAAATGCGGGGAATGGCACACCCTCCCTCTGTCCCGCAATGCTGATCAGCAGCGATGTCGGAAGCAGCTCCTGGTGATAGGAGACGACCGCCACATACAGGGCCGGGACAAAGATCGAAAGCATAAATGACAAGATGCGCACCCAGCGCAGCAGCGTCGCGATATCCGCCCGCTGATAGTAGTCTTCGGGTGCAATAAAAAACTGGAACAGCGTAATCGGACCCACCAATGCGATCGGACTGCCGTCAACGATCACCGCTACGCCGCCCTCCAGAAGGTGGGCCGTCACAATATCCGGCCTTTCGGTGCTTAGCAGTGTAGAAAACGGAGAAAAAGTGCGGTCTTGAATCCACTCCTCCACATAGGCGCTATCCAGTACGCTATCGCTCTTTATCGCATGCAGCCGCTTGCGAAACTCTTCTACTACTTCATCAGCGGCCAGGTCGTCCATGAACAGCAGCGCCACATGATTTTCTGTCTCCATGCCAAGAGCTGTTTGTTCAATGTGCAGATGCACGCTTTTGATCCGTTTGCGAAGCAGCGACAGGTTGCTGCCGAGCTCCTCCGTAAATCCAAGCTGCGGCCCGCGCACGGTCGATTCCGTAAGCGGCTCAGACACATCCCGCTTGCTGCTCTGAGCCATCTGAATCATCATCACTTCAGGCGAGCCGCATAGGACGACCAGACAGTAGCCTTTTAGCAGATTGTCCGCACAAAGCTTAGGATCATCGGTGCAGGCTATCGAACTGAACGGAATCCGTTTCCTAATCACTGCCATTCTGTCTTTCGGCTCATGCACATCCTCAAGAGAGTCTGTCTTGCTCAAAAAGGCCAACAGCTCTTGCTCAATCTTGTTTTTGTCGGTCAACGTATCCAGAAACACGCAATAGCAGGGTATATCCGAAGTTATGACTAGCGAATGAATCATAAGATCCGGCGGATCATGCAGCGTATCCTTCAGCCAATCGACAAATGCAGACGGGTTATGGCGGTCATAGCTAGGTTTCTGTGCCTGGCGCGGATCTTGATTGGACATACGCGAAGCTCCATTCATCAACAGTAATCTTCTCCCAGTATGTCCAACCGGGATGTGGATATGCACATTTGCAGCACTGCTGCCCATACAGTGATACACGGGAATATCGGGTCATATACGACTGATGGTTTTATTCCAAATTGGGTAAATTAGGTTTGACTTATCCTTCGGGATAACATAATATATGAGTAAGTATTCATACATTGTTTTTGAAAGAAGGTTGCCTTTATGAATGAATATCGTGTCAAAGGACTGTCGTGCGCAGGCTGCGCACAGCGGATTGAAGATGAGATCAAGAGATTAGAGCATGGCCAAGACGCCACGCTGAGCTATAACTCCGGCAAGCTTACCCTGAATCCGGACGTGTCTATGAAAGACGTGAACCGGATCTTGAAATCGGACAACGCGTATATCGCCAAATCGCCGGAACATGATCATCATCATGCTGGCGAGCACGGCGGCCATGACGGCCATGACCACAGCCATTCGCATGCGGACGGCAATAATAGAATGCTCAAGCTGCTTATTGGCTCAGGGGTCATCTATGTTGCCGCTTTGTTGCTGGAAGGTACGCTGAATCAGCAGGCCATCATCCTGCTCTTCCTGGCGGCAACGGTAATAAGCGGATATACAACGTTCATTCGCGGCTTAAAAAATCTGTTCAAGCTTACGTTTAATATCGATACCCTAATGACCATCGCTCTTATCGGGGCCATCGCCATCGGCGAGTGGAAGGAAGCTACGCTGGTTGCCATCTTGTTCGGCCTCAATGAATTGCTTGAGGGCTACGGGATGGAAAAAGCCCGCAGATCGATGGAAACTTTGCTGCAAGTCGCGCCTAAGGAAGCGATTAAGCTGGAGCATGGACAAGAGACAGTCGTTCCTATTGCCTCCCTGCAGGTTGGCGATCTGGTGAAAATCAAGCCCGGCGAGAAGATCCCTTCCGACGGAATTGTATCGGATGGCCGAAGCTCGGTGAACGAAGCCGCCATTACAGGGGAATCCTTGCCGGTAGAGAAGGAAGCCGGGGAGCCGGTCTTCGGAGGCAGCATCAACAATGAAGGCCTGCTGATTGTCCGAATCGAGAAGGCTTATAAGGACTCCTCACTGGCGAAGATTCTGCATCTCGTCCAAGAAGCACAAGAGACCAAGACGCCTACCGAGCTGTTCATCAATAAATTCGCAAAATATTATACGCCGCTCATCATGCTCATAGCAGCGGTTGTTATCGTGCTGCCGCCCCTCTTCTTCCAGGCGGATTGGATGAGTTCCCTATATCAAGGACTATCCGTTCTTATCGTCGGATGCCCTTGTGCCCTGATTCTGTCTTCGCCGATCGCTATCGTTTCCGGCATTACGCGTACAGCCCGCAACGGCATACTCGTGAAAGGCGGCGTATTCCTGGAGCAGCTCGGCAAGATCGATACGCTGGCTTTTGACAAGACGGGCACATTGACGAAAGGCGAGCCGCATGTTGCACAGGTTGAAGTCTATGATGAAGAGCAATTCTACCGGGTTACCGGCGCAATCGAGAGCACCTCTTCCCATCCGCTGGCCAAAGCCATCATGAAGGAAGTGCAAAGCAAAGCGATAGCGATCCCTGAGCCGGATGAGATTACAACCTTATCGGGCAGCGGCATTCAAGCTCGCATAGAAGGAAAGGCGTATTGGCTCGGCAATGAAAAAAGCATCAGCCATCTATCCATCCCGGACGAGATCCAAAACCGGATCAACAGGATGAAAGAAGAAGGCCTGACGCTTGTCCTTGCCGCAGACGACCAGAAGGTGCTTGGCTTGTTCGGCATCTCCGACGAGATTCGTGAAGAAAGCCGTTCCGTTATTGCTTCGCTGCATCAGCTCGGTATTAAGCATACCGTCATGCTGACTGGCGACCATCCGAAAACGGCGGAAAAAGTAGCCTCGGCTGTGGGCGTATCCGATTATTACGGAGGACTGCTCCCCGAAGATAAGGTAAGCCGGGTGAGGGAGCTGTCCGCCGGGGGCACTGTCGCCATGATCGGCGACGGCATCAATGACGCTCCTGCGCTGGCCTCCGCACAGCTTGGCATTGCCATGGGCAAAGGCACGGACAGCGCGATCGAGACTGCGGATATCGTCTTGATGCAAGACCACTTGGGCAAGCTGCCGGAAGCGGTATCGGTAGCGAGGCGCGTCAACCGCGTCATCAAATTCAATATCATTGTTGCGCTAGGCTTAAAGGTGGTCGCTCTGCTCTTGACCATTCCGGGCTGGCTGACGCTATGGATCGCCATTCTCTCGGATATGGGCGCCACCATATTTGTCACTTTGGTCAGCTTGACCATTATGATCGAGCGAAAATCGCTTCGTAAAGCTTAGTGAAACTCACTCGATCCATCTCGCTATAACGCCAAAGAACCTTCAAGCGGCCCATCAAGCTGCTGAAGGTTCTTTTGTCGGCAAATGCGCTGTTGGCTTAATGATCGCGGTTGACCATGAAATGCAGAAGCTGCTTCAAGAATCCGTTAGGCCGCTCCATGCCATCAAGCACGTCCATCGCCAGACAATAATGCTCCCACATCTCTCTCTTGGCAGCATCCAGGCCCAGAATAGCCACAAACGATGAAATATTGTTGTCCGCATCTTTCCCTGCGGGTTTGCCAAGCGTATGGGTTTCGCCTTCAGCATCCAGCAAGTCGTCTTTGATCTGAAAGGCGATTCCGGCATGATAAGCAAAAGCCTTCAGCTTCCCCATCTCGGCATCGCCGACTTGAGCGAGAATAGCCGGCATGACCAGACATGCCTCGAAGGCGATGCCCGTCTTGTAATACGAGACTGCACGGAGCTGCTCCAGTGTCAGCGTCATCCCTTTGAACTGCAAATCCATCGCTTGACCCATACTCATCTCCCCTGCTTTTTGGGACGAATATCGCATCAAGGCTAATACTGCATGCGGATCGAAATCGGTAAGCGAAGCCTGTTCCTGCGTTGCTTTCTGGATCAGGTACAGTCCCGTCAGCTCCGCTGCCGCGCTGTCATGGAGCTGATGCAAGGTCGGCTTTCCTCTGCGTACCGACGCATTATCCTGAGACGGGAGATCATCGAAAATGAGAGATGCGGTATGCATATATTCGAGCGAGCGTATTAACGGCGTTAGCGAGGAAGTCGGAAGTCCGTACACCTGCACGCCCATTACCCACGCCAAGACAGGCCTGAGGCGTTTGCCGCCGCCTTCAAGGCTATAGTTCGCCGCATCGATCAAGGATATCTTCATCGGCGGAGCATCAGGGTCGGCTGCGATTGGCAGATGATAATTGATCTGTTCCCGCACGGACTCGACTGTATTGCGGAAAGCTTCTTTTTCCTGCCTATTGCGCCTAAGCACATCTATCAACCTGTCCCGCAGCAGCTTGTCGTAGAAATCGACATCCTCCGCCTTGTTCACCATGTGCTGAACAAGCCGATTGAATTCCGGATTGCCGGAAGCCAGAATACCCATCAACTCGTTATATTTCTCGGCGCCAATCCGCTCCTTGCACCGCTTCAACCCGTTGATTGCCCGGTCCAGCAATATATCCCGCGTCTTGCCGTGCCCGCGGTAGACCTCGCGGATCAAGTGAGCAATCACAGTCCAATACAACTCGAATGGATTAATCAAGTCCGGCCGCTTAACACGATATCGAAGATAATAAGTATAAGGCGTTACTGCGCCATCCCGCATATCCTCGAATACATCTGCAAAATCATCCGCCAGCTGATTATAGATGCCGTAATAGAACGTATGCTGATCGAAATCCTCATCCTCGGATGCGCTAAGCACCGTTCGCACGATCAATCGTGAAGCGGCGGATTTCAGAATTACGGGGTAATACAGCTCTTCGTTCGTATATCCGGGATTGTCGAGCTTCTTGCGCCTGTCGACGTCCTGCGCTTGGAAGAATACATAAGATTGCTCATAGAACGCATGCAGCCGATCTGGCTTCTGATAATGTTTAATGTAGTTAAATGCCTCCCGCAGCTCTGCATGAACATACTGAACAAGCTCTTGGTTCGGTCCCGGCCACTCACAATGCTCGGGAACCGTTCCCTCAAGCAGCGATGTCCGTATCATATCCGAATACTGCTGCTTCTCCTCCGCATTAAGCAGGCTGCAATCCAGCAAATCATCGATAAATGGATACGTTAAGCCGTAGGAGTAGCCCAGCCGGATGGCTTCATCCAGCCTTTTGGAGCGTTCATCAGCGTCCGCTGCCCCATCCATTTCATCCGTAACATGCATGACGACACCGACTATAATCTTGATCAGCTTCCGCAAAGCATGATCCGCATCCATCTCCTTCGGCAATCTTGCGGATACAATCCTCAGCTTATCCATTACCCATATGACGGCATCCTCGACGCCTTCCTTCTGAGCCCAACGGTAGAGATTAGCCAGATTCAGAGCGTCTCCCTCGTGCTGCTTGGAGGCAGCCGAAAGCTTTTTCTTAACGTCATTAACTACCTTGCGTATCTTTTTCTGCGTCTTATGAGAATGGAGCGCCTGCCCCAGATCTCTCATATAAATATAGGACACGCTTCGATCCAAATAATCATCAAGCTTGCCTGTGTACCGCAGCCACTGAATATAACGGTCATATTGCTTAGAATCTGGCTTGCGGGCGCTTCGCGCCATGAGCGAAAGCACGGATTGATGAATCGGATTTCTCTTCCATTGACGAATATCCTCTGTCAAAGCAGGCACATAGGACTTGCTTGCCAGCCCTATCCTCAAAGCTGCGAAATAATGAGCGGCTTTCCCTTCCGCCCGCCGATACCATGCATCGGCATCATCCATGATCGTCTCATTCATACAGTAGATTCCCTCAGCTTTTATTATGATAATTTGATCTATATGTTCCACTCGGGCAGATGAGGTCTATCCTGGGATGGCTGGCTAGCTTTATTTATCTATTCCCGCCGGCCGGATGATCTCACCACTATATACGTGAAGGAATCTCTTGGGTTACGAAGTATCAGAGGGAATGAAAGGGCATTGCAGCTAATCCCCATTAGTTAATACCATTAAGTATTGCAGTTTGCCAAAAAGCGCAAGATCGCATCATTGACGAATACAGGGTTCTCCCTGATCATCCCCTTTTTTGCTCAGCGTTATTAGCTGTTTCAGCTTCTTGTCCACTTCAATATCAACATACAATTCTATTCTATAGATGTAAATACTTGCAGCGATGCCATCTCCGCCGATTCGCCCGATTGCTCCATTTGACTATTGTCATATCTTACAACAAGAGATGGAAGGGCTTTGTGCCGCTAATTAGTATACATAGCTTCATCTTTTATATATAATATAGAGATGATGTAGGTTCACGTGGATAAGGTCTGAGGACTCTCATTCATTCTCCCTACTTCTTTTTTAGGTTGGAGCCTATTCTTATAGGGGAGGTGAAACGCGGATGAAAGAGGAACTCGAGTTGTCTACACGAGAATTGATTATGAAGATGCTCAAAACCCAAAGCGAATTAAGCGCCAAGGCAATTACAGAGCAGCTCGGCATTACCGGAATGGCCGTCCGCCGACATCTCGCCGTACTGGAGAAGGAAGAGCTGATTGAATATACGACAGTCCGCCAGCCCATGGGGCGGCCGGTCTCGGTCTATCGGCTGACCGAGAAGGCGGAGGATTTTTTCCCTAAGCGGTACCATGCAGTCGCGCTTGACCTATTGTCTGAGCTGAAGGAAGAAGCAGGCGAAGATATGGTCAATCACCTGTTCGATCTGAGGCAAGTTTCCTTGCAGAAGCGCTATCTGCCCAATCTGGACGGCAAAGACCTTGAAAGCAAAGTCGCTGCATTAGCCGAGATACAAAGCAACAACGGCTATATGGCAACTTGGGAGAAAACCTCGGATGATGTCTACGAGCTGACAGAATACAATTGTCCTATCTATCAAGTAGCCAACAATTACAATCACGCATGCACTTGCGAGCTTCGGCTGTTCGAGTCGCTGCTCGGCGCTGAGGTAAGACGAACGGAATGTTTGGCCAAGCAGGGCAAAAAATGCGTCTACCGCATTCGGAAGAAGCCTGCAACAGATCAATAACAACTGCGTAATAGCGGCTTCTGCATTTCTACTTTATATACATTGGTATTCACTATGTTGATTTTATAGAAGATGCAGCTTCACTGCTGACAGCAAGTAACCAAGAACGAAACGCAGCCGTTCATCAGCCGGATGAGGCGAGCGTCAACTAATGAGGAGTGTACTGAACATGGAAACAAATCAGCCTTACCGAATTTTGCTGTACTACAAATATGTAACGATTGCGGATTACGAAGCTTTCGCAGCGGAGCATCTTGCTTATTGCAAGGAGCTTGGCGTGAAAGGCCGGATCCTGATCGCTGAAGAAGGCATCAATGGCACATTATCCGGCACGATCGAGCAGACGGATGCGTATATCGCCCATATGCGCAGCAACCCCCTCTTCGCGGATATGGTATTCAAGATCGACGAGACCGACACGCACGCCTTCAAGAAGCTGTTCGTCCGTCCGAAGAAAGAATTGGTTACGCTGCGTTATCCTACTCCGCTTGACCCCAATGTCATAAGCGGCAAGCGCCTGTCGCCAGAGGAATTCCATGAGCAGCTGCAGCGCGACGATGTTATCATTATCGACGGAAGAAACGACTACGAATACGATCTCGGCCACTTCCGCGGCGCGATCCGTCCAACCGTAGAATCGTTCCGCGAGTTCCCGGAATGGATTCGGAATAATCTGCAAGACGCAAAGGACAAAACCATCTTGACCTACTGCACGGGCGGCATCCGCTGCGAGAAGCTGACCGGGGTGCTCTTGAACGAAGGCTTCAGCGATGTTGCCCAGCTTGATGGCGGCATCGCAACGTACGGCAAAGACCCAGTCGTACAGGGACGTCTCTTCGACGGCAAAATGTATGTATTCGACGAGCGCATCTCGGTTCGCATCAACCAGACGGACGAGGATATAACGGTCGGCAAATGCCATCATTGCGACAGCCCGACAGATCACTACATTAACTGCGCGGACGATCTGTGCCACCGTCAGCATCTGGTGTGCGAGGAATGTCTGGAGAAGCATGAGGGCTATTGCTCCGATGATTGCAAGACCAACGATAATCTGAACAAGCAACAACAAGCCCAGTAACAACAAGCGGCGAGCTCCCCAACCGGGAAGCTCGCCGTTTTGTCTTCTATTTGAATTTCATATGGCTGCTATGTCCGGGCGACAAGCGCGCCTGCGGATCGATATACACCTTGGCATTGTTGACGGCTGTCGGCGCTTCGCCGAAGCCGACCGCGATCAGCTTCAGCTTGCCGGGATATGTGGTGATATCCCCTGCAGCGAATATGCCTGGAATGCTAGTCTCCATTCTGGAATCTACACATATGGAGCCCTGCTGCACGTCAATTCCCCACTCTGCAATCGGTCCAAGCGAAGAGACAAACCCGTAGTTCACAATGAGCGAATCGCATGGAAGAACCAATTCCTCTCCGGTCTTGCCGCTCGCTAGCGTGATCCCTTCCAGAAGCCCTTCGCCGGCTAAGCTCTTCACATCCATCGAGGTCAACACTTTCACGCTAGACTTCATGAGCTGCTCTACGCTATGCTCATGCGCCCTGAACTTGTCCCTGCGATGAACCAGCGTTACGCTCTTCGCGATCGGCTCCAGCATAAGCGACCAGTCGACTGCGGAGTCGCCGCCGCCGCAGATGACAACATCCTGCCCAGAGAATGCCTGCAGATCCTTAATGAAGTAATGCAGGCCCTTGCCTGCATATTCTCTCGCCTCAGGCAGCTCCAGCTGTCTCGGCTCGAAAGCGCCTACGCCTCCTGCAATGATGACGGTGCGCCCGTAATGGACGCCTTTGTCTGTCACGACTTTGAATTGCCGCTCGTCTTCCTTCACCACCTGCAGCACCTTCTCCTCCAGATGTACCTGTACCGGGAACATGCTGATCTGCTGCTCCAGGCGCGACACCAGCTCTCCTGCTGTAACCGCAGGAAAGCCTGCAACGTCGTATATATTCTTCTCCGGATAAAGAACGGCCAATTGCCCGCCCAATTGCGGCATGCTGTCGATGATTTTCATGCTGGACTGCCTCATTCCGGCGTAGAAGGCCGCAAACATGCCTGCTGGTCCTCCTCCGATAATGAGCATATCTACGATATCTAGTTCATTCTGTTCTGTATTCATTACTGCTGCATTCCTCTCTGCTGCTTGGTTGTTAGCACTTCTTGGCCGTGCCTCTGTATGTTGCGGTACGGAAGCTTGCCCCGCAGCCGCAGCTTGCTTTCACATTGGGATTGTCCATTGTGAACCCGCCGGTCATGCCTTGCATCTGGTAATCGATTTTAAGTCCCTCTAAGAATGGAACGCTGCGCGAATCGACAAGCACCTCATAGCCATTCATCGACACATTTATATCTTCCTCCGACCGCTGATCGTCGAAGCGCAGGTCATACGATAAGCCGCTGCACCCGCCATCGACGACACCAACACGGAGATACATGCGCTCTTGATCCAATCCGCTCAGCATCTCTTTAATCTGCCGGGACGCATATTCACTAATTTCGATCATTGCTTTCACCCTCATTTCATATGGACTCCACACTTTATATATATATGTGTATAAAAACTATATACGTAGATCATAATCATAAATTTGCGCGGAGTCAATAAGTAAACTTTTTAAACAACAATGTTGACTAAGTGGCTGTGCGTGTCTAAGATTAAAGTGTTACTTCCCACAACGAAGAAGGAGGAATTCAATATGGCATTTGTCATTACATCTCCCTGCATTCCGGAAAAAGCGGCAGAATGTGTGGACGTATGCCCGGTAGACTGCATTGTCGAGGGCGACGATCAATATTACATTGATCCCGACCTATGTATTTCCTGCGGAGCATGTGAAGCGGCTTGCCCTGTAGGAGCCGTATTCGAGGAATACGACGTTCCGCCAAGTGAGGCGCATTACATAGAGAAGGCTGTACGGTTTTTCCAGGATGCGTAATACATGAAGTCATATTGCCAGCACAAACAGGACTGGATCGGAAGACCAACGGGTCCTCATCCAGTCCTGCTTTATATCCTATCATGAGCATTAAGCGCCCATTTTCAGCTCGCCTTCGCTTTCAATCGAAACCTTGAATCTAATATCGGACTTCAGATGCGGCAAATATTGGGATCGCCATGCCTCCAGCTGGTCCCGCTTCAGCTTATTGCGGTATAACTGGCCAAGACCCAAAATGTCGGCTTGATCGGCTTTCATTTTGTTCAACACGTTTTGAAGCCGCTGCTCTAATA
The DNA here is from genome assembly GCF_003605435.1 of Paenibacillus pinisoli. Lineage (GTDB taxonomy): Bacteria > Bacillota > Bacilli > Paenibacillales > Paenibacillaceae > Pristimantibacillus > Pristimantibacillus pinisoli. The sequence continues at coordinate 153,964 of NZ_QXQB01000001.1, forward strand.
TCGCTTGCAGTTGCTCCTTGATCTGCTCCTTGGTCGGATTGCCCTTCATCTCAAGGAGCTTCACCTTCAGATGTACCGTGCTCTTCAGGACTGGAATTCCATTCTCCATGGAGCTCTTATTGTGAATCCGATTACCCACGATCTGGACGGTTGCACTGTTCATGACCTCTATCTTGCCCTTTACATTCAAGCCGTTGAAGATGTTGGCTAACAGCGTCTCATTGGCGCTCAGCCTTCCCACCATCTTCCCGTTACGGATAATGGCGCTGCCCATCGTCTCGATCACAGTCCCGCTTCCGGACTTGATAATCGGAATCGCTTCGTCATGCGTGAACGAGTGCACGCTTCGGAACAACTCCCATATGCGCGACTGCGCTACCTGCGGACTCCACCCGGCGTCGAATTGGAAAAAGTCCTCCAGGATCGTGCCGTTGTTCCGGCTGTAACGCTTAATCTTCGAGAAAAAATGCTCGATTGGCTCATCGCAGATGACAGCCATTGTACGCGGGGAGATGACATTCGTTCGCATAAAGGCGGATACGGCATCATTAATTCCTTCTTCAGCATACGCTTTCTCAATCAGTATCACTTTCAGATGCAGCAAATCCATCTGTGTCTCCATATTGGCACCGATGCGATCTACGATCTCATTAATCGTGCTTCCTGTCGCCCCTACAAAGCGAAATTCCGTCCCCGAATTGTTGGTTTGGCTAGGCTCCGGTATTTGGAGCAGAATTTTGTACAAGTCCTCCGACTTGGAGATTCCCATCACGACGGGAAGCGAGCGATGATTGATATCTTTATTGTCCCAACAGCCTGATAATATCCCCATCGCGGCAACAATTAGCAACAGCAACGATACTCGTGCTAGCAGGCGCTTCCTCATTGCTCTGCCTCCACCTTCCTCTTCTTCATATAACGGTACCCCATCACCAGCAATGCAACAGGCAGAACAATAATCGAATAGATTCGAGGAATCACATTCCACCAGAGCAGCCGGTCCAGCACAAGCCAGTCCGGAATGAAGAGGCAGACCAGATAGATAATTGCTGCTAGAATGAGCAAGGGTACCCAGTCCGGTGTGCGGGCCGCCATTCGAAGCACCTGTACAATCATCCATATGATAAGCGCGAGCAGCAGCATAATGAAGGAGATCAAACAGATCATAAAAAACATGGATACGCGGTCGAACATCAGCCATGTGATCTCCACCGTCTCTGCCGCCTCCAGAAAAGGCAAATTGAACAAAACCGCGGTAGATCGGCCATAGGTCAGAACCGGGATATAGACCGACAGGAGCAGAATCGGCAGCATACAGACGCATGCAACAATCACCTTCGACGGCTTATACGTGAGGGCAGGCTGAATAAAGCCAAGGAACAGAAATCCGCCGCTAAAGACCAGCATGCTTTTGTAGAATGCGGTATGGCCTAAAAATGAAAACGACATAGTTCCCTTGTCCAGCAGCGGAAAGACATAATACCAATCTGCATTCTGGAACGAGCTGAACAGAACGAACAAGATAATAGGTACGCCTAGCAATACGACTAGCAGAGCAGTGCGAAATATGGCTTCCAGTCCCAAATAAGCGATGTATACCGCTGTACCTAGCAGGAGCGCCATAATCGCCCAAATCGGCGTGCTGGTAAGAAATAGCGACATAATGACTTCAGCGTAGGCGCGAAGCGTGACAATCGCTACCACGGTGAAGTAGACGGCAACCGGCAGCAGCATAGCCAGTGCGACGATTTTCCCCCTTTCTTGCAGGATTGTGATAATGCTGCTCCGTCCGCCGAAGCAGCGGATTCCCTTCAGATAGATGCCGATCATGACGAGATAGAAGCAAAAACCGATTGTAATGGGCAGCCAATGGCTGCTTTCGGCGCTTTCGAGAATTTGGCCCGGATAGAAGATAAAGATAATCCCGATATGGCTTATCAAATAAACCGCAACGACTTGTCCTGTCTTATCCATTCGCATCACCATTCGGCCTCATCAGATGCACATAAGGAATGCCGAACGATGTAACGCTCGCCATATATGCGCAGATGAGAACAAGCCCTGCTACCAGTCCGTAAAGTCCGAATATGGCAGAGAGAAACAAAATTAAATATTTGAAGACACGAATCGTCAGCGAGTTATGGTATCCAACAACTGTGGAGCTTGATATCGTCGTCGCCGCCAGCACAATAATGAGAATATTGCTGACCAGCTTGGCGCTGACGACAGCCTGACCTAAGATAATTCCGCCAACCATCGTGAGCGTAGGTCCGATGCTCTTCGGCAGCCGGATGCTGGCCTCGATAATTAGCTCCAGAATAATAAGCAATAACAATGTCTCTACCAGTGAGGGATATGGCACATCCATCCGGCTCCTGGCAATCGTCAAAGCGATCTCGATCCGCAGCATATCGGGGTTCACGGATACAAGCGAAACATATAATCCCGGTATGATGACATTAGTGAGGACCCCAATAACTCGGAGAAAACGGGTCAAATACGTGTACACCAGCGGATAGTTGCGGTCATTCTCCACAGCGAACATATCTGTGAGCAAACTTGGCACGATTAGCGCGAACGGGAAGCGGTCAAGCAGCAGCACGACCTTGCCTTTCTGCAGAGCACGTTCAACTTCTTGCGGAAGCTCAGTCGAGTTGAATTTGGTAATGCCGGTCCAGGGGTTGAAGCCAAGCATGCTGCTCAGATTTTGCAGATTCTGGACATTCATGCCGAGATTCTCTTCCAGCTTCTGAATGATTCCCTCCAGCAATCTGGGATTCGCACATCTCTCCCGGTAGATTAATACGATCTGCTTCTGCTTGTCCGCGCCAGTCCAATAGGTGTGTGTCCTTAAGTCCTCAGCAGCCGCAGTCTTGCGAATCAATCCGATATTCGTGTCTATATCCTCAACAAATGCACTGATCGACCCTCGCACAACACTTTCAGTTATTGGCGCCTCGATACTACGTGACAGTATGCGTGCAGTCGGAGTAAAGCTAATGATCCGGTCTCTGGCCTCGAACCAGATCAGCAATTGTCCGCGCAACACTAATGATACAAGCATATCCGCATCGGGATTATCCAGGAATTCCCCCAGTCCTTGAATAAGACGGGGCGTTACCTCCCATTCCGTATCCGCAATTCGGGCTGATTGGGCCTGTAGATGACGCAGCGTCTCAGCAAAGTCAAAAAAAGTCTGATAACCGAGTAGTATAACCGATTCGCCAGCCATCGTTGTAGGAAACCGTATGAAGTCTGAATCTTGGCCTAGGCGCAGGATGACCCTTTCGAATAATTTCAAGGCAGATTCACCTCATCATTTTTCGTATTATATTTTCCCGTATTTTGGATATTATGCACATGCTTAATTTAATGAAAAAGCCAGCCCATGGCGGGCTGGCTTTTGCTTCTGAATTTATTCATGGAAATTACAAACTAATGCTTGTATTGATCTTTCCTTAACTCTTACAGCCCTCTTGTTCTGCAGGCAATTGAACCGAGACAGTAGTTCCCTTGCCCTCTTCGCTCGCTGCTGCGATTCGGCCATGATGGAGCACGACAATCTTCTTGGCGATAGCCAGTCCAAGTCCGCTTCCGCTAATGCTGCGGTTGCGCGATTGATCGGATTTGTAGAACCGCTCGAATACCTTATCTAGCTGCTCCGGCGCAATGCCGATCCCCGAATCGGCAATCGCAAACCAAATCTCGTTGTTCGAAACGCTCAGGCTGATCACAATATGTCCGCCTTCAGGCGTGAATTTGATGCTGTTGCCAAGCAAGTTCATCCATACCTGATTAAGCTGATCCCGGTCTGCCGTGATGGGGATCGAACCTTCCCAATCCAGATCAATGATGATCTTCTTCGCTGACCATTGCGGCTCGCAGGTTACGACAACCTCTCGTATTTGCTCATCCAGATGATAACGAGTCGCTTCAAACGGGTGATGCTCCGAGTCCAGCGATGCGAGCTTCAGCAAATTGTCGCTCAGCTTGGACAGCCTGCCGCTCTCTGCAATAATGATATCAAGGTAATGGTTTCTATTGCCCTCGGCAACCAGGTTGCCTTGCTTTAGAGCAGTTGCAAAACCGCTAATAGAGGTCAGCGGCGTCTGGATCTCGTGGGATACATTCGAGACAAAGTCTTGTCTCATCTGCTCCAATTGCTTCAGTTCCTTCGCCATGACATTGAAATGATGCGACAATGCTCCCATTTCATCCCCGCTTGTCGCTTTGACGGTGACATCAAAGTCACCCTTGGCGAGCCGCTTGGTCGCATGAGTGAGGGCTTGCAGCTGTTTCACCAAATACCTGGCAGCCAGCACGATACAGATGCTTCCTATGAATAGTCCGACTATCAAGATGAGCAGCATCATCCGATTCATAATATTCTCATTCTGCGAGGAGAACTGCATGAACATCGCATACGGCTTGCCATCGATCAAGAATGGAAGACCGATGAAAGTCGGCTCTCCGCGGCCGGGAGAGCGATACTCCTTCCCTTGCAGCACCTGGTTTATCACTTCCGGCGCAACCTTGACATGCTCCGTATCGGGAATGCTGTAGTACTTCACTGAGCCCGTTCTGCTGTGAAGCTGGATCGGATGCGCCGAGACGTTCACCATACGTTGAAGGAAGGCATCGGGATCATTCGGCTTCGTTTGCTCATAGAGAAGCATCATATTCTCGCCTACAGCCATCATATCATCTTGCCCGGTGGAGTGAATTTCTTGCTTGAAGAAGTAATAGCCTATCAGGAAAGCAGAGAGCAAGCTGAATAAAATAATGGCAAGAAATACGGCGATAATGCGAACATACAGCGTTTTGATCATGCTAGAACCAGCCGGTAGCCCAGGCTGCGCGCTGTCTCGATCTGGAAGGAAGGCACGTCCCCGGCAAACTTCTCTCTGAGTCTCTTGATATGAACATCGACAGTCCGATCGTCGCCTTCATAATCTTTGCCCCAGATTTGAGCAATCAGCTGCTCGCGGGTGAAGATCTGTCCCGGATGATTCGCCAGCTTGAACAGCAGTTCAAATTCCTTCAGCGGGAGGCTGATTCTCTCCTCTCCCCGCGTCACTTGATAGCTGCCGCGATTCAGCGTCAGCTCGCCAAGCTGTACGATCTGCGAGGATGCGATCCTATACCGTTTCAGGAGGGCTTTCACCCGCATGACCAGCTCCAGCGGATCAAACGGCTTGGTCACATAATCATCCGTCCCAAGCTGGAAGCCCTTCACCTTCTGTACCGTCTCGCCCTTGGCCGTAACCATCAAGAGCGGGATATCCGCATGATACTCACGAATGGCTTTGCATAAGTCCCACCCGTTCACATGCGGCATCATAATATCCAGAATAACCATATCGACATGGCTATTCTCTACAATCCGGAGCGCCTCTGCGCCATCCCTGGCCTCCACAATCTCAAAGCCTTCCGCGTTCAAAAACAAAGCGAGCAGCTCGCGAATATGCTTATCGTCATCTGCAACCAGGATTTTGGTCATCCCCTATTTGCCTCCAATTGTTTCTGATTTCCTATTAGCGGAAGAAGCCTATCTGTTAACCAAACTGCCAGCCGAGCAGGTTCCAGTGATAGAAGAACAAGCTCATTACAATAGCAGCCAGTGCTGTGAGCGAATAGTGTACCCGCTTCATCACCGTCCAATATTTTTTTCTCCACGCCCATGCCGCAGCGAGTACCATAGCTATCGACAACACGACGAGCAGAAGCGGCATGAACAAGTAGAGCTGCAAGGATGTTGTGATCCGGCTAAGCCGATCGACCAAATCCATATTCAATACGATAACAAAGGTTGCCGCGCAAGTCATCAGCGCCCAAGCGGCGGTAGCGGCCGATAGACGCGATGCCCATCTCTGAGGCTTGGGCATCGCCCGAATGGCGCGTATTCGGGGGATGAACCCGAGCACGGTCGTGACGAACACGGCTGCCGATAATGCTAGCAAAGGCAGCCAGAGACTCGTACGGTTGATAAGAGGCGTCCGTTCAAGCGGTTCGGATGACAGGAAATCCATAAGCAGATGTGTAACCTGTCCTGAATCATCCGTTCTGAAGCCGATTTGATTCGTCCCTCCGACAGCCTGGAATAGATTCGGGCCAATCGGAGCAAAAATCTGCTGCTCCGCTCCGCTGCCGATTGTGAGCCTATTATCGGCCACGCTGATGCTGATCTGTGCCAAAAAGCTGTAGAACTTATCAATATCCGTGTGATTCCGGCGCAAAAACTGATACGAGCCCGCATACTTCTGCAGGTCTTGTTCAAGCTCAGCCGCGACAGAAGGGAAGCTGTTCTCCCCGACTGGAAAATAACGATTAAAGAAGGCCTGCGACATCTCGCTGGCAGCCGTCCCTCCTTCACCGCCGCTATATGATACAAAAATGCCAAGTCCTTGATCCGGCACAAGATACAGCTCCGTATTGAACAACGGATCGGCGCCTCCGTGCGAGATGATGCGTTGACCGTTCAGCCTCAGCTCATAGAAGCCAAGTGCCATACCTGGCAGACGTTCGTCGAACTGAAAGGCAGGCGCATGCATCACTTTCGCCGTCTCCGGTTTAAGCAGCCGTGCCTCCCCATACTGCCCGTTCTGGAGATGGGCAATCATGAAGCGGGACATATCCAGCGCCGATACTGAGCCCGATCCCGCAGGCCGGAAGCCCCCTTCGAACGTAAGCGGCTTGGCAGCGAACCGGCCATTCTCGCGCGCATATCCGACAGCCGCATAAGGCGCCAGCTCTGCCGGCACAGGCTCATGAACCGTTGCATACTTCATGCCTAATCTATCGAAAATATTGCGCTGGATATAATCGTTATAAGCGATTCCGGAGACATCTTCAACAATTAATCCGGCCAGCGCCGTCCCGTAATTGGAATACGCAATCATCTCGCCGGGCGGCATGACACGCGCAGGCATATGCCTCGTGAGCGTCTCCGCAATGGATACCGGCAGCTTCGCCGGATCAGTCGTAATCTGATAGCCTACGCCTCCATCCTCAAAGCCTGCAGTATGGGTCATCAGATGGCGCATCGTAATCGGCTCTTCATAAGTTGCCGGAATGCGCACCTCCTTCAAGTAGGTGTTGATATCCTTATCCAGATCAATCTTTCCCTGTTCGACCAACTGCATGACAGCCGTCCATGTGAACAGCTTCGTTGTAGACGCAATCCGAAATAAACTTTTCTCGGGATCAACCGGCTTGCCCTCTTTTATATTGGAGTAGCCATACCCTTTCGCAAGCAAGCTCTTTCCGTCCTTTACGATGGAGATTACCGCACCGGGAATGCTCATATTCTTCAACTGAATTTCCATAATTCCATCGACGAACGCTTCCAGCCGGGCGGCATCATTCAGATCGGGCGCTCCGCCTTGACCTCCTTCGGCCGGCTTCTTTATCACTGCGGATGCCTCTGCAGACGCAAGGGCAGGCATACCTACTATACTTGCAACAGTCCATACGATCAGTAACCCTACGATCAAACCTTTTAAAGACCACTTATTCTTGGATGCAGTCATCATAAACCCTCCAGCATTCATTGAAGTGCGGTTCGGAGCTCCGACTCTCTGAAGCGAGCTTATCACAGTAATATGAATGGAGAGTGAACAGACGAAAAAAGACACCTTCCCTGGCAGTCAGCAGACTGAAGGAAGGTGTCCTTGTGATTAGCAGCCATATATTCGATGAGAGCAGCTATTCCGCATATTGCCTCAGCAGCTTCGCTGTCGTAACCGTTTCTTCCAAATCCTCTTGCTTGATGATGCCTTTCGCTTCCCAGCATGCGATGCATTTCTCTTCCGTGTCGCACTTATGGGCCTCAGGGCAAGTGTAGCAGTATTTGATCATATTTTCTGTCACAACGTTAACTTTGATGTTCGTTGCCATATCGCATGACCTCCCGCTAGTATGAAGCTTTTGTTCATGTCTCGTATTTAATAATCCAGCTTGCTGAAAAATCTCTCGATTTCCACTTTGGCATTGTCCACGGAGTCGGAGCCGTGAATGACGTTGGCTGCAACATCGAGACCGAAGTCGCCGCGGATCGTGCCTGGAGGGGCTTCCGCCGGGTTCGTCGGACCGATCAGGGAACGAGAGTTTTGAACGGCGCCTGCTCCTTCGATAATCATGGCGAATACGGGCCCGGAAGTGATATATTCCACCAATTCTTCAAAAAACGGCTTGTGCCTCAGATGCCCGTAATGCGCCTCCGCTACTGCTCTATCGACTGACTTCAGCTCGGCTCTTACGAGCTTCAGTCCTTTTTTCTCAAATCGATTGACGATTTCACCGATTAGTCCCCGTTCTACGCCGTCTGGTTTGATCATCACAAATGCTTTTTCGCTCATCGTCGTATCCTCCTTGGTGCTTACATGCGGCAAACTTGCTTCGGACAGTTCTCGCAATGGCAGACTTCCCGCAAATAGGCGATATCTTTGATGACCATATGGCCATGTTGATTACTAATTATACCATCTTTCTTCAGCTCGCTGAGCATCCGGTTGACACTTTCACGCGTTGCGCCGATCATATCGGCCAGCTCTGTATTGTTGATTTTCAGATCGATGAAGATGCCGTCTTCCGTTTCTGTGCCATACGAATTGCTAAGCCTTATAAGCAACGAGCATAAAGCTCCGGTTTTGCCGAACATAATCAAATCGCGGAATTTCGTCTGGGTCAGCCTGTGCATGAGACCCATCCATTTCATAAACTCAATCGCCAAATCGCTGTTCTGCCACAGCAGCACCTCAAGGTCTTTCCGCTGAATGACGCCTACCTTGACATCTTCTGTAACCTCGGCGCTGAAGTTGTGCACCGAGTCTTGGAACGGGTCCATCTGACCGATCAAATCGCCCTGTTGATGGAGATACAAGGTTAACGTCCGGCCATTGTCAGCCGACTTCGTCGTCCGGACACGTCCCTCCATAATGTAATAGAGATGATTGGCCGCGTCGCCCTCCCAGAATAAGCAGCTGCCCTTCTCGAAATGCCTGATGTACATAATGCCTTGCAGCTTCTCGAAGTTCTCTTCCGACAGCAGGGGCGCCAGTCCTTCCGGTTGCCTCACCTTCATACCCATTTTGTTCCTCTCCTTCCGAGCGGTTCTTATACTCCTATCATACCGCCAGACGGGTCAGGGGAACATCGGGGGGTTCACTGATCTTTTGAGGGAAATATCCCCTATATGTTGGAAGGGTCCCTGCTGGCATGATCAGGAAATAGACCTACAGGAATCCGTAATCGGCCCGCTTGCCTTATGCCAGCAAGGAACCGCGCTCCCTGGCATCCTCAATAATCCCTTTGGCGCGCGCAACTTCCCGCTCCGTCGGGGCTTGCACATCATTCAGCGTATATTCGCGGCCCAGCTGCTGCCACTTGTATACGCCCATCCGGTGATAAGGAAGCAGCTCCAGCTTCTCGACCGATGCCAGCCTGCCGACAAATTCGCCTAGCGCCTGAAGATCGGCCCCATGATCCGTCACGCCGGGGATCAGCACATGCCTGATCCACATCGGCTGCCGGCGGACCGAAAGCCACTGCGCAAATGCGATAATCCGTTCATTGGGCTGAGTTGTCAGCCATTGGTGCTTTTCTCTGTTCATTTGCTTCAGATCAAGCAATACGAGATCTGTGTACCGCATCAGCTCTGCCGCATGACTCGTCTCGCAAAAGCCTGAGCTGTCAAGCGCGGTATGCAGTCCATACCTTTCCTTGCATGCCTTGAACAGTTCGGCGACGAAGGGAGCCTGAAGCGTAGGCTCCCCTCCAGTCACCGTTATTCCCCCGCCTGACGCCCGGTAATAGGGCAAATAAGGTTCAATCTCCTGCAGGATATCATCAACGGTTACTTGCCGTCCGCCGGAAGTGTCCCAGGTGTCTGGATTATGGCAGAACCGGCATTGCAACGCGCATCCCTGCATGAACAAGACAAAGCGTATGCCTGGTCCGTCCACGGTTCCGAAGGTCTCGATGGAATGAATTCGGCCTTTCATGCGGGTCACGCTCCTCTCTTGGTGACGTTCACCTCTTAGACCTCGCCGTGGAAGGTACGGCTGATGACGTCCAACTGCTGCTCCCTGGTCAGTCTGATGAAGTTGACGGCATAGCCCGATACGCGGATCGTCAGCTGCGGGTATTGTTCCGGATGCTCCATGGCGTCCAGCAATTGCTCGCGGTTGAAGACGTTCACGTTCAGATGGTGGCCGCCGCTTAAGGCATAGCCGTCCAGCAGCGCGGCAAGATTGGTGACGCGCTCCTCATCCGCTTTGCCCAGCGCCTTCGGTATAATCGAGAATGTATTCGATATGCCGTCAAGGCTATGCGTATACGGAATCTTTGCGACCGATGCGAGGGAAGCGAGCGCTCCCTTGCGGTCCCGGCCATGCATCGGGTTCGCTCCAGGCGCGAACGGCTCTCCAGCCTTGCGACCGTCAGGCGTGCTGCCGGTTTTCTTCCCATATACCACGTTCGATGTAATTGTAAGCACCGACATGGTAGGGATTGCGCCGCGATACGTCTTATGCTTGCGCAGTCGGTTCATGAAGTTCTCCGCAAGCCCGACGGCGATATCATCCACCCGGTCGTCGTTGTTGCCGTATTGCGGGTAGTCGCCTTCAATCTCGAAGTCTACCGCGACGCCCTGCTCGTTGCGGATCGGACGCACCTTCGCATATTTGATTGCGCTCAGACTGTCGGCCACAACGGACAGGCCGGCGATGCCGCAAGCCATTGTCCGCACGATATCCCGGTCATGAAGCGCCATCTCGATCCGTTCATAGCAGTACTTGTCATGCATATAGTGTATGACGTTCAGCGTATTCATGTACAGCCTCGCTAGCCAATCCTGCACAATATCGAACTTCGCTTTCACTTCCTCATAATCAAGCACATCCGCAGTAATCGGCGCAATCGCCGGTCCGATCTGCTGGCCAAGCTTCTCGTCCACGCCGCCGTTGATCGCATACAATAACGCTTTTGCCAGGTTGGCGCGGGCGCCGAAGAACTGCATTTGCTTCCCGATCCGCATGGCTGATACACAGCACGCGATGCCATAATCGTCGCCGAAGTGCGGCCGCATCAGATCATCGTTCTCGTATTGGATGGAGCTGGTCTCTGCCGATACGCGGGCGCAATAACGCTTGAATGCCTTCGGCAGCTGAGTCGACCAGAGCACCGTCAGGTTCGGCTCAGGCGCAGGACCCAGATTATAAAGGGTATGAAGGAAACGGAACGAGTTTTTCGTCACTCGCGTCTTGCCGTTCAATCCCATGCCGCCGAGCGCTTCCGTCACCCATGTCGGGTCGCCGCTGAATAACTCATTGTAATCCGGCGTGCGCAGGAACTTGACGATCCGCAGCTTCATCACAAAGTGATCGACCAGCTCTTGGGCTTCGCTTTCTGTCAATGTACCTTCTCTCAAGTCGCGATCGATATAGATATCAAGGAAGCTGGACACCCGGCCAAGGCTCATTGCCGCGCCATTCTGCTCCTTGATCGCGGCCAGGTAAGCGAAGTACAGCCACTGCACCGCTTCCTTCGCATTCCCGGCAGGCGCTGACAGATCATAGCCATATGTCGCAGCCATCTTCTTCAGCTCTGCCAAGCTGCGGATTTGCTCGGACAGCTCTTCACGAAGCAGGATGACCTCTTCCGTCATTGAATCCACTTCCAGCTGAAGCAGCTCCTCCTTCTTCGCGGCAATCAGCTTATCTACGCCGTACAGCGCAACGCGGCGATAGTCCCCGATAATCCGCCCGCGTCCATATGCGTCCGGCAAGCCAGTTATGATGCCTGCTCTTCTTGCCGCACGCATCTCTGTCGTATAGGCATCGAATACGCCTTGGTTATGTGTTTTGCGAATCGTCGTGAACAGCTCCTCAAGCTCGGGAGCCAGCTTATAGCCGTAAGCATCGCAAGCGTCCGCTGCCATCCGGATGCCGCCGAACGGCTGGACCGCACGCTTCAGCGGGGCGTCCGTCTGCAAGCCGACAATCTTCTCTTTGGACTGATCAATATATCCCGGCGCATGCGACGTTATAGACGACACCGTATTTACGTCAATGTCATGCACGCCGCCCCGCTCGCGTTCTTCCTTAAGCAGCTTGCTTACTTGCTGCCATAACGCTTCTGTGTTCTCCGTCGGACCTGCTAGGAAGCTCTCATCGCCATCATAAGGCGTAAGGTTGCGTTCGATGAAGGACGGAACGTCCACTCCCTTCCGCCAGCTTCCTGCCACGAATCCGCGCCAGGCTTCAGGTGTGCCGGACCGGTCCGTGATTTGCTTCTCTGTCATTGCCATATGAAACACCTCCGTTATAAGGTAAGAATACGCCTCTGCCGCACGCTTCTCTATGACATTGCTCACAGCCCGCTAACACGATTTCATCGCGCTGCGCACTAGGCGTTCGTAATCTTCCTCCGTCTGAATCGATTGAACGAATCTACTCGGGATGCCGTTCTCCTGGAAGAGCCACTCACTTCCTTTTTGCCATTTGATCTGATTAAGCAAAGCGGACTTGCTGGAATAGCCGCCCTTCAGCAGCTTCTCGATCGGCTCCGCACTGGAACGGTCGTAGACGCCATGCAGCGGGTAGGCTTTGCCCTTGACCCACGGGATAATGGCGTCCGCACCCTCTTGCAGATGCGAAAGCAGAAGCCTCGCGGCATCAGCAGATGGAAAAGGCATATGGCAGCCCAGCAGCCACACATGGCGGTGTCTTGCAAGCGCAAGTCCGGCATGCATGCCGCTGAGCAGCCCATGACCGATAAAGTAATCGGTTATGATGCGGATATCCCGGTCAACAACGCGAAGAAACGGCTGCGGATCGTTCGTCACGATCGTAATCTCGCTGCAGCAGGCCTGCATCTCGCGGATTTGCCGATAAAGCATAATTTCCCCGTCCACCTCCAGGAAAGCCCGGTTGCGACCGTTCATGCGGGGGTGATTGCCGCCCGCCAAAATTACGCCTGACATCATCATAATTGCTCCTCCCATCTAATAATGGATGAAAAAGGAGCTGCCGACCCTTGCGAATCGGCAGCTTCCCTGTTCTCTTAAAAGTTGCCGTAGAATGCATTGCGGTAGACGTCCGCAAGCTCCTTCACCAGCGGCATTCTCGGGTTCGCAGTTGTGCACTGGTCCTCGAATGCCCGGTCTGCCAAATAATCGACCTTCGCCTCGAAGTCGGCCGGATCAACGCCAAGCTCCTGAAATTTCTCCGGGATGCCCAGCGACTGGTTCAGCTTGCGTATCGCTTCGATCAAGCTGTTCACGCCTTCTGCCGTCGTGCGGGCAGGCAGGCCCAGCATGCGGGCGATATCCGCATACCGCTCATCGGCGACGAAGTGGCTGTATTTGGGGAACGAAGCGAACTTGGTCGGCTTCTGCGCATTGTAGCGAATGACATGCGGCATCAGAATCGCATTCGTCCGTCCATGAGCCGTATGATATTCGCCGCCCCATTTATGCGCCAAGCTGTGGTTGATGCCCAGGAATGCATTCGCAAAGGCCATGCCGGCAATTGTCGAAGCATTATGCATCTTCTCTCGGGCCAGCGGATCGGCGGTATGATACGACTTCTCCAGGTTCTGGAACACCAGCTTGATCGCATGAAGCGCCAGTCCGTCCGTATAATCGCTCGCCATGACCGACACATACGATTCAATCGCATGAGTCAGCACATCCATGCCGGTATCAGCCACTGCGGTCTTCGGCAAGCTGTAGACAAATTCAGGATCGATAATGGCGACATCCGGCGTCAGCTCATAATCAGCCAGCGGGTACTTGGTATGGCCTTCCTGCTTGTCGGTAATAACCGCAAACGACGTAACCTCCGAGCCGGTGCCCGATGTCGTCGGGATAGCTACAAACTTCGCTTTCTCGCCCAGCCTTGGATACTTATAGACACGCTTGCGGATATCGAGGAACTTCTGCTTCAGCGAATGGAAGTCGGTCTCCGGGTATTCATAGAAGAGCCACATCGCCTTCGCCGCATCCATCGGCGAACCGCCGCCCAGCGCAATGATGCAGTCTGGCCTAAAGCCCTCCATCAGCCGCGTTCCGCGCTCCACCGTCTCCACCGACGGGTCAGGCTCGACATTGGCGAACACTTCAATCGATACCGGGGAGGTCCGCTTCCTGAGGTAGTACTCCAGCTTCTCCACATACCCCAGCTTCACCATCATCTCATCGGTAACAACGAGCACACGCGAGATGCCAGGCATCTTCTCCAGGTATTGCGTCGCGCCCTTCTCGAAGTAGATTTTCGGCGGAATCTTGAACCATTGCATATTGACTGTCCGATATGCTACTCGCTTGATGTTGAGCAAATTCACAGCCGTAACGTTCGAAGTCGTCGAGTTGTGGCCGTACGAGCCGCAGCCCAGCGTCAGCGACGGCAGGTTCGTATTGTACAGATCGCCGATTGCGCCATGCGTCGAAGGCGAGTTGACGATCACCCGGCCCGTCTTCAGCCGATCCGCAAAGGCTTGAATCACTTCGTCATTCTGCGAATGGATAACCGAGGAATGGCCGAGGCCGCCGAAGGCGACAACTTCCGCTGCCCGCTCAATGCCTTGCGTCGCTGTCTTCACTTTGTAGCACGCCAGCACAGGGCTCAGCTTCTCGGCGGACAGCGGGAACGCAGGGCCTACGCCGCCAAGTTCAGCAACCAGAATCTTCGTCTCTTGCGGCACATCGATGCCGGCCATCTCCGCAATCTTGGCCGCCGGCTGCCCGACGATAACTCCGTTGACCGCACATTTCTCGCTATTGATCACCAGCTTCGATACCGCTTCTGTCTCGCTCTTGTTCAGGAAGTAACAGCCGTTCTCCTTCATGAGCTTGCGCACTTGGTCATATATCGGCTCTTCAATAATGACGGCTTGCTCTGAAGCGCAGATCATTCCGTTATCGAAGGTTTTGGACAAGATAAGGTCGGTAACGGCTTGACGCAGATCAGCCGATTGCTCGATGAAGCAAGGCACATTGCCCGGCCCGACGCCTAGCGCCGGCTTGCCTGTGCTGTATGCAGCCTTCACCATAGCCGACCCGCCTGTAGCGAGCACAAGTGCCACATCCGGATGATTCATAAGCTGCTGAGTCGCTTCCACGGAAGGCGTCGCTATCCACTGGATACAATGAGCCGGAGCACCGCTTGCCACCGCTGCTTTCAGGAGCGTCTGGGCTGCCGCCGCGCTGCAATTCTGCGCGGATGGATGGAAAGCAAAGATAATCGGATTGCGTGTCTTCGTCGCGATAAGCGCCTTGAACATCGTTGTGGAGGTCGGATTCGTCACCGGCGTCACACCGGCGATTATGCCTACAGGCTCAGCGACCATCCGATAGTTCTCATAAGCGTTCTCTTCAATGACGCCCACAGTCTTGTTGGACTTGATGTTGTGGTAGATGTATTCTGTCGCAAAGATGTTTTTGGTCATTTTGTCTTCATAGACGCCGCGTCCCGTTTCTTCCACCGCCATTTTCGCCAGCTGCATGTGCTGATCCAGTCCCGCCAGCGCCATCGCCTGGACAACTCGGTCAATCTGCTCCTGTGTCATGGACAAAAAGGCTTCTTGCGCGGCTTTTGCCCGTTCGACCAACTGGGCAACTTCCTCAAGAACTGCACTTTGAACATCTACTTGGCTTGCTTTTACCGCCATAGGTTCCTCCTCCTTGGAGATCGTCATTTGGGATTCTCTATCTCCTTGATGACCTTATCTTAACGGAATGAAGCTTAGAAGACGGTGACATAAATCACAATAATTTGGTAATTTAAATATTTTTTATGAGAATAAATAATCCAGGTCGGTCAAAATTTCCTCTGCCAGCGGGAAGATCAGCTCTTCCTCCATCTCAAAGTGCCCAGTCAAGATCAAGCAGCCTTGCGTCAACTGATCGCAGCCATCCTTCAGCAGCTTCATTAGCGTCAAGTCAGGACGGCCCTTATCCAGCATCAGCATACCGATCAGCGTACGGCTGGATTGCAGGAAGGAATCAAAAAATTGCAGCGCCAGCTCATGGTCCTTCTCCAGCACCCATAGGGACGGCAGTATCGTCGGCTCATCTTTCTTGTCATAATAGCGCGAGAATACAGGGAACAGCTCTTCATCCTCCCACTTCGCATGGCGCTCCAATTGTTGCAGCAGCTCTTCCGCTTGCGCACGAAGCTCTTTCAGCAGCTTCACCGTTCCGTAATCGCCGTGGCTGGATGCCACTCTCGCGCTAAGCTCGCCCAGTGAGGCACAGCTTGCTTTCAATTGCTCATGCTCCGCCTGAAGTCGAATAGCCAGCTGCATGAATGCGCTTGGCCTCGCAGAATCGTTGGGGTCCAATTTCACTGCTTTAGACGGGGTATGGAACATCATATCCACCTCCATATTTAGTTCAGTCAGCTCATTGTCCCTTGTAGTATAAAGGCTTCACAGCGGCTTCGCTGTGAGATAAATCACCATCTTGAGTGACAAAAAAAAAGAAAGCTTCTCGCCATTGCGACAGCTTTCTTATTGGACAAACTCCTATTCACTTACTGTCGCCCGTCAAGCGTGCGAGGTAACCGGAAACGCAGATGCTTGTGATGGAATGGCAGGGCGGGCTTGACGAATAAGGCATCGTCCTCACTGACCACCAGTTGAACCTGAAGCTCCTTCCATTCCCCATCCGGCGCAAATAGTTAGCTGAAGATTCTTCCTATTCGATTCCCTTAGATAAGGCACTCTTCCAATCTGTATTCCGTAAGATCTCAGCTTCATCGCCGGCAAAGGCTGTCATCGCTTCGCGGTCATCCATAAGCTGATACCGCATCCATGCAGTTAAATATCCTCTGTGCTTGCCTCCGTCGTCCTCAATGGCGGTATGCGCGGCCCCTTTCGCCATTGCCATCATTACTGGAATGTCCGGGTTAGCGTTCTCCAGCGCCAGCTTATTGGAAGAGGTTGGCGATACGATAAAATCACGGGTTCCCCCCATGACGAAAAAAGGAACCTTCAGCGCCGATGTATCATAGATATCCTCTGGATCGCACCACTTTAAATCCGGCAAAGCAATGGAGACGACGGTCTTAATGGCCTCACCGCTGCTGTGATTCGTATGGGCGTTGATGACACCTGTGGAGCCTTGAGAATGACCAGCGGCAGCAATTTGTTCCGTGGCGATTCTCCTATAGAACGGGCTTGCTGGATCGCTATTCTCGATTAACATATAATCAATTGCACCGGCAATTTCTTCACCGGTTCCCGTAGTAGTGCTGAACGTGTCGATGACTACAAATCCCCATGAGGCCAAATGGCGGAACAACCCGTCATACCGCTCAGGCAAGGCGTCTGTCCCATTGCCCCATGCAATAAGCGGATGTGTCTGCCCCGAATCTTGCGGATAATAGAGCATATATCTGCTTTCTCCTTGCTCATCCTTAATCTCGATCGATTCCACTTGATATTCTCCTGCTCCTGCATACTTCGCCTCGATTGTTCCTTCTTTATAAGTGACCGGAACAGAGTTGATAAGAAAATACATCAAGATGGTGAAGGCCAGCACGACAAACAGAAGAAAACCTAGTATCCCCTGTGTCCATTTGCTGCGCATTCCTCTCTTCATTCGTTGCAGCATCATGATTCAACTCCTCGTCCCTATGTCTCTCTTGTTTATTTGAATAGATAAATATGGATACAACCAGTTTATCATACAATGAAAAACTATTTTGAACTTTTATATGAACATATATTGATTTATGTAACTGTGTGATAAGATTAATTCTGGCCTTTATTCTTTTGTCGGAGCTGATTACGTGTATATTTACTTTTTTGAAACGCTGCTTTATCTATCCTTCGCTCTTACTGGCGGCTACATCTTGCTCCTGTTCATACCGGAACGCTCCAAGCCGCAATTAAACGTTCCATTCGACTTGTTCCAGTATGGCTTGCTGGCTATACCCGTCTTCTCGTTTATGTCCATATTGCGTACCAGCTTTATCCTTCGGGAATTTGCCGAGACCATGCCCTATTACGAGCTGCTGCTTATTGTGCTGAAAGATTACAAGTACGGCAACGCATGGATCTGGATATTAATATGCGGTACGGCGATGTATGTCATCTCACAGCTATTTCAGAAGAAGATTCAGCGTTTCAAATGGCTGCTTTCCTTATTATGGCTTCTAACCGTGCTCGCTCACGGATGGGCGAGCCATCCTGCCGGCTTCTCAAGCTGGGGCTTCCTCTATCAATCGGTCCATGTCGGGGCTGTCTCGGTCTGGCTGGGCATTCTGATATTGGTTGCCTGGTATACGAGAGGCACGCTGAACTGGAAGCCTTTCGTCCGCTGGTACACGCCTATGGCGATCTGCAGCATGGTTCTCATTCTATTAGCCGGATTAGGCATGATGTATATACTGGTCGACGGTTACATCCGCTCGTGGGGGATCAACTACGGCGAAGCGCTTCTGCTCAAGCATCTCGTCTTTGTGCCGCTTTTGCTGCTAGCTTTTATGAACGGCTTCCTGTCGAAGGTCACGAATCAAGGCACGGAGGAGCGAAAGCTGATCTGGTGGCTGCGTGCGGAGACCTTCATAGCGCTTGCCATTCTGGCTATTACTGCATACATGGGAATGCAGGAGCCGCCGCATGAAGGCGAATTTGAGGACCCGGCGCCATCCCGGCTATTCAGTTGGCTGCATGGCGAAGTGGAGCTGTTGTCGATGCAATGGCATTGGAACTTCCCTTCCATCGGACTGATCCTCGTCGGAATTGCCGCCTTAAGCTTGTTAATCGCCAGCTATAAGAATAATCGGCGCGGAACATTCATTTTGCTAGCTCTCATCGCTGTTCTATGTCCGTTCATTGGGTTGATTCTAGCCGTATACTAGGAGGAATCTCCGCCTTGGCGCCTCACTATGAAATCCAAAAAACTTCCGCGAATTCGCGGAAGTTTGCTGCTTATAGCCTTTCAATATCTTCACAAGACCAGCTTCATGCCCTCATGAGTCGCTGTAAAACCCAGCCGCTCATAGAAGCGGTGAGCATCGCTTCGCGACTTGTCCGTGGTCAACTGTACCATCTGGCAATTCTCTGCCCTTGCCAGCTCAATGGCTTCCTTTATCATTACTTGGCCGATGCCTTCCCCGCGATAAGCCCGGTCTACCCGGACAGACTCTATAATGGCCCGTCTCATGCCAAGTCTTCCAAGCCCGGGTATAAAAACAAGCTGGAGACAGCCCCGCACTGCATCCCCTTCCACAGCCAGCAATATCTGGTTGCCTCTCTGTGCTTCCATATCTGCAAACGCCTCATAATACACCTCAGGAAGCGGTTCTTCGTACCGTTCCCGAGCAGCTCCCAGCTCATCATCAGCCAGCATCCGCACAATCTCCCGCACATCTTCCTTCACAGCTTTGCGGAATATCATCGTCATCTCTCCTTCTTCTCGTTGCATATCCGTCTCGGTGACTTCTACTTGGAACTCTATCGTATCATAAAGGAGACGCTGCTGCCGCCATGCGTATCAATCGGCCACCTCTCGACTAATAAGCCGCAATCAAATAAAACGTATAGTGAGTCATGATATCCTCTTCAAAAAAAATTCTCAGAAATGGAAACCCTCCTTCAACAACCAGCGATATTTCTTTTCCAGCTTCGTATTCCGACACATACTCGGTTAATGCATACTCCAATGGATCATATTCATTCTCAATATCACCATAAATAAAGCCATGCGGATTTGATTTCCAATCCTTATCCTGAGGGAACTTGCTCAAAGGAGTCCCCCACACGCATCCCCCGCGGACCAGGAACTTCTCCAAAAACGTTGACCACTGCTGGAGTCAGCGTGTTGTACCAATCGAAGTAAATATAAGTCATGTCTTCATTGGAACAGGTCGTTTGATCACCATTCCCTTCCTTCTCCACCCCTTCCTCCTCCATATGTTCCTTGGTCCAATCCGCTCTGAGCAGGCCGAAATGAAACATCTCTACTTCAGTAAAAACGGGAAGTTCAGGCAAGTGGCTTGGCGATGGTGCAACTGATGCTAGAGGTGTCGTTATATGAGATGGAATAAGCGTGTCTTCTATTTCAATCTCCATTACTGGCTTAGGGTTCGAGCATCCTGCCAATAGAATACATAATAAAGGAATTAGCCATATATCCTTCTTCATCCCATCCTCTCCCTATACTCTCCGCCAGCCCTTGATAAGTTCCCGAGATTGAAATGCTGGACTTCAATGTATGACCACTGTATAGCTCTCTATGTTCTCCATGCCGCTCAAGTTATGAAGGTAATAGATAAGGCCGTCGTCGTTGTACATCATTTGAAGCTCCGGCTCAATGAGCTCCTCTCCTAGTTGAAGCGATAAGCTTTGCACGTCTCGAACAAATCCGTAACCCCCTGCAACGAGCGAAGCTCGGGGCACTCCTCCTGGCAAAATAGTTAAATATGGCGCTGTCAACATTATCGCTTGATTGCTCATATCCGACTTCTCATGCTTCAACTCCACATAACGCTGACCTGATTTTCCGATCAGCATAAGCCCCGTATGCTGCGCTTTTCTATGTAATACGGCACTGACATCAGCTTCGTTGATCGGATGTTGGAGAACGATCTGCTTCCCCGTAACACCTCGCGAGAACAGGAAACCGTTTAAGTTATATTGAAACAAGTAGACGCCAAACGCAATTACCATAATGAGTAATAAACCCATGCCTAACATTGCTTTTTTCCTATGCATAAATTCCTCCTGCATACTGATGATAAAAGGAGAACATCTCGAATATGGAAAAAGTTGCATTTTAAATTAACAAATTCCTAAATAGATATAAAAAGAGGCTGTCTCAAAGCCGAAACAGCAGTACCACCCGCAGCTAATTGCGCCTGAAAGACGGAATCACGTATTTAGTGTTGTGCAGCACCGTTACACGTTTGAATTCGCCCAAAAACCGATATAGCAACGCCACACACCGTTACACGCAAGAAAAGGACGGAATCACGTTTGTAGCGGTGTGCAGCACCGTTACACGCTGAGGTTCGCCCCATAAACCGATATAGCAACGCCACACACCGTTACACGCAAGAAAAGGGCGGAATCACGTTTGTAGCGGTGTGCAGCACCGTTACACGCTGAGGTTCGCCCCAAAAACCGATATAGCAACGCCACACACCGTTACACGCGAGAAAAGGGCGAAATCACGTTTATAGCGGTGTGCAGCACCGTTACACGTTTGGATTCGCCCCAAAAACCGATATAGCAACGCCACACACCGTTACACGCGAGAAAAGGGCGAAATCACGTTTATAGCGGTGTGCAGCACCGTTACACGTTTGGATTCACCCGAAGGTCATTTGCAACACAAAGCCACAGCCAGCCGCAACCCGATGCAGGAATAACACACTGACACAGCTATTTTGTCATTTCCCCCAGTTCATTCATCAAGCGAGATGTCTCCTCTTGTCAACTTGCTGTTGAGAGACTTCTTTGTCAAAAATCGATTACAGATGAGAAAACTTGGAGAACATCTTGCCATATCGTTTCTCAAGCCCTTTGGCTACGAGATGGAAGCCCAGAATCAATACAACATATGCAGCTAAAGGCACATAGAAAATCCACTGATTGACATAGAAGTTCATGCGGTTCTGCCCGATCAGCCCGCCCCATTCGTTCGTGCGGCTATAATATTCCGTAGGATCCGGATACATCGTCGTGCCGCCGACGAAGATATGGAAGATCGCCAGCTGTCCGAACAACGTCAGAATAAGAATAACCTCTTGTACCATAAGGATCAGAAAGCTTTCCTTCAAATGCGGCAGCAGATGGGAGCGGATAATCTTCCAGCCCCCTGCCCCAAGCGATTCTGATGCCTGCACGAATTGCTTCTCGCGAATGACCGCCGTCTTTTCTTTCACGGTCGAAGCCACGGATGGAATACCGATGACAAGCAGCACGATCGCTAGCAGCAGAGACATCATGAACGGTGATGCATTCGGATTAATGGAAATGCCAATCATGATAAGCCATACAATAAGAAAAATAGGGATGCCGTTCAGCATGCCCCAGAACGAATTGCCTTTCTTGTCCGTCCCCTGCTTGCCATAATAGCCCAGCATCAAACCGATTAATCCTCCGATAATAACTCGCGCGACCGCTATGCCGATCGCCAGAAAGATCGTATATTTGGCGCCATACAGCAGCTTCGTCAACAGATCATAGCCGTTCTTGTCCGTTCCCAGCGGATAATCAGCGCCTGGAGCAACCGGAGGAGCGATGACCGTGCCTTCCCCGTCCTCGCCCACAATATATTCAATCTTGATCTGGTCGTCCAGACTGTACGGAGCGAATAGCGGGCCAAATAAGGCGATGACAACCATCATGCCTGTAACGATCAGACCTGCCAGCAATGTCTTGTTCATCGTTGGAACACCTTCCCTAACGCGAATAAAAAGAGCCTGACCAAGCCGTATCCTAGTCCATACAGAATTAGGAACGACAGCAGTCCGTTGACTACGATGTCATATTGATATTCTCCGCCCACGAAAGCATGCGCGAAGATAAGAATCGATACGCCTTTGTTATTGAACAGATATTCCACAATAAACAGATTGCCCATTACGATTCCCATCAGCTTATGCAGATCGCCTTTCACATAAGGCAGCACATTCGGGAGGGCGTGATAAAAAATAATGTACAGCTTGCCCATGCCTTTCGCTTTGGCATTGCTGATGTAGTCCTCCGTCAGCGTCAGCTTCATCTGCATGGATACATTGCGGAGCATATAGTTCGCCGGAATAATAATCATCGCCAGTAGAGGAAGCACGACTGCCGGATCGTCTGCGCTTAAGGTTGCAACCTCGAACAGCACGACTCCGGTTTCTTTGGCAATCAGCACAATCATAAACTGCAAGAGCAATACAATTACAAAATCGGGAAGCGCTCCGATAAAATCAGCCACGCTTTTGGCCCAGCCCGCCTTTGATATCGCAAAATAGATCCCTATGAATATACCGATCGCCGAGCCTAGTATGCCTGCTGCCGTTACATAATAAAATGATGTTAGAAAGTAGATGCCGATGCGTTCCCAGAAGTGATGCAAGTTCTTGCCCGAATAATAAGTGAACGACTCCCCTGATCCAAGTCCCGCTATGTAGGCTTTCAAGCTTTGAAAGCCTTGCCCCCATGAGAATTGCAGCCCTCCGTCGCCGGGACCAAAGTGGAGCACCACCGGCATCATCGCGAATAAAAATACGAATAGCAGAATGCCAGGAATAATTAACGCCATCTGTGCCGATCTCGGCATCATGAATGTCCCTTCTCTCTCTTCTAGCATTTGGATGCATTCATTATAGCTGGAACGCCCGTCGTTTCATAAGTCCAAAATTTTACAAATATAAATAACCGCCTATGCTTAAGCGCATGCGGCGGCTATCTGACAAACCATTACGAAATTTCTCCTTAGCGGGAGCGCAGCTTCAGATGGAGCAGCGGATAAGGCTTGCCCGATCCGTCCAGCGGAGAGCGGCCGACTTGCTCGAAGCCGAATTTGAGATAAAACGCATGCGCGCCTTCATTCTGCTCGTTGACATCGACTTCTAGCTCGCTGCCTTTCAATTCAACGGCATACGCAAGCAAAGCCTTGCCGACTCCTTGCCCATGGCTCAGCGGATCGACGAACAGCATTTCGACTTTAGGGCCATCTAAGCCGATAAAGCCCAACGGCTTCCCTTCCTGGTCTGCGGCTGTCCAAATTTCCACACCGGCCAGCGCTCCTCCGCTCACCATCGAATAAAAGAACGCAATATCTTCTTCCGTCAGGAAATGATGCGTTGCGCGTACGGAACGGTGCCAAATGCCTACCAGTTGGTCGTGCATCTCGTCATTATAAGCTGCAATATGAAAAGTCATTTGTTGTTGCTCCTTAAGTTTATGTTGTAGGGTGTACCATAACGAACAAGTACATGCCACAGCAGCTTCAGCTCTTGCAGCATATCTTTGGCGCTTCCCCGATCGCTCCACGCATCGGGATTCCTCGCGACCTCCGCTGCAGCCGCTCCAATCGCATACGCATCGATTCTGCCGTTCACCGCAATCCTCCGGGCCAAAGATGGCATTGCCGGCCCCCGGAAATCGGACGGCACCTCGGCTGCATCCAGCGCGAACCCTGCATGCCAATACAATCGGATGTCATAGCGACGGCATAACTGCTCCAGCGCTTCCCCCGTCTTCGTCTCTTGGAAGGACGGATCGGCGACAAGCGCTTCTGTATCTTCTTTGAGCGACACTACGCTGTGTACCTGCGCTTCAATATAATGATTCAAATTACGCCTCACAAGCCGATCTGACGGGTCTTGCAACGGAAAGCTGAGCTTGCTGGTTAAATGCTTCATTAACTTGCCTGGCGTCAGCTCCCGCTCTCCTAGCGCATACTCGTTCTGAAAAGCGTCTTGCAGCAAGGCAGCCAGAACCAGGCTGAACTCTTCCAAAGTCCCTTTCTCTTCCGGCCCTTGATGAGAATCCATGTAGGTGAACGTGCAGCGGCTTGTCATGTGCGGCCGCAGCAGCAAATAACACGAGCCGAATCGCGGGGCAGGACCGTCCGGATGCAGCATAAGGTTTAGCGCCCCGTACTTAGGCCGCTCGGCATTCGTCGTACCCTCCGTCTGGTAAGCCCCGCCGAACAATTGCTCCTCCCATACGTCTCTTTGGCCGCCGGGATAGGCGGACACGCTGCCATTCGAGAGCAGAGTCTCGAACTGGCTCTTGTAGACGCCTTCCTCCAGCAGAGCTTCTGCGATGCTCTTCTTGGCGGAATTGAGACGATCTGGATGAAAATGCAAGGCGACCCTAGCATGATCGTTAATGCTCTTAATTGCTTGTCCCAGCGTAACGTCGGCTATATTGGACATCGCGAGAACTTCTTGTATGATCGACTCGGCGTCGTCTTTGCGAGCGCGAGCGTATGATCCAATATGCTGGATCGCAAGCTGTTGAGCATTCGTCAATGGATGGGACATGCTGGACTCTCCTTCTCTTTGGTCTGCCGCGTCATTTCCAAGAAATAGATTTCATCATCGTACCATATTCACTCATTCCATGTGAAGGTTGAGAATGGATTATAGCTATTTTCGGCTGGCGGAATGTAAAAGAGAGCAGAACGCCTAAGCGTCTGCCCTCTATATAAACCCTATCCAACGGTTATCTATTTATGTTGAATAGACGTTGTTTTACGCCTTGACGGCATATTTGTCGCGGGCGATCTTCGTCGCCTCTACCATGTTGCGCAAGGATGCGACGGTCTCTTCTTGGCCGCGTGTCTTCAGGCCGCAGTCCGGGTTGATCCAGAACAGCTTCGGATCCAGAACGCGGAGCGCGCGGTCGATCATATTCGTCATCTCGCCAACGCCAGGAACGCGCGGGCTGTGGATGTCGTATACGCCAAGGCCAATGCCCAGCTCATACGTATTCTCCTCGAAGCTGTGAATCAGCTCGCCGTGGCTCCGGGAAGTCTCGATGGAGATCACGTCCGCATCCATCGCTTCGATGGAACCGATCATGTCATGGAATTCGCAGTAGCACATATGCGTGTGAATTTGCGTTGTCGGCTGTACGGTAGCCGTCGTCAAGCGGAATGCCTTGACCGACCAGGCCAGGTATGAGGCTTGATCCTCTTCCTTCAGCGGCAACCCTTCACGGACAGCCGGCTCATCCACCTGGATCATGCCGATGCCTGCTTGCTCAAGCGCTTCTACTTCTTGTCTAAGGGCATAAGCCAGCTGATAAGCAATCTGCTCGCGGGAAATATCATCACGCACGAACGACCAGTTCATAATGGTAATCGGTCCTGTCAGCATGCCTTTCACCGGACGCGAAGTTTTGGATTGCGCATATTTGGTCTCTTCTACCGTCATGGCCTGCTCGAATGCCACGTCGCCGAAAATAACCGGCGGCTTCACGCAACGGGAGCCATACGATTGAACCCATCCGAATTGTGTAAATGCAAATCCTTCCAGCTTCTCGCCGAAAAATTCTACCATATCTGTACGCTCGAACTCGCCGTGTACAAGAACGTCGATGCCGATCTCTTCTTGAAGCTTGATCCACAGATCGATCTGCTCTTGGATGAAGGCTTCGTATTGGGCTTCGTTCCACTCGCCCTTGCGCCATAGCTGACGCGCTTTGCGCACCTCTGCCGATTGCGGGAAGCTGCCGATGGTTGTTGTCGGCAGGATCGGAAGCTGCCATTTCTCCTGCTGCGCCACATGACGCTCTGCGAATGGCAAGCGGCTTGGCTCGCCTGCGCTGATAGCAGCAACAGCTTGCTTCACGTCATTGCGGTTGCGTTGACTGGATTCGCTAAGAGCAAGTAGATCTTTGTCGCATTGTGCGATTTCCCCGGCAATTGAAGCTTCGCCGGAAGTCAGTGCTTTCGTCAGCAATACAAGCTCGGCAAGCTTCTCATCTGCAAATGCAAGCGCGCCTTTCAGCTCAGGCAGTAGCTTTGCTTCCTTGCTTACCGTTACCGGCACATGCAGCAGGCTGCAGGAGGATTGAACGATCAGGCGGTCTGGAGATACCAACCCGGCCAGCTCTTGCACCAGCGCCAGCTTCTCGCGCAGGGATGCTTTCCAAATGCCGCGGCCGTCGATGATGCCTGCGCCCAGCACCTTGTCCGACGGGAAACCGTACTTTTTGATTGCAGCAAGGTTGCCGTTCAGGCCGTGAACGAAGTCAAGGCCAATGCCTTGAACCGGAAGCTGCACAACAGCTTCATAGTTGTCGGCAGATTCAAAATACGTTTGCAGCAAGATGTTCAGGCCAGGAACAGCCTTGTTAAGAGTCTCATAGATGCTGCGCAGACGTTTCATATCCGCCTCGTCTACTTTTGTCACCAGAATCGGCTCATCGATCTGAACCCACTGGACGCCTTCTTGCGCCAGCTCTGTCAGCACTTGCACGTATAGCGGAACCAGACGGTCCAGCCATGCGTCTGTCTCGGACGCGTCATAGCCCTTGGACAGCTTCAGGAACGTAAGCGGACCGACAATAACCGGCTTGCCTTCGATGCCCAGCTTCTCCTTCGCTTCGCGGTAAGCGTTCAGCGGCTTGTTCTCTGTCAATGCAGGAGCAGCGCCGTCCAGCTCAGGCACAATATAGTGATAGTTCGTATTGAACCATTTTGTCATTTCGCTTGCTGTTGCTTCCTTCGTGCCGCGAGCCATGCCATAGTACACCGAAAGCGGAACAGCGCCGCCTTCATATGGGAACCGCTTGGGCACGATGCCGAACATAGCGGCAGTATCCAAGATTTGATCGTAATAGCTAAAGTCATTGACTGGAATCAAGTCGATGCCTTGCTCCTTCTGCTTGCGCAAATGATTCAGACGAATCTCTTGAAGCTGGCTCTCGAATGCCGACTCCTCCAGCTTGCCGCTCCAGAATGCCTCAAGCGCCTTCTTCCACTCGCGGTCCGCACCGATGCGCGGGTAACCCAATACACTGCTCTTCACCATTCTCGCAACACTCCTAAATGAATTGTTACAAGAAAGATAACACGGATTCGTGGATATAGCGTAACTGGATTATGCTATATCTAGTTATAGCCATTAGCTATACCCAAGCACAAAGGTGGGGACAGCCCGATAGACTGCCGGTTATTGCCCGATTGCTTGCTTCAACGCCTCGACATATGCCGCGCCAAGCTTGGACAAAGCTACGTTCTTATGTGAAATCCAGCCCACATTGATGCTTTCATTCACATCCAGAGGAACAGGAATAATCTCGTTGCCGTTCAGATCGGAGCTAAGCACGCCTGTAGAGATCGTATACCCGTTCAAGCCGATCAGCAGGTTGAACAGCGTTGCTCTGTCATTGACCCGTATGCTCTTCTTATGGATGAGGGTGCTTAGAATTTCTTCGGAAAAGTGGAACGAATTATACTCGCCTTGGTCGAACGATAAATTCGGATAGGGCTGCAAATCCTCAATCTTCACTCTGGATAGCTTGGCGAGCGGGTTTTTGATGCTGACAAATATATGCGGTTTAGCCGTGAACAAGCTGGTGAACTGGAGGCTGGCGGACTTCAGAAGTTTATTGATTACCTTCCCGTTGAACTCATTCAAGTACAGGATGCCGATCTCGCTTCGCATGCTTTTGACGTCTTCGATGATTTCATAGGTCTTGGTCTCGCGCAGCGCCAGCTCGTATTCATCCTGACCGTACTCCTGGACCAATGTGACGAATGCGTTAACCGCGAATGCATAATGCTGAGTCGATACCGAAAAATGCTGCGGAGAAGGCTTGGCATTCAAGTACCGGCTCTCCAGCAGCTCCGCTTGCTCTACCACTTGCCGCGCATAGCTGAGAAACTCCGCGCCTTCCTTGGAAAGCGAGATGCCTTTATTGGTACGTTCAAAGATCGAAATGCTCATCTCTTCTTCCAAATCCTTGATCGCATTGGACAAGCTCGGTTGCGAGATGAACAGCCGCTTGGCAGCCTCGTTGATGGAGCCGCGATTGGCCACCTCGATCACATATTTCAACTGTTGAAGCGTCAAAGAAAATGCCTCCTCCTCCGGTGCACTTGCGTAACTAGCATACATGTCTCTTATTATACCTAATAAATGCGGCGGCGGACGATTTCCTTTCCTATGCAACAGGAGAAACCGCGATCGCTCGCGGTTTCTCCCATTAATGGGCTTATCCATTATTTTGTTGCGAACAGCATCTAATTGGCATTCCCGCTGAATAGTGTGAAGCGTTGCCGTATACGCTCCAGCGCTTCTTCCGCTCGGATCGCCTCTTTGCGAAGCGTCCTCCGTTCCGTATATTCTACCGTGCCTTGCTCGGCATCCTTCCCGATGATTACTCTCACAGGTATGCCTATCAAATCGGCATCCTTGAATTTGACGCCTGGCCGCTCATCCCGGTCATCCAGCAGCACATCTATCCCCATCTTTTGCAGCTGTTCATACAAGTGCCGGGCCACCCCGGTTTGATGCTCGTTCTTGACCGAAATCGGAATCAGATGCACATGATACGGCGCGATCGCCTCCGGCCAAATGATGCCCGATTCATCATAATGCTGCTCAACAACGGCCGATAGAATGCGGGATACGCCAATGCCGTAACAACCCATCACGAATGGCTGCTCCTGACCTGACGGATTCAGGAACTTCGCTCCCAGCTTCTCGCTGTACTTGGTTCCCAGCTTGAATACATGACCCGTCTCTATCCCCCGGTGGAACGTCAAAGATCCCTCTGCGCATCGCGGACACGGCTCCCCTTCCGTCACATTGCGGAAATCACCGATTGTACAGCCTGCCAAATCCCGCTGCGGACTTACGTTGCGGATATGATAATCCGCTTCATTCCCCCCAGCGACAGCGGTCGCCATCTCCGCTGCTGCCCGATCGACGAACAGCGGTACTGACAGATTGACAGGACCGAGGAAACCGACGGGAACGCCGGAGGCGGACCGTATTTCATCCGGCTCTGCGAACGTTATCTCGCTTGCCTGTAGCGCATGCTTGACCTTCAGCTCATTAAGCTCATGATCGCCACGCAGAACAACAGCAACCAACTTCTGATCCGCCTTCAGCAGGAGGGTCTTCATCATTTCGTCCGGCCGTATGTTCAAGAAGGCTGTAAGCTCGTCGATCGTCCGGATGCCAGGCGTGTGCACCTTCTCTATGTCTGGAACCTCTGACAAAATGGATGGCGAATGCTTGGGCTGTCCTGAATCCGCCTTCTCCAGGTTGGCAGCGTAATCGCAGTGCGTACATACGGCAATGGTGTCCTCGCCGATCTCGGCAAGCGCCATAAATTCATGTGTCCCGCCTTCGCCGCCAATCGTTCCCGCGTCAGCTTCTACTGCGCGGAACCGGAGGCCGCATCTGCTGAATATCCGCTTATAGGCTTCGTACATCGCCCAATAAGATTGATCTAAGCCTTCCTCATCGATATCAAATGAGTAAGCATCCTTCATCAGAAACTCACGGCCGCGCAGCAAGCCGAATCGCGGACGGCGCTCATCGCGAAACTTCGTCTGAATCTGATAAAGGGTTACCGGCAGCCTCCGGTAGGAGTTGATCTCAGAACGAACAAGCGTCGTAATAACTTCTTCATGCGTTGGGCCCAGCGCAAACTCACGGTTATGCCGGTCCTGGAATCGGATCAGCTCGGGGCCATAAGCCGAATATCTCCCCGATTCCTGCCAGAGCTCTGCAGGCTGCATAGCCGGCATAAGCAGTTCTTGCGCCCCTGTCTGGTCCATCTCATCCCTAATGATGTGCTCAACCTTCCGCAACACTCTTCTGCCAAGCGGCATATACGTATAGATTCCCGCAGCCAGCTGGCGTATGAATCCTGCGCGCAGCATAAGCTGGTGGCTGACAGCTTCGGCATCGGCCGGCGCCTCTCTCCATGTCGTGGATACTAATCGGCTTTGACGCATAATCAGAACCTCCTTTAAATTGGCTGACAAACGCAAAAAGACACATTCGCCAGGGACGAATGTGTCGTGGTACCACCCTTAATTTGACCGCATGATTATCTCAGCGGTCCTTCTTCGTATAACGGCAAATGCCGGCAATCGTCCATGTACGGCACGATTGCAGCTCACAAGACAGGTCGGCGTTGCTTCGCGGATGGGATAACCTTTCAGCCTGCGGGTTTCCTCTCTGTACTGCGAATGGTTGGAACGCGTTGATCTTGATCTACGCTATTGGACTATTCTTAATTCACATTACTTTACATGAAAAGAGCATGCCCGTCAATCAGTTCGATAATGTTTCTAACCGCAAGAAGCCGTTCTGCACCGTTACCCCTTTGCAGTCTCCGTTATGATCCCATAAACGGCTGCAAGCGCGTCCTTGGCATCATATTCGTTCATGCTGCGAAGGTAGGCTTGCTTATTGCGCGTGAGGTCCTGAACGGAGGCGAGCAGCGACTTAGGCGTAAGATGCTCCTCATGCAGCACCTTGCAATAGCCGCTTCGCTCGAACGACGCGGCGTTCAGCAGCTGATCGCCCCTGCTCTGCTGTCTGGTAAGGGGAATAAGCAGCATTGGCTTCCTCAAGGATAAGAACTCAAAGATAGAATTAGAGCCTGCCCTCGAAATGATATAATCGCTCATGGCCAGCAAATCCGGCAGCTGCTCGTTCACATATTCATATTGACGGTAACCGGAATGCTCGATTCCTTGATCCAGTTGGCCCTTGCCGCACAGATGCACGATCTGATAAGACTTGCTCAGCTCCGGCAGAGCTTGCCGAACAGCTTCGTTGATCCGCCTTGCCCCCAGACTTCCGCCCATAATAAGAAGCACCGGCTTTCCGTTACTCGGCAGTCCAGTGAATGCTCGGCCTTGCGCTGGGTCGCCTTGCCCCAGATTCTCGCGAATCACTGCTCCTACGAACCGGCATTTCTTGTCGCCGATCGCCTGCGCTGTCTCAGGAAATGTCGTGCAGATAACAGTGGCGAACGGGCTTGCCAGCCGGTTAGCCAGTCCCGGAGTGATATCGGATTCATGAATAATAACGGGCACCCTGTTCATCCACGCAGCCATGACGACCGGAACAGATACAAAACCGCCCTTGGAAAAAACAACATCCGGCTTCTGCGTTCTGATGATCCGGTACGCTTGGAAGATGCCTTTCACAACACGGAAAGGGTCCTTCAGGTTTTGCCAAGAGAAGTACCGTCTAAGCTTGCCCGTCGAGATGGGATGATAGCTCACCTGACGAAGCTCGGAGACAAGCCCTCTCTCGATGCCGTCGCTAGAGCCGATATAGGTTGAAGTCCAGCCCTTCTCCGCAAGCTTCGGTATTAATGCGAGATTCACGGTTACGTGGCCCGCGGACCCGCCCCCTGTAAACACAATATTTTTCATACCGTCACCCGACTATCCGTTTTTTACCCATTATACTCGATAGGCGACCTTTGTTGCACAGAAGTCCAATTCTGACCGTAGCAAGCCATGCCAACAAAGCGCGATGCCCGCGGCTGATTGGCGGATTGGACAAAAAGTTGCAGGCGGCTCTGCCACGCTTCAAGCCCGAACTGAGCTTTGCTCCTTCAGCTTGGCAATGACCTGCTCAAGGCCCTTGTTCTCCTGCTTGAAGAAGTCGCTCATCGGACAAGCGACACGAGCCAGCCTCTCCAGCACGTACGGGATATTGAAGGTTTGAACAGTCAGCCGTTCATTCACTTCCTCCCAATAAAGCGGTGTAGCAACTGTAGCATCCTCGTTCCCTCGCGCCGAATACGGGCTGATGATCGTTTTGCCTGCCGCATGCTGAATATAATCAATGTACAGCCTGCCCCCGCGGTTTTTCTTCAATCTCTCGATCGTAAAATCATTTGGAAACTGCTCAACCAAATAATTGGCCAGGAATGATGTGAACACTCGGGCATCCTCGTAAGTCAAAGGGCTTTGCGAACCTATCGGAATATGGATCTGCAGCCCTTTGCCGCCCGAAATCTTGGGGTAGCTGACGATGCCGAAGGAGTCGAAGATTCGTTTCATCTCGATCGCCGCTTTCACTGCCAGCTGGAATTGCTCACGGCTCGGAGGATCCAGATCCAGCACGATTTCGAGCGGGCGGTCGGTTCTGATGAGCTGGAACGGAACGTGCAGCTCAATTGCCAGCTGATTGCCCAGCCAGCACAGCGTTGACAGATCGTTGCAGACGATATACGACTTGTCGCCTTCACTTTCAGTGGCAATGAACGATGGCGCATAGTCGGGACAGTCCTTCTGAAAAAACGACTCTCCAGGTATACCTTGCGGGCAACGGATAAGCGTCAATGCCCGATTACGCAGAAATGGCAGCATATAGGGCGAAATTTGAATGAGATAGGCGAGATAGCCCGCTTTGTCAATCTGGAGGCCCTTCCAAACCAGCTTCTCAGGATGCGTGATCCGCACATCAGGATGAAGGGCTGCATTGTCTCTAATGAGCCGATCCCAAGTGCATTCTGCAGCGGGTACAGCTAACTGAAACGAACCAAACGCCGGATCAGCCAATTCACGCCCTTCAATGGATTGGAAGGACAATTCGACGCAAATCGCTGGGGCGACCGCCACATACGATTGGTCGGAATGGATCTGATTATGCAGAATCGTCTGCCGAAGGGTCTCCCGATCTTTGACGTTCAACCCGCGTTGGAACGCGCCCATCCTTATGATTTCACCACGCTCATATACGCCTACTGCAAAGGAATCCAGCTCTGGATTCAGTCCCGTTATGAAAAAAACGCCTTTGTACCTCTCCCTTTGCCGCCGCTTGGGAAATGGTTGAAGAAGCCCGCTGCCCATCCCACCCCTCCGCCTTTCATCTGGGTTGTTTTGGCAATAGCATGTCCATTCCCGCAGCGATTATCCGGCTGGCCTTGTCAAAGAGGATGCCTATGGCATCGATATTGCAGTTGGTTGCAGCTTCGATAGAAGCCTATAGCTTAAACTGCAAGATATGTTGACGGCAGATCGTTTCGAATCCAAGCGACCGATACAACCGAATAGCGCTGGCATTATGCTCCACCACATTCAAATATACCTGATCGCTAATGGCATAACCGGACCGCGTCAGCTGTGCGCTGATTTTCCTTCCATAGCCCCGGTTCCGCCAGTCCGCATCCGTGCCGATATTGCCGAGCTCCACATACTCTTTCGAATAAATATGATAGCCGCCCAGCGCGACTAGCTCATTCTCTGCCCATATGCCATAGAACGGATTGTGCAGCTCTTCCTTGGAAAAAGCCATCATGTTCCACTCTGTCAGCCTGGACTTAATCCGTTGATAACTCTCCTGCTCAAGGCGAACGACTTGCGCATCAACGGGAGGAAGATTCGTCAAGGGCTGGTGCTTCATGAGCATAATGGGAATCGGCAGGCTATCCGTCTCCAGCTGCCGGACAAGCAAATCCTTGACTTCCGTATTCACCATACAGCTTCCGACGGCCCCTGTCGGCAGCGCCAGACATTCTTGCAGAAATCGTTGAACACGCTTCGCTTGGAAGCCCGTATGGATCGGATAGACTGAGAAAGCATGAAACGGCAGTCCCCGGCAATATGCCATCACACCCAGCAGCTCTCCGTCCGCAGTGAATTGCCCGGCATGTATGGTATGAGGCCGGCGTGAGGTCAAATAAGAGTAATAAAGAAAATGCCCCTCCCTCTCAATGGCAGACAAGAGGCCGTCCATTTCCTCCGTTTTTAATAAGCGAATCATTAGGGTTCTCCTTCTATGCTGCATCTAAAATAGGAACGCGCAGTGCTGCTTGTGGGTTTACACAGTTGCATGATGCATGATTGCCAGCACGGCCGCTTTCTCCATTTAACCATAGCGTGCATTCAGGGCAAATAGCTTTTTTTCGCAAAAAAGAAGAAGGGCTCCCGGGAGCCCTTCCTCTGCTGGTCTGACTTAACGTCATTACTGGATTGTAAGATTAAAGCCATTCTGAATAAAGTACAGGTTCGGATGTGCAATATCATTGGTTGTCAAATTATTGAAGGTGGCAGAACCGTTGCCTGTATACGTGTAGATCGCAGCGCCAGGATGCGGTGACGAGAAGCGTGAAGTCAGAACGCCGTCTTTGCCGGTGCCGTTAATGTTGATGTTGTTGAAGACGATATTTTCGAAGCCGCCGCCGTAGCCGAACTGAATGGCGCTCCGCTGCGTGTTGATGATATCGATATTGGTGAACGTGACGTTTTTGATCGGATCATTGGATGCTTCCAGATCGATCGCACCGCGCTCGCCGTTGTACAGATCTCGGCTGGTGCCGCTGTTAATGATCGTGGTATCCGAGAATACGATGCCGGTGTTGTTCTGGAAGTGGTAGCCTGGGAATACCGTGTTCATCCGGATTGCGGAGCCGCCGACCGTATCCACGATGAGATTATGCATCGCTTTGTGGCCGCTGCCGCCGAAGAAGGCGATGCCGGCTGCACGCCAGTTGTTCTCAATCGTATTGTAGGAGAACGTGTTGTTCACTCCTGCAGGAGCGCCATTCACGTTGCTGGTCCAGACAGCCAAGCCGTCGTCGCCGTTATTGCGGATGCTGCTGTTGCGTACTGTGGAGTTGCTCGTGCCTTGCGCGAAGTTGACACCGTCGGCAAGGTTGTTGCGGATCCGGCTGTTCTCAATGACAAGCCCGTTCGCAATAATGGCTGGCGTATGAGCATAGTCGCCTACCCAGAAGCCGCATTCGAAATGCTCCACCCATACATTGTGGACCTTGGAGTTAGTCCCGAAGTTATCCATAAACCCTTTGTACACAGCCTGCTCGCCATAGCGGGAGCGCAGGTTGGAATTCATGTAGATATGGCTGAAATCCAGCTGGCCCGTCACGCGGAACGAAATGCCGCCGGAAGCTTGATTCGGATTCGTAAACTGGATGTTGGTATGCCAGATGCCGGCACCCATAATGGTAATGTTGTTGATTTTGTTCGCTACGCTGCCGATTTTCCACATGTTGCCGAGGTGGAATGTGCCAGCTGGGATATACAAAATCTTGCCGGAGGAAACTGCCGCATTAACAGCTGCCTCGAACGCTGCAAGGTCGTCTTGGCCGTCATTCGCTACTGCCCCGAAATCGGTTACGGAGACCGAGTTCGCCGGACGCGCAATGGCGGCAGGCACAGCTTCAATCTCCAGGAAGTCTACGCCATATTCCAGGCTGTCGGCACCCGACTTCTGAATGCGGATCGTGTCTCCAGGCTGCAGCGGCGTATCCATCTTCCAGTGGACTTCGTCGAAGCGGAAGAGAGGACGTCCGCCAGCCGGCGTATCAGCCGGATGGTCGCTGGAGAAGTACTGCCAGCTGTAATAGGATGTAAGCGGCACGGTCTTGGCTTTTACTCCGTTGACATAGACATCAAGCGAGCCATTAAGGCCCATGCCATTAGCGGAATCCGGCATCGTGAATCTCATCGTCACACCGTCCCCGCCCTCACCCGGACGAATGGTCCATTGCGCGTAGGAGCCATTCGAAGGAAGCGCGATATAACGCTGTCCGGATGCTTCCGAAGCAGTCAGCGCTTGATCGAAGTTAGGCGCAGATTGCAGGGTAGCTCCGCCGCCTCTTGCAGCGTCATCCGTATCGTAGCGGGTATACGGCATGCTGGCTCCTCGCTGGGCATAGACAACCAGATTCGTATTGCTCACATTGTTGGACTGCTTGATCGGCAATTCGTTCCCATCCGCTGCGATCGTCGTCGTCAGCGTATAAGTGCCCGGCGAAGCCGTCCAAGTGCCCGGAAGCGTTACGTTGACCGAAGCTCCTGCGGCGAGTACGCCCGTGTATGAGCCGCTGAACGATTGGAGCGTGGAGCCTGCCGGATTTTTCAGAGCGACTGTTACACCGTGAGCGCCGCCCGCAGATGCGATATTGCCTTGGTTTTTCAAGTTAACTGTCAATGCGACTGCATTGCCCGCCACCGGATTGCTTGGCGTCCAGGATACAGTTCCGACGAGGTCGGAGCTGGACACAGCCGCAACAACAAGCGGCGTCGCATGGGTATAGCTGTTATTGGATTCATTCAATTCGATAACGGAATTGTTCTCATCCACTTTCGCGTTAACGGTATAAGAAGCTGCAGTTCGGGTACCTGCGTTCAGCGATACCGTAGTCGAAGCGCCCGCTGCCAGACCGTTGACAGGAGCGGAGCCCGCCAGCGTATTGTTCAGATAGAAGTTGACCGTTGTAGCGCCGGAAGGAGCAGTTCCGTTGTTTTTGACCGTGGCATTCAGCGTGATGGCATTGGTCTCGATTGGCGATGCCGGCGACCAAGACATATCTGTAATGATCAGATCCGGATTAGCAGAAGGCGTGCCGAATACTTGGAATTCCGCCACTTGTCCTGCCGATGCCCCGGAATTTGCCGTGAAGTTCAGCTGCAGGCGCTTCACCGTTGCGGTAACAGGAATTGTAACCGTATTGCCTGAAGCCGGATTGAAGGTATAGGACTGAGACGATACCAAATTGCTGAAGGTTGTCGTCGATTGGTTATGCCCCAATACTTGAATCGTCTGAGTGCGTGTGCTCCATGCCGTTGAAGGATTCAGCTTCAGCACAATGGATGTAACATCATGATTCGATCCCAAGTCAAGCGTCAGCGTGCTCGGATTGCCCCCGCCCTCCCAATAAGTGTCGGTGCTGTTGTCATTGGCGTTGGCCGCGACAAATGTGAAGGTGCTGGAGGATGCGGTGATCGGCTTGCCGACCGCAATATTGCTGCCCGGAGGCGGCGTTGGCGTCGCAGTCGGTGTTGGCGTTGGCGTTGGTGTTGGTGTTGGTGTTGGTGTTGGCGTGGATGTCGGAGTCGGTGTTGGAGTTGAACTAGCCGCCTCTACTGTAATTTGATCAAGATTAACGTTGCCGGAATCGCCTGGATCATATTTGTACGCAATGGTATTCGACCCAGCGTTCAAATTGACGGTTTCCGCTTTGTTGCCCCAAGTATCCCAGTTCGCTAGATTAGGCAAGTTCGTCTGCCGGAGCCTTGTACCGTTCACATAGAGGCTGAGCGTCTTGTCGCTTCCGCTCGCATTGGCATATTTCAGCGTCACATTATGATTGCCGCCCGCTTGCGCCTGTACAGTAAAGGTTGTAGCCGCGCCTTGAGTCCAATAGCCGTCCACGAAGCCTGTGCCGGCGTAGCCGCTATGATCGGTATTGACTTTGGCTCCGCCGGAGAGGGCAGCCGCTTCCGCTTGATACGTGCCTGACGGCTGCGGAGTCGCAGAAGGCGTCGGCGTCGGGCCGCTTGCGCCATAGATCTCGAATTCGGAAAGCTGCGCAGCCGGCCAGCCTGTATTGTTCGTCACTTGAAGTCGGACGTAGCGCGTGCTCGTCGGATCAAAGCTGATCGTCACGGAGTTGCCCGCTACAGCCGGATTGAATACATAATTCGCCGATCCGACGATCGTCGAATACGTCGATCCGTTCGAGCTGCCTTGAACGGTAAGCGTCTGCGTCCGAGTCTCCCAGTTCGCAGGAAGCTTCAATACAATTTGATCGATGCTGGTGCTTGCACCCAGATCTGCTTGAATCCATTGCGGAAAAGCGTTATTCGTGCTCTCCCAGTAAGTGCCTTGATTGCTGTCCTTTACATTATTCGGACTGTAGGTTTGGGATTGGCCGCTTGCCGTTATGGTTTTGCCTAATGTCAGATTTGGCCCTCCTGCCGCCTCTACCGGTTCACCCGGTCCAACTGACTGGAACAATGTGGTTATTAGCAGGGCTGCTATTAGCGACCATGCAACATACTTGGTGCGCATTTTATTCCTCCTCCATCTTTTTAGGTGCGAGAGAATGGTGAAGCCTAAATCGTCATACTGGAAGCGATTACATTTCGCCCTAGTTCAAAGTCGTCATATCCTCATCTTCCTTCTCCTCTCATCGACAGATTTTTGACATCTTCTTACTTGCCATACAATTTCATTATAGAAATGGATTCCTCTAAGCTATAGAAGCATTTCTACGGAAAATGTATGCGTTTCCAAGATGATCGTCTTTTCATTTCCTATGTTTGGAATTAATGTTTGTACATCTCAATAAGAACGGTTAGCAATCCCATGAATCCCGTCTGCTGTGCCTCGAAGGATAATTTGGACTTATCTGACACACGCTATTGCCGTTGGGAAATGGATGAGTGACCCAACAGAACATGCGAAATAAAGGAGCCAAGTTCATGAAAGCTGTAAGAGAATTGATGTCCACCGATTGCAAAACGGTTACACTGAAGGACAATGTCCATGAAATTGCCGTCTTAATGGCTGAAAATGATACTGGATTCGTACCAGTAGTCGAGGCAGATAACCAAGGCAAAGTGATCGGGGTCGTTACAGACCGTGATTTGGTCATTCGGGGATATGCGCAGAAACGTCCGGGCTCCTGTCCGGTGCAGGATGTCATGAGTGATCAATTGATCACGATCTCGCCGGAGCAAGATGCAGAAGAAGCAGCCGATCTGATGGCAAAGCATCAGATTCGCCGGCTTCCAGTAGTGGACAACGGAAAGCTGGTAGGCATCATTTCGCTTGGCGATCTGTCGCTAGGCAGCACAACCGGCCGTGATGCCGGAATCGCCTTGAGCGAAATCTCCGAGGATCATCATTATTTGCAATAGCATAAGCCGCAAGACATAAACAAGGAGCTCC
Organism: Paenibacillus pinisoli; assembly: GCF_003605435.1. Lineage (GTDB taxonomy): Bacteria > Bacillota > Bacilli > Paenibacillales > Paenibacillaceae > Pristimantibacillus > Pristimantibacillus pinisoli. The sequence continues at coordinate 193,110 of NZ_QXQB01000001.1, forward strand.
CTTGCGCATCCGTGCTTGGAGCTCCTTGTTTTTGATCATGAGCCTTTCAGTTGTCTATTCAAAAACAGCTTGCATAGAGGTAATTGCCGTATAAGCGGACGGATACGCCGTCACGTTGTAGACGCCGCTTGGCAAGGTAAAATAAGAATATCCGATCGACCCTCCATTGGCTTGCTCCAATAAATATTGACCGCTTGCCGTGCGAACAACAACAGACCAGCTTGGATTGCCGCCATCTTCGGTTGCGCTTGCGACTGCATGTACCGTTACCTTCAGGGTTCCGCTGCCTGATACAGTTCGCGTCAACGAGCCAATCGTTGCCGATGCCGACAGAACCGGCAGCAAAGCCATCATGATGGCGCTAAGCAGCATGATGGACATCATCCTTTTTTTCATCCCAACACATCCCTTAATTTTAATGGAATACTTTCGATGTAATGGCACCTCCCTACTTGAAAAATATATACTCGCCTATTTAAAAGTTATTAATAATTGCACGCATCGCAAACATCTTTAACGGATCTATATATGTGTATGAGAGGGATATTTCCTATTCGAATTGCATACAAAAAGAACCGCATGATTGCGGTTCTCCCTGAATAATTGTGCAGGATCCCTTGCTAGTTACACACCATAACGTCTCGCTCTTCTTTTGATAATCGTACTTAGAATCGCCATGAACAAAAATCCGCTCGACGAATCCTCCCAAATGGGCGTACAAATCCACATTCGGTACGATGATGGAGTATACAATACCGATAATGAGAATGATCGTGATGGTTTTGGAGCTATCCGCATCGAGCACATCTTTCCTGAAGAGCGATAAGAACAAGTACGCCCCATATACGCCGTAGATTCCGCCCGATGCCCCCGCCCCGATATACAGATCATGGTGCAGGAAATAACTGAAGATGTTGCCTGTGATACCGGAAGCCAAATAAAGCACGGCAAATTTCCACATGCCCAGCATTCTTTCCAGCGGTGCTGCAAATACGTATAGCGAGAAGCTGTTCATGAGCAGATGCATAAAGCCAATGTGGAGAAACATGGAGGCAACGAAGCGCCAAAACTCAGGTTCAATTGCCCCTCCTCCGAACATGGCGCCAAATCGGTACAGCGTCTCCACTTGAGTCGAGCCTCCCGACAACTCCAATACGCCAAACATAACCAAATTGATAACAATAATAATGCTGATCACCGGATACAGCCTTATATACTCCCGCAAGCTTTCTCTTCGTAGAAACATAAGTTAACCGTCCTCTTCTCGCTCTTAAATGCGTATGATGTTGACTTACCCATGCTGCATGGTCATTAGATCAGGTATGTAATGTCCATTATAGTTCAAACGGAATAAACTGTTCAAATCCGCTCAAGCAAAATAAACCATTCTGATGACAATGAGACCCGTTGTTCAGACGGGTTAATACTTATACGCACGTCATTTTACACGGTGAACTTGGAGATAGCTGTTCATATTGCCGGAGATTAGGACTTCAATCTCCTCTTTCTTCACCGTTCCATTGCTGTAATGCGCTGTAAAGACGAAGGTTTGCGTACCAGCTGGCAAGCTTTCGAAAGTTGAATCCCACAGCTCGCCCGTCCATCGGGTGTTCATTATCCCCGATACCTTTAGCTCTGTCCGAAATGCGCCCAAAGTTACCTCCACCCGCTCCGCTCTTGCAGCTGTTCCAGTAACAGTCGTATCCGCTTCAAGCATGAACCTCTCTCCAGCCCAAAAGACGTTGTAGCCTCGCGGCGACTCCCTGTTGCCGGACTTCTTCATATTATAAGCTTGGCGGTGCGCATTCCACAGATCCGTATGCTTCACCATCCCAGCAACACTTAACGGCAATACTTGCAACGTTTTTGTAAGGGAAACTGGAGCCGATTTTCCATCGCTTACCGTAAGCTTCATCGTCCATGTCCCAAGCTGGGTTAATCGTATACTAGGTCCGGTCGAAGGATATGGATGATCAAAGGTGTAGCTGTATGGAAGCTTGGTCCCAGCAGGACTGATGAGCTCGAACTGAATGGACAACACATCCATGTCTTCATCGTTAACGTTGGTTGTGAAGGTTACGGTATCCCCTTCATAGACAGGCTGAGGCGACCAGGTAAAATTGGCAGCCGGCGGTCGATTCAGCACGATATAGAAGTACTTGGGCGCTGAATAAGGGCTCCAATCATAGCCGTCATATACTTGCACCTCAGCTCGGTATCTAGCGTTCTCCACAAGCCCGGCGCTCCTCGGCACATCTTGATAATTCCTTGACGAGGCAACCGAATTGCTGTCATAGACAAGCGCGCCATTATCACGCCTGATCTGCATCCTGTACCGCTGCCCGGCGTGTCCGTCAGGATCGCTCATTTGCCAAATGATACGCGGCGTTAATGTATGGAATTCCGTAGCCGTCGCACTCGTGGTACCGCTTGGCGATGTAATCACAACGCTTGGCGGTCGGTTATGAACCAATAAGCTCTGCGTAACCTCGGCAGTCGCTCCATCATTGTCAGTGACAATTTGCCGGATTTGCCATCGTCCAATGGCAGCAAAGCTGCGTTCAAAGTCTGCCAGCTGTGTATAACGGTTCTGTGTACCGTTAGGCGGCGTTATAAAGTACAGATGCTTCTCGATATAGCCGTCCATATCAGTAGCCGTGCTAATGACCTTTACAATTGTGTCGATAAACGCTGGGTTAGGTAAGGTCGTGAAACCAGGAATCGGCCTTTGGTTGACGATATTAATTTCTCTCGTATCAATTTCACTCGCCGCTCCGAGCTGATCGGCTGCCCAATTCTCTAATCGATACTTGCCTTTCTGCTCAAAGGTGATGGATATGGCGGGCGTATCAAACGTCCGAATCTGGCCGTCTGGCGCCGTGAGCTTCCAAAAGGATTGCAAGCTGGCCACGTCTTCCGTATCCTTGTCAGTACGGGTTGACGTGTACGTGTAAGGCTCATAGATGTAGCCTGTCCAAGTTCCGTTCGTAATGGACGATACCGGCACATGATTCAGCACATCAAAAGTATGGGTTTCGTATGTTGTAGCTCCATGCGGATCGGAAGCTTTGAGCTGCAGCATCCATGTGCCGACCGCCGCTTTGCCAAGTCCGAGGTCGCGTATCCGAAATGACAAATCCTTTGTCGTGCCCATTGCAAACTCCTTAGAACCGTATATGAGCGTCCATTGATAGCTGACAGGATCTCCGTCTTGATCCGGACTCACGGTTCGGTTAATGACCGTGTTCAGATCATCACGGTAAGTCGGCTCCAGCGGATCAAAATGCGCAATTGGCGGATAGTTGACGACATTCAAGAAATCCGTATACACATTAGACCACAAAGGCTCTGCTATAAGCGGTTTATCCTGTACGCGAAGCGATATGCTGTACATGCCAAGAACCGGTAGTCCTAGCTGCGCTGTATACTGTTTGATGAGTGCGCCAGATGGTTTATTGGCTCCTTGATAGAGCTGCACATTGCCCTTCCTCACCGTCCACATCCTTTGCCCAATTGGATCGTTATCGGGGTCATAGGATTGATCAGTGAACGTCGCCTCGCCGTTTAGGGATATCGTCTTATTGTCGATGGCAAAGAGCGCCACTGGCGGCCTATTGAATGGATTCGTGGATACGAATCGAATCGCTTCCGGCGACCATGCGCCGTCCAGATCCTTAACCCTTAAAGCAATGAGATAGTCGGTATTCGGCTCAAGCACATGAGGCGCTTGGCCGTCCGTCCAACTGCTATCTTCTACGCGCTTCCATTTCCATACCTTTTGAATGACGCCCCGCTCGGGATAGGAATAACGATCAAGGTCATAGGATAGATCGGTGACCGTCAGCTTGCGGGTTGAATCGACGATTGCTTTGAAATCTGCTACTGGCGCTCGATGCACGTATACGACCATTCTCGAAAGGGAATCTCTGCTCCACTGGCGATATTCATCAAATTGCGACTTTACCGATGGATTGTCTTGTGCTTGAGCCACAATCTCATACATGCCGACTTTTGTAAAATTCTTAATAGGCTCCTGCGCATATTGGCCTGTCCCTGCCAGCATCCCCATATTGTTTTCGTAGATTTCGGGGTCATGTTTGGTTCGCCAACGCTCCGTCTGCTTAGGATCGGATTCGGCATCCTCGTAATACGTTTGAATAGAAACCTCCGATGAATACTCCCCTGTCGCCGGATCGGCGTTCAGCAGGATATAGTTCGTCAGTTTTTTGACATTCGCAATCGCCGTGTCTTTCATATAGTTCATTGTGTTTATGGTGGCAGACGTTAGGTCGAGATTATCATAGAAAGCACCCAAGCTATTGTTGGAAGCTGCAATATTATTTAATGTGATGCGGTTCGTCGTGCTTCCAAGTCCTATGAAGTGTGCACTGTATTCTTTCAGCATTACAATCGTGTCATCATACACCAGTTCATCGTCCAGCTCTGGCATCAACCGGTCATGGACGTAGACAATGTAGTTGTTCTTGTTGTAATCCCAATGCGCCAGATATAGCAGCTCTTGCAAGCTCTTCTTATCCGCTTTGATCACCTGCATGTTCACGCGGATGTTTGCAGACCGGAGCTCTCTAAGCAACGGATTGAATTGGTCGCGGATTTCTTGCTCAGTGTAGGACGTGTCACCGATCATCAGATGCATATTGACTTCTCTCCGATCGGTGATGAAGCTGCTGAGATCAGAAAACGCCGTTTTCAAATTCCCGTTACTTATGAAGGTTCCATTATAGCTGAGATTCTCCAGCAGCCTGTAGATTTGCTCCTGATTGGCGGATGTGCCTAGTCCGATGAAGGACATATTGTGCTGCGCGAGCAATGCCGCAATCTCACCCATGCCATCAGGTCTGGTAATAGCGTTCATAGCAATATCGTCTATCCGAACGTATATTTTCTCGGCATCAGGGCGTAATGGTGCTGCTGCGATAATATCCTTAATCGTGCGCGTGCTCGGATTGTACCAGTGAGGGTATCTTAAAACATTCAAAGGTTTAAAGTCAGCAATTAGCTTGTCTTCGCCTGTGTCTATATTGAACATTCTGAAGCTATCATTTTGACGATAAAGAATATTTGAGCCTTGGGTATGGTAAAGAGTAGTTGAATTTTTGGCTTTAGAATCTGCTAAGATAGGAGCTGATATTGGACGAAGAGAGTTGGGGTCAAAAACATCGTCCATAATAAAATATTTTCTGTCATAGGCAGGAGGTTCAGCCGTCATTAATAGTAGACGACCATCCTCCAGCGCTCGAAAATCATAGCCCGCAGGCAATTTAGGTAAAATCAAAGTCCTTGAATCATCCTCTTGGTTGTACACATATATATCGTATGTGGATGTGCCCCACACCGGCGTTTTAACCGAATAAAAAAATAAACCATCTCGGGATAGTTCCATGGCCTTATGGATGTCTGTTCCCAAATAAATATACTTTTGATTGGGCAACCTGTAGTTTTTTGTGACCGATAATCTAGTCGTAGTTCCCCCATAGAAAATACGCTCATAAAAATGATTATCTTTGCCCATAATCAAATGCTTACTAGCTGTCATCGGGGCTTCCGTTGAAATCCGCTCTTTATCTGGAAAATTCACATGTACAGAAGCATTAGGATCAATGACAGGGTTCTGCCAATTTATACGATATGTTCCATGCCAGAAATAGTGGCCGCCAGCAAAGACGTAGAGATTGCCATCCGGTGCCACTACCCAATCCCCATTAGATTCATGCGTATTGTTTATACCAGAATTTAGCTTGGTTTGAAGATCGAGTACTCCCGCAGCAGCACCAGTCCGATAAATGATCAGATCATTTGGTAAAACATAATGAATAGAACTATTGTGGATGAGGGCTTTTTTCACTAGCGTCACGTCTTCAGTGATCATATCGTATTGATATAAATCATAAGGATGACCGCCGGGTTGCCCATTGTCGCCAGAAAAGTAAATCGCATTATGCCCTTCATTAGACTCGTCGACTATGACATTGTAGTCCACACCGGAAGCCTGCAGCGCTGGAATCAGAAACTCGTTAACCCGATTCTGTACCTCGTTCTTCTTATACTTGGTGTTGCCTACGTCAACGATTACATCAACTTTCTTCTTGGCCTTCACTTCAAAGTCTACGAGCGGGGCCAGGTTCTTAACCTCTGTATCTACAGGGCTTGCGCTAACTGGCGGCCTGCTGAGGATTAGGATCAGAAGAAATATGAGCGTAAAAGAAAAGAGCCTGCTTTTAAACAGACCCTCGTGGTCATTCAGTTTAAACATATTAATCACCTTCATTCCCAGGTTTGGCTTCGGCGACGATCACTCGCTGTCACAAAAGCCGGAATCGTCTCTTGACCAAACTCTTCTATCGTTTCTTTATGAAATTGATATTTGCCAACATGATCGGCATAGTAAATAACCTCTTTTGCCTCGCCTTCATCAATGAGTCTTCGTTGTTCACTGAATATTCCGTCATTATTGGCGTCAAAGATGACATACCATCTTCCCCATGCAAGGATGTCTCCATCTGGAGAATAAGAATTGTCCTTGAGGACAAATTTTGCTTTGTTCATATGTTTCGGATCGCGGTATTCAATCATAGATTCAGCCGATATGGCTGTAACAGGCGGCAAGTCAGGCTTGATTGTCACGATGCGGGAAGTGGTATCCCTAAATCCCGCCGTATTTTCGACGCTTAGAGTCACGATGTAATCTCCTGGCTGCTTAAATAGCACATCAAAGCGGTCCTTGCCATCTAAGCTGCCCTCATACTTGATCATGCTCTGAGGAATATCGTCGTATAGCGCTTTAACCGTCCATTGATTTTTACTTTGGATGACTGGATAACGCGAAGAGGTAAACGAGAATTCCGAGAAGGTGACTTTACGATTTTCTTTTAGCGTTCCCGATTGGTAGATGTTTGCCTGTATATATGGTTCTGTCACAACCAGGCTATGCAGTGCACAATCTCGCTCACCGTCATTATCCCTAACACATAACTGCACTTTTTGCGGGCCAAGCTTGTTGTAATAGACTTCTCCTGCAGGAAGATTCCCTATGCTGCCGATTGCATTCGGTGTTTGCCATGTATACGTTTCAATCGTACCGTCCGGATCGTACGAGTCTGTACCATCCAGCGTAATATCGTCACCAAGCATGACTTCGAAAGGGGCATGAATTATGGCGACTGGCCCCAGTCCCTTAGCAGGCGGATCAGGCGCTTTTGCTTTGTATACGTTGGTTGAAGCATGAATTTTGCCTGTGTCCATGCACTTACCATATACAGGATCAACATAATACGAACTTGGCTTATAACAAGCTCTTACGCGTCCCACAAACACTTCGTCATGTGAATCTTTGTTTGTCATTCTAGATGCCGGTATGACAAAATCAAATGTCCTGCTGATTTTCATATTTCGATTTGCTGGAATGGCCTTATCTTCAAACTTTTGATCACCAAGCTCGTTGTTCAAATACACATCGTAGTGAGAAATGGCTCCCGGGTCTTTAATGTCTGCTATCTCAGCATTTATTGTGACCCTAACTTTAACATCCTTGTTCTCGAAGCGAGCACTATTTGGCTCAGGCATTATTTCTCCAGTGATATAAGCTGTAGCAGTCTTGGCGTAATTAAAAGTAATAGTGCCTCCATAGGTATACGTCTCGTATTCTGCTTCTGCTTGGAGGTAATACTGCAAATTGAACGGATAACCGTAACATTGAGCATGTCCTGTGTAGAAAGCGGGATTGGATGCTGGGATTTGGTTTTTCTCTGAGAATCCATAGAATTCTGCTTTGTACTGCAATGCTAATCTTGGATTTTTCGGGTCATAATCTTTCAGTCCTAGAGCAGTATGTTTATTCATCTTTGATGTATGTGTTTTTGGTGGAATAATAATCGTATTTTTCTTTACAAATTTTGCATCAACAATTTCTCCCTTACTATTCAGCCATACGGCCGGATGATTATTAAGGTCTATATTCATATAGCCCACTATTTCAGCCATTTGTGCATAGGGTGGGTAATACGTTGGTAGGGAAGCTGCTGCCTCTCGGAAATAATCTTTTCTAAATTGAGAATGCGTGTCGGTACTGAAACTGTTTACCTGCCATTTCCTACCGTCACTATATCGACAAAATGCATTGCCTGGTGTTTTTTCAAATACTGTTCCTTTTCCATTAAATGCAGATTCAAAGCCGTTGACTGTTTCTTTACGCAACTTTTTTTCTCCAGCTATCACGACTTTTACTGTTCTAGTATTTGCATCTGATTTAAATGAAACTATGCTGCCTTTACCTCTAAAAGAATAGCTGCTTGATATAATTGACCCGGCTTCTTTCGGCCAGTCTATTTTAAGTTCAATTTGAGTCTCTTTATCAGATGTTGAATCAGCTATAAAATAAGTACTTTGCAGAGTTGTATTAGCATTTACAGTAGTATTAGCTAATAAGAGAAGTGACGATACAACACTAAATAGTATGATCAGAGATAATGTCTTTCTCAATTCACTTATTCCTTTCCAACTGCAATTAATTCGTTCGATGTTGCATTGTTATAAGATAAAAAGACTCCAATCGTATCAAATGGCTTTTCACTTAAATAGTCAATCTGGACGTTGGTGCTTGTAATAGATTCGCTTGGTTTAAGTATCCAACCATCTAAAACTTCAGTGTTATTCATGGTCCCATAAGTAATAGAATTAGAGTTAAGTAAACGTCCATGAGTTTCACTCGTAGCTGTAAACCACCCAACTTTTTCATTTAAATCTAAACCATCATATCTAATAACTTTTTTTGATGTATTTTCTAAGGTTATTTTGCTCCAAACAACATATTTAGCACGAGAGAAATACTGAAGATTATATTTATTATTCAAATTCTTAGCCTCCGCTGAGTCTGCTTTATACAAATAAACATCATGCACCGTCAGCTTTAAACCTCCAGCTTCTAGTACAATTGGAAAGTTCGTAACCACTTTTAATTCTTTAAAATTGCCGAGATTATGCTTCCCCACCGAAGGATCATCCGACGTAATCAACACCGTCCTAGTCTTATCATCAAAATCAATTTGCGCCCCAAGAGACTCCGCAATAAAACGCAACGGAATAAAGACACGTCCGTTCTTCAGCTCTGCAACGGTATCCATCGGGACCGTCCTGCCATTGACGCTAAGATCCTGCTGTCCCACTGTCATAATGATAATCGTCTTGTTCTTCTCCATCGTCACTGTACGGGCTTTAGCATCCCATTCAATGTTATCATCTAGCACGCCCAACGCATTGCCTACCATACGAACCGAGCCCATTGTACGATAATCCTTATTAATATAAGGCTGAGGCTCACCAGCAGGTGTCACAAATAGGGTTCCGTTAATCTTAATCTGCGGCACCTTGCCTGCTGCTCCTGCAGCGGGAACCATCAGTACGCTCATTAATAGAAAGAATGCTGCTACATAAATCATTTTCTTCATGTCATACACTCCAATCTCTAAAATAATGAAGCGCAACAACTTCACTTGTTCGCGCTAATTGAAAAACGCTGATTCCTTTATATCGACATAATGTTCCATCATTGTAAATATAAAGAGTAAATTCCATCAAAATCACTCCCGTCAAGTCTTACAAACAGCTACATCTAGACGCAAAAAAGCACCAAACACATAGAGAAATAAATCTCTATCCGCTCGGTGCTTCCGAATTCGACTTAGTAGATATCCATTGGCGATATCATAACACTTATGGATAAATTTGTCGATAGTGAATCGACAATTTTTATTTGAATGTGGTAGAGCTTTTTACAAGTACAGAATCATATTGATTGTAATCCATTCTTCTCTCAAACACTTTTGCGCTATTTAAAGTAAAGCTATCCATACGCAGCCCCTTCCCTTCCTCCAGCAACACGATGGCTTTGTGGGAACCCCGGTTCTCAATCCAAAACTTAAGCTTGCCACTCAAATAATTGTTATATAAAAAATAAGTGTCATCCCCGCGCTTAACGACAAGCTGCCAATGATGGCGTTCATTCCACAAATATTGGCCCGGCTTGCTCTGATCCTCGACAGGTGCCGGGTCAATATACATGCGAATTTGCTCCAGCTCGCCGTCTCCGTCCAAGTCCTGATGCATACTGTCAGCCAGGAATGCGCCTTCATTAATCGGCGCTGACTCCGCTTTTATTTTCACAAGATCATTGGCAGAATTAGAGGCCGTACATCCGGCGCTTATGACAAAAACAAGCAGCAGCAACGCCAGCCTGGTCACGATTTTCATCATCTCCCCCCCATCTGCTATTCAAGTCAGGTGCAGAAATTCATCGTATGTAATATCTAAATCTATTGTATCTGATCAGAGAGCTCATTAGAAGAAACACGTTGAAAAAAATCCCATATCATCAATGCTTCAACTCTTCAACCTATCCCGCCATTTCTCCAAAGCGATTAACCCTTCCTGCTCCGCTTCCTTGGCTTGCCGAAGCAAGGAAATAGCTTTCTCGACAGCCTGCTCATTCTTGGGATCACCGCCCATAGGGAATGGGAATAACCTCGACAGCTCGTACAATGCATTGGCCGTTGTCTTGTAGCAATTCCAAGCAACCTCTAACCATACACGATCCCGTTCATATTCTGAGTCATCCAACAAGCCAAATAGGAAATCCCTGGCGTAGCCGCGAAGCTCTGCATATACAACTGCGTTATAAGCATTGAAGAACGGGATAATCCGGTCACCTCGAAAAGCATCCATCCATGCGTCATAGGCGGCAAGTCCGCGTACTAGCTCGCCATCGCCCGTGTTACGACTCTCCGCATCGATGCCATGCTCCATGACGGAATCTAGCAGACTCAGCAGTGCCGATTTTCGATCGATTGGAAATTCCTCTTGGATGGCAATAAGCCCGATCTCCGATGTTTTCCCCTTTCCAATCTGATCATATGGCACTTCGCTTTCCTGCAGCTTATCGAGCGCATTCAGCTTTTGCGTATCATCATCGTAGCCATAGACTATGCCATATTCCGCATGGAACAGATCCCACACGATAACCGGAAGTCCACGATCAATGGAACTGTGAGCCGTATGAATGACATCAGTGACGGTATTCGGCTTTGCAGGCAGATAAGTCAGCACCTTAAATTTAAATCCTAAATTGGAGAGCAGTTGATTAAACGAGGCTTCTCCGGCAAGCGTGAAGGGACCTCCGATATGTACCGTTTCCTTTATGATGTGGATACTGAACGCTTGACCCGTCAAAGCATTCACTTCTGCAAGCGATAGATTCCTTTGATTGGTATACTGCAGCATTCCCCATAAGCAATAAGTTACCGATGGCCTCGATCCAAGGAAATGACTGTCGCCAATTCGCTGAGTGTAGATATTGGGTCGTTCAAGTATTTTAGAGGAAGAGGCATTCTCGTCTCTCCTTCTCATCAAATGCTCCTGTATGAACACACGGATTCTCTCTTGCTGAAGCTTCTGCCGCGTTCTGGCCAGTGATTTGTAGACGCTGCCCATTGTCATATTGAACAAAGCCGCAATTTCCTGTGGAGAATGCTGCCGGAAAAAATAAGCTTCAAAAATCCCGCGTTCCCGGGGCTTGAGGCAGGTAAATAAGTTTAGAATCGTCTCCATTGTTTCCTTGCGAACGATTTGCTCCTCCGGATTAGAGACCGAGCCTGCCTCTTGCATCCTAATGCTCATCATATAAGTCATGATGCTCTCCACATCTTCCCAGTCCACTTGATCTGCAGAAATTCGCCTCGCCAAGCTAGTAAAGGGCTGTTCATGACGATAGGGACCGCCACGCCTCAACTTCATCATCGCCTGGTTGCGCACAATTCGGTGAAGCCAAGGAAGAAAACGCGTCACATCCACTAATGTACCTAGATGCACAAATGCTTTCATCAGCGCTTCCTGCACAATATCTTCAGCAAGATACGGATCTTGGGCAAAGCCATTCGCCCAGTGATGGGCTTTCGCACGATGGCGGCGAACCAGCTCGCTGAAGGCGTCATGATCGCCGCTCTGCGCCCGCCCGATTAGTTCGCTTTCGTTGTCTTCTGTGTGAAAGGACTTACCGATTACAATTTCCTTCATGGTCATGCCACTCCTCAGCAAAGATGATTTGGCCGATCTATCTGATTGATGCCATGAGTGTAATCAATTGGACATAACCAACTTATTTACCAGCTATATTCGTCTTTTTCTCCCAAAAATCCTTTATCGCCAAGCCAATTACTCTCCCCAATCCTCCATCGATCTCCGTTTATGGCCGCGTGACCGGGAGTTTTTTGACGCCGCTTGCTTCTTATCCCGCTGCCGCAGAGTGGAGTTCTCTTTCCGCGCCAGCCTTGCCAGCTCCCGCTCCGTCTTCTTGTAATTGCTGTATCTGCCTCCATCCAATTCGCCGCTGTGAATTGCCGCCTGCACCGCACAGCCCGCTTCCCCTTCATGCTTGCAATCCCGGAACCGGCATCGGCCCGCCAAATCCTCAATATCTGAGAAAGCTTGCTGCCAGCCCTCTTCGGAATCCCAAAGCTGAAGCTCACGCATACCCGGAGTATCCATCATCAATGCGCCGCTTGGAAGCAGGAACAGCTCGCGATGTGTCGTTGTATGCCTGCCTCTTGCGTCGCTTTCCCGGATTCCTGAAGTTGATTGCCATTCATCCTCCGCCAGCCAGTTCAGAAGCGTCGACTTGCCTACTCCCGAAGAACCCGTGACTGCAACCGTCCTGCCCGGCTTCAAATAACTCAGAAGCGCATCCTTCCCCTGATTCTCCAAAGCGCTGACCATATGCACATGAACACCTGGAGCAATATCCTCCACCTCTGCTATATAACGCTCGGGATCCTCGCATAGATCTGACTTCGTTAGCAGGACGACAGGCGTCGCTCCGCTTTCCCAAGCGGCGATCAGATACCGCTCCAGCTTTCGTACATTAAAGTCGCCATTCATTGCTAATGTAATGAACAAAAAATCCATATTGGCGCCGATAATCTGCTCATCCGGGATCGATCCGGCAACCTTGCGCGCCATCGATGACTGACGGGGCAATACAGCTTGAATCACAGCCCGAGGCGGAGATTCATCCAGCATATCGGCCATTACCCAGTCGCCAACAGCAGGAAAATCGCCTTTGCCTGCAGCTTGAAATTCGAACCGTCCAGATACATTCGCCAATCGTTCCCCGCTCGAAGACATGACCTTGTAGGCATGGGAGTACTGGGCGATAACCCTTGCCGGCGCTGCCTTTCCGAGCTTTTCAGAGCAGGCGTCGCTTTTATTGCTCCATTGTTCATTCCAACCATAAGCTTGCAAATAATCTGTAAGTTGAGTTGTCATTTCGTTTCTCCTTTTATTTAAAAATAAACACGAAAAAACCGCAGGAAATTTTCCTGCGGCAGCATCAAAAAAACCGCAGAAAGCCAAACTCGGCTCACCTGCGGCGTTAGCATAAAGATTGATAAATTCCATTGCTCATGATGGATAAGAGCAACAAACTACATTCTTTTTTAGCTAATAGAATGCACAGTTCTATAGGGGCCGAAGCATATGGAGTTTCTGAATCGAACGATCGTCATGTTCAAGTTTCTCATATTCAACAGCCTCCTCGTGTTTTGTTGATTTTTATTATAGATCTGCAACCATCTGATGTCTAACAACAACACAGTTATAGTTATTCTTTACCACAGCACAACAAAAAAACCGCGATAAACGCGGTTTTTTCTCGATGCTGATGAATATATAAGTCCGTAGGTTCAGGCAATTAGAACGCTGCTGCAACCTTAGCTGTCTCAGCCAATCCGTCGGCAATAATTTGAGCCGATTTGTCTTGGAACTGGTTATGGCCTTCAATAACAACGACTTCCGGCTTGATGCCGAACAATCCGAAAGCGCCTAGAAGCGGTCTAACCGCAGCTTCCACCTCAGCCATTGGGCCGGAGGAGTAAACGCCGCCGCGTGCGTTCAGCAGAGCTACTTTTTTGTCGCCGACAAGTCCTACCGGGCCTTCAGCCGTGTACTTGAACGTTTTGCCTGCTTGCGCAATGTAGGACATGTAGCTCGTAAGCGGTGCTGGAGCAACATAGTTCCACAGCGGGAATGCAATGACAACTTTGTCCGACGCCAGGAATTGATCCAGAATACGGTTCGCTGTCTCAGCTGCCGCTTGCTCGCTTGGCGTCAGGTCAAAACCTTGGTTCTGCTTGAAGGTTCCTGTAATCGCCTCGTTGCCGTAGTAAGGCAGATTCTCCTGGAATAGATCCAGCTCAGTGATTGTATCGGAAGGGTTAGCCTCCTTATACGATTTAAGGAATGCGTCATACATCTGAACACTTACTGCTTGCTCGCTCGGCCGGTTGTTGGCCTTAATAAAAAGAACGTTTGCCATGGTTATCTGCCCCTTCATCCAAAATTCATTTTTATATTGTGCCTTTCTAAAGCACAGTATAAAACATCGATTTTCTAATTGCAACTGGTGTAAGCACACTAATTTAAGGAAAGTAGCTTTTTTATCGTTATTAACCGAGTTTTTGTCACATTTTCATCACATTTCCCCTGAAAAGCAAAAAAACGCATCTGCCGCTGGGGCAAATGCGTTCTCAAAGCGTACAATGATCAATTCGTTTGGCTACATCTTCGATTGTATATTTCCGCAAATAACTAATGGTTTGCTGTTCGGTTTCGAACAGGATTTTTTCAAGCTCAATATCCAATTGCTCTCCCGCATCGCCGCATTGCATCTCAAATTCCGGCTCCGGCACTTCTTGATTGACGGCATAATAGATATCGCCGAGTGTAATTTGGTTTGGGCATTTGAGCAGAACGTAGCCTCCCTCTCGGCCGCCCTTGGACTCGACAATGCCGGCTGCAGCAAGCGATTGCAGCACTCTGCGCATAAAGGTCGCATGCGATTTGACCAAGCATGCAATTCTGGCGCTGGATAACACGCCTCCGCTCTTGGCAAGCCAAATGACCGCATGAACGGCTATCTTGAATCGTGGCGGTCCAATATGGATTCCGCGGTTCGTAATACTCATTCCACTACGCTCCTTTGTCACGCATATGCACCTGATGGCATGCCATTAGTTCTTAGTCCCTATTATATAATGAAATGACTATGTAATCATAGAAGTATTCAAAGAACAATTTAATAACAACTGTGTTGCTTTCTTTTTACGACAACAGCATTAATTTATTGGTTGATATTACCAAAAATCACCTCTTCATGATACTACGTGTTTATGGCAAAACAACGGTCTCCCCGGCGCGAAGTCCCATCAACACCTCTGTCTTGTCGTCAACTTCCAGCCCGGTCTTAATAATTCGCCGCTTAGGTTGGCCGATACTGTCGTTTATCATCACATACGGCTGCTCCTGATCTCGCATGACGGCCAGAGTCGGTACAACGATCGCATTCTCCTTGCGCTGCGTCTCAATCTGTCCCTCCAGTGTCAGACCGCCAATGAGCCAATCACTGGATTCCAGTTCAATCACAACCTCAAATTGCGAAGCTTGAGAGCCATCTGTGGCTGAGGCTTGCTTGGGGAACAGGGAGACCTGAGTGATCGCGCCTGTAGATGTTTTATCTTTTTGTCCGCTCATGTTGACTTGGACCTGCATGCCCTCCTTGATTTTAAAAATGTCCTGCTCCGAAACGTTTGTGACAAACTGCAGCTTCTCAGTGTTGACGATCTTGCCGAACAGTTGTCCCTCGGTCAGCGCACGCGTCTTCGGATTCGTATCGGTGAATAAGAATACGCCAGTAGTCGGGGCGTAGACCGTAGCCGTCGCCAGCATAGCCCTCTTGTCCTTCAATTCTTCTTCACGCAGCGCCAGCACTTCCTCATTCAGTTTTTCAGTCAGCTTCTTGCTCTCTCTGTCGATAAATGCTTTTTTCCGTTCCTCGCCTGTTGTCATGTTGCCGACGGCTTCGGTTTCCACGGACTGCTGCAGGTTGATCTGCTGCAAATTCGCTTCTATGCGAGATTTCTTAATCTCAGCCTCCAGATTTTTTATTTCTTTCATCAACGCCTTCGTGTCAAGCGACATCAGCACCTCCCCTTTCTTGACCCGCTGCCCATGCTTGACATTCCAACTCTGCACATTTACTGACAGCGGCGCAAACACATCGGTCTCCTCAGTATAAGCGGCCTTACCCTTCACTGTCAGTTTCTCGGCTAACGTCTCCTGAGTAGTCTCGAAGGTTATGGAAGGTTCTGGTTCGGATTCTATAATTTCTATTGACGTATTATTTTTTTCATAAATAAAGTAGCCTGCGCCCAGCATGACAACTGCAACTGCAATCCATGTAATCCATTTCTTCATAACTTTTGATCCTCTCAATGTGATTTGTCCATTGTCCTGTATGTTTAACCGTTCTTGATGACCTCAAGCGCATTGGTTCGAGAGGCGCTGATGGCTGGATAGATGCCGGTGAAAATGCCTGTCAGAAGCGCAAATCCAATACCGACCGGCAACACGGACAGCGATATGCTGACTTCCTTCACATTCAGCGTCAGTAATCCCGTTGCGACCGCCCGGTTCAGTCCCGCTACGGCGAGATAGGCTATCGCAATCCCGGCGATGCCGCCCATCAGCCCCAGTACTGCCGCCTCCCCCACGAATAGCTGGCGAATCTGCCACAGATTGGCTCCCAATATTTTCATGACGCCAATCTGCCTGCGACGTTGATGCGTGGACATCGTCATCGCGACGAAAATTGAAAGCGAAGCGAGCATCAGGATGAAAATGCCGATGCCGAGCGTTGTCTTCTTGAAAGTGGCAAACTTCTCTTGAATGACTTTCTCTTGAAACAGGTTGCTCTGTGTATTCAAATACAACTTGCCGATCAACCTCTCTACCTGTGCAACATAACGCTTGTCTTCCACCTTGACTGTCAACGAGTCAAGCTTGAGCTTTGCGACGGTACCGCTGTTGTCGCCGAACCGCTCCTTGAGTAGTATTGCCGTGTCCAGTGAGACATAGAGCTGTTTGTCATAGATGGAATATTCCTCGCTGCTGCCGTCCTTGACCTGTAGAACGCCTCGAATGCGCAGCGGCAAGCTGGATTTGACGACATTGGCGTTGTTGATATTCATGGTCTGACGAAAATGAATTTGCTGTTGAAACAGTTTAGTATGTTTACGACCTAACTCATCATACTTCATGTAAAGCTCGTCATTATAGGGATCGGAAGAAAGCTTTTCAATCAAGTCCTTTTTCGTCTTCGGATCCATTAAGCCGAAGGAAGCGCCATAGTTCGCAACGACTGTATCTGGCATCGTGGACACACCACCTTCGGCAAACGCGTAGCCGAATCGGGAGAGCATCGTCAGATCGGTGCCGATGACCTGTACATCAACGCTTTTGTCCTCCATAGTGTACATCTCCAACAGCGGCACATTCACTTGCGGCAGAACGGCTGTCACATGCGGCAGCCGTTTAATGACATCCAGCTTCTGCATCGTCATTGCGCCGCGGTCGAATGCAGAGCCGGAGTTACGGCCTCCTACTGTTTTAGCCGAAACAGTAATCTCATCCATTTTGTAAGTCCGGTTCATCTCGGCGATGCTCTGTGCCTGCGCTGAACTGCTGATGCTGATCGCCAGGATGATCGCAGCGCAACCGACGGACAGACCGATCATGCATAGCAGCGTAACAACCTTTCTTCGGCTAATTTGTCCCCAAGCCATCCGCAGCAAGTCATTCGGTCTCAAGCTGCTTCCTCCTCACATTGCAATCGGGGATTGGCGATTGTCCACCAGATGCCCCTGCTGCAGCGTAATCGTGCGACCCATTTGCGCCGCAACCTCTGCTTCGTGCGTTACGATGATAAAAGTGGTTCTCAGATCAGTGTTCAGCCGATGCAGTATAGCCAACACTTCTTCCTCGGTGCTTGTATCCAGATTGCCCGTCGGCTCATCGGCGAAGATGACGGACGGCTCTGTTATGAGAGCGCGCGCGATGCTCACCCGCTGCTGCTGTCCGCCGGACAACTGGGATGGAAACAGGCCGGATTTGTCGGTCAACCCTACCTGCGCCAACAGTTCCATTGCCTTCTTCTTGCGTTTAGATGGAGAGACGCGAAGGAACAACAAAGGCAGTTCTACATTTTCACGTATCGTCAGGTTTGGAATTAGCTCATAGGATTGGAAAATGTATCCGATATGGAAGCGACGGTACTCGGCGAGCTGATTCTCGCTCAGCTTGACAATATCTTGTCCGGCGATTCGAATGCTGCCGGTGTCCGGCTTCATGAATCCAGCCATCAAATGGAGCAGCGTTGACTTGCCGGAGCCGGAACTGCCGAGAAGTGCCACCATCTCGCCTGCGCTTACCGTTAAATTGATATCCTTTAGTACAGGTATTACACCGCCTGCATTGCGAAACGAATGCGACACCTGTTCAACTTGCAGCATTAACATCATTCCTTTCTGAATAAAAAAAGCGATATCGTACAGATAGAAATTTCTGGACAATTCAAGGGAATGTACATATGGCGAGAATACCGACGATAGCGAAACTTTAGGGTCCGGCGCATCGGCCCAAGAGTTAAATTCTGTCTTAATTATACGAGCCAGATGTATCGGTTGCTGACAAGGTTGTATCCAATTTGTAACATATGAAAGGATGAAATGACGTAGCAGACAAAAAAACGCTTGTCGGAAGTATCAGCTCCCTGACAAGCGTGAATGGTGAAGGTGAAGACGTACCTGATTTTTGGCGCTTGCAACATGTGGTTACCAGCCGCTCAAGGTGAAGCGGTACAATTCAGTCTGGTTAATGGCGTAGCTGGTAGCGAACAGATATTTGTCATACCAGGAAAGCATGAACAGATTGTCGATATTGCGATAAATAACCGTGTCGGATACGAGCACTTCGTCCTCAAGGTAAGCGACATGAAGCTCATTATTCCGGTTATCCTTCCCTGTCAAGTAAGCGATGCGAGAGTATCCATCGTCGATGGCATAATTCCAGATGTCTCCTTCCTTCAGCAGCTTATAGGAGCGGTCTTCCAGGTTAAAGCTATACAGGCCGGTGGTGTCGCCGATGGTACCTTGCAACAGCATACTTGTGTCACCGTAAAAGTTAAACTGCTGCAGATAGGTGCTGACGATGATCTCTTCTACCTGCTTCTCGTCGCCGCTGACATGAAAACGATAGATGCCAGAGCGCTCGCCAACCTGAGCCAATACATAGAATCCGCTCTGCGACGATCCTTCCGGGTCGACTGCTGTCATATCAATCATAATGAAGATTTCATCCGGCGAGATTTGCTCGCTGATGTCTGCGATCATACTTACCATCTCATCATAACCATACGTCTGCTGCAAGGTAGCAGACGAGCTGCCGTTTGTCTCAAATAATGTAAAGTTGTTGCCGTTGAAGCCTATTAGTTGATTTTTCCCGGCATATACAAGCGGCTCGTTGGGAAAATGGTGCGTTTCAATGATATGTTTGTCCTTCAACTGGTACATGTAATTATGCTGGTTATCCGAATCCTTGTCATACTGGGTATAGAGTAATTGATTGCGATCCGGCGACAACACAACGCCAAATTCCACATTGTCCGCAATATCCGCCAGTTCGTTGTCCTCCACCTGCAGCCTGGACAGCTTGATTCCGCTGAACGCGCTGGAAGGGCGATTCAAAATGACGGTGCGCTCATCCGCTACATCGAAGGCGTACACCGGGTAATCGAGATACAGCCGAACGACCGAATCAATCCGAAACGTATTGTTCGGCATTGCCTGCAGCTGATTCTCCACTTCCTCTTTGGAAATGGTAGTTAATTGCGAGCCATCCTTGCCTTGTTGGTACAAGTCGCCGATGCAGTAAATGCCGCCGACAAATATGAGCAGAATAAAGCCAAGCAGCAACAGATCACGCTGGCTGCGCCACAACCGTGAACGTACGGGACTATTCATGACGCACCTCCGGGAAGCGAACGGTAACTGTAGATCCTTCCTTCAAGCGGCTGTTCATGCTGATCGTCCCGCCGTGCTGCTTGACAATGCTCTGCACAATCGACAAGCCGAGCCCTGAGCTGCCCTTCTCATTGCGTACCGCGTCATCGCTTCGGTAGAAGGGTTCGAACACATGCTCCAGTGCCTCCGGCGCAATGCCCTCGCCCCGATCGACGACTGACAGGATGTATTCTCCGGCAACGCGGCAAGCGGTGACGGTGATGACCGAGTCGACATGGCCGTATTTGATCGAATTGTCGAGCAGATTTAGCAGTACCTCCTTCAGTTTGTCTCTGTCCCCTTGCATGATGAGCATATCCTGCAACTCATAATTGATGGAGATGTTGTATTTAGCCCCTTTTACCAGCATATCCTCACACGCCTCTCGAACCACGTCGGCCAGATCGACGATATCCATGCGGTATTCATATTCGGGAGGCGCTGCAGTCGACAACTCCAAAATATCAACGACAAGCCGGTTAAGCCGATTGCTCTCCTTTATGATATGCTCCAGACCTTTATTGAAAAAAGCCGGATCGTTAAATCCGTTGTCTTTCACAATCTGCGCATATCCCAAAATCGTTGTGAGTGGCGTCTTCAACTCGTGTGTTACATTGTCGAAGAATGCCTTGCTGCGAACCTGAACGTACCTCACCTCATCACGTTCCCGCTCGATTACATCAATCTGCGCTCGAATTCGATCCATCATCACCTTGAAGCTGACAGCCAGTTCGCCAATCTCATCTCTGGTGGAAGGATCGATTACGACATTCAGATTGCCTTGTGCAACCTCGGCAGAACGCCTGGTAAGCTGGCGGATCGGTTGTGTAAGCGCGCGCGCCATAATTGCCGCTGCGATGGTGATGAAGACGAATATTGCTGCGGCGAATCCTTTGATCGTCTCCTGAAACCGTAAATTGCGCAGATAGAGGTGTGTATATTCCTTCTGGTATCTGACGATGCCGAGGATACTACCACCTGTCTCCAATGGAAAGGAGAGCGTCACCACCACACGTTTGTTCTTTATTGAGGTGTTGTACGCGATCTGGTTGTTCATTGCAGCGTTCAAGTCGAGTGCATCAGCAGGCATTGCTCTTGCGGTGCTGCTAAGCGGTTTGCCGTCCGGGCTGTAGAAAGCGAGACTGCCGTCGACGACTGAACCGACCTCCCGAGCCAGCCGATTCTTCTCGGCATCAAGCGAAGCTTCGCTTATCCGTTTGTTGCGCACCAAAAAATACTGATTGATGGCGATGTCCAGGTTCTTCTTGACATCTAGCATGTTATCGTGAATCAAGCGATGCATATTTTGCTCCGCTACATTATAAGAGATAATAAGCAAAGTGGAGAGGCCGACAAACACGATTGCAGAGAAGATCGACACCAGCTTGAACTGGATCGTCCATTTCACAGTCGCACCTCGGCATCAAGTCGGTAACCGACTCCGAATACCGTCTCGATCACAGAGCCTGCAGCGCCCGAGCCGGCATCCAGCTTTTTGCGGATACGCTGCACATGAAGATCGACCGTACGTGTATCGCCTGGAAATTCGAACCCCCACACCTTGTCCAGCAGTTCGCCGCGGGTGAACACTTTACGACTGTGTTCAGACAGGTACAGCAGCAGTTCGAATTCTTTGTTGGTTAGTTCGACTTTCACGCCACGGCTCCACACCTCCCGTTCGTCCTTGCGAATCTCAACATGTGCACCCAGATGCAGCACCTTCCCGGAATGGCTCACCATGCTCTGGCTAATTTGCTCAATGCGTCGGAAAATCGCACGAATCCGGGCGATTACCTCCCGAATATCAAACGGCTTTGTAATATAATCGTCAGCTCCCAATTCCATACCCAGCACCTTGTCGACCATTTCCGACTTGGCTGTAATCATAATGACCGGAATCTTCCTTTCGGCGGACAGCCTGCGGCACAGATCAAAGCCACTGACGTCAGGCAGCATCAAGTCGAGCAGCACCAGATCGGGGCGCTCCACTTCCGCAGCCTTCAGCCCTTCAGCGCCGGTGGCGGCGCATCTTATGATGAACCCCTCCTTAGCCAATGAATAATTCAATAGATCTCGGATGGCGTCCTCGTCTTCAATAATAAGCAATTGTTTCGGTCTCAATTCCCGTCACTCTCCCAAATAGCCAAGTCAGTAAACATGTTACATCTACGATACAAGTTACACTACGATCGATACAAATTTCGAATACAATAGAGTTATTAATTGGAGTTGCACATAAATGCTGTCGAATAGAACTGATATCTCAAAGAGGTGTAAACCAGCAATGTTGGACGAGAATGTATTTCGAGACGCATATGCCAACTATAAAACAGATATTACCCGATATCTAGTAAAAATCACTGAAAATCTCCATGATGCCGAAGATCTGGCTCAAGAGTGTTACATTCGACTGCTGAAAACGGCTAACAGCGTGCCGGAGGAAAATTTGTTTCTTTACTTACGCGTAATCGCCCGCAATCTGGCGATTGATTCGCTGCGCAAGGGAATGCGCACCAAGGTGAAACTACAGCAGGCTGAGCTCAAAGTTCAGCACAACGATGTGTATGAGTTGGAAGTGCTCGAGGGGATTGAGGAAATCGTTTCGCTGGTGGTTAACCGCGCACATCGCCAAATATTGGAGCTGCGATTGCTCCATGGTTACTCGATCAAAGAGACCGCCACCTTGGTAAACAAGAGCGAGAGTTTGGTGCGCATGTCGCTATTTCACGCTGTTAAGCGTATTCGTAGTCATAGCGGCTGGTACAGGAACCGTATGGGGTTGGCGAATCGAAGGCTGCATCAGCCGATCAAGCGTCCCATCGTTGAGCAGCGCTGAGATGTGTATGAATTGAAAGAATTGACTCCCTCACTTCGCTTAATGGATACGGATAACTAAACCAAATTATGAAAGGCCACCTTCATTGTTAAATCCGAAGGCGGCCTTTCAAGCCAATTTATTACTGATTCCCGTTTTATTGGAATTACCTATTAAAATTGAATGCCAACTTGTTGACAGCTATATTTGATCCGGATTTCTATACTTCGAAGTATGCAACTGCTCGATCAGGGAGCAGCCATTTATGAAACTCTGGATAATAGGGCTGCTGGAACGGTCCGGTCGTAACCACGACCTGATTCGCTGAGGATACAGCGCGCATCCAAAACAGATATAAGAGTATGATGAAGCAGAGTTTGATTGCTAGTCGACATAAAGGAGCAGCTTACTCTCTATAAAAAACAAAGGAGGCAGCTTCAGCTACATCCCCATAATATGATAGCCAGCATCGACATGCAGCACTTCCCCGGTAACGCCGCGCGCTAAGTCGCTTAGCAGGAATAGAGTGGCGTCCCCTACTTCATCCTGGTCGATATTGCGTCGAAGCGGCGCCTTCTCCTCTATGGTCGTCATAATATCGTTAAAGCCGGATACGCCTTTGGCAGACAAAGTGCGGATCGGTCCTGCCGACACCGTATTAACGCGGATGCCAAGCTTCCCTAAATCCTCTGCCAAATATCTGACGCTTGCTTCGAGCGCCGCTTTGGCGACACCCATCACGTTATAATTTTTGACGACGCGCTCGGCGCCGATGTAGGACTGGGTAACGATGCTTCCGCCTTCTGTCATCAGCGGACTCGCCGCTCTTGCTGCGGCAACCAGCGAATATGCACTGGAATGCTGAGCCAGCGTATAGCCCTCCCGCGTCGTGTCGATGTAGCCGCCTTTCAAATCCTCCCTGTCCGCAAATGCGATAGAATGCACAAGGCCGTGGATAATGCCGGATTTTTTCTTGATTTCCTGGAATGCGCCTTCGATGCTTCCATCATCGTTCGCATCGCAGGCCACGCACATCAGCGGTTCTATATTGTTCTCCTGCAGCAGCTCCTGCAGCTTCAGATAGGAACGCTCTTTCCTATACGTAAATATAAGCTTTGCGCCTTGTGAATGCAGCGCTTTCGCTACGCCCCAAGCCAAGCTTCGGCTATTGGCCACGCCCATCACAACAATCGTTTTGCCATTCATTAATCCGTGCATGCTGTACCTCCTCTGATCCATTGATCAGAACTCTTTTAGTACCTAGTACTAATTTTATCGTAATCGTTTTTAAGCCACGTGTCAATTCGATGCTTCATCATGAAAAAAACCGCTGCCACTGGGCAACGGGTTGCTTCAAATTATCGGTACATATCCGCCAAGCCAGGGCTATGTTCATTCGGCATTTCAGGCATTTGCGGTACAGGAAATCCAGCAGGCGGCTGCCGGGTCCGGCTGATCCGGCTTGATGACGTTAATCAATTCCTCTTTGTAATAATACTTATACCCTAGCTCCTTTGTAGTCAAGATATCAAATTAATTAAGCAGGCGCTTCAAGTTCTTCATTAAATACGTAACGATGAAGGTACCATTCAGCAATTGACAGAATCAACGAAATCGTAACAATTTCACCCATGCTTAAAGTCCAATTGAACAGATAAGCAACAGCATATAGATATACGGCTGCCAACACAAAATCCGATATCGTAGCGAACAAATTATTGGTCGCGCGAAGCAGCAGCTGGTCGCCTGCAACATAAGCAATGACTGTTAACGCCGTTGCAGCGCACAAAGCGCCCCACAACGTCGCTTGGGAATAATATAGCAGCAGCGTAACAACAATGGCCCCGTTAATAATCCACTTTAATAAAAAATTGGCCATTCTTATTCCTCCTTTCACTTTTTCCCCTTCCCAGAATACACTTGCATAGCGTCCCACCTTTCAGCAGCTTTCATCCTTATCCGATTGACGACACAAAAAAGAAGCCTTAAAAAAAGGCTTCTTGCTTCGAACAAAGATTTTCATTATGCTTGCTGCGCCGCTTGATGAAGCGTCGCCGCCGAGTCCACAACCTTATCGGTCGCTTGTCCAATCTCTTCAATCGTCTGCACAAGCGCCTTCATCCCCTGCTCAACCGTCTCGACAGTGGCGAGGCTGCTCGACATGGACTGCACAATATGCTGAAAGGCAACCTCTGTCGCCTCCGACTCCGACTTGCTGTCTTGAACGATGCTGTGAACCTCAGTGATGGATGCGGCCACCTTCTCCGAATACTCGCGCGTTTGCACGATGTAAGCATGAATCTGGGTGACGGACTGCTTCGTCTGATCTGACAGCTTGCGCACCTCTTGGGCCACTACCGCAAATCCGCGTCCGTGCTCTCCCGCTCTAGCTGCTTCAATGGCAGAGTTGAGCGCCAGCAGGTTCGTCTGAACCGCAATATCCTGCACCAAGCTGACGACTTGCCCGATTTCCTGAACCGATTGGTTCAGCTGCTTCACGACCTCGTCCATTGAGCTTGTTCGCATCAGAATAGACGCGATGCTTGCCTCCAATGCGGCAAGCTTGGTTTGGCCTTCCGCCGCAAGCGCCTGAGTATGTCTGGACGCCTCCGCACCGCGATGCACGGAGCCGTTGACATCGGCGCTGCTGGCAACCAGATGCTGGACAGACGCTCTCGTCTGCTCGGCAATAACCGTCATGTCTTCGCTCACAACCGTTATCTTATGCTTGAGCTCCTCCTTCACCCGTTCATATTGGAGCTCTCGTTGACGCACATTTTCCTTCTCGTAGGCCTCAAGCACAATTTGCTGCTCGAAATTGAGAATTTTCGTAATCACAGTGCTGATGCGGATAAGCTGCTCACGATCCTCGACATGGCGGTATACCAAATTCAGAAGCGTATCCTGCAAGTTTTGAAAAGCGCCCATATACCACTTCGGCTCGAGGCCGATCCGGTAGTGCACGCTGGCTACACGCTGCCGCTTCTTCAGGAAATCCTCGTCGATATGGCCGCTGAACATCTCAATCAAATGGGCTTTCAACGTGAATTGGAGCCGCTCGATGGTGCTGTTCTCCACAATAATGTCTTTCAGTTGATCCACATTCGTAATGGTCTGATAGAAGGTATCGACAATCGTATCGATATGGCGCTCAATCAATGCTTGTAGCGATTTTGCAAGCCGGATGTCATCCAGCGTCAATTCAATCATCTCCAGCTGCTTCACGATAACCGGATCGTCGATACAAATGACCGCATCAAGCGACGGCTCAGACTCCTTCCAATCGGGCAGCCCGAGCGTATTCTTCCTTCCCATCAGCTGGCTTGAAATGGCCGAAAACGGGCATTTTTTCATATATTCCCCTACTCCTATGCTCATTGGTGATGTACGTACAGAAACGGGCGTTGGCGCAGCTTTCTTCGATCATGATAAGACCTCTATCATTGTAATGGATTTTATTGGTGCTCGTTTGACATGCAAAGCCATAATATGTGAAGATTTAAAGAACTTCTTAAGCCGCGCCCTGCCTGAAAAGAAGGCATTCCATCAGATGTCACCAGTTCTGTTTGCGGATTACTTTTAATGGGAGTACTGAACCATGGAAGGATCAGGGTGAAGGGAATGCTCATGTTAAAATTGAGGCATGTGTGAAATGGAGGAAAAAAGATGTCAGCTGGCATTTATATGATCACCGGAGTGATGGCAAGCGGAAAGTCGACTGTAGCTGAACTGCTGGCTCAGAGGTTTGACCGGTCCGTACACTTGCGCGGTGATTTATTTCGAAGAATGATTGTGAGGGGCCGGGAGGAAATGCTGCCCGAGCCGTCTAATGAAGCGCTTAGTCAGCTCGATCTGCGTTACCGCCTTACAGCGGCGGCGGCAGACGGCTATAGCGCGGCAGGTTTCGCCGTGATCGTACAAGACGTTATCGTTGGACCTGCTCTCTCGCAGTTTGTTTCCTATATAAAGAACAGGCCGCTTTATCTGGTCGTATTGGCACCGAGTGAAGAAACAATTCTCCGCAGGGAAGCTGAGCGCAGCAAAAAAGGCTACGGCCTCTGGTCCGTAGCTGGTTTGAACCGCCTATTGCAGCAAGACACGCCCAAATTGGGGTTATGGCTGGATACGTCCAGCCTATCGCCCCAGCAGACGGCGGATGAAATATGGAATCGCGTCCATACGGAGGGCTTGCTGTTCGAAGCTTAGACATATCCGTACTTCACTGCAGGCGCGGATTGGCTCATAATCTGTCTGACCGCATGGATAGCGGCATGCTGCTGCCTGCTTCTGCCCGCCTTCTCTCTCATGGCTTGCAGCATGGCTGGATTATCCATCAATCGCTGGAGCTGCTCAGGCAGTCGATCTTCCTCGCACCATACTGCAACGCCCTTGCTCGTCAAATAATTCGCATTATCCAGCTCCTGGCCAAGCGTTGACTCGAACAGCATCATTGGCAGCTGCAGCGCCTGCGCCTCGGAAGTTGTAAGGCCGCCCGGCTTCGTAATAAGCACATCCGCACAAGCCATCCAATCTTGAATGCCATCGATATACCCTTTCAGCAGGACATTACGACGTCCCTCAAGCGCTTCGCTCATCCGGTGCAGCAGCTTCACATTGCGGCCGCAGACGAATACGAACTGCACATGGGGCGGGAATTGATTGGATTTCAACTGCTCGATGAATGTACCCTTAATCATCCCGAAGCCTCCGCCCATGACCATCACGACAAAAGCGGAAGGATCCAGGCCCAGCTTCTCGCGCAGCTGCTTCTTGCAGCTAGGCTTATTATTATAGGAAGGACGCACGGGAATGCCCGTTACGACGATTTTATGAAGCGGAACATTCTTCTTCAGCAGTGCCTCCCCAACCTCCTGCGAACCAACCAGGTACAAATCCGTATGAGGGTGAATCCAGTAGCTGTGATCCGAATGGTCGGTAATGATCGTCACGGCAGTGAGCGATGTCATCTTCTTTTCCTTCAACACCGACAGTGCTGCGGATGCGGGCGGGAACGTGCTCACAAGCACGGTAGGCCGTTCCTGCTGAATCAGCTCCAGCAGCCGATGAAGGCTGGATTGCCGGAATTTCTTGAGCAACGCGGTGAGCGGGGTCGCCTCGCGCGTTTTCTGGTACAGAAATCCGTATAGCGACGGCAGATGCTTCACCCCTTGCAGGAAACAATAACGTTCAATAACATGCATCCGCGGATGAATCCATTCCATAAGATCAATAACCTTGACCGACATTCCCGGCTTGCATATCTCCGACGCCTCTACAATGGCCTTCGCCGCTTGCATATGTCCGTCGCCCAGCGTCCCGGACAAAATCAATATTTTCTCTTGCTTCATGATCTTTCGTCCTCCTAATAAGTGATGAGACGCTGCCAACGCGGACGCATCTTGGAGCCGGGCGCCGTCTTCCATCCGAATCTGAATCGCTCTTACTCTATCAATATGGCTATTATAGCCCTTCCATGA
Source organism: Paenibacillus pinisoli (assembly GCF_003605435.1). Classification (GTDB taxonomy): domain Bacteria; phylum Bacillota; class Bacilli; order Paenibacillales; family Paenibacillaceae; genus Pristimantibacillus; species Pristimantibacillus pinisoli. The sequence goes on from NZ_QXQB01000001.1 coordinate 221,360, forward strand.
TGAACTCTTAACCGGCTGAGGTATTGTTTTGTTCTCCGACCTGAGGCGGAGCGCCTCCGCTCCTTGCGGCTTATGAGCCCATTTCCTGTCCGAGCTGCTCTTGCTGTCCATCTTGAGCGGATGCGGCTTGCTCAGCTTTTCTTTTTTTGCGCTTGCGAATAAAAATAATGATAAGAACAATTGGCACGATTCCGGCAAGCAGATACAACGAAACATCCTTGACCATTCCCTCGGCAGACCGCCCGTAGATATAGAACAGAGAGCCTACGATGTAGAATTTGGCCGCCCGCCCGATGGCAGCATAAGCCATCAGACGCCATAAAGGGAAGTTCAGACAGCCGGACAAAATCGTAAATACTTTAAACGGAATCGGCGTGAATGAGCCGATCAGAATGGCCGCTTCCCCATTCCTCTGAATCAGACCGCTTGCGGCGTCTACCCAGGATTTCTTCAGCATCCGGTTCATAACGGAATGCCCCAGTCCCTTCCCGATCCAATAACCGAGCGGCGTCCCAAGCAAACAGGCGATGAAGCCGGCTGTCGCCAGCCACAGCGCATTGGACGGATCGAGCAGACTTAATGAAACTTGCGTAAATAACGCTGGCACCGGAAAAATCACCGCATCGGCGAAAGAATGAATAACCAAGCCCCAGACGCCATAATTCAGTACATAATTGATCATATTCTCTAACAAATGCCCGTACTCCCATCCCGCAGTCCGTCGGAAACTCTATTTTTGACCTGCGTACAACGCCATTCATACGTCTACTGTAATCCTATCGAGAATATGGCCATCCAACAATTGGTGGAGGTCCAGTTTCCTTCCCCGACTTAAGGCTAGTCTCGATCCCAACGCAGGACGGTTATCAGACTGGCAGCGCTTAAGGTAAGCTAGCTTTGGCAGAGCTTGCTGCTGCCCATTGCAAGCGGCTATCTAACAGAAGTCGCATAACCAAAGCAGCCCGGGTACATATAAAGGAGTTTTGGCAGTTGAAGCTACTTGAGATCGTTGAACAATTATTTGCACAATACGGATATTTGGTCCTTCTTATTGGCCTTCCGCTGGACGCCATCGCGCTTCCTATACCGCCAGGGAATACGACACTGACGTACACCGGCTATCTGGCTTACAAAGGCGTGCTGCACTGGCTGCCGGCTGTACTGTCGGCTTATGCCGGCGCGATCATCGGCATGACCGTTACTTATTGGATTGGATACAAATTCGGGCAGCCTCTGTTTGACCGATACGGCGAACGATTATTGCTAAAGCCGGTACATATGGAGAGAACCAAGCAAGCGTATCAAAAACACGGCAACAAGCTGCTCCTGTTTTCATTCTTAATGCCGGGCGTCCGGCAGTTTATCGGTTACGCGACCGGAATCATTCGCGTGCCCTTCCGCACGTTCGCTCTTTACGCCTATACGGGAGCGGCCATTTGGGTCTTCCTTTTCACCGGCATCGGCTTCCTCTTCGGCGAGCAGTGGAAGCATGTGCTGATATGGGTGGAGCAATCCTTGCTGTACATTACCATCGGACTCGGGGCAGCGCTCGCCATTCTCGTATACGTGAAGTGGCGCAAATATGTGCTGCAAAAGAAAGCAACAGCTAGAGCAATCGACCGTTAATACCTCGGCTGGCTATCAAAGCCGGCCCAACCCTGCATACGCGGAGTGGAGCTGGTTTTTTTCATGATGGCAGTGGAAGAATTAGCTGTCTTTAATCCAGATGACGTCCATCCTCCTTCATTCTAACAAACAATTCCGCGGGACAACCTTCATTTACATGAACAGCATATTTTTATTATGAAAAAGAAAACCGGTCCAACTCAGCGATAACTGAATCGGACCGGATCATAATTTGCTAGCTTTGCAGTTACGAGCTACGATGACGTTTTGGAAGACCCTGCCGCCCTTCGCTTCCACTTCAGCCGCGGACTAACCGCGTTGATTACCATCACAAGAATCAATACGATCCCCCAAATAAAGTCTTTGAAGAAGTTGCCCACATGAAGCGCATTTAGGCCGCTGGACAGGAATTGCAGAGTCAAGACAGCCATGACTACGCCTGCGATCTTGCCGAAGCCGCCGTTCGGATTGACTCCGCCAAGCACCACAACTAGAATCGCCTGCAGAATATAAGATGTGCCATAGTCGGCTTTGGCCGAATTGGTCAGCGCGATCATGACAAGGCCGGCAATAGAAGCAAGCAGTCCGCTTAACGCATAGGTCTTCAGCAGCACCACTGTATTGTTGATGCCGCCGTAACGCGATGCCGTCGGGTTGCTGCCAAGCAACTGAAGCTTCATGCCGTACGGGCGGCGATTGAGCAGCACATATACGGCGGCAACGCATAGCGCAAATATAATGAGCGGTACAGGAATGCCAATGTGGCTGCCGTTGCCGATCGAGGAGAATTGCTCCGGCAAGCCGACAATCGCCTGCCCTTTCGTAATGACGATGGCAAGGCCCATGAACAGCTGCATGCTGCCAAGCGTCACAAGAATCGGAGGTATGCCGATCTTCGCGACAGCAAATCCGTTAAGCAAGCCGCATAACACGCCTGCTATTATCGCGCATACGATTCCAAGCAGCATATACATAAAGCTCGTTCCGGCGGAAGCTCCTTCGGGCACCAGCCGGACCATTACCATAGCGGCGAGAATCGACGTCAAGTTGGCAATGCCGACAATCGATAGATCGATGCCGCCGGACACCATCGTCAGCATCATCGCAAGCGACAGGATGCCGAGAACAGGGAATTGAAACGCCATGGAGCTGAAGCTGTCCAGCGTCAGAAAAGTGCGCGGGCTTAAAACCGTCATCGTAACGAACACTACAACCATAATGACGAACAGCCGGGTCAGGTTTCCGTCCGAGGACAGCCAGCGCTTCAAGGAGAATGAGGGATCGTCATAGGACGCATCCGGTCCCGTACGTTTTGCAGCTTGATTGGTCATAAGTGCCTCCTAAAGACTGTCGTCAAGTCAAAATGGATGATTGCTTCGCTGATGAGCGTTTGATTTGATAAGCCGCCACGCCGGTGCCGATCAGAATCAGCGCGCCGATAACGAAGCGCTGCCAGTAAGACGGAATGCCGACCAGAATGAGGCTGTTCTGAATGGTTACGATCAGCAGCAAGCCAAGCAATGCGCCGGTAACGGTGCCGTGTCCGCCTGTAATTCTGACGCCGCCGAGGACGACCGCCGCAATAATCAATAGCTCTGTGCCAAGCAGGTCAACGGGATTGGAGCTTCGCATCATCGTCGTCTGGATCATACCGGCGATGCCCGCCAGGAAACCGACGAAGCCATACACGAAGCATTGCAGGAACCTCGTGTTGAAGCCGATCCGCTCTGCTGATACAGGATCGCCGCCCAGCGTGTAGATGCCTCGGCCGATCATCGTATATTTCATCATAATGGCTACCAGAATAACTACCGCTGCCGTTATGAGAACGGACATGGGCAAGCCCACTGTTATGCCCGCATCCGTTGTGAACTTGATGACCTGCGTCTTGCCGAACTGCTCCAGCGGAGCCGGCAGATTGCTGATTTGGCGGCTGCCGACAAAGGTGAGCAGGAACCCGCTGAACATGGAGGAGGTGCCCAAGGTAACGATGAGCGTGGGCAGCTTAAAAAAAGCGATCAGCAAGCCGTTGATCAACCCCAGCCCCAAACCGATGATGCCCGCCAGCAGGAACGCGGCGAATACAGGAACATCGAAGTCCAGCATGAGGATGATTTTCGTAGCCGAGAACATGCTGAATGTCGCAATGGCCGGGAATGATACATCAATGCCGCCCGATATAATGACCATCATGGTACAAATCACAAAGATGCCCGGAACGATGCTGCTCCGAATCAGGTCGAACATATTGGCGGAGCTGAAGAAGGCGCCGTTCTGGCTGCCAATGGCTGCGAACAGGACCAATATGATGATCGCTACATAAAACTCGCTTGTTTTTGTCCATTTTCTCATGCAGTATTCCCCCTGCGTTCTACGGGACCGGCATCGTCATCGCGAGCATCGTGCAGCTCTGACCATACTTCCTGCGTGAACGACTTCCCTTCCGCTTCTCCGATAATTCGCCCTCGCTTCATGACCAGCACGCGATTGCAGCTTTGCCTCAGCTCCGGCAGATCGTCCGAGATCATCAGAACGCCTAAGCCTTGCCCCGCCAGCTCCCGGATAACCTGGTGAATATCTTCCTTGGAGCCGATATCGACGCCGACGGACGGACCGTTCAGAATCAGCACCTTCGGGCTCGCGGCAAGCCATCTGGCAAGCACGACACGCTGCTGATTGCCGCCAGAGAGCGTCTTCACCGGAGCGAGCGGCGAATGCGCGGCTATGCCCAGCTTCTGAATCCAGCTCCGAACGGCCGATTTCACCTTGCGTCTGTCGATCATGCCCCACTTGTCCTTCTGCTCGTCAATCACGCTGACGACCATGTTCCGCTCGATTGATTGCTCCAGGAACAGCCCCTCTGTAAGCCGGTCCTCCGGCACATAAGCGATTCCGTGCGTCTCAGCGTCCTGGACAGACCGGATGCTGACGGGCTCGCCATCGCGGAAGATCTCTCCCGAGGTTGCCGGCGTCAGTCCGAACAGCGCCTCCGCCAGCTCCGTTCTGCCGGAGCCAAGCAGTCCGGTCAGTCCGACGATCTCGCCGGGATGAATGCTGAGCGATATATGTTCAAAGCAGCCCTTGAGCGACAAGTTGTCTGTTCTGAGCAGCGGCGTGCCTGATTGCTTTCCGATCTCATAATAGCTTTCGTCAATTTGTCGGCCGGTCATGTAATATACCAGCTTCTCGCGGTTCAATTGATCCGCGCGTTCGGAGATGACGTTTTTTCCATTACGCATAATCGTAATCCGCTCCGAGAGCTCAAACACTTCTTCCAGCTTGTGGCTTACGAACAAAATCGAGATGCCGTCCCGCTTCAATCCCTCGATAACACGAAATAAAGCGCGTACCTCCTTCTGAGTCAGCGCGGTAGTCGGTTCATCCATCACGATCAGCTTCGCTTCATGCATCAGCGCCCGCGAGATCGCAATCAGTTGCTTGTCGGCCACCGACAAATGCTCCACCTTCGCATTCAAATCAAGATCAACGCCGACTTTATCCAAAGCTTGCTTCGCCGTTTGGCGCATCTTGCTCCAGTTAATCCATTTCTTCCTTGCAGCAAGCTCGCCGTTCAGGGCGATATTTTCGGCTACCGTCAGATTGGGGAATATAGAGAAATCCTGATAGATCACTTGAATGCCGGAGTTGATCGCTTCAATCGGATTCAGGCCGCTGCGCAGTTGTCCATCGATTCTTATCTCGCCATGGTCCGGCGCGTGAACGCCGGACATGACTTTGATCAGAGTGGATTTCCCGCAGCCGTTCTCCCCAGCCAGACAATGGACTTCGCCATATTCGATCCGCAGCGATACATCCTTCAAGGCATGGACGCCTGCGAACGATTTGTTGATATGGTTCAGCTCAATCAGGGCTTTAGGCATGTTCGGGTCACCCTCTCATTAGAAATCGTAATCGGTTACATTTTCTTTCGTAACGCCTACCCATGCGGCGCCGTACAAATATTTGCCGTCCTTCACAATCAGCTTCTCATAACCCGGCACGCCGAGATCATAGCCTTCCGTTATTTCATTCGCTTTGCCTTCCAGCACCTTCACCGCCAGCGTATTCATCGCTTTCGCCGCTTCGGCCGGATCCCAGAATCCGATCATCGACATGGCGCCGCTCTCCAGATACTTCTGCGAGACGGACGGAACGCTGGTGCCGACTACGTTCACCTTGCCGATCAGGCCGGACTCTTCAATCGCCAGTGCCGCACCTGCCGCGTCGTTGCCGGACGCGCCTTGGAAGCCTTTCAGATTGGGGAATGCCTTGAACGTCTCACGCAGCTTCTCGCTGGCAATCTTCTGGTCGTCATTCGTCTCCAGCTGGCGGGCAACCGCTTTCATATTGGGATATTTTTCCTGCTGGCGCTTATATGCACCTTCTTCCCACTGCATGTGGGACTTGGTCGTCAAGCTGCCTACCGTTGTCATATATTCGCCTTCCTCGCCCATAGCCTTCGCCAGGTTATCCATGAGGAACGCGCCGTACTCCAAGTTGTCGAATGCTTCGATATTAAAGTCCGTATTCACCATACCGTCCGCTTCATGCGTAATGACGACGATGCCTTTGTCGCGGGCTTTCTTCAGCACAGGCTCAAGCGCCTCCGCGGAGAACGGAACCACCGTAATCGCATCAACCTTCTGGGCAATCAAGTCTTCGATAATTTGGACCTGCAATGCCGCATCCGCCTTCTGAGGCCCTTGCATGAACGTGTCGTGCCCGGTCGTCTTGCCGAATTCCTTCACGCCTTCCTCCATCCGGTCGAACCAGGCTACGCCTGTTAGCTTAACAACGGTTGCAATTTTATACTTTTTGCCGCCTTCATTGCCGCCGTTGTTCGTCCCACCGCTTTCATTGTCGCTTCCCGAATTGCTTCCGCCGCAAGCGGTGAGGATAACCATGCAAAAGATAAGTAACATAGCAACTGCAGACATCGAACGTTTCTTGACCATTGATTGCTTCCCCCTAAAGATGATTTTAAATTTATGTCAAAACGTCCAGCAGCGGAATTACCGCTGCCTGAACGCCTTCACATCATCCATAAAAGCTTTCACTCTGGACTGGTCCACATGATTTTCGAATTTTCCGTCTATTTTGAAGGCAGTTCCGACTACGGCGCCGTCGGCAATGGACAGCTGCTCCACCAGGTTCTCCCGGCGAACGCCGGTGTTGGCAAGCACAACCGTCTCCGGCACGGAATCTTTAACCCGCTTCAAAATTTGCGAATCTGTCTGCGCGCCTGCAGTCAGACCGGATACGCATAGCGCATCGGGACGGTTGTTGAATACGGTAGATTTGGCGACGCTTTCGATATCGCGGTCCGCGACATATTTGGCCGCTTCAGGCACGATGTTGAACAACAGCTTGACATTGCCCGCCCCTATTCGCTGCTGATGGCGCACCGTCTCGCCAACATTCGTATTCCAGAGGCCGAAGTCGCTGGCGTATACACCCGTGAAAATTTCTCTGATGAAGAGAGCCCCGGTCGCCGCTGCCAGATCAAGCGACTTCTTGGCATCCCAGAGGACGTTCACACCAAAAGGAATTTGAATATCCGGCTTCAATTCGCCGACAATACGCGCCATAGCCGCCACCGTCTCCGTCTTCACCTCCGTCAAATACGGCAGGCTGAATTCGTTGGAGAACATAACTGCGTCCACCCCCCCGTCCTGCAGCGCCTTCAAGTCTTTCCTCGCCATCTCAACGACGTAGTCCATGCCCCTCTCGCTATCGAAGTATGGATCTCCGGGCAAAGCCATCAAGTGGCACATCGCAATTACCGCTTTCTCCGTACCGAGTACATCCTTCAACCATGTCATAACGTTCATCCTCCCCAGAATGTCTATCTCATCTTGTTGATTATTCAGTTGCTATCAGAGCATATCGCCCGTCTTATCCCCTGCTGAAATCCACATTGCCGTCAAGCGTATGCACCAATTGCTCCAGAAGCTCGATCAGCTTGCTCACATCGTCCAGATCGACGGATTCCACCGGCGCATGCGTATATCGCGCAGGGTAGCCGAGGTCGACCATCGGCAAGCCGTCGTTCTCGAGCTGGCTGAACGAAGCGTCCGTCAAGATGCCCATGAATACGGCAGGCTGCAGCGGTATATCGCGGCTTGCAGCCACTTGCTTAATATGCCTCACCAGCTTCGGATTCGGAATCAGGCCGCCAAGCGTGCCTCTGCCGTGGAATGTATACATCCCGATGCTGGGGCCGCCGCCAAGCGTAATATCGCCCTTCGATTTCAAATCCGGCGTATCCGTAGCAATCGTAATGTCGAGCGTGATCGCCAGATGCGGGTCGATGCGTCTCACAGCTGGCAGCACTCCGCGCAAATTGAATTCCTCCTGTACCGAAAAGACGAGATAGAGCTCGCATGGAAGCTCGCTTCCCTTCATGCGGTCTGCCAATTCCAGCAGAGCCAGGCACCCGACGCGATTATCGAGCGCATTGGAGAATACGCGCGAGCCGTTATCGAAGTATTGGCGTGCATACATGACCGGCATGCCGACCTCAAGCCCCGCCTCCTCCGCTTCCTTCCGCGACCGGAATCCGAAGTCAACGAACACTTCACTCACCGGCAGCACGCGGTACTTCTCCTCCGAAGGCGTCACATGATGCGCTTTTGTCCCGATGATGCCCTGCCATACACGGCCGCCCGCTTCTGCGATGACCGTCTGGCCCGCCAGGCTTTTCTCCGGAATGCCCCCAAGCCTCTCCACCCGCAGAACCCCGCTGTCCTCGATCTTGTTCACGACCAGCCCAAGCTCATCCATATGGGCGAAGATCATGACGCGGTAAGGCTCTTTGCCTTCAATCTTGTTCATGCGGACCGTCACATTGCCAAGCGCGTCGACCCCAATGTCTTCCCCTGTTTCCTTCAACTGCTCCGTCACATACCGGATGACTGGATCTTCATAACCGGATACTGCCGCAAGCGATGTCAATTCCTGCAGTCTCTTCTTCATGTATGCCATCTGCTCTTCCATTCGCTAGCCTCCCAAGCTGATCTGTCTGACTTTCGTTTGATTCCGTTCTGACTACTACAAGCCTTTCATTAAGTCCTTTGTCCGCTCGTACAAGCGGTGGTAGATCGCGTAATGCCGTTCATATACATCCAGGTGCTCTGAGCCGGGCTCAATATAGCGGATAATGTTCACCCATTCATCGATTTCTTCCAGCCGGTCATGCCAGCCTAAAGCCAATCCACAAATGAAAGCGTTTCCATAAGCGGCGCCAACGGTAACCTCAGGAATCGCTTGGCGAACCTGACAGATATCGCTTACGCTTTGCAGCCATAGCTTGTTTTTGACGCCGCCTCCTACAGATACAATTCGCTGTACCGATGCGCCCAGCCCCTTCATCGCATCCAGGTTATGGCGTATCGAGAACGAGATGCCTTCAAGCAGCGAGCGGTACATATCCGCTGCGGTATGATTCAGCGACAGACCGAACATCATGCCTTTGGCCGAGGCGTCATGAATCGGCGTACGCTCACCGCTAAAGAACGGCAGCGTTATTAATCCATTCGATCCGGGAGGACTTAATGCCGCTTGTTCAGCCATATGGATGTATGCCTGTTCAACTGACCAGCCCGACGTCTCGCCTCCGTCCGTGCCGCGTCCCATGCATTGATCGACAAACCACCTTGTCAGCGATCCCGCCGTTGCCGTACCGCCTGTCAGCGTATGGGCTCGCGGCACAATATGGACGTTCGGCCATAGCTCTCTCGTCTTCATGATGCGGTCCGTCGTCAGAATAAAAAAAGTGGAGCTGCCGTACATCATCATCAGATCGCCTTGATGAATCGCGCCGATGCTGATCGCCTCCGACATCGCATCCGCTGTGCCGGCAATGACCCGCGTCCCCTGCGCTAGTCCCGTTTCTTCCGCTGCACCTGCTGTAACGCAACCCACGATATCTGTGCTCCATTTCAACGCAGGCAGCTTCTCCGCCTCCGTCGTATAGGAAACCGCCTGTTCATTCCATTCCAGCGTTTGAATATCGAACAGCGGAGCAAAGTTCACCGCAGTATACCGGTCGATTACGCATTGACCTGTCAATCGGTAGACCAGATAACCGGAGCCGCACAGAAACTTATGCGTCCGGCTATACACCTCCGGCTCATGATCCCTGATCCATTTGATCTTCGGTCCCGCAGCCTGGGACGACAGCGACTGGCCGCCGATCTGGAACACGCGCTCCTCGCCGATCTCTTCATTCATCGCATCGATCTCTCGTTCTGCGCGGGTATCGACGCCGTACAATATGGCTTTGCGGAGCGCCTTCCCATCCCGGTCAATCGGCAGCACCGCAGGGGCAATGGAGCTGACGCCGACCGCCTCAATCTCATCAGGCGCGATGCCGTAATTCATGTGCGCCATATAGGTGAGCGTTTGCGACAATTGCTTGAAGTCATGCCACCAGGTCGCCTCCGCGTCATGCTCCGCCCAGCCCCGATGCGGGATTTCCAGCTTATGCGGGACGGAGCTTTGCGCAAGAATCTTGCCCTCCCGGTTAACGAGCACCCCTTTGGATTCGTATGTCCCAATGTCAATGCCGAGTACGTATGACATAAGATGTTCCCCCTCCGTCGGCTTCGCGAATCCTTCCTGATTTGGAGCTACACTAGTGTAATCTTCCCTTGGAAACCGAGGTCGAGTGCCGGATGCCCGCTCCCCTCGTCGCTTCGGTTCGTAATGATTTCGCTTAATTGATCAAATTCGCATACTTTGAGCAGCGAGGACTCGCCTACCTTCGTCCGGTCTACCAGCGCGATCACTTCCTTGGACTGCGCGATGAAAGCTTGCTTCACTGCCGCTTCCTCTACGCTGTAGTCCGTCAAGCCGCGCTCTTTGTTCACGGCTGCAAGGCCCAGGTAATACCGATCGAAGTTGAACTTTTTGATCGTGTCGATCGCGACGCTTCCTACCATAGACATTTCATTGAATCGTATAAGTCCGCCAATCATGTACACATGGAGATTGCTTTTCGACAAGATGGATGCCACCTGGAAGGAGGAAGTAAATACAGTGATGCCCCTCCTCTTGACGAGCGCTTTCGCAAGCTCGGCCGTCGTCGTGCCTACATCCAGAGCGATGACCTCTCCCTCGCGAATTTGGTCGGCTGCATATTGGCCAATCCTCCGCTTAAGGTCGTGGTTCTTCTTCTCCCGCTGGACGAACAACGGCTCTGCCCCCTGATCAGGTAGCGCAGCCCCGCCTCTCCGCCTTGAGATGACGCCTTTCTTCTCCATCGCGACCAGGTCGCGCCGTACCGTCACTTCCGATACGTCAAGAGACACGGCCAGCTCTTCAACGGTAAGCGGCGAATTCTCATGCAATAAGCTGATGATTTGCTTCTCTCTTTCAGTTGACATTGCAATCAATCTCCTCGTCTGTATAATATCACATCAATCAAAATAGAATCAATAATTATCATAAATTGATCATAATAAATCTTAAAACGATCATAAACAATTCTCAGACAAATGTAAACCCTTTCATCGCTAAATCGACACATCATTTCGCTAAAAAGGGCAGGAAAGAGACATTTCCTGTGTATTCCTTGTAAGACCCCCATTCTTTTGTTTACATTTAAAAGAAATTTCAGAGCTTTTGTCGCTTAATATGAGTTTGTATCCTTCCTGCGCAATAAAAAGAATGATCATATTGAAGTTCAATTTGATCATTCTTTGTTGAGTTTTGATCATTCAATTTGATCACAGCTTATTGGTTTAACCAGACACTTTTTCGAGCCATATATCCTTGAAATCGATCCAGCCTAGCGGATTGACGCCAATTCCTTTAATATGCGGATTGTAGAACATCTGATATTTCTTATGAAGCAGGAAAAGAACATGCGTCTCGTCCCGCAGCTTATGCTCGATATCCATCAGCTCGCTCCACCGCTCATCCGTTCCCCGGCAGGCTAGCGCATTATCGATCTTCGCCTCGACCCACTCCAGCAGCTCCGGGTCCAGATGCTCGCGCAGGAAATTGCCCGTCTGCTCGAACAGCTCGATCATGCACACTTCATCCTCAGCAAATACAACGCAATACAGCAGACAATCCGCGTCAGACAGCACCTTTCGCTCGCGAATGCTCATCCAGTTCTCCAAATAAACCTCTACGGCAATGCCGTGCGCGGTCAGCTCCCGCTGCAGCCAGCGCGCGTCCTTATCGTGGATGCCGTAAGTCGCAATCTTAATGATTTCTCCCTGATAGCCGGATTGCTTCAGCAGCTCCATTGCCCGCTCTACATTTTGGCAAGTAGCGCCTTTGTAAGACGCCTCGCCAGGATAGAAGCCGCTGGCCGGGTGCATCCGGTCTTCCCCGAGCTCGGCAACCATCCGATAGCGGTCTATTAAGAGATCGACCGCCTTGCGGAAGTGAGGGGATTGCTGAGGCCCGCTCTTGCAGCGGTTCCAGGTAAGCAGGCTGCAGCCGTTGGAGACGCTCTCGACCTTCTTCCAGCCCTGCGCCGGCTTGAAATCCTTGGAATCATGATCAATCAGCAGCTGATTCCAATTCTTCGCGAAGGCCGCCGTATCCTCCGGCATTGTGACAATAATGACCCCGTCAAGATGCGCCCTCCCCTGGAAGTAATGCGGATTGGCTTCCATGATAAAGCGGTCCGCTGTCCACTCGACGAAGCGGAACGGACCAGTGCCGACCGGACGCTGCCAGAACTGTTCATTCTGCTCCACAAGATCATGCGGAACAATCGACATGCCCGGCGAGCACAAGTAACGGAGCAGCAGCCAATTCGGCTTCTCCAGCTTGATCGTTACGGTGCGCGGCCCTCGCTTCCTGATTTCGGTAATCGAGCGTACGAACCAGCCAGACGCGGAGCTGCCTCTCAGCCGCTCCAGGGAATAGATCACATCCTCTGCCTCCAGGTCGCGCCCATGGTGGAATGCAATGCCTTTCCGCAGATGGAACGTCCACTCCTTGCCCTCCTCGTCATGCTCCCACGCATGCGCAAGCGAAGGAATAATCTTCTCCGTCTCGCGATCATACTTGACCAGACAATCGAACAGCTGCCTAACCATATGCGCACTAAATGCAAAATACAAATCCTTCGGATCAAGGGTCAAGATCGGGCGATAGACCGGAAGCCGGAGCAAATCCGCCTCCAGATCGTCGATCAGCTCCGTCCGGTATCCGAAGTGGCTGTTCATCCATTCCACGAATTGATGCCGCACCCCTGTACCGTCCCCGTAGCTGTCAATCAGCTCGAACGCATGCTTGTATTCGCCCTTCGACGCATAATGCTGGGCCAATTCCAGCAGCTTCTTCTCTTTCGGGTACAGGAAGGTCACCTTGGAGCGGTTGCCGCGGCCGCGGCCGGCTTGCCAATGGATGAACCCTTCCTCCTCCAGCTTGCGGACGATAAACTTCACATTCCGTTCCGTGCAGTACAGCGCTTCAGCGAGGCCCTCCAGCGATACTTCAATCGGCTTGCCTGAGCCGACCGACTCCGCAACCTTGCTGTACATCATCAAATACCGTTCTTCGCTAATCATGACGATGCCCTCCTCTAGAGGCAATGTATGTAAAAGGGGAAATAATCTTCTTCGATTATACACTTTTTCTACCCCTTTTGCGAGCGCATAATGGGATTCATATACAGGAGAACAGGAGTGGTGACGATGTTATGGCATGATTATGTACCCAGCCAATTGTGGAAGGATAGAATAGCGGAGCAGGAGAGGAAAGCGGAGCTGGAAGCGGTCCAAGCAGAACGAGGAGCGCCCGGGGAGCTGCCAAGCAAAAAAGAACGTTCCAAAACGGAGGGCTCTTTGCTGAAACGAATCGGCTTCATATAATAGAGTTAACCGAATACTAAAAATCCCATAGGCAAAGGAGCGCCATACATGCATACATCGCCATCTATTCAATTGCTGCCTCAGTTAACCTCAGATCAAATCGCCGAGCTGTCAGACATGCTTCAGGACGTCGTCGCGGACGGCGCCTCCATCGGCTTCCTCTCTCCCTTGTCGCGAGAAGAAGCGGAACATTATTGGAGAAATGCGGTCGACTCCGGTGTCTTCTTATGGGCTGCCTATGTGAACGGCAGAATAGCCGGCACGATTCAACTGCAGCTTGCCATGAAGAAAAACGCCACGCACCGTGCTGAGATCGCCAAGCTGATGGTTCATCCGTCCGCGCGCAGACTTGGCATCGCAAGGGCGCTCATGCATGCGGCTCACGAACAAGCCAAGCGGGAAAAGCGAAGCTTGCTTATTCTGGATACGCGGGCAGGCGATCCCTCTAACGATCTCTACAAGTCACTCGGCTATGCGGAAGCTGGACGCATCCCCGGATTCGCCCGTTCATCCGATGGCGGATTCGATGCAACGGTTATCTACTATTTGAATATTTAAGACACACTTGTCTTAGAAGGCTAACTTCTATACCGATTATGCATAACCAGCCTCTTCCCGTTCATCCTAATTGGATGGAGGTGAAGAGCATGTCCGGAAGAAACAATAAGCCTGACAATGATGGTCCTGCAGCAAGCCCGTCCAGACTGGATCAATTCGGCGACAAGCTGGCTGACGACACGAAGGCGTCGCCCAAGCAGGTTCGCAATAGCGAGAAGCCAGCCAATTAACCCGTAACGAAGAAAAGGAGCGCCGCATTGGGTATGAACCCCCGGCGCTCCTTTTCTGTTCCGGCGTCAGCCGAAGAAGTAGCTAATGTAGATCATAACGAGCAAGCCGCCAATGAAAGAGTAGGTAGCCGGTCTTTCATACCCATGGCTATGCGATTCCGGTATAAGCTCCTTGTAGACAATGAACAGCATCGCCCCGGAAGCGAAAGCGAGTCCGTAGCCGATCAGCGCTTCAACATAGCTGGCGGCAAAATAACCGACTATCGCAGAAACGACTTCCACAAGACCCGTCAGCGTCACGATCAGCATCAGCTTTAGCTTGCTGACTCTCGACTGTGTGAGGAAAATGGCAAGGACCAGTCCCTCAGGCATGTTCTGCGCGCCGATAGCGATCGCAACCATCGGTCCCAAGCCTTCATTGGAGCTGGCATAGCTGAAGCCGGTGCTAAGTCCTTCAGGAATGTTATGTATAAATAGCGCGATAATAACAAGCAGAGACTTGGAATCGAAGGCGCTGATTCCCCTCTTCTGCTCAATATCGATATGCGGAATGTTCTTTTCCAGCAGATCGAGTACGACCACTCCGATTATCAAGCCGACCGTTAGCGGAATTAAGCCCGATTCATTCAGCGCCTGCGGCAGCAGGCCGAAGGTGGAGGCAGATACCATAATTCCTGCTGTAAAGGCGATCAATATATCCTTCCACTTCTCCGACAACGAGCGGACGAACAAGAGCGGCACGGCGCCGAGCACCGTTGCCATCGCGGAGATAAAGCTTCCCAGAAGCGCAGCTGTCATGGTGTATGGCTCCTTATCGATGTAATTGCTTCAGAAAACACAGATCCCGTTCATGAATGAAATGTCCTTCGTAGGTGGAAGGCACATGCTTCTCCAGAAGCTGAATGGCTTCCTTCAAGGAGCGCCAGCTCAGCGCCTCACCTTCGGCAGGTTCAGCAGGGCAGCTTGCATCTTTAACGCTTGCCTGAACTTGACCAACATAGCCGTAAGAGAATTGAAGCAGCTCCCGCTCATCCCGGTACTCAATGACAAGGCCGATGTCATCCGTCAGCTCGACTTCCGCTCCCAATTCAGCCCGGGCTTCCCGCTGCATCGCCATCTTCATCGTCTCAGACGCTTCGATGCCGCCCCCTGGCAGCTTATAATAATTCCCTTCCTTCCGGTGCAGGAGCGCCACTTCATATCGGGCGTTGAAAATAATGCCTCTTACCGCCCGGCGCATCCAAAAGTTGCCGCCGTGGCGGCGCGAGGTAGCATCGCGTCCGCTTAGACCCAGATCACGCTCATAGATTTCCCTCAGCAGCTCCATCACATACAGATCCTTCCTGTCGATTCTTGATCCTATACGGAGATTAATGCTTCATGCCTTCTGCCAGCATGTTCAGAAAGTACGGCAAGCGGTCCGGATGACAAGCAATCAGGCATGGCTGGTCAGCCGCTCCCGAGAACGGATTGCCCTCGAAGTCCGTTACGGCCGCCCCCGCTTCCAACGCAAGCAGAATGCCGGAATACAAGTCTTCCCCCTCCGAATGATAGACGATAATGGCATCAAGATCGCCCCTGGCCAGCATGCTCCACTGCAGTGTTGGCGCCCATAGCCGCATCATTCTTTTCGTGCTCACATCAATATAATGCCGCAGCTGCACGGCTTCTTCGCGCTGCTGAACGGCATGACCCTGAATCCAGCCCACTTTGGCTTTGGTGAAAGCCCGCGACGGATTCATGGAGACGGGGAGTTGATTGCATCTTGCTCCTTCACCGGCGGCTGCCGTATACAACCGGTCAGTAATCGGCTCATAGATGACCGACAATACCGGTTCGTTTTGCCGCATAAGCGTTATGGAGACGCCGAACAAGGGCAGTCCCGCCGCAAAATTGTTCGTGCCGTCGAGCGGATCGACAAGCCATTGCCACTCGCTCTGCTTGCCGTCGTCTCCCGCTTCCTCCGACCGGATCGCATGATCTGGGAAGACGCTGCGCAGCTTCGATAGAATGATAGCCTCCGCTTCATGATCCACTTCAGTCACCACATCTCCGTGCTCATCCTTCTCCTCTATGCGAAGCAACGAGCCGAATCGTTCCTTAATATATCTGCCTGCCTCGTAAGCGGCTGCAATCGCCACTTCCTTGGCCATATGCATCATCATTCTTCTTGCTCCTTCTTGTCTGAATAAAAGTGCAGCCGGTTGCCGAATGGATCCGTCACCTGGACGGCTTTCCATTCTTCCGAAAACCCCGGTCGCGCATAACTGTATTGCTTGGCAAGCAGATACTCTTGCCAAGCCTTGGCATCCTCTACTTCTATGCGGATTGCTGCTCCCGGCGTACAATCGCCATGATGCTCAGACAGGTGCAGCACACAGCCGCCCTTCGACACTTGAGCGTACAACGGGAAATCAGGCTCATACCGGTGCTCCCAATCCAATTGAAATTCCAGAAAGGTAAGATAAAACTCCTTCGCCTTGCTCTCGTCGAAGATACGAAGAATCGGCACAGCTCCTTTGAATTCCATATCTCGGCTCCCTCCCCTTCTGGCCCCTCTATATGGGCATATCCCATACGCTTCCACGATTATACATCTTCTTGCTCAATCAAGAAAGAGCTTGTTCTATACGCAGCAGCCCCTCCGGTGCCTGGAGGCTCCGAAGGGGCTGCTTGTTATTGATGCAGTCAGTTAGATCGACACAATTGCTGCCGGCCGTATCGTTTCTTTTCAAATCGTCAAGCTTGAAGCGCTCTGCTGAATGCGACAACTTCCTCATAAGGAAGATTGCCCCCGAAGATATCAAGAGCGCTGCCGATCGTCAGATCCAGCTTCCCGCCGGACAGCTCCAGGAACCGCTCCATATCGGCAATCGATCGTGCTCCGCCCGCATAAGTCGTCGGAATTTGCACCCATTCCGCCAAATCGCGGACCAGCGACTCCTGAATGCCGCTCTGCTTGCCCTCGACATCCACCGCATGAATCAAATATTCGGCGCAATAGCCCTCAAGCTCACGAATATTGGCTTCATTCACTTCAAAATCACTGAATTGCTTCCATTGATTCGTCACAACGAACCACTTTCCGTCCTTCTCCTTGCAGCTTAAATCGATGACCAGACGCTCCTTGCCGACTTCAGATACGATACGGCGGAGATGATCTTCGTTCAGCTTCCCGTCGCGGAAAATATAGGACGTCACAATCACATGCGATCCGCCCTTCTCCAAATAAACAGACGCATTGTCGGCTGTAATGCCGCCGCCGATCTGCAAGCCCCCCGGATAGCGGGACAGCGCCTGCTCCGCGGCAGCTTCATTGCCTGGCCCCAGCATGATTACATGCCCACCCGTCAGTGAGTCCTTCTTGAATAAGTCGGCATAATAGCCGGAGTCGTGGGTGGATACGAAATTTTCAATGATGGCGTCGTTAAGCGTCTCGCCTACGATCTGCTTCACTTTCCCCGCGTGAAGGTCGATGCATGGTCTGAATTTCAACGTCGTTCCTCTATTCTTCAATATGATAGATACAGCTGCTAGTCGCAGCCTCTTCTATTCTGACATAGAGTACCGCATCATCGCAATAAATAGTTCCGTTAACCGTTATTCATATTGGATGAGTCCGTCATATATTCTTTGATTTGATGGGTAATATCAACCAGCATTTCACGCTGCCGCTTGAGCTGTATCCGATCCTGATGCGCGCCTAGAACAAAAACCAATTCCTGAACTAGCGGCTGCGGACAGAAAGCGAGCTCCGACAGCTGTCTCCCAATCTTCTTGTCGCCTTTGAAATATACCCCGTTGACCGCCAGCAGCACCTGCAGCAGCGAATGGAAGGACTGCTGGGCGATGCCCGAGGCATAGACATAATCCCCGCGCTCAATAGCGCTCAAATAATGGAAGTTGTCCAGCCAAAACGTCGACTTCCACCAAAACTGCCGGATAATAGCTTCCCTCAGCTTCTCTGGATATTCGCGCACTTGCTCCTTCCAAGCCGCCAATACTCCCTCATCGTCTGAGAGCGGCTGCACAAAGCTCACTTCCGACAGGCAAATATAGTTAAAATAGCCGCTGAGCGTCCAGAAGGTTGGCTCGACGAATATATGGCCGCTTAAGCAATCCTGAATCGCCTTTTGGTATCCTTCGATCGATTTTACGCTTGTCTCAATCTTCATGCCCCTATAGTAAAAATCCGCGCAACCGCCCCATAAAGTTCCGTCGATATTTTCATCGATATAACAGGGCTGATCCGCATCGGCAATAGCTGATAGGATTGACCGGCGTTCCTCAAGCGGCTTGACCCCATCCGTATAGACGTAGAAATCCAGATCGGAGAATTCATCCATATATCCTTTTGCATAGGACCCGCCAAGCGCGATCACATACCGTCCTGTGAGCATTTCCTTCAAGACAGGCACTATCGCTTCGATCCGATCAATTGCCTCTCCATGCATGTCGCTAACCCCCGCCAATCATAGATAAGATATAAGAGAATTTCTTTTGTATTTTATTGCCGTTCCCAAGCTCCTTCATCGTTCATACGGTAATCCCAATAGACCGAATCTTCTTTCGCGAGATCATAGACGCGTACAATATACGACCCGTCTTCCAGTTGATTCAGCTCCGCCAGATGGCCTTGGCCAAGAGACATCCCTTCCAAAAATGACTGGCTTATCTCCATTGTCCCTTCGTTCCATCGCAGGAGAAAAAGATCAGGAGCATTGTTGCCCAGTCCTTCAAAGATGAGCAGCATCTCGTCTATGCCGTCTCCATCCATATCAGCCATTTGCAGCCGTCCCCAAGCATCAAAGAAATACATCCCTGTAGCATCATCTCCATGAATAAACAGATACTTATATAGCCCTGACCCTGTCGCTAATAGCGGAATTCCGCCTATCAGCTTGACATCTTCTGAACCCGGAACAGCTTGATCTATCTTGCACAGCCCTATACACGAGTCTTGCGTCTCTTTCTCCAAGTGGGGAAGCAGCTCAAGCATAGGATATCGCTTGTCTCCCCACTGCAGCAGCCCATTTATAGCGTCCACAGCTTTATCTTCCGACGCTGGAGTGTGATAAAGATGAAAGACTGCTTCTTGCTCCGCTATCTGACCGAAATCCATGGATTGCATGCTCTGCCAGTCCGCTCCTGCCTCTCCTTCCGTCAACTCCGCAACATCGAGCTTTCGGTAAGACAGCTCAAGCTTCGCCCGAAATTTCCCGTCAGGCTGCTCTGGAGCTGTCTCAGGCGATGGAGGAACAGGCGGCGCGGATGGGGCTTGCCCGATCTTCTTCACCTTGCGTGCTCCCCCTTGACTAGGGAAAGAATGATTGACCCCGCCTTGAATCCAATATTGGACGCGGTCGCCGACCTTGTAGCGGGCGGAAGAAGCATTCAGCATAATCGCCGAACCTTCATACTGATCCATGATATCGTTCCAGGACATGCCGAGATACGGCTCTGCCGAATAATCCAGCACGAGAATCTTCTTGCCGTCAGTATGAAAGACTACGCCTTCCCCATCAGGAGACGAGGATGCGCATCCCGCGAGAACGGTCAACAAAACCAAACATAACCAAAACTTCATTTTCATCGGACATGATCCGCCTTTCGGTTTTAGGGTTTGGCAAGCAACTTTATACATGAGCAATCGGGTATAGAGAAAACAAAGGAGTACAGGTAAGTCATGAGGGAATAAAGTGCGGGAAGAGGCGGAAGCTGTCCGGTTTGATCCGAAGCAGCCACCGCATCGCATAAGGTGCAGCAGCGCGCCGCAGTTAAAGGGTGGGTGTGTGAGGCTGGAACAAATTGCGATTCAAATCAATCATCAGGCGCTGCAATAACAAGATGATGTCACTTCAATGCCATAGGGACAAGATGCTGGAAGATCAGCTCTCTCGCCCATTTGGCGTCGTTGCGTTTCGTTATTTTTTTCCGTATGACAATGGTAAGACCTAGTGAAGGGATGTTCATCAGATGCTGGCCGCCATGTCCGAAGGCAAAATAACAATCGGCGCATCCATTGAAGGGTTCAGGTGAAATCCACCAGTGGTAGCCGTATCCGCCATAGATCGGCGGTTCGTAATGAAGCAGTCCGCGATGATGAAGGGCGGTGGATTGCTCAATCCAGGAAGGCGATACAATCTCCGCCCCGTTCCATCTTCCGCCTTGCACATACATCATGCCGATCTTGGCGAGATCATGACCGTATAAGGACAGTCCCGTGCCTCCTTCGCTGATGCCGTTTTTTTCGGACCAGCGGGCAGCCTCGAAGCCAAGCGGCTGGAACAGCCGTTCCTTGGCATAATGAACGGCTGATTTCCCCGTTGCCGCAGTCAGAATGGCGGAGAGCAGATGCGAGCCTCCTGAGTTGTAGGTGTAAGCATGGCCTGGCTCATGGATAACCGGCTTAGCCAATGTATATGCCACAGGGTCGGCGGAAGCCCGCATCTCCTTATAGGGCTTGTCAAAGTCAGGCCATTCGAAGCCCGGAGTCATGGTGAGCAGGTGCTTAATCGTGATGGACCGGCGTAACTGCTCGTCCAGCTCTGACACATCCAAATAATCGCCGATCGGCTGATCGATGCTGCCGATCTCGCCCCGATCCAGCGCTATGCCGATTAAAGCGGACAGTACGCTTTTGGTAATGGAATACAACGGGCCAAGCGAATCGGACCCTCCATCATGCCAATCCTCCAGCAGCTCCCCGTCGCGGTAGACGATAGCGGACTTGATCCGCCATTCCTTTGCAAGCTGAATCGTTTCATCACTCATCAACATAGCCATGCCGTTACGCCTTTCTCTGTTACTCATCATGATGCGTGATTGCCAGCCTGGAGCGGTTCTTCCTGGGCCTGTCTCGGCGTCACGAAGGACAGCAGCAGGACAGCGACTGAAAGCCATGCAACCCAGACAAAGATATGATGAAGACTAGACTCCAGCATAGCGGGATCAATATCGTTCGCTGTACCCGTATGCAGCATCAGGCCAAATACAGTAATGCCGATGGTCTGGCCCAGCGTACGAATGAAGTTATTGCTCGCAACAGCTGCGCCGCGCAGCTCTCTTCCAACTGCCGATGTAACGGCAACCGTCAATGCTGTCAGCGTCAGGCCGAAGCTGATTCCTGACAGGAATGTATAGAACACCAGCAGCCAGATCGACGAGGAGCCGTCCACCAGAGCAAAGCCTGCATTGCTGACCAGCAGGAAGCATGCCGAGATGATGCAGATGGCTCGCAAGCCTGTCTTGGCAATCATATTGCCCGCCACGATGGAGCCAAGCGGCCAGGCAATCGATAACGGAATCATCAGGATGCCGGAAAAAGTAGCCGTCTTGCCGTATACCCCCTGGAACCAGAGCGGCAAATAAAAGATAACGGCGACATTAATGACGCATAGGATAAAGCTGATCAAATTCGCCATGGAGATCAGTCGGCTTCGGAATAGCTGAAGCGGAATGATCGGCTCCGGCGACCGCTTCTCAATCCACAGAAACCAAGACAGCAGCGCAGCGGACAGTATGAACAGCACTGTCGTCACCCAGCCCCCTTGAGCCTCTCCTCCCTCGCCGCGAACAAGCGACATGGCATAGAGGAAAAAGAACATGCCTACGCTAAACACAATAATCCCTGGAAAATCGATATGGCGTTTTTTCTTCTCCAGCTTTTCTTTCATAAAGCGAGACAACAGGATGAGCGCTGCTATGCCAAAAGGCAGATTCATGTAGAAGATCGCTCTCCAGGATACATAATCGACAAGCAGACCGCCAAGCAGCGGCCCGGAAATACCGGCAATCCCCCAGATGCTGGACATCCAGCCCTGGACCTTGGCGCGTTTCTCGAAAGGATACAGATCGCCTATAATCGTATATGGAATCGTAGTGAGCGCACCAGCTCCAAGCCCTTGCAGCGCCCGGAACCAGATCAGGCCGGTCATGGACTGAGCTATGCCAGAGAGCATCGAGCCTGCCAGGAAGATGAGCGCGCCGATGATGAACATTCTTTTGCGGCCGTACAAATCTGATAATTTGCCATAGATCGGGGTTGTAATTACGGTTGCGAGCAGATAGATGGAGATAATCCAGCTGTACTGCTGGACGCCTTGCAGCTCGCCAGTAATACTGGGCATAGCTGTGCCGACGATTGTGCCTTCAATAGCAGCAAGAAAAGTCGCTACGAACAGAGCGACTGTAATTTTCGTACGGGATGATTCAGTTGCTTCTTCCTTCATCGGGTATAAGTCCTTTCGTTACGACACGCAGCTCGATGCCGCTTCCTGGCGCATGCCTCCTTTCGGAATCATGCAGAAGCCGAAGCATTGGCGCATAATGTAGCTCTGGCGCTGCGGCTCCTCCCGCTTCCAAAATTCAGGATCCTGGAACAGCTCGGCAAGAACGCGCTTGGCAGCCTCGCATGCGGCAGCCTCATCGCCAAGCATCGACAAGCATATCGTATATGTAATGGATTCACAGCTGCGGAGAACAGCCACTTTCTGTCCAAATTTCAACATTTTCCCCTTCGCTCCTTCATCTTGCACTAAGCTAGACTAATTATAGCGAAGCTTCGACAGGAAAAAGTTACGAAATGGTTAAATTCGGAACGTCGAGCTGTCTCACGCGTAAGAGTTATATAAAATCAGTGTGATTTATGTTACGCTTATACACTAGATTCCCTTACTCACGAAACTACTGGAGAATAGGAAGAGTGCCTTTACAATGGCTTATGACTTATTGCTGTCCATCATTGAACAGGTTGGATATGTTGCTCTGTTTCTTGTGCTTTGCCTCGGGCTGATCGGCTTGCCGATCCCGAATGAGGCTGTCGTCATGACGGGCGGCGCATTGTCCGCTGCCGACGCGCTTGATCCTGTACCCGCTTACATCATGACCTTCCTCGGCATATGCTCCGCTATGACATTCGGATACAGCATCGGCCGATTCTCGGGCGCCAAGCTGTCCAATTGGTTTCGCCGGAAGAAGAACATCTCCAAGTTTCTAGACAAATCGGAGGAGCTTAGCGACAAATACGGCGGTTATGCGCTTAGCATCAGTCTATGCTTTCCGTTCCTGCGCCATGTAACACCGTATGTCATGGGACTGAACCGCATGAAATTTATGCGATTTATGCTGTTCGCGTATCCTTCGGCTTTGGTATGGACACTGTTCTATTTCATCCTCGGCTCCTTCGTCGGGGACAAGGTTCAAGATCTGTCCAACGAAATTTCCTCCTACGGCACATGGATTCTGATCGTATTGTGTGCCGCCGCCGCAGGGTTTGTCGTATACCGCTATAACAAGAACAAATCGGTCAAACATGATATCGATCATTCCGCTTAATTCCGGTCATGCGCCGGGACGAAGAAGCCCATGTCTCGAGGATGAACCTCTCGGACATGGGCTTTCTTTTTTATGGAGCCAGCTTATCCTTCGCTGCCTGCACCAGCTGATCGAATAGCTCGTCATTCTCCTCCAGCTCGTCCTCCACTTGCTCCAGCTGCTCTTCTTTCCCCGATTCGTTCAAGAAAAATAGCCCGTAGCCCCAATCCGTACCGCGCTTGCTATGTAAGGTTATCTCATACTCATGCGCATGCCCTTCGACGCTGAATTGCACTTTTCCGACATAGCCGTCTTCCTTCGTATAAGTCATCGCTGCATCCATGATGCTCACCGTGATCATCCTTAAGGTCATCCTTTCCGTGCTTGCTGTACAAGAAGCATCTCGTCCATATCGTTAGTAGGATAGCATAGCAGGCCCCAAGGCGCAACCGAATTCATGGCAAGCCGCACTCCGGCGAACGCCTATGTCCATCCCTGCATACATTACAGTACGATAGCCGGCGTTCCGGCTACGTTGCCTGCTGGGAGGATGATCGCGTATGGCTATCCAATTAGCTGCGGTTCACTGGGTTTATCTCGGATTTGTAGTGGCGATTATAGGATTCATGATCATGCGCCGCGATACCACGCTTGTCTGTATAGCAGGCATTCTGGGAATCGGCCTGTTAGCCACCGCTTCGATCGAAGGTTCCGTCAGCGGAATTTTCAACAGCTTTATCTATGCCATCAAGGAATTACTCGGTACGATTCTCATCATTTCCATTATTGTCGCCATGAGCCGAATTCTGATTCGAACAGGCATTAATGAAGTGATGATTGCGCCGTTCACCAAATTCATGAGAACGCCTTCACTCGCCTTCTGGGGTATCGGAATCATTATGATGGTGACTTCTCTGTTCTTCTGGCCCTCTCCTGCCGTTGCCTTGATCGGCGCCGTCCTGCTGCCCGTTGCCATTCGTGTAGGGCTGCCCGCTCTTGGAGCTGCCGTAGCCATGAACCTGTTCGGACACGGGATTGCATTATCCGGCGATTACATCATTCAAGGCGCGCCTAATCTGACCTCTGCTGCCGCAGGCATTCCTGTGAGCGAAGTGATGCGCGCCAGCATTCCGCTTGTGATCGTAATGGGGACAGTCACAACTATAGCGGCGTTCTGGCTGATGAAGCGCGATATACGCACAGGTCGATGGAATGACGGCTTGATTGTTCCGGTGAATGACACCGGCAGCGGAGCTGCCGAGAAGATTGATGAAGGGAAAGATGTGCTGTCGCTGACATCCAAGCGAATTCTGGCTGTCGCCATTCCGATTCTCTATGCGCTGAACGTCGCGGCGATGTTCGCTTTCAATCTGCAAGGCGGCGACGCTACTGCGCTAATCGGCGGCACTTCCATCCTTATTATGCTTGTCATCACGATGATGGCGCATCGGGGCAAAGGACTGGAGAAAGCGACGAGTTATCTCATTGACGGATTTCTCTTCGGCTTCCGGGTATTCGGCCCTGTCATTCCCATCGCCGCATTCTTCTACCTTGGCGATTCCGGCTTCTTCGCGATGTTCGGCGAGAAGCTGCCGGAGGCTTCGAACGGCATCGTGAACGATCTGGGTGTTGCGCTTGCCCATGAAGTGCCGGTCAACGGCATTGTCGGATCCGTCACATTAGCGATTGTAGGCGCCGTGACCGGACTCGACGGCTCAGGCTTCTCCGGCATCTCGCTTGCCGGCACCATCGCCCAGCTCTTCGGGCACGCAATCGGATCGGGCATCGCCACGCTTACCGCACTTGGGCAGGTCGCGGCGATCTGGGTTGGCGGCGGCACGCTTGTGCCTTGGGCGCTCATTCCCGCTGCTGCGATCTGCGGCGTAAGCCCGTTCGAGCTGGCCAGACGCAATCTGAAGCCGGTCGTCATCGGCTTGGTTGTAACCACGATTGTGGCCATGTTTCTTATTTAATCTCCAGCCCTATATGGCAAGGTTCGGACTATCCCTCACATGCTTGTTGGCCTTCTCTTCTTTCTCTGAACGGTGATGATGATGGCTGCTGCAGCCAGTATAGCGGCAAGCCCAACCCATACTACCCACCAGAGCGAAGCCGCAGCTGGATGGCCTGGCCCAGGCGCCGGCGGCACACTGCCAATGCCGAGCTCGGCCAAATCCTGTCCTGCCGCGCTATAAAGCGCTGTTCGGCTGCATAAGCTGACCTCCAGCGAATCGCCCGAATTTCGAGCGTAGACCATATATCTCATGCCCTCTTGAAATTCAAATCCGCAGCTTGCGCTCGACTGTGCCGAGGTGACTTCAATGCTCGGAGACACTTTTCCTTTCCAGATCTCATGCACCTCGAACGCCCAAGTGACCGGATCCGCCGATGATTTGGTGAATAAGCGAACCGGCGCCTTCTTCCCCTTAACCGTGCCATCGAACACAACATCATGGTTCTGCTTCGCCTCGTTCACGCTTCCCGGAAACGCGCAGCTGCATGCGCTCGCCTGCTGGGGGCCGATCGCAAAGCTGCCGAGCAGCACTGCAAAAATGATGCTCATCCATACCAGCTTTCCTGCTTTCATCCGTGTACCCTCCTCTTTCTCTATTCCTCACGGTTTATTAGAGAGACGTTAGATAAAGAAGAAAAGTTTCAAAAAAAAATGTACAGCAGCCTATTTGCACCAAGACAAAAAACGGCCCGATACGACAAAATTGCCGCGTCGAGCCGTTTTTTTAGCGCGAATATTCGCAACCTATTTAAACTGAACTTGCTTCGATTCTTCGACAGGCGCAGCTTTACTTGGCCAGAAAGCGCGTTTGCCCAAAATAGCCGTAATGGCCGGCACAAGAAACGGTCTGACGATAAACGTATCCATTAATACGCCGATCGCGGTGATCAAACCGAACTGGACCAGCACCTGAATCGGCAGGGTCGCCAGTACAGCGAAGGTTGCCGCCAATATCAAGCCGGCCGATGTAATGACTCCGCCCGTCTCGCTTACGCCCTCACGGATTGCTTGGAGCAGCGGCATCGTTTTTCGTTTCTGCCAGATGCTTGAGATCATAAAGATGTTGTAGTCCTCGCCAAGCGCAATGAGGAAGACGAAAGCGTACAGCGGTATGGCGCCCTGAATGGCATCGAAGCCCATCAAATGATGAAGAATGAGCCAGCCAAGTCCTAGCGCGGCTACATAAGACAGCAATACCGTTCCAATGAGATAGACCGTCGCCGTAATGGATCTGAGATAGAGCAGCAGCAATACGGCAATGAGGCCGATAACCACCGGCATAATGACACGGTTGTCACGGTCGGTCAGCACTTTGGTATCATATTGCTCGGCCGTTTGTCCGCCAATCCATACTTGCTCTTGCGCATTGGCAGAACCTGCCTCGCCAAGCGCCTGTTCCGCAGCGGATCTGATATGCGGAATCGCATCCATCGCAGCTTGCGAATACGGATTGATGCTGAGCACGACACTGAAGGAGGCATAAGCGGGATCCACCTCGCTCACTGTCGGCTCAGAGACATGATCGACCTCTTGCACAGCGGCCAGCTTGCCCGCAAGATCGGCTGCTTCGCCATTCTTCACCACGACAGTGACCGGTGCAAGCTCGCCTGGCGCATAGTTATTCTGAATGACTGTGAAACCTTCGCGGGACGGCATATCTTCCGGGAAGGAAGACAGCAAATCATACGTATATTTGATGCCGGTCGAGCTTGCAGCCAGTATGCCAAGCACCGCAATGCAGGCAATTGTGACGGTCCATGGCTTGCTTACGACTAGCTTGCCGACACGGTCGCCGAACGTTTTGCGCTTTTCTTTGGCCTCGTAAGCTTTGCCTTTCTTCGCCGCCCGCTCCTTCTCCATCTCCTCTGTACGCGGGATGAACGGATAGAACGACTTCCTGCCGATGACCGACATGAGCGCAGGGATCAGCGTCAGGCTGGCAATCATCATAATCAGAATGGCAAGGCTGAACGGCACCGCAAAGCGATCATATGCTCCGTATTTGGCAAGCATCAGCGCGAATAAGGAAAGCACAACGGTAAAGCCGCTCATCGCAATCGCCCCGGAGGCTCCCTTGAACGCGCGCACCAGCGCGGCCGATCGGCTGCTCTCCTTGGTCAGCTCCTGCCTAAAGCGTGTGATGAAGAACAGGCAATAATCCGTACCTGCTCCGAACAATAGCACGGTCATAATCGCAATCGCCTGCGAATCAACCGTGATCCACCCCTCTCCCGCCATCCAGCCAAGCAGCGGGCTTGTTACAGCATAGGCGAATCCGACACCGATTAGCGGAATAAAGGCCAGCACCGGCGAACGGTAGATCAGCAGCAAGAGCACCAGAACAAGCAGTACAGTTGCGGCCATCAAGACAAAGTCGGCATTTTGGAACAGGTCAGTCGCATCGATCGAGATGCCGACCGGACCGCTAATGCGGGCGCTTAGATCCGAGGCCCCTTCAATGGGAACGGAGAAAGGATCGGAGCCGACGATCGCCGCCGCCATTTCTTTAATCTTCTCCATGTTTTCCTTCAGCAGCTCCGTCTCGGTCGCTTCAGCGAAGGCAACAGGCTGAGTCAGCGTCGAACCATCCTCCGAAGCGAATTGCTGCACAGCCGGCAGCGGCATCAAGTGCAGAGGAATCAGATCTCCCTGTGCTTCAAGCGGGTTCTCTGCCAGCTCCTTGGTCAACGCCTGAATCGATGCGTAATCCCCTTCGGTAAGCCCGCCATCGCGGTGCCACACGATGAGCGCAGGCACGCCCGCGCCGCTAGGGAAATACTGCTTGATCATTTCATCTGCCAGAACGGACGGGCTATCCGGCTGCAGATTAGGCGCGTTGTTCTTCTCCTTATCTCCGACAGGCGGCAACGAGACCGTCAAGATAGCGGCTAAGGCCACCCAGATCAGAATGGTTACCCACCTTGCATACTTTCCCGCAAAAAAAGCGGCCAGCTTGTTGAACATTCTCTACTCCTCCGTTTCGTTCCATCCAACTTAACGTTATAATAAAATCATATGATGAATTAATTATATATACCCGAAGGTTAATTAATCAACCTATAGTTTTGAATTTTTTTTGAATGGAGGATACGCATTTGCAACCCACACCGCCAAAGCGCAGACCTGGCCGTCCGAAAGCGACCGGCACCCCGCCAACGATGGGACAAATATTGCGTACAGCTTCACAGCTGTTTATGGAGCAGGGATTTGAGAAAGTATCGCTCGAGAGCGTAGCGCAAGCTTGCGGCGTTACGAAGGCCAGCGTCTATTATTACTTCAGCAACAAGTCTGTGCTCTTCACGGAATGCCTGCTTTTTGTGCTAAAGATTGCCCATGACCAGACCGCCTTGATTGTGAATGGACCCGGCACTCTGAGGGAACGTTTGCTTGAGGTCGCAAGAAAGCACATGCGCAATGCGCATATCGACTTCGAATCCATGATGCGGGAAGCATCGCTTGGACTTGACGAAGAACAAATCGACCGTATTCGCGACGGAGAACAAGCGCTTCACCGGCTGCTGGCCAGCGTATTCCAACGCGCAATGGATGAGGGCGAGATCAGGCATAGGGATCCGATGCTGCTCTCACATGTCTTTACAGCTATGATGACGGTGCGCAACCGCAAAGAGATTGTGAACGATTTGCAAACTTTGGAACAAACCTCCTCCGAGATCGTACAATTGCTATGGGACGGGCTCACTCCGCACAAGTGAGCCGCGCCGATGAGATGATGAACCGGAGGTACAACATGTTAAAAACCGCAATCGGCAGACTACGGGTAATCGGTCTATTAGAGGGGTTATCCTTCCTGGTTTTGCTATTCATTGCCATGCCGCTCAAGTATTGGGCTGATTCTCCTGGAATGGTCGCAATTGTCGGAAGCTTGCACGGTCTTTTGTTTGTGCTTTATATTTTGGCTGTTATTCACGTTACGCTCAAGCATCGCTGGTCATTCTGGAAGTTTGCCGCTGCCTGTATCGCCGCTATCCTGCCGTTCGGCCCGTTTGTAGTTGACCGCAAGCTGCTTCGCGACTAAGCCGCAGCATCATTGAGGCATCCGCACTCCCCTCTGGAGCAGTGCGGATGCCTTTTTTCTGCCCTGTCACGGACCATAAGAGCAAGAATGCGGACGAACCTCTCCCTATCGGCCTGATAAGATGGTATCGTAATAAGACAAGACAGGAGATGCAGGAGGCTTAGGTATGAACCCGTTATCCTTTGACGAAATGTGGGCCCGCATTATGGCATGCGACAGCAGCTATGACGGCTTGTTCTATACGGCGGTGAAAACAACCGGCATCTATTGCCGTCCTTCGTGCCGGTCTCGCAAGCCGAAGAAAGTCAATGTCGAGTTCTATCTTCATATGGATGATGCGGAGACGGCCGGTTACCGCGCCTGCAAGAGATGCCGCCCGGAGAACGAGCATTCGCCGAATGTCGGCGTTGTTCGCGAGGTAAAGGAGTTTCTGATACGTCATCATAAGCAGAAGCTGGAACTAAAGGACATTGCTCAGCATGTCGGGCTCAGCGCCTACCACCTGGATCGGCTGTTCAAGCAGGAAACCTCCGTGACCCCTCGTGTATTTCTGGAGAAAATCCGGATGGACCGCGCAGCGCATCTGCTCATGCATACCGGACAGTCGAATCTGGAGATTTGCTATGAAGTCGGCTTCCTCAGCCCTTCCAGCTTCTACAAGGCGTTCCGCCAAGCGATGGGCTGCTCGCCTTCGGAATACCGCAAAACAATTCACATGGCACAGGAGGAGTCATCATCATGACCATATATAAGCTGGATATCAACACCCCGATCGGAGTGCTGGAGATCGTCGGCTCCAGCTCTGAAGTACTGTCGATTCTCTTTCCGGACCGGGAAGAGCCCCTCTATCGCTGCCAGTCCGATACGCCGGATGCGCTGCAGCTTTGCGCCAAGCAAATGGAAGAGTATTTCAACGGCAAACGGTCGGAGTTCGCTTTTCCCTACCGCTATGAAGGCACGGCTTTCCAGTCGCAAGTATGGAATGCGCTGAAGGAAGTTCCGTTCGCCAGGACCGGCACTTATCAGGGACTCGCTCAAGCAATCGGCAGGGAGAAAGCCGTAAGAGCCGTCGGCAGCGCGAATGGCAGGAACAAGCTGAGCATCGTCATACCGTGCCACCGCATTATCGGCTCGAACGGCGCCCTGACGGGTTATGCCGGCGGCTTGTGGCGCAAGGAATGGCTGCTTCGCCATGAGCAGGCCGTTGCGCAGCGCCAGGCAGAGCAGTAAACGGCTGCTCCAGACGGCATCGCCCCCTATGTATGGCAATAAGCCCGAATTCACGCGATAGCAGCGGAATCCGGGCTTATTGTTGTTCATGGACGATTATAGAATGATGAAGAAAAATAATGCCGCGAGTGCAAACCGGTAATATGCAAAGTAGCTGAGACGAAGCTTTTTCATCATATTGATGAAGGTGACTACAGCGATCATACCCACGACAAATGCAGAGATTAGTCCGATCAGGAACAGAGGCATGTCCCCCATTGTCAGAAACTCCCGGCTTCCAACCAGATCGACCGCGCTTGCGCCGGCCATAATCGGCACCGATACGATGAACGTAAATTCGGCCGCCGCTTTCTGGCTAGTACCTGCCAGCATGCCGCCGGAGATTGTCGATCCGGAACGGGAGAAGCCCGGCCATAGCGATAATATCTGGAAGCAGCCGATGATGAACGCCTGCTTGTACGTAATGTCGTCAAGCTCCTCCGCAACAATCTTCCGCTTCGACCTGTCGGCGACAATCATCAATATGCCGCCTAATACGAGGCCGACCAACACGGTGGTCGGGCCAAACAAATAATCTTTGATTACGCTATGAAGCAGAACTGCCAGTACGGATGCCGGCAGCATCGCCAGCGCGACGTGCATCGCGTTCAATCCGCTGCCCTTCTTCAAATTGAAATTAAGCAGCTTGACGAACCTCTGTCTGTACAGGACAAGTACGGCCAGCACAGCGCCGAGCTGAATGACCACCTCGAACGTCTTGGCACGGTCTCCAGTGAAATTCAGCAGCTCCCCGGTCAGAATCAAATGTCCCGTCGACGATACGGGCAGAAATTCCGTCAAGCCTTCTACAACGCCCATAATAATCGCCTTGATAATATCTTCCATCTTGCTCACTCTCCCCAATAATTAACCACGGCAGTCCGGCCTCTCTTACAGCTTATGCATGTCCATACTGGCTCATTTCACTTTCGGCCGAATCGGTATAAATTTCAATCTTCCGGATGCGATGCTCGTCCCTTTCCCTGATGACAAAGATCGCGTTGCCGTAGCTCCAGCTCTCGCCTTTTGGCAGATCGGGCCGCTGCATGAAAAGCCAGCCTCCGATCGTATCCGCCTCGTCGCTCTGAAGCTGCAGCCCCGCCGCTTCATTCACTTCGCTGAGGAGCGCTTTTCCGTTAACCAAATAATGCTCTTGCTCCAGCCTCTCGATCTCCAGTTCTTCGTCCTCGTCGAATTCGTCTCGGATATCTCCGACAATCTCTTCGATCATGTCTTCAATCGTAATCAGTCCGGACGTTCCGCCATATTCGTCGAGAAGGATAGCCAGGTGGACCCGCTCCAGCTGCATCATGCGCAGCAGCTGATTGACCGGCATCGCATCCGGCACGGTCAGCGGCGGCTGGATAATCTTCTTGAGCTCCGTGGCTCCGCCGTCACCGTCTTTAAAGTCATGCAGAAATAGATTTTTGGTGTTGAGAATGCCGATAATATTGTCCTTGTCCCCTTTGGCGACGGGGAATCTTGTATACTGCTCCTTCTTGATAATGTTGATGTTCTCTTCCTTGCTGTTCTCGATATACAGACATACCATGTCGGTCCTGGGCACCATAATTTCGCGCGCAAGCCTCTCGTCAAAGTCGAATATCCGGTTCACATAGCCGTATTCGTTTTTGTTGATCTTCCCGCTCTCATAGCTGTCCGACAGAATCATGCGTATCTCTTCCTCAGAATGGGCATCGTGCTCGCTTGCCGGCTGGAAGCCAAGCAGCCGCACCAGCTTGTTCGCAGAGCCGTTCAACAGCCAGATGAACGGGTACATCGCTTTATAGAACAGAATGATATAGGGAGTCGTGAATTGGCTCACCTTCTCTGATCTTATAATAGCGACAGTCTTCGGCGCAAGTTCACCCAGCACCACATGCAAGTAGGTCACCAACATAAAGGCGATGACAAAGGAGAGGGCGGTTGCCAACTGCCCTTGGATGCCCGCCCAATCGAACAAAGGATGAATCAACTTCTCGATCGTTGGCTCGCCCAGCCAGCCGAGACCAAGCGCTGTAATCGTAATGCCCAGCTGGCAGGCGGACAAATATCCGTCCAGGTGAGTGGTAACTTGCTGAATCGCCTTGGCGTTTTTGAGGCCCTCGTCTACCATTTGCTGCACGCGGCTCGCTCTCAATCGTATAATCGCAAATTCCGTCGCGACAAAAAAAGCAGTAAGCACAAGGAGCAGCGCAAAAAGAATAAGATTAACAGCCATGGAGTGGCTCCCTTCAGGTGGCGTAGATGCGCGAAGAAGCCTTCTCGGCTTCTCCACTTATACAGCCTTGCCCGTATTGGAAACCATCATACTCCATGGCTTTCAAGTCGTTCTATGATTCTGCATCGCCAATCATTACCAGGGCGGAGAATCGTCCTCCCCGCCGCTGCTCTGGTATCCGCCACCATGATGATCTTGAGCATCCTCATCAGATGGCTTGCCCGTTCCAATAATCGGCAGCACCTCCGTCAGCTCGCGCGGCTGCAGGAGCTCCACCGGAGACATGCCCTTCTCGAATTGGAATCCATCGCCTTCGACGACGACGACATACTTGCCGTTATGCTTGGCGAAGTGGATGCTGTCGCCGAAATCCGACAATAATCCCTTGACTGTAACGCCGCCAAGCTTGAAGACGAACGGCAGATCCGGCTTCTGCTCCACAAGCGCCGCTGAAGCATGCTCCACCTGCTCCTGCGACCACCATTCCTGCAGGTCGCGTTTCTCGCTGGCAGCCCATACCTCTACCGCATTTACTTCTTCGCTTCGCTCCGTGCTCGTCTCATCCTGCCATTTGTCGGCGATGAATTGATGCACCATCTCCACAACCTGCTCTCCGATCACCTCCGGAAGCGGCTTCTCATAGGAGACATACTTCAAGAAATCCTCGAAGTATCTGGCATGGGACGCCTGATGAATTTTCAGCTCCCAATGATCAAGCGCTCCCTCCTCATGCATATGAGGATATTGAATCGACTTGATGCTGCGCGCGCTGATGGCCATATCCACCTGTGTAATGAGGCTTCGCTCATCTGAGATGCGGGCGATTTTCGGCTCGAAATCGCACTTCAGCAGAAAGAGGAACGGCTCGTTGAAATACGTATTAAGCGTGGACAATGCGATAATGAATGCGCCGCCCCGCACAGCGCTTGTATCCATATAGATGCGGACCAGCTCGTCGGCGATGCCGAGGAAACGGTCCTTCGTATCTGCATCCCTAAGTCGCTGAAATAAATTATAGTTCTGGTTGCTGCCCAGCTCATAGCCCGGCTCCACCATGAAACGGCCGATTTTTGTCGGAGCGTTCGCTGTATTCGGATTGCGCTCCACTTTCCGTTTTACGATCCGCACAAATTCATCGTCCAAGAAGTTTTTAAGCTCGCTCTGCTCGTAATCATCGCCATCCAGCGTCTGATAATGCTTAAAGCGCCTGCCTGACGATGCCGCCGATTGGTCGCCATCGGTATGAATGACGAAAAAAGATAAATAATGCATGCGAAAATCCAAATCTATCATTCCTCCACGGTTGCTGGTGTCATTGTTATAGATTAGCACATCCCGGCGCGTGGAGGATAGACGATTATGAGCAAGATCCGGCTGCACCTCTTCATGACAGCCTTTATATTTGCATTACCTCGTGTCAAGTCCGCATTCTTCTTCCATTGGAACCTTCAGTCCGCGATCCGCAATCGTATCGGCCAATATGCGGATAAAGAAAGGGTCGCAGCCGTATCTCACCGCTTCGCAGTAACATTGAATCAG
This sequence comes from Paenibacillus pinisoli, assembly GCF_003605435.1. Taxonomy (GTDB): domain Bacteria; phylum Bacillota; class Bacilli; order Paenibacillales; family Paenibacillaceae; genus Pristimantibacillus; species Pristimantibacillus pinisoli. Next base: position 256,005 of record NZ_QXQB01000001.1, read on the forward strand.
CTCGTCGTTGGGCAGCTTTGATTGATGAATGGTGTATCGCACATGCATAACCGCGTCTCTCTTCCTATTGATTTTGAAATCTTCGCCATAATTCGACATTTCTACCTTCATTATAGAGATTAGGACTGAAAGATCGCTGAAACCCCCAGCAATCCCAACTTCATGTAGATGGAGCGGATTGCTGGTGAACCGATACTTATTATCTCAATGCGGCTATAGTATAGAGTCTGTCGAATCCAAGCAAAAAAGACCCGGCCAGACGGCCGGATCTTTACGTTATGTATGCATATATTTTTCCGGGTTAACGGCTACTTGCCGCAGTGTAAAGGAAGGCGGATCGCCTAAATCTTCCTGGAATAAGCGGGATATTTTATCATAATGCGCCTCAGCCGCCAGAGGATCATGCTCCAGCAGATGCGCTGCAATAATTCGGGCCTGATATTCTTCGTGATAGGGATTAGAAGCTACCATTTGATACATATACGGCAGCGCATCGGCATAATGCCTGCCGCTCAGCTCATGGCGGATAACCGCTTCCAGCATAGCGTGAAAATCGGACTCGGCCTTCAGCTTGGCTGCGGCCGCCCATTCCCAGTCATGCTCCTTCAGAAATCCTTCATGATAAAGCTGTACGGCTTCGCGCGCATAATGAATATGCCGCTCTGTCCGGTAAGCGCCGCATAGGTCGGCAAACTGGGTCCATTCATCACGAAGAGGCGGAGCTTTAAGCCGGTAGCTGCCGCCTTCACCTTTATCTTGCTCTACGATGTCGAATAATCCATGCTGTTCCAAATCCTTGCGCAGCTGATAGACAGTGGAATGCAAATTGACTTGTGCTCGCTCAACGTCTTTGCCAGACCATAGTGCTTCTATAATTTTGCTCTTGCTGACCGGCGAACCCCGGTTAATAAATAGCAGCGCAAGCAATTCCCTCGATTTTGAATTGCGAAATTTGACAAGAACGCCATGCTCCGTCTCGACTCTGAACCAGCCGAAACATTTAATAATCGCCTTCATCGTTCTGCTGGGCATGGCAAGCACCTGACGTGCGACAAAGCGGTTCAGGGCTCTTCCCATGCTTTCTTTGGTGACCGGCTTCATAATGTAATCCAGCGCTTCGACATCGAAGGCTTGATGGGCGTATTGCTGATAGGCGGTGATGTATACGATTTGCACTTTCGGCCGGATGGCATAGATCCGCCGGCCGAGCTCCAGCCCGTGCATGACGGCCATCTCCATATCAAGCAGCACGAGATCGAACTTCCCGGCCTCTGCTTCCATAAGCAGCAGCGCCGGATCCGTATATATGCCTTCAACGGATACGTTGTCATAACCGGAGAGCACTTTGCTGATGCGCTTCAAAGCCGGAGCCTCGTCATCTACAATTCCTACCCTGATCTTCATTTCCTCACCTCAACAACCCCCTGCCGCATCCAATCCGAATAAACGATCTAATAGGCATGCCGAGCATCCCGGAATGCTCCCACGATGCGTTTTTGATCTGCACCCCTCTCCAGCTCTTCTTAGAGGCATCGTTATTATCGCGTCAGGTCCGTCTCGAGACTGCTTGCATCACCCGAATGGACATAAGTCTTTACAAATATGGAATACATAAGCGGCTTCATAGATGACGTATCGCTGATGTCTACCCAGTAGTATCCCGGCTCAAAGGCGTCTCTGACGGAGATTGGCGGACGTTTGCCGGATTTCAGCATGGTGACGACCAGCGGCAGCTCCACACCTTGCACGCTGGCCTCGCGAATTAAATGGAGAATACACTCCCCAAGCTCATCCGTCAATGTTTTGCCGAATGGCGGCATTACGACTTGGCCCCCGCTTCCGATCGAGCGATTGAATCTAAGTTGGTCTACGACAAGGCCGGCCAGCAAAAGCATGAATCTTGCAATTTTATAGCTATCCTCATCTTCTGTACCAACCGCTATTTTCGGGACGTGATCCGATAATCTTGCTCCATAATGCTGCATCTGATTACCCCTTTAAACGTAATGCATGCGCTCTACTGCCCATTTTGACGATATTCGCCATAGTTCGACAGCACTATTTTCATTATAAAGTGTCAGACTGAAAGCAAACTGAAAACAGCACCTGCACAGCCTCCGCTCAAGGCTATTCCATCCCCTGCTCCGGAATCCGGATTTCAACCTTGGTCCCTTTCCCAGGCTCGCTCCAAATAGTCAGACCATGCCCGTAAATAAGCTGCAGCCGCTGGTGAATATTCATCAGCGCCATGCCGCTTGGCCGCGCTTCCTGCCGCAGCAGCGACTCCGCTCGTTCGCTCGTCATGCCTGCGCCGTTATCCTCCACAATAATTTGCAGATAGCCGTGATCGGCCCTAGCTGTCAGCCTCACTTTTCCCCCTTCCTGCTTTTGAGTCACCCCATGCTTCACCGCATTCTCCATAATGGGCTGAATAATTAAAGGCGGAACTGTAATATCCAGTGAATCGTCGATATCGTATTCGATATGCAGACGATGGCCGAATCGGGCCTTTTCGATATACAGATAAGACTTCACAAGCTCGATCTCTTCGCTGAGCCCGATAAACCGGCTCGTATCCTTCATTTGAAAGCTGTTTCTGAGGTATGAGCTGAGCTTCAGCAGCAGGTCATGCGCCTTCTGCGGCTCCTCTAGCGTAAGAGTCAGCGCCGTATTCAGCGTATTGTACAAAAAATGCGGCTTGATCTCCGCCTGCAGCATAGCGATTTCGGAGGTGGCTGCCGACTCCGCAAGCTGCTTCATCTCCAGAAACATATCGATCCGGGCATGGAGCTCATGGGCATGTAACGGCTTCAGCAAAAAGTCATTGACGCCGGCCTGGAAGCTCTCCGCTATATCCGTCACGTCATCCTTGAAGCTCATCATCACAATTGGCAGCTCCGCATAGCTGTAATTCGAGCGAATCCGCCGCACCAGCTCGAGGCCGGACATGTCGGGAATGGAACCATTCAGCAGCATTACGTCGAGCTTGCGGGACTGATCCATGTAATCTAGCGCTTTCTCCCCGTCCATAACCGATGAGACCTTATAGCGGTCATTCGTCAATGTTTCATGAATCAATCGCAGGGAGCAGCAATCCTCACCCACAACGAGAATGTGAAGCGTCGTGCCGTTGACCTGGTCGGTTCTTGCTGCGGCATCAGCCGTCAAGCCGTTCAATCCGTCCTCCGTCTCTCCGGCAGCCCCCTGAACGGGCAAAGCAGGAGAGCGGATGCGCGCTTGCAGGCGCGGCTCCAGAAAGCGCTTGGAGAAGTCGGTCGTCTCCAGAAATATTAATAAAAAAATAACATAATAAAGAATTGGCTTATTAAACAGCATGGCCACGTCCCGGGTTAGCAGATAATCATGGAGGAGCGCAAGCACGCTTAGGACCAAGCCCGCCGCACGGGCGACTGAGCCTTCCCTGCCGTTACGAATGGCATGTGTCAGCATGTACACCAAATATCCGCCTATCACCAGTACATAGAGGTAGAACGCCAGCCGAATAACAGGATAGAGATGCAGCGGCAATGCGATCAAGGACAGATTAAATACGATGCCGGCCGAGGCAAGCACTTTCATGACAGAACGGTTGAATTCATTCGGGAATAGCTGATGGACGAATAGGATCGTAATGGCGATCCCGCCATACAGTGAAAGCGAATCCAGAAAGGTCAGCCAGTCAACCGACATGCCGGGTACAAGCTGCAGAATAAACATATGGTCGATGACCAGCATTCGGATAGCTGCCAGCATACATAAAATACTGTAGTATAATGCGGCCGGGACAAAGCCGTAAACGATCCATGTATAGAAATAGTACAAGGAAATAATAATGGCCGAGCCGAGAAAAAACATGGTGCCGGCCAGTTCCTGATCTCGAAGCATCCGCATATTGTCTGCACTGCCAAGCTCTAGCGCTTCCGTCATCCCCCCGTCCCGTTCCGTATAATTGGAGATTTGAACGATCAGGTCGAGCGAGGTCGATTGCGGCTTGAAGTAGACGGTCTGGGGATGATAGGCTGGAGCGGAGCTCGCTTCGCTTGGGGACACCTTCCCGCCCTCCGCTATGACCTTTCCGTCTGCTATCACTTTATAGGCTGTGGGCAACACCGGAATTTTGAGCGCCAGCACATCGGCGGAGGTCTGCAGCTCCACGAGCAGCCGAAAAGTTGCATAGCCCTTATGGTGAGGCCGGAGGCTGTTCAAATTATAATGACTCCATGGCTGAGGGACGCGGACGACAGCGCCGGTGCCGAGTTCCGGTCCGCTCGCGTGTAATCTGCTGCTTGTCAGCAGCTCGTCCCAGTAAAACAACCATTCCCCCGCCAGCGTTACTCTGCCGTCTCTCTGCAAATTCCAATTCTCCAGCTGCAATAGGCCTTCAACCGGGACCGGCGAAGGCTCCTTCAATCTGCCCTTCATCGCAGAAGCCGCAACTAATAACACAACGGCGAACAAGATCACCATAAAATAAGTGCTGCTAGCAATCGATCGTTTCTGTTGAACTACCATTCTCTAGGAATCTCTCACTCTCGGCTGACAATCTCAACATATTTCCTATATTATACTGAAACGGAAAGGGACGCGCGAATGAGCTGGCAGCGGGCGGCTTCTGGCAATGATTCATGGCAAAAACGCCGAAATGATCATATTTCGGCTAGTACAATGCTTATAGTGGGATGGCATTAAACCGGCAAATTGCGTGTATGGACCGCATCCATTCCTTCGCCCGCCACAGCAAAGCAAGCGGCGGGCGGCGTTCCTTATGGTTAGAATGCGGCTCACAGGCTTTAACAGACGTCATTCTTGAGGCTGTTCACGATCAATGAGCGTGGACTTGCTGCCGCGATAAAGCAGCTTCAGCTTATGCAAAGCTCTTGTGCACCCTACATAGAGCAGCTTCGCATCCAGCTTGTCATAATTGTCGCTGCCCGCATCCGCAATCAGCACGGCATCGAATTCCAGCCCTTTCGACAGATAGACCGGCACGACAGTGAGACCTCCGCCATAAGTAGGCTGCTTGCTCTGAACTAGCGAAGCCGCTAGGCCTTGCGCCGTCAGATACTGATGAATCTCCTCGCATTCCCGCGCTGTCCGGCCAATAACCGAAATGGTGTCGTAGCCTCCGTCTTGCAGCCACTCGGAGACAGTCGCATGCAGCTTCGGCAGCCAATGCTCATCCGTTACCGGTTCAGTCACGACGGGATCTCCGCTCCGGAAGACAGGAACGGCCGGCTTCACGCCGCCAGTCATCCCGCTCAGAATAATGTTGGCGAAATCGATAATTTCCATAGTGGAGCGGTAGCTTCGGTTCAGCTCAAAAAATCCGGTATCCTTTTCCGCGAACAATCCCATCAGCTCGTTCCAATTCTGAATGCCCGCATAGCTGTGAATCCCTTGCTGAAGATCGCCCAGCACCGTCATGGAAGTCGTGCGCTGGCATAGACGCAGCGTCTCCAGCTGGAACGGCGAATAATCCTGCGCTTCGTCAATGACAATATGGTCGAAGGCCGGAACCTTCAGTCCATACAGCCTGAGATGAATATAAGCCAGCGGCGCCAAATCCTCCGCTGCGGCAATGCCGGCAGCCATACGCTCCGCAGTCGCCTTCGCGATCGGCTTCGGCACTTGCGTCAGCGCCTGCTTGCCTTTGAACAATGTAATGTACAGCCCTACAGCCGTGAAGGACGGAATACGCTTCACAAAGGAATTCAGCTTGGCAAGCGCCGCAGACCGCTTCTTCTTGTCGGCTACGCCGCGGTGCTTCAGCTCCGACTCCAGCCAGCGCTTGATCCGGCTGGCAAGCCGGTCCCGCTTGACCATAATGGCCTCTTCGCCATAATCCGTATCATACCACTCCCGCATCGTCTCCGGCGATAGCCGGAAGCCGTCCAGCGGGATAAATTCGGCGGTCGGCACAATGCTGGCTTGCAGCTCATTCAGCCGCTCATCGATCGTTTCCTTGAACGCTATGCTGCCTTTCCAGCGGCCTGACGCCTGCTCCAGCTCTTCGCTTGTCCGATGCTCCTCGAACCAGTATGCCATCGTATCCGAAGGATCTGCCAGCTTAATGTCATGCTCAAGCAGTTCGACAGCCCAATCGCTGAACGTCGTCTGGCCGATATCGCCGACCCCGAGCTCAGGCAGGACGCCGGAAATATAATCGAGGAACATGCGGTTCGGAGCAAAAATCATCATTCGTTCCGCCCGTATTCTGCCTTCGTATTGATAAAGGAGAAACGCAAGCCGGTGAAGCGCTACGGTCGTCTTGCCGCTGCCCGCAACCCCCTGAATGAACAGCGCCTTGCTGCGTTCCGCGCGAATAATGCGGTCCTGCTCGCCTTGAATCGTCGAGACAATATCCCGCAGCTTATTGTCCTTGTTCTCGCCCAGCCGGTAGAGCAGGAACTCATCCGACACTGCGCCTTCCTCTTGCCCTCTTACATAACTGTCCACCAGACGGACAATTTCGGCACCCCGAATCATGAAGTTGCGCTTCAGGTGAACATAACCCGTCACTTCGCCATCAGGCGAATCGTATACGGCGGGGTCGTCGCCGCCTGTGAAGGAGTAGAACATGCTTGCGGCAGGCGCGCGCCAGTCGATAACGAGCAGCTCGTTGCTGCCGTTTTTGGCGACGCCCGCTTTGCCGATGTAGAGCGCCTGGACATGCTCCGGCGCATCAGGCTTCCTGCCGTCCTGGGACAGCTCCTGAAAGTCCATCCGGCCGAAGTACGGCTCCTTTCTCGCAATCTCCAGACGCCGCTTCCGTTCCTCGCGCTGCAGGTCGAGCATTTGCTCCGTGAAGTCATCCCCCGTGTACCGGGGGCCAATAGTGCGAATTTGTTCTTCTATATCCCTAAGAGTGCTGTCCAGCCTCTCTTGTTCCCATTGCTGCAAGGATTTATCCGACATCTCTTTCCCTCCTAAGCGTAAATAGCTGAGCCCCCAAGGAGCCCAGCTTCAATGAATGTCATGCCAACGCTATATCATGCAGCGGCTCCCCTTACCCATAATCCGGTAACTACCAGCAGCAGCAGAATATGCACCGCAACAAGAAAAGGTATTCCTACTGTAAAAGATTGATGCTTCGTCTTATGGCGCCACAGCTTCATGCCGTACCAAGTACCCGCTGCGCCTCCAATAGCGGCTACCAAAAACAGCCGGCGTTCCGGAATGCGCCTCGCCCTTCTTTGCGCCCGGCGTTTATCCAATCCCATCAGCGTAAATCCGTATAGGCTAAGTATAATCCAATAGCCGAATACGATCGTTAGCCATGTCACTTGCGGCTGCACTCCTTCCTGCCCTATGATGTGGACGGCCTGGGCTTCGCCCGGTTCGTCGCTATGGCCTCGTATGGATTATCCGGCCAATAATGTTTGGGGTATCGTCCCTTTAGATCCTTCTTCACTTCGAAATACGCCTGCTCCCAGAAGCTGGCCAGGTCCTTGGTCACTTGCACAGGACGCTGGGACGGCGACAGCAGATGCAGCGTAACAGGCAGCCTGCCGTTCACTAGTCTCGGCGTCTCCCTCCATCCGAACAGCTCCTGCAGCCTTACAGCAAGCACAGGAGAGCTCGGGTCGCTATAATCCAGTGGAATTCGTGAGCCGCTGGGCACTGTAATATGGGTCGGAACCTGCTCATCCAGCTCCCTGGCCTGATTCCAGGTCAACAGGTCTCCTATTAGCTGAGCCATCGGCAGCTTATTCAGCTCAGAGAGGCTTCTCATGCCGTAGACATGCGGCTTCAGCCAATGCTCCAGCGTATCGAGCAAGGCCCCCTCCGACACATCGGGCCACAGCGGATCGCCGCTCAGGCTCATCAGCCGCATGCGTCCGAGCAGACTGAGCGCATTCTTGCTCATCGGCAGCGCGGAGAAGCCCTTCAGCCGGATGCCTGCAAGTAGCGTGTCTGCGACAGCTTCCGGGTCCGCTCCTTCGAGGGGATTATCGCTAAGGACAATCGCTCCCAGCCTGACTCTCCGTCTCGCTCGTACGGACCCTGTTCCGGGATCCCACTCCACCGCTTCTTCCCTGACCAGATGCGCGGTCAAGCACGCTTCGATCTCTGCTTGGCTGATGTCCGCAGCAAGGCGGATTCGCCCCTCTGCACCGGCGTCATCCAGCTCGCAGACGACAAGATAGGGCGACCGAGACAGCGGCTGAAGCTCCGGCAGGACCGCCCCTCTGCCGCTTGCCATCACATACCGTCCGTCCGCCCTGCGTTGGGCGATGCGATCCGGATAGGCATATGCCAGCAGAGAGCCGTCCGACCAAGCAGCTAACCCCTTGTGCCGTTGAGCTGGAGCCCCGGCTTCTCTCTGCCGCTCCCTCACTCTGCGTTGCCACTGCCCGGCCTGCGCCCTGATCCGATGAGCCGCCGGCACGCTGCCGCCAGCACTGTGCAGCGCATCCGCACGCAGCGCGATATCCACATTGCGTTCCGCTCCGAGAATATCGCGCTCGCTCAGCAGCGCAGCCAGCACGCAAGCCCGATCCAGCGCCTCCGGCTGTGCTTCAGCGGCAAGCAGCATCGCGCCAAGGCGGGGATGCATGCCAAGCTTGGCAATTCGCAGGCCCTCCGCTGTCGGCTTGCCCAACCGATCCAGCGAATTCAAGCTATGAAGCAGCGCAGCAGCGCCTTCATACGCAGCTTCAGGCGGCGGAGTCAGCCACTGCAGCTCCGAGGGATCAGGCGTCCCCCATACCGCCAGCTCCAGCACCAGCGCCGACAGGTCCGCATCCAGCATCTCCGGCCTGGTATGCTGCGGCAGATGCGGGTGCTCTTGCTCCGTCCACAAGCGGTAACAATGACCGGGCGCCACGCGGCCAGCGCGCCCTCTGCGCTGGTCCGCGGAATCCCGTGATACCGGTACAGTCTCCAGGCGGCTTAGCCCTGTGCGGGGCGAGAAGCGCGGCACTCTCGACAAGCCGCTATCCACGACAATTTTGATGCCCTCTACGGTAAGGCTGGATTCTGCGATTGACGTCGCAAGCACAATTTTACGTTCATTCGGTGCGCAAGGCGCAATCGCCGCTGCCTGTTCCTCCAGCGACAGGCTGCCATGCAGCTCGGCAAGACGGACGCCGGACGGCAGCCCTTGCCCCCGAAGCCAGCTCGCGGCTTTGCGAATTTCAGCCGCGCCGGGCAGGAATACCAGCGCATCCCCCTCCGTTTCCCTCAGCGCCTGAAGGACCGTCTGGCCCGCAGCCTGCTCCAGCGGCGCAGTTGATCGCGCAGACGCATAGCGCGTCGTGACGGGGTAGCTCCTGCCCTTGCTGTGGATCACAGCGGCATCTCCCAGAAGCACGGCTACAGGCTCGGCCTCCAGTGTCGCCGACATGACGAGCAGCCTGAGCTCTTCGCGAAGCAGCGATTGCGCTTGCAGGCATAAGGCCAGCCCCAGATCGCCGTGCAGATGGCGCTCATGGAATTCGTCGAACAGCACCGCGCCGACTTCATCGAGCGACGGATCATCCTGCAGCATTCGTGTCAGAACGCCTTCCGTAACCACTTCAATTCTCGTACGCGGACCGACCTTGGAATCCAGACGAACACGGTAGCCGACCGTCTCGCCAACCTTCTCTCCCAGCAGCTGTGCCATATACTGAGCAGCCGAACGGGCGGCAAGCCGCCGCGGCTCCAGCATTACAATCTTTTTGCCGCCCAGCCAGGGCTGATCCAGCAATGCAAGCGGCACTCTTGTCGTTTTGCCGGCACCGGGCTCGGCCACAAGCACAGCCCCGCTCCGCTCTTGCAGCGCCAGCAGCAATTCAGGCAGCACCTCATCGATGGGCAAACGTGTCATTGTCCAGACTCCTCCAACCTTCCAGTTCCCTGATGAACTTACTTTGTAATGCGCAGCATCTGCAGCACAGGGCGGTTATCCCCGGTAAGCTTCATCTCCTTGCTCAGCAATTGAGATGAGCCGTCCCCGTCCAGGAAGATGCCGTCCACCAGTCTTCCGTCGCCGAACGTGCCAAGAATCGCCGTCCTGAAGGCTTCAAGCGTGCTAAGCGACTCGCTCACAATCAAATACAGCATGCCGTTCTCATCGTATACGGCAGCAGAGCGCAGACGCTGCTCATCAGGGAACGGCGCATTCTCCGCGACTGTCCTGCTGATCCAGCCCGCTTCATCGCCCAGGCTCATGCTGATGCCGCCTTGGGCCCAGAACCTTGTATGATCCTTGACCTTCACTTCGGAAGCCGTCGATACGACCTGAACGGAGAGCGAATCCGAGGCGCCGTCCCAGACGAGCGTCCCTCTCGCGTATTTCATATTTTCCCCACCGCTTCCGTATGCGCCGGCTGCTCCATTCACTGGGCGGCCATTCACAATGCCCATGCTGATCAGCGTTTCCCCATAAAAAAATCCGCCATTGATGCCGACCTTGTCCGTCAGCGCCACGTTCTGGCGTACCACATCTAGCGTGACGAAAGCTGGCTTCGTCACGAGCGCATGGAGCTTCATACCGTTCGCGGCTTCGGCGTATTCATAACGGTATTGGGTAATCGCTTCCAGCGGCGCATCGACTCCCGGCGATCTATTGCTCAAGGAGTTGTACAAGACTACGAATAAAATACCGGCAACCAGCAGAATGCCCCCGATGATTCCGATTACCAATGTAATTTGCCTTCTGCTCAGCCGTTCAGCCTGTCCCTGACCCGTGCCGGAATTTGTACTCATGCCCTGACATCCTCTCCTCATTGTCCGAATCTATTAAGCATTATATTTTACCGTTTTCAGGGGCGGTTTGTCTACTTTACAGCGCTTTTTCTCCCGATAAAACAAGCATCGCCGCCCATCAAGGGAGCAGCGATGCTTGCATGCGCTTATTGTGCCCGATCGTCAAGCGGATAGAAGATCAGGTTGATCGGGAATGCCGATCCGGCAGGAGGACTGAATTCGATGTCCAGACTCTCTTCCTTGCCCGTTGTTTTATACAGAATGATCATGCCGTCGAATGCCGTAAGCACGCCGGATGCCGGCACTTTGACCATCTCGCCGTTGATTTTGAACGGCCCTTTGAACGGTCCGCCCTTCGCGAGAATCATGATCGCCATCTTGCGCGGCTTGTCGGAATGAATCTTGTAGACCGTGCCGTAGTTGCCGTCCAGAAGCGCCTCCGTTCCGCGCTGCGGATCAAAGCCCCTCTGGAATGCATCCGTCTTGCCGTCGCCAATGACCAGCTTCATCGGCTTCTTGAAGCTGTTCGCCGAGAGATCGAGGCCCCAGTCGAAGCCGGCAATCTGGAACGTGCCGCGAATATGGCCGGTGAACGGCAGCTTCGGCATATTCATAATCGCATTCGACACTTTATCCGCTGCGGCGAACGTGAATTGCACCTCGCCGTCCGTCTCCACATCATACATCAGATTAACGCCCGAGCCAGGGTAGAAGTCGGGGAACTGCTTGTAGACGAAAGTGGCTCCCGCAGGAATGGTCATCGTCTCCTCCACCGTATCGTTCATCAAATAATCGACCATCGCCTCGCTGCCGATCAGATGGGCGTAGATGGAAGGATACACCTCGCCTTTGTTCGTCGTGCGAACCGTCACAGGCTTGTCGGACTTATTGGTAGCCATGATGGCAAAGCTCACTGTCTTATCCGTGCCGTTCAGATGGTCGGCGTACAATCTGCCCTTGCCATTAATGCTGTCCTGATACAGAATGCCAAGCTCACGGAACGTCTCCGGGCTGTCGCTCATAAGCAGCGTACGAGATTTGTCCTCGGTCACTTTTTTCGGTACATCCGGCAGATTAAAGTAATGGTTGTAGAGCGTGCTCCAGCTGGTAGTAATGTAGCTGCCTGCCGGCTTGGTGTAGATCGGATATTCGGTTTCGCTCAGATACACCTCGTTCGTGACGACAATGTTCCGCGTGAACGGCTTGCTCTTATGCCCCACCTTGTCCGTGGCGACAAGCGTAACAGGATAGGTGCCGGCCTTGAAGAACACTTCCTCTTTGCCGGTCCAATCGAACTTCAGCCCCTCCGCATCGGGATCGTAGCTGAGATTAATATACTTGATAGGCTCTCCAATCCGGTATGTCTCCTTGCCCAGCGTAAACTTCGCGACTGGAGCGGAATTGTTCAGATCGGGGTTATAATTGCCTTGCGGCTTGTTCACATGAATAACATCTACACGGCGAAGCTCCTGATTGTATGTATAGGTAGCGCCCATATAATCCGACAGCCAGGTCAGCTTGATCATCAGCCTGCCGTTAATCAGCATCGCCACATCGTCGAACGGGTAAGCCAGTCCGTTGACCCAAGCCTGCTTGTTCACGGTATCCAGCAAAATCTCGTGCGTCGGCGTAACCATCAGCACCGTACGGGTTTTCTCCTGCCATTCCACCTTCATGCCGAAGGCGTCGCCGAGAAACTTGGCCGGCACGTAGGTTCTGCCCTTGCGCGCGACCGCCGGAGAATCCAGCGTCACCTGCTGTCCATTTAAGAATGCTTCCTTGTTGTCCAGGTAAAACACAACGTAAGTCGTGCCTGAAGTAATCGGCGTCTCTCCGGCAGACGCATGGCTGATCGGTGCGGTCATTAGCATGGCGGAGAGAATTAATGCAGCCGCTTTTGTTCGTTTGCTCCATCTTGGTAGCATTCAGTCACAACTCCTCAATCTATTAAAATAGGATAGCTTGGGGAGTCCCTAACAGGCCCAAGCCCATACCTATAGACGCTCAACAATTGGAAAAGTTGCAACATCCTTGCCTGTGCATTGCCGATAAAGGTGACAGTTGACGCATAAGGGCCGCTTCGTTCAAAACGAAGTCCAGCTTCCGCCGGCATTGCTTCTCTTTCAATCTTCCAATTGCTTAAATTCATTTATCCAATCAGCCTTGCCTGATTTACGCCGACTTAGACCTCATGCTGAGTCGCCCCGGCCTCCAGCACCGTCTCATAGACCGCCTCGCCGATGGCGCAGCCGATTGTCGTAGCCGCTCCGGCGTAGGCATGAAGCGCCGCTCCCCACTGCGCGGATTGGCTTACGCCGATCGCAACGGCATCCGTTGTCGTCCCGGTGGCAAGCTGTCCGTTAGCGATTTCCCGAATATCCAGCTGCTGCAGCGCAGCCGACTTCGCCTCCGTAGCTGTAATGACCGCATTCACCATAGCGGATTCCGTCATTCTGGCGTCAAGCAGCAGAATCGTATTAATCGTCCCCGGCGCATAGGCGGAATAGGCCTCCCGCTTCACCCCTGCCCTTGCTGCATTGCGTGTCCCTGCGGTCGTGATGCACAGCAGGCGAAAGCGGTCCCCTTCCAGCTCCATCACCGAAGCATGCGTCAGCTTAGCCGCCGTCAGGAAGCCAACTGTAGATTCCGGGGTGAAGCCCCACTCCCCGAATCTGCGACGAAGGTCAGAGACGGGATCGTCACAGCGGTAATCCAGCGGGACCTTCCAATTGACAAAGCCGTCCGCCCGGGAAAAGCCGCCTGGCCAGATCGCGCTGCTAAGCGTATGGCAGACATGCGGAAGGCGGACTTCAATCCTGTCTTCCTTCAGCTCAGCATATACGCCCTTCCAGTGTCGGGCGACATACCTGCTGCCATTACGAAAGGGCTGCGCCATCAGGCTTTTCCTCCTTAACTCCAGCAATCGCATAAATGCGGGGCATGTCCAAGTAAGCCCTGGCCGCATCCGCCAGCCGGTCGAAAGCCGCCTCGCGCCTCTCCCGGAACCGGACGCCTTCAGCGAGCGGCTCCCAGCCTCTGTCCGCCCTTGCTTCATTCAGCCACGCTCTGCGGAAGCTGTCATTGTGCAGAATGCCGTGCAGGAATGTGCCCCACACTTTGCCGTCCTGTGTGCATACCCCTTCTTGCCGATACGGCAATTCATTACGGACGGCTTTATCTAGCTGCATGTCCCTAATGAGGAACGGCTGCCGCAGCTCCGGGCTGTTCGGAATCATTTGGCCCATATGAATCTCGTAACCGTCAATCAAGAAGCTGTCGCCACTGTCGCCAAGACGGGCCGTCCCCTCTGCCCGGACCGTTGTTTTAAAGGACTGAAATGCAATATCGAACGAGAACAGGCCAAGCCCCGGGCACTCCGGCTGATTCGCCTCCACGCCATGAGGGTCCAGCAGGCGCTCGCCCAGCATTTCGTAGCCCCCGCATATGGCGGCAACCCTGCCGCCGCTTCGGATATGATCCAACACTAGCTCAGCAAGCCCTTGCTCCCGCAGCCAGATCAGATCGGCTATCGTGTTTTTGCTTCCGGGCAGCAGTACAAGATCCGGCGTTCCCCACTCCATCGCCTGCTCCACGAACCGCACATGGACATCCGGCTCCGACAATAGCGGATCGGCATCGGTGAAATTGGAGATGCGGGGAAGCTTGATCACCGCGATATCCAGCCTGTCAACATCGTCTGCGAATGGAGTTGCGGCTGAGCGGCGCGATGCCGCAGCCATGGACGCGCTCAAGGATAGAGAATCCTCGTCCTCAAGCTCCAATCCGGGCAGATACGGCAGCACGCCCAGCACCGGCTTGCCCGTCCGCTCCTCCAGCCAATCAAGACCCGGCTGCAGCAGCGCGACGTCTCCGCGGAATTTGTTAATGACAAATCCGCATACGCGATCGCGCTCATGTGGCTCCAGCAGTTCAAGCGTGCCGACTATCGAAGCGAAGACGCCGCCCCGGTCGATATCCGCAACCAGTACGACAGGCGCATCAGCCCACGCCGCCATATTCATATTGACGATATCCCGGTCCTTCAGATTAATTTCCGCGGGACTGCCCGCACCCTCCAGCACTACGATATCGTAAGACTCCTGCAGCGTGCGGAGCGATTCCCGTACAATTCCCCCTGCAATAGGCAAATAGCGCTCGCGATATTCACGGGCCTCATAATCTCCCAGCGGCTTGCCGTGTACGACAACCTGCGACGACATCTCGCCCGACGGCTTCAGCAGAATGGGGTTCATATCCGTCGTTGCTATAATGCCGCAAGCATCGGCCTGCATGCCTTGCGCCCTGCCGATCTCTTTGCCGTCCCATGTCACATAAGAGTTCAGAGACATATTTTGCGATTTGAACGGGGCTGTCCGATAGCCGTCTTGGGTGAAAATCCGGCATAAGGCGGCTGTTATCAAGCTTTTGCCGACATCGGATGCCGTTCCTTGTATCATTATCGTTCTGCCTGGCCGTTTTTTGGGGGCTGCAGCATTTTCATGCTTTTTCTCATGTTCTGGCATCACATCATTTCGCGTCATAAGCTGTCGCCCTCCCGCTCCGACATGCAGAATCTCAATGCTCTAACCAAGCGCTCGTTATGCTCGCGCAGCTTCACTGCAACACGAATAAACCTTTCGTTCAGTCCTGGAAAATGCGAGCCGTCACGAATGAGCACGCCATAAAGCCCCATCGCGTGTTGAAGCTCCGAGGAACTCATACAACAGGTTTCCGGCAACTGCAGCAGCAAGTAGTTCGTAGAGCCCGGATAGACGCGGAACCCCAGCGTCTCAAGCTTTTCTGACAGCCAAGCTCTCTCCTCTTGCAGCCATTGCCGCGAATGCTGGACGAAAGCCTCATCGCCGAGCACCGCCTCGCCGATCGTCTGAGCCAGCGAATTGACGCTCCAAGGCACTTGCAGCCTTCGCAGCTCGGCAATCGATTCGGGATGTCCGATCATATAACCCAGCCGGATGCCAGGAATGGAATAAAACTTGGTCATCGAGCGAACGACATACATACGGCGATTCCTCGCCGCTTCTTGAACGAGGCTATATCGTTCTTCCTCCGGCACAAAGTCCATAAATGCTTCATCCGCCACAACCGCAGCGCCGCTCTCCAGCAGCTCGTGCAATCTGGCAGGCTCAATGAGCGCGCCCGTAGGGTTATTAGGCGAACCCACCATATAGAGCCTCGCATCCGAGTGCGTCAGCGCTTCCTCTACCCAGCGCCTGTTCAATTGAAATTGTTCCGATTCAAGAAGCGGCACCTCGCACAATTCTGCACCGGCCTTACGTATCGCGTCGCCATACTCCGAGAAGCACGGAACGGCGACCGCAGCCCGGTCGGGACGAAGCGCTCTTACGACAAGGTCAATGACCTCTGCCGCTCCATTGCCGATTAAGATAGCCCCTTCTTCAATGCCATGCTTCTGAGATAGCATCGCACTAAGCCTTCTGGAGACGGGGTCCGGGTATCTGTCTATGGAGGCTGCATACTGCGCGAGCACCTCGCGAACCGCGTTCGGAGGGCCGAGCGGGTTCATATTGGAGCTGAAATCCAGGAACGAAGAAGAAGGCAGCCCGTAGCATTCCTCCGCCGTTCTCAGATCCCCTCCATGTCCATATCGTTCAAGCATAGCTTCCTCTCCTTCCGGTTGAATGGATGATCCGTCCATTCCACCCTATGTCGATGTCAATTGTCTAGTCTGAAGCTATCATGTTCATGTGCTGACGGTTGAGCGGTAAGCTGTATTAGCTCATATAGGCCCAGATGACGACAGCCATAAGCATAGCAAGCTCAACCGCCTCATTCATCGCGCCGTATGTGTCACCCGTCAAGCCGCCAAGCTTCCGGTTAAGCCAGAGAGCCATTAATCCTCCTGTCACGAAAGCAACACAGCCTGCTGAAACCGCCAGCAGAGCGGCTTCCAATAAATTAACCTCGTTAATTATTAATGTAGCAAAGGAAATGAATAACGCCAGTCCGGCAGATACCAGCGCATACCCCAGCTTCACGCCGTGGAACAGCTGCCCAATGCCTTCATTAGGCCGAGCCGGCTTCCAGCCTGCGATGGCGATGCCCATCCATGCGCGGCTCCATACCGCGCTTACGAGCAGTACAGCAGGAATCGCGATATATGATTTGCTTAACCCTTCGCCTATCAGCCAAGCGATTAACGAGGCCTTTAATAACAGCAAAAGAACAGCCGCAATGACGCCCATGGCACCAACCCTGCTGTCCTTCATAATTTCCAGCATCCTATCCCTCGACCGATGGCTCAGCACGCCGTCCGCCGTATCCATCCAGCCGTCTAGATGCAGCCCGCCGCTTAATCCAATCCAAATGGCAAGAAGTACGACAGCAGACGGCCATGGAGGCAGCACATGCGGCAGCGCCCAAGATGCCGCAGATAGACATAAGCCGATGGCCGCGCCTGCTAACGGGAAATAGACGATGCTCCTCGTCAATACAGGACGTTCGAACGGCACCTCGACCGGAACCGGAATTCGGGTCAGAAATTGAAAGGCGGCAACCGCCGCTTGCACATGCAATTTTACAAAAGACATAGCCAAGCCACTCCCATTCCCGCCAGCGCCAATGCACTGACGGCATACAAGATATGTATTGAAGTACGGATATCCCTCGGCTCCAGCTCGCGGGTTTTCCAGCCCATGCGTGCCCTCTCACTCGCTATACCGAAGTAGCGGTTAATTCCCCCAAGCTGAATGCCGATTGCGCCCGCAACCGCAGATTCCGGAATTCCGCTGTTGGGGCTAGGGTGCAGAGAAGCGAATGCCCTAATCGACTTCCAGCTCTTGCGGGGCTTCATGCCAGGCAGCAAAGCAGCCGCCGCAACCATGAGCAGACCGGTCAGCCGGGCCGGGATATAATTCAGCACATCATCAAGCCGGGCCGAGCACCAGCCGAAGGAGATATACTTGTCGTTGCGATACCCTACCATCGAATCGAGTGTGTTGGCGGAGCGGTACAGCATCGCAAGCGGCGCGCCTCCAATCAGCGCGAACAGCAGCGGCGACAAGAAGGCGTCAACCGTATTCTCAGCTACGGTCTCGACAGTCGCCCTGGCAGCCTCCGGCCCGCTCAAGCGATCGGTGTCCCTGCCTACGATGTAGCCGACGTATCGGCGGGCATCGTCCAGATTGCCCTGTGTTAAGGGCGCATATACGAGCATGGCCGCATCCTTGAGCCCTTTCACCGCAAGCGTCGTCGAGATGAACCAAGCGGACACAGCATAGCCGGCCCATACATGGATGGCGTCCGCTGCCCATATGATCAAAGTCATGACGCCACAGCTCACTGCAATGGTAATTAACGTCAGCAGACATCCGCGCAGCTTAGCCTCAAGTGTCGAATCTGAAGGATCCTTTGGATAAAGCATTCTCTCCAGTGCTTTAATGAGCCGGCCGATCCATATGACGGGATGAGTGGGCCACTTGGGATCGCCAATGACCCAATCTATCACCACAGCGGCCATCGCGAGCAGCAGCAGCTCTTGCATATTGTAAAAGATCACAGCTCATCCCACCGGAATGCGATTGACTTCAGCTCGACGGGAATGCCTGCCGTAACCAGAAAAACTTTTTCGCAAATACCGGCCAGCTGCTGATTCAGCCTCCCTGCTTCATCTCGAAAACGGCGTCCTAGCGGATACTCCGGCACAATACCGTCTCCTACCTCATTAGTAACCAGCAGCAGCGGATACGGATAGCTGCGGACCGCTTCGATGAATGCCCCTGTCTGCTCGCCAAGGGGATCGGATCCGGCTTGCTTACCCTCCTCCAATTGCAGCAGCCAATTGGTCAACCATAAGGTCAAGCAGTCAAGCAGCACTGGCGGCGCCGTCCAAGGTCTGCCTCCAGCCTGCGCTTCCCGTCTTTCTTCTGTGAATTGCATAGCCAGCTTGCGGAGCAAGGCTGCAGTCTCCAGCGGCTCCTCCTTCGTCTCCCACCGGAAGCCGGAAGCGTCGCGATCCCGCATATGCTGCCGGATCCGCTCCTTCATCTCCTCGTCGTATGGCTGGCATGTGGCGATATAGATGCCCCGGCTCCCAAGCCTTGCTGCGTATTGCTCCGCGAAGCGGCTTTTGCCGCTGCGTGCGCCGCCCGTAATCAGTATAGCCATGTGCCTTCCTCCCGGTTATGACTTCGATATGCCCGCACTGTCGAAGGTCGCCATCTCCTTCATAAGAAGAAGCGATGCGTCCAGCAGATGGAAGGCAAGCACCGCTCCCGTCCCTTCTCCCAGCCTCATCTCCAGATGAATCAGCGGCGACAATCCTACCGCCTCCATAAGCCTGGAATGGCCCAGCTCATGCGACAAATGGGAAGCCAGCATATAGGGCACCGAAGCCGGCGCCAGCTTGGATGCGACAAGAGCAGCTGTTGTGGATATGTAGCCGTCAATAACGACCGGACAGCGATGGGCGGACGCTCCGATAATCACTCCGACAAGCCCCGCAATTTCCGCACCGCCTACCTTGGCGAGCACATCGAGCGGATCGCCGGAATCAGGCTGATTAAGACCAATAGCACGCTTGACCACTTCAACCTTGTGGGCAAGCACGCCGTCATTAATGCCTGTTCCGCGGCCGACGGTCAGCTCGGGAGACAAGTCAGCAAGGACTGACGTGATAGCAGCGCTAGCCGTTGTATTCCCGATCCCCATCTCGCCGGTGGCAAACAGACGAGCTCCTTTCGCCACTTCCGCTTCAACAACGGCAATGCCGGTCATAATCGCTTCAACAGCTTCCAGGCGGGTCATGGCCGCTTCCTTCGCCATATTTCGAGTTCCCCATACGACCTTGCGGCTAACGAGGTTTTCATGCTCAAGCTCGGCGGCAACGCCGATATCTACACACACGACTTCTGCCCTTGCCTGTCTGGCCAGAACATTGACAGCTGCTCCGCCGTTCAAGAAATTATGCACCATTTGCGGCGTAACTGCTTGAGGGAATGCGCTGATGCCTTCCTCACATACGCCATGATCCGCAGCCATAACAATAACGGCGCGTTTGGACAGGTCTGGCCATAACTCTCCGGTTGCGCCAGCCAGCTGAGCGGCAATCGCCTCCAGCTTGCCAAGACTTCCGGGAGGTTTCGTCAATTGATCGGAATGAAGCTCTGCCCGGCGGGCCGCTTCTTGATCAAATGGCGGAATCGAGCCCGCAATATGCTGCAGGCGCGTCTCAAGTTCGGTAATGTTGCTGCTCATGAATATGACTCCTCCTAAAATGTCTGACTGATACGATTGTTCCAGCTGCTGTTCATTTGCGGATATAGGAGACGATTGCGGAACCGTCCATTAAACCTCCGTGCCGGGCTGCAAAATTAATTGCGGCACTCCCGTCGCGGGATGCTTGACGAGGGTTGTTTTCGCTCCGTAGAGCGTTTCAATTATTGCAGGCTGCAGCACCTCTTCGGGCGCACCCTCCGCGGCAATTCGCCCCTTATGCAGCGCAATAAGCTTATCGCAATATAGAGACGCCAAATTCAAATCATGAAGCACGGCAATAACAAGCAGCTCCTTGCGCTTCTGCCACGCCTTCACCGTATCGAGCAGCTCGATCTGATAGCCGATATCCAGGTAAGTTGTCGGCTCATCCAGAAGCAGGATCTCCGGCTGCTGCGCCATCAGCTTTGCAAGCGCAACGCGTTGGCGTTCGCCGCCGCTTAGCTGATGCAGCTTGCGGCTCTGCAGCCCGGTTAATCCCATGGCATCAATAGCCCCGGCGATAATGGACTCGGGGTCTTCTGCTTCACCTCCAAGCCAGTTCTGATGTGGGAATCTTCCCATCGCTACCACTTCACGAACCGTAAAGCCGACCGGCGGCAAGCCGCCTTGCTGCAATACAGCTAATTTGCGAGCCAACGGCTTCCCCGTCATATCGGTCAGCGGCATGCCGTCCAGCGCAACGCTTCCCGAGCTTGGAGCATCCGATCCGGATAAGATATGAAGCAGCGTCGATTTGCCGACCCCATTGGGTCCAATGATGCCATAGATGCGATTGCGCTCGAACGTCGCCGATATTCCATCCAGCACGGCAACGCCTTGGATCAGAGCGCCAACTTGATTGGCAACGAGACTCATGACTTCACGCCCCCTTCCACCTTCATCCTGCGGTGCAGCAGATAGGCGAAGAATGGAGCCCCGATCAGCGCGGTAACAACACCCAGCGGTAGCTCCTTCGGACTCAGCACAGTGCGCGCCAGAGTGTCCGCCCATAACATAAAGATCCCGCCTCCAATGCCGGCAAGCGGAATAATGAGCCGATAATCCGGCCCGACGATCAAGCGGATGAGATGAGGCACTACAAGGCCTACGAATCCGATGACGCCCGACACCGACACAGCCGCAGCCGTCAACAGTGTAGATACCATCATCACAATCAGCTTGGTCCGCTCTACTTTCACGCCCATATGGGATGCATGCCGCTCGCCTAGCGTGAACAGATTGAGGGATTGGCTGTAATACAGCAGCACCGGAAACGCAAGCACAAGGAACGGAATCATCATATAGACATGCTCCCAGCTCCGATGCGCCAGCGAACCCATGATCCAGAACAATATCTGGTTAACGACGCCCTGCGACATCGACACCATAAGCGATACGAACGCTCCGAGAAATGATTGGATAATGACGCCGGACAATATAATGGTCTCGATCTGCATGACCCCTCTGGTGCGGGATAGCCAGATAACTGCAAGTAATGTGAGAATGCCCGTGGCGAACGCAACAACGGGAATCGTCCACAGACCAAGCGCAAGCTGCATGCCGGTCAATATAATAAATGCAGCTCCTACAGAGCTGCCCGAAGCAACGCCAAGCGTATAAGGGTCGGCGAGCGGATTACGAAGGACGCCCTGGAATCCGGCTCCGGCGAGCGCAAGACATGCGCCGACCATCACGTCCAGCCATATCCGCGAAAGCCTCACCTGCGTCACAATTGCAATTTCACCGCTCGTCCACTTATCCGCGGGGTCGGGCATGCCCGGAAGCTGATGAATCAAAATGCCCCATACGTCCCCAAAGGATAGTCCAGCGGAGCCGATAGACAAGCTGGCTATCATAGAAACAGCAAGAAGGAGCAAAGCTGCTCCTCCATACGTCAATCCTTTTATTCGCAACATCTATTTGACAAGCTCAGGATGGATCGCTTTCGCAAGCTCAAGCAGTCCGTCCGCCAGTCGAGGACCAACGCGCACAAGCGGATCGTTGGTGACAGAGAACATCTGATTGTTCTTCACCGCATCGATTGCATCCCAGCCTGGACGCGCTTCGATTCCTGCGACGATCGAGCTTTTCTCCTCTCCGAAATCAGGGTAAATAATGATCTGCGGGTTCTGTGTGATCACTTCCTCCGCGTTCACTTCAAACCAGCCGGATTGCGCCGCAGAAATATTAATGCCGCCTGCAAGCGTCAGCAGCTCGTCCAGGAATTCACCGGAACCGACCGTCCAGCCTGGGGAGAACTCCAGGTAAACCTTCTTCTTCTCGGCATCTTTGACCGCAGTCGTCACTTGCTCTTTCACTTGGCGCATATGGTTCGCAACTTCTGCAGCGCCTGCTTGCATATTCATAATTTTACCGATTTCTTCTACTTTGGCAACAACTTCGTCATAAGTCTTCGGATTTGATGCGTAAACATTGAGGCCAAGCTCGCGCAGCTTCGTGATTGCATCCACGTTCATCGACGATGAAGCGAGGATCAGATCAGGATTCAGCGCCGTAACAGCCTCGATATTCGTAGCCATATCGCCGATTTTACTGATAGCGGCAGCTTCTTCCGGGTAATTGCTCCATTGGTCCACACCGACAACCGCAGTGCCTGCTCCGATGGCGAAAATCGTTTCTGTCTCGCTCGGTACCAGCGTAACGATAGCGCTAGGCGCTTTTTCGAATGTGAGGACAGTGCCGGTTGCGTCCGTTACTTCATACGGATAAGCCGTCTCGCCGGCTTCTTTGGAAGAATCCGGCGTTGCTTCCGGGCTTGGGGATACGGTTGCGCCTTGCTCGGTTTGGCTGTTGGTATTCCCAGCGCTTTTATTTGTATCTGTGTTCGCGCCGCATGCCGCCAGCACTACCATCATCATGATTAGCAGTAAGCTTACGGCTGTTTTCATTTTGGACCAAGACATTGCTTTCATCTTCTCATTCACTCCTGTAATTGATCTTGTAATGGTCGCAGAGCGGCTCCCGCCCCCTGCGTTCGGACACAAAAAAAAGCATCCCCGGCCCTGTGCCGGAAACGCCCTTGTCCATCGCCGCGATGCCCGCAGCGAAACATGCCTCTCCAACACCTCCCTAAGTCCACGTAGGTTTAGCGTTCTGACAAAAAGGCAGGTCTCCTGGCTCGGATTATCGCGCCGCGTCTTCCCGAGCTGGTCGCTCAGTGACGTCTTGCGGCTGCGATGGCAGACACGAATCTTAGGTTCGTGTTCATGCCCTCCTTACAGTGGCGGGTCCGCGCCGGAATTGCACCGGCTTCCCTATTAAGCTTTTGCAAATGGCATAGGCTCTGGCATCAAGCTTGTCCGCTTTGGCCATGCTGCTGCTCCTCGCAAAGCACCTTATTGCTTTCAACTATTAAAATATCAGTAGTTAATATACACTTCTTGCCCCAAAATGTCCATTCATTTTGTGCCCCTGTGCTTTCGTCCAATCCGTTCATGCAAGGTATAAACCGCTCACCTTTCGACATAGGTAATGTATAACGAGCCGTTATAGAGATCAATGCATCAATATCCTATTGCGATGCCTAGATTGCTGGTTAAGCTCCGAATGGCAAGAATACCAACTGATATTTCTTAACATAAAAGGAGGCATCACGATGACGGAAGAAGGCAGCTTGGAAAAGGACGCTCCTGCGGGACGCAGGGGCTGGGTGTCTTGGACATTATTTTTAGGGATTGGAATAGCCATTGTGTCACTCGTCTTGCTGATGCTCAGACCGTCCTCCATCTCCGCAGATGCTGCAATAACTATACATAGCTATAACAATGGGCAGTTGGAATGGCATATCGTCGACTATCCGGCAACCGTACTTGCGGGCAACACGTTTCAATTGAAGCTAACCGACGCAGCGGGAGCCCCGGTAGAGGGCGCTCAGCTCGATATCAAGCTGGAGATGATCGGCATGGTCTGCGGCGACTTCGACTTCTCTTTGGGCGAGACTGCGCCAGGCATCTACTCCGGTGAAGGCGTGCCGTTGATGCCCGGCCTCTGGAAAGCTTCACTCACCATCATCGGCGACGGAGACAGCGTCATCACCCGAACGCTAAAGGCGGTGTATTAAGCGGCTGGCTTCATCTGCTGACGCTTTGATCGGCACAAAAGGCTATTCTTGATATGAAGTGTGTACACCACGCTATTTTGCCAGATTCGCCATTCGAACACTATTAATTATGTCACATGAGATAAATTCATTAGCGGCGTAGTAAAGCGTCATTCGGCATATTTAACTGTTTCCCACACCGCTTTATTGCTCAATCCGCTGAATGGGCTCCTGCAACGGGGCCACACGTCACTAAATCGCACATTCCGCCGAATTAGCTCCTGCAACGTCGCCACACACCGTTATATCGCTCAATCTGCCAAATCAGCTCCTGCAACGGGGCCACACGTCACTAAATCGCTCAATCCGCCAAATCAGCTCCTGCAACGGGGCCACACACCGTTAAATCGCCCAATCTGCCAAATTAGCTCCTGCAAAGGGGTCTCACGTCACTAAATCGCACATTCCGCAGAATTGGCTCCTGTAACAACGCCACACACCGTTATATCGCTCATTACGCCAAACGAGCTTCTGCAACGGGGCCACACGTCGCTAAATCGCCCAATCTGCCAAATTAGCTCCTGCAACATCGCCACACGTCGTTAAATTGCTCAATCTACCAAATTAGCTCCTGCAACATCGCCACACACACCGTTAAAACGTTCAATCCAACGAATTAGCTCCTGCAACAGCACCACACACCGTTATATCGCTCAATTCACCGAATGAGCTCCTACAACGGGGCCACACACCGCTAAATCGCTCAATCTACCACATTAGCTCCTCCAACTATGCCACACACCGCTACCTACTCATCACCATTACCCAACGCAAGCTACCACAGCCACGGCGATATGGATGGAATAATTCCGTTCGCGGCGAGGCCTCTTAGGATCGAGATTACCCCAACGGCGACGGCCGTGACGACTCCGGCCCGGCGCATGAAACGCCGCCACCGCTTGTTGGCGAAGGCGGCAATCGATGCGGCGAACACCAGTGCAGGCATCGTCGCGAGGCCGAACAGCGCCATCACTACCGCTCCTTCCGCCAGTGAGCCGGTCGCCGCCGCATTCATGCTCATCGCATAAGTTAAGCCGCAGGGCAGGAAACCGAAGGCAAATCCCGTTGCCAGCAAATGCGCTGTCTCCTTGCGCTCAGAAGTACGTGCGCCCGCGGCCAGCTCCTGATGGAGCCTCCCAGACAAGCGGTTCAAGAACGGAATTTGCACCCTCCGCCAGAGCCATAACAAGACGAAGCATCCGCCAATGATAGAAGCCAGTCCTCTGATTCCTGCGAATCTGCCTGCCACATCGACGAAGGAGCCGACTGCCCCCATAGCAGCCCCCAGCAGCGAATAGGAAACTATTCTTCCAGCGTTATAGAGCAGCATTGAACGTCTGGCAGATGCAGCGGACTGCAAGGAGACTGCTGACACAATGCCGCCGCACATGCCGATGCAATGAGGCGCACTGAACAACCCTGTCAACAAGATAAGACCAATTCCATTCAGGCTGAGCGACATTAACGGCTCCTCTCCGCAGCCCGCTCCATGCGGGCGCCAAGCCGCAGCGCATTGGCAACAACTGACACGGAGCTGAGCGCCATTGCAGTGCCCGCCATCCATGGCTGAAGATAGCCGATAGCCGCAAATGGAATGATGACAGCGTTATAGCATAACGCAAACATGAGATTTTGCCGGATATTCCGAATCGTAAGGCGGCTTAGGCGAATCGCCTCTGTAATGGCCTGCAGCCTGGAGAAGATTAGCGTGATATGCCCGGCGCTCAGCGCGCCATAGGTGCCGTTCCCCATCGCGATGCCTACATCGGCAGCCGCAAGCGCAGGCGCATCATTCCAGCCGTCGCCGGCCATCGCGACCCGCTTGCCGCTTCGCTTCAGCTTCTCTACAAGCTCCAGCTTATTCTCCGGCAGCATAGAGGCATGTACCTCCTTGATGCCAAGCGCTTTGGCCACCGTATTCGCAGGCGCAGCATGATCGCCTGTTGCGACAATGGGCTGAACGCCGAGGCGGCGCAGCTCGCGCGCCATCTGAACAGCGTCGCCCTTCATGCGGTCTCTGAATCCGATAACACCTGCGCACGCTTCACGCTCCATGACGTATACGACCGTCTCCCCTTGCGCCTCCCGCTCCGCAGCCTGCCGTCTGGCATCCCGCGGAATCTCAAGTCCAAGACTTCTGACATACCTGGCATTGCCGATCACCGCATGATCGCCGCGTACCCATCCCTGCGCCCCGCCCCCAGCCGCATAAACAATTCGCTCCGCATCTGGCGTAACCAAGCCGATCCGCTCCGCTTCCTCCCGAATGGCATCCGCCAATGGATGCGCAGATTCCGATTCAAGAGCGACAGCCAGCCGGAGAAGCGATGAGCGGCCCAGCCCAAGCGGACCGATAAAGCTCACTTTAGGCTTGCCCTCCGTAAGCGTGCCTGTTTTGTCCAGCACCAGCGTACGAATGGAGGCAAGACGCTCCACCGCGCCCGCTTCCTTGGCGACAATGCCCCGCTTGGCCAGCCGCCCGGAAGCGATGACAAGCGAGATCGGCGCGGCAAGCCCCAATGCGCACGGACACGCCGCCAGCAAGACGGCAATCGCGCATAATGCCGCCTTGCTCCAGTTGCCCGGATCAACGACGAATCCCCATACCCCCAAAGTCAAAAGCGCAGTGATCAGCATGGCTGGAACAAACCAGCCCGCGACGGCGTCCACCTGCGACTGAAGCGATGACTTCGCTCTCTGGCCCTGATGAACCAGCTCCTGAATCCGGCTGAGCAGCGTATCGTGACCGGCAGCTCCCGTTATAACCGTCAGCTTGCCTGCACCGTTGCGGGTCCCGGCCCATACGCCGTCTCCCTGCCCCTTCGCGACGGCTGCGCTCTCGCCAGTCAGCAACGACTCGTCCAGCGTCGACTCACCCTGCTGAATCGTTCCGTCTACGGGCACAAATTCGCCTTCGCCCACATGGACGACATCCCCTTTGCGCACATATTCAGTTCGCACGGAGGTTATGGCCCCGCCTCGCTCCACTAGCGCTGATTGCACCCGCAGCTCATGAATGCCGAGCGACTCTTTTTGCGCCTTGAGAGAAGCGGATGTTTCAATATATTTGCCAAGCAATATTGCCGTCATGACTACAGCGGATGTCTCAAAATAAAGGGGCGAGCCATGCGCCCCTCCCTCGAACAAGCCGTCCCGGAATACGACATAGTGGCTGTACAAATAAGCCGCAGTCGTTCCGATGACCACCAGCACATCCATGTTGGCGCTCCGCTGCCGAACGGCATAATAGGCGCCAAAATAAAACGGCATCCCGATTACAAACTGAATCATGGTCGCCAGCGCCAGCTGCAGCCATGGCAAAAACAATACTTCCGGCAGAAGCTCGGTAGCCGGCTGCAGTCCCGGCATATGCGTCGCCATTCCGGCCATAAGCGGCAGCGTCAGCAGGATCGCCGCAACAAGCCGGATAAGAAGCCATCCCCGTTCCCGGTGCAAGCCTTCACTTGCGCTTTCATTCAACTTGGCGCTGAAGCCAAGCTGCTCCACCTTCTCCGCGAGCAGCTCCTTCGTCACGCCGCCGCTCACTTGCACCCACGCTGTCCGCAGCGGAAAGCTGACCGCCACTTCGCTTACGCCATCCATGCGGCCTAGCGTCTTCTCAATTCGGGCTGCGCATGCCGCGCAGCTCATCCCCTGTATCGTGAAATCCAGCTCCCGGCTATGAACGCTTCTTTCTTCCGGATTGACCATGATCATCCAACCTCCAATCAGCGAAAAACCCCGTACGTCTGCGACGCCGGGGCCTGTACCGCCGCCTTACACTATATGAGCGCAAAGCGGTTTGCATGATTGGAATATATAGTTAACTACTCTTAATCCCGTTCGTAAATGGAACCGGATCGGCTGGCGAACAGCTCGGTATATACTTTCTCGGCGTACGCATCCGTCATGCCGGCAATATAATCCGCGACAACCCGCTCCCACGGCCACTCGCCTTTTTGGCGGTCATAGCTTTCCACCCAATCCGGCGGCAGGAGCAGCCTTCCTGTATCGTATTGCTCCAGGCTGTCCCATAGCCGGACGAGCATATTCTCGCTGCGCTTCTGAAGCCGCTGGACCCGGAAATCCTTGATCAGCGTCACCCAGGCAAGCTTTTTCAATATTTCCATCGTGCGCAAAAGCTCTAAATCCTCGGCACCGTCCTTTACGAACGTAACGCGCTTCCAGCCGGACTTCGGATCGTCGATAATGCCGACGCCGCTGGCGAACTTGCTGACCCATCTCGCTTTCATCTCCCGGCGCGTGCGGGAAGTCTCCCGTCCGTACTGGACGAAGATGGATTTCCATTCACGATAGTAATTCTCCAGCACCCGGCGCACCATCGCCTTCAAATTCGTGCTTTCCCACTGCACCGCCGCAATGCTGGCAGGGTCATCCAAAATTTCACGAACCACGCCTTCCACCAGATGATCGTCTTCGATAAAATCCTCCGTCAAGACGATTTTGCCGGCACGGATGCCGTCTTCAATGTCGTGCGTAGAATAGGCGATATCGTCGCAGAGGTCCATTAACTGCGCCTCCAATGTACTGCATCCGGCCGGCATCCCCCACAGGTTGCGCAAATATTCGATGCCCTTCCATTCCATTGGATAGACGCCCTTCATCCGCCCTGGCTCATCCATATTGTACGGATATTTGTTGATCGCAAGCAGGACGGCGGCTGTCAGATCCAATCCGCGCTCGCTGCCTGCGCGCTTCTCCAGAAACATCAGAATGCGGAAGTTTTGCGCATTGCCTTCATACGGCACGCCATAGCGTTCCCGCAAAATACGGTCCAGCACCTCCTCGCCCTTGTGCCCGAAAGGAGGATGCCCCAGATCATGCGCAAGCGCTGCGCATTCCACCACCTCTGGGACGAGCTTCAATCCGGGATGCTCATTATGAGCCAGGAACGGATAAGTTTTGCCCAGCCTGCGGGCAACCTCTCTGGCAATCTGGGATACCTCTAGGGAATGGGTCAGCCTTGTCCGGTAGTAGTCGCCTGAGCCCGCTCCGAATACTTGCGACTTGCCTTGCAGCCGCCGGAAAGCCGGCGATTGTATAAGCCTTGCGTAGTCCTTTTCGTATTCGTCCCGATCCTCGCTTGAAGGAGTATGATCCGGCTCATGGAATCTGATTTTGCGTATATTCATTGTTATCACCTGTCCTGAAGTCGATTTGCATGTGTATGCACTGCGGCAGTCCTGGGTACCAAGAAGCCAAATCCTTTCATTTGAAAAGAAAGCGGCGCGTACCGGAACAAGTCCAGGCAACGCGACGCTTTGGGAATACATGATGAAGTTCTGAATAGGGGATCTTGCCGTGAAAAGGTATCCAAATGCTTAAGGCCGCCTGGTATGCCCAAGTGAACTTGCTCCTGGTGAGTTTCCTCTAATACGGTTTCGGCAATGCATAACCATATCATACCATAAACCTCCCGGCATGCATAAGGCCGTGCCCGCGCTGTTGTCGCGGTTGTCAGCCCTCTTCGCCATGTATATCATTCCGCTCTGACTCCGGCCCGCACAGCCCCATATCTCAGCATGACTCAGCCTGCCTTCTAGTGAGCTCTTACTATCGCTTCATCAGCTTCCATAGCTGCGCTGAGATCAGATTCCGGGTGGTCTCCTTCCGATAATTCGTATCGGCGAACAGGTCTTCCGCAGCCCTGTAATGTCCTCTAATCGCTTCATGGATCAAGCCGAGCATCTTATCGCTAAGCGTGGATCCATTCGTCCTCCGCTCTGCCGATGTCAGCCGGTCTGAAGAATCCGATGCGCCTTCCGCCGGTATTCGTTGCTCAGCAATCCGTTCATCCTCAGCAGTCTTGTCTTGCGCCGCAACAGTCACAAGTGTCGGCACGAATGCTGCCCGCAGCTCTGACTTCTCGTAAAAGGCAAACAGCTCTTCCTGCGCGCGATCCGCATCGCCTTCGCTATCGACGGGAATCTCCACTCTTACGAGCAAGTCATCCGGCTCGCGGGCGCCTCCCTTTCCTTGTATCCAATCCAGAATCGGACAGCGGCCCCAGCCCCTCCCGCGAAAAATGACCAATTGGGCATTCAGCGCCACAAGCGCCGGCACCGCATCTCCAAGGCCGGATATATTGACGCCTATTGTGTCGAGATGACGGACGGATGGCGCCGCGAACTGACCGATTGCCGTGACCAGCAGCTCACCGTGCTGCTTGAGCAGCGGATGCTGACGGCATTCGTTCAGCGCAGTGCCCGCACCTATGCTAACGGCCCCATCCGACAGACGAAGGCCATGCAGCTCTGGAATGCCAAGCAGGCTGATCAAATGCTTCGGCTCCGGCCTTATGCCGTTCTGCCGCTGTCGGCGAAGCAGCGTACCGCCGGCCGTATAGCTGGACCTCTCCCCGAAGCTGCGCTTCAACCGCCAAGCTTCTTCGACGTTATCAGGCTGCCATACACCGGAAAACCCGCTTTCATTGCAATCCGCCAATTCCATCGCCACATCGCATCCCTCTTTCCTGTCTTTATAGGTCAGTCGGCCGATAGCCGACCCAGAACATGCGTCATAATCCCCCCTCGCGTCTTCGCTCCCTCCATGCTAGCCAATCGCTTGATCCCCCTCTACGAGCGCAAGACGGAAAGCCGCTATCTTGCATACTTCCATTAAAGCAAGACGCCTCTCTTGCTCTCCGGTATTCATCATCCGCTTCTGCATCGAATCCGCAATCATATCGGCGGTCAGCCCTTTGACAGCCATAATAAAGGGAAATCCAAACTTCTCCCGGTAAATGGCGTTCATTCGTTGGAAAATATACGCCTCATCACGCACCAAACGATCCAGCCCGGCACCTCGTTGTTCTTCTGCGGAAGCTATCGTCATTCGCAGCTTCACGCCCGGCTCAGGATGCGCCCGCAGCAAGTCAATCTGCAATTCGCCGTCCGCCTCCATCACAATCTCGGCCATCGACGACAACAGCTCATGCCGTGACCGGAATGGCCGTTGATGCCACGCCTTCTCCGCAACCCATGGCGAGCTCTCGAATATATGACCATACCGCTCTACAAATGCCGCTTTTTCACTGTGACCTCCATTTGCATACCTAATCCCCATTCCTCATCCCTCCTATTTCCATCTTTCTTCGTTTTGGCTCTCTGTCATATCTCATCGTCGCCGCTTGCACAGCTCTCCCGCGTGTCAAGCGAACTCCTTCCTTCAGCAGCTCAGCTTCCAGTGCGTCCAGCAGCCCCAGCACACGTCCTCTGTCTGCTTGCCAGCCTGTTGCCGCAACCGACCAATAATCGCCGTTGCAGTCATGGTGTACCAGATTTATTTTCATTCCGCTCCGCTCTCGAATCCTGTCTGATATCCTTTTGCCATCTGCACCGGCCGGCACTGCTGCGCACGCTGCATACGGAAGCTTGCTTTCAGAAACTACTGCTGTTAGAAGCCCCATTGCCAGCATGCCGCATTCCAGCGCCTCAGCATGAAGTCTCTCTTCCGCTACCTGCCTCATACGGTGGCGGTCATCCATCCACCGATGAATAGTCCTGTCATTCAAAGCATGCTTCCCTCCAAACAAAGCAGGAGAATGCTTAAAGCTTCGCCATTCATCGCAAAGCTGAAGAAAGGGACAACTCCCCCATTGACGATGCAGCAGCTTTGCGAGAATACGGTCGTTGTAAGAAACAATAGCAGTACCTTTCGTATCAGCAGCATCCGTGCCTATCCGTCCGAATGCCGCATCCAAATGCCATTCATCCGACCGGACCGTCATTCGCCCCAGCGTCGCCGTACAATCAGCGACAAACCGGATATCCAGCTCCTCGCACACCTTGCCGATTTGCGCAAGCGGCTGGCATTGTCCCGTCACCCACTCACCATGAGCGGCAGTGAGAAGGGCGGGCTTCCGCCTCCTTATTTCCCGCTCGATATCACCGCTGTCCATGGAATCCCCCCAGCATTGCTCCATCAGGATGACATCTGCTCCTAGCCGCTCGCACACTTCTGCAATGCGCCTGCCAAGAGGTCCATTCACTAACGCCAACACGGTCTCGCTTGGACGGAGCAAGCCCCTCAGCAATGCCTCCATCCCTTCTTCCACAGTGCACGCTATGGGATGTGACCAGCCGACCCGCCTCTGGAACAAGGCTGAGGCCGCACTTTCCTCAGGATGTACCTTGCTTAGGGCCGAGCAGCTTGCCATATACCCGCTTGCAGCTCTCTGCCAACCGAACACAGTCATCGAATTTTGCACCTCCCATCCGGGCAGCTCGGACTCATGGGCACTATCCATCCTCTCTCCCCCTCGCTGATTGGCTCTTCAGTGTCCAAATTAAAACTCCCATTTTGATGTCACTATATATAACGCAACCTTCATCTGAAACTATCATATGACGCGGGGAACCTTTTGTCATTGTTCATATTTCATAGAAAATCAGAGGCTATTCGTGCAGAACGACCAACGAATTGAAAAGAAGTTATTCACTTCTGCAATAGAATCCATTATATTATGTTATATAACCTAACACAAAGAGGGCGATGAAACATGCTGCTGAAAGATCTCCTCCAGATTCCGGCTCTGCAAAATGCCCGGCTCGCCGCAGGCGCCGAGGGGCTGTACCGAAGCGTGAGCTCGGTGAATATGATGGATACGCCGGAAATCATTAAATCCTTGAAACCAGATGAGCTGCTTCTAACTACAGCCTATGCCGTGAAAGAACATCCCGAACCGCTCGATGCGCTTATCTCACATATGTCCCGTACAGGCTGCGCTGGACTTGCAATCAAGACGAAGCGCTTCCTTACAGAAATTCCGTCTTCCGTCATCGAAGAAGCGGACCGGCTCCGCTTCCCGCTGCTGGAGCTTCCGCTGGAATATTCGCTCGGAGAGGTGCTGAACGGCGCGCTAAGCAGCATTCTTCAGAACAAGACGGAAGAGCTCAGCTATGCGCTCGACACCCACCATACGTTTTTCAACCTCATTTTGAACGGCGAAGGACTATCCGAAATTGTCGACAAGCTAGCCCAGTTGATTGCCAGTCCTATCGTTATTCTCGGGTCTAAGCTGGAGCTGGTCAGCCTGTCTTCCACCGTGAAGCCCAATATTCATCTTCTGAACAGATGGATTGCCCAAGCTGCGAAGCAGCAGCTTACGCAAGGTGTCTATCGGATTCATCAGACGCAGCCATCCGACGGCGCGAGATATGTCTTCCTCCAGCCCATACCGACGCCGCAGCGGCCGGGCTATATTATCGCTTTTTCCAATGAAGGGGAAATGCGCAAGCTGCATGCTCTGGCGCTGGAGCAAGCTGCGAACGTGCTCGGCTTCGAGCTGCTTAAGGCACAAGCGGTCAAAGACAGGGCGAG
This sequence comes from Paenibacillus pinisoli, assembly GCF_003605435.1. GTDB lineage: Bacteria > Bacillota > Bacilli > Paenibacillales > Paenibacillaceae > Pristimantibacillus > Pristimantibacillus pinisoli. Next base: position 289,393 of record NZ_QXQB01000001.1, read on the forward strand.
AAGATTCAAAATCGAGTTTTTTACAGAGCTGGTGCAGGGGGAAATGGACTCGGAGCAGGAAATTATTCATCGTGGCAAGCAATACGGGCTTTTTCCTGCGGATTCCATGCTGTGCATCGTATGCGGCAGGGATGGCGATGAAGGGGCAGGGATAGGCCAAGAGCATGGGGAGGCTGAACGGAGAGCGAGAGAAAATGATCACCTCTATCATTCCTTGGCGAAGGAATTCGGAAGGCTGGGGATGCCGTATGTGCTGTTCACCTTGAAGGACAAATGTATCGCTCTTCTGTCCGCCAAGGAACTGCTTGGCTCATCAGAGGATGGAAAGCTGAAATTGTCACAGCAGCTGACGGGGATTTCGGAACGATTAACCGGCCGGGAAGAGATCAGCTTGTCATACGGCATTAGCGCACCTATTAACAAGCTGACTGATATTCCGAATGGCTACAAGCAGTCGCTGGACGCTTACCGGCTGGGTAGAAGCCACAACAAGCAGCGGTTTGTCCAATATTATCATACAAAAGAATTGGCCGACCTGCTGAGGCTTATTCCAGTCGATGATTTGCAAGAGTTTATGCAGGAGACATTCGAGACATGGAGTGGCATCGATGAGATCGAGCAGCGCGAATGGCGCAAGACACTGCGCGTATTCTACGACAATCATGGCCATATCGGGGAAACGGCCAAAGGGCTGTACATCCACCGCAACACGGTGCTCTATCGATTGAATCGGATCGAACAGCTGACCGGCTTGCAGGTTCGCAGCTCAGCGGACAGTCTGCGCATCCGCATTGCGCTTATGATTAAGGACGAGCTGGCTATCTGATCTCCGACAGCCAGAGTGCGAGCTGTCCTCCGAACCGGTCAAGCAGCCCTTGCTTCTCCTCGCCTTGAAGGAATGCGGCCTCCGCCCCATTCATCGCAATGCGTGCAATCTCTTCTTCAGAGAAGCCCAGCGAGCTTTGAAGCAACTCGAATTCTTTTGTAATCGTCGTATCGGATACCGTTAAGTTGTCGGTGTTCACGGTTACTGGAATGCCCAAATCAAAGTATTCCCGTATCGGGTATGACGCGAGACTATCGACTGCTTTGGTCTGCAGGTTGCTGACCGGACACAATTCCAGCGGGATGCGCTTCTGCATGATCAACTCCACGACCGCGTCATCTTCTCTCATCCGCACGCCATGGCCGATCCGGCCGGCTCCAAGCAACTCCACAGCTGCACGAACGCTTGATGCGCCTGCAGCCTCGCCTGCATGGATGGTGACCGGAAGACTCCGCTCGCGTGCCATTGCGAATATATCCCGGTAAAGCTCAGGAGGGAATGCCGCCTCTGCGCCTGCCAGATCAACCGCAACAATGCCTTTGCCCAGGAATAGCGACGCTGCCCGGATCACCTCGCGGTTCAGCTCTTCTGAATGCCCTCGAAGGCAAATGGCGATGCAGCGCGACATGACGCCAAAATCCCGTTCTCCCTGCATCAATCCCCGCACGACGTAATGTATCGCATCTTCTACGGTCAGTCCCAGCTTCCGATGAAGCTGAGGAGCGAAGCGAACCTCGATATACATGCAGCGCTGGGCAGACGCTTGCTCCACGACCTCATAGGCTGCGCGTTCCAGCGCAGCCGGCGTATGAAGAAACTGTCCGACAAAGTTAAATTTATTCAAATAATCAATCAGGCTTTTGCACTCGCCCTCCACCTGCATATAAGGAAGCAACCCCTCAATTTCTTCGGTTGGAAGGCGCTCGCCAATCTCTCGCGCAAAGTCGATGAGGGAAGCCGGCTTTACGCTTCCGTCCAGATGCAGGTGCAGATCTACTTTGGGCAGGGCAAGCATCCGATTCGTCATCCTTGCGACCTCCTTCAAGCTGCAATCGCAGCAGACTATAGTACCCCGCTAAATGCTCTTGCATATTCGCTTAGGGCTGAGTCTTACTATAAACCGCTAGCAAGGCTTATGTAAACAAAATTAACATTTAACCATTACATCCTTATTTTGGACTTGCGGCGCCTTTCATAAACTCAAAAAAACGGGAGTAAGGCATGCTCGCCTTCTCCCGGTTATCAGTATTCTTATTTTCCCGTCACAACATCGCCGTTCCAAGCCAGCATGCCGCCCGCCACGTTTGTCACCTCAAAGCCCTGGAGGCTCAAATGCTCGCATACCCGGCCGCTTCTGCCGCCGCTGCGGCAAATAAACACGACGTCGCCTTCCACATCATGAACCTCATGCGCGCGGGCTTGAAATTCGGACAGCGGAATCAGCCTTGCTTGCGCGATATGGCCTTCTTCCCATTCTTCCGGCTCACGCACGTCGATCAAATTTAGCTTCCCTCCGGCTTGTAGCTGCTCCAGCAGCTCGGAGGTCGAAATTTCGCGATACATCTATTCATCACCCTTCAAATCGTAATCATCCGTTCGAAAGCATTGTATCGTGTACGAGTACGAATGTCCATGACAACCATTGGCTAACGCTTGTTTTTCTGCTTGGCTGCCAGCAATCTGTTAATCCTCTCTTGAGACGAGCCTTGTCCGGACGCAGGTTCCGCGCTTGCGGGCTCCACTTCCCTAGCCGTCTGGTCATCTGCTTCACTGCGTTCAGCCGATAATCGGCGGGCAGTCTGCGGCGGCTTGGCCCCTTCGCTGGCGCTAAGCGGCATGGGTGCCGTCCCGCTGCGGTTCATATGGGCCGCCTCCTCTTTGTTCGGCGGCGCTTCGTCCGGTCTCCTCTGATCGTAGAAACGGCTTCGTTCACTCGCCCGCTGCTTCAACCGGCGGATCGGCCCGTCCGGGACATCTGACACGTCTGTTTTGGGGCCGGAAGAATAGATTCTTTTCATTGGAGCGAACAGCCCATACCGGATGCGCGCCCAAGGAACGGATAATCTCCGAATGGCTATGTCGGCCAGCCAAAGCAGGAGAACGAGCAGCAGCAGCTCCCGAGACCAGTCATATGGCTTCTTATACGGCGTCGGCTCAAAACGGTAGCTTTCAGCCGCGTCCTCCATTGCAAGTGTCCGCCCCCCGGTAAGAGCGGATATATTCGCAAGCAGTTCTTCCCCTTCCTGATTGCTAATCCGGTATTCCGCAGCATACGGTACAACAAGACCCGTTGTAACGCCGCCTGATACGGATGCTCCTCCTCCTTCCTCGGCTTCGTAACCTCCGATATAGGACAAATAAGCGCCCGGAGCAAGCTGCGGCAATGCCGCCTCATAACGCCCCGGCGAGACCGGAATCAGCCGCTTGACCTCCTGCTCGCCGTTCTCCCCTTCCAGGCTGACGGCGAGACCGCCTTCCGGCATCGCATCCGCTCCCCCAGTCGATTCCACAATGAGCTTTGCGGCTCCCCCGCCCATCTCTGTCCGCGCACGATAAGGAGAGCTGTCGAATTGCGGGAATGTCCATTTGACCCATTCGGACAGCACCTGGGGCAGCCTCTCCCAAGTTACCCAATCCGGCGCCCATTTGCCGGTCATATCGCTCGTCCAAGCTACCGTACGCCCGGCGCCGTATGTCCATCGGGACAGTATGGGATCGCCCTCATGCGACCATAGCGCCACTTCCGCCAGCTCCTTGGGTGTCGTAGCGATATAGGCGCGAAGCTGGGGCAAGCCGCTTTGCCATAGACGCCCCCAATCCCCGGCTTGGCCGGCGGTCGGGGTCATCTCGCCCTCGACAACATAAGTCCTTGACATAAGGACAGTCTCTCGGCTGAAGATAGCCGGAATCGTGCTTTGATCATTGGTAAAGTAATATCGCCCCTTGCCTTTGTCCGCCAGCCATTCCAGAAGCGCTTGGTCCGCGCCGTCGCCGATGGCGACAGTTGACAAGGTCATTCCATGCTCGTTCATGCCGCCAGTCAGCGCTTCATAAGCTCCTGAGTCTGCGGATTGTCCATCTGTAAGCAGAATCATATGCTTCCGCTGCGCATCTGTATTCAGAAGTCCCTCGTAGCCTGCCGCAAGCGCCGAATAGATCTCCGTGCCGCCATCGGCTTGAATGCTCAGGATCTTGGAGATCACCTCATCCCGGTCAGACAGGGCAGTCGGCTCGACGATCCATTCCGGCCCCGAATCAAAAGCGATAACCCCGACCTGATCCTGATCGCGCAGCAGCTCTACTGTCCGGATAGCAGCTTCCTTTGCAAGCTCCAGCTTGCCGTCCATCATACTGCCAGAACGATCGATCACCAGTACAAGTCCAAGCGAGGGAATCTCTTTCCTGCCTTGCAAATCCATGTAGACGGGCAGCGCCCGCTCGATTGGCGTATGAAAGTAACCGCCGAGGCCGAAGCTCTCCTCACCGCCCAGCATCATTAGCCCGACGCCATAATCGCCTGCTGCGCGGCTAATCCATTCCATCGGCTTTTCGGCAATTCGCGTGGCCGGCACATTATGCAGGATGATGCTGTCATAGCTCGCATATTGCGCCAGCTCCAATGAAAGCTGCTCTGGTGCAATCGTCTCATATCCAATCATCGAGGCGGCTAGCGCTTCTTCAATGTTGCCGGAGGAGCCCGGCTTCCCTTCCACGACCAGAACCGCAGGCGGACCGCTAACACGGCTGAATGCATAAGCCGCATTGTTGGCGGACTGCTCATCGCCAGAGGCGTGAATTTCCGCCCGGTAACGGTGAAAGCCCGGCTTCAGCGCCGTCCCTTGCATGGAGAACCGATTCTCACCCCGCTCAAGTTGAACGGAGGAGACGGACATCTCCCTATCGTCCTCGTATAGCCGTATCTCGGCTTCACCTTCAAAGGTGCTTTGTACCGCAAGCTGCAAGCTGAAGGTTTCGCCCTGCTTGACGGATACCGGCACCACCAGCTCATTTATTGCCGCATCACGCTGATGTCCGGACGCCATAAAGACCGTATCCACCTGGATGCCGGCTTCTTTCAGCAGCCTGGCTTGCCTCAGCGCATCTCCCGCATTTTGCTCGCCGTCCGATAGGAGAATGATTCGCCCTCCTTCCCTGCCAAGCAGCGACGCGCCCATCTGCAGGCCTCTCGCCAAATCGGTATGCCGGTCATTCAGCGCTGTGCGGAAGGTGTAGGCCGTACCGCCGGGCAGCCGTTCGGATGAACGGGCACGGTCTGCAACAGCTTGCAAGCCGGCAGAGACAATGGCGCCTGTATCCCGCTCCGCCTTGCCGCTCCACCCCTCCGCAATCCAGGAGCCGATAAGGGCATCATGATTCATGCTGGCAGAACGATCCGCCACAAAAACGACATGCCTCTGATCGACAGTCCGATATGGATGAATGCCGGCCAGCAGCGCAATGAGCAGCAGCAGGACGAGGGATCGAACCCCCATCGCAGCATGCTTGCGGCCTCCCCGAAGCCGCGGCGTATGCCGGTACATCCAGAAGATATAAGCCAGCCAAGGGATAATCAGAGTATACATCCACGGGAAATCAGCTTGCATGCCCACGTCGATACACCTCCCATTCCGCCAGCAAGACAACCAAAATAAGTACAACAGCCCAAGACAACAACGGACTCGGAGCGGCAGGCAGCTCGCCAGCCTCCCCTGAGCCGGTCTGATCCTCTTGATCGATGCCCATCAAGCGAAGCTCGGCAGCAGGCTGAAGCTCATCCGGATGCGCTGTAACGGCCAGATACCGGCTTGCAAGCAGTTCGCCGGACTTCCCGTGCTCCTGCAAGCGATACAGTCCCGGTATCTCAGGCGCTTCGATCGCGCCGCTTGCGCCGGCAGCGGGCATCCGCTCCTTCATCCGCTGCTCCTGCCCGATTCCCGCCCCAGCCAATTCTACCGTCTCCCATTCTGCATACTCGGCTTCCGCATGGAAAGAGAGGTCAAGCTTGTCGCCCGCGACAGCTGTTCCAAGCTCTCCCTGCGTCCCGCCGCTCATCCACTCCGCTGATTGGAAGACAAGAACGGGAAACTCGGGGCGAAGCGGCAAATCTGTATCTTGGAGCTTAAATGTATACCGAAGCCGCGGCTTGCCGTCAACATTTCCCGCAAGGATAGCTGGAACGCCGCCATAGGTGAGCACAGCCTCGCCCCAATCTCCATCCGTCTGACCAAGCTTATGCATGCGCCCGATATGCGTATCCGAGAATGTCATATAAGAGGTTACAGGATGCTCTTGTGTTTGAACGGTTGTGCCGGCAGGGACACTCGAGCTCCCGTCATTCTCCGGATGGTCAATAAGCCAGAGCGGCTTGTTCTTCAGCAACGCAGACCACGCTTCATCCTTCTGGAGCTGCTCGTAAGTTCCGTCCGCCACAATCCAGTCAATCCCTTCCGCTTGCTCGCCGCTTGGCGGAACGGAATCGGGACTCGATTTGACGGGGACTACTCCCGAGAGGAGGAGCGCTTTCTCCAAAAACAGGTTCCCCTCTTTTGAGACGACGAGCGCTTGGCTGCTGCGCTGGATAACCGGAAATCCATAAGCGGTGTTATCCGTGCGAACGCTGTCGTTCAGCGGGAGCAGCCGTGCCTTGTAATACGCAGCAGGGGCAAGACCGGACAACTCGGCGCTCCCCCATTCTCCCGGTGCAATAACGATATTGCGCGAGGCCGATTGCTCAAGCGGACGGTCCCCCAGTACAGAGTAGATTTCTACGGTATATTCTCTTGCCTTGTCGCTGTCATTGCGCACCGTCACAGCGGCTTGATGATAGCCGGGCCGGGCCGCATCGGGGCGAAGGCTGAAGTGCAGAATGGAACCGTTATGGGTATCGGAATCGAGGCCGACACGCTTGATTTGCAGGGGGTGATAAAGCTGTAATCCGTTCGCTTCTTCTGCATCCCTCCACTTGCCGTCTGTGAATACAATGGTAACGCCGCCGCTTCGGCCATGATGCAGGGAATCGGCAAGCGAGAGGGCTGCGGTATGGTCCGTCCGCCCGTAATACGGCATCAGTTCATCCAGCGCCCGGTAAAGCTCTTGCCGATTGCCCGCCGAGGCTGCTATCTCAACCGGAACATCGCCGGTTGCAATGACACGAATCGGCCGGCCGCCAGGCTGGCTGTCCATCCAGTCCTTTGCCGCTTCGACTGCCAGCTCGAATCGGGTCTTCCCGTTGGACGCTGTCTCATCCCTGCTTAATGCCGTCATGCTGACCGAACGGTCCAAGACAAGCACAGCCAGCTCATCAGAGCTGTGCGGCTTCATAACGACAGGCTCCATTAAGGCAAGCACAAGCAATGATGCCGCCAAGAGCTGGAGAAGGAGGAGCCAGCGGCTGCGCAGCCGCTGCCATGGGCGGTTCGCTTCCTGCTCCTGCAGCATCCGGCGCCATAACAGATGGCTCGCCACTTCGGTATCCCGATATTTTTTTTTCAATATGTACATAGCGGCAATGGCTAACAGAGACACGAATAGCCATGCCGATGCTGCAGATAGAAATTGCATCTTGGCCCCCCTTTCTATCGTTTATGATCCCTTGCTGCAACCTGCACATGGCTTGATTGCGTGCCGCTGAATCGAGGACGCTGCCTAACGGGTTAATATGCCTGGCGCAGCTGCCAACTCCCGGATAGCATCCTGCACGGGCCTGCCGGTATCGACGAATGCATATTCCGCTCCGCGTTCGGAGCAGATCATGCGCAGCCTTTCCCGATAATGGGCGACTTCTTCCCGGTACTGCTTCAGCAGCCTCTCCGACACCGCCACCTCCTTGCCCGTCGCAAGCTCGCTGTCAATCAGATTCAGCTCGCCGGTCCATGCAGGACGAAGCTCTTCCGGCGATAGAAGCTGGACCAGCACCACCCCTTGGCCGGCAGCCGCAAGCGTCAGCAATGTCTCTTCTATTCCTCTCTCGAACATGGCGTCCGTGAACAGCCATGAGAAGCCGGAGCATCTCGGAAGCGCTCCAGGCAACCTGAAAGGAAGCGATAAATCCGATACCGGTGCCGAAGCGCCCATCTCCAAGAATTGATCCACTCTCTCTGCCGCTTGCACCTCGTCTGGCGGGCGCCCGCTCTCGTGATAGCGCTCAGCCATGAACCGGTACAGCTTCATGAACGAGGCTCTTCCATGCATCGCAGGCAAACTGCCGATAATCCGGCTTTGATTGAACAAACGAACCTCTACCTTGTCCTCGCCGGAGAGAGCCGCATAAGAAATAAGCGAAGCCAGCCTCAAAGCATATTGAAGCTTCGTGTACGGCGCTCCGCCCGAGAACGACATCGAAGGCGAGACATCTACATACATAGCGGCATGGAGCTCCTGCTCATCCCAATATTGACGAATATAGGCGCGTCCTGTACGCCCATAGACGTTCCAATCCAGCCGCCTGATATCGTCACCCGGAACATAGGGACGGTAATCCGCGAATTCTTGCGATCCGCCCAGCACCGACGACCGCCGCTTGCCAGCCATTGTTCCCCTTCGCCGGTTGCCTCCAGCAAGGCGGAGCCGCTCGACTTCAGCCAGCAAGCCGGGGTCAGGAAATAATAGCTTAAACGCCTCTTCGGACGACATGGAGCCATTCCCTGCGCCTGACATCTGGCCTTGCAATGCTTCCCGGCTCACCGCTTGGCCTCAATCGATTGCAGTATGGACTCCGCCAGCCTGTCCGAAGTTACTCCAAGCGCCTGCGCTTCATACGTCAGTACAATGCGGTGCCGCAGCACCGGCAGAGCGGCCGCCCGCAAATCCTGCCATGATACATGCATTCTGCCGCTGCATAACGCGCGTACTTTGCCGATTGAGATTAAGGCTTGCAGAGCCCTCGGCCCCGCCCCGAATCGCGCATAACGCTTCACATCATCCGGAGCGTCATCTTCGGACGGATGCGTCATCATGACAGCCTGAACGGCCAAGTCAAGCACATCCTCCGCAACCAGCAACCCCTTGGCCGCTTGCTGCAAAGCGGACAAATCCTCTCCCGTCATTACGGAATGAGCCGACGGGGAGGATATGGAGGTTGTGCGCAGCACAATCTGCTTCAGCTCTTCTCTGGTCGGGTAAGTGACCCCGATCTTGAGCAAGAAACGGTCAAGCTGAGCCTCTGGCAGCGGATAAGTTCCCTCCTGCTCGATCGGATTTTGCGTTGCCAGCACAAAAAACGGCTTAGGCAGCGCATGACTCGTCCCGCCAGCGGTAACTGTCCCCTCCTGCATAGCCTCCAGCAAAGCGCTTTGCGTCTTCGGTGTAGCCCGGTTTATCTCGTCGGCAAGCACCAGATTGCCGAAAATCGGCCCCGGCTGGAAACGCTGGGAAGCCGACCCTTGAGCGCCGAAGTCAATGAGCGTCGTCCCTGTAATGTCTGACGGCATCAAATCCGGCGTGAACTGAATGCGGGAAAACGACAGCGATACCGTATCCGCCACAGTCCGCACCAGCATCGTCTTGCCCAGCCCCGGAATGCCCTCCAGCAGAGCGTGCCCGCCCGCCAGCAAGCTCCACACCAATTGCTCGACCACTGCCTCCTGGCCGACAATGACCTTGGCTATCTCTTGCCTTAACGCCGTAATCTTCTCTACCGCCGCCTGCAGCTGCTCCTTCGACTCAATCATGCGAAGTTCCTCCGATTCTCAATCTGTCTTCCAATCAGATCGATAGTTGACTGCACGCCTATAGCTTGCCTTCTCTATCGATTAGGCTGAATCTCGTCAAAATATTGCTTTACTTTGTCCTGCATGCTTGCCGGCAGCGACGACCTGCCAAGCGATTGCTTGGCTTCTGCCGCATATTCGCTATATACCTCTTCATACGGGCGGGTCATTCCATCGATCATCGGAGATTGGCCGCCTTGCTCAATCTGCCCGCCTGTAGACGGCCCTCCGTCCACATGGACGTCACCGGAGCCTGCCATCGAGCGGGGAGTGGTAACGAGCGTCCGGCTGCCGGCCCCCGTTCCAGCTCCGTTTCCTGAACCTGCTCCGCCTCCAGTCCCTTGGCCGCTTCCCGATCCCGCTCCGCTGCCTGCACCTTGGCTGCTTCCAGATCCTGCTCCGCTGCCTGCACCTTGGCCGCTGCCCGTCCCTGCTCCGCTGCCTGCACCTTGGCTGCTTCCTGCACCTTGGCTGCCGGAGGAGCCTGATCCATTGGCGCTGCCCGGATTGCTGCCGCTTCCCTGACCGCTGCCTGCCCCGTCATTGCCCGGACTGCTTCCGGAGCCCTGCTGGCCTCCTGACGAACCCTGACTCCCGCGGCCTGCACCGCTCGAAGAGGCGCCGTCCCATGACGACGGAATCGAACTGCCCGCCCCTTGACTCCGCATGCTGCCGGCAATCGCATCGCCGCTGCGGTTAAGCTGCCCGCTCATCGCCCTGGCCAACCCCTCAAGCTCCCCTTGTGTCAGCTCTCGGCCTAGTTCTTCTTCGAGCCCGCTGAACGCATCTCCGCTTTCCAATCCGCTGTTATCGCGAATCCCCTTTGCCGCCTCTTGGAATGCAGACGTCAATGAATCCGCGTTGCCATTCTGCTCTTGTGCCAGTTGAGCGGCAAGCTGCTCCAGCGCTTGGGCCAATTGCTCCCGCTCGGCAGGAGAAAGCTGCTTCAGGCCGGAGCGAATATCATCCAGCGCCGCTTTCACCGCTGCCGATTCATGGTCCTGCAGCGCCGCGCCAAGCGGTCTCAGCTGCGGCTGTCCGCTCATTGCTTCCGCAACAGCGTCCAGCCGCTGAAGGGCTTCCTTAGCCGCTTCCGCCGCCCGCTCCAGCTCTTCTATCGCTTGAGCCAGCTTCTCCAGCGCCTCGGCAGGCTTCATGCCGCCGGAAGCCAGCTCCTTGCGAAGCTCATCTAGCGGCTGCAGCAATTCTTCCTTCGCGCCTTGCGGCAGCTCCGCCTTCTCCAGCTCTTCCTTCATCCCCTGTACTTCCTGTTCCAGCTCGGCAACCGAGGATTGTATCTCTGCTTGTGCTTTGGCTAATTGATGCAGCGGATTCGGAATGAGCAACAGCAAGACAATCCCCGCCCACACCGCCGCAAGCCCGATTAATACAGGCCGGACCGTACGCCATGACGGCCACGGCAATCGATGTTTGAGTTCTGAGACATACCGTTCGGCAGCCGCTGACGCTTCCTCGCGCTGAAGCCTGACAATGGGGGGCTCCACCTGCTTCTCATAACGCTTCAGTCCGTCCAGCGCTGTCACGATGGCATCCTCCGTAGCGGATTTGTCCATCTCCCTTGCCGCTTCCTTATCCGAAGCTCTCCTCCATACTCCGAACCAGACGCCTCCGATAATGCCGGCTATCACAAAGGAGAGGCTAAGGATAACAGCATGAAGAAGCGGCCACAATCTCGCAGCGGCCAGCACGAGCACGCCCGCCATGCTGCCCGCAAGCATGCCATACAGGACCATGCGCCGCAGCTTGAACCATGTCAATCGTCTGCGAACGGGCTTTATCTGTTCCATCAAGGACTTCTCCTCCATCTCCATTCCTCTCCTTTCCGCACTGGATTAGCGTCTTCTCGACGTTGGCCGCAGCTTCCTGATTGCAGTCCATAATGCTGCAGCTGAGAGCACCGAATAGATCAGCATAAATTCCAGCCACAGCGGCATTGGCGCACCTTTGCCGGTTTGATTGCCATAACGGTTAGCCATAAATACTTCATCCGAAATCGAAGGATCCAGAATGCTGTACAGCGCCGCAACCGGATTCCATGCCATAATATGACCGACCCAGCTGTAATTGGGCGCAGCACCCGCAGCCTGAGAATAATAATAATTGGAAGTTACATTCATCATGATAAAAAAGAGAATAGCCGTTCCGACGAACAGGAACAACGTGACCCCATACGTAGAAATCACTGAAAGCATCGTTCTCTTCAGCACGGTCGAAAAAAAGATGCCGAAGGAGCCGAGCACCAGCATAATGAACAAATAAAACAGAAACACAAGCACCAGCTGCTTCGGCGATATGCCGCCATACAGAAATACCATGCTGTAGATCGGAATCGTACTGAACACGATCAGCACCATAAAGCTAAGAGAGGACAACAGCTTGCTAATAATAATGGTAGCCGAGCTTTGCTGCGTCGTCAGCAGCAAGTTCAGCGTCTGTTTCTCGCGTTCCCCGCTAATAACCCCTGCGGTAAGACCCGGCGCCATAAATGCCACCAAGCCTAGCTGGGCCATAGAAAGGAAATAGAAAAGCACCTTGCTCTGCTCAGGATTAAAGGATACGCCGCCGCGTCCCGACAGCTCCTGGGTCAAATAGATGGCCGCGAAAGCCAATAACCCGATTGCGATCAGATAAAAAAACAAAGTCCACATCGCCCTAGGCGATCTCATGCGCAGCCGAAATTCTTTGTCCAGCACCGGATTAATCAGATTGAATCGGCCTAGCCAGCCTTTTGTTTCGCCGTTTCTCATTCGAATCCGCCTCCTCCCCGGGTAATCTCCAGGAACACATCCTCCAGATTGGTCTGCGCCTCGCTGAAGGAGACGACGCGGAAGCCTGCTTCCATAATCGCAGCAAGCAAAGCCGCCTGCTCTTCGTCATGCCCGCCGAAGTGAATCTGCCAGCCGCTTTCGTCCCGGAGCAGCTGATTAACATATGGCTGCTCGCGCAGGAACTGCTCTGCCTCTTCAACTCGGCCTATCAGGCGGACATGCAGGAAACGCTTGACCCGCAGCCTGTTCTGAATATCCGAAACGTTGCCTACCGCAACCATAGAGCCGTGCTCGATAACGCCGATCTCGTCGACCATCTCCGCCAGCTCCGGCAAGATGTGCGACGAAATAATAATCGTCTTCCCCATCGCCTTCAGTTCCTTCAATATCTCGCGCATCTCGATTCTGGCGCGCGGGTCTAGGCCGGAAGCCGGCTCATCCAGTATGAGCAGCTCGGGATCATGCACCAGGCAGCGGGCGAGGCAAAGCCTCTGCTTCATGCCGCGCGACAGCGTATCCACATAAGCTTCCCTCTTATCGCTCAGATTCACCAGCTCAAGCAGCTGCGGGATCAGCGCTTCGCGCTCCGCCTTCGGAATGCCGTAGCTGGCGCCATAGAAATGCAAATATTCATCCGTCTTGAACTGGTCATAGACACCGAAGAAATCCGGCATGTAGCCAATGCGTTTCCGCACTTCATGAGGATGCTCCATGACATCGAAGCCGTCCACCTTGGCATAGCCGGAGCTGGGAGCCATCAGCGTAGCCAAGATCGACATCGTCGTCGACTTGCCCGCTCCGTTAGGCCCGACAAATCCGAATACCGTTCCTTTGGCAATCGTCAGATCAATGCCTTTAAGCGCCTGGAAGCCCCCAAAATGCTTTGCCAAACCGCGAATTTCAATCATGGGCTGCCCTATCCGGGGGAGCACTTCCTTGCCCGAATCGTCGTTCATTCCCGCTGCATGTTCTATCATGGACTCAGCTCCTCTCCTTCCAGGACAATGTAAGGGAATACGACATCCGTCTGGTTCTGCACATCAAGCTTGATGCGAATCGAGCCTTGCTCCGTCAAATATTCGCTTGGAACGCCAAGATCGCCTTGAATCGGCATCCACTCGCCAGCGGCAGCATGCCAGATGCTCCAGTCCACAGCCGTATTCGCAAACCCTTGCGCAAATTGAATATCCATCTTGTCATAGGCGATCCGGTCGCCATTCGGAATCAGATACTCCAGCTCCGCTGTGCCCGTTCCTACTTGCATAACGCCGTTGCCATAGCTTTGCAGCACTTGCAGACTGCTTGAAGCAATGAGCGGCTTGATGACGCCGGCAGGGACAAATACACGGTCTCCAATCCGGTTGATCGGCAGCAGCTCCTGCACCCACATTTTCAGATTATCCGTTTTCACTTTGCTGCCGCTAACCGTATAACTGCTGTCCCGATCCTTGCTAAAGCCGATAATGACAGGCGCCGACAACATCGGAAGGCTATTCATATGATCGAAGTAGCCGCGGACCACCTCTCGCTCCCGCTGCCAATCATCACTTCCTCCGCTTGTGCCGTATGGGAAGATCATCCCAGCATAATCATAGTAGTTGCCAATAATCGGAGGCTGACTATTGCTTATATTGCTTATGGCAGAGCTTTCCCCGGCTTTCAGATCTCCGATCGACTTTACCTGTCCGTTCATAATAAGCGATACGCGGGTCAGATCTGCTCCCGTCTCGTTGCTCACTGCGATCCGGATAGAGCCATTCTCCTCTAAGTACTCCGTCTTGATTGCTCCGCTCGCATCGGGGCTTGCGACAACCCGCTCCATCCATAGCTTGCGAGTCGACCAATAAGGCACAGAACGCCATACAGCCTGAACGCTTTCTGTGCGGTCGATCATTTGATAATTGCCGTTCAACTGCAGCGTGCTGACCCAATTATTGTCGGAATACATCCCAAGCGATCGCCTCTCTCCGAACTCGGCAGTCACAGTCCCGCCCGTCGGGTTGAAAATAGCTGTCGCACCCGATATGACCGAGCGCCCGTCCACCGACATTTCAATCACTTCAATGGTATGCGACTGAGTGCTGCGCTTGTCTCCCGCTCCAATGAAAAAAACGAGCATTCCCGTAATAACAGAGACGGATGGAATAAGCCACCATGCCCATTCCCTGCGGTCCGTCTTGACCAGCACCCCGTACAATAGCGGCGCCACAATCAGCACATATATACCAAACATCAGAAGCAGCAGCGGAAAAGACGGCGGCTTTATCGAAGGGAATTGGTCAACTGCCGATTTCAAGGTGCCTTGTAAGTCGCTATAGAAAGAAGGTACGCCAACTCTAACGCCGACTGTTCCTAACGGATTGGATAAGGAATCCTTCAATAACTTGGACCACAGAATGGCGCTTCCCGGCCAAGAAGCAAGCGGCGACAAGGAAGGATCAAACGCTACATAGAGGACGGAGCCAAAGCCGACTTCCCGGTTGACGGCTAATGGCAAGTTTCCTTCCGCCAACTCAATCGTGCCCGCCACAATGCGCCCGTTCGATACGGTAATCGGCTGGTCAAACTTCAGCTCAGCTCCGCCGGAAGCGGCAAGCACATCCGCACTCTCCAATGTTGTCAGACCGCTTGCCTCAACAGCAGCAATATCAAGAAAGGCTTCCGAAGTTTTGGCATAGCCGGCTCCGCCAGACAGTACAAGCGTCCCGCCTTTCACAACCCAATCCTTAATCGCTTGCACGGATGACTGATTCCATTCCGAAGTCGGCATGTCATTAATCACCAGCACGTCGATCATATCAAGCATAACCGAATCTCTCGGCAGCTCTTCAGGTGTCAGAGGTATAACCTTGATATCATATCCCCTGAGATTCAAGGTCGGCATAAAATTAAGCGTATCCGGGTCGCGCGAGACAACACCGATGGCTGTCCCGTTAATTACGCGTCCATCCAGCGTGTCCACACCGATTATCGGCACAGACTTGCCGCTCTTATAGGAACCTTCGAAAAAACGGATCAGGCTTGAATCTTTATTCAATACGGTTCCCTGCAGCGCAAAGGAAACCTCTACAGCCGAGCCGACAGGAAGATCGACTGGCACTACCAGATCGGTAGTAATGCCCTGAGAATTTATCGTAGACAATACGGCTTCCCCTGATTTGTCTTCGCCCGTACGATTGGTCATCGTCACACTGACGGGATACCATTTGTTCTGCTTGTACGACCCTTGAAAGCCAACCTTCTTCTGGATGGCGATTCCTCCATCTGCTTCTGCTGCTGAAGCCTTCGGTATGTATACAGCAGCAAGCAGCAAGCATGCCATCATGATTGCCGTATGCAATGCAATGATCCGCTTCCATCTTCCCTTCACACGGGCACCCTCATTTCTATTCTATGTCCTATATTCATTGTAACGAAAAAAGAAGGGGAATGGTTGCTTGTTTTCCAAAGATTAGATGATCCCCGCAAGCGGCGGAGAATAAAGACTTCGAGCCTATTGCAACTATTGACGAAAAGATTAGACTGGGTTATTTTAGAAATATACATATATTAGAATAAAAGGAGATGATATTAATTTTTATATAAATTAATGAAATTTTATACTTTTTCATGTTTGCATTGATTGAAAATCCATAATTCATTTATAAAAAGGGGGAAATGGATATGAGATCGCCAAAAACACTGCTTGCTGCAATTCTGCTGCTGGCCATCCTGGCGCAAGGCTGCTCTTCCATCGGCATCGGCAAAGAGGAAAAAAAGGAAATCACGATGAAGGTATTGGCTTCATCCTCTGATTTTGCTAAGTATATACCGCTATTGAACGAGAAGTTTCCGCATATCACCTTTGAGGTCATAGATGTATACAGGCAGATGATACGGGAAGGCATCGAGACAGCGAAATGGGACGAACGGCTAGTTGAAATTATCAAGGAACAGAAAGCGGATTTTCATATGGATATGTCTCCGGAGTATTACATCGAGGACTATCCGCTGCTTGATATGGCGCCTCTGTTGACACGCGACCGCGTCGAGCTAAACGACATTCTGGAACAACTTACCGAAGATCAAATCCGTTCAACAGGCACTCTCAAGGTCGTAAGTCCGACATTCGACCGCAATCTGTTATTCGTGAATCGCAAGCTTTACCGTGAGCTGGGTGTTGCAGAACCAGTCTCGCCGATGAATTGGGATGAATTCCGACAGTCGGCATTGGCCATCCAGGCTAAGGACCCTTCTGTCTCCGGCTACAAACTCAACCAGCCTTGGTTCTATGCCTATAACTGGATCGGAGAGGATTTGCTTGGGCTCGAGAGCATTGAGAATAACCAGCTGATGCTTAACAGCGCAGAATGGCGCGAGCTGTTCGAACAGCTCTTCGAGGATACATTCAAGGATACAATCAAACTCCAGCAGACAAATCTGGACAATCCCGTACTTATAAATACAGGAATGTTTATTGGCAGAGCTTCCTATCTGAAAAACATCATAAATAAAAACGAGACGCCAGACGATTGGGCTATGATGGAACAGCCGCGAAATCCGTCCGTCACATGGAGCAGCTCCGTCTACCTCTCTACTCCGCTTTCGATTTACAAAGAAAGTCCGTATAGCGATGAAGCATGGGAAATTGTGAAATTTCTGATCAGCGAAGAAGCGGCAGAGCGCTTGACTGCCGATAATCTGGCGAACGGATTCGTCACTTATCCGAAGTATATTGGCGCAGGAGAGTTCCCGCTGGAACCGCTTCTTGTAAAGGGATCATCGAAGCCGCTTTCTTCCGTTCAGCTCATCCAACCGGCATATCAAGCCGTCTTCGATGCGTTCAGAACCCAGTTCGAAGCGGTGGCAAGCGGCATACTCCCATTCGACCAGGCTTGGAATGCAGTCGACCAAAAAATCAATGAAATCAATGCCAATCCCGACAACTTCATCGAGAAATAGAAATGAAAAGGCATGCTCCCGGAATAATTAAGGAGCATGCCTTGTTTATCTATTTTCGTATATCCTTATATCTCCGTAAGCTTAACATCCAGCAAATGGTCCGTCCCTTGCTGTACCCTGCATGCCACACGAACTCCGAATTCGCGCCCTTCCTGTCGCAGCCACAGGAGAAAACGTTCCTCTGCTACTCCCTCAGCGCCGCTGAACCTGCCTTCATACCTATAATCCACTATGGAAGCGCCATGGTAAGCCTTCGCTGTCTCTTCCATAGCGAGCTTGCCCCATTTCGCATAGGCTGGAGCGGCAGCTTGAATGGCAGCAGCAGGATCGGCGAACGCGCCCGCATCCGGATTCGCAATGCTCAGAAGCAGGAATATCGCTTTCACAACAACCTGGCCTATAATCGAAAACCACCTCCCTATCTTGCGCCAAATTGGCAGAGTTGTGGTTAGTTTAACCAGGCAAGCCGTTGTTTAATCATAAAGCCGAATCTATGGCCCGATTAGTCCCAAGCTTTGTACAGCGCATGGGTCCCCTTGTCCTCCAGCCCCGCATCCGCGATGCGCTGGTACAGCTCCCTTGCCAAGGCAAGGCCAGGCAGCTCGATGTTCATCTCCGCAGCGGAATCAAGCGCAATTCCCATATCCTTTATAAAATGCTTCACATAAAAGCCCGGTTCAAAGTTGCCTGCCACAATGCGCGGCGCCAGATTGCTGAGCGACCAGCTTCCTGCGCTTCCCGCGCTAATGCTTTGCAGCACGCTGTCCAAATCAAGCCCGGCATTTTTCGCATAGACTAGCGCCTCGCAGACGCCGATCATCGTCGAGGCGATCGCAATCTGATTCGCCATTTTCGTGTGCTGGCCTGCTCCCGCTGCGCCTTGCAGCAGCATCTGCTTGCCCATTCGCGACAGGATAGGCAGCACCGCTTCATAAGCTTCGCGGTCTCCGCCTGCCATAATCGTCAGCGCTGCGTTGCGCGCGCCAATATCTCCTCCGGATACCGGAGCATCCAGCGCATGCATGCCGCGCGCCTTGGCCGCATCGTAGATGCGCCGTGCCAAAGCCGGGCTTGAAGTTGTCATATCAATGAAATAGGTCCCGCTTCGGGCCGATTCGATCAAGCCGGACGTTCCGAGGTACAGCTCTTCCACATCGGAAGGATATCCCACCATTGTAATCATAACATCGCATACACGCGCCAATTCGCCAGGCGTCTCCTGCCAGATCAAGCCCTGCTCCATAAGCGGCAGCGCCTTCTCCTTCGTACGCGTATAAATATGCACTTCATAGCCGCCTTGCTGCACATGGCTTGCCATGCTGGCGCCCATGACTCCCGTACCAATAAAGCCTACCTTCGTCGTATTCGGATTCATCCGTCGCCACTCTCCCTGTCTGTCCGTATTTAAACTGGATATAAGCCTCACATCTCTCTGCTGCTATTATATCAAAAATGCCGCCTCATGGACGAACATCCACGAAGCGGCACTCTTTAGATTAGGACTCTGCTACAGCTGCAGCGCCTTTTTTGGCTCTTTTCCGATTAAGGAATTCATACACGATAGGTACGATAATGAGCGTCAGCAGCGTCGAACTCGTCAAGCCGCCGATAACGGTCACGGCCATGCCCTTCGAGATCAGGCCGCCTGACTCAAAGCCGAATGCAAGCGGCAGCAATGCGCCGACCGTCGCAATCGCCGTCATCAGAATCGGACGCAGACGAGTTACGCCCGCTTCCAGAAGCGCTTCACGAACCGAAAGCCCTTCTTTCTCCTTGTGAATAACGCGGTCGATCAGTACAATCGCATTCGTCACGACGATACCAATCAGCATTAGCGCCCCGATAAGAGCAGTCGCGCTGATCGTCTCGCCGGATACGAGCAAGCCCAGCATTGCGCCGATAACAGTGAACGGCAGGGAGAACAGAATCGTCAGCGGCGTCAGGCCTCCGCCGAACGTCAGCACCAGCACGAGGTATACGACCGCTACAGCCGCCAGAATAGCCATGCCGAGCTGCGAGAACGTTTCGTTCATTTGTTCCGTAACGCCGCCCATATCGATGTTGACGTTGCCCGGAAGCTTCATGCTATCAATCGTCTTCTGAATGTCGCTGGACACAGCGCTGACATTGGATGCTGTCACATCGGCAGAAACAGATGCATAGATGCGGTCATTCAGACGAGTAATTGTGTTCGGAGATTCGCCTTCCTCAATCTTCACTACATCCTTCAAGGCAACTTCCATGCCGAGCGGTGACATGATCATGACATTCTCCAGATCGGACAGGTTGCGGTAAGTCTTCTCCTCTACCTTCAGGTAGACCTTGATGTCCTCTCCGTCCTTCTCGATCGTCGTCAGAAGCGGACGCTCACGCACAGGGCTTAATGCCATCGCTACCTGCCCAGCCGTGAGGCCGTACTGGCTCAGCTTGTCGCGGTCAGCGACAATGCGGTATTGATCATAAGTCTCGGACAAGCTGGAGGTGATTTTTTTCAGATCCGCATTCTCGCCGAGCTTCGCCATCAGATCGTCGACGATCGGCTGCAGCGTCTTCATGTCCGGCCCATAGACGTTCATCGTAATGGTCGAGCCGCCAAGGCCGCCGGTAAAGTCTTGTTCCTTCCACTCGCCTTGTCCGCCAAGCTCGCGCAGCAATGGCAGCACTTTTTCCTTTTCGTCGGTGAAGCCTTTAAAATCCTTGGCATACGTAAGGTTGAACAGGCCCGATTTGGATGCGCCAGGGCTCATCGGATTTTGACCGCCTACCGCATACTGCACGACAGTAATGCCTTCGCGTTCAAGCAATACTTTCTCGGCCGCAAGCGCAACTTCCTCGACTTGCTCGCGAGTTTCGCCCGGAGCCGGGCTGTACGTAATGATCATGGACTTCTGCTCGTCCGCAGGCAGGAAGCTGAAGCCGACTACCGGTGCCAGGAACAAGCTGCCTACGAGCAGAAGCACAGCCGCTGCAAACGTAACAAACTTATGATCCAGCGTCCAGCGAAGCACTTTCTTGTACCAAAGCGCCAGACGGCCCGGTTTGTCTTCATGGATTTGGTTCGCCTTAAGGCCGTTGCGGAACATCATATGCGCCATCATCGGCACGACGGTAATGGCAACGACAAGCGACGCCGCCAGCGCGAATACGACCGTAAGCGCGAACGGCATGAATACTTCGCCGACCATGCCGGATACGAAGCCGAGCGGCAGGAATACCGCTACCGTTACGACAGTAGAAGCCATAATCGGCACGAACATTTCACGGGTCGCTTCCAGAATCAGCTCTTTGCCCTTCAGCTTCTCGCTTGAGAGCGACATTCTGCGGTATATATTCTCGATTACGACAATGGAATCGTCAATAACACGGCCGATTGCGACCGTAATCGCGCCCAGCGTCATAATATTGAGCGTAATATCCATCTGTTTAAGAGCAAGCATCGCCATCAGAATGGACAGCGGAATCGATACGATGGAAATAATGGTCGAGCGGATATTGCGCAGGAAGAACAGAATGATTATGACAGCCGCCAGCGCGCCAATCAGCGCCTTGCTCAGCATCGTATGAACGGATGCTTCGATCGGCTCGCCTTGGTCGAACGCTACCGTAATCGTCAGCCCTTCATTCGCGTTTTCCAATTCCTTAATATTATCTTTCACACGATTGACAACATCGACTGTGTTGGCGTCAGCCGCCTTAACGATGCTGATGCCGATTGCGTCTTTGCCGTTGGTGCGGGATACGGATTCCGCCTTGCCGGTAATCTTTAGCTCCGCTACATCGCTAAGCTTCACGCCCGGAAGCAGCACAAGATTGTTCAGGTCGGTATCGGTGACGATATTGCCGTCCACAAGAATCGACTTCTCGGTGTCGCCGAACTCGAAGATGCCAAGCGGCACGGACAATGCGGAGGCTTGAACAATGCCCTTAACGGCATCTTCTGTCAAGCCGGTTGCCGCAAGCGCCTCAGCGTTAAAGGCCAGCTCGCCCTCCATGATGTTTTGGCCGGAAATCTGAACGTCGGCTACGCCTTCCAGCCCTTCGAGCTTCGGCAATACGTTCTCTGTCACTTGTTTGGTCAGCTGATCCAGCTCCAAGCTGTCGTTCGACAGGCTGAGCGACAGTACCGGGAATGCGTTCATGCTGATACGGGATACGCTCGGGGTCTGCACGCCTTCCGGCAAGCTCATCTCCGTGAGAATGCTCTTCACTTCATCTGCAGCCTTCTCCATATCCGTCTCATACGTATATTCGATTACGACGGAAGAAGCGTTCTCGAAGGAAGTTGAAGATACATTATTAACGCCGCTTAGATTGCGCGTTCTCTGCTCAATCGGCTTCGTCACTTTCTCCATCACTTCTTCCGGTGCCGCGCCCGGATATACGGTCGTTACGCTTACGATTGGAATTGTAATATCCGGGATCGTCTCCATCTTCATGTTCATCCCGGCGTACAAGCCGGAGAACAGAATGATGAGAGTCATAATCCATAGTGCGAACTTGTTGTTCAATGAAAATTTAATTACACTTTTCAACGCTCTCCACTCCTCGTCTACTGTCTCTCTTTCTGCTATACCTTAAACCGGTAGCCCACTCCCCAGATCGTCTCGATATACTGGGGATTGGACGGGTCGTGCTCAATCTTCTCGCGAAGACGCCGAATGTGGACGGTAACCGTCGCCGCATCGCCGTTGGAATCCAGCCCCCATATCCGCTCGAACAGCAGCTCCTTCTCGAATACGCGGTTGGGATGGGAAGCAAGCAGCAAGAGCAGCTCGTATTCCTTCGTCGTCAGCATCGCTTCTTCATCATGAATTGTGACGCGCCTTGCTTGCTTGTCAATGGAGAGGCCGCGTATTTGGACGAGTTGGCCCAGGCTAGCCTTGTCTGCCGTCAGCCTCTCATAGCGTGCCAGATGGGCTTTGACACGCGCTACCAGCTCGCTGGGACTGAATGGCTTCGTCATATAATCATCCGCGCCAAGTCCGAGTCCCCTGATTTTGTCTATATCCTCCTTCTTGGAGGTCACCATAATAATCGGGGTGTTCTGCTTAGCCCGAATCTCGCGGCATATCTCAAAACCGTCCAGCTTCGGAAGCATCACATCGACGATAATCAGGTCATAGCTGCCGTCAAGCGCCAGCTGCAAGCCGATATCGCCTCTGCCCTCGATCTGCACTTGATAGCCGTGGCTTTCCAAATAATCGCGTTCAAGCTCGGCGATTGACTTCTCGTCTTCAATGATCAATATGTTCTTCATGCTCGTTCACCGCCTTGATTGCCATTGTGAGAGGAAGCTTGATGCAGAAGCGCGCTCCGCCCTCCGGCAAGTTCTCCGCCCAGACCGATCCGCCATGCCCCTCGGTCATCTGCTTGACGATGGCTAGTCCAAGCCCGCTGCCGCCTGTCTCGGAGTTGCGGGATTGCTCCGCCCGGTAGAAGCCGTCAAAGATATACGGCAGGTCTGCCAGGTCGATTCCGGGACCGGTGTCATCGATTTCAATGATGGCGTATTCGTCGTTGTCCCCTCTTATTCTTACCGTAATCACGTTGCCCCTGTCATCTTGATCCTGCAGCATATATTTCACGCAATTGTTCAAGATATTCGTAAATACGCGATTCAGCTTGTCGGGATCGGCCGCAACGCGCAGACCGCCTCCAGAGAGATCCTCGAATCTTAGCGCAACTCCGGCCTTCTCCAGATCGAAGCGCTGCTCGCCCATGAAATCCTCCACATAGCGGCCGATATCCACGATCTTGAAGTCATACGCCACCTTCTGCAGATCCAGCTTCGAGAATAGAAAGAGCTCATCAATGAGCTGGTCCATGTCCGTCGCCTTCCGATAGATCGTATGCATATAGCGCACGCGCTTCTCATCGGTATTGGCGATGCCGTCCAGAATTCCCTCGACATATCCTTTGATAGCCGAGATCGGAGTTTTCAGATCATGCGAGATATGGGACAGCAGCAGCTTGCGGTTATCCTCATATTGCAGGCTCTGCTCAATGGAGTGCTTGAGCCGGATGCGCATCTCCTCAAAGGCGGAACCAAGCTGAGCGATTTCATTCTGTTTGCCGAGCTTCGTCTTTGTGTGAAGCTCATGCGTAAGATCCCCCTCCTTAATTCTAAGCGCTGCCGTACGAAGCGATTGAATCGGCCGGATAATGCTGCGGGAGACAAAATAGGTCAGCAGCAGGCTCGTCAGACATACGAAGAGCAGTCCGGCAAGTAGCGTAAGCGGATGCCAGAAGATCGGGACGGGATCGGAACGGTGGAATAAGACCATTGTACCGGCGCTGCCGTCCGGATAAGAGAATTCCAGCTCATGGGAAGTGAAACGGTAAAGCTTGAAGGACAACTGCTCCGGCGGCTGGTCGGCTAATGCCTTCCAGTCTTCTTCAGGCGACAGTTTCTGCAGAAAGGACGATACCTCGGTTACCTCGCCGCTACGGGTCAGCACAAAACCTGCCCATTGCTCCTGCAGCCTTTCTTGCAGCATTTTCACAAAGTCTTTATCCTCAAGCTTGACCGTATCCTCCCGGATCACATAAGACAATTCCCCGTAAATGATTGCCTGGTTAAAGCTTTCGTTCTGCTTGGCTTCGGTAAATTCCCGCAAATCTTGCTTTTCGCCCGCAAAAAAGATAAACAGCATAAACAGCATCAGCAAAATAACCGGAACAAAAGCCATGGCCAGGTACGACATATAAAGCTTTACCTTAATTGACACTGCTTCACACTCCGTCTAAACGATGAAATCTGAGCTTTCACCTATCGTCTATCATAAAGACCATTTCTAAACGAAAATGAACGCATTTATTACAAAATTATTACGTTTCCGCGGAAACGCCTATTGGAGTCCGCCAAACTTGCCTAGCGGCCAAATCCGGTATACCGCCTTGCCCTCCAGACTTTCAAACGATACTGCGCCGAATTCACGGCTGTCCATACTTTTCTCGCGGTTGTCGCCCATGACGAATACATGCCCTTCCGGTACTGTGAAAGGAACTTGGACGATATTAGGATAAGTCAGACCCTTCGCATACGGCTCATCCAATTGCACTCCGTCGACATATACGTAGCCGTCCCTCATGTCAATGGTTTGTCCCGGCAAGGCAATGATCCGCTTCACCAGCCGGCCATCCTTATGTTCCGGTCCATTGATGATGACGATATCGCCTTGCTTCGGACCGCTAAAGCGGTACGACCACTTGTCCTCAATGAGGCGCTGTCCTTCTACCAGCGTGTTCTGCATCGAAATGTTATGTACTTCGGTCTGGGCATATACGTAGTTTTGGAACAGCAGCGCCACGACAATCGCTATGCCCAGCGAAAGCGTCCAGTCCTTAATTTCCTTTAACCATCTGTTGCCCTTTGGCTTCGTTTGTTCTTGCTCCATATGGAGGCCACCTCTTTCTACGGAATGATATAAGCAGAATTGCTAAACTACCTATAGTCTACAACCTATCCCTTATACGAAACAACTTGTGCTGAAGTTCCCGCCTGAATGAAGTTTCATACCTTCCCGAGAGCTATATAAGAAGAGGACTTATCACTTAAGGTATCGTGACAACATGAGAAAAAATAGGGTAAAGTGAAGCATGAGAGGGGTTGAAAGCTTAAATGATAGACCTGAATGATAGAAGCTGTGAGAAGAGGCGTCCTCAATTGATGCTGGATATCGGGGGTGTGCTTGCGGCCAATCTGTCGCCCCGCTTCTGGAACGAGATTGCGCGGCTGGCGGATACTCCTGTTGAGCTGCTCTATGCCAAATATAAAGAGGAATTGAGCCGCGGCTTATGGGTAGGGCACTTCTCTGAGCTCGAATTCTGGAATTGGATTCATGCACAATCGCCTTCGGTCAGCGCAGCAAAAGGCCAGGCGATCCTGATGGAGAGCCTGGCACCGCTGCCCGGCATGCTTCAATTGCCCGAGTGGAGCAAGCATGCCGATATTCATATCTTAAGCAATCATCTCGCAGCTTGGATTGATCCTGTGCTGGAGCCGGTCCGTCCCTTTCTGACTTCCGTCACCATCTCCAGCCAAATCGGCATGAGCAAGCCTCAGCTGGAGTTGTATGAATACGCCTGCGCCTTGCTGCCCCCTACAGCGCCTGTCCTGTTCATCGATGATCAGGAAAGGAATCTGCGCCAAGGAGCTGCTGTCGGCTGGCATACCCTGCAAGCGGATCCGGACGGCCGCTGGATCGACGAGGCCAACCGCTGGCTTCGCCGAATGAATGCGTTACAGCCACATTCGGGCGGTTAGCATAATGGCGCAAGCGGCAATGGCTGCGAGCAGCAGCCATCCGTCCGCGGGGGCGAAGATGAGCTTGAAGCCTTGTGTCGTGCGCTCAGCAGGCTGGCCGAAGCCTCTCGCCTCCAAGGCGTCCGCCATGCTCTCCGCCATACGCAGGATGGCGCGGATATAAGGAATGAACAGATAAGGCAGGAGCCGAAGCGGTATTGCGTTGCCCCTGGCGGTTGATTTTCCGCGCGCCTTCACAATCTGGGCGAACCGGCCCCATTCCCTCATAAGCAGCGGAATAAAACGAAAAATCAGCATAACCAGCAGGCTAAGCGAATGAATCGGCACCTTAAGCCTGGTTAGCCATCCAAGCGTCTGCTCCAGTCCCCGCTGCAGCCGGATGGGCGACATAAGCGCAAGCAAAGGCATGCCGATAACCATAATAAGTCCCAATTGAATCATTCTAATGGCAAGCGGCTCGGACTTGCTCCATTGCAGCTCGAGCGGCTGCAGCGATACGGCACCAATCAGGATGAAAACAAGAGAAAAATAGAAGAATGCCCGAATAATCGGCAATAACGGAATAAGAAATCTGCGAAAGGGCATTGCGCATGCGCCGGCAATTAGCGCGCCTATTGCAAGCTTAGGCATGCTGTTCAGTGATAATAAACCTGCCGATAATATCAAATAGGCGGCAATTAGTGCCCGGGGATCGAATTTGTCCTCGGGCTTCTTGCTGTCGGAAGCCATTACTGTGCCCGACGCTTGGCAGCTGCCATCCGCATCAAGGCGGTATAGGCTCTCCAAGGGCTCCTGAGGCTCTTGTTCAACTTCCTCGATTGCCGCTGCTATAGGAAGCTTTGGAGCAGCGATTCTCTCATTGCCCAGCAGTCCGGCAGCAAGACGCTTAGCCAGCTCTTCCGGCGGCTGCCACAACCCGGCTGCCTCGGCTGCGCAAGCCGTCTCGGCCGCATCAAGCATGCCTTTGCCGATCAGCAATTTCTCCGCGAGCAGAGCTTGCGGAGAAGCCGAGCCCAGCGCATGAACCGCTTCTGCAGGCGCCTCTTCGAACGCCAAGCCATCCCGAACAATAATCAAGCCGTCGGCGAGCGGCAGCAGCGCTTCCAGATCATGCGTCGCCACAATCGCTCCGCGTCCTGACGCTCTGCAAGCCGACAGCATGCCGGTCAGACGCTGGATGCCTTCGGTGTCGAGACCTGCTGTCGGTTCGTCCAGCAGCAGCCAATCCGGCTCGCATGCCAGCAGACACGCTATGGCAAGCCTGCGCTGCTGTCCGCCGCTAAGCGTCCATGGGTCCCGGGCAAGCTCCGCATGGTCCAAACCCACGCTCATCATGGCCGCTTGCATGCGCGATTCCGCTTCTTCTCCCTCAACCTGGTAAGGCCGCAGAGAAAAGGCAAGCTCCTCCCTGACCGTCGAAGCGAACCACTGCGATTCCGATTGCTGCAAGGCAATGCCGATCCGCTTAAGAACGGTGCCATTTAGCCGTTTCTTGCCTTTCCCGGTCCACAAGTGTTCTTCCCCGAGCCGGATCGACCCCGACTCCGGCTCTCGCAAGCCCGCCAGAGTCTCCAGCAAGGTTGATTTCCCTGCGCCGTTATGCCCCAGCAGCAATATGATTTGTCCCGAATTGATGCGCAAGCTAATATCCTTAAGCAGATGCTTCTCCCTATCGCCGGGTGCCAGCACGCTCACATTGCTCAATATCCAATCAGCGGACATAGCTCGCCACCACCTCTGCCAGCTGTTCTGCCGTTAACGGGATGAATGGCAGCTGAACTCCCTGAGCTTCCAGCTCCCATGCCACTTTGACCGCATAGGGCGGCACAAAGCCCTCCCTCTCGCCTGGACTGTCCGGCATATTCGGCGCGGAACGGCGAAACAGCGAGCCTGCCGAGTCTTCGAATACGATTCGGCCGTCCTTCATGACAACAGTCCGATCCCCCGGCAGCAGCTCCTCCAGGCTTTGGGTCACCCACAGCACGGTCGTTCCTTGCTTATGCATGCGGCGGACATGACCGCATACGATCGCAGTCATGCCCGGGTCGAGCATGGCGGTGATCTCGTCCAGCAGCAGCATTGGCGCTTCCGCAGCGAGGCATCCGGCAATAGCTACAAGCTGCTTCTGGCCGCCTGATAACGTCTCAAGCGGCTGATGCATGCGCCTGCCGAGTCCAACTTCCCTCAGCGCTTGCTCTGCACGCTGCACGAGCCCTTCGGCTGGAGAGCCTTGACGCTCCAGCAGCGTCACAACATCTTCCCAAGGCGTCGTGCCTACCAAGCCGGCATCAGGCTGCTGCATGACGATCGGGATCGGCTTGCCGCTCCCGCTCTCCGATCTATGTATGCTTCCGCGAACGCCTTGGCGAATGAGACCGGCAGCCGCTTTCAGCAGCGTGCTTTTCCCGCTTCCGTTCAACCCTAATAGGGAAATCCACTCGCCGCGTTTCACGGCAAGATGAATGCCGGATAATATATAATTGCTTTCCTCGCTCGCCAATGCCACCGGGGCATAAGATACATCTATTAGTTCAAGCTGAGTATGCTGCGTCAAAAAAATTTCCCCTTACCTCTTCCCATGATCAAAAGGCTGTGCTAGAATTCGATTTGTTAACCTGAATACATAATAATTGGTTAACAATAATTAAGCAAGCATGTAAAGGAGATTAAATCGATCATGAAAGCCATATCTATTCGATCACTAGTGTACGTCGCATTATTCGCCGCATTGTTCATTGTGCTCAGCATGCAGCAGATGAAGCTGAACTTCTCCGTCATTCCTATTACGCTGCAAACATTCGCCGTTATTCTAGCCGGTCTGTTCCTCCGGCCGCGGCTTGCGTTCGCCAGCATCTTTGTGGTCATCGTGCTCTCTGCCTTCGGGCTGCCGCTATTCGGCGGCAAAGGCGGAATCCCGCATCTGATCGGGCCGACTGGCGGATTCATCTTCGCCTTCCCGTTCTGCGCCATGTTCGCCAGCATTGCAGTACATAAGCTGCTGACGTCCAAGCGAATCATCACTAACAAGGTTTATTCGCTTATCGGATTTTTCCTGGTATTCTTCATCCTGAGCTCCGTGCTGTCTTATGTACCCGGACTGCTGTGGTTGAAATATACGGCTGACTACTCCTGGGCGAAGACATTCGTCGTCGGCGCATCCTTCCTGCCGGGCGACGCCATCAAAGCGTTTGTCGGCGCCTTGGTCGCGGTAGCGCTTGCGTCCTTTGTCTATCGCTTCCGCAGCGCGGGTGCAGCCGAGCCGGCTCCTGCCGTTCCTCGTGAAGCCTAAGACTGAATACATCCAGCAAAAAAGCCGCTCGCCCCTACGGCAATCAGCCGTAGCCGGCAAGCGGCTTTTGTTCGTATAGGGATTAGTCGCTGCAGTTTTCTGGATCAGGTTCGCTTGCATCTTCCACATTAATGCGGTCAGACACCGTATCGCGGATTACCGTAACAACTAGCTGGAGCAAATAGTTGATATCCGATTGGCTTTGCTGGAACTGCGTCACAAGCGGAATGTTGTCCAGCTCGTCCTGCAGCGTCTCCATCTCTCCTTCAATCTTCTTCACCATATCGGGGTTTTTGAACGTTTTCTCAAACGCCACAACTTCCTTCTGCTTCTTCTTGATTTGATTAATCAAAGCCTGTACGCGCTCATTGCTGTTAATTTGCTGCTCTGCGCGGCGGTATTGCTGAACTTCGTCGGAGTGGAAGATCACTTCCGCCAGTTCCTTTGCTTTCGCCATAATGTCTTCCTTCACAATCAGATCACGCGTATGGAACGACGGGATATCCGTCGTGCCGCCATGATGGCTGCAAGCTACGCCATGCTCATGTTGATGTTCTGCCATTCGTCATCTCTCCTATAATGTCCGTTAGCTAACGGCTTCGTCTAAAGCCGAAGGAATCGGCTCTGCTTTGATATACCAGGTCTGAGTCTCGGTCACTCGCGCATGCACGAACTTGCCGATCCACTCCTTGGGGCCTTCCATATGGACAAGCTTGTTCGTCCGGGTGCGTCCGGACAGAACATTGGCATTGTTTTTGCTTTCGCCTTCGATTAATACTTCGATGACTTCGCCCAGCATCTCATCGTTCTTCTCGCGGCTGACCGCGGCCAGCAGCTCGTTCAGACGCTGCAGCCTGCGCTTCTTCGTCTCCATCGGCACATTGTCTTCCATGCCTGCTGCAGGCGTGCCTTCTCGCGGAGAATAAATAAACGAGTAAGCAAAGTGGAAGCCCACTTCCTTCACAAGCGACAATGTCTCCTCGAATTGCTCGTCCGTCTCTCCTGGGAAGCCTACGATAATATCCGTCGTCAGTACCACATCCGGTATTGCGGACTTGATGCGCTTCGCTAAATCCAGGAACAGCTCGCGCGAATATTTGCGGCTCATCCGCTTCAGCACTTCCGTGCTGCCCGACTGGACCGGCAGATGGATATGCTCCACCAAGTTGCCGCGAGAGGCCAGCACTTCGATCAAGTGATCGTCAAAATCACGCGGATGGCTGGTCGTAAAGCGAATGCGCGGAATGTCGATTTTGGACATATCGTGCATCAGGTCGCCGAACCGGTATTCGATATCCTCGAAGTCCTTGCCATACGCATTGACGTTCTGGCCTAGCAGTGTCACTTCCTTGTACCCTTGGCGGGCCAGGTCGCGTACTTCGGCAATAACATCCTCCGGACGGCGGCTGCGCTCCTTGCCGCGTGTATAAGGCACGATGCAATAGGTGCAGAACTTATCGCAGCCGTACATAATGTTTACCCATGCCCGCATGCCTTCGCGCTTCTTAGGCATATTCTCGATGATGTCGCCTTCCTTGGACCACACCTCGACAACCAGTTCCTTGCTGTAATACGCATTCTGCAGCAAATGAGGCAAACGGTGAATATTATGCGTGCCAAATATCATATCGACAAAAGAGTGCTTTTGCAAGATTCGGCCTACGACCGATTCCTCCTGGGACATGCAGCCGCACACGCCAAGCAGCAAGTCAGGCTTCTCGGTCTTCAACACCTTCAGATGGCCAAGCTCGCCGAATACCTTGTCCTCCGCATTCTCGCGTATGGCACAGGTATTAAGCAGAATGACATCCGCCAATTTCCGGTCCTCGGTAGCCGTATAGCCCATCTCCTCGAACATGCCCTTCATCACTTCGGTATCATGCTCGTTCATCTGGCAGCCGTAGGTTTGGATCAAATAATGCTTGCCTTTCCCCATCGTCCGCAGCTCTTCCGGAATGGAGAAATCATAATGAACCTGAATGTCTTCTTTGCCCCGTTTTTTCTCGTCTTTATAGGAAGGAGCAGAAGAAAGCTGGATGTTGCGCCCTTTAATGCGCAGGGTCGTGACGCCATCCTCCTCGCTCAGGATTTTGGCATCGCTGAAGTCGAAATATTTGGAATAGTCCTTTTCGCCTTTGCCTTGTGCTGCGGCTGGCGCTTTCGGAGTCTCTTTCGTCATGTCCCTTGTTCACTTCCTTTATGCTAGATCCGTTATGCAATTTGCGAAATTATCCCAGGCACAACAATACAAAATTATACCACATCGAACTTGCCTAATCCATTGGTACATTAGGATTTGCAAACGATTTCGGAAAAGCTTGCCGCCAAAGCCTCAGGACTTGAACAAAGGATCGATATACAGGCTGCAAAATTGCTCGTAAATCCGCTCATGGCTATAACCTTTTACACAGACAAGATGCCTGTACGTATGGGGAGAAAGCACCGCTATATACGTATGCGCGATAAAAGGCGCGTCGATCTCTCTCCCGTCTCCCTGCGGCACCTCGGACAGCAAGCCGGTCAGCATCCCGTGCATGTACTGGTATGGAGGTGATTGATAAAAATCATCCTTGTTGCTTTCGGTCATCTGCTGCGCATGTATGACGCCAAGCATCTTCGATTTCTCACCCAAAAAATCGAGCAGAATGCCAATGACGCCCCGCAGCCGCTCCTGAGCCGTCTGCTCGGACGTGCCGCTGAT
This sequence comes from Paenibacillus pinisoli, assembly GCF_003605435.1. Lineage (GTDB taxonomy): Bacteria > Bacillota > Bacilli > Paenibacillales > Paenibacillaceae > Pristimantibacillus > Pristimantibacillus pinisoli. The sequence goes on from NZ_QXQB01000001.1 coordinate 320,913, forward strand.
ATAATTCGCAATCGTACCTTTCATCTGATCGAAGGTGTCTTGCATAAGTCCTATGCACAAATCCGCTTTGTTGGCATACCTCCGGTACAGAGTGCCTTGCCCGACACCTGCTGACTTGGCGATCTGATGCATACTGACCGCCTCAACGCCGTATTCGCTGAACAACTGCGTAGCGGTGTCCATGATGCATTTGCTCAAATCTTCCTTCGAACGGTTATGTTCAGTAGCCGACATCTCATTGCTCCTTATTCCGTAATCACGACATTTTCCCTCTATAGGATAGCGTTCTTACCCTCCTTGGAAAGAACGTTTATAACCAAAAAATTCGTTTGACTTTTAATGGATTCCTCTATATCATTCAGAGGTGCGGACAATTGTCCGCTATCTGCTGCCCACCTATATTTTAGCCTTGGTGCTGCGGCAGGTCAATGAAAGATAGAGAACCCCTGCAATGGGATAGGAGGAATTCAGGAATGGCATCATCATCAATACCGGCGCCGCGCCCAGGAGAACCGTCTATACGCAGCATAATGCTGCCGCTGCTTGCCATCATCGTCGGCATGTTTATGGTTATTTTGGACGGAACGGCAATGAACGTCGCCCTTAATCAATTCATGGTCGAGTTCGAAAGCACGTTTACCCTTGTCCAATGGACGGTAACCGGCTATGCGCTCGCACAGGCGGCTGTCATTCCGCTTGCCGGATGGCTGTCGGACAAATTCGGCGCCAAAAAAATCTTTTTGTTGTCCGTCGTTATGTTCACGATCGGCTCGGTGCTCTGCGGCCTGGCCGGAACTGTAGAGCAATTGATTATCTTCCGCATCATTCAAGGTTTGGGCGGCGGCATGGTTGCCCCTATCGCAATGGCCTTTACTTACCGTCTGAGCCCTCCGGGCAAACAAGGCGCCGTCATGGGCATGATCGGCATCCCAATGCTGCTTGCTCCCGCTTCCGGCCCTGTCGTTGCCGGCTGGCTGGTGGAATACGCTACTTGGCATTGGATCTTCCTGATCAATGTGCCAATCGGCATTATCGCCGTCATTATCGGCCTGCGCACTCTGCCGAATCTGGAGCGCCAGACTGTGCCAGCGCTTGACCTGCTCGGCATGATCTTCGCTCCGTTGGCATTCGCGGCGCTTGCATACGGCATCAGCTCCGCAGGCAGCGAGCATGGCGGCGGCAGCGGCTGGACAGCTCCGGAGACGCTGATCGGTCTAATTGTCGGCGGCGTAGCACTTATCATCTTCATTATTGCCGAGCTAAACCGCAAGAACCCGCTGCTTGAGCTGCGCGTCTTCAAGTCAGGCGACTTTACACGCGGTATCGTATTGCAATGGATTGTGCAAATCGCCTTGTTCGGAACGCTCTTCCTGATTCCGTTGTTCCTCATTCAGGCGAAAGGCTACTCCGCATTCGAAACAGGCTTGATTCTGCTTCCTCAGGCACTCTCGGCGGGAGTATTCATGCCGATCGGCGGCAAGCTATTCGATAAGCTGGGCGCGCGGCCTGTTGTTATCTTCGGTCTGCTGCTCGTATCGACCGGCGCTTACCTGCTGTCCAACATTACGGTGAATACGACAATTCCGCAAATTATGGTGCCGCTGGTGCTGCTCGGCTCCGGCATGGGCTTCTCGATGATGCCGCTCAACACGCATATCATTCAGTCAGCGCCAAGACATCTCGTCGGCCGTGTAACGTCTCTGACAGGCGCAGCCCAGCAGGTGATGAGCTCCTTCGCCATCGCTGGCCTGTCTACGCTGCTGGCGGATCGTATCAAGCATTATTCCGCACAAAATCCTGGTCCGGACATCCCTTATCTGTCGTTCGGCGATGCATTCTTCGTCTTGTCCTGCATCGGGGTATTCGGCATTCTGGTAGCCCTGCTGCTTCGCAAGCCGAAGCAGCAAGATGACGGCGCTGCCGCAACCGACAAACCGGATGTCTCCATGATGATGGGCCACTAGCCGCAATATAAGAAAAGCAGCTTGCATCGGTGCAAGCTGCTTTTTTGCATCTGAATGGTTATCCCTGAATATCCTTGCGTCTGGAAATATGAAGCGACCATCGGTAAGAACTATACATAATCAACAGTCCCGCCGGGGGTATTCCTGCAGCAAGCGGCACATTGAACCAGAAGGCATCAGAGAGCTTCTCCACTGCATCGCCAGCCATACCAAGGAATAGGTTCATTAAAAGTATGGCGGCAAACACCATAACCTGACTGCTTCTGATCCCCAGCCAAAACTGTATGAACAAGTAAATCGCTGCAAACAGCATTGACACTCCAAATGCAAGCAACATGCTATACCCCGATACGGGAGTGGAATGGCCTGTGATGTATACATTCGCTGCATGAACCGCAAGCATCAGAACAAGCCCCAACATGCAATAGAAAAAGACCGATACATATTTGGCTAAGACGATTTGTTTGCGGCTTACCGGCAATGCGGATACAAACATCATGCTTTTGCTGCGAAATTCAATACTGGCTGTCAGCATGACCATCATAACAGTCGGCAATGCTTGGATCAAAAGCGGAGAGATTGAAGTTCGGAAATTCCATCCAAATATAAGAGCAAAGACCGCTACAAAGAGAAAATACCATCTTAGGACAATGAAATCTTTCCGTATGAGATGAAGCAAGGTCATGATGAAACTCCCCTTTCACGGTCTAACCCGCCATATCCAGCCGCGTAAATATAGCCAGCGATAGCCGGTACGAACCATAAAAGAGCAATAAGCTAAGTGCAGGAATGCCGATAACAATAAATTCATTCGTTATTAGATAATCAGAGAACTTGTCAATAATGTTCGCAACGGTACTGAGCACAATGACCATAAAAAAGATAGAAACGAATGAAATGATATTCGAATATTTGACCCCCATCCAATATTGAATCGGATAATAAAACGCTGCATATAGCATCGTAAAGCTGAAGGACAGCAATATCATCAGAAGCGTAATCTCGGCAGTCATCGCATTTTTACCTGTGTATGCAAATTCATTAGCGGCATCGATCGCAGCCATTAAAATGAGTCCGATAAGATAATAGAAAAATACCGTTACATATTTAGCAGATACAATTTGCTTGCGGCTGATCGGCAGAGTCCCGACAAACATCATCGCCTTGTTGCGAAGCTCCATACTGGCGGCGAACATCATCATCATAATGGGCGGAAGCATGCTGACCATAAGCGGGCTGAAGGCTGACTGCAAAAATACGCCAAACACTAACGCATAGGCTGCATTAAAAAGAAAATACCACCTCAGCACAATAAATTCTTTTCGAATGAGGTTATACATTCGCCGCCGCTCCTTTCGCGGTGAAGAACATAATGTCCTCCAGAGTCGGCCGCTCTACCTGCGCATGGCCATCCAGAATCGACTCCACCGATTGGCGGTTATCCGTCAGCGCCTCAAATCCGGTGCCAGTCTCGCGAATACCGACAAACAGCTTGCGAACATCCGCATCCAGCAGCTCATTGCTCCCTTTCACAAGGCCGTACCGGTCAAAGAGCCCTTCCTTCGACTCGTTGAAGACCAGGCTTCCTCTATGAAGAAAAGCAATATAATCGGCAACACGATCAAGGTCGGTCGTAATATGGGTCGAGAACAGAATGGATTTGCGCTCGTCCAGCATAAGCTCGGCTAGCAGCTCCAGCAGCTCTCTGCGGAATACGGGGTCAAGGCCAGCAGTCGGCTCATCCATGATGAGCAAATCGGCTTGATGAGACAATGCAAGCGCCAGCGACAGCTTCATCTTCATCCCTTTGGACAAGCTTTGCACCTTGGACTTGGGCGAGAGCTCGAATCGGTCCAGATACCGCTTGAACAATCTGTCGTCCCACTTCTTATAGAACGGCGCGTAAATGGTCTTCAGCATGCCAATCGTCAATTGCTCATAGAAGTGGCTGTCATCCGCTACAAAGCCGATCCTCTCCTTAATCTCCGCCTCCTGCTTCTGAACGCTGCGTCCGAAGACGCGAATCTCTCCTGCCGCCGGAACCGCCATTCCCATGATCAGCCGGATAAGCGTGCTCTTGCCCGCTCCATTGGCACCGATCAATCCGGTAATAAACCCTTGCCGTATATTGAGCTGAATATCCTCCAGCGCAAACCTCTTGAAGCGTTTGGTCAAGTTGCGTACTTCAATGACGTTCTGTTCCATTCTCTACTCCTCCATTCCTTGATCGATAAGACGAATATGGTCGAAGAGCTCCTCCAAGGTCAGCTGAAGGGAACGGCTCTCCTCGACAATGTCGGCCAGCTTGCTCTCCAGCTGCTTAAGCCGCTGCTCTCTAATAAATTGCGGATTGGCCCCAGAGACGAATGAGCCTTTGCCCACAACGGAATCAATCAGACCTTCCTTCTCCAGCTCCTCATAGGCCCGCTTCGTCGTAATAACGCTAATGCCCAGGTCCTTCGCAAGCTGGCGGATGGATGGCAAGCTTTGGCCCGGGTCCAGCTCGCTATTCAAGATCAGACTGCGAATTTGACGGACGATCTGACCATAGATGGGCTCATCTGACGCATTCGATAAAATGATATTCATATCAACCACCGTCTATCATGTATTTAATGTATATATATAATATATACACTATGAACGGTTAAGTCAATATTCAATTGGTTGCAGAGCAAAAAAAAAGCTCCCCGGGTTTGTACCCGAAGAGCCTTCTTAACCGTGTTTATTCAACTACTCGATAATTTCTGCCATATCGCCGTTTTTCACGCCTGCCGCATTCGCTTCATCCGTGTCGATGTGCATATCCAGCGCAAAGTCATCTGCTACGCGAGCCACCACATGCTCGAATATAACGCCTCTCTCGCCGCCTACACGTACACGCAGCTTTTGCTTGTCCGCAATGCCGAAGCGCTCGGCATCGCTTGTATGGAAGTGGATATGGCGCGCTGCTACGATAACGCCTTCCTCAATTACAACTTCGCCAGCCGGCCCTTGAATCGTAATGCCCGCAGAGCCTGCAATATTGCCGGATTCGCGCACAGGCGGATTAACGCCCAGCGAGAATGCGTCCGTACGGGATACTTCAAGCTGCGTGCGCTTGCGCGCAGGGCCCAGAATACGCACTTTGCCGAAGGAGCCTTTCGGGCCTACTACAGCCACAGTCTCGTTCGCCGCATATTGTCCCGGCTGCGACAACGGCTTCATCTCCGTCAATTGATAGCCTTCGCCGAACAATATATGTACATGTTCCTCCGATAGATGGATATGTCGTGCCGATACGCCTACTGGTACTTGTTTGCTCATGTTGTTGCACTCCTGTTCTCTTGATTAATGCGTGGAATCTATAAAAAAAGCATACGGCTTAAGAGGCCGTATGCTTATCATAGCATTTATTTAAATTCGGCGACAAGCTGATTGAATTGCTCCTCCGAGATGGCAAGCTCTTGCTTCGCCAATCCCTCGGGCTTGAAGCCCGTAATCATATCCTCATACGACTTGCGAGTCGTATTCTGATAGATCAAGCCCGTCAGCATGCCGTTCGTCTCCATAATTTTATTCATGGCCGTGACGCGATCGCTCGGATCATAGTCCGGGAATTGCTCCAGGCTGACGATATTTTCTTTGAACCAGTCATACGTATTGATTTTGTTGAACGTTACGCACGGGCTGAACACGTTGATCAAGGAGAAGCCCTCGTGCTTGATGCCTTGCTCGATCAGACTGGTCAGTCCCTTCAGATCGCTGGAGAACGACTGAGCTACAAAAGTAGCGCCTGCCGACATCGCAATCTCAAGCGGCGAAAGCGTAGACTCAATCGAGCCCTCCGGCGTCGACTTCGTCTTGAAGCCCTCAGCGCTGCGCGGCGACGTCTGGCCTTTCGTCAAACCGTAGATTTGGTTATCCATTACGATATACGTAATATTGAGGTTACGGCGAATAGCGTGAACCGTATGGCCCATGCCGATTGCAAAGCCGTCCCCATCGCCGCCCGATGCGATTACGGTCAATTCGCGATTGGCGAGCTTGACGCCCTGCGCAATCGGAAGCGCACGTCCGTGAATGCCGTGAAGGCCGTACGCGTTAATGTAGCCGGAGATACGGCCCGAACAGCCAATGCCGGAGATAACCGCAAGCTGCTCCGGCTCGAGGCCCACATTCGCCGCGGCGCGCTGAATGGCGGCCTGGATTGAGAAGTCCCCGCAGCCCGGGCACCAGTTCGGCTTCACATTGTTACGAAATTCTTTGAACGTAGCCATCTTAGCTCAGCTCCTTACATGCTTTATAGACTTCAAGCGGAAGGAATGGATTGCCGTCATACTTGAGCAAGCTTTCGATTTTCTCGGAGAAGCCTGCGTACATTTTAATTTGGCCGGCCAACTGAGCCGTTGCATTGTTCTCAATCACAACTACTTTTTTGGCCTTCTCCAAATATGGCGCAAGCGCATCCGCAGGGAACGGATGGATCTGGCGGACCGTTACATGGTTGCTGGATACGCCGTCTTGCGCAAGCATCTCTCTTGCCGCATCAATTGTACCACCGGTCGATCCCATCCCGATAATGAGCAGATCCGGTGTCTCGCCCTGCGCATCCACACGAATGGCCTCGCGGATCGATAGATTGTTCAGCTTGTTGAGGCGCTTATCCATCATGAGCTGGCGATTGACCGCATTCTCAGACGGACGGCCGACTTCGTCATGCTCAACGCCTGTTACGTGATGCAGACCGCCCTTCTCGCCCGGCAGCACGCGCGGGGAGATGCCGTCTTCCGTGAATTCGTAACGCTTGAATAGCTCCGGGCCTTCCAGCGCCGGAGGTTCTGTCACCAGCTTGCCGCGGGAGATTTGCACCTTGCTGTAATCTAGCGGCTCGCAGGACTGCTTGCCCAGTGATAGCTGCAGATCCGTCATGACAATGACCGGCACCTGGTATTGCTCCGATACGTTGAACGCTTCAATCATATCGTAGAAACAATCCTCGATAGATGCAGGCGCAATCACGACCTTCGGAATTTCACCATGCGTGCCGTATACCATCGCATTCAAGTCGGATTGCTCCTGCTTGGTAGGCAGGCCGGTCGAAGGGCCGCCGCGCTGTGTATTGACAATGACAAGCGGCGTCTCTGTCATGCCCGCCAGGCCAATCGCTTCCATCATAAGCGACAACCCTGGACCAGCGGATGCCGTCATCGTCCGAACGCCTGCATAGTTGGCGCCGATCGCCATCGTCACAGCCGCAATCTCGTCCTCTGTCTGAACGACAGTGCCGCCGAATTTGGGCAGCTTCTTAATCAGATATTCCATAATTTCGGATGCCGGTGTAATCGGATACGCAGACATCAGCCGGCAGCCGGCTGCGATACTCCCCAGCCCGATTGCTTCATTGCCGATCATGAACAGCTTCTGCTTGCCGTCCGCTTCATCCAGCTTGAATTCGTCTAGCGGCCCTCCCGCTTGCTCCAACACAAATTCGGCGCCGCTCTTTACCGCTTCGATATTTTTCTCCACGATCGCCGGACCTTTCCGACCGAACTCCTCTTCAACCGCTTTGTTGAATACTTCGAGCGGCAGGCCAAGGAGAGCCCATGACGCGCCCGATGCGACCATGTTCTTCATTAGAGATGTGCCGAGCTCCTCGGCCATCTTCGTAATCGGCACAGCAAATAAGCGGGCGTCGATTCCTTCCGGCACGGTCGGACCGAATTTGGCATCCGCTACGATAACTCCGCCTTTGCGCAATTCGTGAGCATTCAGATCAATACTCTCCTGATCGAATGCTACCAGAATATCGAGATCATCCGAGATCGCCCGAATTGGCTTCGTGCTGATGCGGATTTTATTATTCGTATGACCGCCCTTTATACGAGACGAAAAATGACGGTACCCATATAAGTAATAACCCAGCCGGTTAAGCGCTGTGGAAAAAATACGGTCGGTACTCTCTACGCCTTCACCTTGCTGACCGCCAATCTTCCAAGATAATTGACTTATCAAAATGCCCATCTCCTCTGCTTCATGAAGGTGCATGAAATTTCGACAACATTAAGCATTATATAATAGAAACGATTATAGTCACAACAATTTTATGTTTGAGATAGCGCTTTTGCAAGATGTAAACGCTTAGATAAAAGATAGTTTGTTGCGATCATTCCCATATCGGTACGAGATCAGATTCCGATTAATCCGCGGGGAGTTGTCCCCTTAGGAACGAGATAGCATTGCCCGACATAATCCCTCCAGCTTGCTCAGCGCTGTATCTCTTCAAAAGCGCTTCATGCAGAGCGGCAACTTGTCCGGGATGGGCAAGTCCCTGCACATGGCGGTCGATTCCGTCAAAATCGGATCCCAGCGCCAGATGCTTCTCGCCCCCAAGCGCGCATATGTGCTCCACATGGCGCAGCACATCGTCTATCTTAGCGTCGCCAGAGGCGCGCAGAAATTGCGGCACATAGGTGATGCCAATCAAACCGCCGCTTTCCATAATCGCTCTGAGCTGCAGCTCAGTCAAATTGCGGGGATGGTCGCATAGCTCGCGCACATTGGAATGTGAGGCGACAATAGGCCTCGCCGACAACGCCGCAACATCCCAAAAAGCCCGCTCCGACAAATGCGAGACATCGACGATAATGCCGAGCCTGTTGCACTCCTGCACTAATGCTGCGCCCTGTTCCGTCAATCCGCCGCCCCTTGATTCCATTACACCATCCGCGGCCCAATTCGCATCGTTCCATGTAAGCCCCGCAGCCCGCACGCCAAGCCGTTTCAGCAGCCGAAGCATAGACAGCCTGCCTCTTAGCCCTCCCACGCCTTCTAGCGACAGTAAAGCGCCAATCTTGCCTTCCTGGAGGCATGTGTCCAGATCTGACGCAGTCCGAATCAGCTTCAGCTCCGGATGGCACAGCACTTTCTCATACAAGAGATCTATACTTTCCAATATGGGGTCTATCCCATGATAGTCGTGCCGGTTCGGCGATATAAATACAGCAAAAGTCTGGAGAACAACGCCGCCCTCTTTCAGCCGGTCCAGCGTGACATCCAGTATGCCAGGCTTATTGCCTTGAAAATTCAATTCCCGGTCCTTCAGCAGCTTGGACAATACGTCACAGTGAAAATCCGCAATCTCCATAACCATTCATCCTCCTAGCTTGTCTCAAAGCAAAAAACCTGTCTACGGGGTAAACAGGCTGATGTCGTGGTGTATGCATGCGGACCCGTTAGCGCGGCTCCACAATGAGTTTTATCGCGGTGCGATCCTCTCCGTCGATGACGATATCCGTAAACGCAGGGATGCAAATGAGATCCACCCCGCTAGGGGCGACAAACCCGCGCGCAATGGCTACCGCCTTAATCGCTTGATTCAGTGCGCCCGCGCCGATGGCCTGGAGCTCAGCGCCGCCGCGTTCGCGCAATACGCCTGCCAGCGCACCTGCGACGGAATTCGGATTGGACTTCGCTGATACTTTTAATACGTCCATGAAAAGTACCTCCCCTGGAATGTTGGATAGATTCCACTTCTAAAATACTATTCGAGAGAAGGCGAAAAATTCCTGCTTTTATCGCTCTAACTTTACTAACAGTTCTGAATTGTCTGATTTTGGTTCGCAAAAAAAGACTGCTCTTCAGAGCAGCCTGATCTTACATGAGCAGCCAATCCTCTTCCGTCAGACGGATTTTGGTCAGCTTGGTCGCTTTGCCGGTCGCTTCATCAATCTGTACGGACAATCCGTGCAGATGCCACTTGCCTTCGTCCACCACGAACCGCGATGGAAGCTGGGTCAGGAAACGATGCAGCACGGCGCCTTTCTCCATGCCCAGCACGCCTTCCTTGGAGCCCACCATGCCGACATCGGTAATATAAGCCGTGCCTTCCGGCAATATCGTGTCGTCATTGGTCTGCACATGCGTGTGCGTGCCAAGCACGATCGACGCTCTGCCGTCCAGATGCCAGCCCATGGCGATTTTCTCTGAAGTCGCTTCCGCATGGAAGTCGACCAGAATCGCTTTGGTCGTCTCCTGGGCTTCCTCAATCAGGCTATCGGCCGTCTGGAACGGACAATCGATCGGCGGCAGGAACGCGCGGCCTTGCAAATTAATGATGGCCAGCTGCTTGCCGTTCGCCTTAATGATCGCCATGCCCTTGCCCGGCGCCTGAGGAGAGAAGTTCGCGGGGCGCACGATTCTCGGCTCATCGTCGATCCATTCGAAGATGTCCTTATTGTCCCAAGTGTGGTTGCCCATCGTAATGCCGTGAACGCCCCACTCAAAAAACTCGCGTGCGATGTTTTTCGTAATGCCCCGCCCTGCGGCGGCATTTTCCCCATTCACGATTATGATATGCGGATTATATTTGTCGCGCAGCGCAGGCAATACCTGCTTCAGCGCGCCCCTTCCCACATTTCCTACAATGTCTCCGATAAATAATACGTTCATCCTGCTATCCTTCCTTTTATAAGCCTGAATGCAGAAAAGTGGCTGACAAGCAGCCACTTCTCCGAATGCATATGCCTATTACTTCGCGTATTCCACTGCTCTAGTCTCACGAATTACCGTAACTTTAATATGTCCCGGATAATCGAGTTCGCTCTCGATCTTCTTCGTAATATCGCGAGCAAGACGGAACGCTTCCGTATCGTCGATCTTCTCTGGCTGTACCATTACGCGCACCTCGCGGCCCGCTTGAATCGCGTACGACTTCTCAACGCCGTCGAACGATTCCGTAATAGCTTCCAGCTTCTCCAGACGCTTGATATACGTCTCCAGCGTCTCGCGGCGTGCTCCAGGGCGCGCTGCGGACAAGGCGTCCGCCGCTCCGACCAGCATTGCAATAACGGAAGTCGCTTCCGTATCGCCGTGGTGAGAAGCAATACTGTTAATAACAACTGGATGCTCCTTGTATTTCTTGGCCAGTTCCACGCCAATCTCAACGTGGGAGCCTTCCACTTCGTGGTCAAGCGCTTTGCCGATATCATGCAGCAAGCCTGCGCGCTTCGCCAGCGTAATGTCCTCGCCGAGCTCCGCTGCCATCAGTCCTGTCAGATAGGCAACCTCCATCGAGTGCTTAAGCACGTTCTGACCATAGCTAGTCCGATATTTAAGCCGTCCCAGTATTTTGATCAGATCCGGATGCAATCCATGAACGCCAACCTCAAATGTCGCTTGTTCGCCGTATTCACGGACACGCTCGTCAATTTCCTTGCGGGATTTCTCAACCATCTCTTCAATTCTCGCAGGGTGGATACGACCGTCCGCTACCAGCTTCTCAAGGGAAGTACGAGCTATCTCACGGCGAATCGGGTCAAAGCCGGACAGAATGACCGCTTCCGGTGTATCGTCGATAATGAGATCGATACCGGTCAATGTTTCCAAAGCGCGGATATTACGGCCTTCACGACCAATGATACGGCCCTTCATCTCTTCATTAGGCAGGGTAACTACGGATACCGTTGTCTCTGCCACATGATCGGCCGCACAACGCTGAATCGCCAGCGATATAATGTCACGCGCTTTTTTGTCTGCTTCTTCCTTCGCTTGTTGTTCGATTTCCTTGATCATTTGCGCGGTCTCGTGACGTACTTCCTGTTCGACATTGGTCAAAATAATTGACTTCGCGTCCTCCATTGTCAAGCTGGAAATACGTTCAAGTTCGCTAAGCTGCTGCTTATAAATGGAGTCAATCTGCTCTTGTGTTTCTTCGATTCTTTTCTCCTTGTTGGCTACAGTTTCTTCTTTGCGTTCTAGCGCTTCTAATTTCTTATCCAGCGACTCTTCTTTCTGGAGCAGGCGTCTTTCCTGACGTTGCGCCTCATTGCGCCGCTCGCGGATGTCTTTCTCAGCTTCTGCACGTAGCTTGTGGACTTCGTCTTTCGCCTCGAGTACCGTTTCTTTCTTCTGTGCCTCTGCTTCCTTCTTCGCATTTTCTACGATTTGGACCGCAGCTTGCTCAGCGCTTGAAATTTTCGCCTCGGCAATCGACTTTCGAGTAAAATAACCAATCCCAAAGAAAATTGCGCCAACAAGGATTAGAATCGGGATCAAGATCCAGATGTTTACATCCATCTTGTTCACCTCCTTGTTGCATACACCAAGGCATTGCTTGGGATGTTATTAGGTTTTCAACCGGTTCCATACCGTTTCATCATGTTCCATTTTGACGAAATAAATCGTTTTGAATCAACTTTTGGAAGAAAAATCGATTCAAAATTGTGAAGGAATACATCATCATTTTATCTTTACATAAAATCAGTTGTCAAGCAAAACGCCATCATCTTCCTGCTCTCCGTTATCGTTGTCCTTCCACTCTATGCCGCGAATTGCCTCACGCACGACATCGCCTGGAAATCCTCTGCGCATGAGAAAGCCCATCAGCTTGGCCTTGCGCCCCTTCATATCGCCTTTTATCGTCCGGCTTTTCTTCTCTGCCAGCTTTTTTGCCGCGTCCAGCTCGCTCTCCCGGTCCAGCTCCGTTACCGCTTCCGCTGCGACTTGCTTCGGAACTCCGCGCTGCTGCAGCTCCTGCCGGATCATCAGCCTGCCCTTTAGCCCGCTGCGCATTCGGCTTGTCGCAAATTGACGCGCATATTGTTCATCATCCACAAGTTGCTCCGATTCTAAACGGTTCAGCGCATATTCAATATTGTCCTCCTGCAGCTCCTTGCGGCCCAAATATTGCCCGATCGCTTTTCTCGTGCGGGGTTTGGCTCCCAAATAAGCAATAGCAAGCGCGTAAGCCTTATACCGCTCATCTTCATTGCGAATTTCCTCCACCTGCGCCTTCGGCAGAAACTGCCCATTGAGCAGCCTAAAGCGGATCATGATGTCCTCGTGCACCGACAGCAGCGGCTCCTCCGTCTCGGGATCGGGAAAGATCAAATACCGCTTCTTCTCCGACCGGTCGCGCTTGACCGCCCCGATGATCCAGCCCTCTTCATGATCGCGGTCCAAGTCCATGGCTAGCACCCTCCTATACAAAAACGTCGCCGCTCCCCATGGAGAGCGACGACCTTTATACAATTTATTCTAGTTCGAAATCCAATTCATCTTCATCTTCTTCATCAGCAGAGAAGTTAGCCGGTGAAGCCGTTGCGGACAAATTGCTCGCATCGCGAATTTGCTTCTCAATTTCAGCCGCAAGTTCCTTATTGTCTTTCAAAAACTGCTTGGCATTCTCGCGACCTTGGCCAAGCCGCTCGCCGTTATACGAGAACCAGGCGCCGCTCTTCTGAACAATATCCTGCTCCACGCCGATATCGATCAAGCTGCCTTCCTTCGAGATGCCTTCGCCGTACATAATGTCGATCTCCGCTTGCTTGAATGGAGGGGCCACTTTATTCTTGACAACCTTGATGCGTGTACGGTTGCCGACCATGTCATTGCCCTGCTTCAGCGTCTCGATACGGCGCACATCCAGCCGCACGCTGGAGTAGAACTTAAGCGCGCGTCCGCCCGGAGTCGTCTCCGGATTGCCGAACATTACGCCGACCTTCTCGCGCAACTGGTTAATAAAGATGGCGATCGTCTTCGACTTCGCAATGGCGCCGGACAGCTTCCGGAGCGCCTGCGACATCAGACGAGCCTGCAGACCAACGTGGGAGTCGCCCATGTCGCCCTCGATCTCAGCCTTCGGCACGAGTGCCGCAACGGAGTCAACGACGATAATATCAACAGCCCCGCTTCGTACAAGCGCTTCTGCGATCTCAAGCGCCTGCTCGCCTGTATCCGGCTGCGAAAGCAGCAATTCGTCAATGTTGACGCCCAGCTTGCTGGCATATAGCGGGTCCAGCGCATGCTCTGCGTCGATGAAAGCGGCTTGTCCGCCGATGCGTTGTACTTCTGCAATGGCATGAAGCGCAACGGTCGTCTTACCAGACGATTCCGGTCCGTATACTTCAACTACCCTGCCTCTTGGCAATCCGCCGATGCCAAGCGCGATATCTAGAGCAAGCGAGCCGCTAGGCACGGTCTCAACCTGCATGTGTGTCGATTCACCCAATTTCATAATGGAGCCTTTGCCAAATTGCTTCTCAATCTGGCGTAGAGCGTTATCTAATGCTGCGCGACGATCCGCCAACCCACTCACATCCTTCACTATTTATACTTGTATGATACCTTATTTCGGACCCGTTGCCAATAGTTTTTTCGAACACACATTCGTAATTTTTATGCCCACGCCCTCTCTCCCGCATCCATCCGCCGGCGAAGAAGGCATAAAAAAACCGCAGCAAAGTGCTCTTCGCCACGGTTCTTCCGGTAATTAAAGCCTATTATAACGCCTTGTTCGACATTTGACAACGTTTTATTGACAGCTCTTACGCTTTAAGCGCCAGCCAGAGCCGGTACAGCGCCGCTTTGACGGCGCGCAGCCGGATAATCGACCGGCCTCCGCTAAGCCGTGACGTGTAGACAACTGTATCTTTGCCCCGCTCAGCCACTGCGAAATAGACCAGACCGACAGGCTTGCCCTCTGATTCCGCGGGTCCTGCAACCCCCGTGAGCGATACGCCGAAGTCCGTATCGCACATTAGCCGAACGTTCTCCGCCATCATCGCGGCGGTAGACTCGCTGATCGCTCCGGGCGCGTCCGGTCCTTCAAGCTGGGACATCGGAATGCCAAGCAGCTTGTTCTTCATCACGTTCGTATACGTGACAACCCCTCCTGTGAACTCTCCGCTGCTTCCTGGCACGTTCGTGACCAGTTCGGCGAACAAACCTCCGCTGCAGCTCTCCGCGCTTGCCAGGCGGCGTCTGGAGCTTCTGAGAAGCCGTACAACCTCCTCCTCGATCGGGATATCCGATTGGGCGTACAGATGCTCCCCCACCCGCTCCTTTATCCCTTCAACGGTCGCATCGATCTTCTGGTTCGCTTCCTCCAAGGTCCGCGCCTTCGTCGACACGCGAACCGACACCTCGCCTTCCTTGGCGTACGGAGCAATCGTCGGGTCTTCCTGCCCTTCAATCAGATCCAGCAGCTTCGCTTCCAGATTCGACTCCCCGATGCCGGCGAACTTCAGCAGGCGCGAGAACAGCGGCACTTCTTCGCCCAGCATGGAACGAATCCAGTCCTGCGCAGGGCCTTCCAGCATTGGCTTCATCTCTCTTGGCGGGCCCGGCAGCAGCACGTACAAGGTGCCGTCCGCTTCCAGCGCGTTGCCTACCGCAAGACCGGTCGAATTATGAAGCGGCTCGCTGCCTTCAATCATATTCGCTTGCCTGCGGTTGCTCTCGACCATCGCCATCCCCCTGGAAGAGAACATTTCTTCAATGACGGCCATGGAAGGCTCATGAAGGACAAGCTTGCGGCCCAAATATTGCGCCAGTACATCTTTCGTCAGATCATCCTGAGTCGGCCCCAATCCTCCCGTGAACAGCAGCAGATCGGCGCGTCCGCGTCCAATCTCGATCGCTTGCCTGAGCCGGCCCGCATTATCGCCTACTACCGTCTGGAAATACACATCAATGCCAAGCTCCGCAAGCTTCTGGGATATCGCCTGCGCATTCGTATTCACGATTTGGCCAAGGAGCAGCTCCGTGCCCACCGCAATAATCTCTGCTTTCATATGTGCCCCTCTCTCCTGCAGCCTGTACGGCCTATATGGATCATGATAGGAAGAGCACTCTCCCGTCCATGGGAAAGTGCTCTTCTCGCATTCGATTGAATGCCCTAACGCCGCGCACGGCGAAGACATGCCTTGTTATTCAACCGGTATTAAATGTTTATTCTTCACAAAATAATCAATACCGGAGTAGACCGTAATAATGGCGGCCGCCCAGCTGGCGATCACATCAAACGGGAAGTCGATCAGCGCAAACGGGAAGTTATTGATCAGCAATGCGATAATCATGGTGATCTGGATAGCAGTCTTCCATTTGCCCCAGGCGCTTGCCGCCATGACGGAGCCTTCCAGCAGCGCGATTTGGCGCAGGCCGGTTACTGCAAACTCTCGGCTAATAATAACAATGGCAATCAGCGCGTTCAGCTTGTCCATTTCCACAAGCGAGATCAGCACAGCAGCGACAAGAAGCTTGTCGGCCAGCGGATCAAGCAGCTTGCCCAGATTGGTGACAATCTTGTTCTTGCGCGCTATGTAGCCGTCCAGCCCGTCTGTGCTGGCTGCAATGATAAAGATGAGCGCTGCTACGATCTGATTATATGTAATTTCAAAATCCGAGAAGCTGAGCGTGCCCAAGTCCAACTTCATAAGCAAGAAAAACATGATGACTGGGACAAGGAAAATTCTTGCCAGCGTAATCTTATTCGCTAAATTCACGCGATACCCTCCCCGGATAGGTCAAACTCATACGCGTGCGTAACACGTACTTTTTGTATCGTTCCAATTTCTGCGCGGCAGTTCGAGATGAACACCTCGCCGTCAATCTCCGGCGCATCGTACATCGATCTGCCGATATAGACGTCGCTGCGGCCGTCGTAACGCTCCACCAGCACGTCGATTTCCTTGCCGATATACTTGCCGCTGTTGTCGCGGGAGACGATGCGCTGAATCTCCATCAGCGTATTCACGCGCCACTCCTTCACGTCATCAGGCACATGGTTCGGCAATCTGACCGCAGGCGTATCTTCTTCGCTGGAATAAGCAAAGACGCCAAGGCGATCGAACTTGATTTCTTTCACAAATTCGCACAGCCTCTCGAAATCCTCTTCCGTCTCGCCGGGAAATCCGACGATCAGGCTGGTGCGAAGCGCGACATCCGGAATTGCGCCCCGAATCTTCGCGATCAGCTCGCGCGTATCGCGTTGTCTTCCGGGCCTGCGCATTCTCTTCAGAATCGTATCCTCGCTATGCTGCAGAGGCATATCGATATATTTGCAAATCTTCGGATTGGATGCCATCGTCTCAATCAGCTCGTCGGAGAAGAAGCCCGGATAAGCATAATGCAGACGCACCCATTCAATCCCCTCCACCTCGCTGACAAGGTTCAGCAGCTCAGGCAGCATAAAGCGGTCATAGAGGTCAGTTCCGTAGTTCGTTGAATCCTGCGCGATCAGGCTAACTTCCTTTACGCCCTGCGATGCTAGCCCCTTCACTTCAGCAAGAACAGATTCGATGGAGCGGCTGCGGAAAGCCCCTCTCATCATCGGAATGCTGCAGAACGTACACGCATTGTCGCAGCCTTCGGCTATCTTCACATACGCGGTATAGCGTGGCGTAGTGACCATCCGCGGCAGCTGCTGCTCATAATTAAACACAGGATTGCCGATTCGAATCGGCTTCTTCCCTCTTAGCGCTTCATCCACAATATCATTGATGTTATGGAAGTCGCCTGTTCCGACTATGCCGTCGATCTCCGGCATCTCTTCCATCAGCTGCTGCTTGTAGCGCTGAGTGAGGCAGCCGGAGACGATGAGCGCCTTAAGACGGCCCGTATCCTTCAGGTCGGCCATCTCCAATATCGTATTTACCGATTCTTCCTTAGCCGCGTCGATAAAACCGCAAGTATTGACAATAATAACGGTGGCTTCATCCGGCTCCTCGACTAGTCGGAAGCCTCGTTCGTGGATTAAGCCTGACATGATTTCGGAGTCGACTAAGTTTTTCTCGCAACCAAGCGTGACAACTTTCACTCTTTCAGTCATTTGTCTATCGTCAAATCCTTTCTAAGAGCATTAGCGGTAATTCGTAAATTGAAGATCGACAGGCAGATCAGCGCCTCTAAGCAGCGCCATTACAGCTTGCAGGTCGTCGCGGCTTTTGCCTGTTACCCGGATTTGGTCACCTTGAATCTGGCTCTTGACCTTCAGCTTGGAATCGCGAATCAGAATATTGATTTTTTTGGAAATATCCTGTTCAATTCCTTGTCTCAGCTTGATCCGCTGCTTGACGGTTCCGCCGGACGCGCCTTCGATTTTACCGTAATCCATATTTTTGATAGGTACGCCGCGCTTGATCATTTTGGATTGCAAAATGTCGATGACGCTTTTCAGCTTGTATTCATCATCCGAGGCTACTACAAGCTCTTCTTTCTCCAGCGCAATGCTGCTCTTGCTTCCCTTGAAGTCGAAGCGTGTCTCAATCTCCCGCTCCGCTTGCGTAATAGCGTTGGAAAGCTCCTGCATATCCACCTTTGATACAATATCGAATGAGCTTTCTGAACTCATCATACTCTCCCCTTTGCTATGTAATACGGTTCGCGCCTATTCGCTCGTCAGCGAATCCGGCGCTTCTCCTCCCTCTTGCGTCCCGCCGCCAGCTGGATCGCCTTGCGTATCTTCCGTCAGCGGATTGATCAGAAGCTGCTTGGAGCTGGAACGGTCGCCATCCGGCACAAGCACGCCGTCAACCCAAACTTCGGTAAAGTCGGCACGGCCTACGTTAATATAAAGCGGTGTCGTCAGGTCAAAAGTCAATACCTCTCCGTCTTCTGCATTCGTATAGTACAGCTTTTTCCCGGATACGCTGCCTTCCTGCACACCTACCCAGTTGCGGCCGCCCTTTACTTTCAATTCAACCTTATGGATTACGCCTGCCGGGCCGATATCATATTTATCCGCTTTTCCGACCTTGCTGTTGAATGTAACCGTTGTCGGCGCTTTTGTCGGCGGCGGCGGCGTAGGCGACACCGGCGGCGTGCTTGTACCGGGGTTGGATGTCTGCTCCGGCGGGCTGGAATTTTCCGTAATCGGGGTATTATCCACTTTACTCGGCGATTCATTATCTTTGTTAATCACAAAGTACCAGATCACGACCACAATCAAAATGAGGAAGCACCACATCACTATATTGAATCCGATTTTCCCCAGCCGTTCAGATGCGCCTGACTTTACCTTCCTTGGCTTGCGGACCGGAATCGGCTCCGATGAGGGCTCAACAGCTGGCGCCGGCACTTCATGCTGATAAAGCCTAAGCACCTCATCTGGATCGAGGCCAACGGCCTCTGAATAGTTTTTCACGAAAGCGCGCACGTAAAAAGTGCCGGGCAGCACACTGTGATCACCGGATTCAATTGCTTCCAAATAACGCTTTCTAATTTTCGTCAATTCTTGAATATCATCAAGCGACATTCCTTTTTCATTACGAGCCTTGCGCAGCAATGCGCCTAGTTCAGACATGGATATGCCTCCTTCCGATTAGATTAGAAATCGTCCGAATAGTTGGCAGTGAATGATTCATACGTAATTTCCTCATCCGGATTATTGCGCAGCTCGATAATAATATCGAAATGGCTGTAGTCGTAATGGGATTCCTTTACGAATATATCCGGATGCTCGATTACTTTGGTCGACGGCATAGCCATAATCTCCTGCAGAAGAGCATGATGCCTCTCGTTGGAGCGTATTGTACTCACGATCCCGTCAATAATAAAAATGTTGTTCGGCTGCATCTCATCCTCGGACAGCTGGCTGCGCACCGTCTGACGAAGCAAAGTAGACGATACGAAGGCCCATCGTTTGTTGGAGCAGACACTGCCTGCGATAATGGATTCCGTCTTGCCGACACGCGGCATGCCGCGAAGGCCGATTACCTGATTGCCGTCACGCTTGAACACTTCTCCCAGGAAATCAACAAGCAGGCCAAGCTCGTCCCTTACGAAACGAAACGTCTTCCGGTCGTCGGAATCTCTCTCAATATAGCGCCCATGCCGAACTGCCAATATATCTACGATTGTAGGCGTTCTCAGCTTGTTCACCGTAATATTATCAACCTTCTGCAGCATTTTGCCCAGAAGCTCGACTTTCTCATCGTCATTGGTTTGAAGAAGCATGCCGCGGGTACGGTCCTCTACCCCATTAATCGTCATAATGTTCACTTCCAGCATGCCGAGCAAAGAAGCGATATCTCCAAGAAGGCCAGGGCGGTTCTTATGTATCTTGTATTCCATGTACCATTGTTTCGTCTCCAACGTGTGTCACCGTCCTAAACCTGAATAATAAAGAGTATAAGGCCAAAAATCAAGCTGCTTCCGAATAATTATACCTTTAAATCATCAATTCTACAATTTTCGTCATTATCCTGCAACGAAACAAAACATTGCAGAAAAGCCTCCGCTAACTGGAGGCTTTTCTGCTGACCGGTATAAGTGCTTACGATTTCTCGACGAGCTTAACCATCAGTCTTGCGACTGTCTTGCGCTCTGTCTCGTCGCCAACATCCCAAAGCTGCTTCAGGATGCGTTCCTCGTCATTTTTGGGATCCACTTTTTCGTCTAGAAAGGAACCGATCTCGAACGCCAGGTTAGCGATCGTATCCTCTGTCAGCCCCATCTTTTTCGCTTGCGATACGCGATCCGCCAAAAAGTGCTTCCAAGTGTCGAAGTTCGTCAGGACAGTTGACATGCCTCTTCGCCTCCTAAGGTTGTTGTGGAATAGAAAAGAATCATCAACAGTCCTTATTGTGCGCACTTCAGCAGCGACTTATACAATAACAGCTCCAATTTGGCGCATGATCAAGTATGCCAGCCGCCGTTCGGGCTTATAATCTGTCCGGTAATATAGGATGATTCCGGCAATGACAAGAAGTAAACAAGCGACGCGATCTCTTCAGCGGAGCCGAAGCGGCCGGCAGGGATCTCCTGCTGCAAAGCCGCTTTCTCCTCCTGATTGAAGCCGCTCATCATCAGCGTGTCTACGACGCCAGGAGCAACGGCGTTCACGGTGACACCGGATGGCGCAAGCTCCTTGGCCAGCGCTTTCGTGAAGGCATTCATACCGCCTTTGGTTGTGGAATAAAGCACCTCGCATGACGCGCCCGACATTCCCCATACGGAAGATACATTAATAATGCGGCCATAACGCTGAGCAATCATGTACGGCATAAAGAGCTGTGTGGACAGGAACATGCCCTTAAGATTAACGGACATGACATCGTCCCATTCCTGCTCCGTTACGTC
The DNA here is from genome assembly GCF_003605435.1 of Paenibacillus pinisoli. Classification (GTDB taxonomy): domain Bacteria; phylum Bacillota; class Bacilli; order Paenibacillales; family Paenibacillaceae; genus Pristimantibacillus; species Pristimantibacillus pinisoli. The sequence goes on from NZ_QXQB01000001.1 coordinate 341,717, forward strand.
TGCCAGCATCCCGTAATGAGATATGCCCCCGTTATTCACCAGAATATCCGGCCGGATATCATGGGTCTCCAGCTTATCGCGCATGCGTGCCAGCTGGTCGCGCGAGCGCAGATCGGCGGAGATGGTCATGACATTAGCTCCCAGCGCCATGCACATCCTCGCCGTCTCATTCGCGCTTTCATGAGATTCCAAATAATGAATGACGATATTGACCCCTTCCGAGGCAAAGCGCTTTGCAATCGCAGCGCCGATGCCACGGCTCCCCCCGGTGATCAATACCGTTGTTTCCTGCAGCGTCTTCATGCTTTGGCTTGCGGTTTCTCCACAATGGATACAGCAAGCTGCCCGAAATCAAAATGCTCGCGAAGACGCTGATTCACTTCTTCAAGCGTGCATGCTTCATAGAAGCCAAGCACATCGAACATGTCGGCGTCGCGGAACCGATAGCGGGTAAATTCACCCGCAATGGATTCGGGGGAGTTCAGCATGCGAAGATAGCTGCCGATTTTTTTGCGTTTCGAACGCTCGAAAGCGGACTGCTCGATACCTTGATTCACAGCTGCGGTGATGCCCGTGCGCAGAGCTTCGATTAGTGCGTCAGGATCAGGCGTGTCCCCGCCAACAACCGAAAACGCATAATCGGTGCTGGAATTGTATTCATGGCCGAAGGAATCGGAAATCAAATTTTGCTCATATAACGATTGATACAGCTTTGAGCTCGGTCCGATCAGCGTCTCCAGCATCAGCTTTGTCGTCACCTCTTGGCGAAGCAGGGCCTCGCCGGTCAATCCGACCTTCTTTTCCTTGAATCCCAGCATGCACTTAGGAAGCGATACGGATAGCTGAGCTACTTTGCGCGGAATTTTCACATGGGCAGGCTCCTCGTCAAAGTAACGCTCAATCTTGCCTTGCGGTTCAAAGCTCTTGGCTTGCTGGTTCGCCTTCACCAGATCGAAGATGTCCTTAGCGTCCACTCCGCCAACGACAAAAAGCAGCATGTTGGACGGATGATAAAAGGTTTCGTAGCAGCGGTACAACGTTTCCTTGTCGATCTTGTAGATGGACTCTACCGTGCCGGCAATATCGATGTGCACAGGATGGTTGTGGTATAACGCGTCAATAAGCCCGAAGTAAACGCGCCAATCCGCATTGTCCTTATACATGTTGATTTCTTGCTCGATAATGCCTTTCTCCTTATCCACATTGGTATCGGTGAAATAAGGCTTTTGCACGAAGTTGATCAGTGTCTCCAGATTGGCATGGACCTGTTCTGTTGCAGAGAACAGATAAACGGTCCGGTCAAACGTCGTATATGCGTTGGCGGAAGCTCCCTGAGAAGCGAATACTGCAAAAATATCGCCCTCCGGCTCTTCAAACATCTTATGTTCCAGAAAATGCGCAATGCCGTCCGGCACTCTTGTCGGCTCCTGGCCGCCTACCGAAAAGCGGTTGTCTACAGAGCCGTATTTGGTCGAGAAGGTGGCGTACGTTTTCTGGAAACCTTCCTTCGGCAGGACAATAACTTCCAGGCCGTTATCCAGCACTTCGCGGTACAGCTTCTCCTGTACGTTCGGATAATTAAGCGTCTCCATCGTTAAGCCTCCTTTCGATCGCGCAGGAAGTAGACCGTGTCGAGCTGAACCCGCTTCGCCACTTCTACAATATCATCTGCGGTAACGCCTTGAACCTGTTCCAGCAGCTCGGCTGATGTCCGTTCATTGCCGGTCAGCACGCTGTTGAAATCGTACGAGAGCATCTCATAGGCCGAATCCTGCAGCTCACGCAGGTGGCCGGAGATCATGGCTTTGGTCTGATTAATCTCAAGCTCGGACAGCTCCCCTCTTGCCATGCTCTCCAGCTGCTGCTTGATAATCGCAACCGCCTTCTCGTAGTTGTTGAATTCAATGCCGGATTGAATCGTGCATATCCCTTTATGGCCGTCCAGCCGGGATGCTGCATAATAGGCCAGGCTTTCTTTCTCGCGCACATTAATGAACAGCTTCGAATGCGGATATCCGCCTAAAATGCCGTTGTACATCAGCGCGGCAGGATATAACGTGTCGTCGTATCCGATGCCTGTTCTCAGGCCCATATTGAGCTTGCCTTGGCTGACGTCCAGCTCATCCAATACATACTTAACGTCCTGGACATCTTGCTTCACATTCGGAACGGAATAACGCGCAGGCGTGCCCGTCTTCAGCTTGAACGCATCGCCAACCAGCTTCGTAACTTCCTCAAGCGAGGTGTCGCCGACAACGTACAAATCCAGAGCGGCGCGCTCCAGCCAATCTTCATAATGTCGAAGCAACGCATCTGGCGTGATGCCGTCGATTCCGTCCAGCTTGCCGAGCGGATGAAGGCGGTAAGGCTCGCCGGCGCACATCTCCTCCAGGCAGCGCTCTGCCGCATAACGGATCTTGTCATTCACGATCGCTTCCAGCCGCTTGCGCAGCGTCGCCTTCTCCGCCTCCACGTACTTGGCGCGGAATCCGCCGCCTTCAATAAGCGGATCGGTCAGGGCATCGCCAAGAAATTGCAGCGAAGCGGCAAGCAAGGACTGCTCTGAGCTAACAAACTGATCATTGATGACATCCATCCGAAATTGGACGATCTGAGAATCTCCTCTTTTATATACATCGAATCCAAAGCCTGCTCCGTACATGTCATCCAGCTTCTCGCGGAACGCGATCGTCTCCGGCGTTCTGGCCGTGCCTCGGCGCAGAACGAAGGGAATAAGGGCAATCGGCGTCACCGTATCTTCGTTTAGCGGTACTCCTGCGAACAAAGAGATCGCAAACGTCTTGAATCGTTTTGTCGGCAGCACATGCAGTCTGACTCGCTGCAGCTGCCCCCTTTGGAATAAGGTCACGCGGTCTGCTCCCTTCATAGATGCCGTTTTTTCCATTTTAACCTAATGGAAATGGAAGAAGCAACCGCGACTGCGCTCACGCAGAAGCGGCTGCTTCCCTTATCCCAGGCCGGATTGACGGCATGCTTACATACAGAATATATGTTTTCCAATCGTCTTGACCTGAGTCCTTGTCCATATCCAAGCCGATGTCGCCGTTACGGGGTTGAAGTAGTAGAGGCAACCGCCCGACGGATCCCAGCCGTTGATGGCATCCATGACCGCCTCTTTCGCCTTCGCGTTCGGCGTAAGGTAGATCTGGCCATCGGCAACCGCCGTGAAGGCTCTGGGCTGAAAAATGACACCGTAGACCGTATCTGGAAAGCTAGGCGATTTCACACGGTTCAGGATAACGGCTGCCACCGCCACCTGACCTTCATATGGCTCGCCCCGGGCTTCGCCGTAGACAGCGTTGGCCATAATTTGAATGTCATTCTCAGACAAGCCAAGCTTGTTGGACGGCGCCAGATTGCTTCCCGAGCCTCCGCCTCCGCCAGTATTGCCGCCGCCGGATGGCGCCCCAGAGGTGCCGCCGCCAGTCTGGCCAGGCTTCCAGGCCTTCGTCGCGTTAAGGAGCTTCTTCTTCGTATCCGCACCGACAAGTCCGTCGGACTTCAGACCGAATTTCCATTGAAACCACGTCACCGCGCCTTTGGTTTTGGAGCCGAATATGCCATCTATTTTCCCGTTGTAGTAGCCGAGAAACGTAAGGCGTCCTTGCAGCTCATATACATCCTGGCCCGTTGATCCAACCTTAAGTGTCGCATTGCTGAACGTTTCTGCCGATTCACGGCCGAGCCCTTTCAAGACGGAAAAGGTGCCGCATACGAGCAGAACGATGATCAAGGTCACCGCTAACAAACGATTTCTCATGTGGGATCTGCCTTTCTCTTGCAAGTTAGTTCGCTTTAGGTAGCGTTACCTAACTCTAGTATGAGAAAGTTCCCCAGCTTCTATGCAGAATTGCCGCAATTGAACTATGAGCTGATCTTGCTTGCTTGCAGCTGCTCCAGCGTCATCAGCACCTCGCGCGGCTTGCTGCCCTCGTAAGGCCCGACTACTCCCCTGGCCTCCATCTGATCAATCATTCTGGCCGCCCGCGTATAGCCGACCCTCATTCTTCGCTGAAGGAGAGATACAGAGGCTTGCTTCGCTTCGACAACGATCTGAACCGCCTGATCGAACAGCTCATCCAGCATCATATCCTGGTCTTCCGTTTCTTCTTCGATTTCCGGCACCAGATCTTCCTTATACACCGCTTCTCCCTGATCGCGGGCGAAGGTGACAAGCGCCTCGACTTCCTGATCGGACAGGAATGCGCCCTGCACGCGAATCGGCTTCGACATCCCAACCGGCAGGAACAGCATATCGCCTCTTCCCAACAGCTTCTCGGCCCCGGCCATATCCAGGATGGTCCGCGAATCGACCTGAGAAGATACGCCGAATGCGATACGCGATGGAATGTTTGCTTTAATTACGCCGGTAATAACATCAACCGACGGCCGCTGTGTCGCGATAATCAGGTGGATGCCCGCCGCACGGGCCATTTGCGCCAGCCGCGCGATGGAATCCTCTACATCGTTCGCCGCGACCATCATCAAATCCGCAAGCTCGTCCACAATGACGACAATGTAAGGCAATACCGCAGCCGGGTTATCGGCCATTAGTGTATTATAGCCTTCAATATTGCGTGTAGAAGACTTCGAGAACAGCTCATAACGCTTCTCCATCTCTACTACGATCTTCTTCAGCGCTAACGATGCCCTGCGCGGGTCTGTAACAACCGGCGCCAGCAAATGCGGGATGCCGTTGTATACATTAAGCTCGACCATCTTGGGGTCGATCATGAGAAACTTGACTTCATCCGGATGAGCCTTGTACAGAATGCTCGTAATAATGCCGTTGATACATACCGATTTGCCTGAGCCCGTCGCTCCGGCTACAAGAAGATGGGGCATCTTCGCGAGATTGCCGACAATAGTCTGGCCGGATATATCTCTGCCGAATGCGATCGACAGCTTCGAAGCGGAGTTCTGGAACGCAGGCGTCTCCATGACTTCCCTCATCGTGACGACCGACACTTCCATATTCGGAACCTCGATGCCAATAGCCGACTTGCCCGGAATCGGAGCTTCCATGCGCACATCCTTGGCGGCAAGCGCCAGCGCGATATCATCAGTCAGTCCGACAATCCGGCTAACCTTCACCCCGGTTGCAGGCTGCACTTCGTATCGGGTAACCGCAGGACCGCGCACAACGTCAAGCACTTTCGCACGCACGCCAAAGCTCTCAAGCGTCGCTTCCAGCTTTCGTCTCGAATCGTACATATCCGTTGCGTCCGAGCCTTTTGCCAGTCCGCTTGGCTTGTGCAGCAGAGTGAACGGCGGAAGCTTATACGGCTTTGCCGCCGGAGCCTCCCCTTCTGCCGGGCTTCCCGGCACTGTGCCCTCTGCAACTTCGCCAGCGACCAAAGCCTCTGAATCAAGCAGCGGATTCGGCCCATCGTCCTGAACCGGGAAATCCTCGTCTTCGGCGTTCCACTCCGCATTCCCGGAGGAATCCTGCTGGGCTGCTGTAACGCCCTGCTCCTCTAGATCGGAACTGCCTCGCGGCCATACTTGCTGCTCTTCCCATGGAGGGGCATTGCTGCTGTCGTCTTCTTTCCATTCATTATGTATATCAGAGCCTTGTCCTTGATCACTGTCCGCCCACGGAGGTTCTTCTTCCCCTGGAACGGCTGCGGCAGCATTGGCCGAGCGCTCTCCCGAAGGCTCCCAGTCGCCTGCCAGCTCGCTCTCCCAGACCGGCTTCACGCCAGGCTCGTTCTCTTCATGCTGGGATAGCTGCCATTCATCATGCCCATCCTGCGCCTTGGACTCTTGCTGTTCTTCCTGCTTCCAGGCAAAAAACAGCGACTTGCGCTTCCTTGGCGGAGCGGGCTGGTAATTTTCATCATCGTCAATCGTACCATCGCTGCCGACATGCTGCACTTGTGACGCTGCAACGGCTACCTTCGCGGCTTTCCGCTTGCGCATTGCGCTTCGCTTGGCCATTAGCAGCTTGAACATACGGCCTGCCCGTTTGCGTATAACGCCGATCAGCTCTACATAGGATTTGCCGGTGATGAGCATGAGCGAGATGGCGAACATGACAATATTGATAATTAATGCGCCATAATAGCCGAACAGCATGAACAGCAGAGAATACTGTACGGCTCCGATATAGCCTCCGCTAATCGACTTGTCACGAATGGAGACATCATTCGCAGGCGATACCGATATCAGCTGATCTCTAAGATCAGAGCCAAGCGTGCTCATGATGACTCCGCCCGTCAGCGCGTCCCGTTCTACGCCTGCAAAGCGAAGATTGACTTCCGAAATGGAGCTGCTCAGCGTAAAGGCCAGCACAAGAATAAGCAAGCCCGTTCTTCTGCTGGACCAGCTTTTGGGCCAAGCCCGCTTCACCATGACGCTAAGACCGACATAGACTCCTACTAGAGCCAGCACAAAATAAAACTTGCCGAGCGCAAGCCCGAACAGCTTGGACAATGCGCGCCCGACAGCGGCTTCGCCGGATAAGGCGATGATTGATATCGTAATAAGCAATATGCCGTAAACTTCGTATTTTAGTTGAGCGCCAATGGATTTCTTTCGTCTCTTTTTCTTCGCCAATTCCGTCACCTCTGGTCTACCATTATAGCACAGATTTTGGGTAAGGGGCTACGTAAGAGACGATTAATGAGAACACTTATTCTAATTTTCGTTATGATAAGCGATCATAGTTCCCGGCATATAAGCCGGGTTCAAATAATCATGCAGGCCGCAATCCAGCAAGCGCACGATTCGCCCCATGCCAGGCGCTATCGGGGCAACTTGCATCTTGATGCCTTTTACCGTAATCTCGTGCAATGGAGTGCTCTGCTCATCTTGAATGCCCTGGAGCACCAGCTCAAGCGGCATGATCGTATGAAGCGTCATTGCGGTATCCCTCCCGGCGCCGGTATCGAGGCTCTGCGCATTTCGATCATGGCATTCAATTCGCGCAGCGCATCTCCGAGTCCCCCCACGGCATCGATCAAGCCATAGCGAACGGCATCCGTGCCGATTACCGTTGTGCCGATATCCCTCGTCAGCTCGCCCGTCTTGAACATCAGCTCCTTGAACGTATGCTCCATCACTCGGGAATGCGACGTCACAAAACGGACAACCCTCTCCTGCATTTTATCCAAATATTCGAACGTCTGCGGTACGCCGATTACAAGGCCGTTCATACGGATCGGGTGGATCGTCATTGTAGCTGTCTCGGCAATTAGTGATTTGTTGCCGGCAACAGCGATCGGCACGCCAATGGAATGCCCGCCTCCCAGCACCAGAGTTACGGTAGGCTTGGACAAGGTTGAGATCATCTCCGCAATCGCAAGTCCCGCTTCCACATCGCCTCCCACTGTATTCAGCACGATAAGCACGCCTTCAATTTTGGGACTTTGCTCTGCAGCGACGAGTTGTGGAATTATATGTTCATATTTGGTCGTCTTGTTTTGCGGCGGCAGAATCAGATGCCCTTCTACCTGTCCGATAATGGTCATGCAAAAGATATTGGATTCCGTCGGAGCTGGCGTAACTGCTGTCCCGAGCTGCTGGATGTTCTCCACGACACTTCCCATTTTCTTTTTGTCATCTGGCATCGCAGGCTCAGGCTGCTCGTTTCTATAGGCTGTCGGATCAAACGGATTTGTCATTGATCATGTCCCCTTTGCTGGCAATGAATAGCTCGTCATAGTATGGAATGAAGGAGCTATTTTATTCAGTGTTCGCATAGTATGAAATGATCGTGGGCTGCAAATATAAAAAAACGCTCTTTCATCCGCAAGGGACAAAAGAACGTTTTATCGGTGATGGGTTCACGTCGATTACACTTCCATAATAATCGGCAATATCATTGGACGGCGACGTGTTTGTTCATACAGGAATCTGCCAAGCGCATCCTTCACATTCGTCTTGAGGGATGCCCACTCGTTCACTTTGTCATTCATCAGCTTGTTCAGCGTCGAAGTGACAATGCGGTTCGCTTCATCAAGAAGGCCTTCCGACTCGCGCACATAGACGAAGCCGCGGGAGATGATGTCCGGTCCGGACATAATCGTGCCATCTTGCTTGCTGAGTGTAACGACAACTACAAGTATGCCGTCTTGGGACAGGAGCTTGCGGTCGCGGAGAACGATGTTGCCTACATCCCCTACGCCAAGTCCGTCAATCAGGACATTGCCAGCTTGAACCTTGGAGCCTTTGCGAGCGTTGCCGCCTTGGAATTCCACTGTGTCGCCGTTATCGACAACAAATATGTTCTCGCGTTCCATGCCGATCGCTTCGCCGAGCTTGGCGTGCTGGCGCAGCATGCGGTATTCGCCGTGAATTGGGATAAAGTACTTCGGTTTAATCAGGTTGAGCATAAGCTTAAGCTCTTCCTGGCTGCCGTGGCCGGATACGTGTACGCCGGATACGGAGCCTGGTCCGTAGATGACGTTCGCGCCAAGGCGGAACAGCTCGTCTACTGTACGTCCAACATAACGCTCGTTGCCCGGAATCGGCGTCGCGGCAATGATCACCGTATCCCCTGGCAAAATATCAACCTTGCGATGCGTGGAGCGGGCCATGCGTGTAAGCGCCGACATTGGCTCGCCTTGGCTGCCTGTGCATAGAATAACAACACGGTCTGCAGCCAGCTTGTTAACCTCTTCCGGCTCAATAATCATGCCTTCTGGAATATTGAGGTATCCCAGCTCGGAAGCAATGCTCACGACATTGACCATGCTGCGACCTACGACAGCAATCTTGCGGCGAGTTGCGATCGAGGCGTTAATAATTTGTTGAATACGGTGTACGTTGGAAGCGAACGTCGCTACGACTACGCGCTGTGTCGATTTGCGGAAGATGTCTTCCAGCTCTTCTCCGACATTGCTCTCCGATGGCGTATAGCCAGGACGCTCCGCATTGGTGCTGTCAGACAATAGTGCCAGCACGCCGCGGCTGCCGATCTCGGCAATGCGCTGCAAATCAGCGAATTGGTCATTGACCGGCGTGTGGTCGAATTTAAAGTCGCCCGTATGAACGACGATGCCTTCCGGCGTATCCAGGCAGACGCCTACGGAGTCAGGGATACTGTGGTTGGTTTTGAAGAAGCTCGCACGGATGGAGCCCATTTGAACTTCGGAATCGGCGTTGATGAGAATACGTTTTGTCTCTCCGAGCAAGCCGGCTTCCTTCAATTTTCCTTCAATAAGTCCAAGGGTAAGCTTCGTGCCGTATACTGGCACATTCAGATGCCTCAGGACATAAGGCAAACCGCCGATGTGGTCTTCGTGACCGTGTGTAATGAGAATGCCGCGAACCTTGTCGCGGTTCTCGGTCAGGTAAGAGATGTCCGGAATGACAATATCAATGCCGAGCATGTCCTCTTCTGGGAATTTCAGGCCGGAGTCAACAACGACGATATCGTTGTTGTACTGAATGACATACATATTTTTACCAATTTCGCCTACTCCGCCTAGTGCAAATATAAGCAGCTTATCCTGGTTGTTCTTTTTAGACAAGTGGATCTATACCTCCTACGGTAAATGTAATTTGAAAATAACAAAAAAACTTGCAATCTATGCGTATTACAATAAACGTCAGATGCCGCTCTGACGATCATTTCTTCACTGTTTAATTTTGCCGCACCCATTCACTTGATTTCATTATACATGATGAAAAAGCTGGAACACAAGTAATACAAGTGAAACGCTTCAAACTAATTGCGGAAGTCGGGACAGAACAAATAAAGCCGGTGCTGTCAGCACCGGCTTTGAGATGGAATAGCTAATAATTACAGGACCAGATCGCGCAGGAAATTGGCTTCGGCTTCGTTCGCGTCGACAAGCGGCAAGCGGACCGATCCGACCGGCAGACCTTTGAGGCCCAGCGCATATTTCACGGCAACCGGATTCGGAACCGGATGCGGGCAATGGAACAGCCCTTTGAAGACCGGGAACAGCTCGCCATTGAGACGTGCCGCTTCAGCGACATTGCCGCTTACATATGCTGCAATCATAGCTTTCATCTTTGCGCCTACTATATGGCCCGCCACGCTTACGATGCCGTATGCCCCTATGGACAAAGCTGGCAATGTCGCGCTGTCGTCGCCGCTGTATACAAGGAAGCCTTCCGGAGCGCCGCTGACGATCTGAGTCAGCTGATCAAGCGAAGCGCAATCCTTGGTTGCGACCACATTGTCCAATCGAGCAAGTCTAAGCGTCGTATCGACGGAGATATTCACGCCTGTGCGTCCCTCTACATTATAAAGGATAACCGGCAGCTTGGTTGCTTCGGCAATGGCTTTGAAATGCTGGTACAAGCCCTCTTGGGAAGGTTTGTTATAGTACGGGGCAACGAGCAGTATACCGTCTACGCCGCATGCCTCCGCCTCTTGCGTCAAGTGGATGGAATGAACCGTATTGTTGCTGCCCGTGCCTGCAATGATTTTGCAGCGTCCAGCCGCTTGCTTCACGACAAAGCGGAACAGCTCTATCTTCTCATCATCCGAAAGCGTCGGCGACTCGCCTGTCGTGCCCGCTACGACGAGGCTGTCGCTTTGCTGCTCCTCTATCAAATAATCGACTAGCTTCCCAGCTGTTTGCCAATCAATTTGTCCATTTGCGTCGAACGGTGTTACCATTGCCGTGATCAATCTTCCGAATTCCATCTGGGAACCTCCTAAAAAGTTTGTGAAGCAAACTTGCTTCGTAAGCAATTGCCTAAAGTTTGTAAAAATGACTTGCTTCATATGATAAAGTTTGTAAACAAACTTACCTCATTAGCACTGTATCGTATTATAGCATGAATGTACGCAATAACTCTATAAACCTATCGGTGAAGGTCGAATTTGGTATGCAAGGCGCGCAGCGCATTCGCCATATCAGCTTCTTGCACAAGCACCCAAATCGTCGTGTTGGAATCGGCGGACTGCATGATGGTAATGCCCTGCTCCGTTAAAGCCTCTACGATGCGAGCCATCACACCGGGCTGTCCATTCATCCCCCCGCCTATTACCGATATTTTGGCGCAGCCGCGCACGGAATGAGGCGTAAAGCCCCCTTCAGCGAGCAGCTTCAGCGCATTCGGCGCATCTTGATCGAATACGGTATACACCGCTCCGCTGGGTGTTACATTGATGAAATCGACACTAATGTGATGTCTCGCCATCGTCTGGAACACCTGCAGCTGCATGTCGGACTGGCCGTCCAGCGCCTTCACCGTAATCTGCGTAACGCCTGATACATGCGCAATGCCGGTTACCGCCCTATCCTTGAAGGCATGCTCGCCTCTTGCCGACTGCTGATCCGTGACGAGTGTGCCTGTTCCATCGGAGAACGTCGACCGCACACGGACTGGGATATGGGCTTGCTGCGCAATCTCAACGGCGCGGGGATGGATGACCTTGGCCCCTTGCCTTGCCATATTGCCGATCTCTGCGTATCCGACAACATCAAGCGGCCTTGCCTCGCTTACGATTCGGGGGTCAGCAGTCAATATCCCGTCTACGTCAGTATAAATATCGATCATCTCCGCCTGCAGCGCAGCGCCGAGCGCCGTAGCGGACGTGTCGCTCCCGCCACGTCCCAGCGTGGTCATATCGCCGCTAGCCGTGACGCCCTGAAAGCCTGTAACCACAACCACATTGCCTTCCTGAAGCAGCCCCAGCAACCGCTCCGTCCCAATGGATTTGATTCTTGCAGAGCCGAATTGCTCATCGGTCCGAATGCCCGCACTCCCTCCTGTCAAAGCGGCCGAAGGGATTCCATGAGCATTCAGCATGCTGCATAGGGCAGCTGCAGAGATAATCTCCCCGCATGCAAGCAGCATATCCATCTCACGAGGGGGCAATGAATTGCCATTGTCATGAATAAGCGAGAGCAGCGTATCCGTCGCATACGGCTCGCCTCTTCGGCCCATGGCCGAGACGACGACCACGACGGCATATCCGCTCTCCCGCTCTCTGGCAATATGTTGAATGACACGTTCTCTTGCATGATCAGTAGATAGAGAGGTTCCTCCAAATTTCTGAACCAAAATTCGCATTCCGTCATCCTCCGTCAACGACCGAAGACGAGAGCAGCGTTATACCCGTGTCTGATCCGATAACCAATGCAATGTATGAGATGAGTGAACGTTATTCCTTAATAAGCCTATCGCATCAGACGACGATACGTCAGATATCCCTCGCGTATCCGCCGCAAGCGGGTACTGCTAATGGCAAGATGGAAAGGCATGATTCATGCCCCGTGCAACCGCCAGACGCTGCTTGACATCTCCAGTTCATAGTTGTCAGTTCAATCCGAGCCGCTTCATTAGCCAGATCTTGATCCTATACGGCAGCGTTAGATCAGGAATGCCGCTCAATCAGCAGAGGCTGCAGCTGCTTGCCTTGCAGAGCCGCTTCGCATGCTTCCATAACAAGATCCATTCTAGCAACCAAGGAGTTCGGCTTCTGGATCGGATTGTCTTGACCGAAGGGTACAAAGTAAATATGTTTAGCCACTAGCAGCTTTGCTATGTTAGCGGCGTTAAGCCCAAGTCCGTCATTGGTCGAAATCGCGAGCACGACCGGCCGGCTGTTGCGCATTTGCGCCTTGGCCGCCATTAGCACCGCACTGTCGGTAATCGCATTCGCCAGCCTGCTTGTCGTATTGCCCGTACATGGAGCAATGACAAGCACATCCAGCAGCTTCGAAGGACCGAGCGGCTCTGCCTGCACGATTGTCGAAATAATCTCATTGCCTGTAATGCCGGTAAGCTGTTCCTGCCATTCCCTCGCTGTGCCGAATCTGGTGTCTGTCGTAATCAGCGTATTCGAGACGATCGGCACTACGTTCGCGCCCGCATCGACAAACCGCTTGATCTCCGGCATCACTTCGGCAAATGTGCAATGGGAACCCGAGAGAGCATAGCCGACCGTAATTCCATTCCAATTCATATCCCATTCCCCCGCTTAATCGTATCGTCCGTAATCAACTGACTGAGGCAATCCGCTATGATGCGTCCAGCTGTCTTAGGAGCCACGATACCGGGTAGTCCGGGTGCAAGCATCGCTTTAATTCCCCGCTTCTCCGCGAAACGAAAATCAGTTCCGCCGGGCTTCGACGCAAGGTCGATAATGACCGCACGGGATGGTAAATTTGCGATAATTTGCGCTGTGACTATCATAGTCGGAATTGTATTAAAAAGCAAGTCGATATTGCCCACATTTTGCAGCAAACTGCCCATGTAGAAAGGCTCGAAGCCCATCTCGGATGCCCGTGCAAAATGCTCCGAACGCCTGACGCCAACCTTCACCCTCGCCCCTAATCCTTGAAGCGTTCTGGCCATGGTGAATCCTGTCCGCCCGAAGCCGAGCACCATCGAATTCGACCCGTGTATCGTAATATCGGTATGCTGGATCGCCATCATCAAGGCGCCTTCCGCCGTAGGTATGGAATTATAGATCGCCACATCATCGCGGTCGAACAGCTCCACCAAGGCTAGGCCACGCGTCTCGCATAGTCCGCGCAAATAGGGCTTTGCCATACCTGTATAGACGGTGCAATGCTGCGGCAGTCTCGCAAAATGCGCATCCGTCAGCTTCATCTCGCGATCGCTGAATACGGCATGGATCAATCCCTGGTCGTCTGTCCCGACCGCTGGCAGCAGCAAAGCATCCACGCCCTCGAACAGAGTTTCATCGAACTCTGCATGCACGGCTCCGTCAAGCGGGGAATGCAATCCGTCAAATCCGCATACGGTGACGGAGGCATCCAGCTCGCTCAGCTTGCGGATCACTTCAAGCTGTCTCGCATCGCCGCCAAGCAGCAGCACTTGAACGCCAGTTAACATCGGGCTTCACTCCCTTCTGGCAAATAGATATAGACTATCGTATGCTTGCGCCCAAAAGGGGGTGAAAAAACATTAAAAAAAGATCGGAGCGTATCATCGCTCCGATCTTCATACCCTGTTATATTATTTCACGCCGGTATGCCCGAACCCGCCAGCGCCGCGCACTGTATCAGGCAATTCAGCCGCTTCTTCGATCACAACGGCAGGCACTTCCTGGAACACCATCTGCGCAATACGCTCGCCGCGCACAATGGTGAACGGCTCCTGGCCCAGATTGACGAGCAGCACCTTCACCTCGCCGCGATAATCCGCATCAATCGTTCCCGGCGAATTCAGGCATGTAATGCCATGCTTGTAAGCAAGTCCGCTTCTCGGGCGAATCTGCGCCTCAAGCTCCTTTGGCATTGCCATCGCGAATCCGGTCGGTACCAGCGTCCGCTCTCCAGGCCCCAGAACTAGCGGCTCTCCTACCGCTGCCTGCAGGTCAAAGCCCGCTGCCCACTCCGACATTTTGCGCGGTATAGCGATATCGTTATTGCCTTCCAATCGTTTAAACAGTACCTGATACATACTGGTCCCTCCTAAGCTTCGACGCATCCTTGTCATTCGTTCCGACCATCGCCACCGCGAACGGAACGGCAAGCATCTTCCTCGTGACGTCTTGTATATCTTCCATCGTTACATTATCGATTCGCTTCAGCAATTCGTCAAGCGTATAATGCTGCCCTAGCATCAGCTCGTTTTTGCCAATCCGGTTCATCCGGCTGCTTGTGCTCTCCAGGCTCAGAATGAGCGAGCCCTTCAGCTGCTCCTTCCCGCGGTGAAGCTCATCCTCGGCCAGTCCCTTGACGGACAGCTCATGAATTTGCTCCAGTGTCAAATCCAGCACATCCTTGGTCTGCTTTGGAGCCGTGCCCGCGTATACAGTGAACAAGCCGGAGTCCGCATAGCCCATATGATAGGAATAGACAGAGTAAGCGAGACCCCGCTTCTCTCTGATCTCCTGGAACAACCGCGAGCTCATACCTCCACCCAGCGCATTATTAAGCAAAATCATGGCGTATAGCTGTTTATCCTTGTTCGATAATCCAGGGAAGGTCATGCAAATATGGTTCTGCTCTGTCTTCTTCTTATAGAAGATGTATTCCCCCTGGAATGTCGCCGCCTCAGGAGCAGGCGCCTCTGCGTGGTTGGAGAAGCCCCCGAAGTGCAATTCCAGCAGCTCCAGCAGACCTGCCTCCTCGACATTGCCCGCTACGCTCACTACCGTGTTTTCTATCGTATAACGTTCCTTCATATAATTCTTAAGCGTATCCGATCCCATCGCTTCCAGACGATCCTTGATGCCCAAGATGGAATAAGCGAGCGGATGGTCGCCGTACGAAGCGCGGGAGGCCTCATCATGCACCTTGTCATCCGGTGTATCTTCGTACATCGCGATTTCTTCCAAAATCACGTTTTTCTCCTTCGCCAGCTCTCCCTCATCGAATTGGGAGTTGAAGAACATATCGGACAAAGCGTCCACCGCAAGCGGCAGATGCTCGTCAAGCACTTTTGCAAAATAACAGGTATATTCCTTCGCTGTAAAAGCATTCACATTGCCGCCGATACCGTCGAACAGATCGGCAATATCTTTGGCCGTGCGCTTCTCCGTCCCTTTGAACAGCATGTGCTCAATAAAATGAGAGATGCCGTTGTTGTCCTTCGTTTCATTGCGCGAGCCGGTCTTCACCCAGATGCCGAATGAAACTGAGCGCACCGTCGGTATGTATTCCACTACAACGCGCAGTCCGTTGCTAAGCGTATATTTGTTCACTGTTGCCCTCCTAAAAGTGACTTACTTCGCAAGCATGATCCTCCAACATGAATGATACCACTATATCAAAATACGTTCGCTCCCTCAACACGCGGAATGACCCGATCGGATGATAATGTCTCGCTAACCGTTCCAATCGCGTAGCCTTTGGCGAATGCGCTGTCGATCATGCCGGCGAGCGCATCGCGGGTGGTTGCCGTCGGATGCATCAGGATGAGCGCTCCCGGCTCCAGCTTCGACGCTATTTTTCGAATGACCGCATCCGCCGGAGGCTTCCGCCAATCTACCGTATCAATCGTCCACATCACGGTTCCAAGCCCTTGGTCTCTTGCAATCTGAACCGTAGCGGCATTGTAGGAACCCGAGGGGGGAGCGAACCATTTGTTTTCGACTTGCAGCAGCTCCTTCAGAAGCTGTTCCGTTTTTGCGATCTGATTGTATTGCTCCGACCGGCTTAACATCTTCATATCCGGATGGGAGTAGGCATGATTGGACATTTCATGTCCGGCCTCCTGAATCTTCCTCGCGATATCCACATTTTTCTTCAGCCAGCTGCCATCCAGGAAAAATGTCGCCTTCACGCCCTTATCCTGAAGCGTCTTCAGGATGGGATCAATATATTCATTGCCCCATGCCACATTGATCATGAGGGATATCATCTTTTTCTCCGGATTTCCCCGGTAGACCGGCTGCGGTCCTAGCTGGGCGAGCTGAATCTTCGGCTGGATCTCTTTGTATTGATAAGGGATCGGACTGTTGCGCGGCGCCTTGAGCGCTGCCTCGTACGTCTTCTCGATATCAATGTCCAGACCGTTATAACCTGGAATGGCATACCATATCCGGTCCAGCCTCGCATCGATCGGCGCGATCCTCTTCGTCTCTGCCTCCGCTACAATGGCTTGATAGAGCTCGCTCTTCTCTTCCTCCGAATAGCTTGGCTGCCCAATTGCCTGCACGGCATCGCCCGCCTTTACAGTGGCGATGAAGGACGCAATATCCCCGTTCATTTTTACGAAAACGAGTATCATCAGCATACTCGCCGCAATGGCGGCGGCTTTCTTCAGCTGCATATCCTCCACTCCATTTCCATCAGTCGCGCGCGGAAGGCTGACGCCAATGCGCTCATGAACCAATGTATGAGCGAGCGGACAAGATTATGCTCGTCTCCATAAAAACAAAAAAGAGACAGATGGCTCTGACTCTTTGGCTTATGCTATAGGCTTTGCCGGGGAATTGCCCGCTCGTCTTAAGACTGAGCAGGCGCCTCTGCCGTAAGGATCGCTTTGCGCGACAGGTTGATTCTGCCTTGCTGGTCGATTTCCGTCACCTTCACTGTAATTTGATCGCCAATCTTCACGACGTCCTCGCACTTCGCTACGCGCTCAGTGGACAGCTGCGAGATGTGGACAAGACCGTCTTTGTTAGGCAAAATTTCGACGAATACGCCGAATTTCTCGATACGTTTGACCGTTCCGAGATAGATCTCGCCAACGACGACTTCCTTCACGATGCCTTCGATAATCGCTTTGGCCTTTTGGTTCATCTCTTCGTTCGAAGAAGCAATGAATACCATGCCGTCTTGCTCGATATCGATTTTTACGCCGGTTTCTTCAATAATTTTGTTGATGATTTTGCCGCCTGCGCCGATAACGTCACGGATTTTGTCCGGGTTGATGCGAAGCGTCAAAATTTTAGGCGCATACTTGGACAGGTTTGTACGCGGCGCGGACATCACTTCAAGCATTTTGCCCAAAATGTGCATGCGTCCTTGGCGCGCCTGCTCCAAAGCTTGCTCCAGAATGCTGCGGTCGATGCCGTCGATCTTGATGTCCATCTGAATCGCCGTTACGCCTTCTGCTGTACCTGCAACCTTGAAGTCCATGTCTCCCAGATGATCTTCCATGCCTTGAATGTCAGACAGGATGGAGAAATGGTCGCCGTCCTTGATCAGACCCATCGCAATACCTGCAACCGGCGCTTTGATCGGTACGCCCGCATCCATCATAGCCAGTGTGCTTGCGCAGATACTAGCCTGCGAAGTGGAGCCGTTCGATTCCAGAACCTCGGATACGAGGCGGATGGTGTACGGGAATTCCGCTTCGGAAGGAATAACCTTCGACAATGCGCGTTCGCCTAGCGCGCCGTGACCGATCTCCCTGCGGCCTGGAGGGCGCAATGGACGAGCCTCGCCTACGCTGAACGGCGGGAAGTTGTAGTGATGCATGAAGCGCTTTGTTTCTTCCGGCGAGATGCCGTCAAGAATTTGCACGTCGCCCATAGCTCCAAGCGTACAAATGCTGAGCGCTTGCGTCTGGCCGCGCGTGAACAAGCCGGAGCCGTGTGTACGAGGCAGCAGCGCGACATCGCATTCGATTGGACGGATTTCATCCAATCCGCGGCCGTCTGGACGCACTTTGTCATGCGTGATCAAGCGGCGCACTTCTTCCTTCACGATATCGTAAAGCACTTCTTTCACATCAGCCAGCAGCTCTGGCGTCTCCGCATATTGCGCCTCGAAATGAGCAACCGTATCGGCGTTCACCGCATCGATCGCTTCCTGACGCGCATGCTTCTCGGCGATCTTGATCGCTTCAACCAGACGAGCGGACGCGAATGCGCGTACATCGCTGTTAACATCCCCGTTAACTGTATGTAGCTTCACTGCCATTTTCTCTTTGCCTGCAAGAGCATGCAGCTCTTCGATCTTCGAGACAATGGATTTGATTTCGTTATGGCCGAACATGATCGCCTCGAGCATAACTTCTTCCGATACCTCGTTCGCTTCCGCTTCTACCATCATAATGGCATCCTTGGTGCCTGCGACTACGACGAAAATATCTGTCTCCTGCTCTTGCGCCACAGTCGGGTTAATAACGTACTGGCCGTTAATGCGGCCAACGACTACACCGCCGATTGGTCCGTTGAACGGCACATCGGAAATCGACAGCGCTGCGGAAGTTCCGATCATCGCCGCGATTTCAGGCGAGCAATCTTGATCCACGCTCATTACGATATTCGCAATTTGCACGTCATTGCGGAAGCCATCAGGGAACAGCGGGCGAATCGGACGGTCCGTCAATCGGCTCGACAAAATCGCTTTTTCGCTTGGTCTTCCTTCGCGCTTAATAAATCCGCCTGGGATTTTGCCTACGGCATACAAGCGCTCCTCATAGTTCACCGTCAACGGGAAGAAATCCAAATCCTTCGGTTCCGTTGAAGCGGTGACCGTACACAGAATTACCGTCTCGCCATAGCGGACCGTAACTGCCGCATTGGCTTGCTTCGCCAGTCGTCCTGTTTCCAGAACGAGCGGCCTGCCGCCTAGCGTCATTTCAATACGTTGAAGCATCAAAGTCCCTCCTTTTTCCTATTACAAAAAGCAACCCGAACCCCCTGTTCCAGTGATCTGGAGGCTGGGATGAATCAGGTTGCTTTTCGTCACGCATGTTTTAACGGCGAAGGCCGAGTTTTTCGATCAATGCGCTGTAACGTCTTACGTCTTTGTTCTTCAAGTAAGCCAAAAGCTTACGGCGTTGACCGACCATCTTCAGCAAGCCGCGACGGGAATGATGATCCTTCTTGTGCTCGCGCAAGTGTGCAGTCAAGTTAACGATGTTTTCCGTAAGGATAGCGACTTGAACTTCAGGAGAACCCGTGTCGCTCGCGTGAGTTTTGTGAGTCTCGATCAGCTCTTGTTTACGTTCTTGAGTGATTGCCATCCTTGTTCACCTCCTTATTCGTAATCGCCATTAGCCTCGCCGCCGACGGTGAGATCGGACAACCAAGCTAAGGTTCAGTATGCGGCGGGCTGCTCGTCCATAGAACCAGCCATATGCCAGCCACAACATTCCCAAGTATAGCATACTTGTTCCTTGTTTGTCGAGAAAAGCGCCTTATAGTTCTGTAAGCAGCGCTCTGGCCCGATCGGAATCCGCCGCAATCTGAGCGATCAGCTCTGTAACGGAGCCAAACTTCTTCTCCGGCCGAATGAAATACTGGAATTGGACAGTCATCTCCATGCCGTAAATATCCTCGTCGAAGTCGAACAGATGCGCCTCCATTACCGGTACAATCTCCGATTTGTTGAAGGTTGGCTTCATGCCGTGATTCAGCACTCCGCCATACGACTTGCCGTCCACCCATGCCGTAATCGCGTATACGCCAAGGCTTGGAGAGACGTAAGGGGCCAACAAATCCAAATTAGCGGTCGGGAAGCCGATTGTCCGGCCGCGTCCGTCGCCATGGACGACCGTGCCGACAACCTCATACGGGCGCCCCAGCAAGGTGCGCGCCATCGCCAGATCGCCCTTCTCCAGCGATTCTCTCGTATACGTGCTGCTCACTTTCTTCCCGTTCTCGAAGAGCGGCTCCACGATATCGATCGTAAAGTCGCTGCCGCCCAGCTCGCGAAGCATCTCTGCATTGCCAGAGCCCTTGCTGCCGAATGTAAAGTCGAAGCCGACCACGGCATGCTTGACGCCAAGCGGAACGAGCACATCCGATACGAATTGGGCTGGCGTCAGAGCGGCAAACGTGTGGTCGAACTTCATGACGAACACCACGTCTACTCCAAGCTCTTCAAACCGTTTCATCTTGCTCTGCATCGGCGTAAGGCAGCGATAATACTGATCGCCATGACCCAGCACTTCCTTAGGATGAGGCGAGAAGGTTAGAACAGCCGACAGCAAGCCTGACTTGCGGGCATGCGCTACAGCTTGCTTTATGACATTCTGGTGACCGCGATGGACACCGTCAAAGTGGCCCATCGCAATCGCGATCCCTTTGCCTGCGAAGCTCTCGCCAGCTTGGCTCAGGGGATATGATAAAGGAATAATATCCATCGATGACACCTGCATTTCTACATAAACTTTAATGGCTCTTCAGCGGACGGCCATGGCCTTCGCGAAAAGTCCAACCTAAGCGCGGTGAATCCCGGGGTCAATGGTCGTGATGTGTTATGCGTTGCTGGAATCCGAAAAAACTTTGACTGGTCTCACCTGCGAGGTGTCGACATCGACTTGGAATATGCCTAGAAAGTTGCCATTAGCGGAAGTCTCGTACAGACGTACAAGCTCGCCATGCTTCCACTCGCCGGACTCTGGAGCAGCTTGCGACAGCTTCAGCTTCTGTCCTCGCAGCGCCAGCTGCGCATAGTGCGGCGCAACGGCGGCATACGGAAGATGTGCAATCGCCCGGTCTGCCGGAATGAGATGCTGCGCAAGCCCGCCGGTTTCCACAAGCTCTGCAATCTGCTCAAGTGTCAGGCATCCCTCTGCCGTTATCCCGCCGGACATGGTTCTGGTTAGCTTGGCCATCGTCGCGGGAAGCCCCAGCGCTTTTCCGATATCGACGCATAGCGTACGAATATAGGTCCCTTTGGAGCATACGACGGAAAAGGTAAACTCCGGCTCGTCGCCTGTAAGGTCGGCTTTCAGCAAAGAGATGTCGTGAATCGTCACTTCTCTTGACTTGCGCTCCACCGTCTTGCCTTCTCTGGCCAGCTCATAGAGTCGCTTGCCGTCTACTTTGACCGCCGAGAACATCGGAGGAACCTGGCTGATCGTCCCGCGAAACCGCCCCAGCACTTCCTCGATTTGTGATGGAACAAGCGTGCCCACAGGCTTGCGTTCAATAATCTCGCCCGTCAAGTCCTCTGTATCGGTCGCGATGCCCAGTCTTAGTACGGCTTCATAAGCTTTTGGCCTCTCCTGCACATATTCAACTACTCTTGTGGACCGGCCCAGGCATAGAGGCAATACGCCCGTTACCATAGGGTCCAGCGTGCCGGTATGCCCAACCCGCTTCAGCTTAAGGAGCCGTCTGACCTTGGCTACAACATCGTGTGATGTCCAGCCCTCCGGCTTCCATACGGCCAAAATGCCATCCATCCGTTATACCAACGCCTTTCTGACTGCTTCTACCAAACCGCTCATAGCACCCTCAAGCGGGCCTTCCAATCGGCAGCCGGAAGCGCGGACATGTCCGCCGCCGCCAAAGGATTGAGCGATTGCCGCCACATCGGCTTTGCCCGCCGACCTCATGCTGGCTTTGACGCCGCCATCGCTTGTCTCCTTGAAGAGAATGCCGACTTCTACGCCGTCTACGTTAAGCGCGTAGTTGACGATGCCCTCCAGGTCCTCAGGCACTGCTTCGCATTCGGCCAAATCTTCCTTGCCGATATAAAGCCAGCCAATCTTCAAATCCTCGCTGAAAGTCAATCGTGCCAGCGCAGTTTGAAGCAGCTTCAGCTTAGCGATCGTCATTTTCTCCAGCAGATGATCGGCCAGCTCGCTTCCGGATACGCCAAGCGCCAGCAAGCTGGCGGCGATCTCCATGACGCGAGGGGTTGTATTGGAATAGCGGAAGCCGCCCGTATCGGTAAGCAGGCCGGTATAGACAGCCTTGGCGCATTCCAGATCCGGCACGAGTCCCGCATGGATAATTAAATCGTACAATATTTCAACCGTAGCCGCAGCTTCGGGACGAATCACATTCACGGTGCCAAACCCGTTATTCGTGGGATGATGATCGATGTTGAGCAGACCGCAGTTCTCAGGGAACAGGGAAGCTACCTCTCCTATCCGCTTGTAGTCAGCACAATCGACAGCAATGACCGCATCGAAGGAAAGACCCTCCGGCTGCTCATGCTTAAGCGACAGGATCTCGTCAAAGCCGCGCAAGTATTGCAGACGGGCAGGCAGCTCGCTCTCATTGATCAGGGTCGACTTCTTGCCCAAGCGCTCAAGCAGCCAGCTCACAACCAGCGTCGAGCTGATCGCGTCCCCGTCAGGCTGAACATGCGACACGACAAGGAAGGAAGCATTGTCCTTCAAAAAGGCCAATGCTTCATCCAACTGTACCATTTGGTTGCCGCTCATCAATTCGATTCGTTCCCGCGGTTGATATCGTCAAGCAACGATTCAATACGGCTGCCGTATTCGATGCTGCTGTCGAACTTGAACAGCAGCTCCGGCGTATGGCGCAGCTTCATGCGCTTGCCCAGCTCCGAGCGAAGGAAGCCCGTTGCGCTTGCGAGCGCCTTAAGCGTCGCTTCCTTTTGCTCATCGCTGCCAAGCACGCTCAGATAGATGCGGGCTTGAGACAGATCGCTTGTCGTCTCGACGCCAGTAACCGTAATAAACCCGATACGAGGATCCTTGAGCTCCATCTGGATAATTTGGCTCAGCTCTTTCTTAATCTGCTCGCTGACCCGTCCTACGCGAATTTTTGCCATGCTGTATTCACCTCTCTACCGTTTCCATGACGAACGCTTCAATCATATCTCCCTCTTTAATATCGCTAAAGCGTTCAAGCGTTATACCGCACTCATAACCTTGAGCCACTTCTTTGGCATCATCTTTGTAACGTTTGAGGGAGTCGATTTTGCCTGTATAGACGACGATTCCGTCGCGGATGACTCTTGCTTCCGCCGCGCGTGTAATTTTGCCGTCGACGATCATCGAACCGGCAATGGCGCCGACCTTCGTTACTTTGAACACGTTCCGCACTTCGGCATGGCCGATAACAACTTCTTTGTAGATCGGGTCAAGCATGCCCTTCATCGCTTGCTCGATCTCGTCAATGACGTTGTAGATGACACGGTGCATGCGCACGTCAACCTTCTCTTGAGCGATTGTAGCTTCCGCTTGCGGATCCGGACGGACGTTAAAGCCGATAACAATTGCATTCGAAGCGGATGCCAGAATAATATCCGATTCTGTGATGGCGCCTACGCCATTATGAATAATCTTGACGCGAACGCCTTCGATATCGATTTTCGCCAAGGAACCTTTAAGCGCCTCCGCGGAACCTTGAACGTCTGCTTTGATAATAACGTTTAGATCCTTGATCTCTCCGTCTTTAATATGCGTATACAGATCATCCAGCGTAACGCGCGTGTTCGCGCCCATCTCGGATTGGCGGTGCTTGATGGAGCGGCGCTCTGCAATTGCGCGTGCTTTGCGCTCATCCTCGAATACCATGAACGGATCGCCAGCTTGCGGAACTTCTGTCAGACCTGTAATCTCGATCGGCGTCGAAGGACCCGCTTCTTTCAATCTGCGGCCGCGGTCGTTCACCATCGCTCTGACACGTCCGAAGCAGTTGCCCGCAACGAATGCGTCGCCGATCTTCAGGGTGCCATGCTGCACGAGAATACGCGCCACAGGGCCTTTGCCTTTGTCCAGCTCAGCCTCGATAACAGTCGCTCTGGCGCGCTTGTTCGGATTCGCCTTGAACTCGTTCACTTCTGCAACGAGCAAGATCATCTCAAGCAAGCCTTCCAGGTTGATGCGCTGCTTCGCGGATACTTCAACAAAGATGGTGTCGCCGCCCCACTCTTCAGGAACGAGCTCATACTCTGTCATTTCTTGCTTGATTTTATCTACGTTCGCTTCCGGCTTATCGATTTTGTTGACTGCAACAATAATCGGCACGCCAGCTGCCTTCGCATGGTTGATCGCCTCTACGGTTTGCGGCATGATGCCGTCATCCGCAGCTACGACGATAATCGTAATATCCGTTACCTGAGCGCCGCGTGCGCGCATAAGCGTGAACGCTTCGTGGCCCGGCGTATCCAGGAACGTAATTTTTTTGCCATTGATCTCGACTTGGTAAGCGCCGATATGCTGCGTAATGCCGCCGGCTTCTGCCCCTGTCACGTTCGTTTTGCGAATCGAATCGAGAAGCGTTGTTTTACCATGGTCGACGTGACCCATGATTGTCACAACTGGCGGACGTCCTACCAAAGCTTCTTCGTCATCGTTCTCTTCTACGTTCTCGAAGTCATCTTCCTCAACCGGAATCTTCACTTCTACTTCTACGCCGTATTCGCCGGCGATCAGAAGAATGGCATCCATATCGATTTCTTGGTTGATCGTCGCCATTACGCCGAGGAACAGAAGCTTCTTGATAACTTCCGAAGCGTCCTTATGAAGCAGCTTCGCCAGGTCGCCGACCGTCAGCGTGCCGCGGACAATAATTTTCTTCGGTGTGTTGTCAATTTTCTCGCGCGGAGGCTGTTGCGGGCCTCTATTGTTCCGGCCTTTGCCGCCACGGTTGTTGCCGCGGTTGCCGCCGAAGCCTGGACGTCCGTCCTCAAAGCGCTTCTGGCTGCCGTTGTTGCGGTTATTCTTATTGCCGCCTCTGTCTTCGCCGCCGCTGCGCGGTCTGCTTGCGCCGGAATCAAAGCCGCGGCTTTGTCCCTGCGGAGCCGGTGCCGGGCGGTTGCCGGACGATGCGCCGGAGCCCCCGCCTTGACCGAAACGGTTGCCGCCGCCTCCTTGGCCTTGGCCGGATGGACGGTTGCCTTGGTAGCCGCCTTGGCCGCCGGATGGGCGATTGCCGCCTCCCTGGCCTTGGCCGGACGGACGGTTGCCGCCGCCTTGGCCTTGACCAGACGGACGGTTGCCTTGGTAGCCTTGGCCGCCCGACGGACGATTGCCGCCTCCCTGGCCTTGGCCGGATGGACGGTTGCCTTGATAGCCGCCTTGGCCGCCCGACGGACGATTGCCGCCGCCTTGGCCTTGGCCGGATGGGCGGTTGCCTTGGTAGCCGCCTTGGCCTTGCTGGCCGGATGGACGGCTGCCTTGATTGTTTTGCTGAGGTCTTTGTTCACGTTGCTGCTCTGATGGTTGTTGTGTTTTCGTATTAATAGAGTTCATTGTCCCCTGTCTGTCTTGTGATGTTGTAGTTGCGGCTTGTTGGCCGCCTTGATTAGATTGCCCGCGGTTGGCAGGCGCAGGCGCTGCAGAAACGGCTGCGCCGTTCGATTCCTGAGCGCGCTTTGCCGCAGCATTCGCTTTGATATCCCGGAAGAATCCTTCCACTTTATGCACCATTTCGTTTTCCATGACACTCATGTGGTTGTTCACGGGAAGATTCAAGCGTTTTAGGATCGTAATAATTTCTTTGCTGCTCATATTTAGCGACTTCGCGTATTCATATACGCGCAGCTTGTCTTTATTATCCTTGCTGTCCTGTTTGTTGCTCAATAGGATCCACCTCCGTATTTTGGCTCAGATGACTTCCAATCATTTTCCCGAATTGCAAATCGGTGACCGCCAGCACGACGCGTTCAGGCTTGCCTATCGCCCTTCCCAGCTGCTCTCGATCGAATGCCTCGGCGAGTTGTATTCCGTAGGTGCCGCATTTATCTCGAAATTTCTTCTTCGTGTTGTCGGACGCATCCCCTGCGAGAATGACGAGATGGGCTTTGCCTGCTCTAACAGCTTTGAGCACAATTTCATCACCAGTGATGAGCTTTCCCGCTCTCATCGCCATTCCGAGCTGCGACAGCGCCTTATTCGTCTTCGTCATCCGGCGTATTCTCCTTCGTTGCGATGAATTGCTCCTCCACCGCAATAAAATCTTGTTCCAATTGATCGTATATATGTTCGCCGACAGGCTGCTTCAAGGCACGGTCGAGCGCTTTCGACTTCTTCGCAAGCTTGAAGCATGCGACTTTCCCGCATAGATAAGCTCCGCGGCCGGCTTTTTTGCCGGTCAGATCAATGCCAACCTCTCCATCCGGTGTGCGCACGACACGAATGAGCTCCTTCTTCGGCATCATTTCTTGACATGCGACGCATTTGCGAAGCGGTACTTTCCTCGGTCTCACGGTACACCCTCCCTTGTCAGCGCTATGGCCGCAGCCGGATTAGTCGATGGATACGGAATCCTGGTGCATCGTTCCAGTGGCCGATTTCGGACGTCCGTATTCCTGCTCCGCTTGCGTCTCGCTCTTAATATCAATCTTCCAGCCAGTGAGCTTGGCTGCAAGTCTAGCATTCTGGCCTTTGATGCCGATTGCCAGCGACAGCTGATAATCCGGCACGATAACTCTTGCCATCTTCTCTTGTTCGAAGACGATGACTTCAAGCACCTTGGAAGGGCTCAGCGCATTCGCCACATACTCCTCCACATTCTCCGACCAGCGCACGATGTCGATTTTCTCGCCCTTCAGCTCGCCGACAATCGTCTGTACGCGCATCCCCTTCTGGCCGACGCAGGAGCCGACCGGATCCACTTCGTCATTGCGGGAATGAACCGCGATTTTGGAACGGAACCCCGCTTCGCGCGCAACGGAACGGATTTCGACGACACCATCGTAAATCTCTGGAACTTCCAGTTCGAACAAACGTTTCAGAAGACCCGGATGCGTACGGGATAAAATGATTTGAGGACCTTTGGTCGTATTCTCAACCTTCGTAATAAACGATTTCACCCGGTCGCCGTGTTTGAACTTGTCCGTCGGCATCAGCTCGGTCAGCGGCAGCACAGCCTCCACTTTGCCCAGGTCAACGAACAGGTTGCGCACATCCTGGCGCTGCACGATACCGTTCACAATATCTTCTTCCTTGTCGATAAAAGCATTATAGATGAGGCCGCGCTCCGCTTCGCGAATGCGCTGCGTCACCACTTGCTTCGCCGTCTGCGCAGCAATTCGCCCGAAGTCGCGAGGCGTGACTTCGATCTCTGCGACATCATCCAGCTGGTAATGCGGGTTGATCTCGCGGGATGCCTCAACCGTGATTTCCAGGCGAGGGTCAAGCACCTCGTCAACAACGGTTTTGCGCGCATATACCTTAATAACGCCGGTATGACGGTTAATATCGACTCTTACGTTCTGCGCGGTGTTGAAATTGCGTTTGTAGCTGGATATCAGAGCGGCTTCGATCGCTTCAAGCAGCACATCCTTGGCGATACCTTTATCTCTCTCAATCTCCTGCAACGCTTCAATAAAATCCATACTCATTGGAACGATGTTCCCCCTTTCATAATAGAAGCAAATTAGAATTGGATGGCCAAGCGGGCGCTGGCGACCTTGCCGTAAGGAATGCTATGATCTTTTTTGCCTACGCGAATAACGACCGTTTCTCCATCGAACGAGAGCAGCGTGCCCTCGAACTCCTTGGAGCCGTCGATTGGCTCGTACGTAGTGACATAGACATATTTGCCGACCGCCTTGCGCACATCTTCAGGCTTCTTCAGCGGTCTCTCCGCTCCTGGCGAGGATACTTCAAGGAAATAGGCTCCGGAGATAGGATCGTTAGTATCTAGCTGCTCGCTGACGTATTCGCTGATGCGTCCGCATTCATCGATGTCAATTCCGCCTTCCTTGTCTACGAAAATGCGCAAAAACCAGTTGCTGCCTTCCTTGATATATTCAATGTCGACCAGTTCAAAGCCATTGTCATTGAGAAACGGTAGCACCATTGCCTCAATGGCGGATTTGATAGTGGATGTGCTCAAATTGGGTTAACCTCCTGTAATGGTTGCAATGTGATATTGCCGAATACAAAACGTAAAGAGTGGGTTTCCCCACTCTTCTGCATCAAGAATCTATCCTCATCATTGCCACAAAAATTATATCATAACCGCATAATCGTGACAAGAAATGATTTCTAGTCATCCCGAATGATAACAACTAGCATGAGACCGTCATTTTAGAACAAGGACAACTGGTTGGATTCCGGCAAGCCTCTGAAGCAGCCCATGCCGCTGAGCACCTCAATGATCGTTTTGGTCGCTTTCGATTTCATCTGGAAATCCTCGATCGAGAGGAACTCGCCGTCGTTGCGCGCGGCCGCAATATTGCGCGCGGCATTGTCGCCGATGCCCGCAATCGCAGCAAACGGCGGAATAAGCGATTCGCCGTCCACCTGGAATTTGATCGCATCAGAACGGTACAGATCAATCGGCTTGAAGGAGAAGCCCCTTGCTGTCATCTCCAGCGACATCTCCAGCTGCGACACCATGTTTTTCTCCTTCGGCGTCGCATTGAAGCCCTTCGCTTCAATCTCGATCAGCTTGCGGAGAATCGCGTCATAGCCTTGGCACAACAGCTCAAGATCGAAGTCGTCCGCCCGGACCGTAAAGTAAGTTGCATAATAATGAATCGGATAATAAAGCTTGAAGAAGGCGGTACGCACAGCGGAAATGACATAAGCGGCCGCATGCGCCTTCGGGAACATGTACTCAATGCGAAGACAGGAATCAATATACCACTGAGGCACCTTGCAGCGCTTCATCTCATCGATCCACTCTTGCGTAAGGCCTTTGCCCTTCCGCACGCTCTCCGTAATTTTGAACGCCAGTCCCGCATCCATGCCGGCCTTATAGATCAAATATAGCATAATATCGTCACGACAGCCGATAACGGTTTTAATGTTGCAGGTACCGTTTTTGATCAGCTCCTGCGCATTGCCCAGCCATACGCCCGTTCCGTGGGACAAGCCCGATATTTGCAGCAAATCCGCGAAGGACGACGGCTGCGTCTCCTGCAGCATCTGCCGCACGAACTTCGTGCCCATCTCCGGCACGCCGTAAGTCGCTACAGATGAGCGGATCTGCTCCGGCGAGACGCCAAGCGCTTCTGTGGAGTTGAACATGCTCATGACCTTGGGGTCGTTCATCGGAATCGTCGTCGGATCGACGCCGGTCAGATCCTGCAGCATTCTCATCATGGTCGGATCATCGTGTCCCAGTATATCGAGCTTGAGCAAGTTCTCGTCAAAGGCGTGATAATCGAAGTGGGTGGTCATCCACTCTGCGCTCGTATCGTCGGCCGGATACTGCACCGGTGTCACATCTTCCACTTCAATATAATCAGGAACAACGACAATGCCGCCTGGATGCTGGCCTGTGCTCCGCTTGACGCCGGTACAGCCGCTTGCAAGCCTTGCAAGCTCCGCTCCGCGCCATTTCTTTTGGTGCTCTTCCTCATATTTCTTGGCAAATCCGTATGCCGTCTTCTCCGCGACTGTGCCGATTGTACCTGCACGAAACACGCTTTTCTCGCCAAAGAGCACTTTCGTGTAGTTATGCGCAATGGGCTGATATTCGCCGGAGAAGTTCAAGTCAATATCGGGAACCTTGTCGCCTTTGAAGCCCAGGAACGTCTCGAACGGGATGTCCTGGCCCTCGCCTTTCATCGGCTTGCCGCAATTGGGACAAGGCTTGGACGGCAAGTCGAAACCGCTTGGCACGCTGCCGTCAAGGAACCACTCGCTATGCCTGCACTCCGAATTCAGGCACAAGTAATGCGCCGGGAGCGGATTAACCTCGGATATTCCAAGAAACGTAGCTACGACTGAAGAGCCTACCGAACCCCTGGAACCAACGAGATAGCCGTCTCTGTTGGACTTCTTCACCAGCTTCTCGGAGATCAGATAGTTGGCGGAGAACTTGTATTTAATAATCGGGACAAGCTCCTTCTCCAGCCGGTCGATTACAACCTGAGGGAGATCGTCGCCGTACATGGACTTAGCTGTCTCATAACAGGTATTGCGAATTTCTTCGTCGGCTCCATCGATATTCGGAGTGAATAGCTCCTTAGGGAACATATCATAGGTCTCGAAACGGTCTGCAAGCTCCGATGTATTCGTCACGACAACCTGCTTGGCCCTGGCTTCACCCAAGAAAGCAAACTCCTGCAGCATTTCGTCCGTAGTGCGGAAATGGGCATCCGGCTTGCGCTGGCCTTTAAGCGGACTGAAGCCTGTAATGCCATGGATCGTAATATCCCGGTACATCTTGTCCCGAGGGTTGAGGTAATGGACGTTGCCCGTCGCAATGACCGGCTTTCCAAGCTCGTCCGCAATCTCGCAAATGCGGCGCATTGCACCTTCGATCTCAGCGCGGCTGCCTACCAGTCCTTTCTCAACCAGATGCATATAGAAGTCGATCGGCTGAATCTCCAGTACATCGTAGAATTCCGCAACTTCCTTGGCTTCTTCCTGCGACTTATTAAGGACCGATTCAAAAAACTCGCCCTTCTCGCAACCGGATATAACGAGCAGACCTTCCCGCAGCGCCACTAGCTTGGTTCTCGGAATTGTGGCAACCCGTTTGAAATGTTCGGTATGAGATAATGAGATTAATTTGAATAAGTTCTTTTTGCCTACTGCGTTAAGCGCGTAGATGTTGCAATGGAACGGTCTCGCGTTGGACAAATCCAGCCCGACATAATCGTTCAATTGATGCAGGTCTTTAATATTGCGCTCTGCTGCGTCTCCAATCAGTCCAAACAACACACCGCCGAGCGCTACAGAGTCGTCAACAGCGCGGTGATGATTCTCAAGACTGATCTTGTATTTGTCAGACAGCGTGTTCAGACGATGATTCTTCATGGACGGATAGAGGAATCTGGCCAGTTCCAGCGTGTCCAGTACAGGATTCGTAACCTCTGGCAAGCCTAGTGACTTGCAATTGGCCTGAATGAAGCCGATATCGAATCTGGCATTATGCGCGACCAGAATATCGTCCCCGATAAACTCAATAAACTCGCGCAGCTTTGGCTCAAGCTCCGGTGCGTCTTTGACCATATCGTCATTAATATTCGTCAACTGCTGTATATGATAAGGAATCTTCTCATGCGGGTTGATGAAGGTGGAGAAGCGGTTGATTTCCTTGCCATCCTGCATCCTCACGCCTGCAAGCTCGATAATTTTGTTGTTCACGACAGACAAGCCCGTCGTCTCGATATCGAATACGATGTACGTGGATGTTGCTAGAGGGGCGGGACGCGAGTTCAATACCATCGGTACAGCGTCATTGACGACGTTCGCCTCCAGTCCGAACAGCACCTTCATCCCATGCTTCTTGGCAGCTTTCACGGCATCCGGGTAGCATTGGATATTGCTATGATCCGTTACAGCTATTGCCTTATGGCCCCATTTCGCCGCCATCTTCACGTATTCGCCTATTGGCGTCACGGCATCCATCGTGCTCATCGTCGTATGAAGATGGAACTCGACACGCTTCTCCACGGCCTTGTCCATACGCTTCGGGGGAGAGTTGATCTCATGCAGGTCATTCGGCATCATAACCAGTTCAGGCTCCTGCATGAACCGGTCGTATTCGATTCTGCCCCGCGCTTTGATCCATTTGCCGTTCGCAAGCTGCGAGAGAACTTTCACATCGTCCTTCGTCTTCGCGAACATCTTCATGGCAATGGAATCGGAGAAGTCGGTCACATTGAAGGTGAACAATGTGCTGCCGTTGCGCAGCTCCTTCATATCAAGGCCGAATACCGCGCCCTGCACGGTAATTTTCTTCTCTTCATCCTGAATGTTCATGAGCGGCACAGCTTCTTCGCGGATATCATAGCCGACCGCAAGGCGGACAACCTCTTCGCCATTGTCATCGCCAGCAGCAGATTCCACCATAGCGTCAGCCATTAGCTGCTGCACGGCATCGCGCTCTTCCTGCACGATCTTCTGCTGAAACTCCTCATAAACCTCTTGCCTCGACTCGCCCTGTACAAGCTTTACTTGGCAATCCCGGTCGAAGTACGTTTTGAAGAAGGAGGATACGGCCTCGTCGACCTTCTTCTTTCTTGCCAGCTCCAGCCCCGTCGAATCCAGCAGCGACACAGTTACGCCACTGCCTTGCGCTTCAATGGACGCCTTCTGAAGCCAGCCGTTCACCGACGCAATCTCGCGCTGAGCCCACTCGATGAAGAGCGGCCAATACTGCATGACGATATTTTCCGTCTCCACAACGGGATCGTATTGGAATACGAAGGTTATCGCTGCAATATGCTCGAATTTCATTTTGACCGCTTGACACAGTCCATTATAGGCTTGTAAAGGAACCATGGACGTCTTGCGGATGCAAAACGTCCATTCGCGGTTGCTGCTGCTCACAACAACCTGATCTATATAACCATCCTGAAAATAGGTATGAATAAGTTCTTGCGGCAGCCCCGCTTGCTGCAATAGCAGCTCGAAGCGCTGTCGCTTGTTACCGGTTAGGCTCATCACAATCAGCTCCTGTCGATCCGAACCGAAAACCCTATTCAGTTCTTAATAAGCGCGTGCGAATACGACTGTATGCTTCGCTTCATCGCCGCACACGAGGCAAGACGTCTTGTGGACGGAAGGCTCGAACGGAATATTGCGGCTCGTCGCCCCCGTCTCTTCCTTCACTTGCTTCTCACACGCTGCGGAACCGCACCATCCGGCTTCCACGAAGCCGCGCTGCTCTTCCACGAATGCCTTCATCTCATCCAGCGTGTCGACCGTACGCGAATTTTCCTCGCGGAACGCCTTCGCCCGGTTGAACATCTCTTGCTGAGTTTCCTCCAGCATCGCTTCCACTTCTGCGACCAGGTTGTCCTGCTTCACGATACGCTTCTCGCCTGTAATACGGGATACAAGCACTACTACGCCATTCTCCATGTCGCGAGGTCCAAGCTCCAGTCTGAGCGGGACGCCGCGCA
Source organism: Paenibacillus pinisoli (assembly GCF_003605435.1). Taxonomy (GTDB): domain Bacteria; phylum Bacillota; class Bacilli; order Paenibacillales; family Paenibacillaceae; genus Pristimantibacillus; species Pristimantibacillus pinisoli. The sequence goes on from NZ_QXQB01000001.1 coordinate 374,569, forward strand.
TCTCATACTCGTTAAACTTCCAGCCCGGACTTACATCGGAGCGGTCGTCCACGCGCACGCGCACGCCAGCCCTCTTCAGCTCGGCAAACAGCTCGTCCACGCGTCCTACAACCTGCTCGCGCGTCTTGGCCGGCCCGATCGGAATCATGATCACTTGCGTAGGCGCCACCTTCGGAGGAAGCGCCAAGCCGCGGTCGTCGCCGTGAACCATAATAAGCGCGCCGATCAAGCGGGTGCTCACGCCCCATGAGGTCGTATGCGCAAATTGCAGCGTATTCTCACGGTCGAGATATTTGATATCGAACGCGATAGCGAATTTGTTCCCGAGGTAATGGGAAGTGCCCGCTTGTACAGCCCGTCCGTCCTTCATCATCGCTTCGATCGAATACGTATCGACTGCTCCTGCAAAACGCTCGGAAGGCGTCTTCTCGCCTTTAATGACAGGAATGGCGAGGAATTCTTCTACAAAGCTTGTATATACCTCAAGCATTTGCATCGTTTCCTGACGCGCTTCTTCCTCTGTCTCATGAGCCGTATGGCCTTCCTGCCACAGAAACTCGCTTGTGCGAAGGAATGGCAGCGTGCGCTTCTCCCAGCGCACAACATTCGCCCATTGGTTGATGAGGACAGGCAGGTCGCGATAGGATTGAATCCATTTTGCATACATATGGCCGATCATCGTCTCGGACGTCGGACGAATCGCCAGACGCTCCTCCAGCTTCTCGCCGGCAGCTTCCGTTACCCACGGAAGCTCCGGATTGAAGCCCTCGACATGCTCCTTCTCTTTCTGGAAGAAGCTCTCGGGAATGAAAAGAGGGAAATAGGCGTTGCGATGTCCCGTTTCTTTAAAGCGGCGGTCCAGATCGCGCTGGATATTCTCCCACAGCTCATAGCCTTCCGGACGGAAGACGATACAGCCGCGCACTGGCGAATAATCCATCAGCTCCGCTTTTTTGATCACATCGATATACCATCTTGAGAAATCTTCGCTTTGCGGCGTAATTTCCGTTACAAAACCTTTATCCTTTGACATGAGCGACAGACTACTCCCCTCGAACTAATCGTAAAATATCATTATAGGTTACAACGAGCATCAGCAGCATCAGCATAGCGAAGCCGACAAAATGCACCATGCTCTCTTTGTTCGGATCAATCGGCTTTCTTCTTATAGCCTCAAGGCCAAGGAAGATCAATCTGCTTCCATCCAGCGCCGGTACAGGCAGCAGATTGAAGATGCCCAGATACAAGCTCAGCAGTGCTGTCCAGGACGTCAGCTGGACAATGCCCTTGCGCGCAATCTCCGCCGTCATGTCAGCCGTTCTGACCGGACCGCCCAGATCCTCAAGCTTGAACTGGCCCGTAACCAGCATTTTAAAGCTTTCAAATATGAACTCTGTAGAGCGCTTCATCAGCTCTGCAGCATTGGTGATTGTTTCGGTAAACGACGCTGCTCTCATAGGAAGAGTGGCGCTGATTCCGACTTTGCCAATGCCGGCCTCATTCTCTCTCGGCGTCACTTTGATCGTATGTATCTGGCCGTCCCTGTTGACGATCATTTCGACCGGAACGCCGGGCGACTTGCCAATGATATCGATCATTTGCTCCAAATCCGCGCCGATCTTAATGCCGTTGACGGATTCCACTACATCGCCTTTTCTCAGATCCACTCCGGCTGCGGGCATTTTCTCCTCGATGGAGTTAATGATCAGCTTATCCGGATTCTCCACCGGCACGCCCACCATTTGAGCATACACGGCATAGAGCACGAATGCCAGAATAAAATTCATCATCGGTCCGGCAAATATCGCCATCGCTTTCTTGCCGACCGACTTGCTGCCGAAATGCCTGTCAATCGGCGCGATCTGTGTGTCTCTGCCTTTCGAGATAACCAAAGCCTGCGGATGGACGTCGTATCTCTCCGACTCCCCTTCTACCAGCAAGGAGATGGAAAGCCTGCGCTCCAAATCGACGTCCTCCACCTCGCCTCGCACAGTTCCCGTCCGCTCATCCAAGCGGTCCAGGAAGATGCGGGTCACCTGATTGTCCTTAATCCGGACAGCGACAGTCTGGCCCGGCTGGACTTCCACGATCTCGGGATCTTCTCCCGCCATCCGGACAAATCCGCCGGCCGGTATGAGACGCAGTGTATATCTTGTTTCGCCGCGTTTGACGGAGAAGAGCTTCGGCCCGAAGCCGATAGCAAATTCCCTGACGAGAATTCCCGCCCGCTTGGCAAAAAAGTAATGTCCCCATTCATGTATCGTCACAATGACGAAAAATACGAGCACGGTCGATAGAACGACCTGTATCATCCCCATAGACGTGTTGCCTCCTGTTCGTTACGGCCTGTACATAGATTATCATTATTCTCCCGCCCGATACAAGAGAACCACTATTTCGGCAGGTTCAGACCGTCGCGGCTAACCCGCGAGCCCACTCGTCCACTTCCGTAATCGTTCTCAAATCATGGACATCACACACATCATGCCGTTCTACCACCGTCTCCAGCACCCGCTCAATATCAAGGAAGGATATCTCGCGATTCAGGAACCGGGCTACCGCCACCTCATTCGCGGCATTATAGACGGTCGGGGCAGATTGTCCCAGCCGTCCGCATTGGAATGCAAGTCTAAGGCATGGGAAACGCTCATAATCCATCTCTCTGAATTGCAGCTTCCCGATTTGCGCCAGGCTAAGGCGCTCGGTCGGAGTTGGCAGACGCTCCGGATAAGTGAGCGCATACTGAATCGGCACGCGCATATCCGGCATGCCCAGCTGGGCGATGATGCTGTTATCCGTAAATTCAACATACGAATGGATAATGCTTTCCGGATGGATAAGGACATTGACCTGGTCATAATCAAGGTCGAACAGCCATTTGGCCTCAATGACCTCCAGCCCTTTGTTCACCATGGTGGCGGAGTCAATGGTAATCTTCGCGCCCATAGACCAGTTCGGATGCTTAAGCGCATCCTCCACCGTGACGCCAGCCAGCTGTTCCCTCGTACGATCGCGGAACGATCCGCCGGAAGCGGTCAGCGTAATGCCAAGCACGTCGCTTCGTCTCTCGCCGTTCAGGCATTGATAGATGGCGGAATGCTCGGAATCGATAGGCAGCACCGCTACACCGCGCTCCTTGGCGCGCTGCATGACAATATGCCCCGCTGTTACCAGCGTTTCTTTGTTCGCGAGGCCAATCGTTTTGCCGGCATGGATCGCAGCAAGAGTAGCAGGTAGACCTCTGCTGCCGATAATAGCCGTTACAACCGTATCCGCATCCGTGCCAGCCGCCACTTCAATCAGGCCCTCTTCGCCATAAGTAACGCGCGTTCCCTCCGGCATATAAAGCCGCACCTGTTCCGCAAGCTCTTTGGTAGCTACACTGACCAGGGCTGGCTTGAACTCCTTTGCTTGCTCAATGACAAGCTCTGCATTATTGCCTGCCGACAACCCAACGATACGGAAGCGGTCCCGCTGATGCCTGACCACATCAAGCGTCTGAGTGCCGATTGAACCCGTGGAGCCTAATAACGCAATGTTCTTCAAGTAAAAGTACCTCCAAGCTTAAACCGGGATAAGCTCCGTCAACAGCAACAGCGGAAATACGATCAGCCAGCTGTCGCAGCGGTCGAGCACGCCTCCATGACCTGGAAGCAACTTGCCCGTGTCTTTAATGTTCCTCACACGCTTGTAAGCTGATTGAATCAAATCGCCGAATTGACCGGCAATCGCGGCAACTGCGCCAATGAGCAGCGCTCTGCCGATAGTGACTGTATCCGGTCCCAGTATAGCAAATACCACAGCCACCACTAAAGACAACACGATACCGCCAACAGCGCCTTCGATCGTCTTATTGGGACTAATGGAAGGCCAGAGCTTCGTCTTGCCGATCGCGCGACCGGTGAAATAGGCGCCGATATCCGATGCCCATATGCATCCAAAAGAAAGAAATGTCCAGAACAAGCCATATTCGCCCATGTCTCGCACAGCAATCATTGCCGCAAAGCCATAGCCGACGTATAAAGCGCCGAGGAGCATGAGCGAAGCTCCGTCTATTGTTGTTTTGTTTTTGGTCACTACCGTTACAGCAAGCAGAAGGAATGCCAGCATCCACAATATGGTGAGGGGCGAAGGCATGCTGACACCCCATGCTTCCCATGGAAGAACGAAGTACAGCACCCCGGCGAAGCCAAGCAACGCGGAAGGGTGAAACGGAGAAAAACCGTTCATACGGGTATATTCATAAAATCCGATAATAGCAAGCAGCACCAGCAAACCTGTATAATAGGCTCCGCCCAATACGGCCAGGCCGACAAACACTGCGCCTGCGATGACCCCTGTAATCAATCGTTGTTTCAATGCCAAGTCACACTCCGTTGTCTCATGCTATAATCCGCCATATCTTCGCGCCCGTTGTTGATAGGTTTGAATGGCTTCGTGGAAATGCTTCTCCGTAAATTCAGGCCAATACACATCTGTAAACCAAAACTCGCTGTATGCCAGCTGCCAGAGCATAAAGTTGCTTAGCCTAAGCTCGCCGCTTGTACGAATCAGCAGATCCGGATCAGGAATATCGCAGGTGAGCAGCCGGCTGGCCATGACGTCTTCGTCGATCGCTCCTACTTCCAGCTTGCCGTTTTTCACATCCTGCGCAATATGCTTAACTGCGTCTATCATTTCCATACGGCTGCCGTAATTGAGAGCAAAGTTAAGGACAAGTCCGGTATTGCTTGCTGTCTTGCTGACCGCTTCCTCCAAAGCGCTTATCGTATGAGGAGGCAAATTGTCTCTAGCCCCCATCATACGGACTTGCACATTGTTGGCGATTAACTCGTCCAGCTCAATCTCCAGAAACTGCTGCGGCAGCTTCATGAGAAAATCGACTTCCGCCTTGGGCCGTTTCCAATTCTCGGTAGAGAAGGCGTACATTGTTAAATATTTTATCCCGAGGCGGTCCGCCGCAATCGTGATGCGCTTGACCGTTTTCATTCCGGAGTGATGGCCAGCCATTCGCGGCAAGCCGCGCTTCTTGGCCCATCGACCGTTCCCGTCCATAATGATGGCGACATGCCTCGGCACATTGCTCGTCTCGATAGGAGCCGGCTTCGGCGCGAATGATTCGCTTAGTCTAGCCCAAAGTCGCTTGATCATCTAGCTTCCTCCCAACCGATAAGAACAATCGTCTATCGGAGTCCTTCGAGGACGGGCGAATGGGCCGCCCATCCCTCTTCGTATGTTCAATAAAAACGTAACCCCACCTGTCGGAGGGGCCCTGAGCTTGAATTAAACTTCCATTATTTCTTTTTCTTTGGCAGATAGAACTTTCTCAACCTCTGCGATGAACTTATCCGTAGTCTTCTGGATGTCATCTTGGTGACGGCGCGATTCGTCTTCGGAGATGTCCGTCTTCTCCAGCTTCTTCACATCATCGTTGGCATCCCGGCGAATGTTGCGGATGGCAACCTTAGCCTCTTCGCCGAATTTCTTGGAGTTCTTCACCAGCTCGGCGCGGCGCTCTTCCGTAAGAGGCGGCACAGAGATCCGGATAGCCAATCCGTCATTGGATGGCGTAAGCCCAAGATCCGATTTCAAGATCGCTTTCTCGATCGCGGCCAGCGACGATTTGTCCCAAGGCTGGATCATCAGTGTACGCGAGTCTGGCGTATTGATGTTCGCCAATTGGTTAAGCGGCGTTTGAGAACCATAATATTCAACTTGAACACGGTCAAGCAGCGCCGGGCTCGCTTTGCCCGCGCGAAGCGTTGCCAGATCGCGCTTCAACGCGCCAATCGCCTTCTCCATGCGCTCTTCTGCGCTTTTCTTAATCGCTTGTGGCATGTTATTTCGCACTTCCTTTCACAATCGTACCGATTTTTTCGCCCAGCACGACTCGTTTAATATTTCCATTCTCCGTTATGGAGAATACGATAAGAGGGATATTGTTATCCATGCAAAGCGACGAAGCTGTGGAGTCCATAACGCCCAGATTGCGGTTAAGCATGTCCAGATAGGTGAGCTCCTCGAATTTCTCGGCATTCTCGTCTTTGAACGGATCGGCGGAATACACGCCGTCTACTTTGTTCTTCGCCATCAAGATTACTTCGGCTTCGATCTCAGCTGCGCGCAGCGCTGCCGTCGTATCAGTCGAGAAGAACGGGTTGCCTGTGCCGGCTGCGAAGATAACGACGCGACCCTTCTCCAGATGGCGGATCGCACGGCGTCTGATATACGGCTCGGCGATTTGCTGCATGGCAATCGAAGTTTGGACGCGGGTTGGCACATCAATTTGCTCCAGTGCGTCTTGAAGAGCCAGCGAGTTCATAACGGTGGCGAGCATGCCCATGTAGTCCGCCGTTGCGCGGTCAATGCCTTTGGCAGTGCCTGCGATACCTCTCCATATGTTGCCGCCGCCTACTACGATAGCGACTTCTACGCCAAGATCGATTACTTCCTTCACTTGATTGGCAATGGAAGAGATAACGGAAGCTTCAATGCCGTAACCTTCTTGACCAGACAATGATTCGCCGCTCACTTTCAAGACGATGCGTTTAAATACAGGATGTTCCAACGTGATTACCTCCATCATGCACCTCGCAAGCGAGGACACTCTTTTATATTCCGGTAAAGCTCGAATGTTTGCGATATGCCATTTATAGAAAAGAAGGCGGGGCGGACGCCCCGCCCCGCCTGTGCGTTCGGATTACAGTTTCGCTTGAGCCATAACTTCTTCAACGAAGTTGTCGACTTTTTTCTCAAGGCCTTCGCCCAGCTCGTAACGAACAAAGCGACGGATCGAAATATTTTCACCGATTTTGCTGATTTTTTCGTTAAGCAGCTCAGAGATCGTTTTGTCCGGATCTTTGATGAAAGCTTGCTCAAGCAGGCAATACTCTTCATAGTACTTCGAAATGCGGCCTTCAACCATTTTTTCAACGATTTTTTCAGGCTTGCCTTCGTTCAGAGCTTGGTTTTTAAGAATTTCTTTTTCTTTTTCAAGCTCGTCAGCCGGAACTTCTTCACGACGAACGAATTTCGGATTTGCTGCAGCGATTTGCATCGCGATATCTCTAGCAAATTCACGGAATTGATCCGTTTTTGCAACGAAGTCCGTCTCACAGTTAATCTCAACCAGCACGCCGATACGGCCGCCTGCATGGATGTAGGATTCAACTACGCCCTCAGTCGCAACGCGTCCAGCTTTGTTTGCTGCCGCAGCAAGACCTTTCTCGCGAAGCAATGCGATCGCTTTTTCTACGTCGCCGCCTGTTTCATCCAGCGCTTTTTTGCAATCGAGCATGCCTGCTCCTGTTCTCTCACGAAGTTCCTTTACCGCGCTTGCGCTAACTGCCATGAAAAACCCTCCTAAAAGTTTACATCAGAATTTTGTTCAAAAAAAGGGTAGTGAGAGGTTTGCACCATCTGACCACCCTTTGTTGTTACGAAATGATGTTATACGTTTGCGATTAGGCTGTTGTTTGCTCGCCTTGGTTCGCTTCGATGATCGCGTCAGCCATTTTAGCTGTAAGAAGCTTAACTGCACGGATCGCATCGTCGTTACCAGGGATAACGTAGTCGATTTCGTCCGGATCGCAGTTTGTATCAACGATACCTACGATTGGGATACCCAATTTGCGAGCTTCAGCAACTGCAATACGCTCTTTGCGCGGGTCGATAACGAACAGCGCGCTTGGCAGGCCTTTCATGCCTTTGATGCCGCCCAAGAATTTCTCCAGACGTTCTTTCTCCTTGCGAAGAATGATAACTTCTTTCTTCGGAAGAACTTCGAAAGTGCCGTCCTCTTCCCATTTCTCAAGCTGCTTCAGACGGTCGATACGCTTTTGAATCGTTTGGAAATTCGTCAGCGTGCCGCCCAGCCAGCGCTGGTTGATGTAGAAGTTGCCGCAACGCTCTGCTTCTTCTTTCACCGAATCTTGAGCTTGCTTCTTCGTGCCGACGAACAGCATAGTGCCGCCCTCAGCCGCTACGGATTTAACAAAGTTGTACGCCTCGTCAACTTTCTTAACCGTTTTTTGCAAGTCGATAATGTAAATGCCGTTTCTTTCTGTGAAGATATAACGATCCATCTTAGGGTTCCAACGACGAGTCTGGTGACCGAAGTGTACCCCAGCTTCTAGAAGCTGCTTCATGGAGATAACCGCCATTCTTCAACACCTCCTGTTAATGGTTTTTGTGTGTCCCTCCGCCTGATCGCGTCTTCCGACAAAACTTCCGCCTGGCGAAAGCACCGTTGTCAGAATTGATCGGCGTGTGTTTTTAACACCGTCATTTAATATATCATAGATGAGTTCCCCATGCAAGAACACTTTGCCACTTCCGTATGAGAAAACCATTATTGTGCCGCAAGCCATGCCTCTGCTTCCGATTTGCTGATCGGCTGGCCGGTTACGCCTTTGATCGCCCCGTCAACTCCGGCTTTCTCCTGAATCAAAAAATAACCGGCTCTCACCTGTTTGTTCCTGGCTTTCATTTGTTTGATGAATTCGGAAGCATCATCGATAATTCCGCTGGCAAGCAGCAGCTCCGATGTCTCAGTGAGATTGGAGCCTGGCTCTATGCGCACAAGCTTCTGAAGAGGCTCCAGCGCCTCTTCCGTCTCTGAAGCGCCGGCATCCGCAACCGGAGTCTCGGAAGGCGCCTCGTCCAAGCCAGAGGCCTCAGGAGTCCCCTTGGGCGACGCTTCCGGCGATGCTTCAGGGCCTAAGCCAGTATCAGCGGAGGTATCGGGTGACGGCTCGCTGCCGGACGGCTCACCTTGCAAGCCGCCTTGCCTTATTTCCTGCTCCCTTTCGATCAGCCTGTTCTGGCTGTTCTCGCCAAGCGTGAACAAATGCAGCAGCAGCGCTCCTGCAATGATGCCTACGCCAAGCCCCAGCACAAAGGAACGTTTGTTGAACATTAGAGCGTTCCCTCCTGTTTGGACAAGCCGATGATGAGCTGAACTTCTCCTTTGTTCATGCCGAGCTTCTTCGCGATCGCTTCGATCGACTTCCCTTCCGCATAAAGCCGGAACAGCTCCGAATAGCGGTCATGAATCGAATTGGGCTTTGGGCTCTGATCCTGAGCTGCGCTCTCCACAACCCCGCTTTGTCCGGCTTGCGGAGCGGATAATGCATCCGCTTGACCCGTCATAGCACCAGAGGATGGCTGATCCTCCCGCAAGCGGGCAGCGGCAGGCTTCACAAGCGTCTCCTGAAGCAGCTTCTCCAGCTGCCCGCAGCGCTCTTCTAATGTAGCAATCCGTTTATCCTTGCTCTCGCCCTCCTGCTTCGCCGCTTGCTGCGACTCTGCAATGAGCTGGATCAGCTGCTCATTGTCCTTCTCCATGTTCTCCATGAACTGATCAAGCGCCGTCTCCATATTGCGGACCGACTGAGGAGCCTCAGCGCTCTCCGCTTTCTTTCTCGGCATGGCGAGGGCGCCTACGGCGACAACTGCTCCAACGAGCACGATATATTGCCATGAATCCATCTGTTGCATCCCGCCTCTTTGCTTATACTGCTGATCTACAGCTTGATATCCAGATGATGCCCTTTGTACGGATGCACTGGCGGCTCGTCAGAAGCCGTCTCCTCTTCTGTACCGTCCGTTTTTTTGCGCGCCCCCCGCTTATGTCCGGTATCATTCGCCCCATCCTGATCGGGGCGAACTTGAGGCTTCGAGGACTGCTCGATCGCTGTATTCTGGTTGCGCATTTCTTCCGTTTGCTTCGATGTCTGATTCGCCAAAATATTCTGCTCCGCTTGAGGCCTCTGAGCTGCCTGCTGCTGCATGCCGCTGAATTCCTGCGTACGCGGAACCGACATTTGAAGATCCAATGGCTTAAAGGTCATGCCAACCGCACCTCCCGCTCGTTAGACTTAACCGTCTTGTTATGGGTGAAAGGGAACCATTGCGATATCGCCTTCCATTAGGCGGAAGGAAACGCGCTGAGCGCTGTCTTTTACAAACTTGGTGTAACGGCCAATGACGATTTTGGTGCCGCCGTAAGCGGTTCCGCTTACATTTATTTTGGAACGATTCGTGTCCTCAAGCGTCTTCTCGATCTCCAGCATGCGCGCTTTCGACTCGTCAATCAATGCGCTCGTCTGCCGCTTGGTCGCATTAAGCTTGGCGCGAAGCTCCATCCGGTCAGCCGTCAGCTGGCCTGCAGCGGCCATCTGATCCAGGATAACCAGCGCCTTCTCCGTCTTTTCGTTGCTTTCAAAGGATTGCTTAATTGTGGCGCGAAGCTCAACCAGTTCCTCGCGCAGCTGCGGATTTACCCCAACCTCGATTGCTGTAGCCGTGGACATGGCGTTGCCGATTGTACGCGCGACAACTTGTTCCCCCGCCTGTATGATGCCTCCGACGATTAGCCCTTTTGCTCCGGAACAAATGACATTTTTGCCCGCCTTAACGGTTGAATGCATGATGCTCTGCGAGACGACAACATCTTCTCCAGCGTATACATGCCCGTCTTGTATGAAGGAGCTGCGAACATTCCGCCCTGCTTTGACATGTCCCTTGTTGCTTGCCATAATGCCGCTGGTGATCTCGATCGATCCGTCCGACTCCAGCTCCGCGCCTTCTACGCCGCCAACCACGCGGATGTCCCCCGACGCTCTTATCCGGAAACCTGTCAACACATTGCCGCGGATGACGACTGTTCCGACAAAGTCAATATTGCCGATGCTGTAATCCACATCGCCGTTGACTTCATATACGGGAAATACGTTGATTTTCCCTTTATCCGTAAGAGTAATGAGTCCGTCAATTGCTGCATAGAGCGCTTTCTCGCCATTCTGCACGACGTTTTTCCCGATTTTGAAGCGGGCTTTCTTGCCGAACTTGGGCGGAATGACTTCACCGGTCACCATTGTGCCCGAGGAACCGGACGTCGGCTCGACAAGCTCGGCTATCAATTGGCCGCGCGTGACATTTTTAAGCCTGTTCACTTCCTTGAAGTCCACTTTGCCGTCCTGGTCCTCGGCGGGCTTATGCTGATTTCTGTCTTCCATGTCATAGACGAACCGTACTGCTCCATCCTTCCCTTCGCCGGGAGCCTCACCTTGCGCAATCAAGGTCTGCTCTCTGCAATAGGCTAGCGGATTTCTGCATATTTGATCCAGCACATCGATTCGGAGTCCATGGACAACACCCTTGCTGCGCACATACTGCTCTAAATCTGATGACCCACATACAAAATCTTCCGTAATCCGACTAAATGTTAGGAAGGCAGACAGCTTGTCAGCTGATGTCTGGATGCGCAGGTATGAATCTAATTGAATATTGTCCACCTTGGTCCCTCCTCTCTAATGCTGCATAAGTTGATCTTTATGTTTAGCCAATGCTCCGCGCAATCTTAGAATAGCCTTGGAGTGGAGCTGGGAAATTCGCGATGGGGATAGCGACATCACTTCTGCGATTTCGCTTAACGACAATTCTTCGTAATAAAACAGCGATACTACCGTTCTTTCCTTCTCTGTCAATCTCTCAATGCCTTTGACCAGCGACTCTTTCAAATAAAACTCATGCACTTTGTAATCCGGATTTTTCGCTTTGTCATCGACTAGCAATGACATGCGAGTCTCTGATTCTTCTTCGCGAATCGGATCCTCTAGCGAGCAGATCGTAGCTACGGAAATGTCCTGGAGCATATTGGTGAACTCTTTTTCGGATACTTGCAAATACGTGCTGACCTCCAGATCCGTAACCGAGCGCATGTACTGCTGCTCCAGATGCTGATACGCCTCCTCGACCCGCTTCGCCTTCTCGCGGACGGAACGAGGCACCCAGTCGCCTTGGCGCAGGCCGTCAATAATCGCTCCTCTTATACGCCATGAAGCGTACGTCTCGAATTGCAGCCCGCGCAAATAATCGAACTTTTCGATTGCGTCAATAAGACCCATGACACCGTTGCTGGCAAGATCGTCCTTTATAACGTTCTTGGGCAAACCGATTGCCATGCGGTTCGTTACATATTCGACCAGCGGCAGATACGTTTCAATCAATGCCTTCTTCGCTTCAAGATCACCATGTTCTTTCCAAGCTTGCCACATCTGGATGTTAGTCAAATGAGGCGTCTTCAGCTCAGCCATCGTCGACTCACTCTCCTGTCAGGTGACGTAATGCCTTAGCCATCTCTTCTGGTTGTTTATTCGCAGCAGATACGAATTGCGGAGGCGTAAGCGGCTGGAATCCGGCTTCCGCACCTTCGGTTGCGGCTCCCTTCATCTCTGGCTGCTCCTCCGCAGAAGCTGCTCCTTGCATTTGCGCCTTAAGCAGTTCGTTCAGATCCTCGCCCTCATCCGGGGTTGTCACATCCAGCGAATGGCCTTTTGCTTCGTCGCTCTCCTGCGGCTCTCCAATCATCGCAGGAGGCTTTAATATAGCTGCAAACATATAACGGGCCGGATAAGCCAATACGAAAAATGTGACAAACGCATAAAGACTTCTAAGCATGATCACGGATAACGGATTGTTGCCGATGGAGAAGAGAACCGTCAGAACCACACCCGTTATGCCGAATACCACATTCCATCGCCAAGTACCTTGCATCTTAAATCTCCTTTACGCCATGCTGCACGCTTCTGATGACCAATATTCCTTTGTAGCTGTCAAATTCAACCGTTCGGCCGTAGTTGCCTCCCGTATCCGCAGACAGGATAGGAATGCGATAGCGCCCTAGAATAGCGGTGCAAGACTCCACGTTGCGCGGCCCGATACGAAGCGTGTCGGAGCCGCCAAGCGCAAACATCTGGGCTCCGCCCGCCATCTTGGCTTCAAGCCGGGTTAAGCGTGCTCCCGCAGCCTGCATTCTCTCCAGAAGCTCCGGTATAGCCGTATCCGCATATTTCGCCAGATTGATCTGCGATTCGCGGGCAATGTCCGAAGAAGGGAGCATTACATGCGCCATGCCGGCAACTCTGCACTGGGGATCGAACAGCGTCAGACCGACGCAGGAACCGAGTCCCGTTGTTTTAAGAACGGCACCTTCTATTGCAATATTCAGATCGGCCATGCCTACCTTCACCAACGTTTGCCCTGTCATCCCAAGTCGACTCCCAATGCCTTGAAAATTTTGTTGAACGATTCCGGATCAGGGATCAGGAAGAAATGCCCCTCCAGCGATTGCCGATCCTCCAGAAATGTGGTCTCGATCAATAAGGCGGAGTCACCCATCTCCCCGTACTGCATTAAGCCGTAGCTCAGGATTGCGCCTGCCATGTCATGTGCGATAGCAGGTACGGACGGCACCATCGGCAGCTGGGTGAAATCGGCTAGCGAGGATAAGTAGGATCCCGCCAGAATGTTGCCGATCTCGCATAAGGCGGACAGCTCCATCTCCGAGTAGCCGACCTCTTCCTGATGATTCATCGACAGCAGCTGGTTCAGCATGCGCTTCGCCGATTGTTCCTCAATGATAAAGAACATATTGCCGGGTGCTTCGCCCTCGACCCTTAAGAAAACAGCAAGCACGATCTGCTCGGCTCCGCCGACGCGCTCCGCCACTTCCTCGAACGGCAGCAGGCTGACCTTCGGCACCGCCATATCGACAGGTTTGTTGAGCAGCTTGGACAATGCGGTTGCCGCATTGCCCGCTCCGATATTGCCGACTTCCTTCAGCACATCCATTTCAAATGCTTTGAATGATTCGAATAACGGCACAGGTTATACCTCAAGCTGCTCTAGCTGAATAATTTCGTTTTTGTTGAGCACTTCCGAAAGGTTCAGCATAATAAGCAAGCGTCCTTCCCCCAGCTTGGCAATGCCGCGTAGATACTTCGCTTTAATGCCCCCGACAATTTCCGGCGGCGAATCGATTGTATCCGTGTCGATATCGATAACATCATTGGCCGAATCGACGATAAAGCCGACCTCCAGGTCGCCAACGGCAACAACAATGATACGGGAGTGCTCGGTGTGCTCCGTCTCGGACAGGTTGAATCTGCCTCTCAGATCGATAACGGGAACGACGACACCGCGCAGATTGATGACTCCTTTAATGAAGGTTGCAGTCTTCGGGACGCGAGTAATGGGCGACAATCTCTCGATTGTGCGTACTTTGTCTACTTCAATCCCATACTCCTCCTTGCCAAGCGCGAACACGATAACCTTTAATTCTTCTCCCATCGAAAACCCCTCCTTATTTAATCAGTGCATTCGGATCGATAATAAGCGCAACCTGACCGTCACCCAGAATTGTTGCTCCCGAAATCGCATGGATTTGTGTCAGGTACTGCCCCAATGTCTTCAATACGATTTCGCTTTGGCCAATGAATTCATCCACCATGACCGCTGCCCACTTATCGCCTTTGCGGATGACGATTATTTCGGTTTCAACCTCTGCCCCTTCGTCATAGTCCGGGGACTCCAGCACTTTGCTAAGCGATACAAGCGGAATGATAGAGTTGCGGAACTGAATCATCTGATTTCCGTGAACTTCAAGAATATCTGCGCGCTTCACAATACCTGTCTCGACAATCGAGGTGAGCGGAATCGCATACTTCTCCGAGCCCAGCTTGATAAGCATCGCGGATATGATGGACAGCGTGAGCGGCAATTGAACCGAGAACTTGGTGCCCTTGCCGAACACCGAATCGACAGATACATTGCCGCCCAGCGAAGTAATCTTCGTCTTCACGACATCAAGCCCGACACCGCGGCCAGAGATATCGGAGATTTTATCCGCTGTACTGAAGCCTGGGGCAAAGATCAGCATGTTGATCTCTTCCGGGGTCAGCTTCCGGCTTTCCTCTTCTGTGACAACGCCGTTCTTGATCGCAATCTTCAGCACCTTCTCCTGATTGATGCCGCTGCCGTCCTCTTCCACTTCGATAAAGACATGGTTGCCGCTATGATAAGCGCGGAGGTAAATCGTTCCCGTCTCCGGCTTGCCCGCTGCGATACGGTCGCCAATCGTCTCAATGCCATGGTCGACGGAGTTGCGCAGCAAGTGGACAAGCGGATCGCCGATCTCGTCGATAACGGTGCGGTCAAGCTCAGTATCCGCGCCCGTAATTACGAGTTCAATCTTCTTATCCAGCGACTTGGCCAGATCGCGGATCATCCGCGGGAAGCGGTTGAACACGGAATCTACTGGCACCATCCGCAGCTTGAGCACGATGTTTTGAAGATCAGAGCTGACTCTTGCCATATGCTCCACCGTCTCCGTCAAATCATTGCGTTTGACTTCGCTTGCAAGCTGCTCCAGCCGGACGCGGTCGATCAGCAATTCGCTGAACAGGTTCATTAATGTATCAAGCCGTTCGATATCAACGCGAATCGTTCTGGCTACGGCTCCCCCTGTTGCAGGAGTTGTCTTCTTAGCCGGTTCCGATGCTTGTTTTGCCGGGCTGCCTGCAGCCGGCGCTGCCGCTGCAGGCGGTTCAGCCGTCTCTGCCGCAGCTGCTGCAGGCGCTGTCGTCAGCGATGCCAGCGACTCGGCATCCAGCGGAGTAACTTGAACCGACGCAATTTCCGAGATGCTGTTGATCCCTTCAATCAGCTCGGCTTCTTTCAGTGTCGAGATCGTAAATATCGTGAAAGAGCGGTCGAACTTCTCTTGCTCCAGATCCTGTACAGCCGGGTCAGACTTGACGATCTCTCCACCCCGCTCCAGCAAGTCGAATACCATATAAGCGCGTGCAGCCTTTAAGACGCAAGTCTCTTCCAAGGAAACCTGGACAAAGAAAGCCTGAAGGCCGCTTTCGATCGATTGCATCAGAATAGATGCTTGGAATTGGTCGAGAAGCGCCGCGCTTGTTGAACTCGATGGCGCAGCTGCAGCTGAAGCTGCAGCCGGTGCCGGAGCAGCGGCTCCGCTCTTGTAGTCGCTTTTCATAATCGTTTGAAGCGATGCAACTATAGCTGTGACATCCGCTTTGCCCGTACCGCCGGCCACGATATCTTGAACCATAGCCTCAAGCGCATCGAGTCCCTTGAACAGCGTATCGAATATGAAGCTGTCCATCTTCAGCTTGCTGTTGCGCACCAGATCGAGCACGTTTTCCATTTCATGCGTCAAAGCTGCCAAATCCTCAAACCCCATCGTCGCCGACATTCCTTTCAGCGTATGGGCCGAGCGGAAAATCGATTGCACAATGCTTAGGTCTTCAGGGTCGCTTTCCAGTTGAAGCAGGTTTTCGTTCAAGGATTGAAGATGATCGTTGGATTCGTCGATAAACATGGACAAATACGCGTTCATATCCATTTCCAAGCACCTCCTGTTAGTGTGATCGTAATGGGATCTTCTTTTATGTCAAAATCGTGCTGGCCAGCTGGTTCGCAATACTGTGCAGAGGAAGAACATGCTGTGCTGCCCCGCATTCTACAGCCGCTCGAGGCATGCCGTAAACAATACATGTTTCTTCGGATTCTGCAATCGTCGAGGCTGCCCCGCCTTCCGCGAGCGCCTTCAGCCCTTTGGCGCCATCGCTGCCCATGCCCGTCATAATGACCGCATGCCGTTCAAGCTCTGAGAACGGCAGCAGCGATTCAAACATGACATCGACCGAAGGGCGGTGGCCGTTGCGCTGGGGCTGATCCGTCAAGCGGATGAAGTAGCCGGCAGCATCCTTGCCCAGCTCCATGTGCTTCCCTCCGGGAGCAACATGCACGACGCCGGCGCTTACCCGCATCCCTTGCTCCGCTTCAACGACAGTTAGCGCGCTGAAGGTGTCTAGCCGCTGAGCCAGCGATTTCGTAAACTTAGGCGGCATATGCTGCACCACGAGCACAGGTGCCGGAAAGCTGCCCGGAAGGGAAGATATCACCTCATGCAGCGCCCTTGGCCCGCCGGTCGAAGTGCCGATAGCGACAATATGCTTGAAGACGCCTGTCCCCTGCGGCTTGCGTACATTCGGCTGTTGTGCCGCAGACGCCGGTGCCGGTGCCGGCGACTGCTTGGACACCGCGCTGACTGTTGACGCTGACGGCGGCTTCGCTGGCTTGACCTGTTTTGGCGGTACGGGCTTCGGCTTCTCCTCTGGCAAAGGATCGATCTTGGCTTTATGTATAGGTGCTGCCAAAGGAGGCTTCGTACCTCCCTGCTTCTGCCGTTCTTCTACGCGAGACTCAGGTTTGGCAGTCGTCTGAATTTCCTGTTGGGGCTTCGCGCGTTCCGGCATGCTCCCCGTCTTGCTCCGCCTTGCGAATACCGCGATGCGAAGCTTCTCCAGCAGCTGCTCGCCAACTTGATGGATGTCGCCTGATCCCGAGGTCGAAGGCTTGCGGATAAAGTCGAGTGCGCCGAATTGAAGCGCCTTGATCGTATCCCGCGCGTTGTCTTCGCTAATGCCGGACAGCATAATGACTGGAGTCGGCGTCTGCTTCATAATGAGCTGGAGCGCCTCAATCCCGTTCATAACCGGCATCTCCAGATCCATCGTGATGACATCCGGCTTATGCTCTGCAGCTGCGGCCACAGCTTCTGCACCGTTGCAGGCAGTCGCCGCGATGACAAACTGCTCATCCCGCAAGATGAGATCGCTGATGATGGTCCGCATAAAGGCGGAATCGTCCACTACTAGAACCCGATAGGTTGCCAATCGTATCTCACCTCAATTCCAAAGGATTATCTAGAGAGTCTGAACAATTTTGTGAAAAATCCTTTGACGCCGCTTGCATCCTTGCGGGTTAACGGCATGTCCAAAAACATTTTTGCAATTCTCCCCACCGCGGCGGCTGATTCGCACTCCGGATATGCGATCATGAACGGCACTTGCCTCTTTACCGCCTTCGATACATGCGGATCGTCAGGTATAATCCCGAGCGAGGGAATATCGGATTGCAGGAACCGGCTCGCGACAAGACTGATTTTTTGCGCAGTCGCTTTGCCTTCCCGCTCATCGGTAGCGCGGTTGACTATAAGCTTGAAAGCGATACTCTGATCCATCGACTTCACCATCTTGATCAAAGCGTACGCATCCGTTAGCGATGTCGGTTCTGGCGTAGTTACGACAATCGTTTCCTGAGCTGCGGTAATGAACTTGACCGTTTCCTTGGAGAGCCCCGCTCCTGTATCGAATAGGATGACATCATATTCGCCGTGCAGCTTCTCTACCTCCGAAGCGAATCTGGCAAGCTGATCCTCTGTTAGTTCCAGCAGGTCCTTGAAGCCCGAACCCCCTGCGATATAATGCAGTCCCTCGGGTCCAGTACATACAATATCCCAGATCGTCTTCTCCTGTTTTAGGAGATGATAGAGACTACAGGCCGACGATTGTCCCATCAGAACGTCAATATTAGCCATTCCGATATCGGCGTCGAACAGAAGCACTTTCTTGCCCAGCCTTTGCAGCGCCAGGGCAAAGTTCAAGCTAAAGTTCGATTTGCCGACGCCGCCCTTGCCGCTTGTTACGGTAACGATACGTGTATCCTTCCGATCCATCCCTTGCTCTTGCTGTCTGACCATATGTCGCAATGCTTCGGCTTGATCATTCATGTTCAGCGTCTCCAAGCAGCAGTTCTACATATTTGCCAGCTTTGAACCGCTCGATGTCGTCCGGCACATTTTGTCCGCTGGCCAAATACGTCGGGTGCAAGCCATATTTCAGAATCAGGTTCATGATGGCTCCGTATACGGTCGTTTCGTCCAGCTTGGTGAACAATACTTTCTGGATGCCGTATTTGGAGAAGCGCTCCGCAATAATCGCCATATCCGCTGTTTTCCCCGTCAGGCTGAGCACCAGCACCGTCTCGTTCGGCTCATTCGATTGAAGCAGGCTTATCACTTCAGACACATGCAGCTCGCTTCTGAAATTGCGTCCCGCTGTATCCATCAAGATCAAGTCCCGATCGGACAGCCCCTTATATGCCTTGGGCAGGTCCATCGGGGAGAATACAACCTCAAGCGGCACATTCAATATGTTCGCATAGGTTCGAAGCTGATCGACCGCGGCAATCCTGTATGTATCGGAGGTAATAAATCCGACGTTGCGCCCCCGCTTAATGGTCTGCTCCGCCGCAAGCTTGGCGATCGTCGTTGTTTTGCCGACGCCTGTCGGGCCTACAAAATGGACGACGCGCGCATCGCGGCTAATCTCGGCATTGTTATAGGGCTGAAGCCATTCTTCGAGCATATGCTTAGCTTCGCCCCACAGCTCCACCCGGTCATAAACCCGATCAGCGCTTTTCTCAGATTCACTTAATGCTTCAATTAATTTATCAATCCACTCGCTGTCCAGCTCCTGTTCCTGAAGCCGTTCTTTGAGTGCAAGCATCGGTTCGGACAAGGCATGGAGATCGCTTTGCTGCCGGGACAGCTTGACCATGTATTCCCGCAAGTCGCGAATCTCGTTAATAATGAATTGCTCGCGCTCCATTCGCTTGTCCGATACCGGAGGATCCGGTTGGGCCGGAGGCTCCATGACCGCCGCTGCCGCACTGCTTCGCTGTGCGGTCTGCAGAATCTGCTCCACGACCGCATTCACTTCCGGAGACGGCTTGCGCTGCGGCAGCTCTGTCCCGCCTTGCTTCGAAGCGCCGGACTCTACCGCAGCGATGACTTCCATTCGTTTCTTGCGGAACATGCCCATAAAGCCGCCAACCTTGATTTCCTTGGTTTCCAGTATGACTGCGTCTTTGCCTAGATCCGTACGAATCATTGACACCGCTTCGGGGAGAGCATTCACGATGTATCGCTTCACTCTCATAGATTAACCACCCCTACACTTTGGATTTCAATATTCGGCTCTAGCTCGCTATAGGACAATACCGGCACTTCCTGCATCGTTCTTTCAATAATTTGTCTCAGATACATTCGAATGGTCGGCGAAGCCAATACAATTGGCTGCTGACCCGATTGAATCTGCCGGCTCACATGCTCGTTCAGCTTCTGATAGATTTGCTGGGTGGAAATAGGGTCAAGCGCGATATAGCTGCCCTGATCAGTCTGCTGCACCGATTCCGCTATTTTCTTCTCCAGCTGAGGACCTACCGTAATGACGCGCAAGGTATCCCCCCCTGGGGAGAACTGCTGCGTAATCTGGCGGGACAATGCTTGCCGCACATATTCGGTCAATATGTCGGGGTCCTTCGTATAATGTCCATGATCGGCCAGCGTCTCGAAGATAGTGACCAAATCCCGGATCGAAATTTTTTCCTTAAGCAGCTTTGCGAGTACCTTCTGGACATCGCCGACTGTAAGAATCGAAGGAATCAGCTCGTCGATAAGCGCCGGATACGACTCCTTGACGTTCTCCACCAGCATCTTCGCTTCCTGGCGGCCAATCAGCTCATGAGCGTGGCGCTTGATGATCTCCGTCAAATGTGTAGCTACAACAGACGGCGGATCTACAACCGTATAGCCCGACAGCTCGGCTCGCTCCTTCATCGCTTCATCGATCCAGATCGCTGGAAGACCGAAAGCCGGCTCCATCGTCTCGATGCCTACGACGGAATCATCCTCAAAGCCCGGGCTCATTGCCAGATAATGATTCAGTAGAAGATCACCGCGAGCAACTGTGTTGCCTTTGATCTTGATCACATATTCATTGGGCTTCAGCTGAATGTTGTCCCGTATCCTTATGACCGGAACGACAAGTCCAAGCTCCAGCGCGCATTGTCTGCGGATCATGATGATCCGGTCAAGCAAGTCCCCGCCCTGCTGCGTATCAGCCAGCGGGATCAAGCCGTAACCGAATTCGAATTCGATCGGATCCACTTGCAGCAAGCTGATAACACTTTCGGGACTGCGTACTTCTTCGATCTGCTGCTCTTCGACCAGCATCTCGTCCTGCTCCAGCTGCTTGGCCTGCTTCTTCTGCATATAGTAGGCACCGACAGCCAATATGATTGCGAACGGCCATGTGCTTAAAACTCCGATTGGCGTCAAGCCAAGAACTGCAATGGTTCCGGCTGCAATATAGAGCATTTTCGGATATTTGAACAGCTGGGATGTCAGATCCTCGGACAAATTGCCCTCGGATGCGGCACGCGTTACAATCAAACCTGCTGCAGTCGAGATCAGCAGCGCAGGTATTTGCGCAACCAGACCGTCACCGATCGTCAGGATGGAGAACGTCTCGAGCGCCTCGCCGAATGCCATGCCGTGCATGGCCATACCGACGATAAAGCCGCCAATCAGGTTGATAATCAAAATAATGATTGTCGCAATCGCATCGCCTTTGACGAATTTACTTGCGCCGTCCATCGCTCCGTAGAAGTCCGCTTCTCTCTCAATCTTCGAGCGGCGCTCGCGCGCTTGCTGCTCGTTGATCAGGCCGGAGTTGAGGTCCGCATCAATACTCATCTGCTTGCCGGGCATCGCATCGAGCGTAAATCTCGCCGCAACCTCGGCTACGCGCTCGGAGCCTTTGGTAATAACGATGAACTGTACGACGACGAGGATCAAGAAGACGATAAAGCCGATGACGACCTCACCGCCGCCTACCCATCGGCCGAAGGTGGCAATAACTTCGCCCGCCTCGGCATTTTGGAGAATGCTTCGGGTTGTCGAGACGCTAAGTGCCAGGCGGAAGAGCGTGGTGATCAGCAGGATAGCCGGGAATATGGAGAAGTCCAAAGCTTCTCTTGTGTTCATGGCAACAAGCAAAATCATCAGCGCAACCGATATATTCAAGATTAAGAGCAAGTCGATGAGGAAGATCGGGATCGGGATAATCATCATGAGTACGATTCCGATAATTCCGAGAATAATGAACAAATCCTTAGCTTTCATGATGTCTTCCTCCTCCCTGGCATTTGTGAGATCAGATACCGCTGATTAGCGTCCTTTCATCTTATATACGTAAGCCAGTACCTCAGCCACAGCTTGGAACAGGTCTGCCGGAATGACATCCCCGATCTCGGCCCGCTCATAGAGCGCTCTGGCCAGCGGCTTGTTTTCCATCGTGATGACGCCGTTCTCCTTGGCGATCTCCTTGATGCGCAAGGCCACGTGATCCATCCCTTTGGCCAATACGGTCGGCGCTTCCATCTTGGAGGCGTCATACTTCAAAGCGATGGCAAAGTGTGTCGGGTTCGTAATGACGACGTCGGCTTTGGGAACATCCTGCATCATCCGCTGCAGCGCCATCCTGCGCTGCCTCTCGCGAATGCGCCCTTTGATGAGGGGGTCGCCCTCTGATTTTTTGTATTCGTCCTTAATATCCTGTTTGGACATCTTAATGCTTTTTTCATGCTCATACCGTTGGTATAAAAAATCGAGAAACGCAAGCACCGCGAGTACGGCGCCAATCTGGATGCCCAGATTAATCGTAAGCCCTGCAGTGAAGGCGAAAATCCGTTCCAGCGGCTGCATCGATAACGACAGCAGCTTATCCCACTCTCTCGAGATAGTCGTATAGACCATTATGCCGATTATGGTCACTTTCAAAATGCTTTTGAGAAACTCAACCAAGCTGCGCATCGAGAAAATCCGCTTGAAGCCTTCAATCGGATTCAGCTTGTTCAGCTTCATCTTGAGCGGTTCCCCTGTAAGCAGGAAGCCAAATTGAATGACGTTGCCCACAATGCCGATAACCATAACGATTGCGAATATGGGAAGCAGCATGACTAGCAGTTGCTTCGTAATACTTAGGAACAAATCCATCACGTTCGCCGTCGTCACTTCCATCGTCAGCCAATTTTCGAATAAGCCGCCGAACAATTCGTTAATATGCGACTTGTAGTAATTGCCTAGCATAAGGAATGAAGAGAACGCGAACAGGAGAATGAATGCGCCCGGCAGGTCGGAGGATTTCGCGACCTGGCCTTTCTTCCTGCTATCCTGGCGCTTCTTTGGCGTCGCTTTTTCTGTTTTCTCTTGGTTGAATAGCTGCAGATCCAGCTTCAAGCGATAGTGTCGCACGCATACAGCCTCCTATTGCCCTGCAGGCGGTCCTTGTACGATTCCGAACAGCCCTTCGATCGAGTCGAACATGATGGTGAACAGCTTGTCGAATAACATGGCAAGTCCAGGCATCAGCAAAATGAGAAGAAACAAGCCAAGCAATATCTTCAGCGGAATGCCGATTACGAATACGTTGAATTGCGGGGCTGTCTTCGTAAGGAATCCTAGTCCCACATCCGCCAGGAACATCGCCACTACAAGCGGAGCGGCAATCTGCAGCGCAAGCAGGAAGGTATTGCCGAATACCCGAATCAGATATTCGCTCAAGCTTCCGTCCAGCAATCTGCCGAATAGCTCATTGTCCAGCGGCATCCATTGATAGCTGTTCATGAGTCCCGACAACAAGTAATGATGTCCATTCATCATCAGGAACACGACCAGCATCAGCATATACTTGAAGTTGCCAAGGAGCGGCGCGGACACTCCTGTATGGGGATCGACCACGTTCGCCATAGCGAAGCCAACCTGCATATCCATAAAGGCGCCGGCAGTCTGCACAACCGCAAAAAACAGGTAGACAACAAAACCTATCATAAGACCTATCAAAATTTCTTTTAAAATAAGCAGTACATACTCAGCTGTGTCCGGTACGATCGTCTGGCTCATGCCATAAGACAGAAACACCAGAAAAGATATAAAAAAACCGAGGCCCAGCTTAAAGGTATTGGGTACGCCGCGCGACGAAAAAATCGGAGCTACGACGAAAAACGCAGTAATTCGACAAAAGATTAGCAAAAAAATAGGAAAGCCTTGTACGATTGCATTCATTCACTCACAACCTAACCGATATAGTGATGAAGATTGTTCAGTATCCGGTAAGTGAAATCGACAACCGTATTCAGAATCCACGGTCCAAATACGATAATAGAAATAAATACAGCTACAATCTTCGGAACAAAAGCAAGCGTCTGCTCCTGAATTTGCGTTGTCGCTTGGAATACGCTGATCATCAATCCGACCACTAGCGCAAGAACAAGCATCGGAGCGCTGGCTTTCAAGACCGTATAGACCGCTTCGCCCGCCAATCCGATGACAAAGTCAGCACTCATTTACGTTCCCCTCCAGCGTTCATCATGTATTGAAACTAAGCAGCAGTGACTTCACGATCAAATACCATCCATCCACCAGCACGAACAACAGCAGCTTAAACGGCAGCGATATCATAATCGGCGGAAGCATCATCATCCCCATCGCCATGAGCGTACTTGCTACGATCATATCGATGACGAGGAACGGGATAAAGATCATAAAGCCCATCTGGAACGCCGTCTTCAATTCACTGATGGCATATGCGGGTATGAGTACCGTTAGCGGGATATCCTCGAAGGATTCTGGCTTTTCCGTTTTCGTATAATTCATGAATAATAGCAGGTCCTTCTCTCTTGTATGAGAGAACATAAACTTCTTCATAGGAACGGCAGCCTTGTCGAATGCCTCGGTCTGAGAGATTTCCCCTTTCAGATAAGGCTGCAGGGCAACTTCATTCACTTGCCCGAA
This sequence comes from Paenibacillus pinisoli, assembly GCF_003605435.1. Lineage (GTDB taxonomy): Bacteria > Bacillota > Bacilli > Paenibacillales > Paenibacillaceae > Pristimantibacillus > Pristimantibacillus pinisoli. The sequence goes on from NZ_QXQB01000001.1 coordinate 398,921, forward strand.
GGTCGGAGCCATGATGAAAAGTGTCAGAAAGAGCGACAATCCTATGATGACTTGGTTAGGCGGCATCATCTGCGTACCTAATGAGGTACGGACAAAGCCAAGCACAACCACGATTCGAGTAAAGCTTGTCATCAGCACCATAATGGCCGGTGCAAGACTTAGTACGGTAATGAGCAGCAGAAGCGACAAAGCGCTTGTTCCTGGCTGATCCCCTTGGCTGCCTCCAATATTGATTGAAATATCGGGCAGCGGCTCCGCAAAGGCTTGATTATGTATGAGGAGGGACAGCAGCAGAACCGCCGCAAAGGAAAGCCACCTCTTATTTCTCATGATCCATCAACCGTTCATTCTTGTTTTGGTCTTGCAGCATGTTCTCAAGCTGCTGCTTGCGGTCAGCCTGCTTGCTCAGCTTGCTCTGCAGCATCTGCTCGAAGGACGAAGCGGAATTCCACTGCTCTTTCCCCGGCTCAGCTTGATTTGAACGCTTGTTCCGCCATTGCTTGACCATGTCCGTCAAATCCTTGGGCGACCAGTCAGAGTTCGTCTGGTTCTCCAAAGCCGCGATAAGCTCGGCTGCTTCATCAGGATCTGCAAGCTTGTCCAGCAGCGTAATCTGCTGGCCTACACCGACAATGTAGATCCGGCCGCCGATTTCCACGACCTGGACTGAACTGTTCTGGCCAAGCGCAATGCCGCCCAGAGAACGCATTGAGCGATTGGCTCCCCAAAGCTGGTTGCGCCTCGACAGCCATTTGATCACGAGAATGATCAAGGTAATGACGATCGCAAGCGCCACCATAACCCAAACCATGTTGCCCAGCAGCTCTCCTGGGCTTGTATTCGCAATATCAAGCGGCTGCTCAATATCGGAGTTGCTGCCGCTGGAACCAGCAGCAGCGATTGTTGGCAAAGTCGCAAGCCCGATGATGGTAAGGATCGCCGCGCGCATTCTTGATTTTTTCATTGGAAAAACCGTTAGCCGAGCGTTTTCTTGATAGCTTCGATTACGCGATCAGCTTGGAAAGGCTTGACGATAAAATCTTTGGCGCCAGCTTGAATGGCGTCGATAACCATAGCTTGTTGTCCCATCGCGGAGCACATAATGACTTTGGCATTGCCATCCATCTTCTTGATTTCCTTCAAGGCGGAAATTCCGTCCATCTCAGGCATAGTAATATCCATTGTAATCAGGTCAGGCTTCAGTTCCTTATATTTCTCGACTGCTTGCGCGCCGTCTTGAGCTTCGCCCACTACTTCGTATCCGTTTTTTGACAAGATATCGCGAATCATCATGCGCATGAATGCAGCATCATCTACGATAAGAATGCGGTTTGCCATCTTCATTTCCTCCTAGGATGTTGTTATTGTAATTTTTGGATGCGGTCCCATTGGCTAACGATATCCGTAACGCGAACGCCGAAGTTCTCATCGATAACGACGACTTCTCCTTTGGCGATGAGCTTGTTGTTGACCAGAATGTCAACCGGCTCGCCTGCCAGCTTGTCCAATTCGATGATAGAGCCTTGCGACAGCTCGAGAATATCCTTAATTTGCTTCTGGGTCCTTCCTAATTCTACAGTGACCTTCAACGGAATGTCGAGCAATAAATTCAAATTCGTTCCGTCAGTCGGCGCATATGCCGGCTGGCTGAAATTCGCGAATTGTACAGGCTGGACATTGACATTGCGGCTCGCGCTTTGCGCGTATCCGGCAGGCGGAGCGCCATACGGATCATAAGCTCCCGCAGGCTGTGCGACAGGCTGCGAAGGCGCTTGCTGCGTCATCGGCTGCGGCGGAGGCGCTACACTTGCTGCAGCCGTCTGCTGCACCGCCGCTTGTTGCTCTGCCGCTGCGATCTGCTGGGTGGCAGGCGCATCGGATTGAGCGATTGGCTCTTCTGCCGTTCCCATCAAAGTCGAAACCATCTGCTTGGCGAAGGAGACCGGAAGGAGCTGCATAATCGTAGAGTCGATCAGGTCCCCAATCGTCAGATGGAACGAGATTTTGATAAATACATCGACCGGCGGCAGGTGATTCATGCCGTCGCCATTATTCACATCCAGAATATCAATTCCTGGCGGCGAGATATTGACAAATCGGTTGAAGATCGTCGACATCGATGTAGCGGATGAGCCCATCATCTGGTTCATCGCTTCCTGCACGGCGCTGATATGAATCTCATTCAGATCCTCTGCAGTCACTTCGCCTTCGCCGCCAAGCATGAGGTCGGCGATGACCTGAGCGTCCTTCGTACGGATCACCAAGGAGTTGATTCCTTCAAAGCCGTCTACATATTGCACGCTTACCGCTACATGCGGCTTCGGAAAAATATCGCCGAGCTCTTCACGTCTGACCAGCGTCACTTGCGGCGTCGTAATATCTACTTTTTTCCCAAGCAAGGTCGACAGTGCGGTAGCAGCGCTGCCGAAGGTAATGTTGCCGATTTCGCCCAAGGCGTCCTGCTCGATCGAGGACAGGTAATCGGAAAGCTGCACTTCGTTCGACGGCGCCATCACTTCATCTGGTTCATTAGAGGATTGACGAAGCAATGCGTCGATTTCCTCTTGTGACAAATAATCTTTACTCGTCATAATCTTCTTCCGCTCCTTCGCTCACAATCTCTTCCACTTGGACAGCCATCTTATCCCGAATTGAGCCAGGGCTGCCGATAAATTTCAATTTTTCACCAACTTTTATTTTCAGACCTTCATCGACCGGTTTATTAAGCGTAAGCACATCGCCGAGACCAAGATTCAGGAACTCATGGACGGTAATCGATGTCTCGCCCAGCTCCGCAACGATCGGAAGCTTGGCTTTGTGGACGCGCTGCTCCAGAATTTCAACCTCTTCCGGTATGCGCTCCTTCTTCTGCGACACAAACCAATGATGCACGGACAGTCTTGGCATAATCGGTTCCAGCACGACATGCGGGATACAAAGGTTAATCATGCCGGTTGTATCGCCGATCTTCGTACTGAAGGATATAAGGGCAATTGTCTCGTTCGGAGATACGATCTGCATGAATTGCGGATTCGTCTCCAGCGCTTCCAGCCTAGGCGAAATATCGATAACGGTCTTCCACGCTTCCTGAAGGCTGTCGAACGTCCTTGCGAAGATCCGCTCCATCACCGTAGTTTCGATCTCGGTCAAGTTGTTGATCTTCGACGGCGCGATCCCTTGTCCGCCAAGCATTCGATCCAGCATCGCATAAGCGACGTTCGGATGAACCTCCAGCACCATGCGTCCCTCGAGCGGCTCAGCTTCAAAAATGTTCAATATCGTCATCTTCGGAATGGAACGGATAAATTCGTCATAAGGCAACTGTTCAACGTCAACGACGTTAATCTGAACAAAAGTGCGAAGCTGCGCCGAGAAATAGGTTGTCAAATATCGCGCGAAGTTTTCGTGAATGCGTGTCAAGCTTCGGATATGATCCTTCGAGAAACGAACGGCACGCTTAAAGTCATATACACTTACCTTGCGCGAAATCTCTTCCTTCTTTAAGTCCTCGGCGTCCATCTCTCCAGAGGACAGCGCAGCGAGCAGCGCGTCAATTTCGTTCTGCGATAATACATCAACCAATTCTCTCACCCCCTTCGAGGAATATCGCTGCGGCTAATTACATGCCCGCAACCATAATGTTTGTAATTTCCACCTTCACCAGCTTGCCTTTCGGCAGAGCAGGATTTATCAGGTTGAGCAGCTTGGCTTCCAGCGCATCTTCGCCTGCGGAACCGCTAAGGTCCTCTGCCGTCATATCCGCAAGCGTGCGGCTAATGATCGGCTTTACCTCGATTTCAAGAATCTTGTCGAAGTCTTCCTTTGCTTTCTTGGAATCCAGTTGAAACGCAAAACTTACAATAACAACATTTTTGGAGTCCGCCAGATTGCGGCGGAAATCCTTAAGCTCCGATGTTACCTCCACGCGTTCTTTCGCCGATAGCACTTCAATTTTTACAGGCTTTTTCGCCGCCTCTGCATCTGACGGATCTTTAAACAGCGAGTTGAACAAAAATATGGCCACGATTGCGATTAGCGTAATGGATAGCAAAATGGTTATTAACCAAGGCAACATTTTTTTCATGTCGAGAGACCCTCCTGTTATTCACTCTTTTGGGCCGCTGCAACGAGGCCAATTGTTTGAAGAAACTGCTGATTCAGCTCAATGAGCTCGCTAGTCTTCTCTTTTACCACCAGCTTATTGCCGGTCGTAAGCGTTATAACCGTATCAGCAGCCTCTTCAATCAATTCAATAAAAAGTGCATTTATTGTTACTTTCGTTCCGTTCAAACGCGTTACGGTAATCATCAGCTACCCCCCTCGTATGTAGGGGAGGCTGGGTAGCCTCCCGCTTAGTTCAATCTGTTATTATCGTTTCAGGTTGACAACCTCTTGCAGAATTTCGTCCGAAGTCGTAATAATTCTGGAGTTGGCCTGGAAGCCGCGCTGCGCGACGATCATCTCTGTAAATTCGGCCGTCAAGTCAACGTTCGACATCTCCAGCTGTCCGGAGATAATTGCGCCCGTGCCGAACTCAGGGTCATTGGCAGCCAGCAATTCGAACTCGCCGTCCGGATTCGCGTTGACTGTCATGCGGTACAAGTTGCCGCCAAGCTTCTCAAGGCCGCTCGGGTTTACAACCTTCGCGATGCCAAGCTGCGCAACCTCTACTTGACCATCAGGCGTAACGCCCAGAATCGTGCCGTCCTGGCTAATGCTGAATGCAGTGATTTCCTCATCCAGAACAATCGGGGCGCCGTCAATTCCAAGTACGAATAATCCGTCTGCAGTAACCAGCTGGCGTGCAGCATCAAGGTTGAAGTTACCTGCGCGCGTCAGCATCATCTCAGCGCCGTCGCCAGCGGATACTACAAAAAATCCGTCGCCGTCGATACGTACGTCTCTTGCCTGGTTCGTCGTCATGGCGCTGCCTGCTGTATGAATGGTATCAATAGAAGCAACCGATACGCCCAGCCCGATTTGCTTGGCGTTCACGCCGCCGCGTTCGCCTTCTTCAGGTGCGGTTACACCAGATACCGTCTGGCTCAAAATGTCCGAGAACATGACACGGCCTGCTTTGAAACCGACCGTATTGACGTTGGCAATGTTGTTGCCGATAACGTCAAGTTTCGTTTGGAACCCTCTCATACCGGAAACGCCTGAATACATGGATCTCAACATGGCTTTATTCCTCCAATGGGTTGTATTTGACTCGCGGCTGCTTCAGTCGATCCGCAGCCTAAGGCTTCCTTAACGGTCCAGCCTTTATCAAGACAAAATAATAGCACTGTCAATTTGCGTAAATACGTTGCTTTGCATCTGCTTGCCGTCCATCGCCGTTACGACGGTGCGCGACGGGACGTTCACGATCATCGCAATATCTTTGAATACAATAAGAGAATCCTTTGCACCCTTGGACGCCGCATCGTCAACGGCTCGCATAATTTGCGTCAGCGATTCCGGCTGAAGCTTGATGCCACGCTGCTCCATCCGCATCTCAGCGTGATGGCTGAAATTCAGCACCTGCGATTCCAGCAAATCGCGGAATTCGGTAGATACAGGCGGCTTTCCCTGCTGCCCTCTCGCAGCCTTGTCAAGCTGCAGCGGCGCAGTTCTTATCGGATATAAATGGCCGATCTTCATACTGTCGCTCATGACGCATCCCCTCCTGACGCACCGTCATCCGTAGACGGCGCCTGAGGCTCGCTCTCTGAGATAGACAACAGATAATCCAGCGCAACTTCCTTATCTCCAATTCTGGAGTAGAGGATGCCGTCTTTCGATACAATGGATTCGACTTGACCGCTAAGCGTTTGTATCGCACCTGCCTCGTCATATTCGTTCCATTGCACCCATTTGCCGATCAAGCTGGATGCCGAACCTATGCTGTTGCGCATTTGCGTCAAAGCCGTGTTCATATTCATCAGCTGCTCAACGGATGTAAACTGCGCCATTTGCGCGATAAACTCCCGGTCTTGCATCGGCTGCATCGGATCCTGGTTGCGGAGCTGTGCGACCAGAATCGATAGAAACTGATCTTTGCCCAGCGTATCCGATGGCTGACGACTAGCTGCCTTCTGCACATTGTTTTTGTGATAATCCGGCCAAACCAACCCCGAGGAAACAGTTCCTGCCATTACGATTCACCTCCGATCGCTGCTTCTCATTCAAGCCGTTAAGCTGTTTCATTAATGGCGCGGCCATAGCCCAAGCCTTGAATCGCTGCTTGCTCGACCAGTTCGGATTCAAATGCGTTATCCGTCACATTCTCATCATCGCCAAAGCCGCCCCGGTTGTCGGACGCTTGCTTGCCTTGCTGCCCCTGTCCGCCGTGCTGATGAGTCAGCTCCATGGATGCCGGGCTTTGCGTTACCTCAAGCTTCTCAACGTTCAGACCTTGTGCCGTCAACGAAGCTCTGAGCTGGGCCATTTGATTCTCCAGCATATCTTTCGCTTTTGCCGAATCCGTCTGGAACATCGCGGTCAATACGCCGTTCTGCATCGAGATGCGTACGTCGACTTGTCCTAGCTGTTCAGGGAATAGCTTGAGCTTGGCTTCCGATATGCCGTCAACAGCGCGAATGTTAAACTTCTGTACAATCAGGCCGTCCATTGTTTCCGCAAAGCTGTCCGCCAGTACGAACGCGGTAGGCGCTGACGATCTTGCCAGCAGCGGCGCAAAATCGCGAACGTTATGCGGGCCAACAAGCGGCAGTTGGACTGCTGCTTCATTGGCTGGAACGAAGGACTGGGATTCTGTCTGCGTCTGCAAAGCTTGGCCCTCGCCAAGCGCGGACATTACAGCTTGAAGCGCTGACGGATGAACTGTCTGCTGAGACAATCGCTGCAGCAATGCGCTTGCATCCTTAGCCGAAGCCGTCTGAGCGACTAGCCATGAAGGCAGAGAGCTCTCGTCAGTCTTCACCGTGCCGCCAGATGGCTTGGATTCATCTGTCGCCAGCGCTGCGGTCAGTGCCTGCAGCTGATTCGCAATCAGCGCATGCGGCTCTTGCCCTTGAACTTGCTTCAGCGAGCCTTGCTGCAGCAATGCCTGCAATTGAATCAGGCCGACCTGCATGCTTGCTTTAGTCTGTTCAAGCGCTTGCGCATTCTGGCCAAATCCGCCGGATTGCTCCTCCGTCCATGCGCCAGTACGAGGCGCAGGAATGCCTAGCAACGCCAGCAACGCCTGCAGCGCATAAAGCATCGATTGCAATTGGTCCAGCAAATTGCCCGAATCCGCTTCATTCTCGGCAGCTGCATCCAGCTTGTCCATAAGCCCGTCAATCATCGCCATCAAATCTTCTGTTGAAACTTCCGTTTCACCTGCGTTCAATGATAGGACCGTATTCTGCGAAGTAATGATTCCGAGAAGTCCCGATTGCTGGGCAGAATTGCCGGCCGGCGTCGAATCGCTGACGATTTGCTGGACAAGCGCCTGCTTGAAGCTTCCTTCCGCTCCAGCGCCTGTACCCGTCTTCGCCGTTGCCGTCCCAGTGATCGCGGTTGCTTGTCCGGATACTGCCATGCCAGGAATAATCATTTCCATATGTATTCACCTCCTTTCCCGTGCAAAATGGTCTAGAAGGAGCTTGCTTCGCCTATGTGCCGGACATCAGCTTGGTCATGATATTTGCGGCGGCTGTCTTGTCCGCTTTAGACATTTCCGTCAATATGGCGGAGCGGGCTGTATCGCTAACCGAATTCAAGATACGAATCACTTTGCTTGGGCTGATCTCCATCATTTTGATCAGCATCTCCCCGGCGCTCTTCGCATCCATCGAGGTGAAGGTAGCATTCAGCTGCTCTTGGTTAAGCGTAGCGGATGCAGGTTTCTCCTCCGCCTTTTCAGCTTTCTCCAGACGAGATTGCAATGCCGCAATCTGCATGTCCTTTGCCGATTGGCTGTCCTTCAGCTTCATCGTCGCTTCGGCAGCAATACGCGGATCCATTTTTTCCATGATGCGTACCCGGTCATCCGGACGCATGGAGGAGAATAGCAATACGATTTCATCCGGCGTCATATTTTGTACGATTGGAGCTGCCTTGCTCGGCGACATTTTGGAGAACATGCTTGAAAGCTCAGTAATCTTGGCAGCATATTCTTCATCTTCTAGCCGCTTGTCATTGTTCTGCTGCTTCAGCAGCGCATTCTCGGCTTGCAAATCCTGTACCGCTTCCGCTTGAGAGCCCTTTTCCCCGTTGGCAGACGCCAGCTCTTGCTTTACAGCCGCTAGCTCGGCTTCCAGCTCTTTGATTTTCTCCGTCATTTTAATGGAACGGATCTGGTTGTCATCGCCGGAGCCGACTGTCGCTTTCGGTTCAGGCAGCACATTCTTGACTACGGGAATCGATTGCCCGAATTCAAGAGCACGATTGCGGAAGTCTGAATCGAACATGGCGTAAAGCACGCCAAGCAGCACGATTACAAACAGGATAGGTATCAACATAAACATCAAGCGTTCGAATGCGTTATAACCTTGCTTTTCTACTTCTGTATCCGCCAATTCCACTCACTCCTCTAGCCGGTGTTACGCTTCACTTATGGGGTTGGCATGATAAACCGGACAGTTGCCATCTCATCCAGCTCATTTTGCTCCTTGAGCTGCAGCGCTTGCCGGAACCGATCCATGGCATGGTCTTTTGCTTTGAGCCATACCTTCTCATCTTTCATTCTGTCCGCCAGCTTGGAACGGTTCTGCTCGACAACCCGCTCGGCCTTCTTCACATCCAGCAGCTTGCTCTCGATGCAAGCCTGCAAGTAGTCCAAATATTGACCGATAATCTGGAGTTCCGCCAGCGGAACCGCACGCTGCGAAGCCGCTTGAAGACGGTCCTCCCATTCTTGCTTTGTGTCCCGAAGCTCATGCAGCGATTTCTCCTCGGCAGACAAGGCGCCCAGCGCGCTGGACAGCATCCATTCCGCCTGTGTCTTTTGGCTGCTCTTCAAATCTACGACCTTCTGAAATGAATAATGAAAGGAAGCCACCTATGACTCAACTCCTGTGAAATTCGTTCACCAATCGTTCCTGCGTTTCGCCAAGCGTTACTTTTTCATTCGTCTTTTGTCTTGTGAAGGAATGAATGGCATCGATATATTCGAGGGCGAGGTCAATTTCTTTATTAGAACCTTGCTGATACGCCCCGATATTGATCAGGTCTTCCGAATCTTTATAAATAGAAAGAAGTCGTTTCAAATCATTGGCTGCATCCTGCTGCTCTTCGGTCACAATTTCCTTCATAACGCGACTGACTGAGGCCAGCACATCAATTGCCGGAAAATGTCCCTTATGCGCCAAATGGCGGCTGAGCACGATATGTCCGTCCAGTATGCCCCGTACCGCATCGGCAATCGGCTCATTCATGTCATCGCCGTCTACCAATACGGTGTAGAACGCGGTAATGGAGCCTGACGGTCCCGTACCGGCACGTTCCAGCAGCTTCGGCAATGCGGCGAACACTGACGGTGTATATCCTCTCGTGGCAGGCGGTTCGCCAATAGCGAGCCCCACTTCACGAAGCGCCATAGCGTACCGTGTGACAGAGTCCATCATCAGCATGACGTTCAGACCCCGGTCGCGGAAATATTCGGCAATCGTCGTGGCGATGAGCGCGCCTTTCATACGAATAAGCGCCGGCTGATCTGAGGTCGCGACAATAACTACCGACCTTGCCAGACCTTCCGGGCCCAAGTCCTTTTCGATGAACTCCAGCACCTCGCGGCCGCGTTCGCCGATAAGAGCAATGACGTTCACGTCAGCCGATGTATTTCTGGCAATCATGCCAAGCAGCGTACTCTTGCCTACGCCGGAACCGGCGAATATGCCGACCCGCTGCCCTTGCCCTACGGTAAGCAGTCCGTCAATGGCCCGAACCCCGATGCTTAGCGGCTCCGTCACTCGCGGACGGCTAAGCGGATTGCTCGGCTCATTATGGGTTGAATAATGATGCATGCGGCTAGGCAGATATGATCCGTCTAGCGGATTGCCAAGACCGTCCAGCACCTTGCCCAATAGCTCGGAGCCAACCTGGACTGTAAGCGGCTTGCCCGTGCCGACCACATCGCAGCCAGGGCTGATGGCATGCAAATCGCCAAGCGGCATCAGGATAACCTTGTTGTCCCGAAAGCCGACGACTTCCGCTTTCAACGGTTTTGCGCTTTTCGACGGGTAGATATAACACAGGTCGCCAATGCTGGCATCCGGCCCTTCCGACTCCACAGTCAGTCCGATAACCTGCGTGACCTTGCCGTTCACACGAACCGGATCAAGCGGTCTAAGATGTTCAAGATACTTCATAGCGTCCAGATTACTCGCGTTCATCCGCATGTCCTCTTTCTGCATCGTTCTGATGGGCAAGCGCGATCAGCTCGCGTTTAATCTCCGACAGCTGTGTATCGATTCTCGCATCGATGCTGCCATAAGCGGACCGGATGACACATCCGTTATCCTTGACAGAGGAATCCGGCAAAATCTGCAGCTCAGCCTGCGAGTCGATCGACGCATGCAGCTCTTCCCGGGCAGCTTGCACGAACGTCAGCTGCGAAGGGGCTACACATAGCGTAATGACGCCCTGCTCCCGTCTGCGGGACAATGAACGTCTAATCATCTCGATCGTGATTTCCGGCGAAAGCGATAACTGCTGTCCGATGATCTTTTCGGCGATGGCACAGCTCAGTTCGACAAGGAACGGCTCTGCTTCCTGAATAATTTGCTCTCGCGAAGCGTACGCGTGCTTCAGCACATCAGCCGCTTCGGCAATCTTGGACTCCCAGCTTTCGCGAAGCTGCGCTTCTGACGCTGAGGTACCTTCAGCAAAACCTTGCTCATATCCCGATGTCCGGGCTTCCGCTGAGGCAAGCTCGTCCGCCTCTCGTTTTTCCAGCCACCAGACATCGATTTGCGCCTGCGCATCCGCGAGCATCTTCTCGCATTCCTGCGCTGTCTCGCGAAGCCGGTTTTCGGCGAAAAATTCGGCGTCCTGCAGGATTTGATCCCTTAGCGCCACCGTTTCTTCATCCGGTCCGGGTTCCGCCTGCGGCTCTCTGTCCGATTCGGAGCTTTCAGCCTCCGGAAACGGATTGGCCCATTTCAGCTGCTTTAACTGCTCTAATGGAATGACACTGGAAGATTTAATCAAATTAGACAATGATATCATCTCCTCCGCCGCGCGCGATGATGATTTCACCCGATTCTTCTAACCTGCGAATCGTAGCCACGATCCGGGTTTGGGCTTCTTCCACGTCACGCAGCCGCACAGGACCCATAAATTCCATTTCTTCCTTGAAGGTTTCGGCCATACGCTTGGACATATTGCGGAAGATCGCTTCGCGCACTTCCTCGCTGGCAACCTTAAGCGCAAGCTGCAAATCTGCATTTTCGATGTCCCGGATAATGCGCTGAATGGAACGGTTGTCGATATTGACGATATCTTCGAATACAAACATCCGCTTTTTGATTTCCTCCGCGAGCTCCGGATCTTGAATCTCGAGTGCGTCGAGGATAGTCCGTTCAGTACCGCGGTCTACACCATTCAGAATCTGAACGATCGAATCGATGCCGCCCGCATTCGTGTAATCCTGCGTGACCGTTGCAGACAACTTCTGTTCAAGGACCCGCTCCACCTGGGAGATGACTTCCGGCGATGTGCTGTCCATAAGCGCAATCCTTCTCGCCACATCTGCCTGCTTGTCTTGCGGCAAGGAGGACAAAATTTGCGAGGACTGCTCGGATTGCAGATACGACAATACGAGAGCGATCGTCTGCGAATTTTCGTTTTGGATAAAGTTCAAGATTTGAGTCGGCTCCGCTTTTCTTGCAAAGTCGAAAGGCCTTACTTGAAGCGTTGCGGTCAAGCGGTTAATAACATCTTGCGCCTTCGCCTCGCCAAGCGCCTTCTCCAAAATATCTTTGGCATACGAGATGCCGCCTTGCGAAATATATTCCTGCGCCAGGCAAATCTGATGAAACTCGCTAAGGATCAGCTCACGGTCATGGCTGTCTACCTTCCGTACGTTGGCAATTTCAAGAGTGAGCTGTTCAATCTCTTCATCCCGCAGATGCTTGAAAATTTGCGCCGATACCTCGGGCCCTAGCGTAATCAACAAGATAGCCGCCTTCTGGCGTCCTGTTAAACCTTGCGTCGCTTTAGACAATTACAGCACCTCTATTCATCCACAAGCCAGGTGCGAAGAAGGTTGACGAATTCGTCAGGCTTGCGTTTGGCGAGTGTTTCAAGATTTTTACGCGCTTGGCTATCGTTATTGACACTTTCAAGATCCAGTGTCGGATATTCCACTTTAGACGGAGCAGCAACCATCTCCACTTCCTCAACTTCCGCCTGTCTGCGTCTGCGCATCAGCAAGGCTACGAGTCCGCCGATTACAGCCAATGCCGCAACGCCGATACCGATTGCCCATGGCGTAGAAAGACCGCTTGTTTGAGCTGCTGTTGTGCTTTCTGCAAAATTTCTTGCAATAAGCGAAACTTTTTTGCCAATCAATGCGTCATCATTAACATCCTGACCCGAATCAGCGAGTTGGGAGCGAACGAGCGTCGTCAAGTAATTCGTAATCGCCGCTCTGGAATCCTCATCGTTCAGCTGAGCCGCCTCGATACCGATGCTAATGGAAAGATCCTTTAGGACAAAAGGCCCGGATTCAATACTGTTGTTGATCCGGTCGAATTCATAGTTCCGAGTGCTCGAGTTTGACTCCGAAGAACTATTCCCTTGACCCGCCGCCTCATATCCCGGTATATCGGTTTCGCCCGTGCCTGCAACTCCGCCTGCTTGTGCGGAAGATCCTGTCGAGGACGTGCTGTTCAGCTCTTCGCTTAGGAGAATGCCGTTGTTGTTATTATTTTGCAGCGGTCTGACCAGGTTCTCCTGCGTAAGCTTCTTGTCGAAGTTCATGCTGCTGGAGACGCTCACGACCAGATTGTCGCTTCCTACCATACGGCCAAGAAACTCTTGAATGTTCTTTTTAAGGTCCGATTCGTACTTGCTTTGAATCTGGAACTGCAATTCCACCAGGTCCGAGCTGCCTGTTCCAACGCCGCCAGCTTCCGAGGACACTAGCTCGCCGTGCTGCTTGGACGAGATCGTAATGTCTTTAATCGCCAGATCCGCGACTGTGGCTTTTACCAAGTTGTAATAGCCGTCGATTTCTTTCTGGTTCGGTCTATAGCCAGGCTTGAACTGCATGACGATGGCAGCTGATGCTTTGGTCGCATCCTCCGGTCTCAGAAACACGCTTTCTTCCGGAGAAGTGATCAGCACCTTCGAGCTTTCTACCCCTTGCAATCCATTAAGCAGCTTCTGCACTTCACCGTTGAGCGCGCTCTGATAGAGAACGTTGAACTCATTTTCCGTCGTGCCAAGCTTGGATGAATTAGAGCTGAAAACTTCAAAACCGATCGAACCGTTCTGCACCAAACCTTGTGATCCGGCACCGATCTTCACTCGGGTTGCTTCATTGCTAGGCACCAGAATGCTTGTGCCGCCTGCTTCAAGCTTGTAAGGAATGCCGCTAGCGTCCAGATAGTTCATGACCGCTGCAGAATCTGTCGCATCCAGGTTTTGGAACGCGAGCTCATATTCCGTTCTAGTGAACACGATTGTCAGCAGAATCACTGCCAACAACAATCCGCTAATAGATGCCCCCAACCATATTTTTTGTTTTCTGCCCATCTGGCTCCAGAACAGCTTGAGCCGTTCGCGATATTGGGCGAATCTCTCGTTCACATTGTCACCTCACCCAAATACTTTGCTAGGAAAAAAGTACGATTAAATTTGCATCCGCATGATCTCTTGATATGCCTCAACTACCTTGTTGCGGACTTGTGAGGTAAACTGCAAACTGAGATGAGCCTGCTCTGCCGCCAAAAGCACTTGAGTAACATCCGCTTGACCAATCAGATACTGGTCATTCAGTTTATGTACGTTTTTCTCCTGAGCGCTTACGTTCTCGAGCGCCGTCTGCAGGTATTGGCCAAAGCTTTGTGTCAACTCAGCCGGAGTCGCTTGCTCAATCGGCTTGGTCTGTACCATTTTAGCTGGGGCCACCGGGCCCAATGACATCGATTGAATCATTATTTTCCCTCCGGTCTTCTATCGAATGGTTCTCTATCATTCTAAGGTCGGCCGATCTCCAGCGCCTTCATGAACATCGACTTCGTAGCATTAATCGCTGTCACGTTCGCCTCATAAGCTCTCGATGCGGCAATCATATCGACCATTTCTTTTGCTACGTCAACGTTCGGCATATGTACATAACCACTTTCGTCCGCATCGGGATGCGTCGGATTGTATACCAGCTTGCTTGGCGTCTGGTCTTCCTGAATACGGCTGACCTTAACGCCTTGCGTTGTTCCCTTCCTGCCCATTTCGCCTGCCAGGACGTTCGAGAAGGATGGGCTTGTCGGTTCCAATACGACCAGCTTACGCTTATACGGCTCAAATTTGCCGTTCACATAGCTTCCCCGCGTCGTGTCGGCATTTGCGATATTCGACGAGATGACATCCATCCGCATGCGCTGTGCCGTTAACGCCGATGCGCTAATATCAAATCCTGTTGACAGCTTCATCTATTAGCCCCTCCCTTCGATTGCAGTACGCATCATTTTCAGATCATGATTAATTTGTTGGGTGTACAAATAATAGCTTAGTTGGTTCTTCGCAAGAAGCGACATTTCGCGATCAGGATCGACATTGTTTTTGTTATTGTTCATCGAAGTCGACTCATCGGTAACGACTTTGGCAACAGGCAATCGGGAAGCGTTCGCGCCGATCGGAATATGCCGGCTGTCGCTGATTCTGCCTGCCAGCTTGCGCGAGGGTCCCATCGTTTCCTCTAGCAATTGCTCGAATACAAGCTCTGATCGTTTGAAATGCGGCGTCTCTGCGTTAGCAATATTGTTCGAGATGACGCGCTGCCTTGATTCTGCAGCGTAGGCCGCAGCCTCCATCCGTTGAAATGCTGCGCCATTCAACAATTTCATGTAGTCTCACCACTTTCGCTATAGAAATCTTAAGTAACCTATTCAACAGATTAATCGCCATTCCTTCTTCATTCGACATAAAAACATTAAAAAAATGAGATAAATCTGTCGATTTGTGCTGACACGAATATCTTCATCAATTACCTAAATTATTACAATAAGAAAATAGCCCTATCTTTGGATTAAAGATAGGGCTACCATGGTTAAATCGGACTAGGTCCTATGATTTTATCTTTTCGAGCTCTTGCAGCAGCTGATGGTTCAAAATCCGGATATACGTTCCCTTCATTCCGAGCGATCTTGTCTCGATCACACCAGCGCTCTCCAGCTTGCGAAGAGCATTGACAATGACGGAGCGGGTAATTCCGACACGGTCGGCGATCTTAGAAGCAACCAGCAGGCCTTCCTTGCCGTCCAGTTCCTCGAAGATATGCTCCACCGCTTCCAGCTCGCTAAATGACAGTGAGCCTACCGCTACGGAGACGACAGCACGGCTGCGAACCTCTTGCTCAATCTCATCGGCGCGCTCACGCAAAATCTCCATGCCGACAATGGTCGATCCGTATTCCGCCAACACCAGATCATCATCATTAAACGAACCAGACGGTCTAGTCAGAACAAGAGTGCCCAATCGGTCTCCGCCTCCGATAATCGGAACAACCGTCATCACTTCCTGGTCGCCGAGGCGGGACAGCGACTGGAACATGTCCGGTTCCGGCTTAACATTCGTCATGGATTCTCCTGTCTCCAGGAAGCCCGCATTCGTCTCTGGCGAGAAGCGAAGCTCGTCCCCCGTAAGATTGCGGATAAAATCATGATCATACACGTCCACGGCAGCACAGCCCAGGATCTTGCCTTTGCGGCTTACAACGAATACATTGCTTTGCACGGTGGAGCATAGCACCTCAGCCATTTCCCTAAAGCTGAGTGCCTTGCCGGCCGCTCGCTGGAGCAGCCGGTTCAGCGTTCTTGTCTTATTTAATAAACTCATTTCCAAATGCCTCCCAAAACTGTAACCACTACAATATATATTGACTCAAATCGCGGTCTTTGGCAATGCTGCCAAGCTTCTCGCGTACATATTCCGGTGTTATTGTCATTTTTTCCAAAGAAAGTTCAGGCGCCTCAAAGGAAAGATCCTCCAGCAGCTTTTCCAGAATGGTATGGAGCCTGCGCGCACCGATATTCTCCATATTGCGGTTCACATCAGCCGCTATTGAAGCCAGCTCGCGAATGGCCTCCGGCGAAAACTCCACTTCGATGCCTTCCGTTTGCAGCAAAGCGGTATACTGCTTCGTAAGCGCATTTCTCGGCTCGGTCAGAATGTTGATAAAGTCGTCCAGGCTGAGGCTGGTCAGCTCCACCCGGATCGGGAAGCGCCCTTGCAGTTCCGGAATGAGGTCCGAAGGCTTGGCGACATGGAACGCGCCTGCAGCGATGAAGAGCACGTAGTCCGTCTTGACGGGGCCGTATTTGGTCATAACGGTTGAGCCCTCGACGATTGGGAGAATATCCCTCTGAACGCCCTCACGGGACACATCAGGACCTGAACCGCGCGACGGGCTGGCAATCTTGTCGATCTCATCAATAAAGATGATGCCGCTTTGCTCCGCCCGGATGATCGATTCCGAGATAACGTCATCCATATCGATCAGCTTATTCGCTTCTTCCTGGATGAGCGCTTTCCGCGCTTCTTTCACGGGAAGCTTGCGTTTTTTAGGTTTTTTCGGCATCAGCTGGCCGAACAGCTCCTGCATATTCATGCCCATGCCTTCAGGACCTTGGCCCGATAGCATATCGAGCATATTAGGAGACGTGTCCTCCACTTCAATCTCGATAATCTCGTTCTCCAGCTGGCCTGCTGCCAGCTGTTCGCGAATAAGGCTTCTCTTTGCCTGAAGGGAATGATCCTGTTCTTGGTCCTTCTCTTCTTCCTTCTCTTCCCCTCCGCCGCCGAACAGCATCTCGAACGGGTTTTTGTTCGACTTCGGCTTTGCTGCGGAAGGCGCCAGCAGCAGCACAATGCGCTCGTTAGCCAGCTTCTCCGCTTTGTCTTTGACACCTTCTGTTTTCTCTGCCTTGACCATGCGAATCGCAGTCTCCACCAAGTCACGCACCATCGATTCCACATCGCGGCCCACATAACCAACTTCGGTAAATTTGGTCGCCTCCAGCTTTACAAAAGGCGCTCGCACCAATTTGGCCAGCCTGCGGGCGATTTCCGTCTTGCCGACGCCAGTAGGGCCAATCATCAAGATGTTTTTCGGAACGATCTCATCCCGGATGGTCTCATCCAGCTTGCTTCTCCGGTAACGGTTGCGCAGCGCTACGGCAACGGAACGCTTTGCTTCTTTTTGGCCTACGATATATTTATCCAGCTCCGCGACGATCTGGCGCGGCGTCAGTGCGTCATTTCCCATTCTCCATCGCCTCCGCTTCTTGTACTAGCCGATTTCTTCTACAATAATATTCGAGTTCGTATACACGCATATCTCTGCCGCAATTTGCAGCGACGCCTTCGCGATATCCTTCGCATCCATGCCGGATGCATGGCGCTTGAGCGCTCTGGCCGCAGACAGGGCGAATGTGCCTCCGGAGCCGATAGCCAGAATGTCATCATCCGGTTCGATGATTTCCCCGTTACCGGAGATAAGCAGCAAGCCAGTCTTATCCATAACGAGCATCATGGCTTCCAGCTTGCGCAGAACGCGATCGGAGCGCCAATCCTTGGCCAGCTCAACAGCTGCGCGCTGCAAATTGCCGTGATGCTCCTCCAGCTTCGCCTCGAACTTCTCAAACAGGGTAATCGCATCCGCTACAGAACCCGCAAATCCGGCAACGACTTGCCCCCTGTACAAGCGTCTGACCTTCTTAGCCGTATTTTTCATTACCATGCTATTGCCGAACGTTACTTGACCGTCGCCTGCAATAGCTCCTTTTCCTTCATGGCGCACCGCACAAATCGTCGTCGCATGAAATTGCATTTCCATCAGCCAGGCCTCCTTCAAGTCATGAGAAATCGTTGCTTAAGATTTATGAATCTAGCCGTTATAAAATACTTGCTTCAGGAACAATTCACAGCCGTGTAGGCTTAACACCTCTATAGTTACTGTACGGCGGCCGACGATAAATGTTCCTGTTTAAATTGCTCAATGCCATCCAGCGCTCGATTTGCTATCGCTTCGTTCTTTTCTTTTTTATTTTTGATCCGCTGCTCCAGCGGCGGGAACAAGCCGAAGTTGGCATTCATCGGCTGAAAATGCTTGAAGTCTGCTGTCGTAATGTATTGGGCCATACTGCCGAGGGCCGTATGCTCCGGCAATACAAGCGGCTCAAGCCCCTTCGCCAAACGCGCTGCATTCAGACCGGCAATGAGGCCGGATGCAGCAGATTCGACGTAACCTTCCACCCCGGTCATTTGGCCGGCAAAAAACAGCGTGTCCCGGTTTCTAGTCTGGTAGGTCGGCTTCAAAAGTTTAGGCGAGTTGATGAATGTATTGCGGTGCATCACGCCATAACGGACGAACTCCGCATTCTCAAGGCCAGGAATGAGCGAGAATACACGTTTCTGCTCGCCCCACTTCAGATGCGTCTGGAAGCCTACCATGTTGTACAGAGTTCCTGCAGCGTTATCCTGACGCAGCTGGATAACAGCATACGGCAGCTTGCCGGTATGAGGGTTGACCAGACCTACTGGCTTCATCGGACCGAACAGAGCGGTCTGCTTGCCCCTGCTCATCATAACCTCGATCGGCATGCAGCCCTCGAAATAAATTTCCTTCTCAAATTCCTTAAGCTCCGCCTTCTCTGCCGTAATGATCGCTTCGTAGAAGACATTGAATTCCTCTTCCGTCATTGGGCAGTTCAAGTAAGCCGCTTCGCCTTTATCATATCTGGATGCCAAATAAACTTTGCTCATGTCAATCGATTCTTTGTCGATGATCGGAGCAGCCGCATCATAGAAGTAGAAATATTCTTCTCCGAGCAAACCTTGAATTTGCTTGGACAAGTCCGGCGCCGTGAGCGGGCCGGTAGCGATTACGGTAATGCCGTCTTGCGGAATTTCTGTTACTTCCTCATTGCGAACTTCAATAAGGGGATGATTATGAAGCCTGCTCGTAATTTCACCCGAGAAGCCGTCACGATCAACCGCAAGCGCGCCTCCTGCCGGAACGGCATGCAGATCGGCGCTGCTCAAGATGATGGAATTGAGGCGGCGCATCTCTTCCTTCAGCACCCCAACCGCATTGGCCAAGCCATTAGCGCGAAGGCTGTTGCTGCATACCAGCTCAGCGAATTTATTCGTATGATGCGCAGGCGTCTGTCTCACCGGGCGCATTTCGTATAAAGTAACGGGCACGCCTTGCGATGCGATCTGCCATGCGGCCTCACTGCCCGCAAGTCCTGCTCCGATTACGGTCACTTTCTGTGTCAATGGTGTTCATTCCTTTCGGTAGATTGAGACCCGAGTGGCCCCTAAGAGGGGCTTTACCCCTTACGAACCCTCCCAAACCCTCCCTTCCAAGGGAGGGCCCCAAGGCGCTGCGCCCTCTGGACACCCGCCTGAGTAACGAAATCCTCGAAAGAGAAGATTTGTCGAAACTTCCAGCTAGGAGCGCTTTGCCCCTTTGGGGACAGGCTTCAGTTTGAGCATTAACGATATAGGATATGGGTTGGAGTTGGCAGCCGTTATGAGGAACACTAGCAGTGTTCGGCTTCAGCTTTGTAGATCCGCTATTATAACCTTTACGGGATTGATGGGTCTGGGTCTCTATTGGTTTATGACGATTTGTAGAACATTAAATGATTTAAGTTAGTGCTGGTGACTAAGCCACTATGCGCAGACGATCGATTATAACACAATTGGTGCTGTTGATCTAATTTGGCTGCAATTCGCTTGCGCGCAATCCAATTAAATGCAAATGATGTGCTTATCTTGGGAAACTGTGCCAAGGCTGTGCATGTCCTTCAAACAACATCATCCTCCCTGATGCAGGGAGGACGTGTGGTTGCGTGTGTGTAATATGCTAGTCTAGGCGAGAGGTGGATCTGCCGCCTTTACGCTTGTTCTTCTTGATCGTCGTCCTGCACTTCCTCAGAATAATCGCAGGAAACGCATTGCAGTCTTACGCCATTGCGGCTGCGCTTCTCGACTAGCATTGCCTCGCAATTCGGGCACGGCTTGCCGGTCGGCTTATCCCAGGATACATAATCGCAGCCCGGATACTGATCGCAGCCATAGAAGATGCGGCCTTTCTTGCTTCGCCGTTCAATAATATGGCCTTCGCCGCATTTTGGACAAGTGACGCCTATGTCCTTCACAATCGGCTTTGTATTGCGGCATTCCGGGAAGCCCGAGCATGCCAGGAACTTGCCGAAGCGTCCCATCTTGTATACCAGATGCCTGCCGCACTTCTCGCAAATCTCGTCAGACACTTCGTCTTGAATTTCAATTTCCTTCATCTCTTCTTCCGCAACTTCAAGCCGCTTCTCAAAGGACTCATAGAAATTCGCCAATACCTTGACCCAATCTTCCGAGCCTTCCTCGACATGGTCAAGGTTGCCTTCCATGTTGGCCGTAAACTCGGCATCCAGTATTTCAGGGAAAAACTCCTCCATCAACTGAATGACCAGCTCGCCAAGCTCGGTCGGCATAAATTTCTTCTCTTCAATCGCTACGTATCCGCGCTTCTGAATCGTCTCCAGCGTCGGCGCATACGTGCTTGGCCGGCCAATGCCCAGCTCCTCCAGCGTACGGACGAGCCTTGCCTCGGAATAACGCGGAGGCGGCTGGGTGAAGTGCTGCTTCGGCTCGATGCTCTCCGCCTGGATCACATCGCCTTTCGACAGCTGCGGCAAAAACTTATGCTCCTCAACAGTGCCGTCATCATTGCCTTCGACATACACCTTCATAAACCCGGCGAATTTCACCTTCGAACCGGTCGCGCGGAATACCGTGCTTCCGGATTGCATATCAACGGTCATCGTATCAAGCACAGCGGAGGACATTTGGCTGGAGACAAAACGCTCCCACACCAATTTGTACAACCGAAGCTGGTCTCTTGACAGGAACGGCTTCATCGACTCTGGGTCGCGAAGAACGGATGTCGGACGAATCGCTTCATGCGCATCCTGCGCGTTGCTGTTCTTCTTCGTATAGACGCGCGGCTGCTCAGGGAAATAATCCGCCCCGTACTTCTCCGAGATGTATTCCTTGGCTTCTTCCTGCGCAACAGGAGATATCCGGGTCGAGTCCGTTCTCATATACGTGATAAGACCGACCGTTCCTTCCTTGCCAAGCTCTACGCCCTCATACAGCTGCTGGGCTACAGACATCGTCTTCGAAGCGCGGAAGCCAATCTTGCGCGCGGCCTCCTGTTGGAGCGAGCTTGTGATAAATGGCGGAGCCGGGTTGCGAAGCCGTTCCTTCTCCTTCACTTCGGCAACAGTAAACGGATTTTTGCCCATTGCTTGCAGCACTTCCTGCACATCCGCTTCTTTGCCCAGCTCACGCTTCTCGCCTTGAATGGAATGATATTTGGCCTCGAATGCAACGCCGCCATGATTCAGCTTGGCGGTAATCGACCAATACTCTTCCGGAATAAAAGCGTCAATCTCATTCTCGCGATCGATAATGAGCTTCACCGCTACGGATTGCACCCGTCCAGCGGACAATCCTTTTTTGACTTTCTTCCATAATAGTGGACTGATTTTGTAGCCTACCAAACGGTCCAGAATCCGTCTCGCTTGCTGGGCGTTGACCAAATCCATATTAATTTTGCGCGGATTCTTGAACGCATCCTTAACTGCTTGCTTGGTTATCTCATTAAATACGACGCGGCACGTCTCTTTCTCATTCAGCTCCAGATAGTGGGCCAAGTGCCAGGCAATCGCCTCTCCTTCGCGATCGGGGTCGGCCGCAAGAAAGACGTTTTTCACTTTTTTACTGGCATCCTTCAATTCTTTCAGCACGCTGCCTTTGCCGCGAATCGTAATGTATTTCGGATTGAAATCATTTTCGACCTCGACGCCGATCTGGCTCTTAGGCAAATCCCTGATATGACCCATGGACGCTTTTACAATATATTTGCTGCCCAGATATTTCCCAATTGTCTTGGCTTTAGCCGGTGATTCAACTATGACTAATGAATCTGCCATGCGAGGTGCCTCCTCTCTCTACGACAAGTTACAGTGCTATATATATGGAACCGGGCTGAAGCTCGATTTTCCGTTTTATACATAAATTTAGCAGAAGTGCGTTCAAATGTCCAAACGGAATAGCAGACAGCTCGTGCAATTCATTGATCGACAGGGGCTGATCCTGCAAAAATGCAATTAATCTGCGCTCTTCCGGCTCAAGCGATTCCGCCTCCGAATTTATCGGAGAACCTCCTGCGCCGCCGGCAAAAAGGCCGGCTTGACCGGTTAGCCAAGGCAGCTCTTGAAACAGCTGCGATGTCTCGCTCAGCAGACGCGCCCTGCCTTCGCGTATAAGCTCATTCGGCCCGTCGCTCTTGGGCGAAGTAATCTGGCCCGGCACCGCAAACACCTCGCGGTCCATCTGAAGCGCGTGCTTGGCAGTAATCAGCGAACCGCTCTTCCGGGCGCCTTCCACTACTATGGTTGCCCTGCTGAGCGCCGCAATAATTCGGTTGCGCTGATGAAACTGGCCGGGATGAAGCTTTGTGCCGACCGGCGTCTCCGAAACGAGCAGCCCGCGTTCAGCGATTCTCTGGAACAAAGACGCGTTCTCTGCAGGGTAGCACGTATCAATCGGCGTAGGCAGCACGGCAATTGTGCTCCCAGGCCCCTGCATTGCCGCCTCATGGGCTTTGGAGTCAATTCCCCGGGCAAGACCACTGACAACGGTAATCCCTGCCTCTGAGAGCTCCTCAGCCATGGCAGACGCGGTATGCCTGCCATACGCGGTCGGTACTCGCGTGCCGACCATGGCCACAGCGGGTCGCGCCAACAGCTCCAGCCGCCCCTTTGCGTAAAGCACCCAAGGGGGCTGCGCAATTTCCCGCAGAATGGATGGATATGCGTCGTCGAAAGGCGTCAGCACGGCGACATCAGCTCTATCATCATCCCGCCTTGAGGAAGCTGTGTCCTTCCAGGCTCCATTGCGGAGGAAGCGTTCTGTCTTCTCCGCTTGCTCTGGCGTAAGCCCCATGCCCAGGAGCTCTGCCCTTGACCAATCCGGCTTGCGCCACAGCTGATGGCGAACCGCTTTCTCCACCGCATGCCAGCCGATGCCCGGCTGCTCATAATAGGCAATAATCATGCTTCTGCACAACATAAGCTCGTTATCCATATAACCAACCCTCATCTCTTCGGGCCGGTCTGCATTCCTATCTATTGTGCGTTACGGAGAAGCAGAATGCAAGTCGGCCGCCAAATTTGTGTCACAACTATGTATTTGAAATGCCCTTCAGCCCTGCAGAAATACCAAGTCTCTATGCACATAAAACAAAAAAAACAACCTCCAGACACCATAAATCGTGTCCGAAGGTTGCTTACCTTCATTATATTACTTGCGAGTGATGCACTTCTCGAGCAGGCCTTTCTCTTCCAGAACGCTTACAAGCGTGGAGCCCATCTCCGACGGAGTTGGAGCAACTTTGATGCCGCAAGCTTCCAGCGTAGCGATTTTCTCAGCTGCAGTACCTTTGCCGCCCGAGATGATCGCGCCTGCATGGCCCATACGTTTGCCCGGAGGCGCCGTTGCGCCGCCGATGAAGCCGACAACCGGCTTCGTCATGTTCGCTTTGATCCACTCAGCCGCTTCTTCCTCAGCCGTGCCGCCGATCTCGCCGATCATGATTACTGCGTATGTGTCTGGGTCGTCGTTGAAACGGCTCAGAATATCAATGAACTCGGAGCCTTTCACCGGGTCACCGCCGATGCCGACAGCGGAGGATTGTCCGATGCCGCGAGTCGTCAGCTGGTGAACCGCTTCATACGTAAGCGTTCCGGAGCGGGATACGACGCCTACATGGCCCACAGAGTGGATGTAGCCCGGCATGATGCCGATTTTGCACTCGCCTGGTGTAATAACGCCTGGGCAGTTAGGTCCGATCAGAACCGTCTTGCTGCCTTCCATGTAACGCTTTACTTTCACCATGTCCAGAACCGGAATGCCCTCTGTAATACAGATGACCAGGTCCAGCTCGGCATCAACAGCTTCCATGATGGAATCTGCTGCGAATGCAGGCGGTACATAAATAACGGATGCCGTAGCGCCCGTTGCGTTTTTAGCTTCCACAACTGTATTGAATACCGGCAGGGAAACGACGGAGCCGTTCTCCAGCGTAATGTCAACGTTCGTGCCGCCTTTGCCAGGCGTTACGCCGCCTACCATCTGCGTGCCGTAGTCGAGAGCTCCCTTAGCATGGAACATGCCAGTTTTGCCTGTTATGCCTTGAGTGATGACCTTTGTATCCTTATTGACCAAAATACTCAACTTAACTCACATCCCCTGATTGAATTCGTATGCGTATCGTCAGCCGCAGGTTCAGCGGCTTTATTTTACGAGTGCGACAATTTTTTGCGCGCCGTCAGCCATGGAGTCAGCTGCGACAATGTTCAGGCCGGATTCGTTCAGCAGCTTCTTGCCAAGCTCAACGTTCGTGCCTTCAAGGCGAACGACAAGCGGACGGTCAAGACCAAGCTCTTTTGCAGCTGCAATAACGCCTTCCGCGATAACGTCGCATCTCATGATGCCGCCGAAAATGTTGACGAAAATGCCTTTTACTTTCTCGTCAGACAGGATGATTTTGAAAGCTTCCGTAACTTTCTCTTTGGTAGCGCCGCCCCCTACGTCCAGGAAGTTGGCAGGGTCGCCGCCGTAGTATTTGATAATGTCCATTGTAGCCATAGCAAGGCCTGCGCCGTTAACCATACAGCCGATGTTGCCATCAAGCGCAATGTAGCTCAGGTCGTATTTGGACGCTTCGATTTCTTTTGCATCTTCTTCTTCCAGATCGCGCAGCTCCAGAATTTCCTTCTGGCGGTACAGAGCGTTGGAATCGAAGTTCAGCTTCGCGTCCAGAGCCATGACGTTGCCGTCGCCTGTTACAACCAGCGGGTTGATCTCGGCGATGGAGCAGTCTTTCTCTACGAAAGCTGTGTATAGAGCCAGCATGAACTTAACTGCTTTGTTCACAAGCTCGCCTGGAATATTGATTGCGTAAGCCAGCTTGCGCGCTTGGAAAGCTTGCATGCCGACTGCTGGATCGATAACTTCTTTGAAAATTTTCTCAGGGGAATGCTCGGCTACTTCTTCAATCTCCGTGCCGCCCTCTTCGGAAGCCATCATTGTCACGCGGCCAGTGCCGCGGTCCAGAACGACGCCAATATAGTATTCTTTTTTAATATCGCAGCCTTGCTCGATCAAAAGGCGTTTCACTTCTTTGCCTTCAGGACCCGTTTGATGAGTCACAAGCACCTTGCCCAAAATTTCGCTCGCGAACGCGCGAACCTCGTCCAAGTTTTTGGCTACTTTAACGCCGCCCGCTTTGCCGCGGCCGCCTGCGTGGATTTGCGCTTTCACGACAACCACCGGTGTTCCAAGCGCTTGTGCCGCTTCGACAGCTTCGTCGACGGAGAATGCCACTTTGCCCTCCGGTACGACTACACCATACTGTTTCAGCACCGCTTTGCCTTGATACTCATGGATATTCATTGTTGAAATCCTCCATTTCACAGACTTGAATCAGTCATATGTACACAAACCTTTTTCATTGTAGCACTTTTCCTTGTCCAGTACCTTAGTTTTTCCTTGAAAGCGCAAACCTTTTTGATATGGATATCATCTCAAAATGAGATCAAAGCCTATATACGCCAACTAGTATGGCCTATTCAATGTCTTTTAATCGCAGGGCAGGCTGTTATTGACAGCGTTATTCCATGCCGCTATGATAAGAATCAATCAAATTGATACGAGATCTGTAAGGAAGCACCTTCAGTATGGTCTTAACCGTCCATGGAGGTGCTTTTTTATGTTCAGCATGATGCATAGCGCCAGCGTTATCGGCGTAGAAGGGAAAAGTATTTCGGTAGAGGTCGATATTAGCAGCGGCCTGCCTCAGGTAAACGTGGTCGGGCTGCCGGATCCCGCGGTTCGGGAGTCGGTGGAGCGCGTCAGAGCCGCGATCAAGAACAGCGGCTTCACATTTCCGATGGACCGGATAACGGTCAATCTGGCTCCAGCAGATCTTCGGAAAGAAGGCACGGCCTTCGACCTCGCGATCGCCGCCGGCATTCTCACTGCCAGCGGGCAGCTCGAAGCCGGGCTGCTTGGAGGCGCACTGCTCATTGGGGAGCTGTCGCTGAACGGCGCCATCAAGCCTGTGACCGGCGTGCTTGCGATGCTGGAGCAGGCCAAACGCATGGATATTAGCCGCGTGCTGCTTCCGCTCGCCAACCGCAGGGAAGCCGCCTGGATATCCGGCGTTGAAATATTCGCCCTGTCCCATCTTCAGGAGCTGAAGCCAAGGAGCGGCTGTTCATCGCTGTGGGACCAGCTTAGCGAGGACGCTGGAACGGATGCCGCTATTGCCAGCACGGAGCCCGCTAAGCAGCAGACGGAGCGCGAGGACTTCGCGGACATTATCGGCCAGCACCAGGCCAAGCGAGCTATGCTTATCGCTGCGGCGGGGAAGCATAACATTCTGCTGTGCGGGCCGCCCGGAACCGGCAAAACCATGATGATCCGCCGGCTTCCGGGCATTCTGCCGTCTTTGACCGAACAGGAAGCCCTTGAGGTCACCAAAATTTACAGCGTTGCCGGCAAGCTTCCGGTAGGCTCAGGCGGCTTGATAGACCGTCCTCCCTTCCGCTCTCCCCATCACAGCACCTCTTCCGGCGGCCTGATCGGCGGGGGCTCGATTCCGAAGCCGGGCGAGGTTACACTGGCGCATCGAGGCGTCTTGTTTTTGGACGAGCTCCCGGAGTTCCCGCGCATGGTGCTGGAGCTGCTGAGACAGCCGCTGGAGGATCGCGTCGTCTCGATTGCACGAGCAAGGGCGACCGTCCGCTTCCCCGCCAATATTATGCTTGCCGCATCCTACAATCCTTGCCCGTGCGGTTATTACGGGCATGAGTACGGCGAGAAGCGCTGCACCTGCAGCGCGCCGGCTATCTCGCGCTACCGCTCCAAGCTGTCCGGTCCGCTGCTTGACCGGCTTGATCTGCACGTTGAAGTGCCCCGTCCCATCTCCTTCGAGAAGCAGGGCCATGAAGCCGAATGGACGACTGCCGAGCTTAGAAGCAAAGTTGAACGGGTCCGTTTCATTCAACTGGAAAGAAACCGCAAGTGGGGCGCCATAACAAACGGAGAGCTCACAGGCGAGGGATTGCGGAAGACAGCTATTCTGAAGCGCGACGCGCATAAGCTGCTGGAGAATGCATTCCAGGTTCTCGGCATCAGCATGCGGGGCTATGACCGCTTGCTCAAGCTTGCAAGGACCATCGCCGATCTAGAAGCCAGCGATACAGTGGAAGCTGAACATGTCGCGGAAGCTATTCAATACCGCCGATTGGAGGCGCGCATGAGTTAAAGCCCAAATAAAGCCGCATTATGTCACCGGAAGTACAATCCATCCTCCGGTTCAGAATGCGGCTTCATAATGCTTATAATCAGCAATCGTATCATCATCGTTAATCGTAATGGCAATAACATCGAAACGAATAGGTACATCAAATCGGTTGGTTAGCTGCAAATATCTCTGAGCAAGCAATCGAACCTGTCTTTGCTTGCGGGGATCGACGGACTCCTCCGCCGTCCCGAATCTGCCTCTGCTGGCAGCGCTGCGCGACCTGACTTCGACAAATATGATTCGCTCGCCGCTCCTGGCGACCAGATCAAGCTCGCCTTGCCTGTTGCGCCAATTGGCTGCCAGTATCGTATAGCCTCCCAGCACCAGGCGGCGCCTCGCCTCCGCTTCCCCAATGCTCCCTATATGCTGCCGATTAACGCTCATCGGCGATCTCCTTCGCCCTGCGGTCCGACTGGTAGACGAAGGTCAATACTTCCGCGACAAGGGCATACAGCTCAGGCGGAATCTCCTGATCCACATCGAGCTTCGAGAGCACTTCGACCAGCGACGAATCCTGCTGCACAGGCACTCCGCTTTCCTTCGCCTTCTCCAGTATCCGGTCCGCGATCATGCCTTGCCCTTTTGCTACCAGCACCGGAGCGGTCCGTTCTCCAGGCTCATACTTGAGCGCTACAGCCTTGCGCATAGGAGCCGGCTTGTCCTTGCCATCATGATCCTGGCTCATATCCGGTAATCCACTCCTTTGTAGCGCGTAGAGGCGAACTGCGCCAGATCCGGCGGCGTCTGTGCCTTTTTATCCTTTGCCGCAACCGCGGGCGCCGCCTCGCTGCCATCTCGGGCTGGCAAAGGCGTGGTCCGCAGCGACAGCAGCTGATAGCCAGTGCCTTGGAGCCGCTCGGCGATTTCATTGCGCGAACCTTCGACCAGCTCTGCGATTGCGGGATGGTCGTTCCAAATGTTCAAGCTAACGATTTTGTCTGTCACGTTCACGTCCACGAGCGTGTCGCCCAGCGATGCCATGGAGAGATTGAACAAAAGGCGGCAATTGTCCGCATCGAGCTCCCCTCTCTTGCCGCGCCGGGTCTGGATATGAACGGAGGCGGTCGTTCCGCCGTCTGCATCCTTCAGCGGAATGAACATCGTTACATGCGTGAATACCGAGCTGTTGCGTTCTGGCGTGAGCAGCAGCTGCTGTCCGGTAATCTGGTGAATAAGCTGCTGGGCCGTTTCTTTGATCGCCGGGGGTGTATCGCTCGCCTGCAAAAGCGAAAGCAGCGCGTTTTTCAACGTCTCCGCCGGCGCCGGACTTGAAGGGGCAGCTGCTGCTTGCTGAGCATGCTGAGACGGAGCAAGAGCTTGATCCCCGCGGCTGGCCGCATCCGATACAGCCGATGGATGCTGCTGCGCAACCTGCGCAGTATGCGGCGGAGAAGGCTGCGCTGCAGCCGCTTGAGCTCTTCCGCTCTCTGCTGCGGCTGGCTCCGCACTTCTAGCCGCCATGGCGGCAGCTTCGCTTCTCGGTCCCGTCGCTGCCGCCTCTGTCCGCGCTCCGGCGGCTGCTGCCGCTTCTACGTCGGCTCCTGCTGCCGCTGACGCGGCCAGGCCAGCCTGCGCCCCTCCGCCGGTAGTGCCAGCCTGCGGCCGCAGCAACCCCGTATCGGCTGCGGACTGCTTCGTCGGCTGCGCTGTCCCGAGCTGCCCTCCGGATTCCACCGCAGTCGCTGCTTTGGCAAGCTGCAGCTCATGATCGACGCCAAGCCACTTCATCATGCCGCCCAGCCAGTTGGCCCCGGCAGCAGGCGCCGCAGCTTGAGCTGTGGCTGCTTGCCCTGCAAGCGGGCCGCTTGCCCCGCCAGCCGCAGCCTGCGATGCGCCTTGAGCCGCCCCCTGCGCTGCAGGTTGCGAAGAACCAGGTTGTACTGCGGCCTGAGCAGCATTCTGCATGGCAGGTTGAGAAGCATTCTGCGGAACAGATTGCGCACCGTTCTGCGGAGCGGCTTGCCCGGGAACGGAGGGCTGAGCGCCTGCCGGGGCTTGCTGCCCCTGGTTCTGTGCGGCAGCAGAGCCACCCGGCGTACCGTTGCTGCTTTCCGCTAGTCCGCCGCGCAACAGAGCGTCGCCTTGCATCAGAAGCGTCAACACGCGCGCTCCCGCCTGCTGAGCGGCCCCTGCAGGACTGCCCGCCTCCGCTGAGCCCAATCCCTTCATAAATGCTCCTAGCTGCTGCTGCAGCGAATCCAGCAGCTCATGAGACGCCCGGCCGAACATCACCTGCCCCATCGAGGCAATGGTCGTTGCCGTCATGGGCAAGCCGCGTTTGAATGCAGCTGCAGCCGCCGTCATCCACTGCTCCATGTCAGCGCCCCGCGGCATAGCAGCCAGCGCCGATTGAAAAGCTAACGAAGTAGTCCGGTTGAACGGGAAGCCTTCTCTTCTCAAATCCTTGACTATATCAAGCGACCAGCGCTGGTCCGGCAGTCCGAGCATCTTGGCGTAATCGCGGAAGGTGTCATCCAGCAAGCCGGATGCGCTTAAATCCACCGCCTTCAGCATCACAAGTGATCCGTTCGACTCCGGCTGCACTTGCAGCATGGCGGACTGTCCCGCCGACATCGGCATCTCCAGCTTGGCGCGCACCTGCACGCCGTTGATCTGAATCATCGCTTCGTTATTTTCAAAGGTTTGCACCACGACGCCTCGCACGACCTGGCCGACCTTCAATTCCATGGCTCGAGTTTCCCCGCTTACTGCATCGCCCAGCAACCCTCGCATCATTTGACTGATATTCACGTTCATTCTCCTTCGCCTGCGGATTGCATCACACGTTAAACATATATGTACTATATCGGTCCCCGGTCTTCATCCATGAAGGTCCGGCATAGGATTGTTTGCTTCGGAGCGGCCAAATTCCAGCCCGGGCCAAAACAAAAACGCCTGCAGCTCAGCAAGGAACGATTAAGGCGTTCCTCGCCGAGTGCAAGCGTTATAAGTGCTATACCTCGCCAAGCAGCTTACGCAAAAATGTGCGCCGATGCAGCGGAGAGGGGCCAAGCTCCAGCAGGCGTTCCTGATGCAGCTTTGTCGCATATCCTTTATGTACCGCAATTCCGTAGTCGGGATATTGCTTCTCCCATTCCCCCGCGCACAGACGGTCGCGCGTAACCTTGGCCATGATGGAGGCGGCAGCAATTGATTGGCTGGTCGCATCGCCTTTAATAATCGCTTGCTGCGGCAGCTCCAAATCAATCTTCTCCGCATCCACCAGCAAATATTGCGCCGGCACGCTCAGCGACTCCACGGCCAGCTTCATCGCCAGCCTTGCTGCCTGCTTGATATTGATGCGATCCACTGTCTCGGCGTCAACATGCGCGACGGACCACGAGACAGCCTTCTCCGCAATGACGTCATACAAATATTCACGCTTCTTCTCGGTCAGCTTCTTGGAATCGTTAATGCCTTCTATCTCAAGACCGGGGGGCAGGATAACCGCGCCGGCGACGACATCGCCGAACAGGCATCCGCGCCCGACTTCATCCACTCCAGCAATGTGGACGATCCCTTCATCCCAGACCGCGCGTTCCAGTCCCAGCAAGTTCTGTTCCCCCGTTTCTCCCCTAACGCCAATGCCGACTAGCGTTCTCTCACCGGCATATCGTCGTAAGGAGCCTCCAGCGTAATTCTGCCCAGCTTGCCCGCTCTGAGATCGCGCAGGATAATGCCCGACGCCTTCTCCAGATCGACGCGTCCGCCCCCCATGAGGCAGCCGCGCTTACGTCCGATATCTTCCATGACGCGTACAATCTCTTCGCTGTCTTCCGGATCGGAAGGCTGCTTCTCCAGCTCGTATCTCTCCTGCAGCGCAGGCCAGTAACGGTCCGCAAGCTCACGCACAGCGAAAAACGCAATATCGTCCACGTTCAAAATCTGCTCCCTGATCGCCCCGGTCATCGCCAGCCGGTAGCCGACGAGCTGATCCTCGAACTTCGGCCACAGAATGCCCGGCGTATCGAGCAGCTCCATCTCCGTTCCGACCTTGATCCACTGCTGGCCTTTCGTCACACCCGGCTTATCGCCGGTTGCAGCGATGTTGCGGCCTGCGAGGCGGTTGATAAGCGTCGACTTCCCGACGTTCGGAATGCCGACGATCAGCCCCCGTACGGCGCGCGGATTCATGCCTTTCGCGATCTGCTTCGCAATCTTCTCGTGCAGAATCTCTTTGGCCTTGGCCGGAATATCGCCTACACGAGTGCCCGTCTGCGAATCAACAGCAACACATTCGTGGCCCTCATGGGCAAAATAAGCCATCCACTTCTCCGTCGTCTTCGGATCGGCCAGATCGGACTTGTTGAGTACGATCAATCTCGGTTTATTTTGCAAAATATCGTCTACCATCGGGTTTCGGCTCGACAGCGGCACGCGCGCGTCCAGCAGCTCTATGGCAATGTCGATTAGTTTAAGCTTGTCTTGAATTTGCCGTTTGGCACGGGTCATATGACCCGGAAACCATTGAATGGCCATGCCTTCACCTCATGTCTAATACCGATGCTTGATAAAACTGATCTTGTCGAACGGCCAGAAGATGACATCCGCCCGTCCCACAACTTCCTTGTCCTCCACAAAGCCGATCATGCGGCTGTCGGTGCTGTTGTCGCGGTGGTCGCCCATTGCGAAGATCGTCCCTTCCGGCACCACCATCTCTTGCACCATATCGTTCGGGAAGTTGTAGCTTGATCCGTCGCCATTGTACAATTCTCCTCTGGCGTGGGCTTCTTCAATCGCTTGCTTAATATAAGGTTCCTCAACCAGCTTGTCATTAATGTACAAATCGTCGCCTTCAAGCTTGATTTTGTCGCCAGGCACGCCGATAACGCGCTTGATGAACTTGCGGCCTTGCTCCGGAACGTCGAATACGACGACTTCCCCGAACTTAGGCTCTCTGAACGTATACAAAATCTTATTGACGATTAGCCGCTCGCCCGATTCAAAGTTAGGCTCCATGGACGGCCCGTCTACGATAAATGGCGAAAACAGGAACTGTCGAATGAAAAATACAAGTACGACCGCAATAACGAGCGCCTTGATCCATTCTACAATTTCCTTGTACGCTCCCCCTTTTTTGTCGCTGGAACGCTGTCTGGTGGAACGTCCCGTCATCTCGCCGGATTGACGGTTCGAATCGTTGGCCGGAGCCCCGGTTGTTTCATTCGGGTTGTTATCCTCGTTGCGATGTTGCGAATCCATCCATCTCGCCTTCTTTCCTTTAACACTGTATTATGTAGGGGCAGCGATAAAAAAACGAAAAGGAGCTTGTTTGCGCAAGCCCCTCTTGACGTTTGTTCTTAGCGAATCTCTTTAATTCTAGCAGCTTTACCGCGCAGGTTGCGAAGGTAGTACAGCTTAGCGCGACGCACTTTACCACGACGTGCTACTTCGATTTTGTCGATCTTAGGCGAATGGATCGGGAAAGTTCTTTCCACGCCAACACCGTAAGAAATTTTGCGCACCGTAAAAGTCTCGCTGATTCCGCCGCCGCGACGTTTAATAACAACGCCTTCGAACAGCTGGATACGCTCGCGCGTGCCCTCGATAACTTTAACGTAAACCTTCAGCGTGTCACCAGGACGGAAGCTAGGAAGATCTTTACGCAATTGCTCTTGAGTAATCGCTTGTACGATATTCATTGAGTTCACTCCTTCCACCATAGACGTTCATGTAAGCTCCTGGACTCCACTGAGCCCGATCCTCGCTTATAGCGGACCGTCCGACTTAAACAAACAACATTAGAAATTTTACCATAGTTAAATGCACAAATCAACTGGTTTCTTCCACCGGACATGTTCATGTATACTGACATTGATTCTATCAGTCAGATGGAGGTGCACTCGATTGCCACACAAGAAGAAACCTGGCCCAAATGCGGTTCCCCGGCGGCCCGCAAAAACTTGGATTACTATCATGACGGTGGCAGGATTGCTCCTCTCCCCAGGCGTCCCTGCCGCGCATGCCGGCACTGGTTCGCAAGCCTTGGCCGACACGAGAGGACACTGGGCTTCCTCGTACATCGATTGGGCCTTGGATGAAGGACTGGCCAAAGGCTACGAGGACGGAACGTTCCAACCCGACAAGCCGGTAAGCGAAGCCGAATTTCTCGCCATGCTCCTGCGGGCATACGGTACAGAAGTGCCCTCAGCTAGCGCAGGTGGCCAGTGGTTCGACTCGTATTACGAGTTCGCGGAGCAATATGGCTGGCCCGTTACCTTCAATAACGAGCGCGGCAGCTTCCGCAGAGGACAAGCAGCTTTGCTAATGGCAACAGCGGCAAGCGGCAAGCGATTTTCCGAGAATGAAGCGATTCAATGGCTGCTTGACGAAGGCATCTCGAAGGGCCGGACTTCAGCCACGGTCAAAGGTTTTGTCCCGGCCGGCGGGGTTACACGCGCGGAGGCTCTGACCTTCCTGTTCATGCTCAAAGAACATACCAGCCAGCTGTCAGCCACAAAGCTTCAGCAAGATGCTGCCGGTCTGAGCGGCATCGAGCTAGGCGATGGCGTCGACAAGCTGACCCACCGGCTAGGCAAGCCCGACCGCATCGACCCAAGCGAATATGCCTATAGCTGGTACGTCTACAACCAGAACGACGCCGAGCTGAAGCTGTACGGCGTGTTGGACGGTAAAGTGGCAGCCCAATTCTCCGTCACGAAGAAAGGCTGGAAGCTCCCTGGAGGTCTGACGGCAGGCCAGACGCTGAGCAATGCGCAGAAGGGACTGTCCGGCGTCACCGCTGAGGAGAAGAAGGATACATATTACGCCTATACGGCGGACGGAATCCGGACTACTTTATTTATCGATACGCAAGACGGCAATAAAATCTCCGGCATCCTCCGGCAGCAAAGCTCGTTAGCCAAACAAACGCCGAGCGCCAAAGATACAGCGTTCCGCGATGCGATGGAGCGTCAATTGTTCGATCTGACGAATGCAGAGCGCGCAGTCAGAGGCATCTCAACGCTGCAATGGGACAAGCTCGCTTCGGCAGCGGCAAGAGGCCATAGCGAGAACATGCGGGACAAGCAGTTTTTCAGCCACAAAAACCTGGACAATAAAACGCCGTTCGACCGTATGAAAGCAAAAGGAATCTCGTACCGCCTCGCGTCAGAGAACATTGCCGCCGGCTTCGACAACAGCATCTTCGCGCATTACACGCTGCTGAATTCAACGAGCGGCCATCGCGAGACGCTGCTTAACGGCAAGCTGACCCGATTGGGGACGGGCGTTGCGTTAGGCGGATATTATCAAGTCTATTATACGCAGGACTTTTTCACGCCGCTTCAGGCGGACGAATAACCTAACAGCCAATAAGGGAATGCAGCCTCCTAAGAAGCCGCATTCCCTTATTGTTGTTCGGACTCCTTCTTCAACGAAGATAGCCATTTCCTTTCTTTCTCCGTCAGCTCGGCCGTCTCCAGCAGATCCGGACGGCGCTCCAGCGTCCGCAGAAGCGACTGCTCCCTGCGCCATGCCTCAATCTTGGCATGGTGCCCGGATACGAGAATATCCGGAACGCTCCAGCCCCGGAATTCCGGAGGCCTTGTATAATGCGGATGCTCCAGCAGCCCTGTGCTGTAGGAATCCGTTACCGCCGAAGTCTCGTTGCCCAGCACGCCAGGCAGCAGCCGGACCACACTGTCGATAACCGTCATTGCCGGAATCTCACCGCCGGTGAGCACATAGTCCCCTATGGACAGTTCGTCCGTCACGAGATGCTCGCGAATTCGCTCGTCATAACCTTCGTAGTGGCCGCAAATCAACACAAGATGCTGCTCCTTAGAGAGCTCCTCCGCCTTCTGCTGCGTGAACGTTTCCCCTTGCGGGCACATCAGAATAACACGGGGCCTCACGCCCGGATCGGTCTGCAGATCCTCTACAGCCGCGAATACCGGATCAGGCTTCAGCACCATGCCTCCGCCCCCGCCGTACGGGTAGTCGTCTACCGTGCTGTGCTTGTTGCCGGCATAACGGCGGAAGTTGACCGCCTCAAGCGATACAATCCCTTTCTCCTTCGCCTTGCCCAGAATGCTTACTCCGAAGACACCTTCGAACATCTCCGGGAATAGCGTCAATACATCAATTCTCATGGTGCTAGATCAACCCTTCCATGAGCCTTACCGTAACCCGCTTGTCCGTTATGTTCACATCAAGCACCACTTCATCAATAACCGGGAGCAGCAGCTGCTTGCCCTTCGACTTCGGACGGTCGACGACCCACACGTCATTGGCGCCGGGGCTTAGAATTTCGGAGATTGCTCCAAGCTCTTCGCCATCCTCTGTTACAACGGCGCAGCCGATAATTTGATGGTAATAATATTGGCCATCCTCCAGCTCGCCTTGCTCGGTCTCCGATATTTTCAGCAGCCAGCCCTTGTATTTCTCGACATCGTTAATATTGTTGAAGCCGTCCAGCTTGATCAGATAGACATTCTTCTGCTCTCTGGAGCTCACAATCTTAACTTCGCGGGACTCGCCGTTCTCTTCATTGACCATCAGAAGCTTGCTGCCGGAAGCAAAGCGCTGGTCCGCGAAATCCGTCTGCGGGAGCACCTTCACATCGCCCCGGATGCCGTGCGTATTGACGATTTTCCCTACTGTATACCATTTTCCGCTCATGCCATCATTCCTTCTTTTCATTGGTTATAGCTATTATAACACGACAAAGAGGGTCAGGACATTCGTCCCAACCCTGAAGATGCAGTCCATTATGAAAGTATATCGACGATGACGCGTTTGCTGGATTTGACAGAGGCGGAGGTAACGACTGTACGCATCGCTTTCGCAATCCGTCCTTGCTTACCGATAACCTTGCCTATATCATCGGGGTGAACCGACAACTCGTAAACCGTGCTGCGTTCATCTTCCTTCACGCCGACCCGCACTTCGTCCGGATGATCCACTAAAGCCTTCGCTATGACAAGAATTAATTCTTTCATCACAAAGCCCTCCGCTCTTCAACCGTTACTTCTGTTGCTTAAGCTCATGGAACTTTTTCAAAACGCCAGCTTTGGAAAGCAGGTCGCGAACTGTGTCGGAAGCTTGCGCTCCAGTTTGAAGCCATTTCAGAGCTTTCTCTTCGTCGATCGAAACTTGAGCTGGCTGTGCAACCGGATTGTAAGTGCCGATTTCTTCAATAAAACGTCCATCACGCGGGGAACGGGAATCCGATACCACTACGCGGTAGAAAGGAGCTTTGTGAGCACCCATACGTTTCAAGCGAATACGTACTGCCATTATCATTCACCTCCTTCGAAAAATGAACTTGCCTCTATCTAGACATTAAAACGGGAATTTCATCTTGCGTCCGAGCATGCCCTTCAGGCCCTTCTTGCCGCCCTTCGGCCCTTTCGGTCCCATCATGGACGAGAATTGCTTCATCATCCGGCGCATATCGTCGAACTGCTTGATCAGGCGGTTCACTTCGACGATGGTCGTGCCGCTGCCTGCGGCAACGCGCTTGCGTCTGCTGTGATTCAGAAGCTCCGGCTTCTGCTTCTCTTCCTTCGTCATGGAGCGGACGATCGCTTCGATGCGGCCGATCTGCTTCTCGTCCACCTTCAAATCCTTCATGCCGCCTTTCATCTTGTTCATGCCTGGCAGCATATCCATGATCTGATCCAGCGGGCCGAGCTTGCGCACTTGCTCCATCTGGTCCAGGAAGTCGTCAAAGGTAAATTCCGCGGTGCGCATCTTGCGCTCCATCTCCGCCGCTTTATCCGCGTCGATGCCTGCCTGCGCCTTCTCGATAAGCGACAGCATGTCGCCCATGCCGAGAATACGGGAAGCCATCCGCTCCGGATGGAACGGCTCCAAGGAGTCGATCTTCTCGCCCATTGCGGCGAATTTGATCGGACGGCCCGTAACCGCCTTGACAGACAGCGCCGCGCCGCCGCGCGTATCGCCGTCAAGCTTTGTCAGCACGACGCCGCTTAGCTCAAGCTGATCATGGAAGCTCTGCGCGACGTTGACCGCATCTTGACCGGTCATGGCGTCGACGACGAGGAGAACCTCGTCCGGCT
The DNA here is from genome assembly GCF_003605435.1 of Paenibacillus pinisoli. Classification (GTDB taxonomy): domain Bacteria; phylum Bacillota; class Bacilli; order Paenibacillales; family Paenibacillaceae; genus Pristimantibacillus; species Pristimantibacillus pinisoli. The sequence continues at coordinate 436,544 of NZ_QXQB01000001.1, forward strand.
TCACATGCTCATGGATGCGCTTCAGCTCATCCATAAGCTCTTCATCGATATGCAGACGGCCTGCGGTATCGAAGATGATGTAGTCATTGCCGTTATCCTTCGCATGCTGGAGGCCAGCCTTCGCGATCTCAACCGGAGAAGTCTTGTCGCCAAGGGAGAATACCGGCGCGCCGATCTGCTCGCCCAGCACCTGCAGCTGCTTGATCGCGGCGGGACGATAGATATCGCAGGCTACCAGAAGCGGCTTATGGTTGCCCTTCTGAAGCAGCTTCGCCAGCTTGCCTGACGTCGTGGTCTTACCGGCGCCCTGCAAGCCGACCATCATGATGACGGTCGGAGGCTTGTTCGCCTTGGCGAGCTTCGCCTGCGTGCCGCCCATCAGCTCCGTCAGTTCCTTGTTGACAATATCGATGATGACCATCCCCGGCGTGAAGCTCTTGGACACGTCAAGACCGATTGCTTTCTCCTTCACCTTGGCGATGAAGTCCTTCACGACTTTAAAGTTAACATCGGCCTCCAGAAGCGCCAGGCGAACCTCTCGCATCGCGTCATTGACATCGGCTTCGCTTACCTTGCCTTTGCCCTTCAGCTTGCTGAACACATTCTGAAGCCGATTGCTTAAGCTTTCAAATGCTGCCATGAACTCTCGCCTCCTTCTCTTGCCGTTCCTTCCGCCGCCCGAAACTGCTCGATGGCGTCGATGATCGACTGTTTATCCCATTCATTCGTCACGATAGCCTTCACGTCGCGCTCCAGCTTGTCCGTCATCTCCATCAGCCGCTCATGCTTCGCCAGAAGAGCAAGCTTCTCTTCGTAGCTCTCAAGTATAGCCTCGGCACGCTTGATGTTGTCGTAGACCGCCTGGCGGCTAATCCCGAACTCCGATGCGATCTCGCCAAGCGAGAAGTCATCGTGATAATAATAAGTAAGTATAGTACGCTGCTTATCGGTAAGCAAGCTCTCGTAGAAGTCGAACAGCAAATTCACTCTTGTCGTTCTGGCTAAGGCATCCGGCGTATGCTCCTTCATCCCTTCGCCTCCTTCTTCGTCTTGCCGCATAATACCGTCAAGGAAAATCCCTTTACACTATTGCAACGACTCTTATCATACATGATGGCGAATGCCCTGTCAAGCAATTAACCTTGTCACTTCTCAAATCATGCTTTTAGATAGAAAACGTCCAATAACGGACCGGAATCGGCCGTCATTGGACGCAAGGCGCATGCTTTAGTTTGCAGCCGGAGGCTGCTCCTCTGTCTCGCGGCTGATCAAGCCGGCGAACAAGGCGTGTACGAATTGCTCGGAATCAAAGGTTTGCAAATCGCCCATCTTCTCGCCCAGGCCTACCAGCTTCACCGGCAGATTAAGCTCATTGCGGATCGCAACGACAATACCGCCCTTGGCTGTTCCGTCCAGCTTCGTCAGAACAAGTCCGGTAACGCCGCTCTTCTCGCCGAACAGCTTCGCTTGGCTGAGCGCGTTCTGGCCCGTTGTAGCATCCAGCACCAGAAGCACTTCATGAGGCGCTTCCGGCAATTCGCGCTGAATAACCCGGAAAATTTTGTTCAGCTCTTCCATCAGATTGCTTTTGTTCTGCAATCGTCCCGCAGTGTCGCAAAGCAAGACGTCAACCTTGCGCTGCTTGGCCGCCTGTACGGCATCGAACATAACGGCAGCAGGATCGGCGCCTGACGATTGCTTGATGACGTCTACGCCTACACGCTGTCCCCATACTTCCAGCTGCTCGATCGCGCCTGCGCGGAACGTATCGCCAGCCGCCATCAAGACGCTCTTGCCTTCACTCTTGAATTTATGCGCCAGCTTGCCGATCGTTGTTGTCTTGCCGACGCCGTTGACACCAACGAATAGAATAACGGTAATTTGCCCTGTAGGCGCCATGCGAAGCTCCGCATGATCATCTCCCTTAAGCAGCTCGACCAGCTTCTCCGACAGCACCGGCTGCAAATCTGCCGCTTCCTCGATTTTGCGCTTTTTCACTTCAGCGCGCAGCTCGTCGATTAGCTTCATGACCGTATTGACGCCTACGTCAGCGCCAATCAGAATTTCTTCCAGTTCCTCGTAGAATTCCTCGTCAATCTTCTTGCGGCGTGTAATCAGCTCCTCGACCTTCTCTACGAAAGCCGTGCGCGTCTTCGCCAATCCTTCTTTAAATACGTTCGTGACCGCTTCCGTCTTGGAAGCGATGCTTTCCTTCAGCTTTTTGAAAAAACTCATCCCAGCCGTTCCTCCTGACCTTTCCTAACCTGCATATATAGTTTCAATTAAGCCGATACCGGCTCTCCCTCTTCTTCCAGGCGTACGGACACGAGCTTCGAGACGCCGCCCTCTTCCATCGTAACCCCGTAGAGCACATCCGCTTCCTCCATCGTTCCCTTGCGGTGGGTGACGACGATGAACTGCGTCAACTCCGAGAACTCGCGCAAGTATTGCGCAAAGCGGGATACGTTCGCTTCATCCAGTGCGGCCTCGACCTCGTCTAGCACGCAGAACGGCACAGGCTTCACCTGCAGGATCGCGAACAACAGCGCAATCGCCGTCAGCGCCCGCTCGCCGCCGGAGAGCAGCTGCAGGTTCTGCAGCTTCTTGCCTGGAGGCTGTGCCACGATATCGATACCGGTGTCAAGGACATTGTCCGGGTCAACCATAACAAGATCAGCCCGTCCGCCGCCGAACAGCTTGGAGAATACAACGACAAAATGTCCGCGAATCGCTTCGAAAGTCGTCCGGAACCGCTTCGACATCTCTTCGTCCATCTCTTTGATAACCTGATAAAGCGCCGTCTTCGCATCGATAAGATCGTTCTTCTGCTCCGACAGGAATTCATAGCGTTCCTTGACGCGTTCATATTCCTCGATTGCGCCCAGGTTAACCTCACCCAGCGCGGCAATCTGGCGCTTCAGGTCGCGAACCTCATTCTGGGTGCCAAGCACATCCTCCGGCACCGGGTATTGCTCCTTCGCCAGTTCAAAGCTAAGCTCGTATTCCTCGCTCAGCTTGCGGAGCAGGTTGTCCAGCTCCACGTCCTGCCGGTTGACGGCAATCTCGGTGCTTCGCATCTGATCCTCTACGGCGCGAAGCTGGGCGCGCTGCTCCTTCGTCTCGCTCTCGCCTTGCTCCAGCTCCGCAATGCGCTGCGCTCTTGCAGCACGCTTCAGATCCGTCTGCTCGGCGCAGTTCGCCTTCTTGATGCGCAGATGATTGAGCTGCTCAATCTGGGCCACGCTCTCCTCGGCATGTCTTGCGATCTCTTCCACCTGCTGCTCCGACAAGGAGCGCAGACCCGCCAGCTCGCTCTTGGCACGCTGAATATCGCTTCTGACACGGCTTGCTTGATCCTCGAAGCTGTGCTTCTCTTGATCGGTCTTCGCCACCGCGATCTTAATATCAGTCAGTTGTCCCTGCAGCTCTTCCTTAGCCGTCTCACTCGCCTTGCGGCGCTCTTCGGCCAAGCGAATCGCTTCCTGCAGCCTGGCCTCGTCCAGCGTCAATTGCTCCAGACGCTGCTCCGCCGCAGCCGCCATCTCTTCGATCTGCTCCTGCTCTTCCGTCTGGGAGCTTCTCTCCGAGGATGATACAGCGCTTTGCTCTGACAGCAGCTTCGCCTCAGAACCAAGCTGCTGCAGCTCCGCCCGGATGCCCTGCTCCTGAATACGCGTCTGCTCCGCTTTCTCGCGCAGCTCTTCCATATCCTGCGAGCGGATGGAATGCTCCTTGCGCAGATCGCTGAGCCGGTTCTTCAGCTCCGCAACCGTTGCTTTCGCATCCTTGATCTCCTGGTCTAGCGCTTCGATCTGCCGTCCTCTTCCGAGCAAGCTTGCGCCTTTCTTCTGCAAGCTGCCGCCCGTCATCGAGCCGCCGGCGTTGACGACATCGCCTTCCAGCGTCACGACGCGGTAACGGTACTGGCACTTTGAAGCGATGCGGTTCGCCTGCTCCAGTGTCTCCGCGAGCAGCACGTTGCCAAGCAGGTTGTTCACGATCGCCTGGTAACGGTCATCGCAGCCGACCAGATCAGCTGCAACGCCGACAAAGCCTTCGACCGAAGCGGCCGTCCGTTTGTCATGCTCCGGCACCATCCGGCCCCGGATAACATCCAGCGGGAGGAAGGTTGCACGGCCAAGCTGCCGCTGCTTGAGGAACGCAATCGCCGCACGAGCGGTGCGCTCATCCTCCATGACGACATGCTGAAGCGCGCCGCCAAGCGCTGTCTCCACCGCAATCTCAATGCGCTGCGGCACCCGAATCAGCTCGGCGACAGCGCCGTGAACCCCTTCAATTGCGCCGGAGCCGCGGCGTGCAGACTTGAGCACTTCCTTAACGCCCTGCATAAAGCCGTCAAGCGCGTCCTGCATTTCCTTCATCGTATCGCGACGGGAAATATGGCTGTCGAGCCGCTGCTCCCACTTGCGGATAGCCGTCATGACTTCATCCAGCTGAACAGTGAGCCCCTTCGTCGCTTCCGATTGCTCCAGCATGCGGTTCCGAATCGAACCAAGAGACTCCAGCGTATCGGCCAGCGACTGCTCCAGCCCGCTGCGTCTCTCGTCGAGACGGGCCTTCTGCTCCGTCCACTTGGATTCGTCCTCGCTCAGCCGCTCCATGCGTCGCTGTAGCGTCTCCCGCTGCTGCGACGCATAGCGGATTTCATTGCGATGCTGCGCCATCGCGCTCAGTACGTCCAGGAGCTCGCTCTTCAGCTTCTCCTCCGCATCCACCACTGCGCCGCCTGCGACTCCAATGAGATTCGCTTCTTCGGCAGCCAGCTTGGCGCGAAGCTCAGCAAGCTCCAGCTCCAGCGCAGCGGCGCGGCTGCGATACTCCGCTTCCTCTTTGACCAGCGCTACGATCCGCTCGTCCTGCGCTGCAATGGATTCCTCCAGCTGGCGCTTGTTCTGCTCCAGGTTGCGGCCGCGCTCCTTCAGCACTTCGCCGTAGCCCTCGCATTTCTCCGCGTCTTCGCTGATCTGCAGCATAGACGCATGCAACACGTCGAGCTCCTGTTCGATCTCGCGCAATTGAAGACGGTCCTGCTCCAGATGCGCATCATGCTTGCTGACGACAGTAGACAGCTGAAGCTGCTCCTCTTGAAGCTTCTCCAGCTTGTCCGTCGCCTGCGACCAGGCCTGATGCACCGTCTCTATATTATGTACGTACATCGAAATTTCTTTGGTTTTGAGCGTTTCCTTCAGCGCTTTGAAGTGGATCGCCTTCTCCGACTGCTTGCGCAGCGGCTCGACTTGATCCTCCAGCTCCGACACGAGGTCATGAATCCGAAGCAGATTCTGCTCGGTCTCATCGAGCTTCTTCTGCGCTTCGCGCTTGCGGGACTTGTATTTCACTATGCCGGATGCTTCCTCGAAGATACCCCGGCGGTCCTCGGAGCGCGTACTCAGAATCTCCTCAATACGCCCCTGCCCGATAATGGAGTAGGCTTCTTTGCCGATGCCCGTATCCATGAACAGCTCGGTAATATCCTTCAGCCGGCATGGCTGCTTGTTAATCATATATTCGCTATCGCCGCTCCGGTGAACCCTTCTCGTCACCGTTACCTCGTTATACTCCAGCGGCAGAGCGCCGTCCGCATTATCGAGCGTAAGCGAAACCTCGCCGTAATTGACCGCTTTGCGCGCGTCGCTGCCGGCGAATATAATATCCTCCATCTTGCCGCCGCGCAGGCTCTTGGCGCTTTGTTCGCCAAGCACCCAACGGATGCCGTCGGAGATATTGCTTTTCCCTGAGCCGTTCGGCCCGACCACCGCCGTAATACCGGTTACAAATTCAAGCTCGGTCTTGTCGGCGAAGGATTTGAAACCCGCTAATTCGATCCGCTTCAAAAACATAGTTTGGCTTTCACCTCACCCTACATTGTACCACATAATCGTTATTTGCGTTAACCATTTCCGGCGCTGACAGGAGGGATATCACATCCCAAAAAAAGAGAGACATCACACCTCTCCGATTTCTTGCCAAATCCGCATGTTCCGCTGTAGCCTCTTAATTCTGACTGCCTGATTTTCTTCTCGAAAGCCAGTCCTTAATGAACGTTAACAAGTCCATCTCCACCAGCAAAAAGACCCCTTCGAACCGTTATCCGGCCAAAAGAGGTCTTATCCATCCGATATTGTCGACATCGCAGAAGCCCATAAGCACTCCCGCGTCCACGGCAGCCGCACGATTGGCGCCCTCACGCATCATGGGCGGCCAGCGTATTCCACGCTTCCGCAGCAGCCCGCTGCTCCGCTTCCTTCTTCGTTCGTCCGGCGCCAAGTCCGTACCGTTCCTCGCCGAGACATACCTCAACGATAAACTCGCGGTCATGCGCAGGCCCGCGCTCTTCCACAATGCGGTATTCGACCGGCCCAAGGCCGTTATGCTGCGCTTTCTCCTGCAGCTTCGACTTGGCATCCTTCATGAGCAGGCCAAAATCGTTGGACTCGATGAACGGAAACATATGCTCTTCCAGAAAAACACGCGTCCGCTCAATACCCGCATCCAGGAAGATCGCGCCGATAAACGACTCGAACAAATCCGCCAGCAGCGCTTGCCGGTGCCTGCCTCCAAGCTGCTCCTCGCCCCGTCCCAGCAGCACATACTTGCCCAGCTCCATCCGCTCCGCAAAGTAAGCAAGCGACGGCTCGCAGACGACGGACGCCCGCATCCGGGTAAGCTCGCCTTCAGGCCGCTTCGGATAGGTAGTGAACAAATATTCGGAGACCAATAGCTGAAGCACCGCATCGCCCAAAAACTCCAGACGCTCGTTGTCCTGCACCGAGCCGCGCTTATGCTCATTCACATAAGAAGTGTGCGTGAACGCTTGTCTTAGCAGTCTTGGACGCTTGAAAGCGAGCTGCAGCTTCTGCTGCAGCTCGTCAAAATGTTCATGCTTCATATGCTTTCATGACGATCGTAGCATTGTGGCCGCCAAAGCCGAACGAGTTGGACAGGGCGTACTTCACGTTCGCTTCGCGAGGCTTATTCGGTACGTAATCCAGGTCAAGCTCTGGATCCTGGTTATCCAGGTTGATCGTCGGAGCAATAACGCCGCTCTTCAGCGTCAGTCCAAGAATGACGGCTTCAACGCCGCCAGCCGCGCCGAGCAGGTGGCCCGTCATCGACTTCGTGGAGCTCACTGCTAATTTGTAAGCGTGATCACCAAACGTCTTCTTAATAGCGGTCGTCTCGGATTTATCGCCTACCGGAGTCGATGTGCCGTGCGCATTGATGTAATCAATCGCAGACGGATCGATGCCCGCGTCGCGGATTGCTTTCACCATGCAGCGTGCCGCTCCGTCCGGATCCGGCTCTGTCATATGGTGAGCGTCGCCGCTCATGCCGTAGCCGATAACCTCGGCATAAATCTTCGCGCCGCGCGCTATCGCATGGTCAAGCGACTCCAGCACAAGCACGCCTGCGCCTTCGCCCATAACGAATCCGTCACGGTCGATATCGAACGGACGGCTTGCTTTCTCCGGCTCGTCGTTGCGCGTCGACATGGCGCGCATGGAGCAGAAGCCAGCCATGCCTGTCGGGCGGATCGTCGCTTCCGCGCCGCCTGCCAGCATGACGTCAGCATCCCCGCGCTGAATCATCTTGAACGAATCGCCGATGGAGTGCGTGCCCGTAGCACAAGCTGTTACCGCCGTGCTGTTCGGGCCTTTCGCGCCTGTCAGCATCGAGACTTGGCCGGAAGCCATGTTCGCGATCATCATCGGAATGAAGAACGGGCTGACGCGCTTCGGGCCTTTCTCCAGCAGTACATTGTGCTGATCTTCCCAAGTGCCCAGACCGCCGATGCCGGAACCGATCATAACGCCTACGCGCTCAGCGTCGGCATTCTCGCCGATCTTGATGCCCGAATCCTCCACGGCCAGCTTGCTAGCTACAGCCGCGAATTGAACGAAACGGTCCATCCGTCGCGCTTCTTTTTTATCCAAACCGTAATCTTCGGGATTGAAGTTCTTAATCTCCGCCGCAATGCGCGTCGGATATTCGGAGAAATCGAATGCTTCCACAACGGATACGCCCGATTTTCCCTCAAGCAGGTTCCCCCAAAATTGCTCCAGATCGGAACCTAATGAAGTCATGACCCCCATGCCTGTAACGACAACTCTCTGTTTCATTGCATTCACCTCTGCAGACAGCGATTTAGAAGACCTTGTTGATGAATCTTCCTTCTATATGAAAAGCGGTTAAGCTTTAATAAACGTAGTAAAAAGCGTCGAAAATGTGCTACATGGAGAGAAGTCCCGTATATCGCAACGGGACTTGTCCATCCTTAGGTATGAGATTGTATGTAAGTCACAACTTCTCCCACCGTAGTGATTTTCTCTGCATCTTCATCAGAGATTTCCATATCAAACTCGTCTTCCAGCTCCATGACCAATTCAACGACGTCAAGAGAGTCAGCTCCGAGGTCATCTTTGAAGGAAGCTTCAAGTGTTACTTCTGCTTCGTCTACGCCAAGGCGGTCGATGACAATACGTTTTACGCGTTCTACTACTTCGGACATCCGGTTCACCTCCTCCACCGTATTATACGAGAATTAAATGTAAATTGCCATCTTTACCTTAGCGGGCAAAAGGCCTACATTCACAGGTTCAATGCTACATGTACATGCCGCCGTCCACATGGACGGTCTGGCCTGTCATATAGGCCGCCGCATCGGATGCGAGGAACCTTACCGCATTCGCAATATCAGCCGCGTCGCCAAGGCGCGCAAGCGGAATTCCGGCAGACAGCGATTCCTTCATATCCTCCGGCAGCTTGTCCGTCATATCGGTCTGAATGAATCCAGGCGCGACGCAGTTGACGGTAATGCCGCGCGATGCGAGCTCTCTGGCGCTTGCCTTCGTCAAGCCAATGACGCCGGCTTTCGCCGCGACATAGTTGGCTTGTCCAGGGTTGCCGAGCACGCCGACTACGGAAGAGATATTGATAATCCGGCCGGAGCGCTGCTTCATCATCGGACGCGTCACCGCTTTGATGCCGTTGAACACGCCTTTCAGATTCGTCTCGATGACTTGGTCGAACTCTTCTTCCTTCATCCGCATAATTAAATTATCTCTTGTAATGCCGGCGTTATTCACAAGAATATCCAGCGCGCCAAGCTGCTCGATCACTTCCTTCACCATGGCGTCGAATTCATCGGCTTTGCCGACATTCGCTTTCACGATGATCGCGCGGCGTCCCAGCGCCTCGACAGCGGCAGCTGTCTCCGCAGCAGCGGCTTCGCTGCCGGAATAGTTGATCGCCACGTCAGCGCCCGCTTCAGCCAGGGCAACTGCGATCGCGCGGCCGATGCCCCGCGAAGCGCCCGTTACGAGCGCTTTCTTCCCTTCCAGACTCGCAAACATTAGGATCCCCTCCACCCCTTGCATTAGTTCACCTGCAGCGCATCCAGCGCCGAGATGTTGTTCACCGATATGACACGGACATTGCGGTCGATTTTTTTGATCAGACCCGCAAGCACCGTACCCGAACCGATCTCCACGAACGTATCTACGCCTTGCTCGATCAGATAGCGCACGCTGTCCTCCCACAATACAGGAGAATAGACCTGTTCCACAAGCAGCTCGCGAATTGCGGATGCTTCCGTCGCTTCGCGCGCCGTCACGTTAGCCACGACCGGAACCGCCGCATTAGAGAGATTAACGCCCCCAAGCGCGGCCGACAACTGCTCGGCAGCGGGCTTCATCAGCGACGAGTGGAACGGACCGCTTACTTCAAGCGGAATAACACGCTTCGCTCCCGCTTCCTTGCCGCGCTCCACAACCGCCTGCACGCCTTGCGCCGTGCCGGAGACGACGATCTGGCCAGGGCAATTCACGTTCGCCAGCTCTACCGCGCTTCCTTCTGCTGTAATCGCTTCGCACAAGCTTGCAAGCACGTCGCGCTCTGCGCCGAGCACCGCCGCCATCGCGCCTTGACCGCTAGGCACAGCCTGCTCCATGTACAACCCGCGCGCGCGAACCGTACGAACCGCATCCTCAAAGGACAATACGCCAGCCGCGACAAGCGCGCTGTATTCACCTAAGCTGTGGCCCGCTACATAGTCCGCTTTCAGGCCGCTTTCCTCAAGCAGCTTCAAGTAGGCGACGCTAACAGTCAGAAGCGCAGGCTGCGTATTCGCCGTCTGCTTGAGCGCCTCCTCCGGCCCCTCGAATATAAGCTTCGTCAATTCCATGCCCAGAGCCTGATCAGCCTTCTGGAAAATATCCCGCACATTCTCGAACGCATCGTAAGCGTCCTTGCCCATGCCTACGGCCTGGGCTCCCTGTCCGGGAAATACAAATGCAGTCTTCGCCAACGCGTTTCCCCTCCTAAGCCAATTCCAATACGGTTCAGCCGCTCTATGCGAGCAGCCTGTTACCGTATCCTATTACCAAACCAGTACGGAAGCTCCCCATGTCAGACCGCCGCCGAAGCCGACGAATACCAGTGTATCGCCTTCCTTCACACGGTTCTGCTCTACGGCTTCCGCCAGCGCAACCGGAATCGACGCCGCCGACATATTGCCGTACTTGTCCAAATTGATCATGGCCTTCTCCTCCGGCAGATTCAGCCGGTTAAGCGCCGATTGAATAATGCGGATATTCGCCTGATGCGGGATAAGAAGATCAACGTCTTCCTTCGCAAGGCCTGCCTTCGCAAGCGCATCCTCAGCCGCGCTGCCCATGATGCGCACCGCAAACTTGAATACGTCATTGCCGGCCATATGGATATAATGCTGCTTCTCGGAGATGCTCTGCTCCGAAGACGGCATGCGCGAACCGCCGCCGCTAACCTTCAGAAGCTCGCCGCCGCTTCCGTCCGCGCCAAGCTCGAAGGAGCGGAAGCCTCTTCCTTCCTCGACCTGTCCAAGCACGACAGCGCCTGCGCCGTCGCCGAACAGAATGCATGTGTTGCGGTCGGTATAATCTGTAATGCGGGACAAGGTTTCCGCCCCTACGACAAGCACATGCTTGTACATGCCGGTAGCAATCATATTGGACGCCGTTGCCAAGCCGTAGATAAAGCCCGAGCAAGCTGCCGACAGATCGAAGGCCGCAGCTTTGGACGCGCCTAATTTGGTCTGAAGCAGGCAAGCGGTGGACGGAAAGAACATATCCGGCGTAATCGTCGATACAATGATCAGGTCAATGTCCTCAGCCGTTAAGCCTGCAGCCTCGATCGCACGCTTCGCCGCTTCGTAAGCCAGATCTGAAGTTGCTTCCGTCGCTGCCGCCATGCGGCGTTCCTTGATGCCGGTGCGGGTTACGATCCATTCGTCATTCGTTTCTACCATTTGTTCCAATTGCTGATTTGTAAGAATGCGTTCGGGCACATATTTGCCCGTTCCAATAATGCCGACAGGATGCAAACCCATGCTTCACACTCACTTCCCGTTAATTTCAGAAGAGATTGATTCTATCATATTGCCTTGCAGGGCAATTCTTGCCTGGCGAACCGCATTTTTTACCGCGACCGCATCGGACGAGCCGTGGCATTTCACGACAAGGCCGTTGAGGCCGAGCAAAGGCGCGCCGCCATGCTCCTTATAGTCCATCTTTTTCTTAAGCTGCTTCAGCTGCGGCAGCATAATCGCTGCGGCAATCTTCGTCAGGAAGGAATTGCCGAACGCCGTCTTCAGCATGGCGAAGATTGTGCCTGCCGTGCCCTCCAGCGACTTCAGCATAATGTTGCCTGAGAAGCCGTCGCAGATCAGTACGTCGCAATTCCGGTCCAGCACTTCTCTGGACTCTACGTTTCCGACAAAGTTGACCGGCGCTTGCTCCAGCAAATCATAAGCTGCCTTGGTCATCTCATTGCCCTTCTTCGCTTCGGTGCCCACATTCAGCAGGCCGACACGCGGGCTCTTGATGCCGTGCACCTTCTCGCGATAGATGCTGCCCATGACCGCGTATTGCGCCAAATGCTCCGGCTTCGCGTCCATATTCGCGCCGAGGTCCATCGCCAGAATGCCTACATCATCCACCGTCGGGAGCACAAAAGCGAGCGCGGGACGCTCGATGCCCTCCATCCGGCCGACGACCAGCAAGCCCGTCGTCATAAGCGCTCCCGTATTGCCAGCCGACAGCATGGCGTCAGCCTGCTTGTCCTTCACGAGCTGGCCCGCTATGACCATGGATGCGCCCTTCTTGCGTCTTACCGCTTTCACCGGCTCATCGTCCGGGCCGATCACGTCATCCGCATGAATAAGCTGCACATTGGAAGGCTTCCCTGCCTTCATGAGCGGCTCGATAACCGCTTTATCGCCTACAAGCAGCAGCTCGGTGTCCGGCCATTCGGCCGCGGCATCCAGCGCTCCTTTCACAATCTGCTCGGGAGCATGATCTCCTCCCATCGCGTCAATGGCGATCCGCATGTTCTTCTCCTCCTCCATTGTCCCTGTCGCCGGCGGATCTGAAGATGACGAAGTTGCCTTGGAACACCATCTCGTCACCTACATATGTGAATAGTTCAACTTTCGATTTGCTTCGCTCTCCCGAGACCGAACGGACGTAGGCCTTGGCAATGCATTTCTCGCCCAGCCTTACCGGACGGATAAAGCGGATGTCCGCCGTCACCGTCAGCGCAATGGCGTCGTCGATCACGGCTACTGCCAGCGAGTTCGCCTGCGCGAACACATGGTGGCCCCTTGCGATCGACGTGCGGGAGAAGACATGCTCTTCTCTAATCTCGAAGATCGAGATGCCGCTCTTGTCCAGCTCCAGATCCACAATCTCCCCGATCACCTCATGCAGCGGCAGGGAGCGTACGGAATCATAGGAGCGTTCCGCCATCAGCTTCATGCGCTCCCGAAGCTCGGGAATACCGAGTTCCATCCGGTCTAGCCGAATCGTCTGTATGCTGACTTTCAGCAAGCGCGTCAGCTCCCGGTCCGTCATAAAAGGATTCTCTTCGATATGCTGGGCCAGCTGCTGGTGCCTTTGGCGCTTGGGCATTCGTTCCATGCTCGGTTCACCCCTTCGTCCAGTATGGTATAGGAATGACTGAGCGCCTAATCTAGCAAACTGTTATCGCCGACCATCCCTACTAGATATATGTTAAACGCAAGTTTTTATCACCTGGTACTAAATCAGTATATAAAAAAAAGTCATTCTGCGCAATGAAACCAAAAAATAGCACCTCACCGCGAGATGAAGTGCTATCATGGAAATCATTATTATTGGGAAATGATCTCTTTTGTTTTGTAATATCCACACACTTTGCATACGTGGTGAGCCAATTTCAGCTCTCCGCATTGCTCGCATTTTACCATACCCGGTATCGCAAGCTTGAAATGCGTGCGACGCTTGTCGCGGCGAGTTTTGGATGTTCTACGTTGAGGTACTGCCATCTTTCCCACCTCCTTCACAAAATCAATGCCGTTTACTCCTTAAACAAATCCTTCAGCGATTCAAAGCGAGGGTCGATCCGCTCGTTTTTGCATTCGCAGGTTCGCTCATTTAAGTTTTCTCCGCAGGTTTGACAGAGTCCCTTGCAATCCTCGCCGCATAGCGGCGCGAAAGGCATGAACACCAGAAGCGCTTCTTCCAGAAACGGCAACAGGTCAAGTCTGTCCGATTTCACTTCCACAAACTCTTCGTCTTCGTCCGTATCGCCATCGGCTTCCTCAGCGGAAGCGGGCTTGAACTGTTCGAAGTAGGGAATGACCGTATGTTCTTTGGTCGGTTCAAGACAACGTGAGCATGCAAGCTCCAGATCGATGGTAAGCGTACCGTCGACTGTTACGAATCCTTCGTGACCGGCAACCTCAAGCGACACATGGAGCGGACCAGCCGCAATCACATCCGCCCGTCCCTTGAACAACTCGCTCACATCGAGCGCTTCTTGTACGGTTGCCTTCAGGCCCCTCGCCATCATCTCTTGCATATGAAACTGCATATCATCACTCCAAACAAACAAAGATTATTATAGCGATTCAAACGATCTTTTGTCAACAATTTCACGTTGCAATTCCGTTTGCGCATCTTCGGCTGTGATGCGGCATCCTCTCTATGCTATAGTGAAATCACCTATAAATCAAGATGAAGGGAGAGGCGTCTGACCAATGCGCGCTGTAGGCCTGATCGTAGAATACAATCCGTTCCACAACGGACATCTTTATCATTTGCGCCAATCGGCCAAAATAACAGGAGCCGATGCGGTCGTCGCCGTCATGAGCGGCAACTTTCTGCAGCGCGGCGAACCTGCGATGTGGGACAAATGGACGCGGACCCGCATGGCGCTGCAAGGCGGCTGCGACCTTGTCATCGAGCTGCCGGCCGCCTACGCGACGCATGCCGCGGAATGGTTCGCTTACGGTGCGGTATCGCTGCTGGAGGCGACAGGCGTCGTAGACGCCTTCTGCTTCGGTACGGAAAGCGGAGAGCTTGCTCCCCTTCTGCATGCCGCAGAGATCGCGGCGAACGAGCCTCCGCGCTTCCAGGCGCTGCTGAGAGAGCGCTTGGATACGGGCATGAGCTACCCCGTCGCATATAGCGGCGCCCTGCAGGGTTACTTGGCTGAACAGGGTCACGGAGAAGCAGCGCTGTTCCCGTTCGATACGCCGAACCATACGCTCGGCCTGCATTATCTAATCGCCTTAAAGCGCATCAAAGGCGCCATGAAACCATTCACGATTGCCCGCGAAAAAGCGCAGTATAACCAACAGTCCATCACCGACGGCTCTATCGCCAGCGCAACGGCGATCAGGAAGCTGCTGCTGGAGAGCGGCAATCTTGCGGAAGTCCAGCCATTCGTGCCGGCGTCTACCTATCAAATTATTAACTCTTGCGCTGCGGCAGGAATCTCACCCGTAAGCTGGGAGCGCTACATGCCTGCGCTCATGCATAAGCTGCTGACGGGCGATGCAGCCTCATTGGCAGCTTGCAGAGATGTTAGCGAGGGTCTTGAGCATAGAATGCTCAATGCCTTGCCCGAGCTGCATGAAGGCAGCTTTGAGGAACTGCTGTCGCTGCTCAAGACGAAGCGCTACACCCGTACGCGGCTGCAGCGGGCGCTGCTGTCCATCCTGCTTGGACATGCGCGTGACGAGTTCACGCCGGACAAGCTGGCTGGCGGTGTGGAATATATCCGCGTCCTGGGCTTCACCGAGCGCGGGCGAACGCTTCTGAAGCGGATGCGCGAGACTTCCTCGCTCCCCGTCCTGCTCAGCGCCGCCAGGCCGCCCGAGCCGTATCGCTACCTCGGCCTTGATGTCAGGGCAAGCAACGCCTACATGCTCGGCGCAAGCGGCAGCGACCCTGCTGCCTCACTATTCCGCGACTACCGCGAAAAGCCCGTCATGATCTGACGGGCTTTTCACAAGCCAAACTGGCTAAGTAAAAAATATTTATAAATTCCACGTTCCACAACCAGCACCTGCAGTTACCCATTTGGCTCAAATTCATTTATCGCATCAAGCGCATCCTGGAGTGTTTCTACTCCAACTATTTTCATAGCTGTCTTGATAGATTTGGCTTTGCTCAGCGCATCCTTCTCATTCGCCTTTGGCACAAGGAACAGCCTTGCGCCTTCACCCGAGGTGGATACGACCTTCTGCTTGATGCCGCCGATGGCGCCTACTTTCCCGTCGGGGCTAATTGTTCCTGTAGCTGCAATCCGCGCTCCCCGCGTCAGATCGCCATCCGTCAGCAGATCGATAGCGCCAAGCGTAAAGACAAGCCCAGCGGAAGGTCCGCCGATCTCTCCTGCGGATATAGACAGCCTCTGCTTCTCATTAATCGCTTCAACCGTCCGCAGCTCCACAAAGCTCTTCGCGCCCAAAAGCAATGCCAACCGCTTCTCAACCGACTCCGCTTCTCCTTCTTTGTACGTAACGGACGGTTCAAGCTCAATCATCATTTTTTTGCCGCCTCGTTCAATCTCCATCATGACCGAAGGTAAAGCTCCGCCCGACTTCCCGTCAAGCGCCTTAATCACTTGCTCCGCCGCGTCAGCGACGCTAGTGAACGGCTCGCCGCCCTCCAACCGCAGCAGCTTATCCCCTGCCCGCAGCTTTCCGACCGGCTGGTCGGCCACACGGATAATGTCAGTTATGACGATAGCTTCTGTCTTCGCCTCGTAAGGAATTTTCAAATGCCGGTAAGCCGCTTCAATCGCATCGTATTGCGATCCTTCCATAATAATCGTCAGCCGCTCCGCGTATTGTTCTTTCGTAAAATGGCCGAGCACAGAGCTTTTCTCATATACATCCCGATCCCGGCTGACCGTTGCCTTCAGTACTCCGAGCAGATTGGGTTCGATGAGCTTAACCGCCGTGAGCAGGAACTGCCCTCCATCAGCAGCCGCGCCGGATTCCAATGCGATCATCGGATCCACCGGCACCGCGATGCCCGGTTCGTATACAAGATAAGGCGTAGGGGCATACAGAAGCCCCCACATCGCTAGCGCGGTAACCGCCGCAGTTATGAAAATGCGCCGCACGGCAGTTAGTCCTCTTCGCATAGGCTCCCTCCCATCGCAAGCTTATTGATTCATGGTCTATCTTCGATTCTTGCCACGTAAGTATAACCGTAACTGGTTTGTCCCAAAGGAGTTGATCGGCATGCCCAAAACGATCGTTATAGCCGTCCTGTCCATCCTGCTGGTCGGCTCTATTATCGTGCAGCCCGACGCCTCATTTCAGGCGTCGCTGCAAGGTCTCACCGTATGGTGGAATATTGTATTCCCGGGATTGCTCCCGTTTCTCGTCTTGTATGAAATCATATTAGCCTTCGGCCTAGCCCATGCCATCGGCACGACGCTGCAGCCGCTCATGCAGAGGTCGCTTGGCCTGCCCGGCGAGGCAGCGCTTGCGCTCATATTCGGATGGGCGGGCGGCTATCCCGCGGGCTCGGAGGCCGTCGCCTCCCTCCGCAAGCGCGAGCTGCTCGACCAGGCTCAAGGCCAGCGTCTGCTATCCTTCGCCCATATGCCGAACCCGCTTTTTATGCTGGTTGTAATCGGAGCGGGCTTCCTTCATAAGCCGATTGCGGGCATGATGATAGCAGCAGCCGTCTGGGTATCCGCCCTGTGGCTGCTGCTAATGACATCGATATTCCGCCAGCGTAAGCAAGCTTCGCCGGACGCTGATCAGAACCGCACTGCGGGCTGGCTGTCCGCATTCGCGCATGGCCTGCAAGCCGGAAGAGAGCAAGACGGCCGAAGCTTCGGCAAGGTGCTTGGCGATGCCGTCTCCGGCAGCGTGCAAAAGCTGATGGTCGTAGGCGGCTTTATGATCTTCGCCTCTGTGCTGGCCAAGCTGTCCGAGCCGCTGATCGCACCGATTCAGAAAGCGGGCTTCTCCTTCATTGGAGCCGCCTTCTTCGAGAGCCATCTGGGCTCGTATGCCGCGGCCATCTGGAATGCGCCAGGCGGCAGCGCCGCATTCGGCTGCGCCATCATCGCAGCAATACTGGCATGGAGCGGCCTCGCAGGCATCCTGCAGACCGGCTATGCGATAGCCGGCACTGATCTGAGGCTGCTACCTTTTGTCGTACATCGCCTGAACCATGCGCTGCATGCATTCTTGCTAACCCTGCTGCTTTGGCGCCCGCTAAGCTGGCTCGCTGCCAAACTCGCCCCTGAAGGGGGCTTCCCGGTAATGGTGTCCGGCCGCTATTATACGTCAGCCATTGATGTCAGCATGCCGATGTCCGCCATGACGGCAGGAGACCTGCCTGTCCTATGGCTCTATTCGCTCTCTTCGGCAGCAGTCGTATTCGCCATCCTGCTTATTGCTTATGCATGTATTCCGCAGAAATCAAATCCCATTCGTATTGACCGGTAGCCGAAGCGCCCGCCAAGGATCAGATGTTATCCTCGTACTTCTCCTTGAGCCGCGCTTCTACAACTGGCGGCACCAGTTCCTTCACTTCGCCTTTGAACTGGGCGATTTCTTTCACAATGCTGGAGCTGAGATAGGAATATTTGGGATTGGTCATCATGAACATGGTGTCAATCTCTCCGTCAAGGAGATGGTTCGTCGAAGCCAATTGCAGCTCATACTCAAAGTCGGTTACCGAACGAATGCCGCGGATAATGACGTCCGCTTCTTTGCTGCGCATGAATCGCACCAGCAAATCACGGAAGCTGTCAATCTCCACATTCGGCAGATCCTTGGTCACTTCTCGAAGCAATTCCTTGCGCTCCTCCACCGAAAAAAGCGGTTTTTTGCTCGTATTGTTCAAGACCGCAACGATCAGGCGGTCGAACTGCTTGGACGAGCGCTGAATGATGTCCAGATGGCCGTACGTAACGGGATCAAAGCTGCCCGGGTATACGGCGATGCGTTCCTTCTTCGGGGATGGTCCTGCTGCATTCTTCTCATTCGTTGACATCCGATTCGCTCCTATTCGTCTCTTCCATAGTTCCTTCTATGTAACGATATATGGTAACGGCTGTATCGCCGTATTTCGCGCTTCTGACCTGATGAAAGCCCGGTATGCTATCCGAATACGCTACTGACGCATCGTGCTCTACCATTATAGTCGCATCCGGCTCCAGCATGCCTTTTCCGGCGAGCTCACTCATCCATTCATTCATATCCGTCATTCGGTAAGGCGGATCCAGGAACACTAGCGAAAAGCTGATTCCCCGCTTTGCCAACGCTTTCAACGCACGGTCGGCATCATTGCGGTAAATCTCAACATCGCTCTCCGCGCCCGCGGCCTGTACATTGTGGCGGATAATATCCACACTTATTTTATCCTTATCGACAAATATGACTTTCTCCGCGCCCCGGCTCCATGCCTCCAGGCCAAGTCCGCCTGTCCCTGCGAACAAATCCAGCGCGATGCCCCCGTCAAAGTAAGGGCCGATTATACTGAAAATCGCTTCTTTCACCTTATCTGTTGTAGGCCTGGTGTTCGTGCCCGGCACAGCCTTCAGCGCGCGCCCTTTTGCCGCGCCTGCGATGATTCTCACTGCTTTTTGCCCCTTTCGCAATCGTTCCCGCCTATCGTACCATACATTCCCGCGGAGAATAAAGATGAATGCATGAATCGGCTGGCCGCCGCCGCAACCTTTTTGGCGTCACCCAGCCACTCCTGCCCTTGCCGCCATAGTATACAGAAAAGGAGGAAGCTCATGCCTAATTACCGTATTATTATAGACTTGTCCGACAGGAAGCTGTACCTGCTGGACAACAATATTGTCGTCCGCGCTTACCCCGTAGGTATCGGAAGAATGGTGACCCAGTCCCCTTCGGGCGAGTTCACGATCATTAACAAGCAGCCGCATCCGGGAGGCCCTTTCGGTGCATTCTGGATGGGCCTGTCCAAGCCGCACTACGGCATACACGGCACCAATGATCCGTCTTCGATCGGAGGATTAGTCTCGCATGGCTGCATTCGCATGTACAATCAGGACGTCCTGGAGCTGCAGGCTTTGGTGCCAATCGGGACTCGTGTGACGATTCGGCCTTAACTGCACAAAGAGCGCTATTGGAGGGAGATCCTCGAATAGCGCTCTTTTGGTTATTCCACAGGCAGCATTGGAATACTGTATGTCCAATCAGAGTTAAACGAATCACACTATAGTCGTGTATACAAGCCAACAAAACCGGATTTTTAATTAGCTTGGTTCGACTCCGCCCATCGCCTTGTACGCGTCCAGAACATTTTGCAACGCCTTCTTCTCTGCCGCTGTAACGGTACGATCATAATGAAACTGATCGCCTTGATGTCTGATGAGCGTTTTTTTAGAAGAAATAATCGCTTTAATCATTTCCATCTCATATTTCGATACGTTCCCATCGTAGTATTCCCATACGCCGCTGTATCCGTTATCGCGTTGAATCTCACCATAGGACGGAGAGACGGTGTATGTCTCGTCGTCCGCTTTAATCGTATAGCTGTCCATGAATACCCAATCATCCCCGGTATATCGAATCGCAATCCGAAGCCATGGAGAAGATCCTTCTTGAGTGCCGAAATAAATATGAAAGGAGTTGGAATTTACATATTTTGCAGACGTTTTATCGGTATAAAAAGTTCTCTCCGTTATCTCATCATACTCCTTGCGCATCTTGCCCGTTGCCGCCGCTAGGCGCGCCTTCTCTTCCTCTTCCTTCGCTTTGGCCTCAGCAGCGATGCGTTTATTCTCTTTTTCAATTTCCGTTGTCAGCCGTGCGCTCAAATCTGCTAACGTTGCGATATGCTCTGAATCGGGATGTTTGCTTTTCAGCGAAGACAAGGTAGTATTCAATCCGTTCAAATCTTCTTTTTCGAATTGAAGTTTTCCTGCCGCTAACATCTTGTCCGGCCCGTTTTTCAATTCGTCGATTTCCTTTTTTAATTGTTCGATCTCGCTTTTCAAATTACCGTTCTCCGTCTTGAGCACGGATACACTTTCTTTCTCGGTTTTCAACTCCGCAGATAATTCCGCTGTGTTTCCAGAGCCGCATGCGCTTAAGGAAGCAATTATAATGGCAGCGACCATAATACGAGATAGCGGATTTTTCACCTTATAACCCCCATTGATATATTTCAAGAATGTGACTTTAGAACTAGATTACAGCTATATTCTTCCAATGTGAAGCACTATTTTTGTTGAAAAACAGAAAACTTTCGTCATGCAAGTTATTCATACAAAAAAAGGCGACCTCTGTATTCAGAGAATCGCCTCTTTTAAACGGATAACAAGTTAAAAAAAGATTCCGGCTCATGGCCGAAAGATCTTAAATCACGCTATGTCTACTGTATGCCTGCATTTAGGAAAGTTCATGCATCCGTAAAACTCACCCCGGCTGCTCTTCCTCTTTACTAGCATATAACCACATTTGGGGCATTCATCATTATCGAGTTCTGTAATCAGCGGCTGCTCCACTAACTCTTCAACCGGATGTTCAACGATTTGTTTTGCCACTGGCATTTTAGACGTCTCTGGATTAATCTCCAGAATCATCTCGATCAATTGCTGCCGATTTATCAATCGAACCCCGTTGGACTTCGCAAGTGTGTAGGCTTGCTCTGTATAATCGGCATTTGTTACAACCCAAGCTTCAGTTGCTCCATAGTGATTCATTGCTGTATGTACTTCCTGGACTGCTTTCAAGCTTACGTTCTTGCTGTACCTCTTCGCCTGGACCACGATCTTTTTGCTGGCTTTAGTTAAGACCAAATCCGCCCCGAAATCACCCGCTGATTTTGTTACTTCGGCTGCGTAGCCATGCGCCTTGAACAGATGGCCTAAATAAAGTTCGAACTTGCGCCCATCCATCTTATCTATGTCGGCGATCCCTGATCTCTTCAATCGTTCAGCATGTTTTTGATTATGAATGATAACGATAGCCACGTACAATCCAAGTATGCTTCCCGCTGCAACACAGCCGACTGCTAAGGACTTAGTTAATAAATAACCACCATACAAGGCCCCGCCCATTAACAAAAAAACTAAGCTTTGAACTGGATCAAGCTGTTCCTTCTTTCTTCTCCGCGACATAAACAATAGCTCCTTTTGTAAATAAGTTCTTATAATTATACATCATTCCCAGTGATTCGGTAGTCTGTTAGCACTATAAATTTATATAACTTCTTTTGTAGTTAACATTACGAATCAATATATATTCATTTGTAATGTTTAATTTGATAGAACTTTTGAAATTCCTAGGATTTTCTCTTTCTAAAAAAGGTCAGAGGAGCAGCTCCAAATGGAACTGCTCCTCTTATTATTGCTATTAGCCTATTCTTATTAATTCAAATTTCTGAAGCAAGATAAAACGATGAAGAAAATTTGGTCAGCAATTGGTCAACCATTTTAACTATTCATAATTCCTCGCTTCAACCCCTCGATACATAAACATTCCCACAAAAATAATCGAGGCCCCCTTTCGGGGGCCTCTTTCATGGGAGAGGAGAATTACCACATATGATTGAGAGAGAATGCCAATGAATATGGATGTTCTGCGGGGGAATGACTCTCGGTTTTGTGCCTCGGACTGAAGGAAAATGAAATAAGATGAAGAAAATAGAACCCAATTAGAACCCGCGAACATCAAATCATAGCTGCTCCTCCGGCACAACATATTGAACGGGTTGCACGAATTTTTCAGGTTAGGAGTGCTGGCTTTACGCTGGCTATGTTATCCGCCGGCACGTGGTAGACTTCGCCGCCATCGTGGACCTCGACATATTCATCCCTAGACACAAGAGTAGTACCAGCTCATTCAGCGCTGCACGCACCCTGTGCTTAGAACGTCCGGACCATCGAACAATATATGGAATGACCCTTTCGAAATCCGTCCACTCATTCCGGTATCGATTCCATGCGATGCTCAGAACTTTGCGGGCATTATCGCTCAACATCCGCAATACCTTCGATGTCGCCGAGGATGAACCAGTCGCCTTCCACCTTGAAGCGGCCCCGCTGCCGATCAATGCCCTGCACTACACCAATAACACGAAGTGATTCATAACGATCAAATAGATATATGTTAACTGGCCGACCAAGCAAACGATCGACGCGGACAAGATCCTGATCATCTAAGTACGTTCTGGTACGCGTAATTAGGTTATCCATATCGCTCCCCCTTTGCCAACTCAATTTCAACGATTCCGCTCAAATTAAAAATGCGGATGGCCTGTGCGGAATAGCAATAGGCTTTACCTTCTCACCCTTGACCGATATGACACGCACATCCCTGAAGCTGACTTGTCTCTTACGATCCAAATAAATGAGTTGGACGAGCTGCCCGATGTAATTTTCCATTAAGCCCATCCAAATACGAACGTTTGTTCTCATTGTGTGCGAATGAACGTTCTTTATGCAATAAAGAAAACCCCATTCGTTGTTCGAATTGCCTCCCTTTCTTTCCTTTCGAGAATAAAAACTAGTCTTTATGAACTATACTTGATAAAACTTTTGAATCACCATCTTCCACATATCGTCATTTATCTGCAATTGTTGTAAACTAGGTATAATATATACTTCAAAGAGATAATTTTCGTTCTGAAAAATGGAGCTACTTTACTAAAAATCATCTGGTTATTAGGAGGACTTTCATGTTGCGAGTGCTATTTATTCCTGGAATTAAAGGTACCGAGTTATTATTAAATGAAGATAACGTCTGGTTTCCAAAAAACACAAGAGATTTAGAATATCTTACTAGACCAGATTTAGAACCAGGAGGACTAATACGTAGTGTTAGTGCATTTACTTATATTAATGTAAGTGTTTACAGGGGGATTCTTGACGAATTTGCAGGTCAACAATTTGATTACCATTCATATGATTGGCGTCAGGATATCTTCACACAAGTGAAAGGATTGGTCGCCAAAATCAAAACTTTTATTGATCGAGGAGACGAAATTGTATTAATTGGACATAGTATGGGCGGGATGTTAGCAAAATTAGCTATTCTGCAATTAGAAAAGAATGAAGAGCATCACAACATAAAAAAACTACTCACAATTGGAACCCCTTGGCATGGAGCGCCTGATGCATACAAAGCACTTGCATACGGTGAGCCAGGCATTTTTCCAAAACTCTCTCAAGCATATCTATTCCTAGATGATAAAAGAACAAGGAGGCTAGCTAGACAGTTTCCGTCAACATATCAACTTCTTCCAAGTCAACACTACTTTGAGTCAGCTTATGGCAAGTTCCTTTTTAATCCTAACAAAGATAAAAGCTATGATGACATAAAGCAGGATGTATCATCATTTTATCGTAAGGATAATCTCGAGTTTGTCGAAGTTTGGGACAGATATATATCTCCTGTCCATCAAGCTATGTTAAAACCTTTGCCAGATTCGGTGGAGCACGATTGCTTAATTGGTCATTGTTACCCAACAATTTACCAACTACCGGATTCCGCTCTATTTGGCATGAGGGTTATTTTTAAATCTAATGCAATATTTATGAATGGAGATGGAGTGGTTCCGATATTTAGTGCAACTCCAACCCATCCCGCTAATCTTTACTATACTGAAGGTCAGCACGCAGAACTATGCTCATCTCAAAATGTTTTAGATTTCATAGCTTGGTCACTAGGAAATAAGGAAGGTCCACTACCAGATGGTATTAATCTAAAAACCTCTGACGATCTACATAACGGATTTATGGCGAGCATAAAATGCCCTGTTACACCTACTTTCCTTGATGAGAATAACAGGTACATTGCAGGTCAATTTGATCCGAAAATTGAAGAAATCAGCGACCTATCTAATAACCCTAAGTTAGTTTATTTTCCATTAGGTGACTCGAAATATCTTTTTGTGCCTCAAGATGCGGAAACTAATATTAAAGTTAAATTAACTTCACACGAAAAAGGCATAGCTGATATTTCTCTTCAAATCCTAAATGAAGAAGTAACTGAAATAACGTTTGATCCACTTCCAATTGATACAGGTGAAACAGCAATCGTTTCGTTTCCTCTGTTCACAGCTGATAAAGAACCTTCTCTGCGAAAAACTAAAGGGACAGAATATATATATACTCAGACAAAAAAACAACAGAACAGCGCCGATTTAATAGAAAAGAAACCGACTATACCAATAATTGAAATAGTGGCCAAACCACAAAAAGATACGAAAAAAGTAAAGTATCAACTTGTTTTTTCAGGTCCTATAGATGTAAGCATAAACAACGCGAATAACGAACTAATTGATGTGGTTTACTATTCCCTAAATGGAGAGCCACCAACAACATATAAGGATGCATTTTCTTTAGACCTTCCTGCAGGCAATCATAAAATTGTCGCCTTTGGTAAAGATATATTCGGAAGGCCGATAAAATCAAAGGAATACGAATTTTCAATTGATACGATTGCTCCATTCACAAAACCGGCCATTACTGCCACACCTGATGGTCTAGAAATTCTTTTCACAACGCAAACGCTTGGGACAAAAGTTGATACCTTGTACAGATTTGTAACTGTTGATGAGTTGGATTCGATTGATGAAGATTCATGGACAAATGTAAAACCAGGAGATACAGTTACAAAAAATTGGGGGAAGCTTTCTTTATCAAAAAGCGAAATGTTAGTACTGCAATATTACTCGAAAAATCCATTTGGGCCTACTGAAGACGTAAAGAATTTAAACATACGTCTTGGTAACATACCAGCGATTATGTGGGAAGAAACTAATGCGTATATCACGCCAGAGATGATTTGGTCAAACTTTCTAGGGATGAACCCCTTTGCAATTTCTGATTTCAGTGTTACATTAATTGGTAAGAAGCATCTTGCCGGAACACTTTCAGAAGCAGTTGCAGATAATGTAAAGGGAGTTACTCTTGATTCGGTGTATCTACGATTGACTGTAATGTATGATGAAAAATATGCACTCTTTTTCATTGGCCCTCCAACTGAAGTTTTAAAAATTGGTCAAGAGTACAAATTTTCTTTTGAATTGTTGACGGAAAGATCCAAAGAAAAAATTGAACATACAAACCCAAGAGCCGTCCTTCGTGCACTAAGAAGTCCGATTCCAGACAATAATATAGAACTTGAAAATGTAGATGGCACATTTAAAGGAAAGTTTATTGTGTCTGATTCATTTACGAAGTACAAGTTTAGATTAGTTATAACAGACCAAAAGAACCTTAATCCATCGTTACGTGAGATACCATTGACACTAAAAGAGGAAAATACTTAGTTTAAGGAGGCGAGGATATGCCCATATGGCTAATTATCCAAATTGGACTGTTAGTTTTATCGTCACTCCTCGCCTTCGTATTTTATATTTCTAAAGGTTGGAGAATTGGACTTCCATTTAATAAAGATCAAGCAATGAAATTGATATTTATTAGGATAGTGCCAATTCTGTGGTTGAGTTCTTCATTTGTAATTGGCATTATTTATTTACTGATTAACACTCAGATTTTTAGTGATTCACTGCAAGTACTTTCAATGATCGTTTTTCCTTTGATAACATTAACAATCATATTTATCGGAATTCGAAAACGTGACAAACAAAATGAATCTGAAAAACAATATGAGCGTAATGCATTAAAAAAAATAAGTGAAAAATGTGAGCAATGGATAAATCAGTTCAGTTTCATTTCCTCCGAAAATGTTGAATTAAAAGTTTATATTTCAAAAGGAAATCCCATTGGCAAGATAAGCGTTTTTAATGTAAATGAACAACAAAAAAATGAGATAAATCAATTCAAAGATTCACTTCCCCATAATGTTTATCTGGAAGTATTCCCTTTTAGCAATAATGGTGACGACTATATTCATTAAAGCCCTTTAACTTAAAGCTAAAGGGCTTTTTTGCTGCTTCGATATAGAACTGCCGCAAACTGCGCCCGCGTTAACGGCTGAAGGACTTAAAAATGTGTTGAAATCTTAAATCAATCTCTTTTCGTCTAGGAAGGCTGTCATTCTATAGAAATCGTAGCCGCCGTTAACTGGCGAAGGAACCATTCCCGCTGCCTTCGCTTTATCTGAAGCTGCTTGTGCCCATTCCGGGATTGTATTAGGCATTACATAGTTTTGTAGGACCATCAATTGATATTTAAGTTCAACTATTTCTGCCTCTAGTCGTTCTACTTGATCTTGAACGGACATAGTTATCGCTCCTTTTCCAAACCCGCTATCCAATTGAGCCACACCCCAAAAGCTGGACACATGCTATACTAGTCCAGACGAAGGGGTGCGGCTCATCATGGTCCACGGGTTTTCTTGTGCTTACTATTTATTTAAGGATTGTTTAATGAGTTGATGAGCCAGAACCGTTGCGCCAGTCACAAGCACGCCTTGAATAGCGCCTTGCAGCACATCGCCGACGATCATAATACCACTGGCAATACCGAGTCCGAGCAGCGCCCATGGGATTGTCCAGTCAGAAACCTTCGGCGTGTTCTTCAGCAGCAGGCCGATAATAAAAAGCACCGGCATAAGCACCAATGCTTCAGACATGATGTATTGGATGATATCGTTCTCCATATTCATTTCACCTCCTTTCCATTCTCAAGGAGTCCGAGCCTGTCCAGTAAAACGGCCGCCTGCGCACGCGTGAGCGGTTGATCTGGAGCAAAGCGATCTGCGGCGACGCCGTTTAAGATACCAGCCCTGATCGCCTTAACGACAGACGCTTCCGCCCAATGGCCCGAGATATCCGTAAAGCCTTCTACCGTCTTAGGAGGCTTCGGCTCCGGAGTAACTGGCGGCTGCGTCGTCCCTGCAGGCGGCGTGTATTTGTGGCCTTCAAACTGGCAATACGCCTTAACGACAGCCTCGGCGTAAGTCTTCCAATTTTCAATGAGGCGCGCAGCGTCAGCTGGGCTACTGCAAAAGCCGTACTCGCTGATTATCGTTGATACATTACCAGTCAGCCGATGCATAAAATAATAATCGTTTGTGCCTGCTTCGTTTTTCCTGCTAAAGACTGGTGTAGATCTCTTTGGTTGTCCTGCATCGGCAATAGCTTGCATAAGTGCCGTAGCCAGTTTGCCGTCACTATAGATGCTGTGTATCGTCTCAACACCCGCAGCTGTAGACGATGATGCGGAATTAACATGATTCGATATGCAATGCTCGGCCCCACTATCCTTGACCAGCGCAGCCCGCGCATTTGAATCCAGTGTGATATCACTGTCCCGCGTCAACGCCACTTTGATGCCCAACTCTTTGAAACGCTTGTATTGATAGAGCGAGATGTCCAGCACCATATGCTTTTCAACAATCCCGTTCCCACTCGCCCCCGGGTCCTTACCTCCGTGCCCTGGGTCAATGACAAGCTTCGGTTTTTGATCTCCAATAAGCTTCAATTTTGCCGCCCCCTTGATACATAATGCCGCGCCGAGTTTGCGGCCATTGCCGCTGTCAGCCGGATAAAGTGTCGTACTACCACCGCCGTCACCGTTAATCGCCACTACGCAACCTAGAGTCTTCATGATTTCCGCCAACGCCTTCAGAGTGACTTCTGCCCGCGTTCGAACAATGACCAGTTCGTACGGCGATTTCAGGCCGTAGGCGATGCGGATATGCTTGGCATTGTTAGCCCATATATCCTTGCCGAGTTGATCGCGCTTGATGCCATCGTCCACGACATCCACTCCGCCGGCAAGCAACGGTGGCGATCCCTGCAAGGACCACGTTACACCTGCAGGCGGCCTGCCGATGTGCATCGTTTCATCCGACAGCATAAAAAGCGAGTCGCGCGCGATCGTCTTTGGCCCGTCCACTGATACCTGTTTTCCACCAACGACGTTCCGCCCTAACGGCACGCCTCCAATCTTGTATTCTGCATAAGGTAGATTCCCGGCCACATCCGCCCCGGTAGCCACCGCGAGCTGATTGATAGTCATCTTAGCTCCAAAGGCGGCGTAGATGTCATCAACTCGCGAGTCGGCCTCGCAAACATCACAGGTAACACCGTTGATTTTTATTCGCTGGATCATGGCTTAAGACCACCGCCAATGATAAAGGCGACCACGGCTACAAGCACCGCCCCGACCATTGTCCGCCATATCCATTTTTGGTTGTCTTCGATTTTGTCGATACGCTTATGAGCTGAACTGGCAGAAGCGCGGGCTTCAACAGCCATTTCATTCGCCGTAATTGCTCGATCGAGTTTGCCGTCCATGCCGTCAACCTTCGTTTCGACTCGCGTCATGCGCTGCAACATTTCATTTTGCATGTCTGGCATCTTATCGTCCCTTTCCCAATAAAATAGGCCCCGCCTATGCGGAGCCTTAAAAATCTTGATCTGTAATCACTTTGTATTGCTCAGGTGTTATTGCTTTGTAGGTAACATATTGCCGTAATTGCGAGTCTGTTGCCCAGCCCTTTTGATAGTAAAATTGGATACGCTCAAAATCACTCATTATCAACCGCACCTCCTTCCAGCGCTAAAAGCCGCAATTCCATCTGCACCATTTGCGCACCTAGCATGGCATTAATAGCTTTTAACTCAAGCGCCTCCAGCTCTTGTTGTACCAATTGCGCACCCATTAAATCGATATCCATTAGCGGATTCGGCTGCTGGCCAATCTCTGCTGGATCAACTCCGGGATAGTTGGAGCTAATATACACGTAAGAGATTGGCCTGTCATCTAGCAAGGTGGCAACGCCTGCTCGCGTTTCAATTAAGAATTCTTCACCAGCAGCGAGCTGGAAAGAAACCTTTACTCCGGATAACTCTGCAGGCTGGCCAAGGTAATCAAAAAGAGCAGCTCTCACTCCTCCGTCTACAAGCTCGGCCCGAATGTGGTAACGCATTGAATGATGGACCCATTCTCCCGGGTTACGTTCGATCATCACTTGTCCGTTTTCTTCTATGCGGGTGTTTTTTGGCAGCATTTTATCACTCCTGTCTAATCCATAAACTCAACGTAGTCTACTGCGGATGTTATGTTTGCTTGTTGCGTGGTTAATTTTTGTCGTGCCTCTATTCGAAAAGAGCTTTCGAAGTCGGTAGGTACTTTAATATCTACCCTCTGGTTAAAAGCAGAAGCAGAGTACGTGACCATAATCATACGACTCAAATTAGAGTCTGCTGTACCGCCGATATGAATGTCGTGCCAAGCCCCGCCGTCTACACTAACTCGAACATCAGTATAGCGAACTCCCCCTATTTGTCCGTCTTTGACCGCAATAACCGTAATCCTGTCAATACGTCCCTTAATGCCTGTAACTTCTCCAGCAACAACCCATTGATTTGGGTTGACGTTAAGGTGAGTTGTTTCAATGCCTCGCAGAATCTGTGGCATACGTTACATCCCCCTTAAACCAGCGCATAGTCAGCAGAGCCTTGCATCTGAGTAGCTGCTACTGTTGACATGATTTCGATTTTAAGGGACTTAAACTCAATGTCAGTAAAATAATCAAGAGAGTAGGCTGCGGAGTAGGCAGTTGTACCGCTTGCGTGAGGATAGCCACGTCCGTTATGCGCTTGCCCTGATTCTGTTGCAAGTGAGGATTCTACTCCGTCCACTCTTAGCCGGACGCGATAATTATTGTTAGTCTGCGTGCCTGTCACGACTAAACGGCTCAGCCTACCAGCGCTCGATATATCAATCAATGTGTAATACGTGTTAGCTACGGGATTGTTGATGTTTATATCTGCTAATCTGACGTTTGGCGTTATGAGTCCCCCGCCGCCTGAGCGGCTCCATTCCGGCCATACAACGTTGCCGCGGCGAGCCCTTGTCCAAGTACCCTTACCTTGGTCACTATAAAATATCTGCAAAATGTAATAGTCGTCGCGCCTTACAACGCGATAATAGCCGCTTGGCTGAGGGCTGTTTGTGGCCCCCTCAGTCACATAGTACCAACCAGGGGTCAGCTCGTTGTTCATGTTGACCCCCGTCTTAACGACTAATAATCCGGATGATGCTAAATTATTAATCTCTTGACCAAGCTGGTTCATGTCTGTTGGGCCGACTGTATCGCCCATCTTCCAGTCCGTTTTTGCCAAGTCACTAAACCTCCTTTACCGTTATGGTCTGGAGCATCATAAGGTCTGCCACAACGGGCACGTTTACTGGTCTGCTCGTTAAGACCTTATTCGACATATCCTTTAGCTCTATCATTGTAATGAGCGATACTTCCGCTGCTGGCACGATGTAGTTTAGCGCCATGACATTGTCCGTCACTGCTTTAACAACAAAGTCAGTAATGACAAATGAACCATTGATGACCACTTTGTCGACTCTACTATTAACATGTTGCGCAATACTATTAAGTAGATCGGAATCGATCATGTTACTGGCACCTCCACACCCAGGGTCATAAACGGCTTTTCGCCAAGCTTCCAAGATCCGTCCAGCTTATAATTTCGAGTTATGACTTGTCTGCTTAGATACTCTTTCAGACCAATATCATCATCCAAAGCGGTATTCTGTTGATAGAGCAAGTTGGCCGGCTTAATCGTCTCAACCGTATGCAACACTTCGCGAAAAACACTAGCGTTGTCCAGGTTGGTCGTAACCGTAAGTACAAAAGCTTGCGGGTCGACTGATACGATCGTCATGCCGCTTCCTACCAACATATCTAACTGCTGCTGCAGGTAGCGGACTGTAAACGGCGGCTTGGTTTGATAGCGGTTAAGAATGCGACGGCGCCTGAATTCTAGTGTTTCAGTCGGATCTGCTTGAATTTCCAACATCAGCTCTCGCCGGCGAATAGCCTGATGCCCTGCTGACAGGACAAATTGGTCATTAAAAAGCTGGTCCACCGCATTTTGCAGTAGATCCAGCTCAATACTTTCCGTGTGACCCAACCGTAAAAAATCTTCGACGACGTTATAAAAATCAGGCAGATGACTTAATATACGATCAGCCATTAATGATCACCGCCCCCATCACAGGTACTTCATCGACGCCAAGGATCAGGTTAGATGCTGAGCCATTTATCTGTGTCCCTTCAACATCCTCCACTCCTGCAACTGTAAGCATCCGTGCATCAATTTGCGCGGTCCGAACAATGAGTTGTTGCTGATTAGCCCAATCGTGCCTCAGCTCCAATAAATATCCGGATATAACCGCAGCGATCTCTGGCTGTACTTGACCTGGAGTTACTCCACTGGCTAGTGTCAATGTGGTTTTAATGTTAATGGTTTGCCCTGCCACGCCGACAACGGTCACTACATGCCCGATAGGCGCTTGACCCACCCCTTGCCCGCTATTAACCGTCGGGTCCATGTAAGTCTGGACTTCCGAAACCAATGCCGAGGATGGCGGCTGCCAGTCCGCTGCTATCAATGTGCATTTGACCGTCCCCCCGCCCTGCCATGCAGGATAGATCTTGACGGCGCCGACGCCGGAGATCGCATTTATCTTTTGCTTGTAGTCGGCGACATTGCCACCAAACGGCGGTTCATTAACCGCTGTATAAAATCGTTGGCGCAACGCTTCATCCGCCTCCGCGTCTTCCCCTGGAACCAAAACATCCGAAAGCACTGCTCTCGCTAGTCCATCCACATAATCGATCGGCAGCATTGCACCATACTGTTCATTGCCAACTGTACCCACGGTTTCGCATCTCATTTGATACGTGCCCATACTGATCCGCTGCCTCACGACATAAGTCAAACCACCAACCGCAAAGCGGCTGCTAATAGGAACATCCATCAACGCATTGCTCGCATTGTAGAACTGTCCACGACGGACAGCAGCCGTGGCCGGATTACGGTTAACACCAAACTCGGAGGTTCTGCGGCTCAAGTATTCTCCGCTGGCCGTATCCACAAAGGACAGATTATAATTAACATCCAAATCGATATACATCTGGGCCAGCTCTACCGCTGCCGGCGCGCACGCCTCGTAAATCACGCTACCCTGACGCTTATCGATATCCTCCGGCACTCTGGCCAACATACGCTGCAAAATAAAATCGAATGTCATATGCTCATACAACAGTGCTCACCTCCTGCTCGAAGCTGCCAAAGGCAGTATGAACCACGAAGCGGATCATAATTTGTTCTCCAGCCACCTCTGTAGTAATCTGATCGATCCGGTCGATGCGATCATCTGTCATAAGCGCTTCTTCAATTAATCGTTTTGCCTCTGATTCCGCAAAAATTGGGTTGCTGCCCAGGAGCAACGGCAACTCATGGCCGTAATCAAAATCATAGATATCGTGGTTGAAGCGTACCGTCTGAAGCGCTTTGAATACGGCTTGCTTGACGGCATCAAGACCATAAATACGGCCAGTAATTTTACCTTTGTCTAAATCAAGCTGCCAAGTCAAAGATGGCTGTGGATGATCATCCAAAGGACGGTCCAGCAAGGCTGGATCCAGTTCAGGTATCATTGCCGCTCACCATCCTATCCAAAATGAGATACTGCTGCCCGCCTTGCACACGAAGCAGCACCACCTTATCGCCTTTCTTCAATCCGCGACGTATGACAACCGGCTCCTCCGGTAGAGCAGCTGACGTTGTCTTTGTAGCCGGCCCACTGTCACTCGTGTCCGTGTATTGATGGGTGTGGTACAGCGGCAACTCCAACCGGGTCAACGACTCAGGCACAATCAAAAAATCCGCAGGGAGGGAAAAACGTTGGTCCACGTTTACCTCCAGCGGATTATCATCAGTTATTAAGCCAAACATCACAGCGGCCGGGCTCGTCGCATCCACCGCACCAGCTGCAGCTTGTTTGATTAGGCTAAGTAAATCTGCCATTACACCACCCTCATATCCAATGTCATCGAATGTTCGGAGCCGTCAAAGTTATGGGTACACTCGTCAACGAGTAATGCCTGGTCAACACTGTATTCGGATATCCGGATTCTTATGCGCATGCCGGCGCGGACCCGAGTATCTCCCAAGGCACTAATCTTAAGCGATTTGGTCTCCCGGTTTTTGATTAGGGACAATGAGTTAAGCAGCTCCTTGATCTGTGCCTCGTTCGCATCCTCTTCAACGCTCTGATAAAGCTGCAGCACGCCCCAACGCTTTATATTGACTGTATCTTGCGACATAAAAATGTCGCGTTTACCAGTCTTTTTGTTTGACCTGTACAGCTTTATGCGGTTGTAGGTATCGCTGTCAATCGATGTCTTTACGCTGTAGTCCGTCATTAAGCTCCCATCGCCGATGTAAAAATCCAATTGCCTGTCATCGATGAGACGCAAGCAAAGAGACCCAAAATCATCGTATAGACAATAGTCCTTTCCGGTGTTCGCATAGGTAATCGTAATTGCCTTGCAGATGATATCAATTAGCTTTTGACCATCTTCGCTCATCGTCTTGATCTTATACCCAGTATCATCTACCGTACCGAGCTTGATTTCAAAGTCCTTAGCGATTCGACGCAGGACATCGGCGGCGGTTACGCCTTTGAATACATAAGTATCCGAGTTCATCAGGTAGCGCGTCTGGTCATATGCTGTGATTTTTACTGCCTCGTCGCGGCCGCCGTCTATGCTGAAGATGTAGCCGTGAAAAAGATTCGTTTTTCCAACACGCAAACGGACAACATCGCCATTGCTGTAGGCGAAATCCTTCAGCTGATACAGCGGGGCTCCTTTGATAAGTGTGAAGCTGATGCTCCCCGCCTTACCAATCCGCGACGTCTTCCAGGACATACCCTCCACAATCTCGGAGATATCCCATTCAGCACCCTGCTTATTGATGATCTTAACATCCATCATGGCAGCTTCAGCACCTTTCCTGCAGCAAGACGCTTCAAGTCAGCGTCTTTGATACCATTTAGCGTCTGGATTTCCTTCCAGCGATCGCCATTGCCGAGTTGTTTTTGTGCAACCTTCCAAAGCGAGTCGCCGGCAACCATTGTGTACGTCTTTGGCTGCTGCTTATCATTAGGGCGGGGCTTGGTGGTCGAAGCTTTCTGAGCAGTTCCGCTTCCGGTTGGTGCTTTTTGCACGATCTTACGCGCAGCATAAAAGACATACTTCTTTAATTTGATGTTATATTCGATATCCCCGCCGCTGCCGGCAACCTCGCGCCAGTCAAATGATTCGATTGAAGCTGGTGTATTAATGTCAAAGCTATCACTGGTCATAATAAATCGGATCGGCCTCTTTTGGTTGAGCCAAAATTCGATCATCTCAATGTAAAAGTCAGGCGGATACAACTCGGAGACCGTCACAAACGGATAATGGCGAGCGGGAAAAATACCACTGAAGCTATATTCTGATAGCCTCCGCTCTTTTATGACGTTGATTTCCCCCAAGCCAGCAACGTTGTAGGTCTTGCCTTGTCCAGACTCCCCAACGTCAATTGCCGAGGGGTTGACTGGTATCGGCAGCCTGCTAGTCTTGTTGTTAAAGCTCAGCTCAATACCATATATTTTCATCGCTCTCCACCTCTATCCATATGCCGCATCTGCGCTTGCAGCGATATCCTGTTCCAACTGAGTTGTAATGCGTGACACGATCGTATTTAGATCGCTCTCATTACGGATGTGCGTATCCCCGAAGTTTATACTCGGCTGCAGCGTAACATAATTCTGAATGTTCTTCATTTCTGCGAGCTCGCGCATCATCTTCAGATCCTCACTGCTAATATCAACCGAGTCCTTGATCTTATCGACTTGCTTAACGTTATCGACGCTTAAAGGCTCATCGTCAATCTTCCATTTACCGTTGTCCAGACCTCCAACCAAAGGCGGGGGAGCAAACTGATCCTCCTTCTTCTTTTCCTCCTCTTCTCGCTTCCGTGCTCGATCCTCCATTGTATCGAGGACCTTCTGTTCCCGAGCAGCAGCTTTAGCGGCAGCCGACTTATCCATTTCGGCGATGGCTTCTTCACCTGCTTGTTTAATAGCTTCAGCTTCAGCAGCAGCTTTCGATGCAAACTCCACATGACCTACTGCATCAAGGCTTACACCTGGTATCTTATTAAGTTTTTCGATTAGATCATTAACCCGATCAATAACACCATTAATCAAACTCTCCATAATTTCAAGCGACTTGACCCGCATGCTCTGGAAGATGTTAACGATGCCATTGCCAATCCGTCTGAAGAAAATCGGGATTTGATCAAAGAAATTTAGGATCATATTCCATCCGCGCATCATGGCAGCTGCAAACGCATCGTTTTTTTGCCATAACAGGACTAAAGCTGTAATGACACCAATAATAAGTGTCGCAATTAGTACAAAGGGGTTAGCGTTCATGATAGCGTTAAAGAGCGCTTGTGCAATAGCGGCGATACGAAGCGCCGCGCTCACACCTTTTGTCATGATCAGATAAGCAGCAATCGCAGCTACAATGCCCCACAGTATCGGTTCTATCCAGCTCCAGTTATCAACAAAAAAAGTTGCAGTAGCCATCGCTACCCCCATAACGGCTTGGATTATACTAAAAATACTACCAAACACGGTCATCACAATAGATTCAATTACAGGCATGTTATCCATTATATAAGAGGAGAACTGAGAGATAATCGGCATGAGTCCATAGCCGATTTTATCCGTAACTGACCCCCATGCATTGGCTAGCCGGATTGCTTGTCCTTCCGGCGTCTCTCCCATTGCTTGAGAAAGTCCCGATAAGTTTTCGTCAATCATTTGGATTACGAGAGCAGCTCGCTCTGCCTCTGTACCGGTCTTAAGCAGGGTTTGTTCGGCTTCGCTAAAAATGGCATCAATCTTAAATCCATTACGAGACAGAGCATTAATGTCACCCATCATGACCTTTCCCATGAGGTTTGCCGTCTGCATCAACTGATCTTGGCTAACACTCGCACCATAGGTCTCAGTCGCCAGATTGTACATGGATTCCGTCATTGCTGATACGTTTGAAGGGTCATAGACATATTCTGCTAACTGCGACTGACCGAAGATGCCCGTGCTCGCAGCTATGGATGTAGTTGCCTCCAACTCGTTTGCACGTTGCTTCACTAGCTCAATGCCATCCTGCGTCATCCCATTAACATTACTCATAATGGACTGGAGCCGCTGTTCAGCTCTTATTTGGTCATTGGCACCAGCTAATGAAGTACCTAAAAATGACTTCATCTGATTGATTCCAATGTACGTTGCACCTATTGCCGTAATTTTTCCAAGAAGCCCGTCTCCAGCTTTCTCCCCATCTTTGAGGCTTTTGTTAAAACGCTCTTGTTCTTTTTTATTGTTTCGGATCTCGCCCTCAGTGGAGTCTATAATGTTATGCAGCTTGGTATAGGAGGATTGCACCTTTGATAGATCACCGGCTTGCATCGCTCGATTCATAGCATTTTGCTCGTCAATTGCATCGTGTATTGTCTTCCGGATCTTCCCCGCGGAATCATTCAATGCGTCGAAAGCTTCTGGCGATGCATTTGCGCTCATGCGATCCTTCTGTTGAGTGACTTGCTGCAACTGAGCATATAATTGCTCCAGACGTGTTTGCAGTGCATTTATATCTTCAGCGGCATTGTCAGGCAAGAAGGATATATCAGATCGATCGAGAGCCATCTGCGAGGTGGCCAACTCATCCATCTTGGACTGCAGCGCCGTGATCTCTTGGGCGTACCTTTCCACGCCGGATGTCTGAAACATTTCTGGGCCGTCCCATGAATCCCACTTCACTGGTTCCGACATCGTTACTGACGATATTGGTCCAGGAGTTTCTGCCGGAACGGTGGGGGCCGGAGGCTGCTTACTAATTTCGTTATTGAGTTTTTCTTGAGCTAAGACCGCCTGACCAATCGCATCAGCCATTTCACCCTCGACGGATATTAACGCCGCTTTCGTTGAGCTCATTGATTTCGACAATGTCTCAATTTGTCCTATTGACTCATACATTTTTTCTACTGACGAGATTAAGGCGTCCATGGACTGCGTTATGCTCTGTATCGGCGCTGTCATAGCGTCCATTAGTTTTAGCGTTGATGTAACGGTTGGCAAAGCCTCACCTCCTTCCAATACAAATAAAAAGACCCCTCGAAAATGAGGGGCCTAACTGACTTAAGATTTGTTTACTGTACGCTTTTGAATACTTCTACAGCTTCATCTTTTTTTGTTTCGAGAGCAAAGCGGCCATTAGTCGGCCAGTCCGAGAACCCGGAATTTTTCAACGAATCACTCAGTTTACCAGCAGATTCGTATTCATATATTTTAACAGGGGACCCGTCCATATAAAAAATAACTCCGTCTTTAGCCTTAACAGCCTCAAACATTGGTTTTTCATTTGGATCAACTTCTACTCCCGCCTCCGTGTAAGCAGAAATGAAATCCTGTAGCGTTCTTTCATCCTTTTTACTGTCCCCACCGTTTGAACATGCTGAGACAATTACCATCGATAGCAAAATCAGACTCATAAAAATTTTCTTCAACACACTTCCTCCTCGTTTCTACTATTTTCTACATGTTGCCACATAATACCACATAATACGAGGAATCGCCTATTTCCGTTTCATTTTTGCCGTTTCTTTCTTCTCAGCCGCTATTCTCTCATCGATAGCGGCCATTACAAATGCTTTTTCCTCTCGTGAGAGTGCCATAAACTCCCCCGGCCACTTGTGAAACTTATGGAGGGCATAGTACGCATAGTTTGCGTCTGCGTCGCCCTCCTGTATTAGTTTTTTGCTTCGTCAACCAGCGCGCTCATATCGACATCGAATCCGCTAAGCTCTTGGATCTTACTTGCTAGTGTTGTGACCTCACCAGCCAGCAGCGTGCTCTCAACATATTCCTCAGGAGTGTGCAGCCCAAGCTTTTGAATGCTTTCAGCATGTTTGAAATCCGGCACGACAGTATGGTTGATGATCATGCGCAGGTTGAATCTATGAGAGTCAAATTCAACCTTGCGATTCTTCTTTACTTCTGTGCATGATTTACGAAGGTCATTAAAATCTGGATTTGACATGGCCTTAATTTTAAACTTCAGCAGATTTCCATCTTTGTCTTTAAAACGCGTAGAAACCGCGACATCCTCCGTCAGATCGGTCACCAGGTTGCTATTCAGAAAGTCTTGTAAACTCATAGTTAATCCCTCCAAGTTATAAGTTGTGAAAAATAAGGCGCCTGATTAGGCGCCAGTAATAGTATTAAATTTCTCCCCAATTTCATAATCGGAGAACGTAAACAGCAGCTCCTCTTCAAGCATGTCGTCACTGCTTGCATCGAAGCGCGCCGCGATTACACTGTCGAGATTGCACTCCTTCAAATATGTGATCTGCTTGCCCGCCGTACTGCCCGGCTGTTCGTTGACAATCATCAGCTCAAACCAAAAATCCACACCCGTCCTGATGTAGTCGCGCATAAGCTGCCGAAAGATAGAAGAAACATAGTAAATTGTCAGTGAACCAGATCCGGACCAGCCAGCGGCCCGTTGCGGTGTGTTCGTCTTGCCCAGCACGGGCACATCCACTTTATTTTTCTCAATGGTAGCCTCAAGAGACTTAGCGTAGAACAGTTCCTCCTTACGACCACCAATTGTCACGTAGGCTTTCGCCGATTTACCGCTGATTGCATCTGTTTCACGAAAGTAGGACATCTCTTACTTCACCTCCACGCAAATATAGATTTTTTCGATAGCATCCACCGGCTTAATATTGAGGTTAATCACGACGCTATCTGATTCCGCACCCTCTGCTACGGCGATATCCGTTTGAGCATCAATACCTTCGATTGCTCCGAGTCCTTCCAATGCAAGGAGATAATTTGCAACTTCCGAAACAAGCAGCGCACGGCCATCTGAAGTATTGCCGATTTTGCCAATGTAGAAGGTTTCAAAGATTCGCCGAACATCATTCGCAAGACTATCCAAGACACGGATAACACGATTTTTGCTGAAGCTCCTACCACGCTCTTGGGTAAAGCTCGTATAGGTGTTGATGTCCTGCTCGACAATGGCGCGACCCTGATTAGCTGTGAACACGAATTCGCCCGCCTGAAGTGCCTCTACGATTTGCGTATTCGTATAGCGAGGAGACGCATCCACCGCGCCATCATAAGCGCTATAAGTCAACGACTGGTTAACCGGTGCGGCTGCTGTTGCCGCTGCGACCCATGCTGTTGCCTGAGCAGCTGTCAGCGTAGTGCCGTCCGACAGAACAACACCGTTCTTAACACTGATTACACCCTCGTAATCAGCTGAAGGGTAATTCTCCACCACCAGTTGCAGCTTCTTGCCTTCCGTCTCTCGCAGCCTGCGGACAAAAGCTGTATACACGCCTTTTAACGCCACGTCTGTGCCGGTATAAGCAATCGTATTCAAATCATGCAATTCAATAGCCGACATATAATCCAAGTGGTCTTGATTGGAAACGGTGCCGTCCGTACCACCTTCAAGAGCTGCGCCGGCCGTTGCTGTCAGGCTGCCCGTGCCGCTGAAGTCCACGTAGCTATTGTTTTTCAACCCTGCTGCATCGGCAGCGGTCTGCTTATCGACCTCTGAGCTGCGCAGAAGCGTATACACATCAAACAGGTTCTCGTCATCGACGTTCGCCTGAATGACAATGCTCAGATCATTGCCCAATGTACCCCCAAGCTTCGCTGTAGCGGTCAGGCTTCCAATTGTAGCGCTGGACTTTGTACCCGAGTTCAATCGATACAGCAGAACAGTTTGCGCCTGCTTCAGTGCTTCCCGTAGGATCAGGAGAGCTGAGTCCGTCAGATCTAGCCCAAGGCGATCACGAATGTCATCGCCTGCCTCGATGGCCATGACTTCTTTCGGCGCACCCCAAGGCAGTGTTAAGGCCATCGACGTAATGCCACGTTCTCCTAATGGACCCAACGGCTTCGGACTGCCTTTGAAGTTGATATATACTCCTGGTCTTACTTTGTTTTGAGTTGCCCATGTACCTCCAGCCAAACTAATCCGCCTCCTTCGTTAGAAATAATCTGATGGCTGCATTGGCCTCTGCGATCGTGTAAGTCTTTCCAGACTCCAGCACCACGGCCAACACGTCCTTTTCTCTACCCGTCCTCTGTCGGGATTGCAGAAATTGATCCCGCGTGAAGCGAGGGACAACCGAAACCGAGTGCTGCTCTTCCTCTTGTTCTTTACGTTTCAATGACCTTCCCCTCCTGTTCAAAAGACTGCATCTTCGTAGCAGCCGGTTCTTGCTCCCAAACCAGCAAGGTATAGCTTACAAAAAAATGCAGGACCTCATCAATGATCTGAAATCGCATGCCCTTCCCTGGACACTTGCCACCACCGATAGATATCCATTTCAGCGCCGCCGTCATTTGCTCTGCCATATTGTACATGTCGTCGTTGGCTCGCTCCGGACTAAAATAGCGCACAACAAATGGATGATCACGGCGGTAACGCCGTCCTAGTTCTTGCGTGTGCGCCGGTTCCAATAAACGCACAAAAAAATGAGGAGGACCAGGCATCTGCTTGATCTCCTCACCCGATATTGCAACGTCCGGGAATGCGTCGTCCAAAGCGCGGTTGACTGCATAGCGCACATCATTAATCGTCACTTCCACGGCATCATCTCCCCAGGTACTTCTCGATAAAGCGACTCATCTTTTTCTCCAATATTGCAGGCAACTCCCGTTCCAACTCCTCGATTGAAATGGTCATCATAAAGCGGCCCTCCACCCATCCCTTATGATTCGGAGTCCTATGGCCATACTCGACATACGGGGAATAGTAGACCGGGTTAAACACTTCGATCTCGGCGCCTGCCGAGGTCACAACCACTTCGCCGATCGTCCATCCCCGGCGCAGCTCGCCCATATCAACCGGAGTCCGCGGAACCGTCTTGGCGAGCAACCTGTTAGCAAGCTCTCGTATGCAATCAACAATAAACGCTGCTACGTCCTTTTTCATTTCATTCAGGCCGTCGCGCAGCTTGTACAGTTCCGCAAACCCGCCCTTACCCGGAGCCACGGCGTGCCCACCTCCACACATACCATCTGTCCAGAATGCGTTCGTACCACTTCGAAGATCGGCCCTCCGGCTCGATGTAGCCCTCCATATCAACTCCAATGATATGTGAATGATGTAGGGCATGCAGAGTAGATTCGGAAGGGACCTGCCAAGTCCACACTTTGGCGCGCCCGGGTTTACGATACCATTCTAAAAATGATTGCGCACCTTCAGACTCCTCCACGGATAGCTCTTGAACAAATATACTGCCATCCGCCAAATGGATGCTCAAAGTAATGGCGTTACTGATAGGACGCGGAATGTCCTTAATGTCTAGCATCACGCCCACCCCTTAGCCGTCAGATTGACTTCTTGATGGCTGCTATACGGCGGGAACGGCTCGCCGGCAGTGTACGTCTCCACTCTGCCAGTAGCCGCCCGCGTGACATCAATGACGTCGCCCTGCTTGATCTCCAAATCGGGAGAGATAAACAATTTGGCATCGTACTGCAGGTCATTTTGCGCCTCGGTTTGGCCGTTACGCGCCAAGCCGCTCTGAGAGAGCTTGCAAGGCTTGTTTTCATACAGCGGTATCGGCTGCTGCTTAGTCTCTCGCGTATTTGGGTCCTTAATAGATTCATAGCGGCTTATCGTCACCCGGTCCTCATACATCTTCTCGATCTGGCGGCGATGCCGGCGGTAATTGATCACGGCCCCCACCCCAATCGTCGATAACGATTGAGATCCGCCTTGTAATTAAACACTACCTGATCGATTCCGGTCTTAGCTGTATTGGTAAGCCCGCCGCCTCCGCTGCCGGATACTGAGGTATCGCCCACCTTCACATTTGCGGACTGGCCGCCGACGGTATCATCGATCTCGTCCACATGCGGCAAGTCCACACGGACAGCATCAACAACCATGGACGCCCAAACATACAGCAACCCGTCGGGCAACCGCCGGATATTGCAGTAATGCTTGATTCGGTGCTCAATCTCGGCAATGTACGTATCGATAAGGGGTTTACGAGAGTCATCTGTGAGATCAAGCCGTAGCTTCACGATCTCCCAGACGTCTTTTGCCGCGATCATTCGCCCAGCCTTCGAACCGCCTTAGCCGCTAAGAGTGTATCAAACACTTGCTTCGGCAGATCTTCCCTTTGCCCAGCTCGGTAATAATCAGTGTCATGCTTCACATTCGTCAAAAATTCAACTCTGACCGTTTGCGGCGGATCCTGCGAATGGTCGTTGTGTTCAGGAGAATTTTCAGGGGCAACTCCTTCTTTCGTTTGGTCAAGCCCAGCTTGTGAATCCTCCAGCAAGTCCTGTTGTAGATCGGTTGACTCGTTCTTTTTTCTCGTCATCTTCATTCTCCTTTCATTGTAAATGAGAGGGGCATAAGCCCCCCTAAGCTACTTTCGCAATAAAGACAGTATCCATTGTCTCAAAGGATGGAAGGACAATCTCAGACACAATCGTCTCGACGTTGACCGGATGTGGCTCTTTGATCGTAGTGACGGCCACGCCCGTGTTTACGATAGACACTTCAGCTACCGTCGCCCCGGCCATCAGGTCAGCTTCTTCCGGCGTCGTGCCGTACCACGTGCTGCCCAGGTTACCGTCCGGAATGAGCGTAAAGAAATCATCAGGGAAGAACTGATGTGTGCTGCCATCTTGCAAGCCATAGATTTTGTTGTATACGGAAACCCGGATCTTCAATTTGTTGAAGAGGTATGCGTGAAGCAGTTCATCCGTCATGATAACGTTCTGGCCGCCGATCGGGTTCATATCAAGCCGAATTGACGGGTGCTGCATCAAATAGCCCCATGTTTTTTCCGTACAGATCGCACGCGTCAGCGAGGCTCCGGTGTCTCCATTGATGATTTTCTTCCATCGCTGAATGTCCTGAATCGGCGTACTACTCGAATCACTCCAGCGTGCAGAACCTGTCAGCGTTTCTTTGTGGCTGCCCGCAAAACCGTAATTGTAATCGTAATCCTGGCGCGTTTCGTTTGACGTTATTCGAATATGTCCGCTAGACAGAAGCTGCATGATCATCCGCTCGGGGACGACTTGCGCGCCTTCTACGAGCTGCGCACGATCGTCAAAAATCTGCGTGATCAGCGGCATGACGTACTGGTCGTTGCTGTTGTCCTGCAACCGCAGCAACTCCTGACGATCTTTTTCACCCAGTCGCATAGACTCTCGGAAGAACGGCATTTCCGTCTCAATTTTCGCAAAGCCGATACGATCGCGCAGCGTAGCTTTAGCATCAAACGCGGATGGCTGCAGCGAGACAGGCACGCCGCGCGCCCCTTTGATCCAACTTAGGTCGAGGCCCAGTTTCTTACGAGGCGGGAACAGCGCCGCTCCCAGGTATGGGATGTTGTTACTGGGGTTATTGGCGATGTAAGCGGCGAGTGCCGGCGCTGTCACATAGTCAAAAATAGTAGGCATATATGAAAAATCTCCTCTCCGCCATTAGGCGATAAATGTAATTTGATTCAGTGCCGTTACAGCGGCAGCGTCCGGAACGTCTGGGATCTTTGCCAGATCGATAAAGCCGTGAATGATCAGCGCCCCCGGTGCTGGTCCGTGTGTCACATCGACATCGTAAAAGAGTACTCCCTCAGCGGTGGCGTCATTAGACTTTACCGCCAACTTCGAAGGGTCGGTAATCACGCCACCGCCCAGGATCGTGCCGGCAGGAACAATCTTTTTTCCATCTGCATTTGCAGTTACTCCCGCATTGTCGACGGTGATTGGCATATTAACGTAATGGTCCGGGAATTTGAGAATTTCCTTGCGATTCCCATAAGTCGTTGTTACGAATTTACTCACCTGCATCAACCTCCAAAATAAGATTTTTGTGCATCAGATGTAGCGGAATTGGCTCTAGCATAATCGGCTACATGTTTTCCGAAGTCACTGGCTTTATCCTTGGAGCCGCCGCCAGAACCTCCCGCGCCTTCATGCGGTTTAAAACCTTTGAACTGAAAGGAGTTTCCGGCTGTGCCCGCGTCTTCCGATACAAACAAAAAAGCCTTGCTTGTTTGCAGGGCTTTGAGTTGGTCATCCAGTCCAGCTTTCACGCCGCCGTTGTCGTCCAATTCAATTTTCGTTTTGTCGAGCAACCCGGCTACAATATCCGGATCATGCACCTTGCCGGCAAGTGCAAGTTTAACAGCAGTACTTAGCCTAAGCTCTTTAGCGTCAGCCTCATACTTTTCCTTTGCGGACTTGTTGTCACCTTGGAGTTTCTCGATTTGCTGTTTTAGCTCCTCGTTGTCTCCTGCAGATTTTTTCAGTCCCTCAAGCTGCCCTGACACAGCATCTCGGTCCTTCTCAGCTTGCTTTTTGGCGTCGTTGACTTCGTCGAAGCGAGCCTTCGGAATATAGCCTTTCAGCTCCTCCGCAGACGCTGCAGCAGCTTTCTCAGCCTGCTCCTCAGTAA
This sequence comes from Paenibacillus pinisoli, assembly GCF_003605435.1. Classification (GTDB taxonomy): domain Bacteria; phylum Bacillota; class Bacilli; order Paenibacillales; family Paenibacillaceae; genus Pristimantibacillus; species Pristimantibacillus pinisoli. The sequence continues at coordinate 481,170 of NZ_QXQB01000001.1, forward strand.
GCCCCAATGCGATAAATTGTTCTTTGGTCATTACTCTATCCCTCCATATCATCTTCGCTTGTTATCCCGGTCGCGTCCGGTGATGCCCCGTTATTTTTCGTCGCGGGAAACGACGAAGGCCCCGGTAGTCTCAGCCGCGGCCCATTAATCTACTGGTGTGTATTCCGCCTCGATTGATTCGCGGTCACAAACTCGCAGCTGCCCGCTCGGCTCCTTAACAATGAGTTGGCCAACCTTGGCAACCAATACACTATACGCCCCTCTTATAACGCGCAATTGCACCACTTCGCCGGGATACTCGATAGCAATCGGATAACCAGTGAAGTCAATGATCGCTTGAGGGTTACCTGGTGTATTGTCAAACTCAATAACATCAATGTACACTTCTTTTTTGTAACGCTGCGGCATGATCCACCCTCCTGCCACGAAAAAAGCACCCTCGCCTTAAGCGTGAGTGCTTCATTCGTGTCCTGATTTTATTCCGATTTTTTTCAAATGATCACGAAGGCGCTGCTGATGCTCGGACTGCTCTTCGTCCGATACATCGCGTTCGCCAATTACTTTAGGAGCGGATGTATCATTCCATCGATCGTCTGAAAAAACCTTTTTCATTTCATCATCTCCCGCAAGAGAATATGATGCACACCGTTTAATACCTCTATCGCTACTACTTCAAACGGAAAGTCTCTGCCATAAACCACTTCCAACTCGCCAGGATTAAGCTTGGTCAAATCTGCGCCGAGTGCAGCTGACAGAATATAAAATAGAATCTGTGCATCAGGATTATAAGCAGTTTTTGCTGTCATAGAGATGTTTTGCGGGTATTGCAACACAGCGCCGGGTTTGATATCTTTCAAAAACTCTATAAGAGATTCTTCGGCTGCAAAGTGAAGCGATCTCGACACGTCCCCGGTATACTTCGGAAGTTTTGATATTGCGCTATCCAGCCGCTCCACCAACTCCATTTCATTTGCAGCGAGTGGCTGACCAATTCGCAGTTTATCATTAACGGCATACGACTCTCCATCAATATAGCGGGTAACAGCCGCCTCTTCAACCTTTGTTAACGGTACAGACGCTTCTTGCGGTAGCTCGGACGTCTTCACTTTAGGGGGAGATGTTGGGGCTGGGGTTGCAGCCGTGACAGGCTCTAAAGCATCCTTCGGCGCATGCATAGCTACCCAATCCTTGTACGTCATGTTCCCGGGCACACTATAAGTCTTACCGTCCTTATCTCTCGCAGCTCGTTCCCCCACCTCCTTCTCATCATCATAATGAGGAATAGTCGTAGAACGGCAGTAGGCATGCACTGGTGGGTAGTTAACGCCAGCCTCTGCCTCCTCCAGTGGTATAATCGCGCCGTCCAAACCCTGACACTTATCAGACGTGCGATTATCTAACGTCGCAACAAACTTATAATGCGTGACCCCGGTCTCCCTGTAACCGTCAATACGTGATTGACCGCTAAAGTATGCAGCCTCTGTCAGTACAAGTCGCTCAGCAGCACTCTTGCTTACTCCCATCTTATCGGCAAAGTCTGCGATGACCCTGTCTGACGGCTCACCACGGATCAAATCCTGTGTCAGCACAGTTTGTAACTCATTTAGCAGCTTGTCCCTATCGCCCCAAATACGTTCCGAAAAATTGCGCCCATCAGGCGCCCATGGCTTTGCAAGTACCTTATCAATTTGACGAACATCCAACTTTGCAAATGGAACTCCTACTTCGGTTCCGCGTTGCACCTCGTATATTCCCTTGTAGTAACCATCCTTATAGATATTGCCTAGGACTTCCGAGGTACCCTTCACACGGCTGGCGGCTAGTAGTTCGACTTCTTGCTGAATCTTCGTTTCAAGCTCTTCCAGACGGGTGATATGAACCTTTGCACTGGCATTTTCGAGTTGCTTAATCCATCTTTGGTCAACAGCATTCTCACGACCAGCTTTGATGTAGTCTTCTAACGACCAGCGAAATTCCTGAAGCTCATTATCGCCTAATAGTTTACGCGCCTGCGCCATGCTGACATTGTTGTTTTCAGCTAATCGGCCGTACCATGACTGAGTCTCCTTCTGGATGCGCGCCATGGCTTTATCGTACTCGAGACGTTGTACCCGGATGTAGTCCTCGCCTCTTTTAAGCTCTGCCTCATTCAAATTTTCCATGCGGCGTGCCCAGTAATCAGCGGACCTCATTCTTCATCGCCTTCGTCGTCATCCTCGTCCCCGTCATTTGGCTGGTTAGGAGGTAGGCCACCATACGCGCCTTCCATTCGCTTCAAGGCTTCTTTCTTCTGCTTCTCGATCCTCTTTAGCTCTTCCAGAACATCCGTAACCCATGGATGCTGCGTGATAAGAGTCTCGTCTGAAAGTATGCCTATGCTGTCCTTGATTGCTGTGATGATGGCTGATTCATCCGTAGGCATGTCCTTATTAAAGACGAAGGAGACTTTCTCCTCGCTGTAATCCGAATGAGTCGTATTGTGCAGATGCGTATCAATAAACCAAAGGAGCTGCTCCAGCGATGCCTGAAACTCCGTCTCCATGAGACTGGCATCCAGATCGAGATCCGAATATAAGAACTTAAGCGCAATGCCTGACGGCGCACTGCCGATGTCCACACCCTGTGTATCGACGCCGCGGCCAAATTCATAAATATCCTTTCGCGCTTGTTCCATGTGTGTCTTGTAGGCCTCGGTATTGAGGTCCAGTTTAATAGCCTTTATCCCACCGCCTTGAGACACAAACGCCGTTCGGTATGTTGAGAGATTCTTTCTGAACTCTCCCGGATCGGTCCCATCATAATTTGTAACCTCATAAATGCTGTCCGGGAGATCCTCCAGATTGTTCGAGTTATCAGATTTATTACGATCGTAGTCATCTGCCAACGATTTGATAATCTCGACAAGCGGTTGCTCCTCTTCGTTATACTTCCAAGCGATGAAGGGGATGCGCTCCCAATTCGTCCCCTGTTCCTGATCCCCATTTACTAACGTGAAGTGTGAATCAAGTGCTCCAGCATCAACGTCAGGCGCAAGTCCAGTACCTTCGACAACATATCGCCGCACACCTTGCCTATCCCACCACTCGATTTTACGGACCGTCTTACGCTGCAATCCTTCATACACTAAGACTTCATAGTCACGGATGACTGCATCCAGAATTGTGTGCGCTTCGTCAGCCCATAAAGGGATGATTTCCTCACTACGCATTTTCCTAAAACTCAGGTTTCCTGCTTCGTCGTAATACACGAACCACCAAGCAATCCCCTTGTTTACAGCCTCCTTGCCAGTGCTCTGAAGCCGGCGCAGCATAGCCTTATCGAATATCTCTCCCAGCGCATCGGCATAGGTCTGATTATCCGTCTGTATACTTAACGGTTTGCCTAGTAAATAGCCCACCTTTTGGTCGACGAGCTTCCGCACAAAGGCGTTGGCCAATTTATTGTTGGCCAGATTACCAACGACCACCTTAGCACCATCAGCTCCGATCGCCGTCCGTTTACGCTCTAGGATGTCCGGTTTGTTTAGATAGTACCGCTCGCCGATACCCATCCAATTTCTCTTTTCAGAGTTACGCCAATCCCCGACTTCCAATTGAATTATCTGCTCCAGCGTGGCGGCAGTCCTTGCACCGCGGATTATGATGTCTTCGATTTCTTTTTGCTGCTCATCACCAAATGGCCATGACATTGATAAACCCTCCTTTCATCTCTGATTCGGGAAGAATACACCTCCGCGTTCCGGTTGCGCGAACGCCAAAACGACTGCATCCGCCCTGTCCGGGGAATCCAGTCCGCGTTTTTTCATATCTTCCTTACGTTCAAGAGCAATTTTCCCCTTACTGGTCATGCGATACTTGCGCTGCGTGAGTTGCGTCACCAGACGCTCATCGTTCGGTAACTCTAGCGAAACTGGTTGACCCTGAATATGTTTAGAGAAGGACTCCTGCAGAAGATCGCGCAAATCTGCCCATGTTTCCGTGCCTCGATTCTCGTAATGCTCCTCTTCCTTATGGGTCGGCTTACTCCCGTTATTAATCGGTGTCACACGCCAGCCCTTCAAGCCTTCCTCCCGGATGACTTCATTCAGCCGGTCTGTAACCCCGCCACCAACACCGCTGTCGTCGACCTTGATTTCTACATTGCGGAGCTGAGAATACTTTCGGATCATGTCCCGTGCCAGAGCGATCACCCAGCCGGCCGTCACCATGGTATCCTGTTTGTTATGGCATTTGAGCTTGAACACCTTCATGCCGATACGTGGCGCAATGACGGTCTCGTCATCACCAAAGCGAGCAACGTCGACGCCCAGGTGTAGAACGTCTCCAGTGGGATCAATATTCGCGCCCGCGGCCATCTCGGCTAGTTCAAGTGCAATGAAGGCATCCGCCTCAGCCTTCGGAAACTCACCATACACCCGGACCCGAACGACATCACTCTCTGCGCCGTACTTATCAATAAGCATTTGGATGTTTTCTTTGCTTGTCCGATTACTAGTCCGGCTATCTACCTTATGTGTTCGGAAGCGACCTCTATCGCGATTATGGGAATCATAAAAAACCCCACTCGTCCGAGTCGGGTTCCCGCACATCAACAACTTATTCTCATCGCCAGTCAACGTACCCATAATGGCTTCCATGATTGGATCCGCCACACCGGAAGCTTCATCGACAATAAATAACATATAGTCTTCGTGAAAGCCTTGCATGTTCTCTGGCTTAGTCGCCGTTCTAGCCGTAGCGAACCATCGTTTCTCATGGCCAATCATATAAACCTTGGTCTTCGTCCATTTGAGCAGGTTTTTGACCATGGATGTTTCAAGCCATTTGGCCACTTCTGCCCATAGCACATCATTAAGCTGTTGTTTCGTCGGAGCAGTACAAACAACACGGCAATTGGGCCGGCAACACAAGTACCAAATAATAAGGGAAGCCTCAAGCCCTGTTTTTCCAACACCCTGACCTGATCGCACGCTCGTTAGACGATACAGCGCCACATCCATCATGACCGCTCGCTGCCATTCATCCGGCTCGAAGCCAAGCATATCCTCACCGAAAGCAACAGGGTCATCCCAATAAAGTTCGAGCAATTGCGCGATATCTGAGACGACATTGTATGGCTTACTCATTAGCCGTCACCTCAGCCCGTTTCGCCTTACGCCGCTCTGCGATTTCCTTCAGTGCCTCCGTCCAGCTTTGCGTTGCACCTGCACCGCCTTGCAGCTGCTGCAACTCGATTTGAAGGATTGCTGTACGCACTTCCTTTTCTTCATCTGTTGCAGTAAGCCTGTTCTTCAGCTCAATAGCCTTTAACTTTTTATCTTGAACACGAGTGAGGGCTTCTTCAAGTTTTAGAATGTCATCCAGCTTGCGGTAGGTATTAATTTCTACTTTTGACTTAACCAATTCATCGCGTGATACAGGAATCTTCCTTGTATGCCCAGATTTCTCATCATGCACAATAGCGACATCCTTCGTCGTTTTAAGCTCATAAAGAACGTTGCGTTCCTTCTCCGTGAGGCCTTCCGTCAGCTTTTTAATCCGCTGAAGCATACGTCGTTCGCGGATGGTCAAAAGCGTGATGGACTCATCAGCCTGACGGATCGGATCGGTGTCGATCTCGCCCAGCAGCTCCTGCTCCTCCTCGTCAAGCGTATCCCACCATATGGATTCATGCTCACCAGTACGGACGGCCTTCTTATTCCCTGCCGGGCCACCAGATCCGCCGCGATTACCCTTAGCGTTCTGATTACCCTTCGGCGCTCCACCTTTGTTGCCGACAGCGTTCTTGTTACCTTTCGGCGCGCCCTTCTTTTTTTGTTGTACAACATTCGATTCATCTTGTTGTACAACATTCCACTTATCGCGCTGCTTCCATACAGCGACCTTCTTTTCATCGATGCCAAGTAGCTCCGCAATTCGGCGATTCGTGATATCCCCACCATGTTCTTGCCAGAACTCCTTGGCCCTATCTCTGTTTGGGTCGCGTGCTTTCCCCACTACATATCACCACCCCCACTTGTTGTTACCTACCATCGATTATTTGCCGATAACTCATTTAAAAGAAAGGAGTATCGATATGATCTATTACTATTTGCTGCTCGCAGTATCAGCCATTGCTTTGTTTACTGAACTAAGAGATTTCAGAAAACTCAAGAAGAAAATCTATAGAAATATGACGAGAAATGAGAAAAACGATAGAGATATCCGTCAGGATGACATCATGACTATTTATTATAATTACAAATCATTAGATCCGGATGTCCTACAACAAGCTAAGCTTTGTTTAAGAGCTATTGAACCTGACACTGTGTTAAAAAACGCCATAACCACAATTTTCACTGTATTACCGATTGTTCTGGCGATGATGGCCATAATAACAGCATCGTCAGCAGGACTGCTAGATCCCGACTCTCAGTTAAAGCAATTGAGCAAAGAAATAGAGAATATGGAAATGCTATCAGCAGTAGTAATTGCGGTTTCATTCATCTACTCTATCCATCTCGCAGTAGATCAAAGGCGACGCAAGCTTCTGCAACTCCACCTCACTGCTGTAGCAGAGGTGGAACGAAAAGAGTCAAAATAAGCCTGCTTTATGCAGCTCAATACCCATCTCAATCAGCTTAATCAACAGTATTGGTGTCGATTCACTTATCTTGAATATCTCGCACTCAAATCCTCGATATGTTCTAGCAACTTGCCACCGCTGCCGATAACTAAAGTATGATTCCGAGTTTTTACAAAAAGGAGAGTTGATTTTGTATTTTACAATAATAATTTCATTTTTGGCTTGCTTCATAATTATTATTTTTGAATGGTTAACACATTTAAAGATCAAATCAAATATATTTAAATGCTTCAGACGGGGCATTTCAAAAAGAATGCAAAAGAAATTATTAAGCGATATGGAACTATTATTTACAGAATTAAGCCAACTACCACCAGATGTATTCAGGAAACTAAAATTGAATGTGAAGTATAATAACGAAGATTCCTTCACATCCAAGATGATTAACAGCATGTTAAGCTTCATAGCAATTATACTTGCAGGGATAGCATTGTTTAATTCATGGATGGAGCCTTCAGTCTTAAAAAGTTCAGACTTGTACATAGAATCTATTGTGGAAACATTAATAATAATTTCAATGATGTTCATCGCTTTTATCTTTCATTTGAAATTTGAAGAAAGCAGCAAATTATTCAGAAATAAGTTTGTTGTTGTAATTGATGAAGTCGAAAGAGAGCAGCCTGTTACGGTTCATCTTTCTGAAGCTCAATATCATGTTCTATTAGCTTCCTCAGGTCGTCGACTGTATTGAACTCGATCAGGTTTTTCTGAAAATCGCGTTCCCAGTTCCTTGCATCTTGCCGCCGTTGTCCATCTCCCCCTCAAAAAATGCAAGTAAATAATAGCCCGCTTGTAGGCGGGCTTAAGATTACTTTTTCCATTTGCTTGCTCTTCTTTGTAATTCCTCAACAAAAGTGATATCTGCGGGCAAAAATGAATATTGACTTAACTCTGAAATATCAACCCACTTTAATTCATCGTGAATATTAGATTGAATATCTCCTTTTAGAATCTTGGCATAGAAAGCCATGATTCTGTAGATAGCTTTACTGTTTTGAAAAATACTCTCGCCGAAATACTTTTGTACTCGAATTGTTGCGCCAAGTTCCTCCTTAATCTCCCTTCGCAGGCACTGTTCTAAACTCTCCTGCCCTTCAACTTTACCACCCGGGAACTCCCACAAGCCCGGCGTTATTCCGTCACTAGCTCGCTTTGCAATTAGCACTTTACCTTCATCCATGATGATCGCTGCGGTAACAGTGACAACATCAGCAGCATGGTGTGCAGCCCGGTGACAATTTGGACATAACGCTTTTGCATTCTCAACCGTATCCTCTCCACCTTCCGATAATGGCTCTACATGGTGGACTTCAAGGAATGGCGTTAAGTCCTTTCTCAAGAATGGAGCTGGCTTCTTACATTCCTCGCAAATACCTCTTGCTCTTTCTAATACTTCAACGATCACATCGCCGTTTCTCACGAACTGGGTCGAAGTTACCGTCACAGTACCAGGAGCTTTTGGAGCCGTTTGAAGTCTTTCACGACGCTCAGCCCTATTCCGCGTTTTTGAAATAGTTACTTGCTTACTTACTTCTTGTTCATACTCACGGTGGGTAACTGCTTTTTTGGTATCAAATGAATTCACTTTATTTAGGATAAACCACTTTGACCCATCAACAGGGTTACCCTCATCCCGTTCATATTTGTAGATGCCTTTCAATAAGCATTTTTCAGCTTGTTTCTCAAACACGTAAATCGGTACATCATATTTTGGCGAATTGATGATCGCTGCATTGTATTTGTAGTCCGATTTGAAAACATTATTCAAACTGTACATATAGTATTTTAGAACATCATACTTTTGGATCCACTCATTTGGATATTTCCCGTCTGAGAAAGTAGCCTTGATGAAAATTGCTAGATAATTAGGCTCATCACCGATCAGATAAATGCCTGATTGTGTATCATAGGTTTGAGAAAAGATTGAAATGTCCCATGAAGAATAATCTTTCCCAATAATAAAGTCGTCAAGAACAGTCACATCATCAAGGCCGTGAGCAAATACCTTAACGAATTCTGGATAGAGATCCTCATATGTCTTTAACCCTAGTGATTTAAAACGATCGTACAGCTTTCTTTTAGGATCGCTTGGTGGTGGTACCGTTTCAAACCGCTGAAGGTATCTTGCCAGGTCACCAATTTTTTTCATTCGATGTACTACTATTTTTGATCGAGTAACCTTATTTTTAAATTCCTTTTCAAGCAAAGGATGTTCTAGTGCCGGAGACTCGACTTCATCAACAACAAACTGAATAGCATGATTAATATCCAACTCGCACACCCTCTCGAAACAGTTGATTACTCATTATTCGACAAGGCATGCCAACTCCCTTTTCTTTTCTACAATATTTCCCAGTATCATAGAAAATTCGTGTCTTTCTGTAGTTTGATAGGGAGCTCTTTCAGCTTGTGTAAATTATCAAAAGTATTGATGTCGATTACTACTACATATCACCACCTCCAAATAAAGAAAGACACCGCTAGGTGTCCTTTGAAACAGTTATATTTTGCTTATATGGTCCCGGTTCACTCAAAACTTCATCATTTTCAATAGATTTGCCCATTTTGACTTGAATACCAGATAGTTGTCCTGGCAGATTATATACATAATCCAAGATTACATGTGTAAATCTAATCATAGATTCAATTACTTCTTCAGAGAAATCTCTATCGTCTCCGTGAGCAGCTTCGTTTCCTAGCACCCTTAGAACTTTCGCCATATCATTGATTATGGGCGGAAGCACTCCTTTTTCAGATAAATCTTTCAATTTATGAAATAGATCCTTCCCTCTAGCCCCCTTATCTTTACACATCATTTCGAGTGTTCTTCTAACACCTATTGCACAAAGTGTTCCTTCAACATTTTTGATTCGCATTGCTGCTTCAAATGACTTCCTAACTTTTTGGGGGATCCCTGCATCCTCAAGAGATACATTTGGATAAAGAATTATTTCACTCGGTGTCAGTGTATAATCTACCGGGTCACGTTCCTCGGTGTTTTTCGATGTTTTCAATAATGTTACCTGATCACACACTGGACAAAGATATAAATCCCAATAAGTATAGAATGTAATTGGATAGTGATTTCCCATAGCTACAATAAACTCTTCGGCTTCCCTTTCATAATGTGCAATTTGTTTCATTTGTGTCTTATTGACACAATGATAACAAATAAGTACATGATAGACCTCTTGCTGGCTCAGTTTAATCACATCCCTTCATATGATTATTTTACTTAATATACAAGAAACTTGCAAAATCTATAATTGACCCTTTTGCAGTTCGATATCGAGCTCAATTAGTTTTCACAAATCATCAACTGAGTTGATCTCTCGATCTGGGTTTTGTTCTCGTATCGCAGCATATCATTACCTTCAAAAAAAAGAAAAGAATTCAACGTGTGCGTTCTTAGATTGTTACTTTATTATGAATATCCGCATGCCACTCGAAATATGGTTGAGTTCCTTCATTCCAGTGACCGCAGATTAATCCTTCGAGCTCGACTAATTTGTTCGTTAAATCAGGAGTAGCCATTTTCCTCATATTTCTACGTACTGCGCCATTTTGGATGAAAATATATCCTTTTTCGTACAGGTCATCACATCCGAACTTACACATAGGCATGACGATATGCTTATAATCCAATTTTTCTTCTTGCGTACATTTTGATCTATTCTTTATGTGGGCAGCTATCAATAGGTTTACGGGGTACATTTTGCCACATATTCCACAATGCCCATGTTTTCTATTTTTAAAAAGTTGCCTGCGCAAAAAGGGCTGTTCCTTCCTTCTCGTTCCAGAATGCGCAATATCCAAATCATCAGCAGCAGTTATACGGATAACCTCATTCTGGTACTCCTCTTCAGAAACATCCGGGAGATAGACCTCACTCTTTAAATCAAATGCTTCCAGTATTCTTTCGCTTCGCTCTGATGTCAATACAGAAAATCCTTGGATTATAAAGTTATCTGCATACCCTGCAATTTGATTAAACTGCAAATATGGAATTTGATGCTGTTGAATCTCATCAAGAAAGTATATGTATTCCCATGTTTCTCCCGCATTGTTAAATCCCCAAAGTTGTTCTGCTAATTCTCGGTTGTGCAGTTTAACTGTTACTACACCTGAACTAAAGATATGCCCATTAGCTGAGAACAATGTAACGTCACCTGAATCGATTCTATCCCATTTGTTCCTATTGACTTCATTTTTACCTGGAGTAACTCCCCAAGTAGGAATGAGTTCATCCGGATACATTTCACTTAAGAGCTCTAATAATTCTGACGAAACAAATTGTGCAATTACGGACAACGATACAGGCTTTTCAATCGTATTTTCATAATGTTCACGAGCATCTTTATTTCCTGACGGTTGTAATAATACTTTGCTCATGTAGCCTCCTATAGTTCTGTATACTTTTTATTGGACCCAAACGACTTATCAATTGGATACTTCGCATTATTTTTCCTTAGCTTTTCAATTAATGCTTTCTCCGGATCTATTCCAAGCTCATGACACATTAGAAGGACATAATACATGATATCTGCCAACTCATCTTGTAACTCTGCCTTCTTGTCTTTAACTACGTCAGCGCTGGTTTTCCACTGAAAAAGCTCGAGCAGCTCACTAGCTTCAAGATTTAATGAAATGGCTAGATCCTTTGGGTTATGATATTGGCTCCAATTTCTATCGTCACGAAAAGAAACTATTTTTTTGATTAGCTCATTCAATATATTCACCCCGTTGTTTCAACATTCGACAAAAGGTAGGTTTTTCCTCCAATTTTCGCAAATGAATCCCTGAACAGGAGGTTAGTGACCGCCCACCATGTTCCCTGTGCGCTCGTTCCACACGATCGGCTCGACGTAACCGAAGGTCTCGATGCTACATCGAAGCTTCTCATACTCCGGATCTCCTGGCTGCAGATCGTCGCGCGGGTTGTAGGTAGCTGGATTGAGCTTATCAAGCGAAATAGTTTGTATATTCATGATGTTTTCCCTCCAATAAAAACCAGCTAATACTTGTCAAGCATTTCATCTTGGTTGGAAATTCATTTGCTGGTATACTTCAATCTAGGCACAACAAATAAACCTTCATTGGAGAAGAAGGTTTATGGGTAAATATGGTTAGGTTTTGAAGGGTTCGCCTTTAATGAGGATGGCATAAACGTGATGGAGAAGCTTGTTGGCGCAAGCAATCACAACCACCTTATACGGCTTGCCCTCTTTCCTTTTCTTATCATAATATGCTTTGATCTTGACGTTCGCACTCCGCCTAAGACCACATTGTACAGCTAAATACAAAGCTCTCCTCAATCGTTTAGATCCTCTTTTCGTAATTCGGCTGCTCATTGCTGTAAACTTTCCCGAGCTAAATATGCCCGGGTCTAGCCCCGCGTAAGCCACCAGCTGTTTAGGGTCTTTAAACTGTTTTGCATCGCCTATCTCCGCTATGATGGTAGCTGCCAGCTTATCTCCAACGCCCGGTATGCTTTTCACTAGCTCTACTTCAGGTAGTTCACTCGCTAATTGCTGCATTCGCTCCTCTAGATCGTTTAACTGCTCCAAAAAAGCCAGTAACAAAACGATCATACCCTCCAAAACCTTCGTTTGCGAGTCACTCTTAGGATGCGTCATCCAATCCTCAAGCAAGTGCTCAAGTTGGTTCAATTTCTCACCTACCCATTGTTTTGAGCGTGCCCTGCCAGTCGCTCCACCAAACACCTTATCCATATTTTGCGTCTCACCTCGTAAACATCGCTGCAAGACTAGTAAGGAGGTAGCAGAAAATATATCCCGAAACAGTTGTGTGTACATCGGAAATACCTGATCAAGCAATGCCCGTGCGTTTAACTTAGCCTGTACAAACATTCCAGTGATAAACTCATGTTGCCTCGTTACATGTTGAAGTTCCCTGTACGCTTCTTCCCACGTTCGGTGAGGTTTTACATCTCCTCGGTAGTACATTTCCGCTAGATGCCAAGCATCGGCTGCATCGGTTTTTACCTTTCGAAGTTGCGTCCCTCTTGCTCGCTTCGACTGTAACGGATTAATGATAATATGTCTCCATCCACGTCGATTCAAGTGCAGGACAAGTCCACGATGATAATGCCCCGTTGCTTCCAGTATAATGACTGGCTCCATCTCCGTTTCCTTCCGCAACTCCGTTAGCAGACGATCTAGTTGCAAATAGCCCCATTCATCGTGCGGGATCATCTCCATTTTCCCGAACACTTCATTTCGTGCCAAAAAAGCCTGCACAACACTATTGCCTTTTGAAACGTCTAAGCCTACTACCGGTTCCATAACAACCTCCCTAGCCATAATTGCGCCGGCACTCCTACGATGGTTCCAAACCCATAGCTTCGCTTGTGATACGAGGTCACTGCCTCTACCAGCTCAAACATGGTCATTGGAGGTAGTAGGAGAACAGTTTTTATTTCGGGGTCAATGCCCCTAAAAGCCGCACGTTCTCCCGGCTACCGCCATCATAAGATACCTAAATAAATAGGCCAACCAGTATATTCTGGTTGACCTAATAATACGAAAAAGCCGCTAATCAGCGACTTCTAGTTAATAATTTATTGAGAAATGGTCCCTAGCAAGTTGGGCCCTGGTAAATAGGTATCATTCACCCTCATAACTACTCCATTTTGTACTAACGCATTAAGCTGTAATTGAAAATACGCCATGCTACTAGCAGAAGTTACTTTGAATATCTCATTAGATGACATACCTTTAGGTTTTCTTTTTAGAGCATCTTTAATTTCATCCCTTACCCTTACGATTCTATTACCCTGTTCTACTGCTAACAAATAATCATAAGAAAAATCTTGAGGTTCTGAATGGACTGTGGATGCAATCTTATCCATTTTCTTTTTCAATTCACCTAAGGCTTCGCTTTCTGGCATAGAATCAATATTCTTCGATTCCTCAATAGCCTTTGCTACTTCACTTAGTTTTTGCTTTGATTCATGTAAATCCATGAAGTATTGCTCGTTTGAAAAATCACTTGGTGCATATAATACCCTATGTCTGAAAATCAGCACCATAAAGAACGAAACTATGAGTAACACCGGAAGAAGCATAACAAACCAAACAAATACCCTTTGAATTTCTATGGGCAGCCCTATTAGAACAATTGTCCCAGCTGTCTCAGCAAGTCCGGCAAATATAGCGATCACAGTAAGTGGATTTTGAATACGCGTATTTGTTTTCATATGCGATGCCCCTCTCAACCCAATCATACATCATCTTCCAATATCGGACAATATATGCTAGAATTCGAAGGAGAGCTGTGAGGGATGCACCCCCGGCTCTTTTTATTGATTAAAAGAAAAAGCACCCGAAGGTGCTTTTTAATTTCTAATTGAATATTTTCCATTACTAACAATAACGCCACCTATTCGTAACAAATATTTCATAGCTGCTTTTAATTCGGTAGGAATAGCTGAAATCTCCGAAAGTTCCTGACTCACGAGTATTTCAGAAAAAGAACTCCCCTCTTTATCTTCGAGAAATGAACGGACTGCCTTTCTTATCTGACGTTGTCTCTCCGAATTAATTCGTAAATCGTTTAACTCTTTTGAATTAGTAGATTGCGAAGGCATACTGTTTGATATATTCTTTTTGAGCTTTTCTAACTCTTCTACTATTCTATCCTCGCCTTTTGACTCATACCGATGTTGCAGTTCAGATATACTTCTGCTAAGCTCTTCATGATTTTTTTGAAGTGAATTCATTGAATTTTCTAGTCTACTTTCTAATGTTGAAACCATTTCAAGACTTTTATTAGTCTTGTTTAAATTCTCTTCTAAAGCTTTTGCTGTCTCCTTTAAATCTGCAATTGTGTTTCGCTGTCCAGCTATATCAACAATCGTCATTACAATAGCTACAACAGCAAGAACAATTGATGAAGCAGTTGCTGCATTATTAAGACCAGTTCCAGCCCCTTCACCATGCCAAATTGTTACTGTAAGAATTGATATGACTACAATTCCAAAACAAACACTTATATAGATTAAGTGGAGCCGATTTATCTGTTTGTTTCCAGACATGTTGGCCAATAGTTTTCCTCCTTGAAATAAACAACTTTTGAGTTGTGTCGGTTTCGCCAAATGAAATTTCCATTTTCTCTTTCAATTGGTTTTGATCAATTAGTGACTGTTATTTTTGTCCTTCTAAGATATTCATCAAAACTATGGCCACTAAGTATATTTATTATAGAACCTACTTTGTATTGAAACTGAGTAATGGTCATATTCTCCAATTTAGGATATGGGATGTATGATCTAAATCCATCAACTGCAACGACATAAAAATCTTCTACAATTGTCTGATGGAAACAAAGAAAATATTTTTGTCTGTAGGCTTTTTTATCCGGAAAACGCTCTGCCCAATCTTCGTAAAATCTTCCTTGATCGGAAAAATCTATTTCCTCTCGCTTTATCGTAACCGATAAATTTTCTTTGTAAATATAGGTGCCATACTCATCATTTACAATCCAATCCCGAGGATCACTTTCTACAATTATGTTGATGAATTCAGAGTATTTCATAACAACATCTCCTCTTGTAATCGTTTTATCTTTTATTATTCCACAATGAAATTAACAAGTCCATGATAAGTGTCTTGTCGAAAAAAATACCCGCCCCCGAAGGAACGGAAAGAGGAGGAGGTGGTCAACCTCATTTAGCACAATACCAATATAGCACGTAAAATGTGCCACGTGTGTCCGACTTGGGCCAAACTCAGACCCTCAAAAGGTTCAAAATTGTGCGTTATCGTTATCGAAAAAGCCCATGAGCTTTAGCGTATCCGCAATACTTCTTGCCCCTTCCAAGAGTTTGCGCCTAACCGTACTACGGCTTAGCCCATGTTTGAAGAATAATATCGTCTCTTTATAGGAAAGTCCCTTCATATACCTCAGCTCGACCGCCTGCCTAGTCTCCTCATCTTGAATCAGTGCAGCTGCACGTTGGAGCTGTCTGGTGTAAAGCTTGTATTGCTCGTATACCCATAACTGTTTCTCCGCCAGCACTGCGGCGTTTGCCGTCTTGTCCGCATGCAGGTCCTCCGGATCTATTCGGCGGGCAACCTCACCGTCGATAGCGACCTGACGCAACTCCTCCTCGTTTTGCTCAAAATCGAACATCAGCAGCCGCATTTTCATGTACCTTTCGAGCAGGAATTTTGTGCGCTGGATCTCTACCTCTGAAGCTCTTGGAAACAATTCTGTCTGCCATACCATTGCCATTCCTCCTCACCATCCCCCATGTGCTATAATGATGGTGAGTTTATACGTTTAGTCCCCCGCTGGCCGGCCAAGGTGAGGGGGACTTCTTATAAGCCTTACATCCTGGTATCGTTCGCAATGTTCCTTCGTTTGAGATACAGAGCAACTGATCTCCAACTTTGATATATTCGAATCGATAGAAGTAGAAGAAAGTAAGGTGTTAATGCTATGACAAAAGGTGAAGAGTACTTAAAAATGTATCCCGGCTTAACGAAATGGATAAACCAATGTGTCGTTTGCCAATCCATTGGATATAAGCCTGATCTACCGCATGAGTTAACTACATACGATGGTAACGTGTCAGCAGCCGCTAATAATCTAAGGAAATTATTCAAACCACTGTCGGTTAACGAAATTGGGCTATGTGACACATGCAAGAATTTCCGGTAGTTTTATTCCCTGTTGTGTCGCAGCGTCAGCGGAGGCTGTATAGGTAGGTTTGTATACTGTCATACCGATACCACTCCTTAACGATTACATTAGTTACATTTGAAGGCTCACAGCTCTTCAAGCATTCTTTTCAACTGCTCCGGATCAATATTTGTATACTGCTTTATGTCATCGGCGCTCAACTCACCCTTTCGGTATCCATCCAGGAGCGCCTGTAGATGGCGCTTGGTCATCTCTGACCGCGATATTTGCAATAATTGCTGCCGTATTGCTTCATGGTCCTGATCCATATTCCCCTCCTTAGAATCGACGCAAACATTCGTTCCACCGCGATTTTCTATTAGCTTGCCTGCTGCTGCAATGTCAATCCTTCGATGTGACGAGCATTGTAGTAATGGAAAAATTCCTGCACAAAGTCAATGACTGGTTTGCCCGGGTGCAATTCCGCTAGATCCGCCGTAATGAAGTTGATGGTCCTCTGCAGCAGGTCAAATAATTCAGTCATGACACGCTCGCGGTCGATATCTGCTGCCTCAACATCAGTACTCAGTGCCTCTACCGCCGCATAGATTCGGGCTCGTTCAACATTAGCAATAGCGACGGACAGGATTGGGATCCGAATTGCAACACTATTACTTTCTTCAGCTGCAGCTGCGTGCTCAATTGTATGAAGGAGCAGCTGCCTTTCTGCTTCAAGCTCATTAAGAGTCTTCAGTGATTCGCGCCGGGTGCTATCTAATTCAGCCCTTACGCTGGCCAGTTCCTTTTCTAACTCCATAATCTGCAAGTCCTTCCGCCCTGCATCAGCTTTCCAATGATCTGCAGATGGTTGAAGTTCTGCAACGTCCCTCACTTGTTTCGCTGGATCTGCAGTTAGTGTGCTCGGTTGATTTTGTACGATGGTGCCGGTAGTAACCCTCTGAGCATTAAATTCGACCAGCCCCCGTGCCTCTAGTTGTTCTGCCAGACGTTGGTCAACATCTGACTTTAGCTTTGTTGGGGCCATAAGCTCTAGCTCCCGTTCCTCTGCATCAAGCTCACGGATACCCCAACTTGCAAGTAATTCATATACTTTAGGAGTCGCCACTCCGAGCGACTGAATGATATGGCTTCGTTTTTCTCCGTTCAGTCGTCGTTGAAGGTATTCTTGCTTTGTGATTTCCAACTCTTTCCGCTTACCCTGTACCATTTCGACCACCTCCCCTTCCGTTATCCCCCATTCCTTCAGCTGTTTGCGCAGCTCCTTCGGATCGTTGTTAAAGTTCTTCAGTACGATATCATCCCGGCTGCGCCCCTCCCGCACAGCCTGCAGGTACTGCTCCTTAGTCATAGAGCGTTGCCACTTCTTAATTGTTGGACCGTTCTGCTTCCCCTGGACTCGCCGGGCATGTTCCTCCATTTGTGCCGGCGTCATGAAGAACGACTTTACTGGCCCGAAACCATTCTCCCTCACAACCATTCCCTGAATCCTCCTTAGTCCCAGCAAACATAACCGGCAACCGCGGTCTCCAAGTGCTTCTCTTCAAAAGGTTTAACCGTCAACGCCACACCATCGATGATGATCATCTGCTGTTCTTTGACCGTTTTAAGCTGTTCCATCAATTTCAGGGGAACGACCGTTAGGCCGTTCTCCTGAAGCAAGCGAATATTTCTATTGCCAATAACATGTTTTGCAAATTTCATGGTTTGACTCAAGCCGCGCCACCTCTGGATTCTTGTACTCTTTTCTTGTACTTGGTCCATGCTGTCGACAACTTGCTCGACGGAATGCCAAGCGACGAAGCAATCTGCATCCAAGTCTCCCCGCCTTTACGCCGCTTCAGAAGGTGAGGGAAGTCAAACGGAATATCCTCAAAACTCGGCTTTTCCGCAAGGATAATATCCTCAACATCCTCAGGCCCCGCTGGCGCCGCAGGCTCGCTTCCCTCCATAATGGCCTTCTCCCAATCTGATAAATCTGAATCGGCGACATCTGAATGTTCCTGCTCTTGGGTTGTGTTCTCTCCCAATACAATGACTTCCGTATCCGTAGTAGGTAGTTGGCCTTCTCCCTCTAGAGGTGATTGTTTATCCCCTTGTTCACTTGTGGAGTCATCGTGATGTTGATCTGCTGCATCTGCCTCAGATTGTTCTCCTTTCGACTGGCGCCACTCGTCCCACTTAGCCGCTAAAGGGGCTACCGACTGCCGATACTCGTCGATCAGGTCTACAACTCGGCCACTGGAAATGCCTTCTTCGCCAGCGATTTTCAAATATGTTTCTCCATCAGCGATGCGCCCGATCCACGCTGCCAACGGATAGAAACCTTTCGGTTGTGGCGCTAGTCCAGAGAGAATAAATTCATCCACCACTTCACGGCTAATCTCTTCCGGAATGTCAGCGATCGGGTCTTGATTCTTCACTACACCCAGGTCCAACTCAAGTTGTTCGCCTTCTGGCTTCACCTCAGACACAAGGCCACTCTCATCAACCCGGTATGTCGTAATAGGCTTTTCAGTGCGGGCATTGATTTGGATGTTGTAACGGACAATCTCCGAGTCAATGGCGATAGCAACACGGCCATCCAACATCTCTGACAGCATATCGATTTTTCCATGCAACGCCCCGTCAGACACTTCCAAAACGATTTCCTTCACGCCTTTCGGCTTCAAGTTGATTTTCTTCAGCAATGCCTTAAATTCAGTGTGTGACATGCTCATTCACGCTCCTAATTGTCTGATTGTGACCTCAATCCGAGGTTTGAAGCTGTACCGCTTACGTGCATACGCATCTACAACCTGACTGTCGTCCACCCACATGACCCCTTTGAGCGCATCCTTAACACCCTTCAGGTAGTTGTCCGCATCAGGCTTACTAGTCGGATAAATCTCACCGGCCTCTGCCGCCAAAGCCTTTTTCTTGCTGAAGCTCTTCGGAATGGAGCGATATGCAATGATCATTACGGCCAACGGTCCCTCCAGAAGTGTAGACGGCGCATGTTCGGCAGCTGCAATCCTTACATAATCCTTGTAATCACTCGACTTTTTAGGATCGTATGCTCTCGGGTATCCCCCTGCAGTTGAGAACCTAGGGCGTCCTTGAGCAACCGGCTCTCCATAAACAGTAAATTGAATCATGCTCCCCTATGCCCCCTATACATATCCGGGACCCGGCCCCCTCTGCTTCCGGGCTCTTCTTGCGGCTCCTGCGAAGTGCTGTAAGTTTGCTCTAGATTGACGAATTTGTTGTAATTCTTCAGGAAGACGAGCTCCACGGTTCCAACCGGCCCATTCCGCTGCTTCGAAATGATGATCTCGATAATGTTCTTCTTGTCAGATTCCTTGTCGTAGTAGTCGTCCCGGTACAGGAAGGCTACGATGTCGGCATCCTGCTCAATAGATCCAGATTCCCTTAGATCGGACATCATCGGACGTTTATCCTGCCGCTGCTCAACGCCCCGGCTGAGCTGGGACAATGCTATCACCGGTACTTCCAGTTCCCTGGCTATCTGCTTGAGAGTCCGACTGATCTGTGAAACTTCTTCCTGCCGGTTTGCCCCGCGGCGACTGTTACCTTGAATGAGCTGTAAGTAATCGATCAGGATCATTCCAAGTCCGCGTTCCTTCTTCAGCCGGCGACACTTGGCCCGAATCTCGTTTACCGTAATGCCTGGCGTGTCATCGATTTGAATGTCTGCATTCGCCAGCACCCCGACAGCTAAAGCCATGCGATCCCAATCTTCCGCCTCAAAGCGACCTGTCCGCATCCGGCTGCCGTCAATCTGGCCCTCAGCGCAGATCATCCGCTGCACCAGCTGCGCTGCAGACATTTCCAGCGAGAAAATAGCAACGGTCTCTTTCGCTCTGACGCCAACATTCTGGGCGATGTTCAGTGCAAAGGCGGTCTTTCCGACGGAAGGGCGCGCAGCCACGATTATCAGGTCATGTCTTTGGAAACCCGCGGTCATGCGGTCCAAATCGATGAATCCGGATGGAATTCCGGTCACACCTCGGTTGATATCCTTGGTGTTATACCGCTCCTCCGCCTCATCCCAAACCTGCATGAGCACTTGCTTCATTCCGACGAATTCCCGAGCTGGAACCGTTTGGTCGGACAGCTTGGACACCGCAGTCTCCGCTATCGCTATGAAGCCTTTGACATCTTGCTGCTCACCGGCATTGCGCAATAGATTCAACGCGACATCCACGGCCTGGCGCCGGAGAAATATATCCTGTACTCGCCCTGCGTAATGTGCAACGTTCGATGCCGTTGGCACAGACTCGGCCATTTTAGCCAGATAGCTGACGCCACCAATCTTGTCGAGCTCCTCGCTGTCCTGCAGCCTCCCCGTCAATGTGACAAGATCGACCGGCTGCTCGTCTTCGCGCAGTTGGCGCATCGCCCGAAAAATCCGTGCGTGACTTTGATCATAGAACTCCCCGCCCTGTAATATTTCCGCGACAATGTCATAAGCGCTCTGATCCAGCAGAATCGAACCGAGAACAGCATGTTCTGACTGTAGGTCAAAAGGATGTTCGATGCCCAAGCTCTCCAGCATCCCCTCACGGCTAAGCATTAGCGCCACCTCGTAGCAGTTGGCGGCCGCGTTCCCAATAGTTCGCCGGCGGCGGTGTGCTATCGGTACCCCACACCTCAAGATTTGCAATATGGGCTGCAGCTGCTTCCTTGCTCCGCTGGGAATCCATCTGATCCCCAAGCTTCCCGCGGATATCCGCAATTGTGGGAGCGAAACGCTCTGACAAAATGTATTTCTCCACATTTTCGTAGGCCGTTTCATACGGGAAATCCTGTAGATACTTGGAATAATGCTCTACGTTTTGCGGGCTTGCATCGAAGCCCGGGTAAGATCGCTTGATGATGCCGAAAAGGTCAATGACCTGAAGCTTGTTCACGTTTCAGTTCCTCCTCCCGAAGTCGTTCGAGCTCGTCAAGCTCGCGCTGTTGTTTGCTCTTATATCCTGTTTTCTGGTTGCCTGAGCCAAGGGCGACTGCTACGTGCGGCACCGCGGCAGTTATGGCTTTCGACTTCTCCCACTCGTCGAGAATTCGGGGAACGACGAAGTTAAAGCTTCGAATCTCATCTCGGGAATGGCGCGGCCTGTACTCGTCGAAGGCACGATCGATACAGGTCTTGATTAAAAGGGACGGCACCCCCGCTGCCACCAGCTGCTTAATTTCCAAAAAGTCAGAAGAACTTACGGCAAAACCCTTCCCTCTGCGCTGAATAAAATGAGTTTCGATTTCTTGGATGAGTCTGCTCTGTTCATGTTCATCTACTACAACTACAACAGAATCATCTGTAATATCTTTATTAGATCGGACATTTTTGTCCGAGTGACCGGACATATTTGTCTGATCACTCGGTATATGATCGGACATATCTGTCTGATCACTCTGCTGTGATCGGACATTTTTGTCCGGAATATGGTTAGTGTATTTCTTAGAATTTTTGACCGATAAGATGATTCCGCGAGGTGCCCGGGTCACCCTTATGTATTGGTGCTCCTCTAAGGCATTCAGCCAACGGCTTACCGTTTTATCGCTCACATCAAACCTCTCGGCTAATTCAGTTAGTTGTATTGGCTTATTCCCCAGGACGATGCCCCACACAACTCCCTCCTTCTCCACATCCTTAGTAGTGGAGCTGACGCACCACAGGAAAAGCCATATCGCGCTGCCTATTTTTTTGTAGTGTCCTGGCTCCAACAACCCTGAGTACATCGGGAAAGGGTAGCTATCGGGCATATACTCATCCCCTAAATTGCAATGATCTTTTCAGTGCTTGTGTGACGATGAACTAAGTGCAGCGCTGAAGGTAAATGCTTGGTGACGAACCAGTTTGTTGGATTCAAGCCTGCATCTTTGATAAACAATTTCTGTCGAAGAGTTGGATTTTTGCCGTTCTTCATCGGCCACCCCGTGACATGCTGAACATTTGAACAGCAAGCCTACCTGCTTGGCCATGGTGCATGAGCATGCCTGCTGATACTCCTTTGCCCATTTCGTCGATCGTGCTTGTCAGCATCTCAGGCATAGCATCACTTGAGGATACTTGAGCCACATGTGACCCAAGTATCCGCGCAACCGCCTTAAGGTGATCCTGAGCAGCGGTACCGCCTTGCTCTTGCGCTTCTTCCAACCATCTATTCAATACAGCCAGTTGTTCTTTCATATCGCACGCTCCCTCATTATTTTTTCTTGCCAGTCCTTAGGCCACGCCCTCGCTTTACAACGACTAGCTGGTATTTCAAAATGTCGGCGACCGTTACAATAAGACACAAACCGCCGAGTTCGAGCCTCGTAATAGAATCCGTTCAATGGTGGCGCCTCTTCAATTTCGATTTCAGAGAATAAATCCAATTGCTCCATGATCACATCGACCGCCCCCGATCATCCCGCAGCCAGATAATGCGGTGCTGATAATTCGCGCTTACAACCAGCCACCCAGGGTAACCAAGTTCAAAGTACTGAGTTACCTCCTGTTTGAATTGTCTTGGGTCACTGTGAAAGAAAGCCCATATTCGCTCAGAAATACCGGAGCGACAAAGTTGTATCCCAAATTCGTCAAAAATCGGTTCGATCAACTTTGCCTCACCATCTTTCTACGAGCAAATTACACTCCCTCTAGCAAATTAGAGTAGTGTATGATGCTTCTCAGCTTTTTTGTAGACTTGCAATAGTCACATCTCTCACAGCGCGAAGGTAAGGCTCCACCATGTTTGACCTCTAGGATTCTTGGCATGTTATTTTCTATCTCTTCCAATTCGCGCTCTATAGTTAAGTTATCTATTGCAATAATCTCCTTATCAGGGATTTCTTCTTTTGTAACAGCCAACAAGAGTGGTTCCAACCAGTTCTCGCGCTTAAATCGCCGCTTGTCTAACTCTGCATAAAGCGAGAGTTGGGTAGTATAGTTGTAAGCTACAACAAAAGACACCCAACCCCAACGTCTATCCCAGTGACGCTTACGGATATCCTGTGTCGTCTTAAGGTCAGTAAATCTACCTTGTTGTGGGTTATGAACATCTATCTTTGCTTTCCATATAGCACCGGCAAACTTGGCTGTAATGATAACCTCTTTATCTCCGCTCAGGACAAACATGCAAAACTCGTCATCTCTCAACGCTGAAATCATACGTTCCGCAACTTGGTAGGGAGCTCTAAGCTCCCCCTTATTTGAACCTTTGGTTAAGAAGATTTCAGGGTGGTCCGCATGAAATTGATCCAATACGCCCTCTGCCCATGAATGAACATAGGAACCTACTTTTAATGCCTCACTCTCGGGTTCTGACCATTCCCCTCGAATCTTTGCCATTGCGGACGCTTCGCATGTCCGAAAATCCTGATACTGGCTGTGGCTCAAGTAAAATGCGTTGGCCTCACGGGAATGGTAGTTCAGATTGTCCAGTTGCACCGTTGTCATCCCCACCATCTACACTCTTTTGCTTTGCCGCCTTGGCTTGTAGAAATGCTTCCTCTGTTTTACTAGCTTCAGTAGTTGACCCGCGAGATGGACCAAATTCGAAGTAATCTTCTCGTTTAGCCATGCCATCTCGCAGCGCCTTCCAAACCCCACCTATTCTCAGATAGTCGTTTTCGGTAAATGAATCGGCGCTACATCCCATGTATTTCTCGATTTGTTCCTTCGTAACGCCGAACTTCTCTTTGAATTGATGTAGTGCACTGCGTACACGATCAGCAAGCGGCTCTGTATATCCGGATACGAGTGTTTTTTTGCACTGATCAAGTGCAGCGTCCACAATATCACCTGGGATAACACCGAGAATGCACGCTCGCATTCGGCGGGCGCCGTTATTAGCCACTAGTTCATATATGTCCCTTGGGTCTTCCAGCCGCTTTATACTACCGCCAGCTTTTCGCTCATGCTTTACAGCAAAGGTCATTTGCCGACGAGTATTCGTTTCAATATCCCACGCATAAGCCATCACCTGAGACTCGCCACTCTTTTGCTCCAATTCGATCAGTCCGTAATCAATATTGCCCCAGCTTTGAGCTAAAACTTCTGCAAGTCTTATGGAAGGACCGTTAACTTTACTTCCACCACGAGGGAACTCATACTCCGCTTCCTCTGCCAGTTTCTTGCGCTGGCATGCCATCATGATTCGGTTAAATGCAGCTTGCTGATCCCTGGGAAATTGCTTAGCCATGAAGATTGCAGCTTTAACTTCCTCTGCCTGACGTGTTTTGACGCCTTCAGTCGTAACAGAAACCGCTCCCTGTGGAGTAACTGGTGGCATATAGTTGCTATAATCGATTCCTGCGTTATCAAATGACATGGTAAACCTCCTTCATATCCAATCTGCAACGGATACGCCATGATACCGCGCCATTGCATAAATACTGCGTTGGGACTGATGCCAGTATCTGGCGTCCTCCAGTTGCTCCCTTGCAACCTCCTCAATTTCGTCTGATAATCTCCGGAATTGTGGATGTTGCTCAAGAGCTTCAACAAGCTTTTTACTTAGTCGTTCCGAACGTCCCATCGCCTCAACTTGCTTCCATAGCTCGGCATTCAAATCGACTTCAAAATAACCTGTCACAAAATACTCCTGCCATTCGTGATAAGCACGCTCCAGAATCGTATCCGCCACATACGGGGCCAATTTATCCAGTGTTTGCTTTGGAATGTCCATAGCTCCCCCTTGTCCGCCCCTCGCACGTGTGCTACTATTGGAGCAACATTTGTTTAGATGGCCCGCCTGCCAGCGGGCCTTTTTTATTTCTTGCAATCAACGCATTTCGAGGATGCCCCGGTTCGTCACCATCATCGATGTATGCCCCGCAGCTCCCACAAAGGATTCCATCTAAAATCATTTCAGTAACGTCACTCATCCGGGTTAAACCTCCTTCCCTATGTAATGGAGTGGGCAAGGATTTGCACCTTACTACGGTTTGCACTTAGTTTCTCGTTGGTCGCCGGTTAGCATTTTGCACGGACCAGACTTCACCGCAAAGCCGTATTGGTTTTTATAGCCGACTATTGCCGACAACTTAAACGCCGGGATTTGCACCCTACTTCTAAGCTCACAGGCGTTGCGATCCCTTTTCCGCCACCACTCATTGATGCGTCAGCCGCATCTCAGGACACCGAACCGGGGGTTGGGGTTCGATGCCCGGAGACAAGGCTGAGCCTTGTCCGTATTTTTAGAGACCTGCTGCCTCAGTCAAAAGCCTGATCCCTTCCTTGCTGTATTGCTTGCCACCAAAATAAATCAAGTCATCTTGGCTACCGGTGATCGCGCATCCAGGTTGATATTTCCGAAGGATAATGTTCTCACCATCCACAAAGACCTCCATTGGATCGCTCTCGCCGATCCCAAGAGTACGGCGCAATTCTTTCGGAATAACCACTCTGCCCAACTCGTCTACCTTACGT
This sequence comes from Paenibacillus pinisoli, assembly GCF_003605435.1. Lineage (GTDB taxonomy): Bacteria > Bacillota > Bacilli > Paenibacillales > Paenibacillaceae > Pristimantibacillus > Pristimantibacillus pinisoli. The sequence goes on from NZ_QXQB01000001.1 coordinate 506,875, forward strand.
ACAATGCCCGTTGCTTTCATCATCTTAATAACCTCCAATTAATTGTTTTGATGTACGTGTTCAGCTTCGCCTTCTGTAATTTCGTCCATGGCAGTGTACATAGCCATTTCGATGTATTTGATAGTTTTTTTATCAAGACCCGCATCACGCGCTGCGATAATCATGTAGCCGATTGCCGCTGAGTTCGTCATGACCTACACCTCCTTGCTGCACTGGCGGATAATGTTCGTCCAGCACCTGATCGAGAGTGTCAGCAGCAGCTGCCATCTGCTCAGCATGGATATTGAGCCGGCGCTCCAGCTCACCCATACGCCAACCGCCTCCACGTGTCCGGCACTCTAATATAGAAGCAATGGCTGAGCGAATTGTATTAATCTCTCCCGGCTTGTCCGGGTTTGGAATGTATAGCATATTAGTCCTCCTATCCGATCTTTTGCTGCCGATTTTCGACGACCTGGCCAACTGCTTTATGTAGGCGCCGTAGTTGCCTATCCGATATTGCTTCAGGGTTTCGACAGTGTCTCTCTGTCTGCAGAGTGACGGCTACGGCTGCTTCCACAGTCAAGCCCTTATATCTAATGCGGGCAACCGCCATACAAACCGCTGCTTGCTCAGATGTTTTGCTTATCCAGCGAAACCTCATACTCAAGTACCTCCTGCACAGGTAATTCGTATCGATCAGCCATCAGCCTATAGACAGCCGTATGAAAATTCTTGCGTTCAGCGTCCACCCGATCACCAAGCATCAAGTACATGTCACGCATCTGCTTTGTTACCGACATCTGCGCCATCACTTGCAATGCGCCAACAATCATCAATGCCTCTTGCCCATCCAGTTCGACCACAAATCTTCCGTTGAGCATCGAGTTATCTCCCTGTTTCTGCCTTGCGCGATCGGCAAAGGACCGTTAAAATGGACAACAAGAGACTACTTAACCGTGTTCTCAGCTTGGACGTCCGGCCTGCCCGCCGGGCGTTTTTTATTTCAATTCTCGCAAAACGAATCATACTATGCAGATAAGCCTGCATTTCCAACTTCTTCGACGGATCGAACCGGTCCGGATGCTTCTCCATCCATTTCAGATTGTGTTCTGCATTGCGACCGGCACGCCTTGCTTCATCAGCCAGCTGCTCTCTCAACATTCGATCATCCTCCAATCATGGGTATCAAACTCTGTAGAATAGACAGACCGTCAATACCGCATATAAATGCCACCACTACTTCTCTCGCTCCTGTAATCTCAGCCCACTGGGTTAGTGTCCTTACGTCGAGTTCTTGCTGATCGTTCTCTAGTTTGCTTATTGCGCTTCGGGACCGGTGCAACCGCTCAGCGAGTTGTTCTTGGCTCATTCCTATGCGATCTCGACATGCTCTTAAGATCGCGCCGTATTTCAACCTTAGACCTCCCTCCGTTCGATAATCGAACAGACAAATTACTTGCTGGGGTGTACAGTAAAGACATACCATTCCTCTCACACCCCAGCCGTCGATCAAGCTAGCAGACCGGCGGCTAAACCCTCACCAACAAAAACAGATACTTCAAGTTCCCGCGTGTCACATCAGCCAAAACCCAACCTTCATTTAACATCTCATTCACTTTCTCCTCATCAGCCGTTGTGAAGACTTCTTTCGCGTCACTAACATTAATCTCCAAGGTGCTCACCTCCTCTCAGTTTCAGCCAACAATTTGAACGCTCTCGCGCTCGCTGGCCGCCATAAAATCATCCAATGTTTGTGGACGGAGTAGAATTCGACCAGCCACACGCACGTGTGGAAGTTCCTTTTCTCGAATTAGCTTTCGTAAGGTGTCTTTATGCACCCCCATATAAACAGCCGCATCGTCGATGTTCATCGTTGCCGGCCGAATTTTCTGAGTTTGCTCAATTATTTGTGGCAGCACCGAATTAGAAAATTCGTAGAAGGCCGCTACTAAATCTTCCTGCTGAAGTGGTCGTAATTTATCCATCTCCGTGTCTCCTTACTTTTTAATGACTTAATGATCAATTCAATTTGATTCAGAACTGTACTTCCTGCTGCGACCTCTGCTAAAAACTGCTGAGCGTCATTCACAATCCACGAGGCAATCTCGCTTTCCTTTTGCTCAGTCAGAATCGTCAAATCTGTAGTTAGATCAATCTGTCTTTGCAAATTGGCTATTCCTCGACGCAATCCGCCTCCACTTTCTTTGCTATTTCAGCAAAATTAAATTTAAAAAAATTCTCCATTTTACACTTTAGTTTCCTAGCTACAATTGGTAGTTGTTCTGCTTTTAATGCTGATTCGCCAACTTCATACTTTAAATAAGTCGAAGCATTTTTAAATCCAAGCGACTCCGCCATTTCTTGCAGAGGTATGTTTAATTCTTGCCGCCTGTCACGCATATATTCTAGGTCAAGTGATGTCGTTTTTCCCAAACCGCTCTCTCCTTTCATTTTGCTGAATTAGCAATCCTTACGTCTATATTACTTTGCTGTTTTAGCAATGTCAACTACATTTTTGTTGAATCAGCAAAACCTCTTTTTCCGTTTCGGAAAACTGCTATAATAAAATTGCTGAATCGGAAAAGAAGTGAGTGATCTTAATGATTAATGTCGGTCAAATAATTAGACGTTTGCGGGAGAAAGAAGGATTATCACAGATTCAACTTGCAGATAAACTGAACATTAACAACAGCGTCTTGTCTCGAATCGAATCCGGAAAGCGACATATTGAAGACTCCGAGTTAATTCTTTTCGCAGACTTTTTTGACACCAATATTGAATATCTTTTAGGTCGTACTGATGACCCGTCTCCAATTACAAAAAATAAAGAACTATCAGCGAGTGGAGATATTTATGTTGCTTATTTGGGTGGACCTAAAAAAGTATTAGACGCCGAGGAAGCCGCTCATTTGGATGAAGCATTGGAGATGTTTCGGGCTTTTCGAGAAAAACGAATGAAGGAAATAGAGAAGAAAGAACGGTAACAAGTCCACCATCCGCTTGGGAAACATTTGCGGTATACAAAGAAATAAGCCAGCAATGGCTTTTCTTTTTAACCATAATACAGAACATACGTTCTTTTTCGAGGGGGATCACAATGCAATTTGACCTGAAGCTTTACAAACCAACCGAAGTGGAAAATCGTATTAGTTCCGTTTATCAAGATAGCGGCATCGTTTCTCCTGCAGACATGGACTTGGACCGAATCGCACTCATTTTTAATTGTCACATCATTTATTCCGACAAACCGACCATGGTTCTATACGACGATGATCATGGCGGCTTGATTTTTCTTAGAGCTAACGCTCCCAGAGAGCAACAGCGAGAAGATTTTTTTCATGAAATCAGTCATCCGGCCTTACATGTAGGTTGCCAGGACAACCTGCCCGATTTATTTGTTGGTTTACAAGAATCTCAAGCTGCAAGCTTCCAACTTTATGCGGCCATGCCCTACTACATGTTGGCAGATATTACGCCTTGCCATACATTTGACGAATACTATACCCTGCTGTCAGAGACTTTTCGGCTCCCTCGCATCTTCGTGCAGCGTCGGATCGATCAGGTAAATCGACGGATACTCCAAGGTCATCAAGATCGTTACATACGTACACGATTCAACAATCCCGTATCGCATCGTTTCAGTCATACCGAAGAGACATTGCGCATTCTCAGGCAGCTCAATCAGCAACTAACTAAGAAACAGGAGGCCCTCAATTGATGAATGGTTCTGCGAATTATTACATGGTGAGGTGATCAAAATGGCCAGCATCCAGCAACGCGGCAAATACACGTGGAGATTGTCCATACCTTTAGGATATGATGCAAACGGTAAAAAACGGACTCCGGCAAGAAAGCCCTGCCGAATCCCGGATCCTTCACTTCTGCAATCTGTAGATAAATTGGACGAATTCGACCCCGCGATTTTGAAATCAACCAAATCTCTGAATAATTTTTTGAAAACTAGTACCGACGCAACTCTATTACGCCATGCGAAGAGATTACAAAAATTTTTTGAAGAGCAATTATATAAGTTCAAATCTGAGATCGAAGACGGCGATACGCATAACAAACAACAGCGTATTTCATTCAAAGCGTTCGGGGATTTTTGGCAGGAAAATCATATCCCGACCCTCGAATACACGACGCGCCAGAACTACAAATTTCACTATGATACAAGGATCCTCCCCTACTTTGAATCAATGTATCTTGATGAAGTCACGACCACGCATATAGTAAAATTTATGACTGACCTTCGTAACCCCGAAACAAAGATAGGCCGGCGGCGAAACGGCAAACCTGGGCCTTTAAAATCAGCGACGCTCGTATTTGTATATCGCGTATTGAGAAGCATTTTTTCGAAGGCCGTGCAGTGGAAAAAACTTGGCGAGAACCCGATGGAAGGTATAGATAAGCCAGCAGAGGACGATGTGAAGAAACCTGATGCATACAACGAAGTGGAGTTGATGCAACTCTATGAAGCATTGGATGATGATGTAAATTTCGATCCAAGGTACAAGGAGCCTCGTTACCGCATGGAACGTATGATATTGCAGGTGCTGGTCATACTGGACACCACCACAGGCATGCGCCGCGCAGAACTACTTGGTCAAAAGCGAAGCAAACTGGTATTCCATTACGATACCGAAAGTGATACCTGGGCGTGTACTGGCACTATCCTTGAAACCATCCCCGCATTCGAAGATGGCAAGCCCGTCATAAAGCTTCCTAAGAACAACGAGTCACGTTCGATGGCCTTCTCGCCTTCGATCGCATATATGTTAATGGAATACTGCAAGGAGCTGGAGAAGCAGTTGAGAGCTGCACAAGGGCGTGAGAATGTGATCAGTTTCGAGGAGGAGGATTATTACCTATTTCCGAACCTGAAGACCGGGAAGCCATTACATCCCTCAACGATCCGCAAAAAATGGGTCAGTTTTCATGAGCGTCATCCGCATTTGCGGTATATCCCTTTCCACGGCATCCGGCATACGGCAACGAGCATCATGATTGCAAAGAATGTACACAACCAAGCAATAGCAAAACGGCTTGGGTGGAAAAATGCAAAGATGGTGGACCACTACGGCAAAATATTTACAACCGTGGATGAGGCTTCGGCAGCTGTATTTGAGGATATTCTTCCCGCCAAATTGAAGATAAGAGGGCAATGATGTAGAAGGAAAACGATTGGGTATGAGGAATTTAGAACCCAATTAGAACCCAAAACGCTCAAAATGCATATGTAGGCAGGCCATAAACCGCATAAGAACGCTAAATAATCGAGGCCCCCTTTCGGGGGCCTCTTTCATGGGAGAGGAGAAACCGGACGAAGAACTTATGGGGAAACGTAAGTCTTCTCCGCGGTTGTCTACGGCATCTCTCGACGCCGATGATTTTAGCTTGTCCGGTTTCACCGCGAATATACATCGCCGCCAAAAATAATATGACCGCCGAAATGGGAATGCTGTAAGTAATTACTTTATAAGTACTGCTACGCTTGCAGCTCAAAATCGAGGAGGTTACTGCTCATGCATACCGTATGGAAAGGCGCAATCAGCTTTGGCCTGGTTCATGTGCCCATCAAAATGTTCACCGCTACCGAGGATAAGGATGTGCGGTTCCGCAGCATCCACAAGGAATGCGGCACGCCAATCTCCCAGAAGCGCGTCTGCGCGCACTGCGACAGGGAGATTGAAAATGACGAAGTCGCAAAAGGCTTCGAATATGAACGGGGCAAATTTGTCCTGTTCAGCGAAGATGAGCTGGACGCGCTGCGCCCGGAATCGGCGAGAACGATCCAAATTCTGGACTTCGTCAACCTGACCGATATCGATCCCATCTATTTCGAAAAAGCCTATTACCTCTCCCCTGACATGTCGGGCTCCGGCGCCTACGGGCTGCTGCTTGAAGCCATCCGGCAGACCGGGAAAATCGGCATTGCCAAAATATCCATTCGCAGCAAAAGCCGGCTTGCAGCCATCCGAGTCGTAGACAATTGCCTATGCCTGGAAACCATGCACTTCCCGGATGAGATTCGCTCCATTGCCCATGTGCCTAATTTGCCGGAGCAGGTAACCGTCAACGACAAAGAGCTGGACATCGCCAAGCTGCTGATCGATCAGCTTTCGGCGACTTTTGAACCGGAGAAATATACCGATGACTACCGCAACTCCCTGCTTAAAGCGATCGAATCGAAGATGGCAGGCGAAGGCGTCGATATCGTCGCCGCGCCTGCTGCCGACACCACCAAAGTCATTGATCTTATGGCTGCGCTTCAGGCCAGTCTCGACGCGGCCAAAATTCCGACCGATACCGGCAAAACCGGTGCAAAACGCAAGCCCGCCGCACCCAAAGAGAAGAAGCCGAAGAAAACGTCAAAAGGCACAGCTTCATGACCGGTCCGGCAGTCAGAATGCCTCTCCCGTCCGTGCCAATGTCACCCATTCTGGCTCCTGACATTCCGGAAGGACCCGAATGGTGTTACCAGATCAAGTGGGACGGAGTCCGCACAATTGTCAGACTAGACGGTTTGGGCGGCGTAGAGTTGTTCTCGAAGAAGATGGAGCGGCGGAACAAGACATTCCCGGAAATTGTAGATTACCTGAAAACGTTGAAGGTCGGACCATGTGTAGCGGATGGGGAAATTGTATATTTTGACGGGGTACGTCCTAACTTCCAAAGAGGGCGGCTAGGGATTCGCAATGGGAACGGACGGGACGAGCTTCTGCTCGTCCTGTTCGACCTGCTCCATGACGGAGACGAGGATCTGCGCCCGCTTCAGATGCGCGAACGATTTGAGCGGCTTGCCTCGAAGTTTCCGGAAAAAACACCGCGATTAATGGTATCGGATTTATTTTACGATGGACAAGCCTTATGGGAATGGCTTTACGAACGGGGCTGGGAAGGACTGGTGTCCAAGCGGCTCGACAGCCCTTATACGGAAGGAAAGCACCACCAGTCGTGGTACAAGAAACGCAAAGAGCTGTATCTGAAGGCTGAGGTGGTTGGCATCAAATTAAGGGAGGGACAAGTGTCCAGTCTTGTGCTACGATATGAGGATCAATATGTCGGGCATGTATCTGGACTGAATTATGCGTCGAAGCGCGTACTGGAGCAGTTCATGCGGGACTATCCCGGGGAATGCCCATTCAAGGAACTGACCCCCGGCATGAAAAAATCCGAAGTGGCCTGGCTAAGTGTCCCCTTCCCCTGCCGTGTCTCTGCCCTGGAGTTTACAGACAGCGGCCTGCTTCGCCAGCCAAGACTGATTGGTTTTGGCGAGGGAGAGTTTTGACGTTCACAGCAAGGGATGACCTTACATAGAGCCCTTTGGCCAGCAAGATCTATGCAGGAGGTTATCAATCATGAACAAAAAAGCATTAGCGGCAGCCATTCTCGCCATGGCGTTATTGGCAGGATGCAGCCAAAACCAATCCAGCCCGTCGGCTTCGCCTAACGGTCAGACGGAAGGCTCAACCAAGCCGGAGCCGACGAAAAAGCCGAAGAAGGAATGGGTAAAAGCAGAACAAATGGCGCTTGATCACGTCAACATCTACTTGAACGGCACAGACGTGGCTGCCAAGGAAAAATATGTACAAGAAAGCGTCAATCCGGAGGTAGCGTCTCTCTTTCTGCTAGGCGCAGCTTCCATCCGCAAGGAAGAGGATCGCTATCAAAATCCGTTCGTTGCCGAAACGGTTGATTTTACAGGAGAGAATGGCGCCAAAGGCACTCTCACGCTAATCAAAGCTGAAGGCGAGCGAGAAATTATCGTACTTGTTATGGATTCCAAAGTTACCTTTGCCTTCTTCAATGAAAACAATGGCGACGAGATGCAAGAAAACTATGAGAAGATGAGAGCTCACTTCAAGAGCTAATGATAAAACCCGCTGATCTAATAGAGATTAGCGGGTTTTGTAATTATAAAAGCTAAATAGATTCTTTTTAACCAACATACTATTGCATAAGAACCATTGAAAATAGCACAACCAAAGCGATAACTGCCATTCGAATGATAAAGAAGAAGAAGGCAGGACGCCACTTATTCGATTTTTCGCAATATTTGACTGGTGATCTCTCCAATACATATAGAGTATCGGGTTTATGCGGATGATAGATGATTGCGCTGGATTCTTTTTCTCTTAGTTTAAAGCTGAAAACGAAATTCCTGTAATAATAACGTTTGCCAATTGTATGGCTCACTTTGTATTCAGATCTATGACGACCAATTTTACCTTGAGTAATTTCCCCATAACGCAATGTTTGCGAGCGAACTACTCCTCTCCAGACCGAAATAACAAGTGAAAAAATAAAGATGAGCGCCAAGCCAACCGAAACAGGCAGAAAATATGTCTTATTTGTAGTATCGAACATCTCAGATATATGGGGATAATTCGGATTATATACGATGTAAACCGTTTCACCAACGCTATAGCTCGGATAAAATTGAGAGGAACTTGGTTCCTGTGATTTGCCAGAATACGATATTCCGTTCACCGTGTACGAGAACTTATAATCCCAACCGTGCAGTCCGGTGCGGGTTCTATTTTCCTTACTTTCGAGCACTGTAGCGGTCGTAATTGTATCCATGTAAGGCCGCTGCATATTGGTTTCAATATTTTGCAGCAGTATAATGACAAACGTTAATGAAGCTATATACAACAATAGGTTTCGATAGGAAGCGAATATGGTAATCCAAGCTGTCCAGTGTAATTTCTTCAATAGTTATGCTCCTTGCTTGAATGTTAAATACAACCATTTATGATTTCGCTATCATTATATAGGAATATCGGGAATCGTTGCACTATCAATTTTGCCCTGCTTATTGCAATTCCTCAGAATAGTTCGCTGTGAATTTGTACAAGTTCTCTCTCTAGTAGACGATTCTTCATTGATTTTGCCCCCTTCATTGCAACCATAATCTTCTATTGGCGAATAGGGTACGTAATAATCGACAAATACTTACTATAATGGAGGATTTTTATGACAAATGCCGCCTCAAACTGGAAAACTGAATTCAAAAAAACGCTTATACCCGCAATCATCGCCGCTCTCCTCAGCTTCACTTTCTGGGCCATTCAAAATGCGCTGCAAATGAACGAGAAAGAAAAGGATTATAAGATCTAGCTGTTCGAAGCACAAGTCTCCTTGTTGCAGAATTATCATGCAGCCGAAATCGATAGGCTGGAGCTCACGATATTAGAATACGAGAGAATGGGGAGTTACGGACGCTCTTCGACAGACTACTTTGCGCTGCAAGTTGAAATTAATATCGTTATCTCCTTCTCTCCATGAAAAAACCTCTAAAATCGTTCAACTCGACGAATTAGCTCCTGCAACGACGCCACACACCGTTACATCGCTCAATTCACCAAATTAGCTCCTGCAACGACGCCATACACCGTTACATCGATCAATCCACCAAATTAGCTCCTGCAACGACGCCACACACCGTTACATCGATCAATCCACCAAATTAGCTCCTGCAACGACGCCACACACCGTTACATCGATCAATCCACCAAATTAGCTCCTGCAACGACGCCACGCACCGTTACATCGATCAATCCACCGAATTAGCTCCTGCAACGACGCCACACACCGTTACATCGATCAATTCACCAAATTAGCTCCTGCAACGACGCCACACACCGTTACATCGATCAATCCACCAAATTAGCTCCTGCAACGACGCCATACACCGTTACATCGATCAATCCACCAAATTAGCTCCTGCAACGACGCCACGCAACGTTACATCGATCAATCCACCAAATTAGCTCCTGCAACGACGCCACGCACCGTTACATCGCTCAATCCACCAAATTAGCTCCTGCAACGACGCCATACACCGTTACATCGATCAATCCACCGAATTAACTCTTGCAACGACGCCACACACCGTTACAGCGATCAATCCACCAAATTAGCTCCTGCAATGACGTTACACACCGTTACAGCGATCAATCCGATTGGCTGAATGACTTGTAATGATTTTCTAAAGTGAGCGCAAGCTCTAGATAAAACTGCTTGTTATTCTCCACCGTATAAGAAGTACGCCCTTGCCTGCGTATGCTGTATAAATTCCGATTACGGGAATGTTGGTGATGATCTCGTTCCCGCGAATCGCGGCAGTCTGGTTATCATGCTGTCGTTCCGCTTCCAGTAATTCGATATTCAAAACAGGCTGATAAGCAATTTTATTCTGATGGAGAACTTAATGAATGCCAATACTGTAGAAGCCATCCATAATTTCAAACAGGAAGTGATAAATCTTAGCTTCTCTGATCATCTTGACATTTACGAAGCTTACAAAATGTCTTCAAAACCAAATTACATGCCAGATTCCCAAAAAGTTTACTACCAACTCCATGAGATCAAGCAAGCTATCTCCAATCATTACAATACGCATCTGGAGAAGCTATTGAAGACGACTTCTACGATTATTTTTTGAATAGATGATCAAAGCTTGTTCATAATATCGAGGCGCGTTTATAGCTAACATATCCTGCATATCGTCCAACCCATTGTTCATATAGTGGGGCAAGGAATGATATTGAAAGGAGCGCACCCCATGAATGCAAGTGATCAGTTCCGTACGTATCGGCCGTTTATCGGGCCGTTCGACCCTTGCCCGCCCATCACCGAAAAAAGCTACAATGTGCCGCCGCAGCTGTTCATTACATTCCAGCCCCCCAATCTGCCGCAATTCTCCCCTTATGAAGCTTTGAAATACGGAACGCTCTGGCCAGCCCTGTTTGCTCCTTATCCGGACCCATCACGCACGGAAGCAGGTGGCGGCTAATGTCTCATGTGCTTGATGAGGCCTATTACAAACAGCTTCACGATTTGCAGGCCGTCGATTTTGTGCTGGTAGAATTAAATTTATACCTCGACACCCATCCGGGCGATGAAGCCGCAATCGCTCAGTTCAATCAGTTTGCCGAGCTGCGCAAGCGGATCGCAGAGCAGTTCGAAGCGCAATACGGCCCGCTCATGAACTTCGGGCACAGCCTCTCCAAATCTCCGTGGCAATGGAAGGAGGCTCCTTGGCCTTGGCAAGTTTGAGCCATACCAGTCAACCCTGAAGTATTGCTTAGCAAATAGTTGGGGAAAGCGGGGAATGTGCGTCAATGTGGACATACGAGAAAAAGCTTCAATATCCAGTAAGGGTTAGCAAGTGTGACCCGTTAATGGCCAAATTTTTAATTGAACAGTACGGCGGCGCCGATGGGGAGCTTGCGGCTGCATTACGGTATTTGAATCAACGGTATACCATCCCTGACAAGGTCGTTGGCTTGTTAACGGATATAGGCACGGAGGAATTGGTACATTGTAGTTATAAGTGATGAATTTAAGTTTGGATCTTGTTTTGCAGACGTTCTCAAAGGCATTTGAAAAGGATAAGGACGTGACTGGGCTGATCGTTCAAAGCGATCAGGATCTCAGTACACGTCCTACGACTACCACGACATGCTGCCAAAGGTAGGCGCCTAAATCAGCATGTCACGCCGAGGCAATTGTTACGACAATACCTCAATCCATACTCCTGAAGTATTTAAGCCCAACGTTTGTTTGTCATCAGCCCAATTCGTTGTCTTCAACTTGTTCACTGTCTTCCTTAGGATTCCGCCACGCAAGGAATAATGGATTTCTTCTTCTAAGTGGTCTAGGCCCGAATTTTCCGCGAATCAAATAAAATCTCATTATCCTGGCATACAATGTCAGCGCCGATCTCCGTTGTGATGTATTTCCATCTATACAATTCCATCATAATCGCGTCCCTTATTAGTTAAGTAATCATTCTTTCTAACATTCTTGAGAATAATATTATCGCTCAATATCTGTACCAAACATGTGATTTTTAAAAATCCTTATTTATATCACACAATTGAGAAAGATAATAAGCATACTCCAGTGGTCTACTATAAATTTTACGCTTATACCGCTTAAGATCCTTATATATATTTTTTTGGGGTTTCCCATTAAGTTCAATAATCCATAGCTTCCTCTGTTCATCCAATACAAAATCGACACTCAATTCTCCCAATGAACCTAGATGAGCTTCTGTTCCTCGTGCAGCCTTCCTACTTACTTCACAAAGTACTGCGAAGATTTCGTTCAACTTATCCGATGAAAATAATTGCGGAAGAACTTCTGAAGCATCATAAATCGTTTCGCAAATGCTCGTGTTAAAGTAATGTTCGTAAGCTACCCTACATGTAATGGCAGATACCGTCCATTCTCCAAAAATATCTTTTTGAACCAGGACCCTAATATCAAAGTAACGATGATCAAGTTGGCTGATAAGGATTCCTTGCTGTACCATGTATTTCTTATGTCCAAATAGTTGGTCCAATTTCTCTTGAATGTTTTCACTCTTTCTATAAATATGACTTGGAGCCATGCTGTGGAGAGAGATGTGAGTATCTCCATTAACCATTAATTCAACCCGATACACAGACTCCCCTTTAGACCCGTAAGAAGCCTTAATGTAAACAACTTTATATTTCTCTAATAGTTCTAGTACATTCACTTCATTATATAAAAATGTGTCGGGTACATAGGGTTTAAGATTTGAAAGCTTTAATAGATTATATATATCCCATTTATTAAAAAAATTGATCTTGTTGAAGCATTTATTCCTACCGATCGCCTTCTCTAGTCGTTGAATGGTTTCTGTTTTTTTATTAAAACACTGATTATAGACGACATGAGGCAAAGGGAACGAATTTTGCCTCATGATGCCCTTGTTTAGGCTAAGCCCAATGATGCGTTTTTCCTTCCAAAGGATATCTGCCGGAGTAAAAACAAAAATTTTCATATTTATATTTTGATACCGTTGATAGAGCTTCAAAATCTTCTTTTTACTGTTCCTTTTAGTTATGAGAATACCTATTAAAGAACAACTCCCCAATTTTATCTCACCTCTTTCAAGCACTTTTTATTATCTAATGCCTAGCATAGACATGTTGTATAGGACAATATCATGGCATTGCATAAATTCAGCGAATACACTGCTCTATTTGCCTATTTATAAGTTTCATAGGCATTAGTCATCTGTATGCTTTTATTATTTGAATAAACTGAATCACGCTTGAAAAATAGGGAGATGAGACTATGGGCAAATTCAAATGTCCTCCAGGGCCTCCAGGGCCAGAAGGTCCTCCAGGAGTAGAAGGACCACCAGGAGTAGAAGGACCACCAGGGCCTCGAGGACATAGAGGTCACCGAGGACATAGAGGCCACCGAGGACATAGAGGCCACCAAGGAGAGACAGGAGCGACAGGGGCTACTGGTGCTACGGGGGCTACTGGAGACACAGGTAATACTGGAGCTACGGGAGCGACAGGTGCGACAGGCGTTGGAGCTACTGGAGCGACAGGGGCTACTGGTGCTACGGGGGCTACCGGAGACACAGGTACTACTGGTGCTACGGGAGCGACAGGTGTTGGAGCTACTGGAGCGACAGGGGCTACTGGTGCTACGGGAGCTACCGGAGACACAGGTACTACTGGTGCTACGGGAGCGACAGGTGCTACTGGCGCTACGGGAGGTGTGCTAGGCTTTGCAGATTTTTTTGCATTGATGCCTCCTGATAACTCAGCAACTGTTGCTCCCGGCACAGATGTTAGTTTTCCACAAGATGGCCCTACTAGCGGAACTACTATTTTACGTATTGGTCCCAGTTCTTTTAATTTGGCTGCAATTGGCACATATCAGGTCTTGTTTCAGGTGAGTGTGACTGAAGCAGGTCAATTGATTTTAACTCTCAATGGTGCGGACCTAGCTTATACGGTAGTCGGGCGGGCAACAGGCACTTCTCAGATTGTAGAAATGGCTCTTGTGCAAACGACAGTAATCAATTCAATTCTCACTGTACGAAATCCTGCGGGCAATTCCACAGCACTAACCATTACCCCTCTCGCTGGAGGAACAAGACCTGTCTCTGCACACCTTGTTATCATGCAAATCGCATAAAGAGAAATAGAATGGGCAAACTCGTCTCTATCCACATTTCGGGTACGAAAACCCAACTCTATACAACGCCTCCGAACAAACTGATTTCGTGTCAGTTTGTTCGGACCAAGGCCTGATACTTTACTGTTATAGCTGCCGAAGATATACAAAGCAATTATTTATAAAGTCTGTGCTGCCGAACCCACCGAATTGGCTTTGCACGTTCATTTTTGCGTTTTGCATTTGACAGTCGAATAATCAGACTGCTTAAGTTCCTTCACCCTTCTATAAAAAGTAGCAGCTGATACTCCTAATGTTTTATAAGCTGTTACAGCCGTGATCCGTTCGGATCTCCATTCTGAGTAGATCCGGATGAACTTCTCATCGATTTGAAATTTAGGCCGACCAAACACGATGCCCTCAGCTTTTGCTACTGCTATACCCTCTCGTTGTCGTTGCTTACTCTTTTTTCTTTCTTGTTCAGCTACATATGCCAATAGGCTAAGAAACTGGTCTTCAAGCACTTTGCCAAAGTCGGCCATGGCCCGGAATTTGCGTGAATCAAATAAGATCTCATTATCCAGGCATACAATATCAGCGCCGATCTCCCTTGTGATATACTTCCATTCAAATATGATGCCGTCATAGTCGCGTCCTAAACGGTCTAGTGCATCCAAATAGAGCAGATCTCCTGCTCTAAGCAGTAAACGCATAGCTTGGTACTGTGGCCTGTCAAAATCAGCACCGGTTAACTTATCAATAAATATATACCGTTCATCAATACCTAGTTCTCGGAACTTTAGCAGCTGCCTTTCGGGGTTCTGGTCTTTATCAGATACCCTTGCATACCCTATGTCCATATCTATTCTCCTTATCTCTATCAAAATGTATATATGACTAATGAAACATATCAAAAGCCAAAATCATACTTTTTGATAAATTGTTTTCTATATAAATCGTAGTGACTCAAAAGGTATACTTTTTGATAGTTCGTTCTTAACTGGATTAGAGTTATTAGAAATTCGGAAATTTATCAAATACACTTGGAATATGTATTTTCATGGTGTAAGATCCTGTTAAGGACAAGTCCTTATCAAAATACATAATTCATCAAAAACAATGAAGGCTGCACACTTTTGCACAAAAAGTGAGCGCCTTTTGTGTTTAATAAAGGAGGGATGCGGGGAATGCGAAACGTCAAGCGCTTTGAATTAAAAGTTTTTGGACTCTTCTCGATTAAAGTACATACACATGATCGGCCTCAGCTAAAGCGAAAAAAATAAATTGCACTCCTACCCAAACATTCAGAAAAAGAAGCAGCCGGTTCTCTCCGGCTGCTTCTTCCTTAGAACTCTTTCACCAAATGCACCTAGCTAGGTGTTAGACAACAAAAAAAATTCCGCGAAAAGCGCGGAATCTAAAAAACAATCAACACCTACGTTCTTGCATGTGTATCATCTCTAAATAAATATCTGATACAATACAACCCACTAATTCCGACTAAGCAATACACTATGCGGCTTAACCATGAGGATTCACGATGAGAATCTCCTCCGAGCAAAGCAGTGACTAGGTCCCATTCAAACAAACCGACGAGGAGCCAATTTAGTGCCCCAACAATCACTAGCACCAATGCAAACTTACCCATATTTCACCATCCTTTCGTCTTTAACTTATATCGTTAATATTCCTCTTTTTTCCGACAGACATACCTAAGAAAGCTCAATTATGTTCAAGCTGTGAGAATACAATTTAAATAACCCGCTAGCACAAGGCTAAGCGGGTTTTTCTGGTTAGATTCGATTAAACTTTAACTGTATCTGGTCTCTTGACAAGTAATGGAGGTGGAACTAGCCAACCTTTATCCTTAAGCAATTTAAGACTTTTACCACCAAGCACCGTTTTTGCAGCAACATACTTAGCAAATAATGCGCCGATATCTTCGCGAATACACATTGCCATTGCTTGAGTAGAAGCAACAAGACCAGTTGCTGTGTCGGCAGAAATCGCAGCAGCAATTTCCTGATCTGCTAAACGAGCACCCACGGGAATATCTTCAAGATTGGCTTTTGGTCTGTCAGCCATAATTGGAGCAGGAGCAATACCATTCGCATTAAGTATCTCGTCCAGTTCTGTTACTTCTTGTTTTGCTTGATCAATATAGTCTTGAATCAATTTCCTTAGATCCTGGTCGCCAGCATGATTTAAATATGCTTGATAAAAAGAAATTGCTCCTTTAGCTGTAGTAGAAGCTGTCCATACACTGGATACTTCACCGTAGTGCATTGGCTCGTCCTTTGGGTTACCGCTTAGAATTCCCACGAAAAAGTTACCTCCTTAGTTGTAAAATCAAAAGTATTTTGCCATCATTTAGAGCACCATATACCAATATGCAGATGACTTGTTCTTCCATATGAAGTCAGATCGAATTTGAGTTAATTCTCCCAGTACATGAGATCATAATGATTTGTTATGGACGATTGCATAGGTTCGATGTTCCAATTGCTTCTCTGTAAAAAATAACTTAAGTGTCATCTCGCTGTTCATCAGATTTCCCCTTTAATTGTAATTGGGCTATACAGTCTTCTGACCGCATAGCCCTTTTTTATAACTACCAGTTTTGATGTAATTTAAAATAATCCGTCCAGTTACCTCTAATTTTCACGGTTACGGTAGCCTCTTTCTTCACACCGTTGGAGTAAGTCGCTACAAATATAAATAGGTATTCGCCATTACTAAGGTTTTCTAGCTTAATGTCGGCGTTATCATTTCCTAAGTATCCACTCCAAGTTACGGCGTTCCTAGAACCCAATGAAGTGCTGCCAATTTTAACTGCTGTAACATCGACCTTGGTCGCTTTTGTATTGCTGCTACCTGTATCTGTTGTACCTGCATTTAACACGAAGCGCTCACCTGCCCAAAATATGAGCTCATCCCTCAGCTCACCAGGACGATTTTTATTCCAGGCTAGTCGATTCTTTTCCCAATCATCAGTATGCTTAACACTAGCTGTGATGCCAAGTGCATTAACATCTACTGTTTTCGATACAACGACAGGTGGAGCCTTCCCATCACTGACTGTCATTTTAACCAGCCAGTTACCGGTCATTTGCATCCTAACTGTTGGTGCAGTATCCGGATACGGGTAGCTCAGATTATACGTGTATGTGCTCCTATTCCCTTGTGGATTTGTAATCTCGTACATTACAGATAATGTGTCGCGATCCGGATCGCTCACAATGGATCTGAAGGTTACCGTATCACCTTCATACACTGGATTCGGTGACCAGTTAAAGTCAGCCTCTGGCGGGCGGTTAAGTGTAATAACGAAGTATTTTGGAGTAGAATATGGACTCCAATCATAGCCGTCATAAACTTGTACTTCAGCTCGGTATCTTACATTCTCTACAAGCCCCGCGCTTGCCGGTATATCATGATAGTTACGTGATGAAGTAACTGAATTGCTATCATAGACTAATGCTCCAGTATCACGCTTGATCAGAAGTCTGTACCGCTGTCCGGTATGTCCGTCCGGATCGCTCATTTGCCAAATGATACGCGGTGTTAAAGTACCAAACTCGGTTGCCGTCGCGCTCGTTATGCCACTTGGAGTTGTGATGTTAACGCTTGGCGGTCGGTTGTGAACCATTAGGCTCTGCGTAATCTCGGCAGTTGCTCCATCATTGTCAGTAACGATCTGTCGGATCTGCCATATTCCAATGGTAGCAAAGACACGCTCAAAATCCGCCAGTTGCGTGTATGCGGTTTGCGTACCATTTGGCGGCTTTACAAAGTATTGATGTTTGTCAATGTATCCATCCATATCTGTTGCTGTGCTGGTGATTTTTACAATCGTATCGATGAACGCCGGTGTAGACATAATTGTAAATCCAGGTATCGGCTTCTGATTTACAATATTAATCTCCCTGGAATCAATTTCACTTACCGCACCTAACTGGTCTACCACCCAATTTTCTAATAAGTACCTGCCCTTTTCATCAAAGGTGATGGATATGTTTTGCTTATCAAATGTCTGAATTTGTCCGTCTGGCGCTGTAAGCTTCCAATAGGATTTTAAGCTAGTCACATCCTCCGTATCCATATCGGTACGGGCAGATGTGTACGTGTAAGGCTCATAGATATAGCCAATCCATGTGCCGCTCGTAATGGTTGATACCGGCACATGATTCAACACATCAAAGGTATGGGTTTGGTAGGTGGAAGCTCCATGTGGATCTGAAGCTTTGAGCTGAAGCATCCATGTACCGACTGCTGCTTTGCCAAGTCCACGGTCACGTATCCGGAATGACAAGTCCTTTGTAGATCCCATTGCAAATTCTTTTGATCCATACATAAGTGTCCACTGGTAACTGACAGGATCTCCGTCTTGATCCGGATTAACGGTTCGGTTTATAGCCATGTTCAGATCATCCCGATAAGTCTGCTCCAGGGGATCAAACTGTGCAATTGGCGGATAGTTGACGATATCGAGAAAATCCGTATACATGTTAGACCACAACGGATCCGCTATACGCGGAATATCTTGTACGCGAAGCGATATACTGTACTTGCCAAGAGCCGGTAGACCTTGCTGTGCTGCATATTGTTTAATAAGCTCACCTGACGGTTTATTTGCGCCCTGGTAAAGCTGCACATTGTCTTTCCTCACCGTCCATACCCTTTGCCCGATTGGATCGTTATCAGGGTCATAGGATTGGTCTGTAAACGTCGCATCGCCGGTTAGAGATATCGTTTTATTATCGATGGTAAACAGCGCCACTGGTGGTCTATTGAATGGATTCGTGGACACGAATCGAATCGTCTCCGGCGACCATGCACCGTCCAAGTCCTTAACCCTTAAGGAAATGAGATAGTCGGTATTGGGTTCAAGCACACTCGGCGCTTTGCCTTCCGTCCAGATGGCATCATCTACACGCTTCCATTTCCATATTTTTTGAATAATCCCCCGATCTGGATAGGAATAACGATCAAGATCGTAGGATAGATCGGTGACAGTCAGCTTGCGGGATTGATCTACTATCGCTTTTAAGTCTGCCACCGGCGCACGATGCACATATACGACCATTCTCGAAAGGGAATCTCTGCTCCACTGGCGATATTCATCAAATTGTGGATTCGCAGATGGATTGTCCTGTGCCTGAGCCACGATTTCATACATGCCGACTTTCGTAAAATACTTGATAGGCTCTAGCGCATATTGACCTGTCCCTTCCAGTACCCCCATATTGTTCTCATATATGTTGGGGTCATGCGTAGTCCGCCAGCGTTCCGTTCGCTTGGGATCCGATTCAGCATCCTCATAATACGTTTGAACAGTAATCTCCGATGAATATTCGCCGGTTGTCGGATCAGCGTTCAACACGATATAGTTGGTTAGCTTCTTGACGTTCGTAATTGCTGTATCTTTAATGTAATTCATCGTAGTAGTAACGGCTGATGGCAAATTGGAATTATCATAGAACGCCCCCAGGCTATTGTTGGAAGCGACAATGTTATTTAATGTGGTACGGTTCGTCGTATTGCCAAGACCTATGAAGTGTGAGCTGTACTCTTTCAGTGTGACAATCGTATCATCATAGACCAGCTCATCCTCTAGCTCTGGCATCGGCTGATCGTGAATGTAGACAATATAGTTGTTCTTGTTGTAATCCCAATGTGCCAGGTATAGCAGCTCCTGAAGGTTCTCCTTGTCCGCCTTGATTACCTGCATGTTCACGCGAATGTTTGCAGACCGGAGATCTGTAAGCCGCTGATTGAACTGGTCGCGGATCTCTTGCTCAGTGTAGGACGTGTCACCGATCACGACATGCAAATTAACTTCTTTGCGGTCAGTAATGAAATTGCTGAGATCAGAGAACGCCGTTTTCAAATTCCCGTTACTCAGGAATGTTCCATTGTGGCTAATGTTCTCCAGTAGTCTATAGATTTGATCCTGGTTAGAGGTTGTACCTAGTCCAATAAAGGCCATATTATGCTGCGCGAGCAATGCCGCAATTTCCCCCATTTTTTCGGGTCTTTCGAGAGCATTAATCGATATGTCGTCTAGCCGAACATAGATTTTCTCGGCATCAGAGCGTAATGGTGCAGCTTCGATAATATCCTGCATCGTGCGAGTATTCGGATTGTACCAGTGAGGGTATCTTATAACATTCAAAGGTCTAAAGTTAGCAATTTCCTTGTCTACACCAGTATCAACATTAAACATTCTGAAACGTGGCTCTGCATTAGTTATAGAATAAAGAATATTTGAGCCTTGCGCGTGATGAAGAGTAATTGAATTTTTAAATTTAGGATCTGTTAAGATTGGAGCTGAGAGAGGACGAAGAGAGCTCGGGTCATAAACATCTTCCATAATAAAGTACTTTCTGTCATAGGAAGGAGCCTCCGCCGTCACTAATAGTAAACGACCATCTTCCAGCGCTCGGAAATCGTAACCATTAGGCACTTTCGGTAAAATCAACGTCTTTGAATCATCTTCTTGGTTGTATACATAAATATCGTATGTGGATGTGCCCCATACCGGTGTTTTAAACGAGTAAAAGAATAAACCATCACTAGATAGCTCCATGGCCTTATGGACCTCTGAGCCTAAGCTAATATATTTTGCGTTGGGCGTCCCATAGTTTTTTGTAACCGATAATCCAGTCGTAACTCCCGCATAGAAGATACGCTCATAAAAATGATTGTTTTTGCCCATAATTAAATGCGTGGTAGCTGTCCCTGGGGCATCCGTTGAAATTCTTTCGTTATCCGGAAAATTCACTGGTGCGGAAGCGTTAGGATCAATAATAGGGTTTTGCCAATTTATCCGGTACGTTCCTTGCCAGAAATAGTGACCACCAACAAAGACATAGAGATTGCCGTCCGGCGCTACTACCCACGCCCCGTCAGAATTACTAGTATTGGCGATACCTGAATATAGCTTACTTTGAAGATCGAGTGCTCCTACCCCTCCATTTCTTGAATACATGATCAGATCATTGGGTAATGCATAGTGTATAGAACTATTGTGAATGAGGGCATTATTGTTTATTCGAGTCACTTCTTCTGTGATCATATCGTATTTATATAAATCATAAGGATGACCACCAGGCTGCTCGTTGTTGCCAGAAAAATAAATCGCATTATGCCCTTCATTAGACTCGTCCACAACAACATTGTAGTCCACACCGGAAGCTTGCAGGGCTGGGATAAGAAACTCTTTCACCCGACTCTGCACCTCATTTTTCTTATACTTGGTATTGCCTACGTCTACGATGACATCAACTTTCTTTTTGTCCTTCACTTCAAAGTCTACGAATGGGGCCAGGTTCTTAACCTCTGTTTCTACAGAACCAGCGCTAACCAGCGACATACTAAGTGATAGTATCAGAATGAATATGAGTGAAAAAGAAAAGGACCTGCGTTTGAGCAGGCCCTTACGATTAGTTTTTAACATGTGTTATCTCCTTTAGTCCCAAGTATTGCTGTGTCGGCGATCGTCGGCTGTGACAAAGGCCGGTATGGTCTCTTGTCCAAACTCTTCTATTGTTTCTTTATGGAACCGGTATTTACCGACATGATCAGCGTAATAGATAACTTCCTTCGCATCGCCTTCATAGATTAAAACGCGCTGCTCACTGAATATTCCGTCATTATTAGCATCGAAGATCACGTACCATTTTCCCCATGCTACAATGTCTCCATCAGGAGAATAAGAATTATCGCGAAGAACAAACTTCGCTTTATTCATGTGGAGCGGATCTCGGTATTCAATCATAGACTCAGCCGATATGACAGTAACGGGCGGCAAGTCGGGCTTGATGGTTACGATGCGAGTAACGGTATCTTTATATCCAGCCGTATTCTCGACGCTTAGCGTCACGATGTAATCACCTGGCTGCTTAAAGAGTACATCAAAGCTCTTTTTGCCGTTTAAGCTACCTTCATACTTGATCATGCTCTGTGGAATGTCGTCGTATAGCGCTTTAATCGTCCATTGATTTTTACTCTGAATAACGGGATAACGTGAAGAGGAAAAAGAGTATTCAGAGAAAGTGACTTTGCGATTCTCTTTTAACGTTCCCGATTGATGAATGTTTGCCTGTACAAATGGCTCGGTTACAACAAGGCTATGCAGCGCGCAATCTCGCTGATTGTCATTATCCCTAACACAGAGCTGCACTTTTTGCGGGCCAAGTGTGTTGTAATAGACTTCCCCTGCAGGAAGATTCCCTATAGTACCGATTGCATTCGGTGTTTGCCATATATATGATTCAATCGTACCATCCGGATCGTAGGAGGCGGTTCCATCCAATGTAACATCGTCACCCAGCATGACTTCGAAAGGAGCATTAATAATGGCGACTGGTCCCAAGCCCTTCGAAGGCGGATCAGGCGCTTTCTCTTTGTATACGTTGGTTGATGCTTGAATTTTGCCTGTGTCCATATACTTGCCATTTACGGGATCAACATAATAAGAACTCGGTTTATAGAAAGCTCTTACTCGTCCTACGAACACTTCGTCATGTGAATCTTTGTTTGTCATTCTGGATGCCGGTATAACAAAATCGAAAGTTCTACTTACTTTCATAATTCCGTTTGCAGGAATTTTTTTTGCTTCAAACATCTGATCCCCAAGTTCATTATTCAAATAAACATCATAGTAATCAATGGCTCCTGGGTCTTTAAGATCTCCTATTTCTGCACTAATGGTAACCTTAACTTTGACGTCTTTTCCGTCAAATCGTTCGCTTACCGGATCAGGCTTAACTTCACCAGCAATATAAGCAGAAGCGGTTTTGGCATAGTTAAAAGTAATCGTTCCGCCATAGCTGTATGTGTCGTATTCAGCCTCTCCTTGAAGATAGTATTGTAGATTGAAAGGATAGCCGTAACATTGGGCATGACCAGTGTAAAATGAAGGATTCGACGCTGGTATTTGATTCAAACTACCAAACTGAAAAAACTCCGCTTTGTACTGCAAGGCGAGTCTTGGATTTTTTGGATCATAATCTTTTAATGCCAGTGCGGTGTACGATTGCATTAAAGATGAATGCGTCTTAGGTGGAATAATAATTGAATCCTTCTTTACAAACCTTGCATCAACTGTTTCACCTTTGTTGTTTAGCCAGATCGCTGGATGATTGTTTAGATTTATATCCATATAGCCAACTATTTCAGACATTTGTGCATAAGGAGGATACAAGGTTGGAAGTGAAGCAGAAGCTTCTCTAAAATAGTCCTTCCTATACTGAGAATGTGTGTCTGCACTAAAACTATTTATTTGCCATTTCCTGCCGTCGCTGTATCTACAAAAAGCATTGCCAGGAGTCTTGGAAAATAAGTCACCTACACCGTTAAAAACCTTTTGATACCCTTTTACTAACCCTTTAATTGTTCCCTTTTTCCCAGCTATTGTTACCTTTATTTTTTTATTTTTTGTATCGACTTCAAATGATGTTACTTTCCCATCCCCTTTAAGAGAGTAGCCACTTGGGATGATTTTTGCTGCTTCAGCAGGCCAATCAAGCACTACTTCTATAGTTTCTTCATCAGAAGTAGTTTTTTTCACAAGGTAAGTACTTTGTAAATTTGTATTAGCACTCACTGATTGTAATAATGGGTCTAAAAATGATACAAACATGAAAAAGACAAAGAAAATGCTTACATACTTCTTTATCATGATGATTTCCTCTCACCCGCAGCAACTAGCACTCCAGAAGAAACCATGTTATTTACTACTGAAACTGCTAGAGTATCAATTGGCTTTTCACTTAAAAAGTCAATATGAACAATATTGCTAGCTATAGTTTCCCCAGGTTTTAGCACCCAACCATTTAAAAAATCAGTGCTATTCATTTCATCATAATTAATTGAATTAGATAAGAGTAGTTTTCCTGAAGTTTCACTCGTAGCTGTAAACCATTCAATTTTTGGATTCAAGTCCAAGCCATCGTATCTAATCGTCTTTTTTGACTTATTCTCCAGTGTAACCTTGCTCCATACTAGATATTTAGCTCTATCAAAGTATTGGAGTTTATACTTCTTATGCAGATCCTTTGCTTCCTTGGAATCTGCTTTATACAAACTTGCTTCATGAACAGTCAGTTTTAATCCATTGGCTTCGAGGATAATCGGAAAGTTTTCAAGCACTTTCAGTTGTTTAAAAGCAGAAAGATTATGTTTACCTACAGATGGATCTTCAGACGTAATCAGAATAGTTCTCGTTTTTTCATCAAAGTCGACCTTGGCCCCTAACGACTCCGCAATAAAACGAAGTGGAATAAACACCCGACCGTTTTTCAACTCCGCTACTGTGTCCATTGTGACGATTTTTCCGTTAACGCTTAAATCAGCGTTTCCTACTGTAACGACGATAACCGTTTTGTTCTTCTCCATGGTCACGGTTCTAGCTTTCTCATCCCACTTAATGTTATCGTCAAGTACACCAAGCACGTTCCCCACCAAACGAACTGATCCCATTGTCCGGTAGTCCTTATTAATATACGGTTTTGGCTCCCCTGCCGGCGTTTCAAACACCTTGCCGTTAATTTTAATAGTTGGAACAGCTCCCGCAGCGCTAATAGTAGCTGGAATTAGCAAGACAGTAATCAAAGACAGTATGCCTAGAAAGTAAAAGATTTTTTTCATATAAATCGCTCCTCTACGTTGAATATTAATGATTTTCGCTTTGTTTTTGCTTTAGTTTTTCATGCAGAACTTCTATAGCTTTTCTCATAACAATTGACCGGTTTGATTCCGGATCATCCATTTCCACGCATTCATCAAGTAATCGAATTGTTTCCTTATCCATCCTGGCCCTAACGGTAGTGTTTTTGGGACTTGTCGTAGGCCGTCCCATTTTTCGGTTGGACATGTAAACTCCTCCTAATGTAGCTATAATTGTAGAATAGTTTTTGTAGCTACAAATGTCAAGGGTTTACATGAGAAATTTTCCCACCTGAATAGGCACGTACTCATGGCTGGAACCTATTACATATGCAAAGTCCCTTGATATACCATAGAATTTAGGGTGTTTGGCCTTCACGATAGCAATGATAGAAGGGCCGTTAATAGTATCGGAGTAATAGTATGGAGGGCCGCTGTGGTATATACGCGGGAATGGCCCTTCTTCCACCATTTCAAACAACACGACTTCAAAAGCAGATTGCCAGATGCTAGACCTTGTCGGTTGTAGCGTATGATCAAGTTTATATGTTCGCTGTATGCTCTCGCTAAAAGCGGCTTTAGCAGCTGCTGGCATAAATCGAATTGTCCCTTGTTCAAGAGCTTCATCATCAACTTGTAAAGCCGCATCATGGGTAGCTACTTTCAATCCGTCCTTCAGCTCAGCCTTTAGTTTTGTCTGTAGATGCTCATCATGTGAGAATGCTGAAAAATACAACCAAAGTGGCATAAGCATGATTATGGTCAAGACCCACTTCATGACTGACCATCCACATACTCGGACATAATTTGTACAGGATAGAAATAATCCCGCTCAGCAGCTCGACCAAATAGATCGAATATTTCTGTTCTGCCCTGCGGGTATCGCAAAGTTACTGTAATAAGCCCACCTCTGTTAATGGTCGTATTCGGCCCTGTGATTTTCACCTTACTCCTATTGAAGTAGAGACTCTCTAACTTGGACAAGACCGCCTCCTGAATTTCCGGTGTTAAACGACCCTCCAGCGATGACAAATGAGCTAATTCATACGCCTGCTTCTGTAGGAGTTGATCTCGATATTGAATGGTTCGCTCAACTGATGGCTGAAACCAGGTATACAGAAGAATTGGTGAAAGGATCAGTAACGCAATAACACTTTTCATAAAGAAACGCCGGCACATCTCAGATGCACCGGCTCCCTCCCTTATATTTTTTAAGGCAACGTTGTTGGAATTGTCGTCGTTTGCGAGATATTATGAGCGCGATCACGCTGCACCTTTGCGTCACCAAATGTTCCGTCTTTCGAAAAGATTGTCATTGAAATCAATACAATAACCGCCGCCACCAAAATTACTGTTGCTATTGCTTTTCCCATTTTAATATTCTCCTTTTTGTCCCTAGACTCATTAGATTCTTTCATTAGTAGACCTCAGTAAACAACATATTGGTGTAGGCTCCAGTAATAGAGCTAATAGCAAATAACACCGCCACAATTGCTAGGAAGACAACTGTAAATCCGATATAACCATTAGATCGTAGTTTACGTTTCCTTCTCTGTCGCCTAAAGTCCAAGAATGTCTCATAGTGTTGTTCCATTAGATCTACTGCTGTCTCCGGATTACTCTGATTGATTTTTGCCAGAATTGTCGCAAGCATTTTAGATTCTTTTGTGCCGACTCGTTTACCAAATGACTCAAACGCACGACCGCCTTCAAAAGAATAGTCAAATACCAGCTGATCAACATCCGGACGTAAATAATTGAGATAACGACGATACTCTTTCAATTTAGACACGACACTCTGAAAGTGATCTGCCGTTTCGGTATAGCTATCATTGCTGAATAGCATATAGAGCATTACAATTTCATCGTTTTTTTCCGATTTTCGTTCCTTTCCCAACATCCTTAGTAGCACCTGTGTAGGCATAAAATTGTAACCAGTTAGTGAGATGATATAGGCAATCGCTGTAATTATCATTCCTTTTAGCGGATAATGGCCCGAAAATAAAAACTGTACGTGTAAGATTATGATCAGCAACAAGAACCCTGCATCCCGACAAAACTTGTATGCCCACGCGGACATAGCTGATAGACCAGCCTCGTTAATGACAGTATCAAGTTTAGGATCCTGGTACTTTTGTTTAAACCATGGTTGGAAGCTTCGAACGTACTCGTTAAATTTCTGTGTCAGCTTTGGCGGGCTTCTCCGCCGAATATAGTAAATCTCGCGTACTAGAAACAGCAGAGAGAATACTCCAGTTATATAAATAACCGTTTTAATGATTGTTGTTAGCAACCTGACTTCTCCTTTCTATACTTCCACTTTAGGCCTAGATAGCACCAGAGAAGTTGCTAGTCCGATTATGACAAAGAGCACACAAATAACTAACGACTGGAACACGGATGGATCTTTAAACATGAGCTTAACTACAGCCCCATCGAATAAATCGTTAGTAATGTAAATGATGCCTGGAACAAGGAACAAAGGGAAAAAGCCCATGATAATCGATTCCATGTATTCCGTTTTTTCACCCGCCACAATTTGCTTGCCTTCCACCATATCTTCGTGTAGCTTCTGAAGCGCTCGCTCGATATTACGGTTTTGCATAGCAGCTTTTATCAGCAAGATACCAAGCTGCCTAGACCATGTATTTTTTATTTGATATTCAAATAACTCAACTGCCTCTTTCATAGCTGTCTTTCCTTCTACTTGCAACACCGACACCATAGTATAGAACGTTCGCTTCATTGGGCCTTCCAATTCTTCAACCATCTCGGATAGGACATGATATATGTTTGGATCTTGCCCTGGTGTACGGTGTTTAATAAGCAGCAACTCAGTAGCGTCAATGAGAGCGTAGCTATTCGCATTCCTAATCAGCTGAAGCTTAATATGCAACCAGCTGTAGGGTATGCCACCAATTACGGCAGCTAAGAAGAAGCTGCTGCTACTCCACCAGTCTGAAATCGTAATGCCTTGAGGTATTTGACCCCTGGAGCCGACCAATAAAACAAAGTAGCCAATAAAAAACAAGCTTAGACTGAATGCCACAAATTGAGTCACGCTTGTTCGTGTATACTTTGAGGGATTTGTAGTTGTGCGGATCAGCAAATCCAAATGAGAAAACCGGCTTTTAGATTCCGATTCCTCATCAAGCTCATACATGTTTGGATCCAAATCCAAGTATGCTCTTGACCGCCAGCGTCTTAACATAGGAGCAAATAGGACACCAATAAGCCGGTAAGCGCACAATGCATAAATGATCATCAAGCCGATTTTCACAGCTAGTTCAGGCGTTACTTTAAACCAATCCACTCTCATCCTCCTTCCTATTTTCTGACATGGCTAAGTGCAACTTCTACGCAATCCCCGATCATGGGTTTTTCTCCAGCTAGTCTTTTTAGAGCATTAAATGCAATTTCCGCGTGCTCTGGAGCTGTCTCGATCATTTTCTTTTTTGTGCGCTCACTCAATCCATTGTTATAGGTATAATCGTTCAGTTTTGAATCCCAGCGTATAATATCATGTACGCTTACCTCCAACGAATATGAATCAAGTTGAATTTCGCAAATTTTGTCCAGGCGCTTAGCTCCGCCAGGCAGCTCCCTCATAACAAAAACAATATTCAGATTCTCTGCGACACGAATTAGCTCTTCTTCATATTTTCTAGATGGATAGCGCTGAAGGATTAACCGCGCAATTTGACCAGGCATATTTTTCACACGATCTGTATGATAGCTTGTCATAGATCCACCCTCGCCACGCTCTGAAGATACGTTATAAATTTCTGCTTCCAGGCTTCGAAGTTCAGATATGACACAAAAATGATAATCTGAACGAAGAACCTGATCAAAGATTTCCTCATAGTCTTCTTCAGTTTTAGCGATCATTTCGATAATTTGCGCGTCTGGATGTGATTCTATTAAACGAAGCTCAGCATGTGTACGTTCAATATTCACCGCTACTTGCCCTTCGCGGTATCGCAATGCAAACAATGCCTTGAGCAATGTCGATTTGCCACTTCGAACTTTGCCCAGTATCGCAAGATTAACCATAGCCCTAGCTATTGCTTCGGTAATCGGAACCATATCCCAACTCATTGTTTGATTTCGGGCCAGCTGCTCTAACGTTGGTCTAGGCAGCGTATAATTCCGGAATACAATAACAGGCTGCCGTACTCTTGGCGGTATCATAATCATGACCCTCGTACCGTCCGCCATATCAATTTCTAGCTTTGGCTTAAATTTGCTAATATTCGCAAACTCATCTTTCATCCGGATTTTTTCTATTATTGTTTCCACGTCCAATAGCGAGTCGTATCCGTAAGGCTGTAAAGCTTTTTCACCAGGGATATCAAAATAAACATTCGTACCTATGATTCGTGCTGATTGAGACTGATTAAACTTTGGATGTTTCCACCAAGCAGATATTATCCCAAGACCAAATGTTTCTTGAAAAAGCCCTTCAGTCAGAGAGGCATATGATTTAGGAACTTCAAGGAAAATTCGCTCTCGCTGAATAAAACTCTCAATCTCCTCTAAAAAGAAACTTACAGCTGAAGGATTCCCAAGCACCGCATCATGTTGGAGATTTTGCCACTTCTTCAGATCTTCTTCCTTTAAAGCAGCATGCTTGTCTTTAAAATACTTTTTCACAGCTTCACAAGCCGCTTGAAAAGTGATAGCTGGCAACAATTGCCGCTTTGGTGTAGGATTCTCATTTAAATTTGGTTTCGTGACCGGTGATTGCATTGCATGATCAGCAACACTATAGTTTTTCTCCAGCCATTTACTCATTTCCAGAGCCTCCTAAACCAACTACTCTTTTGTTGCTGGCTGACTGCTTCAAAATCGAAGCGTATTTGAATGAGTTTGGTAATTTGAAAAATTTGCTCTGAATACTTTACCGAATCCGTAGTTGTCAATAGGCGCTGCTCCAACTCGCATTCGTATCCAGATGCAATTGCAGGAATCCATCCCAGGAGTGGCATTTTCAATCGTTGTTCCATACTCTTCCCCCCATTAGCATCCCCTTTGTTAATTAGGAGCATGAATGATAGGTTTGGGGCCACCAGCTGCAACATTTCATGTTGTCGTCTCCACTGCATAATAGCTGTTGGTTGTGTTGTTGTGACCAAAACCCTCATATCGGCATGCATCAGAGCTTGTAAACATAGGTTATTGTCTACTGCTTCACCGGCATCAATAAGAACAAGATCAAACGCCTCTTTTGCTGCCTGGATAATATGCTGTGCCGATTCGCTAGGATAACGATACTTTTTCGTTAAATCCGTATTACCCGCAAGATAGCAGAATCCCGAATCGTGCCGGTGCATATTACTTACAAGCTCTTCAGCTGAGAGCACTTCTGATTGAGCATGCAGCTGATTCAGATAACTACCCTTATAGGATAGAAAACCATCGCCTGGATTGGCACAATTAAACCCCAGCACACCCACCTTAACTTCAGAAGTGTTCTGTGCCAGCGTTTCTGCTAGTGATAGTACGGTAGCTGTTAATCCTACTTGGCTTAGTGCGCCGATAAAAGTAATAACTTTTCCGCCAGGAGCAATGTTCGTCGAATCAAAGAAGATCTTAGCTACTTCGGCAGCAAGCTGTTCACTTGTGCGCTTGGGCGGCAGCGTCGTTATTCCATGTTTCTTACATACCATTTCGATATCTGCCACTGTTGTTAGATCCACATGATAGCTTAACAAGTAAATAAGTCTGCTTCCTTCAAAGCGTTTTTTCCATTCGCCTAGTTCGTATGGTGAAACATCCCGATCTGAAATCAGGATAATATCGCATGTTTGGAGCTGTGTTATACGATCAATGTAGGCACTAGCGGGGTAGCTATACACGATGTTTACCCCTTGAATTTTTAACAATTCATCACATAAGCGCTCATCCTGACCAAGAAACCCTACGATCATTTCAACGTCACCTCTTCCCCACCGTATCCAATAATAAATTGATAGCCTTTATCCACATACGAAGTCAGCTTGCTCAATTGCTGGTCATTTAACTGTAGTTCCAAGCGGCTCCCCCGAACATTTGCATAATCCCTAATGTTCGGATTCTGTTGCTCACTCACACTTTGCACTTCATTGGATCCAGTATCTTTGTAATAAGCAACAACAATACCCTCTAGCACTTTTTCAGATAGTTTCGGCACGACAGGAACGCCAAATTCACCTTGGTCGATATGAGTTTGTTTCGATGATTCGATTGGAACCGCATAAACCGTAATATTATCTAAACGCCGCAAGCTTCCTGGGACAGATACAATCCACTTCTCCGGTATTTCTACAATTCTCATATCTGGCGACTTTAGAAGGGATTCCTTGTCTACTCGATTCAGTGTAAATTGGTCACCCGTTTCGATTAGTTGCAACGCCTCCTTCCCGATTAGTTCGTGTCGCCTCTCAACGCCTAGTGCCCCTGGAATGACTTGATCCCTTTTAATGCGATCTATTACAATGTCAGCTTCTCCAATCTTTTCATGCGGCTTAATCTGGCGGGATGCTTTCAAAACCTCCTGTGTGTCAATGACGGTTGACCAGCGAGTATCCAACATAAATAGCGATACCAAAGCCAATAGCATGACTACGCCATAGAGTAAAATCCTGTTTAATTTCTTGCCCATTTCTTGATCACCTCTCGTAAATGATGTCCTATCCGCTCATGCGCTCATTGCTTCATGATCACACTCACCCACATGAGCGCTTACCCCTTCAGCTATAAAACTGCTCCAAAACATTTAGTAAATCATCGGGATGTAAAGTCCCTAAAAATCGCTGAATTTTATCATGGTGTAAAGGAACAAAGTGAGCACACCTTGCAACTGACGGTTGATCAAGCCCAGCTTCTTTCCAATAACGGATCACTAAATCTTTGCCACCCCATCGTTCCTCGTGCGAGGTCACCTTGATAACAATTGAACGCTGATCACGAGTATCCAATATGATCCCTGGTCTAAGCTTCTCCTTTGCCTCATCATCGAATGGATACATAACCAAATAAACGTCGCCCCGGTTTAAATACATAGATGTAAAAAAGGGACAAGCTAATTGGGCTTGTCCCTTTTTCTTCCCTCCTCCATTTCAAAGTAAGCCTCTGTGAGTTCGCTTACTACTGACTGTGGATTGCTCCAATACAAATTATCAGCAAGAGCAAGCAACAAAGACTCGAATCGCTCACGCTTTTCATTTTCATAAGGTTCAGCTGCTGTAGTCTCAATCACCACAATTGTAGACATGACCTCTTTGCACACCGTTTCCAGTTGCGCTGAAGGAATTGCCATTCGCTGCTTAAGCTCACGTAAAACATCTAGCTCACGATCACCGTAGAGCCTTCTGTTACGGGTACGCTTGAAGCTGAATCCTTCCTCTTCAAGTCCTTTGCACCATCGGCGTAAAGTACTTTCAGGTATCTCTAATTGCTCTGAGATTTGCATCGATGAGTACTCGTTGCTCAACACCGTCCCTCCTTTTCATAAAAATAGGCCGCCTATACAGGCGACCATTCAATTCGGTTTATCTATAGTTTTAGGATAGTACATTTTAGCAAGTAGATCGTATGAAAAAAGTATGATGTTTTTAATCTATTTCTCTTTCACGCCGCCCATTGTTTTTGCATATGGAAACAAACTAAAATACTCAATTGTTTTATGTATTGATTCAATTTGATTTAAAAGGCTTATTACTCTTACATCTGGATCCTCAGGAAGTGAATTAAAAAGAAGTTGCGCCTGAAGACCGTAGTCCTCATCTAAGGACATAAGATGAGCAATTTGGTTTTGAAGCCACATCTCCATTCTTGGTAAAGCAATATCTTTAGCCCATTTACTAGCTTTGTGAACATTATTAAAGTCTGCTGTCAGATCAAATCGAAAACCATCAGGATAAGTAACCATTTCCTGAAAAGCTTCTCTCTCACTTTCATTTAAGTAACCAAGAATACTTTCCATGTTAATTCCTTTTAGTATATTAACCTTCGTGATCTTTAGCTCATCAACCATTCTTATATTTTCGACTTCTGTTTTCACCTCACGCAATTGCTCCTCTGTAACATCTGCTCCTAGATATACCATAGCATTTCTTACAAAATTCTCTGTTCTATACATATAGAACTTCTGTTGTGTTTTATTTAGAAACTCCTGAATTAAGTGAGGATGAGGTCGTTTAATTTTTTGACCATCTTTGTCCCACCAATCCTCTTTTCTATCTTCTGTAATTAAAATAATTGGTGTTGGATTTTCCTCATTTTTTGCTTTATCAATAATTTGATTCCATACAATTAAATCTCCATACAACTGCTGATACCTAAATTGACCATATGTTCTGAAGCCTTGTTTGTCTTTATCCTCTTTATCTTTAAATCCTGGAGGAACATCATGTTGATATCTATCTTTTCCTTCTTTCTCAATTTCATTAATTCTATCTTGTGAATACGAATCACCAGTAATGCCATCTAGCAATTTTATTATTTCCTGTTGAATTGCATTAGAGTCTGGTAATTGGGATATCTCTTCCTCTAGCTGTTCTTGGAGTCTTTCATTTGATTGCTCAATGCTATCAACAAAAAAATGAAATTTCTCAGTCATTATGTAGGGATGCTTACTTTTAACTGTACTTAATACTTTTGTAGCTTCATCCTTTAGCTTTATTAATTCCTTGCTTAATAAAGCATAGCCCTCCTTTTGTAAGGACATGTTTGCTTCATAGTTAAAGAAATATTCAAGTGCTACTTGATGAGGGATCCACAATCTGTTTGTCTCTTTTAATTTTTTCAAAATCTTTAACAGGCTTCTGGTAGATTCTTTTGATGTATATTTATAAAAGTTGATTAAAATATTTGTATCAACTACAATAATTGCTTTTTCCCATAGCACCTTAAATTCCTCGTCTGTATAACCTATAAATCCCCTGAATTGTTCCAACAAACGTAATCCTCCTAATAAAAATCACTATAAAATTTATTGCAAACTGAGAATAAAAAAAGAGATAGGGCAACGTGTTGCTCGATCTCTTTTTACTCCTCGCTTCCCATTCTACGGTTGTAATCCTCTTCAAGCGTTTTTAAATTCTGTTCTGCCTTTTGCCACAAGGTTTCACTTTTTTGGTCGATGCGTTCATTCGCTTCTTGTAAACGCTCTTTGATATCTTTCGAATCCATACGGATCACCTCACGGATAGTCTAACACAAGAATAAATCAATTTCCATAAGTCCCCTGTGCTGCAATATATATTAGTTCCTTGTCTATTAGTTCCCACTTTGGTTCCTGACTATCGAACATTAAAAAAGGCTTAATAGCAAGGGTTTTCAGGCAATCTTAAATCGTTTCAACCTGGGAACTAATCCTTTGGGAACTAATCATCCCCGATGGAAGATAAGTATTCCTGAATTTGATCTTCAGTCCAGGCAATTGTATAGCCAGCCCTTGTGCTTGTAGGTGAATCTAACATGCCTTCCTGTACGAGCTGCTGCATCAGCTCAGACACTTTCTCCTTCCGGATAGATAATTGCTCGCGCAATTCTGATGTTCTTGTGGATTTTGTTTCGCAAATATATTTCCTTAACTGATCAAGCAGCTCCTCTTCTGTCCTTTCATTTTTTTGCAGCAGCGGCCTCCATTTTTTTTCTTGATCGAACGGCCCAATTATTCCCGCCTCCATCATTTTTTCCGCCCAACTCGCCGCTGTCGAAAAACCGACTCTTAATTCCCTCTGGATGGTGGATACTGAAAATCCACCCTCACGGTAAACAATTTCTAATGCCTGATCGTAAGGATCCCCTTCAGAACTGCTACTACGTGCATTTGATGGTACTTTCAGCTTAACTTGACCATCATCATCGGGTACTTCCCATGGCACTTCTTCTTCTTCAGCCACCGCATATTTCAATTGCGATGAGCTCAACTCATCATCCTCAATTGTCCACTCCTGAGCGCTTGCAGATTTCACGGACCCCATCCCCTTCCAATGCTTGATAAGCCTCTCTATAAAACCTGTATCCTCTCCATCCGTTATACTTATCGTTGCACTCTGAAAACGCTGGAGGTCTCCCCCTTGTACCATACAAACCCCATCCCCAAAGCCCAATAATTTCGGAGCTCCTCGATCAAGTACCGTCATATAGTCTTTCGGACTTGGAAGCTTGAACGTTACCCTGGAGGGTAGGTTTGCTTTTATTGTGCCGGTGACTACATTGACGCTTGGCCTTTGTGTACCAAGTATAAGGTGAATGCCAGCAGCTCGCGCCATCTGTGTAATTCTCTGCACAGCATCCTCAACAACGTCACCAGCCACCAGCATTAAATCCGCATATTCATCAATCACAACGACTATGCTTGGTAGCTTGTCTTGAGGATGCTTTAAATTATAGCTGCTTAAATTCCTCGTCCCCGTACTTGCAAATAGCTCGTAACGCCGTTCCATCTCAGTTATGACATTCCCAAAAGCTTTAATTGCTTTTCGCATGTCCGTAACCGGTGCTGTCAGCAAATGAGGTAGCCCTTTATAAATCCCAAACTCTACTTGCTTAGGATCGATCAGCAACAGCTTCACTTCATCCGGAGTCCGTACACTTGTCAATGAGGTGAGCAGCGTATTTACAAATACCGATTTGCCAGATCCGGTTGCACCACAGACTAATAAATGCGGCATTTTAGCCAAGTCATATAGTATTGGATTACCGCGAATATCCTTGCCGAATATAACCGGCAAAACCGCCTTAGAAGAAAATCCTAGGAACTCCTGGGCAATATCGCGCATGTAAACAAAAGCACGATCTTGTATATCATGTGGAATTACAAAAGATGCCGCGCTTTTAAAATCTTTAGCCGCTGTTACATCAAAGCCAAGTTGTGGGCCAAGATGATTGGCAATATCATCTTTTTTACTTGCCAGTTTACTTAATTGCACCTTGGGCGGCAGTTGAAACGACACAATCTGTAATACTGGCCCTGCCTCCACATTTAGGACGGTTACATCCTCTTCAACTGCAAACTCAGCAAGTTGTAAAGCAGTTGAAATAGCCGCTCCCGCAGTATTCATGGTCAAAGCTGAACGGGGATGCGGATTGGGGTTAATCGGTAACGCCGTAAGCGGCTCTATAAGAGCCGCTGCCGGTAACCCTCCCTTGCCCATGATCGCGCTCCGCTCACCGCTCATACTGGCTGTAGCACCGCTCACGCTCACGCTCAACATACGATCCTGGCTTGAAAGTTTGGGTGAGCGATTTCGTAGTAATCGTACTTTTATCAACTCTCTATTCGACCACAACTTACCGATTAACCAGGGCAGCGCGACGATAAAAGTCCATATTTGGATTACGGTTACAAGGTATGAATATGCATGCTCACGCACCTTGGGCGGTACATCTGGCAAAAAATAAGCTGCAAGCAATGCAGCAGCAATAATCCCAAATAACCTGTTCATCACTTGCCAATATGATTTAGGGTAGCTCTCTTTTTTATTGTGCTCCTGCTTATCCATGACTTCGCTCCATTTGCCCAATAAACCCACGTATTCCGTCCATAAAGGTTTTTGCTCCGGATTCTAACACGGGGTACCATTTGTTAGCTTCAGTCGTAATAAATGACCATACACTATGAGGGTTATAAATCACAACTACAACTAAGAATAGTAACAATGCTGTCCAGATCCACTTCGGAATAACAAAGTTGATTACAAATTTTTTGACTACGAAAATCACGACAACAACAATCAATATGAGACTAACCATCGCCTGATCACTCCTCTAAAATTGCTTTATAGAATTTTTTAACTCCGATCCACCAGCCTGTATGTTCTGCATAGTAACCATGAGGATTATCCCTGGATACAAGCCAATAGACCGGATCAACATGAGCCGGCCTTGATTGAGATAGCTTAACGATTGTTTTTGCTGCTATTAGCGCTGATTCTTCAGTTGTGAGCTGCGCACCTTTTCCTGAGCACCAGCAACCAAAGACATTCCAGGGATTTCGAGCTATGAGATCCGCATGTTTTTTGTTAGCGGGAACAAATGACTGTTCTTGCCCCGTAATCGCCACCAAAAAATGAGGATCTACATTATGCTCTTTACCAGCCCGATCAATCATTTGCAGGATTGATTCTGTAGCCAAAGCAGAATTGCGAGATTTGAGATACTTTAAGGTTACATCTACTCGCATTGGACGATATGACAGTTCGAGAGGCATATAACGCTCGGCTGAAGGAGGTTTGACGTAATCGAGGGGATTTACCTTAACCCCAAGTAAACGGATCTCAAAATGCAAATGAGGGCCGGTAGAGCGCCCTACTCTACCGGCCCCGATCCGTCCAATCCGCTGCCCTTTTTCTACTGTGTCGCCTACTTTAACCTCCATACGCCAATCTAAATGACCGTAGACCGATAGCAGCTCATTTTCGTGCTCAACAATTACTACTTGTCCATACCCTACAGCTGGCCCTGCATCAATTATTTTACCGGCTGCCATCGCATAGATTGGAACAAGCTCCGTATTCGCCGCACCATCTGCAATATCGATGCCTTTATGATTCTCCGCGCCTTCCCCAATGTCCCGATTTCCAAAATATGAGGTGATTCTCGATATTGTTGGTACGGGCCAAACATAGGCGCTGCCATCCGTATCAATAAATTTGGGCTCCATCCATCCCCATCGCGCCATTGAAGGATCATATCTCATTTTCTCTTCCTCACCAAAGATGATGAATGGAATGAGCAAGATAATCAAAAGCAGTACAACAATGATTACGGCAAGGGCAATTAACAAGGTACTTGAAGAGAAAAGGAGGGTTATCCCTTTATACAATCGCCGCGCCTTCTGTACCTTCTCCAGAACCTCTAACGACTTATCAATAGCACTCATATTTACCCCGCCGACTTCAGGCCGCGAGTCTTATAAAGCCTGGCTTCAGCATCCGGTACTTGCATAAGCAATTCGTCATAGCGCTTATGGTACTCCAGAACAAACCGGTTTGTATCTTCATTTTCTGAAATCTTCGCCTGAATCTCATAGGGGATATCAGAATGTTGGGTGAGCGCTCGAATAGCCGATTGTTCCATATAAAAGTAAACTTTGGTGTTGGTGTTCTCCCACATCCCTTGTCCTTCAGCTGTATCGAGCATAATACTTGGCGTATTGGATCCCAGGATCATCATGCCATTCCATTTCCGGATAGCCGTATACCAATTAAAAATAGCGCTCCGTAGTTCAGGGTTTTGAGTTTGTCTTTGCCCCTCATCTACTAGCGCCGCCGAAAAATATGCACCTTGGAATTTCAAATATTGTATGTTTGCATTTACCGCATCGATTGCCATGCTCATTTTGAGCTGCGCTTGTTGGGCTCTTTCATCGTTCACTTCGCTATCCTTTACCTGACCTAGCCCAACTTTATAGACTACTAGTTTCGCCTTCGAAAACTCCAAAGGTTCCTCAATGGCGAATAGTCCATTATAAATGCCGATAAAATAGATCTTTATTTTGTCATACAAACTTTTTGCATCTGAATTATGTTTAGCTTCACTTTCAAGATCCTCAAAAACCCGGTGAATGGTTGGTCTTGGCCCCGAATAAGGAGCATCCCAAGTTGTGATATCCTCCGGATCTATACCAGCGGAATCAAAAACACGTTTAATTGACTCGCCTGCCTCAAACGTTTCATTGTTGGTCAACCCCTTTGCCAATAACGAGAAAGTGCGTACTCCCGCATCAATAGCTTGTTGGCGACGGGACTTATTGAAGGTTATACAGTCTTCATCAATTTCGGGAAGAGGCGGCATAATGGTTAGTGGTTCATAGTAGCGACCTGTGCCGGCTGTGTGATCGACGTATACTCCACCAACATATTCACACAGATCCCGCCATTCCCCATCAAGGTCAAATACAAAAACATGTATACCTTCTTCGAGCATACTGACCACCAAAGCTTTCATGAAAAACGATTTGCCCTGGCCTGTTTTACCAAATACGGTTATATTCTGTGCTCTTGGATCATCCGGATCACAAAGATTAATAAAACAAAATCCGCCGTCTTCTGTTCGCCTGCCAAAGTAAAGGCCCTGCGTATCGCTGAAAGATCCTCTTGTAAATGGATAAGTGCGAGCTGCTACTTCATCCGTTGTTACGCGCCCATAATGTTGCTTATTAAAAAATTGGCTGCTAGGGGTGTTGGGATCTGCAACTGGGCTCATCTGCTTCATGGCTTCAAGCTGCTCACGCTCCAATGAATCTAGTGAGCCCATTACATCTTCAAACCATGATCTTAACTTCTCTTCTGCCGCATGCAGCTGGTGCTTTTTTGGAGCAGAAATTGTTAGGAAAGTAAAAACATCAACTAGCTTCCGTTCTTCCTTGTATGCGGCATCTCGAAGGGCCAGAATCGTATCTCTCGCCGCTGCTTCCGCTTTACGCTCCGGATCTCCAGAATCCTGTGCGGCCTTGACATTCCTTTCCAATCGATTTAACTTGTTTTTCATCGACCAGCCCCATTTAGCATCACTCTTTGCATACCTAATGTTTTTGCGTAGGGTGGCCCCCTCTGCGGTTACCATTGCATCGAGCATATCTAAATATCCAGTTAGCAGCATAGGCGGAAAATCTCGAATCATAAGAACACGGACATAATGACCGTTCTTTTCATCCCGCCCATCTAAACCGCCGTTTACAACAATGTGGGATTTGCTCTTCCTCCATGATTCAATTAATCGTTGAGACGCTTCTAGCATGCATTTCCCCCCCTATAAACATTTCTCGCATTGTCATATCTGCTGTAGGTGGTAAGCCTTGAAACAACCATCTACGCGCGTCTGATAAGTATGGGAAAGCATGTATTTTATTCGGAATCCATCCGTTTTCCTTTATTAAACTCCGCATAGCTTTATCCATATCTTTATCCACTTGATTTAACCAAACGCTTCCTTCCCAAACTCGACTCGACTTCTCCCATTGCAGCCAATGATGATAGTCGCTATCTACTACTGCTACAGCCTCACCAAGCTTCATAAGATTAATCCGATCCGGATAAGACCAAGGCATATCCACGATAACCGGCGCATTAACTGCAAGTTCTTCTATAAAACTCACAACTTCTTTTGTACCAGGCAAATTATCCAGACTAGGTAACCAAAGCGTTAACCCAGGGGCATGACGCGAAACATACGCTTGCCAATGAGCATTAGCACTTGATATCGGCAATGGATTCAGTGCCGTTTTGCAACCCTGGTCTGGAGAGAGATCCACAATATGGATAGGTAATTCGTGAGAACTCTTCACAACTCCGACATTCACGGCCAAGAATGTCTTTCCGGAAGGCATCGGAGATGTTAATAGCGTAATTCGACCAAGGTCGAATGCAGGCTGCTCCGTATCAGCTGCTATTGTTATTTCTCCGTTACCTTCTAACAACGTATCTTCAGCGGCTGTATCAGCATCTTCTTTCTTGTTCGATTTCCTACCGGTAACCAGCCTCAATTGTTTGAACTTAGAAATTGCTGATCGTAACAAACTCCCAATGACCGCCAATATCCGTCCACTTGCTCTAACCTTTTTCTTTTTTTCTACATCTTCACTCGACTCCAATTCAGCTTCAGGATCCGTAATATGAGAATCGCTTTCTACAGTCTCTGCATGGCCTTCAAGTTCCCATCCCCCTTGAATATCAGCCCACCGTTCCCAGCTCTTGCGATCCCACCACCGCCCTATGAGCTCAGGTATAACGAATCCCGACAAGAGACTATAGGAATGCCCACTCTGCTCCAAGTGACTAAGCACCCTGCTTTGTTTCTCTCTAAGCTCAGAGACGAATCGATAACGCTTAAGCTCATTTTTGTTAAGATCTTGCGGCTCATCGTCACGCTCTCGACCCGTTACGTGAAAACTATTGATCGTTAGCCGCAATACATAAACGGTTCGTTGCGCCTTACCCGTTCTCGCTAATTGAGACCACATCGCAATGCGAGCGAATTTTAATTGTTCAATCCCTTCACTATCGGATACCGTAAGTCTCTTCGAATCCCAAATGTCATGTTGGAAATCTGGAATTTGTTCAACAAATAAGTCAGCAATAAAATTTTCTTTTATACACGCTCGAATGAAGCTGGAGAACGCTGCAATGCGTTGCTTCTTTTGCCCTAATTTTGAGGTTCCCCAGGGCGGCGCTTTGACCGCGTATAAGATCTGAACAATGCTGCCATCCTTATTGCTGTAAAACCAACCATCTTCCTTCATACCAAGAAGATCCCCCATAGTTTCTCCTGTACCATGGGAAGGCTGGTAACGCTTATCATGATATAAACGTTTGCGACGATAAGGCCATTTAAGCATTCGTCCGACGAATGACAACAGGAAGACCAACCCTAGCCAAATAAACTTATACCAAAAAGCGATAGGCATTAGAAAAGGAACGAGGCCCACTAGCACCGTCGTTCCCATTATCCATGCCATATCTTTTAGCGAGAGACCCAAAACTTTGGCATCTTCCCTTACATCACCCATTAGATGAATGCTCAGAAGTTCGGATTCAGCCTCTGCATGCCTTGCCCGTTCTTCCTCACGTCCCATACTTGATTCTCCCCTCTATTGGTTCTTATCCGCATGTTTGCGTAATGCTTCCTTTTGCAATTCTTCAAAAGAACCCATATCCAACCCTTTAAGTGGTGCCTTCCCATATTCCACCGGCACGCCATCAATCACTACCATGATTTTGCCGCTACGATTCACCCAATATGGAGTGCGATCCCGACGATATGCCTCGTAAGCTTTCTTAAAATGCTCCACCTTCTCTTTTTCAACCAAAACATGATTTAATTTAACGTTAGCCTCTAAAGAAGCTACAAGATCGGTATGCTCACTATTAGCCTGAAAATCTTGCATCATTTTTTCCAAAAATGCAGATCCTTTAGGCAATTCCAAGCGCACCTGATGTTTGCCCGTCTTTTGCAGCCCCTCTAATACCGGCCTCACTTGTTCAACAAGCGATTCCGGAATCCAAAGGCCGTCATTTCGCATTTGCAGCTTATTGGCCCATGGAAACCTGGCTGAATCTTTAAGTATTCGCTTGTGGGCTTCTGATGCATCCGCTTTTGATAGATTAGCCTTCGTATAGGCGGGTAGTTTTTCTTTCAATACTTTCATTGCTTCTTTCGTTTGCTCCAGACTGGATAACGTTTCAACTTCTCCGTTGTTCCCGACAAACAAGCCATCCTTTGCATGACCGGCTTTTACGTTGCCAACTGTAAATTGAGCTGATTGCATTTCGCGCAAAACAGCCTTTGATTGACTACCTTCAATCAACAACTGACCTGTGCTTTCTTTATATGTGACAGACTGCCCAAATTTATTTTTAAAATCATCCGTTACCAACAGTTTTTTGAAATCAGCGCGCTCTTTATCTGCGACCTTAACCATTGTACTGGCCTGAAATCCAGCTGGTTTAAGTGCATGCGCTATCTCATGGCTTCCCGCCGCCATAACCTGTGAACCTTGAAACTGAACCGGCATAGAATCTACTGATACAATTGTGCCTGCCTCTGCTGCCCAATTACTAGGCTGCTCATAGCGCACTCCCTGTATCGCTTCAGACGTTCCCCCTGATATCTTGGACAAAGCTCTTTGCCCCAAAGTAGTGCGGGACTCCTGCATGCGCTTACCGGCATCCTTCATGCGTGTAGCCATTTTTGAAAAGTTGAGGCCCCTTTGCTGCATAGCAGTAGAACCTAATCTCTGCCCAACTGCATGAAGCGTTTTCGATGCCCTTTCAGACCACATGCCCACCGATTCAACAGCCTTGCCCCCATTTAGCGTTAGCGGATCTTTAACCGCACGCCATAACGGGCGGATCCAAAGGAAGAAAAGAACGACCATCAGTATGCAAACACTCGTTGGCGCTGCGACAGCTGGTTTTAATCCAAGTTCAAACCAAATACCCTTACCAGCTCCATAGTCAGTTTGCGCCTTAACAAATATCGCCCAGTGCAGGGAAGTCAGGCCACCAGCTAATAATGTCCGCACGTACATATTCAAGTATCCTACCAATACTTCTAGCTTGCCTGTATATGCACTATAAGCAATCCAAAAGCCGATGAATATTGACATTGCAATAAGTGTTAATATGATCAATACCTTAATAATATAAGCAGGGAAGATAACAAATATAGTGTGCAAGATCAGCGCAATAATTCCACCTTGCGCCGCAAGCAGTTCACCTAAAGTGTGGCTAGCGTAACTAGGATCAATCATGATATCAACACCAACGATAAGTGCCTTTAGAACTTCCTCGCCACTTAATGACGTATAGTCGATTTCAGTCGTTCCTATAATGCCTTCTAACGCCATATGCGTTATCCAATTAATAATGACGTTAATCATATTGAGTACGGTCAAGCTAACCATGGTCGAAACGATGCAAACAATAAAGGATTTAAGCAAAGTTTTCATGTCTTTTTTACCACGGATAACGTTAACAGCCAGTACAGCTGCCCCTATAATAAGAGCGATAACACAAAGTAAGGAAATCACTGACCACATACCTCTAACAAACCCGATTTCCGCAATCCTGGGTGTGAATAGGTAGATTTTCTCGAATACAGAATACAAAGGACTGTAGGATTCATCTGCCCATATGATAACGAGATTATCTATGGCATCTTTCAAAAACTTTCCGCTCATCACGTCACTAACGGCAGTTGTCACACGATCCATCTTTTCCCCGGCTTCTTTAAGGATGCGCGGTAATGGCCCTAATATCGTTGTCCAATCTGGAAACGTAAACCAACTTCCTCCACCGTCGCCTTCATCGATGGGAACCGGTGGTGGCCCAGGTACAGGAGTAGGTTCAACATTTAATAGACGTATCATTTTGTGTACCACCCCTTAAGTGATTGATTGATCTCATCAAACATTCTTTCAATGATCAGTAGCCATAGCCCACTCATAAGCACCATTAATATAATGAGACCTATGCCCATTCTCTTCCAAAAAACAGGATCATTCATGGCTACCTTTCCGGCGTTTGCTGCCCATAAATGAGCTAACAGCTTGAAGATCCAGTAAAAAAAAGCGGCGGCACAAATAATTGTGCCAACCGCTCCACCAATAACTATTGCCCAATCCAACCCATCGATTACGCTACCATCAATAGGGTATACATCGAACTGATCTGACCATTTCTGATCCTGTAGCTTCATTAGCCGATACCGTAATCAATAAAATCTAATGCCGCTTTTGTAACGTCTTGTTTGTTCGTCCAGTTAAAGATAGCCTCCAAGATATCCCATGCGAGGCCGCTGAAGAGCATGAAGACAATGAGGATAGTAACAGCTACGCGAATCCAAAACGGCTTGTCATTAAGCGAGCGTCCGCCTTTATTCGCTTGCCATATGAATTTCAGGATACCCCAAACACAGTAAATCAGCAGCCCTACGACGATAACGGTGTACGGAATCGCCAGAAGGAAAAATACAAAGTCCAAACCTTCGAAGATAGACCAATCAAAACTCAGTTTCTCCCGCAATTTTTTGATTGGATTTGCTGCCCAACCATCTTTACCGGAATTTGCTGTTAACTGTGCTAGTGCTAACCACAATGACATGAAATCAACTCCTATGTTTTTTGTAGGATTGCAAAAAAAACAACCTGAAATCAGGTTGTTATCCTAGCTTTATTGTAGGATGGTTAGAATTTCTCTTGATCCAGACGATTGCAATAGATAATATACGACCAGCGGCACACTGATAAGCCAAAGGCTTCTAGCAATCACCTTCTCCACGATTCCGCCATTATCAAACCATCTTAAAGCTAGTTTAATCTTGGGCAAGACAAGGAATGTAATACCTTCCCTCCCAAATATATCGCCCAGCAAATGCGCCCACCAGCCAATAATCAAGCCGATAGCAGCGGCCTGAACAATACTCGTTTGTTCCTGTTGAAAGGTATACAATCCAATACTGAGCAAAACTGCAAACTCAGGCGAATGAATAAATCCGCGATGCTTTACCGCTGGCATAATACATAATGCTCCACCCATAACTGCTACAATCCAATGACTCCCCAACTGAAAGTGGATGTAAAGCAATGTGATCCCTGCTAGTAATAACGCGATGTTTCTAAGCCTGGACAAACCAAGAGCAGCTGAGCCGCCTCCAATAAGCAAAGCAGCCATCCCCCACCCCATTACCCATGACAGGATACCGACAGCCAATAGAATGCCCCCTACTACCTTTGATAAACTTCGATA
This sequence comes from Paenibacillus pinisoli, assembly GCF_003605435.1. Lineage (GTDB taxonomy): Bacteria > Bacillota > Bacilli > Paenibacillales > Paenibacillaceae > Pristimantibacillus > Pristimantibacillus pinisoli. The sequence goes on from NZ_QXQB01000001.1 coordinate 551,724, forward strand.
CTTGGCCTTCAGCTGCACCAGGTTACTCATGGTACTTGTCTTATGATCAAGATCAGGCAATAAGCTTGCGACGGCTGCCGCTGCCATAAAAACGATTGTTTCCGTTGCTGACAGTGATTTTGGAATTTGCAGTAAACCTACGGCTGCTGAAGCAACTCCAAGAGCCAGATGCCCTGACTTATTCATTCACTATGCCCCCTCGATAGACTGAAGCATATTCCGGATAGCCTAAATGGTATCCCTGCACGTATCTCACACCACAATCCAACAGCAGCTCCAATTGATGCGCCGTCTCAACACCCTCGCATATCAGTTTTATGCCAAGTTTTTGACACAAGTCACTTGTATGCTTAACAATAAGTTGGGCATGGTCAAGTTCTACAGCGGATACAAAGCTCCTATCTAGTTTTAAAAAAGCCGGTTGAAACCAATCGTTAAGTAATCGATCCAGGTTCGAATATTGCTTGCCAAAATCATCGACTGCTAGGTTGAATCCTTGATTTTGCAGCATAAGCATTCCCGCTTTAACCGCACCGGTTATTTGTGTTTTTTCAGTTATCTCAAAAACGATGCGTTGATGATTGTGACCTTGGCCTTGCCAAAGAGGTACATTCACCCCTTTAGCTAACGTCTTAGGGTGTACATTGATAAATAACATTTGATTACCTTGAAGGAGCTGCACGCCCTCATACACAGCTCTACAAATAAGCTTTGTATCAAAGCTTACAATATCATGAGCGTGCTGCCTGAACATTGTAGCAGCCGGCTCACCACGTACCCCACACACTGTAGCTTCATAACCCATGACCTGCTTCAGCTGCATATCCCAGATCGGCTGATAACGCATTGCAAAAGATACTAAGGGCAATAAATTCATATTCGCCTCCTTTCTCATCTGAACGACCAAAATCGTTTAGTCTCTTTTTTGGCTGCTGATAAACCTAATAGATCAGAAAGAGCGTGATCCACCTCAGCAGGTCTTACAGCAGGATCATTGTGACCAGGGATTCCAACTGCAAAACGCCCCGCTAAGCAATCAGCATAGTCCTGGGCGCTGGCAGGATCCATGAATGGAAGTGCAATTCTCCATTTATCTTGTCTAATGTTAGAATGGCGGCGGCAAAAATGTAGGATTTCTTGTTGTCGCCATAAGCTGCCTGAGCCTACCAGCACCGGAATTTGTGCCTGTGTAAATATTGGTGATATGCCGCGGGGATTGTTGTCCATGCATCCAAGATCGTAAATGATGTATCTGTACTCGTTTGATACCAGCTCAACAAGTTCTAACGAAGCTGACGATTTGAAGACGGTTAGATAACGACCAAGATCGAACTTCGGTTTTCGATTCATGCTACCGCCAATGCTGTACTCCAAAAAATCGAAACAAGGTTTTTCGCCAGCTTCCCACAAGGCAACTCGTTCATGATTGTCTGCCAGGAAATGAGCTATGCTTAGTGCCGTATGCGTGCTTCCTGCGCCGCTATAGACGCTTGCAACGCCTATTGTAATAGCGTCATCCCCTTCGCTGCCTAACGGCCCTCTAAACGCTTCTACGGCCTCTTGCATGCCTTCACGTCTTGCAGGAGCGAAAGCCTGGCTTAATTGCTCCAACCAAAAACCCAATGTCCAAACCCATGTGGCTCCAGCTGCCGTCCAGTGTCTCACGTTATGAGCTGATCCATCCCTGGCAACAACAGCAACAGACAAGTCGCTCTCATAAGTCGCTACCCACTCTATTGCCTCTCGCGCTACCTCCTCATGTACGACCAACACACTAGGCGTTGTTACTAATAACAGCTCTTGGACAGCAGACCATTCTTCAGCTGCTACGCATTGCATATTGGGCAATTGCAAATGGTTCGCAGCTGATAGTTGTAATCCGTACAATACCACACGCACTATGTTAACCTCCTCCCTTTGAGAAGAACAAAAGGCCGCCCACACTACAGGCGACCTCTCAAACTTCATATTATGCTTACACTATCAATTTACCTCATTTAGTCTCATTATTCGTATGATAAAAGTATGAAGAAAGTATGATGAAAACTAAGATGAAGAAATCGATTATAATCAGAACCGACTAAAGTCAAAATCGTTTACAGCATAGATCATGCCTTTTTACAGGAGCGTTCATAGGTAGTCCTGTCGAATAAAAGCAGAAAACTACATGCTTTTACCTACAAAAGCCGACAATTTTAGAATGCAACATAATAAAAACAGAAACTACTTATGCAGCTCTCAATCATGGGATTTTATCACTTCTGCTTTTTTTCAATCTTCCGCATAACAAATGGTATCTTTTGAATTATTCGTTTTTGAGCATTGAATGGATAATAGATGTATGAATGAGGAGAAAATATAGGAGAAACGGGGAAAAGCCCTTGTACCGATGATTTTTCATCAGAAGAGCTAAGTTAGGGTAGATTCCGTTTGAATGAATTGGAATAGATCGAAGTCTGATGGCGGATCCGGATGCATCCTCCACTTAGGTAATTCGTCCATCTTCCACACCAACCAATTCATTAGATCTGAAGGTTTGGAGTTATCACTTTGCCAGATTCGGTAAGCATCTTGTGTTAGATCCAAGAAAGCACCAGGATCGAGTTGCTGTTTAAAAGCCATTATTCGAAGTGTATGTAAGTCTAAAGCCTTTTCTAGCTCTTGTAGCTCTACAGAAGGTCTTTTATAATCTAGCGTGCCATAAGCTGCTGGCCTGCCATATGTCTTCTCTAGCTTCGGAAGAATCTGTTTACATATTCTTCTGAATGTACCAATAGGAATATCGCGAATTGATTTACCGAACTCCAATTTACTGCCTGTCAGGTAATTCAATACGTTAGTGCTCTCAGCAATAGCAAGACGCATGCCAGCTGCTTTATCACAAAGCTCCGATTTGATAATCTCTAGCATCTCACTGGCTTTGTAAAGTGAGCCTTGTCCAAGTTTTGTTACCCTCCCCATAACGTACTTAATATAATTCTCGCTCTTGCCCTTTATGAGTGCAGCCAGCTCATTCAAAAAGGCCGGTTGATACCAGCGCTCATTATCGCATCCGGACGCGAGGAAATAGCCCTCCAGACGCTTCAGAAGGCGCCGTATACCCTTCTTAATTGGCATGCTCTCACGGTAATGCTCTCCAGCTATATAAGAAGGCAGCAAAGCCCCATTGACTTGATATACAGCTTTAGGTCGACCGAACATATTGGTTTCCATTCTGCCTACCTTTAATAGTGGCTGCTGATCCTGAAATGGATGGGAAGCCAGGTCAACCAAAATACGGCGGATATGCCCTGGTTCCTGTCTATGCAACAACTCATAAAGACTATCAAAGTTAATCTGTAGAATCTTCCCTCGCTGATCCCCTTGCTGACCGCATGCATAATAATAAAACTTTTGGTGAGATAAAGGCAGCTTAGAAAAATGCATGCTTGTTATTAATGATGGGTACAACACAAAGCGACCTAGATCACCATTTGGCTCTAGGTATGAATGTAGAATTACTTTTATCGTTTCTGGAGAGTCCGGAGACGTTGAAATAAGCCTATTGAATTGAAACTTTTCAAAGGCTGCATAAAACTGATCCTTATTAACAGGTGCTTCGTAAAGCGCCCTTAATTGCTGATAGATCATATGACGGTTCGTAAAGACAAGTTCGCCGTTAACATTAACAAATTTCTGCAATGTTGTAGCAAGCTGGAGATCCGCTTTGGTAACATGATGCGCGAGCCGTCCGGATCCGTTTAATCTAGTCCGATAAATCACGCGATTATCATAATCCTGCTCAATATCAAATAGAGCTTTAAGGAAACGATAGCTAAACTTTATGGGCTGGGTATGGAGTTTGTTTATGATGGAATCTGCTGCTTGTGTGTTGTTTAGCATACACCGTCTCCTTTCGTAGAAGTCGCCCTATAAAATGCCCAATTCGTAGGCTATTCGCGATATTGCCTGTTTCTTGATGGTATAGTATTTCTGTCTACCGACATGAAACTTCAAGATTAATTCATCATCCTTGGGAACTGATCTGGCAAAATACTTCGACTCAACAAGTTGCTTTTGATCAAAAGTAAGTTTGTGATCAATGATTCGCTGAAGCGGCATTAGCTCTTCCTCTAGCTCCATTAAATCCTTTTCCAGCTGTTCATTCCGATTGAGTGAACGTATAACATGGTTCTCTACGATTGACTTTTGCTCAGCGCTTCTTCCTGGTGCTAGATTCCCGTAAACAGCTGTGACGCTTGTCTCATAGTCAATTCCTGACTTAATCCTTTGTTCCAGCCATGCCCGTTCTTGCCGTTGGCGATAATGCTCACGAAGGCGTTCCTCTACAATCCCGACATAAGACTCCTTACCAGGGTGAGGAATACCGTCTAACTCCAACTGTTCGAAAACATGAGTGGAATGGTGCAGCTGCTCGCGCTTCTTCAAATGATCATGGATGAGCTCTAGTTCCTGTATCCACTCTTCCTTTGGCATATTAGATTCCCTAATCCACCGGCTTAACTTATGGGATCTGATACAGAGCCAATCAATAGGTACTTCTATGATGTTCCTCGCTGTCACAGTAATATTCCTCATACGTTCTACCCTCCTTCCGCGGACAGGTAAGGCCGCTGATGGATCCAGATCATCAAACAACGCCAGCTGTTCCAAGCACAACCCCCCTTGTGGCCTGTCATCATCAGTCGGAGAAAGCCATTCCTCCGAGACGCTCATAATGAGCGTTTCGACAACTTTACTACGTACTCTATGCTGGACTAGCTTGTTCCTCCTCTGATTGCTGGAATAGATCCGGTTCCAATAGCCTTAGTAATCTCTCTGCATCTCCTGCTGTACCATCGCCATTCAATACGCGATATCTCAAACTATCATCGATTGGCCCCCACTTAATTAGATATCCATTTACAAATTCGTCAGCGTACCTTTCACCAAAAGCGAGTGCGAGAATACAAAAAGTTTCATCATCTCCGTAGTAGACCATTTTTTCAGCAGGAACCCCTACAGCCGCCAGTCTGGAGCGGTTTACCTCATTATTGGCAACAAGAATATATGAATCCTCACCTCCTTGTTGCTCGATTACTTCCAGACTGTTCAACACATTTAAAATCGCTTCATGATTCATGCGTATCCCCCTTTTTATTTCTCGAATCTATGTTGGAAAATCCGAATCATTGAGTCCCGATCAGTAATCGCATAATTGGAGCAGTAAATATATTGTTCTCCATGAATAAATTCGGTCGGAATATCCTGTTCGTATTTTTCTTTGTCCGTCCAAATTGCATAAGAAACTAGCTTATAATCTATACCACCCAAATTCTGAACAGCTTCATTCAAAACCAACAAATTTCCATTATGCTCCATTATGATTTTCCGATTTTGGCACACCATTTACCCGCCTCCCTACACTACATAAATTCAACTGGCAGGTGGCTCAGATTCATATCATCGATTTTGTTTAACAAATCATCCCTGCCTTTATCAGTGCTTACTAATTTACTTTTTTCGCCATTCTCCTTTACAAGAAAAGCTATTAGTTTGCTTTTGCTGCCATTTTCAAAGACTTCAATTTTCATTCACATTCACCCTCTCTAAACGATGATTGAAACAATTAAATTGAGTATTTCGACTCTATTTCATTCCAATTCTCTGCAACGGTTTCGAGAATTTGCTTGGCATCCTCTTCACGCTTTCTCGCAGCTGCGTATAATGCCTCATCTCTGAACTCCAGCACATTATCCCGAATCAAAGCTTCCATAACTTCAGGCTGCAATGCGTCCAGTTCCCAGCACTCGTATCCAAATTGATTGATATAAGTAGTTGCTCGTGAATCAGAAAGTTTGGTTGGATTCGGAGGAGGTAGATACTGTTCAATCTGATCCATATTCAGAGCAATCCGCCTAAATAGCGGGCTTATCCCGAATGTATCTAGCCGATCCTCAATATCGCGACTCATATCCTTACCACTTGGATCATGGTCACCTAAATGCAGGATTACTGGCTGTTGGTTCCCATTTTCGACTTTTGATATGAGTCTTTGCGAGGCTACCCACATTTCTGTCTGACTAACATAGCCGCGACAGGAGAAGTAGGGTACATCGAGTCTTTGGCAGATCTGCCCGACCACCCCCACCAGCGCATCTTTCTCCACCCAAACTTCAACATAGTAGTCTTGATCAGCCCACTTATCATAAGCGAATGAATATGCTGCCGAATTAATAATGCTGCTGGGTGAGCTCCAATGACTATTTTTCCGGAGATTTCTCGTCCTATCTTCAATTGCTTCCCAGCTGATTAAACCAGCCATTCTAGCATCGGAAATAAGGTTTCCGACATTTTTATAGCTTCTTTCAGTATTCGGGATAATGTCCTTAGCAACTAACTGATAGTAAATCTGCCGCAATGTAAGGGAATAACCCTTGCTTTGATACTGCTTGATAATGTCATTAATGCGTAAAATTAATGCTAGACTATCTTTCCGGAAATTGATTTCTCTATAGCAGATTTCCACATGCATTTCTCCTTTCTATAGCGATCACATGTCCAGAGAAGCTGTTTCACTCTGGTTTTTTCATGTTGGATACTCTCTAAGATCTCCAACAGTCCTGACCGAATTTTTGTAATATCTTCAGATAGCTCAACCATTGATCACTGGCGTTCTCTCGCCGCAATAACAACAGCCTGCGTAGAACCAACGCCCTCCATCACGTTTAAGTGTTGCGAATGTCGGTCTCCCCCCAACGTGGCTGTATGGCTCGCCCATTTGAAGTAAGGTGCTAGACCAGCTCACCGGCGGAAGTACATTAAGGAAATGATTTACGATATCCTCATCCACTTCATCTCCGATTTGGAGAAAATCCTTTAAACTGCCTTTCCAATCTGCGTAACGTTTCAAAATCACCGCCCCTTTCGTAACCTGCCATCATCAGGCGAGGTAGGTTAGCTCCTCGCGACGCCCTGTCGGGCGTTTCGGCGTTTCTTAATCCGGTTTCAATCCCGATGTTAACTCCATATAGTTATCACCTCACTAACGTCTAATTAATTTGTACAAACCACTTTCGATCTTCTTCCCATTGGCGACGAACCATATCTTCTGTCGGTTTATCAGCATAATCGCACCAATAACGATTGCCTTCCTTTGTAGTCACATAGATGGTGAATCGACCGTTTGTATTTTCGACAATCTCTATTATCATTCGCTTCCTCCTTGCTACAGTACAAAGTGACCTTGGTTAACTCGTTCAATATCTGCTTCACTGGCTTTTTTCACTACAAATGACACACTACCGATATGCAATACAATTTCCTCGCCGTCTTGGAGCTCCATAAGGGCTTCTTGATAAGGGAAACTTGTAATACTGCTCATTGCTGTTTCAACTCCTCCCATTTTTATTTTCTGGATGCATTGCCTTTACAATAAGCTGGTCTAGCTCCTGACTTGCATGTTGTACATCCGGATGTTGCAAATTGTTAGAATAGGACTGGACTAGGTTGTTGAGCATGTTTCGCTTTTGTTCGATTAAATGCCTCAAATGCGCTTCTTTCAATTTCTTTCGCCCCCTAGAACTAAAAACCATATTCCAAGTCATTTTCCGGTATTAAATTTGCAATTTCATTACTACTGACCAGCTGTATAACCGGCTGTTTTTCTTGCTCAATATGAGGTGATTGTTGAAAATCCCCTAGCTTCAACAGCTGCTTTATGGATTGAAGCTCGTTCATGATATCTACATAGTGTTGAGTTTGAGCTATACCCGTTGGCGCACCTTTGCGCTTCAGCTCCTCTTCCACCTGTTCCGCAATCCAATCTGATAAGCGACGCGAGGTTGACAGCTGAGCAATAAAATCGTGAACCTCATCAGAAAACTTCAAAGCACTTATGTTAAATTGATCCCGTCTATTCATGTTGGTGCACGGCTTGCTGCTCTAGCCGTTTCGTGTAGTTCTTCGCAACAATAGCCATTGCATATATGTTCAATTTTCGTGACTCCGGTGGAAAGATGTGATATTTCAAGGCTACATCCTCTCCCAATAGGCCATTTAGATATTCTTTCATATACTCTTCCAGGGCTTGATTAACACCGCCGATATGAACATAGTAAACAGTATCCCCCTGCTGAAAGCTGAAGCTTTGAAGTGCATTCTGAATCGCTACTTCAGCAAAATCATGAAGCACCGGTTCAATAATTTCAGTTAAATTGCATTCCGCATGTTTAACTGGATCCTTATAAACGTAGTTACGTGTTTTTACATGATCCAAAATAAAGGTTTCTAGCGATCGAACGTTAGAGAAATAATCCATCAGCTTGTCCGTTCTTAACTTCTCCAGAACAGCTAAATAGCTTTGGTCTGTACTGCTACTAAAATCATCTGATGTTTCTGCGCCACTTAGATCTGGCTGAAGCTTACACTTATCCTGACTTTGGCCCCCAATATCATTGATTACAGTAAATGCTTTCTTGTAACGCTCTGCATCATCTCGTATATTGCCTTCAAGATCATATTTCAGGGCATGTCTTGCGTTTTCACCCTCGATACGGCATTGGGCAAATTTCACTTTGAGATTAATCTTCCGCTCGAATCCTGGCGTTACTAGCTCATATGAAAGTTCTGTTTGGAATCTATCTGCCATGGACGACAACTTCTCTTTAAAGCTTCGTGCCTTTTTAACTAACCAAACTGGTAGCAGCGTACCGAAATATTCAACCGATATAAGATCATCTTCTTTTTCTGGGAGCTTTGTAGCGTGATATAGCGCCAAACTTGCAAGCCATGTCACCCAAACCGTCATTGAGGTTGTCTTATCATGCAAAGTGTGAATATGCGCATTTCCTAGCAACTTTGCCTGTGCCTTTTTACCCGCCAAGAAATATCGCTCCCCTAGCGTCTCGTCTTGGATTTTCACTACCAAATGTTCATTAAGCGAGTCAGCTTGAACACTATTTGCGAATAATCCGTTAAAGTCAACCTCAGAAATTTCACTGATCGATGAGGGCATTTCAAAGTAATGACCATCAATCATATTCTGGAGAACAGAGTTTCCAAAATCAGCAACCCAATTAGTGATATTCATTTATCAAAGACCTCCAATATTGTTTAATCACAAAAATAACTATTATTGATAAAAGTTTAGGAAATAGAAAATGAAGGATACCACGAAAAGATTAGGAAAAATTAATTGCGAAGGAATGAGGGGAAGTGTAAAATTAGAGTTGAATGGATTCTAAGTTTATGACTTCCCCGAAAAGATGATCGACTGCAATCGGTCGTCTTTTCCTTTTTTATTAAATTACGCATCCTAATCATCTGCTTCCTTTCCCTTTTTTCTGCTCACTTCATCCCATATATTCCAACCTGCTGAATAAAAATCTTTCCAAACCTGCTGGGTCTCGTCTGGCGTTTTATCTCGATATGAGTTGTCCGCGATATATGATGTTGTGTTCCCTAACTGATAAGTTGCCACGATATTAGGTTCAGATTTCCCTTTTTCTTCTTTGCCGATTTTCATGACCGCATCCCCTCCTTGAGGTATTGTATGCGACTGGGGCAGTGGGACTACCATCCTTTATTCACCACTTTCTTGATGTTTCTGTATTTGGGGAATTGATAGCCTCTTATCATCCGAAGGTAAAAAATATATATAATTAAAATCATCCTCTAGTTGTAAGATCATCACGCCATTTTGTTCTTCTAAATTGCGAACCCGTACTTTAAGCGAAAGCTTACCTTCATCCCCAGGTCTAATCGGAATTTGTAACTGGTATCTGTTTGTAAGTCTATAAAATAGTTCTGGCGGTATCTTCTCTTTATAAGCCGCTACAGCGAGTTCGACAGGATCGATCTCCAATACTTCTGACAACGCCTTATTGATCTCCTCATCCGCTGGAGGTACAAGCTTGTTTATAAGCTTGCTTATGTACAATTGGGATAGAGAGTATCCCGAATGATGGCATTTTTCAGTTAGTTTTTTTACAGACAGACCACTCTTTTGTAAGCCGATTGAGAGAATTTCGTAATAGCCCATCTCCTTATACTCATTATTTATTTTCAATCTATTGTCGTCTAATCGGAGAGAATGTAACTTATGGAACTCGTCTTCAAGATGCAAGGTTATTATGGACCCAATAATATCTATACGAGTGACGCTGACATTCAAGGTAAGATTCCCCTCAGAATCAATAACTTCACTATTAGTTGATCTGTTAATCATCATCGGAAGTAAATCTACGGGAATTTTCTCACGATAGGCTGCTTTTTTTAATTCAATAGAATTGATTCCCAATACCTTCGCAAGCGCATTGTTTACATTGTCACTTGCAGGAGATGCCTTTCCATTCATTACTCTGCTTAAATATGGTTTTGAAATATGCAAACCTTGTTCTTGAACTAAATCACATATTTGGTCCAAGGTTAACGAAATATTTTTTTTTGCTGATTTAAGCAAATAAGTATATCTACTCAAAACTTCACCACCGACTAAGTGTTTATTTTTTATTACGTCAGGAGGGACTTTAATTTAAGTTTCAATTAGTAAGTGATAAGACTTTCGCAAAGTTTTGTTCACTTTATCAGATGCAGGAGGCACTACTCCATTTGATAATTGATTTGAAAAATGCTGTGAAACCATTGTTCTCATGAAATGTTGACTATCATTTTTCTTGATTATCGAAAATTTTAATCTATCATTATATCTAGTCTGTTTTATAATTTTTCTAGTACATCAGATGGGATTTTTTCATGATAAGCTGCCACCTTTAACTTAAGCGGATCAACGTTTAAAACTTGAGCCAACGCTTCATTGACGCGATCACTTGCAGGAGGCTTATTTCCAGATCTAAGCTTACTCAAGTAACTTCTATCAATTTTCACATTCATATCTTCGAGTCTGTTCGTGATTTCAGATAATGAGAGATTATTTTTGGAGATTGCTTCATTTAGCATTTCAACATATCTCATTGTACTTACACCTCCTTGCACTATTAAAATATATGGTAGTGCCTACTAAGTCATGTGGTATTGACTAAACACTACCATACTAGTGTCTTCCTAGTCAATAGCCTTTGTTTACTCAATTGACTGATGTGTTGTATAAAAAGTCAACATTCAGCTATTATATATATTGAGGAGTGATGAATATGAATAACTCTTACGCTGATCTGCTATCTAAATACATCGAAGAAAGTAAATTAAGTTTAGGGGAAATATCAGTTAAATTGGCACAACATAATATAAGAGTTGACCGTTCTTATATCAGCAAATTGAAAAACGGCAACAAGCCTCCTGCATCAGAAGAACTTACAAGAGCTCTTGCAGAAATTACAGGAGGGGACGTTAATAAATTGCTGGTTGCAGGACAAATGGAACGGCTCGAGCCAGTATTTGAAATGTTAGGTGAGGAAGGATTTGAGGAGTTTCTAAATTCCATCATTGGTTATGCGGTCAGTAGACAACATTTTGTAGATGAAATGAATAGAAGGCACGAAGCCAAATGTAGAGAAGAAGGTAAAGCTTTTACACCATTAACTGCTGAGGAATTGCAAGAAGGATTTAGAAAAGCAAGCATGGAGGATAAAATAAAACTGAGCCAATTTTTCTCTTATACCTTGGATAAACAAAAAAATGCGATCACTGTATTTCCTATGATGGAATCCTCTGCTGATGTATTAAAGGACACACACAGCGACTCAAATGCTCAAGATAATTCATACAAGCGGGCATTCGAAGAGTTGGGCTTTGATAAAGTGCCCCCTAAAGAAGATGAAGTGAACGTGCTGAGAATTGCGCTGAAAATGTACCGTATGGGTAAAGAAAATGAAGATTAAAAATACTATCTGGGACTCTGAATATTATTCCAGATGTCCCATGCAGTATTATAGAACAGATTTATGTTTTCATTGACCTCTCTCGTATCTTTTGGCGTCTTCATAGATGAACATGGAATATAAGGCAGATCCATTCTTGAAGTAAGAGTGTTGGTTCTTGAAGAAAATATCATATACGGTGATTGAACATTACAGTCCATAAATAGGATCCTCCCTGGTCCATGATCATCCCATACGTTGATATGGGATGTAGTATCATGTTACCAGTTATTTCGACATGTGTATGTCGAAATATGCAACTAAAATCTGACCGTTTCTGTTGCATATATGGTAGTCAATTGTGGTTGAATATTTTGGATGATCTTCTGGAAGCCTCGATAGTTAAAGTCATTCCTGATTCATGAATAAAATGTACTTGCCTCGTTTCTTTGTCGTATTTTGTCACATTTTGAAGGTTTGCAAGGTAGGACTTACGGTCTGCATACTCAAATCCAACTGAATTCATCAACGTATACTGTTCCATAATCGTTCCAGGATTACGATAAGTACCACTAAAGGTATAATACTCAAATTTTCGATTATTGACGGTAATGAAAAGTATCTCATTTATTGGCAACCATAAAGGAGCCTTAGATTGTATATGAATAACAGGTATGTATTCCATTGTAGGTCACCTCTTGATGTTGAATTACTCATTATTATAAAGTTGTGTTCGCTTTAAACAAATGTCTGAAGATTTGTCAATATAACAAATAAACTGATAATGTGCTATTGGAAAACTCAAACGTCCTGTAGTCTATCAGTGTGTTGAAAGGAGCTGTTATTTATGCTGCCTAGCGGTAAATATTGCGCATATCTTCGAAAATCGCGCTCTGACTTGGAAGCCGAAGGGCGCGGTGAAGAAGAAACATATGTCCGACATGAACGAACGCTGATCGAACTATCAAAAAGAATCGGAATTGTCATTTCAGAAATCTATCGTGAACGTCCGGTATCTGGGGAGCGCATCTCCGAACGCCCGGAAATGATTCGGCTTCTACAAGATGTTGAAGAACAGAAATGGACTGGTGTCCTAGTCGTAGAAGTCGAGCGTCTCGCTCGTGGCGATACAATGGATCAAGGCATCGTTGCACAAGCCTTTAAATACTCCGACACCTTAATTGTGACTCCGATGCGTACATATAATCCAAATGATCCGAATGATGAAGAATACTTTGAATTCGGCCTCTTCATGAGCCGGCGCGAATTCAAGACCATAACCCGAAGATTGCAAAGCGGTCGAGTTTCAGCTGTTAAGGAAGGCAAGTATACAGGTAATGTGCCTCCTTACGGATATCAAAGAATCAAACTTCCAGGCAAAGGCTACTCTCTTGAACCAAACCTGGAGCAAGCCCCTATTGTACAATTAATCTTCTCCTTATACACGGATTCCGATCCGGGTAAGCGCAAGGGAACAGCACTTATCGCAAAATACTTAAATGAAGTATTAAAAGTCCCGACAATGAAGAATGGTCGTTGGATCGTTGCAACAATTAATGGCATATTGAGAAATCCAGTATATATCGGAAAAGTACGTTGGAAATCGCGCCCTCAAATTAAGCGTAGAGACGGAAAAAGTCGCCCTAGGATGCGGCGTGAAAATTGGATTGAGGCTGATGGACTTCACGAGCCGATAATTTCGGAAGAAGTATTTAATAAAGCCCATGAGATAATGCAAAGTAAAAGTCACCCCCCTGCGCCTGCCGGTAAAATATCAAATCCACTGGCTGGATTGGTAAAGTGCGGAATGTGTAACGGTGCAATTGTCTTAAGACCACATAATAACACACCCGATAGTTTGATTTGTCCTCGACAAGGATGTCGAAACGTCGGTTCATATCTAAGCATAGTCGAGGAAAAAGTAATCCATTCATTGAAGCAATGGCTGGAATCTTATAGAGCTGAATGGGAACAAAACCGTCCTGAATCCAATGCTCACGATGAACTTCGCATTAAAGCACAACAGGATGCTTTAAAAGCAATGGAGAAGAGAAAAAAAGAATATGTAGAGCAAAAAAATAATCTCCATGACTTACTGGAGCAGAAAGTTTATTCTATTGAAACGTTTATTGAACGCTCAAAGACCGTTGAAAAACGAATGGATGAATTGGATTCAATGATGGAACAAGCGAGGAAAGAGATTGAGCTTGAGGAAAAACGGGCCGAAGCAAAAGTACAAATTATACCTCAAGTAGAGCATGTTTTATCGGTTTACTTTGAGACTGAAGATCCCGCTAAGAAAAATGCGTTGCTTCGAACCATTCTCGATCAAATTATATATACGAAGCATAAAGGCGGTCGATGGAGCGGAGCGATGGATAAATTCGAATTACTCCTCTACCCGAAAATCAGTAAAAACCCTTGATATTACAGCAAATCGTCTTTATATATAACTATAATGTACCAAGGAATTCGCCCATCTTGAGATGATTGCAACCATGGTCTACAAGCTGACAAAGGACGCTACAGTGGAGCAGCTTAAGGCCGTCGGCCTGGGAGACCACTATGCCAACCATGACAGAGCCTTGTTTTACCAAAATGCTTCCGGAGTGCCGTGGACGGCCTCCTATATTGCCGCCAAAGGCGATCCTATCGCCGATCTGTATGAGGATATTGCTGCGGAGGAAAAAGCACGAGCGACCTATCAATGGCTCATCGACATGACGGATGACGTGGACCTGCAAGACAGCTTGAAGTACCTTCGCGAGCGGGAGATCGTGCATTCCCTTCGTTTCCGCGAGGCGGTAGAAATACTTAAGGAGAAGCAAGACCAGCGGATTTATTTTTAATGCCTATACTCAAAAAAATAACCCAGTCGTTGGTTACAACGCGGCTGGGTTATTCATATTGCGTGGTTGTGTTGTCCTACCCAATAATGCTTGTACTGTTACTTTCGATGCTAGTCTACTCCCCCGAAATGCTCTTCAAAGCGATCATGGGGGCATCCACGAACTTAATTTGCTTTCCAGCAAACATATGTTCTATAATTATAGAGTTGAGAACTTTACATAATGCTGTATCGGCAAGCCATGGACAGAAAGGAAGATTCCAATGAACCTCTACATAATTAATAGCATTCGAACCAACAACTTCAATGACGATAGCATGATGGAGAAAATCAATACGTTGTGGAAAGAAGCCTATGCCGGGATGGATGACCATGAGAGCAATATGTACGGCGTATACCACAGCTATGATAGCAATTATAAGGGCGACTACACGTTAAGCGTGGCTACGGACGAAACGGTCGACGGCAATGTGCTTACCGTTGCGGAGGATGCGGCTTACAAGGTTTTCAAGGTCAATTCCTCGGATGAGCAAGGCGTCGTCAAAGCCTGGATGAACATATGGGAACAAGAGGAAGCGGGTCTCTTGCAGCGCGCCTACTCCTTTGATTATGAGAAATACGCGCCGAATGGCGAAGTCGAGATCTACATCGCTTTGAAGCCAGTGTAGATGTCTGGACATACAAAAACAGGCTAATCACATGACGTGAGCAGCCTGTTTTTAATTCCCGCAGCCTAATCTGTATATCCACATATCTCACAGTATCCCTGCAACGCTCCTACAGAAATAAATCCAATCCCGAGCTCAGCAGCCCTTTCTTGCGCGCTTCCAGCACATTCGGATCATACACATCCACCTTGCCGCATTGCAGGCAAGAGACAAAATAATAATGATGATGCTGGATATCCAGCAGCTTGCTGATGCCTGTACCCGTCATTGCAACCTCTTGAACACTGCACTCCTCATGGCCGCAGCGTGCGCAAGCATAGTTTTCCTCTAGCTTTGACACAATGGCCTCATCATCATTCTGATCCTGGACGATGCCATCCTCCCCAATCTCAGGGCCTTCCTTTCCGCTCAAATGATCTGGCAGCACCTCATGCCTGCATAACGGGCAGATTGTACCGTCCAAAATGACTTGCTCACCGCACCATGGGCAATTGACTTCTTCCATCCGCAGCCCTCCCCATCGATATCGTCGATTCGTCAACAGCGATAGCCCTTACATGTTATTATTTGTATTCGCCAAACCTCTCTGTAATCCTTCAAATCTATGGATATTCTGCTCTTCTGCCCTGCAAAAACACCTCTGGGAGCACAGAAATCCCGCATGTTGGACACATGCGGGAACTACGGCCTTAACTCGAGGCATTCCGTTATTTTGAGACTGCTCTAACTGAGTGACCAGGCCTTCTAAGGCTGTGGGGGCTGACCGCTGACTCGGCGCAGCTCGTTCGCCAGCCTGTTGAATTCTTTGCGGGCTTCCGGAACTTTCGTGGACATATAGGCTGCGCTTAGAAACAGAATAATGGCATTCGCATCCTCCGGTTTCAGCATCGGCTCCTCCACCTCCCCGCCACTGTCGTTCAGCTTGGCGCCAACGCTCGCGACAAACTCCCGCCAGCCGCTCCAGTTGCCTTCATCGTTCATAAGGCGGGGGCAGTTTTTGCCGCTCCAGTCGTAATGCCTCCGCAGACGGTCCGTGCCCCAGCCCCGCTCCCTGAGCATAGACGCGACAAGGGTCGCCGCATTATCGAGTGTTTTGGCATAGTTGCCGCTCTCCGTAATTTCAATGCCGATAGAGGTCCGATTGCCGCTGCCTGCGCTGCTGCCGTCGCCTGCATGCCAGGCCACTTCTTGCAGCGGAAGACATTCGATCGCTTCCTTCTCGTCGATGACGATGTGGTAGGAAGCCGTTACCGTATTAGACGGATTCGTCAGCCAGTTTCTTTCGTTGCGTGCTGTGCTGGTTGGGTTTGCCGTGTTGTGTATTGTGATGGTCGTAGCGTTCAATGCGTAACCGGGCCGCCTGTTATGCGGCGTCGACTTCGGAATATGATCTACCACGTACGCATACATTCCAACTGCTCCCCTCATAATCTTGATGTCTATTATACAACTTAGTATATTCCGCATACGGGCGTGCGTAAGGGCTATTCGAACAAAACCGCCCTTGCCCGGTCGTCCCAGGTTACCGGAAGGCTCAGCACGCCTGCCATATCCCTTACTTTCACATACCCCGTTGACGCCGAAAGCACCGACTCCAGCTCCAGGCCGTTGACGGTCACTTTGCTCCCGGTCCAGCCGATCTTGGCTCCGAGCGCCTCCCCAATCCGTCTTGCCGGCACCCAGGTAATGCCTCCTTGCAAATACCCGCCTCCCAGCACTTGCCCTTGATAGATAACAGGCACATTGGAAGCCCCTTCGAAGCCTCTCGGCAATGGTACGGACAGCTTTGCCATCTCGTCATAGCGAAGCAAGCCGTACTGGCGAACAATGGCCATCAGCTTCGACGGATAGGCAGGGTCCGTGGCATAGCCGCATGCGAGCAGCATCTGGGTTTGCCGCTCCGGCGTCCCGGCCAGGCGCACCCGGTCATATCTGGATGTGTTCAGCAGCAGGTCAAGGTCTTTGTAGAAATGATAGATGCTCTTGTACGCGCGAAAAGCCGCCTTCGAGATGACGGAGCGCCCGTCCACATACTCCCATGTCCCCTTCACGACAGCTTCGCCCTGCCAATAGGCATTCGTCCTCCCGCTGCCTACTTTTATGCCGCCCAAATTGTTCCATGCGTGAATTTCGCCTCCGGATTCGAGCAGGCTCTGCGCCATCCTTACGGATGGGAACATCGAAGAGCCTTCCTGATGAACGAACATAACGGCCGGGGCGATAGCCGCAAAAAATTGATCTCGCGTCAGCTTTGCCATGCTTGTCACTCCTTCTTCGCGCGCAGCGCATGCGCACGTCTCCTTCTTACGTTGTATGCGACAGCTTGGCATAAGGAAACGGCCCTTTGTCCGCCATGGACAAAGGGCCGTTCTTTCATCCTTTACAGGATTCCGTAAAATGTCTTCGTATTGCGGAGCAATACCGCCTCCGCTTCTTCTGCCGCCATTCCTTTAATACGGGCAATATCCGCTGCGGCATATCCCGCCATCTCCGGTATGGTCTTGCGCCCGCTGTATGGCCCTTCGAAGGGCCACGGGCCGTCCGTCTCTGCCATTAACTGCCCGATCGGATAGCGTTTCACCAGCTCGATGATCTCTGGCTCATAAGCAGCATCAGGCGTGATCGAGACATAGTAACCGGATGCGATCATGCGTGCAATCGTTTCTGCGCTCCCTTTGAACCAGTGAAAATGCGCCTTGCGCACCCCATGGCGCTGCAGCAAATCGCAAGCCTTATCCGCATCCTCATAGACAGCATGCAGCACGATCGGCCTGTCGAGCTCCGCCGCCAGCTTCACGAACGACTCCAGCCACTCCAGATACCGCGTCTCATCAAAACGCTCGCCCGCAGCTTCTCTCTCGGTACGCATATAGTAGGGCAAGCCTACTTCCCCGATGGCGAACGCTTCGCCGCGTTCATGACGGACACGTATCCAGTCATGCAACCGCTCGCGCTCATCGTCGCCCGGCAGCTCCTGCTCTGGGTGGAAGCCATACGCCGGATGCACGCGCCCCGGATACCGGCGCGCCAGCCTTTCATTCGCTTGGCAGGAAGCCAGATGCATCGAGACCGCTACAACCGCCTCAACGCCGCTGCGGAAAGCCTCCTCCAGCATAGGATGCAGCTCAGCCGGCTCATACAGATCAAGATGGATATGCGCATCGATTACGCTGCTCTTACGCACCTCATTCATGTTAGCTGCCATTCCTGCCCGCCTCCTTTGCCCCTTCTGCCAGATGGCGGTAGATGCGGCTTCTCAGCTCCATAAATCTGGCATCCTCGCGCAGCTCTTCCCTGCGCGGACGCTCGAACGGCACCGTAATTTCATCCAGAATAACAGCGGGAGACGCTGACAGCACAATGATGCGGTCAGACAGATAGAGAGCTTCCTCGATGCTGTGGGTAACCAGAAGCACCGAGCGGCGGTTCTGCTCCCAGATCGACAGGAGCCACTTCTGCATATGCTCGCGTGTCAAAGCGTCCAGCGCGCCGAACGGCTCGTCGAGCAGCATCAGCCGCTGCGGAGACAGCAGCGCCCTGAGGAACGACACGCGCTGCTGCATGCCGCCCGACAGCACATGCGGATAGGCTCCCGCATATTCGGCAAGGCCGATGCGCTCCAGCCAGGCCAGCGCATCCGATCTCGCTTTCCGCTTCTCGACGCCCGCAATCGTAAGCGACAGCTCGATATTGCCTGCGACCGTTCGCCACGGCAAGAGCGACGCCTGCTGCGGCATATAGGCGACATGGCCAGTCTCACCCGTTGTCGCTTGTCCGCTTATTCGCACTTCGCCTTCCGTAGGCTGCTGCAAGCCGCCGATCACGCCGAACAGCGTCGTCTTGCCGCTGCCGGACGGACCAACGATGGAGACGAATTCGCCATCGCCTACCTGCAGAGACAGCTGCCGCAGCACATCCTTTGTGCCGCGCGCATCCGAGAAGCTTTTGCTTACATTCTTAACTTCCAGCATGACGTCCCGCCTCCCCCTTTCCCGGCCGCCAGCGGATAACCGCCCGCTCCACAAGCGCAATCAGTCCAAACAAGGCCAAGCTTATCATAATGATCAAGATAGCAGACGCGAATGCCCGCTCCGGCATGTAACCCCGCGTCGACAGCACCATATAGCCGCCCAGTCCCATCTTGGGCGACAGCATCTCCGCGAAGGTCGCGCTCAGCACGCTGTAGGACGCGGCGATCTTCAGCCCCGAGAACAGGCTTTGCAGCGCGCTTGGCAGCTCCAGCCGCCAGAACAGCGTCCACTTGCCGCTGCCGATCATGCGCATATAGTTGCGCAGGCTCTCGTCCGTCCCCGTCAGTCCGCCCAGCATGGCAATGCAGACCGGGAAGAAGCAGACGAGCATAACGAGCAGCGCCTTGGGCAGCAGGCCATAGCCGAACAGCATCGTCATAATCGGTCCCAGAATCACAATCGGCACATTCTGAGACAAGATGAGCAGAGGATAGATGCCGCGGCGTACGCCCGGCAGCAGATGCAGCAAAGCGGCGAGCACGAAGCCCGCCGCTGTCCCCCCTGCGAATCCGATGGCCGTGAGGCCAAGCGTCGCGCCCGTATGCTCCATCAGCCTAGGCCAGACATTGCTTGCGAACGCCGCTTTGACCACCTCGGCCGGAGACGGAATCATCCAGTCCTTGACCAGAGCGAAGGAGACGGCCGCCTGCCAGCAGGCTACCAGAATCCCCAGCACAAGCGCTGGCGGCCATACGCGCGACCACAGATTGCGCTTATTGTCCATCTGGGTATTTCTCCAGCAGGCGGCCCATGGAAGCGCCGTTCTCCGGATTATAATAGATCTTCACTTGAGAGATGACCGACGGGCAGCCCATCTCAGCCATAGCCTCGCTCATGCGCTGCACGATAGCCAGCAGATTGCCAAGCTCGCCCTCCATCGTTGTCTCCAGCGGAGCGACGCGGTAAGGAACGCCCGATTCTTTAATTATATCGATTGCCCGGTCTACGTAAGGAAGCACGCTAGCTCCTCCAGGTGTTGTCGGCAAAATTTGAATGCTTACGAGTGCGTTAGCCATATGATCCCTCTTCCCATTAGTATCTGCTGTATCGCTCCAGCAAGCGATCTCTATCCTGCTGTTTCTCTTTCATCTAACCTGCTTTTACATCCGGATTACTCCGGCAAAAATTCGTTCGTGAACGCCTTCTCCGCTTCCAGCTCCGACTCCAGCAATCCGCGCTCGAACATCCAGTCGGCGTAGTTCTTCCATACGCTCAGCTTCTGCTCTCCCCAGCGTGGAGCATCATCCTGATAGCGCGGGCTCAGCCACTTCTGGCTCGCTCTGACAAGCTCCGGATTCAGATCCGGCTCCGCCTTGATCAGAATTTCCGCTGCGTCCTCCGGATTGTCGATCGCATATTGGTAGCCTGCAGCCGCGCCGGCGACGAACGCCTTCACCAGCTCAGGCTGATTCGCTGCCAGATCTTCGCTCGTGATCAGCACCGGCGTATAGTAGTCCAGCTTCTCGCTATAATCGGTCAAATAAACCATGTTGATCTCTTCGCCGCGCAGTTCCGCTTCGACGCCAGTCCAAGCGTAGTAGATCCATGCAAAATCGATATCGCGCTTGATTGCCGTGAAGAAGTCGCTGTCGCCGATGCTCATAATGTCGACTTTGCCAACGTCGGCGCCTTCCTCGCGCATAATGGAATCGATCACCGCTTCTTCGACCGGAGCGCCCCAGCCGCCGTAGCGCATGCCTTCGAACTTCTTCGGCGAGTCGATGCCTTTCTCCTTCGCTGATGCGAAGCCCGATGTATTATGCTGAATGACTGCCGCCAGCGACACGAGCGGCACGCCCGCAACCCGGGCCATCGTAAGCGATTCCTGGTAGCTCACGCCGAACTGCACATTGCCGGAAGCGACCATCTTGTCCGCGCCGTCCTGTCCCGGCTGAATAATCTCGACATCAAGCCCTTGCTCCTTGAAGAAGCCTTTATCTCTGGCTGCATACAAGCCTGTATGATTCGTATTCGGCGACCAGTCCAGCACGACCTGCACCTTCTGCAGCTGCTTGTCCCCTTCGCTGCCGCCTTCATCGGCATTTTTGTTCTTGGCTCCCCCATTGCCGCCTCCGCATGCGGCAAGCGCCACTGTCATCGCGAGGATTGCGAGCGCCAGGCTCCAACGTTTCTTTTTGCTGCTGTACATGGTGTTTCCCCTCTCCTCTTGCTCTCTTTTTGTCCATTGACGTTCAGCCATGCCCGGTCCCTGCGCGTGAATAAAAGAAAGACGCCTTCCAGATGCGGAAGACGTCGTGTTGTCGGCTATATTCTTCACTTCTTCCCTCAACCTCCCAACTAGCACACCCGCAAGGGCATCATAGCGGCAAATCTCGCGAAAGAAGCATAGCTTCAATTCCTACGCCGGCATTATCCGGATCAGGTATACGGGTCGGAATGCAGTCATTCCCTCTCAGCCGGCCAATCCAGCTCCCCAGAGCGTATTCGGTTACGTCAATTACGTATCCATTATAGCAAACTCCGATCAGAATGCCAGACTTTTTTTGCCTTATGTGCTCTGAGCTCCGCCAAGCGCCGCGGCCCGATACTTCTTCCGGATGCCTACCGCCAGCATAAGGAGCGGCAGTCCAATCTGGAAGATGGGCACAATCTTCAGCGTAATGTCTAGCCCGATCCAATTATGATACGTATAGTTTGGCTCCAGGAACGAAGCGGCGTAAATCAAAGCGCCAATCGGGAATACAAGCGTGCGGTAGGACCAGCCCGTCACCTCGCTCACCATCAGGATGGAGGCGATATAGAGCGTTGCAATTTTCACAAATAATCCAATGAACAGCAGCAGCGTCACCACCACATCCAGCCGCTCCAGGAAATTGGCGAGCCTGACCAGCTGCACCACATGAAGCAGCGGCAGCGTAGTCAGATCCGCCAGCTCCGGACCCAGCACACACAAGATTAGAGCATTCATGAATACGAGAAAAAGCGAGACGCCGATTTGGGACCAATACGTCACCTTGCTGATCGATTTCTTCTCGCTCACATGGCCGAACAGCACCAGGAATACGACCATCTGGCCAAAGGGAAACGCCAGCAGATTCGGGAATGCCGCCTTTAGAATCGGCATCGGCCCATTCTCCATCATCGGCAGCAGCTGATTGACCTTCACGAGTCCGCTGAAGAACACAAGCAAGATAACTAGAAAATAGCTGAACAGCACGACAGGAAACAGCAGCTGAATGATTCGGGCAAGCACCTCTACCCCTTTGCTCGCCGTATAAGCTGCCACGGCCAGAATGAGCAGCATGACAACCCACTTAGGCGTAAAGTTCAGCAGCGCCATCGTCGTCAGCTCCCCTACATCGCGGACGTTCCGCATGGATTCGTACGAGAGCCAGAGCGCATGGACCATCGCAGCAAAACCGCCGATATAGCGGCCAAAATGATACTTGTACAAATCTCCGAGACCGGCGTTTGGAGCGCGTTTGTGAATTGTAAGATAAATGACCGTCAGCAGCAGCCCGGCTGCGGCTGCAACAAGCATAGCGATCCAAGCATCCTGCTTCGCTGTGATGCCGAGCTCGAATAGCGGCGTGCTGCCAATCAGAAATACGATAATCAGAATCGCCAGCTGATATTTGCCGAACTGCTGTTGCTGCTGCATAACAATATTCCCCTCCTTCACAATCAAGACGCATAGCGCGGACTACAGTCCCGGCTTCTTCTGGGCTTCCTTGAAGCTTTTGCCGCTCATGCCCGTGGAGCTCAGCTTCATATTCACGGTCAGTTCAATCTCCATCAGCGGAAACTCTTCCTTCCAGCGGCTCTCCATCGCTTTCCATGCTTTGGGATACTGCTTGTAAATCTGCGTGCCGAAGCCGAGCACATCCGTCTTGTTCTTGCGAACCGCCTCCCAGCCATCTGCAATAATCGAAGCAATTCGCTTCTCGACAAGCTGCTCGACCTCCCTTACTTCCTCCGGCTTCATCAAGTTTCCGCCGCAATCGGATTCCAGCAGCGAGCCCTCAGCCGCAATATCCACCTTCATCACCCATTTATCGCCCCGCTGCTGCGGCTTTAATTTCGTAGAAGAGTGGAGAATTCGCGCTGATGAACCTTCCCTGCCCTTGCCTTCGGCAGAGCAGGCAAACGAGACCGTCGCTTTGTCCACATTGTTGGTAAGCCACATCACGCCCTTGCTCTGCTCATCGCTGATCCAGCCTACAAGCTTGTCTCCATAAATAAGGCCAAGCTCGCTTAGCCGAACCTTGGATGGGGTTGAGGTATGGCTCAGCGCCTCCACCTTGTCTGTGCTCTCTTCAGAGCCGGCTAGCGCGAGTCCCGGTATGCTTGTCGCTTTCGTATGCCCGAGCAAATCCATGAGCACTTGATGAATCGTCATCTGCCTGTAGGAGGAGCTGTTCTTTTCTTCATTCACAATCATCCGCTGAATCGCCGCCCCCGGAATTTGCTCCAGCGGCATTAGCTGCTCCAGCATCAGCCTGGCCGTGCTTTTCGAAAGGAATACGTCGACCGTCTCCCTGGAATCGTGATTGCGCAAATAGGCCTCCAGCAACGGCCCGAATCCTTTCCTCGCCGCTTCCTGGCCGATCACGACTATCTGATTATGTGAGAAATACAATCGCCTGGACGACTCCTGGCTGGCTTTGCTGATTGCGATGCGGAAATTGTCTCCTGTCGAAGAGAATACGTTCACCGCAGCCGTTCGGCCGCCGCCAGCCTGGCCGGAGATTGCCTTGGGGATAACAATCTGGTTGGTCAGCACCCACTTGCCGTTCTCCCAATCCACCCCTGTGGCGGATATGATCGCAATATCGTTCAATTCGACTCTATTCCAGCAGCCTGTCTGGAGCAGCAGCAGCGAGCATAACAGCAGAAGCCGAATTACTTTCATCCCGTCCGCCTCCCGTCAAGGTTTTCCTTCAATGGCGCTGGGCGGGCGGCTTTCTCCCGCTGCTCTGCCGCCTCGGATTGCGCAGCTTCATATCCAGCGGCCGCAGCATGATCGACCACCATGGCGCACGGACGAATACGTCCCGCCACAAGCCGCTGTTCTTGGCCCCCGGGGCAATCGGCGACATATACGGAACGCCGAAGGAACGCAGCGATGCCAGGTGGGCCAGCACGAACAGCACCGAGATAAAAATGCCGAAGAAGCCGAGCATGCCCGCCATAATCATGATGCCGAAGCGGATGACGCGAGAGGTTGCCGCCATGTTGTTCTCCGGCATCACGAAGTTGGAGATCGCGGTGAACGAAACGACGATGACCATGCCCGCTGAGACGATGCCCGCCTGCACCGCCGACTGTCCCAGCACGAGCGCTCCGACGATCGAGATCGCGGGACCGATCGCGCGGGGCATGCGAAGCCCCGCCTCCCGCAGCACCTCGAAGGTCATCTCCATTAGCAGCGCCTCGACAAGTCCGGGGAACGGCACGCCTTCCCGCTGCGCAGCGAGACTGATCAGCAGCGTCGTGGGCAGCATCTCCTGATGGAAGGTCGTCACCGCGATATACAGGGCAGGCAGCAGCATGGACATGACATACGCCGCATAGCGGATCGTACGCACGAATGAAGCAATGTCGAACCTCTGGTAGTAGTCTTCCGGAGATTGAAAGAAGCTGAAGAACGTGGTCGGAGCAACCAGCGCGATTGGCGTTCCGTCGACAAGAATAGCCACCCTGCCCTCCAGCAGGCCAGCCGCTACGGCATCCGGCCGCTCCGAATTCAGCAGCGTTGGGAACATCGTGAACGTCTCGTCTTGAATGTATTCCTCGATGTAGCCGCTCTCCAGAATGCCGTCCAGATCAATCGCGGCGAGCCGGCGGTACACTTCTTTGACGATGCTTTGATCCGCTACCCCGTGAAGATGCATCACCGCGACGTTGGAATGCGTCTGCGTGCCGATCTTGTGCGTCTGTACATGCAGGTCAGGCGTGCGGATAATCCGCCTGATCAGACTGATATTCGTGCCCAGTTCCTCCACGAACCCGCGCTGAGGCCCCCGGATGACTGTCTGCGTCTGCGGAATGCCGATCGCTCTCTCCTTGGTACCGCCCACCGCTGCCATCAGCGCAACTGTGCTTCCGTCTATGAAGATCAGGCACCAGCCGTCCGTCAGCTGCTGCAGCCCTTCCTCCAGCGCCGCAGCTTCCTTCATGCCGCCGATCGACACGACGCTGGTGCGCAGCGCCTCCACCAGCCGATCGCTCTTGCGCTCCATGTGCGGCGGCAGCTTCATCGACATCAAGGGAGCCAGCAGGCTTTCGTTGATCACATCCGTATTCACAAGTCCCTCTAAATACAGCAGCCCCAGCTCCCGCTCCGGCGCTGCGTCGCTGCGGAACAAGCGGACGACAAGATCGCTGCTGCCGCCGAACCGGGCATTCACGGCTTGAACGTTCGCCCGCAGCGAGGGACTAAGCGGCGTCAATGCCGGTTTTTTGGTCTGTGTCATATCGCACCCTCTGTTTCCAAGTTGCCTCTATTTTGGCTCGAATCTCCTTGGAATATGTATGTAACCAACTCCGGCACGGGCTAATACAATGTACTGACACAAAAGCAAGGCAACGAGAGGAAAGGTTGTGACAGCTTGAACAGCATCAGCTTGTGCATGATCGTCCGCAACGAAGAAGACAGCCTGGGGCGCTGTCTGGCATCTGTCAAGGATGCGGTGGACGAGATCATCATCGTAGATACCGGCTCAACGGACAAAACCAAGGAAATCGCGGCTTCTTTCGGAGCCGTTATTTATGACTTTGAATGGATCGACAACTTTGCGGCGGCTCGCAACTTCTGCTTCGAGAAGGCGACCCAGACGTTCATTCTATGGCTTGATGCCGATGACGTAATTGAGCCGGAAGACCTCGCCCGCCTGAAGGCGCTGAAGGAGAAGGAGGAGCTTCCGTACGACAGCGTCACGATGAATTACAATTTGACCTTCGACCATAACGGCAACCCCGTCTTCAGCCTGAGAAGAAATCGTCTGGTCCGCCGCAGCCGAGGCTTCCGCTGGATCGGTCCCGTACATGAATATTTGGCTGTATCGGGCTATACCTACCATAGCGATATCGCAGTGACGCACCGGAAGGAACGGCGCCATACCGACCGCAATCTTCGCATCTACTTAAAGCGTCTGGAGAGCGGCGAAGAATTCTCTCCGCGCGACCAATATTATTTCGCCAATGAGCTTCGCGATCATTCCCGCGTCCAGGAGGCAATCGATTGGTACGAGAAGTTTCTTGAGTCGGGGCTAGGCTGGGTAGAGGATAATATCGCAGCTTGCATGAAGCAATCCGATTGCTATGGAAGATTAGGACAGCAGGACCGGCAGCTCGCGTCGCTGCTGCGCACGCTGAACTACGACCTTCCGCGCGCTGAGTTCTGCTGTCAGCTCGGCTCTCTCTTCCTGGAGCAGAAGCGCTACCAGCAGGCGATCTACTGGTTCACGCAAGCGACGCAGCTGGAGAAGCCAAAGGATATGATGGGCTCCACGGACAATGCCACATGGACCTGGCTGCCCCATCTGCAGCTGACGGTCTGTTATGATCGGCTCGGCGACCGCGACAAGGCCATCGAGCACCACCGCATTGCCCAGAGCTATAATCCGAAGCATCCCAGCATCGTGTACAACGAGAAGTTTTTCAGCAGCTTGTAGAGCTGATATATAAGATGCAAGCCAAAAAAAGCGGCGTCCTCCCTTTGACAGGGGGACGCCGCCTTTTTGCTGTCAGTCCACGCTAGAGAGCGCTTCTTGCCATTCCGGACTGTGATTAGGCTCTTCTATCTGCTGAAACCTTGCGATGCCAAAATCGCGCAGGTTTCCTTTGAGTCGTTCCGATAAGTGTTCTTTTTAAAGGCCTCATCCCGCACCTCCGCTTCACCGATCAGCCAGCCGCAAGCAGTCTGCCTGATTCTAATCGCGCTATCATCCTTAATTATACTCAGTTGGATACCCGATACAATTTTGCGAAACTAAACGATAAAGCCTAAGGAATTCACCTTTAACCGCGGCATGCTGCGCAAACTTCTCTATTGCAGAAGGGATGCGGCTTTCGCGTCGTTGTCAATAATAACCACTTAAAAAAAGATAGCACACGATCGTATGTTCTGTATATAATAAGCATATCATATAGAGAACATACATTCGCATTATTAAGGGATAGGGAGGCGCAACAAGCATGGCTCGCGACAGAGTAATCATGCTGGCCGACTGCCAATCATTCTACGCTTCCGTCGAGAAGGCGGAGCATCCGGAGTACCGCGACCGTCCGCTCGCTGTAGCGGGCGACCCGAAGCGCCGCTCCGGCATTATATTGGCAGCCTGCCCCATCGCCAAGGAGCACGGTGTGACGACGGCCGAGAGGCTGGGCGATTCGCTCGCCAAGTGTCCGGACCTCGTCATCGTGCAGCCGCGCATGGCGCTGTATATTGACATTTCACTCATGATTACACGCATTTATCAATCGTACACAGACCTCGTCGAGCCTTATTCCGTCGACGAGCAATTTCTGGATGTGACCGGCTCCCTCCACCTGTACGGCTCCCCCGAGGAGCTGGCCGCGCTCATCCAGAAGCGCATCCAGGAGGAGACGGGCATCTACACCCGCTTTGGCATCGGGCCGAACAAGATACTCGCGAAGATGTCCTGCGACAATTACGCCAAGAAGAATGACTCCGGCATCTTTACGCTTGGGCCAGAGAAGCTCGCCGCCACGCTGTGGGCGCTGCCCGTATCGAAGCTGTTCATGGCGGGAAGCCGCATGACCCGGCATTTCAATGCGATGGGACTGGAGACGATCGGCCAGCTCGCCGCGACGCCGCTGGAGAAGCTGAAGACGCTCATGCGCCGCCGCTTCGGCCGCAACTCCGATATTAACGCGGAGCTGTACTGGCGGATCGCGAACGGCCTGGACGACAGCCCCGTTACGCCGGGCACGCATGAGACGGCCTCGACGACGATCGGCCATATGATGACTCTTCCCCGGGACTACGGAAGCCTGGAGGAGATCAAGGTCGTGCTGCTGGAGCTTACCGAGCTTGTCTGCCAGCGCTGCCGCAGCAAGGGCTACATGGGGCATGTCGTATCGGTCGCCTGCATGGGCGCGGACTACAGTAAGCCAAGCGGCTTCAGCCGCCAGATGAAGATGGATGATCCGACCAGCGTAACCAACCAGGTATACCGATATGCCATCCAGCTGCTGAAGCGGCACTGGGATGGCCTGCCCGTCCGCAAAGTAGGCGTTAGCCTGTCCCAATTCGCTGCGGACGGCGAATACCAGCTATCGCTGTTCGAGCCCGACCGCGAGAAGTGGATGGCGCTGGAGAAGGCGACAGACGCGATTAAGCGCAAGTATGGCGATGCAAGCATCATTAGAGCGGTCTCGGCTACCGAGGGTGTCGGCCAGGCCAAGGATCGTTCCAGAAAGATCGGAGGGCATTACAAATGAGAAAAAAGCTTGAAGGCAACGGACTATGGGAATCCAGCCGCATGATGCTGCCGGAGCATAAGGCGGCGATCAACGACCATTCGGAATCGCTGAAGCGCCGCACACGCATCGAGCTCGACGAGCAGGAGTGGGAGCATGTATCGCGGGTCGTCTCGGAATCGCTGCTCAGGCGGCAGCCTGTCGCCGTGCGGCTGTTCCACCCCTTCGAGCTGCTGACCGTCATCGGCATCGTCGATCGCGTCGACGAGCTGAAGGGCCGCTTCATGGTCGACGGCGAGTGGTTCCCGATCAGAGATATCGAAGGGGCCGCGATGGAGGAGTTGTAAGTCAAGAATAAAGCCCCTTGCAAGGGGCTTTTTTGTACAAAATCATTTTTTGATTTCTGACACTATTCTAGAGCGGAGCTTCATGCTAGCCACAGCTTGCTAATTTGAGCATCATAAGCTGCTTGTTCAAAGATCAGGCTTGGCGCACAATTTAACCAATTTACTCTACCGCCAATACATTCGTAGCTTTGAATCAGCTCGTTAGCGGGGTTCCATCGAAGCGGATAACGTAGGAATCAAACCTTCATATCCCTCTTCGGGGTAACAAGAATGAAGCCATTCGTCTAGCGGAATCCCATCGACTATTATGCAAAAATGATCCTTGCCGTATTTACTGTCCCTCTTACTCACTTCTATACGATTCAACTCCACGCCAATAACCTCGCAATAAAATAGGGTTATCCATCTATTCGAGGCAAGAAGGCAGATCCCTTTAAATGTGGGCACAAAGCCAATAAAATGCCAATACCATACTGGATTAATGCAAAACGAAAGAGCCGCGATCCCAGACCGCGGCTCCACATCATATAGACGGCTTCGCGCCGTCCTCGCTGTTCCCATTACCGGGCACGGGCGATTCGCCGCGCTGTACGGCCAGAACGGCAAGCTCCAGCTTGCTTAGCATCAGCCCGTACTCATTCGTAAGCTCGAAGTTGCGGGGCAGCGGAAGCTCATGGAAGTAAGGCAGCACCTCATCCACGCTATGGAACCAGTCTCCCTGGTCCGCAGGCTCGACGGGATGATCCTTCCACGCCGTCTGCAGCGCAGGGCTGTAAATGCGCGATGCCCCTTTCCTTAGCCGTCCGCCCAGCAGCTTCTCCTCATAGATGCGGCGGGGCGGCTCATGCCGCACATCCTCGTAGAGCAAGGCGGCATAATCGCTGCGCGAGCCGGTATGCTTCACCGCAGCCGCGAAGCATCGGGCTCCGTCGAAGACTCGCGGAATGCCGAAGAGCATCGCATAGAGACGCTTGCCGAATTCAATGCGCTCATGAAGATCGCGGAAGTCCTCCAGAATGAGTCCCGCAAGCTGGAGTCCCTCGCCGTCCTCCCCATCGCAAGCCCCTTTTCCGCCACCGCTTCCGTACGGGAACAGAACGCCATTCAGTTGAAGCAGCGATTGCAAGCCGAAAAATAGCGTATGCAGCACCCGCTTCTGGAAATATTCGTTCCGCACCACACGGCTTTCGATGTAGTTCTGCTCATTCACGATAAGGGCCGTCGTCAGCAAAGCCGAATCTTTATCGCGCCAGAACAGCTTCCATACCGGAAGCATAAATCTGGATACGCCGAAGGCAGGCAGCAAATGGAACAGGCTCCGGCCAAGCACACGGCTCCACTGGTACAGCAGAAGCTGCGGGTATGCATCCTGGAAGATCAGCGCGTTCGCGCGCTCCAGGAAGAGAAAGACGTCGCGCCGCTGCTCCTCCGTCAGCAGCCGGGGCAGCCACTCCCCTTGAAGGTCGGTCATATTCCACCCGCCGTTGCGGGACACGAGATGGGCGAGCAGCGCCCAGTGCAGCTCCGGGGTACGGAAGTACATATTGCGGTAAGCTTCCGTTCTCGTCACATTGTTGCGGTTCGCCTCCGCCGTCTCCGTCCGGATGCGCTCGATCAGCATTTGCTCATCCGCCGTCCAGGAGGGATTGTCAGCGGCGCCATGCCCTTTCTCTTCCGCGGTATGCCCGGACGCGAGCTGCTTCGCCCATGCTTCCTTCAGCCGGGCCACCGCTACAGGCGAAAGCGCCAGCGGCTCCGCAGATTCCAGCATCTCGCTGGATGCGCTCATCGCCTTCCACTTCCCCGTCGCATAAGCCAGCGCTTCACCAGGCAGCGCCAGCAGATGCCCAAGCCATCCGCCAAGGCCGCCGCGCTCATCCCGCTCATCGCTTCCGCGCTTCTTATCCTCCTCCATCCACTGTCCTCCTTCCAAAAAAACCGCTCTTACCATTATCCGCGAATGAATGGCTCGTCATACCGAGCGGAATACATATACCGTACCGTATGCGCGAGAGCGACGGCTTGCTTCTCGCAAGGCCGGCATTAGAAAGATATAATAAAGAGGACAAGTTCCTTATCAAGGAGGAGACCGACATGTGCGGCCGCTACACGGTAACCATTACGCTTGAGGAATTAATGGTGAGATACATGATTGATGAGACGACCGTCCCCTTCCATCGCCCGAAGTACAACGTCGCCCCCGGCCAGCATGTGCTCGCTGTCATTAACGACGGCAGCCGCAATCGGCTGGGCGAGCTGAAGTGGGGCTTTATTCCGGCATGGGCCGACGATCCGAAGGTCGGCTACACCATGATCAATGCGCGTTCCGAGACAGCGGCTTCGAAGCCGGCGTACAAGAGCGCTTTTCAGAAAAAAAGATGCCTCCTCCCCGCAGACAGCTTCTACGAGTGGCAAACGACCGCCCGCGGCAAGCAGCCTATGCGCATCAGGCTCAAAACCGGCTCCGTATTCAGCCTGGCCGGCCTGTATGAGACATGGACCTCGCCAAGCGGCGAGCGGATCAGCACCTGTACCATCCTGACCACCACGCCTAATGAAGTTGTCGCGCCCATTCACGACCGGATGCCTGTCATCCTCGATCCTGAGCAGGAAGCGCTCTGGCTGGGCCGCGAGCAGCAGAATACCGCTCTGCTCTCCTCGCTCCTGAAGCCGTATCCCTCGGAGCTGCTTGAAGCCTATCCCGTCAGCCCTGCTGTCGGCAACGTGCGCAACGACGACCCGTCGCTGATCGAGCGTCATCAGCCAGGCGGACAGCTGGAGCTATGGTAATATAGGCACGTTTTGCAATAGAATCCCCTGCCTCACCCCGCCATTCCGCATACAATCTCCTCCTCAGGGAAAAGATGTAAATACTTCCGACATCATGATCCCGTAAGGAGTACAGCATGAAGAAATCGCCGAATAACAAGGATCTCCCGCCGGGACCGGATCAGCCAACCGGCGAATCCGGCCAGCCGTCCGCAGAGCCGCCCATCAACTTATCGCTCGACGAGAATCGGGAGGCCATAGAAGCCGTTTTTGCCCATTGCACCGACCTGAAAATTATGGCCTGGACCTACGGACCCGATCTGGCATATTCGGCCTTCTCCGTTTATTTCGATACCTTGACCAAATCCACACCTAAGTACTATGCAAAGGATACGCTGCAGAATCTGGTGCCGCATGAGCTGGGACCGGCTTCCGAGACGACCGTTCAGGATGTCATCCGTTTTTTCGAGCAGCAGGGCCTTGCTTCTCCCAGTGTTGAGCTTCTAACAGATATTCCCTCTGCCGTCGCAGCCATCCTGGACGGTAAGGTGGTTATGTTTTTTGAGGGGTGGAACAAGGCGCTTGCTTATTCCGCCTTCGACGTCGAGCAGCGCCAAGCTTCGGAGCCGATCACGGAGCCTACCGTTCAAGGCCCCCATGTCAGCTTCATCGAAAGCCTGGAGCGCAACATCGGCGTCATTCGCAGCCTGCTGAAGTCGCCAAAGCTCAAGTTCGAGCGCTTTATCTCCGGCGAGCATGTCCAGCGGACGATATCCTACGGTTACTTGGAAGGCGTCGTTAAGCCGGAAATTCTCAGTGAATTCGAGAACAGAATCCGTCAAATCGGCAAAGAAGAAATTGTGGAAGTGTCCTACCTGGAGGAGTGGATCGGCGAATCGCTGTATTCTCCATTCCCGCAGGTGCGGTATACGGAGCGCCCCGACACGGTGATTGCCGCACTGCTGGAAGGGAAAATCATCGCCATGGTGAACGGAAGCCCGTCCGTGCTCATCTGTCCCGGCAGCTTCATCGAATTTTTCACCAACAGCGAGGATTATTATTACCGCTCAATCTTCTCGACCTTGATCCGCATTCTGCGGATGGCCGCTTTTGTCATCGCGCTGATGCTGCCCAGCACCTACATCGCGCTGTCTACCTTTCATTCCGAATTGATTCCGACGGTTCTTCTCCTGGCGATTCTGAATACGCGGGAGGGCATACCGTTCCCGGCACTGGTCGAGGCCTTGATCATGGAGTTTTTCTTCGAGCTGCTCAGGGAAGCCGGCATCAGGCTGCCGCGGCCCATCGGCTCCGCCGTCAGCATCGTTGGAGCGCTCGTCATCGGCCAGGCGGCGATCCAATCGCAGATTGCGTCGCCGGTTATGGTCATTGTCGTTGCTTTGACAGGCATCGCATCGTTTGCCCTGCCTCATTACAATATGGCGATTGCGCTGCGGATTCTGCGGTTTCCGCTTATGTTTCTCGCAGCGACCTTCGGCGGGCTAGGCATTATGGTCGGCATTATTCTCATCTATCTCCATCTGGCTACCTTGCGTTCGCTCGGCGTGCCTTATCTCACCTCTCTCGCTCCGCTTGATATCGGGAGATTGAGGGACGCTGTAGTGGTGCTGCCGCGGCTGCTGCTGCACTCCCCTCGGAACCGGCATCTTAACCGAAAAACATCAGGGAGGAAAAATACATCATGAAGCGCCCCCTCTCCTTGCTTGTTCTCGCCCTTGCCCTCAGCCTGCTCTGCGGATGCTGGGACAACAAGGAGCTCGACGAATACGGCTATGTTCAAGCCATCGCCATCGATATGATTGACGAACAGCAAATTCAAATTACAACCCATTTCTATAACCCGGCCAGCAAAATGGAGATGGGCAATGTCGGAAACCCTGCATCCAAAGGGATTAATATCGTGACTACTGGCGAAACCTTTTTTGATGCGATGAGGGAAATCCCCTCGAAATTCGGGCGGAAAGCCAAATGGGACCACATGCGCGTCATTTTGCTAGGGGAGCCGCTTGCCAGATCGCTTAATATACGGGAAGTTCTTGACTTCTTCTCCCGCGACCACGAGCCGCGCGGCACGATTCTTCCCATCATTACACAGCATACAGCCGGCCATTATCTCGACATCAAACCATTCATCGAACAAACCATCGGCCAGCAGATCAAACGAATGGAGATGAGCGGCTCGCAATTTTCCGCCGAAACCTCAAGCATTCCGCTGTATGACTTGGCGATTCAACTAAGCAGCCCCTCCAAAACGTCAACCATCCCCTATCTGCATATCGATGGAAAGGAGCCGAAAGCGATTATCTCCGGCGTTGCCTTGATCCGCGACGGCAAGATGGTCGGCGTGCTCAAGGAGCCGGACACAGAAGCCTTCATGATGCTGACGGACAAATACAAATACGGGGTGCTCGAGTTTCCGTGCATGAACAATGTCAACCATCGCATTCAGGACAAAGAGTCGCTGGAGGTGCTCAGCTTCAACAGCAGGCTGAGTCCGACGATCCATGGAGACGCCGTCCATGTCACCGCGGACATCGCGATAGAAGGCACGATCGGGGAGCTGCGCTGCTCGCATCTGAAGAGCAGCAAAGATGTAGAGCAATTCGAAGAGGCCATTACGAAGCAGGTCGAGGAGCAAATCCAGCATCTTCTGGCCCTATTGCAGAAAAAGAAGATAGATGCGCTTGGGATCGGCAATCAGCTGTTCCGCAAGCATCCGAAGCTATGGAGACAGCTTGAGCCGGAATGGGATAGCCTGATCGCCGAGACCCAATTCGAGGTGCATGTAGATGTGAGCGTGCTAAGCACCGGCATGAACGCCGGCACCTTATTCGGAACGAAGGAGAAATAGCGATGCTGGGGAAACTGATCTGCGTTCTTCTGTTGGCTGCCGCGATGCTGATCTATGATCTGCCGAGATTGAAGAAATCCAGCAGGCATGACCGGATGATCTACGGCATCATGATTGTGCCTCTGCTATATCTGGCCTTTCTCTTCATCTCCAGTAAGCCTTGGCCGAACATAGACAGCATCTTCAATCTATTCACCAAGCCGGCGCAGCAGATCATCCACTGGCTGAATCCGGCGCAATCTTAAGGGAAAGGAGAAGAAAGCATGAACAAGCAAGAGTCTATCAGCTCCCTTCAAATGTCCATGCTGTTCCTCTTCTTCATGACCGGCTCCTCCATCGTCGTTGTGCCCGCTCCCTTGACCAATCTGGGCGGCAACGGCGCATGGATCTCTCTTATTATCGCTGCGGCTATGGGCATACTCCTGCTGGCGGGCATTCTATATCTGCACCGGAAGTACCCGGAGCTCTCCCTAATCGGGCAAAGCCGCGCCTTGCTGGGCCATACGCTGACGCTCATCCTGCTGATTCCCCTCACTTGTGTCATGTTCTGGAACATCGCAGGCATTGTGATCGAGATCGGCACTTTTTTCAAAAACACGATGCTGAAAGAAACACCCACTTACGCCGTAAACTCGCTGTTCTTCGTCACGATCGCGCTTACGGCATTGGCCGGAATCGAAGTCATGGCCCGCATGGCCGCAGTGCTGCTGACGCTGATGTTCGCCTTTATCATCTTGATCTGGCTGCTGGTGGGAAGCCTGTACCATCCCGAATACCTGCTTCCGGTCTTGCCTGACGGAATCGGGCCGATTCTGAATGCCGCTTACGTCGTCTACGGCTTTCCCTATTCCGAGCTTATCGTCTTCGCCGTTATTCTGCCTTTCGTGCGGCGCAAGGACAATGCCAAGCTCGGCAAGCATATGTATGCCGCCCTTATCGTCAATACGATGACGCTGATTCTATCCGTCCTTAGCAGCATTATGGTGCTGGGGCCGCTGTCGGGCGACCTGAAATATTCGCTATACCAGCTAGCCAGGCTGATCTATGTGCAAGAGCTGATTGAACGCATCGAATCCGTTATCGGCTTTTCGCTTATCGTCGGTTTTTACTTCAAAGCATCCATTCTGCTGTTAATCCTGATGAAGCTGCTGAAGGAGCTGCTCAAGCTTGACGATGAGCGCTACCTGGTGCTCCCTGTCTCCTTTATTTGCTTCCTGCTGTCGGTCACTACATACACCAAGGAAGCCGAGCTCGAGGAGCTGGTGAACATTTCATGGCCGCTTATCAACAACATTACTTATGTGCTTCCGGTACTGCTTATATTAGTTGTGGCAGTAATTCGGTCGCAGTTTGGCAAAAGCAAGAAGCAGAATGTTTAGGAGACTGCAGATGCTGCTATAACTCCGAGCTCCGCTATTGCTAAGCAATAAAACATAAATAAATGCTATATCCGCTATAGTGTTTTCAACACGAACTTCTGGACAGTCAGCAGATTCGTTATTTCTTGTGCCTCCATCCGCAACGGATGCTTGACTTAGACCATACTCGAAGCTGTAGAGTATTTTTGTGCTCCAAAACTTTAGGCTAAAGGAGCAGAAAGGTCCCCATCCGACTTAATCCAATACGAAGGGAATGACTGCTCATGATTGAAAAGCTTGAGAAGCTTGAACAAAGATTAGTAGAACAACATCATAAAGATTTGCTCCTTCAAGCGAAGCATACCCTGAAGGCAATTGAAGATCTTGCTGGAGAGCATCGCCGTCTGCAGTCGATGCAGGCTATCAGTGAGGGTGTAACAATCACTGGCTCCGAGGAGACAGGATTTTATGATATTGTGAAGTCTCAAATCATCGCCTCAATGGAGAAGACGTTCAAGCATGACCAGGAGGACGACAAGTACGACAGAGAGGCGACGGAGGAAATTACGCCATTCGAGGTTCACATTCCGCAGGAGGCGATTGACGACTTGAAGCTTCGCCTGAGCTTGGTGCGCTGGCCTGACCGTGAACTGGTAGACGACTGGACGCAGGGCGTCCCGCTTGCCGCGGCGCAGGAGCTCATCGCGTACTGGAAGGACGAATACGACTGGCGCGAGTTCGAGAAGCGCCTGAACACGTTCCCGCAGTTCCGCACGAGGATCGACGGTGTCGGCATCTACTTTATCCACCTGCGTTCGAAGCACGACAACGCTATGCCGCTGCTGCTTAGCCACGGCTGGCCGGGCTCGATCATCGAGTTTCTCGATGCGGCAGAGCGCCTTACTGACCCAGAGCGATTCGGCGGCCGCGCAGAGGACTCCTTTCATGTCGTTATCCCCTCCATGCCTGGCTACGGCTTCTCCGACAAGCCGCGTGATCTAGGCTGGAACCCTGCCCGCATCGCAGGCGCATGGGCGCAGCTAATGGAACGCCTTGGCTACGACCGTTACGTTGCGCAGGGAGGCGATTGGGGATCGGCTGTCACCACAGCCCTTGCTTCACAAGCGCCCAGAGGACTGATGGCAGCGCATGTGAATCTGCCGATGGTCGTGCCAGCCGAGATCCCGGCGAACCCGAACGAGGAGGAAGCGCACGCCCTCGCTCGCATCAGCCTGTTCGTGACGAACAAAACCGGCTATGCGGACGAGATGAACACCCGTCCCCAGACGATCGGTTATGCGCTCAACGACTCGCCGGTCGCGCTCGCAGCCTGGATGTACGAAAAGTTCCACGAGTGGACCGACAACGACGGCCGTCCCGAGGACGCTTTGACCCGCGACCAAATGTTGAACGACATCTCGCTTTACTGGTTCACCGGCAGCGGCGCGTCCGCTTCTCGTCTGTACTGGGAGGGCGTGGGCGCTACCATCCAAGGTCCGGAGTTCTTCTCGTCGGCCCGCTCCGGCGGGGGCCGCATCTCCGTGCCAATGGGCGCAAGCCTGTTCCCGGCCGAGACTTATATCCCGCCGCGCAAGTGGGCGGAGCAGGCATGGGAGAACCTCTTCTACTGGAACCGCGTTGAGGCCGGCGGCCACTTCGCTGCGTTCGAGGAGCCGGAGATCTTCGCCCGTGAGATGGCCGAGGCATTCCGCCAGTTCCGTGCCTAATTCCCTTCAATATCCACTTAGAGGGCCGCAGATGAGCGGACGGTATAACACCGGCGTTTCATCTGCAGCTCACCACCTTGTCTTTTGAGTTGTATCCCAGCCATTTTAATATTCGTTGCACACATAGGAACATACAAAAAAGTCGCCTATTGAAGGCGACTTTTTCAGGTCAAAGTGCTCATCGTTTTTCATTACACCCATTACTGATTAATCGCAAATACTCCGATTGCTTCTCCGGTCTGGCCCATCCACAGCGCTCCTTCGCCAACCATAACGCCCTTCCAATTGATGAAGAGTTGAACGGCTTCGACTTTTTGAGCCAGCAGCTTCTTCTTTACGCTAGCCGTCATGATTTTATCATACTTGGACATAAAATCTCTTTTGGATATAATTTCAACCGTTTTGTCTTTGCTGTTCACTGTCAGCGGATATGTCATGCTGCCCGCCACTGCGGCTTTATTGCCTTTGCGAACGTCGTTTTGAAGCTTGGTTAGGAAATGCTCGAATTCCGCTGCGCTCCTGATCCCTGCAACCTCGTACGGATTATTGATGATATTGACCGCAATCACGCCGAGCTTATTATTTTGCTTGCCGATCCACAGATCACCTTCGCCCGCCATGATGCCCTTCCAGTTCACGAACACCTTGTCTTCAGCTTGCGCTAACAGCTGATCTCGCACGCGGGCCGTGAAGATGCGATCGTAATTTTGGATAAACTCATCCTTATTGTGAATGACCACTTGTTTGTTGTCCTGATTCCAATTCATCGGGTAAGCAATCAGCTTGGCTGCGTCCTCTGGCTTATTTTCCTTTACAGCCTTCTGGAGTTGGGCAAAATAAGTGGTGAATTCCTTCGGATCGTCAATGCCAGCAACATAATAGGGATTCTTGCTGTCCGATAACGCGGCAGGAGCGGGCGCTACTACACGGCTGCTTTGCGCAGCCCAAGCTTGCCCGGAGAAAGTTGCCAGTACGGCTGTAATGCTAAGAATGACTGCGGCTTTTTTCACGTTATTGTTATTCATAGTGGATACCTCCAAGTGGTTTATACTCGGAAGTATACAGAGATGATGTGTCCGGCGGGTGTACGGATGGTAAGGAATAGCGGGTATTTTTTTCACAGGCAATTGACATATGATCGTTGCATTCATTGTCCCAAGGAAACAGCTCTTCGTGACCCATGTCCAACGGTATTTATAAGGGTGAATGATTGATATATAAATTTAAATATAATATCCCCATATTTATATATTTCAAAAACATGTTAGAACTATAGTTAAAAAATCCTATAGAACTTGTTACTAATTGCCATGCCGATTCTCAAGATACAATTACGGCCTAGTAATTAATTCACTAGTCTATAGAGCGTTACAGCAAAAATGGCGATATTTCCTGGCTAAAACTAATTTTTCAATCAACTGAAACCTTCACTAATGCGTGGAGGGAAAGGGTTATAGAAATAGAATCAGCGGAATATGTTTTAGTATTTGAAGTTTTATTATCTCTTATGATTTAGTAAATGACTTGGAGACAATTTTATTAAATTATTACGTTTCGTTTTCCACAATATTTATTTATCTGCGCTAATTATTCTAGTAATCTCATAGAATTTAGCTCTTTAAATAATGAGCTTTTTTGTGGATCTCTTTTTTTACTGATCTTGAGAAGAATATCGTTTTGAATCCCAGTCTGCCAGTTACAAAATAATATGATTCCTTTTCAAGTGACATCTAGAATTCATTACTTGATTTCAATAGAGGGAGTGTTTGACAAATTAGTCAATCAGTTTTATGGCTTCTGTTATGCCATTAATTCGCCTGTGTTTATCAATAGCGTTTATGTACTTATCAATATCTATCTTAACAGTTTTCTTGAAAATTTGATTTGTCTTCCCATTTGACTTTTCAATAATTATTAAATCAATAGTTTCAATCTCATATTCTGAATCAATCTTATGATTAGCTAAATATAATTCGATTTCATAAAAGCCATCTTTTAATTTTGGAGTTATTATATAATCTTTATATTGAAAGAACTCACTGTTATTAATGCTGTTTATCATTTCTGATTTAAAGGGAGAATAATACAGCTTGTTTCTAAAAATTCTAATGCTTTTTTGCATATTGAGAAATCCATAAGGAAGATTGTATTTGTTAATATATTTATAATAATATCCTTCAGCTTTAATAAACGTATCGAGCATGGATGAGAACGTCTTTTCAGTAAAATCAATACATGTAATTCTTCTAATCTCATTATAAAGTACCACTGGATAATCCTTGATTAATCCAACAATTTCATTGCTTCTATTCTTATTTCTATGCTTTGAACTTCCACCAAATTTCGATGGATTGCCCAGAGGGCAATCGTCATATGCTTCTTGACTATACTCAGCTAAATTAGTAACGCTATACTTGCAATGCTTTGCATGTACAGGCATTTTATTCTTATTCTTATCCAAGGTTTTATCAACATAAAGATTAACAATAATAATAGGATTTTTACAAGCAGGACAAACTGCATAATATTTCATCACTTTATTTACTTCAACATAAAAGGGATCTGTCTTTCTAGTTTTGTATTCATAATTCTTCACTGTTAGCTCTATTGGTCTGTCATCATGCTGGTTTATTTGAAATACGTCCATTATTGGGCCTCCTCATAAAACATAGTATATTTAAGTGCTCTAAATTCCGTGAAAGTTAATATACGAATACATCTTTCTACCAATGACATAACGAAAACATACAGAATGTTCTGTCAATTATAAAATAAGAGTAGTATCCCAAATTTCACTCATTCAAATTCTTGATTTCAGCGGATGTGCAAAAATCATCATTTATTTTTATAAGTGTAATAATAAAAAGTCTTAGAAATATAAAATAGTTTTGATAGTGTAACCCTTCATCTCCCCCGCAATTAGGTTGTGTATGGCTATAACGATTCCTCAAATCTAATCCATTATTAAATTTTGACTTGTTGAGAATATAATTCATATAGTCTTGTTCTGGTCTGGAGAATAGTGTGCTTTCAAATTCAACCACATTCTTGATCTTTAATTCTTCTAGTATACTTCTACTATGATTAGAATATTTCCAATAAACAGCCATGTCATTCTTATACAAATCATAAAGAATTACAATAAGATGCCTATCATAGAAAACAATCGACTCATCTTTATTTATCAAAAGATATTTTCGTTCAATAAGCCATCTAATATTTGAAAGATTATAATCTCGAACTTCATTTATTTTGAGTTCTTTTTCTAACAATAGTTTATAAAGATTGCTATAGGATTCCCCTGTCTTATGATAAAAACCTAAACCGCTCTGATCCGAAAAAAGTAAAAACATCACTGTTTCAAACTCTTGCCCAATACCATAAACAAACTTTTTATCGACCAAAGATGAAATGTTTTTATAAATAAGATGTTCAGAACGTATCTCAAGTAGTTCAAAATCAATATTTCCCTCTTCGACAAACAAATCAAATTGCTTTAAAACTGATTCCAATCCTGGCATAATACTAGTGCATTTTTCAAGATAAGTTGAATCTATTGAAGGCAATTTCACTTTGAAGTTATGAGCATCGAATTCATTCGAAAGATAATTTTCAAAAAACCATTCGATAACTTCCTCTAATCTTATGCCATTTCTGAATAAGTGATTATAATACCCAGCCATTTGAAGTAGTGATAAAGCATTTTTCTGTTCAAATGCAAAACCCACATTATAAGCATTTTGGGAAGTTGTTGATAAAAAACGTTCAAACACACCCATTTCACTCGTTTTATTAACGTGTGTGCACCGCATTTGTAAATCTACAAATTCAAATAAATAAATGAAATTATTTAGCAGGGTTGCATAATCAGAATTATTTTCGATCCATTTTGAACTATACGTTATAGTTAAAGAATGTTCTTTATGACTCATTATTACTTCCTCATCTTGAGTCCCGGAAAAACCAACACTCGTTTCCATAGGTATACCTGAGTTCTCTCCAAATAAAACCTTTTCTTGTTCTTCTGCTTT
The DNA here is from genome assembly GCF_003605435.1 of Paenibacillus pinisoli. GTDB lineage: Bacteria > Bacillota > Bacilli > Paenibacillales > Paenibacillaceae > Pristimantibacillus > Pristimantibacillus pinisoli. The sequence goes on from NZ_QXQB01000001.1 coordinate 593,581, forward strand.
CCTTTTTGATCTCAAGATAGTCTTCGGTAAAATTTCAAGCTTATCCTTACTACTTTGAATATTGGCAATAAGGCGAAGATAATTCAAATTAGGATCTTCACTATCTATATAGTTATTGATAATAGTCTCTTTATCTAAATTGCTTAATTCTTTAGGAAAATAAATGGGGCCTATCTCTCGATGGTGCTTTACTTCATATTTGTCTAAAAGTATGTGAGCAGATAAAGTATCAGTAAGCATCTTTTCTCTAATAATCTTTCCGAAGTAGTCTGTTATATTTCTACACTTTAGTAATTCTCGCAGCGTTACTCTAGACATATCCATAAACTTTTGAAAAGACTCTTCTGTAATGTTCACATACACTTTTAATTTATCAAATAGTTCCCAAAAATCATCCTTATAATTAAACTCAACTTCGTTATAAATACTAAGTAGACTAATATCATCAATTGACTTAACAAATCTAGCAACATTCCCAAAGTATTTATTCACAAACGTTTGCAAACGCTCAATAATTTCCGGCGTCCACTCTACAAGAAAAATTTTATTATCTAAGTATTTTTTAGTATTATAAAGTTCAATAAAGTCATTAATATCTTTTGCCTCTTTTAAACCTGTATCGTAATGATCAATTAGAGCTATACATTTTCCAAGATTATTCCCATACGTTAGGTCATTACTTGAATAATATTTCACTCTTTCCATATTTCTATTCCCCTTGTCTATAAAGTGTTTTATCGACATAGCTCATGGAAATACAAAATTCTGCTAGCGCTTATGCGCGAGCTTTTTATTTTAGGCTAATAAAAGTCATGTTTGATTATGCACTCAAAAAGAACATATACCTCGTTCTATCTATACTTCACTTAGATAGAGAATTGCTCGCAGTTAAGAATTCAACTTGGATTTTTTCTGTGGGAATATAGGTCTAGTTCACTGTCCCATCAAAAATACATCTTTTTGGATATGGTCCAATCATGTTTATAAATCATTATGTCAGCACCTTATTTTCTAAAAATGAAGGTTGCTACAAATAATTTTTATCTAATATTGAACCTTTAACTCAGTGAGCTTTCACAGATAATTCCAGCGAAATGAATTTCTCTAAAAATTTCTGCATTTGATATTTTCCGTTATTTAAATAAGTATATTATATCATAAAAATAGAGGCTTCTAGAACTTGCTCCAGGAGCTCCGTAAGACTATTCTAATCTAAATTACCTAAAACAAACCGCTAATTCTACCCAATCACCTGTCCAATTTTACATAATCCACTCCACCAAACTATTCAATACTCGTAATTCCTTAAACTGCTCCAATTGGGCGGATACGGGCTTCAATCTCTTAAACTTCTCTAAAGCGAATTGCTCAGGTTTTCTTACAGGATAGATTTCTATAGATGGACAGCAGCCTATTGATCTCCTCCAACTTAAATCCGATTTCCTGCACGCGCTTAACTAAATGTTCTTAACCGTACCATACGTATATACTCGGTAACGCTGATACCATTCCCCCCCTAAAAGTTACAGACCTGAAAAAAAATTCTCCTACAAGAGCTCTATCCATCCCGGCGATCAATATCGCTTCTTAAATATAAAAACAACCCGCATCCTGAAAGGACACGGGCTGTCGTGGCTTGCATACCGATCAATCGGTAATCGTGCTCGTATAATATTCGATAATGTCTTTGCGGCGAATAATGCCAATGAAGATCTGGTTCTCGTCTACGACAGGAACAAAATTTTGGTCAGCTGCCAGCTCCAGCATATCTTCGAAGTCCGCCCCGATCGCCACGCATTCATTGCGCGTCCGGCATTTGATTTCATGCACCTTGACGCTGTCGAGATTTTGAAAGCCGAGGCCTTCCGTATACTTCATCTTCCAAAGCAGGTCGCCTTCAGATAACGTGAATACATACTTGCCATCTCCGTCGATGACAGGAATAGCAGTGTACTGCGTCTTTTCTAATATTTCAAGGGCCGTCTGCAGGTGGTCGGAGAATTGAATATAGGCCACTTTGTTTTTGGGAAATAAAAAATCGGATATTTGCATCGATTACTGCTCCCTTCTACCGAATCCCAACATCTTGAGTGTCGCAAGATAAATGTGTATGTATCTAGTTTAGCATACCCCGGCAGTCAATAAAAACCCCATCCGGGAAATAAGCGGACCATCACTCAACATCCCCTGCAGACGCTAGCCTTGATCAGTCAGAAAGAGCTGCATGAATGACTCCTTACGCCATGAAAAAGTTATCCACAGCTATTATCTGTTGTTTTCATTTTCAAAAAAATCATAAGCCCATAGCAGCAAAGCAAGCCCGCTGGCCGCGGCCCCCAGCCAGCATACTCCGGCCCACCCCGCCCAAGCATATGTCCAGGTTGACGCAATTGAGCCTGCAGCGCTGCCAATGGAATAGAAAATCATATATGCCGCAGTCAATCTGCTCTGCGCCTCGGGACGCGCCTTATAGATTAAGCTCTGGTTCGTCACATGCACCGCTTGCACGGCCAGATCCAGCAAAATAACCCCCGCAACTAGATACCAAATGGAGCGATACACTAGCCCAATCGGCACCCAGGAGATCAGCAGAATGGCCAAGGAGATGCCGCTGACCATTCTTGCATACCCGAGATCCGCCAATCTGCCGGAGAAAGAAGCAGCAAGCGCCCCCGCCACACCGGCCAGACCAAAAGCGCCGATCGCTGTATGCGACAAGGATAGCGGCGCGCTGCTTAATGGCAGCACCATCGCCGTCCACAATATGCTGAAAGCAGCAAATATGAGCATAGCCAGCAGAGCACGGATTCTCAGGATCGGCAGCTCACGGTACAGCTGAAACACCGATAAAACAATACGGACATAGCTGAGTCCCACTTGTTTTGATTCTTGTTTGGGCAGCAGCAGATACAACGCTATGCTGCCCAGCAAAGTAAGAACAGCCGAAAAAGCATACACCGAGCGCCAGCCGAGCCAGTCATTCAACGTCCCTGCGATCGTACGGGCAAGCAGAATCCCAATCACAATTCCGCTGGTGACGAGCCCTACCGTGCGCCCCCGTTCCGATGGAGCGCTGAAAGCGGCAGCCGCAGCCACCATCGTCTGAGCCGCCACTGCCAGCAGACCGACGATGGCAATGCCTGCATACAGCACGGCAGTCGAATGCGATACCGCCACTGTCAATAACGCGCCAGCAGACAAGAGCATCTGCACCGCAATAAGCTTGCGGCGATTGAACAGGTCTCCCATAGGCACCAGAAGCAATAAGCCGGCCGCATAAAAAACTTGTGTAACCGTCACAACGACGCCAATAGCGGATGGCGCAATAACAAAGTCGCGGGCAATAGAGTCTAGCAATGGCTGCGCATAATAAATATTGGCGACCGAAAGTCCGCTGCATAAGGCCAATAAGAGAATAACCGTACGAGCCAACATGGGCTCAGCAGCTTTGGAGCTTTGGACTTGATAGGAAGACTTCATCATGTTAACCCCTTTCCGAAAAAGTACAGCTGCGATACTTTTTTGTACCAATCGGTATATAATATGTTATGTAGAATACGCCACACCTCTCGCCGTGTCAATAGGGATCTATGGTGACCAACAGGAAGCTCAAGGTAAAGATCCGCTAACCGTCAGCCAAAAATCTATTATTCCACTTTCAATAGGCCAATGAAGCTCATATCCCCAGTTGACAATATACCTGCTAACAACTACGATATAATAAATACCGATTGATACAAAAAGGTGATCTTTATGGTGAGACAACGTGAATTTGATACGGATAAGGCTCTTGATGCGGCAATGCGCATTTTTTGGGAAAAGGGATATGAAGCATCCTCGCTCCGGGATCTGACGGGCGGAATGGGCATTCAGCGTCCCAGCTTATACGGGGCTTTCGGAGATAAGATGGAGCTGTTCGAGACTGCGCTTCGCCGCTACAACGCATGGCATGCTTCTCAAGTGAAGTCGCGGCTTCAAAAGGGAGTGTCGGTGAAGGCGGCATTTCGGGAGCTGTTCGAGCATATCGGGACAGAGGAGAATAGCAAGTCAGATATTCATCGGGGCTGTTTTTGCATTAATACCATGGTTGAGCTTGCTCCCCATGATTCCAAATTCGCCGTTCTGACGCGCGAGCATCAGATGTACCTGGCAGCTATATTCCAGGAGGTTATCGAGCATGGACAGCTGACAGGGGAGCTGTCGGAGACGCTTCGTGCCGAAGCTATGGCCCAATCCCTGGTCGTCTCCATGATCGGACTAACGGTCATGGTCAAGGCCAAGCCAGATCATGCCTTCATCAGGCAAAGCATCGATATGGCCTTATCCTTGCTGGATGCAGGAAAGTAATGAGCTCCTTAACACACGCCAAAAACGACCGTCCTCTATATTGGAGAACGGTCGTTTAACGTTGCTATTAGGAGACAACTTAGTTACAACACCGCCGACGAACCGCCGTCGATGTTGACAGCCGTACCTGTCACATAAGAAGCTGCATCCGAGACGAGGAACGTGATCACTTTGGCAGCTTCCTTCGTTTGTCCGATACGGCCCAGCGGGATGTCATGGCGAGGATCAGCCGCGAACTCGTCCCATGTAAGCTCCGGCGCCGAGGACTTCCACTTCTTCTCGATCTGGTCGCTGCGAATCAATCCGATGCATACCGCGTTGACGCGAATGTTATCGCCCGCCAGGTCCTTGCTCATCGCTTTTGTCAGTGCAAGTCCCGCAGCGCGGCTGACGGAGGTCGGGAGCGATGAAGCGGACGGCGCTTTTCCTTTGATCGCCGTCACGTTCAGAATCGCTCCTCCTCCCTGCCGGCGCATATGCGGAATCGCGGCTTTCGAGCAATTGACTGGGCCCAGCAGCTTCAAGTCCAGGTCAGTATCCCAGCTCTCCGAAGTTACGTCTTCGAATGGCTTGGCCGCGGATGTACCTGCATTATTAACCAGAATGTCAACGGAACCAAAATGCTCTGCCGTTCGTTCAACTGCTGCCCGGGCTTCCGATTCTACAGCAATATCCGCCGAGATAACCAGCGCCTCAGCTCCAGTCGCTTCCTTTATCCGCTCAGCCGCCGCTTGCAGCGACTCCGGATTGCGCGCCACGATGGCAACCTTCGCGCCTTCCGCAGCAAGCGTCAATGCCGTCTCGAGACCGATGCCTTTGCTGCCGCCTGTAATCATCGCCACTTTGTCCTTTAATCCGAGATCCATAACCACAACTCCTTATCCATCTCCAAGTATGTATGCCACCCTTATCATATCACAAAAAAAAGCTGACCCCTCAAGGTCAGCGGAACATGCCCCACAGCTTTAGCAAATGGAACGTGTTGTTCGGATCGATCTTCTGCCCAAGCACAAAATTAATAATCTGATCCTCTTGTGTATCCGTTAGCTTCTCATGCAATATGACAGCGGCTGATTTCACCAGCTTGCGTACTTTGACGCGGTCCTGCAAGTCGTATTTGGTCACATTCCCAAGCAATTGCCTGATGCGGTCCTTCACGACAGGGTTTTTCATCTTCAGCTTCACACGCTCGACTAGCTGCGGCTTTATGCCGTAATTCTGGTAGCTCACCGGCTGACGCACCTCCGCTTCCGCATTCCATCTCCATAGTTCCACATGAACTAACTATATGCCGGAAGAGGGCAATAATTGCCTAGTCTAGCTGCTCGCCTTGAAATAATTGATCATGCTTCAGAATGCTCCATAGGCGCGAGAAGGACTCATTCTTCCAGAAGTCCTCCCGCTCCGTCAGTCTGCCCGCATCTTCGCGCGCAGTCTCAAGCACCTCGTAGTCCGCGACCATATCCGCTACCTTGAACTCCGGCAAGCCGCTCTGCTTCGTGCCGAAGAAGTCGCCCGGCCCGCGCAGCTCCAGATCGCGCCTTGCAACCTCGAAGCCATCGGTGGTCTCCGTCATTACCTTCATCCGCTCGCGCCCGTTCTCCGACTTCGGATCCGCGACCAGCACGCAATACGACTGATGCTCGCCCCGCCCGACCCGTCCGCGCAGCTGATGAAGCTGCGATAGCCCGAAGCGCTCCGCGTCCATAATGATCATCAATGTCGCATTCGGCACATCGACGCCGACCTCTACGACTGTCGTCGCAACCAGAACATGCGACTCGTTCGCGCCGAATTCGGACATGACCTCATCCTTCTCCGCAGCCGTCATCCGGCCATGGAGCAGCCCGATCTTCAGATCGGGAAAGGCTTGCTGAAGCTGGACATACTGGTCGATCGCATTCTGCACATCCAGCTTGTCCGATTCCTCAATAAGCGGACAGATCACATACACCTGCCTGCCGGAGGATACCTCCTTGCGAATGAATCCGAGCACACGGTCCATGGAACCGTGCTTCACCCAATACGTCTTGATTGGCTTGCGCCCGCGCGGCATCTCCTTCAGCGTCGACACATCCATATCGCCGTAAGCGGTAATCGCGAGCGTCCGCGGTATCGGCGTCGCCGTCATCGTCAGCACATCGGGATTCATCCCTTTATGCCGCAGAATGCTGCGCTGATTCACGCCGAAGCGATGCTGCTCGTCGGTGACAACAAGTCCAAGGCTCCGGAAAAACACGCCTTCCTGAATAAGCGCATGCGTACCCACCACAACATCGATGAGTCCCATCTGCAAGCTCGCCAGCAAGTCTCTGCGCTTCCGCTCCGTCATGCTTCCTGTCAGCAAGCCAACTTCTACTCCGAGGCCTTCATACATGCGCTGAAGCGACTTCGCATGCTGCTCGGCCAATATCTCCGTCGGCACCATAAGCGCGCCCTGATGGCCCGCCTTTACCGCGCCATACAGCGCAATGGCAGCCACGACCGTCTTGCCTGAGCCGACATCCCCTTGCAGCAGCCGATTCATGCTGTAGCCGCGGCGCATATCCGTCAGAATTTCATTCACAACCTTCTTCTGCGCATCCGTCAGCTCGAATGGCAGCGTCGCTGCGAAGGATCGGATCGTCTCGCTCTCAATACGGAAGGCAATTCCGTCATTCCGCACTCGATTCAGCGACCGGTACGCCTGCAGCTTAAGCTGGAAGAGAAACAACTCCTCGTATACCATCCGTCTGCGGGCTTCCTGTCCCTTGCGGAAGTCGCCCGGCATATGCAGCAATTGGAACGCTTCCGCACGCGTCATGAGCCGGTGCTCCTCAACAAGCTCATATGGAAGCACTTCCTCCACCATTGGCCCGTACTGCTCCAGTGCTGTCGCAATCGTCTTGCGAATCCAAGCTTGCGTAATATTGCCCCCGATCGAATAAACAGGCTGCAGCGAGCCGGACTTCGAGTTTTTGGCGCTGTCGGGGAATTCGGAGTCCGATACCGTCATTTGCAGCCGGTGCTGCTCCCACTTGCCGGTCAGCATAATTTCACGGCCCGGCGTCAGCTGCTCCTTCAAGAAGTGGCGATTGAACCATACTGCGGTGACCAGCATGCCGCTCACCTCAATCTTGCAGGTGAGACGAGATTTGCTTCTGCCGTAACGCTGCAGAATGCCGTTGCCGCGAATAATGCCCAGCACCGTAGCCTTTTCCCCGTTTTTCACTTCAGATAATTCACGAACCCGGTAATCCTCATATCGAAATGGGAAGTACCCCAGCAAATCGGCAATTGTGCGAACGCCAAAGGCGTGAAGCTCCCCTTCTTTCAGAGCGCTCACGCCTTTGACTTGTCGAACTGAAATTTGATCCAGCTTCATCATGCCTTATTCACACCCTGTAGACGAATACGGCAGATGTGCCTGGACCCGTATGTACGCCAATAACCGAGCCGACCGTCGTATAGCCGACTTGCTTCACATTGATTGCTTCCTTCACCCGATTGCCGAGCTCGTCCGCCGTTTCTTTATTATCCGTCTTCGCCAGAATGATGCCGACCGGCTCATCGCCGAATTTCTCCTTCAGCATCTCGGCAATGCGCCCCATTGCTTTCTTGCTGCCGCGCACTTTGTCCACGGAATAGACGCCGCCGTTCTCGTCGAGCGAGAGAATCGGCTTGATATTGAGGATCGAGCCGATCAGCGCAGAAGCTCTGCCGATCCGGCCTCCTTTATGTAGAAATTCAAGGCTGTCTACGAGGAAATAGATTTGCAGATCCTTCTGAATCCGCTCAATCTCCTCCAGAATCCGTTCCTTGCTCTCGCCGGCTTGCGCCATCTCGGCTGCCTTCACGACCTGCAAGCCGATCCCGTACGATGCGGACTTGGAATCGATGACGGTCACGTCAGCCTTCCGCTCCAGCATCGATTCCGCGATGACCGCCGATTGATAAGTGCCGCTCAAGATCGAAGCCAGATGAATCGAGATAATCGGCGAATCCGGGTCCTCGTCAAGCAGACGCTCGTACAGCTCTGAGAATTCGGCCGGCGAAGGCTGAGAGGTCGTCGGAAGTACCGGCGACGCCTTCAGCTTCTCGTAGAACTCGTCAGCTTGAATGGTGATGGAGTCTGTATACGTGTCTTCCCCGAACAGCACCTTCAGCGGAACCATGGAAATGCCAAGCCGCTCGCGCACCTCTGCCGGTATATCCGACGTGCTGTCTGCCACTATGCGTACTTTACCCATCTAATCCCCTCCCAAACGTTGATGATAGGTCGTTTATTCTACAGCGAACAGATAAGGATAGAGCGGCTGTCCGCCATGCTGAACCTCAATTTCAAGATCCGGATATTGCTCTTCTGCCCATTGGCATATAGCGGAGGTCAGCTCGTCTGTCGACTCGTCGCCTGTCAATACCGTCAACAGATCGCCGCCGTCTTCCAGCATGCTGCCCAGCAAGCCTTGGCAAGATGCCAGCAGATCCGCATGGGATACGACAATCGCCTTCTCCTTGATGCCGATATAATCGCCTTCGCGGATGGTCACGCCATCGATAGACGTATCGCGTACAGCCTTCGTGACTTGACCCGAGACGACGCCTTCCGCAGCGCTCTTCATCCATGCGCCGTTGCGCTCCGGCGTCTCGTCTTCCTTGAACGCCAGCACAGCCGCAAGACCTTGCGGGATGGTACGCGTAGGAATAACCGTAATATTGCGGTCGCTGAGCTCGGCCGCTTGCTCGGCAGCGAGAATAATATTGCCGTTGTTCGGCAGAAGGAAGATATGCTCGGCTGACAGCGCATCAATCGCCATCAAGAAGTCTTCCGTGCTCGGATTCATCGTCTGTCCGCCTGAGAGCACCGTATCCACATCACTGCCCAGGAACAGGTCTGCGATGCCGTCGCCCATGGCTACAGCGATTATGCCGTATGGCGCTTGCTCGAATACTTGGCCAGGCGATACTCCTGTCAGCGCTTGTCCGGCAAGCAGCTCGGCGGAGGACAGATCTGCACCGCCGCTAACTGAAGCTCCGGTATCATGCTCCACGATATCGCGATGCTGCTCGCGCATATTCAGAATGTGAATGTCCGTCAGCTCGCCATACGGCAGCGATGCGTTAAGCACATCGCCCGGCTTGCGGGAATGGACATGCACCTTGATAATGTCGTCATCCGTAATGACGAGAATGGAGTCGCCGTCTCTTTCCAATATCTTTTTGTAAGCGGATTCATCAAAAAACATCGCAGTGGAACCAGCACGTGTACGATTAATGAAAAATTCCATGTCATATAAAAACTCGATATCTTCCGTAGACAAGCGCGCTTGAGCAGAGCTCGGCTCGCCTCTGCGCTCCGCTTTCACCGCGGACGGAACAGCCACCTCTTCCGGCATCGCTGCTTCGGACGGCAATTGGAACAGCTCCTGATAGCCGCCGGATTCGCTCTCAGTCAGACTGCGGACGAAGCCTTCATAGATGAACACCAGTCCCTGGCCTCCGGAATCGACAACGCCAACCTGCTTCAGCACCGGCAGTTGATCCGGCGTGCGTTGCAGCGCTTCATGCGCCTTCCGATGGACTTCAACCATCAGATCGGTCACATCTGTTGCCCGTCTAGCATATTGAACGGCATGCTTGGCCGCTTCTCTTGCAACGGTCAGAATCGTCCCTTCAACAGGCTTGACTACAGCCTTGTACGCCATATCGACGCCATGCTGGAACGCTGCAGCTACCTCTACTGCCGACGCTTCGCTATGCGCCGAAAGCGATTTCGAAAAACCGCGGAATAACTGCGACAAAATAACGCCTGAGTTGCCCCGTGCGCCCATAAGCAGTCCCTTGGACAATGCTTCCGCCGCTTTGCCTACATGCTCGGACGGCTTGCTGCGAAGCTCCCTTATGCCGGAGCTCATCGTCAAATTCATGTTCGTGCCCGTGTCGCCGTCCGGCACCGGGAACACGTTAAGTGCATTTACGCGTTCCGCGTTGTGCTGCAGCAGCTCTGCTCCCAGCAACGCCATTGCGGCAAAATCCGATCCGTTAATTGAGCGCTTACCCAATGAAAATTCCCCTTCCTGCTACCTGGATACCCTTACGTCTTGTACAAATATATGGACTTCATCCACTTGCAAGCCAATAACGCTGTTGAGCACATAGGTAACTTTCGATTGAATGTTATGCGCTACTTCGGAAATCTTCGTTCCGTAGCTTACAATGATGTGGAGGTCAATATGCAGCTTATCATGCTCGCGCCGAACCTCTACGCCGCGGGACATGTTCTCCCGGCCCAGCAGCTCAGCAATGCCATCCTTCAAGCCTTTGCGTGAAGCCATGCCGACAAGTCCATAACAATCCATGGCTGCGGAGCCAGCCAGAACGGCGATGCAATGGTCGGTCACATGAATAGCGCCAATTTCCGTATTCAGTTGCAATGTCATGGCAATACACTCCCTTACTGTATATTATGGACTATGTACCATTGTACTATAAACATATCAGTTATTGAAGTCTGTTCGTGAAAAATGACGAACAATCCTTAGAATTGGGTTGAATAGGCGCTATGTTTATGATACGATATTCGAGTGTGTTCAATGAGACATGTGCAATGTGAAACGAACGTTGGAACCTTATTTTCTGAACTAACGCATACGTAGCGAAGTTTGCTTCACAAACTTTTAACCCATGCTTTCGTAGCGAAGTTTGCTTCACAACTTTTACAAGTGAATGCTTACGCAATGAAGTTCGCTTCACTAACTTTTGAAGGAGGTGTAGTCATGTCCCGCAAATGTTATCTGACTGGCAAGTCGCCGCGTCAAGGCAATAACGTATCCCACGCTAACAACAAAACACGTCGTTCTTGGGGCGTTAACGTGCAAAAGGTTCGCATCCTCGTTGATGGCAAGCCGAAGCGCGTATACGTGAGCGCTCGCGCTCTGAAATCCGGTAAAGTAACTCGCGTATAAGAATGGCTCGCGCCATAGACAAAAGCACCTGATTCTCAGGTGCTTTTATTTTTTCCTGCCACTCTGGCCTATTCCGCGGGCGTCGGCGTCGGGATCAATTTTTTTGGAACGTGTTCAAAATCGCCTTAACAAACCCGCCCAGAAATTTCGGCAGCTTGATCGTATAAAATTTCATGCCTTCATCCCTCCTCAGACACGCTCATGAAATGGTTCCGTGACACATCCTGCGCTCATGTAACCATCCTATGCGAAGGATCATTGTCCTATTCCATTGCAAGCGCTCTAAGTAAGGGATTGGGCAGACTTATTGAAATAATTCGGGATGCTGCTGCTGGAACATATAGACTACGATGCTGAAGATCGTAAGGAATGTAAAGACAAGCGCCAGCACGATATAAAGCACGCGCATGCCGACCGTCTCGAACCGGCGGAAATAACGAATGCCGATATATAGGGCAAGCAGCGAAAATAAAAATTTCACAAAGCCTTCAATTTGCGTGAACAGCGCCATGCAGATGCCGGTCAGCAGGGAGTAGAACATGACGACCAGACTGGTCTTGACGGTCTCGTTCATCCCTGTCCCCCTTGCCTCAGCGCTGCAATGGCAGCCGCCCGGTCCGCTTCTCCGAACACGGCGTTGCCGGCTACCAGCACATCGGCGCCTGCTTCAATAATGGCCCCGGCCGTCTGGCGGTTCACTCCGCCATCCACTTGAAGATGCACGCCCTGCAGGCCGCGCTCCTGAATCATTTCTCTCACTTGTCGAAGCTTCACAAGCGAATATGGAATAAACGATTGCCCGCCGAAGCCCGGATTCACCGTCATGATCAGAACAAGGTCCAGATCATGAATAATCGGCTCCAGCACAGCGACTGGTGTAGCCGGATTAATCGCGACGCCCGCTGGCAAGCCCTTCTCCTTGATCGCGTGCACCGTCCGGTGCAGATGGACGCATGCTTCGGCATGCACCGTGATCCGGTCAGCGCCTGCCGCGATATAGTCAGCCAGCGACAGCTCCGGGCGTTCAATCATCAGATGCACGTCGAAAGGCAGAGCTGTTGCCGAGCGGACAGCTCCGATAACAGGCGGGCCGAAGGTCAGATTGGGCACAAAATGTCCGTCCATTACATCGACGTGAATCCAGTCTGCGCCTGCCTTCTCCGCCGCCTGAATCTCCTCGCCAAGCCGCGAGAAATCCGCCGATAGTATAGAAGGTGCGATAATGGTCATAGTTGTCAGTACCTCCGTTTCATCTCTTTCATCTCTGACAGGAACAGCACGTAATGATCATACCGGCTTTGCTCGATCTCGCCCGCTTCCAATGCAGCAAGAACGGCGCAGCCCGGCTCATGAACATGCGTGCAGCCGCGGAACTTGCAGTCCGGCGACAGCTCTCGCATCTCTATGAAGCAGTAGCTGAGATCGTCCACTCCAAGCTCGCCGAAGTCCAATTGGCTGAAGCCTGGGGTATCCGCGACATAGCCGCCTGCAACGTTGATCAATTCCACATGCCTTGTCGTATGCTTGCCCCGGCCGAGCCTATTGCTGATTTCATTGGTCTCCAGCGACAAGCCGGGCACAAGCGCATTGAGCAGAGAGGACTTGCCGACGCCCGATTGGCCGGCGAATACGGCCAAGTGGCCCTTAAGCCTCTCCTTAAGCTCTTGAATGCCGGCTCCTTGGCGGGAGCTTGTCCCGTACACCTCATAGCCTAGCTTGCTGTAAATGCGGTTAACGGAAGAAGCGGCCAAAGCCGCCTCCTCCGTAAAGTCGCCTTCCGTCTCCAGATCCTGCTTGCTTAAGCAGAGAACGGCCGGAATGCCCGCATGCTCGATATGCACCAGAAACTTGTCCAGCAGCTGCAAGTTCAGAACAGGCTCCGTAACGGAGAATACGAGAATGGCCAGGTCGATATTCGCGACCGGCGGACGGATCAGCTCCGAGGAACGGGGAAGCAATTCCTCTACTGTTCCTTCCCCGTTCTCCGTCAAGCTGAAACGCACCTCGTCGCCTACTAGCGGCGTCAGGCCCCTCTTCTTGAACACGCCGCGCGCCCGGCACTGCACCGCCGGGGTATCGGGGGAATCCCCCTCCGCCCTGACGTAGTAATAGCCGCTAAGCGCCTTGACGATTCGTCCCGATGCCTGATCTGTCTTATTGCTCTCCTTCGCTTTCGCCATTGAATGAGTCTACCTCCGCATTTGCCGGTTCCTCTGGAGTGTTGGTCTCGACCGGAGGAGGTGTTGCGCCAGGGATATTCATGCCCGGCGCTCCTTCCAGCTGATTGTAATTAATATTGACGGTATCCACGAAATGTCCGTCGCGGTATACCGTAACTGTCGCTACCGTATCCGGCGACAGCACCAGGGTTACCGGAATCGTAACCGTCCCGTTAATGGAACGCGTCTCGCCCTTCACATCTCCCCGTGCGTCCGAATAATCGATCCGGATTTGGCTCGGCTTATCCAGGCTGGCTGGCGAGATCGTGACATTGTAGGAGCCCTGTTTGGCATCCGATGGAATGCCGGAGCTTACAGTTAACCTAATTTTGGTGCCCTTCGGTATCTTATCCATCGGATCGGCGTTGTTTACTTCAACAACATGGTCCTTGGCATGAACGTAACTCGGGACATAAGAAATATCACTTTCCTCCAGCACCAGCTCCATCGACTTTATCCATTGACGCGCTGCGGACAGCTTGTAGTCGACAAGATCGATCATTTCGACCGTCTCGCGGCCAATGCTGACCACGAATGATATTTCCGCCTTTTCCGGATCGAACTGCTCGCCGTTTGCCGGCGTTTGCTCCAGAATGGTGCCAGGCTCATCCTCGCTGTTCTCCTCTTTAATGCGGATACGGTCCTCCGTTACGCCAAGAGCATTCAATTCTTCCTTGGCTACTTTAATGGACTGGCCGACATAGTTGCGAATCGTCGACATCTCCGGACCGGCGCTGACCGTCAACGCAATCGAAGATCCAACCTTGACCTTCATATTTCTCTTGCTCTGTTCCATGACCTCGTCTAACGGCACATCCCGGCTAGGCTCCCTTGTTACAGGGTCTTCCACACGCAGCCCCGCTTCCTGGAGCTTGATTCTGGCATCATCCAACGTTTCGCCGACCACGAAAGGCACTTCGACTTCTTCCGTCTTGAATTTGTCAAGCACCCACATAAAACCGACAATGATCAGAGCCAGAATAGCCAAGGTAACACCGACCACGATAAGCGGCTTCTTCCAGCCGCCTTTCCCTTTGCGCTCTTCTTCCGCTTGCCAATTCACACCGGTGTCGGTAGCGCCTGGCCTCGGCTCCTTGCGGTCATTAAAGGATCCGGTGGCCGCAGTCAACTCGCCGCCGCGAATGGCCGGCATGACGCGCGTCTCCTCCATATCGCTGTAATGTGAGAAGGTAACTTTCGGCTCATTCAGGCGATCGGGACGCAAGCACGTATCCAGATCAAGCAGCATCTCGTGAGCGGAGTCGTAGCGCTCGTTCGGATTTTTGCGCATCGCCTTCAGGATGACGTTCTCCACGCTTTGCGGGATATGAGGATTGACTGTACGCGGATCCTCGAACGTCTCCTGCAGATGCTTCAGCGCGACGCTGATCGGGCTTTCGCCTAGGAACGGCAGCTTGCCCGTCAGCATCTGGTACAACACGATGCCAAGCGAATACAAGTCCGACTTCTCGCCTGTATTGATGCCTTTCGCATGCTCCGGCGAGAAATAGTGAACGGAGCCGACGACAGAGCCCGTCTGCGTGATCGTCGTCGATGTAACTGCGCGGGCGATGCCGAAGTCCGTTACCTTCACCCGTCCGTTGTTGCCGATAAGTATGTTATGAGGCTTAATATCGCGATGTATAATATGATTCTGATGCGCGTGATCCAGCGCGTCGCAGATTTGCACAGCGACCCGGACCGCTTCTTCAGCCTGAAGAGGCGCGCGCTCCTGAATAATTTCGTTCAGGTTGCTGCCCTCCACGTATTCCATCACAATGTAGTGCGTATCTTCCTCTTGCCCGACATCATAGATACTAACGACATTGGGATGGGACAGAGCTGCCGCAGACTGCGCTTCTCTGCGGAATCGGCGGATGAACTCCTCGTCATTCACAAATTGCTGGCGCAGCACCTTCACGGCGACATTGCGGTTAAGCAGAACGTCATGCGCCTTGTATACAAGCGCCATTCCGCCGCCGCCAATTCTGGATAAAATCTCGTAACGGCCGCCTAAATCATGTCCGATCATACTGAGCCCTCCTCCCGCTTAGCGCTGGAAGCTCCCTGCAGAAGCACAACCGTCACATTGTCGTCTCCCCCTGCTTCGAGCGCCAGCCCAATGAGATGATCCGCTTTGCCGCCCAGCTCAAGCTCCTCGCCAGCGACAACAGCTTGCATCTCTTGTTCGCTAACCATATTGGTCAACCCGTCGCTGCATAACAGCAGCACATCCTCCGGCGACCATGACAGCGATTGGACATCGATCTCGACTTGCGGATCGGTGCCGATCGCCCGGGTCAGCACATTGCGGCGCGGGTGATTGGCAGCTTCTTCATCCGTAAGCTGGCCGGATCTCAGCAGCTCATTGACGAGCGAATGATCCGTCGTCAGAAGCTGAATCGATTCCTTAGTCACCCTATAGGCCCTGCTGTCGCCTACATGCCCGATAATGGCGTTATGGTCATGCAGCATAGCAGCTACGATCGTCGTCCCCATATTGTGATACTGCTCATTGCTGGCCGCTTTGGCGTAGATCGACTCATTCGCCTCGCTGATTGCCTGGCGGATCAGCATCTTTCCTTCTTCTTCGGTCAAGCTAGGCTTCGCGGCATGCTGCTCCAGCACGCTGCGGAAGGCGTTCACCGCCATTTCGCTGGCGACATCGCCGGCCTGATGGCCGCCCATGCCGTCAGCTACAATAGCCAGCGTGACGCCGTTATCCAATTGGCCAACCCAAGACTGGTCTTCATTGACATGCCTGACTCGTCCGACATTACTGCGGTTTGCCGTTAACAATGGTTCATCACCTCGTCGTGGACTCCATGTGCTTCGCTCTTAATTGGCCGCAAGCGGCTGCGATATCATGGCCTTGCTCCCTGCGAATCGTCACGTTGATCTTGTTGCGCTCAAGCACACGCTGGAATTCAAAGATATCCTCGCGCGGTGTCCGAACGTAATTGCGCTCCGGCACGTGGTTGACCGGAATGAGATTGACATGGCACAGCATGTCTTTCAGCACATCCGCCAGCTCCTGCGCATGCTCAGCCTGGTCGTTGACCCCGCCGATAAGCGCGTATTCAAACGTAATTCTTCTGCCCGTCTTGGCGATATAGTAGCGGCAAGCCTCAATGACATCCTCGAACGGGAATCTCCGGTTGACCGGCATCAGCTTGGAACGAAGCTTGTCGTTCGGCGCATGAATCGAGATCGCCAGATTGATCTGCGTGTTCTCGTCGGCGAACTTGTACATGCTTGGCACAATACCGCTTGTCGATACGGTAATATGGCGCTGGCCGATATTCAGCCCTTTCTCGTGAATCATATTCCGGAGAAATGTCATGGTAGCTTCATAGTTCTCGAACGGTTCGCCAGAACCCATGATGACGATGCTGGATACCCGCTCGCCTGTCGCATCCAGCATCTGCTGAGCCGTAACGACTTGCGCCACGATCTCGCCAGCCGTCAGATTGCGTTTCAGTCCGCCCAGCGTGGAGGCGCAGAATGTACAGCCGATCCGGCAGCCGACCTGCGTCGTGACACAGATGCTGTTGCCATAGTTGTGGCGCATAATTACCGTCTCGATCGCATGGTTGTCATGCAGCCCGAACAGGAACTTGACGGTTCCGTCCCTGGATTCGAATTTTGTAATTTCCGTAAGCGTGACGAATTGGAACTGGTCGTCCAGCTTCTCGCGAAGCTCCTTCGGAAGATTCGTCATCTCCTCGAAGCTCTTCACCCGCTTGACGTAGAGCCAGTCG
This sequence comes from Paenibacillus pinisoli, assembly GCF_003605435.1. Lineage (GTDB taxonomy): Bacteria > Bacillota > Bacilli > Paenibacillales > Paenibacillaceae > Pristimantibacillus > Pristimantibacillus pinisoli. The sequence continues at coordinate 610,852 of NZ_QXQB01000001.1, forward strand.
AACAGTTGCTCCCCGCGAAAAGCAGGCTCGCCGTTCTCTTTCATCCAGTCTCTAAGTCCATCTAGCGTATAATCATAAATAATCGGTTTCATCTCATCACACCTGTATTTTATTGTAGAACGGCCTCATCTATGACTATGCAAATTTCTACGGGCCGTTATCGATTTATTTTACCACAAACGCCCAACCTCAGCCAGAAGCCGCGTCAGCGGACCTTGACCATGCGTGCGATATAGAATCCGTCGCTGCCAAAGTGCTGGGGCAGCAGCTGCAATTGGCCGTCGAAATCATCGCCGACAACGCCTGCGCTCTGCAGGCTGCGCAGAATCGCCTCCGGCCAGTCCGCATCGAGACGAAACTCGGGATGCTCGCCGAGGAAGGCCTCGATCTGGCGTTCATTCTCTTCCCGCTCCATCGTGCATGTGCTGTAAACTAACGTGCCGCCGGGACGGACGAGCCCGCTGACGCGCTCCAGCAGCTGCCGTTGCAGAGCCGCAATCTCCGTAATGTCGCCTTCGGTCTTGGTCCATTTGATCTCCGGCTTTCTCCTGATGACGCCAAAGCCGGAGCAAGGGGCATCCAGCAAGACGGCGTCCATCGACTCCGGCGCGAATCGCTCCGGCAGCGCCAGCGCATCGCCGACGACCGCCTCCACATTGCGCAGCTTGAGCCTCTCCGTCTGCGCCGTGATCAGCTCCCGCTTATGCGCATGAAGATCGTTGGCCCATACCTTGCCTTTACCTTCCATCAGCTCTGCCATATGCGAGCTCTTGCCGCCGGGGGCGGCGCAGCAGTCCAGCACCTTCATGCCGGGCTTGGGTGCCACTACCTCTGCGACGAGCATGGAGCTCTCATCCTGCAGCGACCACAGGCCTTGCCGGAATGCATCCGTGTCAGCGAGATTGCCTCCCCCGGATACAACAATGCCCGATGGCGCAATTGCGGAAGCCTCCGCATGGGCGCCCTGATCCCGAAGCTCCTGCAGCCGCTCATCGCGGCCTGCAAGCACCGTGTTCACCCGGATGCTGGCATGCGGCTGCTCGTTGCCCGCCGCGCAGATCGCTTCGGCTGTCTCGGCGCCGTAGGCAGCCACCCATCGTGCTACGAGCCATTCCGGGTAGGAATGCCGGAGCGCAATGGTAGCGACAGGCGTCTTCTCTTGAATCGCGGAGAGCACGAGCTCCGCGCGGCTCCGGTCCATGCTGCGCAATACGCCGTTCACCATGCCGGATATGCCGGTATGCCCTCTTCGCTTGGCAATCGCAACGGCCTCGTTCACCGCTGCATGGGTCGGTATCCGATCCAGGAACAGCAGCTGGTAGGCGCTCATTCTGAGCAGCTGATGCACCCACTTGTCCAGTTTGTGCAGCCCTTTGGCCACGAACTTCGACAGCCAATGATCCAGTGTAGCCTGCCGGCTGATCGTACCGTACACCAGCTCCGTCGCAAGGCCTGCGTCCTGTCTCGACAAGCCGGAGTCCTGCAGCGAGCGGTTCAGCTGAATATTGCTGTAGGCGCCCGATTCCGCCACCTTCACCAGAATGTTCAGCGCCAGCTCGCGCGGCGTTACTGATTTGCGCTTCGGCGCTTCAGCCTGCGGCCGGCTGCCGCCTCGCCCGCCTGGATGACGGCGGTTGCCGTGCGGCGCCTTGCCGGAAGGGCTGCTGCCCTTGCCCGCCGAACGCCCGTTGTCCCCGCCGCTCATTGCTCCTCACCTTCGCCGAAGCTCGAGCCCGGCTCGATCCGTGCGCCTTTGATCCATTCCGAGACAGCCATCACGCGCTTGCCGGCTGGCTGAATTTCCTTCAGCAGCAGTCTGCCCTCTCCTGTCTGCACGACAATGCCGTTCGCATCGGCGGACACAATCTCGCCTGGCGCAGCATTCCCGCTGCGCCCTTCAAGCGGCTCACAGACGCGAACCTTGAACACCTCACCGTTCAAGTAGGTGAAAGCGCCCGCCATCGGCGACAAGCCTCTGACCTGGTTGAACAGCGCTCTTGCCGGCTTGCTCCAATCGATCCGCTCGTCCTCGCGGCTTAGATTCGGCGCATATGTAGCCTCTTCCTCTGACTGCGGCACAGCTTGTACAGTGCCTTCTATAATAGACGGCAGTGTCTCGCCAAGCAGCTTGGCGCCTGCCAGGCTCAGCTTCTCGAACATGCTGCCCGACGTATCCTCATCCAGAATCGGCAGCGCGACTTTGCTGATCATATCGCCCGTGTCGAGCCCTTCCGCCATATACATAATCGTGACGCCTGTCTCAGGCTCACCGTTCATAATTGAACGCTGAATCGGCGCTCCGCCGCGGTACTTCGGCAGCAGCGACCCGTGCACATTGATGCAGCCGAGACGTGGAAGCTCCAGTACAGCTTTCGGCAGTATTTGCCCATATGCGGCCGTCACGATCAAATCCGGCTTATATTCCGCCAGCTCCGCCACAGCTTCCGGATTCCTCATCCGCTCAGGCTGCAATACAGGTATACCAAACGACAACGCCGCTTCCTTGACAGGGGGCGGCGTCAACGTTTTTTTGCGGCCCTTCGGCCGATCCGGCTGCGTTACGACGGCGACGACCTCATAGCCGCCGGAGACCAGCAATTGCAAGGAGGGGACGGCGAAATCCGGCGTCCCCATAAATACGATACGCATCAATTACTCGCCGCCTTTTCTCTGTATGTCCGAAATGTCATAGACACTCTCCGCCAAATCCGTGAATAAGATGCCGTTCAGATGGTCGATCTCATGCTGGAATGCGCGCGCAAAGTATCCGCTCGCATTCACGGTGAATTTCTCTCCGCTGCTGTTCTGCCCCTCCACCACGATGCTCTCTGCCCGGCGCACTTCGCCGTTCAGGTTCGGTATGCTGAGACAGCCCTCCGGGCCAAGCTGCTCGCCCTCTTGCTGCACGATAACCGGGTTGACCATCTCCACCAGACCGTTCTCGTCGCCTACGTCCACAACAATAACCCGCTTGGAGATGCCGATCTGCGGCGCCGCCAGACCGACGCCTTGCGCGTCATACATCGTCTCCGCCATATCCTTCAGCAGCTTCTTCAAATTATCGTTGAACTTCGTAACCTCCTTGGCTACTTCGCGCAATACCGGGTCCGGCTCCTTTACGATCAAACGAATACTCATGTTGCTTCCCTTCCTTTACTCAATATCTATCGATTTTTTATAAAATGACCTGGGGATCGACGTCGACGCTGAACGTGACGTTCTTCTGCGGCGGCCCCTCCGTAAACGGCTGGAGCGCGCGGCGTACAAGCGCGGATGCGTCGATGCTACCACGATATTTTATCACAACTTGAAAGCGGTAGCGATCTTTCATTCTCGCAATCGGAGAAGCGACAGGACCCAGCACCTCAAGCGCCCGCGGCAGCCCGCTTCCCAGCGGGGCAAGCAAGCCCTCATGCTCGGCCAGCTCCTTCAGCTCCGCAGCGAACCGGCTGCTTACCGACACCAGCAGCGGAAGCTGCTCATGCGACATCGTCACCAGCACCAGCCGGCAGTACGGCGGGTAGCCCATCATCGACCGGTGGCGAAGCTCTTCGCCGATGAAAGCCGCATAATCGTGCTGCTGCGCTGTCGTAATCGCGTAATGCTCAGGCGTATAGGTCTGAATGACAACTTCGCCCTCCAGCTCATGCCTGCCCGCCCTTCCGGCGACCTGCGTCAGCAACTGGAACGTCTTCTCCGCTGCGCGGAAATCCGGGAGATGCAGCGACGTGTCCGCCGCGATAACGCCTACTAATGTAACATATGGGAAATCGAGCCCTTTGGCTACCATTTGAGTACCAAGCAATACATCGGCTTGCCGCTCTCCGAACCGCTTCAGCAGCTTCTCATGCGAATGCTTCTCCGTTGTCGTGTCGACATCCATCCGGATAACCCGGATGCCGGGGAACAGCTTGGCCAGCTCTTCCTCCACCCGCTGCGTGCCTGTGCCGAAGTAGCGGATATGCTCGCTGCTGCAAGCCGGGCACTCCTTGGGAGCCTGCTCCGCATGGCCGCAGTAGTGGCATCTGAGCACACGCGTCTTCTGATGGTATGTAAGCGAGATGTCGCAATGCGGACAAGAGGCCGTATGGCCGCATGTGCGGCACATGACAAATGTGGAGTAGCCTCGCCGGTTCAGCAGCAGCACCGACTGCTCGCCGCGCTCCAGCCGCTCCTGAAGCTTGGCATGCAGCTTGCGGCTGAACATGGAGCGATTCCCGCCGCGCAGCTCCTCGCGCATGTCGACAACCTCCACCTCCGGCATCGGACGGCCGCCGACCCGCTCCGGCATTGGGAGCAGCGCTGGAGCGCCGCCTCCTTGGGCAGGGCGCTTGGCTGCCGCATACGATTCCATGGAAGGCGTAGCCGACCCCAGAATGACCGTCGCGCCATGCTGCTTCGCCCTTCTTACGGCAACATCGCGCGCATGATACTTGGGGCTCTCCTCCTGCTTGTAGGAGGATTCATGCTCTTCATCTATTATAATGAGGCCAATGCGTTCAAATGGGGCAAATATCGCCGAGCGCGCGCCAATCGCCACCTCCGCCCGCTTGCTGCGGATTTTGCGCCATTCATCGAACCGCTCGCCGCTGGACAGGCGGCTATGCAGCACCGCGACGGCTTCGCCGAAGCGGCCTTTGAACCGCTCTACCATTTGAGGCGTCAACGAAATCTCAGGCACAAGCACGATGGCTTGCCTTCCCTGCTCCAGACAATATTGAATCGACTGCAGATAGACCTCCGTCTTGCCGCTACCCGTTACCCCGTGCAGCAGCATCGTGCGGCCTTCACCTTCCTCCAGCGCCTCCGCAATGCGCGAAAATACAGCTTGCTGCCCCTCCATAAGCTGCAGCGGCTTTGTACGGGTAAAGTTCCGGTCCGCATACGGATCGCGGCCACTCTCTACCTCCCGAAGCACAAGCAGCTCCTTCTCGACCAGCGCCTTGATGCTTGCGGCCGAAGCGCCGGACGCTTGAACCATGTCCTGCAGCGGCATCGACTCGCCATGCTCATACATGAAGGCCAGCGCCTCGCGCTGCTTGGCTGCGCGGGCGGGTATATGCTCCAAAGCCTGCTCCAGGCTAAGCCGGGATTCCGGCAGAAACACCGTCAGCACCATTTTGACCGACAGCCTGTCCTTTATGGAAGATTGCTGCACCAGCGTCCCGTCGCCAAGCGCTTGCTTGACGGCCGTCACATGCTCCGGGAACCGCGCAAGCAGCGCGTCCAGCTTCACAAGGCCGTCGCTCTTTCCAATCCAGTCCGCAAGCTCATCCGGCAGCATCCCGGTATCCGACGGATCGGCAAGCCCGATCTTCTTCTCTTCCTTGCCTTTCAAGGCAGCCGGAATCATCGCTTGCAGCGCTTGCGTCCATGAACAGCAGTATTTTTCGCTCATCCACCTGGACAGCTCAATCATATCGGGCAGAAGAGGCGGCACAGCGTCCAGCAGCTCAGCTATCGGCTTGATGCGGGACATATCCACAGATGCAGACTCTGCAATGCCAATGACGAAACCTTGCAGCACTCTCCCGCCAAAAGGAACGCCTACCCGGCTGCCCACTTCGAGCCAGGACTGCATCTCACTTGGCACTTCATAGTCAAACGGCCGATCCGTCTGGCGGCTCGGCACGTCTACAATCACTTTGGCTATCATGAACGGCTTCCACCGCCTGCAGCGAGACGATCGTGTATCAGTTCCATCAGGCGCACCGCCGTAGCGCGCTTGGACATGAGCGGCAATGCCTCGACCAGCCCTTCCGGTCCGTACACTTCAACCGCATTCGTATCGCCGTTGAACCCCGCGCCTTCGCGGCTGACATCGTTGGCTACGATCAAATCGCAGTGCTTCCTGCGCAGCTTATCCATTGCATACTGCTCCAGCTGCTCCGTCTCCGCTGCGAAGCCAACCAGGAATTGATGCGTCTTCCGCTCGCCGATCGTCGCCAAGATATCGGTCGTGCGCTCAAGCTCCAGCACGAGCCGCTCTCCCGTTTTTTTCAGCTTCTGCTCATGCACCTGAGCGGGCCTATAATCTGCGACGGCAGCCGCTTTCACCACGATATCCGCCTCATGGAAGCGCGCCTCGACAGCCTCCAGCATATCGGCGGCCGACTCCGTCCGCACCACCGTGACTCCTTGCGGCGGCGGCTCTGTCGTCCGCCCAGCGACAAGCGTAACGTCAGCTCCCATCAATCGGGCGGCTTCCGCAACCGCAAATCCCATTTTGCCGGAGGAGTCGTTCGTCAAGTACCGGACCGGGTCAAGCCGCTCCATCGTTCCGCCAGCCGTCACAAGCACTTTTTTCCCTTTAAGCTTCTGGTTCTGACCGAACCAGACGCCGACAGCCGCCACAATATCTTCCGGCTCAGCCAATCGGCCCTTGGCGACATATCCGCAGGCCAGCTGGCCTGTTCCCGGCTCTACGAACATGACGCCGCGAGCAGCCAGCCGCTCCATATTGTCAACGACCGCAGGATGCTCATACATATGGACGTTCATCGCCGGAGCAACCAGAATCGGACAGGTCGCCGCGAGCAGCGTCGTGCTTAACATATCATCCGCATGCCCGTTCGCAAGCTTTGCCATAAAATTCGCAGTTGCAGGAGCCACGACAATCAGATCCGCATGATCGGCCAGATGAATATGTGTGACCACCTCAGGGTTGCGCTCGTCGAAAGTGTCGATGTGCACTGGATTGCGGGATAAGGTCTGCAGCGTAAGCGGCGTAATAAACTCCGCAGCGGACTTCGTCATAATGACATGTACAGTTGCCCCTGCCTGAACCAGCTTGCTGCATAGCGCAGCGCCTTTATAAGCGGCAATCCCGCCTGTGATGCCTAATATAATTCGTTTTCCTGCTATCATGCTGCCAACTCCTATTCATCAAACATCCGCCTTCTGCAAGGCGGACAGGGCTTACCATTCCATTCGTTCTCTAAGGCTTATAATATGAGCGATATGATGCCTGCCGTGCCATGCCATATAGGCGAGTAATAAGGATAATTTCATCTGGCTCCCCTTCTCGGGATGATAAAATTCCTTCTCGAAATCGGCTCGCTCCATTGATCTCAGCAGCAGCGCAGCTCTTGCATGCAGCCCGTCAATAATAACCAAGCTTAATCCCGGCGCCGCACTCTCGGAATCCGCCGTAGCCACCCAGCGATCCTCGTTGAACGGCTTGATCGTCGGGTTGGGTTCGGTCAAGGCTAGCTTGAATCTGGAAAACATATTCATGCTGGCATCCGCAATATGATGCACGACTTGCCGGACCGTCCAGCCGCCCGTCCGATATGGCGTATCAAGCTGCTCATCGCTGAGTCCCTCGACCGCCGCTCTCAATTCCGCAGGAACCTTTTCTACTTCGCCAATCCACTTCTCCATCTGTACTGCCGTCATGCCTTCGAACTGGAAACGGCCGTTGGGATAACGCAATTGCTCCATGATAAACTCCTCCTTCATGTTTTGTGATACAAAACTGAATTCGTATGCCCAGGCTTTGCGCGTTGCAGAACAACATGATTTCATAAGCCTGCGGCCAAACGTTTTGTGAAACAAAACCGGCATCATCATCTGCAGCTTCTGTTATATGAAAGATAACGGATGCACTTGTTATGGGCAAGATGTTTAGACGTTGCATAGTGCGAGTATTAGGGCTGGCGGAGCAATAGCGTTCCGAAATGCATTCTCCCCAATATCATATCATAAAGCGTGTCAAAAACTAGATACAGCGTTAAAGGCCGCCTATAATCCCTTCGACCGCTATCTAAAATTTAAAATACCGAATAACTCCAATTGAAAACAGGACAATCATTATTACAATAAAGAAGGCTAACCAGAAATTTTGTCCAGGAGAACGGCTTTTGCTCTTCAAGTTCTCAATTCGCTTCTCCAAAACATGAATTTGCCGTCTAAGCTCCTGAATATCGCGTTCTTCATCCGTCATATACCGCCGCCTCCTCGTCATCAATTTGCACCAGCCATGGTATTCATAAGACGCTGATAGAAAGAGACATGTTGCTTGATATGAAACCCACTTTTTTCACATATCAGCCTTTTATGAACGAATACGGTTACATAGAACTGTTTTTTCTAACTCGATGGCTCGTATCACGGCGCTAATCCGTCAATTCCTCCGAAATCAGCAATCCAAGCGTGCCACGAACCGTTACAGCGCCGTTTCCTGCAATTTAGGAGGTATAACGGGTTCTCACGGCGTTACACCACAAATTCCTCCGAAATCAGCGTTCCAAGCGTGCCACGAACCGTTACAGCGCCGTTTCCTGCAATTTCGAGAGTTTAACGGGTTCTCGCGGCGTTACACCATCAATATCTCCGAGATCAGCGTTCCAAGCGTGCCACGAACCGTTACAGCGCCATTTCATGCAATTTCGATGGTTTAACGGGTTCTCACGGCGTTACACCATCAATTTCTCCGAAATCAGCGTTCCAAGCGTGCCACGAACCGTTACAGCGCCGTTTCCTCCAATTTCGAGAGTTTAACGGGTTCTCGCGGCGTTACACCATCATTTTCTCCGAATTCAGCAATCCAAGCGTGCCACACACCGTTACAGCGCCGTTTCCTCCAATCTCAAAGGTGTAACGGGTTCTCACCATACTATTTGTCCACTGCATCTGCCCAGATGATTAGAATCATTACACCGCGAGCGCGCATTAGAAACCTATTCCTTCTTGCGGCTGCTTCTTAGCGCGATTTGGAGCTCCATAAGCTCATTGTTGTTGGCCTCGTCCAGCAGCTTCTGGTACGCTTCCGACTCCATCGCGTAAATGGCAATTTTCCCTTCGTCATTGTAATGAACGCCCCAGCCGAATTTCTTGGGCAGTTGAGAGGCTCTCATGCATGGGTGGCTCTTCGCCAGCAGCTCATCCCGAAGGCGGTTGCGCTCAGCTTCCGGCATGTCAGGGTCAAAGCCCTTGTGCCTGAAGTATACTTCGAACAGCTGCTCCTCAAATGTATAGTGATAAGGATAATCAGCCAGCAGCTCGTACTGGATGATATGCGCAGGCTTGCCCTCCCGTTTCGATACCGGCACTACTCCCGTCTCCACCGGACAGTCCGGCGCTACTGCCACGAACATATTCGTCCAATGTCTAATCATCACGACCAGCTCCACTCCGTTATTAGTATCAGCATGAAGAATGCCATAGTGCGCAAAAGTGAGAGAGTGCAAGAGTGCAAAACCGTTTCAACCCTTACACCCGCTTATCGATAATATGTTTTTTATCCTCTTGGCCCTCTTTGCGAAGCTCCCTGATCTCTGAGATCAGCAAATCCATTTTCTGCGACATCTTGGAGTTATCAATCGCGCCGCGGACAACCAAGCTTAAAATCAGAAAAAACAATACAAATAAAATAATAACGAAAATGATACCCGCCACTTCAAATCCTCCCGTCATGCTGCCTGCTATAAACTCTGCTCTACTCAGCGCCTGCCCGATTATCGGGACAAAAAAAGAGGTGTATCCCTGTCTCCAGTTCACACCTCTAGCTCTGATTCATCTGCCGTACTATTCGTCTTTCGCTCCAAGCGACTCTACTTGAATCAAGTCACCGTAGATCTCTTCCAGCGCAACGCCGACATACTTATGCGAACGCGGGGTAGTCAGATCGGACTTTTCTCCGTTGCGCAGCATGCGCGCTCTTCTGGAAGCGGCAACGACCAACGTATACTTGCTGTCAACCTTCTTCACCATTTCATCAATGGATGGATACAACATCAGACATTCTCCTCACTCAGGCTTTCTCGATTGTGGTCTTCATTCCCGTTACATACGGCATGAAGCGTTCCCTGCGGCAATGCTCGGCAATAATAATGCTGCGAATACGGTCGCAAGCCGCGTCTATCTCGTCATTAATAACGGCATAATCATAATGGCTAAGGAGGTTCATTTCCTCAACGGCGACGTTCATGCGGGTATCGATAATATCCTGCGTTTCTGTGCCGCGTCCGGTAATCCGCTGCTTGAGCTCATCCAGCGACGGCGGCAGTAAGAAGACAAAGATCGCTTCAGGGAAGTTTTTCTTCACCTTGAGCGCCCCCTGCACTTCAATCTCCAGAATAACATCTTTGCCCCCCGCAAGCGTACGGTCGACAAAATCACGGGGAGTCCCGTAATAATTGCCCACGTATTCTGCATGCTCGAGCAGCGCATCGCGCGCGATCATATCCTGAAACTGCTCTCTGGTTTTAAAAAAATAATTGACGCCTTCAACCTCGCCCTGTCTCGGTTGCCTGGTTGTGGCCGATACGGAATAGACAATCTCCGGCATTCTGGCGCGAAGCGCTGTGCACACCGTTCCTTTTCCGACTCCGGCAGGACCGGACAAAACAATTAACAATCCCATTTGTTCCATACTCCCCGTACTATTCGTCGTTATCGTCATCCTTGGTGGACAGACGATGGGCTACCGTCTCCGGTTGAACCGCAGATAAGATGACGTGATCGCTGTCTGTAATGATAACCGCGCGAGTGCGGCGGCCATAAGTCGCGTCGATCAGCATGTGGCGATCCCGTGCTTCTTGAATGATGCGTTTGATTGGAGCCGATTCCGGGCTCACGATCGAGATAATGCGATTCGCAGATACGATATTCCCGAATCCGATATTAATGAGCTTAATAGCCAAGCCAGGTCCCCCTCCGCCTACGGTCCTTCTATGCGCAATGATAGTTGCCGATTTCCAAAAAACGACAGACCATTGCTCTATTGTTGACTAAAAAATGAATGAGCATACGTATTACAACTGCCGTCCGCTCCAACTTATGCCTTATTTTAATTGATTTCTTCCCGTGGAACAAGCAAAAGTTAGGTGACATTTATTTTTGGCATATTCAAAAGCTAGCGTTTTGTTTTTTCCCACACGTATTCAGTGAGCTGGACAGCCATGTCATAGAACATGAACGGCGTGATCAGATAGATGCCGTTGAAGTGCTGGAGAGCGCAGTCCAGAAGCTCCTTTGCGATCTTAACCCCTTCAGCCCGGCCCTCCGGCCCTTCCAGTCCCGCCATGCGAGCACGGACGTCATCAGAGAGCTGAATGCCCGGAACCTCGTTGTGCAAATATTCGGCGTTGCGCCCGTTCGCCAGCGGCATGATGCCGATGAAGACCGGCACGCTTAGATGCTTGGTCGATTCCGCAATTCGCTCGATTAGCCCTGTATCATAGACAGGCTGAGTCATAATATAGTCCGCCCCGGAAGCGATCTTCCGCTCCAGACGCTGAACCGCCTTGTCCAGATGCTTGACGTTCGGATTGAACGCCGCGCCTACGACAAACTTCGCTTTCTGCTTCAGCGGCTTGCCCGAGAAGGCTACCCCTTCATTCAGCTGCTTGATCATCCGGATCATCTCGAAGGATGTTAGATCGTAGACCGAGCTGGAGTCCGGCAAGTCGCCGAATCTGGCAGGGTCTCCAGTCACGGCGAGAACGTGGTCGATACCTAGCGCGTCCAGACCCATCATATGGGACTGTGTTCCGATCAGGTTGCGGTCGCGCGCCGCGATATGAACCAGCGGACGAATATCGAGACGCTCTTGCAGCAGTGCGGCAAGGGCAATATTGCTCATCCGCGTCACAGCCAGCGAGTTGTCCGCCATCGTCACGGCGTCCGCTCTCGCTTCTCTCAGCGCCGCAGCGCCTTCCATAAATTTGCGGATATCGAGATCCCGCGGCGGGTCAAGCTCAACGATGACCGTATGGCGCTCCTTAACCAGATCGACCAAAGTCGGCTCTTGGTGGATATCCCCGTAAGAAGCATGTTCAGCCGGCTTCGGCGTGTTCTCGCGAACGAGCTCCGACTGACGCTTAGCTGCAGCCGCAGCGCCAGGCTGAGGCACGTAATTCGCTAATGATGCCGCCATCGCAGCCACATGCTCCGGCGTCGTGCCGCAGCAGCCGCCAATAATGCGAGCGCCGCGGTCCGCGAACTTGCGGGCGCATTCCGCGAAGTATTCCGGTCCGGCGGAATACGTATATTTGCCGTCTACATAATCCGGAATACCGGCATTCGGGTAGACAGAGAATGGCAATGCAACCGGCGCGCTGATGGAATCCATCGAGCGCATAATGCCGTTAGGGCCGCTGCGGCAGTTGAAGCCGACTACATCGGCTCCAAGCGCCTGCAGCTGATTGAACGCATCCGCCAGCGTAATCCCGTCCGCAGTGCGTCCCGCGTCCTCTACGGCAAATTGGCAGATGACCGGAATATCCGTCAGCTCACGGGCAATACGGACCGCAAGCTTCATCTCTTCCAGATCATAGAACGTCTCGAACAGCAAGCCGTCGACGCCTTCTTCAACCAGCACCTTCATCTGCTTCTCATAGGCATTGATCACGCGCTTTGTCCGCAGATTTTTGCGCTTGCCGTCGCGGATTGAACCTATCGATCCTACAACATAAGCATCGGGTCCGACGGCCGAGCGTGCAATCCGCACGCCTGCGCGGTTGATAGCCTCCATCTCGTCCTCCAGCCCATGCTTCGACAACTTCTCCAGGTTGGCAGAGTATGTGTTCGTCTCGATCAGCCTTGCTCCCGCTTCATAATAATGGCGGTGCACGCTCTCGATGACTTCAGGTTTCAGTACATTGAATTCTTCATAAGAAACGCCGACAGGGAACCCCATCTGATACAGATAGGTTCCCATGGCTCCGTCGCCGACCAGGATGCGCTCAGCGAGCGCTTCCCGCAGATTAGGTCTTCTCAATTGTTCCGCACCCATCATGATCACCTACAACACTCCGCGGAAAACTTCCGCGGCAGGTCCTGTCATGTAGACGTGGTTGTCGTTCTCATTCCACTCGATCAGCAAATCTCCGCCCTTCAGGGAGATCGTCGCCGTGCGGTCGGTCGCTCCTGTCAGCACGGATGCGACCAGCGTCGCGCATGCGCCGGTGCCGCATGCCAGCGTAGGGCCGGCGCCGCGCTCCCATACACGCATGTCGGCTTGCGTGCGGGAATTGACGGTCGCGAATTCCACATTGATCTTGCGCGGGAACATCGGGTGCGTCTCCAGCTTCGGCCCCCAAGTCTCCAGATCGAATCCGACCGCGTCATCCACATAGATGACGCAGTGCGGATTGCCCATCGATACAGCCGTAAATTTGAATTCGCGGCCGTCTACTTCAATCGGATGCTCAATGACGCGCTCAGCGTCAACAGTCGTCGGAACTTGCAGTCCATTCAAGATTGGCTCGCCCATATCGACGCGCACCTTTTGCACTTTGCCGCCTTCTACGGTCAGCTGTACCTTCTGTACGCCGGCCCCAAGGGTCTCAACCGTAATTTCTTTCTGATTCGTGAGGCCGTTGTCATATACATATTTCGCCACGCAGCGGATCGCGTTGCCGCATTGCTCCGCTTCGGAGCCGTCGGAATTGATAATCCGCATGCGGAAGTCTGCGTTCTCCGAAGGAAGAATATAGACCAGCCCGTCTGCCCCGATGCCGAAGAACCGGTTGCAGAGAGATTCCGCCAGCCCCGCTACATTGTCAGGCAGCGCCTGCTCTCCCGCGACAATGATAAAATCATTGCCCAGACCATGCATTTTCGTGAAGTTCATCTATCGCTCTCTCCTTATAGGCCCATTATGCTAATCTATCATCATTCCTATTAGCATACCGCAAAGGAGAAAGAAACGCTATTCATAATTTGCATCAACATTTGTACTTTTCCGCTTTATCTAGCAACGCTTTGCGGGCCAAGCGGCCATTTGGAATTCGTCTTTGTTTTGCCGGATTTGCCAAGCACGCTGCCAATTCCCATCACAAATGTCGGAATTCCTGCAGCTACAAAGACGAGACACCATTCGCGGAAGCCGATCGGCACCGTCTTGAAGATCGGTTGCAGCGCTTCAATATATAGCACGCCGAGCATAAGCAGCAGCGACGAGAGAACCGCGAGCACCAAATATTTATTTTGGAACGGATTGCGGTGGAAGATCGAACGCGAGCTCCGGCAGTCGAAGACGTGAATGAGCTGCGCCATTACGAGCGTTGCGAACGCGACGGTCTGCGCCTTCATCAGTCCCTCGGCTGTGCCTCCGCCTTCCCGAAGCGTAATCCAGAAGGCGCCCAGCGTACAGATGCCGATCAATACGCCCCTGCTTATAATCTTCCATCCCAGCCTGCGGGCAAAAATGTTCTCCTTTGCGGAACGGGGCTTCTGCTGCATCAAATCCTTCTCCGCCTGATCGACGCCAAGCGCCATCGCCGGCAAGCCGTCCGTAACGAGATTTACCCATAGAATCTGAATCGGCACAAGCGGCAGCGGCAGACCAGCCATCATCGCGAGGAACATGACCAGAATTTCGCCTACGTTCGACGCCAGCAGATAGCGGATAAATTTGCGGATGTTCTCATAGATGCCCCTACCCTCTTCAATAGCCGCTACTATAGTTGAGAAGTTATCGTCGCTCAGAACAAGCGCTGATGCCTCCTTCGACACATCCGTTCCCGTAATGCCCATGGAGATGCCGATATCCGCGGCTTTGATTGCCGGCGCGTCATTGACGCCATCGCCGGTCATGGCGACGACATGCCCTTTGCGCTGCAAGGCCTTGACGATGCGGAGCTTATGCTCCGGAGACACCCGCGCATAGACGTACGTATTGTCGACTAGCCGATCCAACTGCTCGTCGTCCATCGCCTCCAACTGCCGTCCGCTCATCGCGATGCCGCCGCGCGGCATAATGCCGAGCTGGCCGGCGATTGCCTCAGCCGTCAATTGATGATCGCCCGTAATCATCACCGTCTTGATGCCTGCCCTGCGGCAGGTCGCAATCGCATCTTTCACTTCGCGGCGCGGCGGATCGATCATGCCGGCCAAGCCAACAAAGATCAGATTGTTCTCCGCTTCCGCCTCTGTCTCGCATCGCTCGGTAGAGCGCAAATCGCGGTAGGCGAAGCCGAGCACGCGCAGCGCTGACAGCGCCATAACTTCACCCGCTTCCGCGCACTTGCGCTTCAGCGTATTGGTGAACGGAACAACCTTGCCATCCCACAGCACATAAGCGCATTGCTCCATCAGCATGTCCGGCGCGCCCTTGGTGCAAAGCAGCCTGCCTCCCTGATGGGATAGCAGCACCGACATGCGCTTCCGCTCGGAATCGAACGGGAATTCCTTAACCCGCTGATAGAGCGCCTCCAGCGACTTGGCTGACGAACCCAGCTTGGTCGCAAGAACCGTAAGTGCGCCTTCTGTCGGGTCCCCCTTCAGCGTCCATTCCGGCTGAGGCTCCTTGCTCTTGCGGCGTTTCTGCTCCTCTGGCTCTGACCTGACGAGTACAGCGTTGTTGCAGAGCGCGCTGATCTGAAGAAGCCGTTTGATCGACTGGTCGTTTTTCAAGTCAAGCGCTTTGCCGTCTTCATATATAGCGCCTGTCGGATCGTAGCCTTCGCCGCTGACCTCGAGCTTGCGTCCGCCGATCCATACATGCGTAACCGTCATCTTGTTTTGCGTCAGCGTGCCTGTTTTGTCCGAGCAGATAACAGAGGCGCAGCCAAGCGTCTCCACTGAAGGCAGCTTTCTTACGATAGCCTTCCGTTTGATCATCCTCTGGACGCCGAGCGCCAGCGCAATGGTCACAATCGCAGGCAAGCCTTCCGGAATTGCCGCTACCGCGAGACTGACGCCCGCGAGGAACATGCCATATGCCGGCTGGCCATGCAGAATGCCCGCCACTACCACCATTACTGTCAAGCCAATTGCGACGACGATAAGCAGCTTGCCCAGCTGCTCCAATCTATGCTGAAGCGGCGTCTCCATGGACTCCGTCTCCTGGATGAGTCCGGCGATTTTGCCCATTTCCGTCGCCATGCCTGTTCGAATGACAACACCCCTTGCGGTACCGCGCGTAACCATTGTTCCCATGAACCCGATATTGCGCTGGTCGCCGAGCGGCAGCTCCTCTTCACCAATTACAGCAGCGTGCTTGCCGACTGGAACCGATTCACCGGTAAGAGCCGACTCTTCAATATAGCAGCTGTTGGCCTCTATGAACCGAAGATCGGCAGGCACGCGGTCACCGCTCTCCAGATAGACGATATCTCCGGTTACCAGATCCTTGGCGGCAACAGTTACCAGTTCGCCTCCCCGTATCACCTTGGCCGAAGGTGCCGACAGCTCCTTGAGCGCGCGAAGAGAACGCTCGGCACGAAATTCCTGCAGGAAGCCCAGGACTGCATTCAGTACAATAATGGCTACAATCGTAATGGCGTCCAGGTATTCGCCAAGCAGCCCCGATATTAAGGTAGCTCCCATCAGAATGAGCACCATAAAATCTTTGAACTGATTCAGTAACAGGATGATTGGCGAGATACGCTCCCCTTCCGACAGCTCATTGTGTCCATGCTTCTCGAGTCTCTCTGCCGCCGCAGACGGCTTAAGTCCGCTATCTTGCGAACTGCCGAGCGAGTCAAGAAGCTCGCTTGTCCCCATCTGATGCCATTTCAATTGTTCCATCTCATGATTCCCTCCCGTTGGTTGCCGTTCCAGCGGACAGCCCATACTTACGGTATATGTATTCGGACAGCCTATAAAATATCCCAGAGAGGCTTAAGTTTTTGTCCGGAATATGGCATGATAGAGTCATACTGCAAAAGAGAGGTACTGAAATTATGGCATTAGACGGCATTGTCGTCCGAGCGGTCGCCGCAGAGCTGCAGCGCTGCGTCGGCGCGCGTATTCATAAAATTCATCAGCCCGCCGAGCATGATCTCGTATTGTCTGTGCGCGGAGGAGGACTGAATTCAAAGCTGCTGCTGTCAGCGAACCCTACTTATCCTAGAACGCATTTTACGACGGCTGCCTATGTCAATCCGCTGGAAGCCCCGATGTTCTGCATGCTGATGCGCAAGCATTGTGAAGGCGGTGTCATCGAAGCGGTCCGCCAGATCGGCAGAGAACGGATTATTCATATCGATGTCCGTCAGCGGGACGAGCTGGGCGATCTGAATTTTAAAACCATAGTGATTGAAATTATGGGCCGCCACAGCAACATCATTCTGATTGACACCGCAACCGGAGCTATTCATGACGGCATTCATCATGTAACGCCTGCCATCAGCGCCTACCGGATCGTTATGCCTGGCGTTGCCTATACGGCGCCGCCTGATCAAGGGAAGACTGACCCGCTTGCCGTAGCTTTCGAAGATCAGTTCAGGGAACTGATGTCTCAGCCCGGAGAAGATGCGCCAATCGCGCTTCATCAGTCGCTGGTTGGAGCCTTTAGCGGCATCAGTCCGCTGCTTGCCAAGGAGATCGTGTATAGGGCGCAGACGCAAGGCACAGATGAGTCAGCTGCGATTCCTGCGCTGTGGAGCAGCTTCTCCAGCTTGATGGAGGGCTTCCGCGAGGACCGGTATGAGCCTGCTATCGTTACGGATGCAGCCAGCGGCAAAGCCAGCTTCTCCGTTACGCCGCTTACCCATATCCATGGCGAGACTCTCTCCTTCGGCTCTGTGAGCGAATGCCTGGAAGCCTTCTATGGCGACAAGGCTGAGCGGGATACAGTCAAGCAGCGTGCTGCGGACCTGATCCGATTCGTCCAGAATGAGAAGAGCAAAAACACAGCCAAGATCAAAAAGCTGGAGGAAACGCTCGAAGAAGCCAAAGACGCCGAAAAGTACAGGGTGCTTGGCGAGCTCTTGACCGCTTATATGCACCAGTTCAGTCGCGGCGACGAGTCTGTCGAGCTCGTCAATTTCTATGACGAGGATCAGGCTATGGTTAAAATCCAGCTGGACCCTCAGCTCACGCCGTCCGATAACGCCCAGCGCTACTTCCGCCGGTATACCAAATACCGCAACAGCTTAACGGTTGTAGCGGAGCAAATGAAGCTGGCAGAAGCCGAGATTGCTTACTTCGAGACGCTGCTCCAGCAGCTGAATGACGCCGCTCTATCCGATATTGAAGAGATTCGGGACGAGCTGGTCCAGCAAGGTTATCTCCGCGAGCGCAAGACGCGCGGGCCGAAGCGCAAGAAAGCCCAGCATCCGTCGCTGCTGTGCTACACTTCCTCAGAGAATGTTCCGATATACGTCGGGAAAAACAATATGCAAAACGAATATTTGACGAACCGTCTGGCTTCTCCGACGGATACCTGGCTGCATACCAAAGATATTCCCGGCTCCCACGTCGTCATCCGGGGCGGAGACTTCGGAGATGCGACACTGGAGGAAGCGGCTATGCTAGCCGCACACTTCAGCCAAGCCAAAGACTCCAGCATGGTGCCGGTCGATTATACCTTTATCCGCCATGTGCGGAAGCCTAGCGGAGCCAAGCCGGGCTTCGTCATCTACGACCATCAGAAGACGCTCTTCATCACGCCGGACACGAATCGCCTCAAAGCGCTTCCTGTTGCGGTCAAATAATAAATGAAACAAAAACACCCTTAGAGTGAATCACCGGATAAGCCTTCCGCTTATCCGATGATTGTCTAAGGGTTTATTTTATAAGTATTCAGATATTCCGGCGGTATTAATAGATAGCGTACACTTTCACCAAGAAGGAAGCCTGTGCACCGCTTGGATTGGCGATATACAGCGATCTTGCAGATATAACCTTCGATGTATTCCCGCTGATGACATCATCCAGTTCAGTAGGGTCTGTGCCTGCTGACACATCCCTCTTCACATCAAATGTAATGTCATACTGGTCTACTCCCCCGCCTTCAACTTCCCATCTCAAACGTTTGGTTCCCGGCGGAAGCACTTCCGTACTGAAGTTCCCGCTCGAACGATGCTTTTGACCGCTTAACGGCGCTTTTTCCGATCGAATACTCGTTATCAACTCTTGCGGCATGAATTCCCCTCCAATATATATAATAATTTGTTACATTAACATCCATATTCATATATGGAATCATGTAGAACAATTACTATAAATTGGAAACGTATTCATGGTCTTAAGTTGAAGTGATCCATGGAGCCGATGCTAAAAACCAATACGCCGCTTCAATAGACATTCATCAAACTCATGGACGCATGCTTGCCGCCATACGCCGAAGCTGGTCAGCAACGGCAAGCTCTACTCCGCTGCTGCCTAACACTCCATGAAAGCTGACGCCGCCCCGTTCACCGTGGAAATCGGATCCTCCTGTAATGAGAAGCCCATGCTTCTCGCCGAACGCGCAATACCGCTCCGCTTCCTCAGCCGTATGGTCGGAGTGGTACGCTTCAATTCCTTGCACACCTTCACGGACCCATTGCTCCAGGAGCTCGTCCCGTCCGTAAAGGCCGGGATGGGCGATGACGCTTACGCCGCCCGCTTCACGAATCCATCGCAGCGCTTCAGTCGTGGCGACGCTCTGCACCTGCACATAAGCCTTTGTTCCAGCGCCCAGATATTGCGCAAACGCTTCATTCATATCAGAGACGATTCCTTTGCGGATTAACGCTCCCGCGATATGCGGGCGGCCGATGCTTCCTTCTTTGCCTGAAGCTGCCTCTAGAACATCAGCCATCGCAATATCGATTCCAAGCTCCTGCAGTTTACTGACAATTGCTTCATTGCGCCGTTCCCGGGCGCTCCCGATCCATGCCAGCCGCTCCAGCCATATAGGATCAGAGTTATCGGTGCAATATGCCAGCACATGAATGTCCGATCTTCCCGTAACTGTGCTTATCTCGGCTCCCGGCACAACCGCAATGCCCGCTTGTTCACCCGCCGCAACCGCTGCTTCCACACCGGCGATTGTATCATGATCCGTAATCGCGACAGCGGACAAGCCCGCAAGCTTCGCTCTTCTTACGACTTCCTCAGGAGCATACATGCCATCCGACGCCGTCGTATGGGTATGAAGATCAGCCCTGCCTGTTAGAGCCATTGCTGCAGATCCCTCTCTCTCAAAAAAGTCAGAAACGTTACAGCAGAGATCGGAAGCAAAGCCGACTTCAGGTAGATGGAATAAAAATGACGCTGGAACTTGGTATCCGATACCTTGACGACCTTAATCAGCCCCAGGGCGACCTCATGCTTCACCGATGAGGCCGACAGGAAGGAGATGCCAAGCCCCGCTTCGACCGCGGACTTCACTGCGCCTGTGCTGCCGAGCTCCATCACGATTTTCATGGATGCCGGGTCGATTTTTTTCTTTTTCAATTGCTCCTCCATGACGAGGCGCGTGCCGGAGCCCTGCTCGCGAAGCACGATAGGATATTCCAGCGCCTCATCCAGCTTGACCGATTTTTTCTCCGCCAAAGGATGTCCGCTTGGGACCACAAGCATCAGCTCATCGCTCATAACCGCTTCCATATGCATATCGGGATGATTGACGGGAGCTTCAATCAGGCCGAAGTTCAATTGATGATTCAATATGTCTTCCATAATCTGTGCCGTATTCATGACCTTCATGCTTATCGCGATATGCGGGTACTCCTGGCCGAAAGGTCCCAGCAGCCTTGGCAGCACATATTCGCCGATCGTCAGGCTGGAACCCAGCTGAAGCCTTCCCTTCAGCTGCTTCGTGAAGGTGGACATCGCTTGGTCGGTATCGCGGATCAGATCAATGCTGTTCTTGGCATAGGGCAGAAGCGCTCTGCCCGCCTCCGTCAGCTCGATCTTCTTCGTTGAGCGAAGCAGAAGCTTCGTGCCGAAGTAGTCCTCAAGCGACTGAACCTGCATCGTGACTGCCGGCTGTGTCATATGGAGGGCTTGCGCAGCGGCGGAGAAGCTTCCGCGTTCTGCAACGGTATAAAAAATATGCAGTTGATGAAAATTAAGCGCCATCTATAATCCGTCCTTTCTTTGGCTTTATTATACTACAGTACGTGCCCGAAGCGACATGCATACGGCAAAATGAAGAAACGCGACCCCATGGATCGCGCTCTTATACCAATATTTGTATTATGTACCGATTATTTTTCGAAAGTAAGTCGTCACTTGCGTTTCCGGCTGTTCTTGACGAGTGTCATTCTTCTGGAATGCCTCAGCCAGGAATAATAGGATTTTAGGTCTCGAAGCTCAATCGTCTCCGACATTCTGCCCAGGAAGGTTACAATAATCATCTTGTGCAGCGGATTGCCCAGCAGATCAAGCTCAGTCAGCGAGTCCGCAAATTCCGCTACAAATACAAGATCCTCATCAATTAAATAAACGTCCTGCTCATTGCGATAGTAAGGTTCGATCCGGCCTTTCTTCAAGCATTCCCACAAATACTCGGCAATATCTTCGTATCCGGTCTTCTCGCTCTCGATTCGATCTAACCAGCGACTTTTGGCATGGTTGGTAATAATGACATCAACCACCTTTTTGTCGCCAAGTTCGACATAAAACGACTCATAGGTACTCCATCTTCTCGTCATTTTATCCTTCATCTCGCAACCTACTCCTTCCAAGGAACCAGGGCTTTTATCCTATTTATTTATTTCCATTCTACCATGATTGTCCGATTTTTCAACAATAAAATAAACTCAGGCCATATATGGTTTAATATGTAAATTTACAACTAAAAAAACCGCTTCTCAGCGCTAATAATGCGCCAAGAAGCGGTTACTTCATTCGTATTCCAAATTAAAGGCTATAAAATCTTGTTTTATCTTCCTGTTCCTTGCTGTACTCAGTCGGAATCTCCGAACGATAGGACCGCTCAACTTTCCTTACAAAGGACAAGCGGCTCATCTGCCTCAAGGATTCCTCTGTCTTGTCGGTATTCATATACAGCACGACATAATGAAGCTTGCGCGACATAAAGTGGATAGACCCGAATCTCTCCAAAGCCCTTGCCGCCTTCAAATCGCTTACCCATACGATAAACCCCGTTCGATCCGGTAACATCAGCTTGCTCCCCTCTATAACCTCCCGAAGGCTTCAGGCGCGGACTTAGCCGCACCCGCCGCTTCCGCAGCCGCATGATCCGCCGCCGCCGCATCCGCCTCCCAGGTTCCTCTCGTTGCCCGGCACCTTGATCGTGTCGGATACCGACTCTGCAATCATGCGTGATACCTCATACAGCATATCGTCCACTGCTTGCTCGGAGGCTTTGAATTTGCTTACGCATTCCAACTCCATCAGCCGCTTCTCGACATCCTTTACTTTGTCTTTCGCTTCGTGGTAGTTCGGATGGAAACGTCCGAAGCGCTGGCATTCCTCGAATAGCTCCTTCGCCTTGGAGAACTCGATCTGCAAGCTCTTCACTTCTTCGTTCTCATTCACTACCGACTTCCAATATAAATAATCGGACACTTCCGCCGATTGATTAATCCAGTCCCCCAGCTCGTAAGCGGACAAAAGCAGCGACGCCATATCGAGCGAAGATCTGACGCCATCATCTTGCACCGACGGAGCTGTCCATGATTCGGCAACAGGCATTGATCCACCTCTTTTCAATTCGCTTGCTATTAATTTATCATATCATAACCTCCAAGCCAATAGATAGAGGAGCTTAGAGGGTAAGTCCGCTTGGCAGAACCAGCTTCATCTCCTCCCACATATCGGGAGTCAGGCGGCTTCGTTCCGGCTGCTTGTCGTCAACCAGCTTGCCCGTTACCGCCCACTGCGCGCCGCGAAGCTCAATCCGCTCCGGCACGAATTGCCGCAGCTCGCCCGCAAGCTTAAGCTGTACAGCGGTTTCCATGGCAACCGCTTGCTGAATGAGCTCCTTGCGCGTCGAAGCGTGATAGCTGCGCAGCTGCCGCCACCACGCCGCCGGAACTTGATCCATGCAGGGCAGCAGCGTCACTGAATAAGCCGGCAGCGCCAGGTCCAGCGCAAAATGCTGCAGCGGCTGCGGCTCATATAGCCACTCTCCCGCTTCAGATTGCCGCGTTCTCCCTTCCTTCCAACAGGAGACTGCTCCCATGCCAGGCTCAGGCACATGGGGGTATGCCGCAGCTGCCCCTTCAAGCGCTTGAAGGATTCCTTTGCGCGGGGGATATCCCGCCTTGTTCAGCAGCCCTCTAATCTCGCTCACTGCAGCGGGATTCACCATAAAATGCTTCTCGCCAATCCGTTCGATCAAATGCGGAGAAATCCCGGTCAGCCTCATCGCTTCCTCCGCCAATTCGGCTGTATCGCATCGCAATAGCGTTGCTTGCTCGAAGGAATATCGGCAAGCGCGGCCCGACCATTGCTCCAGCATGGATAGAAGCTGTACCGGCAGCCCAGCTTCGCCGCTTGCCTTCCGCAGAAAGCTCGCGATCCCGTCCTTGCTGCGCCCTTGCTCCAGAGCCGCCGCTACTGACGAGGCCGTCAACCGATATAACACAGGCTCCTCGCTCCCGGCCCGTTCGGCAATCAGCTCCAGCTCCCAGCGCATGGCGAAGGAGCTTCCCGGCACGGCAAGCAGTTCGCCGGTCGGCTGTACAATGAGCTGGCTGTCTATTCCGTCCTGGAATTCGCGTTTGCGGAATACAAGCTCCATTCCATTGTCAGGGCCATAACGTTCGGCAAGCTCGATCCAGCCCAGCTCATGCCACAGATACAGCCACCGCTCCACCGTACTTCGAATATTGCGGCCGCCATCCTGCGCCGTGCCGCTTCGCTCAGCCAGAAGAGCTCCCCAATCGGCAAGCTCGTTTGCAGAGAGCCACAATTCCGACGATGCTGAGGTCAGCGCGGCGCCGATCAGGGCATTCTCCTTGGACGCTCTGACCATATACCCGCAAGCCCACAGCAGCAGTGCTCGTTCCCTCTGGTTGTCACTAATGCCGAACCAGCTTTGGAGGCCTTCCGGATCTGCGCTTGCCCCCTGCTCGTCACGATTCAGCAATCCCGCTGCTGCGGCTGCAGCCAGTCCAAAGCCAACAGGCAGAGGATAATTTTCGCTGCGCGGGACGCTCCAAGGAAAAGCCTTGAGCAGCTCCTCTTCCAATCCCAGCGCATTCTGCAGGCGCTGGATTGTCTTTTTGGGCAAAACGCCCTTCGATGTGAAGTCCGTCTCTGACTTCATTAGCGCTGCAAGCATATACAAAAGCCTGCGTCCGAAGGGTTCCTTCACGCCAACAAACTGACCGGACGCATCCATAAGCGGCTGGACAGGGGCATTCGAGTCGCTCCATGCGCACGGGAATAAAGCCTGCTGCCAGACTGGAAAGCTGTCCGCCGGGATAAAGCAGCTGCGGTCTCCCCATAGCTTGGCCGCAACAAGCACGATCCCCGCCTCCTGCAGCTGGCCTAAGCCTATACGCGCCTCCGCTCCCGAGAGAGCCGTATGCTCCTTCAGCTCTGTCAGCAGCCTCTCTTCCTCGACGGGCGCAGCGCCAAAGCGCAGAATCATCGCCGCCAGCGCCTCATTAGCTGATGAGGACAGCCGGCCATATGCTTCCTGCACCGCATCGCGATCCTGCATGGCTGCGCGCCATGATAATCCGCGGACCAGAATTCCCTCCCACGCCGGAGCGCTTTCGAATTGCTTGATGCGCTCTTCAGACAGCTTCGCGCTTGCTTGTGACAGGTTCATCCGTTCGCCGCCTCCGATTGCACCCGGCTAGCGCGGGCATCCGCCGCCGATAGCTGCATATATTCATAACCTTGCTCCAGCATGAACAGCTGCCGCTTAAGGGCAAACTCCGTCTCTTTCGTTCCATCCGTTACCAGCGTATAGAACCATGCCCGATTCTCTCCCTGCTTCGGGCGCAGCAGGCGTCCCACCCGCTGGGCTTCCTCCTGCCTGGAGCCGAAGCTCCCCGAAAGCTGAATCGCTACCGACGCATCCGGCAAATCAATCGCAAGATTGGCTACCTTGGATACGACTAATACAGGAATGCTGCCGCTGCGGAATTGGTCATACAGCTGCAGCCGCTCCTCATGCGGCGTCTCGCCCGTCAACAAGGGGGCTCCAAGCTCGCCGGCCACTTCGCGCAGCTGGCCCAAATATTGGCCGATAACGAGCGTCTGCTTGTCCCTGTACTGCTCCAGAAGCTCTCTTACAACAGGCAGCTTGCCCGGATTCTCGGCCGCGATGCGCAGCCTGCTGCGCGGTGCCGCTGCAGCATATCTGGGATGCTGCGAAGCGTCCAGAGGCACCCGGATCTCGGCGCAGCTGACTGCTGCAATATACTCACCCTTCTCCGCTTCCTTCCATTGCATATCGTATTGCTTGGGACCGATCAAGGAATAGACATCCTCCGCGCAGCCGTCCTCGCGCACAAGCGTGGCCGTCAGGCCTAGCCGCCGCGTCGCCTGTATGGATGCAGTCATGCGGAAGACCGGGGCCGGAAGCAAATGCACCTCGTCATAGATAATGAGCCCCCAATCCCTTTCATTGAACAGCCCTATATGAAGAAACTCGCCTTCCTTGGACTTCCGGCGTGTTAATAGCTGATACGTCGCAATAGTCACAGGTTTAACTTCCTTCGTCTGGCCGTTGTATAATCCTACGCTGTCCGCCGCCAGGGTCGTCTTGTCCAGCAGCTCATCCTTCCATTGCTCCGCCGATGTCCGGCTGGAAGTCAGAATGAGCGTCGCAGCACCAAGCCGAGCGAGCGCCGCAATGCCGACAACGGTCTTCCCTGTCCCGCAGGGCAGCACCACTACGCCGCTGCCCCCTCTTGCGGCGCCGTCTTGGATAAAGGAGCCCACTGCCCCCTCCTGGTAGTCGCGCAAGGCGAATGAGACCCCCTTCAACGTCTGCTCCCTCAGCCGTACAGGCAATGACTCGCCTGTGTGGTAACCGGCATAATCCATTACCGGATAGCCCTGCCTGGCCAGCTCCTGCTTGAGCAGCCCCCGGCTATCCGGAGCGAGCTGCCACAGCTCCGGGCTTCGGACCGCTTCGACCCAAGCCATAATGCGCGGAAGATGCTTAAGCGCCTCTAGTGCAGCTGCATCTCCATTCAGCAGAAGCGCTCCATCCTCGGCATACAGCCTCAGCTTCCCATATCTCCTTCCCCATAGCCGGATCATCCCTTCCGCCTGAAGGGGCACGCCGAACTTCGAATTGGCTTTTAGCGTCTCAATAGCCAGCTCGACTGTCCATCCCTCATCCAGGGCATGCCATAGGGTCATTGGCGTAATGCGGTATGTATGTATGGAGCCTGCGCGCTTGCGTGCTTCCGCGAAGCGATGAAGCTGCTCGCGGACGGCATGAGCGGACGGGCATCTTTCATCCAGCAGCACAGTCAAGTCGGACTGTACAATGATTGCTCCTTCGGTATTCAACGGACATAAGCCTCCCATTCTGCGCATTCTCTCTCCACAGTATGAAAGTTTTGTATACATTTTATCCATGGAAGCTTCTTTTCCTTCATCGATTATTGAACCCGATCTGTGGTATAGTAGAAAAGGATTTATTTGAACCAACCTTTTAATCGGAGCTGGAGGCTATACTTCTATGAGACGTTCATTGCAATTGCTACTTCTGATGCTCTCCATCATGCTGGCAGGCTGTTCTGCCCTTTCCATATCTGCGGACCAAAATGTGAAATCGGATACATGGTATCCGGTATCCGGTTACGTAGACGGCGATACGTTCAAGATCAAAGTCGGGGATACGAACAACACGATTCGTATGCTCTATATCGATACGCCCGAGACCAAGAAGGCGAATACTCCTGTGCAGGCCTACGGTCCTGAGGCATCGGCCTTCACCGAGCAGTTGCTGAGGGAGTCAGGCGAGGTCAAACTAAGCTTCGATAAAGAACTAAAAGACCGATACGACCGCACGCTCGCCATTGTGGAGCTGAAGGACGGGCGTATTCTGAATGAGCTCCTCTTGCAAGAGGGACTCGCGAAAGTGCTGATTGTCGAGCCTAATGTGAAGATGGAGAACGCATACAAGCAGCTGGAGCAGACTGCGAAGCAGAACAAAGTGGGGCTCTGGAGCTCAGGCAAGGAAACCAGCCAAGCAGAAATTTCGGTGCAGAAGTCGTATCATATGGGACTTGTCATTGATGTGGATAAGCGGGGAGAGCTGGTGACCATCACGAATACAACGAGGAAGCCCATCGACATGGAAGGCTGGAAGCTCGTCAGCGTACGGGGCAACCAAACCTATACGTTCCCGGAGATTGAATTGCCGGCGCAGAGCAAGTTGCTGGTCTCGTCCGGAGAGGATCATGTCAAGGACGATAACTCGATTGTGCTCATATGGGAAGTCGATAATGTATGGAACAATACGGAGCCCGATCCAGCGGAGCTCTATAATGAAAACAATGAGCTTGTCGCCTTGTGGGAGGACGAATAATCGTCCTCCTTTTCACTTGGCGGCAAGCTCATTGTCTGCCTATAGAGTCGCTGGCGTATCCCTCGGCCATGCCGACCAGCAGCCGCGCCGAATGCAGCATCGCTCTCTCGTCGATATCGAATTTGGGATGATGATGCGAATAGATGGCGCCCGCTTCCGGATTGCCTGCTCCTACGAACATAAAAACACCCGGTTTTTGATTCAAATAATAGGAGAAATCCTCGGCTACCGTAATGGCTTCCGCCTCTACTGCTTGCTCCGCTCCGAAGATCGGCCCCGCAACGTTGAAGAAACGTCTTGCTTCCGTCTCATCGTTCACGACAGGCGGATATCCTATGCGCATATGATATTCGTACTTCGCCCCGTACATCTCGCAGGTATGCGTCACGAACGCCTCCAGCCGGTCATGAATCATGAAGCGGGTCCCCTCGTCGAAGGCGCGGACCGTGCCCTTCAGCTGGCAGCGCTCCGCAATAACATTGTTAGTCGTTCCAGCCTGGAAGGAACCGATGGTGACGACCGCCGGATGCAGCGGATTTACATTGCGGCTGACGATCGACTGCACGCCTTGCACAAGCGCCGAACCGGCTACGATTGCATCAATCGTGCCATGCGGCAAGC
Organism: Paenibacillus pinisoli; assembly: GCF_003605435.1. GTDB lineage: Bacteria > Bacillota > Bacilli > Paenibacillales > Paenibacillaceae > Pristimantibacillus > Pristimantibacillus pinisoli. The sequence goes on from NZ_QXQB01000001.1 coordinate 638,612, forward strand.
CGCCATGACCGCCTTTGCCTTCAATCTCAATGACAAACTCGTCTGCCGAGCTCATAAACGGTCCGGGGCGGGTTGCCGCCTTGCCATAAGGCAGCGGTGTCCACAGATGAACACCATAAATAACATCAACGCCGTCAAGCGCTCCGTCTTTGATCATCTCGATAGCTCCGCCTGGCGTCACTTCCTCAGCCGGCTGGAACAACAGACGACGCTCTCCCGCCAATAACTCGCGATTGTGATGGTAGAAGCCCGCTACCGCAAGCATTGCCGCCGTATGCCCGTCATGTCCGCAAGCGTGCATGACGCCAGGCACCTTGGAGGCGTATTCGCACTCCTTCTCATCCTGGATCGGCAGAGCGTCAATATCCGCCCTCAGCGCGACGACGGGGCCCGGCAGCGCCCCTTTGATCGTCGCGATCAAGCCATGTCCGCCTACATTCCTTCGTACCTCGCAGCCCATCTCTTCCAGACGGCTGGCAATCCAGTGCGAGGTGTCCTTCTCCCTGAAAGATAATTCAGGATGCTGATGGAGATGCCTGCGCCAGCGGACCATGTCCGGATAACGTTCGCTCAGCCATTTCTCCGCAATCGATTCGAGCCGCATATCGCAAACCTCCTATCTATTTGCAAGATCGTCATTCCCTATTTGATATAGTGTAGCAGATGCCCGTTGCTTTGTGGAGCCTAGCCCGCATAATGGCGCATGTCCCGCTCTCCATTCTCGAAAACGTCACGAAACTTTGCCTTGACGTTAAGGAGTAAGGCTTGCGCTGACTGGGGAAACATACTATCATGAGAAAAGAATGTACAAGAGCTTGTCCAAATAGTCCACATTTGATCACGAAGCAAGCTGGTCAGGAGACTTTTTGAACACGAACTACAACTATGTCTTGTGAATTTGGGAGGAACTGAAATGATTATTGAAAACTCCGGATTGAATGGCGTACAGAGCGAACTCGGCCATCTGGACGAAGCGGCTGAGAAAGTCGGCTTTGTGCGTTGGCAATGGGAATATTATCGCGCTACATACGATTTGAAACTGACAGACCGCACTAGCGGCAGCGACTACTTCCTTCGCGTGAACACCCGCGCGGTAGAAGGCAAGCTTGAGAACCCGCATGCTGTGCTTAATATTGAAGCCGTATACATCGGCCGCTCTACGTTCCCGCACGGCATGGAATATGAATCGCCGATTCCGAAGCATATCTTGGAGACGGCTACGCAACGACTCGGGCAGTTAAAGCAACAGCTCGTATAACGGGGCTCCTATGAAGAAGGCCTCACAGAACGTCAGTCGTGGAAGGCCGGACTTCCTGCTTCTCATCATGACGCTGCTGATGGTTGGCTTCGGGCTCGTCATGGTGTTTAGCGCCAGTTCCGGCGTCGCTGTCGTATCGCCCAGGTACGGCAACGACGCCTTTTATTTCACCAAGCTGCAGCTGGTTTGGGGCGTATTCGGAATATTCGTCATGTTCTTCATGATGAATCTGCGCTACCAAGTATACAAGAAAGCCTATATGCTTCTCTTTCTGCCCGTGCTGATTATGCTTCTCCTCGTTCCTTTCATCGGCGTGGAGATTAACGGCGCGAAGAGCTGGTTCGGCGTCGGGTCGCGGGGCATTCAGCCGACCGAGCCTGCGAAGCTGGCCATTATCTTGTACCTGGGCGCGCTCATTACGAAGAAAGGCGAGAAGTTCCGCGACTTCAAGACAGGCCTCCTGCCTGTTATGGTTGTCGTATGTGTCGTATGCGGACTCATTATGCTTCAGCCCGATCTGGGCTCATGCATGATCCTGGCCGCTTGCGCTTCGATTATGATTCTCGCCGGCGGCTCCAATCTGAAGCATGTCTTCACTGCAGCGGCGATTGCCGGCCTCACCGTTACGGTTATGGTCAGCATATCGATGGCGGTTAATCCCAAAGCCTGGCATTACCGGGTAGCGCGTTTCACTTCTTTCATGGACCCGATCTCCAATTCTCAGGATGGCGCGTTCCAGCTCATCTCCTCCTTGCAGGCCATGAGCCATGGCGGGCTGACCGGAGCAGGATTCGGGGAAAGCGTACAGAAGCTGCATTATTTGACTTATCCTTATAACGACTTTATCTTTGCGGTCATCGCAGAGGAGCTTGGATTTATCGGCAGCGCCCTCTTCCTTCTCTTCTATCTGCTGTTCCTGTGGCGGGGATTGATCGTCGCGCTCAGATGTCCGGATCTGTACGGTACGGTAGTTGGCGTCGGCATTGTCAGCTTGTTCGCGATACAAGCCTTCATCAATATCGGCGGCGTCACCGCTACGATACCGCTGACTGGGGTTACCTTGCCATTCATCAGTTATGGCGGCTCTTCGCTGCTTGTCTGTCTTATGTGCATGGGCGTCCTGCTCAGCATCTCCAGAGAGTACAACCGGCCGGAGAAGGTAAAAGAATAGTCCAACGCAAAATACGGCACATTCCGATATCGGAATGTGCCGTATGTCGTATGATCGGTTATTTCAAGCGTTGTTGCTGTTCTTCCGGCTCTTCTTCCTTGAACGCAACGCCTTCTACCTTCACATTCACTTCCACAACTTGCAGGCCAGTCATATTCTCCACCGACTCGCGCACGTTCAGCTGCAGCTGACGGCATACCTCTTGAATCGGAATGCCATAATGAACGATGATGCGCAGATCAATGGCTGCTTCCAATTGACCTACCTCGACCGATACGCCCTTTTGCACGTTCTTGCCGCTCAGTCGCTTGGCAAGCCCTTCAGATATACCGCCAGACATCGCCGCAATGCCTGGCGTCTCGAGTGCTGCAAGTCCCGCTATCGTAGCTACTACATCGTCAGAAATACGGATTAATCCAGTTTGAAGGTTCTCGGTCATGTCATCCACTCCTCAATTTGCCATATATGTTCATTGTAATAGAACAGACGACATGAAGCAAGGATTGCTCCCATAATCTGCGTTAGGACTAACGGCATAGGCGGACATAAAAAAGGCAGCCCTTGTATGAGGCTACCCCTTCGCTTTGCGGTCCAAAGCTTCATATAATACAGCCAAATTGCGTTCCAGCCGGCTGACAATATCCTTGCCTGCCGGTTCAGTGATCAAGCCCGCCCGAATGGCGAAATCAACCTCTTTGGAAAAACCGTATATTTGTGTATCCAAGACCTCTTCATACAACGGACATTGACGAGTAGTCAGGTTCTCCATCTGTACTTCGATCAGCTTCTCTATCTTACTCGCGTCCTCCTGAAGAAGACGAAGCGCTCGTTCATGCATGAGATCCGTAACTTCCGGTGCAGACATTCTTCTCCCCTCCTGTGCGCGCAGCCTGTCAAACTCTATACCCTTTATATTAGACGAAAAGCAGGGAATACACAAGGACAAAACAGAAAAGCGCCTCTTCCAAATGAAAGAGACGCCGTTCATATCCATACCTTGACAATTATTCGCTGATTACCGTTACGTTCAGGTTATGCTTGGCGAACACTTCCGCCATTGCCTTCTTCGCTTCTTCAGCGTCAGGACCGTGTACATGCAATTCGTAGGAGTGGCCTCCCACCAATGTCGTGAACAGCCCAAGGATGCTCTTTACATCGATATATTTGCTGTCGGCTTGCAGTACGATGGAAGAAGTGAATTGGCTAGCCGCCTGAGAAATTTCTACAATTGCTGCGTTATTGGACATGGGGAATCCCTCCATATGATTAGTAAAGCTTTCCTGTCACCATGATACCCCGAAACCTTACATCCTTCAAGAGGTTTGGCGAAAAAAACGCAGTCTATTCCATTATTTCAAGCCTTCTGGATTCAAACCCTCAAGCTCAGGGAGCACAAAGATGCCGTCTTTGCGGATCAGCACGTCGTCAAAATAAATTTCGCCGCCGCCGTATTCCGGACGCTGGATGAGCACCAAATCCCAATGGACCGAGGAACGGTTGCCGTTGTCGGTATCCTCATAAGCCTGGCCAGGCGTAAAGTGGAGGCTTCCTGCAATCTTCTCATCGAACAGAATGTCGTTCATCGGATGCAGAATGTAAGGATTGAAGCCGATGGCGAACTCGCCGATATAACGCGCGCCTTCGTCCATATCCAGAATCTCGTTCAGACGCGCGTTGTCGTTGCTCTCCGCTTTAACGATCTTGCCGTTCTCGAATGTGAAAGAAACGTTCTGGAACGTTGTGCCGGAATATACGCTAGGCGCATTGTACGTAATCGTGCCGTTCACGGAATCGCGCACAGGCGCGGAGAACACTTCGCCGTCCGGAATGTTGCGGTGGCCGCAGCACTTCTTCGAGCCGATGCCTTTGATCGAGAAGGCAATATCTGTTCCCGGCGATACGATGCGTACTTTGTCTGTGCGATCCATAAGCGCCTTTAGCGGATCCATGGCCTTCTCCATTTTGCTGTAATCCAAGTTGCATACGTCGAAGTAAAAATCCTCGAACGCTTCCGTGCTCATGTTGGCGAGCTGAGCCATCGATGGAGTCGGATAGCGCAGAATAACCCATCTTGTTTTTTTCACGCGTTGTTCCATATGTACAGGGTTGCGGTACACCTTCTCGTACAGGCGCATCTTCTCATCCGGCACATCCGCCAGATCGTTCACGTTGTCGCCGGAGCGCACCGCGATGTAGGCCTGCATATTCTTCATCCGTTCCAGATCCAGCTTCGCCCACAGCTCAATCTGCTCCTGCGTCGCATGCATCAGCATCGTGCGGAGCACAGAGCGGTTGCTCATCTCCAGGAACGGTCTGCCGCCGCGGGCAGCAACTTCTTCAATCAAGCATTTGGCAAGCTCGCTCTCCGATCCGATCATATCAATCAGCACGTTCTCTCCTGGCTGAACGTCTACCGAATATTGCACCAAATTTTGAGCCAGCTTTTTTAATCTTGGGTCGCGCATAAGGTTCGATCTACTCCTTTTTGTCATGATGCTTTGTCTAGAAAAATAAACCTTTGACTCCCATTATCGTACCATGATTGACCCTTTCGCGCACTTTAGTCCGTTCTCGCGGCAGTGCCGTCAAATGCCTGAAAACGGACGGAGGTATGCCGGTTTTCCTTCATCCCGCGTCCGTTCCGTTCATAGTCAAAAGTTGTATTCTCCTCCATCTTGAGCGGAAGCATTCTTTGCTTGTCGACCGTAATCTCATATTCCGTATGCACCTGCAGCGTTCGAAGCATGGCATCCAGTTCTTGCTTCGCTTTCTCAGCGGCTTCCTTGCGCTTTAATCCGGCGCCGCTGCTCTCGATGATCACCTCGCCCGTCACCTTCTCCAGCTCTTGCTTAAGCATGCCTGTCCAGCGGTCTTTGGCCGCAGCCCGCTTCTCCACGGCACGCAGCACCAGCGTGTCCGTTCCGTTCTCGTCCCGTACGCCGTTTTCAACAATCTCTACCGACTCATGGGACCGGTTGAGCGCATCCAGCACTTCGACCGGATTCCAGTACAGCGGGTCTTGTTTATCTGATTGAATGGTCAATTGATGATGGTTAACCACCTTGCCTTCAAACGTCTGCGGCTTGAACATGACGCCTTCCGCCATTCCCATGCTCGTCGATCCGCTGAATGCATATTGATCCATGGCAGCCAGACCGGCATAGGACAAGCTAAGCCACTCTTCCGGTGTCCGGTTCGACTGCGCGCCGGAGCATCCGGCAAGACCTGCCGCGAGCAGCAGCGCAGCGAATAGGGACATTATAATGCGACGCCAGTACATTTCATCTCCTCCTGTCTCATTTAGGCCTTATCGCCCTCAAGCGATACCTGCCTCTCTCTGCCACTAGCGTCTCTTATTCCCGCTTGGATTATTCCAAAAAACCGGCACTGCCTTACAAAGAGTTCCTGGTATATAACGCAAAAAGCCATAAGGAAAACCGGGGCGGGCATAAGAAAAAGCGCCCTCCGCAGAAGGCGCTTTCGAGAATAACCTGCTATTCGCCGACGATAATACAGTTCCGGCCTTTGTTCTTGGCTTCGTACAGCGCCATGTCCGCCCGGTAAAACAACGATTCTACGCTGATTTTCTCATTGTCGAACGTCCACTCCGATACGCCGCATGAGACGGTTACGGTAGGGTCGGTCTCTTCCGCTACCTGTTTGCGGATCCGCTCGGCAATGCGAAGCGCCTGCTCTGTCCGAATGCCTGGCAGATAGACGGCCAGCTCCTCTCCGCCCCATCTCGCGGCAATATCGCCTTGTCTGATCGCTGAGGAGATGATGCTGCTCACTTGCACCAGAATGCGGTCGCCTACCTGATGTCCGTACGTATCGTTGATCCGCTTGAAGTAATCGATATCAACCAGAATAAGCGACCCGAAAGGGTCCTTCCGCTGCCGGCTCTGGATTTGCTCGTTCAAGTAGTGGCGGGCATGCAGTCCGGTCAGGGTGTCGGTAATGACCATTCGGCGCACTTCCGCGTGCAAGGAAGCGTTCGCAACTGCAAGCCCGATATGCGTACTCATGACTTGCAGAAGCTTGTAATTGTCGTACGAAAAGAAATTGGCAATCTTATGAGTTACCAGTATTACGCCAACCACTTCGCCATCGACAAAGATCGGCGCGGCGATCAGGGAGCGCGAGCCCGTATTGTCCATCAGCTTGGACGTTACAACGCGCGTATTCCAATAGTCCGATATAATAAGCGGTTCCTTCGTCCGATAGATCATCCCGCAAAATCCGTATTCCGGTGAAAAATGCTCGCTCGCCATCGCCGGGATGTTGCTGGACTTGACCACAAACTCGTTGCTGATCTTATCGAGCTGAAGCACGCAGCAATAATCCGCATCGAAGATCGTCAGAAGCTCGCTTGTCGCGAATTGAAAAATTTCCTTCAATCGCAGCGATTGATTCAGCCTCTTCGTCATCTCATTGATCAGCCGCAATTCATTAATAAGAAGGTTAGACTGCTCGTACAGCTTCGCATTCTCGAAAGCGGAGCCCGCCGTATCCGCCAGCAGCAGGAATGCCGGCATATCCGATTCATCCCACTTGCCCCGGGAAAGCGTCATGCACAACACGCCGTAAGCCGCCTGCTTCCCTGTCATCGGAACCGCAAGCCGCATCGTGCCGTCGCGTTCATGCTCCATAGCCGGCTTGCTCTCCAGAAACGCCTGGGCGACGATGTCATGAGCCGTATTCTTGAATGCCAATGGTTTTATTCGGGGGTCTCCGTCGACATAATCCTGGGAGAGATAGAGATGGATCTCAGAGTTCGGGTACAGCGATTCCAGGCTTGCCAGCATCTCCGCCAGGACGGAGGAGACGTCAATCTGATCGTACAGCCGCTTGGCAGCTAAGAACAGCGCATCGCGATGGTTCGCTTCGCGGTCCTTCCGGCGCTGCTGCTCAATCAGATCCTTTACGTACAGCTGCTCGAATACATGGTAGAAACAGCTTCTTAGATGAAGCGCGGCGGATTGCAGCTCTGCCGTATAGGAAGCGTCCGGAGCGCCTGTATGCGTATAGAGCATGACCGCAAATACAGCTTGGTCCGAACGCCGATGCAGCGGTATGGCGATCGAATGGCTGCCGTCAGCGCTGGCCTTGCTGGTCGCGCCTTCCCGGAACGCCTCCGGCACTGCTATACTGGCCAGCAAATCTCGCTCCGGCGCAACCGGTTGATCGGTAGGGTCAGTGAAGCCGTGGCACAGGACATCTCTTGAATAAATCCCGAATTGCCCCATACGCAAAGAAACCAGCCCCAAAGCCTCCTGTTTCCATCGAAAAAAACACTCTTCGAACAGAGACGGGAGATAAGGCTCGTCCGCATCATGGATATCTTCATTGGCAAACCAAATGGGAAGTTCCGCCTTTCTTTCATTAACCATGCAGCACCTAACCCTTTCCCGTGTATGCAAGGGACAGCTCTCTCATTTTATATTATCATACTTCACTTTTAAGAATTTTGCACTAGCGTTCCCAAAATTTATAGGACTTTAGACGCTTTTATCTAATTTCGCGGCTGAATGGCGGCAGCAGGATCAATCTTGACTTTTCGCTCCAAATTCATATAATATTAATTGTTGATAACATGGGCGTACGGTTTTGTGTCACCCTCAGGACATTCGTTCACTGACAAGCCAGCGGCTGAAGTGCTTGACAGGGATGGCTACCATCCATAGAACGTTTATCCGCGCAACACAACCCCATTCTCAAAATTACATTTGATGAAGGAGTTAACACGACACATGGCACGTTATACAGGACCTAAATTTAAACTAAGCCGCCGCCTGGGCATCTCCCTTAGCGGAACTGGCAAAGACTTGAAACGCCCTTTCCCTCCGGGACAGCACGGCCCTAACCAACGCAGAAAGATGAGCGGCTACGGCGTTCAATTGCAAGAAAAACAAAAGCTTCGCCACATGTACGGTTTGAACGAGAAGCAATTCCGCAACCTGTACGACAAAGCGGCTAAGCAAAAAGGTAAAGCAGGCGAAAACTTCATGGCTTTGCTTGAAAGCCGCCTGGACAACCTGGTTTACCGTCTGGCATTCGCGAACTCCCGCGCTGGCGCTCGTCAGCTGGTAGCTCACGGCCACGTGACTGTAAACGGCAAGAAAGTCGACATCGCTTCCTACACGGTTGCTGTTGGCGACGTAATCGGCCTGCGCGAGCGCAGCCGCGGCCAGAAATCCATCAAGGAAGCTCTGGAAGGCCGTCATCACCTTCCGAACTACCTGGAGTTCAACGAGCAAGCAATGGAAGGCAAGTACATCCGCCTGCCAGAGCGCGCTGAGCTGAGCCAGGAGATCGACGAGAAACAAATCGTCGAGTTCTACAGCCGTTAATAGCTGTTAATCGCAAACTGACTTTTAAAAACCCCGAAACCCCTTATAACATAAGGGATTCCGGGGTTTTTGCATATAACGATAAATTACAGGATAATGCAATAAAATGCACCGAATTGGGGCTACGCGGGGCTAATCATTATGTGGGTAGACGCTAACGGTGTATGCACATTTAAAGTCACAGGGATACTTTCCCTTGTGGCTTTTTAACGTGCCTAAAGCTTCAATCGACATAATTCAGAGACCTTTGTTTTGATCTCCACTTTTCAAGATCGGAAAGTCTGAACTTGATTGTAGGACGTTTTGAACCTGAAACTCCATATCGTTCATGCGGAATTGATTTAGCCTGGCAAAGTCTATATAACAATTTTTCTGAAACTCCAAGATGTTCAGTGGTTTCTCTAATATCCATCGTCTTATCTGGCTGTAATCGAATTTGCTCTAAAATTCTTCGTTCTGCTTCCGCCACTACCTCATCAACGATTGATCTTATTGCCTTTTCGACAGAACTCATCTCTAGCCCCACCTCTGTTATTCCAACTATGCATCCTTCAAGAAATCTTCTAATCATGACTAACCCGCATTACTTACCTTCATAATGTCCATAAACGGCACTCTTTCCGTCTCGCCATTTCTTTGTTCAACGTGAATCATTTTTGTCCTTGAGTCCAGCTTTACAAGTCTGCCCTCCACGGTTCTCTGATACCACACTTCCAACTGAACCATCGCCTTTTCATTATATGCCTCTACAAGTCGCTCCCTGCCAGCGCATCCATTCGAATCGCGTTTCAAGTCGAGCATTCAACCCAACCATGCGCTAGATCATAAATTCTTCAGCCCATAGCTGATTAAGTTTGTTTCCCAGCTTACGCAGCACAGCCATCTTTTCCCTATCAATGACGACCTTCTCTCTCCACTCCTGATTCGTAAAGCTCATATGCTTTACAACAGGTGGAGTATCGATAGGAGAAGGATCGTTCAAACCTGTTGGCAATGTCATTCCTGTATCGTCATACGTAATATCGTACTCAATGGTTAAACCACGCTCAGTTTTTAAATCAACGCCGCCAGTCAATAATTGAGCGCCACGGAATGAATTAATATCAGTGCGGATGTTTTGAACAACTTCGGTTAGAAATAGTGGATCAAGTACATTAATCGCCATTAGTAATATCCCCCTTATACAAAGTAACAAAGACGAAGCTCTGTCTTAGCCGCTGCATCAACGCCTGTCAGTTTTGATTCAGTAAAAATACCAGCAATCCATGCAGAAGCGCCGATATCCGAGTCAGTTGTGTCATGTGAATTATCGAGAATGCATACAGCCTTTTCCGATCCGTCAGTTGCATTCGATTTGTAGGGAACGAATTTGTTACACGGCCCAACACCGTTCCCTTTGTGATTACCCCGTTTCCTTTGTCAAGAGAACGCCACCAGGAAGCCGCGCTTGAAAATCAGTTGAAGCAAGCACCTCGATAAACTCCTGCGTATGAATCGCCTCTGGTCCAGGAGCGCCATTATATTGAGCTTAATGCATAGTTACTTGTCCTCCTTCATTAGACTTCCGTGTCCAGTGTTTTTAAGAGCTGCTCTCGCTTCTTCTCTCGCTGTAGCACGTAATTGTTCCGGCGTTGGATTGTCACCATTTGACTGCGGATTAGCTGGGGCCATTCCACTTAAAGCTCCTTCGGGATGGTCTACACGAGCATCTTGAGTATGTGAACCGCCACTACCAAGAATCACTTTGGCTTGTGCATTGTAAATGTCCCGAATTTTTTTCAACTTCAGTTGCGGATAGAGCATTGAATGAAAGTTTCATGACATCTACGTTAAAAACTTTCGCCTAACGCACGTACACCAGCACCGCAAGTCTCTTCCACGAGTTTGAGCTTGTATGACTTACCATCTTCAGCATCGGCGTTAAGAGCAGCAAGTTTGCCAATAATTTCAGAGTCGCCTTGAACGTTAAGTACGGTTCGAATCTGATTAATCAAACCCGTTGCAGTTGTGAGCGCTAATTTCATTTGTTGAAGCGTCAATTCCATTTCTTTTTGAGTGTCACCCATTGTCCCATCTCCTCCGAACAACGTAATTGCCTTTTCATTGTTTTCATCGCTTGTATCTGATTGACTTAGTACAAAAGCGGAAAGACCGCCCTTATTGCTAAAAAAATAAAAGACGCGTTCATCGCCGTTAAGCGATTTCGCATCTAAAGACAATGGTTCATAATTAACTGGGGCTTCATTTTGATTATCCCGACTTTGGAAAGCCAAAGAACTCCTCTTAAATCCAGCACCTTCATAACCTCCATCAAATACAATGGAGTTTTCCATGATATAACCATCGTCAGCCAGTACAAGGCATTCTTTACCGTCATAGGTTTGACCACGTAAATGAGAACACTCCGATCCCCTAAAGTAGTTTCCACCATATACTGCAAGTGTGCTTAGCCGTTATAAACCCCGCAGATGTATCGAAGATCGTACCTGCATCAATACCCGATGCAAGTTGATCAGTCGAAATTCCGTTTGCTTCTTGCCCCCTTGATCATGTAATGATCTCCGTAAAGTTCCAACTCACCGTTCTCTTCAACGATTCGACTGTCAAACGTTCGGCCATACAGAAAGGATAACGACCCCCACTTCATCCACGGATGATCAACCAGAAGAGCTACTCCCTCTTTGACTTGATCAGCCATCTTTCTTAGGAAATTAGGTGTTATTTTCATCCTGTACTTTTCAATTCGCTTTGTACCGATAATTTTTGCTTGAAACACATGAGCCTGATCATCGGTTATTGGAACAAGTGCGAGTCGGTTTATTTTGCTCAATTGCTCTGTAGTTGGTGCTGCCAATGGACACTCACCTCCTCAATTCTTCATTTCGATAGATTACATGTGCGACGGCCAGTTCCACTGTCCGGCTATTCACCGTTTGGCGTTCCGTAGCTCCGATAAAGAACGATTCTTCCTACTGTTGGTTCTCATTAGCACTACTCACCTCCTTCCTATGGAATAGATTCATTCGTCTTACCTTTGCGCTCCAACATTTCAATTAGCTCTAACGAGATATTCGGATTCAGCCCCAATGTCCAACGAATTTCTTCAGCAGCTTCTTTTGGTGTAATGTAGCTTTCTCTTTCCGCTGTAATGTAATTGTTGATTTTAGAGTTCCTGTCTCGCTCGACTTCATTTTCGGATCGCAAATCGATAGGCAAATAATCCACTTCAACGTAAGTTTGTACCCCTTTAATTCTGGAGGATAACGAAAAAGCCCGCTGCCAGAATCGTTTGGTAACGCTCCGCGCGGACTCTACATTCTTAATATATATTTGGGTATCAATGGAGCTGTATGTTTCCGTTGACCTTTGATGACGCGAAAGAATAGTTAGAAGCGTCTTAAGGGAAGTTGCCATTTGTGTGTCGATGATATCAGTGAGCTTCTTAATATCGATCATAGGTCCCGCGTTTCCGCCTTTAAGATACTCCACCTTCACACTATCCCAATGGAATAATCATCTGGATTTAGTGATTCGAAGTGCGATTGTATTTCTTCCAATCGGTTTTTTAAGTATGCAGATTGCTTCGCAGGATCGTTCGCAATGTTCTTAGGCATATACTTTATCATGATCTCTTCCATGACTGAGATATCCATTCTCGGATAACCTTGATTATGAACAACCGCCTTTAAATCCTGAAGAACTTGAAGATGGAAGAAGACTATTTGAAGAACTGGAAGCATCGGCGTTCGACCGTATGGGTCATCAACCATTGGATCAAATTCTTCATAGATGAATGTAGGAGTGTCAATTTTCTTGTATTGGCCGAACCATTCTTCTCCCGATCTTCGCTTTGGATGCTTAACATATTGCCGAGGCGTTAGTCTATCCGTGTTCTGCTCTCGTCTGAACCAGATCAAAGAAGGATCGACTGAAACGATATCAATAACATCATTACAATTTTCATTCAAAACAACTTCACCCGCGCAAGCTCCTCTTACCATGATCATCATACGTTGTATCGTATCGAGTTTATCCAGTGATCGACCATGTTGGTAGCCTGGAGAAGGAAGAGGTGAATTCAGTATTCGTTTCAATTCATCCAGCATTCGCTGCCCGTTCTTATCATCCTTGCCGTTAACTTTCTTTGCAGTAAACGTCAACGGTGTATCTCCCATCCTCAAGTATGTGTACAGAGCATAGGAAACGTCCGGGTGAACTGATATTAATAGCTCAAGTAACTCTTCAGCGGTATAACTCTGAAGGTTCGTAAGATCGATGTTATGAGCTTGCTGATGTTTCTTAGGTAGCCAGTTAAATATTCCCCAAGGATTTGAACTCTTGGGGGAAGTAGCCCTGCCTATTCCCATCATTTGACGTTTTACCGCTGTAGGTATTACATTCATTGCAAATAAATAGATGGCTTTATGATACCATTTCAATCTTTCACCGCCTTCCACTTGAATATAAAAAAGCGCCAACAATTTGTTAGCGCTCATTCTTATCCATCTATAGAATAACATCGCGTCTATACGAATTTACTACGGATATTGATACTTAAAAGATTGGTAGATAGTATTCATAGGGGAAATGATTTATCTAATTCAAGAAGTTTTTTCTGTAGGTTGGAATCCATACTTTCGATTGATCAATATTTGATATTGCGCCGACTCCCCCTGTGTTGAGTTGCTTAGTTTCTATACGTAGAATTCAATAACTCTCATATTATTTCTTATACTTTCCGAGTCATAGAATACGACTTCTTTTCCACTAAACAAATATGTAATCCTCGACATCTCCAACTGAATAACCGGTTCAGATTTACCTTCGGTGTAAATGCAATAATTTACTCGACTCAATTTCTTCGCATTATTTAGAGCATGTATAATGTGACTATCAACTTCATTGTCCAAGCTATGTCCAAAAACAGTAATACTTCCTTCTAAATCTTCAAGACTCTTATAACAAAAATTAAGATATTCGTTGTTTAAGATTGATTTTTTCTTCTCCTCACCATTTCCTTCAGAAATGAATAACGGCATTCTCCCTAATTCGATCATTTCTTTGATTAGTTCAACAATACTGGAGTGATTCGCAAGATGGTCACTCGTATTTAATTTTTCAATATACCCATCATTCAAATATAAATGTAACGCACCATGTAAATGAAATACTTGTTTTTCGGATTCTCTATTAGGTGTAAATCTTAATGTTCCATCTTTATTATGACTACGTCCAAAAAAATCAACATGTTTTTTATCTTCGAGTATCATCCAATAAAGTAACATGTCATAATTTGTAGAAAATATTCTTTTTGAGTGTCTAACCATTGTTTTATTTAGGACATAGTTGTCTGATAAATCTATTTCGTATTTTTCAGGATGTATTTTACCAATCGCTTCAATCAAAGATCGTTTTATACGTCCATATGCATGAAGAAAGGTTGAATCTGTTCTGTTGTAGATTTTATCAAGTTTGTCCGCGTTGACCAGTGTCTTCATCACAAATTCGAAGTTGCTAGTTTCCAATTCTTCAAACAATTTCTTATCTATGATATTTAAATCACATAATTCAACTAACGATGAGTAATTAAATTGTGAACTGATGCCAATTGAAAATCCATTGCCAATTAACACATTTGTAAGTAATTCCAATGTTTCATGTCCTACTTGGGGTTGTAAAATTGTCATTGATGTTCCTCCTTAAAGAACAATTTCCAATCGTTCGGAGTTACAAAGAAGAGTGACGCGGTCAATCTCATTTAGTACGCACAAATCTATAACAAAGGAAATTAGTCACCTTCAGATAAAAAGACGAATTTAGTTTGATCATAAGACTGACCATTAACAATTGCAATTTTTCTCTCCATATCCCAATCAGTAATCAATCCAACAACTACGGGGTCACCATTAATATCATCAAGAGAGTATACATAACTTTAGTATCTAAGGCATGGGAGCGTTCAAAGTCTTCATAACTTATTAATTGATATGGTGTCTGCATAGTCATTCACTCTCTCTTTCAGTGAGTTTAGCCTTAAAATACATAATTAATTTCTTCTTATTGTAACACTCCCGATAGTTAGGATCATTATTTAACTTGTACTAGGTGGTCGGCATAATCTCATTTAGTGGGCAATCCCGTATACTCAGTCATCTTTGCATTTTTCGCGGCGAGTTAGCCCAAATCGGTCTAGTCAAGCACTTGTTATCGATTGCCTGGAATCTTATTTGAAAAACATAAACCAAAACCATAATACAAAAATTAATAATACACCACCAACGGCAATTGGTCGTAGTAGCAACTTCGGAATAACCTTTGAGGCGAAAAAAAATATTATTGCATACACGAAAACTGCTATTAGCAATATCGCGAAAGGTTTTGCTGATATAAAGTTCTCTATCCTATCAAACTCAATGGCACCTGCAAACTGATTCATCCTGCACCCACTTTTATGTTAATTTGGTAACTCAATCACCGATCAATTAAATTTTCAATTCTCTGTTTTTTAAAATTGATCATTTCATAAAATAAACTTGAAAATATTAGAGTTCTTCGTAATTAACCTCAACCGAATCAGATATTTTCATCTGTCCCCTCACTTTTATACACATTACCTCCCAGTATCGGACAATATTTGACAATGGTCAAGGAAGAAATTGCAGAAGGGGCATACGCCGTCGGAATTGAGACCTTCTAGTTGAACAGACTGAAACACTCTAGCAATATTACTTGATTCTGTTGAGAGAATCGATGTGTATGTTCTCTTGTTTCCCTCCAATAAAAAATGCACCCCTTGCCAATGGGATGCCATAATAGCCAAATATCACATTATAATTAGATCAGTTTTATTGCTGAAATAATTGTCATTAGTTTGTATATCTCTATCTTACTCCAACTAGTTGGATCATCTCTCCCGTGTAGAACCCAGTTTCTGTTTATAATAGTTGGTCGTTCGCTTTCAAATGGAATAGTTTTAAATAAGCTATTTTCTAAAACAGAAAACACTGGGGCGTTCAATGCATAAGTAAGTGTACTGTCAGAATTGCCTTCTTCAAAATCTGATTTTACTTTACGAATGAGTCTCATACCATACATATCGCTGTTCGAAATAACAAATAATTCATGTTCGATTCCCATTATCAATGAAGGAATTGCTAATCGGTGCAGTTCATTTTCAAATGCATTAAAACAATCTTCATATAGAATTTTCCATTCTTCGGAACTTTTTGAGATGATAAACTCCTTTTCAGCTTTATACAGAGCAAATTCTTCTTCTTCAAACATAGATACAAACTTCTCATCTTTTACTTCTTGACTGTCCTTAGAGCGAGCGATTTCCCTATACTCCGCAACTCCCATTTCCGACGAAAGACACCAACCATACTTTGCATTATTCCGGCACTCTTCAGCAAACTCTTCACTAAAGCCTTCCCAATTTAAAGAAAATTCAACCTTTGGAATTACTATTTTTGGTAATGAAACTTGAAATGATTCCGTTATTGCCTGAAATGCACTCTTCACGGATTCCATTTGCAACTTATTAGCATCTTGAAATTGTTGGAACCTCGCAAACTGACTTCTTACTTTGTCAGAACTTAATTTTTCCCGAACCAAAGTAATCACTCCTAGCAGTAGCATTTAATCCCAAGTACCATTCAATATATTACGAGGGTCAGAAAATAAGGACAAAAGAAAAAGTACCCAAAGTTGCTGTGTCAATTATTTATAAATGTAATAGAGAATTAATCCGACTATAACACCAATTACAATACCATATCTCTTATATCCAAAGAATTTCTTGGACAGCCATCCAAGTATGAAAATCGGAGCTATCAATAAGAAATTCGGAAAAACATATTCATCCCAAATTATTGAAAAAGGATCGTTCACATGTACACCTCCGTGTAATCACTTTGTGTGTTAACAGATTAGTGCCAAATCAAAAGCACTCGGAGGCACTTTAAATATATCATTTGAACTTTTGAACCAATAAGTCTTGCAAAGCTTCCATAATATCTTTTTTATTTTCAGAGAATTGAAGTTGCGAATTGAAATTGTATCCTTTTTGAGCCGTTTCCACATCACTTTCACCGATTGTCTCTTTTCTACCATTAATACTTATCTCCCAAACAAGGGGGTATTCACTTTCAACATTTAATTCAACTTTTTCAATACTCTCTTCGCAGCTAAGGTCCTGTAAGATGGCATATAAAGAGTTGTGGATTTCCTCTCTTCTTGCGCTATGATTGGAAAACTTTCGCGCTATTGTTTCTTTCCAATTTGACATCATTTCACCTCCACATCAATCATACATCATCTTCCAATAACGGACAATATATGCTATAAATCGAGGGAGATCTGTGAGTGATGCACCCACAGCTCTTTTTGCTGTTTAAAATTCAAGTAATAAGCACCCAAAGCTGCTATTCCATCCAGTTCCATGAAGTTTCACTGTGGTCATACAAAAAAGCAATCACCCAAAAAAATAAAAACACGAAAACTAAAACTGATATCATCAAAGCTGGAAGTGATAGACTATATTGTACATCCAGTAAAACAAAATAACCAACAGTGATAAGATGAGTGATAGCAACGTTAATCAATAGATTCCCCATCATTCGGAAAAAGTTCTTCCTCACGAAGTATATTTTAAAACCGCCCAATCTTCTTTTCCAATCACCATTTATTACTAAAAGATACATATATGCAATGAACACTAGCAATGTTAAATAAACAAGTAGATAATATACAACATTGATCAACGCTTCCCACTCTGAGTAATTTAAGCGTTTTGCTAATAGTGCGATTATATCTAATAAATCTTGCATCGTACCTGGGTGAACAAGCTTAATATAATAAAGTAACAGTAATATAATTGCCATCACACTAAGATATTTCCGATATGTGTTATTCTTTAAGTCAAGCAATCTACCGAAAAGCTCTGCCAATTCTTCTCACCCCTGATAATTATATCCCCTCCAGTATCCAACACGTTTCGACACCAGTCAAGGAAGAAATTGTAGAAGTAGAAGTCCACGCCGCTTGCTCCGACCAATCCGCTGGAAGCCCCCTGACCAAAAACAAAAGCCCGGATTTAGACTCCGGACCTTCGATTAATCAACGTATGCGATTATGCCATCTGGCGGCGGCTGGCCCCATTCGGAGATTGTTGCTTTGATCGCAGAACGGATCATATCGCTGCTGAGGTGGTGTGACTCGTTTCGGATGAGTGTGCATTACCAAGCCTGTAGCCCATCATCGCGAATCCCCCCATGTCACCCATACGGCGTCGGCGGCGGCAGTCCTCAATAAAAGGTTGCGACCAGGCTGGCAGAACATCGGTGCCCCGACATGCTGACGCGAGTAATGCTAATGCCTATCAGCGAGCTGCCGGCAGCAGCGGTCACCTTTGTGCTTCAGCATCCATGGCCCGTATTGTAGAATGTCTAACATGATTTGGGCATAATGGCATCCTTCTGTTTTGAGTGGATTTTAATTTGCTTCATCATTAATCTTTGTACTATTAAGCGGCTTAAATCTTCTCTCAGGGAATTTCCTTCTCCTGATCAAACCGAATATTAACAGCATCAAGCATGTTAAAACTCCGAATAGCGAGATAATAAGTATAACTGCTGAAGTATTGGGGTTTGAGCGAATCTCATCAGGAAAAAAATACATTAGACCTAAATATATCGACATCATCATTATTGATGAAGCTGCATAAAAATCACTTCCGATTTTCCTTTTACCTCTATTTAATAATGGATATGCTAATTTTCCGTAATCAGTAATCCCTTTCATATTTCCTTTTATTGTTCCAGTAACTCTCGGAAATAATTTATTATCATTATGAATAATTTCTATAATAGCTCCATCGCTTGGGTCGAGAAAGTCAAATGTAACCTCAACTTGGTTACTATTCTCATTAATAATTGCTCTAAATAAATTGACACTTCGAGATATTGAGATAATATTATAGTTCAATATCTTGGAGTCTTCCGAATACATAATTATTATAGGATCTCGCTCTACTATATCATGACTATTAATTGTATTAGAGCCCGCATTCCAAAAAGCAACTTGAGTCTTTACCACACGATCAACTTTTGAACCATTGAACATTATTTCAATATTTCCGTTACTATCTGAAACTTCTTCGATTACCCTCATTGAAGCCATTTGATAGGCTGGCCTTGGACGATTCAATGACTTTCTATAAAAATACACAGAAAGTATTATGCCAATGACTCCAATTATTACACCTATATACCCCTCATTTAAAAACTCCATATCGCACCAGCAACCCCCTGATTCAGTATAGTACAATATTCCCATATCCATTAATGTCTGTCTATAATAGATAATCTCGAATATTGTAAGAGTCGCCCCATTCGGAGTGGCATTGAGAGTGAGGCGGTCAACCTCATTTTTCAGTTTATCTCCTTAAAGAAATACTACTTATAGAAGGAATCATTACATGTTCATCTGGCTCAATCTGATATTCTCCAAACGTCAACACATATGCATCCGCCCGGTCAGGTGACTTGAGTCCACGTTTCTTCATATCGTCTTTACTTTCTAGCATGATTTTTCCCTTAGAAGTCATTCGCCATTTCCTTGTTGAAAGTTGGGATATTAATCTGTCGTCATCAGGTAATTCAAAATCCGGCGTTTGACCATTAATGAAAGCAGTCATGTTTCCTTCCAACGCCGTCCTAATAGTTCCCCACATTTCAGACCCAAGATTTCCATAATGCTCATCGAGAGTCTTACCATTATTGTTTATCGGGTCTATTTCCCATGACAAGCCTTCTTCAGCAACAATTTCATTTAACCGATCAGTTACGCCGCCACCGACACCAGTGTCGTCCACACGAATTATTACTCTTTCTATTTCTGGATGTGCTTTCAAAACATCTTTTGTTATACGAACAACCCATCCCGCTGTTACCATAGTATCTTCTTTGTGATGATGTTTTTCTCCAACAACTTTCTTACCGATACCGGCGTAAATAGATGTTTCATCATCACCGAATCGCGCAACGTCACAACCGACAGTAAGAACAGTTCCAGTTGGGATTGCTTTGACTTCTCTTGCCGCAAATTCAGCAGTTTCTAAAGTTATGAATGTCCCTGATTCGCCGCGAGGAAACTGTCCTTGAACCCGAACACGCCAAACATCGCTACCTTCACCATACTTCTGCTTAAGCATTTCAATGTTTTCTTTACTTGTCCTGGGACTATCAAGGCACGATATCTGATGTGTCTTATAGATATTGCGATCTCTATTATGAGAATCAAAAAAGAACCCACTAGTTTTAGTAGGGTTCCCGCACATAAATAACTTATTATAATCACCTGATAATGTATCAAATATAGCGGCCATAATCCTATCATCAACACCTGAAGCTTCATCTACTATGAAGAGCATGTAGTCTTCATGAAATCCTTGCATATTCTCCGGCTTGGTAGCAGTCCTGGCAGTCGCAAACCAGCGCTCTTCATAATTACGCATGGCTAAACTGGTATCCAAAATACTAGCATAAAGACTTTTTCTTTCATTAGGAATATCTGATTCATTGATAATTTTTAATGTATGCCGAATCGCTTTATGGTACCGATCAACAGTACTTTTATTACCCCGGTAGAAATTGGTAGGGTAATAATATTTTCGAGTCTGTATACACTCATTTTCAAGAACGAAATTAGAAGATATTGCAACGAGACCAATTCTCTCCTCATCTACATCCTGAATTATTGCATTTCGATAGTCGTTAGTTGAATTCAACATTTTAAATACAATACTCTCTACTCTTTGTATGTTCATTAGCTGCTTTTGACCTTCTAGTTCATCAGCCATTCTTTTAGTTTCATCTCTGGTCAATGCTAGTTCTTCTGTTTGTAGTCTTATTGACTTCTTTTGAAGTTCCAAATCCCTTCGCTGCATTATGATGGTGTAAATGATCCCAGCAAAAGCTAGTCCAGAGAATAATGAATTTACAGCTCAGAACATATCACCAAAAGTCCCTCTACCATCTTCAGCATTTGTGTCAAAATACCACTGAATTGCTATCCAAGAGGCCCCCCACAAAGCCAGCACTATTATTGCCAATCAAATTAATGGTACGATCTCATAAATGTCCTCCAATATTATAAATAAGACGAACCTTCGATTAGGTTCGTCTTATTAATAGCTGGGACATGGAGAGGCCATTTGGCCTCTCTTTTCTTTTTGACTAGGTTAAATTCTAATGTTGATTTGTGACCATAAGAAAACCGCCTTTGTGAACAGACGGTTAATTGAGCTATCGTCTTCCGTTTGCGTAACACCTTAAGTGACAAAGTCATCTCATCGTTTGGTAAACGAGACCTATGGCTCCAGAATCAATGGTTTTGATTCAATTAGCTTAAGATTGATCTTCCCCTTGAGACCTTGGAATAACGGCAATCCCTTACCGATCAGGACGGGAGAAACCGTAATTTATACTCATCAATTAAATCAAGCGGCAGTTCTCCTTTGTTTTTATGGGGTATCTACATTATACATTTGCCAAGCGGTCCATCCATTTTTTTCAAGCGGCTGTGGTAGCTGTAAATATCAACATTAAGGTTTAACAAAGCCTTCTTTTTCATGCTGGTCATACGTGCAGCTAGACATACAACAAGCCCTTTCGTCTCCATTGAGGAGTACGGAAGGGCTTTTATGTGTAGGATCATGGGTTCTGATGGAGCCTAAGCAGCCCCTTCTATTCTGCTCGGTATTCAGGCATGACAACAAGGAGAAAGGCTGTGCCCTTCCCCTTGCTGTTCGCTCCATTCAGACCTTACCATGCCTTATACAGTTGCGCGTACGCCTTGATTCAGCGACCTTGTGATCGCTTCCAGCACACGTCCGATCACAATGCCCTGGCTTAAATTCCAAGCCTCGCTCTCCTCCTTGCCCGCTTCAATATCCTGAAGCCACTGCTCCAGCATGGTAAGCGGGCGCTCGTGCTCCTGAAGGAGCGGCAGATCCGTCCAATCCTCGTCTGCAGCTCCTTTGATCCGGGCCGATCCCGCATAGCCGCCGCCAGTGAACATGCCTTCCGTGCCGAACAGCTCCAGCGTGAACGGAGATACCGGGGATACATACCCCATCTCTACGGTTACAAGCAGTCCATCCCCGAATTCCAGCACGCAGACGGCCGTCTCTGGCGTACGCGAAGCGGAAGCTCCGGCAGAGAGCGCCGTTACTGCTTGCGGCTGTCCCAGCAAGAGACAAGCCATGTAGATGCCGTGCAAGCCTATATCCGTTAGCAGGCCACTTGGATCTTCGACGAAATGAGGCGGCAGCATGCCCTTCAGCAGCCCGCCATGGGCATTGCGGATACGCACGCCTGTCAGGCGGCCCAGGCGGCCCGAATCGAGCGTATGCTTCGCCGCCAGGCAGACCGGCTTCTGCGCAAGCGGCAGATCAAGCGCAAAGGGCACCTCACCTGCGCGGACCGCAGCCGCTACACGCTCCGCGTCCGTGCCGGTCACCGCAATCAGCTTGTCGGCCAGCACCGCTTTCCCAGCCGCGACCGCATCCGCAATCAAGGCGGCAGCGCGATCGGGCGCAGCCGTCACGATAACGCCGGCAATCGCGGGATCGGCAAGCAGCTCCTCATGCGACTTCACCGTCAGGCTCAGCCCCTGCGCAGCGGCAGCAGCCAGCGCCTCATTATCATCGCTTATCGATACCAGCTTCGCTTCGCCGTTCTTCGCCAGCATCGCCGCATATTCCTTGACATGAAATCCGTTCCAACTGCCTAACACGCCTAATTGTATCATCTCATCCACTCCTTCTCTCATCATAAGCTCACTAGTATTACAGCAGCCACTCCGATGGCTGCGCCCGTCCAGCCGGCAGCTGTCAGCCGTTCTCCGTATACCGCTCTGGAGGCGAACAGAAGGCCTACAATCACGCTGCCGTTAACGGTAGGGAAAAGGTATGCTCCCGCAACCTGCGGCGTCAGCCATACGACCAGTCCGTTGCCGATGCCTGTCGCTGCCGCCAAAGCCGCGATAATCATCCACGGGAACCCGCTGCGCAGCGCAAGTCTGGCGGTCCCTTGGGTCGCCCCGGCTCCTGCATGCCCCGACTTTAGCTTGCGCGCCGATAGAACAAGCGCTGCCACCATTGCCACAGCAGCTGCCGACAGAAATCCGATGCCCAGAAAAGCTGCCGTCTCGCCGCCTACTGCAATCTGCTGAAGCTTCCCAAAAACGGACAGGAGCCCGTTCATGACGAATGCGCCGAGCGCATAGCCGTACCAGCTCTTCCCGGGACGAGTCGACTCCCCTTTCCTACTGGCGTCCACAACCAAAATGAAATAGAAGGACAAGAGGAACAGAACAATGCCGACCGATTGTGGGGGGCTAAGCCGCTCGCCCCAGAGCACGCTGCTGGCCGCTACCGGAATGAGCATGCTCGCCGAGAAGCAGAACGAAGAATAGGACAGCGGCCCGGATGACAAAGCCTTCGCATACAAGATCATCGTGAGGGCGAAGTCAATGCCGTACAGCAGCCCGATCAGAGCCGAAGCCGGACTGATTCGCAGTCCGCCCTGCGATGCCGCCCATGCAATCAGGCAGCCAGCCGCAACCAGAAGCATGTAGGCGGCATGAACCGTGAATGTATCCTGTCCTCTGCCGCCCAGCCTCTTAAGCAAAAGCGATTGAAGCACGAACAAGGAAGCTGCCGCAAAAGGCATAATTAAGACCACAGAAACTATCTCCTTCAACTAAACATGAGTGCTAATCAATAATCGGAAAAGCTGGCGGAAAAAGCACATCGCCGGACCTGAGCTCCTGATCGGTCGCGGTATAGCAGGCTTTATATTTGTCGAAGCACAGTTGGCCTTTCTCCCGCAGCTCCTCTGTATCCAGGTCCGGCAGCACGAAGTTTCTCATAACCGTACGCCCGTTAATGACAACATCCCGGACATTCGCTCCGGTCGTATTCATAATGAGTGTGCGGATCGGATCTTCAATCGGCGTCACGCGCAGCGAATCCAGCGCGACCACGATAATGTCGGCTTTGGCGCCTGGTGCCAGCTTGCCCAGATCGTCGCGCCCAAGCGCCTTCGCGCCGTTCGTCGTCGCCGCGCGGAACAGATCCGCTTCCGTGGTCTTGCGCGCTGCGGCTTCAATCGGGCCTCCATATGGATTGAACAGCTCGCCGCGTTCAATAATCCGCGTCAGATTCCAAGCAAAATTAAGGTTCTGGATCATATCGGCCGGATGCGTATCGGTACCCATCGTCATATTGACGCCGGCTGACAGGTAATGGCTGAACGAATACAGCGCCTGGCCGCCGTGGGATTCCGCAATCGGTGTATGAACGACGGAAGCAGCGGAATTCACCAGCAATGCCAGCTCATCCGTCTTCGGCTTGCCGCTGCTCAGCATCGGCCCGGTAAGTATGGCATGAGGAATAAGCGTTCTGGCGCCCAGAAATTCCAGATGAGCCAAATATTCAATCGGCGACAGACCATACTTCTCCATCAGATACGCCGCCTCTTGTGGCGATTCCGCGCAGTGCAGGCGAATCGGCGCTCCCGTGCTGTCGCTGAACGCCTTCGTCTCCTTCACTACGTCCACTGTCAAATTCAGAAGCTGGCATGGCGATAGGAATGCTCGGATTAGTCCGCCGAACGAGCCGTCGAAATTCTCTACATACCGGAAAGCATCCTGTACGCTTGCCGGCCCTCTAACAGTATCGACCGGGGCATGCGGCGAAGGCGACATCCGGTAGCTTGGTCCGAGATACATCCGCATGCCAAGCTCTGCAGCAATCTCCGCTCCGTCAGCCATCTCCTCATACGTCTCCGCCCAGGCACGGAATCCGTCTCCGGCAATCGGCATGCCCGTTGTTATGCCGTTCATTATAAGCTGGGCATAAGACAGGCGATGCTTGGTGCGCAGCTCCTCCCGGCTGAACAGATCCTTCTTGCGGAAGGTGTCCAAATTGCGACGGTACCGGTCTCCCGGCGTCCTAGGCACCGCTACATCAAGGATGCCATGGTCGATATCCACAAGCGCATCGAGATCGATGAAGCCGGGGCTAATAATCGCCAGCCCCATGTCCAGCTCCTCATCGACAGCTCCTGGATATTGCTTGCCAACATACAGGATCGTGTCGCCTTCGTATACCACTTCGCCATTCCGGTATATGACATGGTCGTTGCCTTCATAGCCGATGACGTAAGCGCCCTTTAGCTTCTTCTTCATGGCCGCAGCCCCATTTCCCGAAGGATGCCGCTCAGATGGGACGTCGCCTGCTGCAGCCGCTGGTCGCGCTGCTCCGCATAGACCGGCACCTCATAGATGGCAGGATCAGGCAGATTGCCGGATTGAATGCGCTGCTGGCAGCGCCATGCATGTCTCACAAGCTCCGCCGTCTCCTCTACCGTCAGATCGGGATGGCTGTTGCGCCACTCTGCTACATACAGATCCAGATGCATGAGGCCCTTATGGTCTTCGATCTGAATATGCAGATCCGGCTGATGCGCCGAGATGATGGAGAAGATCTCGCGGAAGTCAACGAAGCCCTCGCCCGCCGGCTTCACTTGCCGTACCAGTCCCGTATCCGAGAAGTACAGAATACAGTCCTTGGCATGCATTTGATGCACATATGGAGCGGTTCTGCGCGCTACGCTTACGGGATCTTCCGCCCGCGATACGACATTCGCGGTATCGAATGCCACGCCCAGCACATCCTCGCCCACTTCTTCAATCAAGCGCAATATTTCAAACGACGTTATTTCCTCATGCGTCTCCAGGTTAATCCGCGTTCCGGTATCCCGCAGAGCAGGCGCGAGCGATTTCAAAAAACGTGCGGTCGCCTGCAGCTGCTCTGTCCAAGTGACATCGGTGCGGAACCGGTCGTACACATGGTAGCCCTTATGCTCGCCCTTCCAGCCGGCTGTCACTCCGATCAGCTCCTTGGCGCCCATGAACGCCGCCGCTTCCAGCATCTTCTCGACAGCGCGCTTGTAATCGCCGCCGCCAATCGTCCAGGCCTCCGGCGTTTCATTCGTATTGAACGGATTGACGCGCCCGATGCCAAAGTCGATATACAGGCCCAGCTCTCTTGCGCAGTCGGCCGCAGCCTGGAGCTCGGCACGATCCAGAGTTGGAGATACGGAGAGCGGCAGCTTATAATAAACGCCGTCAAATCCCTCGCGCTTCGCCTTCTGGAGCGCCTCCTCAACCGGAAGCTCCTCTTGCAAAAAACCATGATGCATATCAATGCCTAATTTCATGTACGTTCACCTGCCCCAATCCTATTAATATCTAAAACTGACAATCTGTGTTTTGACATGTCCGAGTTTAAGAACGAACCATCGGGAATAACCGCTTCAGCTGCTCCTCCGTCGGGCGGCTGGCGTAAGGCGCGAATTCGAACGGCTCCGCATACCGGACTCGCGATGCCCGCTCCTTGCCATATCCGCGCTCCAGAGCCGGCACCATCTCTTCGCTTGCATCGAAGAACGAGGCCCAGCCTGCGAGCAGAAATTGCTTCTTGCCCTCCCAATCCTCCGGTATGGTATGCTCCTCGCCCCAAGAGCTGAACTCATAGAATTGAGTGGCATGGGCATCGCAAGCAAGCAGCTTCTGTTCTACCGCTTCCCCAATGTCGACAACGAGATCGGCAGAATAGCGTTCCTTCATGGAGTAGTCCGGCATAAGCAGATAGATCGGCCTTTTCGCCGGGATAGGAGTGTCCTGTACAGTAAGCGGCACATGGATGAACGGCGCAGCATCGCCTACGATACGTCCGGCATAGCGGTTGTCAGGATGGCGGCCGCCTTCCGGATGGAACGAGATGACCACATCAGCCTGGAATCGCCGAATCTGGCGAATGACCTCCTGGCGCATCTCGATGGTCGGCAGAAGCTCTCCGTCATGCGTGTCCAGCACCTCGTATTCCACCAGCCCAAGCCGCTGCTTCGCCAGCTCCGCTTCACCCTTGCGCCGCTCCACCAGCTCGGAGCGGTCCATTGTCCCATGCCCGCAGCAGCCATCCGTCAACGACAGAAACTTTACGCGGTGGCCCATGGACACAAACAGCGCCGCCGTTCCGCCTGCATAAATATCCGGCTCATCGGGATGTGCCCCGATCACCAAAACGTTCAACACTTCGTTCATATCGCCCATTCCTTTCGCACGCACCTTTTACCGGTGTCCAAATTAAGATGGAGAACAGGGCAGCAAGTGCCCTGTATCACGGGTTACTTCATCGAATTGTTGTACAGCTCAATCAGTTTTTTGACGCCTTTATTTTCCATGTCCTTCACATAGTTGTCCCAATCAGCGTCACTTGCCAGCCGACCGAATACAAAGCCGTCATGCGCTTTCGCATAGCTGTCCTTCAAGGTTGTAAGCAGCATGTTCTCTTCTTCCTTCTCATCCGTGGTCAGCTTCGGCACTTTCACGATCGCCGGGAACCAATTGTTCGTCCGGGCTTCTTCGGTAAGCGACGTTACAAGCGGATTGTCCAGTACTTTGGTGAACCAGTCGTAGGTGTACAGCATCGTGTAGTTCTGGTTGGAAGCCCCGCTGTCCCACAGTGCGCGCTGGATGCTTGTTGCGCCCGTAATTTTGTCCGTGAATTGCTTCTTGCCGTCTACAACGGTGTAAGAGTCATTTTCTTGACCCCAAGTGACGATGTTATTGCCTTCATCGCTGTACAGATAATCCACAAATGCCAGGAGATCATCAAAATATGGTTTATTTGCAGCTGAGGCTGGAATAACGATACCGTGCGGGATGCGCTGCGTGCTGGCAGCCAGCTTGCCCCCAGGACCTGCAATCGGCGGAATCGGCGCCAGCTCGAAGTCCGGGCTTACATTTTTCTTGCCGTCCGCATTGAGCTGAGCCAGTTCGCTGATCCACGTGTAAGTGAACACGCTTTTCCCTGTTACCAATTTCTGCTTCCAGGAATCCAGGCTGGAGGTGAACAGCTCCGGATCGGCCAGCTTCTCGGATACCAGCTTGTTCAGGAACGTCACATATTGTCTGTAGTTCTCGCTTGTATAAAGGTACGTATAGGATTGCTTCGCCTCGTCGTATACAAAGCCGTTATAGGAAGGATCGATGCCCCATGCGGCGCCAGACAGATTGCGGATTGTCTCCGCGCGGACAAGGTTCGCCATCGGGTACGAAGAAGGATCGTTTTCCTTCAGCACTTTCAGCACGTTGTACAGATCATCCATCGTCTCCGGCACATTCAAGTTGTATTTCTTCAGCAGGTCCACCCGGATGACAGGCGCTGTATTATAAAGAGCAGCTTCATTCATAACTGGAGCAACATACAGCTTGCCGTCCTTAGTCCGCCAGTTGTCGAGCTCATCCTCGATCTCATATTCTTTAATTTTCTTCTCGAGATTCGGAAGCTTATCCATGTAGTCGCTCAGCGGCAGCAGCACGCCGTTCTGTGCAAATTCCAGCACGATCTCTTGCGTTACTTCCGTCACCAGATCGGGAATCGTGCCCGAGCTCAGAACGATCTTAAGCTTGTTCTTATAGTCAGGCGATGGCACGGCCTGCACATCAATCGCTACGTTGCCCTTGGCTTGCAATTCCTTGAAGAGAGCCCATTCCTTGTTGAACGGATAAGCGGACGAATCGCTGTACATCATGGATAGGCTGGTCGGGCCAGCCTGCTCAGAGCTCGGCTCCTTGGATGATTGAGAGCATGCGCTGAGCGGCAGAGCAACAAGCAGCGCCGCCAGCGTCGTCATGACTCCTTTGCGAAATTTCATATTCATTGGTGAATCCTCCCTTTTTTTTGTGGTAGCCCAAACGAGTATGAGATAAATCAGCCCTTAACCGCGCCGAGCATCACCCCCTTGGCAAAATGCTTTTGCGCAAAGGGAAATACGCAGACGACGGGAATTGTCGTGACCATGATAACAGCCGCTTTAAGCGAAGCCGAGGATAGCGTCGTCAGGTCGTTCTGCCCGATACCCGAGCCCATTGATGCAAGGTCAGCACCGGCTACGATATTGCGTACAATCATCATAACCGGATGCATGTCGCTGGAATTCAAATAAATCATCGAGTTGAACCAGTTGTTCCAATAATACACGATCAGGAACATCGTAATCGCCGCAATAACCGGCTTCGATAACGGAATGACGATTTTGAACAGGATTTGCAGCGGATTCAGCCCGTCGACCATCGCCGCTTCCTCCACGCTTTCCGGGATGCCCTGGAAAAAGGTCATCATAAGCAGCAAGTAATACGGCGTAATGCAGAACGGAATGACCACAGCCCATATCGTATCGATCAAGCCAACGCTCTTCACGACCAGATAAGTCGGAATCAGACCGCCGCTGAAGAACATCGTGAACATGACGATCAGCACGAATGCCTTGCGGCCTTTCAGAAAGGTTTTGGACAGCGGGTATGCGCATATGATTGTCATGAACAATCCTATCGTTGTCCCAAGCACCGTCTGGATAAGCGAATTTTTAAATCCCTGCAATATCGTCGGGTGATCGAAAATTCGGAGATACGCGTCGATATTAAAGCCAATCGGCCAGGCAACAACCTTGCCGCCGAGTATCGCAGCCGATTCGCTGAACGATACCGAGATAAGATGAATAAACGGAAATGCGATAGCGATCATAACCAAGCTCAGTATACAGAAATTGAAGACCATAAATACACGATAGCTTTTGGTTTTCCGGTATAACATACGATCCCTCCTTAATAAAGCGATACGCCGGACAGTTTGCGCGAGATATAGTTGGCTGCCGATACAAGCGCAAAGCCGATCATGCCGCCGAACAGGCCTGCTGCCGTTGCGTAGCTGTAATTGTTGTTCTCAAGGCCCATGCGGAATACGAATGTATCGATAATATCGCTCGTTGCAGAGTTGCTTGCGGTATACAGCAGCAATACCTTCTCAAAACCTAGCGAGAGCAGCGAGCCTAGCGAAATAATGAATACGACGGAGATGGTAGGCAAGATTTGCGGTATCGTCACATGAAGCGTCTGCTTCCAGCGCCCCGCCCCGTCAAGCTCTGACGCTTCGTACAGCTGCGTATCGACCGACGCCAATGCGGCTACGAAGATGACGGCATTCCAGCCCATGTACTGCCACACATCCGAGCTAATATAGATGAAGCGGAACCATTCCGGCTGGTTCACGAAGAAGATCGGATCAATGCCTATCGACTCCAGTACTTTGTTAACAATGCCGTTCGTTGGAGACAACAGCTCTTTGATCAATCCAACGACCACGACGATGGAGATGAAGTTCGGAAAATACGATATGATCTGAATGAACCTCTTCAGCCTTGCGCCCATGATTTCATTAATAAGAAGGGCGAATATAATGGGCAGCGGAAAACTGATGCAGAGGTTCATCACGCTAAGCAGGATGGTGTTTTTGAATGCCAGCCAGAAGTTCGGATCTTCCATGAACATTCGGAAATAGCGTAAGCCGACCCATTCTGTTCCGTAAGGCGGCCCGCCCGGCGTATACCTTCGGAAGGCTAATATGTTGCCGAATATCGGTCCGTAGCGGAAGATGGCAAAGTAAAGCAGCGGCAATGCCAGCAGTACATAATAGTAATAATTTCGTCTCCAGTATGAGCGCCCGGCACGCTTGGCTCTCGGCATAGGATCCGTTGATCTCGGCTGCGATGCGGCGGCGTTGTTCATGTCGTTACTCCCCTTCATGTGCGGTTATTTCGGCCGTCAGGTCCGTGAATCCATCTAACCACATCATCCGAATCGCTCGTAATAGCCAAGTTCACCCTCTGGTCACGATTTTCTCCTTTGCTGCTTGATAGGCGAATATACCGCATTGTCACGCTTTTCTCCCCTGTCACACCATTCGCTCCACCAGTCATGCGGACAAGCAGAGAGGATATGTTGCACATTTCCCCATGTCCCACAATTCTACTTTGTTGCACATTTCGCATTGCTCTACATTGCTTTTATATCGAAGGTTACCTATAATTTGAACCAAACTTGTCAATCGAGTCGACCTGTTCAATCCAATCAAGCAGCAGGCCATTACAGAATGTCGTTGAGGTGAGAACATGCGAAATATCCGTCACAGATGGTCACGGCTCGGCTTTCGGAGTATTTTTTTCCGGCTCATTGTTTTATTCGTATCGCTGTCCGCCTTCATTCAAATTGCGCTGTTCCTAAGCACCAGCATCTCCATGAACTATATTGAAGCGCAGCTTAGAACGAACTACGACCGCTCCTTGTCCAACCTGTCGTCCACGATGAACAATCTGTTCGACGGCATCTATCAATCCAATTTCCTGCTGGCGCTTGATCCGAACATTCTTAAGGTCATCACAACGCAATATCCGGAGGATGATATCGGGAAATACGCAGATTATTCGCAAGCCGTCCGCTCGCTTTCGCGCATCAAGGCAAGCAGCAACTATATCGACAATGCCTATATCTACAAACGCGACGAATCGATCATCATTAGCGATAATGGCACGTATGAGCCGGAGACTTTTTATGAAAGCGTATACAGAATGGAGCAATATCCGCTCGCTTTCTGGCAGGAATACAAATCGAATCATCATTTGTTTACGATTCTGCCTCCTTCCGTCGTCTCGGGCAGCTATAGCAATCGCGGCGAATCCACGATTTCGGTCGTACAAACAACGGTAGGCGGGCACTATTCCAACAATTTATACGTCATTAATATGAAGGCGGAGGAGGTCCGCAACCTGCTGCAAAGCTACATGCTGACCCCGAACAGCTTGATTATGGTCGCGGATACAGAGGGCAACCTGCTCGCTTCGACCCGCACCATCGATGTGCCGATGCAATCCTTTATGGATAAGCTGCTTATGAATCCGGAGACGAAGTTCGACGCCAAGCTTGCCGGCGAGAATATGCATATCATCAAATACTCGACCAACTTCTTTTTCCGTGATGTGACGATGGTGGTGGCCGTTCCGCATACCGATCTTACGTCCGCCTTGACCAAGATGAAGAGCTGGAACATCACCATTACCGGCATTCTGTTCCTTGTCTCTCTGCTGCTCTCGGTCCTGTTCAGCCGGCGCTTCTACTCGCCGATCCGCTCGCTGGTGCAGACGCTGCAAGGAACTGGCGCCAAGAAAGAAAAATCTCATACGCCATTCAACGAGCTGGAATTTCTCAATACGGAGATCAAGCGCATCTTAACGGACGTGGATGATCTGAACCGGACGCTGTCGTACTCGCTGCCTATTGCTACCAAGCATTTTTTGGCCAAGGTGCTGCAATCCAACTTCCCGTATGACGATGATGTGATCGATTCGTATTTGAACAAGCTGGACTTCCGGTTCCCGAACTCCTATTTTCAGGTCAGCTTGATTCAGTGCAACTTCCGCAAGCCGTTCTACGATCTATATTCGGAGAAATTCCAAAACGAAGCGACAGACACGATCTTCCGTATTCTGAACGCTCTGCTGCCGCAAGAGCATCCCGTCTACATTCTGGAGCTGGATGCCCATATGTTCGCCGTGCTGATCAATCCAGAGACTAAGGATGATTTCGAAGCCTATGCGGCTTATTTCGAACAGATCGACCGGCTCTTCCGGCAGGATGAAGCCGAGCTGCGCATTCATATCGGCATGGGGCTGGTCCATGAACACTATACCGGCATGCAGGCGTCTTATGTAGAGGCAATGAAAGCGCTCTGGCAAGTGTCTCCCCTCGATTCCAAACGAATTGTGCTGTATTCGGAATATGAGCTTGATGAAGCGCGCTATGCGCTTAGCCGGACAGACGAGAAGATTTTGGCCAACTTGCTTGCAGCTGGCAAGGGCGATGAGTTTCGAGAGCAGCTGGGTGGCATCATTGCCGCCAATACGGACCGCTATATTACAGGAAGCAACATGAAGCAGCTGTTCGTGAACCTGTATTTGATCGGCATACAAGCGCTGAAGAGCAAAAATATCGCGGAGGAGCATGAGGAGGAGCTGGATTTGACGAGGTTCCTGCTGTCCGCAGATGTCGGTTCTACCGGGGAGCTCACGGAGCACTTGTACAGCTTCTTCGACCGGGTGCTTGAGCTTTGCGAGTCTCCGCCTGCAGACGCCTTCAATATTAAGCTGTTCCGAGCTTATCTGGATAACCATTATGCCGAGGAGATCACGCTTGATATTCTCGCGGACAAATACAATACGACGCCCAAATATATGTCGCGGCTGCTTAAGAAGGAGCTGGGCACGACCTTCCATAAGTACTTGCAAGAGCTCAGAATTAATAGAGCCAAGGAGCTGCTCACCTCTTCATCTGCCCCTATCCACGAAATCTGGGAGCAGGTGGGCTTCAACAACCGCAACACCTTCATCCGCACGTTCAAAAATCAAGAGGGCATCTCGCCGACCGATTACCGGAGATGCCATCGCCCAAGCGAATAACGCAAGGTTGCGAGAGGATGCAAAAAGGCCGAGAACAAGGAAGTTTAACTTCCTCGTCTCGGCCTTTCGCATACCATGGATCCAGCTGCTATTCGATCGGATCAACCGGCTTAATTGGTGTTGGAGGAGCAGCAGGCTTGCTTGCTGCAGCCGGCGCTTGTACCGAAAGCGCAGCTTTCGGCGCTGCAGGCGCAATCGCCTTGGACGTCAGTCCTTGGATCAGCTGATTCACGTCGATGCCGGATACGCTCTTCAGCATCTCAGGCGCTGTCGACATCAGCGACGTGACATAGTTGCTCAGACGCGCTGCTCCTTCGCCGTTGCCTGTATCTACGACAGTCAGCTTGTCGATGGAGCTGATCGGCTCCGCCACTTTGCCGGCCAGCTCAGGCAGCATCTTCACGATAATATCGAGAACCGCCGCTTCGCCGAACTTCGCGAACGCATCGGCCAGCTTTTCTTTGGCTTCCGCTTCCGCGAGACCGCGCAGACGGATAACTTCCGCTTCGGCCGTACCTTTCGCGCGCTCCGCCTCCGCTACTGCCAGACCGTCCAGGCGCTTCTGCGCGGCTTGCGCCTTCGCTTCCGCTTCGATCCGGTATTGCATCGCATCCGCTTCGCGCAATTGCTTCGCCTTGTTCGCTTCCGCAGCTTGCTCGACGGCGTAACGGTCGGCGTCCGCTTTCTTCTTCACTTCCGCATCGTATTGCTTCTCGCGGCGGAGAATTTCTTTCGCTTCCAGATCGATTTCTCTTTCCTTCCGGACGAGCTCGACCTGCATCTGCTCCTCGACCACGCTTTGCTTCGCGCGCGCTTCCTGAATCGAATACGCCTGGTCCGCTTCCGCTTTCGCCGTATCTTGGTCGCGTTTGAAGGAAGCGACTTTCATTTCCTTGTCCTTCTCGGCTTCGGCGATATTCGTATCGCGCAGAAGCTCCGCTTTCTGACCCGCTTCGGACGCAAGCGCCTTCTGGATACGGGCATCCCGCACCGCTTCGGCTTCAGCAATCTCCGCATCGCGCTTAACCGCTGCGATACGCGGCTTGCCGAGCGCATCCAGATAACCGTGCTTGTCGCGCAGATCCTTGATCGTGAACGATACAATCTGCAGGCCCATCTTCTTGAGATCCTTCGCCGCTACGCCTTGCACCTCTTGGGCGAACTTGTCGCGGTTGCGGTATACTTCCTCTACTGTCATAGAGCCCAGAATCGCCCGCAGATGACCTTCAAGCACCTCTTGTGCTTCGCCTTTCAGCGCTTCCGTCGGCTTGCCGAGGAACTGCTCAGCCGCTGTCGCGACATCTTCAACCGCGCCGCCGATCTTGATGATCGCAACGCCGTCCGCCATAACCGGAACGCCCTGCTCGGTGTATACTTCCGGTGTCGAGACGTCAAGCTTGTGAGATAGAAGCGACAGATACTCTGCCTTTTGGAAGATCGGAAGGATAAATGCGCCCCCGCCTCTAATGATTTTCACTTTGCGGCCGGATTCGTCGACAGATGCATTTTTGTTCCCCAGGAAGGAACCCGTCACCAGCATTGCCTCATCCGGGCTTACAGTCTTGTAGCGCGCCCAGAATGCAAGGCCAAGGACAACCAGCACCCCGACTACAATAATAGGAATCGTAATGTACTCCTCAAAATTCATTCATTTTCTCCTCTCTCTTCTAAAGTTTTATTAGATCGACAGGTTCAGCTCGGACACATATAATACGCCTTCCCTGACGTCAATCACAACAACCTGCGCTCCGCCGGCAATCGGCTTCTGGTCATAACTGGCGGCGATCTGATTCGTATTGCCCGCCCCTACCTTAACCAGCACCTCTCCGTAACCGTTCTGAGGGATCGGAACGAGCACTTCCCCTTGAGATCCGGCAAGCGAGCCAATCGTGAACGCAATCGAATTCTCGCTATTCTCCATCGGCTTCACATATAGGAAGAAAACGGCGATTGCGCCTACAATCGCAATGAGCACAGCAACCAATGCAACAACCCATGCGCCCAGCCCGCTGTATCGCTCCAGCAGCAGACCGGCTCCCCCGAAGATCGTAATTCCGCCTACCAGCGTCATCGGCTGGAAAATGGACGGACCGTCGAGCGACAGGAAGTCAAGCACCCCGTCCATCGCCTGGCTGAGCCAGTCCCCGAATACAACACTGATTAGCGCGTAGAGAATACCGCCGATGAGACAAGCCATATACACCGTCTCCATTTTCCTCCTCCTTTCTCAAAAGGCATAACCTGTTATCGTTTCCGTTATTTATTACGTTTTAGTTCTTAAATAGTTTCCAAAATAATCGCCTGCAGCAGCATGAATTCGACTCATGCAGACAAGAACGCCGCCACATCTTCCAGTTACTTGAAAAAGACATGTACTGCCAATTGACTTGAGCCTCGCTGTATCGGTCTTCTAAATAAGTCTTATTGCCGCCAGCATGCCTCAGCGGCAGGCTGCCCTCTTCCATGGTACACTTGAACCGCAGATGCAGCAATACTCTTATTTAAGTTCTAAAACAATTAACAAGGATAGCGCTTATCCAGCTGTTCATATAACGGCCAAACAAAACTTTTTCCCCTTACACTTCGTCTATATAATGAAGAAATGCTTGTTTTCTGCTGATTAACCCGCTGGATTACGGCAGTCTCGGTCGTCTCCGGAACGCAGGGGGGACAGTACAGTGCGCCGCCACAATGGGCGGAATTGGAATATCAGGGTACGAAACATGTACCTCACAGGGTTTTGTGCTATAATGGTTATGCTATTTTGGAGGAGGAGTTATTCGCATGCAAGAAGATCGTCAACCATCGCCGAAGGCATCATACAGCAGATGGCGATTATTCGGCTTGGTATCATTCATTACCGTAAAATGGATTGTTTATTTTGGCATAATTTTCGGCTTGCTGGCTGGCGGCGTCATGACCGGTTACGTAGCCGCGCTCGTCAAAGATGAAGAAATTCGGCCGCAGAGCGTCATTCAGAACAAAGTCGGCGAATATTCCATGACCGGCTACGTGTACTTTAGAGATGACTCGCTGGTCGGACAGCTCCGTACCGATGAGGACCGGATCGTCATTACATACGACGAAATTCCGCAATCCGTCATTGACGCCCTGCTTTCTACGGAGGACAACAAGTTTTTCGAGCATGAAGGCGTTGATATCAACGGTCTCGGACGCGCCGTAAAACAAAAGCTTTTTAATGAAGATACGCAGACCGGCGGCAGTACGCTGACACAGCAGCTGGCGCGCCGCGTATTCCTGAGCCTCGACAAAACCGACAGCCGCAAGATCAAAGAGATCTTCCTGTCGCTGCGCATGGAGCGTTATCTGACGAAAGAAGAAATATTGGCGGCTTACCTTAACAAAATGCCGTTCGGCAATGGCTCCAACGGCTATCAAGTATTCGGCATTAAAGCGGCTGCTAAAGGCATATTCGGCATTACCGATCTGTCCAAGCTTAATACAGCCCAGTCCGCTTACCTGGCAGGCTTGCCGCAGCTGCCTTCGCTCTACACGGCCTTCACCGGCTCAGGCAAGTTCAACGAAGCCGGATTCGAGCGTGCGACGAAACGCCAGCAGCTCGTATTGAAGCGCATGATGGAGACGGGAAGGCTGACTCAGCAGCAATATGAAGAAGCGCTGAAGTTCGATATCCGCTCTTCTCTTGCTCCGCCGAGCGAGAAAGCTTATACGACTTATCCTTACCTAATGCTTGAAGCCGAGCGTCAAGCAGCGGAAGTGCTGCTCATGCAGAGCAACCCGGCATTGACCAAAGCCGACCTTCGCAAGAAAGAGAACGCTGCCCAGATCGAGGAAGCGCGCGAGCAGCTGCTCCGCGGCGGCTATCATGTCTATACGACGATCGACAAAGATGTCTATACGATTATGCGTGAGGTTGCAAGCAATGAAAACAACTTCACACCGTACAGCGAGAAGAAGGGTATCGAGCAGATCGCAGGCGTCATGCTGGATCACAAAACCGGTGCCATTATCGGCATGCTGGAGGGCCGCGACTTCTACGAGGAGCAGATGAACTTTGCGACTCAAATGATTCGTCAGCCGGGCTCCACAATGAAGACGCTGGCTGCCTATTTGCCGGCGATCGATGCGGGCATCATCCAGCCGGGAAGCATTATTGACGATGCTCCGATCGTGCTGAAGGACGGTCAGAAGGGCTTCCATATCCCAATGAACGTAACGAACAAGTTCAGAGGACTTGTCACTGCACGCGATGCGCTTAACCGCTCGCTTAACCTGCCGGCTCTGAAAATCTTTAACGAAGATGTAACGATCGAAAAATCATGGGAATTTGTAAGATCGCTGGGCATTACAACCTTGCAGCCTGAGGATGCTTATTCCCAGACTGGTGTTATCGGGGGTCTGCGCCTCGGCGTATCGGTCGAAGAGATGACCAATGCTTACGGCTCTATCCCGAATCAGGGCGTCTTCCAGGACGCATATATGATTCAAAAGATAACGGATGCGAATGGCAAAATTATTTATGAGCACAAAGAACAGCCAAAGCGTGTCTTCTCTGAGCAGACCGCTTTCCTGATGACGGATATGCTGAGGACGGTAATCTCCGATCCTTCCGGCTCCGGCCATCAAGTATCCAAGCAGTTCAAGCAATACGGCAAAATTCCGGTCGCAGGCAAAACCGGTTCCACTCAAAGCTACGGCGACGTATGGTTCATGGGCTTCACGCCTGACGTCACGCTTGGCGTATGGGCGGGCTATGAGGAGCAGGTCAATTCCCTCTCCAACAACGGCCAGACCCGCGCACGCTCCATCTGGACGATCATCATGAATGAGCTGACGGAGCGAAAGCCGGAGATGTTCGTAACCGACAAATTCCCTCAACCGGAAGGCGTCGTGAAAGCCACAGTCTCCAAGGCAAGCGGACTGCTGCCTACGGATTTGACCAGATCCGCAGGGCTGCTGGTGACCGACTGGTTCAACAGACAATATTTGCCGAAGAAAGCGGACGACGCGCTCGTCAGCATGAAATACATTACGTATGAAGGCATCAACTACGTTCCTAACGAATTGACGCCTGACGATATGCTGAAGGAAAAGATCGTTATTAAGCGCAAGAAGCCGCTTGATGTACTGATGGACGAAATCAAGGAAGCGCAATCCAAGCTTCCGGCCAAAAACAGAAGGCCGCTTGAGGTGTACGTGCCGATGGACGCGCAAAATGACGCGCCTTCGAAGACCGATCCGCGCACCGATGACGGCGCGGCGCCGCAGACGCCGCCGGATGCGAAGCTCAGCTCTTCCGGCTCAGGCGATATTACGATCACCTTCGGGGCAAGCAAATCGCCTGACGTGGTCGGCTACAGGCTGTACCGTTCTACAAACCAAGCGGACTATGCGAAATTCGGCGCATCGATACTGCTTGGAGACGAAACGAAGTTCAGCTTCAAAGCATCGGACAAAGAAGCGGCAACGTATTACGTCGTAGCTGTAGACGTCGTCGGCAAAGAATCAGCGCCAAGCGCCATCATGAGCTACGGCACGGTGCAGCCGGAGCTGCCTGAAATTCCAGGCGTGCCGGGCATCCCTGGCGGCGGTGACAACGGAGGAAATAACGGGAATAACAGCGGCAGCGAGACAGGCACACCGCCATCCGCGCCGACCGGCCTTAAAGCGGAAAGCTCAGATCTAAGCGTTCTGCTAAGCTGGGCTGCCAATCCCGTCTCCGATCAAGTGACGCTGTACAATATCTACTACAGCGCAGGCAACGACGGCAACTACATTAAGCTGGGCACGACTTCACAGACCAGCTTCGAGCATCTGTCCCCGCTATCCAGCGGAAGCTATCAGATTACGGCAGAGAACAGCTCAGGCGTATCATCGCCATCGGCGAAAGTCACGATCAATTAATATAGGATGAAGCGGTAAAGAACCGCTATCCGCAGTAAAATAGCGCCTCCTCTCGGGGGCGCTATTTTTTGCATGCCAACAAATTCTGGTGTGTCTCCCCTATGCAATTTTTCGATGGATGTAAAAAGAAGCCTTCAAATCCACGTATGGATTTGAAGGCTTTCTTTTGGGCTTAATCTTCAATTGTGGACAGATCCCCTGTCGGCAGGTTAAGCTCCCATGCCTTCAGGACCCTCCGCATAATCTTGCCGCTGCGTGTCTTTGGCAGCTTATCCTTGAATTCAATCTCTCTTGGCGCCGCGTGAGCGGACAGGCCGATTTTCACGAACTGGGAAATCTCTTTCTTCAGCTCTTCGGACGGCTCATAGCCTTCGCGAAGCGCGATAAAGGCTTTAATAATCTCTCCGCGCATTGGGTCAGGCTTGCCGATGACGCCAGCTTCCGCTACAGCCGGATGCTCAACCAGCTTGCTCTCGACCTCGAATGGCCCTACGCGCTCGCCTGCTGTATTAATGACATCGTCGATGCGGCCTTGGAACCAGAAGTAGCCATCCTCGTCCATATAAGCGGAGTCGCCGGATACATACCAGCCCTGAAGACGGAAGTATTCCTCGTACTTGGAAGGATTGTTCCAAATTTTGCGCATCATGGACGGCCATGGCACGCGAATGGCCAGATTGCCCATACGGTAAGGCGGAACTTCATTGCCGCTGTCATCGATAATCGCCGCTTGTACGCCTGGCAGCGGCTTGCCCATGGAGCCCGGCTTGATATCCATGCTTGGATAGTTGCAGATGAGCTGTCCGCCCGTCTCTGTCATCCACCATGTATCATGAATACGCTGATTGTAGACCTTCATGCCCCAACGCACAACCTCAGGGTTGAGCGGCTCGCCGACGCTGAGCACATGGCGCAGGCTGGACAGATCGAATTGCTTCGACAGGTCGTCGCCCGCTCCCATCAGCATGCGGAATGCCGTAGGGGCGCTGTACCATACTGTAACTTTATATTTCTGGATAACGCTGTACCAATCGCTAGGGCTGAATCGTCCGCCGCGGATCACATTCGTCGCGCCGTTCAGCCACGGAGCGAATATGCCGTAGGACGTGCCGGTTACCCAGCCTGGGTCAGCCGTACACCAGTAGATGTCGTCATCCTTCAGGTCAAGGACAACTTGGCCTGTATATTTGTGCTGGACCATTGCGTTTTGGGCATGGAACACGCCTTTCGGCTTGCCCGTCGATCCGGATGTATAATGCAGTATCAGCCCGTCCTCGCGATCCAGCCATTCAATCTCGGCTTCGTCAGACATTTGGCTAATTTGTTCTTTGAAATTTACGATGCCTTCTTCAGCCGGAATGTCGTCGCCGTAGACGATAATATGCTTCAGATTAGGCAGCTCGTCGCGCTTGATTCTGTGCAGCAGCGCAGGGGTCGTAACGATGGCAATCGCCTCGCTGTCCTGCAGTCTGTCCTTGACTGCTGTCTCCATGAAGGCCTCGAACAACGGGCCTACTACTGCGCCGATCTTCAGTGAGCCCAGCACGCTGAAATAAAGCTCAGGCGTACGCGGCATGAAGATGAAGACGCGCTCGCCTTTGCCGACTCCAAGCTTGCGAAGGAGGTTGGCGAACCGGTTGGATTGTTTGCTCAGCTGCTCGAATGTATACGATTCATCGCGTTCGCTGTCGCTGTAGTAAAGCGCTACTTTATTGCCTCTACCGAGCTCGAGATGGCGATCAATCGCTTCATAAGCCATGTTCACCTTTCCCGTCTCATGCCAGCTGAACTGCTTCTCGATTTGCTCCCATTGGAAGGTTGCTGCCGCTTCTTCGTAATTTTTCAAATTCGGGTTCGTCGCTGTTGCTGGTACACGCTCTTGATGCAAGTTGATCATTCTATCACTCTCCCATCAAATCTGTAAAACGTTGGTATAGGTATGCGCTTTCAAAAATCCTCTATCATTATACCACAACATCTTTCCTTTCGACTACGCTTTTCATTTTCTTGATTGTTTGTTATAAACAATAGTAGGAAATAATCAATTTGGAGGAAGAAATAATCAGTTTTCTCGCGACAGTTGAAATGAAAGGGGACCACTGAATGGAGCACCGAAAGCGGCTGCAGAGAGACATGATTACGACACGTGACAACCACGAGCTGATTATTGAGGGCCCAGTCCCTCCCGAGCGCCTTGCCACATATACGATGCACCCGTCGTTAGACGCCTTCCGAAGGCCGAAGGATCAGCATGAAGCGCTTGTAGAGATTGCCGGGCTGGAGGAAGGGCGCATCATTCTCGCCCGGGAAGGCGAATTGATCGTTGGATATGTGACGTTCCATTATCCGGATGAGCTTGAGCGCTGGTCAGAGGGCGGAATGAAGGATCTGGTAGAGCTCGGCGCAATTGAAGTCGCTAATGATTACCGCTCTTACGGCCTTGGCAAACGTCTGATCCATATGGCCTTCGCTGAGGAGCAGCTGGAAAATATGATTGTATACACAACGGAATATTATTGGCACTGGGATCTCGAGGGCACAGGCCTGAATGTATGGGATTACCGTACCATGATGGAAAACCTGATGAAATCGGCAGGCATGATCTGGTATGCCACCGATGATCCGGAGATATGCTCGCATCCCGCGAATTGCCTCATGGTTCGTATCGGCAAGGAAGTGCCGCTCAGCTCCATCGAGCAGTTCGACCGAGTCCGGTTCCGCAATCGATTCATGTATTAAGCCGTACATTTTGCAGGGAAAGGAAATGAGCTCAGAATGGTATCAAACGCTGTATTCATTCATCATCCCGATTCATCCGGCTATAAATTTCATGATGACCATCCCTTCGATCCGATCCGTCAAGCGTTAACGATCGATCTGCTGAAGGAAGCGCAAGCGCTTACGAACGAACAGATCATACGGCCTGATTATCTCATCGATGATGAAATGCTTAAGCTCGTGCACCGTCACGATTATGTGCAAGCCGTCAAGCTGCTGGATACAGAAGGCGATCCCCGCAGCAAGGCGGTGCTCGCCGAGCAATTCGGCCTGCAGACGGAAGATACGCCCTTCTTCACCGGGTTGCACAAAGCGGCCAGCGCAATTGTAACCGGCTCGGTAGAAGCCGCAGAAGCCGTTATGAGCGGCCGCGCCCTGCATGCTTTTCATCTGGCGGGAGGATTGCATCACGCCTTCCCGGACCGCGCTGCGGGCTTCTGCGTGTACAATGATGCTGCTATCGCGATTACGCATCTTCGCAACAAGTACAACGCCCGCGTTCTCTATATCGACACGGATGTCCATCATGGTGACGGCGTGCAGTGGTCGTTCTATGACGACCCCGATGTGTGCACTTATTCCATTCATGAAACCGGCAAATATCTGTTCCCCGGCACAGGCTATGCTTATGAGAAAGGTGTAGACAAAGGCTTCGGAGCCTGCTTCAATGTGCCGCTGGAACCCTTCACGGAAGACGAATCATGGCTGGAGAGCTTTAACGTGACGATCCGCAAGGTCATCGAAGCGTTCAAGCCGGATGTCATCCTAAGCCAGCACGGCTGTGACGCCCATGCGTACGACCCGTTGTCGCATATCCATTGCAGCATGCGGATTTATGAGGAAATCCCCGCGATTCTGCATGAGCTGGCGCACAAGTATACGGAAGGCCGCTGGGTCGCGCTTGGCGGAGGCGGTTACGACATCTGGCGCGTCGTCCCGCGGGCCTGGGCACAGGTATGGCTGGAGATGACGGATCATCCGCTAGCTGCGATTATCCGTGCGGAGCAAGCAACTGCCCTGCCGGCTCCTTGGCTGGAGCATTGGAGAGGCGAAAGCCCCGTTCCGCTGCCGGACAACTGGCAGGACGACAGCACCGCCATCCCGCCAATCCCGCGCCGCGACATCATCAATGAGCAGAATCGCAACACACAATCCATTGTTATTCAGGATTTATAACGTTATGCTTGCATCATCCGTACGTCGTACCATCTATAGAAGTAACACAAATAGCTATCGGCCAAGGGCGCAACGCTCTAGTCGATAGCTATTTTGTTGATGGGAGCCTGCTGCGAAGGACTGTGGCACACATGGCGTTAGTTGCGAGTAAGTTGATCGTCGTGCCTCACGGCGTTACAGCTCCAATTTCCTGCGTTTTGAACTTGTAACGGTGTCTCGCGACGTTGCAGCTCCAATTTCCTGCGTTTTGAACTTGTAACGGTGTCTCGCGACGTTGCAGTTCAATTTTG
The DNA here is from genome assembly GCF_003605435.1 of Paenibacillus pinisoli. GTDB lineage: Bacteria > Bacillota > Bacilli > Paenibacillales > Paenibacillaceae > Pristimantibacillus > Pristimantibacillus pinisoli. Next base: position 681,943 of record NZ_QXQB01000001.1, read on the forward strand.
CTGCGTATTGGGCATGTAACGGGGCTACGCGATGTTGCAGCTCCAATCTGCTGCTTTTTGAGCATGTAGCGGGGCTACGCGACGTTACAGCTCAAATTTCCTGCGTTTTCAGTATGTAACGGTGCCTCGTGGTGTTACAGCTCCATTTCCTTGTGTCTTTGGCATGTAACGGTGCCTCACGGCGTTGTAGCTCCAATCTGCTGCTTTTTGAGCATGTAGCGGTGCTTATGCGGCGTTGCAGTTCCAATCTGCTGCTTTTTGAGCATGTAGCGAGGCCTCACGGCGTTACAGCTCCAATTCCTTGTGTCTTTGGCATGTAACGGTGCCTCACGGCGTTGTAGCTCCAATCTGCTGCTTTTTGAGCATGTAGCGGTGCCTCGCGACGTTGCAGCTCCAATTTCCTGCGTTTTGAACTTGTAACGGTGTCTCGCGACGTTGCAGTTCCAATCTGCTGCGTTTTGAGCATGTAGCGAGGCCTCACGGCGTTACAGTTCAAATCTGCTGCTTTTTGAGCATGTAACGGGGCTACGCGATGTTGCAGCTCCAATCTGCTGCTTTTTGAGCATGTAGCGGGGCTACGCGACGTTACAGCTCCATTTCACTGCGTTTTAAGCATGTAGCGGTGCCTCGCGGCGTTGCAGTTCCATTTTGCTGCGTATTGGGCATGTAACGGTGCCTCGCGGCGTTGCAGCTCCCTTTCACTTCGTTTTGGGCATGTAGCGGTGTCTCACAGCGTTACAGTTCCATTTTACTTCGTTTTGGGCATGTAGCGGTGCTACGCGGCGTTGCAGCTCCATTTCACTGCATATTGAGCATGTAACGGCGCCTCACGGCGTTACAGCTCCATTTTACTGCATTGTGAGCATCCAGCGGTGCTACGCGGTGTTACAAGCTCCCTTTCAGTAATAAGTGGTGTTATAGCATGTTACAACGAGCCTTCCCTCCCTAGCCCAAACAAACATAAAAAAGCCGCTCTACCGTCGATGATGACGGTAGAGCGGCACATAAGTGCTAGATATGTTTGACCATCTCGTCGATGATCTGATGCGAATGGGTCGAGGCTTTCACCGTGAATTCCGGAAAATTCACATGGGCGGAGCCGTCAGCCTTGTCGGACATGGAGCGGATGACGACATACGGAATGCCGTTCATATCGCATACCTGCGCGACAGATGCCCCTTCCATCTCAGCGCAAGCGCCCTGCAGCTCCTGATGCAGCGACTCTACCGCTTCTCGGCTCGCGATAAACTGATCGCCAGACAACACTTTGCCCTTCAGGCTGCGGCCCGGGAACAGCTTCTCGCTTGCTGCATACGCAAGCTCGACGAGATGCTTGTCCGCTGCAAACTCAGAACGGGGATGGAATGGAATGACGCCCTTGGCGAATCCCAGCGGCGTGCAGTCCATATCATGCTGGATGCAGCTCTCGGATACTACGATATCGCCGATGTCCAGCTTTGGATCCAGCGCACCCGCAACACCCGTGAACAAAACGCAGTCCGCGCCTGCGTCTAGCAAAATTTGAGTACATACCGCGGCGTTGACCTTGCCGACGCCCGATTTGCAATAGATAACCTGCTTGTCATGCAGGACTCCTTCATAATACGTAATGCCAGCTTTCGTAAATTCCGAAGCGACGGCGACATGCTGGTGAAGAAGCTCAATCTCCTCCGCCATAGCGCCGATGATGCCGATTTTCGTTATAGCCATTATATATTATATTCCCCCAACCGATTGACGAACTACAATCTCATGCGGCAGCGTAACCTTGGATTGCTCTACATTTTCTTTCTTCATGAGCTTCGTGAGCAGACGCATCGATACCGCACCGATATCATACATCGGCTGTGCGACTGCAGTCAGCTGCGGACGAACCATAGAAGCCATGCGGCTGTTATCTACGCTGATAACGGAAATATCCGCAGGCACCTGCAAGCCGGAATCCTGAATGCAGTGGATTGCGCCAATCGCCATCTCATCCGTTGCGGAGAATACGGCTGTCGGGCGTTCCGGGAGATCGATAAAATATTTCATCGCTTCGGCGCCGGACTCATACCTGTAGTTGCCTATGCGAACCAATGTGTCATCATATGTAATGCCCGATTGCTCCAGTGCGCGCTTATAGCCCTGAAATCTTGCATAGCCATTGGATGGGTCCTGAAGCGTGCCGCTAATCATGGCAATGCGCTTATGACCTTGGGAAACAAGCTTCATGACAGCATCATAAGCCGCTTCTTCATGGTCGATGTCCACGGAAGGAATTTGGTTGTTGTCGTCGCTTGTCGCGCAAAGCACGATCGGAACGTTCGCTGTCTTGAACGCTTGCAAATGATCTTCCGTAACCGCGCCGCCCATGAACAGCAAACCGTCAACTTGCTTCTCCAGAAGCGTGTTGATAACCCGGATTTCCTTGTCCTTCTTCTTGTCGGCGTTGCACAAAATGATATTATAATGATACATATTGGCGATGTCTTCGATTCCGCGTGCCACTTCGGCAAAAATCGCATTGGAAATATCCGGTATGACTACGCCTACCGTTGTTGTTTTCTTGCTCGCTAGACCGCGAGCTACCGCATTTGGCCGATAGCCCAGACGTTCAATGGCTTCGTACACTTTCTTCCTTGTCGCTGGTTTAACATTCGGGTTGTTGTTCACGACCCGGGATACTGTAGCCATCGACACGCCTGCTTCTCTTGCTACATCATAAATGGTTACCGTCACGGATTCTCTCTCCATTTGCTCAAAATTTTATTTTCGCACGCCACATATTAGAGTAATGATACGACAAAATATTACTTTTCGCAATGTACGCCAAAGCGGTCGCACCATCCGAATGCGAGAATGTTGAAAGACATAACCCCTCGCGTATTCAATCGCAAGCCGGTCATGCCTCCACGGAAGCCTTGTGAACGGTGTAAGCGAAGCGCCTGCGCTGCTCGCGCGGGTGTTATGTATGAAGCGTCCTTCTGCTGATCTGCTGCAGCCGCTTATTGATATCGGCAATCCAATCTTCATCCTCGAGCGACTGTGCCAGCAAATATAGATCAAGGAGCATATTCACCCGCTGTTCGGCCAGCGCTTCAACTTCATGTATCTCCGGCTGTTGCTTGTTCGCTTTTGCTTCCACTAACAAATCTGCCCATTCATTGCATTCGTTAAACAGGAACGTGCCTTTATCGGGCTCCGCGCCAAGCTGAGCAATCAATCCGGTCAAATCCGGCTTTACCTCCGGTATAACTTCGCTTCTGCTGCAGGTTGTGCAGGAGAAGATCGGCACGTTGTCGATCTCAACCTTACCTGAATATATGACGGTGCGCAGCTTCATCGTCATCGTCTCGCCGCAATGGCATGTCTTGCGCAAGTTGGTCAGCTCCTTCTCCTAGCGGCAGAAACGCTATCCTGCCTAATCGTATTTCTACTGAGAGTGAGTAAAATATTCGACCTTTTTTGGCAAAACTCCTGCAAATAAGGCTATGTAATTTTTACTACTAAAGACCCTGAAAAGGCCTTCAGGCGGCAATGCGCCGCCACTTTCGGCGAACGACTGGAATCGACACCAGAATCGTCCAGGCGGCGGCGCCGATCATATCGTTGCGCACATCCATGATATCCATCATTCTTCCATCTACGAACAGCTGATGGTATTCGTCCGTCACGCCGTACAAGCCGCACAGCAGCACAATAACGACCTTCATCACCAGCTTATCGGAGCGGGAGCCAAAGCCGTAATCCAAGGCGGCTGCAAGAATAAAATAACTCACGAAATGACCCCAATTAAAATCCGTCATATTCGGGAACAGCTTCTGAAATAAAGGAAGCACCGACCCTACTTCATCACCCGTTCTGGATGACAATGCAAAAATAACAGCCATCCATACCAGGGCAGGGATGAAACGGACTAGCCGGCGGCCCCGCCAATTTTTTTTCGTATTGCTCATTTGATTCATATATACTCCTTCGCTACAATATGAATGTAACCATTTCATGGAGAGGGAGGGGATAACATGTCCTTGCAGAACCAGACGGTCATCTGCCTGCTAGACGATGAATTTGAGGATTTGGAGCTATGGTATCCCGTCTACCGCGTGCGCGAGGCTGGAGCTACCGTGCTATATGCCGGTCCGGAGAAAGGAAAAACCCATATCGGCAAGTACGGCGTGCCAGCCGTTGCCGATCTGTCATTCGACGAAGTGAACAGTGAGGACATCATTGGTCTCCTCGTACCGGGAGGCTGGGCTCCGGACAAGCTGAGACGATATCCTAAGGTTCTGTCTCTTGTGCAAGAGCTTAATGCCGCAGACAAGCCGATCGGTCAGATCTGCCATGCCGGATGGGTGCTTATCTCCGCCAAAATATTGGAGGGCAGACAAGTTACCTCTACTCCCGGCATTCGCGACGATATGGAGAACGCAGGCGCCACCTGGCATGATGAGCCAGTCGTTGTCGACGGCAATCTGATCTCCGCGCGCCGGCCGCCGGACCTTCCGCCTTATGCGAAAGCGTTCGTAGACGCATTGGAACAGCGAATGGGTTAACCATTCGCTGTTTTTTCTTCCGGTTCGCGCTTGAACGCCTCCAGCATAGCAATCACTTCCGAGCTTGTGCGGCACTGCTGCAGATGCTCGAACAGCCCTTGGCTCTCCTCCTGCTTCGTGCCAAGCAGCCGCTCCTTCACATGCAGGATCGAATGAGCCGACATGCTCAGCTCATCGACATCCAGACTGAGCCAGATCGGCAGCGCCCGCATGTCTCCTGCCAGTTCCCCGCATACGCCTACCGTAATGCCGGACCGCTTAGCGGCATCCACTGTCAACTTCAGCATTCGCAGGAGCGCAGGATGGAACGGCTCGTACAGGTGGGAGATCTCCTCGTTCATGCGGTCGACCGCAAGCGTGAATTGGACCAGATCATTCGTCCCGATGCTGAAGAAGTCCACCTCTTGCGCCAGCAAATCCGCAATCATAACAGCCGCCGGCACTTCAATCATGATGCCGACCTTCATTCCCTTGTCATACGGAATGCCTTCCTGCTCCAGCTCCATCTTCGCTTCGTTCAGAATCCGATTCGCGCTGCGCACTTCATCAACCGATGAGATCAGCGGATACATAAGCTTCACTTGACCGTAGACGCTCGCGCGAAGAATAGCTCTGAGCTGGGTCTTGAACAAGTCGGTACGGTCAAGCGAGATGCGGATGGCGCGATATCCTAGAAACGGATTATCCTCCTCCGGAAGCTCAAAATAATCAAGCTGCTTGTCTCCGCCGACGTCGAGCGTGCGTATGACAAGCGGGTGGCCATCCAGCTTCTCGGCGACGCTGCGGTACACCTCGAATTGCTCCTCTTCCTTCGGGAATCGGTTCCGGTCCATATATAGAAATTCGGTGCGGAACAAGCCAACGCCGTTCGCCCCGCTCGACAACGCAATCTCCAGCTCCTTGATCGAGCTGATATTCGCTTCCAGCCGCAGCGCCTTGCCGTCAGGCGTCACCGAATGGCGCGACGCAAAGTGCTGGAGCTTCTTCTTCTCTTCCATCTGCTTGTCGTGCAGCTGATTGTAGCGTTCAATAACAGCCTCTATGGGATCGATATAGACCGTACCGTCACTGCCGTCGATCACGATGGTCTGACCCGTCATTATCGGCTCTGTCAATCCTTGCTCAACTCCCACAACAAGCGGTACGCCAAGCGCTCTAGCCATAATGGACGAATGAGAGGTGGTGCTGCCAGCCAGGGTCACTATGCCTAGCACATGATCCGGGTTAATGTGAGCGAGCTGGGAAGGAGACAGCTCCTTCGCAATGAGAATGAAGGGCTGCGTATCTGCCGGCAGCGCAATCTCCGGAACGCCGAGCAAATGCTTGAGAAGGCGATTGCCGACGTCCTTGATATCAAGCGCCCGCTCTTTCATATAGTCGTCGTCCAGCAGATCGAACATCGTAACAAAGTGGTCGATCGCTTCCTTCACGGCCACTTCCGCCGCCTTGTACTGGCGCTGTATGATGCCCTGAATCTCATTCATGAAGACCGGATCGTCCAGGATCGCCAGATGCGCGTCGAAAATGTTCGTCTCATCTGAGCCGACAACCTCTCTCAGCTCATCCTTGATCTGCTCAATCTCGACCTTGGATGTCCTGATGCCTTCATAAACCCGCTCAAATTCACGAGCGAAGTCGGCCACGTCGATCTTTTGGTCGGGCACTTCCCACTCCCAGTTCGGCAGCACAAACGATTTGCCGATCGCGATGCCTGACGAGGCGCCTATTCCTTGAATCATTGCGTTTCCCCTCCACCGTTGCTCTCTTTAAGCACAACTGACATTACCGAAGACTGTCCTTTCTTCACCGCTTTGAACGGCGCATAGCGCCATGAGCGGACCCGGTCGGAATTGGTAATCACCATTGGCGTCGCAAGAGATTTGCTTTCCTTGCGCACCTTCTGAAGATTGAAGCGAATCAGCAGCATCCCTGGGATTACCTCGTCGCCTTCCTTTACAACTGCCTGGAAATACGACTTGCCCGCTAGCTTGGACGTATCGATCCCGATATGCAGCAGCACTTCCAACCCTTCTTCCGTCTTGATTCCGATGGCATGCATCGTCGGATAAATATGGATAACCGTTCCCTTCACAGGCGAGACAAGCTCGCCCTTCTCCGGCAGGAAGGCCACGCCTTCCCCTACCAGCTTGCCGGCAAAGATCGGATCCGGAACTTCCTCAAGCGGAATCATGCGGCCTTGCATCGGCGAGTGGAACAGCACTTGCGCCTGGTCGCGCTGAATCGTCTTCATCATTTCCTCGCGAATAAGCTCGGAGTACGTGCCGAACACGACCTGGACATGGCCTCCGCCCAGACGGATGACGCCCGCTGCGCCCAGATTGCGAAGCGCATTAATATCGAGCACCTTCTCATTGGAGACCTTCAGCCTGAGGCGCGTAATGCAGGACTCCATCTGAATGATATTCTGCTTGCCTCCAATCGCTTGCAGAATAAGAGGAGCGCGGTACGGAATATCTCCGGCCCACTCATCCAGCTGCGAGCCTTCCTCGCGGCCCGGAGTCGGAATGCGGAAGCGGCGAATGGCCCAGCGGAACAGGACGTAATAGACAATGCCGACTACAATGCCGATCGGAATGAGCAGCCAGCCCCGCGTTGCAAGATGTTCATTGATTATAAAATCGATCGCTCCTGCCGAGAAAGAGAAGCCGTGCAATATGCCCAGCTCATAGGTAACCCACATAATGACGCCGGAGAGAATCGCATGAACGACATACAAGTAAGGCGCAACAAACAGAAAGGCGAATTCCACCGGCTCCGTCACGCCCGTCAGGAACGAAGCAAGCGCGGCATATAGGAATGTCCGCCTGATCTTCGGCTTAAGGTCTTCCCTGGCCTCATGAATAATCGCAAAGGCAATAGCCGGGAGCGCGAACATCATCGTGGGATACAAGCCTGCCATGAAGCTGCCCGCAGTAGGATCGCCTGCAAAAAATCTCGGCAAGTCGCCGTACACCATATTGCCGGCTTCCGTCTCATAACCGCCGATCTGGAACCAGAACACATGGCTGACCAGGTGGTGCAGGCCAAAAACAACAAGGATACGATGAATGAAGCCGTACAGAAACACGCCGAAGCCGCCGCCGGAAGCGACGATGTCGCCCAGCTTTACTAACAGCGCCTCCAGATAAGGCGCTAAATTGATCATGCCGATCGAGAAAAGCAGCGCAATAAAGCTGACAAAAAGCGGCACAAATCTTGGCCCGCCAAAAAACTGAATATATTCCGGCAGACGCAAATCCTTGAACCTCTCATGGCTAATGCCGGATATAATGCCGATGATGGCGCCAATCGCCACGGTCGGCTCGATGTTCGCGTCCGCAGACCCCGTAATGCCGGTATAAATGATCATGCCGATCAAAGAGGCCATACCCGCGGCAAGCGCATTGCCGGTAAGGCCAAGTGCAACGCCCAGCGCGAATATAAACGGCAAATACATAAAAATGATCTCGCTTGCCGCTTGGAGATGCGCAGGCATGCCGGGTAACCCTATGTAATCCCAGGGCAGCTGGCTCAAGCTTAAAAACACAGCCGCGCCAGGCAGCACGATCATTGGCAGCATGAAAGCTCTGCCCAGTTGCTGCAAGCTCCCTATGAATGTCATTCCTAACCTCCTAGCACGTCAATTGCAGACAAGTGTATTAGTCTGTCATCTACTGTATCTATTACGATGTTAAGCTCTCGCTTTCCATTTGTCAAAATAAAAAGACGGGCCATTCGGCCCGTCCTTCGTTGATGATTCTCTCCCGAATCAAATGGATCTTAACGGGAATATTGAGAGCTCGATTGTGGGCTGGAGGACCAACCGTAACGGGAAATAACCGGTCCAGCTTGCTCGTAAGCATTAGTCGCTTGATATACCGGGTTGATGGACGTGTTGGAATGAACAGGTCCATGGGATTGATAGCCGGATTGGCCAAACGATTGTTGAGCAAATTGCGCCGGTTGGTACGATTGCTGGTATTGTTGCTGGCCATATCCTTGGTGTTGTTGTGCATCCTGGCCAGCTTGATAACCGTAACGCGCGATAACCGGACCTACATCGCCGAAAGCTGTAGCTGGCGAGCTTGCATGGCTTTGTACCGGTCCATGGGATTGGTAACCTTGATTCGAAACGGCCGGCTGCGAATAGGATTGAATGGCTGGAGCAGCATGCTGCTGGTAGCCATAAGATTGCGAATGCTGGGCCCCTGCATTATTGAAAGACGGGTTTACAATAGATGCGGATTCCCGGCCAAATGTAGGATAGCTAAGCTGTCCTTGGTAATGCGACTGAACAAAGCCAGTCGGTTGGAAGTTTTGGCTTGCATTCGAAAATTGTTGTTGTCCGCCTTGGAACTGTGCCGGCTGTTGCGAATATTGATTCACGTTGTGTCCTCCTTGGATTTACCGTAAGTCTTCTGAAAGCAAAGGAATAGCGCCAATTCGGCGCCATCGCCCTCGATACAGAAGCCTTTCTTATTGTGGAGTAGACACGTCCCAATTATAACAGTCAGGTTTTGGATTTTCCGCCTGGAAGGAGGATGGAGTCCTCCACCTTGATGCAGCGGTCCATAATAACGTTAAGTCCCCCAGAGGCCGCGATCTTGCCCGCTTCCTCATTCAGGATGCCAAGCTGCAGCCAAAGCGTCTTCGCGCCGATCGCCACCGCTTCCTCCGCTACCGGCGGGGTATGCTCGCTGCGGCGGAAGACGTTCACGATATCAACAGGAACAGGAATATCGCTAAGCTTGGCGTAGCTCTTCTGGCCCAGGATCGTATCCGCGTTCGGATTGACGGGAATGATCGTATAGCCTTTGGCCTGCATCGCCTCTGATACCATATACGATACACGCTCCGGATTATCGGACAAGCCGACAACCGCAATCGTATCGCTGCCGCTCAATATCTCCTTAATCTGCTCTCGCTCCGGGTTTTGAAAAGTCATGGCTGCACCTCCGTTTTAGTTGGCAATCAGTTAGTGCGATCCTTCGACCCATTCCACATTGGCGCCCAGCGCCTTCAAATGATCGAAGTAGATCGGGTATGACTTGGCTACATGATGCGCGTCATGGATGCGAATCGGCTGCTTGGAGCGAAGCCCGACAATCGACAGGGCCATTATGACGCGATGGTCGTAATGCGCGTTAATATCGACGCCGCCTTCTACGCCTTCCGGACGCCCGTGTACGATGATTTCGCTCTGGCGTTCCTCTACATTCGCTCCCGCCTTGCGCAGCTCGTTCAAGTAATCGGTAATGCGGTCGCATTCCTTATAGCGAAGATTCTCTACATTATAGAATCTCGACGTGCCTTCTGCGAATACGGCTGCCGCTACCATAGCCAGCACCGCGTCTGTCGCGTGGTCGCCGTCGAATTCTACGGCTTTCAGCTTGCCGTTGCCTCGCACATGGACGACGCCATTCTCATGCGTAAGCGGCGCTTCCATCATCTTAAGAACGTCAACGACAGCGCGTTCGCCTTGCTTGCTGTTCTCCATCAGACGGTTCACGATGACATCCGATTCCGTAACGGCAGCAGCAGCCAGAATCGCAGCCGAACCCGGGTAGTCGCCTTGTACATGGTACGTCTTCGCTTGATAGCTCTGACGGCCAGGCACGCGGAACCGCATGTAGTCTTCATCCGCATGAATCACGATGCCCGCCTGCTCCAATACTTCAAGCGTCTGGCCGACAACAACCTTGGACTTCAGATCATGCAGAACCTCGATCTCGCTATCCTCTTCCAGCAGCGGCGTCAGGAACAACAGCGCGCTCAGGAACTGGGAGCTGATGTTGCCTGACACTTGAATATGTCCCCCGCGCGGCTTGCCGCCCTTAATCGTAATCGGGAGCTTGCCTTCATTATGCTCAATTGTAACGCCCATCTTGCTTAGCGACTCGATCAGATCATGATGCGGACGCTTGCCCAGGGAATCCGGGTAACGGTTAATGAAGGTGACATCCGGGCAGAACGACGCAATGGCCATCAGGAAACGCAGCACGGCTCCCGCATTGCCCACATCCAGTTGATCAACCGCCTTCGGATGGCGGCCAAAGCCGGTAATGACGATCTTCTCCTCGTCCTCTTCCACGATTGCGCCCAGATCTCGGATACAGCGGCGCATTGCATCGCTATCCTCGCTGTGAGCAGGGAAGTAGATTGTGCTTGTCCCTTCCGCCAGCGCGGCAACAAGCAGGTAGCGCGTTGTATAGTTTTTGGAGGACAGGGCCTCGATTTTTCCTTGCAGCTTTGGAGTCGGCGTTACAATTACATCCATCTTCAGTAGCTCTCCTTCAACATTATGATTTATGGCAACGCGGAATGTTGCTTCCACGCCATGACAATACGGTCAACGACTTCATCCACCGACAGCTCGGTCGTATCGACAGTCAAGTGGGCGAAATCATAGGCGCCTTTCCTCGCCTCAAGCAATCCATAGACACGCTCGCGAACGGCACCCTTCAGCAGCGGTCTGGACTTGTCCAGCAGCACCCGGGCGATGATCTTCTCCGGATCGCAGGACAACGTGACTACGAAGCCGTGCTTCAGCATAGCGCTGCGATTCTCCTCGCGCAGCACCGCTCCGCCTCCAGTGGCTATTACAGCATGCTCAGGCGCCTCCAGCAGCTTGCTAAGCTCGCGGGATTCCATATCGCGGAATGCCCCCTCGCCGTCGTCAGCGAAAATATCAGAAATGCTGCGTCCTTCCGCACGCACGACCTCTTCGTCCGTATCGGCGCAGCTCCACTCCAGCCTCTCCGCAAGCAACCGGCTTACGCTGGATTTGCCGGTCCCCATGAAGCCTATCAATACAACTTTTCCAATTGGGGATACTGACAAGTTCATCATCCTTTTGCCCTTTAAAGGCTTGAATTCTTCCATATCATATCATTTTTTTGCGAGAAGAGGGTATAAAAAAGTTGATTCAGCCGTATGGTGGATAAAGATGCATGTCTCATCCCTATTCCATGATCGGAGTGACTGCGCTTATGGCGAGCGAAACTTATCCGAATTCCCTGTACCTGACGCAAAAAAAGATTAACCAAATTCTCGACCCTGAACACCCGCTATGCCGGGATGATGTGGTGTGGATGCTTGGGTATATCAAAAAAAAGGTGGCTGACGAAGACCCATCCTTGATGGGCCTGTCGCAGCCACGCCTGTTGCAGAACTTTCTATACTTTGCCGAAGCCTCCATGGCGCTCATCCAGCGCAGGCATTATTGCGATCAAGAGGCTGACCGTTTAAGGCATATGCTTAAGCAAGCCGCTCACGGGCTTATCCAAGACGGCGAGTCTTAGGATTGCAGCCAGTTGAAGTGGAACGTGCCTTCTTTGTCCACACGCTTGAACGTGTGAGCGCCGAAGTAGTCGCGCTGCGCTTGCAGCAGGTTTGCCGGCAGACGCTCAGTACGGTAGCTGTCGAAGTAAGCCAGCGCGCTTGCGAACGCCGGTACAGGCACGCCGCTTGTTACAGCCGTCGCTACTACCTCGCGCCATGCGCCTTGGTACGATTCCACGATGTTTTGGAAATACGGATCAAGCAGCAGGTTGCGCAGCTCAGGATCGCGGTCGTATGCGTCTTTGATGTTTTGCAGGAAGCGGGCACGGATAATGCAGCCGCCGCGGAAAATCATCGCAATGTCGCCGTAGCGCAGATCCCAGCCGTACTCCTCAGATGCAGCGCGCATTTGCGCGAAGCCTTGGGCGTAGGAGCAGATTTTGCTTGCGAAGAGCGCTTTGCGCACCGCTTCGATGAAAGCAGCCTTGTCGCCTTGGAACGGAGCCTTAGCAGGTCCTTTAAGCACTTTGCTTGCAGCAACGCGCTCTTCCTTCATAGCGGACAGGAAGCGTGTGAATACGGATTCCGTAATGATGGACAGCGGCACGCCCAGATCCAGGGAGCTTTGGCTTGTCCATTTTCCTGTGCCCTTCTGGCCCGCGGAGTCCAGAATAACGTCTACCATCGGCTTGCCTGTCTCCGGATCGTACTTGGAGAAGATGTCGCGCGTAATCTCGATCAGGTAGCTGTCCAGCTCGCCTTTGTTCCACTCGGTGAAGATTTCATGCAGTTCCTCCGTGCTTACGCCCAGCACGTTCTTCAGCAAGTCGTACGCTTCGCAGATCAGCTGCATGTCGCCGTACTCGATGCCATTGTGCACCATCTTCACGTAATGGCCCGCTCCGTCCGGACCGATGTACGTGCAGCATGCGTCGTCGCCGACCTTCGCAGAGATGGCTGTCAGAATCGGCTCGACCAGCTCATATGCGGACTTCTGGCCGCCAGGCATGATGGACGGTCCTTTCAGCGCGCCTTCTTCGCCGCCGGATACGCCTGTGCCGATGAAACGGAAGCCTTTCGCCTCCAGCTCCTTGCTGCGGCGCTGCGTATCAGGGAAGTATGCGTTGCCTCCGTCGATGATGATGTCGCCTTGATCCAGAAGAGGAACGAGGGAATCGATAGTTGCGTCCGTGCCAGCGCCCGCTTGAACCATGATCAAGATTTTGCGAGGCGTTTCAAGAGATTGTACAAATTCTTCGATTGTATAAGTCGGTACAAGGTTCTTGCCGGCCGCTTCCTTCATCAGATCGTCTGTCTTCTCGCGCGAACGGTTGAATACGGACACCGTGAACCCTCTGCTTTCAATATTAAGAGCAAGATTCTTGCCCATGACGGCCATTCCAATTACGCCAATCTGTTGTTTTGACATCTGGTTCTTCCATCCTTCGTCATTATATTTAGTCACAATAGCTTTATTCTACTCTTTTTAAGCCGATATGAAAACCGTTTGCTTGGAAAAATGTCGCTGTCATCCATTAGTTTTCTTATGCAAAGTCCAAAGTTTTTCTTATATGGGCCAGAATGCACATAAAAACGACCTCATGCTTTTCGCCCCCAGCGTCCGGCACAAGATCGTTTAATATTGGCTATGGCAGTTGACAACCATCCTTTATAACTCCAGCTGCAGCATCTCTGACCGAAGCGCAGTCAGCCGCTCCTTCGATAATGTAACCGCTTCCTCGTCGTTGGCCCCCAAAGCCTCGTGCAAGACAGACAGCTCATAGTCCAGCTCATACCGCAGCACAGCAGCCCGCTCCTCCGCCCGCTTCGATTGAAAGGCCTTGATCATTTCTTCTATCGTGACAAAAGGCTTCTTCTGATAAATAATCCGGTGCTCCATTCCTGACACCTCCACAAGTCGTATAATCTCTCCGAACATAATGTTCTCGATTACGATTTGACGATCCTTGATCCGCTTCACGACCGCATGTCCACGTGTGTCATTAATCAGCTTCTCCAGCAGCTCCGACAGTTTTTCATCCTTGATGACATAGTCGCCCACAATTTTGTACCGGTTATTCATGCGTTGGAAATGCAGCTTCACGAGCTTGCGCCCGGTGCGTATCGACACCAGAAACTGTCCCTCCGTCTCGCTCCAATACAAGGAGTACCCTTCCTGAATAAGATCACGGATGAGATTTTGGATTTGCCGACGTTCGAATCGCAGCTCCAAATTGCAATACTCGACCTCATAGCTCTTGTTCACGGCAATCCCTCCCTTAGCCAGTATAGTTGACGAAATGTTCTGATAATTTGTTCTTATTAATATCTTATACTCCATCATATGTTATGGCAACTTGGATTATTGACTAATTTTACGAAGAGAACGTCATTGAGTTTCGAAAAAGGCTGCTAGTCCCTGCAACGGTTGATCTCATTAAGGTTATAGCCTATAATTATAATCATTATTGTTTGAGATACGTTATCATTGAAATGTGAATCATTCCGTTACAAAGGAGCGCTGACCATGACGACTACATCCACCGCAACGACTTCCTCCCTCGCAGGCTTTACTCCCCATGATTTCGAAGTATTCCAGCTGCAAGGGCTTGAGGAGCGTATGCAGGGCATTCAAGAGCGAATCCAGCCCAAATTCCGGGCGATCGGCGAACGTCTGACAGCCGAGCTTGCGCCTTCGGCCGGGAAGGAGATGCATCTGCATATTGCGCGGCATGCCCGCCGCACAGTGAATCCCCCGAAGGATACCTGGCTTGCGGTCTGCGACAACAAACGCGGGTACAAGGCTCATCCGCATTTTCAATTAGGTCTGTTCGACGACCATCTCTTCTTGTGGCTGGCCCTAATCTATGAGGTGCCGAACAAAAAGGCGATCGCCGCGCATCTGATGAATCATCTGGATGAAGTAAGAGCCGCTGTGCCTTCCGACTTCGTTCTGTCCATGGACCATATGAAGAAGGATTGCATCGTTACCGGCGACATGTCCGAGGAAGACTGGAATTCTACGCTGGTCCGCTTCCGCGATGTGCAGAAAGCGGAGCTTCTGATTGGCCGCCATATTAAGCCTGGGGACAAGCGGCTGCAGGACGGAGAAGCCTTGCTTGCTTATGCGTCTGCCACTTATGAGCAGTTGATGCCGATCTACCGGATGGCTTGCTCGGTTTAAATACAAGTGTTACCTATGTAGTGACAGGCTGTCCGGGGCATCACCCCCGGACAGCCTTTTTTCAATGGACGCCCCGCGGCTGCAGCAGCCTCCGCATGCCTGCGCGGCGGACTTTTCTTCTCAGCTTGGCGGTTACAATGTGATACCCAGCGACAGCGCGATAGAAACGATTTTTCTATAATCCCGTCGCCAACCTTCACGGCATTGGCTTCCCTCACAATAAAAAACACGCAGGACAAGCCGTCTGGCTTGCCTTGCGTGTTCTCGAACTTACGTCTTTCACTATGCCGCCATTAAGAGGACAGTGCGCTTTCCTTCTCTTGCGCGCTGTCGAGAAAACGGAACCGAACGACCAGCAGCAGCGCCGCCAGACATAGAATGCCGCCAAGCAGATACGGCAAGCCCATCTGAACGGTGAACAGCATGGAGCCGAGGAGCGGACCCGCAATGCGGCCAAGGCTGTCCATCGACGAACTAAGTCCGGATGCGACCCCTTGTCCCACTGTCGTCTTCTGTGTAATGAGCGAAGTGACGCATGGACGGATGAGCGCGTTGCCAATGCCGAATACAGCCAGCGACATGATGGCCCACCACAGCGAATGAGCGAACAGCAGCAGGAAAAATCCGACTGCCGATATCACGAGGCCAATCGCAATATACTTCGGCTCTTCGCCCTTCTTGATCATCCGGCGAACAACGCCGCCCTGAACGAGCGCCCCCACCAGGCCGCACACAAAAAACAGCAAACCAACTTGCAGCGGGGTAACATCGAACCGCTTCATGCCGAAAAATTGAAGCGTCGCTTCCATGCCCGCCAGCGTAAATGTGACAAAGAAGGCTAAGACGTACAAATACTTGAGCGGCCCGCGGAATGCCGTCCATCTGGATACCCGCTTCTCCGACTTAAGCTTGCGCTTATCTGGTGTAAGCGATTCCTTCAGCTTCCACGACGCCAGGAAGAATGTGACCAGCGCCAAAGCCGATGCGGCAAAAAACGGCGTATCCAAAGAAAAGACGCTCAGCAAGCCGCCTACGCCAGGCCCGAGCGTGAAGCCAAGACCGATGGACATGCCGACAAGTCCCATTCCTTTCGTCCGCTGCTCCGGCGGCGTTATATCTGCCACATAAGCGACGATAACGGAAGCTACCGCGCCGGAGAACAAGCCGCCAAGGGCGCGCGAGACATACATAAGCGTAAGGTTGTCTCCTGCAAGGCCGAATAACAAGAAGCTGGCCGAGAAGCCGATCAGGCCTGTCAATATAATCGGGCGTCTGCCGATGCGGTCCGACCAGGTGCCCCATACCGGAGACAGGATAAACGATACAAGTGAGTAAAGTGCAAGCATCCTCCCCGTATGAATCTCCGCGCTCTTCGGATCTGCGGCCTGAATAATTTCCGGCATAACCGGGATGATAATGCCGAAGCCGATAAACGTAATCATAAGTATAGACATTACTATTAGTAGTCGCTTGTCCTTCATCCTGCAATCCCTCCACCAAACTATCGTACCATATCCCAAAAGTAGCAATCTATGAACAATTCAAGAACAAATGCCGAGGCGCCGATCCAGGCCTTACTTTCCGCGTAAAAAGCTTCTTGCAATCCCCTTTGTTTTTGTTATACTCTATTTTGTTTGTACATCTTATCAGGAAAGGCAGGGATGATAGCGTTGGACCATAATAAAACCCCGCTCTTCACTGCGCTTCGCCAACATGCGGAGCAGAATCCCGTTCAGTTCCATATTCCGGGCCACAAGAAAGGCGTCGGAAGCGATACCGAATTTCGCGAATTTATCGGCGACAATGCCTTGTCGATCGATCTCATTAATATAGCCCCGCTGGATGACCTGCATCAGCCTACAGGCGTGATCGAGGAAGCACAGAAGCTGGCTGCCGACGCGTTCGGAGCCGACTATACGTACTTCTCGGTGCAAGGGACAAGCGGCGCCATCATCACGATGATTATGTCCGTCTGCACGCCCGGCGATAAAATTATCGTCCCGCGCAACGTTCACAAATCCATCATGGCCGCCATCATTTTTGCCGGCGCCAGACCTGTGTTCATCTCGCCGGCCAGGGACAATAATCTCGGCATCGACCACGGCATTACAACGCGCTCGGTCCGCAAAGCTCTGGAGAAGCACCCGGATGCAAAGGCAGTGCTTGTCATCAACCCGACATACTACGGCATCTGCGCCAACCTGAAGGAGATCGTCGATCTGGTTCATGGCTATGACATCCCTGTCCTTGTAGACGAGGCGCACGGCGTGCTGATTCACTTCCATGACAAGCTGCCGATGTCCGCCATGCAAGCCGGCGCTGACATGGCCGCGACTAGCGTCCATAAGCTCGGCGGCTCTATGACGCAAAGCTCCGTGCTCAACATTCGCAAGGGACGCATCAATCCGCACCGCGTACAGACGGTTATCAGCATGCTGACGACAACTTCGACCTCGTATATTTTGCTGGCATCGCTGGACACGTCGCGCCGCAATCTGGCGCTGAACGGCCGCGAAATTGCAGATCGCGCAATCGCGCTCGCTCAAGACGCGCGTCAGCAAATTAACGAGATTCCGGGCCTGTATTGCTTCGGTGAAGATATTCTTGGCGATGAAGCTACATTCGATTACGACCCGACGAAAGTAACCATCCATATCCGCCATCTCGGCATTACAGGCTACGAGACGGAGAACTGGCTGCGCGACAACCATAATCTAGAAATCGAAATGAGCGATATGTATAACATTCTTTGCCTAGTTACGCCTGGAGATACCTCCGAATCGGTAGCAAAATTGGTGGAGGCGCTGCGAGGCCTGTCCGCCGCCTTCTATGAAGGCGCAGAATCGCGCGAGCTGGTCGTGAAGATTCCGGATATTCCGCAGCTCTCGCTGACGCCGCGCGATGCATTCTACGCTCAGACAGAGGTTGTGCCGTTCAAGGAATCCGCAGGCCGCATCATCGCCGAATTCATCTATGTCTATCCGCCGGGCATTCCGATTCTGCTGCCTGGCGAGGTGATCTCGCAAAAAAATATCGATTATATCGTCGACCATGTGGAAGTCGGCCTGCCGGTGAAAGGTCCGGAAGACCGCAGCATCGAGTTTGTGAAAGTAATCGTGGAAGAAACCGCGATCTCATAATGCTTCCTCATATTGCCAGTCATCTTAAGCCCATGCTATGATGGGCTTGAGGTGATCGGAGATGAGTCAGAGCGCTTACATTAAGCTGGTGAAAGGCTCTCAAGACCAGGAACTGACGCTTGAGCATATCAAGGCTACGCTGCTTCGCTACCGCGAGCAAACAGCGAGGACCGGCGAGCAGCTAGGATGGGATTATGCCGAGGCCGCTTTCCCCTATACGATCGAATCCTCTGGGGATGAGCGGTGGTTCTACCTGAAAGGCATCAACGTTCATTACAAACATATTATTATGGGTCCCAGTACTTCGACCTCGGTCGGCGGCGATCAGGTACCCTGCATCCAGGTCGTGCTTCCTGAGGAAGCCACGCATGGCGACAAAGCGAAGGCCAATGAGCTTTGCCGGTACTTGGCGAAGTCGCTTGCAGCCGAGCTAACCATGTTCAATGGCCGGACGGTCTATTACAATCCCAGAAAATAATTACAGCACTAATCGCTGCAAATCTAACGCAAAGAGGGGCTTCTCGGGCAGGATTATTCCTGCGAGAGAGCCCCTTTGTCATGTCGCAGCTGAGACGGGAGCTTATTGTCCCTCGTTCTCTGTGCGAGCGATTTCCTCATAGATAGCGGTTACGCGATCCCACTCTTCGTCATCCTCGATGCCGACCAGGAACGCTTCTTCGTCCTCTTCTTCGATGCGGAAGATAACGCCGTCTTGCTCCGGATCCTGACGATCAAGAAGAACAGCATATACCTTTTCTTCGGATTCGAACGTGTAGACCATTACCATCTCACGCTCTTCGCCTTCATCATTCGTTACGATAAAGACATGCTCTTCATGCTTATGGTCATGGTCATGTCCGCATCCGCAATCTTCCCCATGCTCGTGCTTATGCTCGCTCATGTTTGTTACCCCATTTCAGTTAAGTAGTCATACCTGCACATCGTACCATGCCATGATCATAAGGTCAAACAAAATGCCCCGGCTATGCGGGGCATTCTCTTTATTACTTTTTGGGAACGATAGAAGGAATCTCTTTCTCCGAGACAACCGTCCAATCATCGGCATCCGACACTTTCATATAGAAACGCACGATATATTGGCCGACAGCATCGAATTTATAATCAAATTCTTCCGTCACGAACCAGAAGTTGTTCGATGAGGTGACGTTCTCGCTCTGAATGAGCCTCTCTCTCCCGCTTGGATCGGCAATGGTGACCTTCACAGACTTGATATCCGTCTGCAGGTTGTCAATTTGGGAGAAAACTTTGATCTTGCCCGAGAAACCTCTGTTCACTACGCCGAACGGGCTGTTGCCTTGATACATGAACATATGGACATTCGGCTTGTACACTGTCGCTTTCCTGCTGGCATTATCCCACTCCACGATCGCCTGCATCGAGTTCGCGACTTGCCTTAGCGGCAAATACGTCGTTCCATCCATTATGATTCCGCCCGAATCCAGCTCCGTGCCGTTAATAAGCACCCGCACCTTCTGGGCAGCGGCATTCGCAAATATGATCGTCCCGCCGCAAAGAGACAGCAGCATCAGCCAGATGGCTACTTTCTTGAAATTCATGGCTGCCATAACCTCCATCCGCATATTCTGAATGTAAGGTTATACTCTAGATCTTGTACAAAGTTGCGGCCTTTCGGAACATTTTTTGCGAGTGAGATCAAATGAATAACCATTTGTCAAATGCTGTTGAAATCTGCGCTTGCCTGGGAAATGATTTGGGGAAATCAGACGTAGGTTTTAGTCAAAATACAAGGTATGCCCTTCCCTACCGCCCCCGGCTCCTGCATGCGGGCCAAATACTTCATGCCGCGCGCACAAGGCGTCTTGCATACGGCACAAGTATCAGACAACACCAGCTTGTAGCTTACTTGCTTCCGGTCATTCGTCACTTGCTTTTTCTTCGATGCCTTGCCTTTTCCCTTGCTCATCTCGGGCCACTCTCCTCCACTCTTCCTGCTGCTCTGACAGTGTATGTGGGAGTAGGCGAATTTGCTTCCGTTGTTGGCATTGTCCAGCAAATTTTGTTACATTGAAGGAAAGTGATAACAAAAGGGAGAGGTAGAAATCATGCAGATAACGATGCTTGGCACCGGAAGCGCTTTTGCAAAACGCTATTACAACAACAACGCCTTGATCGAAGCCGGCGGTTTCCGGCTGCTCTTGGATTGCGGCATCACCCTGCCGCAGGCGTTGCATGAAGCTGGTCTGGACTTCGCGGATTTGGATGGCGTGCTCATCAGCCATATACATGGGGATCATGTCGGAGGACTTGAGGAATATGCCTTCCAGATGCTGTTCAAGCATCAGCGGCGGCCTGTGCTCTATATTGCGGAATCTTTAATAGAGCCGCTTTGGGAGCATACGCTGAAGGGCGGGCTGACGCAAGGCAATCTGACGAAGCTGTCGGACTTCTTCGAAGTTCGTCCGCTAACGCCGGGTGTAACGGCAGAGCTGGCGCCGGGCATACAGGTCGAACCGATTCAGACCAAGCATATTGAAGGCAAAATAAGCTACTCCTTCCGCTTCAACCGCCGCTTCTTCTATACGGCGGACATGGTCTACGACGCACCGCTTCTGGATAAGCTTGTACAAGATGGCGTAGAGAGAATCTTCCACGACTGCCAGCTGGAGCCGCCAGGCGTCGTGCATGCTACTCTCGATGAGCTGCTGCAATTGCCGGAAGCTATTCAACAGAAGGTATCTCTGATGCATTACGGAGATGCAATGGAGCAACATAGAAGCCGAAGCGGCCCTATGCAGTTCGTAGAGCAAAGAAAAACATACGAGGTATAATGCGAGGCAAACCCATATTCCATCGGCTGAAGAGCTGATCAATCAAAGGAGCCGGCTGCACTCCCTTAACGGGAAGCATCCGGCTCCTCTTTCAATGCCTTATATGCTATTCGAACCGTGGAAGCTGATCCAGATTGTTAGTCGGATCGCCGTCGGCATCGCCGCGGATGTAGGTTTCGCCATCACGGCCCTTGAAGGCGTTCACGCCCGCAATCCGTCCGGCCTGTACATCTTGAAGCGCGGTGGCATAATCGAGCACGCGTCCCGAGGAAGTCTTGAACGCCGTCAGATCGCCGTCACCGTTTTTCTGTACCGCTACAATATGCTCTCTCGTGTCCGCTTGCTGATTTTGATTGTTTTCCATGCTTCGCTGCCTCCTTCAATTGGACAATCAGGAAGTAGCATGCCCTGCCTAACGATTTCTATTCCTTAATTTTCCGCTGCCATACGAATTGCTCATCATATTCCGTGGAATCCGTCTTCATAAAGGCTGCCAGAGATCCGATTACAATGCCGATAAGTCCGAACATGACCACTGATCCAATCGCCAAAATCGCAATTGCTGCCGCCATACTCTCGCCCCCCATACGTTCTTTCTATGAAGGTATGCAGATGAGAGAGCATCCATTACGACGACTTTCGTTTCTTCCTCCTGCTCCTGGATCTTCTGCCTGACCCCTGTGAGTCCGATGCATCTTCACTGGCCTTCTCATTTCTGGCCGCAAGCACGGCCAATAAAGCAATAATATCCCCGATTACGACCACGACGGCTGCGATTAAGGCCAGGTCGTCCGCCGTAAGTCCTTGGTTGCCATCATCTCCGAATTCAGACATCGCCGTACCCCGCCCATCGTACCATGATGATAGCAGTCTATTCAGTTAGGCGCAGATGGATTGGGCTAATGAGCAGAAAACCGGGCTGTCGCCTTCTTTTAACGCGTTAATCATTAACGGCTTCAAACAAAATAGACGCCTGCTGCAGGCGTCTACGATTCACACAGCTGATCTGATCTTACTTCTTCAACAGAATGCGAGCCAGGTCATCAAGCTGCTCCTTGTACGGATCGTCCTGACCGCCATCCATATAGATAAGCAGTACATTATTGACTTCATAATATGCCGGCTTATAGCTAAGTGCGATTGTTTGCCTCCCCAGTGCCTTCCTACCAAGAACCTGCTCTTCTTCGGAGCCGAATATATAAACGAAAAGGCTTGATTCCGGACCGGCCACGCTGTAGGCTGTCTGCGAACGCAGTCCCTCCGCATCCAAACGATAGACTTCCGGCAGCTCCTTCTCCTCAAGCATTAGTCCCTCCTGCGCCAGCTTGCTCTCGATCATCTCCTGGTCGAGCAGACGAAGCTTCATATGAAACTCTTCATCCTTGGTGCAGCCCGCGAGCAGTACGATACTGAGCAGCAACGAAGAGATCAGAACGATTGGCAATCGGTTACGCATGCAAGACTCTCCCCCTTGTTTATTCATTTACTATTAGAACGATGCAAGGACTGGAAAAGTTGCCCTGTATGTTGGATTCCATATTGATTTTTTCCTTTTATTGCATAGGCGATGGAGTTGCGCTTATGATGGAGTAGACAAGGAGGTTATGAGCATGGCTTTAATTTTCGTCCTATTAGGCTTGATATTCCTGATGATTATGATTGCGGCTTACAAACGAACAAAACAGAATCCATCTCATCCTAACCAGCCAACGGATAACAGCACCGTGCCGATCCTATCAGGCGGCGATACGTCCGGCCACGGAAAGTCCAAAGGCGGTTCCTCGGAACCCGGAGGCTCGGATCATTCTTCCGAAGGTTCAGGAGACAGCGGCGGAGATGGCGGAGGCGGGGGCGGCGGAGATTAGAGCATCTCCTCTCTCCCGCTTTCAACATGTCCAGATATTTAGGATTGCTTACGCATCATGATGGCTTAAAAAAGTTTGAATAGTCTCAAACAGCTTGTCCCGCTCCGCTGAACGAATATCATGGCCGGAATGCTTGAAGCCCTCAACGGCAAGATTCTTCGCCATACGCATGAATTGCTGCACACCCTCCTCGTCCAGCAAGCTTCCTTCCAGCAATCCTCTAAGTACCAGCACAGGCTGGCCGATGTTATATTGGAATGAAATCTGTCGCGATTCCTTCTGTATGCCCCATACCGCCTCAGACCGAATATGACCCGTCCGCTCGTACGGAATCAGATAGTTATGAATATAGTCTTCTGCCCAATCCTCGCTCATCGCTTTGTGCTGGGCGGGATAGTCCTGAAGAATGACCGAATGAACGCGGCCGCCATGCTGCTGCAAGTAGCCAAGCGCATAAGAGACGCCTCTGGAGTAGGCGAACAGATGAAATCGATCCAGCCCGCTATCACGGACGACAGCTTCGATATCCGAGACATGATCCGCCAGATCATAACCCGACTCCGGCGTTGCGCTCTGTCCTCTTCCTCTGAACGAAAGTGCGACAACTCTTCTAGGCGACAGAAAGGCAAGCAATTCCTCATATTCCGCAGCCGTCTCCGACAATCCCGGGCAAATCAAAACCGGCGTAAGCAAGCCGCTCTCGCCAGAATCCAAGTAGTGGATATCCACTCCATTGTTATGTGCAAAATGCGATGTTATCGTCATTGGTTCCACCCTTTCTCCCATCCTTGATCGTTCATCCAATATATGCCATGTTATGATCATTATACAGAAATATCTCTCTATGAACAGACTGCCTCATTATTTTCGTGGAAGGAAATGTACATCTTGAAGGAACTTGTTTTCAATTCGAGTCTCTAGAATGAGGGCAATAGGAAGCGTAGATAAAAATGACGCATGATGAGAACTTTCGCTGGAAGCTCCAACGCGGGCGAAATGTATGCCGCTTCTTGCCAAGAAGCATACTAAAGCTGTCTTGCCAAACTCATCCAAAGGGAGTGTTTCTTATGCGCGAAGGTTTGATTCCGACAGTTCTTGGAGCCGTGGTATCTGCTTCTGGTGCAACACTGCTGAAAAGCAAGTATAAGCTTGTAGGGACCGGCGTGCTTGGCTTTGGATTGGCCCATGTCATTCTAGGGGCAATTGACTTGGTCGAGCATCGGTAAGGATGGCAAGACGGGAGGACAACCAGTCCTCCCTTTTTTGAATTCAACCAGTATGATCCATGGTATCATGAATAGACTTGAGTTCTGCTATATGAATAGCAGTATGGCGATGCAATTTGCTTATAAGGATGTGAATAGATTGAAAGAGCACGTAGGATATTGCCAAGAATGCAGGAAAGAAATTTTTTGCCGTGACGGATTTTTAGACGGTGTCGTACAGGAAGATACATCTATTCGATGCTTTGACTGCTCTATGCCCAAGCAGGATGATCCAGACTCCAAGGATTGACCGTCAGCGGCAGAGAATACTTGCCGTACTGCGCTTTTAATAGGAATAGTACAAAACCTTCTTCTCATACGTTACTTAAGATAATAGTTACAAGGGAGATGTTGTCATTGACAGATCAATTTGTAGCTCGTTCTTTAGAAGAGATCAGGTTTTGGTCAAGAATCATGAAAGAACATTCTTTATTTCTAAAATTAGGATTTCGTTGTGACGACACTCAATTAATTCATGAAGCCAATCATTACTATTCGGTGTTTGAAGCTATCGAAAACAAATCCAACTCCCTAACATTAGGCACGGATCCCGCTGTCATTAGAAAGTTTAATGAAGAAGTGTATACAGCCGTGTCCTACATCTGGGCTTTTAAAAGAAAAGTATTAGGCCTAATCCTATCGTGCCAGCTACCAGGCGCAAATAACTTCCCTTTGCTAGTGGACCATGTCAGCAGAGAAGCCAATTACTTCAGAAATCGATTGGCTGAATTAAATGCTGGCCGCTTGGAGCCTCTGCCAGATGCTATCATTGACGAGAACGTATTTTTCTTAAGAATAATGGCGGACCACGCCAAATTCATTAGCCATCTGCTTGATCCTTCCGAGAGGCAGCTAGTCGAACAAGCCAATCACTTCGGACAAGAATTTGATCAATTGCTTTTTCAAGCTCAAGATTTGGATCACATGCGTCCTCAATCGCAAACGGTCCCGCTCCTCGACCAATTTCTCGACCAAAATAAAGTGTCTGTCAAATCCCTCCGTGACTTCAAGAAAACAGCGCGAGATCTGATTGACGCATGCCGGATTAAAAGCATCATCCATCCCTTGCTGGCGGATCATGTATTCCGCGAAGCGGAGCATTTCCTGGTCATTATCGATATGTTCGAACGGAGCCTAACCGGCAATTCTGCCTAGGACAACAATCTTGCTGATCCTGTCCCGTCCAAGCCAGTTATAAGCAAAACGCATATGCTGCCATCATCCCTTAATGAAAGGATGATGACTATGGTGAGAATCAAGCAAAATTCAGGAAATGGAGGACCTGTGCAGTTTAGACATCGCATGGAAGGCTTGACCTCTTTAGTGGAAGGTCACAGACATTCTTTTGGAAATCTGACTGATTTGTTTATACCCGAGGATGGCAGACACCGTCATAATTTCCGGGGCATTACCACTACGGCGGACAATCATCGGCATTCCTATTCCGGCCAAACGGGACTGAACATTGGTACCGGAAGAAATCACTTTCACCGTTTTCGGATTCTGACACAGGTTGCTGACGGACACCGGCATGTCATTTCTGGCAGAACGACAGGATTGATACGGCTCGGGTCCAGGGTTGGACACAGACTGATTATTGAGAGTATTGTAAAACAACGTGTGAAGAAGTAGCCAAGCAATGACTTCTTAACAAAAAGAGCACTCTGCCGAATACCGGCATAGTGCTCTTGCTTATTGTAAGACTCCGATCCGGAGGCAGGAGTCCTCGCGAATAAGAAATCCGTTGTGTCGGATTAGGATTGAATCTTCGATGCTGTGACTTGAATATCGTCATAATACAGGGTAGTCATGCCCTCGAAGCCGGAGTCCGTGCCGATGAGCAGATAGATTCGGCCATGCTCGTCCGCCTTCACTTGTGCGCTGTATTCGAACTCGACACGCTGGTAGCCGGCTTTTTCCGAGTCGGGTTTAATGACGTTGCCGAGCACCTTGGCGTCCTTGCCGCCCTGCGATTGGCTGCCGATATCGACATTCATTCTGTAGTACTCGCCGCCCGCATATGGAGTTGGCACAGCTGCCGGTTCCTTGCCCAGTATTCCGGCTTTGACATAAACAGATTCGCCCGGCGCACCGCCGACACCCATCATGCCTCCCGTTTCCGAGGTGTACAAAGCGAACTTCAACTGTACGTCATAGACTTTGTTCGCTTCGAAGCCGTCTACGCCGCGCGTTAGATACATGAACAAATCATCGCTTCGATTGTGTCCCTGAAGCATTAGAGCATAGTTGGAAGAGTTTCCCTGATCCGGCAGCAGCTCGCGGCTATACTGGAGCTCGTAGATGTCCTTCTCGTAATCGACCGGCAGATCGGCGAAGCCGCCCTTCCATCCCTCTTGGTCCTGGTCAAACCTATAAGTCACTTGAACGGCATTCTCCGCCTCGGCAGAAATCGTGACTTTGCGTTCCGAGTTCTCCCACTCCAGCTTTGCTCCCATTAGTGAAGCAAGGCTGCGTGCCGGCACAAACAGCATGCCTTTGACTCTCTGAACAGACTCAGGAAGCTTGATCCGCTCACCCTTCCCGTTAATGGCGAAGCTAGAGCGGTCGGTCACTTGAACCAAATTGACCTTGCCCCTCGACAGGGTTGCCGTATGCTCTTTATCGTTCCAGCTCACTTCCGCTCCCAGCGACTCCGCCAATGCCCGTACCGGCACCATAGCATTGCCGTTCAGAATAAAGGGCGCTGCTGCCAAAGCATGTTTCCCGGTATGATTAACGTAAGTTGCTTCATTGATCTTGAATTCAACAGCTTGCGGAGCCGCTGCGGCAGAGGAATGGGGAATTGGATACAGCGTCGCTGCCGTTGCAATTAATATTCCGGATAAAACCACTTTTTTGTAGCTCATGATCGTGTGACACCTTTCTTTTGGGATGCCATGATAGACGAGGATGGGTGAGGGAAGGTTGCACATCAAAAAAAACCGCTCACATGGGCGGCTTGCTTATAATAAAAAAGGAGCGCCCGTAGGGAGCTCTCTTGTTCGGCTATTCGGTTTTGTAAATAACCAATATCGTATCGTAATTGTTCGAGTTGTTGGAGCCCTCCGGATTGCCTGTGCTCCAGCCTTTAATATCTACAATGTTCTCGGAAGGAATCTCCGCCAGAAAGCTGTTCACCTTAGCCGTAAGCTCTGGATGCATAATTCCTGCGAACAATTTGATTTGCGTCTTCATCTATCCTCACCTCCATACGAGACACTTCGACATGCGGACTCTAAAACCTTCTTCTGGCGTCAAGCATTAACTAAACTGGCACACATCTTCCAATTAATGTGTATCAAACGAATGATGCGATTGATTTCTATTCGTATGGTAAAATAATTATATAATAGGATTATGTGATAAAATAGGGAGAAGAGGTGAGGTATCATGACTAGATTACAGCTCCGGCTAGTAGAAGCGCGGATGAGGAGCGGGCTGACGCCAGTTCAGGTTAGTGAGGCAACGGGGATAGAACTGAATACGATTAACGGATTAGAGGCTGGCTCATGCGTACCGGATCCGATCATTATCCATGCGCTGGCAGACCTCTATGAAGTATCGGCAGATTGGCTGCGCGGCAGCATGAATAATCCCAAAATCAACTTGACCGAGATCGAGATAAAAGCTGCCAAAGCCGTTAATTCGAACGATCTAGCAACGTTTCTTGAGCAGCCATTCGAGCGCAACGGGAAACCATTAAACCGCGAAGCAAAAAAGAAGTTGTACGTGATGGCCCAGATCCTTCTTGATCAAGATGACTGAGGAATGACTCAATCATCACCTTTTTCGATTCCGATGAACTTGCAAGCTTATATAGAAAAGTCGAGACATCAATGCCGCTGCTTTTCTCCATGATCTCATCGACCCTTTCCTGACTATTGTGATCTCCACTACTGCCATTTAAACCCAACAGTTCCAGTTAGGCAAGAATCGTTCGTGTCCCCAATCTTTTTATTTGGTCGACATGAAGCGACACATATTGCAATCCAGCAGTGTTATACTATTGAATTTCACAAAAAAATAATGAGGCTTGACCTTATTCAGGCCCTGCCTCATTCCATTAATTGAGCTCTAGTTGAATTTGCGGATTTTTGATGATAAGCTCGTCCATAATCGCCTTGTACTTCGCCCGCGACATCGTACACCATTTGGTATGCGGCCCCACTTCTTGCTCGAAGCACGCCCGTGAAAAAACGGGATCCAGATGTGTAATATTGTCCATATTTACCGCAGCGGTCCGGTCGCATAATTTAAACCTATACCCTTGCTGATTCAGCACTTCTATCCAATAGCTTAGTGTTCCATTAAAATTAAAGATCTCATCCGCTGTATGAAAAAGCACATTTTTTTGGCGCTTATCACATTGCATGAAATGAATATCCCGAATATTAACGAGAACAAGACCTTTTTCTCCATTCACGGATATGACCATGTTACCAACTCCAGTTATTCAATCTTAGCAAGAAACTCCTCTGGCAAGTCTTCTTGATGTACGAATACCCAACTTGGGCCTTTGATAATAGCTACTGCCGCTACAGAAAGCACGGTGGCCAGCGCTGCAAAAAAGGTATGCTTCATCGCGTTTCACCCCCCTTCCAACGAATGAGCATGAGCGATTGAGCCAAAAAGGCGGCCGCGACCGCAGGGGATTGAATAAAGAAGTTAGACAGAACCAGAATCGCAGCAGCAACCTTCAAATATTTAAAGTATTTTTTGGGAAACAACGTTCTTCCTTCTATTCTTGAAGGGGCGAAAATCACGACGAGTATGAGACTAGCCAAAGTCATAGTATGTAGTGCTGCAAGGTGAAATTGTGCAAATGAAAGTACGGTTGCGCCGATTGTTGTCACCAGGATACACATTTCGCTCGTGCCCATATGCAGCCCGCCCGACACCTGCCGCAATATCGCAAATGAAAACAGCACGGTCCACATCTCCGCCAGTCTGCCTGTTACAAGCCCAATGATCGTTGTCAGCAAAAGGATAGGAACAATATTAAGCAAAAATACGAGAGTATGCCTAATCCGTCCGACTCGAGTCGAAAATTCGGGCGCCTCTTTCACAATTCCTTCAGCTAGACGTGTTGCCAGTACGCTTATCCGCATATGCTCTGAATTCACTCCTCGGCTTCTTTTCGCATCGCATAATAGACAAAAATGAACATCGCTACCATAAAGAAAATACCAGCGGCTATGAGATTTTCACTATACAATACGACGGAAAGCCCGATGCTGAATAGAACCGCCAGTACGGTTATAATCTGTTTCTCGAGCGGAAATTTAAATTTGTCAAAATCATTGGTGAATCCGATTCCAAATTTATAGAGCAGCCGGGCAAAAACGATTCCAATGACGCCAGTAATCAATTGTACCTGCCAACGAGTAAGATTAGCGTCATTCAACCCTTCAAGCGATCCGAACATGACGATAATAACAAGAAACTGCAGCAGCGCATATCCGAAATAGCCGATAATAACCGATGCCAACGCTCCTATTAGCGGCAGTTGTACAACAAACCTCATAAACAATACGGAGAACACAATATTAATTAACGGAGAAGTGTACGATAATTCTGTTCCTGACATGAAGTGCCCCTGAAGATTAGAGAGCGTCACAATGACAAGGGCATGCCATATGTAGTTCTTCAGATCAAATCGAAACACATAAAGCATTAATGCATACACTGCAAAACCTTCCAGAGCTGCAAACAGCATAGACAACGTAGTGTCCCACACATCCACCATTCCTTTTGGAGCACGATAATCTCCTATGAGTTATTGCCGGGTTTGCTTCTCCATGCTTCCTTTTTCTCTATGTATTCCTGTATCGCTTCCGCAAGCCACATCGGCCGCTTTCCAATATGGGTATAGGGCTCAGGAAAAAAACGCGTTTTCCTGGCATGATGCATGTTTTTCGGATTTATGTTGAGGATGTCTGCGACTTCCTTAGCCCCGATTAAGGCAGAAACATCCGGCAGAACGATTAACCCTCGCAATCTCTCAATCTCTGCTATTAATTCATGAATAGATGATGCAGCCTCTCCCCCTGCTCTATCGGCAATCACACGATGCCTTTCTAGCGATAACATGGAATCACCTCCATCAAGTGGCGATATAAACAATATACGGTAGAGCCTTATAAAAAACAAGTATTTACAGAATGTGAAAATGTGTGAAGCTATAGAGAAAAGAAGATTTATAAGACTATCTATTATAATGAAACCAATAGGCACGCTTCAGAGGTATGTAGTAGACTATAGAAGGATTTATCTAGTTCCGGAAGGGGTATCACTTTGGGCGATTATATATACATTTGTCCTGTATGCAGGACTCATAACGATCAATCAGCAAATAATTGTGTGAGATGCGATCATTCGATGCAAAGCACAACCTATCCGCCAATCGTTGTAAAAAAGAAATCATCTGCAGCAAAAATTATTGGGATCGCCGCTATTTGCTTTGGCGGCATCGTTATTTTTGGAACTCTTCTTGTAGTCGTATTCCTCTCCACCTTCAATAATTGATGTTGTTGGAAGATGGTTTTCTAAACAAAAAAAGCCCGCTGACCGTGTTGGCTAGCGGGCTTCATTGTATTACGGGTATATCCTACAGTACTTTTCAAAAACAAAAGAAGCCTTGATACACAAGGCTTCTCGGCTATGATCTGTAGTGGGCTCGAACCACTGACCCCTACCCTGTCAAGATAGTGCTCTCCCAGCTGAGCTAACAGATCACGTTAGCGACAAGATATAATATATCAAATAAACGGGCGCAGGTCAACACTTTGGATCCCGACATTTCAAAAAAATTTTCCTATATAGGAATACGTTGCAACCTATTGGGTAAAGCTTCCGTCAATAATGTTGCAGCTGCAAATTCAAAACGAGGTGAGCACATGAAGAAGAAACCGTTGTTGATCATGGCCCTTACAGTCATCCTGATCTTTACGCTAGGACAAACCGTGATGGCATTCTCCGATGTAGCGAAGAGCCCGTACGGAGACAAAATCAAGGCGCTGAAGGAGAAAGGAATCTTGAGCGGGGTTGCGAACGATCAGTTCAAGCCCGAGGATAAGCTTACTTACGCATCCGGCATCTCCATGCTGGTGAAAGGCTTGGATCTCAATCTCAACCTTTTTGATTTTATTAAGGAACCAAAAGCAAGCGACTTTTTCACGAATTTGAGCGACGACGCTTGGTACTCCCAAGCATTCATTATTGCACAGCTCCATGGCCTTGAAATTCCGAAGGATGTGAAGGCCAACGATCCGATCACCAAAGAACAATTCGCTCATCACCTGTTCCAAGCGATGATGACGAAAGGCGACTACGCGTTCATCGAAATCTACAAAATCATTAAAGACGAAGCCGATGTGAACAGCGCATACATGAACAGCATCCAAAAGCTGCTGATCAGCAACATCGCAACTGTCGACAAAGACAACAACTTCTACCCGACTCAGCCAATTACTCGCGGCGAAGCTGCTGCATGGCTGCATGACGGCCTGAAATTCGTAGCTGAAACTACGCCAATCAATCCAAAGCCGGAGTTTCCTGAATTCGAGCAAAAGCTGACTGTTGAAGCTGTAAATGAGCATGTGAATAAAGTAACCCTTTCCGCACAAATGCCTCATCCAGGATACGGCCTGCGTATCGCCTCGATCCAATTCGAGGGCGATCAAGCGATCATTTATACAGAAGCGCTTCTGCCGGATCCGGACAAAATGTATCCGCAAGTCATTACGGAAGTCAAAGTAACGACTTATGTAGATGCTGCATTCAAGCCTGTTCTTCCTCCTAAAGCGGACGGCAGCTCTTCCTCCAGCAGTGAAGCTGTTGTAAACGAATAGTTTGATCGGCCAAAGGGCCGCTCCCTAAACCTTGTTTAGAGAGCGGCCCTTTCATTGTCATTCATTCGGTATTTGCCAATCTATCTGCTGAGCGCCCCAGCCTGCAAGCAGCTCATTGGCTCTGGAGAAAGGCTTGCTTCCAAAGAAGCCATTCCTCGCAGCCAGCGGACTTGGATGCACAGAAGCGATAATGCCATGCTTATCTTTATCAATGGATTTGGCTTTATCCTGCGCATGTTTTCCCCAAAGAACGAACACGGTCGGCTGTTCCCGCTGGTTCAACAGCTCGATGATCTTGTCTGTGAATGTCTCCCAGCCCAGCTTCTGATGAGATGCCGGCTTCCCGTCCTGTACGGTCAATACGGTGTTCAGCAGCAGCACGCCCTGGCGCGCCCAAGACTCCAGATTGCCGTGAGCAGGGATCTCGCAGCCCACATCCTCTGCCAGCTCCTTATAAATATTGCGCAGCGAAGGAGGCAGCTTCACTCCCTTCTGGACGGAGAAGCTCAAGCCATGGGCTTGTCCAGGGCCATGATAGGGATCTTGCCCCAGAATAACAACCTTCGTATTCGCCAATGGCGTAAACTCGAGAGCAGCAAACAAATGCTCCCTTGGCGGATAAATCGCTTCTGCTTGGTACTGAGCTTCAATAGTTTCCAGCAGCTTCTGCATATATGGCTTGGACAGCTCGTCGCTTAAATGTCCGCGCCAATCGTTGTCCGGTAATCTAATCAACGTCTTCCAGCCTCCCTATCCTCTTAATCTCTCTTCTATTATAACTGGATTCCGAATGGAAGCCTATGGCCCCACACAACAGATGTACCATCCTTCTTGAGCACATAGGTTGCTCCGTTCAGCGCAAAGATGCGATCAACATTTTGGATTTTGGCCGGATGGTAGAAGGGATCCAGTCCCCTTCTTGTGTCATAGTCAATTATTGTTCCATCCGAGCAATAGATAACAAAATGTCCATCGGAGCCTGTAATCGATACAGCGTTTTTGATGCTTGCAGGCGTCTTGCAGTCATCGCCCCAGCAAGTTACTGTCCCGTCTTTTTTCAGAGCCATCGTATTTTGTCCGGCAATGGCAATTGCTTTTACATTGTTGAGGCCTTTTGGCATAGGTGATCGTCCGGAAAGATCGCCCCATTCCACAACCGTGCCGTCCTTGCGAAGCGCTGCTGCATAATATTCGCCGGCTGCAATCGCTGTAGCATTTTTAACTGAGGCAGGAACTTTGAGCACGGACGATTCGCTCCATCCCCATGCCTTCACGGTACCATCCTTCTTCAAGGCAAGCGAGAAATCTTGACTTGCCGCAATATCGATAATGTCCTTTAATCCGTTGGGCACGCTTGTTGTAGGTGTACGAGAGGCGTTGCCCGCCATATCAAACCCGCTATGGCCGCCCCAAGCTTCAACCATTCCGTTTTCTTTTAAGACCAATGCATGGATACTTGAAAAAGCATATTTCTTCAATCCGTCTGCCCGATCAGGAGCATCGGCCATGATATAGCTGTTGCCTTGCATGGAGATTCGCTTATCTTTACCGACTACAAAGCTCAGCTCATTAATTTTATACAGAAACTCCGCGTTCTTCACATTTTTCAATTGGCTGTTATCCCTATATTCATGCGGATCAAGCACGATGACATCCCCGTTCGTCATAACTCCGATATTTCCTTGTATCTCACGGAATGCCATCTGGTCATATCTCTTTAGCTCTTTGCCTGTATACGAGTCCATAGCTATTGCCATTCCATCGTCCATCAGCACCCATAGTGCTTCAGAATAAGTGCCAAAGCTAATGGCGGCTGGCTTTGCCTTTTCATTTTTCAATGAATCGATACGCGTCACTTTACCGAATCCATCCCATAACGTAATGCCGGCATTCTCATCAATAATGGCCCCATACGAAGTACTGCTCGCAATGGCAGTTGCTTTTGCCGTCTGGGCTGGCATCATGCCGGCTTTATATCCCCAAGCTACGACTGTGCCGTCCCGTTTCAAAGCTAAATTAGGAACACCTGCAGCTATTGCCACAACCTCCTCAAGGCCATCCGGCAATTTGGTGGAGCCTAGTCGAGTGGTTCCCCACGCTGTAACCTCTCCATCCTTACTTAAGGCCAATGAATACTCAAAGCCTGCAGCTACTGCCGTTACATTCCGCAGTCCGGACGGAACGGAAGCCTCACCATAATTGTTGTTGCCCCAAGCGATTACCGTTCCATCCTTTTTCAAGGCTAGTGCATGATGGTTAGTAGACACAGAGACCGCCACAATATCCTTTGCCGCTGCAGGGATCTTCTTCAATTGAGGCGTTGTGAGTTTTGACCATTGGGCTAGCGATCCATCTGCACGAATGGCCAAATATTCCGTATGATTCACCGCAACGGATGTGATCGACGAAGCTGTCTGTGCCGGAACGAAGCCACCGTAATATCCAGCCGGCCATTGAATAAATTGACCGTCTTGCGTCATTCCAAGGACGTCCGCTTCCCCGTCAACTACCATAGCAGCGAGCTCCGGCATATCCTGAAGCAGTGAGACTTGGCCTTCCTTCCATACAGCAATAGAACCGTCTGCCCTTAACAGATACACCTCATCAAATCCCGCTTCAATGCCTACAACATCCCGATAAGGCGCCGTTTGAAGCTCTGCCTTCTCGAAGCCGCTGCCCCAAGCCATGGCCCTGCCGTCTTTCATTAACGCAGCAGACACCTGAGAACCCGCTGCAACTGCGATGACATTCGAAACTCCCTTGGGAACCTTCGTATTTCCTCTGTAATCTTTGCCCCATGCAGTTACGGTTCCGTTCTTCTTCAGTGCCAGAGCGTGGTAAGCTCCGCTAGAGATATCCGTTACGCCTGCCAAATCCTTCGGGATCGCCGTCAGCGGGCTGCCTCCATCATTGCGATAGCGATGGGAAGATACTTTACCGTTTTTATGTACGATGAGCAGCGTGCCGGCACTCGCAGATATGGCCATGGCATCCTTCACTTTAGCAGGGTCAGCCCCTGCGTAACTGCTCGGCAGGTTATCGCCGCTGCCCCATTTGACAATCGTGCCGTCCTTCTTCAGGGCAAAGGCCATCTTGCCGGAAGAGGTGACCGCCACAACGTCTCGTACATTAACAGGCGTCTTAGGCTCGCCAACAAATAGGTCACCCCATACAGCAACAGAACCGTTCTTTTTTATGGTCATATAGTGATATTGATTTGAAGACAGCTTTTTTTGATTCGCAAGAACCTCCATTGCCGTCAATTTCTTGACCTGATTGGCAGGACCCGATTGTACAGCTGCCTCCGCTTGCGGCAAAGCCGGCAACAATACCAGGAATGCGACTATAACCAACAGGCTCTTCATCCACTTACTGCGTCTCATGCACTCTCTCCTCCACCCAACAATTGGAACTCTGAATATTCTATTATTATATGTCAAATAGGTATATTTGTCTCTTTTTGTCTGAAAAGGAGCTGCAGTACGTATTTTTATAGGATAAAAGTATCGTTAACGTAATTCTATTCTTTCAAATATCGCCAAATATCTATGAATGTTGTAAGCTTGAATTTGATAAAATTGAAGGGGGCTTTTCGAAGGCTTGAAAAAAATAATCATATTCTCATTCATCATGGTCCTGCTGCTAACTGCTTGCGGAGGGTATGAAACTACCACGCTCCCGTCAACAGAGTATGATTACGAGCTCGTATTCCCAAGCGATCAGTACCCGGAGACAGCTCTCCATATTCATGGAGCGATCGCTCAAGGCTACGCCAGCATTTGTACGATTAATCGCGACGGTGCTGAGGCCAATCGCAAGCAATCGCTTGCCGGCATTGATACAAGGAATGGCTACGATCGGGATGAATGGCCGATGGCCATGTGCGAGGAAGGCGGAAAAGGAGCAAGCGTCGCATACATAGATTCAAGCGACAACCGCGGAGCGGGCAGCTGGGTTGGACATCAGCTGTCAAGCTATCCGAACGGAGCGAAGATACTGTTTATCGTGGATAAGCCAAAGGTGCTGTTCCCGAATCATCCGGTGACGGCTAAGCCGTCAGATGCTCCTAAGGCGACTCCTGTGCCTGAGACAACAGAGGAACAATCAGCAGAAAATGACGCTGTTGTATATGCTAACTGTGCCGCTGTCAGAGCAGCCGGCAAAGCGCCTCTGCATAAAGGCGAACCCGGCTACAGCAGGAAGCTGGATCGGGATGGCGATGGGGTTGCTTGTGAATAGGAAGAGTGCTGCGAAGGGGATTCGCAGCACTCTTTTTGTATAAATATTATCAACTTAATGTCTACTGATTTAACATTCATTATTAATATCAGCCTCAAAATGCTCATGATGAATGCCTTCCATCCCCACAATCTTTCCGGTCTCTTTATGATAGTAAGGAAACATCTGATTCACTGGCAGCTTAAGCAACTGGTAATGATGCTCCTTCGGCAGGTTCTCCAATTCAGATATTGCCCCTTCACGCAATAAAAAAGTTCCAATCGGATAGAAATTAGGAAAGCTTCTAGTAGAATCTGCAATAAATATGGCCCAAATAAATTTTTCGTCATTACAAATTAGACCCACCTCATGACATAATTAGTTTCCCAATAATTAGTCTGATCAGAAAAGAGCTCTATCAAAAAAGCACCCTAGGCTGCTACCTAAGGTGTTGTTTCAGCGTTACTATTTAAAACTAATCGAAAAAATATAAGTCTCAGTGCTAGAAAATTGAGTGATATCATGGCCTCTTACTTGAAAATATATGGTTTCTCCGGGTTCGAGACTAGCTGTACCTTCATCGTTATTCCCCACACCGTTATCAATTGCTGGAACCGTAATCGGTGTCCCGTTATTGAAAGCGACCATAATAAGATCATAATTTTTTCCGCTTGGCGAAGTTAGCGTACCCGTAACAGCTTTGGCGGTTCCCGAATCGTTTGTCCATGAAAACCAATCTACATCTGCTGGAGAATCAATAAAAGTCGATACACCAAATATAGGAGCTTGTAGCTGATATGCAGTTGGTAAGCTGTCTGCCCATCCATCATAAGCAAATGCTGATGTTGCGCCTGCCAATGACATGACTAGAGCCATGACTCCGATAATCAATTTCTTACCGATTCTCTTCATTAATTTACCGCCCTTCGCAGTTTTTTAATAACGGTTTTATACATCAAATATACTATTTTATACATATATGGTAAATAGTCTATGTGAACTAATAATGATCCATATTCAAAGGCTATGTTAAACGCTAAGGTTGATATTTAAGAAAACCGCCCTTGTTGAAAAGGCGGTTCATTCTATCGTGTTTCCATCGAGTATGAAAGAGAACGCGCTATTTAGTAATTGTTCCTTCGCTGACTAGCCTTTCTTTATCCTTCAAAGAAAAAACTCCAGGCTCCCATTCCTCCAATTTTCCGTTTCCTCCTATTATTTTTCCATTATATTCATAAACAGAGGCATAGATTTTCTTTCCTGTTTTTTGTTTTTCTTTTAGCATGTAGGTTGTAATTTCAATTTCTTTATAAGGCTCCAAATCAATACCAGCCATTTGCGCATCTAAAAAGTTTTGTGTTCCTTGAGTTCTTTCGCTTATTTTTCCATCCAAATGCCAGCCAAACGATTTAAGATAGTCTGCATGATTTACATTGTTCTGATCGCTTGGCCCTTTACTGCAACCCATCAGGAAAACAAAGCAACATAAATAAAGAATAATCTTTTTTATCTTAACGCACCTCCATTTTACAAATTTTACATTTCAAATTTAGACGTGAAGACCCGCTTGAATGTTGCAAATTAGTCTGCAGCAGGTAAGGCTAGCTATCTCGATGAACACAGCAAAACGGCGCGCGAACCGTCTATGGTTCGGGCGCCGTTTCATTTTTGCCGCTTCATTCCGGCTTTGATTGGCTGGAAGCGTCTATTCGTCCATCGGAAATATGTGCGATATTACGGAAATGGGGCTAAGCGGCAATAAAATAGCTCAAGGAGGTACGAGACCCATCCGCTTGCAAGTCCCACCGCACGGCGTGGGCCGCCTATGCCGTATTTCTCCCCCCTCCACACAGCAGCAACTATGAAGCGATATTGCATTTTCAATTGACGAATGAGCTGTTACAATAAATATGACTTTTATCTCTTCCAACCTATTCCTACTAAAAAAAGGAGCCGTGTCATGAAGCAAGTTAATCGCCAACTCGTATCAGATCAGGATTTTGAGAGAATGCGCGTCTTCTCACAGCTTATCGCCGTGTACCGTGACAACGAGCTGCTAGACGCCAATATTCGGATCGTCACCCATGGCGAGCACTCCGTAACCTGCGACAACGATGAAACTTATATCAAGTCGAATCACCAGTTTTACCGCCTGTAGGCGGTGCTTGGCTCCATGCACGTATTGCGAAAAAAAGTATAGACGCACCATAGAATTAAAACAGCGACAGCAGAGGACGGGAAAATAAAGTCCAGAACTGTCGCTGTTTCATTATCTATGGCAATCATCATCACCACATTTAAAAGAGAAGCGTCATAAACGTTGCCTACGCTCACCTATCGCCTCTTATGACTCTTGATTAGCAAGCCGATAATACTCCCGGTAAAGCTGCAGCAGCTCCGATTCTTTCTGTGCGATCAGCTCGGAGATTTCTTCCAAGCTAGGTCCAGCAGGCTCGTCGTTTTCGTCAATCGACGGCTCATCGCCATCCGCATTCTGGGATGGCGGCTGCTCCTCGGGCATCCCCTGTTCGGTCATCTGACTCCAATTGAGCATAAATCCAAACGTTCCAGCAACCCAATCATCCGCTTCTTCCCTGCCGAAATCCCGATAGATACTTGCGTATTTTTCCAATGCCGCGTTGACGGTCAGCCGACGCTCCCAGCCCAGAATCCCCACCGCATCCTTGGCCCGAGAGACAGCCAGCATCAGCTGAAAGTCGTTCAGCTTGCCCCGTACAGCTTCGATATGATCAATTTCACTCATCAAAATCGGATATACATTAGCGAATTCTATCGATTCCTGCACCATATCATCTTCCGAAATGATAAGGCGTTCCATTCCCGCTCAATCCCTTCCAGTTGGTTTCGATTATGTGCCTTCTATACTATTCGAAAGTTAGCAGCAAATTCAGACGGACGAATGACATCATTTTTTGTATAACTGCCACAAGTATAAGCAAGCTTAGTGACGAGAAAGCCATATTCAATCTGGGAATTCTTACATTAGCACCATTTTCTACAACAAACGCTAAATCGTTAATAAAAGGCGAGACTCTGTTTGGTCCTAAAATACCATGTAAATATGTGGTAATTATGGTACGATTATTCTTGTAGAGTCGTTGGCCAACATCTACTCCGTACGAAATAAATTAATATTGAGGAGAGGGTAAAATGACCAAAGTATTTAAACAAGGCCGTATTCTTACCGCTTTTATCGTGGCACTTTGTTTGATGACAGTTATGGCTGTTACAGCATTTGCTGATTCTCGAACTCAACTTCTTACTCCTGTTAATGGGGGCGTGTATAGCGGTCCTTTAACGGCAATCGTTTGGAGTAAAACATCTGACGTTAAGGCTTCACAAATTAATATTACTGCGCTTGATGGCAGCTTTGTCTATAATTCGGGGCCAATCTATATGACACCGGGATCATCTGGTTATTACGTCCATAACCTTCCTTACTCTGTGTATTCAACAATGCCCACTGGAAAAGCATATTCAGTATATGTTGAAGATTACCACTACTCTGGCGATACATATACCGGATTTAGCTCCGATCAAGCATTCTTTAGTATTATTCCGTGATCTTCCAAGACCGTAGGCTTTCTACCTACGGTCTTATTTTTTGCTTTCTTTAAATAGCCGCCTATTAGACTACTCTAAGAAGCTGCAGCGGCGTCGACTTTTTGCCTGGCTTTCACTTCTGAAAATGAAAACTATCTTTTCTATGCCAACATGACAATCGGTTCGGTAGGAAGTAGAATGTTTCGATGCTTCGTTTTATGCCCTGAAAACTACAAATAAAAAAATCCCTCTCAACGAAGGGATTTTGTATCTCCTTATGAATTGCCGAGGACGGGAATCGAACCCGTACGGTGGTCAGCACTTTCAGAGTTTACGCTTGGATCTACGGTCTTGACCTATAGCTTTAAAATTTTCTTTTGATCTATAAACAATGTAATGTCTCCGTCCTCCGAAACTTTGACTGCTATTCCATGTTTCGAGGCGAATTGGGCGGCTGTGGATCCTGTCCCGAAAGTCCCATTGTAGCTTTGACCCGGTGATACAGAAATCGTCTCACCAAAGCTCAGAATATTTAAATTCGAATCCAACACAACGGCACCGTCAATAGCAGACAATGATTTGATCAGATAAGGGTCCAAATCAATCAGATTGGCGTTCTTTTTGCCTTTCTTAATTGCCAGTAAACTTCTCCTTTTTCGCTCAGAATGCAGGAACCCCGTCCCCTTCAAAAGTTTAGCCGTCTTCGATTCAGCTATTCCATGCAAGATATCCGGAGTATCAATAATTAAATATACTGAGCTCTTCTGTTCCCGCGACAGATCGATAAAGGTCCTGAACAATCGATTATATCCTTTAAAAGCCCGTGTCATGTGTTTTTTAAAAGCATCGGCGCCTAGAGCTGCATAAAATGGAAGCTTCGAGATCATCAGCTTCTGAAGAATAGACGCGACGAACAGATCGTAATGCCTCATTTTCCAGATTCCATTGACAAGAGAGACGACCATCCTGCTTTGCGTATAAAAGTTCACTCTGTCGTTGTCAACCGAGATATACAGAAAGTCTGGATATTCTCTCGTTTTGTTTGCTAACTGAATAACCTCGATATTTTTGAGGAGCAGCTCCTTGTAAGCATTAATGACCTGGTAAACGCTCTTACGTGTGGACTCGGGCTGCTGCTTCTTCACCTCACGAAACACTTTTTGTTTAAGATCGCCCAACTTATCGATTAAATCCCCATAAACCTGCTCAAGTACAGCGTTTATATTATAAGTGAAAATGAGATCCTCCAACTCCGAACAGATGCTTCTGCCGTCATTCTTTTTGCGAAGAATACCAATCACCGCGAAGGTTTCATTTACTACCAACGCCATCGAACGATTGTCTATTAACCTTAAGAATGCCTTTTCTCCATTGAATAGATCCATGAAAGGCTCAGCCGTGTCTAGCGGAATGAACTCCATATTTTTATCCGCGAAGGTCTTATGCGCCTTATCTACCGCATCCTCTTTGAAATACAAAATACCTAGGGTTACGGATGCCGATTCGTATGTCCGCGAGCTGATCTCGCTCAAATCCTCTATAAATTGAAACATCCTCCATTTATCCTCAGCTGTCGCTTTGTTATACGACCCGAAGACTAGAGATAATGCCGTCTCTTTGATATGAGTCAAGAAAAGACTTTGAGCGAAGTTGCCTTCCGTGGCCTCTAGTTGGTTCTCTAGAATCCGGTTCGAAGCGTTCAGTAAGTCCCCAGCAATCTTGTTGTTCACCGCATGAATCTGTCGTGGAAATGAGGTTCTGGATTGAACGTTATATTCGCTATCTCGGTTCGTCTTTTCCAGCTTCGTGACTACTTCAAATCCCATGAATCGAGAACGCAGCTCATCCAGTCTTTTTACATTGTCATCCAGCCATCGGATCTCATTCGTCTCTTGCCCCTTCATCTTTCGTCTCTCCCCTTTGCAACAAACATCCCCTTTATTCTACCATATTCGACTCATATAGGAAGAGAAATACAAGACTTGGAGAAGAACCACTCTACAAACGAAAAAAGGCTTCAGCTCATATGAGCTGAAACCTCTTGATTTTCTAGATTTTAGTGGTGCCGAGGACGGGAATCGAACCCGTACGGTGGTCACCCACCGCAGGATTTTAAGTCCTGTGCGTCTGCCAGTTCCGCCACCCCGGCATGGTGTTGCTAAGACAAATGGTGGGCCCTGAGGGACTCGAACCCCCGACCAATCGGTTATGAGCCGACCGCTCTAACCAACTGAGCTAAGGGCCCTCGAATAACGTCTATTTCAACGTATTGATCGATAAGTTTGGTTGCGGGGGCAGGATTTGAACCTGCGGCCTTCGGGTTATGAGCCCGACGAGCTACCGAGCTGCTCCACCCCGCGACGTTAACCATTTGAACAATAGCTTCATTAAATGGCGACATCAATTAATATACTATAGCACATAACATACAGTCAAGTATTTTTTCTAAAATATGCTACGGGAGAAAACGTACCCCATATCGTCCTTTCCGCGACCGAAAAACCTCAACCTCCTGCGGGCAGTCGTAGCCGTAAATCCACCAGTCGTTCTCCATCCGCTTCACCAAGCAGCCTGCTTGAAATTTAGTCTCATACAATCGCAGCCAATATACCCATTTCATGAAATACACGCCTCCAGTTGCGCCAATGATGTTGCGTATAGATTACCCAAAAAATTGTGAAAACAAGCATGTTCTGTTCTTAGTCATTCCAAGTTTCGGGTATACTATAGGTAACAAGTGAAAAAATCATGGAAAGGAGCTGAATGTTATGCAGTTCGGTATTGCCATATTCCCGGAGAAAGAAGTACAGGATGCCGCCAATAGCTGGCGTGTCCGTCATGATCCGCATTACTGCCATATTCCTCCTCATATGACGCTGCGTGAAGCGGAGGATTGGAGCGATGAGCAGCTGCAGCAAGCAATCCAGCAGATAGAAGCTGTAGCGGGCCAGACCGCTCCGTTTCAAGTGACCTTCAACCGCGTCTCCACCTTTTTCCCTGTTAGCCCTGTCCTGTATTATGCGCTGGAGGATCCCGCTCCCGTCATCCGCCTTCACGAGGCAATCTGCAGCGGACCGCTAGCGATCGCTCAGTCCCAATACGTCTATACGCCGCATGTCACAATCGGGCAGAAGATGACTGAAGGCGAGCTTCATGACCTTCACGGCAAGCTGAAAATCAGCCAAATCCATTTTACAAGCCATATCGACAGAGTCCATCTGCTCTATCAGACCGATCAGGGGGCCTGGACGGCTTACCAATCCTTCCAGCTGCAAGGGAGCCCCACAACGAATCCTTAACAAATGAAAGCCGCTGTACAGCCTGTAGAGGCTGCACAGCGGCTTTATTCATGATTTATTCTTCAACTGCAACATCGTCAGTTGTCGCTTCCACGGAGACCTCTCCAGCAGCAGCTTTTATTGCTTCTTCTTCCGTCATCGTTCTTGGCATCGGCATAACCTCGACATTGCCTCCGCCTTCGTTGGTTTGCTGAAGCGCGGCATTTCCTTTTGTCTCCCACTCGGCCAAAGCTTGCTTAATATCCTTTGTGCCGTTCATGACCTCCTGGAAGAGCTCGTAACCAAAGCTCTGAGCTTGCCAGATGCCCGGCTTTTCGCGGTACAGCTTTTCGTCATTGTTCGTGACTGGCGGCAGCGGCTTAAGCATTGTGAATGCATCGATGTTGTACGTCAAGTCGCCAACCGGCTTCAAGAACTCTTTGCGTGCCACAAGCTCGTAATTGCTTCTCGACTTCAGCTTCGCCCATTCCTTGCTGTTCGAGAACTTGATGAAGTCCCAAGCGCCATCCGGATTTTGCGCCTTGGAGTTAATGCCCATCAGCTGGCTAAGGCCGATATTGCCTCCGGATTCCGGGTTACTCGGGCTAACAGGTACCGTCACGACATCCCAGTCAATCATTTCAAAATCTGGAATAGTCGCAGCATTGTCGTTTGCTTTGCGCAGTTCGTTGACATAATACGATTCGCTAATCGTCATAGCGAGTTGGCCGCTAAGGAAGAGATCTCCGAAAAACGGGTTCATCGGCGCGTCCGGGGTGCTGCTTCTCTTCTCATACATTTCATTCATAAATTGCTGGTCTGGAACGATCTTGTCTTTGTGAAGTGCATATACGGATTCCCATACACTATTCCATTGATCGCTGTTAACTAGCATTTTTTCGCCCTTCTCATCATAAACGCGAAGCTGCAGAGAATTGCTGTAGGTATTGGCATCATTGAACGGATCATTGGACCAGCGGTTGAAGGAGAATCCGAATACACGGTCTGCGCCTTCGCCGTTCGCCACTTGGCGCGCTTTCGCGAAGATTTCCTCCCATTGCATTTTATCCGTAGGAGGCTCGATATTCATATCTGCAAAAATCTTTTTGTTATAAAAAAGTGCGGAAGACGTAAAGGTAGGCGTCAGGGCATAGATGTTGTTGTCGCCTACCGACTTGATGCCGTCGATGACCGTCGGGACATAATCGCTAATATCGAATTTATCCTTTTGGATCATCGGATCAAGCGGCTGCAGCAAATTATCTTGCGTGAAGCGGCGCAGCATATTGTAATCCAGCACCACGACATCGACAGGGTTTTGGCCTGTCAGCATTTCTTTCATTTTTTCGTACGGATCCGGCTGTTCAGGCTCTTTGCCTGGCTCAGACTGCGTATAGCGTTGATCGTCGTAGTTGATGGCTCCTACAATCTCGAACGTCACGTTCGAATTTTGCATCTCGTACATATCTGTAAACTGTTGGCGGAAATAAGGCTCTTGATCAGAACTGCTGTACAGCATGCCGATTCTAATGATAGATGCCTCTGCTTTGGATGGATCGTTCCCCCCGCTGCACGCGGACAGCAAGCCGGTAAGGAGCGTAAGCGTCAGAGCAATCATCGTCCATCTTGAGAAACGTGATTTATTTTGGCCATTTTTATTCATTGCCACTACCTCCTAATGATTTTGGCGAAGATATAACGATCCGTTCACCATCAAATTCCATGGATGCCTTGTCTTTAATTCCGAGCGCCGTTAGATATTCCTTCGGCACCTGCAGCCGCCCTACACGGTCCACGACGACATACGCTTCATGGACGGTATTCAGGTTGCGGC
The DNA here is from genome assembly GCF_003605435.1 of Paenibacillus pinisoli. GTDB lineage: Bacteria > Bacillota > Bacilli > Paenibacillales > Paenibacillaceae > Pristimantibacillus > Pristimantibacillus pinisoli. The sequence goes on from NZ_QXQB01000001.1 coordinate 726,767, forward strand.
CTGCAGCTTGAATTAAATCCCCCCCATCCGAAATATTGGGATTCCGTTTAATAAATTCAGTACTGGTCAAGCCGTCGCGAATCGCCACGACGCGGTCGACCTTGCTGGCCAAGGTCATATCATGGGTTACGATTACGATCGTGATGCCGATCTCCCGGTTCAGCTTCCGGAAGATGCCCATAATCATATCGGATGTCGCTGTATCGACGGAACCCGTCGGCTCATCCGCCAGCAGCAGCTTGGGACGGTTCGACAGCGAGATCGCAATAGCTACACGCTGCTGCTCGCCGCCTGAGAGCTGATGCAGCTTGTTGTGCATCCGCTCCTTCAGTCCGACCCACTCCAGCAGCTGCTTCGCATAAGCGCGGTCCGTCTTGCCCGACAGCATCATCGGCATCTCGACGTTCTCAAGCGCGCTCAGATACGGCAGCAGGTTGCGGGCATTGTTCTGCCAGATGAAGCCGACCGTATCGCGCTTGTACTGCACTAATTCTTCTTCGGTAATCTTGAGGAGATCCCATGGACCGACCTTGACCTGACCGGCCGAAGGCCGGTCAAGTCCCCCTAGCGTATTGAGCAGCGTCGATTTGCCGCTGCCGCTGTTGCCGATAATCGCCATCAGTTCGCCGTCTTCGACGGTCAGATTCAAGCCTTGCAGCGCAACGACCTCGAGATCGTCTGTTTTGTATATTTTGACAAGTCCTTCGCAATGGATCATTGGCCGTTAACGCTCCTCTCCCATTTTCACTGCTTGATGCACCTTCAGCCTGCGGATATGCAGGAAGAGCAAAGTCGCACCGACCAGCATCATAACGCCAACGACAATAAAGAGCTGATTCGTATCCTTAGCCTCGAAGATGACACGGAACGGAGGAACCGTCTCCGCGACATTCTCCGTCGTCTGCAGGAACGGCAAGTAGAGTCTGCTGACTATCTTGCCGATCAGGACGCCAAGTCCTATCGCAAGGCCTGCCGTGAACAGCTGCTCCAGCAGAAGCATGCCGGTCAGCTGCTTGCGCGATAAGCCCATCGCACGCAATACGCCGAACTGCACGACCCGGCCCGACAGGTTAAAGAACCAATAGAGCACATAACCGGCCAGCGTAATGACGACCGATACGAGGAAGCCTAGGCTCAGGATTCCGAAGACGCCGCCTCTGGTCGGATGCTTCGATTGGATCAGGAGCTCATTGCGGACATCCTTAATGCTTGCAATCTCCATACCGGCCTTTTGCAGCCCTTCGACTAAAGGAGCGGCAGGCGCATCGGGATCCATCTTCAGCCACACTTGGTAAGGCATCAGCGGTATATTATCGAATATATAATCAAGGTTCGTAATAATAAACGGTGCCTTATCCGGATATAGACTCGGCCAGTACGGCAGAATGCCGACGACCGTGAATTCGACCATGCCGTCAGTGAAGCCTACAGAGACAAGATCTCCAAGCTTCAATTGATACTTGTCGGCCACGCCTTTCGGAACAATGGCCGCATGCTCGAACAATCCCAGGTTGTGCAAATAATAGTTCGGATGCACAGGATACAGATCATCGCGGAACCATGCGACTTCCGAGAAGTCTTTGTTGTCGATGCCCAGCACGTTGCCTTGGCCGATCGACTTGCCGGAGATGACGATATTGCCTTTCGCAGTTAGGACACGGGCGGCAGCTTCTACGCCCGGCAGATCGCGGTAAAGCTCGAATGGCGGTTCTGTATACAGGATGCGGGATGGTACTCCGCCTCCATTGTTGCCGCCACCGCCACCGCCGTTGCCTCCACCTCCGCCGCCATTGCCTCCACCGCCGTTGCCTCCATTGCCGCCACCGCCGCCATTGCCTCCACCGCCGGAAGGCGGCTGGGTAATCTCGGGCGAGCCGTGCCATACGGTCTCAATAACGACATCTGATCCGTATTTATATAGAGTGCGTTCAGTAGAGTTCAAGTCGATCGTTCTTGCTGCCGACGCATTGTAGACACCAAGGCCAAGCGTCAGAACAAGCAGAATCATCAGAGGGTAATACCCCTTAGACGAACGTGACAGTTGAGTCAGCGTCAAGTACAGCGGCACCGGAAGGAATTTGCGTCCCAGCCAGTTGAACAGCTTCAGCAGCCACGGGAACAGACGCAGGAAGAACAGCCCCAGCGCGAAGATCGACAGCGCCGGCACGAAGAACAGGAACGGCTGAACGTTCAGCTGATCCGTCGTCATGCCAGTCTTGAACGTCAGCATCTGGCGTTCATTGAACATATACCAGCCGTATCCGGCTGCCGCCAGCAGCAGAACGTCGAGGAACCAACGCTGCCAGACCGGCTTGCGGTCAGAGCGCGCCAGGTCCTGCTTATAGCTGACGATAGAAGCGCGGGCATACATGATGGCTGGAATAACGGTAGCCATAATCGCTAGCAACACGGCGCTTCCGCCGGCAATCATCGCTTCTGTGGAGAAGCCTACCGGAATCGACTTCCGGTTGACGAACGACAGGAAGCCGTTGGCGGAGCCGATACTCTTCGCCATGAACCAGCCGATGAATGGACCCAGTCCAAGCGCGACTGCGCCAAGCAGCAAGCCTTCAAGCAGATAGATCCATATAATCTGCCTCGTGCCTGCGCCGCGGCTTCGCAGCACGGCAATGTCGCTGCGCTGCTTGTCGAGCGATTGGCGGGCATTCATCGCGATGAAGAAGAACACCATCGCAATCATTGGTGCCGCAAGCGTGAAGAGCAGCGTCTGCAGCTGCAGGCTTTGCTTCTTGAACTCCGTCAGGATGGATGCGAATGAAATTTCTACACGCGTATCCTTCAGGCGTTGATACAGCTCAATGTCCATACGGCTCAGCGTACGGCCGAGCGGCGAGAGCTGGCTCGTCTTCACCTCGGAAAGATCGAAGGAATAATACCAGCCTGCATTATGAATCGGAATCTTGCTTTGCTCCATCAGCTGCTTCTGGAAGGTCTCCTCGCTGACTTGCAAGGTATTGTACAAGCTATCGAAGCCTTGATACCAATATTCATCCGCGGCATTGATCGGATCGACGGCGCCGACGATCTGAACGCGAAGCGTCAGATTCAAGCCGCCATATACCGGGTATTCGAAAATATCGCCGATATGTACATCATTGCGGAACATCGCTTCTTGCAGCATGACAGCTTCGATGATATCCGACTTGCCGGCGCCTTCCTCGAACCAGCGGCCTTGAACGATCTCTGCATGCTCCTTCAGCTCTGTCAGGGACATAATCGTCAGTTGGCGGCTGCGGCCGGCGTCAACCTTGCTTGGATCTTCCGGCACGACATCGGCGCTGCGGATCGAGTAGTTTTTCAGAAAAGTGGTGTATGTAAAGCCGATGTCTTGCGGAATTTCCGTTTTGATATACTCATTCAGCGCGGACAGTGCGCCCAGGTCGGTCGCCTGCCCCGGAGTAGACTGATAGCGGATCAGCAAGGAGCCGGCGGGCATGCCTTCGCTCTTCTCATGCAAGGACTCGGCTACTACCCGCTTAAGGGCTCCATCCGCATACATCGGTATGCTCGTCGCGAAGGCGACAGCCAGGATCAGCCCCGCCAGCGTACTTAACGTCAACCATCGCGTATTCCACATCTTGCGGAATAAGAATCGAAACAGCGGAATACCCATGGTTATTGACCTACGACTTTCTGCCCCGGCTTAAGCCCTTGTAAAATCTCCACTTGAGTAGCCGTCTGCTGACCTACTTGAACGTCCACCTCGCGCTTTCCGTTCTCGTCTACAATCTGCACATAGGTGCGTGACCCGATTTTGCGAAGCGTCGACGGCGGAATAACAATCGCATTTTCGGTGCGCTTCAGAATGACGTTGATCGCTACCGGAGTGCCGCGGTTCAGATCCTTCGGCAGCTTCGGAATATCCAGCAGCATAAAGTCTTCCGGACGCTCAGGCTTGTTTTCGCCATTGCCGCCGCCAGGGAAGCCTCCTCCGCCGTTGTTCTGCTCGGTCGATTTCACGGGCAACTGCTTGACCTTGCCTGTGAGCTTGCCTACGCCTGTAATGGTAACTTCTACTTCCATGCCTACCGCAACCTTCTCAAGCTCGGTTTTGGTCAGCTTGGAAGCCGGGGTAATAAGTGTCGTATCCGCTACAATCGCAATAGGATCGTAAGCCTTCACGGTATCGCCCTTCTGTACGCTAAGCGATACGATCGTTCCGGAGAACGGAGCGACCAGCGTCCCTTTCGAAATCTCTGTCTCAAGATCGGCGAGCTTCTGGCGCTTCTCCTCGAACAAGATTTGCTTCTCCTCGAATTCCAGCGGCTCCATCGTGTCGCGGTCGCGAAGCGTCTGCTTCATGTCCGTCTCATCGCGGCGGAATGCAAGACGGTCGTTTCTCAGCTGCTTCTCCAGCTGCTCTACGTCCAGCACTGCAATAATATCGCCAGCGGACACTTTGTCGCCGGTTTTGACGTAGACCTCTTTAACATGCTTTTCGCCAAGAGTGAAATAAAGCGTTTCTTCCTCCATGGAAATCAGCTTGCCAGTAAGCGGAACGCCCTGTACCAGATTGCCTGTAGTGACCTCATACTCCGGCTTCTTGGAAATTTGCGCCGGTATGATCTCCGGCAGTACTTCTTCTTCCTTCTCCTTAGGCAGCAGCGAGCAGCCGCTTGTAAATACGATTGTTGTGCTCATTGCAACTATCAATGAACGTTTAAATAAACTTCCCGTCCACCATTTCATAGACATGATCGGCAACCTCCAAAATTGTAAGATCGTGTGTAGTCATACAGATTGAGACATTTTCAGTGCGAATAATATTTTGAAAGACTGCCATAACCTGCGCAGACATCGCCGTATCCAGCTCGGCGGTAGGCTCGTCGGCCAGCAGCAGAATCGGCTTGTGCGCGATCGCCTTGGCAATCGCCACGCGCTGCTGCTCGCCCCCTGACAGCTCGAATGGCCGGTGATGCATCCTCTTCTCAAGTCCGACAAGCGTCAGGCATTCCTCTACGCGTTCCTTCCACTGCGACCTCGGCGTACCCGCCATGCGAAGCGACAGCTCGACGTTCTCCCATGCGGACAGCAAGGGCATCAAGGCGAAAGCCTGGAAGATGAATCCCATGTCCCTGCGCCTTACAAGCGTTCTCTCGTCGTCGCTCTTGGTGCTGAACGGCTTGCCATTGAAAATGATTTCCCCTTTGCTGGGCGTATCGAGGCCTCCCAGACAGTTGAGCAGCGTCGTCTTGCCGGAGCCGGAACGCCCCTTCAGCATAACAAGCTGCTGCTGCTTTACTTCCATCTGAATGCCTTTCAGGACATGCAAAGACCTGCCTCCAACCTGGAAGATGCGTTCAACCTGGTTGACAGACAGCAGCGTTTTGCCGGGCTCTTGCGAAAGCCTTTCATTTGTCTGCTCTCGTTGCAAGGCTTCCTCTGATTGAGCCTCCTGATCATCGTTAATCTCGGCATTTTGTATGATGGCCATAGGCTTCTCCACTCCCCCAATCCGTTACCTAAAACTTCATAATTCTAATCTACACACATAGACGGTGATAAGTATAAAAAAGTTACGATAAGTGACATGATTTTCTAAAACATTTTTTCAGCTAATCTTCAGCTTGCATGCAAAAATCCGCCCCGGCCCATATTTCTATGGGCCAAAGCGGATAATTCGCTTCTATTTCTTCACTTTAAAATGCGATACCGCGCTGTTCAGTTCTCTTACGATCGAATCCAGCTCCTTCGACGAGGAGGAGATGCTTTCCATTAGAGCAAGCTGCTCTTCCGTTGCAGCCGCTACGCTTTCCGTCTTCTCCAGGTTGGCTGCCGCGCTTGTAGCGCCTTGCTCCACGGACGCGCTCACTTCCTCGGAGCTTGCCGACATTTGCTGTGTAATAGCCGAATTCTCTTGAATTTGCTGTGTCATTCTAGCAATCGACTCCGCAATGAGATCCAGGTTATGATTCACTTCCTTCAGGCGTTCTCCGCCGAATTCTACCTGCTCGATCGTCTCCCGCATATAGCCGGATGCCCCGGAAATCTCCTTCTGCGTGATCAGCACCAGATCGTTAATATGCTCCGCCGATTCCAGCGAGCTTGCCGCCAGCTTGCGGATCTCGCCCGCGACAACGGCAAAGCCCCGTCCATGCTCGCCTGCCCGCGCCGCTTCAATCGAAGCATTCAACGACAAAATATTCGTCTGATTGGAGAACGCCGTAATGTTCTCGGCGATGGCTCCAATCTGCTGCGAGCGGTTCTCCAGCGTTCCGATCGTGGCAGACAGCTTCGTAATGACGCTGCGGATTTCTTCCATCTGGCCTACAAGGCGCTGCAAGGACTCCTGGCCTTGATCCGCCTGCGTTGTCGTCACGCTGGACTGATCCGCAATATCCGATGTATTCTCGGCAATCCGCCCGATGCCTACCGCCATCTCTTCAATCGCGCGGGACATCTCTTCGGCGCCGCGCGCCTGGCTCTCAGAGCTGGTCGCCACTTCCTGAATGTTCTGCGCGACATTCTCCGAAGCCGATGCGGACTCGCTGGCCGCGCTGGCAAGCTGCGCGGACGATTCGCTGACCCGCTTCGTATTGCCTGCGATGCCGGTGATCAACCCGTTCATCTTCGCAATCATCTCGTCTACTGAACGCGAGATTTGGCCAAGCTCATCCCTCTTATATTTTTTGTCAGGCTCAACTGTCAGATCGCCTTCTCCGACCAGCTTGGCCTTATGCACCACTGTACGGATCGTATTCATGATGAGCTTGATCATCACTACCGAATATCCGATCAGAAAAGCGGCAACAACAATCATGGAGACAAGAGTCGACAACTGGTTCTTATCCAGATTTTTTTCAATCTGTTTAATCGTCTCTTCCGCATGGATGTCCATGCTTTCGCCCACTTCATCGATGCCGCTCCGGCTCAACTGGAAGCTGCTATCAATAAGATCGCTAATCTCGGACTTGCCGTCCTCGGCAGCCGCATACGCCTCCGTGAACCAGCTGTTAAACGCGGTGTCGAAATCATCGAAGATTTCGCTTGCCGTCTTGCCGGACGCGCCATGAGCCAGATGAAGTAGTTCCGCCTTCTCCATCAAAGCTTTGGCAGTCGCTACGCGTTCCGTTGCTTGGTCCCTGTTCTCTGTCATATCCGTTTGTGCCGCGACAAACCGTTCATGCTCCAGCTTGCCGGACTCAATCTTCAGATAAGCGACATAAGCCTGATACATGTCACGATCGGCATTCAGAATCAAGGACTCGACCTGATTGGTCGTCTCATAGATTTCTTCCGCCATAATATCGAATGTCTTTCTTTCCTCGCCCAATACATACAGGACGGACAGTGCGTAGAACAGCAGCGGCAGCGCCGCCAATAGCGCTATCTTCCAACGCAATGAAAAATTCATCATTAACCCCCAACCTTCCACGTTTCTGTAACTATCTATACTTATATCGGTTAATCACCCTACGGAAAAAAAGAGGAGAAGGCAAGAATTTTTAAGAATATTGTCGAATTTTCGGACTAGACATCAAGTCAGCGCATTCGTAGCGATAACTGCAAAAAAAAGCGTACCGTCTCCAAAAGACAGTACGCTTTTATTACATCAATTTGCTATTACTTGCCGAACGACCCCGGGTCGTTGCGCCAAGCTTGCAGCGCTGCAACGTCAGCCTCTGCTACTTTGCCAAGCTGGACAGCCGTCTCGATCAAAGCGGAATAATTCGAGAGTGTGTCTAGCGTAAAGCCTTCGTTCTCGAACGATTGAGCCGCATGTGGGAACTGGTAAGTGAAGATGGCCAGCACGGCGCTGACTTCAGCCCCAGCCTCGCGAACCGCTTGCGCCGCTTTCAGCGAGCTGCCGCCAGTGGAGATCAGGTCTTCAATAACGATTACCTTTTGACCAGGCTCAATCCGGCCTTCAATTTGATTTTGCTTGCCGTGGCCTTTCGCTTTGTCGCGAATGTAAGCCATCGGAAGATTCAGCTTCTGCGCCACCCATGCCGCATGCGGGATGCCCGCAGTCGAGGTGCCTGCAATCACTTCCGCGTCAGGAAATCTCTCGCGGATAATCGTAGCGAAGCCTTCCGCTACCAGATCGCGGATCGCCGGATATGTCATCGTAAGACGATTGTCGCAGTAGATCGGAGATTTCAGACCGGATGTCCAGGTGAACGGATCGTTCGGACGAAGCGCGACCGCTCCGATCTCCAGCAAACTTTTTGCAATTTCGTTAGGCAATGCTGCCAATGATACGTTACTCAACCGAAATCAGCTCCTCGATAATAGATTCCAATGCCTCGCGCGGCTCTGCAGCCGCTGTAATCGGACGGCCGATCACCATATAGTCCGTTCCCTGGCGCAGCGCTTCGCCAGGAGTCATAATACGGGACTGGTCGTTCAGCGCCGCTCCGGCTGGCCGGATGCCCGGCGTCACCGTCTGGAAGGAAGCGCCCAGCGCCGACTTGATGGCCACAACCTCGGATGGCGAAGCTACTACGCCGTCAAGGCCCGCAGCTTTCGCAAGCGAAGCATAGCGAAGGACCGCATCCTCCACCGTCCCCCCGATGCCGATCTGATCGTTCAGCACCGCCTGGCTTGTGCTGGTCAATTGTGTAACAGCAATAACAGCCGGCTTGGCAGTCCCGCCCGACAAAGCAGCGTCGACGCCTTCAAGCGCCGCCTCCATCATGGATTGTCCGCCGCCAGCATGCACGTTGAACATATCTACGCCAAGCTTCGTTACGCTGTTTGAGCCGCCTTTGACCGTATTCGGAATGTCGTGCATCTTCACGTCCAGGAAGACATAATAGCCGCGTTCCTTCAGGCTCGATACGAAAGCGGGACCCGCCGCGTAGTACAACTGCATGCCGACCTTCATATAGCAAGGAATGCCCTTCAGCTCCTCGATCAATTTCTCGGCCGCCGCAGCTTCCGGGTAATCCAGCGCTACCATAATGCGCTTTGCCGCTTGTTCTCTCGTCAGTGTCACAGCCATGTCCCCCTCTATATAGTGTAGAAGCTTCTGAGGCAGCCGCACGCCCCAGAAGCTTCGTTTATTGCTTACTTCTGTACAACCGGCATTGCGTGCGAGGAGAAGTTGATCGTCTCCATCATGTTCAGCAATGCGCGAACCGTATCCAGGGAGGTCATGCAGACCACGCCGTTCTCGACCGCTTCGCGGCGAATACGGAATCCGTCGCGCTCCGGCGTCTTGCCTTTCGTCAACGTGTTGACGACGAATTGCGCCTTGCCTTCGCGTACCAGATCCAGAATGTTCGGCGAGCCTTCGCTCAGCTTGTTCACGCGGGTCACATACAGGCCTGCCGCTTCAAGCGCGTCAGCCGTACCGCCGGTTGCGATAATTTTGTAGCCGATATTGTAGAAGCCGCGCAGCAATTCCGTAGCTTCCTCTTTATCCTTATCCGCAACTGTCGCCACAATCGTGCCTGCTGTCGGGATTTTCATGCCTGCGCCAATAAGTCCTTTGTACAGAGCTTTCGCGTATTGCACATCGCGGCCCATCACTTCGCCCGTCGATTTCATCTCCGGCGTCAGCGTAGGGTCAACGCGGCGCAGCTTCGCGAAGGAGAATACCGGTACTTTAACCGATACGTAGTCGTCCTCCGGCCACAAGCCGTCAGTATAGCCAAGCTCAGACAGCTTGGTGCCCATAATCGCTTGCGTCGCCAAGTTCGCCATCGGCAGGTTCGTTACTTTGCTCAGGAACGGAACCGTACGCGAGGAGCGCGGGTTGACTTCAATTACATACACCTTGTCTTGGTGGATAACGAACTGGATGTTAACCAGACCGATAACTTTAAACTCTTTGGCAATCTTGATCGTAATGTCGATGATCTGCTGCTTGATATCGTCGGACAGCGATTGCGGAGGATATACCGCAATGGAGTCGCCGGAGTGAACGCCTGCGCGCTCGACATGCTCCATAATGCCAGGGATAAGCACCGTCTCGCCGTCGCAGATGGCGTCAACCTCCGCTTCCTTGCCCAGCATGTAGCGGTCGATCAGAACCGGATGCTCCGGATTGATCTTCACAGCCACTTCCATGTAGCTAAGCAGCTCTTCGTCAGAGTAGACGATTTCCATAGCCCGTCCGCCCAGAACGTAGGATGGACGTACCAGCACCGGATAACCGAGCTTCTGCGCCGTTACAACCGCTTCATCGACCGATGTTACCGTGCTGCCTTCAGGCTGCGCGATGTTCAGCTTGCGAAGCAGTGCTTCGAACTTCTTGCGGTCCTCCGCAGCATCGATGCTCTCCAGGCTGGAGCCCAGGATGCGCACGCCCGCTTTGGCAAGCGGAGCCGCCAGGTTGATCGCTGTCTGTCCGCCGAACTGGACAATGACGCCGATCGGATTCTCTTGCTCGATAACGTTCATCACGTCTTCGAAGAAGAGCGGCTCGAAGTATAAGCGGTCGGATGTGCTGAAGTCGGTGGATACCGTCTCCGGGTTGTTGTTGATAATAACCGCTTCGTAGCCAGCTTTCTGAATGGCCCATACCGCATGTACGGTGGAGTAGTCGAACTCGATGCCCTGGCCGATGCGGATTGGACCGGAACCAAGTACCAATACCTTCTGCTTTTCCGTCTCGATGACTTCATTCTCTACTTCATAAGTCGAGTAGTAGTATGGCGTAGTCGCTTCGAATTCCGCAGCGCATGTGTCAACCATTTTGTAGACTGGCTTCAGGTTGTTTTGCAGACGGAACGCGCGTACGTCCGCTTCTGTCGTATGGCTGCCGTTCGGGAAGCCCTCCTTGCGGATTTCTGCGATGGAGCGGTCGGAGAAGCCTTTGCGCTTCGCTTCGTAGAGCGATTGCGCAGACAGCGTCGCTTCCTTGCGCAGACGGTCTTCGAAAGCAACGATGGATTGGATTTTATCCAGGAACCACCAGTCGATGTTCGTAATTTCTTGCAGCTCTTGCAGCGAGAAGCCGCGGCGGAATGCTTCCGCTACGAGGAACATGCGCTCGTCGTCCGGCTTCGCTAGGCGTGCGCGCAGCACGTCTTCCTCAAGGCCAACCGCTTCTTTCAGATGCAGACGGTGAGCTCCGATTTCCAGGGAGCGCACAGCTTTATGGATCGACTCTTCGAATGTGCGGCCGATGGCCATAACTTCGCCAGTCGCTTTCATTTGCGTGCCCAGCTTGCGGTTCGCATTGACGAACTTGTCGAACGGCCAGCGCGGGATTTTCGATACGATATAGTCGAGTGTAGGCTCGAAGCAAGCGTAAGTTTGACCTGTTACCGGGTTCACCAGCTCATCCAGCGTGTAGCCGACAGCGATCTTCGCCGCCATCTTCGCGATCGGATAGCCAGTCGCTTTGGAAGCAAGCGCCGAGGAACGGCTTACGCGCGGGTTAACCTCGATGACATAGTATTGGTAGCTGTGCGGATCAAGCGCGAACTGAACGTTGCAGCCGCCCTCGATGTTCAGCGCTCTGATGATTTTCAGAGAAGCGGAACGCAGCATTTGATATTCGCGGTCGGACAAGGTTTGGGAAGGAGCCACAACGATACTGTCGCCAGTGTGGACGCCTACCGGGTCGAAGTTCTCCATGTTGCACACTACGATACAGTTGTCGTTCGCATCGCGCATCACTTCGTATTCGACTTCCTTCATGCCGGCGATCGATTTCTCGATCAGACACTGGCTGATCGGGCTGTAGCGAATGCCGGAAGCTACGATCTCGCGCAGCTCTTCCTCGTTCGCGCAGATGCCGCCGCCTGTGCCGCCCAGCGTGTAGGCAGGACGGACGATGATCGGATAGCCGATGCGGTTCGCGAATGCTACCGCGTCTTCAACCGTCGTTACAATGTCGCTGTCCGGTACCGGCTGCTCCAGCTCGCGCATCAGCTCGCGGAACAAGTCGCGGTCTTCCGCTTTCTCGATAGCTGTCAACTGAGTGCCGAGCAGCTTCACATTTTCGCGCTCCAGCACGCCTGCGCGCGCCAGCTCCACGGCCATGTTCAGGCCAGTCTGTCCGCCCAGCGTCGGCAGCAAGCCGTCCGGACGCTCTTGACGAATGATTTGGCTGACGAATTCTAGCGTAATCGGCTCGATATATACTTTGTCGGCCATGTTGGTATCCGTCATGATCGTAGCAGGGTTGCTGTTGATCAGTACAACTTCATAGCCTTCTTCCTTAAGCGCTTGGCAAGCTTGCGTCCCTGCGTAGTCGAACTCCGCCGCTTGTCCGATGACAATCGGGCCGGACCCGATTACGAGAATTTTTTTGAGTTCATTATTTTTGGGCATATTGAAGCTCTCCTTTCAACGTCTCCGACAACACAGCCTGACGAGGTTTTTGTGGGTTGTTTTGTTTGTGCGTGCGGATCATCTCCAGGAATTCATCGAACAGATAGCTGGAGTCGAACGGTCCCGGTGCCGCCTCTGGATGGTATTGCACGGAGAAGGCCGGGAACTTGCTATGTTTAAGTCCTTCGATCGTTTTGTCGTTGTTGTTGATATGTGTAACTTCCAGCTCGGTTCCTTCAATGGAAGAATCCACTACGGTGTAGCCGTGATTCTGGGAAGTGATGTAGCAGCGGTTCGTCGCCAATTCTTTAACCGGATGGTTGCCGCCGCGATGTCCGAATTTCAGCTTGCCTGTATCCGCTCCGCAAGCCAGCGCGAACAGTTGGTGTCCAAGGCAGATGCCGAAGATCGGAATTTCGCCCAGCAGCTCGGAGATCATTTTCACCGCGTGAGGCACGTCTTTCGGGTCCCCAGGGCCGTTGGACAGCTGAATGCCGTCTGGTGCAAGGCGGCGAATTTCGTCCGCTGTCGTGTCATGCGGTACCACGACTACATCGCAGCCGCGCTGAGTGAGCTCGCGCAGAATGCCGCTCTTCGCGCCAAAGTCAACCAGCACGATGCGCTCGCGGTTGCCCGGGCTAGCGAATACATGCTTCGTCGATGTGCGCGCAACCTGGTCAGTCATCAGAGTAGACAGGCTCAGACGCTCAGCCAGTTCCTCTACACGCTCGTTGCCTGTTGTGATGAGGCCTCTCATTGTGCCGAAGTGGCGCAATTTGCGGGTCAGCATGCGAGTATCGATGTCGCTGATGCCCGGAATGCCGTATTCCTTCAGCAGCTGGCCCAGCGAGTATTGAGCGCGCCAGTTGCTTGGCACCGGCTCGTGGCGGCGTACGACAAAGCCGTGAATGTAAGGGCGAATCGCCTCGAAGTCGTCGCGCGTAATGCCATAGTTGCCGATCAGCGGGTAAGTCATCGTTACGATCTGACAACAGTAGGAAGGGTCGGAGAGAACCTCCTGGTAGCCTGTGATGCCTGTATTAAATACAACCTCGCCCATCATCTGCGCTTCTGCGCCGAAGGACAAGCCGGTGAATAACGTTCCGTCTTCCAACAATAGTCTTGCTTGCATCCGTATCACTCCTCTGGTGTTCTTTATGCTTAAAATGGTATCCGAATCTATTCCTTATTCCGACCAGACGACTTTGCCGTCTACAATCGTCGTTACCGGCCAGCCCTTAAGCTCCCAGCCGCCGAATGGCGTGTTGTTGCTCTTCGACAGGAAGGTTGACGGGTCAACGGCGCGCTCGCTTGTAAGGTCTACGACCGTCAGGTCTGCCGGAGCGCCTTGCTCAAGGCGTCCTGTCTCCAGACGGAACACGCGGGCAGGATCTTGCGTCATGCGCTGCAAGAGGAAGCCGAGCGTCCATTTGCCTGTCTCGACGAACTTCGTGTACAGAAGCGGGAAGGCTGTCTCGAAGCCGACGATGCCGAATGGCGCAAGGTCGACGCCGCGGGCTTTCTCTTCCGCGCTATGCGGCGCGTGGTCGGTTACGATCATGTCGATCGTGCCGTCTTCAAGCCCTTCAATCACAGCTTGCACATCGCGCGGCGTGCGCAGCGGCGGGTTCATCTTCCAGTTCGCGTCGTCCAGACCCGGAATGTCCTCATCCGACAGCAGCAGGTGATGCGGACATACCTCCGCGGTCACCGATACGCCGATCGATTTTGCCAGTCTGATCAAGCGGACCGATTGCTCTGTGCTGACATGGCACACATGGTAGTGCACGCCTGTCGCTTCCGCCAGCAGCACATCCCGGCCGACATGGATCGCTTCGGACTCATTAGGGATGCCTTTGATGCCGTGCTTGCGGGAGAACTCGCCTTCGGATGCCCAAGCGCCTTCCACCAGCGAATCATCCTCGCAGTGCGCGATTACCGGCATATCCAGCGATTTCGCCAGCGCCATCGCGTTTTTCATCATTTGCGCATTTTGTACGCCTACGCCGTCGTCCGTGAAGCCTATCGCTCCCGCTTCCTTCAAGGCAGCGAAGTCCGTCAGCTCCCGTCCAAGCTCGTTTTTCGTAATGGCAGCGTAAGGCAGCACTTTCACCAGGCCAGCCTCAGCCGCTTTGTCCAATACATATTTTACGGTCTCGGGCTTGTCGATGACAGGGCGTGTATTCGGCATGCAGGCAATTGTGGTAAAGCCGCCTTTCGCCGCCGAACGGGAACCCGTCACGATATCCTCTTTATGTTCAAAGCCTGGATCGCGCAGATGGACGTGCATATCGATAAAGCCTGCCGATACGAGCTTGCCCTTCGCGTCGACCAATTCGGCGCTGCCTGTGTCGATAACTCCGGCATCCACAATCTCGGCGATGCGCCCATCGCTTACGCGAATATGTTTTGGCTCCAGCTTGCCGCTCTCTTCGTTCCATACGCTGCCGTTAATAATCCACAATGACATGTCTGATCACCCTCCGATTGTATTCGCTCTGTCGCCTGCTGCCAGCGGCTCCTCGTTCAGAAGCCTGGTCCCTGCGCGCTTAGCTAAGTGCGCGTTCGATTACCGCCATTCGGATCGGTACGCCGTTCTCCATCTGAGGGAAAATGCGGGATTGCGGATGCTCCACCAAATCCCCGTCGATCTCTACGTTCCGGTTGACCGGAGCGGGGTGCATAATAATCGCATGCGGTGCGATACGCTGCGCGCGCTCTGCCGTGAGGCCGTATTGCTCGCGGTATGCCTCCGCCGAATTCAGCATGCCGCTTTCGTGGCGTTCCAGCTGCACTCTTAGCATCATGACCACATCCGCCTTCAGCGCTTCGTCCATGGAGATGTAAGGAGCGTCCAGCTCCTTCGCCTGCATGTTATCCGGTGCGCAGAAGCTCACGTTCGCGCCGAATTTGCGCAGCGCCCACAGGTTGGAGCGGGCTACCCGGCTGTGCAGGATATCGCCCACGATGGATACGTTCAGGCCGCTTAGCGAGCCGAACTGCTTGCGCATCGTGTACATATCGAGCAGCGCCTGCGTCGGATGCTCGTTGTTGCCGTCTCCCGCATTCACGAGCGGGACTTTGATTTTCTCGGCCAGCTCTGCGAGCAGCCCTGTCGGCTTCAGGCGGATGACGCCTACGTCGATGCCCATCGATTCAAGCGTCCGTACCGTATCGTAGATCGACTCGCCCTTCTCGACGCTGGAGGCCGCCGCTGAGAAGTTGATGACTTCGGCGCCCAGCCGCTTCTCCGCTACCTCAAAGGAAAATCTCGTTCTCGTGCTGTTCTCGAAAAACATGTTGGCCGCAAATTTGCCTTGCTGGCCCCCATGCACTTTAACGGGGTGCTTCTCCCAATAAGCCGCTCGCTCCAGGATGGATTCGATTTCTTCTTTGTCAAGGTCTTTCAGACCGAGCAAACTGCGCTCTTTCAGTTGTGCAAGCGTCATGTCAGGTCTACCCCCTTTGGTTGATTAAGGTCACTTGATCGAGCGTGTCGATCTCTGTTAGCGCGACTTGGATTTGTTCTTGTTTGGAGGTAGGAACGTTCTTGCCGATGAAGTCCGGTCTGATCGGCAGCTCGCGATGTCCTCTGTCGACCAGTACCGCAAGCTGGATGCTTCTCGGTCTGCCGCAATCCATCAGGGCGTCCATGGCTGCCCGGATCGTCCGGCCCGTGTACAGCACGTCGTCGAACAGGATAATGATCTTGTCTTTTGTCGTAAAAGGCACACCCTCAAGCTCGCCGAGCGCTGCCGAGACTTCCGTCCTGGTCGCCGCAGCATCGAGCCGGTCGTCCCGGTAATGCGTAATATCGAGCTCCCGAACCGGGACCGGCCTTCCTTCAATTTCTCCGATCCGTTCCGCGACGCGGTTAGCCAAATAGATGCCTCTTGTGCGAATCCCTACAATGATGCAGTCGTCGATGCCTTTGTTCTTTTCGACAATTTCATGCGCGATTCGCGTCAACGCCCGGCGAATCGCCGTTTCGTCCATTATGACCAGATGCTCTTCTTCCGCCATGCCGCTCACCTCTTCACTCAAACTGTTCTCCGTCAGCTCCGACAAAAAAACTCCTTGCGGAGTTCGCAAGGAGTTGGTGTGATTAGTCAGGAATAGAGCAGGTCCATTCTCGCGTCAAGCTTGCCCGCATGACGAACGAGTGGGTCCTGGTCCTATCCAATGATAGACCTATATTCACGCTACCTTGCCAGTCTCACGGGACTGATTTAAAGGTACTGCTCTGTATCATAGGAATTATCCCATGTCGGACGGGATAAGTCAAGAGCGTAGTGCCCTTCATATAGTCATAGTGTTGGAAATCCGTTCACGACTATACAAGGATAGCGCTGGCAATGCCATAGGCTTGCTTGTGTAACTTTTTTTAGAGGCTGAGCTTGCGGATGCGTTCCACCGCTTTCTCCGTGTTCTCCCGGCTGCCAAATGCCGTCAGGCGGAAGTAGCCTTGGCCGCTTTGGCCGAAGCCTACGCCCGGCGTGCCGACAATGTTCGCTTCGGAAAGCAGCTTGTCGAAGAAGCTCCAGGAATCCATGCCCTGCGGCGTCTTCAGCCAAATGTAAGGCGCGTTCACGCCGCCGAACACTTCAAGGCCGATGGAAGCAAGACCGTCGCGGATAATAGCCGCGTTCGTCATGTAATATTCAACGAGCGATGCGATCTGCTCTTTGCCCTCCGGGGAGTAGATCGCCGCAGCGCCGCGCTGCGTGACATACGATACGCCATTGAACTTCGTCGTGTGGCGGCGGTTCCACAGGTCATTGATCAGCACGGAGCTGCCGTTCGCATCAAGGCCTTTCAGCTCGCGTGGCACCACGGTATAAGCGCAGCGCACGCCTGTGAAGCCTGCCGTCTTGGAGAAGCTGCGGAATTCGATCGCGACCTCGCGGGCCCCTTCCACCTCATAGATGCTGTGCGGAACATCCTCTTCTTGGATAAACGCTTCGTAAGCGGAGTCGAACAAGATCAGGCAATTGTTTTCCCTTGCATAGTCGACCCATACTTTAAGCTCGTCCTTCGTAAGCGTCATGCCTGTGGGATTGTTCGGGTAGCACAAGTAGATCAGATCAACCTTGCGGTCTGGCAGGCTTGGCTTGAAGTTGTTCTCCGCCGTGCACTCCAGGTACACAATGTTCTCGTAACGTTTTGTCTCCGCATTGTATTTGCCTGAGCGGCCTGCCATAACATTCGTATCCACGTATACAGGATAGACAGGATCTTGCACCGCAATGATGCTGTCCTGGCTGAATATTTCTTGAATATTGCCCACATCGCATTTGGAGCCGTCGCTGAGGAACACTTCGTTCGACGCGATATCAACGCCGCGGGCTTTGTAATCATTTTCGATGATGGCTTGAATCAGGAAGTCATAGCCTTGCTCCGGCCCGTAGCCGCGGAACGATCCCGGCTGAGCCAGCTCGTCGACCGCTTCGTGCATGGCCTTCACTACCACTTCCGGCAAACCGCGCGTTACATCGCCGATTCCGAGGCTGATAATTTCGGCATTCGGGTTCTCCTGGGTAAACTTAGTGCGCCGTTTGGCGATTTCTGAAAATAAATAGCTGCCTTGCAGCTCCAAGTAGTTGTGGTTGATAGCTGTCATTGCTTTCACCTTTCCTTTTGTAGAATACACCTAATCTACGTTTAGGATAGCGCACTTATGTAGCGAACATAATGCAGGATATCGTCAAAAGTTTGCACTTATTTCACGATCGAAGCCATACGTCCGTTCTGGTGCAAAAAATGAAAACAGCCGGTGCAAGCGCACCGGCTGACAATTCAGCTTATCTTGATTTAAGGCTGGCGAGCACATGCTCGAAATCTTCTGGCAGCGGCGCTTCGAACAGCAGCCGCTTTCCAGTGCGCGGATGGGTGAACCCCAGCACCGCCGCATGCAGCGCTTGTCCGTTCAGCGCAACTGTCTTGTTGCGGCCGTATACGGGATCGCCCGCCATTGGATGGCCGATATATTTCATATGGACGCGAATCTGATGCGTCCGGCCTGTCTCCAGCTGAAGCTCCAGCAGCGTGTAGTCGCCGAGGCGCTCCAGCACGACAAAATGCGTAACCGCCGGCTTGCTGTTATGCTCCGTCACCGTGAACAGCTTGCGGTCGTTGCGGTCGCGTCCGATCGGCGCATCGATCGTGCCTTGATCATGCGGCACATTGCCGTGCACCAGCGCAATATACTTGCGCGTGACGGAATGCTCCTTCAGCTGCTCTGCAAGCGATACATGCGCCAGATCGTTTTTGGCTGCCATCAGCAGTCCCGTTGTATCCTTGTCGATCCGGTGCACAATGCCTGGGCGAAGCATGCCGTTAATGCCTGAGAGATCCTTGCAATGATGCATCAGCGCGTTCACTACAGTGCCGGAAGAATGTCCCGGCGCCGGATGGACGACCAGCCCTCGCGGTTTGTTGATGACGATGACATCGGAATCCTCATACACCACTTCAAGCGGGATATCCTCCGGAACGATATTGGCATCTTCCGACCCCGGCACCGTGATGACCAGCACATCGCCCAGCGCGAGCTTGTAATTCGCTTTTACCGTCTTGCCGTTTACGGTTGCCGCGCCCGCCTTGATCCATTCCTGAACCTGCGTCCGGGACAGGCCAGGCATGTCCATCGACTCGGCAATCCATTTATCAATTCGCTCGCCCGCATGCTCGGACTCCATCGTCCATTCTACGAGGTTCGCGTCATCTTCTTGCTGTAAGTTGCTGTTCATACTCCGTTTGGCTCCTTGTTGTCCTGTCCTTGCGCGAGCTTCTCCTCGCGGGCGCTAAGCAGCGCATCCAGCAGAATAAGTCCCACGCCGATGACAATTGCGGAATCCGCAATGTTGAAGATCGGGAACGTATAGCTGCCGAAGTTGAATTTGAAGAAATCGACAACCTCGCCGAAGCGTACGCGATCGATGAAATTGCCTATTGCTCCGCCCAGTACCAGCGTCAAGCCGATAAACAATCTTGGCTTGCCTGTCTTGCGCATCGTGAAGATGTACCATACCAGTCCGGATACGATGGCAACGGTAATAATAATAAAGAATAGTCGCTGGCCTTCCAGAATGCCGAAAGCAGCTCCGCGATTGCGGTGCGACGTAATGAGGAAGAAGTTGCCGATTACGCTAATCTCATCGTACAGGTTCATTTTTGTTGCCACGATTTTTTTGGTCACGTAATCCAGAATGAGTACGACCACAGTAATGAGGTAGTAATAGTAATAGCGCATCTGATCACTCCTAAAAAAGGTAACTTGCGTACGGTTATGCCATCAGTAGAGCATGGCGATTATCCGCTTCACCTAGTGTAGCATAGGGAAGCGGATAGAAACCAGTTATATCCTGAGCGGATGGTCTCAGCTGCCATCCAGCCATGTCCATACTGAAATCGCCCGCTTCGGCAAAAGCTAATGGAGCAATCATGTATGGTGTAAAGGACGGTGCATTCTTATGTCTAATCCATCAAGCTCCCAGCTCGAACTGCTGCGTCTCCGCCTGCAGGAAGAGCAACAGGAAATTGAATCCCGATTGATCCAAAACCAGCATTATGGCAAAGGCGATTCCATGCGCGATGAGAGCGGCGAATTGTCGCTCATTGACAATCATCCCGGCGACGTGGCCACCGAGCTGTACGAGCGGGAGAAGGATATCTCCCTGCTGGAGCAGGAAGAGCTTCATCTACGCAGGATCGAAGCCGCTCTCGCCGCCATGGAGAATGGCAGCTATGGCGTCTGCGCCGTCTGCGGGGAGCCTATCTCCTATGAAAGGCTCGATGCTGTGCCCGATACCCTCTATTGCGTCAGCCATACGCCAAGGAATATCGTGTCCGACCGCCGGCCGGTTGAGGAGACTTTCCTGCAGCCGCCTTTTGGGCGGACGAGCATGGATGAACACGAAGGCGGCTACAACGGTTTTGACGGCGAAGATGCCTGGCAGATCGTTGAATCCTGGGGCAACGCCGATTCTCCGGCGATGTCGGAGAATCGGCACGCTACCGATTATGAGCATATCGGGATTGAATCCGAAGAAAACGACGGTTATGTGGAATCGCTGGAGAGCTTCCTTGCCACAGATATTACAGGCCGCTATGTATCCGTAATCCGCAATCGCGAATATGAGCGTTATATGCAAAGCGAGGAAGGCGATCACATGCTGGAGGAAGAGGATAATCAGGCTTAGCGCCTAATAGCTCTTCCCTTCCAGCTGAATCTGTACGATGCGTACGATATCCGCGATGTAATCCCCGATAATGGGAAGATTGAGCGCGCCCAGAATTTGCAGCACATACAGAATCGTTGCCGCAAAAAACGTAAACCCGATTGCGATGCCGACGCCCCTCGCCACACCTGAGAGCAAATTGCGCCAGATAAGCGAGAACGGGCGATTCAGAAGATCGACATATTCCGCGATATGGGTTCGTTCCATCTCTGAAGCAATATGCTGCATTCGCTTGTCGAGAGCTGCCAGCGATTTCTGCAGCACCGTCAAGTCGCCTGCTTCCTGTTCAGGGAGCGGATGCTTTCCCTTGCCATGATCTCTTCTCTTCACCATTCCCATCACCTCCGGTTTAAAGCATAGAAGCCCGCTCCGCCAGCATGGCGGGCAAGCGGGCTTCTTCCTGTAGGCTTAGCGCCTTAGCCGTCTTAACCTACTTCCTAACGGAACATGCAAGGCCGGCTTGGCGGCTGGCATTTGCATTTGTTCCCTTACTATTCCCTAACCTTTGATGAAAATGCCTATTTCCTTCTCTCCCAGCTTTACTCTTTCCATACCCTCAAAAGCTTCGAACGAAACGGATTGAAGCAGGACATTGTCATGCAGAACGTCCGAGAACGCTTCAAGCGCAGCCTTCAGCTCGCTGTCTGCATCCAGCGCGAGATCCACGCGCTTCTCGATCGGCAGATCCTGCTTCTTGCGCGTATCCTGCACAGCGCGGATTACTTCACGCACCCAACCCTCTTGCTCCAGCTCAGGTGTAATGTCCGTATTCAGCGCTACAGTCATACCGCCGCCGGATGCCGATGCGAAGCCGGACTTCGCTTGCTTCTCCACAAGCAGCTCATCCAGGCTGATCGACAATGCTTCTCCGTCAGCAGTCGTGAAGCCAAAGCTGCCGCCGGTTACCACCCCGCGAGCCTCGTCCGCAGATAGCCCTTTCAGCGCGCCTTGGATCGGACCGACATGCTTGCCGTATTTCTTGCCTCCAACCTTCAGATTCAGCTTCAGGCTGAAGTCGACGAAGCCGCTGTCGGAATGCTGAACGACAATGCTCTTCACATTGATCTCGTCCTTGATAATATCTTCGTATTCCGAAATCGGGAATTCGCCGTCCAGCGATACGATCAGCTCGGACAATGGCTGGCGCGTCTTGATCGACGTCTCGTTGCGCACGTTGCGCGCGAGCTCGACGATGCCCTTCGTGCTCTCCATATCGCGCTCAAGCGTCTCATCGATTACCGATTCATCGGCAACCGGGAAGTCCGCCAGATGCACGCTTCCTTCTCCGCCCAGGTTGCCGTATACATCATCCGCAAGCAGCGGAGCGTATGGCGCAATGAGACGCGACAGCGTCAGCAGCACGTGGCGAAGCGTCTGATAAGCTGCCACCTTGTCTTCCGTCAGTCCGCTGCCCCAGAAGCGGTCGCGGGAGCGGCGGATGTACCAGTTGCTCATCTCGTCGACGAACTGCTCGATCAGCTTGGCCGGATTGAGGAAGTCGTTCACCTCAAGGCCTTTCGTAACCGACTTGATCAAACTGTTCAGGCGCGATACGATCCAGCGGTCCAGCTTGTTGCCGGATGCCTTCTCCGCATGCTCCTCCGGCTTGTAGCCGTCGATGGAGGCATACAGGGCGTAGAACGCATGAGTATTCACGATTGTGTCGATGACCTTCGACTTGGCTTCGCCTACGATGCCTCTGGAGAAGCGCTTGCTGTTCCATGGCGCGCTGTCTGCCAGAAGAGCCCAGCGGAAGGCGTCCGTGCCGTATTCATTAATAATTTCCCACGGGTCGATGACGTTGCCCTTCGACTTGGACATCTTCTGTCCATTCTCGTCCAGAATATGGCCGGTGGAGATAACCGCTTTGTAAGGAGCTTTGCCATTGTAGAGCGTCGATACTGCAAGCAAGCTGAAGAACCAGCCGCGTGTCTGGTCAATGCCCTCGCAGATGATGTCCGCCGGGTATTGGTCCTGGAACTGCTTCTCGTCGCCGAACGGATGGTGCTGCTGGGCGAACGGCATGGAGCCGCTGTCGAACCATACGTCGATAACCTCCGGCGTGCGTCTCATGACTGCGCCTTCGGCATACGGCGATTTCAGCAAAATATCGTCTACATAAGGCTTATGAAGCTCGATATCTTCCGGTACATCGCCTACCGCGCGTGCGCGCAGATCCGCGATGCTCTCCGGCGCGTATTCCTTGCCTGTCGCCTCGCACACCCATACGTTAAGCGGCGTGCCCCAGTACCTGTTGCGGCTGATATTCCAGTCCACCAGATCCTCCAGGAATTTGCCGAAGCGCCCTTCGCGGATATGCCCCGGATACCAGTCAACGCTGTTGTTGTTGGCGATCAGCTGATCCTTAACCGCAGTTGTCTCGATGAACCAGCTTTCTGTCGCGTAATAGAGAAGCGGCGACTTGCAGCGCCAGCAGAACGGATAGCTGTGCTCATAGCGCTCCTTGGAGTACAGGAGTCCCTTCTCGCTCAGCATCTTCACGATGTCAACGTCGCAATCCTTGACGAAGCGTCCTGCCAGATCCGTTACCTCGTCGATATAACGTCCGGCATTGTTTACCACGCTCAGCATGCTGATGCCGTTCGCGCGCGCAACCTTGTAGTCATCCTCGCCGTGCGCCGGCGCGATGTGAACGATACCGGTACCGCTTGTGTCGCTGACGAAGTCGCCGGTGATCACAACATGGCCCTTCTCGATCGGCACATAGCGGAAAGGAGGCTCGTAAGCCTTGCCTGCCAGCTCGGCGCCCTTCAGCGTGGACAGCACCTCGTAATTTTCCTTCAGCACGCTTTCCGCGAGCGCTTCTGCTACGATGTAGACTTCGCCGTCCTTCGATGCTCGAACATAGTCAAGCTCCGGATTAACCGCGAGCGCTACGTTGGCCGGAAGCGTCCAAGGCGTCGTCGTCCAAGCGAGCACATATTCACCGGAATCGACCAGCTTGAACTTGGCCGTCGCGCTCAGATCCTTCACATCCTCGTAGCCTTGCGCCACTTCATGCGAGCTTAGCGTCGTCTGGCAGCAAGGGCAATACGGGCTGACGCGGTGTCCGCGGTACAGCAGGCCTTTCTTGTGAATCGTGGACAGAATATGCCATACACTCTCGATATATTCGTTCTTCAGCGTAATGTACGGATTGTCGAGATCCGTCCAGTAGGCGATTGCCTCCGTCAGCTCGCGCCACTGCTTCTCGTATTCGAATACGCTGTCTTTGCATTTCTTCACGAACGCTTCTACGCCGTAATTCTCAATCTCTTGCTTGCCGGAGATGCCCAGCTGCTTCTCTACGCCAAGCTCGACTGGAAGGCCATGCGTATCCCAGCCCGCTTTGCGGACAACGCGGTAGCCCGCCATTGTTTTGTAGCGGCAGATGAAGTCCTTGATGACGCGTCCCAGCACGTGGCCGATATGCGGCGCGCCGTTCGCAGTAGGCGGACCTTCGTAGAAGACGAAGTTCGGCTTGCCCTCCCGGTTCAGTATCGATTGCTTGAACGTATCATTTTCTTTCCATTGCTGGAGCACGCGCAGCTCGCGGCTGCGTGCGCGTTCCTTAACGTCTACGCGTTGCATGTGTCATAACCCCTTTCCAGTCTCGAAAAAATAAATAAAGCCCCGTCCCTGAAGAAGGGACGAGGCTATTCTCGCGTTACCACCCTTGTTCCGCTTATCCCCTTCATGAAGAAGAGCTCGGCAGTGTCTCATAGAGACAATGCGATCTGCGGCACTTAGCTGCGAATCTGGCATGATTCGCTTGTCCCTGTAACGGAGGACAGCCCGTCGACGCTTAATGCCGCTTGAGAACAGCGGGTTAGGCGCCTCTTCTCGGAGATGATATTCCGTAATGGCTCATACGCCGGACTTGCAGCAATCATCCGGCTCTCTGGGGAATGAACGCATAACGTACTTGTTCTCGTCATGGAAGTTCGTTTGATTGTAATAGTATAGTTATAGCTTATGTCGCAGCTTCTTGTCAAACGGGCTTCCGCCCATTCCTCATTAACCGCGCAGAAGCTCGCGCTCCGGATCACGCGCCACGCTCGCAGACTCCAGCGAATCCCAGCCGTCCTGCGTCAGCAGATCAAGCTGCGCCTCGACAAGCGTACGGAAGCGCGCACGGTAGATCGAAGCTTGCTTCTTCAGCTCTTCAACCTCCAGCGATACTTTGCGGGATTTGTTCAGCGAGTCGTTCACGATGCGGTCGGCGTTCTTCTCCGCTTCCTTAATAATCAGCTGCGCTTCCTTTTTCGCATTGTTGCGAACCTCGTCGGCCGCTTCTTGCGCGACGATAATCGTCTTGCTCAGCGTCTCTTCGATGTTGGAGAAGTGATTCAATCTCTCCTGCAGCGCCAGCATCTGATTTTGGATTTCTTTGTTCTCGCGAATGAGCGACTCGTAGTCTTTGATCACCTGGTCCAGGAACTCATTTACTTCATCCTCGTCATAGCCGCGCAGACGGCGCGAAAACTCCTTGTTATGTATGTCCAATGGCGTAAGCGGCATTGGCGCACCTCCCTATTCCTGTTATGGTTCCCCACGCAAGCGGCGGTAGCCATCGCACGTTCACCACCGCCTGCATTCCGATGAGAAGAGATTCGACAGTCCCTCGCTTTTTCCTGCATCCAGTCAAATAAATTTGCCGATCTTTACACGAATTCTGCCTTTTTTTGTCACGCCGTCGACTTCAAGCACCTTAAATCGACCAAGGCCCTTGAACGATACCGTATCGCCTTCCTTGAGCGGCTCGGACGGATCCTCCTCCGTCTTCCAGTTGATTCGGCAGCGGCCCGCTCTGATCGGATCTACAATCTTCGAGCGGCTAATGCGGTACACGTCGCTGGCGATGCCGTCGAGCCGCATGGAAGCGACCGTGAAGCTCATCTCCTCCAGCTTCGACACAACTGGCTTCAATCCCTCAAGAGGCAGAATATCCGTCAGCACATTCAAGCGGTGCACTTGACGGAGGTGTATATTCAAATAATCGGCAATCTCGTCCGTAACCATAATATGCGCGAACGATTCATGGACATGAATATCCCCAATTCGGTCGCGTTTGATGCCAAGACCCAGCAAGGCGCCAAGGAAGTCGCCATGATCCAGTTCCAGATGGGTCGCCCCTGCCGCTCTCGCCTCCAGAACGGCAATTAGCATCGGCTCGTTGTCCAGGTCCCGATAATCTGGCGCGATCAGCGCACGCTTGCGCTCTGCATCCGCATAACCGCCATCCAGCCGCAATTGCACATCAGCATTGCGGTTCGCCAGCATTTCCACAATCTGAGCTTGTCTCGGGTCCAAAAAATCGGTCCGCTTCAGCTCATGCTGCATGGCGGACCGATCTATCCATTCCAGCGCCCGGTCGACAAACGCCTTCTCCTCGGGGTGAAAATGATTATAAATAGCTGATTTCATATCGCTGATCCTCTACAGAAGCAGGAATTCAAGCACAGACTGCAAGCCGATCACGATGAACCGCAGCGCAAAGATCGCGATGATCGGGGACAAATCAAGAATGCCGCCGATAGGCGGAATAAATCTTCTAAAGATACCGACATACGGCTCGACAAGCCGTCCAAGTATTTGCCCGATAGCGCTCTCACGAGCATTGGGAAACCAGGATAACAGAACGTATCCAATTATCAGATAGCTGTATACGTTGGCCGCTGTGCCGATAAATCCATAAATAAACATTTCCAATCCAAGGTCACCTCATTTTGTTGTAATCGATCTCCTCTGCCAGCATTTCCGTAATGGCACCTTGAATTTCAACCGTGTCCGGTGTGCACAGAAAAATGTTAGGACCGAGCTTGGAGATGCTGCCGCTTAAAGCGTACACTGTACCGCTTAAGAAATCAACAATGCGAAGGGCGAGGTCACTTCTGACGCGCTGCAGGTTAACAATGACCGCACGGCGCGAGCGCAGATGATCCGCAATCTCCTGCGCCTCGTCATAGGAACGAGGCTCGCTGAGAACGACCCGAACGTTTTTCTGCGAGTGGATGCTGACGACATTGCTGCCTCCACCGGAAGCGCCGCCCGTAATTCCGCTATTGTTCCTTAAGTTTCTACGTGTCTCGAACGGCGAGGTTTCAGACTCTTGTTCTTCCGTTTGCGTGACGCGCTCCCGCTCGACTACTTCTTCCTCTTCCTGCAGGCCAAAAAAGTTCATAAACCGGTTCATGACGCTCATTCCTCATTCCTCCTCTTTCCCGACTAATGTTGTGCCAAGCCGAATCCATGTTGCGCCTTCTTCTATGGCGACCTCAAAATCATTAGACATGCCCATCGACAGATGAATCAAATGCTCCGCATGGGGAGATGAGGCTTTGACCTCATCACGCAGCTGGCGAAGCGCCCGGAACACCGGTCTCGTCTCCTCCGGCTCCGCTTCATACGGCGCCATCGTCATGAGGCCGATTGGCTTCACGCCCGGATAATCCGCAAGCTTGTCCAGAAATGCGGGCAATTCCTCCGGTTGAAGCCCATGCTTGGACTCCTCGCCGGACACATTGACTTGAATAAAGCAAGGGACGATTAGGCCGAGCTGCGCAGCGCGCTTATGGATCGCTTCCGCTAGCGACAGCCTGTCCAGCGAGTGTATGTATGTGAATTTTCCGATGACGTCCTTGACTTTATTCGTCTGCAGGGAACCAATAAAATGCCACACCGGCTTCTCTTCATCCGGCGCCTGCTCTCCGCCGCTAAGCGCATGCCACTTCTCCTGCGCATCCTGCCAGCGGTTCTCGCCTAGATTCGACAGGCCGCTATTATAAGCTTCCCTGGCCGTATCCAGCGACACATATTTGGTTACCGCAATAATATGAACATCTTCCCTCTGCCGGCCCGAGCGCTCGCAAGCTGCGGCGATTCTCTCTTCTACCGACCGGATTCTCTCTTGCATAGACATCTTTGCTTTCACCTTTCCTGAAGGCCAATCCAGCTGGCCATTCGTCCCGTTTTGCCGCCTTCTACCCGATAGGAGTAGAATAAATCCGTGCGGCATCCGGTGCACCAAGTAGTTAATTCGATACGACTCGGCAAAATTCCTGCTTTTATCATAATCTGTCGGTTTAATTCTTTCAAGTTTAGAGAAGCTTTTCCATTTTTCTTCCTTTGCATGCAGCTCTCCCGTTCGCCCTCAGGGAGCTTCAGTTCATCCATTACCCGGTCAACCTCAGTGACCACGAGTCCGTCAACCTCATAGCAGCAATCCCCGATGGAAGGTCCGATAGCGGCCAAAATTTGATCCGGGCGAACGCCGTACGCGCTCGCCATAGCCTCTGCGGTACGCGCCGCAATCCCTCCTACCGTACCCCTCCAGCCGGCATGTGCCAGCGCTACCGCGCCAGCCTCAGGCGCGTAGAAATAAAGCGGCACGCAATCCGCATAAAAGGAAGTCAGCAGCACGCCAGGCACATCCGTCATCAGCGCATCGCATCCTGCGATCGTATCGTCCATGCGTTCTCTGCCTTTGCCCCGCTCCGCCAGCGTCACTTGCGCGACTCGGCTGCCATGAACCTGCTCGGTGCAGGTCCATGCCTCGAACGGCCATCCCAGCGCTTCCGTCACGCGCTTCCGATTCAAGATAACAGCCTCCTCGTCGTCTCCGACATGAAGGCCTATATTCAGTCCCGTCCATGGCTCTGCGCTGACGCCGCCGCCCCTGCCCGTAAAGCCCGCAGTCAGCCTTTTGTCAGCTTCCATCCATTCCGGCAACAAAAAAAGCGAAGGCTCCTTCGCTGTATCTTCTCTCTTGCTTTGTACAAAAGCTTCCATTCTCTCACCCCATGAGTTGGACATAAACAGCTCCCCAGACCGGGCAAGCCGCCTATGTCCAGTGTACCCCCTCACGCGCGGACGTGCAAATCATCCTCGTCAGACCGCAGCGCCTTCGCCTCATCCATCCGGACCAGAACGACATCCGCTCCGATCTTGACGATATTCCGCCATGGGATGACCATTTCCGTTCCATTGCTTCCGAACAGGCCGAATACTTTCGTATACTGCGGCACGACAATGGAATCAATGCGCCCTTGGCGAAGGTCAAGCTCCAGGTCGCTGATGTGTCCCAGTTTTTTTCCGTCCACAATGTTGATTACGTCTTTGGACTGAAAATCGGAAATTTTCATTTTGGATCACCACATTTCCTGCGAATTGTTCAAACGCAGCCTCTAGTATTCAGTATATGATCCATTCGCCCAATATGTCCCCTTCACATGAACAAGAAGACATGATACTTTTATTGGACGGATTACTCACACTTAGAAAAAATGGTACATGGCTTGTTATTGTAGGCGACCATGACCCTACTGCTATTGAGCTAACGCAAAGACGGCAGCGCCATATTGGCGATGCCGTCTTTGCTGCTGCACGTTAAGTTTTCACATGCTTTTGCATCTGCTGGATCGCCGACTTTTCCAGCCGGGATACCTGCGCTTGCGAGATGCCGATTTCGTCGGCTACCTCCATCTGGGTCTTGCCTTCGAAGAACCGCATCGACAGAATCATCTTCTCCCGGTCGTTCAGCTTGTGCATCGCCTCGCGCAGCGCGATCTCCTCAATCCACGATACATCCTTGTTGCGGTCGTCGCTAATTTGATCCATCACATAGATGGGATCTCCCCCGTCATGATAGATCGGCTCGAACAATGACACCGGGTCCTGAATCGCATCAAGCGCGAACACGACATCTTCCTTCGGCACGTTCAGCGCCTCCGAGATCTCAAAGATCGTCGGCTCCCTGGAATTTTTGTTCGTCAGGCTGTCGCGTACTTGCAACGCCTTGTAGGCAATATCTCTGAGGCTCCGGGACACCCTGATCGGGTTGTTGTCGCGCAGATAGCGCCGAATTTCCCCGATAATCATAGGCACGGCATAGGTGGAAAATTTAACGTTTTGACTAAGGTCGAAATTATCGATCGCCTTCATAAGTCCGATGCAGCCCACCTGGAACAGGTCGTCTACAAACTCTCCCCTATTGTTGAACCGCTGGATGACGCTCAGAACGAGCCGCAAATTGCCGTTCACCAATTTCTCTCTTGCTGCCCATTCACCCCGGGCTTGCAACGCCGTAAACAGCTCCCTCATTTCGACGTTGGTCAATACAGGCAGTTTCGCGGTATCCACACCACAGATCTCGACTTTATTTCGGGTCAACGTGATTACCTCCCAAGGAGAAACATTAATGTTCATTATCTCCCCGGACCCTCTTTTTATTCCTATTCTGACATCCTTCGACAAATGCAAAAGGGGCGCGTATGCGCCCCGTCCTTTATACCATCTTATTAAATTCCTTGCGCAGCCGTTTAATAATCCGCTTCTCAAGCCTTGAAATATAAGATTGCGAAATGCCCAGCATATCGGCGACATCCTTCTGCGTCTTCTCTTCCCCGTCCGCCAGACCGAAGCGAAGCTCCATAATGATGCGCTCCCGCTCCGACAGCTTGTCGAGCGCCTTGTGCAGCAGCTTGCGGTCCACCTGCTCCTCAATATTCCGGTAGATCGTATCGTTCTCCGTGCCAAGCACATCCGAGAGAAGCAGCTCATTGCCATCCCAATCGATATTCAGCGGTTCATCGAACGACACTTCGGTTCTTGTCTTGCTGTTGCGGCGCAGGTACATCAAGATTTCATTTTCGATACAGCGCGAAGCGTAAGTAGCGAGCTTGATTTTTTTCTCCGGGTCAAATGTATTAACCGCCTTGATCAGTCCAATTGCCCCAATGGAAACCAGGTCCTCAATGTGAATCCCCGTATTCTCAAATTTTCTGGCTATATAGACCACGAGCCGCAGATTGCGCTCGATGAGCATCGCCCGTATCGCCGAGTCGCCTGAAGGCAGCTTCTCCAGCAAATATTCCTCTTCCTCTCGCGTCAAGGGAGGAGGCAACGCCTCGCTGCCGCCGATATAATAAAGTTCTTCGCTCTTTAGTCCGAATAAAAATAAAATCCGATAATAATATAATTGCAGTATCAGTTTATACTTGACGAGCATGTGGCCCATCCCTCCCCGATGAAGTGTGCGTATAAAACTTACGTTTGTACCATAGCTGGATGGATAATCGCTTGATAAGCCCCATCTGCCGCAAGCTTGCCGCCATCGAATCCAATCAACACCCTGTTTGTTTCAAATACTTGTCCTTCGCGTTCTACTTCAACCGAATCGGGCTTAAGTGCAAGCATAAATTGCGAGCCTCTATTCACGCCCCGATAAGGCACCAGCCGCAGCCTGTCTTGCCACTCGAACGATGAATCTGCATCCATTCCCGCAATTAAACGGTCGACTCCGCCTTCCTTTACACTCTTGATCCATGAAGCCGGCAGGGCTCCTTCCCAGCGGGAAACTTCCATAACCATAACCGGTGTTCGCGTGAGCGGATCATACAGCTGATTGCCTGTATCAATCAAACCTGTGCACGCATACGTCTTGTCCCCTATCGTCACTTTGACTTCTGCCATATGACTCTGAACAAGCTCGCGTTCCCGCCGTCCGGTCATAACAGCCCGGTATACATACAGCCCAATCGCCAATGCAGCAGCCAAATAAAAGATCGACAGCTTGATTTCGGCCTGTATGCTGCCTCCGGCAATAGTCAGCGTCTTCCACATCGCTCCTGACCCTTGCATGAACAAATAATACAATCCGAGCACCGCGCCCGCAGCGACGAAGTTGACAGAGTAGAAGGCGGCCATGTTCCGTATATAATGCTGAAGCGACGAAAATCCGAACGCAATCCACACCATTACGAAGGAAAATAGGACCTTAACAGCGAGTGTAAACAGGAATGATAGCTGCGGATACAGCATAAGTACAACATAACAGGCTCCAAAAGCCGATGCAGCCAATATGCGCCACGGCCTTGGCTTCGTATGGCGCACCCAGGCTGTTGTCAGCAATACAGCGCCGTCTACCAGCAGCTCGCGCAAAAACAAAATATCCACATATACTGTCATGCAAGTCCTCCTCCTCCCTTTCTGCCGAAGCGAGGCATAGATTCGGTCTTGGGAGAACGATTGAGACTAGTATATGTTAATCGTATTTCAAAGTCTGTCTATTCATGACGGGTCCGCCCATCTTTTTTTGTCGACTTCGCAAATAAAAAACGAGGTCCTGCCAATCCGCACTGAATTTAGAAAACGATTACAGCTTGCGTTGCGGCAGAACGTTGCTGCCATTCAACCGCCTCAATCTTTTCTGCAATCGAGAGAATCTATACTTCCCAAAAGTTGAGTTTTTCTGCAACAAGGCTTTTCTGCCTCAAAGATGCCTGCGCAGTGATATCATACACCGGCAACAGGGCTCACTCTCCCTTCTGCTCAGGAAACATGGCATTTAGCAGATGGTGATTCGGTGATTCGGTGATTCGGTGATTGGCATTGGGCCCTAAATTCCTCTCAACAAAAATATATCCGCTTATCTAAAGCGAACTGCGCTTTGCTAATCCCAGTACAGCTCTTTATCTCGAAAATAGCCCATTCCTACTGATTCGTGTTGTCATCCTGGTCTATTGCGTGTTCATTTAAAATACCCTGTCCGCAATTTATTAATCTGCATATCCATCGTATAGTGCATTCTCACCGTATAAAACAAATCCAGCACAAAAATAATGTCGCTCACCAAATTAATGTCATTCCCCTGAGCTGAAGGGAGAGTATGCCCTCTTTCAAATGCAGACTTACCTCTCAGGGAGCACAATCACATATCACTGCGTATCTCGCCAAATAAAAAAAATGACGGTACAGGAGAAAATCCTGACCGTCATTTTCGTATTTATGGGCCATGTCAGCACCGAGATGCTATGTGCAGGCTGATTGGTTCCTATCTGTCCGAGCGTGGCTGCTTGCGCAGGAACGCTGGGATTTCCAGCTGGTCGCTGGAAGTTCCAAGGCCAAAAGGCTTCACGCTGGAAGGATTGCTAGCCGTTTTCGGTTCTTGTTGAACCGATTCCTGCTGTCTGCGCGCTGGTTGAGAGTACGCTTTTGCTTCGAATCCTGTTGCGATTACCGTAACTTTGATCTCGTCCTTCATATCTTCTTCAATGATTGCGCCAAAGATCATGTTCACATCCGGATCGGATGCGGAGATGACGATTTCTGCCGCTTCGTTGACTTCATACAGGGACAGGTTGCTGCCTCCTGTAATGTTCATAATTACGCCTCGCGCTCCATCGATCGACGTCTCCAGAAGCGGGCTCATGATCGCTTTGCGGGCTGCTTCAGCGGCACGGTTCTCGCCAGAAGCGATACCGATGCCCATCAGCGCGGAACCGCGCTCTGTCATGATTGTTTTTACGTCGGCAAAGTCAAGGTTAATCAGACCAGGTACTTGGATCAGGTCGGAGATGCCTTGAACCGCTTGTCTAAGCACATTGTCCGCTTCGCGGAATGCTTCAAGCATCGGCGTCTTCTTGTCGACGATCTCAAGCAATCGGTCATTCGGAATGACGATCAGCGTGTCGACCTTTTCCTTCAGAGCTTCAATGCCTTGCTCCGCTTGTCCGGAGCGCTTGCGTCCCTCGAATGTGAACGGGCGTGTAACCACGCCAACCGTCAACGCCCCGCTTTCGCGGGCAATCTCTGCAATAACAGGAGCGGCGCCAGTACCGGTGCCCCCGCCCATGCCTGCCGTTACAAAGACCATGTCGGAGCCCTTAAGCTGATTCATGATCAGCTCGCGGGATTCCTCTGCTGCTTTACTGCCTACGTCTGGATTGGCGCCCGCACCAAGTCCGCGAGTCAGCTTGTCGCCGATCTGAAGCTTGTGCTCGGATTTCGCCAGATGAAGCGCCTGCGCATCGGTATTCACCGTAATGAATTCAACGCCCTTTACACCGTTCTCGATCATTCGGTTTACAGCATTGCTGCCGCCTCCGCCTACGCCTATTACTTTTATTTGAGCGAGCTGTTCAAGCTCCAAATCGAATTCCAACATCTCTCATTTTCCCCCAGTTCAAATAAATTCATTAAACATGTTTTTAATCCGCTCGAACATACCGGGTTTAGATGAAGGTGCAGGACCCGCTTTACGGCTTGGCGCTGAAGATGATGCCTTACTGTTCTTCACTGCGCCAGCGCCTCGAACGCCCATATACTTCGATACATATTGAATCATGCCCACACCGCTGCTATAGGCAGAATCCTTCACTCCGATATAATCAGGCAATGCTGTACGGACTGAGCTCTCCAGCTCTAACTGGGCTAGAGCGAGCGTGCCTGGAAGAGCGACCGCGCCGCCTGTAAGCACATATCCATTCACTTTATCGCCATAACCTAAACGGCGCACCTCTTGCCGGATCAGCTGGAAAATTTCCTGCATCCGCGGCTCGATGATGCTAGCCAAGTCCCTTTGCGAAAATTCCTTCTCCACGTTGCTTCCCATGCGGGTAACCTTGAATTTCACGTCATCCGCAGCGTCAGCCACATTGGCACAGCCGTACTTCAGCTTGAACTTCTCCGCCTGATCGCTCTGCGTGCGCAAGCCGTATGCAATATCATTGGTCACAAATTCGCCGCCGATCGGCAGCGTCGAGATGGCAGCGAGGCCGCCTTGCTCATACACGGCGATCGTAGTCGAAGCTGCTCCAATATCGGCAAGCACAGTTCCGATCATCTTCTCGTCCTTTGTCAGCGACATTACGCCGGAAGCCAAGGACAGCAGGATGACGCCAGAAATGCGCAGCCCTGCCTTCTCTACACAACGCATTAAGTTATGTATGGCAGTTTTTGTACCCGTTACGATAGTTGCTTCCACTTCAAGCCTGACGCCGATCATGCCCCGAGGGTCGGATATGCCTTCAAGGCCATCCACCAAATACTGCTTCGGCACCAAATTGATAATTTCCCGCTCCGGCGGCAGCGCGACGACTTTCGCGGCTTGCAGCACGCGTTCAATATCTTCTTCTCCGATTTCCCGATCCTCATTGGATACGGCAACAACGCCATGATTGGTCTGCAATCCAATATGATTGCCTTGTATACCGACATAAACATCGGATATCTGAATATCAACCATGCGCTCCGCATGCTCTACCGCGTTGCGGATGGACTGCACAGTCTGATCAATGTCGACGATTGCTCCCTTGCGTATACCCTCTGAGTCGGCAGATCCAACTCCAATAATATTAATGGCTCCATTGTTCATCTCGCCAATAATAGCACGAACCTTGGATGTACCGATGTCCAAACTGACGATGATGTCATTGCTGCTCAACTCGCGGCACCTCCGTTCCCCAAATAATAATGAGTGCGTTTTATGTTGTGATTATGAGTAAGTCTCTCTACTTATTCAACGCTCTTAATATTTTCCCTCTTTTTTCAACAAATTTTTCATAACTTTCATGAAGTGTTGTCGAAGTGTGGCTTCTATGCCGTTTTTTTAATAATTGAACTATGCGAAATTGGAAGCGGAATGGACATTGCGCCGCCTGCCGCAGCGCATGGTTATGCACATTCCTAGAAACATCGTAAATAAAATTCTACCATTCTTTCAAGGAATTTAGTAGTCTCTTTTTACTCACTTTCCACATTTTCTGAATGAGACTCGTCTCCCTCTTCCTCTGTTTCGAAAGGAACGTACGTATCGGCAAGCAGCATGGTAATTTTACCCGGCTCCTGCGTCTCAATAACGGCATTCAAAGCGTCGATTTTCTCCGTTAATACGGATACCGCTGTAATGACCTCGAATTTGGTGCGGGTATACATGCGGATGCGGTCCGGATACGCTTTGGAAGGAATCGGCGAGATCTCCGACAGGTCAGACAGCTGCTTCGCCGGAATAAGGGCTAGCTGCTTGGTCAGCTCCAGCTTCATAGGATCGCTCGGCTCCCAGCCGGATAATACCGGCTTGTCCAGCAGTTGCAGCCCTTCTTGTCCGGCTGCGAGGCTGGTCCCGTTAGATAACAGCGCTGTCAAATCTCCCTGGGCAGACAATTCGAACGCAACTACCGGATATTCCTGAACGGTAATCTTTACAATACCGGGGAATACCTTCATCACCTTCGCATCTTCTACTTGAGGCAGCGTCTTGACGTTAGCGGCAATATCGGATGATGCGATCTGGAAGAAGGCGTCTCCGACTTCGATTCTCGAAGCTCCGGCAACTTCCTCCGTAGAGGTGAAATGCATGCCGGTAATTTGAATTTCGGATATTTTGCTAATGGATGAGTTAAAAAACAGTACCGCTAGCAGCGCAATAAATAATAGAAATAGAACGGCAAGCAGCTTTTTATTGCCTCTGCGTTTGCGCGGTGGTTCCTTCAGCACAGGCATTTGTGTGCTCATAACTTGTCCCTCTTTTCTGCGAAACGAAGGCTTCCTCAGGGTTTGCTTTAGCAAACCCTACATCGGAAGCATTAGCTTGGGATTGCGTGAGCAAACCCCGCATCGGAAGCATCCATTATGCCAGCTATGTCCGATGATCAGGATAGCCGTTCGTTTCTATATGGCCGAAGTCTAGCATATGATTTAAATATTAGGCGCCTGCGGCACAGGCGAAGTCCGGGAGATGCGCGCTCCTAGCCTTGTCAGCATCGTCTCGATCCGGTCGTAGCCGCGATCGATATGGTGGACCTGTTCCACCACGGTCCGCCCCTGTGCGGCAAGGCCTGCGATGACCAGGGCGGCTCCGGCCCTTAAGTCGGTTGCCTCCACTGTTGCCCCGTACAAGCGCGGCACGCCCCTTATGAATGCCGCGTTCATGTCGACGCGTATATCGGCCCCCATGCGCGACAGCTCATCCACGTGCTTAAGTCTGCCTTCGAAAATCGTTTCTTTCAATATGCTGACCCCGTCAGCAAGCGACAGCAAGACCATGATCTGAGATTGCAGATCAGTCGGAAATGCCGGATAAGGCGATGTGACAATCCGCTCTACCGCCTTTGGTCTGGCAGAACTGCCGACCTTTATTATATCACCGTCGACGACAATTTGAACACCTGCGCGGCGCATCACATGGATAAGCGAGGATAAATGGGCGGGCTGTGTATCCTGGAGCGTTACCTGGCCGCGCGTAGCCGCGGCTGCAACCATGATCGTTCCCGTTACTATCCGATCCGGTATAACCTTGTATCGGCAAGGCGCAAGCCGTTCAACGCCATCAATCGTAATGGTGTCGGTACCCGCTCCCATAATCTTGGCGCCCATGGCATTTAAGAAACGCTGCAAATCTTGAATTTCCGGCTCTCTGGCAGCATTGCTGAGCGTAGTGCGCCCTTCTGCAAGAACAGCAGCCATCATAATATTTTCCGTAGCTCCGACACTCGGAAAAGTCAGATGAATGTCGGCGCCTTTTAATTTGCTTGCCCGGCATACAATGCGGTTGCCCACTTCCTCGATCTCCGCGCCAAGCGCTTGCAGCCCTTGCAGATGCAGGTCAATCTTTCTCTCGCCGATTGCGCATCCGCCAGGCTGGTAGACCTGTGCTTCGCCGAAGCGAGACAGCAGCGGCCCCATGAGGAATATGGAGGAGCGCATCTGCTTCATCAAGTTTTCCGGCACATGGGACGTATGGGCGGATGTTGTATCCAGCACCACCGTGTCGTCCGTATGCTCGGCGCGACATCCTAATTCGCGCAAAATGTTCAACATGACGTCGATATCCAGCAAATGCGGCACGGAATCGATCGTCGTCGTGCCTTCTGCCAGCAAGCTGGCAGCCAATATCGGCAAGGCGGCATTTTTCGCTCCTTGGATAACTATGGTTCCTGAGAGTGGTTTCCCGCCTTCAATCACCAATTTGTCCAATGTATCACCTCCGAATTACCGCTCGCCCACCACCAATACCTCCGGCACCAGCTTGACGCCAAAACGCTGCTCTACAGTGCTCTGAATATGGGACATAAGGGCGAGAACATCTCTAGCTGTCGCATGCCCGGTGTTTACAATAAAATTGGCGTGCATTTCGGATACTTGCGCTTCCCCGATGTTGAATCCTTTCAGTCCGGCTTCCTGAATCAACCGCGCCGCATAATCGCCAGGCGGATTGCGGAAGACACTTCCCGCTACGGCAAGCTGCAATGGCTGGGTTCTCAGCCTGCGCTCCTTGTAAGAAGCCATGGCGGATGCAATCTCCATGCGGTCTCCTTCAGCCAGCTCGAATGCCGCTTCCAGCACCAGACCTTTCATTTCGTGAAGAACGGAATGCCGATAATCAAAGCGCATTTCCTCTGCTCCGTAACGAACCAATTCTCCTGTTTCCAGTACAATGTCAGCATATTTGAAAATACGTGACACATCCGATCCGTGCGCTCCAGCGTTCATGTAGACGGCTCCGCCGACCGTTCCCGGAATTCCCCCCGCGAATTCAAGCCCGGTCAAGCCTTGCTTGCCTGCCATAACCGACAGTTTGATGAAAGAATACGACGCGCCCGCAATAGCGGTTGCCCCTTCGAAACGCACGTAATCGAGACCACCTGCAGGTTTGATCACAACGCCGCGAATGCCCTTGTCCGTGACAAGCATGTTGGAGCCGCGACCCAGATTGGTCCAGCTGTGCCCATGCTTGATCAGCAGCTTAACAATGGCGATAAGCTGTTCTTTTCCTGCGGGAAGGATTAATAGATCGGCGGGACCGCCGATTTTCCATGTTGTATGTTTGGTTAGCGGTTCGTCAAATAATAGTTTTCCAAGATTCGCTTGCTCAAGCTCCGCTATAAGTGCTTCCATCTGCGACTGCCTCCTTCGATGCTGCATATCTTGCCGTTCGCTGCGGCTCTCGCCGGCCGCTGTTATGTGATCTAACGCTCCCGATGGTGTCGGTCACGAATATAAGGTATCTTATGCCCTCCTGCCACGTTGTGTGACAATCGCCCAGTCGCCCTGCCCTACCACCGCTTGCCCTTCATCCGCATCAGCTCTTCCATAATGCGGTTCGCAGAATCGGGCACTGCCAGCTTCGCTGTGGCCGCCGACATCGCCTTCATGCGGGCCGGATCGCCAAGCAGCTCTTCCATCTCGCGAAGCAGCGTCTCGCCGGACAAATCTTTCTCAAGCAAAATTTCAGCCGCTCCGGCAGATACCAGGCTGCGCGCATTCGCCTCCTGATGATTGTTCGTCACGTTAGGCGACGGAATCAGAATGGACGGCAGGCCTAGCGCCGTAATCTCCGCCAGGGAAGAAGCTCCGGACCGGCTGACGACAAGTGCCGCGTCCTTCAGAACCTCAGCCATATTGTGCAAATACGGCACCAGCGTAAGCTTCTTATGCGCCTCGGGCGCTGCTTCGGCGATGCGCTCCTTGGTAGATTCATAATAGATCTCGCCTGTGACAAAGACGACATGAGCATCCTTGATCCGATCCAGCGACGGAGCCATCTCAATCATGGCCTCGTTCAACGCGCGTGCCCCGCGGCTGCCCCCTACGACAAGCGCAAGCCGCGAGGACGGAGGCAGGCCCAACGACTGAAGCCCCTTGCCGGGAACGGCTCGGAGCACGTTGGTCGCGCAAGGATTGCCCGTAAAGGACGTTTCCTTCGCCTTGGGGAATTGGGATGCCGATTCCGGGAAGCTGACGCCGACATGATCGGCGTAACGGGACAGGAATTGATTAGTCAAGCCGGGAATCGCATTCTGCTCATGGATGAACGTCGGGATGCCGAGCTTCGCAGCCGCATAGACGACAGGGCCGCATACGTAACCGCCCGTGCCAATGACGACATCCGGCTTGAATTCCCGGAGCAGCGATTTGGAGCGCTGCGCTCCTTTGAGGAATCGCACAATCGTCTTGACGTTCTCGAAGGACAGCTTCCGGCGGAAGCCTGTAATCTCGATCGCCTCGAATGGAATTCCTTGCTCCGGCACGACTCTGCTCTCCATGCCTTTGGCCGTGCCGATATATAATAGCTTCGTGTCCGGATCGTTCTGCAACATATGCTTGCCTACGGCGACCGCGGGATAAATATGGCCGCCGGTTCCTCCACCGGTCAACACGATACGCATAATCTTCACCTCGAATAACGGGATATGTTCAGCAGAATGCCGAGCGCCGTCAGCAGCAGCGTAAGCGAGGAGCCGCCATAGCTGACCAGCGGCAGCGTAATGCCGGTAACGGGCATCATGCCGATGACAACGCCAATATTGATGAGCACCTGTACGCCGATGATGCCGGTAATGCCAACCGCCAGCAGACTGCCGAACGTGTCTGGCGCCGCAATTGCCGCGCGGATGCCGCGCCATACGACGACCAGAAATAATAGGATTAGGGCGACGCCGCCGATAAAGCCAAGCTCCTCCGCCAGAATGCTAAAGATAAAGTCGGTCTGCGGCTCAGGCAGATAGCTGAATTTCTGCCTGCTCATGCCGAGTCCGAGTCCGACCAGGCCGCCAGGGCCGATCGCAAATAAGGACTGAATGATTTGATAGCCGCCGCCAAGCGGATCGGCCCATGGGTCCAGAAAGGACGTAATGCGTTTCAAGCGGTAAGGAGCGGCAAGGATCAAGCCGACAAAGCCGACGACCCCGACCATGGCAAGCCCTCCCAGATGAGATAGCCTGGCTCCTGCCGTAAAGATCAGAATAAGCGAGGCGCCGACCATAACCGCGCCTGTCCCAAGGTCAGGCTGCAGCATGATCATGCCGAACGCAAGTCCGACAAGCCCAAGCGGCGGCATCAGCCCTTTGGTGAAATGCGTGATCGTCTGCTGCTTCTCTGACAACCACTTCGATAGGAACAATATCATAGCCAGCTTCATGAACTCCGACGGCTGAATGCCGAAGGAGCTGATGCCGAGCCAGCTGCGCGCTCCGCCGCGGACGACGCCCACGCCGGGAATGAGGACAATAACCAAAAGCCCGAAGCATACAATAAGAGCCATCGGCGCCCACTTCTTCCAAGCGGAATAATGGACGTTCATAGTAAATAGTAACGCACCTACGCCTAGTACGGCAAACAACAGCTGCCGCTTCACGTAATAAAACCGGTCGCCGAACTCATGAAAAGCGAGCACGGCGCTCGCGCTATACACCATTATAATGCCGATCGCTAGAATAAGCCCTATTGCCGCAAGCAGCCAAATATCCGGGGCAGACCGCGCTTTTGCCATCGCGAACACCTCTTAGCATGGGAAAGTAGGGACAGGCCCCCTACTTACAAGGTATGCGCCGATTGCTTAAAAATGCTCCCTCTCTGCTCATAGGATGCAAACATGTCCCAGCTTGCGCATGCAGGCGACAGCAGGACAGTATCTCCCGGCTCCGCCAGCGCGGCCGCTTGGCGCACGGCTTCCCTAAGCGTGCTTTCGGCGTCACTCTCATCGTTCACCGAATGGGCATTGGCTAAACCTGCCAGCTCCGCAACGCGAATAAGCTTCTCCTTCGTCTGGCCCAGCGCTACCAGGCCTTTCAAATTCCGGAATACGGGCAGCAGCTCCATATAATCGGAGCCTCTATCAAGTCCGCCGGCTACTAGCACGATCGGCCCTTTAAGCGAGCGGACCGACATTGTAGTCGCCGTTGAATTGGTCGCTTTGGAATCATTGAAGAATTTTACGCCGTTCAGCTCGCGGACGAACTCCAGACGATGCTCGACGCCTTTGAATCGCTCCAGCGGCTCCGCCAGCCCCTCAGGAGGAGCTCCGGCTGCAAGCGCCGCTGCAATAGCCGCAAGCGCATTGGCTGTGTTATGCCGTCCCGGAATGCCCAGCATGTCAACCGGCATAATGACGGCCTCGCCGCCGCCTGCAGAAGCCGGACGCCGGTATACAATGAACCGTCTCGGCTCTCCAGCTCCGTCAGCCAGTTGCTCCCGGCTGTATGGAGGCTCGACGCATACCCCCGTCTCCAGCCGTTCATACAAGGAAAACGGCAGCACATCAGCAGACATTCCTGCCGCAATGGACCGGCACGTTGCGTCATCCCAATTCAGCACGGCAGTATCGCCGCTTGCCTGATTGGCGAACAGCTTGCGCTTGGAAGCGGCGTAATCCTCCATATCGCCGTGATAGTCCAGATGCGTCTCTGCGAGATTCAGCAGGAGCGCGATTCGCGGACGGAAGGCGGAGGTGCCCTTCAATTGGAAGCTGCTAAGCTCTGCGACGATCCAACCGTCCTGCTCCGCCTCCCCCACGGCATCGCATAGAGGCAAGCCGATATTCCCCGCGACGATGGGCTTCATGCCCGCCGCCTCCAGAAGCTCGCCGATAAGCGTTGTTGTGGTCGTTTTGCCATTGGACCCTGTAATACCGATGATTGGAGCGGGAGAAAGCCAGTAGGCCGCCTCTACCTCCGTAATCACTTCTACCCCGCGCTCAAGCGCTTGACGCACCGGCGGAGCCGTATAGGGAATACCCGGATTTTTGACCAGCAGGGCCGTCCTGTCATCGATCAGATCGTCCGGATGGTAGCCGCATAGCACAGAAATGCCCAAAGCGGTCAATTCGTCCGCTTCGGGACATGTCTCCTTCTTATCATTAACGAAAACGTCAGCGCCGAGCTTGTGGAACAGCTTCGCAACGCTGACCCCGCTTCTGGCCAGACCCAAAATTACGACTCGTTTGTCACGATAGGTTGACGGATGATTCATAGCGACATCCCTTTCTATGGATGCAGGAAGCGGCTCTCCGTGCGAGAACCGCCCCTTGCGTAATAATGTTAGTTGTTAGATGACGAACATAATGCCAACCGCGGCAAACAGCAGCCCGACCAGCCAGAACACTGTTACGACCTTCCACTCGGACCAGCCGACAAGCTCGAAGTGATGATGGATCGGGCTCATCTTGAAGATGCGCTTGCCTCTCGTCTTGAACGAAGTGACCTGAATGATAACCGACAGCATCTCCAGTACAAAGACGCCGCCGATCACAATCAGCAGAAGCTCTGTCTTGGTCAGGATCGCGACAGCGGCAATGCCGCCGCCAATGCCCAGAGATCCCATGTCGCCCATGAACACCTTCGCCGGATGCGCGTTGAATACCAGAAACCCTAGCACAGCGCCTATCATTGCTGCCGAGAATACGGCAGATTCATGCGCGGATGTCTGCAGAGCTACAATCGTGAATGCGCCGAAGGCAATCGCGCTTGTCCCCGCCAGCAAGCCATCGAGACCGTCTGTGAAATTGACGGAGTTGCTGGCCGCGAACATGATAATGACAACCAGCGGATAGTAGAACCAGCCCAGATCAAAGCCCCAGGACGTGCCCGGCACCGTGATCTCCGTGCTATGGTTCATATTATAGAGCATGGCGCAGACGATAATGGAGAATAGAAGCTGCCCGAACAGCTTCTGCCTCGCTGTAAGGCCAAGCGATCTCTTGAACACAATTTTGATATAGTCATCCAAAAACCCGACAAGCCCAAAGCCGAGCGATGCCGTCAGCAGCACCCAGAATTCAGGCGTTTTGTCCGCGAAACGGATGAATGCAATCATAAGGGCGATCATGATGATAATGCCGCCCATCGTAGGCGTGCCGCCCTTCTTCAGGTGGCTCTGCGGTCCCTCCGTGCGGATCTGCTGGCCGAACTTCAGTCGACGAAGCAGAGGAATGAACAATGGTCCGAGCAATACTGCTAGCAAGAATGAAGCGCCTATCGAAAATAAAATGACCATCATGTCCATATCCTCACCTCTTCTCCAAAGCTTGGACAACCTGCTCCATTTGCATTCCTCTTGAGCCTTTTACAAGGACAAGATCCTCTGGCTGGAGCTGCTCCCGAACCCAATTCATGAGTTCTTGCTTATCTTCGAAATGCCGGACATAGCCGGCTTCAGCCGCTTGCGGCAATTGGCTTGCGGCAGCTTCCGACGTCAGCGCCGAAAGCGGGCCGAATGTGATGACGGCCTCCGCTTTGCCTTCCGATATATATTCGCCAATCTCCCGGTGCAGGGAGGCCTCTTCCGGACCCAGGTCCAGCATATCGCCCAGCACGATCCATCTGCGGCCGAAGCCGCCAAGTCCGCTTACCAGGTCGATAGCGGCTCGCACCGCTGTAGGGTTGGCGTTATAGGCATCGTTAAGTATAGTCGCCCCGTTGTAGGCTTTCGACGGTTCGATGCGCATGCCGGTCAGCTTCAGCCCTTGGAAGCCTAATGCTATGTTTTCGGCTTTGACGCCGAATACGCGGGCAGCTGCGATTGCAGCAAGCGCATTGCTAATATTATGACGGCCCGGAGTGGAAATATGAAGCTTTTCCATTCCTGTATCCGTATCTTTGTAACGGGCGCTGAAGGTGCTTCCGTCAGGCTCAAGCGCAATATGGTCTGCCGACCATTCGTTGCCCCTGTCCAGCCCGAATGTGCGAAGCGTAATGCCTTCTGGCAAATATGTCGATTTAAGCCCTTCATGCAGAAGCGGCTCGTCGCCATTGAACAGCAGAATGCCGCCTTCGCCAAGGCCGGCCGTAATTTCAAGCTTCGCCTTCGCAATTCCGCTGCGGGAGCCTAGCTGCAGCATATGGGCCTCGCCGATATTCGTAATGATAGCCACGTCAGGCTGTGCAATCTTGGTCAGCAGCTCGATCTCGCCGAAGCCGCTCATGCCCATCTCCAGCACGGCAACCTCCGTGTCCTCGTCCATTTTCAGAATGGTAAGCGGCAGTCCGATATGATTGTTCAAGTTCCCTTCCGTCTTCAACACAGTATACTGGGTGCCTAGCAGCGCAGCTGTCATGTCCTTCGTCGTGGTCTTGCCATTGCTGCCGGTAATGCCGATTACGCGCGCCATTAGCTCGCTGCGGTAAGCGGCGGCGAGTGTCTGCAATCCCTCCAAGGTATCCTTGACGAGCAAGAACGGAAGATGGGCGAGCGCAGCCGGAATCTCCCTGCCACGCTGCCACATGATCGCCTTCGCTCCGCTGGCGACAGCCTGCTCCACATAGTCATGGCCATCGAATCGGTCGCCGACCAGCGGCACGAACAACTCGCCGCTTCCCGCCAGTCTGCTATCTGTCATTATACCGCTGATCATATCTTCCGGGCGGCCGCCCTTGCGCGCTACGCCGCACATCGACGCGAGCTGCCCTACTGTCCGTTTTATCAATGTAATAGTCCCCTTATAGCTTCTTTTGCTTCTATTCGATCAT
Organism: Paenibacillus pinisoli; assembly: GCF_003605435.1. Classification (GTDB taxonomy): domain Bacteria; phylum Bacillota; class Bacilli; order Paenibacillales; family Paenibacillaceae; genus Pristimantibacillus; species Pristimantibacillus pinisoli. The sequence goes on from NZ_QXQB01000001.1 coordinate 771,279, forward strand.
CGAAAGGATAGACGCTCCCTCCGACAAGTTGGTAGGTTTCGTGACCTTTCCCCGCAATCAATACTACATCGCCTTGGCTTGCCATTTCAACCGCTTTTTGAATCGCGGCGCGGCGATCTGGTATTAATAGGTAGCGCGAAGGGTCAATCCGCTCTTCGATCAGCCCCGCTGCGATGTCCGCCATAATCCTGACCGGGTCCTCCGTCCTCGGATTATCTGACGTGACGATGACCTTATCCGCATACCGGGCTGCAATCTTGCCCATAAGCGGCCGCTTGGTCCGGTCGCGGTCTCCCCCGCAGCCGAATACGCATATGATGCGATTGTCCGCGAACTCCTGTACCGCACGAAGCACATTCTCGAGACCGTCCGGCGTATGCGCATAATCGACAACAACGGAGAAGGGCTGCCCTTCCTCTACGCTCTCCACCCGCCCCGGAACGCCGGGAATGGATTCCAGCGAAGCCTTGATATCCTCCAGCCCGATGCCTTCGATCAACGCGGCCGAGATGGCTGCCAGCGCGTTGTACACATTGAATTTGCCTGGCAAGCGAAGCCGGATATCGGCTTCTCCACGGAATGTCTTTACATGGAAGAAAGTACCTCTGGCTGTTACCTTTATGCCAGTCGCACGCACATCCGCTTCCCGCTCCGTGCCATAAGTGATCACTTCAGCGGACGTGAGCATCCCGAAGCGTGCCGAAGCGTCATCGTCGGCATTCAGCACGGCGTAGGAGCGCTCCTCTGCCGTCTGCGAGTAAGCATTGCCAAGTCTTGCGAAAAACAATCCCTTCGCATCGGCATATTGCTCCATCGTGCCGTGGTAATCCAGATGGTCCTGGGTTAGATTGGTGAACACCGCCGTCCGGAACCGGCACCCCTTCACTCTGCCCTGCTCCAGCGCATGCGAAGATACCTCCATTGCGCAATAGCGCACGCCCGCATCCCGCATCTCGCCGAGCTGCCGCTGCAGCTCGTGCGCATCCGGCGTCGTCCCTTTCATCGGGAATGCCTTGCCGCCGTAGCGCCATTCGATTGTGCCGATGACGCCGGCACGCTGCCCTTGGTCATTCAATATTTTTTCTATTAAATAAGTCGTAGTCGTCTTGCCGTTTGTGCCCGTCACGCCGATCAGCTTGATGCGCTCGCTTGGATGGGCATAGACATGATCCGCGATAATGGCGGTAGCGAGCCGGCTGTCCTTGACGATCAGCTGCGGCACATCGAACTCCAGAAGCCTCTCGGTGACGATGGCAGCCGCCCCCTTGCGCACGGCTTCCTCCGCATAGGCGTGGCCGTCCACTGTCAGTCCGGGTACGCACAGGAACAGCTGCCCGGGCTTCACCAGCCTCGAATCCTTCTCAATCCCGCTAAACTTTGTCTCTCCGTCCCCTACTAAACGAGCTGTAATGAGCAAATCCGTAAGATCGCGCAGACGCATCTCCTTCAATCCTCCCTCGAATACTCTGACGGAATACTATATGCCGCCCAGAGCAAACGCGTTAACAGGAGGATAGCTTAATGCGAGTGAGGGATATCCTCTTCATCGCCCAGATAGATGCGGATCGTGGAACCCCGATCGACCCGCGTGCCAGCCGCAGGCGCCTGGCGAATGACGACTTTGCCTGTACCGGCGGAGGATAGATTAAAGTTCATATTCAGATCTTCATACAGATCGGAGACGCTTTTTCCAATTAAATTGGGAACGGTGACGATTGGCGTCTCGCCGTACTTGTACAGACGGTCAATCTGCTTCTCGCGAGGCGGGATGTCCAGAATGGTAAGCGCGTCTTCCATAATATTGCGGACGATCGGCGCCGCGACGATACCGCCGAACTGGATGCCTTGCGGATTATCCACGGCGACATAGACGACAACCTTAGGATCATCCGCAGGCGCAAAGCCGATGAACGATACAATATGCTCGTTCGGCGAATAACGCCCGTTCACAACCTTCTGGGCTGTTCCTGTCTTGCCGCCAACGCGGTAGCCGTCAATAAAAGCATTGCGTCCCGTCCCCTTGGCGACGACACTCTCCAGCGCTTCGCGCACCTCGCGTGACGTTTCCTCAGAGATAACCTGCCGTACCGCCTCCGGCTCCATCGTCTGTACGACCTGCCCGCTTTCGCGGTTAATAAATGCCTTTGCCACATGCGGCTTGTAGAGTGTACCGCCGTTAATGGCGGCGGACACCGCCGCAACCTGCTGGATCGGCGTGACCGATACGCCTTGGCCGAATGCTGTAGTCGCCAGCTCGACCGGCCCCACTTGGCTCAGCTTGAACAGGATGCCGTTCTCCTCGCCGCCGATATCGATGCCTGTTTTGGTGCCAAAACCAAAATCCTTAATATATTGGAACAGCGTATCCTTGCCCAGCCTGTTGCCTAATGCGACAAAGCCCGGGTTGCAGGAATTCTCCACTACCTCCAGAAACGTCTGGCTTCCGTGGCCGCCCTTCTTCCAGCAGCGCAGTCTCGCTCCCCCGATTTCTACCGCACCAGGGTCGAAAAAACGCTCGTTTTTCAAATCCACTTTGTTTTCTTCCAGTGCCGCAGCCAGTGTAATGATCTTAAAGGTAGATCCCGGCTCGTACGTCATCCATATCGGCAAATTGCGATTATACACTTCGGATGGGACTTCCTTGTACTTATCGGGCTCATACGTTGGACGGCTGGCCATGCCAAGTATCTCTCCATTGCTCGGATCCATCGCAATCGCAATAATGCTGTCTGCCTGCAGCGACGTCATCGCCTGATCGAGCTCCCGCTCCATGACGGTCTGAATCTCTTGGTCGATCGTCAGTTGAAGCGTCAACCCCTCCCTCGGCTCAACGTACATATCTGAGGAATTAGGCATTTGGCGTCCAGCAGCGTCAGACAACCATGATACATTGCCCTGGATGCCGCTTAGCATCTCGTTATACTTGGATTCCACACCCGTAAGCCCTTGGTTGTCAATACCCGTAAAACCAAGGAGATGGGCAGCCAAGCTGCCATAAGGATAGAATCGCTTGTTATCCTCTGCCACGACAATACCGGGCAAATTAAGTCCCTGAACTTCATCAGCCTTCTCCAGCGTAATCTTCCTGCCGCCGGGTGCCAGCTTCACGATCATTCTTTTGGTTTTGAGCTTTGTCAAGATACTCTCCTGCGGCATATCAAGCAGCCGGGACAATGTTGCAGCCGTCTCCTCGTGATTCTTCACCTGCACGGGAATGGCCCACACCGTCGGAGAGCTGATATTATAGGCAAGCTGAACGCCATTGCGATCCCAGATCTCGCCGCGCTTGGCGACGTACGGAATATCCCGCCGCCATGAGTTCTCTGCCTTCTCCGCCAGCTCCGTGCCTTTCCATAGCTGAACATAAGCAAGCCGGATTCCCAGCGCAATGAACGCAACGCCCGCAAGGATCAGCACAATGAACAACCGCCGTCTAACCGTCACATTAGATACTTTCATTCCAATACCCCCTTGTACCGCCGCTTGGCAACGAGCATACGCTAACGCTCATTCCCAGCCTATTCGGGACAAGGGGGGGATATGACAAGCTATTGAACCTGCATGCTAATTTTCGCCGACATGCTGGATGTCGATCGTCTCCGGCGTGCCGCTTGCCGTATCTGGCGGATCGTCTCCGCCGCTGCCGGCGGAGTCGCCTGAGCCATCGCCGCCTTCTCCTTCGCCGGAATCCGTGCCAGCGGAATCATCCGTATCATTCGGGTCAGGCGGGACGTAATCTTCCGAGCCGATTGGAGGGGACAGCTTCACCCGGATAATCCGCTCGCCATTTTTCTCCTCCACCTTCTGCGAGATGACGAAGCCTGATCCTTCGGTTACGAGCTTCGCCCCAATTAGCGAGGACAGCTCAAGCGCATCCCTCAGCGAGACGCCGGTCAAGTCCGGCACCGGAATTTTATCCAGTTGCTCCGTAATGAGATAAAGGCGCTGAGTTGGATGTACCAGGGAGCCCGCTGCCGGAATCTGCGCAACGACCGTACCGCCGTTGCCAACGATCTCGAATGGAATCGCTTTGGCTTTCAATTGCGCTTTGGCCTTCGAGATATTGGCATCCTTCATATCCGGAACTTTCACTTTGACTTCCTTCGTCTCGGAATCCTCATGCGGCACCCAGTTAGGGGCTACGCCCATCTTGCGCAAGCTCTTCAGCACAATCTCGCGGAAGGCTGGCGCCGCTACCGTACCGCCGCCCACATTCGGGCTGTTCGGTTCGTCGACGGCAATATACAGGACGATCTTCGGATTGTCGACCGGCGCATAGCCGATGAAGGACACCATGAATTTTTCCTTCGAATATTTGCCGTTAATGAACTTCTGGGCTGTACCCGTCTTGCCCGCCACACGATAACCTTCGATATAAGCGTTTTTGCCTGTGCCGATTTCTTGGTCAGAAACAACCTGCTCCAAATATTCGCCTACTTGGCGGGAGGTTTGCTCCGAGATGACCCTTCTGACCATCTTCGGCTCCGTCACCTTTGTCGTTTTGGTGTTCGGGTCTGTAATGCTCTTGATGATATGCGGCTCCATCAGCTTGCCGCCGTTCGCCACCGCCGCAACAGCCGCCACCTGCTGAATCGCCGTTACGGCGACGCCTTGCCCGAATGAAGCTGCGGCAATTTCACTGTTATACTGGAAACGAATGGAGCCAGTCGCTTCATTCGTCAACTCAATGCCTGTCTTCTGGCCGAAGCCAAAGCGAGTAAAGTAATCACGCAAGCGCTCCGCCCCCAGACGCTCCAAGCCTAGTTTAATGAACGCAACGTTACTGGACAATTTCAAGCCTTTCAGGAAGGAGATTGTACCCCAGCCGTCCAGATTATGGTCGCGAATGACGACCGTGTCGCCAGGAACTCTATAACTGCCGGATTTATAATCTTCTTCTGGATTAAAGAGCCCCTCTTCCACCGCCGCAGCAAGCGTAGCAATCTTAAACGTAGATCCCGGCTCGTAAAGCGAGCCGACCGCGTGGTTGTACATATTCTCATAAGGAGATTTCCAATATTCATTCGGGTCATACTCCGGCATATTGGCCATCGCCAATATCTCCCCTGTATTCGGATCGGCCGCGATTGCCGTGGCGCTCTTAGGCTGATATTTCTTCACGATTTCACGCATCGCTTCCTCGACGTAATCCTGGATTTCATTGTCGATCGTCAATGTAATATCGCTGCCGTCCAGCGCTTGCTGGAATTCAACCTCACCCTTGGCGAGCTGAACGCGCGCGCCGTCCTTCTCATAACGGAAGAACCCGTCTACTCCGGTTAAGCGGTCATTGAAATAAGCTTCTACACCGGTCATTTTCTCACGGTCGAGACTGACGTAGCCTACCAGTTGCGAAGCTAGCGTCTTGCGCGGGTAATAGCGTTTCAGTGTCTCGGTGATCATAATGCCCGTGTCGGCGCCCAATTTTTTGTCTATCAATTCCGTCTTCAATTCCTCGCGGAACTCTGCGAGCTTGTCCGCCAGCGCCTTCTCGATCTGCAGGCCGCCATTGCGAAGCTCTCTATGGGCAAAATATACCCCTTCATCATTTTTGGCGGTCACGACCTCACGCGCAGCGCTCTCCGGGATGCCCAGCGATTCTGATAACCCTTTAATTACCTCCTCTGCTATGCCTAGATTGTCTATTAATCTCGGGTTAACCGAAACATTGTATGCGATAGTGTCCATAGCCAGAACGTTGCCGTTCCGGTCTGTAATCGTCCCCCTCTTCGCCGTCAGAGTCTCTGCTGCTGCCCAGCGATTTTTCGCCATCGCATAGTATGTATCTCTGTCTATGACCTGCACATAATAGATTCTTCCAATGAGAACGAGAAAAAGGAGGGTCATTACCCCTCCGAACAACAACGTGCGCAATTTAATCCGTTTACTCATAATGTCACACCCTATTCATGCAAAGCTATGCTGGGATTGACGCTGTCCTTCTTCACCATGATGCCGTTATCCGAGTTGTTCACCATGCCTTGCGATTCTGCAAGCTTGCGAATACGTTCCGGATCGTTCAGCATCTCCACCTGCCGCTTTAGCTCCGCCAGCTCTACATTCAGCGTCTGGTGCTCTGTGTTCATTTGTTTAATATGGAGATTCATATCATAGATGTGCGCGTAACGAGAAATTATAATACCGGCTACGACAACACAGACGATAACCGTGAACAAATACAAGAGCTTCTCCTTTACAGGCAATGACTTGCGTTTGATGACAACTTTCTTTGTTTCGCGAATAACTTCTTTCTGTTCCGGCTTTCGCTTCGGTTGAAGCGCCAGATTACCATTAACGTACGCCACTAGCAGATATCCCCCTCTTTTACCCCAGCTTCTGGGCTATTCTCAGCTTGGCCGACCTTGCTCTCGGATTGTCCTCCAGCTCCGCCTCGCCAGGCAGAATCGGCTTGCGGTTAATTAATTTAAGCGTTCCTTTGTTGCCGCATACACATAGCGGAAAGTCCGGCGGACAGGTGCACTTCTCCACATACTTGGCGAATATCTGCTTGCAGATCCGATCCTCCAAGGAGTGGAAGGTGATAACGGAAGCTCTCCCCTCGGGAGCGAGGCATCTGACCGCCTGCTCCAGCGCTTCCTCTTCCGCGCCCAGCTCATCGTTCACTGCGATACGCAGCGCCTGGAAGGATCTCTTCGCCGGATGGCCTCCTGTTCTGCGCGTTGCAGCCGGGATGGATACCTTGATCAGCTCCGCCAGCTCGCCCGTCTGCTCAATCGGCGCTTGCTGCCGGGCCTTCACGATATTTTTGGCAATATTGCGAGCGAACTTCTCCTCGCCGTACCGGTCCAGGATTCGCGCAATCTCCCGCTCATCCCATGTGTTCACGATTTCATGAGCCGTCAAGTCGCTCTCCCTGTCCATTCTCATGTCCAGCGGCGCGTCATGATTGTAGCTGAAGCCTCTCTCCGCTTCATCCAGCTGCGGACTGGATACGCCGAGATCGAACAAGATGCCGTCTACCTGCGGCACGCCTTCCTTCATCGGCACATCGCATCCCCGAAGCTCCTGCTCCAGGTAGCGGAAGTTGCTTCGCACCAGCGTTACTTTATCGATATAAGGGGCAAGCCTCTTGCGCGCATTATCCAGCGCCCAGTCGTCCTGGTCGAATGCGATCAACCGTCCTCCTGCACCAAGGCGGGACGCAATCAGCTCGCTATGTCCCGCTCCTCCAAGCGTGCAATCGACGTAGATGCCGTCCGGCTTAATCGCCAGGCCGTCAACCGCTTCCTCCAATAACACGGTTTTATGCTGAAACACGCTTTTGTCCTCCCATTTCTATTGTCCATCCTGATGTCGGATCAATCTTAAAAGTTAAAGTCAAAATCAACCAGCTTCTCGGCAATTTCATTGAAGGTCTGCTCCGATTGCTCGTAGTAGCCCTCCCAGGTCTGCTTGCTCCAGATCTCCACTCGGCTGGATACCCCCAGCACCATGCAGTCCTTGTCAAGCTTCGCATATTCGCGCAGATGGCTTGGTATATTTACCCTTCCCTGTTTGTCCAGCTCGCATTCCGTCGCGCCGGAGAAAAAAAACCGGGTGAAAGCGCGCGCATCGGACTTCATAAGCGGCAGCGACTTCAGCTTCTGCTCCAGTACGCTCCATTCGCTCATAGGGTAGACGAATAAGCAATTGTCCAGGCCTCGTGTAGCGATAAAGGATGAACCGAGCGAGTCGCGGAATTTCGAAGGAATAATAATACGCCCCTTCTCATCGATGCTATGTTGATATTCACCCATAAACATGATGCCGCTCCACCCCTTCCCCCAAACGCTCCACTTTGCCCCACTTTTCCCCACCTAGATACTGTAGTTCGCCACCTAAAATAAAAATCCTGCTCCAAGAGCAGGATTTTTGAAAATTAATTTATTCTATTAATCATCTATTCCTAGCCATCTCATAAAGGCTGGTTCTAAAGGTCTAAGTACTGCCCCGCACCCCTGCAAATGGACCTACAGGAACATTAGCCGCATTAATGATCTGTCCAGCTGTCCAAGTAAGCGATTTGCTCTGGCGAGAGCTTGTCGATGCCAAGGCCAAGCGATTCCAGCTTCAGTCTGGCCACTTGCTCATCCAGATCGTAAGGAACGTTCACCACTTGGCTTCCGATAGACTGGAACTGATCATTCACATACTTCAGAGACAGCGCCTGAAGCGCAAATGTCGTATCCATAATCTCGGCAGGATGGCCATCGCCGGCAGCCAGGTTGACAAGGCGGCCTTCAGCCAGCAGATAGATGTTGCGTCCGTCCTCCATCTTGAACTCCTCAATGTTGCGGCGAACGGTGCGCTTGCTGGTGGACAACGCCTCCAGCTCCACCTTGTTCACTTCCACATCGAAGTGGCCTGCATTGGAGAGGATGGCTCCATCCTTCATTACTTTGTAATGCTCGCCGCGAATAACGTCGCGATTGCCAGTCACCGTTACGAACATATCGCCATGCTTGGCTGCTTCTTGCATCGGCATAACTGCAAATCCGTCCATATAGGCTTCTACCGCCTTAATGGCATCAATCTCGGTTACGATTACAGTAGCGCCAAGGCCTTTCGCGCGCATGGCCACGCCTTTGCCGCACCAGCCGTAGCCAACGACAACAACGGTTTTGCCGGCTACGACGAGATTCGTCGTGCGGTTAATGCCATCAAATACGGACTGGCCTGTACCATAGCGGTTGTCGAACAAGTATTTGCAATAGGCGTCATTAACGGCTACCATCGGGAAGCTCAGCGAGCCTTCCTTCTGGAGCGCCTTCAGGCGGATAATGCCGGTAGTCGTCTCTTCCGCGCCGCCGCGAAGATTAACGCCAAGCTCACGGCATTCGGTATGAAGCAGCGTCACAAGGTCGCCGCCGTCATCGATAATCAGATCCGGCTTCGATTCCAATGCCTTAATATTCAGCGCCTTGAACTCTTCAGGCGTTGGGTTATACTTGGCGAATACGGTAATGCCGTCTTCCACAAGCGCTGCACACACATCGTCCTGGGTGGACAATGGATTGCTGCCTGTGATCGTCACATCCGCTCCGCCCGCTTGAACCACTTTCGCCAAATATGCCGTCTTCGCTTCAAGATGAAGACAAATCGTTACTTTCAGCCCTTTGAACGGCTGCTCCTTCTGGAACTGCTCTTTGATCTTGTTCAATACCGGCATATGAGCGCTAGCCCAATCAATCTTCAGATGCCCTTCCGGCGCAAGCGACGGATCAGCGATAATGCTTCTCTCCAATTGGCTCACAGTGATTCCCTCCAATAAATTTCATTCACTCACAAATATACAATTTCATGTCCGCCTGTGCGGTCATACGGCGCTTCCAGAAGCTTGCCCAGCCAGGCATCGCCATAGCGGTTCCAATAGCCGACCATCGACAGCACGCGCTCCTGCGGCTTATTCGCCGGCAGAATGGAAGCCGCAATGCGGTCAAGTTGTCTGATTGACGCCTCGAATTGCTTGTTGTAAGCATCTACCGTTTTGGATTCCATGTAGCTGATCTGCTCCAGAATCTTGGTCATATTGGTCTCGCCAAGCTTGGCCAGGCCAGCCTGAACGGATGCCGCCATATCCACTAGCGGCTTATACATATCTTCGAACGTTGCTTTGACCGCGCCGAATTTCTCCTCAATCGCAAGTCCGTCCTGTTCCTTCAGCCATGCATCCTTGCGGGCATCGAAACGCTCCATCACATCAGCGAAGGAAAGCTCGTACTTGGCCATGTTCTTGGCGATTGTTCCTTCAATTAAGGTATAGGACATACGCGGCACAATAATCGGCATCTCCATGCCGAGCGTGCGGAAGGCCTCGCCTGTCAGCGCCCAATAGGCAATCTCCCCGGGACCAAGCACTGTGCCGAGCACCGGGAACAAATAATCCTGCATCAAAGGGCGTGTAAGCACGTTGTTGCTCAGCAGCTCCGGCTGCTCATCCGCAAAGTGCAGCAGCTCATCCGCGGACCAGGCGGATAACCCCTTCCGATCCTGGAAGGAACCCTCCTTCTTATGGAGCAATGTCCGCTCTCCGCCCTTCTCCGGGTGGAACAGGAACAGATTCGCGCTTCCCGGCACGACATCAGCCTGCAGCGTGTAGCCAAGCGACTTCACTTTGCCGGCAGCAGACAAGTAAGCCTGCTCCAGCTCGTCATTGCGCTCAATCAGCTTGCGGAACATCGGAGATTCCAATCTGCGCAGCTCTGGGCTGTCCGCGTCCAGCAGCACAAGTCCTTCCCCTCCGAACAGATGGCAAAGCAGCCCTGCGAACATATCCGACAACGATGACGATTGCTGAGATAAGCCAGCCAGCTTCTCCAGCAGAAGCGGCTTAAATTCGGAATGAGGCAGCGATTGCTCCAGCTCGGCAATCAATTGCTCCCAAGCCTCAGGCGCTACAGCTGTCCGGCTGACCGATGTTCTAGGGCCCTCAGGCCTTGCCGCCGCCAGCTTCTTGAGCTCTTGTTCTGCTGAAATCACATAAGCGTGATTCGCTTCATCCCAGTCATGATCTTCTCCTGCAATCCAGAAGACAGGCACAACCTTGGTTCCAAGCTGCTCGCTCGCTGACTTCGCCGCGTTAATAATGGAGACCGCTTTATGTATAACAAGAAGCGGCCCCGTCCAAAGCCCCGCTTGCTGCCCGCCGATCACAACCGGCGCCCCTTCGCTAATGGCAGCAATATTAGCCAGCGCTTCCTCTGATGCTCCCTGCTTCGCTTGATACGCGCGCAGGCTCTCCGCTACGTCAGCCGCATTCGCTCTTGCTGGAGCCAAGTCGCGCAATGTGCGGTAACGCCGCTCCCAATCTGATGCGGTGCCTGCATAATAACCGTATAATTCCTCGATTCTTGCATCCGACCGATGAATGTAAGCCTCCGTCAATGGTTGGGCAACGGGAAGACGATACGATTCTGTGGACATCATCAGCCAATCCTCCCTTATGTGCGATATTATGTTGAATGGGTCAGACGATCCGATACGGTACCCATGGTAAAAGTAACGCCAAAGTCATTGTACACAAAGAATGATGGGCCCGTCAAAGCAAAAAAGCCTCTGCGCGTCAGAGGCATTTCTTCTATATATAGTGTCCCTTATGCCACGGTAAAAATAAGCTTGCTCATCATAATGAGCATAAACACAAGGTATAATGCAGTTGTCGCAAAAAAACTTAGCCGCCAGATCGCCCGGAATACGCGCTTCACATCCACGCTGCCGCGCTTGCGGAATTGGGCGTTGCCCAGCAGTCCTCCCGCCAGAATCATGACCAGCAGTATGCCATACAGGCCAAAGGAGCTTTTAAACAACAAATTGAATAAAGCCGCTGCGCATAAAATAAAAAAGACCGTCGATACGTCCATTGCCATAATGAGCGCCTTTTTCCGGTTTTGGACAATCGCGCCGTAACCGAACAGAACGATCGCAAAAGGAAGAATCGGTATAACCGCGAGTGCCGCATAAACGATTTGTATGCTATTCCAGATCGCGCCCATGCTTGTCCCCTCTCTTAATGCTTCTGTGATGCGTAAGATTCCACGATTGCCGCCATCGCTTCGTTCATTGGCGCATTCATTCCGTATGATGCAGCCAGCCTGGCCACAGCGCCATTAATAGCCCGAATCTCCGTCTCCCTGCCCGCGCGGACGTCCGCCAGCATAGAAGAGACATTGGCGCTTGTCCGGACGCATACGTCCAGCACCTGCGCCCAGCTGTCTCCCTGGTCCCTCATTCCTGCTCTTTTCAATATATCTGCCGTTTCATTATGTAATGCCCGCATTATATGTACACGCCGCTCATGCCTCGGGAGCTCGCCATTAGTCACATCGAAGATTGCAGTAAGCGGATTAATGACCGCGTTGATCAGCAATTTATGGAAAATCCGATTATTGATCTCTTTCGACAAGAAGGCCTGAAATCCTGCCTTTTGCAGAGATAATAGAAACTTTTTTTGAGATTTTGCGCGTTTTTCGTCAATCTCGGGGCAATTCTCGGCTCTATCGCCGATCCATAGCTCGCCTGTGCCGGCCAGCATGACTCTCCGCTCATCCTCGCGTTTGGCGCCCATTGTGGTAACAGCCGCATAGATTGGCACGCTTCCCAGTTCTGACGCCAGTCTCTCCAGGTGTCCGATCCCGTTCTGCAAGCATAATAAGGCAGTTCTTCCGCGTACCCCAGTCAACTCCCGAAGCAGCTCGATAAGCTCTTTGTCAATCGCCGTTTGTTTGACGGCTAGAATAATCCACGACTCCTCTTCTCCCTTGACCTTCTGAGCCAATACCCGAGGCCGGTGCAACGGCTCGCTCTGGACCCGAACCGTTCTGAAGTTCCCGTCTGTGTCGGTCAGCCCAATGCCCGCTTCCGTTATAAGAAGGCTTTGCCGCTCTGTCCGTGTCCATAGGGTCACGTCTTCTCCCGCCGCTGCGAGATTGGCCGCAAGCCATAATCCGATCGCGCCTCCGCCAATAACGTCGATATGCAAATTGAGCCCTCCTTCTGTCGCTTGTCCCCCGTATTATACACTTCGCCTATTTCACATGAAAAGCCCGCCGTCCGTGGACAGCGGGCTTCCCTAGTATCGCTATGACTTATTCAATCCGTTCCAGATTGCCATTGGCATCCATCTTGAACCTGGGTTTTGCTTCCTCTTCATTGGACAATACGGTGAGCCGGCGGGCGCGATCCATAATTTGAATGAGCGTCTTATAGTCGTCATTCACGGTACGGTAATCTGTCTGTGCGCTGCTTGCTTCCTTCGCCAGTCTCTCATTCTCGCTCCGAAGACGGTAAAGCTCTTCTTCCTTGTCTTTCAAATCCTTCTCGAATAGCTTGATTTGGCGCGACAAATCCTGATAGGTCGTTTTCCAGCTTCTGAGGAAGCGGATGACGGCATCTATCGATATGCCCTCGTCAATAGTGCTTGCATCATGCTTGTAGGTGCGTTCTTCTGTGTCGTATACCGCAAGCGAAGAAACCTGGGATGTTGCCGTTACCGTTTGCTTTTTCAAGTAGTTGCGTTTTTGGCGCTGCTGCTTGGCAATCTGTATGGCATCCTCATAACGCTTGCGAACACAGCTGTTCCAGCGGAAGCCGCATGCGGCGGACGTCCGTCCAATTCTTTCGCCCACTTCTTCGAATGCTGCGAGCTGTGTGCTTCCTTCGCGAATATGGCGTAGAGTTACTTCTGCGAGTATAAGATCATCATCCGGACTCCACGCGTCTTGTCTAACTGCTGTCATGCAATCAAAACCTCCTAACGTAAAAGGCGCTTACTTATCTCTATGCCCTTGGTAGAGTTCATAGAATCTATTGGATACTAAATTGTATAACCAATTTTTTGCGACCTCATACATGATTAGGTTGATTCATGTGCAAACTGTAAATAACAGCTGCAAGTTTAGTCAAAAAGTTTGCCAATTCGTCACGGTTTTAGGTTTACACTCGCAGGGGCAAACGTTATAATGAAGTTTAGAAAAATCGGGGCAGGGTGAAAGGGGGATGTAACATGGCACGCATGTATCGGGTACTTGGCTTCTGGTGCTTAGTCATCGGACTTATGGCTTTTGCTGGTCATATGACGGAATTCGCGCTGCTCTTCTTCGCGCAGGCCGTTGCTTTCGTATTCTTGGGGTACTTGAATTTCTCTGAAAGAACGTACATAATGATGTTCTGGGGTTATATGGCGGTTTCCTTCATCGGATTCACCTACTGGTCAGTCTTTAAGATGAGCTTGCCATTCTAACATCTACAAGAACAAACAAGGCTGTCTGTGCTGCGACAATCGTTCGCATGCAGACAGCCTTTTTCTATTCTTTCTCCAGTATCATGACCTTAAAGCTTTCGCTCATCCCGTCGCTTAGCAGCAATTGCCTCACTGCCCTGTTGCGCCGCGCCTCTTCGCCAAAGGGATCCATGCCGTCATGCACGCCAAGCAGTTCGAAAATACCGTTGTCCAGCAAAAACTGCTTTTGCGTACCATAGTACTGCACCTGGAATCCCGCTTCTTCTGCCGAGGAGCGGATAAATGTAAAGCAGACATGCGCGGTCATATCCCTCTCCCCTGCCTGAAGGAAAGGCGTGTCGCTGGCCCGATGCCGTGAATAGGTCATAAGCGTCCCTTCCATTCGATGCTCTGCCGCGTATTCTTCAGCCTCATGGCCATAATCAATCAGCATCACGCGGTCGCCCTTGTGAAGCATCCGGCCAAGCTGCAGCAGCCAAGCTCGCGCTCCCGGACAAAGCTCCGTTATTTGGCCTTCCCGCAGCTTTATTCCATCCCGCTCCAGCCATTGGGGGAATATTCCGTTCGTGACCGTCATCTCGGTATAGACGAAGCCATGGTCCGGTATGACTCCAACCCCAAGCTCCCTATATTCCCCTCCCCTTCGGACCATCCGGTGGACAGGAAAGGCGTCAAGCAGCTCATTAGCCATGAGCAGGAGCGGAGCTTTGCTTGTTGAACACGCCAGCTTAGCGGCATACTCACTGGATGTGTAGATACGCGGCGGTGCATCCGGCAAGCCTGCTTCATGGTAAGACTGCATCATTTTCGCACGGTGGCCAGGATGATCGTCTATGAGTGATTGGCTAAATCGGCTTTCCCAATGAGGCGTTAAATTGCGCAGCGACACTGCGATTCCAGCAGAAAGCCGCCCCGTACCGGCCCCCCATTCGGCAAGACCAATAGGGATTCCTAGCGCTGATTGGAACTTCAAAGCGTACCTGGCCAACATCTCCGACATAACGCTGCCGATCGCTGAGCTCGTATAGAAGTCTCCTTCTTTTCCCACTCTTGCTTCACCTGACCGGTAATAACCATAGCTCTCGTCATACAAGCAAGCTTCCATATAGTCGTAAAAAGTAATGCACGGCAGAAGTGTGACTTTCTGGTTAGCTGCAATGCCCCATCCCTGCTGGGGAGAGCGGCTGATCCTCTCTGCGATTTGAAGAGCTAGCGGAGTATCCGGAAAACTGGCCATAGCTCGTTTCACCCTTTTCCAAATGTAAGATATAATAGACTAGGCTGCCGCATAAACTAGTTGGTGAGCTTGGACTTGCGAAGCAAGGTTTGCTTCGCATACCTTTAAGTAGCGCTAACAAGGCAGGTTTGCTTCGCAAACCTTAGTAACGCTTTCGAAGTGAGGTTTGCTTCGCAAACCTTAGTAACGCTTTCGAAGTGAGGTTTGCTTCGCAAACCTTAGTAACGCTTTCGAAGTGAGGTTTGCTTCGCAAACCTTAGTAACGCTTTCGAAGTGAGGTTTGCTTCGCAAACCTTAGTAACGCTTTCGAAGTGAGGTTTGCTTCGCAAACCTTTTAGGAAGGAGGATGACGTTGACTGAAATTAGCATCCGAAGGCGAATCGCAGCCGCCCTGCTGGCTTCGCTGCTGTGCGCATTCATCGTGATCCGGCTTCCTGTACTCGCCGAAGAAGGGGACAAGTCCCCCGACGATCTGCACTCGCTTTTGGAAAAAAGCTTATCTGTCGTTGAGATCGACAAGGAGATCGCCCGAATTCAGCAAGAGAAGGATGCTCTGCTCCTCACTATGACAGATACGGAGAAGCAACTAGCCGATCAGGAGCTTGCCATAGACGGTAAACGGAAGCAAGCTGGCAATGTATTGCGGGCCTATTATATGGGAGAGCGGGACATGCTGTACTTATCTTTGCTAAAAACGGATTCGTGGACGAAGTTTTTTACATTGCTGGACTATATTGATATTATCGTCTCGCAAGACAAGCATACCTTGAATGCTTACATCGGGCAATATCGGGATATGCAGGACCGCTATGCCGTGCTTGAAGGCAAGCAGGCCGAGCTAGTTGCCATTGAAGACAAATTAAAGCTGCAGCGGGAGAGAGTGTTAGCGCTGGAATCCCAGCTGGAAGGCGAATTGGCCGGACGATCGGACAGCGACCGCATTCGCCTGTTGATCGAGCAGCTCACAAACTTCTGGGAATCTGCCGGCTTGAAGGAAGTCCGTGCCTACTTCGAGGCGTTGTCGAAGTCTATGGGCAAGCTGCCTGGCTGGATACAGGACAACAAAGAACTGATGGAGATCAAAGGTCTCCAGTATACGATTCGAGTGCCTGAAGATAAGCTCAATGAGTTTTTGCGCGAGCAAGACAAGCGGTTTAATGACCTCACCTTCAAATTTGAGGATGACTCCATAACCGCCTATGGCAAACGGGACAATATCGAAATCAGTATCTCGGGCCATTATAGCCTGATTCAAGAGCCGCGCAACGGACTGCTCTTCCACGTCGACGAACTGCTGTTCAACGGTTTCACGCTCCCGGACACCACACGCAAAGCGCTTGAGGACGAATTTGATCTCGGCTTCTACCCTGGACTTATTACTTCATTCCTCAAAGCCAAGTCTGTCGAAATCAAAGACGGCGAACTGATCATTAAGCTGAGCGTTACTTTGTAGCAGGTTGGTTGCGGTGCCGGAAATATAATGTTAGTTTGCTTGGCACAGGGCCGTGGAAAGTTGGTTGAGGGTTCGCTCAGAGTGCGAATTAGTGGTTACTTGGCTATTTGCGACACGGTTGGTTGTGATATGGATGGGAAGAGGAATGTTGAGCTGTTAAAAAATCATGAAAAAGCGCAGGTTCTTGGCTATGTTAGCCGCCGAACCTGCGCTTTTGATTGTATTAAAGTAATCTACATGCTCACGTGTACCATAACCAATCTATTGTAAGCATACGGAAAGTAACTATGGATCTTATTGGGCTTACAGCTGCTTCGGCGGCTTGCCCAAGTGACTGAAGCCGTGTTTTGCGGCTTACAGCCCTCCACCCCCACGATCACGCACCTGTGAGCCGACTTTCTCGGCTTACAGCCTCCAACTCCACGCTCACGCGACTGCAAGCCGGGTTTCGCGGTTTACAACTCCCAAATGCTCGCTATCGCTCCCGCAAAGCCGACTTCCTCGGCTTACAGCTCCCCTAATGCCCTCTCCGCGCAGCCTATTCGTCCGAATCTGCCGCGGTCACCGCTTGCACGAAGGCGTCCAAGCGGCTGGGATCCCCGGCCGCGGCTCTCCATGCGCCGGACCAGTCCCTCCAGCGCTTCGGCCAGTCCGGATCCGGTGTTACGCTGTCGCGATCCGTCACCTTAGCGCTCAGCGCTTCCAGCCACCAATAAGGAGGCGTGTCGCCGGACTTCGTAATCAGCCGCATCTGGTCATACAGGGACGAGCGGACCGGCAGCTTGCCGCCTTCTTCGAAGTCCTTCAAGCTATTGTATGGGCTGGTCATCTCCTGAATCCACAGCATAGCCTCGCTCTCCGCAGAGCTGCCAGAGCTGATCGCGAAGCTGGTTCCGCCCAGCCATGGATAATCAATGTCCTTCTGCTCCACTAACAGCTTGCTGCGGGCCGACTGGCTAAGCCCGTTCAGCTCCTCCCAAGGCATAATAAGCATAAGCAGGCGATGCTTCTCGATTAGCTCGTTCAGCTCAGCCCCCCGGCGGGAAGATACCGAGGCGAGATTGCCCTTCGACTGCAGCCAGGCCAACCGGTCCAGCAGCGTATCCGGCAAAGCCTGCAAATTGATAAGCTCCTCTTTCCCGTTGCTTAAGCGGGCAGACCAAATCAGCAGCTGCTCCATTTCATCTGGACTGAAGTTCACAATAAACCGCTCTTGGCCGGGTTCCAGCGAGACAGACGCGGACGCAATTTTCTCTGCCAGCGATTGAAAAGCCCCCCACTGATCCGGAGGGCCTGACAGGCCTCCTTCTTTCAGCAGCTCCTTGTCCCATGCTACAACATACGGATTAATGCGATAAGGCACAGCCCACATATAACCGTTCCACTTCAGCGTCTCCAGCAGCCGCGGCAGTTGATCGGTCAACACCTCGCCCGCCATCAGACCGTCCACCGGCTTCAGCAAGCCTTTCACTGCAAGCGGAATAATGCCCCCATTGTCGAGCAGCATCACATCGGGCGCCAACCCTTGCTTACTCATGGTCAACAGGTGCTCATACCTGCCGTCACTATCCCGCTCATTGGAAATTTCGACCTGAATATGCGGATAGTCCAGCATAAATCGTTCCGTCCGTTCCACCAGCCGGTCATAATCGGCAGTTGGCAAGGAAACGTTTACATAAAGATCAGTTGATAATTGCGTGATTCGCTGGCCCCCAGCCGGCTCAATCGGCTGAACTCCGTCCGAATGATTCACTCGATTCCAATTCCAGCTCATCGATCGCGAGAAAAACAGCAGCAACAAAGCGGTGAGTAGCAGTGCGCCGACAAAAAGCGGCACATACTTGCGAGGAGACACAGCTTTCTTCCTTTCCGGCTACCTTGGTAGGTATAGAATAGCAGTTTGCAGCAGAGTTGTACAACCCTAATGAGGCAAAAGCATGACGATTTTCCCCTAAAAACGCTTTTCTAGCTCTATAGACAAATCGTATTACCGCATACCCGCAAAAAAAGGTTATCCCGGCTGCCGTAAACAGCGGGATAACCTTTCCGAATCTCAGATTGACCGCAGTGGCCGTACTACAGCAGATCGGCAGCATGCTGCGCAAGCTTGGAGCGTTCCCCCTTCTCCAGTGTCATATGCCCGCTGATGCTCTCTCGTTTGAACTTCTCCACAATATGCGTGAGTCCGTTGCTGACGGAATCCAGATACGGATGGTCGATCTGGCCGGGATCGCCCATGAGCACGATTTTGCTGCCTTCACCCACTCTGGAGACGATCGTTTTCACTTCATGCTTGGTCAGATTTTGCGCCTCGTCGATAATAATGAATTGCCCCGGAATCGAGCGGCCTCTAATATACGTTAAAGCTTCTACTTGAATGCTGCCCATGCCCATCAGTATTTTATCGATATCGCCCGCTTTCTTCGTATCGAACAGAAACTCCAGATTGTCATAGATCGGCTGCATCCACGGGCGCAGCTTCTCCTCCTTCTCGCCGGGCAAATAACCGATGTCCTTGCCCATGGGCACAACCGGCCTTGCGATCAGCAACTTCTTATACTTATGCTCATCCTCGACCTTCAGCAAGCCTGCCGCCAAGGCCAGCAGCGTCTTGCCTGTACCGGCTTTGCCGGACAAGGTCACGAGCGGAATGTCGTCGTTAAGCAGCAATTCCAGCGCCATACGCTGCTGGGCGTTGCGGGCTGTAATCCCCCACACCGGATCATTGCTCAAATATAGCGGCTCCAGCCGCACGCCGTCCTGGCTGACTTTCAGCAGAGCCGACTTGGAGGTGCCCATCTCATCGCGCAGAATGACGAACTCGTTCGGGTTAAGCCGATCTCTCAAATTAAGATGGCCTACGCTTAAGAAACGATACGAATAAAACTCATCAATGACGGAGGGGTGTACATGCAGGGTGACGTTGCCCGTATAGAATTCGGAATGATCCACCATACGGTCGGACAAATAATCCTGGGCTTCCAGCCCCAGCACATCGGCTTTGATGCGCACCAGCACATCCTTGCTGACCAAGACGACGCTCCGCTTTTCCTCCGCATTCTCTTGCTCCATTTGATAGTTGAGCGCAACGGCCAAAATCCGGTTGTCATTGGACATTTCGCCGAACATCTCATGCACGCGCACAAAGCTGCGATGATTCAGCTCCACCTTAAGCAAGCCGCCCCCCGGAAGCGCGATTCCTTCATGCAGATGCCCTTGTTCCCTCATCCTGTCGAGCAATCTCGATACCGATCTGGCATTGCGGCCAAGCTCGTCAGCGAGTCTTTTTTTGGAGTCAAGTTCTTCCAGTACGATGGCAGGGATGATGACCTCATTGTCGTCAAAGGCATAGAGCGATTGAGGATCATGGAGCAACACGTTTGTATCGAGCACGAATATTTTTTTCATGAGAACCCTCCCGGCGTCGGATATACTTCCGCATACATAGCGTCAGATGGCAGCGGACACACTAGTATACAAGCGAAACGGCGCGATACACACACGAAAAAGAGGTGGCATACATGTACAAATGGTTATCTGCGGCAATCGTTATAGCGTTACTGGCTACAGGCTGTGGCGCGCGACACGATACATCACCCTCCCCGCAAAATGATCGCCGCTATCAGGCTGCGCAAGACGGCAGCGGCAAGAAGCTCATAGAAAATCGCAGCGAAGTGGAGGCACATCTGGAAGAGCTGGCCAAAGGCGTGAGCGGCGTAGAGAATGCTCACTGCGTCATTGTAGGCAATACCGCAATAGTAGGCATTGATGTCGACGGCACCTTAGAGCGTTCGCGTGTCGGCACGATCAAATATTCGGTGGCTGAGGCGTTCCGCCATGACGAATACGGCGTTGACGCCTTCGTCACAGCCGACGTCGATATTGCCAACCGCCTGGCGGAGATCGGCAACGACATCCGCAATGGACATCCGTTCTCCGGCTTTGCTGAAGAGCTTGCCGACATTATGGGACGTCTCGTTCCCCAGCTCCCGCGCGATATCGTGCCTCCCGACTCGGAGCTCGACGACAGCAACGGGATGACAGAGCCCGAACCGGATCCCGCTCAGGGCCCGGACAACGATGCGGAAGGCGAGGTCCTCGAGCCAAACAGCCTCACCAAGCCTGCGCCGTCACGCTCACGTTAAGAAACGGTAAAGCTGTCCAAAAGACGCAAAAAGCCTAGTGATCAGCTCACTAGGCTTCCTTCATGTGCATGCGCACAGCTCTATACTTGTCCTCATCTTTCCCTTTGGCAACAGAAACAACAGCGAGCCGCCTGCTCCAACCATACATATCGTCAGGATGCGGGTTAACCGCGATTACTGCTGGATTATTCATCCGCATAACCTCCTTCTGAATCGGCCTTCATTCAAAAGCAGCTGCTTAGCTCCTATTATAGCTATAATATTACCGGCAGTCTACGGTCATTCAGCCATTTTTGCCTGGAGGGCGGCTTTCGCCTTCGCAAGACTGGCTTCATCGACATACACATTCGGGCTTTTCCATACGCCATCAAGGGACAAGAACTCAATATCGCTGCTGCGGATCGTATAATACGTTTCGAGCATGCGGGTTATTTCCTGCCTATGCATATCTGCGGAGATGTTTTTGCCTACGGCATCGATGACACTGGTAATCTTCGTAATGCCGCCCATACTGACAAGCTTGTCCAATATCGCGCTCATCACTTCCGCTTGGCGGCGGTTGCGGTCAAAGTCGCTGGACATGTTTTTGCCGTCATTCGATTTGCGGTAGCGGACGAAATCAAGTGCTTCCTTGCCGTCCAGCTCCTGGAACCCAGGCTGCAGATCGATATTCGTGCCGTCGCGGGTATCTCTGTATTTCATGCGCATATCTACATTTACCTCGACCCCGCCTAATGCGTCGACCACATCGGAGAAGCCCTGGAAATTGATCATGGAGGCGTATTTGATATCGATATCAAACAGCTTGCCCATGACCTCCTTAACCATCTTCTTCCCTTCCAGATCAGCCGCCTCTTTGCTCATTCCCTTGTCCCGAGAAGCAACCACATAGCCGTCTGCATAGAAGCGATTGGCCTTACGGCCGCGGTAGTTTTCCACTTCGACATATGTATCGCGGGGAATCGTAACGACTGTCGCCTTTTTGGTGTTCGGGTTAAAGGCCGCAACCATCATCACGTCCGTATTCAAACCTCCGCCGTGGTCACGGGAATCAATCCCCATGAGCACAAAAGCAACCGGCTTTTGCTTGACCGATTCCGTCACAGGAACGGGGGTAGCCTCCGTCTCAGGCAGCGCAATCGTGTCAATGGCATCCGAAGTTTTAAGCGCCACCACAACTATAAGTGCCGCCGCTGTAAGCAGCAGTCCGAATAAAAGAAAAAAGAAAGCCTTTAGCAGCGGATTTCTTTTTTTCTTCTTCTCCTTGCCGGGTTTGGCAGCAGAAGAGCTTTTTCGCGCGCTTGAACGCGGCGGCAATGAGTTCGGTTGTTGGCTCATTCTCTCACCTTCAAGCTTCGTTGTATTTGGGTGTAGCATTAATGTCATGAAGAAGCTGTTCCCCGGCTTCCCGGGGAACCAGCTTGAGTAAAGAACGGCCTTCCTTCATATAACGAACATGCAGCATGGTCTCATCAGACTTCTCGATCTCGAACGACGTCAGACCATGATCATCCCGCAATATTTCTTCAAAAAAAGCAAGCGTGTCGCGCGCAGCCTTATCCTCTTGTCTCGCATCGGCGACTAGCCGGATCTGCAGCCAATTGAACAGCGCGTCCTCCAGTCTCATTGGCCTGACTCCGCTTTGCTCGCTTCCGCCCCGCCTGTCTTGCCTTTCTTCCACTTGTCATACATCTGACGCCCTCTTAGCATTAGCATCATGAGCACAGCAATTCCCATACATTGGATGATAGGAAGCTTGTCGACCTGCATAATCATCAGGACGAACGAGCCGATCGCCATGACGATGTAGACTAGAATTTCTTTAATAATCGGCAGCTTAGCCTGTGGGCGGAATACCGAATTAAAGATATAAATCGTGAAACCCAATATAAGAAGATAGGAAACGAGCTTATGCTCGCTTAACCACTCCTGCATCCTACTTACCTCCTAACGCAAGTTAGCAGTCCTTTCGGATATGCCCGCTTTCGTTGTCGATATTGGCAATCGGCTTATACGCCGGCTTGCGACATTTTGCGATGCTTCTCCGCGCGCTCGCGTTCGCTCTTCACAAGAATCTTCTTGCGCAGGCGAATCGACTTCGGCGTAATTTCGCAATATTCATCATCGTTCAAATATTCCAAAGCTTGCTCCAGGGAGAAGATGACCGGTGTCTTCAGCTTCACCGTATCGTCCTTGCCCGCCGAACGGACGTTGGACAATTGCTTTTCTTTACAAATATTGACGATAATGTCGTTGTCACGATTATGCTCGCCAACGATCATGCCTTCATAAATCTCTGCGCCCGGCTCCAAGAACATCAGGCCGCGGTCTTCAACGCCCAGCATGCCATAGAACGTAGAAGTGCCGTTCTCGCTTGCGACAAGCACGCCTTGATGGCGTCCGCCTACGCTGGCGCCGGCGAGCGGTCCGTAGCTGTCGAACGCATGGTTCATAATGCCGTAACCGCGTGTCAGCGTCAAGAAAGAAGTACGGTAGCCGATCAGGCCGCGAGCCGGAATAATGAATTCCAAGCGCACCTGTCCGTTGCCGTTATTGATCATATTGACCATCTCGGCTTTGCGCGTGCCAAGGCTCTCCATAACAGCGCCCATGCTCTCTTCCGGCACGTCAATCAGCAGGCGCTCGTACGGCTCTTGCTTCATGCCGTCGATTTCCTTCACGATAACCTCCGGCTTGGAAACTTGCAGCTCATAGCCTTCACGGCGCATATTCTCGATCAGAATGCCAAGATGCAGCTCGCCGCGTCCCGATACGACGAATGCGTCCGGGCTCTCCGTCTCATCGACGCGAAGCGCAACGTCTGTCTCCAGCTCTTTGAACAAGCGCTCGCGCAGCTTGCGGGATGTTACCCATTTGCCTTCGCGGCCTGCGAACGGGCTGTTGTTGACAAGGAAGGTCATTTGAAGCGTAGGCTCGTCAATCTTCAGAACCGGAAGCGCTTCAGGACGCTGAGGGTCGGCAATCGTCTCGCCGATATTGATTTCACGAATACCTGCAATCGCAACGATGTCGCCTGCGCCAGCTTCTGCGATTTCGACGCGCTTCAGGCCCTGGAAGCCGAACAGCTTCTCAATTCTCGCCTGCTTCGTCTTGCCGTCGCGGTCAATAACAGCTACAGGCTGACCTTGCTTGATTGTACCGCGGTTGACACGGCCAATCGCAATACGGCCCAGATATTCATTATAGTCAAGAAGGGTTACGAGGAATTGGAGCGGCTCTTCCACATTTTCGGTCGGGGAAGGAATATGGCTCACGATGGTGTCATAGAGCGCCATCATGTTGTCGTCCTGCTTCTCAGGTTCCGGATCCAGGCTGGATGTACCCATCAGCGCCGAAGCGTATACGACCGGGAATTCCAGCTGATCGTCATTCGCCCCCAGTTCAATGAACAGATCAAGAACTTCGTCAATAACTTCAACCGGTCTTGCGTTCGGACGGTCAATCTTGTTCACGACTACGATTGGCGTAAGCTGATGCTCAAGCGCCTTGCGCAGCACGAACTTTGTCTGCGGCATACAGCCTTCGAATGCGTCAACGACCAACAGCACGCCGTCAACCATCTTCATAATCCGCTCAACCTCGCCGCCGAAGTCGGCGTGACCTGGTGTATCCACGATGTTGATCAGATAATTCTTGTACGTAATGGCTGTGTTTTTGGCCAGGATTGTAATGCCGCGTTCCCGTTCCAGATCACCGGAGTCCATCGCACGCTCTTGCACCGATTCATGTTCTCTGAATGTTCCCGATTGTTGAAGCAGCTTGTCAACCAGTGTTGTTTTGCCATGGTCAACGTGAGCGATAATCGCGATGTTGCGTAAGTTCTCTCTTGCTTGCATAAGAAATAATCCACTCCAATTGTTTTTAGATTAACCTTTAAATCTGACCTACCAGCGTTTGCGCGGACCGAACATCATCCAAGCGCCTGCCGCAATGAACAGAGCCGCAATGAGGTAAATTCCCCAGCTCCACATTAGAACAAGCACCAGGAACAGAACGGATGCCGCTGCCAGCGCGATAGACGCCGTGAACACGACGCGCGGCACGGAAGACCCGCCGAACATGTAGTATTCATATAACCCTGCGGCAAAGCCGAAGATGAACATCGGCCATAGATACTTTAAGCTATCCCATCCAAAAATGTTGCAAATGATAAACAGCAGTGCGTATACTACGAGCATTCCGCCGGGAACCAGCATAACGGCCGGAACTACTCTGCCGAAATAGAGCACATGAAGCAGTACCCCGGGAATCAGGACAAGCAGCGGCCAAAAGATCGCTCCCAAAAAGCCGAACACACCTATTTTGCCCAACAAGATAATGACCCCGGCTAACAGCAGGATAATTCCAGCGGAATATTTGTTAGTAGGCATATTCATTCCGCTCCTTACAACATCGATCGTATAGACAGACGAAAGACGCCAGTTTTTTTATCTTTATTAGTTTAATGGAACTGCGGCAAAAAAACCAGTAATCTGTCGAGAGATTCACAAAAAAAAGCAAAACCATGCAAAAAACAGCGATTGCTCGCTGTTCCCGCACAATCCCATCGTCGCAATATTGGGTCGATAACCGGGTTCTAATGTTTCGAGCAGTTCCTTACCGGTACTCCGCCCGTTTTTTCAAAATAGCCAGGATGACGACCAGCGGCACGCAAAGCAGCGGAATCAGCTGATCCAGCGTACCGTTGCCATGGAATACAGAGGCGTGAAGCCCGGGATCCTTCATTAGCATTTCCCCTGCCGCAAAGGCGAGCAGGCCTGCTCCGATATAAGCGAGGAAAGGGAATTTGGCCAACAGCTTTCCCAGCAATTGGCTGCCCCATATAATCATCGGTATGCTCAGCGCAATCCCGAGCAGAATAAGAACGAGGTCACCGTCTGCGACAGCAGCGATCGCCAGCACATTATCAAGACTCATGATAAAATCGGCCGTTACAATGGTCCATACCGCATGACCCAGCGTCGCCGCTCGTTTCACTTGATGGGTATCCGGCATATCACCTGCGTCTCCCAGCAGCTTGACGGCGATGTACAGCAGCAGAATGGCGCCGGCCGCTTGCAAATACGGAATTTGAAGCAATTGCAGCGCTACAACCGTAAGGATGCAGCGCAGTCCCACTGCCGCGAATGCTCCCCACCAGATCGCCTTCTGGCGCTGCCCCGGCGGCAGATGCTGGCTCGCCATCGCGATGACGATTGCATTGTCTCCGCTTAACAATACATTAATTAACGCAATTTGAAGAAAAATAAGTACGCTGTCCACGATCGATCTCCCCTCTCATAACAGGGGTATGAACAAGCTATGGGGAATATGTCCAAAAATCCATCTTCACGAAATTCCTGATTTATTGTAGACTTCAATAAGCAAGCATAGAGATAGAGAGGAGGAAACATCAATATGGACTTTTTCACGGTCGAATTTTTCACCGCCCTGTTGACTATCGTATTCATCGACCTTATTCTGGCCGGGGATAATGCCATTGTCATAGGTTTGGCTGCACGCAAGCTTCCACAGCACCAGCAGAAGAAAGCTGTCATCTGGGGGACTGTCGGAGCGGTCGGCATTCGTGTCATCGCGACGCTCCTAGTCGTACAGTTGCTGTCCGTGCCTTGGCTCAATCTGGTAGGCGGCCTGCTGCTGCTCTGGATCGCGTTCAAGCTGCTCGTACAGGAAGACAATCACGACAACATCAAAGCGGGCAATACGCTGTGGCAATCCATCCGCACAATCATTATCGCGGATGCGGCGATGGGCATCGACAACGTTATCGCAGTCGCTGGCGCGGCTAAGGGCTCCTCTCATGGCGAGCATGAAATTATTCTCGTCATTCTCGGCTTGATCATCAGCGTTCCGGTCGTCGTATGGGGCAGCACGCTCTTTATCAAGCTTATTAACAAATTCGAGTGGATTGTCTATATAGGCTCCGCCGTACTTGCCTATACCGCTTCCAAAATGATTACGCATGAAAAACAATTCCACGGTGCACTGGACGAAAACAAAGCCATCTACTGGACGTTCATCATCGTCGTCATCATCTTGACGGTGGGAGCGGGATATCTCGTCAACAAACGAAAGCAAGCCGCCGGACAAAAAAGCAGCCAGTCCCACTAAGGGATGGCTGCTTCTTTTTTTGCCCTTCTACGGCAGTTAGAACCATTCGTCTTCCTCGGCACTCTCTTTAGTCTTAATCTCACCAGGAGACAGGTACATATATTCCGTTCCTTTGACCGCTTCCTCCATCATGGCATCCAGATTGGCAATGCCCGCCTCGATATTCTCCACGATATGAAGATTCGGATTCGTGCTTGGCGACTTCGGCAAGAACAAGGTGCAGCAGTCCTCATAAGGCAGAATAGACGTCTGGAACGTGCCGATCTTCTCAGCCATGGCAATGATTTCGCTTTTGTCCATCATGATAAGCGGCTTGAGCATCGGCAATTGGGTTGCTCGTCCGATGACGTTCATGCTCGGCAAGGTTTGGCTGGCTACCTGGCCCAGACTTTCGCCGGTAACGATACCAAGCGCGCCATTGCGGATCGCTAGCGCTTCCGTAATCCGCAGCATAATTCTGCGCATCAGCGTAATCATAAGATTGTCTTGGCCGGACTTCGCCAATGTCGTCTGAATTTCCGTGAACGGCACCAGGTGCAGCTTCAGCGGCGCGCCGCTGAAATAGGACAACCGCTTCGCCAGCGTAATGACCTTATCCTTCGCCTGCTCGCTTGTGAACGGATAGCTGTGGAAGTGGACAGCTTCAATCTCAAGCCCCTTCCGCAGCGCCATCCAGCCTGCAACAGGACTGTCGATGCCTCCGGAGAGCAGCAGCATGGCTTTGCCATTCGAGCCGAACGGGAAGCCGCCGGCTGCAGGAATAACCTCGCAGAACAGGTAAGTTGCCTCCTCCTGGATGTCCACCTTCAGCTCCACTTCCGGATTCCGCACATCTACGCTCAGCTCTGGGAATGCACGCAGAACATGGGCGCCGACCAGATGATTCATTTGCTGCGACTGATGGGGGAAGCCCTTCCACGCCCGCTTCACGCTCACCTTGAACGTCTTAGGCGGTGTCTTCAGGGAATTCATCAAGGTCATTGCTGTCGCCCGGATGGCCTCCAGCTCGGATACTGTGCTGATGACCGGACTTAGCGACACGATGCCGAACAGGTCCTTCAGCCTGTCCGCTATCGGCTCATAAGGCTGACCGTTCAGCTTCACGTAGAGCCGGCCAAATGTCTTCCAATATGTTACGCCCGGGAATGGCTTCAGCGCGTTTTTCACCTGGCGGTGCATCCGCTTCTCGAACTGGTTGCGGTTTCTGCCCTTCATAATCAGATCGCCATAGCGAAGCACGATTTGGTCGTATATCAATGTTGGTTACCCCTCTCAAGCGGCTTTAATTGTTCAATGACAGTCGTCAGAGCTGCGATCAGCCGCTCCACATGCTCTTCCCTGTGCTCGTCGCCGAAGCTGACGCGCACGCCTCCGGATGCTTGCGCGGCATTCGCGCCGATCGCCAGCAATACCCGGCTCGGCTTGTTGTCCTTCGAGGAGCAAGCCGATTTCGTCGATGCTATTATATCATGCGTCTCCAGCATATGAACGATCACTTCCGGCTTCATGCCCGGATAAGAGAAATGAACGATATGCGGAGCAAGCGGCTCAGCGCCGTTCAGCTTCAGCTCCGGCCGTGAACCGATGAATTCACGCAAGCGGCGGGCGAGCCCGCGCATTCTCTCCGTGCGTTCCTCCATCGTCTCCAGCGACATGCGCAGCGCCTTCGATGAGGCGACGATGGCCGGGACGTTCTCCGTGCCTGCGCGGAAGCCCCCCTCATGCGAGCCGCCCGAAGACAGCGCATGCAGCTTCACCCCGTCTCTCACATACAGCCAGCCGAGCCCTCTGGGACCCCGCAGCTTGTGAGCGGATCCGCTCACAAGATCGATGCCCCAAGCCTCTGGCTCGATCGGGACCTTGCCCAGGCTTTGCACCGCATCCACATGGAACAGAATTTGCGGATAGCCGCACAGCAGCCCGCCGATCTCGCGAATGGGCTGAATGGTGCCGATCTCATTGTTCACATGCATAACCGTAACCAGAATCGTCTCGTCCGTCAACGCATCACGCACGGACTCGGCGGATACATGGCCGCTCTCGCTGACGGGCAGATACGTAATCCGATAGCCCTCCGATTCCAGCTGCCTCAGCGCTTCGTTCACGGAGGCGTGCTCGATGCCGGATGCAATAATATGATTGCCGCGCGAACGATATTGTCTGGCTGCGCCCTTAATCGCCAGATTGTTCGACTCCGTGCCTCCGGAGGTGAACAGCCAGCTCCCTTGCGTCGTGCCGAGCTGAGCGGCTACCAGCGAGCGAGAGCGCTCGATCAGCTTGGCGGCTGCCGCGCCGCTGGCATGAAGGGACGACGGGTTGGCATAATGCTTGCGCATAACCTCCATCATAGCGGTCACGACCTCTTCATATGGCGGAGTCGAAGCGCAATGGTCGAAGTAGATCATCGTTAATCATCCTTTCCTCGAAAAAAAGAAGAGACCGCGATTCTGCCGCAGTCGGTGCGACCCGTGAATCGTGATCTCGATACGTTAAAGAGGTTGTTCAAAAACCGGACTTTTTGAACTCGCACTTATAGTTTAGCCTGCTGCACTTTGCCGATATAACGCTGCGTCTCCGCAGGCAGCTCGTCCCACTTCGCCAGCAGCTCCTCTTGCGAGGAAATGCCCAGACGGTCGATTCTGCCAGGTCCGGCATTGTATGCCGCTAGCGCTACCGCTTCGTCTCCCCCATACTTCCGCAGCAGCATCGCAAGGTATCTCGTGCCGCCTTGAATGTTCTGAACCGGATCGAAGGAGTCCGTTACGCCAAGCCCTCTCGCCGTTCCGTCCATCAGCTGCATGAGCCCTTTGGCGCCTGCATGGGACTGAGCCGCCGGATTAAAGCCCGATTCTGTGGCGATTACGGCTTGAATCAGATTCGCAGATACGCCGTATTGGGCTGACGCTTGCTGAATCAGTCCGGCAAATGGCGACGACGAGTCGAAGGTTCCTGACAGGTCCGACAGCTTGCTAGCCGGACTTACGTGATCGAACGAATAAGAGGACAGTTGTTCCCACAAGGTATCGGACCAGACCGGCGCCTTGCCGGAGCCGTCGGATTCGCCCCCTGAGCCGGCAATGCGGGACGTTAAGATCGTATCGAATGGCGTAGCCGTCTCATCGGATGAACGGTTCGCCGTTTTTCTGGAATTAGCTCCAAAGTCCAGCTTCGGCGCCAGCTGCGCCTGAAGCAGCGCCTTCATGGAACGCGGATCTATACTCATGAATGATGCCCCCTAACTTAAGTCAGCAATATCGCACATGAGTTTTATATCGGTATTTATTGTACATGTTTTTAGCCCTCGCGGCTAGTCCCGCATAATTTCCGGTCGCAAGAAGGCCTTCCGTCCCTTTGTCCTGCGGAACGAAAGGCCTTATTCATCATTTAGGATACGCTGTCGTTGTTCCCGCCCAGGGCAGTATGCTCAATCTTCTGCTCCGGCGCTTGCCACTTGTTGTTAATCCAGGTCATCGCGAAGGACAATCCGCCCAGCACCAGCAGTACCAGCACCTTGAACAGGGCGTCCTTGCCGCTGAGATCCATGAAGATCGCTTTGAAAGCCACGATAACCAGCACTGCCGTTCCGAACCATCTGAACGTTTTTTCCTTATAATAGGCTCCCCACAGCATAAGCATCAGAGCGTATACCGCCCATACGACGGATAAGGTCAAATCCATATAGAAGCGCGGCGCATCGGCAAAGTATTCCGTGAATATGTTTTGGATCTGTCTTGCCATCAAGCCGCTCACGATCAGATGGGACAATAGCGCGTAGATGCGGGACAAGACGCGGTTCGTAGTATCCGAGAAGCCGTCGAAGCTGGTCTTTCTGGCGAAGAAGAAGCCAAGTGCCGCCAGCAGCATCCAGGCGACCGCGCCCCAGTTCAGGAATGGAATATATACGCCGAACCATTCGCCGCGCGGAGTATTCCAAGTCACGACATACCAGAACGCGCCCACGTAGAACCAAATAATAATCCCCAGAATAGTTGGAGCAATCCATTTCTTCACATAACCAAGGGCTGTCAGCATGCAAGCATATGATGTCCACATGATGACGTTGAACAGGATGCCTTCACCAAAACTGTTGATCGACATGAGCAGGACCAGCACGCCGCCCAGGCTGAATGTAACCGAAGAGACGGACATTTTCCCATCCAGCTTATACGTTGCAAGCCCGGCAATAAGGTAGACGAGCGCAATGAATGCAAGAACAAATCCGTAATCCAGATCGCCATTCCAGATAATCCATGCCCAGATGCCGAAAAGAATGCCGTTGGCGATGTTCAAATACAGATCCACGCCGTCAAAGCTCAGCTTGTTCTTCCAAGACGATGCCATAAACGCAATCGTGTAGAACAGGAAAGCGGCGATCGCGTAACGGATCGGCATGCTCCACATTCCGTCCATCGACGGCCAGAAGTGGACGAAGTAGACCGTGTACATGATCCAAGTGCCCGCAAAGCTGATGATGCGCAGCTCCAGCCAGCTTTTGACTATACTAAGATAGAAGAAAGCCGCATTCAGCACGAACAAATAAAGGAACAGCGTGAATACTTGATCGGTCTCCGGCCGCATCAGCAGCGGCGCAAGCAAAGCTCCGATAATAGCCACATTCATAAGCATGCGGGAGTCGAACCGGTAAGCGTAGACCGTAATGCCGATCGTCACAGCCGACATGCCCAGCAAGACGAGCGTAGGCTCCCACAGATTGTAGTAGATGCCTGCAAAAGAGAAGGTCGCATACAGGATGCAAGCCCCCATGCCAAGCAGGATTTCTCCAGTTATGACAAGCTTCGGGCGCTGGGCCAGCTTCCCCCCTGCAACACCGAGTCCTGCGCCTGCCAGCAAGCCGAAGCCGATCTTCATGGCGTCTGTTACCCAGCCGCGGTCTACCGAATATTGAAACAGCGTGACGAAAGCAGCGATGATGAAAATAGCGCCAAGGAGCGAGGTCCAATGTTTCTTTAACATATTGATCATGTCGTTTTCCTCCCGTTTATCCAATACGCAAATTGTGATACACCGTATAACGCCAGGCATAACAAGATCGCAACTAATTCAAGCTGAAGCAAATACCAGGGCCACGGCGCCAGCAGATCAAGCAGCGAAGCCGTAGCGGGCTTGCCGGCAAGAAACATAAAGTTTGTCGTTCCGGTCGCCATATTGACGATGGCGGCGGGAACAGCCAGCACATGGAGCCATAACCAGGCCCCGAAGACGGAGCGCAGCGTCGGCTTGTATCTCTCTACCGCCATAAGATACACGGCAGAAGCAATGATGCCGATATGAGCGATAAAGAAATGAAAATATCTGAAATGCGGAAACGGTTCATCCAGATTGGGCGTTACGAGCGCCTGCAGTGCGCCCAGCGTCCCGAGAAAGTAGATGATGCTGTACAGCTGCCTGATTCTGAAGGCCAGCGCGGCTGCGGAGAGTAGGAGCGTCAAGCTGCACAACTGGAGGGGCAGCGATCCGGCTCCCCAGCTCCCCTCGATCACGTAAGAGGATTGGAGCGCAACCTCGCATGCGGCAAGCAGCCCCGCCATGCCGAGCCGGAACAACCGGTTGCTCCGCTCTTCCCTGAGCCGCTTGCGGCCGAAGGCGATTGCCGTGAATACAGCTAACGCTATGGCTATTGCAGCTATATGCTGGACCGAAAACATCTCGAACATCATCTGCCACCCCTTTTGCCAAACTTTAGTACCTGGCCTTAAATACAGATTACAATATTTTCATAAAAAAAATAGTACCAATTGTATATGGTACTACTTTCTCTCATTCTTATGATCCAGCAGCCCCATTTCTTTCACCTTGGCAGCGGCTTCCTTCGAGCCGTCCACGCCAAGCTTCTTCAGAATATGGTTCACGTGGTTTTTGACGGTGCGGAGCGTAATGAACAGCTTATCCGCAATTTGAGGCTGAGAATAGCCCTCTTGGATCAAGCCCAGCAATTGCAGCTCGGACGGTGTAATGAGATCGCTCATCTTCTTCGCCTCGAACTCCCGCTCCAGCGCCTTCAGCCTCTTGAATTCCTCGCGCAGCTGCTCCGCCGCCTCCGGGCTGATCGGCGATTGCTTGCGGTATGCTTGCCGGATCGCATCCGGCAGCCGCTCGAAGCTGCTCTTGATCTGGTAATCGATTGCTCCGGCATGGAAGGACTGCAGAATCAGCTCCTTCTCCTCCATCGACGTCAGCATTATAATGCGCGCTCCCGAAGCGAGCGAAGCTTCCTCCGCCAGCTGGATCCCCTCGGGCCGGCCGTCCAGCATGATATCCATCAATATGACGTCCGGCGCATCCCCATCGCCGTGCAGCGCCTCTCTCAGCTCGCTGCCGCAGGATGCTGTCCATAAGAGCTGGAAGCCCGGCTCTGCCGCCAAGTAATCGGCAAGCCCTCTGCGCCAGTCCGGATCGTCTTCTACGATTCCGATACGAATCGCTTCACTCATCGCATTCGCTCCTCTGTCCGTGTATGTTCATATTCCGCCTGCAGCGCCAGTTTCGGGAAGGATAAGTAGAAGGTTGTCCCTTCGCCCTTCTTGCTGCGCATATGAAGCGTGCCCTTGTGCTTCCTCATGACATGCAGCGCATAAGGCAGACCAAGCCCAAAGTTATGCCCCGTTCTCTTCGTCGTGTAAAAGGGGTCAAAAGCATTCATCCGCAGCGTGCGGTCCATTCCGGGGCCTGTATCTGCGATCTCCAGAATAAGCTCCCGCTTGGTCTCCGTCAGCGCAACCGTCAGCTTGCCCTGCCTGTTCATCGCTTCAATCGCATTCATGGCGATATTCGTTACCGCTTCGGCCGTCTGGGCCCGGTCAAAGCTGCATAGCCAGCCTCTCTTCATGAAGACTTGAAGCTCGACCGCTCCAAGGGACGGCTCAAGCGCCCGAAGCGCCTCCTCCACTGCCTCCGCCAGGTCCGCGCGTTCGGGACGAAGCGTCAGGTCTTCCGTTCTCTTATGTACGCGGGCCACCATCTCCTCCATATGGCGGGATGCCGACAGCACCGCCTCCACATCCGCCAGCAGCTCCTCTTGCTCCGTCTGAATGGCGTATCGCTTCATTTTCTCGCCGAACAGCCTTAGCTTGCCTGCATCGTTCTTGATCGCATGGTTCAGCATGGCCGTCCCGGATGTAACGGCGCGCAGCGTGGAGTCATATCGCTTGCGGTCAATCAGAATGCGAATGCCCATAAATCCGTATGTAAATAAGCCAAGCACAAATACAAGCGTGCCAAGTCCGACAATCCACGTATTATAAACCCACATCCGCAGCATGCCCAGGCTCGGCAAGATATAATTCATCGCCATGGCGAACAATACCGGCGGCAGCACCGCGAAGCAGACCATCCAATGTGTCCTTGCCATCGCTGCCGGCGGCACCCGCTTGCTGAGAACCAGGTATGCACCCGCTGCGATATAGGGTACTGCCCACCATACAACAATCGTGAAGGTAATCGGATGCATCGTATTATACGGGGGTGTAAACAACGTGCACAGCACAATCGGGATAAGCAGTATCCAGGGAAGCGACAGCGCCAAGCCGCGCTTCAGCCGGATGCTGCGATAAGAGATGGCGAACAGCAGGAAAAAGTACGGCACAAAGTAGTAGGAGAACACGGATGAGAACGCTTGCAGCCGGTACAAAAGCAGCTGAACGCTCTGCCCTGCGCCTTGCTCGATCGCGTAAGGCAGCCAGCTCAGATCCAGCAGCGCCGCAAGCGCCCCGGCTCCCCCGCTGAATGCGAGAGCGCCGAGACGCCTGTTCACGGCGGAACCCGGATCGGATAGCCAGACAATGCTGGCTACGGTCCATAAAGCAATGAAAACAAATAACATGCTTCGGCTCCTTCAATTATCTACATTATTCCTTAACTTCTATTGTAATAGGCGACCATTCCGCAATGACGGTCTGGCCGTGCGCGGATACGCTGCCCTCAGGCGTCAGGTCCTTCTCGGTCATAATGCCGAGCGCTACTGTAAATTCATTGAATTTCACTGGCGTATTGCGCTCTCGGCGAACCTCTGTACCATTGACATAGAAGACGACCTCGTCATTCGGACGATTGTACGTAATCTTATAGGTATTGAACTCGCGCGGCTCGAATCCTTCTTTTTCTTCCTTAAACACACAGAAATATTTGGTGCGGTCGCTGTCCGGCACTTGCACGCCCGGGAATGGCAGCACGGCGTATACGCTTGCGTATTGGTCGTTGCTTACGAAGAAGTCCAGCGCCCCGCCCGTTGTGAAGTCCAGCAAATTAAGCGACACATAGCCGTCATACAGGTCGCCCGGAGCCGTATTCGCCGTTCTCGCACGAATCTTCAGCTCGAAGCTGATCTCTCCCGATTCCGGTACCAACACCCGCTCGTTGGAATAATACATATGCTTCGCATTGTCCAGAATCTGCACCTTGTCATGGCCCCGGCTAATCGCAGCCCGCACATATAGAATGCCGTTGCGCACAATGACGACCGCCTCCGGCTCGCGGTACTGCCAGAGGGAGCCGTCAGGCAGCTCGAATCCTCCGATCTTCCACGTTGCTCCTTCATCTAATATCGTATGGAAATCTCCCAGCGTCCTTGTGTTGCTCATGGGTAGCCCTTCTTTCTGGTTGGTGGTGGAATGATGAGACTAATTATTGAATCAATCCTTGTACAATCAGCGCAATGATCAGTATAGCGCCGCAGTTCATGGTGGCTTTCAGGGAAGCTCCCATTAATGGCAAATAAGCGACAGACGGATTATGCGCGCTGAGCCTTCCGTATACCAAATATATCGGAATGGCCGTGAGCAGGGCAAGCAAAGCATAAACCGGCAGCGCGCCTGCAGCAACGCATAAAACCAGCGACGCATAAGCCAGGAACATCAGGATTCGGGAAAATCTCAGCGCCCGCTGCTCTCCCCATACGACGACAAGCGTCTTCTTGCCGGCTTGCCTGTCCGCTTCCCAGTGCAGAAAGTGATGATTGAACAGAATGAGCGTCGTGAGCAGGCCGATCGGCAGCGACAGCAGCAAAGCGCGGTAGTCCAGCTCCGAGGCCTGTACATAATACGCTCCGGCAACAGGCAGTACGCCGAACGAGAGCAGAATTGCAATCTCGCTGTAGCCTTTCCCCAGGTAGCCGAATCGAATCGGCGGCGCCACATAGAAGTAAGCGATGAACGCGCCTGCCAAGCCGAATACCAGCACTGGCCAGCCGCTAATCAAGCTGAGCGCCACGCCAGACAGAGCTGCAATGGCGAACATCAGCCATGTGACGGCTTTGAATTTGCCGATGCTCCAGGTCCCGTTCGTCAGAAAGCCGGAATTCGTCGATATCGCGCCTTCCGTTCCTTGGGCGGCGATATCTGTACCGCTTTTGTAATCCCATAGGTCATTGACCATATTAGAGAACAGATGGGCGGCGCCCGCTCCGATCAATGTCAGGATGAACAGCCAGGGATGGAATTCCCCCTTCCAGACATACGCGCCAAGCGCGCCAAGCGCCACGGGTATGAGCATGACGGGAATAACCCTGAACCGCGAGGCTTTCAAGAATGACTTCAACATAGGTGTACGACCTCTCTTCTAGTTTAGGAAAAATAGGACCGGTCCATTAATTATGACTCCCTCATATAAAGAGCCGCTTGGCAATAGCGTCTCGCCAGCGCTTGCAGGCGGGCGGCTTGAATCGAGATTACGGCGACGAACAGCATCGTATGAAGCGCCGCCTTCTGGTCATCCGTCAAGGCTGACGCTTCCTCAGCCGACTTGGCCGCTTCCTCCCAGACCGCTTGCTCCATCTGCTCTTCATTCATGGAATTCCACAGCCTGCGGCGGTCAAGCGCCTGATACAAGCTCGTGTAACAATCGAATATCATCAGCGGCGTTATACCCTCTAGCTTCCCAGTGCCTTCGCAGAACAGCATGGCGAACAGCCGTCTGATCGACTCAAAGTCCAGGTTGGCTTTCAGGTCGTCGATCATGAGCAGCATCGCCGTCTGGTCGAGCGAATATTTTTTGCCCGCTTGCGGACAGTGGAAAAACATTTTGAAATCTCTTTTCACCCAATTTTGCATGGATGTTACCGATAATGTAGAAAATTCCAGCAAATGGCCGAGGTCGGCAATCTCATGCAGCGAAAATCCCCTTCTATCGCCGCATCTCATCAGCTTCTCCGCGATAGGCGGAAGCTGGCTTCCCGGCGGCATGCCGCGCGGCTCGCTCCTCCCGCCGCCGGATGCATGCCTGAGCCATGCATGGCGCAATATGTCCGAGGGCTTCTCGCCGCCGCGCCCTTCCAGCGAGCGCAGCACGCCCGCAAGCTCCCGGCGGGTCAGCCAATATCGATCCATCCGCGCACCTCCTGCCGTGCTACAAGTTCATATGAACTCATCTTACGGCTGCGAATTGACGTTGTAAAGACTCGAAAAACGATGAGAACGTCGATTCCTCCATATCTAAATGAGCCTAATGACAATTAAACGCCTCAAAACGTTCCTTTTGGCAGTTGTCAGTACCTGTAATCTTTCGCTATAGTAAAGCATAAGTAAATAAAAAACTATAAATATAAAGGGTAGTGAGAATCGAAAATGGGTAGTGGTATAGAACTGAATTTAATCTTGATTGCTCTTCTTATTTTTTTGACTGCTTTTTTCGTCGCGACGGAGTTTGCCATCGTCAAGCTGCGCCCAAGCCGGATTGAACAGTTGGTGCTGGAGGGCCGGAAGAACGCGCAAGCCGTTCAGAAGGTGACAAGCAATCTGGATGCCTACTTGTCGGCATGCCAACTTGGTATTACGATTACCGCTCTCGGACTCGGATTTCTGGGAGAACCGACAGTAGAGAAAATACTTTTACCCTTATTCCATGGGATGGAAATGAATGAGACGCTGAGCCATGCTTTGTCCATCGGCATTGCGTTCATCGTCATTACCTTCATCCACGTCGTTGTCGGTGAGCTCGCTCCAAAATCATGGGCGATTCAGAAAGCGGAGTTCATCACTTTCTTGACGGCAAAGCCGATTATCTTCTTCCACAGATTGATGTATCCGTTCATCTGGCTGCTTAACGGCTCGGCCAATGGGCTTGTGCGCTTGTTCGGCCTGAAGCCGATGAAGGAGCATGAGGATGCCCACACCGAAGAAGAGATTCAATTGATTCTGAACGAGAGCTACCAAAGCGGCAAAATCAACAATACGGAGTACGGTTATGTCAGCCGCATCTTCGCATTCGATGAATTGCTCGCCAAGGAAATCATGGTGCCGCGTACAGACATGATCTGCCTGTATACGAACTATTCGTTAATGGAAAACCTGGACATTATCCGCCAGGAACAATATACACGCTTTCCGGTTGCGCTGGAGAGCAAAGACAACATTGTCGGCATGATCAATACGAAGCAATTGTTTTTGGAGTATGATGCTAATAAGGCATTTGAACTGAAAAAGCTGATTCATCCCGTACTTAGCGTATCCGAGGTAACACCGGTCAAGA
This sequence comes from Paenibacillus pinisoli, assembly GCF_003605435.1. Lineage (GTDB taxonomy): Bacteria > Bacillota > Bacilli > Paenibacillales > Paenibacillaceae > Pristimantibacillus > Pristimantibacillus pinisoli. Next base: position 809,465 of record NZ_QXQB01000001.1, read on the forward strand.
TGCTTCTGAAGCGCATGCAGCAGGAGCGCGTCCATATCGCGATTCTGGTGGACGAATACGGCGGAACATCCGGCCTGATTACGATTGAAGATATATTGGAAGAAATCGTGGGCGAGATCCGGGACGAATTCGACGCCGACGAGCGCAAGGAAATCGAGCAGCTTGCCGACAACTGCTATCTGCTGGACGGCAAAGTGCTGCTGGATGAGCTGGCTCAGCTTACCGGCATGAGCTTCGATGAAGAGGATGTCGACACAGTCGGCGGCTGGCTGTACAGCAAGCTGGTAGATCCGAAGCCTGGCAAGGAACATTACGTGGGGAATCTGAAATTCATCATCCGCGAGACCAGCAAAAACCGTATCCGCAAAATCGAATTGCAAATTGAAGAGCCTCAAGCCGAAGTTGAGACGGCCTAATATAAATCGTATATACAAAGAAGCGCCACCCGTTAGAGGATGGCGCTTCTTCTTGTTTTCATGGAATTATTCTAAGACACGGTCAACCGCTTCAATGGCATGAATGACAGTCGTATCGAATAAAGGCACATCTGCATCGTCTGCTCCGATTAATAGCCCGATTTCGGTACATCCCAGAATAATCGCTTCCGCGCCCTGAGCGGTTAAACTCTTGATCACCGCCTGGTATGCCTCCCTGGAAGCAGGCCGAATGTCTCCAAGGCACAACTCTTTAAAAATAATATGGTTGACGATATCTCGTTCGGCTTCATTCGGAATGACCACACTGAGTCCGTTTGACTCCAAACGCGATTTGTAGAAGGATTGCTCCATCGTATATTTCGTTCCTAACAGTCCGACTGTTCGGATATTTGATTTCCGGATTTGCTTAGCTGTAGCATCCGCAATATGCAGGATGGGAATACGGACTCTCGCTTCCATCGCTTTAATGACTTTGTGCATCGTATTGGTGCAAATCACGATAAAATCCGCTCCCGCCTGCTCCAGGGAATGAGCAACCTCCCCCAAGTACTGGCCGGCTTTGTCCCAGCTGCCTTCCGCCTGATACCGCTGAATTTCCGCGAAGTCGACGCTGTACAACACACATTTTGCAGAGTGCAGCCCTCCAAGCCGGGCTTTCACTTCCTCGTTGATGATCCGGTAATATACAGCTGTCGATTCCCAGCTCATACCGCCAATTAAACCTATTGTTTTCACCCGTACTCCCCCCATTCATTCCACGCTGTTTGAAAGGGATATTGTACTATATCATTTTGATAAAAAGCAAAGAATATCTAGCGCCGTCAACTCTGCCGCTGGGCATTCTCCTTCGCTGTACGCTCGCGTACAACTAGCTTGAAGATGAATGTGCGGCTTCCAATGGAAGAGCGGTACCTTTCAACATGGGATGCTGCAAGCGGCGACTGATAGTAGCCCGGCACATACTTGTCCAGCAGCGCCTGCATCGCCTCCGTTGCTTCTGCCAGATCGGGAACAAGCTCCATCTCGCCGAAAGCCATGACGCTCATGTAAGCCGTATCCGTTTTGGCCGGAATGGGGTTCGGTATCGTACCGAATGACTCGCTTAGCGTAAGGCAGGCTTCCTTTTTCTGCGCCATCAGCTCCATCTTGCGCCCCTCCTCCGCCCCATGGAAATAAAAAGCGCCGCGCTCCTTCATCCATACATAATTCAGCGGCACCACGTACGGGACAATGCCATCTGTCAATCCCAGAAATCCCGTCTGCGCCTCCTGAAGGAACCGCTCAATCTTCTCTTCATCCTTGCATTCTCTTTTGGCTAGCCGAACGGTAAACATCTCTCCATCCCCTTCACGATTCAGTCTTAGTTATGTTACAGTCACTTTAAAGGAAAACTGTCACTTCCAAAAGTGACAGTTCTCAATCATTCAAAGGGGACAGATTATGTTATCGATAACGCCGCTGCTGGAGAAGAAACATCGTACACCGTTATATATTCAGCTGTACAGCTATATTCGAAGCGGCATTGAAGGCGGAACCCTGCCGGCAGGAGAAGCGCTCCCGTCGATTCGCCAGCTTGCCCAGCATCTCGGCATTAGCAAAAATACGGTAGAATCCGCTTACGGACAGCTAGTGGCAGAAGGCTATCTGCAGAACCGGGAGCGGGCAGGCTATTTGATTCTGCCGCTTGAGCAGCCCCACACACCTGCTCCCCTTAGGTCAAAGCTGTCACGGAAGCTGGCAGGCCGGCAAGAAGGGCCGTCTCCTGCCATCTTGTATGACTTCCATTATGGAGACATTGCCTTCGACCGTTTTCCCCATTCGACCTGGAAGACATGCGTCACCGAAGCGCTTGCGGCAGATCATGCCAAGGTGCTTGGATACGGCGAGCGTCTAGGCCATCCGGGCCTGCGCGAAGAAATTGCGGAGTATGTCTACCAGTCTAGAGGCGTGATATGCGACGCCGATCAGATTATTATCAGCGCGGGCACCCAGCACCTGATGAGCGTGCTTGTCCAATTGCTGCAATTGCACAGGGAAAAGATCGCAATGGAAGAGCCTGGCTACAGCGGCGTAAAGTCTGTGCTGCGCAATCTGGGCTGCAGCCTGATCCCGGTTGAAGTAGAGAGCGACGGCATCGATCTATCCAGTCTAGGCGCGGCTAAGGACGCCAGGCTGGTCTATGTGACACCGTCCCATCAATTCCCTCTAGGCATGGTCATGCCGATTCAGAAGCGCTACCGGCTTCTGCAATGGGCAGCTGAGCACGACAGCTACATCCTGGAGGATGATTACGACAGCGAATTCCGCTATAGCAGCGAGCCCATACCGGCGCTCAAAGCGCTCGACAGCCATGACCGCGTCATCTATATGGGAACGTTCTCCAAATCTTTTTTGCCGTCCGCACGGCTCAGCTATGCCATATTGCCTTACAGTCTGCTTGATGCATGCAGCCAAAGGCTGTCATTCATCAGCCCTTCTGTATCTCCGCTCATTCAGGAAGCGATATGGCTGTTTATGAAGAGGAGACACTTTGCCCGCCACCTGCGGCGAATGAGACGCATATACCAATCGCGGCATAAAGCGCTGACCGATGCGATCCGCGAGGTCTTCGGCGACAAGTGCGGCATTATCGGAGACAGCTCAGGCATGCATCTGCTGCTTGATATGAAGGGAAGGCAAGCATCGGAGCTCATCCCGCTCGCCGAGCGGTTCGGCTGCAGAGTCTACCCTCCGGAGAAGCATTGGAACAATCCGCTGGATTGCCCGGCATCCTACATGATGCTAGGGTTCGGCGGACTTGATGAGCGCCAGCTTCAAGAGGGTGTTCGGCAGCTTGGACGGGCATGGCTGCAGGATATAGTTATTTGAAAATTTAAACTTTAAAAAAGGTATTGCATATCCCGTCCATTCTGTGTAATAATACATCTTGTGTTCGAGAATAACGCGTGCCGCTGTAGCTCAATTGGTAGAGCAACTGACTTGTAATCAGTAGGTTGGGGGTTCAAGTCCTCTCGGCGGCACCATCCCTTCTCGGGACGTAGCTCAGCTTGGTAGAGCACCTGGTTTGGGACCAGGGGGTCGCATGTTCAAATCGTGTCGTCCCGACCATCAACGAATTTAATGCAATACATACGACTAACGCCTTCGCAGCTCTTGCTGTGAGGGCGTTTTTTTCGTATTCCCTATTTATACAAACGGCGGGCTTAAGCCACTATTACAGCTTAAGTCCGCCATTGATCAGGCGAGGATTCCCCCCGCACCTATTTTATTCGTCCGCTTCGTCCCATTTTCTGGAGTACGCCTTTTTCGTTACCCAGAGCGTGATCCAGGTAATAAGCGCGATAATAATCGCCGAGAATATCCACACCGATGCCGGAACATTGCCCATCCGCAGTACCTCCTCTCTTGTCCCCCTTATTGTACATGAATTCAAGAGGAACATTCATCAATATGTTAACAAAATTCGGAACAATTATTGTACGACTTGCGATTATTTCTTCACCATCCCCGATATGAGCACCTCAGAGGTTAGCCACTTGCGGAACAACAATAGCAGTGCAAGAGGAAGCAAGCTTAGTATAGCCCCAGTCTGCATAACAGCCGGATTCAGCTCGCCGGCATCCATTCTCATTAATCCGTAGAAACGGGCCATTGGCGAATAAGCGACTATGTCGAAAGAGTATGTAATCGACGGTATAATCGAATTCCAAAGCATGATGAAATGCAGTGCTGAAATGGCGAGCAGCGGCTTCCATATCTTAGGGATGAACAGTGTGAAAAAGGTGATAAATTCGCCCTTCCCTTCCTGTTCCGCCTGCATTTTCAAATGACCGTATTTGCTATTGAAGATGCTTTTAATAATAAACACGCCTACCACATTCGTCATCCCCACAAGGAAATGCGGGAATATCGTATTGGTCAAGCCCAGCTGCTTGAAGAAAGCAAATTCATGAAGAGTCCCGGTCCCCAAACATAGGACGGCTATCAAGAAGATTCGATAAATCATCCCTCCCGGCAATCTTCTGACCGTTAAGGGATAAGCCAGCGTCACTGTCATCAGTATGTTCATCCCCATCGCAACTCCGTAGATCACTAGAAACAGAATCACATTCCCAAGGGATAGCCCTGGAACTTCTGCCGAAGCCGGATAAGAGACTCCTGCGTGAAGGAACGGGTACACAAATGCATAAAATAATACGGCCAAAATCAGAATGGCACTGACTGCTGCCGCCACATAGCCGGTAATGCCGGTGCGTCCGCTTAGCTGCTGCGCAGCAGCTGCGCTCGGACGGAACAGGTCCCCCATGAATTTCCCCCTCACCAGGAAATACGCCGCTGCAGCCAGACAGAATTGTATCAGCAATTGAATAGTCCACGCCGCCGAGGCAAGCCCCAGCTGCAAATTCATAAACCCGTTTTTGAAAATATAGTAGTCTACTGTACGCCAGCTCTCTCCAATTGAGGTGGAATTGAAAATGGCATATACCAGCTCCAAATCCGTTGTTCCTGCAACAGCAAGCTGGACCAGCGACAATGCGGCAATGGCCCTCAGTGCAGGCAAGCCATTCATCCGCCAAAATCCGGAACCTTCGCCATCGGAATGTATGCCGGCAGCTGCTTGCTTGGAGGCAATAGCAGCCAGAGCGACAATAATGGGAATTCCGCATGTTTTGATTGCCTCTGTAAGCAGCAATGCCATTCGAGGTGTCGCAGCATCGCTATCCATAGAAGCGAAAGGGCCAAACAGCACGAGCACACCAAATCCAACCAGAACGGACGGCAGCACATAGGGTATTAACAATCCGGTTGCAATCCAGCTCCTCCATCTTTCGGATGCAATCCTGCTTAGTGCAAGCGCCGCTCCAAAAGCGATAAGCCCCGTTAAAACAAGATAAGCACTTTTGTACAGCAAGGTATAGATCAGCGCATTTATGAACGTAGCATCCTGGAATAACGCTTCATAATTGACAAGCCCTCCCCAGCTGCCGCCGCTGAATACATTGTAATGCGTAAATGAAAGATACAATCCGCGCAGCGCCGGTATCACTTTGAGAATCAGAATAAGGAAAATAGCAGGAATGACAATCAAATAATGAGGAAAATACTTTATTATTCTTCGGGAAATCGACATGCTTTCTGCATTTGTCTCTAAATGAACGGTGTTTGTGCCAGAAATACGCGGATCCATTTCATTACTCCTCTGTTTTGAATGTTTATTTATACTAAATAGTACCATTCCTTCATGTTCTTGAATACTTAATCTGAACAATTTTTTTGCTAATGTATTATAATAGACTTGGATAAACCAAGTACGAGGAGGATTTATGCGTGGAGTTCAGAATCGATCTGATTGATACAAAAGTAGAATGCTGCGAGGCATATGATATGAAATCGCTGGAGGCCCAGATCGAGAAGGCGATTGAGCTCAATAAGGCTCTTATGCTGGACGTGCATGCGGTCTCGCATCAGACAACCTTTGATCCGCGCAGCGAGAAGATGCTGTACAGCGCGATGATTCACTTCCGACTCAAGAAATAGGAGCGCACAAAAAAGAACTGTCTCCCGGGCCTGTTATGGTCTCGAGGACAGTTCTTTTCCTATTTCATCCGGTTATTGCAGCCTCCACAAGGCTGGCACATTAGGCGGCTCCCAGCCTGTCAGCGAAGTGTGCGGCTGCAAGCAAAGATAGGTTTTGCCTGCATAAGTGACCGTATCGCCTGCCACATAGCTCTTCTGTGTCACCCAGGATGTCGGACCGGCAGTCCCCTCCGTCGTAGAGACCTGCAAGGCATTGCTGGCGGCTGACAGATTGCCCGCGGCGTCTCTGGCTTTGACCGTGAAGGTATAAGACGTATTCGGCGACAGACCGCTAATTGCAGCGGTCGTGCCCGTGACATTCACGCTGGAAGCTCCGTAATAGACGATATATCCGGTCACGCCGACATTATCGGTAGAGGCGCCCCAGCTGAGGCTAATCGAGCTGGACGTCGCGGCTGTGCTCACCAGCCCGCTCGGCGCGGACGGCGCAACCGTGTCGCCTCCCCCTGAGCCCGGGCCGTCGCCGCATGGCCCAATCACCTTCCATGCTCCCCAGGATCCGCTTAAGTCCGGACGGTCGCCGCGCGTCCACCACTTCGCTTCATAGACCGTTCCTCCATAAGAAGCGCGCTGGCCGCCGTTATAGGCAGTGCTCGCATTCCACTCCTGAACCGTACAGACGCTGGCCTGATCGGTCGTAACGGTAAGCGGTGCGCTTGCTGCGGAAATATTAAGGGCCGCATCATAGGCCTTTACCGTGAAGGTGTACGACGTGCCTGGCGTAAGACCGCTAATCGTGGCGCTCGTCGACGGCACATTCACCGTACTTGCGCCGTAGCTGACTTCGTAGCCGATAACGCCGACGTTATCGGTGGAAGGATTCCAGGAGAGCGATACGCTTGTAGATGTCTTGCCTGTCGACTGGACATTGCCAGGTATGGTTGGCGGAGTCACATCCAGGATCGGCGCGTCCGTCGTGACAGTTAGCGGAGAGCTAGCTGCAGACAGATTACCGGCTGCATCCCTGGCTTTGACCGTAAACGTATATGCCGTGTTCGAGAACAGTTCTGTAATGGTAGCTGAAGTGCCCGTTACAGTCGTCTGTTTATTGCCGTAATACACGATATAGCCGGTGACGCCGCGGTCATCCGTCGACGGGCTCCAGGACAGGCTGACCGTGTTTTGCGTTTTGCCCGTCGAGATCAGATTGGCTGGAACAGTCGGCGGTGTAACATCAGGGCCTCCCCCGCCTCCGAATTGATCCAGATAAGCCCTGTGATTGGCAGAGAACTGGAAGTTGTTGTATTTATCCCAATTGATCGACCAAGTCATCAGTCCCCGCATGCCGGGATGAGACCCGCTCCGAAGCTGGTAGGCGCCGCCGTAGGATTGGCCTTTCATCAAATAATTAAGCGCCTTCTGCACCTCGGCAACCGATGTAAAGCCGCCGCCTGCATTCGGATTCGCCGGCAAGCCGATTACCACTTGATCCGGCCGAAGCGGCGGGAAGAAGGAATTGGCATTGCGTGCTACCGGGAAGCCGGTCAATACCATATCCGCCATCGCCACATGGAAATCGGCATTGCCCATTGCATAATATTGATTGTCCAGCGCGGTGATCGATCCGGAATTGTAATGCTGCACCTGCAGCCAATCCAGAATGTCACGCAGCGCGTGGATAACCGGCAGATAAGCGCCTGCGCGGTTATCGCAAGAGATGCAGCTGCCTCCATAGAATGTATAGCCGACCTGCACGAAGAAAGTCTCCGGCGCCATTGTCAGCATGAAGGCGTCTCCGTAAAAATCATGCAGCTCTCGTACAGCCGAGATCAGATTCGTAATGACAGGCGTCGTCGGGTTGCGGAAGTCGCTGTCCCCGCTGTTCAGATAAAGGGAATGCCCTTCGAAATCAATGTCGAGCCCGTTAAAGCCGTACTTCGTAATGATCGCTTTCATCGAGGATACGAATGCGTTTCTCGCCGCAGCGGATGCCAGCTGCACCTGCCCGTTCGCTCCCCCGATGGAGATGATGACTTTCTTTCCCTGGCTCTGCAAATATTGAATGTCGGAGATGAACTCCGCATCCGTCGCATTGTAGGGCGCAAAGCCGATTGTGCCGCCTTGCGGGCCGTTCGTCGGCTCCGCAAAGGACACGTTGATCACATCAAAGTCAGGCGAAATATCACGCAGTCTAATATTGCCGGAGCCATTGTCGAAGTTGTGCCAATACCCGACGATTATCTTTTTGTCCGCCGGGATGGAGGCGGCAGCTTTGTCAGCGCCCCAAGGCATGCCCGTCAGCACAAGCGACACCATCAGTGCAAGCAGAAGCGCGCGAATAACGACGCTGTTCATTCGAATCGGTGCTGTCATAAGCTGCTCCCCCCTCTACACTAGCGTCCACAGCGCGGGAACATTGGTCGGTTCCCAGCCCGGAAGCGAGGTATGAGGCTGGCGGCAGCTGTACGTGCGGCCGCCGTACGTCACTTGATCGCCGATCTTATAGCTGACATTCGCCGCCCATGCCGCAGGTCCAGACGTTGTACTGGTCGTAGCCTGTACGGATGCGTTCGAAGATTGGTTGCCCGCCGCGTCATAGGCTTTGACATTGAAGGTATACGTCGTGCCGGATGCCAGGCCGCTGATTACAGCTGTTGTGCCCGTCACATTGACGCTAGTCGAGCCGTAGCTCACAGTATAGCCTGCGACGCCTACATTGTCAGTGGACGCGCTCCACGAAAGCGATACGCTGGACCCCGTTACTGCCGTCACTTGCAGATTGGAAGGCGTCGAAGGAGCCGCAGTATCATTCTCCGAAGGTGTTGTCCGGGTCAGGGCGTTGCTTGCCTGCGACAGGTTGCCCGCGGCATCTCTAGCCTTGACGGTGAACGTATAGATGGTATTCGGCAGCAAGCCGGTAATTGTCGCGCTTGTGCCTGTCGCATTTACGCTTGTTGTGCCGTAATAAACCGTATAGCCCGTCACGCCTACATTGTCCGTCGAAGCGCCCCAAGAAAGGCTGATGCTGGTCGCCGTAGATGCCGTCGAGACCAGGTTGGCCGGCGCTGTCGGCGGAATCGTATCGGCGCCGCCGCATGGACCGATCAGCTTCCATGCTCCCCATGATCCGCTCAGATCCGGACGGTCGCCTCTCGTCCACCATCTCGCCTCATATTCGCTGCCACCGTAGGAGGCACGCTGTCCACCCGAATAAGCCGTGTCTGCGCTCCAAGCTTGAACGGAGCATACATTCGCCGCATCCGTCGTTACGGATAAAGCCGCGCTTGCTGCAGACACATTGCCTGCCGCATCATATGCCTTTACTGTGAAGGAATAAGCCGTGCTCGGTGTAAGCCCGCTTATCGTAGCGCTGGTTGCGCTTGTATTCACGTTCGTTGTGCCATAGCTGACGGTATAGCCCGTCACGCCTACATTGTCCGTCGATGCATTCCAGGACAAGCTGACGCTGGTTGAGGTCTTCGCCGTCACTTGCAGATTTCCCGGCTGCGACGGAGGCGTCACATCCACAATCGGCGCATCCGTCGTTGCGGTTACGGGAGCGCTGGCTGCGGATTGATTGCCCGCCGCGTCTCTCGCCTTGACCGTGAACGTGTACGCCGTGTTTGGAGTCAAGCCGCTTATCGTAGCGCTTGTGCCGGTTACGGACGTCTGATTCGAGCCGTAAGCCACGGTATAGCCGGTTACGCCCCGATCATCGGTCGACGCATTCCAGGACAAGCTGACGCTGGTCGAGGTTTTGCCCGTCACTTGCAGATTGGCTGGCTGCGTTGGAGGCGACGTATCGTTTCCTCCGCCGCTTCCGTATTGGTTAAGATAAGCGCGGTGGCTGCTGGAGAATTGATAGTTGTTGTATTTGTCCCAGTTGATTGACCAGGTCATCAGGCCCTTCAGCTCCGGATAGCCCGCGGGATTGCGGAGGACATAGGAACCGCCGAACGATTGGCCTTTGATCAGATAATCTAGCGCCTTCTGCACATTCGCAGGCGTGGTATAGCCCCCGCCCGCCGCTTGCGGAGAAGCCGGCAGACCGATCAGAATCTGGTCGGGACGGAGCGGCGGGAAGATATTGTTGGCATTGCCGGCAATTGGGAAGCCGACCAGCATCATCTCGGCCATCGCGACATGGAAGTCAGGCGTGCCTTGCGCATACGCCTTGCCGTCTGGCCCTAGCATCGTGCCGGAATTGTAATGCTGCACATGCAAGTAATCAAGATCATTGCGCAGCGCGTGTATGACCGGCAGATAAGCTCCCCATGGACCGCCGTATGTGCTTGCCCCGCCCTGGACGTATGCCGTCTCCGGCGCCATCGTCAACAGGAAGTCCGGTCCGTAGCTTGCCAATATCTCCTTGGAACCCGCGATCAGGTTCGTAATTTTTGGCGTCGTCGGATTTCGGAAGTCGGTATCGCCGGCGCCAAGCGCGAGCGAGCTTCCCTCCAGGTCGATATCGAATCCGTCAAAGCCGTATTGATTAATAATATTCTTCATCGTAGTGACGAAGGTTTGCTTCGCCTGCGTCGTATTCAGCTCGATCGTGCCGTTGGCGCCGCCGATGGAGATAAGCACCTTTTGCCCGCGAGCCTGCAGGAATTTGACATCCGCTTGAAACTCGCTGACCGTCGCGTTGTACGGCGCAAATACCATATTGCCCGTCTGCGCTCCGCCTGACGGCTCGGCGAAGGCGACTTGCACCACGTCGTAATCTGGCGATATATCCCGAAGCTTAATGTTGGTGGAGCCATTATCAAAGTTGTGCCAATAGCCTACTATAATCTTGCCGCCTGATGCAGCCGCTTTTACCGGCGGCGCCCCCCATTGAAAACCAGACCATACGACAAGCAATGCAAGCGTAATAAGACAGACCCGCCCAATCGGCGACATTGTTCGCGAATAACGAAGCATAATTGCTAATCTCCCTTCGAATTTGAATACAAGATTGAAAACTTTAATGTAAGCGATTACATTAGGTGAACTGCCGAAATAGAGCCCCCTTTCTATAAACGGAACTAGAATGATAGCCTTGCTTCTCTTGCATGGGACTTACGGCTTGCTGGAATGGCTGACAACCTGAAAAAGAAGAGTTAATGACGCGGAAAACAGGAAGAATGTTGGAATGGATAGAGAAGATACCTATATTTTGCAGCGGAGCAGGCCTTGTTGGAAAGGAGATAATCCTATAGTGATAGGGGAAATATCTATGGTTCATAGGACATTCGAGTTAATAGTCCGCTAGACAGACGACAATTTCAGCGCTTGTATCTTAATGGCAGATGCTGTCTGATGGTGTTTTCGGCGACAAGACAGGGATCGGGAAACCATTACAGAGTAAAAAATGTAACTTATTTACTTTCCATTACGTTTATTATCTTAAGTACTTTCAAAGGGAGGCGGCTTATGTTGAAAAAAAGAATAGCGCTTGCTTCATGCATACTCGTTGCCGTGATCGCAATTACCGTCGTTGCTCTTGTCCTTCCAGCCAAGGAATCCGAGCCGGTATTGGCCAAGGGAGCAGGCGTCGAGGTGACGGTGAAGCGATTCATGGATGCGAAGCAGAACCTGGAGCTGGCTCACAACATGTTGGATGTCGAGCCGGAATATCCCACTGACCAGGATCTGCTGGACGGTATTCTGACAAGCGAACTCCTTTATTCTTACGCCAAGAAAAAGGGAATGTCCGTATCGGACGAGGAATTGAGTCAATACATTAACGAGCAGAGAGCTGTGCTGGAAGACACCGAGCAAGCTGACATGGCTGCGTTGATGAAAGAACGAATTCGCCTGACAGGAATGGATGAAGAGTCGTTCTGGCAAGACCAAGCAACGCTGGACGGCTACAGATATTTCATCATCATTGGCAAACTGCCGGAGCTGTTGGTGAAAGAAGGAGTCATTCAAAGCTCCTATGAATTTGCCCCTTTCCGAGAGAAGCTTCTTGAGGAAAATGCGGCGTCCATAAAGGTCAACTGGGATATGCTGGAGAAATCTTAATCCTAATAATAAGCACGAAATGCTGAGGGGATCACATGAAGCTAGTATGGGTTGTCATGCTATCGTTATTATTAACCGGCTGCACGATTTGGGGCGGGGATAAGGAAGCCAGGCAATCCCGGCTTCCATCTGCAGAATCCGATGCGGATAATGCATTAACACTCAGTCCGGCCATTGCTGCTGCATCCAAGCCTTTCAATATTGAACAAGCCATTTATCTGGGTGGAAGCGACCATGGCGACATCTATGAGGCGTTCGGTCACCTCTATGCCGTCGGCGCCGATCAGCAAGCCGTTGAGATCGGCGATCCCACTGTGGCGAAGCGAGGTGCCAAGCTGTCGAGGAGCGGCTCCGTGCTCGTCTATCAATTTATCGATATAGCCAATATGAGCAGTCCGCTGACCTTAGCCCTTCATGCAATCGATACCGGCAAGGTGACGGTGCTGGATACGGCCTCCCATTCGCCAGCCATCGGCGATTACCTCTGGGCAGGCGATCAAGTGCTCATTCTGGTTGCCGAGAACTCCCGCGCTCCGGGATTTGCCATGTACAGCGGCAGCACCGGCGAGCGTACGAGAACAGGTCAAGTATTCCAGCGGCTGTCGGAGGGGGGCGGCCAGAGCTCCTTCCTGCTTCAGTTTGATCCGCCTGAGGAACTTCTATCGATTTCCAGCAGGGATTATCCCATTACAATCTCTGTGTTGACATCCAATGGTGCGCTGCATAACTTGCTCGAAACGTCTTTTTATGAGACGCAATTCCTGGATGTCCGCTTGTCGGAAGACCGTTCAGCGATCGCTGTATGGACGCATCTCGTCCCGGACAATTCCTCTCAGCTCTTGCTTGCCGCTCTAGACCCTTCCACATGGAAGACCGGCGAATGGCAAACGTACAGTACAGCGCCTAAGAAGGAGGGCTTCATCCGCTTCCATACTGACCGCCAAATCGTGCTGCTAAGCAACGAACAAAGCTTCCGTATCCCCGCTATGACGGAATCGCCATAGCGGCATTACGAAATTTTTGACTGCGTCACACTGCTATGTCCGTTCAGTATTGCCCCTCTAGCGGTGCCACGCGGCGCTATTTCGCTACATTCGCCAACTTCGCTCCTCTAACGGTGCCACGCGGCGCTATTTCGCTCCATTCGCCAACTTCGCTCCTCTAACGGTGCCACACGGCGCTATTTCGCTACATTCGCCGATTTTGCTCCCCTTGCGGTGCCACACGGCGCTATTTCGCTCGTCCGCCGAATTCGCTCCTCTAACGGTGCCACGCGGCGCTATTTCGCTCCATTCGCCGAATTCGCCCCTCTAACGGTGCCACGCGGCGCTATTTCGCTCGTTCCGCCGAATTCGCTCCTCTAACGGTGCCACGCGGCGCTATTTCGCTCATTTCGCCGACTTCGCTCCTCTAACGGTGCCACGCGGCGCTATTTCGCTCATTTCGCAGTCGCTGAGTTTCCCCTCTAGTGGCGCCACACACCTCTATATCATCCCAACCGATAATCGCTCCCAAACCCGCACAGCAGCCGAACTGTCCCAAAAGCTAATTAGATTTGTTTAAGCTTCACGCTAAACTAAAGTTTTCAAGAAAAAAGGACCTCATCCTCCGCTTTGCAGTGGATTCTGAAGTCCTTTTCGTGTGTAAGTTGGGATGTTGCCCAACTCTTCACTGTGATGCTATCGAGTGGCAGCAACTGCCTATAATTTGGTCAAAATAACTGGGCCATCCTCGGTAATCGCGATGGTATGCTCGTATTGTGCCGACAGCGACCCGTCTACCGTGCGAGCCGTCCAGCCATCCGAATCAATCTTCATGCGGTGCGAGCCCGTCGTCAGAATCGGCTCGATCGTAAAGACCATGCCTTCCTTGAGACGAACGCCTTTGCCCGCAGGTCCATAGTGGAGCACTTGAGGCTCTTCATGCATCTTCTGCCCGATGCCGTGGCCTGTGAAATCGCGCACGACCGCGTAGCCCTTCGACTCGGCATACTTCTGAATCACATTCGACACGTCGCCAAGACGGTTGCCAATGACGGCTTTCTCAATCCCGAGGTAAAGCGACTCCTCCGTCACTTTCAGCAAAGCGTCCGCTTTCTCGGATACATGTCCGACGCGATACGACCAAGCTGAATCGGCTAGCCAGCCATTCAAGTTCACTACCATATCGATCGTGACGATATCTCCATCCTTAAGCGGATTCTTGTCGGGAAAGCCATGGCACATAACTTCATTGACCGACGCGCATGTTGCATATTGAAAGCCGTGATAGCCCTTCTGCTCCGGCGTTGCGCCATTCTCAGCCAGGAAACGCTCTACGAACTGCTCGATCTCCCAGGTCGCAATCCCCGGTTTGACCATCGCTTCTATCTCCTTATGGCACTGCGCCAGCAGTACGCCCGCTTCCCGCATCTTGGCAATTTCTTCTTTTGTTTTCAATACAATCATTTCATTCACCCTCAAATCTGATAGCTGCTTCTCCCCCATTATATCGCGTTTGCCCTTAAGGGTTCTACCCGCACCCGATATGCACAGTTATGCGGATGCTGATAAAGCGACGCTCATAGCCCTCCGGTCAGCTCCTTCAGTTCAATTGGATGTGAGCCGGCATTGATCATCCGGGCGATATCCTTGGCATGGCTGACATCGGACTTGGTTACAATCGAAGCCATTGCCCCCGTTAAAGGAGCGTCAATATGTACAGAAATCAGTTCGATTTCCCCCATGTAATAGCTAATCGACTGCCCAGTAAGCCGATTCGTTACGGCCTCAAGCTTGCCGGTATCCCAGTACGTTGTAAAAACCATAGGCTCTTCATCCATATTGAAGCCAACAAATGCGCCACCATAGATAAAGTCTTTTCTTTCCATAACGATAGCCCCCTCCTCACTGCGCACGGTCAGCTTTAAGGACTGATGAATAAAGGACTTGGTTCCATCCAATTCTTCCTGATCGATATCTGGAAATGCCAGCCGCAGGCGATTGTCCCCTATTATTCTGATTTCGGGCTGCGTGTAGCCGCCTTTCTTCAGCAGCGAATCAATGGCCGCCGCTAAGTCCAGCAGCCTTTGTTTGTTCATAACAAACCCTTCTTCAAGCGATACAGCCTCGAATAGGATCACTTGCTCTTTTTCCCCCAATTCCATGCCTTCTTCATTCGTCATTACAGGCTGCGAGCAAGCTGCCGCGATTCCCATAATCATGATGATAAGCAAAAACACCGATATCTTTTTCTTGTTCAACACGTATAGATCCCTCGCCAACATCCTTTATTCACCTATTCTACCATTTATCTCTTATTTGCGAAATGCGATGAACGATTGGCAAGTAAGCTATTTGCAAGAAGCGGATTCCAAGAATGGGTATGGGTCAAAATAAAAAAAGCCTCAACCCCGCTGCTGCGAAAAGTTGAAGCTCTACGATTACTCCTGCCTGATCTTAAACAGGCTGCATCGCCTGCATAAATTTGTCCATCCGCTCTAGCGCCCTCTCCAGGTCCACGATCGAGGTGGCATAGGAGCAGCGGACATGCCCTTCTCCTCCCATTCCGAACACATGACCCGGCACCACTGCCACTTTCGCTTCCTTCAATAGATGAAGCGCGAACTGCTCGGAAGACATACCCGTTGACGCAATTGATGGAAAAGCATAAAAAGCTCCCTCAGGCTCATGACATTTCAGTCCGATTGCATTCAAGCCGGCGACGAACAGCTTGCGGCGTTCATTATAGCTCGCCATCATCTCATCCTTGGCAGCAAGTCCGTGTCTCAGCGATTCCAGCGCGGCAACCTGAGCAATCGCAGGAGCGCATACGGCTGTATACTGGTGAATTTTCAGCATAGCGGCTACAAATGCTCGCGGACCGCACGCATAGCCTACCCGCCAGCCGGTCATCGCGAACGCCTTGGAAAAACCGCTGATCACAATGGTACGCTCCCTCATGCCCGGCAATGAAGCGATGCTGACATGCTTTCTTCCATACGTTAGTTCAGCATAGACCTCATCGGAAATGACGACCAGATCGTGTTTGATAATGAGCTCGACAATCGGCTGCCAGTCCTGCTCAGTCATCACTGATCCGGTCGGATTACTTGGATAATTGAGCATCAAAACTTTGGCATTTGGCGAAATAGCCGCTTGGAGCGCCTCAGGGGTCAGCTTGAATTGCTGCTCTGCCGAGATCGCTACTTCTATAATCTTTCCTCCATGCAGATGAGTGATTGGCTCATAGGCGACGTAGCTCGGCGCCGGAATCAGCACCTCATCTCCAGGGTTAATGACGGTCCGCAGCGCCAGATCGACCGCTTCGCTGCTGCCTACCGTCAAGATAATTTCTTGCCCAGGGTCATAGCTTAATCCGAAGCTAGCCTGGAAGTAAGCCGCAATCTCCTCCCGCAGCTCTAAATTCCCCGCATTGGAGGTATACTTCGTATGGCCTGCGCGCAATGCCTCAATACATGCCTCGCGAACCTTCTCCGGTGTGACAAAATCCGGCTCTCCTATGCCAAGGGCGATTGTATCGCCACCAGACGCTGCGTTCAGATCAAAGAACTTGCGAATGCCTGACGGCCGAATAAGCTGCACACGAGAGGATAAGAATCGTTCCGAGCCTTCTTCCTTACACATGAGCCATCCCCCGTTCCGGACTCCGCTCTCGCAGAGAGATTTCAATAATACGGTCCAGCAGCCCGGAGAAGGTTAGACCCGCCGCAGCTGCGCTTTTGGGAAGCAGGCTGTTGGCAGTCATGCCCGGCAAAGTGTTGACTTCCAGCACGTAGGGCATATCTCCACACAAAATCATATCCACTCTTGCATAGACCGAGCATTGCAGCAGCTGGTAGCTGGCAAGCGCCGCCTCGCGGACACGCTGTTCCACTGCGGCAGGCAGCTCGATCACCTTTTCCTCCGCACCGCCGTCCTCGTATTTTGCCTTATAGTCGAACCACTCCGAATGCGCGGAACGGATGCCGATAATCGGCAGCGCCTCGCCGTCCACAATAGAGCACGTGATTTCCGTCCCTTTGATGTAGCGCTCAATCAGGATCGTTCCATCCAGATCGCAGGCTTCTTCCACAGCGGACTGCAGCTCCCGCTCATTATGCACAAGCTGAATGCCAATGCTGGAGCCGCCTGTATTCGGCTTCACTATAACGGGATAGCCGAGCCTTTCCACCGCTTGCGGATCGTACTCATTCATCCCCTTCCAGCTCAGCCCCTCTGGCGTAGGCACACCCCCAGCGGCTAGCAGCGTCTTGGACAGCTCCTTGTTCATGCACAGGCTGCTTGCCAATACACCGCTCCCTGTATACGGAATGCCAAGCGTCTCGAGCGCCCCCTGCACCGTTCCGTCTTCGCCGAACTGGCCATGCAGCGCAAGCAATGCCAGATCAATACCCGATTGCTGAACCTTCGTAATCAAATCCTCCCGCTGGTCAATGACGATAGGAACCACTTCATAGCGGCTGCGATCGAGATGTCTAACCATCCCTTGACCTGTCTGCAAAGAAACCTCGCGCTCCGTCGAAATACCGCCCATAATAACGCCGATTTTCATCCCTGGCACCCCACTTATCATTTTGCGTTTATCAGCTTGATTGCCTGCTCTCCAATGACCCGAATTCCCTGTTCGATATGCTCATCTGCCACTCTTGAGAATCCAAGCCGCAGCGTATTCATCCCTTCGCCGTCCTGTATGAAGAAGCGGTCTCCCGGCGTAAAAATAACGCCTTGTTCCGTGCAGGCTGCCAGCAGCTCGCGTGTATTCACGTCCTTTGGAAGAGTAAGGAACAGATGCAGTCCTCCATCGCCTGTCAGCTCCGCATCGGGGAGATAGGCTTCGCAGCATGCTTTGGTCAGCTCATACTTGCGCTTATACTCTGTACGCGCTTTTTTCACATACTTGTCGAAATTGCCATTGAGCAAATATTGATACAAAATCGATTGATCGATTGTTGACGTATGAATCGACCTTGCCCGCTTGATGCTTTCCAGATGGCCGATCAGTGCCCTGTCTGCCAGCACCCAGCCAACCCGCAAGCCGGGGAACAGCACCTTCGAGAAGCTGCCGATATAGATTACTCCGTTCCCTTGCCCTGCTGTCGCAATGAGCGGTGCAATATGTGCGCCCGAGTATCTCAGCTCTTCGTTAAAACCATCCTCGATCACCGGAACACCGTACTGCGTCATTAGCTTCATAACAGCGCTTCGCTTCTCCGGCGACATGACGATGCCAGTCGGATTATGATACGAAGGCGTTAGATAAGCCAGGTCGAATGTGAGTCCCTGCTTTAACACCTGCTCGAGCTTCTCAGTAGAAATACCGTCGCGCTCCATCGGTATTCCGTTAATTTGGAAGCCTTGCAACTTCAAATTTTTGAGTGCCGTATGGTGCGTCGGATTTTCACAAATAGCCGCTCCGCTTCGCGATTCAGGCCGCAGCGCAGACAAGGCAATGTCGAAGCCTTCCGTAAAACCGCTTGTAATGAGCATATCTTTGCCGCTGAGATCGACACCCTTATTCTCCATGTAGCGCATCAAGTATTCGATAAGCGGCTTATATCCCTTGGCATAGCCGTAATTGAGCAGCACCTGGCCTTCGATCGCCATCCGGTCCATGAAGGCTCGCCTGACATCCCCCAGATCGAACAAATGCTCATCCGGAGCGATGCTGGTGAATGAGATGATGCCCTTCGAGCCGCGGATGCCCTGCTTCATAATATCCAACTCAACAGCGGATATGGCGTATCGATTCATTCTGGCCTTCCAATCAATCTGCAAGCTGGCAGAACCGTCTAAACTGCTGCCCTCTGCTGCTGAATGACCCGACATCGCAGCTACATAGCTGCCTTTGCCTGGTATCGCATATGCAAAGCCGTCATCCTCCAGGCTTTCGTACGCGGCAATTACGGTATTGCGGCTCACCTTCAGCAGACCGCTCATCTCGCGCGTGGAAGGCAGCTTCTGGTCCGCTTGAAGCGCCCCTTTTATAATTAAACGTTGAATGTATTCTTTCACCTGTATGACGACCGGCCGGTCGCCGTTGAGCTTAAAATCCTGGAACATCCTTCATCGCCCCCACTTACATGATGGCATAGTCGCGCCGCGAAAAAAAGAACCACCCCCTTGGATTTTTCATCCTGGGGTGGTTCCTATGTATCATGTATCGTAAATAATCGGTGAGCAATGACATTCGTTGTTAATCCTTGACGCGCCACGTCTACCGCAAGTTGAAGCTTTCTCTCCGAATCGTGCGCGCTAGTGTCCATCTAGGCCATCTATCCCTCTTCGACTTCCTTAGCTTTTGCCGCAATAACGGCATCATTCACAGCACTTTCCATTTCATCCATAACGTCGTCCACTGATTTTGTGCCCATAATGAGCTCAGCCAATAAGGGGCCTGCCCCTTGATATGCTATCCATTCGTACTTGCTTGGTCTATCTAGTTCAGGAAGATCCATCTCAAACAGTGCTTTTACATTTTTGTCGCGAAGTTCTGGAATATTTTTCCCAAAATCATCATTATGAGTAAATTCGTTGAGTACAGTTCCTCCTCCATTTTCCACCAAGAACTTTTGCAGTTCATCCGATACCAGATATTTTATGATTTCAAACGCGCTTTCTTTATTTTCACTTTCACTGTTGATGTGAACAGAAACTACCCTCGTTCCAGATCCCATATTGGAACTGGCATCAACTCGGGGGAAGGTCACCAAATCGATATCTTGATTGTTGGCGGCTCCCTGTACGATTGGATCTGCCAGAATACCAAGATACATTGCCGTTGTCCCGTGTTTCATAAAGCCATCTGGGAAACTTAAAAAACTCCTCGTCGGTCTATTCCCGTTCTTTTCATATAGGTTATCAATCTTTTGAACCACTTCCAATAATTCGGAAGATGATTTGAATTGATCGGTTTGCGGGTCCAAATACGTGACGTTGTATTGATCTAATAGCATTTGCACTCCGTTGCCACTTATAAAGTCTAGACCTACATATTTCGATCCGTTAGGAAAATCAGAGAACCGGCTTGCAAGCAGGATCACCTCGTCCCAAGTCATTCCATCGGTCGGATAGGGAATATCGAAAGCATCGAAAGGGGCTTTATTATAAAATAACGCGGTTAATAACCTTTGGACAGGCAACCCATATAACTCGCCGTTCTCAGCGGAGTTTCTTTCCAATAGAGCCGGAGCAAATTGGGATAAATCCACATTCTCCTTGCTTATAAAAGGGCTTAAGTCCGTATAGAATTTATCCCGCAAATGGGGCGGAACGGACGCGGAATCTGTATCAAGAATAATATCGGGTAATTTCTTTGCTTCGTACAATGATTCGATTTCATTGTATAAAAGGATCTCATAGGTTATTTCATAATTTGGAAAGGCGTTGTTAAGTATCGTTTGAAAATCTTCCCTAATCCCCCCAGGAGAACCAATCGACAAATTTATATTTTCTTTCTGTACGGGACCCACTTTGGAGCACCCTGCTATAATCAATACGATTAACATGCACATTACGAAAATTTTTTTCAATAGATTACCCTCCTGTATACATTGTAATTTTTTAAAAGAGTGCTTAGATATCGGGAATTTAGGACTAGATGTCTAAGTAAAATTATACATTAATATATAATTTTTTTGGTATATTTTATTGAAAATATATAGGCATTACGGCATAGTCGCGCCGCGAAAAAAAGAACCACCCCCTTGGATTTTTCATCCTGGGGCGGTTCCTATTGATACTTGTCCAATTCCACACCTGTACCTTCATTTATGACATACATGATTTCCGCCTTTGTATCGTAAATGAACGATAACAATGACCATCGAATCTGTTGCGCGCGATTCGCCGCTTCCTATACAGAACGTCTGCGCCGCTCCTCGGCATCCAGCAGCTCGAATATATCCTTTTTCAGTTTGGCGAGCGCCTGTTTTTTCATATTTGCTTTATTGGCGTAGCTTCCAAACAAGGACGCTCGAAGATCCTCTTCATTTCGATATAATCCCGGGAAGGTATCCACGATTTCTTTCCGCCGCAGCTTGGTATACATTTTAAATTTTTGCACGATCTCAAAAGCAACGTTGTTATGCTTGGCGTACAAATCTTCCAGACCGAGAACTTCAACATTTTTTTGCATGGACGGATGATATCTCAACGACACGGCCAGCATCTCTTCGCTAGTCAGGAAATCTATATTTTCAATGTTAAACCGGTACTGCAGCAACGGGTCCAGATCTTGCGCTTCATAAGGCGACAGATTAATATCCTCTTTTCCTTTGGCGTGATTGCAGCAAGGACACGACGGAATCAGGTTGTAGAAAGACATCGCGAGATACGGATAATCCGATTTATTATGGAAGTGATCCAGTTGGCTTGTCCGTTTCGTTCCCCGCTGCGGGCGCGTCACATTCCCAATATGGTTGCGATTGCACAAAGGACATACGCGAAGCTTCAATTTCTCCATCAACTGAATCGCGTTGTACCCGGAATTTCCAATTGAGTTCCCTTGCCCTTCAGAAAAGTAGCCGTACATGGTTTGAAAATATGAAATTTCGGGGGGAAAACCCGCTGGCGATAACGCTCTCCCGCCGCAAATAGACCGTATTTCACGCAATTGTTCCGGCTTCGCCTTTATGACGTATTCAAGCGTAAAACGGGGATCGGAGCCTCGCAGCCATCGCTCTGCGGCAGCCACGCTGGAGGTTTTGCTTTTATTCAATTGCGCAACGATCTCCATATAATGCTCATGGGCCAAAAGCTCTTGGGAAACCTCATAAATATTAATCATTTCTACCTTCCTCTTTATCGCGAAGCCTTTCCAGCTCCTGCTGCCAATATTTTAGCTGCCTCAGCGCATGCCGCTCCGGGTCGTTGTCTTCCAGCAACTGATAATACCGCTCCAGTAGTCTATCTGCCACTAACGGTTCTCCAACCGAACGTATCATTGGCAGTAAATAAGCTACCGTCTCTTCGGAAATGAAGTAATATCTCTCTTTCCTAGTTTCAAATAATTCCAATTCCTCAATCAGTTGATTAATCTTGATTCGCGCGAACTCGCCAACAGTCGTCTCCATAAAGAAGCCGAGCGCAAACATATCGTGAATATTGGCGGCGAGCGTTTTTTTGCCGCTGGTTAATCCGTCTTCAACCGCCAGCCTTCCATTTTTGTGCTTCAAATAAACGACGCTGGAGCCCGGCAAATCCGAAAGCAAAAATGGAGAATGCGATGTCATTATGATTTGAAAGCGGTTATTGGGAAACACAATAGTCAAAAAAGAAATGACATCACGAATAAATCTCCGCTGCCATTCCGGGTGGAAATAAAGCTCGCCTTCGTCGATCAGCAACAGCACGTCCTTGGACAATTTTTGATTGTCTCCGAAATATCCGTCCGCTCTTGTAAACAATCTGGCGAACAGATTAAGCATTGCCGTCTGTCCCGAGCTTAAGTTATGCCAGCCAAAATCGAGATAGGGATAGGCCCGGTACGACCCCCGGTATGCTTCTACAAATTGATGAGATCCGCTATTTTTCACATCGCCCAATTCGATCGGGATGGAAAACACCCGCTCCGTCCAATCCTCGATATTCCCTGAGAAAATGTCGTAGAATTTCAATACTTTCATGATATTTTCCAACCAAAGCTTGCGGTCATTCTCATTGCTTCGGTTGATTAGGGCTTGCAGAAAACGTCTTACAAATTGAAAAATCGTTTCCTTTTGCGATTGTACTTTCTCCAGATTGAGCAGACCTAGAATGCTGTCCAAATACGGGTCATTTTGAAAAGCCGCTAACTCCTTCAACAGGCTGCGTACGCTGGCCCTGTATGCGCGGTACATAAAAATGCTTTTTTTCACATCTATTTTTTCCCGGTTGGTGATATCCTTTTTATGAAGCCGCTTCTGCTCTTCGGTTATTTTTTGTTCAATCGCTTTGTTGAATTGTATATAGAACGGTGCGTACGCTTCTAACAATTTGTTGATTTCAAGCTCTGTGTCAGGCCTTGCGTCGCGAAGGCTCACGGTCAGCCGTTCCGGAAGAGGAATCGGGAGCTCCTGTTGATAAGCGGCTTTGTATTTATGCACAAAAAGTACCTGCCGATGAATTTCCTTATCGCGATGGACGTCAATCTCCTTCTGATCCTCCGCAAACCGCTCATCCTCCAGCCGTTGTAAACGATCGCCGCGAATCAGATAGTTGGTCGATAAATTATAGTAATGGGAAGCCTGGTTCTCATAGGAATGATCGAATACATTGGAAAAAAAGATAGCTGAGGATTCCGGCAATGCGCCGGGCGACAGCGCCTTGGGAGATTCGAAACATGGCGAAAGCAGCTCTCTTCCCTGTACTTCCTTTAATTCGATGACGGAATCGTCGTACCAGATCAGATGCCGCTCCCGGCTGTCCTTGATGACGATCAGCGCCTGCTGAATTTCCTGACGGTTCAGAACGACATTTTTAATATAGTCCAGAAAGCTTGTTTTGCCCGTACCGTTCTCCCCCACGAGGGCCGTAATCTGTTTCACAACAGCCGGTTCCGTTGGATCGCCTAAACGGAAGAAATCGGATTGATAATCCGGGTTTTCTGCAATGTGCAAAATACCATTACTATGATCGAAATGGAAACGATACTTCGCACTCAATTGAAAACCGGCATTTTCGAATTGCAGATGCTTTTTAAACCAAATATATAATATTTCCAAGACGTTCAACTCCCCAATGATGGTTCAGTTTTAATTCAAATTCCAATTATGATACTTTCACTTGGGCAAAATTGCCTATTTCAGTTATACTCCACAATGCCGATAAAACTCCAGAACTATTTTTAATAGATCAAATGAACTACAGAATCAACTATTTTAAAGTATCTACTATATAATCTAGTAATGGATTCATTCAATCAGTGGAACTGATATACTTGCTGTCGTTATCGGAAGCAGGCTCAAAATAATAAAATGACCGCCATTCCAACATCCGTAGTTGGAAATGACGGTCATTTTATTTCTGATTAGCCGAGGTGCCTAATGGCCTTCGGTACATGCTAACTATGATTTTTCCAAAGATTTATCTTGCTCAATTACACTTGCTAAACCCGCAGCTGGCACATTGCTTGCAGCCTTCCAGGTTGATCAGCGTAGCGGAGCCGCAGGACGGACAGAGGTCTATCTCTTGATAGGTGGAGCTCTCCTCCTGATGTTCCTCGCTTTTCAAACCAGGAGGGTAATCGACTTCTCCCGATCCGGAACTGTCGGCCTCCACACTCGCCGGAGCCGCCGATGCCCTTCAGATGCTTAATAAGCAGTCTGATCTTCTCACCATGGTCCCCGTAGCGCAGGAACAACGAGCATACACGGCCAAGCGCTTCCGCCATGGCGAATACATCGGAGCCCGCTTTGCCGACATTGAGGAAGATTTCCGCAGGCGTGCCGTCCAGATCATTGATCGTTATATATGCCATGCCGAACGGCGTGTTGATCTTATAGGTCGCTCCGCGCAGCACCGACGGCCGCTTCTTGTATTGTCTGTCCACAGCCGGAGCGAGTTTCAAAGCCGACCCTGACGTAACTTCAGCAGTTACCGTTGCTTCCTGCGCAGCCCACAGCGCTTCACTTGACGCTGGTGCTGCAGCTTCAGCATCATGGTCAGCCTCTACAGCTTCCACACTTTCCACAACCTCGGCTTCAACAAACGAAACGTCGGTACTGTCCTCGCCTGCATCCCCCTTGTCAGCCTCGCTCTTATCTGAGGTAGACAGCACCTGCACATCCCGGCTGCCATCGCGATAGATCGTGACGCCCTTGCAGCCAAGCTCATAAGCCAGCTCGTACAGCCGCTCTGTCTCTTCTACCGTAAAGTCGGCCGGACAATTGGCCGTCTTGGAGATCGAGCTGTCGACCCAGCGCTGAATAGCGGCTTGAGTACGGATGTGATCCTCAGCAGACAGCTGCATCGCGGTTATGAAATAATCCGGAAGCTCTTCCCCTGGATGCGCATCCTTCCACTCCTGAGCAATCGGGACAAGCTGCTTGTCGAAGCCAAGTCGGCTCTGGCGGAAATATTCGAAGGCAAAATACGGCTCGATGCCTGTCGATGTGCCGACCATCGTCCCCGTACTGCCCGTCGGCGCTTGCGTAATGATGGTCACGTTCCGAATGCCGCTCTTGGCAATGGCCTCTCCTACCTCCGGATATGCCTTGATGATTTCCTTCATGAAGCCGCTCTGCACATACTTCTCCCGGTCAAAGGCCGGGAAAGACCCTTTCTCAGAAGCAATGCGAGACGAGGCCAGGTAAGCTTCCTTCGCCATAAAGCCGTACAGCTTATCCAGGAATGCCAGCGACTCCTCGCTGCCATAGCGGATGCCCAGCTTAATCATCAGCTCCGCAAGTCCCATCGTCCCAAGTCCGATCCGCCGCTCGCGCTTCTGGTTCTGTTCATTCTCCTCGAAATGATAAGGCGTCTTATCGATGACATTGTCTAGGAACCGGACAGACCAGCCCGTCACCTTGCCGAGCTCTGCCCAATCGACGTCCTTTTTCTCCGCATCATAGAACTTGGACAGGTTAATCGCGGACAAGTTGCATACGCCCCAGCCCGGCAACCCTTGCTCGCCGCACGGGTTCGTCGAGACGATCGGGTTGAAGTACCAGCTGTTCGACATCTTATTGTACCGCTCCATAAAGACAACGCCCGGCTCTGCCGACTTCCAAGCGGAATGGATAATCCGGTGCCAGATCTCTTTCGCCCGCAGCTTCTTGTAGGTCAGGACGTTTTTGCCAAGCTTGCGCCATTCATCCAGATCGCCATTCCACACCTCATCATAGTCGGGATCCTTCGTATCCGGGAAGACCAGCTCCCAATCCAGGTCGCGCTTGACAGCGTCCATAAAGGCATCGCTCACGCAAACGGACAGGTTGGCGTTCGTCACTTGACCCATCGTTTCCTTCACCGTAATAAATTCAAGCAGGTCGGGATGCCAATCGTTCAGCATCAGCATCAGCGCGCCGCGTCTGCTTCCGCCTTGCTCGATCAAGCCCGTCGTATAGCTGAACAGGCCACCCCAGGAGACCGAGCCGCTGGAGCTTCCATTGACGCCGGCGACGATGGCTCTGCGGGGGCGTAGCGAAGAGAGATTCATGCCTACGCCGCCGCCGCGCGCCATAATTTCCGTCATATTCGTGAGCGTCTTCATAATGCCTCCGCGGCTATCATGCGGAGATGGAACCACATAGCAATTAAACAGGGTCAACTCATCGCTCGCACCGGCTCCCGCCGCAATGCGTCCGCCGGGCACCAGCTTCCAGTCGTCCAGGATCTCCCGGAACTTTCTCTCCCACTCCACTCGCTTGGCAGGCGTTCGCTCTACGGATGCCATCGCTTCGGCAAGCCGGTCCCACATCTGATCAGGCGACAGCTCAATCGGATGAGTCAGCCTTCCGGTCGTCGTCTGCAATAGCTCGCCGTCTCCAGTCTTGACGGTCACCTGCTCCCCCTCGCGGCTAACCACTTCGACGACCTCCTTCACTGGAAACTTGGCATCGTCCTTCAGCAAGGCAAGCACGGTGTCCCCGGCCTTTACCCGCCCCGCATCCTCATGCTTGCGCGCATACCTGTCCAAAAATATTTTTTCGCTAAGTCCCGTTAATCTCCGCATTCCGATTCTCTCCCTTCAATCCTATGAATCGCATCAAAAATCAACATATTGTATGTATTTATTATTATAACACACTATATATAGATAATCTTATGACAGAACCGTGAATCTTATTAATATGCCTCAGGAAGGCTATACTAATGACAACTAACCGCTGCAACTAGTGAAAGGAGCACTAAGATGACCTTCGACTCTAAGACGCAGAACAGCACGGAGGGCGAATCTCCATACGCGAGACGCAAGCTGCATCCGCATGTTGACCTGCAAATTGACCGTTCCTGGTTCGATGAGCTTCAGCTACGGATGAGCCGCAATGGCCCGTGGGATGACTGGACGCTCTATCAGCTCGCCATGGAAGCGGAGCAAGCCAAACGGGTTGAGAGCTTCGAGCAGCTGCAATGCCTGCGCACGCTTCCTTCCTTTGAACCGATGCCCCATCAGATCGGCACCGCCAGCAAAGTGCTGCATGAAATGGGAGGCAGGGCGATACTAGCTGACGAAGTAGGCCTTGGCAAAACGATCGAGGCCGGCCTGGTGCTGAAGGAATACATGGTGCGCGGGCTAGTCAAACGCGCGCTTATACTTGTGCCGGCTTCTCTCGTGCTCCAATGGGTAAGAGAGCTGAACCAGAAATTCGGCATATCCGCCGTCGCCCAGAAGAAGGAACATACGTGGGGCTACGATGTCGTCGTCGCTTCCATGGATACAGCCAAACGCGACCCGCACCGGGAGCGCGTGCTAGGCACCGATTACGACCTGATCATTATTGACGAGGCTCATAAGCTCAAGAACAAAAAAACAACCAACTACCAATTTGCAACCCAGCTGCGCAAGAAGTATTGCCTGCTGCTTACTGCCACGCCGATCCAGAACGATCTGGACGAGCTATACAATCTGATTACCTTGCTGAAGCCCGGCCAACTCGGCGGACAAAGTGATTTTGCCGCCAATTTCGTTGTCGACAAGCGGCTGCCGAAGAACGAGGATCAGCTGCAGGAAGCGTTGTCCTCCGTTATGATCCGCAACCGGAGAGGAGACGGCGGCATTCACTTCACCAAGCGCTTCGTCAAGAACATTCCGCTCTCGCTGTCGCCGGAGGAGAAGGCTCTTTATGATGCCGTCACCGGCTTCGTGAAGGAGCGTTATGACGAAAGCGGCGGCGATCTGACCAGCATGCTGTCGCTTGTAACGCTGCAGCGGGAAGTATGCAGCAGCAGAGATGCCGTCTTCCTTACATTAGTCAATCTATTCAAGAAAACAACGGAAGACTCCCCTCTTCGTCCGAAAATTTGGGAGCTGGTAGAGAAGATTAAAGGCATCACCGCTAATACGAAAGCTGAAAAAGCGATGGAGCTCGTGAAAGAAATGAACGAGAAAGTCATCATCTTTACGGAGTACCGTGCGACGCAGGAATATTTGCTGCAGTTTTTCCGCGCCCATAATATGATGGCCGTTCCTTACCGCGGCGGCATGAACCGAGGCAAAAAGGACTGGATGATGGATCTGTTCCGCGGACGCGCGCAGATTCTGATTGCGACCGAAGCAGGCGGCGAAGGCATTAACCTGCAATTTTGTCACCATATGATCAACTTCGATCTGCCTTGGAACCCGATGCGGGTAGAGCAGCGGATTGGCCGCGTTCACAGGCTCGGGCAAACCGAGGACGTCAAGATTTACAACCTGTGCACGCTTGGCACTATTGAAGAGCATATCGTCAATTTGCTGCATGAGAAAATCAACCTGTTCGAGCTGGTTATCGGAGAGCTGGATCATATTCTGGAGAAGCTGGAGGGCGGCGAATCGCTGGAGCAGCGGCTTGCCAAAGTGCTGCTGGAATCCGGCAATGACCAGGATCATCTGAAGCGCCAATTGAACTCACTTGGCAGCTCTATCAGCCAAATCCGCCATGCCGTGAAGGCAAGCGGAGACAACCCTTATTCCGCCGGGCCCGATCTGCTGGTGAAGATGGATAAGCTTGGACAAACCGTGGAGGTAGAGCCATGAACACGAAGCAGATTCATAAGTATGTGAACCGTTATCTGGAGGCTACCGATTGCTCCATTATCGAGAAATCGCCTGCCCACTTTACAGTAAAGCTGTCGCCCGATGCCGACAGAGAGCTGACTAACCGCCCATATTATTGGAGCTTTGTGGACCGGGTAGGCGCGGAGCCGGAGACGATGACCTTCCTGTTCGTCACAGACCAGGAGAAATACGAAGCGCTTCAGAACGAACCCCTGCCAGAGAAGAAAGAAGCGTCCGACAGCCAGACAGCCGCAGCAGATGCAGCCCTGGCCCGCTCCTTCGGGTTCATCAACAGCTCAGTCAATGCGCCCCGCATTCCAAGGCATGACGTCTACTTCGGCTCGCAAAAGCTGGAGCAGCTGTTCGGAGCTGCGAAGGCGCGCGGCAGCTTCGTCTATCTATTCCAGGAGGCAGATAAGCGAAGCGCCACCCCGTACAGCTCGACGCCTTATACGGCCTGGCTTGGCGTCAATGTGCGGGTCGAATTCGCCTGCGACCGCAAGCGCGAGGAAATCCACAGCTTTGGCGTATCGCTTGTAACCGGCTATTGCGCGGATCGCTTCCACGACCGGCTGCTGGAGCTGAAGCTTACGCCTCGGCTTCCGTCCAATATCCATGTAACAAAAAATGGCATATCATTCGCCAAGGCGCAATCGATCGTAGAGCAAGCGCTGGAGCGCAAGCTGAAAAACTATGATTACACCTGGGCCGGGGACGCCTCCGCCAGGCTGCAAGAAGAGCTGGATCGGATAGAAGCCTACTACAAGCCGCTTCTCCAGCATGCGACAGATGAGAATAAGCCGTCAATTCAAGAGCAGTATGAACAGCGGCAAGCGGAGACCAGATGGCAATACGAACCCCGGGTGACGGCTTCCGTCATTAACTGCGGCGTTTTTCACCTGGAGGGCATCGATTGAATAGAAATAGACGGAAACCGCATCATTGCGGCAAAAAAACCTCCATTATTTATCATGCGGCGCGACAGGTTGCAACAGCCTTCTTAAAGCCTGTCCGCTACACTTGGATGGAGGTGATGACATAATGTCTAAAATCGCATCCAAATCATGGATTGCAGTTCTGCTAATCCTCTGGTGTCTTGCAGCAGGAATCGGCAGCTTTCAGGTTCATGCTTCGACAACCGGACAAGCTGCAATGCCGGACGTTCGGAAGCAGGCAAAGCTCTGGGCGGACGAGCTTTCGGCCAAGCCCGGATACAAGTCCTGGAAGGGCTCCAACATTGCCGTCTCTCCGCTTGGTCCCGGTACGCATAGCTGGCTTGCTGTTATTCAGAACACATCCCAAATTCCTGTCGGTTATCTGGTCATTCATGCCACAGAGGAAGGCGGCTACCAGCTAGGTGAATACGGTACCGGCTCTTACCCTTTGTTCAATGAACAATCGCTGCAGCTTTCCCTGCTGCAGCTTGAACTCATACCTAAGCAAATAAAGGCAGAGCGGGTATATAGCCATCCCCTGCATGTTGCCTGGCGGATTACTTCAAGATCTGTCGTACATTATACAGATGCCGTTTCCGGAGAGGAGCTTCCTGTCAGCAAGGATGACGATTGGACTCCATCCGGCGAGCAGGATCTTGCAGAAGGCTTGATAGAAGCCGGCACCAATCTGAAAAGCTCAACCGTTAACCCGTCATTTGATCCGTATGGCCGTCTGCCTTGGCTGACGAAAGCGCCAATACCGCTAAGTGACCAGAAATATACTGCTTTGCTCAAGTCTATTACCGAAAAGAAAGAAATTCGTTACACTGTGGAATCTTTTGAGGGGAAAATGCTTCAAGTTTGGTCCGTTGTAGGCTTTGATACGTGGAATGGCGGCCAGCTTTATCTCGCCTTATCCAGGGAAGAGTCCGATGACCGCCGATATATGCCGATTAAGCTGCTGGTGGAACAAGGAAAGTTTTATCGTTAAGGATTGCGCTCGGTGCGGCTTTTGCTGCGCCACCAGATCATTAAGCTGGCAGGCCCCCATCCGAACCATCGCGTCAGCCAAGGCTCTCTTTGCGCCTTGGCTGTTGTTCGTGCTTGCTTCCGCTGCTCCGCAGGCGTCTCCATATACTGCACCAATTGCTCGGTCACGTATTTGACCAGATCATTGCCTCCCGCCATGTCCGTCACCCCCCGTAATGTCTTGCTATCTAAAGCTTTCCCCATTCTTTTTGCGCCTAACCATGCATGAGTTTACCTTCCGTAAGCCACGATAACGTACAGGAAGGCTTATCATGATGGCTGGATGTTTTTGGACAATTTGAATTTACGCGGGAGGCTGCAATCATGCATCGGTTGCTTTTGATCGGTTTAATTGCGCTAACATGCACGTTATGGGGACATGCTCCATCGGCATGGGCATGGGAGGAAAAACAATCAGAGCGAGCGGACGAGGAGCAGCATTGGACGCTACCGCATACGACAGTCATTATTGACGTCGGGCATGGCGGGATCGACGGCGGGGCGTCCCACGGCGCAACACTCGAGAAGGATATCAATTTGGCGATCGCAAGCAAGCTTTATGTGATATTGCGAAGCCAAGGCATCCCGGCGATTATGAATCGCACAGGCGATTACGCGCTAAGCGATGAGAACAGATGGCATAATACCCGTTCGCGCCACCGCAAGGATCTGTCTCAGCGCAGGCAGTTAACGGAAGAGATTGGAAGTGAGCTGCTGATCAGCCTGCATGTCAATTCCGCACGCAACAGCGGGAAGCGTGGGCCGCTTGTCCTGCATCAAGATGCAGGGGAAAGCGCCTTGCTGGCCTTTTGCCTGCAAGACGCGCTGAACCGGCAGCAAGCAACGGCCAGCCTTCCCCGGTTAGGCGAGCCGTTTTATTTGCTGCGGCGAGTCGATCAGCCCTCCGTCATTGTCGAGATGGGCTTCATCAGCAATGCAGCCGACAGGGTCATGCTGACCGATTCTTCCAAGCAGAATGAAATTGCGCATGCCATTGCCTCAGGGATTCGGCAGTATAAATGGGTCGCCCATTGATTGTTGAACCATATCGGACAGCTTCACGAACGTAGCAATGTCTTGTATGCCCGGGATAGACTGCTTCAGCACGGAAGCGGTCTTTCTTCCCGGCGGTCCGACGTGGCCGATCGTTACTGCACTGTCATGAGTCTCCAGATGCTTGCGAAGTACCGATACTTGCTTCGATATATGCTGCTCTGTGTAGACATCATCAAGAAACACATTGTTCATTAGCACAGGAATTCCGACTTCCTCGGCAATCTTAGGCACAACAGACAAATGGGTAGTGCGGCTATCCAGAAAAAATAATCCGCGCTCCTTGCATACCGTCAGCACGACGCGCATGATCCTTTCATTCGCGGTAATTTTGGAGCCCATATGATTATTCATTCCTACAGCATGGGGCACGTTGTCTATAGCTTCCTCCACTCGTTTGCGCACTTCCTCATCGCTGAGATCAATTGTAATTGCACCGGGGCCCAGCCACTTCTTCAGCCCTTTGTTGGGCTCCATCGGCATATGAACGATTACGTCATGGCCCTGCTCATGGGCATGCTCGGCATCCTCGCGAGTCGAAGGCATAAACGGCATGACTGCAACCGTTATCTTTACCGGCAAATTAAGCATCTCCTCGGTTCCCGGCATGCCGTTGCCGAAATCATCAATGACGATAGCCACGCTGCGGCTGCCTCCCGTGTTGCTCTCCTGACCCAAAGCCTCTTGTACAGCAAGGGCCTCCGCTGTAACAGGCTCCGCCGGCATTGCAGCAAGCATGAATAAGCCGATGCTCCACTTCAACAACAAGCTTGTACGAATTTTCCCTTTAATCCGATACGCGTTCGCGTTCATCAGATGACTCCCCTCTTTTCTGTTATGATTGAACGATTCTCAGCTTATCCTTTCCTTTAAAGGAACAAATTATGAAACGATGAAAAGGCGATAAAACTGAAAATTTAAACTTCAAACCAAAAGGTTGACTTGTACTTATTGCCATGCGACAATAAGCTTCGTTAATAAGTTATGCGGTCGTGGCGGAATTGGCAGACGCGCTGGATTCAGGTTCCAGTGGTAGCAATACCGTGGAGGTTCGAGTCCTCTCGACCGCACCAACCTTGTATGTGAAGCTCATGAATTGCGAAGCCGCAGTTTGTGGGTTTTTTTGTGTGATTATTTCAGATTGCGCTTAGATTTCCCTGGCCAGCCATGGCCCATATCTGATGTCACCTTTAAGTTTCACTAATGCTTGAACGCTGCCTGGGTGTCTTCTCCCAGGCTTTTTTTATCTAGCGGAATCCCCTCCTCACAACACTTTATCTCGATTAGGAAAATAATGCTTGACCATCCTTCAGCTTTTATGATAAGATCGTTTTCGTTGACGTCATAAGATATGCGGTCGTGGCGGAATTGGCAGACGCGCTAGATTCAGGTTCTAGTGGTGTAACAGCCGTGGAGGTTCGAGTCCTCTCGACCGCACCATAACGGACTCAACAGGCTTTCAATCCTTGGATTGGAAGCTTTTTTTGTGTCCCGGGAATATAAAAAAGACGCCAATTGGAATTAGCGTCCCTTAAGAGCCAGTTATATTTGTCTTTTGAAGTAGACATCTTCGGGATAATAGTACAGATTTGCTTTGCCCTCTCCTCCAAAGCCGTGATACCGATGGGGATCGTCAATATCGAGAGATGCATCCCGCACTGTACCCCAATTGCTGTGAAACATGATAAATGGAATGCCGATGCCGCGGTCCCCGCTTTCATTTTGCAGAAAACCGTATCTATTGTAATTGAAGTTCCCTCCTGTTAATAAAGGGCCGCTCTCATCCAAATTGATCCCATAGAGATCCGCGCTTTCGTCCCCATGCAAGGCCAGCTTGCGATAAGACGCCGCCGGGAAGTCTCTTACAGCGCTGAACAAATCGGTCAACGCAAACCCGCTGTTTGGATGAGGAACCTCATTGGGCAGTCCTACATATTTGATTTCATTGGCGTAAGTGACGAACAGTTCCCCGCTGCGATCAGCCTGCAATTGATAGGAGTATAACTTATTCTCCACTCGCACGGTGAAGGAAGCAGTCAAACTGTGTAATCTTTTATCCTTCTCTTGCTGCTCGGGATAGTTGTACAAGACGACACCAAATCGGTCACCCGCCGTTACGACCGGAACGGCTTCCGGATATCCAATCGCCTGTAGAATGCTTTGTGTTATCAACTGGGGATCAATTTCATTAGTCTGCTTATAGGGAAAAGGTACTTTTGCTTGCTTTGGAGCCCCATTCTCCTTTGCCCATACAAACCATACGCCTAGGCTGACTATTAGTATAATCATAATGGCCAAAGCTCTTAATTGAGGGCTCTTTAATTTATCGTTCATCCCGATTCCCCTTTCCAATGAATTCGCCAATATAATAACGTCAATCCAAAGGGAGAAGTTATAAATAATTTCAAATTATTGCAAAACAAAGAGCGCAAGCTTAAAGGCCATCCAGCCATAAAGCTTGCGCTCTCCATGCTCCAACGTTATATTCCTTACTCCCCGTAACGCTCCAGCACCCGATAGATCGCATCTGTGCCGAAGCCGACTGCTTCTACAGGAATACGTTCATCCGCCGCATGAATCAGTTTGGTGAACTGCAGATCCCCCGGCAGCGGCATGGGTAGAAATCCATAGGTCTGAATACCGAGTCCCGCAAACAATCTGCCGTCCGTTCCTCCAGGCAGAAGCATCGGCACGGGAACTGCCTCCTTGTCCGCTTCCTTCAGCACGTCGGACAATAATCCGAACATGCACATGTCGGGAGAAGCGGCGCAAGGATCATGACGAAGTACTTCAAGCCGGATAGATCGGTCTATCGCATGCTCATAGAGCTCCTCCATGAATTGCTCCGGCGTTACACCAGGCAGCGTTCTGCCGTCCAGCTCGACGGTGATTTCGCTGGGATGCACATTGATCTTTTCGCCGCCGCGCACGACGGTAGCGCTGACCGTATTGCGCAGTAGCGGCTCGAATGTGCTCCCTTTCTCGCCGAGCAGCTTCAATATGACTTGGCTTAGCCGCGGTCGCAGCAGCCCTCTCAGCAGCATGCCCGGCAGGAGTGGCAGTTCGCCCGCCATGCCTTCAATCATGTACCGGGCTGCAGGATGAGGTCGGATCGGCAGCTTATTGCGGCTTAGCGACTGAAGCATTCGGCCCAGCTGCGCCATGCAGTCCGTGCCTGCTTTGCCGAGCGAGCCATGCCCCCCATCTCCCCGAATCGTCGCTTTCAGCCAGCAAAGCTGCTTCTCCGCTACCATTACGGGATAAAAGGTTTTCCCAAGCGCATGGAATGAAAAACCGCCAAACTCGCCAATCGCATACTGAACATCCTTAAAGTAGTTGGCATGCTCACGGACCAGATAGGAGGCGCCATATTCACCTCCCGCCTCCTCATCGCTCACGATCGCCAGAATGATATCGCCGCGCAGCGGAAGCTTGCGGACATGCGCCCTTAGAAATGCTGACAGCAGCATCGCCACGCCGCCTTTCATATCGAGCGCCCCCCGCCCCCAGACGAAATCGTCATGAATCTCGCCTCCGAACGGGTCCCGGCTCCAGACTTGCTTGTCAACGCCGACGACATCTACATGACCGTAGAGCAGCAAGGGAGGAGCTTCCCCGCTTCCCTTCAATCTTGCCAGCAAATTAGGCCTTTCCGGATCAAGCGCTTCAATTCGCGTCGGAATGCCCGCATCCTCCAGCAATTCCCGGATATACATGATGCACGCTGCTTCTTCGCCCGGCGGATTGGTCGTATTGAATCCAATGAGCTTTTGCAGAATTTCGACGGGAGAGGGCAGCAATGCCAAGTTATCGCAGATGCCCCGCTTGTTCCAATCGAGCGTTTGCCGGATCATCATGCTCCAGCTCCTTCCTGTTAAATGCTGTTTGCATATTGACGCTCGGATTGCAGAGCTCCCGGCAGCTCATGCAAACCGAACTCATCCCTAAGCCTGGACAGCCGCCGCTCTCTCTCTTCGGCCGGCGCTCCTTTCGTGCGGAACACGGACTCCAGCATAGCAATCGCCTCCGATACATGCTCTTCCTTCACTTCTCCGCCCGACTGCCGCAGCCCCTCGATCAACTGCTGGACATGGCGGTAAGGAGCTACGACCCCTTGCTCGTACTCCGCCGCATTCCAGTTCCGGTTGCGCACACAAGTAGCAATAGCAAGACAGCGGTTCAGCAATCCGATCGAATATTCGCCGTTTTGCCGGTTTGCCGCTGCCAGCAGCGCTTCATCTTCTCTGTCATCGAAGGCGTACACACGCAGTCGCGCTGATTGCGACAAACGCTTTAATACCGCGCCCGGCCCAAGCTCAACAGCGGCAGCTATATTATGGTTCTCAAGGTACTGGACGACCGAGATCCAATCGACAGGGTCCGTCAGCCCCCTCGCGAGCAGCTTCGGAACGTCTCCCGCATTCTGATATGGCAAGCCGGTCAGGGAGGATACAACGGGAAAGGCTGGCTCTGCGAAGGTTATTCGCTCCAGCACATCGGCGAATTGCGCTGCGGCTGGAGCCATTAACGGGCTGTGGAACGGCGCGCTCACCTGCAGCGGAATGACGGATGCGCCATACTCTGTCAACCGTTCGGATACTTGGCGTACAGCCTCCTGATGCCCGGATATGACCGTTTGCTGCAATGAATTGATGTTGGATACCACTACGACGCCATCCCCGCTTACTGCATCCGAGCTTGCGACGGAGCATGCCATCGCAACTGTCTCAGGGCTAAGTCCGCCCACGGCCGCCATCGCACCGGTGCCCGATGCGGCAGCCTCTTGCATCAGCTCGCCGCGTCTGCGCACAAGCCGAAGCGCATCCGGGAATGCTATCGCGCCCGCACAGGTCAATGCCGTTATTTCGCCCAGGCTGTGCCCGGCCGCCATGGCAGGCACGTATCCCCACTCCCGGCTGTATATCCGGTACATAGCTACGCCCAGCGCAAGTATGGCAGGCTGCGCATTCTCTGTTTTGGTCAGCTCAGCCATCGGCCCTTCAGCCATAAGCTGGTCCAGCCGCATGCCCAGCGCTTCGTTCGCTTCATCCAGCGTTTCTCGGGCCATCTCATAGCGCTCGCTTAGCGCCTTCCCCATTCCGACGCGCTGCGAGCCCTGGCCCGGAAACCATACCGCATGCTTGTCCAGCATCATCACTCACGCTCCTTCTTGTCTAGATCAAGGCAGGGACCGCGGTCAGCGTCTTGTTCAGCAGCGCCACCACATCGCTCTCCTGCTCATGAATGAAGAAATGCCCGCCGTCGAAGAGTACCCTGTCGCAGCCCCCTGCTGCATAATACTCCCATTCCACAAGCGATCCTTTGACCGTACTGTCTTCCTTGCCGCCTAGAATGGTAAGCCGCAGCGGCAGCGGCTTTCGAGGCTTAGGCTCATATTCGCCCACCAGCTTGAAATCGGCTCTTAAGATCGGCAGGAACAGATCAAGCAGCTCCCGGTGCTGGAGCAGCTCGGCGGACATGCCGCCAAGCTGCTTCACTTCATCCAGAAACTCCGCATCAGGAAGCTCATGAATGCGGCGTCCCTGTTCATACTCGCTATGGGGCGCTCCCCTGCCGGAGAGGAAAGATGCAGCTGGCAGCGGCATGCTCTCTTCTCTCAGCGCATGAAGCAGCTCATAGGCCAGCATACTGCCCATGCTGTGACCGAATAAGGCATACGATCCGCCGCCGAGCGCAGCTTGCCGCACCAAAGGCAACAGATCCTGCACGGCCTCCGCCGTATTCCTGTAGAACGGCTGTCCCATCCGGCTCCCCCGTCCAGCCAGCTCCGCTGGAATCAGGCGTATGGAGGAATGCAGCTTACCCGCCCAGCGCTTGTATACTTGTGCGGAACCGCCTGCATAAGGCAAACAAAATAAAGTAATCATCATAACGCCCGCCTCTCGGGTAGTATGATTGAACCTGTAATATTAAGCGCCTGCAGCCAGGGTGTACCAGAACGCCTTTTCCTTCGCGAACAGCCCGCTTGCGAACTCCAGCTCCCTAGCTCGCTCGAAGTCGCCCGTCACGAACCGGTCCTTCAGCAAATCCCAGCCCCCTCTTACCTCGTCAAGCTGCCCGGACAACGACTGGTGCAGCGGCTCGTTAATCAGACCTTTCTCCTTCAAGGAACGGAGCAGCGAGGTATTGGCGATATGCCGGTTGCATATGATGTTGACGCCGACCAGGCCGTACGTCAGATGCGCCTGCCTCTTCTC
This sequence comes from Paenibacillus pinisoli, assembly GCF_003605435.1. GTDB lineage: Bacteria > Bacillota > Bacilli > Paenibacillales > Paenibacillaceae > Pristimantibacillus > Pristimantibacillus pinisoli. The sequence goes on from NZ_QXQB01000001.1 coordinate 847,361, forward strand.
CGGATCGGAATCCACATTCCACATGCCCTCGATTGAAAACGCGCCAAGCTCCTTCACTAGCCGCTCCGCATTCTCCACCACCTCGGACAGCTTCAGCTCGTACGGCTGGATTCTATCCTGCAGGTTGTACACATAATAGGCAGGCCCCATATAATTCGGATTCACATTGTACTCCGCATTGCCGTACGCCTTCAGAAGCCTTTCCGAAGGAACCTCATGCTCCTCGTATCCCGCCAGCGTATCGTCAATGACGTAAAATGTGCCGCGCTCCTCATCGTATCCATTGAACAGCGAATAATGATACCAGTGGAATTTCTTCCATGCCATGCTGCCCGGCAGCCAGTCATACAAATCGACGTTCAAGCTCATATTGCGTCCGCCCTTAAGCATGTCCTTTATTTCCTCCAGCACCGTATCCTTGCTGCGGAAATGCCCCGGTTCAATGTAGCGGATGACTTGCGACAGCGGGAACTTGGCCGGGTTGTCCAGGTAATACAGCGTATCGATCGTCGGATAGCGGAAATCCTTGTCCGTTGCGGCTTCCCACGGATAATAACGGTAAATATTCAGATACGCCGCATCCTTATAGCTGGGCTCCTCCGACACCGCAATTGAAAACGCCTGATTCAGCATGCAGTTCATCCAAAACTCGTTAAACGGTTTTCGTTCCATTGACAGCTTCATGACTTGCCGCCTCCTTCAATAGAGTTAGTAGGTTGGGCCTTAGGCATTGCCGGCAATAATCGCGCTGATTTTGCGGCTTCCGCCGCCTTCCAGCATGGCTTGCAGAATCGCCACGTAATCATCCGCCATCGCATGTGCCGTCTCGTCTGAGAAGAGACTTGCCGAATACTCGAGACTGAAGCCGATCGTGCCGTCCCGCTCCCCCGCTTCCAGCGTCATATCAAATTTGCTGACCCCCGGATCAAATTCCTTTGGCTCAAATTCAATCCCGCCGGAGCGGTAAGCGACGCGGTCGATATTCTGCAGAATAAACATCGTATCAAATAGCGGATTGCGGCTGCGGTCCTGCTCGATTTCGAGCTTTTGCACCAAATCCTCGAACGGGTAATCCTGATGCTCTAGCGCCCGCAGCACATCCTCATGCAGCTCTGACAGATAATCGCCGATCGACCTGTATGCCTCAGGGAAGCTGCGTATCGCTACCGTATTGACGAACATTCCGATCAGATCCTCCAGCTGCGCATGGTTGCGCCCAGCTACCGGCGTTCCAATAATAATATCCTCTTGCCCGCTCCACTTGCTTAGCATCATCGAATACGCGCCCAGCAGCACCGTATACAGCGTCGTGCTCCGTTCACGGGCATAAGCCTTCAGCTTGACGGACATTTCCGGCTCCAGACTAAACAACAGCAGATTGCCCTCGAAGCGCATCAACTCCGGCCTAGCTTTATCGGTCTTGAGCTCCAGCGAAGGCAATTCGCCTTCGAAGGCTTCCAGCCAGTACCGTTCATGGCCCTTATATGCTTCACTTTCGCTTCTGATCTCCTGCCAAACCGTATAATCCCGGTACTGAATGCTTAGCTCCGGCAATTCTCCGCCGCCATACAGGGTCGTCAGCTCTCTCAGCAGCACGCTGACAGAGACGCCGTCGGTGATGACGTGATGAATATCCAGCAGCAGCAGATGGCGCTCTTCGCCAAGCTGAACCAAGCCGGCGCGGAACAGCGGGAGGCTGCCAAGGTCGAACGGGCGGATAAAGCGCTCCATCAGCATGCTGATTCCGTTATACAGTCCCTCGTCTCCGCCTTCCGACAGCAGCTTGGCCGCCGCCATTCTCAGCCTTGCATTGCGTTCCAGCGTAAAGACCGGCTCCGCATGCACACGCTGGCGAAATTCATCCTCCTCATGATGGAACGTCGTTCTGAGCGATTCATGCCGATTCATGATGGCGAGGAAGGCCGCCTCCAGCCTTTCCACATCAAGCTTGCCTTTCATATGGAGGGCGAACGGCACATGGTACATGGTCGCTTCGCCCGATATGAGCCCCATCATGTATTGGCGGCGCTGCGCGCGGGACATCGGATAATGGTCTTGCTCCGGCTGCTTCGGAATCCGCTCCGCAGTCTCGGTGCTGCTGTTGTCCAGATGCGCCGCCAAGCCTTCCAGCGTCGGATTCATGAATATATCGCGCAGCGAGACTTCAAGTCCGAATCGCTCCGCAATGCGACCGACCATACTGGCCGCCTTCAAGGAATGGCCTCCTAGCTCGAAGAAGCTGTCTTTGGCGCCAATGGCATCGGTCCCCAGCAGCTCCCGCCAGATCACCGCCAGCTTGCGCTGGGTATCCGTCGTCAGCGGAGCAAGCTCGCGCTTCCCTTCATCAGCCGATCCCGGCTGCGGCAGCGCTCTTCTGTCGATCTTGCCCGTAGGCGTAAGCGGAATTTCGTCCAGAAACATCATGAATCCCGGCACCATATACCCCGGAAGCTTATCTCCAAGATAATCGCGAAGCATGCCGATCATCTCGCGGACTTGCTCGTCAGCCCCAGCTTCCTTCAGAACGATATAGGCGCACAAAGCGTATTCGCCGTCCTCTTCCTGGAAGGCCGTTACGACGGTTTCCTTCACTTGCTCGTGGCGCAGCAGCAGCTGCTCGATTTCACCGATTTCAATCCGGTGGCCCCTGATCTTCACTTGGAAGTCGCGGCGGCCCGCATAGACAAACTCGCCGTTATCGAGCCTGCGTCCAAGATCGCCTGTCCGGTACATTCTCTCGCCCTCGGCATAAGGATTCGGCACAAAAGCGGCATCCCACTCCGAATGGCTGAGATATCCGCGGCCAACGCCTGCGCCGCCAATGCATATTTCGCCCACAACGCCTGTTGGCTGCAGCTTCAGCCCCTCGTCAAGCACCATCATGACGGAGCCGCGAATTGGCGTGCCGATCGTAATGTCCTCGCCTGCGGTCACTTCCCGAATCGAGGTCCAGACCGTCGTCTCCGTCGGTCCATACAGATTGAAGATGCGGGCTCCCGTCGCAGCTCGCAGCCTGCCGAGCAAATCCGCCGTCAGCGGCTCGGCGCCGATCATTAGCACGCTTAAGCCCTGCAAGCCATCGCTTTCCCCCGTTTGGTTCCTCCACCATTTGAAGCGGGATGGCGTAATTTGCAGCACATCCACCCCATGGGAGGCAATCAGTCCTTGCAGCATGGCAGCATCATTGCGTTCTTCTTCATTCGCCAGCACAATCCGCATTCCCAGTGTCAGCGGAAGCACATTCTCCACAATGAAGATATCGAAGGAGACGGATGCCATCGCCAGTATGGTTTGGCCCCGTTCAAGCGGGATACGCTCCTTGAAGCCGCTGATGAAATGAGACAAGCCGCGATGCTCGATCATCACGCCTTTCGGACGTCCAGTCGAGCCTGACGTATACAGCACATATGCCAAATCTTCCGGCTTGTTGACAGGCTGCGGATTGCCCCTGTCCGCAGAGTACAGCTCAGGATCATCCAGATACCACTCCACAATCGCCCCGGATACCCGTCCGGCATATGCTTTTTCGGTCAGCAGCAGCGCTTCTCCGCAATCCTCCAGCATCCAATCGATCCTCTCCTTCGGATAGGCTGGGTCGATGGCGACATAAGCGCCGCCCGCTTTCAGCACGCCGAAGATGCCGATCAGCATAAGCGGACTGCGGTCCGCCATCAGCGCGACAATGCGCTCCGGTCCGACGCCTTGAGCCCTCAAGGCATGAGCCAGCCGGTTCGCCCGCTCGTTCAGCTCGGCATACGTCACGGTGACAGCGCCGAATTGAATGGCCGGGGCATCCGGCGTGCGCGCGGCTTGGTGCTCTACTGCCTGCACAATGCCCAACCACTCCGCTGCTCCTTGCCCTACAGCCAAAGTGCCGCTGTCTTGCCGTCCCATAGTCCCCTCTTGCGCATTATGTTCCATCTTGCCATTGCTCCTCTCTCTATCCGCGCCGCTTGCCGGCACGCTCCCTCCGGTTAATTCCGCAAGCAGCTGCCCGCGCTCATCCGCGCTAATCAGCTCCAGCCCGCCGAGCCGTGCATCCCGATTGCCGCACATCTCCCGCAGAAGCACAGCATAGCTTGCCGCCATGCGCCTAGCGGTGTCCTCAAGGAACAAATCTGCCGCATATTCCAGCTGCAGCGCAATCTCACGCTCCAGCTCTACAGCCTCCAGGGTCAAGTCGAACTTGCTGGTTCCCGCATCGAACGGCATCTCGCCGAATACAACGCCATCTCCCTCCATGTCCGCCCGGTCCATATTTTGCAGCACAAACATGACATCAAATAATGGATTGCGGCTTCTATCCTTATCCGGCAGCAGCTTTTCCACCAGTTCCTCAAAAGGATAGGACTGCCGCTGAAGCGCCTGCAGCACATGCTCGTGCAGCTCCGCCACATAATCGCGCACCGTCTTCCCGTTCTCCGGCCGTGTCCGCAGCGCAAGCGTGTTAACGAACATGCCGATCATTCCATGCGTGTCGGCATGCTCCCTGCCTGCCGCAGGCGTACCGACAATGACATCGGCCTGGCCGCTGTATCTCGCCAGCATGGCAGCGAAAGCGCCCAGCAATACCGTATATAGCGTCGTCCCGGATTCCCTTGCCAGCTTCCTTGCCATCGCCGTCGTCTCCGCATCCAGACGGAACGACAGCCGATGCCCTTTGTAGCTTGGCATAGGCGGTCTTGGACGGTCTGTCGGCAGCTCCAGCACCGGAAGCTTGCCGTCAAACGTGTCCAGCCAGTAGCGTTCGAGCTCCTCATAGGCTCCGTCCGCGAATCTGGCATTCTGCCATACCGCATAATCGGTGTACTGCACACGCGGCTCCGGCAGCGTACGGCCAGAATACAGCTCCGTCAGCTCCTTCACCAGAATGCCGGAAGACACTCCGTCCGTCACAATATGGTGGATATCGAGCAGCAGCAGATGCTCCTCATCCTTCAGCCGCATCAGGCCTGCCCGCAGCAGCGGGAGCTGATCCAGACGGAATGGCTGCTTGAACGCTTCCATCAGCTCTGTCACCGGCAACTCGCCTGCACCCGCAGCGCCCGTCATGCCTTCGACAGACCACACTGCCTGATGAAGCCACTCGATATTGAACGGATATGGCTCGTGCACCACTTGCATGAACTGCTCGTCCGCCAGATGGAACGTCGTGCGCAAGCTTTCATGCCGGCCTATAAGCGATGTGAAAGCAGCCTCCAGCCGTATAGGGTCAAGCTCGCCCTGAAGCCGAATGACAAACGGCACATGGTACATCGTCGCTTCGCCAGCAAGCAGCTGCATCATATATTGCCTCTGCTGGGCGCGCGACATTGGATACCACTCGCGGCGACTCGCCTTCGGAATTGGCTGGATCGCCGCTGCGGATCCATCCTGTTCCTTCAGCCACGAAGCCATGTCCGCAATCGTCGTCTGCTCGAACATGACGCTAAGCGGCACTTCGATGCCTGTCGCCTGCTGCAGCTTTCCGGCAAGGACTGCCGCCTTTAGCGAATGGCCTCCCAGCTCGAAGAAATCCTCGTCCATGCCGAATGGCCCCTTCATATCGGTCAGCACTTCGCTCCATATCGCCGCAACCCGCTCTTCCATCTCGTCTCGCGGAAGCGATAGATCCGACCGCTCCCTGAGCCCGGCCTCCGGCTCCGGCAAAGCTCGCCGGTCTACCTTTCCGTTAGGCGTCAGCGGTATGGCGTCGATAGCTACGACATAAGCCGGCACCATTGCTTCCGGAAGCTTGTCCTTCAGCTTCCGCCGCCACTCGCGCGAAGAGAGGCTGCCCGCAGCGACCACATAGGCGCATAGCTCTTTCTCTCCGTTATCGCGCATACGGACAACGACCGCCGCATCCTCTACCCCGGGAAGGCCAAGCAGCTGCGAGCGAATTTCACCCAGCTCGATTCGCACACCTCTAATTTTGATTTGCTGGTCGGCCCGGTCCACATACATGGCGTTGCCGTCCGGCAGCCACCTCGCAATATCTCCGGTGCGGTACAGATAACGGCCCTCCAGCTCCGGATGCGGCACGAACCGGCTAGCCGTCATATCCGGCTTGTTCATATAGCCCAGAGCAAGTCCGTTTCCGCCGATGTACAGCTCCCCGGCAACGCCGAATGGAGCTGCTTGTCTGCCGTATCCGCGAATGATGATTTCGACGTTATGCATCGGTCCCCCGATCGGCACATAGCCCTCCCGGTATTCTCCCGGCTTATACACATACATATTGGAGCATACCGTCGCTTCCGTAGGTCCGTACCCGTTAATAATGCGAATGCCGGGATTCAGTCTCGTATACAGCGCCAGCGTCTCATCTTTGATCGGCTCTACGCCAACCAGCATCTTGTCCAGCTTCACATCGGCAGCCTTTTGCTCCAGCAATCGGGCAACCTCTTTCAATAGAGAAGGAGGAAGATATGCGAATGTGATCCCCTCTTCTGCGATTACCGCAGCAATTGTGCGCGGATCAAGCAGCTTCGGCTCCGGATACAGCACCACGCAGGCGCCGAACATAAGCGGCATGAACAGCTCCGCTACGCTGACATCGAATGAAATGTTGGTCAGGCTGAGCGCTCTGTCCCCAGGTCCGTATTGCCCCTCAAAAAACGCTCTCAGCGAATGCCCGAAGTTGAAGAAGCTGCGGTGCGGCACAACAACGCCCTTCGGCTGGCCAGTCGAGCCGGATGTATAGATGACATACATCGGATCGCCCGCGCCGGCCGCATCCTCCGCCAAAGCGATCACGCCATCCCCAACATTCGAGAATAAAGTTTCATCCGCCAAATCCAGCATGCACAGCTCAGGAGGTACGCAAGCTGAAGCATCAAGGCGCGAGCCGTCCGTGAATGCGAGCTTTGCGCCGCTGTCCTCCAGCATATAGCGGATGCGCTCCTCGGGATAATGCGGGTCGACAGGCAGATAAGCGCCTCCAGCCTTCATCACGGCAATCATGGCGGTGAACATCGGGATCGAGCGCTCCGCCATGATGCCGACTACGCTGCCCCGTCCGACACCGCTTGCCCGCAGCTTCCTCGCCAGCGCATCCGTGCGGGCATCCAGCTCCCGATACGTTAAGGAAGCGCCGCCGAAGGCTACGGCTGACAAATCCGGCGCGATCGCCGCTTGTTCCTTGAAGACTTCATGCAGTGGGCGCGGCGGCGGGAATTCGGCCGCGCGCTGTCCAACTGCCCGCATGTGCAGGCGCTCCTCTTCAGACAGCATGACAGCTTCGCCAAGCGTAACATCCGGCTGCATCGTCAAGCTGCGCAGCAATTGCACATAATGCTTCATAAACCGACCAGCAGTCGAACGCAGGAATAAGTCGGTATTATATTCCACGACCAGCCGCAGCCTGTCGCCAGTCTCCACAGCTTGAATCATCAAATCGTATTTGGCTGTGCCATGCTCGAAGCGCTTGTGGCGATACGACAGACCTTCCGTCGAGGAAGCCGGAATTCTTAGATTTTGCATAATAAACATCGTGTCGAACAATGGGCTGCGGCTTGCATCCCTTCGGTCGATCCACTGGGCTATCTCCTCGAACGGGTAGTCCGCATGCGCATAGGCGCCGGTCGCTGCCACTCTCACTTCATCCAAGAAGGCCCGGAATTGCTTGCTCGCCTCCGGGTAAGCGCGGAGCACCAGCGTTCCGGTGAACATGCCGGCCACAGCTTCCAGCTCCCGCCGCGAACGCCCCGCTATCGGCGTGCCGACAGCGATATCCTCAGCCCCCGTATAGTGTGCGAGGAAAGTGTAGTAGGCTGCCAGCAGCACCATGAACGGCGTTGCGCCCGACTGGGCGGCAAGACTGCGCACCTCCGCCATCAGATCGGCTTCTACGTACAGCTCGAACGTCTCGCCAAGGCTGCTCTTGACAGCCGGACGAGGAAAGTCCGCCGGCAGCTCCAGCACAGGCCATTCGCCCTTGCATTGCTCCCGCCAATACTGCTCCGACGCCTCTGAGAAGGACTGTCCTTCCTGCCAGACCGCGTAATCTTTATATTGCAGCTCAAGCGGCTGTAGCAAGGAGCCTTGGTATAAAGCCATTAGCTCCGACAGGAGAATGCCTGCGGACATGCCATCCGAGGCAATATGATGCATGTCCAGGAACAGCAGATGCCGCTCCGGCCCCAGCGTCAGCAATGCCGCCCGCAGCAGCGGAGCCGTATCGAGCTTGAAAGGCTGGTATAAGCTTTGCAGCAGCGCTTCGGCTTCCTGTTCATCCGCCTCTAAGCGGACGAGTTGGAACGGTATGCTGTCATGCACGCGCTGCCTGATCTCCCCGTCAATGACATGGAACGTAGTGCGAAGCGTCTCATGCCGCTCAACCATGATTTGCAGGGCGGTCTCCAGCCGATCCGCATCCAGCGCCCCGTCAAGCTCCAGCAATTCAGGCAAATTATAGCTCCGGTCATCCGGCATCGCCTGCTGCTGCAGATACATGCGTTTTTGCGGCGAGGATACCGGATAATGCTCCTGCAGCTTTGCCCTTGGAATAGCCTCCAATTCAACTCCTGCGCAAGCAGAGTCCGAATCATCCAATCCAGCGGGGGAAATCCCTTGTTCCCTCAGCCGCTGTTCAACTTTAGCTGTGAACGACGGAAGCTCTGCATGTGCCAGCAGATCGACCGCCTGAATGCGTACACCTGCAAGCTCGCTGATCCGGTTTGCGATTTTCAGCGCAATGATCGAATCGCCGCCGAGCTCATAGAATCCGGCGTCCGCAGGCAGCTCTGCATAGCCGAGCAGTTCTCCCCATACGTCTGCGACACGCTGCTCCCATGCGAGTCCGGAGCGCTGTCCGGTCAGCACAACCGGCTTGCCGCTTTGCTCTGGCCCGGCTTTCTCCGCCTCCAGCACCGCTTGCCATCTGGCAAATGACTCCTCTATTTCTTGGCGAAGCTGCTGGGGCATATCCTCGTCCAGCCACATGCCGCTCCACATCGCTGACGGCGTGCGGAGCGCCGCCTGCTTGCGGTTCTCCTCCACCCAACATCGATGAAGGTCGAACGGATAGACAGGAAGGGGCCGCCGATTGCGGCGTTTCCCCTCATAGACCTTCTTCCAATCGATGGGATGCCCAGCCGCATATCGGCGTCCGAGCTCGGCTGGTCCCAGCTCCAGCTCTTCTTCCTGTAGATTGCCAGACGCAATAGAATCTGCTGTGCCGAAGTAGACATCCGGCAGCGCCAGATCCGATAATCCCTGCTCAGCAATGGAATCCAACGCTTGCGCAAGCTGCTCCCAACCGCTCGCCGCAATGGCAAGCCGGTATCGGTGCGCTCCTCTGCCTGCCGCCAAGGTGTAGCATACGTCGCTCAGCCTCCAGCTCTCGCCGCGATGTCCTGCTATCCATTCCCTGTTTTGCTGCACAAGCCGCTCCAGTGCCGTCATGCTGTGAGCCGACAGGCAGAACAGCTCCGTCTCCTCCGATTCCGAAGGAAGAGGTGCGGGTCCCGAAGCCTGCTGCGACCCGGTGCCGCCAGCGCCAGTTCGTCCCGCTCCCCGCTGCTCCGGAGCCTCCTCCAGAATGACATGGCAGTTGGTTCCGCTCATGCCGAAGGCGCTCACTCCGCATCTTCTGGCTCCGCCATCCGTCTCCCATGGCGTCAATTCGTCATTGACATACACCGGGGAATCAAGAAACGGAATTTTGCGGTTAGGCGAAGTGTAATGCAGCGTAGGCGGAATCTGCTTGTGCACAAGAGACATAACTGCTTTAAGGAGGCCGGCAATGCCTGCCGCATGGTCCAGATGGCCGATATTCGACTTCAGCGAGCCGATTGCGCAAAATTGCTTTTTGTCGGTATATTTGCGGAACGCGCGCGTCAGTCCGTCAATCTCAATGGGATCGCCAAGCGAAGTACCCGTTCCGTGCGCCTCCATATAAGTCACCGTCTCGGGATCTATGCCAGCATCCTGCCAGGCGCGCGCAATCACGTCTTCCTGCGCCAGCGCGTTCGGCGCGGTAATGCCGACCGAGCTGCCGTCCTGATTCATCGCGCTGCCCTTGATGACAGCGTAGACATGGTCCCCGTCCTCCAAGGCGCGGGACAACGGCTTCAGCAGCAGCGCCACCACGCCGTCGCCAATGCCGGTTCCGTCCGACGATTCATCGAATGTCTTGGCACGATTGTCACTTGACTCGATGCCCAGGCGAATGCCTGTATCGATCGGCAGCACATTCAGCTTGACGCTGCCGGCAATAGCCGACTCGCATTCGCCGCTGCGAATGGATTGGCATGCCAGGTGCACAGCGACCAGCGATGAAGAGCATGCGGTATCCACGCTGATGGCCGGCCCCCGCAAATTAAGCAGATACGAGATTCGGCTTGGAATCATCGAGCTTAAATTGCCGGGAGCCGCCATAGACAAGGCGTCAGGGTCGAGCGCCTCAATCAGCCGCTTATAATCGTGCAGCGCATCCGCGTTATGCCCGATAAAAACGCCTGTGCGCGAGCCATGCAGCGATTCTCCGCCGTACCCCGCATCCTCAAGCGCCTGCCAGGCCGTCTGCAGAAACATCCGCTGCGCAGGGCTCATTAGCGAAGCTTCCTTAGGGGACAGCCGGAAAAAAGAATAATCAAAGCTCGAAATATCTTCCAAATACGCTCCGTCAAAAAAGGAGACGGAGCCGTATTGCTCCTCCATGCGGCGCAAATACGGCCTCAGTTCCTCCTTGCGGTATTCAGGAAATCCTCCTACAAGATCCTGCCCGCTGCGCAGAAGCTCCCAGAAGGCTTCATGCGATTCCGCGCGCGGCAGCTTGGCGGATATCCCGATAATAGCAATATCCTTGATGGAAACATCGGAGATGGAGCCTCCGCTCCGCCCCTTCCGCCGGGATGGCTCTTGCTCTTTTTTGGCATCCAGCAGATCCAGTTGAAACATGGCTTCCGTCCCTCCTAGCTAGTAGTGGTACCGCTGATGGCTTGTCCCTTGTCCACGCTTCGATCAGACCCGCGCAGCAGCAGTCCTGCATGCGCGATAATACCTAGCCCGCTTATGACAGCAAGCATGCCGAGCGTTCCGGATGACCATCCGCCCGACCATTTCAATATGACGTACAGGCTGCCTGTGCTGAGAATATGCGCCGCAAGCGATGCCCACAGCGAATGCGATCCGGCTCGCACAATGCCGTATACAATAGCCCCTAAGGCCGCGAATGCGCCTATCGTCAAGTTCATAAATACGGCGCCAAACAGCACTGCCTGGATCAGAATCGTCCATGAAGCCGACAAGCGCTGCCTTAAGGTATGGAACATCATCCCCCGGAACAGCCATTCCTCCAGCAAGGAGCCGAGCAGCAGGCTGCCCAGCAAAAAGATGATGAGCTTGCCCCCTGCTACGAATGCGACCAAGTCCGCTATTGCGGGGAAATTAACTTTGATCCAAGGCAGCCGGGTGAATGTGGCGATAAATAAGCCCAGCCATATCCCCGTTCCGGCAGCTAGCCAGAACGTGCCGCTCCGCGGCGGGACAAAGCCTAAATCCTTCATTGTAATCTTCTGCAATCTCAATAACGGGATATATACTGCAAGCACAATGATATTGGAGACGATTAGCACAATGCCGGAATTGCTCACGATCCAGTCGTGAAGCTTAGGAGCGCTAATCCAGTTGTACATCGCTTGATTGACCGCCATGACGATCGCTGCATAGATAACCAGATACAAGACAGCTTTTGCCGCTAGCTGAAGACCTTTCAAACCGTAGTCACCGCCTCGTCAGGCACTGATGCGGCAACCTGCCCGCGATGCCTCACGGCGAAGAACAGCCCGCTCGCTACCATCACGCCAGCAATCGCCATCGCAGCAGACAGGACGGCCACATTGTCTGACTCGGGACCGTAATGCCACAGCAGATATTGGCTGCCCTGGCAAGCGATCTGCGCGGCAATCGGCGCCCAGATCGATTTGAACCATACGTACAGCAGCGCAAAAATAACAGCCCCCAGGAAACCATACAACGACAGAGGGATATCCCCGAAGAAGAACAGGGCTCCATACAGCACGCCCTGAATCGCAATCGCCAGCCAGACCGGGAATACCCTTCTGAATTCATTCATCAGAACGCCTCTGAACAACGTTTCCTTATAGATGTTACCGAGAATAAGGAATGTCAGAAACACGTACCATTCCGCACGATTCAGGTAGTCAAACAATTCTCGGAACTTGAAATTTTCTGATGCGATCGCAGGAAGCTGGGAGAAAGCGACAGTAAACAGCCCCGCTCCCAGACCGATCCATAGCGCTAGTCCGACCGACTTGCGATCCATTACGCGGAACTTGGCGGCCTTGAACAGATTCTCTTTGAACAGAAACCGCCAAGCCAGCAGCATTAACGGAAAGCCTACAATGTCATTCAATATAATGATGGAAACCGTATTTCGCTCAAACCACGGATCTAGCGGATAAATGTAATCAAAAAACAGCTTATTCACGGTTAAAAACCAGGCAAAATACAAGCCGACAACAACGACCACGCGCGATAGCATGATTACCCAAGGATTTTTCATCTTGTTAGACTCCCTTCCTTACCGGCGGCGCAGCTGCCGTCAGCGTATGGCCGGCTTGTCCGTCCTTGCCGCTGCCGGAGGTCCGCCATACATAGAGCGCGCCTCCGACCAGCGCTGCCAGGAACAGTGCCGTTAGAATGTACAGCAAAGCGTCGCTGAGCTTGCCGTACCACTCGTAGAACCCGATATATTTGAATAGGAAAATGGTGCCCATAGCCGTATTCTGGACAAGAATCGGGGCCCATAAGGAACCCGTGCGCAAGTACAGCGCCCCGTATATAAGTCCCGAGCCGATGCTGATCACCGAAAGCGCAGCGCTGGGCTGGAAGTAAGCATAAGCCGCAGCTTGCAGCACCAGCGCCACATAGACCGGCATAACGCGGCGAAGCTCGCCGAAGATAAGCCCCCTGAACAGAACCTCCTCGAAGGCGGGCGCAATGAGGCCCGCGCCCAGAATGACGTACAGGATGGAATCGCCGCGGATCAAATCGTCGACCAGGAATGGAATGGACGGGAATTGATTCGCAATATCGTCAATGACGATAAGCCCGATGCTAAACAAGCTTCCGGCGAGGCCTAAGCCGACCATCAGCAGAACGCGCGAAGCGCTCAGCTTCCTGAAGCCCGAGGCGCGGAACAGACTCCGCTCCGCATTCGGCCAGATCCAAGCCTTGATCCGAAAGATGAGCATGTATACCAGCGTAATAAGCGTAAAGAGCACGGCCATGAACATAGCCGGGTTGCGATCCAGAAACTTCGCGAAGGACAATGTCGCTTCGTAATTGTAAGTGGAGCGAAGCAGATAGAGCAGCGCATAGAATACACCAATGTACAGCGCAATGTTCCCTATCATCGTTAAGACTTTTTTCACAGGAAAGCTCCTTTCTTCCTTCTGAAATAATAATGCTCTGGGGTCCAGTGCAACCCGGCTATGCCGCCTTATCCGTCAGAAGCGGCGTTATTCGCTGCGGCCAGATATTGCTCGACAACCTTGGAGAGCAGCTCCAAATAATCAGAGGCCCAATCCACTACGGTCTCCCTCTCCAAACGCCGGGCATTATAGGACCATACGCCGCCGATCTGCGGCTCTCCCGTGCCTCTTGAAGCGGCATCTTCCCCTATATACAACACTAGGTCAAATAATTCGAAGAGCTCCTCTTGCTCCTTGAACCCATGTCTCGCTCCCCCTGCAAACAACGGGAACAAGGCATCCTCCTGATCCTCTTGCGAGCGCCTCTTGATCTGCCGTGTGGCGTAAGATTCGCCCGCCGATGCCGGCTTGCCAGCCAGACGCAGCAGCAGATCAAAATCGCGCACCTCTGCAAAATCGATAGCTATTGGCGCGATCAGTCCTTTGTCTGTCACCTGCGGCAGGACGACCTCCGTCAATCCGGACTGTCCTCGCCAGAAGTACAGATAGACCGCAAGCGCAACCGCTTCTATCGGCATCGTTTGGGCCTTCGCAAGCTCCTCCAGCCCTTCCGCCACGGCTTCATCCAATACAAAGCGGATGCTGCCGGTGCGTTGAGCGGCATGCCCGGCAGAGCGGAAACCTTCAGGGATCGGCAGCCCGCTCCATTCCCAGCTTGCCTGCTCGCGGCTTCTGGAATCCAGATACGCCGCCAGGGAGGCGATGGTCGGATAGGTGAACAAATCCGTTACGCTTAGCGCGCCCGGGTACCGTTCCTCCAGCTGCTGATGCGCGCGCACGAGCAACAGCGACTCGCCCCCGACATCGAAGAAGCGGTGGTGGATGCCGAAGTCGTCACGCTGCAAGAGCCCGCGCCATACCTCAGCGATTGCCTGCTCGGTATCGCTTGCCGCCTCCGCATATTCCACTTCGCGATCCGGCGCAAGCTCCGGCTCCGGCAATGCCTTCCGGTCGACTTTGCCGCTATAGGTGAGCGGCATGGACGAAAGCTCGACTACAGCCGCCGGAACCATATAGTCCGGCAGATGCTGCGCCGCAAAGTCTCGCAGCGCCTGATGCTCCGCTTGCCCGGCGCATACGACATAGGCGCATAAGTATTCGCTGCCGCTTGCCGCCGTCCGCTTCATGACGACCGCTTCCGACACTGCCGGATGGCAGAGCAATACTTGCTCAATCTCGCCGAGCTCGATGCGCAGTCCTCTCAGCTTCACCTGATGGTCAATCCGCCCCAAATATTGAATTGTCCCATCCGGCAGCCATCTGGCAAGATCGCCGGTCCGGTACATAAGACTGCCCTTTCGGAACGGATTGCGGATGAATTTCTCCTCCGTCAAGTCCGGCCGGCCCATATATCCTCTCGCGAGGCCGACGCCGGAGATGCAGAGCTCCCCCGCTATCCCGACAGGTTGAAGCGCCATCGCTTCGTTCACGATATAGAGCGCGATGTTATCGATCGGCTTGCCGATCGGAACCTGGGTCAGGTCCGGTTCAGCAGAGCAATCGAAATACGATACGTCAACCGTCGCTTCCGTGGGACCGTAGAGATTGATCAGCTTGGCCCCGAATGGAGTGCCGATGCGCTCGCGGAATCGCGCCGCCTGATCGGCGGTCAGCGCTTCGCCGCTTGCAAATACATGCGTAAGGCTCTTAAGCCCCGCTTCTCCTCTCAGCAACGCAGGATGCTCCAGGAACAGATGGAGCATAGAAGGCACAAAATGCATCGTGGTGACGCCGCAGCGGGCGATCACATCCGCCATGAGAGCGGGGTCCTTCTCGCCGCCTGGAGGCAGCAGCACCAGCCTTGCTCCGGCGAAGCTCCACCAGAACAGCTCCCATACCGACACGTCGAACGTTATCGGCGTTTTTTGCAGGATGACACTGCTGTCGCTTAGCTTGTATTCCTTCTGCATCCAACCGATCCGGTTCACGACCGAATGATGCTCAATCATGACGCCCTTGGGCTGGCCGGTCGATCCTGACGTGTACAGCACATACGCCAGCGAGCTTGCGTCATGCAGCTTCTCCACTGGGGAGGCGTCCGGCGCCAGCCCAATCGCCTCCTTCACTTCCAGCACAGGAACGGAAGCGTCCAGCCCCTCCGGAGCGCTGCCCTCGGTCAAAACAAGTCTCGCGCCGGAGTTGACCAGCATGTACCGGATACGCTCCTGAGGCAAGCCCGGAGCAATAGGCACATACGCTCCGCCCGCTTTCAGCACGCCGAAGATTGCAATCATCATCGCCAGGCTGCGGTCCATGACAACCGCTACACGCTCTTCCCGCATAATGCCTTGCTTCCTTAGCGCTCTCGCAAGCCTGTTCGATTGCCGGTTCAATTCGCCATAAGTCAATTGCCCGTCTTCCGCTATAATGGCGACAGCCTGAGGCGTCTCTTCCGCCTGCTCTTCCATATAAGCCTCCACCGTCAGATGGCTTGCGTAAGGGACGGTTGTCCGGTTGAACGCCTCGGCTTGCGCCTTCGCTTCTTCAGGATCGAGCAGCCCAATTCCGCCCAGCGGTCGCTCCGGCTCCGCGAGTGCCAGCGTCAATATGCGGAAGTACCAATCCGCCATTCGCTGGATGCTGTCCGCTTGAAACAGCGAGACGGCATATTCAATCGTCAAAGCCATTCCTTTGGTGCCCTGATCCGCAATCTCAAAGGTTATATCCAGCTTGGATACGCGAGTATCCGGCAGGGACGCCTCGAATTGCAGTGCATCGGCAGACTTCTGTCCAGACTCTGAATGCTGCATGACGAACATCGTGTCGAAGAGCGGATTACGGCTCAGGTCGCGCGGCACATCGAGCATCGTTACCATATGCTCGAATGGGAGCATGCCATGGTCTATCGCTGCCAGCGCCGCCGCTTTCATCTCCTCGGCGAACGACCTGAACGACAGCTCTCCGGACGGCCTGCTTCGGATAGGAAGCGTATTGACGAACATCCCGACCAGCGCTTCGGTTGCCGGATGGAACCGTCCGGCAACCGGCGTGCCGACGATCAGATCATCCTGCCCTGTCATCAGATAAAGCAGCGTATGATAGCCAGTCAGCCAAATATGGAATGGCGTCACACCCCATTCCTCCGCTGCGGCATTCACCAGCTCGGCAAGCGCCCCGGGAACCGGCAGCGCAAGCTTGGCTCCGGTGAAGCTTTGCTCAGACGGACGAGGATAGTCTGCCGGCAGCTGCAGGACTGGAAGCGTGCCTGCCAGCAAGGCTTTCCAATACTGTTCCTCCCGCGCTCTCGCGTCTGATGCCATCCACTCCTGCTGCCAAAGCGCGGCATCTTTATATTGAATCGATAACGGCTGCAGCGCCTGGCCGGTATACAATTGCTCGAAGTCTCGCGCCATGACATTCATAGACACGCCGTCTGCGGCAATATGGTGAATATCCAGCAGCAGTGTATAGCGGTTAGCGCCATGCGTCGCAAGGAATGCCCGAATGAGCGGAGCTTCCGTCAAATCGAACGGACGGATAACCTCCCGCGCCCAATCGTCCATATTCGCTTCAGCCGGAAGATCCTGCAGGATCAGCTCGACCTGGATCTGCTCATGAATGCGCTGCATGGGCTTGCCATCTACCCAGTCAAAGCTTGTGCGCAGCGGCTCGTGACGTTCGACCAGCCCTTGAATGGCCGCCTGCAGCCTGTCTGCGTCCAGCTCGCCATTCATGTTCAGCATAAGCGGCAAGTTGTACGCTTTGCTTGCAGGATACAGCTGCTGCAGTACAAACAACCGGTTTTGCGCCAGCGACAACGGATAATACGTCCGGTTCTCCGCCCGGGCTATAACTATAGCCGCCTTGTTATCTGCAAGGTCAATACGAGCAGCCATGTCGCGCAGCACCGGGGCTTCGAACACATCCTTCATCGCGTACGCTACGCTGTAGCGCTGCTCGATTAGCCCAGCCAGCTGGGCGGCACGCAAGGAATGCCCGCCTAATTGGAAGAAATGATCGTCTCTGCCGATCGGGCTGGCGAATTCTTCGCCCTTGTCCTGAGCCGCGAATCCAAGAACATTCACCCATAGCTCCGCCAGACTAATCTCCGTTGCGGTAGCCGGAGCTTCGCCTGCGGTTGAACCCGCTTCTGCGAATGCCGGCTGCGGCAGCCGGCGCCGGTCCGCTTTGCCGCTTGGGCTAAGCGGGAACGCTTCCATCGCGACAAAATACGCTGGCACCATATAGTCTGGCAGCATTCCCCTCAGCGCTGTCCGCAGCGCCTGTTCATCCGGCATGCTGCCGCCTGCCGTAACAAGATAAGCGCAGAGCGCCGTCTCGCCCGTCCGGTCCGCGATTGCCACGACCACCGAGTCGCGGATGCCTTCCTGCATAAGCAGGGCATGCTCGATCTCGCCGCATTCGATACGGAGTCCGCGCAGCTTGACCTGATAGTCGAAGCGGCCCAAATATTCGATTGTGCCGTCCTGAAGCCATCTAGCCCTGTCGCCGGTGCGGTACAGCCTCTCGCCAGGGGCGAATGGATTCGGCACAAAGCTCTGCTCCGTCAGCTCCGGCCGGTTGCGATAGCCGCGCGCAAGACCAGCGCCAGCGATGCAGAGCTCGCCAGATACGCCAATCGGCTGCGGCCTCATTCTCTCGTCTACGATATGAAGCGAGATGTTATGAATCGGCTTACCTATCGGTATCGCCCCTGCAGAGTGGCCGGTACAATCGTAGAAGCTGACGTCCACGGTCGCTTCTGTCGGACCGTAAAGATTAATAAGCCTGGAACGATGGCCTTCCAGCTCCATCGTGTTGTAGAAAGCCGTGACATGCGCAGGCTTCAGCGCCTCGCCGCTGGCGAATACATATCGCAGCGACCGAAGCTCCCCGCCTCTTCCCGTTTCCTTCACATAAGGCAAAAAGACACCCAGCATGGACGGCACAAAATGCATCACCGTCACAGCCTGCTCCTCAATCACGCGCAGCATAACGGACGGCTCCTTCTCGCCATGGGGCTCCAGCAAATAAAGCGAAGCGCCGGCAAAGCACCACCAGAACAGCTCCCATACCGACACGTCGAACGTAATCGGCGTCTTCTGCAAGATGACATCGTGCTCATCCAGCGGATATGCCGTCTGCATCCAGTGGAGGCGGTTCATGACGGCGCGATGCTCCACCATTACCCCTTTTGGCTTGCCGGTTGAACCCGATGTATAGATCACATAGGCCAAGTTGCCTGGTCCCGCGTGCTGTGACACCGGCAGTTCAAGCTCTTCGACATCCGGAGCAGCTGCGGCAGCAAGCTCATCCAGATTCAGCACCTCTCCCTCGAATGCAGGGAAGGCATGAATCCAGCTTGCTCCTGCAAGCGCCACACGGGCACCGCTATCCTCCAATATGCCGCGAATCCGCTCCGCCGGATGCTCAGGATCGATTGGCAAATATGCCCCTCCGGCCTTTAACACCGCCATAATGGCAACCATCATCGACAGCGAGCGGTGAGTGGCGATTGGCACAATCGTTTCGACGGTTACGCCTTTGCCTCTAAGAACGGCAGCCATACGTTCCGCTCGGACATCGAGCTCCCTATACGTCAAGGTGCCCGCGCTCGATCTTACCGCAATCCGGTCCGGCCAGCGCTCTGCTGACTCGGCGAACCAGCCGTGAATCGTACCATCCTGCGGATAAGGATGTACGGTATCGTTCCATTCGGCGAAGCTGGCTTCATCCGCTGGCGTCGTCATTGCCACGTCACCGCAGCTTAGCTCTGGATTCTCGGCGATCGCCTCCAACAGATGAAGCAGCCGCTCCGCCAGGCGCTCCATCGAATCCCGGCGGAACAGTCCCGTATTATATTCCAGCTCCGCCCTTAAGCCCCCCTCGCCGTCGCTGTATATATCCAGCTTCAGATCAAGCTTGGATGTGCCGTGCGGGACAGGTATGGGCTCCATGCTCCAGCCGTCGCCGCGAAGAATAAGCTGCTCGTCCCCGAATTGGTTGTGAACGATCAGCATGGTATCGAACAACGGGTTCCTCGACGGGTCATGCGGAAGCTTGACCGACTCCATGATTCGCTCAAAGCCGACATCTCCATGCTCATAAGCGCCAAGCAGCCGTTCATGCGTCTCGCTCACTAAGTTCTGGAACGTCTGCTCGTCAGAAACCGCCATCGGAATCGGCAGAAACTGATTGAACATGCCGACCATCCCGGCCGTATCAGGATGCATGCGTCCCGCCGTCAAGGAACCGATTACAAATTGCTCCTGATGCGAGGTCCCCTTGAGCAGCAGCGCATACGCCGCGAACAGCACGCTGTTCAAGCTGGCGCCCGTTCTGGCCGCAAGCCCCTTCAGCCGTTCAGTCAACATGGCGGATATGGCGAAGGTCAGCGTATCTCCCGCAAAGCTCTGGCGTTCGCCGCGCATATAATCAAGCGGCATATCCAGCAGCGGCAGCGGGCCATCCAGCAGCTGCGTCCAATATGCAAGACTCTTCTGCTCACGCACGGAACCGTGTTGACGCTGAAGCCATGCGGCATAATCCTTGTATTGCAGAGCGACCGGCTCAAGCTCCGCCCCATCGATCAATGCTGCCAGCTCCTCCAGCAGCAGCTTGACGGCAATTCCGTCCGCCGCGATATGTTGGAGGTTCAGCAGCAAGCAGGCGTCCTCTCCAGCCCAGACAGGACGGCAATAACAGGCTGCAAGCACCGGAGCTGCCGACAGGTCCAGCGGGCGGTAAAATTCATTGAAGCAGTCCTCTACGGACTGTTGCGAAAGCTCAGCCTTCCTCATTGCGAATGGAGCATCGGCATGGACGATTCCGGCAGGAACGCCTTCTATGAGCCGGTACGAAGTCCGCAGAGGCTCATGGCGGGCGATTAATGTCCGTATCGCATGCTCAATGCCGTGCTCATCCACCTTGCCCGACAATCTAAGCGCAACCGGAATATGGTAGGCCATTCCGATGCCTGGCATTCCTTCGGCCAAAAACATGCGCTGCTGCTGCGGACTAAGCGGATACGAAGCCTTCTCAGTAATAACAGCGATAGGCTCATAGGTTTCTGCCGCCGCCGCATCCACCCAGGCCGCCTGTTCCCGGACCGTCGGACGGGCGAACACTTCCCGAATCGGCATGCGGACACCGCAATGCTTGTAGATGCCCGCTGCCAGCGCTGCCGCCTTCAAGGAGTGCCCTCCATGCTCAAAGAAATCGTCCATCGCACCGACCTGTTCGGTCTGAAGCACCTCTTGCCATAAACCCGCAATTTTTTCTTCCGTCCCTGCATCTGGCGGTACATACGGCACCGCTCGCGAAGTTCCAGTCGCAAAGTCCCGAGGCGCAGGCAGCCGCTTCTTGTCTACCTTGCCGCTCGCATTAAGCGGAAGCTTATCCAGCGTGACAATAGCCGACGGAATCATAAAAGCCGGCAGCTTGCCCCCCAATTGTCCGCGAAGGTCCGCCTGCTCCGTCAGTTGCTCCGAAACGATATAAGCGCATAAATATGGCGTCCCTTCGCCTTCCGCCAACACGACAACAGCTTCCTTAATGCCTGGGCAGTCCAATAGCCGGCTTTCGATTTCTCCCAGCTCGATCCGATAGCCTCTTAGCTTAACCTGGCTGTCGATCCGGTCCAGAAACTCCAGATTGCCATCGGGCAGCCGGCGTACCAGATCGCCTGTACGATAGACGAATGCCCGCTCCCGGAACGGATGGGGCTGGAATTTCGAAGCGGTCTGCTCCGGCAAGTTCACATAGCCTGCTGCCACACCGTCTCCCGCAATCCATAATTCGCCCGGTACAAGCGACGGCAGCAGCCTGCCGTTCCCATCCAGCACAAGCGTCTCCGATCGGGCGATCGGCGCGCCGATCGGCACTGTCACCGCCGACTCCCCGTCCCAGCTCTCCGCTATCGGATAACATGTAGCAAAAACCGTCGTTTCCGTAGGCCCGTATACATGCAGCAGCACGCCCGGACCCAAAGCCTCGTATGCTTTGCGGATATGTCTTACGGAAGCCCGCTCACCGCCGAACAGGATGTGCCGTACACCGCGCAACGACCCAAGAGCATGATCAACCAAAGTATTGAACAACGCCGTCGTCACAAAAAAGACGGTTACGCCTTTAGCTTCGATCAGCTCCGTCAGCTTCCATATGTCAGCCACTTCTTCCTCGCCAACAAGCGTCAGCCTCGCTCCATTCAGCAGCGCTCCGTATATATCAAACGTTGAACCGTCAAACGCATAGTTCGAAAGCTGCAATAGCGCGTCGCTTTCGGTAATGTGCACATAATCGGTATGGACGGCAATTCTGGACACATTGCGATGAGAGGTCATAATCCCTTTCGGCCTGCCTGTGGACCCGGAGGTGTACATGATATACGCCAGGTCGTGAGCGGTGCCTTCCACGTCAAGGTTTAATCCCGATTCACCTAGCCAATCCGCATCTGGCTCCTCCAAGTCCAAGACAACGATAGAATCCTCAATGATCCGTGTGCATAGCTCCCTCGTCGGCGCCGCAGCGATAATAGCCTGCGCCTCCGTATCCTGCAGCATAAACCGGATCCGCTCTTCAGGGTACTGAGGATCAATCGGCACATATGCAGCTCCTGCTTTCAACACTGCAAGCATCGCCGCAATCATATCGCGGGACCGCTTCATCAGCAGCGCCACCCTGAAGCCCGGCCGAATGCCGCTTCGCACGAGCGCATGCGCCATTCGATTGGCCCGCTCGTTCAGCTCGCTGTAGGTATACGCCTGATCGTCCATCTCCACGGCGATACGATGAGGCGCCTCGGCCGCTTGCCGCTCGAACAGCCGATGAAGCGCCAGCTCCTGCGAAGAAGCTGCGCCCGAACGGCTGAGCTCCAGAACATGTCCCCGTTCCCTTCCGTCGAGCGGATCAAGCTCGGCCAGCGTGAGGTGAGGCGCCTCTGCGGCTGCTTCGGCAAGCGCGATATAATGCCGCGCCAATTGCGATGCGGTCTCCCCATTGTACAAATCGAGCGCATATTCCAGCGTGAAGGCAATATCTGCCCCCGTATCGGTGCATTCCCAGGTCAGATCGAATTTGGCTGTGCCGGTGTCGATGGGCGCTGGCGCATAAGCCACATCCTTGCTGCGCCATTCGGGCAGCTCCATGTTCTGCAGTGTGAACACCGTATCGAACAGCGGATTGCGGCTGAACTCCCGCTTCGCTCCTGCCAATTCTGCGATTTCCTCATATGGCACATCACCGCTGCCGATAGCTGCCAGCGATTCCTCATGGACCAGCTTCAGCCATTGCCTGAATGGCATGCCGCTGTCGCCGCGCAGCCGGATCGGAACCATGTTGATGAACATGCCGGCCACTTGCTGCTGCTCCGGCCGCATCCGCCTTGCAGCTGCCGTTCCGACCACCAGATCGGACTCGCCTGTATACTTCGTGAGCAGCGAATAATAGACCGCCAGCAACACTGTATACAAGGTAACGCCTTCGCGCTGCGCCATTGATCGGAGCCCTCCCGCAAGCTCAGGCCCTAGCACGAACCGCTCAATAGCGCCGCGATAGCTCGGCGCTTGCGGCCTTGGGCGCAAGGCAGGAATGACCGGAGCTGGCACACCGTCAGAGAAAACCTCGCGCCAATACTGCTGCTGGCGATAAAGTCTGCCGCTGACCCTGCGAGCTTCCTCCCATAAAGCGATATCGCCGCCATGGATGCTTAATGGCTCAGGCGGCATCCCGTCGTACAAAGCTGCAAGATCTCGCATCAATATGCCCATGGATGTGCCATCCGTAATGATATGATGCATGTCCAGCAGCAAGATGTGAGACTCCGCTCCCCGTTTCACCAGCTCCATGCTGAAGAGAGGAGCTTGCTCCATACGATACGGCTTCAGAAAGCCGCGCTTCCGTTCCGCCAGGTCCGAGTCGGACCAGAGGCTTCCGTCAATCATTGATAGCGGCAGCGGGACTTCTTCCTCGATGCGCTGCATAACGGCGGCTTCTTCCATGAAGAAGGAAGTCCGAAGCGCCGGATGCCGGCGCATCAGCGCCCTCCAAGCAGCGGTGAACCGCTCAATATCAAGCGGGCCGTTCACTTCAATTGCAAACGGCAAATGATAATTAAGGAGCCCCGGATTCAGCTCCTCCAATATAAATAGCCGTCTCTGCGCGGAGGTCGCCGGGTAGAACGCTCGCTCCGCAGCCTTCGTCAGCGGCAGCGGCGCTCCCTTGCCTGCGTCCCCGCTCTCCCTCATTCTATCGTCAAGCAAGACGGCGAGCGTTTCTACCGAATCATGCAGGAACAGTTCGGTAAGCGTAATCTCCACCCCGAACAGCTCCTGCAGACTGGCAGCGGCATAAGCCGCCTTCAGCGAATTGCCGCCTTGCTCAAGAAAGCCGTCCTTCCGGCTTATATAATCCTTCCGCAGCACCTCGCGCCAGACGGACATCACCTGCCGCTCGGTTTCGCTTACAGGCTCCTGTTCCAGTTCTTCGTTTAGCCTTGAAGCTTGCTGCTGCTCCAATGCGGCTGCCGCTTCGAATTCCGCAATTTCTGCCAGCGTCTCGGAATAGGCTCCTTCCTTGAGCGCTTCCGCGAGTACGTAACGCTGGATTTTGCCCGAGGTCGTCTTCGGGATGCGCCGGACCGGCACTACATAAGCAGCTTCCAGCCCTGCCGACCGGCTCAGCAGCTTTCTTACGTCGGCGATTAGCGGCAAAAATCCGTTCATCTTGCCGCGATATTGAATAAACACCGCGATTGCATCGCGCTTGGTTGTTTCATCCTGAACGGCGGTGATCGCCGTTTTCCCTATTTCGGCTCCCTTTAGAACACTTATTAACGTCTCCAGGTCATGCGGATACACATTTTGCCCGTTGACGAAAATGACATCCTTCATACGGCCGGTCACATATAAACGTCCATTCAGCATGAAACCCAAATCACCCGTATTCAGCCAGCCCTCCGGCGTGATGATTTGTTCGTTCACATCAGGACGCTTATAGTAACCGGCAGTTACGTTGCGCCCTTTAATATGAATTAAGCCTACGCTCCCAGCCTCCGCTGGCTCGCCGCTCTCGCTGCATATCCGCACTTCGCACTCCTGTACGGGAGAACCCAGCTCTACGATTTCGATAGCAGCCGCATCATCCTCTCCGGACAATTGCACCGGCTCTCCTACCGCTAGCGACCTGCGCTCCAGCTTGATTGTAGCCAGATGCTCCTCTGTGCCTGGAAAAGTAACGGCAAGACTGGCTTCCGCGAGCCCGTACACCGGGAAAATACAATTTCCCTTTAAACCGTAAGGGCCCATAGCCTCCAGAAAATCACGGCAATGTGCAGCCGAGATAGGCTCCGCTCCGTTAAAGATCAGTCTGACGCAGGACAAATCCCACTCCGCCGCCGCTTCCGGCTTCCAATGCTGGAGGAAATGCACATAACCAAAGTTCGGCGAGGACAAGCAGGTCACTCTGTGCCGATTCGCCAGCTCCAGCCATTTCATCGGATGAAGCACAAATGTCGAGGTCGGCAGGTGCAGCTGTTTCATCCCGCATAGCAGCGGGGACAGATGGAAGCCGATCAGCCCCATATCATGGGTGAGAGGCAGCCAGCTTAGCGAAGAATCCCGCTCCGTCGACTGCGCGCCATACTGAATGGCACGCATATTCGATAATAAATTGCCGTGCGTAAGCACGACGCCCTTCGGGTCACCCGTAGAGCCGGAGGTGAATTGGATAAAGGCGATATCCGTCTCCTCAGCGTTATGAAGCTCTCCCTGCGGTCCGTTCACATCCGAGGCAGCCTCCATGAGCGCTGCAATCGAAATGCTGCCGGACTCCAGCTGTGATGCCATCTCCGCCTCTCCTTGCTTCAAAGCATAGCTTTGAATGCCTGGCCAAAGAGCCGCATCGCATAGCAGCCTTGGCGATTCCAGCTGCTTCCACACTTGAATCAGCTTATGGCGTCCTTCGTCCGTCCTGGCCGCGGTCACTGGCACGGGGATTATGCCGCCCAGCGCACAAGCCCAGAACAGAACGATAAACGGCTCGTTCTCCTCAGTCTGCATGACAGCAAAGTCACCTGCGTGCATACCTTGTTCTTGAAGCATATGAAGGGCCCTGCCGGCTGCCGCCAGCAGACTTCCATAAGGCAAAAAACGTTCCTGACCGCTCTCACAAAAACGAATGCCCGCCATGCTATGCTTGCGCGCCAGCAATACATCGGTCAAATTTGAGTAGATGTTGTTCATTTTTGGCATCCCCCGATTCGACTTATTGTCACACCGTTGTGGAATGCAGTTCCTGATACTCCCCGGTTACAATCCGATTCTGCTCGTCCATAATGACGACATGCGGACGGTATGTGCGCGCGACGGATTCTTCCATCATCGCGTACGAGATAATAATGACGCGGTCGCCCGGCTGTACCAGCCTGGCCGCAGCGCCGTTCAAGCAAACCATACCCGAGCCTCTCGGCCCTGTTATGACATAGGTTTCGAGTCTCGCGCCGTTATTTATATTAACGACTTGCACTTTTTCATTCTCCAAAATGTTCGATGCGTCCAAAATGTCTTGATCAATCGTAATGCTTCCTACGTAATTTAAGTTAGCTTCCGTCACAACTGCACGGTGGATTTTGGACTTATGCATCTCTCTGAACATGAATACACTCTCCTTGTGGGGTGGTCTTTTTTAAAAAACTGAAACCTAAATAAACCTCCAATAACGAACAACCAACAACATTGATTCTCTGTAAAGAACATTCAGCGTAAAAACAGCCATTCACACGGTCAAACGTAAATTCACACTTAATCCTAACGGGCAAAAACTAAAAAACTGGTTGTTCATGCTGGCAGGCGGATTCATGATATTGAGAGAGCTGTGCAAGGCGCTTGGATTCTAGTTGATTGAAAATTCTGGAAGTATTGACGTGGAGTATATTCCGTACTTGCATGAAGTCGATTCTTGAAGAAGTTTCATTGTGAGGTAAATGGGTGTAATTGAGTGTAGCGGTGAAGAGTTAAAGCGTTAGCGTAAATAAAAAAACAATTCCCATGAAGTTGTCAATGTGCGGGTTTCAGACGCAAAAAATGATACATATATCAGAAAAATGATATATACCCACGAAAATTCTTGCATCCTTACCCCTATAGTAGTGGTATTTGTCCGCTTGCGTAAGGGTGATTATTATATCAAAAGAGGGGTAAATTCTATTATTTTCAAATTTCGCCTACCAGAGGTTAAGAGCCTTTTGCAGGAAAGCGCTCCCTTTCCTGCTGGACAACAGCAGCTTCACATACAGCAGCAGATTAAAAATCGTAACCTTGCTTTGGATGGATTGACGGCAATATTGCAGGGCCAGCTTGCGGTCATGGCGGTTCAAATAGCCCAAGGTATAATACTTGCTTGCGATTCCAATATCGATATACGACAGCTGCCTCGATTTGTGGCTTATGGAGTCTGACTGCGCAACAAGCTCTCGAATATGCTCACGCACCTTGATCGATTTGAAGCTGAGTCCTTCGATTTTGGAATATATCTCCTCATGAAGATGGATCGTGTCGGGGTCCAGCAGCCAGCGGTCGCAAAAAAAGTAGAGGCTGTCGGGCGATTCCTGATAGACGGAATGGGGTTTGGTCTGAAGTGCGATGCGGTAATTGTCAAAGAAACGGAGCAGAAAGGTAGTGTCCTCGCCTAAATGAAATTGCTCATTGATCAGCCCGACTTCATCCAGCAGCTTCCGCCGGAACATCATCGTATTGAGCTGAAAAAAATTGCGGGTATGCGACAGGAAGGCTTCAAAAAGCCCTTTCTCAAAAATGATGACCTCCCCTTCATTCTGTGTTTCAAAAGTATTCCTCATCTTGTTCAGCAGACCGCGCTCCACTTCATTGTCGAAGGTATATGACGCTACATCTCCGTGCCGCTCCACCCAAAGTGCAAAGGTGACATCGGCCTGGGCCTGGGCATGAGCGTCCATACTGTCGCTAAGGTGGCAGGGGAACCATTCGTCATCAGAATCGAGAAATGCCAAAAACTCGCCCTTCGCCGCCAGCATTCCTGTATTGCGCGCCCCGCCCGGCCCTTTGGCACGCTCGTTGCGCACGTAGCGGATTCTTGCATCCCTCGCCGTCCACTCCCGTATAACGGCTTCAGTCTCATCTGTGCTGCGGTCATCCACGACGATAAGCTCCCAGTTCGCGTAAGGCTGCCGCATGATGGACTCGATGGCGCCCGAGATAATCTTCGCCCTGTTGTAGGTAGGCATCACGATACTTACGAGCTGTTCCACTTCACTCATATTACTCACTCCATTCTTTCATAAAAGACGCTGTTGAATCATCGTCAGTGTAAATGGGACAAGAACTAGACGTCAAGTCCAGTTCTTATAAATTTTAGTTAATATGCACAAAAAAGGAGCGGGCGAACGTGCAATTCGCCTGCTCCTTTTATCATTTTACACCTATACCTGACAGCTACGCCTACACGTCATACTCCAGCTGCTTCTTCGCTTGGGCGATGAAGTCAAGCGGAGTCGGAATGCTCTCGCGTTCATATTGGATTGCGCCAATCTTCAGATTGAGCGATACCTTATATTTCTCCGACTCTGACTCATTAAGCTCGTTCACGCGTTGCTTCAGCCGATCGATTACAATCTGCGCGCCTGGACGATCCGTGAACAGCAGCATGCCCCACGTCGGATGCTCCCGGTTCAGCATATACAACGCATCGTTGGTTCGAATGCTGGTCTGGCTCAGCCTCGACATGTCCTGAATGGCATCAGTCAGCTGGCTTTCGCTAATCATTCGTTTGATCTCATCCCAATACTTCACCTGAATGACCAGGAGCGTAAGCGGAATTTCGTAACGTACGGACAATGCCATAAAGATTGTCGCGTCATTCTTAAAGGACAGTGTGTTCTTCAGACTGGTGTTGGCATCAACTGTTGCCAGGGAGGAGTTGTTTCTAAGCAGCTCCTCATTCTCAGCCTGCAGCCGCTTGCTGGACAAGGTCAGCATCCAGGTCACCATCGTAAAAATTGGCGTCATTATAAGCCAGAAATAATTTTGCGGGCCGATCAGTCCGCCGACTATTACAGTCTGATATAGCGTAAAGGTGCCGTATCCGAATATAAACAAAATATTCAAAATCAACCCGGTCGTCACCGTAGTAAAGTACGTAATGATCGCTATCATGAAAGCCACATTCAAGAAAATAACATTTTGCAAATACAAATCGGGGTCCCGGGCTGTAAATACTACCGCAACAAAGCAGGCTGCGAACAACAGCATAAACGCTGCGTCCGAGACCATGCTGCTCTGGAATCGCCTCATTCCGCATTCCCCCGTTTCTTTCTATACTTCCGAATCATCAGAATCAAGGAGACCAGAACGAATACCAACACCAGCACCAAAATAACCATAAAGCTCAGCACATCGGAGCGGTCCATGATATCGCTAATGACAGATGGCGACTCAGGTGCTGCCGCTTCCTTGAAGCGGAACGGACGCACGGTACCATCCTTATCCGTCAATACACCATCTCCATACACCTTCCACAGAAGCCCTTCCGAAGCAACCAGCTGCGAAGCCAAATAATAAAACTCCGGACTGTAGCCCGTAACAGCCAGCATTCCGTTCCGGTCGTCATACGGCGAATTGATCAGCTGCAATGCGCCAACCCGCTTGCCATAGTCGATGTCGATGCTCATCTTCTCGTTGGAATGGAATCCTTTGCTGTTCGGGTCGAACTGGAAGAATAGCGAGTCGTTATTGGATTGGATAACACGGTTATTCTCATAGCTGCCGATAGCAATGATTTGTTTGCCGGACAGCTCATTCTCACCGGCATCATCGCTGTAGAATCCAATATCCCCTGTATTGGTCTGGGCGAATTGACCTAACAGATTGAACACATTCGCAAGCGATTGGTACAGATAAGCGTCTCTGTCCTTCGGAAGCACGACCGCTACCTGGTTGTAGCTGCCGTCTCTCACGAACGGATAAGGATAATTGTCGAGCAACAAATCTGCACGGTCTCTCGTATGCAATTGCAGCATGGATTCCTTGTCCACGTAAGCCCATGGCATTTGATCCTGCTCCTCAATACAGCCAGGGTTCGTCATTTCCAGATCAAAGGCGACTTTCACGGAAAAGTTGCCGGATATGTTCAGGTTTTTCGGAACCTGCAGTGCCAAATGGTCGCGGTCCGCCATCTCCGCAGACAGTTTCTTGCTGCCAATTGGCGTATCGTTGATATAGACCGTTACCATCGAGCGGTCAAAGTCCAGATTTTTGGCGTAACGGAAATCCAGGCTAAGCTTGCTGGCATCCGCAATCGAGCGGTTGCCAGGCATGGAGACAAAATAAACTTGCTCCCTATGGCGCGCGCCAGTGAGCTTGTCGCCATTCTCGGTCAGCTTGATGTTTTTGCTAATCTCGACTGCCGGAGTTTCAACCTCCGTAGCGGCATCCACCAGCTTGGCCGGACGATCCAACTGCTGAAGCAACGATTGATTGGCTGCCAGTCTTCCTGCCCGAACGAGCAATTCCGCATCGTCTGACGTAATTACAAGAGCTGACGTATTCCCAAGCTGCACAACCTGCAGCAGGGCTTTGCCTTGCATGCTCTCCCGTGTAATCAGCTTCTTAATGTCATCTGGGAGATGATCATACATCGCCACAACTACAATTGCGCTTTTGCTCTTTACGCTCGCCGTGCCAATTTCCAATACCGGAATTACATTTTGCTTAAGCGGATTTGCTTTTGCGAGCCCAGACAGAGTGTACATTGCGGCTTCCAGCTCCGCAGCTTCGCTGTTTGTCGGCACAACAATCGCATTTTTGCCGTCATTGACCGTATCCAGCCCCTTAAAGTGAACGTTAAAATCGCGAATAGTCCCTTCCATTGGCTTCGTTTTATACTGAATCGCAATTCTGGAGCTGTCGAACAGCTGCAGCCAGCTGTTCTTCGAATCTGTAGCCCAGCAGACAAGCTCAGAGCCAGGTTTCACTGTCTGAATATTGCCTTGTACCGATAACAGATTCGAACCTTCGAGCAGAGACTCCAGCGGCACATTAACCGTCAACGTCTGCTTCTCCTGATCATTCACTTCCGGCCGGAATGAATGGAACGGCTTGCCGTTTATTAGCAGCGTCACGCTGGACCACTCGTCCTGCGTCAGCGGCGTCGCCTTGTAATCCAAATAAAGATCAACCGATTCTACATTCCAATAGGACTCCAGCTGAAAGTATTGCTGGCTCGTCGCAAAGCCGCCCATCATTGAGGCATTCGCAAGGCTGCTGCCGTAAGTCTTTGTTGCATCCGCGTTAGCGCCTGCTGTTGCGGATTGCTCGGCCGAAGCTGGCGCAATCATGGCAAGGAACAACTGCAACGCTATAAGTGCTGTGAGCAATAATCGTTTTTTCACCTTTTTCCCTCCGCATTAGAAACGTTCCGTCTTATACCACTTGGCCTCGCGTTTGAAGATGAGGTCCTTAATGTATTGATACAGACCATAAGCCGCCACAACCATCCACATCTGACAGTAAGATATGTACATGAGCATGATGATCCACACATTGGACAGTCGCATCTCACCCTTCTCCGTCACGAGGGTGATGAATGTGCCGATAATAAATAAAATAATAGCCAGCAGCCACAAGAAGGAGCTGAAGCTCGCAATTGTGGTTGTTACATAACCAAGCGCATGCAGGATAAGCAGCGTATCGGACATGATCAGCGAGGTTAGAAGCAAAAAGTAGATCGATAGAAAGTACAAAATGTCAAAATGAATGTTGCGGGCGGATTTATCGAATAGCAGCGGGATATTTTTGATAATGACGTATATATTGCCCTTTGCCCAGCGCGTCCGCTGCTTGAACCAGACTTTGACGGTCTGCGGCTCCTGTTCCCAAGTGACTGACTTGGGCTGGAATTTGATTCTGTAGCCCATCATGTAGATACGGAAGCTGATCTCTGTGTCCTCCGCGATCGCCTTAACGTCCCAGCCGCCGATCCGCTCAATAATTTCGCGGCGCATAATAAAGTTCGTGCCGGGAATCGTGCAAAGCTTGAACAGCTTCCATCGCCCTGCTTGCGCCATCCATTGAAAGGACAGCGTCTCTACGTTAATGAACCGCGTGAGCAGGCTGGCGTTACGATTGCGCGTCCTGAACTTTCCGATGACCGCGCCGAGCGTCTTGTCGTTCATAATCTCCGAGACGAGATACAATAGCGCCTTCCGCTCCGGCGTATTGTCGGCATCATAGATAGCGATAAGCTCGCCCTTGCTTTGTGCGAACCCGATGTTGAGCGCGTTGGACTTGCCCTTGCCGCCCGTTACCGCATCCGTATTAATAATGTTCAGATTGCGCCCCGGATGCATCGCCTGCAGCTCGCCCAGCAGCTCCCGGCTGTTGTCCGACGAATTGTCGTTGATGACGATGATCTCATACCGGTCATGCGGATAATCCAGATTCAACAAGGATTCCACCGTCTTGACGATAACCTTCCCTTCATTATGGGCCGGCACCATGATAGAGACGAACGGCGCTTCGCCCTTCAGCTCTGGCACCGGCTTGTCTTCAAGCTCCATATAATACAGATAACCTGCAATAATCAGTACGACATTAACCAGCAAGAGCGACCAAATACAAATAACCGATATGAGCATCAGGATGTCGGCAAGTGTCATAGGCGCCTCCTTATCTCGTACTTCCGTTTGTACATCCGGTAACCGATAATGAGGAAGCATCCAAAGATGAATAGCGAGAGCAGAATGAGTACGATTAAAATTTTATTTTGCATAGTGAACAGCGTCTCGAAGCTCTTCTCGCCTTTGGAGATATACTCGTAATCCGAGCTGATCAGCCGGTCTGCCGCATTTAGCGTGACGGCTTGTCCGTTCAAATACAGGATTCCGCCTTGCGAGGCAATTTCGTATTTTTCGGTCTTAACCTCATGGCCCGTATTTTTATAATCTCCAAATGATGTCCATTCCTCTACCAACCGGTCAATGGTCGCCTCCAGCTTCTCCTCATCGGACGGGAAGTCCAGCACAAGCGCCGTATCCATCGGCAAAGGCTCCAGATACAGCTCCTTGCGCTGCAGCTGCTCGATTTGGCTCATCTCAACCGTATACAGCGATGACGCAAACGCCTTCGTCGTATCCACTTTCGCCATATGCTTGACCTCTCCGTTAGGGAACAACACGCTGGAATCGAACGCGCCCATCCCTTTTGTAATGTAATGCTGATCATACACCCAGTACATCTCCGCACCGACGCCTAGCGGCGCCACGCCGTAATCCGCAAGCACATTAATGAATTCCGCCATTTGCAAATCCAGTGTCGTCATATCCTGACTGATCGTTGCAGAAACATTCGGAGCCTGGACGACAACGCTGCCGTTGC
Source organism: Paenibacillus pinisoli (assembly GCF_003605435.1). Lineage (GTDB taxonomy): Bacteria > Bacillota > Bacilli > Paenibacillales > Paenibacillaceae > Pristimantibacillus > Pristimantibacillus pinisoli. The sequence goes on from NZ_QXQB01000001.1 coordinate 880,146, forward strand.
GCGATTGAACATGCTTCAAGGCTTCCAAATACCGTTTCATAGCGGGATAATCGGTGTTGCTGAATACCGGCCTCACGCTGACAATAAACGGTATGCCCGCATCATAAAGCGAATCTGCCATTCGCACGAGCGCCTGCAAATCCGAGAAGGGATAGATTTCGGTAAACAGTACGTATAATTGCGTCTCCTTCTCGAACTTCAGCCAATCCTTCAACAAGTAGCCAAGCGCCAGCTCGCTTAGATTGCCCTTCTCATAATAAGGAATATAAGCGGTTGAGCCGTTCCGGACGCCATACGGATATGTATCCTGCCTGCCATCCATGGCGATCGTTCCGTAGCTTTCTCCGTTATAAGACGTAATAAAACGGCCTCCGCTTACTTTGATAGACGACTCCGCAAGCTGTCCGATAGACAGTGATATCGTCTCCTGCGTTCGTTTCTCTTCCAGCAACCGCAGCTCTGCCCGCATAGGCCCCGGCAGATTAGCGCCAATATGCAGATAAGCTCCTTCATAATGGGATAAATCCTGCAAGAAGCTCCCGCCGTCTGTCATCAGATCTTCCCTATTCCGCACGCCGATCACATAATCGTAGGAAGAAATCGAGCCCGAGACATATTGATCAAAGGATTGCACCGTGACGCTTGCTCCGAATGCCGCCGCCATACGCTTCAACGCCTCGATATTGCCTTCCTTCCCGCTCCCTAGCGCCAAGCTGTCGTAGACTAGAAGCACTTGCGACGTCTGCTTCTCGTCTGATGCGGCAGCGGCTACACCGGGCACCGCCAGCATCAGGCCTATCAGGAGCATCATAAGCCGAACACTAATGGAACTTCGCCAGTCCGGCTGAGCAAACGGAATGGTCAGCTCTCGCAGTCTGTGCCTTCTATTCATATTGAAACCTCCTTTCCTTGACCATCCCTTAGGCCGCTGCCTCGTCCTGATTCCCCCACAGCCGCTTTCCGATCAGATCTGCCACCAGCAAGAAAGTGACCAGATCAAAAGTTGCGGTAAAATGGAAGAGATGCTTCGCGAGGTCGGCATCGCCGGCCCCTATGATCGATACGAGCACGCCTGACAAGCCCATCAGCATCAGCATCAGCACAAGTCCCAGCCTCAGCTGCTGTCTAGCATTGCGCGCCTTGACGGCCTGCACAAACGTAGGCATATAGAAACCGATCACAACCGCCATCCATATCACGACAAAACCAAAGGTTTTAGGAGCGAGTGCATCCTTCATCAAGCTATACCCCGAGAAGAAGGTAGTATGCTCGCCAAACTCGCGTCCTTCGGACTTCTCGAAGTTGCCCATCGCCGGAGGTCGTATCGTAAAGCCGTTGCGGGCAGCCATATTCAACATTTTGACCGCCTGATCGGGATGGGTGATGTAATGCGTCAGAATGGAGCCGAAGCCGTACTTGCTGTAGAAGTTGTCCTCCAGAAGCTGTGAATCTACATCTACCGTCGTATACGGGAGATAGTGAATGGTACCATTCAGCACAGCATACTGACGGTCGATGCCAAAGCCCTTAAGCGTAGCCTCAGGATCCTCGGAGTAAAGGAGAACGCCTCTTGTCATGGCATGGTACTTGTTGATGTTGACGAACTCCTTCGGAATAAGCACATAAGTGCCGACCCCAACCGCGAACAAACTGATAAGTGCCGTCCACGTAATCAGGCGGAATTTCTTCTCCTTGCGGATAAAGACCAGCACTACGCCAAGTACGGCAACAATCAAGCCGACTGGCGCATTCTGCTGCTTGCTCGTCGTCAGGATAAGCGCGCTAATGACGAAGATCGCCAGCAGCACGTAATCGTTGTATCGTTTGCGCCAGAGCAATAGTCCCGACGCAAATACAAGCAATGTCATAATCCACACGATGCTCTCGCCGAAGAAGGAGTTAAAATACGCAGTGTAGCCGGTATCCGCGAATAAAAAAATCGCCAGTGCCGCAATTATAAATCCACGCTTGCGCGGCAGCTTCCATGTCAACGCTTCAACAAGCAAATAGACAGCTCCAACATACAGCAGCAAGTAAATAGCTGCCTGAAACCGGATATCGAACCACAGATTGCTGTAAAACCACTGATTAACAGCAATCGCCATACGAATGAATAAAGATTGCGAAGAGAAAAGGGACGCGCTGTTTTCATTAAAATATTGAAAAATGCCGTATTCCTTCACGAAATAACCCAAATACTGCTGATCGTAATCCGGAGCGCTGAAGTACAAGCCGTTGCTATATATGATTCGGAAGTAGTCTCCATTATCTGCCATGCCGATAAACGGCGGGACGAACAATGCAAGAATCGTAATGATCAGTACTCCCAATGCCGCCACAACAGCTGGCGTTCCGAATCGCAACAAATTACGGCTGACCGTACGGACGAACATCGCTTTCCAGCCTTCTTTCTATTAATAAGTGTAGGCAAGCAAGGCCATCAGATTGTCAAATGAATAAGCTGCCTCTGTCACGGTATCGCCGTAAGCTTCGTAGAACGGATGGCCCGCGTCCTGCACCATGAATTCATTCATTCTCTGCAAGCTCTCATCATACAGCTCTGGGTCGCCGATCTCCGCGCCTATCATAGCCGTAATGGCATATATCGCCGTAGAGCGCACATCGCTCGCCGGCTTGCCGTCTCTTGTATACTGGCCGTATAGCTTGCCTTCTGCTACACGTTCCTTAATGAACTGAATGCTTGTCTCTTTCTGGCGGCTTGTCTCAGCCAAATGCAGGATGGTAAGCAGCGATTCCACCGTATTGATCTGCTCCGACTTATAGCTGTCTGATTTATACTCGTACCTGGTTTCGTAAAAGGGGAATGCATCGGATATATAACCATGTTGAATGGTATCGGTCATCTCGGAAACCAGCTGCGACTTCTGTTCCTCTGGAAGCTCCATGAGTTGCAGCGACTTCAGATCGATATAACATAACGTGACAAATTCATTCCTTGTGCGGTAGGCTTCATCGTAAAAGTCATACATTTGGCCATTATGCACATTATAAGAATAAAAACGGCTGCCGTAAGAGTGCGCCTCCTTCCGGTAATCGCCTGTACCAAATGCCGCCTCCGCTTCATACAGCGCTCGAATAAGACGCAGATCGTCTACAGCTGCATTGAGCGTATATCTTTTTTGATGAATGGGGCTATACCGATAGCTGAAGCCGGAATCGAGATTAAACGTAGCTTTCGCTTGTTCCCAGGTACGGTCGAAGGCATCCTTCTGTCCCGTTCGCGCATAATAACGGAGCAGCAGTCCGGCCGACTCGCTCAGCACTTCATGTCCGGTCGCAGCGAGCTCCGACTGCCCGGTATCCTTCCAGTTCGTATATACGCCGTAATCGCCAGACAACTGATTAACAATGAAATTGTGCAGTGCTTGCGCCTCCTTCTTCCATTCATCAGACTGATCGATTATGACATCAATGGGAGGGCTGACCGTATTGCGTTGTCCTGCCGCACATGCGTTCAACACCAAAAGCAAGACTGCGGCAGCCAATATCCATCCATACCGAATATGCATGTAAAGCCATTCTCCTTACTTCTTACGCCACATTGGATTAACCGGAAAGCTTATTAAATGCTGAAATCTAAATATCACATTTTGATATACAATCTATCAATATTTCCTAGTTAAATTGAACTAGAATCCATCATACTATAGCTCTAAACAAATGTCGAATAATTGACAGTTATTATACAATATATCCAATTTTGTCGATGGAATTAAACGGTTTTGCTAGTTTTGCTGTTTTCCGATCTTTAATAGAGTGAAGCAATTTCACTTTTGATCGCATGCGCCTTGTGATACGATAAAGTCACTTTAAAAAAAGTGCATACTTCCAAAGTTTTAAATAAGTAGGTGTTCATCATGTGGAAGCCCGATCGCGAAGGCGCGATTCCTCTCTACCGCCAAATAGCCGATCATCTTCAGGAGATGATCGTTCACGGCGAATATCCTCCCGGCAGTCCGCTGCCGTCCGAGAGGAAGCTGGCGGAGCTGTACGGTGTCAACAGAAGCACTGTCGTGCTTGCTTATGCCGAGCTTCGTTCGCTTGGACTTGTAGAAAGCAGGCCCGGCAGCAAGACTCAGGTAAGCTCCAGCTGGACCCAAGCTGATAGCCGAACGCCGGAGTGGCATAGGTACGCCGAGAATGGCGGCTTTCTTCCGAACTTGCCGTTTCTGCGCCGAATCCGGGATGCGCTGGCTCTGGACGGGACAATTATTGACTTTGCCAGCGGCAAGCTCTCCACCGATCTGTCGCCCATACGGGAAATCAATGACATTATGCATGGCTGCTCTTATCATCCGGATAACGGCTCAGACGTCAGCCAGGGCTTCCCTCCTCTTCGTGAGGCGCTCGCTGATTTTCTGGAGCGTTATCGCGGAATTCGGACGACGGCGTCCTCTATTCTGATTACGAGCGGATCGCAGCAATCGCTGTATCTGATCTCCCAATGCCTGCTGTCGCCCGGAGACGCTATAGCTGTAGAGACGCCTTCATTTACCCGTTCGCTATCGATGTTCCAGTCCGCCGGGCTGCGAATCTATCCGCTCCCAATGGACGAGAATGGCGTAAGGCCTGAAGGCATACGCAAGCTGTACAGCCGATACCGCATCAAGATGCTGTTCGTCAATCCTAACTTCCAGAATCCGACGGGAACGCTTCTGCAAGCCGATCGAAGGAAGCTGCTGCTGGATACGGCCAGCGAGCTTGGACTGCCCATTGTAGAGGATGATCCCCTTAGCCTGACTGCGTATAATACGGACTACCCGCCACCCATTAAAGCAGAAGATGCATCGTCCAGTACACTATATATCGGCTCCTTCTCCAAAATCGCTGCAGCGGGACTGCGAATTGGCTGGATTGTCGCTCCCAAGTCCGTCATCGCGCGTCTCGCAGATGCCAGAAGGCAGATGGATATGGGCTTTAGCGTTATTCCTCAGCAGATTGCTGCCGCTTTTATCGAGTCTCCGCTTTTTCAGCCGCATATGGAGCGGCTTCGCGGTCAACTGCAGCTAAAGCTCGACACGCTGGTTGAGGCGCTGCATCGGCATATGGGCGGGCTCGTGCAATTTTCGGTGCCGCAAGGGGGCATGCATCTCTGGTGCAAGGTAGTGCCGGAGATTCATGACGGCAAATTTCTGGATGAGGCGTTAAAGCGCGGCGTCGCCTTTGTACCGGGCAGCTTGTACGGAGCCGAATCAGGCTATATGCGGCTAACCTATGCAAGACCGCAAGTCGGGCAGATTGAGGAAGGAGTCATAAAGCTGGCTGAAGCCCTTCGGGCTGTCGTGGAGTAACATTTCGGGGCTGCCAATCCCGCCAAATAAGAAAATTTCGAATGTAGCGGTGCTGCGCAACGTTAGACGCTCGGATTCACCTAATGTGGATACCCAATACTGGTCCTGAAAAAGGGCAGTTCCAAGTCGTTAGCGATCTGAAGCTGCCCTTTATTATGTTGAAATGTGTCCAGCAAGCTGATTCAGTAGCAGAGCATTCCGTTATTTCCCTTTACGTACAAGCAGAATATACAGAAAATACGGCGCTCCGATCAGGGCTGTAATAATGCCTGCCGGAATTTCGAGCGGTGGATGCACGATACGTCCCAGCATATCGGCCGTCGCAACAAGCACCGCACCTAGCATGGCAGCAACCGGCACGGCATATCTGCTGTCGGAGCCGACCAGCAGCCGGGCCAGCGGCGGCACGACCAGTCCGACAAAACCGATCGTCCCCGCTATGGCAACGGAGCTTGCGGCCAGCCCCACCGCAACGGCGAGCAGCCCAAGCCGGGCAAGCTGGATGCGCATGCCGAGCCCTTTGACCGTATCCTCATCAAGCTGCAGCGTGTTCAGAAGCCGGTAGCACATCAACGTAAGAATCACCCCCACAGCCGTCCATGGCCATAGCAATTCAACATGCTGCCAGGAACGCGCATACAGGCTCCCCTTTAGCCAGACCAGAGCTTGAGAGGAAGTAAGCGCGAATTTGACAATCATAAAAGTAATTAGCGCCTGGAAGCCAGTCGATATCGCTACACCTGTCAGCGCCAGCCTCATCGGCCGGATGCCTCCGCGCTGATAGGACACCAGATAGACCAGTGCCGCAGCCAGAATAGCGCCCGCAAATGCTGCAGCAGGCAGCACTTGCGCGCCAAGCTGCGGGAATACCAGCAGCACGATAACGGCAAACAATCCGCCGCCAGCTGAGATGCCAACAATATCAGGCGCAGCGAGCGGGTTCCGGGTAATGCCTTGCAGGATAGAACCGGATGCCGCCATATTAATGCCGACCAATACAGCGATAAGCAGTCTTGGCAGCCGGTATTTCAATACAAGCCATTCGCCCGTGCGCAGCTCATCTATAATATCGGATACCGGCGTGCTCACAGCTCCAAGGCGAAGGCTGAGCAGCGCAACAATAATAAGGATTAGAGATAGAACAAGCATTGTAATCAGAAATTTGCCTTTTCTCATGACCGCCCCCCTTCCCTGCTGCGGCGCAGCAAGTAGAGGAAGAACGGTACGCCAAGAATAGCGGTTAGGATGCCAACGGGGATGTCGGCAGGATAGAACAGCCATTGCGCCGCAAAATCTGCAGCTGCCAGCAGCAGCGCACCCATCAAGGCAGACAACGGGATGACGACCCGATAGCTGACTCCGCCCAGCCGCCCCGCCATATGGGGAACGATCAGTCCGATAAATCCGATTGGACCGGCGACCGCGACTGCACTGCCCGTTAATACGATGATCAGCAGCCCTAGTATGCCGCGGATTCGCTTTACATGTACACCAAGTCCGCTTGCAATCTCTTCTCCTTGCATCAGCACGTTTAGCGTATTCGATAACAAGAAGGCGATGATTATAGCCGGAACGCCAAGCACCCATACCAGATAGTTGTCTCTCCATTCCGCTCCGGACAGCTTGCCGGCCATCCAATATAAAATTTCGGTAAGCTGGGTTTCGAACAATAAGATGATGCCCGTCGTTAATGCCCCCATAAAGGCGCTGATCGCGACCCCTGCCAATACGAGCCGGGAAGGATCGCTGCCGCTGAAGCGCGAGAAGAAGTAAATCAGCACACCGCTTGCCGCAGCTCCGCAAAGAGCAGCCGCCAGAATCACATCGGCGCTATTCACCCCGCCGAATACCATCAGCGCAATGACAGCAAAGCATGATGCTCCTTGATTAAGCCCCATAATTTCGGGATCGGCCAAAAAGTTACGGGTTACCGCCTGCAGCAGACAGCCTGCAATAGCGAGTGTCCCGCCGAGCGAGACCGCCAGCAGCAGCCGCGGCATGCGAATATGCCAGACCGTATAAGACAACAGAACATCCTGCGACTCGGCAGACGGAAATAATAGCGGCTTCCAGGCAAAGCCGTTTACTTTAAAAGTAACGGTCAGACAAGCTACTCCAACCAGCAACAGGGCCAAAATGGCAAAAAGCAGCCGCAGGGAAGCTGCTGAATGCAGTCCCCGCCGCCCTTTGTTCATAATACTCATCGATTCAATCTCCTTGCTTGCAAGCCTATTCCGCTTTCAGATGGAGAAGAAGCTCGTCCAAAATATGGTTCGCAGCGATTGGCCCGCGTCCCCGTGCCCACAGATTGCGGTCAACCTCTATAAAATGTCCGTCCTTGACTGATTTCAAATCCTGGTACAGCGGATTGGCTTTCAGCTTCTCCGTGCTGTCTCCATAGACCATGATATAATCGGGATTGATCTCATGGAGGCGCTCCAGCGTCATTTTGCTGCCTTCGCCTTTCCCTTCCAGCTTGGATATCTCCCCGTTAAAGGCATAATCTGCGCCTGCGCTGCTCAGCAGCGAACCTACAAAGGAATCCTTAATCCATACCGTAAATTCATCATCAAAGAATCCGGCTACTACGATTGATGGCTGGTTCTCGATTTGTCCTTTTACATCTTCAATCTTGGCTGTCAGATCTGCGATAACCTTATCCGCTTCCGCTTGTTTGTTCAAGATCGCCCCGATGCTCTTCACATTGTCCAGCACTTGCGTGTAGCTCACATCGTCGAATGCAACAGTAGAAGCGATGCCTTCAAGCTCAGCCTGAATCATGCTGTGGCGGTCTACGCTGGCGATGATCAAATCCGGCTTGAGCGACTGGATAACCTCCAGGTTAGGCGCTTTGCGCTCGCCTACATCCGCAACTTCGGATCCGATCGAGCCTTGCAGATACTCCGGGATTTTGGTCGTGCCGACACCCGCATTGCCAGCAGGTACAACGCCTAGGCTTGTCAGTGTGTCAATGAACGAAAAGTCCAGCGTCACCACCTTTTGCGGAACCTGCTTTCCTGCCCAAGCTCCCCATTCATGTTGGACGGCAGGCGAATTCGCAGCACCGTTATCTGTCGCGGTGCCTTGATTCGAGCCGTTACTTGCCGCACCCGTATTTTTGTCTGATCCACAAGCCGACAGCACTATACTGAACGTTAGCATAATGACCGCGAACATTTGAAACTTGCGCATGAATTGCTCCTCCTTGGCTGAACCGTTAATGATTATTATTCTCAGTTACCGATTGTAATCGAAGGATTGCGCTTTGACATCATCCAGTTAACATCAATCGATACCATCCAGTTGTGCCATAGCCCCACTCCCCTCATAGGGCTAGCCTTGCCAAAGAGTTATATTTTTAGTGTGCTACTACAGCTGCCCGATAAGAAACTTCCTATGTATGTAGTTTACGATACGCAAGGCATTATTTTTTGGACCCATGAAGTCAATGATCTCAGCAATCTGATAGAAATCATGAATGTTAACTCCAACGACTCTTAATGTAATATTAAAAAATGCTTGACCCGGCTTTTTCATTGTGATATATTATTTCATGTTGACACAACAACACATGCGGTCGTGGCGGAATTGGCAGACGCGCTGGATTCAGGTTCCAGTGGTAGCAATACCGTGGAGGTTCGAGTCCTCTCGACCGCACCATACCTTATTAATGAATGAGCTCTTGAGTTTCCTTCCAAGGAAATTCAAGAGCTTTTTGTTTGCAATAATTATATGTCTGAAATCACTTAGGCGGTAAAACAAAAAAGCGATGACCCCTCGGAGCAAATCCGGGCAGAGGTCATCGCCAATTTGAATTATGAAGCTGTTGCTTCATTTTTTATAACATCCGGTTGCTCCATCCGATTCCACAAAGCCCGGAATGCTCCCTCCTCCACCTGGAAAAAAACAGGCGCGCCGACATACATCACATAGTTGTCAGGGAAGAGCCACAGCTGCACTTCCGTACCGTCTTCCACCTTCAGAAATAGCATTTTCTGCTGCAACTTATTCCGCTCATAGATACCTTCCGCATTCAAGCGGTCCCTATCAAACGGCTTGGCTTCATTCAGCGCCGCAAGGAATCCGTTAAGAACCTCATCCGCCGTAACCTCTCCGTATTCCGGCTTGCTGTTGTACCAAGCGTCATAATGCTGCCATGCTGCCGACTGCACGCGGTCCTTCAGACGCAGCTTGCCCATCAAGTCCTCCCCCGACCGGACCTTAATCCCGTTCAGGCACTCATACAGCTCGGCATAAATTTCACCATTCTCCTCATGGTAAGACATGATGCGGAAGCTTGTGTCATAACCCTTCACCGCGAAAATATCCACCTCGCCAATGCTGGAAGCAAGCTCCTCATAATCCGTCCTTTTGCTCCACTCGTCAATTCCGCCCTTCGTTCGGCCCAGGCGTTCGCCGCGCAGCAGCTTGGCATCGGCAGCCGCCATTCGGGTGCTCGTCTGTGTATAGATTTGGCCTTCATAGACGACCAGTCCGACCATGTCCGCCGCTGCATTGCTTTTCTTAGGCAGCTTTATCTTAGGTATGACGACCGCATCCAATACCGGTTGTTCTTTCAGATCCAATGTATTCAAGCGCTCCGGCCCATACTGTAATACTGCCCAGACGATCAGGCATACCGCGGCTAAAGATGCGGCTCCATATGCGATAAAGCGGCGTCCTCGTTTCTTGGGAGCGATTACCGCTTGTCTAATCCGCTCTTCCATTCCTTGATCCGGCACGACCGAATTGATCGCATCCCGGTAGTCTTGCCGATCCATCATAACCCCTCTCCTTCCAAATCCAGCTTAAGCCGCTGCCTGCCCCGGTTCAGCCTCATCTTCGCAGCCGACTCGCTAATATGCAGAATACCGGCAATCTCCTTCACGCTGTATTCCTCGTAATAATAGAGATGAATGACCGTCCTATAGCGAAAAGGCAATGCCAGCACCAGCTCCATAAGCGGCTGCGCCGCGCAAATGCTGCTCGCTTCCGGCACTTCGGCCCCTTTGACCACGCGTCTAAACCAAGAGCTGCGCCGCATATTCCGGCAATGGTTCGTCACCACCCGAATCAGCCAAGCTTTCTCATGCTCGTCATCCTGGAACGCAGGCGCGTTATATAGCAGCTTCATAAACGCTTCTTGCATCGCTTCCTCCGCATCATGGGGATGGCCGAGATGGACCATCGCCAACTTGTACAGCATGATGCCATGCTTTTTGTAGCTTTCTGCAAAATCCGCGCCCGGCCGGAGCGAGTTGCTATGCATAGTAGAGCCCCCTTTCCCTAAACACAACTATAGACGCCAATTGGTCACATTCCGGTTCAAAAAAAGTTAAAAAGCATATAAAAAAGCTTTCCCCCGCAACAACCGTTGCGGCAGAAAGCTTGAAGTTCTTCCATTCTAATCAAACAGATCGCCGAATACGTCAAGCACCGTCTTTTTCTTCTTGTACGGTCTGCCGTATTTGTCGTAGCCATAATGGCCTTGATTCTTCCCGTAGCCCGCCTGCGGATAACCTTGGTTATGAGGCTGCTGGCCGGAGCCGTATCCGCCTTGCGGCGGCTGTCCATAACCGCCTGCGCCTTGCTGGCCGTAGCCAGGCGCAGGCTGGGTCGGCTGCTGGCCATAAGAGCCGGGCTGCTGCTGAGCAGGATTGCCCCCTGCGGGATCCTCATACATGTGCTGCTCCATCCGCTCATAATCCTGGCGAACCTCGCGAACGCCTTGCATCAGCTTCTCCAGCTCACCGCGATCAAGCCATACGCCCTTGCAATCCGGGCAGACGTCGATCAGAACGTCATCCTTTACGACTTCTCTCATGCGCACATCTTCGCATACTGGACACTTCATACGATCACTCCTGTTTTTGATCTACAAAGCTTTATACGGACGGCGGAGACATGCGTTCCTCCGAAATCGGAATATACCGGTAGGACCTGCTCAGCTTGACGACACGGCGGCTGCGCTTGCGTACCAGAACGGCGGTCTCGTCCCATGCGACAACAATCCCCAGCACGTCATTGGCCTCGATCTCGTCCCGCACGACTCTTACGGTCTCACCGGATTGCCGATATGCATCCAATTGCTCCTCTGACACCATAGACGAACTTGTCCTCCTTCTCATGCTGCTAACCTAGTGCATACTTGCAGTTCCCATTATACTAAAAAAAACCTCGACATTCACATCATGCGAATCATCGAGGTTTATTATGCTTCTTGCTTATGCTTATCCGACATGCTCGCGGTTCGTCTCGTACCATTCATCGAGCACGCGTGAAGACATCACACGCTTGCCGATGTAATCCGCTTGCTTCTCGGTGAATTGCTCCTGCCAGCCGACAGACAGCTCTTCACAAAGCTTCACGATCGTAAGCAGCTCTGACCATGCAACATAACGTTTGTACCAGAAAAACTGCGGATGCTCAATCATATAAGGATACAGATCATCAAATTCCGTATGCTTGCAGTCCAAGGCTCTCTCGAAATGCGTCTTGGCATCGGTCAGTTTCGACTGTAGAAATTCAGCAGACATATTCCCCATCACTTGTGCCTCCCCTCGATCACTTACCTTTTATTATAAGCGAAAATATTCTTCGCGAAAAGAGTTAGGCCGCTGGTACATCTTACTCAAATTTGATTTCCCCGTTATCCAGCGAAGCGATCTTCACAAGCGACTCTACGCGAATGCCTTGCTCTCTCAGCGTTCTGGCGCCCGCCTGGAACGACTTCTCCACCACGATGCCCATGCCGATAAGCGTTGCCCCGGAGCGCTCGATAATCTTAATCAGTCCGCGCGCAGCGTCTCCATTCGCAATAATGTCGTCGATAAACAGCAGCCGGTCGTCGCTCGACAGGAATTGCTTCGATACCATAATGTCCGTAACCATGCCCTTTGTAAAAGAAGGCACGCGCTCCATATAGACGTCGGGGTCCGCAATCAGCGTCTTCTTCCGTCTTGCGAACACAAGCGGTACGCCCAGTACGTAAGCAGCGGCGAATGCAGCCGGAATGCCCGATGACTCTACTGTAATGACTTTCGTAATCGACTCTTCAGCGAATCTTTTGGCGAATTCCTGTCCCATCTCCATCGTAAGCGCCGGATCAACCTGATGATTGATGATGGCATCCATCCGCAGCACATCGCTCGACAATACCGACGACTCTTCCAATATACGTTGCTTAAGCTTTTCCATTCGCAATAACCTCCGCCAAAAATCCCTTTTCGATAACGTACCACACGCAAGGCAAAATGCGCAACCTGACATGTCAAGTTTGCTGGCAAGGCGATAATTACGGCTGGGCAGGCCCCAGAATAATGAGAACCATTTAATAGAGAAAAAAAGCAACTTTCACCTAGGGAGTTACGTTTATATATACATAGAAACAAGATTCGGAGGAGCGCATATGAACCTATTTCGGAACGCTCATCACTGCCATAGATTGCTGCTGGTGCCTGCCCTGGCCTTAACGGTTGGACTTGCAGGCTGCCAAAGCCCCGTCAAGCAAGGAGAAGTCGAACCCTCGCCTAGCGATACCGTCGTCATCGACAGCCCTCAGAAGTCGTATGACCAGAATAATGGCGCAACGGCGCCACCCCCTTCGCATATCCCGGACCGCGAGACTTCGACCGAGACATCTTCTGTAAACAAGACAAGCCCCGGCACTGCCGGCAAGCCCGATCAATGGAGCCTCGACAACCCGCGGCTGAAGGGAGTTGCGATCGGCGACAGCAATGAAGTCATTCATACCTTCTTCGGCCAAGCCGAGGACAGCTACCGCCTTGAAGAATCTAGCGGCTCGATCCAGGTGCTCGAGTATGACGGCTTCTCCATCGGATTGGATGAAAGGGGCTGCGTGCATTTTGTCGAAGTATTCGGCACGGATGCGCTGGCAGGCTTAAGCGGACTGCGGATTGGCGACGATCCGGAGAAAGCGCTGAAGGAGCTTGGCAAGCCCGATACCCGCTCCGACTATCTCTTCATCTATGACGCGGCTGGCGCTACGCTTAAGCTGGACGTCAATCCCGATCGAGACGAGATTGTAGCGATGAAGCTGATCGCCCAGAGCTGATCCCGCCGGCAGCGGATGACATCCGCATCATTTTCCAATAATTATGTCATGCCTGTCCCTCCTTGGACATACCTTCTTAATAGAGAAGGCAGTCGGATCGGAGGAAGAGTACGATGCATAAACGGACAGGCAAGGTATTGCAAATCGCTTCAACCTATATGGGTACGATAGTTGGGGCCGGTTTTGCCACCGGACAGGAAATTTTGCAGTTTTTTACGAGATTCGGATATTGGGGATCACTAACAATCGCACTTGCAACCGTCATGTTTATATGGCTTGGAACAAAGATGATGCTGATATCCAGCGAGATTCGCGCCAAGTCGTATGAGGATTTGAATAAAGCGCTGTTCGGCGATCGTTACGGTCGCCTCATTAGCCATTTCATGCTCGTCATTCTGCTTGGCGTTACCGCAGTCATGCTCGCAGGCGCAGGCACGATCTTTTATGAGCATTGGAATATCTCCTATCAAGCCGGCTTGCTTATTACCATTGCGGCCAGCTTTTTTCTATTGCGGAAAGGCATGAAGGCGATCCTGACCGTCAATGCGGTCGTTGTGCCTGTTATGCTGCTGTTCACGGTGCTGGTCATGATTGATACGTTCCGCACGCCGGGATCGGACAAGTTCATGACGCTTATTACCGATTATTCGCCTTGGGCCGCATGGGCCTCCCCTTTTCTGTATACCGCATTCAACCTCTCGCTTGCGCAAGCTGTACTCGTCCCGCTGGGCGCGGAAATCCGCGACAGGAAAACAATCGTCATCGGCTCTTGGGTCGGAGGGATCGGCATCGGCTTCATGCTGCTCGCCGGACATATCGCGCTGTCCGTCCATATGCCGGGCATTCAGCAATACGCCATACCAATGGGCGGCATTGCCAAGCAACTGGGCTACTACGTACAGTTCATTTATATTTTCCTGATTTTCGCCGAAATTTTCACCACCTTGATTGCCGACATTTATGGCTTGACGCTGCAGCTGCAGGAGCGGATGAAATGGTCCCGCGAGCTGCTCACCTTTGGCGTGCTTGTGATCTGTTATTTGGCCAGCCAGATCGGCTTCGGCCCTCTGCTCTCCACGCTGTATCCGCTGTTCGGACTCATCAGCCTGGGCTGGCTTGTACTGATGATACGCAAAAAAGTCGCCTACCGGCAAACGTAGGCGACCTCTATAACTAAAGGTTAACTGCTGCGGCTGTATCAAGAGCGATGAGCTTGGCAGCCGGACATGCCGTTAGCAGTGCATCCCTGGTATGCTCCTGGCAAGTGAAGAACAAAATTTGGCGTTCTCCCGACAGCTCTGCCACCAGATCTGCCGCAGCCTTGAGCCGGTTGCCGTCGAAATTGACGAAGAGATCATCAAGCAGCAATGGAAGCTTGAGGCTCGGCGAGGATTCCTTCGCAAGCGCTAGCCGCATAGACAGGTAGAGCTGCTCCGCTGTCCCGCGGCTTAAGAAGCCGCTATCGAGCACGCTGTTCTCCCTGTCTTCAACCCGTATGCCTGAGCGGTTCGGATCGGCGCTCACTCTAAGGTACCGGCCTTCCGTCAGCTTGCTCATGTAATGAGAGGCATGGCGCAGGACGATCGGCTGCTTCTCCTTCTCGTAGATGCGCTTCGTACTTTCAATCAGCGATTGGCTCACGGACAATACCGCATAACGCTCCATATCCGCATCAAGCCCTGCCAGAAGCATCTCCCGCTCGGCTGCCAGACGCTGGCGCTCGCCCTCCTGCAACAGCTGCTCCATGACCGCGCCCAAGGCGCCTTTACGCTCCAGCAGCTCCTGATACTCGAGGTTTAAGGCAGCTTCCTCATCTCGCAGCTCCTCTATACGAGAGGACAACATCTCTTCATCGGCATGCCGCAAAAGCTGCTCCACCTCATTCCAATCGCCCTCCGTAAGACCGGCTGTCAGCTCAAGGTACAGCCTATTCCTCTCAGCTTCCAGACTCCTCCACAGACGAAGATGCTCCAGCGCAGCGGCATATTCCGCTTCCTGCGAAAGCCCCGCTTCACTGACCGCAGCGCCCATATCTTGTGCAATAGCCGCAAGCTTGCTCTCTTCATCCGCCAGTTCCAGGCTCAGCTCCCTTAGCCGCACTTCCAAGTGGAGGCTTTCCTTTCGGATTTCGGCATGCCTCCTGCACTCGGCCAGCAGCGCTTGCAAGCCATACGCCGAATCTTGATGCAGCAGGCGCTCGGCAGCCTCGACGCCCTCGCATAGCTGTGACGCTTTGCGCTCATAGCGAGTCAGCTCCTTACTTGCTTCATCCCTGCGAAGCGTCAAGCGGTCATAACGCTTCAACTGCTCAAGCGCAGACTCGGCAAGATCGAGCGCTTCCAGCGCCGCAGAAGGCGACATGGATTGCTGAAGCGACCGCTCAGTCAGCCATTCTCGCCACTGTCTCGTGAATTCTGCCGACTGTCGCTTAAGAAAGTCCGCCGCAGCCTGTCGCTCGCTGGCAGATTCGCGTTGGCGCTCCAAACGGCTCACCGCCTCGTCATGCCTCATGCGCCACAATTCATATTCGCCGATAGCTTCGACCCTCGCTTGCACTTCTTGCCGAATCATCGAACGAAGCATGCTCCCGGAATCTCTTGAAGCATTGTGGCGAAATTGCTCCAGAAGCTCCTCAGAGCGTTCCCCTGCATCTTTCATCATGCTCCCGAGCGCCTCGCGCACCCGGTGCTCGCCTTGCGGAATCGAGCCGCGGCCTCTGCCGCCACCTAATGATCGAGACCTTGGGTCCGCAGCTCCGCCTCTTGCCCGCGAGCTGATCCAAAAGCCGATGGAAATTCCGCCGGCTCCAACAGCTGCCGCTGCGCCAAGCATCGATGCTTCGCCCAGCCATCCGAGCGCAGCGGCCCCGCCAAGCGCCACTGCGGCTGTCGCCGCAATGATTGCTCCAGCCATCCCTTTGCCGGAAGACACTTGCCGTGTCCCCCTCGTGCCTGATTGCGCTCCGGCTCCGGCTTCGGCTCCAAGCTCAATCTCCCATTCTCGCAGCGCATCGTCAAGCTCGTTCCAGGCTGCCATCAAGCTGCTCTTGGAGTCCGGACTGAGCGTGAATCGGCCCTGCGCGCTGCCTTGAAGCGTCTCCTTCGCCCGCTGCAGCCGCGTCCTGGCTTCATCCAGCTGAGAGCCAAGCTCTCTCTCCTGCAAGCGCAGAGCCTCAAGCTCAGATGCCAGACGCTCTTCTTGACGGAGCAGCGCTTGCGCCCGCTCCTGCATGCTGCGCGCGTAATCGCGCTCCCCGATCGTGACATGCAATTCGCGCAGCTGGCGTTCCGTCCACTCCGGCGAGATGCTCATGACCAATCCGCCGATTGACTCATCCAGCACGCCCAGCTCGCTATCCCACTCCGATACTTGATCCTTCAGTGAATGCATGCGCTCAGCGGATTGAAGCGCCGCTTCCGCATCTGCCATTCTGGCGATCAAGCCTGCATCATAACTCAGCTCTGCCAGCAGACGCTCCGTTCTCCCTGCTTCCTGCCTCAGCGCATCCCGCTTCGCTTCAATCTCCTGGCGCCTCCGCAGCCATTCCTGCCAAGCCTGCTCGGCACCCAGCGGAAACGATTCCGCATAACGATACTGCTCCGCCTCGGCGGCTGCCTGACACATGCGCAGCCAAGCCGGTCTGGATGCAAGCGCCTTCTGCGAATACCGGAGCCGCAGCTGCAGCTGCGGCAGCCGATCGACTATAGCCTCCAGAGACTTAACAGCAGCTTCCTCATGCTGCTTGCACTGATTGTAGCCTTCAATATTGTCGTTAAGCCTTCTCCATTCCGCTTCAAGCTGCTCCAGCCTCCGCAGATTGGCATTCACGCGTTGGTTGGTCCCTTTGGGCTTGAACAGCTGCTCCAGCTCCTGGCTGATTTCCTTCTCGGCAGCCGCAACTGCGCCGCCGCTCTCCCAGCCTGCCTGATAGAGATGGCGGCCCAGCTCCGCGCCAGACAAAATACCCACTTCCTGCAGCTCTGTCAGTGTTATAGCATACAACCCGCGGAACAGCCGCTCTTGAACGCCGCCCAAATAACCGGTTTCCCACTCACGCTGCTCCAGCAGCCTCTCTTCCAGGCTTGCATGCTCGAGCACCGCCCCATGAGTATTGCCCGCCTTGCGCAGCCTTGGCTTGCCGCCCGCTTCATCCGCATGACGCAGCACATAATAGGATTGGCCTTCTTCTCCTTGGAAGAGAAGCCTTCCGCCATGCCGCACGCCATACACCGGTTCAGCACGAAGAGCGGGCTGGGAACGCCTTGCAAATCCGTACAGCATCGTTCGCACGAAACCGAACAGCGTGCTTTTGCCCGCTTCATTTGGTCCATAAATGACGATAACCGGCGCATCCAAGTCCAGGCGCCGGTTATGAAATCTTCCGTATCCTTCTATGTAAGCTTCTTGCAGCCTCATACCGCTACCTCCTGCATGGCCGATTGGGCATTACATTCGCTGTGTCTTTAAGCTCGGCGATTCCGGTCGCCGTCTTCTGCCATCAACTCTAAAGTCAGTTCCATTGCCTGCTGCAGCCATTCCTTCGGCAGCGTATCCCATTTCTCGCGGCCAAGCCGGTTCAGCTTGGGATGTAGAGCCATATCCGCTATCGCACCTTCAGCGAGTTCTCGCCACTGGGCCTCGTTATGCCGGAGATTGGCGCCCAGCCGGAACAGCTCCCCGGCAAAGCTGTCTTCGTCCTGCAGAAGCTCCCAATTCATCGGAGACGTTGTCGTCGATGACAGATCATAGATATATGTCCATGGACCGCTGAACGACTGAGGCCGGCTCTCCTGCAGCTGTTCAAGCCATGCCGCAAGCGAGGCCGGCTGACTCACCAGCCGATGAAGCTCCCCGCTGCCTGTCATCCGCAGCCGCAGCATCAGTGAAGAACCACTTTCCTTCTCTTCACATTTCTCTATTCGCCGCTCTAACAATCGAAGCAGCTCCCGCTCCGAAGCTATACCTTCAATCGATACGTCTGCCTCCAGCCATCGCACCTCATCGAGCGGCACAAACCGCATTTCGACGCCGCCCGACTGCGCTACATCCACTACATAACAGCCTTTGGCTCCGGTCTCCTTCGGGTTGCGCCCTTGAAGATTGCCCGAATACGCAATATGCGGGTATTCATGAAGCACCTCGCGCTTGTGAATATGTCCGAGCGCCCAATAATCAAAGCCGCTGCCAACAAGCTGCTCCAGCGTACATGGCGCATACGGATCGTGTGCGCCATTGCTTCCCACATTGCCGTGAAGCAATGCGATATGGAAAGGCGCCTCCGCCACTGTCTTGTAGGATAGGGCCAGATTGCGCGTCTCGGCGCGCTCCCCGTATGACATGCCGTACACATATGCGGCCAGCTCGCCGCTTCTCCGGTAAGCAGGTACACCTGAGGGCTTATCTGCGCCAAATATATGCACATTCGGCGGAAGGTCAATCTGCGCACGCTTGCCGCCCAAGTGATCGTGATTGCCATGTATGGCATAGACCGGGATTCCCTCTGTCGCCAGCCGCCTCCACTCCTGAAGCAGAGCCAGCTGCGCGCGCAAAGAACGGTCGGCTTCGTCGAATAGATCGCCGGCGATCACCATAAAATCCACCTTCTCCGCTATCGCCAGTTCCGTCAGCTTCCTCAGCGCGGCGAACGTCGATTCGGACAGCCCTTTCCTCACCGCCTCCGGTGCCTTGGACAGCCCTTTGAACGGGCTGTCCAGATGCAGGTCGGCTGCGTGGATGAACCGAAATGACACACTCATGCCCTCACCAGCCTTTTCAACTCTAAATCGCAATAATGATATGAATGTTATAAACCCTCAGCAAACCTGTAAAAAACAGGGTGCTACTCTGGTTTAGCTCCAGTGTTCACTTCGTTGTACACTTTCTTCAGCTGAGAAATAACGCGCTGCAGCGAATAGGCTTTTTTCGCCTTGTCCCAGCCAGTTCGGGCCAAATTATAGCGATACGTCGGATCGACGATCACTTTCTCCAGCGCTTCGGCAAGCGCGCCCGGATCTTCAGGCGGCACGAGCAAGCCGTTCACGCCGTCCTCGATCTGCTCCGCAATCCCCCCGACATTCGTGCCTACAAGGGCCAGCCAGCATAACGCCGCTTCGGCAAATACAGAGCCGAACGCCTCTGCTCGCGACGGCAATACGAACACGTCAAAAAACGGCATGAACTCCTCCGGATGAAGCATGTACCCGTAGAAGATAATGTCATCGTACAGATCAAGCTGCTGGGCAAGCAGCTCCAGCTCTTCGCGAATTGGACCGTCGCCGATAATATGAAGCACGAAAGGGCAGCCCCTTCGCTTCAGCTCCGCGCAGGCATGCAGCAGCACGTCAAGGCCTTTTGCGGGAACAAGGCGGCATACGGTAATCAGCTGCGTCACTTCATTCTCATGGGCGATAGGCTTGAACCGCTTCTCGTCAAAGCCGTTCGGAATGACCTTGATGCGCTCGGGATGATCAATATAAGGAGCGAGATAAGAGCGGAACGACTCCGACGCTGTCATCAGCTTGTCAGCCTTGAACTCCAGCTCCCGATAGATTGAGGTGAGGAACCGGTGCTCCACGCTCCCCTCCTGGATTTTCCCGTTCAGCATCAGCTCACGCTCATAGCTGGAATGAAGCGTCATGACTAGAGGCGTATCAGGGAACAAGTCCTTCATGACCATCGCAGCGATCGGATGATGCGCGTGAATAATATCGTAGGGCTTCTGGATGCGCATCCGTGTCCACCATACGTAATCTTTATAAGTCTGGATATATTTATCTACGAGCGGATTGCCGATATAAGGGGTATGGTCAAAAGTCCGGAACTTGACCTCTTCCTGGCCTTTGTTCCTGACGCGCTTCGGAAGGGAGAACAATTCCATTCCCCAGCCAAGCTTAAGGAATCTCTCTTGAATGTAAGGGACCATGGACGATACGCCGCCGGGCTGTTCCGGCGGAAAAAACAATGCTTGCAGTATATTCATTTGTCCAGCTCCTGATAGGTTCTAAAGCGGTAATCGCTTCGAATGCTCGTTAACTTCCGGCTTCAACATCTACTGAAATATGATATAATAGAACGTATGTTTCTGTAAAGTTTGCTACTTATCCTACAATATTGGTGGTCGGACGATGACAATCATGCAATGGCTGACAGGCCCGAACGGACAATTATTTTCATCTTCATCGGTAATCGTCATTTTGATACTGATGCTATTCATGTCTATCAAGCTATACGTAAGCTACCGCAACAAACATACATACAGGCTGCTTATCACAGCCATCTCGCTTAGCATAATTAGACAAGGCGCGCTCGTTGCGCTGGCGTTTCCCGGCTGGAATCTCTCGCCGTGGCTCTACCTGCTGTCGGATGTGCTGCATATCGTTTCCTTTATTATTATAAACTTTGTGTTCATGAAATTGTATACTTACCGGTCCGCGCAGCTTCGAATTGTCCCTTTTGCGATCATGTCGCTTGTAACGGCAGGACTGGCAGCCGTACAAGTGGCCATCCAGCCGTTCGAAGGCATGGACAGGTTAGCCGGCGACTTCGCTTTCCCGATGCTTGATGTGTACAGCATTGTCGTTACTCTTATTATATTGCTGGCAACGCGAAGCGCCGACATGAACGGCAAATATTATTCGAGTCTTGTTGTCTTCTTCATTTACGAGCTGGCGCGAGTCGCGGATGCTTATGTCTTCAGCGGTTCCCAGACGTGGCTGCTCCTGCTGGCGATGCTGATGCCGATTCTCTATTTCTCGCTTCTGTTCATGCTGTTGTTCGAGTGGGTCATCGATCGGCTGATGTCGACTTATCAATCTTCGATCGTCGACGGCTTGACGGGCTTGTACAATCGCCGCCATTTCAGCTCCAAAGCGGATGGCTTGCTGGCGAGCAGCAAATCGGCGGCAGTCATCTTCTGCGATATCGATAACTTCAAGAAGCTGAACGATACGCAAGGCCATCACAAGGCGGACGGGGTGCTGAAGCGCGTCGCCGAGATTATTAAGGAAGAAGCAAGCGGCATCGGCGCTGCCGGCCGTTACGGAGGCGAGGAGCTGCTGGCCTGCATCAGCACGGACCGCGTCAAGCCGGAGATCGTCGCAGAGTCGATCCGCAGGCGCGTTGAGGAAGAGACCATGGTCACAATCAGCGTCGGGTTCAGCACGACGAAGGACTCCAGCAGCGTTCAGGAGCTGGTCAAGCTGGCCGACGAGGCCATGTACTATTCCAAGACCAACGGCAAAAACCGCGTCACCGCCTATAAATCCATTCCCGCCGCCAAGAGGGGAATGAGCGTATAACGAACAAGGGAAGCATCCGCATGTTATCATGCAGACACTTCCCTTTTTGTTTGAACGCCTGGGGATGGATGCGTAACGGTGGATATGTGTATTGACCTTTGTACGACTCCGTTGCGCTGCGGCTTGTTTAATCTAGCGGTTTGGCAACATCTTGATTGATGTGTGAAGCGTCTTGCGAGAATCCAGCTACTCGGGAGATTGGCTAGGGCTCTGTAAGCCGTGAAACACGGCTTGCTGCTACACAGAGAGCGCACCTCAGGCTCCTTAAAGCCGTGAACGTGGTTTACTGCTACTATCACAAGCTTCTTTCCGCGCGCTAAGCCGAGTTTCTCGGACTGCAGCACTCCCGCCAGTTACTTTCCTGCGAGCTAAGCCGAGTTTCTCGGACTGCAGCACTCCCGCCAGTTACTTTCCACGCGCTAAGCCGAGTTTCTCGGACTGCAGTACTCCCGCCAGCTACTTTCCCGCGCGCTAAGCCGAGTTTCTCGGACTGCAGCACTCCCGCCAGTTACCTTCCACGCGCTAAGCCGAGTTTCTCGGGCTGCAGCACTCCCGCCAGTTACTTTCCACGCGCTAAGCCGAGTTTCTCGGCCTGCAGCACTCCCGCCAGTTACTTTCCACGCGCTAAGCCGAGTTTCTCGGACTGCAGCACTCCCACCAGTTACTTTCCACGTTCTAAGCCGAGTTTCTCGGACTGCAGCACTCCCGCCAGTTACTTTCCACGCTCTAAGCCGAGTTTCTCGGGGTGCAGGGCTCCCGCCAGTTACTTTCTGCGCGCTAAGCCGAGTTTCTCGGTCTGCAGCACTCCCGCCAGCTACTTTCCCGCGCGCTAAGCCGAGTTTCTCGGGGTGCAGGGCTCCCGCCAGTTACTTTCTTAGCGCTAAGCCGAGTTACTCGGACTGCAGCACTCCCGCCAGTTACTTTCCACGCGCTAAGCCGAGTTTCTCCGCTTGAATCTGCAATGCCACCCTGCTCGGACACGCTAAGTCATGAATCACAGCCAGCAACCGCTGCATCTAATTAGTTGTCTCACTCTGCTCTGCCAGCCGCTCAATCCGCCAGCTCGCCGCGGAGCACTCTGACGGCTTGTCCGGACAGCAGCACACGGTCGCCTCTCATTTGTACACGGACGCAGCCGCCTCGTTCGGAGGCTTGGTAGCCGATCAGGTCGTCACGGCGGAGCCGTTTGCTCCAGTAAGGTGCCAGCGCACAATGAGCCGAACCCGTTACCGGATCTTCGTTGACGCCGATCCCCGGGAAAAATGCGCGCGATACAAAATGATAGCTCGCTCCCTCAGCCCTCTTATCCGCTGCGCTTGTCACGATTACGCCTCTGGTCTGCATCGATCTCAGCAGCTGAAAATCCGGCTGAAGCGATCTTACCGTAGCCTCGCTATCCACCTCGACCAAATAATCCATCCGGTTGCGGCCGACATAGCGCGGAATAAGTCCCAGCGCTTCAATCAGCTCTTTCGGCGCATTCACAGGCTGTACCGGTTCAGCAGGAAAGTCCATATTCGCCCACTCCCCGTCCCGTTCCACCGTCAAAACACCGCTTTTCGTATGAAAGACCGCTTTCTCGGTCTCTGCCAGCTTTCCTGAGTCCCACAAGGTATGAGCTGCCGCAAGCGTCGCATGTCCGCATAAGTCTACCTCCGCCTTCGGCGTGAACCAACGCAGCGTGTAACCCTCTTCTCCCGGCCATACAAACGCCGTCTCCGACAGATTCATCTCAGCCGCAATCTCCTGCATGCGCGAATCGGATATTATCTCCTCCAATAAACAAACTGCAGCCGGATTTCCTTTAAAGCGTTCAGATGAAAATGCATCTATAATATGCAACGCCGCACCCATATTGCGACCTCCTCTTTAATAGACATTAATCGAAACAACCTTCATGCGACGCCGCCCCTCGCGATGGGAGATTCGCGAGGGGCGGCTAAGCAACCGGTTAGACAGCCGTCAGCCCCAATAGATGGCCCAACCAACAGCCGCATCAAAGGCATCACTCGCATCTCTCAGCGCGCAGTGCTTCTCTGCTTGACGGGGCTCGACCATCACTTCCGCACCTGAGCTTCCATATAACTTAAAATCCCGTATCCCCGTCGAAGCATCATTCTAAGGTAATGCATTTACAAAAAAAAGAACCTGCTCTCGCAAGCTCTTTGTATCGTTAGTCCTTAAGCGGAATCAGAAGCTCGACAGGCTCCTCCTCCCAATGCTGCTCGTCGATATAGAACAGCTCCAAGGAGACGGCTTGGTCGTCCTTCTGCAGCTCCTTCTCGTTCATCCAGGCATGCAGTTGCTCATAGCCTTCGCCGATCCGTTTGTTGGAGCTGGCGACCATCGCGTAGCGATGGGCAGGGATCGTAATCTGCACCATGCCTTCCGGCACTTCATCCATATGATGAACCTCGTTGCAGGCCCAATACGTAGCAAATGCTTCATTCCCGAAGTAAGGGCTGTACAGCACAGTCGACTTCACATTATCGTTCAATTCATGCTTTCTGGCAAGAAACTCGGTCTGCAGCCGGATCGCCTCATCCGGGAAGGATGAATACGGACCGCAATAACTGATTCCAACGAGTTGCAAAGCAGGCTTGATGACAATCGAGCAGTTTTCCACGCTTTGTTCCTCCTTAATGTTTTGTCGAACAAAACCGGTATCGAAGGCATTGGCTGGCAACCGGCAGCTCTTCATCAGCAATACGATACCGTAGGATGAGCTTGCACAACGTTAGTGTAGCATGAATTCCCATTTAAAGGATAGTTTTTTCGAAAATAATCGTTTGTAGCCTTTGTGAACAGCTCCAATAGTTTAATCGCATTCCAGCCGCTTCATAAAATCTTCGACCGCGCTATAACCCTGCTGCTTCAAATACCAGTTGTTCGCTGCCGCTTCGATCAGGCCCGCCACATCGCGTCCCGGCTGCAGCTGAATCTCGAAGTGAGGGATCTGAACGCCCATATATTCTACAAAGCTAGGCTCCAAATCCAGATCATTGTTCAGATCGTTCTCGCGCCAACGCGTCAGCTCGATATCTAGCGTGATGCGCGTCTCGTCCTGGAACGCCTTCCGGCCGTACAAGCGGACAACATTCACCAGCCCTACGCTTCGCAGCGCAAGAAATTCCTTCGACTTCTCGTTATGGCTGCCCAGCAGCGTCTGAGAGCTCAGCTTCTTGAGCACGACAATATCGTCGGCGACCAGCCGGTGCCCGCGCCGGATGAGCGTGTGAGCGGTCTCGCTCTTGCCTACGCCGGATTTGCCGCGCAGCAGGATGCCGATGCCCGATACGTTCAGACAGACACCGTGAACGGCAATCTCCGGCGCCAAGCCTTTCAGCAGATAAGCATCCAGCATGCCTACGAATGCAGCGGTTGGCTCCTGCGTCCTCAGCAGCGGAATGCCTTCCTCCACACAATGCTTCGTCAGGTATTTCAGCCCTTCCTGGCCAGCGGTTACGATGAAGCACGGCGGATGATACTTGACGATGTTGCCAATATGGAAATTGCGCTCATCCTCCGTTAGACGGTGAAGATACGTAATTTCTTTTTTGCCCAATATTTGCACATGCTCCTGCGGGAAGAAATCAAAATAACCCATAAACTCCAGGCCCGGCCGATAAGCGCGGGCTTTCAATATTTTTCGGTCCAGATGCTCGGAGCCTACGAGCACCTCCAGGTTAAGGCGGCTTGCCAGTTCCCTTACTGCAATAGACTTCATGATCCCCGATCCCCCCATTTTCGACCATTGCCGCATCATATCGATAGGAATAACTTCTCCAGCACACATTTCCTCTTCTATTACCAGCTTACTAGAGAACCTTCTATCTTGCAAAAATCGCCCCCGCCTTGCCATCAGGCATAGTCAGGAGCGATCCTATATGATTCTATGAGTCAAGCTTTCGAATTAGAAGTTAAAGACAAAATCATCGTCGTTCAGCGGCTCGACGTGAATCGTGCGAACGTAGCCGTTGCCCTTCTTGGAGAAGAAGTCATGCTGCTTCGTATGTGTGCTGATGCCATTGAATACGATCGGGTTGACCGGCTCCTCCGGGAAATGCGGCTCCATGCCAAGGTTCATGAGCGCTTTGTTCGCATTGTAGCGGACGTAAGCCTTCACTTCCTCTTCCAGGCCAAGCGTGCCATACAGATCGTCCGTGTAGATCACTTCGTTCTCGTACAGCACGTTCAGAAGTGCATACACTTCAGCTTGCAACGAAGCTTGCTCTTCAGGCGTGAACGTCGCGAACAGCTCTTGAGCGAGCACGCCGACATACAGGCCGTGGATGCTCTCGTCGCGCAGGATCAAGTCGATGATCTCGCCGCTGCTTGTCATTTTGCCTTGACCAGCCAGATACAGCGGATAGAAAAAGCCGCTGTAGAACAAGTAGCTCTCCAGGAATACGGATGCCGCCATCGCCTTGTACAGCTCTTGCGGGCCCGTAATGTTCGTGTACCAGGAAGCGATCAGATTCGCTTTCTTCTGCAGCTGAGGGTTGTCCTCCACCCACTTGAAGATCGCGTCGATCTCTTCGCCGGAAGCCAGCGTCGTGAAGATGCTGCTGTAGGACTTGGCGTGGATTTGCTCCATCATGGACATGAAGGAAAGCACAGCCTTGCGCTGCAAGCCGTCCACATGCTCCAGAATTTTCGGCATGCCGACGCCGCCTTGTATCGTATCAAGCAAGGTCAGGCCGCCGAGCACGTTTTTGTACAGCGTGCGCTCGTCGTCCGTCATTTGCATCCAGTCCATTTTATCATCGGATAACGGAATTTCTTCGTCCGTCCAAAATTGCATGACATTCTGCTGCCAGAACGTTAGCGTGAAATCATCGTCCGGGCGATTCCAGTTAACTGCTTTCATAGTAGGCATGCTCCTTCTTTGCTACATAATCTATAGTACATTCATCAGCCGGATTAAACGGCGCAGCTTGTGCATTCTTCGACAGACAGGCGCTTCGTCCGCGTGTAGTACAGCGACTTAAGGCCCTTCTGAGCGGCATAGACGTAGAAACGCGCAAGTTCGCGAGTCGTTACGTTGCTGTTCACGTGCAGAACGCTGGAGATGCCTTGGTCGATATGCTGTCCGATCTCGGCGATCAGATCGATCAGCTTGAACTGATTGATGTTGTACGCCGATTTGTAGTAGAAGAAATTATCCTGCGACAGGTAAGGCATCGGGTAATACGTTGTCGAGTTGGCGTATGTGCGCGTCTCGATATGCTCGACGATCGGCATTACGCTGGATGTCGCGTTCTGGATATAGGAAATGCTTTGCGTAGGCGCAATGGCCAGACGGTATGCATGGTACAAGCCGTGCTGCTGTACTTTGTCCTTCAGCTCTGCCCAATCCTCTGGGGATGGGATGTAGATGCCCTCGAACAATTCTTGCACGCGTGCTGTCTTCGGACGGTAGTCCGTCTCCATGTAGCGCGTGAAGTACGTGCCCTTCGCATATTCGGAACGGTCGAAGTTTTTGAACGTCTCGCCGCGTTCCTTCGCAATCTCCATGCTCTTCTCCAGGGAGTAGAAGTTCATCATCATGAAGAACGCGCTCGCGAAGTCTTTTGCCTCGTCGCTTTCGTAAGCGATTTTGTTCTTCGCCAGGTAGCCGTTCAGGTTCATCGCGCCAAGGCCGACGGAGTGAAGCTCCTCGTTCGCTTTGCGCACGCCCGGCGCGTTGTCGATCTTCGACAGGTCGCTGACCGTCGTCAAAGCTTCGATGCCCACATGAACGGATTCCTTGACTTTGCCGCGCTCCATTACGTTGACTATATTGAGAGACGCCAGGTTGCAGCTGATGTCGCGGCGAATAACGTCGTCGAAGCCGTAGTCGTTGATTTCGGACGTTTCTTGCAATTGGAAGATTTCTGTACAAAGGTTGGACATCTTGATGGAGCCGATATCCTTCAGCGCATGCACGCTGTTCGCATTGGATTTGTTCATAATGTACGGATAACCGGATTCCAGCTGAATGGAAGCAATCTTCGTCAGCATGTCGCGCGCGTTCATAACCGTTTTCTTCGTTACCAGGTCGTTCGCAAGCAATTCCTCGTACATCTCATCCATGTCCATGTCGTCCAGATGCTGGCCATATGCCTTCTGTACCGAATAAGGTCCGAATACAACCAGAGGACGGTTCTGTGCAGCCAGCTCATAGAATTTGTTCGGAATGATCAGGCCGATAGACAGCGTCTTGATGCGGGATTTCTCGTCCGCGTTAATTTTTTTGCAATCCAGGAACTCGATGATATCCCAGCCGAAAATGTTGTAGTAGCCTGCTCCGGAGCCTTTGCGCTGGCCCATTTGGTCCGCGTAGGAGAATGCGTCCTCCATCAGCTTCAGCACCGGCATGATGCCCTTCGCCGCGCCCTCTACGCCTTTGATCGGCTCGCCGCGTCCGCGCAGCTTGGACAGGTTGACAGCTACGCCGCCGCCGATTTTGGACAGCTGCATGCATGTCCCAAGCACATAGTTAATGGAGTTGAGAGAATCGTCCATCTCCAGCAGGAAGCACGATACCATCTCGCCGCGGCGGCTCTTGCCCGCATTCAGGAATGTCGGCGTTGCCGGCTGCAGACGCTGTTCAATCATCGCTTCCGCGATGCGAAGCGCACGGTCTGCATCACCTTCGCCCAGGCTCAGCGCCACGATCGCTACGCGATCCGCGTATTGCTCCAGATATTGAGCTTTGTTGTTCGTCTTCATCGCGTAGTCCTTGTAGAACTTGGACGCCGCCATATACGATTGGAACTCGAAGCCGCTGTTCGCCGTCAGGTTGAATACAGCCTCTACTTGCTCATATGTATACTTCTCGAAAACGTTATCATAGTAGTCGTTCTCGATCAGGTAGTCCAGCTTCTCCCGCAAGGAAGGGAATTTCACGCTTTTCTCTTCCACTTCCGCCATGAACGCCTTCACCGCTTCTTTGTCTTTCTCCAGCTGGTAGAAGCCGTCCGCTCCGCGCTGCATCAATTCATTGTTTAATTCAATATGCTTCAATTGCCTGCACCCTTTCGACAAATTGTAACGTATCTTGACTCGTTCCCGATAATTCAAACTTCAAAATGACAGGTACATCATACTTCTGAGAAATGGTGTCCGCGCTCTTCGCGAAGCCCGGTCCCCAATTGCGATTGCCGCTTGCGGATACCCCGCGCAGCATATTGTGGTTCGTCGCAAGGAAGGAATTGACCTTCTCCGGCACTTGACCGAACCCGGTTGTATAAGTGACCAGCACGAACGGCTCGTCCACTTGTCTTTGCTCGTCAATCGGTACTGCACGCATATTCAGTTTGTTGATGAAACGTTTGACATTGCCTGTTTTGGAATCATAGACAACTAGCACCGCGCTCCCGCTCCCTTACTGAATTTCAGCAATCAAAAAGCGCTTCTGACCGCCGCTTAGCGGGCAGACGCGCTTCGATACAATATACTAGTGCTAGATGTTGAAAACCGCTATATGCATCAACATCTAGTTGCTGTTTTTGATTTTACATCAAGATATAGGTCCCGTCAATGAAAATTATGGAGAAACTATTAATCCTTTTTTGAAAGCTTTTTTAGACGCACTCGACTATTTTAACAGATACAGCTATGATGGGATAGTGACATTTTATAGCTATCTTGGAGGTACCCATGGAGAACAAATTATTACCGGAGGAAGCACGCCTGGAGCTTCAGCAATTGCTCCGTGAAGCCGGCCGCGAGGGGTCGGGACTGCTGGCCTACCTGTCCGATTTGGAGGCGAAATGCAAGCGGCTGGAGGACGAGAACCGGAAGTTCAGAGATGCTGCCGCGCGAAGAGCGTCGTCTGCCGCGTCGATGAACAGCCGTCTCAAGGATGCGCTGAGAGAGTAGCCGCAACAGCTTACCGGATAGCCACAGCTCTATTCTGCACAATTATCAATCTGTCGAATTATGGCGAATTTTCTTTGTGTTTTATAATAGAAGAAAGAAGGCGCGTTTCGGCCTCAAATCTCCTTCTTCGACAGCCTCCGGCAAGACGCAGACCCAAGGTCATGGGACTATGCTTATGATGCGCCATACGGCTGCATATGCGCTCCGGGAGCTGCCCCTCACTCATAGTGGCTGCGCAAGACGCAACGCATTGCAGAGGGAGCGGAGCGCCTTAGAAACTTCGATCATGCACGATGACAGCTGCATATACAACAAAGCCCCCGCCGCGTCGCCGCGCCGGGGGCTTTGTTATCTTTATTTGATTGCCGCAAAAAACAATCGCTCCGAACGGTCATCGGCAGGTTTCAGTTCGAAGTCCGCATAACGGTCCACCGTCTGAAATCCTGCTCGCCGCAGCGCCTCTACTACCCACTCCGGGTCATAAGCGCGCTGCCGGTGCGTCTCCTCGAAGCGGTAGAAGGAGGCATCCCTGTCGCGGGCGAAGATAGTGAGATGATGCTCGATCTGGCAGCGGGATTCCTGGAAGTCGCAAGTCCAGATATACGCAATGTCACGCTCGTCGAGAACGAACGGCTGCTCCTCCGCATAACGGATGAATTGCTTGGGCGGATGCATATCGAACAGGAACGTCCCGCCAGGCTTCAGCGCAGCGAAGGTGGATCGGAATGCCGCCTCCACATCCGCTTCCTCCGTCAAGTAATTCAGACAGTCGCAGAAAGAGATGACGGAGTCTACAGGCTCTGCCATCTCCCAGCGGCGCATATCCTGCTGCAGCCAGCGGATCGTGCCTGTACGGGGCCGTATCGCCTGCTGAGGCGTCTCCTCCCACTTGCTGCGGGCGACGGACAGCATATCGGCCGACAGATCGATGCCGTACACATGGAAGCCGGAGCGAGCCAGCGGAATAGACAAGCTGCCCGTGCCGCAGCCCAGATCGACGACAGAAGCCGGCATGCCGTAGCGCGACCAGCTAGCCCGGGCGAATCCCAGCCATTCGGCGTAGGGCATATCCTCCATCAGCTGGTCGTACACGAGCGCGAATTGCCCGTACGATTGGCTCACTTCTTCTCCACTCCCTCTGCTTCCGCGGAGGAATCGCCAGCGGAGGCCAGATATGTCCAGCTGCCCTTCTGCGTAACCAGACCTTCCTTCATCAGCTTGCCAATCGCCCGCTTGAATGCGGATTTGCTAATGCCGAACCGCTGCTTGATCGTCTCCGCCTCTGTCTGGTCGGAGTACGGCATGCCGCCGCCCGGACGCTCCTTCAGGAATGCCAGGAGGCGGTCGGCGTCCTCTACCCGTCCCACTTCCTTGCGTTCGGTCATGGACAGGTTGACGCGTCCATCCTCACGGATGAATGTGACGCGAGCTCTCACTCGTTCACCGAGCCGAAGAGCTCTCGTGCGATCAGGGCTTGGGATCAGCCCATAGACGCCGAAGCCGACGACTCCGCCGTCCACAATGACGAACGAACCCATCTGAAGCGTCTTGGTCACCCAGCCCTCCACCCATGTATTGCGCCATGAGTCAGGCGCATGGAACACAAGCGGGGACAGCTCTTCCTCAAAGGCAATCTTGGCAACCAGCCTGCCAATCTTGTCATGCTTCATGACCACGAATACCTCGTCTCCCGGCAGCGGACGGTAATTGATGCCCTCAGGCAGCTCCGACAGCGGCAGCAGCAGATGGCGGCTCAGCCCCATCTCCAGGAAGCAGCCCAGCTTGGGATGCACATCCACCACCCGCAGGCGGGCCAGCTCGTCCAATTGGAGAAGCGGCTTCTTCATCGTAGCGGCCAGGCGGTCTTCGGAATCGTAATAGATAAATACGTCTACCGGGAAGCCAACCTTAGGCTTGTGGCCGACCAGCTCCGTATAGTGGAGCAGCACCTCCGACTCCCCGTCGGTCAGGAAGAAGCCGTATGGAGATACTTCTCGCGATATTTTAAGTGAATAGGTCTGACCGGCAACAAGGCTCATGCGAATTCCACAACCTTAGCGTCGGACCATAATCTCTCGATATTGTAATATTCGCGCTCTTCGCGATGGAAGATATGCACGATTACGTCCCCCAGGTCGATCAGCACCCATCTTGCAGAGTCCATGCCTTCCAGGCCGCGAATGCGGGCGCCGGCGAGATCCGCCTGCTTCCGCACCTCGGTCGCAATGGCTTGCACCTGCGTGTCCGAGTTGCCGCTGCAGATGATGAAATAATCCGCAACTAGGGAAATATCCTTCAAATCCAGAGCAATGACGTCGATCGCCTTTTTATCTTCAACGGCTGTCACCGCTATTTTCATCAATTCATGAGATTGTACTGCCATCATATTCCTCCTTTTTCTATTGCGCTTGCAGTTCTTCAATAAGCCCGTTCCGGGCTTCAAGCGTCATCGGATAAATCCGCTTGCCCTTGGCGATCAGAAATCCGATAGTTCCGTCCAGACCTGCCAGCACCGCTTTCTCCAGATGCTCCTCGGCGAGCGCCCGGATGGTGTCGACACCCGGGAAATCTCGTCCCGGCTCGATATAATCCGCCAGCCAGACGATTTTCTCCAGCTTGGTCATGCCTCTGCGCCCAGAAGTATGGTAGCGGATCGCAGCAAGCACCCCGGCGTCCGTCACGCCGAACTCATGCTCCGCGACCCAGGCCCCGACTTCCGCATGCCACAGCTCCTTGTCATAGCCCAAAACCTCATGGTGCAACCCGTAGTCCCGAATGGCATTGCCTTGGCGCTCGATCGGCCAGAATTTGGCCACGTCATGAATAATCGCGGCAAGCTCCGCTCGCTGCGGATCTTCGCCATACCGCTTGGCAAGCGCGATTGCGGTCATCATGACCCCTTCGGTATGGCGCCAGCGGCGCTCCGGCATCTCAGCGCGGACCCGCTCAATGATGAGTTGTCGATCCATACATTCCATGCCTCCTTATATAGTCGCACACAGGATCAGGCACAAGATAACGGATCGACTTCCCCGCGAGCAGCCGCTCGCGAATCAGAGTTGACGAGATCCCGATCTGCGGCATGCGGGCCATCTGCACCGACGCCTGCAAATACGGCGGAAGCGAATCCGTCATCGGCTTCTCGCCCGGACGCTCCAGGCCGATAAAGCCGGCCATCGCCGCAAGCTCACCGATACGATGCCACTTCGGCAGATCGTTGATGCGGTCGGAGCCAATGATGTATGAGAAGGAACAGTCCGGATGCTGTGCCTGCAGCTGCTTCACCGTATCGTAGGAGTAGCTGGTCCCGCCGCGCCTGATCTCGAGATCAAGAGCGCGGAACCGGTACTCTCCCTCTACAGCGAGTCGCGTCATCGCCAAGCGGTCCTCGGCCGGTGTAGAGGGAGCCGCATCCTTCAGGGGCGGGTCTGCCGTCGGTATGAACCATACTTCATCCAGTCCGCCCTGCTCAAGCGCTGTCTCGGCGGCAAGGAGATGACCGATGTGGATCGGATCGAATGTTCCGCCCATGATGCCAATTTTCCTCATGGCCGTACCTCCTCCGAATCATAGCTTGCCCCAGCCATGCGAATTTTTGCCAACTCGCGGCTGCTGCTCTTAAGCTCTTGGAAGCTCTATCTTTTTGTGGTCCTTAGACTCCTTGTACAACACAATCGTTTTGCCGATCACTTGGACAAGCTCTGCGCCTGCCGCAGCAGCAACTTCGGCTCCGATTTCCTTCGGATCATCGAGGCAATTGTTCAGGACCGACACTTTGATCAGCTCTCTTGTCTCGATCGCTTCCTCGATATGGCGAACCAGATGATCGTTGGTGCCGCCCTTCCCTACCTGAAAGATCGGTTGTAGATGATGCGCTTGCGAGCGCAAATAACGTTTTTGTTTGCCAGTCAGCATAATGGTATCCTTCTTTCGTCTGCATCAATCTTGCTATAATATCTATTCTTATTGTGCTATAAAGCCGCACGAGCCCTCACTGAAGCGCAGCCAGAACTTCTTCCCGCATCGCCGCAACCGGCGCAGGCTGGCCTGTCCAATATTCGAACGCATAGGCACCTTGATAAATAAACATGCCCAGCCCGCCATGCGCCGTGCAGCCATGCTGCTCCGCGTCGCGCAGAAACCGGGTCTTCAGCGGATTGTAGATCAAATCGCTTGCTACAGCGCCCGGCTTCAGCCAATGGCCAGGCACGGGGGATTCGTCCACTTGCGGGAACATGCCGACCGAGGTCGTATTGATTACAATATCGGCATCCCCGCACAGCTCCTCCAGACGGTCATTGGAGGAAGCGCCCAGCTTCGTGCCGTCAGCCCTCAGAGAAGCCGCCAGCTCTTCTGCACGCTGAACCGTACGATTCGTTATGGTAATCGCAGCAGGCCTCTCTTGCAATAAGGCATATACAATACCGCGTGAAGCGCCGCCGGCACCGATGACAACAATCCGCTTGCCTTCAATCGACGGAGCCGCTTCTTCCTTCAAGGACCGCACATACCCGATCCCGTCTGTATTGTAGCCGATAAGCCGGCCGTTTTCGTTCACGATGGTGTTCACAGCGCCGATCGCTCTGGCGCCCTCATGAATCTCGTCCAGCAGCTCCATCACTTGCAGCTTATGAGGAATCGTCACATTGACCCCCCGAATTCCCATTGCCCGTACGCCGCGAATGAAGTCTCCCAGCTTGTCATCCGTAATGTGAAAGGCCGCGTAAGCGCCATTGACGCCCCGCTCCCGAAATGCCCGGTTCATCATAATCGGCGACTTCGAATGGCGAATCGGATCGCCGATTACGCCGTACAGCACAGTGTGGCTGTCAATGCCTTGTCTTGCGATATGCTCTGTCATGGCGGCTCCCCTCCTAAGGCGCTTGCATTAAATCATGGAATCGCGCAGCATGACCTTAACGCCCTTCGGTGCGTAAATATCAATCAGCGCGCCTCGGCCTCCGTTCGCCTGAATCCAGCCAAGACCGGAGATAAAGATGTCCTGCCGCTCGCCCTGACGGACCTTGAGCGAATGGCGGGTCCACTCCGGAATCGTCTCCAGCTCCGCCGTCGTAGGCGTGCCGAGCAGCTCGCCTTTATGGTTGTCGTACAGATCGTCGGCGCGGTCGAGCTTCGTCCGATGCACATTAAGCGCGTTCGATAGATAAAGCGTAAACGATTGGCGCTCTCCCTCGACAAAGTCGAAGCGGACGATGCTTCCGATGAACAGCGTCTGCTGTTCGTTAAGTTGATACACAAGCGGCTTGATCGGCTTGTCCGGCATAAGCGTGCCTAGGAAGCTCCGCGGCACAACCTCGGTCATCCGGCTCGTATAGACGATGCCCGGCGTATCGATAATGGCCTTGCCGTCCTCCAGCGGAATATGCACCGCATCCAGCGTCGTCCCCGGATAACGGGATGTCGTCAGCTCGCGCTCCATATCGCTGTAATCGCTGATCAAGCGGTTGATCAGCGTCGACTTGCCGACATTGGTCGCGCCGACCACATAGACGTCGCGTCCGTTGCGGTAACGGTCAAGCGATTCAATCACATGGTCGAAGCCCATATTGCGCTTGGCGCTGCACAGCACCACATCGACCGTTCGAAGCCCTTGCGCCTTCGCCTGCTTCTGAACCCAGTTGCGAACACGGTTCATATTCATGCCCTTCGGCAGCAGGTCGATCTTGTTCACGACAAGCAGCACCGGATTGTTGCCCACGAACCGCTGCAAGCCCGATATAAGGCTTCCTTCAAAATCGTACAGGTCGACGATATGCACAACAAGGCTGTCCGTCTCCCCGATTCCCCCCAGCAAGCGCAGGAAGTCGTCTTGATTAATCGCTACCGATGAAGCTTCATTATAATGCTTGATACGGAAGCATCTCTGACAGATGACGGGCTCCTTCGCAATTGCCGCCTCCGGAATGTAGCCTGCTTGTTCCGGACTTTCGGACTGCAAGCGCACGCCGCAGCCTGCGCAGGATAATTCCGTATGTTCTCTAAGCTGCCGTTCCATTACTTCGTTCCCTCCTCATACCACATGCCGCGCTTTCTAAGCCGTGCCAGCGCGATCCGCTCCAGTCCCCTGTTTACCTTCGTCATTACGCCTTCGTCGGCCGGCGAGATCGGTGCAACCAGAATGGTGTACAGCCCCATCCGGTTGCCGCCGAGCACATCGGTCATCATCTGATCGCCAATCATCACGGTCTGATCCGGTTTAAGGCCCAGAATGGCAAGCGCCTTGCGGAAGGCGCCCTGCGTCGGCTTCCTCGCGGCGTGAAGGAACGGAATATCGAGCGGGGCAGCGAATTGCCCGACTCTCGTCTCATTATTGTTGGACACGATGACGACCTTGAAGCCGGCCTCACGCACCTTGTCCAGCCATATGACAAGCTCTGGCGTCGCAAGAGGCTCCTTGGCGCCGACGAGCGTATTATCCAAATCTGTAATAATGCCGCGCACACCTTGGGCGTGCAGCACATTCAAATCAATATCGTATACTGAATGAACGCGCATATTCGGCAGCAATCTCTCGAACATAAGCGATATCCCTCTGCTTTCTGCCTGCTATCTTACGAAACTATACCATATAAACGGAATTTGTTGCAAAGAAATACCGCCTGCCAGCATCGCTGTCAGGCGGCAGTCAACTCAGGTTGAATGATGGCCCTTTACTTCAATTCGCCAATCAAGTACCGGACTTTATTCGTATAACGCTCCACTTCTTCCTTCGTTGCGCCCGTTTGGCCATATTTCGCTTTCTCGAAGCCGTCCAGCACAACGCGGAAGTCTTCCTGCAGCCGCCGCTGGCTTTGCGACCAGCGGGCTACCGCTTCGCGCAGCGTCTCATGCTCTTCCCGCTTCATGCCCCTCTTCTTGCAGAAACGGATCAGGCGATTCGCTTCCATTACAATCTGTTCATTCGTGTTCAGATTGCCGTGCCGGATTTTGAACCAGGCCGTTGCCATCTGGCGGCGCTTCACAATGAGCCAAGCAGCTGCGGCAATGACCAGAATGGCCAAGCTAACGATGCCCCATACGCGGCTTGGAGCGCCGGTTGTCTTCACAGCAGCCTCAGGCGTCTCGGACTGGTCTGCCTCAGGCAAAGTGAGATCCAGCTCTTCGCCTTCAGGCGACACGTACGGGAAACGGAAGCCGGATGTCGGCTCGAACGGAATCCAGCCGAATCCTTCGAAATAAATTTCGACCCAGGAATGCGCATCTGAGTTGCGAACCGTATAGGTGCCTGCGCCAGTAGGATTATAGCGTTCGCCATCGAGCATATTTTCACCCGGCGGCCCGTAACGATCCACCGGCAATGAGCCCGGTGTAAAGCCTTTGACCCAGCGGCTTGGCAGCCCTATGCTGCGGGCCATGACGGCCATCGCAGTCGAGAAGTAATCGCAATACCCCTCCTGGAGCTCGAACAAGAATCCGTCGACGAAGTCTTTCGTATTGCCAGACAGCTTGGACAGGTCCGGCTTATTATTGTAGATATAATTTTGCCTCAGATACGTTTCGATCAGCTTCGCCCGGTCGTAATCGGTTGTTCCGCTTGCCGTGATATCCTCGGCGAGCCCGCGTACGCGATCCGGCAATTCGGCCGGCAAGCTGAGATAGTACTGGCTGAGTCCGTCCGGCAATACTGCTTTCGCGGTACGGAGTCCTTGCTCATCCAGCGTAACTACGGCAGAGGTGATCGCATATGTTTTGGGATAAGGCAAAGCTTCATTCCACTGCAGCTCCCAGCGTTCCGGGGACCATCTCATCGCATTCGACATCACGGCTTCCGTCTCGCTATTGATCCATTTCACCTTCGAGACTGGCGCCGCGCCGAACAAAATCGGATAAGCATCCTCCCTCTCCAGCGTGACAACCTGATGCACCTCAGCTATCTGAGCCTTCTCCCTTCCGCCGCCGTCAGAGAGCGATATCTCCGGAACGACCCGCTCGCTTTCAATGAACAGGGAGTTTCGCCAGCCTTGGCCGGTATACTCTCCAAGCGACTCCCCGCGCCAATAGCTTCGCTGCGAGGTCGATACGGTCATCATCGGAGAGAAATCATAGTCGAAGCCTCCGCCCAGCACCGCATCATCCCGGCTGTAGCCGGAGCTGGAATTGCCTTCAGGCGTCAGGATATCATCCCTTTGCAGCGCCTTCTCCCCTAGAAAGACATGAACCTCTTCGCCACGAGCTTTCTTCCAGATGGTATAAGGGTCCTGAAGCAATGGAGAGATGGAAGGCACATTCAGTGCAATAATGAACAGCACGGACAAGACGATAACGGCGGGCGTAAATACCCGGACGGGATACTCCAACAGCTCTTTCAAGCTTTCGGGATGCGTGCGCTGAAGCCTGTCCAGATGGTTCATGACCAGCCACGCGAGGCCTACAAATATAACAACGGCGACATTATCCCATAGCCAGATTGGCGTAAAGGAATCAGCTATCGTCAGAATCAAAATGCTTGCCCCGATAAAACCGAACATCCGCGGCCTGCTCACCGTCCAGCCCGTGAACAGCCAGTGGATAGCCAGCAGCGACAGCCCGATCCAGAGAAATGGATGGAGCCCCGCCAGCGTCTCCCTGAACC
Source organism: Paenibacillus pinisoli (assembly GCF_003605435.1). GTDB lineage: Bacteria > Bacillota > Bacilli > Paenibacillales > Paenibacillaceae > Pristimantibacillus > Pristimantibacillus pinisoli. The sequence goes on from NZ_QXQB01000001.1 coordinate 918,288, forward strand.
ACCAGCCCCACTCTCCGGAGTCCGCCGAAGGAGCGGCTGACCATTCCATTCTGGCGAATCGGAAGGTGATGAACACTGTTGCTGCGAATTGAAGCAGCAAGCGGATGGTGCGCCCTTTTAATGGAAGGATTAAATCGATTAGGGCTGCGGCCCCGAGTGTATAGTACGCGATCTTGAACGATTCAGGCCACCAGTAGTTTTCAAAGATAGCTATTGAATTTATCAGTATAATGGCAACAAAAAGAGAGACGAAACGCTCGTACCAGCGCAGCTTCACATAAGAAGCGGCCCAGAACTTCAGCTTTTTCATGCGATCACGCTCCCTTCGAGCGCTGCCGGCAGGTCTTGCAGCCGCTTAATGTCATAGATCAGCCATCCCCGGCTCTCCACGATGCGCTTCCACGCTACATTGCCGCTAATCCGGTTCGCAGGGGAGCCGATATGAATGAGGCAAGGCGTCACGCCTTTGCGCGACAGCCATTCCATGCTTTGAATGACTCCTTCGCCGGTCTCTGAGGAGATGACGATCGCGAAGCAGCCCGGCTCTATAGCGGACTGGGCTTGCTGCAAGGAAGCATACAACGGATAAGCGGCATCCGCATCGACGGAAGTCAGATGCTTCAGCACCATGTTCCGCTGATCCGCTCCCGACTTCGGCGGCAGGATCGTCGTCTCTTCGCCGACCGACAATAGCCCCATCGCGGTGTCGTCCCTGAATCCATGCTCCATAAAGGAAGCAGCGACAGAGACAGACAGCTCGAACCGCTCCGTAACCGAACCGTCTTGCGGGTTCAGATGGCGGTCCAGAATGAGCAGCGTACGCGGCAGCGACTCCCGCTCGAATGCCTTCGACTTCCACTGGCCGGTCTTAGCCGTCGCATTCCAATGAACCCGCGACAGCCTGTCGCCATGATGATATTCGCGCACGCCGTTAATCTGAGTCGTCTCCTTGGCCGATCTGGAAGCTGTCGCATGCGAGTAAGGTCCCCGTATGCCTTGCCGGAATCCGTTCCATTGGCGCAGCGGAACCGTCTGAGGCAATACGCTAAACTTCGCATCCGAACGGAACTGGCCAGTATGCTCGAACAGGCCGAATACATCGTAAGACAGGCATTCCGTATCCTTGAAGTGATAGTTGCCGCGCACAAGCGGAGGCGTCCGGTACGTCACCTCGCCGCCTCGCTTCCAGTTCGGCACGAAGGAGGTCTCGAAGCTGAGCGTCTGCCCGTTATGGCGGACAAGGCTGTCCCTGACAATGACATAAGGCAGCGGAAAAAAGCCTGGGATTTTCACACTCAGGCTTACATCGAGTGCTTCGCCCGCCATGATTGCGCTATGAACCGCGGCACTGTGACCGGAATACGACCTTGTCCCGGACACCTTATTGATGCCGCTCCAGCGGCCCAGAATCAAATAAACGAAAAGCATATTCAAAATAATGAAGAGCATAAGTGCCGTCTTGCCGCCCTGGAACAGAAAATAAAACAGGCTGCAACCATAGACGGAGGCGACAAATTGCCAGCGGTATTGTTTAGCTTTCGTCGCTTTAACCTTCATCATATTAACGCTCTAACCGTACAGGCACTTTGGTCGATTGAACGATCTGGCCCACGATATCTTCCCCGCGCAGACCGTTCATTCGAGCTTCGGTGCGAAGCAGCAGCCGGTGAGATAATACATACGATGCAAGCGCCTTCACATCATCTGGCGTAACATAATCTCTCTGACGCAGGAAGGCATGCGCTTTCGCCGCTCTGGTGAGCGCAATCGCAGCCCTCGGACTTGCTCCGAGCAGGACGCTTCCATGCTCGCGCGTGCCCCTTACGAGCTCGACAATGTAGTTGCCGACGGCATCGTCGATGTGTTGCCCGGCGACTTGCCGCTGAATGCTGATCATATCGGCGATATCCAGCACAGGCTGCACCCCGTCGGACGGATGGTCGCCTGAGCCCGAGGTAATCATGCGGCGCTCGTCTTCGGCGCTCGGATAACCAAGCGACAGCTTCATCATGAACCGGTCAAGCTGGGCTTCCGGCAGCGTATAGGTGCCTTCAAATTCAATGGGGTTTTGCGTCGCCAGCAGAATGAACGGACGGGGCAGCTCATACGTATCGCCGTCTACTGTGACATGTCCTTCCTCCATCGCCTCCAGGAGCGCGGACTGCGTCTTGGTCGTCGCTCTATTAATCTCGTCAGCCAGCAGAATGTTCGTCATAACCGGACCGGGACGGAACAGGAAGGTCTCTTGTTTGGGGTGATAGATGGAGACGCCCGTTATATCGGTAGGAAGCAAATCGGGATTGCACTGAATTCGCCGGAATTGGCCTCCAATAGATTTTGCGAGTGCTTTGACAAGCTGTGTTTTGCCGGTTCCCGGCACGTCCTCAAGCAGCACATGGCCGCCGGCCATAACCGCAATAAGCAATCTTTCTATTTCTTCATGTTTTCCCAGGATACAAGTATCTAAGTTTCGGAGAATCGAGGTGCATAATTCCATGTCAGCCGTGCGGATATCCATGACATAACCTCCCGGAAATATAATCTGAGATAATAGTATCATTTTACAGTAACGCAATGAGGTAGCACAAACTGCGGCGCTACAAAAAATATTGGAGAATCCCACAGAATCCTCCAATTTCCAGCCGGGTCCATATACCTAATTGCCCTGCTAAGCGCAATAATAGGTTTCTTCATAGCCGATTGCCGATTAATCCGCTTTCACTTGGCGGTACTGAATCGAATGTTCAAGAGCTTCATATTCCCATTGATCTTTGGCTGCAGGAACAGGTTCAAGGGGACTCTCGGCAGATGGAGCCGATTTCTTGCCCGTCTTCACTTCATACGAGTAGTAGCGGACATTCGTTTCCCTCGGCTCTTCCCCAGCCCAAAATTCATATTCCTTGATGAATGCAGTATGATCATTTTGCCATCCTGCTACTTCGATGTTCCTGCCTTTAGGCGCCTGAAGGGTTCTGACCGGCTTGGCGTTTTTGTCCAGAAAATCGATTTGCTGCGGGGCAATCACCGAGAGATCAACATCGATATCCTTCAACCATCTATCATCCGCATCCGCCGACTCGACCCAAGCGAACGCACCCTCGGCATTCCATTTCACCTTATCGCTTGGCACAAAGCGTTCATCCCGCAGTTGATAAGCACCCTGCTCCTTGCCGTTCATGTCATAAAAGGTGAGAGCTCCGCTCTCATCGTCAAAGGCAAAGCGGTCCATGGCCGGTGACAAGAACAAAGACGGATAGCCGGTTGTGGAGTGGGGAATGACCCGAAACGGCTTGTCCAGCCGCGTGTACGTTCCATACTGCACATCGAACAGCCAGATCGTTCCTTCAAAGCTTTGAAGAAACAGCATGCCCTTCTCTTCATCCCATCGCTTCTGATAAATCGTGTCATACGGATCCATCTCCGGCCAAATGTCGGATTGCAGCCGCTCCAGCTGCCCCGTATCCGAATGCATGGCTGAAAGATGGACCTTCACGCCTTCGTCCGTGACCTCAGGCTCAAGCAGAATCACGCGATCCTCGTCTAGCTTGCCGACAATGCCGGAATTGTTTGTAAAGAAGTTATAGCCCGGATAATCTGATCCTGCGACAGTCTGGACGAACCGAATGTCAGCCGCTCCCGCCTCGGGATCAATGGCAACGAGTGCATCGGTCAAGCTGTGATCGTCATGAAAGACATGTATGTACTGGTAGATGCGGTCTTGCAGCTCGAGGGATGACTTTACATATACGTAAAAACTGTCTCCCATTCCGTCCACATTGACCATTAAGCTGCCATCCTTCTGCAGAGTTGGGGACAGCATCAGGTTTCTCTTGGTTTCAGATGCAACAGGCTCTATTTCAGGTGCAGGCTGCGGCTGCTCCTGAGCCGCGGGCGGGCTGCTTGCCGGTTCGGGCGCCTTCTCTTCGCCAGTACAGCCTCCAAGAACAAAAGTCCCGAGAAGCGCAAGCAGGATCAGCTTGCGCTTGAATATGAAGTTCATGACAACACCTCCAAACACTAGACGAAAACTCCGCCAAAAGGTTGCTAATATTTCCAATTGAGTGAGCTTTCAGCTAGGTCTATAGAATGACAATAGCCTGCCGAGCAAGCTCTGGCAGGCTGTACATGTCATATAGAGGTCCAGATTCAGCCCTTAGGCCGAATGATTAATGCTGCAAGGAACGAGAAAATAATCGCCGCCGATATGCCCGCGCTCGTCACCTTGAATATGCCGGAGATCACGCCGATCCACCCGGACTTGTTCAGCTCCGTAAGCGCGCCGTGCACAAGTGCATTGCCAAAGCTCGTGATGGGAACGGTAGCGCCGGCGCCCGCAAATTTGATAAGCGGCTCGTACAAATCCAGTCCGTCAACGATGGCCCCGATGACGACGAGCGTAGCCATAGTATGCGCCGGCGTCAGCTTCACGACATCGAACATCAGCTGTCCTAGCACGCAGATCGCGCCGCCGACAAGGAATGCCCATAGAAAGATCATGTTCCTTACTCCTTTCCTGCAGCAATGGCTACCGCATGAGCAATGCCGGGGATGCTCTCGCCTTGCTGGAACGATAGGGGAGACAGCAGCGCGCCTGTCGCGACGACAAGAATCCGCTTCAGCTCTCCCTTCTGAATGCGTTTCAGCAGATGGCCGTAAGTGACGACGGCGGAGCAGCCGCAGCCGCTGCCGCCCGCCTGCACCTTCTGCTTCTGAACATCGTAGACCATAAGCCCGCAATCCATGAATAAGGTATTGTCCATCGGTACGCCATTCTGCTTCAGCAAATCCTTGGCAATGGGATGGCCTACACCTGCCAGATCCCCCGTCACGATCAGATCATAATCGCCCGGCGATCGTCCGGTATCATTGAAGTGCGCCTGAATCGTATCGACCGCTGCAGGCGCCATCGCCGCCCCCATATTGAATGGATCTGTAATGCCCAGATCAACAACCTTGCCAATCGTGGCACACTCGACGACAGGACCTTCGCCCGTCGCGGCTACGACAGCCGCTCCCGCTCCCGTCACCGTGTACTGGGCGGTCGGCGGCTTCTGTGAGCCGTATTCGGTCGGATAGCGGAATTGCTTCTCCGCCGTGCAGTTATGGCTGCAGGTGCCGGCCATCACATGTGTCGCCGCTCCGCTGTCTACCAGCTGCGAAGCCAGAGCCAGCGACTCCATGGAAGTGGAGCAAGCTCCGAATACGCCAAGATACGGCGCGCCAAGCGACCTTGCGGCGAAGCTGTTGCTTATGATCTGATTCATAAGATCGCCGCCGATATAGAATTCGAGCTGGCTGCGCTCCAGCTTAGCGTTCTGCAGCGCAAATTCCGATGCCTGCTCCAGCAGCAGCCGCTCCGCCTTCTCCCAGCTCTTCTGCTGCATGTCCAGCTCCGGATGCACCAGATCAAAGTCCGCAGCCAGCGGCCCGTCTCCTTCATCCGGTCCGACTACCGTCGCCGTGCCGATAATGACCGGCTTATTGTCGAACCACCAGGTTTGTTTGCCCCGAAGCATCTTATTGCCCCCCGGTGCCCAGTATCAAATGAACGATCCCGACGAAAAACGCAGCCACTGTGCCGAATACAATGACGGATCCGGCAAGCTTGAACATATTGCCGCCTACGCCGAGCACAAGTCCTTCGCTCCGATGCTCCAGCGCCGCGGAGCACATCGAGTTGGCGAACCCCGTAACCGGCACCGCAGACCCTGCTCCCGCAAACTGGGCGATCTTGTCGTAGACGCCCAGGCTTGTCAGCACAACGGATATAAAGATCATGACCGCAACGGTAGGATTGCCGGCATCCTCCCGCGACATATCCATCAAATGAACAAACAGCTCTGTAAACACTTGACCGATCACGCAGATGAAGCCGCCGATCAAAAAAGCCTTCAGACAGTTGCCCAGAATAGATCTAGGCGGTTCCTTGTCCTTGGCATACGCTTGATATTCCTTGGGCGACATCGCCATCTTCTGGTATCGTTCCGTGTTTGGTTTTTTTGGCGCCAAGTGAGCTTCCTCCTTTACCGCCCGCGGTTTCCCCACTGGACCTGCCTGCATTCACAGACATTGGGGCCGCTAAGCTTCCTTCCGTTTCATTATTTGTAATTTGGGGGACCGTTATGCCACCGCCGATCCGCAAAATGCAAAATCCCCCATGACGGCAGCCATCATGGGGGATTTCATTAATTTATAAATGCTGTTGCTTGTCATTCTCCGTTCAAGCGTTCAGGCCGGCTGCGGCAAACACCTTGTCAAAGCCTTCCTGCGACCGCTTCGCCAGCTCATCCGGCGTACCAGCCGGAGGAGAGGATGAGAGAATCTCCTGACAGACATGGCCGTCGTATCCGATATGCTCCAGCGCTCTCAGGAAGGAGGCCAGATCGATTACGCCTTCGCCTGGATAGACACGCCCGTTGTCCAGCGCTTCTTCCACCGGCACCTCAGGGGCATCGTTCAAGTGGACATGCACGATCTGGGAACGCAGCAGCCTCTCGATGTCCGCCGCGCCAAGCCCTGTTGTGTACCAGTGATAGGAATCAAGCAGCAAGCCGACATTCGGTTCTCCAATCGCATCAATCCAGTCGAGCGTCTCATCCATCGTCCAGATGAACGGATTAGCCCATCTGGTGCGAAGATGATGCGGGCCGACGAATTCCAGACCAAGCGAGATGCCGTATTCGGCGAGCAGCACGGCGCATTCGCGCAAACGGCGTGTCGCCACCGCCATGAAGTGGGCGGCCTTCTCATCCGTGGAAGGCAGAATGTATGTGCAGCAGCTCGTACAGCCAAGCGTCTTGGCCGCTGCGGCATAAGCAGCCAGCTTCTCCATATCCTCCAGAAACTTCTCCTCTGTCGTGCGCCATTCTACCGGCAAACCGAAGGAAGCGAGCACGGCTCCGTTCTTTTGCAGAAGCTGCTTTGCCTCTTCTTCCCCGCACTCCTCCATTAACGCAAGCGGGTCAAGCTCCACGGATCGGAAACCGTGGCGCCCTGCAAGCTCGACTAGCTCGCGCAGGCTCCCAAGCGTTCCCAATCCTGCCTTCGACAATCCTCTCAGCATCATATTGTCCCTCCTTGTACAGGCTCTATTAGTCGAGGTCCCAGTTCAGAATAACTTCATGGCCCGTACGGGACGATTCGTAGATGGCATCCAGAATCAGATTGTTCGTAAATCCGGTCAGCGCCGAAGTAATCGGTTGCTTGCCCTCGCGGATGCAGGCCAGGAAGTGCTTGCTGAGGCGAGCTCTTTCGCCTTCGTCATTCTCCGGCTTCGACAGCAGCGTCTCCAGCGGACGGTCGAATTTCTCCGTCAGCAGTTTGCCTGTTCCGCCCTTGTAGCTGGCGCCGCCTTCGGAGCCCATCAGATGGATGAACGGCGTATTGTCCGTATCCATATGAACCGCCCAGCTTACTTCCAGCGACAGCGTGCTGCCGTCCTCCATCTTGATCAAAGCTGTCGCCAAGTCTTCTACGTCATAGACGCCGTTCCAGTCCGGCGTACCCCAGTTGCCGATGCCTTTGCGCTTCGGTCCGAATTCCGCATAAGTCGCGCCGTATACCGATACCGGCTTCGGATTGCCCATCAAGTACAGGGCCAGATCCAGCATATGAACGCCGATATCGATCAGCGGACCGCCGCCGGATTGATCCATGCGCGTAAACCATGTGCCCCAGCCCGGAATGCCTTTGCGGCGGAACCAGCCTGTTTTTGCAGTATAGATCTTGCCGAGCTCGCCTCGGTCGACTTGCTCTTTGATTGCCATCGGGACCGCTTCCCATCTCATCTGATGGCCGACCATCACGATGCGGTCCGACTCTCTGCTTGCTTTCAGGATTTGGCGGGCCGATTCGCTGTTAATTCCCATCGGCTTCTCCAGCAGCACATGCTTGCCCGCCTTCAGCGCGGCAATAGCCAGCGGAGCATGATGCTGGTTCGGCACACCTATGATAACGGCATCTACATCGTCACGGGCGATCAGCTCTTCCGGCGTGGCGGCTACCGCCCCGATACCGTACTGTGCAGCCTTCGCTTCCGCAAGGGGCAAGAAAGCATCTGTAATGGCTGTAATCTCGCATTGATCCGCCAGCTTGGAGAACTCCTGGGCGTGAACGCCGCCGATATTGCCTGCACCGATAATGCCGATTCTGATTTTATGACCGATTCCCATACTTGAAGCGCCTCCCGAATATATGTTGTGTACGAACTATTGTTATAACCGCTTACGCTCTTTATGTTAAAATAAATAGAATAAAAAAGCGTGCATGTTTTTTCGAAATATATCTCATTTTTTCGGAGGCTCGACTTTTCGATGACGTACTTTCCCGATTACTTCAAAACTTATCCCAATATGAATACGTCAAGCCCCCTTCATATTAGTATGAACACGCTGCCCAGAGGTTTTCGGCCGCATCGTCACGACTTTCTGGAATTCTCCTATGTCATTGACGGCACAGGCTCCGAAGCGATCAACGAGAAGAAGCATCCGATGTCGCCAGGCACCTTTACCTTTGTACTGCCTTATCAAGTGCATGAAATCTTTACGGCAGAGGGCAGCCAGCTTCAGCTATACAACTGCAACTTCAGCATGGAGCTGCTGATGGAGCCCGGGACGGGCGAAGGGCTGCATACGATGATTGATCTGGGAGGCGACATTCCCTACGTACAGCTGAGCGGCGCAGAGAATGAACGCATGAAGGGGCTTATCGAAGATATGTACCGTGAATATCAGGGACATCAGCCTTGGAGGCAGACGATGCTTCAGCTTCGGCTCAAGGAGATTCTGGTGCTGTTCGACCGGGCGCGCACCCGCTCCCAGCCCGCGCTGGCAGAGACGTCATCATCCAGAAAAGGAGCCTCCTTATGGCCGATTATTCATTATATTCATAAGCATTACCAAGACGATCTTGCCTTGTCCGATCTCGCAAAGCAATTCTCCATGAGCATGTCCCGCATCAGCGAGCTGATCAAAGAAACAACGGGGCAGACATTCGTTCATTTTCTCCGCGATCTTCGCATCCGGCATGCTTGCGGCTTGCTCGCATCGACAGATATGAGCGTAACCGAGATCGCGATGGAAGTCGGCTACGGATCCTACAAGACGTTCTCGCGGGCATTCCGGGAGAGCCGCGGCCTGGCGCCGAAGGATTACCGGAAGCTGAAGGGCGCACGGCTGCCATTGCCCCAACAATAAATAAGCCGCATGTCGTATGGCTCTCCAGTCCATATCACATGCGGCTTATTTGCGTTTGCCTGGGATTAACCTTCCCAATGCGCGATGATGCTTATTGTCATGACCAAGACGAATATCACATACAAGACGAGTGAGATGATTCGAATCGTCCGTCTGTTCATACCCCCGCTCCTCCCAGGTTCGCGATCGGTCTCTTATCTCTATCCTATGCGGACCATGACAGTTGCGGAGCTTGTTTATTTACAAATCGCCCAATCTCTCGGATACCAGCTCAGCCTTCCAGTCCAGCTGCTTGCACATTTGCAGCATCCGGCGGATATCATGACGGACTTCGATTCTCTTCAGCCCAGCAGCCTGTGCTTGTTCGATCGCCCATCTCATCATATACACAAGCGTATCCGCCTGCGCCTCCTTGGCTCCATGCTCGTGAATAATGAGCGTATCTCCACTCGCATAGGCACGGGCATATCCCCAATAGGAGTCTTCAAATTCACGCACGCCGAACCATTCCTTTGCACCGCGGGACGGAAGCGGCTGCTCCAGCTGCTCCTGCCATTCGGCAGCAGTAGAAGCGCTGTTCACATATCGTTCCACGCCCCATGAAGCAATCTGCTCCACCAGCTGCGGCGTAACGGATTCAACTGAATGCCAGTCTTGCGGCGGATATTCCAGCGTCTCCGGCACCTCTACGACGATCTTCCAGCTTCTATATGAAGGCTTGCGGCCCAGCGATTCCATCATGGTCGGCATGCTGACAGCTGTCAGCTCTTGCTGCTTCGCGACATCGCTGATCAGCTTAAGCGAACCCGGCGATCCGATCGCGATATCATTGCTGTGCATCACGACAATCGTGCCGTTCTTTAATTGAGGGATGATCACCTTCGCGATGGCTTCGGCAGAAATCCCCGACCAGTCAAACGATTCTACGCCTTCAATATCGACGTATCCTGCTTCGTCCAGCCATTGCAAGCGCTCATCGTCATAGCTTGCATAAGGGAAACGCATATATGCGGGACACGGCAAGCCTGTCGCTTCTTGATAGGCCAATTCAACCGCTTTCAATTCCTCCATGAATACATGCTTCGGAATTTGAGCCATACGGCGATGATGATAGGAGTGGGGCGCCAGCGCATGTCCGCGCCGGATAATTTCCTTCGCTCTCTCCGGATAGCGGTCCATCCACTCGCCTGTGAAGAAAAACGTGCCTACTGCACCCTCTGCCTCCAGTGCATCCAGCCATAGGCTGATGGGAAGACGGCCCGGCCCGTCGTCAAAGGTAAACGCGTAATAACGGTCTTGCTCCGTTCCGTTCATTATAATTGTATCGTTCAAAGCAGTCCCTCTCCCTTGCGATGGAATAAATTCAGCTTGATTATAGCCCAAGGGAGGCGGACAATGCTATCCTGCTTCGCAACTATAGTTTGATCCTACGCTCAATTAGAAAGATAGTACCATAAATCAGGCAAATCAATACGCCGGCCTCGAATGCGAGCGTCAGCCACTCAAGCGAATTGGCAGATCCGAAGGTCAACGTCATGCTGCCGTTGCCGGACTCAAGCGGGCTTAGACGGATGAGACCGTAAATTTGTTCCGGTGAGAACAGGATGTCCTCCACCCAAGGGACCGTCACGAAAATTAGGATACATACGATGATCCCTAGGAAGGTTCCTCCCTTGCCTTCTACAATTCGCGAAAAAGCCATGCTGAAGAAAATCACGAGCGATGTAAACAAGGAGCCCCATATGGCCAAAGCAATAGCTAGGGCAGCTTCGCCGAATGTCAGTTGTTCAGCGAGCAGCGACAAAAACGAAGCTTCTTTGTCATACATCGCGGCGAAAACAGCATCGAATGCTGCAAACACCAAAAACAGGACAAGGGATAACCCGAACATCAGCACAAGAGGCGAGGCGATCGTATAGATCGTAGGCAGCGGCAGCAGTCGTCTGCTGTAGGCTTTCAAGTTCGCGCCAAACGTCTGGCAAGCCATCAAAAAAACGAGAAAGCCGCTAAAGAAAAAGAGCAGGCATGCAATAACAATGACGAATTGCTCATTCCAGCCGTTCCTCCAGCCTACAGTCAAATTGACGATTTGAGCTACGAGCAGAATGATCAAGCCTGCCAGCGACATCGTAGCATTCCGCTTCCAATCGTATTTCAGCAGCTTAAGCATCAAGCATACACCTCTTTGAATAAGTCAACGACGCTCTTGCCGTGCGTCATCCGTATATGATCTACTTCTTCATGCATAGCAAGCTGTCCGTTCTTAATAAATATCACCTCATCGAATATTCGCTCTATATCCGTCACTAGATGAGTGGAGATAATCAGACAGCTGTCCTCACTATAATATTGGACAATCGCATCCAATATCTTCTCTCTGGCGACGGGATCTACCCCACCAATCGGCTCGTCAAGCAGATACAGCTTGGCATTGCGGGACAGCGCCAGCGAAAGCTGCAGCCGCTCGTTCATCCCTTTGGACAAGGAAGTAATTTTCTCGCGCTCTGAAAGTCCCATGAAAGACAGCATTTCCTGCGCCTTGACGCTGTCAAAATCGGCATAGAAGTCCCGGTAGAAGGCGACAGCATCGCGGACGCGCATCCATGGCTCGGTGAGCGGCTTATCGGGCATGAACGACGTCATAGCTTTGGACTGCAGCCCGATCGGCTCCCCGCATATCCGCGCCTCGCCGGAAGTGGGGTGAATAATGCCGGAAGCGATCTTCATGATCGTCGACTTTCCGCTCCCGTTGCTGCCAAGCAGACCGATGATGCGGCCCGCTCCAGCTTTGAAGGAAACCCCCTCCAGCGCGGATTTGGAGCCGAATCGTTTGCCGACTGACTTCATCTCCAGTATGGGCTCCATGCTACGCTTCCTCCTTGTCATTCTTATCCGTCTGAACGGCGCCCTCGACAAGCGCTACGATATCGCCCTCAGCGAAGCCCAGTTCCTTCATTCCGCTAACGAAACGGCCAAGCAGCTCTGACGCCATTTCTTTTTTCATTTGCATGATTGTCGACTCCTCATCCGTTACGTAGCGGCCGAGGCCGCGCTTTGTCTCTACGATGCCTTCGCGCTCAAGCTCCTGGAAGGTGCGCTGAATCGTGTTGGGATTGATCTGCAGCTCGGCAGCCAGGTCCCGCACGGATTCAATTTTGTCGCCGGGACCCATCTTGCCGATGACGATCTGCTTCTTGATATAATTCATGATCTGAATGTAGATGGGGGCATTATTATCGAACTCGATAGTCACAATGGGCCATGCTCCTTTTACGATGCCCTGACTCATAGGACTAGGACACATCGCGTTTTCTGAAGATGAAGAAACTTGCAACCAAGAATACCGCCACATAGACAGCAATGATGGTTGACGAGAACGTCAGCGTCATATCATGCGGCATTGTTCCGCCGTTCTGATAGACGGACAGATCCACATTAGGGAACAGCGTATATTTGATAAAGGAGTAGCGGTTCAGCAGCATCGTCAATATTCCGCCTGCCATCACGCAGAACATGGAGATGCCGACCGTCGCTCCGCTGGACTTGGTCAATACACCGATCATGAATGTCAGGGTAACGAATGCAAAAGTGTAGACGACCAGGTATAGCGCGTTCTCGCCAATGAGGGACCAGGTCTTGGCGTCACCTCCGCCAAAGCCGAATACAATAAACCCGGCCATAAAGGCCATCGCCAATGTAGCCGCGATTAGCACTAGCGAAAACAACAGGGTTACCGCATACTTGGATCCCAATATCTTCGTACGGCTCTGCGCACGGATGAGCAGCAGCTTGATTGTACCCATCCGGAACTCGGACGGCACAACGTTGGCAATTGCAATGATAGCAATGAGCGGCAAGATTTGTCCAGCGCCCATCATCGAACCGAACAAAGCTACAAAGTCAAGCGCACTGTCCATCCCCTCCATCGGGTATCGGTAAATGAAATAACCGCATACTCCAATAAAGAGAGCCATAATGCCGAAATACACAAAAAACGATTTCTTCTTATATAACTTAATCCATTCGTTAGTCAACAAAGCTCCAAAATTACGCAATGCGGTTCCCCTCCGTCCATTTCATGAATTCATCTTCAAGCGTCGACTTCCGTTCCTCAATGCGGTACAGCCCAACGCCGCCGCCTGCCAGTGCTGCGACAACTTCCGGAATATCTTCGTGGCGGATGGACAGTGCGAGCCGGTCCGGACCCGCCTCTTCAATCGCTTGCAAGCTGTCAATCTTAAGGCCCTTCAGGATGCTTCTCGCCTGCTCCGAATTCGATACCTGCAGCGAGAGGCTGATCAGATTGCTGTCCTCCTCTTGCTCTGCGCCGATCGACCTGACGGTAACGAGCTTGCCCTCCTGAATGACTACCACTCTGCTGCACATCAGCTCCATCTCGGACAGCAAGTGGCTGGATACCAGAATGGCGATGCCTTCCGTCTCGGCAATACTCTTCATATATTCGCGCATCTCGCGGATACCCGCCGGATCAAGACCGTTCGTCGGCTCATCGAGTATCAGCACGGACGGTCGATGCAGAAGCGCCTGCGCGATACCGAGCCGTTGTCTCATGCCAAGCGAGTAGGCTTTCACCTTTTTGTTCAATGCATTCTGCAAGCCTACTAGCTTCGTAACTTCATGAATGCGGGCTTCTGTCACACCTTCCGCCATTCTTGCATACTGCTTCAAATTGTCCATGCCGGTCATATACGGATAAAACTCCGGATTCTCGATAATGCCGCCGACATGCCGGATGGCGCGCTCAAAATCGGTGCGAACGCTGTGGCCTCCGATATGCACATCGCCCTCGGTCATGCCGATCAGCCCTACAATCATACGGATTGTTGTTGTTTTGCCTGCGCCGTTCGGACCAAGAAGCCCGACAATCTCTCCTTTAGCAATCTGGAACGACAAGCCGCTAACCAATGTCTTGCTGCCGATCCTCTTCGTCACCCCGTTCAACTGAAGAACGGTATTGTGTTCACCTTGCCCGTTTTTCGACGTTTTCATCTGTTTCTCCACTCCTATTATGCTTCTCTTTGTATTAGCGTATTAGTGTTATATCTGAATAGTACACTAAGACATTAGGATTGTAAAGGGGGGTTTTTCACAACGCTATTTCGACTATTCCGCTCATTTCGCGCCTCTAAGCTCGCCTCGCGTCGCTATTTCGCCATCTCCACACATTTTGCACCTCTAAGCTCGCCTCACGTCGCTATTTCAGCTATTCCGCTCATTTCCCGTCTCTAAGCTCGCCTCACGTCGCTATTTCGGTATTTCCGCGCATTTCGCACCTCTAAGCTCGCCTCACGTCGCTATTTCGGCTATTCCGCTCATTTCGCTCCTCTAAGCTCGCCTCGCGTTGCTATTTCCACTATTCCGCTCATTTCACTCCTCTAAGCTCGCCTCACGTTGCTATGTCGGCTGTTTCACACACTTCACGCCTCTAAGCTCGCCTCACGTCGCTATTTCGGCTATTCCGCTCATTTCGCGTCTCTAAGCTCGCCTCGCGTCGCTATTTCGGCTATTCCGCTCATTTCGCGCCTCTAAGCTCGCCTCGCGTCGCTATTTCGACTATTCCGCTCATTTCACTCCTCTAAGCTCGCCTCACGTCACTATTCCGCCCTTCCCGCTCATTTCGCGCCTCTAAGCTCGCCTCACGTCGCTATATCGGCCTTCCCGCCTATTTCATGCCTCTAAGCTCGCCTCACGTTGCTATGTCGGCTGTTTCACACACTTCACGCCTCTAAGCTCACCTCACGCCACTATCCCTGCAATTCTGCCCAGCTAGCCCGATAATGGGACCATTTGGCTTGTCGATCAGTTGACATCGATATATACTCGATTAGAAATTACATGAAAAATCTGGGGGTTGTGACCCATCAATATGAACAAATCCATCCTTATTATTGAAGACGAGCATGATATATCCCGTGTGCTAAAAGATTATCTGGTCAAGCAAGGCTTTGCCGCCGATACGGCGGGCAATGGCGTGGACGGGATGCGCATGCTTGCCGCTAATGCTTATGACTACGTCATTCTCGACATTATGCTGCCTGATATTGACGGGATTGAGCTCTGCCGCCGCATCCGCGAGAACAGCCAGGTGCCCATCCTCATCTTAAGCGCGCGCGGCAGCGATACGGACAAAGTACTGGGACTCGGCTTCGGTGCCGACGACTATATGACCAAGCCCTTCTCGCTAAGCGAGCTGGTCGCGCGCATTCAGGCGCATTTTCGCAGATACGACAGCATCGCGCAGCAGCAGCCAAGCGGCAATATCCTGCAAGCCGGGCCGCTTGCCATTGACCGCAAGTCTTACCGCGTCACGCTTCATGAGCAGGAAGTATCCCTTTCTGCCAAAGAATTCGAGCTGCTGTACCATCTAGTGAAGCATCGCAATCAGGTATTTTCCAAAAGCCAGCTGCTGGATGCTGTGTGGGGTTATGGCGCCTATGGGGATGAAAATACGGTAACGGTGTACATACGCAGATTAAGAGAAAAGCTCGAGAGAGACCCGTCTTCGCCCAAGCTGCTAAGGACGGTATGGGGCGTGGGCTACAAGTTCAGCGAGGATTTCGCATCAGAATAGAGGTGCCGCACAAAATGAAACAATGGATGACTAAATGGCTGGCTGCATCTCTCCTATGCCTCACGGCACTAACAGGGAGCGCAATCTATTGGCTTCAAAGCGGCCAGTCCGCCGCCCAGCAAGAACATGCCGCACTCGTTCAGGCCGCAAAGATGAAAGTCAATGAACCGCTGCTCTATCTGGAGCGGTATATGCTGGAGATCGAATCCAAAGGCCATCAAGATGAGCTTGGCAGGCTAAGCCGATCGATTGAAGCCGATATCCTTGCCGTGGCGCTTAACGGGAGCGTCTTGTACGACTCCTCTGGAGAACAAGGCTCCGCATATAATCCGCGTATGCTGTTGCCTTACGACCGCATAACCGGCGATGAAGCGTCGGAGCTTTACACCGCATCGTATCCTGTAGTGGATGAACGTACGGATGTCCAAGTCGGCAATGCTGTCTTCACGATGAGCCGAAGCTCATTATCCCCTTCCCTGCCTGTTTCCTCCATTCTTAAGGACAAGCCATATATGCTGCCCGTCGCTCTTGCGATTGTGATGGCAAGCCTGCTCCTGCTGATGTCCTGGATGTTCCGCAGCCGCGTCATGAGACCGCTGCTCAAGCTGCAGGAGCATTCCGAATTCATTCTGAAAGGCAACTACAAGCAAAAGGCAGAGCACCTCAAACAGGATGAAATCGGGGAGCTTTATGCCGTGTTTGATCAAATGCGGGCGGAGATCCAGCATCTGGACACCAGAAGAATGGAGCAGGACAAGTCGCGCAAAGAACTCATTACGAACATCTCGCATGACCTGAAAACGCCGCTGACGACGGTCAAAGCTTATATTGAGGCGATTCGCGAAGGTGTATGTCCGGATATGGAATCTGTCATGGCGTATATCGATGTGATGAAGACAACTACGGATAAGATGTCCCGCCTGACGGAGGATTTGCTCCTGCATGCGCTTCAGGAGCTGGGGCAAATCTCTGTACATTTGCAAGAACAATACAGCCGGGCCATGCTAGAGGATATCGTAAGGCCGATCGCCCATTACGCCAGATCCACCGGGGTAGCCTTCCATGAGCCCGCAGCCTTCCCGAATGTGCTGATCCATGCAGATGCGCAGCGGCTGGAGCAGGTAATCGGCAACTTGGTCATGAATGCGCTGAAGCATACAAAGGCCGGAGACGCCATTTCATTCGAGATGGAACGAATTGCGGATGATCTGGCCATTACGATAGCAGATACAGGGACAGGCATCTCACCGGAGGATATGCCGTTCATCTTCGAACGTTATTATCAGGGCCGCTCAAACGAAGCCGCATCGGCTCAACCCACCGATGGCTCCGGCCTTGGACTATCCATATGCAAATACATTGTCGAGGCGCATAACGGCACGATTTCTTTCCGCAGCGTCAGAGGAGAAGGCACGCGATTCACATTCACCCTGCCCGTGTTGTAATAATTTATTCATAATTTGATAAGGGGATATTCACGTTTGCTCTCTATACTGACTTCATTACCAACTGGGAGGGTTAATCGTTGACCAAGCAAGCCATTATCCAAGCATCCAATCTATGCAAGACGTATATGACCGGCAAGGAAAGCTACCATGCTATTCGCAATTTGGACCTGGACATCTACGAGGGAGATTTCACTGTCATCATGGGCAATTCCGGCTCGGGCAAGTCTACCCTGCTCTATCTGCTCAGCGGACTCGACCGGGTGACGGCTGGAGAAGTGACCTTTAAGGGACAGCGCATCGATCAATTTGGCGAAAAAGAGCTGGCCCAGTTCAGAGCCCAGCATATCGGCTATATCTACCAAAGCATCAATCTCGTGCCGGATCTGACGTTCATGGATAATGTCGCGCTGCCCGGCTACGTGGCAGGGAAATCCAAGTCCGCCGTCAAAAACCGGGCGTCGTCCTTGCTAAAGGCGATGGGCATCGAAGAGCAGCAGTACCGGCTGCCTTCGCATACATCCGGCGGCCAGCAGCAGCGAGCCGCTATTGCGCGCGCGCTCATCAATGAGCCCGAGCTCCTGTTCGCCGATGAACCGACCGGCAGCCTGAATTATGCGCAAGGCGTTGCGGTGCTCGATATGCTGACGGAGCTTAACCGCAAGGGACAATCAATTGTCATGGTTACCCATGATATCAAAGCAGCGTGCCGTGCCGACCGATTCATCTATATTCGCGACGGAAAAGTAGGCGGACTGCTGGAATTCGGCAAATATGAGCCTGCAGATACGGCTAACCGGGAAAAGCTGATTTTCTCGTATGTATCGGGGGAGTAGTCCGATGACAGCCATCTACACGCTTTGCCTTGCTCAGCTGAAACGGAAAAAACTGCAAAACATCCTGACTGTGCTGCTTATTGCGCTCTCCACCCTGCTTATGTCGACCTCGATGATCCTGCTGGCGAATACAGATAATGTCTTCCTGGACATGCATGATAAAACGAACGGCTCTCATGAGCTGCTGCTGCTCGATCAAGGCATCCATTCTCCTGATGCTGTCCGTAAGTGGTGGTCAGAGCAGGATGATGTCGCTGCTACTCCGCTCTTGCCCTATCGAACCATCAGCAAGGTGTCCAAAGACGGCAGCGTGATCTCCAATGTCTTCGTCTATCTAATGGACACGCCCAGCGAGCCTATGATGGTGGACCGCCCGCTCGTCGTAGATGGCACTCCGAATATCCAGCCGCCGCCCGGCGGAATCTGGCTGTCCTCCTCCCTGGCGAACAAGCAAGGCATCGAGATTGGCGACCGGCTGGAATTCGAGCACGGCAGCCGTACATTCGAGCTTGCAGTCAGCGCGATCGTTATCGATCTGCCATACGGAGCGCCCTTCTCCACATCATCCCGAATCTGGATGAATCCAGAGGACTACAAGGGTTATCTCTCCACTGGAGCTAGTGACAGCTATATGCTGGGATTGCGCTATGAAGCCTCGGCAGACCGCTCGTTGCTGTGGGAGCAATTCGAATCTTCGCTGAATAGCCCATATGTCGAAACCAAGCTTACTTATGAAGAGATGTCTTCCTTCTATCTTATCTTGAACAAGCTGATCGGCTACTTGATGATCGCACTTGGCGCAACGATGCTCACTATTGCTCTGATCACGATTGGCTTCACCGTATCAGACGCTATCCTTACCCAGTACCGCTCTATCGGCATAATCAAGTCAATAGGAATGACATCGAACGGTACACTGGCTGTATTCCTGATGCAATATGCTCTACTTGCGGTTATTGCAGTCATTCCGGGCCTTGCGCTTAGCGGTCTTATATCCGGCTTTATTATGGACGGGACCTTGTCCAATCTAAGAACAGGCCAGGAAGATGCTGTGACCTTCCAGGGGGCCGCCATGCTGTCCATCGGACTGCTTGTGCTGTTGCTCGTCAGCGGCTGCACGTACGCCGTGGCGAACAAGTCCCGCCGCATCATGCCAGCGCAAGCGATCCGCTACGGCATGTCGGAGGAAGACAACGCCCGCATCAGCAAGAGACCGGCCGGCTGGATACGGCTGGACCGCTTCTCACCCGCTATCGTGCTTGCGTGGAAAAATATAAAGAACCACCAAAAGGGCTCTTGGCTCATCTTCATCATCACATGTGTCACAGCCGCAGCGCTTTCCTTTGGCTACACGCTTGTCAATAGTATTGCTTCCATTGATCAACGGGCCGGCGAGTGGGGATATGATTCATCACATATCGCAGCCATTGCGATCAATCCCGCTTCCTTTTCCCGGGACGCGATTGTCGATGCTCTGGAACAGGACAGCCGAATTCGCTCCTACGCCTGGCTCTCTACAGTGAACGGTGTAGTCGTGTCAGATCCCCCGCTCAATATCAACATTAGCGCGCTGGAGGGCAGCTTTGAGGATACTGGGCTTACGACAATTCAAGGCCGTAATCCGCAGCTGCGCAACGAAATCGCACTTGGCGTCAATGTCGCACGACAGCTGAATGTAGGTATCGGAGAGCATGCGGAGGTCTACATTCAAGGCGTGAAGCGAACCTTTGTCGTATCCGGCATTTATCAGGCGATCGCCAATATGTCCTATTCGGCGCGAATATCGGCGGAAGCCCTTCAGGACGGCAAAGGCGCCTCCAGCTTCAACCCGGATAATGCATTTATCAATGTTAATGACCTAGAACAAGCAGACAGCATCGCCGCTGAGTACGATGAGCGATTCCATAATTCGATGACGATTGTTACTCAGAAGCAGCTGCTGGATTCCGTATTCAAGGAAGCAACTAGCCTCCTGATTCTGCCAATGGGCTTCATCGCCCTTCTGTTCATTGCGGTATCGGCTATTATTATCTACAGCACATGCAAAATCGGAGTTCGCAAAGAAAGCAAAACCTACGGCATCTACAAAACGATTGGCTTAACCTCTGCACGAATCCGCTTGTCCATACTAAGCGGGATTGCCTGTCTGGCTCTAGGAGGCGCGATTGCCGGGGTTCTGGTCGGCATCTACGTCCTTCCCGGCTCCATTGAGTCGCTTCTGCATGGGTATGGCATTCAGTATCTGCCAATCGTGCTGGACTGGGGAGGCATTGCTGCAGCCGCTGCCATCAGCGTCATACCCGCGGCGCTAGGGTCTTGGCTGTCATCATCGCTAATCGCCTCCACTTCGCCTCGCAGCCTAATCATAGACTAGATACAAAAGAAGGAACCATCCCGCTTCGCACGCAGCGGGATGGTTCCTTTTCTTAAATCCGGCATCTATGATTCTTCGCGGCTTCTGCGTCTAAGCCCTGTCAATCCAAGCAGCCCCAGCAACCCTAGCCAGTTCCAATTGGGACCTTTATTCGCAGCAGCCGGAACAGAATTCACTTGATAGGAGCCTAAATTCAATGGCTGCTTATAACCGGGGGTCCGCAGCGCATGCGCCCGCTCCGATTGCAATTGCATCTGCCTTACCTCTCTGGACGTGCCGCCAGTATCAGGCTCCGGACTTGCCGCATAGACAGGCGATGCAATTGCAAGCATAAGCGAAATGCAGATCGTATAGCGCTTCAGCCTTTTCACGGGCAACCTCCTCTTTCATACGGATTGACCCTTAGCTTTCCACTATTCCCACCCTCTATACAATCTAACATCACGCCTGGAAGTTGACTCCAGCATTATCCAACTCTACTATATAGTTATACATAAATTTCTACATCAGGAAGAAAATCAATATTTTCAAAGGGGAGGGAACTTGCTTTGAAACCATTTCGTTTTATTGCGCTTATACTTCTGGTCTCCATCCTTATGGCCGGATGCTCGCAAATTTCATTCAAGAGAGAAGAAACAGTAGAATTGAAGATTTTTACGAGATATGCCAGCGGGTACAGCTATAATGAGCTTGTTCAGTTAGTCGAAGCGCGCTTTCCGAACATCAAGCTGAATACAATTGTTCCGAGCAAGGCGGATGCCACCGATGAGCAAATCGTAGCCCAAATTCTGGAAGAGAAGCCGGATCTCTATTACAGCTATGATCCAATGATCTATACGGACGAGATCGAATTAATCGACCTCTCGCCCATGATGATCAAAGAACAAGACCAGCTCAGCGATATTCAGCAGAAGCTTTATAATCAGGTATTCGCAGATGCCGGCAAGATTACGCAGCTATCGCCAACCTTCAGCATGCCAGTCGTTTTTATTAACCGCAGTATGCTGCAGGATAAAAATGTAACAGAGCCCGGCCAGGCCTGGACATGGGATGAATTCCGGACAATTGCCTCTGGGGCCTACGATGCTTCGCTTCGCAGATACGGCTACGAGTTGAAATATTACAATTGGTTCACCATTCTGGACTGGGCGGGCAGAGTGAACGGCCTGTCCATGACGGACGAGAATGGCCGCCTTATTCTGGATCAGCCGGAATGGGAGACGGTTGCAACCCAAATCGCCGAAGACAACTTAAACGGAGTCATCCGGCAATCGAATATGAGTCAGGATAACGGCGATACCGTCGCGCTCCAAATTACTTTGCTGAACGACGTTTTCCAGCATACCGGGGATGCACAGTTCGCGGACAAATGGCTGATCGCTCCTATGCCTTATGTGCCGAACATTGGCCTGACAACACCCTATCTATTGTTCGATCCATTCGCTATCGACAGCCGCAGCGAGCATGTGAACGAAGCTTACCAGGTGATCGAATATTTGATGAGCAAGGATGCAGCGCCGGAGCTGGCTGCTAAACTTCCGCAAACCTTCCTCCTATTCCCGGAATACAACAATACCGGCGAAATCTCTATCGAGCACCTGCTTAACAGCCAAGGAACCTGGGTTAACCAGCACTACGATCGATACTGGGATTCCATCGGCGAGATCAGCAAAATCATTGATAACGAATATAACGGCATGACCTCCGGAAGCATCAGCATCGCTAACTTCTGGTCAAATATTCTACGAGCTGCGGAACAAATCAATGCGGAGCTATAAGAACAGCCGTAAGACCAGTAGATTATCTATTACACTGACGCTGCTTGTTTTAATTGCCGCTCTAGCTTCTGGCTTCACAGCCGGGCCGAAGGCCAAGAAGAGAGAACCGGTCACGCTTAAAGCAGCTATTTCGTCCGAAGGCCATTTTGCCAAATATAAAGGTTATTTGGAGGAAAAATTCCCGCATGTGACCTTCGAGCTCATTAGTGTACTCGATTAGGCTCAGGCGGAAAATATGGATCTGGCGCTAAGAGAAGCAACAAATAAAAATAAAGGCCGTCCACCTGCAAGCCAAACTGGCTAAGGAAGACGGCCTCTTGTATATGTTCAGCTGCTAGACAGAAGCCACCAATAGACGGGCAGCATCAGCAAAGTGGAAATCATGCCTGCAGCCGCCATCGCAAAGCCGCTTACGCTTCCCTGGAGCTCCGATGTCTCCATCAGGCGAGCCGTTCCGATGCCATGGGAGGATGTGCCGATAGCAGCTCCGATGGCGATATCCGATCTTACGCCGCACAGGCGAAGAAAAGCCGGACCAGCCAAGCTTCCGAACAGCCCCGTTAGGACAGAAATGGCAGCTGCCAGCTCCGGAATGCCGCCAAGCCGCCTCGCGATCTCCATCGAAAATGGTGCCGAAGAGGACTTCGCTACTGCAGAATACATCAGCTCCATGGAGGCACCAGTCAAATAGAAAATGCATGCCGTCATGCCTGCCGATACGATCGCGCCGAGTGTAATCCCCGTCATAACCGGAGCAAGCTTGCTTCGGATGAGCGACGCATGCTTGTATAGCGGCACGGCTAGCGCTACAGTCGCAGGCCCGAGCGCCCAGCTCAGCCATTCTCCGCCGATGCGGTAATCCTCATAGGGGATATCGCCCAGCACAAGGATTGCGATAATAACGGCAGCTGTACATATAAGCGGATGCACCCGGCGGTATCTTGCCTTCAGCTTGACCATCCCCCAGTATAAGCCGACCGTAAGCGCGATGCCAAACACCGGGCTATGCAGAATGGGATTCAGCAGCGTCATGCTGTTTCCTCCTGTCCGGCCATAGCTTAATGGCAAGTCCTGCAGCCAGCATCGTCACCAGCGTGCCAATGACAATGCTGGAGCCGATCGCCAGCCATTCCGACTGGATTTGCTTCGCCAAGACCATCGTGCCCACTATCGCCGGCGCAAACAGCAGCCCCATATGCCGGATCGCAATCTTGGAGCTAGCCTCCACCCACTCCAGCTTGATCCATCCCAAAAACAAAGCGGCAGCAAGCAGCCCGAGCCCGATTACGTTCGCAGGCAGCGGAATGGACAGCCCCTTCTCCAATGCCAGACCTATCAAATGAAATGCGATAAAGATAGCGAATCCCCTCATGCATACTCCCCTTCTCGTCCCGCTGATCTATTCATTGTAGCAAGGATGCGTCCTTGCCAACACCCCTAAGCTTTACTTCTATATGCCAGCGAGTCGACTTGTTGTCGCAAACGCAAAAAACTCCAAGCTCGCACAGCGGCGAACCTGAAGCTATGATTGCGTTATCTACTTTTAGATAGCCCTGTGTTGCTAACGCCTCAATTGAAACCGCTGAACCAGCTCTTCCGTATCCTCCCACGGAATCGGGCGAATCCATTCGCTCTGCGACAGCAAGCTATCCATCTGGTCCGACCTGACGGTCCACGTCAGCGGAATGTCCGCCTTGGCGGCGTACCCTGCAGCAAAATACACCTCCGGTCCCGCTCCCGTCAAATCTGCTAAAATATAGTGGCTGTCAGTCAGCGCTTCAAGCAGCTCGGAATCTTGCTTGCGCAGCATGGACGGCAACAGCAGACGAGTATCGTATCCGCATTGCTCAAGGCCCGGCAGCAATTGAGCGGACCACTCAAGGCCAATCTCTTCATTTCCAACCATGACGCTGAACAGCTTGCGCTTGCCGCCTCCGGAGAAGGCCGCCGCTTCGCTCCAGCCCAAGTCGGTCAGCTTAAGGATAGACCCCTCCCGAACAAGCAGCTCCATCTCCCGCAGCTTCTCCAGAATATAGACAAACTCCTGCAAATTCGTGGAATACGTCAAATTGTAGCTTTTGGACAACGGATGCAGATTTACAGGCTCCATAGCCGTGTCCGTCCGCCGATACAGGTATTGGAGCAGCCTCTTCTCCTTTTCCTCCGTCGTCATGGGAATATCAGGGTCGACCAGCATCTCCTCAAGCTTGCTCGGCGTCAGCAGCAGCCGCTCCCCGCCCTCAGCCCGTTCACGAATATAAGCCGATATGAGCGGCAGCACCTGCCGCTTTTTGGCGTAGGAGAATGCCTGGATATGGGAATAAGCCTCTTTGCTCAAATGATAATACGTATTAGGAGCGCACATGCATCCTGAATAACGATCAAATTCTTCATCTTGCTTCATATCAATTAGTTCGTTGCAAAACATACAATGTTTCTTCATTCCTGCTCACCTCTTCTATACCCTTCGGACAAAGAGCGCAGATTGAGGGCATCTAGCGAGTTCCAATTCCTGTATTCTGAATAGTTTAACTCATCCTTTATATATGAATAAAGCCTTCCTCAGTCGGAAGGCTTCGTCTTGCGTTAATTATTTGCGATAGATCCGGTCTTATCTCTTCGTCTCCAAAGGTCCGCCCCATGCCATAATTCCGCTGGACAGGTGGCCCATATTGCGATAGCCCATCTTGCTCAGAATTCTAGCCGCTTTCCTGCTTCTCAGGCCGCTCTGGCAATACAAGAGCACTTTATGATCCTTCGGAACTTCCGCAAGCTTGTCCTGAAGCTGGGACACCGGAATATTGAGCGCATTCGGAATATGTCCGGCTTGATATTCATGCGGCTCCCGCACATCAATGAGCAGCGCATCGGCATGATTAGTCAGTTCTTGCTCGAACCGGATCGGACTCATATTACTCAATCCCCTCGCAGTCCCGAATCGGTTCCACAAAAACAAGCCAATCCCCACTACGATGAGCAAATTAATAATAGTTGCGCTATCCATGCAATATCCTCCGTCATACATTTAATACCCCCAAGGGTATAAAACAACTATAAACGACCTCGCCTCAAGAGTCAAGGCGTCTTCACCCAAGCTCATATTGCTCCAACGCACACCTCATTCTATCCTTTTTTTCCTGAAGATCTGTATATGAAAAAGAGCCCTCAAATAGGGCTCAATTCCGATTACTTGCCTCCTGTAAAGGTGATTCCTTTAATAAAGAAGCGATTGAAGAAGGCATAGATCAGCAGCGCCGGGATGGTGAAGACCATCGAGGCGGCCATAATGTAATTCCAATGGCTGATATATTGACCTTTGAACGTATTAAGCCCGAGCGTTAGCGTAAACATCGTCTTGTCGGACATGAACATAAGAGGCTTCAAAAACTCGTTCCATGCGCCCATGAAGACGAAGATTGTCTGCGCAGCAAGCGCGGGCACCGCCAGCGGCAGCGCAATGCGGAAGAACGTCCCGAACCGGCTCAGGCCATCCATAGACGCAGCCTCCTCCAGCTCTTTCGGGAAGCCGACGAAAAACTGGCGCATCATGAAGATAAACGTCGCATTCGCCATCATCGGAAGCGTCAATGCGGCATACGTGTTAAGCAGATCGAGCTGCTTCATAATGAGGTACGCAGGCACGATCGTAAGCTGGCCCGGAATCATCTGAACCGCCAGAATAAGAATAAACATGATTTTGTTCCCTGCAAAATCAATACGCGCCAGCGCATAACCCGCCATGGAGTTGAACAAGGTATTGCATACCGTTGCCACAACCGCGATTAATGCGCTGTTATACATCCACCTGAGGAAAAGCGGCTCTTTTACAAAGATGTCATAGTAGTTCTGAAGCGTAAAGTCTTTTGGAATAAAGTTGATTCCCCCGGATACGATCTCGCTCAGCGGTTTGAACGACGAGGACAGTGCCCACAGGAAAGGAGCGAGCGTCACGCAGCCGTATGAGAACAACAAAATATAAAGAATCGCCTTTCCCCACTTGGATTGTTGGAATACCACTCTAATCGCCTCCCCTAGTTGAGCTTCTCTTCGGCAAACAGCTTGCGCTGAATCAGCGTTACGATCATAATGACCGCCGCCAATGCAACGGCAAGCGCAGATGCGTAGCCAAAGTCCAGATTTTTGAATGCATACTGATAAATAAGCAGCGCTACCGTTAACGTCGAGTTGTTCGGGCCGCCGGAGCCTGCCGAGAAAATGTAAGACTGGTCGAACAGCTGGAAGGTACCGATGATGCCCATGACGACCGTAAAGAAGGTCGCTGGCTTAAGCAGCGGCAGCGTAATGGAGAAGAACCTTCTCCAAGCGCCAGCACCGTCAAGCATTGCAGACTCATACAGCGCATCCGGAATGTCCTGCAGCGCAGCCAGGAACACCACCATAAAGAACGGAGCCGTAGACCATATATTCATGAGCATAATCGCTTTCATCGCGACTGCGGGATCTCCAAGCCAATTGTAGCCTTGCAGGCCAATGAGCTCCAAAAACTTGTTCAGAAGCCCGTTCGAATTGTAAATCCACATGAAAATAAGCGACAATACAGCGGAAGAAGTAACGGTCGGCATAAAAAATACGATCCGGAAGAAATTTTTGAACCGGAGCTTTGCATTCAGAATTACTGCCAGCATAATCGCAAACGCCGTCTGCAGCGGCACTACGAACAGCGCAAAGGAAGCTGTATTCTTCAGCGCGATCCACGCCCGCTCATCGCCGGACATGCGGACAAAGTTGTCTGCGCCAATCCATTTGTAGCTAACCTCTCCAAGCAAATTAACCTTATGGCCGGAGAGATAAAGCGAATAAAATACAGGCAAAAACAGAAAAGTGCCAAGCACTAATATCGTAGGAAGCAGAAACAAATAGCCGGTGATGTTGTTTTTAAGCTTTCTTTTCCATGGAGAGGCCTGGGCCATATTGATCTTCTCCTTTACTTCTAGTTCAAACAGTCAAGGAGGGAGATCAACTCCCTCCTCCCATCCACCTTACTTCGCTGCGGCGATTTCCTTATTCGCCACGTCTTGAGCTTTCTTCATCGCATCCTCCAGCTTGGAATTGCCCATGAAGGCGTCAACGAACTGGTTGTTGAAGTTGTTCATAATCGTCGGCAGAGTAGCGCCTGCTTGCCATGGCGTCGCATAAGCTGCGCCCGCTACGATTGCGCCGCGGAGCTCATCTTTGTCATAGCCCAGCTCTTGGGATACGGACTTGCGTGTTGGAAGCGCAAAGCCTTTGCTGGTCCAAGTCTTCATGCCTTCTTTGCCGGTCAGGTAAGAAATTAGCTGCCAAGCTGCTTCCTTCTGCTTCGACTGTTTGTTCATGACATAAGCTACTGTGAATGCCATTGTGCCTTGCTTGCCATTAACGGTAGGAAGCTCTGCAGTGCCGTAGTCCAGATCCTTGTAGTTGGACTCCAGGAACGGAATAGCCCAGTTTCCTTCGAATACGATAGAAGCTTTTCCTTGGCCGAACATCTCGCCGCCCCAGCCTGCGCCAACCTCTTTCGGCTCGCCGGATGCTTTGTCAACATTGTGCATATCTGTTACAAGCTGAAGACCTTTCACTGCTTCAGGAGACGCATATGCCGCGTTGCCGTTCTCGTCGGCTACTCTGCCGCCGAAAGCCTGGATCATGAACATTTGACGAGCAAGCTCTGGCGCAACGCCGAAGCCGAAACGAACGGTTTTGCCGCCTTCTTTTTTGGTCAGCTTGATCGCAGCGGCTTGAAGCTCTTCCCAAGTGGTCGGCGGAGCAGCGATGCCCGCTTCCTCAAAGTCCTTCTTGTTATAGAACATCGCAAGCGTCGAGAAATCTTTTGGGAAGCCGTAGGTCACGCCTTCCTGTTTGAACGCGTCAAGCATGGGCTTCTCGAAGTCAGTCACATCAAATTCAGGGGTTACATATTGATCAAGCGGCTCAAGCACATTGTGCTCGATAAGCCCAGGAGCCTCGAATGCGTCCAGGTAGAATACGTCCGGACCTTCGCCTCCGATAAGCCTTGTCTTGATGACATCCATATATTGATCGGCGATCACTTCATAATTGACTTTAATGTTTGGATATTTGGCTTCAAATTCCTTGAGCGTCTGATTCAGCAAATCCTGCTCTTCCGGGCTTGCGCCCCATCCTGCCAAAGTTACAGTAACCTGCTCGGCTGAAGGCTCTTTTGTTGGCTCTCCTGCACCGTTATTCGTGGCACCCGTACCCGAGTTGCCGTTCCCTCCGCTCTTACCGCAAGCTGACAACATCAGCACAGCCACCAGCATCAACGACAATACAACCAGACCCGACTTCTTCTTCATCCCCAATACAACCTCCCTAATTAAGTAAGAAATTTGTATATAAAAATAATGCGTAAAACCTATTGGATCACAAGCTCATACCCAGTCCCGTTAGACAAGACCTCAACATCGATGCTGCCGGCGACTCGCTTCACATGCAGGCTGAGTGTGCCGCTGCCGATCTGAAGCTGTTCCACGATCAGCTCATTCATGTCCTTAAGAAGCGATGGCTTCATCGTAATTCGGCGGTTGAGACTGTCTGGCTGAATGCCAAGCAGCGCTTGAACGAATGTCAGCGGCGTGCCCGCAGCCCATGCCTGCGGCGAGCAAGCGACAGGATAAGGCACCGGGAAGCCCAGCGAGTCATCATAACCGCAGAACAGCTCCGGCAGCCTGTAATATTCGAATTTCTCCGCGGCAGCCAGCAGGCCTTGCATCACCATGGCTGCTTCCTCCGTGTAGCCCGAGCAGCTTAATCCGAGCAGGCAGAGGGAATTGTCATGCGGCCATACGCTGCCATCGTGATAGCTCATCGGATTGTAGCCTGCCGATTCCGTGCTCATCGTCCGAATGCCATATCCGCCGAACAGATCGGGAGCAACAAGCCGTTCTGCAACAGCCTTGGCCCGGTCCGGGGAAGCGATGCCCGACATCAGAATATGTCCCGCATTAGAAGTTACGGATTCGACCCGCTTCTTGTCCTTATCCAGTGCGATCGCATAATACTGTTCATCCTCCATCCAGAAGTCGCGCTCGAACCGCTCGCGGAGTTCAGCCGCATCCCGCTCCATTTCGCCAGCCTGCTTATCCAGTCCCAGGCTTCTATAGATCGGAGCAAGCCGCGTAAGCGCCTGATACACATAGCCCTGAACTTCCACAAGCGCGATCGGCGCCTCGGCATAATCGCCATTCCGGTGAACAACGGAGTCGGCAGAGTCCTTCCAGCCCTGGTTCGCAATTCCTTTGGACGATTTCTGATAATACTCCACGAAGCCATCCTCGTCGTAGTCGCCGTATTTCTTAATCCATGCCAGCGCTTCGTCCAGATGCGGCTTAAGCGCGATTATGAAGTCGCCGTCGCCGGTCCAGTGATAATATTCGGCGGCAAGCAGCAGGAATAGCGGCGTCGCATCAATCGTTCCATAATAAGGCGTGAACGGCACTTGATTGGTGCCCGCAAGCTCACCGTAGCGAATCTCATGCATAATTTTCCCGGGCTGCTCATCGCGCCATCCATCTTCCTTCTGCCCTTGGTAGGAAGCAAGCGTGAGCAGCGTTCCCTTCGCGATCACCGGATTCAACGGCAGCATCTGCAGCGCAGCGATCAAGCTGTCGCGGCCGAAAGGAACGGAGAACCATGGAAGTCCCGCCACGGGGAAGCTCCCGTAACCGAGATCGGTAAGCAGTACGCGCAGATCCTGTACGCCGCGGTGATAAAGCTTGTCGAACAGCGGCACATCGCTCCGGATTGCAGTCGAAGCGGCATTCCAAGTCTCATAGGACGCTCTGAGCTTCTTCATCGCTTCTTCCCGCTCATGCTCCGTCGGCTCCACACCGTCTACGACAGGCGCTACAAAGAAAGCGATTTCAACATTTTCCTTATGGTTAAGGCTTACATCAAAATAAAGCTCGCCGCTCTCGCCGATCCGGCTCTCCGGCCTATTCCATTTAATTTTTGTTTCCCGATGAACGCCATCCGCGCCTACATATTTGATTACTCTTAAGCCAGAGCCGCTCTCCTCATCCGTCTTGCCCCCGAGCTTCTCATATTGAAAGCCCCGGACAACAAACATGTCGGCAAAGTCCGCATCGAGCAGAACCGAGAAATCAAATGAGATTGATTTGGGATAGTAGCTGGTTAGCTTGAATGTCTCGTACAATGCACCGTCATAGATGAACCTCGTGCGCTCAACTTCTATAGATTCTCTCCAAAGCTTCAACTCGCCATTCTCTTCCATATGCGGGTTGGTCAAGCGAATGGTCGAAATATAGTTCTCATCAGCAGCGGACGATAATAATATCGGCTTCTGTCCATTGATGCGAGTCTCCATCCTGCTGATGAACCGGGTATCCTTCGTATAAAGCCCCAGACCCGAAGCGTCTCCTGCCGGAATATCCCCGTCCTTGTCCGTCATGAGGAATAAATCGTTTTCTTTGATGACGCGGTAATTCAAGCTGTCCCCTCATTTCCTGCACTATTGTCTTGCTGTAATCCATGGTTTCTAACGTTTTCCGAAACGTTTCGGATAAGGAGTAAAAAAAAGGGGTAAGGCCTTTATTTAAGCCCTGCCGCAACTTCCCAAAACGTTTCGGATAAGATATAATCGAATTATAGATCAACGTGAAAGCATTTACAAGAAAAATTTTTTTAGCTGCTTTTCGCCTTGCACGGACTCGTTTTTTCATTTCTCGGAGGTATTCTATGTTAACGATCAAAGATATTGCCAAGGCAGCCGGTGTATCCGTTACGACGGTATCCCGCGCCTTGAACGGCTATGATGATGTCAATGAACGCACGCGCCAGAAGATTAAGACGATTGCCGACCAGATGGGATACAGCCCTAACATGGCGGCCAGATATTTAATTTCGAAAAAAACAAATACGCTCGGACTCCTATTATCCAACGTAACGCGTGACAGCTCCAAGGACAATATTGCCTTTGAGGTTTTATGCGGCATCAACGACCGCTCAGGGGAATTGGATTACGATCTTGTGCTCTTCAGCACGACTCCCCAGAAGCAGACGACGAAGTCTTACAAAACCTTATGCCAGGAGCGCGGCGTAGACGGGGTTATTATTATGGGCATGCGGCTCGATGATCCATACCTGAAGGAAATCGTCACCTCGAATATTCCATGCGTCCTGATTGACATTCAGCTTGAAGGTCCTAATGTCGGCTATGTGACCTCCGACAACACAAGCGGCTCCGTCGCGGCGGTCAAGCATCTGCTCGATTCCGGCCACCGCCATATCGCCATGATCAACGGCCATGCCCAGGCCGATGTCAGCATACTCCGTCTGGAGGGCTATAAGCAAGCTCTTGCGGAGCAAGGCATTCCCTTCGACGAATCGCTTGTCGTGAACGGACGATTCTCCGAACAAGGCGGCAAAGAAGCGGCAAGCCGGATTCTGACCAGCAATCCTGAGGTTACAGCCATCTTCTGCGCAAGCG
Source organism: Paenibacillus pinisoli (assembly GCF_003605435.1). Classification (GTDB taxonomy): domain Bacteria; phylum Bacillota; class Bacilli; order Paenibacillales; family Paenibacillaceae; genus Pristimantibacillus; species Pristimantibacillus pinisoli. Next base: position 949,976 of record NZ_QXQB01000001.1, read on the forward strand.
ATCTGATGGCGATCGGCGCGATCCAAGGCATCAAGGAGATGGGCAAGAGCGTGCCCGGAGATGTATCCGTGATTGGCTTCGATAACATCGACCTGGCCTCCTACTACTCGCCGGCGCTCACGACAGTGCACCAACATAAGTACGAGCTTGGCTATCATTCCGCTCAAGTACTGATTGATATGCTTGAAAATAAAGAAGCAACGCATCACGTCATGCTGCCAACCGAGCTGATTCAGAGGGATAGTGTTCGGGTGGTGTAGATAGAAACGAGAAGTCAACGGCATAATAGATTTTCGGTTAGCTGGGCCGATTTTTCCCTTTTAAGGATTGACAACAATCCACATGTGTTTTTATACTGGATACCAGAACGGAATACTAAAACCTGCTTGGGGTATATGTGGACTTTCTGGAGAGCATTCTCTATTTTCGCCACACAAAGGCTTATTGGCCTTTTGTGTGGCTTTTTGCATTCAAAAAGGGGGATTACCATGAAGCTTTGGCAATATGCATTGATCGTTTTTTTAGGAGGCTGCAGCTACGGGATCTTGTCTACCTTTGTTAAATTGGCTTATGCTGCAGGATTCTCCGTGTCGGCGGTAACAGGGGGCCAATACTTATTCGGAGCTGTACTTGGGTGGCTGGTTGTTTTATTTACCAAAAAGACGAAGCTGACTGGCATCCAAATCACCAAGCTGCTTCTGTCGGGCATTCCATTCGGATTGACGGGCGTATTTTATTACCAAGCTCTCCAAACCTTAGACGCTTCACTGGCAATTATTTTTCTGTTCCAATTTGTTTGGATCGGCGCTCTGTTCGAATGGGTGTTTCATAAGAAAAAGCCGACAACTGGCAAGCTGCTGTCCATTGGGCTGCTTCTGATCGGCTCCGTACTGGCAGCTAATGTTGTTTTCCAAAAAGAAATGACGTTGTCCTTGGCAGGATGCATCTGGGGATTGCTTGCTGCATTCAGCTTCACTACGTTCATCTTTTTGAGCAGCAAAGTTGAGAGGGCAACCCCTCCAATTCTAAAAAGCGCACTGTTAACCACAGGCGGTGTAATCGTCGTGTTTTGCGCATTCCCTCCTACGTTCTTATTTGATCTGGATGTGCTCATTGGAGTGGCTCCTTATGGGTTGGCGCTCGGTATATTCGGGGTCGTGCTTCCGCCCCTTTTGTTCACGATTGGTATGCCGCATGTCGGCTCCGGACTCGGCACCATCCTGACTGCATCCGAATTGCCGGTTGTCATTATCATGTCTTCCGTCGTGCTGGGAGAAGTCATTGCCCTGCCTCAATGGATTGGCGTCATCATTATTCTAATAGGAATTGCCAGCAGCAACCTGCGGTTTAAAAAATCGAGCAATAAATCTGCTGCAGCCGTTCAGGAATCTGCCAGCGGTTAATACAAAAACAGCCGTTCAGCTTGAGCTGCACCTTGATGATGGGTGCAGTTCAATGCGGAACGGCTTTTTTTGTTGGCGAATTATGTGTCGGCTATACTGCTTGTTTTCTGGTGTTACCGATGGTTCTTTCACAGACCATCACTTGGTCGAGTCATCGCGACTTCGACTAAAAGTGTCTCCATAAATAACATGCTGTTTAGCATTAAGTATGTACCCCTTATAGACTGCACGATATAATATACATAACTTCCCTTTGCCGAATATAGGCGGCTCTACATTAAAGCATATAATTGTTCAAACAAGTAATATAGGAGGTTTCGAAGTCGTGACTTCAACGAATACAGGCAAGCTGGCGCTGGCGCTTGAAGGGGGCGGCGCCAAAGGCGCTTACCATATGGGGGTCGTGAAAGCCTACCATGAAGCGGGCCAAACCTTCGACGCCATAGCCGGCACCTCGATCGGCGCCCTGAACGGGGCCGTCATCGCACAAGGGGATTTTGAGACCGGATATCAATTCTGGGAGCGGCTGGACGCCCGGTCGATCTTCGACATAAGCGACGAAGAATACCGCTTGCTCATGCGGCGAAAGCTCGATACGGCCGCCTTGCGCCACTTGGCTGCGCGCACCAGGAGGCTAATCGCAGACAGGGGCATGGACACGCGAAAAATGCGCAAGTTGATTGAATTCCTCATCGATGAAAGTCGGCTGCGGGCTGCCGCCGTGGACTTCGGCCTGGTGACGGTCTCCTTGAGCGATCGGGCGCCACTTGAGCTTTACAAGGAAGAAATCCCGCAGGGGCGCGTATTGGACTATCTCATGGCCAGCGCTGCTTTTCCCGGTTTTCAGACGACGTACATCGACGATAAGGCTTTTATCGACGGCGGGCTGTACGACAATTGCCCGATCAACATGCTCGCTCGAAAAGGATATACGAGAATCGTCGCCGTTCGAACGTTCGGGCTCGGTGTCATGCGCAAAATCCTTTATCCTGGCCTCACCATTACGACGATCTCGCCCTCTGAACCGCTCGGCGGTATGATGAGCTTTAATCCCGAAGCGATCCGCCGCAGCATGAGCATGGGATATTACGACGCGCTCAGACAACTGAGGGGCTTGCAAGGCCGCACTTACTGCATTGATATAGACGGATTAACCGAAGAGGCTTGCGACGAGATGCTGGCTTCACTCCCCGATGCCAAGCTGCTTGCGCTCGGCAGAATGCTCGGCGCGAGCGGTATTCCTGCCCGGGAGCTGTGGAGCAGGGTTATAGTACCAAGGCTGTCAGGCAGCATGCGGCTCCCCGCTGACACCTCTTCCATCACTTTTATCGTCCGTCTGGCGGAGGTGCTAGCTTCAGCCAAGGGCATTGATAAATACGCCGTCTACCGCTTTCCCGATTGGGTGCGCTCCATAATAAACGGTCCTCTGAAGAACGTACAAGGACTTGGATTCCGACAATTGGAGCTCTGCATGGCGGCTCAACGCATATTAGAATCAATTCGGCTTTGATCAGCTTAGCATTTCATGGTATACCTCTGCGCCGACATTTAAGTTTAGAAGAAGTCATTTGATTCATGCATTCACGCTGATTGAATAGATGATCATGGCCTTGTAAAGCAAAAAAGCCGGCATTGGCCGGCTTATCAAACCATTTTTCATTTTTCATCTCTTCGCCTTATAAAACTCATGATAAAGCTTCATAAGCGCCCGCTTCTCAATCCGACTCACATAACTCCGCGAGATGCCCAATTCCTTCGCGATTTCCCGCTGCGTCCGTTCATCTCCCCCGTGCACCAGCCCGAAGCGGCCAATCACAACTTCCTTCTCGCGGTCATCCAATATGTCCAGGTTCTTGTAAATCTTGCTCTTCTCGATCTTGAGCTGCACTTTATCCGCGACGTCATCGGACTCTGTACCGAGGATGTCTATCAACGTAATCTCATTGCCTTCCTTGTCCGTGCCAATCGGATCATGCAAGGATACGTCCTTGCGCGTCTTCTTCAAGCTGCGAAGATGCATAAGTATCTCATTTTCGATACAACGGGCAGCGAAGGTGGCGAGCTTCGTGCCTTTGCCCGTCTGAAAGCTTTCGATCGCTTTAATCAATCCAATCGTCCCGATCGAAATCAGATCCTCTAAGTCCTCGCCGGTGTTGTCGAATTTTTTGACGATGTGAGCGACCAGCCTTAAGTTATGCTCTATGAGCAAATTACGCGAATGCGCATTGCCTTCTGCCATCAACGCCAAATGCTTTGTCTCTTCTTCCTCCTTCAGAGGCTGAGGAAAAGCATTGTTCTTCACATACGACACGAGCAATGAAAGCTGTTTGATAAATAAAGCGATAGCCGTAAAAAATCCCATGCTCCGTACACCCCCAAGCTGAATTGCTCAGGCTTATTCTTAAGCCCTAGCGCGAAGATCCGTCAGTTGTACATTGTATGTGGGCTAAGGCCTATGTGTGCATGTACGGCTTAATGATCGGGTAAAGTTGCGGGAGGCCATGCAAATGCCAGGCTTCCTGATTTGCTGATCAAGCGTATTGCTAAGGAAGAAGAAGCAGACGAAGACAACACAGCAAGGGGCTATCCCATAAAATCATCATAGATGACGAATGGAACAGCCCCTGATACTTTACACCCTTACACCCTGAACATAGGTTTCGCGAATCCGAAGCGAGTCACCATCGCGGTCAAGCAAGACGAAATCCGCAGCCGTCCCTGCGCCGAACGCTAATTCTTTTCCATTACCATTGAGGAAAGCCCGGGGACGAATGGACGCCATATTCCACGCCTCTGCAAAGGTGCATAGCTTCAAACGCGTCATCTGTTCCACGCCCCGAAGCAGCATTTGGGCGGAGCCGGCAAGCAAGTTCAGCTGATCCGCAAGATGCAGCCGCCCCTCAGGCGTCAGCACGACCTTGCCGCCGATATGCGGTGCATATTCGCCGGGCGGCATGCCTGCCAATTGAACTGCATCGCTCACGAGCATTGCCCGCTCCCCTTTCACCTTCATAATAACCTTTAACACGGATTCGGGAAGGTGAAAGCCATCAGCAATCATACATGCCCATAGCTGATCCTGCGCAAGCTGCTCCCATATATAATTCGGGTGCCGCGGCAGCATCAAATGCGCGCCGTTGCCCAGATGGGTCGACATGCTCGCTCCTGCAGACGCCGCCTCCCGAATTTGCTCAGCGGTTGCGCTAGTATGGCCTATGGAGACGATGACGCCGCTTGCCGTAACCTTCTCGATAAATTTAGCAGAACCCGGCCATTCCGGCGACAGCGTTATGATTTTAATCTTGCCTTGGGCCGCTTCTTGCCATCGCTGGAACAGCTCCCAATCCGGCGGCCGCACGAACGCCTTGCCATGCGCGCCTCGTGGTCCGTCCTCCGGCGAAATAAACGGCCCTTCAAGATGAATGCCGGCAACTGCATAATCCGTGTATGCATCCGCAGCGCAGGCGGCGGCAATTGCCACGACCGCTTCGGCGATCGCCTCGGAGCTGTTGGTGATGACCGTAGGCAAGTAGGAGGTTACCCCCTCCGCCCACAGGGCGCGGGTAAATTGCTGCGGCATCCCGGATGCAATCGGAAGCGTATTAAAATCCATGCCCTGATACCCGTTGATTTGCAAATCGAGAAGCCCTGGAGCAATCCATGGCTGATTGTCCCGCTCCTCGTCCAAGCGGGTCATTCGTTCGATCTTGCCGCCGCTTAGCTCAACCTGCACAAGCTCGCCCGATTCATAATGAATCGCCTCCAGCCTGCCGGGCATGATTCCTGCAGCAACGTTGGTCATAATTGGTCAACCCTGTAAGAATCAGTGTCGACAAACAACGTGCAGTTCGAATGGGTTCGCAGGATCGAAGCCGGACATTCCGTCGTAATCGGCCCGGATAGTGTCTTATTCACCGCCTCGCGCTTGGTCGCTCCCGGCACGATGCAATATAAATGCTTGCCCGACAAAAGCGTCGGAATAGTCAAAGTCAGCGCATGGGTCGGCACATCGTCGAACTGAGGAAAACATCCGTCATTCACCTGCTGCTGCCGGCAAACCGCATCCAGCTCTACCGGCTTCACCCAGAGCGGATCATGAAAATCAGCCACCGGCGGATCGTTGAAGGCAAGATGCCCGTTCTCTCCGATTCCCAGGCAGACGATATCAATCGGCTGTTCCTGAAGCAGCTGGGCATATCGGCGGCATTCCTCCTCGGCCGAGCCGGTACTGTCAATGAGATGAATGCGGCCGGGCTGAACCCGATTGAATAAGCGCTCGCAGATATACGTACTGAATTTTTGCGCGGAGTCGGCAGACAGACCTATATATTCATCCATATGAAAGGCGGTCACCTTCGACCAGTCTATGCCATCTGCCTGCGCAAGCCGATCGACGAATTCATTCTGAGACGGCGCGGATGCAAAAATCATGCGCACCTGACCCTGCTGCGAAATCAACAGCTTCATCCGCTCTATGACCTGTTCCGCTGCGGTTTCGCCCATCTCTTGCCGCGTACGGTATACCTGAATCTCCAACTGATCCACTTGTTTGATCTCCAGCGGTTTCGTCTTCATGTGCATTCCCTCCGAGTATATGGAAATATAAGTTGATCGAATGATTCTGCTCCGCATGTTTGTTCATTTCATTTGTTCAACTTATAGTCGTTTGTTCGTTCTCTTTCTTTCGTCACCGCTTCCCATGCACCGTTCAGATATACCGCTCCCAGCGCACGGTCGTATAGCCCGTAGCCCGGCTTGCCCGTCTCCCCCCAGATCATCCGGCCATGATCCGGCCTGATTGGTCCGGCGAAATCAATATCGCGCAACGCGCGGATGATTTCCACCATATCCAGCGATCCAGCACTCGAGAGATGCGCGGATTCCTGGAATGATCTAGGCCCCGTCCATTTCACATTGCGGGCATGAACGAAATTGACTCTGTCTTTTGCCCCAAAATAACGGATCATCTCCGGCACGTCATTGGACGGGTCCGCTCCCAGGGAGCCGCTGCATAGGCAGAGACCATGGCTCGGACTGTCATGCAGCCCGATCAGACGCTCCAGGTTTTGCCGATTGGTAATAATGCGCGGCAAGCCAAAGATCGGCCATGGCGGATCATCCGGATGAATTGCCATGCGAAGCCCGACTTCATCGGCCACCGGCATAATCGCTTGGATGAAATAGGCGAGGTTTTCCCACAGCTTTTCCTCTGGAACCGATTGATAATGATCGAATAAAATTTGCAGCTGCCCATCCTCATAGCTGGTGTCCCAGCCGGGAAGCTTCAGCTCGCCGGAGAGCGGATTCATGCGCTCAATGACTTCTTCCTCATAGATCAGCGCGGTTGAACCGTCATCCAGCTCATAATCAAGCGAGGAGCGAGTCCAGTCGAACACCGGCATGAAATTGTAGCAAACGACCGGGATTTCCGCTTTCGCCAAGTTGCGCAGCGTCTGCTTATAATTCCCGATATAGCGGTCGCGCGTCGGTAAGCCGATTTTGATATCTTCGTGCACAGGCACGCTTTCAATCACTTCCAATTGTAAGCCCGCAGCTTCAATCGTTTGTTTCAATGCCACAATGTTCTCATACGGCCATACCTCCCCAACAGGAATATCATAAATGGCCGTTACAATACCGCCGACGCCGGGAATTTGACGGATCTTCTCTAATGTTACGGGATCTTGATGTCCGAACCATCGGAATGACATTTTCATTTCAAGCGCCTCCTGCCCTAGGTGATTGTTATATCGTCATAGCCCCGAAGCCGCCGTCGACTCGCAACAGCGTGCCGGTGACAAAGCTTGATGCCCGCTCCGCAGCCAGATAGACCGCGGCTCCTTGCAATTCCTCGGGATTCCCGAAGCGTCCCATCGGCGTATGGCCCATAATCGCATTCGTCCTCTCCTCGGACAAGATGCTGCGATTTTGCTCAGCGGGAAAAAATCCCGGAATGATGGCATTCACCCGAACGCCCGCTGGGGCGAACTCACGAGCCAGAAACTTCGTCATATTGTTGACCGCCGCCTTGGACGCGGAATAAGTAAATACGCGAGATAAAGGAGGATCAGATGAAACGGATGAAATATTGATGATGCTTCCGCCGTTTCCCTGCTGCACCATCTGCCTGCCAAATATCTGGCAAGCAAGAAACACGCTCTTCAGATTGACATCCATGATCGAATCCCATTCCTCGGATGTAATCTCAAAAAAAGGCGTAGCGCTGTTGATGCCGGGGCAATTCATAACAATATCGACTTGGCCCGACCATGCCAGCACCTCAGCCAGCACGCGCTTCAAATCTGCTTCCTGCGTGGCGTCGGCCGCAAAGCATCGGGAAGCGCCTCCGGTTTCTTCGATCCGCCTGCTCACCTCGCGCGACTTGTCCTGATTTCTCCCTACTATGGCAAGCTGCGCTCCATGAGCAGCCAGGGCCATCGCCATCGTTCCGCCAAGCGTGCTGTTTCCGCCAATGACAACTGCCGTTTTCCCCGACAAATCAAAAAGATTCATAGTTTCTTGATCCTGTCTTTGAACTTTCCGATGAATCGGGCGTTGGCTTCATCGCCGCCGGTCGCATTGCCGCTCATCCAGATCGGCGGTTGAATGCCTTCCTCGGCCAGCAGCCCGATCGTTTCGGCAACCAGTGAATTCAGCAAGTATGCATTGGCAAAGGTGGAGATAGCCGCCACTTGCTGCTCAATGTCGCCAACCTGCAGGATCGCATCCCCGACAGGAACCTTGCTGTCCAGCACTACATCCACAAGATCATGCAGATTTTGCTTGGAAGGATGTCTGGCCGCATGGCCGGCCGGCGTCTCCGTCGCATGGCGAACCGAAGTGACTCCGATCGTGCGTACCCCTCGCTTCTTCGCTTCCAGCGCCGCATCAATCGTAGCGGCATTGATGCCGTATGCATTAATAATGATAAGCAGATCGCCTTCTTGCAGCCCGTAATCGTCGATCACGATTCTGCCGTGACCCGGCAGTCGCTCGGTCGCCATGGATCGCAATGCTCCTCCGCTTAGCAATGTGCCTTCATCGAGAATTGCGCTAATATGCATCAATCCGCCCGCCCGGAAAAATATTTCCTGCGATCCAAGATTGGAATGGCCGCCAGGCCCATACGCATAGACAAGTCTGTCCTGCTTGATCTGATCGGCTGTCATTCGGGCAGCCTGCAGTACAGCCTCCTGCTCTTCATCATGCAACAGCTGGATATGAGCGATCACTTTATTGAAGTATTGGGTCATGAGCTTCGTGCTCATCCTGATTCCTCCCATCCTTGATTAACAGCAGCTCTCTTATTTTTTGTAGAATCGTATCCTCAAGAGAAGGTGCAAATCTTGCCGGCAATTGAAAAAAAACATGCGATTCATCCGCCTCATATCCGCCCTCTCCAAGCTGCTTCGCAGTTGGAATATAGCCGAGCATCCCGTTGCTGTAACCAAGCGGCAGCACCTTCCCTGCTGAGTGCTCCTTCACATAGCTCCCGTATTCGGTGACAACTTCCCCATCCATTGCCAGCAGCGATAGTTCATCCGCAATCGCAACTAGACGGATATGGAACAGCACGGGCTCCCTGCGGCTGACTGTGTCCGGCTCCGCTTCCAAAGGCAGCTCAGCGGTGACTGATCTGCTGCCGATCATTACAGGATTCATCCGGCGCATCGGCTTCCGCATTACGCTCATTACTTGATCCGCCAGCTCGGCGCCGAAGCGTACAACCTCCGCGTCGCCTCCCCGGTAAAACTGGCCGTCTCTGATCAAGCGCGGTCTGACGTCTCCGCAGCAGCCCTGCATATAAAACGCCATCGCATCCGTACCGAGCTGCTCCTCCACAAGCGCCATCGCTACGCCTGGAAACTCGGATGAAATCAAATTCTGGTCTGTCGTCGTCGGATGGCAGGCAAAATGCACCATAACCGCCTTCTGCCGATTGTTCCCGGCAACAAAACGGATCACATTCAATTCAGGATCGACAACGCCTTCCTCATTGGGAGCCATCCGAATTTCTCCGTCCTCCTGCCGTCTTCGGTTAATGCCAATCCCGCAATGTCCGATGCCCCGCTCCATCGTCACGGGCTCCAGATTGCCGAATGCTTCTTCGATCGCTTCAGCCAGCTTCAGCTCCAGAAACTCCACGTATTGCGGGTCCATCCGGCCAATGGCATGCCCGAACCGGTCGCTCGTCTGCGGACCCGAATGCGTATGGCTGGCATTCAGAATGACAGCCGAGGATGCAATGCCCCAGCGGCGGCTGATCATGGCGTAAAGCCGCTCCATACGCTCTGATCCCCACCAGATAATGTCCGCCGCAACCATTAAGGCCAGCGCTCGCTCACCTGAAGTACGGCTTGACTGCATAACCATCGCTTTCAAATATAGCGGATGCGCCTCCCCTGCCATCTGCCCGGTTCGGTGTCCAAACCCTGCGAGCGGCACAGGAAGCAGCGGTGTTATATTGCGTCTGGCAACTCCCAGACTAAGTGTGACGGTCATCGGTTGATCCCCCTCGCTGCTAGCCGTTCAGCCCGGTTAAGACGGCCTCGCAGCCAGCAATTCAATGGTCAGCAGCACGTTCCGCATAATGTGATAAGGATCCTTCACCGGAAGCGCAACCACCTTCTGCACCGGTTGCCCTTGCCGATCGCGAATCTGAATCCATTCGCCAACCAGCGGATCAGGATGCGGGAACGTGCGGAACACATATTGATGCATTTGCTCGTACATGTGCTGGAACTGTTCATCCTGCGTCAGCTCATGGCCTAACAAAAACGTATATAACGCTTCGGAATGGGGCCACCAAATTTTCATATCCCATGTATCGCAGATCAGCGACTCATACCCGTCGTTGATTTGCCGGCCGCGCGGCTCGCCTCCATCCCGGTCCACATAGCGGTAAAGTCCGCCATATGCCCCATCCCAACCAATCTGGAACGCCTTCTTGATCACGCGTCCCGCCTTCTCGATCAGCTCTGGACGGCCCAGCTTGCGCGCTTCCTGGAGCACAAACCACATGCACTCGATCGAATGTCCGGGGGCGATTTGCCTGGCGAGCAGCGTATCGCGGCCCGATTCATGAAGCGGCAGCAGCTCGGTCAACAGATCATCCTCATGCACAAACCTGTCCATGATTTCATTCATATAATGCTTGCTGCGTTCGCGAATCTCCGGCCCCGCCGGATGGGAAGCGGCCATCAACGCATCCGCCAGCTCCTGCGCCACATTCAGCATAATCATCGCGAACGACTGTGAGGCAAAGCCGTCGGGAACCGGATAAGGCTCGCTGCGCACGCTTCCCGCCTCCAGTCTGGCCTCAATGCTTCTATACAGCTTCAAAGCCTGTTCAAGCGCTTCGCTATCGTTCTGCGCCCGGGCATATTCGGCAAAGCCCAATACGACGAAACCGTCCGCATAGAAGCTGAGATCATACCCTTGCCCCGGGATAAATTCCTTTTTCTCCCCTGACTCTGTCAGCAAGTAAGCGCAATTCCCATTATCCAGAAACACATGCTTCGCAAGAAAAGATACCGTCTTTCCGGCATGCTCCAGCATGTCGTCCGCCTTCCAGCCAAGCTGCTTCTCGTCCAGCAATCCCTGACGGCACATCCGGGCCATCCGCGACAGAATCCAGACGAATCTTCCTTGCGACCAAGTGAACTTATCGGTGCTTAACAATTCTGTTCCTTCATTATTAAAGCAGGTGTATATACCGCCATGGGTCCGGTCCAGCGCACGCTGCCAGAAAGGCCATAGGCTTTCCTGAAGATGATCCCGGTAAAACGAAAGCATGCTGTTCATTTGCATTCACCCGTTCATCCTTATTTGCTTCCCGTCATGCTGATGCTCTCAATGATGTGCTTTCTCAAGAAGATAAACACTAGCAAGATAGGCAATACCGACATGACCGAACCTGCCGACATGACTGTCAAATCAATAGAAAAGGCGGACTGGAACATCGCCAGGCCGAGTTCCATCGTATACAGCTTCGTATCGCCAACGACGAGCAGCGGCCAAATAAAGGCGTTCCAGGCTTCGATGAAGGCGAAAATGCCGAGCGCACTCATCGGCGCTTTGCATAGCGGAGCCACGATACGGAAGAATATGCGCCACTCCGAGGCCCCCTCCATCCTTGCCGCTTCCAGCATCTCATCCGGAATCTGCTGCATAATGTTTTGCCGCATGAAGAATATCCCGAAGCTCATAACCAGATAAGGTGCGACCAATCCGCGGAAGTTGTTCAGCATATCCAGCTTCTGCATTTGCAAATATAAAGGAATCATATAGATTTCGAATGGCACGATCGCAGTCGCCAGCAGAATGGCGAATAAGGCCGCGCCGCCGACAAAGCGGAATTTTGCAAAAATGTAGCCGGCAAGCAGCGAGGTAAATACAATCGCCACCGCCGAAATCGTCGCCATCCGCAAGCTGTTCCAGAAATAAAGATGAAAAGGCACGGCGTCGAATACGGCGAGGAAGTTATCCAGCTTAAACGATTTTGGAATAAAAGACGGCGGCCACACGTTCAGCTCAGTCGGCGTTTTGAATGCCGTCGAGATCATCCAAAGAAAAGGAATGATCATGATAACGGCCCCGATGGTCAAGACAATGATTCGGATAATGCTGGAAAGCCGTTTTTGCTTGGTCATCGTTTCATCCTCCTGCCCGAACGATTTTTCTCGCGCGCCAATCCCATCTGAATGCCAGTCAAAACCAGTACGATCAAGAACAAGATCACGGCTTCAGCCGATGCATAACCCATATTGAAGAATCGGAAAGCGTTTTCAATCATGTCATATACAAGCACTCGCACTACATAACCCGGCGAACCCTGAATATCCGATGCTAGCACATAGATTTGGCTGAACACATTATACCCGTGGATCAGAGTAATGACAGATACGAATACCGTTATCGGCTTCAGCAAAGGGATTGTAATATAACGGAAAGCTTTCAGCCCGGTTGCTCCGTCAATGGAAGCCGCTTCATAATATTCCTTCGAAATCCCGGTTAAGCCTACCGTAAAAATGATCATGTTGTAACCAATCGTCTTCCATACGGTAAGCATGATGACTGAAACGATAGCAAGCGTTGGATCAAGCAGCCATGGCTTCGGACTGATTCCGAAAAAGGACAATGCGTAGTTGAATAATCCTTGCTGCGAATCCAGAATCCACTTCCAGGTTACAGCTACCGGTACCATCGGCGTAATATACGGCAAGAAATAAATCGCCTCGTACCATGATTTGAACCGAATCCCCCTGGACAGCAAATACGCGATAATGAGTGCTATTGGCACGCTGAAGATTAAGATGCCGAAGGCGATAATCGTCGTGTTCTTGAGCGCAGTTAGGAAAGGATCGCTTTGAAACAAAATAACGAAGTTTTCCAATCCGACAAACGGCTTGTCGACAGACACCATATCCCATTGAAACAAGCTGATATAGAAGGTCTTAACGATAGGAATGAACCGTAGATACGTGTAAATCGCTATGATCGGAGTCAGTCCCAGCAGCACAAACCAATGATGCGGCTTAAGCCGGAACCTTTTCTTCGCCAAAGTTGCCATTGTTCATTTCCCTTTCATCCGTTAATAAGGAGAACCCTCCCCGTATACGGTTTGGGTTCCCGGTTCGATTACTCGGCCAAATGTCCCGCCTTCTTCAAGATAGCATTCGTATCTTTTGCCAGGTCCGCTAGGAATGCTTTCATTTTATCCGGATTATCGACGAACGAAGCATCCGTAAAGCCCTTCTCTGATAAACGATCTGCAAATTTAGTCAAGATTTCATCAAATTCCGGGATGGTCGGATAAGCATGCAGCTCCTGCTTTGTGAAAAATGCCTTGAAAGCCGGATTTTCTTTGAAGAAATCCTCGAAGTCCAGATCCTCTCTCGCCGGCAGCCAACCTGTCATTTCGACCATCTGCTTATGGTTCTCAGGCTTCATCAGGAAGCGGATAAACTCCCAAGCCGCCTCTTCTTTCTCTTTGGCAGCATTCGTCACATAGAAGTCAGACATTCCGATGACGTTCGCTACAGGCAGCGGCGCAGTGGCGTATTCCAGATCCGGCGCCTTCTGTTTAATATCGCCGATGACCCAGGATTCGCGGACGAAGAACGCGGCCATCTCCATCTCGAACGCTTCTGCGTCATGCTTGATCGTAGGATCGTCCGTTTTATATTTGTGAACCATGTCGATGTACATTTGCAGCGTTTTGAGCCCAGCTTCATTGTCGTAATTGGCTACATATTTCCCAGGAGACACTTCTTTTACAATGCTGCCCCCATGCTGTGCGAGCAGCGTCCAGAACTTCTCGCCCAGTCCGCTGCCGCCGCCCGTCAGGCGCAAGCTCATTCCTGCACGCTGCAAGTTGCCCGAGGCGTCTGTGACAGCCAGCTTTTGAGCATACTCCAAAAATTGATCAATGCTGCTTGGCGGCTCTGTCAGTCCCGCTTCTGCGAACATTTTGGTATTGTAATAAATGACCCCTTTGCCGAGCTGATGAGGGATGCCGTACACCACATCATTCACTTGAGCGCGGTCTGCGATCAAATCCGGGTAATTGCCGCCTGTCACAAGCTGGGAGAGATCGTCAGGCGCCTTCTTCAGCATATTGCCTTGAATGAATCGCAGGGCAATGACTGGATTCAGCGATACAATATCCGCTGCGCTGCTGGACGGCAAGCCTGCAGCGACTTTTTTCTCGAAATCTCTAAGCGGGAAGGAAGCGATGTTAACTGTGACGTTCGGATGCTCCTTCTTATAATCCTCCGCCATCTTCTTATACCAAGGATCAAGCTCCGGGTATCCTCCCCAGATGGTAAGCTCTACCGGCTTATTTTGCTTATTGCCGTCTTTTGAATCGTTTTTTTGCGAGTTCGGATTGTTAGCGCTTGAGCAGCCGGCAAGGGCCAGCGACACAATTAAGACTAGAGAAATTAGCGTGATCAACCTCTTATTTGCTTTCATCGGAAGTCCTCCTAGACGGAATTTTCGTTAGTGAAGCGATTTCACAGAAGAACGAACAACCAATTTTTCATCTAGCGTAACTTGCCTGTATTCCGCAACTTCCTCTTCAAAAATACGTTCAAACAAAATCTTTGCCAGCAGCTTGCCCGCATCGTAAGTCGGGATGGAAACCGATGTGAGCGGAAAAATCATAAGCTCGATATCGTCAAAGCCAACGAGCGAAAGATCCTCGGGAATTTTCAAGCCGGCGCTTTCACAGGCTTTAATTACCCCCATCGCAATAACATCGTCAAAACAAATCAATGCGGTCGGACGATCCTTCATGGCAATCAGCTGGTTACCCACATCGACCCCATCCTCCAAATGTTTGGCTTCATGGAAGACATGCTCTTCCGATAAGCTGAGGCCGCTGGCCATCATCGCATCCTTAAATCCCTGGAACCTAAGTTTGGAAGCTCTCGATGTTCGCTGGCCCGTAACAAACCCGATTTTTTTATGCCCGTTCGCGATCAAATGGTTGGTTACCTGAATGCTTCCGTTATAGTCATCGAACTGTACATAGTCGCAGGTCAATCCCGGAATCGAACCGAGCAGAGTAAACGGGATTTTCTTTCTCTTTAATTCATAAATGTGATCGAAATCCACACCTTCCAGCAGCGGAGCGATAATGAGGCCATCTACCCGTTTGCCGACCATAGCCGTGACTTGAGTGACTTCCACCATATGATTCTCGCCGCTGCTGCATAAGAAAACGGTATATCCATGCTCATTGGCAACTTCCTGTACACCTTTCGTAATCCGATTGTAGAAAGGGTTGGTAATGTCTTTAATGACCAGGCCAATCGTTTTTGTGAATTTGGATGTGAGTCCTCTGGCAATTTCATTGGGGACATAGCCATGCTTTTCGGCCGCCTCCAATACCTTCGCTCTGGTCTTCTCTGAAAATCCGGATTTGTTGTTCAGAACCCCTGACACTGTGCTTTTTGCCAAACCGGTTATTCTTGCCAGATCCGCAATCGTGATATTCATAATCACGCCCCTCCTGTTAATTTGAACCGTTTCAAATTTTGTATAGACTTATAGGACCAGTTAGATATTTGGTTATATTTAACTGGCATATTAAAATTTGAACCGTTTCAAATTCTTATTTTTCTGAATTATAAAGCGTTTTCATTTTCCTTGTCAACTACAATTTCGCAATCCGCCCGAATGGCATGCATAGAATCCTTGATTTTTGACTCAAAAAAGAGCTGTCCCTATGTCACTCGGACATTCGGGACAACTCTTTGAAATGAGTAGATGTACGATAGCGGATTAAGACCCGTAAGACATAATCACATCAATCATAATATCTGCCGCGAGCGCCACTTGCTCCAGCTCTACCCACTCGTCCTCCGTATGCGCCTGATCGATGGAGCCAGGGCCGAACACGACTGACGGGATGCCCACAAGCGCCAGCTTGCTGGCGTCGGTGCAGTACGGCACGCCGAGCGTCTTCACTTCCCCGATGCGCCTCGAAGCCGCTCCCGTAAGCAGCCGCACGACATCGGAATCCGCGCTAGTATCAAGCGTGTAATCCAGCACGAACGGCGGATAGACATTGACTCTCGCGCGGTCGTCTCCAAGATCGAGCGCGGTCAGTTCATCGCGAAGATTCGCCCATACCTGCTCGCTGTCCTCGCCTGGAATGGTGCGGCGGTCAATCTTGATCCGGGAACGGTCCGGGATCGTATTCGGCGCAACCCCGCCGACAATCTCCGTGACGCTAAGCGATCCTGCGCCAACCTGCGGATGAGGCTGAGCCAGCAAGCGAGGCGTCACCACATCTCTTAGATGGGAGATCACCTTCACCATGGCATCAATAGCGTTCACGCCTTCGCTTGGACGAGATGAGTGTGCCGATACGCCGACCGTCTCGATCTCGCAACGGACCACGCCTTTATGGGCAATGACGGCATGAAGCTCCGTCGGCTCGCCGACGATGGCCGCGCCGAACTTCTCATGAATGTTGAGAAGATCGAGCACGCCTTTGTAATGGACTTCCTCATCGACCGCAGCAGCCAGATAGACCGGAACGGCAGGCACCTGGCCATTCTCCGCGCACCACTCGATAGCCGCCAGCATGGCTGCAAGCGAGCCCTTCGTATCGCAGGCTCCCCTTCCGTACAGCCTGCCGTCTGCAACCTCTGCGGCGAAGGGCTCGATCGTCATGCCTGTCGTCTGCACCGTATCCATATGCGCCTCCAGCAGCAGTCCTGGCGCATGGTTGTTCACGCCAGGCAGCATCCCGACGATGTTCGGACGGTTCGGCAGCACCTCGCGGCGCTCGGCGGACAAGCCTAGCCGCTGGAAAAACCGCTCTACATAATCGGCGACCGCAAGCTCGGGCACGCCTCCTTCAAAGTTTGGGTTCACACTCGGAATTTGCACCAGATCCCTTAAGATCTCCGTCGTTCGCGCAGCGTCGATTCTTATTGTCATGACAGTAAGCCGCCTTTCATTTGAGTGTAGGGTAGAGACAAGCAGTCTTAAAAGGTTAAGGAAGCAGTGGATTCATTAGTTCGATTGACGCGTTGCATGACCTCAATAATTGCAGCCTCTGGCATCGGTTTTGATCCGTCCGGCAATTTCTCCGCCGCGTACCGCGTATACGAAGTCGTTCAAGTTCGGGATGACGCAGGAGTGGTTCGGAATAATTTCGATACGATCCCCGATAGACAGGCTGACTTGTGCAGGATCGTAACGCAGCATGCCGTGCTCTTCATTAAGCGATGCAATCATAATATCCGGCTGGCCGATGATCATGCCGAAGCCGTCGGTATGGTGGGAGCGGTCGCTGGTCAGCGTCTTGGAGCCGGCGTCAATCGTCGCCATGCCCGGCAGCGGAATGCTGATGACCGTAGCGATCACCCGCAGCGCACAATCCTCCGGCTCCGCGAGGCCCATGCTGACAGCGGACACGTCATTGTACAGATAGTTGCCCGCGCGCACCTCCGTAATGCCTTCCGCGTACTCGCACAGCTTCGATGTCGGCGTCGAGCCGGAGCTGACGATATCAACCGGAATGCCCGCTTCACGCAGATCGCTTACAACGCCGCGAATAATCTCCGCTTCCTCAAGCACAGCAGCCTTCAGCGCATCTTCCGACCGGTTCCGGTACACCAAACCGAAATAAGCCATAATGCCGCCAATCTCAATGCCCGGCAGCTCTTGTATCTTGCGGGCGAAAGCCACGATATCCTCGCCCGGCTGGCGTCCTCCGCGATGCAAGCCTCCGTCCAGCTCGATTAGCACGCGCACAGGCTTCCCAGTCCGCTCTCCGACAGCAGACAAGCCCAGCGCAGCCTCCCAGCTGTCGACGGTAACGGTGACGCGGATTCGGCGATGCAGCCGTTCCAGCCGCTCCAGATTGCGTTCGCCGACGATTGCCAGCGCAACGAGAATGTCGTCGATGCCGCCGTCGGCAAATACTTCAGCTTCGGACAGCTTCGCTGTCGTAATGCCAACCGCACCGGCCGCAAGCTGCTTGCGTGCGATCTCAAGCGATTTATGCGTCTTGATATGAGGCCTGTGGCGAATGCCATGTTCGGCCAGCTTGCCCGCCATACGGGATATATTGCGCTCAGCCGCATCCAGATCGACAAAGGCATAAGGCGTCGGCGGGTTGCTGTCCAGCTCCGGCAGCCCTGGTGTGATTGTATTATCGTTCATCTCTGTTGCTCCTCTCCCATTTGGGCATCTCTATCTTTTCGCGCTGATATCCATTGCTATAACCACGCGCGATCGGCTCAGGATCCATACTTGTCGCGGTATTCCTGCGGCGTCAGTCCGGTATGCTTCTTGAATACATGAATAAAGGAATGCGCCCGCTGATAGCCAAGCCGGGCGGCAATCTCATAGATTTTGTCCGAAGTGTCCAGCAGCAGCCGGGCCGCCTTCTCCATCCGTATCCGATAGACGTATTCGGTGATGTTCTCTCCAGTCTCCAGCTTGTAGATCTTCGAGATATAGACCGGATGGAGATAGACATGCCGGGCGATCGCGGTCAGCGACACATCCTCGTCCAGATGCTGCTCCACGAATTGCCGCACATCGGCAATCAGCTTCGCGCGCGAATCCTGCTTCTCCGATTCCGCTTCGCTGCTGAGCCTGCCCAGCAGCTCCAGCGACCAGTCCAGCAATTGCTGGGCATTGCGGAAGGGCAAGCCCACCGTGAGCTTCTCATAGCCCGGGCCGATCAGGTCGGACAACCGCTGCCCGCTCTTGTGCGCATAAGACGATGCGGCCGAAGCGATGACGAAATAAGCCTCCAGCAATTGCTCCTCCGTCTGCAGCTCCGCGGCTATGCTCTTCAGCCGCTGCTCCGCTTGCTGCCATTGCCCCGCTTCCAGCAGATGAGACAGGGACGGCAGCTCATAGAGCGACGACAGCGAACAAGTCTCGCTCTCGCCAATTGCCGCATCCGATACAGTCATAATAAGATCGGATACGTCGCCGATCCGCTTGCGCAGCGTCGACAGCGTGCCGTCATACATCGTCGCCAGATCGGCCGGGAATACGCCTGTCCGGCTGATGAGTATGGTCGCCGATCCGCGAAGGAACGTATGAATCGCATCCTTCAGCTGGCCCGCCTTATTCTCCAGCATGCGATACAGCTCCGCGCAATCCCCGTTTTCTTCCTTATGGGTAATCAGGAAGACCAGATACTGATGCACATCCTTCCCGTGCCACAGCTCGCAGTCCGGCTGGAACAGCTCCTCCGCCATATTGCCTACCGCATATTCGACGAGCGCTAGGCTGTGCGGATCATAGTTATGAAAAGGCTGCTCAAGCCTGACCAGCATAAGCGCAAAGCCCTGCTCATAGAAGCCGGGCACAGACAGCATCGTCATCTTGTCGCGAAGCTCCGCCGCCGCATAGCGCTTGCCAAGCAGCAGCTCTCCCAGCAGATTGCCGCGCATCTGGGGCAGATTCTCCCGCATCGCCTGCGCAATCCGCTCTTGCGAGATGATCTCGCGCCATTCCTCTTCCAGCTCGGTGCGCACCTGGGCGACAGCAGCCAGCAGCTCCTCATCCTTGGCTGGCTTCAGCAGATAGCTGACCGCCCCATGGCGAATTGCTTCCTTCGCGTATTCGAACTCCGCATGCCCGGACAATAGAATGCATTTGGTCTTGCGCCAGCGCCGCCGGATCTGCTCCGACAGCTCCAGGCCCGACATGCCGGGCATGCGGATATCGGTCAGCACAATATCGATCGTACAAGCTTCCATCACATCCAGCGCTTCCTCAGCGGAATACGCTTTATGAACCCCTTTGATGCCGGACTCGCTCCATGGAACGAGCTCCGACAGCCGGTCTGTAATATGCCGCTCATCATCCACGATCAGCAATTGCGCCATGCTCCGATTCCTCCCTCCAGATCATGGTGACTTGCAGTCCTCCCAGAGGACTAATCGCTAACTGAAGGCCTGAACCCGGGCCGAACAAATATCTGAGCCGTTGATGCACATTCCAGATGCCGCAGCTCGTCTGCTCCTCCAGCGGCTGGCGAAGCTTCTGCTCCAGCCTCAGCAGCTGCTCGTATGGCATGCCCGCTCCATTGTCCTCAACAACCAGCATGTAGCGGCCGTCTCCCGCATGTCCGGCAATCCGGATCAATCCGGCGCCGGGCTTCCGCTCGATGCCATGGACAATCGCATTCTCTACGATCGGCTGCAGCAGCAGCCTCGGAAGGGGCAGCTCCAGCATCTCCTCGGGCACATCAAGCTCATAGCGAAGCCGCCCTAACCGAAGATTGTGAATTTCCAGATAGTTCTCGACAAGCTGCAGCTCCTCGCGCAGCGAAGCCGGACGGTCCTCCATCCGCGTCGTGTAGCGGTAATATTCGGCCAAATTCTGAGCCATCGCAACGACGGACGGCGTATCTTGCATTTTCGCTGTATTAATAATGAAGAACAGGCTGTTATACAGAAAATGCGGGTTAATCTGAGCTTGCAGCTGCTTGAGCGTAGCCTCATGCCCGCGAATTTTCTCCGCATAGACCCGTTCGACCAGATCTTGTATCTCCTCGGCCATCTCATTGAACCGCAGGAACAAGAAGTCAAACTCATTGCTGGAGCTGTTCTCGATCCGGGTCGACAGGTTTCCCTTCTTCAGCATCTGCACGCCGCGCATCAGCTTGCCGATCGGCCGCTGAACGTTGCGGTACAGCAGGTAAGACGCGATAACCCCCATCGCGAGCAGCAGCCCGATCGTGGCGTAGAACATCGCATTCGTCTTATGGATCGGCTGAAGAATATTTTCCACCGGCACATAATCGACCAAATACCAGCCAAGCTGCTGCGACTTCACATAGAAGATCGCCACTCGCCCCATGCCGATATCCGCCACGACTTGCCCGCTGTCGCCAAGCTCTCTGCCGCCGAGCTCACTCATCACCTCGCGGACAGCTTCGGCATCCATCGTCGTGCTGCCGATCGGCTCGTACGCCTTATTATACAAGAACGGATCGCTGCGCCCGTCCCACTTGACCATATCCATCATGCCGGAGATGTTCGAGACAGGAAAACCCACCTGGAACATCGCCTCGACCTGTTCAATAGAGGTTGCGCTGTACGGCTCCGAGATTTGCCGCACGAAGCGTGCGCCCGGCACCTGGGCATAGCCCTGCGGATCATCATCATAGATCCATCCCTTGCGCAGGGCAAACCGCTTTACATCTCCCCAAGGATCATAATCCTTAAGCAGGTTCGAGGACAGCATCATATTTTGTTTCGGCAAATAGAGCGTAATCTCGTTCATCCACGAGCTGGACACGCTTTGCAAACTGAGCTTTTTATTAATCCGATATTCCTCGCGCTGCCGATCGTACGGAACCGTCTTATCCCGCTCCATCAGCTCGCGCACATGGGGATCGGCGCTAAGTGTAACCGTATACATAGCCAACTGCTCGACAGTGGCATCGAACTGCTGAAGCAGGAACGACAGCTGCCCGAGACTGTTGGCTCCGATTTCATTTTCCACGACATCCACGCTTACTTTATTCGTATAGCCATATAAGACCAGGACAGGTATAAGAAACAAAACGATCATGATGATCACTTTGGAAAAAATCGTGATTTTTCGCGGCATGGCGGTACGCCCCTTTGTGAAAGGCATGTCCTCTTGGTTGTACAAGTAGTTTAGCCCTTCACCGCGCCCGCTGCAAGACCGCTAACGATAAATCGCTGGGCAAGCAGCGCAATAATGAGCACCGGAAGCGTAATGACGCAAGCCGAAGCCATGAGCGCGCCCCAGTTGATTTCGGAATAGGACATAAAGTTGAATACCGCGACTGGCAGCGTCTTCGTCTTGTCTCCCGCAAGAATAATCGAGAACATAAAGTTGTTCCACGAGAAGATAAAGGACAATAGCGATGATGTAATAATGCCCGGTCCGGAGATCGGCAATACGATTCGAAGGAATACCTGTGTCGGCGTACAGCCGTCAATCAGGCCCGCTTCCTCGATTTCCGTCGGCAAGCCCTCGAAGAACGAAATCATAACCCAGATGATGAACGGCAAGCCGACCAGCATATGGCTGAGAATGAGCGACAGATAAGAGTCGACCAGTCCGAGCTGCGAGAAAATAATGAACCAAGGAATAAGGAATGTAATGCCGGGAATAATGCGGGCGACCAGAATGACGAGCCCAAGGCCCTGCAGCCGGTGGCGCGCGATCGCGTAAGCAGCCGGCAGACCTAGAATCAAGGAGCCGAGCGTCGATCCTGCCGCAACAATAAAGCTGTTGATGATAAATTTCATGAAGTCGTATTCATTAAAGACATTCACATAGTTTTGCCCGGTAGGCTTGAAGATCAGAAATTCATCGGGCGACATGATTTGAGCCTGTGTCTTGAACGAAGCCAGCAGCATCCAGACGAACGGAAACGCAAAGCTGATGACGACCAGGCCCGTGAGCGAGCTCATGATGATCGTTTTGATTCGTTTTTTGCGCTTCATGAAGCCACCTCCAGACGTTTGCGCACATAGATCATAAGCAGCGTTAAAGCCATCACGATAGCAAAAAAGATGACGAGCAGCGTAGAAGCCATGCCAAGCTTAAAGTATTGGAAGCCTAGCGTATAACCGTAAATGTTCAGCGTCTCCGACTTCATATTCGGACCGCCTTGCGTAGTGGCATAGATGATATCGAACGTTTTCAGCACATCGATCAAGCGCAGCATGACCGCTACAATGATCGTCGGACGCAGCAGCGGCAGCGTCACATACCAGAATTTCTGCCAGGTCGAAGCCCCGTCCACATCAGCCGCTTCATACGGCTCAGTCGGCAGCGTCGCAAGTCCGGCCATAACGATCAGCGAGATCATCGGCGTCCACATCCACACATCCATTAGAATAAGGGACGGCATAACCTGAGACGGCGAAGCGATCCACAGCTGCGGGCTGAGCCCTATCATCTTGAGCAGCGTATTGGCGGCGCCGATGCTTGGCTCGTAGATCAACAGCCAGACCAGGCCCATCGCAACAGGCGTTGCGACCATCGGGAGCAGGAAGATCGTTTTGACCAAATTTTTGCCAAAAAATTCACGGTGGAGCAACACTGCAATAGCCACGCCCAGCACCGTCTGCACAATTAGTGCGCCGAATGTAAAGATAAAGGTCTGCTTGACCGTCACCCAAAAGCGGGCATCTGATAATAGTGCGATATAGTTGTCGAACCCAACCCACTTCGGTGGCGTCGTCGAGGACATGCTCCATTCATAGAAACTGATTCGGAAGGTATACAAAATCGGGAATACCATCATAAGAAGCACGAATAATACAGCCGGCATGGTGTATATCCATTTCTGGTTGCGATCAAACCAGTTCGTTCGCATTGCCTCCATCCTTTCTCGTTGCGCCTCGGGATGAAGAAGGGACGCGTCCGCCCGGACGCATCCCTCCAACCTCCGCAGCTTATTGTCCGGATTCGTTATCGATTAATGCCTGGAATTCCTTGTTCGCCTGATCGGCTGCCGCCTGAATATCCTCGCCCGTAATCGCGCGCTGCACGATTGAGCCGATAATGTCGCGGGCTTCGCCTACGGCATTCACTTGCGGCAGGGAGTGGTCGACGCCGCCCTTCTGCGTCTCCATCGTCACTTCCGCCAGCTCTTTCGGGAAGGCTACTGTGCCTTCAGGACTAGCCCATACGGACAAGCGGGAGC
The DNA here is from genome assembly GCF_003605435.1 of Paenibacillus pinisoli. GTDB lineage: Bacteria > Bacillota > Bacilli > Paenibacillales > Paenibacillaceae > Pristimantibacillus > Pristimantibacillus pinisoli. Next base: position 973,562 of record NZ_QXQB01000001.1, read on the forward strand.
CTGGATTGCCCAGCTTCTGCGTCTCCAGCATAATTTCCTTGCTTGTTGCCCACTCGATGAACGCCCACGCCGCATCCTTGTCCGCAGCCTTGGCATTCATCGCAATGCCCCACGACGCAATGTTGAACGGCTGCGAGCCCGCATCGCCGGCTGGGAATACCGCATAGCCGATCTGGTCCGAGATCGTGGATTTCTCCGGATCAGCCGCATTGAGATAGATCGAGTTGACATCGGCGAAGAAGGCGGATTTGCCTTGCGCGAATACGCCGATCGCTTGCGGCCAGGACATATTCAGCACGCCCGGAGGACCGAAGTCACGGAGCAGCGTCGCATAAGTGTTCATGCCCTTCACCGATTCAGGCGAGTTCAGAAACGCCTTGCCGTCGCGCATGAATTCGCCGCCTTCGGAGTACATGAACGACGAGATCTGCGACACTAGCGCGGAGCGCTGGCCGCGAGCGGAGAAGCCGTACATTTCCTTGCTCGGATCATGCAGCGCTTTGGCCGCCGCCAGCAGCTCGTCCATCGTCTTCGGAACGGCAATGTTCGCTTCCTCCAGCAGATCCTTGCGGTAGTACAGGATGTGCTGCTCGGTAATGGTCGGGATGCCGACGATTTTGCCATCGATCGTGTTGGTGCTGACGGATGCCTTCGAGAAGTCCTCGAAGTCGTAGTCCGCATTTTTCGTCACATATTCATCCAGCGGCTGAAGCCAGCCATTATTGTAAAATTGCTTGGCATGCTGCAGCGGACTGTACATGAACACGTCCGGCGTAGCCGAGCCGGATGTGAACTGCACGGTCAGCTTCTGGGACAGTTGGTCCTCGAAGTAGCTCTGCACATCCACCTTCATGCCCGTCTCTTCCTCAAATTGCGGAATCAGCTCTTTAATCGCATCCCCCCACGGGTGGTTCGCTGTAGCGATTGACAGCTTCTTGCCCTGGAACGGCTTGGCCGCCCCTTCACCTTCCACGCCCTGGCTAGGCTTGTCATTCCCGCCGCCGCATGCGCTTAGCATGCTGACTGCCAGGACTGCGGCAAGCGTTCCTTGCATCCAGCGTTTCATCTTTCTCTTCATACGATTGACCTCCTGTACAAATAGGATGAATAACGGGTGCATGCTGTCAGTCTTTCCAATCGGGTCACCCGTTACATCTAGACTAATGCATGCCGCTTTCCGGTTAAATAACGCACATTCAACAACGATAACGAGGGTTTAAAGAAATCATTCGCGTACGAAATATGAAATGAGTACTTCGCATGCATCAACATAATGGCCAGGATTAACCCCTCATTTTCAATTATTTTCTAAAAATTTAAGAATTCCGCTATTCAGACTCGTCCGACTCCTATAGAATAGTGTCAAATACTAGATTATAAGGAGACATCTGTCATGATGAAAAAGACAACTGCACTGATCGCCATCTTATTGTTTTTATGCAGCAGCCTGGCAGCTGCCCATCCGGGCCGCACGGATTCGAATGGCGGGCATACATGCCGCACCAATTGCGAGAAGTGGGGGCTGGAATACGGGGAATACCACTACCATAACGGCGGGGGCAAAAGCAAAAGCTCCTCCTCTTCTTCATCGTCATCCTCCAAAGCCGCCGACACCAGAAGCGCAGCGGAGATCGAAGCCGACGGCTATATTTGGAACGGGGATTATTATTTGAAGCAGGGCAGCTATTACAACGCGTTATACTACTATTTCCAAACCCAAGATACGGGCTACAGCTGGAAAGTAAATGCCTCGAATCAATCGGCAGCAGCCAAAAAAGTAGCGGAGCAGGCCAAAGCCTTCTACGAATCCGACCAGCTTGATAAAGCGAAGCTTTATTACGAGCTTCTCGGACAAGACGCATCTTACAGCAAAACGTATAACGTCCCTGCGAACCTCGGGCTGATACAGGAACGCCAGGCATTCCTGAGTGCCTTCGCCAATGCCCGCTGGTATTACAATCAGAAGAACTACGTCAACGCCGTCCTTATCGCCGACAAAAAAATGAAAGAAGGACTTGCTGCGAACAAGCATGCCGTGCAGTTCATGAAAGACGCTGCGCTTAAGCTTTCGCAGCAAGCATATAGCGCATATGTGGAAAAAGATTACGCAAACGCCCTCAAGCGCTATAACGTTATCGCCAATGCCGAATATGCCCCTGCAGATTTGAAAGAAGGCGCCAGGAAAAACGCCCTCATTGCCGAGCGGCAGATGAAGGAGTAGACCTGAAAGACTAGACCTTCTCCGATTTTGCCAGATGGCTTATTGGGGGGCCTTTCATATCGTTCCTGTCCAAATAAAACAAGCTGGCTCCGGCTCTCTGCCGATCCCAGCTTGTTTTATTTGCTGCGCCGCTTTTCCTCTGAGACTACCCTTCCAAAAGACGGCCTTCATCATGCCACTGCCCATACATTTTATTCTCGCGGGTATGCGTTATAAACTTATCTAACCTTGAGGCATACAGAGCTGCGTCCTTTTCAACGGACTGAATATTATCGATTCTGATTCTGACATACAGCTCGGGCATGGCCTGAAAGTTGCTGTAGAGCTCTTCATCCTGCTTCAGCAACCGCAAGATATCTTCTTGAATCGCGAATGAATCCGGGCCCATATCCGGCAAAACGCTCCTTCCCGCCTCTGTCATTAAACCTAGCCGGTCCAGCCGCCGGACGCGTTCCTTGTTCAGCTCTGTCCAGCTGCTGTTTTTCCGCCGGGGAGAGAAGCGCTGGGCAGTCTGATTATCATCTATACGTTTGCGGGTACTGTCAATCCAGCCAAAACAAAGCGCCTCTTCCACGATGTCGAAATAGCTGATCGGATCGTTCTTCGCTCTAATCAGCCAGCAATACGGCTGCAATTGATGATGCGCGCCGAGCCACTCTCGCCATTCTTGGCGGTTGCCTGCCCGCACGGCATTATCAATGATCATGAACTATCACACCCTTCTGCCGTTGTTCCCATACGTCTACGTAATGCGGATTGAACATAATGCCCAGCACGTTGCCGAATGGATCTATGACCGAAGCTGTGACGAATCCAGAGTCGCCTCTAGGTGTAATTGGTTCGTACTCTGCAGCGCCCATCTCCTTCAGCTTTTGCAGCATCGCATGAATATCATCCACATGCCAATACATGATGGCGCCCCCGGGACCGGCAGCTGCTGCGGCAGGAGCAAAACGGCGATTAATGATGCCAAGCTCATGCTGGTAATCCCCAAGCCGGAATTCCGCATAAGCAAGCCGGCCATCCGGTCCCGACCGTTCAAAGTACGGGGCAAGGCCGAGGAGCTCCGCATACCATGCTTTCGCCGCCTCCACATCATCCGCCCAATAACTGATCGTCGCAAATCCTCGCAAAGATTGTATTTTGCTCATTATAGCTGCCTCCCGAATATTCAAGATTGAACTGCTCTTCTTGGTTCCAATTGTATCCCCCCAACGCTGACATCTGTATGTCAGTGTTTCCAATCCTATTTTTTAATAGCCCTATTATGCTAAGCTTGAGAATCTTTCTATCTGAAACGAGCCGTTGGAGAGGGACACTTCTACAAAACAAGGCGCAGCCATTGGGCTGCGCCTTGTTTTGCTCCATATCCAATTAAGGGGTAGCCCGTGCGGCGTGCGCTGCTTCGATCAGCAGCTCGAAGCTGCGGATGCGCTTCTCCGGATGGCGGATCGGAGCGAGCAAGACCAGCTCAGGCACGTTCAGCCGCTCGGCTTTGCGCTGCAGTTCATGCCATACCGACTCGCCCGTGCCTTTGATCACATGCGGCTCCCTCACTTCGATTGTGTATGGCTCTGTCGATTGCTTCTCGAATTGCTGGGCATGCTCCAGCGTCGATACCGTGATAGTGCGACCGCTTGCCAGATGAATCTTGATATGCTGCACCTCGCTGGCAATCGCCGCAGCCTCTTCTTCCGTATCCGAGGCAATTACCGAAAGCGCCGCCAGAGGCAGCGGCTCTGAGCCGCGGACGGAAATAAAAGCTTCCCGATAAGCGTTCAAAGCCTCCTCTGCCGCAGCCTCGTCCCCTGTAATAAATAGAGAGAAGACGTACGGCAATCCCAGCCGGGCAGCTTGTTTGGCGCTTTCGACCGACGTGCCCAGAATGAAGAGATCGGCGGGAATGAATGGAATCGGCGTCGCCTTCAATCCGTACAGCGGATGGCTCTCCTCCAAGGAATCCGTCAAGTACCGGTCCAGCTCCGCCAGCTTCTCCGTCAAGTCAGGCAAGGCGCCGTCATTGTTCTGCCTGAGCGCCTGAGCAGACTTCGGCAAGCCGCCAGGCGAGCGTCCGATCCCAAGATCGACACGGCCGGGTGCCAGCGATGACAGCACGTTGAAATTTTCCGCTACCTTGTACGGACTGTAGTGCTGAAGCATGACGCCGCCGGACCCTACACGAATCCGCTCCGTACTTGCCAGCAAATACGCAATGAGCACCTCCGGCGACGATCCTGCCACATGGGTGGAATCATGATGCTCCGACACCCAGAAGCGGTGATAGCCCAGCTGCTCTGCCCGCTGCGCCAGCCGCACGGTGCTTCGCAGCGCTTCCGATCCTGTATCTTCTTTATAAATTGGACTTTGGTCCAATATGCTTAACCGAATAGCCATCTTGCAGCCTCCCTGCGCCAAACCTTAGAATGCCGGCACGACCGCTACGCCGTACTTCTCTTCAATAAACTTCTTCACCTCAGGCGAGGTGAGCGCTTCATCCAGCTTCTTGATTTCTTCGCGGTTCTCGTCGCCTTTGCGCACAACAATGATGTTGGCATAAGGAGAATTCGCATTTTCGCGGAACAGGGCCGACTCCGGATCGATCTTCGCCTCCAGAATCAAGTTCGTATTAATAATGGCGCCGTCCAAGTCCGGCAGCGCGCGCGGCAGCGTCGCGGAGTCAGCTTCAATGAATTCCAGCTTCAGCGGATTATCCACAATATCCTTCGGTGTCGCCTCGTAAGTCGTCAGACCGTCGCGCAGCTTGATCAGCCCCTGCTCTTGAAGCAGCACCAGCGCGCGGTATTCGTTGGACGGATTGTTCGGAATGCCGATTTTGGCGCCTTCCTTGATCTCATCCTTCGACTTCAGCTTGTCGGAGTAAAAGCCAATGGGCTCGACGTGAACCTTCGTCGTTACAGCAAAATCATAGCCTTTCTCATCCTTGACCGAATCGAGATACGGCACATGCTGGAAGAAGTTCGCATCGATCTGCTTCTCATGCAGCGCCGGATTAAGCTGCCCCTCATCATCGAATACGACCACTTCGAGGTCTACACCCTTCTCCTTCAGCGATGCTTTCACTTCATTCAATATTTCAGCATGCGGCACGGCAGCAGAGCCGACCTTCAGCGTTACGCTTCCTGTATTGCCGCCGGCGGCCTCCGACGGACCCGGCTCATTGCCTTTATCCTTATTGCCCGAAGAGCAGCCCGCCGCCACGATGGCAAGAGTCAGCATCAGAGCAACTACTGTCATATGTTTGATTTTTTTACGTTTCATCGGAATCAAGACCTTCTTTCATGTGATTGGATGGTGTGAATGGATTATTCCCGTTTGAACCGCCGCTGCTGAATGCTGCGGGCAGTCAAGTCGCCCGTCCATTGAATCAGTTGAACGAGCGCAATAATAACAAGCACGGTCGCAAGCAGAATATCTTCCCGGAACCGTTGATAGCCGAACCGGATCGCCAAGCTGCCCAGCCCGCCCGCTCCGATCGCTCCGGCAACTGCCGTAAATTCCGTAATGGCAATGACAGCTATCGTCGCTGCCCGTACTAGTGCAGGCAAGGCCTCGGGTATGAGCACGCGGAAAATGATGACGGCAGGAGAAGCGCCGACCGACTTCGCTGCCTCAATCTTGCCAGCGGTAACCTCCTTGAGCGAGTTCTCGATGATTCGCGCCAGGAAGGGAGCCGCCCCGATCGACAGGGCGACGATTGCCGCCTTCGGACCAAGCGAGGTGCCGACGATGAAGCGCGATACGGGCAGCAGAATGACGATCAGAATAATAAACGGCAAGGAGCGGACGGTATTAATGATGAAGCCGATCACCTTGTTCAGAATCGGAATCGGCAGAATGCCGCCTCTCTCCGTCACAACCACCGTGATGCCAAGCGCAAGGCCAATGGCGAGGGCGAACAGCGACGACCAGAACACCATGTACAGCGTCTCCAGCAGTCCTGTCCACAGCAAATCGAATAGGTCATCCCTCATATGCCTGCACCCTGTCCCTCTACCAAAAACCGATTGGCGTAATAATTTTGCACAATATGAACGAACCGCTTCGACGTGGCGCTCTCGGGATGCATAAAAAATTTATCCACCGTACCCGTCTCCACAATTCTTCCGCCTTCGATGACCGCCATCCGGTTGCAAATATGCTGCAGCACATCCAGCTCATGCGTGATGAGCACAATCGTCAGCTTCAGCTTGCGGTTAATATCCTTCATCAGCTCCAGGATGGAATGCGTCGTCTCCGGGTCGAGCGCCGATGTCGCTTCGTCGCTGAGCAGCACATCGGGGTCATTAGCCAGCGCTCGCGCGATACCTACGCGCTGCTTCTGTCCCCCGCTCAGCTGCGACGGATACATTCCCGCCTTGTCGGACAGCTGCACCAGCTCCAGAATATCGGTTACTCTGTCGCGAATCTCGGATTTGCTCCTTCCCGCCACCTCCAGCGGGAAGGCGACATTGCCGAATACCGTACGGGAGTCCAGCAGGTTGAACTGCTGGAAGATCATGCCGATCTTCTGCCGCGCTTGCCGCAGCTCCTTCCCCTTAAGCTGCATAATATCTTTGCCGCCGACCAAGATGGAGCCCGTATCCGGCTCCTCCAGCCGGTTCAAGCAGCGGATGAGCGTTGATTTGCCCGCGCCGCTGAAGCCGATAATGCCGAAAATATCGCCCTTGTCGATATGCAGATCGATTCCGTCAAGCGCCTGTACCGCAGCTCCTTTTGTTGTTGAGTAGCTCTTGCTCAATTGTTGTACTGTAATCATGCATACCTGCCTCCGCCCCGCCCTCAGGCCTGGCTGGCCGGCACTTGCTGGCTTAGCGCGATCGCCTGCTTTAAGTCTTCGATGATATCCTCTATCGCTTCCGTTCCGATAGATAGACGGATCAGTCCCGGCGTTACGCCTGCTGCGAGCTGCTCCTGCTCGGATAGCTGCAGATGCGTCGTGCTGGCAGGATGAATGATGAGCGACTTGGAATCGCCGACATTCGCCAGATGGGAGAACAGCTTCACGTTATGAATCAGCCTTTTGCCGGCTTCTACGCCTCCTTTAATTCCGAAAGCGAGAATCGCGCCTTGCCCTTTTTTCAAATATTTTTGCGCCAGGGCGTATGAAGCGTGCGACTCCAGCCCCGGGTAGCTGACCCACTCTACGTCCGGATGGTCCTCCAGATAACGGGCTGCCGCCAGTGCATTCTCGCTGTGGCGCTCCAATCTGAGGTGCAGCGTCTCCAGCCCTTGCAGCAGCAGGAAAGAGTTGAACGGAGACAAGACCGCCCCGATATCCCTAAGCAGCTGAACTCTGGCTTTGGTAATATAAGCCAGCTCCTTGAATGCTTCCGTGAATACAACGCCATCATAGCTCGGATCAGGCTCCGTCAGCCCCGGGAACTTGCCGCTCGCTTCCCAGTCGAACTTCCCGCCGTCGATAATAATGCCGCCGATCGAGGTGCCGTGTCCGCCAATAAATTTGGTCGCGGAATGGACGACTATGTCTGCGCCATGGGCGATGGGCTGAAGCAAATAAGGACTCGGGAACGTATTGTCAACGATCAGTGGAATGCCGTTATCATGAGCGGCTTCCGCGACGGCTTCAATGTCAAGGACATCCCCCTTTGGATTGCCGATCGTCTCTGCGAAGACCGCTTTTGTATTGCTGCGGATCGCCTTGCGGAAATTCGCCGGATCCGAGGGATCTACGAAGGTCACGTCAATGCCGAATTTCGGGAACGTCGCTGCGAATAGATTGTGCGTGCCTCCGTACAAGCTTGCCGAAGATACGATATGGTCCCCCGCTCCCGCAATATTGAAGATGGAATAAGTGATTGCTGCTTGCCCCGAAGCAGTGGACAAGGCTCCAACGCCGCCCTCCAAGAGGGCAAGCCGCCGCTCGAACACATCCGATGTTGGATTGGAAACGCGAGTGTAGATATTTCCAACCTCCTTCAATCCGAACAGATTCGCCGCATGCTCGGTATCCCGGAAGCCGTAGGATGTTGTTTGATAGATCGGCACCGCTCTTGCCAATGTAGCGGAATCAAGCTCCTGTCCTCCGTGTACTGCCAGCGTCTCTGGACGATAGATTTGCTCATCTGCCATGTTCAACACTCTCCTCATAAGGTGATAGGTGAAACAAAAAAAGGAGATGCGACTGAGTGAACAGCAGCATCTCCGGTTATCCGGTAGAATAATATTGAGTATTCATACCTACTTAGTTGGACTTATGATCACAGTATAGGCCAGCTTCCCGGTTTCGTCAATATTTCAAAAAAATTTAATTTTGAGCATTCATTTGAAATATAGGATTGACGACCAGTTTACCCCATGTTAAATTATTTTCCAATAAATCTTATGCGATTAATAGGATATAAGGAGTGGACAACATGACAGCAAAACGTCAAATTAAACTATCCGCCTACCTGGTCGGAACCGGCATGCATACGGCCTCCTGGCGGCTGCCGGATGCGCAGCCCGGCTCCAGCATCGACATTGATTACTATAAGCGTCTGGCACAGACAGCCGAACGCGGCAAGTTCGATATCGCCTTCCTGGCTGACAGCCTCGCCATTAACGAAGTGTCCCATCCCAACATTCTGAACCGCTTTGAGCCGGTCACACTGATTGCCGCTCTGGCAGGCGCTACATCGCATATCGGCCTCGTCGCTACCGCTTCCACTTCCTACATTGAGCCGTTCAATCTGGCAAGGCTGCTCATGTCGGTTGACCATATCAGCAAAGGACGAGCGGGATGGAATATCGTTACCACACGCGATCTCTCCGGCAATACAGCTCGCAACTTCGGCGCGGAGGAGCATCTGGAGCACAGCTTCCGCTATAAGCGAGCGGCTGAATTCCTGCAAGTGGTGCGCGGGCTATGGGACTCCTGGGAGGACGATGCTTTCGTGCGCGACAAGGAATCCGGCGTCTTCTTCGAACCCGGGAAGCTGCATCGCATCCGGCACAAAGGCGAATTCTTCTCCGTGGAAGGGCCGCTTAATATCGGCCGTTCGCCGCAAGGCCATCCCGTCCTTGTCCAAGCCGGCACCTCGGATTCTGGCCAAAGCTTCTCGTCCCAGGTTGCAGAGGTTATCTTTTCGATCAAGTACAGCTTCGCGGATGCAGCGGAATTCTACCGTTCGTACAAACAAATTGTGGCAGATTCCGGCCGCAATCTGGAGCATGTCCATATATTGCAGGGCTTCTCCCCGATTATCGGGAGCACGGAAGCGGAGGCGCAGGAAAAGCGGCTGCAGCTGGAGGTGCTCATCAGCGAGGAAACCGGCATCGGCTTCCTCTCCGACTACTTCAAGGATATCGACTTTACGGGCTGCACGCTGGACACCCGAGCCGACGAACTGGGCCTTGGCAAGCTGCAGCTAGCCAAGCCGGATTACCGCAAGCATCAGCCCGTCATTGAGCGGGAGAATCCTAATCTTCGGGAGGTATACTCCTTACTTACCGGCGCCTTTAGCGGCGAAGACTGGGTAGGCACTCCAGAGAAAATTGCGGATACCATTGAACGATGGTTCAACGGCGGAGCTGCCGACGGCTTTATGCTGATGGCGCCTTCCTTGCCCGATGGGCTGGAGGACTTCGTCGATCATGTCGTTCCGCTTCTGCAGAAGCGCGGGCTGTTCCGCAAGGAATACGAAGGCGCGACGCTGCGCGAGCATCTGGGTATTCCCGTTCCTCCTAACCGATATATAAGCATCCATGCCTGAACGATGGGGCTGGCCTGACGCAGCGGCGACAGGCCAGCCCCATGCTTTTGGCGATTCAAGAAGTGTACTCATCAACCGGATCACAAAAAGAGATGCACAGCAGCAGCGCATCTCTTTTTTGTGATCCGGTCAATATCAAGGAAAAAAAGCCATTGATGCTTCAAATTCACAAAACATTCTTCGACTTTTTATTCCACATATCGCCATTCTTCTCTATTTGTTGTAAACTATAGATAAGAAATGATACTTTCGCATGAAATTTTATACTTTCAAAGGAGGATAAGCCCTTTGGACTGTCCATGTAGAACTCAAATCGAGAAGCTCAGAGTCATTATGGAAAACACATTTGACGAGTTCCAATCCTTCGTCGACCCCTCTGTGCTGCTCGCAAGCCAAGCGCTGGATGACGCGCTTGTCCAATATCGCAAATGTCCAATGTACAACCAATGCAACCAATGGGGCCGCCCTTGCACCGAAGACAATAAGAAACGCATAGCCGGCTAAGGTCCCTGTCTCCCGTATACCTATCCCACATATACCTATAAGGCTGCATAAGCATCAGCATAACTCAGTTGCTCCGTGCCGCTGCCAAATGAAAGAAGCCCCGAGGCGCTCGGAGGCTTCTATTGTCATGTCTAATGTTTGCCCAGATGCAGATAGAAGTCCAGATCCGCCTGCAGATGCTCCTTCATGAGCCGTTCCGCAGCTGCCGCGTCGTGTGAGCGAATCGCATCCAGAATATGTTGATGCTCGTCGATCAGGAATGGACGCTTGTAATAAACGACCGCCCTTCGGAACAGATAGATGATCGATTGCATCCGGTCGATAATGCGGACAATCTCCGGGTTGCGGCTCGCCTGAACGATCAGATCATGGAACTGCTTGTTCGCATCCATCGTTATATCGACCGTGCCTTCACGCGCAATCGTAATGCACTCCTGAACCTTCTCCTGGGTCGCTTCATCCATATAAGATGCGGCGCAGCGCGCTGAGAACCCCTCCAAAAGCATGCGTACCTCGAAGATATGGCGCAGATCCTCCACCGACGGCTGCACGACACGCTTCTTCTGGATCAGTCCCTCCTGCTCCAGCTTGCGGATCGACTCTCTGACAGGCGTCCGGCTGACGCCAAGCTCCTCCGCGAGACGCTCCTCTACCAGCTTCGTTCCTCCCGGTAATTCTCCGTTCAATATTTTATCTCTAATTAATTCGTAACAATGTATATATGCCGCTTGAAACGCCTGCTTGCTCATGATTCAACCTTCCTTTGCCCCTCATAAAAATCGCGGTTCGGTACAGACTATCTCTAAATTATAAAGCTATCGAATGACCATTGAAAGCAAAAACCAATATTTATTTTGTATCCATTTCGAATTTTTTGTATACATTTTTAAAATATTTGTGTACAATAGCTTTCGAAATCACTTCACAACACGATACAGGAGGTTCCAACATGAAAATTGGTTTCGTTGGACTTGGCATTATGGGTAAACCAATGGCCAAAAATTTGATTAAACAAGGATATAGCCTTACGGTCTACGATCTGAACGCGGAAGCTGTAGCCGAAGTGGTGCAGGCAGGCGCGGCACAGGGCGATTCTCCTAAAGCCGTCGCAAATGTAAGCGATGTCATCATCACTATGCTTCCCAATAACGCCATTGTGAAAAGCGTGCTTCTCGGCGAAGACGGTGTGATCCATGGCGCCAAGACAGGCGCTGTTGTCGTCGATATGAGCTCCATCTCGCCTGTTGTGGCGAAGGAAGTAGCCAGTGCGCTTGCGGAGCAAGGCATTCAAATGCTGGACGCACCAGTGAGCGGCGGCGAGCCGAAAGCGATAGACGGCACCCTGTCCATTATGGCCGGCGGCGATGAAACAGCCTTCCAGCGCGTGCTTCCTGTCCTCTCTTGCATGGGCAAGGATGTCATCCTCGTTGGCCCAAGCGGCAGCGGCTCTACTGCGAAGCTGGCAAACCAAATCATTGTAAACGTTAACATTGCAGCAATGTCCGAGGCGCTAGTGCTCGCCGCAAAAGCCGGCATCGACATCGATAAGCTCTACCAGGCCATCCGCGGCGGATTGGCAGGCAGCACGGTGCTGGATGCGAAGGTGCCGATGATTCTGGAGCGTAATTTCAAGGCGGGCGGCCGCGTCGATATTAACCTGAAGGACCTGTCGAATGTCATGGAGACGGCTGATGCCTTCGAGATGCCGCTTCCGCTGACAGCCCATGTGCGCCATATCTTCGAGACGCTTCGCGATGAAGGCAAGCAGTCGCATGACCATGGCGGCATTGTTCAATATTACGAAAAGCTGGCGGGAGTTGAAGTCGGCAAGACGACAACGTAATCAACATTACTACGACGAAAAGGTGGAAGCCCTATGTTAACCGGACCTATGCTCATTGTTGCATTCGTTATTGCACTGGCCTTTCTGTTTCTGCTGATTATCAAATGGAAGGTTGAGCCTTTCCTTGCTTTGACCGTTATCGCTTTCGGCACAGCGATCGCCATCGGCATTCCGCTGAAGGAAGTGCCGGGCATTGTCACCTCCGGCTTCGGCAATACGCTGACCGGGGTCGGCATTCTGATCGGCCTTGGCGTCATCTTCGGCCAGTTCCTTGGCGCATCCGGCGCAATCGAGAAGATCGCCGAAGCGCTGCTGAAGATTTTCGGCATCAAGAAATCGCCGGCAGGCCTTGCCGTATCCGGCACCATTGTCTCTATCCCTGTCTTCTTCGACGCCGCCTTCGTCATCCTGAGCGGGTTGCTCAAGAGTCTGGCGACGCGTACCGGCATTTCGATCATCACATTCGTAACGGCGCTGGGCATCGGCCTCATTACTTCTCATAACATGATCGCGCCTACGCCAGGCCCGATGATCGTAGCCGAGAATACAGGCTCCGACCTGGGACTGTTCATTCTGTACGGACTCATCTGCGCGATTCCGGCTACGCTGGTTGGCGGCTTCCTGTACGGCATGTTCATCGGCAAACGCGTGAAGACAGAAGTGAAAGCGGAAGACATCGAAGAGACGAAGGCAGAGCCAGGCTCGCGCAAAGAAATCAGCACCGCCCTGTCCTTCGGCATGCTGGCGCTTCCGATCGTGCTTATTCTGGCGAACACCTTCTCCAAGATGCTGTTCCCTGGCACGTCCATCGAGACGTTCTTCGGCTTCATCGGCGACAAGAACATCGCTTTGCTGATCAGCGTACTTGCAGCAATCATTTTCCTCCGCCCTTACATTGCGGATAATTACAACAAGCTGTATTCCGAAGCAATCGCAACTGCGGGCATGATCGTGCTCATTACCGGCGCGGGCGGCGCATTCGGCGCAGTCATCAACCATAGCGGCATCGGCGACTATCTGATTACGACGATGCAGAGCTGGAGCATTCCGGTTCTGATGCTGGCTTTTATTTTCTCTCAAATCCTGCGCGCATCGCTAGGCTCTTCTACAGTGGCGCTTGTGACAACATCAACAATTATGGGACCGCTTATTGCCGATCTCGGCGTATCTCCTATCCTGCTCGGTCTCGCAATCTGTGCAGGCGGCATCGGCTTGTCGCTGCCGAATGACTCCGGCTTCTGGGTCGTGAACCGCTTCGGCAAGCTGACAGTGCCGCAGACGCTTAAGGTATGGACGCTCGGCGGCTTCATCGCGGGCCTCACTGCGCTTGCTTCTGTCTATGTCCTTAGCCTGTTCAGCGGCATTCTGCCGGGACTGTAACAGCTACAACTATAAAGATAAAGGTGTGAAACCTATGCATATTGGAAAACGATTGGCGAGAGACGTATTTGACCGCTTGCCCGCTGTGGACAGCGGGCAAGTAGATACATGGCTTGAAGCGGAGCTGGAAAGCTTCGGCCGCAAAATCATTGTGCTGGACGATGATCCCACCGGCGTGCAGACGGTGCACGGCATATCCGTGTACACCGACTGGTCCCCGGAGACGATGCTGAAGGGCTTCCGCGAAGAAAGCTCGATGTTCTTCATCCTGACGAACTCGCGCGGCTTGATCGCCAGCGAGACGGAAGCGGTTCACCGCGACATCGCCCGCCATGCGGCGGAAGCGTCCGGGCAGCTTGGCGGCAAGCCTTATCTGATCGTCAGCCGCGGCGACTCCACTCTTCGCGGGCATTATCCGCTGGAGACCGAGACGCTGCGCAAGGCAACAGAAGCGGCTTCCGGCGTTCCATTCGACGGCGAGGTGATTCTCCCCTTCTTCAAGGCGGGCGGACGCTATACGATCGACAACATCCACTACGTTCAGTACGGCGAGGATCTGGTTCCCGCAGGCGAGACCGAGTTCGCGCGCGACCGCACATTCGGCTATACCGAATCCGATCTGGGCAGATGGGTCGAAGAGAAGTCCGGCGGCGCCTATCAGGCAGCCGACACGACTTATATTTCACTAGACAGCCTGCGCGCGCTTCATCTTGAAGCGATCGAGGACCAGTTGATGAAGGTAAGCGGCTTTAACAAGGTTGTCGTGAACGCCGTCGACGATATGGATGTGAAGATTTTCTCCATTGCGCTAGTACGCGCGATGAAACGCGGCAAAACCTTTATGTTCCGCACAGCGGCGGCCTTCACTAAGGTGATCGGCGGCGTCAGCGACAGACCGCTCCTGACCAAGGAAGAGGTTGTCGGCGGACAGCCCGGGACCGGCGGACTTATCCTTGTCGGCTCGCATGTAAAGAAAACAACGGAGCAGCTTGAAGGGCTGAAGACCTGCGGCTTTGTAACCTTTATCGAATTTGACGTACATCTGGTGACGCAGCCAGAAGCTTTTCAAGCCGAGGTTGACCGCGTGATCGCGGAGACGGAAGCCGCTATTGCAGCCGGGCGTACCGTCACAGTCTATACGCGCCGCGAGCGTCTGGACCTTGGGGAAGGAAAGCAGGAGGAGGAATTGCAGCAGTCGGTCAAAATATCGGATGCCGTCACCAGCATCGTGCAGCGCCTGAACGTGCGGCCGAGGTATATGATTGCCAAAGGCGGCATTACGTCCAGCGATATCGGGACCAAGGGACTGCGTGTACAGCGCGCCACTGTAGCCGGACAGATCCAGCCAGGCGTTCCGGTCTGGATTACCGGAGACGAAAGCAAATTCCCCGGACTATATTATGTAATCTTCCCGGGCAATGTAGGATCGGCTTCCACGCTGAAGGATACGGTAGAGCTGCTGGAGGGCTAATCCGCCGGGAGATTCAAGCTGCGGCGTATGCAGCTGGCCGATGGCGCCCTGCATGCGCCGCTTTTAATGGAGAAGGAGTTCAACTATGCTAATACCAACCAAAGAAATCTTGCTGGCAGCGCAACGAGAGAAAAAGGCCGTTGCCGCCTTTAACGTATTTAATCTGGAGACGGTGCAGGCCTCTGTACAGGCGGCAGAGGAAGAGAACCGCCCTGTAATCATCGCGCTGGGCGAGCGTTATTTGCCTACTGTTGATCTAGAAGGATTCGCCGCGATGGCGATCGCTATCGCCCGCAAAGCAGCCATTCCCGTCGCGCTTCATCTGGATCATGCCTATGAGAAAGAGTCTATCGTCCGGGCAATCCGGTGCGGCTTCACATCCGTCATGTATGACGGCTCCAAGTACGAGCTGGGCGAAAATATCGCACGCACCAAAGATATCGCAGATCTTGCCCATATGGCAGGCGTATCCGTGGAAGCGGAGATTGGCTCCGTCTCCCGCGGCGCTTTCTCCGACGAAGAAGAAGGCGACGGCCGGCTGACGGATCCCGCTGACGCCAAGCGCTTTGTCGAGGAAACCGGCGTCGACTTTCTGGCCGCAGCTATCGGCACCGTGCACGGCATGTATACGGGAGAGCCCAAGATTGACCTGGAGCTGCTGCGCGAGATTGAAGCAGCTGTAACAATTCCGCTCGTGCTGCATGGCGGCTCCGGCACACCGGATGCGATTATTGCCCAAGCAATCGAGAGCGGCATTTGCAAAGTAAACGTCAATACCGAAGTATCTCTCGCTGCCGTATCCCATCTGATCCGCTGTGCCTCCTCCGCTGAGGCACAGCGCACTCATCTGTCCGCGATCATGGCAGATATGCAATACACGATCGCGCCGGTCATGAAAAAGTTCGTAAAGCTGCTGGCCCGCCAAGAGCAGGCATAACTTGCAACAGAAAGAAGCCTTCCTTGCAATGGTTGTACGAATCAACCATTGCACCCAGGAACGGCTTCTTTTTTTCCTTCCACATGTTCGCGCCAATAAAACAGCGATCGTAAATTGCGCAGTTTGCCCTCGGCATGAAAAGAGCTGCCCCGTTAGTCAGAAATGACATCCTGGACAGCTCCCTATTCGTGTATAGGCATATGTGGAGCTCCTATGAATACCGTCTCCTCAGCTCGACAGCCCGCCCAGCTTGCACGAAATTTGCGCTGCGGCAGCCTTCACCTGCTCGATGACAGCGGGGACTTCATCCTTATTCAACCGGTGAATCGGGCCTGCCGCCGACAGGCTCGCCACAATACGCTGCTGCGTATCGAGAATCGGTGCGGCAACAGCGAAGGCATCTGAATCGTATTCGCCCAACGTGAAGCTGTAGCCTTGTTGCCGGATCGTATCCAGCTCTCGGTACAGCGCATCAGAACCTTGCTCGCCCTCGGAGAACAGCTTGCACATCTCCTCCATAATCTTCTCGCTCTCGTAGGCTAGCAACGTCTTGCCGGAGGCGCCCAGATTAAGCGGCAGCACTCTCCCGTTCTCGATGGACAGCCGGATAAGCCGCTTGCTCGTCACATTCTCGATGCAGATTGCCTTTGAGCCGGAGCGCACGAACAGCACAGTCGTCTCCCCTGTTGCGTTCGTCAGCTCCTCCATGATCGGGCGGGCGATGGTCAGCAGATCCTTCTCGATCTGCTGCGACAGGCTCCTCGCCAAATCGAAGATACGCAGGCCAAGGCCGATCTGGCCTCTGCCCTTGCGCTCAACAAAGCCGTTCTTGATCAGCGTCTGTATGAAACGGTACGCCGTGCTGTCCGGTATGCCCACCTTCTCGGCGATCTCGCTTACGGTGAGCGTCGAGCCGGACTCTGCTAATACAAATAAGATATCGATTGCTCTTCCTAACGTCTGTGTCCCGTTCATATCAGCACCTCGGAGGTATGCTATACTTGGTCATTAATCGTGACCATTATATCATACACGCCATTCCCCGCGAGCTTTTGACATCGATATTTTTTCCAGCCAGAGCAAAATCATATTGGCCGATACCGCCAGCACAGACACGAACAGCGTGCCCCATACCATCTTCGGCATAGAACTCTGATTCAGTCCTTCGAACAGAATCGTACCTAACCCGCCTGCGTTGATCCATGCCGCAATCGTAGCAATGCCGATAATGGAGACCGATGCGATGCGCAAGCCCCCGATAATAACAGGAAGCGCCAGCGGAAGCTCGACCTTGCGGAACAGCTGCCACTTGCTGTAGCCCATCCCGCTCCCCGCTTCGATAACTGACGGATCAATCGATTGAAAGCCTGCGATGACATTGCGTACCAGAATAAGCTGGCTGTACACAACAAGCGCGATAATGGCTGGTTTGAAGCCAAGGCCTACTAACGGGATAAGCAGCGCGAACATGCCCAGGCTCGGAATGGCATAGATAATGCCGAGCACCGACATTACCGGCACCGCAATCCGGCGATGGCGGGATAGCCAGTATCCGAGCGGCAGCGCTATTGCCGTTGCAATCAGCAGCGACAGCGCTGTCAAGTAGCAGTGCTCCAGAAGCGCTGTGAATAACCGGTCATAATATCTTGTAAAGTAATCCATCATGCCGCTCACCTGCCGCTGCCAAGCTTAAGCTGGTCCAGCGTTACCCGGCCTGCCGCCTGCCCGTCATCCGCTTCTACTACAACATAAGGCACATCCTGCTTGAGCAGCACCTGCAGGGCATCCTTCAGGCTGCTGTCTGCAGAGAGGCGCGGATAATGCTCCGGCGCCGCATCCTCCAGCGGAATCATGCCCTCGCTCGCGCGAATGAGATGAAGGCGCTGGAACAGGTCTTCGGCTTGAACGAGCTCTGATACGAAGCTGTTCGAAGGCTTATCCATAATATGGATAGGCTTGTCGTATTGCTGAATCGTTCCTTCATTCATAACGATCATCCGGTCGCCCAGCTTGAGCGCCTCATCAACGTCATGCGTGACGAACAAGACGGTCTTGCCCAGCTGGCGCTGGATCTCCTTGAAGTCATCCTGCAGCTTGCCTCGCGTGATCGCGTCGATTGCGCCGAACGGTTCGTCCATCAGCAGCACGGCAGGGTCTCCCGCCATCGCTCTTGCAATGCCGACCCGCTGCTGCTGGCCGCCCGAGAGCTGGCGCGGATAGCGCTGCCTGTATGAATCCGGCAGATGGACAAGCTCCATCAGTTCCTTTACCCGCGCATCGGTCCGGCTCCGTTCCCAGCCCAGGATTTGGGGCACGGTCGCGATGTTCTGCTCGATCGTCATATGCGGGAACAACCCGATCTGCTGAATCACATAACCGATGCTGCGGCGAAGCTCCGTCAGCGGCTGCTGCCGGATGTCCTTGCCGAAGAGCGAGATCGTGCCGGATGTCGGCTCAATAATGCGGTTGACCATCTTGAGCAGCGTCGTCTTGCCGCAGCCCGACGCTCCCAGAATCGTAACGAATGAGCCCGACTCCACCGTCAGGCTCGTCTCGTTCACGGATGGCTTTGGCGCTTTCGGAAATGTTTTGGTAACCCGGTCGAACACAATAGCTGCATCTGCCATGTATGATCCCCTCTCCATCACAGGAAGGGGCTTCCCCTATTTGACAGGAAGAAGCCCCGCCGCCTCCGCGGCCCCGATTATTTCAACAAGCCTTGCTCTTGAAGGAACGCTTTTGCTACGTCCGCATATTCCTTCTTGTCAATGTCGACCCGAGCGTTCAGCTTCTGCACAGTCTCATTGTCCAGCTTAGCCGATACTTCGTTCAGCGCTTTAGCAATTTCAGGATCCTTCTCGTTCAGGTCGCCGCGAATAACCGGGGCTACAAAGTACGGGGGCCAGAACTTGCCGTCATCCTCCAGGAGCACGAGATCCGGATTCGTCAGATCGCCATCTGTCGTAAAGCCGACTGTTACATCCGCTTCTCCGTCCAGAATAACGCGATACTTGATGCCGTAGTCGAACAGCTTGATGCTTTTGAAGTCCATTTTGCCATAGAAGTCGTTAAGGCCTTTCAGACCGTCCTCGCGCTCCTCGAACTCCGGCACGGCTGCCAGATTCAGCTCGGAAGCCAGCTTAGGCAGATCGGAAATTTTGTACAGATTGTATTTCTCGGCAACCGCCTTCGTCGTCACCAGGCCTTGGGAATCGTTCGCATCGGTCGGCTCCAGCCAGATCAGGTTGAACTTCTCCTTGTAGCCTTGGGATACTTCGTCGTAGACCGCTTGAGCGTCCGATTGAGGCGGCAGCTCCAGGACGTTGATCAAGCCAGTACCCGTATATTCGGGATAAAAGTCGATATCGCCTTTCTTAAGCGCTTCATGCGCGACGAGCGTACCGCCGAGATTCAGCTTGCGGTCTACCTTGTAGCCTTTGCTCTCCAAAGCCAGCGCGTACATCTCGCCCAGAATAAGCGATTCCGTAAAGTTTTTCGAGCCCACCTTGACCGTTCCCTTGCCAGAGCCTCCGGAGCATGCGCTAAGCAGCAGCGCGGCGCCGATAATCATACTTGCCAGTGTCATCCATTTCTTCTTCATGGTTAACGTTCTCCTCTCCACATTCAACGCTGATATTTTGTTGCCGCTCTTTCGATTCCCGCAAAGCCGACCTCGGACAAGATTGCCAGCATCGCCACGGGAAGCGCACCTACCAACAATAAAGAAAAATTGTACATCCCAAGACCGTTAATGATGAAGGTGCCCAGTCCGCCGCCTCCGATGAATGCCGCAAGCGTCGCGCTAGCGATAACTTCGACAGCCGCCGTCTTCATGCCGGACAGCACTAAGGGCAGCGCCAGAGGAAGCTCAATTCTTCGCATGATCGCTCCCCCGCTCATGCCCATGCCGGAGGCCGCTTCAATAATGGATGGCTCGATTCCGCGAAATCCCATGTACGTGTTGATCAGGATCGGAGGACAAGCCAGCAGCGTCAGCGCGACAAGGGCGGGGGCAAACCCCGTGCCCATCAGCGGCAGGATAATGACTAGCACCGCGAGACTCGGAATAACCCGGAGAGAATTGAACAAGCCCATGATCGGTCCGGAAAGCCATTGCTTCTTCGCGCATACGATGCCAAGCGGCACGCATAGGAATGCGGCGATGGCAAAGGCGTATAAGCTTATGCTGAGATGCACCCGGACAGCTTCCCAGAAGCGGTCGCCGTTCGCGAGCACATACTCATAGGCACCGGTCAGAACCTCCACTCGATACCAACCCCCTCATCAAATTATCATTAAACAATAATGAGTTACCAATATTATTAAACTATAAAACCAATTATGTCAATCGGAATTATGTATTTTATTCATTGGCGAGTATAATCAGCGTCTGCAAGAGTACGTTGGCGCCCGCCTCGCAATCCTCTGGCGAGCTCCATTCCGACGAGTGATGGCTGATGCCATCCTTGGACCTGACGAGAATAAGGCCGATTGGAGCAACCGCGCTAATCGCAACTGCATCATGCCCGGCACCGCATACGATCGGAGATGCAGCAATATTGGCGACGCGGCAGCCCTCCGTTATCGCATGTATGACCTTTTCCGAAGCAAGCACTGGCTCTCCTGCATCTGTCTGCCGGATAAGGACCTCAACTTTCCTGTCATTCCCATAAGCAATAGCTTGCTGCTCGATTTCCTTTGTCATGCGCTCCAGACAATTCCCGTCTTCGTGCCGGACATCAACCGTGAACCTCGCTTCGCCCGGAATGGCATTGGCAGAGCCGGGCGCAACCCGCAGCTTGCCCACTGTGGCAACCCCGCCATGACTCAGCGCTGTCCGCTCAACAGCCAGCATTGCTTCAGCCGCAGCCAGCAGCGGATCCCTGCGCAGCGGCATCGGCGTCGTGCCCGCATGATCGGCCTGGCCCAGCATTCGGACGTCCAGCCAGCGGTGGCCGTAGATCGCCGTCGCGATGCCGACCGGCTCTCCGCGATGCTCCAGCGCTCTGCCCTGCTCGATGTGCAGCTCCACATAGGCGTGCACAGAGCCTTCTGGCCGCTTCGCCTTCCATGCCGATTCCGGCGGCAAGCTTGCATGCACCATCGCTTCCCTCAGCGTCACGCCGTTCTCATCCGTCAAGCCGAGCCACTCGCTGCGCCAATCTCCAGCCATGGCGCGGCTGCCAAGGTAACCCGCTCCGAACCGCACGCCTTCCTCATCGGTAAAGCATACGATCTCAAGCGGCCGCTCATGCTCAATGCCTTGCTCCTTAATAGCGCGCAGCGCTTCAATGCCTCCCAGCACGCCCAAGGTTCCGTCGAATCGCCCCGCCGCATGGACGGTATCGATATGCGAGCCCGTTATAACTGCAGCGGCTTCGGGATGGCTTCCCTCCAGACGCCCAATCAGATTGCCCGCCTCGTCGCAGCGCACCTCCAGACCGGCTGCTTTCATTTGCGCGGCAACATAAGCTCTGCCTTCCAGCTCTTCAGCGCTAAGCGACAGTCTTGTCACGCCCCCGGAGCTGTCCGCTCCGATAGCCCCCAATTCCTCAATTGAGCGCCATAGTCTAGCACCCTGGACAGCATAACTAGAAGCCATGCGAAGCCACGCTCCCTGCTTTTCGGTCATATGCCAGGAGAGAGCGGAACAGCGCTTCTGTGCCGACGGCAACCTGCTCGTAATCGGTCCACTCCTCCGGACAATGGCTCCGTCCACCGCGGCTTGGCACAAAGATCATGCCAATAGGCGCAATCGCAGCCAACTGGTTCGCATCATGACCAGCACCGCTTGGCAGGCAGAGCGTGCCCGCAACTGCCGCGCAGCTTTGCTCGACTAGCGCTAGTACTTCGGGATCGACAAGCACCGGCTCCGATTGCGACAGCTTCTCGGAGTCCAGCCTCAAACCGCGGGCAACCGCAAGTCTCTTGGCTTCCTCGAAGAAGGCCTCATAGACCCTGGCGGATAACTCTGTTTCAAGCGAACGGATTTCCAGATCGAACGTCACGCGCCCCGGCACCACGTTGGAGGCATTCGGCTCATTCGCCATTTTGCCGATCGTGCCGACCAGCCGCTCTCCATGCGCCTTGCAATGGCGCTCGAAGGCCAGGCCAATCTCGCAAAATCCGGCCAGCGCATCATGACGCAGCGGCATCGGCGTGGTGCCCGCATGATTCGGCGCGCCTTCAATCGCGAGCCTATAGCGGAGAATGCCGACTATTCCCGTCACGGCGCCAAGTGCAGCGCCGCTCTGCTCCAGCACAGGACCTTGCTCGATATGCAGCTCCAGATATAACGCAACCTCGCCCTTCTTCCTCGCCTCGCCAGCCATATCGGACACACGCCCGCCTTGCCGCTCGATCGCATCGCGAAGCACGATTCCCGACGGATCGGCCCGATCAAGCATCGTCTCATCAAGATGGCCGACCATCCCTCTGCTGCCGATAGTCGAGATGCCGAATTCGCTTGGCTCCTCCGCCGTAAAATCAACAATCTCCAGCGGATGCCGCAGCCGCCGGCCGCTCTCCAACAGCAATCGGGCGATCTCGATCCCGGCAACGACGCCGATAATGCCGTCAAATCGCCCTCCGCCGGTAACTGTATCGGTATGCGAACCTACCATTATAGGGGGCAAACCATCCTCTAATCCCGACAGCCTGCCGATTAAATTCGAAGCCGCGTCAAGCCGAACGTCAAGACCCGCTATCCGCATCCGCTCCGTCAGCCACTTCCTGCTCTCCTCATACCAAGGGGTGAACGGCCTCCGCGTCCAGCCTGGCTTCGAGCTGTCTACAATCGCCGCCAACTCTTCAATATCCGATTGGATTCTCGCTGTATTCGGTTTAAATTCCTGTGCTCGCTCGCTCATCTGCCCCCTCCTCAGCGGTGCCTGGCCTTAATATAGATCCCTTGTCCCGGCTTGCCTGTAACCGCTCCTTGCTCATAGACAGACTCCCCTCGCAGAATTGTATGCGTAACCTTGCCGCGCATAACCATACCGTCGTAAGGACTCCAGCCTGCGCTCGATTGTCCCTTGGAGCCATCCATGATCCAGGACGCTGCCGGATCAATAACGGCAAGATCCGCATCGTATCCCGCCGCAATCCGCCCTTTCCGATGGCCCAGCCCGAACACCTCGGCAGGCCGTTGGCAAAGCAGCCTCACCAGCTCTTGCATCGACAGCCGCCCTTTCGCTACGCCTTCGCTATAGATGACCGGCAGCAGCTGCTCAACGCCGGGCGCTCCCGAAGCATTTTTGAAAATATCAGGGTCCGACTTGCGTCCCGGGAGCCAAGGGGCATGGTCGGAGGTGATCATGTCGATCCGCCCCTCCGCTGCAAGCCGCCACAAGCCCTCGACATCTTCACTTGTGCGCAAAGGCGGGTTAATCTTTGCCTGTCCATGAAGGCGGACCATATCCGCTTCGCTTAGAGTCAAATAATGCGTGCAGGTCTCTGCGGTAACGGCCGCCCCCAACTCCCGGAACATCTCCGCCAGTCGGAAGATGCGCGGATAGGTGCAATGATAGAGATGCAGCTTGGCTCCTGTCTCATAAGCCAGCTCCATCACAGTTAGCGCTGCTGCCGATTCGCTGACCTTCGGGCGGCTATAGGCATGGGAGAGCGGATCATGTCCTTGCGCGGCATACTTGCCGATATACCGGCGGACGATTTCATCATTCTCGGCATGGACGCCAACAGGCACCCCAGTCTCCGCGATAACCGCGAAGGAATCAAGCAGCTGCCCGTCGTCAATGCGCGGAAAGCGGAACGAGTCCGTATTGAACATAGACACTTTGAATCCACAGGCGCCAGACTCCGCCAGCTGCCGGATATCGTCATAGCCGCCATCTTTGTGAATTGTGGCCAGCATCGCCACATCGACGACAGCCTCCCGCTCCAGCCTTCCCCGCTTCTCCTCGAAAGCATCCAGCGTGCAGACCATGCCCGTCGCATCATACGGCATCTCGATGATTGTCGTAACGCCGCCGGCCGCCGCTGCGCTTGTCGCGCGGGTAAACCCTTCGTCCAGCGAGCTGTAGCAGTGGACATGGGCATCGATCGCTCCAGGCAGGACATAGCTTCCCTCTACATTCATCACTTGGTTCGCGAGTGCCGGTATGGACGAAGGCTCGCCTATTGCAGCAATTAAGCCATCCTTGATCCCTAGACAGGCATCATGCGCGATGCCGTCAGGCAGAACCAGATGGCCGATCAAGGCCAAATCATACAGCTTTTCCGACATTTCCCCAACCTCGCTTTCTATTGCTTGCTTCAGACCGGCCGCAGTTCCAGACGTTTGCAAAAAAGTCCGGCCGCCCAATCGCTCCAGTATGCGCTACAGCGCAAAGCCGGCTCTGACTCTCCTGGCAGCTTCCTCAATATCGCGCGAAAGCGGACGGTCAGCCTTCAGCATTGGGATTACATTCCGAATGGATTGATAGATAAGTGCGGTTCCTTGTCCCAATGCGTCATGCGTCCCGCGCAGGTCAATCGCCTGCGCCGCATGCATCGCCTCCATGCCTAGCAGATAATAGAGACGCTCGGTGATATCGCCGATCTTTCTTACGACAAGCGGCGTCTGATTGGCATGGTCCTCCATATCGCCCGCCAAGGGGAGATAGTCCGCCGATACCGGCTGGGACAGCCCTCGAATCTCGGCATCCAGCGATGCTATCGTCTTCTGCATCGTGCCGAAGGCAATCGTGCCGGCTGCCGGCGAGAGAAACCGGTTCAGCCCGGTAAAGACAGGAGAACCCAGACGGAGCGAACGATGGCTCGTTACCTTCGAGACATGGCTCATGGCGATGCCGACCATCTCCATCGCCAAGGTCCATGACGTAATGTCGAAGCTCGAGCTGGCGACAAGCCGCTCTTCGTCCAGCACCAGGCACGGATTATCCTCTGCGCCATTCATATGAATATGCAGCAGGCTCTCCGCGTAAGCGATCGCGTCCCTGGCCGCGCCGTGCACATGGCAGGCGCTGCGGAAGCTCAGAGGATCCTGCAGCTTGCATGACCCGGTCGCAGCTGTTAACGTGCCGCCGGCCAGATATTGCCGCACATTAGCGGCGCTCTCCGCTGCACCCCGGAACGGCAGCAGCCTATGGACCGCCTCATCGAGCGGGCTGACTGTACCCTCGATCGCCTCCAGCGAGAAGGCCAGCACAGCGTCAGCCGAGTGCAGCAGCCGCTTGAGCTCGCCAAGCGCTAATGCGCCTGTGCCGACGGAAAGCGCATTCGAGCTGACGATTGCCAGCGCATCCTTGCGCATGAGCTTAACAGGTGCAAGCCCGGCATCCGCCAGCGCTTGCGCGGCGGCGATCCGCTCCCCACGGAAGGACACCTCGCCTTCGCCAAGTACGGCAAGGCCGATATGGGAGAGGAGCGCAATATCGGCGGCGCCTACGGAGCCGCTCAGCGGAATGAGCGGCGAGATGCCCGCATTAAGCATATCCTTGTACAGCAACGGAACGGCTAGCTGGACGCCGGAGCTTCCGACCAGCATCGTGTTAAGCCGGACCAGCAGCACAGCTCTTGCCTGAATGTCTGATGCATAGGGACCGACTCCGGCAGCATGGGAATAGATCAAATTCCGATTGAAAGCCTCCTGCTCCGCAGCAGACACCTCTTGATCCTTATTCAGGCCGACGCCGCGATTCAGCCCATAGATCGGAATGCCTTGATTCGCAAGCTCACCCAGCAGCTCGTAGCCCCGTTCAACCCGCTGTGCCGCTGCCTCGTCAATCTCGACGCGATAGCCCTCAGCAGCTACCAGCCGAACCGCTTCCAGCGTCAATTGGCTTCCGTCCAATACCACAGCGCGGCGGTCATCATCGATTCCGGCACCTGTCCCGGTCATGATGTGTTGTTCCATGCGAGCACCTTCCTTGATGTCATTCTGCCAGTCTTGCTTACAAATCCTTCAGTCCGTATTCCGCGAGCGGAATGCCCAGTGCCTTCTCTACTTCGGGATACACGGTAGGATCTTTGACGCTGGAGCTGAGCGGCACGTCATGCTTGCTGATCATAAGAAGAGCAATCTCCATGCCTTCCTTCACGCCTCCGACGCTGACCGGCAAGCCCGAAGCCGTATCGAAGGTCGTGATGACATCCGGGTAAGTGGTTAGCCGATTGCCGTCTTGATCGTCGACAGCCATGTACTCATTCATGACATGCAGCACAAGCGGTTTGCCAGTACCGTCATCCATCGTAATGGTGCCGATATCGAACGCGCCGGAGTAATGAACGTCTTTCTTCAGCACTGTGCCTCTGCCGATATAGCGGCCCTTCGTCTTCTCGGCGACGATATTCATAATCGCTTCCGGTCCTTCCGATTCCGCTTCGATCATCGCATACCCCAGATCAAGCGCGATCGATACGCCGCCTATGGCGCCATGCTCCTTCACATAGGAAGCCGGTATCGGATGCCTTGCCGATGCGATGAAGCCGCCCGACATGTCCGAAGCTGTGCGCAATATATTGGAAGTCTTCGCCGGAGTTCCCTTGACCACCAGCTCCAGATAGGAGCCGGTATCGCGCCGTCCGCCTACGACTACTTGAATCGTCTCGTAATCCGTGCGTGCCGCAAGCCCCATGGAGCCCATCTTGCCCGTGGGATGGGCGCGAATGTCGCCCGTCGCGTCGACTACGACCAGTCCCAGCGCAGCTGCCGGCAGCCAGCCGTTGATGGTGCTGGACATGCCATTCTGCGGCGTCATGACGCCTGCGACTTTGCCATCGTAATTATCCATGAGCAACTGCACCGCTTTAATGTAGTCGATTCCCCACATCTCCCAATCGTTGCCCGCTGGAGCGCCAATAGCCGTACAAGTGACGATAATCGCGTCGTCCGGCAATTCGTCCACAGATACCAGCTTGGGACGGCCAACGCCGACAGCCGCTCCGCCGATCTCAAGGCCATGGTCTACCCAGCCCCCTCCGCCTGCCGCGAATACAGCTCCGCCGCGTACGGCCGCTCTTACGTCCGCTATAGTTAACTCTCTCATTCCATCTGATCTCCTTCCCGAATCACGTCAATGAACACATCATTGCTTCTTGTAAAGCGCTGTATCGATTCTCCGGATGCCCTTTTGCCCCACTTCGTCAAGGGATTCCTCATAGCCGGCATCCGCGTAACGGAGGACGCCAAGCCCCGTATCGTTGTCGAGCGTCGTCTTC
This sequence comes from Paenibacillus pinisoli, assembly GCF_003605435.1. Classification (GTDB taxonomy): domain Bacteria; phylum Bacillota; class Bacilli; order Paenibacillales; family Paenibacillaceae; genus Pristimantibacillus; species Pristimantibacillus pinisoli. Next base: position 1,000,832 of record NZ_QXQB01000001.1, read on the forward strand.
AGCCGCAGGGCCGCATCCTCGGTGCCGTCGGCAACCAGCGTTACGCCTGCGCTGGTCATATATCCGCTATATCCGCCCCCGCCGGAATGAATGGCGACCAGATCGGCCATAGACGAGCAATTCAGCATCGCATTGAGCAGCGGCCAGTCGGCAATCGCATCGCTGCCGTCCTTCATGTTCTCCGTCATAATGTTCGGATGGGCCATAGAGCCAGCATCCAGATGATCCCTGGAGAAGGCGACTGGTCCGCTTAAGAAGCCTTCCGCCACCATATCATTCACCGCCAGCGCCAGCTTCGTCCGATCCCCGTGACCGAACCAGCCGATTCGCGCAGGCAGCCCTTCCACCGGCACATGCTTGTTCGCAAGCCTGATCCAGTTGACCGCGATCTCATTGTCTTTGAATTGCTCCAAAATATAGTCATCGATCTTGCGGATATCCTCCACATTGCCGCTCAGCGCCACCCAGCGGAACGGGCCGATGGCCCTGGCGAAAAGCGGTCTTAAGAAGCCTTCCGTAAAGACTACAATATCGAACGCATCGGGTACCCCGTACTCCGCAGCCTGTGTGCGAATATTGTTGCCGTTGTCGAATACGACTGCGCCCCGGCGCTGGAATTCCAGCATTGCCCGCACCTCTTGGGTGATGGATGCGCCGGCATCGGCGCGAAGCCGGCCAGGATCGCTCTTGCGGACGGATACCGCTTCCTCATGGGAGTATCCAGCCGGAATATAGCCGTACAACAGATCATGCGCCGATGTCTGGTCGGTGACGATATCCGGCTGCACCCCGCGGCGTACAAGCTCCGGGAAGATGTCGGCCGCATTGCCAAGCAAGCCGACGGAGATCGCTTCCTTCGCCGCAACCGCCTCCCCGATCCAAGCCAGCGCCTCGTCCAGCCTGTCAGTCTTGCGCTGCAAGTAGCCGACTTCCATCCGCTTGTCGATGCGCGTCTCCGACACCTCAACGCACAGAATGGCCGCGCCTGCCATCGTGCCAGCCAGCGGCTGTGCGCCGCCCATGCCGCCCAATCCCGCCGTCAGGATGAACCGGCCTGCCAGATTGCCGTCAAAATGCATGCGGGCAATGGACTGGAAAATCTCATACGTCCCTTGAATAACGCCCTGCGAGCCGATATATTGCCAAGCGGCAGCCGTCAGGCCGCCCCAGACCAGAAGGCCTTGCTCCTGGTAGCGGTAGAAGTTATCGCTGGTCGCCCACTTGCCGACCATATTGCAGTTGGCCATCACCACAATCGGCGCATACTTGTGCGTGCGCATAATGCCGATCGGCTTGCCTGACTGAATGACAAGCGTCTCGTGATCCTCCAGGTTTTTCAGCGTATCGACAATAGCATGGTAGGAATCCCAATTGCGGGCAGCCTTGGCGAGCGCCGCGTATACCGTCAGTTCCTTCTGGTTCTCGCCGTTCTCCAGCACGTTCTCCAGCATGCGCAGCAGCGCCTCTTGCCTCCAGCCCTTGCACCGGAGCTCCGAGCCTCTGGCTGCAATAATTCGTTCCATACCGACTCCTCCTATTATCAATATTCAATAATTGATTGTTAATAAATAATAAATTATCAGACGATTCCAAAGACGTCAATAGATTCTGACGATTTTCACGTCAAATTAAGTAACGTACTTGGAATACTATACAATATACTCCCTTTAGGCAATCCCGTCCCCCGTTAATACCGTGCAATTATGAGCAGCATTTTCTGTGTTTGTAAAAAAAGGAAAGGATATCCGCTTGGAGAATACATAACGGAAAAGGAGGCAGCTTAAGTCATGATCTATGTTGTCAGACACGGACAGACCGACTGGAATAAGGAAGGCCGCTTGCAGGGACGCCATGGACTGCCGCTGAACGAGACCGGCATCCGGCAAGCCGGGGAATTGAATAAGCAGCTTGCTTCCATCACATTCGATTACGTCATTTCATCGCCGCAAGCCCGGGCGATCCAGACCGCCGAGATTACCTCCGGGCTTCCAGCGGCAATCGACGAGCGGCTCGATGTGTTCGATCTTGGCGAAGCGGACGGAATACGGAGAAGCGAGGTGACGCTGGCGGGTCCCATTCCCGATGCCAGCATCTATAAAGGCGTTGAAGATATTGAGAGCTTCGTGCAGCGGGTATTCTCATTCATGAAGGAGCTGGAAGCCCGCTTCGGCCAGAGCGAAGCGAATATTCTATTGTCGGGCCATCGCTGCACGACAGGCTGTATCGGCGCTTATTTCGAAGGGATACTGGAGGACCGCAATATATTGAGATATTCATCGGAGAATGGCGCATTCAAAACCTATACCTTCGGCTCAGCCGCTTCTTGACCATTCCTTCGCCAGGCAGGCATCCTTGTTCGCGAATCTAAGGCATATATGGAGCGGCAACGGCGATGCTGGAGATCAGCCTATCCGATAAGGAGCCTCTTTTAACGCAAACAACCCGTATCCTCTATTGAATAGAAGATACGGGTTGTTCTTTGAGCTGCAATCAGACCGTCTTGGAAGCCAGCTGCCGCTCCCTGCCTAGCTCCGCCGCCGCCTTGCGGTACCAGGCGTAATCCCATTTGCGATTCAAAAAATAATTGCTGTCGATCAGGACGGGGATAACCTCCGCCCCCTTGTATGATGTGCGCTCTCCGACCTTCTCGACCCGAAAATGATAATGGAAGCGGATCAACCGGTACAGCAGCGGATCCAGCAGCGCAATGGCGAACAGCTTCTGGCGCGTCTCCGCATAATCGAACAGATTGTACATGAGCAGGTCCAGCGCCGAGCTGGATCGGAACTCCTTCGCAATGGCGAACTTATCAATAATGAATACTTGCCGATGGTACTTCCGGATGCGATCGACTGTACTGAAATCGAATACGCGATGAAGCTCGTCCGACCCCGCTGGATCATAGGGCGCGAATTCCGCCGTGCCCGCCGGCTTGCCGTCTACATAGAGGAGATATGCGTCCCCTGCACTATCCTCATGCTCAAATCCTTTTTCATCCCACACTTTCTGCCATAGGTTGTCGAACGCTTGACGTTCTCGCTCATTTTCTACACGTATGATCAATATCCCCCACCTCACTACTCTAGTAAGTGTTCTTAATAGAGAATTATAGCGGTTTTTCTCGGAAAATGCCAACCATTCTATCTTTTTCAACAATTTGTGGAGGATTCATAAATTCCGGCTTCCCCTTTACAGATGTTTCATGTCTGGCAAATGCCCCCTTAACATAAGTGGATTACATTGGATACGGGTGAACACCCCCTATAGGCAAGGGTACGAGATGGAGAGAAAACCCTTTTATGAATCGACAATGAATGCGTTCTAAGTGCGAGAATGCTTCCCTGGACCGATCCGTAAAAGGGTTTTTTGCCGTGCTCACATCTATGCCGACCCACAAAATGGAGAGGATGAGGAATTCATGAGACGAGCTTCAAAGCTGCTGTCCGCCATCATCAGCGTCACTTTGCTGTGCGGATTGCTGACGCCTATGCAGTCCATAAGAGCGGAGGGCTACCCTATCGCTGAGCATCCGGCACCGGACGCCGCGGGCAGCGGGCAGAATGGCGCGGAGGAAGGAACGCAGCAGACCGAACAGCCTGTAGAAAACGGTGCTTCCGACCCGGCAGAGACAGAGATTCCGGCAGTTGAAGAAGAAGCCGGTCAGACGGATGAAGATAATTCTGAGGAGGCTGAAGCGCTTGCGGCTGCGGCGCCGCTGGAGCGCCAAGCGCTGTCTGTTCCGAAGACCGATTACGCGCCTGTCATTGACGGCAAGCTCGACGATATGAATTGGAGCCTGAGCCAGCCGATTGAACGGCTGCCCGGAGGCGTGCTGCCAGAGGATGCGTCCCCTCCTCTTGCAAGCTTCGGCGCCCTATGGGACCAACAGTACTTATATATAGGCGTACGCATTGAAGACAACACGCCACTCGCGCAGCAGTCCGGCTACTGGTTCGACCAGGATAGTGTCAGCCTGTTCGTCGATCCGTCGCTGCACCGCTCCTCCCCGTTCGCCGCGAGCGACATGCAAGCGGGCTTCATCTTCCGCGAGAATTCGGCAACGCCGCAATTTAACTTCGGCGCAGCCCTCTCGAATCATGCGGGCAAGGACGACAAGGACATCATGCGCACCATGAGCAAAACGGACAGCGGCTGGGAGCTGGAGGTCGCCATCAGCTGGGAGCTGCTGCAATTCGACCCTCAGCTCTCCAGAGAGCTGGGGCTGGAGATCGGCGTAACCGACCGATACGGCGAGGATGCCGCGATGCAGCAGACCGCTTATTGGAGCGCCTTCCAATCGTCCTCCTTCTGGAACGATACAAGCGGATACGGCACGCTGACATTAAGCGATGGCATCGCATCCGGTTCAGCCGATCCGATCCTGCTGCAAGAAAGCTTCGACAGCATTCCGGACGGTGAGCTTCCGGCAGGCTGGATCTCCGATGTGAATGCGGGCAGCCCTTCATTCGGCGTGAGCAATGGCCGCCTTGAGCTGAAGGGCAACGCTTCCGGCGCGCAATCCCGAGTGACGGCTCCCGTTCAATGGGACAACTATACAATTGAAGCCGACCTGCAGTTCCATAGCGTGCTGAACGCGGCACGATGGGCGTCGCTCATCTTCCGCGGAACGGCTGAAGGCAAGCAGCCTTACAATCAGATGGCGATCCGCCAGAACGGAAGCTACGAGGTCGCTTACCGCAAGCCGGATAACGGCTGGTCCGTCATCGCTTCCGGCCCGTGGCAGCCGCTGACGCTGAATGAAAGCTATTCGATGAAGGTTCGCGTCTTCGGCGACAACGTCAAAGAATACATCAAGCCGGCAGGCGCGGACGAGTATGTCCTGCTCGTCGACCGAAGCTTCTCCCAGGACTTGCTGGAGCGAGGCAAGGTTGGCTTCCAGGCAGACCAAGCCCATGCCTCCTTCGACAATCTGGTCGTTACGCGTATCTCTGCGGTCAGCCTCAACCTTACACTGCCCCCGCAGCTTGAAGCGCTGAGCGGCCCGGCAGCCTTCACCGCTGCTGTCGATTATTCCGACGGCATCAGCGAGCCGGTCGATACCGGAAAGCTGAAGCTGTATTCCTCCGATGAGACTGTCCTGAGAATCGTTGGCGGTCAGCTGTATCCCATCCGGGAAGGCGCAGCAACGATAACCGCCCTCTATGCGAATGCTGCAGCTTCCTATGAGATAAACGTAACTGCATCGCAGACGGGAGCAAAGGTCGTGTCGATGAAGCATGAGCAAGGCTATGAGCTGGCAACTGTGGATGCTCCTGTGGAGCTGGCGAGCTGGTCCATCCAGGCAGAGCGCAGCGACTTCACGTCCGGCACGCTGCAAGGCAGCGATCTTGCTTGGACGGCAGAAGGCAATGGAATCGAGATCGATGGAGGCAGCCTGCTTGTGAAGAGCAGCGGCGTACACCGGATAAGCGGCACAATCGACGGCGTCTCCATTACGCTGCTTGTTGTGGCGAAGAAAGCCGGCGAGGCAAGCTACGTGCTCTATGAAAACAACTTCGATCAGCTGGCAGACGGGACGATGCCCGAGGGCTGGACCCGCAAGGAAGGCACGACAGCTTCCCGCGCTGCAGTACGCGGCGGCGCATTCGAGCTTCAGGCCTCAGCGGCTCCCGACAATCCCTCACGCGTATTGCTGCCGGACTATCTGAGCCTGTTCGGCGACTATAAGATCGAAGCCGACGTCACTCACGTGAGCGCCAACGATACGGCAAGATGGCATTCGATTATGTACCGCATTCAGAATGGAGATTATCCATACTATCAAATGGCTGTCCGCCAGGACGCCACCGCAGCGAACGGCGTCGAATTCGCCGAGCGGAATCCAGCGAACGGCTGGTCCATTCTGGACAAGGGCCCGTTCAAGGAGCGGATTGACGCGGACAAGATGTACCATTATAAAGTTGTGGCAATAGGCAATCGTGTGCAGGAATGGATCAACGGCTCTTTGATTGTCGATACTGACTCAGCCGTTACTTACGCCAAGGGCTCAATCGGCCTGCAAGCCAACGGAAGCGTGATGCGCGTCGACAACCTGATAGTAACGCTCCAGCAGGAGGAGCTGCCTCCGATGCCGGCTGACCGCTTCGCGAAAGTGTATGAGCCGGATACGAAAATTGTGATGGGACCAACTATCGTGACTGAGCTGGAAAATGCCGCAGCGCTTTCCCGATTGTCCGGCTCCGCAACACCGGCGACCGTCATTCTTCATGTGGATGAAGATCTAAATGTTGTTTCCCCTGCTAACCCGAGTACGGTCCTGACGAATGTCCCCTCGGTCATGGAGCTGATCGAAGGCAAGATTATACCGGCTTTCTACGTCCATTCGGAACAAGCGGCGGATGCGGTAGCTGCTTTCGCCGAGGAGAGCGGCCTTGAGGATGCGTTCATCGTATCGGACCGCGGCGAGCTGATTGCCCGGGTCAGAGCAGCCGTACCGATGCTGCGCGGTATTCTGGACTTCAGTGCAGCTGCCATAACGAAGGATTCGCTGCTTGATATTCGCAGAGAGACAACGATCAGCGGCTCCAAGATCGCGATTCTGCCGCAGGCTGCAGCAACCAAAGAGCATGTCGAATACTTGCAGCAGCGGACCATCGTCGTGTGGACAAAGGAGAAGGCGGCAAGCGCAGACCGGTCGCTTGCGATGCATGAGCTGATTGCTACCGGCACGAACGGTATTATGACAGGCGCGCCGCAAGTCGCCTTTGATGCGCTGGCAGTGTACAACAACGCGACAACGCTGATCCGCAAGCCGTATATTATCGGCCACCGTGGCATGCCGTCGAAGTCGCCCGAGAACACAATCGAAAGCAATCTGATGGCATACGAGAACGGCGCCGACTATATCGAAAACGATATGTATGTCACATCAGACGACCATCTGGTCATTATTCACGACTCCGTTCTCCAGAATACCACGAACGGCAGCGGCAACGTTGAGAGCTTTACGCTGGAGGAAATCAAAAAGCTGAACGCCAACAAGCCATATCCGAATGGCTTCCCTGACGTTAAAGTGCCGACGCTGGAGGAGCAGATCGAGCTCGCCAGAGAGAAAGGAATTATGGTATATGCCGAGATCAAGACGGCTAATCCAAGAGCGGTCGACGTTCTTGTGAAGGTCATCGAGGAACAGAACGCCGAAGAGCTGCTTAACGTCATGGCCTTCCACTCTTCGCAGCTGCGCCTATTCTCGGAGAAGCTTCCCGGCATGCCTGTAGGCTTGCTGGTCGGGAGCGGTTCGGAGACCGACATCAACGTCGGCAAAGCTCTGCGCGATACGATCCGTACGACCCAATCGCTGAACGCGACTTACAATGCAGGCTTTATCGGTATGGGACCAGCCTATATGGAGGCGTCCAAGCATCGCGGCATCATTATTTCTCCATGGACGATCAACGGCCTGGCGGACTACACCGACTTCTTCCTGCGCGGCGTATTCGGCATCACAACAGATTACGCCTATTATTCCGCCGATTGGAATGTCGCGCTGAAAGCAAAGGAACAAAGCTATTCCTTGAAACGCAATGAAGAGCTGACGCTATCGGCAGTCGCAGAAACCTATAATCGCACAAGCCATGAAGTTGTGCCGGAGATTGTATGGCTGCAGGGCCAGGATCTGTTCGACACGACAGGAAGCACGCTTAAGGCCCAGAAGTCCGGCACAGCCTCGGTGCTGCTGCGCTATACCACACACCTGGACAGCGGAGAAGCTTATGATCTCTACACTGCTCCAATCCGCATCACCGTTCAATCATCCGTAAACGGCGGCGGTGGCGGCGGAGGGACAGGTGCGGCAGGCTGCGAGGCCCTGCCAGCTGCAGGTTCCTCAATCAGCCTGACAATCGATGAAGCTGGAGCAGCATGCGATCAAGTGGTACGCGAAGCGCTTGAGTCCGCTGCCAGCGTGCATGTTCAATTCAAAGGCGATACTTGGCGCGTAGCTGCGGACGCATGGACGGAAGCTTCCCGTTCGAAGAACGGCACATTGTCCGTAAGCAACGAATGGGCTTCGTACCGCATCCCGTCTGCCGTATGGAATCCGAAGCTGTGGGAGTCTATCTCCGGCGTTGATCCCAAGGAGCTCCAGGTTCGTTTTACAATCAAGAAAGGGGCAAGTGAGGTGCAAGAGTCGGCACTGAAGGCCGTCCAGCAATCTGGCGGCAAGCTGCTGAGCGAGGTTATCGCCTTCGACATCGAGCTTGTGGACCAAGCGGGCAAGACATGGCCTGTGCCGCTGGGGACGGCGTACGCAACCCGCGATATTGCGTTCAAGCCATCCGGCGATGCCAACCATACGACTGCCCTGCAATTCATGCCGATTACCGGCGAGCTGCAATTCGTTCCTTCCCGCTTTACATTCGAGGGGGACAAGGCAACCGCCCATATGAAGCGCAACGGCAACAGCATCTATCTGATTGCTTCCTATGACAAGTCCTTCGCGGATGCGAACGGCCACTGGGCGCAGAAGGATATCGAGCTTGCCGCGAACAAAGGACTGATCAACGGGGCCAGCAGCAATCAGTTCCTGCCTGAACGCAGCATAACACGCGCAGAATTCGCAGCCATGCTGGTACGAGCGCTTGGTCTGGGCGATGGCACAGCTGAGAGCTCGTTCTCCGATGTACCGGCTGAACGCTGGTTCGCCCGCGACGTTGCAGCAGCTGTGAAGGCTGGCGTGATCAAAGGCTACGGAGACGGAACCTTCCGTCCGGATGAGCAGATCACAAGAGAGGACCAAGCAGCCATGCTGGTTCGCGCTCTTGCTTATGCCGGCGCTTCGATTCCGGCAGTCGATCAAGCCGAGCAGCTTCTGCAAGGGCAATTCAAGGATGCCCGCAGCATCGTGTGGGCGCATGAAGAGCTTGCAGCAGCCGTGAAGCTCGGCCTGCTGAAAGGCATGCAGGACGATACTCTCCAGGCTGGCCGCCAATCGACAAGAGCGCAATCCGCCGCTCTGCTGGTCCGCTTCCTGACCATAGCGGAATTCATCTAATATACAAAGGGGCTGCCCGAGGTCAATATGACCATTTGGGCAGCCCCTTTCTTTTACGATTGCAATGATTTCAGCTCTCTAATCTGCTCGGTATGACGCTGCTCATGCATATACAGCAGCTCAATCCATTGCTCCAGCGGCAAATCTCCAAAGCGTGGATGATTCACTGCAATCTCTGCGAATGCGGCTGGGTCCTCTACCTTCCCGAGCATATCCAGCAATAGCCCTCTGGACTCGCCAAGCATCTGCAGCAGCTCCTCCACCTGGAACGGGCCGGCGTCCGGCACGGCAATCTCCAGCGCTTGGTACTTCACAGCATGATCCAGTACAACCTCTACCGGCTTGCGATCGGCATCGGTAATCGGCCTCCGCTTCAGCCCGAACAGGATCGCCTTTGTGAACAAAGTCTCCGTCTTCCATAGATGATGACAGATTTGCCCGATGCTCCACGCATTTTCTTTGGCCTGATTAAATTCATGTTCGTTAAGGGATGAGATTTCTTGCAGCAAGCTGTCTCTCGCTGTACTCAGATGATGGCGGTAACGCTGGATTAGTTCCATAGGTTTGCCTCCCCTGTTATTGGCAATCTCAACCATAGTATATAACAGGAAATTGGTACTTGGTACTAATTTATTGCCGAAGCACTCAAATTGTTAGACAAAAAAGGCGCACAGCTTCCGCTCTGCACCTCTTGCCTTAGTTGTTTCTAGCTGGCAAACCCTTTTATTCCACAATCACGCTTCGTTCATCCATCTTCACTTCCTCCGGCAGCTCCCGCGATGCGCCGGGCACTTCCCGCGGCTGAAGCTCCAGCAGCTCTGAGGAATAGATCGAGATGCTGACTGTCCCCCCGCCCGCATAGGAGCGAATCAAGATAGGCTGGTCATAACGATTCTCGAAGACGAAGTCAGGTCCGTACCAGCTGACGGTCGCATCCCGGCCGGCAGGCACATAATGCACTCTGCGGCTGTGCGAGAACCTCTCCACAATAGTAAGTCCCGCCCGATCGACCGCATTGAATAAGGTGGAGGATATCTGGCATATCCCGCCGCCGATATCCTCATACATCTCCCCTCTGACAATAACCGGAGCGCGGAGATAGCCCTTCTCCTTCGTACGCATGCCGACAGTCCCATTGAATGAAAAGCGCTCGCCCGGAAATACAACTTGATTGTTGATTGCATTGGCCGCCAGTGCAATATTTGAGGAGCGATTGCGGTTGCGGCTATTGTAATATGTCGCGTATTGCCCGATCTGCCTTACTTTGATATTGGACAGCACCTCACTATCGACGCGAGGGTAGATCCGGCGCAGCGGAACCTCCAGCCTCAGAGGCTCTCCTTCCAGCATATAGCCGTAGAACAAGCGCTTGAAGGCATTGCGCTCCAGCTTAAGCCCAGGGTTCTCCGGCACGATGCGCCCCGCTCCGTCCAGCGTCGCGTTCTCCGGCTCGCGCTCTACCTTCGCTGCGACCTGATCCATCAGCTTGGCCAGCCGTTCCTCATTCACAAGCGGCCCGACTGGCAGCGGATACGCATAATCGGTCATGGAAATACGATCCTTCACGACTTCACCGCGGGATTCTATGGACAGATTCGGTTGCATCCATTGATTCAGCGCGATCAGAACGGCAAGCAGCCCATTCCATCCCATACAAGTCCAACTCCCGATACTTGAAGTAACCGGATTAGTATGCGATAGTTGCCTCTCCTCCATTCTTCCCTGCACCTATTTTTTGCACATGACAAAAAGGCATCCGTTCCGCAATATGCGTATATGGATGCCCTAGGGCAACGTTACCTTTTATCCACCTGCAATAAGGTTACTTGCTTCGTCTCATACGTGTCCTTCAGCTGATCCTCGGTAATGACCTTGAGCTTCAGCAGGCTGGCGATCTTGGATACATCCGGCTTGGATAAAAGCCGCCACAGCTGCGGATCAGGAAGCGCCTCCGCCAGACGCTGGTCGTCATAATCCTTCCGCTCCTGCTTCACCAGCTTCACCTGATAATTGCCCACAATCGTCTCGGTGATGCCCTGCTCCTCGTAAAAGCCCAATATTTCATTACGCAGCTCCTGAAGCTCCTGCTCTATTTCCTTCTGCTTGCTCTTCAGCTGAAAATAACGGCCGACTTGTCGATTCACCCTGATCACGCTCCCTCTCTAGCCCATATATATGCGCCGGATAAGGGATCTAGCATCAAGCCGTTACTTGGCTGTGGTCTGCGCCGTGCTGCCAGATGGAATGGGGCTCGCGCTAGGGCTGACGAGCTCATTGGAGGCAGCGGCATCGTTTTCCTTGAGCGCAAGCTGCGCATTGGTCAGCTTATTGTTCTCCACCGTGTAGGAAGGTGCGCCCTTGCCCGCGTATGCTGTGGATATGCCGATCACAGGGATATTGGTGATGATTTCGTTGCCGCGAATCGCAGCAGCCAGGATGTCATGCTTGTCGTTCCGCTTCCAATAATCGTTCAGCTTGATGATTTCAATTTTGTCTGACGTCAACGCGTTGGCTGTAATGATATTATTTTCGATCACGACATTTTTGGCCGATTGAACGCTGATCGCTTGCGTATTGCCCAGCAGGTTGAACGTAGAGTTCTTCACTGTCAAATCCAGCTTCGCATGATCGGCGGAGATGCCGGTCCAGGCGGACTTGCTGAGCGTGAAGGTACAATTGTCAAATACATACTTTCCGGCAAGGCTCACGCCAATCGCTCCATGGCTGGCGCCCTCCGCCCCGGAAAATTCGCAATTGTTGTACGTTGCAGGCGGCAGCGATACGCCATATGTGGAGTTGTAGCCGCGCACCTTCAAATTGTTGATGATGCTTCCCGGTTCAATGCCGCCGGTTACCGTCCGAAGCGCCGATTCCCCTGTAATGGTGATATTGTCGAGCTGCAGCTTCTTGCCCCATAGCGCAAGACCGGACTCCAGCTTCTTGTCTTTGCTTGTAATCGTGACATTTGAAACCTTGATGCCAAATGCGTCCTTCGCCGATAGCGACAGCACGGAGTCGGTCAGCGCCATGCCGTCAATCGTAACATTGGTGCCGATAAAGGATGCCAATGCCCGGTCTACCCGATTGCCGATAAAAGTGGCATTATGGTAGGCCATGATGCGCGCCCCGTCAAAATGATTATTACGAATAACGGCCCCCTCGAACGGTTCCGATATGGCGAGGCCGATAACCCCTTTGGAGCGCATCCGGTTGCCTTCGACCAAAGCTCCTGCGCCATCATATAAGATTAGGTCATAGGATGCGTTGCTATGGAAATCATTTTCTTTGATGAAAATATTGCTGTTGAAGTGGCCGTTGTAATGGTAGCCGCCCTCTACGTCGATGCCGGATTGAGGCAGCGCGCCCTTCATATGATGCAGCTCGTTTTTCTGAATGAGAACCCGGTCCGCCCCGCCAACCGTAATGCCTTGTCTCCGGTTATAGGCGAACTCCGAGTTCTGGACGACGATATCGGAGCTGACCGTGCGGCTCCACAGCTCAACATAAGCGTCCTTGCTATCAGCCTTCTGGAAGATCAGATGAACGCTTGCCGCTTTGTCTGGAATGGCGATCGACTCTCGCACTTTCTTGCCCTTCGCCATCTCGACGAACTTGCCGGACTTGTCCAGAAAGACCAGATCAAATGTGCCGGGGAGCTTGATATTGTTCGAAATCTCGAATCTCTTCTGCGATTGAAGCAAAGCGTGGCTGAGGCTGATCGGCTGCTTCGTTCTGACTTTCCCCTTGTTCGCGACCGCCTTCCCCTTATCATTGATTTCACCTGATACGAAGCTCGCCGCATATAAGTCCATAATGAGCTTGCCGTGACCGCCGATCATTAGGCCATCGCCGGTAAATTCCGTCGCCTTCACCCCATCGATCGTAACGGCATTCGCTCCCTCAATCGTAATTCCGTAGCCGCTCTCGTGCGTGCCTGCTGAATGAGGGCTGTCTTTCTTTTTGTAATCATGCGTTTCCTTGTCGCCCTTGTAGCTGCCCCCTCTGAGCACGACGTTCTCAACGCCGACCCCGATATAGAGCGTATGGTAAAACTCCTTGGCATTCGTCTCCTTCTGGATGACCGCATCATTCGGAAGGTCGAAGATCATATTGCTGACCATGTTGATCTGGCTGTTTTTGTCTATGAGATAAGTGCCTTTGGGCAATGTGACCGACTGGATCTTATTCTGCTTCGCCCACTGCAGCGCCTTGTTAATGCCTTTTGTCGTCTCGACCGGCTTCGTCCCGTCATTGCGAATGCCCCACTTCGTCAGATCAATCACATGCGGCGCAAGCTTCTCATCTGCAAGCAAGGCGCCTGCGGGCAGCTCGCCCTGCGCCACGGCATGACTGGCTTTGACCGAATCGCTAGAGACGGCAGACGCCAGCAAAAAAGCATTGGACGCAATGCTTCGCGTGAACCATTCACCTGCCCCAGCCCCACTCCATAGCGAAGCCTGTATCGCAATGAGTACGCTCCAAACTATCCATTTCATCGTAATCCTCCCAGCTTGACGGTATATTTTATCAGAATAGACATAACCGCCCACTTTAACTATAGCAGGACTTTTGTTCTTGATAAAGAACATATGGACCTAATTTTGGGAGAGGCGGGTCACATTATGTTGATTTATGACAGCCTGCCCTTTTTCCCCTTTTCATTTCCTCTTTTGAAATTCCCCGTAGCCTTTGCCATGATCAACTGGGCTTCCTTGTGTTCCTTGCCCTCTATCGCTTTCAGAAACCTCTCGCTCGCCTTGCCGGACAGAATCGTGACTTGCTTCCCCTGCCAGTAAATAAATACCTTGTTGTCCTTGCTTACTTTATATGTGAACACTTCTTCGCTCAGTCGATTTCGCTTGTCAATACTGCCCATAGAACGCCGCCATTCCTCTTATTTATTGAAAATCATATTTAATAGGCCGAGTGCCCGGATTTCCATTTTCTCTCCGACTTCGAAGGTAATATTCCGCCTGTATTCCGTATAAAATCCTGTATTCGTGCGGCCGCCCGAATTGTTCTTAATCATCTTCTCCGTGTTGTCTATGATTTGCCTGCAATTTCTCACGTTCCCATCATATGTACAATAAATGTTGTGCTCCCTCTCCAACCATTTCGCAAACCTGACATCGTCGAAGCCCGGATTGGTGAAGCTAAGAATAATGAGCGTTGCTAAAATGGTGCCTGTGGCTAATTTTAGTTTTCTATTCATTGTCCCTCCAATAGCTACATGTCGTCATTTATTGAAATACACATTCAATATCCCGAATGCATGGATATTCACGGACTCGCCATCTTGCTTCCTGTAATGCTCCTTGTATGTGGTATAGAGTCCTGCATTCGTGACTGCACTTGATTGCCAGTCCAAATCCTGTCCTGCCTGTACACAAGTTACCATTTGAATGGGGTCATATGTGCAATAAATGCCGTGTTTCTTTTCCAGCCAAGCCTTATACTTCGCATCACCGCTTGCTCCCGGATTTGTAACCACAAGCACAATTATCGCTGCTAAAATAACTCCTAATCCAACCTTAACCGTTCTCCCGCGCTTCTCTCCATGAATCGGCATGTCTGCCTCCTTCAATACTGCAATTCTGTTCCAAAGATCTCGTCAATCTGCTCCCGATCATAATCGAGAATCCAATCATTATATTGATGGTACAGGAAAGCGAGATCTTCTTTGCGGGACGCGACAATATCGATTCCCCTGTGATCATACATATGGAACAGAATCCGCCTATCAGGATCAACGAAATAAATCCGGTCGACCACCGTTTCTTTCTGTTCCGAAAAGCCGCCGATTGCTCCGAGAAGCGATGCACAATCAACATCCGATACGGTACAGTGAACGCCGTACGTTATGGAATAGCCTATCAGCTCGCTTGTGTCTTCATCCAGTGACGGTTCCCTATAGATCTCTTCAAGCTCTTGCTTTAAGCGTGGGTTCAGAAATGTTGTCGCGAAGTCCACCATGCCTTCCACCTCCCATTCCATCGGCTCGATGGATTCATACGAACCCACGACGATGTACATCGTCTGCCCCGGTTGAAATACCGCTTGAAATAATGCAAGGGCTCGTTCCTTCACTACGGCAAAGTATGTCTGGTCATCGATTGCGGGACCCGATGGCCCTGCTTCAAAACGAATGCCAATCTTTGCGTTATAAAAGACCGGAGGTTCCAGCGATACTCCCGTCAATTGCTGTTCGATAAATGCTTTTATGGACATGCTTTCTTCCTCCTCAGCCTATGCTTCCTATATATTGTAAACGAAGCAAGCTATCCCCTCCATACTTTTCTCCTAAAAACAATCTTGCTGCATGATATGGACGTCGACGTATGCAGCATTCATGAACATTGACCCATTAGGGCATGATTTGGTCATGATCAAGCATTTTCCAGTTGCGAAACATGGTTTTATTTGTTAAGATAACTGACGAACGTTCGTTAATTATTTGGGGGCGGTAAGCATGAAAAGTGATGAAATTAAGGAGGCAGCACTTAAGTACTTCACCATACATGGTTATGAAGGGGCATCCTTATCCCAGATTGCCGATGAAGTAGGCATGAAGAAGCAATCGATTTACGCCCATTTTAAAGGCAAAGACGATTTATTTATGCAAGTGTTGCGGGATGCCAAGGAGACCGAGCTGTCATCCAAGCTTGATTATTTCAGCGAGATTGACGCTCAGCAGCCGGAGAAGGATCTGCACGGATTTCTGAAGCTGACCATCGATCTGTTCCAACAGAATGAGCATTTGAAGTTTTGGCTTCGTATGACCTTTTTCCCGCCGGCTCATTTGGCGACAGATGTCGGCAAGGAAGTTATGGATATTGAGCTTACGGTACAAGCCATCCTGGAGGACAAGTTCAGGGAATGGCTAGAAGCCGATAAGATTGTCGGAATGAACGCCAAGTCTGTGACCTTAGCTTTTATAGGCGTCGTGGATACGATCTTGATCGAGCTTGTATACGGCAATGATGAGCAGCGGCTTAAGGATAAGCTGGAGGCATGCTGGTCTGTGTTCTGGAGGGGCATCTCACATCACTGATTCTGACACAATGAGGTAGAGAAAGATGAAGAAGAGCATCAAACAACAAAAGGCAGTCTTAATCATACTGCTAAGTAATATTTTTATCGCATTTCTGGGTATTGGTCTCGTTATTCCCGTTATGCCATCGATCATGGCCGAGATGGATCTATCGGGCAAAACGATGGGTTACCTGGTAGCTGTATTCGCTGTAGCGCAGCTGCTCATGTCGCCGATTGCCGGCCGCTGGGTCGACCAGGTCGGCCGAAAACGAATGATTGTGATCGGCTTATTCATATTCGCCGTTTCGGAATTGATTTTTGGTTTAGGCACTCATGTCTATTTGTTATATATCTCTCGGGTACTGGGCGGCATTAGCGCCGCATTCATTATGCCAGCCGTTACGGCATACATTGCGGACGTGACGACCATCGAAGACCGTCCGCAAGCAATGGGCTACTTGTCCGCAGCGATAAGCACGGGATTCATCATTGGCCCGGGCATTGGCGGTTTCATCGCGGAATACGGAATTCGTCTGCCGTTCTTCTTCGCAGCGGGCATTGCGTTCCTCGCTTGTATCATGTCGATGTTCATCCTGAGGGAGACGCTCACGAAGGAGCAGATTGCAGAGATGGCGACTCAGACAAACCAGTCCAGCTTCCTTGGCGATTTGAGAAAATCGTTGAAGCCGGTTTATTTTATCGCCTTTCTGATCGTATTCGTGCTCGCCTTCGGCTTGTCGGCCTATGAGACCATCTTCAGCTTGTTCTCGGATCACAAGTTCGGCTTCACGCCAAAGGATATCGCCGCCATCATTACGATCAGCGCGATCTTCGGCGTTGTCGTTCAGGTGTTCGCGTTCGGGAAGATGGTCGAGAAAATCGGCGAGAAGCGGCTCATTCAGCTCTGCCTCGTCGCAGGCGTAATCCTGGCGGCAGTGTCCACGGTCGTATCCGGCTTCTGGATCGTGCTCGGAGTAACCTGCTTGATCTTCCTGGCCTTCGACCTGCTGCGTCCGGCATTAACCTCTTATCTGTCCAAAGCTGCCGGCAAGCAGCAAGGATATGTGGCAGGCATGAACTCCACATACACCAGCCTCGGCAACATCGTCGGCCCTGCCTTAGGCGGATTGCTGTTCGACATCAACATCAACTATCCGTACCTCTTCTCCGCTGTCGTGATGTTCGTCGGCCTTGCCATTACGTTCGTGTGGAAGGAACGGCAGATGTCTGAGGGGCTGGGGGAGTAACTCTGCTGAGCCACACCTGATATAAAAACGAAGCCTTCCTTTGGATGCTTACAGCGCATTCGAAGGAAGGCTTTTGGTATATACGACTAGGCATCAAGCACCTTCCCAACAATTTGCTCTGTTACAATCTTAACTACTATCCCTCGATCTTGTTGCTCTGACAGCTAGCCGTTACGTTGGTTCATAGAAGCTGACTCCTGCAGCGACACCTCACACCGTTACAGAACTGAATCCGACGGGTTTGCTCCTGCAACGACGCCACACAACGTTACAGCGCTGAATCCAGCGAGCTAGCTCCTGCAGCGATGCCACACACCGTTACAGCGCTCAATCCGGCGAATTAGCTCCTCCAACGACGCCACACAACGTTACATCGCTCAATCCGGCGAGCTAGCTCCTGCAACGACGCCTCACACCGCTGCATCGCTCAATCGGGCGAGTTTGCTCCTACAGCGACGCCACACAACGTTACTGCGCTCAATCTGACGAATTAGCTCCTGCAACGACGCCACACACCGCTGCATCGCTCAATCCGGCGAGTTTGCTCCTGCAACGACGCCACACATCGTTACAGCGCACAACTCAGCGCGTTTGCTCTTGCAACGCCACCACACACCGTTGCATCGCTCAATCCGGTGAATTAGCTCCTCCAACGACGCCTCACACCGTTACAGCACTGAATCCGACAGGTTTGCCTCTGCAACGCCACCTCACACCGTTACAGCGCACAACTCAGCGCGTTTGCTCTTGCAACGCCACCACACACCGTTGCATCGCTCAATCCGGCGAGCTAGCTCCTGCAACGACGCCTCACACCGTTACAGCGCTCAATCCGGCGAGCTAGCTCCTGCAACGACGCCTCACACCGTTACAGCACTTATTCCAATCGGCTGAATGACTTGTATTGGTTTTCAAATGTGAGCGCAAGCTCTAGATCAAGGGTTGCCAGCCTTCATGTGACGCCCCCCCTCGCAGTGGGAGATTCGCGAGGATCTAGCAATCACCAGCTCAAGTTTTATATCTATCTCTATGCCCTGCTCTCGCAATGTACGGGTAATTCTCTTGGTTCTATTTCAAATATGGACCGCTCAAAACCGATTGTTTTGGATATAGCAAACCATCAATAATCTCAGCTAGGATAGATCCATAACGATAAATATCATATGTTTATTTCGCACGAGAAAGGAAGCCACTCCCTATGAGACCTATGATTCATGCACAAAGAAATTGCGAGGATTCGGAAAAGATTGATGTTTTCCTGACAAAAACGCGTACCGGCTTATTAGGCTTGGCAGACGGGCCGCAACCATACGTCGTACCATTGAATTACGTCTGGTGGAACAAACATATCTACTTTCATGGGCTGAGCAGCGGCAGAAAGATATCCGTGATTCAGCAAAATAACAATGCATGTTTTACCGTATTTGAAGAGTATGGAACCGTCACCGATCCCGTCCCAGCCAAAACAGATACGGCCTACATGAGCGTTATGCTATTCGGAATTGTGGAAAAAGTGGATCAGCTAGATGACTCCACGGCTGTTCTTCAGCAATTTTTGAACAAGTATGTACCTGGTTATTATGACCGCCCGTTATCGAAGGCCCATGTGGATAAATACCGTTCCTCTCTTGATCAACAAGCGGTATCCGTATATCGCCTGCGGCCGCACGCCATAACAGCGAAGGAAAATCCGATAGACGAGCAAAACATGTATTATTCGGGCAGATCGGTATCCGATTGCCCAGCTCATTAAATTGCAGGAGCGGCTCTCTATGTGATAGTATTCGAACCATCTATCATTTACACGAGATCCATTGGAGGGGCCAGCCTAATGCTAACCGTGAACCGCGATGACAACCGTCCTATCTGGCAGCAGTTGCTGGATCAAGCTATCCATAACATTACAACAGGAAAGTGGCCTCCAGGCGAGCTGCTGATCCCATCTCGCGAGCTTGCCCAACTGGTAGGGGTGTCCCGCTCGACAATCCAGGTCGTATATGAGGAGTTGTATAGCCGTGGATTTACGGTCACTTCACGCCGAGGCGGCACTAGAGTCAACGATTGGATCTACCGCCCTCATGCCTCCGAGTCTGTCGCTTCCGAGGGGCCGCTTCAGCCGGAACTGCCGGCCTTGCATGCAACCGCAAGCCACTTGCAGAGCTGGCTCCACGGCAAGGAGAATACATATGCCGATATCGACTTTAACCCTCACGAGCCATATTTGGACGAACAATTCCATAAGCAATGGCGGCAGTCATATATACAAGCCTCATCCATACCTGACTTGACCCAATGGTCTTATGGCAATGCCTATGGCTATGAGCCGCTGCGCGAGCAAATACAGAGCTATTTGTCTCTTGCGCGCGGCGTCCACGTACATATTGATCAAATCATTTTAACTTCAGGGGCTCAGCATAGTCTTGATCTAATCGCCCAAGCGCTCTTGCAAGAAGGAGATACGGTTTCGGTTGAAGACCCCGGCTTTCCGGCAGCCTGGATGGCGATGAAGTATCGGCGCATAGAGGTTAATCCTGTTCCTGTGGATGCGCATGGGCTGCAAGTCGATCATATTGACCCGAGTTCCAAGCTTGTTTTTGTTACCCCGTCGCATCAATGTGCGACGGGTGTCATCATGTCGGAGCCGCGCAGGCAGCAATTGCTGCATCTGGCTTCACAACGCCCTTTTTGGATTGTTGAGGATGATTATGACAGCGAATTCCGCTACCGGGGCGACCCGCTTCCAACCTTATACAGCCAGCTCCCGCAAAACACGCTGTACATGATGAGTTTCTCCAAAATGGTTGCTCCCGGTGTTCGGCTGTCAGCGATCATCGGTCCTAAGGCGGCTATTCGCCAGATGGCCCAAGTCCAGCAGCTGGTGTATCGGCATCTTCCGATTATGGAGCAAGTTGCGCTTGCTCATTTCATCGAGCACGGGCACTTTATCCGCCACATGCGCAGAGTCCGCAATATCTACCGGCGCCGGCATGAAGCGATGACGAAGGCTATCAGTGCAACCGATCTCGGTCAGCGCTTCACGCTAAGCGGAGTAGAAACGGGACTGCACATGCTGCTTGAAGCTGATGCGTCCTTCGACGAAGAAGCAGTCACAACTCAAGCGCTCAAGCATGGGGTTCGAGTATATCCGCTAAGCATGTATTGCCTCTCGTGCAAACGCAGGGGGTGGGTGCTCGGTTTTGCGAAAGTTGATGAAGCCGCTATTGAAGAAGGCATCTATCGACTATCGGAGATGCTCTCGTAAGCGGAGCATACCCGGCTCAGATTTTTGGTCAGCCTCATAAGGCCTCCCTTCGCATCATAAGGCTTTATCCGAAATAGCCCATGCATCTATGCATGGGCTATTAAGTCTCCTGCCTTTCCTCTATTCATCCCCCCCGAACATCTTCATTCCAGTAGTAGCCGTCCGGCAAATAACGCTGCCCGAATACGTTCGTACCTACCCGAATAATCGTGGCACCTTCTTCGATAGCCACTGTATAATCGCCGGACATCCCCATCGAGAGTATACCCATCTCTACCCGCGGAAGCTCCTTAGCCTTGATCTGCATTTGAAGCTGCTTTAACAACCGGAAGCAATCGCGGGTCTCGTCACGCCTTGCGCCTAGCTTTCCAATCGTCATTAAACCCTTGATGTTCAGCGAGTCAAATTGCGATAATTGCTCGACCAGTTCCAGCGCCGCTTCCGGCAAAACGCCAAATTTGCTTTCCTCATATGACGTGTTGATTTGCACTAGAATATCCATGGTCTTATGCTCGTTCCGCAGCTGCTGATGCAAGGCTTGGCCTAATTTCAATCGGTCTACGGAATGGATGAGGGTCACATATTTGATCACATCTTTCACCTTATTCGTCTGCAAATGGCCGATAAAATGCCATTCCACCTGCCCGTATTGCTGCATGAGCGGAAATTTGCTTCGCAGCTCCTGGGCTTTATTTTCCCCGAATAAAGTTTCCCCCGCTTGCATGGCTTGTTCGAGTTTATCAACCGGAACGGTTTTGGTCGCCAGCAACAATTTCACTTCATCGGGCTTCCGCCCTGAAGCGAGGCACGCCAGTTCCATCTGGCGCCTGACCGATTGAAGATTTTGTTCGACTAGTATATCCATATCCATCACGCCCTCCAACAGCTAATCAAAGCTGATCTCCCGTACACGCTTGATTGCAGGTACCGCGCTCAGAGCATCTATCACTTGCCCGGGCACTCTCTTATCCACTTTCAGGATCATCACCGCCGAACCGCCAATCTCCGTACGGCCAACTTGCATCGTGGCAATATTCACGCCGCTTTCCCCCAGCAGCATTCCGACACGCCCAATGATCCCCGGTTGATCAAGCTGCGAGATCAAGAGGATATATCCTTCCGCTTTGAGCTCTACGGGATAAGGTCCAATACGAATGAGCCGTTCGCCTACTCCAGCCAATACCGTCCCTGTGACCCATCTTTCTTCCATGGTCGTTTTTAAACGAATCGTGATCTCATCGGTCATGCCTTGTATCATAAAGGATGTGGATGTCTTAACTTGAATACCCCGTTCCTTCGCTCGATATAAGGCATTCACGACGTTGATCTGTTCCGGGCCGAGGTGATGCGATAATATGCCTTTGAGCGCATAAGGCACAAGTGGCGCGATATCGATATCAGCTAGCCCTCCCGAGCATTCGATCGACACCTCCCGCACAGCTCCATCCGTCATTTGAGCCAGCGATTTGCCCAGTTGTTCGCACAAGCCATAGTAAGGCTGCAGCTTATTGCGAAGCTCTGCCGGAATTGCAGGCATATTCACCGCATGCTGAAACGGCTCGTTGTGCAAACAATGGATAACCTGCTTCGACACAGCTACCGCTACGTTCTCCTGGGCTTCAATAGTAGATGCACCAAGGTGCGGGGTAACAATAATGTTCGGATGAGTAAAAAAGGGATGGCTGGGCTCCGGCGGTTCCTTCTCAAATACGTCAAAAGCAGCGCCGGCCACAATCCCTTCATCAAGCGCTTCGAGCAGGGCGGCTTCATCAATAATTCCCCCTCGGGCGCAGTTGATCACACGCATCCCCCGTTTCATCACGCTGAATTGCGGCTTCGCAATCATATGATGCGTGTCGCTAGTAAGCGGCGTATGTACCGTAATGAAGTCCGCTATTCGCATGATCTCATCGCTTGCCATAAGTCTGATCCCCAGTTCATCCGCCTTTTCCTCCGGCAGAAAAGGATCAAAACCAACGATGATCATACCGAACGCCGCTGCTCGCTTGGCAACCTCAACACCGATGCGCCCGAGTCCCAGCACGCCGAGAATCTTGCCTCGCAGTTCAACGCCCAGAAAGGACTTGCGGTCCCATGCCCCGGCAACGGTTGTCGAATAGGCTTGAGGGATATGCCGAGCCAGCGCCATCATCATGGCAAAGGTATGCTCGCATGTCGTGACCGTGTTGCCATTCGGTGCATTGAGCACTACAACTCCCCGAGTCGTTGCGGCATCCAGGTCAATATTGTCAACGCCGACCCCGGCCCGGCCAATGACTTTCAATCGTGCCGCAGCTTCCAAGACGGCCGGAGTCACTTTCGTATGAGAACGGACAAGCAGCCCGTCATAAGCGCCGATGATCGAGATTAGCTCTTCTTCGCTCAATCCCGTCTTCTTCGTCACTGCCATATCCGCTGCACAAGTCAGCTGCTGCAATCCATAATCGCTAATCGGGTCAGATACTAAAATCTTATACATGGGACATCCTCCTTCTTTTTTCGAACACTTAACCGGTCCATTCATGTCAGAGCTCCCTGCTAGTGTATCAGGTGCTGGATTGGAAATGGATATCCAAAGCTATCGTTATCAAGCAATCCAAAAAGGGGTTGAAGCAAAAAAAGAAGACACTTATGCTCAAGTGTCTTCTTCCTATGGGATTAACCTTAATCAAACTGGTCTACACCGAACATCATCCATGTTAGCAGCAGTTCATAATAGTTCAGCAGCAAGTAGAGCACAGAGGCATATACAATCCCTGTAAGGAACAACGTTCGCCCTCTCCATGGCTTCAAAAAAATCAGACCCGCCATAATCTGGGCCATTAGAATAAATGAGCGTATCGATTCTTTCATCACCACAGATTTGCCAAGCAAGTCTATCCATTGTTTAACCAAACCGCCGTTTCCGTAGTCAAGGACCAATAGAAAGCCGAGAATTAGCGGGATATATAAGGCGATCATCATTCTCCAAGCTGCATTCAGCGTGGGAAGCTTTATTTTTCTTTTCGATAATATCAATGCGCATACAAAAGTGAATAGTGCTTGCATGATGACAATACGCAAAAACGAATTGGCAAACCGTTCATTGGGCAGATTAGAATCTATGAAGTAATGAACGCCTATCAGAATGAAATAACCAAACAACATAGACAAGAATAAAGAAAGCCATATCCTGACCAGCTTGCCGAAATATGATTGAGTGGATGCGGCATGCTTCAAAATCGTTAAACCTCCTCAGGTTACAGCGCATTTATAGCCAGGTTATTTCAACACCATTAATAAGCCGCGATTTGTTTATGATCTCTATCAACGCGAATAAGTAGGCCATAATTAAAAAGTACATGATTGAAGAATATAAAGTCCCTGTGATAAAGCTAGCCCTGTTGTTCCACGGCTTCAAAAAAATCAACCCGGCCGCAAGCTGCAACATTACGCTAAAGTAAAATACGTCATCATTATCAAAAGCAGTCCAATTCAATGCGCCCGCAAGCTTCAATAACGGCTCGCTAAACCATACATCAATTGCCATCAATAATCCCAAGGCAAGCGGTATCAGTATAGCTATCACTAGCCCCAAAATTGGACTAAACCTTGGACGTATTGCGCCTGACAACAAAAAAGCGAATAAAAGAGCAACCAGCGCTTGCATCACGACATAATGAGAAAACGGACTGTTATATAGAAAACCAATAAGGTCCGAATCAATCAAATATAATACACCCATCAGAAGAAGATAGCCAAACAATAAAGACAGAAATAACGATAGCCAAAATTACAACGTTCGGATGAAGATTAAAAATCATCAGAAGTATAAATTCTGCTGCACGCTGGACATTTCAAATAAAATGTTCTTTTATAGTTTTTTGAATATGCCACCGTTCCCGGATGTTTTGTCCAGCCTTCACCTAGAAATTCATCTTTTGAGAACCTCTTAAGGCTAGAATTGCAATCCTTACAGTAATGCTTTTTGAAAAAATAATCTTTTAATTGTTTAAAAGTAAATTCATACTCAATGGATTTATTGCTATCTTTCCTTCCAGTAAATATAAGCACTCCCGCGATCAAACAAAACATGATAACCGCCGTAATGATATCTTTAGAATCTTCCACCTGCTAATTCCCCTCTATGTTCGTTAAACTCCTGACAATAGCATCACGACAATTGGATAATATTACAATCCCTTTTGAATATACCATGCCTTTGGACCTATGTATAGAAAAGGTTCGCTATTTCGCTTCCGCCCTCATTTACCATAAACTCACATCATCCAACATTTCTAGCAGGCGCTTGCCACGCCCGCTCGGGACTATCACTATAGTGATGAATCCCCATATTGGGCGCACAAATAAAAAAAGGAACAGCTCATCACTGTTCCTGTTGCTTTAAATTAAACCTTAGCGCGCTGAAATTCATGCGTTTGTAGCGTGCGTATTTCTCCTGCTTATTCGGACGGTTTCCATTCATCGAGCGCTTGCTGATGCAGATTTTGCATCATCTCCGCCCACTTTTCCATCTCCTGAAGCTTAGTGTTCCCCATCTGGCCGGCGCTCTTCATTGCCTGACGACCTTGCTCAACCATTTTGCTAAGCTCCTGAAATCCTTGTATTCGAAGACGTATCGCATTAACCCAAGCCTCATCCGACAAAATAAAATAATCCGTTCGATCCAGCGGTTTCTGAGTGATGTCCAACAAGCCGATGGTGGTCAGCAGGCGAATGTTCGTTGAGACGCTGCTTCTGCTCACCTGCAATGTCTTGGATATGGTTTCCGCCGAGATCGGTTCGGAAGCCGTCAGGAGCAAACCTAATATTCTCCCTCCAATTCGGGGGATTCCGTAACTCTCGTAATACAGTCCCATTTTATCAATAAACTTTTGGATACCCGCAGATATCTTCAACTCAGTTTGCTTCTCAGACATGATGCATTCCTCTCATTCGATATTAGCTTTTGCATTAATGGGACTGTGTTGGTCCAGAAACGCTAACATTAGCCGGTTGAACTCTTCCGGATGATCCTGATTCGCGCAGTGCCCTGCATGGTCGATCCAGTGAAATTCGCATGCCGGCTCGCGTTCTGCCCATAATGGCGCCTTTTTCTTAATATTCCCGGTCTTGTCATGCACTCCGCAAACCAATAAAAACGGCCTCTGAATGCGATAATCTTCTTCTTCATGCAAGCTTGCCGTCGTCGCTAAGAATATCTTCTTAAAATCGGTTGCTCCAACCAGATGGAAGCATTCGTGCAAATACTCGTGAACATCCCGCTTGACCGAGCTGGCGCGAGCGCTTTGTTTGATCATCATGTTCCATGGATAAATGGACAAGAGAAAAGGTGTCATGCTGATTAGCAGCTTTTCCATGAACGAGAGCTTCATTGTGTTGCAGGTGCAATCGATAAGAATCAGGTTTTCCACCCTGTCGGGGTGATAGAAGGCGATCTCTTGCGCCGTATTCCCGCCCATAGATTGCCCGATAAAAGTGGCTCGTTCTATGCCTTCCCTGTTCAAAATAGCCAACATGTCCTCGACCAGCAGTGGAATGCTAAAGTCTGCTCCGATCGGTCTGGATTGTCCATGCCCTCTGGCATCCCACAACAGCATGCCGTATCTGTCATCGAGAGCTTGAAGCTGTTCGTTGAACATCCGGTGGTCCGCTCCCGCGCCATGCATAAATACTAACCACGGGCCGCGATGTTCAGGAGTCATCCAGTAATGGATCGTACAGCCATCCTTCTCTATCGTTCGTAGTTCCAGCGGCATTCCCGTTCCCCCTTAGTACATTTCGCTTATTTCAGTTTATACTGAAATCAATGAAATTACAATATATCTGCTTTGACTGCATTTTATTCTCTTAAAATAATGTGCGCTCTTCTCCCCCTCTTTTTCTCTTCTTCCTATAAAACTCACTTTTTTTCTATTGAACATTGTTTCTAGACATTGTACATTAGTAGTAATCTGGAAATGATTAGTTGATTAATCAAATTACATTGCAATTCACCTCAGACGCAGTTTTTCCTTACAGTACTCCCCTATCTATGGCTTGAAACCGCTCAATCATCAGATCTATACCTCATAACAGCTTTGGACATTCAACATCCCTTTTCCCATTTCAGTAAAACAAACGCTTATTTAAGTATGGACAAAATCAGGGGGCTAATCGAACATGCCAAACCAAACAATGGAAAGCTACTGGCTTCAGGAGCTTGAAGAGCCGTTGCCGAGATTGGAGCTGCCTTATGACAAAATGCCGGATCGCAGCCGGTCTGATAAAGGCAGCGTAGTTGCAACTAAGGTTGGACGCGAGCGAATGGAGCGTGCGGATGCGTATGTGCAACAGCAACAGGCGGATATTCACACCTTGCTTTTATCATGCCAATTCGTTTTGCTTCACAAGCTGACTGGCGACCGTGACATAATTATTGGTATCGAGTCTGAAAATGATGATCTTTTCAGTGAATCGCGGCCGGATCGGCTTGGGCTTCCGATCAGGATCAATTTGCATGAGGGCATATGCTTCTCTGCCTTGCTGCGGCAAGTGGCGGAAAAATGCTCGCTTGGATTTCGCAACAGCCATTTTCTATTTGAGGAGCTTGCACCCACGCTCAATATCAGGCAAGCTGGCCTGGAGGACGCGCAGTATTCATCCATGTACCGGTCTACAGATTCTTCCCTCTCCCCCAATATCGCCGATAACTCTACTTTGCCTTTAATATTGCAATTCTGCTTGGATAACCATGAAGCTCAGCTTCAGCTTATATACGATCCATCATTATTCCGGGCGGAGACGATCGAGGTTTATATGCGTTACTACTTGCATATTGTCGATCAGGTGCTGGATCAGCCCCAACTGGATCTGGCTTCTATCGGATTGCTCTCTGAACAAGAGATTGAGGCTTCACTGCTGGCCTCCTCCGCTCCCCGCACGGACAACGATACGAATCGTCTGATGGCTCATGAGCAGTTCGAGCGTCAAGCCTCCCTTTCGCCTGACGCTCCAGCCTTAATATTTGAACACAAAACAATAACTTACCGGGAACTGAATGCCCATGCCAATAGACTGGCCCGAACGCTGCGGGCAGACGGGGTTGCGCCCGATGATATTGTGGTGCTCATGGCCGATCGGTCCCCCGATTTGCTTATTGGCCTATTAGCCGTGTTGAAAGCGGGCGCTGCTTATCTGGCGATTGATCCGACCTTCCCAGAGGAAAGAAAGCAATTCATGCTGGAGGACAGCGGCTGCCGTTACCTGCTCTTGCAGAAGGCGCTTCAAGGCGATATCGATGCAGAGCGGATTTGGTATCTGGATGAAGATACGAGCTACCATGAGGATGAGCGCGATCTTGAGCCTGTGTCTGGCATGAATAATCTGGCATACATCATCTACACTTCCGGATCTACCGGACGGCCAAAAGGCATCATGATCGAGCATCGCGGACTTGCGCATTTTTTTGACGGGTTTGCGGCCCAATTGCCGCTTCATCCGGGGCAACGCATCTTGGGACTTGCGACGGTGTCGTTTGACATCTTTATCGTAGAAACCTTGCTCCCCCTCTCGCTCGGCATGACGATTGTGCTGGCTAGCGAA
Organism: Paenibacillus pinisoli; assembly: GCF_003605435.1. Lineage (GTDB taxonomy): Bacteria > Bacillota > Bacilli > Paenibacillales > Paenibacillaceae > Pristimantibacillus > Pristimantibacillus pinisoli. The sequence goes on from NZ_QXQB01000001.1 coordinate 1,028,970, forward strand.
GCGGAGAAAAACGATCCTTCCCGCTTGTCGGTCCTGCTGACAAAGGAACGAATCGATGTGTTGCAGCTAACTCCGTCCCGCTACAAGTGGTGGTCGGCTCAGACTGGCGCCACCGAAGCCTTCAGCTCCTTGAGCTTGCTTATGATTGGGGCAGAGCCGCTAACGCCATCCATCTGGCAATCGCTAAAGGCTTGTTTGTCCCCTTCTGCCCGGCTATTCAACCTGTATGGCCCGACGGAGACAACCGTGTGGGCATCGGCGCAAGAGGTTACGGAGGAGCAGCATCCTATTACGATTGGCAACGGCTTGGCGGGAACACCTTTCCTTGTCATGAATACCGACGGACAGCTTCAGCCGGATGGAGTGCCGGGCGAGCTGTACATCGGCGGGCCTGGACTTGGCCGGGGATATATGAATCGTCCTGATCTGACCGAGGCGGCCTTTGTCAGCCATCCTTATCGCATGGGCAAGAAGCTGTACCGTACCGGCGATATTGTCCGCAGGCTGCAAAGCGGCGAATTCATATATATCGGACGGCGGGATTTTCAAGTAAAAATACGCGGTTTCCGCATTGAAATGGGCGAAATCGAGCAAGTGCTGCTTCGTTATCCTGGCATTCGCGAAACGATCCTTCATACCGTGCCAATTGCGGGACAGGATGAGCTGGCGCTCTGCGCCTATATCGTCGCAGAAGAACAGCCGGAAGCTGGTACGCTGCGCCAATATCTGGCCAGCCAGCTTCCTGCCTATATGATCCCTTCCTATATGATGAGTCTGGAAGCCATTCCGCTTACCCCTACAGGGAAAGCGGATCGCAAGTCGCTGCCTGACCCGGTGAAGCATCCCGAATGGCTGCTTCAAGACTTCACAGCCGGCAGTGAGCAAGACAGCGAACCGCATAATGAGCAGGAAGCCATCTTATTTGCGGTATGGGAGAAGCTATTAGGCCACCGTGCTTTTCACCGGAATCAGCCGTTCTTTGATGCGGGCGGCAGCTCCATCATGATCATCCGGGTCTGCAGCCAATTGGAGCAAGAGGGCTGGAAGCTGAAGGTGGAAGACATGTTCCGGAACCAGACGATTGCCAGCACTGCCCCTCTCATGAAACGGACGGCCTCAGAGCACCAGGAGTGGAGCCTTTTCTCAGGCACAATTGAAGGAAAGGTCGAACTGATCGGGGCTCAGCAGTCGTATTTGGCGAAAGCATTGTCCGGCACAAGCGGAAGAGGATATGACTATAGCATCGTCTACCGTCCTGAAGGCTTTGACGAGAGGCTGCTGGCGCTTGCTCTAGGGCGCGTGATGGAGCAGCACGATGCACTCCGCATCGGTTTTTTTCCGAAGGGTGATGAAGTGGTTCAGTATAATCAGGGGATGTTCACTCCGGTATTCAAATTTGAGCATAGCGAGCCGCTGAAGGAGCTGCCGATTATCTCTTATATGGAGGGGCTAATGGAAGGCGCTGACCGCCGGAGAAGCAAATTTTCCGACTGGCGTCTGGAGGCGCATTGGTGCAAGGGAGAGGCAGGAGATTATTTGGCCCTCATGGGGGATCCGCTTGTGATGGACGCCACTTCCTGGAATATCCTATTGGAGGATTTAGGGTCAGCCTACCAACAAGCTGCGGCCTCGACCGATATTCGCCTGACCGCCAAAACAAACTCGTTCCAGCTTTATGCACAGCTGATGAAAGAGCAGGAAACCAAGCTTAGCGGACAGCATCAGATTGACGGGCTGCATCATGCGGCGATCCATAGATACACCGTCAGTCTGGGAACCAGCTCGTCGGAGATGCTCCTCTCCTCCTTCACCGATGCGAACGACGAATGGTTTGCAGAAAATATATTGGCGCATATCTTGCTTCAAGCCATTGCCGAAAAGCATCGTGATGAGCTGGCGCATATCAGACTGGATGGCAGATTGGTCCCTATGCCGGGGTTGAATTACAGCCGGACAATCGGCAGAATGGATCAGACTTTGGCGGTCGCGCTGAACCAATATGCTTTTGAACCGGATCGGCCTATTCAGGAATTTGGCGTTGAGGATGACAGGTCCTCTGCGGAAGAAGGCATAATCACGGAATCTCCCCGTCTCCTTATTCGGATGGACAAGCTGGCAGTCTCTATTCCTGGATGGGACGCGATTCGTCATTACCGGCAGCCTGCAGGCCACTATGAGATCGAAGCCTCCTTCGGTAGATTAGAGTCAGAGCTATATATAGCGTTCGATTATGCCAACAGCGAGGATTCCGCTAAAATAAGACTTCTTGCGGACAGAGCGCTTGGACTGGTGCAGGACGTTGCCAGCTGGTACAAGTAAGCTGCATATAATAGGCAAATAGCCGCCAGTTCATGAGCTGCACCCTAATCGTTAGACATCATGTAACGATTAGGTGCAGACCATTCATGCAGGCGGCCTTTCGATCATAGCGTTACGCTAGAGGCGTGCAGCAGCGCTGTGCCGGTTGGAGCGGTTCTGTCTGATGCCGTTTCAGTTGCTCCATCAACTTAGGAATCAGCTCCAGCTCCATATCCCGCATACGCTCCAGATTGTACTTGATGCGCTCATGCACCCCCGGGATTCCCTTCACGACATGCTCTGCATAGAGGTTGCGAGACTGATGAGCGAGCTCCTCCAGCTCAAGGAATTCAAGAAGCAAGCCTTCATCTTGCGGAAGTGCGTTTTCTTTTTGCAGATAGGCTGCGCGACTTCTTAGCATTTTCTTATGCTCCCAGAGCAGATGAAGCTGTCTGGGCGGATTTGCCCGCACAAGGGACTCTGGTTGATGGCTTAAAATGTGGAAATGCTCGATCAAGTGGTCATAGCAGGCAATCCCGAAGGCCAGAAATTCTTTGTCAGGCGAGAAGTAGCGGTTCTGGTCATTGTTGCTGCTTTCGGAACGCAAGTATTCCCCTAGCTGCTCGTAAATTAAGCGGATGTTCAAGGAGTAGACAAAGTGAGGCAGCAGTGTGAAGAAGTAGTTGTATTGATCATAGATGGCGTGGTTTTTCAGGTAGTTGTCGATGGAGTGGAAAGCCTGTTCCAGTTCGTCAAAGGTGGTCTCGTGGTAGCCTAGCAGCAGGTCTTTGCCGAACCCGTAGGTGTGATAGATATGGCGATCTTCGTCATAACCGTAGATAAGCACATGATGGGGAAACGGGTAAGCGTGGTATGCGGTGGTGTAGGAGATGTGATATTCATCGAGAAATAATACGGGATAAACGCCCTCCTGAAGCTTCTTCATCAAGAAGGGATGAAGCGAATCCTTAAAAATCTCATAAAGCATAGGTGTATCTAGCGTACTGGATAATAGGAAGGGATTGTGATTAAGCTCATTATTCCCCCCGCGATAGAAGTCAAAAAACAATTCTTGCTTGTCCTCCAAATAATTCTTGTTGCAGCATACCTGGATAAAGTTGCTGTAAAACCAAGGATTGAAGTTCGGCATCGAACTCGTGATGCTGAGTGTGTACGCCCAACTTAACAGCCCATACAATGGCGGATGGACAATCGGAAGCACATGCTTGGCCAACGTAAAGAACCCCCTGTTCGTCGGATAGGATAGAATGAATGGCTATAAATTTTGTGATAATCTGAGAACCTAATCCTTGTTATTATATCAATTTTTCGGTTTTTTTGTAATAAATTAAACGAAAATGTTGCGCACAGAATCACGACTACCTTGTATGACCCTCTAACTGTTTTCACCTCGTTTTCAACGACAAAAAGGCACTTACCCGCTAAGGTAGTGCCTTGTCTGATAGTAAGCTCGAGAGAATAATCTGGCGGTCATTGCACTCGTGCCGAAGATATATAGTTTTACGTCCCAATTTTTCGATCTGGGTTGCCATTCTCCTGTTTCAATAGAATCATGCTACGCATCTTCCTCCGCCACGCACGGTTCCTGGCTATTTAATCAAGACTCTACGGATTAATTCCATCCTTGTTCATTTAAAACAAAGCTCGTAAAATTCTTCCGAGAAGCCGAACCAAATGATTCCTAAAACAATCAAAAGCACTCCAAATATCTTCAATATGATTTCCAATGGTCTGGGTATTGATTTTGTTGTGAAATCTTCTTCAAATTCGGAATTAGGTTTCATCATCCTGTAACTTCTATATCTAACAAATGTATAAATCAAATCAGGGAATGAAAAAAATACGACTCCTAATAAAAATACAGGTATCGAAAGATAACCAAACATTTCAGCAGACCATTCTAAATCTATACCACCATCATAACTTCCTCTATATCTCATATTAATGTCCTTCAATCTAATAGACTATTAGGCTGTGGCTGGACGGAAGTATCATAATCCCGCCATGCATGTCATCGCCGAAAATGACTCGCCACTTTGTTATGCATCTTCAAATGGCTCTCGTCTTGCTGGAAGGAATTGTGGATAGCCTCGTTATTCCCTTCGCGCATAAATCAAAAAAACAAATTGAATATACTAATCATCAATTCATTCTTTTGTCCGTAGGGCCCAACTATAGACTGAACTTTCATTTAAAATATACTTATAAAATTTTCAATAAAGGATGATAGTATTACATTCATAATAGCTAATGTCAGAATGGACAACGGTATTGAATAATCTTGTAAAAACTTTGTATTTAAGAATCTAAATTTTATTGATTGATAATTCGTAATTTGATGAAACATATCGTTAATATCAAGCAGTACTTCTAGATACACAATAAAGAGAGTACAAATAATTATAAATAAATTCTGTTCAGCTTGGTCATTTGTCAAATGCTGAACTAGCAACACAACCCATACAGTGAATGCAATCCTACCTAAAGACTTCACGAATAAAACTACAGGCTTAATGTTTGCAAATCCAACAACCATAAATATGCTAACTGTAACTATATTTACTGTTAATATAGAAATAAGCATTTCATAGTTTACAGCGTCATTTATTGCTTTAACCCATGTAATCATTGACAACATATATAGAATAAAACTGAGTATTAAGAAGAGAAGTAATTTCGGTGGACTTAATATGTCTTTCCAAAATTTTTTACGTTTTCTTAACGTTCTCTCAGTTCTTGTTTCCATTCATAATTTCATACCTTTCATAATATTATTTTAAAATTATAAGAAACATATGTCTGGTTCATTGAAAATTCATTGGATAAAATTCCATTCCTTTAAAAAAATATACCATGTCATTTAATTTATGTATACAAAATATTGATCTTAGTACTCACATACCTCCATGAGGGGCTGTCAACCTATTTCCTACTAATATCATTTAACACCATCGCAAACGAGCGTCTCCAACGCTCCAATAAAAAAGAAAAAACCGCACAACAGTGCGATTTTTAATAAACTAAGTAAATTACGCTAATAGTTCGAAAATAGATTCCCAAGTCAATGTAAATTTTATATCAAACTTCCTACTTCCGCAAATAACTAATCGCCACCGTCTTCGGCCCCGTATGCGAGCAAATCGTACATCCGCCCTCAATCATAATGACCTCTTTAACCGACGTATGCTCTAGCAAGTAATCGCGCATGTAGTCCGCGGCCTTCTCGGCTACGGTCTGAGCAATGACGACAACATTTTGATCTATGCTATCAATATTATCTACGATATTTTGCATAACGCCCTCTAGCGCCTTTTGCGTCTTGCCACGGTATTTCTTAGTAGATAGGATAAGGCCTTGCTTGATACCAAGCACAGGACGAATATTCAATAAGCTGCCGATCATGTTCTGAATGCTGGATACGCGGCCGCCCTTATGCAAGTAATCCAGGCGGTCGATCAGGATGTCGATCTCGACGCGATCCCGGTACGACTCCAGATGTGCGACCACCGTGTCCATATCCTTCCCTTCCTCCAGCAAGCGTGCGGCCATAATGACGAGCATGGTCGTGCTTGCGGACAAGTGGGTGGAATCGACGATCGTGATCCGTCCCTCAGGGAAATCATTCATGGCAATTCTGGCATTCTGATATGTGGAAGACACTTTGGCAGACATGCTGATAAACAACACCGAATCTCCCGCGTCGATAGCGTCTTGAAAGGCTTGCGTGAAATCATCCGGCGAAGGCGCTGCCGTACGAGGCAATACCCCGTTCTCCTCCACCCGGCGGTAAATCTCCTTAGTCGTAATATCAATTCCGTCCCGGAAGACTTCCTCGTTGAAAATAATATAAAGAGGCACGATCGTAATGTTATACCTCTCAATCCATTCTTGCGGCAAATCCGACACGCTATCTGCGAATAATCTAATGTTGTTCAGGCCTGCTTCCTCCATTCGATAGTCTGTCTATCACTATCTATAGTATAAACGATTTAACTTTGATGTCAGCGTTTTCTTTTTAGGGTAATGTGTCCATTCCGCGAAAAAAAGGCCCCTACCGCCATGCGGTACAGGCCTTCTCTCCAGTACTTTCCTAAAATAGATACTCCAGCAGCGGCCCATATACGCCATTCAGGAATACGAAGATAAGCGCGCCCACTCCGGCTCCGATAAAAGCGCCGTTCAGCCGGATACGCTGCAAGTCCGTCTCGACCTTGCTTTCGATAAATTCCACCAGCCGTTCCTCCGTGAAGCCCTCCAGCGTCTTGCGCGCAATGCGGCCGATCAAGGCATGCTCCTGCTCCATAATGCCGTTGATGAATTGCTTCAAGTAGCCGTCAAGCTGAGCTTTGATCTCCTCATCCGCCTTGAACGCTTCCCAATACGCGCCGATCAGCTCCGACAGCCAATTCTTCACATCGTCGACATGAAGCTGGCGCTCCTCTGCCGCCAAGTACTTCAGCTCGCTGCCTGCGAGCAGCATGCCTCTCATGCTGTCCAGCAGCGCATGGATGGAAGGCTGCAGCGACAGCTCATCCAGCAGCTCAAGCTTCCATTTCTCTATGGTAGCAGCCATGTCCTCGCTCGTCTCCAGCTTCTCCGCCAGCTCCATCAGCCGGACCTCGACCAGCACGCGAAGCTCATGCTTCGGATCCTTTAGATCGTTCATGAACGATTGCAGATCATTGTAGAGCGTATTCGCAGCATCATCCAGATTAAGAGCGTCTGCCGCCTCAGCGAAATCTACGAGCTTGCGCTTCAGCCACTTGGTGAAGGAGCCGCCCTCGGAGACGAAATTGTCCTTCTCCTTCGCCAGCATGGCGCGAATCGCTCCCTTCGTATCCTCGCTAGCCACTCGTTTTGCCGCATAATCGACGACCTGACCCATCCACTTCTGAAAATCGCTGTTCACCAGCAGCCAGCGAAGTCCTCTTCCGCCATAACGGGACAGATCCATCCCGCGAAGCTTGCCCCGAACATATCCGTCCAGCTTGGATGCCAGCTTCACCGTATCCGTTCCCTTCACCCAGGAGAGGAGCAGCTCCCAGCCCTTCTCGGCAATACCCATGCCACCTCTGCCTTTACGGTCTACCCAGCCGATGATCGCATCCACAATGCTGTAAGCCATCAGCTTGTCCTTGATCATGCTTTTGCTGAGCAGCTGCTCCTCCACCATCGCGGCGACACCTTCGACCAGCTTCGTCCGATTGCGCGGAATAATCGCCGTATGCGGAACCCAGCGCATGCCGAGCGGATGCCGGAACAAGACCGTCACAGCGAACAGATCGGCAAGCGCCCCTACCAATCCCGCTTCCGCGGAATACAGCAGCAGCTTGGACCACCATCTGCCGGGATACCAGTACATCAGGGCAGCCGCACCGATGAATAATAGTGCCAGCAGCAGCAAGCTCAAATTCGCTTTTCGTCTCATCGTCATGTTATCGTCCCCCTATCCAGAACGTGAGCAGATAGAGAATGAGGCCGACCAGCCCGCCTACAACCATCCCGTTGAGCCGGATATATTGCAGGTCCTTGCCTGCTTTATCTTTGATCAATGCTATAAGCTCTTCCTCTGAAAAAGAATCCAGCTTCTCTCTCACCAAACGTCCGATAAGCGCATGCTTATTCTCAAGCCAGCCGAGCAGCAGCGACTTGACGCCTGTGTCGAGCGCAGCCTGAAGATCGTCACGCGTCCTTAATTGCTCAAGTCCTCTGTCAATCTCCTGGCGCAGCCAGCCTAGCGGGGACGCCTGCGGCGCTCCCTCTTCTTGAGCTGCTGCCATGAGCGCTGACCGGGCTTTCTCGATACGGGCCTTCAGCAGCTCCTCTAGCGGGACATTCTCCTGAATCTTGGCCAGTATGTTCAGCTTCCCGGCCTCAATGCTCTGGCGAAGCGCTTCGTCCTCCCTCAGCCTGCGCACGAACTCAGCCAGAAACAGCTTGAAGCTCTGGCGCTGCGGATGGTCCTCCAGAGCGAATTGCTCAATGAAATTGGCGAGCCAATCCTGAACCTTCACGCTAATCGCGGGCGCATTCAAGCCCGCTGTGAAGTCGACCAGCCTGCGGCGCAGCTTCTCCCCTTCGTAGGATCGGATCGCCGATTCGGCGAACTGCTCGACAAGCGCGCGGAATGGCTCCGACTTCACTAGCTGCACCAGCGGCTGAACGACAAAAGCGATGATTCGATCATCATAACCGTTGCGTATCGTCCATTCGCCCACATCGGCGAGCACATCGGATACCTGCAAGGATCCGGCATGATCATACGCGAAGCGCTCGATGCCTCCGGCCAGCCCGCCCGGCTCTACTTTCTGCAGCAGATCGCCTGCCAGCTTGCCTGCGAATTGCTGGACCTCTTCGCTTCCGCCGCTCTCAGACAGGTAGCGCACCAGTACTTTGCCAAGATCATGCTCCTCAAGCGTAGCCTTGATCGATGCAACCGTCAGCAGCTCCTTCTCCACCATGTCGACAAGCTCGCCGATCAGCCGCTCTTTATTGCGTGAAATAATATGAGTGCCCATCCATTTCGGCCATTTGATCCGCAGAGGATCGCCGAACAATGCGCTGATTGCAAAAGAATCCGCCAGTCCGCCAATCGTCCCGGCGCTGAATACGGCGAATAACAGCCCTCCCGCAAACGTGTGCTGGAAGGGGAACGCCGCAAGAATTCCTGCGCCTGATAAGATCAAGATGGCGTTGGCTTGTTTTTTTACGCTCCAATTGTTCATCTCGCTGCTCCATTTCGCTTGCTAGAATACGGTAATGATAGTTTAACCTTTTTTGGGTCGCCCATCCACTCGCCTCTAGTCGCGTTCATGGCAAAAAGCCGTCTCGATCGGTATACTCCGCAAGGAGGACCTATCGAGACGGCCTATATTCGTTACATGCTATTGCTGGCTGCGCGGCTGGCTGTCGATCTTGCCGCTTGGCGGAACTTTGCCGCCTGGAGGCGTTTTGCCCGCTCCGCCGCCGCCGATGTTGCCGCCCTTGCCTTCTCCTGCACCGCCGACATTGCCGCCTTTGCCGGCTCCGCCGCCGCCGATGTTGCCGCCTTTGCCTTCGCCTGCGCCGCCGACATTGCCGCCTTTACCGGCTCCGCCGCCGCCGATGTTGCCGCCTTTGCCGGCTCCGCCGCCACCGATGTTGCCGCCCTTGCCTTCGCCTGCGCCGCGGATGTTGCCGCCTTTGCCTTCACCACCGCCGATGCCGCCTTTGCCGCCGCCAATACCTGCGCCGCCACCAGCTCCGCCGCCTGCGCCGCCACCAGTTCCGCCGCCTGCGCCGCCACCAGTTCCGCCGCCTGCGCCGCCACCAGCTCCTCCGCCTGCGCCTTTACCAGCTCCGCCGCCTGCACCTGCTCCAGCGCCAGCTTTACCTGTGCCTTTTGCTTTGCTCTTCGCTTGAGCTTTGGATTGGCCAGCCGCGCCTTTTGCTTTCGCATAGGAATAGCTGATGGATTGCAGCGTCTTCGTATCCACCGAGCCCGTTACAGCCAGTCCATGCGTCTTTTGATAGTATTTAACGCCTTTTACTGTTGCAGGACCATAATAGCCGTCAATAGGACCGGCATAGCTGCCAATCGACTTGAGCATGCCCTGTATGACATAGACGTCAGGACCTTTCGCGCGTTTGCCGACCGCCAGCGTTGTATTCGGCAAGCTGAACATCAGCGCAAGCGTAATGATTGCCACGCTTAAGTATTTGGCCGAGAGCCATCCCGCGCCCGTTTTCTTTTTCGAATATGCTTGGACTTGCTTATCCTTCATTCGTTTGCACCTTCCTTTAGTCAGCCTGAATTGATAGTTGCTACCACCGTTACTATCCCCAAAAAACGCATTTCATTTCATCAAAATGAAAAAAAATCCCCTCGCTGAAAATTTGCTGAATATCGCCCAATTATGGCTGCAGGGAGTTGGATATTGGAGGGCTTACGCTCATAATAGAGGGACAAGCCATTAAGTGGAGGACAACGGATGCGAACGCTGAACGGAATTAAAATTCTCGTCGTGGATGACGAGGCGTCAATCGTGCAATTTTTGGAGATGGGGCTGGCGAATGAGGGGGCGCAGATTGCAACGGCTGAAGACGGGAGAATCGCGCTTCAGACCGCGGCCGAATTCCAGCCGCATGTCGTTATTCTGGATGTGATGATGCCGGATCTGGACGGGTTTGCGGTGTGCAGGGAGCTGAAGCAGGCGGGCTCGCAAGTCGCGGTCATTATGCTGACAGCCAAGGATGAGGTGGAGGACCGCGTCCACGGCCTGTCGCTCGGGGCTGATGACTACTTGGTCAAGCCGTTCAGCTTCGAGGAGCTGCTGGCGCGCATTCACGCCAGATTGCGCAACCAGTTCCCCAATCTGCTAGGCGAGGTCAGCTGCGGCCCCTTCCGTATCGATGACAAGCGCAAGGAGATTCGCTATCGAGAGGACATCGTGGAGCTGTCTCCTACGGAATACGAGCTGCTGAAATACATTGTGATGAATCATGGCGTCGTACTGAGCAAGTCGCTGATTTTGGAGAAGGTGTGGGGCTATGATTTTGGCGGGGAACAAAATATCGTCGAAGTCTACATCCGATCCCTTCGCGACAAGCTTGGCGACAAGGAGCACCGGCTTATCCGCACGCTCCGCGGCGCCGGATACCGGGTGGACTTGCCATGAAGAAGCAGTCTGGCATGATACAGCGCTTGCTTAGACCCCAATCGCTGCGGCTGCAGCTGCTGGTCCGGTCCTTGCTGGTGCTCGCGGCATTGTTTTTGCTAATCGGCATATTGCAATTTCTGTTCATGAAGGACTTCCTGTACCGCAACAAAGCAGAGGCGCTGAACACCCAGCTGATGTCGCTGCCTCCCGATCTGTTCCGGCTGGATATCAAGGAGCCCGGCATTCGCCATCCCGGCAAAATACGCCCGGACTCTCCCTTGCTGTTCCAGCCCGGATTTTCACTCGTAGTCATCGATCAATCCGGGGCAGCGCAATCGGTGATCGAGGGCGGCAGCATCGATCCGAAGGAAACTCCGCTGCTTAGTGCCGAAGCTTACAACGGAATCCGCCAGAGGCTTCAAGCCGGAGAACGTCCTGGCTATCAGCTCATCACAGCAGCTGGCGGAAGGGAATATATGGCCGTATTCCGTATCGTCGGCCGTCCAGGGGACAAGGATGGCGGTGTGCTGCAAGCTGCCGTCGAGACGGAGTCGCTGCGCAGCCAACTGCTTACTCAGGTCGCTATCTTCGCTTCGCTCGCCGCCGCGGCTTTAGTCGCAGGGCTTCTGCTGTACTTGCCCCTGCTGCGGAGAACGCTGCATCCGCTCTCCAAGGTGGTACAGGCGGCGGAGCTTACGGATGCAGGCAGCCTGAATACGCGGCTGCCGGAGCGCCAAGGTCAATCCGAGATCGATTCCTTATCCGAGGCATTCAACAATATGCTTATGCGGCTTGACGCTGCGTTCGAGCAAGAACGCGCAACCAATGAACGAATGAGGCGATTTATCGCGGATGCATCCCATGAGCTCAGGACGCCGCTTACTTCCCTGCACGGCTTTATCGAGGTGCTGCTGAGAGGAGCGGCTGCAGATAGGGAGCAGCTTATGCGAGCGCTTGGCAGCATGAAGACGGAATCGGAGAGAGTGAACAAGCTGGTGGAGGACTTGCTTCAGCTGGTCAGGCTGGATCAGCCCGCGCCTCTCAAGCTGGAGCCGGCTAGGCTAGATCTGCTGCTGGCGGAGATGGAGCCCCAGCTTGACCTGCTTGCCGATAATCGCCGCTATAGCTTACAGATCAGAGACAGCGTGACGGCCCGTATTCATCGGGACAAGCTGAAGCAGGTTGTGCTGAACCTCTTCCATAATGCCGTTCAGCATACGGATGCCAAGCTGGGCGAGATCGAAGTGATTCTAAGCGATAACGGCGACACTGCCAGCCTTGAAGTGCGGGATAACGGCTCCGGCATCCCGCCCGCCCATCTTCCTCATATCTTCGAGCGCTTCTATCGGGGAGAAGAGTCCCGGTCGCGCGCACGTGGCGGGACCGGGCTGGGACTTGCGATTACACATTCGATTATCGAAGCCCATCATGGACATATCAAGGTGGTCAGCAATACCGGCGAAGGCGCATCGTTCATCATTACGCTCCCGCTGTACAGGGAGCTGTCCTTGGATCCGCAAGATTAAGAAGTTGGCGCGGACGGTGTCGACGTATGCTCCAGCACGAACTCGTCCCATAGCTTCCCGTCCGTATCATAAGCCTGGAACCGGAGGGTGTTCCCGCTGATTCTTACAGCGGCGAACATCCTTTTGCCATTCTGGAGGTGCACCTTGTGGTAGAATTGATCCTTCTTCTTCTCGTTCAGCTTTTGTCCGGCCGCATTCGTGACGACATAGACCGTGCCAGCGCGGTCCAGCACATAGGAATCGTTGCCGGGGGCAATCTTGCCGTCCCGCAGCGGATAGGAACGTGCGTATTCATGGTTATGTCCCTGCAGCACCAAGTCCACCTCGTAGCGGTCGAACAGCTCCACCCAGTCCCCGATGTTCTTGTTCTGATTGCCTCCGTATGGCCCTCTATGAAGGGAGACGATCACCCATTTCCGCGTGTTTTTCTTCAGCACATCCTCCAGCCACTTCGTCTGCCCCTTAATATTGGATTCCGTATTGAGCATGATGAACCTGGCGTCGTCATAATCAAAATAATAGGTCGTCCCCTCAATCGAATCCGGCGCTCCGTTATCCGGCACATGGAACAGCGAGACGAACGGCTCCGCATCTCCGTCCACCTCATCATGATTGCCCGTTACCGGCATCAGCGGAACGGAGGACAGCCAAGGCGCAGCCTCGCGGAAGAATGAATCCCACGCCCCCATATCCTTCGGATCCTCGGTCAGATCGCCATTATGAACAATGAACGCGGCATCCGGCACTGTCCGGGCCGCTTGCTTCAGCGTATCCCCCCACAGCTTGAAGTCCTTCTCCGTCTCTCCTTGCGAATCCGTCACATTAATAAATGCAAACCCGCCGTCCTGATGCGAATCTGTAATGGTATAAAAAAGCTCCGTCCCGCTCCATCCCTTCGCCGAGCCGTCCCCTACCCGGTAGGCATACGTTTTGCTCGCTTGAAGCCCGGTTATGGTCGCCTGATGCACCATGTGCCGATTGCCGTCTGCCGCAATCAGATCAAAGGCCCCTTCGACCGTCATCGCGTGTACGCTGTCCCAATCCACATCCCGGCTCTCGCTCTCTACATATTGAATCAAGCTTCTATTCAGCTTGCTGCCGCTCTGCCAAGTGAATGACCGGACTGTCGCCGCATCCTCCCCTACATTCATGACAAGCGAATGAGGCTTGTCCCTTGCTTCGTCCTTCCGGCTCTCCACCCAGAAGAAAACCCCGACAACAACAAGCGCAACAAGCGCAATAATAAGTCCTTCCTTCTTCATTCCAATCACCCCCTCCTTTGTCCATTTGATAACAAAAGATTAACATAACCTGCTCTTGACACGCATTCAGCAATCTTTCAGCGGGCCTTAAGTTAAGAATAAGTAAAGATTTATACAATAGCAGTGGTTACAGAGAAGCGATCGAAACGAGGTGTGAACAATTGAACGAAGATCTTAAGTACCGCAACGAGCTTAAGTTTATGATTAACCATCATCAGCATTTCATAATCCGCCAGCGTCTGAAGGGGCTTATGAAGCAGGACAAGCATGTCGGAGCCGGCGGAGAATATCATATCCGAAGCCTTTACTTCGACGATATTCATAACACGGCGCTGCACGAGAAGCTCGGCGGCATCCGGGACCGGGCCAAATACCGCATACGTATCTACAACCGCTCCGACGGCGTCATTCATTTTGAGAAAAAAATCAAATTCAAGGATTACATCGCCAAAGTAAAGGAGCCGCTTACCCGCGAAATGTACGATGCCTTGCTCGCTGGCGATATCAGCGTCCTGCAGGAGGGCCGCAAGCCCCTGCTGCTCGAAATTCACGATCTGATGAAGAACAGCCTGCTGGCGCCCAAAGTCATTGTCGATTATGTGCGCGAGCCTTTTGTGAACGAGCATGGGAATGTGCGCATTACATTCGACAAGGAGCTCCGAACCGGGCTGCACGCAACAGACATCTTCGACCCGGAGCTCGCTCCGGTCAGCGCGATTGATCAGAATCTGATCATTCTGGAGGTCAAGTATGACGAGTACATGCCGGCGGCGATACAGACGGCGATTCAACTCGAAGGACTGAACCGGCAATCCGCATCCAAGTATGTGATCTGCCGCAAATATTTGAAATCGAACTCATGGGAGGATTATTAATATGGAGGCTTCACAGCAATCATCTACGAATTTCTCGGATATTATCCGCAATTCTGTCTTGAACAATTTCGCATCGGACATCAGCCTTAGCAAAATCCTGCTGACGCTAGCCGTTGCGTTCATCATCGGACTGTTCATCTACTTGCTCTACCGCCGTATATTCAGCGGTGTGCTTTATTCCAAGAGCTTCAACGTCTCTCTGATCGGCATGACCATGATTACAGCGGTCGTTATTATCGCCATCAATTCCAATCTCGTGCTCTCTCTTGGTATGGTCGGCGCGCTGTCGATCGTCCGCTTCCGCACACCGATCAAGGACCCGACAGACCTCATCTTCCTGTTCTGGGCGGCAGTAGCCGGCATCGTAACGGGCGCAGGCTTCTACAATCTTGCAATTATCGGCTCGGTTATCGTCGGCCTGATTCTCTTCTTCTTCGTAAAAGGCGGCACCGCAGAGACGCCGTTCCTGCTTGTAGCCCATCTCGACAGCGATGAAGGTGAAGAGCTGCTTCACAAGCATGTAAGCCAGCACGCCAAACGATTCAACGTGAAGCAAAAGAACGTAACGCCAGGCTCGATCGAGCTGACGCTGGAGCTTCGCCTGAAGGATCACACGGGCCGCTTCGTCAATCAATTGTCGTCGATTCCGGGTGTGCGCAGCGCAGTGCTTATCAGCTATAACGGAGATTATGTATCTTAAGAAATGGAGGGGATGAACCGATGGGAGGTTTCCGTCAAAACGCGGCCCGGCTTATGACGCTTCTAATCGTCGTCGCCCTCGTCGGAGTGGCGCTGGCTATGGACTCCGGCGCAACCGAGACATTCGGCACCGGAATCGTATCTGCGGACGAACAGCTGCTGGATGAGAAGTATTTCCCGCAGGATGAGATTGTCGACGTGAAAATTACGATTGATCCGGACGACTTCCAGGACATGCTGGACAATGCGTCCGCAGAGCAGTTCAAGCAAGCGACAGTGGAATATAACGGCGAGAAATACGAGAATGTAGCTATTCGAACCAAAGGAAATCTGAGCCTGCGCAGCGTGGTGAATATGCAGAATTCGGACCGCTACAGCTTCAAAATCTCCTTTGACGAATACGTGAATCAGACGCTCGGCGGCATCAGCAAAATCAATCTGAACAACAACTATAGCGACAACAGCTATATGCAGGAGTTTCTGTCGTATGAGTTGGCGGAGGAGATGGGACTCCCCACGCCAAAACGCTCCTATGTCAACGTCTATGTGAACGGAGAGCTGTGGGGCTTCTATCTAGCTATCGAGCAGATCGGCGACGCTTATCTGGAACGGAATTTCGGCAAGGCGTACGGCACGTTATACAAAGCCAACGGCGGCAACGGCAGCGAGCTGAATTGGCTCGGGACCGCCTCTGCCTACACTGGACTAGATGTGAAATCAGACAAGCGTAACGACCAGGCCTTGCTTGCCATGATGGATGAGCTGAACAACGGAACCGACTACGAATCCGTGATCGACGTCGATACGGCGCTGAAGTATATCGCGCTGAACGCCGTCATCGGCAACATGGACAGCTACTTGTCCGAGTTGAAGCATAACTACTACCTCTATGAATTGGACGGGGTCTTCTCCATTCTTCCTTGGGACTACAATATGTCCTTTGGGGGCTTCGGAGGCTCGGGCATCCTGATCGACGAACCGACGACAGGAGCAGTAGCCGACCGACCGCTCGTCGCGAAGCTGCTGGCGGGCGACGCCTACAAGGAACGCTATCATGAGATCATAGCGGAGATGCTGGACGGCTATTTGGAAGACGAGCGCTTCCAAGGCCGTGTGGCAGAGCTAAAGGAGTTAATCTCCGAGCATGTCAAAGCCGACCCTACTGCCTTTGTCACGTATGAGCAATACGAGCAAGGGGTGGAGCAATTGCTTAGCTTCACGGAGACGCAGACTGCAAGCATTGCCAAGCAGCTTGACGGCACAGAGCCATCTTCCGGCGACGGTTCTGGCAGCGGCAGCCGCGGCTTTGGCGGAGGCGGCATGGGGCGCCCTGGCATGGGCGGTAATGGAGGCGGCTTCCCGGGCGGACAGATGCCGGAGGGCTTCGCGCCTCCTGAGGGCGGCTTCCCGAACGGGCAGATGCCGGAGGGCTTCACGCCTCCTGAAGGCGGCTTCCCGAACGGACAGATGCCGGAGGGCTTCACGCCTCCTGAGGGAGGCTTCCCGAACGGACAGATGCCGGAGGGCTTCACGCCTCCTGAAGGCGGCTTCCCGAACGGACAAATGCGGGAGGGCTTCACGCCTCCTGAGGGAGGAGCTCAAGGCGGGAGCTCCGCCAACGCTTCGAGCGGCGACAGCATCGCCCAAGCAGCGATGCTGTCTGTCGCACAAGGCGGTCAGGTCATTCTGGCTGCAGAGACAAATACCCAGAAAGACGCTGCACAGCCGGACAATCTGAATGGCGGCAATGGCCAAGAACAGACTAAGCCAAGCAACCCGAATGGCCAAAACGGCAATGCACAGCAAGCGCCCGGAGCAGTCCAGCCTAACGGCAACGGGGCCGGTCAGGGCGGGTTCCCGGGCCAGGGTCAAGGCCAAGGCGGCTTCATGGGGGGGATGCGGCCGGAAGGAATGGGCGGCTTCGGCGGCTTCCCCGGCAATACCGCAGCGCAGAACGAGAATAAAGAGAAAGAAGCGATAACGGCCGCGGTGTCCGCTGCCGTCCTGCTTGCAGCATGTCTCTTCATCGTCTTCTACAAGCGCAAACGGCTCTAATCTATTGGAATTAAAAAAAGCAGCGGCTGAGCCGCTGCTTTTTTTATCTATGCTTCTTTTGCCAACGAAGCCCGCTCCGCTACCATCTTAGGTTGATCCTCGCTGATCAGCCACGCCAGCGCATACTGCATTGCAGCAGCGCCGAACAGGATGATCGGCATCCAGATCGATTCCAGATCGGAGCCGAAAACCGCAAGCAGCACAATCGACACTACCCGTCCGATATTCAGGAACACCTCTCGCATGACAACCGACTCGATGCGCAGCTGCCCTTTGAGCGGCAGCTCCCCGATAATCCGGTAGTAATAAGAAGTGAGCGTGTTAATGGCAAGCGGGTTGCAGATCGAGAACAGAACCATGAACAGGACGACGGACCATAATTCCACTTGGACCAGCAGCAATGCTGCGCCAAGCACCGTTCCGCTCGTCGCGAGGAACACGTATCGGCGCACATTTTCTTTTTGCGCCCTGCGGGAGATGACATAACCTGTCGCCACCGTCAGCGCCGAGAAGAAGACGCCGAGATAACCGACCCAGTCCTCCCGGTTCACAGCCTGAAAGAGCAGGATATTGGGCAAGAACAGCATAATGCCTTGGAACAAGCCAAGGATCAGGAAGCTGTACAGGCCTTTGACCCACCGCTTGTTGCGGCGCATGACCTCGCCCATCAACTTTAGATAATACGTCTTGTGATGGGTCTTGATCGTCGGAATCCGGAAGCTGATCAGCGCGGCGACTACGAACATAATAAAAGCAACCGTAAAGATCAAGATGTAGCCGGACAAACCGTCATTCCGTTGGATAACAAATCCCGCCAGCGCAGGGCCAGCCAGACCGGCGGAGTTGAACGTAACCATATTGATCGCCAGGAAACGAATCCGGTTGGCATCCGTCGAGACATCATATTGCAGCACCAGATACCCCGTCCAATAGAAGCCTGACGCAAAACCGTTAAAGATCGCAAACCAGATATAATAATTCGGCACCTGCTCCTGCGCCAAAATAACAAGCAAATAAAAAAACGCAATCATGACAATACCGAGCCGGTAGGTCAACATGCGGTCATATTTTTTCGATATCCAGCCGCCGACTGCAAAGGCAATAGGCGTAATAATAAAGCTGATAATATTGTAGACGGCATTGATGACCAGGTCCTCGGTCAGCCTCCACAAATATAAGTTCAAGAACAAGCCCGACATAGACGCGCCGAACTGAAAACAACTATGAATAATAAGTGCCGTTACAGCCTCTTTGCCAAGCTTGCGCTCCGGCGGCAAATCCCCTCCTTTTATCCCGCTCCAAATTCGTTCCAAGACTTCTCCCAGTCGCATCTGACGTTCCTCCGTTGCATAAAGCAATTATGTACGTACGTCTCTTATCTACCAACAGTGTATCACATCCATGAAAGATAGAAAGAGCGAATTGCACAGAATCCAAAATTCACGCTGCATAAAGGAAGCCCCCTCAGCCTCACACTAAAAATACCACTTAGGAAGGAGGCGAGACTAATGGCGAAGCAGCAAGGTCATGCCAACAAAAACACCAAAACCAAATCGTCAGACAAGAAAGGAAATGCGTCCGGCAACAACCACTAAATTATAGAAGGACACGCCTCGGAGCCGCTATCCATAAAGCCGGTTCCGAGGTTTTTCGCGTTTTTGGAAAGGGGATCGGGCATGCGTGTAGAAGTTATAAGGATAGTGCTCTACGAATTTACATAAAAAAGTGGTGAACACATATGACTCTTTTGCAAGAACGATCCTTTACCGTATTCGATTTCGAGACGAGCGGACTCGATCCCAAGAACGACCGCGTCATCGAGATGGCGGCCATCCGCGTCGTCAATGGCGAGATCGCCAGCGAATTCAGTACGCTGGTCCAATATGACGGCAAGCTCGCGCCAAAAATTACCGAACTGACCGGCATTACTGACGATATGACCGCATGCGGCATGGATGAAGACACCGCGTTCCGCATCTTGAACCGGATGATCGTCGGCGACCAAGTGCTTGTGGCTCATAATGCCCAATTCGACCTGAGCTTCCTGCATCATTCCCTGATGCGCATTGCAGGCCGTTCCTTCCGCAACGACTTTATCGACACGCTTACCATAAGCAGGGAGCGGCATGTCTACCCGCATACGCTAAAAGATATGTGCGACCGTTACGCCATTCCGCTCGTCGGCGGGCATCGTGCGCTCAATGACGTTATCGCTTGCTGGGAGCTGTTCCGCACGCTCGATGAAGAGCAGCCTGTGAACGACTATCTCAACACGCTGGGCTACATGCGCAAGTATGGCCCGCCAAAGTGGAGCCCTCCCAACGCCAAGCTCAATGCGATTGATCTGAAGTACGCTCCTCGGGAAGCGTGATGATAATGAAAAGATTGGACTACAACAGCTGTAGTCCAATCTTGATCGCAGCGCCGTCCTATTCTATTGCTTGCCCGACTGGCGCCGCCATCTTTACTTCGTAAAATGAGTAGGCGAATACCCGACATACTTCTTGAACACTTGACTAAAATACTTGTATTCCTTAAACCCTACCAGCTCCGCGATTTCATAGATAAGCTTGCCGCTATTTTCCATAAAATCAATTGCTTTAATAATTCTGTACCGGTTTAAAAAATCATTAAACGTATAGTTCGTTTCATCCTTGAATTTGGCATTCAGATACACCGTGGATACCTGCAATTTCTCGCTCAGATCCGTTATCGAAACTCTGTGCGGGTAATTTCCTTTAATATAGTCCAGCATGGCCGAAACATAGGTGGAGTGAACCGATAAGGCTTCAACATCGAGCACCTCCTGATACCTATGAAGGAATTCATGCTTCTTTTCTTCATGCTGCCTTGCATCGATTTTCTTACTAGTTTTCTGAATCGCTATATCAAGCAATCTAAAATCAATCGGCTTTAAAATGTATTCACTGACTCCCAGCGAAATCGCTTTTTGGGCATAATCAAATTCACTGTACCCTGAAATAATAATCGTCTCAAAATCATGTACAGCCAGTGCTTCCTCCAGCATGATAATTCCATCCTTAAAAGGCATCCTTATATCGGTGATCACGATGTCAGGCTTTAGCTTTTTTATTTGTTCCAGCCCATCATTCCCATCGATCGCACTGCCAACGACTACACAGTTATTGTTCAGCCAATCCACCTTGTAGGTAAGTCCTTTGCGAATGATATCCTCATCTTCCACGATAAGCACTCTATACATGCTTTCAATCCCCTTTATTTAAAGGTATCTTGATTTCAACATTCGTTCCTTCTCCATGAACGCTGTCAATCGTCATCCCGAACTGCTCGCCATAAATGAGCTGAACGACGCGATGCGAATGAAAAATACCGTAGTGCTCCGTGTCATTCGTTCCCCGCTCGAGCGATTGCTGAAGCAAAGCCAGCCTGTCCGGCTCAATTCCTTTCCCATTATCCTTAACAGCCATATATAAATAATCGTCTTTTCGTAAAATGCTAATCGCAATATCCAAGTGAGCCGTGTCCTCGATGCAATGCTTTATACTGTTCTCGATGAGCGGCTGAATAATAAGCTTTGGAATTTTTATATCCCTTATAGATTCATCCACATCTATCGTATAATCCAACCGTCGGTTAAAGCGCATTTTTTGCAGCTTCAAATAATCCTCTACATATTTGATATCGGTTTCAACAGGAACCATAGTGCTTCCATAATGGATGTTGTACCTTAACAAGTTGGCAAATGAAACGATAATTTCCGATGCATTCTGAGGATCGAATAAAATTTCATAACGCAGCATTTCCAATACGTTAAAAGCAAAATGCGGATTGAATTGCGCCTCCAGCTGCTTGATTTCCATTTTCCTCTTCATCTCTGCTATTTCGGCATTGCTTTGCATTAACGATTGAATTTGATCCATTTTAATCAGGAACTCATCCTGAATCATTTGAAACTCTTCAAAGGCCTGAGACTTCATCCCCTTGGAGGGCGTTTGAATAAAGTGAATTAACGAATCTACGGATCGCAGGCTTTGCCTCATAATTTTTGGCAGAACCAAATAATTAACAATAATCATAACTATGCCTATACTTATAAAAGAAATAAGCCCGATCCACACCGATTGTTTGAACGTGTTAATCGATAGCATGTTTATAATACGAATATCTTGATCATGAATCGTGCGGCTCGTTACATAGTAAGTATTATTATCAATCGCAGCTGTATTTCCTTCAAGATAGTGCTTGTTTACCTTGCCGACATGGGCCAGCAGCTTTTGATCAGATACATAGATCGCTTGGTCAAACCGGTCTGTTATCGCAACCAAATCCGCTGAATGCTGAAAGTAGCGGCCGAGATCTTCAAGAAAAAAGAATAAATAGCCTTGGATATTTTCATCTGTCATAATCGCTTTAGCGAAAAAATAAGAACTGCTTTGTCCTTCCTTAAACAACGAATAATCAACAGTTCGCTCTATTCCATCTCTTAGATCGGTATCTCTTAGCAAACTTTGCATCAAATAGTCGCTTTTCAACGCCTCTGCATTCCCATTGAAAAGACTGGTGGTGACGATATTCCCATTTTTATCGAAAAGAACAAAGTTCCCTTTAAAGGGTCTGGAATTAATAACCGGATACAATATATTATTTACTTCCAATAATTGCGATCGCCCCTCTGTCACCTGCTGAAAAGCTTCATTCTGGACGAGCTTATCAAGTGTATGGCGATACCTGGAAAACTCATATGCGACAGTAGCGCGGATCCGGTCATTGACCTGATTGTTTTTCTTGACGACCACAACCATAAACGTGACGTATAGGGACAAAATATACAAGGTGAAAATGAGCGCGATCGTAATGATCGAATATTTGAGAAACACTTTTTTCATGTAGTCTCTAAAGCTTTTTTGCATATTCATTTCCCCCTCTACCCTAAAACATCACGATGCTTGCAGGCGCTCCTTAAGAATAACGCAAAGATTCGTTAGAAAATGCGACACTGCTTATCTGTTAAAAAGAACAGCCTCCGTTGCAAGGCTGCTCTTAATTTACTGAAGGATATCGGCCGCGGCAATGGTTCAACATGCTTCGGTTTTTCATTATAGTATAATCTTAAATTATCAAGTAAGGCTAATGGAAACAACGCACAGCTGTTCTCCACGTCCAGCTAATTATACACTTACCTCGCGTTTTCCTGTCAGCTTGAAGAATAGTAATAACGAGATAATTGACGTTACAGTCAATATTGCTGAGTATGCGGATGCATTACCGTAATTACCGCGGATTACCTCCGTATAGATCGATACAGTAAGGGTTTGCGTACCGCTCGTATACAAAATAATCGAGGAGCTCAATTCACTTATAACCGTAATCCAGCTCATTATTGCTCCTGCCATAACCCCTGGCATCATCATCGGCACAACTACCTTACGGAATGTCTTCGTCTCTGATGCGCCAAGGCTAATCGCTGCTTCTTCAAGACTTGGGCTGATTTGGCCAATAATCGCTGTACTTGAACGAATCGTGTACGGCATCCTTCTAATGACGAACGACATAACCATAATTAACACTGTACCGCTCAGCACAAACGGCTTATCGCTAAAGGCAAAAATAAACGAAATTCCCAGTACCGATCCTGGAATAATGAACGGGAACATCGAAACCGTATCTAGTATATTCGTAATGGCATTTTTCTTCCTTACGGTTAAATAAGAAATCAATACCCCTAGCACAACGATAATGATGATCGCGATAATACCCATTTTATAAGTATTCCAAATGACAGCCGTATTTTTCATAAACAAAATATTTTTGTAATTGTCGAAAGAGAAGTTTCCGGTATAAACCTGGCCTCCCTTCGTTTCCAAAAACGAAGTAAACGTTACGACCAGCTGCGGAAGAATCGCTAATAAAACAACAAAATAAACAAATGCATGGGACAAAATATTTTTATAGCCTTTTACCTTTTCAACAGACATTGGCTTTAGTGCCGACATCGAATAGGAGAAGCGGCTGGCTACGATGCGCTGGACTAAAAATAGAACCAGCGTTACAACTATGAAGATCATACATAACGCGGCAGCGAATCCATCATTACCGCCTACTTCACTCATAAACTGCGTATAGATCAATACCGGGATGGTGCGGTAGCCTTCGCCAATCAGCATCGGCGTTCCAAAGTCCGCAATGACTCTCATAAAGACAAGGAGCGCGCTTGCGAGCATGGTTGGGATAATGAGCGGGATAATGATTTTGAACATACGCTGGATATTGGAATAGCCAAGACTCTCTGCCGCTTCATTGAGCGAGTTATCCAAATTTTTCAGTGCGCCTGAGATATATAGGTAGATGAGTGGAAACGATTGCAAAGATAGCACCAACACAATGCCTGCAAATCCGTAAATCCCATCAAACTGCGTGCCGAACAAATTATTGACAAACTCCGTGACCACACCTCTGCGTCCTAATAGCTGAATCCATGCATAGGCACCGATAAATGGGGGAGATATATACGAAATAATAACAAGGATTTCAATAACCTTACTGCCTTTAATTTTTACTTTCCGCATCATATAGGCCAGCGGCAAACCGATAACCATAGATAGCAGCGTTGCAGCCACTGTTACCTTGAAGCTGTTTAAAATCGTAATCCAATAAAATTTCCGTTCGAAAAATTTGCTCAAGTATTCAAAGGTAAATTGTCCGGTTCCGGGATCAATCACACTTTTCTTTAATACTAGAAATAGCGGAAACGCGATGAACAGCAAAAATATACATAAAATAAGCAAGGTGGAGGTGTTCCAAATATTAAACGGCTTTTTATTTGCTTTCATTTATCCCACCTACTTTAATTAGCGTTGTTTCATCCTCGCTGCTGAAGACGTTGATTTTAGTTGGCTTTACCTTCAAATATACGGTAGCCCCTTCCGGAATCAGCTCCACTGCGTCGGCATCCTGGATAACCTCTACCTCTTCGCCTTGCTCCAGTTCAATAAAGTAATGCGTATTAATGCCAAGGAACATGCTTCTAATCACTTTCCCCTTCAATCCAACCTTTTCCTCATTAATCATAAATTCCTGAGGTCTGACCGATACTAAGACGGTACCGCCGGGTTTTGCTTGGTCCTTCAGATTCGCCATCTTTTCTTGATAAGTATCGCTTAGCTGAATATATTTCTCGCCGTTCTCTACTTTTAGCGTTGCTTTCATTACATTAGATGTACCGATAAATTTGGATACAAAAATATTGGCCGGACGCTCATAAATGCTCTTTGGCGTTCCAATTTGCTGAATAACTCCGCCATTCATAACGGCAATGCGATCAGATATCGCAAGCGCTTCCTCCTGATCATGCGTAACGTAGACGGTAGTAATGCCAACCTGCTGCTGAATGCTTCTAATCGCATTGCGCATTTCCACGCGCAGCTTCGCATCAAGATTAGATAACGGTTCATCCATAAGCAGTACTTCCGGGTGGATCACAATCGCTCTTGCCAATGCTACACGCTGCTGTTGTCCGCCGGAAAGCTTATCTGGCATACGATCCTTATATTTCTCAATATGAACGACGCGTAAAATATCGTTAATCCGCTTCTCCATTTCTTCCTTGCCCAGCTTGCGGTTTTTTAGCCCAAAAGCGATATTGTCTTTGACAGACATATGCGGGAAGATCGCATAGTTTTGGAACACCATCCCCATATTACGCTTGCTCACGGGTATATGGTTAACCTCTTTGTCTGCAATTCTAATGCTGCCGCCATCGATGGAATTAAACCCTATAATCATGCGCAAAAGAGTCGTTTTTCCACAGCCTGATGGTCCTAGCAGCGTAAATAGCTCACCTGGCTTTATTTGCAAGGACAGCTTATCAATGACCGTCGTATCTTCAAACTTCTTCACAACGTTGTCGACTATAATAGATACACTCATGTTCGTCATCCTTTCAATCCTTAATAAAGATAGAGCAGCTTATCCGTGAAGTATAAACTGCTCTACTTTAGAAAAACGATTAATCCATTGATTTTTCTAGCAAATCCGTAAATTTGGCCGTAATTTTATCTTTGTTTTCCGAAATCCAAGCTTCGTCATAGTTTTTAGCAAGAACAATGCTGTCAGTTGGAACCATGTAATCTGCCAATTTAACGCCGTCACGAAGTGGTCTGACCGTAAGCTCAGAGCCTACTAAAGTTTGGATCTTGTCGGAAAGCACGTAATCAATAAACTTTTGTGCATTTTCCATATTTTTTGCACCTTTAATAATTTGAACGGACTCGCCAGGGAAGATAGCGCCTTCAACCGGGAAAATAACATCTACAGGAGCGCCGTTATTGATATATTGAACCACCGGGTCCTCCCAGGTTAGACCAACAGGGTACTCGCCGTCAGCTACGCCTTTGTGAACTTGGCCGGAGCTGCCTGCAATTTTACCATCCAAATTAGCGATAAACTTCTCTACGAAGTCCCAAGCCTTGTCGGACATTGGATCGCCGTCACCCATTGCATAAAGCATTGCTGCCAGCGATTGGAATGCGGAGCTGGATGCCGATGGATCGCCGAAGGAAATTTTACCTTTTAGCGCCGGGTTCAAAAGATCTTCAAAACCTTTTACCTGCACATCGCCGGCAATATTTTTATTTACGATAAATACAGTCGGGTCAGCAAAAGCCGGCGAGAAATAACCTGTCTTATTGCGGAATGCCGGAATCATTTTCTCATCTTCAGTTGATACATATTTTTCGAAAAGCTCTTTTTTGCTGGAAAGCATCGTCTCGTCAGCTGCCCACAAAATATCTCCCATCGGGTTGTTCGTCTCAGATTCTACGCGCTTGATCAACTCGCCCGTGCCTGCGACAACGATGTCGACTTTAATGCCCGTATCCTTCTCAAAGTTAGGGATGACCGCATTGTTCAAGCTCTCGCTTCGTGCTGTGTAAATCGTTAGCGTGTTTTCATTCTTTTTACCGCCGTTATCCTGGGAACACCCTGATAAAATAAGTCCAGTTGCTAGTACTAGGGCAAAAGTAAGCGATTTCAATTTCATGATTTTTGACCTCCTCATATTTGTCTTAAGCCAAAGTATACGCTTCAATTTTCCGCTGCAAAATCCTAAAATAAATAACAAATACTAAAAAAACAAAACTAAATGAGGCTGTTCGGAGCCTCTTCCTTCCTAGTCTTCCCTATTTATGCAGAACAAATAAAAAACCGCCACCGAGTTACTCCTATGCTTACGGCATAGGTCATTCAATATCGGCTCTTCATCCGCAATTATTTAAGAGGAAATATGTAGTTTAAAGAGGTTAGCCGGGATCAAATGGCTGTGATGTATTTAAATTTCCTGTTGACCACGCTTACATTAAGGATGTAATATAAACTTAATTCACAGACTACAACACATTATAGACTGGAATTTAAAAGATTCACTTATTTTTTTCGCTTTTTAGGTTTATAATATAAACTTAATTAAGGAACAATCGATTGAAAGTAGTGTGATGACCTCATGAATGTAAACTTACCCAGCACGATACGCAAAATGAACAAAGATATTGTTCTCAACATCGTTAAAGACCTGGGACCTCTGTCACGGTCTGAGATCGCCAAGCATTCCGGGATCACGAAGGCGACCATTTCCGATATTGTCAAAGAACTGATTGAGGAAAAGCTGATTTTTGATGAGAAGGACGACGCCGATTTAAGCAAGCGCGGCACCAACCTTCATTTCTCTAGGCATGCCTCCTTTGGACTTGCTGTAGATTTAGGCGGCACAACGATTCATATGGGCCTGTTCGATTTAGCAGGGGAATGCTTCATGAAGCATACAGTATCAACCTATGATCTTGAGACGAGCCAGGCTTTCCTGGAACAGATGGTGGTCGATATGAAAGCCTTTATCCGGCAAGCGAATCAGCCTATGGAGCGACTTTCGTTTATAAGTATTGCTACTCCGGGCATCGTTGACCCTGTAACGGGAATCGTGCTGGAAGGCTCCCCCAACCTTCCGGAATGGAGAAATATTCACCTGGCGCAGTATTTTCAAGAGGTATTCCACATCCCTGTCACGATCGAGAATGATGTGCGGGCCGCATTGGTTGGCGAGATGTATGCAGGGGTGTTCCAGCATGTTAACTCTGCGGTGCTGATCGGCATTGGCACGGGGCTGGGAGCTGCGGTGCTCATTGATGGAAAAGTCATTCGCGGCGCCAAAAATGCAGCCGGTGAGATTGGTTACATGGTTTTCAATTCTAATCAATTATACGCCCCGTCAACGAAGGGCCACTTCGAAATGGCATGTTCCGGATCAGGTCTGGAAGCTGCCGCGTCGGCGCTATTCCATCAACAAATGTCGGCCAAACAAGTATTCGAATTAGCCAAGCAAGGAGATATTCAAGCGGGGCGCTTGGTTAATCAATTCGAGGATCATCTGGCATTGGGTATCCTAAACATCATTACACTCGTAAATCCGGAGAAGATTTTGTTAATGGGAGGCGTAACCCAATCGCTATCGCTGGAGGACCTGAAGAAGAAGGTGAGTCTCCATACTTCGGAGGTCACTAGCGTAGCCATCGAAATCTCAAGCTTGCAGCATCAATCGGCCCTGCAAGGCATAGCCATTCTAGGACTGAATCAAACCTTTCCATCGTTGCAATTCATGAAGCACAAACAACTTTACTAGCCAAGGAGCGTGAAGCAACATGTCAGGTATTCAATTGCACCCGCACGATATTCTCGATGAAGGTATGCCGCAAATCATGTCGTACATCAGAAAGCTGCAGGATATCAAGTACGTCTTCCCTGAAGTGAATACGATCTTTGAAAGAAATCCCTATCCGGTCGGCAAGCTCCCTCGCAACCCTGTTCATGAGGTCGTCTACGGGACAGGCACGATGCATGCGATCCTTCCTTCCTACAAGGCATCCAGTCTGGATCAGCGCAGAGAGCCTGGATTAAGCGCGGAGCGCGATCCGCTCATGATCATCAAGGAAGCGATGCAGGATGAGGAGATTGAAGTTATCCCCTGGTTGAATATTTTGAACGGCCACTTTGAAGGTCCGCTGCTGGAGAACAATCTTGTCACCGATTTTCAAGGACAAGCTATCGCTCATTGGCTATGTCCCAACGCGCCGGATGTGATCGATTTTTGGGAGAAAACATTCGTTCACTTATATGAGCGCTACGGTTTTGCTTCCTATATGATTGATCGGATTCGTTACCCTGATTGGGCCGGGCAAGAAGTAAATCCAAAAGGATTGCTGACCTGCTTCTGCCCCCACTGCCAGAAGAAAATGGCTGATCAAAACCTGGACGCCGAGGCTATCAAACATGCGCTGCAAGATTGGGTTATCCTGTTAAAAGACAAGCGCTTCGACGAGGCTGTTTCGTATGCGCAGCAGAATCCGACGCTGCAAGCCTGGATCGCTTTTCGTCAGGAAAGCGTATCGGGTTTTGTGGAACGGTTAATTGATCGCGTCAGAAAAGTAAATCCCGACTTTACAATATGGCTTGATCTATGGCCGCCTGCTTACAGTTGGATGCTGGGACAAGATTACTCCAGCTTGACCAAGCTTTCGCCTGCCTTGAAGCACTTCCCGTATCACAAGCTGGGCGGGGGCGCTGACGTGCAGGGGCTGATCCATCACTTGGCGGCGACCGAGCAGGAGCAGGAAGCAGCGTTTCAAGCTTTCAAAAGATTATTCAACCTGCCTTACGACTTATCCTACGCTGCCTTCAAGCAAGAAGGGTTTCCCATTCAATTCGTAGCGGATCAGAATAATATCGTTCGCGCCCAATCTGCTCCGGGGACACGCATTTTCAGCGGGATTCAAATGTGGAATTTAACTCCACACAACCTGATCCAGGCCATTCAAGCCGGAGAGAGCAGCGCTGCGGACGATCTCCTGTACTACTGCTATGGCTGGGCAACAGATGACTTATTTGAAGCCATACAAACTTACCGAGTGAAAGGAAGCTATTAACATCATGGAAAAACTACAACGCTCGATCGTGTATTTCCTCATCTTTGCGACGATGTTCGTGCTTGGCGGGGTTCAAAATACGAAAGGTCTTATTCTGGAAAAGGTGCAGAACGATATTTCGTTGGATGTGAGCCAGGTTGGCATCATGGTATCCATTTTCCAAATTGGTTTCTTGCTGGCTAGTTTGATCGCAGGGATTTTTGCCGACCGCAAAGGAATCAAGATTGTTATGAGCATCGGTACGGTAATGATGATCGGCGGTCTCATCGGAACAAGCGCTGCTTTTACCGCGGCATTTTTCCTGGGATTCTATTTGATTGTCGGACTCGGTATCGGTTCGATGACGGTATCGGTTGCCACTTTGATCCCCACTTTCTTCAAAGAGCGGGCAGGAGTCGTATTTAATCTGGCGAATGCGCTGTTTGGAGTCGGAATGATCGTAACGCCGCTTTTGTTAAACTTTATCTTCTCTCATAACGTGAGCTGGCGCTTCTTTTATATCGGCACTGCGGTTGTAATCGCGGTCATATTGCTCGCCCTGCTTACCTTTAAACCGGCAAAGCAAGCCGCCTCGCAAGGGCAAGACAATGTGACGGTCAGCTCTATTTTGAAGCTTTTTCAAGACCGCCAAATCCTGTTTGTGATTCTGTTCATTCTCTTCTATGTCGCCGTTGAGGCAGGTTTCCTTAACTTTTTCCCGATCTTCTATACTGCTCTGGATATTGCAGGTATGGATGCAGCGCAAAAAGCGGCTACAGCGGGTTACATTATTGCCAGCTTTGCGTTCTTGTTCACGATCGGCCGTTTTGTAGGCGGATTTATCATCTACAAGCTTGGCGAAAGACGCACCCTCGTCGTATTCTCGCTGTTCGCGCTCGTTTCGTTAATTGTCGGACGCATCTTCATGACTGATTTTAGCTATCTCATGATGCTATTCGGTCTTGCCTTATCTGTGCTTTTCCCGACGGCGCAAGGGATTGCCTCCAAGCTGACCCGGCAGGCGGGATCTTTGCAGGGCTTAATCTATGTAGCCTCAGGATTAGGCGGCGCTGTCATCGGTATCCTTATCGGACAAGTATCCCAAATCTTCGGGATTTCGAACGGATTTAATTTGCTGATTGTGCTTGCCTTGGTCATCGTAGTGTTGGCCTTGCTGATTCGCACCCCGAAGCAAAGCGTTGGTTGATCGCACTATGATTGAAGAGAAGGCTCCCAAGCATGGGAGCCTTCTTCCCTGCCCACTGGAAATCGGCTTTCTGCAAATTGAAAAAAGAGGCTGTCCCAAAAGTAGAACGGTTTGCTTAAGGAAACAGCTCCTTGATTTGAAAAATCATACGAAAAACCAAAAAATAGCGGTGCGGGAGGTTACCCCTGCATCGCTATTTCTGTCTTTCGGTCGATTGCCGCTTTCTTGAGCAAGTTATGGGCGAGTGAAAGCCACGCGATTTCAGGCTCACTTTGGGTAAGCCTCGAAGCAGAAAACGTCTGAATCCTCGATTGTTTTTTAGTTGTCCGAATACACTCTCTGGTTCAATCATTCTTCGAACCGACAGCGCATATCCTTCCTCACTCCTGAGTTTCTCTCGTGCTAGTTGCTTGTAACGCAGTTATTTCAAGCTCACGCTAATTCCCCGATTTCCTTGTGCTTTCGTGCAACTTGGTTTCAGCAGACACCCTTCGCAACTTTTTTTGTGTTACAAATTGAAGAAGGGGTGTCCTTCAGTCATCTACCTGATGACTTTTGGAAAACCTCCTTCTTTTTGTTTAGGAAATTATGCCGTTTTAGAAGTTATGGATCCATTCGTCGAAAGGAGAGCACTAAGCAGCAAAAACCTGCTTAAAGTTGGGTAAAGCGGATCCAGAAGTTAGGTAAGCTATTCTTTGAAATTCGTAAGGGAACTACGAGACGCTATTTACCCCTCCATGTGCCATTTTTAAACGGTAAAGGAACAGAGAGCCCTTATTTGCCCTAAATGAATCGGAATACGGGTCGGATGGTGCCAATAAGGCATCCTCATTCCGTTAGACGTTATCAACCTATCAAAAATCGAAGCATAGAGTTTCTCAGTTCCGTTAGGAGGCAGGATAAGGATCGAACACTTGTGACTTTTAATCACCGGCAGGGTGAGTTTGTTTTTTCGTAAGGACAGACAGGCGCAGCCTTTAGGTTAATCAATGATTGATATCATAAAGAGGTAATTCGAAAAGTAGGCTTTTGATCGCGAAGCGGTCAACCCGACTTTTTGAACACACGCATAAAGGGTTCTGGGACAGGGCCTTGCTGTTTAGCTTAACCATCCGCTTTATGTTTATCACAAGAACTCCTCTAACCAATCATTCTTGTCTTCATTAGCCATCGAAGTCTCAAAGTCCGCTCAAGCAACAAAAAAAGAGCCATCCCCTGCAGACTCCGCTATAAGCGATGCCAGAGAATGAACCTCCAGCTTTGCTTATAGCGGAGCCTGTCCTTGCAGGGACAGCCCTCTATGTATATCTCCTACGCTTTTGCAAGCTTAACGATTGCGCCCAGCGCTGTAACGATCTCACGCTCAACGGCGTTTGCGACAACGTCGGTATGCGGATCGTAATCAGCAGCCAGATCGGAATCGGCATAGCCGTCCAGCGCGAGAATCGCGCCTGCTCTTGCGCCGCGAAGCGTTGCTACGATGTACAGCGCTGCGATCTCCATCTCCACCGCGAGCGCGCCAGCCGCTTTGAATTGCTTGTGCGGCACCTCGACTACACCGTTGAAGAATACGTCAAGCGTAACCGTAATTCCCTTCTTGACGATCCCTTCGCTTTCCTTCGCCGTCTCGAACAAGGCATCGACGATTGCGCTGTCTGCAACAGCCGGGAAGCCGTCCGGCACTAGCTGCTTGGTCAGGCCTTCGGCCCGTACAGCCGCCGTGCTGACAATGAGGCTGCCGGCTGGATGATCAGCGGAATAGGAGCCGGCTGTACCTACGCGGATCAGCGTCGTGACGCCGCCGCGAATCAGCTCCTCGAAGCATACCGCCGCGCCTGCGGAACCTACGCCATGGCTGACGACAGCCAGCTTAACGCCATTGTATTCTCCCACGAAGGTGCGATATTCGCGAGCAAAAGCCAGCTCGGCCGCATTCGTCAGCTTAGTCGAGATCGCTTCCGCGCGTCTAGGATCGCCGCATACAATGGCATATGGCGGCAAGTCTTCCGAGTTTACTTGCAGAATAGGCAAATACATACTAATCAAACTCCTTCTTCAGCCATTCATCTTCCGGCATGCTGTTATCGTCGCTGCTGAATCGTTGTTCCTGGAACGGATCAGCATAGTTATGGAAGCCGTTGCGTTCCCAGAAGCCCGGACGGTCTTCCTTCATGAACTCAATGCCTCGAATCCACTTCGCGCTCTTCCAGAAATAAAGATGAGGCACAATCAGACGCATCGGCCAGCCGTGCTTATCGGTAAGCGGCTCTCCGTCATAACGGTGTGCCAGGATGACATCTTCCTTAAGCAAATCTTCCAGCGGCACGTTCGTGTCGTAATCCTGATCTGCATGGATCATGACATGCTTCGCTTCCCCTTTGACCCCAAGCAGTGGCATAAGGTCTGCAAAACGAATGCCCTCCCACTCCGTATCCAGCTTCGACCAGCGCGTCACACAGTGAATATCGCGCTTAATCTTATGCTGCGGCAGCTCCAACAGCTGCTGGAAAGTAAACACTCGTTCTTGGTCAACCTCGCCGAACACGCGGAGCGTCCATGTATCCAGATCATATACCGGCACTTCTCCTTCGTGGAGAATCGGGAACCGTTCCGTTACCGTCTGGCCCGGAGGCACGCGATGCGCAATTTCTTGCGGTACTTCGAATACTTTGGGAGACACTTTCTTCAGTCGTGCGGCCTTGTTGTGCATATCAGTCATCACTCCTCCAAAGATGTTCAAAGGTCAGGCGAATCAATCACTTGCCGTCATCGGCAAGTTCTCCTTAGTTGAGGCTTGATTGTTCTATCTAGCACAAGCGAAAGAAACCCATGGTTGTGGAGATACGAAGTGTTCGCCTTTGCAGCTGGAAGTTTACCTTAACATGGATCATTAGACTCTTCCGGCTGGAAAAGCGATCGGAGCAACAATGGGTTCCCGCAGCGCCCTCGCTAGTTCAACAAATGCCTCTCCACTCTGTAGCGCTGCGAATTAACGCGAGCTCTCATTCGCTTTCCGCGCTTCTTGCATATAGCTCTTATCCTTGAAGAAGAACATCGCAATAATCGTCACGACATAAGGCACCATCATCGTAAAATGCGTCGGAAGCGCAAAGCCCTGCAGCCTGATGCTGAGCGACTCCATAAAGCCGAACAACAAGCTCGCTCCGGCTACGCCAAGCGGATTGGACTGGCCGAGCATTGTTGCAACCAGCGCGATGAAGCCGCGTCCGGCGGTCATGCCTTCCGTGAACATCGTCACGTTGCCCAGAGACAGCTGTGCCCCCGCAAGTCCGCACAGCACGCCGCACAGAAGCACTGCGCCATATTGAATGCGGGACACCTTGATGCCAAGGCTTCTTGCCGCTGTCGGGTTCTCGCCCGCTGCCAGCAGCCGGAAGCCGGTTACCGTCTTGAACAAGAAATACTGCAAACCGAGGACAATCAGAATCGACAGATAGACGAGCGCCGAATGTCCCGATAGAATATCGCCGAGATACGGAATGTCTTTGATGACCGGAATTTCCCACTTCGGCAGGCCCTTCATGCTTTTGTCATAAAAAGCGCCCTTCACATCAAAGATCGCGCGCAGGGAGAAGGTCGTCAGACCGAGGGCCAGGAAGTTGAGCGATATCCCCACGATAATGACATTCGCCTTCAGATGGATGCTCATATATCCGAACAACAGAGAATACAGCAGTGTGCACATCATGGCGAATAGTACTGCAACTATAATATTGCCCGTTAAGTAATTGCCTACAATAGCTGTGAATGCGCCGACCAGCATCATCCCTTCGAGGCCGACATTAAACAGTCCCACTCTGGCACAGATCGCGCCGCCAAGCGCGGCCAGCAAAATTGGAGTTACGGTCCGCAAAGCCGAAGCGAACAACGAAATATCAAAGAGCCCGTCCATTCTTCGCCCCCGCTTTCTTCCGTTTGATGAATGAATACGTTAACTTGGCCGATACGAACAGAATGAGCACCGCCTGAATAATGCTGGATACTTCAAGCGGAACATCCGTATTCCGCTCCATCCCCATGCCGCCTGTCTGCAAAGCAGCGATGAGGATGGCAGCCACCGCAGTGCCGATCGGATGCGATCCGGCAAGCAGCGTAGCCATAATGCCCGACCATGCGTATCCCGGTGAAGTCAACGCTCCGTCGATGAACCGGTACTGCGTCCCGAGCACCTCGATCGAGCCTGCAAGTCCGGCCAGACCGCCGCTGACGAACATGCTTGCAAGCATCAGCTTGCCCCGCTGAATGCCGCCGTAGCTTGCGAACAGCGGATTGCCGCCCAGCATTCGAATCTCGTAGCCTTTCACCGTATGCTTCATGAACAAGAACATCAATACGGTCACGACTGCAGCAATCAGAAAGCCCGTATGCAAGGTCATGCCCTGGAACAGCTTGGGCAGCCAAGCCTCCCTGCCAAGCATGACAGTCTGGGACATCGCAGCCGAGCCTGTCTTGTCCTTGAACGGATAAGTGACCATATAAGCTGCAAAATAAGTCGCAATATAGTTAAGCAGAAGCGTTGTAATGAGCAAATTCATACGGAATTTGGCATCCAGCCATCCGGCGAATGCCGACCAGAGGCCGCCCGCGATCACCCCGGCGAATATAGCCGCGATCATCTTCACCACGCCAGGACCCGGCATATAGATTGCCGTGAGCGCTGCGCTTAATGCGCCAAGCACCATCTGGCCTTCCGAACCCATATTGAAAAATCCCGCGCGGAAGGCGAGCGCTACGCCAAGGCCGATCAGGATGATCGGGGTTGCCCGGGTAAGCGTGTTCGTCAGGAAGTAAAAGCTGCCAAAGGCGCCCCTCCACATCTCCGCATACGTCTCTGTTATCGAACCGCCGACAATGACGATTGCAATCGCGCCGACCGCAAGACCTACGATGACCGCAAGCAGCGGCTGGACGAGCGAGCGCAAAGCTGTCGTAACCTTATCCAACGTTTTTACCTCCCGCCATCAGCAAGCTGATTCTTTCCTCTGTCGCCGTCTCTGCCATCAGCTCACCGACAATCCTGCCCTCGAACATCACGAGTATACGATCCGACAGCTTCATCACTTCGGTAAGCTCCGAAGAAACGAGCAGAATCGCGCCTTTATCACTTCGTCTTTGAAGCAGTTCTTTATGAATAATTTCCATTGCGCCGACATCGACGCCGCGAGTCGGTTCCGCCGCAATGAGAAATGGCGTTCCCTGCGCTAGCTCACGTGCGACGATCAGCTTCTGCAGATTGCCGCCGGAGAGGTACTGCGCCTTCGTATTCAGCGATCCCGTCTTGATTCCGAATCGTTCGACCCACTCTGATACCATCTCCCGAATGGAAGAGCCGCGCAGCAGACCAAACCTCTGATGGCGCTCTGTATGCCCCATCAAGCCGTTCTCCAGCACATCGGCTTCCTTGGACACGCCCCATTGGTACCGGTCCTCGGGGATATGGGCAAGCCCGCCGCGGCGGATGTCGCCGACCGGAGCGCCGGTCACATTCTGTCCAAGCAGCTTGACCGAACCTGTATCGGGCTTCAGCAGGCCGGATATCGCCTGCAGCAGCTCCGACTGACCATTGCCTGATATGCCTGCAATGCCTACGATCTCGCCTTCATTCACTTGCAGCGACACGTCGCTGAGCAGCGGCTTGGCACGGTCTCCGCGAACCGTCAGCGAATGAACCTCGAGCACCGGCTTCCCCGACTGCTTCTTCTCGCGGGTAAGCGTGACCAAATCTCTGCCCACCATGAGCTTCGACAATTGCTCTTCATCCGTTTCGGAAGCTTGAACGGTACCCGTCAGCTTGCCGTCGCGCAGCACCGTAATCCGGTCCGCCACTTCAATAATCTCCTGAAGCTTATGGCTGATAATAATGAAGCTTTTCCCTTGGGCCGCAAGGCTCTTGATCGCGACGAGCAGCTCCTTGACTTCCAGCGGAGTGAGCACGCCGGTAGGCTCGTCCAATATAATAATTTCCGCCCCTTGATATAGCACCTTCAGGATCTCGACACGCTGCTGTACGCCGAGCGAGCATTCGCCGACCTTCGCCCATGGATTCACCGGCATCCCGTATCGCTTGGCAAGCTCGTTCGTCACCTCGGCAGCCGCCTTGCGGTCAAAGCCTAACGGGGTGGACGGCTCTCTGCCAATCACAATATTCTCGGCAACGGTAAAAGAGGAAAACAACATAAAATGCTGATGCACCATGCCAATGCCGTGTTTGATAGCGTCCGTAGGCGAATGGAAAGAAACCGGCTTTCCGTCCAGGCGGATGCCGCCGCTTGTCGGTGTCTCCATGCCGTACAGAATCCTCATCAGCGTTGTTTTGCCTGCGCCGTTCTCGCCGATGATGGCGTGAATCTCCCCTCTGCGAAGATCAAAGCTTACATCGCTGTTCGCCGTGACGTTGCCGTATGTCTTCGTAATATTGTCCATTTGCAGCAGCATATCGTCGCTCCTTTCAACACGCAAACCGGCTGCGGGTAGCAGCCGGTATCATAGGATATTCAACTTTGGGTATTATTGAGCCAGTGGATTAACAACTTCAATTTTACCCGATTTGATGTCTTCCGCAATAGCTTTTACTTTATCTACCGTTTCTTGGCCAATGAACGGGCTCAGCGGAGATTTGCTATCTCTCGTTACGAATGTCAGGCCTACGCCGTCTTCCTTCACTCCGTAGTCTGCGGAGCCGAACTCGAATGTTCCTGTTGCGAAAGCTTTTACCGTCTCGTAAGCTACAGCGTCTGTCCCTTTCAATTGGGACATAACGATATGCTCCGGATCCAGTTCCGTGCGGTCAACGTCCTGGCCGGAGGAATAGAAGCCAAGCTCCTTCGCTGCTTCGAATACGCCAAGGTCGCCTACAGCGGCCATGCCTGCGATGAAGTCAGCGCCTTTGGAATGTTGAAGGATGGCTAGCTCTTTGCCTTTAGCGGAGTCGTCGAAGCCGCCAACGTAGTTAACCAGGAATTGAGCGTCCGGGTTCGTATAAGCCAAGCCTTGCTTGAAGCCTTCCGTGTATTTGCTCAGAAGCGGAGCGTCAATGGCGACAACTGCGCCGACCTTGTTTGTTTTTGTGGACAGGCCAGCTGTTGCGCCCAGCAGGAACGCTGCTTCATGCTCGCGGAATACAACGCTGCGAACGTTAGGCAAATCCACGACTGTATCGATGATCGCGAACGACTTGTCCGGATTTTCTGGGGCTACTTTATTAAGAGCATCTTCCGCTTGGAAAGTTGCTGTAATGATCAGATCGTAGTTTTCAGCGACAGTCGTGCGCAGGTTTTGCTCGAAGCCTGCTGGGTCTGTCGATTCGATTGTTTTCACTTCTACACCGAACTCTTCGCCTGCGCGCTTGAAGCCTTCATCCATCAATGCGAAGAACGGGTTTACGCCGATTTGCTCGGGCAGTACCAAAGCGATGCGCTGTTTTTTGCCTTTATCCGCATCTCCGCCGTTTGCCGGTGCATTGCCTTCGCTGCCTTTATTATTGTTTGTAGAACCGCATGCTGCGAGGACGCCAATCGCAAGAACCAGTGTCAGCAGCAATACCAGATGTTTCTTCATGCCGATCTCCCCTTTTTTGTCCGTAAAGTGTACTAATTCCTATTTATCCTAGTAGTTTTATAGGAATTTGTCAATCCTATTTATTCGACATTTTTCTACTTTATTCTACATTAATAAAGCGCAGAAGCAATGTCGCCCGGACAAACGTTCAAAAAGTTGTAACATTGATTCCGTTTTCATTCTTCGCTTTCCATATTGTGCTTCATCTTAGAGAACAATTCGAGCGCCTTCTCCATGTCATCCGTCGCCATGCCGCGGAACAGCTTGATCATCACTTTCTCCCTTACCTTGAGCATCGCTTGGACCATGGCTTCGCCGTTCTTAGTCAGCATAAGCATTACCGCGCGCCGGTCTTCCTCGCTGCGTTCTCTGGATACATAACCCAGCTCAATCAGCCTGTCGGCAATGCCGGTTACGCCGCCGCTCGTTATTTGCAGCCCTTCTGCCAGCGCTGAGGCCTTTTGCGGACCTGATTCTGCTAGAATAATGAGCATCCGTCCATGCGTCATGCCTAGCGCATGCTCGTTCTCCCTGTTCCACTCCGCTTGAATCAGCTTTCTGACCTCGCGGAACGACTCGTCAAGCGATTTCATCAATGCCATTCTTTCTTCCATGGAAGTCATCTGGGCCGTGTCACTCTCCTCTGGACTTTAGTCCCGATTTCTTGAACACAGTATAGACTTGACTCGGTGTAACGTCAATGTTCGGGCGCATAATGAAGCCAGCCGGATCCCTATGGTCCGGCTGGCTTCTTCTCTTGACCCGGGCCCTTTAGCCCGTAATCGGGTATGGTACGACGACGAGTCGCGTTCCTTCCGGGAAGTCCGCTTCCACTTGAACCTCCCTCAGCATTTCGGCAATGCCGCACATGACCTGATCCTTCCGAAGCGCGGTTCGCGCCAGTCCGGCAACTTCCTCTTCACTCATGCCTGCGCTTATTCCCTCCATCATGCGGGAAGTGATCAGCGCCACGCTTTCCAGGTAATTCAGCTTTACGCCTCGCTTCAATCGCCGTCTAGCCAGATCGGCCGCTATCTTGTTAAGCAGCAGTTCCTTTTCCCGTTCGGTCAAAGCCACATCCACTCTCCCCTTCCGGAATGTACTCGCTCTGCGATCAGGCACACAAGGCCAAAAAAGAAAACGCATTCTTATATGTTATATAATATAACATATTTTATTCCGGTTAAAGAGCTTTCTTCTGAATATCGCTTTAAATAGTGACATTTTTATAACATTCATGCTTTCAACTCTATCAAAAACCTAACGCCGTGCGGAGTCCAGACTTTCCTTTCACTTGAAATCCGTAATCATACAGCTTTATTGTCTCCTGAAACCGGGATTCGATGTTGTCCGCTCCCATCACAACCGAGATCAGCCTCGTATGGTCGCGCTTGACGGTTCCCGTAAAGCAATAGCCTGCGCTCGGCGTGTAGCCCGTCTTCAGACCATCATTGCCGGGATAGGCGAATTGCTTGTCTGTCAGCATCAAATTCGTCGAAGACAGCGTCTGCCGCTGAGTCGACACATTGACGCTGCTGCGGCTCGTTACGGCGAGCACCTCCGGGTATTTGCCGATCAGATGACCTGCGATAATAGCTGTATCCTTCGCGGTCAGCAGCGTATCCCTCGCATGGGCGGAGCCTGCATACGGCGCAATGTCTGATTTGCTGAGACCGGAAGCATTGCCGAATACCGCACCGTCCGACAGCCCGATAGCA
The DNA here is from genome assembly GCF_003605435.1 of Paenibacillus pinisoli. GTDB lineage: Bacteria > Bacillota > Bacilli > Paenibacillales > Paenibacillaceae > Pristimantibacillus > Pristimantibacillus pinisoli. The sequence goes on from NZ_QXQB01000001.1 coordinate 1,068,778, forward strand.
GCCGCCTTCTCGTTCATTCTTGCCACGAAGGCCTCCTCGGAGCCGGCCAAATGCTCGGCAAGCGCCACTGCGGCATCATTCGCCGAATGAATCGTCATCGCGTCGAACAGCTCTCTTACCGTCACCTCTTGCCCTTCGATAAGCCCCATTCTTGCGCCCGGCACAGCTTCTGCGTATCCGCTTGCCCTTGTCATGTCGCTCCAGCGCGCCTCTCCCTTGGCCACCGCGTCTAGCACGAGAATTTCCGTCATCATCTTCGACATGCTTGCCGGAGGCAGGGGCTGATTCGCGTTTTTCTCGAAAATAATCTCGCCAGTCGTCGCATCAATTAATATCGCGGATGCAGAGGAAAGCTGGAGCACGTCTCTTTTCATATAGCCGTCCTTCAGCCATCCCGCACCTATATATACAAGCGCGACCACCGCCGCTGCTACTGTCAACCGAATGCCATATCTTGGTTTTGCCTTCACCGTAACATACATAAAAAAATCCCCTCTCGCTCAAGCTGTCTCTACTCCCAGTATAGGCAGCCAAGCTTAAGGAGACTGTAAGTGTTTCATAAATAATTCTTAAGACGTTCTTAGATTTCATTATTTTTGTTCCAGTCAGTGCAGCGGCAAGATAACCCTGAAGACCGTGCGCTCCGTATTGCTGTCCGCGTCGATCGTCCCGCCATGCTTATCTACGATGCTTTTGCAGATCGCAAGTCCAAGGCCTGAGCCTCCGATCCATCTTGTTCTCGACTTGTCGGCACGATAGAATCTTTCAAAGATATGCGGCAGGTCAATCGCAGAGATCGGCTCGCCATAATTCACAATCGCGACGGAAACCTTGTTTTCAATTAAGGTAATCCACACATCGATCCGCTTGCCCTCTCGTCCGTACGACATGGCATTCGAGATCAGATTCTCGAATACGCGCGCCAGCTTGCCCGCATCCGCATTGACGGTGATTTGCTTCTCCTCGCAGTGCAGCTGGCTAGCCATGCCCGCTTCCTCCAGCGGCAAATGATACTGCACTAGCAATTGCCCCAGCATCTCAACCAGGTTAATCGGCTCTTTCTTGAGCGCAATCGTGTCGTGCCTCATCCTCGTATACTCGAACAGATCATCAATCAGCTCATGGAGATGCTGCGACTTCTCGTAAGCGATCGCGATATAATGGCGCAGCTCCACCTCATCCCGGTACCTGTCCTGCTCGATCAGTCCCAAGTATCCGACCACCGAAGTAAGCGGCGTGCGCAGATCATGCGATACATTGGTAATTAGCTCGTTCTTGGCCTGCTCGGCCCGTCGCTCTTCCTCCAAGGCATATTGCAGCCGTTCGGACAGCCGGTTGACGTTGCGGGCTAGCGAGCCGAATATATTCCCCTGGCGGACCACGATCTGGTGGTTGATCTCCAGCTGCCCATCGGCGATTTGGCGCACAGTATCGTTGATTTTGCCAAAGGCATTAAAGAGCATCCACTGCAAGATGTAGAAGCAGCCGCAGAATAACAGCAGCCATATGAACCACAGCCCCAGCCCGTAAGGCATGTCTTGGACAAACAGCCGGCCCAAATCGCGCAGAAACCAGAAGGCGCGGAATTGGCTGGATAAGAACAGCGCCACGACATACAGCAGCGCTACTCCAATCAAGGACAGGACGCCGGCAAAAATAAGGTTCAGGAACGAACGGAATACAAGCCGAAAGACGACGTTATCCTTCAATTTTGTAGCCAACCCCCCAGACGGTCACGATCATCTTCTCGCCCAGCTCCTTCTCCAGCTTGTCCCTGAGCTTGCTGATGTGCACCATCACCGTATTGTTTGATTCAAAATATTTTTCCTTCCATACCTGCTGGAATATATCCTCGGCGCTGAATACGCGTCCCGGCTGGCTGGCCAGCAAATGCAGGATGCCGAACTCCGTCGAAGTCAGATGCAGCGGCCTGCCGTCCACATTGGCGGAATGGCTCAGCTTGTCGATGCGAAGCGCGCCCAGCCTCAGTTCCTTGCTTTCGCTGTCGCGGCCGCCAGAGGCGCTATCCGTAGGCTTGCTGTATTGATAGGAGCGCCGCAATAGCGAGCGTACGCGGGCAATCAGCTCAAGCGGATTGAAAGGCTTCGTGATATAGTCGTCCGCTCCAGTCATCAGACCCATAATTTTATCCATGTCGCCAGTCTTCGCGCTGACCATCAGAATCGGCACATGATGTTCCTTGCGGATTCGGCGGCATACCTCCAGCCCGTCCAGCTTCGGCATCATAATATCTAGAATGACGAGATCGGCAGCCTCCCGCTCGAACGCTTCAATGGCTTGTTCGCCGTCGAATGCCACCTCAGTCTGGAATCCTTCGTTTCTCAAGTATATTTCAATCAGTTCGGCGATCTCACGCTCATCGTCCACGATCAATACGCGACGCTCCACAATCGTTCAGCTCCTTCATTTTATTGTCTCTACTATACATGAACCAAAGTCGAAACGTAATCGGGAAACCCGTATTTTCACAAAGCTTAAGTCATTCTTAAGGTTTCGTTAAAGAAGCCGGCGGATATTGACAGTGCTTCCCTTTATATAGCCAACGGTTGTCCGTTATGATAAAATTATGAGTATTCATTATTTTAGGTCATAAGCGCCGGGGCGCATGCAGCGCTCTGGCTATTTTTAAGGAGGTTCTACTTTAATGGCGGCCAAAAGAATGCGTTCTGACATGATCAAAAAAGGCTTCGACCGCGCGCCACACCGCAGCTTGCTGCGCGCTGCGGGCGTGAAGGACGAGGACTTCGGCAAACCGTTCATCGCGGTATGCAACTCTTATATCGACATCGTACCAGGCCACGTTCACCTACAGGAATTCGGCAAGCTGGTCAAAGAAGCAATTCGCGAGGCGGGCGGCGTTCCGTTCGAGTTCAATACCATCGGCGTGGACGACGGCATTGCCATGGGCCATATCGGCATGCGTTATTCCCTTGCCAGCCGCGAGATTATTGCGGACTCCGTAGAGACGGTCGTGAACGCGCACTGGTTCGACGGCATGATCTGTATCCCGAACTGCGACAAGATCACACCGGGCATGATTCTGGGCGCGCTACGCGTCAACATCCCGACGATGCTTGTCAGCGGCGGACCGATGAAAGCGGGCAGAACTTCCGACGGTCGTCCGATCTCCCTCTCCAGCGTATTCGAGGGCGTAGGCGCGCACCAAGCAGGCAAGATCAGCGACGATCAGCTGCTTGAGCTTGAGCAATACGGCTGTCCGACTTGCGGTTCCTGCTCCGGCATGTTCACGGCGAACTCCATGAACTGTCTTGCAGAAGCGCTTGGCCTTGCTCTTCCGGGCAATGGCACGATTCTGGCAGTTGCGCCAGAGCGTAAGGAATTCGTCAAAGAATCCGCTCGCCAGCTGATGAAGCTGATCGAGATGAACCTGAAGCCTCGCGATATCGTTACGAAAGAAGCGATCGACAACGCGTTTGCTGTCGACATGGCGATGGGCGGTTCCACGAACACCGTTCTTCATACACTTGCCATCGCTCACGAAGCAGGCATTGAATATCCAATCGAGCGCATCAACGAAGTTGCTGAGCGCGTGCCGCATCTGGCGAAGATCGCTCCTGCTTCCGATTACCATATCGAAGATGTTCACAATGCGGGCGGAGTAAGCGCCGTATTGAACGAGCTCTTCAAGAAAGAAGGCGCGCTTCACGGCGATACAATGACCGTTACGGGCAAGACGCTGCGCGAGAATGCTGAAGGCTGCGAAGTGAAGGATAACGACGTTATCCGCTCCATCGATAACCCGCATACCGAGCGCGGCGGACTGGCTGTTCTGTTCGGCAACCTGGCACCGAATGGCGCCATCATCAAGACAGGTGCAGTCGACAAGTCGGTCGGCGGCTACCACAAGGGTCCTGCCATCTGCTTCGATTCGCAGGATGATGCGCTCGCTGGCATCGCCGGCGGCAAGATCAAGGAAGGCCATGTCGTCATTATCCGCTACGAAGGACCGAAAGGCGGCCCAGGAATGCCTGAGATGCTTGCTCCGACTTCCCAGATCGTCGGCATGGGTCTTGGCGCCAAAGTCGCTCTCATCACGGATGGACGCTTCTCCGGCGCTTCCCGCGGCATCAGTATCGGCCATGCTTCTCCGGAAGCGGCAGAAGGCGGACCGATCGCATTCGTACGCGACGGCGATATCGTGGAGATCGACATGAACAACCGCACAATGAACCTGCTCATCAGCGACGAGGAGTTCGAGCAGCGCCGCGCTGAATGGCCGGGCTTCGAGCTGAAGATCAAGCGCGGCTACCTTGCGCGTTATGCTCACCTTGTAACATCCGCCAGCACTGGCGGCGTTATGAAGATGTAGGATTTGCTAGACAACACGGGACAGCCCCAGGCTGTCCCTTTTTTATTTTCAGCTATTACCCATGCTCCCTGGCCTGAGCGCCTGCAGGCTCAGCACCAAAAAAGCTGCCCGGCCCGCCAAGCGGACCGAACAGCTTTTCCACATCGGATACGCGTCAGATTGCCGTCGTCTTCGAACCCATCGAAGACGCTTCCTCGGCAGCTCCGCTAATGACCCGGTCTACCGAATCAGTCACGCGCTCCACTTCTTCCTTGATTATTCTAGTCTGAACCGTCGCATAGGATACGATCTTCTGCACAGGCATCAGCAGCATGCGAGGCGATATGACCTCGCTTTTCTTCTGACGGTCCTTGCTGTATTGCTTCGTGTTAGTCAATACCTTCAGCAGCAGCTTCAGATAGATGCGGGTCGACTTGGCGAACAGCCCTTCCTTCAGCTTGAAGATCTCAAAGCCCAGCCGGTCCGCCCCGCGATGAATCATCGTCACGCCATATACCGCCTTGATATGCTTCGCGTCAGGATCCGCAGACAGCTGATCCGCGAGCTGCGGCAGCGCCCGCTCCACTTCTCGCAGCATCCGAATGCCCGTCGCCAGAGGAGACTTGGACGTCGCGGCAATGTTGGACAACATCCGATTGTCGAAGTGCAGCTCCGCCACAGAATCCCCCTTCGCAATGCTGCCGCCTTCCGAGAACTTCAGATCGTCGCCGTTGTACTTCGTCACGCGGTAATGGAAGGCCGGCGTATCGCTGTTGCCTACTTTCTTCAGCCGGAACAACGTATGGAACGCCTGCTCCCACATGAGCCACAGCGAGATGATCATGCGCTTGCCAAGCGAACGGCGCATCGTACGCTTCGCATCCGTCAGCTTCATCATCTCTTCGATGGCGACGAACGTATAGCCTCGCTTTGTCGCTTCCTCCATGTAGGCCTCGAGCGCAATAAGCATATTGCGCGGCGCGTCATGATCGGCACCCAGCGTATTGCCGCAGTCATGCAGCAGCAGCACCTCGCCTGGGCGGAGTTTCCTCATCATCCGCTTCTTCAGGCGGTCGGCGCCTAGCGACTTGCGCCAATCTCCGAACATGGCCGACCATAGAATAATTCGCAAGTAGCCAAGGTTGGAGTAGTCGAACACATTCACAATTCCCCATGGCGGCCGGTAGAAGCTGGCGCGGGTTCCCGTAGCCTGCTCTATAATATCGTTTGTTTTCTCAATCTGCCGCCTTACCGTGCGAGGACGCATAACCCAATTCGATTTATGCACATAATTATGAATGCCGATGGTATGTCCTTCCTCTTGCATGCGTCGCAGCAGCGCCTCTTGCCCCTCCGCGTGCGACCCGACAACAAAAAAGGTCGCCTTGGCATTATAGCGGGTGAGCAAATCCAGCAGCTGCGGCGTATAGACGGGGTCTGGCCCGTCATCGAATGTCAATGCGATCTCCTTATCCACTTTCCCCTTCTTGAACACGCGAAAGCCGAAAGTTCGGCTTATCACGCCAGGGAGAAAGGCGTAGAACGTCATGACATAAAAGCCCCATAAAAACAAATTTTCCATCTTGTTTTCCCCACCGTTTGATGAAATAGTCAATGAATGATGAGCGGTTCAGAAACAACAACAGTACCTCTAATTGTAACATACTCAAATAAAAAATAGGCACAATTCATAAAATCTATAGTACAATCTTAATGGAAAGATAACCATATCAAGCTCCCGAAATTGGGAAGAAGGGGAACCGAATGCTGCCTTTCTACAAAAAATACTGGAGAACCGCATTTGACATTGGCCTCATTGCATTAACCGTCTACTTGATCATGTATACCTTCAGTTATGTGTACAAGATCGCCACTCCAATCTTTTTTGCGTTCCTGATCTTCCTCATTATTGAGCCGCTCGCAAAAAGATTGAATAAGTGGGGCGTGAAAAAATCCATCGCCTCCGGCATATCCATACTCGTCTTCACACTGCTCATCCTGGGAGCCTTCTCCGGCGCGGCTGTGCTGATTACGAAGCAAGGAAATGCGCTGATTGAGAACTTCCCGCGTTACCAAAGCGTTCTAGCTGAACAAATTGGCAACCTGGCCTCCCAGCTGGAGAAGCAGCTGGACAAGCTGCCTAATGATATCAGCCTGTCGGAAGAGATCAAAAACTTGACCAAAGGGGCGACCGATAATCTGCAGAAGTGGGTTAGCGCCTTCCTGAACGGGTTGATCGGATACGTATCGTCCTTCTCCACCTTTATTTTCAATTTTGTCGTCGGGATTATATTAGCTTATTTCTTAAGTATTGAAATTAAAACCTGGAAACGGGCTGCGACGGACAAAACTCCAAAAACTTTTAAAACTGCTTTTTTCTTCCTTAGAGACAATGTATTCAGAGGCATCGCATCGTACATCAAGGCACAAGCCAAAATGATCAGCATTACGTTCATCGTCATTCTGATTGCGCTCATTCTGCTTGGCGTAGACAATGCCTTTATCATTGCGGTCGTGGCTGCGATCTTCGACGTCCTGCCGCTGCTCGGCGTGAGCACGCTGTTCATCCCATGGATTATTTATTTGTTTATTGTAGGGAAATTATCGCTGGCAATTTGGCTGTCTGCTCTGCTGCTGGTTGTCATTCTGACCCGGCAAATTCTGGAGCCGAAGATTACGGGCGATTCGCTGGGCGTATCCGCGTTCACCATGCTGGCGTTCATGATTATCTCTCTTTCGCTGTTCGGCATTGCCGGCGTCATCCTGTCGCCGATTCTTGTCATCCTTGTGAAGTCGCTGTACGACCAGGGCTACTTCCACCGCTGGATCCGCACCCCGGTCGACGAATTCGACGAACCCGCCCTCGCAGCGGATGGGTCGCTAGAGCCCGGCAAACAAGATACAACCTTTATCGATTCGCTGAAAAAATAGCACCGTCATATTGAAGCCCCCGTCCTCATCAGAGTGGCGGGAGCTTTGTTTTTTGGATATGTTTGGTGAGACACGCAGCGGGTCTACATCTCCATGAGAAACCAACATGCGGCTCTAAGCCGTAACATCATTGAATTTGCCCATTTCAGACTTGTAACGACGCCTCACAACCTTGCAGCACCAAATTAGCTTATTCCTGCCCTGTAACGACGCCATGCGGCCTTACAGCAGTGAATTAGCTCATCCCAGTCTTGCAACGGTTCCTCACAACGCTACAGCACCAAATTAGCTCATTCCAGTCTTGCAACGGTTCCTCACAACGCTACAGCTCCAAATTAGCTCATTCCAGTCTTGCAACAGTTCCTCACAACGCTACAGCTCCAAATTAGCTCATTCCTGCCTTGTAACGATGTCTCGCAACCTTGCAGCACCAAATTAGCTCATTCCAGACTTGTAACGACGCCTCACAATCTTGCAGCACCAAATAAGCTCGTTCCTGCCTTGTAACGACGCCTCGCAACCTTGCAGCACCAAATTAGCTCATTCCTGCCTTATAACGACGCTTCTCGGCCTACAGCACCAAATTAGCTCATTCCAGACTTGTAACGACGCCTCGTAACCTTACAGCTCCAAATTAGCTCATTCCAGACTTGTAACGACGCCTCGCGGCCTTACAGCTCCAAATTAGCTCATTCCTGCCTTGTAACGACGCCTCGCAACCTTACAGCACTGAATTAGCTCATTCTTCCCCTGCAACGGTTCCTCATAACGCTACAGCACCAAATTAGCTCATTCCAGTCTTGCAACGGTTCCTCACAACGCTACAGCACCAAATTAGCTCATTCCAGTCTTGCAACGGTGCCTCGCAACCTTACAACACCAAATTAGCTCATTCCTGCCTTGTAACGACGCCTCGCAACCTTGCAGCACCAAATTAGCTCATTCCAGACTTGTAACGACGCCTCGAATCCTTACAACACCAAATTAGCTCACTCAAGCCTTGTAGCGACGCCTCGCAACCTTACAGCACCAAATTAGCTCATTCCTGCCTTGTAACGACGCCTCGCAACCTTACAGCACTGAATTAGCTCATTCCAGTCTTGCAACGGCGCCTCGAATCCTTACAGCACCAAATTAGCTCATTCCTGCCTTGTAACGACGCCTCGCAACCTTGCAGCAGCAAATTTGCCCGTTCAAGCCTTTTTAACGTCGTCTTGCACGTTAATCGCAGCTAACGTTGCTCAGGAGCGATGTCCATGCCCATGTGTTTCATGCACATGCTTCGCCGCGATGTCCATGACGCCGCGGAACAGCTTGGTCGCTTGGTGGGAGCTGCCGATGGGACGGTTGGCGGCTAGTACGGCGACTGCATAACGCGGCTTCGACGCAGGCCCGTATCCGGCGAACCATTGATGGTTAAGCGGTACGCCGTTTTTCACGGTCTCAGCCGTGCCGGACTTGCCCGCAACCTTCCACGTTCCCTTCCGGATCGATTGTCCTGTCCCGTGGTCGACGACCGCCTCCATTCCGCGCAGCAGCGCCATAGCGGTATCCGTTCGGATGCTGCGGCCAGATAGAGGCAGCTTGCTCGGTGAAAGCTCCACCATTCGCTCTCCGCTCGCGTATCGGACTTCGCTCACGATTCTCGGCTCCATAACTCGGCCTCCATGGATGAGCGTAACCATCAAATTCGCAGCCTGCAGAGGCGTCATGCGGACATCACGCTGCCCGATGCCGCTCTGGACGCGCACGCCGCCGTCCTCCCCGCTTCGCTCGCCGACGAATAATCGGCCAGCCTCTTCCTCCGGCAGCAGTCTGAGCGGCTTCGGAAACGGGCCGAACCCGTGGCTGCTATGCCACCCTACACGTTCCTTCACGCCAAGCGCCTCAGCCGTACGGTCCAACTGCTCGGCCTCCAGCCGCTCTGCAACCGTGGCGAACACAATATTGCAGGACTGGGCCAGCCCCTCCTGAAACGTCAGATTGCCATGACCGCCCTCCTTCCAGCAAGTTAAGCCATAGCGGGCGTAATGGCCGTTGCAATGAAACTTTTCCTTGGGATCAACAACACCGTGCTCCAGCGCGGATGCTGCCGTCACTAGTTTATAGATCGAACCCGGCTCTACTGCAGTCAGCGCATAATTGCGCCATTCCGAGCCGTCGCTGCTGTTGAATTGCCCGGGCTTCAGCTTTGGCCTTGACACCATCGCGACAATATCAGCGTTCCGGGCATCCAGCACGACAATCGCTCCTTCTTGCAAGCCCATAGCATCAGCATAAGCCTCAATCTCATTTTGCATCGCCAAATCAATCGTCGTTACCACCTTGAGCGGATAATAACGGTTGTTCGGTTGAACGACCCGCAGATCAAGGCCGTGCAGCGGCGCGTTGCGTCCATCGATGAAATAGGAGACAGATGTCTCCCCGATGCCGTGAAGCAGGCTATCGAGCGATCGCTCCAGTCCGGATCCGCCTACCTGCTCTGTCAGCTTTCGGCGGCCAAGCGCAATATCTTTCTCATGGGCAGACATAAGCCATTCCGGATGCTGGCTCGTAAAGCCGATCACATGCTTGGCATCGAATTGCTGCAAATAACGATTGCGGTACGGAAGCACACGGACGCCTTCTACCCTGAGGCCTTTAATCGCATTAGCCTGGGCATCGCTAAGCCTGACCGGGCTATTCTTATCCGATCCCCCCCGCCAGAAATCAGGCTGCTTCATCCCATTCCATCGATGAAGAAGCTCTTCCTTAGAGATCCGCAGCTGCGCAGCCAACTGGCCTAATTGCTCTTCGCTTCCTCGCACATCGGGCCGTACAGGGAACAATACAACGGTCATATAAGTTTCGCCTGTAATCGACTTGCCGTTCCGGTCGAGGAAATCCCCCCTTCCTGTATCGAGCACAAGGCTTCTCTGCCGCTGCACAACCGCCATTCGCTTCCAGCCATCACGTCCTCCTGGCGCGGGCGAAGCGGTCGGGATATGAGACGGAAGCAATTGCAGCCAGGCCATGCGAACCACGAACATCAATAGGATAAGAGTAATCATTATGCCAATAGCTCCCGCTCTCTTCGCAATCAACAGTCCCGCCGCCCTTCATCGATTTCCAGTCTTCCAAAAAAGTATTAACGCATCAGCCTCTCCTTACTATTGTTGCCGATTGGCACGCTTCCAAACTTCTGCAAGCGAGGATACAAACCAAAACTAAACCAAAAACAAAACCAAAAACAAAAACCAGAGCAAAAGCAAAAGCAAAAGCAAAAGCTAAACAAAACCAAAAACGATAACGAAAACAAAACCAACACCAAAAACCAAAAACCAAAAACAAAAACTAAACCAAAAAAAAAACAAAAACAAAAACAAAAACAACAACCAAAACAAAAACAAAAACAATAACAAAAACCAAAACAATATAAACACCCAATTACTCATAATTGACAAGCAAACCGCCCATACGAGGTACTGATCGGAAACCCGCGGCAACCCAGACCATTCCCCATTAGCGCAAAAAAGCTGTCCCCGAATTCGGGGACAGCTTGCAGCAGTATCGTTCTATTATTGTACTTTGAACTTCGACAACGAATCTTTGAGACCGCGGGATACGGAGTCTAGCTTCTCGGACAGTCGTACCAATCCATCGCTGATGCTCAGCTGCTCGGTGCTAAGCGAAGCAACTTCCTCGGATGTTGCGGAAGACTCCTCGGCTACAGCGCTGACATTCGTCATCGCTTCCGACAATACGGATTGAGACTCATCCAACTGGTTAATCGAGCTTGTCGCAAGCTCCAGCTTCTCAACAAAGTGGCCCATTTGCGCCTGTACAGTCAAGAAAATCTGATTCGCTTCCTTCACGGATGTAATCTGCTCCTGGAAGAGCGGATAAGCTTCCGACAGCACGTTGACTGTCTCTTCAATCTCGCCTTGAATCTTCGCTGTAATCTGGCCGACAATATCGATCGATTGCTTCGATTGATCCGCGAGCTTGCGGATTTCATCGGCAACGACCATAAAGCCTTTGCCCGCTGCGCCTGCGCGTGCCGCTTCAATTGTGGCATTCAGCGACAGAATATTCGTCTGCTTCGTCAGGTTGTTCAGAACATCGAGGATTTTCACAATCGAGCCTGTGCTTTCCTTCAATGCATCAACCTTCTCGACCATGGAACGGGTCATCTCTTCCGTCAGTCCCGTCTTCTGAATCAATTGTCCCATGTAAGCTGTACCTTGCTGGCTCGCTTGATCCACTTCAATAGCGGACTGAGACATCTGTTCGTTCGCAGAGATAACATCCTTCATCTGCGCATTCATATGATTCGTCAGATCGCTGCCGCGCTCTGCTTCTACGGCAAGGCTTGTAGCGCCATTGGCAATCTCATCCGTAGCAACAGCAATTTCTTTTGCTGCGATTGCCGTCTTCTTGGATGCGTCCGTCAGCTCGGATGCAGTCTCCAGCACTTCAGCTGCCGAATGAGTCGTTTGCAGCGCCAAGGAAGTAATCTGCGTCATCATATCGTTGAAGCTATCAGCCAGCTGGCCGATCTCATCCTGACGCTTCGTAATCGTAGAGCGTACCGTCAGGTTGCCTCTTGCGCCTTCGACCATCAGGTTGCGCAGCTTCACAAGCGGTGTGGCAATCGTGCGCACAACCAGAACGCCGATCGCAATCGCGATAATCGTCGCCAGGCCAACCATCAGCCAAGTCAGCTTGCTAATGATCGACGCTTGCTCAACCAGCTTCTCAACCGGAATCGTGGCAACAAATCTCCAGCCGGTAATCTCTGACGTCTGGTACGCTGCAAGAACGCTGGAGCCTTCTACTGTAGTCATCTTCTTGCTGTCAGACTTGGCCTCTTCGCCTTCAGTAGGAAGCGTCACGATATGCGGCTCGCCCAGCTTCGACAGATCATCATTCACTACATATTGTCCTGCGCCATTAACGATAGCCAGCGTGCTGCCTTCGCCAAGCTGCACATCCTGGTATCGCTTCAGGACGGCTTCCAGGTTGACTTCCATAACCAGGACATACGGTGTGCTTGCCGCCTTTATGACACGCGCCAATCCGATAGAGTTAGGAGACTTGGAAGCAATGATGCCTGTGCCGCTAGGCTCGATCCATACCAGTCTGCCATCCTGCTCAAGAGTCTTCTGGAACCAGTCCGTCTTGGTCAGTGTATCGCCCTTATATCCATTGTTGTTGCCGGCTGTAACAACGCCGTCTTCTTCGTCCGTCGAAATAATCGCGGCACCGGTAATCGTCGTGTTGCCCATAATATAGGTGGACATACGATCAGATATCGTTCTGCTGGATTGCAGAATATCGTAAGAATCATTGGTTGTAGATAGAACTTTCAATTCTGTCTGCAGTTCTTTGTCGATCAGCATTTGAAGAGTCAGGTCCGCATAAGACTGGAATACGATATCCAGGTTGTTCGTCACCTGGTTAACCGTCTGATAGCTGGCTTCCGACACGTTTTTCTCAACGAGATTTTTGGCTTGGCTGTAAGCAATCAGCCCGACAGTCAATACGCATGCAACAATACTAACAATAATTATAAAGAAAAGCTTAAGCCCGACCGATTTCACCGGATTGGAGAAATTCGCATCTTTCAGGCCGCTTTTCACCCATTGTGCTGTCGACTTAATGCTGGCGCTTGATTTATTAGCGCTCTCTTGCTTGCTTTCGCCTTGCTGTTTGTTCACCATTTCTTTTTCCTTTTTCTTTCCCTTTGTACCCGGCATGAAGGTAGACACCGCCTTTGTAGTATGAAATCCTCATATGTAATGTGTATTAAAGCCTACATCCATAGAACGATACTACTAGATTTATCGTCATTTAACATCTCAATCATAATACTTTAAACAAAAAAATAGGACTGAATATACCGAAGTATCCAATCAGTCCTATTTTAGGCGATTCTATCAATGTCTAAAGCTTGAATTGGGAAAGCGAATCCTTCAGTCCGCGCGATACGGCATCCAGCTTCTCGGACAGCTGCACCAGATTGTTGCTGATATGAAGCTGCTCGCTGCTGAGAGATGCCACTTCCTCGGATGTAGCTGAGGCTTCTTCCGCTACAGTGCTGACATTGGTCATGGCTTCATTAAGCACTTGCTGCGACCGCTCCAACTGGCCGATAGAGCTTGTTGCGCCATCCAGCCGCTCGGCGAAGTGCGCCATCTGCTCCTGTACGCTGACGAATATGCCGCTCGCCTCCTTCACAGACGAGATCTGCTCATGGAACAAAGGATAAGCCTCGGTCAGCACATGCACGGTTTCATCGATCTCAGACCTGATCTTGCTCGTAATCTGTGCGACGATATCAATGGATTGCCGCGATTGGTCGGCGAGCTGCCGGATCTCGTCGGCGACTACCATAAAGCCTTTGCCAGCCGAGCCCGCCCTGGCCGCTTCGATCGTAGCATTGAGCGACAGAATGTTAGTCTGCTTTGTCAGATTGTTCAGCACATCCAATATTTTCACAATCGAGCCGGTGCTTTCCTTGAGCGCATCAACCTTCTCCACCATGGAGCGCGTCATCTCTTCCGTCATGCCCGTCTTGAGAATTAGCGCCTGCATATCGTCGGTCCCTTGCTCGCTCGACCTCTCTACGCTTGCGGCAGAGCCGACCATTTCTTCATTCGCAGCGATGACCTGCCTCATCTGTTCATTGATATGGACGGCTAGCTCGTTGCCCTTCTCTGCTTCTACTGCCAGGCTGGTAGCGCCGCCCGCGATCTCTTCCGTAGCTGCGGCAATCTCTCTGGCGGCAGCCGATGTCTTGCGCGAAGCCTCCGTCAGCTCGGAAGCGGTCTGCAGCACATCTTCCGCCGATCTGGTGGTCTGCTTGGCCAGTCCCGTAATTTGGTCCATCATCGCATTGAAGCTTACGCTCAGCGTCCCGATCTCGTCCTGCCGCTTGCGGATTGTCGAGCGGACCGTCAGATTGCCTCGCGCGCCCTCCATCATCAAGCTGCAAATCTTAACAAGCGGCTTGGCAATTGCTATAATGACCAGCACGCCGATTGCAATAGCCAGCACAATAGCGGCCAGCGCCGTCACTAGCGTAAGCTCGCGAATCGATTCGGCGTCCTTCACAAGTTGCTTCACCGGGATCGTTCCCGCTATTCTCCAATCCATCGATTGAAGCTTCTGATAGACGGCCAGCACCTCGATGCCTTCCGTCGTATACAGCTTAGGCGAACCCGCAAGCGCCTGTTCCCCGGATACCGGCAGGCTGATATTTGCCGTTTTTCCAACCTTCGCTTGATCAGCCGCAATGACATAATTTCCGTTGCCGTCTATTATGGCAAGCTCGCTTTCATCTCCAAGAACAACATCCTTGTAACGGCTCGCGATTGTATCGGCTTCAATCTCCATGACCAGCATATAGCCGGCTTCGCTGGATACCGTATTCTTCAGCAGTCTGGTCAGCGCGATCGTAGGCTTATCGGACAGCATCGATATGCCTGTCGGCTGCGGAGCAACCCAATTCACCTTGCCGTTCAGCTCAATTGTTTTCTGATACCACTCTGTCTTTGTCATCGCCTCGGCACGGGTCGTCAGCGAGGAACCGGCAGCTACAACATGCAGTTTTTCGGTTAACGGGAGCAGCATAACGCCCTTTATCGAGCTATTGCCGAGCGTATAGCCTTGCATCTTGTCGCCAAGCCTTCTTGCTGCCTCGAACTTCTCATAATCGTCATTGCTCGTGGCCAGCTGGCTGACAATAGAATGAAAGTCTTTATCTATCAATAATTGTAGAGACAAGTCCTCATAGGACTTGAAAATAACATCCAGATTGCTGGCAACCTGATTGACTGTCTGCAGGCTTGCATCCGATACCTTCTTCTCTACCAGCGACTTAGCCTCAGAATAGGCCAAAAGCCCGACTGTAAGCACACAGGCCAGTATGCTTCCGACAATCGCAATAAATATTTTCAAGCCTACGGATTTAAATGGGCTCGTCAGGAACGAGCGCCATATCGACGCATCCTTAATGTAATCGGTTTCAATTCTTCCTTCCTTACTCCCAGTCTCCTTCGGAATGGCATGAAGCAGCTTTTTCTCTTTACCGGCCATGATGGCAAGCACCGCCTTTAATTTGGTGAAACGAATACGATCCGTTTTCTTTAGCGAATTATGCCGAACAATGTATGTAGTCTATTTCCTATTATTTGATATTGTTGGTTTCTTGTCAATTAGTAGAGAAAAAACCCTATTCCGCATAACCGGCTGTTCTTCGCCGCGGAATAGGGCTGCATTTTCGAATTAAATCGCTTGGATCAAACACGTTCCCCCATGTTGAATTGGGCTAGCGATTCCTTAAGCCTGCTCGACACTTCATTCAGCTCTCCGGACAAGCTGACCAGATGCTCGCTAATGCTTAGCTGCTCATGGCTGAGAGACGCCACTTCCTCGCTTGTTGCCGAGGACTGGTCCGCAACCGAGCTTACGCTCAGCATCGCCTCGGACAACGCCGCCTGTGAATGCTCCAGCTCAGCTACTGAATGGGTCACGCTGCCGAGTCCATTCACGAACTGCTCCATCTGCTGCTGCACGCTGATGAATATGCCATTCGCTTCCTTCACGGAGCCGATCTGCTCCCGGAAGATCGGATAGGCCTGCGACAGCACTTGCACCGTCTCCTCAATCCCATGGCGGATCGTATCCGTCGTGCGCGCTACAATCTCGATCGATTGGCGGGATTGCTCCGCGAGCTTGCGGATTTCATCGGCAACGACCATAAATCCTTTGCCCGCCGTGCCTGCGCGTGCAGCTTCTATCGCTGCATTCAAGGATAAGATATTGGTTTGTTTCGTCAGTTGGTTCAACACTTCCAGAATGCCCGATATAGATGCCGTGCTGTCCTTAAGCGCCTCTACCTTCTCGGCCATTGAGCTTGTCATCGCTTCCGTTAAGCCGGTCTTCTCCAGCAATTGCTCCATATAAGCCGTTCCCTGCTCGCTAGCCCGCTCCACCTGTGCCGCAGATGCAAGCATAATCCCGCTGGCTGACATCACCTGCTTCATGCCTGCATCGATGTGTCCAGTCAACTGGCTGCCTCGCTCGGCTTCTGCCGCCAGATTGGAGGCCCCGCCGGCAATTTCCTCCGTCGCTACGGCGATCTCCTTCGCTGCGGAGGAAGTTTTAAGCGATGCGTCCGACAGTCTGGAAGCGGTAGAGAGCACTGCTTGAGCAGAATGTGTTGCCTCATGGGCCAGCTCAGACATCTGCAGCATCATGCGGTTGAAGCTGTCGCTTAATGCCCCAATTTCATCCCGGCGCTTCCGAATCGAGGAGCGTACGGCCAGATTGCCGTCCGCTCCCTGCAGCATGAGATTGCGCAGCTTCACGAGCGGCCTGGCGATCATCATGATCACGAGCGCGCCTATGGCGACGGCAATCAAAGCCGCAGCCAGCGCTGTAATCCACGTCAGGCTGCGAATCGCTTCCGCATCCTTAGTAAGCGTCTTCACCGGAATCGTGCCGACAAGCTTCCAATCCATCGCCTGGAAGGTCTTGTACACCGCCAGCACCTCGCTGCCGTCTGAAGTCATGCCCTTCCAAGATCCATGTGCCAGCTTCGAATTCTCCGCAGGCAGGGTAATGGAAGCCTCTTGTCCGATAAGCGAAGCGTCCTCTGCCAGCACGTATTTGCCTTCGCCGTCAATGATTGCAAGCGCACTCCCTTCGCCAAGCTCAACGCTTGCATATCGGCCGCTGAACGTAGCCGCGTCCATCTCCAGCAGCAGGATATATGACGCCTCGCTCGACACTCCGTCCTTCATCAGCCGGCTAAGGCCAATGGTAGGCGTCTTCGAATCATATGAAATTCCGCCCTCTTGCGGGGCAATCCATAGCGTTTTGCCGTTCAGCTCCAAGGTTTTGCGGTACCAGTCCGAATCCTTAAGCGTCTCGGCTTTCGTACTGAGCGAGGAGCCGGAGGCGACCACATGAAGCCCTTGCCTCACCGGCAGAAGCATCATTCCCTTTACCGACTGCTGGCTAAGCGAATATGCGCGGAACTTGTCCGACAAAGCCTTCGCCGACGAATAACGGACCGATTCGTCCTCATGTCCCGCAATATTACGGGCCAGCGCAAAAAACTCTTTGTCCACCAACAGCTGCATCGTAAAATCCTCATAGGTCTTGAATACAACATCCAAGTTATCTGACGCTTGCACAATGGTCTGGTGACTGGCTTCCGACACATTGTCTTCTACCATTTGCTTGGCCTCGGAATAGGAAATAAGGCCTACCGTCAATACACAGGCTAATATGCCGACAAAAATAATAATAAATAATTTAAAACCTACAGATGACCACATTCGCGTAACATTAAATGACGCCGGTTTATGTATTTTTTGTCCATCCGCCTTTTTCCTTTGTGAATCATCTTTTCCCCGCCCGGATTTACTGCCGTTTTGCTCCATCATTGTCAACATACTTGACACCCACCTTATTTGTTGTGGTACAGAACATCAAATGAACAACAGCTTTAGACAAAACGACTCAAATGCAGCAATTAGTTCTTAGGTTCTATTATTTAGGCATACAGTCCCGATTGTCAACGGTAAAAATACAAATAAACCCTTAACCGATACGGTCAAGGGTTTATTATGCCTTTATGTTGGATATCTTCTAAATTCTACTATAAAATGGCTAGCGGATTTTTTTGCGCATCATATCCATCGCCTTAACCGGCTTAAGCGTACGTACGCGTACAACCTGCATCGGATGTCTAGCTACATCCAGAGACGCGCCTGCCTCATCCGTCAGCTCCGTCACCGTCTGCTTGAAGAACGTGCCGCCCGGACCAACGAATTCGACTTCCTGACCTACCTTGAAGTGATTGCGCTGCTGCAGCGTAGCAAAGCCCGTGCAATCATCGTAATCCAGCACAATACCGGCAAAATCATACGGAGCCGCTTTATCCTCAGGGCCGTAAATATGATCCTCCGTGCCCGGCGTATCCAGGAAGAACCCTGTATTCAGCGGACGGTTCGCGGCTTTGTTGATCTCCTCGACCCACTCCCGCTTAAGCACATATCCTTCCGGATCGGCAAAATAAGCATCGATCGCCTGGCGATAGACATTGACGACCGTCGCCACATAATGAATGCTTTTCATTCGGCCTTCGATTTTGAAGCTGTCTACGCCAACTTCAATCAGCTCCGGCATATATTCGATCATGCACAGGTCCTTCGAGCCCATCGTGAATTGATCTTCGCCTTGCTCATACATCGGCGCATCGTCCACGAACAAGTCGTACTTCCATCTGCAAGACTGGCAGCAGCCGCCGCGGTTGGAATCCCGGTCGGTGAAGTGATTCGACAAGACACAACGTCCGGAATAAGACGAGCACATGGCCCCGTGTATAAAGGCTTCAATCTCGATATCAACATTCTTCTTGATCTCTTCAATTTCCTCAAAGCTGGTCTCACGAGCCAGCACGACACGCGGGAGTCCTTCATCCTTCCAGAACTTGACCGCTTGCCAGTTCATCGTCGATTGCTGCGTGCTCAGATGCACCTCCAGCTTCGGCGCGACGCGCTGCGCCGTCTCGATAATGATCGGATCTGCCGCGATAATGGCCGAGATGCCGACTTCCTCCAGCTTGCGCAAGTACTCCTCGATGCCTTCGATATCCTCATTATGCGCATAAATATTGGTAGCGACGAACACCTTCGCGCCGTAGCGATTGGCAAACTCGACGCCTTCTCTCATCTCTTCGAAGCTGAAGTTGTCCGCATTGGAACGCAGGCCGTACTTCTGCCCGCCGATATAGACGGCGTCCGCACCGTAATGAATTGCGAATTTCAGCTTCTCCAGATTGCCAGCCGGAGCAAGCAGCTCCGGCCGGTCCAGCCTGTTGCGCTTGCCCTGGTAACGGGGCTTTGTTTTTGTGCCTGTAGTCATCTTGCTTCACACCTCCTGCATAAATCCGCGTCAGTATACCTGTTCCTTATAAAAGAAGCCGTAGCTCAGCTCGCGCTTCGGGTCCTGCAATTCCTTGATCGAGTCCAGCCACTCCTCCTGGAAGCGATAGCCTGCGGGATCGGCGAGATAAGCATCAATCGCTTTGCGATAGGCGCTGATGACTCGCTCATTGTATTCAATCGGCTTCATGATGCCCTCAATCTTGAAGCTGTCGACCCCTGCAGCAAGCAGCTCCTGCATATTCTCCAGCATGCAGATATCGCTGGAGCTCATCACATGCGTGCCGCTCTCATCCTCATAGATCGGATAACGCTCGTCGGGACGATCCGCTTCCATCATGTACAAGCCGCGCTCCAGCTCGGCGTCCGGTATGCGCTCAGGATCCTCTTTGTGCTCCAGATAGCTCTGCACCAGAGAACGCTTGGAATGATAGATATTCGTCATGCCATGCACCTGGACCTGAATCTCCAGCTTCGACTTGGCCTTCGTGTCTTCAATCTGCTCCATATTCAGCTCGCGCGCCAGCACGTAGCGCGTTGCGCCTCTGCGCGCCCAGTACTCGGCAGTCGCATAGTTCGTGGAAGTCATCTCCGTATTCCAGTGCAGCGCCATGCCAGGGGCGTGAGCTTTGGCAGCCATCAGCACAGCGGGATCGCCGAATACGATGGCGTCCACCCCTGCTTCATGGAGAAACGCCACATAATCCGGCAAGTCCGGAAGCAGAGCGTTATCGATAATATTGTTGACTGCCGCATAGATTCGGGCGCCTTCCGCATGAGCCAGGCTTACGGCTTCCTTCATCATTTCTCTTGTGAATTCACCGGCAAGGCGAGTCCCGTAACGGGACTCGCCGATGACGAACGCGTCTGCGCCGGCCGCTAATAGCCGGGACAGCTCTTCAAGAGACGATGCGGTAGCAAGCAATTCGGGTCTGTACGTCATTGTCGTTCTCCTTCGTCTATCTTCTCGGATGCAAAAGCCTTATCAATGGCTATTGAAGCATCCATTACTGCGTCGTTTTTTCGCTCAATGCGATATTTTTCTGATGCTCCTTGAACGTCTCGGCGAACAGATGCGTCTGCGTGCCGTCCTTCTTCGTCACATAGAACAGATATTTCGTATCCGCAGGATATAGAGCCGCTTCAATCGACGCAATGCTCGGGCTTGCAATCGGTCCCGGCGGCAAGCCGTCTATCTTGTACGTATTGTACGGGCTGTTAATCTCCAGATCAGACAGCGACAAGCGCGCTTTCGGCGTATCCAGCGCATACTGGACCGTAGCGTCGATTTGCAGCCTCATCGGAGCTTTTATCCGGTTGTAGATGACGCCAGCGACAAGCGCGCGCTCCTCATCCACGACAACCTCGCGCTCGACCAGCGACGCAATCGTCAATATTTCGTGCAGCGTTCTGCCCGAAGCCTCCATCGCGTCCTGCCAGCCTTCCGGCAAGGCACTCAGCTTGCGGTCTGTCTCGGACACCATACGGGTAATAATATCTTCCTCCGTGCTTTCTTTCTTCATCTCATACGTCTCTGGGAACAAGTAGCCTTCGAGACGCTTGTGCAGCTTATCCGACTTCGGCACGCCGCGCACAGCCTCCGCGTCGCCCCAAGCGCGATCCGTCTCCGCCAGCTCCAGGAATTTGTCTTTATTAATCAATCCGTCGGCTGCCAGCTTGTCCGCAATCTGCAGAACCGTGAAGCCCTCCGGAATAGTGAACCTGATTGTCTCCTCCGCGATGGTATCGCCGGCATTCAGCTTGGCGATCACATCAGACTTGTCCATGCCCGGCTGCAGCTCATACGTGCCAGCCTGGAACTTGGCCCCTTCGTCCTTCAGCTTCAAATAATAGCTAAATACAAATCCGTTTTTAATAATTCCATTTTCTTCGAGCAGATCGGCCACAGAATTGGCGGACATGCCCCGCGTGATCGTCACCTGCTTCATCTCGCCCTTAGGCGTAGGCCCCAGATTGTACCACAAGTAAAAAGCCGCACCGCCGGCGACCAGAGCCATTAAGCCTACCAGGCTTGCAAAAACCCATAGGTTAATCAGCCACACTCTAGGCTTCTGGCCCTTTCTCCGTTTTTTCTTCATTTTCTGCGTTTGCTTCTCTTCCGTCGTATCCAACCAATCGCACCCTCTTTTGCAAGTTTCCGAAAAAAAGAGCGGTGGTAAGCCGCCCTTTTGGTTCCGCTATACAACTGTTCTTCATGCGCTCTGACATGCTGCCTGATTATGCGCCGTATGGGACGCTATGGGCGTTCTTCCCCGGCAAACAGCAAGTCGTCATAAGCTTCCGAGACCGATTCCCATTCTTCATCGTCCTCGATGGTCTCCAGATGAGGCTCATCGGAGTCCAGATTGATGCGGAATAGCTCCACTTCGTCCTCCGCCCGCATGGCCTCGCTTTGCAGCGCGACATATTGCACGTCGCCCAGCTTGAACTCGGCTTTGATGCGGAAGAATTCGGCCGTGCCGTCTTCGGACACGAGTTCGACTTCAGTGCCGAACAGCTCCTTCAAACGGCTAAGCCGCTCAGGATTGTTGTGGGAGATGTCTGTCATTACTCTTGCTCCTCCAGCTCGCCGAGCAGCGTATTGAACGTCTCCTCGACCATGTTCCATTCTTCTTCGTCTTCAATCGTATACAGCTTCAGATCGTCGCCGTCTTCCTCGTAACGGAACGCATAGACTTCGTCTTCCTCATCGTCCGCGCCAATAAGAGGCACAACCATCATATATTTCTGATCCGAATCATCTACCTCGAACTTCATAATGACTTCGAATTCTTCTTCGTTGCCTTCTTCATCCGGAATGTAAATGATTTCCGGCTCTTCGTACTGCATGTCGTCCTTTGTCATCGTTACCCTCACCTTTTCGTTTTAGAATCGAGATAATTTTGCAAGATGATCGTAGCGGCCATCTTGTCTATGACTAGCTTTCGCTTCTTCCGGCTGACGTCTGCTTCCAGGAGCGTTCGCTCGGCAGCTACCGTTGTCAGCCTTTCATCCCAAAGGTGAACTGGTAATTCCAGCTTCTGCCCAATCTGCTCGGCAAATGCGATGCAAATTTCGCCACGCGGGCCGACGGATCCGTTCATATTCTTCGGCAAACCGACCACGATCTCGGATACTTCATGCTCCTTGGCCAGATCGGCTAACCGATCCAGCTCTCCTCCGTCGCGTCGTTTCTCCACGACTGTGATGCCCTGAGCCGTCCATTGGAAGGCATCGCTGATGGCCACCCCAATATTGCGGTCCCCATAGTCCAGTCCCATTACTCTCATCTAATTGTCCGGCTCCTTGTTATTGTTTCTTATGCTGCAAGTAAAACCGGACCAACTCTTCAATCAATTCGTCGCGTTCCTTCTTGCGGATCAAACTTCTGGCGTTGTTGTGCCGCGGGATATACGCGGGATCTCCGGACAGCAAATACCCAACGATCTGGTTAATTGGATTATATTCCTTCTCCAGCAATGCTTCATGCACGCTAAGAAGAATATCTCCAGAAGAAGTCTCCACCCCCTCCGCCTTCACGTTAAACTTCATTGTTTGGTCCATAGAACTCATCAACAGCACCTCGCTTTCCAAAAAACCGTCAAAGGGACGTTGCCTAGCACTATCATATCACATTCGCTCGGTTAACAACCAGTTCTTCTGCAACTTTCAGCGCTTCATCCAGCTTGGTAATGTCCTTGCCGCCCGCCTGCGCCATATCTGGGCGACCGCCGCCGTTGCCGCCGCAAATAATGGCCGCTTCCTTGATGATCTGCCCGGCATGGAAGCCCTTCTTCACAAGGTCTGCGGACACCGCTGCCGCCAGGTTCACCTTGTCGTCCGCAACCGCGCCCAGGACGATGACGCTTGCGCCGAGCTTCGGCTTCAGCTCGTCCACGATGCCGCGCAGGGCATCCATCGACGGCGCGTTCACCTTCGCGCACAATACCGTCACTTCGCCGGCCTTCACAGCCTTCGATTCCAGAGAGCCTGCTTCGATCCGGCTCAGCTTCGCTTGCAGCGATTCATTCTCGCGGGACAGCTCTTTCAATTGCGCGTTCAAGCCTTCAATGCGCTTCGGCACGTCCGCTGCTCCGGACTTCAATAAGGCTGCCGATTGCTTAAGCAATTCCACTTGCTCTTCGTAATACGCATAAGCATGTCTTCCGGTTACAGCTTCTATACGGCGAACGCCGGAGCCGATGCCGCTCTCGCCAAGCAGCTTGAACAATCCGATCTGCGACGTGTTGCGAACGTGGCAGCCGCCGCACAGCTCAAGGCTGTAATCGCCAACGCGCACGACGCGTACGACATCGCCATATTTCTCGCCGAACAGAGCCATAGCGCCCATTGCTTTCGCTTCCGCCAGCGATTGGTTCGAGATGTCGACATCCGTGCCGAGCCAGATCTGCTCGTTCACTCTGCGTTCGATATCAGCCAGTTCCTCAGCTGTCACGCTGCCGAAGTGGGAGAAGTCAAAGCGCAGACGCTCGGTCTCGACCAGGGAACCCGCTTGATTGACGTGATCGCCCAGCACTTCCTTCAGCGCCTTGTGGAGCAAGTGTGTCGCGGTGTGATTCTTAATGATATCCTCGCGTGCGGCCTTGTCGATCGCCGCTTGCACGCTCACGCCTGCTTTGACTGTGCCGGATGCAACCACTGCATGATGCACCGTCTGGCCATGAGGCGCCTTCGATACGTTCTCGACGCGCAGCTCGAAGCCGTCGCCCCTGATCGTGCCGCGGTCCGCAATCTGGCCGCCGCTCTCTGCATAGAAAGGCGTACGGTCAAGCAGGACCAGCACTCCGCTGCCTTCGCCCGCTTCCTCTACGAATGCGTCGCCCAGCACGATACCCTTAATCTGGGAGTCAGTTATCAGATCAGTATAGCCAACAAATTCGCTTTTATCCGTGTATTCGGACAGCGGTCCGCCTTGCACCTTCATGCTCTCCGTCTCGCGACGACCGCCGCGTCCGCGCTCGCGCTGCAGCTCCATCTCGGCGTCGAAGCCTTCGCGGTCGACAGTCATGCCATGCTCCGCCGCGAAGTCTTCCGTCAGGTCGAACGGGAAGCCGTATGTGTCGTACAGGCGGAATGCGTCCACGCCTTGAATCACGCTGCTGTCAGCCGACTTGGCGTATGCCACGATGTCGGACAGCATAGCCAGGCCGTCGGACAGCGTCTCATGGAAACGCTCCTCTTCGGTGCGGATAACGCGCTCGATGAATTCACGCTTCTCGACCACCTCCGGATAGTAGACGCCCATCACGTCGCCCACAACCGATGTAAGCTCATACAGGAACGGACGGTCAACGCCCAGCTTCTTGCCGTAGCGAACAGCGCGGCGAAGCAATCTGCGGATGATATAGCCGCGGCCCTCATTAGAAGGCATAACGCCGTCGCCTACGGAGAAGACCACTGTACGGATATGGTCGGCGATGACTTTCAGCGCCACGTCCTGCTCTTCATTTGCTTTATAAGTTACGCTTGCGATTTCGCAAGTGCGGTCAATGATCGGACGGAACAAGTCCGTATCGAAGTTCGAATCCACGTCTTGCAGAATGGAAGCGAAGCGCTCAAGGCCTGCGCCTGTATCGATGTTTTTGCTCGGCAGCGGCGTGTAGCTGCCGTCTTTGTTATGGTTGAACTGGGAGAATACGAGGTTCCATACTTCCAGGAAGCGCTCGTTCTCGCCGCCAGGCCAGCACTCCGGATCGGACAGGTCGCCGTACTTCTCGCCGCGATCGTAGAATATTTCTGTACACGGTCCGCACGGGCCTTCGCCGATATCCCAGAAGTTCTCCTCCAGCTTGTAGATGCGCTCCGCCGGCAGGCCGATCTTCTCGTTCCAGAAGCGGAATGCTTCCTCGTCCTCCGGATAGACGGTAACCGACAAGCGGTCCGGATCAAAGCCGATCCACTTCTTGTCCGTCAGGAACTCCCATGCCCATGTGATGACTTCTTCCTTGAAGTAATCGCCGATGGAGAAGTTGCCCAGCATCTCGAAGAATGTATGGTGGCGGCGCGTTTTGCCGACATTCTCGATATCGTTGGTACGGATGCACTTCTGCGAGTTGGCAATCCGCGGATTCTCCGGAATAACGCGGCCGTCAAAATATGGCTTCAGCGGCGCCATGCCCGCGTTGATCCACAACAGGGATGGATCGTTATGCGGCACCAGCGATGCGCTCGGCTCGATTTTATGCCCCTTTTCCTCAAAAAACTGCAGCCACTTGGATCTGATTTCACTTGCTTTCATCGACGATTGCCTCCTATATAGGTTCTAATTTCTGAAAAAATAAAAAAGCCCCTGTCAATGACAGGGACGAATCGATATCGCGGTACCACCCTGGTTATCGCGCAGCATGCGCAATCTCCTTGAAGGACGATAACGGGTCCAGCCGGTGAAGTTCATCCACACTCCGAAACTAGCTTTCGGCCATTTACGCACATAAACGCTCTCTCAACCGACGCTTGCGCCGCATCACGGCAACAGCGAAGAAGCATTCTCTCTGGATGGCTAGGTATGGCTTACTCCATTTCATCATCGCGTTCGATATATACGACAAATTATAACTTTGCCCCATCAGGCTGTCAAATAATCTTTCGGCGCACGTAATAGGCGAACATATGCTGAACAATGACCTTGCAGGCGGCGAAGATCGGCACAGCCAATATCATGCCCACAATGCCTGCTATCTCCCCGCCTACCAACAAGGCGAAGATAATAAGCAGCGGGTGCAGATGAAGAGTTCTGCCGACCACCTGCGGCGAGATCACATTGCCCTCGAGAATTTGGCAGGCCGTATTCACAATCGCTACAAGAATCATCATTTTCAGCGAGACGGTCGATGCCATTAGCAGGGCTGGCGCAGCGCCGAAGAAAGGCCCCAGATACGGGATCACGTTCGTAATCGCCACAATGCTGGCCAGAAGCAGTGCATAAGGCATGCCGATGAACAGATAACCGGCATAAGCCAGGATGCCGACAATCAGGCAGACGAGGAATTGGCCCCTAATATAGCTGCCCAGCGCGTGATCGATGTCTTTCATGAGCCGGACTGTGTTCTTCCGGTGCGACTTCGGCACATACGTAATGACCGTACGCTCGAAGACGTCGAAGTCCTTCAATATATAGAAGGCCAGGAACGGAATAATGAACGCGATAAATACCGCATTCAGCATTTCCCCGATATTGTTCACAAGATGCAGAAGCGAATCCGACACCCGCTTCTCGATGCTGATCAGCGCCTTGTTCACCCCGTCGCGGAAGCTCTCCGGCAGGATTGACGTATTGTTGATATCGGTGACGAGGCTTTGCGCCCGCATGGACAGCTCTGGCAGATGACGGTTCAACTCCTGGATCTGATTCACGAACATCGGAATCATATTGACAAGCAGCACCGTCACGACCGCGCAAAATACCGCATAAATAAGCAGCACCGCAATCGTCCGCGGCACCTTCCGCTCATGCAGCAGCGTTACAATCGGATTAAGCACATAGGAGATAATCATCGCAATAATAAAAGGCCCAAGCACGGCTTTCAGAAAGTCATAAATAGAGACGATCAGCGGCTTTAGCTGCAGCAGAAAATAGATTGCCACCAAACTCAATATCAAATAAACGAGCCATACGAACAACCGGTTTTTTGTGAATCGCTCCACCTCTTGCACCCCCGAACATCCCGTGCGCAGCTGTCCTTGCCGTATCCTGGCAAAGGAACTCTTATGTTGTTCAGTATATGTACAAGTCTTGCCAATCATCCTTGGAATGCAAAAAAAGACGGCCATCCGGCCGTCCCTGTAGTTGTAATTATGATACGCTTGCGCGTTAATTGACGTGAATTTCTTGCGACGCGATATCGTCCTCGAAGAATAGATCGTCGAGCGAGCTCAGCGTGCCGTCCTCTTCCACTTGATAGACGGACATCTTCTCTCCGTTCACCGTCAGTTCAATAAAGCAGCCCCAGCAGTAGAACTGGTGGGAACCAATCTTGCCGATATCTTTCGAATTGCAATTCGGACATCTCAGCATATTCATCATACACATTTCTCCCTATCCTCTGAAATTGGAAGCTGCGACAGGCTCCAATTCCGCTTCACTGACAGCAGGAACGATAATCGCGTCTTCCCCGAGCAACACCATATCCGGATCGCTCGGCGCTTTTAGCCACTTACGCCCCTCCATCAGATCCGAAACAAAACCGTCAGTAAGCTCATAGCCTACTATCTGTGTACCCTGCAAAGGGTAAAAATAAACATCCGACAGTAAACCTAATTGATCGCCATGCACCGTTACAACCGGCATATTCTTCAATTTCACAACTCCGGTGTAAAACGCGCGGCTTACTTTCTTGGGCTTCATCGACTTGACGGCATCTTCGCTTGCGATAATGACAACATCCTCCCCGCAGGTAAGCACGTCGCTCCATGCCACAATGCGGACCTTCGCCGCAAACCATTTGCCGTATTCCAGCACGACCCCGTTCAGCTTCCAGTTCTCGTCGAACCAGCAGTCCTTCACGGTTCCTACTCGCTTGCCGGAATGTATGACAATGACCGGAAGCCCGATCAGCTGTTGAAGTTTGATCACTTTGGCCGGAAGCCTCCTAACCTAGCTCCGTATCCGCCTCACGATACCCGCGACAATCGGAGCGGCTTCTTGAAGTTCCTCCAAAGTATTCCCCAACCCGAAGCTAAATCTTACAGCGGAATCCAATCTTTCCGGCGAAATGCCCATCGCTCTCAGCACATGGGACTTCTCCAGCGAACCGGATGTGCAAGCTGAGCCGCTTGCCGCTGCAATGCCTGCCATATCGAGATTCATCAGCATCGACTCCGTATGGGCACCGATAAAGCTTATATTCACAATATGGGGCACGCTGTCGCCGGGGTCGCCATTGACGATGACGGTATCCCTTGACAATTCGCCTATCATCAGCTCTACCCATTCTTTACGAAGCTTGTCCAAAAAAGGTTGCTTTTTTTTCATTTCGTTCACACAAATGTCAACAGCTTTGGCGAATCCGGCAATTCCGGCTATATTTTCCGTGCCTGCACGGCGTTTCCGCTCCTGCGAGCCGCCGTATTGCAGAGGATCAAACGGCGCTCCGGCAGCCGCATACAGGGCTCCGACTCCTTGCGGCCCATTGATCTTATGCGCAGAGAAGCTCATAAAGTCGATTGGAAGCTCCGACAAGAGGTATTCTGTCGTGCCGAAGGACTGCACAGCGTCAACATGGAATAAAGCGCCGCCAGCATGCGCGACTTCGCCGATCGCTGCAATCGGCTGCAGCGTGCCGACCTCGTTGTTGCCGTGCATGATGCTTACAAGGGCCGTATCCGGCCTCATCGCTTCTTTCACTTGCTCCGCATGAACGCGCCCCTGCTCGTCCACAGGCAGCACAGTCAGCTCGAAGCCTTCCTCCCTCGCAAGCCACTCCACTGTATGAAGGACGGCATGATGCTCCGCCGCTGAAGTAATCAAGTGGTTTTTGCCGCGCTTGCGCTGCGCCCTTGCCCCGCCGATCAAGGCGAGATTGTCGCTCTCCGTCCCCCCGGAAGTGAACAGCAGCTCCCCGGGCTTGCAGCCAACCGCCGCCGAAATCAGATCACGCGCACGGCTGAGCTCTCCCTTGGCTGCTCGTCCGTACGCGTGCATGCTCGAAGCATTGCCTGCGGCCCCTTGCATCAGCCCGACCATCGTCTTCACGACCTCTGGATGCATTGGCGTTGTTGCGGCATGATCAAAATAGTATGTGCCCATCAAATGTCACCCTTATAGTAGATGCTTCAAAAGCTCCAGCCCCTCGGGACGAGCTCTTCAAACCTCGTTTTTTTTCGCTTAACCTGCAGTTTTATCTAGAAAAGTATAACACATTCGTCAAGACCCACCTATCGTACAAATTGCGCAACTATCGCGCGTTTTAAGGCGTTTTATAGGCAGGAGGTATTATCATGAAAAATTGGATATTTTTATTGACATTTTTCGCATGGGCTGCTGTACTTCAGGCATGCGACTCCGCTCCTGCCGAGCCCTTCCGGCAAGTCGTGCAATCCGAATATACAGGACTGGTCGCCAAGGTAGACAAGAGTGAGCTTATCCAATTGGCAGATGTCATCTTAAGAGGTATTGTTACCGCCCATCGCCCCGAATACGACAGCGACTCTATGCCAGTAACCGATACCGATATTGAGGTTCTGGAAGTATTCAAAGGCAAACCCGAAGATGTTGTCGCCGTCCGGACAAAGGGAAGAAATCCTTATCGGGCTCTCTTCGACGGCAGACTGTCCGGCTATCTGCCAGGCGATGAAGTGATTCTCTTCCTGAATCACCGATATGCCAATCCGCCTGACAAGGACGACCTGGGTTACTACGTAGTAGGAGTTGATCAGGGCGCTTTTCTGATCGAAACACGAAATTCAAGAAAATTCATGAACAATAAGGCGAACAATGAGTATGGCTTCACCTACGATGAATTCAATCAGCAGCTGCATGAAACCATGGCCGCAGCTGAACCTGAGCGGACGCTGACAACTATATTAATAACAAAAGTAGATAAGCATGGGCTGGAAAGAACGGCCAATGTCATCCTGAGAGGCAAGGTTCTCTCGCAGACACCTGACCATGATAGCTATGTTAACCCTGTCACCGATACGGTAGTAGGGGTCCTCGAAGTGTACAGAGGCGAGCCGAAGGAAGACATAATCGTTCGTACACCGGGTCTATCCCAATATACAAGGGCGAAGCTTCGTGAAGAAGGACTGGGCGCCTACGAGGCCGACGATGAAGTGATCCTCTTCCTCACCGATCAGAAGGGAGAACGGCCGGATAAGGATGAGTTCGACTATTTTGTGGTCGGGATGGGGCAAGGTGCGTTCCTATTAGAAAAGCACAAGGGCAAAAAGCAGATAGTAAGCAAAGCAAATGAGGAGTATGGCTTTACGTATAAATCCTTTAAAAAACAATTAAAGCAGTTAGAGAAGGAAAATCGGGAAGCATCCCCTTCAAAAGAATAGCCAAAAGTATCTGAATCTGCGGATCATTTTTTAGAAAAAGAAAGCAGAACAAAAACAGCCTGCTCTGAAACACTATTCAAGTGCAGTATACTGTATTAGCAGAGGAGGAAATACAAATGTTTACATACAATGAGATCGTAGATTTTTTAGAATTCGGCCATGAAATTGAGTTTAATTACTTAGGCAAAGATTATTCTATTACGCAATCAGTAGAAGGCTGGTACTTTACCGATGCTGATGATTATTTGAATGCTATTTGTTATGAAGCCATTGAGAATTTAATACAGCAAGTTCGGATTGGGGATGCAACACTTCAAAATGTTTTTGAATCAGGTAAGGTTAAAGATATCTATATTTTCTAAATCAATAGCCCGCCAACCTTAAGGTTAGCGGGCTTTGGTCATTGCTTAGGGCATACGCGCCAAATTGCCTAGATATAAAACATGTAGCTATCCTTCGCTTCTTCTTCCTTGTAAGCGATTAAGTTTTCCAGCGTGGTGGAATCCAGCACCTCGGCGATGCTGTCGCGGATGCGCAGCCACAGATGGCGCTTTGCCGGATCATCCTCTTCCGTAAAGTCTACCGGAGAGATCGGGCCCTCCAGAATGCGGATAATATCGCCGGAAGTAATCTGCGCCGGGTCCTTGGACAGGATATACCCGCCGTATGCGCCTCTAATGCTCTTCACCAATCCTGCGTTGCGAAGCGGAGCCACCAATTGCTCCAGGTAATGCTCGGACAATGAATTGCGCTCGGCAATGCTCTTCAGCGAAATTGGGCCTTCTCCGAATTTTGCTGCCAGTTCCATCATAATCGTAAGACCGTAACGTCCTTTAGTCGATATCTTCAAGGTAGCACCTCACTTTAATCACTGTAATCCTATTATCCTTATATGGTAACATATTGGACACCCCTCGTGTCAAAAAAGCCCCACTTCTTCATGAAAACTTTTTTAGCATATGATACAATGATGAAAGTTTCAAGAGACAAGGTGGTGGCATAGATGAGCAAATCAAACGCCGAAACAAGAGTTGTCGTCGGCATGTCCGGCGGCGTCGATTCCTCCGTCACCGCACTGTTGCTCAAGCAGCAGGGCTATGACGTAATCGGCATATTCATGAAAAACTGGGATGATACCGATGAATTCGGGCATTGCACAGCGGAAGAGGACTCCGAGGATGTCCGCCGCGTATGCGATCAGATCGGCATTCCTTACTATACGGTCAATTTCGAGCGACAGTATTATGATAAAGTATTTACCTATTTCCTCGACGAATATAAGCGCGGCCGCACGCCTAATCCCGATGTCATGTGCAACCGGGAGATTAAGTTCGGGGATTTCCTGAACAAAGCGCTGGAGCTGAACGCCGACTACCTGGCAACCGGGCATTACGCCAGAGTCGAGCGGACTGAAGACGGCGTGACGAAGCTGCTGCGCGGCGTAGACGCCGGCAAGGATCAAACGTACTTCCTTAGCGCGCTTAATCAGGACCAGCTTGCAAAAGCAATGTTCCCGATCGGGCATCTGCCTAAGCCGGAGGTGCGCCGGATTGCGGAAGAAGCCGGACTTCATACGGCGAAGAAGAAGGACAGCACAGGCGTCTGCTTTATCGGCGAACGCAACTTCCGGGAGTTCCTGAGCGGATACCTCCCGGCCAGACCGGGTGACATGATTGACATTCGCACCGGCGAGAAGAAAGGCCGTCACGACGGCCTGATGTATTACACGCTTGGACAGCGCCAAGGCCTTGGCATCGGGGGCTCGGGAACCGGCTCCGGCGAGCCGTGGTTCGTAGCCGACAAGAACCTGCAGGACAACATCCTGTACGTCGTGCAGGGCGAGACCCATCCAAGCCTGTATTCCGAAAGCCTGATCGCGACCGGCGTGAACTGGATCGCTCCGCTCGATACATCGAGACCGTTCGCTTGTACAGCGAAGTTCCGTTACCGCCAGCCGGATCAAGGCGTTACTGTCACTATGCGTGAAGACGGCACGACTCTTGTTGCATTCGATCAGCCGCAGAAGGCTGTTACACCTGGACAAGCCGTCGTCTTCTATGACGGGGATGTATGCCTCGGCGGCGGCACAATCGATGTCGTCAACAAAGTTCAAGCCGAAATTACCCACTAACAAAGAAGGGCTCAATCGAGGAGGTCACACGCTCCCATTGAGCCCTTTCTGTATATTCATCTGCCGCTCGGCCATATCGGTTACCCGAATGCGCGAGATGCGCAGATGCTGCATCTCCTCCACGATGAACTGGAATCTCCCGTCAGCGTTTGCCGCATGGCCCCTTGCCGGGGGAAAAGGAAGCTGCGCATACAGCCAGCCGCCAATTGTATCATAATCGCCGCTTTCCAGATTCATGCCGAAGAAGCTATTCATCTCCTCGATGAGCACCGAACCGCTGACCAGACAGGAGCCGTCCCCCTGCCGTACAATTGCGGCATGCTCTCGGTCGAATTCATCCTGGATGTCGCCTACGATCTCCTCCATGATATCCTCAAGCGTCACCAGACCCGATGTTCCGCCGTATTCGTCAATCAGGATGACCAGCTGCGTCTTGTTCCGCTGCATCAGCTTCAGCAGCACACTGATTGGAATGGAGTCAGGCACCGCTGTGACCGGCCTCATCACATCTCTGATCGATTCCGCCGCTCCAGCGCTTAAATTGAACAGATCCTTCATATGCACAAATCCGATAATGTCGTCTTTGTCCGTCTCGCAGACAGGATATCTCGTTCTCATATATTGAATGGCAATGGTTTTGTTCGCTTGCAGCGAAAGACTCCCATGCAAGCAGATCATCTCGGTGCGCGGAATCATAATTTCCCTTGCTGTCGTCTCTGTGAAGTCAAATATGTTATCCACCAGGGTAAGCTCAGTCTGATCGATGTAGCCGCTGCGGTGGCTTTCCTTGAGCAGGTTGCGCAAGTCTTCTTCCGTATGCGCATGCTCCTTCCCGGTGGCAGGGGCAATTCCTAACAGCTTGAGCAAGGAGGAAGTAGCATGATGGGCTATCCAGACTAGAGGCCATAAGGAGAGATAAAGAAAATGGAGCGGTCTTGCAGCACGAATCGCCGCAAGCTCTGCCCGCGGGAGAGCTGCCGCTCTTGGCACCAGAGCGCCTACCGTGACATGCAGCAGTACAAGGGGTACAAACACTAACGCAACCGAGCCCCATATCGAAGCGGACGGATTTAACTTCATGACCGCCGCAAGCCACGGCGCTACCATCCCGGTCGCCAGATTCGCTCCTAGCCATCCAAGGCCAAGCGAAGCTGCAGTTATGCCAAGCTGGCAAGCGGTCGCATACCCGCTTCGCTCCAGCATTTCCCTCGCTCGCCCCGCACGGGCATCCTTCCCCGCCGTCAAGCGCTCCATCCGATTCATTCTTGCTCTTGACATCGCATGCTGCGCCGCAGCCAAGAATCCGTTCATGCCAACCAGAAGCATCACAAGCGTCAGCGACAAGCCAATCGGCAAAGGGTCTCCCAACCTATCCCCGCCAACCGCGGCGCGAGTGCCCGGCGGCGGGCGCACCTCCCTTTTCGCACATGCAGGCATCAGCCATTCTTGCGCGTAGTAGTCATATGTATTCAGGAGGGCTTAGCCGATATGCACTCGAATACGGCCTTCTGCTCCTGTGCATTTCCTGCGTCCGTACGAATGACAAACACTATGGATTCATCCGTATCCCCCAGATAAAGCTTAAACCCTCTAATGGCTGCGCCCGGCTCATAATCCGCGCTTTGAGAGCTTAGATAGGCATTCATATTCTCCGTCAAAATAAAACTGCCGACGCCTTGGTCAAATTGAATATCGGTCACATGTCCAGTCTTGATTGAATGCTGAGCGCTGTACTTCAGCGATCCG
This sequence comes from Paenibacillus pinisoli, assembly GCF_003605435.1. GTDB lineage: Bacteria > Bacillota > Bacilli > Paenibacillales > Paenibacillaceae > Pristimantibacillus > Pristimantibacillus pinisoli. The sequence continues at coordinate 1,102,874 of NZ_QXQB01000001.1, forward strand.
TCCTTCTTCAATAGAACATCCCTTATTTCATAGCTCCCTGTCAGGTCCCGATTGGCCGTAATCGTAATGGAGCCGCCGAGCTGAACATAAGGAATTTCGGAATGGCTGCTCATCCACGTTTGGAACAAGCGTTCATCGGTTGAGGCCAGCGCCGCCGAACTCGCTTCCTGTTCAACAATCACGTCAATGAACACGTTGCCGGACTTTACGATAATACTCGAATCATCTGAAGCATTCGAATACGATGCCAATAACAGAGCCGCTGCTCCGATGAACAGCATGGCTGCCAATCTTTTTTTCATCATCATGCGTCCTCCCTCGTCTCTTAACTCTTCTTATTGATATTAAACGCACGGGTTCCCATAAAGTTGTTATTTTTTTCTAGCTCGTATTCATGAAACGTTCAAAAGTCTGCAACGAATTGATCACGACCTTGAAGCTTTCCGTATGGTAAAGATGGTATAATGCAAGGAGCGATTGCCATGCTGAAGCGCTGCCATTCGCAAACAAAGAAACGGAGGATTGATCCCTTATGAAACGAGCGTTGCTCATCCTTATGGCCCTCATCTGGCTCCTGCCCTCCGCGGCACTGGCGCACTCCACGCTGCAAACCGCATTGCCTGCAGTTGACGCCACGGTAGACGTATCTCCAGAGCGTATTGAGATGAAGTTTGACACCAAAATCGAGAAGCTAAGCACATTCAAGTTGTTCAATGAAGCCGGAGAACAAGTGGAGACCGGCAAAGCCGAAGTAAGCAGCGACACGATGTCTGGCACTGTGCCTGCCGCGCTGGAAAACGGCAAATACACGGTCAAATGGACGATTATCGGAGCGGACAGCCATGCGGTAGAGGGCGAATATGCCTTTACGGTTGACGCGCCTGTACAAGCGACGCCGTCGCCTACGCCATCCGAAGAGCCGTCTAATGAACCAAGCGAGCAGCCGACAGAACAACCGAGCGAGCAGCCGTCGCCTACACCATCCGCAACGCCTGCGGACAACGAATCGCATGATGATCTCGGTGAAGTGCTGGCATCGCCGCCTGTACTGGTCATGATCGGCATCGTCATTATAGCTGCAGTCATATTCTTTGTGCTGATGAGGAAAAAATCGTCATGATTTACGTAAGCGAAGGACTTCTTTATATTAGCTTTGCTATTCTGATGGGAACGCTTGTGCTTCGCCTTGTGCCGGAGCACAAGCGTCCTTCCGTTCATGTCCCGAACGGGGTGCTACTGGCATGCGCGCTTGCCATTCCTGTCTTGTCCTTCGCTCCTATTCATCAGCTTGCCAGCCAGTATGCCTCTCAGTTCGAATTGTCGTATGGCGAGATGCTGAAGAGCATTCTGATGGATGTCAAGTCGGGCAAAGCATGGATCTGGACGGCTGTCGGTTCTCTTGGCCTGGCGCTCTTGCTAGGCATGAAGGCGTTCCGCAATGACAAGCATATGCCCAAGGTGGCGCTGTTCGTTACCGGCCTGCTCGTCGTCTGGCTGGGATATGCAAGCCACGCTTCGTCGCTCAGCTCTTTTAAAGGCTTGTTTGTACATACGATGCATTTTTTGGCGTTCAGCATTTGGATCGGCATTTTGTTCGTGATCAGTTGGTTCTCGAAGGATAAGGACAACTGGCCTGCGTTCCTGAAGTGGTTTTCGCCGGTTGCGATCATTTGTGTAATCGTCACGCTGCTTGCCGGACTGACGCTGATGAGCTTCACAACGCCGCAATACGTCAATTCATGGATTATTCCGTACGGCCAAGCGCTGCTGATCAAGCATTTGCTCATTCTGCCGCTTCTGTTATTCGCCTATACGAACGGCTTTCTGTACAAGTCGGTAGCCGCGAAGGACAGCGGCTTCCAGCCGGTCAAGTGGCTCCGAGCAGAGAGTGCCGTTGCGATTCTGGTGCTTGGCGCTACAGCTTTCATGGGCCAGCAGGCGCCGCCGCATAACCTGAAGGATACACTGCAGCAGGTATCGCCGTCGCCGCTGTTCACCTCGCTATACAAGGGGGCCTTCAGCCCGGATATTCAACTGGCGTTCACGCTGCATATGGAGAGCGTGCTTATGTTCGCCGCAGCGCTGCTAATGGCGGTGTGCGTTGTATGGACGTACCGCCTGAACCGTCCGAGCGTAGCCTTCCTGATGGGGATGCTCATGGCTGTATTCGCCTATCTCGGCCTCATGTTTTCTATTGCGCAATAATACAAGAAGGAGCTGTCTCAAAACAGAGTTGTCTCCAAGAGATATCAGTGAAAATGAATAAAGACGGTGCCGGGGTATATCCCTGCACCGTCTTTTTGGTTTGGACTGTTTTATAAATAGGGAATTCCCTTAGTTATCTAGCCATTAAATCTAAACAATTCCGCCCCATGGTTGCGTGTAACGGTGTGAGGCGGCGCTATTTTCGTATTTCCGCCAATTTGGCGCGTGTAACGGTGTGAGGCGGCACTATTATTGCATTTCCGCCATTTTGGCGCGTGTAACGGTGTGAGGCGGCGCTATTTTCGTATTTCCGCCATTTTGGTGCGTGTAACGGTGTGAGGCGGCGCTATTTTCGTATTTCCGCCATTTTGGCGCGTGTAACGGTGTGAGGCGGCGCTATTTTCGTATTTCCGCCACTTTGCCATGTGTAACGGTGTGAGGCGGTGCTATTTTCGTATTTCCGCCAATTTGGCGCGTGTAACGGTGTGAGGCGGCGTTATTTTCAGTATTGCCGCCATTTTGGCGCGTGTAACGGTGTAAGGCGGCACTATTTTCGTATTTCCGCCAATTTGGCGCGTGTAACGGTGTGAGGCGGCGCTATTTTCGTATTTCCGCCATTTTGGTGCGTGTAACGGTGTGAGGCGGCGCTATTTTCGTATTTCCGCCATTTTGGTGCGTGTAACGGTGTGAGGCGGCGCTATTTTCGTATTTCCGCCACTTTGCCATGTGTAACGGTGTGAGGCGGCGCTATTTTCGTATTTCCGCCACTTTGCCATGTGTAACGGTGTGAGGCACAGTTATTTCGCTTTTTGGAGCAGCCTTTATTTTGGCATTAAATCGAATACACAACCTCGCGGGCATCCTCCCGCTCCCTCATAACGGTGGATTGCGGTCATGGCTTAGCTGGTATCTTTTCTCGCATATCATCCAGCTGAGCAGGGAGCCTGCGCCACCTGTCAGCAGACTAACTGCCAGTACGATCAACATCTCCTCCATCCCGAACTCCTTGCCGTTCAGCAGCGATACAAATCCGTGAATAAGCGTCATAAACAAGAAGAAATTCAAAATCCACTTCAATGCGTAGCGAAGCTTGCCTCTTTGCCTGATTAGCGCCCATTTCTTATATTCTTCATGATCCAATGCGTTCATCGCAGCCTCCCCATCATTCCGTTGCAGCTTGAGCCTGGGAATTGAAATCCGAACATTCATTCGTGTATACTATTAGGATATTTCAATTTGGAGGCAAATATGAACTCAATTTCTCTCATTCTCTTGCACTTCCATGAAGTTCGCCGCAGAAGCATCAAGGTATGGACATCGATTCCTGAGGATATGCTCCGCTGGAAGCCGGATGACAATGCCATGACATGCATCGAGATGGTCAGGCATGTTCTCGAAAGCGAGCATTACTATCACTTGGCGCTCCAGAATAGAGGCAGCCTACCGCATTTCGATTCCCCGTTTGAGAATCGTCCTTACACTACCGTTCAAGCCGAGCTTGAATTTGCGGAGCCTTATCGCAGCTTATTTTTAGAAACGATCGCCGCTTACACCGAAGCTGATCTGGACGAGATTCAAATCGACCGGTCCAATTCCGGATATATCAGAGGTTTGGGGGACATGCTGCTGCGCATTGCTTATCACGAGTCTGTTCATACGGGGCAGCTCCTGGATTACTTAAGAACGGCCGATATCCCGCGCGTAAGAATCTGGGACTAACTAATATCAAAATAAATAAAATCAGCAGCGTCACTTAGAGCGACGCTGCTGATTTTGCTTGATCTTGTCCTCCATCCCCTGCTCGGTTGCCTTGTAGAATGTAACCTGAGTCAGCGGGTCGGGCAAATATTGCTGCTTCACATAATGATTCGGGAAGTCATGCGGATACTTGTAGCCTTCGTGGCCGAGCTGCTCCGCACCCTTGTAATGCGTATCGCGAAGATGAAGCGGCACTTCCAGATTGCCGTTGCGCTCGATCGCATTCATCACATTGCCGATAGCGACCGCAGTCGCATTGGACTTCGGACTTTCAACCGCGAACAAAATTGCCTGGGAAATGTTATATTTGGCCTCGGGCCAGCCTATCTTGTGATAAGCATCCATAGCCGTCACCGCCTGTACCATCGCTTGCGGATTCGCCAGTCCAATATCCTCGCTGCAGGCTACAATCAGCCTGCGAAGGAAGGTCATCGGATCCATGCCAAGCTTCTCCACAGCATATAGGAACCAGAACAATGCGGCATCGCTGGAGCCTCTGACACTCTTATGGAAGGCCGACAGCACATCATATTGCGTGGACATATCCGCCCGGATTGATGGCTTGCGCACCGACTCCTGCGCCACCTCGAGCGTAATATGGACGGAACCGTCCGGCTCGGAGGGCGTCGTCACGGCCGCCAGCTCAAGCGCATTAAGCGAACGCCTGACGTCGCCGCCGGACATCGCAGCGATATGCTGCAGCGCCTCTTCATCCGCAACCAGCTTCATAAAGCCAAGGCCGCGATCCGCATCCGACAGCGCCCGGCGCATCGCCTCCATGGAATGCTTCTCCTCTAGCGCTTCAAGCTGGAACAGGGTTGACCGGGAGAGAAGAGCCCCGTTCACATGGTGGAACGGATTCTCCGTCGTAGCGCCAATAAAAATAATAATCCCCTGCTCCACCGCAGGCAGAAGCGCATCCTGGCGCGACGTATTGAATCGATGCACCTCGTCGAGGAACAGGATCGTTTTGCGGCCGTACAGCGTCTTGTTCGACCTGGCCCGGTCAATCACTTCCCTGACATCCTTGACGGAAGCGTCAACTGCGTTCAGCTTGACGAAGTCTCCTTCTGTCCGCAGCGATATAATGTTCGCAAGCGTCGTCTTGCCGCAGCCGGGCGGGCCGTACAGCAGGATCGACGACACCTGGTCGCCTTCAATCGCCCTGCGGAGCAGCTTGCCCTTGCCTACGATATGTTCTTGCCCGATATATTCATCCAGCGTCTGCGGCCTCATGCGGTCGGCAAGCAATCTCGCCCGCGGCCGCTCCGCTTCCTCATAGCTAAATAAGTCCATGCCGATACTCAATCCTTTATGATGGTATAACTAAATGATAGCATACAGGCACAGATGTTCGCCAGATGGGCAGAATGTCCCACTATACTTCTCCCCAATACAGCTCCGTGATATATTCCATCGTGACAACGCCGTCTGCTTCATTGCGCCGGTAGATCTCCTCCAGCTCCTTCATCATGTCCTCATAACGCGGATGGTCCGGCGTCGGGCTGTACGAAGAGGACAGAAGTCTGCCCTTCAGCGCAGCTTCATCCAGCGATTGCTCGATCGAGAACGTATTCAGTGTCGGGCCGCCGTCTGCAAAATACGGTCGCAACGTATCCTGTGTAATGCTCTTATGGCCAACCTTCTCATAATCCGTCCCGTACTCAAGAAGCAGCTTCTCGAATTGCTCCAGGAATGGCGTTCCGAAGGTTTTCCTCGAATTCCAGATGAGCACAACCTTTCCGCCCGGCTTCAAAATACGCTTGAACTCCGCCTTCGCCAGCTCTCTGTCGAACCAGTGGTACGACTGCGCACAGACAATAAAATCAACAGAATGGTCAGGCAGGCCCGTCTCCTCCGCCGATGCCGCAACAGCTTGGTAACGCTCCGAGCCGCCAAGCGCCTCTACCGCCGCCTTGCGCATCGCCTCATTCGGCTCTACGCCGATCACACGGCTGCCTCTCTCCAGAAGCAGCCTGGAGAAGATGCCCGTACCCGCTCCAAGGTCGGCGATGACGCTATCCGGCCCAAATCCCAGCTTACCGTACATGAAATCCAAAGCTTCTCCCGGATAGGTCGGGCGGTACAACACGTAGTTGTCCACCCGGTTCGTAAATCGTTCCTTGTTGTCCATAGTTGTTGTCCTCCTTCTGAAATGGATTAACCCTCAATTTCAATTCGTTCCAGAAACTCCAGCCGGTTGCCGAACGGGTCCGCCGCAAAAAAACGGCGATAGCCTTCTTCCAGCCTCAGCTCGTCATCGATGACCGCAACGCCGCAGCCCCCCAGCCTTTCCTTCAACTGCTGAAGACCCTGCACGGCAAAAGCAGGATGGGCTTTCAGCGCCGGCACGAACGAAGGCTGCACGCCAATATGAACCTCATGGCTCCCGCAACGGAACCATACGCCACCTTTATGGCGCAATGCCACCGGCTTCTCCAGCTCGCTCCAGCCCAGCACACCGCCGAAAAAAGCTCTGGCCTGCTCCTCGCAGCCCTCAGGCGCAGCCAGCTGCACATGATCAATACCCGAGAAAGTGTAGGACAATAGCCGTTCCTCCTTCCGCTGAGACGGATGTGCTTTTTCAACTCCGTAATCCGTTGTTTCATCTGATGAAATTCTGTTTCATTTTATGTTGTTATTATATAACAAAATTAGCTATCCCGCAATCTGCGTTGCTTCCGAAGCCGGACGACATAAGAACGGTCAGTTTTTTGGGGATAAAAAACAGCGCTGCGGCGGGCTCAACCCGTCACAGCGCTGCTGTATTTATTTATCCGTAGGACGCTTAAGTCCTTTGCCAAGCTTATCAATCGTTGCAGACACCCGCTTGGCCCTCGTCTCTTCCCGCTTCGCATCCAGAATCCAATTCAAATAATCGCGTTTCATGGAATCCGTCAACGTATCGTAAAAAGCCCGGGCTTCCGGCGAAGATGCCAATGCAGCATCCAGATCAACCGGCATATCCGGCACAGCTGCAGCCGGCTTCGCTGCCGCTGCGCGAGGCACGCTGTCCTTCTTGCGGGAACGGCTTGATTTGGCCGCGCCCTCCGGCCTGTAGCGCATCGCAGACCAAGTCTCGTTCATCGCGATCATCGCAACGCCTTCCGTGCCGAACGTCTTCATGAGCGCCCAGCCCGTGTCGCGATTGATGTCCGTCTTGATGCGAGATGAACCCTTCGGATAGCAGATCCATAACAAGGCATCCGCTTCCGCTGCCCGAATAGCGATAGGCGCTCGCTTCTCCAGCTCTGCAAGCGAAGCGACGAACAGCAGAACAAAGGCATATGTCCCTTCTCCCAGCTCGTCCTCTGTCGATCTGGCGGCTTCTGGAGGAAGACCCAGCTCGCCGGCAATATCATATCCAGAGGGAGCATGGAGAATGAGGGCTCGCCCATCCGGCTCCAGCCTCAGCTTGCGGGTCAGTTCGGCATTCATGCTCCCGCTTCTCCTGCCTCAAGCAAATCCTTCACCACAACACTGACCATAATCAGTCCCGCTACCGGCGGCACAAAGGCGTTGCTGGAAGGCGGCTGCTGCGCTTTGCGTATTTCCGGCGCGTTCTCCGGCACAATACGCTGCGTCACGTCTTCGCGAGGCTTCATCGGCTCCTCGTCGGAGAAGACAACCTTTACGCCCTTCTTAATGCCGTCCTTGCGCAGCTTCGTGCGAACGACGCGCGCAATCGGGTCGGTATGCGTCTTGGAGATGTCCGCCACCTTGAAGCGCGACGGATCCATCTTATTGGCTGCCCCCATGCTGGAGATAACCGGAATGCCGCGCTCCAGACATTGCTTGATCAAATGAACCTTGTAGATGATCGTATCCGATGCATCGACCACATAGTCCAGCGGATATGCGAACAGCTGCTCATATGTTTCTTCCGTATAGAACATCCGCAAAGAAATGACATCGCATTCCGGATTGATCAGCTTGATGCGGTCGCGCATCAGATCGGCCTTCGGCTGGCCGACTGTCGTCATTAGCGCGTGGATCTGGCGATTAATATTCGTAATGTCGACAACGTCCTTGTCGATCAGGATGATGCGGCCGACGCCGGTTCTAGCCAGCGCCTCCGCCGCGATTGAGCCTACGCCGCCGATGCCGAGCACGGCAACCGTGCTCCCCTTCATCCGCTCAAGCCCCTCCGGACCGATCGCAAGCTCCGTTCGCGAGAATTGATGCAGCATGCTCTGTATGCCTCCTTTGCCCTTAAGCTTATTTCTCTTCGCCTTGAGCGGAAGCTTGAGCCCCTGCTGCAACAGCTGCCGGCTTAGGCTTCAGCACAGTGCGGATATGAAGCTGCTCAAGCTGGGACAGCTCGACTTCGGACGGCGCGTCTACGAGCAGATCCGTAGCGCTTGCCGTTTTCGGGAATGCGATGGTCTCTCTCAGGTTTGTACGGCCTGACAGCAGCATGACCAGACGGTCGAAGCCAAAAGCGATGCCGCCGTGCGGAGGCGTGCCGTAATCGAAAGCGTCCAGCAGGTAACCGAACTTGTCTTGCGCCACTTCCGGAGACAGGCTAAGCGCGTTGAACATTTTCTCCTGAACTTCACGCTTGTAGATACGCATCGAACCGCCGCCAACTTCATAGCCGTTCAAGACAAGGTCATATGCTTGCGCGCGGATTTTGCCAGGGTCGGTATCGAAGTAGTGAATATCTTCTTCGTTAGGACGCGTGAACGGATGATGTTCCGCCACATAACGTTTCGCTTCTTCGTCCCATCCAAGCAGCGGGAAGTCTACAACCCAAGCGAATTTGAACTTCGAGTCGTCGATCAGCCCCAGATCGCGGCCCAGCTTCAGGCGCAGGTTGCCCAGCACGTCCGCTACCACTTTCGGCTTGTCGGCGGAGAATGTCAGCAAGTCGCCTTCTTCAACACCCAGACGCTCTGTCAAAGCTTCGATTTCCTCCGGCTTCAGGAACTTCACGATAGGACCTCTCCACTCGCCGTCCTTCACCGTGATCCATGCAAGGCCTTTGCCGCCGTAACGCGCAGCGAACGGCTGCAGGTCGTCAAGCTCCTTGCGGCTCCAGCTCGCGCAGCCTTTGGCGTTCAGCGCTTTAACCACGCCGCCGCCTGCCGCTACGCTTGCAAATACTTTAACATCGCTCGATGAGACGATATCTGTAATATCTTCGATCTCCAGACCAAACCGCAGGTCAGGCTTGTCGGAGCCGTATTTGTTCATAGCATCCGCATACGTAATGCGTTGGAACGGAAGCTCAAGCTCCACGCCGATCGTCTCGCGAAGCAGTCTCGCAGAGAGCTCTTCCATCATGCCGAGCAGCTGATCCTGCGACAGGAACGAAGTCTCGATGTCGACTTGCGTGAATTCCGGCTGGCGGTCTGCGCGAAGGTCTTCGTCACGGAAGCAGCGCGCGATTTGATAGTAGCGCTCAAGGCCGCCGACCATCAGCAGCTGCTTGAAAATTTGCGGCGATTGCGGCAATGCGAAAAATTCGCCTTCATGCACGCGGCTTGGCACCAGGTAATCACGGGCGCCTTCCGGAGAGCTCTTCGTTAGAATCGGCGTCTCTACTTCAATGAAACCTTGGCCGTCCAGGTAATCGCGGAAAATCTTCGCCGCTTTCGCGCGAAGCAGAAGCGTCTTCTGCATCTCTGGGCGACGCAGGTCGAGATATCGGTATTTGAGGCGAAGCGACTCGTCGACCTCCACTTCGTCTTCGATCGGGAATGGAGGCGTCTTCGCCGCGTTCAGCACTTCGATCTCTGTCACGCGGATTTCGATCTCGCCTGTTGCCAGGTTGGCGTTGAACGTCTCAGGGTCGCGCTCGACAACTTTGCCTTTAACGGCAAGCACGAACTCGTTGCGCGCACGGTCAGCGACTGCCAGCGCCTCGCCAGAGAAATCCGGGTTGAATACGGTCTGCACGATACCTGTGCGGTCGCGAAGGTCGATGAACAATACCCCGCCGAGGTCGCGGCGGCGCTGTACCCAGCCGTTCAGTGTTACGATTTGTCCTACATCTGCTTTTGTCAATGTTCCGCAGTTATGCGTCTTCAACATCGTCGTCATAATCATGTCTCCTCGCTTTATCGTTAAATGTAATTCAATCAATCATCCAAGCCGATCGCGCTAGGCTTAAGCCTGAAGCTCAGCAGCCAGTGCGCTGATGGCCACCATGCGCTGCTCACCCTTCGCCATATCCTTAAGGGCAATCTCGCCGCGCTCCAGCTCGTCATCGCCAAGTATAGCAGTGAATCTGGCGCCGAGACGGTCCGCCGACTTCAGCTGGGCTTTCATCTTGCGGCCCTGGTAGTCGCGCTCTGCGCGAACGCCTTGCATCCGAAGCTGATAGACCAGACGAGTCGCTTCCCGGTCCGCCGCTTCGCCAAGCGCGACGATATACACATCAATCTCATGCAAATTCGGCAGCTCTGTCTGCTGATGCTCCAGCAGCAGAATCGTGCGCTCCAGACCAAGTCCCAGTCCGACGCCCGGCTGCTCCGGACCTCCGATATCCGATACCAGTCCATTGTAGCGACCGCCGCCGCCGACCGTATCGATAGCGCCAATCCCTTCCGCCTTATACTCAAAGGCGGTATGCGTGTAATAATCCAGGCCGCGAACGAGCCTGTGATTAATTTCGTAAGGGATGCCCATATCCGTCAGGCACTGCTTCACTTTCTCGAAGTGAGCGCTGCACTCCTCATCCAGACTGTCCAGAATGGATGGAGCTCCTTCAAAATGCGCTTGATCGACTTTGCAGTCCAGCACACGAAGCGGATTGCGGTCCATGCGGGACTGGCAGTCCTTGCACAGCAGCTCGCGCTTCGGATTCAGGAACTCCAGCAGACGCTCGCGGAATGCCGCGCGTACGGCCGGCGTGCCGACGGAATTGATCTCGACGCGAACGCCTTTGAGGCCAACTTCGGTATAGAAGGTGTAGCCCAGCGCAATAACTTCCGCATCCAGCGCCGGATCGACTGCGCCGATCGCTTCAATGCCGAATTGATGGAACTGGCGGTAACGTCCCGCTTGCGCGCGCTCATAGCGGAACATCGGGCCGATGTAGTACAGCTTGCTGACGTCCGGATCGCCGAACAGCTTGTTCTCCACATAAGAGCGAACAACGCCGGCTGTACCTTCAGGACGCAGCGTCAGGCTGCGTTCGCCGCGGTCGATGAAGGTATACATTTCCTTCTCGACGATATCCGTCGTCTCGCCTACGCCGCGCTGGAACAATTCTGTCGACTCGAAGAGCGGCGTTCTGATCTCCCTGAAATTAAAGCGGCGGCATATGTCGCGGGCTTTGCCCTCTACGTACTGCCATCTCTCCACCGCGCCTGGCAATATATCCTGCGTTCCGGGCGATTTCTGAAATTTCATGCCTTTCCCTACCTTCTACATTGATTCATACTTTTTTCAATCAAAAAAAGCTCCCGTCCAATCGGCATCGCCGAAGGGACGAAAGCTTGTGCTTCCGTGGTACCACCCACATTCCGAACAAATCCGTGAGATGCGGATTGCTCGCTTGCAACGGGTAACGTCCGTTAGCCGCGAATTAGCTACTGGGCAAGTTATGCCGTTCGCCAATCGTTCTCGGGGAGGTTCTTTCCTGTCGCCGGTATAAGGATGCTTGCAGCCTATGGCATCCCTCTCTGCGTATCCGTACGGCCATACTTTGTCCCGTCGTCGAATCCATATCGAGTCATTGCAAAATAGATAATACTGATTGTATATTTTACCCGCTTGCCCCTCTGAAGTCAACCAGGCACTTCATCGACAATTTCTTCTCTGACAGCTGAAGCACCCCATACGAAGCGGCGAACATGAACTCCGGGCTCGTCCAAACCGTAAAGCATACAGCATCTGCGATGAAATACACAAAAATGGACAGAAAAAAACCCGCAGCTTAGTGCAGGTCCAAAGTAAAAGTATATTTTAAAAAAGGGGGTCGAGTTCTATTATAGGTCCCGGATGTTAATAGAACGTTAGCGATTGATTACAGAAATATTACAAATTCGAAAACGCTTTTATCGCCAAGATTACCTTCGATTTCCCGACCGCCCTGCATGAGCAGGCTTGCCTTCCCATTCCTCGGCCGCTTCCATATCCGTACCAAGCTCCGCCGCGATTCTGACTTCGCGCAGGTCTGGATTCATAAGCGCGCTGGCTGTTCGTTCTATGCTTTGTTCCTTCCTCGATTGATGCATGACCGGCATTCCTCCAACATCGGTATATCGCATGAGCGCCGGCCCTTCACGCCAGCCCTTCATGCCGTCTACCTCTATTGTTGCCTGTCTGTCCAATCTTAAGCGCCGCTCTCCAAAATTAGCGTCACCGGCCCGTCATTCGTCAACTGCACGTCCATCATCGCGCCGAACCTGCCCGTCTCCACACGCAGCCCCAGCTCCCTCAGCGCATCGTTGAAGGCGTTGTACAACGCCTCTGCCTGCTCAGGACGAGCGGCAGCCATAAAGTTGGGCCTTCTGCCCTTGCGGCAATCTCCGTACAATGTGAACTGCGACACGGACAATATCGAACCGCCGACATCTGACACCGACAGATTCATCTTCCCCGATTCATCCTCGAAGATCCGGAGTCCCGCGACCTTATCCGCCATCCAGCGAACATCCGCTATCGTATCCTCATGCGTAAGTCCGACCAGCAGCACCAGACCGGAATCAATGGCGCCTGTTACTTCGCCTTCCACTGTTACATTGGCCGCTTTGCTGCGTTGCGCTATAACTTTCAATGCTTAATCTCCTTTATTGCATAATGCGATGCACCGAATATATGTCCTGCACGCGCTTGATCTTCTCCACAACGGAGGACAAATGATCGACGTTGCGAATAAGCACCGTCATATGAATAAGCGCCATCTTGTTTTTGACCGAACGTCCCGTCACTGCCGAGATATTCGTCTTGCTCTCCGATACCGCATGCAGCACATCGTTCAAAAGACCTCTGCGATCGTGGCCGGTAATCTCGATATCGACGCTGTAGTTCGCCTCCACCGACTCTTCCCATTCCACTTCAATGACGCGCTCCGCTTCCTCGCCATCCATGCCGAAAGGAATGTTCAGACAGTCCATGCGGTGAACCGATACGCCGCGTCCGCGCGTAATGTAGCCAACAATCGCGTCTCCAGGCACAGGGTTGCAGCAGCGGGCAAAACGGACGAGCAGGTTGTCGACGCCCTTCACGGTGACACCGTGATTCGGACGGCCCTTCTTGCTATTGGCCGCTTTAATTTCCTTCTTCTCGCTCGTCAGCTCGATCTGATTGGCTTCTTCCGCTTCGCGGCGCATCTTCTCCGTCAGCTTCGTACAGATTTGAGCCGCCGTAATGCCGCCAAAGCCGATAGCCGACATCATATCTTCAATATCGTTGAACGTGAATTTGCCGGCAGCTTCCTGCAGCTTATCGTCCACCATCCATACCGATGGATCAAGGCCAAGACGCTTGAGCTCCCGCTCCAGCATGTCGCGTCCCTTGGCGACATTCTCTTCGCGCTTCTCCTTCTTGAACCATTGCCTGATCTTGCTGCGGGCATGGGATGATTGGGCAATCTTGACCCAATCCTGGCTTGGGCCGTACGAATGCTTCGATGTCAGAATCTCGACGATATCGCCGGTCTTCAGCTTATGGTCAAGCGGTACGATACGTCCGTTCACCTTCGCCCCGATCGTCCGGTTGCCCACTTCCGTATGGATGCGGTAAGCGAAGTCGAGCGGCACCGATCCCGCCGGCAGCTCGATTACCTCCCCGCTTGGCGTGAATACAAATACAAGGTCGGCGAAGAAATCCATCTTAAGCGACTCCATGAACTCCGCCGCATCGCGGGTTTCATTCTGAAGCTCCAATATCTCGCGAAACCAGGACATTTTATCCTCAAAGTTGCCGTCAGGCACAACCATGCCTTCCTTGTACGCCCAGTGAGCGGCAATGCCGTACTCCGACGTACGATGCATCTCCCATGTTCGAATCTGCACCTCTGTCGGCTCGCCGTTCGGACCGATCACCGTCGTATGCAGGGACTGATACATATTCGCCTTCGGCATGGCGATATAATCCTTGAACCTGCCCGGCATCGGCTTCCATAACGTATGGATAATGCCTAATGTCGCATAACAATCCTTAATATTGTCTACGATAATCCGAATCGCCAGCAGATCATAAATTTCATTGAACTGCTTGTTGCGCGAAGTCATTTTTTTGTAAATGCTGTACAGATGCTTCGGCCTGCCGGAAATATCGCCTTCAATGCCCATCTCCTCCAGCTTCTCGCGAATGCGTGAGATGACATCGTCGATGAATTGCTCCCGCTCCGCCCGCTTCTTCTTCATCAGATTGGCAATGCGGTAATATTGCTGCGGGTTGAGGTAACGAAGCGCGATATCCTCCATCTCCCATTTGATAGCGGAGATGCCGAGCCGATGCGCAATCGGGCAAAAAATCTCCAGCGTCTCGTAGGCAATTCTGCGCTGAGACTCCTCCGACTGGTATTTCAACGTGCGCATATTATGAAGGCGGTCAGCCAGCTTGATCAGAATAACGCGAATGTCCTGCGCCATTGCGACGAACATCTTGCGGTAATTCTCGTTCTGCTGCTCTTCCTTGGATTGAAACCTGATTTTCTCGAGCTTGGTCAGTCCGTCCACCAGCATGGCGCAGGTTTCGCCAAATTTCGCGCGGACCGTCGCCAGATCCACTGTCGTATCCTCTACGACATCATGAAGAAGCGCCGCGATAATCGACAGCACGTCCATGCCCATATCCACCAATATGTCGGCAACCGTAACAGGATGCAAGATATAAGGCTCTCCTGATTTGCGCACTTGTCCATGATGGGCTTGCTCTGCGAAATCATAGGCTTCCTTGATGCGTATGAGATCCTGCTCTTTCATATAGACGGATGCCTTCTCAAGTAACTGCTCTATGCCCATGAAACGTCCCTTTCCAAGCGTACGGGTTAACGCCATCGTATTCTCATAAGATATGCCGCTGCGGCACGATCCGAGTTTTCTAATATTATGCCTTTAAGTGAGCGGTTACGTCAACTTCCTGCAGAAGAAAAACGACGCCTTTAGACGCTCAGCTCCTGTCCATAATAACCCGATAGGAAAAAGCGCCCCGGCTGGCAAATCGCCGGAAGGCGATTTACGTGCCGGGGCGCATACATAAAGCCTGCTCTCGCGGCTTATGACATGCTGCTTATTCGTAAGTCATCAACGAGAATAGTTCTACGCCGTCAAGCTTCTCGCGTCCGTTCAAGTAAGCAAGCTCGATCAGGAATGCAGCGCCTACTACTTCTCCGCCCAGCTGGCGGATCAGGTTCATCGAGGTTGCAATCGTGCCGCCGGTAGCCAGCAGATCATCCGCAATCAAGACGCGTTGTCCAGGCGTAATCGCATCCTTATGCATAGCCAACTGATCCTTGCCGTATTCCAGGTCATAGCTTGCTGTAATTGTCTCGCCCGGCAGCTTGCCGCTTTTGCGGATAGGGGCAAAGCCGACGCCCAGAGCCAGCGCAAGCGGCGCGCCTACGACGAAGCCGCGCGCTTCAGGGCCTGCTATAACATCGATCTTGAGATGCTCGACAGCTGCTTTCATCTCATCGATAACGGCGCGGTAAGCCGCTCCGTCCTTCAGCAGAGTCGTTATATCTTTAAAGCGGATGCCCGGTTGCGGGAAATCCGGAATGACTCGAATGTAATCTTTGAAATTGTATGATGCCTTCGACACGAATGGTCAACCCTTTCTTGTACACACATGTTTAGTATAGCTTGCTAAGTTTAAGCGAGATCATGAAGCCGGTCATGCTGCTCCTTCGCGGCACGATAACGCTCCGAAGACGCAAGCTCCCGCTTCTCCGGCGCTGCTGCTGCCACGTAAGCGCCATCATGGCGGCCAATAAATCTCAATTCCTCGAATACGTCAAGCATAAGCTGAACGGCTTCCACAGTCAAGCCGACCTGACCCGCAATTCGCATGGCAAGTCCTTGCTCCGGAGCGCGTCCTACCTTGCGGAGCCATTGATACACTTGGCCGAATTGCTCCCGGCTTGGAAAACTTGCCAGCGGAGCCGGCATATAATGCAAATCATGCACCTGCAGCTGAGGCTTGCGCTGATTGTTCCACTCATTGATAGACAGCTCGCCGACCAATTCCAACCGGCTGCCAGACGGGATGGCTGAAGCCATCTCGCCCATGCCGAAGCCGATCGCATCCAGCAGCTTTCGTCCCCCGCCCAGCGCCAGCTTCAGGTGCTTGGACTCCTTGCCGATGGCACGCCTGTCGGCAAGTTGAATGTCACGGAACATAATCCGCGGGGACGGGTTGCCGATTCCGAACGGCTCCAGCAGCGCAAGCTGGCTGATCGTATCCAGCGTGGCATCCTCCAGGCCGCATTCCAAATGCACAAGCGTCTTGGGAATCCAGTCTTCCGGCGTCAGCCACTGCTTCGCCAGCTCCGACATCCGCTGCTCCAATTGCTCCAGCTTATCCCGGTGCAAGCTCATGCCTGCCGCTGCCTGATGCCCGCCGTAATGATCCATCAGATCCTCGCATTTCGTTAGAGCCGCATGAAGATCGAAACCTTCGATCGAACGGGCTGAGCCTTTGCACATGCCGCTGTCCGCATCGATGCCGAGTATGACAACCGGCCGGTAATGCCGCTCCAGCAGCTTGGAGGCAACGATGCCGATTACGCCGACATTCCAGCTCTCCCCGCTTAACACAATAACTGAAGGAGGATCAATGCCTTGCTCCTCGGCGGCAAGACGCTTCGTGAGCCACTGCTCCTCCGCTTCCTTGACGATAGACTCGACGATTCGCTGACGCTCCTTATTCAGTGTATCCAATTGGATTGCCGATAGTATCGCTTCATCATATACAGGAGTCGTCAGAAGCTCGACAGCCCGCTTCGCATGATCGAGCCGCCCCGCAGCATTGATGCGCGGCGCCATGCCGAACGCGATGCCGGTCGAGACGATGGTCTCCAGTTCGATTCCCGTTGCTTCGGCCAAAGCCCGAAAGCCCGTCCCCGGCTCCTTGCGCATACGCTTCAGTCCATAGCGAACCAGAATTCGGTTCTCATCCACGAGAGGCATGAGGTCGGCTATCGTGCCGAGGCTGACAATGTCCGCCCACTCCAGCGGCGGCCGCTCCATAAGCGCTGTAGCCAGCTTGAAGGCGACGCCAACGCCAGCCAGCCCCTTGAACGGATAGCTGCAATGCTCCTGCTTGGGATTGACAACGGCGCAAGCTTGAGGCAGCCGCTCCGGCGGCTCATGATGATCGGTTACGACCACATCGATGCCAAGCGAGGAAGCGTATTCTATCTCCTCATAAGCGCTTATTCCCGTATCCACCGTAACGATCAGCTTTACTCCGTCATTGGCGGCTAGCGCAATAGCGTTCTTATTCAGACCGTAGCCCTCTAAAGCGCGATGCGGTATGTAATAATCAAAATTCAGACCCATCG
The DNA here is from genome assembly GCF_003605435.1 of Paenibacillus pinisoli. GTDB lineage: Bacteria > Bacillota > Bacilli > Paenibacillales > Paenibacillaceae > Pristimantibacillus > Pristimantibacillus pinisoli. Next base: position 1,120,299 of record NZ_QXQB01000001.1, read on the forward strand.
TGCGGAAAACATGAATGAGCAGCGATGTGCTGGATACCCCGTCCGCGTCGTAATCGCCGTATATGCGGATTTTTTCCCCATTCTCGCTCGCATGCCGGATTCTCTCTACCGCTTCCTTCATGCCGCTCAGCAAGTAAGGATCGTGCAAGCCGCTCTCATCGCCATACAGAAATGTATAGGCGCTTTCCTCATCGCGGTAGCCCCGTTGCACAAGCAAGCGGGCAACAAGAGGAGGAAGACTCAGCCCCTTGCTCAACTGCCTGGCTGCGCCTTCCCCCGACTCTTCCCACTCCGCAAGAGCCCAGCGTGTCTTTCTATGAATCATCAGGTTCTCACTCCTTCCTGCTGTCCGAATAGCGGTTATTGCAGCAGTGTCGGCATCTGCTCCTGATTTGGATCGTGATTGGATTTGTACGGATAACCAGGGTCGTAAGGCTCCACATAGATGGACACTTCCGTCAAATGATGGAAGCGGTGCATCAGCAGCGTTCGGACCCGCTTCGCAATCTCCTGTCCTTCCAATACGGTGATGCGCGGATTGACGCTAATGACAATCTCCGCCACCACATAATGCCCTTGCTCTCTGGCGCGTATGGACTGCACCGTCACGACGCCCTCTACGCGCTGAACAACCTGCATCAGCTCATCCGCATTTTCATCCCGATCCGAATCCTTGACATTTCTTCGTGCGCCCCGAAACAGAACGTCCAGCACGTTGTCCCATATACGAGCTCTGCCCCGGGTCGCATTCTTCCCATCTCGCGGTCTGGTTGACATTTGAACCTCCTGAAAGGTTTTGCGGAGCAAAACCTACTTCGTAAGCATTAGCTAAGGTTTTGCGGAGCAAAACCTACTTCGTAAGCATTAGCTAAGGTTTTGCGGAGCAAAACCTACTTCGTAGCATTTGCTAAGGTTTTTGCGGAGCAAAACCTGCTTGGCAAGCTTTCGTTCAGCTTACGGAAGCAGGCTTCGCTCACATATCTTCTAATGTTGTCGATCAACTATATGAAACGCATCTGCCGGCCGGTTAAGGCGTTGGTTTTGCAGCAACCTTCGGCTTTTGCTTCTGATTGCGCTTGAACAGGAACCAGAGCGGGCTCGCGATGAAAATCGTCGAGTACGCGCCGCTGATCAGACCAATCAATAGCGCAAAGGAGAACATCTTGATGGATACGCTGCCCCAAATGAAAATACATACGGTCACGATGACAACCGTCAGTACCGTATACAAGTTGCGCGCCATCGTCTGCCAAATACTAGCGTTAACGAGATCAGCCAGCTGCTGCTCGTTTTTAATGGACGCAAAACGCAAATTCTCGCGAATACGGTCGAAGATAACGATTTTATCGTTAATGGAGTAACCGAGCGTCGTCAAGACGGCTGCAATGAATGGCAGGTCCACTTCAAAGCGGAAGATCGAGAAGACCGCAATAACGATAAAGCTGTCATATAAAATTGAAATATTCGCGGCAAGCGCGAAACGCCATTCGAACCGGATCATGACATACAGCATGATACCCAAGCTTGCGATCAGAATCGCCCAAATCGTCTTAATGCCCATCTCCCGCGCGATGTCCGGAGAGACGACGTTCACTTCTGCGGAAAGCTCTTCTCCGAATTTCGCTTTTAAAGCCGCGGTTACAGCATTTGATTCGGAGTTATCCAACACATCATTGAATCGAATCGAAACTCGGTCATTATTTTGTCCGCCGACCGTCGGCGACAAATCCTCGTAGCCCAATGTCTTAAGAACATCGTTCACTTCTTGGACTGTTACTGCTTTTGGAGTAGCGACATCCATGTTGCTTCCGGCTTTAAAATCAATACCGAGATTCAACTGAAAGATCACCAGCGACAAAATACCGATGATGGTCAGTGCAAGAGAGGACAGCAAAAATTTATTTCTATTCTTTACGACATCATACCGAATTTTTGTCTCATAGTTCACGAATTTCACTCTCCTTCACGCCATAGTAGCTTGGCTTCATGAACTTGTTGCTGCGAACGAGAAGCGTCAACAAGAAGCGGGCAAGGAAAATATTCGTGACGATACTGACCAAAATACTGAAAATCATCGTCAAAGCAAAGCCTTTGATCGCGCCATCGCCAATGTAATAAAGCACGACGCTAGCAATGATACTCGTAATGTTGGCATCCATAATCGTACGGAAAGAGTTTTTGGAGCCTGTCTTAAGCGAAGACAGCATGCTCTTGCCGGTACGAATTTCTTCCTTGATTCTTTCTGCCGTTATGATATTCGCATCAACAGCCATACCGACACCGAGTACGAATGCCGCAATACCCGGCAGCGTAAGCGTCGCATTCATCAAATTCTGTACAAGCAGCAGCAGCCATGCGTAAGTAATAATCGTAATGGCCGCGACAAAACCAGGCACACGGAATACAACAACCATAAATACCAGTACAATCAATGAGCCGATGATGCCGGCTGTTACCGTATCTTTAAGGGATTCCAGACCCAGCTTCGCGCCTACGCTTTGCGTATATTTGGCTTCAAGCTTCAGAGGCAGCGATCCCATATTGATCAGATCACGCAGCTCACGAGCTTCGTCTGGAGAGGAATTGCCCATTTCAATACTAGCATCTTTACTAGCGATTACACTTTTAACGAGCGGACTGGAAATCATTTCCTCATCCAGGTAGATGGACATCGTTTGTCCAACCAATTGTCTCGTCACATCTTCGAACTTCTTAGCGTCCTTCAACTGGATCGTTACTATGGGGCGATTCATATTGTCAAACGCAAGGCCTGCGGCATTCTCGACGAAATCTCTGCCATCCAACATTACCGTGCCGTCAGGAGCACGGAACGTCAAATTGATAGGCTTGGACAACATTTGCAGCACTTCGTCGTCCTCACTGTCGATTCCCGGTAGTTTTACGCGGATACGGTTTTTGCCCTCCGTAGTAATCTCCGGCTCTACCAAGCCTGAAGCATCAATCCGCTTCTGCAAGCTCTTAGCGGTTTGTTTCAAACTCTCCGACGTCACAGCTGAACCGCCTTCGAACGGTACGGCTTCATACAATACTTCGTAGCCGCCCTTCAAATCAAGGCCCAGCTTGACGCCATCCAAAACCCACGGAGTCGTTGCAGCCATTGCTGCAAATCCGACGACTACGATGGCAAGGAAGGCAAGTATTCTCTTCCCGAACATACGTCTGAATCCCCCTTATGATCTTCAATATTCCCATTATACAGATGCGGTAAAAACGAGTCAAAAAAAAGAAAGGCCCCGCTGCTAGAACGGGTTACCCTTGAAAGCGCTAAGCGTCATGAAGTTCATGAACTGCGTAATCTTGAGCGATAAAATATCATTGACCAACTGATGCAGCTCCGGCTGACCGGTCTTCGCGTATTTGGCGTTGACACAATCCCAAATCTCCTTGCCGTCCACGTGCTCGTATCCGAGCAACCGGAATTCCTCCGCCTTGCTGTTGCATAGCTCCTCGATCATGACGTCCAATTCTTCATTCTCCATATGCTGCACCTCCTCGTTCTCGTTGCTGTCCCTTACTTATTCGAGCTAGACCTGCCAATCTCCTGCCGACTATAGAAGATGGTCCAAATTGACTGACATGGAAAGGGACATGCCGCGCATAAAGTGGTAGTACATGCATGTCCGTGCGCATTCTCGCCTTAATGGCGTTATCTTCAATGAGAAGAGGTCACCGCTATGACGAAGCAATCCTTTATCAAAGGTGCCATGATTCTGCTCGCCGCAGGCATCGTGAACCGCTTGCTCGGCTTTGTGCCAAGAATCGCCCTGCCCCGCATTATCGGCGCTGAGGGGGTCGGCCTGTATCAACTGGCCTACCCTTTCCTGATCGTGCTTCTTACCGTTATTACAGGAGGCATCCCCCTTGCCATTGCGAAGTGGATTGCCGAAGCGGAATCGATTGGCGATACGAAGCGCGTCAAGCATATTTTCCGGACGGCTATGATTCTAACGATATCGATTGCAGTGGTTCTGACGATCGGGATGCTGCTGTTCGCGCCCTTCATTATCCGGCACATTCTTCCCGACACCAGGGTCTACCGCGCATTCCTTATGATGACGCCGATGCTGCTCATTGTTGGAGTTTCCTCCGTCTTCCGCGGTTACTTCCAAGGCAAGCAGAACATGATTCCAAGCGCCGTATCCCAGCTCGCAGAGACGATTGTCCGCATCATAGGATCCCTGTTCCTGGCTTATCTCTTCCTGCCTATGGGGCTGGAGTGGGCGGCCGCCGGCGCTATGCTTGGCGTCGTTGCCGGCGAGATTGGCGGGCTGCTTGTTCTCTTATGGAAATATGCACGCGAAAAAAAGAAGGCAGCCGCGCCAAGCGAGCTCCCTTCTCATTCATCCTCACAGAAGCAGCCGCCCATTCTCCGCAAGCTGCTTGGTTTGTCCATTCCGGTCACAGGCAGCAAGCTGGTCGGCTCCCTGTCTTACTTGCTTGAATCCATCTTTACCGCACGCAGTCTGGCTGCCGCGGGGATTGTTACGGGCATTGCTACTGCACAGTATGGCGCTCTGCAAGGCATGATTATTCCGCTGCTGCTGCTTCCAACAGCATTGACCTATTCGCTTGCCGTCTCGCTTGTGCCTTCATTATCCGAAGCCGCTGCGCGAGGAGACAAAGCGCTTATTCAGAAGAGGCTCCATCAATCGATGCGTATTGCTCTCGTATCCGGCGCCCCGTTCGTCGTCGTCATGGGGCTCTTCGCAGAGCCGTTATGCCGGCTCATCTATGATCATCCCGAATATTCTCCTATGCTGCAGCTGCTCAGTCTCGCCGGCATCTTCATTTACCTCCAGGCACCGCTGCAGGCGGCGCTGCAAGCGCTGAACAAGCCAGGAACCGCCCTTATGAACACCTTCATCGGGGCGGCGGTCAAGCTGGTCCTGATTGTCCAGCTTGCGTCCAAGCCTGAGCTTGGCATATACGGCGCCATTGTTGCCATCAGCGTCAATATCGTGCTGGTTACGATTCTTCACGGGTTCAGCGTCATGCGCTCCATCGGATTCCGGATGAATTTCCTGGACTTCCTTAAGGTGGGGGCTGCAATGACGATTATGGGTGCAGCCGCCCAATGGACGATGAACCATTTTGTGCTGTCCACGGAATGGCTAAGCATGATCATGGCTTGTCTGGTAAGCATCATCATCTATATGCTGCTCATGATCTGGATGCGGATCATCGACCGGTACGATATGGCGAGAATACCGTGGCTGGGCGTATGGTTCAAGTAATTTTCGTTTGATTCACATCAACAAACAGTTTCCCCTTATGATCGATCGTACATAAAAAAACATCCTTGAAATCATTAACTTTCTGATCCTGCAGCACATTCTTCAGCCAAAAACGCGTTTTTTCGATTTTGTCCAAATTTTCATCCTGCACCTTGCCATCCATAATAAGCGGAATCGGGAGAATTTCGTACCGAAAGCCGGGAGGAATCAGCTTCTCCCTTCCTTTCGGCATTGGCGTAAGGCTAGACTTCTCCACATTAATGTCAGGAGTCTCCGTCTTCAGCTCTGGATCCGCATCTGACTCCTCTGCCCTATCCTTAGGAATAACCGACAGCTTCCCGCTCGTCTCCAATATCGCGAACTCCACATCCGCTACGGATGTGATTTTATTCTCGCGGAGCTGCAGCATCAGATCGTCCAGATTATAACGCTGCTTGCGCATAATATCCTTGTTGATCTTGCCTTTGGCAATAATGACGCTTGGCTTGCCGTCAAACAATAGACGCATCTTGCGGTTGTTCATCGATATCATGGCTGTGCTGACCTGTATGAGCAATAACATCACCATTGGGACAATGCCGTCCCACATGGATCGTTCGGTATCCTCAATAACGATTACCGCGATTTCCGCCACCATTACCGAAATGACCAGATCAAGCACGGACAGCTTCCCGATCTCCCGCTTGCCCATGAAACGCATGATCAAAAACACGACGAAATAAATAACCGTCGTTCGGATTAACAGGCTCCAGATTTCCAAGTAAGCGCCCCCTCGAAAGTACCATACTGGCTGCTTGGGCCAGCTGTAATGTTGTACAGCTATTCTCACCTCGCCCTGCGCTCATCATACGACTGGCTGCACACGAATTAATGGCAATGATGCAACTCCTTAGGCAAATATTGATTCTAGAACCTGTACTATTCCGCCATGCTTGGCCATATGGATAAGTAATACGCGAATATCGGATAGGAGGAATAGGATGAGTTCCGTCAAGCAAGCTCCCAAACCGCCGATTATCGGCTCGCCTTTGCTGGCCGGCGTCGTCTTTTCTATTATTTGGCTGGCAGCAGGCGCACTTCTGCTCTCCCTGATGCTTCATTTCTCCAGCATGAAGGAAAGCAATCTGGGCAGCTACTCCCTGGCCGTACACAGCATAGCCGCACTGGCCGGAGGGCTGACTGCCGGCAAGCGGTCGGAGCGGAAAGGCTGGTACAACGGCGGTTTTCTGGGCATCATTTATGGCATAATCGTCATGATCGTCAGCTTCCTCGCCGCTAATGCCGCTCCATCATGGAACAGTGCGCTCATTCTTGGAGCCGCTCTGCTTGCCGGCGCGCTAGGCGGCATGATCGGAGTCAACTTGCGCAAATGAGAAAAAAATGGCCGACAAACCTTTAGGTCTGTCGGCCATTCTATGTATACATCCGTTACTCTGCAGCAGCTGCCGGAGCAGTGCTGACAATGGTATTAACAGCGCTGCGTTCGAACGTCATCTTCGTTGTGTCATTGACACGAATAACGACTGTGTCATCCGTCAATTCTACAACTGTTCCGTGCAATCCGCCGATCGTCGTAATCTTGTCGCCTTTTTTAATTTGATTTAGCATGGCTGTACGCTGCTTTTGCTTCTTCTGTTGCGGACGAATCAGCAGGAAATAGAATACAGCAAACATCAGGATAAAAGGCCAAATAAGCTGCCAAATATTACCTGCACCACCTGCTTCAGTTGCCAGAAACATCAAAATTCACCCCTTTCAAAATCCTTTGTCGTTGTCATGAAGGCCGTAAGCGTCGAAGAAGGAATCTCTGAAGTCTAGCAGCCTGTCCTCCATGATGGCTTGACGAACATCCCGCATGAGCTGCAAAAGGAAATGCAAATTATGGTACGTGGTTAACCGGATGCCGAACGTCTCATCCGCCTTCAGCAAATGCCGAATGTAAGCGCGGGAATAGTTCTGGCATGTATAGCAGGAGCAATTCGGATCAAGCGGTCCGAAATCCTCCGCGAACTTGGCGTTGCGTATGACTAGCCGTCCTCCGCTTGTCATGGTTGTCCCGTTTCTTGCGATACGGGTCGGCAGCACGCAGTCGAACATATCGACTCCGCGAATCGCTCCCTCAACCAAAGCATCCGGAGATCCGACGCCCATCAGGTAGCGCGGCTTATTCGCCGGCAGCTCAGGCACCGTGTAATCAAGCACCTCATACATGAGATGCTTAGGCTCGCCAACGCTCAGTCCACCAATAGCATACCCCGGGAAATCCATGGAAGTCAAATCTCTGGCGCTCTGAATGCGCAAATCTTTGTGCATGCCGCCTTGAACGATACCGAACAATGCCTGGTCATGAGGCCTGGCGTGCGCTTTCAAGCAGCGTTCTGCCCAGCGGGTCGTTCTTTCCGTCGATTGCTTGATGTATTCATACTCGGCCGGATAAGGCGGACATTCATCAAAAGCCATCATAATATCCGGGCCAAGCGCGTTCTCGATCTCCATAACCACTTCCGGTGAAAGGAAGAGCTTGTCGCCATTCAGATGAGAGCGGAAATGAACGCCTTCCTCTGTAATCTTGCGCATCTCGCTTAGGCTGAACACTTGAAAACCGCCGCTGTCCGTCAGAATCGGACGATCCCAATTCATAAATTTATGAAGGCCGCCGGCGCGTTTGATGAGATCATGTCCCGGTCTCAGAAACAAATGATAGGTATTGCTTAAAATGATTTGAGCGTCCATCGACTTCAATTCTTCCGGACTCATCGTCTTGACAGTCGCTTGTGTGCCTACCGGCATAAAGGTCGGCGTCTCGATGATGCCATGCGGTGTATGCACGCGTCCAAGGCGCGCGCCGGATTGCTTGCATTGTTTGATTAATTCGTATTTAACAGCCACGTTTTCACGTTCCAATCTTCTTAATTTAATAAATAAACATTGCGTCTCCAAAGCTGAAGAAGCGGTAACGGCGTTCAATGGCTTCGCCATAAGCTTTCATAATGGCATCCCTGCCCGCAAGAGCGCTGACCAGCATGACCAGCGTCGACTTCGGAAGATGGAAATTCGTCAGCAGCGCATTGACGAGCTTAAAGCTGTAGCCCGGATAGATAAAGATTGAAGTCCAGCCGCTGCAAGCTTGCAGCGCTCCGTCGCCGAAGCGGCCGGCAAGCGTCTCCAGGGTCCGTGCCGAGGTTGTGCCTACGGCTACAATTCTCCGGCCGTTGCTTCTTGCTTCATTCAGAAGCTCTGCATTAGTCTCGTCCAGCTCATAATACTCCGAGTGCATCTCATGCTCTTCCACCGTATCGACCGACATAGGGCGGAAGGTTCCCAGTCCCACATGCAGAGTTACATAGACGAGTCTTACGCCTTTGTCCTCCAGCTTGCGCAGGAAGTCCTCTGTAAAATGCAGGCCGGCTGTAGGTGCGGCAGCAGAGCCCTCATGGCGGGAATATACGGTCTGATACCGTTCCCGCTCGTCGAGCCGCTCTTTAATATAAGGCGGCAGCGGCATCTCTCCCAGCCGGTCAAGCAGCTCTTGGAAGATGCCTTCGTATCGGAATTGAATAATCCGCGCTCCCATGTCCCCTTCAGACAACACCTCGGCCTCCATCAAAGGAGTGCCATTGCCGTCGTCGCCGAAGACGATGACAGCTCCTGCCTTCAGCTTCTTGCCGGGCTTCGCCAGCGCCTCCCAGCGGTCATCGCCCAATTGCTTGAGCAGCAGAAGCTCGGCCTTTGCTCCGGTATCCTTCTTGATGCCAAGCAGTCTGGCCGGTATAACCCTTGTATTATTCAACACAAGCACATCGCCTGCTTGCAGCTTCGCTTCCAGATCGGTAAATCCGCCGTGCTCGGTGTTGCCGCTCTCCTTGCTCAGCATCAGCAATCTGGATGCCGTGCGGTCCTGCAGCGGAGTCTGTGCAATCAGCTCTTCCGGCAGGTCAAAATCAAACCACTCTACATTCATCTCTTAACCTTCATTCCTTGGCTATCGTAATGCCCTTATAATAGTATTTCAATATATATTGATAGTCATACCCTTGCTGGGCAAGACTTAGAGCGCCGTATTGCGACATCCCTACACCGTGGCCGAAGCCTGTGCCGGCAAAGCTGAATGCCGGATCTTTGGTCGCTGCGCGAATGTCTCCGTCGCCGTCCAATACATACATATAATTCTGGGTATAAGAAGTGGATTTGCCGTCCGCACCCATAACGTACAAAGGTCGCTGACCATCCGTTTTGGTCGATTGCGCGCCGCCTGCTCCTTGCACGACGACCTTGCCTGTCTCCTCCACATTGAACAGGGTGCTTGGCAGCGACTCCCCTACGCCGAAGGTCGAACGAATAGAGTCTGGCGAGGACAGTACCACTTTGGTGCCGTTCACAGACATCTCGGTCGCGCGGCCGGATATGCCGCGCGCGCTGACCTCTACTGAGGTTACTGTGCCTGTCAGTTTTGGATTTACGCGGGCATTGATCGCCTTCAGCAGCTCATCACCAGTGAACGGGCCTCTGACCCAGTTCATCGGATTGGATTGGATAACCTTCTCCAGCTCGATGACTCTTGATCCTCGCTGCACTTGAGCTATGACCGGGATGGCGTCCTGAATAGCCGGATGGCGGCGAATGTTAGTGCCGTCTGTAGTCATCTCCAGAATGCGGCTGCCGGCAGCGGTCTTCTGACCGGTATCCTTCACCAAATCCTCACGGACGTATCCGACGAGGCCGCTAGGAAGGACGACGCGGTACCAGCTTTGCAAGCCTGCTTCTGCCGAGGAATCCGGGCTTGGCACGGATTGCAAATATGGAATCTCGTTCTTCCATACATCCCGCGCATCTGCCGTCATTCCGCCCCCGTTGGAGGAATATACCGTTTCAATCACTTTGCCGTTATAAAGCGCTACCTCGCCTTTCGTTGCTTCAACCGCTTCCGTAGACGAAGACTTCTCCACGCCCGTTCCATAATAAGCCTGGCTTAAGGTCGTATCGACGACATGGGCAATCTGGAAGCCGAAGCCTTTGTTCAGAGCATAGGATCTAGCCGCTACCGCCTGCGCCTTCAACGCTTCAATCGGCCAGGACGTATACATCTCCACCGCCACTACGGAATACAGGTATTGTTCAAATGGAAGCTCATTGATGACAGCCAGCTTGCCGTTGAACGCGCTAAGCTCGAAGCTTCCGCGGTACGTCCGGTTGCTGCGCTCTGTCAGCCCGATCGGCTGCGCGCCGCCGGGAGCCGCCCAAACTTTCATATCGCCAGCCGGGAAGGCATAGAGCTCAAGAGCGGAATCCGCCTTGCCGCTGACTCCATGATCGGCGCGAATCAACAGATATGGCGAAGCCGTATCGGCAGGCTTCAAGGATGCCCCGCTTGGCGCCTTGGCAGCAGCCGCCTGAAGGGTCTTTAGCTCATCCGCTGTAGATGCTCCGCCGACCATGACGGAGTAGACAGCGCCTTTAGCGCCGGCTCTCACTGCTACGTACGCATCCAGTCCGGCTCCTCCAATGGAAGCGGCCAGCGTTTGCGCGGCCGCCTTGCTCTCCAGAGCAGGCGATTCCAGCCGCAGCGGACCGTGCTGCGCCGGCTTGAAGCCGCCCAGCAGGCCGGTCAGCTTCGCATCCGCATTCCAGCGCCCTAGCGCTGCTGCAGATTCTTGCGCTGAGCCATATGTTCCTTCGAATACTTGGTACAGCGTGCCGCCGTTTTTCGATACCGACGAGATATAGCCCATTCCTCTTGCGGATTGGACATGCTGATAGACAGACCATGCATTCGCAAAATTCGCAGTCTCGATCAGCTTGACCTTGTAATCGTCAACGGCAAAGCGAACACTTCTATTCGCCTCGACGGTGAACCATTCACTAGTGCCCGCAGGTCCTCGCGTGCCAATCTTGATTCCCCCTGCGGACTGCAAAGTGGCCGCAGCTGTAAGCGATTCATATTTGCCAGGCAATTGAAGGAACATCGCTACCCTGATCGTATCGAGCGCCGGAACGGCTGCTCGCGAAGGCTGAACCGACAACGTCGACACCAGCACCAGCAGGGCCGCAATCGACAGAGACAGTCTTTTCCAAGATGCTTTGAACGTCATTCTGTTCTCCTCTCTCTTCTCACACTATTAATTTCGTTTCGGAATAGGCAAGCCCAAGTGGGCATAAGCGCTGTCCGTTGCAATTCTTCCTCTCGGCGTACGCTGCAGGAATCCGATTTGCATCAAATACGGCTCGTACACATCTTCGATGGTTTGGCTTTCTTCCCCGATGGTCGCTGCAATGGTATCCAGTCCGACCGGGCGGCCGGAGAATGTCGTCATCATGGCATGGAGCATCTTATGATCGATATGATCCAGGCCCATAGGGTCGACTTGCAGCAACTCCAGCGCAGAGCGGGCGATGTCATGCGTAATGACGCCGTCTCCCCTCACCTGTGCAAAGTCTCTGACCCGCTTCAGCAGCCGGTTCGCGATCCGCGGCGTTCCTCTGGAGCGCATCGCAATCTCTGCCGCCGCTTCTCCAACGATCGTGACGTCCAAAATTTCAGACGCGCGCGATACGATAAATGCCAGCTCGTCCACCGTATAAAACTCCAGGCGGCTTACAACTCCGAATCTATCCCGCAGAGGGGCAGACAGGAGTCCCGCTCTCGTCGTAGCGCCAATGAGCGTGAACGGCGGCAGATCAAGCCGCACGGAGCGAGCGCTCGGGCCTTTGCCGATCATAATATCCAGCGCAAAATCCTCCATAGCGGGATAAAGCACTTCCTCTACGGTCCGGTGCAAGCGATGAATCTCATCGATGAACAGGACATCCCCCTCCTGCAGATTCGTCAGCAGAGCCGCCAGATCGCCTGGCCTCTCGATTGCAGGACCGGACGTTGTCCTGAGATTGACCCCTAATTCATTCGCGATAATATTCGAAAGCGTCGTCTTGCCGAGTCCCGGCGGTCCATACAGCAGGACATGATCCAGCGCTTCCTTCCGCATCTTCGCGGCTTCAATATAAATCGTCAAGTTTTCCTTGACCTTCGTCTGCCCGATATATTCGGCCAAATACCGCGGCCTTAAGCTTAGCTCGACGGCTTGGTCTTCCATCATCAGGTTGGCGGAAATTAATCGATCATCCATTGCTTGCTGCTACCTCCTTCCGTTACCCCTTGAACAGCTGCTGCAGGGCCCGCTTCATCAGCGAATCGACGGTTTCGTCTGCTTTCACGCTGTCCTTCAGCCCGTTCCAAGCCTTATCCAGCTCTGCGGCTGTATAGCCGAGCGCTGCCAATCCTTCGCGCGCTTCCTTCCACGCCGTCCCCGCTCCTTGGCCGTCCGCATCGCCGGCAAGCTCAGCCCCGAAGCCGGCGGCTGTAAGCAAGCCGCCCTCCGGTACAGCAAAAAACAACTTGTCCTTCAGATCCAGAATCATACGCTGCGCAGTCTTCTTGCCGATGCCCGGCAGCTTGGTCAGCAAGCCGATATTCTCCTGCTGAATAGCCGATACGACGGACTCCGGCTTGCCCGCAGACAACACGCCGAGCGCCACTCTAGGCCCGATGCCCGATACGTCTAGCAGCTTGCGGAACAGCGTCTGCTGCTCCCTGGACTCGAAGCCGAACAGCAGAATAGCGTCCTCGCGCACATGATGGTGGATGAAGACCGTTACAGCCTCTTCCTTGGCCGCAAAGGCGTAAGGATTCGGAACAAACACACGGTATCCGATATCTCTGACATCCATAACAATATATTCGGTTTCAATATGTACAACCGGCCCGCGCAAATAATCGATCACGTCCGCTTCACCTCGTTTATTTTCTGTGTCATCACCGCAGAATGCGCATGGCAGATCGCCACGGCGAGCGCATCCGCTACGTCATCAGGCTTCGGAATGGCCGACAGCTTAAGGAACATTTTCACCATCTCCTGCACCTGCCGCTTCTCCGCCTTGCCATAACCGACGACCGACTGCTTGACTTGCAGCGGCGTATATTCCGCAACCGGCAATCCCCGCTGCGCTGCCGCTAATATAATGACGCCACGCGCTTGGCCGACCGCAAAGGCCGTAGTCACATTACGGTTAAAAAACAGCTTCTCTACCGCAACTGCATCCGGCTTGTATCTGTCCATCAGCGCGCTGGCAGATTCATAGATTTGAACGAGCCGTTCCTCTTGGGGCGTATGCGCTTCTGTCGTGATCGCGCCGTACTGAACCGGCGTCAGCTTATGTCCCGCCTTGTCTATAAACCCGAAACCCGCAATCGCAATGCCCGGGTCAATTCCTAAAACGCGCAATTCCCCAACTCCCTATCCGCCTATCAACAAAATTAGACCTGTCTATCATTATAGCAAAAACTGCCGCCAATGAGAACGAACGTTTGATGTTTCGACAGAAAGGTGCCGCATGCAGATACCGCCCCCCTTTTAGACCGCAAAAAAACCTCCCTTCACATAATGGAAGAGAGGTGTTTAAAGCGGCGTCAGCCCTTTTCGATAAACTTATTTATTAATAGGCTTGTTTCATTGCCTTTTCATCTCGCTGCACGGCATAGTCGCTGAAGGTGGACAATACACTGTTGTACTCGTCGATATCCTTCACCTTAATGCCTTCATTGAGCAACTCCAGCTGCCGCTGCGGCAAGCTGCTTTCCATATAGCGAATGTCCAGCTGGAAGAACGTGCGCATGACCTTCTCTTCTCTTGGCGCTCCATCGAACAATGAGAAGTTGCCGCGCTTATCCACGCCAAAGTGAGCATGCTCCCTGCAATAGTCCGATATGTCCTCGATACGCTGCACCATCACCACCGTTTCTTGATCGCTGTGCATGGTTGCGGTGAATTCCGGATGTTCGGACAGCAGCATCACAACCTCATGGCTGCCCATACGTCCAAGCGACTCCATTTCTTCCCCGCATACATAGACACGCTGCAGAACAACCGGCATGGCTTCTTTCTTATTCTTCAAATACGGTATGATGGATGGCCCGATGTTCATCTGTGCCGATTTCATGGCGATGTCCTGTTCCTCTTGCGGCATCCCCCATCCTTTGTCCGCTGCATACGCCGTTCCAGACGATACAGCCATTGATGCAAAGCATACGATGCATGCGACCCCGCCTAATGTCCAAAGCGGTCTGCGATTTCTGCGAAGCCTTCGTTTCAATTGCTTCCACAGGCTGAATGTCATCATGAGGAAGCCCCCTTTGTTTCGTTTTACGATAGTCTGCTCCAAAGCTGTATAATTATTCAAGATGTTCCAATGGACAAAAAAGCCACGCCGTTTCGCAACATTGCGCAGTCGGCATGGCTTTTTTTCCGTTATGCAATTGTCATTATGACGTTAACTGAGCATGCTGTCAGCGGTTCAGCCAAGGACGGCTGCCGTTGTTTCTCTTTTTCTTCGTGCTGGGCGCTACCGTGCGAATAACTGCTTTCTTGCCCTTTTTGCGGGGCTTTGAAGATTTTGCCGTGCCGGACGTGCCAGTCAGCTCATCCTCCCGCTTCCCTCCGCAGCCGCAGTCGTCTTTCCCCTTGCTTGCCGGCGAGACAGGAGCCGCATTATTGGCCCAGCCTGGATACGGGTAGCCGGTAGGATAGCTATTCAGGTATGCGTTCGGGTTGCTGTTAGGATAGCCGTTCGGATATCCTTCATATCCCGGCGGCGGATACATCGCCGATAAGCCCGACATACTGTGGGAATTGGCATATGGCGAGATCATACCTGGGTTCGGCGCATTCGAAAGCGGCGAGATCATCCCCATGTTAGGCCCGATATTGGCTGGTGAAACAGCCGTATTTTCCCCCATGCCATGGTAGGAGGGATTCCCGCCATAGCCCCAGTCTGGTCCGGCCCCATACGGCATAATGGATGGATTCGCATAGTTGGACATAAACGTTCCCGGCGGACAATCGTACGGATACATGGAAGGAGTCTCCGAATATGGCGCCAGATTAGGCTCGGCATTGGCGCTGTATGGCATTACACTGTTTGGCATGCCGTAAGGTTGAATATTGGGGGCATTGGCCTCCGGATAATTTGGAAGGTCATAAAGCGACATAACGTCGGAAGATGGCATGCCGTATTGATGGAACAAGTCGATGCTTTCCATATACTCTGAATTGGATGCTTGAATTTTTTTCTCAATCGGCTTTTCAATAGGCAGCGGTTTTTTGCCGGCGTACGGCTTCACTTTCGTCGCTGGTTCACTGGACAACGGCGCAATGTTCTCATTCGGCCCTGCATTGGATGCCAATGGACCAATATTACCTGTAGCGAGTGGCGCAATGTTGTTCGACGACAGCGGACCTACATTGCCCGTGGACAGCGGCGCGATGTTGTTCGACGACAGCGGACCTACATTGCCCGTAGACAGTGGCGCGATGTTATTCGACGACAGCGGACCTACATTGCCCGTAGACAGCGGCGCGATGTTGTTCGACGACAGCGGACCTACATTGCCCATCGACATTGGCGCATAGTTGTTCGACGACAGCGGGCCAACGTTGCCCATCGGCATTGGCGCATAGTTGTTCGACGACAGCGGGCCAACGTTGCCCATCGACATTGGCGCGTAGTTGTTCGACGACAGCGGGCCAACGTTGCCCATCGGCATTGGCGCATAGTTGTTCGACGACAGCGGGCCAACGTTGCCCATCGACATTGGCGCGTAGTTGTTCGACGACAGCGGGCCTGCATTACCCATGGACAGCGGCGCTGCGTTCGAGGATAATGGCGCTACTTTGCCTGTACCCAGCGGAGCAGCTTTGGACGCTAACGGAAGTGTTTTTCCTGTTGCCAAAGGAGCTGCGTTTGATGCTAGCGGGCCAATATTGCTGTTCGCAAGCGGAGCAATATTGCTGTTCGCCAATGGGCCGATATTGCTGTTCGCAAGCGGAGTAATATTGCTGTTCGCCAATGGACTGATATTGCTATTCGCAAACGGAGCAATATTGCTGTTTGCTAGCGGACCTACATTGCTATTCGCAAATGGACCTACATTGCTGTTTGCCAATGGACCTACATTGCTATTCGCAAGAGGCGCAACATTATTTTCAGCTAATGGGCTTACATTTGATGATAGCGGCAAGGTTTTTCCGGTAGATAACGGCTCTTGCTTCTTGGCTAGCGGCTCGACTTTCTTAGATGCCAGAGGCTCTACTTTAGTGGCGAGCGGTTCTACTTTTTTCGCAAGCGGTTCAATTTTCTTCTCGGCTAACGGCTCTACTTTTTTCGCAAGCGGCTCAACTTTCTTTTCGGCTAACGGCTCTACTTTTTTTGCAAGCGGCTCAACTTTCTTTTCGGCTAGAGGTTCGACTTTCTTTTCAGCTAATGGCTCAACCTTTTTCTCCGCAAGAGGTTCTACCTTAGCTGTAGGCGGCTTCGGTGCTGGTGCAGGCGGAACTGGGGACACAATTGGCGCGGTCGGTTTTTTCTCCGTGACAGGAGCAGTGTTTTTCTTCTCCGTCACAAGACCTGTAAAAGTTTTTCCAACCACCGACGGGGCAGTGGACAATTTGCCAACTATGCCCTGAACACCTTGCTTGATCGATGAAGGATGCAGCGGATGCGTAGATGTTTTGCCGCCCATGTTTTGTTGAGTTACGGTCGGCGGTACTTGCGCATCGGCTTTAGGTATGTTTACAACTTCTCCTGTCAGAAGCACATTAGGGTTTTTGAGATGAGGGTTCGCATGAATCATTGTGGCCAGCGGAACTCCCCAGGCTTTGGACAGCTTCCAAAGCGTATCCCCTTGTTTGACGATATGCTGATGCATAATCTCCATTCCATTCACTCCATTCTGTGCAGTAGGGGTCGATGGAATCTTTAGCTTTGTTCCAACTTCCAGCACATCAGGATTCGTAATGCCCGGATTGAGCTTCAAAATTTCCTCGAGCGGCACATTATACTTCTGACCGATAAAGTATAAGGTATCGCCACTTTTGACAATATGGATTCTCACTCGCCGATGACCTCCTGTCACGTTCTGAATAACTTGGCAAGGCTAATGCCCGTTATCAATCTCTACATCCTATGCAGATCATGGGCTGGTGTCTCCACTTTCTTGAAAAAATTAGTCACTCGACTAATAGTTGCACATGGGTGCTGAGCAATTGGACGAGAACAAGCAGGCGGGAGATGAGGTACTAGTTTGTGAGTGCGAGGGGTAGTGTGCCGGTTAAGCCGACTTAAAGCTCAAAGTACAGGGGATATTGCTTATTTCGCGGTCAGAGTTCCATTAACAGTGCGAATAACGTTAGACGGCGGCCAAATTCAGCGAAATACGAGCTGTAACCGCGCCTTACACAGCTAATTCGCCGAACTCACAGTTATTCTCGCTCTAGCGTTGCCTGACAACGTTAGAAGACCAAATTCAGCGAAATACGAGTTGTAACCACGCCTTACACCGCTAATTCGCCGCAGTCACAGTTTTTTCCGCTCTAGCGTTGCGTGACAACGTTAGAAGACCAAAATCAGCGAAATACGAGTTGTAACCACGCCTTACACCGTTAATTTACCGCAGTCACAGTTATTTCCGCTCTAGCGTTGCGTGACATCGTTAGATGACCAAAATCAGCGAAATACGAGCTGTAGTCGCGCCTTACACCGTTAATTCGCCGAACTCACAGTTATTTCCGCTCTAGCGTTGCGTGACAACGTTAGAAGACTAAAATCAGCGAAATACGAGCTGTAACCGCGCCTTACACCGCTAATTCGCCGAACTCACAGTTATTCTCGCTCTAGCGTTGCGTGACAACGTTAGAAGACCAAAATCAGCGAAATACGAGTTGTAACCACGCCTTACACCGCTAATTCGCCGAACTCACAGTTTTTTCCGCTCTAGCATTGCATGACATCGTTAGATGACCAAGTTCGACAAAATGAGAACTGTACCCATTACAAAAAACAACCCTTCGCCGCATGCCGATAGTTTGTGCCTCGCACAAACATCTCTACATACAATCAAAGGGTTGATTGTTACCTAATACCATGCCCAGCCTACTCGAAGACCTTCACACCGTCTACAGTGACGATGCTGCGGAACTTCTGCAGCAGACGGTTGTAATTAGACCGGCTTGTCAGGAATACATCTTGCGGCCGGCTACCTCGCGCACGGCGATGCACCTCCGCAAAAGTGAACTATCGTAAATTAAAGCAATTGCTCATACGAAAAGCTCGGGTAGCATCCCAGAACTCGAATCGAACAGCCAATCGCTTCAATCTCTTCCAGCGCCGCAGGCAGCAGAACCGAATCAAGCGACATCTCGATCTCGATATAGAAGTAGTAGTTGCCCAGCTTCTTCTTCGTAGGGCGGGATTCAATCCGCGACAAGTTGATTCTCCGCCATGCGAAGGCGGACAATACTTGATGCAGCGCGCCCGGATAATCCTCGGGCAGCGTCACCAGTATGCTGGTCTTGATGCGGTCCGACTTGCGGGCCGTATATGGCTCGGTGCCGACCAGCATAAAGCGCGTATAGTTGTTGTCGTGATCGGTAATCTCTGTCGCAAGCAGATCGAGACCGTTGTTGGCAGCGGCAATGCGAGTGCCGATTGCCGCAATGCCTTCACCGGGATGGTCACGCACGATGCGGACCGCCTCAGCTGTGCTGCTCACATGCTCCGTCTCCACGTTAGGCATATGCTCTCTTAGATACTGGAGGCATTGAGCCATGGCGACAGGGTGGCTGATTACTTTTTTGATCCGGGAGAAGTCCAGCTCCCCCGCATCGTTCTGCAGCTCTGACCGTCTGCTGATCAGGTTCTGGATGGACGGGTACACCCATTCCGCCTGCATAGGCAGATCTACCTCATGCACCAGCCAATCCATATGGAGGCTTACAGAGCCTTCAATTGTGTTTTCGATAGGGATGACACTATAATCGCTAATGCCGTTGACCGTGGAGTTGAATACATCCGCAATAAGGCGATGATACTTCCACTCCATCCGGTCTTCACCGGCAAACAAATGCTTGGCCGCTTCATCCGATACGGAGCCGGCCGGCAACAAAGCTATTGTCTTCATGCTTTTACTTCTCCTTTAATCCGGTCCAGCAGCGTAATAGAAACTGTCGATCCCGCTCCGCCGCCAATAGGGCCTTCTTCGACTGTCACAACGGGACCGCTCGTGCAAGGCGCAAGCCAAAGCGTCTCTGCCTCGATGCCTTCCTTCGCCAGCGTCCCTTTCAAAAATTGCTCAAGCGTCGCCTTATCCGGGCTGTTCGCATCAACAAATGCGATCAGCGTCGGCCCCGCTCCGCTAAGCGCCGCGCCCAGCGCGCCAAAGTCGACGGCACGCTCCAAAATCTCCGCCATGCCAGGAATTAGCGCTGCACGGTAAGGCTGGTGCAGCCGATCCTGCATCGCATGGCGGATCAAGCCGAGCTCGCCGCTGGCCAGCGCCGCAACAAGCAGCGAGCTGCGGCCGACGTTAAAGACGGCA
This sequence comes from Paenibacillus pinisoli, assembly GCF_003605435.1. Lineage (GTDB taxonomy): Bacteria > Bacillota > Bacilli > Paenibacillales > Paenibacillaceae > Pristimantibacillus > Pristimantibacillus pinisoli. The sequence continues at coordinate 1,139,976 of NZ_QXQB01000001.1, forward strand.
TCGGCCATTGCGATCCCAGAAGGCAGCGCATGACGCGCCTTCTCCGTCTCCAAATGGAACGCAGGGATGGCGACCAGCGTCTGCAGCCGCTCATTCGGCTCAATCCGCACATGCTGCGCCGCTGATCCGTCCCAAGCGGATACGACAATGCCGCCGAATAGCGAAGCGCCGACATTGTCGGGATGCCCTTCCAGCTCCGTCGCCAGTTGGAACAGCTTATCGTCGCTAAGCGGACTGCCAATTAGCGCATTGGCTGCGACGAGCGCGCCGACGATCGCGGAAGCGCTGCTGCCGAGTCCGCGCGCAAGCGGAATGTCGCTGTACATCGCAATATGCAGCTCAGGCACTTCTACGCCTGCTTCGTTGAAGACCAGCTGTGCTACCTTATAGAGCAGATTGGATTTATCTTTAGGCAAGCCATCCATTCCGTCGCCATAATATTCGAATGTTGTCTCGCCCGTTTTGGACTCCGACATTTCAATCCATGCATACAGGCTCAGCGCCATGCCAAGCGTATCGAAGCCCGGTCCCAGGTTGGCTGTGCTTGCAGGTACTTTTACGATTGCTTTGCGATCCTTCATCCGCTTATCCTTCCACCCTGTACACGCTCTTCACTTTATGGACAACATCCAGCGATTCGAACGTATGAAGCACCTTCTGGATTGCGGCTTTGCTCGCATCATGCGTAATGATAATAATTTCGGCTTCCGGATTTGTCGGGTTCGGCTGCTGCAGCACAGACTCCAGGCTCACTTCGGCTTCCGCGAACACTTGCGTAATGCGCGCAAGCACGCCCGCACGGTCAGCTACATGAAGCAGCAAGAAGTACTTCGAAGAAATCTGTTCGTCAGTCTTCAGCTTTGTTTCCTTATAAGCGATGCCGCTTTGCTTGCCGTTCACGCCCAGTTTCAGGTTTTTCACAACAGCAACCAAGTCCGCAACGATCGAAGTCGCCGTTGGCAGCTCGCCCGCTCCCGCGCCATAGAACATCGTCTCGCCAACTGCCTCGCCATACACATATACGGCGTTGAACACACCGTTCACTGAAGCGATCGGATGCGAATGCTTCACCATAGTCGGCTGCACGCTGATGCTGATCAGATCGTCTTGCCGCTCCGCGATGCCAAGCAGCTTAAGCTCGTAGCCCAGACGCTTCGCGTACAGGATATCTTCTTTGCTGACTGCGGAGATGCCTTTCGCCGACACATCCTCAAGGTTCACGTTGGTACGGAAGCCCAGCGTCGCCAGAATCGTCATCTTGCGGGCTGCGTCCAGACCCTCAACGTCGGAAGTCGGATCGGCTTCAGCATATCCAAGCGCCTGCGCTTCCTTCAGCACATCGGCGTAAGCTGCGCCTTCTTGGCTCATTTTCGTCAAAATATAGTTTGTTGTTCCGTTCACGATACCCATAATCTTCGTGATGCGGTCGGAAGAGAAGCCTTCCACCAGCGTACGCAGGATCGGAATACCGCCCGCTACGCTCGCCTCATACAGCACATCGCAGCGGTTCTCCTTAGCCTTGGCCAAAATCTCCGGTCCATGCAGCGCCATCAAATCCTTGTTCGCCGTCACCACATGCTTGCCCAGCGAAAGCGCCTCAAGAATGTACTCCTTCGTATGCCCGATGCCGCCCATCACTTCAACGATCACATCGATTTCCGGATGACGGATTACCTCCCACGGATCTTCTGTCAACTTATCCTGTGCAATCGAGATGTTACGCGACTTGCTCTTGTTCTGCACAAGCACCTTTTCAATTACGATGGAAGACCCTGCTTGACTTTGCAAATCCTCTTGATGCGCCTCCACGATGCGCACAACGCCTGTCCCGACTGTACCTAGACCCAACAAACCCACTTTAACCGGCTTCATATATTCCCTCCGTTGCTTTCGTTATTTATCCTCGTCCGATGATGGATGCCTTGCGCACGCCTGGTTGGCGGCGAAGCAGCTCCATCAGTTCTGTTGCGTCACCTGCGACCTGAGAGACATCGATAGATAGCACTACGTTAGCAAATCCCTGCAAAGGTATGCTCTGATTCATCGTCAGTACGTTGCCTTCCTGGCTGGCTACCAGCGCAAGCACGCTCGACAATACCCCAGCCCGATGCTCCAAATCCATGGAGACGGTAATAATCCGCTCTTGCGTAATTTCATTCAACTCGTACACGCCGTCCTTGTACTTATAGAAGGCGCTTCGGCTAAGGCCGGCTCGCTCTACGGCCTCGTGTACGGTCGCCGCGCTCCCGCTGCTGAGGAGCGACTTCACCAGTATGGTTTTCTGTATCGCTTCCGGCAATATATCCTCCCGAACGACATAATAGCGATCAGCCATCCCAGTCCTCCTCAAAAAGACAATTGTACACCTATAGTGGACATTATATCGAAATAAGCAAGATGCGGCAATAGGCTGGAAAGAAAAAAAAAGACGACTCCCGTCGTCTCTTCTCATCAATCGTATGGATTGTAGTCGCTGCCTTCAAAAAATTCAAAAGCAAAATCCGCTACCGATACCATATCGCCGTCTTTCGCTCCCGCTTTGCGAAGCGCTTCGTCAACGCCGAGCTTCCGCATAATCCGGGCGAAGCGCATAACCGCATCGTAGGAGTTCAGGTTCATCCGCTTCATCATGCGGGCAATGCCTTCGCTCTCCACCACGAACACTTCATCTTCACGACGAATCGTAAACGTAATTTCGTCCTTCTTCTCGTAGCTGTATACTTTGCGTTCCTCGATCTCTTTGACCTCTTCGACTTCCGCTTGCACAGCGACCGTATCCAGAATATCAGCCGCTTTGTACAAGAGCTCCTGAATGCCTTGCTTCGTCAAGGATGAGATCGGCACGATCTCGTATACCCGTTCGCTGCCGGACTCCTCCAGCTGCTGCTTGAACAGCTCCAGCTGCTCAGCCGCCTCAGGCATGTCCATTTTGTTGGCCGCGATGATCTGCGGGCGTTCTGCCAGCTTCTCATTGTACAGCGACAGCTCCGAATTGATCTTCTGCCAGTCTTCGTAAGGATCGCGTCCTTCGGAAGCAGCCATATCGATGACATGGATAATCACGCGTGTACGCTCGACATGGCGAAGGAATTCATGGCCCAGTCCGACGCCCTCATGTGCGCCTTCGATCAGCCCCGGCAGATCCGCCATTACAAAGCTGCGCCCGTCGCCTACATCGACAACGCCCAAATTCGGCGTTATCGTCGTAAAGTGGTACGCGCCGATCTTCGGCTTGGCGCCGGAGACAACCGACAGCAGCGTGGATTTGCCTACGCTTGGAAAGCCGACGAGTCCGACATCGGCCATTACCTTCATCTCCAGCACAACCCAGCGCTCTTCGCCTTCCTCACCGTTCTCGGAGATATAAGGAGCCGGATTAGTTGCCGTTGCGAATCGGATATTGCCGCGGCCGCCGCGGCCGCCCTTCGCCACGACTACCTGCTGCCCATGACGCGTCAAATCCGCAATGATCTCCCCAGTATCATCGTCAATAATGACCGTACCCGGAGGAATACGGACAATGGTGTCCTCCGCACTCGCCCCGTGCATCCCTTTAACCTTGCCGCGCTCTCCGCGCTGCGCTTTGAAATGCTTCTGATACCGGAAATCCATCAGTGTGCGAAGGCCTTCGTCTACACGGAAGATCAGGTCGCCGCCATGACCGCCGTCGCCGCCGGCCGGACCGCCGTTCTCCACATATTTCTCGCGACGGAACGAGACGATACCGTCACCGCCGTCGCCGCCTTTTACAAATATTTTTGCCTTATCGACAAACATGTCTTGCCTCCGTTCAGGCGCGCATTTCCGCCCTTAACAGCATCTCGGAGAAGTTCTGCACGGAGCCGACAGGCTTCAGCGGCGCACCCTCCAGCTGCTGTTTTATTTTTTGACTCCATTGGTGTTCATTCATCAATTCGCCTTCATAATAGAACGATGCATACAGCGCATCCTCGTCCGCGCTCAGTTCCAGCCTAAGCACAGAGAGACCAGCGCTATCCGACTTCACCGCGAACCGGTAAGCGTTAATCGTATGTATGATCGTCTCCGCCACAGCTTCGCCATCGAGAGACAGCTCGTTCAATTGAAGATCTCCCTTAACATCCACTTCCAGCGTCAGCGAATTGGTAACCGTCCTGAAAGATTGAATAAAGCTGATGAGCGATGGAGAACCAAGCTTCGCAATGGCGCTTTCCGCAGCCATTCTTTCTCTTATTTTCTCCACATACCCGATCGTCTTATCCAGCTTTCCCATTCTGGCATAGCCGAAGAGAACCTGAAGGTCGTTCATCCAATCATGACGGTGATGGTTCAAAGTGCGAATACTGGCATTCTGCATGGCTCCGATTGTTCTTGCAAGCCGCTCCTGATGTTCCTTGCGTTCCTCGCGGATCCAGTACGCCGCGCTGGCGACCAGCCAGATGAGGAACAAGGCTGTCAGCCATACTTTGCCCGTCCAGATCAATGTGGCGCTTCCCGGCAGCAAGATGGATGCCGCCGCGTAATGCTTCGCTGTCCTAAAGCGTCCCATTCGCAAGAACCTACCTTCACCCTAAATGTACTAGCCCATCCAGTATACCATGGCTATCCAGCCCGGTCATCTCTTTAAATGACAAAAGCCCCGTGCCTAGCAATGCCGGCCGGGGCTTGATCGGAATAGTCTATTCCGCCGCAAAACGTACGCTGCGCCGCCTCGGAAGACGGCGCCAGCCGTTTACGTTGTTGTCTTAAGCTTCTACTGCCGCAGCTACTGGAGCTTGAGCAACAGGGTATACGCTCACTTTTTTGCGATCGCGTCCAAGGCGCTCGAACTTCACGACGCCGTCCACTTTTGCGTACAGCGTGTCGTCTTTGCCGATGCCCACGTTAGTGCCTGGGTGGATCTTCGTTCCGCGTTGACGGAACAGAATGCTTCCTCCAGTCACGACTTGACCGTCAGCACGCTTAGCGCCAAGGCGCTTGGAGCGGGAGTCGCGTCCGTTCTTCGTGGAACCTACACCTTTCTTCGAAGCGAATAGCTGAAGATTCAGTTTCAACATGGTGTATCCCTCCTTCTTAAGTTGTTGCCTTGCAGGTGGATCGGCTTATTGCAGCCGATCCTGTATAACGACGTGCTTGCCGTATGATGTAGCGATCGTCTCGAGCATAACCGCCATCGATTCAAGCAGCAGCTGCATGCGGGCATCCGCCTCCGCATCGGGCAGAACCGGAATATCCGACGACAGCCAGCCGTTCTTCATCGTGCACGGGAGCTCGATCCCCGCCAATGTCTCAATCGCATTCACCGTGCCGACCGATACTGCCGACACGCCGGCACAGACAATGTCCTTGCCGGGCTTCGCATATTTAGCATGTCCTTCGACCGCAAATGATACGATGCGCCTGTCAGTCTCATTACGTACGAATGTAACGTTAATCATCGGAGCAATCCTCTTACGCTTGGATTTTCTCGATCGTTACTTTCGTGTAAGGCTGACGATGACCTTGCTTACGACGGTAGTTCTTTTTGGCTTTGTATTTGTAAACGGTGATCTTTTGGCCTTTGCCGTGTTTCTCGACTTTGCCAGTTACAGTAGCGCCGGATACAACCGGAGCGCCAGCAACCAATCCGTCCTTGCCGGATACGGCCAGAACGCGATCGAACGTTACGTTTTCGCCTTCGTTGCCGTCCAGTTTCTCGATGTAGATTACATCGCCTTCCTGAACTTTGTATTGCTTGCCGCCAGTTTCGATAATTGCGAACATTGTGGTGCACCTCCTTATTTTCGAAGACTCGCCTGATGTCGGTGGCGCAGAGCCGAAGCCTGCACGCTTCTAGAACCTAATCGGAGCGGTACCTGTACATTCGCACCAGATGATACGGAACATACACCCAAACAGTTTATCACAACCGCAAATCTATTACAAGCTATTTCCTTCGATGAAAGAAAGCTTCCTGCCAGACTTAATTGCCGCGGCCGCAGGATTTGCATACGCCGTTTATCTGGCGGATCGCATTATCTCTAGCTTTCTTGCGCGTCAGCTCCATCAGGCCCAGCCTAGTCCACCCGACGATCGTGCATTTGGTGCCGTCGCGCCTTGCTTCCTCTGTCATCTTGTTCAAAATTTTGCTCTTGCTGTCTTCCTGCTGCATATCGATAAAATCAATAATGACAATTCCCCCGACATCCCGAACGCGAAGCAGCCTGGAGATGAGGACGGCCGCCTCCAGATTGGTGCGGAACACGGTATCCTCCAGATTATCCGTTCCCGTATACTTCCCTGTATTAACATCAATAACGGTGAGCGCCTCCGTCTCCTCCCAGATCAGGTAGCCGCCGTTTCTCATCGGAATTCGTCTGCCGAATGCCTCCTCGATCTGAGCGGAAACCCCGAATGATTGGAACAGATCACCCGTATTTCCGTCCGGTGTATAGAGACGCAGCCGCTCCTTCATCACAGGGGCCATATCCCTCAGCAGCCTGCTCGCTTCATCGAGCCGCGACGGACTGTCGATCCATACCTCATCGATATCCAGCATAAGCGAATCTCGCACAACGCGGTGCATAAGACCGGCTTCGCTATGCAGCATGGCTGGCGCCTTGGACTCAGCCGCTCTTGCTTCCACCGCCCGCCATAGATCGCGCAGCTTGCCCACATCCGCATCCAGCGATTCCTCGGCTTCGCCCTCCGCAGCCGTTCGCATAATGATGCCTTCGTCATCGCGGCGCAGCCGCTCTCCAAGCACGCGCAGGCGCTCCCGCTCCGCCTCGCTGCCGATCCGCTTGGAGACTCCGACATAGCCTGCACTAGGCATGTAGACCAGCCATCTGCCCGCCAGATTGAAATGGGTCGTCACGCGCGCTCCCTTGCCGCCAAGCGGGTCCTTCACGACCTGCACTACAAGCTCCTGCCCTGGCCATGCAATATCGGCCACCGCCGGTTTCTGCTTTGGCTGCTTGTCCGCATGCGGATGAAGCATATCATCTATGTACAAAAAAGCGTTTTTGCCAAGGCCGATATCTACGAAAGCCGCTTCCATGCCTGGCAGGACATTAACCACTCTGCCCTTGTACACATTGCCGACAAGGCTGGCGCCGCCGGTTCTCTCCATAAAAAACTCGTCCAGACAGCCGTCCCTGAGCACAGCCGTCTGCAGCGCATCCCCCTCAATATGCATCAGCATTTGTTTCATCCATTCCGTCCCTCCCAGCAAGCCTTTTCTCTAGTTTAACTGAAAAGCTCGCTCACTGCACGGTGCGGACTATATCCCGACAAGCAGCCCTCCACAATCCTGCCCTCCGTTAGCACCAGCAGGCCCGAAGAAGCAGGATCCATCACATAGACAAGATGATATCGCTCCCTGCTGAACAGCCTTGCTACAGACAGAATGGACTGTGTTCCGCTCACGATAATCGGGCTGACCGGCTTGCCCGAGTCGGCTGCCCCGGAGACAGCGTTGCTGCGGTGCGTCAGGAAGCGGTAAAACAAATAGGGGATATTGCGGTGGTACGTCCAATTCGACAGAAAGAGAAACGAGCCAACAATAAGAAGATTCAGCTGAATCCCCTTGCCCCCGAGGAGGGGAAGAAAAGCAGCTGCCAGCATAAGTACGCTGAATGCGAGGCTAAGCCGGGCAGACCACACCAGCATCCGGTAATAATTCATCATATAGCTAAGAAGCGCCTGCAGCAGCTTGCCTCCATCCAACGGATAGATCGGCAATAGATTGAACAGGGCAATCATAAGATTCGCCCCGCTTACATAATGGGCCCATGCCTCATCCCATATCCCCGCGGCGCCAAGGCCCCAGGCAAGCGCGCCCATCCATACATTTTGCAGAGGACCCGCGATCGCTACAATCGCATCCTCCTTGGCCGAGATGCCGCCTGCCTCCTCTACTTCTGCAACGCCGCCAAAGGGGAGAAGCTTCACCTCCCTGATTGTCCAGCCGAAGCCCTTGGCCGCCACGACATGTCCGAGTTCATGTACGAAGACGATAATAAAAAGCGTAAGCAGCTCGGCAAAATATCCTGTTACAGCAGATGCCAGCATGACGATGACAAACAAGGGATGAATAGACCAGCGGATGCCCTTCCACTTAATCAATCGGTATCACGTCCAGCGGGTCCATGTAACGATCCTTCTGCTTCACTGCAAAGTACAGGAAGCTGTGACCGTCACGCCCGGCCGGCTGAAGCTTGCCGATGGTTTGTCCCGCCTCGACCCAATCATTGACGGTTACATTTACCGCAGCCAGCTTGCCGTATATAGTCGTCCGCTCGTTAGCATGCTGAATCAATACGCTGTCTCCTTGAGCGGAAACCTGTATCACCCTGCCAGTCTCCGCGGCCGCCACGGGCGCTTCAGGATCGCCCGCGAGCTCTACGCCGTTCAGCAAATCTGCGAAGGTCCGCACGACTGTCGCGCCTTCGAGCGGCGAGACGACGGGCCCCTTGGGCTGGCCGTCCACCAGCGCGGCTTGACCGCTGCTGCCTCCGAAGATCGGAATAAAGGAAGGCGATCCCGCGAACATATCGTTATACCAAGAAGCGACGGATGCAAAATCAATTTCGCTAGACATCGCTTCCGAGACAAAAGCTTGCCCTTTTGCCGTCCATGGATAGTCATTTTCGAACATGGCCCAGATTCCCCCGAATAAGGCGGCCGATATAGCGAATTTCCATGCCAAGTCATTCCGAATTCTCTTCCAGCCGCTTACCCGAGGCGGATCAAAGTCATCCGTATGCTGGGATTTGACATAGCTCCGCGCTCCCCCTTGCCCCCTCTCCTCATCCCAAGCTGCCCAAGGATTCGGATTCTGCTTCCACGCCAGCTCCGGGTCCTGCGATCTCGCCTTTCCCTTATCGGAGACGGGAAGCTCCGCGCCATCCCTATAGGATAAATCTGATTGCTTCTTCGGAAGCGGCTCCTCGTGAAGCGTATTGCTGCTCTGACTTCCCCTTCTTGCGCCCGATCCCCATTCAACAGCTGGCTTATCCGCTTCATACTCGTTCTGCGACTCATTATAATGATGGAGCAGGCTTCTGATTTTTGCATGCCTGCGCTGCTTCACGTCATCTCTAAGTCCCATGGCTTGTCCTCCCCGAATCGGCGGCTATTCCCGCTGCCGCCCATATCTCTTCACTCATAATTATGATCGGAGGCAGACAAGTATTCGCGTGCACGGAAGCAGCTGAACGCAAAAAAAGCATCGATTGCCGGAGCGCAAGCTCAGCAATCGATGCTTTGATCTTTATAACCTAATTATCCGCCAGCTCATATACTTCCTGGTGAGCCTTGATACTGAATACCAGTCCGATGGACAGCATGTTGAGCAGAAGCGACGTGCCTCCGTAGCTAATGAACGGCAGCGTAATGCCGGTAATCGGCATAAGCCCGATCATCATGCCGATGTTCTGGAAGATTTGAAAGACGAACATGGAGACGACCCCTATGACGATGAATGAGGCTCGCCTGTCATAACACTTGAAGGCAATCATAATCATCCGATAGATCAGCAGGAAGTAGAGCAGCAGCAGAATTGCAGCCCCTTGGAACCCGAACTCCTCCCCGATAACGACAAAGATCGAATCGGAATACGTATAAGGAACGAATCCCCCGTTCTTCATGTCCCCTTGCAGGAACCCATCTCCGCTTAAACCGCCGGAGCCGATCGCAATCTGCGCATTGAGCGATTGCCGCCTTGCATCCGCGCTCGCTTCGCTTGGATTAATGAAGGTATTGATCCGCTCATACCAGTGCGTCTTCTTGTGGCTCTCCAAGTATTCTTTGATTTCCGTATTGAAGCTGTTGAACACAAAAACAAACAGCATGACGCTGCCGACGACGATGGCAAGACCAATCGCGACATGCGTATATTTGATGTTGCCGATCCACAGCATGCCGATTACGATAACCAGATAGATGATGGCATTGCCAAGGTCAGGCTGGATCATAACCAGCAGGAACGGCAGGAAGACGAACGCTCCGATCGTGATAATGTCGTTCGTGAAGTTCAGCTTATCGCCCTGCCGCCTGCCCATAATGTAAGCAATGCCGATAATCAGAATGATCTTCATCATTTCTGCCGGCTGGAAGTTGATCGACTCCCCTAATCTGAACCATCCTTTGGCACCGTTGATCTCGGCTCCAAAAAAGTAAACCAGAATAAGCAGCGCTACTCCTAAGCCGTAAAATACATACCAGAACTTCAGCACGATGCGGTAATCGAACAGCACCGATACAATGGCAACAACAAAGCCAAGTCCAAAGAAAGCCAGCTGCTTCATATCATTGTTGTGATACATTGGATTGTTGGCTGTCGCGCTGTGAATCACAAGCGCGCTAATCCCCATCAGGCAAGCTAGAATGATAAGGATGCCCCAATCCAACTTTTTCAGTTTGTTAAGCACAAGGCAATCATCCTATTCCCAGGAACTTGCGGAACCGCTTGAAGGCACCCGCCTTTTCGTCCAGCACCATCAGCGGCACCATATCGCCCAGAATGCGGCGCGCAATATTGCGGTAGGCGATCGCTGCCCTGGAAGCCGGATTCATGACGGTAGGCTCTCCGTTATTGGCCGCTGAAATAACCTTATCATCATCCGGCACAATACCCAATAAATCAATGGCTAATACTTGGCAGATCTCATCGATATCCAGCATTTCGCCGTTCTTTACCATCGACTGGCGGATCCTGTTAATGACCAGCTTGGAAGGAATCTTCTCGCCCTCCAGCAAGCCGATGACGCGGTCCGCATCGCGAACGGCGGCATTCTCCGGCGTCGTCACCACAATCGCGCGGTCAGCTCCCGCAATGGCATTACGGAATCCATGCTCGATTCCTGCCGGACAATCGATAATGATATAGTCATGATCCTGCTTCAGCTCATGCACCATGTTCCGGATTTGATCCGGCTTGACGGAATCCTTGTCTTTCGTCTGAGCAGCGGGAAGCATATACAGCTCATCGAACCGCTTGTCCTTGACAAGCGCCTGACTCAGGCGGCAGCGTCCTTCCGCAACATCAACCAAATCGTATATAATCCGATTCTCAAGGCCCATCACAACATCCAGGTTGCGAAGCCCGATATCGGTATCAATCATGCACACTTTTTTACCGAGCAGCGCCAGCGCTGTTCCGATATTGGCCGAGGTCGTTGTTTTGCCTACTCCGCCTTTGCCCGATGTTACCACGATCGCTTCTCCCATGCTCTACACTCCTTTAAACATTATAGGATTATGCCTGATTCGGAATAACTGAGACAGCTTATCGATCTGCATCTGACCTTCTTCCAAATAAGCGAATTCCATCGCAGCGTCTCCGGTCAGCCATTCCTCCGGCGGCCTGCTCACGACATCCGCTATGCGCAGCTGCGTCGGCTTCATTAGCGATGTGGCAATGACGACATCCGTCCGTCCCGCTATGCCCGCATGAGCCATCCCCTTCAGCGCACCCAGTATATAGATATCCCCGGTACACAATATTGTGCCGCCCGGATTCACGTCGCCGATCAGCAAGAGATCGCCTTCATGCTCCAGCGTCTGTCCCGAGCGTACGATGGACGTGATGACTTGCAGCTTGGATGTGCCCGCTGTATGGTCCGCTGGCTCCGGCAAATCCGATTCCATCGAGCCGATAATCAGATTGCCTTGAGCCCGGATTATGCTTGCAAGCTGCTCCTTCTGCTCATCGGTTGCCGACCTGGAACCCAGCTTAACGTGAATATGTACAAGCGGTCCGGTCAACAGCTGCTGATGAGTCTTCTCCAGCTTATATTGCAATTCGGCTACCAGCGCTTCGAATTCGCATTGATCGTCGAGAAGGAACAATAGACCTTCCTTGACGCCTTTAATCATAATATGTTGCTTCTCGGTCACAACCGTCCCTCCCCAACCTAATGAATTCTTGCTAGCCGTGCCGAAATCCTGCAATTAGACAAACGAATTATTCTTCTTCGCCGTCAGGCATAGCCTTGCTGCGAGATTCGAAAATGCGTCTAACCGGAATATAGCAGGCAAGTGCGAATGCGAGTTGAAGAAACAGGCTTGGCAATATATGATTCAGCAGCGCCCATGCGTAGGAAGCATCCGTAATCCGAAACACCTTATAAATGTATAGCAAAGCCGTATCGTACAGAATACAAGCAAAGCCGATTACCGTCAGCGCCATCATCACCGTCACGCGCTTGCGCTCCAGCAGCACGCCTGTAAAATAGCCGATCAGACCCATCATGAAAAAATGGCCGCCGATCAAGTGGCCGTAATAAATCAAATCCTGCAGCAAGCCAAATCCTGCCCCAAGCATCAATGCCTGATGCCGATTGCCGTAAAGCGCCGAAAAAAGCACAATAACAAAAATAAAGTGCGGAATGATCCGATCGCCGTAGCCGGCCGGAATAATCCAAGGCATGATGGCGCCTTCGATTAGAAAGAGCAGCAGCATAAGGCCAATTATCCGATTCATGCTCATTCCAGTTCCTCCGGCGACTCAGGAGGCTGAACCACGAATACCTCCGTCAGATGGTCAAAGCTGGCGGACAGCTTAACCGAAGCGGTGTATGTCAGGCCGAAATCGCCGACCTGCTTCGACTCTACTGTACCCACGCGGAGCCCGCGCGGATAGACGCCGCCGAGACCGGATGTAATGACCGTATCGCCGATCTCCATCTTGTCCGTCTCCGCGATCTTTGTCATGACCAGCATGCCGGTTTCACGATTATAGCTGCTCAGAATGCCGAACGATTCATTCTCCCGTCCCTCTATGGTAGCGGCAATGGAATTGAACGCGATCGATACTTCATTCAGCTCAGTAATCGGAGTAATGGTCGACGTATAAGGCGTAACAGAGCTGACCAGGCCAATGAGCCCGTCAACCGTCGTTACCGCCATATTCGGCTTGATGCCGTTTTTGGAGCCCAGATTAATCGTCATCGTACGGCTATTCGCATCATTGCTGACGGAAATCACCTGTGCGATCAAATAATTGTAATTGTACATCTGCTTCTGCTGTTCGGTGAAATTAAGCTCCCGCTGCAGACGCTCATTATCTTTCTTAATGAAGTTGTACTCCACCTTGTCACGGGCGTAAGCTGCCGCCAGAAGACGAAGCTGCTCGTTCTCCTCATAGACTTGGCGCATGTTGCGGATATCCTCAAAGAAGCCCGCTATATAACCAGCGGGCTTGTAGAACCATTGCTGCGCATAACCGGTTGTATCTTTCAGAAACTTCTCCGGCCAGCTCAGCTCCTTGCGATCACTTAATGAGAAGCCGATGATCGCAATGAACAATATCAATCCGATCATAAGCATGAATACTCGCTTATTCCTCATTAGATTAAACAGCCCGATCACCTGCCCATCCCTTATCCATTCCTGTTAATCGAACCTGCCGGCCTAGCGCTTGGAGCGTCCCGAAGAACCTCTGTTCTTGAACAAATGAATGTTCTCCAGCGAACGTCCTGTACCGATAGCTACACAATCCAGCGGATTATCAGCTACGATAACCGGCATTCCTGTCTCGCGCTGCAGCAGCTTGTCGAGATTGCGCAGCAGAGCCCCGCCTCCGGTAAGCACGATGCCTCTGTCCATAATATCTGCGGACAGCTCTGGCGGACATTTCTCCAGCGTAATCTTGACCGCATCCACGATTGCATTAATGGTATCGGCCAGCGCATCCGTAATTTCATCCGATGTAATCGCAAGTGTCTTAGGAAGACCCGATACCAGGTCACGGCCGCGGATTTCCAGCGTCTCCGGCTTCTCCAGCTGAAGCGCCGAGCCAATCTCCATCTTCAGCTGCTCCGACGTTCTCTCGCCGATCATCAGATTATAGAGCCGCTTGATATACTGGATGATTGCGTCATCCATCTCGTCGCCCGCCACGCGGATTGAACGGCTGGTAACAATGCCGCCCAGAGAGATAACCGCTACCTCGGTTGTACCGCCTCCGATATCAACAACCATACTGCCGGTTGGTTCCCATACCGGAAGATCCGCGCCGATGGCCGCTGCGAACGGCTCCTCGATAATAAAAGCTTCACGTGCGCCCGCTTGCTTCGCTGCATCCTCTACTGCTCTCTGCTCAACCGCGGTTATGCCGGAAGGCACGCAAACCATTACGTTCGGATGCTTCGGGAAGAGCGACCGCTGCTTCTGCGCGGAACGGATGAAATACTTGATCATCGTCGCCGTAGTATCGAAGTCGGCGATAACGCCGTCCTTCATCGGTCTGATAGCGCGGATATTGCCCGGCGTTCTGCCGATCATTTTTTTCGCCTGCTCGCCAACCGCTTCAATTGTTTTTGTATCAGTACGCAGAGCGACCACCGATGGCTCTCTTACGACAATGCCTTTTCCTTTTACATAAACAAGAGTATTTGCCGTCCCCAAATCAATTCCCAAATCTTTCGAAAAACTCCCAAACATGTTCTTGCTCCCTTCTCATTACGACAATCCCTTATATTATATTACAGATGGCCTAGCTCCTTCAAACTGATGAATCTGCCATCTCCAATGACCAGATGGTCGAGCAGCTCGATACCGACCAGCTGGCCCGCCTCCGCCAATCTCCTAGTCAAAGAGATGTCCTCCGGACTAGGCGCAGGATCGCCGCTTGGATGATTATGCGCGCATATAATAGATGCGCTGTTATATTTGATCGCTGCCCGAAACACTTCTCTAGGATGCACAAGCGATGCGTTAAGCGTTCCTACTGACAATGTTTCCCGGGCAATAATGTGGTTTTTGGTGTTGAGAAACATACATACAAAATGCTCTTTCTTGAGGTAACGAAGCTCTTCCATAATGAAGTCGGCAGCATCCTTCGGTCTTCTCACCGTTGTCACGTCGCCCAGCTTGCTCTTAGTAATTCGGCGCCCAAGCTCAATGCCCGCGCGAAGCTGGAGCGCCTTGGCCGGACCGACACCGGGGATGGCTGTCAGCTCTTCCATGCTCATGTCCATCAAATTGCGCAGACTTCCACATTGCTTTAGAATCGTGCCTGCCACAAGAACGGCAGATTGATTCCGGGTGCCTGTCCGCAATAATATAGCCAGCAATTCCGCGTGGCTCAAAGCTTCTGCCCCATATGTCATCATGCGCTCTCTCGGACGTTCTTCATGGGGGACATCCCGCAAACCTGATGTATGCGCAACCATGTCCCTAACCTGCTTTCTTGTTCAAATAATCATTCTTCATTGTTCGGCAACAGGCAGTCTGACCAGCGCTTATAAAACGCGGATGCCGTACTGCTCCAGCATATCGGACAATAGCGACAACGGAAGGCCGACAACGTTGAAATAACAGCCCTCGATCTCTTCCACTAGTGTTGATCCGAGCCCTTGAATGCCGTAGGAACCCGCCTTGTCGCGAGGCTCGCCAGTCGCCACATAGCGCCTGATCCGCTCGCTGCCAAGCTCCTTCATTTTCACTTTGGTTCTCCGGCTGGCGACCAGCGTCTTGCCGGAATCCGCAGCGATGCAAGCAATGCCTGTGAAGACGTCATGCTGCTTTCCCGACAGCCTCTCCAGCATGCTTGCCGCTTCATCGTCGTCCCGCGGCTTGCCCAAAATCTGTCCGTCAAGCGCTACGATCGTATCTGCAGCGATTATGAGATCGAAAGCTCCTGCCGGCTTATTCTCCCGTTCGCGAAGCATGGCCAGCGCAGCTGTTGCTTTGCGCAGACTAAGCTCCTCGACGGTCGATTGCGGCGTCCAATGGTCCAAGACCGTCTCGTCCGCATCCGTAGACAAAATATAAACCGGCAAGGAAAGGTCCAGAGATGCGACCAGTTCCTTCCGGCGCGGTGACGATGAAGCCAATACGATCCGGCTTATCGGTTCGATTACATGTTGATTGGTTGTCATACTTCGTATTCTCCTTATAATGCCTGTCCAATCGCAATCAATATCCAATTGCCGGACCGCATCTACATCTTGCGATACAGCCAAATAGCGAGCGCCGCCCCGACAATGCTGAATAGGCTCAGTTGCAATTTCAACGTAAAATCAAAGCTGAGCACGTACAAATCAACAGCAGGCGACCAGGTTGTCACGATCGGCTTGGTCAAGAAAGACAACCCTTGAACGGGCTCCAGCCAGCGGGCTACCAAAGCTCCGGCCACAAGCCCAAGCACGATAAACAAGAAAAGGATCCAGCCATTTTTCTTCATCGTTCAATCCCTTTCGCCACGAATTGACACCTGACTCTATTATACGCAGGTTGTACGCTCTTTACAATGCGCTCATAGACTCAAACCATTCTTTTTGGGCCAGCACAGCGCGCATCAAGGCCTCTTGCGCAGTCCATAGATTCGCTTTGCTTGCCGCCTTGCCGTAAGCAAGCATAGCATTTCCGGCATCGCCTATCGCGTCGGTCAGCTTGGCAAGCTGCTCTCCTTCCTTACTGTCGCCAACTCCCTTTTTCATCGTCTCAGCGGAGTTCTTCCACTCGCCCAGCTTGTCTTGCCATGCCTTGGCGGCAGCCTCTCCGATCGGAGACAAGTCAGCTTGCTCCAACTGCGTCACGATTAGCGACGACCAGGATGCAACCAGAGCATGTGTCCGTTCAAAAAACTGCTTCGCGTCCCCTTCGCTGCCTGTAAAAGCAATGCGGTCAGGCAGCGCCAGCTTCAGCTCTTTTTTGTAAATGAGCATATCCGGCATTTCGGCTGCGAGCACCTCCGCTTCTTTCTGGCTTGTCGCCAATCCTGCGTACACATAATAGGAATCTCCAGAGTGGATCGCAGCCGCCGGCAAGCCTTTGGCCGCAAGCTGCCTCATCGCTTCATCGCGCCCCTCCGTGCCCTTGAACACACCGTATTGAAGCACGGAATACGACTGCTCGCCGCCCAGGCTGACCGTCGCCGTGGCTGCAGGCTTATCAGGCTGTCCGGATGGCGGCGTCTTGGCGCCTGCACCCCCCTTGTCTTCATCGTCGATGCCTCCTGCAACCGGCAAGTTCACAATGTCGTCCAGCGTAACGCCTTTCCCTTCAGCTGCGCTCCCGTTCTGCGAGCTTCCGGGCCAGATAATGCCTCCGGTAAACAAGGTGAGAATAAAGTAGCCGAATAAAGCGCCGGTTGCCAGCGCGCCAGCAACCGACAGGAACACGTTAAGCCAGGAGGGTCCGCCAGTCTTGCGGATGACAGGCCCCTCATCATCTACAATGAGATGATGGCGATTCTCGCCGCGTCTCCAATCATATTCACGCTCATGCTCTCGTTCCGGAGCTGACGGTACGGTAATGTCATGCTGCAAGGATGCCCAAGGATCGCTTGCTTCCGGCTCGTGAAGATCTTGGGATGGCGCTGCAGAAGCTCCGTTCCTTATTGATGCTTCAATGTCCGTGTGTGCATGCCCCCTGCCGGGTTCGCCTTCAGAGTCGCGAATCAGCTTCTCCAGTGCGCCGACATCCTCCTGAAAGACGCTGTCCCATGGATGAGTGTCATCTATACCATTCGAAGCCGCCGGCTGATATAAGGGGATTACATTGCCGGCTGGCGATAGTTTCCTGCGCTCTTCCGTCCGCTGGGGCTTTTCTTCCTTATGACCGATCTGCTGTCCTTGCCGGTCAAAACGATAGGTTATCCGGTTGTTTGGCTTCATGTCCATCTCTCCTCGTCCCATTGTCTGCTATTAGTCTATGAAATGAAAAAGAGAGTTATGCCGGGATATTGAGAGATTCAAAAAAAGAAGCGGGGCTGTCCATGGACAGTCCCGCTTCTTCATATTCAGTCGCTTAGGATGCAGAGGTCAAATGCTTCGCAAGCGCGTCAGCCGCTTTCCAAATATCCCCGGCTCCCATTGTGATAACCAGATCGCCTGGAGCGACACGCTCCTTCAGCACGTCCAGCACTTCTTCTTTGGTGGCGATATACTCCGCATGGGCATGGCTGTTCTTGCGAATCAGCTCCACCAGCTTGCCGGAATTGACGCCCTCGATTTGCTTCTCGCCCGCCGGAGAGTAGATATCGGTAATAATGACCTCATCCGCCTCCGAGAACGATCTGCTGAATTGCTCGAACAAGAAAAACGTTCTTGTATAGCGCTGCGGCTGGAAGACCGCAATGATGCGCTTGCCTGTCGCCTTAGCCGCGCTGATCGTCGCCTGAATCTCAGTGGGATGATGAGCGTAATCGTCAATGACGAGAATGTCGTTCACCTCTCCGAGCACCTGGAACCGGCGTTTCGCCCCGCGGAAGGAGAAGATCGCTCCTTTGACCGCGTCGAAGTCAAGACCAGCCTCCAGGCAAGTAATAATCGTCGCCATTGCGTTCGACACGTTATGAAGGCCTGGAACGGACAGCTCGATATTGCCCAGCAGCACGCCGCTCTTCAATACGTCGAACGATACTTTGCGGTCGCCCAGCACGATATTGTCCGCCCTGTACATCGCGTCCTCTTGAATGCCGTACGTAACGAGCTGAGCCGATTCGCGTTCCTTGTCTCCTCCGTAGATGCGAGGAAGCAGCTCTCTGACCGTCTCGCTGTCGACGCAGACAATCGCCTTGCCGCCATCCTTCACCTGCTGAAGGAATTGCACATAAGCCGCTTTCAGCTTTTCGAAATCTCCATCATAATTCTCAAGATGGTCCGGCTCAATGTTCGTCACGATTGCAATGGAAGGATGATATTGCAGGAAGGAGCCGTCGCTCTCATCCGCCTCCGCTACCACATATTCGCCTTTGCCCGCTTTTGCGTTGGTGCCAACGTTTACGATTTCTCCGCCGATAATGTAAGTCGGATCGGCTTCGCATGCTTCCATAACAAGCGCGATCATGGAGGAAGTTGTCGTCTTGCCGTGCGCGCCCGCAACCGCGACGCCCTTCCCCGCATTCATCAGCCTTGCCAGCATCTGTGCGCGGTGCAGCACCGGAATATTAAGCTCCTCCGCTGCCTTGCGCTCCACATTGTCGCTTGTCAGAGCCGTGGAGTAGACCACCAGATCGGCGCCTCTCACATGCTCTGGCTGATGGCCGATATAGATATCGGCGCCTTTTGCAGCAAGCTTCTCCGTAAGCTCCTGCCGCGCGACATCGGAACCGGTTACCTTATAGCCCATCTCCAGCATGACGCGTGCAATCGCGCTCATGCCGTAACCGCCGATTCCGATGAAATGAACGTGTTCTGCCGTATTCAAAGACGGTTCACCAACCTTTTTCAGAATCCGAGTTGTACAGCAAGCGGGCGCGAGCGTCCGCAATTAAATAAAGCGTCCCTGTCACGACCCCAAGATCCGAAGACCCGGTAACCTGTTGTAATGTTTGCAATGCCTGCTTCCAATCCTTCTCGATGACAAGCTCGAACGGCTTACCGCCTGGCAGCTCCTGCACGATTGCAGCCAAGTCCTGCGCTTCCATCTTCATCCGGTAATCGGGCTCGGTTAAGATAAGCGTATCCACTATTGGTAGTATATGCTTAAATGTAGCCCGATGATTCTTATTCTCCAGCATCCCCATCACAACATGGAGACGG
Source organism: Paenibacillus pinisoli (assembly GCF_003605435.1). GTDB lineage: Bacteria > Bacillota > Bacilli > Paenibacillales > Paenibacillaceae > Pristimantibacillus > Pristimantibacillus pinisoli. Next base: position 1,159,430 of record NZ_QXQB01000001.1, read on the forward strand.
TCATACTTATAGGTTTCCTTCAAAGCCTTCACCAGCATCTCCGCGCCTTCCGGATTATGGGCGCCATCCAGCAATATGCGCGGATCGCGCTTCACCATCTCCAGCCTGCCCGGCCATGCCGCCTTATGCAATCCCTCTGTCAGGGCATCGTCATCGACAACCAGCGCCTGATATTGACGCAGCACCTCCAGCGTCATGACAGCGACAGCCGCATTCGTCCGCTGATGCGCCCCGTTAAGAGAAATGCGAAGCGGCTCGATAGTCCGGAACATGCCTTGGAAGCGGAATTCCTGTTCATCCTCGCGCACCTCAAGCGCCGTCTCGCTGAACTGCTCGCCGAGCATGTACAATGTGCTGCGCTTCTCCCCGGCCACGCGCCGGATGACATCCACCACTTCAGGCTGCGTCACGGCGCTGACAACCGGAATGCCCGGCTTGATAATGCCAGCCTTCTCTTCCGCCACTTTAGCAAGCGTATCGCCAAGGCGGTCCATATGATCGTGGCCGACATTGGTGATGACGGATATGACCGGATAGACGATATTGGTCACATCCAGACGGCCGCCAAGACCGGTCTCCCATACGACATAATCAGGGAAGGTCACTTTGGCAAAATAAAGAATGGCAAGCGCCGTCGATACCTCGAACATCGTCGGAGAGCCAAGCTCCGTCTCTGCGATCGCCTCGACATGCGGCTTCAGCTCATTGGCAAGCGCGAGCAGCTCCTCTTCTTTAATGTCTTTGCCGTTATATTGGAACCGATTGGTAAACTTCGTGATGTAAGGCGAGGTGAACGTGCCTACATCGTATCCGCTCTGGAACAGCACGCTGGACAAATAAGCGCATACCGACCCTTTGCCGTTAGTGCCTGCGACATGTATGAATTTCAGCCTGCGGTGCGGGTTGCCAAGACGCTCCATAAGCGCCTCGATGCGGTCAAGCCCGGGGCGGATGCCGAACGGCACCAGTCCCGTGATCCAATCCGCTGCCGCCTGATAGGAAGGGAGAGTCCCGCTCTCCCCATGCTGCATGGTTGTTGTATCTGTCATCTCTATCCCTTCTTCCGCTTAAAGGCCTAACCGCGCAGTTCCGCGATACGAGCCAGCACTTTGTCTCTCTTCTCGGCATAATCCGCCATCTTGGCGCGCTCTTCTTCAATAACCTTGGCAGGAGCCTTTGCTACGAAACCTTCGTTGCCCAGCTTCTTCTCTACCCGCTCGACTTCGGAAATGAGCGTCTTCAGCTCTTTCTCCAGACGGGCAATCTCTTGCGAGATGTCAATCAGGCCTGCGAGCGGCAAGTACAGCTCCGCTCCCGTAATAATGGCAGTCATCGCTTTATCCGGCGCAGCAATGGAGATGCCGCTCTCCAGCAGGGACGTTCCGCAGAAGCGTTTGATGAACTCCTCGTTGCGGGACAGAATAGCAGCCTCGAATTCTCCGGCTGGCTTAATCAGCAGCTCGACCTTCTTGCTCATCGGCACGTTTACCTCAGCGCGGATATTGCGGACCGCACGGATCATCTCCATGAGCAGCTCCATCTCTTTCACCGCGTCAGGAGCCTCCAGCGCCGTATCGTAAGTTGGCCAAGGGGCCAGCGTAATCGTCTCGCCCTCATGCGGCAGATGCTGCCAGATCTCTTCGCTGATGAACGGCATGAACGGGTGGATCAGGCGCTGCGTCCGGTCAAGCACATAAGCCAGCACGGATTGCGTCGCGCGCTTCGCCGCTTCGTCTCCGCCATTCAGGCTGAGCTTCGAGAACTCAATATACCAGTCGCACAGGTCATCCCAAATAAAGTTGTACAGCACGCGGCCTGTCTCGCCGAACTCATAGCTGTCGATCAGTCTTGTCACATCGCGAACTGTCTCGTTCAGGCGGTGCAGAATCCAGCGGTCGGCTGTGCCGAGCTTCACGTTAATATCGATATCGCTTGCGTTGAACCCTTCCAGATTCATCAGCGCAAAACGGGACGCGTTCCAAATCTTGTTCGCGAAGTTGCGCGCCTGCTCCACTTTCTCATAGCGGAAGCGCAAATCCTGGCCAGGCGTGCTGCCCGTCGAAATCATAAAACGCATCGCGTCGGCGCCATACTGCTCAATGACGTCAAGCGGATCTACGCCATTGCCGAGCGACTTGGACATCTTCTGCCCATCCTTGTCGCGCACCAGACCATGCAGCAGCACATCCTTGAACGGCATCTCTTCGGTAAATTCAAGCGCCGTGAAGATCATGCGGGCTACCCAGAAGTAAATAATGTCGTAGCCGGTAACTAGAACATTCGTCGGGTAGTACCGTTTTAAGTCCTCGGTCTGATCCGGCCAGCCCAGCGTAGAGAACGGCCACAATGCGGAGCTGAACCAAGTGTCCAGCACGTCGTTGTCCTGGCGCAGATGGTCGCCCTTCATATCCTCGCGGGAGACGTGCATCTCGCCTGTCGCATCGTCATACCAAGCCGGAATCCGGTGTCCCCACCACAGCTGTCTGGAGATGCACCAGTCGCGTACGTTTTCGATCCAGTTCAGATAGATTTTCTCGAATCGCTCCGGTACGAATTGTACGCCCTTGCCTGCTTTCTGAGCTGCGATTGCAGCTTCCGCCAGCGGCTTCATCGCAACAAACCACTGTGTGGACAGATACGGCTCAACAACCGCTCCGCTGCGCTCGCTATGGCCAACCTGATGCACATGGTCCTCAATGCGCACGCATACGCCCTGCTCCTGCAGGTCCTTCACCAGCTGCTTGCGGCACTCGAACCGGTCCATGCCCTGGTAAGGGCCTGCTTCGGCATTCATGGTGCCTGTCTCGTCCATCACGATGATTTGCGGCAGGCTATGACGCTCGCCCACCTCGAAGTCGTTCGGGTCATGCGCCGGCGTAATTTTTACCGCGCCGGAACCGAATTCCTTCTCGACGTATTCGTCGGCGATAATCGGAATTTCTCTGCCGACTACCGGCAGCACGATCATGGAGCCGATCAAATGCTTGTAGCGCTCATCCTCCGGATGAACGGCAACCGCCGTATCGCCCAGCATCGTCTCCGGACGCGTCGTCGCGACTGTAATATGGCCGGAGCCGTCCTTCAGCGGATATTGCAGATGGTACAGGTGGCCGTTCAGCTCCTTGTACTCAACCTCGATATCGGACAGGGCCGTGCGCGCGGCAGGGTCCCAGTTAATAATCTTTTTGCCGCGGTAGATCAGGCCTTTCTCATAGAGACGGACGAACACTTCGCGAACCGCCTTGGACAAGCCTTCGTCCAGCGTGAACCGTTCTCTGGAGTAATCCAGGGACAGGCCCATTTTCGCCCATTGCTCGCGAATGGTATTCGCATATTGATCCTTCCACTCCCATACCTTATCCAGGAATGCCTCGCGTCCCAGATCGTGGCGGGATACACCCTGCTCGCGCAGCTTCTGCTCAACCTTCGTCTGAGTCGCGATACCCGCGTGGTCCGTTCCTGGAAGCCACAGCGCGTCATAGCCCTGCATCCGCTTGGTGCGGATCAATATATCCTGCAGCGTAAAGTCGAGCGCATGCCCGATATGCAGCATGCCCGTGACGTTCGGAGGCGGAATGACAATGGTGTAAGGTTCCGCATCGGGACGCTTGCCCGCTTCGAAGTAATTGCCCTTTACCCAGTATTCATACCATTTCTGTTCTGCCGATTTGGGATCGTAAGTCGTTGGCATTGCCGGTTTGAATTGGTCATCTGACATTGATTTCATCCTCCACAAATTCTTCTAAACATGCAAAAAGACCTCTCGTCCTATCATAAAGGACGAAAGGTCATGCTTCCGTGGTACCACCTTTGTTCCGCTGAGAAATACGCTCTCACGGCACTCGAACAGATAACGGCTGTTGCCGGCCCATATTAGCGCGAGATAATCCCGCGGTTCGTATAGGCAACTCCGGGGCGACCCGTATGCAGTCACATCCTGCAGAACCTCTCAGCGTAACGGTTCCGCTCTCTGAAGGCTCGCTGCGTACTAATCCCCTTCAACGTTGTTGTCACACATATATGTCTAATCATACCTTTGTTGCGGTGCGGAGTCAACCTGCTCCTATCATGATATAGGCAAAAACTATAAAGGATCGCTCCTTACTCGTTAAATTGGCATATATGTGCTTTGAATTGGGGTGTGGCTGAGTGCAAACTGCGCTCCGTTTGCGCAGAGTTCGAGTTGCGCGGCGGTGCAGGAGCGGAATAGTCAATTTGAGCGCTCTAGCGGTGCGTGGCGGTGTTGCAGGGGCAGAATCGCCAATTCGACCGCTCTAGCGGTGTGTGACGGCGGTGCAGGAGCGGAAGTGCAAATTCGTGCGCTCTAGCGGTGTGTGACGGCGGTGCAGGGGCGGAAGTGCCAATTCGAGCGCTCTAGCCGTGCGTGGCGGTGTTGCAGGTGCAGAATCGCCAATTCGACCGCTCTAGCGGTGCGTGGCGGTGTTGCAGGAGCGGAATAGCCAGTTTGAGCGTATTAGTGGTGCCCAGCGACGTTAAAAACATCTGATTACAGACATACAAATGGCGATGCCCAGGAATCATCCCCTGTGCATCGCCATCTAATTGCAATCGTCTTATTACAAGACAAGCAAGCCTCCTGCTCCAGCTCTATGGAATATAGAGCAGTTGCCCTTCGGCAACGGAGGATTCGTGCAAGCCGTTATGGACCAGAATCTCCCTAGGGTTGAGACTGTAGCGAAGCGCGATCTGTTCCAGCGTTTCTTCGCGCTGAACGATGCATACGCGGATTTTGCGGAACTCCCTCTCCTCCGCCTGCTTGCTGAGGAACAGCTTCTTCCACTCGATCTCTTCCTCGGGGCTTTGGATGCGGGCGGCCTCTTCCTGCTCCGTCTGTGTCTGCTCCGCGGCTTCGCGAGCGGCTTGCTCGCGTTTGCTGGACTGAAGCAGCGTGCGGAAGCCGAGATCAGACTGCGAGTCGCTGGTTCCCGCCGACGATTTGCCGCTGAATGCAATCTGCACCTCTTGCGGCTTGCGCGGCTCCGGATCCGGCTCGATCTCCTGGAGCACCGGCACATCTTCCTCCGACTGTAGCGAAACATCTTCCTCATGCTGCGCAATTACTGGCTCTTCCGCAGCTTCCTCCTCCGCTTCCGGCCGGAACGACTGGCTCTCGCTCCACTCCGGTTCTTCCCTGCTGCTGATTTGCTCCGTCTGTGCAGGCTGCTGCGTGTAAGAAGGCTGCTGGAACTGCTGATACAGCGACGCAAGCTGCGAGACGCCCTGCTGCTGATATGGCTGCTGAGGAACGTACGGCTGATAAGATGTGCTTGGCTCAGCCTGCTGCTGTTCCGCATTCCATTGCAGCCAGCTTTCTTCGGCAGCTTCTTCCCTAGAGGCAACCGTAACCTCCTGCTCCTGTTCCTCCTCAGCCTCCTGCCACTCTGCAGCCTGCGCGCTTTCCTCCGATATGTAGCTTTCGCCTGAACCCGTCTCTTCATCTTCTTCTCTTGCTTGATACTCAGCCTCTGCCTCATCCGGAATCAGCCCATGAAACACCTTTGTATCCGAGTCATCCTCGAACTCATTCGGCTCTTGCAGCGCTCTCTGATGAATCGCCGTGAACGATTCGTCCTCCCACTGCAATCCCTGCTCCTCTACCGGCTCCACGGATATGCCGCGCAGCGACAGAACCCCCGTAATGTTCAAGGTGCGGGCTGAAAGCAGGTCCACATCAAAGTTATCAATTTCGATTGAAATGTCATCCAGACGGGACACCCGGTTCATAGGCAAAGAAATTTCAACCGGAATCCAATGCTCCAGCGCAAGCGGTCCCGCCTCGCTGCCCTGCCCGCGATAGACGCCGCTAAGCAGCAGCTGGCCCTTCAAGACCGCCTGGTCCCCCTGATCAATGACCTGTATACGGGGAACAAGCTCGATCTCCTCCAGCTCGTCAATTCCTGCTACGTCATCGGGCAGATGAACTCGCTCATATACATCAAATCGCAATCCGTTCGACCCTGTTGACATGACATATTCCTCCCTTCGTACTGAATGCTTGGGCTAACTGTACATTCACTACTTATCTATATGGTAGATAGGGCAAGAGCATGACTGTCATTTTATTCAGGGACGAGTTTCTCCGGACAAGCGCTTTAGCCAGTCCGGCCAAGGCGACTGCACGTCCACGATCCTGCCTGTCAGCGGATGGGGAAATATCAGTCTCTCACCATGCAGCGCCTGGTGGCCAAGCAATCTGCTAGAACCGCCATAGAGCGTATCACCGACAAGCGGATGGCCGATATGACTCATATGGACGCGGATTTGATGAGTCCTCCCCGTCTCCAGCCGCAGACGGACAATCGTCAAGCCGTCCAACTGGCCGATCCGCTCATACGCCGTCAAAGCCGCGTCGCCAGACGGCGTGACGCGCCTGCGGGCAGCATGATGGCGGTCCTTGCCAATCGGAGCGTCAACCGTTCCCTTGTCCCGCTTCAGCAAGCCCTGCAAGGCAGCAACATAGATGCGTTCAATCTCCTTCGCTCTCATCGCCTCATCTAGCTTCCATTGGGCAAGATCGTTTTTGGCAAAGAGAACAGGTCCGGAAGTATCATCGTCAAGCCGGTGAATATGCCTCACCGGAAGCGGGTCATGCTTGGCCAGCATATGACGGCAAGCAGCCTCATCCAGCGTGCCAGCGTGCCCTTCATAAGCGGCATGGACCGGCATGCCCGCCGGCTTGTTCAATACAAGGCAATAATCGTCCTCGTACAGGACACCGGGCACTAAGAAAGATTGAGAAGCAGCACGACTGACAAGATGGCGGTATGCCTTGTCCTTCGCAGTATCTGTTGCGGGAAAAGCTAACAAGCCAAGCCCTTCATCCAACCACTTGATGCCGCCTACGGAAAACAGCCGGTTAATCCATTTCGCCGGGAATAAGGAAGAGGCCAGCAGCCATTGCCGCACATGATGCGGATGGCTGCCGGCCTCAAGTTCCGGCATCTCGGCTTTGTCGGAGAAATAGAGTTCCTGCAGCGAAGCCGCATCTAGCAACAGCCACTCTCCGCTCCTGCGTGTATAACGTTCAAGATCCAACATGCCGCGAGCCTCCTCTAACATGCTTTACAGGCGGCTCAGAGCTTGATCGTGAACGGCGATCGTCTCGTCGATGTCCGCATCGCTGTGAACAGCGGAGACGAACATGCCTTCAAATTGAGAAGGCGCAATGCTTACGCCCAGATCCAGCATGGCTGCAAAATAAGTCTTAAACCGTTCCAGATCGGCAGACTTCGCCGTCTCGTAGTTAATAACGGTCTTCTCCGTAAAGAACGGACAGACCATAGAGCCGACACGGTTAATCGTCGATGCAATGCCATGCTTGGCGGCATTCGCTTCAAAGCCAAGCTGCAGGCGAACGGCTTGTCTCTCCAGCAGCTCATAAGTTTCAGGCGTCAGCAGCTTCAACGTTGTATAGCCGGCCGCCATCGCAAGCGGATTGCCCGAAAGCGTACCTGCTTGATAGATCGGACCGCTTGGCGCAATCATCTCCATAATTTCACGTTTGCCGCCGTAAGCGCCGACTGGAAGGCCACCGCCAATGACTTTGCCGAAGCACGTGAGGTCCGGCGTTACGCCGAACAGTCCTTGCGCGCACTGGTAGCCCACGCGGAAACCTGTCATCACTTCGTCGAAGATCAGCAGGGTGCCGTACTGGGTCGTCACCTCGCGCAGTCCTTCCAAGAAGCCCGGAAGCGGCGGCACAACCCCCATATTGCCTGCTACCGGCTCTACGATCACACATGCAATCTCTTCGCCGAATTTCTCGAATGCCAGCTTGACGGACTCAATATCGTTATAAGGAACCGTAATCGTATGGGAAGCCACATGCTCCGGAACGCCCGGGCTGTCAGGCAAGCCCAGCGTCGCCACGCCGGAGCCCGCTTTGATCAGCAGACTGTCCGCATGGCCGTGATAGGAGCCTTCGAATTTCATAATTTTGCTTCTTTTCGTATAGCCGCGCGCAAGACGCAGGGCGCTCATGGTCGCTTCCGTACCGGAATTCACCATCCGCACGACATCTACGGACGGTACGCGCTCGCATACGAGCTCCGCCATCAGCGTCTCCAGCTCGGTTGGCGCGCCAAAGCTTGTCCCGCGCTCTGCCGTCTTGCGCAGCGCCTCAACGACCTCGGGATGGGCATGCCCCATAATGAGCGGCCCCCACGAAGCCACATAATCAATATAGACATTGCCGTCAATGTCATAGACACGGCTGCCTTCGCCGCGCTCCATGTAGACAGGCGTAAGCCCTACGGACTTGAATGCGCGAACAGGGGAGTTGACGCCTCCCGGAATCACTTTCTTCGCTCTGGCGAACGCCTCGGCGGAACGCGCATCATTACGTCTTCTATTGCTCTCCGTCATGCTCTTATTCCCCTCTCAGCCAGCGTACGGCATCTTTGGCATGGTACGTGATAATGATATCGGCTCCCGCTCTCTTCATGCTGGTCAGCTTCTCCAGCACAATAGAGCGCTCATCCACCCATCCGTTCGCGGCAGCAGCTTTGACCATCGAATATTCGGCGCTGACGTTATAAGCCACGACAGGAAGATCGAATTGCTCCTTGAGCGTCTTCACAATATCCAGGTAAGACAAAGCAGGCTTGACCATCAGCATATCGGCGCCTTCCGCTACATCGGATTCCGCCTCGCGGAGCGCTTCCCGCGAATTCGCCGGATCCATCTGATACGTCTTGCGGTCGCCGAATTGCGGCGCCGAATGCGCAGCGTCACGGAACGGGCCATAGAAGGCCGACGCATATTTGACCGAATAGGACATGATCGCGATATCGCTGTAGCCCGCTTCATCCAGACCCGCGCGGATTGCGTGCACGAATCCGTCCATCATGTTGGAAGGCGCGATGACGTCAGCGCCGGCTTCGGCCTGCGAGACGGCCGTGCGGACAAGCAGCTCCAGCGACTTGTCATTGTCCACAACCGCCACTCCGGTAGCTTCATCCTGATGGACGACTCCGCAATGACCATGGTCCGTAAATTGGCAGAGGCAAGTATCTGCAACAACAACCAGCTCAGGAGCCCAGCCCTTCACGGCGCGAATAGCCTCCTGCACGATGCCGTTCGGATCATAAGCCGATGAACCGTGCGCATCCTTATGATTCGGCACGCCGAACAATAGAACGGACTTGATGCCCAGCGCTGCGATCTCGCGAATCTCCGCCTCCAGCAAATCCATGGATAGATGGTATACGCCAGGCATGGATGGAATCTCTTCCTTGACCTCCTTGCCGTGGGTGACGAACAACGGATATATAAAATCATCTGCGCTAAGCGCAGTTTCGCGAACCAGGCTGCGAAGTCCGCCTGTTCTGCGCAATCTGCGATGTCTAACTATCGGGAAACTCATTTGCTCCCTCTCCTTTCCTGATTATAAACGGTGATGGCTGTCAGCAAGCTGTCAAGTGTCGAAGACTCCGCCTCAACCGTCGCATGCAGTCCTGCCTCTTTAATTGTTTTGGTTGTAATCGGCCCGATACTCGCGAGCGGTATGCCCCTGAGCAGCTCGACAGGCTCCTCGACGCCTCTGCGCCGCAATACTTCAAGCAAATTCGTAACGGTAGACGAGCTTGTAAAAGTAATCATATGAATGCCGCCCTCGCGCAGCCACTCCAGAGCCAGTTCGTCCTGCGTATCGGCAATTACCGTCTCATACACGTCAATCTCGACTGCCTCAACGCCCTTTGCCCTGAGCTCCTTCGGAAGAACCTCACGTGCCAGATCTCCCCGCGGGAGCAGCGCCTTGTCTCCAGGCTTCAGCCAATCGCTCACCCGATCCAGCAGCGACTCTGCATGGAACTGAACAGGCAGCTCCTCGACTGTCAGCCCCTTGGCGGCAAGCGCCTCCGCCGTCTTGGGTCCAACGGCGACGATTCGGGCAGCATGGAATCTCCGCATGTCGATGCCGAATCGACGCAAATAGCGGAAGAAATAATCGACTCCGTTCACGCTTGTGAACATGAGCCATTGATAGCTCTCGGCTTGCTCCAGGCTGGCCCGGATCGCATTGATGGTTTGCTCGTCCTGCGGTTCGCGGATCTCAATGACAGGAAATTCGCAAGGCTCTCCGCCCAGCGCCTCTATCGCATCCGCAAGCTCGCTCGCCTGCGGTCTTGCGCGGGTCACCATCACCCTCATCCCGAACAGCGGCTTGCTCTCATACCACTTCAGCTTCTCCCGCTGAAGGACAACCTCGCCGACGATAATGACGGCAGGAGGCTGAAAGTTCGCTTCCTTCACAATGCCTTCGATCGTCTCAAGCGTGCCGACAATCGTCTCCTGCTCGACCCTGGTTCCCCAGCGCACTAACGCGACCGGTGTCCCTGGCGGCTTGCCGTGCTTCATCAACTGTTCGGCAATATATCCAATTTTGGCTACGCCCATTAGAAACAACAACGTCCCTGTCGCATTGGTTACCTTGTCCCAATAGATTGAGCGGTCAAGCTTCTCCGGACTTTCATGCCCTGTCACAATGGACAAGGAGGAGGCCAGGTCGCGATGCGTCACCGGTATGCCCGCATAGGCCGGCACGGCGATAGCTGACGTTATGCCCGGCACGATATCATATTCAATGCCATTCTCCTGCAAGAGCTCCGCTTCTTCGCCAACCCGTCCGAATATCGTCGGATCGCCACCCTTCAGTCGAGTAACCGTCTTGCCTGCCAGCGCCAAGTCAACGAGGAGACGATTGATCTCCTCCTGCTTCATCGTATGGCGGTCCGGCAGCTTGCCGACATACACCATCTCGGCCCCCTGCTTCGCATGCCTCAGCAATCTGGGACTAGCGAGCCTGTCATAGACGACCACATCGCTATCCTTCAAGCACTCCAGTCCCCGTACCGTGATCAGCTTCGGATCACCGGGACCGGCGCCCACCAAATAAACCTTCCCCTTGTTCATGGCTTTAGCCCCCGATCTCCGCCAGAATGCGGTCGGCGCCGCTGGCAATCAGCGACTCGGCCACTTCCTTGCCCAGCTTCTCCGGATCCTTTCCTCGCTTAATCTCCTTCAAAAGCGTCTCGCCATCAGGAGATCCAACCATGCCGGTCAACTCCAGAAGCGGTCCATCCGCCTCTTCCGACACGATCGTCGCATAAGCGCCGATGGGAACCTGGCAGCCGCCGTTAAGCGTGCCGAGGAAGCTGCGCTCCGCACGTACAGTAATTTCAGTCTCACGGTCATTCAGAAGGGAGAGCAATTCTCTGATTTGCTCATCATTCTCTCTGCACTCAATCCCAAGCGCGCCTTGTCCGACAGCCGGAATACACACATCTTCCGGAATAAGCGCCGAGATGCGGTCCTCCCAGCCCATACGCGACAGGCCAGCGGCAGCAAGCACAACGGCATCGAAGCCTTCCGTCTCCAGCTTGCGGATGCGGGAGTCGATATTGCCGCGGATCGATTCCAGCTGCAAATCCGGCCTTCTGTTCTTGAGCTGGCTGGAACGGCGCAGGCTGCTTGTTCCGACGCGCGCTCCCTGCGGCAGCGAATCGAGATCCCCGCCCTCCTTTGTCACCAGGCAATCAAGCGGATTAACCCGTCTAGGCGTTGCGCCGTTCATTAAGCCTTCTTGCAGCTGGAACGGCATATCTTTCATGCTATGTACAGCTATATCGATCTCTCCGTCAAGCAGCGCCTGCTCGATTTCCTTCACGAACAGTCCTTTGCCGCCTACCTTGGACAACGTAACATCCAGAATCCGGTCGCCCTTTGTTACAATCTTGCGGATTTCAAATGTGTAGCCCAAACCTTCCTGCTCGCTGATGCGCTTCAATTCGTCTATGACCTGTCCTGTCTGCGTCAGCGCCAGCGCGCTTTGACGGGTTCCTACGACGATAACGCGTTGTCCATTCGAGTTGTTGCTCACGATAAAGCCCTCCCTTTAGTCCGTGCTATCAAACCCTTCAGCCATTGCTCCGGGGTTCTATCCTCTATCCCGGCTTCCAACACTTCCTTAGCCGCGAGCCTAAGCAGCTCTTCCTTCGCCTCGGAACTATCATCTCCGGCAAGTATCAGCTTGCGCAGCTCGCCAAGCCGCTCCGCCGCTTCCCCGTATCGATTCCCGTACCTTTCGTCGAGCTCCTTCTTCAGCGCCTTAGCCAGAGCAGGGCTGGCGCCGGAAGTCGTAACCGCCATGATGAGCGGCCCATTGCGCGTAACGGCTGGCGTAATGAAGCTCCCGCTTTCATAATCATCCGCTATGTTGGACAAGATGCCGAGCTTATCCGCTTCCTCGGCAAGGCTGGCATTAAGCGCATGATCGTCGGTCGCCGCAATCAAGAGCCACGCTTCCTCCAGGTCGCCTTGGGCATAAGGGCGGTTACGCCAGATCAATCGGCCGCCAGCAGCACAAGCTTCGATCTCCCTCGTCACATCAGGGCTGATCAATTCAATCCGGTCAGCGCCGGCCTCAATAAGCCCTCTCAGCTTCCTCTCGGCCACCTTCCCGCCGCCAACGATGATGCAGAGCCTGCCGGCCAGCCTTAAGGCTACAGGGTAGAAGCCGTGTCGCATACTGCCTTCCATCCAGTGCCCCCCCTTCCTGTTGCCGCTAATGGAATGAAGAAAATGAGTTCGTCAATAAGTTTAAGACTAACATACAAAAGGCAACGATATACAGCTTGGCCAACTGATGGCCGGGCCGATCTTTCACTGCCCGCTGATACACATAAGCAATATACATAATAAGGGAAGCGAAGGAGGTCAGCACCTTCCAATCCAGGAGCAGCATAGCCCTGCCCTCTACAATCAGCGATACCGTCGCAATCGCCAGCGACATCGCAAGCAAGGGAACGCCGATAATGACGGCGCGATCTGCAAAGCGCTCGATCGTATCCAAGCTGGGGTATCTGCGCACGACCTGTGACCAGCGCTTGCGCTTAAGGCGGTGATGCAGGAACAGATACATACCGGCCATCAGCGCTCCGATCGTCAGCGCGACGTATGCGCACAACACCAGGCTGATATGAACGATCAGCAGCTCTCTGGCTGCCTGCCAGGGCGCATAATCCATTCCGCCGCCCATTCCGCTGTACATATTTAAGGCCAATACCGCAAAGCTGACCACATTTACAAAAAACACAATATAATCAATATGGTAAAAACGGCTGATCACCAGTGATACTGTTGACAGCAGCCATGAGAACGCCAGCCAATACAGGAAGGTGTTCTGGTCGGGGTGTCCCAGATACAGCTTGGCTATCAAATAGCCAGTCTGCAATATCCATACAAAAACAAGGAGCCCTGTGCCTATCCGCTTCGCTTTCCGACTTGCATGCATAAAGTCGGAGAAGTAAAACAGCAGGCTCAGGGCGTAAATATAAAGTATCGCGTCGTACATCCAGTTAGCCGTTTCCATAGTTCCTCCACTTCACAGCCCTTCACGGATTGACAGGCGAAAACTTCGATATCAAAGTGATGAGCCGATTATGGACGGGCAAACGCCGGAGTGGCATTGGAATGCACAAGTTTGGGTTGTGCTGCAGCTGCCGGCTCCTGGGCCGCAGCCTTCTCCTGCTCGCGGGACTGCTCCAGCTGATTCTCCAGCGCAAACAGCTTCACGAACATGTCCATCGCTTCCTCAGCCCGTTTCTCGCCGGCCATCTCCTTGATCCGATGTATAGGATCCTGCATCATTTGATTCACGATGCTCTTGGTCAGCTTGCGAATAACCTTCATCTCATGCTCGTCCAGATCAGGCAGCTTGTTCGACAGGCTGTTCATCGTATCCTCATGGATCTCAGCCGACTTCGTCTGCAAGGCACGGATGAGCGGCACAACGCCGAGCGTCTTGTACCAGTGCTCGAACAGCTTGATCTCCTCTTCGATCATCACTTCAATCTTCGCCGCTTCCTGGCGGCGATGCTCCAGATTGCTTTGAACAATGCCCTCCAGATCGTCAATGTCGTACAGGAACACATTCTCTACCGCCGCAATGGTCGGATCCAAATCCCGCGGAACCGCAATATCGATCATAAAGAGCGGCTTCGACTTGCGGCGCCGCATCGCTTCCTGCACTTGCTCGCGGGTCAGCACATATCCGTTCGCTCCTGTGGAGCTGATAATAATATCTACCTCATGCAGCTTCTTGACTGCTTCTTCCATGGAACAAGGCACGCCATTGAACTTGTCCGCCAGCGCTGCGGCGCGATCGAACGTACGGTTGACGACCAGCACGCGGTCTGCGCCGTTCGCATACAGATGCTTGGCAGTAAGCTCGCCCGTCTCGCCCGCACCGATAACCATAACGGTCTTTTTGTTGAATTGGCCAAAAATTTGCTTGCCCAGCTCCACCGCCGCATAGCTGACGGATACCGCCGTCTCGCCAATCATCGTCTCGGAATGAGCGCGCTTGGCCATCGTTACGGCTTGCTTGAACAGCATATTGAAGATCGTGCCCGTCTTCTTGTCGGCTTGCGCCTGAAGGAAGGCGTTCTTCACTTGTCCCAAAATCTGAGTCTCGCCAATAACCATGGAATCCAGACCGCTGGTGACGCGGAATAGATGCTCGATGGCTTTGCCGTCCTCGTACATATATAAATGGTTCGTAAACTCCGCACGCGGCAGATTGAACCATTTCTCCATAAAGCTTCGGATATAATGACCGCACAGATGATGGCGATCCACTACGGCATAAATCTCTGTACGGTTGCACGTAGCTACAATGACACATTCCATAATGCTCTTCGTATCCATGAGGCCCTCAAGCGCAGCCGGAAGCTCATGCTCAGCGAATGCGAATTTCTCCCTCACTTCTACAGGAGCTGTCCTATAATTCAGACCTACTACGATAATGTGCATGTGCTTTTCTCCTGCTCCCTTCTGTTGCCAGTCCAATCCCTTGATGTTATCGAATATTATAGCATAGTTCGACATTCATATTGGTTTCATTTATGAATAATGTTTGAAAAATACATTCACAGTATACCCTGTATTCACAAAGAAATAACCATGGATTGGCTCCATGGTTATTCCCGTATCATACAATAATGAGCCTTACACAAGCTCGATTTGTTTCATCTTTGGTTCTTCGACTTGCAGCTCGCCCATGCCGCGAACCAGCTTCTTCGCATGGGTCGTCTTCGGCTTAAGCACCGTCAGCATGTAATCGATCGCGAGCTGAGGATCAACAGTTTCACCGCAGGTATAGCAGTCTAGCGCAGCAAAGCCTCTCTCAGGGTACGTATGAATCGAGAGGTGACTCTCCGACAGCAGCACGAGTACCGTAGCGCCTTGAGGTTCAAATTGTTTGGATTGTACCGACAATACAGTTGCGCCGCAAGCTTCTGCAGCCTCTACCATGTGAGATTGCAAAAATTCAGCGCTGTTCAGCAATTCAAAATCTACACCCCAAGCATCAACAGCAACGTGTCTTCCGAAAGTTGAGTATTCCATCTTCCGGTTCCCCCTTCCTAGGAATAAAATGTTTAAAAAATTTCATCCGCTAGGACCTACGTCATTCACTTCCCGAGGGATTAATCTCTCGCAACATAACTATGTCCTGAGTGAATCCTGGTTCCTAATATTGTACAGCAACAATGTTTTCAACGAGAATAAAAATAACATCTATCCGCGAGAAATGCAATAGTTTTTTTTGTTTAGGCTTCAATTGGCAGAATTACATCTCATCACGTATCAATCTATGTATACCCAGCATGTCCGGAAACCGTCTCAAGAAAAAAAGAAAGACCGGCATGCCGGTCTCTCTTCCTCGCTTCGGGCGTTCCCGTGAGCTCCTACGCTTCAAGCACGAACAGCTTGTGAGTAAGCTCCGTCAGCCTTTGGTCAATGGTGGCAATTTCGGCTCGATCGACTGTCTGGTTGCGCAGGTCAAGCAATTCATTCACTGCACCCTGAATCAATCCGATCTCCCGTTCAATCAGGCGGCTGCGGAATACGCGTTCTAATTGGCCCAGCGTATCCTTGTGCTCGAACACGACACGCTCGCCGGCTTCCGAGCTCTCCACAATCTTCTGAACGGCGCCGTTCCTATAGTGATAGATCATCGTATAATGGCTGTAAATGCGGTTGACGATCGCGTTGCCACGGAAAGCAGTTACCGCTTTGCGCAGCGCGTTGGTCAGCTTAGGTTCTACAAGACGGCAAGAAAGCTCGCAAACATAATAGTCTTGCCTTCGCTCGAAGGTCAATCTGACTTGTTCCCTCCCTGCGATATCGTGAAGAAGCAGTTCCTGATTGCCGTTATCAAGCACCAATACCTGCATGCGCAGCTGCTGATCCTCCATAAAAGCGATGAACCTTGTCATTTCTTCTTGATTTAACTGCAGTTTGGCATTTACATACTCTGTGGCTAGCCGCTTAGCCATAAAAATCTCCTCAATTCTTTGAGACCCCACCGGCTTAGGCGCCAGTAGCAGCCTTTTCAGCATTGCTTATGTTTATTATACGTGATCCATCGTTTTTATTCCTGCCGGCCAGCGTTCATTTTTGCGCATATTTCAAGAAAAATCGGGGGATTCCAGAAGGAATCGCAACAATTGCACTGTATTCTCTAAATTATATGAGAACTTCCCGTGCTTTCTGCCTTATGTGGCAATCGCTTCGTTAATGACATCCCAAAGCTGCTCGCGGCCAAGCCCTGTCTCGGAGGAGAAGAGCACGACTGAATCTCGCGGATCGGCTTCAAGCGTCGTTTTGATCATTTTGATATGCTTGTCCCACTTCGAGCGCGGAATCTTGTCGGCTTTTGTCGCCACGATGCAAGTAGGGATCTCAAAATGCTTGAGCCAGTTGTACATAAGCACATCATCCTTGGACGGCTCATGGCGAATATCGATGACCAAAAGCTGCAGCTTGAGCGGCTCGCGTTCCTGCAGATAGGTTTCGATCATTTCTCCAAACTTTTCGCGTTGTGTCTTCGACACTTTGGCATACCCGTAGCCCGGAAAGTCGACCAGATAGATCATATCGTTCACACGGTAGTAGTTAAGCTGCTGGGTTTTGCCAGGCTGCGAGCTCGTTCTTGCCAAGTTTTTACGCATGATTAGCTTATTAATTAGGGATGACTTCCCGACGTTGGAACGCCCCGCCAGAGCAACCTCTGGCAAGGCGTCCTCCGGATATTGATCCGGTCTGACTGCGCTGATAATAAATTGTACGTCCATAATCTTCATGAAATTATTGTCCCTGCCCTCTCCTCAGTTGCCGCCGGCAGCAAGGCGTGCTTAAGCACTTCTTCCATTTGCGCTACCGGCACAAAGTCCAGCTCGCTGCGAATGCTGTCCGGTATATCCCGCAAATCGCGCTCGTTGTCTTTGGGCAACAGCACTTTCTTAATGCCGGCGCGATGAGCCGCCAGCGACTTTTCCTTCAATCCGCCAATCGGCAGCACCCGGCCCCGCAGCGTAATCTCGCCCGTCATCGCCACTTCCTTGTCGACATAACGGTTCGTCAGCGCCGAGATAAGCGCTGTCGCCATCGTAATGCCCGCGGACGGTCCATCCTTCGGAATGGCGCCTTCAGGAATATGAATATGAATGTCGTTCTTCTCATGGAATTGAGGATCGATGCCTAACTGCTCCGCCTGGGAGCGCGTAAAGCTGAAGGCGGCCTGCGCGGACTCCTTCATGACATCGCCCAGCTTGCCCGTTAAGGTCAGCTTGCCGCTGCCCGGCATCACCGTTACTTCGATGACCAGCGTATCGCCGCCCACCTCGGTCCATGCCAGCCCAGTAACGGCGCCTACCTGATTCTCGCTCTCGGCAAGCCCGTACCTGAACTTCGGCGGTCCGATCCATTCCTTGATCTGCTCCACATCAACGGTCAGGGGCTCTTCGGATTCGCGATTTTCCTCAGCTACAAAATGCTTGGCCGCCTTCCGGCATACCGCAGCAATCTGCTGCTCCAGATTGCGCACGCCCGATTCCCGCGTATATTCGCGAATCAGAAGCTGCAGCGCCTCTTCCGTTACAATTAGCTGATCCTCGCGAAGCCCATGCTCCCGTTTCTGCTTGGGCAGCAAATAACGGACGGCGATCTGGTGCTTCTCGATTTCGGTATAACCCGGAATATAAAGCACTTCCATCCGGTCCAGCAACGGGCGTGGGATTGTATGAAGAGCATTGGCTGTCGTCACGAACATGACATTAGAGAGATCGAACGGCACCTCGATGTAATGATCGCTGAACGTGCTGTTCTGCTCCGGATCCAGCACCTCCAGCATGGCTGATGCGGGATCGCCGCGGAAGTCGGAGGCCATTTTGTCGATCTCATCAAGCAGGAATACCGGATTCAGGCTTCCTGCAGTCTTCATGCCCTGCATGATCCTCCCTGGCATCGCGCCTACATAAGTGCGGCGATGGCCCCGAATCTCCGCCTCGTCTCTGACGCCGCCGAGCGAGATGCGGACGAACTTGCGTCCAAGCGACTTGGCGACGGAGCGGGCAAGCGATGTTTTGCCGACGCCCGGCGGTCCCACCAGACACAGGATCGGCCCCTTCAGCTTCTTCACGAGCTGCTGTACGGCCAAATACTCAAGCACGCGCTCCTTCGGCTTCTCCAGTCCATAATGGTCATCATTGAGGATTTCTTCAGCCTTGGACAGGCTGAGATCGTCTTCCGTTAATTTGTTCCAAGGCAAAGCAAGTAACCAATCGATATAATTCCGAATGACGCCTCCCTCGGCAGAGGACGGCGGCATCTTCTCCAAACGGTCGATCTCCTTGTTAACCTTCTCCATGACAGACTCAGGCACGCCCGCCTCTGCCAGCTGCGTACGAAGCTCTTCGGCCTCGCCTGCACGGCCTTCCTTGTCGCCAAGCTCCTTCTGGATCGCCTTCATCTGCTCGCGCAAATAATATTCCTTCTGCGTCTTCTCCATCTGCTTCTTGACGCGCTGATTGATCTGGCGCTCCAGCTCAAGCACCTCGCGCTCATTGTTCAGCAGATCAAGCAGCCGCTCCAGCCTTGCTGCAACATCGATCGTCTCCAGAATGTCCTGCTTATCCTTGATCTTAAGCGACAGATGGCTGGTAATGACATCCGCCAGCCGGCCCGGATCGTCGATATCCGAGACAGCCGCATAAGTCTCCGGCGTCACCTTTTTGGATAAGGATATGTAATGCTCGAACTGGCTCAGCACTGTCCGCATCAACGCATCCACTTCCGGATCATCCGTCTCCTGCTCAGGAAGCTCCTTCGCCAGCACCTCATAGAATTGATCGTTCTGCACGTAGCTCTGTACTTCTGCCCGCACGACGCCTTCCACCAGAACACGGATGGTTCCGTTCGGAAGCTTAAGCATTTGGCGCACTTTCGCAATGGTGCCGATTTTATAGATATCCTCTTCGGTCGGATCTTCAATATTCACTTCCGACTGCGAGCAAAGCAGGATCATATGATCCTCTACCATCGCTCTCTCCAGCGCGCGAACCGATTTGTCCCTGCCCACATCCAGGTGGAGCACCATGCTGGGATACACGAGCAGCCCTCTTAGGGGAAGCAAGGGCAGACGACGACCTTTCGATTTGCCAGGTCCCATACCAGCACCTCCATTCATTAACATCTACCTTATATTATCATTCAGCTGAATCAGCCTGCAAATACGGAACGTTCGTCGAGATATAAGTTTCTGTTCCAAATGGCTTCTCGGCCTGCTCCTCCGCCCGCACCGACTGCGGGAAGACGAGGTCAAACACTTCTTCTACCTTATCGACCGGGATGACTTTAAGTCCGTCCAAATCGCCAAAAATCGCCTGCCAATTCTCTTTCGGAATAATGACTTGCACTGCGCCGGCCTGGAATGCCGCCTCGACCTTCGCCAGCACCCCGCCGACCGGCTTCACATTGCCGTGAATGCCAACCTCGCCCGTCATAGCAAGCTTGTTGTCAATTGGAACGCCAGTTATAGCGGAAGCAATTGCAGTTGCCATCGCAATGCCGGCAGACGGGCCATCGATTGGCGTTCCGCCAGGGAAATTGATGTGCAAATCATAATCCTGCGGGCGAAGCCCAATGCGCCTCAGAACCGTCAGCACGTTCTCTACGGAACCCTTCGCCATGCTCTTGCGGCGCAGCGTTCGCGAGCCTCCGCCAAGCTCCTCCTCATCGACGACACCCGTGATTGTAAATTGCCCTTTGCCTTTCACCGCTTCAATCGCGCTTACTTCAATCTCCAGCAGCGTTCCCATATTCGGCCCGTATACGGCAAGGCCGTTCACAAAGCCCACTTGCGGCTCGCTTGGCACCTTGCGGTCCGGACGCGGAGGTATCTGGCTGCTGTTCACCACCCATTCAATATCGGATGCTGAAATCTGATCGCGTTTCTCTGACAAGGCTACGCCTGCCGCCAGCTGGATGACATTGACCGCTTCCCTGCCGTTTGTTGCATATCGCTTCACTACATCGATGGCTTCCGGGCATGGCCCGAAGCCGATTTTTTTTACGGCATTCTCCGCTACCAGCGAAATCTCCTCCGCCAGCAGGGGGCGGAAGTAAACCTCCATACAGCGCGAGCGGATCGCAGGCGGTATCTCCTGCGGCGAACGCGTTGTTGCGCCTACCAGACGGAAGTCCGCAGGCAGGCCGTTTTGGAAAATATCATGGATGTAAAGCGGAATATTGGCATCCTCTGAATTGTAATACGCGCTCTCCAAAAACACCTTCCGGTCTTCGAGCACTTTTAACAGCTTATTCATCTGAACGGGATGCAATTCGCCGATTTCGTCGATGAACAGGATGCCCCCATGCGCTTTCGTAACAGCTCCCGGCTTAGGCTGCGGAATGCCCGCAACCCCCATCGCTCCCGCACCCTGATAGATAGGATCGTGAACAGAGCCGATCAGCGGATCGGCAATGCCCCTCTCGTCGAACCTCGCTGTAGTCGCATCGATCTCGGTAAATTTCGCCTCCGGGAGAAACGGGGATGAAGGGTTCTTCTTCGCCTCCTCCAGCACGACACGGGCAGCAGCCGTCTTGCCGACGCCCGGCGGCCCATAGATGATAACATGCTGAGGGTTCGCGCTGCAAAGCGCTGCTTTGAGCGCTCTGAGGCCGTCACGCTGGCCAATTATATCTCCCATCGTCTGCGGCCTTGTCTTCTC
Organism: Paenibacillus pinisoli; assembly: GCF_003605435.1. Taxonomy (GTDB): domain Bacteria; phylum Bacillota; class Bacilli; order Paenibacillales; family Paenibacillaceae; genus Pristimantibacillus; species Pristimantibacillus pinisoli. The sequence goes on from NZ_QXQB01000001.1 coordinate 1,180,525, forward strand.
TGCCAGAGGTTTCGTCAGCGAGACGGATCTCAGCTTCCTCAGCTTATCCATTTCCTTCTTCGATTCGCGATCCACCGCTGAGCGGTTCGTCTTCTGATTCCGAAGCAAATTCCAGAAATACAGACCAATGACAACCGCAAAAAACACTTGAACCAACATTAATACTAGACTTAAATTCATTTCTCACCCGCTCCTTTCAAGCGCAAACATAAGACGGCGGTTATTGGCGTACTGCGAGATTGTTGTAGTTCGTCCGTCAACATTATCCGTATTAAGTCAGTATTGCCTCTTGCCATTCGGAATAATCGCCGCTATCCATGGAAAATAGCAAATTCCACATCCTTCTCTCGATCCGCCAAAGAAAAAAGGCTGGTACACACGGACTGCTCTCCCTGACCTCTCTTGTCCTTGCCGCATAACTTGTCAATATCAACAGGAAGGGAGGAGATTCTTTGAGCGAGAGAAGCAATGGACCGCATGATGCAAACTCTAATGCACAAACAGGGACTGACGGTGAACACAGCGCTGCAGGCATCAATGGGCAAATGGATCAATCTCAAAGCTCCGCAACGGGCAAGGTGGTGCAAGGCGCTTTGGAACGCAGCAGAGATGACGCAAATGGAACGGATGGCGCAAAAAGCAAAGAGGCTTCGCCGGACTTTGGAGACAAGGATGCGCTAGCATTCTATGTTGCCGGCCTAGACTGGCCTAATGGAGTGGCAATGCTGCTGAAGGAGATCATCACCTCGTACAAAAACAAAAGGAAAAATAAAACATAAAAGCCGCAATGGACGAGCATGACAATCATCATGCTGAATACAACCACGACAAGGAAGGATTCCCATCATAAATTCGACTGGGATCAACCCGCATTCGAGCTTGTTCTGGAGTTCTGCCTATAACCTGCTGCAAACACAAATAAGAGGACTCTCCCCCTGCAGGGTGAAGTCCTCTTAACGTTCCAGCAACGATTAAGCGTGAGCGTGATTTTTGCGGCCCGGAATTTCACCAGTCTCCTCAAATACACGTACGATCACATCGATTTCCTTCTTCAATTCGTTAAGCAATTCCGCCTCAGGCACCTTGCGGATCATCTCTCCATAGCGGAACAGCATACCTTCGCCGCGAGCGCCGGCTATGCCGATATCCGCTTCGCGCGCTTCGCCCGGCCCGTTCACCGCGCAGCCAAGCACGGAAACTTTGATCGGCACCTTGATCTTCGAAATGTACTCTTCCACTTCATTGGCAATCGAGAACAGGTCGATATCCAGACGCCCGCAAGTCGGGCAAGAAACAAGCGTAGCCGCATTCGTAATGAGGCCGAACGTCTTCAGCAGCTCCCTGGCAACCTTCACTTCCTCGACAGGGTCTGCGCTTAAGCTGATGCGCACCGTATTGCCGATGCCCATGGACAGAAGCGCGCCGATGCCTGCAGAGCTCTTGATCGTGCCGGAATGGAGCGTGCCCGCTTCTGTAATGCCAAGGTGCAGCGGATATTTGATCTTCTCCGCGGCCATGGTGTATGCCGCAATCGCCATCGGCACGTCGGATGCCTTAAGCGACACGATGATATCGTGGAAGTCCAGCTCCTCCAGAATGCCGATATGGAACAATGCGCTCTCTACCATAGCCTCCGGTGTCGGATAGCCGTACTTCTCCAGCAGGTGGTTCTCAAGTGAACCTGCATTGACGCCGATTCGAATCGGAATGCCCTTCTCCTTGCAGGCTTTGACAACGGCTTCTACCTTCTCGCGGCGGCCGATATTGCCCGGATTGATTCTGACTTTATCAATCCCATTCTCGATCGCAGCCAGCGCAAGGCGGTAATCGAAATGAATATCCGCAACTAACGGAATATGAATGCGTTTCTTTATTTCTTTAATTGCATCCGCGGCTTCCTTGTTATTCACGGTTACGCGTACGATCTGACAGCCTGCTTCCTCCAGTCGCAAAATCTCCGCGACGGTAGCTTCAACGTCGGCTGTCTTGGTCGTGCACATGCTTTGAATAATAACTTCATTGCTGCCGCCGATCGTCAGATCCCCAACCTTAACCGCAACTGTGTCCTGACGCAAATACATAAGTGATCTCTCCCATCAAACGTATAAGACCCATTAACCTCAGGGTGTTCTGCCACACATGCCAACCGATATGGTATATGAATGGAATTTAAATCACTTATATTATCTTATATTGAATCACGAAAGTCCACCCCGTGACCGGGCGAGAACGCACGAAGGTCACGGGGTGGACTCGTTATGCTAAAGTGAAATTAAGCACTCTCTTCCTTTTTCTTGCCTTTCTTGGCGGACAGCTCAGGCATGATTTTATCCTGTACCGATTTCTCGGTAATGAGGCAAGTGCTGACGTCGTCGCGCGACGGAACTTCGTACATGACCTCAAGCATAATGCCCTCGATAATCGCACGAAGTCCGCGTGCGCCTGTGTTGCGCTTAATCGCTTCCTTCGCGATAGCATCGAGTGCCGCCGGTTCGAAGTCGAGCTTCACATTGTCCATCTCGAGCAGCTTCTGGTACTGCTTCACAAGCGCATTCTTCGGCTCGGACAGAATCCGGACGAGAGCTTGCTCATCAAGCGGCTCCAGTGTAGAGATGACAGGAAGACGTCCTACGAATTCCGGAATCAGACCGAACTTCAGCAGATCTTCCGGCAATACCATGCCCAGGTATTCGCCTGGCTTCAGATCCTTTTGCGTCTCGCCGGAGGAGTTGAAGCCGATCACTTTCTTGCCGATACGGCGTTTGATCAGCTGCTCCAGGCCATCGAACGCGCCGCCGCAGATGAACAGGATGTTCGTCGTATCGATCTGAATAAATTCTTGATGAGGATGCTTGCGGCCGCCCTGCGGCGGTACCGATGCAACCGTACCCTCCAAGATTTTCAGAAGCGCTTGCTGCACGCCTTCGCCGGATACGTCGCGCGTAATGGACGGATTCTCCGATTTGCGAGCCACTTTATCGATCTCGTCGATATAGATTATGCCGCGCTCTGCTTTCTCCACGTCGTAATCCGCAGCTTGGATCAGCTTAAGCAGAATGTTCTCGACGTCCTCGCCGACATAACCCGCTTCTGTAAGAGAAGTGGCGTCCGCGATTGCGAATGGCACGTTCAAAATCTTTGCCATGGTCTGCGCCAGAAGCGTCTTGCCGGAGCCCGTAGGACCCAGAAGCAAGATATTGCTCTTCTGAAGCTCGACATCTTCGATTTTGCTGCCGGAATTAATCCGTTTGTAATGGTTGTATACCGCTACAGACAACGATTTCTTCGCGGACTCCTGGCCGATAACATAAGAATCCAGAATCGCACGGATATCCTTTGGCTTCGGAATATCCTTCAGATCGAGCTCTTCTTCATTGCCGAGCTCCTCTTCTACGATTTCTGTACACAGCTCGATGCATTCATCACATATATATACGCCTGGACCGGCAACCAGCTTGCGCACCTGATCCTGGGATTTTCCGCAGAACGAGCATTTCAATTGGCCTTTCTCGTCATTGAACTTAAACATGCACTCACCCCTTCTTATAAGTCTTCGTTCATTATACGAGGCCCGGCGAAGTAATGACCTTGTCGATCAAACCATAGGCCAAAGCCTCTTCCGCGCTCATGAAATAGTCGCGATCGGTATCGCGGTCGATTTTCTCGTACGGTTGTCCGGTACGGTCGACATAGATTTGATTCAGCTTCTGTTTGGTTTTCAAAATCCAGTCAGCATGAATCTTAATGTCTGTTGCTTGACCGCGCACTCCGCCAAGCGGCTGGTGAATCATTACTTCGGCATTAGGCAGCGCAAATCGTTTGCCCTTGGCGCCCGCCGTCAGCAGGAGAGAGCCCATGCTAGCGGCCATGCCCATGCAGATCGTGGATACATCCGGCTTGATGTATTGCATCGTATCGAATATCGCCATGCCCGCCGTTACTGAACCGCCGGGGGAGTTAATGTATAGATGAATGTCCTTCTCCGGATCGTCGGCCGCCAGGAAAAGCAGCTGGGCGATAACAGAGTTCGCGACGTCATCATCAATCGCGCTTCCGAGAAAAATAATGCGATCCTTCAGCAAACGGGAGTAGATGTCATAGGACCGCTCTCCACGATTCGTCTGTTCAACTACAATCGGTACCAGATTCATGCGACCAACCTCTTTTCGTTTTGGAGTGTATATTGCTACCTCATTGTATCACGTACCTGTAGTTCATGTCATTTTTCCGAATAGTACAGTATACGGCGAGGGCCTATCGATATGTACGCGGATTATCCGCAAATGCAAAACCTAAAAACGAATATGTAGGGTAAAAATAAGGCACGTAGTATGCACGCGCCTTATCTTGGGGTACTTCCTATTCTTCTATACCAGCCTTATGGCCGGGGATGTCTTACGCTGTTTTGCTGTTCTCAAGAAGGAACTGAATCGTTTTGCGAAGCAGAATGTCTTCTTGCAGGTTGCTGATGTTGCCGTTCTTCTCGAAGATGTCGCGCAGTTCTTCGGCAGGACGGTTGTATTGCTTGGACAGCTTCTCCAGCTCTTCCGTCAGATCAGCGTCAGTCGCCTCGAAGCCTTCTGCCTTAGCGATTGCTTCCAGCACCAGGTTGTTGCGTACGCGCTTCTCTGCGTCGGAACGCATTTGGCCGCGAAGAACTTCTTCGTTTTGGCCGGAGAACTGGTAGTACAGGTCAAGGTTCATGCCTTGCATGCGCAGGCGGTTTTCGAAATCCTTCACCATGTAGTCAGTTTCAGTGTCGATCATTGCTTCCGGAATTTCCACTTCAGCAGCTGCAGTCGCTTTGTCTACGACAGCTACTTCACGAGCTTGCTCCGCTTCTTTCTCCTTGCGCTCTTTCAGATTGCCAGCAAGATCTTGCTTATACTCTTCAAGCGTATCGAATTCGCTGACGTCTTTGGCGAACTCGTCGTCAAGAGCAGGCAGCACTTTGCGCTTCAGTTCATGAAGCTTAACTTTGAACACGGCAGGCTTGCCTGCCAGATGCTCAGCGTGGTAGCTCTCAGGGAACGTTACTTCTACGTCCTTGAAGTCGCCAAGCTGCATGCCAACCACTTGCTCCTCGAAGCCAGGGATGAACGAGCCGGAACCGAGCTCCAGGGAGTAGCGCTCGCTGTAGCCGCCTTCGAATTGCTCGCCGTCTACATATCCGTCGAAGTCAATTACGGAGATGTCGCCGTTTTGGGCAGCGCCTTCCTCAACAACGCTCAGCTCAGCATGACGTCCTTGCAGACGCTCCAGCTCAGCCGCGATTTCTTCTTCAGTCACTTCCGCTTGAACGGCTTCAATCTCAAGGCCTTTGTATTCGCCAAGCTTAACTTCAGGCTTAACGGTTACTTTTGCCGTGAATTTGAAGGATTGGCCCTTCGCGAATTGCGTAACGTCAATCTCAGGACGGTCAACCGGCTCAAGATTGTTTTCTTTCACAACAGCTGTGTACACTTCAGGCAGCAGGATGTCGATTGCGTCCTGATACAGGCTTTCTACGCCAAAGCGGGATTCAAAAATCCCCCGCGGCACTTTGCCTTTGCGGAAGCCAGGCACGTTAACCTTAGCCGCCACTTTCTTAAAGGCTTGATCAAGAGCGGTCGTTACTTTCTCCGCTTCAACCTCAACGTCGATCGAGACGAGGTTCTTGTCTATTTTTTCCCAAGTTGCTTTCATTTTATGCCTTCCCCTCCAAAAATGCGCATGCATCACAAGTTTTCACGTTACATAAACCATTCCATTATAAACAAGATGGACAAGCTTTTCAAGGCTAGCCTTCATCGCCGCCAGATTGGAGCAGCATAGCCACTCCGCGAAGCGTTCTGCACGCTTGCTCATACCGGAATCTGAGGCTGTCCGTAATGCCGTATGTATCCCGAATATCATCGTCGTTCGCCGATCCGTAGACCGTCAAATTCAGGGTCAGATGCAGCGCCGCCGCATAGCAATCGACCGTCTCGTCATTGTCGTGCAGCATCCATCTGTAAGCGGAAGTGCCGTACAAATATTCCAGGCTTTCCTTCCACAGCTCCCTGGCAAAATGCGGCAGCGTCGGATCATCCGTCTCCGCCACCGTCGCCGTTCGATCCAAAATGCGGCCGATCGGCTGCGGGAACTCGTCCAGGGACAGCGGTGTCGCTTCTATTTCCAGCTCGACATGCTCGTCCAACCGCTGAAGCATCAGCAAGCCAGATGCCCCGCGCTTGCGCAAGCATTGCAGCGCTTTGAATTGCAGAAGCGGATGAATCGTTTCGGTGTTCAGCCATTGCAATATGGTATCAGTCACTTGACCATCTTCTATGTATACCGCTCTCTCCAGCGCCAGCATCTGCTGATCCATCATGGGATGATGCTGCATAATATACATCACCTGATGAATGTAAGCCTCGTCTTGTACGGGCGGCTTGAGCAATTGCTCTCTCATCGTAGCTTCTTCATTCTCCGCTGCGTCCGGCTCGGCACCGGCGCTTCTCTCCGTATCGTCAGGGAAGGCCATCTCCAGCCAGCCCAGCAGACTGTCCCATTCTTCATAATGCCGCTTCTCCTGCCCTTGGCATTGCAGCAGGAAGGCGAGAAGCTCCTTCGCTTCGCGGTATTGCTCCGCCTCCAGCATCCGGGTCAATTGAATCTGATACTGATCCAGCATGCTGGGAAATAGATATACGTTGTCTTTGCCCTCTGTGTGAGGATCTTGAGGAGTTGTAATGATAACACCGCCTTCGAGTAACTCCTTTATTGCTTCAGGAATCAGCCTGTAATCTTGCGTACGATTATACCACGCCTAGTCCCAAGAAAAAAATGTCGAACTTTTTTTTAGAAAATCCAAAATTAGGCTTGCAATAGCTCTAAAGAGCATGCTATATTATTAATCACGCGTCCCAGTAGCTCAGTTGGATAGAGCACTCGCCTTCTAAGCGAGTTGTCGGGGGTTCGAATCCCTCCTGGGACGCCATAGCATTGTACACACAGCTGCTCTGTGAGCCGAAATTCGGCTTGTGAGCAGCTTTTTTTGTTGTTCAGGAATGTGTTTGGCGTGCGAATGCGAGCGGTGATTGCCATGGCGTGCCACACAGATGCTCTATGCCGGGTTTCTCGGCTTGCAGATGCTCCTGGCGCGGCTACGAGTGCTCTATGCCGAGTTTCTCGGCTTACAGATGCTCCGTACGCTAACGCGAGTACTCTATGCCGAGTTTCTCGGCTTGCAGATGCTCCTGGCGCGGCTACGAGTGCTCTATGCCGAGTTTCTCGGCTTGCAGTCGCTCCTGGCGCGGCCACGGATGCTCTATGCCGAGTTTCTCGGCTTGCAGATGCTCCGTACGCTACCGCGAGTACTCTATGCCGAGTTTCTCGGCTTACAGTTGCTCCGTGCGCTACCGGCGAGTGCTCTATGCCGAGTTTCTCGGCTTACAGATGCTCCGTACGCTAACGCGAGTACTCTTTGCCGAGTTTGTCGGCTTACAGATACTCTGTACGCTACCGGCGAGTGCTCTATGCCGAGTTTCTCGGCTTGCAGATGCTTCGTTCGCTACCGTGAGTACTCTATGCCGAGTTTCTCGGCTTGCAGTTTCTCCAACGCAACTCGCGGATGCTCTATGCCGAGTTTCTCGGCTTACAGATGCTCCGTACGCTAACGCGAGTACTCTATGCCGAGTTTCTCGGCTTGCAGTTTCTTCAACGCAACTCGCGGATGCCCTATGCCGAGTTTCTCGGCTTGCAGTTCCTCCGGGGCGCGACAAGTTGGTGCTCTGGCCGCGCGTCGGCTTGCAGCCTCCACCTATGTACCCATTACGCCTATGCCCGAAACGGAAGCAACAAAAACTCCTCGTACAAATCGCGCGAGGAGTCCATGTAGACGGCTAACCCGCCTGGTTCAAATGTCCTAATACTTGCTAGATACAAAACTAAAACAAACTTCGAAGCTAACTGATCAATGGACAACAAGTTCCACTGACTACTCTTCTGCTTCTCAAGCGCAACATGTTCTACAGCTGCTCGCCCGCACCTTAAGCTCAACAACCATTGACTACTCTCCCGCTCCTCAAGCACAACAAGCTCCACCAGTTACTCTCCCGCTGCTCAAGCGCAACAAGCTCCACTGGTTACTCTCCCGCTCCTCAAGCTCAACAAGTTCCACTGACTACTCTTCTGCTTCTCAAGCACAACAAGTTCCACTGGTTACTCTGCCGCTGCTCAAGCGCAACAAGCTCCACTAATTACTCTCCCGCTCCTCAAGCGCTACAAGTTCCGCTAGCTGACTATTCTACTCCCCTAGCGCAAACTTGCGAAGCTGTTCGATCTTCGCTTCAGTCAGCTCGCCGCTGTTGTCGAAGATGAGGATGCTGCTTTCCGGAATGTCCCAGTTGATGGCCGGCACAAAATCGACGCGTTTCTGGAAATCGCCCCAATTGTCCAGCTTCCACGTATCGCGCTCCGTACCCCTAGCGACAATTCGGCTATGCTGCAGCTCCATGTCCTGCAATGTAACGACAATAACCTTCACATCGACCTGCTCTTTCGTCAGCTTCGCTGCAGCTAGCACGTCTTCGATCCATTCACGGTTTTTCAGCTCTGCTGTAAACGGGGAGATCATAAAGACGTTTTGCCCCGCAGCCAAGTTCTCGATACAGACATCCTTGGCCGAGTCGTATTCCAGATCACGCAAGTTTTGCTTATAGAAATCGGAATCGCGGTCCTTCGGGTCCATCCCCTTCATCTCAAGGATCGCTTCCACAAATCGCCCGCCAATCGTATCACGGTCCAGAAACGCCGCCGGAATAAACTCGCTCAGCTTAAGCGCCACCGTCGTCTTCCCTGTTCCTGCTACTCCTACAAAAAACACCAGCTTCTGCATCCAATCCGCCCCCACAACTTTTTAGGACAAATTATACCATGGATGACTCTCAAAGAGTATCAGCAAGCGCAGCTTCCACATCGCGCCTGACATCATCGTCCGCCAGAATGCTCTCTTGCAGCGATTGCCGCTCTGTCTTCTCTCCAGGCTCTATCGCTGAGGAAGTAATATCCTCGAAGGCTTGATGCAGATTGTTGTCGAACCAGTCCGTCTCCCGGTCCGCATCATTGCGCAGCACCGACCGCAGGACAGCAATTCCGCCCTCATTCGCAAAATAAGCTAGCACCACCGGAGCGGATGCCGAATCCGTCTCCACTTCCACCTCTGCGCATGGCTCGCCATCCCGGCTCACAATCCCTCTTACCCGAGCGCTTCTCACGTTCACTTCTTCTCTCACTCCTTCCACCAGTTAAAATAGTCCCATCGATTCAATATGCCGCTTCGTCTCGCTTGTGCCGCATTCATGCAGCAGCCGATAGATACGGCCAATAATGTCGTCGGTCGCGCCGTTCAGCACATCATCATTGTCGGGCGAGAAGGGGCTTCCCGCAAAATGAAAGGTCTGAGCCTCATCCATAGACGCCAGCTCTTCAAACAGTTCCCTGAGCGCATTGACTTGATCCTCGTTCGCGTGAATTTCCAGCTCGTAGGCCGCCGCCCCTTGATCCTCTAATATTTGACCAGCCTGTACGGATACATAAAAGGTTTTGCTGCCTTCAAATCTTTCTTCGTGACGATGCTCATCCATTATTCCATATCCATTCCTTCCGTTATCATATTGCCTCTTAGCGACATACCGTTCCCCCTTAGCTTCCCCCGCCGGACAGACATTTTATCCCTTTTTTCAGCATATAACTGTTATTATCGCAACTGGAGTCCAGCAAAGAGAGGAATGAGACAGATGTGCGGAATAACCGGCTGGATTGATTGGAACAGCGACTTGACCAGAGAAAGCGACAATCTGGAGCGCATGACGGACACACTCGCCCCGCGCGGCCCCGATGCGGCGGGAACCTGGATTACAACCCACTGCGCGCTCGGACATCGCCGGCTCTCGGTTATGGATCCGGAGAACGGCGCCCAGCCCATGATTCGGTACACGGGAGACGATCAATATGTAGTCGTCTATAACGGAGAGCTATATAACGCTCCGGAGCTGAAGAGGGAGCTGGAGAGCCGCGGGCGCTCCTTTACGACAACCTGCGACACGGAAGTGCTGCTTGTCGCTTTTATGGAGTGGGGCAGAGCTTGCGTGGAGCGATTCAACGGCATATTCGCCTTTGCCATATGGGATGTAACGGCCCAGGAGCTGTTCCTCGCAAGAGACCGGCTTGGCGTGAAGCCGCTATTCTTCAGCAATCGGGACGATTTGTTTATTTTTGGTTCAGAGCCAAAATGCATTTTGGAGCACTCCGCAGTCAAAGCGGAGGTTGGAGCGGAAGGCCTAGCCGAAATCTTCGTCATGGGACCGGCGCGCACGCCAGGCCACGGCGTATATAAAGACTTAAGCGAGCTTAAGCCCGGACAATGCATGGTCGTGAACCGTGCAGGCGTGAAGACGATCACGTATTGGCAGCTTCGAAGCACCCCGCATGAGCATAATGTGCAGCAAACGGCCCAGCATGTCAGAGGGCTGCTGGAGGATACGGTCATCCGCCAGCTTATTTCCGATGTGCCCGTATGCACGCTGCTGTCAGGCGGCCTAGATTCAAGCGCGCTGACGACGATTGCAGTCAACTACTACGCCAAGAACGGGCAAGGCAACGTCCATACGTATTCTGTGGATTACCGCGATAACGACAAGCACTTCCAGGCGCATGCCTTCCAGCCCAACAGCGATGCGCCATGGATCGAGCGGATGACCTCGCATCTCGGCACGGTCCATCATTCGATCCAGTTCGATACGCCGGAGCTGGTCGCAGCGCTGCACCATGCTACGCTTGCCCGCGACTTGCCGGGCATGGCCGATGTGGACGCTTCCCTGCTGCTCTTCTGCCATGAAATCAAGAAAGGCGCCACCGTCGCCATCTCCGGAGAGGCCGCTGACGAAATATTCGGCGGATACCCGTGGTTCCACCGGGAGGAAGCGCTGAAGGCCGATACCTTCCCTTGGTCGCTTGCGACAAAGATGCGCGCAGATCTGCTGTCCCCCGAGGTTGCAGCATGGATCAAGCCAGAGCAATATATCGGCGACCGGTACGCCGACGCAGTGGCGGAGGTTCCGCAGCTGGATGGCGATGACGAGGTCCGCAAGCGGATGCGGCGCATGTCTTATTTGAACATAACGCGTTTTATGCCTACGCTGCTGGACCGGAAGGACCGGATGAGCATGGCTGCAGGGCTTGAGGTTCGCGTCCCCTTTTGCGACCATCGGCTGGTGGAGTATGTTTGGAACATTCCGTGGGAAATCAAGGCTTCAGGCGACCGGGAAAAAGGCATCCTGCGACAGGCCCTGCAAGGCATTCTGCCGGATGACGTCCTGTGGAGAAAGAAAAGCCCGTACCCGAAAACGCATAACCCTAATTATTTGACAGCAGTCAAGGGCCTGCTGCTGGATGTGCTGAATGACCCTTCCTCCCCGCTGCTTCCCTTAATCAATGCCAAAAAAGTGAGGGAGCTTGCGGAATCGGAAAGCGCCAGCTCGAACATTCCCTGGTTCGGCCAGCTCATGTCCGGCCCGCAGCTGTTCGCTTATCTGTATCAGGTCAATTTGTGGCTGAAGCAATACAACGTTTCCGTCGGTTGACGTAGGCCAAAAGAAGGGCTGCCCTCAAGTCATAATGACTTGCGGCAGCCCTATTCGCATTCTATTGCCTTGCTATCGCCAGCCAGCCGATGCTGGACAAGGGCGTGGATCAGGCGTCAGGCGTCATCTCGCAGTTCCTGCGAATAACTATGAAAGAATCCTGAGCATCAGCCATTCGTCCTCCAACTCATAATATAAAAGCAGCCCGGAAGATCATCCTTTGCAGGACGCTCTCTGGGCTGCTTCTTTGTCTAGCTTATCCGTTAGCAATACCTAGCTTCGCCATGAGTACCTTCAGCGCCTCGCCACGATGGCTGATTGCGCCTTTCTCCTCCTTGGACAGCTCAGCCATTCCTCTGCCTAGCTGCGGCAGCCAGAAAAGCGGATCGTAGCCGAAGCCTCCGTCGCCATGCGGACGGTCCGTAATGATGCCGTCAGCCGTGCCTTCGGCTTCAATGAACTCGCCCGTTGCCGGGTCATACAGGGCAAGCGCGCATACGAATTGGGCGCGGCTGAGCGCCTTGGAGCCATCGCTTAACGGGTATTCCGGCAGCTCGGCGCCAATCTGGCCCAGCTCCTGCAGCAGCTTCTCGTTGTTCGCGCTGTCTGATGCGCCCTCGCCCGCATAACGGGCGGAGTAGACGCCCGGCCTTCCCTCCAGCGCATCCACGCATAAGCCGGAATCGTCCGCAAGCGCAGGCACGCCAAGCGCATCTCCGGTTGCCTTGGCCTTCAGCCTGGCATTAGCCGCGAATGTGTCCCCGTCTTCCACGATATCCGGAATGGAAGGATAGTCGTACAGGCTGACGACCGATTTCCCCAGCTTCTGAAGCGCGTGGGCAAATTCCTTTACTTTTCCGGCATTCTTGGTAGCAACGACGACCGTCTCATGACCTTCAAGCCAATTGTTCGACATTCGCTTAACCTCCAATTCGAGCGGCGACCTCGCCGAGAACCTCGCGCTGCTTCTCGATCAGCTCGGCGATGCCGGCCTCGCCAAGCGCCAGCAGCTCATTCAGCTCCTCGCGGGAGAACGGCGCTTCCTCGCCCGTGCCTTGAACCTCGACGAATTTGCCGCTGCCGGTCATCACGACATTCATGTCGACCTTCGCTTTGGAATCTTCTTCGTAATTCAGGTCAAGCAGCGCCTTCTCCTGGATAACGCCTACGCTGACGGAAGCCAGGAAGTCGCGAATCGGATATTTATTGAAGGAGACTGTTCTCGAAATATGATGCACCGCAAGAGCCAGTGCCACGAATGCGCCGGTAATCGACGTCGTGCGCGTGCCGCCGTCGGCTTGAATCACATCGCAATCAAGCGTAATCGTACGTTCGCCAAGCGCGCTCAGATCGACTACAGACCGCAGAGCCCGGCCGATCAGGCGCTGAATCTCCATCGTGCGTCCCGTCAGCTTGCCTCTGGCAGACTCGCGCTGGTTGCGAGAATGAGTAGCACGCGGCAGCATGGAATACTCTGCCGTAATCCAGCCCTTGCCCTGCCCCTTCATAAAAGGCGGCACTCGCTCCTCGATGCTGGCTGTACAGATAACCTTCGTGTCGCCAACCTCGATCAAGACCGATCCTTCCGCGTGTTTGTTTACATTCGTCGTCATCGATACCGGCCGAAGCTGGTTCGGCTCCCGGCTGTCATTTCTCATTTGATAAGCCTCCTGAAATCATTCATCCATTTTTAACCCTTCCTATTTTATCAAAGACCCGGATGGAATGCATCTACAGGAGCAAAATACACGCTTACGTTATCCAGATCCGCCGCTGCTTCTCTCCTTACCGCGTACTGCATTAAGGAGCAGAACCATGAAACTGAAATGCCTCTCCGCACTGGGTTCGCGTAACCTCGATTTCGGTAAAATGAGTCCGTACACCGTCTATTTCGGTGCCCCCTGTGCCTCCCACATTGACGCATAACGGATCGACGGCTGTCCGGTTGCCCTCCCGGTCCACCCAGTAGTATTGGTTAATAACCGTTCCGGCATCAAACATAGGAGTAGATGTGTCATAGCGTCCTTGCTCGTCGACCGGAATAACGTCATACTCTCCTTCTTGGGCGAGCAGAGGCGCGCCAGGCACATTGTAAGTCACCCGAATAACGCCCTCATAATGCTCCGGTATTAGAAAAAGATCATACGTCCCCTTGTTCGAGAAGCAGCCCGCAAGCAGAAATGTCATTGCGATCAGTGCCAGTTTCTTCATCCAATCTCCTCCCTCCAACTGCGCTTGATCTAGCCCAGTGAATGAATCGCCGCGCTGACTGCAAACCGGCAATCTGTACTATAAAGTGAGCAGCCGCGTTGATTACAGAACGCCAATTCGCCCTTCAAAGTTGCAAGATGCGACGATAAAAAAGACCAGCCCCCGGCAGCATACGCTCCCTTGGGCCAGTCTTTCAGCTGGGTGATATTAAGATTTCAGCGCATTGACATGATGCGGTCTGCCGACTGGCTGGCTGTAGGAGTTGTTGCTGTCGTCCACCAGGTTCGTCTCGCCGTTAATCCGGATTTGAACCTGAGCCGCTTTCGTGCTCTCCGTTAGCGACAGCACGACGGACTGCAGCATCTCGGACGGGATTGGCAGGCCTGTGACATAAGAGTCGTCTTGCAGGTCAACGACAAGCACGCCATCCTTCTCTTCGATGTTGGACACTTCCACATTGGACATAATGACGCTTGTCAGCTTTTTCTTATCCAGCGGTCCCTGGATCAATTGCTCCAGCGCCGCATGCGCCGTCGAGTCGGAGCGCTCAATCAGCCTTGTGACCGGAACATAATACTGCTCTTCATGCAGTGTCTCGGAAGAGAAGTAGAGGGTAACCGGATAAGAGCTTGCTACGCTGACGCCGTCCGCTTGCTCGATGTTGATGCCGATCGAGCGGTTCAGATCGCCTTGGATCGGGAAGCCTGCCACCGGCATCGCCTCAAGCGGCTCGCCTTCAACTTGAAGCTCTACGCCTTCAATGCCGCTCATAGCCGTGAGCGTCCAAGTAATCGCTTCGACAATCGCGCGCTCGTCCTGCTCCGGATAATTCGTGAAAGCCTCGGACAGGTTGATTTTCGCCACCTTGCGCTCTTGATCGTATTCATAGGACATCACTTGTGTCCCCTGCGGGATCAGCGCGCGGAAGTCCTCTGGCAGGAGCGAGGCGTAAGCGCCGCTGTCGACCATAATTTCGAGCGCCTTCTGAGGCGCCGAATCCTTCGCCGTCAGCGCTGCCGGCACCGTAATCGGAGCCAGATAGCCATTCGCATCTTGCAGATAAACCGTCAATGTGGACGCTGTTACTCCTTCGGCCGGAGCCTGTCCGGTAGGTTCTCCTTCGCCCTCGATGCCGTCGGTTTGCTCCACCTGCTGCTGCGGCGGGTCGATCGACTTGCTTGTCTGCTGTGAGAACAATCCGCAGCCCGCGGTCAGAACGGGCAGTGCCAGAAGGGCGACGTATGCGGTGCGGCGAATCCATTTTTTCTGAATCATGTTGAAAATTCCTCCCCAATTGATTTTAGCCTGTCGGCCTTTGTACAACTCCTCATTTGTAGTAATATGTATACGAGCCCTTCCCTGTTTTAGACCAGTTTTGTCCATAAAATCATGAGGGGGAACCATATTGAAAGAGAACGCGAATATCTACAGCCTGAATAGCTCGAAAGTAGCTGCCGCAACGGATGAATGGCTCGCCAAACGCGGAGTGACCAAAGGGGACATCGCCGAGCTGGTGCTGTTCCTGCAGAAGGATTATTTCCCCGGCCTGACGGCAGAGGACTGCCTGGAGCATGTGGACGCCGTATTGTCCAAGCGCGAGGTGCAGAATGCCGTGTTGACTGGCATTCAGCTCGATATTCTGGCAGAGGAAGGCAAGCTGCTGCCTCCGCTGCAAGACATGATCAAGCATGATGAAAGTCTCTATGGCTGCGATGAAATATTGGCTCTGTCGATCGTGAACGTATACGGAAGCATCGGATTTACGAACTTCGGCTATGTCGATAAAGTAAAGCCGGGCATTCTGGTTCGGCTGAACAGCAAAACCGACGGCGAAATACATACCTTCCTCGACGATATTGTCGGAGCGATCGCCGCTTCCGCAGCAAGCCGTATCGCCCACCGCAAGCAAGCCGAGCGCGAGGGCGTCACTACGCCGCCGCTTGACTAGCATGCAATAGAAGAGGCCGCTTCCCAAGGTGTACGCACCTCGGAAGCGGCCTTTTTACATTTGTCAGCGGTCAAGCCTGCTGCAGCAGCGGCTTGTTCGGCAGGTAATGGATGGAGCGGATGAAACGGACCGTCTTTGTCTTCGCCCTCATCACAATGGAGTGCGTCTCGGCCCGCTCGTCGGGGAAGTAGCGCACCCCGCCCAGAAATTCGCCCGGCGTTACCCCTGTCGCCGCAAAAATGACATCCTCTGTCCCGACCATATCGTCCATCGTCAGCACGCGGTATGGCTCCTCAATGCCCATCTGGATGCAGCGCCCGTATTCCGCCGCATCTGCCGGCATAAGGCGGCCCTGCAGCTCGCCTCCCATACACTTGAGTGCTGCAGCCGCCAGCACACCCTCTGGCGCGCCTCCTGAGCCCACATACAGGTCAATGCCCGCCTCTGGGAATGCGGGCGCCATAGCGCCCGCCACATCGCCATCCGACAGAAACTTAATGCGCACGCCTACCTTGCGAAGCACCTTTATAATCGATTCATGGCGCGTCCGATCCAGAATCATAACCGTCAGGTCCGCAACCTTTTTGCCCAGCGCATCAGCAGCCTTGAGGAGCGTCGTCTCCATCGGATCCGTAATGCTGAGCTTGCCGACCAGCGCCGGACCATATGCCAGCTTCTCCATGTACATGTCCGGCGCATGAAGCAGCTGCCCCTTGCCGGCTACCGCAATGACGGAAAGCGCATTGTTCAGCCCCTTGGCTACAATCTCGGTGCCCTCCAGCGGATCGACCGCCACATCCACTTCCGGTCCTTGCAGGCTGCCTACTTCCTCGCCAATGTAAAGCATCGGGGCTTCGTCCATCTCTCCTTCCCCAATCACAACCGTGCCTCGAATGGATACGGAATCGAACATCGTCCTCATCGCTGTCGTGGCGGCTCCGTCAGCGCTGTTCTTGTCTCCTCTGCCCATCCATGGCGCGGACGCAAGCGCAGCCAGCTCTGTCACGCGAACAATCTCCAAGGCTAATTCTCTCTCCAAGCGCATTCTCCCCTTTGTCCCATATCAGCAAACGAAACGGATGATATATGACGTAATATTTATATATAATGTGTAACATATAATCGATTAGCGTGCAACATATATCATCGTTTCGACTATGCGCAGAGGCCTGTTCCCAACACAAAAAATCCCCTCCCCTTGCGGCGGAAGCCGTCTGCAGACAGCCTCCGCGCATGGAGAGAGGATTTCCAGTTCTATTATTTTTTCATGATATCCAGGTTTTCTTTCCACTTCGTTGTTTTCCAATCCAGCAGCTTCTGATAACCCAGGCCTTGTGTCTCTTGGTCAGCCTTCTGGATCAGAGAGATCACTTCCTCATCGCTCTTCGCAAAGACGATTTGCGAGACGGCTTGCTTATAGTAGTCCGTCAAGCGCTGCATAATGATGCCTTCCTCCGAAGTAGGAACCGGAGTCATGTTAGAGAACTCCGTAATATTTTTGGATGTCTTGAACGATACCGTCGCTTGGCCGACAGTTGTCCAGTCTTGCGCTTCCTCAGGCAGCAGCTTCTCGCGCTTGCCTTTCGTAGTATCGATATATACCGTATTGCCGTACCAGTTGAATTCGCCGATTTTCAGCTCATCGTATTTTTTCGGATCGCGGTTGATGTAAGCATCGTTAGGTACCGGCACGCCGTCTTGCACATCATCGTAGAACAGTCCCGGAGGGCCAAAGAAGAATACGCGCTGGCCTTCCTCGCTGGTCGCCCAGTTCATGTAAGCGAAGATCGCTTCCGGATCGGCAGCTTTGGTCGTAATGACGTTGACGTTCCAGCCCAGTGCGTTGTAGCCGGACGGGAATACTTGATTTTTGTCTACGCCCGCTTTGTGCACCGGCCAGATGACATCATAGCCTGCTTCCGGATCTTTTGCTTTCAGCGTGTTGTTCGCTTCGCGGCCAATGCCTTCTACAACAGCGTCATATGCCGCGAATACCGCGATATTGCCCGCTCTAAGCTTCTCGTTGATCTGGTCGCGCGTCTGCGTGAACATATCCTGGGACGTCAAGCCTTGGCGGAACAGACGGCTTGTATACAGCGCCGCTTCCTGGAAGGACGGGTCCTGGAAGATCGAGACGATTTGGTCGCCTTGCGGTACGCCGAACACGCCGCCTGGCGAGATGAAATGAGGCGTATTGCCGTTCGCCGCTCCGCTGTACAGCATGCCAAGCATCTGCAGTTCCGAGCCGTCGCGTACTTCGCCAGCATCAAATGGAATGATGTTCGGATATTTCTCTTTGACTTGCTTCAAGTAAGCTTCCAGGTCATCCCAAGTCTCCAGCGGAGGGGAGCCCAGATCTTTATGAATTTTCTTATTGACGATATACGCCGCGTTGCCGTTGCCTTGATCGCCGTTAATGTACCAGTTCGGAATCTGATAGAGCTTGCCGTCGGCGCTGCGCAGCATGTTCAGCGTCTCTTCGCCGATTGTCTCGACAAACTCAGGGTACTTCTCCAGATAAGGATCAAGCGCAACCAGCTTGCCGGCTTCCACAAGACGCTCTACGTCCTTGCCTTTGTCCAGTACAAGCGCATCCGGCAGCTCATTGGATACGATCATGGAGTTGAGGCGCTGTGCCGCTGCGCCGTTGGACTGAATCGGCTCTATTGTAACGCCGAGGTTGTCCGTAATCCATTTGCCATGCGGGCGCTCTTCCCACGACGGCGCTGTAAACCAGTCATAATGCACGTATTGCGTGAAGGTTACCGGCTTTACTTTGGAACGGGGATCCTTGGATACCTCGCCGTCCCCTCCTTCATTGCCCGTGCCTTGTTCATTGCCGCTTGGCGAAGCCGTCGGGCTTGGCGAAGGAGCCGGGTCGTTTTTGCTCGAACAAGCGCTAAGCACGAGGATGACGCTAAGCGCCAGCACGATCAGCGCTTGATACGATTTTTTGCTCTTCATGAATCATTTGCCCCTCTCTTGATTATGTGCTACAAGCTCATTATAGAATCGATAGCCGAGGCAAAAAATCGTCCCAATCAACGAAATGTGTACTAAATCAATGACGCTTTTTGCAAACGTTTACGACGGACAGGAGCCAGCGCTTAATCGCTTTCACCGCCAGCCTTCTCAATCTCTGACACGGCCGGAATGCGCAGCTGTACGGCTGTCCCGTGACCAATCATGCTGCGGATCGCAACGCCATAGGACTGTCCAAAATGCAGCTTGATCCGCTGCTCGACATTGCGAATGCCATACCCGATTCCATTGCCTGATTCACTGAAGATCGCCGCAATCGTCTCTTCCTTCATGCCGAGTCCGTTATCGCGGACTTCCATCACGATCTCCCCTTCGCTTTCAGCGAAGACGGCTACATCAATCTCGATCTGATCGTCGTACCAGGCATGCTCCAGCACATTCTCCACGAACGGCTGAAGGACAAACTTGACCGTCTTGTATTCAAGGAGCGACTCCTCAATCTCGAACCTGACAATTATCCGGCCGGCGTACTTAATGTTCTGGATGCTCAAATACGATTCGATGATTTCAATTTCTTTGCCGATCGGAATAAACATCTCGCCACGGTTCAAGGTCATGCGGTAAAACTTCGCCAGCGACCGGATAATCTCATGCAGCTTCTCGAGCTCGCCAAGCTTGGCCATCCGGCTAATCGAGGAGAATGTATTATAGAGAAAATGCGGATTAATTTGCGCATGCAGGATTTGCAGCTCCGCCTCCTTCTTCTCCAGCTTGCTGATGTATATCTCGTTAATCTGGCTTTGTATCGTGGAGGCCATGTCATTGAACGCCTCGGATATTTGCCTGAACTCGTCATTGCCCCTGTATTTGATCCGCCGCTGCAAGTCCCCTTCCTTGAACGCCTGCAAGGAATGCACCAGCTTGCCGAACCTCAAAGTGAACACTTTGGACGTAAAGATGCTGATCAGTATCGCAACCAGCATGCTGGACAAGCAGATCCATATGACCGTGTTTCTCATGTGAAAAGATTCCTTGTGCATCGATTCCATCGGCACCAATACGGCAATGCGCGCGTTCATCATGCCAAGCGGGGACTCCAGCAGCATATCTCCGCTCGCTTCAGCCTGCACCAGCATCGATTCCCGGTACTCCTCCTCCGGCATGGAGCTTGTATACAGCAGCTTATTGGTCTCATCGACGACGACAAGCTTCATCCCTTCGCCAAAAGCGCTGAAATCATAATCCTCGAATATATCCTTCAGCTTCACCGTTACTTTGATTAGGCCAATCTTGCCGATTCGCTCATAGTCTATGAGCGGCCTGACCAGCGAGATATTCTGAAACTCTTTGTCATTGCCGATCTGCTGCCAGACGATGCTGTCGTAGGCCAGATCCTGCATCTCCATATACCAAGGCTCATCCTGAATCCGTTCCGTATAGCGGATGCCGAATTGCCTCTGTCCGTCCCGCAGAAACTTTTCTTTCGCATCATAATAATATTCGTCGACCGAAGACCGGTCCAGATACACATCGAGCATGACCTGCACGTTCGGCAGCGCGGTAGCCATATCGAGCTTCGGCAGCACGTAGGTCGTCATAATCTGGTGGCGCTCATAGCCCAGAATATATCCTGACAGATAACGCGACAGCACCTGGTCGTCGAAGACGGCGTCGGAGCTGCGGATAATATCGGACATGCGGATTTGCACGCTGTTCGAGAATTGGCCCAGCGCCACCTTTAGGTTATCCTTCGTCCGCTCCTCGATGGAATGCATCGTATAATAGTAGGAATAGCTGCCGATAGCGAGCACCGGTATAAGCGCCAGCAGAATATACGACACCAGCAGCTTGTACCTAAGCGGAAAAAACCGTTCCGGACGGCGGCTCATGCGAGTCCCCCCTGCTTTCTGTAATCTCCGGGCGTCATGCCCGCATATTCGCGGAATGCCCGGCTGAAATACGTCAAGCTTTTGTAACCGACCTGATCGGCTACTTCATATACTTTCAGCTTATGGTTGCGGAGCAGCTCCTTTGCCTTCTCCATGCGGCACATCGCCATGTATTCATTGAAGCTGACGCCCATCGTCACCTTGAACATATGGCCGAGATGATTGGGCGAATAGGCAAAATGATTGGCCATTTCCTTCAGCGTAATCTCCTCCGACAGATGCTCCTTCACATAGCCCGTAATTTCGTCGAACAGCCGATTGTTCCGGCTTTGCTTGCGCGTATACAAGATCTCAGAGATTTCGAAGAGCGTCCGCTGAAGCCAGGACTGGATATCATGGGCTGTCTCGAACTGGTTGATCGTATCGAAATAATCATTGCTCCAGCCAAGCAGGCTGTTGAAGCTCTCATTCATCCCCTCCAGGTAATGCTCCAGCTTCATGACAATATGCAGCGAGAAGTGATACACCCGTATCGGCTTTTCGAACGTCTTCACCAGCTGGAAGAGCTCCTCCATGCAGTCGCATATGCGCACGAGCTGATAATTGACAGTCGCTGTGAACATTTGATCCAGAATGGAGTTGACGTCCCGAACCTCCTTCGCCTCATTCCACTTGGCCTCGCCAGGCAAGATCAGGCGGTCCCGTCCCAGAAACATCTTGAAGCCGATCAGCTCGCGCGCTTGTCCGAAGGAAGCTACAAGCGAACTGCGGTCCGTCACGGGATCGCCGAAGCTGACTGTCGCCGTAAGCGGACCGCCCGACCTGACCCCGTCGATCATGCGGTTCAGCTCGCCGGTCATGCCAGATTCCGATGCCGTATAGATAAGGCCGATTCGCGCATCCGATACTTTGCAATACAAGCCCAGATTGCGCTTGTCGATATAATTCATAATCAGCTCAAGCGTATGATCCAGCAGAATGGCATGGTCCCGCTCCGAATAGCGGCTGGGCAGAACACGGTCCACCTCAATAAGCACAGCGGCGGCAGCCGTCTGCGGAATATTGACGGAATACTTCTGGAGAAAGGTATGCAGCGTCTGCTCATCCATATCGCCCTCCAGCAGATGCAGCACCACATCGTTGCGGATGAACTCGAAGGAGTCCATGCCGGAGGCTTCCTCCTCCTTCATCGCATCCAGCTCCGCTACGACTCTTCGCAATATATCGATCAGTTCATCATCGTCCAACGGCTTGAGCAGGTATGCATCCGCCTTCATATCCAGCGCCTGCTTCGCATAGTCGAAATCCTGATAGCCGCTGATGAACACCTTCTTCACGCGGTTGTTTTTCTGCTGCGCCAGCTTGGCCAGCTCCAGGCCGCTCATAATCGGCATCTTGATATCGGTAATGAGAATGTCGAGATGGTTCCCCTCAATGAACGACCATGCCGCGAGCGGCTTGTTCTCCCACCGCAGCACCTCAATGCCCAGCTCTGTCCATGGAATTAGCTGCCTCATGCCCTCCAGGTCGAAATTTTCATCGTCCACTACGATTGCTTTATACACGGATGTTCCTCCCTCGAAAACAGAAAAAAGCGAACTGGGATATACTGATACCAGTATATCCCCGTTGCTCTTAATTGTTAATGCGGTATTACTCTTTCAGCGAGCCGATCAGCACGCCTTTGACGAAGTAGCGCTGCAGGAACGGATATACCATAAGAATCGGCAGCGTCGCCACCATCATGGTCGCCATCTGAAGCGCCTTGACCGTTACAGTCTGGGACACCGCGCTTTGCGCATAGCTGTTCAGATTGTTCAGCAGGTTGGCCGTTGTGCCGGCATTAATGATCTGGACCAGCAGCGTCTGCAGCGGCACCAGGTTCTGATCGTTGATAAAGACCGCCGGTATAAACCAGTCATTCCAGAGGAACACCGCCGTGAATAGTCCTAACGTAGCCAGCACGGGACCGGAGACCGGAAGCACGATCCGGAAAAATACGCCGAAGTTCGAGCATCCGTCGATGCGTGCCGATTCCTCGATGCCGTCCGGCAGCTGGGTGAAGAATGTCCGGAATATAATCATATTGTAGACGCTGACCATGCCGTGAAGGATCAAGAAGAAAAATGTGTTGTACAAGTTCAAGCTGTACACGATGATAAAGTACGGAATGAGGCCTCCGTTGAAAAACATCGTAAAGATGGCAAACAGCGTATAAAACTTTTTGAGCAAAATGCCCTTTTTCGATAGTCCGTAAGCGAATAGCGCCGTAAAGAACATCGACAGCGCCGTTCCGAACACCGTTCTCAGGATCGTAATAAAGTAAGCATTGAATATTTGCTTGTCCTTGAATACAATCTCGTAGTTCTGAAGCGTGAAGTCCCTCGGCCAAAAGGTGATTCCGCCAAGCGCCGTATCCGAGCCGCTGTTGAACGAGATGACTAGCGAATTCCAGAAGGGATAAAACGTAATAAACGCCAAAATCGTGAGCAGCGCGTAAATCGTGCCGCGCAATGCTTTATCTGTTAATGACAGCTTCAATGTCGCCACTCCTCATGATAGTTTCATCTTGGTCCCGAATGCCATGCTTACCATAGACTCTCCCGTCCCAGCTTGCGGGCAATCGCATTAGCCCCGACCAGAAGCACGATGCTGAGCAGCGATTTGAACAAGCCCGCTGCCGTCGCGTACGAATATCGCTGGTTCATGATGCCCATCTGGTACACATACGTATCAAGCACATCCGCGACCGACATGACGATGCCGTTGTTCAGGTTGCGGGTGAGCATCATAATGTCCTCGAACCCTGCGTTCAGCACGTTGCCCACGCCGAGAATAAGGAAGATGATGATGACAGGCGCGATGCCGGGAAGCGTAATGGTGAAGATCTGCTTCCATCTGCTGGCTCCGTCAATGGCTGCCGCTTCATACAAGGAAGGATCGATGCCGACGATAGCTGCCAGATAGACAATAGAGCCGAAGCCGATCTCCTTCCATACATTCGTCCCGACCAGAATGGTCCAGAAGTAATTCGGCGACGACATCCAGTTGATCGGCGTGTCGATCAGACCGATGGCGAGCAGCAGGTTGTTCACTGCGCCGTCATCCACTGCAAACATGGAGAAGACAAAACCGGAAATGACAACCCACGAAATAAAATGGGGGATATACGTAATCGTCTGGACGAACCGCTTGAACAATACGCCGCCAATCTCGTTCAGCATCAGTGCCAGAATGATTGGAGCCGGGAAGCCGATGGCCAGCTTCAAGATGCTGATCACGAACGTATTGCGCATGATGCGCCAAAACTCCGGCGATTCAAAAAACATTTCAAAATGGCGGAAGCCTACCCATTCGCTCTCCCAGAAGCCCTTGAACAAATTGAATTCCTGGAACGACATCAGCACGCCCCACATCGGGCCGTAACTGAATATCAGCAGAAACAGAATGGCCGGCAAAATCATGAGTTGATAGTCCCATTGCCTCGCAAACCTCACCCAGAACGAGGCTTTGTCCAGAGAAGCGTTAGGCTGCATGCCTGCTGAATCTTTCCTCTTAGCTACCCGATCTAACACTGCTAACCACCTACTCATTCGTAATCTTGGATATGGAATAGTAATATCTTAAATCGGGCAGCCCTCCCATTCCAGAACACTAATTAACGATTGTTGTACAAAATCAACGGTCATCGCGGAACCGCACATTTTTAGAGCTAAATAATACCCGAAACGCGTCAAATGGGCATAAAAAAGAAGCCCTCATGCCGGCTCCGGCATGGAAGGGCTTCACGCTTTATATCGATTCATAGAGTAGTGCGGCTCCGGATTCACGGCTCCGGATTCGGCCTTCACGCTCCAAAAAATACAGATGCGCGAGCGTCTCGGACATGGCAAACCTGAGATTATGCGGATTATCCCGCAGCCGGCTGCCGAACAGCGTCTCGCATAGCGCAAAGGCAGTGCCCGGCTCCTGCTTCAGCAGCTCAGCCATCTTGTCAAGCCTCCGTGCGTGATGGGCAATCAGCTCGTCGATTCGGCCTTTGAAGTCTGTAAATGGATCCCGGTGGCCCGGCAAAGCATAGGCGACGTCATACGCCCTCAATTCCTTCAGGCTGGCGAGAAACGTCTCGAGCGGATCCTCTTCCTCATCCGGCACGACACTCACATTCGGCGTAATGCGGGGCAGCACCTGATCGCCGCATATCATCCAGCGAATATCAGGCTGATAGAAGCATAAGGCGCCATACGCATGGCCCGGAGCGTCAATCAGCTCCCACTCCCGCTGGCCCAATTGAATTCGCTGGCCGGCTGCTATGTACTCCACCTTGGGCTGCGGCGATACAAGGGCAGCAAACCCGTCCAGATTGTCTTCAATGCGGTTCATAATCTCCCCAGGCATGCCATGAAGTACGTACAACCTGCGCAGCGCTTCAGGGAACCGGCTTCCTTCCCCCCACAGCCGCTGGGTATAAGCATGCGACCGCTCCGTCATATAGACAGGAGCGCCAGAGCGCTCCTGCATATATCCAGCAAGCCCATAATGGTCAGGATGCTGGTGAGTCAGCACAATACGCTTAATGTCGTCCCAACCAAGCCCTTCTTCCGCCAGGGTATTCGCCCATAGCTCCTTGGCGCCAGAGGTGCCGAGTCCCGGATCAATAATCGTAACCCCCTCTGTCTCCGGCACGATATAGCTGTTCACCCATTTCAACGAGAAGGGCAGCGGAACCTTCACCTGAATCCAACCATGCTCTAATGTCGTTCTAATCTCGCTCATATTGCACTCCCTGCCATTATCATTCGCGGCGACTCTTCCTTGTCATAAGGACGGCCGTCGTAATCGCCATATACTTGCTCCAGCTTAAGCCCCGAATCCGCGCAGTGCTGCTCGAACCATTGCAAAGGATACAGCCGCACTCTCTCCAAATATTGCCGCGCCCGTTCAGGCTGCTCCGGCTCGAATACGGAAATCTCCTTCTGTACCCATCCGTCCGCAATCGAACGTTCTTCGACAATTTGCAATCCGCAGGGCTCGTCGAAGCGCTCGGACCACGCAATGAGATTCCGCTCCACATAAGCGGGATTCAGGAAGTCAATCAGGAATGCGCCTCCCTCGCGCAATACTCGCCGGATTTGCCGAAGCACGCGCTTGTTATCCTCCTCAACCGAGAAATAACCGAAGGAAGTGAACAGATTAAAGGTCGCATCGAACGAGCCGCCTGCGAAGGGCAGCTCTCTCATATCGCCATGCTTCCATGTCACGCTCCCTTCGCTGTCGTGCTCCCGCGCTTCCTGCAGCAGCGCATCGGACAGATCCACCCCAGTCACCTCAAAGCCGGCTTCCGACAACGCAAGGGAATGCCTGCCCATGCCGCAGCCGATGTCGAGCACGCGCGCCTTCTCCGGCAGCGCCAGCCACATCGCCATCCTCCGGGCTTCCTCGTTAGCCTCTTCCCAATCCCGATGGCGGTAGACGATCATATAATCCTTGCCAAAGCTTTGTTCATACCATGGTTTCATTGCTTTCTAACGGCTTCCTTTCCTCTGCCGGATGAGTAACGGCCATGATGATTACCTTATCTTAGCATAAGTTTTGCCACGCGGCGCAAACTATGGAAGCTTGCCGCGCCATTGACGGCAAATCAATCGCTGCCAGGAGGCGAGTTCTATGAACGAACGTATCCGCTTGTTATTCGCCGAAGCGGCGGATTTGAAGACCTATACGCTCAGCAACAGCACCATGAGCATCGAAATCGCATATATCGCTCCGCTATGCGACGAGAAGATGATCAGCGACTTTATTACCGTCCCCTTTACCAAAGAAGAAATTCCTTACCGCAAGCAACTGGACACGATACCGGAGTATCTCAAGATCGAGGACCCCGCACGATGGCAGGATCTGATGCTGCGGGGCAATGTCTTGATCAAGGACATCGATTCTGGTGAAATCTTCTCTTTCTTTACCGGGGACGTGATCTGCAACGAGAGTCCCCAGACGCAAGTCGAAAGCGCCATTCAAGGTCCGCAGATCGCCCTGAGCGAAGATCTGAACAAATCGATGAACCTTATTCGCACGATGTATCCTGCGCCCGAGGTTGCCGTTGAAGAATATTCCGTAGGCTATATCTCGAAGACGCCTCTGCTGGTCGTGTTCGATCAGCGGCATGTCGATCCGTCCGTTCTCGACAACGTACGCTCGAAGCTAAGCAGCATCAGCATCGATATGGTGCATGCCGCAGGCGAGCTGGAGAAGCTCCTGATCGGCAAGCGCCGCCATCTCTTCCCTACCGTTCTTATTACAGAGCGCCCGGACCGGATTGCCAAGTCCCTTAGCAAAGGAAAAGTTGTCGTGCTGATCAAAGGCAGCATGTTCGCCTTGATTATGCCTGTCTCCTTCTTCGACTTTATGCATGCGATAGAAGACAATTATGAAGCGTACTGGATGACAAGAACGCTCATCGTGATCCGCTACCTGTCGATTATCTTGACGATTACGCTTCCGGCACTCTATATCGCCATTGTATCGTACAATCCGGAGCTGTTCCGGGTACAGCTTGCCTTCTCGATTGCGGCAAGCCGATCGGCCGTGCCTTATCCGTCCTATATTGAAGTGTTTGTTATGCTCTTCATGATTGAGGCGCTCATCGAAGCGAGCATCCGCCTCCCCCGGTATATCGGTTCAACAGCGACAACGGTTGGCGGCCTCATCCTGGGCCAAGCCGCGCAGCAAGCGGGACTGGTCAGCAGCATTATGATCATTGTTACGTCGGTGGTAGCGATTTCCAACTTCGTCATTCCGATTAACTCGCTTTCGTTTTCCGTGCGCTTCCTGAAATATCCCCTAATCGCCGCCTCGATCTTCTTCGGCATCTCGGGCGTAGCGGTGGGACTGTTTCTCTATGTCAGCTATCTATGCAATCTTAGAAGTTTCGGCAAGCCATACTTCCGGCTTCATGGGAAGGTCAATCCGGCAGAGGGAGATGTTGGGCAGGTGAGGGCCAAATGAACCGTTATTTCTTCTATAACTTCATGCTCGTCAGCTTGATGAATCTGATGCTGTTCGTGCCGCATATTTTGGTGAAAAACCGTTATTCAGGCGGTGTATCCGCATTGATTGCGGCCCCTGTTAT
Source organism: Paenibacillus pinisoli (assembly GCF_003605435.1). Taxonomy (GTDB): domain Bacteria; phylum Bacillota; class Bacilli; order Paenibacillales; family Paenibacillaceae; genus Pristimantibacillus; species Pristimantibacillus pinisoli. The sequence goes on from NZ_QXQB01000001.1 coordinate 1,208,290, forward strand.
CGGCGCGATATTGATGTATATGTTCACTAGCGCCATGGCGAGGTATCCCGGACTCGGCTATCCGGAAATATTGAAGAAGTATTGTCCCAGATGGCTTGTCTCGCTTACATCGGTTTATTTCGCAATCATGTGGTGGTTCTCCTCTACAATCGTTGTGGTTGCTTATGCGGTACTTATCAATCGCTTCTTCAACCCGGATGCCAATACGACCGTCATTCTGATTATGATGGTGTTAGCTGCTGCATACGCCGCTTCCCGTTCCACGTTGACGATTGCTTTCATCATTGAAATCGGGATTATTGTGAACGCTCCTATCATTCTGTTCATCATGTTTAAAATGGTGAGGAGCCCGCAGCTTAATTTTGATTCCATCCGGGTCATCGCCAATTATGTGACCGTAATGCCGACTGTCATTACGCTGGCTGCGGCCACGCTTATTTTTACAGGCTATATTCACTTGGCGCTGTTCAACAGGCTGTTTCCGCCCAATTTCCGCTTCAAGCATCTCTACGTCTATCCCATTTTGGGGTTTATTATTTTGCTGATTACGTTTTTTGTTCCGATCGGCTTTCACGGGACGGAAGGCGTAGACCGCTATATTTATCTCTGGGCAGTCACTTCCGACTCGCTAATCATGCAGTACGGATTTATCGAACGCGTCATATTTCTGTTCCTGATTGTATTCCTCAATCTGACGCTGGTTTATACGATGTCCGGCTGGCATCTGGGGATGGAATATATCAAAAGCTGCTTCAAGGCTTGCAAGCCGGAGATCGACAGTCCCAAAGCTCCAAAAGCCAATTACATCATTCTAGCCGTATTCGCAACGGCGACCGTGCTGTACCTGATCTTTACGAATGAGAAAATCAATTATCTCATTACTTCCTATTGGCTGGTGCTTCGCATGTTCACAGAGATCGTAGGCGTGCTCTGGGTGTTCATTTTGAGCAGGAGGAGGTTAAAGCCGGAATGAACCGCTATGCGGCGCTTCTTTCACTATTACTCGCTCTTCTAACCATTAGCGGCTGCGGCTTCAAGGACATCGACAAGCGTTTTTTTGTCGTTGCCACCGGCATCGACTGGTCCGGCAATAAAAGCAAGCCGTACCGGATCACTCTCCAGCTTGCCATCCCGTCTCCAAAAATTGAACCTGGCGCATCCAAAATCCAGTATGAGACCATTGACGCTCCAAGCATCGCCGAAGGGGTGCGTATGCTGAAAGCCTATGTAGACAAAGAGCTGGACTTCGGACATTGCAAAATGATGATTATTGGGGAAGAGCTGGCCAAGCGGGATATTAACCATTCCATTGAATGGATGCTCCGCAGGAGAGATATTCAAAGCGTGGCTACGCTCGCCATTGGCAGACCTACAGCAGAAACTGTGCTGCACGTCCGTCCGGCATCCGAACGGTATCCGGGCAATGCGCTGCTGCTGTCCTTCGGCGCTGACGGCACGGAGTCTTCGTACAATTATGCAGAGACCTTATCAGGATTTGCAAGAAGAGTGTCAGAGAAGGGTATGGACCCGGCGCTCGCCATCATCACGAATGACGGCAAGGAAAGCTACATCATTAATCAGGTCGCCCTGTTCGACAAAGAAAAAATAAAAACGATTTTAACGCCTGCCGAAACACAGCTGTTCAATCAAATGTCGGATCACTTTACAAAAGCGTCCATGCATGGCATGTTCAAGGGCACGCCGCTGGTTATTGCAATCAATCAATTGAATTCCAGCTTCCGCCTTCAGGGACATACAGCCCCGGTGCGCATCACAATGAAGGTTAAAATGGATGTTGTATTTGAAGAGGCGCCTAACGGCTTGTTCGATAAAGATTGGCTGTCGGTGGAGGATGCTCTGGCTACCGAATATGAGAAGGCAGCCGTAGCATTGCTGAAAAAAATTCAACGCCATGGCGTTGATCCCTTCGGATTCGGCCTGCGTTATCGGGCGGTCTATCCCGGCAAGAATGCTTGGAACAATTGGACTCAGCTCTATCCGGATGCTGAATTCAATGTAGAAGCGATGGTCAAGATCGAAGGAACCGGGTTAATCAGATAACGGCAAGCCTATGATAGGCTTGCCGTTTTGTATGGATGCTATATTGAACCAATAGATAGAAGCCGGTCTGTACGGCCAAGCTCCTGAATGGTTCCCGCTCCGATCCCGAACATGGCGGCGCGCAGCTCGAACTCGATGCGCGAGAACTGCTCCAGCAGTCTCTCAACCGACAAGTCGTTATCGGCACCCGCCGCTTGCGGAAGCAGCGAACGCCCGAAGCCCGCCATATTCGCTCCCAGCGCAATCGCTTTGGCCGCATCGACTCCGTGATGCAGTCCGCCGCTGGCCACGATCGGCATTGAAGGCAGGGCGGCCCGTACTTCCGATACGCTCTCTGAAGTCGGGATTCCCCATCCCGCGAACGCTTCGGCAGCCCCGCGGCGTACCGGATCGCCTGCCCGGAACTTCTCAACCTGGCTCCATGACGTTCCGCCTGCTCCCGCCGCGTCGATAAAGGCGACGCCAGCTTCGCTTAACCGGACCGCTGTCTCTCCATCGATGCCCCAGCCTACTTCCTTCACGCCGACCGGTACCGACACGCTTCGGCATACCTCTTCAATCCGGCGCAGCAAACCGCTGAAATCAGTATCGCCCTCCGGCTGGAACACTTCCTGCAGAGCGTTGAGATGCAGAACAAGCGCATTCGCCTCAGCCAAGTCGACTGCGCGCTGGCATGCCTCCGGCCCCATGCCGTAATTGAGCTGGACGGCTCCAATATTGGCGATAATCGGAATGCTCGGCGCAAACGCGCGAATCTTGAACGTCTGGGCCAGCTCCTCCTTCTCCAGCGCTGCGCGCATGGAGCCGAGCCCAATCGCCCAGCCCCGCTCCTCTGCGGCTATCGCAAGCCGCTTATTAATGGCGCCCGCCTCATCCGTACCGCCCGTCATCGAGCTGACAAGCAGCGGAGTACGCATCGGCTGGCCAAGCCATTCTGTATCTAGCCGTATATGTTCGAACGACAGCTCGGGAAGCGCATTGTGCTTGAAGCGGTATTCCTGGAAGCCCGTCCGGATTCCGACGCCGTTCACTTCCTCCTGCAGGCAGATGCGGATATGCTCTCCCTTGCGCTTTTCGGTATGACCCTCGCGATTTGACTTCAAAGATTGACCCCCTGGCTGCATGCCCCTTCCCCGGTTCTACTCCGACAGGGACGGCAATGCAAGATAGCTTTACAGATTAGCATAGCATATTTCTGCCGATTCCGCTTCCGGAGATCCCTCGGCGGATAGAAATCTTCAACTGAACAAGACGTGTCTCCTGCTATGGATCAGAAAAGAAATGGCCTTGCTTGTAGTTTACTAAAATAACCAATTACACCTCTATTATCCTTTGATTATTCCAATCAAATATTTGAATTTGCCGATCAAAATCATTGTGTATTGCTGCTCTTTCATATACACTAAAGACATACGACAAACGGTATCAGCGGCGGCTTTTTCCGCCCGTTGTTGAAATTCAAACAATCAGGAGGCATTACCATGGACATCCGTATTTTTGAAACATCCGAAGAGCTTGATTTGTACGCAGCGGAGATCTTCCGCAAGCTAATTAACGAGAAGCCAAATGCGGTATTGGGACTTGCGACGGGATCGACACCTGTAGGTATTTATGCCAAAATGGTAGAAGATTATAAAAACAATAAAGTAAGCTTCAGCGGCGTAACCACATACAACCTTGACGAATACGTCGGGCTGACGCCGGACAATGATCAAAGCTACGCCTACTATATGAACCAGAATCTCTTCTCGCATGTCGACATTCCTGCGATCCAGACGAATCTGCCAGACGGCATGGCTGAGGACCCGCAAGAGGAATGCCGCCGTTATGAAGCGATGATTAACGAGCATCCTGCCGACATCCAATTGCTCGGTCTCGGCCACAATGGCCATATCGCGTTCAACGAGCCTGACGAGCATCTGTCTGCAGGCACGCATGTCGTGAAGCTGAAGGAAGAGACTCTGGAAGCCAACGCCCGCTTCTTCGCATCTATTGATGAAGTGCCGAAGGAAGCTTACACAATGGGCATCGGCTCCATATTGAAGGCGAATACCATCTTGCTGGTCGTTCGCGGCTCCGATAAGGCGAATATCGTAAAAGAAGCGCTGACCGGCCCAATTACGACTAAAGTGCCTGCTTCCTTGCTGCAGACACATCCGCGAGTAACGGTTCTGCTTGATCGTGAAGCGGGAAGGATGCTGGGGTAAATGACTATGAGCTCCCTGACTTGGAACATTCATAACGTTCATATCGTGCTGGAGGATCGGGTTGTTAAGGGCAGCGTGCATGTCTCAGACGGTCGTATTGCCGCGATCGTGCCGGAGGAATCCTCCGGGGAGCTGCCGAGGAATGCAGATAGCGTGGATGGCAAAGGCGGCTGGCTGCTTCCGGGCTTTATCGACGTCCACGTCCATGGCGGATTTGGCGGCGACTTTATGTATGCCAATAGCGAAAGCTATGATCGGATTACGAAGTTTCATGCCTCGCAAGGAACGACCGGCATGCTCGCCACGACGATGACCGCTTCGAAGGAAGCGATCGACGCGGTGCTGGATGCCGTCGCGGAGTATCAGCAATCCGGCAATCAATATGCCCCGCTTTTGGGCGTTCACCTAGAAGGTCCATTCATTAGCGAGAAGTGGCCTGGCGCTCAAAACCCGGCTTACATCCTCGACCCTCAGCTGGAATGGCTGAAGGAATGGAACGAGAAGCATCCAGGCATGGTGAAGCTGCTTACGCTTGCCCCGGAGAAGAACAACTCCAAGGAAGCGATCGCATGGCTGGCGGAGAATGGCATCATTGCGGCAGCAGGCCATACGGATGCCGTCTATGAGGAGATTAAAGCTGCGGCAGATGTTGGACTTACGCATGCGGTTCATACGTACAACGCGATGCGCGGCCTGCATCACCGCGAACCGGGCACGCTTGGCGCCGTGTTGACTGATGACCGGATCTACACGGAAATCATTGCCGACGGCGAGCATGTGCATCCTGCCGCAATCGCGCTTATGCTGGCTGCCAAGCCGCTCGAGAGAATGATTATCGTGACGGACGCAATCGAAGCAGCGGGCATGCCTGACGGCACGTACGAGCTGGGCGGACTCGCCGTTGTGGTCAAGAACGGAACAGCGCGCCTTCGCGAAGGCAATGCGCTAGCCGGCAGCAGCTTGACGATGATTCGCGCATTCCGTTATATGCTGAACAACACGAAGCTCGGCATTCTTGAAGTAAGCCAGCTGGCAAGCGGCAACCCTGCGCGCGAGCTCGGCATCTTCGACCGCACTGGCTCTATCGCCGAAGGCAAACAAGCCGATCTCGTGCTGGCTGACGCTGATTTCAACGTGGAATGCACTTGGGTACAAGGCCGCACTGTGTTCAATAAATCCGAATAACGCTTCATGAAATGGCGGTGCCGGGGATTATGTTCCTGCACCGCCATTATTTAATGGTCGAGCATGGTACTGCTTATCTCAATGACAAGGGCTGTCCTAGAGTCTTAACAGACTTCTAGAACAGCCCTTTATAATGTTAATCCGTAAGGTGAACAGATACATGATGGCGCTTCAATTCCTCAGCCAGCTCGCCTGTCAGCGGAGAATCGGTAATAACCGCCTTCAGCTCCGAGATAGCCGCAACGGAGAAAAGCGACGTCCGGTTCGTCTTCGTATGGTCGAATACCGCATATGTTTCCTGCGATCGCTTGATGAGCGCCTTGGCGCTCTGCGCCTCTTGCTCGGAATAGCTGGAGATGCCCCCTGCTGCGGAGATGCCGTCAATGCCGATGAACATCTTGCCGATGTGCAGCTGGGCAATCATCCCTTCACCAAGCGGACCGCACAGCTCGAAGCTGTTGTGGCGCATGATGCCGCCGGTCACGACCACCTGAATCTGACTGCCCGCCAGCTCCATAGCGATATTGACCGCATTCGTAACGACGGTAATTCCTTTGCGCGCTTTCAGCAGCTTCGCGAGCAGGAAGTTGGTCGTTCCGCCGGAGAGGCCGATAACATCGCCTTCCACGATATGCTTGGCAGCCGTCTGGGCAATCTTCTCCTTCTCCAGAATCGACAAGCCTTCCTTCTCAGCAAAATGCAGCTCTCTCATCGTGCCCATACCATCGTACATGGCGCCGCCAATCGTACGAATGACCGGATAGACGCCCTCCATCTGCTCTAGGTCCCGCCTGGCTGTCGCTTCCGAGCAGCCGAAGCGTTCAACCATCTCGACGATCGTGATGCGGCCCTGCTGCTTCAACAGCTGCAGAATCGCCTCGCGGCGGCGCTGCCCCTTCGAACCGTTCCCTTCGATTATCATTAGCGCTCCACCCATGCCTTGGCCGACATGCGCTGCTCGACAACGTCCCACTCCGGCAGCGCTTCCCAATCTCCGCGCATCTGTACAACCAGAGATCCGTTAATGCTGGCAAGACGGACCGCTTCGGTTGGCGTCATGCCCTTCATAATGCCGGCGAGGAAGCCTGCGCAGAAGCCGTCTCCGGCTCCAACCGTATCGACGACCTGCTCCGCAGGATAGAATGGAATAGACGTCTCGACGCCCTTGTCGAGCACAACGGTCGCATCCCCCATGCCTTTGATAACGCTGATTCCCTTCAGGGCATTCAAGCGCTCCTTCACTTCGGCATAATCATCCGTATTGTAGAGCAGCTTCAGCTCATCCCATCCAGGCAAGAAGTAGTCGGCATCTTCAGCAAGCGGCAGCAGCGTCTGCCGCGCCTCCTCGATCGACCACAGCTTGAGGCGCAGGTTAGGATCGAAGCTGACCAATACGCCCGCTTCCTTGGCAATGTCGACCGCGCGGCGGACCGTTCGGCGGCAATCCTCGCTCAAGGCGCAGGTAATACCCGTTACATGCAGCAGCTTGGCTCCGCGGATATAATCCTCGTCCAGATCCTCCGGCGTCATTCTGCTTGCGGCAGAGCCCTTGCGGAAATAATGGACGGCCAGTCTGCCCGCGACATGCTCGCGGAACATCATGCCTGTCGGCGCTTCGCCGTTAAATCTTACGCGGGAGATGTCGACGCCTTCCCCGCGCATTGTCTTCATGATCAGCTTTCCGAACGGATCGTCGCCAAGCGCTCCGAACCAGCCCACGGATGAACCGAGTCTGGCAAGGCCGATTGCGACATTGCTCTCTGCGCCGCCGAAGCTTTGCTCAAGCGTCGCTGCGCGCTCGATCGATTTATGCTCTTCCGGCATAAACAGCGCCATGGACTCTCCGAACGTTACGATCTGAGGTGAACTATCACGCACAACCATATCCCCCTAATAATCCGTTCTTGTCTGACTCCCTGTATGCTTAGAAACGATTAACCATAAAGTAAATCGTAGCTACGTACAATACGAGAATAATCAAGCTCATTACTTTCGCTTTATTGATCGGCGCAGTTGCGCTTTGTCCGGCTTGAATCTGGCTTACGACCAGCTTAAGCGGCTTGGAGATGATGCCTCCGATTGCAGCGATAGCCAAAAATAAAACGGTAACAATAATCATCCAAGCAACAGCGTATTCGCCTTGCGACATCAGGTAGCCGCCAGTCAGCAGCTGCACAATAAGGAAATATTGGGCGATGCGGTTCGCCGTAAGCAAGCCGGAGGCTAGTCCGCCTTGTCCCGTCCCAGCAAGCTTCGAGGTTCCTCCCAGCATAATAGGCAGCACGATATAGAAGCCCATACCGGCAGCACCTAGAATGTGTAGTAATACCATTGCTTCATACATTCATAATTCCTCCTGTTTTGTTTTACCTATAATAAGTAGTTTATCAGAAAGCAAACATTTTTCAAATGAACAAAAAGCAAAAACTGCCACAGCGAGCAAGCCCGCCATGGCAGTTCCGTCCTTATGGTTCCCTTTCGTTAAGCGGCAATACAACCTCGAATACCGTTCCTTCGCCCGGCTTGCTCTTCACTCGCACCGTCCCGCCGTGCAGCTCCGTTATCTTTTGAACAATCGATAGGCCTAGACCGTTGCCCTCCGCGGTCCTGGTCCGCTGCTTGTCGCCCTTGTAGAAGCGCTCGAAGATCCTCTGCTGATCTTCCAGCGAAATGCCGATGCCCGTATCGGCTATCTCCACGCGAGCCGCCCCGTCCAGCTTCTTCAGCGAGAGGCGGATGCTGCCGCCCTGCGGCGTGAACTTAATGGCGTTGTGCAGCAGATTCAGCCATATCTGGCTTAGCAGCTCTTCGTTCGCGCGAATATGGCAAGGCTCCGTATCCAGCTCAATATCGAGCTCCTTCTCCAGCCACTGCGGCTCGCAAGAGAGGACGACGTGCTCAAGCTGCGTATCAAGCCGGTATTGCTGCTTCTCCCACTCCACCTGGTCGGATTCCAGCGACGTCAGCTTCATCAGGTTGTCGCTAAGCCGCGACAGCCGGACCGTCTCCTTTTCGATAATGGACAGATAACGCCTCTGCTCCTCGCGGGAGAGATCCTCGCGCTGCAGCGTATTCGCAAATCCGCGGATCGACGTTAGCGGCGACTGGATTTCATGCGACACGTCCGAGATGAATTGCTGGCGCAGCCGCTCCACCTGCCTAAGCTCCTGCGTCATCTCATTGATGGATTCGACGAATTCGCCCATTTGCCCGCGGTATTTGCCTTCCCGGTCAATGACGACGTTAAAGTCCCCTTTGGCGATGCGGCGCAGGGCCGCCATCGTTTCATTCCAGACGATCATCTGCTTCGGACGAGTCACGATGCTGACCACAACTCCCAATAAGATCAGGATTAACAGCCCCATTCCCCAGTTCACCAGCTGTACGATAAAGTCGCTCCAGGATACCGGATGCGTCTCATAAAACCATCGGGTGAGGAAATATGCCGCTGTAAACGCGACACAGCATAGCAGGAACATGAACAGCATGGCGCCCGCTCCTTTAAACGCCATCTCGGTTTTGGAGATTTTCCGGTTCATTCCGCAGCCTCCATCCGGTAGCCGAGTCCCCGGACCGTCGTAATTCTGGCGGATACCCCCCAGCCTGCAAAACGCTCACGCAGCCGGTTCACATGAACATCCAGCGTTCGTTCATTGCCGTCGAAGTCATAGCCCCATATCGTCTCAATCAGCGACCCGCGCGCAAGCGTGCGCCCCTTGTTGCTCATCAGCACGAATAGCAATTCGAATTCCTTCGGCGGCAGCGTTACGGCGTCGCCATTCACATTCATCTGATAAGTCGAGCGGTCCAGCGCAAGTCCCCCTGCCGATACTTGCTGAGAGGTCGCTATACGATACCGTTTCATAAGCGCCCGTACGCGGACGACCAATTCCTGCGGATCGAACGGCTTGACGATGTAATCGTCCGTGCCGATATGGAAGCCCCTCACCTTATCCCGCATCTCGCCTTTGGCCGTGACCATCAATATCGGAATATCATATTGCTCGCGCAGATTGCGGCACAGCTCCCAGCCATCCATATTCGGCATCATAATGTCCAGAATGACCATATCTGCCGGAGCATCATCCATCGCGTCCATAGCTTCCTTGCCGTCGGATGCCTGCTGCACCTGATAGCCTTCCTTCGCCAATATGACGCTCACCAGCTCCCGGATATGGGGATCATCATCGACAATGAGCACATGACCCATAGGTTATCCCTCCTCGCTTCGTCAGGCCGATCTATTCATCTTCAATTGTCCATCCGCAAACTCTCGGTACAAGGTGTGCGTACGGTACAACTGCTCATGCGTTCCTTTGCCTGTAATGCGCCCCTTATCCAAAAATATAATCGTATCCGCATCTACCACCGTTGACAGCCGATGCGCAATAACGAGAGTTGTACGGCCGGCCATCAGGTTTTTGAGCGCGTCCTGCACGACCTCCTCCGACTTGCTGTCCAGATTCGATGTCGCTTCATCCAGCATCAGCAGCTCCGGGTCGCGCAGCAGCGCTCTTGCTATCGCAATCCGCTGGCGCTGTCCGCCGGACAGCTTGATGCCCCGCTCGCCTACTTCCGAATCATAGCCGCTTGGGAGCTCGCGGATGAATCCGTCGGCATAGGCCATGCGGGCGGCGTTTTCCATTTCTTCATCACTGATTGCACGGTCCAGCCCATAGCTCAAATTGTCGCGAATCGACCCCGCAATAATCGGACTCTCCTGAGAGACATAGCCGATCTTGGACCGCCAGGACCGCAGCTTCACATCTGCAATATCCTGATCGCCGATGCTGATGTTGCCCGAGGTCGGCAGGTAGAAGCGCTCCAGCAAAGAGAACAACGTCGTTTTGCCGCTGCCGCTAGGCCCTACAATCGCCGTAACCTTGCCTGCTTCAATCTTCATGCTGACATCCTGCAGGATCGGCTCCTCCGGCTTGTAAGCGAACGACACCTTATCCAGGGATACTGTCTTGCGGATATGCATTGCTTCATGGCCTCTGTCTTGATTCTCTTCCTCTGCAGCCATGATGCCGATAATGCTGTCGGTTGCCCCCATCGCTTTCTGGAATTGCGTGAAAAACTGCGAGATTTGCGTAATTGGCAGCATGATCTGGAACAAATACATAATAAAGGCGACCAGCTCGCCAGCGGTCATGGCGCCCGACGATACTTGCACCCCGCCGAAGCCGATCAAACCGACCAGCAGCAGCAATATAATAAAGGAAATCACCGGCGCAATCAATGCCTGCATCCTGGCTTCCTTAAGCCCAAAACGGAACAGATTCGCAATGCCGCTGCGGCCTTGCTCAAATTCCATCGGCTCTGAGCCGGATGCCTTCACGAGCCTGATCTCCGAGACGACGCGATTGATCACGGACGTAAACTTTGCGTTTTCCGCTTGCGTCTCCTTGGATATCTTGTACATGCGGGTGCCAATTGGAGCCATAATGAGCGCGGCTGCCGGGAACACAATCAGCATCACCAGCGTCATTTGCCAATTCATATAGAACAGGATGGCCAGCGCCCCGATCACAGACAAGATGCCGGTGAAAAAGCCGGTAATATGCTCGGTAATCAAGCCTTTCAGAATTGCCGTATCGTTCGTCAGCCTGCTGATCGTTTCCCCCGACGACTTGCTGTCATAATACGGGACAGGCAGCCGGAGCAGCTTGCCCCATAACCTTTCGCGAATAGAGGATACGATTTTGTTGCCGCTGTAATGCAGCCAGTAGACCGACAGCCCTCCCGCTACAACCTGGGCAATAAAAGCCGCAGCCATGCCAATGATCTGTCCGGTACCTAGCGACCCGAATGAAAAGCCGTTTACCAGCTCTTTTGTAAACAATGGGATGGTTAATGTGACGAGAGTCGTTATGACACTTAACAGCACGGCCAGCCCCAGCAGCAGCTTAGGCGGATTGGTCTCCATTATTAGCTTCGCGAACCGCTTGACCGCACCCTTCTTTTTGACAGCTTCCATCTCTCCACTTCCTATCTGTATATGTTCTATGCCTCTACAGTACCTTCCCTATTTAAACGGAATGTAAACAAGGTTAACTTGAAGGCTGAACAGGAGGTTGCAGAAGAATAGGACGAAAACAGTGCAGGAGCAGGGCAAGTGCAGTGATTCTCATGCACAAAGTTGCTGACTTAGACGACTAATCTATCTCTGAATATGTGTCTCCCTCGAACGACATTCTCCAAGCCGGATTTGACGGCTTACAGCAGTTTCGGGCGCGCAGCACAGCTGCAAGCCGAGGTTCTCGGCTTACAGCATGGTTTCGGACACGCAGCTCAGCTGCATGCCGAGTTTCTCGGCTTACAGCATGGTTTCGGACACGCAGCTCAGCTGCATGCCGAGTTTCTCGGCTTACAGCATGGTTTCGGACACGCAGCTCAGCTGCATGCCGAGTTTCTCGGCTTACAGCGCGGATTCGGGCACGCGGCTCAGTTGCAAGACGAGTTTCTCGGCTTACGGCGCGGATTCGAACGCGCGACTCAGCTACAAGCCGAGGTTCTCGGCTTACAGTGCGGATTCAGGCGCGCGGCTTGGCTGCATGCCGAGTTTCTCGGCTTACGGCGCGGATTCGAACGCGCGGCTCAGCTACAAGCCGAGGTTCTCGGCTTACAGCATGGTTTCGGACACGCAGCTCAGCTGCATGCCGAGTTTCTCGGCTTACAGCGCGGATTCAGGCGCGCGGCTCAGCTGCATGCCGAGTTTCTCGGCTTACGGTGCGGATTCGGGGGTGCGGCTTGGCTGCATGCCGAGTTTCTCGGCTTACAGCGCGGATTCAGGCGCGCGGCTTGGCTGCATGCCGAGTTTCTCGGCTTACTGCGCGAATTCGGGCGCCGGCTTGGCTGCATGCCGAGTTTCTCGGCATACAGCGCGGATTCAGACGCGTGGCTCAGCTACAAGCCGAGTTTCTCGGCTTACAGCGCAGATTCAGACGCGCAGCTCAGCTGCATGCCGAGTTTCTCGGCTTACAGCGCGGATTCTGACGCGCGGAGCGGCTGCAGCCGAGTTTCTCGGCTTACAGAGCGGATTCAGGCGCGCGGCTCAGTTGCATGCCGAGTTTCTCGGCTTTCGGCGCGGATTCGGGCGCGCGACTCAGTTGCATGCCGAGTTTCTCGGCTTACAGCGCGGATTCGGGCGCGCAGCTCAGTTGCATGCCGAGTTTCTCGGCTTACAGCGCGGATTCGGGCGCGCGGAGCGGCTGCATGCCGAGTTTCTCGGCTTACGGCGCGGATTCGGGCGCGCGGCTTGCCTGCATGCCGAGTTTCTCGGCTTACGGCGCGGATTCAGGCCCGCAGCTCAGTTGCATGCCGAGTTTCTCGGCTTACGGCGCGGATTCAGGCCCGCAGCTCAGTTGCATGCCGAGTTTCTCGGCTTACTACAGCGTACACGTTTATGTTAAATCCAGCATTAAAGCAGCTATCGTGTATTATGCTTTCGGAAAAAGTAGAACGTAAGCGGAGCGAATACCGCGATTAACAGCACGCCTGTACCGATGCCCCACGCAAGATCGGCTGGAGCAGCCGTACCATGCATCAACCCCCGGAGCGCGGATGCCGCCATGCTGATGGGATTATAGTCCACGATCCGCCCCAGCCAGGCCGGCATCGTAGCCGAATCGACAAAGATGCTGCTGGCAAAGAGCAGCGGATAAATCATAACCATGCTCGTACCGGATACCGTCTCCGGCTTTTTCACCACAATGCCCATCACCGCAAATACCCAGCTGATGCTGAAACCAAAGAAAACAGCATAAGCAAGAGCCAGCAGTACGCCCCACGCTCCTCCTTCCGGCCGAAAGCCAAGCAGCAGGCCGATGCCGATGGTCACAATAGACGCGGCGGCATACCGCAATGAATCGGTCAGAATCGGGCCCAGCACGCTTGCCGGCGGCCACACCGACATCGTCCTGAACCGGTTATGCACCCCCTTCGTAATATCCTGGCACAGCGTTGTCCCGCTATAGACGGTCATGGGTGCTATAATGAGCACCATCGCGCCGGGGAGCAGGAACTGAATATACTCCGAGGTCGACCCGGCAATGGCGCCGCCGAACAAATACGTAAAAATAAGCAGCATCAGTACAGGCGAGGCCAGGCAATCGATGATAAAGCCAAACGGGTTATTTTTGACTCCTAAAAATGTCCTTCGCATAAATACGCCTGTAGCTTCGGCGCGTCCCAGTCTGCGCGGGGGTGCTCGACGGATGAGCCAGGCTGCATCGCCGGCTGTACTCGCGGTACGTGTCTCGTTCATACTGCAGCCTCCTTGTTACGCGCATCCGTAAGCGACAGGAATACTTCATCCAGGCTTGGCTCGGCAAGAGCGAACTCCGCTACCGGGCAGTTATGGTTCATGAGCGTCTGGACTGCCAGGCTTGCCAGCTGCTCATCCGGCGAAGGCACTCTTATCATCAGCGGGTCATCTTCATCCCGCCTCATATGCAGCCCATGCTCGGAAGCCAGCAGCCGGATATAGGGCTCAAGCTCGACCGTATCCTTAAGCCTGATCGACAGCGTCTTTCCGCCGACAGCAGCCTTCAGCTCTCTGGGCGTGCCTTCCGCGATGATGCGTCCACCGTCCAGTACGGCAATCCGGTCCGCCAGCCGATCTGCTTCCTCCAGATACTGGGTTGTCAGCAATACGGTCGTGCCTTGCTTCAGCAAGGAGCGCACCACATCCCAGATTTGTATGCGGCTTTGGGGATCCAGGCCCGTCGTCGGCTCGTCAAGAAAGATTACTTCCGGCTGCGCAAGCACGCTTGCCGCAATATCCAGCCGCCGCTTCATGCCGCCCGAATATTGCCCCACCAGACGGTGCTTCGCTTCCTCAAGCCCGAAAGCGGGCAGCAGCTCATCCGCCAATTGCCGTGCATCCTTCCACGAATAGCCATATAGCTTGGCGAACATCGCCAAATTCTCAAAGCCGGACATTCCTTCATCCAGCGCAGCGAATTGTCCCGTCAGACTGATTTTGCTTCGGACAACAGCCGCTTCCTTCACGACGTCATGCCCTCCAATCCTCGCCGTTCCGCCATCTGGCAAAATCAACGTGGACAGCATCTCGACAACCGTTGTTTTGCCCGCGCCATTCGGGCCAAGGAGAGCGAACAGTTCCCCTTTGCGAATCGACAGGTCAATTCCTCTCACCACTTCGCGGTTCCCGTACGACTTTCGAAGCCGGTTGGCTTCTATAGCAATCGACATTCCCATCCCCCTTTTCTAATCCCATCGCTTTTATAAAAAACAATCCCTATGCTCAAGCACCCATTCCGCGAACGTTCTCGCCGGCTTGCCGGTCACCCTCTCCACTGTCGGCAGCACCGAATACCCGATCTCCGGCGGATTTTTGCCCATTTGAACAAAAAACTCGATTGATTCCTCATCATGCCCCTGCTCGCTCCATCGTTGTCTGGCCTCTTCCTCCGTCAGCTCCTCAAAACGAATGTTCTTGCCTGTCGCGTCCGAAATAACACTAACCGCTTCAATCCGCGACAGCGCCTCAGGCCCCGTCAAATAATAGCTTTGGCCATGATGCCCTGCCTCAGTTAATGCGGCAACGGAAACGGCAGCGATATCCCCCTCATGGATCCGGGCGCTGCGCACGGACCCGAACGGCTCGCGGACAACCCCTTCCGCTTGAATGGAAGGCTGCCAATCCATCAGTGCATTAGCCATAAATTCAACGGGCATAAGCATGGTCCATTCCAGCGAGCTTGCCTTGACCGCCTCCTCAAGCGGCCCTTCTTCATAAGACATCAGAACGGAAACCCGCTTCACACCTGCTTCCTCTGCCAACCGGATTAGGGCCGGATCGGTATTCCATGGCATATACGAATCATAGCTGGAAGCGATCAAATGAATGCCGGTAACGCCACTCAGCGCCTCCCGCAGCGTCTCCGCCTGCGTCAAGTCACCCGCTGCCGCCTCTGCCCCTTCCGGCAATTGAGCCTTCTCCGGATTACGCGTTACGGCCCTCACCTTTACTCCCTTTTTCAGCAGCTGCTCTACCACATGCCTGCCAATCGTACCTGTTGCTCCTGTTACCAAAATGGTCATTTGTATAACCTCCTAATTGTTTTCATAGCGTGCGCGAATGGTATCAAGCTGGTTCAGCAATTCCTGCCTCAGCTCCTCTGGCGATACAATCTCGACGATCGGGCCGAAGCTGAGGATGACGGATAGCGCATAGGCCTGCGAAAAAAATATCGTATGCACATCGATATGCGTTCCCAGATGCGTACACTGGCCCTGAAATTGCTCGAAAATACGCGGCTGGTTCGTCGCATCAAAGCGAAGATGAACCTCGATGCCCCGCACCGGCTCTTCCGCCACAATATCCGGTGCTCCCAGCTTTGGCGTGAAGCGTCTGTCCGTCATCTGAAGTGAAGTCATGCGGGACACTTTGAAGCAGCGCTGAGCCTGCTTTAACAGGCAATGCCCCTCTACGTACCACCAGCCCCGGTCCCAGTATAGCCGTGCAGGCTCCACGCTTCTCTCCGATTCATTCCCCATCGAATCCGTGTAGGAGAACTTCACCGTTCGTTGCTGGCCGATCGCTTCATACAACGGCTTAATTGCATCCTTCTCCAGCACCGATGCGCTTGCATCGATAATAATGGGGTTCGGGCTGCCTCCATTCAGCAGAGCGGGCTGCAGGCTGCCCAGCTTATGGACGATGGAGGTAATTTTGTTGCCGACCGCTTCTTCCATTCCTTTCAGCAGATGAAAAATGACCGCCATATCATCGATGGAGAAGTGCTGCTTGGACAAATAATAACCGTCCATTAGCTCAAAGCCCCCGACTACGCCGGAGAAAGAAACAACAGGTATGCCTGCTTCATTAATCAAGTCCAAATCACGATAAATCGTACGGACGGACACTTCGAAGCGGGCGGCCAGTTCCGTCGCTGTTACCCGCTTTTTGCTCATCAGCTCGATCGTAATGCCGAGCAAACGCTCCAGCTTCATGCTGATTCCCCCTCATCCGAGATGCTTGATCCGATTCGCTTGCGAAGAGCATAACTTAGAAACTATGACATCTTGTTTGTCAGTGTTTGAAAATCATTTCCATTCAATTTCAAGACTCGCCAATAAAAATAACGGCAACAGGCTGCTCGCCTATTGCCGCTTCTTAGAATATTTCACTAGTTAAATGCCTTCTACCGCAAATCGCGTAAAATGCGTATGGCTGCCATGCATCGTCGCAAAGCCGATGCTTCCGTTCAAGTAAGGGTTGTCGGTATCTTCATAGGATAATAGCTGCCCCCCGTTCCATTCTACCGTCAGCACAGGACCATTTGCCGTAACCGCAATCGTATAGGCTCCTCCGGCTTCCCACGGGAAATCAACTTCCTGCAAGACCTGGTAGCCGTTGTTGTTTTTGAGAAGCGCAAGCTTGCCTCCCGGGGCTAGCCCTACCGCATAGCTGCGGATGCCTCCTTGTACGCGTGCAAGCATGTAATGTCCTTCGCCCAGCTTAGGGATAAGCTCTGCCTCCAGGCGGTAATCCGTCCAGGCCGGATCACCGGTATAGCATTCAGCCGATTCCGCCGCATAGCTTCCGCTCAGCTCGCCATCCTCCAGCGTCCATATGCCTCGCAAATACGAGAATTGGCTGACTTCCACATGCAGGTTGTTCCACACCTCAAGCCGCTCTTGCGCAAAGTTGACCTCATAATGCGGCTTACCGGCAAACGTGAAGTCATCCACATAAGCAATCAACTCCATTCCCCGTCCGTCCAGCGGAATAAACTCGATGCCCGCTTCCTCCAGACATGCGCCTGACAGATATGGGATGTCGAAGGAAGCCTCCTGCCATTCTCCAGGCGCAAGCTGAACTGGTTCCCCATAATACCGTTCATTGCGATTGCCGTCTTTCACATACATAACCGCTTTGACTGGTACTGGTGAATCTTGAGGCAGCAGCAGCTGTGCCGACATGGATTGTCCCGGGTACAAAATCGGCGAGAAGCTGGGATCGTAGCGGCTGTCATCGAAATCAGCAGGCCGGTAATATGTCTGATGGTACAGACGATACGCATGTCCGCCTTGCACCTTGTCGAAGGCCACTTTCAACGAACGAGAGCCGGAATAGGCCTGCTCCGGCGTATTTTCGATCAAAGCATTCACATGGGCTTCGTCGCTTGTATTCGTCCTCATCGCATGAGTGGAGCCGGGGTATTCGAAGTGGAATTTCGGTCCCTTGCCTTGCAAAATCGCCTCCCACTCCTGAGGCATCGCTTCACCTGCAATGAGGTAGCCAAACCTGGAAATATAGGCTGCGCACGCCGGCAAATCCGTAATATTCAGCGATCCCATTACGCTGGAGCTGCACATGAAATCATTGATTGGCGTTCTCCACTCCGGCCCGATTCCATCCAGTCCCGTGAACACACCGAGAATCGCACCTACATTGCCAACATTGCAGTCGGTATCCCAGCCGCACATATTGCAAATATTGATGGTCCGCGAGAAATCGCCTCCGCCATACAGCATGGATAAGAGGATAACCGCCGAGTTCGGAATGATATGGCAGTTGCCCGGAAATTTGTCGTATCCAAAATGGTCTCTGACATACATAAAGCAATCGCGCCAATTGTCCGGGTGCTCCCGGTGGAAATCTCTGACGGCATCGGCCATTCTCCGATATTCGCATTGCTCAGGTATAACAGACAAACCTGCGTCGATGACCTCATCCATCGTGTCTGCCCGATAGGCAGCCGAAATCGCGGCAGCGATAAAGCGGCCACCGTACATGCCTTCTCCGTCATGCGATACGCTTGCAGCCTTCTCCGCATATTCGGCGGCAAGCTCCGGATTGCCCGGTGCGATCATTCCCCATACGTCGATGAAAATTTGACCGCCGATTTGCTCTGCCACTACTGCGCCGTTCTGCTCAATGGAACCCGATCTGGGCGCCATAATGCCGTTCTTCAAATTCAGATATGCTGTGTGCTCCGTGGACACCCCGTAGCCGCCCCACCAATAGAAGCCATGCTGATCCGGCGCGTAATTAAGCCAGGTCAAGCCGATTTGCTCCGGCGTGATGTCGCGTGTATGCGTGTAATCCTCCAGCGCCCGGAGGAAAAACATCGGTCCGTTCGTATCGTCATCAGCCGCAAAATTGCGGAATTGATGCGGATAAGCTGTTATTTCTCCAAAAACGCGCTGAAGTCTTTCGTAGCTCCAATTTTCTACATTCGCGCCATGGCGGACGCCAACCATCTTGCCAAGCCATCCTGCATATGTCCGTTCAATATAATCTGACTGCAAGCCTTTGCGGCTTGCTGCCGATAATGCCGTGTTTTCCATAAATGTCTCTCCTGTCTGTGGATGTAGGTAAGTTGAAAACGGCTTTTTGCGATTTTTATCAATGGATCAGCCGGATTATGAAGTTCAATCAAATAAATTTTTTGCTCGGTGATCAAACGTCGATTCATTTTCGAGAAAATTTTCGAACCGGTTCGAAAATTAGTATCACACGGCCGTCTTGAATTGTCAAGCGACCGATATTCGTTGTTGATGCCATAAATAAAGTAATCGAGATTCATGGTGCGATTCCACTTATTAAGACTCCATTACTTTCACTGTCGATTCTCTTACGATCAGCCTAGGCTCCAATTGGACCTTGCGAAGCGGGGTAGTCTGGCCCTCCTTGATCCGTTGGATGAGAAGCTCTGCGGCTATACGCCCCGTCTCTGCCGTCAAGTTGGACACTGTCGATACGCGCGGCCGCGTAATGGTTGACCAGCTAATATCGTCCACTCCGACTACCGCAATGTCCTCCGGCACACGTATCCCTTTCTCCAACAGCCGCTGAATAAGTCCGATGGCGATCATATCGTTGGCGGCATACACACCGCCAGGAAGCTCCGGCAGCCCGCTTATATAATCAGCCGCTTGTATGCCCGTCTGCAAGGAAAAATCAGAGCCGATATATACATTGCCGGGATCAAGCTTAAGGAAATTAGCGCTAAGCGCAGCTTCATATGCAGCATAGCGCGTCCCTTGATGCACCTCTTTGGGCCCGCCGGCATACGCGATATTGGTGCATCCGATGCGGATCAGATGCTCCATTGCAAGGGTGCCTTCCGGCTTCGACAGATACACCATATCCGCATTCACATCGTCGCCTAGATTGCCGATCAAGCTTACGGGTACTGTGGAATGGTTAATATACTTTTTCAGCGCAGCGGGGAAGCTGATGGTCGACATAATAATACCGTCGATATGCATTTCATTTACCTTGCCCATAATCGAGAGCTCTTCCGACGGATTGCCGTAATGGTTGATCAGCACAAGACGGAAACCATGCTCCTTCGCAACCTGCTCCACCGCCCAAGCAAGCTCGGGGTAGTAGGGGTTGCGTATATCGTCAATAGCAAGCGCAATCTGCTGCTTCATATTTGTCTTCAGACTTCTAGCAAGCATATTAGGCCGGAAGCCCAGCTCTTCTATCGCTTGCAGCACTTTGCTCCGCGTTACCGGCTTGACGCCAGGCACATCGTTAATAATCCGTGACACGGTTGATTTCGCTACTCCTGCCCGTTTTGCCACATCGGCAATCGTAACCGAATCTGATTTGGCCATCTGTATCTGCTCCTAAGCTTCGTTCTGTACCATTTTCCTGGTACCGGTTCGAATTCATTATGTCATTAATGGCGAGGCCCGGCAACTGATAGAGGACAATATACGAGAATCCACAAAAAAGAACGGGGTCGCTTCCCCGTCCTCACATTTAGCTTCATGTGTACACAAGCTGATGAGCAAAACATTATTTCGAGCCGTTCGATATGCCGTGCTTGCATAGTACCCCGTGAATGGCAAAATAAGCTACATCGGGGGGCAGCTCGTCTTTTATCGGCTTAAGCCGCTCCGTGCCAACACGATCGATGGCTTGCAAGATGCTCTCCTCTTGGTGAGGAGGAACAATCCGGTCCCAATCCACCTCGTAACCTTCGCCGGCGCCGCGGATAATATGCCCCTCCACCGTCACTTGGCTAAACCCCCGCTCCTTCGCAATCTCAGCCGGCGACATGCCGGCGTTGAATAGCTCAAGAGACTGTAGATGACTAGGCTGCTCATCCTGATCCGCCCTTCTGGAGGCCGGTGCCGGTCTGCTGGTGCGGGAGTAAGCAGCGGATGCGGGCTCATCGGGGTTTTGCGGAAAATCTGCCACAATGGCGATAATATCATTCCCGTATTTGCTCCCTTTGGCAGCCCCGATTCCTTTCACCTCCAGCAGATCGTCAATCGAAGCAGGCCGGGCATTCGCGATATCTCTTAAAGTTGCGTCAAAGAAGATCATAAATGGAGGCACGCCTTCCTTGGCGGCAGCGTCTCTGCGCCATGCTTTCAGCGCGTCAAACAATGGAGATGCCTCAGAAGATGCCGAGGCTGCCTGTCTTACAGACGCCCGCACCCGCTGCGATATCATCTCCTTGCCTTCCAGCACCGGCAGTGCGCTCGCGGTCAAGGATACGGTTGGATACTGTCCCTCGCTAAGACGCATATATCCTTCTGCTACCAGCCAATATAGCCAGTCCGCAATCTCTTTCTCTGGCAAATGACGCATTAACCCATAGGTCGTCAGCCTGTCGAGACCAAATCCCAGCAGCCGCTTGTCGCGGGAGCCCTTCAATACTTTAGCCGCCATCGTCACTCCGAACCGGCCTTTCATCCTGCCGACGCAGGATAGGGCCATCTTAGCATCCTCGGTACGGTCTACCGCTTCGCTCTTATCGAGACAGCTGCTGCATTTTCCGCATACCGGGACATCGCTCTCTCCGAAGTAGTCAACGATAAATTGCTGCAGGCAGCGCTGTGTGCGGCTGTAATTCATCATCATATGAAGCTTGGACATCTGGATTGATTTTCGCTCCGTATCCCCCGTCCCTTGCTCAATCAGGAAACGCTGGACCTGCATATCCGCCGGTTCAAAAAGCAGGATACAATCGCTTTCCTCCCCGTCGCGGCCGGCCCGGCCCGCTTCCTGATAATAGGACTCTAAGTCGCCGGGCATCTGCCAGTGCAGCACGTAACGAACGTTAGGCTTGTCGATCCCCATGCCGAACGCGTTCGTCGCAACCATGACTCGGACCTGGTCGAAGCGGAATTGCTCCTGCGTCTCCGCCCTATCGGTGTCTGATAATCCGCCATGATAGACGCCAGACTCCAGCCCGAATTGCCGGACGATCCCGCCTACTTCTTCCGCTTCTTTTCTTGTTGCCGTATAGATAATGCCGGACTGATCCTCTCTTTGCTTCAAAAAATCTTTCAGAAACCGCTTCTTATCTACCCCGCTCACGACAGACAAAGATAGATTGGGACGGGCAAAGCCTGTCACATACCGGCGCGGATTGTTCAGACGCAGCATAGCCGCAATGTCATCGGCCACCTCTTCTGTAGCCGTCGCTGTAAAAGCGGCTACCAAAGGCCGATTCGGCATTCTGCCGATCCAGCCCGCCAGCTGGCGGTAGCTTGGACGGAAATCATGCCCCCACTGTGACACGCAGTGAGCCTCGTCAATCGCGATGAGCGGGATATGGAGCTGCTCAGACAGCGTCTGGAACATGGGGGCGTCCAATCTCTCTGGCGCGACATAAAGCAGCTTGTATTCGCCTTGCATCGCATTGCGCAGCACTTCCCGGTACTCCGCCGCGCCAAGCGAGCTATTCAGGAATGCAGCCGACACGCCAACGCGATGCAAGCTGTCGACCTGATCCTTCATCAGCGAGATCAACGGTGAAATCACAAGTGTCGTGCCCGGCAGCAATAACGCCGGAAGCTGATAACAGATCGACTTGCCGCCGCCCGTCGGCAGGATAGCCAGAGTATCGTGGCCCTCCACAATGCCCTCTATAATATCTTCCTGCCCTTTTCGAAATGAATCATAGCCATATACTTCTTTAAGCAATTGCAATGCCTTTTCCATCTTTGACCGCAGCCTCCTCTCTCCAAAAACGGAAAGAACCCTGGCAGTATGCTGTCAGGGTCCTCCCGTACGTTAGTCCAAAGTCGAATCAGATTAACCGCCTGTTACAATTTGAATGACGTTGCGTACGGATTGAGCCGATTGATCAAGCGCTGTTTTTTCTTCAGCCGTCAGCTCGAGCTCGATCACTTTCTCAATGCCGTCGCCGCCGATGATAGCCGGCACGCCCATGAACAGGTTGTCGTATCCGTATTCGCCTTCAAGGTATGCGATAACCGGAATGATGCGTTTCTTGTCCTTCAGCACCGCTTCGGTCATCTGAACAAGGGATGCGGCCGGGGCGTAATAGGCGCTGCCGTTGCCCAGCAGATTGACGATTTCGCCGCCGCCGACGCGAGCGCGCTTCACGATAGCGTCAATGCGTTCAGCCGGAATCAGCTTCTCGATCGGAATGCCTGCTACGTTGGAGTAACGTACAAGCGGCACCATGTCGTCCCCATGGCCGCCAAGCACGAAGCCGCGCACATCTTCAACCGACACGTTCAGCTCTTGTGCGATAAAGGTGCAATAACGCGCCGTGTCCAGCACGCCGGATTGGCCGATGACGCGGTTTTTAGGGAAGCCGAGCGCTTGGAAAGCAACATACGTCATGGCATCCACCGGGTTGCTCAAAATGATGACGTAAGCGTTAGGGCTAGTCGCTTTTACGCTTTCGCATACGGATTTCACGATACCGGCGTTTGTGTTCACCAAATCATCGCGGCTCATGCCAGGCTTGCGCGCCACACCTGCCGTAATGATGACAACGTCGGAGTCCTTTGTATCCTCGTAATTCGATGTACCGATAATGTTAGCATCGACGCCGATAACCGGAGTAGCCTCCAGCATATCGAGCGCCTTGCCTTTCGTAGGGTTCTCCAGAGGCGCAATATCGACGAGCACGATATCGCCAAGTTCTTTCTGCGCCAGCATGAGCGCCGTCGTCGCACCTGTGAAGCCTGCACCTACAACCGTAATCTTCTTACGTTGAATCGCCATAACCAATGACCTCCCTATTTTCGTCTATCGCGTAATCGCATCATCATGCTTCTATACCCTTTTATACACATTTCCGCATCAAAAAATACCCTCGCAGCCGCCGAGCATCTGCCGCAGTAGCAGCAGATAGGGCCCGTTTCCCCCCACAATGCCTATGCGCCCCTGTACTCCCTCGTGCTTCGAGCGGAATTCAGAGGCGCATCGCCGTGGCTCCCTTAAGGGAGTTAAAGTAGCTTCAATCAGGCGATCCCTTGGACGGCCGCATGGCCGTCAGCTAAAGGGAAACCTACACTACATGTTTTTGATGATTTCGTCAGCAAATGCCGAACATTTAACTTCTGTTGCGCCTTCCATGAGACGTGCGAAGTCATAAGTAACTGTTTTGTTGTTGATGGAAGTTTCCATGCCTTTATAGATCAGGTCAGCCGCTTCTTGCCAGCCCAGGTGCTCAAGCATCATAACGCCGGACAGGATTACGGAACCAGGGTTCACGACGTCTTTGTCCGCGTATTTAGGAGCAGTACCGTGAGTTGCTTCGAAAATAGCATGTCCAGTCAGGTAGTTGATGTTCGCGCCCGGTGCGATACCGATGCCGCCTACTTGTGCAGCCAGAGCGTCGGACAGGTAGTCGCCGTTCAGGTTGAGCGTAGCGATTACGTCGAAGTCAGTTGGACGAGTCAATACTTGTTGCAGCGCGATGTCCGCGATTGCGTCCTTCACGATGATTTTGCCAGCAGCTTCAGCTTCTGCTTGTGCTTTGTTCGCAGCGTCAACGCCTTCAGCGTCTTTGATGCGGTCGTATTGGCCCCAAGTGAAAGTTTGCTCAGCGAATTCTTGCTCAGCCACTTCGTAGCCCCAGTTCTTGAACGCGCCTTCTGTAAATTTCATGATGTTGCCTTTGTGAACCAGTGTAACCGTTTTTCTGCCGTGCTTGATCGCATATTCGATTGCAGCGCGAGCCAGACGTTTCGAACCTTCAGCGGATACTGGCTTGATGCCGATACCGGAAGTTTCTGGGAAACGGATTTTGTTAACGCCCATTTCTTTTTGCAGGAATTCGATTACTTTCTTAACTTCTGCGGAACCTTCAGCGTACTCGATACCCGCATAGATATCTTCAGTGTTTTCGCGGAAGATAACCATGTTAACCAGCTCAGGGCGTTTAACCGGGGAAGGTACGCCGTCGAAGTAACGAACTGGACGCAGGCAAGTGTACAGGTCAAGCTCTTGACGAAGAGCAACGTTCAGGGAACGGATGCCGCCGCCGATAGGCGTAGTCAGAGGACCTTTGATGGCTACGATGTATTCGCGGATAGCAGTCAGCGTATCAGCTGGCAGCCACTCGCCGTATTCGTTGAATGCTTTTTCGCCGGCAAATACTTCGTACCAAGCGATTTTTTTGGAGCCGCTGTATGCTTTCTCTACAGCAGCGTCAAGAACGCGTTTCGAAGCGCGCCAGATGTCGCGGCCAGTACCGTCGCCCTCGATGAACGGGATAATCGGGTTGTTAGGCACTTGAAGAACGCCATTGTCAATAGAAATTTGCTCGCCTTCAGTTGGAAGAGCGTATTTTTCGAACTTAGCCATGAATAATTCCTCCTAAAAAGTTTTGTGATTAGAATTAGCGTTAAGCTAATTGGAGCAAAACTTACATCGTAAGCATCGACCTAAGTTTTAGCATTAAGCTAATTGAAGCAAAACTTACTGCGTAAGCATCAGTCTTAAGTATAACGATCTTCTCCGTCGATAACCAGCCCGCACGGAAAGGAGAACAAGCTTGCCGCTTGCCCTCGCTTTATGCTGAAGACCTGGATCGATTAGCGCTGCTCGATCGGGATGTATTTTGCATTGACAGGACCGACGTAGTCCGCACGCGGACGGATCAAGCGGTTGTCTTGGTATTGCTCCAGAATATGTGCGCACCAGCCGGATACGCGGCTGATTGCGAAGATCGGCGTGAACAGGTCGCGCGGAATTTCGAGCGCTGTGTATACCGATGCCGAGTAGAAATCGACGTTTGGCTTCAGACCTTTTTGGCCTGTAACCAGCTCTTCGATTTTAACCGACATTTCGTACAGCTCCATGTTGCCAGTCAGCTTGCCCAACTCGCGGGACATTTTTTGCAAATGTTTGGCGCGAGGGTCGCCGTTCTTGTAGACCCGGTGGCCGAAGCCCATAATTTTTTGCTTGTTCGCAAGAGCGTTGTTAATGTAGCCTTCAACGTTCGCGAACGTGCCGATTTCTTCAAGCATAACCATAACAGCTTCGTTCGCGCCGCCATGCAGAGGGCCTTTCAGAGCGCCGATTGCGGAAGTTACGCCAGAGTAGATGTCGGAAAGCGTTGCTACCGTTACGCGAGCGGCGAACGTGGAAGCGTTCAGCTCGTGATCGGCGTGAAGAACAAGCGCTTGATCCAACGCCTTCACTGCCACTTCAGCAGGCTCCTTGCCTGTAAGCATGTACAGGAAGTTGTAAGCGACCGATACGCCCTTCTTAGGAGCAATAGGCTCCTTGCCTTCGCGAATACGCGCAAAAGCAGCGATAACTGTAGGCAGCTGCGCCTGCAATTTAATCGCTTTCAGTTGGTTAGCTTCTGGAGTCATGTCGTTCGCGGAAGCGTCGTACAGCGCCAGGCTTGATACTGCGGTACGGAGAGCCGCCATGGAGTTTGTATCCTTCGGATACAGTTTGATCTGATCGATTACTGCGCCAGGCACTTCCGAAAATTCGTCAAGCTGCTTCTGCAGAGCGTCGAGTTCGGAACGATTCGGGAGCTTGCCGTACCAAAGCAGATAAGCTACTTCTTCAAAGGAAGCGTTTTCTGCAAGATCGTCAATATCGATGCCGCGATATGTGAGGACTCCATCAATGATCGAACTGATGGAAGACGCTGCTGCGACGATTCCTTCCAGACCTTTAGTTGCTGTCATCGTTCTCTCTCCTTTATACTCGATATAGTTCTCATTCCAAGAATGGTAACGTTATTGATGCACTGTCTTTAATCATAAATGATTTTTTCAATGAAGCCAACAAAATAGGACATAAAAATGCTTTATCGGCATCATTGATAATTTAAATCAGCTATGTATGCAAGCGCCAGGATGCCTGCGCGGTTTGATTATCCCGACAGCTCATTATTCCACAATCAATAGTCCGATATACTTCGAAAAAACTGCGGCAATGTGATAGAATGTCCCCATTACAGGCGGCATGCATCAAGTGCCGGAACGGAGGTTTACCATGACTGGACAACGCATAGGCATCGTCGATATCGGCTCCAACTCCGTAAGACTCGTCGTGTACGAGAGAACGGCAGGAGGCGCCCACCGCGTCGTCGATGCCAGCAAACGATCCGCCAGACTAAGCGGAAAAATTAACGAAGCAGGCGCATTGACCGAAGATGCGGTGTCCGAGCTTATCGAGACTCTCCGCCACTTCATGCGCATCTGCTCGCATCACGGCATCGGGCAAATCCGAGCCGTTGCGACAGCGGCAATCCGCAATGCGACCAACCGGGACGACATCCTCGAGAAAATAAAAACCGCCACCTCTCTCACTATCGAACTGCTGACCGGCGAGATGGAAGCTTCCTACGGCTTTCTCGGCATGATCAACTCGCTTAGCGTTACGGACGGCTATTTGATCGACATAGGGGGAGGCAGCACCGAGCTGTCGCTCTTCCGCAATCGGGAGCTTGTCCATTCCGTCTCTTTTCCGTTTGGCTGCGTCAGCTTGAACAAATCATTTGATTCCAAAGAGCAGTTGCCGGACGAATCGCTAAAGGCAATCGAAGCCGTCGTAACCGAAGCCGCTATGAAGCATGATTGGATTCGCGAAGCTCCCGGACTTCCCCTAGTAGGCGTAGGAGGTACGGTACGAGCGCTGGGCAAAGTGCATCAAGCCGTGCATCATTACCCATTTGCGCAAACCCATAATTATGAACTATCGGGCGCAGGAGTCGACGAACTGTTCCAGACGTTGAGAAGCCTGCCGCTAGAGCGCAGACGCAAGCTGCCGGGCTTGTCAAAGGATAGAGCCGATGTCATCGTCCCCGGCGTGGCTGTATTACGAACCCTATTCAAGCTCGTAAAAGCATCGCATTACCAAATCTGCGGCGCAGGCCTGCGGGACGGGCTCTTCCATGCGACACGTTTTCCCGCTCAGCCGAAGCTAAGCGATCCGCTTGCCTACAGCTTGCAAAATTTGAACGCTCTGCATACGGAAGCGCCGCGGCAGCATGTGATGCAAGTGAACCGGCTTTCGCTGGAGCTGTACGACGAGCTTCATCGCGATCGATCCCCAAAGGGCGAGGACCGCTCACGCCTGCTTCTGGACGCCGCCTCCCAGCTGCATCGAATTGGGGCATCGATCGATTATTACGATTATGCGCGTCATTCCTTCTATCTTATTATCCATTCCCATCTGAATGGATTATCGCATAGAGAGATCATTATGACGGCCGCTATCGCCTCATTCAAAAGCAAAGGGCGAGTGAAAACACAGCTTGCGCCGTATCGTACGCTGATTCATGACCAGGATATCGATCTTATCTGCAAGCTTGGCTTGCTTCTTCAGCTCGCAGCAGCGCTCGATCGCAGCGAGACGCAAGCGATCGGACAGATCGCCATCCGCCAAGCCGAATCCAAGCTTCTGCTTCACCCGCTCAATCCGCGCGGCTCACTGGCGGTAGAGCGCCGGGAAGTCGAAGAGCTTGCCTCCGACTTCAAGAAGCATTGGCAGCTAATACCGGTGCTGGGCCATTACCGCATGCAGCATTAAGCCTCGCCTTTCCATAGCGGAATGACCTTCGCTTCGAATTGGCTGCGGAACGGCCTGTCGCTCTTGCTGACAACAGGCTCATAAAGCCCGCTCGGCTTCAGCTCTCTGGCCTTGACGTTGTCTTCCAGATTCAGCTTCAGCATATTAATCAGAATGGCGCGCAGCTCAGGATCGAACACAGGACTCATCAGCTCGATCCGCTTCATGAGATTGCGCGTCATCCAATCCGCACTGGAGAGATAGACATCCTCTTCCCCGTTATTATGGAAGTACATCACCCTCGCATGCTCCAGATAACGGTCTACGATGCTGATCACTTTAATATTGTCGCTGCGCCCCGGCACGCCCGGTCTCAAGCAGCATACGCCCCGAACGATCAATTCAATCTTCACGCCTGCCTGCGACGCTTCATACAATTTATCAATTATATCCTGATTGGATAACGAATTCATTTTGGCGATAATATGCGCTTTCCGTCCGGCCAGCGCGTTGGCTTTCTCGCGGTCGATCAACCGGAACAGCTTTTCCCTCAAATCGGTAGGCGCTACACCAAATGCCTTCCAATTATACGGGGAGGAATAGCCGGTCACCTCATTGAACAAAGCAGACGCATCTCCGCCGATTACGGGATGGGATGTGAATAATCCGATATCCGTATACAGCGTAGCCGTATTGTCATTGTAATTGCCCGTTCCGACATGCACATAGCGGCGCAGCGTGCCCTGCTCGCGTCTGACGACCAGCAATATTTTGGCATGGGTTTTCAGCCCGACGAGTCCATAGACGACATGGCAGCCCGCCTTCTCCAGCTGTCTTGCCCAGGCGATATTGCGTTCTTCGTCAAATCTGGCTTTCAGCTCTACGACGACTGTCACCTGCTTGCCCGCTTCGGCCGCCTTCGCAAGCGCCTGCACGAGTGCCGATTGTCCGCTGACGCGATACAACGTCATTTTGATCGCGAGGACGTCCGGGTCATAAGCGGCTTGAAGCACAAAATCATTAACCGGCTCAAACGACTCATACGGATGATAGACCAGCACATCGCGCTGCCTGATCACCTCGAACATATCATCCGACTCGTCGAACTCGCGAGGGTAGACCGGCTCCAGCTTCTCATACCGCAAATTATCATAGCCGGACAGACTGCCGGAGAACCGCATCAGGAAGCTAAGGTCAAGCGGGCCGTCAATCTCGAACAGATTGTCCTCGATCTCCAGCTCCTCCCTAAGCGTCTGCAGCGCAAAGGGATGCATGCCCTTTGCCACTTCAAGCCGGACAGGAATGCCCCATCTGCGCCGGCGAAGCTCCTTCTCGATCTCCTCCAGCAGATCCTCCGCGCCTTCCTCGTTCAGCGTCAAATCTGCATTGCGGGTCAAGCGGAACGGATGTACGGAGAACGGTTCATAGCCGTTGAATAACGTATGAATAAATTGCTCTATCAAATCCTCTAGCAGCACAAACTCTTGTTTCTTGCTGTTCACTCTTCCTGGAACCGTTACAAATCGCGATAAAATCGAAGGCACTTGAACGATAGCGAATAGCGGCTCTTCTTCCTCCAATGCTTCCTCGCGCTTTAGCAGCACCGCCAGATAGAGTTCCTTCGTATGTACGAGAGGAAACGGTCTGCTCTGGTCTACAGCCATCGGCGTCAGCACCGGAAATACGATTTCATGGAAGTAATCGGATACCGCCTTCTGCTGAGTGGCGTTGAGCTCATCCAGCGTTCGAATGCAGATCCCTTCCTTGGCAAGGCTTCGGGTCACTTCACGATAGGTGCGGTATTGCTCGAACACCATGCTTGTAGCGCGTTTAATCAGCCGCTTCCACAGGCCAGCGGGCGTGTAGCCCGTAAAGTCCGTCTTCGTCAAACCAGCTCTCATCTGATCCTGAATACCGGCCACTCGTACGCTCATGAATTCATCCATATTGCTCGACACGATGGATAGAAACTTCGCTCTCTCCAGCAATGGATTGCGAATATCCTGCGCTTCCTCCAGCACTCTGCGGTTGAATTCGATCCAGCTCAAATCCCGATTGACGTATGGGGACAAATGCTTCGTCATGGTGATCCCTTTCCTCGCTTTCAATCTGGATCGCCGGAGCAATCCAAAGCTTATACTACCGCTATCTATTATGATAGATGACTATTTTTGGCACATTATCAATTTGTTAATTTCATGTAAACATTAGAAACGGCGGATCGTAAAGTTCCCGCTGCGCATCCGTTTCTCTAACCACTGCAATATCATATTGCGGAAGAGGGGTCTAGTGAACGGCAGAAGCATGATGATTCCGGCCAAATCGCTGAAAAATCCTGGTAAAAGCAGCAATAGTCCGCCCAGAAGCACGCATATCCCGTCAATCATCGCCCGGCCCGGAATTTGTCCGGACTGCATCTGTCTCTGCGCCTCCACCCAAACCTTCCGGCCTTCGAATTGCGCGACCAATGCGCCTGCTGCGCTTAACACAAGAATGAGCAGAAAGGTATTCCACCCGCCGATCCAATCGCCCATCCGGAGAATGCCCCAAATCTCGATAATGGGCACTACAATAATTGCGGCCAATATCCACCTATACATCATATTCCACCCTTCACTAGTAGCATGCACATAATATTATTTCAGGACCAGGGATAGACCCGGCAAACCGACTTATACGCTTCAAAACGGATCTGGTCTGGATGAGTCGGCAGGATTGCCTTCGTTGCTGCTCACCAGCCACTGCAATCTCCCTTACTTCCCGCTAATAAGCGCATACAGCTCCGGAAGGATGCGGTTCAGCCGCGCCGGCTGCCATTGGTCATTGACCCAGACATGCTTGGTGCCGCCCTCGACGAGCAATTCTCCCGGCAGTTCTTCGCCATACGCTACCTCCGCTGCTCGAAAGTCCCCCTCGGATACCCGGCGAACCTGTGACTGAAACTCTACGCGCAGCGGCGAGCTGCCGGCAATCCGAGTGCACACGACAACGAGATCATCATACCGGGCAGGCGCAACATACGTGCACTGCAGATCAACGACGGGCAGCAGCAGCCCTTTGCTTTCGATCGTTTTATAATCGTAGCCTGCGGCCCTTATCCATTCCGTACGTCCAACTTCGAACCAGGTTACATAATTGCCGTGAAAAACAACACCCATTTGATCCGTTTCCTGATATCTGACCCGAATCGGGTACAATCTCCATGTGCCTTCCATCTTCAACTGCCTTCCTCCGTTCTAGTGTTAGCGTCTTCCGCCTTCAATAAGCTTATGGTGAGAAAAAACCTCTAGCGAGGTCTGTCTTGATCGACACGGCCGCAATAGAGGTTAGTCCTGTAGTTGAATAAAAAGCGACGGTGTACGCACCATCGCTTTCTATCTCTTTATAAAGTTAATTACAGTACTTTGGATTGGCCGGAGTAGATAAAGCCTGTTTCCGCGTAAACCGTAACTTCCATGCCGTCCTTCAGTGTATCCGTAGCGCCAGTCACGCCCAGAATAACCGGTACGCTCAGGTTCAGACCGCATACTGCCGCATGGCTTGTAATGCCGCCTTGCTCCGTAATAACCGCTCCCGCTTTTTCGAATGCAGGCATATATTCCTTGTCTGTGGATACAGCAACCAGAATATCGCCTTGCTGAACTTTCTCGTTCGCTTCTTGCGGCGTGCGGGCTACTACCAGCTTGCCTGTTACCGTCTGGCTGCCGATGCCTTGGCCTTTTGCCAGCAGCTCGCCGATGTGGTGGATCTTCATTAGGTTAGTTGTGCCTGCAAGTCCTACCGGTACGCCAGCTGTAATGACAACTGTATCGCCAAGCGCGAGCAATCCTGTGCCCATTGCGCCTTTAACCGCATTTTCGAACATTTCGTCAGTCGTAACCGCGTCATCGCCCTTAACCGGAATTACGCCCCAGCCTAGTGCCAGACGCTTCATCACTTTCGAATCTGTCGTTACGGCAATGATCGGAGCCTTCGGACGGTATTTGGATACCATACGAGCCGTAAAGCCGCTTTGCGTAGAGGTAACGATCGCTTTCGCATTCAGGTCAAGCGCGGAGTTCGCTACCGCTTGGCTGATCGCTTCCGTTACGGAAGTTTGCTGAGCGTTCGCTTGCTTCGTGAAGATCTCGCGGTATTCCAGCGCGTTTTCAGCACGCTCTGCAATACGGGACATCGTCTGTACCGATTCCACCGGGTATTTGCCCGCAGCTGTCTCGCCGGAGAGCATGATTGCATCCGTGCCGTCGAAGATCGCATTCGCTACGTCACTCGCTTCTGCGCGAGTCGGACGCGGGTTGCGCTGCATGGAGTCCAGCATTTGTGTTGCTGTAATAACCGGCTTGCCTGCACGGTTACACTTCTTGATCATCATTTTTTGTACCAGCGGCACTTCCTCCGCCGGAATCTCAACGCCAAGGTCGCCGCGGGCAACCATCAGGCCGTCGGACACTTCCAGAATCTCATCCAGGTTGTCTACGCCTTCCTGGTTTTCGATTTTGGAGATGATTTGAATATGGCTCGCGTTATGCTTCTCCAGCAATTCGCGGATTTCAAGAACGTCGCTTGCTTTGCGCACGAAGGAAGCTGCGATAAAGTCTACGCCTTGCTCGATACCGAAGATGATATCGTTCGCATCTTTTTCCGTAATGCCCGGCAACGAGATTTTCACGCCAGGGACGTTTACGCCTTTCTTGCTCTTGATCGGGCCGTTGTTCACGATACGGCAGTGAATTTCCGTGCCTTCAATGGACTCTACCGTCAGGCCGATCAAGCCGTCGTCGATCAGGACGGTCGAACCAACAGACAGGTCATTCGGAAGATTGTTGTACGTCACCGGTATACGCGTGCGGTCGCCCAGAATTTCTTCCGTTGTCAGCGTAATCGCCTCGCCTTGCACCAGCTCAATCGGCTCTTCCTTCAGCTTGCCCAGACGAATCTCAGGACCTTTCGTATCCAGCAGGATCGCAACCGATGTGCCGAGCTCAGCGTTAGCGAGTCCAACGTTTTTGATGCGGTTGCCATGCTCCTCGAAATCTCCGTGGGAGAAGTTGAGGCGGGCTACATTCATACCGGCCTGGATCAGTTTCTTTGTGTTTTCCAGTGATTCGCTGGAAGGTCCGATTGTACAGACGATCTTAGTTTTGCGCATGTTATGTTTCCTCCGTTTAGTGCCTGAAATGTCTTTATGGAATATAAATACACGCTCCCGCGGGCTTGTCCCCCGCGGTGGAGCGATTGTATACGTTAGTTAAGAGTCGGGGCAGCTTCCTGTCCCTGGGAGCCGCTGGCTGCCAGCCCGCTTCCCTGCTCAGCTGGAGGGGATTGATCCTGGGCTTCGCTGGCCGCCTCGGCCTCAGCCATCTGGAAATATCCGATTTTGCGGAACTTATTGTAGCGATCCTCAATCAGCTCATCGGCGCTCATCTTCAGAAGCTCTTGGAGATGAGTCCAAAGCCCTTCCCTGATGCGCTCCGACTGGAACTCCAGATCGCGGTGGGCGCCGCCCTGCGGCTCCTCTATAATCTGCTCGATAATGCCGAATTCAAGCAGGTCCTTCGCGGTAATCTTCATCGCCTCTGCAGCCTGGTCGGCTCTCGAAGCATCCTTCCAGAGAATCGACGCCGCGCCGTTCGGCGAAATTGCCGAATAGATGGCGTTCTCCAGCATCAGCACACGATTGCCGACGCCAAGCGCCAGCGCTCCGCCGCTGCCTCCCTCGCCAATGACCACACAGATGATAGGCACACCGAAACCGGCCATTTCGCGCAGATTGCGCGCAATCGCTTCCGATTGTCCGCGTTCCTCCGCCGTATTGCCCGGATAAGCGCCTTTCGTATCAATAAACGTAATGATTGGGCGATTGAACTTGTTGGCCTGCTGCATGAAGCGCAGCGCTTTGCGGAAGCCCTCCGGATGGGGACTGCCGAAGAAGCGAGCGATGTTATCGCGCGTGTCCTTGCCCCGCTGATGGCCAATGACCGTCACCGGCGTGCCATTCAGCTTGGCGAGGCCGCCTACGATCGCGAGATCATCAGCGAACAGCCGGTCGCCGTGCAGCTCCATGAAATCGGTAAAGATCGCACCGATGAAATCGAGCGACGTCGGGCGCTGATGATGACGCGCCAGATGCATCTTCTGCGCAGCAGTCAGCTCGCTGTACAGCTCCTCTTCCAGCTGCTTGCAGCGCTCTTCCAATCGAAGAATCTCTTCGGAGAAGTCGATGCCTTTGCCGACGCTGAGGCTTTTCAGCTCTTTAATTTTCTGGCGCAATTCCACAATAGGCTTCTCAAAAGGCAATTCATTCGGCATGGAACGATTCCTCCTTCACGCAATGAATGTCCAGCAGCTTCGTGAGCGTTGCCTTCATATCCTTGCGGTGCACGACCTTATCCAATTGACCGTGCTGCAAGTTGAATTCCGCTGTCTGGAAGTTGTCCGGCAGCTTCTGGCGAATCGTCTGCTCGATTACGATGCGTCCGGCAAAGCCGATAAGCGCGCCGGGCTCGGCCAAATTGTAGTCGCCAAGGCTCGCGAAGCTGGCGGATACGCCGCCTGTCGTCGGATCGGTAAAGACGGAGATATACAATCCGCCCGCTCCCTGGAACTTCGCCAGCGCTGCGCTAGTCTTGGCCATCTGCATCAAGCTTAGAATACTTTCTTGCATACGGGCGCCGCTGGACGTCGAGAAAATGATAAGCGGAAGCTTCTTCTCATGAGCCGCTTCGATCGCTCTAGTAATTTTCTCGCCGGCTACGGAGCCCATGCTACCTGTGAAGAAGTCGAAGCTCATTACGGCTACGACAACAGGAAAACCGCCAATCTTGCCTTCTCCCGTCACAACGGAATCGCGAAGATTCGACTTGGCTTTCTGCTGCTCAAGCTTATTGGCATAACCCGGGAAGGACAACGGATCGACCGATTCCATCGTCGCATCGTATTCCGTCAGCTTGCCGTCGTCCAGCGTCATGCCGATTCGCTCCCACGCGCTCAGCCGGTAATGATGGCCGCATGACGAGCATACCTTCAAATTTTTCTCCAGCTCTTTGCTGTATTGAATCGTGCCGCACTTGGAGCACTTATTCATCAAGCCTTCTGGAATATCTCGCTTTGGACGCTCCGCCGAAGGGATCGTCGCATATTTTTTTTTCGAAAATAAGTCCTTAATTTGCACTGTTACACCTCTCAAGGCGCAATAATATTGAATTAGCCATCAAGGGCGGAACAAGGAATTGAATACTTCCTGCACTTCCTCTAGCTCGCCTGACGGAACTAATATCTCATATTGCTGTTTAGACAGATTGACGGGCCGGACCTTTATCAAAAAACCTTCTTCCGTGAGCCGCTTCTTGATGTTTTCTGCCATTTTTGCTGTTGGTGCGATATAGATAACCGTCCACATCTTGGTACCTCCTGATAACCCCGCGTTAGCAAAGTTAACCTGTCAAACGTTCACGACTGTCGCCGTCCTGTCTAGTAAAACCAAACAAATCCCGCCAAAAGGCCATATGATGCCATAATGATAACATAGTTATGGCGAATCGGGCAAATGATATTGGATGGCTTTCGGATCGCCATGGGCGATGCGGGCGGATGCCGCAGCCGCCAGGCCGGCTACCAAATCGTCCAGAAAGACATGGATTTTTTCGCCTTTGACATTCAATTTGCGTATGATGCCGGGCTTCATTTTGTCCAAATATCCGAAGCTTGTGAGCCCTATCATGCCGTATACGTTCGTAATGCCAAGGGCAAGCGTCTCGTCTACGCCATACAAGGATTCATCGCGCTCCATAATAGATTGAAGCGGCTCGGGCAGAAGCTTGCGTTCAGCAAGCTCGTCAAGGGCGATGCCGGTATAAAGCACATATTGCACTTCCCTTTTCTCCAGCACGGCGCGCACGCTCTCGCGGCATTCCTCTATACGAAGATCCGGATTGTACGGCGATTGCAGCGTAAATACAATCTCCGCAACATCCTCCACAGTTACGCCGCGTGTTGCCAGCCATTTTTCGATTGCGTTCACGGACATCCTTCCTCTCGGGGCCTGCTTGTATCTCTATGCATATGCGTGTACAAGCCATAATGTGCATGGAAATACAAATCCCGATAAGAGGAGCGGCCGCACTTTATCTGATTACAGCCGTGCCTGCGCCCAGCAGCCCCTCGATCGCCCCCATCAGCTCTGGCCCTGGCTTCACGCGATGGCTTGCGCTGAGAGCAATGGCCTTGCCCTCCCGTTCATAGAACAACGCGCAATCCATCATGCCCGGATGGGACAGAAGAAGTCCTTTCAGCGCGTTCAGCACGTCAGCGCGTTCATTGCTTTCCGCAATCTTGATATACAGCAGCTGGCGTTTTGAAGGCCGCGTCCCGCCGCTTGCGGCAATTCCTGCAGAAGCAGCCGGTTGCCGCCGTGGCGCATCATTCCCGCCCGTATGCGATGATGATTTCTTAGTTGGCCGGCTCTGTCCGCCCTCAGCGGATACCGAATGCCCGCTTCCGCCAGGCTCGATCCGTAACGGCGCAGCTGTATTAGCGTCCTGCCGCAGCGGCGGCCCCGCAGCGCGATTCGATGCGCCTCCAGCCTGGACTGGGCGGGCTCCGTCCATTCTGGACGAGCGGGTACGCGCCGAATGCCGCATGCGCCTTGCCTGCGCTGCCATATATTCGTCTGTTCCTTCTATTGGAACGACGTCATCGACCAGCAGCTTGAAATCTTCTTCCTCGTGCTGGACCTTCGCCTGCACGAGGACAAGCCCGTCTTTGGCAAGCTTGGCGCCAACCCGCTTCCATACAGCCGGGAACACGACGGCCTCTACCCGCATGATGCGGTCCTCGACCTCCATAAAGCCCATCGCATTGCCTTTCTTATTAGTGAAAGGTTTCAGTCCGGCTACCATCACGCCAACCACCGCCGTTGTCCCATCCGCCGCATCGTTCAAGTCTACCAGACGGTCCAGCTCCAGCGTATCCAGAAGTTCGGCTACCGCATCCAGCGGATGTCCGGACAAGTACATGCCAAGCAGTTCACGTTCAAAATCGAGCTTTTGGGAAGTTGTGAACGGCCTGATATCCGGCAGCTCCACATCCCAATTCTGCACTTCCTCGAAGCCAAACATCTCGATCTGCAGCTCTTCCTTCTCCTTGCGCCATTTCACCGCCGTCTCCACCGTTTCTTCAAGCGATGCCAGCAGCTGGGCGCGGTGGGCAGGCAAGGAATCCAGCGCGCCGGCTTGAATCAGCGATTCCAGCACGCGCTTGTTCACTACACGCAGATCGACCCGCTTGCACAGATCAAGAAGGCTGGCGAACGATCCGTTCTCGCGCTCCCTCAGGATAGCGTCGATCGCCTGCGTGCCTACGTTCTTAATGGAAGCAAGCCCGAATCGGATCGCGGAGCCCACCGGCGTGAAGGACACGCTGCTTTCGTTCAAATCCGGCGGCAGCACCTCGATGCCCATCCGGCGGCACTCGTCGGCATATTCCGCCGTCTTGCGCATATTGCCTGTAACCGAAGCCATCATGGAAGCCATGAACGGCACGGGATAATGCGCCTTGAGCCAAGCGGTCTGGAAGGCCAAGACGCCGTATGCGGCGGCATGCGCCCGCGGGAAGCCGTAATCGGCAAAACGGACGATCATGTCATAGACCCGGTTGGCTTCCTCCTCGCTATACCCTTGCCCCAAGCTGCCCTTCACGAAGTGGGCCCGCTCTTCATCGAGCACCTCGCGCTTCTTCTTGGAAACCGCACGGCGCAGCAAGTCGGCTTCGCCAAGCGAGAATCCCGCCATCAGAGAGGCGATCTGCATAATTTGCTCCTGATAGACGATAATTCCGTACGTGTCCTTCAGAATAGGCTCCAGGCTCGGATGGGGATAGGCGACATCCAGCACGCCATGCTTGCCGCCGATATACCTCGGGATAAACTCCATCGGACCCGGACGATACAGCGCCAGCACAGAGATAATATCTTCGAAGGTCGAAGCCTTCAGCTCGCGCAGCACCCGCCGCATGCCTGTCGACTCCAACTGGAAGATGCCTGTCGTATCGCCGCGTCCGAGCATCGCATACGTGACGGGATCGGAGTCGTCAATCGTGCGGAAATCGATTTCCTTGCCGAACAGCTCCCTCACCCAGTCCAGCGTCCGCTCCAGAATGGATAATGTACGAAGGCCCAGGAAGTCCATCTTGAGCAGGCCGATCGCTTCCAGATGCTCCATGGAATATTGCGTGAGCGGAATCGTCTCGCTTCCGCCCTGCAGCGGAACGTAATGCGTGAGCGGCTCCTTCGCAATAATAACGCCTGCGGCATGGGTCGAGGCATGGCGGGGCATCCCTTCCACCTTGATCGCCATTTTCATCAGCGCATCCGTCTTCGGCTGCCGCTCGCAGGCGGCCCGCAGCTCCTCGCTCTGGCGCAGCGCTTCCTCAAGCGTAATGCCAAGCTGGTTCGGGATCAGCTTCGCGGCCCGGTCCACCTCCTGGAACGGCACGTTCAGCGCTCTGCCTACGTCCCTGACCGCCGCTTTCGCCGCCATGGTGCCGAACGTAATGATCTGGGCCACATGCTCCTCGCCATACTTGGCGGAGACATAAGCTATGACTTCGTCGCGGCGCTCGTCATTGAAGTCGATATCAATATCCGGCATCGAGATCCGCTCCGGGTTCAGGAAGCGCTCGAAGAGCAGCTTGTATTTCAGCGGATCGACATCCGTAATCCGCAGCACATAAGCAACCAGGCTGCCTGCTGAGGAGCCCCGCCCGGGACCGGTGCGTATGCCGCGTTCATGAGCGAAGCGGATGAAATCCCATACGATCAGAAAATAATCGCTAAAGCCCATATTCTCGATGACGGACAGCTCATAGGCAAGCCGCTCCTCCGCCTTCGCGCGGAAATCCGATTCATCCGCCCAAGCCGGCAGGCCCGCATATCGCGATGCGAGACCATTCCGGCATAGCTCCGCCAAATATTGCGCAGAGGTCGCCCCCGCCGGGACGGGACGGAACACCGGCAATGCCGCTCTGCCGAACGTCAGCTCCAGATTGCATTTGTCCGCAATCTCTATCGTATGTGCTATCGCCTCCGGCACATGGCGGTACAGGGCCGCCATCTCTTCGCCGCTCTTCATATACAGCTGGTCCGTCGACATCCGCATCCGGTCCGCATCCTCGACCGTCTTGCCTGTGCCGATACAGATAAGCACATCCTGTACGCCGGCGTCTTCCGGCCGCAAATAATGCACATCATTGGTCGCGACTAGCTTGATGCCTGTCTCCCGCGCAAGCTCGATCATCGCGGCCGCTACCTTCTTCTGCTCCAGCATGCCGTGGTCCTGAAGCTCCAGATAGAAGTCATCCCCGAAGATCGACCGGTATCTCAGCGCTGCTTCCCTTGCTTCATCCGGACGGTCATAAAGCAGATGCTGGGACACCTCGCCTTTCAGACAAGAGCTTAGGCAGACCAAGCCTTCAGCATGCTTCGCCAGCGATTCCATATCCACTCTCGGCTTGTAATGGAAGCCTTCCAGATGGGCTAGCGAGCTGAGCTTCATCAGGTTGCGGTACCCCGTCTCATTCTTCGCCAGGACGATAAGATGATAGGTCGGATTGTCCTTCCGGGCTCCCTTCTCGAATCGCGAGCCCGCCGTCAAATATAACTCGCAGCCGATAATCGGCTTGATTCCGTTCGCGCGGCAGGCGCGATAGAACGGAATAGCCCCGTACATGACGCCGTGGTCCGTCAGGGCAAGCGCGTGCATGCCCAGCTCAGCGGCCCGCGAAGCCAAGTCCCGTATGCGGGCGGCGCCGTCAAGCAGGCTATATTCGCTATGCGCATGAAGATGTACAAATGCCTTTTCTTGTCCGGCACTTACGCCCATGGTATGACCGCCTTTCTAGCAAACCTCTGTTCTCATTTTTAAAGTTAACGCTATTTTATCATAATCGGGTTGGACACGCCCATAGAATGGTATAAAGCGCTCGGACCCACGGATTGGAGGCAAGGGGCATGACCTATTTTTTATCAAAAGCGGGTATGGATTTTTTTATCGCCTTTGGCATTGTCATCGGTGGAGCCATGCTGGCGGGCGTCGGCTCCGTCTTTATGCTGATGCCGCCTGCCACCGTTATGCTCGACACCGCGCTCCGCCTGAAAATATGGGCCATTGTAGCAGCGATAGGGGGCTCCATCGATCCAGTGCGGGTCATTGAAAGCAATATATCGCTGGGCCATCTGTCTCCGGTCGCGCAGCAAATCTGCTTTATTCTCTTCGCATTCCTGGGCGCGCATATGGCCACCGAGCTGGTCCGGCTTATATGCAAAGGGGCGGTGTAGTCGATGAGGCTGCCGCCGTTCTCGCGATATGTAAGAGGGATGCAGTTTTTCGGCGTCTTTTTATTGGGCATGCTGGCAGGCGCGGTTACGCTTAATTCCCTGTTTGTTGCGCAATTTGAGGCGTTGTACCATACGAAGAACGAGCTGGAGTCCAAGCTGGAGCAGTACGAGCAGGATATTCGGGGGCTGAATCAATACAAGAACCAGCATACGGTTATCAAAAGCATTCAGCTCAGGCTCGCCGAGAACAGCGGCAAGCGGCTCCATCTGGACAAAGTGACTGAAGCGGAGCTGATTAAGCGGGTAAAGGAAGACCTCTCGATCTTCCTGGGCCAGAGCATCTATGAGGTTGATTCCAACACCAAATTCGCCCGCAAGCTGCTGGAGAGAAAAGTCTATGAAGATATTAACGGAAAAGACTATGTTGTCGAGCTGCAGACGGTGCTGCTCGCGGACAATGTGCTGCAGATCTGGATGAATGCGCTGCCCCATGCCAAAGCTCCCGCATCTTAAGAGGTCGTTCAAAAAGTCCGCTTTTGATCACGAGCAGTATGAGGCCGTTCAAAAAGTCCGCTTTTGATCACAGGCTTGAAGCAATCGCGCACGCAATCTGATACAATAGAAAGCGATTCACAAGCCGCAACCTCCGATTACAGCGTATGCGGCCTCTATTCTTCGAATTCAAAGGAGCTGCATCAATAACATGGATCAATTGCTGCAATGGCTGCTATTCCCGAGCATCCTGATCACGCTGGCGCTCTCGACGGTATTCAGCTACAAGTCGCGCCGGGCCAGGGATACCAGAACAAAGGGCATACAAGGGGCCAGAATGAACATAAGCATGGGCGCTATGCTGCTATTTATAGCCGCTGTCCAGCTCTTCCTGTCCAGCGAATCAACGCTTCGCATCATCATTGGCGCGGTCTTCATCGTCATCGGGCTGTTCAATCTGTTCGCAGGCCTGCGCAACCTGAGCGCCTATCGTTCAATGCCCGCAAGCGAGCAGCCGCACCGTTAATAAGGGTCGATCATCTGGGCCGTCAGCATCGCCTTGGCGGCTAATCCCTGCCGGTCCAGCACTTCGATCTCCAGCTTGGAGAACTTGCGGCTCAGCTCCAGCGGCCGCGGCTTAATAACCACTTCACTATCAATCTGAA
The DNA here is from genome assembly GCF_003605435.1 of Paenibacillus pinisoli. GTDB lineage: Bacteria > Bacillota > Bacilli > Paenibacillales > Paenibacillaceae > Pristimantibacillus > Pristimantibacillus pinisoli. The sequence continues at coordinate 1,249,975 of NZ_QXQB01000001.1, forward strand.
CGGGCCTGACATAATAGGAAGTCATGCTCTCCAGCAGGAAGTCCCGCTTGCCCGTATCCCGGATCATTCTTCTGGCTGCCAGCGCCATCAGCGTCGTCAGCAGTCCTTCGGAAGCCATCCCCAGCGTTCCCGACATCTGCGGCGTAATAGCCCCCTTGTAGCTGATTCCAGCATCGTCCGGGCTGCTCTCCTCCGTCTGGATAAACCCCGCCCACATCAAATCCTCGAATGTCTGTCCCGATTCCGGCTGCTTGCCTGCGAATCGCATCGCATCCAGCACCTCTTGCCGCGTCACCACGCCAAGCAGCTTGCGATGCCGGTCGACGATCGGCAGCAGATCAATGCCCTCCGCCGCCATTGTATGGGCCGCGGAAGTCACCGTAATATTAGGAGCAGCCGTAATAGGCTGTCTGGTCATCGCCTTATCCACCGGAATATCTTCCTTGGACCCTACCGCATCCTTCGCCGTCATCATCCCGATCACTCTGCCGCGGTCGTCAACGACCGGGAAGCGTGAATATCCCGTCTCCTTCGACAGCTTGTTGTAATCGGCCACCATAGCGCCTGTGCGAAGCACATCTGCCGGACGGCTGAACGTAACGATGTCCTCGATCAGCATAATCTTCCGTTTGATCAGCCTGTCGTACATCGCTCTGTTAATCATAGAAGCAACTGTATACGTATCGTGCCTGGAAGACAGGATCGGCAAAGAGAGCTCGTCTGCAAGCGCAATGACCTCTTCGCTTGGTTCGAACCCCCCTGTAATCAATACGCCTGCACCCTGCTCCAAAGCCCGGCGGTGAACGTTCACCCGGTTGCCCACGATTAGCAAGCTGCCCTGGTCGATGTAGCGAAGCATCGCTTCCAGCTCCATCGCGCCGATGACGAACTTATGCAATGTTTTGTCCAAACCGTCAACCCCGCCGAAGAGCCGCCCCTCTACGATCTGGGCGACCTCGCCGAACGTCAATTGATCCAGCGCATCGCGGCGCTTGCGGTCGATCCGCACTGTGCCTATACGTTCCTTCGTGCTGACGAGACCGGACGCCTCCGCTTCCTTGAACGCCTTGTATACCGTGCCTTCGCTGACGCTCAGCTCCTTCGCAATGGCTCTGACGGATATCTTGGTGCCAATCTTAAGACTCTGTATATGCTGAAGAATTTGCTCATGCTTGGTCGTTGTATCATTGCCTGATTCATGGATCGTGCTCACGTGCGTTCCCTCCTCGATAGCTCCATTATAGGCCATGGAATCGGGAAAACGGAAATCCGGAAGGCTTGTCCCGATCTTAAGCGGCGCCATCTACCAATTCAACTCTACCTTCGTCACTTTCAGATGGGCGTCGACCGGCTGGCCGCTAGTACCCAGCAGCTTCCACTTCTTGAACAGTCCGTTCATGGTGCTTGCATTGATTGCGCTCTCCGCGCCGTCTATGACAAATTCCTGCCAGTCGTAATCAATCGGCACGCGGTAGCGGAGCTTGTGAATCGGATAATTGATATATTCAATAATTTGTGCCGGAATAGCCTCATAAATGCTGGAAAATAAAAACGAACCGCTTTCACTGTAAGGCCGTTCGATCGGTTCCGATTTCAATTGCATCAGATACTCTACCGTTTGCGTATGCGCGTTCACTCCGCAGCTGAAAGTCCCCTTTGCTGTCGCGGACTTGTTATGCCGGTGCGAGAAGCGGTAGGTGAAGGACAACGAGAACGACACATTGCAATAAAAAGCCCGGACCTTTCTATAAAATTCAAATTCCTCTACCATCATCCCTTCTTCACCCTGCTCCTTCAACTATTATCCCACCATTCTAACACATTTGTAATATTTATGTTAATTATAATAAATCATCCACTATTGGTCAATGACTATAGTCACTATTTAATATACATCCTATATAACGTTGAGGGTCCACGCTCAACCTTTTATCGTTAGGCTGAGGTGACTTTATGAGCGATATCGGACGTTTGGTCGGCGAAAACATACGCACGCTGCGCAAAGCCAAGGGGCTCAGCCAGGAACAACTGGCGCTGCGGGCGGATATTAACGCTTCTTATATGGGACAAGTTGAACGCGGCGACAAAAACCCGACTATCGACGTTCTGAGCAGAATTGCTGCCGCGCTGCATACGCCGCTGGAGACGATCGTGAACATTCAAGCGGAGCAGCCGCCCGAAGAGACAAGCGAGGCTGTGCGCTACGCGGACAAGATTGCCAGCCAGTTGTCGGGGCTAAGCGTCAAGGAACAGGAAGCCGTCTATAAACTAGTAAAGCAACTCGTCCAATTCAAAGACCTGGAATAGCTCCAGCACCAATTGCCATGCAGCAAAAAGGCCCCGTATAGGGGCCTTTTATTGTCTGCCAATTCTGCCATGCATGCTGAAGCTGCGGCATCCGGCTCTTTCAACCTCTGCTCCTTGACCGCTGCGATGCCTCCGCCCGCTTCGAAATCCTCTTCTCCAGGGCACGTTCCCACCGCTGCGCCTTGGCGCGCTTGATGCGTGCCATCTCCGCCCGCTTTCCCTCGCTCATAAGCAGCATATTCACATTGGCCGCTATGACGACCGCCGTAAAGCCGAGCCATACATACCAAAACAGATGAGAGGCGCCGCCTCCGCCGGTTTTCCCCATTTGGGTCAATGCATAAAAAAGCATGCCAGCAGCCGCTGCGAGATAAAAGACATGCCGGCCCTTGCCCGGCAATTTCCGCTTGCGCTCCATACCGATCCCCCTCCTAGTACCTCTTAAGTCGGACAACATCGCCTTGTCCCATTTGCCCTATTCTATGCTCCCGCCCCGGAGACTATGACTGTTTTGACCCGCTTCGGCCCGAACACGCATTCACCATCCTGTAGGCAAACTCATATGATGAACTACTTCGTGTAAAACACCTACAGGCCTTGATCCCATCACTGAATGACCTTCTGGCTTGGAAGGAGATTAGAAATGCTCAGAACGAAAGTCGCGATACAAGTTATTGCCGCAAAACAGCTGCCTGAAGACACGATCGTGCTAGGAGAAGGCTACATCAGGCATTGGAAGATCCCGAGAGGCCAGCATGTAGAGCTTAAGTTCGGCGCCTTCCGACGGCATCTGAAAGTGATTCCGGCCGCAAAGCTCGACGGCATGCGCATCAGCCAGTCGCTCGCAGCCAGAATGGGCTTACCCTCCGGCTCTCCATCCCGCATCCAGCTGCGCATGAATTACAAGCCTGCCACTGGCACGCTGTCGCTTGGCCCGGTCATCGGGGTGCTCGTGAGCCGGGACTTCCCCCAGACGCCGGATAAGCCGTTCGGGACCATTACCATGTTCTGCCGCGAGCTGGTGGAAGCTTGCAAGGCGCAGGGCGCGTATGTCTATTTCTTCACGCCTAAGCATATCGGAATGAGTGCGGACCAGGTTGAGGGCTGGACCTATTCCGGCGAATGGAAGCAAAGCCTCTTCCCCGCGCCAGACATTGTGAACAACCGCCTGACGACTCGCAAACTGGAGAACAGCCATGAAGTCCAGCGCTTTATGAGAGAGACTAAACTCTATCATTCTACCGTTTTCTTCAACGAAAAATTTCTGGATAAGACCGAGGTGTTCGAAGCGCTTCAGAAGGATGAATCGCTCGGCCGTTTCCTGCCGGAGTCTCATTCGCTTCGCAGCTACGCTACGCTCCGGAGCATGTGCGCCAAATACAGCAACGTATTTCTCAAGCCGGCGAGAGGCAGCCTGGGCAAAGGCATTATCCGCATCTCGCATCTGGAGGGCGAAAGCTATCAGGCGCTCCACGCCACGCCCGCGGGTTCCCGCAAGCAGGTGTATCCCAATCTGACGCGGCTGTACGCCTCGATTTCCTCCAAGATGAAATCGGCTCGCTACCAGATTCAGCAGGGCTTGCAGCTCATTGAGATTCAGAAGAGGCCGGTGGACTTCCGGGCGCTTGTTCAGAAGAACGCCACAGGCAAATGGGTCATTACCTCCATCGTCGCCCGGACGGCGGGCAACCAGCATTTTGTGTCCAATCTGGCGCGTGGAGGGACGCTTAGCACAGTTACCGCCGCCGTATCCAAGTGCAATATGAACAGCAACATCAACCGGCTGGACGCGACCGGACGGCTCCGCAATGCGGCGCTTCAGATCGCCAAAGGCATCGATACGAATATTCCCGCCCACTTCGGAGAGCTGGGCATCGACCTTGCGCTCGATACAAGCGGCAGAGTATGGCTGCTCGAAGTCAACTCCAAGCCGTCCAAGAATGACAACACGCCGCTGAACGAAGGCAAGATCAGGCCTTCCGTTCGCATGATGATCCAATACGCCCGCTTCCTTGCGGGTTTCTGACGGAGGCCATTATGGAGCACACGATATTGTACCTGGGCATTCTGACCGCACCTTTTTACAATCCTGCCCATGAGGGGCGCATCATCCCCCCGGAGCCGCGCCTGTGCAGAGATCTGTCCGAGGCTGCCTTCCGGCTGTCTGTTCATTCGTATCTGTTCTCCTTCGAGGACTACGATGAGGCCGCCGGCATGCTGAGCGGATGGCGCTGGCAGGGTGGCGATTGGGTGAGACAGCCTGTGACGCTGCCCGATATCGTGTACGACAGAGCCTTCTATCATTCCAAAAGCGACCGGATGCGCTGCGAAGCGGCGCTTTCGGCCATGCATGCTCGCAAGCCCCACTGCCGCTTGAACGGAAGCTTGCCTTCGAAGCCGATTGTCTGCGAGCGGCTTGCCGGGGACGCGAGGCTTGCGGGCCATATTCCGCCAACGCTTCGCTACACGCCCGAGAAGCTGAAGCCGTTCCTCGCCTCCCATGGAGGACGCGCTGTCATCAAACCCGCCGCCGGCATGCAAGGCAGGGGCGTGCTGCTCATCCGCCGGTCTTTGTGGGACGATACGCTAAGCGTCACGGGCAGAACCCGCGGCAACCGCCCCTTCGAGCGTATCCTACCGAATCTGTCCGAGCTGGCGGCCCGTCTATCCCGGTTCATGGGAGACTCTCCCTTCCTCATTCAGCCCTATCTCCAGCTTCGCGATAGCGATGGACGGCCTTACGATATACGCGTGCTGATGCAGAAGGACGGGGAAGGCAAATGGAGCATGACCGGCATGGCTGCCCGGGTCGGCAGCCGCAGCTCCCTGACATCCAACCTGCATGGAGGCGGAGAAGTGATGAACGCCAATTCCTTGCTGTCAGCCAATTTTGGCAAGCCTATGGCTGAACACTTACTCCGCCAAATCCATACAATAAGTGGGCATACAGCTATTCGGCTGGAGCATAGCTTCGGAAGGTTTGGCGAGCTGGCGATGGATTTCGGGATCGAACAGGACGGCTCCATATGGCTGCTCGAAGTCAATTCGAAGCCTGGCCGCGAAGCCTTGCGCCAGACCGGTCCGAACACCGTTTACGCTAAGTCCATAGAACGACCGATTCGTTACGCCAGATACTTGAAGGACCGTTTATCGCCGACCTTTACCGCATCCGAGTTTGCAAATGACCTTTTTCAGCCGCAGCGTTAGCTGGCCTATTCCAGGCAGGCCGAGGTCTTTACACGTTCAGGAGGTTCATCGATGAGTTTGATAACTTGCAACGTACACTTCTCACAGCAGTCCGATAAAATCGTCTATTTGTCCAGACCGCTCCTCAGAGAGCTCAAGCTAACCGGCAATCGGTCGATCCAACTCAAGCTGGGCAATGAAGTCATTACTGCTGTCGTCAAGCCGTTAAAGCGCCTCGGCAACCATATCTATTTGTCCGCGGGCGTCCGCCATTCCATCAAAGTGCCAAAGTCGGGCAATGTCTATCTGATGAGCACCGGAGAGAATGAAATCAAGCTTGGCCCGCTTGTCGGCATTCTGACCGATACGATTCATCCGGCAGAAAGCTACCCGTTCGGCACCCGTTCGGGCTTCATCAAGCAGATTCTCCGCACCGGCGACCGCAAAGCTTATATGTTCGGCTTTACGCCAAGCGATATCAACTGGCAGCAGGAGACCGTCAACGGCTACTTCCTGAATGCGAGCGGAAGCTGGTACCGCAAGATTGTGCCTCTGCCCGATGTCGTCTACAACCGCCTTCCTAACCGCAAGGCGGAAATCGCTCCGTATATCAGCTCGGTGCGGGAGCGATTCGTGAAGAAGCAAATTCCGATTTTCAACTGGAGCTTCCTTAACAAAGCGGATGTCTACAAGCTGCTCGACAATGATCCGGAGGGACTGGCGCATCTGCCAGAATCCGTATCCAACCCCACCCCGGCCAAAATGAAAGAGATGCTGGAGCAGCATCATTTCATCTATTACAAGCCGGGCGGCGGCAGTCTCGGAATCGGCATCTACAGACTGACCTATAATCCGAAGCGCGGCTACTTCGTCCGCTATCGGAAGGGCAACCAGAATATTCTTGCCCGCTACAGCACCTTCCAAAGCATGATGAAAATGCTGCAGGCCCGTCACGGCACCCGGCTCAGCCAATATGTCGCCCAGCAAGGCATCCGGCTGATCGAGATCGACAAGTGCCAGCTCGACTTCCGCTTTCATATGCACAAGAACGGCAACAACCAATGGATCGCCGCAGGAATCGGCGCCAAGAAAGCAGGACGCGGCAGCGTTACGACGCATGTCAAAAGCGGCGGCTCGCTCATGACGCCCGAGCAGGCGCTCAGCCGCACCTTCGGCAGCGAAGCCGGCGCGATTCTGGAGAAAGCGAAGGGCGTTGCCGTCAAGCTGTCCGAGGCGATCGAGCGGAATTATCCGCATCGGCTCGGCGAGCTCGGTCTCGATATCGGCATCGATAAATCCGGCAATGTGTGGATGTTCGAAGCGAATGCCAAGCCGGGACGCTCCATCTTCAAGCATCCGTCGCTGCGCTCGGAAGGCAAGGCGTCGATTTCCTATATCTTTGATCACTGCCTGTATTTGAGCCGATTCAAAGGAGGTACCAACCTATGAACAGCTTAATTCAGGATGAGCGGCAAGTGAAAGATGCGCCGCGTTCCTCAGGCTATGTGCTGGCGATCTTGACGGTAGATGACCCCGCAGGAGACTTCCGCGGCAACCGCTCGAACTTCGCCGATCTGATCCGCACCGGGCAATCATTAGGTTTTCAAGTTTATGTACTGACCGTCAAAAACTTGCATCTGCGCCGGAAAATGCTGCGGGGCTACGTCTACAGCAAAGAAGCGGGCGGCTGGCAGAAACAGCTCGTCCCCTTCCCCGACATTATCTATAACCGCATTCCGCTGCGCGAGAACGAAGTGCAGCCAGCGGTCCGCCAAAAAATCAATGCCTGCCGGAAGCACTCCCGCGTCATTCTGTTCAACCCAGCCTTCTTCAATAAATGGGATCTGTTCGAATGGCTGCGACGCTCGAAGCTGACCCGGCCGTATATTCCGACGACCAGGCGGCTGATGACCGTCAGCGGGCTGGACAAATTGATGCGCAAACACAGCTACCTCTACCTGAAGCCGGAAAGCGGAAAAGCCGGCAAAGGCATTATGACCGTCAAGGTGCACGGGGAGAAGAGCCTCCCTTACCGCCTCAAAATACAAGAAAACAAATCCAGCTCCACCTACAGCTGCGCTTCCCTGCAGAAGCTCTGGACTCGAATCCAGAAGCAAAGCGGCGGCGAAGCCTATATCGCGCAGCAAGGCATCCAGCTGGCCTCGGTCAACGACCGCCGGTTCGACCTGAGGGCGCTTGTGCAAAAGAACCGCAGGGGCTACTGGGAGCTGACAGGCATGGGCGCCCGTCTGGCAGGCGCAAGCAGCATTACGACGCATGTGCCTCGAGGGGGCCGCATTGAGGATCCCGAGAAGCTGCTGACCTACTCATTCAGCTCGGATCAGGCTCATAAGCTATTGCAGAAAGCAAAGCTCGCCGCCTTGACGATCGCCCGGCAGATCGAGCGGGCATCCGGCCAGCGCCTAGGTGAAATGTCGATGGATCTCGGCGTCGACAGCAACGGAAACCTGTGGTTTTTCGAAGCCAATTCCAAGCCGATGAAATTCGATGAGCCTCATATCAGGCAAAAATCGCTGGAGCGCATATTCCAGTACGGGGCTTATCTGGCAAGGAAGAAAAAATCGACTCAAGCGGGAGGCGCGTAACGTGGAGCTGCTGCTGCTGACACCTGAAATGTGGATAAAAGAAAAGAGAAGGCTGCTTGGCTTTATTATTCGATTCGGGGAAAAACGCATTACAGTTGCATCGCTTCACGCGCTACGCAGCCTGGACCCGTCCTGGCTTATGGCGGATGAGGGCGGCTATAGCAAAGCAGCAATCGTCATTACGAAGACAGGAGGCCGGATCACCGGCCTCGGCTTCGCCGCAGACGGCGGGGATGGCGGCTGCCTTATTGTCGTTCATCCCGGGTCCCGCAGAACCGGCGCCGGCAGCGCAATTATGCAGCGCATGATGCAGGCGCTTGGCCGGCTGGCTTGCCATGTCGCAGCCGACAATATTCCCAGCATGGCTCTCTGCTTCTCACTGGGCATGAAAGCCGTCTCGATTCACAAAGGGCCAACCGGAAAGTCGACGCTCCGTTTCGAAAGGGGAATTCAGCATGACACAGCCCGTCCTGGGCATATTGACGCTATATCTCAATGACGCCGGCGCCCTGGAGGAGCGGGACTACTACCGGAAGATGACAGAGGAGGGCCGGCGGCTCGGCATTGACGTCTTCGTCTTTACACCGGAGGATGTGCATTACAAGCGGAACCGGATCAGAGCCCAATTTTATCATCCCGAGACACGCACCTGGCACCGGAGATGGACGGACTTCCCCGATATGATCTTCGACCGCTGCCGGATTCAGCGCTCCCACCGGTTCGATCAGCTGCTGAAGTTCAGGGCGCGCTACCAAGATGAAACCTTCCTCAATCGCCCGCTTCGCAATAAGTGGACGATCCATTCCCTATTAGCCAAAGATGCCCGGTTCAGCCCGTACTTACCGGCTACACGCTATTATGAAAGTGTCCAGGATGTGAAAGACATGCTCAAAACGTACGACCAGCTGTATCTGAAGCCGATTAACGGCACTGGCGGACGGGGCATTATCCGTATCGAAAAGGAGCGGGGCGGCCAGCTGCTCATTCAGGGCAGAAACCACTCCAGGCGCATTATCCAGCCCCGGCGGCTGGATGCCGGACAGCTTGGCGGCTTTCTATCCGGCTGGAAAGTAAAGGACACCCGCTACATCGTGCAGCAAGGACTACAATTAAAGCTGAAGAATGGCCGCGTCCACGATTACAGGCTGCTTGTGCAGAAGGACGGCAGCGGGCAATGGCAGGTAACGGGCTGCGCCGGCCGTGTTGGCGCGGCAGGCAGCATCACCGCCAACCTGCACGGCGGCGGGCGGGCCGTCAAGATGGATGCCTTGCTCCGGTCCTGGATTGGGGATGAAGCCAAAATTGCGAAAATCAAAGCGGATGTGGAGCGCTTCGGCGTCTCCGTCGCCCAGTATCTGGAGCTATGCTATGATGCGTTGTGCGAGCTTGCCATCGATATTGCCATCGACCGCAAGGGCCGCATCTGGATGATAGAGGTCAATCCGAAGCCCGCCAGAGAGGTATTTATTCGGGCAGGCGAATCCGACGTCTATCGCAGCGCCATCATAAGACCGCTGGAGTATGCGATTTGGAAATACAGATCAATGAAAACAAGGGAAGGCAGCAATACGACCGAAAGACGCGATGAAAAGTGACTGATATAAAGAGGCTTTTCAGCATAGCCATTTCACTTTATGAATGAACAAGCGAAAATGAAGAGATGGCGGTGCTGGGAGTTATCCTGCATCGCCATCTTTGGCTTTTGATTGTTCGAGAAGGACGTCCTCTTACTGTCGCCAATTAATTCCGGACAGCTTCCGCCCTTTTGGCGCGATTAGCGTTACGTGGCGCTCTTATTTCGGCTTTTGGGACGCAAACCTGTCAGAATGGCTTCATCCCCAGCGTATCCACCTTCTCGCCCGTAATATCAACGCCCATCTGCTTCGTAATATCGCGGTAGTGGCCCGCGCGGCGCTTCACCGGGCTGCCGTCCGTCTCGCCGAGATTCGCCTCCAGGCCGTTCAGCACCATAATCGTGACGCCGAAGCCTCGGTTGCCGAGGCCCTTGTCGATCTGATCCTGTGTAGGCTTCCATTTGTTGATGATGACATCATGCGCGGAAGGCTTAGGATCCTGCGGCGTCATCCAGAACAGAATCGCCGTCATATAGCCGATCTTGCCGTCCTGCGCCAATATTTCCGGCTTGTTCAGCAGCACGCTCTTATCGCCATAGATAATAGAGCTGAACAGCCCGTAGTTGAAGTTCCAGCTCATCATGATCGGGCCGCGTCCATAATAGCGCTTGCCCTCAGCGCCCGGATACAGCTCCGCGCTGTTCGGATCGACGAAGTCGGACATATTGACACCTGTTCTGCCCGCAATGTTCTCATTCCAGAAGAGGCCCCACTTCAGCTCGCCGCCCGGAGCTGTCGCCCAGCCGCCGCCCGTCTCATGGGACAGGTTCGCGAGGAAAGCCGCGAGCTCGCGCTTGCGGTCTTTCTTGAAGCCTTCCTTCAGGAAGGTGCCGAAATCAATGATAACGGTTTCAATTTCCTTCTTCTTGTTTTTCGAAGAATTGAAATCGGAAGAGCGGCTGACAAGCGTCTCGATCCTGGCATCTTTGTCCAGCCGGTAGATTTCCTGTACGCCCGGGGCATCCTTGCGCGTGCTGATTTTCAGCTTGATGTTCGCCACCTCTGTAACGGCGTTGATCAGATTCTCATAAGAGAAGTAATCGGTCTGATTCTCTTTGTAGTATTCCTTGCCCTGGGCCACTTCCTTCCACGCCTTCGATCCGAGCCGGTACGGGAACAGCGCCTCGAAGTCCTGCTTCGTCAACAGCGCCCGCACCGCCTGAACAGCCTGGTCAGGCTTATAGTCCGGGTCAATCCCGTCCCATTCCCTGCGGATTTCCTGACGCGTCAGAAAGCGATTCTCGCCCACAGTCAAGCTGCTTCCCTCATATACAGCCGCGACTTCGTGCTTTGTTGTGCTGATGACAGGCTGCGGCCCCGGCGCAGCGGATGCGGCGAGCGGCGTCAGCAGCAGCGCTGCGCCAAGCGATAAACAAGCCGTACGGTAGATCATGTTGCGGGAACGCGTTTCATTGCGTTTTAACATGAACAAGACTCCTTTACGAAAAAAATAGTTTACCACTAAAAGATACGCACTGGGGCTCGCGCTTGTACATAGAGCCGAACTCCTGCATAGAAAGGCCGATATGCCGATTTCCGATCGCTTCTTCCAAAGTCAGCCGGCAACGCGGGACCGTCCATATGCCTTCCGCCGTCGAATTAGACAAAATGGTATATTATCCCATGTTTCCAATGAACTATGAGAACGGATAAAATCCGGGCGCATCTGCATACAAAAAAATAACTGTCGAAATGAATTTCGACAGTTCATGATCGCTTATTACAGACGGAGCTGCAGCAGCTCTCGGAAATCGGATATCCGCACGTCCGCATCCGCAAGCTCCGAAGCCCGGCCATAGCGCGCATAGGCGCAGCCGATTGTCGCGAGGCCGTTGCCGCGTCCCGCTTCCACATCCGAGGAACGGTCCCCGACCATCCATACCGAATGCTGCGAGCCAAGCTGATGATCTTGAAGCAGCCTTGCCACCAGATCAACCTTGCTTGCCGTCTCGTATTCGCCCGCACTATAGATGCCGTCGAACAGCAAGGCAATGCCCTTATGCTCCGCAACTCCCTTCACATAATGCTCCAGTCCATTGCTTGCAACAAACAATTTGGCGCCGCTTTCCTTTAGCTTTCGCAGCGTCTCCCCGACATGCGGATACAGTGCGCCTTCCCCCGCCGCAAGCCCTTCCAGCTCATATTGCAGCAGCAGCTCATCCGCCCGGCTGCGGGCCGCTTCCGTGCTTCCCGGCATAATCTCGCGCCATATATCATCCAGCAGCATGCCCAGGCAACCAAGCAGCCGCTCGGCAGGCGGCGCCTCCTCCATATACAGCCCCTCTTCGCGCAGCGTGCCGAATACGCGCCCGTGTACCGGAATCAGCAGCTTATCCGTCTCAAATAAGGTTCCGTCCATATCAAAAATGACGGCATCCGGCCGCCCTTGTTGCCCAATCCTCATGAAATGCGTCATCCTTTCAACCAAATTCCATCTATCATATCGGATGCCGACCGTTACCGCAACCCTCGCGCTACTTCCTCTGCCATGCAAGCAAGGCTAAGCGGGAGACGCCATACGGCCCCAAATATGCCCCGCTGATCAGAAAAGCGGGATTGAGGAGCACACGATGCACCTCCGTCATAAACACCGTATCGTCCAGCAGCGTCTTCAGCACCGCGTCTGCTACCGCAACGAAAAACACAAACGACGCAAGGCAGCCAAGCGCATCAAGCGATCTTCTGGCCTTCTCAAATCTCCCTCCTGCAGCCGCAAACACGAGCGATGAAGCGGCCAAGCCTGCCGCAATAATGAACAGCATGCGATTCCCTCCTTTTTCTCCGCTATTGATAAAATGAACCGATTATGTCAAACTGTGTCTTGGACCAAAGGCCTTCGGCCAAAGCATGCATGCGCAAGTGAGCGCAAGGAAAGGACGTGACGTTGCCGCTATGACCAAATGGCTGCTTCGCGCCATGACGGAGCTTAGCTCCCGCAAATGGATCTCCCGCCTGACCGGCAAATTCGCCCAATCTGCGGCAAGCCGTCTTATGATTCCCCGATTTGCCAAGCTGTATGGCATCGCAGTGGAGGAAGCTGAGAAAGAGCTTCGGGAATATCGCACGTTGAATGAATTTTTCACACGCAGGCTGAAGCCCGGCATGAGATTGATCGATTCCGGCCCTGCGACGCTCGCAAGCCCGGTTGATGCGGTCATTACCGGACTTGGGCCTATCACCGCGGGCACAATGATGAATATTAAGGGACAAGACTATACCGTCGATGAGCTCCTGAACGGTTCGCCGAGAGCAAGAAGCTATTATCACGGTTATTATATGGTTCTTTACTTAAGCCCGACAGACTATCACCGCATTCACGTTCCGGTTACGGGGACGGTTACGGAGAATGTACATATTCCGGGAAAGGTGTATCCCGTCAACGACTTCGGCCTGAAGCACATGAAGCGGGTGCTGAGCCGGAATGAACGCCTGATCACCTATATCCGCCATGCGGGCGGTGAAGCCGCCGTCGTCAAAGTCGGAGCGATGAATGTCAGCAGCATCAAATACGCCGCTCCGCTGCCGCAAACGGTAGAGAAAGGCGCCGAGCTTGCCTATTTCGAATTCGGATCGACGGTTGTGCTCCTGCTGGAAGAGGATACGTTCACGCCGCGCCCGGATTTGAAGCTTGGCTCGAAGGTTCGAATGGGCGAATCCCTTGGCGAACTGAGATTGTAGCCTCGCTTGCAGGCTATACAATATCTAATAAAAGAACGGCGGCGCCTGGTTATCCGGTGCCGCCGTTCTTTTATAGACAATTATTCAATGTCTATAGGATGCCGGATGCCATCTTTGAATAAATCCAAATACAGCTGCCCGTTGCTCCCCTTCACAGCGTAAAAAACATCCCTCGATGTCTTGCCTAACGCCTTAAGCTCCTTCTGAAGCCAATCGCGGGAGATGTCATTGTTCTCCAAATTCGCCTCCAAAATTTGCCCGTCCATTATCAGCTCGATCGGGACAGGCTTATTCGCTTTTGCCTCCAGCTTCAAATCCTTAAGCGTCACATGGCGGTGCTCATCTTTTTTCATAACGGATATTTTGCCGTTCAGCTCCAGAAAAGCGTGGTCCACCTCGCCAATATCAAAAATATCTTTCTGCCGCAGCAATTGATTCAACGAGTCAAGCGTCAGATTGTTTTTCTTTAGATTCTCCTCCAAAATCTTGCCGTCTTCTATCAGGACGGTAGGGGTGCCCTCAGTCCACTTGCGAATAGTTCTGTTGCGGACCAGCAGCTTGGCGAGCAAATAAGAGGTCCCTGTAAATACGATGAGCGAAATAAGCATATGGATAACCTTTATCTTTTCATTAAAGGCAAAATTTGCTCCGATCGCACCCAAAATAACTGCAGTAACAAATTCATGGAAGTTCATATTGGAGAGCGTTTGCTTGCCAAGCAGCCTGGTTATAAGCAGCAGAAAAATAAAAGCCGCCATGCTCCTTAGAAAAATATGAATGTATTCGTGCATATCCCGTCTCCTCCTGTTTGGTCTAATCTTCGCATGCTCTCCTCGGTTTCAGTATGATCGGATCAGAATAGACATATTCCAAATAATGGGCCCGGCCGGCCATAAAAAAAGAGCCCAATCCATAGATTGCGGCTCTCATACATGAGACAGTGCGCCAATCACCTGATTTCTGACGGGCTTCGACCCGTATATTGCTTGAATTGGCGGCTGAAGAAGAATATATCCCGGTAACCGAGCGCATCGGCCACTTCCGTCACGTTCATGCCCGCATGCATCAGCAGATGCTGCGCGCGCTCGATCCGGGTGCGGATCATATAGGTCTGGACGGACATGCCGACCATTTCTTTGAATTTCATGGAGAAATAACGGGGGGACAACTGGGCTCGCATAGCCAAATCCTCTATCCGGTGCGGAACGCCCGGATGCTGCCGGATGTAATTCGCAATCTCATGGATGGCTTCGGTCAATTGATTGCTGGCCTTCTTCTCCACCGGGGCATGGTTGTCCGCCCGCAGCAGCTGGATCAGAAGCGCCTTGAGCACAACCTTGGCTTCCTCCTCGGCAGCATACGTCTGGACCAGGAACAGCCGGACGTATCTGGACAGCATATATTCGAAGTCGACCGTCTCGTCCAGAATGCGATACCGCTCCGGCACATGGTCTACCTCACCATTAACCGAAAAGTGAATATAAGTAAGCACAAGGGGCTTCTGCGGGTTATGCGTTGCACTTGTATAATCCCCTGGCCGGAACAGAAAGCAGCTTCCCGGGCCCACCTTGTAATGGACGCCGTTGACTTCAACCTCTCCTTCTCCGCTCCAGACATAGAACAAGTCATAATTCGCCATCGGCTTTTCGCGTCTGGCCCATCTCCAGCCGGGCTCGCAAGAAATTTTGGCGAAGGCTGGCTGCAGTCCTAGCGAATCGGGCGATATATGAAGCATAGTGGATCCTCCCTCGCATCTTGCGCTGCTTTAATCGCTGGAAGTGGCGATATCACAGCGCTTCCTTCCTTTATTATAGTGGATTAACGCCATCAATCAATAGAAGGACTATAAGCCGCGCTTGCGAAAATCCGAAAATTATTCACAAACGCGAATGGTTTGCTGCGGACAAAAATGGTATAATATCACGAACATTAGAAGTACAATAACGATTGAATTCGGAAGGATGGAATGAAATCCATGAACCCACTGGCACAGCAATTAAATGAGACGTTGCAGAAGGAGAGCCCGGACGTCTACGCTATGTTGTCAAATCTAGGTAAAGCGATCTATTTCCCAAAAGAAGGCATTCTCAGCCAATCTGCTGAAGCGAAGACGAAGGCAAGCAAGTTTAATGCGACCATCGGCATCGCTACAGAAGGCGGCAAGCCAATGCATCTCAAGCTCATTCAAGATACGCTTAGCGCCTATAATCCGAAGGATATATATGAATATGCACCACCGGCCGGAAAGCCTGAGCTGCGGAGCGCTTGGCGCGCCAAGATGTTCAAGGACAATCCGTCGCTTGAAGGCGTCAGCTTCGGCAATCCGATCGTGACGAACGCGCTCACTCACGGACTGAGCATCGTAGCCGACCTGTTCGCCGATGAAGGGGATGCTGTCGTCATCCCGAACAAAAACTGGGAAAACTACGAGCTGACCTTCGGCGTCCGCCGCGGCGCGGAGATTGTAGAATACCCGCTGTATAATGAAAGCATGCAGTTCAACAGCGCCGGCCTGCGCGAAGCGCTGCTGGCCCAGCAGGGCAAAGGCAAGGCTATTGTGCTTCTGAATTTCCCGAACAATCCGACTGGTTATACCCCTGGCGTTCGGGAATGCGACGAAATCATCGCGGCTATCCGCGAAGCTGCAGAAGCAGGCATTCATGTCGTTGCCGTGACTGACGATGCCTACTTCGGCCTGTTCTTTGAAGATTCGGTGCAGGAGTCGATGTTCTCGAAGCTGGCCGCGCTTCATCCGCGCGTTCTTGCGGTGAAGGTTGATGGCGCGACGAAGGAAGAATACGTATGGGGCTTCCGCGTCGGATTCATCACCTACGCTTCCGAGTCGCAAGCAACTTTGGCTGCTCTGGAGCAGAAGACGCTGGGCATTATCCGCTCGACGATCTCCAGCGGTCCGCATCCGTCGCAGACCTTCGTGCTGCACGCGCTGCAATCGCCTGATTTCGAAGCGCAGAAGGCCGAGAAGTTCGACATCATGAAGGGCCGCGCCAATCGCGTCAAGTCATTGCTGGACAGCGGCCGTTACGGCGATACATGGGAATACTACCCGTTCAACTCCGGATACTTTATGTGTCTGAAGCTGACGAAAGTATCTGCGGAGGATGTACGCCAGCATCTGCTGAACGATTATGGCATCGGCACTATCGCTCTCGGCGAAACAGATCTTCGCGTCGCGTTCTCCTGTATCGAGGAAGAGTACCTGGAAGAGCTGTTCGACACGATCCACAAAGCGGTAACTGAAGTGTCCGCACGGTAAGATAGACCTTTTTTCATTCATTTATAGACAACAGCAGCCCTGGGGCATATGCCCCAGGGCTGTTCTCTTTATATCTCCATTCTAGTCTTCGTCGGCATCCGACTTGACCTTCCGCCGCAGACGCATTGGACGAATGGCCACATACGCCAGCGCGCCGATCAGCATTGCAATAGGCGGAGCTGAAATCCCCTTCAGCAGCAGCGGCAGAGCTGCCGGCAGCCAGAGCAGCAGCAAGCCTGCGGAAAGCGCGGCCCGATCCACCTGTACCAATTGATCCGTCTGCTTGTCTTCGGGAAGCGGATAGACATGCTTCCATACGGAATAACGATGCACGCTGCGAAGCCCGCCAAGCTGCAAGCTGAATACGATGCCGAACAGGGCGTATACAAATGCGGTCACCCATCCCGATAAGGAAGCCGCATCGGCAGTCATATAATTGACAAGCGCCCCAAGCAGAAGCAGGCGAATCAGTATGCCGCCGATCTCCGAGCGGAACAGCGTAGCGCTGAACAGATAGTTGAACGTATAGCGATGTACGAAGGGAATTCGCGGCAGCAGCCAGGACAAGTACGCTCTGCGCTTGATGCTGGACGGAAGCACCGGCACATCGATGAACAGGCCAAAAAACGCGTAATAACGTCTGCGGGTCACTGCCTCTTCCGCAATCAGCCTCTCCCACGGCAATCGGTGCCGCTGCGGCAGACGGTAGCACAGCCATGCAAGCGCTGCGCATAATACAGTGAACAGCAGCGCTTGCCACGGCATTGCTGTAAGCCAAGCCGCAACAGCAAGTGCCGTAAGCAGCCATCTCGCCGATCGCAGCAGCAGCCTTATGCTGTTCCAGGCCAGCTTGCGCTCCTGCCAGCCGCCAGCCGCATTGGCTGCTTTCAGTACTAGCGCGGCAAGGATGATCCACACCATCTCGCTTCCCGCACCTGCTTGACGGTAGATAGGCAAGAATAGCAGCATAACCACCGCTGCGAGAAAAACGCTCTTCAAGATCGTGCGCTGGAAGGAGGATCGAAGATAAGGCCCCATCTCATGCTCCCTCGGCATGAGATAGACAACATCTGCTGCCGCCAGATAGGTACGCATCGGACTCCAGCATAATACAGGCGTCAATACAATAACACCGACTTGAACAATTGGAAAGTCTGCTGGCACATCCCGCAGCAGGGTGAAATATCCGATTGCCGATGCGATAAGAACCAGCGACAAGAAAGACGGGAAACCGCTCATCGCCATATAGCGGATATACGGCTTGATTTCATTCCGGAAGTCTCTGGCCCGGGTTCGCCAGATTGACGCCGGCTCGTGATTAGCGGAAGTCATCAGCTTACGCCTCCGGCTACCAGCTTGTAGAAGGCATCCTCCAGCGTTCCGTTCCCGGCATCCATTCCGGCTGTGCGCCTGACATCATCCAGATCGCCCTGAGCCGCAATCTTGCCATGATGCATGACAATATACCGGTCGCAATAGGCTTCTACCGTAGATAAGATATGCGAGCTCATCAGAATCGCCGCGCCGCTGCGCTTCACTTCCACCAGCTGATCAAGCAGCGAGCGAATCCCGAGCGGGTCCAGTCCCAGGAACGGCTCGTCGATTATGTACAGAGGCGGCGAAGCCAGCAAGGCGCTCATAATCATCACCTTTTGCTTCATGCCCTTGGACAGATGCGAAGCAAATGCCTTCCGCTTAGGCACCATCTGGTATTGCTCCAGCAGCTTTGACGCCTGGTCCTCATAGTCGCCGCCCGGAACGTTGTACGCCATTCCGCTCAGCCGCAGATGCTCCTCCACGGTCAGCTCATCGAAGAGCACCGGGGTCTCAGGCACGTAAGCGAATGCCGAGCGGTATTGCTGCGGCGATTCATTCAGCGTGACGCCTGCTACTTTGATCTGGCCCTGGTGGGGATTCATCAGCCCCAATATATGCTTGATTGTCGTGCTTTTCCCTGCGCCGTTCAATCCGATCAGTCCGACCATCTCGCCGGCCTTCAGCTCAAAGTTGAGATCATGAAGCACCGGTCTGCGCGGGCTATACCCGCCGGTCAATTGCTCGACCTTTAATATGGATTCCATATCATTTCACCTTCTGCCTTCCAATAATCGCCTTCCTATTAATTAGCATACCGAATCTGGCGCACAATTTCAAAATTAGGCGTGGCTGAGAACACAACCTCATATGGCAAAACACAAACTGCGCAAGATCTATTCTTCCGATCGCTGTTGTATCTGGATTCCCTGAACTATTATCTCAATGTTGGAATCCAGATACAAAGGCGAACGCTAACGCTTCTCCAGAACAGATCTTGCTCCGTTTGCTCCTGCCATACGTCACAATGAAAGACGAAAAACAAACCCCCGCAGCTTTCGCCCGGAAACAAAGAAATGGCGATGCCAGGAATTGCTCCCGGCACCGCCACGCTATGAATAAGAATATTATTTGATTTCAATCGATTTTACGATGTTTTTGTCGCCCTTCACTTGGACGAGCTGGCCGTTCTTAAGCTTAGATGCGTCGCCTACAATGGTAACGTTAGGATCGACGTTATAGATTAGAACGGAGTTTTGAGTGCCGTCAGCCGGATTGATTGAGATAGTCGACAGCTTGGCCTGGGAATTGAAGCCCAGCGTGTTGATTACGCCAAGTTGAGTGAATGCAGTGTTAACTGGGCCGTTTTCCGTTACTTCAATGAAGACCACTTTGTTCTGGTAAGTACGCAGGAACAGCTTGTCTCCAGCTTGCAGAGCGCTGATCGGCGCCTTCTTGTCGTCACGGAAGATGAAGACGGTTGGGTCGATATCCAGCGTCAATTCCGTTTTGTCCGGCTTCACGAGCGTAAGCTTGCCGCCCGCAGGAGCAGCTTTCAGCTCGCCAGAGATGGCTTGCGCGTCGTGATCCGGCATTTCACCGTCCGTACGGTCAAGCAATGCAGCAAGCTCGGCGCGAGAAACCGGCTGGTTCGGACGGAAGGTCTTGTTGCCATGCTTGTCATCGTAGCCGGTAATAATGCCCTTCTGCAGCGCAAGCGCTACATAGCCTACAGCGCCGGCAGGGATCTCATGCGCATCCTTGAAGTCCAGCTTTGTGTTGTTCAGCGCTTTTGCTTCATTCTCCAGCTTGAGCGCTTTGATCAGCAAGATGGTCGACCACAGCCGAGTCGCGTTTTGCTCCGGCTTGATCTCTGTGTCTGTCTCAAAGAACAGGTCGTTCTCAAGCGCTACCGCAACGTAGCCGACAGCCCAAGGATATTTCTTCTTCAGCTTGTCCGCATCCTTGAAATGCAGCTCCGTATTCATTTCCTCCGCGGATTCAGCTTGCTCCCGCAGGCCCATCAGACGAACTGCAGCTGTAAGCGTCTCGATGCGGGAGATTTTTTGCTTCGGCTTGAACGTGCCGTCCTCATAGCCCGTGAATACGCCTTTGGAAGCCAGGCGCATGATGTATTCCAGCGCCCATTGCAAATCTTCCTCATCTTCGAATTTCCATGTTACTTTAATTTCTTTTTTGCCGTTATCTTTATCCTTTTTATCGTCTTTGCCGTTGCCCTTATTCTTGTTTTGCTCATATTCCGATTTCCACTTGCCATTACCGTTATTATTGTGCTTCCCGTCAGCAAAGGCGGTGGTTGCTCCTGTTGCCAACATCGCTAGCGCCGTAGCCGACAGCGCTGTTTTTTTCAACATTTTCATCTTAGACATAAAAAGCCACTCTCCTTTTGAACGATTGCGGGAAATACCGCTTTTTACCTTCGCCCATACCTTTCGGAGGGACTCGTTCATTTAAAGGGGGTGGCTTTCTAAAAAAATATTTAATCCTGCTTGGAAGCCGACTGGCGTTTCTCCTTCAACCACTTCGGAGCGCCCTTGTCTTTGGCTTCCCGTTTCCTCACCGCTTTGCTCTTCGCGGGCTTCGCATCGGGCTTGTCCTTAGAGCGCGAAGTCTTGCTTGGCGCAGGGGCAGCTCCGCTGCCAGAACGGGTGCGCGAAGCCGTCTCTTCGCTTCTTGCAGGCTTAGCGGAGACGGAAGCTTGCGCCGGCTTGCCGCTGCGCTCGCCGGATGGTTTGCCGCTGCGCTCGCCGGATGGTTTGCCGCTCCGCTCTTCGGCCTTCTTGTCGCGATTGCCCGTGCGTGCATTCTCTCTCGACAGCCGCTCCATCTTCGGTTTTGTCGCCTCGCGCAGCTCCTCTTCAGAGAGCAGCTCGCCGCGATACATGGCCCTCTCGGTCAGATCGACGCCAAGCTGCTTGCGGAATTTCTCCATGATGAACAATTCTTGCGGCGTAACGATGGTAATGACCGTGCCGTTGCGACCCATTCTGCCTGTCCGGCCGGCTCGGTGGACGTAGTGATCCGCATCGACTGCAGGATCCAGCTGAAGCACAAGCGGCAGACCCTCGATATCGAGTCCGCGCGCCGCCACGTCAGTCGCCAGCAGAATCTGGCAGCGTCCGTCGCGGAATCGCTCCAGCGTCGCCGCTCTGCGCTGCTTGTCGGAATCGCCGTACAGCATCTCCACGGTGAAGCCTTCATAGCTCAGCTTTGACTCCCAGTTGGCGATTTCATTCGTGTCGTTCAGGAACAGCAGCGCCGAAGACGGATTCAGCAGCCGGATGAGCCTTCTTGCCGTATCCGTCTTATCGCGCTTGTCGCTGATGATGTAATAGTTCTGGATCGTCTGCGATACGCGATGCTCCGGCGTCAGCTGAATACGCTCAGTGCGTCTCATCCAGCGGCCTTCGAACCGCGCCATAATGTCCGGATAAGTCGCGGAGAAGAATGCCGTCTGGCGCTCCTTGCCCATGCCGAACAAGACCGCCTCGACTTCCTTGGTCGAGCCGAGTTGAAATACTTGGTCCGCTTCGTCTATGACGACATGACGCACATCGCTGAGCTTCAGCTTGCGGTTTTTCAGCAGCTCATGAATCCGTCCCGGCGTCCCTATTACAAGCTGCGGCTTCAGCTTCAGCTTCTCGACCTGGCGCTTCATCGCCGCACCGCCGATCAGCTGCTGCACGCGAATGCCAAGCGGCTCCGCATAGGTCTGCGCCACGCGGACAATTTGCATGGCAAGCTCCTGCGTCGGCGACAGAATGACAGCTTGTATCGCGCTGGATCTCGTGTTGATCAGCTGCAATACCGGCAGCAGGAACGCCAGCGTCTTGCCTGTGCCGGTCTGCGATCTGGCAGACACGTCAAGTCCGGCCAGCATTGGAGGAATCGTCTCCGCCTGGACGGAGGTAGGCTCCGCGATGCCGTTTTTGGCCAATTCTTTAATTAATGCTTCATGTATTCCCAGATCATTCCAGGTTGTTCCGCTCATCCTAATAACCTCGCTTATCTTCTTTGCCTGTATTCGTATATTTATTTCTTGTTGAACAGTCCGCCGAACAGCACATCCGCCATCCGCGGGAATAACCCGTAGAGCTTGATTCCGATCGACGCCATTCGAGGCAGATCCAGCTCAGCCTTGCGCTTCTCCATGACGCGCACGATCGCGCGCGAGACATATTCCGGCTTCATCATGAACCAGCTTACGTTTTTCACATAGGAGCCCGTCGGGTCGGCCAGCGCAAAAAATTCTGTATCAATCGGCCCCGGATTAATCGCGGATACAAATATGCCCTGCGGCCTCAGCTCCATCCGCAGCGAATTGGTAAATCCGAGCACTGCATGCTTCGTCGCCGTATAGCTGGTCGACTTGGAGGAGCCGATCTTGCCCGCCATCGATGCCACGTTGACGATATGCCCCTCGCCGCGCTGCTGCATATGAGGCAGCACCGCTTTGACGCAGCGGACTATACCCAAATAGTTGGTGTCCATCATCGCTTGGAAATTCTCTACCGGCATATCCGAGATGGTCTCGAATTGTCCGTAGCCGGCATTGTTCAACAAAATATCGATTTTACCGTACTTTGCGATTACCGCATCAACCGTCTTCTCTACGTCCTCCGTCTTCGTCACGTCCATGACGTAATAGGAGCATTCGCCTTGAATAGAGTCCGCCTGCTTCTTCAATCTCTCTACATGGCGGCCCGTCAATACCGGAATCGCTCCCCGCTTTGCAAGCATCGAAGCCGTAATGGCCCCTATCCCGCTGGACGCGCCCGAGATGAGTACGACTTTCCCTTTCAACATGCAGCATCACCCATCCCTCAGTGTACTCTATACCAAGCCCTCTAAGCAAAAAAAAGCTCCAATAAGGAGCTTCTTCTGCTTAAGATGCAATAAGCACTTGAATGTCCAACTCGCCGATCCCGTCCATAATAAGCGGAATCGTCAGCGCTTGCGTTGCGTTGAACCCGGCCGACTGGGCTGATTGAATCAGCTTCGGCGGTGTAATATCCACTCTTACGCCCTGGTTGTACAAGATGGTGCTGGCATTGCCGCTGATCATGTTGCCAAGCTCGGAGATGGCGCTGCGTCCCATCTCGTCGATCTCGGAAATGACATATCCGCCCATCATCGCCGATACCATCTTGAGAGCTACCTGTTCACTTAGTCCGAATACGATATCACCGTTCATTTGTCCGTTGAGTCCAATTTGTATCCAAATATAGTTTTCTACAAATTTAATGTCCTTGACTCCGAGCTGTCCTGTTGCAGGCTTGATCTGCACGAGCTGCTCTATTACGATTTTTGCTGACTCAAGAAACGGGTTTATATATTCTGCCTTCATAAAGAGGATGCGCTCCTTTTTCGACAAAATTCGCAATTTGTCTATTTTGCCACTATTATACTTGAAATAATAGGACAAGTATACTACTAGAAGCGCGATTCGATCTTAAGACCTACAAAATATTAGGGCGATGTTATAGTCTAAACGGCTTCCTCCTGGCTCGTTTTCCGGTAATGCATTCTCATCAGCCTAAGCCTTTCGTACAGGGTTTCCACTTGCTCGCCAGTCTGTGAGGCGGCTGATTCGCCATATACACGCTGCAATACGGGCTTCAGATACTGGTCGCCAATGGACGTCATCGCCTCCAGAATCTGTTCTCTCTCCTCCTCTGGAACTAGATTTAGCTCACGCTGAACAAGCACGTCCACGTCATAGCCCTCCTTCTCCAGCAATTCGAGCCGCAGGAGCAGCTCCCGGCGCGGCAGCTTCAACTCAGTCTGCAATTGATCCAGACCTCCCGATTGCTGAAGGACAGCCAGAATCCGCCGCTTCTCCTGCTGCCACTCCATGATGCCCTTGTATTTGTTCTCCTTCTGCTTATATAGCCATGCCGTATATTGCTCCGCATCCAGCTTCTCCTGCACCCAATCCAGCGGAAAAGCTGCCGTCCGTTCCACTCCGGCTGTAAGTTCGATAATCCCTTCTCCGTATGCTTCCTGCTTGCTCTTGCCCCAGCCCGGAATTTGCTTCAGCTCCTCCAGATTGTGCGGCACATAAGCGCTAATCATCCACAGCATCCGGTTCGTCGCTACCAGATATGCGGAACGCTTCTCCGCAGCGGCCGTCTTGCGCCGCCATTCCCTTAAAGCCTGGAACAGCTCTTCATTCCTATTCAGCTCTCCGTAACATTGGATCATCGACGACATGCTGCCTCCTGCCGCACGCCCGTTCTCCAGCATGCCGTCCAAAATCGGCGCATAACCCGCCCCCATCATTCTCGCTGCTCCGTAACGGAAGGCGGTCAGCATCTCCTCCCAGGAGATGCCCTCGAACCAGCGCTCCGGCTCCTGCTTGCCATTGGAATCAGCGCCAGCCTCCAGCCAGAGCACTGAATATTGGCCGCCCTCCTCGCAGATAGACAGCTGGGCGGACTCGATGCGTCCTCCCTCCGCAGGCTTCTCAAACGTGTTCAGAAATACGATGTGCATAGCTTCTTCTCACCTTTCGTCATGGGTATTGGCGAATGCAAGAACGAACGCCCCGGCTTCAAGACATGCAAAAAGCACCCCTTCCGCAAAGGCAGAAGAGGTGCTTCCTCACACGTCCATCATTCGATTGCCATAATACTAACATAATACGCCACTTTAGGCAAGCCTATCCTGTAATGCGGCATAAGCGTTCCCTTATCTTTTCCCCCTTATTCCGTGTATAATGATCACAAAACCGACTGTGGAGGAAATGAACGATGGAACTGCCTCATTACGACTTTATGTCCGATTCGACGGAAGAGACAACCACAAGATTTACGACCTTTATTACGCCAAGCATGAAGCGCTTCGATCTGGCGGTCACATCGACGAACCGTTTCTACGGCAAAAAGCTCATTACCGATCTGCAATCCGGCAAGACGGCTATCATCGGGCCAGATGATCTGGAGGAAGAAGGGTATCTGGAGCATACGTTCAAGCTGACGGAGGAGGAAGCCGGCGAGCTTGCCCAGTTTCTCTACTTCGTCGTCGGCACGGTGAATTTTACCGACTGATCTCGGCAACCCTAGGGTGGCAGACATCCACTGACACAGGAGGGACTTGCCACTTGGACCGATTCCATTCGGAACACCGCGACGCCATCGAAGATCTGGCTACAGTAGAATCCCATCAGCACGACCTGGCGCTTGAAGAATTCCCGGAAGGGCCTTACGGCTCTGATCTAATCAGCGAATCTCTGGGCAAAAGCACGCCATGGAGCATGGATCAGCGATCCTCCCCGCGCTTCGGCTACGAGAACCGCGAGTTTCACGAGGATCTTCCCCGCGATTATCCCGGAGAAGACGTCAATGCCGCCATTCCTGAAGCATTGGACGAACCATAATGAATGCAATAACGCCCTTATCGGCCTGCAGGCCGACAAGGGCGTTATTGCTGTTATATTTCATGCAGCGTAATTTCGCTCCTGACCATAAACCTCGCGTTAATCCCCGCTTGGCCGATCCCTTTGGAAATATAGTAGGTTCCGCTCGGGCATTGGTTCAGCCCTTTATAGATGCCTTGTGCAGGCAGCGGCCCTTTCGGCACGAACGAGAAGAAAAAAGGAACATTCATCTGCTTGCCATGCAGATGCCCCGACATCAGATAGTCGAAAGGCCTGCGCAGCACAGGCACAATATTGGGATCATGCGTAATCACGACCACCGGCTTTTCGCCGCTTCCATCCACATTTCTGTAGGCATCCTCTATCCGGCTGTGGCCGGTTCCGTAATTGTCGATCCCGACCAGAGTGAATTCGGGCAGCTCCAGCGATTCGTTGCGCAGCACTGTCACCCCGTGGCGTTCCAGCACACCGATGAGCCGATACAAGCCAGGAAAATTGTAATCGTGGTTGCCAAGCACCGCATAGAGGGGTACGCCGGCCTCCGCGATCATTCCGATATAACGGTCCAGCACAGGCAGACAGCTTCCTTTGAACGTGTAGTCTCCGGTCAAAAATATGTAGTCAGGCTCCGTGCGGCGTATCGCATCCTGCAGCTTCTTCCCCGATATCCGAAGCTTATCTACATGCAAGTCGCTAATTTGCAGAATGCGGACGCCTGCGCCCAGCGGATGGCGGACCCGCTCAATCTTCAGCCAGCGGGTAGGGAATATGAATGCGATGTACAGCAAAGCCGCTGCAGCCGCGAAAGCAGCGAGCAATTCCAACAGCAGGTCCAAATGGCGCCGCTCCTCTCACCTCATCTTATCATGTAAGATTCAGTATAGAGAATTTGAGCCTACATTGCCACCGGCTGCTTGCCCCCAAGCAGGCTGCGGAACATGCCGTCCTGCTCCTCAGCCAGCTTCCGGAAATCGCCCGCCTGCACAACCCGCCCGCCATCGATTACAATGACATGATCCGCATTTTGAATCGTGGTATAGCGGTGGGCAATGACGATGATCGTCAGCCTTCCTCTCAGCCTCTCCAGCGCCTGTTGGATTTTCGATTCATTCAGGCTGTCCAAAGCGCTTGTCGCTTCATCGAGAATAAGAATGGACGGCTTCCGCAAGATTGCCCGGGCCAGCACGAGCCGCTGCCGCTCTCCCCCAGAGAGCAGAACGCCCCGATCGCCTATGATCGTATCCAGCCCTTGCGGAAGGCCGCGCACGAATTCAATGGCCGACGAGAACTCCATCGCCTCCCACATATCCGCCTCCGTCGCGCCAGGGTCGATGGACAGCAAGTTGTCGCGGATGCTGGCGTGGTACAAGAACGAATCCTGCGGAACATAGCTGATCGACCGGCGAAGCGTGAGCACTTCCTCCGGCTGAAGCGGCTTGCCGTCGACCGCTACGCAGCCCCGTTCAGGCTCGATTAATCCCAGCAGCATATCGACGATAGTGCTTTTCCCCGCCCCTGACTTGCCGACAATCGCCGTCATCCCGTTCATTGGAATGCGCAAGCTTACATCATGAAGCGTATATTCGGGATTGCTGCGGTCGTAGCGGAAGAAGACCTCCTTCAGCTCCAGCGCATCCTGCATCGGCAGCGGAAGCGCCCCCTCTCCGAAGCCCTCCTTGTATCCGCCGCGCTCCTTCGCCGCCTTGCTTTCCAGCTGCAGCTCCATCAAGGCTTTGAATGAGGGGATCGAGGAGGCCAGCTGCTCCAGATTGGACTGGATGCCGGTAAATCTGGGCCATAATCTGGCGAACAGCAGCGTAATAAGCAGCATCTGCCCGCCTTGCGTATCGAACAAGGTCACCGCCGCAAATATAAATACCGCAATTAAAACGGCTGAAGCCCATTTATAGAACAGCTGCGAATTGCTTCGCACCTTGGTGAATTCGTATCGTTCGCGCTCGATCTTCACCGACCAGTCCTGCAGCCAGCGGTAACGGGATTGCTCGAGCGAGTTGCTTTTAATTTCCTTCATGCCGTTGAAATGGTCGGATATAGCCGCCAGATAGCTCTGGGCCAAATCGACGGTCACCGCTCCCAATTGTCTGGATTTGCGGATATAACGGCGGGACAGCCAGCCGATCAGAAGGCCGCATCCCAATATGAACAGCGTGAGCGGCCAGGACAGCCATAGCGCCAGCCCGATCTGTATAAGCGTAAAAGCTGCGGAAGCGATCAACTGCAGGAACAAGAAGGCGCCGTTCGTGACCCTTCCCAGCTCGCCTGTCAGCGCATTGATCAAATCCGATTTGCGTTTTCGAACAAAAAAGCTCCAATTCGCCTCTAGCAGCAGCCGGTAGGTTTCCAGCCGCACATGGTTGATAAATCCGGTATGGATGCGGACTTCCCGCAACGATAAGTTTCGCTGGAGCAGGCTCTGGGCCGCTACCAACGCGATATAAAAGCACAAAATGACAGCAAGCGCGCTTGCGAGCGGCATCTCCTGCAAAAAGGCCAGGAAGTGCATGCCCGGGATCGATGCCGCGCTTGACGGGACGATGCCGATAATGCCGATCAGCGGCAACAGCAACAGGACTGCCGCGCCGTCCAGCAATCCGATAAATAACATGCCGATGAGATTGATATAAAGGATTTTCCCCGAATACCGGTGGAGCTGGCCTGCAAAGTAGAGCAACTGCTTCATAGATTCATCGCTTTCCGGCTGTCGTATGCCAAGTTGCGGGCAAACTTGCCTGTGACGGTAAATTGCTTCATCTCTTCTGCGCCGGTAATATACCAGGGGCCGCTGCGCAGCCAAGCATGGGCGATCATGCCCCCTTGCTCGTTTCTCGCGGTGCCCAGATAGAGCGTGCTTTCGATTCCGCGCCGCTCCAGCATCTTCATTCCGGCGACAGCGCGCACGAGGCATTTGCTCTCCCAGAAGGTATGCTCGCTCATCAGGTTCAGCGCTTGCCGGATACGGGCCAAATCCTTGCGGTGCGCCTCCGTATCCTCGTAGCCGGTCTCCTTCATCGGTTCTCCTAGCCGTGCGGCAAGGCCCGCGAACGGCCGATACAGGAGCTGGTACCGAGCCCATCCCATATAGAGTGTCGCTTCGAGCAGCAGCGCAATCGTTCGGATATCATAGGTTAATAGCAGCTTCAGCTTCCTTGCGATCGACATAGACGCCACCAGCCTCAAATGCCGAACTGGACTAGCCGTTCCTCGGAGAGATGCGTCAGGAACGAAAAAACCTGCTCCTCGCATGTCGTCCGGTCAATCTCGTATTCATCGATCAGCGTATTGACGATAGAACCGATCGACTCCGGATAAGCCATCATATCCCAGATGCGGCCTCCGATTGCGCCGAGATTGTAATATTTGCCGTTATCGATGCTCAGAAGCACCTTCTCGCCATTCATATCGCTGGCAATATTGTTTTTGTTCTGCACGGCACGCAGATTCAGCGATAAGGCTTGCTGGTCCGGCTTGCTGATCAATTCTCCTCTAAGTTCCATGAACGATTCCCTCCGTCGATATTGTATTCAAGATCAGATCGGCTAACTGGGGAGCGGTGAATTCGGATTCGCCGCGGTTCAGACGATAGATGGCAAGCCTTGAGGCCAGCGCTGCCGATTGCTCGAAATGCCACTTCATCAAATTCATGCGCTCGATAAGCTGATACCGGTACGTGTGCTGGAACAATAGCGGCAGTCTCTCCAGCTTGCCGGCCGGCTTCAGCGAGATTCCGCCCTGTTCCGCAGTCTTCGTCAGCTCGAATACCCCGCCCAGCGGAAGCGGCGCAGCATGGAAGCCCTCCGTCAGCGGAACGCAATATTTGGATTCCCTGCCGAAGATCGAACGCAGCGATTCATGGCTTCGGCCCATTGCCTCCAGACTGTTCTGCCACAGCTTCTGCTGGGGGTAGGACGGAGCGACGATCGGCTCACCCGTATTGGGATCGAACGATACGGCAATCACGTCATCGCTTAGAAGCCGGCAGCCTTTCGCCATGAGCGCGGAGGCGAGCGTCGACTTGCCTGCGCCGGACTGTCCGACGACGGCATATGCCTTTCCGCCAATGGCCAGTGCGCTTCCATGCAGCGGATAAATTCCCCGTTGCAGGAGCACGATGCCGAAGCAGGTTCCGAGCACGTATAGGCGGATGAGATCCTCGTCGGCGCCTGCATAAGGCGAGACAATGATCTTGTCGCCATCTTGCACGCGGAATACGCCCGCGTCGGGCATTTTGACCGTCACCATATGATCTTCGGCGATAAAGTCGTACGGCTTGGCATCAAAGCCGTTTTTCAGAAAAGAATCGACCTTGACCGTCACATCCGCCGCTGTCCCCGCTTCCTCGCAGGCCGACAGCTCCGGCAGTATCATATCGCTTTGCACGGACAAGCCGAATGCCTTGTATTGCAGTTTAACTTTCGTATCTAGCACGTCTGCTCACCCCACAAAAGGAATCGGCAAGCCCTTATACAATCCCTGTATAAGAGCTTGCCCAGTCGCCGCCTGTATGGCTGCCCTTAGCTCGTAAACCGAGGGTTTTCACTGTTATTGCCAGGTACATACGCTTCATCGGTAAAAGGACCATTGTGAGTCGAAGCTTCAGTCAGGTTAACCTGAAGAACTTCCAATTCCGGCTTGTTCCACTCTTTTTTCGCCATCATCATTCGTCACCTCCTTTCAAGCTGCTTTCCGCAGAAAGCGGTACAAAATAAGCAGATACATCGCAGCGTTGACGTCGCGGCCGTAGGCATCCTCCGGACGAACGCCGTCCTTCAGGCCCGCCAGCACGCTGCGGATCACTCCGTTATCAACAAGCTCCAGCATCCGCTTATCGCGGCCCGCCTGCTGCAGCTCGCCATAGAACGAATGCCAGTTCGGCAGGATGCGATGCAGCCAGTCGGCTCCCTGCACTCCCCGCACCGTCTCGTTCAAGCGGATCGAATCGGGCAGCACGCCTTTGGTCGCCCGCCTGATCAGCGCACGGGACATGCCTTGCCTCACATACTGATCCTCCGGCAGCGACAGGCAGAAGCGAATCACGCGCAGGTCGTTGGTGGGGTCCCGCTTCCACAGCTTGTAACGCTGCGACAGCTTGGCCGCCAGCGTGTTGCTGGCATTCCAGTGGAACAGCTCGCGGAAGTGGTTCCGCTTATGCGCGTAGACATCTCCGCCGTCCAGCCACCCGGAATCCCCGATCCCATGCTCGCGCAATTGTGCGTATACGCCGGTCCTGCGCGCAAATTCGGGGTGGATCATCATGTGGAACGGGCTTGCCGCCCCTCCTCTGTCCTTGCCCGCCAGAAACGGGAACGCCTCCCGGCTCGTTGCAGCAAGCAGATGCTTTCGGCCGGAGCCGATCGCATAGCTGCGAAGACGCAGCTCCTCCGACAGCCTGATCCAGCGCATTCGCTTCAGAAGCCGGGCGTAATAAGGGATGGCGTCTCCCCATGAGACCGACAGATTCCCTCTTCCTCCATTAAGAAGCACTCCGATGTTACGGTCGCTCGCTTCCTTGAATATCCCTTTGAGCCAAAACGAGTTGCTGTAAAATTTATATGGCATTTCCATCACATTCAACATGTCGTCCAAATCCGAATACGGGTCCAGCCCGGCAAAGTCCAGGCAATGGGACTGAATACCCCCGATATGAGCCACCGTCTTCTCGATATAAGGCCTTTCGTTCGGCATATACCGCTTGGACGTGTAATCGATAAAGTCGCCCACCGGCACATAGCTGAATGTCTGAAGCGTACGGTTCTCCTCCCGCAGCCGTCTGGCAGCAAAACCTACGACGGCGCCGGAATCCAGGCCTCCGCTCAGCTGCGCTCCGACTCCCCGCACGGTTCGCACCCGAGCGTCTACCGCCTGCTGGAATACTTCACGGAATGCCTCCACGTATTCGCCGTCGGACTTCAGCTTCAGGATGCCGGGCGATTCCAGCGTACAGTACCGGGACAAATTCAGCTTGCCATCCTGGAGCACAAAGTAATGGGCCGGCGGGATTTGTCGAATGTCCTCGTATACCGTCTGGTCGGCGCTCGCTGCATCCACTACAGTCGAGATGGCCAAATATTGCGCCAGCCATTGCTCGTTGACCATCCGGGTAATCGCCGGCAGCCTCAGCAGCGGCTCGATCATGGAGCAGAAGCGGAATTCGCTCCCGTTCCAGTTGTAATAGAGCATTCTTCCGCCGGAGAAGTCCCGCGCTCCGTACAGCTTGCCGCCCCGTTCGTCCCATAGCACGAACGCGAAGTCACCGACCAGCCTGGCGGCAGTCCCGGTTCCCCATTTGTCATAGGCCAGAAGGATAAGCTCCTGGTCGCTTACCGCGGCTCTGTCCCGCCGATGCACGCCAAGAATGTCGAACAGCTCCTCGCGATTGTCGATAATCGCGTCGGCCGCTATAGCCAGTCCCCGTTCACTGTCATAGAACGGATTAGGTACGCCGACCGATTCCGAAGTGATCCACTGGCTATGCGCACCCATATATGTAAGCCGGCCTTCCCAGGCGAGGACGCTATCCGCAGGCTGTTCGTCCCATGCTTGAAGCATGCGGCTGCCCTGTTCTCTTCGCCGTATCATTCCGATATCTCCGTGTATTCCCGCAATCGCGCTCATGTAGGCCTCCGAACGGCTAGTTTCGTTCACTTTAACGAACAAATTCTCTATAAACCCATTCTGTCACTCGACAGAACAAAGTTCTTTATTAAGAACACATTCTCATATTATCCTCAAATCATTCGGGTGTCAACCGTATTTTTCGCCCTTTTTTGGTTCATTTCACACAGCTTTTGTTCGCTATTAAAAACAATTCAAACCTTTCACTTCAATGGAAAATATTGAATGAACTCCTCTTATTCTGTTAGGAAACATCAATTATGTACGGCAAATGGAACATAATCACTTTCGTAAATCAATATATTTCGCTATAATAAAAAAAAATGCATATAAGCATTAACGGAGGAGCTTGCTATGATCGGACAACGCATACAGACGCTTCGCAAACGGAAGGGCCTTTCGTTAACAGAGCTCTCGCAACGCGCAGGGGTTGCCAAATCGTATTTGAGCTCTATCGAACGTGGTTTGCAGCAAAACCCTTCCATACAGTTTCTTGAGAAAATAGGCGAGGTATTAAACGTGCCGGTCGAGGAATTTGTCAATAACGACCAATCGGAGCGGCCAGCCGGGCTCGATCGGGATTGGGAGGCTTTAGTTAGGGAAGCTATGAATTCCGGGGTAAGCAAAGAACAATTTAAAGAATTTCTCGAATTTAATAAATGGAAGTCAGGCCGTGAATAGCGCTGTATAACGTTATACAGCGCTCTCCTGTATAATGGATTGCCCTTCCTCTTGAAGGATACGCAGAACCTTGCTCACTTCTTCCGTTGTGAGTCCCTTTTCGCGCGCGCATATCATGAGCTCTACCCACTCCGCGTCCAGTTCCTGCTGGTTGTCCGATATTACTCGTCTCATCCTATATATCCCCCATTCGTCGGGGCCGGTTGCACCACTGACTCCATGCGCTTAAGGTGCCCAGATACTAAACGCATTTCAACGTCTCCCTTTTTCCATATTGATTCCACAAGTTGTATATTATCCTAATTGAATTGCACATGCTGTCGGTTCATGTCTCCATAATTTGAGATATTCTTTCTCAATTTGTCGAAATTGTTAGAATGATATTTTTGCAATCGCATACATAATCATTTTTTTCGGCAAGCTCATCTGATAGTCCCTTTTCCCCAGTCTGGACAGGTATCTCGCATCCCCATTTTGGATCGCGCGAATGTAGCGAAGGGGGAAATAAGCCGCTGTTTCTTTATCCCCCACACATTCCAGAACAGCCGGATGCGCGCAATATTCGCTGATCCGAAGCAGTCTGTCCTGCTCCGGCAGCCGCCCCATGGACAGATTACGCAGGCAGGTTCGGAGCGTGTTCAGAAGCATTACTCTGATCCCAAAGTAATGGGCATGAGGCTGATGGCGGTAATGGGATTCCACCACTTCCTTCTGAATGAGAAATCCGTTCACCATATCATGGAACAAATGCGGCATGTAGCGGCTGGTAGCTCCGCCCGCACGATAAAAGTAAAGCACATCGGGAATAATGCGGACCGAGCGCGCCTTCAAAAACATTTCCAAATTCAGAAACAGATCATCCCCAAAAAATCGGATCCGCGACGCATAATGGCCGCTGGCCATCAGCAGCTCCCGCTTGTAGAGCTTGCCATGCAGCTGCGGCGGGAAGGGGTGCCCATGCAGGAACGCAGGCACCAGCTCGCTGCGGATTTCATCCGCATCGTACAGCTTGTGCCCCTTGAAGTACCAGCTGCTATTGCTCCTTCTGGGCCATGCTGAACCGTTCATGACTTTGTACAAATTGCATACCGCGATATCCGCGCTGTCCGCATAGGCCGCCTCCGCCAGCTTCTCCAGCAGCCGCGCGTCTGCCCAGTCATCGGCATCCATATACAGGATATAGGGAGCTTCGGACAGCTCCAGCCCCCGCCTGCGCGCCGATATACTGCCGGAATGGGACTGCCGTACATATGCGATACGGCTGTCTTGCAATGCATACTGCTTGCATAACAGATCGCTGCCATCGCTGGAGCCGTCATCGACCAGCAGCAGTCTCCAATCGGAGAAGGACTGCAGCAGTATTGAACGGATGCAGGCATGCAGCTTCGGCCCGGCATTATAGACAGGCACCACAATATCGACCTTGCTCACATGCAGCACCTCTCCGGGGATAGAGTGTTTAAGCAGGCTAGTATAACAGGACCCTTTGGGCCTAATGCTGGTTACACTTTTTGAGCAACAGGCTCTTGCGTCCGGTAGCCCCGCGGATTCATCGACTGCCAGCGCCAGGCATCCCGGCACATTTCATCAATGCCCCTTGCCGCCTTCCAACCCAGCTCCTGAACCGCCTTCGACGCTTCCGCATAGCAAATTCCGATATCGCCCGGTCTTCTGTCGGCAATCCGGTACGGAATCGGCTGACCCGAGGCCCGCTTGAACGCCTCAATCATCTCCAGTACGCTATACCCTCTCCCTGTGCCCAGATTGTACGTATGCACGCCGCTGGACCCCTCGATTTTGCCCAGCGCCATCAGATGGCCGATCGCCAAATCTACGACATGAATGTAGTCCCGGACTCCTGTGCCGTCTATGGTCTCATAGTCGCTGCCGTATACGGACACCTCGGATAGGCGCCCCACCGCAACCTGGGCGATATAGGGCATCAGATTGTTCGGAATGCCGCTGGGATCCTCGCCGATCCGTCCGCTCTCATGGGCTCCTACAGGATTGAAATAGCGCAGAATCGCAACGCTCCAGCCCGCATTCGACTGCGCCAGGTCCATTAGCATCTGCTCAATCATCGCCTTCGTCCGCCCGTACGGATTAATCGCGCTGACCGGAGCCTCCTCATCGATCGGCACGCTCTCCGGAATGCCATACACCGTAGCGGAAGAGCTGAAGATGAGTTTGCGTACACCGTTGTCCTCCATGACCTCGCATAATGTCGTCGTGCTCATCAGATTGGAGTGGTAATACCTCAGCGGCTGCTGCACCGACTCTCCTACCGCCTTCAGTCCCGCAAAATGAATGACCGCTTCAATGCCGTGTTCCTTGAACACATGATCCAGCGAATCGCGGTCAAGCAAATCGATGAAGTAGGAAGGGAATGTTTTGTTCGTAATTTCCGACACTCTCTTCAGCGCCTCCGGATGACTGTTCGATAAATTATCGACGACAACAATGTCATAGCCTGCATTGAGCAGTTCCACACAGGTATGGCTGCCGATGTATCCGGCTCCGCCCGTTACGAGAATAGCCATGTTCCATCTCCTCCGCAATATTCTAATGAGAACATTTTCGTTCTTAATTAAGAACATTGTAGCAGAACATCGCCTTTTTGTCTCTAATAACGAACAAAAGAATCCGATTTATGCCCAAAAAAGGGGTTGCCCGGGCGAATGCACATTCTATAAAACGCACATGCCATCTTCACCTGTCTATCATATGAATATCAGTGAACCATCTTTACTTATTATAAGAGAGGAGAGTAGATTGTATGGCTTCTAATAATAACGGTTACATCGATATAAACGGACAGTCCTTCCTGGTATACGACGATTCATCCGTGCAGTCCAAGCTGGATTCCATCATCGATCCCGACACCGGCCTCATCAGGGAATCCGCCATACCCGGCAGCCAAACCCCCGGCCCTACAGGGCCGCAAGGGCCGGCTGGACTGCAAGGAGCCACTGGCGCCACGGGCGCTCAAGGGCCGGCTGGACTGCAAGGCGTCACCGGCGCTACTGGTGCCCAAGGGCCTGCTGGGGTGCAGGGCGTCACCGGCGCTACTGGTGCCCAAGGGCCTGCTGGGGTGCAGGGCATCACTGGTGCCACGGGCGCTCAAGGGCCGGCTGGACTGCAAGGCGTCACCGGCGCTACTGGTGCACAAGGGCCTGCTGGGGTGCAGGGCGCCACGGGCGCTACTGGTGCTCAAGGTCTTGCTGGCTTGCAAGGCGTCACGGGCGCGGCGGGGCCAGCAGGGCCTCAAGGGCCGGTCGGCCCTCAGGGACTCGCAGGGCCAGCTGGTGCCGCCGGACCTAAGGGAGATACCGGAGCCACAGGACCGCAGGGGCCTCAGGGTCCGCCCGGCTCGGGCTCGGGAGCAGGAAGCGAGACCGCATCCTATGTGATCGAGCTTGCGCGATGGGGCATCACGCCCGGACTCCCGCCAAAGCCGTATACCGACCAGCATTATTTCACAGCTGACAAGAACATCGACGGCTTTAACAATGCGATCGCATGGGCGTACAACAACGGATACCGCTACGTATTTGTGCCGAAGAACGAATACGCGATTTGTTTTCCCAAAAGCATAACGGTTGCCCAAAGCCATATGACCGTCGACTTCGAAGGCTCGACCCTGAAGGTCATCTATGATTCCGATCGCAAATCGCCGTTCGATACTCGCACAGGAACAACAGCCTACTATCAATTCCCCGTGCAAAGCGGCATGAGCATCCAGCTTCCCGGCGTGACCGATTCCCATATCAAGAATCTGATCCTCATCGGCGACAAGGCGGACCGCAGCTTCGCGAACGCTGCCGAAGCCGCCCATGAAGGCACCTACGGCGTTCATATTACAAAAGGCTCCTCCTTCTGCTCGGTCCGCAATTGCGTCATCAGCAGCTACATGGGAGACGGCATCTCGATCGACAGCATATCCTTTTACGATTATGCCGAATTCGCCCTTGGATTGACCGTAAACGAAGTGCATCGCCAGACAGGGGCGCTGGTCCCGGCAAGCGGCAAGACGCTAGTGTCGCAGCCTATCAATCTCCCGGCCGGATATGACAGCTTCCTGGTAGCCGGAGCCGGCTATACCCGCCAGACCGCATTGAATACAAAGGAAGTTGACGTCGCCTATTACGGTGCTAACAACGCCTACCTTGGCCGCTACGACACCAAAAAAATCTATACGCCCATCTCCATCCCCCCCGGCGCCCAAACCTTCCGGTTCATCTTCAACAACGAGACTTCTACGTCCAAAAACATGCAAATTACGCTGAAGTTCGGCCTGACTCCCCATCACAACCTGATTGAATACAACGAAGTCTACAATACGCATCGAGGCGGCATTACGCTAGGCGGCAATTACAATACGATCCAGAACAATATCATCCGCGAAGGAACAGGGATGCTCGACCGCAAGCCTGTCTTCAACGATCCGACCCGCTACGGCATTAATCAAGAGGATTCCTATGGGGAAAATTGCGTCATACGCAATAACGTGTTCTACAATCTGTATCATGGCATCCTGGTAGGCTGCTGGTCCGTCGAGGTTCATAACAACCATCTGTACAATTTGTCCGGCATTGGCATCAACCTCTATTCGCTGCAAGTCGCGAACGTTCGGGAGAACTTCTTGCACCGCTGCCAGTCCGGTATCGGACTTATGACCGCCCATCTCCCCAACGCGCATGTCAATATTGAGAACAACACGATGGTAAGCATCGCCAATACGGGTCTGGCGGGCACAGGCTATGACGTGAATTTCCGCAACAATACGCTAATCGATTCCGCCAACTTCTCCCTGCCGGACGATGATCGGTTCATCTGCCGCGAAAATCATTTTATATGGACCGAAAACTTCTCCGGCACGCCGTTTGTTGTCGCGAACTGTGTTGAGAACTGCTCCTTCGAAGGCGTGGCGGTTCAGCGGGAATTCTACTTGCGCGCCTACAAGATCATCGGAACGATTATGACGAATGTGAACGTCCGCATCGAGACGCGATATCAGACGACGACAGCGGAGAATGTCCTGTTCCGTGATTGCAGATTCAGAAGCAGCCTGCTGAACAACCATATCTTCGGCATGAAGCAGCGGACGGCGCGATTCCGCTCCTGCAAGCTGACGGATTCTATCGTGAAGATCGGCAATATCAATACGCCGGGCGAATCGCCGGTTATCCTGCTGGAGCAATGCGACTTTATCGTCCGCACCGCGGCTTATATCTTCCAGAGCGAGTTCAATACCGGCTACGGCTGGATTGAGGCGGCAGACTCCCGAATTGTCATTGCGAACAGCGCCTTCGCCTATTTCCTGACGAACAACTTCAATGTGACCGGCACTACGAGCGTCTATCTGAAGCGCTCGGCGATCAGCTATACCGGCGCAGGTAGATTGAACCTGCAATATTACAATCCCGCGAACAAGAAAGCGGTACGCACCTTCGGCAATATCCGCAACATCTACACGCAGATCAATTTACCCGTGCCGGAAGGCACGATCTACCTCAATTACGATCCCGACATCGAAGGCGTCAGCCCGCCTGCGCAGGGCTATTGGTTCCGGGGCGATCTGTACGGCAATGCCGCTCCCGTGCCCGGCGGATACGCAGGCTGGATCTGTATTACAGAAGGCTACGCGGCAAGCTCGGCCTGGTCGGCAGCTGCAGCCAAGTCCAAAGGCGACCGCATTCAGTCAGGGAGCAGCGTGTACGAGGCGCTCACCGCCGGCACCACCGGCGCGACAGCTCCGGCATGGCCCACGGCCATCGGAGGCACCGTCTCGGACGGGACCGTCACCTGGCAAAGAATCGGACCGCTTGCGGCCTTCAAGCCTTACGGCATGATCGCCCCATAAAACAAAAAGGCCATTCGGCAGGAGTCCCCTATCGCGAGTGGCCTTTTTATTTCTCCTCCGTGCGCAGCAGCCTCGATGGAACAAGACGCTTGAACGGATTAAGCTTGGATGCGAACGACGCCGCAATGCGTGCCAGGTAAGCAAACTCCGGCGTTTTGAAAAATACGAGCAAATAAACTCCGTTAACCACAATGAGCACAATTAATCCCTTAGCAATCAATGCCAGCAAGGATTGCGCCGGCAGCAGGCTGGTTGCCGCATACGAAGCTCCAAGCGTGCCCAAGGCAAGCAAAGTATACAGAAGATACATCATGTAATAATGAAAGACGGAGCGCTTGAACACTTTTTTGTACACCAGATACGGCGTAGTCCAGAAAGGCACAAGCAGCGCGCTCAGCAGACCGCCTATGAATACGCCAATCAGCCCGATTTGCTGGACGAGCCATAAGGATAATCCCAGATTGATGACAGCCTGGATGAGCGGCGCAAACCGGTCCTCATGGAAGATGCCGGCCGTCGTCTTCACCGACGTAATCGTATTGCGCATGCCGCGCTCATAGAACATCGCGATAAGCACCGCCAGAATCATCCAGCTCATGCTGAATTCCGGTCCAAGCCATAGCATAATGAGCGGCTGAATGAGCAAAAACATGCCGATCGACAATAGCGAATAGAGCCAGAAGCTGAGCAGCAGCATCACTTTGTAGACATCGAAAATTTTGGCTGCGGACTCCACGGCCACCATATTGCCTACGCTGTGATTCATCCCTGCGAACACTTGGTTCAGGAAGGTGCGGCTTATATCGACCAGCATCTTGTAGTTGGCGTAGATCCCGACGGCCACAATGCTGACGAAGGTGGAGATCAGAATGCTTTCGATGCCAAATATAAAATAATTGCCTACGTTCTGAATGAAGATCGCCTTCATGTTTTTCATGAAGTTCGCCCTTGTCTCGGGATCCAGAATATCCGCTTTGCCGAAGCGGAGGAACGGGTATTTTTTGTCCACGATACGTGCCAGAATAATCGACGTCGCAATCGTGATAATGCTGTCCACCGCAAGATACAGCAAGTAATTTTCCGTATAGTACAGAATCGCAATGCGGATGCTCGTCGATACGATAGCCGATATCGAGAACACAATGGTGACAATGTAGTTTTTCTGATTCACATTCAGGTACGAATGCTTGTAGACGAACAGATAAGGCACAGCCGTATTCAGCAGAAAAATAAGATAGACCCATTCCAAATGCTTCACGTCCGCATCCTGCACAATAACGTCCAGGAAAGGCATCACGCTGAGCCCCAGCAGCAATACAATGACCGCGATGACGCGGTATGTATTCCGGTAGAGCTTCATAAGCGCCAGCACCTTCAGCCTGTTGCGCTCTGCCACCGGTTTGTACAGATTGTAGATGATGCTGGAGCCGATGCCCGCTTCCGCCAGTGACAGCATAGCGAGCACGCTTGTGAACAGCGCATTGACGCCCAGATACTCAATGCCGAGGCTGTTGATGAATACCGTTCTCGACACGAAGCTCAGGATCGTAATGATGAGCTGATTGAGCAAGCCTGCCGAAATATTCAAAAAGCTGCTTTTGACCCTCATGGCTTGCTCCATTCACGCGCCCCGACAGCCATGCGCAGCTCCGACCCTCCATCCATGGACTGCCCGTACCGCTGGCCGAGCCGGATCGCAAAGCCTTGCGTGAACGGCAAGATGCCGAACAAAGCGGAATATACGCCAATATCCTTCGTATCCCCTTGGGAGAATTCTACGGCTCCATCCTTCCGCGTCACGCCCCGCAAATAATGCATCGCCTTCTCCACGGCCTTCATGGCGGGTGCGGACAGCTCTTCCAGCTCAGCCGCCTTCACGAGGAACCAGGCTAGCGTCACCGTCGCAGAGGAGTCGGGCCGGCTCTCCCTCCGCGTTACCGTCCAGCTCCAGCTGCCGCCCGGCTGCTGCAGCTTCATTGCCGCTTCGGCGAACGCCTTCACGACATGCCTCAGCTCGCGCTTGTAGACATGATTGCTCGGCAATTCGCTCCACATATCAATCAGGCCGATCGCAAACCAGCCAAGGCCGCGCCCCCATCCGATCAATCCAAGCGGCGCATGGGTTCCGATATCATAGGCATGCGCCGGTATGCCAAGTCCGGCATGAAAGCCATGCTTCACGTATTCGCGGATTTGCCTCATAGCCAGCTCAAGGCTGGACGTATCCCCGAACTTCATCCCATAAGCGACCAGGAAAGGACAGATGAAGCCGATTGTGTCTACGTAGCGGTATTCGCGCATAGCATTGCGGTAACGGACGGTTCCATCCTCGCCCACATGCTCCTCAATAAGCCGTCTGACGGCGTCAAGCGCCGGACGGTAGCGCTCCGCCTGAAGGCCCGGAGCCTTCATCACGGCATAAGCGAGTATCGCGGAGTCGACATGGCGCGGCGCAATCCGCCAATCGCCCTTGTCGGTAAAGGTGGCGGCAAGGAACCGCTCAATCTCTCTCTTCACTCCGCTTTCCTCCGGCAGCTCCGAAAGCCCGAGCAGCAGGGAAGCCCGCTGCCAGTCCTGCAGCGCCGCCGCCGAATACCGGCCGTTCAGCCGCTCGATCACGGTCAGCCTGGTCTGGTCGGTCACCTTCGCCACGGGCGTATGGTTCAGCCATCTGGCTCCTCTGGCGGCAACAACCGAATGCCAGCTTTCATGCTGCTCATGCCTGCCCATATGAATGCGCCTCAGCCAGGTGCCGAACATCGGAACCAGATCATGAAGCGACAGGGCCGCTATAATAACCATCAATATAAATGCAATAATCCATCCTGCCGACAGGAGCTCCATCTTGTTCAGTTCGCCTCCAACCATTCTCCATCATGTACGAGCTCATACAGCTTGCGTACCTCGCTCTCTGTTCCCAGTGCTTCCTCCGCCAGTCTCTCCGCAAAGGCTTCCCGCAGTTCCGGCTGCTCAATCAGCCGCTTGATTCCGCCCGCAATAGCCTGCGGATCGATCTCCACGACAAGCCCGCTCTTCCCATGCTCAATCTGGTCCGCTACCGTGGTAAAGGCGGTAGCGACGATAGGCTTGCCCATGATCTTCGCCTCGTCGATGGCGATCGACTTCCCTTCATAGCGCGACGGCTGGACGACAATATCGGCCAGTTTCAAATAAGGATAGGGATTGTCGACGGCACCCAGCAGTTTCATCTGCCGCTGAAGGCCATAACGCTCGATCAAGGAAACCAGAGATTCGCGTTCTTCCCTGCTCCCCTCGCCAAGCACCGTCCATTCGATATCTGCACCCATATCCCGCAGCAGCTTGGCTGCTTCAATGGCCAGATCGATGCCTTTTACAGGATGCAGACGGGCAATCGTCAGCAAGCGCACTGCGCTGCTCCGCTCCGCGGGAAGCTCATCCTGCGCAAGACGCCGGATAATCGCGGGCGACACGACATTATGAATGACCTTGACCTTGGCTTCAAGCCCGCCGAACTTATCCTTGACGGAGCTGCCGCATTCCTCCGAGACGGTCACGATATGATCCAACTGGTTGAAGTACGGTTCATCGAGCCTCCGGTCCATGCCCATATTCGCATAGTTGGTATGAATCCAGCCGATTTTGCGTTTGGCCTCTACCTTATCAATGACATAATAAATCGGCGTCTTCTCCAGAAAGCCGATTGCGGCATCATATTGGCCGTCCAGCCGCTTGAACGTCCGCACGATATGCCGCCATGCCAGCTGCTCCCTTCTGGCGGCATTGTCCTCGATGCGCATGACAAGGCCTAGATACAAGCGGGGAAGCACCGAGCGGAAGGCCCCTCTTCGTATGCATTTCGCAATAGCGGGGCGGATCGGCATATCGTAATAATGATAGTCCGGGGGCGGCTGCAGAAGCTTCACCTGCTTCGGAACATGCTTCAAGAACATGCCCTCACGCTTGAACAAGAGCAGATCCACCTCATATCGGCCATAATCGATCACCTGCAAGAGCGACACGAGCGCCTTCTCCGCTCCGCCGCAATCCAGGTGATTCATGACGAACAGCAATCTCGGCTTCATGAATCAGCCTCCTACCAGCTCATAGAGCTTATGAATCTCTTCTTCCGTACCCAGCTTCTCCTCCGATAGCGACTTCGCCAGCCGCCTCGCAAGCTCCGGCTCGTCAATTAGCTTGGCGATTGCCGCTGCCACGGCTTCAGAGTCCATAGCCGCGATCAGTCCGTTGACCCCGTCATGAATCTGGTCCTTCGCTGTTGAGAAATTCGTAACCACAATCGGCTTATGCATAATTTTGGCTTCATCAATCGCAATGGACTTGCCTTCGAACCGGGACGGCTGGACATAGATGTCGCACTGGCGGGTATAGGGATACGGATTGGCCCGGAGGCCAAGCAATAGGAAGCGATCCTCCATGCCATGCTTTCGGATAAGCTCCTGCAGCGATTCCCGCTCCTCGCCCTCTCCGATAATGAACCAGCGAATGTTGTACCCCTTCGCCGCGAGCTTCGCGCAAGCTTCTATCGCAAGCGGCAAGCCTTTCTGCGCATGCAGCCTCCCAATCGTAAGCAGAATGGTCTCGCCCGCTTGCCGTCCGTATACATCGCCTGCTTGCTGCTCGCCTAGCCGGTTAATGATCGTCGGCGACACAATATTATAGATCGTGCTGATCTTGCCGCCATACTCTGAGAAGCGGCGTTTCAGTATATCCTCGCA
The DNA here is from genome assembly GCF_003605435.1 of Paenibacillus pinisoli. GTDB lineage: Bacteria > Bacillota > Bacilli > Paenibacillales > Paenibacillaceae > Pristimantibacillus > Pristimantibacillus pinisoli. Next base: position 1,293,268 of record NZ_QXQB01000001.1, read on the forward strand.
CTCCTCAGAGACGGTCACGATATGATCAAGCTTGCCGAAGTACGGTCTGTCGAAGCTCGGATCCATCTCCAGCTTGTCATAATCGTTATGAATCCAGCCGATCCGTTTGTCCGCCTTCACCTTATCCACACAGAAGTAGGTAGAGGATTTCTCCAGGAAGCCGATCGCCACATCATAGCTCTGCTCCAGCGTCTCCAGAGCATGCGCCATATACTTCCAGCTGCGCTGCTCGGTTACGGAGCTGCCGCTGCGGTATTTGTTGCGCAGCGTGTAGCGCAAGCGGCTGTATGCCACGCCAATATGGCCGGAAGCCCATAACGTTTTTACCGAGCGGAAGAGCGGCTGCGTGAATGCGTCGAACAAGGATTGCGAACCCAGCAGCCTCACTTCGCCGGGCAGCGCATCCAGAAAGATCCCTTCCCGGTTGAACAGGAACAGGTCAACCTCATACCGGTCGAAATCGATGTGCGAGAGCATCGTCACCAGACTTTTCTCCCCGCCGCCCGCGGCCAGGCTCGGCATAACAAACAGCAGCTTCTTCTTCATAAGTCACCTCACGCCAATTCGGCCAAATATTGAACTGCCCGATGCGACATTTGCTGAAGACGCGGGACAGACCCGCGCAGCGCTTCCCTCAGCGCCTCCTCATCGCGCACCATCTCGTCGAACGCGCCCTTCAGCTTGTCGCCGCTGGAGATATCCTGAATCCCCAGCACCAGCTTCTCTTCGCCGAACAAATCCTTCGCGATGCCTTTGGACTTGACGCTGTAGCCGAGCACCAGCGTCGGAACCGCATTCGAATAGGCGGCAATCGTCGCATGCGTCCGCGCGCCGACAAAAAAACGCATTCTCGCAATGTAGCCTTTGTACTGAATCGCATTCAGATGATCCGGCAGCAGAAGCACCCTGCCGGTATGCTTGTATTCCTCGTAATACGATTGCAGCACCTCGTAATCGTTATTGCCCTCTTGCATCACATGGGGCGTCAAGGCAATCGCCATATCGGTGGACCTGAGAATATGCAAGATCAGCTCGTGAACGGCCGCTTTGGACGCTTCATTCCGCTTCCAGACGAGCGGGCTGAAGTTAAGCCCGACGGTATTGCCCTCCTGCCAGCCCGACGGCAGCGCAAGCTCCTCCTTCTCCATCGTAAAGGCCGGATCTGCAACGAGCCGGACATTCGTCAGACCCTTTGCCTGCAGCATCTCGAAAGTCAGCGTCTCGCGGGCGAGAATCAGATCGTAACCGGCAAGATCCTGCAGCTTCGCAGGCGACATATCCTCCTCGCCGATCGAGCAGCCCCACAGGACAAGCTTCTTCCCCTGGCTCTTCACCCTGCGGTTCACCTCATACCAGCCCGGCTGCTCGCCGTAGCAATAGTTGTCTCCCCCGATTGACAAGCAGACATCCATATTGTCGATATGCCTAATAATATTGTTGTGAATTTTGCCAAGCGCATAAGATTCATCCTGGAACAGCTTGTTCTTTACAGATGAGACCAGCCAGTCGTACGAGTACTTGCGCAGCGGCAGCGGCGAACCGTCATATACATGGTCCAGCTTGGCAATCGTTTGATCCGTATGCGGATTGTCGGACAGCAGATACACCTGAGCTCCGCCAATCCCCTCTTTAATAATTGAAGCCGTAGAACGGACAATCGCTTCGCAGCCGCGATTCATGCTTCCTCCATGGCCGTACATCATAATCTTCATGATGAATACCTTCCTTTATCCTTTATTTCGCGCATTGCTATAAGCGGTAAGGCAATACAAGCCGATTGGGGAGCGGAGCAGCATGAAGCGGATGAGCATCCGCTCGTATCTCCCCATCTGCTCTTCATTCTGCACTCTATAGCGCTCCAGCGCCTCGCGCAGCAGCCATTGGTTAAGCAGCTCGCGGACATAACGGTATTTTTGGCTGAAGCTGACCGGTGTCGACGCTGAATAATAGGCATGAATAATCGATATCGCCGACCTGACGAATTTGTTCAGCTTGAGCGGCTCCAGCTTCTCTTGGTCGAGCGCAGCCATCACGTCGTCAGGCAAGCCGGATTGATAAACTTCAAGGGTGCGGGCGAAATAATCGACCGAATCCGACCGCCTTGTGGCGCTGCCCTCAGTCTCCCGGTAATAATAGCCTGCATAATCCAGGCAGATGCCCGCCCTGGCGTAACAGAGAAAACGCATATTGAACAGCCCGTCTTCGCCCAGCGCGACAGACTGGGGGAACGACAAGCTGTGGGCATCGATGATTTCCTTCCGGTACAGCTTATTGCACACGGAATTGCAGCTGTCCGATTCGATGTATACGGGCAAGACCCATTCGCGCAAGTAAGCCTGGTCCATGCGGACGCCGGTCATGAACGGGCCGTGGAACACGCTCTCGCGGCCGTCCGCCGATCCGATATAGCCGGAGTAGACGACATCGCAATCCGATGCAGCAGATTGCAGCGTGCCGAAGAGCTCGGGAGCCGCCCAATCATCGGCATCGACGAATCCCACGAATTCGCCCCTTGCAGCCGCCAATCCCGCGTTGCGCGCGGAGCTGACGCCCGCATTCGATTGATGAATGACGATGATTCTGGGATCCAGCCTGCGATAGCGCTCCAATACCCCGGCGCTTCCGTCACGGGAACCGTCATTGACAAATATGAACTCGCATTCCGCAAGCGTCTGCGCCAGAAGCGAATCGATGCAAGCGGGCAGATAGCTCTCCGCATTATAGACCGGAATAATCACACTAACCTTGGGCCGCCCGGCCGGCATGCCGCTTGTATGCATAGCTCTCCACCTCCCGCTCTGGCGCTGCGCCTTCGATCCAGCCGTACAGCTTGGCAAGCTCTCCGGCATTTCCGAAATCCGTTCCTTTGACCGCCGCAGCCAGCCGCTCTCTTAATGCAGCGTCGCGGTACAGCCGCTCGACGGCCTCTGCGATCGATCCCGCATTCGCCTCGCATATCATGCCGTCTATACCGTCATGAACCTGGCTGCCCGAGGTCGGATAATCCGTAATAAGGACGGGTTTGCCGATGATTTGCGCCTCCGTCACCGTCACAGCCTTGCCCTCATATCGGGAAGGCTGCACGTAGAGATCGCATGCTGCCATGTAGGGATAAGGATTTTGCTTCTTTCCATGCAAAATGACCCGATCCTCAAGGCCGTATTCCGCAATCTGCGCACGCAGCTCCCCTTCGCTCCCCCCGAAGCCGACGATATGCCATTTCACCCCATCCAATCCTTTGGCGCTCAGCAGCCGCATGGCTTCAATCGCCATGTCAAAGCCCTTCACATAGGACAGCCGCCCTACCGATACAAGGTTGAAGCTGCTGCTATCCATGCCGCCCGCCCCCTCTTCCATCGCTTTGCTCCGAATGTAGGCTGGAGAGGTGATGTTCTCCATCAAAAAAATCTTGTCTGATAAAGCCGGATAGCGGCTGAGGAAGGCATCCGTGCAAGCCTCCGATATTGAGGCAATGCCGTCATATCCGGCCCACATCGCTTCATCGACCGCATTGTCGATTTGGAGCTGGGTATAGTCGGTATGAATCCAGGCCAGCTTCTTGGCTGCCTTAACCCGCTTCAGCATAAAGTCATGGGGCCAAGCGTAGCTGATGGCCGCATCATAGCGATTGTCGTCGATTGAAGGCAGCAGCATGGACATATATTTCGACACCAATTGCAGCTGAATATACCCTGAGCCCTCCGACAGCTTGAGGCGCCTCGCCTTGGCATCCGCGATCACCTTCACAAGCAGCCGCACTACGACGCCGGCGATTCGTCCCTCCTGTAAGCATTGCTTCATCGGCTTGCGGAACACGGTAAAGCCGCCCTTCTCCGGCAGGAGCCGAACCTTCGGCGGCAATTGGCTCAGCAGATCGCCTTGATGGGAGAAGATGAACAAATCCACCTCATACCGCTCGTAATCAAAGTGCTCCAGCATATTAATGAGGCTTCGCTCGACGCCTCCGATCTCCATGTCGTAGACCGAGATAAGAATTCGCTTCTTCATAGAGACTCCCTGGCGGCGAGCCCCGCCGATTCGGATTCGATCGGAATCAGGCGCTTCTCCCGCTTATTCGCAAATAATGTATGTGCGGGCACATGGCCCTTCACAACGCTTCCCGCGGCAATGACCGCATGATCCTCGATGACGGTATCTCGCAGGATGACCACATTCGACCCTATCCACACATGCTTCCCGATCGCAACCTGGCCGATCAGCAGATGCTGATCGCCAGTACGCTTGTAGTTATGGTCGTGATCGTTAATGCATACATTCGGAGCAATCTTCGTATAGGCGCCGATCGAAATCCGGCTCACGCAATTGATATTGCAATTGTCGTTAATGAACACATAATCGCCCAGCTCCAGCTCGCCCTCGTGGTCGATGCGTATGCTGGCATTTTTGCGAATAAACGCATACTTCCCGATACGCATCCGCGAGCGCTTGCCGAGCAGCTCAATCGTGCTGTTCGCCTGCATGAAGAAGATCGAGCCTTTGATTTTGCCAAAGCTGAACAATCTCGCGAGCCATGCCCGCAGCCAGGCAAAAAACTGCACGCGATTCATCGCCAGAAAGCTGGCTATGCCCCTGGACCGGTATTGTGTGCCTATCGTTTGCAGTGCTTTGACTAAAGTTCCCATAGATTTGCTCCTCTCCAGCGCGCCCGGCTACGCGCTTGCTTCCCGCTTCTTCCCGGAGGCGCGATTGCATAATTTCCGCGACGCCCACAGGATCGGCCGCAGCGGGAAATATAAAAAATGCAGCTTTGCCGGCAAAGGCAGCGTCTTGGCATCCTCGGCCAGCGGATGAAGAATGCTGGCGAAAAACAGCAGCTTCTGTCGGGTCGTCATAAGCGCCAGCAAGTATTGCTTGTGATAGCGTTCGACGTCTTTCGGCAGGGGCGGACTGTGCAGATTCACCGTCCGATGGACATAGAACAGCGTATCCTCCGCCAGCCACTCCGCTTTGCGGGACGCCAGAGCCGGCCTCATCTCTTCCCGCAGTGGCGCAGCCAGCAGCTTGGCGGCAAGGCAGACGGCCTGCCCGCCGATATGGAGCATCTGATGCTTGCGCAGCAGCTGTATGAGCTTCGGCCAATCGATCTTCTGATTCATCATTTGCTTGATATCCAGCAGCCAGCGCAGTCTGGACCAGCCATGCCGCGCTCCGTGCGAGACGAGGAACAGGAACAGATCCTCGCGTCCCAAATAATAGATCGGCCGGCTGATCAGCGCGCTCTTCCTTCTTCTGCTCCACAGATCCTCGAAGCCGGGCTCCTTCGAGGGAGCCGGATTCAGCCGCCAATGCACCTCAACCTTGATCCCTTTCTGGGGATGCATATAGGTCATATGGTGATGGCGCCACTTCCAGTCATTAAGCACGCTCGTAATATATTCATCCTTTACATAGCCGAGAGAAAGCAGATGCTCCTCCGCCGCCTCCAGCCGATCCATCGGCACCAGCACATCAAGATCGCAAGAGGTTCGCAGCGATACATCGCCATAGAGATCGGCGGCGATAACCGGCCCCTTCAGGAAAAGCACGCGTATATCTTTATTCATAAATTGGCTGGCCAGCAGCTCCATCTCTCCGCTCAGCGCCAGCATCTGAATGGTGTTCCGGTAATAGTCCCGCTGGAACATGCCCATCACGAATGAGGGCACCCGAATCGGCCTTAGCTCCTGGAGCTTGCGGTTAACGGTCGGGAACACCCGATGGTGCCTGGCCAGCGCAATGAACTCATGCCAATCGGCGTCCTGCATCAGCTCCCAGTGCTCGAACGTCAGCGCCGCCCCTTCCTCCATCTCCAGCAGCGCAAGCAGCAGCTTCAGCTCCTGGGAGAATTCTCCGGTATGATCGTGTCTCATAAGTCTCCCCTTCGCAATCATTCGCAAATAACGAACAAAATAATAATTTTGTTCTATAAAACGAACACATTTACAGATTATCATCCGCCTTCGAATCTGTCAATTATTGCTTGCGATTATAGCCAAATTTTATGATAATAGGGCCGTATGCTAGAATAATAGGACGATACGTGCTGCAGCCGGAGAGGCCTGACTTTTGCAAGTCTGTTCACCTTCCGGCTGCAGCGGTAGTTATCTTCGGTTGCGGATGAATCCTGCTCAGACGATGCTGTCGTTCCATACAATCCTTTTTTATTGTGAACTGTTCGGGGGAATGTCTATGTCAAAACGAATCATTATATTCGGTGCCGGCGGCCATGCGAAGACGGTCGTGGATACGGTTGAGAAAGCGGGCATCTACGAAATTGCCGGCCTGCTGGATCAGCGCCTCTCTGCCGGAGAGCAGGTATATGGCTGCACTGTGCTGGGCAGCGACGATTGGCTCGCTTCCCATGCCGGCACGATCGACGGCGCTATTGTTGCCATTGGCGACAACTGGACTCGCGGCCTCGTCGTCCAAGGCTTGAAGCGCAAATTTCCGGATCTGCCCTTCGCAACCGCCATCCATCCCTCCGCTCAAATAGCAAGAGGAGCCCGCATCGGCGCAGGCTCGGTTGTCATGGCGGGCGCTGTCGTGAACAGCGACGCGATTATTGGCGAACATGGCATTCTCTATCCGGGCACATCGGTTGATCACGATTCCCGGATCGGAAGCTTTGTCAGCTTCGCTCCGCGATGCGCCACCGGCGGCAATGTCACAATCGGCGACTATACGGCCGTCGCAATCGGCGCTGTGCTGATTCACGGCCGCACCATTGGCGAGCATAGCGTCATCGGAGCAGGCGCGACAGTCGTCTCGGATGTGCCGCCGCACTCGGTGGCTTACGGCACTCCTGCCCGAGTCGTTCGACCAAGAGCGGCGGGCGAGCGCTACCTTTGATTGACCGCTTTCGCAGCTATTCCGCTTAATTGATGCATCACATCCTGGATGACATCGATGACCCTGCCCTGATCCTCCAGCGCCAGGCTGGAGCCGGACGGCAGGCATATCCCTCTGTGATACAAATCCTCGCAGACGGCTGTGCCTGCCGCCGAATGCGTATAGAAAGCACTGTCGCTGAATACCGGCTGCATATGCAGCGGCTTCCATAACGGACGCACTTCAATATTGGCGCTGGCCATTCCAGCCATAATCCCCTTAATGACAGCTTCCGCATGCGGGCTGTCGATCGTCAACGCCGTCAGCCAGCGGTTCGACCGCGTACCCGGCAGCTCAGGCATAAATCGAATCTCTTCCCAAGGCTTCAGCGCTTCCTCGTAGATATGATATACCTTTCTTCTCGCATCGACACGCTCGTTCAACACGGCAAGCTGCGCTCTGCCGATTCCCGCCAGCACATTGCTCATCCGGTAATTGTAGCCCATCTGGCTATGCTGGTAATGCGGCGCGTCATCTCTCGCTTGGGTCGCGAGGAACCGCGCCTTCTCCAGCGCAAGAGTGTCATCCGATACGAGCATGCCTCCGCCCGATGTCGTAATGATTTTATTGCCGTTGAAGGAGAAGATGCCGAAGCGCCCGAATGTCCCGCTTTGACGCCCCTCATAGGTAGAGCCTAGCGACTCCGCCGCATCTTCCACTACAGGAACGCCATAACGCGAGCAAATGCTCATAATCTCCTTCATATTAGCCATGCATCCATAGAGATGGACTACGATGACCGCCTTAGGCAGCTGTCCGAATCTTGCGCCAAGCGCCAGCGCTCTCTCCAGCGCAGCGGGCGACATATTCCACGATTCGGGGTCGGAATCGATAAAGACGGGCTCTGCGCCCAAGTAGCGGATCGGATTGGCGCTTGCGATGAATGTAAAGCTCGGGCAGCAGACTCGGTCGCCTTCTCCCACGCCAAGCAGGCGCAGCGCCAGATGGATCGCCGCCGTGCCCGAGCTGACGGCCGCCGCCCCTCCTGAACCCACATAATCCGAAATTTCACTTTCAAATGCGTTAATATGGGGACCGAGCGGCGCGATCCAATTGTTCGCAAAGGCCTCTCCGATATAGGCTTGCTCCTGGCCGCTCATATGCGGCGGCGATAAATAAATTCTGGCGTTTGCAGTTGCGGACAAAGGGCATCTCATCCTTTCTGATTGCTTGCGTTGCCTTCGAAGAGGGGCATCGTCACATGATTGCCATTGCTGATGCCGTCGGACTTCGCCACCCGTTTTACGGTTAACAGCAAGATTTTTATATCGAGCCAAAAGCTATTGTTCTCCACATACCAGACATCCTTGATAAATCGTTCCTCCCAAGTGACGGCGTTGCGGCCGTTCACCTGCGCCCAGCCGGTAATGCCCGGCCTGACCAGATGGCGCTTCGCCTGCTCCTCGGTGTAGAGGGGCAAATATTCCATCAGCAGCGGACGCGGACCGACCAGACTCAGCTCGCCTTTCACTACATTGAGCAGCTGCGGGAGCTCATCCAGGCTAAGCTTGCGCAGCATCTGGCCCAGCGGTGTCAGCCGCAAATGATCCGACAGCAGATTCCCATCCGCATCCCGGCCATCCGTCATCGTCCGGAATTTATACAGCTGGAACGGCTTGCCGTGCATCCCCGGCCTGATCTGCCGGAACAGAACCGGCCTTCCTAGCCTTGAAGCAACCAGAAAGGCAACAACGGCAATGACGGGCGACAGCAGCAGCAGCAGCGCGGAGGCGACGGCAACATCAAAGCTACGTTTCATCATCGTATGGTTTCTCCTCTTTCTCTATGAAAACTAGGACTGCACAAGCCACTTTCTCATCTTGGAGATGACTTTCGGGCCTACCACTCTTCCTGCGATCCGTTTGATCCCGCTTTTCAGCCGGACATGCGCCGGGAGCCAGGATTGGGCAAAGTGATGAATCGTATAGCTGTCTGTGGTCAGATAGCTGCCGCCGTTGATATAGTCGTACGGGCTGAAGAACGTGCGCGGATAGAATACGACGCCGTTGCTCAGCACTTGATGCTGGCCATTAAGCTTTAGCCCGTCCCGCTTGCAATGCTCGGAGATGACCGCCGTATTCGTCAGCATATCGTAGGTGCCGTCCGGCAGCAGGAACGCTCTGCCCGCATATTCATCAAGCAGCGCCTTGATCCATGGATGTCCCGGAGAAGCGCCCATCGTCCCCGATTGCAGATAAGATTCATCCTCGAAGCCGCTAAAGGCGTCATGGACGAGCAAATCGTCCAGCCCCTTCACGACCTCCACATCGGTATCCAGATAGATCCCGCCATGCTTATGGAGCGCATGCAGCCTCACGTAGTCGCTGACGAATGCAAACTTGCGGGCTTCATAAGCTTCCTTCGTGTAACGGCTCTGCCCGACGTCGAACAGCTCCTCATTCCACTCCATGAACTGATACCCGCTCAGATGCTTCTCCCAGCTTTTCATGCATTTTTTGATCTTCTTCGATTTCTCCCCGCGCCCGAACCAGCAGTAGTGGATGATGCGCGGGATCCGTTCCGAATCTTGCATAGGGCTTCCTCCTAAAAAGTTTTGCGAAGCAAAACTTACTTCGTAAGCGTAGACCTAAGTTTGCGAAGGCAAACTTATCATCGTAAGCATAAGCTTAAGTTTTGCGAAGCAAAACTTATCTTCGTAAGCATGGCTTAAAACGGCCATTTGATATAATCGCTGGTGTAGCGAATATCGAGAATGATGACATTTTCATAGAAGAAATACAGGAAATAGAAGCAGACAAACATCAAATAGACAAACCGCTGGTCCTTCTCCCGGAACAGCTTGATCATCCATCCCATCAGAATGAGCTGATACAAGGTGAAGTAGATGCCGAGCCGTGCGAAAATCCAGTTCTGGGTCGAGATCAGCATAATGACCGCTCCCACCAGCGACAGATTGACGATGACATCGCTTTGCGGGAATATCGCCTTCAGCTTATCTCTGCCAAGGTAAGCGATGATGAGCGGGATCGCATAGATCACGACCCGGATGAAATTCGCTCCGCCCTCCTGGAAGTTCTCGTACTCCGAATACTTCGTATTCTCGATGACGCTGAAGAGCGCCGTGGAAAAATAGTTGAAGCCGACCACGATCAATATAGCCACTCCAAGCATCAAGCTGGTTGTCAGCGTCCATGCCCTTCGCCGCACCAGGAAGTAGATCGGCACCATGATCAGCGCGCTCTGATGAAAGAATGAAGCGAACAGCACCACCGGAAAATAAATTTTCCACTTCCCCTCCAGCAGCGATTTGATTGCGGCGAAGACGATGGCCGCCGCCAGATACTGGCGGATGCCGTTCATCGAGACGATGAATGCTCCGGTCGTAATATAGGCGTACAGACTGAACTCGACCAGCCGCGAATAGCGGCAGAAGGTGATGACGATCAGCAGATTCGTAACGAACGCGGTAAGGAAGATCATGAGCTGCGGATCGGGAGTCAATTGCTGCAGCAGCATCTGGAACAGATTGAAGCCGATATCATCCGACTGCATGACGGATTCCCAGGTAAAAGTGGTGACTTGATAGCCGTGCATGTAGAGATACGTATCGCCTATGTTATTGCGCAAGCCCGCTACCAGAATCAAGCAAAGCGCGGCAAGAACGATATATCCTCTATTCGGCCGTATGGTTAGGGGCATTCTTCCGGTGTTCAATGCCAGGAACCTGCCCATAAATGCGCTCAAAAACACGGCCGCCAGCGTGAACCATATCATTTCCATTTGCTTTGTTCCCTCCAGGGCTGCGCCTTGATGTCAGCCATTCTTCATGACGGTGCTTCTTTTCGTCCGGTTCAGATAGACGTACAGCGCGAGGCCAAGCGGCACCGCCAGCAGCGTCGTCCACCTCCGCGGGGATTCGGCCAGAAACCGCGGATTGCGCAAGATAAGATTGCTGGATACATAATGAACGGCTTCCCGGAATCGGTCCTTGTATGTCAGGGCGTACTGCATGGCTGTCTTGCGGAAGAAGGAGAAGCCGCGCGGGTTGCGCAAATATTGCTTCAGTATGTTCATGCTGGAGCCATCCGTCCGGTATTCGACGATGCAGACGACCTCATCCATTAATAGAAGCGGCTGCTGCTGGTCGATGAGAATATATTTGTAGGAGAGAGGGCAATACTTCTCGCCTTCGAACACCGGGTACGGAGGGCAGCCGCGCGTCAATTCCGTGCGATAGATGAGCTTCTTGTCTCCCTTGACCCCATACCTGGCATAGAGCTCCGACTGGGTTGCGCTCTGCAGACCGGCAGGCAGCCTCGTGCCTATGACCGCTCCGTCCGGCGAGGCGTCAAGCGCCGCGATGCCGGCGTATTGTTCGCTCCCGCAGCTCTTCCAGAACGACAAGATCGATTCAATCGCATGGTCGGTCATATAATCGTCGGAGTCGATGCAGACGTTCAGCTCCGTGCGGATATGCTCATAAGCCGTATTATGGGCGCCATGCATGCCCTGGTTCGCCTGATAGACATACTCGATTGGGAAGTCCGCCTCCCGCTTCCAGCTCTCTACGAGCTCAGCCGTGCCGTCGGTTGACCCGTCGTCGATGATGAGCCAAATAAAATCCTTGTTCGTCTGGCGCTGCAGGCTTTCATAACACAAATGCAGCGTATAGGCGCGATTGAATGTTGGCGTAAAAACAGTAATTGAAGGTTCCATTCGTATGTCCGCTCCTTCTTATTGCGATGATGCCGCAGCGCTCTCCAGCTGCTGGCGGTAGAACGAGCCCAGCCATTCCGCCATCGCTGCTGCGTCATAACCTCTCTCGCGAAGCATAGTCCTCGTATCGGCATGCTCATACGATGCTTCCAGAATGGCGCTGCTCCACTCGTCGGGAGCCAGGTCCAGCGAAAGGAAGGATACCCGATTCGTCACATCCGTTTCCTTCGTAATCGTGTCGGATACGATGCAAGTCAGTCCGGCGGCCTGCGCCTCTACCAGCACGACAGGAAGCCCCTCGAACAAGGAAGGGAACAGGAACAGATCCATACCTTGCAGCAGCCTCGCGACATCCTCGCGAACGCCAAGGAAACGGATCGACTGCGACAGGCCTCTCTTCTGCGCCTCTTGCTCAATCGCGGGCCGAAGATAGCCGTCGCCCGCAAGCACCAGCAGCGCGTCCTTCTTGCGCCGGCGGAGCGACTCGAAGATATCGAGCAGAAACTTATGGTTCTTCTGTTCATTGAACCGTCCGATATGCCCGACAACAAGCGAATCTCCGGCGCCCAGCTCGGCCCTGACCTCCGCTCTGATCCGCTCGTCGAAGCGAAAGTCCTCCGTGTTGACGGCGTTGTTCAGCACGGTCACCGGATGCCCCTGTTTCTTGCCGTAAAGCCATTCGCCCGCCCTGGCGGAACAAGCGAAGTAATGGCTCGGATTGCCCTTGATCGCCGCTCTGGCGTAAAGCCGGAACGGATATTTGTAATCCAGCGCCAGGTCGCTCAGATGGCTATGAATGATGCGGCATGGCACGCCGGCCTTCTTGGCCGCGCGAATGGCAAAGCCGCTGTTCTCATTCATGTGGGCATGGACGACTCTGTATTCCTTGTGCCCTGCGAAAAAGGCGTCCAGCTCCTTGAAGTAGCGGCGGTAATTGCCTGGCCGGATCGGAGGCATGCGGAAGATTCGGCCGCCAAGCGACAAGATTTCCTTGTCGTAATGCCCTTCCTCTGAGCGATGCACCAGGAAATCAAACTGAATGCCGTTTTTGCTCATTTGCCGGTAATAGTTCATGAGCATCGTTTCCAGTCCGCCCCGGTTCATGATGGTCACGACCTGCAGAATGCGAAGCTGCACCTTTATTCCCTCCTTTCTTTCTCGTTCTGAGCAGCTCAATGCCGTTCAGCATTATGTATATAGGCAAGGCAAGCCGCAGTCTTGCCGCTGCAAAAAACAGCTTCCATACAAGAGGCGAAGCTGAAGCGTCGAACTCTCCTAGCGACGCCTTCATCCTCGGCTGCGACAGCAGCTCCTTGAGCTGCTTCAGCTTTCCCCTTAAGGAAGCGGGGTTCGAGCGGCTAATGATATTAAGTCCAAGACCCATCACATTCAGCGCAATCCGATTCCCCAGCGCCTTGCGGTATTCAGAAGCATTCGGACCGCCCTCTGCCGCTGCCCCCAGCTTGTCGTATTGCACGAGGAACTGCTTCAGCAGCTCCGGCTTGTAGCGTGTCGTGATGGAGCCTTCATTGGCCCTCCAGTAGTGGTAATAAGGCCGGTTCAAGAACAGAAAGGAGCTTGCCCCGCGGAACGCTTCCACATTGAACAGCGTGTCTTCATTACTTCCGATGACGCTCAGATCCTCGAAGGCAATGCCGCTCTTGCTTAGCAGCTCCGCCCGGTACAGCTTCGACCATACCGTTCCCCAGGCATCCAGATGCTCCGGCGACGCAGTCTCGGCGCCGATAGGCCCAACCAGCCGGCGGGTCATGCCCGTCTGCACCTCATCCCCCCGCAGGATCGTCATATCCGGTAGCGAGAACGGCTTGGGATTGGCGTGGGTGCCGAACTCCCGCGTATACCCGCACATGACGATATCCGCATCATGCTCCAGCGAAGCGGCATGCATCTCCCCGTACATCTCAGGCTCCACCCAATCATCGGGATCGACGAAGCCGATATATTCGCCGCGGCAGGATGCCATTCCAAGGTTGCGTGCGGCAGCGACGCCCCCATTGGCGGAATCGATGATCCGGATTCGCGAGTCGGCAGCGGCATACCGCTTCAGCACGGCCAAGCTGCTATCGGTCGATCCGTCATTGACGGCCACAATCTCGAAGAGCGGATAGGTCTGCCGGAGCAAGCTGTCCAGACAGCGAGGGAGGTAGCCCTCCATGTTATATATAGGAACGACGATACTGATAATGGGCTTCATCCCGGACCTCCATCATTGGCTTGTAGAGCTCCTTAAGCTCCTCCAGCACACGGTCGAGCGAATAATCCTTCACACGAGCCAAGCCGTGCTCGCCCATGCGAATACGGGTATCGCGGAAGCGGAACAACAGAAGCAGGCGGCTGGCGAATTCGTCCGGATCGCCCGGCTCTACGACAAAGCCGCTTTTGCCCTCCTGCACCAATTCCACATGGCCCCGGTTCCTGGTAGCGACGACAGGCAGCCCGCAAGCCATCGCTTCCATAATATTGACCGGCAGCCCTTCCCTGAGGCTGGATGCGACAGCAACATCGCACATCGGAAGCAGCTGGTGCAGATCCCTCCGATAACCGAGAAAGTCTACCTGGGGAGCGACGCCAAGCTGGACGGCAAGCGTCCGGCATTCTTCCAGCAGCGGCCCCTCTCCAGCCAGCAGCAGGCGTGCGCTGGGGATGCTGTCCTTCAGCTTCGACATCGCCCGCAGGAGAAGCTCATGATTTTTGTTGGCATTGAATTCCGCAGCATAGATCATCAAGAAGTGATGCGGCGTATAATTGAACAGATCGCGCATCGCACGCTTCTCCTCCGGCGGCAGCGGAGCGAATCGCCCCGTATGCACGCCGACACCGTGCACATGATGAATGCGCCCCGCGCGGAATCGGCTGTCGATGGCCCGCCGGTAATCCTCATGATTGATCGTAATCAGGCTGTCTGTCATGGCTGCAAGCAGCTTCTCTACCGGATAAAACAGAAGCCAGCTCGACAACGGAGCGCCCTTGTGAAAGTGAAAGCCATGCGCCGTATAGATGCTTTTGGCTCCCCGCTTGCGGGCGCCGCGAGCGGCCATTCGAGCCAGCGCCCCCCCGACCGGCGTATGGGAATGAATAATGGCATACCCCTCTGTATCGATGATCTTTTTCAATGCCCGATAAGCCTTCATGTTCTCTGCTTTCATGGGCGAGCGGTGGATCGGAATGTTGAATTTGCGGTCCACATGCGGAATGTCCAGCTCGCCGCGCGCCGCAAGATGAACCTCCCAGCCCATCTTGCGGAACCATTCCATTACCGGCAAATGAAAGGCTTTGAAATGATAGTCCACGGTCGCGCAAAACAGAATTTTAGGACTCATAAGGCGCCGTTTCCCGCTGCAGCGTACGCGTCAGATAATCAAGCAATTCATATCGCAAATCGTCTCTTTGCAGAGCAAACTCGATTGTCGTCTGGATAAAGCCCATTTTCTCGCCGACATCATGGCGCTTGCCTTCAAACTCATAGGCGAATACCGCCCGGGAGCGATTCAGCGTCCCGATAGCGTCCGTAAGCTGGATCTCTCCGCCGGAGCCCGGCTGCTGGCAGCCCAGAATGTCGAAGATCTCAGGCGTCAATATGTATCTGCCCATAATCGCCATATCGGAAGGCGCCTCCTCGCGCGCCGGCTTCTCGACGAGATGGTTGATCCGGTGGAAGCCCGGCTCCATCACCATGCCGTCCACGATGCCGTAGCGCGAGACCGCTTCCTCCGGCACCCGCTGAACGCCAATAACGGACGAGCCGTATTGCTCATATTTCTCGATCATTTGCTTCAGGCACGGCTTCTCCGCCGAGATGATATCATCGCCCAGCAAGACGGCGAACGGCTCGTCGCCGATGAACTTGCGGGCGCACCAGATGGCGTGGCCGAGGCCTCTCGGTTCTTTTTGGCGAATATAGTGAATGTCCACCATATCGGAGGACTTGCGAACTTCCTGCAGCAGCTCGAATTTGCTTTTGGCGGTCAAGATCTGCTCCAGCTCCACGGAGTTGTCGAAATGGTCTTCAATCGCCCTTTTGCCTTTGCCTGTCACGATGATGATATCCTCAATGCCGGACTCGATCGCTTCTTCCACGATATATTGTATCGTCGGCTTGTCGACGATCGGCAGCATTTCCTTCGGCATCGCTTTGGTCGCCGGCAGGAATCTCGTGCCGAGTCCCGCCGCCGGTATGATTGCTTTTCTAACTTTCATCGCTATTCCCCGCTTCTCTACCATAATGATGGAACCGCTCGTTCCTGCTTTAACCGGATACGGTCGCCAGCTTTTTGATATCCGTCACCGCGTGATTGGCCATATCCAGCAGCCGCGTCTTCAGCTCCGCCTGATTCATGTCAGGGAAGTCTGCAATTAGCTGCTCGATTTCTTCATATAAAATAGCGGAAGCTTTGCCGGTGTAAATTTTGGGATACACCTGCTGCTCCATCACTTCGTCGTCCTTCAGCATTTCCTCGAACAGCTTCTCGCCCGGCCGGATGCCGGTATATTCGATGCCGATCTCGTCTACAGTAAACCCCGACATGCGGATGACATTCTGGGCCAGCTGCGTAATATTCACCGGCTCGCCCATATCGAGCACGAAGATTTCGCCGCCCTTCGCCAGCGCCCCCGCCTGGATGACCAGCCGCGACGCCTCCGGAATCGTCATAAAGTAACGGACCATATCGGGATGGGTTACCGTCACGGGGCCGCCCTTGGCAATCTGCTTCTTGAACAGCGGAATTACGCTGCCCCTGCTGCCCAGCACGTTGCCGAACCGGACAGCGACAAACTTCGTATTGCTGATCCGGTCCATATGCTGAATGATCATCTCTGCAACCCGCTTGGTTGAGCCCATCACGCTTGTAGGGTTGACCGCTTTGTCGGTCGAAATCATGACGAAGGTCTCGACGCGGCTTTTGCTTGCAGCCTTGGCTGTATTCAGCGTGCCCAGCACGTTGTTCTTGAACGCTTCCTCCGGATTGCGCTCCATTAGCGGCACATGCTTATGGGCCGCCGCATGGTAGACGACATGAGGCCGATGGGCCATCATGACCGCCATCATTTTGTCAGCGTCCTGGAGATCGGCTATTTCGGTAAAAAACTTGATATTCGTATCCTTGAACGTCTCCTTGAGCTCCATCTCAATGGCATAGATGCTGTTCTCCCCATGCCCAAGCAGCACAAGCTTCTCCGGCAGGAACCGCGAGATTTGGCGGCATACCTCCGAGCCGATCGATCCGCCCGCGCCAGTGACAAGCACTACCTTCTGCGTGACATAACCCGAGATGCTCTCGATGTCCAGCTCAACCGGCTCGCGCCCCAGCAAATCCTCCACCTGCACGTCACGGAACTGCGTGACCGAAATCCGGCCCGTCGCGAGATCCTCCAGCATTGGAATCATCTGCGTCTTGGCGCTCGTCTTGGCGCATTCCGTATAGATATGATAGAGCTCCTTCTTGTTCATAGAAGGAATCGCCAATACGATATTGTCGATCTCCAGCTTCTTCGCGACATCTACGATGTCCGCGATGCTTCCGGCAACAGGAAGCCCCATAATATCAAGCATTTGCTTCTTGGCATCATCATCCACGAATGCGACGGGATGCAGTTCGGCATCCGGGTTGTTCATCAGCTGGCGTGCCAGCATCGTTCCGGCGGAGCCCGCTCCGACGATCAGCGTCCGTTTGCTCTTGCCGCCGTGCTTGCCGAAGCTCCCCCGAAGCATGCGCCAACCAAGCCTGGAGCCGCCGATAAGCAAAATATGGATCATCCATGCGACAGCGAGCCATTTCAATTGAAGCGTTCCGTATACGACAGCCTGAGCAATCGCGGTCAGCAGGAAAGATAGTCCTACGGCTTTGGTCATTATGGCCAGCTCGCCTATGCTCGCATATTCCCAAGCCTTCTTGTAAAGCTTGAAGTACAGGAAAGATCCATGGTGCAGCAGAAGAAGAGTCCCCGCCAGGAAGTAGAAGCCGGTGCCTGCGGCGGTATTCGGCTCCAGCAGCCAGCGGCTGACAGCCAGCGCCGTTAGGACAATCCCCGAATCAAGCAGCACAAGAAGCGAAAGTCTACTTCGATAAGTCATGATAAATTTCCATCCTTTCAACTTGCATGATAACGAACATTTTTGTGCTTTATAAAGAACATTTAGGCCGAAAAAAAGACGTTATCCGATGAGTCATCATCTAACGTTCTTTTTGTTTAAAATCGCCCCTATAATATTCGCTCCTGCAAAGGATAGAGATTGTTTCGCTTCAAGGGCCTTGCCATGAGTCGTCTTGCCGCAGCTCAGCAGCAGCACGACACCATCACATTTGTTCACCAGCGCATTCGTATCGGGCGCCGTCAATACCGGCGGACAATCGAATACGATGCGGTCATAATGCTGAATGGCTTTCTCTATTAATTCCTTCATGCGATGGGAATCCAACAGGTCGGCAGAGTTGCCTTGCGACAATCCGCTTGTCAAGAGATCCATGCCTTCCACTTCCGTCTCCTGCACAGCCTCGTCAAAAGCAAGCTGCTGCGCCAGCACGCTCGATAGTCCCGGAGAGATTTGCGTATTGAAAATTTTATGAAGGACGGGTTTGCGGAAGTTCACATCAATGAGCAGTACCCTCTCGCCCCGCTGTGCCATGCTGACCGCCAGATTAATCGCAGCAGTCGACTTGCCGTCCCCCTCCTCAGGCGATGTGACCAGCAGCGTACGGACCGGCGCTCCCTCCGCCGCATATTGAATGTTGTTGCGGATCGTCCGGTATTGCTCTGCGATTCTGTGGGATGGATTCAAATAAGCGATCAAGCTTCGGTTAACCACTCGTTTGGCTATTTTTGCACGTTCACGAACCAATCGTCTCACTCCTAATTATGGCTGGCTTTGTCTTTTTTGTATGTGCACGCGAATGACCGCGCTTGATTTTGGATACTTGACCCAGCATATTGATGCCCAGGGTACCCTCGATATCATGCTCCGTCCGGATCGAATCGTCCAGCGATTCCAGCAAGAACGCGAGGCTGAGGCTTAAGATCAGACCGACGACAAATGCCACATAGACGATAGTATTGCTCTTCGAGTTAATAGGGGACGGCTCCGGCACTGCCGATGTCAACAGCCTTATGCTGCTGATTCCAAGCGTCTCCGCCGCTACGCTGCGGTATACCGTCACAACGGCATTGGCGATATCGGCCGCCCGCTCCGGATTCGTATCCGCTACGGATATAACCGTAATGAGCGATTGGTCCACGCTGTCTACACGGATTTGACTCCGCAGCTGGCCCGCCGACACATTCAAGCCCAAGTCCTCAATCACCCGATCTAGCACGATCGGCTCGCGCACAAGCGCCCTGACCGTAGACATCATGTCGTTGGTTGCCGCAATCATGACCCGCGAAGACGAGGAGTAGATATTGGGCTCCGACTGGGAGTTGTACAGGATGCCAAGGACAGTAATCGCACCGGTCAGCAACACGATGAGCAGAAGCTTGTTTTTGATTGTAGTGAAGAGCTTGCGCAAATCTACTTCTTTGCCGCTTGCCGGCACAAAACGTTCATTCATTCGACTCGTTTCCATTCATACACCCGCTTATGTGTTAGTTATAATGAACACTACCACAAGTTTAGTTCTTAATAAAGAACATGTCAACAGGAAAGTGGTTTTATTTTTCGTAAAGGGGCTAATTGTCGATATGTAAAATAATGATATTGGACTTCTTTTTGCTGTCAATGTCTCTATAGTCCCTGCGATGGCCATGCTCTTCCCGCCACTTGTTCGAACGAACGAGGTCCTTCAGCGCGCGGAAATCCCCTTTGCTCATGCCTTCATCGACGGCGTCCCGAATGATGTTATGCCACTCTTCATCCAGCACTTCGTCAACCCATACCTTCGGTGCCAGCTCCTCGCCCAGCAAATATTCGATATTCGTATCCAAATGAAAAGCGATCTTGGCCAATACCTGAAGCGAGGGATTGTTTTGCACGTTACGTTCAATGTAGCTTAGATACGATTTCGAAACCCCGGCTAGATCGGCCAGTTTCGTTATGGAGTAGCCTTTTTGTTCTCTAAGTGTTTTGATCCGTTCCCCAATCATAATATTCTCCTTCAGTCAGATTAGATCCGTGCTTTTATTCGTACGCGAAGCTTATAGGGTTTCTTATAACGGACAATAACTTTATTTTAGTTCTTTAAAAAGAACAGGTCAATACCTTTACGGCGCTGAGTTTTATAAAAAATCACTCATATTAATTCACTATAGCGAACATTGTCGTCTGGGCAATTCATGGCCTTGACCACAATCTGCGCAAAAAAATATTCTTCCGATCGCTGTTGTTACATGGCAGGTCACACACTACGCAAAAAATATTCTTCCGATCGCTGTTGTATCCAGATTCCCTTTGAACAATGAATATAAGGTTGGAATCCGGATACAAAGGCGAACGCTGCCGCTTCTCCAGAACATTTTTTTGCTCCGTTTGTTCCCTGCCATGAAGGGGGGGGGAGATAACACCAAACTCATCACTTTCATTTTGGTTTCCATTTTTTAGGGCGGCATCCATGGCTGGAAACACAAACTACGCAAGAATCCGGATACAAAGGCGAACTCTGCCGCTTCTCCAGAACATTTTTTTGCTCCGTTTGTTCCCTGCCATGAAGGGGGGGAGATAACACCAAAACCAATTTTTAGGGCGGCATCCATGGCTGGAAACACAAACTACGCAAGAACTATTCTTCCGATCGCTGTTGTATCCAGATTCCCTGAACTATAATCTAACCGTTGGAATCCGGATACAAAGGCGAACGCTACTCCAGAATAGTTCTTATTCCGTTGCTTCCCGCCATGGCAGTTACAACAACAAAAAGCGATGCCAGGATTGTTCTCCTGGCATCGCCTATTTAAATGCTATCTGTCTTGAATGAACTCTACCAGTTCGCCGCCTGGGGCTTCGACGTAACAGAAACGCAGACGGACAGTCTCGCCCGAGCGGGCCGGAATATCGGAGTTGCTCGGCTCGCCAAGCTGCCTCGCTCCAGCCGCTACAGCCCGTCTGACCGATTCGTCAACATCCGGGGTGCGTACGGCGAGATGCTGCCATTTGCCTTCTCCGAATAGCTGCTTCGTCTCGAAGATTTCCAGGAAATCGCCGTCAGCCAGATCGACCAGCACGGCATGATCCTCCGCGCCATCCTTGCCCCACTCCACGACGAACCTGGCGCCAAGCCCCTCCATATAAAATTGAACCGACCGCTTAATGTCATTCGTCTTCAAGCAGACATGGTGAATGCCGGCTTTCTTATTCGTTGTATACACGAGGCAGCGCCTCCTTAAGTTATAGAATTATATGCGGCTCCAATCAAAGATCGCGCAAGTCTTCTCCATCGTGCCGTCAGCCATGCTGCTGTAGATGCAGTCGCAGCGCTCCGGCTCCGCCGTCTCGTAGATGCCTTCAACCTTGATATGACCGTCGCGGATCCACTCCATCGACTTCGCAATGCTCGCGAAATTGCTGTTCGGCAAGAAATCTCTGGAATGGCGCGGCAGCGACCACTCGAAGCCCGAACGCAATTGGATAAAACCATAGAACACGCTCTTCAGCAGCTCATGGGCAAAGGTATCCGTCGAGCGGTACCATGGCACGCCAATCAGATACAGCTCTCCGCCTCTTCTCAGATTGGCTGCTAGCGAATAGGTGCCTTCCTCGCGTCCCGAGCACTCCATCGCCAGCCCGGCTGCGCCCTTCACTTCCGGCACCTCGTCCAGCGAAGCGTAGACATGGCGAATGCCGCAGGCTCTGGCTGTCTCTCTGCGATTCTCGTTCGGATCGAACGCATAGACTTCATAGCCGCAATGGCGCATCATCTGGGCGCACATCAGACCGACAACGCCAAGTCCTGTCACCAGAACCGGCTCCGTCGGCTTGATGGATGTATGGATCATGGACGTCATCGAGACCGCCGGGAACCGGCCCATTACCGCATGCGCCGGGTTCATCCCCTCTGGCACGATACTGATCTCGTCGCTTTTCACCCGGTTGTACAATTGATGCGGGGCAAGGGCAAGCACGCGGTCGCCTGCCTTAACGTTCGTAACCGCGCTTCCGGTCTCCAGAACCTCCATGACAGCTGCGTAGCCAGTCGAGACCGGATATACGGTGCCGCCGAAGTAGTCCATATATGCTCCGCGCTCCGAGCCGGTCGAGATGAGCGATACGATCGTGCGGCCCGCAATTTCATCCGGCGCAAGCTGCGAGAGGTCAAGCTCACTCTCTATTAGCGCTGCTTTTCTTTTCTCTATAAATTGAACGGCATATTGCTTCTCTGTCATTGTGATCACTCCTGCCTATATATCTATGAACGGCTCTATGATGTCAGCCATGTCCGTGCTTTCACTCCGCCAATACGGCGCGCAATCCTTCCAGACACCGCTCTGCGCCGATAAAGCCCGGATAGGCCGTCTCCGACTCATGCTCTACGATCAGCCACTCTGTACCTGCGCGCTTGCATTGCGCGATGATCTCACTCCAATTGTTCTCATCCTTGGCGTCGCCAATGAAGGTCTCATGGCCAGCGGTACGGGAATACGGCTTGCCATGTACAAGCAGCGGCCTGCCTGGCACAGCTGCAATGACTGCTGCCGGATCCGTTCCCGCTTCGATGCAATTGCCCGTATCCAGCTCCAGTACAATGCCGGCATCGGTATGGCGGTATAACAAATCCCACGGCGTAACGCCTCCGAAGTCCGTATCAAACTCATGGGCATGTGTATGGTATCCAAGACGGAATCCCGCACCGGCAACTTGCTTCGCAATCTCATTCATCCGCTCGGCATGGCGAATCCATACCTCAGCGCTGTCTTCATGCTGCTTATGTCCAATCTCCCATGGCCCGCCCAAGGCAGGGATGACAATGCTGCGCGTACCGGCCCGCCGATGGTAGTCCAGCGTCGCTTCCATTGTATCCGGCTGCAGCAGCTTCCACTCCGTATGCCAGCCGCAATTGGTCAGCTCCAGCTCCTCCAGCAGCCCTTTGATCAGCTCCGGCTCATGCGTAAATTCCCCGTAGAACTCCACACCTTCATAGCCCAGCTCTTTTACGCGGCGCAGCGTAGACTCCAAATCCCGCTGCAAATCCCGATAGACGGAATAGAGGCCCAGCGCAATCGAAATCTTGCTCATGCGTGCTCCCTCCTTCTCAAATCAAGCCAATGGCCCAATCGGAGCCGTTCTTCATCAATTGCACCATCTGCGGATTGCCCAGCGCATCCGTTGTATGGCCTGGCGTAAGCGCTACGACACGGCCTTGTCCCACGCTGTGGGCCCAGCCGCCCGCCGCCGTCACATGCTTGGAAGTGCTAAGCAGCAAGACATCCGTTCTCGACGTATCCACTTGGCAATAATAATGCTCGTCGGTTGCCGTGAATGCCTCGATGCCGCGGATGACAGGATGTTCGATGCTGCGCGCCGGCACAGTCGTCACGGGAACATGATGCGGGGAATGCTCGATAAAGCGGCCTGAATTCAGCTCCGCATAGAACGGACTGTCCTCCTCAATCAGAACAAGGCCCGCATGAACGAACAACATGCCCATGCCGGCCTTTACCCGATCCACAATGACTCCCTGCTCCTCTACGCTCAGATTCGCCTCGCCCTCAGGGCGTCCGTTCGTAAACCACATCGCCAAATCCGCCTCAGCGGCATGCTCAACCAGATCGCGCGCGCGGTCGGTTAATACGACATTCCAGCGATCCGCATCAAAAACCCGCTCCATTACGGGATCAATCACTTCTTTGGGATGGTTCACATCATCGCGGATAATATATACCGTTTTTCTCGACATTGGCTCTCCTCCATCTGTATGCTTCTGCTGCCTTGCCTACATTATAGAAGAGCCATTCCGTACGAATAAGGCTTCAGATTTCATATATGGTGCCGATTTTTCAGGTCGGCGGCGGATTGCTCCTTTTGCCGGTATTCATTGGGCGACACGCCCTCCAGCTCTCGGAAGACGCGATGAAAATGCTTGGCGTTCTCGAACCCGGCCTGCTCCCCGATCTCATGCACCTTCAAATTCGTGCTGGCAAGCAGCTCCTTCGCTTTGCCGATCCGAATCTTTTTCAAATAGTTAACAAAGCTTTCATTCGTATATTCCTTAAACGCCTGGCTGAAATAAGAGTAGTTCATCGAGATATAGTTGGACACCATCGCCATATTCAGCTCGTGATTGTAATTCTCATGAATATATTGAATCGCCTTGTTCATCTCACGATTGTCGTTGTGAATGTTCTTCATATTGCCCACGTACAGATCGAGCTTCATAATCAGCGTCTCGACATGATGGTAATAGTCCTGGAAGTCCCAGAAGCTGTATAGGTCGGCGACGGACTTGTAGAGCTTCAAGATTTCGACCGATTCCTCGCCATACACATTGAACACCTGATCGAAAACAAGCTCATTCAGCGCGCGGCTAATCCCTTCCATATAGGAGATATCGTATTTCATCACGATGCGCAGATCGACAACTTCCTTGAACAACCCCATTACATCCGCTTCTCTGCCCGTGCCCAGCATATTGGATATCTTCTTGATCGATGCCATCGGCAGCTCGTAACGGGTCTCTCTTCCCTCCAGTTCCTCATAACGCAATGACATTGAATGCTTATAGAACAATGTATACTTGAGCGCCCTCTCCGCCTGCCCGTAAGCCTCGTTCACTTGCGGAAGCCGGTCCGTCCATTTGCTGGCTCCCATCTTCACCCGCGTCTCCACCTGCTGCCGGATCACCTCTTCGAGGGCTGGAAGCAGTCCCGAATACCCCGTCAGGACGACAAGATGCCCATGCCGGTTCATGAATCGCAGCGTCAGCGCCTCCGACTCCTGTCCAAGACGCTTCAAGACGTTGTTCAGAAAAGCAAGCTTCTGCCCTTGTTCCCGTCCCCGTTGCTCGGCATCAGGCCACTTGAGCAGGGCCAGCTGATAACCCCCGTCCAGCTTCGGCAGCTCCAGCTTGCCAAGCCGCTCCGCAATCTCGCTCTCGTCCAGATCGGAGCGAAGGAACACATAATTGAATTGCGTCTCGATATGCTCCTTCATCTGCTCCGTCATTTGCTTGAATTGATGAGAGATCGTCTCCTTCTTGACGAGCGTTTCCTCCAGCGACTTCAACGCCTCTACCAGCTCCTCGCGAACGATCGGCTTAAGAAGATACATGCGCACCTCGCACCGCATCGCTTCTCTGGCATACTGAAAATCATCATGCCCACTCAGAATCATCACTTCCGGCTTGCCGTCCATCTCCTGCAGCCCATTAATCAGCTCGATGCCGTCCATGACGGGCATGCGAATGTCGGTAATGAGCAGATCAACCGGCTGCTCCTTCAGTCTCGCCAGCGCATCCGCCCCGTTCACGGCGAACGAAATCTCATAACGGCCAGGCAATTCCCGCTCTATCATCGCTTTCAGGCCGAGCCTGATATTTTTTTCATCATCCACGATCAGCAGTTTCCGCATGTCCCGCATCTCCCTTGGTGAATAGTAGTGTCGGCAGCTTGATGCTGACGGTCGTATATTGACCTTCCACGCTCTGCACTTGAATGCCGTAATCATTGCCGTAGTTCATCTTCACCCGCTGATTGACATTGCGCAGGCCAATGCCGTTGCCCTTCTCTTCCCCGGGCTTGATTGCTCCTTGCACCTGGCGGAAATCCGCGTCGTTCAGACGGATCATATAGTTGATCCGATTCACCCTCTCGGCATCCATTCCTTTGCCGTTATCCATCAGCTCAATCAGCATATGATCGTTCGCCTCATGTACCCGGATAGACAGGACAAGCGGCAGCTCCTCGCCTTGTTCATTCGTATATAAGCCATGCTTAATAGCATTTTCCACAATCGGCTGAAGAGACATTTTCAATATTTCATGCTCCATATAGGCCGGCGGCACAAACAATTGAAGCGATATGCGGTCATCATAACGAATGTTCATAATAGCAATATAGTTTTGTATATGATGGACCTCGTCGCGAAGGCGGACGTAATTGCTCGTCCATTGGAGGTTGTAGCGCATCATGCGCCCAAGCGAGGTCAGCGCATCCGACAGCACGTACTGACCCTCCACCTCCGCCAGCATCTTCAGATTCTCCAGCGTATTGTACATAAAATGCGAGTCGATCTGGTTCTTCATCGCATTCAGCTCCGCTTCCTTGGCGGCCGCTTGCTTGTTGACGGCATCGACGATAAGCGAATTGATTTTTTTCATCAGCATTTTGAAATGAAGGGCGATCTCGCCTACCTCTCCGCCGCCGCTCACATCAATGTTCACCTGCAAATCCCCATTCCGCACGCGATTCATGGAATTTTGCAGCATCCGCAATCTTTTGAAAATAATTCGGCTCAGCAAATACGTGACCAGCGACAAAATCGCGATCAGTACGACGCTGACGATAATCAGATTTTGCACCGTGTCGCGAATCGCGTGCAGCGGCTCCTCCAGAGAGACGGCGCTGATAATGAAGGCGTCCAGCAGGTCGATTTTTTTGAAAATGATAATATAAGGAACTCCGTTGTAATCCGCTTCAAAATGAGTCGCTTCCGTCGCTGAGGCAGACCGGATGCGCTGCTCCAGATCATCCAGCGGAATATTGTCTACAAAAGAGGTTTTATCATGGTAGAAAAACTGCGATTCCCGGTCCAGCAGCAATAGCCGCGACTGGCGTTCCTGCTCGTCAGGCTGCACCCTGGAGAAGAAATCGTCCAGATACATATCGATCTGCACGATGCCCGCATCCTTATCCGTGCCGTAGCTGATCTGCCGCAGCAGCGATACCTTCGGCTTCTCCTTCTCGAACGACTCGCTGGTAGGCAGGCTCATCACATTGCGATCCTCCTTATCGAATACCCACAGCTCCATCCCGTTGCGTTCCATCAGCTCCGCTTTCCATGGCGCATTCGCAATCCGCTTCTCGTCCAGGAAGATCGGCCACAGCTCTTTGGTATAAGGATTGTTGAAGTACATGCGGATATGCGCGATATTGGGATTGTTAAATTGAAGCCGCACCAGATCCGGCAGCACATTCCGCGAGAAATCCATTAATGAGAGCGTATCCATCTCTTGCTTCAGCACCAGGTAATCCAGCACCTTATTGTCCAGCAGCATCAATTGCGCCGTCCGCTCCATCAGGTCGATATTGTTCGTAATCTTGTTGTACTCCACATCCAGCAAGTACTGATTGGACTGAATCGTATCATGGATCGTATTATTGTAGGAATTGTTGGACATATAGCTGGAGAATATGAGTATCGGTATCAAAATAACCAGAATATACGAGACAACCATCTTCGTCTGCAATCGCATATTTCCAATGTACTGAGCAAGCCTGTTCCACCGCAGCCGTTGTCTCACTGATCGTCACATCCGTAAAGTAGAGTAAGCAACAATGCAGCAAAGCCCATTCCTTAAGATGGGCCTTGCTGCTTGCTGCTCTGATACACTTACATTATTGAGTTAGCTTCGCGACATTCTCTTCATACTTCTTCTGCTGGAACGCCACCACTTTATCGAAGCCGAGCTTCTCGCGGTCCTGCAGGAAATCATTGAAGATCACATCGAAATCCTCATCCGACTTGGACAAAATCATCTTCGGCAGCGCCTTGCCCCACTGCTGGCGAATCTTCTGCGAGATGATGCCTTCTTCTGTTGTGCCTTGCGGATTCAGATTGCTGAAGGCGGAGAAGTTATGCGTCTTCCCTCTTGTCCAATCCTCCAGGATGGTGTATTGCTCTTTCGTAGGCGGAGCCCATCTGAGCCACATGCTGTAGTCGGTCATCATAAAATAGCTGTATTGTGTGCCATAGTCGAACTCCGTCTCGTCGATAACCTTCTGATACAGCTGGTCTTTGCCGTCAATCGTATCATAGGTTACCCCTTTTTCACCAAGGGCGAAGTCCTTCTGGCCTTCCTCGCTGATCATATACGTCAGGAACTCGATCGCTCTCTTCTTATCCTTCACATCCTTGGAGATCAGCGTGAGGCCCCAGCCTCCGATTTCCGGTCCGCTCAGTGTCGGCGGCTCCAGCTTCGAGTTGGAAGGTCCGTCGATCGACATGTAGATGCGGCTTGGGTCCTTCTGGTATACGATGTTTTGCTGCGAGCTCATGTCCTTCCATTGGAACAGCATCGCGAAGTAGCGTCCTTGCGCGATCTTCTCTTCCATCTGCGGTCTCTTGTCGATGAAGATGTCCTTGGACAGCAGTCCTTCGCTATTCGCTTGGCGGAAGGTTTTCAGCCAGCTGATGTACTCAGGATTAGTCGTGCGGTCGTTCAGCTTGCCATCTACCTCTTGCGGAATCGCAAGGAAGTTCTGCAGGTAGTTCTCCAGCGCGTAGTTGCCTGTGTCGGTGAACTCATGCAGGCCAAGCGGAATAAGCGGCTGGCCGTCTACTTCCGGGAACTTCTCCTTCGCAAGCTTCAGCGCATTGATGAAGCCTTCCGGCGTTCTCATATCCGGCTTGCCAAGCGCTTCATACATATCCTTGCGAACCATGAAGGTTTGCGTGGATGTGAACAGCGATTCGTTCGCCGCATAATCCCGCGGAGACGACGAGTTGTTCGGATAACCGTAGAAGTTGCCGTCCGGCTCAGCGAACCAGGAAGCCTTGGACGGGTCGATTACTTTGTAGAAGTACGGGTCATACTGGTCTGCCAGCTCGTTCAGCGGCAAGACCATCTTGCCTTCAATCAGACGCTTCACCGCGTCGTCGTTCGCATCCAGCGTAATAAGATCTGGCAGCTTGCCGGAGGCGATCATCGTGTTGATTTTCTCGTTTTCGTTGCCTGCCGGTACGATCAGATTCAGGTTAACGCCTGTTTTCTTCGTAATATACTGGGATGTCGGGTCGGAGCCCCATTTCTTTTGGAACCAGGAGTAATTCAAGTACCAATCGAACGTAATCGGGTCGGTATTGTCCTTCCAGCCCGGCGCATCCGGATTAAGCGCGGTTTGCTCCGCAGACGGCTTAGGCGTCTCGCTGCTTTTGTTGCCGCCATTCGAGGCACAGCCCGCCGCGGTCAGCAGCAAGCTGATCAATGTAACTGCGGTAATGAATTTACGCATAACTGCCATTATTGATACCCCTCTCTATGATGATTATATATGCTCTCAGCTTTGCCTGGCCAATAGCATTGCTGTGAAAGCCTTCTCTATTCTTTCATGGAGCCAATCATAAAGCCTTTGACAAAATACTTTTGCAGGAAAGGATATACAAATACGATAGGCAGCGTCGCCACAACCATCGTAGCGAGCTTGACCGATTGCGACGTGACCGTCTTGGTTACGCCCGTTACGGTCGAGACGATCTGATTGGAGCCGGACAGCGCCACGATCCGGTATAGGAACGTCTGAATCGGCTGCAGGTTCGGATCGTTGACATAAATCACGCCGGCAAAATAATCATTCCATTGATACACGCCATGGAACAGCGCGATCGTGGCCACAACCGGCATCGAGACCGGTATAATGACCCGTACGAAAATGCTGAAATCGTTGGCGCCGTCCATCTTGGCCGCTTCCTCCAGGCCGTACGGAATCTCGCGGAAGAACGTCATAAAGATAATCAGGTCGAAGAAGCTGAACATGGCTGGGATAATATAAACCCAAAAGGTATCAAGCAAGTGCAAGTCACGCAGCAGCAAGTACTGCGGAATGAGCCCCCCGCTGAAAAACATCGTGATCGTGCCGATAATAAGATACAGCTTCCGTCCTGCCAGCTCCCTCTGGGAGACCGCATAGGCGACCATCGCTGTGAAGAAGACGTGGATGAAGGTGCCGAGCACCGTCTTCGCGACCGTAATGCCGAAGGCAGTCATCAGACCATCGTTTTTGAACACGGTCGTATAGCTCTCCAGACTGAACACCCGTGGAAGCCAATAGATGCCCCCGCGCATGGCGTCCGTTCCTTCATTGAAGGAATTGATAAGCACATACCAGACCGGATAAAGCGTTGCGAAGCAGATCAATAGCATGACCAGCATATTAAACCAGTCGAATATTTTTTCTGATCGTAAGCGTGTTTGCATAGTCCGTCCACCCTTTAAAATAATGATGTGTTATTGAGTCTTTTGGTGATGCTGTTCGCCGTGAGCAGCAGAATAAATGCGATGACTGACTTGACGAGCCCAACGGCTGTAGCATAAGAGTAACGGCCTTGCGAGATGCCGATCTGGTAGACATACGTATCGATGACGTTGCTGGCTACTTCGTTCAACTGGTTTTTCAGCACGAAGATTTGATCAAAGTTCGAGTTCAGAATGCCGCTGACTGCCAGGATGAACAGGATGGTGATAGTGCCCTTGATCATCGGGAGCGTAATGTAGTACATCTTCTGGAACCGTCCTGCGCCGTCAATCGTCGCCGCTTCGTACAGCTCTGGAGACACCCCCGTAATCGCTGCCAAATAGATGATGGCGGACCAGCCGAGCTCCTTCCATATATCCGAGCTGACGATGATCGTCCAGAAGTAGCTAGGCTCAGCCAGATAGCTGATCGGCTCATGGATGAAGCCTAGCGCCAGCAATACTTTGTTTATGATGCCCACATCCGCAAGCCAGGTTGTCAGAATGCCGCCCAGGATAACCCAGGAGAGAAAATGCGGCAGGTAGGAGATGGTCTGTACCGCTTTCTTGAAGCGAACCGACCGCAGCTCGTTCAGCAACAGCGCGAACAGGATTGGCATCGGGAATCCGATCAGGAGCTTCAGCAAGCTCATCCCGAACGTGTTCTTAATGACATAGCCGAGGCTGTCATCCTCGAAAAACTCTTTGAAGTGATAGAGTCCCACCCATGGCGCGGAGCTGATGGATTGAACGATGTTGTATTCCTTGAATGCGATGATAATGCCGTATATGGGGATGTAGTGGAAGATGATCAGCCACACCATGCCCGACAGCGCCATGAGCTGCAGGATCTTTTGCCTTTTCAGTTTTTTGAAGAAGAGAGCCGCCTTGTGTACGCGGGTTGCTTCATTGCCGTGCTTCTCTGGGATGGTAACCTGTGAGTCCATCGCGGCATTCCTCCGTATCTGTTCCTATCTCGTTTTGGTATTCCAAGTATAGAACAGGTCGCAGAACGCTCATAAGGAGGGAGATTTCGTTTATGGTTGCAATTTTTCAGGTGAGGGGGATGGCTGAGCGCGCACTGCGCAAGAAAATATTCTTACGATCGCTGTTGTATCCGGATTCCCTTGAACGATTTGCTTAGGGTGGAATCCGGATACAAAGGCGAACGCTACGCTTCTACAGAACATTTTCTTGCTCCGTTTGCTCTCAGCCATGGAGAGGGAAGAGAGAAGACCGAACGAAAGTACTCTATGCTCTTCGTTTTCGGTTGCAATTTTTTAAGGCAAATTCATAGCTGGGCGACACACTCGCAAGAAAATATTCTGTGTTGCATGGCTGGACACAAACTGCGCAAGAAAATATTCTTACGATCGCTGTTGTATCCAGATTCCCTTGAACGATTTGCTTAGGGTGGAATCCGGATACAAAGGCGAACGCTACGCTTCTACAGAACTTTTTCTTGCTCCGTTTGCTCTCAGCCATGGAGGGAGTTAAGGGAGACAACCAAACCGAAACTGACCTATAATTCGTTTTGGGTTGCAATTTTACAAAATAAGTTGAAATTCGAATACAAAGGCGAAACGCTACGCTTCTACAGAACATTTTCTTGCTCCGTTTGCTCTCATCCATTTGAGGGGAAGGGAGAAGACAGAACGAAAGACTCGCTGCTCTTCGTTTTCGGTCACAAAAGTTCAAAGCCGCAAGCTCCAGGCAGCTTGGCCCGGGAACTTGCGGCTTTTTCGCTTCACTTGTGTGTTGTGGGCAAGCGATGCCCTTCGTTAGTGCATCATTGATTTATTGGATTCACTCGATTTGACATGCTTCATAAAGAACGATATGAACAAGGCAATAATCGTCATTGCGCCGGCGAATATAAATGCGCCTTTGATGCCAAATACGAAGGAAGCCGGCAAATGCTCGATCATCGCGGGATCGACTTGTCCCAGATTAAGGCCACCGCTCATATCAAAGCCCTTGTCGCGCAAGAAGCTGGTTTGACCCATCGACAACATCGTCATCGCCAGCGCACTGCCAATCGCTCCAGCCACCTGCGTCAATGTGCTCATAATGGCCGTTCCATGCGGGTAAGCCTCTGCCGGCAGCTGATTCATGCCATTGGTTTGCCCCGGCATCATGACCATAGACAAAGCAATCATAAGCACGCAATCCAAGACGATAACAAACATGGTAGAGGAAGAAAGCGAAATCGTCGAGAACAGGAACATGATGATACCGACTAAGATTAACCCGGGTATAATTAATTTTCTTGGTCCGTATTTATCAAATAATTTGCCCATAAATGGAGCGAGCACACCGCTTATAAGCGTGCCAGGCAACAAGAGCAGGCCAGCCTGCAACGGATTTTTGCCAAGGCCGCTCTGCAGCAGCATCGGCAGCAACAGCATGGATGACAGAAGCAGCATCATGACGACAACAAATAGGACAACCGACAACGAAAACATCCGATAACGGAACACACGAAGGTTCATAAGCGGTGATTCAATACGGAACTGGCGCCAAGTGAAGAGGATAAGCCCTAGCACGCCAACAATAAAGAAAGAGATAACCAGAATATTGTCCCAGCCAATTTCGCCGGCTTTACTGAAACCAAATAATAAGCTGCCAAAACCGATAGTGGAAAGCACGATAGATAGTAAATCGATTTTTGGACGCGTAAGCTCCGAGATATTTTTCAAGAAAATAATACCGATAAGCAGCGAAACAAACAGAATGGAGCTGGAAATCCAGAATATCCAATGCCAAGACAGCTTTTCAATGATCAAGCCGGCAATGGTTGGACCGGATGCAGGCGCAAACGTCAGCACTAGCCCCATCAATCCCATAGCCGCACCGCGCCTCTCCGGCGGGAACAGGATCAGTATGGCATTTAACATAAGCGGCATCAGCAGGGCTGTACCCGAGGCCTGAAAAATGCGAGCCGCTAGAAGCACCTCAAAGCTGGGCGCCAAGCCGGCAATAAGCGAGCCAAGTGTGGATAAAGAGAGAGAGGCAATAAAAAGCTGTCTCGTGGAAAACCATTGGAGCAACAGACCTGACACTGGGCCCATAATACCGAGTACCAGCATGTAACCTGTCGTTAGCCATTGTATGGTAGTAGGACCCACCTGCAATTGCTTCATCAGCTCCGGCAGCGCAATATTCAGGGCTGTTTCACTGAACATGCCTATAAAACAGCCTAATAATAACGAAATCAGAATCGGCGTTGTGCTTGCTTGTTTGGGTGCATTGGTTTGAATAGATGCTTCCATGTCTCACTCTCCGGTTCATTATGACTAAAAATAGTTGTGGTTTAACAGAGTATCCGATCAACTAGAATACTAGGGTCCGGCGGCCGCAGCAGATTTCTGGGAACAATGCTGATAACTAAAAGCTTCATGCAGGTAGTGCATAAATTCCGGCTCCAAGCAGATCGGAAAGAAATGCCGCTCTGCCTCCTCCAGCACTTTCCCTACCTCACTTGTCGATAGCTCATCAAGAGCTTGTCCCAGCATTCTCTCGAACATTGCCTTCAGAGCATGCGTGCGCTCCCGAACAAGTGAATGTTCCGGGGCGAGCCCTTGCTTGGACATAACCAGCAGATCATTAAGTCCTAGCGTCACCTCGCGTTCTGCCTCAAGCCGTTCTTCCACGCTTGCTCCATTCATAAACATCGTTTGCATGATTTCTTCCGGCAGACGCTCAGAGAACCACTGCATCTGCTCTCCCTCATGTTGAATGGAATGGATCATCATCATAATGAACCCGGGATCAATCGTATCGTTATCCTTCACGATCGCCCTTACCCGTTCAATGGTAGCCACAATACGCTGGATATGCCGCTGCTTCTGCAGCAGAAGCTCATATTGCATCTTCAGAGAAGCATGAAAATCTTTGCTGTCCTGCTCCAAATACTTGCCGATGTCATCCAAGGAATAGTCCAAATATTTTAAGGTCAAAATTTTATGGAACCGCAGCAAGTCCTCATCGTCATAAATCCGGTGTCCCTGTTCATTGTGGCGGCTTGGCCTCAGCAGCCCTTTGCGGTCATAATAGCGCAGCGTGCGTTCCGTCGTTGAAGTCAATTTCACGAGCGAACCAACGGTATAATAAGACTTGTTTATCCTTCTCAACCCCTTTCTAGTGCCAGTATATCGCCTGACGCTGCGTCAGGCGCAAGCTGTTTCTTTGCTCTAAAAAACGCAATAAAAAATGATTTCCCGCCGCCCAGAAATCATTTTTTATAGTTCAATATAGCTCTTTCATCTATGAGCATAAAAAAAGGCAACCTTCTCATAAGGTTGCCTTCGTCATATTTAACCGATCATTTTCAGCAAGGTCGACAGACGGTATTTCTCAAATACAACAGAAACCTCATCCATCGGAACCGACCAGGCGCAGTCATCGAACTGGCATTCAATCGGCACCTCAATATTAATTCTGGCGAGCGTTCTGGACAAATGCAGCATATCCAAATCGGCTTCAATCTTCGCCTTCACGCTCTTCGGCAAAATGTCGAGATTGCTGAGAATGCCGTCTATAGATTCATATTCAGCAAGCAGCTTTAAGGCCGTCTTCTCACCAATGCCCTTCACGCCAGGGTAGTTGTCGCTCGTATCCCCTGTCAGCCCCTTCATCTCAATGACTTGGAACGGCTGAATGCCCTTGTCCTCTCTGAGGAAGTCCAAATCATACACGGCATAATTGGACCTGCCTTTTTTCATGATGATGACATGAACATCCTCGTTCACGAGCTGCAGCATATCCTGATCGCCTGTAAGAATATAGACTTGTCCGACCGTGCGGAACATTCGAGCAACCGTACCGATGCAATCATCCGCCTCGTATCCCTCAAGTCCGATGTTCGGGATTTGAAGAGAAGCAACAAGCTCTTTCACCAGCGAAAATTGCGGAATCAAATCCTCAGGAGCTTCAGGACGATTGGCTTTGTAGTTGGAATACAAATCCGTTCTGAAGGTCTTGCTCCCCATGTCCCAGCAGCAAATCACATGAGATGGCTTGAATTCATTCACCGCATCAAACAAGTACTGAAAAAAACCATAAATCGCATTGGTAGGCGTTCCGTCCTCAATTCTTCTAGCGCTGTACGACTGCGCAAAGTAAGCTCTGAACAGCAGCGCCATTCCATCCACGACAAGTATTTTGTTGCGTTCCATTGCTATTATCATCCCCTGTCCCAACATCTTTCCTAATTGTAGTATGAGCTGAGGGTGCGGAGCAATGTTAATTTATGTTGTGAGCCATGCACACCGTACTCTGCCAAGCTAGGAATTAACCTCTCCCCGGATAAAGCGTCCGATTCGCGCCGCCGCTTCCAGCAGTCTGCTTTCGTCTTCCACTAGCGCAATCCGGACATAACCTTCGCCCTCTGAGCCAAAAGCCTCGCCTGGCACGACAACAACGCCTGTCGCCTTGAGCATTTCCTGGGAAATGGTTCTCGAGGTCCATGCCGCCCCCATGTCCCAAGCCATCTCCGGCAGCTGCGCCCATACGAACATTGTCGCTTTTGGCGGCTTAATGTCCCATCCTTCCGAACGCAGCGCATCCAGGAACAGATCGCGCCTGCGCTCGTACAGCTTGCCGACCTTCGGCTTGCCAGGCGCAGCTATGGCTTCTTGAAGCGCTGCGACAGCCGCTTGCTGAATCGGATAGAAGGCCCCATAATCGATATTCGCCTTCAGCTCGCGCAGCGCGCCAACCGCTTCCCGGTTGCCCGCCAAGAAACCGATTCGGCAGCCCGCCATATTAAAGCTCTTGGACATCGAATGAAATTCCACCGCTTGCTCAGCAGCGCCTGGCAGCTCAAGAATGCTCGGCGGCTCGTTGCCGTCGAAGCCCATCTCGGAATAAGCAAGATCATGAACGACCAATACATGGTGTTCCTTCGCTTTCGTAAGCACCTTCTCGAAGAACGCAAGATCGGCTACAGCGGACACCGGATTATTGGGATAATTAATGAGGATGAATTTGGCACGATCCCATTGTTCCTCAGTGATAGCGCCCAGATCGGGAAGGTAATCATTCTCCTCCCGCAGCGGCATCAAGATCGCTTCGACGCCAGCAAGCGCCAGTGAGCCTGCATAGATCGGATAACCCGGATTCGGCAGCAAGGCCGCATCCCCCGGATCGCAGATCGACATCGCCAGATGGGCAAGTCCGTCCTGCGAGCCCAGCAGCGTGACCATCTCGCTGGCGGGATCTACGGTGACGCCGAAGCGGTGTTTCATCCAGGCAGCAGCTGCTTGCTTGAAGGGCATCCCGTCCTTGGTTGCCGGATAAGCATAATTATCGATCTGGAGCGAGGCTTCCGCCAGGGCGCGCCTGACCGTCTCCGAAGGCGGCTGATCCGGGCTGCCGATGCCAAGGTCAATGATATCTGCCCCTCCTCTCGCCGCTTCCGCTTTCCATGCCGCCACCTCCGAGAAAATCGAAGAGCCGAGCGCCGAGAGCCGCTCCGAACGCCATGCCTTTACGCCGTGTTGGGCACTCATCATGAACGTCCCCATACCTGCTCGTACTGGTCTTCCTTATAGCCTACCGTGACCTGCTTGCCGTCCGTTACGATCGGACGCTTGATCAGCATCCCGTGCGAGGCGAGAAGCTCCAGCTTCTCTTCCTCAGACATGCCTGCCAGCTTGTCCTTTAGCCCTAGCTCGCGATACACTTCGCCAGACGTGTTGAACAGCTTCTTAATGTCCATGCCGCTGATCTGAAGCAGCTGCTTCAGCTCCTTGGCTGTCGGCGTATCCTCCACGATATGGCGGGTTGTGACCTCGTTTCCTTTGGCCTTCAGCGATTTGATCGCCGCTTTGCATGTGCTGCATTTCGGATATTCAATAATGGTTACTTTACGATCTGACATAACTATTCTCCATTCTCCTTCCGGTATTCATCACTTAAAGCTGCTCATTGTCCCGCTCCAAGCAGCTGCTCCAGCATCGCAAGCTCAGCTGGCAATGGCGCATGCCACTCCATCGGCACTTTTGTGATCGGATGAACGAATCCCAGAATTTCCGCATGCAGGGCGTGGCGACCGGCAGCAAGCTCCCATTCCTCCACACGACCATGCTCCGAACCATAGAATTTGTCTCCGATCAGCGGACATCCGATATGGCGCATATGTACACGTATTTGATGGGTTCGTCCCGTCTCCAGCTTCAGCCAGACTGAAGCAGCCCCCGATTCGCCTGATCCCGAATAGGAAGCAATCACCTCATAATGCGTGACGGACGGATAGCCGTCCGGCCTCACTACGCGCAGATGCGGCTGCTCATCGTCCCGGTCAATCGGCTCATCGATTGTGCCGGCAGCCGGCTCGGGCACGCCATACACGTATGCGCGGTACAGCTTTGTGACAGCCCCAGCTTGCAGCTGCTCCGACAGCTGCTGGTGCACATAGCCTGTTTTTGCAATGGCGACCAGTCCCGAGGTCTCCTCATCCAGCCGGTGAATAGGACGGAAGCGGACCCGCTCCCCTTTCTCCTTCCAATGATGCACGACTCCGTTGGCGAGCGTGTTCAAGTAGTGGCCGTGGGTCGGATGGACAATCATGCCCGCCGGCTTGTTCACGATCAGCAGATCATCGTCTTCATATACCACTTCTATCGGAATGGGCTGAGGCAGGATGTCCTCGGATTCCTCCTGCTCCATTCGCAATCGGATCATATCTCCAGCCTTAGCTATAGCCGTCGTATAGACCCGCTGCTCATTCACCGTTAGTCCGTGCTCAGTCAGCTTTACTTGCGAGAGCAGCTTGCGGGATACGCCCAGTCTGCGCTCTAATATCGTCCGAACCTGCTTGCCGTCATCCGCATCCGTAACCTCGACGACAAGCGGGGCGTAGTAGCGCCCGTTCCATTGTTCCATTGCCGCTTCAGCCTTTCTCCTCGGTTGCGCTTTTGCTCTTGGCCTTTCCCTTGCGGAATACTTCCTTGCTTCTCACATATTCCGTGTCCGGTTCGCCAAGCTTGTAGTTGGCGACGCGGGCTGCTGCGAAGAAATAGTCAGACAGACGGTTCAAGTAGATCAGCACATCCTGATTGATCGGATGCTCGCCCGATAACGTAACCACTCGCCGCTCCGCCCTGCGGCATACCGTCCTGCACACATGAAGCATGGAGGACAATGCGCTGCCCCCAGGCAATATAAACCGTGTCAGCTCCGGAGCTTCCACTATATAGCGGTCAATCCACTCCTCCATTCGGACGGACGGCTCCCCATTCATTTTGAAAGGCGCTCCTTCCTTGGCATACGCCAAATCCGAGCCGCAGTCGAACAGCTCATGCTGGATGTCAAGCAAGTAGTCTGCCATATCCTTAAGCGATTCATATCGGGCCGCTTCGGCTTGCGCCAGACCCACGAAGCTGTTGAGCTCGTCGATCGTGCCATAAGCCTCTACGCGGATATCATCCTTGCCGACTCTGCCGCCAATAAGCGACGTCTGGCCTTTGTCGCCTGTCTTCGTATATAATCTCATCCGTTCCCTCCTCAATCGTCACACAGGCGCATTGCCCGCTCGCAATCTATGATCCAAATATAGCAACAGCAGGCCGGATGGACTCCTGACCTGCTGATCGGCTAGCCTTGCTTTAATTGATGTACGAAATTGCCGATGCGATCAAGCGCTTCGGTCAATTGCGTCACGGATGTCGCATACGAGCATCTTAAGTGGCCTTCGCCGCCGAGACCGAACACATCGCCCGGCACCGCCGCGACGCCCGCTTCTTCCAGCAATCGCTGGGCGAACGTCTCACTCGACATCCCCGTGGATGCGATCGAAGGGAATGCATAGAACGCGCCTTGCGGCTCATGGCAATCCAGTCCGATCTCCCGGAAGCCCTTCACGACCAGCCTGCGGCGCTGGTTATAAGACTCGACCATCCGGTCCTTCTCCTCCAGACCGTGCTGGAGCGCCTCAAGCGCAGCATATTGCGCCATAATCGGAGCGCACATCACTGTATATTGATGAATCTTGAGCATCGCAGCGATAATCTCTTTATGCCCGCAAGCATAACCCATCCGCCAGCCCGTCATCGCGAACGCCTTGGAGAAGCCGCTGACCAGAATGGTGCGGTCCTTCATTCCCGGCATCGATGCGAAGCTGACATGCTTCTCCCCATAAGTCAGCTCGGCATAGATTTCATCCGAAATGACGATGAGGTCGTTCTCTTCCACGAGCTTTGCGATCGGCAGCCAATCCTCATAGGTCATGATGCCGCCCGTCGGATTGCTCGGATAACATAAGATAAGTACTTTGGAGCGAGGCGTAATGACCGCTTGCAGCTGCTCTGCGCGCAGCTTGAAGTTATCCGCCGCGAACGTCTCAATGCCAACCGGCACGCCGCCGCTAAGCGCCGTTATCGGTGAATAAGAAATATAGCAAGGTTCAGGTATCAGAATCTCGTCGCCCGGCGTAATGAGCGCGCGGAGCGCCAGATCGATCGCTTCGCTGCCTCCTACCGTCACGAGAATCTCGCTTGCCGGATCATATTCGACCGAAAACGAGTCATCCAGATATTGCCCGATCGCTTCCCGAAGCGCAGGCATTCCCGCATTCGACGTATACTGGGTCTTGCCGGACTCCAGCGCGTATACCGCCGCCTCCCGCACATGCCAAGGCGTAACGAAATCAGGCTCGCCGACGCCAAGCGTTATAATATCCTTGCGCGTGCTGACCAAATCAAAAAACCGGCGGATTCCCGACGGTTTGATGTCTCGAACCAGAGGAGACAAATAGTCAGCCATCGATTGACGTTGCACAGGGATGGAGGTTCCTTGCGATTTCCCCTTAATCATCACCATCACCCTTTATGTTACGGCGATACCATCAACCGATGGTCACCTTCGTTTTCCTCGAAGATGATGCCGTCCTGTTTATATTTTTTCAATATGAAAAAGGTCTTGGTCGAAAGCACCGCATCAATCGGCGACAGCTTGTTGGACACGAAAGAAGCGACTTCCTTCAGTGTCTTCCCTTCAACCTCCACCAGCAAATCATAGGCACCTGACATCAGGTAAACCGATTTCACTTCAGGGTACAGATAGATTCGCTCGGCGATGCCTTCGAATCCGCGGCCGCGCTCAGGCGTAATCTGCACTTCGATCAAGGCCGTCACTTTCTCATCGTCCACTTTGCTCCAGTTCACGACCGTCGCGTATTTGACGATAATATGCTCTTGCTCCATCGCGGCGATGGCTTCCTTCACTTCCTCTACCGGATGATCCAGCATGGTCGCGATCAGCTCCGCGTCCCTGCGGGCGTCTTCCTTCAGCAGTTCCAATACTTTCAACTGTAATTCGTTCATGCCAAAGCTCCTTCCAGCTCGCCTGCGGTTATAAAAAATATATTACACCTAATCCCCTTTTCCTGCAAAGAAAAAGTAAATAAAAAAAGACCCCGAAGGGTCTTAGCTGTAATACGGCTGCTGCTGGCCGGATTGCTGCTGCTGGGCTGGATTAAAGAACGCCCCTTGCTGCGATCCGCTCAGCGACTGCTGAAGCTGCTGCTTTGTTTTCTGGGCAGTCTGCTTGTATTGCTGAGCTTGCTTGTCCAGCTCTTGTCTAAGAGCCGGGGACGCTGTATTGTACATGTTGCTTTGCTGCATCGCCTGGAACAGTTGTCCTTGCGCCTTCAGCGTATTGTCGAGCAGCTTGGTGAACAACTGGCGGATATCCGGACAAGTAGACTCTGTCGCCGCTGTTGCGTACTCGCGCACGACACGCTTCAG
Organism: Paenibacillus pinisoli; assembly: GCF_003605435.1. Taxonomy (GTDB): domain Bacteria; phylum Bacillota; class Bacilli; order Paenibacillales; family Paenibacillaceae; genus Pristimantibacillus; species Pristimantibacillus pinisoli. Next base: position 1,333,691 of record NZ_QXQB01000001.1, read on the forward strand.
ATCCGACAGCACGGTCGAAGCCAGATCTTCCTCCGTCAGTATGGATTGCGATTGCTGATTCATCTTATTCCCTCCAAAACAATATAGGATCACATGCGTTATTGAGGCTGGGTTGGCGCCATCTGCTGATGGTGCTGAATCGCATGCATGAGCGAATCGTAATGCTGTTGGTGCATCTGGATCATCTGGGAGCAGCAGTTCTTGATCGCCGGTGTTGTAGCCACCGAGACGACCGCCGCGCATTGCTTCATAAGCAAGTCCTCATTGGACATCGAATCCGCGATATATTCCAGTTCCTTCGCTGTCATAGCCTGCAGCATCGTAATCCCTCCTTTTCCCTAGAATTGCTGACTTCCGTATTATGAGCTAATTCCCTTATTTTATGTGCCGCTTTCCAAGTCGAATTTCCCCGTATCTGTAAGGTCCAAATGAACTTCTACTTCTGCCAGCAAATCCTTATCGGGCTTCCACTCCTTGCCCTTGACATGCTGCTTCCAGTAGCCATGATGATAACGGTACAGATAATGCTGGAGCTGAAAAACATCCATGCCTTTGCCGACTCCGTAACGGTACGTCGATTCAATCTCTTCCTTGACTCTGGTCTGGATAGAGCTTACGATCTCGCTCTCCGTCATTTGGCCGTCCAATTCGATCACATGTCCCGTCAGACTTATCGTCAATCGAAGAGATGCCTGATCCGGCGAAGCGGACTTCATCTGGATGCGGAACTTCGATTTCGTAATGGATACCGTCGCTTCATTCGGCCCTCCACCCGCTTTTATGAACACCTTCTGGAAGGCTTCGTCCAGCCAGCGGACGCCGAGCAAATCCTTTTCCGACGCAAAACCCTGATATTGAAAATTTTTGAAGACAAACACTCCGTCTATCAACTGGGTATTCATCTTCTTTTTGCCGTGCTGCCAGTACTTCTTCGTCGTATTCAGGGCGGGCATCAGTGTCGTCATTCCAGGCTCTCTCAGCAATTGAACCGCATTTTGCATTTTGAGCGGCTTCAAAAACGTGTACTGCTTAATATGGGGATCAGGCAAATAAAGAATGCTGTTCAGCGGCGACTGGTCGAAGAAGTTTTCCGTCGTTAATACCTTCTCCAGCTCCTCGTCCGTACCGTAAAGCAGCGACGTATATCTGGACGCCCGCTGCCGGTTCAAGCCGTCTAGCACATCCGCTATTTTGCCAAGCGCGCGTTCATGGACAACAATCGCCTTCAAGTGTTCCAAATTCAGCGTCGTATAGGCGCTTCGGCTCAAATTGTAAAACGCCAGCAGCACCGAATCCCCTTTACCCTTCCCGACCCAAGTTTTTTGGTTGTGCGTCTGCGGCGACTCTGTTTTGGCTACCGCTGCAAAATTAATCATTTGGGTATAGAGGTGGTACTCGCCATTCACATAATCAACGCCTATTGCAGAAATATAGCTGACGTCCTGCAAGTTCACTTCATCCCAACAGCCGGCCAGCAGCAGGCAGGCAGCCGCCAAAGTGCCTGCTGAAACCAGCTTAAGCTTCTGCATCAATCCCTGCCGGTTGCTCTCATTCATGGCCGCTTCCTCCGGTTCGTACGCAAATCCCATGGCTTCTGAATCAGCGAAGCTACAATATCCTTGATCCGCAGCGGCGCAATCGGCTGCAAGTAAGGCTGACCGAACGACTCAAGCGAACACATATACAGCAAGAGCGCGAACATACCGGCGAAAAAACCGAACATGCCAAGAACCGATGACAGCATCAGAATAAATATTCTAAACAAGGTGACCGATCCCGCCAGCGACTGATTGACCAGCGTGAACGTAGAGACTGCGGACACAGCTGCCACGACAAGCATCGTGGGTGAAGTCATGCCGGCCCGGATGGCCGCATCGCCAATAATAAGCCCCCCTACTACGGAGACCGTTTGTCCCACGGGCCTCGGCAATCGGACGCCGGCCTCCCGGAACACTTCAAATAATGTCAGCATTAGAAACATTTCCATCGTAGCCGAGAGCGGCAGCCCGATTCGGGAGATCGTCACGGTTGCCAGAAGAGTGAAGGGCACCTGGTCCGTATTAAAGGACGACAGGGCAACCCAAAACCCGGGCAGAAACAGAGACAGCAAGAGGCCCAGAATGCGAAGCAGTCTCTCAAGCGTCACATAATAAAACGGCAGATGGGAATCCTCCGGCGATTTGATCAGGAGAAGGAGATTGCCCGGACCAATCAATGCAGCCGGAGAGCCGTCGACCAGAATTGAGAACCTCCCCTTCATCAGGGATTGCACCACGTAATCCGGCCTGCCCACGTAGTCCATCAACGGGAATAAGGCCAGCGGCTGATCGGCCAATCTCTCCTCCAACTCCCCTGCTCCATTCAATGAAGGGAGATCAAGGGAGCGAATCCGTCTCCTTACCTCGTCAATCAGTCCGGGCGGCGCCTGCCCCTCCATATGCATCAACGCGATTTCAGTCTGGGTTTCCGAGCCAATCTTGTGGTATTCAATATGCAGATTAGGGGTGCGCAGCCGCTTGCGGACTAGCGCTATATTAATGGACAGCTGCTCTACGAATCCGTCCCGCGGTCCCTTGAGAGACACTTCCATCGAGGATTCTTCAGGCGTACGGGCAGGCTGGTTCGCAATATTACATTCGTAGAAGCCTTCTTCTTCCGAGAACGCAATAATGACGCTCCCGGCGAATAGACGGGCATAGATGTGATCATGGTCACGGGCATCCAGGGAGACAAAGATCCGGCTTGGATGCTCAGCCTGCGAGATCTCCGGAGACAGAGGCGACTCCGGCGTCTCCTTCCACTTCTCCAATGTCGGAAGCAGGCCGAGGTGATACATCTGGCTGTCGATTAACCCGTCGCAGTAGAATATATAAGCCTCCCGCTTGCGGCTTCCTCCGATATGGACCGTTTGCTCCATTACATCGCTGCAAGGACGGACTCTCTCCCGGAACTGCTCAAGCGTCAGCGGGTCGCAATGATCCCGGCTATTTCCAGTCGGCTCTTCCTTTTGCAAATTGCCGCTCATTGTCTCACCTGCCGTTTCTTCACAAAGCTTATCGCATAGACCGCTATGATCAAGCTCATCGTGACTATCCCGAAATAGTGAAAGCCGAAGCCGATTACTAGCCGATATTGAATCATATGGTTCGTCCAATAGATCGCCATCCCGCATAGCAAAATGCCAATAATAGCCGGGGCCAGCCATTTATGCTTGGATTTGCTTAACGGATTAAATTCCAATATAAGAAACATGGACAACGATATGCGGATTAAAGCCCCCGAGAGCCACTGGAATATGGCGAAAAAATCGACATGCTCAAAATAACGCCCGATCGATACAAGCCGCCATTGAGAGAACGCCGGATACCTCATCTTTTCGGCTTCTCCCGGCCCGAATTCGGATATAGCGCCTGTCAAGGGACCTACAGCTAGCAAGCCAAGAAATAAAACCAGAACAATCATATGCCAGCGCTTATAGCTTTTTTTTAAGTGGTGCTGCATGAACAGAAGCATGAACAGCTCGCTAAATGCGGTCAGGCAATCGATAGACGCCCTGACAACAGGCGAGAATCCGTATTCGAGCATAGGCAGCAAATACCGGTAATCCTTGTGCGGCATATTCGTCGACATCACAAAATCGCCGAGCACGATGACCATTGGCAAGAGCAGGCAGCTCATGTAGGCTATCGTTCTTAGTCCCTTGCAAGCTGCGTACAAGCATAAAGCCAAAAATACAACTACCACTACATATGTAGGAGTGTTAGGCAAATAAGTGGTACCTGTCCAGGATGAAGTGACAATCAAGGTTTCAGAGGCAATTAGAAACATGAGGATAAGAAAATAGCCGAGTATGATCCATGCAATAACAGGATGCACGCGATCCTTCAGCCATTTATCGAATCTCTGATGACTCATCTTCTTAAGCAGATTGAAAAAAGGTATAGCCGTCCATGGCAAAATAACAAGAAAAGCAAGGATGACTGCCATCCAGGCATCCCGCTTCGCGATCGTCAGAAGGATGGGAACAATCAGCACATGGTTGACCAGGCCAACCGATAATATCAATATGGCAACAGCCGGAATTAATCCAAAGGGTTTCACATTCATGGCATTCACTTCCTCACAACCAAAAGGTTGCCCAGAAGCGAATGCCAAAATGCATATGGAGAGGTAAAATATGATAGCTAAGGGGTTGTAAAAGAGGGTTTAGAATACATCCATGCTCAAGTAGCGCTCGCCTGTATCAGGGGCAATGCACACGACGCGCTTGCCTTCACCCAGGCGCTTCGCCACCTGCATCGCCGCCCATACGGAAGCGCCGGAGGACGGGCCTACCAGAATGCCTTCCTTGCGGGCAAGATCGCGCATCGTGCTCAAAGCATCCTCATCGGAGGCTTGGATAATTTCGTCGTACACCGATGTGTTCAGAATGGCTGGCACAAATCCCGGGCTGGTGCCTACCAGCTTGTGCGGACCAGGCTGGCCGCCTGACAGAACAGGCGAGCCCATCGGCTCGACGACAGCTACATGAATGCCGGGAACGAGCGCCTTCAGCGTCTCGCCGGTTCCGGTAATCGTACCGCCAGTGCCTGCCGTTGCCACGAACGCATCCAGCCGTCCATCGCATTGATCCATAATTTCCAGAGCTGTCGTGGAACGGTGAACATCGGGATTGGCTCTGTTCTCGAATTGATTCGGAATGAAGCTGCCGGGTATGCCCGCACGAAGCTCTTCCGCCTTGCGGATCGCGCCCGGCATCCGCTCCGCTGCCGGCGTCAGCGCCACTTCCGCGCCGTAAGCCTTCAGCAGCTTGATTCGCTCCGCCGACATATTGTCCGGCATGACCAGAATCATCTTGTAGCCTCTTGCAGCGGCTGCCATGGCAAGTCCAATGCCCGTATTGCCGCTGGTAGGCTCGATTACCGTATCGCCCGGCTTGATCAGGCCCTCCCGCTCCGCTGCCTGAATCAGCGAGAATGCGGCGCGGTCCTTTACGCTGCCGCTCGGATTGAAGCGCTCCAGCTTCACGCACACATCGGCGCTTCCCGCCTGCGCCATCCGGTTCAATTGCACAATCGGCGTATGGCCGATCAACTGAGTCACATCTGTTACTGCTCTAGCCAATAGTCATCCTGCCTCCGTTCATGTTCCTATCGATCTGCGGCCGGCTGCCGCCGAGTATCCCCCTGCTGCAAAAAAGATCTCATCCACCACCAGCCCGCAATCGGGACAAGTCCAACCGCAAGCATAAGCCAGGTAATCGCCTTGGGTGAATGATTATTCGGTATAACAATCAAATAAGCGGTTAAGCCAATCAACCGTCCTGTTGTCAGCGCCATCTCACGCAATACAATATACTCTTCGCGGTGGGCGGCGCTTTCCTGATTGCGGCCGATGACATCGAATACTTTGGTCGTCATCGGAATCATATAGAGAGGAAGGAATAGCGCTGTGCCTATGCCGAACACCAGCAAAGTCGAATACGATACTCCCCAGAACAGCGGCACAATCACAACTCCGATCATCAATACTCCAGCCAGCATCGACCAGATCAGCCGCAGCTTGCCCATCCATTTGCCCGCTGCCCCGAAGCTGATCAGCGCAACCAGTGATGTAATGAGAGAGTAGAGGCCAAGCTTGCTCTCGTTGCGAGTCGCGATGTAGACGGTAAGGCCGACGAGAAACATAAAGACGCCTTCCCTGACGCCTTGCGCCGCAATCGCGGGGAACAGCCGGCGCCACGGATTTCCCTTCTCCTTCAATTGCCTCAGACCAAGCGTCCATTCATACCGGCCTTCGCCATGCCGCTTCTTAAGCCAGAAGCTAAGCACGACGCCCAGCCCGAATATGGCCAGCGACAGCATGAAGATGACACGGTACCCTCGTTCGCCTTGCATCGACGTAATAATAAAACCCGATAGCCATGGAGCCACGATACCGGCTGCCGAGCCTAGAAGTCCAGCCCAGCCGTTATAGCGGTTGCGCGTATCGGGATCCGTTACTTCGAAGTATACGACATTAAAGGCAAGCCAGAACAGGCCCATGGCAATTCCGCTCAGCAAGCCGAGCAGAACAGCCCAATCCTTGGCTCCTTCGCCAAGCAGCAGAACGACGCAATAGAATATGCCGGACAAAGCAATGCCCGCCCGCAGGCTGTGCATCTTGTTATGCTCCTTCACCCATTTGCCTGCAAGCCAGAACGTCAATCCTCCCAGCGCGTATTGGGCAAAGGTGAACCAGCCGATAATCATATACGAGCCGCTCGACTTCCATAGGTAGACGGGCACAAATGTGCCGGACAAGGCGCTTGAAAAACCGTACAGGGCTTGTACCACAAGGAGCAGAATTGCCTGCTTCTCCAATGCTTTTGCCAAAACGACACCTCCAGAACACAAAGAATCCGTGTTAAAGACATTCGTTTTGTAACATGCCCTGATGCCGGAGCACCCATGCCCGTCCAATATTGGCAGCGGTATTAAGAGTTAGCCTCCAGCCGGCTTACCATCTCTTCGCGGTCGCGCGGACTTAAGAAGGATGCGGTATGGTAACACGACGGACATACGTACAAGTGAATCGTATACGGGTTGGGCAGCACCGATATGCCGATCGCCTGTGTCTCAGTCGGCTGATAGCCGTCTCCGCCGATCTTCTGCGTGCCAGTCTCGATCATATATTCACGGCATGCCGGACATTCCGGAACTTCAAGCTGCTCATCGATTATGCGCTGAATGACGCCTTCGGCCGCCAGCAAGCTGCGGCTGCCGCCGCGGAAGCCGTTCTCGTCATTCATCCAGCTTGTATCCTGCTCGTCCTCTTCCTCTTGCCAATCCTCATCGTCGTTGTCGTCATCGTCTTTCGCTTTCCCCTCGCCGCTTGCGAGTCCGACCTGTACGGAACGATAGCCGCCCAGTTCATTCTCACAGTGCGGACAATGCGTCTCCGGACCAACTTCTTCATCCCAAATAATTTCTGAATGGCACCACTGGCACACCTGGCTTTGTTGCTCTTGCATAAGGTACATCCTCTCTAAATGTTAATCCAATAAATAATGCCTACAATAAAAAACAGAATGGATATGACGAGCAGCGTCACCCACAAATACTTCATGCCTCAAGCCTCCAGCTCTACACGATAATTGTCGCCCCGATGACATAGGACAGCGATACCGAAATAATCATGGCGATAAAACCGACGGCCCGATTATCCTTCTCGATCTCCTCGTCAATTCGGAACACGGGTGTCAAAAATTCAAATAAAAAGTAGGCGACCAGCAAAATAATGAAGCCAAAAGCGCCCCACAGCAAGGAATGATAGATGGAATCATTGGATTCGATCGAGAAGCGGAATATGTTGCAGATGCCGAAGATCTTCCCGCCGGTCGCCATTGCCACCGCCATATTCCCCTTCTTGATTTCTCCCCAGCACTTGTATTTGGTTACAAGCTCAAAGCAAGATAAAAATACGATAAGCGACAGCACTGTAACCGATACAAAGGCGAGCGTCGCCGCATACGGGTTGTCAAGCAGCTTATCGATCTCCGTTCCCATGAAACGTCCCCCCTATTTCAATTCAGCGACAGTCACGCCTATGCCGCCTTCGCCATAGCTGCCGTTGCGGAAGCTCTTCACATGCGAATGCCTGCGCAAATATTGCTGGATGCCCGTTCGCAGTACGCCCGTGCCTTTCCCATGAATAATATACACTTGCCCGAAGCCCGAAAGGAAGGACTCATCGAGAAAACGGTCTACTTCCATAATAGCCTCTTCCAGATTCTCGCCCCGGAGATCCAGCTCCATACGGACATTATCGTCTCTGGTGCGCTTCAAGCTGGCTGCCGCTTTCGGCTGCGCGGACTTCTCCGGCGCCTTCTGCTTCACAAGCTCCATGTCATCCAAAGCTACCTTCATCTTCATAATGCCAAGCTGAACGGTAGCGTCCGTACCATGTATATCGACCACTAGCCCTTTCTGATTCAGGCTGTAGACCATCACTTCATCGCCTGCTTCGATTTTTTGCGGCTTGCCTGCCGCGTTGCCCTTGCGCTTCGCGCTAGGCTGCTCCGGCATCGCATCGTCCAGCTTACGCCGCGCTTCGATGAGCTTATGCTCCTTGACGGATGCGCCTTCCTCCATGGCCAGCTTGCGCAGCTCGGCAATGATCTCCTCCGCCTCCCGCTTCGCTTTGGCGACAGCCTCGCGCGCTTCCTCCTTGGCCTTCAGCAGCAGCTTCTCCTTCTGCTCCTCGAACCGCTGGCGCTCCTCTTCATGCTTCGAGCGCAGCTTCTCCATCTGCAGGCGAAGCGACTCCGCCGTCTGGCGCTCCGATTCGGCGCTGAGCCGGTTCTCTTCCAGCGATGCAATCATATTCTCGACCCGCAGATCTTCCTCGCTTACCTCGCCTTTGGCATGGTCAATAATAGAGCGCTGAAGTCCCAGACGCTCCGCTATCGCGAAAGCGTTGCTTCGGCCCGGCACGCCAACAAGCAGCCGATAGGTCGGGCTGAGCGAGGCGATATCGAATTCCATGCTGGCGTTGATAACGCCCTTCCGGTTGTAGGCATAAGCCTTCAGCTCGCTATAGTGCGTTGTCGCCACAATCCGGCTGCCCAGCGCATGGATGTGCTCCAATATTGCGATTGCAAGCGCGGAGCCCTCTGCCGGGTCTGTGCCTGCTCCGAGCTCGTCTAGCAGCACGAGGCTCTTCGACGTCATCGCGTTCAGAATGCGAATGATATTGGTCAGATGGCTGGAGAACGTACTGAGGCTTTGCTCAATGCTCTGCTCATCGCCGATATCGGCGTAGATCGCATCGAACACGCAAAGCTGGCTGCCTTCTTCAGCAGGGACGAACAGCCCCGACATCGCCATCAGGCTGAGCAGGCCGATTGTTTTCAGGGAGACGGTCTTGCCTCCAGTATTCGGTCCCGTCACAATAATGGCGGTGAACTGATTGCCGAGCTCCACATCAAGCGGAACAACTTTGTCCCGGTCAATAAGCGGATGGCGTCCGCGCTTCAGCTTCAGGAAGCCCCGGTCGTTCATGCGCGGCTGCGTTGCCTTCATCTCATGCGCAAGACGCGCCTTCGCAAAAGCGAAGTCAAGCTGTCCCAGCAAGTCGAGATTGATCAGCAAGTCCTCTACATGCTCGGCCGCTTGCGCTGTGAGCTTCTGCAGAATCTTCTCGATCTCGCGCTGCTCCGCCGCTTTTACCTCACGAAGCCGGTTATTCATCGCTACAATCGCTTCCGGCTCGATGAACAAAGTCGCGCCGGAGCCCGACTGGTCATGGATCAAGCCGCCGAAGCTGGAGCGGTACTCTTGCTTCACCGGAATGACATACCGGTCGTTGCGCAGCGTAATAATGGCATCCTGCAGCATCTTCTGCACGGATGAGGAGCGGATCATTGCCTCCAGCTTCTCGCGAATGCGTGATTCTCCCGTTCGGAGCTCCCGGCGAATCGAGCCCAGCTCCGAGCTTGCGCTGTCCATAACTTCGGCCTGCTCATCGATGCAGGCGAATATGGCGTCCTCCAGACCCTTATGCTCGCTGATGCCCTCCGTCAGCGCATCAAGCATCGGAATAGGATGCTCCTCATGCACGATCTCGATATGCTTCTTTACCCGGCGGCCGCCGCGCGATGTGGAGGCGATATCGAGCAGCTCCTGCGGGTTCAGCGTGCCGCCGATCCGCGCACGATGAAGCGGCGCGCTGATATCGACCACGCCGCCGAACGGTGCGCTTCCTTTCAAGCGGTCTGCCGCGTAGGCTTCATCCGTCGCCTGCAGCAGCCGCTTTACGTCCTCCAGCTCCGTCACCGGCTGCAGGCGCTCCGTCGCTGCTTTCCCCAGCGATGTGCTGGCATGAGCGGATAATCTATTTATAATTTTTGGATATTCCAATGTCGTCAATATTTTGGCGTCCAACTTTTAACACTCCTCTCGCCCTTATATTATAGCCGAACCTGTATTGGGATGCACGAGTCGAGGATGGTTTAGATTAATTCGTACCATACATAATACCTGCACCCTTGGCAACAATAAGGATTGAACCCACAAGTACCATTATCGGCTATTCCAGCTACCCACACACATTTGATTAGGAGGAATTAGATATGACCTTTCTTGGACATGTGGTCCGTTTTATCGTTTCGGCGCTAGTCTTGATGGTAGTCGGCTTTATCGTGCCGCAATTCAGCGTCGGCGGATTCTGGAGCGCCTTCTTCCTGGCTCTGGTTATCGCCGCTCTAGGCTGGATCATTGAAGGCATATTCGGCAAAAAAGTTACGCCATTCGGACGCGGCATCGTCGGCTTCCTGGCCAGCGCAGCAGTCATCTGGATCGCCCAGTTCGTGGTCGGCGGCGTAACCGTGACTTGGCTCGGTGCCATTCTGGCAGCGCTGGTAATCGGGATTATCGACCTGTTTATTCCGGTCAGCACGCCGTATGAGGCTGGCAGACGGCATAACGACTAATCGGCAAGCCGCTTCACCATATGCAAGCCCCGACTGTTGCATGGCAACGGCTGGGGCTTTTTCTATATTCACAGCAATTCCCGGTTTGTTCAACACAAGTTCATCACTTTGTCATAGTGTTGTCACGACCACGGCTTTAAACGCCCAATATTTAGGTTAAAATGAAAGGGAAACTGATTATAAACCTGATACAGGCGTTGGAAGGGGAACTTTATAATGAAAAAATGGCTTGTATTCGCATCTATGCTCGCACTAGCCCTCGTTATTGCGGCTTGCGGCGCCAACTCCAATAATAGCAAGGAATCATCGGGCGCGGCGAACAATGGTGCCGGCAGCGAAGCTTCTGCCTCCGAATCCGAAGTGATCATCACCGCCAAAGACTGGGAGTTCGACCAAGAGGAATACCGCATCAAAGCTGGCGAGACAGTCGATCTGACTTTGAAATCGGCGGGCGGAATCCATGGCGTGCGTATTCTGAAAACCGATTACAACATCAGCAACAATAAGACGGTTGCTGTCACATTCGACACACCGGGCACTTATGACATGATCTGCTCCGTTCCTTGCGGCGCTGGACATGGCAAGATGAAAGCGAAGCTAATTGTAGAGTAATAAATGATGTGAAAAGCCCGCAATCTGTTCTAACGGACAGATTGCGGGCTTCTTTATATGGATCGTTATGCGCAGCATTCGCCTGCGTACAATTTCCATTCGACTGCGTCTGAGCGGGCCCTTCCAATGCCAAGCCTGCTCTGATAAGATAAGTTCACAACACCTCGCGAATGGAGGAATGCAAATGGGAGTATTGGAAGATCGTGTCGCCATTGTTACCGGGGCCGGCAGCGGCCTCGGCCGGGCATCCGCAATTGCCTTCGCTGACGCTGGGGCGAGAGTTGTCCTTCTGGGCAGAAGAGTCGACAAGCTGGAGGAGACCGCTTCGCTTCTTATGGCGAGGACCGGCAGGGCTGCCCTCGTCCTTGGCGCAGATGTCACAGACGAACAGCAGGTCGAAGACGCGGTTGGCGCTGTCCTGAAGAACTGGGAGCGCATCGATGTGCTGCTTAATAACGCTGCAGTGTTAGAGCAGGGTTCCGTACTCGAGCTGACCTCCGAGGAATGGCAAAATCAAATCGCCACCAACTTGACCGGTCCGTTCCTGCTGACCAAGTCCGTGCTGCCCGCGATGAGGAGGCAGAAATACGGCCGGATCATCAATATTACGTCCAGCCTGTCCCGCAACGGCGCGGGAGGCTTCGCTGCTTACAGCGCTGCCAAAGCTGGATTGGAGTCGCTGACTCGCACTGTTGCCGACGAAGAGCATGAGCACGGCATACTCGTCAATCTTTACAACCCCGGCACGCTGCGAACCGGGATGCACGCTACAGGCAAAGACCCGGCTACCGTCACGCCGGATATCGTAAGGCTTGCCAGCTTGTCCTTCGGCGGACCTACCGGCACTATTCACTCTTACGGATAATCGCTTTTAATATCGTAAAGGGATGCCCTAACAGACGAAATAGCGCCGCCTCACGGCGTTAACCGCGACAAAAAGGCCAAAGCTCGCTTGCAGCGCCGCCTCACGGCGTTAGACGCGACAAAAAGGCCAAAGCTCGATCTGCAACGCCGCCTCACGGCGTTAGACGCGACAAAAAGGCCAAATCTCGCTTGCAACGCCGCCTCACGGCGTTAGACGCGACAAAAAGGCCGATTCTCGCTTGCAGCGCCGCCTCACGGCGTTAGACGCGACAAAAAGGCCGATTCTCGCTTGCAGCGCCGCCTCACGGCGTTAGACGCAACAAAAAGGCCAAAGCTCGCTTGCAACATCGCCTCACGGCGTTACACGCGACAAAAAGGCTGATTCTCGCTTGCAACGTTGCCTCACGGCGTTAGACGCGACAAAAAGGGCGATTCTCGCTTGCAACGCCACCACACACCGCTAAACATCACAAAAGAACAGGAATCACATATATCGCAGTGTTGAGCATGTTGAATGCTTGAAATTCGCCATCATTGGTGAATAGTGGTGACAGCACAGCAAAACCGAAAGGTAAGGACGCCACATACAGCTAGTCGAGACTAATCTTGATCGTAAGATAATAAAAAACCGTCTCCTGTGTAAAATTGTAATACGACTAGCCATTTACAAAGGAGACGGTTTCTTTCTACTTATAAATTTGCTTATTAGTTGACACAAACCCAAAAAGGGCGGTGCAGGAATAACTCCCCAGCACCGCCCTTTCTTCATTCACGCCTCAATGAGGTAAGCTCACTCTTCGAAAGTTAGCCTCTGCTCTGTTAGCTCTGTCAGCTCTGTTAGCTCTGTTAGCTCGCTTAGCTCAGTTAGCTCTGCTCAATCAATTCAATCCATTCATTGAACTCCGTCTGAAGCTTGGAATACTCCACCTTCAGCTTGTGGTGCTCATCCTTAAGCGACTCATATTCCTTGGCGATCTGGGATGTCTGTTTCGCCGCCTCATCCCGCTCATGCTGCAGATCGGAGATTTGATCCTCCCATTGATCTTCGCTGCTTGAACCAGCCGCCGCCTCGCGAATGGCCAGCTCCATCTGCTCGCGCAAGCTCTCTTCCTTCAATTCGAACTCTTCTTTCAGTCGCTGGGTTTGCTTGATTTCTCTTTCAAGCTCATCCATTCGCGCTTGCTGCTCTTCCAATTGACGGCTTAACTGCTCTTGCTGCTCAAGCGATGTCGCCAGCTGACCGGAAGCGATCCTCTCGCGGGCTGCTGTCAGCTCCAGCTGCTGCATCAGCTCTTGCTCCTTCGCAAGCTGCTCGTCCAGCTTCTCCTGCAGCTTCTGTGCTGCCGCATTCTGATCCGCTTCCAGCTTTTCCTGCAACGCTGCTTCTGCCTTCTTATGCTGCTCTAACTGCTTCAGCAGCTCTTGCTCCGCAGCCTCCAGACGCGTGAATTCCCCAGTCTGAGCCTTCAGCGCTGCTTCCTGAGCCTCAAGCTTGGCCGACAACTCGCCAATCGCATGCTCGCGCTCCTCAAGTCTCGCTCTTAGCTCGCCTGCCAGCTTCCTCTGTTCCTCATCGCGTGCAGACAGCTCCGCGGCTTGCTCTCCCTGACTGGCAAGCTTGGCGGACCATTCCGCTTCCGCTTGCTCCTTCTCCGCGAGCTGAGCTGACAGCTCTCTGGTTGCGCTATCCTTCTCCGACAGCTTGGACGACAACTCGGCTGCCTCACGCTCCTTCTGGGACAGCTTCGCCGACAGCTCTCTGGCTGCGTTCTCCTTCTCCGACAGCTTGGACGACAATTCATCTTCAACCAGCTGCAACAGCTCAAGCTGCTCCTGAAGATCGCGAATAACAGCCTGATGCTGCTTCTCCAGCCTCTCGTTCATTTCATCCTGCTCCTGCTGCTGAAGCTCAAGCTGCTTCTTCAGTTTGCCTTCCGAAGCCTCGCGCTCCTCCAGCATGGATGCAAGCAGCTCCGCTTCGTCCCGCTCTGCTTTCAACTGCACTGACAGGTTCTGCGCTTCCTTCTCCGCCATCTCCAGCTTCGATGCCAGCTCCTGCGCTTCCTTCTCCGCCATCTCCAGCTTCGATGCCAGCTCCTGCGCTTCCTTCTCCGCCATCTCCAGCTTCGATGCCAGCTCCTGCGCTTCCCTCTCCGCCGTCTCCAGCTTCAATGCCAGATCCTGCGCTTCCCTCTCCGCCGTCTCCAGCTTCGATGCCAGCGCCTGCGCTTCCTTCTCCGCCGTCTCCAGCTTCGATGTCAGCTCCTGCGTCTCCTTCTGCGACAATTCCAGACCCGATGCCAGCTCCGCTGCTTCTTTCTCCTTCGTCTCCAGCTTGAGCGTCAGCTCCTGCGCTTCCTTCTGCGAAGACTCCAGCTTAAGTACCAGCTCCTGGACTTCCGTCTGTCCCAGCTCCAGCATAGCCGTGAACTCGTCCACTTCCTTACGCTGCTGCTCCAGCTTGGATGCAAGCTCCTGCGCTTCGCTGCGGTTAGCTGCAAGCTCCCCACGGAGCTCCGCCTCGACGGCTTGCCATGCCGTCCATTTTGCTTGCCACTCGCGCTCAGCCGCTTCGCTGCCCGCCAATTGGGCTTGCCATTCCTGCTCGGATGCGCGGTACTGCTCCAGTTGCTCAGCCAGCTCCAGCTCTCTGTAGCCCAGCTTATCAACTTGTTCCTGCAATGCCTGCTTCGCATCCTCTGCAGCCGCTACCAGCCCCCGCAGTTCTTCAAGCTGCTGCTTCTGCTCGCCTGCGCGAGCCTGGTAATCATTCGCCAGCTTCTGCTTCAGCTCTTCCTGGCTTGCAGCCCACTGCTTGCGTTCCTCCGCGAATTCATTCGCTTGATCCGCAGCCTCATCCAATTGCTCGATATACGCCTGCTGCTCCTGTTCCAATTGAGCAATGCTGGAGCGTAGTGCTTCTTCCTGCTCCATAGCTTGCGAGAGCTGCTCGTCCGCTACCGCAATCCGATTCTCATAAGCTGCCTTATCGGCCTGCACAGCTCGCTGCAATTCCGCTACTTGAGCTTGCAGCCTGCTCCGCTCCTCCAGCCAGCCGTTTCTGCGGCGCTCCAATTCTTCCTTCGCCGCCTGCTCTTGCTTCGAGAGCTCCTCCTGATGGAAGGCCAGAAGACCTTCCTTCTCTGCAGCGTGGCCTGCCGCAAGCTTCTCCTTCTCTGTGCGCTGAGATGCCGCCTGCTGCTGCTTGTCCTTCTCAAAGCTCTCCTGAAGCTGCCGCATAGCCGCCTCATGCTCCGCTGCAAGCCGTTCTCTCTCAGACTGGAGCTCTTCCAGTTGCTTCGCCTTCAGCGTCTCAAGCTCTTCTTGCAGCAGCTCCTTCTCGATCCGCTGCTCCTCCAGAAGCTTGGCGTGCTCCGACCGGCTCTCCTCCAGAAGCTTGGCGCTCTCTGATTGGAGCTCCTCGCGCAGCTTGTCCTGTTCAGCTTTATGCGAGGCTGCCAGCGTCTCGCGCTCCGCAGCAGCGGCTTCCAACAGCCCGTCGCGCTCGGCTGTCAGCTCCGCGACCGCCCGCTCCTTCTCCTGGCCCAGCTTCGCAAGCTCAGTCTCCAGCTTACCCTTAAGCTGCACAAGCTCGGTCTTCTTCTCCATCGCGAGCTCTTCCTTGATGCGCTCGACCTCTTCCTCATGCTCCCGCTTCATGCGGGACAGACGCTCTTCGCCGGCTTTGACCGCTTCGGCTGCCGATGCTTGCGCCGCAAGCTTCTGCTCCTCGGCCATCGCCATCAGCTCTTCAAGCTGCTTCTCGGCATCCGCCTTCAAGTCGCGAAGCTGCTCTTCATTCGCTTGCTTCGTTCTCTCCAGCGTCTCTTCCAGCTCTCCAGTACGCCGCTTCTCCCACTCCAGCTGCTGGCGGGTCTCGATCGCGCGGGCTTCCTCCTCCTGCAAGCGCGTATTCTCGCGGCGGAGACGGAATACGTCTTCCGTCGTCTGCATCGCGCATAGCACTGCAAGCTTCTGCATATCGAGACGCGGATTGGTCTTCGCCAGCTTCTTCATGCTGTCATCGATAGAGCTGGCTACTCTTTTCATATATTCAATATTGGAATGACCCTTAATTTTGTATTGAATGCCATATATGTCAACGGTTACAACAGTTTGTTCTCCATCCATGAAGTCGTATCCCCCTATCATCCAAATCGCGTTCTTGCTACGTCGCCTGCCTCATATCAACTTCCGGGGTCCACTCTGCCGGTATAAAAAGCCGCATCGACGTTCACTAGGAACTAATTCGATGCGGCTTTGGATGTTTCCTGCCTACTTACGCAATTCTGCTCCAAAAGATTGTTCTAAATCCTGGACGACCTGACTATGCAGGGAAGTCACTTCTTCATCTGTCAATGTGCGTTCCGCATGGCGGTAAACCAGCGACAGCGCAACGCTTTTCTTGCCTGCTCCGAGACGCTCGCCCGTATAGACGTCGAATACGCGCACGGACTCCAGCAGCTCGCCTGCCGTGCCCGACACCTTGGCTGTCAGGCTGCCTGCCGCAACCTCCGTATCGACAACAACCGCAATGTCGCGCTCGATCGCCGGATACTTCGGCAGCGTCTTGTATTCAATCTCGTAACTCGCTTCCTCATACAGCGCGCCAAGGCCAAACTCGATCAAATACGTATCGGCAAGCTCCCACTCCACTTGCAGCCCAGGATGCAGCTGTCCGACATAACCGATGACAGCCGGCCCTGCTGCAGTCTCAAGCGTAATGGAAGCCGTTCTGCCCGGATGGAAGTGGGCCGGCTTCGCCGGTGCATAGCTCACCTTATCGGTCAGGCCAAGGGTTTCTACAATCGTCTCAACAATGCCCTTCGCATCATAGAAGTCATAAGCGACTGCTTTGCTGTTCCAAGCGGAAGCCGTCCGGTTACCTGTCAGCAACGCCGCGAAGCGATGCTTCTCCTGCGGCAGCCTGGTCAGCTGCTCTTCATCTGTATGGAATACGCTGCCGATCTCGAACAGGGCGGCAGACTCGTTTTTGCGGTTGCGGTTGTAGACGGCCGTCTCAACCAATTGGGCCAGCAGCGCCGTGCGGAGCACGCTGCGCTCCTCGCTCATCGGCATCGCCAGCCGGACCGGCTTCGCCTCATCCGTCAGCGACGGGAACAGCTCCGTTCTCGCCGGGCTTGTGAATGAGTAGTTGATCACCTCATGCAAGCCGGAATCCGTCAGACGCTTGCGCAGCTCGCGGCGGATCGCCTGCGGCTTCGTCAAAGAGCCTTGAATGACATCGCCATGAATAAGCGTAGTCGGGATATTGTCATAGCCGTGCAGACGGGCTACCTCCTCGATCAGATCGACATCGCGCGTAATTTCTGCGCGGCGGGTAGGCACTTCCACTTGGAATTCATCTCCTGCGCCCAGCTCGTAAGGGAACTGAAGGCGTCCGAAGATCGTGCGCACCTCAAGGCTCGACAGCTCCGTACCCAGGTAGCCGTTGATCTTGCTCAGCGAGACGGAGATCTTCTTAGGCTCCACTGGCTGGGAATCAGATTGCACGATACCGTCAGTGACGAGGCCCTCTGCAAGCTCGGCGATAAGCGCCGCTGCACGGTTAAGCGCAGGAATAACGCGCGACGGATCCACTTCTTTCTCGAAGCGTGCGCTCGATTCCGAGCGAAGGCCAAGCTGGCGGGACGTCTTGCGCACTGTGCCGCCGTCGAAGCGCGCGGACTCCAGAATAATATTGACCGTGCTCTCCGTAACTTCGGAACTCGCACCGCCCATCACGCCGGCCAGAGCGATCGGCTCGCTGCCGTCCGTAATGACCAGCATATGCGGCTCCAGACGGCGCTCCTGGTCATCCAGCGTCAGCATCGTCTCGCCTTCCTTCGCCATGCGGACGACAATTCGTCCGCCAGCAACGCGGTCAGCATCAAATGCGTGCAGCGGCTGTCCGTATTCCAGCATGACGAAATTAGTTACGTCAACAACATTGCTGATCGGGCGAATGCCTGCCGCCATCAGGCGGTTTTGCAGCCATTGCGGGGACGGGCCGATCTTCACGTCTTTAATATAACGCGCGGAGTAATGAGGGCATTGCTCCGATGCGGTCACTTCAACACTCACATAATCAGCCGTCTGCAGGGAAGCGTCATGAACGGACTGGCTTGGCAGCTTCACTTCGCGTCCGGTCAGCGCGCCCACCTCGTAAGCTACGCCCAGCATGCTGAGGCAGTCGGAGCGGTTCGGCGTCAGGTCCAGCTCCAGCACCTCATCGTCAATGCCCAGCACGTCGCTGATCGGCGTTCCGATTGCCGTAGATGGAGGCAGCACCAGAATCCCTTCCTGCTGTTCCTTCGGCAGAAGCTTGTCATTCAGGCCAAGCTCCTTGGCGGAGCAGATCATGCCTTGCGATTCCACGCCGCGCAGCTTCGCGCGCTTGATCTTGAAGTCGCCCGGCAGCACAGCACCGATAACCGCCACAGGAACCTTTTGTCCTGCATCTACATTTTTGGCGCCGCATACGATCTGCAGCTCTTCGCCTGTGCCTACGTCTACCTTGCAGACATTCAGCTTGTCGGCATCGGGATGCTTCTCCTTCGATTTCACATAACCGACCACTACGCCGGACACGCCTTTGTTGCGGGATTCCACAACGTCGATCTCGATGCCGCCGCGCGTCATGCGCTCCGCAAGCTCCTCCGCTGTCAATCCGTCAAGCTCGATATATTCTTTCAACCATTGATAGGATACATTCATCTTCTCTCGTCCCTTCTATTCTATCGTCACATTCTGGCGAACTGGCCCAGGAATCGCAGGTCGTTGGTGTAGAAATGGCGAATATCGTCAATGCCGTATTTCAGCAGCGCGATACGCTCAATGCCCATGCCGAACGCGAAGCCTGTTACTTCCTCCGGATCATATCCGCCCTTCTCCAGAACATAAGGGTGCACCATGCCGCAGCCTAGAATTTCCAGCCAGCCTGTGCCTTTGCACATCCGGCAGCCATGTCCGCCGCATTGTACGCAAGTAACGTCCACTTCGGCACTTGGCTCTGTGAATGGGAAGAAGCTTGGACGCAGACGGATCTGCACCTGCGGGCCGAACATCTGCTGAACGAATTGCAGCAGCGTGCCTTTCAGGTCGCTCATGCGCACGCCTTTGCCGACCACAAGGCCTTCCACTTGATTGAATTGGAACGAATGCGTCGCGTCGTCATCGTCTCTGCGGTACACTTTGCCCGGGCAAATGACCTTAACCGGCGTCATGCCTTCCTTCGCTTCCATCGCCCGGATCTGTACCGGCGATGTCTGCGTGCGCATCAGAATGTCTTCGGTAATATAGAACGAGTCCTGCATATCGCGGGCAGGATGGTTTTTCGGCAGATTAAGCGCTTCGAAGTTGTAATAGTCCATCTCCACTTCCGGACCTTCCGCAACGGAATAGCCCAGGCCGATGAAGATATCCTCGATCTCTTGCGCGACCTTGTTGAGAGGATGCACCGCGCCCGTAGGCAGCGGCTTGCCCGGCAGCGTCACGTCGATCGTCTCCGCCATCAGACGGTTGTTCGTCTCCGCTTCCTGGAAAGCGGCAGCCTTCTCTTCGATGACGCTCTCGATTGCCGAGCGTACGTCGTTCGCCACTTGTCCGATGACCGGACGCTCTTCAGCGCTTAGCGCGCCCATGCCGCGCAATATTTCAGTCAATGCGCCTTTTTTGCCCAAATATTTGACTCTCAGGTCATTCAGCGCCGCAGGCGTCTCAACGCCTTGCAGCTCCTGCAGCGCCTCGACGCGCAGCTCCTCCAGTCTTGCCTTCACATTCATCGCCCCCTAGTAGTGTCGACCGGCAGACCACTGCCGGAATGCATAAAAAAAGGCCCTTCCTCCCCGAAGGGACGGAAGAACCGTGGTACCACCCTAATTCGAACGGCGCAACCAGTTCGGCGCGCTATTCCTCTAGACCCTGTAACGGCGGGACCCGTGCGTTCCTACTTGGGGCGGCATGGGGCCGGTCCGGTTCAGACGCATGCTCAGGAGCGAACTTCGGCAGCCTGGATTTCGCAAGAACGCTCTCAATCTTCGGCGTTCTCTCCCTGTACGAAAGCACTGCTTACTTTTCTCCGTCATCGCTTGTTCCTATACAAAACATTACTGTTTATTATATTCAAAGTCCGAGCCCGATGCAACCGATGTTCCCAAGTTCCTGCAAATGTCCGGTTCCCCTCATCACATCACGATTACTTGCTCTTCTTGGAGGCAATCCAAAAGGCGAATATGACAAGCGGAATCAAAATGAACCAAGGAATGCGAATCGTGCCTCCAAAGATAAACGCTAGCACGAAGAGTATGATGATCCCGACAATGATATACAGGCATCCCCGTCCGAACGTTTCCATGCGATCCTCCCCTTCCCCTGTTTGACCGTCGTCTTCTCCATACCGATTTTATAACCAAATTGAGCGATTGTAAATCCTTGGAAGGCAAGTCTACTGCCGCAACAAGCCTTGCTCCATCGCATATCTGGTCAGCTGAACCCGATTCTCCAGATGCAGCTTCTGCAAAATATTTTTTAAATGATTTTTCACCGTATGCTCGGACAGGCAAAGCGCGGCTGCGATCTCCCTATTGGATGCGCCTGTCGCGACCCG
Source organism: Paenibacillus pinisoli (assembly GCF_003605435.1). Classification (GTDB taxonomy): domain Bacteria; phylum Bacillota; class Bacilli; order Paenibacillales; family Paenibacillaceae; genus Pristimantibacillus; species Pristimantibacillus pinisoli. The sequence continues at coordinate 1,354,246 of NZ_QXQB01000001.1, forward strand.
CTGCAGCACTTCCTTCTCCCGCCCCGATAACGGAGTAAGCGGGAATGAGCTGCCGGCCTGTGGCTGGGACGCTTCGCTGCCGGCTGCTCCGCCGGACGCGCCGGCCGAAAACTCCTGAAGAAGGCGGAACGCCAGCTCCTTCGACATCGGCGCCTCATCGACCGCAATCTCGCGCAAATATTGCAGCCATGCCGAAGGGTCCAGGTTTTTGAGCAAATAGCCCTGCGCCCCGCGCTTGATCGCTTCGAACAAATGCGTAATGTCGTCGGATACCGTGACCATTATAATCTTCAGCGAAGGCAGCAGCAGCTTCAGCCTGTAGGTCGCCTCCAGCCCCCCCATGCCCGGCATCCGAATATCCATCAGCACCAGATCCGGCAACAGATCGGAGGCCAGCGCGATCGCTTCCTCGCCGCTTGCCGCCTCGCCTACAGCTTCGAACAGATCGTCTCCCGACAAAATTTCGCGAATGCCCTCCCTGCCGTGGGGATGATCATCCACAATCAACACTTTGACTTTTCCCGGCCTACCGCTCATCCGCTCGCGCCTCCTCCTGTAATTTCAATACGAATGCCGCCAAGCGCGCTTGGGCCGATATTCAGCTTCCAGCCCATTGCCTTGGCCCGCTCCCGCATCATTCTGATGCCGTATTTGCCCAGCTCCTGCAGCTCCTCTTCCGTTGCTCCCTTGCCGTCATCCTCAATAACACAGCTGAACGCCGGGACCGGCACATTCAGCGCGCCGTGATGCTCGGCCTGGATGGTGACAGCCGATGCGCCGGCGTGCTTCTGCACATTCATCAGCGCCTCCCGGAGAATGGCCAGCAGCTCTACCTTCTGCCTATTCGTCAGAAGCCCGTCATACAGCTTGGAATCCACCGTCACGGCAATCCCTTGCGCTTGCTCCAGCTCCGAAGACAGCCTGTGAATGCTCTGCAGCCAGGTCGAATCAGCAGGCTGCAGAGCATTCTGCAGATTCGAGATCGACTGCCGGACGTCTTCATACACATGGCGCACCGTATGGCGGACACCCTCCATCGCCTTCGTGGCATCCGCCTCCGACTGCGCCCGATCGAGCTTGTTCAGCTTCACCGACAGCATGAACAGCGACTGCGAGATCCCGTCATGCAGCTCTCTGGCGAGCTGTTCTCTTTCTTCGAATGCGGCCTTCACCACCTGCTGGCGCTTCAGCGAATCCTGCATCGCCTCCAGCTTGGCGAATAACCGGCGGACAAGCGTCAGCGTAATAAGAAATACGAAGACAGGGGCCAGCCAGTTCCCTAATTCCATCGAGACGTACGGCAAGAGAAAGGCGTGGCGGACATATTCCCATAGCCCGATCACGACTGTCGGTATCCATAGAATAAGCCATTTCAACCATCTATAGGACAATGCGGCTCCCCCTCTTCACATTAATTGCTGGCAAAAGAAAACTCCCTCTCCAGCTTTTCGCCGGAGGCTTGCGTCACTGTGATTACAGCTGTCCAATTGCCAGGACGAGGCAGCACAACATCTTCTGCTTTATAACGGAATTCACCAAATCCCGGGAATGCGATGCCGCCTTCCGAATCGGACGCCTCAAGCGCAATACCGATAGCCGGCTTGTCCGCATAACGAAGGGACAGCGATACGGACTCAGGCTCCCCTTCCTCCTCCGGCAGCCATACCGTCAGGGATGCCTCGTTCGGCCCCGGAGCATTCGGCGATAGCTTCAGCGTATAGTGGAGCTCCTCGCCCATCTGGTGATAATTAAGCGGCTTCCCATCCGGCATCGGGCTGATAACGGTAAAAATCGCCGCAATGGCAACGATGAAAACCATCAGCAAGCCGTCCAGCTTCAGCCAGATGCTGCGCGGCAGCTCTCTCCGCCGCGCACGGTATCGCAGTGCCGCTCCGATAGCTGTGACGCCGATAACCAGCACGGTTTTGGCAAGCAGCCAGAGCCCCCAATCCGTATAGATCAAATAGAGCCAGCTTGGGATAAGCGTCCAAGTCATCAGCAGGCCGCTAACCGTCAGAATGACGATCGTCAGCCACGCCACTGCGGAGAAGCGTTCTGCGAATCGTCCCGCCTCCTTCCGGTCCGCTCTCCAGAACAAGAGCAGCAGCATAACGCCGCCCGCCCATACCGCCGCGCATACGAGATGCACGAAGTCGGACAGAACGGAGACTACGGCTTGCTCAGCGGCGGCTGCATGGCCGCCGAGGCTCTCGGTCAGAAGCAGCAGCACGGCCCAGAGAGCTTTGCCGGGATCCGGAAGCTTCAGCGCCGAGAATCCAAGCACCGATAATACGATAAGCGCCAGCCATAACTGGCCCGACGTTGTATCCGTGAACACGCGCAGCCAGAGCTCGCCGCCGCCGCCAAGCTCTCCGACGACACGCGCGGCATGGATGAAGACGTAGAGGATCACAGCCACAAGCAGAGCCTTCATAGCAGGTCCGCTCCACTTATCCAGCCAGCTTCGCTGCTCCGCCCCGCTGCCGCCCTTCGGAATCAAGAGGCGAAGCAGCATAATGCCCGCGGCGAACATGAGCGCCAAGTAATAAAAGATTCTAGCCGCATACATGACGCCAGCTTCTACTATGTCTTTCAGCGCGCCATCCGTGCCGGAAGCCCCGGCCTGTCCATGCTCATGGGCAGCGAGCCACATGCCCTGTGCCTCCGCATATGCGTGCGGGCTCTCATAGAGAAGCAGACCTGCCAGCACGGCAACCGCAAGCAAAGTGCAAGCTCCCGATCTCACCGCGATTCCAGCGATGCGAGTATGTAAATTTAATGATTTCGACGATAACGACACGCTTCCACATCCTTCTTTCCTCATTCGACTCCAGTTTACTAAACGGCAAGCAAAAGGACAATTGATCCCTTCCCATGCTTTAAACCGCCGCAAAGCGTATAAGGACGGGCTTCTTCGCTCATTCTGTTAAAAGTAGACCTGTGAAAAGGATGTGAACATTGATGACGGACAGGCACTTTCGCGTAGCCCAGTTGGACAATATGCCTGATGCGCTTGATGCGATCAAGCATTTGGAGGAGCAGTTAAGCGGCCAAAGCGGGGAAGATATTGCGCTTGTTGCATTTTCATCTGAAGAAGATCAAAGGGCAGAGCAATAACTGGAGACACATTCTTGCAGCCGTTTTCCCGGCAAAAAGGCATCCCGCCTGCGGATTTTCGCTTCCGCCGGCTCGGATGCCTTTTCTATGAGCCCATGTCTACCCGCTCTTCCGCGCCGCATAGTCCGGCCAATACCCATCCGGAATCGGCGGATAGCCCCGGTCACTGTCCCATACATACACCCAGCCCGACAGGCCATGGGATTCCAGATCGGATACCCAGATGCGGTCGTATTCGTTCTGCTCCTCTATGCCGTAGAAGTCCTCCAGCACATCCATGGCCGCCAGCCCCTGCCGGTCTACCGTAATCCACTGTCCCTGGATAACAGCCTTGAGGCTCTCCGATTCACGGTCGCGAACAGCGGCCGGATAAGAGCCGAAATCGACGAGCCTCCCCGCGATGACGCCTGGCATATAGCTCTTTACATAATTGGATACGACATGATGATTGCTTTGACCCGGCAGCAACGAACCATAAATAAAAACGCGAATGACAGACATGGAGATCCCCCTGCTTTGTGTAGATGTGAATGAACGTTCACGTTAGCTTTCCTAACATTATGCCGCATTTTATTCACATGCGCAATATATGGTACAATCAGTCAAAGCACACATCATATGCTTACTACAAGGAGGTCGTATCCCTATGGCAAGTCAGACTGGAGCCATTGTACAACAATCCCTGAACGCGTTAATGGGAGATTCTTCATTCCTTCCCCTTGTCCAAGGACAACGCCGGGAACAAGCCTTTCAATCGTTGGCGGCAATTCTGTCTACACCGAACAAAGTACATAAGGCATTCCTGCGCATTGCGCTGGAGGACGGCAATGTCGTGCGCATTCCTGCCTTCCGTATTCAACACAATGATGCGCTTGGCCCTTACAAAGGCGGCATTCGCTTCCATGAATCCGTCAATGAAGACGAGGTTACCAATCTTGCGGCGCTGATGACGCTCAAAAACGCGCTGCATGAAGTTCCGTTCGGCGGCGGCAAAGGCGGAGTCGTCATTAATCCGCGCAGCTTCTCCGAGAAAGAGCTGTACACGATCTGCAAAAAATATGTCCAGTATTTCAGCGATATACTGGGACCCGATAAAGATATTCCAGCTCCGGATATGGGCACGGGCGAGCGCGAGATGGACTGGATGATGGCGGAATACAAAAGCATCCATCCCGGTTCCCCGTACCTTGGCAGCTTCACCGGCAAAAGTCTGGTCAGCGGCGGCTCGCTCGGACGCCGGGAGGCTACGGGCAAAGGCGTCTACTTCACCTTCCGCTATATGATGCATGACTTCATCCGCGACAATATCGGCTGGCTGGCCGGCAGCTCGAACCCTTTTGCGGCAACGGCGCTTGCTTACGCGAACAAGCCGATGTCCATCGCGGTGCAAGGCTTCGGCAACGTCGGCTCCGTTACAGCGATGGAAGCTTACAAGTGCTCCGATATTCGCGGCAAAGTCGTCGCTGTCAGCGACCGCAATGTCACCTTGTATAACGAGAGCGGTCTTGATATTCCCGCTCTGGTCGAGTATGCATCGACGAACCGCGGCGATCTGCCGTCGACAGAGGATGCGCTGAGGGAAAGCGGCATAGCTGGCGAATTGCTGGACCGCGAAGCGGTGCTCTACTTGAATGTAGATGTCCTGTTCCTCGCGGCGCTTGAAGACCAAATTCACGGCAATAATGTGAATGAAGTGAAAGCCCGCATCATTGTCGAAGGGGCCAATGCTCCGATTACGGGAGAAGCGGACGAGATCTTAACTTCGCAAGGCACGATCATTGTGCCGGATATTTTGGCCAATGCAGGGGGCGTCATCGTCTCGTACTTCGAATGGCTGCAAGGCAGAGAAACGCAATTCTATTCGGAAGCGGAAGTGTACCGCCAGCTGTTCGCCAAGATGCAGAAAACGATGAACGGCATCCTGCCGGCTTACTTCGGCGATCCGCTGTCGCTCCGGCAAAATTGCTTTGTCCATGCCGTAACCAAGCTGTCCTCCGTATTATACCGTCAAGGCAAACTATACTAATTACAGGTACAGACGGTTTTCCTGCCACCCTTGCACAGCCTTCCTGCCCGGGAGATGCTGTGCAAGACTTAAGGGGAACCGGCAAGCCCATATCGATACGCCCTTCTGGGAGCCGCGCGCGGTGTGGAAGCAAGCGAGTCTGTGCCTGATGCTATACATGAAGCAACAGGAAGAGGCATGACATATGGAAACCATTGAACTATCATCAATCATTATCGGTTACGCGCAGCATTCGTCCTTCAAGGTTGCTTTCTCGAAGGCCGTGCTTGTCATCGTCACCGATCATGGAGACAAGCTGTGGTATATTGACGTAGATGGCGTCAGAGACAAGGATCTCCTCTCCTGGTTCAGCCAGAATGAGGACATTCGCGTGCAGCTTACCGCCAAGGCAGCAACAGGCGAGGAGTATCAGGGCATCGCCTACTTCCACCCCAACGAGCCCAGCTCCGCCGCCGCCATTCGCGGCGATGGCGAGCTGATCCGTACCGAAGCTTAGGCTGCAAGCGGGTGCAGCTGAGTGACTCATCCACCATAAAAAGGCGCTTGCCGTACGCGAATGATCGCGTAACCGGCAAGCGCCTTTTTGGGTAAATGTAATAGTCAGGTTCGGTATTACTTGGAGATTTCCGGAGTTGTCAGCTGATCGTAGAAGTCAACCGCTTTATCCTTGTTCTCGGAAGCGCGAAGCGCCATTGCGGATCTCGGATGCTCATCCAGAATACCCGTGATCATGTAAGGGATAATGTAGCCCCACTCTTCCTTCTCGCGAAGTGGCACCATATATTTCTCGATCATGTCGAGAACCGGACGAACGTTGTATTTCGTATTTTGCAATTCGGATACAAGCAGTTCCGTGTTGCAGTTGCCTGCCGCGCGGCCCATGCCGTATACGGATGCGTCAAGCAGCTCTACGCCTTTGTTTGCTGCAATCAGCGTGTTCGCGAACGCAAGCTGCAGGTTGTTGTGGGCATGGACGCCAAGACGTTTGTTCGGCAGATGCTGCTGGAACTTATCCACCAGGTAGCTTAAATCGTCCGGCTTCAGGCTGCCGTAGGAATCCACGATGTACACCACGTCAACCACGCTGTCATTAATTTGCTTGAATGCTTCGATGAGCTGGTTCTCCATTACGTTGGAGAGCGCCATAATGTTCAATGTCGTCTCGTATCCGCGGTCGTGGAAAATTTGCACCAGCTCAAGGGCCTTGTCTACATCTTGAATGTAGCAAGCAACGCGAATTAGATCGAGCAGGCTCTCGCTGCGCGGCAAAATATCATTCTCGTCAACACGGCCGATATCCACGAGCGCGGACAGCTTGGTGTTGCCTTTGTTCGGGATGACTTTGCGAAGGAATTCATCATCCAGGAAGCGCCATGGCCCTGCGCTGTCAGCGCCCTTCAACAGCTTCGGCGAATTCTTGTAGCCGATCTCCATGTAGTCGACGCCAGCTTCGTTCAAGCTATTATAAAGGTGCTGTACAAACTCGACGCTGAAATCCCAGTTATTGACGAGTCCGCCGTCACGAATTGTACAATCGACAATTTTGCAATGACTAGTTTTCGAATGCATGCTTGCTGCTCCTTTGATTTGAACATGAGTTCACTTTTTATCTACCATCATACTTGAAATATGGCGGGAACGCAAAGTAATTATGTCGGTTTTTGGATATTTTGGACGTTTGGCTGTCCCGATAAGATATCATTTACAAATTGATATTTTAAAGTTAAAATATTATGTAAACATCAACGCTTAATTTTTCCTATCTGGAAAAAGCGGGGGAACCAACGTAAGTGCGACGCGGGCCGACAGCCGGCTGCGGCCTTGCAAGGGGTGAGTCCGGGGATTTGTACCCCCGGTAGGGTCTACTCTCTAGCCCGAATCCGACAGCTAACCTCGTAAGCGGACAAAGGAGAGATGTCTTATGCTTTCTTTATCATTGCAAGATTCCCCATTTCCTTCAGAACAACCTCTGCAGCTCAACATTTCGCGCGTGGAAGTATTCGTCATTCCGGCGCTTGCGATCGACTCGACAGGGTATCGCGTTTGTCTCCGCATCAGCAGCGATCTTGGCTACGGCTGGAACGAGCAGTTCGTCAGCGATAGCGAGCCAAGCCTGCAACTCGACCGTTGGGGTCCGCTCTTCCGCAGCTTCATCGGCCAATTCTCGATCGTTTCCTTGACCGAACGGCTCACCGAACGTATCGCGCATACTCTTAATCCCGATAACCGGGCTTATCGTCTATTTTCCGCCGCTATTACCCAGCTGCAGAATCCGGGCTCCGGACGCCCGCTTGCTTCGGCCGAGCCTGCTGAGGAATCCGTTCTTCAACAGCGCGCCGTCGCTTATTTGTCCGTAGACTAACCGCAAGTTCGCTTGGATATGGGGAATATCCGATGCCGGCCAGCCTGCCAAGGCAGGCCGCAACCAGCATCAAGCCCGCAGCCTTCCTACCCGGAATGCCGGGCTTGTTTGCATTATGGGGAGTTTCCGGGGCTGGCGGTGCGCCATGGCGGAGCTGCAAGCCGAGTTTCTCGGCTTGCAGCTGCTACGGCGGCGGCTTTCAGCTCTCTAAGCCGAGTTTCTCGGCTTGCTGCTGCTACGGCGGCGGCTTTCGGCTTCCTAAGCCGAGTTTCTCGGCTTTCTGCTGCTACGGCGGCGGCTTTCGGCTCTCTAAGCCGAGTTTCTCGGCTTGCTGCTGCATCGGCAGCGGTTTTCGGCTCCCTAAGCCGAGTTTCTCGGCTTGCTGCGCTCCGCCCGCAGCTTTCGGCTCTCTAAGCCGAGTTTCTCGGCTTGCAGCTGCTACGGCGGCGGCTTTCGGCCCTGCAAGCCGAGAAACTCGGCTTGCACCTGCATCAGCAGCGACTTTCGCCTCTCTAAGCCGAATTTCTCGGCTTGCTGCTGCTACGGCGGCAGCTTTCGGCTCTCTAAGCCGAGTTTCTCGGCTTGCTGCTGCTACGGCGGCGGCTTTCGGCTCTCTATGCCGAGTTTCTCGGCTTGCACCTGCATCGGCGGCAGCTCTCGGCTCCCAAAGCCGAATTTCTCGGCTTGCTGCTGCTTCAGCGGAGGCTTTCGGCTCTCTATGCCGAGTTTCTCGGCTTGCTGCTGCTACGGCGGCGGCTTTCGGCTCTCTATGCCGAGTTTCTCGGCTTGCAACTACTACGGCGGTGCCTCCCTTCTAGCCCCCCCAATAGAAAAATAAAGAGGCGCCTCTACCATCGATTTCTCATGGTAAAGGCACCTCGTTTTTGCATATTTGCAACCTTTCGACTTCAACACCTCCATAACTGATTCATCGAGTCCATTATCCTGTAAAAACAAACAACCGGCTAAACTTCCACTCATGAACCTGCATGACTTAAAAGCATCTAAGCAACAAATCAAAGAGTAATAAGAGGCATACCGGCAGCTCACCCGCTACATCACTAATAGGCAGATAAAATAACTCCTTCCAACCTACGTAAAGCAGCCACCTCCCAACTCCCCCGCTAAGAACCCGTCGAGCGGTAATGGCGCACGCCGAAGCGCCAGATGAGGAGGCAAGGGATGAGGAACAGCATACCGCCGAATGTGATCAGCATGGGCAAGTACATGCTGCCTTCCCGCTTATCGAGCAGGTACATGAGCGGCAAGTAGCTGACACAGCCGAACGGGATGATGAAGGTGAAAAAACGTGTCACCCATTTCTCATAAATGTTGAGCGGATATTGCGCCATCTCGCGCCCGCCGTCTGTGAACACGTTGGCAACCTCAATCGCCTGAATGGTCCAGAAACAGAACGTCGCCGCCAATATGAATATGCCAGTAAAAATAATGGTGCCGTTAGCGATCATAAGCAGCAGCGTGAACAGCTTTGGAAAGCTCCATATTTGCGGCAAGCTCGATACCGACCAGACCAGCACGATCGCACTTTGCAGAAGTCTGCCGACTCTCGTAAACTCAAACTTCGAACCGAGCACTTGCAGCGCCGTGCTTCTGGGGCGAACCAGCAGCCGGTCAAAATCTCCCCTGCCCACCAGCGACGAAAATGCATCAAATCCCCTTGCAAAGCATTCGCTAAGCGAGAACGACATATGGATGATGGAGAAGCAAAGCGCTACCTCAAAGAAAGTCCATCCCTGCAGCTCGCCGAAACGCTGGAACATGAAGTACAAGCCCCCGAACACCATAAAGGGAATAAAAAACTGTCCGACGCTCATCAACAAAAAGGATGTCCGATACTCCATCTGGGATTTCAGATGAATGCTCAAATATTTGAAATATAATCTCATATCCGCCTACCCTCCCTGCACGACGACGGCTCGCAGCGCTTTTTTCATTAATGCTCTTCCAGCCAGCACAAGCACCGCTAGCCAAGCAATCTGAATCAGAATGCCCCATGCCGCTTCCGCAACGGGGATATGTCCGGAATAGACGCGAAACGGGAAGTCAGTCGTCCAGCGGAACGGCAGTATGTACACGATCGGCTGAAGCCACGACGGCATAAGCGGAACCGGAATAACCATGCCTGCCAGAAATTCGCCTGCAACCGCAATCATCAGAATGGAGCCAACCGGCGACATGGTCCAGAACACCGATATGTAGATCAGCATCGAGATCGCTACGACCACAAACAAACCTAACGCCAGCGCAATCAGAAACAGCACAAAAGACCCCCAAGTAGGCGGAAATCCCATCCGATAAGGCTCAGGGATAATAAAAACGATCGCCATCAGCGGAAAGCAGCGCAGCGTCGCGCTTGCAAATCGTTGAGCCAGCAGCTTGGAGTACCAATGCGGGTACAGCTCCATAGGCCTGCATAACTCATAGGCAATGTTGCCGTTAGTAATCAAATCAAACAATTCCTGATCGCGAAACCATAACATGATGAAGGACAAAAAGATTTGCTGCAGCCATACATACGTAATCAAATCATCCAGAGAAATGGGCTGATCGCCCGAGCCGTTGCTGTAGAATGCAGCGAAGATCATGATGAAGACAAAGCCGAAGAATAGCTGGGTTGCCATACCGGCGAGCGCTGCCGAGCGGTACTGCATCCCGTTAATAAAACGGAGGCGCCAAATCGAAGCATAAGCCTTCATATCTGGTGCTCCTTATAGAGCTGAACGATAATCTCGTCGATATCTTTGGCCGACACCGACAGATCGACCACCTCGACAGACTCTGACAAGCGGGTCACCATCTCCGCAAGCGTCACCTTTTCCGAGTCGAAGCTGTATACAGCCCTCTCGTCCGTCCATTCGATTAGAGTTGTCCCTTCAATCGCAACCGGTCCAGAGCGCCCCCTGTAATCGACCGTTACCGTCTTGCCTGTGCCGAACCGCTCCTTCAATTCATCCAGTGTTCCATCATAAAGAAGGGTGCCTTTTCCGATCATGAGAATCCGATTCGCCAGCGCTTCGATATCGCTCATATCGTGAGTGGTCAGGATTACCGTGACCCCTTGCTCCCGATTGAGCCGTTTGATAAAGTTGCGCACCGCCAGCTTGCTGACCGCATCCAGCCCGATCGTAGGCTCGTCCAGAAATAGCAGCTTGGGACTATGCAGCAGCGAAGCCGCAATCTCGCAGCGCATCCGCTGCCCCAGACTCAGCTGCCTGACCGGCATCTTCAGGATCGCCTCCAGATCTAGCATCTCCGTCAGCATCGCCAGATTGTCCCGGTACATCCCCTCCGGTATCGCATAGATATCTCTAAGCAGCTCGAACGAATCGATAACGGGGACATCCCACCATAGCTGCGACCGTTGTCCGAAGACGACGCCTATATGCTTGACGTATTCCGTCCGATCCTTCCATGGGTTATAGCCCATGATGGAGCATTGCCCCTCATCCGGCACCAGGATGCCGCTCATGACTTTGATCGTGGTCGACTTGCCCGCTCCGTTCGGGCCGATATAACCGACGATTTCTCCTTTTCCGATCGAGAAGCTGATATCCTTCAGCGCTTCCACGATCGTGTGCTTTCGTGCGAATAAAGCTTTGGTCGCTTCCTTGAGGCCTGCCGTCCTGGTCGCGACTTTGAATCTCTTCTCAATTCCATCCAGCCGAATCCATGCATCATTCCGATTCATGCTCTCTTTATCCTCCTGTTTGTACCTACGCTGAATCCGCTAGGGCAGAGAGCCTCTCCTGTCCCCTCTCCTTGCCCAGCCTCAAACAGCGGGATAAAGATCATACCCGATATTTCCAAAAAAGTATAGCTTTATTTTTCTAAACAACGGGCGTGCGCGAAATCATAAATCCTTCATTTGTTTATTGAATATTAATTCGTATTGATGTATATTTATACAGTATTAAGTTTTGAACGGAGGGATTTCCTTGTCCAATCTCATGCATGTTTCATCTTCGAAAAAAGACACGCACACCGTTTCTCATATACCGGCGCCTATCGAGCTTGCCAAAAAGCATGTGCTCCATACCGCTATACGGCCCGATATCGTCATGGCCCGCGGCGAAGGCATGATGCTCTATGATACCGAAGGTAATAGCTATCTGGACTTTATTGGCGGCTGGGCGGTCAATAGTCTGGGCCATTCCCCTGCTGTTCTGCAGGAGGCGCTTGCCGAGCAAGCATCCAAGCTGGTGCATGCCAGCCCCGCCTTCTTCAATGAGCCGCAAATCCAGTTCGCTGAGCTGCTGACCAGCATCAGCGGGATGGATAAGGTGTTCTTCACCAGCACGGGAGCGGAAGCCAACGAAAGCGCGGTAAAGCTTGCCCGCAAGCACGGGGCGCTGAACTTGAACGGCGCCTATGAGATCATTACGCTGACGAACAGCTTCCACGGCCGTACTCTGGCGATGATGTCTGCGACGGGCAAAGCGCAATGGAAGCCGCTCTTCGCGCCGAAGGTAGACGGCTTTGTGCATGTGCCGATTAACGACCTCGACGCTTGCTTCGCCGCGGTCACGAACCAGACATGCGCCATCATGGTGGAGCTAGTGCAAGGGGAAGGCGGCGTCCATCCCGTCAGCGAAGCTTACCTGTACGGACTGCGCAAAATATGCGATATGTACGGAATCCTGCTCATATTCGACGAGATCCAGACCGGTCTTGGCCGTACGGGCAAAATGTTCGCCTACCAGCATTACGGCATTGAGCCCGATATTATGACACTCGGCAAAGGAATCGGCGGAGGCTTCCCACTATCGGCTATGCTGACGAAAGAGCAATATGACCTGTTCCAGCATGGCGACCAAGGCGGAACTTACATCGGCCAGCCGCTGGCTATGGCCGCAGGGCTAGCAGTGCTGCGCGAGCTGATTCGCCTTGATGTGGCCGAGCAGGCGCGCAAGCAAGGCCAATACTTGAAGGATGGGCTGCAGGGCTTGTCCGCTTCCCTGCCAATTGCGAATGTGCGGGGGCTAGGACTCCTGCTTGCCTTTGATGTGCCAGACGCTCCAGCATTAGTAGAGAAGTGCAGAGAGAAAGGGCTCTTGGTCAATGCGCCAAATGCCCATACCATTCGCCTTATGCCTGCGCTGATCGTTCAGAAGTCCCATATCGATGCCATGCTGGACATCTTGAAGGAGGCTCTTGCAAGCTAGTTCATGCGAATGTTGGAAAAGCTGCCGCGCATACGCTATTGAGTATGGAATTCTGTTAGGGTGCGGCAGGAGGGCTTGAGGTTGAAGGTGCGTTTTGGAGCTCGGGAAAAAGACTCTTTTATCGTATATGTGGTGCCGGCGTGGCAGTGGAAGGAATTTATCGCCTTTGAGCTGATCGGCGGGATCGCTTTTTATCTGATTGGCAAAATCCTGACGCATTCGGAATGGTTTTCAGTAGCTGCCAACATGGCAGGCCCTCAAATGCTGAAAAATACGTATGCCGCTTTGCGTACACTGGCCTAATCGCCTAGTTGTAAGCCTCTGCGTTCACTTTAACCATATAAACGGCATTGCCATACCTGGCTCACATAAATATAAAACGCCATTCAATGGATGATAACATCATCCCGGAATGGCGTTTCCTATTTCAGCGCGTCCGTTTCATGTACTCCAATGCACGGCTCAGCGCTTGCAAACATTCGTTACGAAGGATCATTCTCCAGGAGCTCCAGCATGACCTTGAGCTCCTGGAACGTATCCATATAGGCATATCGTCCGCCCGTATATTCGCCCTTCTGGACCTGCTTCATCCCCTTGCCCTCCATGAGCGTCACTTTCTCCTTCATTCCTTCGATAATCAACGCAATATGGTGCACGCCTTCCCCATGCGCATCAAGATGCTCGCGCCATGTGCTGGGATGGCGATCCGGTTCGATCAACTCCAACTGCAGCGAGCCCATATCAAAAAAAGCCAGCTTCGCCCGCGCCTCGCTAGATTGCCCGTTGAACTCAGTCTGCGCTTGATCTGCCGTATCCGTCCAAAACCATTCCGGCTTCTCCAAGCCGAAGAAATCGGCATATGCCTGTGAGACGGCTTCAATATCATGCACCAGCAAGCCAATTTGCGTAATCGTGTTTGTTCCCAGCGTCCCTTTTTGCGTTGTCATCGTCTTTCACGCTCCTTCATCATTTTAACATTGGTTTTTCCCATCATCCGCCCCCAGCCTTCATCAAAGAACAGGCAGCGATATATCGACGGTCGTCCCTTCATCCGGCGCGCTCTGAATATGTATCGTGCCGTGATGCGCCTCAATAATGCGTGTGCTCACCATGAGGCCAAGCCCCGTTCCCTTTTCTTTGGTTGTGACAAAGGGCTCGCCAAGCCGCCTGATCAGCTCCTGGGGAATCCCCTGCCCTTCGTCCTTCACCTGTATATGTATGTATTGTCCACCCTGTATCTCTTCGGCCCTTGCCGTAATCTGTACCTTGCCGCCGCTTGGCATCGATTCAACCGCATTTTTGATCACATTGACGAATACTTGCTTCAATTGGTTCTCATTGCAGCTCGTAAGCGGGAGCTCCCCTTGCTGCTGATAGACGAGCTCTACGTTCATCAGAATGGCTTGCGTATCCAGAATCGAAACCACGCTTTGCAGAATAGCGTCCATATTGCCCGGCTGGAAGGGAGAGAGATGGGGCTTCGCCAGCGTCATAAACTCGTTGACGATCAGATTAATGCGGTCAAGCTCCCCCTCCATGATGCCAAAATACGTCGCTTCGTCCCTGTATTTGGATCGCAGAAGCTGGGTAAATCCCTTCAGCGCGGTAAGCGGATTGCGAATTTCGTGAGCCACGCCAGCCGCAAGCTGTCCGATTACCGACAGCTTCTCGGAGCGGAGTATCCGCTCCTCCGAACGCTTGCGCTCGGTCAAATCGCGAATAACGCTCAGCACGACCCTTTTGCCCATATAATTATCTATGCTGATATTAGCCGCTTCGATTTCCAGCACTCGTCCGCTGGTCAATACGATCCTGCCCTCTGCGAATGAGGTAGGCTCGTCTACGGAAATCGTCCATGACAGCTTTTCTTTCACGCTCTCGCGATCATTCTCATGAATATAATCATATAGATTTGTGCCCACTATACTGGAATCATCCGACATCCCCACCAGCTCCATCGCATGACGGTTAACATACAGCACCTTCTCGTTATGCGTAATGACAATAGGCTCCGGCATGCACATCATGATGCGCTGATACAGCTTTGCGTTTTGCAGAAGCATCTTCTCGCGCTCATGCTTCATCGTGACATCCTGTACCGTGCCTAGCAGCGCCCGCTGCCCGTCAAACGTAATCATCGAGCTGTTGCCCTCGAGATAGACCGTGCTGCCGTCCTTGTGCTTGCCTTTGATTCGAAATGGAAACTGCTTTTCACCATGATTATTGACAAAAAAATCGTGCTTCCTTAACGCTTGCATTTCTTCTTCGTCCACAAACTCTTCCAGCCTCCGGCCAATCATCTCGTCGGTTTGATAGCCAAGCATCTTCACCAAATACGGATTCAAATAGACAAATATGCCATTCTGCTCCACAAAGACACCCGCGACAACATGCTCCACCAGCGTCTTATATAAATCATCCTTCTCGTGCAAAGTCTCCTCCAACCGAATCCAATCGGACATATCGCGTATGATAAGTTGAACAGCCGGCATGCCATCGAACATAATGGGCACAGCATGGACCTCAGTCTTGACTATGCTTCCATCCAGGCGTACGAACTTCTTGAACGCAGATCGAACCGGTCGTCCTGCCTTAATAAATTGCTCGATTTTCTCCTCTAGCAGATGCGCATAATCGGGATGAATGAACGGAAATATCACTTTCCCCAACAGCTCTTCCGCTGAGGCTGCCCCAAGCATTCTTACAGCGGCATCATTTACGAATACAATCCGGCAACCGGAATGGACCAGGATGCCATCCGGCAAATAGTGAACGAGAGCATCATATCTTTCCCTGCTTTCACGCAGCAAATATTCGTTGCTTCTCTCCGTCATGTCCGCAACACTCCTTGAAGGGAATCCTCCGATATCGTCCATGGTAGTTTATGTTCCACGAACCCCCGCTTCCTTCCTGCTTCACCCTCTAAATAATGACAAAAAAGCTATTGGTTATCGTCGAACGATAACCAATAGCTTGGTTCATGGTGTCGCTATGGATTAGCCTTGAAGCAGAAGCTGCTCCGGATCTTCCAGCATTTCCTTCACGGCTACGAGGAAGCGAACAGCTTCGCTGCCGTCTACGATACGGTGGTCGTAGGAAAGCGCGATATACATCATCGGACGGTTTTCCATACGCTCGTTGTCGATGGCAACCGGACGAATTTGGATTTTGTGCATGCCCAGGATACCAACCTGAGGCGTGTTCAGGATTGGCGTGGACAGCAAGGAACCGAATACGCCGCCATTGGTGATCGTAAAGCTTCCGCCTTGCAGATCGCCGATGGAAAGCGTGTTGGCGCGTGCTTTCTGAGCCAGCTCCACGATATTTCTTTCGATCTCTGCGAAGCCCAGACGGTCCGCGTCGCGTACGACCGGAACAACCAGACCTTCCTTCGCCGATACGGCAATACCGATATCGTAGAATTTCTTCACGACGATATCTTCACCGTCGATCTCTGCGTTCAGCAGCGGGAACTGCTTCAGCGCGCCGACTACCGCCTTCGTGAAGAAGGACATGAAGCCGAGGTTCACTTCGTTCTTGTCGAAGAAGGACTGCTTGCGGCGCTTGCGCAGATCCAGGATCGCCGTCATATCCACTTCGTTGAATGTTGTCAGCATCGCTGCTGTGCGCTGTGCTTCCACCAGACGATTCGCAATCGTCGCGCGGCGGCGGGACATGCGCTTGCGCTCAACCGGCTTGCCGCCAGCTGCTGCTGCAGGCGCTGGAGCCGGAGCTGTCGGCGCAGGAGCCGCTGCAGGTGCAGGAGCTTGTCCGTTATGGGTACGTACATCTCCCGGATAGATGCGGCCGATGCCGTCTTTGCCTTGTACTTGCGTCAGATCGATGCCTTGTTCGCGTGCCAGCTTGCGTGCCGCAGGCGATGCATTCACGGATGAAGCAGTCGATACTGGTGCTGCGGCAGGAGCCGCAGCAGCTGCCGGAGCTGCAGGAGCTGGCGCTTCTGCCGCCTTCGGAGCAACAGGTGCCGGAGCTGCAGCCGGCGCGCCGGAGGACGCGCCGATCGAACCGATCGCCTCGCCTACCAGCACCACATCGCCGTCCTTCTTCGCAATGCTTGCTACAACACCGCTGCTGTCCGCACTGATTTCAATGTTGACTTTATCCGTCTCAAGTTCCAGAAGGACATCGCCTTGATTGACGTTGTCTCCTTCCTTCACGAACCATTTTGTAATCGTTCCTTCGGAAATCGATTCTCCCAGTTCAGGTACAATAATATCTGCCATTTGTTGTTACCCCCTTACCAAACTCGATTCGAATGGTTGACCATTCAAAGCGGAAGAAATAATAGCGTTTTGTTCTGCGACGTGAATTTCCTGATGGCCGGTTGCTGTACTTGCGCGATCCGGACGTCCAATGTAGCGGACCCCTACTTTGCCCGGCGCCAGCTCGCGCAGGCGAGGCTCCATGTAGGACCACGAACCTTGGTTCTTCGGCTCTTCTTGTACCCATACGATCTCTTCCAGCTTGCTGAACTGACCGATGATGCGCTCCAGCTCAGCTTGCGGCAATGGATACAGCTGCTCGACGCGGGCTACGCGAAGCCATGCGTATTCGCCTTCGCCAGCTGAGGACATTGCCTCCTCCAGATCGACCATAACTTTGCCCGTTCCGAGAAGCAGGCGTTTTACTTTGTCCTTGGCCGCTTTGGTCTCTGTCAGGCTGAATTGCGGCAGCACAGGCTTGAAGGAGCCTTCGCTGAATTCAACGCCATGCGACGCAACGCGCGGGTTGCGCAGCAAGCTCTTCGGAGCCATCAAGACGAGCGGACGCACATTGTCGCTGCCAAGCATCGCTGCTTGCTTGCGCAGCAAGTGGAAGTATTGCGCCGATGTGGTCAGATTCGCCACTGTCCAGTTATTATCTGCAGACAATTGCAGGAAGCGCTCCAGACGTGCGCTGGAATGCTCTGGACCTTGACCCTCGTAACCATGCGGCAGCAATATAGCAATACCGGATTTCTGCGACCACTTGGCGCGGCCGGCAGACATGAACTGGTCGAAAATAACCTGCGCGACGTTAGCGAAATCGCCGAACTGCGCTTCCCAGATAACGAATGATTCCGGTGCAAATACGTTGTATCCATATTCAAACGCCAGGACTGCCGTCTCCGACAGCGGGCTGTTATGAACCGCGAAGGAAGCCTTCGCTTGCGGGAACATATGCAGCGGCGTGAACTTCTGAGCAGTTGCATTGTCGTTCAGCATAATATGGCGATGAGCGAACGTGCCGCGCTCGGAATCCTGTCCGCTCAGACGGATCGGCGTGCCGTCCGCCAGAATGGTAGCGAACGCCAATGCTTCGGCATGCGCCCAGTCCAGCTTCTCGCCATCGTTCAGGCTTGTTGCTCTGCGCTGCAGAATACGCTGCAGCTTCGAATATTCCGTGAAGCCTTCCGGACGGTTCAGAAGCTCCAGATTGATCTCCTTAAGCGTCTCCATCGGCACAGCTGTGCGGACGTCCTCCGGCACAACTACGCCGTTCTCTTGCGTCACTTGAACATGCGCCTTGCCTTCATTCGCCTTCATGGCGTCATAGCCGGATTGCAGCGCGCCGAGTGTCTTCTCGCGAAGCTGTACCAGCTGCTCCTCGGTAATCGTTTTCTCCGCTTTTAGCAGATTGCCATACAGCGTCGCTACAGTCGGATGATTGCGAACCTTCGAATATACCAGCGGTTGTGTTGCTTCCGGGTCGTCCATTTCGTTATGGCCGAAGCGGCGGTAGCCGATCAGGTCGATAACGAAGCCCTTCTGGAAGCGCAGGCGGTATTCGCAAGCCAGGCGCACAGCTGCCAGACATGCCTCAGGATCGTCTGCATTCACGTGCATGATCGGCAGATCGAAGCCCTTCGCCAGGTCACTCGCGTAATAAGTCGAACGGGAATCTACGCTGTTTGTCGTAAAGCCCAGACGGTTGTTCGCGATAATATGAATGGTACCGCCATTGCGGTAGCCTTGAAGATTGTTGAAGTTCAGCGTCTCGGCTACGATGCCTTCGCCGATGAACGCCGCGTCGCCATGCACGCATACTGTAACCGCACTGTGCAGATCCTGTTCAGGGAAACCAGGCTTGCTGCGGTCTTCCTGGGCCGCGCGCGTGTAGCCCTCCACGACAGGGTTGACGAACTCCAAGTGGCTCGGGTTGTTCGCGAGCGTCACTTTGGCGCGTACGGTCTCGCCTTCCGTGAAGGCGCGGTCAGCACCCAAGTGGTATTTCACGTCGCCGGACCAGCCGTAGTTGATGCCCATGGATCCCTCGGAAGGAACCAGCTCCTTGTTAGGGGAGTGATGGAACTCGGAGAAGATCTTCTCATATGGCTTGCCAAGCACATGCGTCAGCACGTTCAGACGGCCGCGATGCGCCATTCCGATCAGAATATGCTGAGCTCCGTCATGCGCCGTTGCGCGGACGATCTCGTCCAGCACCGGTACAAGCATGTCGACGCCTTCGATGGAGAAGCGCTTCTGGCCGACAAACGTCTTATGAATGAAGCTTTCGAATTGCTCCACTTGCATGAGGCGCTCAAGCAGCGCTTCCTTCTCTCTATTAGACAGAGGAGCAGGGAAGGAACCGGATTCCGCTTGCTTGTGGAGCCAGGAACGCTCGTTCTCATCGTGGATATGTGTGAATTCATATGCTGCTGAACGGGTGTAAATTTCTCTGAGCCGCACGATGGCATCCCAACCATTGGCAATGGAATCCGGCGCGTTGTCCCAGATTAGCGATGCTGGAATGGATAGCAGATCCTCTTTCGTCAATCCGAAGGTCTCAGGGTCTAGCAGCTTCGTGTCAGCCGTTTGGCTAATGCCCAGCGGGTTGATATCCGCACCTAAATGGCCGTACCTGCGAATATTCAGCATTAGCTGATGCGCGGCAACGACCTTCTTGAGCATATTGCTGTCAAGCGGACCGCCTGCTAGCGGTGCTCCCGACTGTACGGCTCCAGTGCCGGCAGCCGGCGCAGCCGACGAAGAAGCAGCTGCTGTGGAAGGCGGCGCCCCCCATACGAGAAACAATTCGCGAACCGATGCTTCAACAGCATTCGGATCGGTCAGGAACAGTTCGTATTGCTCCTGAACATAACCAAGATTGGGACCATAGTAGCTTTTCCAAGGCGAAGAGTTGCGCTCATCATGGATGCTCATTGCAGAAAATTCCACCCTCTCTATTCATAACCATCCTATTATTTTCTATGGCGTACCATTCCATACATGGCCGCCTGCCCTTCCTTGCCGAGACATAGGAAGAGAAGCCTATACGCTGCAGGTTGTGCAGTTTCTTGGCCTCTTCATATTTTAGTACAATAACCGCTTGCCTTCCATAACCATATTGGCATCGGTTTCATGCATTTAAAGCATCAATGCCCGGTCCATGCATCATAAGGCGCGATTGATTAACAAATGCAGGTTTTTTTCTTCACGCCAACCTTGCCTCTGTTGGATATTTTGGCAATATAGTCCTCGGCCAAAGGCACCTTGCAAGCCGTATCGCCGACATCAACATGAACCTTGCCGATTGCCCTCCCTGTCTCAATGGCGTCCTCATGAAGCTCTCTGACATACGTGCCTACGGAGATGACAAAGCCATTCATCGCATAACGAGCCCTATTCTTCTCGTTATGGATGTCTGACCGAACTCTAGCGAGCAATCTGCGGATTTCTTCCATCGGAAGCTTGCTGTCGGGCGTAATGGACACATAACCGGCATAAGTGCTCCAGCCGCATGCCGCCTTCATCTCCTCTGGCGAATCGATCCACTCCAGCGCAAGCTCGCGGGCATAGGGGCTCTCCGCCGCCACACCGGCTACCGTATATTCCGCTATCATATACCAGTACGCTTCATCCGCCCATTGCCGCAGCAACTCCTTCGATACCTGCTTCGGATCAATAGACAGCCCCGCGAGATACATCGCATCGGAATTGCCGGAAGCATATAATCGTACCGCAAGCTCCCGGTCCTCCTTCACGTATTTGACGAGCTTCTTCAAATCGCCAACCTTGACGCCGAAGAGGGGCTCCATGGCGCCATGCCGGAGAAAGGTCCGTTTCGTCTGCTCGCTGCCCAGCTCCTGCAGCCGCTGCATCAGTTCCTCGTATGTCATAGAGCCCTCCTAATCCATTGTGACTTAAGCTTGCCGTCCTGCCGTCAATTCTACCAGCGTGCGCACCATGACGCCGGTGCCGCCCTTCGGCTCCCAGCCTCTGGCCGCCTCCAGCCATGCCGTGCCGCCGATATCCAGATGAACCCATGGCAGCCCTTCGGCGAAGTATCCGATGAACATGCCGCCTTTGCTCGCTCCGCCATACTGGGAGCCGCTGTTTTTCAGATCGGCTGCATCGCTCTTCAGCCCCTTCAAAAATTCAGGATAAGCCGGCAGCTGCCACACTCGCTCCCCCGCACGCTCCGAAGCCCGGAGCACATCCGTCATTAAGGCATCATTGTTCGTAACTGCTCCTGTCGCTTCATAACCAAGCGTGACCATCACAGCTCCCGTAAGGGTCGCAACGTCAACCAGCTTCGTAGCGCCGCGGCGAATCGCCGTTGTCAGGCCGTCAGCCAGCACCAGCCTGCCTTCTGCATCCGTATTGACGACTTCTACCGTATGCCCGCTCATCATCCGAATGACGTCGCCAGGCTTCAAAGCGCGATCCGAAGGCATATTCTCCGCTGTCGGCACGACTGCGAGCACATTCACTTCCGCCTTCAGCTCCGCCAATGCGCGCAGGGCGCCCAGCACGGCCGCAGCTCCTCCCATGTCGGAGATCATCTCTTCCATCCCGGCTGCCTTCTTCAAGGAAATGCCGCCCGTATCAAACGTAATGCCTTTGCCGATCAAGCCCCATACCTCGGAGGAATCCGGCGCTCCCTTATAGTGGATAACGATCATTCTTGGCGGATTGACGCTGCCTTGGCCGACGCCCAGCAGACCGCCCATGCCTTGCTCGGAAGCCGTCCATTCGTCGATGACTTCAATCTCGAGCTCGTATTGCGACGCAAGCTCCTCCGCATGGTACGCCAGACGCTCCGGCGTCAGATCATTGCCGGGCAGATTGGTCAGATCGCGGGCATACGCCACGCTAGCAGCCAGAATCTGGCCTTTGTCCGCGCCGCTCTTCCACAGCCCGCTATGCGCCTGCGCACCGTCAAAGCCCTCTTCAAATCGGTAGGTTAACTCATTCAAGCCATAGCGGGCCTGCTCTTCCTTCTTCAGCGGCTGTCTATCGTGCAAAGCCAATTGGATGCCTTCCGTCATCGCCTGCGCTGCCGCTTCCGCGCCGATTGCGCCGAGGTCCTGCTCCAATGCCGACGATGTCAGCAGAAGTTCCGCGCTCGCAGCGCGAATCTTCTTCAGCGCCTTCGCAGCCGCAGCGCCGGCGTGGCGCAAGCCGTCAGCTCCGGAGCCCGGCGCGTAGCCTACGAATACGATATAAGGCTGCTCGATCAGCCCAAGCGATGGCATGCATTCAGCCTGCTCCGGCTTCGCCTGGAACAGTCCTTTGGCATAAGCTGCGCGCAATTGCCCGTCTATTTGGGGATGAAGGATTCCGGATGTACCTTTCAATTCTTCCTCTATGATAAAACGCACCAGGGCATCAGGCGCCGCTTCCCCCGCCTGTCTATTGCCTACTTGAATAGCTGTCGTCATGATAACATCCCTCGTTTCTCAAAATATAGCAAAAAATCGGGGCAGGAAACCCCGATTCGATTCTAAACCTTTATTCGGCCAATGGCAAATATACGATAAACTCCGTTCCGCTTCCGACCTCGCTGTCAACCCGAATCGTGCCCCCGTGGTTGCGGATAATGCGATAGCTGACAGAGAGTCCAAGCCCGGTTCCCGCTTGCTTGGTTGTAAAAAAAGGATCAAAAAGCCTGTTCATTGTAGCCTTGTCCATGCCTTTGCCATTGTCTCTGATCAATATCTTCACATATTGCCCGTCGCTGCTGAGCAATATGTCGATCTTGCCTCTGCGGTCCGATTGCATTTCTTCAACGGCGTCCAGAGCGTTTTTCACGATATTCAGGATGACCTGCTTCACTTGTTTGATATCAATGGACACATAAGCTTCCGCACTGTACGTTTCAACAGAAATTTCGGTATTGCGTAGCAAGGATTCGCTTTCAGTCAGCATGACGACTTCACGGATGAGATGATCGATGGATGCGGCTTGTTTCATAGGAGCGGATGGTTTGGAGGAATTGAGAAATTCATAGATGATATCGTTGGCGCGGTCGATTTCCGTCAATATAATACGCGCATATTCTTCCTTTCCCACCTCTAGCAAGTAAGGCCGAAGCAACTGAATGAATCCTCTGATGCTCGTTAGCGGATTGCGGATTTCATGGGCGATTGCGGCTGCGATCTTGCCTAGCATGGCAAGCTTGTCGTTCTGCAGAGCGCTTTGTTCGATTTGCTTATATTCCGATACGTCCTTCACACTGAACAGGAAATCCCCGTCGAGCTGGTCGCCGTATGTAACAGTAGCAAGCAGATGCTTGCCGTCCTTATGCTGAAATTCGTAGTAACGGCTTCGTTTCATGAACATCTCCCGGTACAGCCGGAGGATGGTCCGTTTGGAGGTAATGGCAAGCTTGGGATGCAGCAGAATCTCTCTAATGTTGCAGCCGACCAGCGTTTTTCTGGGAATATCCAGCAGCTTGGCCATCTGGACGTTGATAAAAGACAGGATACCGTCACTGTCGAATAGCGCGATACCGCTGTCCATATGCTGCAGCACGTTTTCGTATTTATTTTTAACCCTCTCGAACGAACGGTCCGAATGGAGCATGAGCGCCCGCATCTCCATAAATTTCTGTGCCTCCGACGGCTCATGCAATTCTCCGTCAGCGCTGACTTCCATCTTGAATCGGCATGCCACCATCAGCTCCATAAGAAATACGAAGGACCGATGATAGAGTTGAACGGCATCTTTGGATTCCACATTGGCTGCGAGTTCTTGTATGCATTCCTCATGTACGGCTATAATCTCTTCCTGATTAAACTCCTGAAGTTGTTTGCCCAGCTCGTATGCATGATGAAGCGATGCTTCCTTACCACCCCGGATATACTCGGCAAGCGCCGGGAAATAACGCTTTCGAATGGCTTGCATCTACTACTCCTCCCCGGCAAAACTATGAATTTGGACGAATGAACTTACCACTAATCATAGGTTTACTTTACAAAGGCTGTCAATCGGAAATCCTGTCGAAAACAGGTGTCAATATAGTCGTAAAGACTCGTTTTTTGTTAGATGCAAAACAAGGCGGAGCCCTCTCCCCCTAATGACTTCAAGCTCAAATAGAAGCAAGCTGACTGCTTGCAGGCATTGAGCTAATCTCTGCTGTTATGCTGACGATCGCTGCGGGATGAGTCTTTGCGGTCATTGCCTTGGTTATGCTTCTTGTCCTGGCCGCTATCCGGATTCGAGCTTCCGCGGCTTTTGCCGTTCTGGCTGTCATCGCCGCCATGATCGTCTTTTTCGTTCCGGCTCCCCTTCTTGGAGGCGTCCTTGTCCCGATCCTTATTTTGATTTCCTTTTTGATCGGTTTTGCTATCGTTTTTGCCGTTGTTTTTACTGTTGTTTTTGCTGTTGTTATTCTTGCTGTTTTTGTCGGTTTCTCCCTTATTTTCATTCATATTTTTGTTCCAGCCCGTCCAGGGCTGGACGCTTTTCCCGTTATTGCTGCTGTTTTTGTTATCTTTATTGTTTTTGTTATCTTTATTGTTTTTGGAATCCTTGCTGCTTTTACTATCTTTTTCGATCCCGTTATTGGAATTGTACCAGCCGTTATGATTGCTGTTTCCCCACCCGCTCCAGCTCCAGCGATCGCCGTATTTGCCGTTGTTCCACTTGCCCGAAGATTTGCGGTCATCGTCATCATCGTCGCGATCATCGTCATCCCGGTCATGCCACCAGCCATGGCGATTCGGCTTGCCAGTCTCGGATGGCTTTACGGTCGGCTTAACCGCCGGTTTGGAGGACGGCTTAGCCGAAGGCTTAGGCGTCGCGGTCGAGGAAGGCTTCACTGCTGCGCCTGTACCGGACGAGCCGCCTTGCGCCTGCTGTGCCTTCTTCTCCTTGGCCAGAAGCTTCTCCAGCTTCTGCTTGGTTGCGGCCTCTCCCTTTGCTTCTACCAGGCTCTTCATGCCGCCGATCGGCTCAGACCAGGAATCGATTGACTCCTCCTTCAGCTGCCCCAGATCCACCGCATGTCCTTCATATTTCGCCATCAGATATACAGCCATCTTGCCCGATGAAATGCCGTTGGCATCTGCTTCAGCGCGAAGCGCCTCCGGCACGGCTAATGTTGTAATGGTTATCGCTTGATTGGCAGCCGCATGGTCGGCGATCCACTGCTGCAACCGCTCGTCCAGCTTGCTCGTAAGCAACGACTCGAACTCGAGGCCAGGCTGCTTCTTCCCGTTCAGCAGTACACTAGTAATCAAAATATCCTTATACGGCGCATCCAAATAATGCTCGTTGCTCGCTTGCTCCAATATCGCTGCCGCAACCGTCTCGACATCGACGCCTTTATAAGCAATCCCCTCAATAATCCGCTCGCCGTCTTCGTTCAATGCGCGCAGCTGACGCACCTTCTCGCCCCCGTCAACGCCAATCTCGACGCTCGGGTTAATATCCATCGTCAAATATGCGACTACAGGATGGGTCGAGGAGAACGCATAGGCAAGCCCAGCTATCAGCATAATGCCAAGCATGGCCGCCGCCGCGGTATAGCGCATCGAGATTCGGTTCCATTTCAAGCGCCTAGGCTCTGCTTGCTCTTCCTCGAATACAATTTCTTCGCCGATCTGAGGCGAGCCTTGTAGAGGAGCACGGAGAAACCGACCGTCGGCAGTCATCACAACAGCATGTTTGGCATGCACGCTCATTACGATTCCGCGCTTCATCTGCTCACCTCCTTGCCTGCTGTTGTATCATCAATTCGTATGTCCAAATAATCATTCATATAAGGATAAGATCCTGACATGATAACGGCTAATGCAATTATATATTTGCGGTTGCGCTCCAGCGTCTTGCGAGAGACACCGCTTTGATCCATTAATTCCTTAATTGGCATGCGCTGCGTCAATCTGAGCATCGCCATCAGAGACCCGTTTTGAGCCAGCATCGCTGCAATGCCGATCAGCATTTGCCGCGAATCGGCGTGCTTCGGCGAGTTATCAACAAGCTCGGGGAAGGTAATGCCGAACAGCTCCAGCTCCAGGCTAAGCTCTTCGATCTCCTCTCGCCTCTCGGTAATGTTTCTGTTCATCTCATGTTCGTCCAGTGCCTGCCTCGTATCAAGCACGTTGTATACGGCTCCGTCGTCGCCTTCCGAATCATATGTACTGTAAGGCACGGCTTGCAAATGCCTTTGCTCTTTTCGCACATGGTCAATAAGCCGACGTTGGATGACGGTTTTTGCAAATCCGAGGAACGATGCTCCCGCTTCGGCATCATACTGATTGATCGCTTCATTGAATGCAAGCAATGCCACGCTGAACTCATCATCTCTATTTGGATCGACATACCGTTTGCAAAATCTGCTTGTTAGCTTTGCTATATATGGATAATACTCGGCAATGAATTGATCTCTAAGCCCTTCATCGCCTTGTCGTATTTTCTCTACGTACTGCTCCGGTCCCAGCCTCTGCTCGGATGATACAGCTTGGGAGGGAACCGATTTGCGCAAAAAGCGCTTGAATAGGATCAGCAACAACCGCTCCACCTCACTACTACATCATTTCGTGACTGCCTCCGCGCTTTGCGGGGGTATCATTAAAAAAAGTTAATTTATTTTCCGTTTCAAAAAGACAGATGCCTCCGCAAGGGGAGGCATCTGAATATTTCCCGTATCCTATACCGAAGATTGGCGCTTCAGCAGACGGTTGCGCCTGCTGTTCAGCACCATTAGCCGCTTCTTGAGCTCCATCTGCCACTGCATATCGTCGATAGTTTTGGCAAAGCTGAGCAAGTCAAGCGACATATCGATCTGGCTTCGCACGACCTCAATCGGATCTTCACTCTCGTGATTAACGCAATTCTCAAGCAGCGCACGCTCGTCTCTATCGACGTAATCATCGAAATCAACTTCGGCGCTGCCGTCGCCATGCGCGTATTCAGCCAAAATTTCATATTCCTGCTGAGCTAAATAATGAACGTCGACGCGGTGGCATACCGGGCAAAATGTAATCGGCACATTATGAATATTCGTATGAAAATGCTTTAGCGTTCCTTTAGTTCCAATCATGCTGGCTCCGCAGCAAAAACTCATCTCGTCACGCTCCTTACGGTATAGACTGCGTATATGGATGACAGAAGGCGACGATGCTTGAGTCGCTTAAGATATTATGTATTCGCTGTCAGCCGTCGAAATTCCTGCATGCGGCCCTTTCATTAGGAATTCCTCATGATGCGTGGGCTAAGTTCAACATTGACGAACAAAGCTTTCAACCGTAAATTACGGACACTGCCCGTCGCCACTGCGCAAGAAACTTTCTTCCGATCTCTGTTGTAGACGGATTCTTCTGATCTTCTTAACCCTTATAGGGTAAGAACCCGTCTACAAAGGCGAACGCTGCCGCTTCTCCAGAATGTTTCTTGCTCCGCTTGCTCTTGCAGCTTTCAATGTACTTCAAAAAATTCAATAACTTCAACAATTTCAAGAGCTTCAACAATTTCAAGAGCTTCAACAATTTCAAGAGCTCTCCCGGCTTTCATATCCAGCCTGTATACCAGCTCACCGCCCGCAACCGCCACTGCACAAGAAACTTTCTTCCGATCGCTGTTGTAGACGGATTCTTCTGATCTTCTTAACCCCCACAGGGTAAGAATCCGTCTACAAAGGCGAACGCTGCCGCTTCTCCAGAATGTTTCTTGCTCCGCTTGCTCTTGCAGCTTTCAATGTACTTCAAAAAATTCAATAACTTCAACAATTTCAAGAGCTTCAACAATTTCAAGAGCTTCAACAATTTCAAGAGCTCTCCCGGCTTTCATATCCAGCCTGTATACCAGCTCACCGCCCGCAACCGCCACTGCACAAGAAACTTTCTTCCGATCGCTGTTGTAGACGGATTCTTCTGATCTTCTTACCCCTTATAGGGTAAGAACCCGTCTACAAAGGCGAACACTATCGCTTCTCCAGAAAGTTCTTGCTCCGTTTGCTCTTGCAGCTATAGATTTATAAAGATTAACAACATGACAATTACTTAAACCCAAACAGCTCACGGCATATTTGTTATTCGCAAATTGAACTTCGACCAACACTTGCAAGCGCAACTCCAAAGAAACATTATGACTACGTCTGCTCGGCAACTGTCACTCTATAAACGAAATATGCGGAGATATTGTTGCGAGAAGCAACTTTTTACCAATACAAGAGAAGATATAAGAAATGGCGGCGCCAGGATTTGACTCCTGGCGCCGCCATTATTTTTATTGGTAAAGCTATTATTTCGTCATTGCTGCAACAATCAAATCGCCCATTGCTGTTGTGCCGATTGCTTGGCTCTTGTCGACTGCAATGTCGCCAGTGCGATGGCCAGCGTCAAGGACGTTCTTAACTGCTTCTTCGATCGATTTCGCCGCATCGTGGTAGCCGAATGTCAGACGGAACATCAGCGCAACGGACAGAATCGTCGCGATAGGGTTGGAAATGCCTTGTCCCGCGATATCAGGAGCGGAGCCGTGCACCGGCTCGTACAGGCCGAAGCTGCCTTCGCCCAGGGAAGCGGAGGACAGCATGCCGATGGAGCCCGTCAGCATAGCCGCTTCGTCGCTCAGGATGTCGCCAAACATGTTCTCTGTTACGATAACGTCAAAGCTGGACGGACGGCGAAGCAATTGCATTGCACAGTTGTCGACAAGCACATGCTCCAGCTCAACCTCAGGGTATTCAACCGCAACACGGTTGACAACTTCACGCCACAGGCGGGATGTCTCAAGAACGTTCGCTTTGTCTACCGAAGCCAGACGCTTGCCGCGAGTCATCGCGATATCGAAAGCTTGGCGTACAATACGCTCAACCTCTTGAACATTGTATACGCAAGTATCGACTGCTTCTTCGCCGTTCGCGCCTTCGCGGCGGAACTTCTCGCCGAAGTAGATGCCGCCTGTCAGCTCGCGCACAACGATCAGGTCAGTGCCTTCCAGCACTTCAGGCTTCAGCGTCGACGCGTCTTTCAAGCAATCAAACACCGTTGCAGGGCGGATATTGGAGAATAGGCCCAGCGCCTTGCGGATGCCCAGAAGGCCAGTCTCTGGACGCAGCTCCTTGGAGTTGTTGTCCCACTTCGGACCGCCTACCGCGCCAAGCAGCACCGCGTCTGCCTTCTGGCACAGCTCAAGCGTCTCCTGCGGAAGCGGAGTTCCTTTCTCGTCAATCGCAATGCCGCCGAACAAAGCATGCTCAGTCTCGAATTGGTATCCGAACAATTCCTCAGTTTTTTTCAATACTTTCAACGCTTCGCCAACGACCTCAGGGCCGATGCCGTCGCCGCCAAGAACCGCAATTTTTTTAACGTCTGCCATGTTCACGAACACTCCTCTATATCATTCTCAGTCTATTATCATTTGTACCACAAAAGAGAGTCCAAGACAAAGATATAAAATCTATTAGCTTTATAGTCATTGACTATAAGTTAATTACCTGTTGCTAATCGGGGGCAGGCTCTATGCAACCCTCGCGCTCTTTATTTCGTTTAAATTGTTAAGAATATGAAGAATAGAATTGAAAAGAATACTAAGAACAAGAAGAGGATATCAGGCATGACTGTCAAATGGAATCTGAACGACCGCAATAAAGCCCGTATCTTATTCTTCGCTTATATGGCTGTGTTGTTTGCCGCGGAGAATGTCTATTCATTTATGATATTCAATTCGTTTCTCGCTTTCGCAGCGCTTGAAATCTCTTATCTCCTGCCGCTGTTCCGTCCCAAGACCAAAGGCGAGTGGCCTGCCGGTCTTTTTGTGTATCTGCTGTTTCTGCTTATGTCGCCCAACGTCTTTTATATCGTGACGGATTTGATCCATCTCAATTTTTTTCCGTTCCGCTACACGGCCGGGTTGGTCGTGCGGGAATGGTGGAATTACTTTCTGCTCGTGACAGGTGTGCTTCTGGCCATATTTTATTACATAACGATGATTCGAAGCATTCGCAGCCTGCTTGCAAGGTTCAGATGGAGCGGCCTCATCCTGCTCTTGTTCGTCGTGCTGCAAGCTGTTGGCATTTTTATCGGACGTTTTCTCCGCTTCCATTCTGTTCATCTATTCACCGAACCGCTCGCGCTGCTGGGAGAATTCCTGAATTCTATCACGCCAGACGCTTTAATGTTCATCGGGTGGATTACAATTCTTCAGCTTTTGATTATTTGGATGTTTTCCCATTCAGCAAAGGAGCAAACGCATGAGTGAATGGACCCTATATGCGATCAGGACCGGATTGATCGTCTTGACTGCCTCTTTCCAAATCTATATGGCTGTCAGCCTCTATCGCCTGGAAAAATCCGTTCTATGGGCGCTGATCGGCCTGCTGCTGCCATTCGGACTTAACGTGCTGCTCTATCAAGCCGTGAAGCTGGAGCCTGCTTCGCGTTACGATCTGGGAAAGCTGCCCGCCGACCGCCGCAAGCTATGGAGAAGAACACATCTGTTGCTGCTTCTGCAATATATGATTCTGTTCGGCGTTGTCGGCTGGTTTTTGTCGCCGGCTTAAGCTGAACAGTCCGCGCCGATAGCCCAATCGCGAAGACAAAAGCAAAATACGCCCCGGTATCAAAAAAAGCACGAAGGATTATTATGCGGAACGCTGCCTCTTAGGCAGCGCACACCGCGAATGATCCTTCGTGCTTTTGTATGATCGCCTAAATCAGGCTCATCTTGTCGCGGCGGCCCGGCGACTTGCGCTTGTCAATCAGACGATTGACCGCATCCAGGTACGCCCTTGCGCTCGCTTCGAGAATATCAGTGCTCAGTCCGCGGCCTTGCGCTGTTACTTCGTCCTGCTTAAGCACGACGTGTACTTCGCCCAGCGCGTCCTTGCCTTGGGAGACGGACTTGATGGAGTAATCTTCCAGCTCGACCGCTTCCTTCGTTGCAGCGTCGATCGCATTGTAGATCGCGTCGACCGAGCCGTTGCCTTCCGCTGTTTCTTCACGCACTTCGCCTTCTGTAGTACGGACGCGAACAGTCGCATTCGGCGTAGACTTATTGCCGTAATTCACCTGGATAGTCTCCAGCGTGAACACTTCTGGCGTATCTACGAGCTTCTCTTCAAGAAGCGCGCGAATGTCTTCGTCATTAACGGCCTTCTTGCGGTCAGCCAAATCCTTGAACTTGGCGAACGCCGCATTCACCGCTTCTTCCTCCAGCTCGTAGCCGAGGTCAATCAGCTTCTCGCGGAATGCGTGACGGCCGGAATGCTTGCCAAGCACCAGCTTGGATTCCTTCAGGCCGATCGCGTCCGGCGAGATAATCTCGTACGTCGTCTTCTCCTTCAGCATGCCGTCCTGATGAATGCCGGATTCATGAGCGAAGGCATTGGCGCCGACGATCGCCTTGTTGCCCGGAACAGGCATGCCTGTCAGCTTGCTGACAAGACGGCTGGTCTTCGCAATTTCTTTCAGGTTCAGCGTCGTCTGGGCTCCGAAGAAGTCTGGACGCGTCGCTAGCGCCATAGCCACTTCTTCAAGCGCTGTGTTGCCCGCGCGCTCGCCGATGCCGTTAATGGTGCCTTCGATTTGATCCGCTCCGTTCAGAATCGCTGCCAGCGAATTCGCCGTCGCCATGCCAAGATCGTCATGGCAATGGGCGCTGAGCTGAATCTTCTCGATATTCGGCACTTGCTCTTTCAGCGTCTTGAAGATGTTGCCGAACTCCAAAGGATTCAAATAACCGACCGTATCCGGAATGTTGACCACAGTCGCGCCGGCCTTGATCGCCATATCTGTTACCTGGCAGAGGAAATCAAGCTCCGTACGGCCCGCGTCTTCCGGGGAAAACTCGACTTTATCAAAGTATTTCTTCGCATAGCGAATCGCGCGGTCCGCCGCCTCCAGCACTTGCTCCTTCTCCATCCGCAGCTTATGCTTCCTGTGGATCGGGCTTGTAGCCAGGAACAAGTGGATGCACGGGTCTTGCGCTCCCTTCAGCGCTTCGCGCACGGCATCGATATCTTGCTCGCGCGAGCGGGACAAGCCGATCACCGTAGCATTCTTCACTGCGAGCGCAACCGCATTAACGGCAGCAAGGTCGCCCGGGGATGCAGCAGGAAAGCCGGCTTCCATACGATCGACGCCCAGCTTCTCAAGCTGAAGCGCGATCTCCACCTTCTCCTTCGTATTCAGGTTGACGCCAGGAGATTGCTCGCCGTCACGAAGCGTTGTATCGAAAATATAAATTTTCCGCATTATGTCCTCTACCTCCATGAACAGAATGATCCCGATTGCACGCGGAAGCGGACATGCAAGGACGTGAGAGACGAGCCTGGCATGAGCTCCGGTGAACCGGGATTTGTTATTCCTATTACATCAAGTATATATGACTTAATGCGTTATTATTTCTTGATCCAGTGCATCAGTTCGCGAAGTTGCGCGCCTGTTTGCTCGATTGGATGAGCAGCTTCATTGCGGCGAGTAGCCGTCAGCATAGCGCGGCCGGATTGGTTCTCCAAGATGAAGTCGCGAGCGAAACGGCCGGATTGGATATCTTCCAGAACGCGTTTCATTTCTTTCTTCGTCTCTTCCGTCACGATACGAGGACCTGTTACATAGTCGCCGTATTCAGCTGTGTTGGAGATGGAGTCGCGCATTGTAGCCAGACCGCCTTCGTACATCAGGTCAACGATCAGCTTCAGCTCGTGCAAGCACTCGAAGTAAGCCATCTCAGGAGCGTATCCAGCTTCAACCAGCGTCTCGAAGCCTGCTTTAACCAGTGCGGAAGCGCCGCCGCAAAGTACAGCTTGCTCACCGAACAGATCTGTTTCTGTCTCTTCTTTGAACGAAGTTTCGATAACGCCCGCACGCGTACAGCCGATGCCTTTTGCATAAGCCAGGCCGATTGCTTTTGCGTTGCCTGTAGCATCTTGATGGATTGCGATCAGACCAGGAACGCCGAAGCCTTCTTGGTAAGTACGGCGAACCATGTGGCCTGGGGACTTAGGAGCAACCAGGAATACGTCCTTGTCCGCGCTTGGCACGATTTGTCCGTAGTGGATGTTGAAGCCGTGGGAGAACATCAGAGCCGCGCCTTGCTTCAGGTTCGGTTCGATTTCTTCCTTGTATACTTTCGCTTGCGTCTCATCCGGAAGCAAGATTTGAACAACGTCAGCTACTTTAGTAGCTTCTGCAACTGTCAACACTTCAAAGCCGTCTTTCTTGGCAACGTCAGCGGATTTGCCCGGACGAAGACCGATAACGACTTTCAAGCCGCTGTCGCGAAGGTTTTGTGCTTGTGCGTGGCCTTGGCTTCCGTAACCGATAACTGCGATTGTTTTACCTTGCAGTACGCCTTGATCAGCGTCTTTTTCATAATACAATGTAACTGCCATGAGAATGATTGCCTCCTTTAATTTAACCCTTTTGAGCGGGTGTTTAAGCGGAGAGCCGAGAAACCGCGCTTCCCCTCTTAAACTCCCGCTCAAAGCGGGATATAGACGTGTGTGGATTTGTTGTAATGACGGGACGATTATTGTTTCACGTTACCGCGGTTAAGCGCGGTTACACCAGTGCGTGAAAGCTCGCGGATGCCATAAGGCTTCAGCAGCTCGATCATGGCATCTATTTTCTCGGTGTCGCCTACGACCTGCACCATTAGCGAGTGCGTGCCGATATCGACGACTGCCGCGCGGAAGGTCTCGACAACGCCCAGAATTTCCGGGCGGGATGCAGGCTCCGCATACACCTTGATCAACGCCAGCTCGCGGGCTACCATCGCGTTTGCGCTGAGATCAATGACTTTAATAACATCAATCAGCTTATAAAGCTGCTTGGTAATCTGTTCAAGTGTATGATCATCGCCTGATGTGACGATGACCATGCGCGAGAGGCCTTGCTCCTCGCTTGTTCCCACCGTAATGCTCTCGATATTGAAGCCGCGGCGTCCGAACAAGCCGGATACGCGCTGCAGAACGCCGGGCTGGTCATTGACGATTACTGCAATCGTATGCTTCTTCATTCCGCATCCCCCATGATCATTTGATCGATGGTGCTGCCTTGGGCTACCATCGGATATACGTTTTCGTCTCTGCGTACGACGAACTCGACAACCGCCGGACCCGGATGGCGGAGCGCTTCCTCCCATGCCGTGCGCGCCTCTTCCTTGTTCGATGCGCGGAAGCCTTTGACGCCGTATGCCTCAGCCAGCTTAACGAAGTCAGGGCTGCCTGCCAGATCGATATGGCTGAACCGGTTCTGATGGATCAGCTCTTGCCACTGTCTCACCATGCCCAGAACCTGATTGTTCAGAATAACAACCTTAACCGGAATATTGTTGATGGCGCAGATCGCAAGCTCTTGCGCGCACATCTGCATGCCGCCGTCGCCGTTGATCGATACGACAGTGCGGTCCGGATTGGCCATCTGCGCGCCGATTGCCGACGGGAAGCCGAAGCCCATCGTGCCGAGGCCGCCGGAGGTTACCCAGGAACGCGGCTTGTTGAACGGATAATATTGCGCCGCCCACATCTGATGCTGGCCTACGTCCGTCGTTACAATCGCATCGCCGTTCGTCGTCTGATGGATCATCTCCACAACCCATTGCGGCTTCAATTCCGTCTCGGAATCGATATAGCGGAACGGATATTGCTTCTTGGAAGCCTGAACCTCCGCTCTCCACTCATCAGCCTTGTCAGCGCGTACAGCCAGCTTGTTGGCTTGAGCCAATACCGTCTTGACGTCGCCTACGATCGGGATATCCGTCGGAACGTTCTTGCCGATCTCCGCCGGATCAATATCGATGTGGACGATCTTCGCATTCGGCGCGAAGCCCGACAGCTTGCCTGTTACGCGGTCGTCGAAGCGCGCCCCGATATTAATGAGCAAATCAGCCGACTGAATCGACATATTCGCTGTATACGTGCCATGCATGCCCGGCATGCCGATCCAGTGATCGTTGCCGCTCGGGAATCCGCCCAGTCCAAGCAATGTCGTCGTAATCGGAATTTCGGTCTTCGTTACGAATTCCAGCAATTCCTCATGAGCTCCGGAGTAGACTACGCCGCCGCCCGCCAGAATAAGCGGTTTCTTCGCTTCCTGGATCGCTTTGATCATTTTGTCTACTTGCAGCTTGTTCGGCGAGATCGTCGGATTGTAGCCGCGTATGCTGACTTCATTCACCGGCTTGAACAGCGTCTTAGCTGCCGAAACATCCTTAGGAATATCGATCAGAACCGGTCCCTTGCGTCCCGTGTTGGCGATATGGAACGCCTCATGGATGATGCGCGGCAGATCCTCTACCTCGCGAACCAGATAGCTGTGCTTTGTAATTGGCATCGTAATGCCTGTAATATCCGCTTCCTGGAAGGCGTCTGTGCCGATCAAGGTCGACATGACGTTGCCCGTAATGACGACAAGCGGTACAGAATCCATGTAAGCTGTTGCGATGCCGGTGACGAGGTTCGTCGCCCCTGGTCCCGAAGTAGCGATACATACGCCTACCTTGCCGCTGGCCCGGGCGTAGCCGTCCGCTGCGTGGATTGCTCCTTGCTCATGTCTGGTGAGCAAGTGATTGAAGTCGGGATTTCCGTGCATCGCGTCGTAGATGTAGAGAACCGCGCCGCCCGGATAACCAAATACGCAATCTACGCCTTCCAGCAGAAGACTGCGAAGCAGAATTTCCGAACCCGAAATTACTTCAGGCTTGGAGAGCTTCTCGATTAATTCCTCTTTCGACTTTAATGTTGCACCTTGCGTTGCCATCAGTCTTCCTCCTCTCAAGAAAAAACAAAAAAACCTTCCGTCCTCAGCCCATAGCTGAAGGGACGAAAGGTTGATCTTCCGTGGTACCACCCAAATTCGTTATATATCTCCCGATATATAACCTCCATAGGTTAGAACGCTGTGCACATATCGACGTTCTACCGTTGGCACTGTAACGCTTGCCCTGCGATGCTCCCTAATACGCAACTTTGGTTGCTTTTCAGGAGGATAGCTCCGAGGTGAGCTCGTAGAAAAGGGGTTTTGGCGTCGGTTGCAGCTGATCCGATCGCTCTCTGAGCAAAAGAGCCCTTAACACTTCGTCCTCATCATTGCCGATTGATATGACTTTTCATTATTATATGCCGATTCTGACAGTTCGTCAAGAACATGCTTGCCGTTATTTTGCGCCGCATTCCAGAAGCGCCTGCACACAACCTTGCGCATATGCTCATATACTAGTGTAGCCCTTTCGAGGCAATCCCATGCAGCCGCGTCATACTTAGGGCGCAGCGTAGAATGGAAGGATACCATGATTCGAGCGCGCAAAGCAAGAACCGATGATGCCGAGCTTGTCCGGCTCATTCGCACAGAGCTGATTCCGATGTCACATACCGCAAGGCCGCTCGACGCCCGTATGGTCCGTGAGCTGCCGAAGCGCTTCCGCAAAGGCATGACGTATGTTGCGACAAGGTCCAAATTCGGTCCTCCTGTCGCTTTTGTCCATTTCTATGTGCATCAGAAGCAGCTGATTGTCGATATGCTCGTCACTCATCCCGAGCATCGCGGAAGGCATTACGGCACCGCTCTGATGGCGCATGCCGAGGCCTTCGGCAAAGCGCGTCATTGCCATGTGGCGCGACTGTACGTCGACCGGATCAATGGCAGAGCCCATCATTTCTACAATAAGCTCGGCTATCACACCGTCCGGTTTGTCCCGGAGCTTCAATGTTATGAACTGCTAAAACCTCTGGCCTCGCCATCCTTCTAGCTAAATTTTATCAAAGACCGTTAAAAGAATCCGCCGTTGCCGCAGCCTCCGCATGTCGGTACGCCGCAGCCGCAACCGCCGCCGAAGCCCCCGCCAAAGCCGAAGCCGCCGCCCCAGAACGGAAGCGTTCCGATAGCAAGCAGATCGAATAGAAGCAGCGGCCATAAGAAGAAGGCCTTCGTTCTTACCTTTTTGCCCTTCGAACCTTTTCCTTTGCCTGTAGACATAATGAGCCGGTTGCCGCGAAGCGCTACCAGCTTGCCAGAGACAACGGAACCGTCCTTGCGCATTGCATAGATGGATTTGCCGACCAGTTTCCGCACTTGTGCCCTGGAAACATTATTACGCATGCCAAATCCCTCCTTTCCCGTTATTCTGTAGTGTATTCGGAAAGGCCTCGACATGCCTGTATGTTTGTCCGCGGGGGTACGCAAAGAGGCCTCGCATCCGCCACAGAAGTGACGAAGACGAGGCCTCTTAAGTACGCTCAGGTTGAACTAAGCGTTGATTTTTTGTTTTGCAACGCCAGCCAGGGAGTTGAACGAAGCGATATCGTTCACTGCCAGGTCAGCAAGCATCTTGCGGTTAACTTCAACGCCCGCAAGCTTCAGGCCGTGCATGAATTTGCTGTAGGACAGGCCGTTCACGCGTGCAGCAGCGTTAATACGAACGATCCACAGTCTGCGGATGTCGCGTTTTTTGTTGCGGCGGTCGCGGTAAGCGTACATTAGGGACTTGCCTACTTGCTCCTTCGCTGTTTTAAATAAACGGTGTTTCGAACCGAAGTAACCTTTAGCCAGCTTTAGAATTCTTTTACGACGACGAGCGCGGACAAAACCGCCTTTAACTCTTGCCATGAGTGGAAACCTCCTGTGGGTTGAATTTATATCTTATGCGATCATTATTTCAAGTTGGAAAGACCTTGCTGCAAACGGCGAACATCGCCTGCGGCCATAAGCGGTTGACCCGCAAGAACGCGTTTTTGACGTCCCGATTTGTGCGAAAGCAAGTGGTTTCTGTAAGCTTTGTAACGTTTCACTTTACCAGTACCGGTAATTTTGAAGCGGTCTTTCAGACTGCTGTGCGTTTTCATCTTAGGCATGTCAGTTTATCCTCCTTAATGTTGGTCCAACAGTTAGCTGTTGTTTTTTGGTGCCAAAATCATAATCATGCTCCGGCCTTCCAGCTTAGGAGCGCGCTCGACATTGCATATTTCGGCAACCTCTTTGGACAAGCGTTCCAGAATCTTCTGGCCGATCGCCGCATGCGTGATTTCACGGCCGCGGAAGCGAACGGAAGCTTTGACCTTGTCGCCTTCATTCAGGAACTTGACGACGTTACGGAATTTCACCTGGTAGTCATGTTCCTCGATGTTGGCGCGGAACCATACTTCCTTGAGGTCAACAATCTTCTGGTTCTTGCGCGCTTCTTTCTCTTTCTTCTGCTGCTCGTAACGGAATTTGCCATAATCCATGATGCGGCATACCGGCGGTTTGGCCGTCGGCGCAACGTTCACCAGATCCAGATTAGCGTCAGCAGCAAGCTGCAACGCGTCGCGAATCGATTTGATGCCGATCTGCTCACCATCCGCTCCTACCAAACGAACTTCTCTGGCCCGGATTTCATCATTGATTTGATGTTCTCTGCTAATAACGTGCCACCTCCAAAATGGTATACGATCTTGTTGTTCCAAATAAAAAAATGCGGATTCTCATGGAACCCGCATCTCATAACCGTTCATTGATTCTGCTATAGCCGTCCCTTGAGGAACGTCAGCATACCCATCCGATTATCGCGAACCAGTCAGCTTAAGCCGAAAGGTGAGAAGCGGGCGCTTCTGCTTGTGCGAATATGTCATAACACAATACTGAATTACTATAGCACATAGCCTAATTGCATGTCAACAGCGAAAGCTTGCTTATTTGCTCTGCACTTCTTCGATACGGACGACGCGCGTATGCTGCGTGTGGCTCCATGTCTTGTTGTTCTGAGTGAAGAACGCATAGAACGTAATCGGCCACCAGGAGATCAGGAAGAACGGCAGCGTCAGCAGATGCGCGTACATCTTCCAGCTTCTTACCTTCTCCATCATCATCGCCGCCGGGAATTGAAGCACTGTAGCGGCAATCACTATTCCGATCAGCCACCATGGCATGTAGCCATAAAGCGAGTGGATGACATTAGGAGCTGGAAGCGCCATATCAACCCACATGATAGCCGTCAGCAGGAAGCCGAGCAGCGTATTGTAGACGGAGATCGTATAGATCGCGGCGTCGAACTTGACCAGGTTGCGTTCCTTGATGCTCGCCCACAAGAGCGGGAAGAAGTAATTGCGGGCCACGTTGAAGTGTCCTTGCATCCAGCGCAGGCGCTGTCTCGCAGAAGCACGGAACGATACCGGCTTCTCGTCATATACCTTGGCATCGTAGTTCAGGACAGGATAAATATTGCGCTTCACGCAGCGCATGGAGAACTCCAGATCCTCGACAAGGCTTGTAGCGCCCCATCCCATATCCTTCAGCAGGGCCGATTCAAAGCACATGCCCGTTCCGCCCAGGAAGTTGCTCATCTTCAAATTGGTTCTCGACAGCTGCCACAGGCGGTTGCAGTACCAGTAAGTGATGGCGTAAGCTGCCGTAACCCATGAGTCGCCCGGATTTTTCGTATCCAGATAGCCTTGAATGACTTGATGTCCTTCGCACAGATCGTCATTCATCAGCTGCAGGAAGTCCTTGTTCACCAGGTTGTCGGCGTCGAACATGACGACTGCGTCATATTGGCGCGGCATCGCCCACAGCTCTTTCAGCATCCACTCGATCGCATAGCCTTTGCCGCGCAAATGGTAGTTCGTGCGCTCGCAGGCATGCACGCCCATGCTTCTGGCAATGGCCGCCGTGCCGTCTGTGCAGTTGTCGCAAATGACGAATACGTCGAACAGCTCTTTCGGATAATCCAGCTTTTTCAAATTTTCGATTAGGGCGCCAACTACTTTCTCCTCGTTGTGCGCGGCTACAAGCACGGCGAACGATTTGCTTGGCGCATGGCGCTTCCTGCTCTTATTCTTCATGAAACCGAACAGGGAGAGCGAAAATTGATACACCGCGATACATGCCAGCACAACCTGAAAGAAAATAAACATAACGGTAAAGATCATACGGTATTGCCCCCTTAAAACCCCAGTTTGTGTGTGCCCGCTCCTTCTCTCTATAACGAGTCGGGCTCTCTTTTTGTTTTCTGTCTGTCGTTGTGAATTTTTAACTTTGTTTTGACTTACTGATTTTCCACGGAAACCTCCCACTTTGTCAAAATGGGAATTTGACTTATTTACGCTTAATTCCGCCGGAAAAACGCTTGCATTCAATTATGGGAGACTGTTCCCCCCGCTTTTCTTCGCTTCCGTCTTATTCTCAACCAAATGCTTCATTTTTAGCACAAATGTCCTTAATTGTTTCAAACTTATTAGAATTAATTAATCTGACTCTCCCGAAAGGGGGAATGTCCTCGCCAGGAAGCCGCGGCAATCGTCATGCAGCCCGCAAGAAGCGTGTCGAATATCGCATCCCAGGATTGCGACAGGCTGTAGGCATGAGCATTCCGTCCCAATCGCGCCTTCAGCTCCTCATCTCTATGCAGCAGTGCCAGCGCTTCCGCGAAGCCTTCGGCATCTCCGGGCCGGCGAAGGAGCCCGTTCTCTCCATCACGCACCGTATCGCGCACGCCGCCCGCATTCGCCGCGATGACCGGCGTCCCGCAGGCCATCGCTTCAAGCGCGACATTGCCGAATGTTTCGGTTGCCGACGGAAACAGCAGCGCATCGGCGGAGGCATACCAGCGCTGGAGCTCCGCCGCATCGGCAAAGCCGATGAACGTGGCGTTCACGCTCGCGTTTTCGCACCGCTCCTTGAGCGCTGAAGCGGAAGGGCCGTCACCCGCGATGACGAATGCCGCATCCGGAGCCATCCTCTGGAATAGAGCAAAGGCATCGATGGCGGTCTCGACATCCTTCTCCGGCGCAAGCCTCCCTGCATAAAAAGCTAGAAAGGCGCGCTCGCCAATCCCGTTCCTCGCCCGATGCTCGCAGCGGTTCACGAGCGGATGGAATAGGCTTGGGTCCACTCCCCTGCTCCACACCCCAAGCCTTGAAGGCTCCCAGCCACGGCCCGTCAAATCCCGGTGAGTCGTCTCGGAAGGCACAAATATCGCCTTGCAATCGCGATGAAACCAGTCCATATACCTCCATAGCAGTTTTTCCATCCATTGCAGATTGTAAAACGATAAATACTGATCGAAGTTGGTGTGATAGGAAGCGATGAGCGGAATATGGTATTTGCGGGCGTAATGAATGCCGAACAGGCCAAGGTTGAATGGGGTGGCGACATGAATCAGATCGGGCTTAAAGCGGATTAGGGCATTGCGGATATGGACGGGATTCGGAAGGGCAAGCCTGCATTCGGGGTATAGAAAAAAAGGCAGACTGGCAAAACGTTCGACAGAGTGGGATGCGCTATGCAGATGCGCGGACGCCGGCGGCTCCGGCGCAAAAACGATGCTCGGCACCCCCTGATTATCCAGGTAACGGGTCCATCTGCCCAGCGTGCGGGCGACGCCGTTCACATCGGGAACATACGTGTCGGTAAAGATCGCGATTTTCAATTTCGCTTCTCCTCCTTATTAACCCGCAACCTCCGGCTGCTTGCGGGCGTACTTAATAATAAGGATAAAGCTTGTATGTTCGAAGCGGATTAAGAGGTTATGAAGAGAGAGTTAATTCAGAATTATTATTTCGTTAACGCTCAGACAATAATCCTTTGCTACAATAGAAACAAGAAACAGATTCAGCCTGCCTATGGGAGAGAGGATGACAGCGATGCAGAGAATGATAGGTTGGATGAGAGCGAGAGAGCGGAAAATGCTGATGTGGGCAAATCGGAGGTCTACTGGGGGAAGACTGTACCAGATGGTCGACAGATGGCTCACCACGGTAACGCATATGGGCGGCGCCACGTTCACGCTCGCTTCGGCCCTTCTGCTTGCCTTGCTGGCGCCTGCTCCCTGGAATACAGCGGGATGGCAAGCCCTTGCGGCGGTTGCCATCAGCCATATACCGGTTGCGATTGTAAAACGCAAATTCAAGAGGCTACGTCCGTACCAGGCGATGCCCGAGGTCCAGACCTGCCCGAAGCCGCTTCAGGACTCCTCGTTCCCCTCGGGGCATACGACGGCGATCTTCGCATGGATTGTGCCGCTGCTGCTGGCTGGAGGCATCTGGACGCTGGCATTCACGCCTGCGGCGATGGTAATCGCTTTGTCCGTAGCCTGGTCACGCATGCATCTGGGGCTGCACTACCCGTCCGACGTCGCTGCTGGAGCGATCATCGGCACGGTTACGGCGTACGCCGTCTATTATTTCTGGATCGTCCCGACGGCGATTCTATAAGAGATTGTTCAAAAAGTCCACTTTTGATCACGAAGCCGATCAGGAAGATTACTCGACATCGAATATGGCATTCAGCCGGAACTTCCGGTGCTCACGTAGCTTCCACTACGCTCCGCTCCTCATTTCCTAGCTTCATCCCATCTTCTGCAGCGTTTTGAAAAAACGAATCATCGGAAGCATAAGCTCATGTGCTGAAAACCGGACTTTTTGAACTCGCACTTTAACAGCTATTCTTCCGAATCGTCTTCATCAGAATCCGAGCTTGCGGCTACTTCAGCCTGCAGGCTCTTTTGCTTGTTCTCGCGATGCTCTCTGAGCGCCTCTGCGCCGATGACAACCTCTACACGATGGATGGGCTGACCTTTCTCCATAAACTTCATCTCATATTCGGTAAATACGAGATCCTCGCGGGGCTCGTCCTTATGCAGATGCAGCGAGATGTTCCGCATAACCAGCTCCATGTCGGCGAAGCTGTTCAGCGAAAACTCGAACAGCGACTGCGAATCCGTCTTGAAGTGAATTTGGCCGCGCTCGTTCAAAATCTCGATATACTTCGATACAAAACGCTGATGCGTCAGTCTGCGGCGCGCATGCTTGCTCTTCGGCCACGGATCGCTGAAGTTCAGAAAGATCCGCTCCAGCTCGCCGGGCGCGAACATCGTCTCAATGCCTTCAATATTAGCTCGCAACAACGCAAGATTCGGAGGCGTCTCCTCCCCCTTCTCTTCCCAGGCGATACGCGCTTTCTCGCTTGCTCTTCTGAGCAGCTCGTCGTACATGTCCACCCCGATAAAGTTAATATGGGGATTGCGCACGCTCATCTGGCTGATGAAGCGCCCTTTGCCCATGCCGAGCTCCACATAAATCGGATTGTCATTGCCGAAAAACTCGCGCCATTTGCCGCGATGCGGCGCCGCATCCAGCACCACCAGCTCCGGCTGTCCCTCCAGACTCTCGCGAATGCCTTTTCTTCCTCTTAAACGCATATCGTTATTCTCCTCTTTTGTAGGCTAATCACATTACGTGCATGTTAAATGGTCAGTCCTTATTGTGCCCAACTCTGCCCTTGTTGTAAAGCGTTTTTCTTCTCTGGCAGCCGAACAGGAAATTGCTGCAAAAAAAAGAGACGCCCTCCGAGGGAGCCTCCATCAGGCCCCTTGCGAGTAACGCCTCTTCACGATTCAGACATGTATGCTAGCGTGCTAATTCAGGAATTGGTACGAGATCGGAGCGTTGTCCTTCCCGTCCTTCTCCCATGCATCCTCAAGTACCATATTCAGCTTGCGCCGGGCAGATACCTTCACATCATGATTGGCATGGAAGTGTACGCCTGCCAGCGCCATCAATTCCTTCACCGTCAGCTCTACTGTTACTTTCTCGTCGCCGTTCGGAATTTTTGTCAAATTCATCTCACATCACCTCATCGATTTATGTTTTCATTTCCAATTAATCGACTTTTCATGTGTGCGGTTACATTTAGACTATGTCAGGTTTTTTCATTGATTTGTCGCACTTTTAATATAACACATCATGTTAGGTTTTTCAAGCCTAAAATGAGGATTCGTCTTACTCATTTCCAGTTTTTCCGATATCCGAACGATTATACTCTTCAAGCGGTTCAAGCATGGCTTTTCGGCTCGTTTTTCGATAAAATGTAGGGTGAACGTTGTGGAAGAAGGGGAAATTGATGATTGATATACAAGCACCAGAAGAGCCTTTACTCTGGGGTGACAAAAGATTTCATACGTGGAATTACGAAATGAGAGAGCAATTCGGCGGCAAAGTGTTCAAAGTAATGCTGGACGCCGGATTCACTTGTCCCAACCGGGACGGAAGCATCGCCAAAGGCGGCTGCACATTCTGCAGCGCACGCGGATCTGGAGACTTCGCCGGCAGACGGCGCGACGATCTGGTTACGCAATTCAATACGATCCGGGACCGGCAGCACCAGAAGTGGCCGGAAGCGAAGTATATCGGCTACTTCCAAGCCTATACGAATACGTACGCTCCCGTAGAAGAGCTTCGCGAATATTATGAAGTCATACTGCAGCAGCCCGGCGTCGTGGGATTGTCCATCGCTACGCGTCCGGACTGTCTGCCTGACGATGTCGTCGATTATTTGGCTGAGCTGAACGAGCGCACTTACCTGTGGGTGGAGATGGGCCTTCAGACCGTGCATGAATCGACTTCCCGGCTTATCAACCGCGCCCACGACACGGAATGCTACTTGGATGCCGTAAGGCGGCTGCGCGAGCGGGGCATCCGTGTATGCGCGCATATCATCTACGGACTGCCGCAGGAGACCCATGAGATGATGATGGACACTTGCCGCGCGGTTGCACACATGGATGTGCAAGGGATCAAGATCCACCTGCTCCACTTGATGCGCAAGACGCCGATGGTGAAGCAATACGAGGCCGGTCTGCTTCGATTCCTGGAGCAGGACGAATATATGAAGCTGATCGCAGATTCGCTGGAGCTGCTGCCGCCGGAGATGATCGTTCATCGCCTGACGGGCGACGCGCCTAGAGATCTGTTGATCGGGCCGATGTGGAGCCTGAAGAAATGGGAAGTGCTGAACGGCATTGACGCCGAGCTGCGCCGCCGCCATACGTGGCAAGGCCGCTTATGGCAGCTGGAGGTGTAGCCGGTGGGGTTCTTATCTGTACTAAGCACGGCTCACAAATGGATTGCTGAGCGAGCCGCCTGCGGTGACATCGTGATCGACGCAACCGCAGGCG
Source organism: Paenibacillus pinisoli (assembly GCF_003605435.1). GTDB lineage: Bacteria > Bacillota > Bacilli > Paenibacillales > Paenibacillaceae > Pristimantibacillus > Pristimantibacillus pinisoli. The sequence continues at coordinate 1,399,033 of NZ_QXQB01000001.1, forward strand.
GCGGAGTCGATACGCTGGCGCTGGCGGAGCTTGTGGGGCCTAAGGGATGCGTATACGCCTTCGATATTCAGCAAGCGGCCCTGGACCGGACCCGGGAGAGGCTTGAGGCTGCAGGAGGCCATCCTCAGGTGAAGCTGTTGCTGCAGAACCATGCGAGCATGGCGGATGCGGTTGCTCCGGAGCATAGCGGCCAAGTTGCCGCCATTATGTTCAATCTGGGCTACCTGCCCGGCAGTGACCAGAGCATCGTCACCCAGCCGGAATCGACGATCGTGGCGCTTGAAGCCGCCTTGGGCTTGCTTCGTACCGGCGGCATTCTGACCTGCGTGCTCTATCCCGGCCATTCCGGCGGCGACCTTGAAGCCGAGGCTGTGGAAGCATGGGCCTCTGCCCTGCCGCAGCAGGTCGGACAGGCTGTGCTGTACCGACAGCCGCAGCGGAACGCCGCGCCTTATCTGATTGCGATAGAGAAACGAAAAACCTGATACGAGAGAGGAGAATGTCCCCGTGGCAGTCAAAAAAATCGAGCATATCGGCATTATGGTTAAGAACATTGAAGCATCTGTGGCTTTCTATACCGAAGTGCTGGGCCTGGTTCATAAATATACGATGACGCATACGAACGGCGTAATCCGGCTGGCCTTCCTCGCCTTCCCCGGCACGGAAGAGACGGAGATTGAATTGATCGAAGGCTATAACGATTCCCTGCCTGCTGAGGGCAAGGTTCATCATATCGCCTTGACCGTTGATGATCTTGACGCAGAGGTTGAGCGTATCAAAGGCTTGCCGGTAGAACTGCGCGATACGGAGATTACGATTCTTCCGAACGGCGCAAGATACTTCTTCTTCTATGGGCCGGATGGCGAAATTCTGGAATTGTTCCAGCCGGGACAGCCTCTATAATTGGCAACTTGGAACTACGAATTCAGAGGAGGCGGTGCCCATGAGCATAAAGCCGTACCCGCTGCAATTCAAAGCGGAGATGAAAGAGAGAATATGGGGCGGACGGGCCTTGGAGAGCTTCGGCCTTCAGCTGCCCCCGGGAGCAATAGGCGAAGGCTGGATGATCAGCGATCATCCGAACGGGATTACTCGCGTCATGAACGGTCCGCTGCAAGGACTTGGTCTTGACGTGGTCCGGAAGCAATACGGCAGCGAATGGTTCGGGACTTGCGGCGCCGCTGCAAGCAATGGAAGATTCCCATTATTGATCAAACTGCTGGACTGTAACGATGATTTGTCCGTCCAGGTTCATCCGACGGATGATTATGAGGGCTTGCCTGAGGGCGAATCCGGCAAGACAGAGATGTGGTATATCCTGTCGGCTAAGCCGGGAGCCAAAATCATATACGGACTAAAAGAGAACATGGATGCGAAGGCCTTGTCGCGGGCTATGGAGTTGGGACTTGTCATGGACACGCTTCATGAAGTACCCGTCAAAGCCGGAGATGCCTTCTATATCCCAGCCGGAACCGTGCATGCGCTGTGCTCGGGCGTGGTCGCAGCCGAGATTCAGCAGAACTCCGATACGACTTATCGCCTGTACGATTACAATCGCCCGGGGCTGGACGGCAAGCTGCGTGAGCTGCACATCGAGGATTCGCTTCGGGTAATAGCCTATGACAACGCCGGCGCCAGCCGTATGAATACGATGAACATCGGGCCGGGAGAGTGGCTGACCATCGCTTCATCGTCTTATTTTCTGGTCGAGAAAGGCCTGATTAGAGGCAGCGAGCAAGCAGCAACTTCACCTGACAGCTTTGTTATCCTTGTAATTGCAGAGGGCGAAGGACTCCTGAGCTGGGAAGAAGGCGGGCAATCCGTCCGTGCTGGCGAATGCTTCTTGCTGCCTGCAACATTAGGACGCTATGAATTGTCCGGCTCGTTGACGGTGCTGCGCTGCTCCGTTCCGGGCAATTAAACAGCTTGCCGTTAAAGAAGGGGCTGTCCGGCTTCCGGAAGAAGCGAATCGCTGTTCTGCACAGCGTTACACGCGCTAAAGTGACGAAAGCACGAACATAGCGACGCCTCACAACGTTACAACACGCGCCAAAGTGGCAGAAATACGTATGTAGCGACGCCACACGTCGTTACACGCGCCAAAGTGGCAGAAATACGTATGTAGCGACGCCACACGTCGTTGCACGCGCCAAAGTGACAGAAATACGAATATAGCAACGCCTCACGTCGTTACACGCACCAAAGTGGCAGAAATACGTATGTAGCGACGCCTCACGTCGTTACACGCACCAAAGTGGCAGAAATACGTATGTAGCGACGCCTCACGTCGTTGCACGCGCCAAAGTGGCAGAAATACGAATGTAGCGACGCCTCACGTCGTTGCACGCGTCAAAGTGAAAGAAATACGAATGTAGCGACGCCTCACGTCGTTACACGCACCAAAGTGGCAGAAATACGTATGTAGCGACGCCTCATAACGTTGCGCGCACCAAAGTGACAGAAATACGAATATAGCAACGCCTCACTTCGTTGCACGCGCCAAAGTGGCAGAATACGTATGTAGCGACGCCTCACGTCGTTACACGCACCAAAGTGGCAGAAATACGTGTATAGCAACGCCACACGTCGTTACACACGCCAAAGTGACAGAAATACGAATATAGCGACGCCACACGTCGTTACACGCGCCAAAGTGACAAAAACTCGAATGTAGCGACGCCTCACGTCGTTACACGCGCCAAAGTGGCAGAAATACGAATATAGCGACGCCTCACATCGTTGCACGTACCAAAGGGACAAAATTACGCAAATAACGGTACACAGCAACGTTAAAATGATTGGATTGGTCCCAAAAGGGCGGGATTGTCCAGAATTATATCTGGATAACTAAGTAACGCCCATTGAACCCAAAAATGGCGGTGCAGGGAACCCCCTGCACCGCCATCTCTTCATTTTCGCCGCTTCATTCATCGAATGAGCTGTCTCTTCGAGCCACCTTGCTTTTGAGACAGCTCCTTCCGTCTCCTCATCATCGCACCTGAACCTGTTTAAGAGCGGACCCCGGCAGCTTCCACCGCGACCATGAACGGACGAGGCTTAGGCTTGCCTCCCTCTTGTCCAAGCGCATACAGCATAATAAGCAGCGTATGGCGATCCTTGCAGAGCTCGCCCGTCTGCAGGAAGCGGGCCATGTCGAACGGCATTAGCTCCAGGACGGCGTGCTTATGAAGCTCTCTCTCTTGAAGCCCTAGTGCCGCGAATTCAGCGGAGACAACCTCAGGCGAATCGCCCAGCTTCTTCATCCAGCGCGACCACTCCGACTTCTCCAGCATATATTCCCACCAGATCTTGCGCGGCTTGTAATTATGGTTCAAGAAATAATCGTATTTCATGAGACCCAGCACAACGTCCAGATCAAGCTTCTCTCTGATTTCATCCTCTATACCTGCAGTCTCACCGCTGCCAACAGTGGTCAGGAAGGACCATAGCCGCGAGAACAGATCCTCCAGCTGGTGGCCAATCTTCTGCCAGCCCCGCTGCTCCCAATAATCGCCGAACAACTGGAAGAAGTCGAACGGAGACGGGAAGACATGATCGACCAAATAAAGCAGCGTATGGTCCATCCGGTGCGCATTCCAATATTTCTCCAGCACGTCCTCTACGCGCTTGATGCGCACGATATCGCCGAACGGCATCAGATCGTTGCCCAGCATCTCGTACGGCGCTCTATCCATGTAGATATAGCCCCACTTCTCGGCATCCAGACGCAAGCCCGTTCCTCGCAGCATCTTCAAGAATCCGAGCTGCAGCTCCTCTGGCCGCAAGGCGAATACATCATTGAACGTTCCTCTGAACGTATCATAATTCTCCAGCGGCAAGCCGGCAATCAAGTCCAAATGCTGGTCGATCTTGCCGGAGTCCTTCACCTTTGTAACCGTACGGACCAGCTTAGACCAGTTCTGGCGGCGCTGAACCGCAAGATTGGTCGGATCATTCGTCGACTGGACGCCAATCTCGAAGCGGAAGATGCCGGGAGGCGCATGCTCGGCCAAATAATCGAGCACCTCCGGACGCATAATGTCCGCCGTAATCTCGAATTGGAACACGCAGCCCTGATGGTTCTCAATGAGAAACTGGAACATCTCTAGCGCATAATCCCGCTTAATATTAAAGGTCCGGTCCACGAATTTGATCAGCTTGGCGCCATTCTCGATAAGATACAGAATATCGGATTTGGTCCGCTCCATATCAAAATACCGCACGCCCACCTCAATGCTGGACAAGCAGAACTGGCAGCTGAACGGACACCCCCTGCTCGTCTCAAAATAAACGACGCGGCTGCCCAGGTGTGGAATATCCTCTTGGAACCGGTGCGGGGAAGGCAGCTCATTCAAGTTAAGCTTCGGACGTCCAGGCGTAATGACAATCTCTGTCTCGTCGCCTTTCCGCTTGCGGTAAGCCAGTCCGAATACCATATGGAATTTTCCGTCTCCTTCAATCTCCGTCAGCAGATGATGGAAAGTCTCCTCCCCTTCCCCCATGACGATGAAGTCAACGTCCTGCAGGCGCTCCATCCATTGCTGGGTGTCGTAGCTGACTTCGGGTCCACCTAGGACTATGCGGATGTCCGGCTTAATTTTGCGCAGCATATTGACGACGGTGATCGTCTCTTCAATATTCCAGATGTAGCAGGAGAAGCCGATGACATCGGGATTGCGGGAGAACAGGTCGGAGACGATGTTCATCGCCGGATCCTTAATGGTATACTCCGCGATCTCGATATCGAATTGATGCTCGCTGTACGCTTTCAGGCAGCGCAGAGCAAGCGACGTATGAATAAACTTGGCGTTAAGCGTCGATAACACGACTTTCATATGGCTATAAACCTCGCTAACTTTAATCAGTGTGCAAATGCCGATACCCGTCAGGCAGCGGCAAGCTGCCTTCTATTGTACCGGACTTGAAGCCAAAAAAGAAGAGGAGCCCTATCCCCGCATGCGGAGAGGGCTCCTCTATTAACAATTAGAATCTCGTTGTGATGTAAAGCTGGTCTTTCAACTGCATGTCGATAACCGGATAATGAACGCGCCATTTGCCTTCGCCAAGCGGCGTTACTTCTTCAGAAGCAAGGCCTCTAGGCTGGAAGCTGTAATCGCGCTGGAACGATACCGTCACCTGAATCTTCTCGTCAGGCAGCATCCGATGCAGCTCATGCGCCAAATTCACCGACCATAGCCTCAACTCGCCTGCAGTCGCCGCTCCATAATACAGATAGAATACGGGATCGATATTAGCTGTAAATACGAGCCAGCCGTCCGCATCGCGTTTCACTTGCCAGTTCGTAATGTCGGCATTGCCTTCCAGTGTCTGCACAACCGCGAATTCTTTTTTCATCAACTTCTGAATCTCTTCATGCGATACGCCCTTCAGCGTATCCGGCAGCGGCGGCGTAAGGAATTCGGCTTTGGCCACCATATCGTCCGTCACCGACTTCGCAAGCTCGGCAGCATGGAAAGCAGCTACGGAGATGCCGATATCCGCCAAGGAATTATCCAGACCGGCGCTCGTAATGCCTACCAGCTCGCCGTATTCATTAAACAGGGCGCCGCCTGAGCTGCCATGGTCCGTCTGAGCGTTCGTCTGAAGATAAGTAATGCCATTCTCGAAATGATAATTGCTGATCAGCCCTGTAGAGACCGTATTCATCAAGCCTTGCGGGCTTCCAATGGCATAGACGCGGTCGCCCTTGCGTGCAAGGTAGTCATAGCTGAGCTCAACCGGGAGCAGATCCATTGGCGCCTCTGTACGGATAATGGCCAGATCGGCTTCCTTGTCGTAAGCTACAACGCCTTTCACCTTGAACTCGTCATAATAAATCGAATTCGCGATAGCAGAGGTCGCATCGAAGATGACGTGATAATTGGTCAAAATCAAGTCCTCGCCGATCACTACGCCGCTGCCCAGTCCTCTGTTCGTCATGATCATTACGACGCTTTCATCGAACAGATCAACGATTTGAGTGGAAGAAAGCTTGTCTTCGTCGCGATACACGTTTTCCGTTTCTTCTTCGTCCTGATATTTCTCCAATTGCTGATAGTACCAGCTTTTCACCTTGACGGCATTGGCTGCTTTATCCCACTCTACCTTGGCCTCCAGCTTCTCGGCGATAAAGCGGAGCGGCACATACACGACGTTATTTTTGGCAGCTGCCGCAGCATCCGCCTTCACCGTCTTGCCGTTCACGATCGCTTCCTTCTGTCCGATCCCCATCGTAATGGTGAGTGTGCTATTGCGAATAATGATCGTCTTCGACTTCTTCTCATAGACCGAAGAAGCTTCCAGTGCATTCAGCAAGTCCGTCATGGGAACCATCGTCACGCCGTTTTCCTTATAGATAGGAGCCGACAGCTTAAGCTGCTTCCCGTCCACCCATAGCTGGATGGCTGCGTTTTTCTCCGCAGTCGAGCTTGCTGCAGCCGCAGCATGCGCCGTCCCAGCCGTTACGGGCCCCAGCAGCAGTCCAGCAACAAGCACGGAGCTGACAACGGCTTTATAACCCATCTTGTTCATTAATTTCCCCACGTCCTCCCATATTCACCTAGCAACATATACCAGATCATCCTATCATGTTGATCGGCAAGTGTCTACGAAATGATAATAGAGTTCATAGAGAAAAAACCGGGGGTTGTCCCCGGTCCTAAAGCGCTTTGATCATGCGTGTATAAAGGGCTCCGCCTACATGAAGCTCGCCGTCCTCCCGATACCCCAGCTTCTCATATAGAGCGCGGGCTCTATCGTTGTACTGCTCGACAATCAAGGACAATCTGGCGCAGCCTTCCTGGATGCCTTTTTGCTCGAAAGCGCCAATTAATGTCTTGGCAATGCCTTGCCCCTGATAACGTTCATCTACCGCTACAGAATCGAGATAGAAATCGCCAGGCCGGCATTCCGGCACCAGCGCCTCCGCCGCTTCCGGCCCATAATTGCGCGCAAGCCGCTCGCGTATCGGCCGATCCAGCCGCTCCGCCTCATCTCCCGCATAACAAATGAGCATCCCTGCAATGGCGCCATCGCGCCGGTCTACTATAATATTGCGATAGCTCAGCCGGTTCTCTTCCTGCCGGACGGCATCGGCTAATATCCGCCAAGTCTCCGCATCGTCACGCGTGCCTGACAGTGTATATGCGATCGTATCAATAGCAGATAGCATTAACGGCATTATCGTCTCCGCATCTTGTGGTGTCGCTTGATCAATCATGTTCTTACCCCTTTCAACTTCCATAGCTTGCCCTAAAATAAAAAAGGGCCGGAGACGTCCATCCGTCTCAAGGCCCATCCCTTGTTATTCAGCCGGCGGCGTAAACGAGCGGCCTGCGAATTCTGTATCCAGCATATAGAATGCATTGCTGTCCTTGTCGATCCGCTTGAGCTTATTGATAATGCTGTCGAACAATGCTTCCTCTTCCACCTGCTCATCGATGAACCACTTCAGGAAGTTGATCGTCGCATGCTCGCGGTCGTTCATCGCAAGGTCGGACAAATGATAGAAGCGCTCTGTATTCTGCTGCTCATGCTTGTACCCTTGCTCGAAGGCATGAAGCACGGAATCATATTCATTGTTAGGCTCAGGCAGCGCCTCAAGCGTAGCCCGGCGTCCCCGGTCATTCAGGAACTTGTATATTTTCATGGCATGAAACCGTTCTTCCTCGGCTTGTACAATAAAGAAATTAGCGAACCCGTCCAGGCTGTCGCCGGAACAATAAGCTGCCATTGCAAGATACACATGTGCGGAGTAGAACTCAAAGTTCATTTGTTCGTTAAGCGCTTTGGCTAGAGCATCATTCATAATTGTGCACCTCAACTTTTCTTATTTATACTTATTCTAACATAAAAGAAAGAGGCGGCAAATGGCCGCCCTTCCTAAATCAACCACTATTATGTCTAACCGATCATTTTTTTCAATCGCTTATAGAGCAAATCCGGTGTCGGCGCGCTTATGGTTTTGGATTTCACCACGACGAAGCATTCCATCTTGCAGGTTTTGCAATTGCCCAGACAATCGCTTTTCTTGCGTTTAATGTCGGGATAGTTCTCCTTCATCGCTTTGTACAGAGACTTGGAGCCGTTTTTCAAATTACGCCTGCAATACTTAATCTTCTTCATAGGTCCACCCCGCGCCGTTCATTCGTAACTGATCATCGTTCTCATCATTATGATAATAATTATCAGTGATAAAGTCAAGAAACAAGGCTTGCCTGGTGAAATCTTCAAAATACCTCACGGTCAAAATACGGCTTCATCTCTTCTGCCTTCCTTAAGATATACTTCTTCTCCACCATTCATTCATGTCTTTGCCGCCTCTTCATGGCATTAACAACAAAAGTCCGAAGCCGGCGTGACGCCGACTTCGGACTTCTGATCAACCCACGTAACTCGCCAGTCGTTACTTCGAGAGGCTTTGCAGCACCTCGATGCCTTTCTCCAGCTGCGTATCTTCCTTCGCCAGCTTCTCACGGAGCAATTCGACGAGCCTGTAGCCTGTCTTGTCGTTGAATACGCCTGTGGACTCCAGCCCTTCGGCGCTCTGGAACGCCTTGAGCGCTGCTTCGGTCTGTTCGTCGAAGACGCCTTCCTTGCCAAGCGGACCGTAACCTAGCTCGCGCAGCATGACCTGAAGCGTGATGACATTGTCCCCATAGCTTCCGCGCTGCATCTTCGAGCCTGTGGCGAGCGGTCTGACCTTCGCATATTCAGGAAGGGATACTTCATAGTCCGGCGCGACGCCTTGCTTGTTGATCCACGTTCCGCCCGGTGTCTTCCACTGCGCTTCAGTGAGGCTGAGCACGGAGCCGTCAGGAAATTGTCTGAAGGCCTGAACAACGCCTTTCCCGTATGTCGTCTCCCCGACTACCTGCGCTCCGGCGGATTCCTTCAAGGCTGCCGCCATCACTTCGCTGGCGCTTGCCGATTGACCATTCACCAGCACAGTAATCGGGAGCTTCCACTCCTTCTCCTGATGGGACAAGAAGCTGACCGTCTGGCGTTCATTTTTGTAGACGACATCCAATATCTTCTTATCCTTCGGTATAAGGACGCTGGCAATCTCGATGGTGGACGTCAGCAGCCCGCCCGGATTGGAGCGCATATCCAGCAGGAGTCCTTTCAAGGGGCCTTCCGACTCCAGCTTCGCAAGCTCCTCCTTGAACTCCTTCGCCGTATTCTCGGCAAACCGGCTGATCGTAATATGGCCGATCCCGTCATCCAATCGCTCCGCCAACACGGTATGCACGGGGATAGCGGCACGCTTAAGCGTGATCTCCAGCGGCTCCTTCTCGCCTGCGCGCTGCAGCGTGAGCGTAACCGAGCTGCCTTCTTCTCCGCGCACGATGCCTAGCAGCTCCTGGAAGGACAAGCCCTTGACCTCTTTGCCGTCAACCGCAAGAATGACATCGCCTGCGAGCACGCCGCCGCGCTCCGCCGGCGTATCCTTAATCACCGAAGTAATGACATACTGCTCTTCTTCCTTCCTCATGTTGGCGCCAATGCCGTAAAACTCGCCTTCATAAGATTGGGTATAGGCCTCGCCCTGCTCCCCGACCAAATATTGCGAATACGGGTCTTCGAGTGAAGCCAGCATGCCGCGGGCAGCGCCGTTAATCAGATCCTCCGGCTCAGCGCCTTCCAGATAATCATCCAATATTTTCGTGTAGGATGCGTTGAATTGCTTGAATGTAGGCTCCTTCAATATCGGATAGCGCATCGAAACCGATAGCGATCCGAATAGGTATCCAATAATTAGCAATGCAAATACGCCGATGACGTATATGAATCCCGATTTCTTTTTGACTGGCGTTTCGCTGTAGTGATCCATTCGATTATCTCCTTGTATGTAAGCTGGTTTTTCGCTACAATCAACTTTATTGTGAATGCTGTGACGGCAACAGAGAGGAGCTACCGCTAGTATGTATAAGCTGATTGCTATTGATGTGGACGACACGCTGCTAAGCGATAATTTAACGGTATCGGAAGAAACTCGAGGGGCGATGGCCGCCGCGATCGAGATGGGCGTTACGGTAACGCTCGCTACCGGCCGCATGTTCGCTTCCGCCCAGAAGATTGCGAAGGGCATTAATCTTAATGTACCTATTATCACGTATCAGGGTGCTCTCGTCAAAACGCTGCTCGATGGACAAGTTCTATATGAGCGTTCCGTACCGGCGGATGCGGCGCGGGAGCTGTACGACTACTGCAAGAAACATGGCCTTCATCTTCAATCCTATGTGAATGACGAGCTGTATGGCACCGAGGATAATGATCGGATCAAAGCCTATTCCAAGCTATCGAATATCCCATATTTAATTGAACCCGACTTCAGCAAGCTGATCGATCAGCCCACCAACAAAATGCTGATGATCGACGAGCCCGACCGTCTGGATGAGATTGCAATCGAGCTGCAATCGATCATCGGCGACCGGGTCCATATTACGAAGTCGAAAGCGCACTACCTGGAATTCATGCACAAAGAGGGCACGAAAGGCCATGCGCTGAAGTATATGGCCGAGCATATCGGCTGCTCGATGGAGGAGACGATTGCAATCGGCGACGCATGGAACGACCGCGAGATGATCCAGGCCGCCGGACTTGGCGTCGCGATGGGCAACGCTGTGCCGATGCTGAAGGAAATCGCCGACTATGTGACACTGTCCAACAATGAAGACGGCGTCAAGCATGTAATCGAGAAATTTATATTAAACCGTTAACCAACATAATCAGCCCTGCGGCTTGTGGCCGCAGGGCTGATTGTACAAGGAGGATTGATGATGAGCGATAAATGTCCTCTGTGCGGCGAATGCAACCGCTGCGCGGCTCTGATGGAAGAGAACCCTCGCGATTGCTGGTGCTTTCATGCCGCAATACCGAAGGAACTGCTTGCCCGCATTCCAGGCGATGCTCGCGGCAAGTCATGCGTATGCGAGAGCTGTGTCCGCGCTTATCGGATTGAAGAAACTAAGAAGTAACCAGTTGATGCTTCTTACCTGCCTGAAGCTCGGGCATGAAGGATGTCATCCTGATAATACGATCGCATAGTGCCTCCGCATCCTCATGATCATGCGTCACTAATATGGATGTAATACCGGTCTGATGCAGCAATTCCTTCAATTCCTTCCGTATGCCGTTCTTAAGCTCCGAATCCAGATTACTGAATGGTTCATCCATGAGGAGCAGCCTCGGACTGGGTGCCAATGCCCTGGCGAAAGCAACGCGCTGCTGCTGGCCTCCGCTAAGCTCGTGCGGGTAGCGGTGGCCGTAGTCTGCCAGCTTCACAAGCTCCAGCATATCGGTTACACGATTCTTTCGCTCGTTCCGGCTTAATCCGCGCAAGCCGAAAGCAATATTCCGGCTAACGTTCATATGCGGGAACAGAGCATAGTCCTGGAACACCATTCCAACGCCGCGCCTCTCCGGTTGCACAAATTTATGACGGCTCGACATTGTTTCTCCCTGTATGGAGATCTCGCCTTGACTTGGAGCTTCCAGTCCCGCTATAAGCCTGAGCAGCGTGCTCTTGCCGCTCCCGCTCTGGCCTAGCAAACCGACAACCTCTCCCTGCTCCAAATCTAGAGAAAAGTCATTTAGCACAGCAGCAGCAGTCCCAGGATATGAATACGACAATGCATGTATCGATACAAACGACATTATGTACTTCCCCTCCTTCCCATCCATTGATAGATGCAAACTGCTATGACGCCCAACAGAATAATAATCAGGGATGGAATGGCCGCTTGATGAATCTGTTCATCACTGGCATATTGATATGCTTTAGTAGCCAGCGTGTCGAAGTTGAACGGCCTGAGAAGCAGCGTCAGCGGCAGTTCCTTCACAATTTCCAGAAACGCCAGAATACCTCCAGTCAGCACAGCCCCTTTGATCAATGGCAGCTCCACCTTAAAAAATGTAGCCGTCACGCCGTGACCCAGCATTCTGGAGGCTTCGGAATATCGTTCGCCAATTCGGTCATATCCGGCATCTACGGCATTAAAACCTACAGCCAAAAACCGAATGATATAAGCAAATACAAGCATTATGAGCGACATACTCAGCACCAGCTTATTCGCCCCAAAGCCCATCGCCTCATAGACGCCTGCAAGCCTCTTGTCCAGGGATATAAATACGGCAAGCACACCGATAGAAAGAACAGCTCCCGGAATGGAGTAACCCATGGAGAGAAGCTTGCTGCTAACTAACGTTATACCGGAACGCCAGGTGCGGCTCGCATTCGCTGCAATAACGGCCAACACCATTAGAAGTGCTGCCGCTGCCGCTGACACGCCCAGCGTATTGCCGATCATCCGGAAAAAGCGATCATTCCATACATCATCATAGGTCCAGACAGCCCATACCGCCAATTGGGCAACAGGAATAAAAAAAGAGAGCAGCGTGATTATAATACCGACAGTTGCAGCAATCCCACCCGAGACTCGGCCAAGCCTCATTCTGCGCAGCGGAGTACTCCGGTTAACGGGCAGATGATATCTTCTTCGTCTGCGCATCCATCTCTCGGCTATAAATAATCCGATAATAAAGCTCATCAATAGCCCGGACAATCTGATGGCCGAATCTACATCGTACATGCCAAACCAGGTTTTGAAGATAGCGGCCGTAAACGTAGAAATACCGAAATGCTTTGACACTCCATAATCATTCAATACTTCAAATGCGACCAGACTCGCGCCGCCCGCTATCGCTCCTTGCGACAACGGCAGCACAATTCTAAAGAAATTCGAGACGGGATGCCCTCCGAGCAGCCGTGCATTCTCGATAAAGGAAGCACTGTGCTTCTCTAGAAATGTACGAGTGATCAGGTATACGTATGGAAAAAGAAATAAGGAGAAAATCCATATCGCGCCTTCCATCGACATGATGTTGAAGTAGCGCTGGTCCACGGACCAGCCCAGCGTATTGCGCATAAAGGTCTGTACGCTTCCGGTATAGCTTAGCATCGAACCATACGTATAAGCCGCAATGTAAGGCGGAATCGCCAACGGCAACACAAAGGCAAATGATAGAAATCTGCGCAGAGGAAAATCGTAAGCGGTCGTCAGCCAAGCTAGCGATGTGCCTGCAACAACCGTAGCGGCGACAGTCCCGCCAGTCAACAAGAGCGATTCCCACGCGTAATTGAACAGCATGTATTCCTGAATATGCGCCCAGTTCTCGCTCGGACGTCGCAATAAGCCCGTTAAAATATAAAGAGACGGAAGAAGGGCTGCAAGAGCCCCAATTCCGCTTATGACAATCCAACCGTTCAGCTTATGTCTGATTCTACTCGGCAATAAGTGCTTCATACTGCTTACTTCCAAGCAGCTTTGTTCAACAGCTCGGTTGCTTTCTTATTATGCACGCCCAGTTTGGCGTAATCGATGTTTTGCTTTTTGAACTCGCCCCAGCCCTTAAGCAGCTCAGGCAATTCGGCCGCAGTATTGACAGGGAACTCGAAGCTGCCATTTGTCAGCATTTCCTGTCCATCTTTGCCCGTCATATATTCAATTAGCTTAAGCGCATTGGCTTTGTTTTTTGCATGAGCCGCCAGACCGATGCCGCTAATATTGAGGTGCGTCCCTGTCGTCTCCTGGTTAGGGAAAAAGATGCCTATGTTCTCAGCAACCTTCACTTCCTCAGCATCCTTGGAGTGCAGCATTTGTCCTACATAATAAGTATTCATAATCGCTACATCGCCGACGCCTGCCACAATAGCTTTCGCTTGATCACGGTCGCCGCCTTCCGGATCGCGGGCGAAATTCGCGACAATCCCCTTCGCCCACTCCAGCGTCTGCTCTTCCCCATTCAGTTCGATCAAGGATGCGACTAGCGACTGGTTATACAGATTCGTGGAGGAACGAGCCAGCACCTTGCCCTTCCACTGCTCATCCGTCAGCGCCTCGTAGGTCGAGAGCTGATCCGGGGTAACCCGGTCTTTGGCATAGACGATGACCCGGGCCCGAGAAGCCAGCGCTACCCAGTTATTATCTGCATCTCTAAGCTCAGCGGGCACGTTGCGGTTGATGGTCTCCGATTCGATCGGCTGCAGGACGCCGCTTTCCTTCGCGTAGTTCAGCACACCGCCGTCCACCGTAATGAACAGATCCGCTTCAGAGCTCTCTCCTTCGCGCTTCATCCGTTCCACCAATTCCTCAGCCGTGCCTTTAATTTCATTAACCGTAATGCCCGTTTTCTTCTCAAATTCATCGAACATCGCAAAGTCTATATCGTAATGACGGGCCGTAAAGACGTTAACAACCTGATCTCCTTTAGAAGCGCCTGCTGAATCAGTGTTTTTGTTTCCGCTATTGCTCGCGCATCCCGTCAGGATGAGTACGGCCGCCATGGCTGCCAACATCGATTTAACTATGTACTTCTGTTTCATTGATCTTCTCCCTCTCATTCCCGCTATCATTCTTGTTGATAATGAATATCATTACCACAATAGTCATTGTAACGAATGAAAATGAGAAAATGCTGTGAAAACGAAAAAAATTTGCACATATATTACATCTAATCTGGTGTGACGGGAATGGTTAAGATAGCAACAGTCCCGCCGCTTGGATGATTGTCCACAGAGATTGTGCCTTGAACACTATGCATAATCCGTTTGGCAATCGGCAAGCCAAGCCCATAGCCGAGTTTACCCCCGCTCCTCGACTTGTCCGCTCGGTAGAAGCGGTCCCAAATATAAGGCAAGTCCTTCTCCTCAATACCAATCCCCTTATCCGCGATTGAAATAATCGCCTTTCCCTCATGCCGCTCCGCAAGCACGGTCACTTCCCGGCTATCGCCCGAATACTTCACCGCATTATCGAGCACAATGCGAAGAACGCCTTCCAGATGGCTGTCACCGATAGCAAGCGATATTCCGTCCAATTCTTCTGCCTCCAGCTTAAAAGAAAACGAAGGATGCGCAACGCCCATCTTCCCTACGACAGCATTCAATAATGCCACTGGCGTACCGCAGCGCTCGACTGTGGCATTCTCCTCCAGCTTCTCTGCCCTGGAAAGAGTCAATAGCTCTTCTACCAGCGATTTCAGCCTGGTCAATTCCTCCATGGATATCCGCAGCGATTCATCGAGCACCTCCGGATTATGTTTTCCCCATCTCCGAAGAAGCGCCAGATGTCCCTCCATAACGGCAATAGGAGTTCTAAGCTCATGCGAAGCATCCTCGACAAACTGCTTCTGCTGAAGAAAGGAGCGTTCCACCTCATCCATCATGTCGTTAAACATCATTTTCAGTGCAGAGATATCGTCCTTGGAAGCGCCCGGCGCCATTCTCTCCTGCAGGCCATTCTGTTTCACCTTGCGGATTGTCTCATTCATGGATCGCAGCGGCTTGATCAGCTGCCGCGCAACCAATCTTCCTCCCAATACGCTAACCATAATCGCAACCAGACAGCAAATAACCATAATTCGGTAAAAAGCAGAAATCAGCCCCTCGATATCTTCGACACTACGGACAATTTCTACCGTTCCTCGAAAATCAAAAATCGTAATTGGACTCCGGCTGATCAGCATCCCGTCGGCATAATGCGTGTCCATCCTGCTGCCAGAGGGCAAGCCGGCCTGCACCATAGCTGTCGGCATATTATCAGCCGTCACAATAATGGGAGTCCCGCCTTCGGTCAAAATCCGAATCATGCCGTCCCGTCTATTGGCTCGCTCCAAATAATGACGGATATCGGTATGATCGCCTTCCCCGATTCTCACTTCTTTAGACAATAACAGATTAAGAAGCTCCTTCATGTCCTGCTCCATGCGATGCTGCTCCTGCTTCGCCATCCATTTGTCCACAAATACGAATTGAATCAAATTGCTGGCGGCGAACAGTCCGCATAGCAGCAGAGAGGCCCATATTGTCAGCTTCCAGTGGATGGGCACTTTGGCATAGAAATGTCCGATCCTGCTCATCTTCGCATCACATAGCCGATACCGCGAATCGTCTCGATGCAGCTGGCTGCTCCAGGCACATCAATTTTATTGCGCAAATACCGCACATAGACATCAACCACATTGGTATCCACTACGGCATCATAGCCCCATACGCTGTCAAGTAAAGTTTCCCTTGGCATAACCCGGTTCAAATTTTTCATAAACGTCTCCAGCAGTCCAAATTCCCGCTTTGTCAGCTCCAGCATCTTTGTACCTCTGCTAACCAGGCGAGAGACAGTATCCAATCTAAGCTCCCCGCAGCTCAGCATAGAGTCCGGCTCTCCCTCAACCTGCTGCCTGCGGAAGACCACTCTGATTCGGGCTAGAAGCTCTTCGATAGCAAACGGCTTTGCAATATAATCATCAGCTCCAGTATCCAGCCCCGATACGCGGTCTGTAACACTGTCACGGGCCGTAATCATAATAATCGGCACCTGCTTATACGCCCGTATGGCCTTGCATACCTCTATCCCATCCATCTCAGGCAACATCAGATCAAGCAAGATCAAATCCCAATGTTCGTCCAGCGCAAGGCGCGAACCCGTCGCTCCCTCGAAAGCAATTGTTACATTGAAGCCTTCATGACAAAGCTCCAGCTCGATAAATCTGGCCAGATTCACTTCATCCTCTATAAGCAGAATTCGCTTCAACCGTCATACCTCCCCTTGCCATACACGCTCAGTGTTGCTTCATGTCCCCATTCTATTTGATAATAATTTTCATTGTCAATCATAATGAATGCAAAAAGGACTTCCTATAGCAGATGAATCCCGCTTGGAAGTCCTTATTTTCACGCTGATATTTGTTATAGACTACTACATTACTTTATATAGCCTAGGAGACAGCTTTGGAATGTCGCTTGCATTCGCCGCTTTGGCATTCCTTATAGTTGCCGGTGAAGTCCAGACGATGATCCAGCACCTTGAAGCCGTATTCCCGCTCCAGCCGCTCCTCCAGATCCGTCAGCCAGTCTTCTTTGATTTCCTCAAGCGCGCCGCACTTTTGGCAAATCAAATGATGGTGCATATGCTCATGGTCTTCGCCGCGCAGGTCGAAGCGGGCGACGCCGTCGCCAAAGTTCATCTTCGCCACGATCTGCAGCTCTGCCAGCAGCTCAAGCGTGCGGTAGACCGTTGCGAGGCCAATCTCCGGGAATTTCTCCTTTACAAGCATGTAGACATCTTCCGCGCTCAGATGCTCCTGCTCGTTCTCCAGAAGAACCCGCACTATGATTTCACGCTGGGTCGTCAGCTTATAACCATTTTCCATTAAGCTTCTTTTGATTTTATCTATCTCAGCCGAAACGTTCATCTCTTCGCACCTCCAATGATGGTATCGCACACGATCTATGAATAGCCTGCCGCAAGACGGCAAGCGCCAGGAATTTAGAATTATTCTAATCTAATGGTAGTCGATTTTGGGCAAGAATGCAATATCCGATTGTTCGTCTTTTCTTGTTTCGCTCTCCTATAATTCGAGTTTGTCGATGAAATCCCTTCTTTCTCCAGAAAAAAAAGAAGCTGCCGCCTGAATCGCGACATGCTTCCGCTTGGATAGACTCATTATAGATCAGCAAGCACCTGGTACCAAACGCCCTTCTTGGAATACAGCAGCTGGCGAACCTCGCTCCATCCGCCCAAATATTCAATGTCGAACAGGCCTTCCGGCGTAGTGAAGCTCTCCTTCGATTCCTCGGCTACCGCTTCATTGCTCGGCCGGAATCCATGCCTGACGAACAGGCGCTGCGCTTCCTCGCTATGCAGATAGCTGACGAACGCCTCCGCTACCTCCCGGGTGCCGTGGCGGTCCGCGTTGCGATCGACGACTGCAGCAGGATTCTCAATGAGAATCGTATCCTTCGGTATGACGATATCATAGGAGACGCCTTTCTTAATGCGGGCAAGCAGCTCGTTCTCGTAGGTCACGATGACATCGCCTACACCGTATTCGAAGGCAGCCATCGACGCCCTGCCGCTCTTGTCGAGCGATTCCACATTGCGATGGACCGCCTTCAGGAACGACTTGGCATACTCTGCCGACTTCTCGCCTGTCTCCGCTTCCGAGCGCTTGAGCCCCGCTCCGTAGATGGCGTTAATATCCCACTGCGCCCCGCCTGACGTTTTGGGATTCGGATAGAGCACCTTCACTCCGTCGCGGGCAAGGTCCGACCAATCCTGAATGCCCAGCGGATTGCCGGAGCGCGTACCGAGCACGACGATGGAGCGGGTGATCATCCCGCCATTATCATTCTCGCGCCAATCATGCGTCAGAAGCCCCGCATCCGATATTTTATTCAGATCGCCTTCCATTGCAAGCACCGCCACATCGGCTTCGAAGCCGCCTGCGATCGCCCTGGCCTGCGTGCCGGACGCCTCGTACGATTCCTGGAATGTGACGCGCTGGCCCGTCTTCTGCTCCCAATGCTTCTGGAATTCCGGCAGCAGCTCTGCGAAAGCGTCCTTCACAACCGAATAGGCGCCGATTACGAGCGTGACATCGCCTTCCGCAACCGGCTGGCCATCTGCCGGCGCATCTTTCTTTGCACAGCCAGCCGAGACGATTAACGTTGCGGCAGCCAGCAGAGCAAGGAGCAGGAACTTTACGGGAATCGGATTACGTATCATAAGGGCAACACTCTTTCCGCAATTAGGCTAAGGTTAGATATGAATCGGCATCGGATCGACTTTGAGCGGATTCTCAAGCACCCAGCTCGTTTGATCGTTGAACAGGTAGGCGCGGTGGACAAGCACATTCACTTCTTCGCCGGGATGCAGCACTTCCTTCTCCAGTGACCGGTAAGTAATCAGCTTCGTGTCGCCGACTGCTAGCTCTACCATCCATTCGCTGCCGCGGAAGTGAAGATGCTTCACGACAGCCGGCATCGAAGCGGAGGCCAGCTTAATCTCACCTGCTCTGCCGATCTCAATATATTCGGGACGGATAAGCGCCTTTGTGCCCGCCACATTCGACGCATCCTCGAAGCCCCGAAGCTCAGACAGATTCTCGACAATCGACGATTCGCCGATAAAGCTGGCGACAAACGGCGTCTCCGGGTTTTTATAAATATCCCATGGGCTGCCCTTCTGCTCCAAGCGGCCTTTGCTGATGATCATAATCTCGTCGGCGACTTCAATCGCCTCATCCTGGTCATGCGTTACGAAGATCGAGGTGATGCCTAAGCGCTCGATCATCTCCTTCAGCCATGTCCGCAGCTCTGTGCGGATCTTGGCGTCGATCGCCGCAAACGGCTCGTCGAGCAGCAATAGCTGCGGCTCTGGAGCAAGCGCTCTCGCAAAGGCGACACGCTGACGCTGACCGCCGGAGAGCTGGTGGGGATAACGATGCTCGAAGCCCTTCAGTCCCGTAAGCTCCACCAGATACATGACCCGCTCGCGAATTTGCTCTTTGGTCTGCTTCTTTACTTTCAGTCCAAATGCAATGTTGTCATAAACCGACATATGCTTGAACAGCGCATAGTTCTGGAAGACAAATCCGATGCCCCGCTCCTGCGGCGGCAGATCATTGACCCGCTGTCCGTGGAACACAATATCGCCGGAGGTCGGCGTCTCGAGACCGGCAAGCATGCGCAGGATCGATGTCTTGCCGCCGCCGCTCGGACCGAGCAGGCCGATCAGCTTGCCTTTCTCGATATCGAAGCTTACATCCTTGACCGCATGGAAATCGCCAAAGCTTTTGTTTAAGTTGCGAACCTCGATATGCATCTCCTAATGCACTTCCTTTCGTTTTTTGGCCCATTCCATCAGAAGCAGCAGGCCTACGGAGAAAGCCGCAAGCACAAGCGCGATTCCGTTGGCGGCCACTACGTTGAAATTCTCGACGTCCTGATAGACAAGCGTCGTTGCGGTCTGCGTCTTGTTCATGATATTGCCCGAGACGACCAGCACCGCGCCGAATTCGCCGAGCGACCTTGCCACCGTCAATACGACGCCGTAGATGACGCCCCAGCGAATGGACGGCCATGTTACTTTCCAGAACGTATACCACGAATAAGCGCCTAGCGTCGACGCCGCTTCTTCCTGTTGGGCGCCGATCTCCTGAAGCACCGGCATAACCTCCCGCACCATAATCGGGAACGTCACGAATAAGGTCGCAAGAATCATGCCTGGCAGCGCATATACAATCTTTAAGCCGGCATCCTCGAATAAAGCGCCGATTACGGTCTGAGGACCCAGCAATAACACAATCATCAATCCGCCGATAACCGGCGATACCGCGAACGGCAAGTCAACAATGCTGTTAAGCAGCCGTTTCATCCTTGGGCCGATCCACTGGGCCCGCACCAGATACAGGGCAAGCATAATGCCAAAGCCGGTGTTGATAATCGTCACGACAACGACAATTATTCCGGTCATCATCAGCGCGTGCAGCGCCTCAGGACGCGTCAGGCCGTCAATCAGGCCTTGAATGCCGTTCTCCCAAGCGCCCAGCACAATCTTCACGAGAGGCGCGATAAGCAGCAGGGCAAAAACAAGATACGTAAGCCAAATCCAGGTTCTTCTTATCGTCATGCGCCGGTCCTCCTAGCTTGCAGGACATTGACCAGCCATAGAATGAGGAATGACAGCGTCAGCAGCATAACCGACACGGCCGCAGCGCCTTGCGGATTGTTGCTTTCGATTTCTCCAAATATATAGACCGAGGCCACAAGCGTCTTCCCCGGGATATTGCCGGCGACGAGCACGACTGCGCCGAACTCCGCCAGTCCCCTGGAGAATGCCAGCATGGCTCCGCTCAGAATGCCGGGCAGCATCGTGGGCAGAATGACGCTGAAGAACGTCTTCGCCTTGGATGCCCCAAGCGTATAGGAAGCTTCCTCCTCGGACTTGTCAAGCTCCTCCAGCAGCGGCTGGATCGCGCGAATAACGAAGGGGAATGTAACAAAAAGCATTGCAATGACGATAGCCGGTTCATGAAATACAATCTCGATGCCGACCGATGAAGCTAGCGAGCCTACTAGACTGTTAGGCCCGAGCAGCAGCAAGATCAGCAGCCCTCCTACAGCGGTTGGCAAAGCAAAAGGCAAATCGACCAGGCTGTTCAAGAAGCTTCTTCCAGGAAAACGGTAGCGAATGAGCACCCAGCCGATCATCGTGCCGAGAGCCATATTGATCAAGGTCGCGATGACAGCCAGCTTCACCGTGAGAAGCACAGCCTTCCATGCAAGCGGATCGGAGACGCTCTCCCAGAACGGCATCCAGCCGAGCGAAAAGGATTGCGTATAAATGCCGAAGATGGGCAATACAATGAGACAGATAAAATAAAGAATAATGGCTGTTCGAAATCCGAAGCTCCATCCTCTTCCACGAAACATGGCATTCACGATAACTTAACCTCCAAACCATCGGCTCGAGCCGCAGGTGTTAAACCGCCTAATTACACAATTCCTATTAACTTACTAGGTATTAATAATGTAGCATTCACCCGAGAAGGAAGTCAATGGTTATTTAAGAAAAAATGATAAATTCGATAGCCTTTCTTTATACCAATATATGCAAAGCGAAAAAAGCCATGACCGCTGCGTTGATCGGCAGCGGCCATGGCTTGCTTCTATTTTTTCTTACATATATTGCACGTTTACCGGCGTTCTTGTCTTAGCCGATTCCATAATCGCCAGAATGACCATCGTTGTGTTAAAGGCATCTTCCATTGTCACGTAGAACGGCTCGCCTGTAATCAGATGGTCGACGAAGTGGCGGATGCTCTCATAAGCGAAGCCTTTCGGCTTGCCGTGAATGAAGTGGCGCACCAGCATATCCGGCCGGTCGGCCTTCGTCTCCGTGAACCGCTCCATCATCTGGCTGTGCGTCGGATCGATGTTGAACATCCCTTTGGTGCCGGTAATGTTCAGCTTCATATCATTGACGTTCGGATTCGTATTCGGCGTAATCCAGCCATTCTCCATCGTGGCGATGCCGCCGCCGCGGAATTCCAGAATGGTCTGGTAGATATCGACGGTATCGACGCCTTCCTGCTTCAGCACGCCGTCTCTGGATACGGCGTATACCCGCTCCACTTCATCGTTGAACAGCCAGCGCAGCACATCTACGCTATGATAGCCGAGGAACCAGAGAATCGAGGACTTCGCTGCCCACGGGAGCAGATCGGTAGCGACCCATTTGATATCGTTCAGACGGTAGTAAGCGCTGTATGGCTCGCCAATCTCGCCGTCCATGATTGATTGCTTCGGAATGGCGAACAGCGGGCTCCACCGGCTGTGAAGGTCGACCATCATGCGCACGCCGCTCTTCTCTACCGCCTCGACAATCTCCAGCGCTTCCTCGCGCGTAGTCGTCAGAGGCTTCTCGATAATGAAATGCTTGCCAGCATTGGCGCAATCGACGGCGATGCGGGTATGGGCGAAGTCCGGCGTCACAATCGCAACGGCGTCGATGTCGGCGCGCTGCAGCATCTCTGTATGATCGGTGAAGATGCCGGATTCCGGAATGTTGAACTTCGCCGCAAGCGCTGCAGCGCGCTCTCTGTTCATATCGCAGATTGCCGCTACTTCAGCACCCGGATGATCATTATAAATGTAAGCATGCGTCTCTCCCCAAGTTCCTGCTCCAACAATACCCATTCTGACTTTTTTCATCCTTGTCATCGCCTTTCATTATCTGTTGTGTCGCTAGTATAGGAGAAGCTATTATTTCACGCCGCCAAAGGTCAGGCCGCGGATCATATATTTCTGCACAATCATCGCAAAGAGCAATACCGGCAGGATCGTCACAATGCCGATTGCGGACATCTCGCCCCATACGACACCGCTTACGGACAGGAACAAGGTTACCGTCGTCGGCAGCGTGCTTGCATCGGAGCTTGTCAGGAAGAGCGCGAATACGAACTCATTCCAGGAATTGATGATGCAGAAGATCGAGGTTGCGATCAGTCCCGGCGTTGCCAGCGGCAAGATAATGCGAATGAATACCTGGAATCGCGACGCCCCGTCGACAAATGCCGCTTCCTCCAGCGCTACCGGAATTTCCTCGAAGAAGCTGCGCATCATCCAGATTGTGAACGGAATGTTGAACAGCATGTAGCAGATGATCAGCACCAGATGCGTGTCCAGAATGCCGAGCAGGCTCGCCATGACGAAGATCGGAATGACCGACGCCATCGGCGGCAGCATCCGCAGGCTCAGCACCCAGAATGCGCGGTTCTCCTTCTTCTTGAATTCGAATCTCGCAAATCCGTACGCGGCCATCCCGCCGATGAAGATCGAGATGAACGTCGTCAGCAGCACGACAATGGAGCTGTTTTTCAAATAATCAACCGCATGCCGGTTTTCAAAAATGTTCTTGTAGTTCTCGAATGTCGGCGAAAAAAACCATATGCTCGGATCGTACGTCTGCGTCCCTGTCTTCAGGCTGATAATCATCATCCAGATGAACGGGAAGATGCAGACAACCGATACGATAAGGAGAAGTACGGCCGTCACCACCGTCAGCTTTTTATTTCCTAGCGGATTCATCCTTTATTCTCCACTCCTTTCCGATAGAGCCTGATCAGAATCATGCTGATCACGGTCGTCAGGATAAGCAGCACGACCGATACGGCAGCCGAACGCCCGATCCAGCCCGTTCCCGCAAAGCCGAGCCTGTAGATATGGAGGCTCAGAAACTCTGTAGAGCTGCCCGGTCCGCCCTGCGTGAGCGAATACGGAATGTCGAACATCTTGAGCGAGTCGATCGCCCGGAATATAACCGCCAGCAAAATCATTGGCCACAGCAGCGGCAGCGTAATGTTGCGGAAGATCTGCAGCTTGTTCGCACCATCAATGGCAGCAGCCTCGTACGGATCGGTCGGCAGCGAGCGCATGCCCGCATAGATGATCAGCGCTACGAACGGCGTGTTCTGCCAGATGTCCACGAGCAGTGTCGACCAGAATGCATTTTCGCCGGAGAGCCAGACGACCTTGCCGCCAAAAAACTGAAGGAAGTAATTGAGCACGCCATATTCTGCGTTCATCATCAGCTTCCACACTTGACCGGTAATGCTCGGCGTCATAGCCACCGGTACGATCATGCAGGCGAAGACAAGAAATTTCAGCTTGAATTCCCGGTCCAGCAGCACCGCCAGCCAGAAGCCTAAGGCGAGCTGAGTGACCGTCGCCAGAAGCATAAAGCCGAGGCTGATGCCGACGGAATACCAGAATTCCGCATCCTTGCCGGAGAACAGCCGGATATAGTTTTCAAGACCGACGAAATCGAAGGTCGGATAGCCAAGCTCGTAATTCGTTACACTTAATCCATATAAGAATATCGTAGGTATGATCGTGAGCGCGCCGAGAATGATGATGGCGGGCATAATGTAAATCAGATGAGGCCGTTTCTCAAAGTAAGAGCGAATCATGGATGCCACCTTCCTTGCTGATGAACTGGCCGGACCGCCTCACCTAGCGCGGCCCGGCCGCCAGTTCCGTTATTGCGTTATATCTTCAAGCTCTGTCTGCGCTTTCGCTGCCGCATCTGGCACCGTCATCTCTCCGAACATCGCCGCGCTCACATAGTAGCCGACGCGGTCCAGAATCTGGCCCAGCTTCTCATGCGGCGGAATCCAGGAGATGCCCTTCTCTACCAGCACGTTCGCATCGTTGAGTGCGGCCAGCTGTACCGGATAGGACGGGTCAGCCGCTACCAGCTCCTGATTTTCGTAGATCGACGTTCTGACCGGCACGCCGCCACCGTCGACATAGGCTTTTGCATTTTCCTTGCTGTTCATATAGACGATGAATGCCCATGCCGCATCTTTGTTTTTCGATTGCGACGAGATCGACATATTCCAGCCTGCAAGCGCGCTTGCCTTTCCTTCCGGGCCTTCCGGCGTCGGCGCGAAGCCAACCTTGTCATACACTTGCGAGCTTGCCGGATCGAGAATCCGCTTCGCCAGCGCCGTTGCGTCCAGCCACATCGCCGTTTTGCCCGTCATGAAAGCCGACAACGCTTCTTCATGCGTGTAGGACACGACATCCTTCGGCGCATTCTTCAGCAGGTCTACGTAGAACTGGAACGCTTCAACCGTCTTCGGATCGTTCATGGTCACTTCGCCGCTTTGCTGATTCAGGAAGCCGCCGCCGAAGTTGTACATGATCGTCATCAAGCCCGATGCCGCGTGAACGCCGCGCTGCGCTCTCATGGATACGCCATATAGGCCGTCTTCCTTGCCGTTGAAAAACTTCGCCAGCTCCAGGAATTCATCCATCGTAGCCGGCGGCTGCTTGCCGTACTTGTCGAACAAGTCCTTGCGGTAAGCGATGAACCGCGTCTCGCCAGCGGTCGGAATGCCGTAGACGCTGCCGTCGTACTTGCTGATGCCGTTGCGGTATGCCGGTACGATATCCTCGTAATCGAACCATGCCGGCGTCTTGTTCTCGTCGGACAGATAAGCGTCCAGCGGCTCGACAACCTTCTTGGCGCCGTATTCGCTCATCCAGAAGCCGTCGACCATCAGCACATCGTAGCTGCCTGTTTTGCCTGTGTAATCAAGCAGCTGCTTGTTCTTCAGGTACGTCTCCTCCATCACTTCCCACTTCACTTTGATGCCTGTCAGCTTCTCGAAGTCGCTGGTCAGCTTCTGGAACGACTCCGTGGACGGATGGCTCGCAAATGCGAGATTCAGCGTATCTCCGCCGTACTGGCTCTTGATCGTCTCGCCCCAAGCCTCCAGCGTATCCGTCGCGCCGCTTGGCGCTCCTCCGTTCCCGCTGCCTTCATTGCCGTTCCCTTTGCCCGTTCCATTGCCCCCATTGCCTGCTCCGCATGCGGAGATCATCGCGACGATCATAACCAGCGCCACGATTTGTGTCCATCTTTTCAACATTACCTGACACTCCTCTGTCTTTGATTTGTGTAAGCTAACTTGACGCTCTCTACCGTATTTTTCTTTGTGCCCGGTAGGGATAGTTTAAATAATAGACCGGTAAAGCGGTTTCAACAATGTATTGGAACGTCCGCTCTTGTCTTCTGAAAACTAAACTACGCTTTTTAAACAAAAAACAAACCTTCATGTGAAGGTTCGTTACACTTGGCTGCTATTTTTTTCTTTATATTCCAGCGGTGGCACACCGTAATATTTTTTGAATATTTTCGAGAAATAGGGGTAGTCGTTAAAGCCGCATTGCTCCGCGATCAGGTTGATTTTGGCCGATTCCTCCTGCAGCAGCAGCTCTCTGGCCTTCTCCAGCCGAAATTCGCTGATATACTGCGTAATGGGCTTCTTCATGACCTCACGGAATATTTTGCTCAAATAAGCCGTGCTTAAACCGCCATGCTCCGCAAGCATGGACAAATTCAAGGATGCATCGCCATACTCGCGGCCAATCATCGCGATCGCATCCTCTACTACGCGCTTGTTGCGAGGCGCGCGGCTGTCCGCTACGACACTGATGATCCCGGAGATATAGTCCTTCCAGTTCCGAAGCAAATCCTCCAGCGCAGCAGCGGGCCTCGAAGCGGGATTGCCCTCATCACCTGCAGACCGCTTATGCACGAGCAGCAGCTCCGCCCGGAAGGCCAGTCCGAAGTGCCCCATAATCCGCTTCATCTCCAGCAGCGAATAATCGCCCTCGCGCAGATGAGCGCCCCAAGCGTCTATCAGCGTGTCGCATTCGGTTTTGTTTTCGGCCATGACGCTTTTGACCAGCATCGCGACGGTGTCCTTCATCAGGCGGATGCTGGCCGCATTCATGCTCGCCATCCACTTCGAGGGATCGCTCAGCAGAACGCGCGAGATCACCTCCTGCAGCATCTCCGCCGTCACCGGCTTGAGCAGATAATCGGACACTTGATGGCGCAGCGCCTGCTGCACATACTGGAACTCCGCATAGCCGCTCAGCACGACAATCGCTATGTCCGGATGCCGCTCCCGCACTCTGGCAATCAGCTGCAGCCCGTCCATTACCGGCATCTGGATATCCGTCAGAATCATATCCGGCTTGCTGAGGCCGATGCACATTAACGCTTCCTCGCCGTTGCGCGCCTCGTCAATCTCGATCATGCTGCCGCCGGACTGCTCCAGCAGCTTGATTATGCCCCTGCGAATGACGACCTCATCGTCAACGATTAAGATTTTCATAGTCCTTGCCCTCCTTCGGCAGCTTGATGCGTACGGTGACACCGCCCGTTAATGATTCCTCCAGATACAGGCCATAGCCTTTGCCATAATGCAGCCTGATTCTGTGCTGGACATTCAACAGCCCAATGCCCCGGCTCCGGCTTTCATCCTGCTCCGGCACCTCATCCGCCTCGCTTTCAAAGAGATGATTCATCGCTTCCATCGCCTGCTCGTCCATCCCCTGACCGTTGTCCTCGATATAGAGGGCATACGTCTCTACGTCGCAATCCTCCGCATAAATTTTCAGATAGTAGTCCCTCTCACCCATAAACGCATACAGAAAAGCATTCTCTACAATCGGCTGCAGCGTCAGCTTCACAATGGGATAGCCCCCGAACGGCTCCAGCCCGTCCATATCAATCTCGATATCGGGATAGCGCTCCCGCTGGATGTCCAGATAGGTCCGCACATGCTCGATCTCCGTGCGCAGCTCCACCTCTGCCTTCGGATTGTTGATCGTATAGCGGAAGAATTCCGCCATCGCCCGGCTCATCCGGCTAATCGGCGGCGCTTCGTGAAGAATTGCCTGGCAATTGATCACCTCAAGCGTGTTGTACAGAAAGTGAGGATTGATCTGATGCTGCATCGCCAGCAGCATAGCGTCCTTCTGCTTGACCTCCGCATTGATCTTCTCCATCTCCACGACATACACTCTGTCGATCATCTCGGACAGATTGGCAAGCATCTTGTTGAAATTCCGGCCAAGCAGGCCGATCTCATCCGTATATTTGCTCGTGAATCGGACATCCAGATCGCCGATCTCGACCTTCTTCATCAGCTGCAGCAGCTTCTTGATCGGCTGCGTCAGCATCCAGGTGAGCAGGAACGACATCACGAGCGTTATGAGCAAAATAACGATAATCACAAGCGGATGAACGATCTGAATCTGCCGCACCTTATCAATAATCGCCTTTTTGTTCGTATACGCCTGTACATCGAAGCCGCTGTAGCTCAGCTTGGATTCCGTCTTCAAGTACATGGCGTCGCCCGAGCCCGAGCCGTCCGGGAAGGACGAATAGACGATATGCCCCTTCGCGTCCTTCAGCTCTAGCATGAGGTCATTGGTTGCAAGCAAGCGGAACGCATCGCTGAACATCTTGCCGTTCAGCCTGACGACAAGCATGCCGTCGCGGCCGTCCATATCATATTTGCCCATCATCAGATAGATCGAGGTATAGGATCGGTCCTGGTAGAAGAGATGCTCCTTCGTCGGCTTCGACCAGATGTCCGTCTCTTGGGCAAGAAATTGCTTGTACCACGTCTGATTGTGATAATCGATATCGGGCACACGGTCAAGGCCCGTGTCATGAATGATTGTCTCCTGCCCGTCCGCTCCATCCTCCTTGATGAACAGGAACACCGACTCCAGCTCGCTGGAGTATTGCGTCCGGAACGCTTCCAGCTTATGCTGCAGCCGCTCAATATCTGAAGCGTCTTCGATCTCCACGCTATTCTCCGAATAGTAAAAGAAATACTGAACGTTCTGCACCACCCGGCGCAGCTGGTTGTCCAAATTATAGCCGGCCTGATTAATGGACCGCTGCGTCCGGTCCAGCTCGTTGTCCGTAATCATGTCCTGATAATACTGCTGATAAATATAGACGAGACTGAATACCCCGATGAACGAAACGATCGAAATCGAAATAAATATTTTCGTAAAAAACCGGCGGTCCATCAGTCTCTTCACAAGCATCTGCACTAGCCGCTTCATGTAAGCCCCTCCAATTCTGAGGTAAATGACAAGCTGTCGGAGCGATAATGCACGTATTATAGCATGTCCCTCAGGGGAAATGTCGAGCCCGAATGCAAAAGAGGCTGTCCCAAGGTCGATGGAATCGACCCCGGAACAGCCCCACAGGGATTGAATTTGCTTAGATTTGGACCAGCATCAGAATGATCGATGACAGGCCGAAGCATGTACTCACCAGGCATAGCACCATTAGCGCTTGCTTATTGTTCAGGCCTGCGCGCAGCAGCCGGTAATGAACCTGGCTTGCGTCGGCTTCATAAATCGCTTTGCCTTGCAGGAACCGCTTAATGACAACAAAGATGTTGTCGAAGATCGGCACGCCGATCGCCAGAATCGGAATGAATAGCGACAGCACTGTGGCCTGCTTGAACGCGCCATCCAGCGCAATAACCGCCAGCAGGAAGCCCAGGAACGTCGCTCCCGCATCGCCCATAAACACCTTGGCGGGCGGTTTGTTGAAACGCAGATACGCCAGCGTAACCCCGACCAGAATAATCGCCATCATCGCAGAGTTCGATTGCCCCATCGTTAGCGCCACCACAAACAGAGTAATGCCGGAGATCGCGGATAAGCCTCCTGCGAGACCGTCCAGACCGTCAGAGAAGTTGATAACCGTTGTCACGCCGAAGATCCAGAGAATCGTTAATACGAATTGGAGAATAACCGGCAGCACCACATATTCGCCGGAGAACGGATTGAAGAACCCGGTAAATACGTTGCCAGACAGGTACACCAATACGGCTGCCGACACTTGCACCAGCATCTTGGGAAGCGCCGGGAAGTCCTTGCCCTTCGTCTTATACCAGTCGTCGATCGTGCCTATAGTAAGCAGCAGAACGCCACCCAGGAACAAGGCGCCGGTCTCCCAATTTATCTCTCTAGCAACCGCGATATACGTAATAAAAAAGCCAATAAAGATGGCGTAGCTGGCCGTTAGCGGGATTGGCTCGCGGTGCAGCTTGCGCTCTACGTTCTTCCGGGGCTTGTCCACAAAATCAAGCTTGAACGCCAGCCGGCTGAACGGCGGAATCAACACATATACGATTAGAAACGACATTACTAAAGCAAGTGCGTAAAAAATACAAGTCACCACCATTAATCGATATAGATCACGATAATTATACAACCCCTCTAGTTAAATGTCGACTTTTGGTAGAGTCGAATGAAGGGGTTGGGAGATTAATATTTTTTAAGCATTGGGGAGAATTCGGGTGATAGGAAGAGTTGAGGCGAGATTCTGGGGCAAGACGCATAGATATAGCGCTGTTTTGAGTAGTAGGGCGGATTAAGCGGTTCTGGCGACGCTACAGCAGAATCTTCGGCGTCCGCGGCGGATTAAGCGGTTCTGCCATCACTGCAGCAGAATTTCCGCCGTTCGAGGCGGTTTAAGCGGTTCTGGCATCGCTACAGCAGAATTTTCAGCGGCTGGGGCGGATTAAGCGGTTCTGGCGACGTTACAGCAGAATTTTCAGCGGCTGGGGCGGATTAAGCGGTTCTGGTGACGTTACAGCAGAATTTTCGGCGGCTGGGGCGGTTTAAGCGGTTCTGGCGTCGCTACAGCAGATTTTTCGGCGGCTGTGGCGGGTTAAGCGGTTCTGACGACGCTACAGCAGATTTTTCGGCGGCTGTGGCGGGTTAAGCGGTTCTGACGACGCTACAGCAGATTTTTCGGCGGCTGTGGCGGGTTAAGCGGTTCTGACGACACTGCAGCAGATTTTTCGGCGACTGGTGCGGTTTAAGCGGTTCTGGTGACGCTACAGCAGATTTTTCGGCGTGTGAGGCGGATTAAGCGGTTCTGGCGTCGTTACAGCAGAATTTTCGGCGACTGGTGCGGTTTAAGCGGTTCTGGTGACGCTACAGCAGATTTTTCGGTCAAGTCCATAATTATGTGTAAAATCCCATCTACGTTGTCTAAAAAAGTTAGAGGTTTTGCACCAATCATGGTATGCTGTTATGTCCATGTAGGTTCGGTTAGACTCCCAGTGAGCCTCCATCTCCTTGAGTACGGAACCGGTCATTCACACTACAACCGCTTGGTTTGGAAAGATACGAATGACCCGCACGCGCATACGTAACTCATCATATACACTCTCAAATCTTTCAGTTGCTTTTACGACAGAAGCCCCAGATTCCCTTGAACTCCTTAGACCTCCGCCCCACAAATTCCACCTGAATCATATTTTTTTATAATTTCTCGATAACTTCGAGCAAATCCTTAACCAAGCATTTCTTCAGGAAGTGAGGTATGTTATTACTTAAATGATGAATTCATTCGGCACTGGGTAGCTCCATCTAAGAGACCTCAGTTTAATGTCAAATTAGAATTCTTCCAATGTAATAGCTTCAATCGAACTACAATGAAAATTAATAAAGTTATATCCATCGTTGTCTCCATATCCGCTATCATCATGAACATGATACCTTTGATTAAGATCCCACCCCTGTTCACTTTTATCATGTATGATCAAGCTATCCGTTAAATATAAATTTGTGACTTGTCTTAAAGAAAGTTCAGAAACATTATGATACCTAACCTTCAGTCTAAAGCGTTGTTTCGTTTTTATAACTGAAAGAAAGAAAACCAAATCAATTGTTGTAATATAATTACCTTCATAATCAATGTCAATATCATATTTAATACCGACGATTTCCTCATACGACCAAGAGCCAAGAACATTCAATCTTTCAGTAAATATATTGTAATTATTAATATATTTCAAATAGCTTGCCTCCTTTCTCAACCTCGTGCCTACAAACAAAATGGCGAAATCTTTATACGAGTATTAAATGGGTTATATGTGTTATTGGCTGAATTAAGGGTTCATTCGTCCCCTTTCTAAAAAAGAAATTTTTAATGGCATAGAGCCAATCAAGGTCGAAATAACGAAAACTAATCTTCAATTTCTTTTTTCACGAGACATAGCAAAAAATCCCCAAAGTCGCTTGCCACCGTCTCATTTTTTTGAGTACTTAGTGATTGTCCAGCAATAAACGAAACAATTGGGGGTTCATTCTCTTCGTTAACGTTGGAGAAATCTAAGCAAAATAGTTCCTCACCACCAGAATCGTAAATGACAAGCAAATTGTCTGGCAAATTAATTTCTTCACGTTCCATTAAGGTG
The DNA here is from genome assembly GCF_003605435.1 of Paenibacillus pinisoli. Taxonomy (GTDB): domain Bacteria; phylum Bacillota; class Bacilli; order Paenibacillales; family Paenibacillaceae; genus Pristimantibacillus; species Pristimantibacillus pinisoli. The sequence goes on from NZ_QXQB01000001.1 coordinate 1,430,977, forward strand.
TACCAAATAGCGTCTGGGACTGAAGAGTTTTCAAAATCCTCATCGATAACCCCGTAAATTTCCTGACTGCCGAAATTTCCTGCCCCAAATTTCTTTATAAAATTACGATAGATGGGAGAAAACTCATAGCCTATAGCTTCCTCTGCAAGACAAATCAATTCTTCGGTTCGCGCCCCAGCAAAATAACAAATAGTTTTGTTTTTGCTCATTAATTCCAGAGCCTTATTATAATTTTCCAAGCTCATCGAAAGTTCCTCCTACTAATCAATAAGATCGTTAGCTCTGTTCTCCCGTATTCCTTTCGAAACTAGTAAAGCTCCTCCTGATTTATCCCTGATAGAATGGAGTTAGCGTAATAATAATAATAAAATAGTTCTTCCATCTTTATCTGTCAAATTAGAGTCAATTAGGTTATTCCTTGGGTATTCCTTTCCTACTTTTGCTGCTATGTTCAATATTTACGTTCTTCAGCCCTTAAGCCTCGACTTACTACCAACATTATAATCAGCAGCATTCGACTCAAGGTAGTAGTTTCCATTTAAGAAATCCTTGAATGACACGATGTTATTGAATAATGAGTTCATTCATCACCCCTCCCCAAAAAAGAAACCTTGAAAAGCACAAAGCCAATCAAGGTTTCTAATAACTACTCAGATAGTTCTCTTTCATCGCGATTATTCAAAGTATGCATTGATATAATTTCAAATGCTTTTTCCGTGACAACTAAAAAGTTCTTTGCCAAAATACAAAAATAACGTCCAGACCAACCGAAATATCGTTCTGCTATTATATTAACAACACCTAGAGGAATCAGTTGTTTGAATATTAGCAGAGTAGTTTTATGATCATGTATTTCTACTTCTGTTTCAGGTTTTACCCAAGAAATTCTGATAACCCTTCTAACCATTCTGTAAAATTATTTGAGTATTTCTCCACTCGGCATTCATCATGATAGAAGTAAAAAACAGGTGAGTGAGGACACTCTCTAGAATTAAGACAAAAGTAATCACCGTTGCCAATACTGTAAAATGGAATATAATCAGCATTCCATCTTCCCAAATTCATTTCATAATCATAGGTGATCTCAATAGTATCGTTACGATTTGTCATACCCGTAGAAACATTAAGTACTTCACCAGGTAATGAATACTTCGCCATTAATTCAATGAAATAGCGAAATTCCTCATTAAAACTGCAATTGAATTTTAATTCGAGTTGCTTCCAATTACTTGGAGATGGTGGATCAAGTTGACTAACTTCTTTATCCATATTTTTTAACAAATCATCAATTTCTTCTTTTTTCATACCTACCCCCATAAATTTGATACCTGTCCCTGAAGAAATAAGCCATTCAAGATCTCTGCTTTAAATCTATAAAATTAAATTAAACCATACGCATCGCCTAATGAAACAAAATTCTTATCCAACCAGTACCAGTACTGACCTTTACTTTGAATAAGTTTATTTAATAATTCTGTAAAAGACATTGCGATAATTTGGGTCTCACCCACAACACCATGCCTATCAAAGAAACTATCATAACATTTACCTATTCGAAGAGGCTTAAGGTCGATTGTAAGATATTCACCACTACTATCACTTGCAATAATGTACCAATTGGAAGAAATGTCTTCCTCGCACATTTCCCCGATTATTACAGGATTAGCGAGAACAAAATCTTGAGGGGATAAAATATTGACCTGATAGTCGGCATGTTGAAATAAGATAAGTCCTCCACATGACTCATAAAATTTTTGTAAGTCATCTGGAATTCTCACATTCACCTCAATCTGTGGAAGCCCTTTAGGTGGCAGTACCGTGCAGTCAGGCATGCCCTTAACCTTTTCAATGATTTCAAGAACGTCCATTTCTAACTACTCCTTGTAAGAATAAATGCGATTAATATTGTTATTAAACTAATTGAAGTAAATATTCACTGGGGCGATATCATTTAACCATAGCGATTCAAACTCTAGTTCCCTTGGAAATGTTATTGGATTCCAAGATTCTCTCTATTCACCATATTTACGTTCCATAACTCTTCAATTGGTACGATTGCCCTTGTTCGATTGGCTGAAGCTTTCCCCTCTGCCCACAGAAAAGGATAAATTAGAATACCTTTGTCACCATCCAAACGACTTACATCTTCTACCCAATTATCCCATTGGAATGATTCATAATATTTTCTTACATCCCCAAGAAAAGCCCATTTCAAAAAATCTGAATACTGCATATCAAGACTTTCCCACTCTAAAGTATCTGGGGCGAGATAATAAATTTCACCGGGTTTACCTTCAAAAGCACTACCATTCATCGCATAAAAGCCACCGACTGCATCATCAGCAATCAGTATGGATGATTGCATTCTTGGGCTTTTACCAGTCGAATCAAACCCATTCCAGCTTGTCAAACTTCTAGGTAGTCTGTCACTGCCAGAACCTAAAAAACGCAACCAACCATGCTCAACTAAAATACCACCAGTATAGTATGAAACAACCCCCAAGAAAGACTTAGTTGTAACTTGAAGTTGATGTAACACTTTGCTGGCATCTTGTTTATTAGCGGGAAGAATCTCAACATTATTCGTAGCTTTTGTAACCCATTCCTGTACCATCAGCCATGTAGATTCTTGCTGTAAAACTAGCTCATTTAAAGTTTTCAAGGAATGCATCTCGCTCCTTCCCCTCTTCAAAGGTTGAGTATGTCAAATGGGATGCTGGAATGCAAAAAATCTCCAAAGACTTAGATCGCTCCCTCTTCCAAGGACTGAATTTATCTTCCCGCTATGCAGCCATCCCTAATGGCAAATCTGCAATTCCAGTAACTGGTAGTAAATTTCATCAAGTACGACCACTATATCATCTTCCATATCAGCATCATTACCCCTATGAAATTGCCATATTCCATCATCACCATCATGTTATAGTTCCTCAATTGACAAAACTTCAACTGATTTGCAGTAAAATTTCATTATGTCATTTTCATAATCGTGAACGTAATACCTTTGCTCATTATCCCATTTATGATCTCCCATATCCGTTATATTAAACCCCATTATTTGATTGAATGCTCCGCCAAATCCTGAAAGACTTAAAGATTTAACTTCATGGAATTTTAGCAAGAGCCTATGCTTTTTAATTTCGGTAGTAGAGTCTAAAATATATCCTATTTCTAAGTAGGATACCTCATCATAATATTCGTTATAATCAATATAGTAACTAACACTTACAACCAATCTTACGTCTTTCACTCTGAAAAAGGGCAACTTATCAATGATATAGTGATAGTTTTTTATGAATTCCATACATCACCTGCTTACTATTTGTGTAATTGAATCCATTTAGCGCTGACCTTACTTTGAACTTTAGCTCTCTAATTGCTTCTTTTTGTCCAAGTTAGCATCAAACCTATCCAATAATAGTTCTAACACTGAAATATCCATTCCATGTATTTGATAATATGAACAATCAAAAGGGGTTGCCGATTGAATGGTGACATCGCACCTCCCCAGTCAATTTCTAAATTCACTTACCATATTAACCCGTTAAATGATACGCAGCGCATTCAAGTTTCTAATTCACAACAAACATTTTCATCGAACCAGATGTCTTCTGCTGTATCGGTGATATAAAGTCTAAACCCGCATGGCAAAGCAAAATACTTTAATAAGTCCGGTCTTTTAAAGGCAATATGAAAGTAATGCACATTCATTAATGAGTCTGTATTGTCATCATATAAATCTGTTGTCAGCCACCAACCCGTCAAGTGCTCGGGAGAAGAGTATCTTACTGCGTCAATACCCAACCCTTCATAAACCCCTTTTGAAATGACAATGTTTTGGCTAAATTGCGGAAAAACCGGACTAACATCATAAATCCTACATATCTCTTCTTGCTCTCTAATGACTTTGCTTGCATAACTAATACCTTCTGTAAAGCCTTCTCCATTATCTTTCGCTTCTTGTATAGTCAATACAGCTGTAGAAGAATTAATAAGTTTTACTAGCCAGGAGTAGTAGGAAATAGTTTGATCCGGTTTGATTTGCGGTTTATAATCGATGCAATAGTCAATAAAGTACTTTAAAAACCTCATGCAATCCTGATTATTTCCTTGATTGAGTATTTTTACATCATAGCCAGTCAGTGGCGATAAGTTAGTAGTTCTCAAATAACTTCCTTCAGTGTGTATTTGAATATTCCTATAAGCCTTCATTCGTTTTTCTCCTATAATTGCATCGCTTGTCTATGCCCTTCACTCATCAATTTTCCAATCTCACTGCTATCGTACCATAAACTTCCTACGTACAAGCAAAAAAAGACACTTTCTGAACTCCTAAAATAGTTCAGACAGTGTCTTCATTTTCACTCACCCTCAATGTAATACCGTTCCTCACCCGTGCGAATGATGGCCTGGCCTTGCGTGAGATCGGTCATCCACGCGATAAAGGCGTCCGCTTCCGGCACCTCCGGCAAGCACAGGACGATGACTTTGTCGCTGAACTCCGTCCCGCCAAGGCGCGTGCCGCGGCCGTGAAGCTCGTTCTCAAGCTTCCCGTACCACGTATAGTCAACCTCGACGTACACTTCCCGGTGCAAGACGAGCTCGATCTCGTCCGCCGCCTCAATGCCAGCCACCGCCCCGTCCGTATAAGCACGGACAAGGCCGCCAGCCCCCAGCATAATACCGCCGAAGTAGCGGGTAACGACGACTGCGACGTTTTTGAGGCCTTTGTTCTTGATGACCTCAAGAATAGGCTTGCCCGCCGTGCCGCTTGGCTCCCCGTCATCGGAGGCCTTCTGGTGCTGGTCGCGCTCGCCGACCATATAAGCGGAGCAGTTATGGGTGGCGGTGCGGTGCAGCCTCTTTATCTCTTCGATAAAAGCGACTGCCTCCTCCTCCGTCTCCACAGGCTTCGCATGGCCGATAAAGCGGGATCGCTTGATCACGACCTCCGCATTCGCTTCCGCTCTAACCGTCCTGTATCTCTTCAGCATAAGCCGAATGCTCCCGGCCGGCGCCGATTACAGGCGAGCTTCAAGCTCGGCTTTTTCCTTCTCGAAGCCAGGCTTGCCCAGCAATGCGAACATGTTCTTCTTGTACGCTTCAACGCCCGGCTGGTCGAATGGATTCACGCCCAGCAGGTAGCCGCTGATGCCGCAAGCTTTCTCGAAGAAGTAGACCAGGTAGCCGAATGTGTATGGCGTCATGTCGGCAATGTTCACGATCAGGTTCGGAACTTGACCGTCTGTATGTGCAAGAAGCGTACCTTCGAACGCTTTTTTGTTGACAAAATCCATTGTTTTGCCCGTCAGGAAGTTCAGTCCGTCCAGGTCGTCCGCGTCATGCTGGATCGTGATATGCTCCGCTACTTCGCCAACTTGAATAACCGTTTCGAAGATGTTGCGGTTGCCTTCCTGGATGAATTGGCCCATGGAGTGCAAGTCAGTCGAGAAGTCGACGGACGCAGGGTAGATGCCCTTGTAATCCTTGCCTTCGCTCTCGCCGTACAGCTGCTTCCACCACTCCGATACGAAGTGCAGGGAAGGCTCGTAGTTGACGAGAATTTCTGTTGCTTTGCCTTTGCGGTACAGCGCATTGCGCACTGCAGCGTATTGGTAAGCTTCGTTCTCAGCCAGGTTCGGGTTCGCATACACCGCGGATGCGTCAGCAGCGCCTTTCATCATGGAATCGATATCGATGCCCGCAACAGCGATCGGCAGCAAGCCAACAGCCGTCAGAACGGAATAACGTCCGCCTACGTCGTCCGGAATAACAAAGGACTCATAGCCTTCTTCGTTCGAAAGCTTCTTCAGAGCGCCCTTCTCCTTGTCCGTAGTCGCGTAGATGCGCTTGCGCGCCTCTTCCTTGCCATATTTCTTCTCCAGCTCAGCGCGGAAAATGCGGAATGCAATCGCAGGCTCCGTCGTTGTGCCGGATTTGGAGATAACATTGATCGACCAGTCTCTGCCCTCAAGCAATTGCAACAGATGCGTTACATATGTAGAGCTGATATTGTTGCCAGCGAACAGCACTTGAGGCGTCTTGCGCTGTTCCTTCGACTGCACGTTGTAGAACGAATGCGACAGCATCTCGATCGCTGCGCGCGCGCCCAGATAAGAGCCGCCGATGCCGATCACGATCAGCACTTCGGAATTGCTTTGAATTTTCTCCGCCGCTTTCTTGATGCGCGCGAACTCTTCTTTATCGTAATTCGAAGGCAGGTCGATCCAGCCCAGGTAATCCGAGCCTGCGCCTGTGCCGTTATGAAGCTGGTCATGCGCCAGACGAACTTGATCCGTCAAATAATCGATTTCATGCTGTCCAACGAAAGACAACGCTTTGCTGTAATCGAACTTTACCGTATTGCTCATCGTGATAACAACCTCCTAAAATGTACAAAGCTGCCGCGTCCGATAAGAACGCGGCGTTCAACTTTTCATTAAGAATAGCGAATAATCATCCCAAAAACAAGCTTATCGTACGTGAAATCTAAATGAAGACGATGTATCTTCAGGGGCTTAATAGTACGGTGAGATCATCAGATAGACAATAACGCCCGTCAAGCTTACATATAGCCAGATCGGCATCGTCCAGCGCGCGATTTTGCGGTGCTTCTCTACCTGGCCCGAGATGCCTCTCGCCAGCGAGAGCAGCGCAAGCGGCACAACAACAATCGCCAGTACGATATGCGTCAGCAGAATAAAGAGATAAATGGACTTCAGAATGCCTTCGCCGCCATAAGGCGTCGATTCCGTCAAGTAATGGTACGTGACATAGGACACCAGGAACAGCGTCGTCGTCCCGAAGGCAAGCCCGATAAAGGTACGGTGCATGCGCACGTTCTTTTTCATTATAGCCACTAAAGCAACAAGCAGCGCCAGGAACGTAAAGCTGTTGAAGATCGCGTTCAGCAGCGGCAATATCTTCACGTCGAATCCAACCTCGCCGTCATAAGCCGGCAGGAAGAACAGAATCGCCACAAGCGCTACAATGACAACCGTGAGCACTGCGACAACCGGGGTATAGTTTCTTTGTTTCATCGTGGATAAATCCTCCTTCATAGGTACGCAAGAGACTATTGTACATGCTACTACTTTAGCCCATATGCCCCATGCGGCACAACGCGAATACGGCCCCGAATGTCACAAAAATCCGACTCTTTTGCATCAGCGGCAGCATGCATATGGAGAAGGCCGCATCGCACATGCGATACGGCCTTGTTCCGATTCCGGCTTATTCGTAAATATACGAGCAGCAGTAGTCCGTGACTTCGGCAACTTGAAGCTTGAACTTCGTGTTAGCCGGCACCGTGAACTCACCTTCGCCTTGAATATGGCGCCATTCTGTCTCGCCTGGCAGCAGCACTTTCAGATCGCCTGCGAGGATTTCCATAATCTCGACGCAATCTGTACCGAACTCATAGTCGCCCGGCAGCATAATGCCCAGCGTTTTTTTCGTTCCGTCGGCGAAGAGAACCGCGCGGCTTGTGACTTTGCCGTCAAAGTAGACGTTGGCTTTTTTGACGACTGTTACATTTTCGAATTGCGACATAATGAAGATGCTCCTTTATGATATAGAATCAAGATCCAAGTCAGCCGCGGATTACAGCAAAGCTTTGACTTTGCTTACGACGTTCTCGACCGTAAAACCGTATTCCTTGATTACGCGGTCGCCAGGAGCGGATGCGCCGAAGCGGTCGATAGCGAGGATATCGCCTTGGTCGCCTGTGTAGCGCTCCCATCCGAACGGATGAGCCATCTCGATAGCTAGACGAGCTTTCACGTCCGGCAGAATCACGGAGTCGCGGTATTCCTTCGGCTGCTTCTCGAACAGATCCCAGCTCGGCATGCTGACGACGCGAACTTGAATGCCTTCTTCAGCAAGCGCTTTTTGAGCGGCTACAGCCAGTTGAACCTCGGAGCCCGTTGCCAGAAGCTGTGCTTGAGGCTTGCCGTCTGCCGCTTCGGATACGACATAAGCGCCTTTGCGCAAGTTCTCGCGAACGCCGTTTACCGTACCTTCAAGAATCGGCAGGTTTTGGCGAGTCAGCACCAGCGCAACCGGATTCGATTGGTTCTCAGTTGCATATGCCCATGCCGCGGATGTCTCGTTGGCATCAGCAGGACGGATAACAGTAAGGCCTGGAATGATGCGGATCGAAGCAAGCTGCTCGATCGGCTCATGCGTTGGGCCGTCTTCGCCGACAGCGATACTGTCATGCGTAAGCACGTAAGTTACCGGCTGGTTCATCAGGGACGCCAGACGGATAGCCGGACGCAGGTAGTCGGTGAATACGAAGAACGTGCCGCCGAATACTTTGATGCCGCCATGCAAGCTAATGCCGTTCATTGCCGCAGCCATGCCGAACTCACGAACGCCGTAGTAGATATTGCGGCCGTCGTAGCTGCCTGGTTTGAACTGCTCAAGGCCTTTAAGGTGAGTCATTGTGGAGCTCTCAAGGTCAGCGGAACCGCCTGCCAGGTTAGGCACGCGCTTCGCCAGTCCGTTCAGCGCATTACCGGAAGCAACGCGCGTCGATACCGGCTTGTCCTCAGTTGTGTAAGCAGGAAGCTCGGCATCCCAGCCTTCTGGAAGCTTGCCTGCGATCGCCAGCTCGAATTGCTTCGCAAGCTCTGGATGAGCTTCTTTGTACGAAGCCAGCAGCGCGTTCCACTCGTTATTGGCTTTCTCGCCTGCGCTCTTCACTTCAGCGAAGTGAGCGCGAACTTCGTCCGGCACATGGAACTGGTGGTCTTCGGACCAGCCGTAGAATTGCTTCGTCAGCTTCGTCTCTTCCGCGCCAAGCGGGGAGCCGTGAGTACCGCCATGACCGCCTTTGCCGCCCTTGTTCGGGCTGCCGTAACCGATCATGGTCTTCACTTCGATCAGTGTCGGCTTGGACGATTCAGCTTGCGCTTCTGCTACAGCAGCGGACAATGCGTTCAGATCATTGCCGTCCTCTACGCGAAGCACTTGCCAGCCATAGCCTTCAAAACGCTTCTGAACCGACTCGGAGTACGACAGGCTCAGGGCTCCGTCCAGGGAGATATCGTTGGAATCATACAGCACGACGAGCTTGCCAAGCTGCAAGTGTCCCGCCATGGAAGCCGCCTCATGCGAGATGCCTTCCATCAGGTCGCCGTCGCCGCAGATGGAGTAGGTAAAGTGATTGATGATGTCGAAGCCTTCTTTGTTGTAGACAGCTGCCAGATGCGCTTCTGCCATTGCCATGCCTACAGCCATCGCTACGCCTTGTCCCAGCGGGCCAGTTGTTGCGTCTACGCCTGCAGTGTGGCCGAATTCAGGGTGGCCCGGAGTCAGGGAGCCCCATTGACGGAAGTTTTTCAGCTCATCCATCGGCAAGTCGTAGCCGGAGAGGTGAAGCAAGCTGTATAGCAGCATGGAGCCGTGGCCTGCGGAGAGGACAAAACGGTCGCGGTTCACCCAAGTCGGGTTAGCCGGGTTATGCTTCATATTTTTTGCAAACAATTGGTAGCCCATCGGAGCTGCGCCCATTGGCATGCCCGGATGTCCGGAGTTAGCCTTCTCGATTGCATCAATTGCAAGCGTACGGATTGTAGCGATAGATAGTTGGTCGATAGATTTCTCAGTAACGGTCATTTCTATATCCTCCTAAATGTGTGGTTAAGCAAAACTTACATCGTAAGCATCGCTTAAATTCTGTCTAATCTATGGGGTTAATCAGGATAAAAGTTTTTGAATATTGTATCACTCGCAATTAATTGAATACAACCGTCTTGTTCTGATGAACCAGGACACGGTCCTCAATATGCCACTTGACGGCGCGCGCAAGAACGACACGCTCGATCGTGCGGCCAATGCGCTTCAGATCCTCGACATTATCGCGGTGGCTGACGCGCTGTACGTCCTGCTCGATGATTGGGCCGCCGTCCAGTTCCTCGGTTACGTAGTGAGCGGTCGCTCCGATAATTTTCACTCCGCGCTTGTAGGCTTGCGCGTAAGGCTTGCCGCCTACGAACGCCGGCAGGAAGGAGTGATGGATATTGATGATGCGGTTCGGGAAATGCTCAATGAACTTCGGTGAAATGATCTGCATATAGCGGGCCAATACGATCAGATCCGCTTTGTCCGCAACCAGCTCCATCTGCTTGCGCTCTGCTTCCGCCTTCGTGTCCGGCGTAACCGGCACATGATGGAACGGAATGCCGAACGACTCGACAAGTCCGCGCATATCCGGATGGTTGCTGATGACCATAGCGATATCGGCATCCAGGTCGCCTGCTTGCCATTGCCACAGCAGCTCCAGCAGACAATGATCTTCCTTGGATACCAGAATCGCCAGACGCTTCTTGCGGCTTGCGCGGAACGTGTGCCATTTCATCTCGAAGCGGTCAGCCACGCGTGCGAAATCCTCCACAAGCACTGGAAGCTCCTTGTCCAAGTCATTCAGGTCGAACTCGAAACGAATGAAGAACATGCCGCCTTCCGGATCCATGGTGTATTGGTCGGATTGCACAATATTCGCGCCATGCTCATACAGAAAATGAGACACAGCGGCTACGATGCCGGGACGGTCCGGACAAGAAATCAGCATGCGCGCGCGTCCGCTCTTATCTTGCGCTCCGTTCGTACGCTGCACTTGATTGGATGGAGATGACATACGATAATCTTCCTTTTCTATAATGTTTTTTGTAGCTGCATAGATGAATTAAACTTCCTTCAAAAACTCCTTGCCTGCAAACCACGTCGTCAGACGCTGATTCACCTGCTCCTCCGCCAGATCTCTGGACAATGCGCCTTCTGCGATGATCATATCATACAGACGCTCCATCGGCTCGCGCGGATCCGCTTTTTTCGCTTTGGCATCGTTCTTCAGCAGCGTCCACACGTCTAGGATGTATGCACGCGGATCGATCTCCTGCTTGCCGAAGAAATGATGCAGACGCTCCACATCTTCCAGGAAGTCTTCACCGAAGCGATTTCTCACTTCACCGCGCAGAAGCGCAATCTCAACCTCGTACATCGGACGAACGGTTTTGTCCTCTTTGCCGATCCACGGCGTCTCGAGCACGAACGGTCTGCCCTTCAGCGCTTCATGATGAACTACGTTTCGAATAGCGGATTGCCCCAGCCATCCCGCACCGATTGGCGCATGGCGGTCTTTGCCCGCTCCTTTTGGATTTTTGCTGTCATTGATATGCACGACTGCGACACGGTCCAGTCCAACGATGCGGTCGAACTCTTCAAGCACGCCGTCCAGGTCGTTCACAAGATCATATCCCGCGTCATGCATGTGGCATGTATCCATACAAACCGTAAGACGCTCGTTATACGTCACTTTGTCCATGATTGCGGCGATTTCCTCAAAGCTGCGGCCGATCTCTGTGCCTTTGCCCGCCATCGTCTCAAGCGCGATGTTGACATTGGTATTGCTCGTGCCGGCCAGCACTTCGTTCAGGCCTTCCGCAATTCTTGCGATGCCGAATTCCGCATCCTTATCGGTATATGCGCCCGGATGCAAGACGATGTTGCGAACGCCGATATAATCGGTACGGCGAATTTCTTCCTGCAGGAAATTGACAGCGAGCTCGAACGTATCTTCCTTGTAGGAGCCCAGGTTAACGATATAGGGCGCGTGAACAACGATTTCCTCGATGCCGGCTTTGTTCATAAGCGCCTTGCCTTCTTCGATATATAATGATTCTATCGGTTTGCGCCGTGTATTCTGCGGTGCCCCGGTGTAGATCATGAATGTGCTGGAGCCGTAAGTCATGGCTTCCTTCGCAGCGGTCTGAAGACCCTTGTCCGAAAATGATACGTGGGAACCTATTTTCAACATGTTACTTTCGCCCCTTTCGGTTGATCAAACCTTATTTTACAAGGAATGTCGAAATAAATCTAGGAATACGCTATAATTCATTATAGAGGTGACAGTTACAATGGGCGCAGCGCCGAATTGGTTCATGTATTTCATCATTTTCTGGGCCGTTGTCATGGTTCTTGCCATGTCGGTAGGCGGCTTCTTCATGTTCCGCAAGTTTCTGAAGGTTCTCCCGATGAGGGACGGCAAGTCCAAGCTGGATTGGCAAAACTACTGGGTCGAACGCAGCCGCAGCATGTGGGGCGATGAATCCAAGCAGTTTCTTGATGAACTCGTTTCCCCGGTGCCTCAGGCATTCCGCGATATCGCCAAACATTCGATCGCCGCGAAGATCGGCCAAGTCGCTATCGAGAAGGGCGCAAGCACAGTGACGAGAGAGCACTGCATCGAAGGCTACATAAGGGCTACGCCAAAGCGGGATTACCGCAGCCTCATCCACTTTTTGGACAAAAAAGGGATCGATTACGCGCCATATCAGCATTTGCTGAACAAGTAGACAGAGCTGCCGTGTGGCAGCTCTGTCTGATATTTATGCAACCTCAGGCGTCTTTTTTTCGTTTTAGTATACAGGAGGTGCTTCAACTATGAACTTATCAAACAAGAAACGCAAGAAAGCCGCAACTGCAGGAGCGCTGCTGCTCGCTGTCATGCTGACGATGTCCGCATGCGGCGCAAATGCCAATAATCCAAGCAGCAGCGGGAGCCCAAACAACAACGAAACAGGTTCCCCAGTCGACCAGCTCCCGGACAACAATGGCGTACAGGAGCCAGGCGCTCCGTCCAATGACGACGACAACAATTCCTCAACCGACAATAACAATGGCAACCCTGCCGAGTCTGCGCCAATTAGCGCGGAAGGCACATATACAGGCCTTATCGATTCCAACTCGCTGGAGATCACGACGGATAGCGGAGCAGGCGCTTACCGCATTCCAGAAGAGCTTCGCGATGCCGTTGACGAATTGCCTGCAGATGCCAAGGTAAAATTCGAATATACCGAAAAAACAGTTGATGGCGACACGAGCGTCAAGCAGCTGTGGCTGACGAAGATCGAAGCAGTACAATAACTTCTGATTGCTAAGGAGAGTGCGGAATGCGGGTAGCCATTGCCGGAGGCAGCGGGTTTATCGGACAGGCGCTTACGAGCGCCCTGCTGATGCGGGGAGATGAGGTATTCATCATCACACGAGGCGGCGGGGCCAAGTCATCTGGCCTTCAGCCGCAGGCGGAATTCCTGACTTGGGATCAGCTTAAGCGGGATCCCGGCAAGCTGGAAGGCATCGATGCCATCGTGAATTTGGCTGGCGAGAGCATCAATCAGAGATGGAACGCAGCAGCCAAGGATCGAATCCTTCGCTCCAGGCAACAGGCTGCTGCTCAGGTCGCTGAGCTCTTGAAAGCTCTGGAACGCAAGCCTGCCGTTGTCATCAATGCCTCCGGCATATCCGCATACGGCATCTCGGCAACAGAAGTCTTCGATGAAGACAGCCCGATGGCTGTCACAGACTTCCTGTCCGAGGTTGTCCGCGAGTGGGAGGCAGCGGCAGATGCCATTCCGGCAGAGCGGCTTGTGAAGCTTCGTATTGGCGTCGTCCTAGACCGCCAAGGAGGCGCGTTCCCGCTAATGCTCCTTCCCTACCGGCTATTCGCCGGCGGAAGGGTCGGCAGCGGCAAGCAAGGCTTGTCCTGGATACATATCGAAGATATGGTCGGCTTGATCTTGCATTGTCTGGATAACGATGAAATTCATGGCCCAGTGAACGGTTCCGCTCCGGATCCCGTGACCAACGACGAGTTCGGCAGAGCCGTCGGCCGCGCATTTGGACGGCCTCATTGGTTTCCGGTGCCTGCGCCGATGATGAAGCTTATTTTTGGAGAAATGTCCACTCTGTTATTGGATGGCCAGCTCGCCAAGCCGAAGCGCGCGCTTCAAACCGGCTACTCCTTCCTCTATCCCACGGTCGACAGCGCCATGCGCCAGCTGGCGAACCGTTAATTATCCCCTTTTCAATTCGTATATGGGTCCCTTATCGCCCGCAAGCTGTATCCGGTCTCCGAATTCCAGCTTGTAGGCTTTGTAAGGGACCATTAATTTGCCATTTAACAGGCTTCCGTTCCTGGATCCTAAATCCTTCGCATGATAGACCCCGTTGATGCGCTCGATCTCCAAGTGGAGGCGGGAGATGCCTTCAGTCTGCTCCTCATAGCCAGCCCCGTCGCCTGATCTTCCAATTCTAAAGCTATCCGATGCAAAGGCGATTTGATCTTCTTTGCCGTTCCATGTTCGCGAGAGACTTGCGCTTTGAGCCCCGGTTGCAGGCGTAACCGTCTTATGCGATGAAGAATCATCATTATTAGAGCTTATCAGTGTAGTCGCAGGGAGATTCGTCCTTGGCGCAGGATCGGCAGCCCGCTGGGGGGCCGGCACGGAGTAGCTTCCCATCGATTCCGTGGTTGCCGGCAATGGTTCCAGGGCTGCGGCAAGAGGCTGCTTGCTCCATGAAAAACGGGACGGAAACACGCTGGAATGCGGTTCGAAATCCTCTTCCGCATCGGAAGGCTCCTTTTTTGTCATTAGCAAGGAGCTTCCTCTTTTGCTAAACATGATAAATCCGGCTACAGCAAACAAGGTCAGTCCCGAGCTGATAAGCAGGTTTTGCCGGGTTGGGTGATCCATATAAAGAAATCGCCAAATACATGCGGTTACTAGCAAAAAAGCAGCCCCGGCAACCCACTTCGATCTCCCTTTCTCTTCATCGTGCCCATCATCCTCTTCCTCTTCATCAGACCAGGATATCTCTTCTTCCTGACTAATTCGGGAGGGGATAATCTCGTTCAATCCTCGTTTTTGATCGGAAAAAGATTCTTGCCCCTGCATGGAAGATGCTTGTGCAGCAAATAATGACAGAGTCGCTTGAGGCTCCGCTTCTGCTGCAAAATGCTGTTTCAGCTGCGCACTGGATGATTGCGACACAGCGTGAGGCGCATACGGCGCTGAGCCCCTGCTCCGCTCTGCTCCTTGCAAGCGCGGCTGAACATATTCAGCCGTTCTATGAATGGCTGGAGATGCCTTGGCGATCAAATCCAGCAGCGTTTCCCTCAGCTCTGCCAGAGAAGCTCGGTTATGCTGAAGCAGCTGCAAAATTCTCTTTAATCCTGTTCCGTCTATATGTTCTACATAAGAGGTCCATCTAACGGCAAGCGACAACAATGCCTCCCCGCAATGCCGATCCTCTCCAATGTCCTTGAACGGGACGTATACGAGCTTTAAATCTCCGAATCGCTCGCCCATAAACATATACTGCTCGTTCAGCAGACATCCTTCCGGCCTGAGCATATATTCCCTGCATTCAAGCAGAGCATCCGTCAATGCAAGAATGAGCGAGTAGTACTGCTCCATCGTCAGCATCTCCTGTTGCAGACGATGAATCATCATTTTATGTCCTGTTAATGCATAGCGGAAAGTAATGCTTCCATCAAGCTCATACCAGTCCAGCGGGAGCAAGTACGGAATGCGCTGAGAGCGAAGCATCTGCAACTCCAATCCGTCCAGCTCGCTTCTGCTGATCCCTTCCTCTCGGTCAATCGTCATCTCATGTCCCCGGTTCATGGCAAAATCCATTCGCAGCCTTCGCATCTTTATGTCCTCCTTTCTTGATCCAGACCTATCCGATCATCCATACCGTAACCGCAGCCGGCAATACGGCCAGCATAAAGGGGAAGCTCTTGCCTGATTGAGCCCAATCGAACCAACTGAATGTTCGAACAGCGCCTGGATTCGCAATACTCAACAGAGCAGCCATCCGCTTGGCGAATGCCCGGTTAAATAAGAGCAGCAGCACACCAAATGCGCCTGCATAAAGAATCGCATACATCATGAGCTGCGCAATCATGACAGCGCCAATCCAAGCTCCTAATGCCCCAAACAGCTTCACGTCCCCGGCTCCAATTCCTCCGAAGGCATATAGAATCAGCAATGGTAGAAACCCGGCCGCAGCTCCTGCCGCTGAGTAGAGCCATCCCTGTGCACCCATCCCTCCAGCCAATCCATGGTAAAGCAATCCGACTGCAAAGGATGTGCCGGTCAGCCAATTCGATATGGTCTGATGCCGAATATCTGTAATAAAGGCAATCATTAATTGTATGGCCACAGCCAATAGTACAATCGTCGTATCCATGCTTCTCCTTCCTCCGACCCAAGCAGGCAGCATCCGGTTATTGCGGTTTCTTTTCAACCGAAAAGTGTCTGGCTGCACTTCCTGGCTTGCTGACTCCTTCTACAGCCAGTTCCCAAATGCCGGGGGTCGTATTGCCCGAGACATGCCAAGTCCAAGTCACATATCCGTTTCCATCCGCAGTCGCCTCTCCCAGATGCTTGGCCTTGCTCGCACCGCTCTTGTAACGCACGCCCAGTGACACCACGGCCCCCGGTTCCGTCTTCACCATAACGGTCGCCTTGTGGCCAGGCCGAACCGGAATTGGCTCAATCGAGACAATATGCAGCGGAAGGGTATCTCCATCTTCACCCTCCATGCCGTATGTCGCTGCTGCCGCATCGCTGATCCACACCCGTTCATACGCTTGCTCCTTCAAAATAATCGGCTTGCTGTAGAACGGCAGTCTGACGGGGTATTCGTACCGTAGCGCAATGGCGATATACGGCACTTCTTTTTCTTTCAAATCCGGCAGCGCCAGATAATCCAATGAAATCCTGTCCCCCCGCAGCAGATTGGGATGGGCATATTGCCTTACAAAGGGTTCAATTACCGCTCGTCCAAGCTCAGCAGCCGCTACATTCTGGAGCGGACGCCAATCGCCGCGCAATGCGGACGATACCAGCTTGCCAGCCGGATCAGGCAGCCATTCGGCTATTTCGGCTGCAGTCTCGTTCCACTCTGGCAATGGCCGCCGTTCTGTGGACTCCTCTGCAGCACCGCCCTTATCCAATTGCGCTCTTGCAAGCTCGATCGGATAAATATGAGCGGCGATTTGGCGTACGCTATGCGAAGCCGTCATATGAAGCGCCATCTGCGCAGCGCACATCGAAATAAAAAACGAAAGAATAACCAGCAAAAACAGGATAAACGGCATGACCAGCGCGGCTTCCAGCACGATTGAGCCGCGCTGTACGCGCAACCTGCGCATGAATAGCCCCATGACGCAGAAATTAATAGGACCAACCCACGGTATGCGTCGTTTCATAGCGGCCCTCCACAACCTTTCCCTGGAGCAAATCAAGCCGTCCCAGCATGCCCATCACACCCGGGAGAAACCACAGCTTCATGGATACCTTGGCTTCCCCCGTCACGCCCGATGGAACCTTGGCGAGCGTCAGTCCGGTATTGTGCTCCACCACCGCTATCATTCGGCCAAGCCGCTTCTCTTTGCCCGCGCCATGGAGCAGCATAAAGATTCTTAAATAATCCAGATAGGAGAGTTCAGCCTTAATGTACTTGGATAAAGGCGCGGCTCCTTTCGTTGCGAATGAAATCATATCCTCCATCGTCTTCTCCAGCCCGTATATAATAGCGGCGGACAGAATAAGCAGCGGATGGCCGAGCGAACGGCTGGCGACCAGCCCCTCCATCGTACGGATGGCAAGCCGCACAGAAAACAGCTCACCGTAAGCGGCAATCACGTTGCCCATAGGATTATGGAATCCATAGAGCACATACTCCATTTCTTGATTGCCAAATGAAGCCATCTGCGCAAGACCGTCCGTATCTCCGCTCTCCAGCAGCTTGCGCAGCTGCTGCGGCGGGAAATAAGAGAAGCGGCCCGCAGCATATTCCCCATAATAGAAGTAGTCGCGGCCTTTCAGCAGCATGTCCGACATGCCCGAGAAGAGACTGTCCATCAAGCCTGAAGAGTCCTTGGCTGCATATTCCGCTTCTGAAGCCAGCAGTACCGCTTTGGGAGAGCCTTCTGCCTCTCCCTCATGCCCATTAAAAAGCAAGTTTTGCCCGTAGCGGTCTTTCGCTTTAGCGAATTCTTCCTGGTGTTCAGGCAAGGCGGAAATGCCCGCCAATCCGCCCAACATTTTTTTGGCTTGCTGCCATAATGTTTTTGTTTTCGCCTTTTGCTCGGCCAGCTTCTCCTTGACTGAACTGTCAAGCACACTGTCGCGCCGCTGCTTCATGATCGTTCCATGTGGTCCGTAATGATTCTCATAGGCGGATACGACGGTGACCGCCTTGGATGATCCGATCTGCAAGGAGCTTTGACGCGAAGAAGAAAGCGGCCATGACATGGCTGTATTCCAAAGGCTGACCAGTTGATCGATCCCGCTTACAGCCGTATAGCCGCGTGAGCTTTGCGTCTGCAATTCCTCGATATAACCGGCAAACCATTCAGGCGAGCGAAGCAGCTTCCCGCCGCTTCTCCTCATCTCCTCCAGGTCCCGGACCGTATCATTCGGGAGCGAATAGTCGGCTGCGCCGGCTACATCCGCGCCTGCAACCTCATCATAGGCGCCAACCGCCGATTTTTGAGACTCTTCGACAATGCGCTCCATCTGGGCATTCACAGCAATGGCTTGCTCGATCTTGTGCCTCGCATCTGACAGCAGGCTGTCATGCTTCACTCTCTTGCCGCCGCCCGTACGCAGCTTGCCCTGCATCCCGGATACGCTTTGCCGATAGGACGCAATGGAAGAGGAATATAACGCTTCCTCATCCTCGGGCAGCGATGCGTCATGCTCAACTTGCTCGACGAAACTGGCATATCGGTCCGCCAAGCTAATAGAGGTTGCCGCGGAATTGCCCGAGGCTCCGCTACCAGCCGGAATTGCCTCTACAGCCTCACTGTCCAATAAAGTCGACACTGCCTTCTCCTGCAAACTTAATGCCTCCTCCAGCAGCGCTTCCCGCTTCTCATACAGCTTTCGGAGATCCTCCAGCGTCTGAACGGCTCCCGAGCTTTCCTTCAGCGCCATCGACAACGATGTAAATTTCGATAAAACCTCAAGCGTAAAATCTACCGGGGCTTTATACTTCATCTCCTCAAGCACCTGTCTGGCGAATACGTCATGCTGCCCTAGCGTAAAGGATGTATGTACCTGGGTCTCCTCTAGCTGGCTGGCAATAAAATCGAAATGCGGTCCGGCATCAAGCCCTGTATATTTCTCCCCGCTTCCTCCGAGCACTTCGGCAAAGATCACGTTGCCATCTGTTCCTCCGCGTCCAAACAATCCATACCTCTTATAAAGCGAATGGTCATAGGCCGACAAGACGGAGCGGATGCCCGTGCGAGCCTCGTCTTCTGTCTTCAACTGAAAGGCCGCTATACGGGCGTAGTCGATCAGCACAGAGAAAAAGAGCAGCAGCGAAGCCAAAATAATAACGGATAGAACGGTTACGACGCCGTTATCCTTAATCAGCAACTTTTTCATTGGACTTAAATCAAGCCTCCTCATCCCCCGCCTTTGCCTTTGCTGCCATATGATTTCAAGATATTCCCGGCTCTGCTCTCTGCGGCTGACTTGCCCATAAAATGCGTCTTCAGCTTGGCGCTGTAGTATCGTGCCAGATCGACGCTCCGAATGAACTCTGCCGGGTCCACGATTCCGCTCTTGGCCGACGCGTCAGGCTCTCCCCTAATCCAGCTGCTTTCAAAAGGCAACAGCCGGATCGGCTTGCGGAGACTGGCTTCCACATGCCGGCTCAGCCCTTCTCCGTTATATTGAACGGTGCCGTTATAGCCTAAGCCTGCCGCCTCCAGCCAGGCAGCCGAATTCGCCAGCTTGAGTCTGGCTAAGTCGTCATTCTCAGCTCTGCCGGGCTGAAATTCCTCAGGGATAGAGATGCTTCTGCGGCTTTCGTCACCTGCAAGACCGAACAGGCTGGCCAAAGCGCCGTCAGAGCCTAAGCGGCGGTATAAGCCGTCATACAGAGGCTCCGTCAAAATGCCAGTTCCGGCATCCCGGTGGCTGTTGTCCCAACTAAAGGCTGCCCGCTCCGATATCGCAGAGACCGAATAGAAAATAATGACTTTCTGGTAGAGATATATGCCGAGCAACAGATAGGCAAGCACCATAGCAAACAGAACCGGAAGAACAACCGAAGCCTCAAGCGTAAAGCTGCCCTTCTCATCCTTGTGCCACTGGCGGAAGCGGGATTTAGCGTTCAAAGATTTGATGGGCTTCCTTGTCAGCCTTCCCCAGTAAGGAATCTATCAGTTCAATGATCCAATCCTTGAAAATAATTGCGATAACAATGATAACTGCGATAATCAAAATAATTTCCAGCGTGCCAATCCCGTCTTCCTTGCGCCAAAAGCCCTTCATGCGCACTGCTATTGCTCTCATATTCAACCTCTCCCGTAATCAATATAGTTAAGACATCAACAGCACTGCTGGCGCGGCTACAATGACCATCATAATAAACATCACGCCAACCAGCGGAAAAACAAGCTTGGACGAAGCTTCCTCCCCGCTTATGCGGGCCAATCCCTTTCTCTTCTCCCACAGAGAATAAGACAGCTCTCTTACAGCAAGCACAAAATGCTCGCCGCCTTTCCGATAATTCAGCAGCATAACCGTCGTAAATAACGAGGCTTCCTGTACTGCGCAGTTGCGATTGAATCTCTCCAGCACTACACTGAAGGATTGGCCGTTGTTCAACGCCGCTACTGCAGCAGCCCATTCCTTATCCAGAGGATGATTGGGGCTCTCTATCTCTTCCTGACAACGTACGAACGCCCGCTGTACCGTCTCTCCTGCGCTTACCAGCAGCATCAGCTTGCTCATGCGGTCCGGCAAGCCTGCAATAATCGCTTTTTTTCGGCGTTCCAGCTTCTTCCCGGCTTCGGCAAAGTTACGAAAAGCCAGCGCGGCAAAGGCTAGTACTCCCGCAAACAAGACAAAGCGTTCACCCATCATCCAGGAAAGCCAGCAGCTTCCTGCAAGCGCCCCGTATCCAGCTCCGAGCGACCCAGCAGCGGCAGCTTTTGTTCGCTCAATCGTCCAGGTCCGGCCATGCAAAATCAACAGCTTGGCATGATAACTGTTCAACATATGTTGAAAGGCATCCCACTGGCAGGCTTTCTCCCATATGCGCAAAAACGGCTCCTCAATCAATAGAACGCTTAACGCGGCATTCCCTCTCTTGCCTTGATTCTGCCTGAGCAATCGCAAGATGCGGCCAAGCGCAGACCTGCCGATAAGGAAAACCCAGCCCAATGTGAGCAACACAGCCCCAATAAGCTCCATGCAGGCACCTCCTGACAAACCCTTAAATATCGATTCGCATGATGCGGTCCATGATCCAAAAGCATACGAGCAGCAATAACAGCAGTACTGTCATAATGACGCAGCCCAATCCGCTGTACAGCGGTTTCATATAGTCGGAAGCCGCCGTTCCCAGAAAAGCCAGAAACACAAAAGGCATAGCCATCATAATGCGAGATTCGAAGCGCTTCTGGGCGAGCAAGATCTTAATATCCCCTTCCACGGTCAGCTTGTCGCCAATAATAGTCGACGTGCGCCGCATCACCTCAAGCAGATCGCCTCCTGAGCGCTTGCAAGTCGATAAGGCGTCAACAAATTGAGTGATTTCATCGATACGCGCCCTATCAGCTAAATCCCGCAGCGCTCCCTCTAACGGCTCGAAATTGTCCAGCCTGTGAATTAGAATACCGATCTCCTTCAGCATATCCGTCCCTTCATCGGAGTAAAGCAGCTTCATATCCTCCAGCACTCCGCGAAACGCGTTTTCCAAAGAACGCCCAGCCGCAAGCGAAGATGTTAATGAGAACAAAGCTTCCTTGAACTGCAGCTTCAGGCGATACCTGCGCGCTTCAAGCAGCGAGCGCCGCCTCCATCTGGGAGCAGCTGCTCCTAACAATGACAAAAGGAGTGACAGAGCGACAGAATGATAGAAAAGATAGGTCACGCCAAACAAAACGGCATAGCCTGCCGTTACAGAGAAAATCAGCTCCCTGCGGCACAGAATATATTCCGTATAACGCGGAAGACGAAGCGGATCAGCTGAAAAGTTCCATATCCCTTCCCAGCCCATCCATTCCGTTAGGCGGCTCAGGGAGCCCTTGCTCTTGCGCGCATGAAGCGCCTTACCCGCTCCGCCCATTCGCGATCTCCTTTCCGGCCATGCGGAGCTTATCCGTTCGGCTTAGTTCACCTACGCGCTCTAGAGCGCCAATCATACGGCCATGGCTTTCTCCAGCCTCCCGGAACCGGAACAAAGGATTAAGCTTGACTTCTCCTTGCTCGACCCCTGTTATTTCGGAAATTTCGGCAACTCTCCGGGACCGGTCGCGGTAACGCGACAAGTGGATCATAATGTCGATTGCCGATGCAATCTGGCCCCGAATAACATGAAGGGGCAGCTCTGCCGCACTTAGAACCATCGTCTCCAGACGGCTGATCATATCCTGGCAATGATTCGAATGACCTGTAGATATGGAGCCTTCATGCCCCGTGTTCATCGCTTGCAGCATATCCAGCGCCTCCCCGCCCCGCACCTCTCCGACCACAATCCGGTTAGGGCGCATCCGCAGGGAAGCTCGAATTAAATCGCGAATCGAAATCTCCCCTTTCCCTTCCGTATTCGCATTCCTGGTCTCCAGAGATACCAGATTGGGGACCGTACGGATTTGCAGCTCTGCAGAATCCTCGATGGTAATGATGCGCTCATCGGAAGGGATGAACTGGGACAACGCATTAAGAAATGTCGTTTTGCCCGTTCCCGTACCGCCGCTGATGAACATATTGTATTTGGCTTCTACCAGCTCTTGCAGAAACTGGGCCGCTTCCGCCGACAACGATTGAAGCTCGATCAGCTTGTCCATCGTCATCGGCTTATCCGGGAATTTCCGTATGGTCATGCAGGGTCCCTTCAGAGCTACCGGAGGCAGGACAATATGGACACGCGAGCCATCCTTTAACCTGGCATCCACGATCGGCGATGACTCATTCACGACCCGGTTCACTCCGGCAACGACCGACTGAACGAGATCCTCCAGTCTCTCCCTGCTCTCGAACGCTCCCGGCATTAACGTCAGGACGCCATGCCGCTCCACGTATACCTCCGTATGGCTGTTAATCATAATCTCGCTTACGGCAGGATCATCCATTAACGGCTGCAGGACATCCATGCCTCTGAAGGAGTGGTAGAGCCTTCTCACAAGCTTAACCTTGTCGCTGGCTGTCATCGGATTCCGCTCGCACCACTCGAATACGGCCGCTTCCGTCTTGCTCATTAATTCCGTATCCGACATAGAGTCGCGAAAGTCAATCTCATCCCGTATCTTGCTGCGAAGCGTATAGATCAGTTCATCCGACAGCATGGATACGGGATTCCTCGCTTTCGCCTAGCAAATAGGCGCACAGCCGGTCAACCGCAGCGCGATATAATGAGGATGACCATACCGGGTGAAGCTCTCCGCGGCGCCATTCCCTCACAAGCGGCAGCGCTATAGGCGCGAGGGCAGCTTCTACAGCAGGAAGCGGGTTCCCAAGCTCCGAATTTATGCCGCTTAATACGACCTCTGAACATGCCGCAATTCTCCCGAACGTCTCGCCGTACTTCTGCCTGCCGTAATGCAGCATCTGCGATTGCTTCGCAAGCGCGGACCGTTCCTCCGATACAATCCACAAATTCCGGTCCGCACGCATGAGCAATTCATAATGAAGCTCATCCATTCCGTCATCCATATCCACGATAACCCCGTCATAGCAACCGCTCTTCACGATCGAATCGACCATCCCCGCTGCATCCGCAGGAAGCAGCGTTGCCCGGTCCTCCTGATTGCGGAAACCGTAAAGATAGTCGCACTTCAGCTGCGGGTGAAACTTCCGGTGCTGCGCGAGCCAAGACGTATGGGACGATGAGCCTGACTTTATGGCATAAAGCAGCTCCGAGAGTCCCTCTCCCTCCCACCCGGCATCTCCTCCCGGCTGCAGCCAAAGCCCGGAAGTATTCCACTTCTCTAAATTAAGATAAAGCATTCGAAGTCCGCGGGCGCTTGCCACACCTGCCAGATGAAGAGCAAGCGTCGTCTTGCCCACGCCGCCTGATGCGGAATGAACGGTCAGCACCAGCGCTCCCTTGCCGTTCGTATTCGGAGCAAGTCCTTTTACCGGCTTACGGCAAAGCCCCTCGAACTGATCCGTAATCCCTTGCAGCAGCAACGGCAGCGCTTGAAATTGCAGGAGCTCGAACTGACCGTCCGCCTCTCCTAATCTCGCAACCAGCGCGATGGCCGGAATATGAGACAGCTCCGGCTGAAGCTCCCGCAGCAGATCCGTCTCCGCCGCTATGAGATCAATGCCGTAGCCTTGCTTCACGAATTGCTTGCACGCATCAGGGTGCGTAAAAGCGGATACCTGCCAGCGATCGCCGAATGAGCTGCCGCGAATATAATCGGCGATTCTTCTCGTATACTCCTTCTCCTTGACCACAATAGCGAGCTGATGTCTTCTCAATGCTTGTCCTCCCTCCATTTGTTGACCACAGCCTTTCAAAATGCGCCTGAACGCACGCAAAAAAGCACCGCAAAGGGCGCAACTAGCGCAGCCCTATACGGTGCTTCCGTGGTTTCTTATTGACTTGTTATCGAATTTACCATAACTTGTCTGAACCGTCAACCATTCTTAGTGGAAATACAATCCAATCTCTCTCTCCGCATTTTCAGGGGAATCGGAGCCGTGGATGATGTTGCTGGCCACATCCGTTGCATAGTCGCCTCTGATTGTCCCTGCAATTGCGTCCGTTGGATTGGTTGCGCCGATAATAGAGCGGGCATTCTGAACGGCATCCTTGCCCTCCAGGACCATAGCGAATACCGGACCCGACGTGATGAAATCAACCAGCTCTCCGAAAAATGGCTTTGAATTAAGATGCTCATAATGGGATTCCGCCAACTGACGGTCAAGCTGCGTCAGCTTCGCATCCTTAATCGTAAACCCTTTCTCTTCAAATCTGGCAACAATTCGGCCGACCAAGCCGCGAGATACTCCATCAGGTTTTACCATTACAAATGTTTTTTCCATGTTTGAACCCTCCGTCTATATATAGGTATAGCCAATTATTTGTTCAACCATTCCATAATGATACCCGCTGTTTCTTCAATTGCGCGATTCGTCACGTCGATGACCGGACAATTCAGGCCGGCCATCACTGAAGCCGCATAATCAAGCTCCGCCTGAATACGTTCCTGATTGGCATATTGCGCGGAAGAAGGCAAGCCCAACGTCTTAAGCCGTTCGGAGCGAATCTCCAGCAGATGCTCCGGCTGCATAGTAAGACCAACAATCAGTCGCCCCGGCTCTTGCTTCAGCTCTTCCGGCGGATTCACCTCCGGCATAAGCGGCAAGTTGGCGACTTTGATTCCTTTGTGCGACAGGAAGATGCTGAGCGGCGTCTTCGACGTGCGGGACACGCCGATCAAGACGACCTGCGCTTGCACCAATCCCCTCGCATCCTTGCCGTCATCATATTTGACCGCGAATTCAATCGCTTCAATCCGGCGATGGTACGCCTCGTCGATGGAATGCAGAAGTCCGGGCTCCCGCTTGGGGAAGCTCCCGAACGTATCGACGAACGCTTGCATCATCGGCCCCATGACATCCACTGCCCGTACTCCGCGCCGTACCGACTCCTCTCTCATCCATTCCCGAAGCTCCGGCTGCACCAGCGTATAGCTGATAAAACTGCCCGTCTCGGCAGCCTCGGCCACAATGCGAGCGATTTCATCTTCGGTCCGAAGATGGCTGTAGCGCTTGATCTTCACATCTTCGGAGGCAAATTGCCTAAGCGTCGCTTTGGCTACCGCCTCCGCCGTCTCTCCGACCGCGTCGGAGCAGACATAAATATATGGCTGTGTCATAATCCCTAGTCCCCCAATTCCTGAGCTGTCGCAATATCTGCCATAAGCGAGACGATGTTGGATTTCGACACCCATCCCGTTACAATCGGAGGAACTCCCGGCTCTTCTTCAGGCACGATAACCGGTATGCAGTCCACCTGCTGCTGCGACAGTTTGCTGATCGCCTCCATGACGGATTCGTCAGGAGTCAGCGTAACCACGTTGGGATACCGGGTCATGACCATGCTGACGGGAATCGTCGCGGCGCCCGAATTTCCTAACGTAATCTTGAGCAAATCCTTTGGCGTGATGATGCCTGCAAAACGCTTGTCCTCATTGACGACAATCAGCGTATTCGCATTCTCCATGAAGAGCGTAATGACGGCGTCGTGAACCGACAGCGTATCCGGGATATTGACCGGCACGCCCTGCACTTCCTTTACCTTCATGCGGTTAAACCGCTGGAGCGGCTCATGGCTCGCACGGAACGTATTGCCGAGGAAATAACCCACCTTCGGCTTCGCGTCCAGCATGCCGAGCATCACCAGCAGCGACAGATCCGAACGAAGCGTCGGACGGCTCACTCCCAAATATTCGGCCAGCTGATCGCCCGTTACCGGCGAATGCTTCTTGACCAGCTCAATGAGCTCCAATTGCCTTGAAGATAGCTGAATGATGGTCCCCTCTTTTCTTGTATGTGTTTGTTTAAAATATATAGCAGTTCCTGCAGCCTGTTCGACATCGAATCTGGCATTCAGCCGCAACTTCCGGCGCTCACGCAGCTTCCACTAAGCCCCCGTCCTCATTTTCTGGCTTCATCCCATCTTCTGCAGCGTTTTGAAAAAACGCATCATCGGAAGCATAAGCTCATCTGCTGAAAAACGGGCTTTTGGAACACACACTATATGACTCATAATCAATGTTTATATGAAAATATCTCCTCAAATAAGATATCATATTCAAATATATTGTACAATATATACTTGGAACAACGCATTTAGGCTGCTCATAAAATAAAAAAAAGCCCCAATGGTGAGAATCACCATTGGGGCAGCACACATTATTTCTCTTCCGTCATCTCCAGGAACAGACGCACATCCTCTTCCGTCAGCGCAACCGCATCTCTCCAGAAATCCTGCTCCTCCAGATTAACGCCCAGATGCTTCTGTGCCAGCTGTTCGACCGTCAGACGCCCGGTGTCTCTCAGCAGCGCAACATATTTGGCCGCAAAATCAGAGCCTTCCTGTAAGGCGCGCGCATATAATCCGGAGCTGAACAGGTAACCGAACGTATACGGGAAATTGTAGAACGGCACATCCGTCAGGTAGAAGTGCAGCTTCGACGTCCAGAACTGCGGATGCGCTTCGCCAAGCATATCCATGTATGCCTCGCGCTGTGCATCCTCCATCAGCTTATTCAGCTCATCAGCCGTCACAAGACCTTCCTTGCGCTGCTCATAGAAGCGAGTCTCGAAGAGGAAGCGCGCACGGATATTCATGAAGAAAGCAACAGCACGCTGAATTTTGTCCTCCAGCAGGCCGAGCTTCTCCTCGTCATCCGCAGCGGCCTTCAGCGCTCTGTCCGATACGATCATCTCGGCGAATGTCGATGCAGTCTCCGCCACGTTCATCGCATACTCCTGGGACATGGCTGGCAGGTCATTCATGACATGCTGATGATAAGCATGTCCCAGCTCATGGGCAAGCGTCGAAATATTGGACGCCGTCCCCGAGTACGTCATGAAGATACGCGTCTGACCGCTCTTAGGGAAGGAGGTGCAGAAGCCGCCGGGACGCTTGTCGGCGCGATCCTCCGCTTCAATCCAGCCCTCCTCGAAAGCCTTCTCGGAAAACTCCGCAAGCGCAGGATCGAAGGCGCGGAATTGCTCGATAATGAAGCGTGCGCCTTCTGCATAAGAGACGGTTCGCGCAGAGGAGCCTACCGGCGCTTCTACGTCATGCCAATCCAGCTTCTCAAGGCCGAACAGCTTGGCTTTCCGCTCCAGATAAGGAATAAGCGCCTTCTTGCCCTCCTCAATAGCGTCCCACATGGCATTCAGCGTAGCCGCGCTCATCCGGTTAATCGCGAGCGGCTCCTGCAGGACAGAATCCCAGCCGCGATTCTCATACAGCTTGAGGCGGAAGCCCGCAATCCGGTTAAGCGTATCGGAGCTGAGATCCGTCAGCGAGGACCATACCCGCTCCCACTCGGCAAAGGCTTCCTGGCGCACTGCGCGATCGCTCGATGACAGACGGTTGGACATCTGCCCGGCGGACAGCACCTTCTTCTCGCCGGATGCCTCCTCGACATGGAATTCGGCCCGCGATACGATGACATTATAGTTGTCGCCCCAGCCATGATAGCCGTCGACCGCCAGGTCGCCAGCCAGCGCCTCAAGCTCCGGCGCCATCTTCAGCTTCGCCTGCTCTCTGCGCTCGCTCAGGTTGAAAGCGATCGCGGAGAGAGTCTCGTCTTGAAGCAGCTTCTCCCACTCCGCATCCGGAATGCCTCTTAGCACATTATCGTAGCGGGTCATCGCCGCGGAATATTTTGCGGAGATCGTCTTCACTCTGTCATTCAGCCCGATTGCCGCCTGGTCCCGCACATTCTGCGCGATAAGGCACCCGACAAAGGAATCTGATTGCCGCAGGCTCAGCAGCACCTCCTGAGCGATATTCGTCATTTCCTTGATGGATTGTACGTTATGTGTTTCTTCCTTCTTCAACAGCTCATTCAGGCGCGCAATCCCGCTTTCCATGCCGGCAAGCTCCTGTGCGAACGCCTCTGAAGCCGAGCCTCCGGGGTAAATTGCATCCATATCCCATCGAATTGGATAATTGCTCATCAAAGCCACTCTCCTTGTTATTGTGATTCGTCCTATGTAAGGCAGCGATGAAAAAACCGAGCGGCAACCGCAAATGATTTGCGAGAAACCTGCCCGGCGGTGTATAACAGTAGTATATCCTGATTGGAGGAACAACACCATGTCTAAACCATTGCAAATATCGCCCGAGACTGCCATCAAGCTGTCCGAGCAGCTGAATATTCCGCTGGAGCACTTGATGCACATGCCCAAGCATATCTTGCTTCAGAAGCTGGCTGAGCTGGCCAAAAAAGAAGCCGATGCGTCCGGGGAGAAGCCGGAATGATGATTCCGTTCCAGAACGCATGGCCGTATGAGCGGGTCATGGGAGACCTCTATGTATCCAGCTGTCCCTTCTGCGATACGGACAATGTTCTGCTTCCCTTGAAGCCGTCGGAGCTGCCAGACATCCAGGACGGCAAGAAGCGGCTCATGGTCTTCCCATGCTGCCGCAACAAAGTAACCATCATCGACGCGGATCAAGACTATCTCCTGACGGACGGGCCTCTGCGCTGACAAGCAGCGAAGAGGTCTTCTTGCCCTTTATGCGCTGCCAACCCCTTGCGATTTGGACACCAGGCGACCAAGCCGCTCCTCTTCCGCTTCCTGCCGGATGAGCTGCCACTGCTCCCGGCTGGCGCGGATCATGGAGGCGTCCATAATTTTTTTATCGTTCACGACGCGGGAGAACCACTTCACCGCTTCATTCATCTCTCCGGTGCGCCGGTTTAATTCCCCGATCAAAAACATCAGCTTCGCATTATTGACAGATACGCCCTCGAGCTCGAACACGCGGATGTACGCCTCCAGAGCAAACTTCAAGAAACGCTGCTCCTCCGTCTCGTTCTTCTCATAGCGGTACAGCCAAGCAATATGATGCAGCAAGCCTGCTATCACGCGATCCTTGGCTCCCGTCACTTGGGCGGTCAGCAGAGCCAGCTTGTAGCTGGCCATTGCCTGCTCCGTCGTCCGCTCTCCGCTGAAGTCCTGCCCTTTCCAATTCACGCCGATCCGATCATAATAATTTTTCTTCTGAGTGTCATTCA
Source organism: Paenibacillus pinisoli (assembly GCF_003605435.1). Lineage (GTDB taxonomy): Bacteria > Bacillota > Bacilli > Paenibacillales > Paenibacillaceae > Pristimantibacillus > Pristimantibacillus pinisoli. The sequence goes on from NZ_QXQB01000001.1 coordinate 1,460,573, forward strand.
GCTTATCAAAACCGTTCTCCGTCGAAGCGAACCCGCAGCTTGGACAGATACGGACCACATAATAATCCGGATTGACGCCATTGTCATAATGGCCGCAAAAATCGGTATCCACAGCAGAAGCCCGCTTGTAGCTCGGGCGGACTCTAGTTGACTGAAATATTGTTTCACAGCAGATGCATGAGATCTTCGACTCGTACAGCGGCTCCATGGCTTCACGTCTCCTTAGTTTGAGTTGACGAAGTGATGCGCAGGCCCAGACAGACGATCCAGCACAACGGCTTGCAGCTCGCGCTCAAGCCCGACCTCCTCCAGAGCTTCGCCCATGCACGACAGCCAAGCTGCCGCATGCTCAGGCGTTATATTGAACGGCAGATGCCGCGCTCTCATCATGGGATGCCCGTGCTGATCGGAGTACAGGCTGGGACCTCCGAAAAATTGCGTCAAAAATTGGTATTGCTTCTCTATGACCGGATCGATATCTTCGGGGAAAAGCGGACCAATAAGCGGGTGAGCTTGTACCTTCGGATAAAACGCTTCGACTATAGACCTGATTCTTTCGGCTCCCCCTACCGCTTCATAGAGGCTTATATTCCTATTCATCGTCATTTCCAACTCCATTGTGTAGGTATTAGGAATTATATTTCAACAATTCCTTATAGTAAAAAAAATCGCCCGTATGCACAAGACACGGGCGCTCATCGATGGACAACTGCTGCAAATTACGCTTCATATTCCTCTTCGCTGGGCGAAGAGATCGATTCTTTGATGACATAGACAAAAGCGCAGACAACGATGCCGGCGATAATACTCATGTTCATCACTCCAACCGTGTATGATGATTCTATTGTACCATAAAGCCTCCCCAATAACACCCGTTTTGCAAACGTTTTCTTTAACAATTCTCATTTTTAATGTTCCATTGGCGGTGATGGAAATACCGGCTTGGACATATACGTAGTAGGAGAGCCTGTACAGGTATTAACCGAAGGAGGCGGCCCCCTTGCTGCGAGCATTCCTGCACCCGTTATCGATCACTGCGCTGATTGCGCTTTTTGTTGCCGTGCTTATGGCCGTATATCCTGTCGAAACGATGAATTCCTCGCTGCGCGGACTATCCATCTGGTGGGAGGTGCTGTTCCCCGCCCTCTTCCCGTTCTTCGTTATCTCCGAGCTGCTGCTCGGCTTTGGCATCGTCCATTTTTTCGGCAAGCTGCTGGATCCCCTCATGCGCCCGCTGTTCCGGCTCCCGGGCATCGGGGGGTTCGTCGTCACCATGGGCTATATTTCCGGTTATCCCGTTGGCGCAAGGCTTACGGCTCAGCTATGGGCGCAGCGCCTTATTACAAGGGCCGAGGGCGAGCGCCTGGTCGCATTCACCACTACCTCCGATCCGATCTTCCTGATCGGCGCAGTTTCGGTCGGTTTTTTCCAAAATGCCGCTGTAGCCCCCATCCTGGCAGCCGCCCATTATGGCGGCGGATTACTGATCGGGCTCCTCATGAGATTCCATGACGCCCGCAAGGAGCCTTTGAAGGGACAGGAGAAGCAAGCACAAGCAGAGAACACCGCCTCTACCTCGAACAAGGTTGGACATAGAATCTCACGCAGCAGGCTAGGCATTGCGCTAAAAGCCATGCATGAGGCCAGGCTGCTGGACGGCCGCGGAATGGGACGTTTGATGCAGGATTCTATCCAATCCGCTCTTAGACTTATGATTGTCGTAGGAGGGCTGGTTGTATTCTTCTCCGTCGTGATGGAGATGCTCACTCATGCCGGATTCGTAGCAGCTCTCGCGGAAGCGCTGCGTCTCCTGTTCAGCCTGATCGGCTTGCCGGCCCCGCTGGCCGATGCCGCGATCTTCGGCTTGTTCGAGGTTACGCTGGGGTCTCGGGCGGCGGGCACAGCCGGTACTGGACTGATGCATCAAGTGGCGATTGCGGCTTGGGTGCTCTCATGGGGAGGGTTATCCGTCCATGCCCAGGTTGCAAGCTTGCTAAGCCGCACGGATTTGCGCTACCGCCCCTTCATGACCGCTAGATTGGCGCATGGTTTAGTGGCTATGGCGCTCGTCTATGCACTGTGGGGATGGCTTGGCCTTTAATGCGGTAACGCGATTGATTCATTGAATTTAGCGGCAATTTCCGATATGATCATTGGTATGATCGCATGTTCGGAAGGAGAATGATGACGTTGAAATACGCCGTTATCGACAGGGGCGACTCGCTGTCCCAGTCGTTAGCCCAACAATTCCACGCCCTGGCGGCTGATCGTGGATTCACCCTGAATGAGGCCCACCCTGACATCGTCATCTCGATTGGCGGAGACGGGACGCTTCTGCAGGCGTTCCACCAATATATAGATTGTATTGCCGACGTCTCGTTCGTCGGCATTCATACCGGCCACCTCGGATTCTACGCGGATTGGAACGCCGATGAGCTGGAGGAGCTGATCCGCCATATGGCGGAGGAGACGCCGCGCATGGTGAGATACCCGCTGGCCCAGATCGAGGTGGAGACGAGTGCGGAGACGCTGCATTACTTGGCGCTGAATGAATTCACGCTGAAGGGCGTGGACGGCACTCTTGTCGCACAGATTAATATCAACGACGAGATGTTCGAGATGTTCCGCGGCGACGGCATCGTGATCTCTACGCCATCAGGCAGTACCGCATACAACAAAAGCCTAGGCGGCGCAATCGTCCATCCGTCCATCGAATCGCTTCAGATCGCGGAGATTGCGTCCATTAACAACCGAGTGTTCCGTACGCTGGGATCCTCGGTCCTGCTGCCCAAGCATCACCATTGCGACATCATCTCGAAGAAGGAACAACGCATTCAGCTTAGCATCGACCATGTGAACATTACCCATAGCGATATTCGTTCCATCCGATGCAGCGTAGCTTCCCGCAAAGTCACCTTTGCGAGGCATCGCCCTTTCCCGTTCTGGGATCGCGTTAGAGAAGCTTTCCTGGGCTACGATGTTCGCTAAAACCCATATGCACCAAAGAAAACGCCGGTACGCTCTTATGAGCGTCCGGCGTCTTTATCTTTATTCGTTTGATTGGAATGGGACGGATTGGCATTCCGCGATGGTTCCGCAGCTGCGGCGGATTCGCTTGCTGCCGGCTTATTAACCGGCTTCTTGCCCCTATGGTCTTGACCGCCGCCGGAACGATGATTCTTGTTGCGGAAGTCCTTCCGGCGGGTCCCACCGTCACTGCCATGGGAACGATTGCCCCCTTCATGACGGCCGCCGCCCTCATTGCGTGATTGACTGCCCTCAGCCCGATGGCTGTGGCCTCCGCGATGCCGATTCGGGTGCTGCTCTCTTGGAGCGGCCTTAGGCGCCTCGGCTGCGGAAGCCGTCTCTGCGGATGCGGAGACAGCGGCGGATTCTACCGCAGCTCTCAGATCGCCAGCTTCCAGGCGCACAGCGTCTTCTCCGTATTCGAGATCCAGATCCACATCTTCCTCGCCCATTTCCTTACGCGCGCCCTGCTTCTTCTCCAGAATGAAATAAGCGCAACCGAAATTGCAATATTCGTTAATATAATCTGCAGCCGTCGAATAAGAGCTTTCCTTGTTGGCCTTTTGATGCCCCTCACGGAAAAAACCCTTCAGCCGCAGCTGGTTGTAGCCCCAATCCCCGATGATGTAATCATAGCGTTCAAGCACTTCGCTGTATCGATTGCGGAAGGCTTCCGGATTCCAGCCGCTTCGGTTCTCATGAATAAGCTCGTACGATTTGCCTCCAATATGAATCAAAGCCATGGTTACACCTCACTTCAGCGTCGGTCAAATTATTTGGCGCCGGCACTTGCGCTCGCGCAGGAGCCTGTCGATTCCAGCCCGTAGTTCGGAGGAATCAGCTCTTCCGCTGCCATTGCCGCATGAGCGGAGTCCGTCTGTTCATGCGCATGGTACGAGCTGCGTACGAGCGGACCGGATTCCACGTGGCGGAAGCCGCGCTTCTTGCCTTCTTCTTTTAGCTTTGCGAATTCGTCCGGATGAACATACCGCTTGATCGGCATATGCTTCGGCGTCGGCTGCAAGTATTGGCCCAGTGTCAAAATATTGCAATCCACCGCTCTCAGATCGTCCATCGCTTGCAGAATTTCATCCCACTCTTCGCCTACGCCCAGCATAATGCTGGATTTCGTCGGAATTTTCGGTTTCATTTCTTTTGCGCGCTTCAGCAGCTCTATGGAACGCTTGTATTTCGCCTTGGCGCGTACGCGGTCGGACAAGCGCTCAACCGTCTCAATATTGTGGTTCAGAATGTCCGGGTTCGCATCCATAACAACCTGCAGAGCATCCCAGTTGCCCATGAAGTCCGGAATAAGCACTTCCACGCGGCAGAACGGCATGCGCTTGCGGATTGCCTTAATTGTAGCGGCGAAAATCGATGCGCCGCCGTCAGCAAGATCATCACGAGCAACGGATGTGACGACACAATGCTGCAGACCCATTTGCTCCGCAGCTTCGGCTACGCGCTCCGGCTCTTGAAGATCCAGCTCTGTCGGCAGACCTGTCTTCACCGCGCAGAAGCGGCAAGCCCGCGTACAGATGTCGCCCAAAATCATGAAAGTAGCGGTACGGTTCGTCCAGCATTCGTAAATATTCGGGCAACGCGCCTCTTCGCAGACCGTATGTAGCGTCTTCGTGCGCATCATATCTTTAATCTCGGCATAGTTGCCGTTTGTTGTCAATTTTATGCGAAGCCAGTCCGGCTTTTCAAGCTTTTCGCGTTGTGTCATATGTCGATCCCTGCTTTCACATTCAGTTATAAGTTTACGGCATTGCCAACATTATAACACGCTTTGTACATAAAAAGTATGACCTGCTCCGCACGCTTGGCCGATTATCTATAGTTTATCGGAATGCGATCTATCGCAAATTGAGATGCTTTCAAGTTCTCCACAGCTTGATTAAATATTTGACAGCCCATCCTCTGCCACGATGTATAGTTTGTTCCGATAAGCAACGCCGTAACAAATCGTTTTGCCGATCTCCTTGAACGAATATTTGGCCATGGATACGACCTGCAGCTTCGTTCCTTTCTTCAGCATTTCGAAGCCTTGTTGCTGCACCTTTTTATTAAGCAGCTCATACAGCTCTGCATTCCCTTTGATCACATATTGAGTATCGGACAATACGACTTCTGTCCCTATTCGATATGTTGGAATCAGCATGCCTAGCACTTTCATATTTGTCATCCTCTCGTGTATTATGGAAAAACTTCATGACATCAATTTAACTGAGTTGTGACTCTAGTATGATGCTATATGTAATATCCTACTTTCGATTCATTCTTGTAACAACTTTATCATAATTTCCCTGTCGTTTAAATCATTCTTCAGGGAGAATGCGGCTCTGGTTGCTTAAAAGCTAAGTTATCTATAGAAAAACAGATCCATTGGCCTATGACCTAATTGATCTGTTTTGTGATGTACTATTTTAAATCAAATTTCTTTAATAATCATTCTTACGAATGGATTTTTGAAAGGAAATCTTGAAGCATTTTTTTTACCGGTAAGCTCGAAGTATGCAATAGTAAATTATTAACACGTTGTAGTATTAGGGGATTATCTAATATCATCTTCTTACTTTCTTGATTTGTAAAACTTCTAAGTGTATCAATACATATCTCAAATAGTTCATCATCAGTAGTGCTCAGCAATGAAATTAATATGTTAAGTTCATACATATTGCACTCATTGTCTAAACAATATGCTAATTTTCTTTGCCATTCTAACGACTTATCTATTATATTTTCCCCTAGCAATTCCCAATTTGTTTCAGAGAATTTTTCCAACAAGTTCATCGCATCTGTTACTCCAACATCATACCAATAATCATCTGAAGCATTCTCTCCAGACATTTCAGTTATTAATTTATCCAATTCTTCATATACCATAAATTTCCCATCACCAATTTTACCAGTGAGCATAATTAAACCACTCCTTCAATTCTTTATCCCAATTATTAAGATCCGTCATTAATTCTTCATATTTGCTTTTCGATTCAGGAGTATGAATAGTGGCATACCACATGGATCTTCGAAATGACAACCAGCTCGTCCTACAGACATTCAAAAAAGCATTTGAAAATCAAAAAGACATGACTGGATTAATCGTTCACAGCGATCAAGGATTCCAGTACACGTCCCATGCATACCACGACATGCTGCCAAAGGTTGGCGCCCAAATCAGCATGTCTCGTCGGGGCAATTGTCATGACAATGCCTCAATGGAGAGTTTCTTCTCGCATCTCAAAACGGAAGGACTCTACCTCTATAATATTCGATCCATTGAGGAAGCACAAAGGAGAATTGAGTCCTATATCACTTTTTACAATCATTCGCGACCGCAGAGAAAACTAAAAAAATTGACGCCAGTTGAGTACCGGCGTCAGTTTGCTGCTTAGGTGTTTTTCCAATGTCCGCTAATTGGGGTCTTGATCAATCCCCATATCTTACGACATGGTTCTATTTTCTTGAAGGTGTTTTGATTTGTCTCACGTTATGGGGTCAGTTCCCTATTGTAGTTTTCATTTTTTATACCGTACAATCATTCCTGTTGTTGGGAGTGTCCTTTCAGTTGAAAATCCTAAAAAGTTTAATCCATGTAACTTTCAGCGATTTGAATATGGCTAGTCAATTCTAAGTCCGGATACCTTTCATCTAATAGATATAATAGCTCAATGTATTTCCTGCTTTGCAAGTTATACGCCACCTCTTCAAACACTTCACTAAGAAACGAAAGTTCAGTTTTTGTACATTGGCTCAAAAAATCCAATGTCAAAGTTTCATCCTCGCTAAGTAACTCAATTAACTCGGCCCATTTTTGCTCAATTCTAGGATCGTTATCGTCAAGCAATGCTCTTGCCCCTAAAACCGACCTTACTTTTTCATTAAACATAAAAGTTAACCTCCATAAATATTAGGGTTGTATCATGTTATCTGGAAATATCGTTCCTATTTCTCCATTGGTTTTAATCACTCCAACACGTACTCCATTGTATTCACCAAATATAGTTATCCCATCAGCTATATCTTTATGTGCAGACATATTAGCTACATAATCACCAGCTCTTCCTATTTCTTCTTTAGTCCAATTTTCAGGAAACCATGCTTGTCCTGTACCAGTTCTCTTTCCCTTTGACTTATGTTCGGGAACGTTACCTACCCTAACTCCATTAGAATATGTTTTTTCAATATTGTATTCAATTCCATTTTTCTCAAGGAAATTAATATTATCTTGGCCATGGCCTCCACCACTCATTTTCGATATTTCACCTGTTTTTGGGTTTTTTGTAAAATCACCGATGTTTGCATGATCCAAAGATTCATTGCTTACTTTAAAAGAACTAGTTTTTCCCTTCCCCTCACCCCCATGACCATCACCTTTCCCATCGTCCGAATGGTGAGATCGCTTTCCAGGAACACGAGGTCCTTTCATGCCAGGGATAGCCATTGATCCTATACCTATTATATTTTCCCAATGCTCTTTTGAGAAGGAGTCCTCCGGTGAGGTCGTACCTTTAATCGTTTCAAGCAGGCCGTTCGTCAAATAGTTCCCATAATCAAAGGCCGAATCTTTCCTCTTCGCTGTTCGGTCCGCCGCTCCCTCGTACGTGCCTATACCCCTGTCTAATGCCCCTAATGTCATATGATTAAAGAAATCATACCAAGAATCTAACTGCTTCTCCGATCGCATGACATGTTGATTATATATATCCTGACCAATCTCTTTCAAGCTATTAGCCGATTTGACCATACTGTCAATCTCAGCTTTCCCATGAGCCTTGATCGCATCCCAGGTTTTTGGCAAGCCTTCAACCATCAGGTCCCAGGAAACCTTCCAAGAGGAGTCTTTCTTTTTCGTTTCCTCAGCTGGTGCAGCCGCCTGAACCTGGCCCATTTTCACTCGCCACTGGGCATACCATTCCAGCGCATTCCAAGCCATCTTCCCCAATAAAGCCAGTGCCCTCATTTGCTCAGGAGTGAGCTTTATCTCCTCCTGTCCGGATGGCATGCCGCCCATATAACGAGTTAAATCAACCATTTGGCCTTGCCCTATATTAGCTTTCCTGATTATTGCGTTCTCTGCAAGCTGGTATTGCTGCGCTCCATCCTGCATGAAAGACTGGATGTCGCGTAGGCGTTTTTCCAGTTCCTGCACCTTGCTATTTGTCCGATATAGACGGGAGCTAATATTCCTGCGGGCGGCAATGGACGAGTCAATGTAAACAGCATTCATGCCGCCTTTTACCGATGAAGCTTTCAGAGCACATTGATTCAAGCTTCCTTGTGCAAGCTGTATCCTGCCAAAGTCTAGTGATATCGTGCGCACGTCTTACCCCCTCTCCTACATTTGAAAACATGCGCGGATAGTATGACTAATTGTATGATTAAAGGATTTGATTCGCCGTCACTGGAGCAAAGGGATAACCCGCCTGATACTCCTCCGCCCGGGTCATATACCCTCGGACTGGCTTAAATTCAAATCGAATTAAGCTGTCCTGATTAAATATGGACACGTTCATCCAGCCGTAATCCCATGTAGTGGACAAGCCGTTCAGGGTCGGCGCAATAATGCCGGGAAGATCATCAGGCCGAAGCTGCTTCTCAAAGGCAAATAGGGCAACTGCTTTATCCCTGTCATAAAATTTGGGTTTCTCGGAGGCGATATCGTTGCGTTCCCAAGCTTTCCGCAAAGCGTCATCCAGCTTGGATGCCGTTCTATCATTACGATAGGTCACGGATATATGATCTTTGCCCACTCGATAATGCAGTTCCTCATATTCGGAATGTATGGTCAGATTGCCTCTTAACGCAAACTCATAGTCCGAGAAATACAATCTCATCATAGTGGCAATGGACTGCTCTCTCGTAAATTTCCCCGCGTAATCGAACTTCTTGCCAACTCCCTTCATATATCCAACGGAAGCCGCAGCTTGAACAGCAGGAAGAGCCCAATCTGCAATCTTGTCAAAATCGGTATAGCCTAACACGTCATTAGGCGTATAGCTGATTCCATTGATGATATGGTTGGTATTAATGAGCATCGTCGCAGCTTCTTGCCTTGAGATATGCTTGTTAGGCGCAAATTGCGTCTCCGATACTCCGTTAACGCTGCCCAGTATATAGGCCAGCTTCACATGCTGCTGTCTTGCATCAGTAAACTCAACCTCAAGCTGCACTTTCTCCAACAGCTTTTCTTTGGTCCAGTAATCGGCTTTTCCTGAAGCGGCAGCCTTATTCTTCTCTCTTATAAAGATCGTGTTGACGATGAGCTCCGCAAATTCTTCTCGTGTGATTGGGCTTTGGTACTTTGACTGCAGACGCTCAGGCACTATACCTAGCCATATAGCTGTATTCACATCACTTTTCGCCCAATTGGAAGGATTACTCTGCGGTCCCACCATTGCTGCAGCCCATTCGCCTGTCAGCAACATGCCTACTATTATGATTGCAATACCGGTTATTTTGAGCTTCATGAAAATCGAACGACTCCTTATGGACTTTATTTCTCCTCGCAGCTAACAGAAGGGGACAGCGTGCGAACGTGTCCCCTTCTTGATTAACTAGCATTATGAACGCCTATTAATGCGTGCCGGAAATCGTCAAGTCATCTGCCGAAGTTCTGTTGGTTGAATATACGGCTACAACAGGATACGGAATAATGCTTAACGGCCAGCTTGTTCCATTAATATTGACCGAACCATTATCTTTTCGATACTGCAGCGTATAGGTATCTCCTACAGACTTGATATCCAATGCAACAAGCAATACAGTTGTATTGTTCCTGATCTTGTCGATATTAACTTGGCTCGGCAGCTCCCCTTGCTTCACAGCTACTGTTGAGGAAGGAGGGCCATAGGAGAAATGCCATCTTTGGCCTTGCTTGCCGAACGCAAGACTAGGAATTACCCCGCCCGGATTTCGGTTCACATCATTCGTGCGGCTAGTCCCGATAAAGGTTCGATTCCGTTCGGATAGATTGAGAACTTGCGCGATACCATAAGGATAGTTGCTGCCGTATGGCTTGCCTAGACTGGTCACATTATCCAAGTCATCAACAAATGTATTGTCCGCGTCTACGTCCTTGGTATGCTGCTCTTCTGTATAGTTCCTTCTGCCGGACTCGGTGTTCCAATCCAAGGCATACACGTACGAATGGACAATGCTAGGATCCCATCCCGGCACAGCCGCTCCATGCTTATTGATTAACTTCAGTTGATTATTGACATTCATATAGATATCAACAGGCGTGATCGCGCCATTCGACAGACTAAGGCTGTAGTAGTAAGGGACGATCTGAACTCTCTCATAATAGTTGCCCAAGGTCTGAATATCTGCCAATAGCTCATAGCCTAGCCTCATAGGCTGTTTGTTCAAAGCCTTTATATTGTTTTTCTCCGGAGAGAGCGGCAAGGATATCGGATTCTGACGCAGATGTGGCAGCAAACCATACGTATCCAAATAATTGACTCGCGCTGCGGCTGGTTCTCCCCTCACATCTATTGGATCAGCTACAATATGGAGCTGTTCCTTGGGATTAACCCGCTTCACCACATTCGGAATGTACCATTGAACCGGAGACAGCGGCTTTTTGAACAAGTTAGAGAATCGGTAATCGCCTGTATCCTCAATAACCAACGCTCCAATACGGCCAACAAGGTCAATATTATAGCCGCTTATCGCACTGTGCCTCGCTGCAAGATTCAAGAACCTGCTTTTGTTCTTGGCATGTTCTCCATCCGGATATTCTGCATTGTTGGCAATGGCTCGAAATTGCACCAATGCGCTTATGGCCTCGCTATTAGCCAGAGGAAGGTAGAAATCAAAGGTGTCTTTCGCTACATCTAAATCAATCCATGTGTCAGGACTATAGGTTTTACCGTTATAAGTTACAAAAAATGCGAACTTCACTTGCTTGGAGGCCGTCCATTTCGTTGTATTCATAGGGTCGGTAAAACCTTTGCCCGGTATTACGCTTGGCGCATACAGACCGTGCGCGCCATTACCATAAAAGTTCCCTAGATTAGGGAAAAAGATCTGAAACTGATAATCCAGGTTAATGAAATTTCCCTTCTCATAAGTTCCGTCAGGAGTCTTAACAGGTTCATCCTGCTTGCTTTCAATGGCTACATTCTCATAAGCTTCATCCGGATAATCATATTCGCTCGGGATAATCATCTCTTCAAGAACCATAGTTGGCGAACCGGAAGCTGGCGCTCCAGGCGCAGTTATCCGAATAAATCCATTGCCTGCGTGCCCTGTCTGCGTGCCTCCCCGGGGATTCGGAATTGCTTGGTCGCCATTGGCAATGACCGCATTGGCCAGAGTTCCGGTCCATGATGATCCGCCCCCGCCTCCGCCGCCAGGATAGGAGTAATACCCGCATGTAGAGGATTTATTGAATGCATCCGCACCTGCGCCTCCAATACCCAGCTTGCCGTCTTCCCCTGTACTGCCGCCGCGATTGGAGCAGCTTCCGGTAATCGCGCCAGATCCTCCGCCTCCGCCTCCGTAATAGCCGCCGCCAGCTCCGCCTCCACCAGCTTGGTAATAGGTTCCGTCATTGTTGCTGGAGCTTCCATTGGTGCCGCCTGCGCCGCCGGTTCCGCCATCAGTTGACGTTCCTGTCCCCCCGCCGGCTCCGCCTACTGAGCTGCTATAGCTGCTACCCGGAAGCCCCGCTGCTCCGCCTGCCGAGCCAGGCTGCGATGTACTGTTGCTAGGTGTGCCGCCATTGGAGGTGCCGCCGCGTCCTCCGCCGCCGCCAGCAACAATAATTCGATTGTTCAGATTGGTGCCATTCAGCCGCACATCAGAAGCTCCGCCGCCACTGGTTCCGTCAGTGGCACCGTCACCGCCAGCGCCTCCACCATTAAAACCGTTTTGCCCCCCAGTATAAAAATGCAAGACATCTCCCGCTTTCAGCTCGCGAGAGCCCTTCGCATAACCGCCGTTGCCTCCCTCAAAGCCCTGAGCGCCCCACACTTCAAAAGTGAATAAGCCATCTCGCTCTACAGTCAAGGATTCAGAGGTTCCCTTGTATGCATATTCCTTGGTTACAGGCTCTTTCTCCGGCTTATAATTGGGATTATTGACGGTTTTCAGCTCATAGACCGGATCTGTCGGTATCCATTCCTGAACAGAGAGATTCTCAAGCCTAATATTATCCGCGAACAAATGATCCTTCGAGCCGGATATACCTCCTGAGGACTTGCCCTTCATGATGTTGATTCGGATTTTGTTGGCGCTCGCAGATGTCGTGAACGTCATTTCTTTATTGGCGACTGTTCCTGTATTGACTGCCGCGCTCTGCACCATTCCCAAATCCTTCACTAACGCATCCCCATTGTACATGCCTAAATAGAAGTACCCCTCGCAACGATGGCAGCTAATATCGCCGCTGAATTTATACTGCGTATTCGGCTTTACAGCAATGTCCTTATAATATTTGCCGCTATAATCCTTCCCGCCATCTGCTTTGCTTCGGGTCTGAATCTCAAAGGATCTCTGGTCTGCAATCACCCATTCTCCTTGGGAGCGATTCGTGAACAGGACATCAGAACCAGGCGTTTCCGTCCAGGTCAGCCAGCCTGCAACAAGACCCGCCGAATCCGTTACCTCCGCATCTCCGTTCACGATAAGGTTCTGTCGGTAGTCCTTCTTCAAGCGTCGTTCATAATCTATGGTTGGCGGCTGAAGATTGCCGCCAATGAGCTTGGAACTCGCCGTCCGTTGATCCCTGGTTCCGGGTAAGGATACCACACGGGCAAACTCTACCGAAACGGGATTGTGCAGCACAATATCGTTCACCTTGCTGTGGTCATTGGAATACGTCGTCCCGAATTCTACTCCGTTAGCTCCATACCTCGAATTCAGCGAAGTAGGGAAGATCGTAGACGCTGTTCCTTCATTAAGTATATTTCGGTAAAAAACGCTGGAGTCGCCCGTCACATATAGACCGTTGCTTAAGGTGTCAATCACATCGATCGTGTTGTTGACCAGCCTCAATGGAGCTTGAGGCTTCGCTGGTCTGATAAGACCTGCCGGCATTTTACCGTTGTCGAATACCGTCTCTACCTTAGAGGCTCCTGTCTTGCTGTATTTGGAAGACGGGTTCATAAACTTGCCATTATACGATCCGATATTGATGGCATTCTTCTCCCACTTCGCAGCAGACAGCTTATTATCGTTCCACTGGTCGGCGAATGGCGTTTTTGGAATATCGATCGGCTTCTGTGCCTCAACACCATTAGGCTCTGCCGAGACTTTATCGAAGTACATGACAGACTGATCTCCGCTGGAAGTTTGGAGAATCAAGAAATCCGAGACTGCCGTGACTTTGGTCAGCGTCTTTCTTCGTTTGTCGAACTGCTCATATTCCTTGGTCTTCTTATCCTTCAGCGTTGCTTGTGACGCATGATAGTTCACTTCTGTTCCATAGCCTTTATTCGTATAGATGATGCCATTGGCCCAGCTTGCGGTCTGGCCTGGTCCTTTGACCCAGCCGTTGTCGCCTCGGCCATCATCCTTATTCGTTCTCGGACCTTCATTCCACACGACGACATCATGCTGATTGGTTTCCAGTGAATACCGGAGCCGGCCTTCCTCGCTCGCTTTCGTTGAGAGCTTGTCCTCATTGGCGATATTGTAGAATAAGACAGGATCCCCTTGTACGATAGATGCCGTTATTTCATCCGTCCCTGTCAAAGTAGCCATGCCGTTTACCTTGGAGCGATCGATTTTCCATACCTTTGCTTTCGTAATCTTGGTGTAATCATAGGTAATCGTCTGCGTCCAAGTATCTTCTACGCCAGGCAAATCATAGATCGATGATGGCCCATCAATCACTCTAGCTGGAACTCTTGCCGTAACCGTAATGGTGTATTGACCGTCCTCGCCATTCTTTCCGCTGGCTGCTTTATATGGTACTGCAGGTACGCCGCCTGTACATGGATCTCCTGAGCAAGGCACTTCAGGAACTGCTTTTTGTCCGGGATCGGCATATCCTGCCGGATGTGGGTTAGTGTCGGTTGTAATACTGGCTTTCCAATCCTTGAATTGGCGGGTTTCTTTATCGCTTGCGGCGGTATGGCGGATCGTAAAGCCGTTGACAGCCGCAACCCAAGCTTGCGCTTGTGCCTTGGCGGCATTGTACGCGGAATCATCCCATTTATTATTCACATTCGTCCAGTGATCGCCCCAAGTAACGGACCCGGTAAACTTAGTCGTTCCCGTCCATGTCGCACTAACCTCTCCGCCTTCGTGCGCATTAACCGTTAAGCTGGAAGACGATGCTCCAGAAGGCGCAGGCACAGTGTAATTCTTTGCCTGATCGCCTTCCTTGAACTCGCTTGGAACGCCTCCTGTAAAATAGGATCTATACGTTCTGGTAGATGTCATCTCAGGCACATATTCCACTTCAAGATCGACAATAAATTCCGAGCCGCCTGTAGCGAAGTACAGATTTTCAGTTGTCGGCGTTCCGGCCATCGCTTCGAATACCTCATTCTCCGGTGAGCCTTGCTTAATCTCCGACCAATATTCCGGATAGGAGGTATAACTTCCTGTTTCCTTCTCTATTACTTTTTTAGTAGGGCCAGTGATAAATGTGGACAAGCTTTCTCCCATCTTGCATTGAATTGAGAATTCCTCGCCGTTCTTGGCAATGCCCTTGATATATACGTTGGCATTATATTTAAACTCTTGTGTAACATCCTCCGGCACTTCATAATCCATTAGATTATCTCGATATAACAACTTCTTGCCTCCGAGATAACCTAGCACTTCTTTCTTGTCTACTTTCACCCATTCATTGTCTTTGAAGGGCTCAGGACCGGTGGCCTTCTCCCAGATCGGATCACCAGGAGCCTGGCTGCGCCAAAGCTTAACTCGCATTTGGACGTTGCTTGACGTATCCAATAACTTCTTCCACTTCTCCAACTCTTTCGGATCACTTTGCTTGATGTCAATGGACAATTCAACTTTTTTGCCCACTTTCTCCGATTCAAGCTTTCCTTCTACCTTTGCTTTGTTTGGAAGAGCTATGTTTTGACCGCACTTACAATTTGGAGGCTCTTCCACAAGGTTGTGTGGACCGCCCATTACATTAAAGCCGAACATATTGCCATGGAAAATCAGACTTTCCATAACGCCAACTACGCTTGAAGAATACCAAACCGCTGTTTTATTGGTAGAGTTGGTGCGAAGCGTATCCCCTACAACCCCGGAGTACCCCCAAGTAAAGCCGTCTGTATTACTTGGCTTGTCTGTATTACGCTTCCTGCTCGGCATATGGTTCATTGCAAGCTTGGCAGAATGCACTATCAATGCTTTAGTATCATGCTTAGGGCCAGCGATTTTAGAGTCTGTCAGTCTGCTCTGATCGGTAGCACCATGCATCCACTCGACAAATGAGATACTGGGCATATACAGATATGTGCTTCCTAGTTGAGCCGGTGAACTGAATCTAACTGCCGTATCAAGCGAAAACAAAATAGGACTATTATTTAATTTCTCGGGGTCTTGCTCCAAAAATTTATTAATCTCTTTTACATAAAACTCTTTTTCTTCTCCCTTAGGTGCAAGGGAATAGAGGGTCATGAGGAAATCAAGATACATCAGTTTGCTTTGATGTATCACTTCATATTTATCTTTTCGATCAATTAAACTCTCACCATAATAATTCTTAATTCTCTCTTGTATTAATTCTTTATTGCCAAGTAAATATTGCCAAACCCTTTCTGACTTTGTACCAGCAGGATCTATTGAGGCTGCAATAGATTTCCATTTGCCATCACTTAATGTACTAAAATCGAGCGGTTTTGTTTTTGGAGCCTTTTTCACCAATTCTAAATAAAATAGTCCCTCAGGATATGGATTATTAACAAGCGGAACAAGCTTTCGTACTTTGGCATCGTGGAATTCTCTACGTTCCAGAATTTCAGCAGCAGATACTCCTGTAATATCTCTACGCTTAACTATAAAGTTCCCATTGCTTGCCTCATAATAACCTAGTGCAGCGTTGGTCGTATAACATGAACTTGGCACAAACATAATTGCGTTTTTGGAGTCCGGCATATGCGATTGAAATTGATTTATAATCTTTTGAGTAATCCCATTTGAGGTTTCACCCGTCACAAATTGATTTTCTTTCTTAAGATCCTCAGTGAAAATACCTATCCGATAAATCGTGGTATTAGGGCATATCCCTCCGCCTTTGCCAGATGTCCCGCCTGCTGGGATAAACCCATTGTTTCCAATATAAGCAGCATTAATTTCTCGTATTGGATGGAGAATCTCAAATAAAGGAAAAAATATTGTGATTACTATAAGTATAGAGATAAGCTTCCTTGAGCGTTTCTTCATTGTTATCTCCTTTTTTAGAATCTAGTTATTTCTCACTTAATCTCTTTAACTTCAACCATTTTAAATGGGTAGCCATACTTATACCCATTATTTTTGCTTACATATCCCTTAATCGGTTTGAATTGAAACTTAATAATGCTATCAGTATTCAAGAAAGATACAACCATATAACCATAATCCCATTTTGTGGATTTTCCATTCATAGTTGGCGTAACTACTTGACTAAAATTTAATGGGTCGATATCAGAATAAAATGCAAATAGTGCAATCGCTTTTTCTATCGTGAATAAATCCTGATGTGAAGATGTAATATTATCGTAATTCCATGTTCGATACATATTAATATCCAAATTGGTATGCTTGCCGTCATCCTCATAGGTTACAGCTACAAAGTCTTTCCCGACCTTATAGCGTAGCTCCTCGTACTCTGCACCGATAAAAATATTACCTTTCAATGAAAAAAGATAGAGCGACTGATAGAGTGTATAAGCTGTTTTTATCGCCTCTTCACGCGTAATTTTCCCAGCATAATTAAACTTTTTTCCATCCCCTAACATAATACCGACCGATGCTGCTGCAGATACCGCAGGTTTAGCCCATTCTGCAATTTTATCGTAATCCGAGTAGCCTAAAGCCTCTTTACTCAAATACCCAATTCCATTCACTTGATGAGAAGTGTTCATAAGCATGACTGCAGCTTCCTGGCGGGTTATATGTTTATTGGGTTCAAAACGAGTATCAGAAACGCCATTTACTGTACCTATTATGTATGCTAGCTTTACATGCTCTTGCTCTGCATCTTCAAACTCAAAATCAACAGTCACTCGATCCAATACTTTTTCTTTTGTCCAATAGAACTTTTCAGATAATGAACCTGCCGCTACCTTCTCCCGCTCAAAAATAGCATTTACAATTAACTCTGCAAACTCTTCTCTCGTAATGGGAGACTGGTATTTCGACTGCAGGCGTTCCGGCACAATGCCTGCCTTAATTGCTTTCGTAACCGTAGCTTTCGCCCAGCTAGATGGCGTATCCCCTGATGCTGCATATATGGGGGCAACTGACATTATTAAACTTAAACTTACTATGCAAGCCAACATTTTTTTCAACATATAATAGACACTCCTCTTTCTATAATTAATTAGTTCTTTTTAATGCATCTCTTACTTTATCTCTTTAACTTCAACCATTTTGAATGGAAAGCCATACTTATATCCATTAATTCTACTTACGAATCCCTTGATCGATTTGAATTGAAACTTCAAAATGCTGTCAGTATTCAAAAAGGGAACCTTTATAAAACCATAATTCCATTTTGTCGATTTCCCATTGTAGCCTTTGCCCAGCTGGACGGCGTATCCCCTGACGCAGCATATATGGGATTAATCGATATCATCAGACATAAACTTGCCAGGCAGACAAATATCTTTCTAAACATGCAATAAATACTCCTTTCATCTTCAAAATTAAAGAAAACCTAATCTTACCTCAACCTTAGCACATTTTTCCTAATCAATAAATTGTTTCTTGCAAAAAATACAGGACTAATTAACCATTTTATATGGAAAGTTCATTATTTCCTCCCTAAATTTGTCGAAGATTGATCATAAAACGTAAGGTGCGGGTTACCTGCTTCAACAATGGAATCCTCTTCCTTCCCAGCCCGCAAAAAACCCTTCCCCTTCTGGATAAAATCCACTCCAACCGCAAAACATACCTTTATGTCCGTCATGCTTCTGAAAGGGTGAGAAGATTGAAGGTATGGATTCCGATGACGGCCGCTGTGACGGCTTTGTCGCTTATTATAAGTCCGGGAAGCTCCGCAACAGCCGCAGGAAAGGCAGCATCAGCGGCGGCAAGCCGCCTGGAGGAGCCGGGAGCTGTGCCCGTAAAGGACCAATACGATATCCGGCGCGAGCTGTATGACAGCCTGAGCAGCGTAATGAATGTGGAGTGGTACTGGATCGCTGCGGTCGACCAGTACGAACGAACCATCTCCAAAGCCAAGCCTAAAGCACGGCCGCAGCTGGGACAGACGGTAGGCGTCTTTATCGAGCAGGAGCGGTGGGCGGGTGAGCTGAACCCTGACTCCGAGGATATATTCCCGCTCTCGATTCAATGGTTCAACGGAATCGGACGCGACGGAGACGGCAACGGGCTGGCTGAGCGCAATAGCGATGCCGACCTGCTGTATTCCCTTGTCAGATTCGCTTCGGCAAAAGGAACAAGCGATATCCGCTTCCCCATCGGCCTATGGGATTATTACCGCAACAGCCGCTCCGTACAGCGGATCGAGCAGTTCGCATCCATCTATAAGAAGTACGGCAAGCTTGATTTGTACGAACATGCCTTCCCTCTGCCGGTCGGCTCCAGCTACTCCTATAGAGACACGTGGGGAGCGAAGCGCGGCTGGGGCGGCCGCCGCAGCCATGAGGGCACCGACTTGTTCGCGGGCCATGGCACGCCTGTAAGGAGCACCTGCTATGGCGTCATTGAGATTAAGGGCTGGAATCGCTTCGGCGGATGGCGCATCGGCATTCGCGACTTGAACAATCACTACCATTACTACGCTCACCTCTCTGGCTTCGACAAGAAGCTGGCGGTCGGCGATATCGTAGAGCCCGGGCAAGTCATCGGCTGGGTTGGCAGCTCCGGCTATGGGAAACAGGGCACCTCCGGCAAGTTCCCGCCGCATCTGCACTACGGCATCTACAGCGACCGCGGCTTGGTGGAATGGGCGTTCGACCCTTACCCGTTGCTGCGGCGGTGGGAGCAGCAGGAACGCCAGCGGCGAAGAAGCTAAGGAATTCAGCCCGGCAACTCTGGCACCAGACGGAACCGCCTGAAACGCAACAATCCCGCAGGGGCTAAGCCTCTGCGGGATTGTTCATTATAGCTTTAGTTACTCCGCTTGCATCTGGAACAAGGAGGAATGCCCTTCCTCTTCCTTCTTCTTCTCTTCTTCGGTATCCGGACTGGTCGTGACCCCGGTACCCGGCGAGATTGGCACCGATATATTCGGCGCTTGCGGCGCATTCTCCCCGACCGCCTTGCCCGAGCTGTCATAATAGTACATCGGCACATCGCCGACAACGAGCAAGTAGGAGATGGGGATTTCCGTCTCCACCAGCTCCGGTTCGGTATCGAACGGGATAATGATGGACACCTCCGCCACAACTTTGATGTAGACCTCGACCAGCACCATATTAATGGCGGCATTGCGTTCTCTTGTGCTGAGCTCCACCTTTACCGCCCCGACCGGCTCGAATTTGACTGGCACGCGCGGTCCGAAGGAGGAGATAATTGCACTATTAAGCGCATGGCCGATCGGAATATGCTCCGGTATGTCTTTGATTTCCTTCAGCGTGCTTTGCACGGTCTCGATTGTCTCCGACGTAATGCTCATATGCTCCGCGTAGTTGAGCATGAACCCCGATATCTTGCCGTTGCCGTTCATCTTCCAGTCAATCAGCTTCTCCTGATCCGATTTGCGGGCTACCTGCTCCGTGATCGCTTTGTTTATCGCTTGTGTGGCGACCTGCTTCACTCGAACCTTCGCAATATTCATAAGCGGCGGACGCAAATTCCGTTCGATAAAAATAAACGAGGGCACCGTGAACAGCAGCATAAAAACCAGCATCAGCAGAAGCAGGCTCCGCTTGCGGAAGCGGCGCCTTGGACGCGCCTCCTTGTGCTTCGTCCCCCATGAAGACACCTGCGCCTTGCGGCTGCTGCGGCGGAACTGAAAGATCGGCTGCCGCTTGCCCCAGCCGGCGCTCTTGCCTCCGGATTGCGTCTTTCCGCTCCACTTCATGCCGCTCAGCTTCGCTCCTCCTGAGCCCCATTTCGCCCCGCCTGACTTTGCAGACGGCGATTTGGCCCGCGGACTCCCCCAGGTCACCGTCTTCACCCTGCGAAAGCTTCCAAGCCCCCGCAACGGACCAAGCCGAAAACCGCGCCTACCCCACTTCGCCATGTCCATCCCTCCCGTCCGCTCGTCCTTCCGCTCTTCCATACTTATGCGGGGATTGACCAAAAAAGAAGGCGAGCCTTAGGGCGGATCTCCCCTTCAAGGACTGCTGACATCCAAAGAATCGCAAGCCTACCTGGCCCGATGTTGTTCGAATGCCCATCATGCGCTAGACTATAGATCATGAATCAATGACAGGCAACAAGCTTTGCCGGGAAAGGAGTTCGAACATGTCGCTTAACCGAAGGCTGCTGACGGACGCGGATTTTGAAGAGGCGCTGCAGAAAGGGACGCGTATCCGGGTATTCCAGGATAACCACATCGTAGATGCGAGCTCCGTGATCGTAAGGTTCGACGAGCATACCGTTGTGACCCAATCCACCGTGAGCGATTTGATGTATCATAAAAGATCGGCATGCGAGTTTTTCGATCTGCGAAAACGTTAAGCTTGCCCGCCTAACAGACAGGCCACCCGAATGCTGCTTCCTGCAGCTCTCGGGTGGCCTGTCTGTTTTAAGCCAGCTTCCTGCGCATTCTGCTCAGATACCGCCAGCGGATCAGCAGGAAATAAAGAAGCTGAATGCCAAAGAATGCGCCATAAATGATTAATCCATTGTTCAGCATAGAAGTGTTCGTCAAGTTCGCCATATTGATAAACGCAACCGCGCTATGCGCCATGCCGAGCAGGAACGGCAGGAAGAACATAACCGTCAGCTGCCGCGTAACCAATCGTGCAAGCTCCTTCGGACTAAGCCCCAGCTTGCTCGTCATGCCAAGCTGCTTCTCATCCCGCTCCACATCGGCGTATAACCGGAAATAAATGAAGCTTGCCGCAAAGGTAAAGAAGACAGCGCCGACCAATACGCTGATGATCAGCAAAATGCCATTAAGCTGCCGTTCTTCATAATGCTCGATCGCTAGCGCGGAGAATTGGCCGACTTCAGCGAAATCCGCCGACAACCCGGCTTGAAGCTCTCTTGCCAGCTCCAGCGTCTCCTGCCATTCCGGAACGGCATAATACATGGCTGAGGCTGCTGCTGCGCCTTCCTGTCTAAGCAGCTCCAGCTTTTCGTCAGGCAATACGACGACATCATCCGTCTGCGCGATAACGGCGTCGCTTACTCTTTCTTTCAGCCGAAGCTCTCCTTGCCCGTGCACCTTTAATGCTTCCGCTGCAGCTTGCATCACCGCTTCATCGTTATGCTTGCTGCTATTCCTGGAGACAACGCCGGAAGCGATCAGTATCTCGTCTGAAGCGAGCTCCCGTGGCCCAAGCCCTCTAATGGCAGCCAATTCGTTGAACTGGGTCAGCGATACAAGATTATATTTGCTGTTGCCAGCATAGATAAGGTCAAGCTTGGATTTCCCAAAAGAATACCCTTTCCCCCGCAGCGACTCGTCAATGCGGGTTATCGCCGCATCGGCTCGCTCTCCATGCTCCGAGGCATACCAATAGGTGAAGGCGTAGGGATAATTTCGCTCCGTTCTGCCGGGATCGCCTACAGACAGACAGGCTCCAATGCCGGAGAATGCGGCGGCCATCACGGTCGCCACCATGAAGAACATGACGGCATTGTCTTTGACCCGATAGGCCATATCGGTGAAGGACATCAGATTGATGCCGCGGAACAGGAGCGACTTGCGCCGCTTAAGCGTCCGGAGCACATATACATTAAGCTGAGTGAACAAGAAATACGTCCCCAGCACGACGCAGCCGACAGCCAGCCCAAGCAGCCATAAGAAAAACGCCGAATAATTCACGAAAAAGAACACCATGCCATACCCTGCCGCAATGAGAACGACCGCAAGCAGCGACAGCCAGACCGAAGCCTTGGGCTCCGGCTTCGGCTTCTCATCCCCTTTGATCAGCTCCAGCACGCTCGTCTGCCGTCCGACCCGAATCGTCAGAATCGATACAACCAGGAACAACAGAGCGAAGGCGCCCGCCGTCATCCATACCGCTTGCAGCGGCAGATAGAAGCGCAGCCCTTCCTCCAGCATAAGCAGCCGCGCGCTCACAAGCAGCATCAGCTTCGTGAACAGCAGCCCCACGCCGATGCCGCAGCCGATAGACGCAACTCCTATCAGCATATTCTCGGCAAAGGTCAGCTTCATGCGTTGCCTCTCTGTCATGCCTAGCACAAGCAGAATGCCGAACTCCTTTTTGCGTGACTTGAGGAATGCGCCGGTAGAATAAAGCAGGAACAAGAATGAGAAGATAAAGATAAAATATTGCGACACCGTAAGCCCCATCTTAGCCAGATAGGACGCGGTCTGACTGCTCGATTTAAGCTGTCCCTGCAGATCGGGATGATAGAGCAGCACCGCGTAGATGAAAAACGCCATTACTGAAAAGGCGCTGCTTAGAAAATGGGCGGCATAAGTCCGTTTCTTGCGGATGACGTTCCTATACGCGAATTGCCGGAAATTCATGTCCATCCCCTCCAAGCAGCGACAATACATTCAGGATCTTCTGGTAGAAAGCCTTGCGGTTGTCGCCGCAGTGGATTTCCGTATAGGTCCGCCCATCCTTGATAAAGATGACGCGGTCGCAATAGCTGGCTGCCATCGCATCGTGAGTCACAAGCAGCATCGTCGCGCTCTCGTCCTTGTTCAGCGCGGACATCAACCCCATGACATCGCGGGCGGACTTGGAATCCAGATTGCCCGTCGGTTCGTCGGCAAGCAGCAGCTGCGGCTGATGGATCAGCGCACGGGCAATGGCGGTACGCTGCGCCTGTCCTCCCGATATTTCATAGGTTCGTTTGTTCAGAATGCCTGCAATGCCCAGCTTCTCCGCAATTCGCTCCGCTCTGCCCAGCATATCGGCTACCTTGGTCCGATCCAGCGTAAGCGGCAGCACGATGTTCTCCATGACCGTCATCGTATCCAGCAGATTAAAGGACTGAAAGACGAAGCCGAGTTCCCGGCGGCGGAATCTGGCCAGCCCCTCCGACAGCAAGCGGAACGGGTCCGCTCCATTCAGCAGCACCTGGCCCGACGTAGGCCGGTCAATCGTGGAGACGACATTAAGCAGCGTCGTCTTGCCGCTGCCTGACGGCCCCATGATGCCGACGAACTCTCCTTTGGCTACGGTCAGGTCAATATCATTCAGCGCCCGGTAAGGAACATTGCCGGGATAAATCTTGTTGAGGCCCTTTACTTCCAATATGTCCATCGCAATCCACTCCTGCCCTCTTGTATAGCTTAAGTGTAGCCGGAAACTCGCCGGGAACCTATGAACAACTCCTTCATCTACCTTACAATATTGCAAGGTTGCGAGGCTTAACGGGGCGGTGAACCTTCCATTATCCACACAAAAAAACGGATTCCGCTGGAATCCGCCTTCTCAAATCACTGTGGGAAAATAAGCCTCATAATGGTCCCTTCACCAACACGGGACTCCGCTTCCACAGGATATCCCATCCGGTCCATTGCCGACTTGACCAAATACAATCCCATACCTGTCGACTCCTTGAAGCTTCTGCCGTTCTCACCGGTAAAGTAAGGCTGGAAGATGCGCTTCAGATCCGATGGCGGAATGCCCGCGCCTTGATCACGCACCTCTACTACCGTCCCCCGCTCGCTTCGATAGGCGGCGACAACCACACTGCCGCCGCTGCCCTGCTTCGAATAATTGACTGCATTAGCTAGCAGCTGCTCCAGGATAAAGGAAAGCCACTTTCGGTCCGCATGTACAGCCAGCTCCTCATCCGCTTCAAGCCGGGGGAAAACGCCGCTGCGGATGAACAATCTCCGGTTATGCAGAATTACTTCATTCGCCCATTCCCGTAGGTTAACCCGCTCTACTGCAAAATCCTGCTCGAACGTCTCCAGCCTGGACAGATAGAGCACGGTCTCCAGCCCTTTACGCAGACGGTCCGTCTCTTCCCTCATGCTGGCGCCGCGCTCGCTGTCATCCTCCTGAAGCATAAGCTCCAGCACGGACAACGGCGTCTTCATTTGATGCACCCAGCGGTTGATGAAGGTGACATGATTCTCCCGATTGCGCTCCGCCTCAAGCCGCAATTGATCATAGCTCTTATACTGCTGGGCCAGCCAGTCCCGCATCGCCGCAGGCAGCGGCGCCGAGCCAGCCACGCTTGTCGTCTCTTCTATCGTCATGTCTTGCCGGCCCAGCATCTGATAGAAGCTGCGATGCGTAGCATAACGATAACCCAGATAGGCGCCGAAGACGCAAAGCCCCAGAAGCGCCGCATAAGCCGCCACTTCCCAGCTGCGATAGCCATCCAGATAGAAGACGGCAGTCACGATAATAAGCTGCAGCAGGACAATAAGAGTGAGCGGAATATGCTCTCGTATGAACAGCCGCATTACCGCGCATCCTCCTGCCAGCTGGGACTCAGCCGATAGCCTGTGCCGCGCACGGTCTCCAGCGCCTCCTGAATGCCAAGCTGGGACAGCTTCTTGCGCAGCCGGGTTACATTGACGCTAAGCGCGTTGTCATCGACATACGCATAGTCATCCCATAGCTTCTCCAGCAAAGCCTCGCGTCCGACAAGCTTGCCGGAGCCTAAGAGCAGCGCCTCCATCAGCACGGTTTCCTTTTTGGTCAGCTCTACCGACCGGCCCCCAAGCCGCAGCTCCATCTTCTCCAGATAGAGCGCCAGCCCCCCGCGCTCGATGACGCGCTCCTCCGTCGCAGACGCATAGTCGCCGTAGGCGCGTCTGAGCTGGCTGCGGATCTTCGCCATCACTACTTCATAGTGGAAGGGCTTGGTCATATAGTCATCGCCGCCGTTCTCAATCGCCATAACCTGATCCATCTCCCCGCTTCTGGCCGAGAGGAAGATAATCGGACATGTAGATACCGTCCGGATCTGCCTGCACCAATAATAGCCGTCAAAGCTTGGCAAATTGATATCCATCAATACAAGATGGGGCTGCAGGCTCTGAAATTGCAGCAGAATTTGCCCAAAATCTTCAGCAACCGCTGCGGTATGTCCATATCGCTCAATATGCGACCGCAGCAGCTCAGCAATTTTACGATCATCCTCAACGATAAGAATGGTATAGCCCATTGCTTCCTCCTCCAGCAGCCGGCAAGGGCCTAAGCCCCTCCAGGACTAGCTTCTCTCGATCTTGCGCAGCCGCGCATCCGGCGTGAAAAACAGCTTCTGGTAGAGCATGCTCAGAATCATGCTCGTCATCGCAGCGGAGCCGGTATGCGAGAACAGAATTAGCAGCTGATACCGGACCGCCTCCACCGGATCGGCTCCCGCGATAATCATCCCCGTCATCATGCCGGGCAATTGCACCAGCCCTACCGTCTTCAAGCTGTCGATCGTCGGAATCATGCTGAACTTGACTGCGCGCTTCATCGGTCCTTGCATCGCCTGCGTGCCGCTGGCGCCAAGAGACAGCAGCGTCTCGATCTCGCCGCGCGATGCTTCAACTTCACGCTTGATCGATGTGGTGAACAGGCCGGAGACGATCATGGCGTTGCCGATCGTCATGCCGCTGAGCGGTATGATGTATTGCGGCGTCGGCTCGATGAGATTCAGCCCGATCAGGAACAGTATCATGAATGCCTCCATGACTCCAATCGTAAGCGCAATCCGCCAGAAGACGCCCTTCAGGCCTGCGCCGCGTCTTGATGCATTCCATGTGGCGACCACGGTCATTATGGCAATAATCAGAATGATAAAAGCAACATGTTCCGTCTGGAACACATATTGCAGCACATAGCCGATCGCAAGCAATTGCACGGCTGCCCGAATGCTGCCGATTGCAATGCTCTTCTCAAGGCCAAGCCGTTTCCAGAAGGATACGAACATCGTAATAAAAACAAAAATAAGCGTACAGCTCAGCGCCAGCAGCGTCATCGCTCTCTCACGCTCCCCGCCGTCTCGTCACTGATGCCGGATTCACAGCTAAGCTCGCTGTCCGTTAACGTTCCGTCCTTCAGCGTCCATATGCGGGAGGCTGCCCGGCTTGCCTGATCGGCATGATGCGTGACCCAGACCAGCGCGGCCCCCTCTTCGCGATGCCACTCCAGCAGTATATCCTCTACCAGCCTGCCGCTAATGGCGTCGAGCGATGCCGTAACCTCGTCTAAGAGCAATACGGCAGGCCGCAGCATTAAAGAACGAATAAGCGCGAGCCTCTGCTTCTCGCCCCCTGACAAGTCTCCCGCAGGCCCCTTCATAGGGATATGGTCAAGCCCGCTCTGCTTCATCAGCCTCTCCGCGAGCGGCTGCTCGTATACCGTTCCATGAAGCCGGCTCACCGTCCGCAAATTATCCTCCACACTGCCGGGCAGCATAACGGCGTGCTGAGCCACGTAACAAACCTGGCTTCTCCACTTCGCCGGCTCCATGCTGCTGCAGGAAGCGCCTCTTACATACATATCTCCTTCATCCGCAGAATCCAGGCATGCCAATATTCGCAGCAGGGTGCTCTTGCCTTGTCCTGAACCGCCCATAATGGCGATGCTTTCCGGCTCTCGGATCACCGCATCTATCTTATGCAGCAGAACTCGTTCTCCTGAGCTCTCTCGGGCAGAGGGGATTCGCTTGCTTAACCCTCTTATCTCCAATAATGCGTTCAAATCTCTCATCTCCTGCTGCTATATTATCACAGGTAGGACGCGGAGCACATCTGCCCCTATGCACGCGCTTGCTGCCGTTCTTATCATGCATTATTGCAGATTCGCACAAGCAATCCGCATAAGCCACGCAGAACAGCCCTTTGCCGGAGCTGGTCCGCAAAGGGCTGTTTCATGTTTCCTTATTCTCGCCGAGGTTTTCTTCCCTCCGCTTAATACACTTCGAACTCAGATACTTGCGCTGCCGGCCAAGCGCTGTTCGACGTAATCGTCACTCTAACGTAACGGGCGTTCGCCGGGGCATCCCATACAATCTCTACCTCATTGCCCGTCTTCGGATCATACGTATACGGCGACGATGGCGCTAAGGTTGTGAACGTTGTACCGTCTGAGCTGCCTAGCGCTTCAATATCCTGTGTCCTTGATTCCCACGCATCCTGTGGCGGCAGTCTCAGCTTGATCTTGCCGACAGCATGTTCTTCGCCCAGGTCCACTGTCAAGGATTGCGGGAATTTCTTCGCGCTGCTCTCCCAGTACGTGAACGGATCGCCATCGACCGTCAGCTTCGGATCGAATGCCTCCGCTGTCATCGATGTACCGGTTACCGTCTTGCCGAGCGCAAGATTGATCTCCGCTTTCACTTTCGGAAAGGACTCTGAAGCCGTGCTAGGCTCCTTCGAGCCGGTCAGCTCGACATAGCCGACCTTCTTCTCTTTAATGACGCCTACGTAATCAAAGAGGATGAAATCTCCTTCTTCTTTGACAGGCAGATCCGCAATCTTCGTCCCATCCGCCTGGTAGGCGGCAGCAAGCGCATGCGTCCACTTATTGCCTTTCTTCACCTTCAGCGTCGTATCGGAGCCGATCGGCTGATAGATTCGAATGGCATCCTTGCCCCGCACTTCCACCAGATCATGCTCGCCCTCGTCGAGGTCAAATCCGTTGTATCTGGTATAATTGCCGGCTCTGACGCTGCCGTCCTTCGCCTGAACATCGAAGCCGCCAACAGCAAGCGTCGTATGCTCATCCAGCACATAAGCATCCGTCTTGCTCCAATTGGCCGTCACTTGATGCGTGCCGAAGTCGGTACGGGTTGCCGTGTCCGTCAATTGCTCATAATTCTGGACCAGCTGATCGGCATAGCCGGCAAGCACATGCTTCTGGAAGACGCCGATCGCATCGACCCATGGGCTGGTAACCCCGTTGTAGAAGTCGGCGCTGAGGTTATAGCCCATCGCCAAATTCCAGCGCAGCATATCCTGATCGTCGGTCATCGTCTCTCCGGCGAGGTTATGATGATAGAACATCACCTTGTCTCTCATCAGCATGCCCGACAGCGGGTAATATTCCGTATAGGATGCGGTGTTTTTGCGGTAGCCGAGAATATCCCAGAGGTAAGTCGATCCCATGAACCCGATGGAATCGTCCGCCAGCACATCCGTGCCGTCCTCGATGTACATGCGATGCTTCAGCGCCTCAAAATAATCGCGCACCCCCTTGAAATAAGCCGTCGACGGGTCGGTCCCCTCCGGAATCGTCTTGTTGAACACATAAGGAGAGTTGCGGATGCCCCATTGATCCTCGAATATGCCGTCGAAGCCGGCATCCTCAATCAGCTTGCGATGCTCTTCAGCCGTCCGCTCGCGGAAGAACGGATGGCCTGTATGGGCGACATAGCCGCTGTGCGGACCGTAATCCTCCTGCATCACAGTGCCGTTCTCCTTCTCGACCATAATATCGGCGAGCGTCGTCCCTTCCGGCAGCCGATCCAGCGTCGGCGAGCTTACGCCCCACCAGCTCATATTCGTATAAGGCACGACAATATTGCCCTTCTCTTGCGCATTCTTGACGAATTGCTGGAACTTCGCGTTGCCGCCCCACTTCGTATCGGGAGGAATAAAGTCCGGATAATTCTCGTCATGGCCTCCGGTCTGAAAGCCGACCAGATGGATCATCCCATTGTAGTTCATCTTGTCGATAAATCCGGTCGTCAGATTGTCCCAATTCGCATCCTTGATCGCGGATATATCTGTCTTATACAGCGGAAGCTCGAAGTACTTGGCTGCATCGTCGCCGAGCTTATCCTGAAGCGAACGGTACCCGCCAATTCCATTCAGCTCCCGGTAGCTGGCGATAGACTTGGTGTAGTCGCCGCCAATCTCCAGCACGACAGTCGGGCTGCTCCACTTCTGATCGGCATCAATCCATGTCCGGTAGTTGTGCACAAACGAGGTTTTGCCGGAGTCGTTGATCTGATGCTTGTAGCCGATCTCCGTCAGCAGCGTCGTCTCGTCGCCCAGATCATACATGGCCAGATTGCCGGCATCCGTGCGCATCGCCAGGTACGAAGCGAACATAACGCCCGGATATTGGTCGGAGAAGGAGTTGCTCTCCTGGAAGAATGCGTTCTTCAGCTTGGCGCCCGGCAGCATCGGCAGAATCGCGTCTTGCACGCCGCTCTGGCTAATCTTCATCTCATAAGGAAAACGGAACGTCTTCACCTTTTGGCTAGTCTTGTTCGCAAGCGTTGCCGTCATATATATCCGGTCGTCATCCCCGAACCGGACATCCACATCTACTTGCAGCGGGCCGCTGTAATGCAACTGCAGCTCGCCTTCGCGCTTCTTCCATTCATAAGTGAAGGACTCGGCGCTTGAGCTCTGCACAGACGTATCATCGCCCAGAATCGCCCACCACAATGTCTGGTTGCCGGCGGACAGCTGCTCCGAAACCCCCTGCTGCTTCACATAAGCAATACCACCGTTGTCCTTATAAAAGGCCATTTCGTATTGCTTGCTGCTCACAATGAGCAAGCCTTCCTCTTCATTCAGTTGCATCTTTGCCTTACCTCCGCTGCTCAGCAAGCCTGAGAAGATTAAAATGCAGACAATCGCGACTACAATGACAATGCCTATCCATAACGCCAGCCATCTTGTATTCAGCGCCAGCTTCGACATGTAACCACCACCCGTTCCCTATGTTAAAACCTTCCCCCAAAATTCCTAGAGGAAGTAAAGCGGGGCTGCCCCCGTAGATGCAGGCATCTACCTGGGACAACCCCGCATGGTCATGATTAAGGTTGAATTGTATCGTAGAATTTCTCTTGCATGAACTTGGCTGTATTTTCGAGCTGGACTTTCATGTCTACGCCCTTCTTCGAGAATACTTCTTGGATCACATTCGTCATCGCGCCGTAGAAGTCTTGCGTATTGTATGGCGATTCAGCTTTGCCGTCGATCAGCTTCATTGTTTCTTCACCGTATTGGTATACGTTGTCGTATTTGTTGAACAGAGCCGTTACTTTCGCGCCATACTCAGCGTCAGGCTTGAAGTATTGGAATACGGCAGGTACGTAGAATTTGTTTTGACCCTGACGCTCCTGGATGTTTCTCTCCAGCGACTCCAGACCTTTGTCGGAGAAGTAGTCGAATGTTGCATAGTAGAATGCGATTGCTTGCTCGTCTTTTGTTGCGTTAGGGTTGATAACCAGGAAGTCGCCGCCCAGAACGCCGTAATGCTTGCCGCCTTTTTCGTAAGCAGGGATCGGATAGACCAGAATGTCATCCGGCGTCATGCCGCCTTGGTTCAGCGCTTGATCGACCGGACCGTCCGGACCTGCGATAACCATTGCCGTTCTGCCTTGTGCGAATGCGCCTACCGCATCGCCCCATCCAAGTGCCCAGTCCTGTGGAATCGCGTTCGCTTCCCACTTCAGCTTGTCGTAGTACTCGAGTGCTTTCATGCCAGCGTCGGAGTTGAACGTTGACTTGATCTTGCCGTCTTCTACCTTCAGGATGTCGCCGCCAGCCGTGAACAGGAAGTTGGTCCAGTTCCAGCCGGATTCATTGCCTTTGCCCATCGGTGCGATACCGGAGATGCCGGCATTCGGATCGGAAGCTGCTTTAGCCGTATTCAGCATATCATCCCAAGTCCAATCGAACGAAGGGATCGCAATGCCTTTGTCTTCCAGCATTTTTTTGTTAACCGTCACGCCAGTCGGATAGCCGCGTTGTGCGATACCGTATACTTTGCCGTTAACCGTGAACAGATCTTGCAGAATCGGGTTCATTTGATCCTTGTACTGGTAAGCGTTGAACAAGTCGGTAATGTCAGCCGCCCAGCCCTTCTCCGCCAGGAACTTGCCCTCCGAAGCGTACGTGTTGAACAGCGTTGGAGCTTCGTTCGCGCCCATCTTGATGCCGATTTCATTCGGATTGTACTGCCAGTCGCTCTTGATAACCTCTACATTCGGGAACACTTCATTGAAGCGTCTGATCTTGTCATCTTCCAGCGCGCGGTCTTCTACGCGGTCAGGAGTCGGGTAATAGATACTGATAGACACTTTCTTCTGAGTGATGTCATCCTCCGCAGGAGGAGCACTGCTCGTATCCGAAGGAGTACTGCTCGGGCTCGGGCTTGGCGTAGTGTTGCCGCCATTGCTCTTCCCGCATGCCGCCAGGATGAGAGTGAATGCAAGAACTACCGCAATCATCATCGAAATCTTACGCATTTGAAAATCCCCTTTTCCTCTCAAATTTAGCTTACACGCTCATCATAATGTAGGCGCATTCACTAGGGCGATGTGTATTCCTATTCGGATCATGTGCAGATTTACGTTCTGTCATAATCTCGCACATAATGACAAATCATCAATGATTAGCCTTTTACTCCGCCAAGGTACAAGCCTCTTAATATAAACTTCTGGAAGAAGAGGAAGATAAGGATTGGCGGAATCATGACAATGGTCAGGATGGCAAAACGAATATTCAGATCCAGCCGGCGGGCGTTCAAGACAAAGTCCCGAATGGCCGCAGACAGCGGCTTATTCTCTTGGCTCAATATAAAGCTTGGCCAGAACCAGTCGTTCCAGGCGGTCGCGAACACGAAGATCGACAGCGTCGCGAAGATCGGAATCGACAGCGGGAACGCTATCTGGAAGAACCCTCTAATCTCCGAAGCTCCGTCAATCCGGGCCGACTCGAAGATTTCCACATGGATGCCGTCCATAAAGGTTTTCAGCAGGAGCAGGAAAAACGCATTGGCGCCTGCCGGCAGCCAGATCGCCGCGAATGAGCCCATCAGGCCGAGGTCCTTCAGGTTGATAAAGTTCGGAATCATATACGTCGTCGCCGGGATGAACAGCGTCATCAGAAAGTAGTAATAGATGGCCGACTTCAGCGGAACCTGCATCTTCGACAGCGCGTAAGCCGCCAGGCCAAGCACGATGACCGTTACAACCATATTGCCGACAAAGATCATCATCGTGTTTTTGAAGTACATCGGCAGATCAATATAGTTCCATGCCTTGATATAGTTCTCGAAATGCCATTCCTTCGGGAAGAAGGTCGGCGGGAAGGAGTTGACCTCCGTATTGGCCTTGAGGCCGTTTAGCAAGGAGATCAGAATCGGATACACCATGCAGCACATCATGATGACCACGAGCAGGTTCATCAGATAATACATCAAGCGGGTGCCCGGCTTTTTCAAATCATAGTTGGATATAATGGTGCGTTCTTGCGCCTTCATGATTTTACTCCCCCTCTGTTGTTGATCCGGTATTGAACGATCGCAAGTATGCTCAGCGCGAAGAACATAAGCACACCGAGGGCGGAGGCAACGCCGTAATCCTGTCTTACAAATGCATACTTTACAATGAGGAGGGCGTAGGTCAGCGTGGCATTGTTCGGACCGCCGTCCAGCATCGCATATTGCGTCTGGAAGCCTTGCGACGTAGCGATCAACTGCAGCATGAGCAGCAGCATAATTTGGTTGCGGATTGCCGGCAGCGTAATATAGCGGATGCGGTGCCATATGCCTGCGCCGTCAATCTCAGCTGCCTCGTACCAATCGCGAGGCACTGCAAGTATCGCTGCGAGATAGATCAGCATCGCGGAGCCGAAGCTTTGCCATGTCTCCATAATGACGATAGACGCCATCGACCAGGCCCGGTCAACCATAAAGTTGATTTGACTCAGGCCAATGCTCTTCAGAACGGCGTTGATCGGTCCGACCGGATCATACAGCCATCTCCATACGCCGTACAATACGACGAATGGAACGACATACGGCAAGTACGCCGCTACTCTGGCGAACCCTTGGAATCTGCGCATCTCCGAGATCGCCAACGCGAACAGGATCGGCACCCAGAACCCGATCGCCAGCGCGAGCCCCATATAATAGAGCGTATTTCTCACGGACGTCATCACATCCCGGTCCGCGAAGACGGTCTTGTAATTGTCGAAGCCGATGAAGGTGTTGCCTTTGACAAAATCTACGTCGTAGAAGCTGTTTAACACCCCTTTAAAGATCGGAAGCCACAGAAAGAGCGTGAAGATGACAAGAGCCGGCAAGATGAAGATAAATCCCCATACATACCGTTTGTACCTTCCTGGTCGCTGCGTCTGCGGCTTTGTCTTGCTGATTGGAACAGCCGTTGTTTGCTCCATTGCGTGGTCCCTCATTCCTTTAGTTAATCTACTATTTATTGTAGATAAAGAGGGTACCCCAGAACATGTGCATATCTATTCGGATGATAGGCAATCTTACTTTTTCATCTCGCTTGGGCTGATTCCGAAATATTTTTTGAATATTTTGCTAAAGTGCTCCGGCGATTCGTAGCCGACCTGCTCGGATATTTCATAGCGGCGCAGGTCCGTATTCAGGATGAGCCGCTTGCTCTCCTCCATTCTCAGCTTAATGACGTATTCCCATAGATTGTAGCCCGTTTTTTTCTTGAACAAATAGCTTAAGTAATTGGGGCTGACATGGTTTTTTTGCGCAATCTCATTCAAGGTAAGCCCCTTCTGGGCATAGTTCTGATGAATGTACTTGCTGGAGCGCTCCACAATCATATTGTTCTGCGCGGCGATCTCGTCCTCCGTCGGCTCTTCCTCCGTCTGCACGCCCCACTTGAAATCGCCGTAGTAGAACACGTAATGATCCTTGTACTCGCTGCTCCACTGGATCGCCTTGTCCGCTTGCGCATGCACCTCGCCCAGAAAATCGCTGCCCTTCAAAATTTGGCTGATGCCGACGACGGCATGGAAGCCCAGAAACTTATGAACGTTGAAGTGAAGGCTCCTGCCGATCATCTCCAGCTGATTGACTTTGTCCACGCTGGAGTCGCCATAACGCTCCTCATTCCATTGGATGACAATGCAGATCGCCTGATCCGGCGAATAGAAGGACTGATGGTCCCATTCCGCGTCCAGCAGCTCATTGGATATGTTAAGCGCCGCATATTGAAGCAGCAGCTCGTCTCTCTCCGACAGCGCGCGGCTGTCGGAAGCAAGGTCCAGCTTCATTTTTACAACCGCAAAATAAGGCCCTTCGATATTCGTCTCATATTGCTTCCTCAGCTCTTCGATAACAGCTTCGCGGTCACGCGTATCCGCGGCCAGCATCCGGTTCATTAGCGTAGTCCGGCCCGGCAGCGGCTCCTGCATATGGAAGTGCTCCCTGAGGTCCGACATCAGCTCATCCTGGTCGCGCACCGTCTTATCCATATGAAGCAGCACATGCCGCACGGAGCTCATGAACTGCTCGCTATTCAGCGGCTTGATCAAATAATCCCGGGCCCCCAGCCGGATTGCAAGCTGCGCATACTGGAAGGTTTCATGAGCGGATATGACAATAACCTGCACCCATGGCTTGATGATTTTCGCCTGCTGCATCAGCTCGATGCCGCTCATTGAACCCATTTGAATATCGGTAACGAGCAAATCTATATTTTCCAAACGCAAATAATCCAGCGCTTCATAGCCGCTGTGGGCATTGTAGATATGGCTGATATTAATGCCGGATGAGGATAGAAGCGCGGTCAATCCTTCGCAAATAAGCGGCTCGTCATCCACAATAAGAATGTTGTACATCGTCTTCCTCCCTTTCCTGCACGATCTGTATGGAACTTAAGCTAGCGGCTCTTCATAAGTCGCCGGCAATATGATGATAGCCGCCGTGCCGTCTTCCTCCCGCTTTCGGTAGCTGAGACCGAACATATTGCCGAAGTGAAGCTGGATGCGCTGATGGATATTGCGGATGCCATATCCCAGTCTATGGTCAGCCTTCTCATCATTCAGCAGCTGGTCGATCGCGACAATGTTGGCTTCCTTATAGCCGTTGTCCTCCACCTTGATTGTCACCCGCTCGCCTTCCAGCGCCGCCGATATCCGAATCTCGCCATCGTCGCCCATCAGCTTCACGCCGTGGATAATCGCATTTTCGATCAGGGGCTGCAATGAAATTTTTGGAATGCGAATCATCTTGACTGAATCCGGTATATTCCAAATCACCTTGAACTCGTAAGAGTAGCGCATCTGCTGAAGATTGACATACGCATTGGCATGCTCAAGCTCCTCTTCCAGCCGAATGAGCTCACGCCCCCTGCTAAGGCCAATCTTCATCAGCTTCGACAGCTCCTTGATCATCTCCGCAGATTCCGTATTGCCCTCCAGCGTGCTCTTCCAATAGATGCTCTCGAGCGTGTTGTACAGCAAATGAGGATTAATCTGCTGATAGAGCAGCTGAAGCTGCGACTCCTTCGCCTTGAGGTCCATGTTGTATTTGTAATGAATCAGCGCGTTCAGCCTTCGCGCCATATCATACATAGCCGACATCAGAACGCCGACCTCGTCGCGCCGCCGCTTCGAAGGCGTCTCCGGCACAAGCTTGCCCGGCTCATACGTGCGTACGAATTGAGCCAGCTTCTGGAGCGGCGTCATCAGCGAGCGCCAGAAATAGACCATGATGACTGAGCCTAGCAGCATATAGGCCACAGTAATTAGCTGAATTATCCGCTTCAGCTCATTCTGCTGCTTGAGCAGCGATTGAACCGGAATCTGATAGACCAGCTTATGGCCGATCGCATCATTCTGGCTCGCAATATAGATGGAATCAGAGGTGATCATCTCATGGGTGCGGAACGGATCTTCCAGGAATGCTTCCTTCTTTGGGTTTCTTATACTCAGGCCATACAGTAAGTCTTCTGGCAGCTCCAGCAGCTTGCCATTCTGCCCTGGCACCGTCGAACTTAGGATGCGGTTGCCGGAATCGGCATACGAGATGACGCCGCCGGGCAGCGAGACGGAGCGAAGCGATTCGGCCAGCTTAATGTCCATCCGGGTCGCGATGAGCACACCCAGAAATTCCTTCCCATTATTCACATTGCCTACTGCCCGTATGTAAGCCAACGTATTGATTTTGGCAAGTCCAAAGTTGTATTCAATAATGTCCATATAACCCGAGCCCCGCTTGCTTATGGCATAATCAAACCAGGCCGGTTTGGTTTTATCAGAAAAAAAATAGACGCCCGTCTGCATAATTTGGCGCTTCGGCGCAAAAAAGTAGTAATCATTCGGATCATAAATATAAAGGGAATAATAGACGGCTTCGCCGCCATTGACAGGAATGGAATAGCTATTCAGCATGCGATCGACGCTATCGAATTTCCTGACCCGTTCAATTACCGCATCTTTGCCGCTTGGAACGAGTCTCTGCGTAGTGGGGTTCTGAATAATGGTGGCTGTCACCTTGTTGACCGTTTCGATATCCCGGTTAATGATAGTATGGTTCTGCTTGATCAGCTCGACATAGGCGTTGGTCACGTGATTCTTAAGCAAATTCTCTGCCTGATAATTGCCATACCAGTGCAGCAGAAACACAGGACTGACCATCCCCAGGAATAACAAGACGAGCTGCTGCTTCATGTTCAGCCTCGTAAGCGGGTTGATCGAATTTCCGCGCATGACGGCTCCTCCAGTTAGTCAAAGTCGTTCGAACGTCCTATATTCGTATAGGGTCATACATGTACTATAGCAAAAAAACAGCGCTTACAGTGTAGTTAATTCTACGCTCTTCCGCCCCTTGCGGGGTCCGAATCGTAGAAATACACCTAAGCGCTTAAATCCACCGTTTGAGCCTACTCCGTCAGAAATCGGAACATCTCCTCATGCACCGCTTCCGGCCGTTCATGATTAATGCCGTGCCCCGTCAACTCCATAATCCGGTGTGCGTATTGTCCCCGTCTGATCAAATCTGCTGCATGTTTAGTTACGACACGAAATTGGTCCCCCAGCAGAAAAAACAGCTTGTCCTTTACAGCCGCCCCCTGTGCCTCATCATACGTCTTCACCTTATGCGGGAACATCGCCCCCTGGTTATGCGACTTCATAAGCAGGACGAGATGATCCGCCAGCAGGGGATGCCGGTCGAATACATCCGATTGCGGCGCGATCAGCCTTCTGACGATGCGGTGCATGTTGCGCTCCGTAGGCGCCAGTATCTCAGGGAACATAAGCAGCAGCGTCGAGATCATGGCCTTGACCGGACTTGTCACAATCCCACCCTCCAGACACATTGTTCTCCTAATTCGCTCAGGATGCACAGTCGTATAATGATAGGCCATGTACGCGCCGTTGGATACCCCCGACATGAACACCCGTTCATAGCCGAAATGGTCCAAAATCCCGCTCAGCCATTCCGTCTGACGGAAGGCTCCTTTGACATACTGCTCGTTAGGCACGCTCTTGCCTGGCCCGCCAATCGTATCGACCGCGATGCAGAAGAAGCGCTGTGACAGCTCCTTCATATTAAGCGCCCACATGACTGCCGAGTTGTCGCCTACGCCATGCAGCAGCACGAGCGGCGGATTCGCCTTGTCCCCCGCAGTCAAGCAATGGGTAATCCCCCATCTGGATGGAACTTGATGTGACGCAGTCTCCACGCCCCACATCGCAATCAGCGCGTCATAGGATGCAAGCACCTTGCTGCGAGCCTGCTCGGATTTGAACACCTTCATCATTCAGCCTCTTCCTTTCCTGCATAGTATCGGAGCGGCCTCCTCATAAACGCTAGAACCACATTCGCGTCCGGGAACGGAAGCTCGCTTGTTGTCTGTATGCGTGAGATGCCAAGCCCTTGGATGAACGAGAAATAGGCGATCGCCAGCATAAGCGGATCGCCCTCCGCAATCTCCCCCATCCGCTGCCCTTCGATCACCATCGGCACAAAATGCTTGAACGGCTCGCCCATCTTCGCCTTCGCGATCCGCTTCGCCTCTTCCGGGATGGCGTCCGCCGCAGCCGTCTGCAACAGATTCAGCCGCCAATGCTGCATGGCAAGGCTGTCAGGCGCAAGGAACGCCTCCGTCAGCCAAGTAATCCGCTCCATCGGGGTTCCCTCCAGGCGGGATGCGAATTCCACCGCTTTGCCCGCTCCGTCCGCAGCTTGCTCTACGATTCGGGTGAAAATCTCATCCTTGGATTTGAAGTAATTGTAGACGTAGCCCTGGCTGAAGCCCGCACTCTCGGCAATATCTTTAATTTTGGTCCCCGCAAAGCCTTTGCGCGAGAACACATCAACTGCATGCAGCATAATTTGGCGGACGCCATGCTCCTTGGCGCCTTCCTCGAAGCTGAGCTGAAAAAACTGCTGAAGCTGCTCGCTTTGAATAGACATAGAGATGCTCCTCTCATCGGGTATGGATCTTAGCCACTGATGATAGATAGAAGATAGATAGAAGATAGAGAATTGTGAATGAACGTTCATTCATATTCTACTATAATATGGATGGTGATTTCTAGAACTATTTTCCTTTCAACATCTAACACCTCTATCGGCTAGTATTTCATATGTGCCTTGATCACTTTCCACCAACAAGAATCTGGGCTGTCCCATAAGGGACGTAAAAGATACGTCATGCACCCAACTCGCTCGTCTAAGCTCGCCTCACGTTGCTACTCGACTTTTTCCCCCATTTCGCTCGTCTAAGCTCGTCTCACGTTGCTATTTCGGCTTTTTCACCCATTTCGCGCTTCTAAGCTCGCCTCACGTTGCTATTTCGGCTTTTACACCCAATTCGCTCGTCTAAGCTCGTCTCACGTTGTTATTTCGGCTTTTTCACACCTTTCGCTCGCCTCACGTTGTTATTTCGGCTTTTTCACCCAATTCGCACGTCTAAGCTCGCCTCACGTTGCTATTTCGGCTTTTTCACACATTTCGCCCGTCTAAGCTCGCCTCACGTTGCTATTTCGGCTTTTTCACACATTTCGCCCGTCTAAGCTCGCCTCACGTTGCTATTTCGGCTTTTACACCCAATTCGCTCGTCTAAGCTCGCCTCACGTTGCTATTTCGACTTTTTCACACATTTCGCTCGTCTAAGCTCGTCTCACGTTGCTATTTCGGCTTTTTCACACATTTCGTGCTTCTAAGCTCGCCTCACGTTGCTATTTCGGCTTTTTCCCCCAATTCGCTCGTCTAAGCTCGCCTCACGTTGCTATTTCGGCTTTTTCACCCCTTTCGCTCGTCTAAGCTCGCCTCACGTTGTTATTTCGGCTTTTTCACCCAATTCGCACGTCTAAGCTCGCCTCACGTTGCTATTTCGGCTTTTTCACACATTTCGCGCTTCTAAGCTCGCCTCACGTTGTTATTTCGGCTTTTTCACCCAATTCGCACGTCTAAGCTCGCCTCACGTTGCTATTTCGGCTTTTTCACACATTTCGCGCTTCTAAGCTCGCCTCACGTTGCTATTTCGGCTTTTTCACCCATTTCGTGCTTCTAAGCTCGCCTCACGTTGCTATTTCGGCTTTCCCCCCCAATTCGCCCGTCTAAGCTCGCCTCACGTTGCTATTTCGGCTTTCCCCGCCCATTTCGCATCTAAGCACGCCTTACGCTACTATTTCAGCTTTCCCCACCCATTTCGCACGTCTAAGCACGCCAACAACCATGATTAGTGTAAAAACCGCTAACTTTGTTCAGACAACGTAGGTGGGATTTTATAAATAAATATGGACTTGACCCAACTCGCGCGCTCTAAGCTCACTTTTTCGGCTTACAGCTCAGCTAGCCGCTCGAACGCACTCTCTAGCCGAGTTTCTAAGCTTGCAACTTAGCTTGCCTCACGGCTCACATTAGGCCGTCCCAAAAGGTACCGTTAGATGACGGAGAGACGCCCCTTCTTACGATTCACCGTGCGTGGCATAACTAGCACAACTAGCACCACTATCCGCTTATGGGACTTTCCCCTCCATTTCAACAAGAAAGGCCGGTGTCTCATGACACCGGCCTCGCTTTCCGAGCGAATTATTTCTTATTAAGCAGGTCGAATACTTTCAAAATGACCTTCGCCGCTTCTGCTCTTGTTGATTTGTCATTAGCGGCAAAAATGCCGCTGCCCTTCCCTTCCATAATGCCTTGCTTCTGCATCGCATCAATCGCCCACTTCGCCCAGCTTGGCATGCTGGCATCATCGGCAAATGTGGTTTGCGCATTCCCCTGCTCCGCCGCGTTCAGCGCCCTGCCGAGCATGACAGCCATCTCGGCGCGCGAGATGAGCGCCTTCGGACGGAAGGTGCCGTCCTCGTAGCCTCTGATAATGCCGGCCTTCACCGCAAGCTGAACGGATTCCTTGGCCCAGCCGCTGACAGCAGCTTCATCCGTCAATACTGGCGCCGCTTGCTCATTCTTAAGACCCAGCGCCTTCACAATCAAATGGGCGAACTCCTCTCTCGTCACTTGCCCATTCGGACGGAACGAACCGTCTGGATAACCCGTGATCAAGCCAAGCGCTACCGCCCGTTCAATCGTCCCCTTCGCCCAATGTCCGCCAATATCGCTCAGGACAGGCGCGGTCGGATCAACCGGATTTGCCGGACCTTCAACTCCCTCGCCCGGACCAGCTTCCTCGCCCGCTTCCTCACCCGTTTCTGAGCCCGGATCCGGATCAATACTTGCAGCAGGCGTCGCAACAAGACGCAGGTTGCTGGCCTTCGATTGATTGCCTGCGGCATCATAGGCGATAACCATATACGCGGATTGCGTGTTCGGTTTCAGCCCTGTATCCCTGAACCTCGTATCGGTTGACGTCGCAATCTCCACGCCATCACGGTAAATTTTGTAGCCCGCTACGCCATGATTGTCCGTGGACGGTAGCCATCTCAGCTCAATGGATGAAGATGAAATCGCTCTGGCATAATCAATCACCGCTGCCGTCGGAGCTTCGGTATCCACGAACGCTGGCGTCCACCAGTTGCCGGATACCACGATCATGCTGAGCAGACGAATGTTGTTGCCAAAGTACACGTTATCTTCCGTGGAAGGAGCCGCGTTGAAATCCCACAAGTCATTCAGCCACTTCTGATTGGATGCGTCCACCATCGCCCCTACCATGAATGGTGCCGTGAAGGTCAGATCCGACCAATCCCCAAGCACTTTCGTACCATCCAACGTGTACCCGCTCTTGATATTGGATGGCTTGCCGCCTGATGTCGCGCGAATCCAGTCCGTCATCTTGTTCAGTTGATCCTTGGCTCTTCCCTCGCCTGTAATCAGGAAGTCCGTGCCTAGGCGCCAAGGCGTCCGTGCAGAGTTGTAGTAATAATCGCCGTCATTATCAGATTCCAGAAACATAGGCGGAGCCGGAATGAAAGGTTCGCCATTGCGAATGACGAAGTCCGGTATCAGACCTGTCGTCTTGCTGTTCCTTTGGTACAACTCGTCCAGGATGCTGTATGTGCTGTCGATGACTCGATCCCAGCGCTTGTCGCCTGTTACCGTTCGGAAATCCTTCAAGTGCTGCAGCATCCAGTCGGATGGCCGGGTCGCGCTGCTCCACTTGCCGGAGGTCGACCAATCTCCCAGGCGCAGCGTCCAATCGGACTTGTTCACTTCGCTGTCCATAATAGCGTTGATCAGCGTTTTCGCTTCTTGAAGGTAATTGATATGGCCGTCGCTGCCCCACTGGCTATGGGCCAGCAACAAGGCATATGCGATATCCATATCCCCGTCAGTAGCCGCATTCACGCCGCTGACGCTTATGA
The DNA here is from genome assembly GCF_003605435.1 of Paenibacillus pinisoli. Taxonomy (GTDB): domain Bacteria; phylum Bacillota; class Bacilli; order Paenibacillales; family Paenibacillaceae; genus Pristimantibacillus; species Pristimantibacillus pinisoli. The sequence continues at coordinate 1,502,313 of NZ_QXQB01000001.1, forward strand.
TCGCCGAGCCAGTATCACCTTGCTTCCACGCCATCAGAGCAGGATTAAGCTGACTCGGATAGGCCTTAAAGTAGCGGAACATGGCGTCAAAGTCCGCCTTTGTATCCTCATCTCCATGAGCCATCAATGCAAGGATCAGCATGCCATAGCCATGGGCCTCCGATACTGTGACCGGCATGTAAGAAATGCCGCCTTCATCGCCTGGCTCAACATCGCTGCCATCCGCATACCATACATATTTTTGCGTCTCCGCCGCAGTATACGGGTTGGTTTTCAAATATTTCGCTTTCCATTCCTGGAACAGCTTCAGCACAGTCGCGTCCATCTGCTCCTGCGTTACATGGTTCGGCTTGATGCTGCCTCCCGCATAGGCTGTATGCTGAGGGAACGGCTTGAATGGCCCTTCTCCCTCTGCCCCGGCTAATGTCACGATGACAAGAATATTGCTCGCAAGCGATTCAATATTTTCCGGACTGAAGGCTTTTACGCTATAACGATAGCTCTCGCCTGGCGTCAGGCCCGTATCGATATAGGAAGTCGCGTTCCCCGCTACGGTTGCGATCTTGACCGAATCCCGATATACATAGTATCCGCTGACGCCTGCATCGCCAGGCGATGCGGTCCAAGACAGATTGGCCTGAAACTCCGACACCGCCTTCCCCTTCAGTCCGGCAGGCGCGGATGGCGGCTCCAGGTTGACAGGGCCTTCGATCGTCGTGACCTCGACCGCGTCAGAGTTCATTCTTGTTCCGACGGCTTTGACAATGAAGTCGTATTTTTTAGCCGGGTTAATTCCCTTCACTTCAAGGCTGTACGACTTCTGGCCTGCTTTCACAGGAATGTACTGGCTCCAGTGCGTCATCACTTTATCGTTTTTCTCGTAGATTCGGAACCCTCTGACCGGCTCATCGCTCGCCGACGGCGAATCCCAGGTCAGCTTGGCGTTGGTGCCGTCAACCGCCACCTTTACCGATTCCGGCGCTGCAGGCTTCCCATCCGTTCTCTTAATGCCGTACTTATCGTATTCGATCAAGCCATTGCCCACAGTGCCTGTTTTCCCTTCGTCTGCAACGGCTGCTGTATACGACTTGAAGGACAGCACCTCTTGCGTGATCGAGACATCGGTGAACATCTTTTTGGAAGGCTGATCATTCACATCCGCGAAGAAGTGGTCGTACGGGATTGGATTTCCGTTTTCGTCCAGCTTCACAATCGCCTCCCAGTTCTCGTCGAACTCGTGCAAAAATTCCGCCTTCTGATAAAACTTGTTGCCTAGCGCATTCGGCATCAGATAGATCGTTCCCTTTGGGTTGACCGCGTTGCCGTCCGAGTCGAACGTCAGCTCAGAACGCGGCACGACTTCGTTGCCGTACATCTGAAAGGAACGCATATACATATGGTCATGCGCCTCAAACACCATATCGATGCCAAGCTCATCGAATACCGGGATCAGATGCTGGCGGTAAAATTGTACGCGGGCATCCTCGTACTTCGCTGAATTATCGCCGGAGGCGTATGGGCTCTTATGGAAGGTGACGAATTTCCATTTCTTATCCGACTTCGCTACCGTGTTGCGCATCCAATCCAGCTGAGCCCGGAACTCGGGATCTTCCCATGCAATGCTTTTGCCATCGGAATCGAGCCCGCCCTCAAATTGCGAATTGAATACCATATACAAGGCATCGCCGTATTCGAACGAATAGACGGAGCCCTCATGCGTGCCCTCGACAACCTGCCGCGGCACATTGAAGTGATGGTAGAAGTTATTGCTGTCCGTCGTCACATCGCCGTCATAGTCGTTAACCTCATGTCCGCCAAGCACTGGCACATACGGCACCTTGAGCAGAGTATCCTCGGCAACGCTCAGCATCCACTGCCACTGCGTCTCCAGATCGCCGTTGTCTACCAGGTCTCCGGCTACGATAATGAACTTCGGATCGCCGATGAAATCTGCGGCTTTCTTGAACGTATCGGCCCAAGGCTCAAAGTTGGCCCGCGTGGATGCTTGCGAATCCGCGCCGACAATGAACCGGTAATCCTGATGCTCGGCCGCATCCGTCGTGAAGGTTCCAATCTTGCTCCAGGAGTCCGCTTCGCCGTTGCCAAGACGGAATTTGTAGGTCGTCCCAGGCTTGAGGCCGTCCGCTATAGCTTTATGGCTGTAGAATGTCGTCTTCTTGTTGGATGCGCGATCAGCCGCAATCATAAAGGTTGCTACGGTATCTTCCGTTCCTTCGAATACAAACGTGCCGTCCGCAGGGAAGCTGCCGCCGATAACCTTGCTTGCTTCAACTACCTCGGCTACGGTGCCCGTCGATGAATCCGTATACCAGGCAAATCCGATGCTGGTGCGCGGATCGCCGTTGAACGACATCGTCACAAGCTTTGGCTTATATGGTGACTCCTTCACCTGGAAGCTCCATACATAATCTTGGTTCAGCAGGACGCCGTCAGCTCCCTTAATCATCACCTTGGGAACCGTAACGGTATATGTCTCGCCGTAAGTGAGCGCAGACGGGTTAATAACCAGCGTATCTCGCTTGGTACTGTCAACCGCAGCGGCTAAGTCCTTCTCTGCCGCCTGTCTGGAATCCTCTATGCGTACCTGACCATTCCCAGTCAGCGCAATCTCTTTGCTGAATTGCACGCGAAGAGATGACTTCGGATCGACATTAATTGCCCCATTCGCCGGTGCGGAGAGAATGGCAATCGTCGGAATGACGATTTCTCCGCCGTTCGGTTCTCCCTTGACCGCAACGCCGCTTATGTAACTGGAGCCCGATGCCCCCACTGCCGCATTGCTCGCCGTATTGGTCGGTGTCGTAGACGTGACGATCCAGCGAACATAAAGCATATCGAGATCATCCGCCTCAGCCGGCAGCGGCTGCTCGATGAGCTGAGCCGTCGCGGCATAGCTGCCATTCACAAGCTTAAGCTGCGTCTGCGGCACATCCTTCCACTCCGTACCATTCGCACTGTACTGCAATTTAAAGTCCGCAGGTCCCGATCCGGACGAGCGCTGCTTGGATGACACAGTAATGCCTTCATAACCCTTGGTCGGGAGGGCCATCATCCAATACTTCGACCCGGTTCCATTGTCCCAGCCCTGATATTGCACGCTTTTCTCCGAGGATGAATGGGTCACTGTCTCGTAGCTAGGGCCGCCAACAGCACGAAGTGTTGCTGCGCTGCTATATATGCCGTCGGTAGATTTATGGATGCCCATTTTGCCTTCCTCGGCACTAAAGCTGGCCCAGGCAGCGAGCGTCTCCGCCGTCTCATCCTTTGTCATCACAACGATTGGAGCGCTTTTGTCCGACTCGTTATGGCTGGTATCATATGCGCTAATTTCATATGAATAAGAGGTCATCGGCTTCAAGCCTGAATCCGTATACGTCGTACCGGAGGCATCCCCTACCTTCACATTGTCACGATAAATGAAGTAACCGGCTACGGCTTCATTATCTGCAGAGGCATCCCACGAAAGAGCAATTGACTGATGCGACAAGGCCGCCCCTCGCCCATTAGCCGGCACGGATGGCGGCTCTTCGTCAATGACAGCGCCATCGACAAGCGTTCCCTTGAACACGACATCATGCAGCGTGCTGACGCCCCATTCCCCAATTGCCCCTCGCTCTGGATTAGCTACATTCGTGGACGAAATGACCCAGCGAACATAGATCTGCTCCTGATCATTCAGAAAATCAGGCAGCGGTTCATCGACCAGCTTGCACTTGTCGCTAGAGCACGTACTGGTCGGCGGCAATTCCAAATCCTTGATTTTAGTCCAATTTGCCTTATCCTTGCTTACCTCCACCGCAAAATCTTTTGGCCCGGAATTGCCCGAGCGCTGCCATGAGGACAACGTCAGATTTTCGAAATTTTTGGTCGACACGGTCGCCAGCCAATACTTGGTTCCGATCCCGTCACGCCACTCCACATAGCCTGGTTGTAACGGATCATATTTGGTTCCGCCTGTAATGGTCATCTGTGCATCTAAGCGGTTCACACCTCCGCTTGCCGTGCGGACCGAGACGGCGTCAAGCGCCGCCCCTGACCATTCTGCTATCGTATATGTTTCATCCGCGGCAGACGCTGCATAAGCTCGATTCGGTCCGAAGCCAGCGCCGCCAATCGTTCCTGCGATCATAATGAACACCATGAGGATAGCGATTGCGCGTGATACGCGATTAGCGGATTCCTTGGATAGAAACAATATGATTCCTCCCCACCTAATGACGTTGAATTGCTGTCAGGCGCGATCCCGGCTCACTAGCCGCCATTAATGAGAAGTACCGGCCGTTTGGAAGCTGTGGCGTTTTCTTTGGTTGCCAGAACGGCTCCGGCGTCATGGTCAATCCCCACTATACGGAAGGAGAGCGTATCGCTCGATTGCGAATTCACGAACGAAGTCACATCCAGATAGATGTAGCCCGCTGTGCCCGTTGCTGTAGCGGAGCCTTGGGAAACGCCCGCTTCCGTCGGCTGATTCGCATAGGTGATCGTTGCTTCAGACCATGTGTTGTTATAAATGCCTAATGCCCGAATCGGAACGGAGGTTGCGTTGCTATGGATGCTGTCCACATAAAGCCTGATTTTGGCCGATGTAATCGGACCGGTCACGGATGATTTGATAAACTTCAGATAGCCTTGTCTTGCAAAAGAGAGATTCGGATCGTTTTTCTTCACCGTCATTGTCGTTTCTGTGCTGTAATTGATCGTGCTATATGTGCCGCCTCTCACATAGGTGTCAGATACGACAGGCAGGGTCACACCCCCAGTGGAACCGCCGCCCTGCGCTGTAGGCTTCCACCAGTTGCCTGAGATGTAGAGCAGATTCAGCATGTTATACGAGTCGCTGAAATAGCTGGATTTCGCGTTTTTCATATAATCCCAGCCTGCGTTCACCCAAGCCTGATTGCCGCTGCTTGCCGTAGCGCCGGAGATGAATGGGGAAGTAAATACAGCGGAGCTGTATGTGTTAAGCGCGGTGCCGCTAAGCGAGTAGCCCGCTTTTACATTGGATGGATTATTGCTTGTAGCTCCTTTGATCCATGTCGACATTTTGTCCACGATCGTCTTGCCGCGAGTCTCGCCGTACATCGCATAGTCCATCACCATTCTGAGCGGCACGCGCGCCGCGTTGTAGTAATACTGGTTCGTCTGCTGGAATTCATTCAGATACCATTCCGGTGCAGGCTGTGCCGGAGTATTGACGATAAAGTCCGAGATCAGACCGGTTGTCGGCGCGTAATTGTTGCTCACTTGGGAATACGCCGTATAAAGCGCGTTGATGACATTCAGCCACGTATTGTCTCCGGTCACTTCGTGGAAGGCGCGCAGATGGCTCATCATCCAGTCGGACGGGCGGGAATTATGCGCAGACTTGGAATCCCAGTCTCCCAGATTCAACCGATTGTTGTTCGTAACGTTGCTCGATTTGATGGCATTGATCATCTTGGTCGCTTCTTGCAGGTAGTTGATCGTACCGCCGGAGCCCCATTGGTTATGGGCCAGAATAAGCGAATATGCAATGTCCAGATCGCCGTCCGTTGCGGAGCTGAAGCTGCCCTGCGCATTGACATGGTCGGCTACGACCCAGCCCATCAGATTGGAGTTAACGGAGCTTTTGAACGCTCTTGCCGTCTTGAACAATCCGTCGAAGATGGTTTTGGCATTAGGGTCATGGCCGGCCATCAGGACGGTAATAATCATGCCGTAGCCTTGTCCCTCCGAAGTGCCGAGCGCTACAAAGCCGCCTGGATCGCCTGTAATTTCACCCTTGACGTAGTAGCCTCCCGGCAGGGAAGACAGATTGTTTTTCAGATACTTTCCTTTCCAATAGTCATAATAGGATGCGACTGCTGTGTTCATAGCTGCCTGTGTCACATGATTAGGCTTGATAATGCCGGAGTAGGATACCTGTTGAGGAAATGGTCGCGCCTCGCCCGCTCCATATGCTGTATCTAATAGTAATGATTGCGTTTTCATTAAAGTCAAGAGCAAAGCCATTACAAGGCTTATCATCATGACTTTCTTCATCATTTTGCCTTTTCCCAAGTCTTTCCCGCAATTAGCCAGATTCGTGTTCATCACGACACCTCCAACGGTTATATGAGACTTGAAGAAGAAACCGAGCAAGCCTTGCTCATCGCTATGCTATTCCTTACGCTCTTTACGGACGGTTCAGCCTTCTTGTCGACTCCCTGACAATCAGCTCCGGCTGAAGCTTGATATGCTCTGCACCATCTTGAGTATGCTCTTCCTTGCTCCCGATCTGCTTGAGCAGCAGCTCAATGGCCTGGGCGCCGATCGATTCGACAGGCTGGCGTACGGTTGTAAGCCAAGGCCTCAGCTGAGTGGCGAACAACTGGTCATCGTATCCCACTACCGACACATCGTCGGGGATGCGAAGCCCGTTGTTCTTCAGCGCGTCCATCACGCCGAATGCCATCATATCGTCGCCTGCGAAGACAGCCGTTGGCAGGCTTCCCGTCTGCAGCCATCGCTCTGCAATGTCATAGCCCGACGGAATATCGAAGTTGCCTTGTTCGATCCAAGGCTCCAAGCCCGCTTCCGACATAGCTGCCTTATAGCCGCGAACCCTCTCCTTGCTGCTGAGAAAAGAATCAGAGCCGCAGATATGGGCGATAGAGACATGACCAAGCTCAATCAGATGCTTCGTCGCCTCGTAGCCACCGCGGAAGTTGTCCACTTGTACGGAAGGCGCGAGCGAATGCTCCTGCTGATTGTCGACAAGCACGTAAGGGATATTTTTGCGTGTCAATTCTTGCTCGTATCTCTCTTCGTTAATCGGGGACAGCACGATTACGCCGTCTACCCGATCCTCTTGAAATATAGCATTATGCATATCATTCTCATCTTCTTGCGAGATGAAGAGCGCCAGCAAGTAGTGATGCTCCGCCATCTTGTCGTTAATCTCCTTCACCACCGCATCGAGGAAAGAGTCGTTCAGCGTCATAATGGCAATACCGATTACGCCAGTCTTTCCCCGTGCGAGGCTGCGGGCGGCGGCGCTGGGCGAATAGCCAAGCTCCTTCATCGCCTGAAGCACCTTTTGCCGATTCTTCTCCCGCACCGTTCCCGCATTATTAATGACCCGTGACACCGTCACAACCGACAGTCCCGATTTGCGTGCCACGTCGAATATGTTCACTTTCATCCGTGCTTCTCTCCTTGCGATAGTACCGCGTATCTCTTAACGATATCACATTTTGAGCGAAGTTGGCAGTCCTGCTGCCCACGGATCGAATCGATGTCCTAAGCGCCCGCTAGCGTTCTCAGCAGTGAAATCGCTTCTGCGCGGGTAAGCGCAGCATCCGGTCCGAACGGCTTCGATTGCGGCTGGAAGAAGGCAACGCCCGCTTCGCCAAGCGCCAGAATCGATGGTTTGGCCCATGCAGGTATAGCGGCATCATCCGAGAAGCCTGTTGCAGCGGCTTCAGAAGACAGCTCCAGCTTCTTCGCAGATGCGAGCACGACAGCCGCTTCCGCTCTGGTCAGCTTCTGCGCCGGCAGGAACTCAGAGCCAAAGAGTCCGTTCGCAATGCCAGCTTCTACGAGCTGCGCCACATAACGGCTCGCCCAAGGCGCGATTGAAGCTTTGTCCTCGAATGGCAGCGCCGCTCCATTGCCCGCAAGCTTCAGCGTCTTCGCCAGCATGACGGAGAATTCAGCACGGGATACGCCTTCATCCGGTCTGAATGTTCCGTTCGGGTAGCCATTCACAATTCCCTCTGCAAGCGATTTCACGATATCCGATTCAGCCGCATGGCCTGCAATATCCGTAGAAGCGATGCCTGTTGGCGACCACCAGTTGCCGGATACCACGATCATGCTAAGGAGACGGATCGAGTTGCCATAATAATATCTCCATTCCAGCGCTACAGAGTTCGCTTCCTCTGTATGGTAGTCCCACAGATCGTTCAGCCACTGCTGATTGCTCTTGTCGATCATCGCGCTGACCATGAGCGGAGCCGTAAATTCAAGGCCGCCATCCCACTCGCTCAGCTTCTTCTCGCCGTCAAGCGAATAGCCGGACCATACTTCGTATGGCGCGTTATGCTTGCCCGATACAAAAGCATTCAGCGTAGACAATTGATCATACGCTCTCTTATCGCCCGTCAGCAGGAAGTCGGAGGAAATCCGCCAAGGTGTACGGCAAGAGTTGTAGTTGTACGCGCCGTCATGTTCCGACTCCAGGAAATTTCCGCTTTCCGACGTCCACTTGAATTCCGATACCGGCTTGTATTTGCCGTCCGCATCGCGGTAGACGAAGTCCGGCAGCAAGCCTGTCTTCGGACTGTACGTTTTGTGCACGTCATCCACAATGCCGTATGTCGTCTCGATCACGTTCAACCAGCGCTTATCGCCAGTCGCCTTATAGAATTCCTTCAAGTGCTGCAGCATGAAGTCCGAAGGACGGGAAGCAGGCTTGAAGCTTGGCTCGCTGTCGGAGATTGGAACCCAATCGCCCAGCTGCAGGTGGAAGTGCTCCGGATGAACTTCGCTCTCCATAATCGCGTTAATCACTTTGACCGCTTCGCCTTTGTAATTGATTGCGCCTGCGCTGCCCCATTGCTTGTCAGCCAGCAGCAGCGCATAAGCGATGTCCATATCTCCGTCAATAGCGGAATCAGTGCCGTTGACATCGATGATCTTGCCGTCCCTGTCGGCTTGCTGCCAAGCCATCAGATCAGGGTGCAGCTCGCTCGGATGTGCGCGGAAAAAGCGGTACATGCCGTCAAAGATTTTTTTTGCTTCCGGATCATGTCCGGCCATTAGCGCTGTAATCATCATGCCATAGCCATGTGCTTCAGATACGGTAATGGCATCCCCGCTCCAGCCTCCGTCGTTGTACCAGATATAATACTGGCTGTCATTGTACGGATTTTTCTTAATGTATTTCAGCTTATACTGGTCATACAGCAATGCAACCTCTGCATCCATCTGCTTCTGGGTCACATGGCTCGGCTTGATGCTGCCTTCCGCATAGCTCATATGCTGAGGGAAGGGTCTAAGCGGCTGTTCCGACTCGCCCGCGCCGCCTGCTGCGCCTGCGGCATGCCCGATCGGAGCCAAGGTAAGAGATAAGACCAGGGCAACGACCAGCACCATGATGGAGATAATCGCCACCGGTGAGTAAGGCTTGTAGGAATCACGAATCTTCACGTTCATCATCACTGCCTTTCAGTAAATAGTTGAGAACTAAAAATTTAAGCGCTTTAACTTTCAATGTGCCAAACTCCCTTGCCTATTGTGCCACCCCCACTCCCTTCCCAATGAAAGCGCTTATACACGTATTGTAAAATTGTGCTATATGAAAGTCAACAAGAAAATTAAAGCGTTTAAACTTTTCGTTTAACTGGCACAATTTTCGGGGTGTTTTCAATACTATGGTGCGTCCATCCTGTTTATTCTAACGGCAACTGGCTTCTTCAATCAGCCCCTGCCTTCAAAGCTTCACATTTAAAGGGCATGATTTTGTTTGACAACATTATGTTGCATATGATTTAATATCCTATGCAACATAATGAGAATGACTATCATCATCAATAGAAAGGTTGGCGTTCCAACAATGAATCGAAAGTTACTTGCCCCATTTATACTTATCATGGTGCTGATCATCAGCGCCTGCGGAAGCAACAACAATACCGCGAACAATCCATCTCCGTCCCCAAGCCCGAGCGAATCGGCCGATGCCGGCAACAATGGCGCCAGCGGCACGATAACCTATCAATCCGAGCTTGGTCCGGTAGAAGTGCCTGCTAATCCGCAGCGTATCGTCGCGCTGTCCAGCGCACCGAATTTGCTCTCGCTTGGCGCTAAGCTCGTCGGGGTCGACGAGTGGACATACGGCAATCCCCTCTTCACCGAAATGCTGACAGACACGACTGTCGTGTCGGATACGAACCTGGAGAAGATTCTAGAGCTTGAGCCGGATCTGATCCTGGCTGGCGCTCAACTGAACAATATCAGCAAACTGCAGGAGATTGCTCCAACTGTCGTATACACATGGGGCAAAAATGATTATTTGACGCAACAGCTGGAAGTCGGCAAGCTCATCAACAAAGAAAAAGAAGCGCAAGCATGGATCGAAGATTTCTCCAAACGTGCTGAAGAGCTGGGCAAGAAAGTGAAAGAGAAAATCGGCGAAAATGCTACCGTATCGGTCATCGAAGTTGGCGACAACAAGACGTTCTACGTATTCGGCAACAACTTTGCACGCGGCACCGAGCTGATCTACCAAGCTATGGGGTTGAATATGCCTGAAAAAGTAAAACAAGACGCGCTTGAAAGCGGCTTGTTCACGCTATCGACTGAAGTACTGGACCAATATGCCGGCGACTGGATTATCCTGAGCCGCAACTCGAAGGCTGACGTTTCCTTCATGGAGATGGAGACGTGGAAGAACATCCCTGCAGTGAAGAACGGCCATGTGATCGAGATCGATACAGAAGCTTCGTCTTACAGCGATCCTACTACACTCGAAAACCTGTTTAAGATTTTTGAAGCAGGATTTTTGAAGTAATATATCACTCGCAAAAAGACCGGGATTGCCTAAGGCATCCCGGTCTTTTTCACTTATTCAAAGACAACAATTTCAATCTCTGCACATTAAATGATCAACCTCATAGCCAAGCTGACTAAGTATCCCTAGCCCATCATTAAACTCCAGCCTCGTTGTCTCGTTCCATCCGTTTTTCAACCCAAACATTACAAGCTTCTTAACTATTTTTGGGTAATTTAAGTTGAATTTTTCAAAAGTTTCAGTCTCTAAATTCTTCAAAGGAATCCCAACTAACAGGGGACTCCCCATAATGGGGTCATCCCATGTACAAAAGAGATATGAACAGGTGATGTTCTTCCGTTCCTTAAAAGAGATTACGAGAGAGATTTCGCTCATACCTTGATTATACTTTTCATTAATTACATAGGCGTATATAGTCTCGCCAATCGTAATTTCCCTTGTCTTTTTCTTCATGATTTATGCACCTTATCAGCCAAATTTCCTATAGATAACTAAAAATAACTGTCCCCAAAACACCCTCCCTCCAACTTTCCCAAATCCCTTCCCCACAAGGGTCACCGCCAATTCTTAGATAAAAATCCCTGTCCCAAAAACGCTGAGAAAAAGACCTGAAAACTGGAATAAAACTGGTTCAATTCTGAACGAAACCGAATAATAATTCGTGTCCCTGAAGGGGGAGGAAACCGCCTGAGGGTTCATTCGGCACTGGGTAGCCCTTCAAAATAGAAACCTTGAAAGGGCAAAGCTAGCTATAAATTAATTGCTAGAATCAAATTATCGGCTACTTCTTTGAGATTCCATTTGGAAAGCACAAAAAGTCCTTCATAAAACTGGTCTATTTGAACCTCCTTGCTAACAATTGTATCTTCCTCGATATTTTCTGAAGCACAAGATATAATAATTAACTTCAATGATTTAATATTAATCGCACTACAAAAATCAGTGATTTCTTCCCTAAGATTGACCAATTCGATTGGTGGATTTTCTTCTTCCTTCCAATCTTCAATTACACCTACAAATTCTTGGTCAAATAGCTCGATTACTTTTTCCTCAAGGAGTGGACTCAAATACGTTAGCTTCTTAATTGCTATTTCTTCTTTTAGTAAAACTTTCATTCCAAATTGAGCTACTTCGTTCTTCAATTCTGCTTCATCACAACTGAAAGTAAGGAACTGGGAGCAATCAAAAATCACATAAGACATGATACACCTCTCTCGGTTAAGGCCTATACTTCCCATTAATACGATAATCATAAAGTTGACTAACATCTTTCTTAGTTGGAGATGTTACTCCTCCATTTTTTTTACTCCCAACAGAACCTCTTATGTTTCCTGAACGGTCAACATTTCTTAGAGTTTGATGAACATGAGGGGATAGACTAAGTGCAGATCGCTAACATATCTTTTGAATTGCCCCCTGATTTTAATGCCGGCGCCAACAACAGCTCCTGCCACTGCTCCTACTGCTGCAGCAACAAAATTAAAGAAATATCCTGTAGGGTCATCATACATCACGGATTCATTTTAAACGTAAACATACAGATTCAAGCTAAGTGGATCATTAGGATCTCCATAGTGGATCCTCACTTATGAAGCGAGCAATACTGGAATCATCTAACGGACGTTTAAATAATAATGTCCTGTCTTACTGTCATATTGATAACCTGCATAGCGTATCGGGCTATCCATTTTACCCGTGCTTGTCGTTAACTGTCCCGCTGCATTAAAATACTTCGTCGAAGAAGCAGAGGTTTACCAAAACATCACCATAAGCGGTTCTCAACAGTCCCGTTGTGTCTCGTAAGCTGTAACATCGGCATGACCATGACCATCATTCATGTGTTATTGGTTAAATTATGGATCCATCCAACACTGGGTAGCCAAACAAGATTTCTCTAATTACTGATAACTAATTTCTCTCTATGCTTGAAGCCCACTGTCTGAAATAATTTAATATCTCTTCTAAATTCCCCACTCCCCCTGCACCATAGAACATTCCATCCCTAACTTCACAGTAATACCAATCTTCTTCATTTCTTTCATCATTAATTACTTCAAAATGCTCATTTTCAAGATAAGTCTCCACTAAATCGATCTTTACAGTCCAACCAGGATTGTCAATTGTATCAATTTTAACTCCATAAATATGTTCCCAATCGCCGTTACAGTTTTCAAAATACCAATTTTGAATCCACTTTAATATGTCCATCTTCATCGCCTTTTCTTTGGGATTTCATTCGGGTACGCCGCTCTAACTCCTCCAGGAATTGACTTACCATTTACATGTGACGTAGGAATTTCTTTACCTGTTAGCTTGTTATGATGACCTTTGGCTATTCCATCATAACGTTGATCCTTTTCAAAACCACTGGGATTTAATGAATTGACTCTATAAGTCTAATTTGAAACTTAATGAGCATTTGGATTTCTTTTTAGAACCGTATGGTTTCCTGTTGCTTTTTTGGTGCCTTGAAAGGCTTGAAGCCCTCCAAGGTAACTCGTATCAAACTCCCCACACTGTTTTTAAATAATTATGCTCTTCAAACTCAAAACAAATGCCGAAATTTATTTCAACTTGAAAAAGAACTATATCTTCACCATCCAGGAAGTCAATAATTTTCTCAAAATGAGTTGAGAACTCTTTAAAAGTGAATGTAATAGCCCCTGACTCAACATCTTGGTAATGTAATAGTACAACCCTCTCATTCTTTAAATGTTGATTTGACACAAGAATTGTCTTTAAATCACCAATTACTTCACCGATATTCTTTATCTGCTGTGTGTTACCACAATCCTGTACTAATCCATATACAATTGTTCTAGCAGTGATAGATTCATCCGAGCTCAAAAAATGTTCATCGGTCAAGGCCATACCCGTCTGCTCAAAAAACTACGAATCACCACTATTCTGGACTGTTTCATTTTGTTCAAGGACATGAGCCTCGCCAGCTTTTCTTTATTGGCTTCCATTTCTTCTGAGCCCTCCAAAGCCTTCTGAATAGTGACCTTGTATTCCAGGTATCCGTCACGTAACATCGCCTAATCATTTTACCATGTGTTTTAGTTGAATGATGAGTTCATTCGGCACGGGGTAGCCACACCAAAACTAAGCCCTGAAAGGCATGTAGCCATTCAGGGCAATTATTTAATTACAATAGCCAGTAACAGTTTGAACAAATCCTGCTTCAGCCTTAATTAGGATATTTGCCGTTCCAGTAATCTTAACTACAATTAAATCGGCTTCATCCTTGAAGATTTCAATATTTGCCTTGTAGTCTAATGAACCGGAATTCAGTGTAATCTCTTGAACAGCCGACAAGTCAATTCTAACAGCAACAGTATTATCGCCTAGTTCCACCCACTTCTTGGGTGGTCTTCGGCATAATAAGGCATATCAAAATTAACTGCAACAACACGTCCTTCATCATGGATGTTTACTTCAGAAATACGAACGTCCTTAAGTGCAGGCACTTGTTCATACAAACTTACTAGAAAGTAGTTTCTTTCCAGGACTTCATACCACACTTCTTAACCACCTCTCTTTTTAAATGGATAATGCTCCATCGTACCATCAACTTTTCCTGTTCGAGTATTACCAGCAGGTCTTACATTAAAATGTGGACCTTACTACTAGCTTTTCCTTTGAATCTTTTACTACATATACGAAGCAAAGAAACCATATTCAAACCCGGAAGTATTGGTTTTTGAACCAGTTCCTAAAGAGATTATCCAAGGACTAATATTTCCATCATACTACTTGTATTATTTTGTAATTAAATTAAACCAACTAAAAAGAAACCTTAAGAAGTTTACTCTATCAAGAGTTCCTTATTTAATGCGAGCATAGATCTAATTTCTGTCTTGACTTGAAGCCCATTGTCTAAAACAAGTCAATATTTCTTCTAAATTCCTTACTCCACCTGCACCATGAAATACTCCATCCCTGACTATACAGTAATACCAATCTTCTTCATCTCGTTCAACTTCTATTGAGTTAAATTTTTCATGTTCTAAATTTGTATCAATTATATTAATTTCAACAGACCAACCTGGATTATCTACAGTTTCGATCTTCACTCCAAAGTTATGTTCCCAATCACCGTTACAGTTTTCAAAATACCAATCTTGAAGCCATCTTAATACATCCAACATCTCTACCTCCGCTTCTTAGAATTTCATTTGGATTCGCCGCTCTAACGCCACCTGGAATTTACTTACTACTGACATGTGTTTAGGCACATTATGCTTCATTACCTAATAAATATCCTTGTATAAATTCATAGCGAATATCTGTGCTATACTCCTTTATAGCTCGCTTTACCTTTAGCTAAATAAATTTGAACGTGTGACCTCCAGAAGCCGTTTTAATATAATTGATAGACTTTCCTCTATTATATCTCTTAACATTTTTTGTACCCATTTATTTTGTATAGGATGATGAGATTAACCAAAACGATTAACATCAGTTAAGTATGATGTTGGTTGAATTATCTGTTCATTGGACATTGATAGCCCCTGACTAAAGAAAAGACCTTGAAAGGCATAAGCCCATCAAGGTCAACAATATTTTTGATCTCTTAAGTAATGATACTTGCACGTTTAAAATTAACTAAGTCAGGATCTATATTCACTAGCATATCCTCGAAATCTTCCCACCCATATTGTTTTATAAATTTCGCTTCATCAAAAGTAATGGGTACTAGCCACGCTTGAATTATCGATACATCACCAACACACTCAAATGTATGAAATGAATCTGGGAAATAAACCGGCATTGTAACATATAATGCTTCTAACTCCTAGCCTTCAAATAACGTTCCATATGGCCCTATAACATCTCCTCTTAGATAAGCATTATTAGTCTTCAATGCCTCTAGCCCCACTTGTTGGAGAATGCCGGGAATATTCTCATCCCCAAACGTTGAATATGAAACAAATATTAACTCTTGTCTAATCTGCTTTTTTGAAACTGACGATACTAATCTCTCGTTACTCAATCCTAAAGTTGAATAAGTAACTGTACCAGTAAAGGGCCCTTCACTATACTTCACTATTTGAAATGGCACTTCATTACCTTCACAATCTCCACTCCAACCATATTCAATCTGGCCTAAATGATCTTCCAAGAATTCAGGATAAGTTTTCACAAAAACTCATTTCCTCCATTTCTATTGCAGCTCGGACCAAAAATATTATAATCATAAGCGGTTATTCGCAGTCCAGTTGTGACTCTTAAGCTCGTGACATCACCATGAACATCATACCAAGTGTTATTGGTTCCACCCCCGCCAAAGAAAAAACCTTGAAAAGCTCGAAGCCAATCAAGGTTAGTATAGTGTCAATACATTTCTAATTCTTCCATTTGTTGCTGAGCAATTTTTCCAAAAGGTTCGTACAATACAGATATCTTCCTATGAAAGTCAGTGTCCTCCATTAGAAATATATCCTTTTCTAATTGACTGCTAATTGCATAAAACTCTTCACATTCAACAGACGCACCTTCGCCACCATCTGCCTCGTCCCCGGACTTCAACAACAATTCTTGAAGAGAGAATTTCCCTTCTAAATACATTAGATAATAATATCCAATTATTGCATCGCTAGAAGGAGTTCTATTTTTTACCTCGAACCTCTCTGAAATCAATAAATCACCAAGTGCGTTACTTAACATTTCAATACTATTGGCTAGCGAAATGTCATTCAACCACTCTTCAGCTATTGTTTGTTTTAGAATGCGTTGGTCAGCCCAATTTTGCCAGTCCTTTTTTTGGTAATAACCACTAAAAGATATTTCATAAAGATAGTGGGCGATTGGTATCATACTACCACCTCGGAGTATTAGGATGAAGACCAGGAGTGTTCGGACCGTGTTGTGTCGGGTTCTTCCATGAGTTTGGATGATGGTGTGGACTTGCATGATGATGTGGTTTCCCATGGATTGTATAATCGTTATTTCCAATCCTTCTGCCGAACTGGTCATAGCATTCCTGATCTAGGTGGTTTGTGGACAGTTAATTTTATTAAGTGATGTTAAATTTGAATTTGACAGAAATTATTTATTTATTGAACTTCCGCTGCCGCATCGCTTCAAACAGCAGCACCGTCGTCGCCATGGCGACGTTCAGCGACTCAGCGCGGCCCTCCATTGGGATGATCACCGATTCGTCAACCAGCGCCCGCACTTCAGGCGACAAGCCCTCCGACTCGCTGCCCATCAGCAGCCATGTCGGCTGGGTCCAGTCATAGCCGTAGCAGCTATGGTCGGCTTGCAGGCTGGTGCCGATCGCTTTCGCGCCTGCCGCTCTTGCCTTTGGCAGCATCTCGGTCAGATCTCCTTGAATAATCGGAAGATGGAACAGAGAGCCCATCGTCGAGCGGACCGTCTTTGGATTATAGAGGTCGACGCAGCCCTGCCCCAGCACAACCGCATCTGCTCCGGCAGCATCTGCGCTGCGTATTATGGTTCCCACATTGCCGGGATCACGGACGCCATCCAGTGCAATAATCAGGCTAGCCGAGCTGTACAGCTCCTCTACCTGCATAACCGGCTTGCGTAGCACGGCAAATACAGGCGGCGGCGTATCCGTGCCTGTGCACTTCCCCATGACGGCTTTGGACGCGCTGATCCATTCCCCATGAAGCCCCTTCGAGGCCATGTCCTCTAGTTCCGCAGGTACGCCGCGTTCTTCGTCATACACAATCTGCAGCACGGCCGCGCCTGTCTTGACGGCTTCCTGTATGAGATGTACGCCTTCAATAATAAATTGACCTTCGCGGTCACGATTTTTCTTCGCCAGCAAGGAAGCCCAATGCTTGACCCTGTCGTTCTGCGGCGATCCTATGTACACATGATTCATCTCGCGCATCTCTCGTTAACCCGACCTTCCATCGTATCGTAGGTACAGTATACCATAACCTGCGTCGCGGATGGCTTCATCCGTTGCAGGGCATAGTAAGAGGGCAAATTTGAACATTAGGAGGTCACCGCCTTGCAAATCATCGATCTTCGCCAAGCGATTGTCAATCGCGTACACGATAACACCAAAGAAGAGCTTACCGAGGTTATTGTCGACTCCGTCGATCATGACGAGAAAGCACTGCCCGGACTAGGCGTTTTGTTCGAGATGATCTGGAAGGAATCAAGCTCCGCAGAGCAGAGCCAAATGATTGATTCGCTCCATCGCCATCTTCATCAAAGCGAAGGCGGCAATCCGTCTCCGTCTTAGTATCTGACGTCCGCGGCGTATACATGAACGCCGTCCACGATCGTATCGGTTACCCAGGGCATTCCTTCGAACCGGTCAACCACAATAAGATCGGCGAGCTTGCCCTCTTCAATCGATCCCAGCAGATCGCTTAATCCCAGCGCATGAGCCGGATGCAGCGTCGCCATTCGCACTGCGCCGGAAAGATCGGTTATGTCCTCATCCGATAATTTAAACAAAGCTGCGAGCATGGATGAGGGGTGGTAGTCGGAGCACAATATGGCTGCCGCCCCTGACCGTATAGCCTCCGCTGCGCTCAGGTTATGATCATGCGATCCGCCTCTAACCACATTGGGTGCGCCCACGCAGACCGACATTCCTTGCTCCGTGCCATAAGCCGCCACCTCCAGCGTGATGGGAAATTCACTGACCGATACGCCAAAGCTCCGGTTTTCGTCAACCTTCTCCAGCGTATCATCATCGTGAGACGCAATCGCTATGCCCTTCTCCAGAGCCAAGCGGCTAAGCTCGCGCAGACGATCCCAATCCACTTGCTGCTGCTTCAGGAGCAAGTTATTGACAATTCGGCGGACCTCCTCTGCTGTCACACCTTGATTTTTCATGACATAGGCCTCGAACGCTCCTGGCTTGCGGTATTGTCCCTGGCCCGGCGAATGATTCATGAACGACAAATAATGAATTTTGCCCTCTTGGATGAACCGTTCCACAATTGGAATTCCGCCCTCATGCGTCACCTCATACCGCAGATGCACCCGATTGCGAATCATGGACCGTTGCTTGCGGTACCGGTGAATGAGCTCCACCATTTCCGTCAGCAAGTGATCGCCCCTTAAGCTTAGCCCGACGCCCAGCGACAAGGAATGATACATCGTTGTAATGCCGTGAACCGGCAGCTTGTGCTCGAATTCCATAAAAGCCAGATCCAGCGGGAACAATGTATTCGGCCGCGGCTGCACCTCTTTCTCGATCGCATCGCAATGGATGTCGATAAGCCCCGGCATGATAAGCTTGCCGTCTGCCTGAAGCACTTCTCCGTCGCCATTCCAGCGCTTCAGCCAGCTATCCTTATCCAGCTCATCGACAATAGCCGCAATCTTTCCGTTCTCCACCGCGATAAAAGCCGGAATGATCCGATCCCGCAAGACCACATTGCCGCCAGCGATGAGCAAATTGCCGCCCGGTCTGGAGCCGCCGGGATGCGAAGACCTAAGCATGGACATACGCTCCTTATTTGAAAAAAATGTTAAATTTAGCATATCACAGTATATCGTTTCTGCATAATCGAACTATCCTATAACCTTCTGGCGGCATAAAAAAACCGCAAGCCTAAAGCAGCTGCGGTTAGCATTCCTATTATTCCCTCGGAAAATACTCATAAATCTCGCCAGACTCGAATGAATCAATTAGCCGGTCCAGCCATCTATAATATTTTAACGCCTCTTCGATTTTCGATTTGTCGCTCGCAAGCAAATTCTGGAAAGCCTCATCTTCGCTATGCTCCCCCACAAGCGCATCTATCTCCTTCATGCTGCGGTTCAGTGCGCTCATGTTCTGCTCTACGGCTTTTCTCCACTTAATGGAGAAGTAATCGGCAAAGTTCTGATGCCAGTCCGGGACAACCTCATACAGGTCCTTCCGGGAGCCCTTGCCCCATACTTTATTGATCATCTTCAAATCATGCAGCGTGCGCATCCCCGTGCTCATCGACGTTTTGCTCATGCCCATCGTTTGGCTCATCTCATCTAATGTGACAGGACTCTGATTGAAATACATATTCCCGTACAGATGCCCGATCGACAGCGTGATGCCGTACAAATCCATGTTTTTGCCGATCGATTCAATGACGCGTCTTCTTGTATGCAGCAGCCTTGTCCGCTGCTCTTCCGTCAATCCCGCAAGCTCGTCCATAATGTCCCTCCAAAGTCGTACGCCAAACCCCTCAAACTTACTACAGCTATTGTAATCAATTGCGCTCTTGGATGTAAAGAAGTCAATCCGATCGAAAAAAGGAGCTATACGGAGTATTCTGTACGTAAAGTTTGTAAAGTTATAACTGTACACTCCTCACGCTAGCTCACGCTCTTTGACCGTAACAAAGTTATCCAACTACACTTATAGAGTCGAATTTTTCCACGAGGGGGCACGAAAGGGGAACGTTATATGGCGATTTTAGAAGCCAAAAAGTTAACCAAAATTTTCGGAGATGATCCGAAAAAGGCCATACCGCTGCTGGAGAAAGGTTGGTCCAAAGAGAAAATATTGAGGGAAACGAAGCTGACCGTCGGTGTCAATCAAGCGGACTTCACCATTGAATCCGGTCAGATCTTCGTCATCATGGGCTTGTCAGGCAGCGGCAAGTCAACGCTTGTCCGGCTGCTGAACCGGCTGATCGAGCCTACAACCGGCCAGCTGCTGTTCAACGGGAATGACGTCCTGAAGATGAACGCAGAGCAGCTCCGCCAATACCGCCGTAAGAATATCGGCATGGTATTCCAGAAGTTCGCGCTCTTCCCTCACCGGACCGTCATTCAGAACATTGAATACGGCCTGGAGGTTCAAGGGATCGATAAGAAGAAGCGGCGCGAGATGGCGATGGAATCGCTGAAGCTCGTCGGCCTGTCCGGCTACGAGAACAGCTATCCGCATCAGCTCAGCGGCGGCATGCAGCAGCGTGTCGGCCTGGCGCGCGGACTTGCGAACGATCCCGAAGTGCTGCTTATGGACGAGGCGTTCAGCGCGCTTGATCCGCTCATCCGCAAGGATATGCAGGATGAACTGCTGGAGCTTCAGACCAAAATGAAAAAAACGATCGTGTTCATTACGCATGATCTGGATGAAGCTCTGCGGATCGGAGATCAAATCGCGTTAATGAAGGACGGCAGCATCGTTCAGATCGGGACGCCGGAAGAAATTCTGATGCAGCCGGCCAACAAATATGTGGAGCGGTTCGTCGAGGACGTCGA
This sequence comes from Paenibacillus pinisoli, assembly GCF_003605435.1. Taxonomy (GTDB): domain Bacteria; phylum Bacillota; class Bacilli; order Paenibacillales; family Paenibacillaceae; genus Pristimantibacillus; species Pristimantibacillus pinisoli. The sequence continues at coordinate 1,523,053 of NZ_QXQB01000001.1, forward strand.
CTTGTCGAAGGTATTGACCGCATCCCATGCGATGGAGAAGGCAGAGACCATTACGATCGACAAAGGTCCGCGTGTTGCGCTCCAGTTCATGCGCGACCGGGGCGTCTCCAGCCTGTATGTTGTCGACCGTTCCATGAAGCTGCTCGGGCTTGTGTCGGCGGAGGATGCGTCGGCCGCTCTGAAGGAAGCGAAGGGCCTCGAGGACGTGATGCAGAAGGAAGTGCCTGTCACTTCCCCGGATTCGCTATTGAATGAATTGTTTGAATTGATGGGAGGCGCGAAGCTTCCGGTCGCTGTAACGGATGATACCGGAAGGCTGAGAGGCGTTGTCATCAAAGGCGCCGTGCTTGCGGCGCTAGCGGGCAACGGCAATTCGCTGCTGGATGGAGGTGATTCGAATGAATCTGCCTAAAATTCCGCTTGCGGATTGGATCGAAACAATTGAGAAGTGGCTGGAAAACAATCTGGGGCCCTTCTTCGATATTATCAGCGCCATAATCGGCGGCACCGTGAACGGGCTCGATGATGTGCTGAGAGGTCTTCCCGCACTGGTGATCATTGCTGTATTCGTCGTACTTGCCTGGTTCCTTGGCAAATGGAAGTTGGCCCTCTTCACCGCCATCGGTCTGCTCATCATCGAGAATCTGGGCTTATGGGGCCCGACGATGCAGACGCTCGCGCTTGTGCTGACAGCCGCAATCATATCGGTCGTCATCGGCGTGCCGATCGGAATCTTATGTGCCAGAAGCAATGCTATGCAGAGAATCTTTACCCCCTTGTTAGACTTCATGCAAACGATGCCTGCATTCGTGTATCTGCTTCCGGCCGTAACTTTCTTCCGGCTTGGCGTCGTGCCCGGCGTCATCTCATCCATTATATTTGCTATACCGCCTACGATCCGCTTAACCAATCTGGGGATCAGGCAAGTACCTGGCGAGCTGGTAGAGGCGGCGGACGCCTTCGGCTCCACTCCGCTTCAGAAGCTGTTCAAGCTTCAGCTGCCTATCGCAGTACCTACGATTATGGCCGGCATTAACCAGACGATAATGCTGTCCTTGTCTATGGTCGTCATCGCATCGATGATCGGCGCCCAAGGCGTCGGGGAATATGTCTACCGCGCGGTTACGCAAGGCCGGACAGGTGTCGGCTTCGAGGCTGGACTTGCTATCGTTATTCTGGCCATTATCCTGGACCGACTCACGCAGAAGGTCGTCCAGCGCACTGAAAAGCAATCTTAATGAAATGATATTACAAATTAGGAGTGATTTGATGAAGTTGAAAAAGTGGAGTTTACTTGTTGCAGTAGTCACGGCGCTAGCTATGCTGGCAGCATGCGGCGGAGGCAATTCTAACGGCAATGGCGGCGCCAAAGAGCCGAAGAAGGAAATCAAGCTGGCTTACGTCGCTTGGGATTCCGAGATCGCTAGCACGAATGTTGTAAGGGAAGTATTGGAGCAGCGGCTAGGCTACAAGGTAGAGATGCTGCAGGTTGACGCTGGCCCAATGTGGTCCGGCATTGCCAACGGCAGTGCTGATGCGATGGTAGCCGCGTGGCTGCCAACGACGCATGAAACCTATGTGAAGGACAATGAAGGCAAATTCGAGGATTTGGGACCTAACCTGAACGGCACGAAGCTGGGGCTTGTTGTTCCTTCCTACATGGACATCACGAGCATTGAAGACTTGAGCGGCGATGTAGGCGAATCCTTGAAGCACACAATCGTCGGTATCGAGCCGGGCGCCGGACTGATGATGGCAACCGAGAAGGTACTGGAAGAATACGGTCTGTCAGACTGGAAGCTGCTCTCCAGCTCCTCCGCTGCGATGACGCAGGAACTCGAGAAAGCTTATGCGAATGAGGAGCCGATTGTGGTAACAGGCTGGACTCCGCACTGGAAGTTCGCGAAGATGGATCTGAAGTATCTGGAGGATCCTAAGGGCGTCTATGGTCAAGACGAGCAAATCCACACCATCGTACGCAATGGCCTGAAGGACGCTCAGCCGGAAGCCTACGCATTCCTGGACGCATTCGAATGGTCCCCTGACGACATGGCCGAGGTCATGATTCAAATCGTCGAGGGCGCTTCTCCGGAAGCGGCAGCCAAGGCATGGGTGGAAGCAAATCCGGACAAAGTTGATGCTTGGTTGAAATAAGGCATACATTCATCATTGATGGATTAAGCTGAAATAAAAGAGGACACCGAATTCCGCGGTGTCCTCTTTTCATTTGATCATTAACGACTAAGCTGCTTCCTGCGCTTCAGCCGCAGGCGTATCGGATGGAGCAGCCTGCGCTTGCTGCAGCAGCGCAGCATAGATTTGATCTGTTGGCGAGAAGTTCAGCGCGAACAAGATCGCCGCTTCTTCCGCACGGTTCAAGGCTTTGCCGGACAGGAAGTCAATTGTTCCGTCTTCCTTCACCTGTACCTCAGGACCGTGAACCTGGAATGCAATCAGCGTGCGTACCGCATCAGCGGCCCACTCAGCTGTACCCGGAGCCAGCTTGATGCTCTGGAATGCTTCAGGGTCATATTGTCCCACAAGCATTCTCCACAGGATAGCCGCCGCTTCCTGGCGGGTAATCGCTTGATCCGGCTTGAAGCTGCCTTTGCCATTGCCTTGAACAAGTCCAATCTCGAACGCCGCCTGCACGTAGCCTGCATTCTGATGACCAGTCAGGTCTGTGAAAGCAGCTGGCTCCGCTTTGCTTGCCGGAACCATGAACAGCGATAGCGCATTTTTCACAAATTCGCTTCTTGTTACAGCCTGTTCCGGATTGAAGTTTTGGTTCGCTTTGTTTTCGTAATAGCCTATCGATTGAAGGGCATGGATAACTTGCGCGTATGGATGATCTGCCGGGATGTCCTCATAGCCCACTGCAGCGTCGCCTTTCTTCGCATAGCCGAACGGATTCAGATACGGCTCTTTCATATACACCGCATTGCCGCTCGCGTCCAGCTTGAACGCTGTGAATTGGCCGGTTAGCTGATCGACAAACAGGTTGGCGTCCACTTGCTTCAGCTCTCTCGTCCCCAGAAAAGCGTCATGGATCGTAAGCTTTTCTTCACCTTGAACGGCTGACTTCAAGACATTAAGTCGCAGGTCCGAGTAATAGCCTGCGAATTTAGCCAGCTCGCCCGGCTTCGCCTCATAAGCATCCAGCTTCGCTGGAGCCGCATATTGCGGGAAGAAGGTCGAGATGAACTGCGAGTAGAGCAGGTTGCGCAGTGCTCCGTTTTGATTGTAAGTCAGGAACACGCCTGTGTTTTGCTCCGGAATAAAGAATAGATAAGAGCTGAAACCGCCCAGATCGCCTGCTTTAGTAATGACCTTGGAGCTGCTGCCTGCGCCAGGAATCTGGAACGGCGCTTCGAATCCGTATGTCGTGTTCGGCAGAAGCTCATGAATGGAGGAACGATATACCCCCATCTGCTTCACGGAATCCTCGGACAAGATGCGGCTATCGCCGGATACTCCTCCGCTTAGGAACGCTAGCATGAACTTGCTCATGTCCTCAGACGTGGACAGCATGCCGCCTTGCGGCATCACGGTTGGCGTCAAGGCATAAGGCTCGATTGGCGTATTGGCTGGTCCATAGCCGACAGCCAGGTTATCCTTCAGCTTGCCTTCAAGCAGGAATCCGCTGCTCTCCATGCCAAGCGGCTCGAAGATATGCTTCTCTATGTAGTCGGCATACGGCTCTCCGCTTACCTTCTCCACGATCAATCCCAATACCATGGAAGCATAATTGTCATACATATAAGAGCCACCCGGCTCCCTTACAACCGGAGGCACGTTCGCGCGGACATAATCCTCGATTTCGACGACTTTCTCAAAGTCCTGATGGATATCCTCCGGCTTCGGATCACGGATCTCAAATCCGGTCGTATGCGTCAGAAGGTTCTCGATCGTAACTGGCTTGTTGAACGGGTTCTGCAGTGTAAAGCCGTTGAGATGCTTGGTGAAATCATCCTGCAGGCTAAGCTTGCCCTGCTCGGCCAACTGCATGATCGCTGCCGCCGTTATGCTCTTGGACACAGAAGCGATGCGGAAGACCGAGGATGCGGGATCTACCGCCTTCTTGCCTTCCAGGTCGGCATAGCCGTAACCCTTCTGCGCAAGCACTTGTCCGTCCTTGACCACAACGACAGATGCACCTACATAATGGGGCTTGGTCGTCTCAGCCGCGAAGAAGTCATCCAGGAACGCTGCTGCGCTTGTCGCATCCAGCGCCTTGCCCGCCGCAGGCGTATCCGCTCCGGCAGCCGATGCCTGGAAGGCCGGCGTCAGAAGCGTAAGCGACAACGCTGCCGCTACGGCAGATTTGAACCAGAAAGAAGATCGTACCGATAAAGTTTTCACTCTCTCACTCCATTCCTATTATTGCTAGACTCTCTACTATTTACGAGAATGAGCTGGAATCGTTTCATCATTTTGGAAATAAAAAAGCCTCCGGCGCTCTTTCACGAGCGCCGGAGGCTTTCAATGAGTTAATTCCTGATATTAATAAACAACACCTGCTGCGAAGGAAATGGCATCTTTGATCAGCATATACACATCGCCGTTTGTCAGGTTGTTCGGGTCCTTGATTGTGGCAAGCGTAGCGTCGAGCAGCGTGCCGTTCGACTTCAGGCGCTCCAGCGCGCCTTCCTTCTGGGCGCCCTCTTCAAGCGACAGCGCAAGCGTGTATGCCGCCTGCTCCAGCGTCAGCGGCTGCTTGGCCGGTTCCTCTATGCCCCCGACAGCGGCATCCGCCGAATGCGGGAAGGCTTCAGCGAACGCTTTCTGCACGCCTTTCATATTCATCAGCATTCGCTGCGGGTTGGACGCCGCGTCCAATTGGAAGTCATTCGCATAAGCGCCTTGGGCAATGCCGATGCTTGCCGCAGCTTTAAGGCCTTCATATGCCGGATGCTTGATGAACGCATACGGTTCCGTCTTCGGAGCATCCAGATCTACGCCTTGCTCCGTAAGCAGCGTCCGCAGCGACTGCACCAACGTCTCATCGGCTGCCAGCTGGCGAAGCGTCACGCTCTTGTCCATTGCGAGCTTCACTGCGGCGCCGGCTGCCTGGCCTGTCGCCATGCCCAGCGGCACTACGCGCGCACTGCCGTGCGGAAGCGTATCGAAGCTTGCGGAACGTCCGACGACTAGCAGGCCGTCGACCGCTTGCGGAACCAAAGCGCCGAATGGAACGCCATACAGCTTCGGCGCCATAAGCACCGTGCCGCGGTCCGTCTTCGCCGACGATGTGCTCTGAATATCTACCGGATAAGAGCCGAATGCAATATCGTCCGGATGCGTCCGCTGCTCCAGCAGGTCAATCATATTCAGGCGGTACATGCCGACCAAGTGGCGCGTCTCGCGGATATACAGCTCAGGGGCAAGCTCGCCAAGCTCGATCGACTCAAATTCCGGATACAGCTTCTTCGCATGCTCCAGCATAAGCGGGATTTCTTTGCGGGCGATTTCGTAAGCTTCCTCTTTGGAAGCCGGGTCGAACGGATCAACACCGAAAATCTGGACGGAGTTGACCAGCATCGTTTCATTATTTTGGCGGCCAAGGTTGAAGCCGCGTGAACGGATGCGCTCAGGGTTCGTAGACGGATAATCCCACATCTCGATGTAGCCCCATGCGCTCTGATCATTGGCTCCTGTGCCCGGGTATTCGTCGTTGTTCAAGCGATGCTTGATCTTCCCCCATACTTCAGGCGTTACGTTCTTCAGCGTGAACACCGGCGTTACCGCCATCAGCAGCTTCGTATCGCCGATATCCTCACGGCCGAATGTAAACTCTGCGCCAGCGGCTGCAGCAAAGTCAGCGTCCTGCGTAGCATCGATCACCGCGCTTGCGCTTACATTCAGCTCCTTGCCGTCTCCCAGCGTCAGCTTGACGCCTTTCACAGTCGGAGTGCCGTCGGCTGCCTTCTCTACAATCGGTTCGATGGACTTGGCGCCCATACGCACTTCAATCAGCTTCTCGGCTTCCACCAGCTTGTGGAATGCGTTGGCAGCTGTCGTAATATCGAAGGAATCGCCTTCGATCTGATCGAACCATTCCTTGAACAAACCTTTATTGTAATAATCCTTGCCGTCCGGCTTGCGGTTCATGTCCAGGCTGTTCAGCCACCCGAGCGTGAATAAGCCGCCCAATATCTCCCGGTCCTTGCCGTCAACAAGCAGCGTCTTCAGGCCGTTGCGCGCGGCGGATACTGCTGCAGTCACGCCTTCCGGGTCAGTACCGACGACAATGACGTCATATTGCTCCTGAGGCGTCTCCACTTGCGGAATCTCCGTAACGCTCGTCGGCTCCGGAGTCGGCCCGGCTTTGTCGGACCTTGTTGTGTACCACACAACCAAAATACATGCGGCAATGACCAAAATTCCTGCGGGTAATAACCATTTCATTTTTTGATTCTTCATAACGTTCCCTGGATGCACTCCTTTGTACTGCTCTATTTTCTGTACCTCTATCAGTCTACCAAAACATAGAGTGCGTGTGGTTAATATTTTCTTAAGAGATTTGAAGAAAACCTAAAAAAATCCTCCTACGGGGCATTTTGCTCCCGTTGGAGGATTGTTATCCTATGCAAATTATGGAGCCGTCTCCAGGAACTTGGAGGTCGGGTTTTTGTCCATCGCTGTCCGCATCGCATATTCATTCTCGAACAAAGCAACGTAATTGCCTTTCTTGTCCTTGACCAGCGTCGAGTTGATTCGGAACTTGGATGGGTCGATCTTCTCGTCCACAATCCATCTTGCGAATTGGAACGTCATCCGGTGCAGCTGGATATCTACGCCGTATTCCGCCTTCATCCGATGCTCGAACACCTCGAACTGCAGATGGCCGACAACGCCCAGAATCGTCTCGTCGAAGTTGCCGGTCGAATAGAACACCTGAATCGTGCCCTCCTCCGTCAGCTGGTCGAGACCCTTCTGGTACTGCTTATGCTTCAGCGCGTTCTTGACCGTAACCTTGGAGAAGATCTCCGGCGAGAAGGTCGGCAGCTCGTCGAACTCCACCTCAGAGCCCTGCGAGAGCGAATCTCCGATGCGGAAGATGCCCGGATCGAACAAGCCGATGATATCGCCCGGATATGCCGTCTCGACGATATCGCGGTCCTGGGCCAAAAACTGCTGCGGCTGGGACAGCTTGATCTCCTTCTTGTTGCGGACATGCTTGACGGCCATGCCCCGCTCGAACCGTCCCGAGCAGATGCGCAGGAACGCAATCCGGTCACGGTGCGCCGGATTCATGTTCGCCTGAATCTTGAACACGTAGCCGCTAAACTTCTCGTTCGTCGGCTCTATCTCGCCTGATGTGCTATTGCGCGGCCCCGGCTTCGGCGCAAGCTGCAGGAAGTTCTCCAGGAACGTCTGCACGCCGAAGTTGTTCACGGCGCTGCCGAAGAAGATTGGCGTGAGCTCACCTGCACGCACCTTATCGTAATCGAACGGGTCGCCCGCCACATCCAGCAGCTCCAGCTCGGAGATCAACTGGTCGGTTAAGTAATCGCCGGCCATCTCGCGGATGATGGAGTCGTTGTAGTCGCTGACCTTGCGCACTTCAATCGTGGAATGGTCATTGCCCTGGAACAGCTCTACCTGCGACTTCATCCGGTCGTAGACGCCGCATAGCTCGCGGCCCATCCCGATCGGCCAGTTCATCGGTACGGAGCGAATGCCAAGCACCTGCTCCAGCTCCTCCATCAGCTCGAACGGACTTTTCCCTTCACGGTCAAGCTTGTTAATGAACGTGAAGATCGGAATGCCGCGCTTGCGGCATACCTGGAACAGCTTGATGGTCTGCGCCTCGACGCCCTTCGCGACGTCAATTAGCATGACCGCGCTGTCCGCCGCGGTAAGCGTACGATACGTATCCTCGGAGAAGTCTTGGTGACCCGGGGTGTCCAGAATGTTCACACGATGGTCCAGATAATCGAATTGCATAACGGAAGAAGTAACCGAGATGCCCCGCTGCTTCTCAATCTCCATCCAGTCTGACGTTGCATGGCGGTTAGCCTTGCGCGCTTTGACAGACCCTGCAAGCCGAATGGCTCCTCCGAATAGGAGGAGCTTCTCGGTCAGGGTCGTCTTCCCTGCGTCAGGGTGGGAGATAATAGCGAACGTGCGTCTTCTGTCCACTTCCTGTTTAATTTCATCGCTTAATGATTGACTCATGCTTGCCTTCCCTTCACTTTATGCAAGGTTTACGACAGCGCAAGCAGCACGGATGCTACTTGCCGCTGTTCGTGATCCAGATAACATTGTCTTCTTCCTGGCCGTTCACCGGCCACCAGTGGAAGCCGTCTTTCTCAAGCAGCTTTCCTGCCTCTTCCGGTCCCCATGATCCTGCCGGGTAGAAAGCGAGATCGCCCTTGTCCTCGCGCCAAGCTTGCGCAATGCGGTCGACGAATTCCCATGCATGGGATACTTCATCCCAGCGGGTAAAGTACGTGGAGTCGCCGCGGGCCGCATCATGAATCAGGCGCTCATACGCTTCAGGCGTATTGATGCCGATCTGGCAGCTTTGGCAGAATTCCATCGATACAGGCTGTACCGCATTGTCCGAGCCCGGCTTCTTGGCATTGATCTTGATATAGATGCCTTCCATCGGATTAACGCGGATAACGAGCAGATTCGGCGCCAAGTCATGGCGCTGCGCGAACAGCACGTTATTCGGCATCGACTTGAATTCCACGACGACCTCCGTCGTCTTCACAGGCATGCGCTTGCCTGTGCGAATGTAGAACGGCACGCCGGCCCAACGGAAGTTGTCCACGAATACTTTCGCCGCGAAATATGTCTCCGTCACGGATTCCGGATCTACGGAATCCTCCTGGCGGTAGCCTGGCAGCTCCTTGCTGCCGACTTGGCCTTCTGTATATTGTCCGCGGATGACATGCTCGCGCACGTCATCGCTGGAGGTGTAGCCTCTCAGCGAGCGAAGCACCTTGACCTTCTCGTCGCGGATATCCTCGCCGTGAAGACGGCTTGGCGGCTCCATCGCAATCATCGTCAGCATCTGGAGCATATGGTTCTGGCCCATGTCTCTCAGCGCGCCGGACTTGTCGTAATAGCCGCCGCGTTCTTCAACGCCTACCGTCTCAGACAGCGTAATCTGAACGTTGGCGATATGATTATTGTTCCACAGCGGTTCAAAAAATGCATTCGCAAAGCGGATAACTTGAATATTCTGAACCATTTCCTTGCCAAGGTAGTGGTCAATGCGGAAGATCTCTTCCTCTTTGAATACCTGGTTCAGCTGTTCGTTCAGCTTCTGCGCGGACGGCAGATCGTAGCCGAACGGCTTCTCGATGACAAGGCGATGCCAGCCCTTCGACTCCAGCAGCCCTCCGTCGCGGAGGTTGAAGGAGACAGGTCCGAAGAGGGACGGCGCCAGCGCCAAATAGAACAAGCGGTTGCCCGGAATATCGAACTTCTGGTCCAGCTCCGTGGACAAAGCGTTCAGCTCGCGGAAGCCGTCGACATTGTTGATGTCCAGGGACATATAGACGAAGTGCTCCGTGAACCGGCTCCAAAGCTCGGCGTCATCCGCCTTGTAGCGGCAAAATTCATTGATGGAATCATACAGATCAGAGCGGAATTGCTCGTTTGTGCGGGGACGGCGCGCAAGGCCTACAACCGCGAAGTTCTCCGACAGCTTGCCTTCTTTATATAAACTGAACAGCGCCGGGAATAGCTTGCGCCGGGCCAAGTCGCCGGTCGCACCGAATAGATAATAGACGGCGCCATCTGGTGAGATCGATTCTACATTCGTATTGTAAGTCATATGCCTCATTCTTTCTATGGAATTTTTATACGAATTACATGTTATGTAGTGTAGCATATTCACCCTTTTTTCGCCATTGAACGGGCCATAAAAAATAATGATAAGTTGCACAAGTTCTTCTGATTGCAGAATAATCAGAAGTTTGCGCCATCCCCTGTTCTGCAATTTGGAGCAAAATAAGGCCTGCGGGCGTATCCGGCGGCTCCTCATCGCCGCATCTTGGCAGCGTCGGCGTGCCCCGGATTGCTGCCCGTTAACGGGCAGCCGCCAATTCATCGCCAGCACCATCCGCTTCTTGTATGGGGTGAGCAGCGCCGAATTCCCCTGTTATAAGCGGTACGCCGAGCGTCAGCTCCGTCATCTGGTTCTCCGTGTTCTCATGTACTGCAATCTGAAGATTCGCCGTCCTCCCTCTGCCGATCGCCTGGGACGTCTGCAGAAGCGCCGAGCTATAGGTCGTGCTTTGTGTGCCGCGGTCCCGGTAAGCCTCCAGCGCTTTTCCTTGCGCGAGACGCTCCAGCCGCTGGGCAGTCTCGGGACCGGGCACGAATCCATGCGATTTCACGCTTGCCGTCGCATGCTGCGACACTTGCCCGATCCGGTCCGCAATTCCCTTGGCATCGGCAAGCAGCGTCTTCAGCCGCGCCTCGCTTTCTGCATCACGATCCAGCATGACGAGCAGCCGGACGCCGGACGCTGATTCCTCCACCAGATGGAGCGAGAGCATGCTCTCTTGTCCGGACCAGCTTCCTTGGATCGACTTTCCTTGATTGGTCACGCTCCTGGCGGTTGGCCTTCCTTCAGCATCGACAAACAGCAGATCTGCAAGACGTTCATACTCTGCGCTCCCGGCCGCCTCGACCTGCCAGCGCAGATGCCAGTCTGCGGCGGCAGCGCCTCCCTGCATCGTTTCATCCGCCCAGCCCCACAGCTTGGACAAATCATGGGACAGCCCGTTTATAGCGGACTCATTCTGGGTATCTGATTTGGAGAGAAGCAGCGCAAGGAGAACCAGAATCGCGAGCAGCACGAAGGCTCCTGCCATGCCAAAAAAACGGTTCGGCCTGGCCGGCCTTCGCTTGGCGGATTGCGCCGATGAAGCAGCGCCCAGTGGAAGCGCCGATTTTTCCGGGATATACATATACCCTTGCCTCCTTTGCGATTCACTTTTAGAGGTTGTTCTACTTAGTGCTGAAGACCGGAATTTTGAACACGCGTGTATTTATACACGTTCGCCCTGCAGGTGAATACACTGGTTGCAACATTACTGGCGAGGTGACTGGTGAAATGGAACAGATTTATCCGATCAGGGAAGAAGTGCTTTCGACGTACGGCGGAATGCCGGTGGCGGTTATTTTCAAATCAGGCTATAGAGAAATCGGAGTAATACGGTCCTGCCAAGGCGGCAAGCTCGTATTAGGCAATCCTTACACCAGCAGAGCGGCTAATTATGGAAGGGGACCCTATCAGGACGGCGGCTCCCATGCGGCAGAGGCGGATGAAGCCTCGCAGCCAATAGAAGCCAAGCCTGCGGCTGCAGGCAAGAAACTGGGCAAAAAGAAAAAAGCCAAAGCGGCCGGAGTGGGCCATTCCCCTACTAAATACGCTTCTGAAGGCGATAATCCTTCCTTGTCCGCACGCGCTGAAAGCACGGATGATACGATAAAAGTTGACCTGGACGACATCGCTTATCTATTTCTGATCGTTTAATCGACAGAAGGCGCGTGCCCAAGCCGGGCGTTCCTCCGATTTCGCTCCCAATCGCCAAGCTTCGCCTCCGCCGTTCGCCAGCCTTCTCGGCCTGCTTAAGCTATGATGAGCCTAAAAATATTTTTTGGGAGGACGGAATATGACCTTATATACTCGGGCAATACGAGGCATTGAACGCACGATGCATTATACGAAGCTGCAGCCGGTGAACCGCTATGCGGCATACCGTCTTACCGCCTTCGAGCAGGCCTCCATCGTGCAGAGAGAAGACTGGAACCGGATATATAGCGACGCGGCGGACAGTGCGGCCGTCTGGCTAAGGCAAGCCCAGGAAGCGCAGAAGCGGCTTGACCGCATGCTTCAGGAGCTGGGGCGCGATGCCGGCATTCGGAATGCGTCATTCGTTCGTGCGCAGATCGATGAACTGGTGGGAATGATGAATGGGCTGGAGCGCAGCTACCGCTCGCATGAAGAGCGGCTGCAGCCGGAGGTGTGGGAGGCCGTTGAGCTGGCGCTGCGCCACCCCGCCATAGAAGAGCTTGGCATTCGGAGGGATGCGGGAGGGGCGCTGCGATGGGAGGGCAGCAGCGATGATTCGGCTCCGCGTGAAGCCGCGCAGGGCCGCTCTTCGAAGGCGGGCTCCAGAGAGGAGCTGCCGGAGATTCTGGGCGACAGCGGCAAGCTGCGCAGGCTGCTTCTCGGCACGGACGGCTTCATCAATGACTTGAAGCACGCCTTGACCTTCGCGGAGCAGCGCCAGTCCATCGACTTGCTGCGCCTGCCCTTCACCTCGGCTTACCCCTATGCCATGTATTACGGTGCGATGCAATCATATTGGCCGCTTCCGATACGGGGAGTCATCCTGAACAAATATTATTAAGTGAGAAGCCAAGCTTCTACAATGCGTCCCGCCTCTGCGCCGCTTGATCCGGAGGGAATAACGGCCAGCGCCTCCGCTTCCGCGAGCGAAGCGGTCATGCTGGACTTGCCGAAGGCTAGCGGGTCAGCATACAGGCGTCCGTCTTCCCCGTACTGGAGCGAGACGCGGACGTAACGGTCATGCGGGCTGCCTTTCCCGATCTCGCGGGCTAGCTGCGCATGCACCTTGCGATGATAAGGCGAAGGATCGCCTTGCATAGCGCGCAGCGCGGGCACACCAAGCAGCTCGAAGCCGGTGAAGCAGGCGCCGGGATTGCCCGATAACGCCAGGACAAGCTTGCCATCCATCCAGGCAGCAGAAGTCGGGCTGCCCGGGCGCATAGAGACGCGATTGAACAGGAGCGTCTCCGGGGAAGCGCTGGTCCATCCCGGCACTTCCTCATAGCGGGGCAGCGAACGGAGCAGCAGCGCCATCGCGTCATAATCGCCGACCGACACGCCGCCGGTCGTCACGATCATATCCGCTTCCCCGCCAATGCCGCGGAGCGCCTCGCGCACCGCCGCCGGCTCGTCGGGCAGCGCTCCGCACAGCAGCGGCTCGCCGCCGTGCTGGCGGATCATTGCCGCGACCATCGCGCTGTTGCTGTCGCGGATATGGCCCGGCGCGAGCGGAGCCTCTACCGGGAGCAGCTCGTTCCCCGTAGCGAATATCGCGACGCGGGGGCGCCTGTACACGGGCACGCTGGCATAGCCGAACGTGGCCAGCAGCGCGATATGGCCCGGCCGCAGCAGCTCGCCGGGCCCTGCAATAGCGCTCCCCAGGCGGAATTCCTCGCCCTGAGGAGCCACGTTCTGGCCGGGGCGGGCGGCGGCCTTCACCAGCGCCGTCCGCTCGCCTCCGGCCATGCCCTCCGCGGTCTGCTCTAGCATGACGACCGCGTCGGCCCCGGGGGGCACAGGCGCGCCGGTCATGATGCGCGCAGCCGTGCCCGGCTGTACGGCCGCCAGGGCGAGCCCGCCCGCCGCGACCGTGTCCACGACGCGCAGCGCCGCCGGTGACTGCGGCGACGCCTCCGCCGTATCTGCCGCGCGCACGGCGTAGCCGTCGAGCCCCGCGCGCGCGAAGGGCGGCCAGACGCTCGTCGCAAGCAGCTGCTGCGCGAGCCTCCGGCCGCCAGCTGCCGCAAGCGGCACATGCCCGCTTGCAGTCCGCGCCGCAGCGGCAAGCACACGCCGCTGCGCCTCGTCCACTGTGATCGCGCGGCGGTTGAACCGGCCGTCGCTTCCTCCGCTATTGACGCTTCCCATCCTTATCTCCTCAGCCACCCGGATTCCCCACCCCTGCATTGTTGCATACCGTAATCCCTTACATGATTGCTTTATTGTATCATAGCGAGCGCAGAGGCAGAATACAGCGCCTCAAGCCCTCTAAGTAATGGTCCAAGCGTCTTGAGCTCCGTATATGATACACTTGACCATAGTGCAAAACCACTATTCAACTGTATAAGCCACGCTTTATTCCATACCAAGGAGGCCCTTACCTTGCATCAGCAGCACGCTTTTATCATTCAGCTTGTCGGATACAAAAACACCGGCAAGACCACCTCGGTCTGCCGGTTAACAGAAAGATATAAAGGATTAGGGCTGCGCGTAGGCACGATCAAGCATGACGCGCATGACTTCCAGATCGATACGCCGGGCACCGACACCTGGAAGCACCAGGCTGCAGGAGCTGACATCACCGCGATTACCTCTGCCAGCCGTACCGCTATCCTGAAGCAGTCCAAGTCTGAGCTGGATGCCTTAATAGCGGCAATAGCGCAGGATGTTGACATCATTCTGATCGAAGGCTTCAAGACCGCTCCTTACCCGAAGCTCGTCTTCGCCCGCGAAGCTGATCAGCTTCGCCTGCTGGAATCGGTCAGCCAGCCTATTGCGCTGGTAGGCTGGCCGGAAGCCCTCGCTGCATTCTCAGCCGAGGAATATAGACTAGAGCCCACGCTTCCTGTAATCCCGATTGATGATGAAGAAGCGCTGTTCGCTCTGCTTGAATCTATTAGGCCCCATGCCTAATGATTAGTCCGCGATTCCTTGCTTATGCGCATAGATCGCAGCCTGTGTACGGTCCTCCACATTCAGCTTGTTGAAAATATTCGTGACATGGAATTTAACCGTCTTCACGCCGATGAACAGCTCATCCGCGATCTCCTGATTGGACTTGCCCTGCGCAACACGCTTGAGCACATCCATCTCGCGTTCGGTCAGATCATCATGCAAGCGCGGCTGCTCCTGCTGCTTCGGCGTGCGGAACCGGTTCATCATTTTGGCCGCCACTTGCGACTCCAGCACGGATTGCCCCCTTGCAGCCGCACGGATCGCTTCGGCGATCTCGCTTGCACGGGATGTCTTCAGCAAATAGCTGAATGCCCCCGCTTCGATAACGGGGTATATTTTGCTGTCATCGATAAAGCTTGTAAGCACAATAACCTTGCAATCGGGATGGGACTCCAGCAGCTTGGCCGTCGTCTCGACGCCGTCCATCCCTTCCATCACAAGATCCATCAGAACAACATCGGGCCTGTAGGATTGCGCCAAGCGAATGCCGTCCATCCCGTTGCTCGCTTCTCCTACAACCTCGATGCCATCCTCCGTATCCAGCACCGCCGCAAGTCCGATCCGCACCATCTCGTGATCGTCGACAAGCAATACCTTTATCGGTTCCTCCATAATCTATCCGCTCCTTTCGCTATGCTTCTATCTTAACTCGCCGGACTAAGTCCGTCCATCGGCACCCAAAGGTGAATCGTCGTGCCCTCGCCCGGCTGCGATATCATCTGGAGGGATCCTCCAAGCTCATTCACTCGCTCTTCCATTGTCAGCAAGCCGTAAGACGTTTGTTTCTTCGCTTCCAGATCGAACCCGACCCCATTATCCTGCAAGGTCATATGCAACTTGTTGTCCAGCCGCATCAGTCGGATGCGCATGCTTCCCGCCTTGGAGTGGCGAAGCGTATTGGACAGCGCTTCCTGGGCAATCCGGAAGAGATGATCCTCCGTCTGCGGCAGCAGCACGATCGATTCATCCACTTCCAATAAAATGTCCATCGGCACCTTCTGCTTCAGCTCGTCCACAAGCGTCGTCAACGCTTGTCCCAAGCTCTTGCCGTCCAGATGAACCGGACGCAGATGCAACAAGAGCGCCCTCATCTCGGATTGCGCCACCGCGGCCATCTCCTCGATCAGCTGCACCTGGCGCTTCGCGCGCTCCCAGTCCCGCTCGATCGTCCGGCTGACCGCCGTCGCTGTCATGGAGATAGCGAACAGCTGCTGGCTGACAGCATCATGCAGCTCGCGCGCAAGACGCTGACGCTCCTCCAGCACCGCGGTGAATCTCACCTTCTCGGTCCACTGCGGGTCGCTCTCATGCTCAGAGTCATTTCCGCCCGCTTCCTCTGAATCATTGCTCAGCGTTACCGCGTAGCGCTTGCGTTGCTGCTCGGTCAGCCGCTTCAGCCGGGCTTTCAGCTTGGAGTTCTGCAGATAGCCGTTAAGCGCCGCCACCGCAAGCCCAGCACCGACTAGCCCCAGCCCTGTAATCGCCCATCTGCCCTGCAGGATGAACGGCTCCACGATATCAAGCCCTTGAAGCAAGATGACAGCCAAAGACGCAATAATAAGCAGCCATAATAGCGTCTCCACCACATTGCGCCTTCGTGCGGCTTTGCCTTGTTCTCCCCCATTATTTTCCTGATCCTGCATGCCTACAGCTCCTTATGTAGCCGGTCATGATGCCTGTGAGCCAATCATGTCCAGCCATGCTTGCGAATCCTCTCACAAAAAAGCATGAAAGAGCAGACCGGTAGCCGGTCCGCTGCTTCCATCCTTGTATCGTTCTTATTCCGCTTCTGTCTTGTTAGGAGCAGGAGCAGCAGCGTTCATTTTGCTCTTGAGCGCTTCCAGCTGCGCATCTACCTTCATGCGCTTCTCCAGGTCAGCCGCGCTGACTGGGGTTGCCGATGCTCCGCTGCCGGTGCTGTAGGAAGAGTACGGCGTGCGAAGCACATCCGCTTCCGCTTCCATCTGCAGAATCTTCTCTTCCATCCGGTAGAAGCCGCGCGATGCTGTGCCGCTGTCGATCGTATGGTTCGAGCTAAGCTGAGCCATTTGCTTCTGCGCCTTCGCTACTTGAGCGCGGGAAGCCAGTTCATTGCGCTTGTTGCGCAGTTGGTAGAACTCTTCTTTCATCGCGTGCAGCTGCCCAAGCAGCTCTTCGGCTTGACCTTTAGCCTGAGCGTGCAGGTCCGTGTACTCCACAATCTTCTGATCGAAGTACAGCTTCTCTTCCAGCAGCTTGCGAGTCAGCTCTTCCTGACCTGCGCGAAGCGCTGCTTCTGCCTTGGACTCGCGCTCTGCCGCATTGCGTACGGAGTCGTCCAGACGCTGCTTCATGCGGCGCTCGTTCGCCATTTGCTTCGCTACCGTTACCTCCGCTTGATGAATCTCGGACTCCATATCGCGAAGATATTGGTTCAGCATGACAACCGGATCTTCCAGCTTGTCCAGTACCTCGTTCATAGATGCTTTCGTCATATCCTTCATTCTTTTAAAGATTCCCATAGTATTATTCTCCCTTCTCCTGTTTCGCTAATTTGGCTTTCAGTTCCTCGATCTCGCGGCGCAGTGCCTTCTTCTCCAGATCGTCCATCATGCTATCGAATTGCGAGCCTGCAGCAGGCTCTTCCTTGCCGTATGAAGTGCCCCAATTGTTCGGAGGCGTATTGTTCTGATATTGATTGAAGCCGCCGTTGTAGCCAGTGTGGTGCGGGCCGTTATGCGGACCATTGTGAGGGCCATAGCCGCCGCCGAAGCCGTTGTTATGACCATTGCCGTACCCATGCGGGCCGAACGCGCCATAGATGGGCGGCTCTTTCGGCACAACCAGACCAGCGATAATGTAGATGAAGATGGCCATACCGCTCGATAGGACAGTGATGACAATGAGCAGTATCCGTATAAGTGTCGCATCCACATTCAGCATTTCACTTAGCCCGCCGCACAGGCCGAGCAATTTCTTATCCCGTCTGGAGCGATATAGCTTTTTCAAGACGACCAACCCTCCTTCTCAAGTTTGCGTTTCAATTCGGCAAGCTCGCGCTCAATCACGGACTTGACCGTATTGCCGACGCCCCCTTGATCGAATTCTCTTCCCATTCGGCGCACATCCCGCAAGCTTCTGGCTTCCTGCTCCAGATCGCTGATGCGATCCTCCATTTGGCGGAACATCGTGCCTGGGTGAGCCCCGTCGGATACGCCCCCCTGTAGTCTGCTGTTCATGCGCTGCTGCAATCTGACCGATTCCATGCGGGCTGTGTAGTACTCGCGCTTATCGTATACGGTCTGGTATTCGCTGCGCATCTCGCGCAATTGCTCCTCCAGATCCATCGTGTTTTGCCGGCTTTGCTCGTACAGCTCTCTATATTGTGCAGAGCGCTCCTCGCAGCTTGCCTTCTCATGAAGGGCGATGCGCGCCATGTTCTCTTCTCCGGCTTTGAGGGCCGTCATCGCTTGCTGCTCGCGGCGTTCCTTCTGCGCTTCAGCCTGCAGCCACTGCGCCCGGAGATGATTGCTGTGATTCGCATATTGCTGATGGAGCTTCTCGGCCTGGATGATATCCTCTCGCGTTGACCAGAGGAACTGATCGATCATCCGTACCGGATCTTCCGCTTTCTCCAGCCTCTCGTTCAACGTTGCGACTGTAATGTCTCGGATACGACGTGCAATGCTCATCTATATGTCCTCCTAACCCGTTTATCTATACTTCTTTATATTAATAGGATCTCTTGTTTCTGAACAGCGATACTCCGACAGCGATCAATCCGATTGCCAGCAAGAGCATGAAGAATCCGCCGAGCTTGCCCAGCAGCATCACGCCGCCGATTGCGATCAGAACGCCGCCGATCACTTTCTTATTGTTCATCCACCCTACTACGCCAAAGCCGATGAGGATGAATGGGAGCAGAAGTCCAAAAATCCAACCCAGATTAATATTGAATACATTCAGAACGGCCAAGCCGCCAATGACAATTAGCAGTACACCAAGTGCGCTTTTTCCATTCATGTCCAAATCCCTCTCCTTTCTTCTATTAGAATTCTTTCATTTTTGATGATTCAACCTTGTTCAGCAGCTCTTGCTTATGTACCTAGTATAGATCGTTCAAACCCTTTATAAAACGGACTTTCGGCGGTTTTTGAACTAGACTTAGGTCGAGTCGCGTCCCCGCCTCTAGAGGCGGAATTGGGCACAGGACCATATTTTGTGGGGTTAAAACGGTTCCAAAGCCTATGTTACGGTAGTTGTACCAACCAGGAGGTGCAAACAATGAAACAAAACATATTCGCGAAAACACTCGTAGCAGGCGCCGTAACAACAGCGTTGCTTGTAACAGGATTTACACCATTGCAGCACGGAGCAGATACTACGGCATATGCCGCAACAGCATCGAGCAAATCAGCCAAGATTGAAGCAACAATCAAGCTGGGCGGCAAGTATATGGGTACGCCTTACGAATTCGGATCGAACCGCAGCAATACAAGAACGTTCGATTGCTCCGATTTCGTCAAGCATATCTTTAAACAAGCGGCAGGCGTGACACTGCCCGGATCTTCCGCCACTCAAGCAAGCTATGTGAAGAAGCATTCCACTGTGAAGACAAGCTGGTCCAGCCTGAAGCGCGGCGATCTCGTATTCTTCATGTCTTATAAAGGCTCCAGCGCATCGAATTATTCCAAGCTCAACAAGTCGAAGCAGAAAGTAACGCATGTCGCTCTGTACTTGGGCAACGGCAAAGTGCTGCACACGTATTCCCAAAAAAGCGGCGGCGTACGCGTCGACTCCATCAAAGGCACACAATGGGAACACCGCATGATCTTCGGCGGCAGCGTACTGTAGAGATTGTGTGATTCATCTATTATATCCGTTTCGAAAAATGCCGAAGGGGCCATCACGCGCTCCTTCGGCATTCTTTATTTGATCGTTACATATCGCATATCGCTTCTCGACAGCAGCTTGCCTTCGGTTGCTTTGAATGGGCTGAGGTCAAGCGCTTTGGCCGAGCTACCACATCATAGATCGCATACCCTCGGCTACACACGCTGCTAAGTACCGTTAAATCAAGAATCAGCACTTTTGGCGCGTGCAGCGTTACGTAGCACCGTTGCAGCTTCGAATTGAGCGAATTTGAGCTTCTAACGACGCACAGCAACGCTGCATTTACGAATCAGCACTTTTGGCGCGTGCAGCGTTGCGTGGTACCGTTGCAGCTTCGAATTGAGCGAATTCGAGCTTCTAACGACGCACAGCAACGCTGCATTCACGAATCAGCACTTTTGGCGCGTGCAGCGTTGCGTAGCACCGTTGCAGCTTCGAATTGAGTGAATTCGAGCTTCTAACGTCGCACAGCAACGCTGCATTCACGAATCAGCACTTTTGGCGCGTGCAACGTTGCGTAGCACCGTTGCAGCTTCGAATTGAGCGAATTTGAGCTTCTAACGACGCACAGCAACGCTGCATTCACGAATCAGCACTTTTGGCGCGTGCAGCGTTGCGTAGCACCGTTGCAGCTTCGAAATGAGCGAATTCGAGCTTCTAACGACGCACAGCAACGCTGCATTCACGAATCAGCACTTTTGGCGCGTGCAGCGTTGCGTGGCACCGTTGCAGCTTCGAATTGAGCGAATTCGAGCTTCTAACGACGCACAGCAACGCTGCATTCACGAATCAGCACTTTTGGCGCGTGCAGCGTTGCGTGGCACCGTTGCAGCTTCGAATTGAGCGAATTCGAGCTTCTAACGACGCACAGCAACGCTGCATTCACGAATCAGCACTTTTGGCGCGTGCAGCGTTGCGTGGCACCGTTGCAGCTTCGAATTGAGCGAATTCGAGCTTCTAACGACGCACAGCAACGCTGCATTCACGAATCAGCACTTTTGGCGCGTGCAGCGTTGCGTGGCACCGTTGCAGCTTCGAATTGAGCGAATTCGAGCTTCTAACGACGCACAGCAACGCTGCATTCACGAATCAGCACTTTTGGCGCGTGCAGCGTTGCGTGGCACCGTTGCAGCTTCGTTGAAATTGCAACTCTGCCAAACAAGTACGAACGTATTGCGTCGCAACACGTTCTACGCCTTTTTAGACTTTATTTCTGGGTGAAACGGATTAGCCCCTTGAGGTTGTCCAGATGCTTTTCCAGATGATCCATCGTCTCGAAGAAGCCATACTCTTTGCCATATCCAGCACGGTTTGCAGCGCTTCGGCTGATATGTAGTGAGCGATGTTGATTAGCTTTGTGCGGCCGTCCTGCTCATCGAAGATGATCATACGCCTTAGCCGCATGTCTCATTCTCGTTTGAACTTACCGGCCGAACTTTTCGCTGAATGGATCGGAGTCAGTGTTTCACCCGTTATAGTATCCAATTTAATTAGTTCATATCGGCCGGCCTGTTCATTTTCGGGATCAATCCACTTCCACATCCACATGTAAATATAATCATAAAAAAACAAACATCTCATCCGTGTCTTGCAGCAAAAAATCGGCTTCACCACTAAGATTCAACCTTCCCAATGACTTATCGTATAGATGCAGCAATTATCCCCCCTCAGAATATGGCCGCCCCTTATAATTTCAACTTCTAAGCCAAGCACCTCCTGGAACATCTCCAGTTCCCATTTGTACAGATTGAAGCAGGCTTTCGCCGCCTCACAAATTGGACAATGCTTCTCTATATAACTGCAGCTTCCCTCTTCTTGTGCGATTTCTTCGGCCATATAGCCTTCAGCTGTTCAGAATTGCCCTGTGCACGCAACGAGCGGCTCAATAGCGTTTTTCTTTGTGAAAGAAGGCGAAGCCGGTTAAGTGTCCGGCAACCCGCAATTTGCCGACTCGTTCACTCCTTGCGTTGCGATAGGATTTGGGGAGGCATCATTGCAAAATAGTCAAACGGCAGGCGATACCTTAGTGTCAGGAATTACGATTACCATGCTGTTTGTTCTTGGACTGGCGCTGCCTAGCTTTGCAGCCAGCATCCGCACCAAAAATGCTCATTAATCAACAGATTACTAAGTTCCATAATTTTCTCTTCATTAAAGAGAAAGAATCGATCTTAATCTTTCTGTATTGCGGGTTGATTTCTTTTCCCCTATTCATGGAAATCGCTAAATTTCCTTATCAATGTAATTCAATAAAAGGCGGCATCAATGGTATCATTACAAGCATATGGACATTCTTGATGGATTGAGGGAATACAATCGATGTGGAAACCTGACCGAGAGAGCAAGAAACCGCTGTACGCCCAGATCGCGGATCACCTGGAGCAGCGCATATCCTATGGCGAGTTTCCGCCCGGCAGCCAGCTGCCTTCGGAGCGAAAATTGGCCGAGCAGCTCGGCGTGAACCGCAGCACGGTTATTCTGGCGTTCTCCGAGCTTCGCTCTATGGGGATAATTGAAGGGAAATCCGGCAGCGGCACGCGCGTTACGATGACCAAATGGGGTGCGACGCCCAAGCATACGCCAAATTGGAAGCGGTACGCCGAAGGCGGCAACTTTTTGCCCAATCTGCCGTTCATGAGACGCATTCGGGAAGCGCTAAGCGGGGCTCCTGCCCTGATTGATTTCGCCAGCGGGGAGCTGTCGGGCGATCTGGCGCCGAGCGAGGAAATTTCAAATCTGATGAGCCGCCATCAATATACGGCTTATCTGGGCTACGACCATCCTCAAGGGTATATCCCGCTAAGACAAGTGCTGGTACCCTATCTGAACAAATACCGTCAAATTCAGACGACCGAGTCGTCCATTCTGATTACATCGGGTTCTCAGCAATCCTTGTATCTCATTACCCAATGCTTATTGTCTCCCGGAGATGCTGTAGCGATCGAGGACCCATCCTACTGCTACTCACTGCCAATGTTTCAATCCGCCGGTCTCCGGCTGTTCCGTCTGCCCGTTGACCGGGACGGCGCATGTCCGGAGGATCTTCGCGCCTTGTACCGGCGGCACCGGATCAAGATGGTCTTCCTGAATCCGAACTACCAAAACCCAACTGGCGCCGTACTCGGCATGGAGCGCCGGAAGCGTCTGCTGGAGCTGGCAAGCGAGCTTGGCCTTCCCGTTGTGGAGGATGATCCGTTCAGCCTCACCTCCTACGGAGGCATGCCGCCAGCGCCGCTGAAAGCGATGGATGCCGCCGGTTCTGTCCTCTATATCGGTTCGTTCTCGAAGATTGCGGCATCGGGCCTCCGTGTCGGCTGGATGGTTGCGCCCAATGCCATTGTAGAGAGACTGGCTGATGCCCGGCAGCAGATGGACTTTGGCCTAAGCGTCATTCCCCAGCAAGTCGCCGCCCAGTTCCTGAAATCCGATTATTTCGAGCCGCATCTGGACCGGCTGCGCATGCAGCTGCAGTTCAAGCGCGATTTGCTGATCGCCGCACTGAAGCGTGAGCTGACCGGCCTGATCTCATTCACGGTGCCGGAGGGCGGTCTGCATCTGTGGTGCAAGCTGGTGCCGCAGGTCCATGACGGCAAGCTGCTGGAGGAAGCGATCCGCAGAGGCGTCGTGTTCGTGCCGGGCAGCGTGTACGGCTCCGATTCCGGCTATGTGCGCTTTACCTTCGCAAGGGCCAGAGCCGAGGACATCGATGCCGGCATCTCACGGTTCGCCGAAGCGCTGCGCGCCTTGCTGGAGGTGCCTTCTCCCTGAATCAAAATAACCTCCGGGCTATAGCCCGGAGGTTACGTATATCGTAGCATGGCTTCATTCGCCGGCCCTTACAGCCATATTAATAGCGCTGCTACTATTATAATGCCTGCAATGTAGATGATGCCGAGACGCAGCCACTTGCGTCCGGTTTGCTGGGAATAACGCGGATCCTCCACCTTGTTGCTTGCGGAGCGGCCAACCAAAATGGTCGAGATCAAGCCGGCTGCCATAACCAATATAATAATGAGGTACAACCATTCCATAATTATCACCTGCCTGATGAATGATTATACAGCCATTATAAATAGAGGCTGACGCTTTCGCACCCGCCATTGCAGAATTGTTTCCACCATCCATTTGCCAGCGCGAACGCATTCATTTCTTACAATAAAGGAAGCTCAACATGCACCTCTGTGCCCGCATGAAGCTCACTCTTCACCTCGATACGCCCTTCAAAGTGGTCCGTCAGCTTTTTCACCATAAAGAGCCCAATTCCTTGACCGCTCTTATCTGTATTCATTTTCTCATACTTACGGAATAGCTTCTCCAACTGCTCATTCGTCATCCCGACGCCATGATCGCGAATATCCAGAAGCAGCATCCCATCCCGAAGAGCGGCTTGCACCGATACCGATGAACCTTCATGGCTGTATTTGATCGCATTGCTGATCAGATTGGAGACGATGAGCTTGAAGCCGATGCTGCTGCCATAGATTTGAGCTTCCTGCACTTCAATCAGTGCCTGGCACTCCACTCCTTGGGTACGCGCTTTTGTAGACATCATATCCAGCACCTCGTCCAACAAAGGCTTTACGCTCACCGCTTCCTTCTGCCACAGCGTATCTGTCGATAGCAGCTGCTCTGTATTGATGATATGGGCGATTTCATGATCGATCACGTCCACATAATCGACGATAGCTTGCAGCTTGCGCCGATGATCCTCGCCAAGCTCGCCGCGGGGGCTGAGCATCAGCATTGCATAAGCGCGTATCACGGTCAGCGGGTTGCGCACCTCATGCGATACGGCATGGGCAAAATCAAGCTTTTGCTTATAAAGATCCATCTCCGACTGCATCTCCATATGCACGGCAGGGGACGGGAAAATGACCGAACGTTTGGTATCCCCATAGAACATAGAAGGGGCCAGGGAATCATCCGTCATAAAATATTCATGAAATCGCAGCATCTCATTCTGCACATGAGCGGGTATAATGTTGGCATTATAAGCGCATACGCCCACCATTCGGGCATTCTGAACGGAAGCATCGCAGCGGTGCTCATAAGTGATAAGCTGTTCCTCGATCTTCGCATCCTCATCCCATGGCACATGGCCCCATGACCGTATAGCCCGCAGGTCCTGCTGCAAGGGCGTGAACAGCCTGGCGAAATTGTTCATGACATCCGTCACCAGCAGCATGCCGTGCTCATAATAAAACTCGGCATGATTGACGTAATGTATCCGTTCCATAGCCTCGCTTCCTACACGGGCGGCAAGCGCTTCGATAATTTCATGATAGTTCGATTCACTATCGATTAATACGACATGTTCGTCTTGAATAAGTCCGTTGATTAGAAACGATGCGGCATTTTTAATATAAGCATCGTGATTCGAAAAGTAGTAGAGAATGTGCGCTCCATTAGTCACGTCGACTTGATCCATTAGAGATATCGTATTCGGGCTCATCACATACTTCCTTCGCGTTATAGTTGGCTTCACCTTACTCATTCTACGCGTGAAGTGCCTTCCCTTTATTCCCGACAAAAAAGACATGAAAAGATTAATTAATGCATAATTTTTCCTATTTTAAGCATTAAAATGAAATGAAATTTTGAATTCATTTTCGCTTCCATAGAAAAAAAGCGGCTATACCATTAGGCATAACCGCTTTACTCACTTCTATTTATTTGCCGAGAAAGCTCTCGGTGAAGAACTCAAGCTGATGCTCCAGGCTAAGCGGATCTCTGAAGTAGAACGACTTGGCGTTTGCTTCAAACACGCGATTTTGCTGAACTGCCAGAATGTTATTATACGTCTGCGTTTCCTGGAATGTATTGTCCTCTTCCGAGTTTTTGCTGAAGATGACATAGTCTCCAAAATAATCGCCGAGCACTTCCGTCGACACCGCGAAGAATCCGTCCTTCACTGTTGCCGCTTTAACCTTCTCCGGCATTTTTAGTTGGAAGAGCTGATACAGGATTTCGGTACCTCTGCCGAAATTATCGCCGTACACATACAGCTGCTTGCTGAATGTCTCGATGACAGATACAGTTGCGTCATCGCCAATTTTGGCTCTGATTTCTTCCCCTGCCTGCTGCGCCCGTTTCTTGAAGTCTTCTACCCATTCACGGGCTTCCTTCTCCTTATTCAGCAGCTTCCCTACCTCAACCTGCTGCTCCAAGTAGTCAACTTTATCATAAGTGTAGATGACAGTCGGAGCGATCTGCTTGAACTTGTCGAGGTTATTCGTTCCGTCCATCCCGATAATCAAATCCGGCTCAAGCTCCATAATTTTTTCGACGCTCTCGTCGGAGATCACTTCTACGTCCTTCAATTGCTCTTGAAATCTTGGATTTTCCTTGGACATTTCATCCACTCCCACAACGGGGACGCCAAGAGCCAATACATTGCCTGTCAGAAAACGGGTCAGCACAACTACCCGCTGAGGGTTAAGCGGAACTTCGACTGGACCTGCCTCCGACTCATACATGAATGTGCCGGTGCCGGACGTCTCCTGTCCGCTGTTCGAGCCCGTTCCGGCGGGTTCTGGAGCTCCTTTATCCGCTTGATTGCCGCAAGCCCCGACTACGATTGCTGCAGCTAGCAGGAACAATGGTAATAACAACTTTTTCATTTTTATTTCTCTCCTTGTCTCGATGCTTGATCGTGTCAGCATTCTTTTAATAGTGATAATCATTATCAATATAGGGTCAAAAAAAATGCCTCTCTAGCGGCCATATGCAACCAGCTTAAGATTAACCGGAATCTGCACTGCCTGCTTCATGAGGTCCTTCCCTTGTACTGCTTATCGCATCCACGCTGGCTGTCAGCATGACGAAATTCCAATCGTTAATTCTCTGCCATTTCCTCCTTAAGCTAACGGCCCGTCTTAATCACTTCGTTAATTATAAGAAGCAAGCCGTCAGCATACCATGGCATTATGTTCGGAGTTTTACTTGCATTATTGTCTTTTGCTTGCTTCGGCAAGCAGCGCTACTGCCCGTTTCAGCTGCAATTGGATGGATACAGGATTGTACGGCACCCATTCATCCCGCTCCAAATAATGAACATGCCCTCCCCGGACTGCAGCCAGCGCGTTCCATTCCTGCGACTGAAACAGGGTCTCTGCATGGGCAGTAGAGCCCCGCTCATCAGGATAGATGACCACGAGCAGCCGGTCTCCCTCATAATCGGCGAGCTCCTCCGGCTGGATCTGGACAGAATGAAAGCGGTCCTGCTGTTGCTCGATTTCAGCCTTTATACGGGCAGGCGGTCGTAATCCCAGCGATTGATAAATTACATAACCGATATTTCTGGCTCCGTATACCAGCAGCTCGCCAGGCTTGAGCACGAATACGGCATAGGAATCCTGGGCAGCCTCCAACTGCTGCACCTGCAAGCGCGCTGCCTCCTCCTCTTCGTCAAAGGCAGCCAGCCAGCGCTCTGCCTCGCCGCTTCGGCCGATAGCTCTGGCAATCAGCCGCAGATGCTCTCTCCATCCCAGCTCCATCCATGAAACCTCTACCACAGGCGCGTAAGGCCGCAATTGCGAGGCACTCAGCTCCATATACTGCAGATGCTCTCTTGCGGCAATGACAAGCTCAATCCGGTTGCGGCGCAGAGACGACTTGATTTGCTCGGGGGAGCTGTCTATATCTGCAAAGATCATCCCCTCCGGCGATTCGGCCTCCTCCTTGCCTGAAGCATTGACATATTCGCTATTCTCCGCAATCGTTACAACAGGCTTAACGCCAAGCAACAGCATATGGCTGGCATAAGGAATCAGCCAGACGGCCACACGCGGAGCCGGCCCCTGATCGAAGGCAGTCGGTGAAACCCCGGTATGCTGCTTGAAGCGCCGGCTTAAGTAGAATTCATCCCTATATCCGACTCTGTGCGCAATTTCCCTTAGGGTCCCGGCATCCTCAATTAACAGCTCGATGGCCCGATTCACGCGAATCCGGGTCAAGTATTCGCTTGGCGAATAACCTGTTAGCTGCTTGAACATCGAGGAATAATGGGAGCGGCTTACTCCTGCGATTGCAGCCAAGTCATCGCG
Source organism: Paenibacillus pinisoli (assembly GCF_003605435.1). Classification (GTDB taxonomy): domain Bacteria; phylum Bacillota; class Bacilli; order Paenibacillales; family Paenibacillaceae; genus Pristimantibacillus; species Pristimantibacillus pinisoli. The sequence continues at coordinate 1,550,467 of NZ_QXQB01000001.1, forward strand.
AGACACTTTGTTGTGAAAGTAATTCTCCAGATGAACGATACTCCGTTCCATGCTTGGCTGCTCCGCCTGCTCTCCCTGACGCTTCAGGCGCTCCAGCACATATAACATGATCTCTTGAAGGCTAATCTGGTTCCTCAGATGCCTCCACTCTTGCGTCGGAACCCGGTGAACGTACAATTCCTCCAGCTTGGCCATAATCGCCGGTTCAGACGGCAGAATCTCGATATGCTCCCCGGATAAAAGCTCGCTTTTCCTCATTGCCGCCTGGCGCTTGTCCCCATGCGTTGCTTGAGGGGCCGTCAGCAGAAGCACATAGACATGGAACGGCTGCAAGCGGTCGGCGGTCAACGAAGCTTCAAGACCTGAGGGAATTAGCGCCATATCCCCTTGGGACAGCTCCCGCGCTTCGCCATCCACGCTCAAGCTGCCTCTTCCGCTTGCTAACGCCAGCAGCGCCGTATATGGTTCATTTATAAGATAGATCGGAAGGTTGGACGTGCCGTACACGGACTTCATTCCGGCAGCGGCAATCAGGGGAAATCCGGACTCCACCCATTCCGATTGAAATTCGCTCATCATCATATGCCTCCTTATGAGGTCGGTCAAGCCTATTATCATCGTAAGCGAAAACAAATACAATAGAGGCGGCGAACGAAAGAAGCAGGCAAGAGGACTTGTTAGCCCCAATGCCTGCTTCTTGCCATGTTCTTCTGCCGAATGGCCTATTCCGTCTCGCTGCCTTCGTACAGCCGCAGCAATAATGTAATGGATTCCGCGCGTGTAATGCCGGCTTGCGGCATATATTGGTTGGCTCCGCGGCCGCCCACAATGCCTTTTAGACGAAGTGCTTCGATGGATGCCTTCGCCCAGGAAGGAATACGGTCATCATCCCCGAACCCGGTGCTTGCATCGTCGTCTCCGCCGATGCCAAGCGCTCTGGCAGTAATGACCGCCACCTCTGCCCGGGAAATGGATTGGTTCGGACGGAACGTTCCATCCTCATACCCTTGCACCCATCCCAGCTCAAGCGCTTGTGCTGCGGCTTGCTCTGCCCATGCTCCAATCGATGCCTGATCCGCAAAGCTGTGAGCTGTGCCGCTTCGCTTCGGCTGCAGCAGCTTCACAAGCATAACGACAAACTCTGCTCGTGTAACGGACTGATCCGGCCTGAAGGTCTGGTCCGGATACCCGTCTGCCAAGCCTAGGGCTGCCGCTTGCTTGATCTCATTCTCAGCCCAATGACCTGCTATATCCGTCATTTCCTTTTGCGGCGGCTTCGGCTCGGATGCCAGGCGTGTAACGCTCAGACGGTATACCCGCTCCGTGCCATCTTCCGCAGCTATCGTAATCGTGAATGTATTGTCACCTGTATTCAGCTTCCATAAGTTCCCGCTAATCTCTTTGCCGTCCTGGTGAACCGTTGCTTTCGCTCCCTGATGCGCGAGCTCGAAGGAAATCTCAAGCTCCTCCAATTCCGTCACGATCTTGTAATCGAATACGGTCGGCGAGAAAGCAGGAATGAGCTCCATGCGGGTACCGCCAGCCATAATGCCCAGCTGCTTCAGCTCGTTGCTGCTGGACAGCTCCGGAACGATAGCCGGCCCTCCTGGATTCGTTGGTCCAGGCGTGATGACAGAGCTGTCATAGGCGGCAATAGCTTGCAGCAAGGCAGTCGCAGCGGCATCGATGGACGTCTGCAAGGAGTCCGCCTTGCCGGCCTCAGCTTCAGCTGCGGCAATCGCTGCCGTCAGCGCAGCCCGGGCTCTGGCAGGATATGTTCCAGGGCTCGTGCCCTCGCTGGTATCGTCCAACCGCTCCTTGGCCCTCTGCAACTGGTCGAGAAGAGCTGTTTTGTCCGCCAAGGTGACAGCTTCAATGGATAGACCCGCGCTTTCTCCCGCGTCATTATACGCTTTTACCGTAAACGAATAGCGGACACCCTTATGGAGTCCTTCGACAAGATAGCTGTTCTCTTGACCGGACGCGATCTCGGCCAGCGGGTCGGGATCATTACCGACGTAGATGCGATAACCCGTTACACCGGCGTCAGCCTTCGCTTCCGGCCAGACTAGCTTCAAGGCTGTGCCTGTAACATCCGTTGCCTCGAGCTCGCCGGCCGTCCATGCCGGAGCGTCCGGCTCAGGCACCTCCGCTGCCCGGTACGCCATAAGCGCGGCGCTCAACGCAGCGCGCGCTTGCTCTACCTCCGCCGTAGTCGCTTGCGAATGGGACGCTACAATCTTCGCTCCGGCGATAGCTTGGCTTAGCGCCGTGCGTGCGCTTGCCGGGTACTGGCCTGGATCCGTGCCTTCCGTTGTTGAGGCCAGCTCATCTTCGGATTCCGAAATGACTGCATTCAAGGCTGTCTTATCGACCTCCATGATTTCCGAATCCCAATAATCCATTAGCGCATTTAATAGAGCTTTGCGCGCAGCATCATAAAGGGTATACGCAGCATCGGGATCGGCGGAGACCGCTTTCGCTTCGGCTATCGCATTAGAGAAAGCCAATCTCGCATCGGCCGGATATTGCCCCGGATCCACGCCTTCTTCCGTTGCCGCCAGCTCAGCTTCCGCGTCCGCAATAACAAAGTCCAGCGCCTCCTTGAACTTGGTCTCTCGGGACACGAATTTTACGTTTTGCTTCGCCGGAATAACAATGCCATTGATGCTGGCCGATATTACGGCATTGCCTTCAGCATTGCTTGCAACTTTGGCGGAGAACTTTCCGTTCCCTTCATATACAAGTCCGTCAATTGTCCCGATGCTGGACTGAAACTCGATCGTATCGGTGCCAAACATGGCAATGCGTCTCCAATAATCGGCCAACTGCAAGCTCACAGTTGCCTCTTCATTCAGAAAAACTTCCGTTTTGGAAATCGCCCAATTCGCTTGTCTTGGATCTGTCATTGTCATCTGGGCGAAGCGTGCAAGATGCGTCTCCGAACGGTTGCCGCCCAGCTGTCCAAAGTTGTTCCTGCCTGCGCTCCATACGGTTCCGTCCTTGCGCAGCACGACGCTATATTGCGAGGCAATGGCAACCTGCTGAATATCGGTAATCGCCACTCCGCTCTCCGCCAGTTCGACCTTCTGCGGAGTTAGAGTGAAGTTGATATTATCCCCGAGGCCTAATTGTCCGGTATAGGCGTCTCCTAGGAAATTCATATTGCTTCCCCATGCCCACAGACTGCCGTCCTCCTTAACCGCAAGCGCATGGCTGTAGCCTCCGTCTACCATCGCCACTTCTTGGAATGGATCCCCTGACGGAAGAATCAGCTTCTCTGCCCGCGTTCGGAGCGTTCTGTCATTCATGCCATGCTGACCCAATTCATTGGTTCCCCATGCCCACAGCGCCCCATCTGTCCCAACGGCGAATCCATACTCGTCACCGCCGCCAAGCGCCCGGATTTGCTCTAGCGGGGTGCCGTCCTTCATCGTTACCGGAACCGGATAAGCCCGATGGGTATAGGTGCCGTCACCCAATTGTCCTCTGCCGTTGTATCCCCAAGCCAGCAGCTTTCCCTCATCGCCCTGGATGGCATAGGTCTGGCTGCCTTTGGACCGAATATCCCGAATATCCGTCAAAGGAACGCCGGCCGAGGCAAGCACTTGAACAGGGGCAGGGACAAAATTGCCGCTGCCCATTGAACCGATGCCTGCTTGACCGACTTGATTGTCTCCCCAAGCCCATACTGTTCCGTCCACCGCCAGGGCGGAGGCATGTGTAGCGCCTGCCGATATTTTCACAATCTTGGGCAGCCCCGCGATTGGTTCGGCAGCATAGCTGATCATATATTCCGGATCGCGCCCAAGCTCGTTGCTGGCGTTAAACCCCCATGAATAGACAACCCCGTTCTCATCCAAAGCGAGAGAATATTGCGGCCCCGCCGATAAGGCCATGATCTTAGTCAGCATCCGATGCTGCCCGTTATATAATTCATAGACTGGCATGGCAACATTAGACGGCTGGATAGAGCCGTTGCCCAGCTGCCCAATATTATTTCTCCCCCAGGCCCTGACCGTTCCATCGCTCAGCAGAGCCAATACATGCGAGTCGCCTGCGGATATGGATACCACTTTCAATGAAAAAGGTTCACTGCCCTCAGCCGCCTTGACAGCGACGGGAGCTGCGAGCGCTCCCAGAGCCAGCGCCGCTATCAAAACCCATTTCAAAGACAAAAGCATCCCTGAATATCCTTTCTTCCTTATGCAAGCTGCGTTCATCTTCTCCAGTTACCTCCTTATCTAAGCCTCCCATGCTCGACATGGAATGACACAATTCTATTGATTGTACGGAAAATCGCCCCTAGAACAATTTGCAAATGTTAATTTCGCCTATTTTTATGACAGGGGTTCCGCTATACTGTAAGCAATATAGCTAGTCTGCATATGGAGGAACTATGAATTCGAAGAATGACGCCAGCCATATCAACCTGCTGAAAGCCAAAATAACCGCTCCCCGTCTCAGGGAGGGTCTGATTGAACGCAGCCGGCTGCTGCAGGGGTTGAATCGAAGCTTGGAGGGCAAGCTTGCTATCGTATGCGCTCCCGCGGGCTTCGGCAAATCCACGCTGCTTGGACAATGGGCCATCAGCTCGAATTGCGATACCGCATGGCTCTCGCTTGATCAGATGGACAATGACGCCGTCCGTTTCTGGAGATATGCCGCGGCGGCGCTAGCCGGCTCCGTGCCGGAAGCAACAGCCATGCGAATAGATTCGCTGGCCCATACGCTGCCGCATACCTCTCTTTATACGTTTATCGATGCTTTAATGAACGAGCTTCATGATCGGGATCGTCCTCTTGCCCTCATTCTTGACGATTACCATGTCATAACCGACCCCATTATCCATGACAGCTTGTCCTATGCCATTACGTATCTGCCTGCTTCTGTCCATCTGGTGGTGGCAAGCCGAACCGAGCTGCCCTTCTCGACAAGCAGATGGCTGGCCCAGGGCCAGCTGACCGTACTCTCCTTCGCCAATATGCAGTTCGACGAAGGGGAGACCGAAGCCTTTTATAATCAAATGCATCGTCTTCCGCTCTCCAAGCAGCATATTCGAAGCCTGCATCAACGGACAGAGGGCTGGGTTGCCGGCATGCAGCTGGCAGCGGTATCGCTGTCCCAGACGGCGGAACGCGACCGCTATATTGAGCAGTTCCAAGGAAGCGAACGGAACGTATCCGAGTATCTGTTCACAGAGGTGTTCCGCTCGCTGCCTGGCGACATTCAGCAGTTTCTGCTGCGCTCTTCCGTACTGAATCGGATGGATGCAGAGCTCGCAGCCGCTGTGTCGGCCAACCCAGATAGCAGAGCCATGCTTGCATGGCTGGAGGCCAATCATCTATTCGTGCTGCCGATCGACTATCAAGGAGACTGGTATCGCTATCATCCTTTGTTCGCGGAGTTCCTCAGCAATCTTCTTGAGCGCAAGGATCGAACCAACTGGCTGGAGGCACATAGGCAAGCCAGCTTCGCCTACTCGGAGCGCGGCATGATCGACGATGCCATCGACCATGCGCTTGCCGCCGGGGAATACGGATGGATGGAGCAGCTGTTGGAGACGCATGTCGAAGAGATTTTGAGGCAAGGGGAGTTTTGGAAGGTGCTCCGCTGGTTCGAGAGCAAGCCGCCAGAAGCGGCTTCTTCGCCAGAATGGTCCATCCTGTACATCTTTATCCTTACCGTAACGGGCCATACGGAACGGGCCAGCCAGCTATTGCTTGAGCTGGAGGCACAGACGGCTGATATGGAAGATGCACAGCGGCTGAAAACCATTCAGAGCGGAATGTTTTTTATCCGCTCCAACATTCTCTTTTTTGGCGGCGACTATGAGGAATGGCACTCTTTGGCGTCACGCTTGAAGGACGAGCTGGCTAGCGACAATATTGCCTACTACAGCTACAACTTCAACGTTACGGAGCCGCAGCTGAACCGAACGCTCATTGGCCTGAAGGGCGCGCTCTCCAAGGAAGTGGAGATAATCGGACTCCGGTTCAGCCAGACGCTGGAGTCGCTGGGCTGGAAAAACTCCTTGTTTAACTTATATGTGAAGCTTTCGATATGCGAAGGCTATTACGAATGGAACCGGCTGCAGGAGTGCCAGGAGCTGCTCCACCAGATCGGCGCTTACAAAGACATTGAGGGCACGCCCGGCCTATATATCCCTTATCGGATTCTTCAAGCCCGCCTGTACTTGGCAGACGGCCATAAGCAGCTGGCTTATGACTGGATTGCCGAGAGCATGGATACGGCGATTGCTTATTCGGATATGCGTTGGCACAGAGCGCTCCGCGCCTTCCTCATTCGCCTGCATCTGTCTCTACAGGCCGTGAGCGCGGCCAAGCAAGAGGCCGTATTGCTGGATCTGTCCGGGAGAACGCATCCCACTTTGAACCGGGAGTTCGAATACTTATCGTTAGTCAGACTTCTCATCAGACAGAAGAAGTCATCGCAAGCGCTTGACCTGTTGGCTGGACTGAAACCTCAGGCGGAGCGCGAAGGCATCGTCGCCAGCCTGGTCGAAATAGCCTTGCTTTCTGCGATTGCGGAGCGCCAGCGCGGGCAGCGCAAAGCTGCGATGAGCCGGCTGGAGGAAGCGCTGGCTATCGCTCACGGTATGGGTTACGTTCGAAGCTTTCTGGACGAGGGGCAGCCGGCTGTCAAGCTTCTGAGCGAGTATGTCCGGTTCAGCGCCCATCAAGAGCAACAATACCCAGAGGAGGCCATCGCTGCCTATGCCCGGTCTCTCTTGCTAGCCTTCCAAGCAGATCAGCCATCGTCTGAATCGCCAGCACCCCAAATAACAGCCATACAGGAGCCGTTAACCGAAAGCGAGCTCGGCTTGCTGAAGCTGATCTGCCAAGGCGCGCCGAACAAGCAGATCGCAGCCGAGCTGGGGCTCTCTGAAGGAACCGTGCGCGTCTATCTGTCGCGCCTCTACCAGAAGCTTGAGGTATCCTCGCGCACGCAAGCCGTATTGGCAGCCCGTACACGAGATCTGTTCTGAAACTCGATAAACCGGAGTCCCAAAAGGGAAGCAACGGATAAGCCGATCCCACACGTTTGAAGCCTTCAAAACCACGGTTACCGTGGCTCTGAAGGCTTCTCTTTCGCTTGAAATTTGGTCTAAAGCCGTTTCCCGCTTAGCGGCGCTCTCTTTGCCGAGTTTCTCGGCTTGCAGCTCCGTTTCCTGCGAGGTCGCGCTCTCCATGCCGAATTTCTCGGCTTGCAGTTCCGTTTCCCGCTAGGCGGTGCTCTTTTTGCCGAGTTTCTCGGCTTGCAGCTCTGTTTCCCGCCCAGCGGCGCTCTCCATGCCGAGTTTCTCGGCTTGCAGCTCCGTTTTCCGCCCAGCGACACGCTCCATACCGAGTTTCTCGGCTTGCAGCTCCGCTTTCCGCTCTGCGACGCTCTCCATGCCGAGTTTCTCGGCTTGCAGCTTCGTTTCCCGCGAGGCGGAGCTCTCTTTGCCGAGTTTCTCGGCTTTCAGCTCCGTTTCCCGCTTAGCGGCGCTCTCCATGCCGAGTTTCTCGGCTTGCAGCTTCGTTTCCTGCGAGGCGGAGCTCTCTTTGCCGAGTTTCTCGGCTTTCAGCTCCGTTTCGCGCTTAGCGGAGCTCTCTTTGCCGAGTTTCTCGGCTTTCAGCTCTGCTTTCCTCCCGGCCTTACGTGACGCTAGATGACGGAGGGACGCCCCTTCATACGAATAACCGTGTGCAGCACAACTAGCACAACTACTCGCTTTAAGGACTGTCCCCTCCTTTGGCAAGCTCCAGGCATTCGTCGTAAGCATTGTCCTAATTGTTTTTTTTCGCCAAAACGGCTGGCCCGTTATGTATAGGAGCAGCTGCGGGCAGCCAGCCTGACAGCACCGCCCCGCCCTCGGCATGATTGCCGGCAGTGAGCTCGCCGCCATGCCTTCGGATAATGCGCTGGGCGATTGTAAGTCCCAGCCCGCTGCCTCCCGTGGAGCGATTCCGGGAAGTCTCCCCCCGATAGAGCGGCTCGAATGCCCGCTGCAATTCTTCTCCCGTAAAGCCAGGGCCAGTATCGCGGATTGCAAATGCCACTCGGTGCTCCGCTTGGCCGCAATGAACAGCGATGCGCCCGCCGACAGGCGTATGTCTAACCGCATTGTCCAGCAGATTGCTGAGAGCGCGCTCCAGCAAATGCGCATCGCCGTCCACCATGCCCATCTCCGGCAATTCGAGTGAACATGCAATTTCCTTTTGCCGTGCTGCCGGACTAACACTGTCCAACGATTTGCGTATGACAGATGCCAAGCTTACGGATTCCCGCTTCAGCGACGTTTCTGCGTATTCCATCTTCGTAAACGTAAACAGATCCTCCACCAGCCGGTCAAGCTGCGCCGACTTCTCCTTGCAGACCGCCAAATAATGCGCCGCTTTCTCCGGCGTTTTGGCAATGCCCTGCTCCAATCCGTCCAGATACCCCCGCAGAGCAAATAGCGGAGTCCGCAAATCATGCGCAACAGCGGCTATGACAAATCGTCTTTCTTCCTCCAGCTCCGCTTGCTTCCGGTAGGCGGCCTGCATGCCCTTCACCATCACCTCAAAGCCGTCGCGGACTTCTGCGATTTCAGTCATTCTCGCCTTAGGCAGCTCAACATCCCAATCCCCGTCCGCAATTTGTCTGGCGGCAGCGCTCATTCCCTCCAGCGGCTTCAAGAGAAATCTTCGCATCTCCATGCCGATGATAAAGAGGGCTAGCAGCATTCCCGCCACTGCCGCTATCGCCGGAATCTGATTGGTTCTCGGGAGATAAATAATGGCCTTGCCAGCCACCCGGCTGTCCTCCATTATCGTATACCGCTCAGTCGAAGCCAGCGAGCCCCGGCGATCGGGGTTCGAACGATAGATGTCACGGCCGTCTGCCGATTGCAAGGCCGCATCCGCCCTCACATTTCGCAGCTTCTCATGCAATTGGCCCTGCCACTCGGCGTCACCCCACTTGGCACTGCCCGCTTCAATAAAAGAAACAACTCCATTCAGCCCTTGCTGAAGCTCCGCATCCCGCTGGCGGCTGTTCATAAAGCTTAACGACTGATTTTCAATAAAATAAGCGGTCACATAGAAAATCCAAGGCAATAAGAGCAGGAGGAAAAAACACAGCAGAAGAAATGATCGTATTCGAAGAGTCTTCATGTCAACCTCCTTCAAAGCGGTACCCTACTCCCCACACGTTGACCAGCAGCTGCGGCTCATTCGGATCAGCTTCAATCTTCTCGCGCAGCCGGCTGAGATGGACCCGGATCGTATGCTTGTCGCCTACCCCGTCCCAGAACCTGTCGAGCAGCTGCTCATATGAAAAAACTTGCCGCGGATGCTCGGCGAACAGCCGAAGCAGCTCGTACTCCTTAGGGGTCAGCACCGTCTTCTCCCCATCTATCGTTACTTCTCTTGCCGTCAAATTCATGCGAAGCCGCCCGTAATCCAGAATGCTCTCAGAGGGTGACGGCCGGGATGCCGTACGGCGCAGCACAGCCTTCACCCTGGCGACAATCTCCCCGGGCGAAGCCGTCTTGACGATATAATCGTCCCCGCCGAGCGTAAGCCCCCGGATCTTGTCCACGTCATCGCTGCGGGCGCTTAGGAACAGGATCGGAACGTCGCCCTCTTTCCTTATCCTCCGGCATAGCTCAAAGCCGTTGTCGCCCGGCATCATAATATCAAGAACGATGCAATCAACAGTGTGCTGTCGGAACAGCTTCCAGGCTTGATCGGCATCGCAAGCGGTTAACACATTGAACCCCTCGTTTTCCAAAAAATCTCTAAGCAATTCTACGATGCTTCTGTCATCGTCCACGACTAGAATTGTGTGCGTCTCACCCATGCCTATCCCACCTTCTGCTCCTAGTTTAACATCTTTCCGAACCATGCAATCCAAGCGCGGCATATTGTGATGCTTTGTTTATCATTTCGTGACTTTTTGGCTGCCTGAATTGAGAGATCCATTTGGTAAGTTAATTCCAGCACCAACTGAAGAAAGATTCAAGAGGAGGCTTTAAGCATGAAGCATATTCAAATTGTATTGTTCGATGGATTCGACCTGCTGGATGCGCTGGCGCCTTATGAGGTGTTTTACGCCGCCGCCATGTATGCCGATGATGCGATTCACGTAGAGCTGGTTACCGCCGAGGGGCCTCGGCATGTAACTAGCGGCACCAACGGTCTGCGGATAGAAGCAACCGGGACCTTGAACCCGGAGCAAGCGGACATCATCCTTGTTCCCGGCGCATCAGGCAAGGTAGAAGGAGACGGTCCCGATACGGTACCGGCCATCTTGAATCGGGCGATGCAGACCGGGCTGACAAGCAGAGTCGAGAAAGCGCTCAAGCAGCCTGACACTATCGTCGTGACGGTCTGCGGCGGCTCGCTTCTCCTTGCGATGGGTGGTTTACTGGAGGGCAGATCGGCGGTAACCCATCATATGGGTATGGAAGTGCTGGGAGCGACAGGCGCTATGCCTGTTCAAGCCCGAGTCGTGGATGACGGCAATCTGATTACAGGCGGCGGCGTCACTTCCGGGCTCGATGTTGCCCTGTACATGGTAGAGCGCGAGCTTGGGCCGCGTATCGCGCATGCGGTGGAGCAGTTGTTCGAGTATGAACGCCGCGGCACGGCATGGCGGAATACCGGGATGCCGCCGGTACAGTCAGCCCCAAGCGAGGAGAAAAGGGACATGCATGAGCCTGCAGTGACAGCGCAGCAAGCAGCAATAAATCAAGAGCCCGCAGCGACAGTGCCGCAAGAAGCCATGAATAAAGAGCCCGCTCCAGCTGCTTCATTCGTCGGAGAATGGGATACGACGCTCGCAACTCCGGTTGGCAAGCTTCAAGTTAGACTATCTATTGCTACAAGCAATGGCATCATACGGGGAAAAGCTGTCCAAGGCGATGAGACCGTGGAATTCATCGATCCTATCCTGAATGACAATAAGCTAATGTGGTCGCTTCGCATTACAAAGCCGATGCGGCTCAATCTGCGATTCGAAGTCGAAGCGGACGGCAACCGGATGAGCGGAGTCGCCAAGGCCGGTATTCTTCCTGCTTCCAAACTTGCGGGAGAGAGAATTTCTTAGAATAGATCTATTGCGGGGGAATGAACCGACTATGAAAAAAGGGATTTCGCTATACAGCCTGCTGGCTGCCGTTAGTATCCTATTTATCCTATATGCGCTGGCAAAAAATTATTGGATCGACCCTGGGGCGGACAGCTTTTTAAGCTTTAAAACCAATCTGAAGCGAGAGCTGAACCTCCCAGCTTGGCTGAACGTGATGTATATCCATGTCGCCTTTGCATGTATCGCGATGGCGGCGGGTCTGGTCAACTTTTCTGCGCGTTTTCTTCTGCTGTACCGCAAGCTTCACCGCGTGAACGGCTACCTGTACATCGTATCCGTCCTGATTGTAGTCATCACTTCCGGATATATGGCTCCTTACGCCACCGGCGGGAAGATCAGCAGCATGGGCTTTAATCTGCTCAATATCCTATGGCCAGCCATCACCATTACGGCGCTTGTATACATTAAGAAAAAACAAATGATCAAGCACCGGAACTGGATGATTCGCAGCTATGCCTTCTGTTTTACCAATATGCTGATCCATCTCATCGCCGCTCTGTTCCATCAAGGCTTCGGATTCCAGTACCCAGAGAGCTACACGATCGGTATATACGGCACAATCGCGCTTCTGCTGATCATTCCTGAAATCATCATTCGAACGATCGGCCAACCTCGCATTACCAAGGGCTGACAGACTGGCGCCAAGTTCAGGGGCTGTCCCAAAAGCCGAAATAGCAGTGCCACACAACGTTACACGCGAGAAAAGGGCAGAATCTCATATATAGCGGTGTGTAGCACCGTTACACGCTGGGATTCGCACCAAAAATCAATATAGCAACGCCACACACCCTTACACGCGAGAAAAAGGCGGAATCACAGATCTAGCGGTTTGTAGCACCGTTACACACGAGAAAAGCGTGGAATCTCGTATGTAGCGGTGTGCAGCACCGTTACACGCTGGGATTCGCCCCAAGGTCATTTGCAGCACAAGCCACAAACCAAAAATTGGCGGTCCAGGATTAACACCCTGACACCGCCATCTTTTCATTTCCCTAGTTCATTCATCAAATGAGATGACCCCTCAAGTCAACTTGCTTTTGAGACAGCTCCGTGAATCGTTATGATGATTGGTGAAGTGTCAGATCAATCTCCTGGAAGCGGATGACCTGCTTGAGCCACCGCTCCTGCACATACTGAACATGCACCGGATGGTTATTATAGCTTTCATAGGCTTGTCCGTCCGCAAATACCATAGAGAAGCCATAGTCGAAGTCAGCTTTGGGGCTCACCTGGCGAAAAACCTCAAACTGCTCTACCCCTGGTATTGCGGCAAGCTCCTCCTTGCTCGTTCGCAAAAACAGCTCAGCTTCCTCATTCTCCTTGCCCGAATGCAGCGAAAAAACAACCATATGCTTAATGGCGCTCATGATCCTGCTCCTCCCTATTGCCCAGGTGCTGGGTGCTTGATGGCCTCATTGTATCATTCTGGCAAGCATCCTCATAAGCGCTGATTATGCAAAATAATTATGCTTATATGACATAAGCTGTCGTATTTGAGGCTTTATAATGAGGCAGTATACAACGATAGGAGCTGATGAATATGAAACCTTTATCCGGAAAAGTAGCGCTCGTGGCCGGAGGAACACGCGGCGCGGGCAGGGGCATTGCCATTGAGCTGGGCGCCGCCGGCGCAACCGTCTATGTGACGGGACGGACCACACGGGCGGGGCGTTCGGAATACAATCGGCCTGAGACGATTGAAGAGACGGCGGAGCTGATCGAGCAGGCTGGCGGCATCGGCATCGCGGTACAGGCCGATCATCTGGACCCGCTGCAAGTTGAGGCATTAGTCGCCCGGATTGAACGCGAGCAAGGACGGCTGGACATATTGGTCAATGATATCTGGGGCGGCGAATATATGGTGGAATGGAATGTTCCCGTCTGGGAGCATTCACTGGAGAGCGGCTTGCGCATGCTGCGGCTGTCGATCGACACCCATATTATTACGAGCCGGTATGCGCTGCCGCTCTTGATCCGCAACCCCGGCGGACTAGTCATCGAGGTGACAGACGGTACTCAATCCTATAACGATGCGAACTACCGATTATCCATGTATTATGATTTGGCTAAAACCTCAATCCTTCGCATGGCGAAGTCGCTGTCGCATGAGCTTGCGCCCCATGGCTGCACCGCTCTCGCGGTTACGCCGGGCTGGCTCCGCTCCGAGATCATGCTTGAAGTCTTTGGCGTTACCGAAGACAAATGGCAGGATGCGCTTGAGCGGGAGCCGCACTTCGCCATCTCGGAAACGCCGCGATATATCGGCCGCGGTATCGCCGCCTTGGCGGGCGACCCGGACGTCTCCCGTTGGAATGGACGATCGACTTCCAGCGGCGAGCTGGCCAAGCTATACGGCATTCATGATCTGGACGGCTCGCAGCCTGATGCCTGGCGCTACATTATGGAAGTGCAGGACGCCGGCAAGCCGGCCGATGTTACGGGATACCGTTAAAACCTTAGCGGCTGTCAGCGGGCTTGGAGCCTCTGGATGCCAAGGAGGCCTTGTCGCTGCAGCTGCTCTTTGCTGTCATCAGCTACATGAGCTCTTTTCGGATCAAGCAAGCCTCATAGCTTTGGAACTCAAATGTATGCAAGTGAAAAAACCGGAATGCTAGTCCATGGCAAGCAATGGACTAGCATTCCGGTCTTGCTTAATACGTCAAATCATATTAATACCCCATGTCCTTCAATATCTTGGACAACGTGCGCAGACGTTCGCCGATCAGTTCACCATCGTCGCTCAGCGCCTGGCTGAACAGCTTGATATCTTCATTAATCCTCTCATTGTCTGTGCAGATCGCCACAGTCATTGCATCCCCTTGCAGCCCTACGCGATCGATCACCGGCTGCTCCGGATCATACAGCTGCTCGTAGCGGTAGGCCTCGCGGAAATGCGCCAGGGAACTGCATATCAGAACGGACAAATCGAGCACGCGATGGAGTGGCAGCTCCTCCGATTGCCTGGACCATTTCTCTCCCGTATATCGCCATACCTTAGCCGAAATATCGACTTTTCCTCTATCATTCCATTGAGCTAATCCCAAGGAAAGTCCCTTAGCATCCGTATTGCCGGCCATTCGGCCGTCAACCTGCTCATAATTTTCGGATACGACCACAGGTTTATGCTTTAAGGTAGTTGGTATTTTCATCTCTTTCCCTCTTTCCTTGTACCAATTTACTCGTTTACTAAATGACGGTTTCATCTTATCTTGGATTTCATCGCAAGTCAATTTGTAACGGCAGCACCCGCCAATAAATCTATTGACGGGTGCCGCACATTCCTTTAATCCTTAGGGGGCTTGTTATATCCCTGTTCGCCATAGGGCCGCAGCTTCTCCAGCCACGGCTTCAAGATTTGCTTGCGCTCCCAGCGCACATCGTCGACCTTGCTGGCATCCTTCTGCTCCAGCACCTCATATTCAAAGGCCTCGGAGCCGTGTTCTTTCCAATCTCGCTGAAGCTCCAAATTTGCAAATCTCCCCATATCCAGCTGCATTTGCAGAGTGAGCCATTTGTTTTTCAAATTGGGATAGCTGTCGAGAAAAATCTTGCCGTTCTTTTTGTTTTTAATTTGGATGACGCCCATATACGTCTTGATCTGCTTATAGTCTTCAAGCAGCTCCTTGCGCTTATTCATATCCATCGTTTTCCCTCCTGAAATTATAAATACCGGGCAATGATCCGGACCAGCCTGGCGGGAAATTGGCGCAGATTGGCGATATCCAGAAATTTGTCCTGCCCATAGATGTCATGAATAACATCCTTGTCTTGTCCGATGGCCGCCGCCAGAAAGGCGACCCCTTTCCGCTCGTATTCCTCTATCGTCTGCCGCATGTCCCGAGCGGCGTAACTCCCCGTATAATCATCCATCGCCTTGGGCTGGCCGTCGGTGATGCTGATCAGCAGCTTTGCTTGCTGCGGCGCATGCGCCAATCGCTCGGCCATAATCCGAAGCGCCATGCCATCGCGATTATTGCTTCTTGCCCTGATCCCCATCAACCTGTACCGGTCATGATCATCCGGCTTCTCGAAGTCGGCATATGCATAGAGCGACATTTGCTCCAGCCTGGATACATCCGCAGTGTCGCCATAGATCAATACGGGAATATGACGTAACCGGCAAAATTCATAGACCGCAATGACAGCTCGCTTGGCCGCTTCCAGCCTGCCGAAGGCCGACATCGATGCGGATTCATCCACCCTTAGACCAACTGCAAGGGTAGGCGTTTCAGTCGGAGGGCGTTTTCTGGCAAAATGCCGGTAATCCCTATAAGCTACGCTATCCGCTTGAAACCTGCTGCCATAGTAACGATTGCGCTCGAACCCGGCAGACGTCTCATGCTCCAATAAAGGCAATGTCTTTCGGGCAATCTCCTGCACGACCGGCATAAGCTCCTGGCTTAACCGGATATACTGTTCCTTGCTTTCCTGATTGTAATCCGGGCGGTGAACGATAAGCTTCACTCTTGCATGAATGGAATCAGATACGATTTCTCTAGCGGCATGATTAAGTTTTTTTCGAAAATCGCGTTCCCTTTGCCTCGCATCCTCTGCCATGGGCTCGGGATTGGCTTGATGATATTGGGGAGAGCCGTTCTCTCCGGTATCCGAGCTTGCCATATCGGTTGATTGTTCGGAAAGGAGTGAGGAACTCTCTTCGCTATCCGCAGACTTTTTCAGCGCGATCCCCTTCTCTTCCGCTTCGCTGTCATGCTCATAATCAGCAGCCCCAATATCTCCCCATAGCTTGAGCTCTATGGCTTCATCTCGGCATGGCCGTTTTTTTTTACCAGCTCCAAGCTCGCAAGGCTTGCCATCAAGCCATGCTTTGCCAGCGCATCCTCCAGCATTTTGATCTCCTCGGGATCGGTCGTGATTTTATAGATCACTTTATAATAAAGCGATTGTTGCGCCGAGGCGCCGCCGGCGACCGCATCCGCCCAGTAAAAGAAGGAACGCATGCCCGCTACGCCTTTAATCGCATTAGCCCTGGCTGTCTGGTCCAGAACGATAATGCTGTCCGCCAATACGCTTAATACCGATTCATCTCGATAGTCCGTCTTGGCCATTGCCCGCTCCATCATCACTTCCTTGGCCGGCAGATCCATCTTCTCCGAATGCTGGATTCTGTCCCGCAATGCTTCGTTAAGCGGCCTGGACCCTGCATAGCTTCGGTTGGCTGTGATCACCGCGATGAAATCGGGATGCCTGCGGATTATTTCCGTGGGAAGATTGATGCTGCCGTCCAGCTCCAGGGCAGAGTTCAACGCCATCAGTACCGCAGCGTCACGAATAACATTGGGTTCCTGGATCTCCAGCAGGTAGCCATGCCGATAAGCTCTCACAATCTCCGATGGATAAAATCTGTACTCGACGGCTTCGCCATCGCTCATCTCCGACGCCAGCTTCAGCAGCTGTTTCAGCTTCAAAGCCGCCGCTTCCTGCGTCAGCTCCAAGGCGTCCATTAGTATGCCGGTTGCACTCTGGAATTCATCGCTCGCGTAGAGTGCTTGCAATACCGACTGCTCGGCAGGTTCCAGCTTCTCTAATCGGTCAGAGGAGATGACCGGCAGAATAGCGCCGATAATATCCGATTTGTCCATATCCGCAAAGCAAGTCACTTTTGTATACGGAAGTCCGAAATTGGCGGACAATGCTTTGGCCAATTGGGTTTTGCCGGAGCCCGCATCGCCTTCCAGCAGAATGTTGGCAATTTTCATCTCTCCGCGATGCCAATTGCGCTTCACTTCCTTGCTGACTCGCAGCTCCTCTTCGCTTGCCTTATGAGAATTCGGCTTCTTCCAAACCAGACCTATTTCCGCATCCGTCATCGTTCTCCCGGGCGATAATTCCAATGATTCAATGTCACTCATATTGATTTCCTCCATTGTCTGACGAGTTAATAGCCCATATCTTGCAGAAGCTTGGCTAACGTGCGAAGCCGTTCGCCTAATAATTCACCATCATCGCTCAGCGCTTGGCTGAACAGCTTGATATCTTCATCAATGCTCTCATTGTCCGCAGCGATTGCTACCGTCATGGCGCCTCCTTGAAGAGCAAGCCGATCCAGAACCGGCTGCTCTGGATCATAAAGATGCTCATAGCGGTAGGCCTCTTGAAAATGTGCCATTGACCGCAATAGCAGAATGGACAAATCCAGCACACGATGGAGAGGCAGCTCCTCCGATTCACATGACCACTCCACTCCAGTATGTCTCCATACCTTGGCCGAGGCTAGAGTCTTGCATTTATCATTACCCTGGGTTAATCCCAAAGAAAGAGCTTTTGCATCCGTTCTCCCGGCCATCCGGCCGTCAACCTTCTCGTAATTTTCCGAAACAACAACAGGTTTGTGCTCCAATGAAGCTGGTGAGTTCATGTCATTCCCTCTTCTCGTTTTACTAAATTACTAATTTACTAAATTACTGCTTAATCTTAGCTTGGATTTTAGCCATCGTCAAGCTGATGCCAACTAGCAACACTTTTAGCCTGCCATACTCTACATTTAGCCATAATAAAAAAAAACCTCCATCAGTATGGAGGTTAAACGTTAATTCAAATCTGTTATAAGCTAGCGTGAAAAAAGAACATGTCTCTTGAAAGCTGTCATTCACCCGGCGACGGTTATGCAGTTCATTATCCTACAGCTCATTTAAATAAAGGCGCCTGCTAGCTTCGAGCCAGCAGACGTCCGTTTTCGTGTATGATGATGTCTACTGCCCCATTACTTCAGATACTTGATTAGCTTGGACCAGAAGGCAGAATAGTGCTCCCAATTCATAAACTCCAAGGATCCCCAATGCGGCGAACAATCGCTTGCAAAGGCCGCCGTCTTGCCCGCTCCGTAGGTTCCTACCGTTAGAATAGCATCACCCTCATGGCTGAGCAGCTCCTCCGCCCCCGGCTTGGCCGACAGCTTGTTATACCCTAGCAGCTTTGGCCATTCTCCCAAGTCATTGACCAACGGATGCGACTGCGATATGAGAGGCGAGAAGCCGCTCGGCTTCTCTACGCGGTCATCCTTATCCATCATGACAACCGGCAGCACATCGGCCAGTACCGTATTCCGGTAATTGGCTTTTCCTTCGATCCCCATGAAGGTCAGGTAACCGCCAACCATCAGCAGGCCGCCGCCTTCAGCAACATATTGCTTCACAAGCTCAAGGGCGTCCGGAATGATTTGCATTTGATAGAAGGTTGGATTTTGGAGCAGGAATGTATTGGCTCCAACGTCGCTAATTACAATCGCATCGTAGGCTTTGAGCTCCTCCAGCGATTGAGGAAAGCGCACCTGCACTTCATGGGCAGGCATATAAGTGACGTCAATTCCCTCCTGACGCAGACAGGACAGCAAGTAAGTTGCTCCCTCCTCATACTTGGTCGAAGTAAAGCTGTCATAGCCTTTCGTATGAATCATATGCACAACCCAGGACTCGCCAATAAATAAGATTTTCATAAGTTCAAGCACCTCCGCATTTTTATATCACTCAGGCCTTGCAGGCCGTCTTGATCAATTGTTACGCTTCCTCGATTTCACACCAGTCCACAATCGTTTTGGCAATCATCTTGACCGCCTGAATGACTTCGGCGACTGGCGTAAATTCGTCGCTATGATGGGCAAGGCTTGGGTCGCCAGGCCCGAAATTAATGGTAGGAATGCCGACGTTCACCGGCCAGCCCATATCGGTATGGAAGCCCAGTCCTTCGATCTTCCCTTCCTCGCCAATGGCTTTCAAGGATTGCACACAGGTCTGTACAAAGGGATGGGACACATCCGTCTCCGCACAATCGGCATCCACCAGCCACTCGATTTCCGGCATATTCTCACGCAGCCAAGGATCCGCTTCCGATACCTCGCGCAGGAAGTCCGTCAATTCTTTCTTTACGTTGCCGCCTACGAGCTTCTCGTCCCGCTCCGAAGGCAGGTATTGCGCGTTAAATACGATTTCCGCCTCATTCGCGAAGGAGGTCGGGTATTCCCCGGCGTTTAATTGCGCGACATGCACCTGGCAAGGGATCGACAAGTAGGGATGAGTCTTGTTCACAGCCCATTGCTCATTCAAGCGGTCCAGATGCTCCAGAATATATCTTGCTTTCTTAATCGCATCAACCGCGCCGCCGTCCTGCCAATCCGCCTGCGGCATCTCAATATGGCCGCTGCGGCCTTGAATTTTGATTTTGCCCCATAGAATCCCGCGGCAAAGCGGTGCGATCGTCAGCGAGGTCGGTTCCGTTAAAATGCAAGCATCCGCCCGGTAGCCATGGTGAATGAAATCCAGCGCCCCCATGCCGCCCGCTTCCTCATCGACAACCGTGCCGACGACAACCGGCCCTTTAAGCTTAAACCCGCTGCGAAGAATCGCTTCGACAGCCATAATCATGGCTGCGACTCCGCCCTTCATATCAACGGTGCCGCGGCCGTACATCTTCCCGTCGATCACTTTGCCCTCGAACGGGTCAACCGTCCATTTGGAGCCTGCCATGACGACGTCAATATGGCCAAACAAGAGCAGCGACTTGCCTTCCGTTCCTTTGCCAAACGTAGCCGCCAGATTGGGTCTGCCCGTAAAATCTCTTCCCGGATAATAACCCGCCATGCCTTCATACTGCTTCAGCTCATCGGCGACTGGCTCCCAGACCTCAATATCCGCTCCGAGCTTCTCCAGCTTGCCGGCAATAAATTGCTGAAGGTCCTTCTCTTTCGATGGCCCCGGCTCCTCGAAGAACCAGGGGTTGACGCTCGGGATTTGAATAAGCTGCTGTAAAAACTGAATAATTTCATCTTGATGATTCTCGATCCATTCCATCACTCTCTGTTCTTGATTCATCTCTCTCTCTCCTTTGTGGCGGCACTCTCCTGATGCTGCATGAATCCGCAGTGCCGCAGACAAGAGCATCAGGAGCCGTGCCTGCTCGCTTATTCGAATCGAACGGTGCTACCGCCCACAAAATCAACCCACGGATTGATCATTTCGTCGCCGAATTTATCCTTTTTCTTCTCAATGCCGAACAGGTAACGGGCGTCGTCCGCAGCCGGGTAAGCCGGGCTATGCCAGACCCCCCGGTGGATGACGATAGCTTGTCCGGGCTTAATCCGGAAGCACTTGACGGTGGATGGGTCAGGACTTTCATCCGGATCGTCGATGTCCATGCACAAGGCTACAGGCTGTACAATCTCGCGATCAAAGGTAAGCAGCAGCTCCTCGCGGCTGACATGCCTCTCCATTGCCGTTACGGCAAATTCGCGCCGCTTGGTGACCACAAGGCCAAAGCCGATTGGCTCCCATACGTCCAGCATTTGCACATAGCTCCAGCAATCCCAACCGTCCCCGGATTTGGAAGGATCGATCGCCGGTATATCCACTACTTTGCCGTAGGGAGCAAAAGCCTCCTCCGTCAAATCTTCTATCTGCACCTTATACTCCATGAAGCCGCCTCCTAACAGGTAGATTGATTAGAAATCAAAGCTGTCCACATTCTCGTTCGTGACTTCAAGCGTGCCAATAAACACACTTTGTCCGTCTACCTTCACAGTCCCGATATTTGGAATCTCCATGCCGTCCTTGATTTCCTTGCCTTGAGCCAGCTGATCCATAATGTAGACCGTTACATAAGCCAGCTTGCCCGGATCCCAAATAATATCCGTTTTGATCGTGCCGTTTTTGATATAATTTTTTACGACGCTCGGGACGGCAATGCCTGTAATAGCCACTTGATTTTTCTCCAAGGTGCCAGCTTTTACAGCTTGCTCTACTACCTCCGCAGCGGCCGGTGGTTCACCGCCTGCAAATCCGATAATGCCTTTCAGATCAGGGTAAGTTTGAAGCAGATTTTGCGCATTGGCATACGCCTTTTGTTGATCGTCGTCGCTCGCGACAGTCGTTACAACCTCAATATCCGGATAGTTGGCTGCAAAATAAGCTTTTGCCGCATCCGATTTGGCAATCTGGTTTTGCGAGCCAAGACCGGCGACCATAAACGCTACCTGTCCTTTGCCGCCGATTTCTTCTCCGATTGTTTTGGCCAGAAGCTCTCCCACTTCCTGATCCGTAGCCGGAGCTACATAATATTGGCGTTCTGTATCCGGAGCGTCGCTGTCCCAAGTCACAATGTTGACGCCTTGGCCTTTCGCTTTTTTGAAGACTGGGCCTACCGCTTTCGCATCATTAGGCGATACGCCGATGCCGCTTACTTTGCGGGTCAGCATATCCTGAATCATATTAATTTGCTTGGAGGAATCCGCCTCTGTCGGCGCATTGAACAGCACCTCTACCTTCAGATCGGCTGCCGCCTTCTTGGCGCCCTTCTCAGCCGCCGCCCAATAAGCAGGACCGATCGACTTGGGATTCATAAAGTAAGTTCTAGAGCCGGAAGCTCCCTGATTCGGCTTTCCTCCGTTATCCGTTTGGTTCCCGCTTGTACTTCCGCATGCTGCCAAATTCAAAGCCAATACACCCGTCAGTAACGTCAATGCCAGCTTTTTCATAGGTTTCACTCTCCATTGAATTTTTTGTTTCCTACAGCAAGCAGAAGCAATGCCCCTAAAATAACTGCTTGATAAAGCACGGATACGCCTAAGAGATTCAATCCATTACGCAAAAACACGATGATCAGCAGCCCGACAAATGTGCCTGAAAGACTTCCCCTCCCTCCAAAAATATGTGTGCCCCCTATCAGAGTCGCTGTAATGACATCGAGCTCTATATTGGTACCCGATGTCGCCTCTGCGCTTGCCAGACGCGACACCAGAAATATACCCGCCAAGGCTGAAAACAGTCCGCTAAGCATAAACAGGATAAACCGGATGCGTACGACCGAGATGCCGGAATAGCGGACAACCTCTTCATTGTTGCCAATCCCGTACACATAGGTGCTGAATCTGGTCTTCTTCATGACAAAGCTGGCCAGAAGGAACATCACCACTAGGAAAATCGCATTAACCGGAATGAAGCCGATATATTGCTGGCCCATGAAGTAGAAAGCATCCGGAAAGCCGCTTATGGGTCTGCCCTGATTGATCACGTAGACCAGCCCCCGCAGCATCACGAGCATGCCAATGGTGACGACAATAGCCTGCATGCGGTGTCTTGCGATCAGATATCCGTTAACGGCCCCGCACAGCAAGCCCGCCAGCAGTCCAATAATCATACTGATCCATATATCGATGCCCCGCTCATACGCCACTCCCATACATACAGCGGAGAAAGCCAGAATGGAGCCAACCGAAAGATCCATCGCACCGGATATGATAATCATGGTCATCGGAATGGCGATCAGCCCTACTTCAACCATCTGGTTCAGCACATTCATAAAGTTGGTGACGGTCAGGAAATAGGGAGACAAGAAGCTGAACAGCACGATGATGACGAGCAGCAGCAGCATTTGAACGATTAGCTTATTTCCCTTAAGCGGGAACCGGCTTGCCCATGCACTCATACCAAATCCCCCTCTTTCCCTTTGTTTTGCCTTATGCGCTGCAGCGTGTTAATGACAATTGCCAGAATAATCAGAAAACCAGTCGCAGCACTAACCCAGAACGGAGAAACCTTGGATATAATGAGCCCGTTTTTCACAATGCCCATAAAGAGCACACCCAACATGGTTCCCGCTATGGTGCCGACGCCTCCGAAGATGCTTCCTCCGCCGATCAGAACGGCTGCCATGACTTCAAACGCTAGACTGCTGCCTGCTGTCGAGGCTTGCACACTGCCTACCTTGGCTGCAAAAATAACCGAGGCGATCCCGACCAGCAAGCCGCTTAATACATAAACCTTAAACTTAGTCCGGGCTACGCTGATTCCCGCAAGCTTGGCTGCCGGACCGTTCCCTCCAATGGAGTAGATTCTTCGGCCCGAGCGGGTGAATTTCATTAAATAGATGAAGATTGCTATGAGAATGACGGCTATCAGCAGCGGAAAGGAAATGCCTAGCACATACCCTTGTCCAAAGAAGCGAAATCCTTCCGGGAAGTTCGTCATCCAGGTCCCTCCGCTGATTCCTACCGCAATGCCCCTGAAGATATACATGGTGGCTAAGGTGACGATGATATCCGGTATTTTCCTTATCGCGATGAAATAGCCGTTGACCATGCCGCATAGAACTCCGATGCATATCCCCATAGCGGCGGCAATCCATGGATGAATGCCATTGCTGAGGAACAACCCGACTGAAGTCGCTGTCACCGCCAGCACGGAGCCGACGGATAAATCCATGCCGCCCAGCAGAATGACCATCGTCATCCCGATCGCCACGATAAACATGGA
Organism: Paenibacillus pinisoli; assembly: GCF_003605435.1. Lineage (GTDB taxonomy): Bacteria > Bacillota > Bacilli > Paenibacillales > Paenibacillaceae > Pristimantibacillus > Pristimantibacillus pinisoli. Next base: position 1,573,869 of record NZ_QXQB01000001.1, read on the forward strand.
GATGTTCTGATCCAGAATCAGCCTTATATTTTCGAATTGCAAGAAGTCAGGCGAAAGGATGGAAAACAACAGCGTGACGAGAATGGTGAATATGATTATTGGCGCTTCATGCACATTTAGTAGGCGTTTCATAAGCAGCCTCCTTCTGAGAGCGGATGTGAAGCACGCTGCAGCAATTGTTCCTGGTCAGCCTCGCCATGCGCAAATTCATGCACGATCGTGCCTTTGTACAGCACCAGGATCCGATCGCTGAGTCCAATGACCTCCGGCATTTCGGAGGAAATCAGCAGGATGCTCAAGCCTTCCTGGGCCAGCTGATGAATAATATTGTAGATCTCCGCCTTCGCTCCGACGTCAACGCCCCGAGTCGGCTCCTCCAGAATAAGAATATCGGGATTCGCTGCAAGCCATTTGCCAATCACGACCTTTTGCTGATTGCCGCCGCTTAGAAAGTCTACGCTTTGCCCATCGCTGGGCGCTTTAATCCGAAGCTTCTCCATATACTCCTTGCTCATCTCTTTAATTCGCGCCTCGTCCAGCACCGTGTACTTTGAAAGCTGCGGCAGCATCGGTATCGACAGATTTTGCCGGATGGACATCGGTTTAATAATGCCTTGACGGTGACGGTCCGGCGGAACGTAAGCAATCTTCTTCGCCTTGGCCTGGCTCGGGCTATTGATTTTCACGGCTGTACCATGAATGATGATCTCACCTGTTCCCCGCCTTAGGCCGAATAAACGCTCGGCAATCGTATGCGTGCCGGAACCCGGAACGCCGAACAGCCCTAAGATCTCTCCCTTTCGCAGCTCAAACGATACATTGTGCGCGGAATCGAGCGACAGCTGCTCCGCCTTCAGCACAACCTCTTGATCGTGCTTCTGCTCCCTTACCGGATATAGCTGGCCGACCTCTTTGCCCACCATCATTTGGATCAAGCTCTGTTCGGTCACCTCTTCGATCCCTCGGGTATCAATCTTGGCCCCATCCCTCAGCACCGTTACTTTATCCGCTATTTCAAATATTTCCTTCATGCGGTGGGAGACATACACGATGGCTACGCCTTGCGCCCGAAGCCGGTTCACCACGTCGAACATTTTTTTCACTTCGTTTTCCGGAAGAGCCGCCGACGGTTCATCCATAATGAGCACATCCGCCTGAAAAGACAGCGCTTTCGCAATCTCGATTACTTGCTGGCTGTGAACGCCTAGATGCCGGACCTCCTGGCGGACATCAATTTCACCACCCCCTATGGAATCAACCAAACGCTGCGCCTCGTCATACATTTTGGACCACTGTATCCGTCGGAATCGGCCCACCATCTCTGGACGGTCGATGAATATATTTTCCGCGGCTGTCAGATTGGAAAACAAGTTGAATTCCTGATGGATAATAGACACGCCCTGCCGCTGGGCATCCAGCGGGTTGCCGAATGTCACTTCCTTGCCCTTCAGCCTGATAGTTCCTTGCGTTGGTGAATACACGCCGGACAAAATTTTCATCAGCGTCGATTTTCCCGCTCCGTTTTCCCCCATAAGCGCATGAACTTCGCCCGGATACAGCTCAAAGCTCACATCGGACAACGCTTTGACCCCTGGAAACTCCTTGCTGATGCCTTCCATTTTCAATACCGGATGCCTCATCGTTCGACCTCCTATTCGCCTTTCCGAGTTGCTTTTGGATAACTTTAACAAGACTAAGCGTTAAATCGTCAAAGTCCCAGCATACAGGTATCCCTTTCCAGAAAAGAATCCCCGCATATTGCCTTTTTTATGACATTCTTATTGTCCTACTGCTCTCCTCTGCAAGAAACGATTGTACCTCATCCTCCCTTGGAATCGAGCTTTGAGCGCCTGGTTGAGATACGGCCAGCGCCGATGCCGCCGTCGCGTAGCGCAGACAATCGCGCAATTCTGCTCCCGCTGCGTATTTGGCTGCGAATGCTCCGATGAAGGTGTCTCCTGCCGCCGTCGTATCCACTGCGTCAACTTTAAATGCGGGAAATGCAATTTGGCTTCCCGATTGATCCATATAAATTGAGCCTTTGCTTCCCAAGGTAATAATGAGATGAGGAATGCCTTCCTTCAGCAGCTTCTTTCCAGCCTCCAGCGCTTGGCTGCTTCCTTCAATGCGGATGCCGCTCAGCACCTCCGCCTCAACCTCATTCAGAATGAGGAAAGTCGCCTTGCCCAGCTGGCTCCGGTCAAACCCGTCAATTGGAGCCGGATTCATAAATACCGGAATATGGTTCTCTGCCGCTTTGTCCAGCACCCTTTCATTGACTGCCGCTGATATTTCATTTTGCAGCAAGATCACGTCAAAGCCGGAAAGATTCAATTGATCGATCTCATCCGCGCCATATCTTCCATTAGCGCCAGAGGATAATATAATGTTGTTCTCGCCAGCCCCATCTACTGTAATCAAGGCAAGTCCCGTCATACCGGGCTGGTCTGCAACATAATCAAGATTAATCCCATCCTCCGCCAATGCCCTGCGAATGTCGATGCCAAAGGAATCCGCGCCCAGTCCGCCAGCCATAGCGGCCGAAGCCCCGGAACGAGAGGCGGCCACCGCCTGGTTGGCCCCCTTGCCTCCAATAAAGAACCGGGTCTCGTTGCCCTGTATCGTTTCGCCGGGAACCGGGTGATGCTCAACCCCTGTGACGATGTCCATATTCATGCTGCCCACTACCAAGATCCTCGCCATGGCTCTCCCCCCGCTATTACGCCTTCAGTTTTTTGACTGAGCCGAATTTCTTCAACTCTACATCCAAAATCATTTTTTTCAGCTTCGTCTGTTCTTTAGGCTCTCCCTTGATTTTTTGAATAAGCATCTCCGCCGCTTGAATCCCCATCTCTCTTGTCGGCCTGCTGACTACAGTCACTCTTGGCTGAACGAACTGGGCAAGCTCGTTATCATCAAAGCCGATTAAGGAAATATCCTCCCCGATCCGAAGATTCAAATCGCGTATCGCCTTAATCGCGCCTGTGCAAATGACGTTGTTAGCCGCAAAAATAGCCGTCGGCGGCTGCCCGGATTGCATAAGCTCCGTTGTAAACCGGTAGCCGTCCTCCTCCAGCCAATTCCCCTGCTTGTGATAGGCAGGATCGGGTGTCAGGCCGCTCTCATGCATCGCTTGACGATATCCCCAATAACGGTCTTTGCCGTCGTTAAAATCATGTGCCCCGTCTATAATCGCAATGCGCTCATGACCATATTCCACGAAGTGCTTGGTCGCTTCGTAAGCGCCGCGGAAGTTGTCGATTAAGACGCCATCATGACCGCAATCGTTGATGTAACGGTCAACAAGGATAGTAGGCTTGCGAATATTCCGGTAAAACTCCGCATCCTTATGAGTGCCGATTAGAATGATCCCATCCACATTTTTCCCCAGGAAGCTTTCAAAAAATTCCTCCTCCTCCGCCTCGTCGCTATTCGTGGCAACGACTAGAGTGGTGAAGCCCTCCTTCTTGGCTACCTCGACCATACCGCCAATGACTGCGGTGTAGAATGGATTCTGAATCTCCGGCACCACGACGGACAGCATGTTGGTTTTTTTATTGACCATCGATGCAGCCATCGTATTCGGCACGAAGTTCATCTCTTCGATAATTTTAAGTATTTTCTTGCGAGTGGCTTCGCTTACGCGATCCCGCCCATTCATCACTCGGGATACGGTAGCGACAGATACACCCGCTTGCTTGGCTACGTCCTTAATAGTAATTTCCTTGTTCGTCTTAGCCACCCCCTTCCATTCAATCGTGTCATAACGTTTTCTCAATATTTCCCTTTGATAATAAACGATATTAGTTCATTTTTCCACCTCAAGGATGTAAACGTTTACGCAATTTCTGATTTTATTGTAGTTCATGATCACTCAGATTACAATAGGTTTTTTTGAAAAATCTAAAAATAAACCGTTTACATTAATTCTATGTAACATTATAGTGTTAGGTTAATGCCTAAATCATAGCGAAAATCTTTATATTTATGCGTTTTTCCGTTAGTTAAAGTGACACAAAATTAAGTGCTTCATTGAATACAAGCACATTTATAAAGAATCGATGTCATTTCCGTTAGAAATCTAACATTGAGCCACTTCTCCAAAACTTGAAAGGATATCCCATATTTCCTCATTCAGGAGTTCATTTTTCCACCTTTTTCTTGTTAAAACGTTTACGCAATTCACCTCAAAATTGTATAGTCCCTATAAACAAAAAAGCCTGAAGGCATTCAGGCTTAAACCTGAGTGTCATCCGGCTTACTGTCTCTTTCTTATAAGGATATGAATCCCCTTATTCATCAGGACGAGTGGGATCTATGATGGAATACGGAAGGTTTTCCATGTAAGCATCAAAAGCATCAATGCCATCTTGTAGAACGATACCCGCTTCTTTAGAAGTAATGGGGATGACCCACAAGACACTGATGATGTCTTCGCCTATATTTATTTCTTCGAAATCCTCGCTTTCCCCTCTTAGTTCATCTATCAAAAGGGCTTTTGTTGTCCAATTCTCTGGTGCGAGTGCGCTTTCCGTCATGACTCGCGGGACATCCGAAGATCGCATATGCTCCAAATTATGGGCAATCAGGTCGCAGAAATAAGAGAATACGCGATCTATGCTTTCTTGTCCCATATCGGGATTTAAAGCCAGCATCCACTCCGTCTCTGAAGGCTTTCCAGATTTTCGAACCGAATGAGACAGGCCTACTGTAGCGAATCTTGCTGGAGTCAGATCATTCATTGACGGGAAATAATAAATTTCAATATATACGCCCATTTCCGGCTTGGTCATGATGACTCTATATTCTGGCATAGACCACTCCTTAAGATATAAGCTAAGAATAATGGTCCTTCTGATGTCGAAGTCCAGAGCTTTTTCCGGGCTGGACATTTTATTGATTTGCATATCTATCACCTTTTTTCTTCATGAAGTTGGACCTGCGTTCATGATTTCCGCACAGAACTCCCGTCTACGCTTATTTTCCGAGCAATAAAATCTTTGAATCTGTCAAAATACCGTTCTGATGCTTCCCAGCGTTTGGCGTCCAAAAAAGACATGTCCTGTCGGACATGATGGTTAGGGGGTTGATAATGCCGGGAAACATAAGAGTTGTTGTCCAGCGTGTAGAAATAAAATGCACCATCCGGGGTCTCGATATCGATCCGGGCAGCAAAGCAGTATCCATCCTCATCGGTATAGGCCTGGCGACGAAAGCCGTAATATTTGGAACCGTCCCAGAAACCGTCATTCTCCTCCCCATAGGGGTCCAGCTCCTGTATGACAGGGTGCTGCAAAATGTCTTGCACAACTTTAACCTCAATATTCGGCAAATAAAGCTCAGCTGCATTCACGCATGTCAGCAGCATGAGCCAGTATTCAGCTAATGGCTTTGAGGACTCCTCGTCAATATCCTCCCACTCGCTATCTCCCGATTTCATCAACAGGCTGACAGAATGGTCGTCGTCCAGCCAAATAAAATAATGGTGCTGGGCAGTCTTGATGTAAACGCTGGGGTTCCGTTGTTCTCCATCATCACCAATATGCTCCCGCTGAACTTTGAAATAGGCGTCATGTTCCTCAAAATCAAAATAAGGTTGTTCATCCGTCATCAAAATAGACCGAGTCAGTTTCAGTATGTTTTCTTCATTGATGGTGTTGGAAGTGAAATACAAATGCTCCGCTTTCTTTCGTTGGAGAGCTTCACTCCAATCCAGCAATGCGGAACGCCCTTCCTCAAGTACAGTCACCAGCGTATGAAAAGAAAAATCGATTTCTTCCTCTTCACTGTCCAGAAAAACATCCTCAATCAATACCTTCCGAATATCGACCGGGAGCTCCTGACAGACCGCGTCCGTATCCCACACGTTTACCGCACATACAATGCTTTGCTCTCCGTCTGCTTTGAAGCGGTACTCGCCATCTTGAACTAAAACCTTTGCATTCAGATTGCCTTCTACAATCATTTCACCATGGTTGTAGGAGCCGCATAATATTTCCTCAACGCTTAAATCGCCCGCTACATAAACTTCCTGGCCGCCTACAGCGATATTTTTGGCGCTCAGGTTGCCAGTCACTATAAGAGCAATGGCACCGTCCGTTTCTTGGTTATAGAGGTTGTCTACTGTAAGGCTGCCATTTATAAAAACAATGATTACCCCTTCTTGCTGAGGGAAAGGCATATCCCAATCCAGATTGAGGAATGGCAGCGTCAAATCCCCCTCATAGTAGGCGACCAGGTTCTCGTCGTTGAAATCCTTGTAAAACTTCGACCACCAAGTGTTTTCCGGAAATTTCCCTGCGACCTGGCTAATGGGCAAAAACTGAAAATCGTTACTCATCATCTATCTCCCCTTTCATTCATCATCTTGTAGTCATCAACATGACTGTTCATTTCTACTTTAATAGATTTTACTTCTAATGAACATATTGACAAATAAGGTTTCCTTATAAGCAGGAGATACTATCGTAACTCCGAATTGTTAAATAATAAATTTGTACATCTAAGGAGATAAGCTATGGAAAAAAACAAATTACTGAGGATGGACAATGTCGGCATCGTTGTAGAATCTCTTGATAACGCAATTTCTTTCTTCGAGGAAATTGGCTTGAAGCTTGAAGGGCGGGCTGCTGTCGAAGGTGAGTGGGCTGGCCGCGTAACGGGGCTGGGTTCACAGCGTGTAGAGATTGCTATGATGGTTACCCCAGATGGTCATAGCCGGCTTGAGCTTTCGCGCTTTCTCACCCCGTCTCCTGTATCAGATCACCGAACCGCCCCTGTCAATGCCCTCGGTTATCTGCGCGTCATGTTTGCCGTTGAAGACATTGACGAAATGGTATCCAGGCTCACTAAGCATGGCGCTCAGCTCGTTGGCGAAGTGGTTCAGTACGAGAACTCATATAAGCTCTGCTATATTCGTGGAATTGAAGGGCTTCTAATCGGTTTGGCGGAGCAGCTCGGTAATTAATAAGGGACTCTCAGGCTAACGGGTACGATAGCTCAATAGCGGTCTCTGGAAATGTCCCGCAAAAATAAGCGCCGGTTCACGAAATTATCGTAAAACCGGCGCTTATTCGATCGTTTCCACATATACGTTCAACTGGAGGCGCGTTAACAAGCGCGTATCAATTGCGACGAGCCGTTCGCTCTATGCCATCAGCAGTTACGTTGTACAGCTGGTGCGGGAGGTCGTGTCCCATGCCTTCAACCAACATAAGCTCGGCACCCGGGATTGCAGAAGCCGTGTCCTCGCCACACGCCGGTACGAACAAGGGATCGTCCATCCCATGAATGACAAGCGCTGGTGCTTTTATTGTCGCCAGCCGCGGACGACGGTCACCGGAGACAGCGATCGCAGCAATTTGCCGCCCGATACTGCCTGGATCGTACGCCCGCTTAACTTCCTCCAGAATGAGTGCCCGATACGCGTCTTCTTCGAACGGATAGCCAGTGCCGGCGATGCTTTTAGCAAAAGAGAGGCTATGTGCCAAAAATCCCGCTTCATCCTCAAAGGGGCTCGACGCCGGCTTCGTCATCATTGCCATGATATCCGGAGAAGCTTGCGGAAGGGTGGGATTACCGGAGCTAGACATAATGGAGGTGAGTGATAGGACCCGTTCAGGGTACTCGCTGGCTGCAAGCTGGGCGATCATTCCGCCCATCGACCTGCCAACAAAATGTGCCCGGTCAATGGAAAGGGCGTCGAGCAGTCCGATAGCGTCATTGGCCATGTCATCGAGAGTATAAGGGATGTCTGGTCGCCGTCCTGACATGAGAGCAGCCGCCAGTGCTTCAAAATTCAGCGATGGATAATGGTTAAAGTGTGTCGAGCAGCCCACGTCGCGATTGTCAAAGCGGATTACGCGAAAGCCCCGCGCTGCTAATATCCGGCAAAACGGAACCGTCCATCGAATCATCTGGGTTCCAAGCCCGGCGATTAGGATAATAGCCTCGTCATTTTCGTCACCGAAACTGTCATAGGACAATTCAATGCCGTTGACTTTCAGTATATTCATGATTGTGTTTTCCTCCAATTAATCCGGTATCGAGAGTTCCGCAATAGGCAGAAGGCGTGAAACTTAGATCGCTACAGTCCGATGCCCCGATACCGGCCAGATAATCTTAACGAATAGATTCAAACTCTTTTTTTAATTCTTTACGCCTCCAAATGCTATCATTCATAAGCTCTCTTCAGGGAAAGCATAAGCGGCTAATCTTTTGACATGGTTTCTGATATCAGGTGCCCAGTCTTCGATGAAGTGGTTAAAGCGATCCAAATCACCAGCATACAGTGCCCGCAGAGCTTCTTCGTATTGATGGAAGTTCCCGGCCATAGCGGTCATAAAGTTATGTGCCGCTTCTTGAGACCCTCGAACATTGCTCTGTTCTTCTCCAGCACGGCGAGCTTCATCAATGAGCTTTCGTAATGTTACCGACGCCCCTCCAGGTTGACTCTTGAGCCATTCCCATTGCCGCGGCAACAACGTAACCTCACCGGAAACAACCCCCAGCTTGGGCCGGCCGACACGCCGTGCAGGCTGGTGTTTCACTTCCGTACCGGGTATGTCACCATACTGTTCTTCTAATCGTTCGAGCACATCATCTGTCTTCCCGCGAAAATCCACATCCACTTGCTTTCCCGTAGAATCGTCAAATAGAAGCAACTGTGTAAGGTCTCTATCATCCAGAGCATCCTTCACTGCGGTGACAACGTGCTGTAACGAACCACTGGCGACGACTCTCACACCCAAAAATGCCGTGCAGTATAAGTGCGTTAGGACATTACTCATGCTGGCCTCCTCTCTAATTGTTACACCTATTATACCCGGGTAAAAATAAATTATCAATATTACCCGGGTATAATGTATTTTCCATCCCCTCGCACCGCTAATGAACTAAGCGAACATAAACCTTCGTGTGGGAACTGCATTCATAAAGTGCCCAAAAACTCCGCCGACTTCGTTATAAATTAGGAGGTATCACGTATGGAGGACACACTAGCCGCTAGACAGTATCCGTTCCCTCGTTCACTGCCGCTGTAAGCTGCCGGAACCAGAAGACGTGGACTTCTCCACCATTGTTCATTTTGACTCCTTACAACTTGCCACGCGGCTAGGACACAAGTGAATACAAGTCTAGAGACAACGTTAAGATCAGCTTATATGATAGGTAATCAATAATCATATCTGTCGAGTCTTGATTATCGATATGGAGATACGTAACATCTCTTAGGATAAGACCGTTACATTCGAAGAGTTTAACATGCACAGAAGGCCGCCGAAGAAATCGGCGACCTGATCTGATATCATTTGCATGAAAGAAGTTCAAGAGTGGTTGGGACATAGTGATTATTCCACTACAGCAAATAATTATTCGCACTTGGAGTTCAGTGCCAAAGTATCTTCAGCAAACACAATGAGTCGAGTCTATAAAACATAAAAAAAAAGCCCACTAGAGAATATCTCTAATGAACTATCTTTGGTTAATGTGGTACCGGCGAGAGGACTCGAACCTCCACGGTTTCCCACTCGATTTTGAGTCGAGCGCGTCTGCCATTCCGCCACGCCGGCGCATTATGAGAACTTGCTTCAAAAGAAAATGGCGCGGCCTAAGAGATTCGAACTCCTGACCTTTTGATTCGTAGTCAAACGCTCTATCCAGCTGAGCTAAGGCCGCACACTATGGTGTTGTGGAGGCGCCACCCAGACTCGAACTGGGGGTAAAGCTTTTGCAGAGCTCTGCCTTACCACTTGGCTATGGCGCCAAAATTAAAATGGAGCGGAAGACGGGAATCGAACCCGCGACCCTCGCCTTGGCAAGGCGATGCTCTACCGCTGAGCCACTTCCGCATGTAATGGCTGGGGATCAAGGATTCGAACCTTGGAGTGACGGAGTCAAAGTCCGTTGCCTTACCGCTTGGCTAATCCCCAACATTATTTGTCATTACTTTAAGGTGTTATATGGGGCGATCGATGGGACTTGAACCCACGAATGCCGGAGCCACAATCCGGTGCGTTAACCCCTTCGCCACGACCGCCATGTTACACCTTATGAAATTGGCAGGGGCAGCAGGAATTGAACCCACACCAAAGGTTTTGGAGACCTTTGTTCTACCTTTAAACTATGCCCCTAGGTAAGTGGTGGAGGATGATGGATTTGAACCACCGAACCCGAAGGAAGAGATTTACAGTCTCCCGCGTTTGGCCACTTCGCTAATCCTCCATGTGGTGCCGTCGAGAGGACTTGAACCCCCAACCTACTGATTACAAGTCAGTTGCTCTACCAATTGAGCTACAACGGCAAAATTCAATTTGTTACTTCATGGTGGCTCGGGACGGAATCGAACCGCCGACACGAGGATTTTCAGTCCTCTGCTCTACCAACTGAGCTACCGAGCCTGATGATGTTATAATGGCGGAGCTGACGGGATTCGAACCCGCGGTCTCCTGCGTGACAGGCAGGCATGTTAGGCCTCTACACCACAGCTCCACATCATATGTACCCGGATGTCTCCGATGGTAATTTGGTTGCGGGGGCAGGATTTGAACCTGCGGCCTTCGGGTTATGAGCCCGACGAGCTACCGGGCTGCTCCACCCCGCGTCGTTAAAAGTATATATGGTGGAGGATGACGGGATCGAACCGCCGACCCTCTGCTTGTAAGGCAGATGCTCTCCCAGCTGAGCTAATCCTCCGTGTTGAGCGACTTTTATATCTTATCACATTCCTCTATAAGATTGCAAGTCTTTTTTAAAGAAAAGTTGGTGACCCGTAGGGGATTCGAACCCCTGTTACCTCCGTGAAAGGGAGGTGTCTTAACCCCTTGACCAACGGGCCTTACTGGCAGAGAGGAAGGGATTCGAACCCTCGATACGCGATTAACGTATACACGATTTCCAATCGTGCTCCTTCGACCACTCGGACACCTCTCTGTATGGCTCCCCGAACAGGACTCGAACCTGTGACAACTCGATTAACAGTCGAGTGCTCTACCAACTGAGCTATCAGGGAATATGCAGTTTTCGATGATTATGCTTCCTGAATGTCTTCAGAAAAGACAGAACCATGAACTTCAAGGTTTGCACCTTGAAAACTGGATACGAAAGTAATGCTTCAACTTCTTTAGCGTGCTCGCCAATCTCCAGGCTCACCCAAGCATATGCTTACGATGTCAGCCTTTCCTTCGGAAAGCTTGTAGGATAAGCCCTCGACCGATTAGTATTCGTCAGCTCCACACATTGCTGTGCTTCCACCCCGAACCTATCAACCTCGTCGTCTTCAAGGGGTCTTACTAATTGGGAAATCTCATCTTGAGGGGGGCT
>NZ_QXQB01000002.1 GCF_003605435.1 Paenibacillus pinisoli
GTCCCAGTGTGGCCGATCACCCTCTCAGGTCGGCTACGCATCGTCGCCTTGGTGAGCCGTTACCTCACCAACTAGCTAATGCGCCGCAGGTCCATCTGTAAGTGACAGATTGCTCCGTCTTTCCCGAGTCGGCCATGCGACCAACTCGCGTATCCGGTATTAGCATTCGTTTCCGAATGTTATCCCAGTCTTACAGGCAGGTTACCTACGTGTTACTCACCCGTCCGCCGCTAACTATCAGGAGTGCAAGCACTCCATCAAGTCCGCTCGACTTGCATGTATTAGGCACGCCGCCAGCGTTCGTCCTGAGCCAGGATCAAACTCTCCATAAAAGTTAGTTTGACTTGCTCAATAACGTTGTTGCTTTTCTATCAATTCCTTAGAATTAACAGGGCATTTTCGCTCGTTGTTCAGTTTTCAAAGAACAATCAAATTTCAGTGACAACGTTTGTTATCCTATCATATATCCCGTCATCGTGCAAGCTTTTTTTCAAAATTTCTTTTCGCTTCTCGTTGACGTCCGCCGTATTTCTCGGCCGGAATTAGAATATACCATAGCCTATTTGAATTGGTCAAGCACTTTTATAAAAAAACTTTACCCGATTTATGATGAGATGAATCATGGCTGGACTGCGAACATAAAAAATACCCGCCAGCGCAATGCACACTGACGGGTTTTGTTTGAGGAAATCTAACTAATCCAGCTCTAAATATAGCCGAGCTTGCCGAGAAGACGGCTCAGCATTGCCGCCGCTTCCGCACGAGTCGCGGTATGTTGCGGGTTGAAATTGCAGGCATGATCTCCTTTAACAATACCTAATGCAAGCATTTGGTTTACAGCCTCTGCTGCCCAGCCCGATACGTCGTTCCAATCGTTCGGCAGCACAAATCCCTCTTGAATGGTTGAGTCGGAACGCCCGGAATAAGCGATGGCTCTCGCAATAATAACTGCCAACTGCTCTCTTGTGACAGCATCATTCGGACGGAAGCTTCCGTCTTCATACCCCGTCACCAAGCCGGCTGATGCGGCAGACGCAACTGCCGCCTCGTACCATTGCCCGCCGATGTCGGATAGATCCGCCGATTGGTCCGCTTCGCCGATTCCAAGCGCCCTGACCAACAACGCCGCCGTCTCCGCCCTGGTCAATGCTGTGCCCGGATCGAAGACGCCCGTTTCTTTTCCTTCAAAGATTAGCATGGAAGCCAGCTTCTCCGCTTCATGCTTGGCCCAATGATCTTGCATATCGGAGAAAGCTATTCGGTTTGCGATATTAACGTATATCCCGTCACTGTCGCCCGGTACAAGCGCATAGTCCAGCTCTCCAGTCTTGGCATAACGGACAGGAACATATTTCAGCTGCCTCAGCTGATCATTCCACAGGGCTACAATCTGACCGGTGGCATCAGTATTGTGTACCAAAATGTGCCGCTCCGCTTTGCCGCTTAATGGAACGATATGAGATCCAGTTCCATCAGCACTGCTCATAACCACCTTGAACTGAACTGGCGCGGACAAGAGTTCTGCACCGCGGGACTTCAACTCCGCAAGCAATGGATTACCCGCAACCGTCTCTCCAGCGTAAATCGCAAATTTGACTTGTGTGCCGTCCTTGCCTGAATATTGCTTGGCTGCGGCAGCCGCTAGATCGGAGAGCGGCAGTTTCATCATGCCTCCAGCCATTCTCACTTTAACGGCAAGCGAGGCATTCATTTCAAGAAGTTCATTCACCGTTTCCCCGCTCAGCTCAAAATAGCCCTTGGCTGTATGATTTCCGATTGCCAACAAACCGGAATTTACTTCAGAATACGGGAAGCTTATCCGTTCCTTTTGATTGTTCTCGTTTACAAAATCAATGTATGCGCCGGGTTGCGGCTCTACAGGCGGCATCGAGACTACCGGGTCCTTCCTGGCGATTGTAAGTTGATACATTGCCCGATAGGTTGTCTGATTCGCATCGACTGCAGCTTCCAGCGTGACGACAGAGTCGCCAGCCGAATACACCGGCCGATGCACCTCGCCAGTTGCCGCATCAAGCAAGCTGTTATCCGAAGAAGTCCAGCGGATAGGACGGTTTGCAGCATCCATACCCGGCAGACCGATATTCGATTTCACGGAATTAGCTGTATCTCCAGAGGCAAGCACCGGCTCAGGAGCCCCATAGACCGTCAGTTTACCCGTCTCCATTATAATCTCGTAATTATTCAAGCGATTCAGCGGATCCGCCAGCTGTGCGGTAATGTCATACTCCCCTGCAGGGCTGTCTTCTTCCGCTGACGTTCCATATTGAGCTGTAATGGAATCACCTGCTGCAACGCCTGTAAGACTCCCTTTAAGCGGCGGGTTCGCGTGGTCGGCCCAGCGCGATACCGGGTCGGTTGTAACACGCAGCTCGGCTTTTGTTACCGTTAGCTCGCCCTCATCAATTGTAACGGCATAATTAGGAAGAACATTATCCGGATCTGACAAGGAAGGCACGATCCGATATGTTCCCGCTGGACTTGATGCGATTGCTGATGTCGAGTAGGCTGCGCGCAAGGTATCGTTATTCACAAGACCAGATATAGAGCCTGTTAAAACAGGGTTGGGCTGTCCGTAAACCCGAATTTGATCCGCCGCAGTAACGGTTAGAGGCACTGGCGTTACGCTTAATGTCCCCAGCGAATAGGTAATGGTATACTTTGTTGAATTCAAACCGCCGATCGTTATATTGTAGTTGCCGACTGGACTGGATGCATGAGCGGCAGTCGAATATACCGGTTGACCAATGGAAGCAGCCGTGTCCCAAGCCATCAGACCGCTAAAGCTGGCACTAAAGTTCCCATTAGGAGATCCATATGGCCTCGATACATCATTAGGCGTTACCGTAAGCGGGGCTTTGTTGACCGTAAGCGTAGTCACATATTCCGCTGCCGAATAAGGATTAGATGCCGGTAATGACAGTTTAAGCGGATAGGTGCCCGCAGTCAGCCGCAGAGAATAACTTCCTGCAGCCTTCCCCGATGCATTTGTTGTCACGTAACCGATCGAATTTCCATCAATGGATATCTGAACTCTCTTATCTGCAAGAGGGCCTTCCGGAGTTGAGAGCTCCGCTGATATGATAACGGATTGACCATATGTGCCGGTTATGGGCAAGGCTGTAAGCGAGGTTGTATAATCCCTTTGCTCAGGGCCGACATAAGTGGCAAAGCCCATATCATAATCGTCAAACCACTCCGGGGCACGATAGGCTTTCCCACCTGCGTATACATCGGTGGTATACGTCTTCCACACCGTCTGTGGTGAATCACCGATGGAAGACGTCAAGAACATCGTATACTGCTGACCTGCCTGCACCTGTGCCGGAAGAGTGAAGAACACGCTCGTCCAGCCACCTGGATTATAAGGAATCGTGCTGCTGCTGAATGTCGCCGAAGCAAGCGCCGGTCCGGTAATGCTTTGCCCTGCATAGATTCTCAGCGTAAACACAATGTTCGGGTTCCCGTAATCTACCATGTACAAATCGATCCGATTCAAATATCCGGACGTTCCGGCAGTAAAGCTTTGAGCCATTCCATGTGCCCGAAAAGTACCCTCTGGTTCCCCTGCTCCGGACGTTTGGTCCATCAAATCGGCAGCCGCCGCCAATTCTGGCAGCGCAGCAAGCACCGGTACAAGCGCAAGCATTGCTGCCAGCAACACCTGTACCGCTCCCAGAGCAATCCGACTTTGAAACGTTTTGTTTTTATTCATGCTAATCCAGTCCCTCTTTCTGTCCCACAGTGTCTCTTCATTTTTCAATGTAATATGTATTCCAAACGCCTTTTTACTTTATCATTTCTAAGGCTATAAGCCTATTAACAAAAGTTAATATTTTCTTTGCAAAAATGGTGCGGCGATTCGCATCCCCGTTGTTGTAACAGGGATGCCCAATCCGATATAATTTCTGAAAAAGCGTACCTAAGGAGTGAAGACGGTGTCCCAAGCACATCGCCATGAATCAGAGCTTGAAATGCTGCAGCGGCAGCTGCCCCTATGGCTGGCAGCCAGCAAAGAGCAGTGCCTGCAAGGAAAGGTCGCTTCCTACATACCCGAATTGTCAAAGGCGCCGCAAGAAGCGCTGGGGATCCATATTATCGATCGGGAAGGCCGTTCCGTCACTGCAGGCGATTGCGGCCTCACATTCACCATGCAGAGCATATCCAAAGTATTCACCCTCCTCCTTGCGCTGATGGACAACGGAGAAGATGTCGTATTCGATAAGGTAGGCATGGAGCCGACGGGCGACAACTTCAACTCCATGCTCAAGCTTGAGCTTGTTCAGCCCGGCATTCCGTTCAATCCGTTAATCAATGCGGGAGCTATCGCAATCTCTTCCCTTATTGCTGGAGGCAGCTCCGGAGAGAAGTCGGAGCGAACGCTGCAATTTTTCCGAAAGCTGGCACGGAATGACTCGCTGGATTATGATATGGCCGTCTATCGCTCAGAGGCCGAATCGGCGGACCTTAACCGCTCTATGGCCTACTTTCTGAAAGACAACGGCGTTCTTAAGGGCAAAGTCGACGATGTGCTGGATGTCTATTTCCGCCATTGCTCTATAGGCGTCACATGCGCAGATCTCGCTCGAATGGCGCTTGTTCTGGCGTATAACGGCACCGATCCGATAACTGGCGTGAATCTCGTTCCGAGACGGTATGTGCAAATCGCCAAAACTTTTATGGTGACTTGCGGCATGTACAATGCCTCCGGCGAATTCGCCATTGAAGTCGGACTGCCTGCCAAGAGCGGCGTAGCCGGCGGCATTCTGACCATGGTACCAGGCCGCTATGGCATCGGAGTCGTAGGCCCCTCACTGAACCCGAAGGGCAATAGCATTGCAGGGGTTCATCTGCTTGAGACTCTTTCCAAGGAGATGGATTGGAGCTTGTTCTAAATTAAGCGAAACGCAAACAAGGGCTGTGAGCCAGCAATAGATATTGCTGGGCCACGGCCCTTTATAGTTCCATTACTCCCTCGTCCGGAGATGCATGGTTACCCTTGTTGAGCGCCTGCTACGTCCGAGTGATGACTTTAAAATCACGATTAATGG
This sequence comes from Paenibacillus pinisoli, assembly GCF_003605435.1. Taxonomy (GTDB): domain Bacteria; phylum Bacillota; class Bacilli; order Paenibacillales; family Paenibacillaceae; genus Pristimantibacillus; species Pristimantibacillus pinisoli. The sequence continues at coordinate 5,070 of NZ_QXQB01000002.1, forward strand.
CAAAAAACTGCTCTGCCCGCTCCCGGTGCTCGTCCGTTATCTGGCTGCTGAGCGCTTTGTATGCCAGCAATACAGCTGTCGCATCGTCCGCGAAGCCTGCAACCGGCACGAAGTCCGGAATGAGGTCAATCGGCAGAATCCAGTAAGCCAATGCGCCAATGGCCGTTGCTTTGGCCTTCATCGGCGTCGCCGGATCAGTCGCGCAATAATAGAGCGTCACCACTTCCCTAGCAAAAGGAACCTTCGACGCATAACGCTTCACCTTGCCCCAGAAGCCTTCCTGCACATACTTCTCTTGCTGATTATAATCGCCGATTTTGCCGGCCCACTTCTGGATATCCTTCTCCTCCAGCTGCTCCGCCTCGACATTCCCCGCTGCAGGCTGCTCCGCGCTGTCCGGTGCATCCCGGAGTTCCTCAGCTTGTCCCTCTTGATCTGGTCGTTCCATCTGATAGCCTCCTTGAAGCTTATGTTAACCATTAATACTGCATAGGTGAAAAAACGTTTCAATTGCAAATCAGACTCCGGCTAAGTCAGCACAACCTGGCCATTCACCAGCTTGCTGTAGAAGCCGTCCCGAACCAGCAGCTCGTCATGTGCGCCGCTCTCCGTAACCTTGCCGTCCTGCAGGACGATAATCCGGTCCGCTGTCTGTATCGTATTGAGCCGATGCGCAATGACAAAGCTGGTCCTTCCTTTCATTAACCGCTGCAGCGCCTCTTGAATTTTTATTTCCGTAACGGTATCGATGCTGCTCGTCGCCTCATCCAATACGAGAATAGCAGGGTCCGCCAATATCGCTCTCGCGATCGCAATGAGCTGCTTCTGTCCTTGGCTGATCCCGCCGCCATCCGGCTTAAGCTTTGCGCCATAGCCGCCGGGAAGCCGCATAATAAACGAATGCGCATTGGCAAGCTTCGCAGCTTCCTCCACCTCTTCATCCGCGGCATCAAGCTTGCCGTAACGTATGTTATCCCGTATCGTTCCTTCGAACAGGAACGGATCCTGCAAAACAAAAGCCATATGGGCGCGCAAGCTGTCGCGCCGGATTCCGCTTGCAGGAAGGCCGTCAATCCGGATGGACCCGGCCGATGGCTCATAAAATCTGCATAGCAATCCGATAATCGTAGATTTCCCCGCTCCCGTCGGACCTACGAATGCGACAGTCTCGCCAGGCTCCGCTTCAAAGCTGATATGGCGCAATATGGGGTGGCCTTCCTGATAAGCAAAAGAAACGCCGCGAAACTCCACCCGACCCTCCATCCGCTCCAGCACGGCCGCCTCGCTCTCATCCGCAGCTTCCACCGGTTCATCCATAATTTGAAAAACGCGCTCTGCTCCCGCCATCGCTGACAAAAGCGTATTCCATTGATTGGCCAGATCATTGAGCGGCCGTGTGAACTGGCGGGAAAACTCGGCGAAGATCATAATCGTACCGACGGTAACCCCATGCCCGCCGATCACGAGGAGCGCGCCTACCCCAACAATGAGCGCAAAGCTGAAGTTGTTCAGTCCGTTCATCAGCTTCGGAATAAAGCCGGAGATGGCCTGCGCCCAGAAGCCGGACTCATGAATCCGTTTATTGCGTTCATGAAAGGCTCTCGTGACAACCTCTTCACGTGAAAAAGCTTTAATGATCCGCTGCCCGGACAACGTTTCTTCGACAAAACCGTTCAGATCGCCGATATTGCGCTGCTGTTCTCTGAATAAACGGCTCGTACGGCTTGTAATCCACTTCATGCCAAATACCATAAGCGGTATGACCAGGAAGGTAAGCAGCGTAAGCAGCGGACTGAGCGACAGCATGACGCCGACAATGCCGACCAGCAGCAGGACGCTTGATACAAGCTGAATGAATGAGCTGTTTAATGACGAGCTGACATTCTCGATATCATTCGTAACACGGCTCATTAATTCACCATGCTGGCGCCTAGCGAAGAACGGAATCGGCAGCTTATGCAGATGAGCGAACAGATCGCGGCGCATCCCGCGAACCGTCTCTTGCGCAACTCCAATCATCCATATGTTTTGCAGCCACATCGTCCATGCATGCAGACCGTACACGACAGCCATGCCAAGCAGGAAAGGAACGAAGCCCGTATTTCGCTCCTCTATGAATCTATCAATTGCCGTTCCGGCCAAATAGGGGCCGAGCAGAGACAATACCGTGCTGAATACGATCATAGCGAATACAGCCGCAAGCTTCGTACGGTGATACGCCACATATCGCCAAATCCGCTTCAGCGTGCCGGATGCATCCTTTGCCTTCGCTTGTTTCTTCTTGCCTGCATCGCCAGCGCCTTGGGCAAGCGCCTTCGGAGGTTCATAACGGAATGGCTCCTTTAACGGTTCAAGCATGCGCCGCACCCGCCTTTCCAGATTGAGATTGGCAGATCTTCCTATATAACGGGGACTGCTGCTTTAATTCTGTATGGGAGCCGCTTGCCAGAAGCCGGCCGTCATCGAGGAGGAGAATCCGGTCCGAATTAGCTGTCGAGCTCACCTTCTGCGTCACGAGAAGCGTCGTGCAATTCATCGCTTTGAGCGCATCGAGCAAAGCCGCCTCCGTCCGGACATCCAGCGCGCTGGTGCAATCATCCAGGAGAAGAATAGCCGGCTTGCGCACAAGCGCCCTTGCAATGGTCAGCCTCTGCTTCTGGCCGCCCGACAAATTCACGCCCATCTGCCCGATAACGGTATCATATTGATTCGGGAACCTCATAATCGTCTCATGGATTTGCGCCAGCTTGGCCGCCTCGATAATCTCCTCCATTGTAGCCTCTTCCTTGCCCACGCGGATATTGTCCGCCACCGTACCTGAGAACAGCACAATGTCCTGCGGGACGTAACCGATCGCTCTGCGCAAGCTCTCCATCTTCAACCCTTCATGATCTTGCCCGTCAATAGATACGCTGCCCTCTGCCGTATCATAAAACCGCGGAATCAGCTGAAGCAGCGTCGACTTGCCGGAGCCTGTAGCTCCCATAATAGCAAGCGTCTCGCCAGGCAATGCGCGGAAGGATATATCGCTTAGAATCGGTTCCTCCGTATCCGGATAACGGAAGGTGACATGGTCGAATGAGATCTCTCCCGCAATAGAGGAGCGAGCAGGTGCAGCCTCTCCATCCTTTAATGAGGCATCTGTAACCAGCACCTCTTCGATCCGCTCCGAAGAAGCTTTTGCTTTGGAGAAATTAACAACAATCATGGAGATCAAAGAAAATACGCCTAATGTGCGCGTCGCATAATTCACTATGGCGACTATTTCGCCCACAGATGCGCTGCCTGCTTCGAGCTGCACCTTCCCGAACCAAAGCACCGCGATAATGCCCGCATTCATGACCAGAAGAATAACCGGCGTCGTCATCTCTGTGAGCCGCAGCGCCGCGACCGTCCGGTCCATCAGCTCCCCGCTGGACTTGTCGAATCTGCCTCTCTCATGCTTCATCCGCACAAATACGCGGATCAAGCGCATGCCGATCAGGTTTTGCTGCATGATCGCATTCACCCGGTCGAGCTTCTGCTGGACAGAGCGGAACAGCTTCTCCCCCCTCTTCATGACCAGGTAAAGGAAGAGGGCGAGAAACGGGATCGATCCCGCAAACCATAAAGCCAGCTGCCAGTTCACGACAAACGCCATAATTACGCTTCCTACAATAAATAGCGGAGCGCGCAGCATAATTCGGAGCCCCATGAACACCGTATTTTGCAATTGAACAATGTCATTGGTCAGCCTTGTAATTAAGGAAGATTCGGGAAAGCTATTAAAGTTGGCAAAGGAAAAGGACTGAATCTTCCCATACAGCTTCTCCCGCAGGTCAAAGCCGAAGCTCTGGCTTACATGAGCGGCATAGAAGGAGCTTAATATCCCGACCGCAAATGCCGCTGCAGAACAGAGCAGCAGAATGCCGCCCCACAAGAAGACGACTTCCGTGTCGCGTGTCTGTATGCCCTCGTCAATCATTTTCGCCATAATATAGGGCTGGAACAGCTCAACAAGAAGCTCCGTCAGCATAAGCGCCAGCGCAAGGATCGCAGCCGCCCGGTATCGTTTCAAATAAGAAAATACAGTTCTCATTGCTCAAGCGTCCTCTCCGGCACCATCCCATGATGTCCCATTTAGTTTCCATATACATGTATTATTATAATGCCTTCCGGACAAAAATGGCATGAAACTATCCGCTATGTTGGGATGAGGGATACTAAATCCATATTCTAGGGATAAATTCCTACTTTGCTCCTAAAATGATTGAGGACATCCATCGTTTAGACTACTATAGTACTAGATAAGCTACTGGAATCAAGGACTATCGCCCTTACTACATGGCAGGAGTTGAGATTATGAGCAGCCACGTCCGCTCAATCGAAGATGCAGCAGCAGGAATTATCCATACGTTGAAGCATATCTCCAAGGTCAACACGATCTGCGTGACCGCGAATGACGGAACCTTGTCGAACCGCATTATCGGCGTCTACAGCCGCGGCGAACAGCTTGTTCCATACGGGGCAGCCATGCCTGTCCTGCCGAACTCGCTTCCGAACCAACAGACCACCGAATTTCACATCATTCCGAGCATCATGGACGATAGCCGGATAGCGGCTTCGGGCTGCATGCCTTTTGCCCGCGATTGCGCCATGGTCTCCGTCTCGCTCTATAAGGCTGATACCGCCGCGCTTATCGGCTCCATATGCTTGCTGGACCACAACCCGATTGAACTCACGGAAGCCGTGAGGGAATCCTTGCAGTCCTTAGCCTCGCTTCTTGGCTACATGATTGAACTGGAGAATGCCAGCCTGACCGACAGCCTGACTGGGCTGTACAACCGCAGATACCTCACTCATTTATGCAACAATGGCTCGGACAAGCAGTATAGCGTCCTCTTTATTGATATTGATGATTTCAAAGAAGTGAATGACCGTTATGGGCATGACACAGGCGACTTCCTGCTGCAGGAAGTTGCATCCAGGCTTCGCGCAAGCGTCCGCCGCTCCGATGTGCTGATCCGCTATGGCGGCGATGAGTTCCTGATCTGCTTCCAGCACCTGGCGGATAATAATGACCTGATGATTATCGCAGATAAGATTAAGCTTTCGCTCAAGCAGCCATACCTGATTGATGATCAGCTCGTCTATATATACGCCAGCGTCGGCATGAGCTCCAAGCAAGGCGGCGGTTCTACGCTGCGAGAGCTGATTACAGATGCAGATCATTCCATGTACCATATGAAAAACAGCGACAAAACGGAATAACTGACGCTTGGCCGTAAGCGAATTGCCGTCCTCCTCATAACCGTCTCTCTTCATTCATACATATGGTATGAACCGTGTTTTATACACCCACCTGGAGGGATGAGAGATGAATCAGGATGAGATTCGCGAGCTTGAGCGAGCCATCGATGAGATAACGGAGATCGCGCAAGGTTTCGGCCTGGATTTCTATCAGATGAGATATGAGATCTGCCCCGCGGACATAATCTATACGTTCGGCGCTTACGGCATGCCAACCCGCTTCAGCCATTGGAGCTTCGGGAAAACCTTCAATAAAATGAAGATGCAATACGACTTCGGGCTAAGCAAAATTTATGAGCTCGTCATCAACTCCAACCCGTGCTACGCTTTCCTGCTGGAAGGCAATTCCCTCATTCAGAACAAACTGATTGTCGCCCACGTTCTGGCTCACTGCGATTTCTTCAAGAACAATGCGCGCTTCAGCGTATCGAACCGCAATATGGTGGAGAGCATGTCAGCCACAGCCGATCGGATTCACCAATACGAATTGCAGTATGGATCAGAGGCCGTGGAGAAATTTATCGATGCCATTCTCGCCATTCAGGAGCATGTAGACCCCACATTAATTAAGCCTTATCAGCTTGATAAGAAACGGTATATCGAGATGAGCCGGAAAGAGCAGGAACGGGCAGTCGGGCCTTCCCACCCGGACCCCTATGAGGACTTGTGGAATTTAGATACGGAAGCGGTAGCGGAAGCCAGAGAAAGGGCTGAAGAAGCGGCAGCGCAAGCGAAGCGGTTCCCGCCGAGGCCAGAGAAGGATCTGATATGGTTCATCGAGGAATACTCCGCCATTCTGGAGGATTGGCAGAGGGACATTCTGACGATGCTCCGGGATGAGATGCTGTACTTCTGGCCGCAGATCGAGACGAAGATTATGAATGAAGGCTGGGCTTCGTACTGGCATCAGCGCATTATTCGCGAGATGGATCTGACAAGCGACGAAACCATCGAGTTCGCCAAGCTGAACTCCTCTGTCGTCGTGCCCTCCCGCCATAGCCTGAACCCTTATTATCTGGGATTGAAAATATTCGAAGACATCGAGCGCCGCTGGGACAATCCGACGAAGGAAGAACAGGAACGTTTCGGACGCACACCGGGCAAGGGACGCGAAAAAATCTTTGAAGTGCGGGAATTCGATTCCGACATCTCCTTCCTGCGCAACTACTTGACCAAAGATCTGGTCGACGATCTGGACCTGTATATATTCGAGAAGAAAGGACCGGAGTGGAAGATTACCGACAAGTCATGGGAGAACATTCGGGACCAGCTCGTTTATTCCAAAGTGAACGGCGGATTCCCAAGCCTGTTCGTTAAGGATGGAGACTTCAATCGAACCGGGGAGCTATATCTGATCCATCAATATGAAGGAACGGAGCTTGACCTGAAGTATGTGGAGCGGACGCTGCCTTATGTGGTTCAGCTCTGGGGAAAAAATGTGCATCTGGAAACCATCGTCGAGGATAAAAAGCTCGTGTTCAGCTGTGACGGCAAAAAGACGAGCCGCAAGTTCATCTAATCCGCGCCCCCGTTACTTTCCATCCCTGATCTATCCAAAGTTCTGTATATGAAATAGCGTTGCGGCGGAACATAAGCCGGAAAGCTAATTCATTATAGAAAGGGATGTTCACAGCTAATGAAAAAAGCAGGATTATTCGCCGTGATGTTTGCTTGTTTCACCATGATGTTCACCGTTCCTACTGCCGACGCTAACCGCTCAGCCATGGTCGAGCCCAACGGCACGATGTCGGTAGCTCCTACGCCTACCGCTTACCCGAATGGCAACACGATGACGAATAATTTCAACCGTGCTGCAACAGGTGTAGAAAACGGGATAAACCGTACGATCACAGGTGTAGAAAACGGCGTAAACCGTGCCGTCACCGGTGTTGAGAACGGCGTAAACCGTGCCACAACTGGCTTGGAGAATGGTGTGAATAACGGCTACGGCACTCGCGGTTACAATGCTTACAGCACCAACAATAACACGTACAACCGCCATAATGTCAATGCTAACCGCGCCAACTACAGAGCGACAGCGAACACAACAACAACAGCTAACCGCGGCTTCAGCTGGGGCTGGCTTGGCCTGCTTGGTCTGCTCGGTCTTGCCGGCATGAGAAGCCGCGACCGCGACCGCGCTTAACACAGAACATCCGGAAGCCTTCAAGAAATCGCGTTCCCGCGAAGCCTTGAAGGCTTCTCTTCCTTCTGCTAAGGACGGACCGACGATACATCAATAGCATCCGCCAATACGCCGATATCCTGATTCAGCATATACGGGCGATAGCCCTTTCCTTGCCTATTGCCAACCGCTTTGATACGCTCGCGCAGCTCATCGCTGGCCGTGATATGATAGCGATATTCGGGGTACTGCCTGGACAAAGTCGACATCACCCGCTTCTCTACAATTCGCTTGTTTCCGGTGACTTCAATTCCAACCAGCACATCCGTTTCATTCATTACAGCAATTGCATGATTGACACCGGATACCCCCGCCGCAATCCGGGCAAGCTGTTCATGATTGATTCGGCTTGGACTTGGTTTTGCCTCGCTGCTCCTCATCTGGTCATGCGGCATCGCTTTGCCGTCCGGTGAAATTCGGTTGAGCGGTTTGATCGCATTTTGCTTAACTGTCCGTTTGCCATAGCTATAATCGTCAGGCTCATTGCCGCAGCCGCCGGCCATAGCGAGCGCTCCGGCTAAGATCACGAGCGATAGCGCAGATCTAATATGCCTTTTCATCCTCAAGCACCTCCGTGTGTATGCTCTTAACATGTACGAAGGCTACATAAATATTCATATACCGGCATTTATTCCTCCATCTGGAACGAATCTTCCGTTTCTTTAAGCATCTACGGAAGAAAAATGAATCAAAAAAAGAGCCCTCCCTTATGAGCGCTCCTTGTACTTCCCTATTCATTATCCGATTGATTCAACTGCTGCAAATCTTTTGTTACTTTCTCTACCATCTGTACGAATGAAGCAAGCTCCTGAGAGCGGCCTGCCTGATTGCGCGCCTCCACCGAGGTCAACTCCGATTCCTGGCGTACTTCGCTTAGCTTCCTCTCGATTTCTTCCAGCTTGGAGGTAATACCCTCCATCGCGCCGCGCGAGGATGCCGCCAGCTTCCGAACTTCGTTCGCTACCACCTCGAAGCCTCTGCCGTGCTCGCCTGCTCTTGCCGCTTCGATCGCAGCATTCAGGCCAAGCAGATGCGTCTGGTCGGACAACCCGCGAATAAGGCTTCCCATCTCATGAATGCCGTCCAGCTCTTGGCGCAGTTCTCCAAGAAGCGTATGCGTCTTGTCTTGCGAGTGCGAAGTCGAGATAGCCGTAGCCGCAATCATCTGCGCGCCTTCATCCAGCTCCACCATCAGGCTGGCCAATTCCTGCACAGCGCTCGTTACTGTCGTCAGCATATGCGAGCGGGAATCCGCAAGCTTCTGGATTCGCTGCTGCTCATGCAAATTATACGCTTCCAAAACAAACTGGGAGTCGAGGTTGAACATCTTCGACAGCGCGTGGACGACCTGCTGCCAGCGATCCGGCACTGTACGCTTCAGCACATTCGTCGCAATATCAAGATAGGTCATATACGACCCCAAATACCAGTCTGTCGTCAGTCCCACTCTGGAGTGGACGGCTCCAATTCTAATCCGGTTATCAATAAACTCGGAATCGATCACGCCATCGGTGAGCGACATCCAATATACGCGCTGTGTTTCTTTCAATCTTTCTACCGTGCTCACTTTGGAGATTATCGCAAGCAATTCCGGCTGTTGTCCGATTTTATCATAAAAGTGATCTACAACTTCATCTACGACCTGCTGGAATATCGGCCTGCAAGCACTAAGCAATTGCAAGTCTTGCTCCCCAATTCCTGTGTAGTCCAGTTGCTTCCGACGTTCTGCAGTTACGTTAATCAATGCGCACGACTCCTTAGCGGTTATAGTTGACTGCCCTAGTATCTATTATATATCGACTATTCCGCAATTTCCCATAATCTTTTTTCGAAAAAGATAGATTCTCAGCTTATGATCCGTAAGTCTTGTCCCAGAACCAGGAAGACATGCCGCCCTTCATATTGTAGGCCCGATAACCGGAGGTTTGCAGCCATTCGCATGCAGCTTCGCTTCTGCTGCCGCTTCTGCATACCACGATAATGTCCGCAGTCCGGTCTAGCCCGGCAGCTTTCTCTTCAAGCTGGCTCAGCGGAATATGAACCGCGCCCGGAATATGGCCGTTCGTCATCCATTCCGACAGCTCCCTCACATCCACAATGACCGGCTTATGCTTTAATAGCTGCTCCACTTCATACGGCATGATTTCCTTCATCAAACGCTCCCCTTTCCATTTCAGATTGAATACTCCCTGGAATCATTACGCCAATACGGACAAGTTCAATCACAATACCCCTCTAGGTATGTAGGTGGAGATAAGAAGAATATAATCCCTCTTCCTCCATTACGTCAACGTACAGGGAGTGGATTTAATGGAAATAAGAAGAACCTTTGCCGCTGGGACAAAGGTTCTTACCCTACATTATCGGTTCAGGAGACTGCCTACGTATCTAAGTAATTCGTTCGCGCACACCGGGCAATAGTGATGCTCGTCAATAAGGCGCTTCGTCACTTCATTGATCCGTTTGAGCTGGCTCTCATCCGGCGTCTTCGTGGAAGTCGTAATTTTCACGATATCCTTTAAGTCGGCAAAGAGCTTTTTCTCCACCGCTTCTCTCAGCCGCTCATGGCTGGTGAAATCGAATTTTTTGCCTTTGCGGGAGTAGGACGAGATACGAATGAGAATTTCCTCGCGGAATGCCTTTTTCGCATTTTCCGAGACGCCGATTTGCTCCTCGATGGAACGCATCAGCCTCTCATCCGGATCCATCTCTTCGCCTGTCAATGGATCTTTAATTTTGGCCCAATTGCAATAGGCTTCAATATTGTCGAGGTAATTCTCGAACAGCGTACGCGCCGACTCCTCGAAGGAATAGACGAACGCCTTCTGGATTTCCTTCTTTGCCAGACTGTCGTATTCCTTGCGCGCAATAGAGATGAAATTGAGATACCGCTCACGCTCTTCCTTCGTAATCGAAGGATGCTGATCGAGGCCGTCCTTCAGCGCGCGCAGCACATCCAGCGCATTAATGCACTGCATATCCTGCTTGATCAGCGCGCTCGATATCCGGTTAATGACATAACGCGGGTCGATGCCCGACATGCCTTCTTCAATGTATTCGTTCTGCATCTCTTTCAGATCGGCTTCCTTGAAGCCTTCTACTTCCTGCCCGTCGTACATGCGCATCTTCTTGACGAGATCCATGCCTTGCTTCTTCGTTTCCTTAAGCCTTGTCAGGATTGAGAAAATAGCTGCCGATCTGAGCGCATGAGGCGCTATGTGAATATGGCGCATGTCGCTCTGGGAGATGAGCTTGGTATAAATCTTTTCTTCTTCCGATACCTTCAAATTGTACGGAATCGGCATAACGATCATCCGCGACTGAAGCGCCTCGTTTTTTTTGTTCGCAATAAACGATTTATATTCGGATTCGTTCGTATGCGCAACGATCAGCTCATCGGCGCTGATCAAAGCGAATCTTCCCGCCTTGAAGTTGCCTTCCTGGGTCAGCGACAGCAAATTCCACAGAAATTTCTCGTCGCATTTCAGCATCTCCTGGAATTCCATCAATCCCCGGTTCGCCTTGTTAAGCTCTCCATCGAACCGGTAGGCGCGAGGGTCCGACTCTGAGCCGAATTCGGTGATCGTCGAGAAGTCGATGCTTCCCGTCAGATCGGCAATATCCTGCGACTTGGGATCGGAAGGGCTGAAGGTGCCGATGCCCACCCGGTTATCCTCGCTAATGAAGACGCGCTCCACCAGCACACTTTCGATCTGCCCGTTATATTCCGTATTCAGTCGCATCTGGCAGGACGGGCAAAGGTTGCCTTCAATTCTGACACCCAGCTCCTTCTCAATCTCCGCTCTTAATTCATGGGGAATCAGATGCAGAGGGTCCTCATGCATGGGACAGCCTTTAATCGAATAAACGGCGCCTTTCTGCGTACGGGAGAAACGCTCGAGCCCTTTCTTCAGCATCGTGACGATCGTAGATTTGCCCCCGCTGACCGGCCCCATCAGCAGCAGTATCCGCTTGCGGACATCCAGTCTTCTGGCGGCAGAGTGGAAGTATTCCTCCACCAGCTTCTCGACAGCCCGGTCGAGGCCGAATATTTCCTGCTCGAAAAACTTATACGTTTTCCGCCCGCCAACCTCTTCGACACCGTAGGATTCGATCATCTCGTACACGCGTGCATGTGCGGTCATGGCCGGAGAAGGATCCTTCCTCAGCAGCTCGATGTATTCCTTGAAGTTTCCTGTCCACGCCAATCTTTCGCTTTCTGCCTGATATTCCGATATTCGCTTGAAAATGTCCATGCCGTGCCTCCTCCCATCGCTTCCGCTAATACGCTATTTCCTCTCCGCTCGGGATTCATTCCATGCGCAAGCCTTAAGGCCCTCATTTTTTTGAAGTATTACATACCTATGCTTATTCCAAGCGGAAATTGACCACTATTTTATCCCGCCTTCCTGCAAATATCGACAAGCGCCCCATGTCCCCTGTTATAATAGGTGAACCAGAGCTATGCTGCGTCCATGGAGAGGAGAATGAGGTTGGCTGTTAAATTGGAAGAAGAAATGTACGGCCCGATCAAACGCTTCTATGAGCAGCGGGGTTATACGGTGAAGGCCGAGGTAATGCACTGCGATCTGGTCGCGGTACATCCCGAGCGGGACGACACCATCATTGTGGAAATGAAAAAAACGTTCAATCTCGCCTTGCTGCTGCAAGGAATCGAACGTCTTCGTCTGAATGCCGATGTCGTGCTGGCCGTCGAGCGGAACCGCAAAAAAAGCGGTGCGCATAATCAGCGCTTCGGCGATCTGACCGAGCTGTGCCGGATGCTGGGGTTAGGTCTGATGACCGTTACGTTCTACAAGACCAAGGCGCCGGTTATTGATGTCCTATGCGAGCCTGGGGAACCGCCGGTACGCGGCGCGCGCCACCGCAAGCGCAGCAGGCTGCTGATGGAGTTTAGGGAACGCAGCGGCGATTATAACGTCGGCGGAAGCAGCGGGAGAAAGCTTGTCACCGCCTACCGGGAGAAAGCTTTGAAATGCGCTTATGTCTTACATAAGAAGGGGCCATCCGCGCCTCGGGAGATAGCCGCAGCCACCGGAATCGGCAAGAGCGGAGATATGCTGCGGAGCAATTATTACGGCTGGTTCGAGAGAGTCGAGCGCGGCAAATACGCCCTGCTTCCGCAGGGCGTAGAGGCGCTTCAACAATATGGCAATGTTATAGAAGAGTGGGCGTCTAGCTGCGGGCTGTAAACTCCCCGATCGCTTCCGCCAGTCGGGCCACGCCTTGTGCCGTGCGCTCGCCTTTGGTATACGTATAGTTCAGTCGAGCGGTATTGCGCTTCGGCTGATCCGCATAGAAGGAGCTGCCCGGCACGAAGGCCACGCCCTTCTGAACGGCGCAGCGAAGCAGCGCTTCGGCATCCAGCCCTTCCGGCAAGTCCACCCACAGGAACATGCCGCCTTGAGGCGTGACCCAGCTAAGATCCGGCAGCGCTGCGCTTCTGAGCAAAGCTTCCATCTCGTTCATGCGGGCTCCGTACTCCCTGGAGATCAGCGCGATATGCGCATCAAGATCGAATCCGCCCAGGAGCTCGCTCAAGATCTGCTGATCCATCGTGCTCGACTGAAGATCCGCCGCTTGCTTCGCCTTCTCCATCATCCGGATCACCCGGCTGTCGCCGATTGCCCATCCTGTGCGCAGCGCCGGTGCCACCGTCTTGGAGAAGGTGCTGGTATACAGCACGGGATTGTCTTGGGCTGCCCCTGCGAGCGCGAACAAGGACGAATATTCCTCTTCATTAAATTTAATGTCCCCATACGGATCATCTTCAATAATCAGCATCTCGTATTGCTTAACCATATCCAGAATGCGCTTGCGGCGCTCCTGGCTCCAGACGCGGCCCGTCGGATTGCTGAAGGTTGGTACAGCGTACAGGAGCTTCGGCTTATGCTTGCGAATCAGCTCTTCGGCCGATTCCGGCACCATGCCGAATTCATCGCTTTCCGCCGATACCACGTTGAGGCCATGGAGCGCGAATACCTGCAGGCAAGCCAGATACGTCGGCCGCTCCACCAGAATCGTATCGCCCGGCTCGGTCAGTACGCCGACAAGCAGGTCAATGGCTTGCTGCGAGCCGGTCGTGAGAATCATCTCATCAGGCGTTACAACCATCCCCTTGGCCGCCATTCTTTCGCATAGCTGCTGCCGGAGTGGAAGATACCCTTCCGTCAGCCCGTATTGCAGGGCGCCTGTGCCTTTATCCAGCACGCGTCCCGCCGCGTCGCGGACAGCCTGCACCGGGAACAGCTCTTCGGCTGGCAGGCCGCCAGCGAACGAGATCAAATCATTGCCTTGCGTCAGCTTGAGAATGTCGCGAACAGCCGAAGACTTGAGCTGCGACACTCTGGTTGAAAAACGGTAATCCATACCCCTCGCCCCTTCAAACATAATCTATGGATGTAGCTTGCATACGGAGCTTCGCGCCGAAGCCCATCTTCTACTGCTACTCATATCCTTTATGTTAACAATGTGTTCACAACATTTAAAGTTTTCTTTTTGAAACTTGTTGGTTATAATAAAGCTAGCTAATTGGAGGTGTCGAAAACATGAACTTTTTGATCGTGATGACCGTGTTTATTCTGTTCATTACCGCCATACTGACCAGCTCTTACAACGACGATAAGACTAAAGGTCTGTAAGCAGCACGCGCCGCATCACTCGATACTTATGCGCCATTTAGAAACAAATGAAGCTTCCACCCTAAGCAACGGCTTAAGGCAGGAAGCTTCATTTCGTCATTGAGCGGCAGAATCGCCTGCAGCGTTCGGCTCGCTACAACGACTAGCGCTTCAAATATCCCATTTCCACCATACATTCTCCGCACACATAGCGCTCCTTGAACTCGCGAACTTCGTTCATGGAACCGCAGAATACGCATTTCGGACGGTAACGCTCCAGAATGATGTGATCGCCTTGAACGAATATTTCAACGGGATCCCCCTCGTTCATCAAATAGCGTTTACGCAACGATTTCGGAAGAACAATGCGTCCAAGCTGGTCTACCTTTCTAACAACGCCTGCTGGTTTCATCACTTTCACCTCTTTTATGTCTATTTTGTAAGTAGCTTGAGAAACCTTTGCAATATTAGTAGTTCGACATACCCTCATGTTTTCCTTCCGCAAAAATTAATTTCTAAAATTCAGGCAACTATCGTAGTCCTTGGAACCCAGTCTGTCTGAAAGCCTCATAAACAACGATTGCTGCCGAGTTCGACAGGTTCAGCGAACGGACATTATCGGTCATCGGCATACGGATGCATGTGTCCAAATTCGCATCAATCAGCTCCTGGGGCAGCCCCTTTGTCTCCTTGCCGAATACGAAGAAATCGCCGTCCTGATAGTCGAATTCCGAATAGACCTTCGTCGCTCTGGTGCTTGCGAAGAAAAACCGGGCATCAGGGAACAGGTCCTTAACCTCCTGAAAGCTGTCATGATAATGAATGTTAACGGAATGCCAATAATCAAGACCCGCTCTCTTGAGCGTCTTGTCGTCCGTATCGAAGCCCAGCGGGCGTACCAGATGGAGATGCGTGCCTGTAGCAGCGCAAGTTCTAGAGATATTGCCGGTATTGGCCGGTATTTCCGGCTCGACCAGCACGATATGAAATGCCATTGCAGTCTGTTCCCACCTTTAAATTGTCGTAATAATTTTACATTCACTTTACGCACGGTTAATCTAGTGCAGAATGTCTCCCTTCATACTATACCGTATACTAGGAGGCAAAGGAGATAAATTGATGCGAAAAAAGATACTGGTCGTGGATGACGAACCTTCCATCTCCATGTTGATCGAATTCAATTTAAAGCTCGCGGGTTACGAAGTACGATGCGTGAGCGACGGCGAAGCCGTATTCGATATGCTTAAGCCGTTCCGCCCTGATCTGATCGTCCTCGACCTTATGCTGCCCAAGATGGACGGAATTCAGGTCTGCCGTGAATTGCGCAAGCAGAACAACGGCGTCCCGATCATCATGCTGACCGCCCTGCAGGATGTCACCGACAAAATTACAGGACTCGACAACGGAGCCGACGATTATATGACCAAGCCATTCAGCCCGCAGGAGCTCATCTCCCGTATCGGAGCGATCTTCCGCCGGCTGCAGACGCTGCCAGGAGCATCTGACGAAACGATGATTTCGATAGGCAGATTGGCTGTGCATGTGGATCAGCGTGAGGTCTATATGGAAGGCAAGCCGATTGATCTGACGCCGAAGGAATTCGAGCTTCTCTTATTCCTCTCCAGGCACAAGGGCAAGGTTCTCAGCCGTCAGCAGCTGCTGCATGGCGTATGGGACTACCATTTCCTTGGCGATACGAGAATCGTCGATGTTCATATTAGCCATCTTCGCGACAAGCTGGAGAAAAACGCACGTTCACCAGAATATATTATGACGGTTCGCAACGTCGGATACAAGATGCACGGGCCGAGCACAGCGAGTGAATCCTCGCTGGCGTAGTAAGCCTTCCGCGGCATGACAAAAGACCGCCCTTCCTAACGCCTGAGGCGAAAGGAAGGGCGGTTTCTATTCTAACAAACTATCCGTTGCGTTTTTGGAAATCCGCCATAAATTGCGCCAGCGCCTGACAGCTCTCAAGCGGAACCGCATTGTACGTGGAAGCGCGAAGGCCGCCAACGTCGCGATGGCCTTTCAGGCCGACGAATCCGCTTTGCTCGGATTCCTTGATGAACTGCTTCTCCAGCTCTTCGCTGCCCAGACGGAACGTAATGTTCATCAGGGAACGGCTTTGCGGGTGAGCGCAGCCCTTATAGAAGCCGCCGCTTTGATCGATTGCGTCGTAGATCAGCTTCGTCTTATCGCGGTTGTATTGCTCGATCTGCGCGACGCCGCCCTTTTCTTTGATCCACTTGAGTACGAGCGTTACCATATATACAGAGAAGGATGGCGGCGTATTGTACAGCGAGTCTGCCTTCGCATGGGTCTCGTAGCGGAACATCGCAGGAATCGACTTCGAGCCTTCCTTAACCAGGTCTTCACGAATAATAACGACCGTCACGCCGGATGGCCCCAAATTCTTCTGAGCGCCTGCGTAGATAATGCCGAATTGATTAATATCGACTGGACGGCTCAAGATGTCGCTGGACATATCGGCAATAAGCGGCACATCGCCAGTCGACGGGAACTCTTGGAACTGCGTTCCGCCAATCGTTTCATTAGAGGTTAGATGCAGGTAAGATGCGCCGGCAGGAACTTCAATTTCCGACAAATTCGGCACACGCATGAAATTGTCGGATGCTGTGGAAGCAGCGATTACGGTCTCGCCAATCAGCTTGGCTTCCTTGATCGCTTTGTCAGCCCAAGCGCCGGTCTGTACGTAAGCTGCCGGATGGCCCGGACGAAGGAAGTTCATTGGAAGCATCGCGAACTGTGTGCTGGCTCCGCCTTGAAGGAACAATACCTTGTAGTTGTCCGGAATTCCGAACAATTCACGCATCAATGTCTGCGCTTCGTTATTCACGCCCTCATAAAGCGGACTTCTGTGGGACATCTCCATTATGGACATGCCAGCACCGTGGTAATCGACAAATTGCTCTTGCGCTTTCTGCAGAACCTCCAGCGGAATCGCTGCCGGACCTGCATTAAAGTTATAAGCTCTAGCCATTCTCCCATCCCACCTCTTCAATCTTTGTATATGATATGGTTATGATAGCAAGTTTGCACGTCTGCATCAAGTAGATTCCCGACAATTTTACGTAAAAGTCGAACATATCAATAAAAACCTTAATGAAATATTCGGATTTTATTCATTTCCGCGCCATTGCATAAAAAAACGAGCCCAAAGGGGCTCGTTTTCTCTCCTCAGCTCGGGATTAGCAGCCGAAGTAGAGGCTGTATTCATGCGGATGAATACGGATGGATACTGCTTTTGCTTCTTGACGCTTCAAATCTACATAGTTGTCGATGAAGTCTTGAGAGAATACGCCGCTTTCTGTCAGGAAGCCGGAATCAGCTTCCAGAGCGTCAAGCGCTTCGTCCAGTGTGCCTGGTACGCTGCGGATTTCTTTCTTCTCTTCTTCTGGCAGATCGTAGATGTTTTTGTCGAATGGTCCATAGCCCAGAGCGACCGGGTCAAGACCTTTCTTGATGCCGTCCAGACCTGCAAGCAGCATTGCTGCGAACGCCAGGTAAGGGTTGGCAGTGGAGTCCGGCGTACGGAACTCGATACGGCAGCCTTTAGGCGTTACAGCTGCGATTGGAATACGAACGGCTGCCGAACGGTTGCCTTTGGAGAATACCAGGTTAACCGGCGCTTCGTAGCCTGGAACCAGACGCTTGAAGGAGTTCGTGCTCGGGTTTGTAATCGCGATCAGGGCAGGAGCATGGTACAGAACGCCTGCGATATAGCTCATCGCCATTTTGCTCAGGTTAGCGTACTCTTTGTTGTCATAGAACAATGGGGAGTCGCCGTCGAAGATGGAAGTATGAACGTGCATGCCGCTTCCGTTGTCGCCGAACAATGGTTTTGGCATGAAAGTTGCCACTTTGCCCCATTGGCGAGCTACGTTGTGCACGATGTATTTGTATTTAAGCAGGTTGTCTGCCGTTTTAGTCAATGTGTCGAAACGGAAGTTAATTTCCGCTTGGCCAGCTGTTGCCACTTCATGGTGATGACGCTCAACGCGAAGGCCTGTTTCTTGCATCAGGCGAACCATTTCGCTGCGGATGTCTTGTTGGGAGTCAACTGGAGCTACTGGTACATAACCGCCTTTTACCGGCACTTTGAAGCCCAGGTTGCCGCCCTCTTCTTTGCGGGCTGTATTCCATGCGCCCTCTTCGGAGTCAACTGCGAAGAAGGAAGTGTGCATCGAGCTTTCGTAGCGAACATCGTCGAAAATGAAGAATTCGGACTCTGGCGCGAAGAATGCAGTCGTGCCGATACCTGTCGATTGCAGGTACTCTTCCGCTCTTTGAGCGATGCTGCGCGGATCGCGGTCATAACGCTGTCCGTCTGGAGTGTGGATGTTACACATAATGTTCAAAGTAGGATGGCTAGTGAAAGGATCAACATAAGCTGTTTCAGTGTCAGGCATCATAACCATATCGGACTCTTCGATACCGCGGAAACCAGGGATCGAGGAACCGTCGAAAGCAACGCCGTTCACGAACGTATCAGCGTCCACCTCTGTAGAAGGCAACGTGATGTGATGCGCGCCGCCGGAGAGACCCACGAAACGGAAATCTACGAATTGAATGTTGTTTTCTTTAATTTGCTCCAAAACTTTTTGAACTGACATCTAAACTTCCTCCATTTCCGAACATTAACTAGTGTAAGAGCGTTTATTGTTCAATAATTGCTCCGAATCTTGTTGTTATTATAAAACTCCGCTTTCCACTCCGTCAATAGCTATGTCAGGTATTTTTTATTCACATGTCAGGTTTACTTACAAGTTTGAACAGTTGTTCACAATGACAGCGTTTTCTTCTATAACAAAACAATCCCGCCTGCTTAAGAAAGCAGGCGGGACGCGAAGTTTCGGGTTATGCGGCTATTATACGATTTTCCATTCCTTAAAGGCTTCTGCCGGCGCCTTCTCCGTATCGAACGTCTTGCCGACGATCGGAGCAAGCAAAGCGAGGTCTTTTAGCAGAGCTGCAAATTGATCCGGGAACAGCGATTGGACGCCGTCTCCTGTCATGGAATTATCAGGATCGGTATGCATTTCGATAATCAGACCGTTCGCTCCGGCTGCAACCGATGCTTTCGTCATAGGCTCGACCAGCTCTCGTCTGCCCGTGCCATGGCTCGGGTCCGAGATGACAGGCAAGTGACTAAGCGATTGCAATACCGGAATCGCGCTGAGGTCTAGCGTGTTCCGCGTGTAAGTCTCGAACGTTCGGATTCCGCGTTCACATAACATGACATTAGGATTGCCGCCGGCCAGAATGTACTCCGCCGCATTCAGGAATTCATCATAAGTTGAACTGAAGCCGCGCTTGAGCAATACTGGCGTCTGGATCGTACCAAGCTTGCGCAGCAGATCGAAGTTCTGCATATTGCGCGTGCCGACTTGGAGAATATCCGCGTATTCTGCGCAGATGTCCACATATTCCGGCGTCATGACTTCTGTAATGGTCAGCAGGCCATGCTTCTTGCCTGCTTCCGCCATCATGGCAAGGCCTTCTACGCCAACGCCCTGGAAGCTGTACGGGCCTGTTCTTGGCTTGAAGGCGCCGCCGCGGAGCACCTGTCCGCCTGCCGCCTTCACCAGTCTCGCGATTTCATCGATCTGCTCCGGCGTCTCGACGGCGCATGGTCCGCCCATTACAACCAGATTGCTGCCGCCAATCTTGACGCCCTTAATGTCAATAATGGTGTCATCAGGATGAAAATCACGGCTTGCAAGCTTGTAGGACTTCGAAATCTTGATCACATTGTCAACGCCTTTCATTTGGCGAAGATGCTCAGCCAGTGTAGGGTCAGCCTTTCCGATAATGCCAATAACCGTACGATCCGTTCCTTTCGACACATGGGCTTGCACGCCGGCATTCTCGATATATGCGACAATCTCATCAATTCGCTCATCCGCGATGTTATGTTTTGTAATTACGATCATGTCCATCTCTCCTCAATTGTTCAATGTGGCCATCCGCCTGGATGCTGCCAATATTTTCTTTCGTGCTTTTAAGCTTTTTGGCTTTTAAGCTTTTATGCTTTTAATCGCTAAAGTAAATATACCGAAATAATCGCTCAACGTCAACACCTTTGAGCGATTCAATTTCGTCTAAATTCGTAACTCTATACGGAAGCTTCCGCATTGCCGGCCGACTTCACACGTATATTCGGCAGCAGCTTATTCATATTAACTGTACGCTTGATCTCCCAAGTAGACGGATCACGGTAGTCGTACTGCTCCAAATAAGTGATGACTTCCTTCGTAATCGGCGTCGGCGTCGAAGCGCCGGACGTAACGGCTACGCGGTCAATGCCTTGAAGCCACTCCTGCTTGATCTCGCTGACATCGGAGACGCGATAAGCCTTCACGCCCGCAATCTCCTCAGACACCTGTGCAAGACGGTTGGAGTTGTTGCTTCGAGGGTCGCCTACAACGATACAAAGCTGTGCCGTTCCCGCCTGATCCGCAACGGCCTCCTGGCGCACCTGAGTAGCCAGACAGATCTCATTATGCACCTCGGCATGCGGGTACTTCTCTTGAAGCTTCTGCATGATATGGCGAATATCCCATTGCGACATGGTCGTCTGGTTCGTAATGATGATTTTGTCGTGCGACACGTTAAGCACGTCGATCTCATGCTCCTTCTCGATGAGATGAACCATGTCAGGAGCGACGCCTAATGCGCCCTCCGGCTCGGGATGGCCTTTTTTGCCGATATAAATAATATGATAGCCCTCCGCAGTCTTCTCCCGAATAAG
The DNA here is from genome assembly GCF_003605435.1 of Paenibacillus pinisoli. Taxonomy (GTDB): domain Bacteria; phylum Bacillota; class Bacilli; order Paenibacillales; family Paenibacillaceae; genus Pristimantibacillus; species Pristimantibacillus pinisoli. Next base: position 25,960 of record NZ_QXQB01000002.1, read on the forward strand.
ATCATGCGTCTTCGTGACATCCGGGCATGTGGCATCCACTACTGACAAGCCCTTCTGCCGTGCGCGCTGACGCACTTCCGGCGAGACGCCATGGGCGGTGAAGATGACGGTGCCTTCGTTAATTTGATCCAATATTTCAAGACGATTCGCACCGTCAAGCGTGATGACGCCTTCCTTCTCGAACGCTTCCGTTACATGGGCGTTGTGAACGATCATGCCAAGAATGTAGATCGGTCTCGGCAATTCCAGATTTTTTGCCGTTTGCAAAGCAAGCACCATGGCGTCAACCACGCCATAGCAATAGCCTCTCGGCGATATTTTCACGATTTCCATTAAGCTGCACCTGCTTTCTGACGGACCTGATTATGCGAGCACTAGCTTACGTTCGGATCCGTTTCTACTATTATAGACGAATCCTCACCCTCAGAAAAGTCTATTGGCAGCCAGATCGTGAAAGTAGTCCCTTCATTCTCCAGCGTCACCACCTCGACCGATCCTCCATGCTCATCCAGAATCCACTTGGCGATCGACAATCCCAGCCCTGTTCCTACCGTCACGCCGCGAGATTCATCCGCCCGGTAGAAGCGGTCGAAGATATGCGGGATTTCATCCGGATTCATGCCGATGCCCGTATCTTGAATCCGCCAGCCGACATAGCTTGCCGTACGCACAGAGCTAAGCTCCACATGCCCGCTTGGCGTATATTTGAACGCATTTTCAATAAAGATGAACAGCAGCTGCTGCAAGTAATCGTAATTGCCGTACACAGGAACGCCAACCAGCCTCGACAAGTCGCCAATCTTCCATTCCGCGTCCCGGGGCAGCAGCTGCGCTCTTCTGACGACTTCTTCGGTGAGCGGCAGCAATTGCACTTGCTCCTTCTCCATGACATAACCCGCGTCCGCACGTGCTAGTGCCAGCAAGTCGCCTACCAGCGTACTCATTCTTCTCGCCTCCGCTGCAATATCCGACATGGCTTCGCTGGACATCTGCCAGTGATCCGTCGTCAGCATAAGGCCGTCTTTCCCTTGCAATTGCCCCGATTCCTTAGCACGTGACCACATTTTTTCCAGCAGATCAATATTGCCGCGAATCGTCGTAAGCGGCGTGCGAAGCTCATGGGATGCATCGGATACGAAACGCCGCTGCGCTTTGTAGGCTTCATCCAGCTCATTATAAGCTGTCTGCAGCCGCGAGAGCATAGAGTTCAGCGTATCGACCAGCACGCCTACCTCATCCTTCGGACCGTCTGACGGTATGCGCATGCTCAGATCGGAACCCTTCTCAATCTGCTGGGTAGCGTCAATGACGCGACCGATTGGACGAAGCGCCTGACGGGCGATGAGCATGCCGATTGTAAAGGCGATAAAGACGACAAGGATGGAATAAATGATAAGCGTATTGCGAAGGCCGGATAAATACTTGTCTTCATTATGGGTTAACACGCCAACCTGCAGCAAGCCGACGATTTGCCCTTCCGTTATGGGCGAGAACACCGGTCTTTGATAGGTTAACAAGTCATACTTAACTTTGCCGACTTCAATCGTCCGCTTGTAATATCCCTTCTCCGGCTTGCTCTCTACATCGGGATAGCTGATTTTGGCTCCTGCCATCAATAGGTCAGTCGGCTGTAAAATCAGTTTCTCATGATAATTAACGAGCTGGACGAATATATCTTTATCCACTAATTTCGATTTGGAGATCAAATCAAGGTCCAGCGTTCCCCTGTTCAGAATATAGGTCATGTTGACGTTGATCTGATCGCTTTGTTTTTTGATCATCACTTTAAGATCGTTGTACGTGTTCCAATTGATAAACATAAAGACGCTGACGCCGAAAATCAGCAAGGTCATGGCCAGCAGTCCCGTGTACCACAAGGTTAGACGAAGCCGAATGGACATGGCTTTATCCTGCCTCCCCCCTGAGCACGTAGCCCGTGCCGCGAACCGTCTGGATGATCCGCTTGCCTCCGCCTTCCTCTACCTTCTGGCGCAGCATGGCGATATAGACCTCCAGCACGTTCGATTCGCCGCTGAAATCAAATCCCCATATCTTCTCCATAATGGCGTCGCGCGTCAGCACACGTCTAGGATTCTGCATAAAGAGGAGCAGCAGATCGTATTCCTTGCTCGTCAATTCAATGCGCCGTCCCGAGCGAATCGCCTCGCGCGCATCCATGTCCAGAATCAGGTCGTCGAACGTCAGCTGATGGCTGCTTGTCTCCTCCAGCTTGTCCGACTTGCGGCGCAGCAGCGCCCTTGCCCTCGCCAGAAGCTCTTCCAGCGCGAACGGCTTAACGAGATAGTCATCCGCGCCAAGATCAAGCCCTTTCACGCGGTCGATCACATCATCCTTAGCCGTCAGCATCATGATCGGCACAGCGCTCCCGCTTTCGCGGACCCGGCGGCATACCTCCCAGCCGTCAATCTGCGGCATCATCACGTCCAGTATGATCAAGTCCGGCTCAACCGCCAGCAGCGTCTTAAGCCCCTCAGCGCCGTTCCCGGCCGTCGTTACTTCATATCCTTCGAACGCCAGGCTGCGGCGCAGCATCGAAATGATTCTTTCGTCATCATCCACAACTACGATATGCGGTCTCACGGGCATCTCCCTTTCTCCCGAACAAAAAGCGCAGAGAGTAAAAACTCTGCGCCTTGTTCGCTAATTTGAGCAGCAGCTGGTTATTGCAGGCCAAATACGTTTTTGTCGCCGATTTCGACCTTCAGGTTCATTTCCTTGCCTTGGCGGATAATATTGAACTCCACCTGCTCGCCAACTTTTCTGGATTTGATATCTTCGATTAATGCTGCCGAAGTGGACATCTTCTTGCCTTCCACCCCTACGATGACGTCGAATTGCGTAAGTCCCGCAAGGTATGCCGGGGAGTTGTAATAAACGCTCTTCACAAGCGAGCCTTCCGCCTTCTCCAGCCCCAGCTGCTTCGCAAATTCATCGGTCATATCATAAAGCTCTGCTCCGATGAACGGCGCCGCTTCTTTCGGCACTTCCGTGTTGTTCTTCAAGCTCTCAAGCACTTCAGTGATCGTGCTTGTCGGAATTGCAAAGCCGATGCCTTGCGCTTGCGAGCTGACCGCCGTATTGATGCCGATTACTTCGCCTTTTGTATTCAACAGCGGACCTCCGGAGTTGCCCGGATTAATGGATGCGTCCGTCTGGAGCAAATGCTTGTAGTTACGCTCGCCTTGCTGATCCGGTATATCGATCGGACGTTCTTTGGCGCTGAGCACGCCTGCCGTAATCGTATGGTCGAAGCCGTACGGATTGCCAATCGCAACTACCCAATCGCCAATGCTGATATCATCGGAGCTGCCAAGCGACAGCGTCGGGAAGTCCTTGTCGCCTTCAATCTTCAGGACAGCCAAATCCAGATCATAGCTTGAGCCCAGAAGCTTCGCTTTGAACGGCTTATCGTAGCCTTGCACCGTTACCCGAATTTCATCCGCCTGCCCAACTACGTGCTGATTTGTCAGGATATGGCCGTCCGCTTCGAAGAAGAAGCCTGTGCCGATGCCGGACTGCTGCATATCGCCGCCTTGCTCTTCACTCGGCGCCTGCGTGCCCGGGTAGTTGTCCCCAAAGAACTGTCTGAAGAACGGATCGTTGAACAGGCTGTTGCCGCCATTGTTCGTTCTTACCTTAGCATACGTCTCGATCTTCACTACAGCAGGGCTTGCCTGCTTGAACAGCTGGGCAAGATTGTCTGGTCTGGCCGCAACAGTCGCGCCGCCGCCGGATCCGCCGCTGCTTGCCGTCGTGCCCGAACCGGCGCCGCTGCCTTCCGACTGGGTTGCCACCGTATTGCCGGATGTGAACCAGTTGCGGGTATCCGCCGCATACATCAGTCCGCCAACGACAAGCACGCCCGCCATGAAAGAGAGGAACATCGATTTAAACGAAGGCCCTTTTTTCTCCCTTACCTGAAAAGCGTTTTTCGCATTCCCGCCGGCAGGCGGAACAGGTCTGAGCTGCGGCGGATAAGACAGCGGCGGTTGTTGAGGCTCCCTGTCATACCCGTCTGTTCGTGCATAGCCATTCCCGCTTGCGATGGACTGTGAAGGCTCATTAACCGTCGGGCCGTAAGAATAATAATAAGAAGGCTTCGGCTCCTGTTCGCGGGCAGGCTCTTTCGTCCCTTCATTCATCTCGTTCGTATCGTCTGAGCGCTTAGGCTCCTCTGGATTGAAAAAGTCGTCATATCCATTTTTTTTGTTTTGATCATCCATATGCGTTCTCCTCCGTTCGACTGCATGATTGATCTATTTCAGATTCAATTGATTTGTTAGTTCTATCTTGCACATTCTACCTTAAAACAAACTTAAAAACACCTGAATTTCAGATAACTTTTGGGCGCGTTAACCCTTGTCGCAATTGGGTTTGACGCCATATGGCAATAAGACGGGCAGCCAGACACCGGCCCATAAATAGAAAGAGCCGGGGGTTATTCACACACGGCTCTTTCATAGTTTATCATATTGTTATTTTCGGCGGCAAGGCGGACAGCTACCGTGCCGCCCGCTCAAGAATGCTGTCATCTATTATTTTCATGAAATCCTTTAAGTTGTAGGAATCATATTTGACCTTCCACTTTTCCCCATCCTCAATTAGCTCTATGCGTCCGGAGACAGCCATGTTTTCATCGCCAATTTCAAGCAAGCCTTCATAATTCAGCTTTATTACTGAGGAATCATCAGTTTCACGTTCTTCAAATGCCAGGTCCGATAGTCGGAGATCCTTTTTTTTAATTTGTGCGATATCCAGTGCATAGACGAACATACGATCCGCTGATTTCTTTTGGAAAAACGAATCCGTCGTTAACGGACGAAGCTGATCTTCCCTGCTTCTTATTTGTTCCAGCATTGCTTCATCCGAATACTCGAAGAAGTCGGCTTCGAGTTGGGTCCTCTTGTAAGCTTCGGCAGCTGAAATGGCGGATACAAGCTTGCTATTCCCCTGATTCGTGCAGCCGCTTATAAGGCTCGCAATTAGCAATAGTCCGATCAAAGCTCTCATGCAAGCACCTCCAATAATTCATTGTTATATCTTATGTACGTTCATTTGCGTTAAAAAGTTGAATACCATTTTCACGGCAACCATATTAAACAACAAAAAACTCCCTAGCCTGCGGCCAGAGAGCTCTATTCACCCTATTATCCAGTTCACCGCTTCAACAAACGATCGACTTCGCCCATGATCTCCTTCGCCCGTTCCGTCCAGCGGTCATCCACCGGCGCATCGGGGTCGGACGGGGCCTGGAACTGGTCGAACAGGGCGCCCGCCACCCGGAATGACGCTTCGGGATCGTTGCCCTCCTGGTATAGATGCCGAAGCACATAAGGCGTGCCGAAGCGGATGATGGCATTGTTCTCCGACAGCTCGCTGTCGATATTGCCGTCCGTCACCTGGAACGGGATGCGCAGCCATACCTTATTCTCGTCATCTAGCGCGCGGTCGAACGAGCCGCTGTCATAATCCCAATTGCCGCCGAGCGTGAACTTATCCTCCGCCAGCAGCACCTGCATTTCCGTAAATTTTTTCTCCATGCCTTCCACTTCAGAGGCGATAGGAATCATGCGGCATACCTCCAGCCTTTTTTCCGTATTTGCTAAAAGGTAGTATGCCCGCCGTCCACTCCCGTTATGCTATGCGCGATTCGCCCAGCCCTTGCGGTGAGCAAGCACCGCCAGCTGTGTCCGGTCCTCCAGCTCGCACTTCATTAGCAGGTTGCTCACATGAGTCTTGACCGTCTTGATGCTAATATGCAGTTCATCGGCAATCTCCTTGTTAGACAGGCCGTCTGCAATCAGCAGCAGCACTTCCTTCTCCCGCTCCGTCAATTCCTCATCGCCGGACTGGGCTGTGCGCTGCCGCAGCCCTCTCGTCAAAGCCTGCGATACGTCCGTCGTCATAACCGGCATGCCTTTGAACGCGCCGTTTATCGCATAGATCAGCTCTTCCGCCGATACCGTCTTCAGCACATAGCTGACTGCCCCAGCCTCAATAGCGCCATATACTTTGTCATCCTCAAGGAAGCTGGTAAGCATCACGATTTTCATATTAGGATACTTGGCAATGACTGCGCGAGTCGTCTCGATTCCGTCCATCTCCGGCATCATCAGATCCATCAGAATAATGTCGGGGCGCTCCTCCTCCGATCTGGCTTCCAGCCAGTTCAGCGCTTCCCGCCCATTGCCTGCTTCCGCGATAATATCGAGCTTCGGCTCCAGCATCAAATAAGTGCGAAGTCCAATTCTGACCATATCATGGTCGTCGACAATCATAACCTTAATCATATCTGATCCATTCATCGGCTCTGCTCTCCCCGGTATATTTTCGGAATCGTTACCTTCACTCTCGTGCCGCTGCCAACTTTGCTGACAATATCGGCACTGCCGCCCAGCTTCTGCGCCCGCTCCTGCATGGTGGACAACCCATAGGAGCCGCCCTTCACCTGGTCTGCCTTAAAGCCCTTGCCGTCATCCACCAGCATCATGACGACTTGCCGCTCCGTATCCGCCAGCGTCAGCGTACAGCTGCCCGCACCCGCATGCTTCACAATATTCGCCATCGCCTCTTGCACGATCAGGAACAGCTGATGCTCCTTCGCCTCGCTAAGCTGCTCGGAGAGCCTCCACTCCATCGAGCCCTGCAAGCCATTCTGGCGGCAATAGTCAGGGAACCACTTGTCCAGCGCTTCTTGCAGCGTCCTGCCCTCCAGCTCCATCGGCCGCAGCTGGGCAATAAAGTTGCGCATCTGCTTCTGCGCCAGATTGGACATCTGAATAAGCTGGTCCAGCACAGACTTGGCGCGTTCTGCATCGACTTGCTGCAGCTTCGGCAGAGAAGAGGCGCACATGTGGATAGCGAATAGCTGCTGGCTGACCGTATCATGCAGATCGCGGGCCAGCCGCTTGCGCTCCTCTAATACTGCCGCTTCGTTGGAGGCCGCTTCCGTAAGCACCTTCTCTTCCCCCATCTGCTGCAGCAGCTTCATCTTCTCTTGCATCTGTTCGGCCAGCTCGTTGAATTCCCGGTAGACCGGCACAAAAGAATTATGACCCTGCTCCGTAATGCGGACCTCATAGTTGCCATTCACCGCTTGCTTTAAGGACAAATGCAGCGTGTCCAGCCTCTGGCCGAACCGCTGCGCTGCCCAATAGCCGAACCCCGCGCTCACCAGCAGGATGAGGATTGCGGACCATAGCTTAAGCTCTACTGAAGTAAACTGATTCACAACTGCATTCCATAATAGCGTTGCCAGCAGCACCGAGACAGCGGACGACAGAACGAACATGCCGATCAGCTCCCACTTGCCGCTGCGCAGGAATCGTACCATCATGCCCGCGTCACCCTACCTTCGTCACACGCGTATCGCCAATAAAGGTGCTGATGACGATCTTGATTTGTTTGTCGGCATCCGCATAGTGCGGCGACTTCAAATTGACATTGGTGAACAAACCGCCATCCTTCTGGCCGAGCACCTTCACATCTCCGATGAATGCGGTGGATACGACCTGCACGCCAACCTCATAATCATTCGGCACATAGACCTTCACATCTCCAATAAAGGAAGAGATCGTAATTCTGGTTTCGCCGAACGGAATTTGCGCCTTGGTCAGATCAAGCACGGTATCTCCGATAAAGTGGGAGATGTTCACCGGCTTCAGCTCCCAATAATCATGACCCATATGAATGTCGCCGATAAAACCGGAGCGATTGATTGTGCTTGCGTCATGGTTCCACCACTCCACATGCTCCTTGTTTCCATTCTCGTAGCAGCCCGCTTGCTTGCTCCGTTTCTTGTATTTGCTGTATCCTCCATCCGAGCCATAAGTGCCGTCAAATTCGCCCGAGCCAAATTCTTTATGCTTCGATTGCGATTTTGATTTCTCGCCGCTATATTTCTCGTCTTTGTCCAGCTGCTCCGCGGGGTCTACTCCTGTCGGATCCGGGTGAAGCGGCGGGGCCGGCGGCACAGGCGATTCATCCTGATAAGGCCGGTAAGACTGCCACTCATCAGCAGGAGGCGTCTGACGCTTCTTGCGCGGACTCCAGATCATGCGAAGCCCGACGAAAATAATAATGACCGGAATCAGAAACGGAATAATGTCTCCGACGGACCAGGTCAAGAAATCCAGGTTATTGCCCAGGAATACAAGGCCCAGGATAACCATTAAACCTCCCCACAAGCCAGAGCCTCCATGGCTTCGGCCGCTCAGCATCTGCGTCAATCCAAAGTAAATAAGGATACACGGCCAGAAAGTCGAGAAGACGTCTCCGATGCTAAATTCCAAGTAACCCAGCTGTCTAAGTAAAAACGCTAATCCCAACGAAATGATGACAAGTCCGGTCAGCAACCGGCTTGCGAAGTTTCCATTCATGTCGCCAACTCCCATGCCCTTCAATTTATACACCTAGTATACCTGATTGCCCGTCTGTCGCATAAGGGACGGCCGATTGAACTTCATCTCAGTCTCGAGACCGATGTGTCTGGTATATATTTACATATCAAAAAGTAACAAAAAAACCGCCACTGCCACAGCAATGACGGCATACTTGCTATTGTATCGACATATCCGCTCCAATGACGCCTATCGGCTGTCCCGCTTCATCCAAGATCGGCACAGAGATCGTCATGCACAATTGCTTCGTAATTGCGGATACATAAATGTCGGATTGAAAGGCGTGGCCCTCTATCGCCCGCCTCCACCACTCCCTGACCTTCGCATTCAGCAGGCCGGCCTCAGGCAAGGATACGATAAAGGAACCATCCTTGCGATTCGACCAGATGGCCTCAATCTCCGGCTTGGAGCGAAGGAGCCCGGCCAGCAGAAGCTGGTGCTCCTCTTCTGCTAACGAACGAAGCCTGCTGTCGGCGGCAGCTTGCTTCAGCCATTGCTGCAAAGCCGCTACATTGCCCATCGCCTTGCTGATTGTATGCTTGATGCCTACATTGTCGATGGCCTTCACCAGCTCTCCCGACGAGCGGCCCAAATTGCCTTTAACGCGGCCCAGCTTCGCAATTTGTTCCCGCTGCATCTCCGTCATCTTAAGCGTATCATCTACACTAAGAACAGTTTCGTTGACGGAATGCACGACCTCCTTAAGCATAAGGGTCATGCCAGCCATATGCTCTGTCTGTCTCGCGCTCGCTGCGTCAGTATCTCCGGCCAGCTCGTCCACTTCGGATATTTTGGTCAAGATTTCATCCAGTCTGACATGCATCGACCTCATCTCTTCAGCGCCGCGTCCAACCGAGGTTTTCTCTTCATCGACCGCCCGTATTACCTGCCTTACACCAGACTCGATCTGCTCCACAACTTGCGACGATCTGCTGACCGCTTCCCCGCTTTGCTCGGCAAGCTTCTTGATCTGGTCGGCAACAACCGCGAAGCCTCTGCCGTATTCGCCGGCATGCGCGGCCTCGATCGTTGCATTAAGGGCAAGCAAGGAAGTTTGGGACACAATCGCTTGGATAAGCGAGTTCATCTCGCTGACATGGGAGGTCTGCTCGATCAGCTCGCGGATATGTGCATCCATCTCTTCATTCTGCCTGATAAGCTGATTCATGACTTCATTCGCTGCCTCCAAGGAGCGGCTGACGTCCAGCGCCAGCTCCTTGGCCTCATTGCTCTTGCCCTTGAGCCGGGACGATGCCCCGCTAATCTGCTCCGCCGCAGCCGCCACTTCCTGCAACGCGGAGAATGATTGCTCCATCCGGCTCATTGCGCCTGTGCTGGATTGCCTGAGCATCAGCTCCTGAGCCGCGGAACGATCGGCTATATCGGTAAGCTGTTGAATCGCCCCTTCCACTTCATCTACTGCCGCATTCAATTGGTCGGAGATGACGACGGATTCATGAAGCAACGTAACCATCTTCGTCTGCTGTTCCGGCTTTGCCTGCTCAAGCTCCGTATTCCGGGAAAACCATCGGGCTGCAGTTCGCATGTCTCTAGGACCGCCCCTCTTTCGTGTGTTATGTAAGATTTCCCTACATTATAATCCAGTATTAGACAAAAGAAAAGAGAAACCGTTCCCGGTTCCTCTTCCTTTTTGCGACTTACGTCACAATAACTAACATTATTGTTGGTTTTGATTGTTTTGAGCTGCTTGGTTCGCATTTTGGTTAGCAGCTTGATTGTTAGCTGCATTATTTTGGTTGAACTCCTCAGCGAATTCAGCATTGTATTGATTGTTTTGGTTTTGGTTTTGGTTTTGTGCTACTTTGTTTTTGTTTTTGTTTGTCATGGTCTTCACCTCCCCGTTCACCTTTAGTATGGCAAGCGCTCGGCTTCTTATGCAGAAATTACGACTCTAGGTAAGACTGGGGAATCGGCTTGCCGGCCTCTACCGCCTGGTTGATTTCATTCAGCCACGATTGAGTCAGCTTGCCTCTTCCGCGCCTCAGCACCTGAACCTCCACCTTGCGCTTGCCCCATTGTTCGTACACTTCCTTAATCGTCTCGAAGTACAGGTCAATACGGTTTCCTTTGATGGCAGAGCCGGTATCGGCTACGACTCCGTAGCCGTATCCCGGAATATACAGCAGCGTGCCAATCGGGAACAGCTTGGGGTCAGCCGCAATGGTCGAGACCTGATCCCGTCTGACCTTTACCCCTGAATACGTAATGCCGTATCCGGGATGGCCGGGACGCTTGCCCGTCGATTCGACGCCTGCCGTATAACCGGTAGCCACTACCTCTATAACATCTAGTGCAGCTGTTGTTGGATTCGATTGTGCGGAATGGCCGGCACCTGCATGATCGGCGGGTGCGCTGTATGCGATCGGCGCTCCAAGTGCTGTAACGAGCGCAATAAGCATAACCATCCACTTTTTTGAGCAAAGAAAAAAGCTTGTAACCATCTGGGCAAACTCCTCCTCAGAAGAATATTGCCCTGATGGTTCAAGCTTTATGCGCGGGCTAGCTGCCGCCTACGCTTTGGATGCGATTTGACCTTGCAAATATTCGATGATCTCAGCTATCGACTTGGCGCCGATATCGCCTTCACCGCGTTTGCGGACGGAGACGGAGCCGGATTGCATCTCGTTCTCGCCAACAACAAGCATGTAAGGCATCTTCTCCAACTGCGCTTCACGAATCTTGTAGCCCAGCTTCTCGTTGCGCAGATCGCTCTCTACGCGAATGCCCGCTTCTTGCAGCTTCTCCGCCACTTCGCGAGCGTAAGCCTCGTAAGCTGTGGATACCGGAATAATCTTAGCTTGTACCGGCGACAGCCACAGCGGAAGCGCGCCTGCGAAGTTCTCAAGCAGGAATGCCGTCATGCGTTCCATTGTGCTGATAATACCGCGGTGGATAACAACCGGACGATGCTTCTTGCCATCCTCGCCGACATACTCCAGCTCGAAGCGCTCCGGCAGCAGGAAGTCCAGCTGTGCAGTCGACAGCGTCTCTTCCTTGCCGAGCGCCGTCTTGATCTGCACGTCCAGCTTCGGTCCGTAGAATGCCGCTTCGCCTTCCGCCTCGAAGAACGGAAGCCCCAGCTCCTCGACTACCTCACGCAGCATGCGCTGGGACATCTCCCACATCTCGTCGTTCTGGAAGTACTTCTCCGTATCCTTCGGATCGCGGTAGGACAAGCGGAAGCGGTATTCCTTAATGCCGAAGTCCTCGTATACTTTGCGAATCAAGTTAATTACGCGCGCGAACTCTTCCTTGATCTGATCCGGCCGGCAGAAGATATGGGCATCGTTCAGCGTCATCGCGCGAACGCGGTGCAAGCCAGTGAGGGCGCCAGACATCTCGTAGCGGTGCATCGTGCCAAGCTCGGCGATCCGAACCGGCAGGTCGCGGTAGCTGCGCATGTCGCTCTTGAAGACCATCATATGATGCGGACAGTTCATCGGACGAAGCACCAGCTCTTCATTGTCCATCACCATCTTAGGGAACATGTCCTCGCTATAGTGCTCCCAGTGGCCCGAAATTTTGTACAGCTCTACGTTAGCCAGAACAGGCGTATACACATGCTCGTAGCCGAGACGCTCTTCCAGATCTACGATATAACGCTCCATCGTTCTGCGGATCTTGGCTCCGTTAGGGAGCCACAGCGGCAAGCCTTGGCCTACCTCGCGGGAGAACGTGAACGTCTTCAGCTCGCGGCCCAGCTTCCGGTGGTCGCGCTTCTTCGCTTCCTCCAGGAAATGAAGATGCTCGTCCAGCTGCGCTTTCTTAGGGAAAGCTGTGCCATAAATACGCTGAAGCATCTTGTTCTTGGAGTCGCCGCGCCAGTAAGCGCCCGCCACGCTAAGCAGCTTGAACGCTTTGATCCGTCCCGTCGACGGCAGATGCGGACCGCGGCACAGATCGAAGAACTCGCCCTGGTCGTACATTGTAATCACGGAATCCTCCGGCAAGTCACGGATAAGCTCTAGCTTCAAGTTATCATCAAGCTCCGTGAAGATAGCCAGCGCCTCGTCGCGGCTAACGACTCTGCGGCGGATCTCCAGGTTCTCGCCGATAATCTTGTTCATTTCCTTCTCAATTGCGCCAAGATCGTCCGGCGTCAAGGAATGCTCCATGTCGATATCGTAATAGAAGCCATCTTCAATAACTGGGCCGATGCCTAGCTTCACCGCTTTGTTGCCATAGACGCGCTTCAGCGCCTGCGCCAGCAAATGCGCTGTGCTGTGGCGGTATACTTCAAGACCGTCCGCCGACTCGACTGTCACGATCTCGATTGCCGAATCCTGCTCGATCGGCGTATATACATCAACGACTTTGCCGTCGATTTTGCCGGCAATTGCGTTTTTCTTGAGGCCAGAGCTGATGGAACCCGCTACGTCTTCAATTGTTGTGCCGGCTTCATATTCACGGACAGCGCCGTCCGGCAGCGTTACTTTAATACTCATTTTCCTTCATCCTCCCATTGGTCTATTGCAAGCAAAGCCGCAGGAACGCAACAAAAAAAGCACGCATCCCGCAAAAGGGACGAGTGCTTGTCAGCTCGTGGTTCCACCCTACTTCAACTGCCGATTGTCCGGTTCTTGCACCAACAGGTGCGGCAGTCCTCGTATTCATCTGGTAACGGAGATATCCGGTATGGCTTACAGCCGCAGATCTCTCTGCAGGTTCATCCATACAGCTACAAGAGGGGTACATCTGCCCGCGTCTAGGAAGGAACTTTCAGCTGGAATTCCTCTCTCTGGTCCAAGCGCATCTGGCAGACACATGACTCTGGTCATGGCTGTTGCAATGTTTATCAGCATCATTATAGACCGATAAGAGAAAATGGTCAAGGGTGCAAGGGCTCTTAACCAGCGACCATCACCTTAAGGCTGCACAACCTCATCCAGCGTACTGGAGCAGGAAGGGCATTTCACGCATATTTTTACCCGGTTATCGAATATCGTCTCGATCGTCCGAATAACCTGCATGTCAGGATTGCGGGTATGAATCATGATCTGCTTCGGGGATACCGAGATCAGCGAGCTGATAACCATATCCTCGATATTCATCTCCGTCTCCAGCATCTCCGCAACGATCCGGTCCGACGGCGGCTTCGGCTCCAGCGTCTGGAAGCTTTCATTGTACAGCATAAAGTCATGTCCGCCTTTGTGCACCAGATGGACAAGCGGCACTTTGGACTCCTGCAATTGGACAAAATATTTCAGCAGTGAGATAAACTCCTGGTACTGCTTATCCAGCACGTACTCATCCAGCGCATACTCCACAATCTCGGTAAGCTCCTTGCGATAGCTGCGCAGGCGGAACGTCAGCAAGCCGCTGAGGTTCAGCTCAGTCTCCACTTCAAGATACTTTTCGATTTCGTCGGCGATTTTTCCTTTGCGCCTCGCGCGATCCGCCTCCTGAAAGCGGTGGCCAAGCCCCTCCCACTCCTTGCCGTGCAGAAGATCATGGCAATACTTCTCGATCACAACGGCATCCATGGACGGATTGCCCTGGTATTTCTTGCGGATAATCGACGAGAGCAAGCCCGGCTCCATATGGCTGATCACATATTCAGCCACTGCTCCAGCCGCCGATTTATATAAGAAAGGTCCGTCAGCCTTCAATTGAAATTGCGGAAGCTGGGCGGTGCAGCGAACAGCCTCCTTCTCCTTCACGAATTGAACGAGCGGAAGACTGCTTTCCCTGGCCGACCTATGTAAATCAGCATTAACTTGTTCCTCAAGCAGCGACTGCAGGCACTCGACTGTTTCCTCATCATGCATTGCGATTCTGAACAAATCCATGCGCTCACCCCTTTCCTTCCGTTACAGTATATGGCCCGCAGGCAGCGTATATACAAAGAAGAGTTTGGCATGGCGGCCAGCAACCGCATCATAATATAAAAGACCGCCCGGGCGGCCAAAAGGCCTTATCGGGCGGTCTAATCATAAGTGCTGATCCGTATGGAGCGTTAATTTTGCATAATAAAGTCGCGTTCCGCTTTCTCCGATTCATGATACATGCGGAGGATATTGTATTTGGTATCGCGTTGAGCCGGAATTTTGCCTGCTTCGCGAATCAATTGAAGAATAAGATCGATATTCACCTTATGCGTTGTGCCTGCCGCCGATACGACATTCTCTTCGATCATCGTGCTGCCAAAGTCATTGCAGCCGTAAGACAAGCTGAGTTTGCCCATCTCCGGTCCCATCGTTACCCAAGAGGACTGGAAGTTCTTGATGTTATCCAGCATCATGCGGCTGACCGCGACAATACGAAGATATTCCTCCGGCTTCGCCTTCTCCAGCTTCAGATTCGTATTGTCCGGCTGGAACGGCCAGGAGATAAAGGCCATGAAGCCCGGCGTCGGATAGTTGTTCGCAAGCACCTTATCCTGTTCATCGCGGATGCGCAGCATATGAAGCGCCCGTTCCTCGATCGTCTCGCCGAGACCGTATACCATAGTCGCAGTCGTATTCATGCCGTGGCGATGGGCGGAATTCATGACATCCATCCAATCCGTCCACGGGCCTTTCATCCGGCTGATTTTTTTGCGTGTGCGGTCATCCAGAATCTCCGCGCCGCCGCCCGGCAAGGAGTCCAGCCCCGCTTCATGCAGCTGTGAGATGACTTCATCCAGCGACAATCCGTCCGACACCACTTTCATCTTCTGGATTTCCGCAGGCGAGAACGAGTGCATCGTAATATTCGGGAAGCGATTTTTGATTTTGCGCAGCAAATCCGTGTAATACGTAAACGGCAAGTTCGGGTTTGTACCGCCTTGCATCAGAATCTCGGTACCGCCTACATCAACCGTCTCCTGAATTTTATTTAAAATGACTTCGTCATCCAGTACGTAACCTTCCTTCGAGCCCGGCGCGCGGTAAAAGGCGCAGAAGCGGCAATATACGTCGCAAACATTCGTATAGTTGACGTTGCGTCCTACCACAAATGTCGTGATCGGCTCAGGATGCTTTCTCAGCATCAACTGGTTGGCTACATGTCCCATCTTCTCGATCTGATCGGAAGCGAGCAATTCCATTCCGTCTTCCAGACTTAATCTTTCGCCGCTCAGGGCTTTGTCCAATATACGGTCTATCGCGCTCATCCGCAAGACCTCCTTAACGTGTTCAATCGAATAAGTAGCAATACTTAATCCTATCATAGATCAAGAAGGCTAGTCATCCATTCGGTACAAAAGCATTATGGCAATTTAACGAAATTTATAAAAAGAAGACAGACACGGCACTAGCCGTTCGAATGGCTGCCGTGTCTGTATGCGCGTTCTATTATATTACGCGTCGATCTCATGCTTGGCCGCGCGCAGCGCCTGCTCCAAATCCTCAATCAGATCATCGACATGCTCGATGCCGACGGAGAAGCGCAGCAAACGGTCATCCACCCCGACAGCCTTCCGGATCTCCTCTGGAATGTCGGCATGAGTCTGTACCGCAGGATAAGTCATCAGCGACTCTACCCCGCCAAGGCTCTCTGCGAAGGCAATCAGCTTGATATGGCGCAGAATCGGCTCCACATAACGCGCATCCTTGACCCGGAATGAGAAGATGCCGGTATTGCCGGAGGATTGCTTGTTCTGAATGTCATAGCCCGGATGATGAGGCAGCGCAGGATAAAAAACATCCTCAATCGCTTCATGCTCCAGCAGATACTCCGCGATCTTCGTCGCATTGTATTGATGTCTCTCCATCCGCAGCGCCAGCGTCTTCATGCCTCTCATAAGCAGCCAGGAATCTTGCGGACCCAGCACTGCGCCAATGGAGTTATGTAGAATCGCCATCTGCTTCGACAATTCCTCGCCTTTTGTAATAATCAAGCCCGCCAGCACGTCATTATGGCCGCCCAAATATTTGGTCGCGCTATGAATGACAATGTCCGCGCCAAGCTCGATCGGGCGCTGCAAGTAAGGCGTGAGCAGCGTATTGTCGACGATGGTCAGAAGGCCTTTCGACTTGGCCCATGCGCTTACGCGCTCCAGATCGGTAATCATCATTAGGGGATTCGTCGGCGTCTCGATCAGCACGGCCTTCGTGTTAGGCTGCAGCAAGCTGGACATGCTGTCGATGTCATTGGTATCGACGTAGGAAGCCGTTACTCCGAATCTGGACATAATGCGCTCCAGCAGACGGTAGGTGCCGCCGTATAGATCCAGGGAAACAATCAAATGATCGCCTTGACTGAAGTAAGCAAAGATCGTCTGCAAAGCCGCCATGCCTGAGCTGCAGGCAAATCCGGCGTCACCGGACTCCAGCTTAGCTGCCGCTTCCTCCAGCACAGCTCTGGTTGGACTTTTGGTTCTTGCGTAATCGAACCCCGTGCTTTGTCCCAGCTTGGGATGGCGAAATGCCGTAGCTTGATAGACGGGGAAGCTGACCGCTCCCGTAACAGGCTCCTGCACGGAACCGATTTGAGCCAAGTGACTTTCGATTTTCATCTTAACTTCGCAACTCCCTTAACATGTATTAGAGGTTTGAACACAATGCTAGATGCCGGCGCCGAGATCATAAGGCGTCTGCTGGTACACATAATAGTTCAGCCAGTTGGAGAATAACAGATTCGCGTGCGCTCTCCATGTGGAGAGCGGCATACAGGACGGGTTATCGCCCGGGAAATAATTTTTCGGCAGCGCAATCTCCATTCCTTTCGCTACATCGCGGTCATATTCAAACTTCAGCGAGGTCGGATCGTATTCGGAATGCCCCGTGACAAAAATTTGCTTGCCATCGCGCGAAGCTACTATATAGATGCCCGAGTCTGCGGACTCCGACAAAATCTCCAGCTCCTCGATCGGCTCGATATCTTCCCTGCGCACTTCCGTATGGCGGGATTGCGGCACGAAGAACAGCTCGTCGAAGCCTCTGAGCAATTGCACATTTCGTTTCTGTTCCGTAACGGTATGCGGGAATACGCCGAATATTTTGAAATCCAGATTGTATTTCGGCACGCCATAATGATGGTAGAGACCAGCCTGAGAGGCCCAACAGATATGGAAGGTCGAAGTGACATGGCGTTTCGTCCATTCCATAATTTCCTGCAGCTCTTCCCAGTAGTTCACTTCCTCGAACGGCAGATGCTCCACAGGAGCGCCAGTAATGATCATGCCGTCAAAATATTGATGGGAAATCTCGTCGAACGTTTTGTAGAACGACTCCAGATGCTCGGCAGACGTGTTTTTGGACTGATGCGTTCTCGGGTGCAGCAATACAACCTCCACTTGCAGAGGAGTGTTGCCGATCAGGCGAAGCAACTGCGTCTCCGTTGTTTCTTTCGTCGGCATCAGGTTCAGTATGGCAATACGCAGCGGCCGGATATCCTGCTGGTAGGCAACGCTCTCATCCATGACGAATATGTTCTCATTGCTTAGTATTTCCTTCGCCGGCAAGTTGTCTGGTACTTTGATAGGCACTTCCATCACACTCCTAAAAATCAATGATTGGTCATTAGAAGTCGACAAACAAAAAAGACCCTTTCTGCGTGAGAAAAGGTCGTGTACTCTGCAAGAGCCGTCCGCCTCTCTCATCTCTCAGAAACAATGTGTTTCCGCAAGAATTAGCACCGTGCATAAATGCCGGTTGCCGGGCTTCATCGGGCCAGTCCCTCCGCCTGCTCTTGATAAGAAAGTAGTCTATTCAGTTGTTTCTTTTCCAATTAAGACTACTTTAATCCATTCTGCCCTTCCCGTCAAGAACTCCGCCGCATATACTGTGAAACCGACCTCCACCCAAGCCATTTTCCCCTTGAATGTTCTGCCATTGCGGGAGTATACTAAACAAGGATTGGGACATTCATTCGACATTAAAAGGAGTGTATGAGGACATGGAAGGTGATCGACCGAAGCCCGAAACCAACCGTATAAGGCTGCTGTCGGTTCAGCCAACAATAAGCCGCCCCTCCATCCGTCCTGCATGCACGCTCTTGTGGAACGGATAACGGGCCGACGGCTCTGTTTTTGGTTCCAGCCGGCAGTCTCCTGTAAGACGAGAGAGGAGAACTGCGTATGAAAATCAGATACGTGAACAATGGAAAATTTACTATGGTGGAAGACATCGATACGACGCGGACAGCGCCCGAAGACGGCTTCTACTGGATCGATGCGGATGTAGAGGACTTGGAAGTGCTGCAGCCCATCTTCGGCATGCATGATCTTGCTGTGGAGGACTGCCTCAATGATGAGGAGCAGCGCCCCAAAATGGAGATTTACGAAAATCATTATTTTATCGTAATCGACAGCATTCGTTTTGATAATGAAGATATCTTTTTGCGCTCGCTCAATATCTTTCTGGGCCCCCATTATATCATTACAGTTACGAAGCAAAAAATTAACGAGCTCCGCACCCTAAAGCCTATTCTATGGGAGCAAGAGGTCAATCGCCCGGATCAGTTTCTGTATTATCTGGTCGACCTTGTCGTGGACAATTATTTCCTGGTAGGCGACCGGATCGACAGCCGGATCGAGACGCTTGAAGAAGACATTCTGATGCATACCAAGAAGTCGCATCTGAATGAGATCATTGGCCTGCGCGGCGAGATCCTTTGGGTGAAGAAGGTGCTTGGCCCGCAGCGCGAGGTTATCTTTACCCTCAATAAGAAAGAGCTTAGGCTGATTGACGATCAGCTGCAGAAGTATTTCCGCGACGTCTATGAGAATGCGATCAAAGTATCGGAGTCCTTCGACACGTATCGCGATCTGATGGGCAACCTTCGCGAAGCCTATCAGTCCAGCCTTTCGAGCCGCGCCAACGAAATCATGCGCGTGTTCACGGCCATCACAACCATATTCATGCCACTCACCTTTATTACGGGCATCTACGGCATGAACTTTGACGACATTCCGGGTCTCCATTTCAAGCTTGGAGCCTATGTTCTGCTCGGCATCATGATTGTGCTGGGATTCAGCATGTTTATTATTTTCCGCAAGAAGGAATGGCTCTGAAGCCATTCCTTTTTTTGCTGCTTACTTTTCGTTATAATAGCAATATGCCCAGTGAACGTCGGAAGGGGGAATACTGGACATGAATATGAGCCAGTTGGAAACACTGCTCACCATTTCCAAGACAATGAGCTTCCGCAAGGCAGGCGAGCTTCTTAATTTGACGCAGCCAGCCGTGTCGGCCCAGATCAAAAGCTTGGAGGATGAGTTCAAGACTGTCTTAATCGACCGGAACCAGCCCGTTACCCTTACGGAGCATGGACAGGTCTTCCTGGAGCATGCAGAGCGCATGCTAGCCATTGTCGAAGAGCTTAAGCAGAAGCTCAACGATCTGAATCATACGCCGCAAGGCCATATTGTGCTTGGCACGACCTCATCGATCGCCATTCAAATCCTGCCAAGGGTACTGTCATACTTCCAGAATCAATACCCGCTGATCAAGACAACGATACATACTATGCCATCATCCCAAGTTATGACCTGCGTCGAGAATGGTTCCGTTGACGTTGGCATAACCTATCTATCGGAGAAAAATCCGAACATTGCCTCATCCGCTCTATATTACGATACGTTCGAGCTTGTCGTCTCCCCGGAGAATCCGCTCAGCAGCCTTACGCATACGACCGTTGACAAGCTGAAGGACGTCCCCATGATTATGCTGGCGCCGGATACGCTTGGAAGGCGTTATGTGGATGCCATGTTCAAGAAGTACAACATCCAGCCCAATATCGTCATGGAGCTGTCAAGCAGCGAGGAAGTGAAACGGATGGTCGAGATCGACCTGGGCGCCGCCATCGTCTCCAAGCTGTCTATTCCGACAGAGCTCAAGCATGGCACGCTCAAGATTATTAAAGTCAATGAGCTGGAAGCAACCCACCCTGTAGGTGTCGTCTACAAATCGGGCCGTTATCTCAATACGGCGATGCAGCAATTTCTAAGCGATCTGAAAGGCATGCCAGAGCATTCATTCATCAGCAGCGAGTAGGAGGGTTCATCTTGAAATTCGATCTACATACACATCACGTCAGATGCGGACATGCGGACGGCACGATTGAGGATTATATTCTAGCCGGTATTGACGCCGGGCTCAGCGTGATCGGCATATCCGACCACTCCCCTTATTTCTTCCATCAGGAGGATCAGCCTTGGCCCGGCATTGCGATGGCGAGAAGCGACTTTGCCAATTATGTGAATGAAGTGCTCCGGCTGAAAGAAAAGTACGCTGGGCGCATTGAAGTGCTCCTTGGCATGGAATCGGACTACTTCGCCGATCATGCCGAGGCGTACAGGGAAGCCTACAAGGGTGTTCCATTCGATTATTTGATCGGCTCCGTCCATCAGGTAAGCGGCGTCAGCATTTTCAACCGGAACCGGTGGAAGAACCTGGATGAAGCCGCCCATATTAATGAGAAGAAAAGCTATTACGAGCTGATCAAGCGGTCCGCCCAAAGCGGCATGTTCGATATATTGGGACATATCGATGCGATGAAGGGGTACTACCCGGCATTTTCGGATATTCCCGCCCATGAGTATATTGATGTTACGCTCCGCACCATTGCAGATTGCGGCGTGTCCATTGAGATCAACACATCAGGCAGCACGAAGGATGTCGGGGGCTGGTATCCGTCCGACGCCATTCTGGAGCGGGCGCTGCACTTCGGCGTTGACGTCACCTTCGGATCGGACGCCCATATGCCTGGCCGTGTCGGGGATGAATGGGAGCTTGTCGCGAAGCGTCTAAAGGAAATCGGCTTTAAGCACTGGGTATTCTATCGTCAGCGGAAGCAAGTGGTTGTACCGCTGTAGCCGAATTGGGGAGGGATGCGTATGCGTCCCTCCCCTTCTATGTGAAGCAGATGCGGCTTACGGACAAAAAAAGGGGGCCTGCACGCCGCAGGCCCAAATTGGTTATATAAAAGGGGGTCTTGTTTATTATAATAGCCCAACCATATGTTAGGGCGATAACAGGACTATTTCATTTGTGTAACAAATTCGGGAGCGTGAATTTCAATGTGGTTAGTAATCGCCATCGGCAGCGCCGTCCTGTTCGGACTGGCAGGCTGGTGGATGAAAGTATCGCAAATGCGCGGAGGCTCAACCCGCATGCTGCTGCTTGCCCTCTACACAGCCGGCACAGCAGGCTTCGGCATTCATGCGGCGGTGGAGGGCAGCATTGGCGCCATAGCGGATCTCAGAGTCTGGGCCGCCGGAATCGTCATAGGTGCTGGCTCCGCCTGGGGCAATGCCTTGTTCATGAAGGCGCTGGAGCATGGTCCCGCCAGCCTGACATCCCCTTTGACGAATTTGAATATAGTCTTGGTCGTAGCGATGGCTACGCTCTGGTACCATGAGCCCCTTAGCTTGCCGCAAGGGACCGGCGTAGTCCTGCTTCTGTTATCGGTCATGCTGATCGCCTATAAGCGCAAGGAACCCCTCACGATCAAAGAGAAGCGCTGGTTTCTGCTAGTTGGGCTGGCCATCCTCATGTTCACTCTGCGCAACGGCGGGCTGAAAGTGACGGACGAGCTCGGCTTGCCCAGCGCGCCGGTCTTATTCATTGCTTATGCCTTGTCCATCGCCTGGTTCCTTATTCCGTCAAGCGAGACGATTACGCCCGCATCGAAGCGCATCGGATTCAGGCTTGGCCTTGCTGCCGGCCTCTTCTCCTACGGCGGCCTTCAGCTCTATGCGATTGCCATCTCGACGGGCCAAGCGAATCTGGCCGCTCCGATCTTCGCTACCAACAGCCTTGTCGTGGCTGTCGGCTCTATTCTTCTATATAAGGAGAGGCTTACCTTGCAGCAATGGGCGGCTTTCCTCTTTATGCTGGCTGGACTCATCGTGATAAAGTTGTAAATATTATGCAATTATATTGCAACTTTTATGGGATTCCTAACGTTAGAGTATAGATTGGCCCATAGGGATGAACGATCTAACCATTTTGGTAAAAAGTAGTTGACTGCCTGCGCATTAGCCTTGCTGAAGCCTATATTGCCTGGCACACTTACTTTTCGTTCGTACATATGCTACAATAGAACTATGAAAAGAGGGGTGATTCTGTTGGATTATTCGACAATGTGCCCGAGGTATGAAGCTGCGGCTGATCTATTAGGCAAAAAATGGACAGGTAGAATCATTCGAGTTTTATTAGGCGGACCAAAGCGGTTTAAAGATATTAAGGAACAAATTCCGGAGATGAGCGACAAAATGCTTACAGACCGGATGAAAGAACTCGAAACGCTCGGCATCGTCAACCGTCAGGTGTATCCAGAGATGCCCGTTCGGATTGAGTACGAGCTTACGCCTAAGGGCAGAGATCTGCAGCCAGTCATCGAGTCCATTCAGGCATGGGGCGAGACTTGGATGTAAGGAATAAGAAAACCGCCATTGCTGGCGGTTTTTTTATTTGTTCTATACCTCCCGCGCGAACTCGCCGTCTTAGAACGGAAAGAACAACGGCAGCAGGGCGACCATCGCTACCCCCAGCAGCAGCTGGACAGGCAAGCCGACCTTCACATAGTCCATAAAGGTGTAGCGGCCCGCGGACATCACCAGCGCGTTCGGCGGCGTCGAGAACGGCACCGCAAAACAGATGCTGGAAGCAAGCGCAACGGCGAACAGGAACGGCACTGGATTGACGCCAAGCTGCACAGCGGCTGCAAGCGCGATCGGCGCAAACAAGACGGCGCATGCCGTATTGCTGATGAACAGCGTCAAGGTCGATGTGGCAAAGTAGATGCCGGCCAGCAGCGCAATCGGACCGGCGCTGCCCAGGCTATCCACAAGGCCTTGAGAGATTAAGCTCGCAGCGCCTGTCTTCTCGATGGCCACCGACATCGGGATCATGCCGCCAATAAGGACGACGCTCTCCCAATTGACTGTCTTGTACGCAGCATCCATATTACGGAGGCATCCCGTTACGACCATCAGCACCGCGGCGATCATAACGGATATGACGGCCGGGAACAGGTCCGCGATCATAAGCGCCACCATCAAGGCCATAATGCCGCCTGCGAGCGGCGCCTTATGGCTGAGCGGCATAGATGCAGCCGTCTCCAGCGGCTGACCGACAACGACGACATCCGCCTGCTCCTTGGACAGAGTGGCGATATTTTTCCACGTTCCTTGCACAAGCAGCGCGTCTCCGCGCCGGATCTTCTCATCCTTAAGCCCATGCAGCACATACTCGCCCTTGCGCTGAATGCCAAGCACGTTGACGCTGTATTGCTCTCGGAAGCCGGAATGCTTGATCAATTGATTGATATGCTTGGAGTTGGGCGGAATAAGCACCTCTGCAATGCCAATCTCGGCAGAAGCATATCCGGCTGTCTCCGCTCCTCCTACCCGTTCCGTCGCCTGGTGATCCAGCAGCGTTAGCCCGCAATCGTTGGCGAAGGCCTCTACTTGCTGGAACGCACCCTTTACATACAGAATATCCTGATCCATGATGACGGTGTCAGGGCCGGCCATCTCACCGTTGATCGTTTTGAAGAACGGATTCTTATGCGACGTCTTCCGTCTCACTTCACTAATATGTATGCCATATTGCTGCAGAACGGACAGCTCCTTAAGCGGCTTCGAGACAATGCTCGACTGGCTGTCTGCCTGTACGCGGTACAGATGGCCGGTAAGGCTGTACCTCTGCGCCAGCAAATGTACGCTTTGGCTGCCGGAGCGGCTCTCGTCCTCGCCGCTGCGCGATTTCAGCAGCCATTTGCTGAACACAATGATCAGCACGGTTCCGAGCGCTAGACATACAAGGCCAATCGGCGTAAAAGAGAAAAATGTCAGCTCTGCAACGCCGTTTTTCGCCAGCGTCTCCCGAATGACCATATTAGGCGGCGTGCCGATCAGTGTCAGCGTGCCGCCGAGGCTGCTGGCGAAGGCGAGCGGCATTAACAATTTGCCGGGGCTGACATTCGCGCTCATCGCAAGGCTGATGACAATCGGCAGCATAACGGCAACCGTTCCGGTATTGCTGACGAAAGCCCCGATAAACGAAGTGGACAGCATAACGGTCACAAGCAGCTTGGTCTCATTCGTGCCGGCCAGCTTCAGCAGCTTGCCGCTAACGATGTTCGCCAGCCCTGTCTGGAATATGCCCCCGCCTACAATGAACAATCCGATCATCATAATTACGACGGAATTCGCAAAGCCGGACAATGCTTCGGCCGGCGAAAGAATATCGAATAATACCAGTATGACCAGAGCGCATATCGCGACTAAGTCCGAACGCACTTTGCCGCTTACAAACAGGGCTGCGGCCGCTGCCAATACGGTCAAGGTCACTATCATATCCAACTGCAAATCGACTCCCTCCTGATGCTCTCGCGCTATTTCGCTCTATTCTATACGATTATACAGGAGGTTAAGATTCATAGAGTGACTTTTTTGGCACAATATTGGAATCGTTTCCACTAAGAAGTCGTATACAGATCCTTCATCAGCTCGCGGTTTTTCTTGTCGAACAATTCGTTATGCGAGGATACGACGCCCCAACCTCTCGCGTCAGGAGCAATGTACTGCTTGGCTTTGTTGACCGCGTTGCCCGCATCGTTGAATGCGCCCGCGATCAGATGCAGCTTGCCCTCGTGGTACAGAATGTCGCCGACAGCGTACAGCCCCTCTACCGAAGTCTCGCTCGTCGGCTTGCCTTTCACGCAATATTCGTCTTCCATCTCGATTTTCAGCTCGCTCTTCTGCAGCAGCTCCTTGTCGCGCTCGTAGCCGTGGTTGATGACAACCTCATCGACGCTCAGCACGATCTCCTCGCCGTCCGTGCTGCGCTTTAGCACCACATTGTCTATTCTCTCATAGCCAGGCTCCGAGACCAGCTTCTCGATTGTCGTATTAAGCAGACATTCTACCGAGCTGTTCATCAAACGTGTTACTTCCGCCTCATGGCCGCTTAGCATCTCCTTGCGGTAGGTCAAATAAACCTTCTTCGCAATCTGCTCCAGCTCATTGGCCCAATCGACCGCCGTATTGCCGCCGCCAGAGATGAGCACCGTTTTCCCTTTGAAGCGCGCAAGCGACTTGACCGTATAATGCAGATTGGACAGCTCGTATTTCTCCGCGCCTTCAACCTCCAGCTTTGTCGGCTTCAGGATGCCTCCTCCCACCGCCAGAATGACTGTTTTGGAATAATGGGTTTCGCCTGTATGAGTGGACACTACAAAATGTCCTTCTTCATCCTTCGCAATCGACGTCACCTTCTGCCCCAGCACAACCTCCGGGTCGAAGGTGAGCCCTTGCGCCACGGTCTGCTCGATCAATTGGGCGCCTGTAACCGGTGTCAGTCCGCCGACATCCCAAATCATTTTCTCCGGATAGACATGCACCTTGCCCCCGAGAAACGTCTGGAATTCAATAATTTTTGTTTTCATTTCACGCAAGCCGCTATAGAAAGCGGAATACAGCCCCGCAGGGCCGCCTCCGATAATCGTTACATCATATAGTTCTTTGTTCTCCATTTCTCTCATCTCCCGCTTTTGTTATGGATGGATCAAGCGATGCACCAATCAGCTTCTGGTGCGGGCAAGCAAATACAAGAAATAAGGGGCGCCGATTACGGCGACGACAATGCCCGTCGGAATCTCCGACGGCTGCAGGATCCAGCGGCCGATCGTATCGGCGACAATGACCAGCAATGCGCCGGCCAGTGCAGACGCCGGAAGCAGCAGCTGATGCTTCGGCCCTACCAGCCGCCGCGCCAGATGCGGCCCAATCAGCCCGACAAACCCGATGCCGCCGCTGACGGCTACGGATGCCCCGGCAAGCCCTACAGCTGCGATCAGCAGCTTCATACGCTCCCCCTTCACCGATGTGCCTAGACCGGAAGCAATCTGATCGCCAAGGCTTAGCACGTTCATCACACGCGCCTTATAGAATACATACGGCAGCAGCACGAGGATCCAAGGCAGTAGAGCAAGCACAAACTTCCAGTTGGAGCCCCAGATGCTGCCTGCCATCCAGGTCGCCAGAAACTGATATTTGTTCGGATCCAGCCGCAGCGTCAGCACAATCATCGCGGCGCTAATGCCCGCCGCTACGGCAATACCTGTCAGGATCAGCCGCGTCGGCGATATCCCTTCATGCCGCTTGTAAGCCAGCGCATAGATCAATGCTGCGGTCGCGCCCGCCCCGATCAAGGCAAGCACAGGCAGCAGAAATACAGGCGCTGCTGCCGTCGTCGGGTAGAACGAGATGAACAGCATGACCATAAGCCCCGCTCCCGCATTGATGCCGAGAATGCCGGGATCGGCGAGCGCATTGCGCGATATGCCTTGCATAATGCAGCCGGACACAGCGAGTCCCGCGCCGATCAGCAGCGAGATTACAATACGCGGCAGCCGGAATTGGTAGAGAATAAGCGACTGCTTCTCTGTCCCCATGCCGAACAGCGTCTTCAGCACATCAAGCGGCAAGAGCCGGATGTATCCGGTATTCATGCTGATGATGAATGCAGTAATGATGAGTACAGCCAAAATCGCCATAACGACAAGGCCTCTCCGCAGCCTGTTGTCGCTGGCGGATAATACGTCTGCCTCCCGCATTACAGCTCCCTCCTTTCTTTCCTTGCCAAATACAGAAAGAACGGAACGCCAATTAGCGCAATAAGAGCTCCTACCGGCGTCTCGTATGGAGGATTAATCATTCGCGCCGCCAAGTCTGCCAGCATGACAAGCAGGCTGCCCAGCACGGCCGAACAAGGAATAATCCAGCGGTAGTCAACTCCGACAAGGTACCGCGTCAGATGCGGAATAATAAGGCCGACAAACCCGACTGCGCCGACAACGGACACTGCGGAGCCTGCAAGGACCAGCACGATAATCGTGCCCGCTAGCTTGACCAGACGGGTCCGCTGTCCCAGTCCCGCGGCAATCTCCTCGCCTAGCGTCAGCAGCGTAATCGATCTCGACAGCATCATCGCGGCGAGAATCGCAAGGCCTACCCATGGCGCCATAATCTCAAGCTGGTTCCACTTCGTGCCCGCTACGCCGCCCGCATACCAGAAGGCCATATCTTGGCCGATGCGGAAGTATAGGGCGATACCTTCGCTCAGCGCCGCCAGCAGCGCGCTGACTGCTGCGCCAGCCAGCACCAAGCGGACGGGGCTCAGCCCGCCCTTGGCGAATGAACCGACGCCGAATACAAGACCGGCGCCGACACCTGCTCCAATGAAAGAATACATAATGATATACATAAATGGCATGCCTGGGAAAAACGCAAAGCATATGGCAAGCGCAAAGCCCGCGCCGGCATTCAAGCCCAATAAGCCGGAATCCGCCATCGGATTGCGCGTCATGCCTTGCATCAATGCCCCCGCTACGGCAAAGCTCGCGCCTACCATTGCGCCGCCAAGCACACGCGGCAGACGCAGCTCCTGAATAATCTGATGCGGCGTAAGCGTGGGGTCAAAAGCAAATATCGCCTGCCATACAGTTATAAATTCTATATCAGCGGCTCCGAACGATACGGACACCGCCATTCCCAGCACTAAGGCAATTGTGCCGCCAATCAAGATCAGTGACGCGGCTAAGGGACGCGACCGCAGCCGCGTCCTTTCTTCGCCGATATCATCCTTATTTATTTGTTCAGTCAAGTCCGACATACCCATACTCCTCATTTGTCTAGATCGCGATGTCTATCATCCCTTTATCGTTCGATCCCCGTAATAGCTTGATGCTACATTCCGAATTGGGCTCTATGCAGACGGCTGTAGACGCCTTCTTTCGCAATCAGCTCCTCATGCTTCCCTTGCTCGGCAACTCCCTGATCCGCTACGACGATGATGCGGTCCGCGTTTTTGACTGTGGCAAGACGATGCGCGATGACAAGCGTCGTGCGTCCCTGCGACAGCTCTGACAGAGCCAATTGGATCGCGGCTTCCGTCTCTGTATCCAGCGCCGAAGTCGCTTCGTCAAGAATCAGGATAGGCGGATTTTTGAGGAACATGCGGGAGATCGACAGCCGCTGCTTTTGTCCTCCTGACAGCTTCACGCCGCGTTCGCCGACAAAGGTGTCAAGGCCGTCCGGAAGCGACTTGATCATCTCCTCCAGCTGTGCCCGCCTTGCAGCTTCCCATATCTCCTCATCGCTTGCGCCCAGCTTGCCATAAGCGATATTCTCGCGTATGGTGCCATCGAAGAGGAACACGTCCTGCTGGACAATGCCAATCTGCGAACGCAACGATTCAAGCGTCATGCTGCGGACATCCATGCCGTCAATTGTGACCGATCCGCCATCGACATCATAGAACCGCGGCAGCAGCGAGCACAGCGTACTCTTGCCGGCGCCCGACGGTCCCACAAGCGCAGCCGTCTCTCCGGCACGAATCGTCAGGTTCACGCCCTGCAGCACCTTGTCCTTGCCTTCGTAGCCGAACGTTACATCGTTGAAGCGAATTTCGCCGTTCAGATGATTCACACGGCGGGCATTCGGCGCATCATCGACGTCCGGCTCCGTCTCCAAGAGCTCCAGATACCGCTTGAAGCCCGCAATCCCTTTCGGATACGTCTCAATGACAGAGTTAATCTGCCGGATTGGTCCCAAGAACACGTTGGACAACATCACAAAGGCAATGAATTGGCCGTTCGTCATCCGTCCTTCAATGACAAACCAAGTGCCGCATACAAGCACGAACAGCGATACCAGCTTCATCAGAATAAAGCTGAGCGAAGAGTTCCATGCCATAATCCGATAAGTGAGCAGCTTCGTCAGACGGAACCGTTCATTGTTTTGGGCAAAACGGTTGATCTCATGCTCCTCGTTAGCGAATGCTTGCACAACGCGAATTCCGCTTACGTTGTTCTCTACCCTTGCGTTATAGTCGGCAATGTCCGAGAACATCCTTTTGAAAGCAGCCGACATTTTCTTGCTGAAATACATGGACAAATAAATCATGATCGGCACGATGATAAAGGTCAGCACCGCAAGCTGCCAGTTAATGCCCAGCATAATGCCGAAGGCGCCTGTCAGCGTCATAAGGGCGATGAACAGATCCTCCGGGCCGTGGTGGGCAATCTCGCCGATATCCATCAGATCGTTGGTCATCCGGGAGACAAGATGCCCGGTTTTGTTATTGTCGAAGAAGCGGAAAGACAGCTTCTGAACCCGGTCGAACAACTTCTTCCGCATATCCGACTCAATGTTAATGCCAAGCTTATGCCCCCAGTACGTCACAACATAATGCAGGGCGGAGCTGACAATATAGATCCCGAGCAAGCCAAGACATGCATACAGGATCCATATCCAATTGCCGCTCGGCAGCAGATCGTCAATCACGCGGTTAACAGCGAGCGGGAATGCCAGCTCCAGCAAGGCAGCTAATATCGCACAAGAAAAGTCCAAGATGAACAGGCCCTTATAAGGGCGGTAATATTCGAAAAAGCGACGTAACATGACTACCTCCACCGACATCTATAATCATTCAAAAAGGCTTCCCCGTCCTAAGCGAGCTTCATCGCTCTTTACTTCAATCCGGCCAGCCAGCCGGCAAGCTCCTCAGTCTGGGACAATACAGCAATCGGATCATAATACCAGGAATGCTCTTCCTTCCACACATATATCCGTTCGTTCTTCACCGCTTCAAGCGTGCCCCATATCGGGTCGCCCTTCACATCCTCCACGCTGCGATCGTTGGAGGTCAGAATGATATAATCGCCGGCATATTGCGGCAGCGCTTCATTCGTCAAGCTGGCCCATTGCTTCTCCATAATTTCCGCGGCGATTCCCGCCGGCGGCTTGAAGCCGAGCGCTTGATAGACGGCTTGTCCGCCTCTGCCGAAGTTATCTCCGTATGTGTATATGGAATTATCGGTCCACTCGATAATCGAGAAGGTAGCTCCCTCCGGTACCGCTTGATGAGCCTTCTCCCTTGCAGCGGTAATCCGTCGGTCGTAGTCCTCCAGCCAAGCCTTCGCTTCATTCTCCTTGCCAAGAAGCTCTCCGAAATACGTTAGCTCCTCATGCGCGTTTTTCAATTCCCCATATGGAATAGAAAGCGTTGGCGCGATTTTGGACAACTGCTGGTATCTGGCATCATCCGCAGCTGCGCCTGTAATGATCAAGTCAGGCTGCAGGTCAATTACCTTCTCGAGTGAGCCATTCACATCGCCTATATCTTCGACGCCATTAAGGAAATCAGCTAGATAAGGGTTTTCCCAATGTAGGCCTGGTGTTCCGATAGGCGTAACACCAAGGACAATTAAGCTGCCCAAATACTGATCGGCCACAATACGCTTCGGATTAGCTGGAATTTGTATTTCCTTGCCGCCGGAGACGACCGTTCGAGTTTCCTTATCCGCAGTACTCGTTTGTGGATTGCCGCTGGAAGCATTCTCCGTTACATTCGGGGATGTTCCTGTTCCATTGCCCGTATTGGAAGCGACATTCCCGCCGGAGCATGCGCTCAGCACCAAGGTGAGGCACAGCAAAAGCGTTGCCGCGGTTGTAGATGAAAACGATTTGTACATTGAAATATCCCCTCTGCTCTGATTTTGATAACAATTATCATTATCAGTATGATCTCGTTTCCTCTCTCCGGCAACGGAGGATCTTAGGATTGCAGATGGACTTTTTGCGGATTGATCGATTCTAACTTGTACCTTTCGGTAATGCAGCGGGGAAACCCCATACATCTTCTTGAATATGCGGCCAAAATAATACGGATCGCCATAACCCACATACGATGCGATTTCGCGTATGCTTGCTTCCGTATCGGCAAGCAGGGAAGCTGCCTTCTCCATCCGGATTCGAAGCAAATAATCAATCGGGCTGTATCCCGTGGCCTTCTTGAACACATCTGATAGATGGGCGGCGCTATAATTGAATGAAGCGGCAAGCGAGTCTAGCGATATCGGATCGGCGTAATGCTTCTCCATATACCGCAGTGCCCGTGTTGCAAGATCCGGCTCTGCCCTCGCATTGCCCTTGCGGTGCAGCTGCTGCAGGATCATACCTGCAAGCTCGTAGAACATCGACTTGACCTGGAACCTCTCGAACGGGCCTGCAATCTCCCACTCTCGGCGCATCGCCTCTACAATTCGGAACAAGGATAGCGGATCATCCGGCATCAGCTGATACGCCACCGTGAACGGATTGGAGCGGGCCAGCAGCTCCGCCAAATCCTGGCGGGAAGGCAGCGGAAGGGCCGCCTTGTAATAAATCAAGTCACACTCCCACTGCTCCACGTGGGGGCGAATATCCATAACCGAGCCTTTGCCGCCATGCAGCACATGGAATGGACGGAGCGGGTAATCCGTACCGTTCAGCGTCACAACAGCCCCGCCTCTCACCGCAAACAGGAACATGCTCGCGGGAAGCTGATAAGCGCGCAGCTCCTCCCCTTCCCGCATGACCATATGCCTGATGTCCAGCACTCTGATCGAGGCATGGTTCCATAATGCTAGATGCTCGTGTTCAACCATGATCTTTAACACCTTTCAACCTTCCTCTTGTATGTGCGGCTCATCGTGCGGACGTCGGAAGGCTAAAGCTGTCGGTATCCCATAGACGAGGCAGCGAAATTATTTCAGCTTCTTCCATTCCTGCAGCATATCGGCCACCTTCTGCACCTGGGCCTTAATTGCAATTGGATCATAGGGCCAGAAATAGTCGCCATCCAGGTCGAACACCCGGTTCTGCTTCACCGCATCCAGCGTATTCCAGACAGACCCTTCCCGATCGAGCAGCCCTTCCTGCGGAGAATCCAGGAATATGTAGTCCCCTGCAAATTCCGGAACGAGCTCGAACGATACCTTCTCCAGATCTTTGCCAGCCTCGATCATCTCCTGCACCCGCGGCGGCGGCGTCAGCTCCAGATGGGAATAGACCGCTTGAACTCCCCGCCATACCCCCGAAGCATAAATGTACAGCCCTTTATCGAAGCCGCCCATTACCGTCACGGTCTCATCCTTGCCGATAATGCCTTCAATTTGCGCTTTGGCAGCCTTTACCGTCTCATTGAAGTCAGCAACCCAAGCCTCCGCTTCTTCTTCCTTGCCAAGCAGCTTCCCGAATTCGCGAATTTCATCCCGCGCGTCCTTGAACGTATCGTAGGTATACACCACGGTTGGCGCTATCTTGGATAGCTGCTCATAAATCTGCTTATCATTGCTAAGCGTCACGATCAAATCCGGCTGCAGCGACAAGATCTTCTCGATGCTGCTGCTGTCAATTGTGCCGATGTCTTCAATCCCGTCTACCAGCCCTTGCACATGCGGGCTTTCAATATCCCAGAACGGCGCGCCTACCGGCTTGACGCCAAGCGCCAATAATGTAGCCATGTAACCTTGCGCAACTACACGCTTCGGCTCAGCGGGAATTTCAAGATCGCCATTTACGGTTTTTACAATACGCGTCGCCGGACTGGACTCAGAAGACTCATTGTCGCTCCCATTAGACGGCGCTGTGCTTCCCCCGCTTCCGCAAGCGCTTAAAATGATATTAAGTGCCGTGAACAAACTGATAAATCCAACATATCGTTTTGCCTTCTGCATATTTCTCTACCCCTCTGAAATGGACTCGATGTGATCACATCACCAATAATGAGAATCATTATCGGTTACGGTCCTAATCATAGCAGTAGTAGAACTGGCAGTCTATTTCAAGAAGTTGCCTCTTTGTTATGCCTTAATGTTGGATTCTATGTCCCGACAACAGAAGCTCCACTTGCTTCTCCAGCTGTCTCTCCAGCGACAGCCCCTCACAGCTCCAGCATTCCTCCAGCCTGAGCGGGTAGATGCGGTTATGCTTTGCGGCGGGCAAGCTGCGCCATATCTCATCCTCCCGAAGCTTGCGGTTAAGCTCTTCTTCATAATCCGGGCTGTCGCATATGACGACAAACATATGATCAGCCGCATACTCCGGGAGCTGGGCATCCGATATATAAATCGGCTTGTCGGGCAGCAGTACTTCTTCCTGTATCCGCTCCGGCGGGGGCAGGTCCAGCATATCGTACAGATTGTAGGCTCCTCGAAGCCTGCGATTCCAGATCCCGATTACACTGCTCTCTTATTTCATATAAGGCAACCGTCTCATTCGGCTTGATATGTTCGGCGAGCCGCAGCCTGGCATACCTAACCTTGGCCAAGTAACGCTGAATCCATTGCTCCGCTGCGCCTTCCTTGCCCAACAGCCTGCCCAGCAGCCTGACCTCCTCGAGCGGGTCCAGCTTAGCCCAATCCAGGGTGACGACAGGCGCCATCTCCTCCAGCCGCTTCATTTTGTCCGGCGTATAATAGAAGTAGGTAGGCGCAAGGATCAGATCCACGCCAAGCGACTTGAGCTCATCTGCGCTATGCTGCTCGCTTACGATATGGACGTCTCTCAGCTCGTCCTTGAGCAGCAGCGAGTGGTGCAGGATAATGGCGTCCGTCGCTGTCGGCTGCACGCCTAGCGCCAAGAGATGGCCGACAAACTGGAAGGCCGCGATGCGCCGCGGCTTGGGCTGGCAGCGGAACTGCCCTGGCGTCATGCCGGTTACAGCTTTGAACTTCCGGCTCAAATACAAGCCGCTCTTGTACCCGACGCCAAGCGCAATCTCATGCAGCGTCTGATCAGACGCAAGCAGCCGCTCCTTGGCTTTGCCAATCCGAAGGCGGTTCACATATTCAGAGAATCCCCAGCCTGTTCGCTTGCGGAAGAGCGTGGAGAAGTAGGATTCATTGAAGCCGGCCATCCCTGCAAGCTGAGCCCGGGCAATCGGCTGGTCATAATGCTCATGAACATACGCGATCGATTCATCAATCAGCTTGTCGTAATGATTGTCTTCCTTGCCGCCGCCGTCGCCGGAGAATACGAAATCGAGCAGCTCCTCCAGCATATACCGCTTATTCCGTCCGCTGTACTTGCCCGCTGCCGCTTCCTCTGTCAATTGTCGAAGCAGCGAATATGCCCGCTGCGACAAATTAGGCGACACCCAGCCGCTCTCCGGCAGGATTGACCAATCGGCATGATAGAGCAAGCGGTTGCCGCTCTCCTCCATCAGCCGGTAAGACTCGAAGGCGATATGATGAATCCTGGCATTCGATGCGCCGCTGGCTTGAAGCTTAACCTGCTGCCACGGCCTCAGAAGCATCATAGCCCCGTTCTGCAGCGTCACTGTTCGTCTGCCCAGTCTGACCTTCACTCCGCCTTCCGCTGCAATGAAGGACGGAAATTCTACTTGCAGCGTTGAAGCCTGCCGCTGCACTTGAAGCCGGCTTGCCGACTTTAATGTAAAGATGGATGCATCCATGTCATGACATGCCTCCCATAAAACTCAATCATACGACTATCATTATAGTGATAAAGATTATCAATATCAATATACTTTTTTTGAAGCTTTATTATAAAAAATCCATTGCAAGCGATGGAAACATACTTCTGCGGCCGCTTAAGATCACGTCTGCCCATTCCCTGCCGATCCCGCCGCATCCTTGTTCATGACTGTAGCAGATGTGTTTGAAAATGATAATTATTATCATATTTAGAGAAAAAAAGACCGCTCCTCTCCAACGGAGAACGGAGCGATCCATGACATGACTTAAATCAAGCCAACCTAGCCTAACTTGCAAGGCAGATGCATGCAAAACTTAATAATTAAAGCCTATAAGGCCATGCAATATCAATTAATAGCCGCGCCATACAACGGATGGTCCCATCCAATTGCTTGGCAGTGTAATGACATATTTATAAGTGCCTGCAGGCTGGTTGCCCAGATATACAGTGCCTGTCCGCATTCCATTATCATAAGGATATCCGCCCTCTACGCTGCCGTAACCAACAAACACATCGCCGGAAGCTGTAACGCGATATACAGAGGCATACATCCATCCGGAAATATGCGAGTCATAAGCTGTATATTCCAAGGCAAGATTGCCGCCCGAATGATATACCGCTCCTGTCTCTGTACGGGTCGTGCTTGCGGAAGCGCTAGTAGCGAATGTCAAAAGCATAACCAAAACCATAAGTCCAAGGCTCAATTTTCTAATATTCATCTTATTTCCTCCTCAAAGTGTATTAATAGCGAATAAAAGTATAACGTATGCTAAGTCCAGGATGCTGTGATGTAAGCAATGGCTCGTCCATGAACCACCCCCTCAACAGAATTAGGCAGGCTTAATCCAAGCTATCGTCAAAACATATGGGTAAGATGATAAGATGGTAAGAATGAAATTGAGAAGCAGTAAGGAAGAATGAGGCGTAAGGAGCAAGTCAGAAGGATGAACGCGGTACAATTTTAATGGTATTGTATCACCTGTCCCATTCATTGACAATCATTTCTAGTTCATTTCTACGAACATTTCATCTTCATGAGTCCTAATTGAAATAATATTTTACTGCCTAATGGAGAGCAGTTCAAAGAATGGATGGTTGACAGAAAGCCCCTGTTTTGATTATGATTGATAATAATTATCAGTATCAATAACAGCACATTTATCATAAAAAAAAGCCCCCAAGCGGCTTGCGCTTGAGAGCTCCTCATCCCCGTGCGATTGTAATCGCATAGAGCTAATTAAATTACATGCCAAGCCATTTCTTGAACAGGTGCTTCGTAGTATCCTTGTTCATCGCCGCAATGGAAGTCGTAAGCGGAATGCCCTTCGGACAGGAGCGCACGCAGTTCTGCGAGTTGCCGCAGCCTTCGATGCCGCCGTCGGTCATAAGCGCATCCAGACGCTCTTCCTTGTTCATCTCGCCCGTCGGGTGAGCGTTGAACAGGCGAACCTGGGAGATCGCAGCCGGGCCGATAAAGCTGTTGCGGTCGTTGACGTTCGGGCAGGACTCCAGGCAGACGCCGCAAGTCATGCACTTGGACAGCTCGTATGCCCATTGGCGCTTTGTCTCAGCCATACGCGGGCCAGGGCCCAGATCGTATGTGCCGTCGATCGGAATCCACGCTTTCACTTTCTTCAAAGCGTTGAACATGCGCTCACGGTTGATAACAAGGTCGCGGACTACAGGGAACGTACGCATCGGCTCAAGGCGGATCGGCTGTTCCAGCTGGTCGACCAGCGCGCTGCACGCCTGGCGGGGCTTGCCGTTAATGACCATGGAGCATGCGCCGCATACTTCTTCCAGACAGTTGGATTCCCAGCATACCGGCGAAGTCTTGGAGCCGCTCGACGTAACAGGGTTACGCTGAATTTCCATCAGGCCGCTGATGACGTTCATGTTCGGGCGGTATGGCAGCTCGAACTCTTCCGTATACGGCTTGGATTCAGGCGTATCCTGGCGAGAGATGATAAACTTAACGGTTTTCGATGCGACAGTCGTTTGAGCCATGATTATTCTCCTTTCTTCTTATCAGTGGAGTAATCGCGCTTACGCGGAGCAATCAGGCTGACGTCGATGTCCTCGTAAGAGATTTTTGGTCCATCCGGCGTCCAGTCGGCAATCGTCGACTTCATGAACTGATCGTCGTCGCGCTCTGGGAAGTCCGGCTTGTAGTGCGCGCCGCGGCTTTCATTACGCATCAGGGCGCCCAGCGTCATCGCCTCGGACAGCTCAAGCATGTTCCACAATTGGCGGGTGAAGGCAACGCCTGCGTTGTTCCACTTCGCTGTATCGTTGATGTTGATGTTGCGGTAACGCTGCTTCAGTTCCTTGATCTTGCCGATTGTAGCTTCCAGCTTGTCGTTGAAGCGAACGACTGTCATGTTGTTCGTCATCCACTCGCCAAGCTCTTTATGGATGACATAAGCATTCTCAGTGCCGTCCATAGCCTGAATGCTGTTGTATTTGTCGGTATGCGACTTCGTCGCGCGGTCGAATACGGAGGAGGATACATCTTCAGCCGATTTCTTCAGGCCTTTGATATACTCTACCGCTTTCGGTCCAGCTACCATGCCGCCGTAGATAGCGGACAGCAGGGAGTTTGCGCCAAGGCGGTTCGCGCCGTGGTATTGATACTCGCATTCGCCGGCAGCGAAGAGGCCGGGGATGTTCGTCATTTGGTTGTAGTCAACCCACATGCCGCCCATCGAGTAGTGAACCGCAGGGAAGATCTTCATCGGAATTTTCCGCGGATCGTCGCCCATGAATTTCTCGTAGATCTCGATAATGCCGCCGAGCTTAACGTCCAGCTCCTTCGGATCCTTATGGGACAGATCGAGGTAAACCATGTTCTCGCCGTTGATGCCGAGCTTCTGGTCTACGCAGACGGAGAAGATTTCGCGAGTTGCGATATCGCGCGGTACGAGGTTGCCGTACGCCGGATATTTCTCCTCAAGGAAGTACCAAGGCTTGCCGTCCTTGTAAGTCCAGATGCGTCCGCCTTCGCCGCGCGCGGATTCGGACATGAGACGAAGCTTGTCGTCGCCCGGAATCGCTGTCGGGTGAATCTGGATGAACTCGCCGTTGGCGTACTTAACGCCTTGCTGGTATACAGCGCTTGCTGCAGTGCCTGTATTGATGACGGAGTTTGTTGTTTTGCCGAAAATAATGCCAGGACCGCCGGATGCCAGAATAACCGCATCTGCGCGAACCGTATGAACTTCCATCGAGCGAAGGTCTTGAGCCGATACGCCGCGGCATACGCCGTCGTCGTCCATCACTGCGCCAAGGAACTCCCAGTGCTCGAATTTGTTAACCAGACCTGCTGCTTCCCAGCGGCGGACTTGCTCGTCCAATGCGTACAGAAGCTGCTGGCCCGTTGTAGCGCCCGCGAATGCGGTACGGTGATGCTTGGTGCCGCCGAAGCGGCGGAAGTCCAGAAGTCCTTCCGATGTACGGCTGAACATAACGCCCATGCGGTCCATCAAGTGGATGATGCCTGGAGCCGCTTCGCACATCGCTTTGACTGGAGGCTGGTTCGCCAGGAAGTCGCCGCCATAGACAGTATCGTCAAAGTGCTCCCATGGAGAGTCGCCTTCGCCTTTTGTATTAACAGCGCCGTTGATGCCGCCTTGCGCGCACACGGAGTGGGAACGCTTGACCGGCACAAGGGAGAACAGGTCGACATGAACGCCCGCTTCCGCTGCTTTGATTGTCGCCATAAGGCCGGCCAGGCCGCCGCCGACGACGATAATTTTATTTTTTGCCATTACGCTTCGCTCCTTGTCTTCAAAACTATCCGATATTCGCCGTAGTCAACGCGACGCTTGCAGCTTCCTTGAACTGGTCGCCGCTGAACGCCACCAGAGAAAGAATGAACAGGGCCGATACGATGACGAATACGCCCATGCAAATATAAGAAGAGATACGTTGCGCTTTAGGGCCGACCGTAATGCCCCAGCTGATCAGGAATGCCCACAGGCCGTTGCTGAAGTGGAATACTGCAGCCAGAACGCCGATGACATACAGGACGAACATAACAGGGCTGCTTGCGATCGTATGCATCGTGGAGCCAAGCTCCTCATGCGTGATATTGCCCATGTACACCTGCAGACGCGTCTGGTACACATGCCAGAAAACGAATACAAACGTGATCACGCCTGTAATCCGTTGAGCCGTGAACGCCCAGTTGCGTCCATATTGGAAACGGCCCGTATTGGAGTTCGACTGGTATGCGACGTATAAGCCGTAAATACCGTGAAACAATAGCGGGAGGTAGATGCCGAAGATTTCAAGCAGCGGCAGCAGCGGCAAGCTGTTGATCAGATGCACGCCTTTGTCGAAGCCCTCAGGTCCCCGTTCGAACGCCTGGTAGTTCGTGAGCCCGTGCACAACAATGAACCCGCCCAGCGGGATAATCCCCAGAAGCGAGTGCAGCTTGCGCGAGAAATACGAATTTCCTTTCATTTTTCCTTCTCCTTTCAAGACTGTGAATTGCCCATTCCATAAGTAAAACAAACCATCCTACATTGTAACGCTAGCATGTACCCCCGTCAACAAATGTCGACACATATTTGCCACACTTCCATCCTACTCCTTTTCAGCTTATAATGGAATTGCATATTTTTTATAATTTCTTATAACAAAATGATATAAGGAGCTTATTCCACTATGTATGAGGAGCTTCATGTCTTCACGGTTATCGTCGAACAGTCCAGTATGAACAAAGCATCCGCACTGCTTAACCTGTCTCAGCCCGCCTTGTCCCGCAAGATTGCGAAGCTGGAGGATGACATTGGCGTGGAGCTGTTCAGGCGCGTGGGCAAGCGGCTGGAGCTGACGCGGATCGGTCAATTGACCTATGACTACGCGATTGAACTAAGGCAGCTGCACCGCCAGTACCTGCAGACCGTCTCCGAATTTACGGCGACCGGGCGCTCTTCGCTGACGATTGGCGCAAGCCTCACCACGCTGCAGACGACGCTGCCGGATCTGATTCAGATGCTGACATCCACCCATCCCGAATTCGATATCAAGGCGGTCACAGGCAAGACGCATGAGATCGTCTCCTATGTAAGGGAGCATAAAGTAGATATCGGCATTGTGGCCTCCGGAATTGATGATGCCGCGCTGCGCTGCGTTCCTCTCTTCGATGACCATCTGCTGCTTGTGCTGCCGCGCAGCCATGTCGTCACGGAAAAAGGCATGCTGCACATTGCCGACTTGAACGGCCTGCCGATGATTCTGTTCTCCAAGGGCACCTGGTACCGCATCATGACCGATGAGCTGTTCGATACGTACCGGATCTCGCCGGACGTCCGCATGGAGATCGATTCCTTCGAAGCGATCCTGCGCTTGCTGCATACATGCCGGGCCGGCACGCTGCTGCCAAAGTCCTATATGCGCGAGCAGCTGCTGGAGGATAACGATCTGATCGTCGTACCGATCAAGGAGCTCGCGGAGGCCAAGCGGACGACTTCGCTCATCCATCTGGACCCTGCGGCGCTCAGCCCTTCCGTCCGGCAATGCATCAACGAAATTACAGCGAAGTTCAACTGATATAGTTATTGCCATCTTCTGCCCGCTAAATCCATTGAAACCGTTCGTCTGCACATTCGTTACTACATATTATACAGTCAGTCGAATGGATAATTTAGACAGCATTGTGATAAGGTAGTGTAAGACCATACCATACTTGAATCCAGAGGTGAATCATGAATCAAACGATCAAGTCAAAAGATTGGACTTTACTAAGCGTCGCCGCCATTATATGTACGATTGTCTTCATTTTTATGGAGATTGTTCCGGCGATCATTGCGGTCAACAAGCATGAATACGGAGGCAAGGCCATTCCGAAGACCGTTGCGGAAGAAAGGGCAGGCGCTTTCGCCGCAAAACAGACGGGACTGACCGTCGCGAAGACGCATGCCGTCCATCAATCGGATAAGCTGCTGGCGGGCTATCTCGCCAAAGAAAAGAAAACCGAGCAGTTCGAGAACAAATATGATGCCAAGTTTCCTGTAGATACGTTCCAGGTCAACGTCGATTTTGCGGACGGTCAAGGATACGGCTTCGTCTACGTACATATGTATAATGAACAAATTGTCGGCTGGAACCTGATCGTCGGCGGAACCCTGGCATCCCAGCAGGAGACGCTGGAGCTGACGAACGACTTCCTGTATGGAGACGGCATCCTTCAGGGGCAAGACATAACCAGCGCAACGTCGGGACGGAACGGCGAGCTTCAGCAGCGCGTTGAAGGTTACGCTGTAGAAGGCGCCAATCTGACGATTGCCACGAAGGCTGTGTCGCTGGACGGCAAGCTCTTGCTGAGCCAATACAAGCCTTCCTTTGATGTGCCGGATACCTATAAGAGCTATGTGAAGGAGCAGGATACGCTGGCGGGCTGGCTTACGGGCATCGGCTACGCATTTATGAGCTTTGTGCTGGGCATACTCGCGATCATCTACGCCGCCCTGTACCGCAAGCATACATCGTTTACTTACGGCATCATCCTGACCGTCATTTTCTTCATTGCCTACATCATTGTGAATCTGGGCGTCATGGACGGGATGATCGCGTCGCAAGGCGAGGTGCGGCTGGATAACTTCATGGTGATCAGCGTCGCCATCACGACGATTGTCTTGTCCGTTGCCATGGCCGTATCCGTCTACTTTTCGCTTGTGGCGGGCGACGGCTTATGGAAGGCTCAAGGGCGGTCGCTATGGCCGAGAATGAAAGAACCGGGCTATGGCGACTATGTGTGGCGCAGCATGGGACTCTCCTACCTGTTCGCGCTCATTATGCTCGGACTGCAGCCTGTCATCTTCTTTGTGCTTGGCAAGCTTATCGGCACCTGGGGAGCCACGGACGTCACGATGTCGCCGTACAATATGAAATATCTGTGGCTGATGCCGGTTCTGGCGTGGGCCGCGGCGATCTCCGAGGAAGCCGTCTACCGCTTCTTCGGCATCGGACTGTTCCGCAGATGGTTCCGCAATACATTTGCAGCCGCGATTATCCCGACCATCGTCTGGGCGCTCGGTCATGTGATGTATCCGTTTTACCCGTCGACGACAAGGCTGTTCGAGCTGATCGTCATCGGTCTGATCTTCAGCTTTATCTTTGTCCGTTACGGATTCATTACAGCCATGTTCACGCATGCCATCTTCAACTCCGTCGCGGTCGGCAGCTCCATGATTTTCGCCGGCGGCACGCTCAATATTGCGTCCGCGATATTCTTTATCGCGCTGCCGTTCTTCATCGCTCTCGTCATGAGAGCTTGGAGCAATAGAAAAAGGACGAATCCGCCGACTAGGTCGACGATTCATCCTTAAGAGCAGCAATAATTTCTCCGGCGAGCTTATCGCCGATCGAGAGGGGCCTGAAGTCTTCGACTGAGGCCTCTCTTATTTTTTTGAGCGAGCCGAAGTGCTTGAGCAGCGCCTTCCTTCGCTTCTCTCCGATACCCGGGATCGAATCCAATCTGGATTCCACCATCGACTTGGCGCGCTGCTCGCGGTGGAACGTAATGGCAAAGCGGTGAACCTCGTCCTGAATCCGCTGCAGCAGATAGAATTCCTGGCTGTCGCGCGGCAGCGGAACAATCTCCGCCGGATCGCCAGTCATGAGCTGCGCCGTCTTATGCTTGGCATCCTTCACCAAGCCGCATACCGGAATATATAGCCCTAGCTCATTCTCCAGCACATCGAGCGCCGCCGCAATCTGCCCCTTGCCGCCGTCGACGACAATGAGGTCGGGCTGCGTCAATCCGTCCTTCAGCACTCGTTCATATCTTCTGCGAATCACCTCGCGCATGGTCTCGTAATCATCCGCGCCAACAACCGTCTTCACCTTGTACTTCCGGTATTCCTTCCGATCCGGCTTGCCGTCGGTGAAGACGACCATCGCGGATACCGGGTTCGTGCCCTGGATATTGGAGTTGTCAAACGCCTCGATGCGGCGCACCTGCTCCATGCCGAGCCACTCCGCGAGCGATTGCGAAGCCTTCACGCTGCGCTCCTCATCGCGCTCGATCAGCCGAAACTTCTCCTCCAGAATGACGCGGGCGTTGTCGAGCGCCATATTGACGACCTCGCTTTTCTTCCCGCGCTGCGGCATCAATACCTTCACTTTCAGCCAGTCATGCAGCGAGGTTATAATCTCGTCCTCGCGCTCTGCGTCTTGCTCCGGCGGATGAGGCAGCAGAATCTGCTTCGGCAGCGCCGGATTGTCGCTGTAATATTGCGTGACGAACGTCATGAAGTCGTCATACTCCTCGCCATAATAGGGGAAGGTCGTGCCGTGGCGCTCAATCATCTTGCCTTTGCGCATATAGAGGATTTGCACGCTCATCCAGCCCTTGTCGACCGCATAGCCGAATATATCGCGGTCCATGGCGTCGGACATCGTAATCTTCTGCTTCTCCATCACCGCGTCGATCGCCACCAGCTGATCGCGGAACTCCTTCGCCCTCTCGAACTCCAGCGCCTCCGCGGCAGCATGCATCTTCCGCTCCAGCTCAGCCTTGACCACATCCTCGCCGCCATTCAGAAACTTCGTAATTTCGCTGATCATCTCTTCATAGGCGGACGGCTCCACCTTGTATTCGCATGGCGCCACGCATTGGCCCAAGTGATAATACAGGCATACCTTGTCCGGCAGCGTCTTGCATTTGCGCAGCGGATACAAGC
Organism: Paenibacillus pinisoli; assembly: GCF_003605435.1. Lineage (GTDB taxonomy): Bacteria > Bacillota > Bacilli > Paenibacillales > Paenibacillaceae > Pristimantibacillus > Pristimantibacillus pinisoli. The sequence goes on from NZ_QXQB01000002.1 coordinate 69,288, forward strand.
GGTCGAGCAGCTTCTTCGTCTGCTGAGCGGCGAATGCGTTCGGATACGGCCCGAAGTACTTGCCTTTGTCCTTGACGATTCGGCGCGTAACCTCAAGCCTTGGATGCGCTTCGTTCGTTATTTTGATATACGGAAAAGTCTTGTCGTCCTTAAGCAGAACGTTGTAGCGCGGATGATGCTGCTTGATCAGATTGCACTCCAGAATAAGCGCCTCCATGTTGCTTCCGGTGACGATAAATTCGAAGTCGACAATCTCGGATACAAGCCGCTGCGTCTTGCCGTTATGACTTCCGATAAAGTAGGAGCGGACGCGGTTCTTCAGCACCTTCGCCTTCCCAACGTATATAATGACTCCGTCGCGATTCTTCATCAGGTAGCAGCCGGGTTTGTCCGGCAGCAGCGCCAGCTTGTTCCGAATCGCTTCCTTGGCTGCTTCCATGCTTATAAATTCCCCTTGATTCGTCATGCTTAGCTCTCCTCCGACTCGAATACGGCCTACTCTCAATTTTAGCATATTCGGACCGGGATTTGCCTTACATTTGTCACCGCTTCTTCTTTACATTTGTTCGAAACTTTGGGTATACTAATGAGAGCTAGGTCTTAAGGCAATTGCCTGCGACTCACAGATTGCCCGGCAGACTTATAAGGAGGACGTCAACAATGGAGAATGTAAGAGACCCTCGCGAGCACTATAACGAAGAGCCTCGCCACGATTTGATGGATGTCGTATTGGGCTTTGGCGGCATGCTTGGTTTCATGACCGTTGTATTCGCGGTAGCCGTTATCGTGAAATTCGTCATCTCTTAGTACATAAGAGGGGGAACACAGAAAAGCTCCGCACTTCTTGTGCGGAGCTTTTCTTATGATGCAATCTAATCTATTGAGCGGCTCTCAGCGATTCTCCGTCTGCGGCAGCGCTAGTCTTGGCGCGCGCGCTCCCCGAAGGCTTGGAGGCTTCAGCAGGCGCTTGCTTCTGACCCGGATTATCGTAACGCGTTCTCTCCGTGCGGTCGATCTGCACGATCCGGCCATCGTGGACGGTAATGATGACTTGCCCGTACTGCAATCCGCTCACTTGATCCAAAATTCTTTCTTGCCACACATCATCCACTTCCAACGGTTTTGCCATTTGAATCCCCTCCAATTTGATAAATTAAGTCGGAATTGTAACATTAGATTATGCCGCATTCAATGACTTGATGACGACTTCCATTCGACGATCGCCTTCACGATCAGCGTCAGCACAGCCAGCATCACCAACAGAGAAGCTACTGCGAATGCAGCGGAAAACTGATATTCATTGTACAAAATCTCGACATGCAGCGGCAGCGTGTTCGTCTGGCCGCGGATATGGCCGGATACGACGGATACGGCCCCGAACTCGCCCATGGCCCGCGCATTGCTGAGTATGATGCCGTACAGAAGTCCCCATTTGATATTAGGAAGGGTCACCTTCCAGAAGATCGACCAGCCTCTCGCCCCTAGGCTTGCGGCGGCCTCCTCCTCCTGCACGCCTTGCGCCTGCATAAGCGGAATCAATTCTCTTGCCACAAACGGCACGGTGACGAATATCGTTGCAAGCACAATGCCCGGCAGAGCGAATACGATCTGAATGCCCTGCTCCCCGAGCCATGGACCGAAATAGCCTTGAGCGCCGAATAACAAGATGTATACGAGACCGGCAATAACCGGGGATACCGCAAACGGCAGATCGATCAGCGTGATCAGAAAGTTTTTGCCCTTGAAGCTGAATTTGCTAATGGCCCAAGCGGCCGCGACGCCGAATATGGTGTTAACAGGTATGGCGATCAGCGCTATGATCAGCGTAAGCTTCAGGGCGGACAAGGCATCGGGCTCGATCAGAGCCTTAATATACATATCTGCGCCCTTGCGGAACGCTTCAACGAATACGGATACGAGCGGCAGCACGACGACCAGCCCGATAAATAAAAGCGCTAGGCCGATCAGCAGCCATTGTACCGCACGATGCTCGGTATTATGCTTCGGACGCTTGACGTCCTCTTTTGACGTATATACCGTAATTGCTCCAGCCACTTTTCATCCCTCCTTTGAGTCTCGAATCGTCCGCTATGGAGATGCGCGCCGCGCCTCACTTCGCGACGGCCCTTCTCTGCATATGCCATTGCAGCAAATTAATGATCAGCAGCAGGATAAACGATATGATCAGCATGACGGCAGCGATCGCTGTCGCGCCTGCATAATCGTATTGCTCCAGCTTGGTCATAATGAGCAGCGGGGCGATTTCGGTCTTCAAAGGCATGTTGCCGGAGATGAATACGACGGAGCCGTATTCGCCGATCCCTCTGGCAAAAGCCAGGGCGAACCCGGTCAGCAAGGCCGGCATCAACTCCGGCAGAATCACCTTGCGGAACGTTCGGAGCCGGTGCGATCCAAGCGTAGCAGCCGCATCTTCTGTCTCTTTATCCAGGTCTTGGAGTACGGGCTGCACCGTTCGGACGACAAACGGCAATCCAATGAAGATAAGCGCAATCGTAATGCCGGCTTGCGTATACGCGATCTTGATGCCCAGCGGATCAAGCAAGGAGCCGATCCAGCCCGTCTTGGAATAGATCGTCGTAAGGGCGATGCCCGCTACCGCTGTAGGCAGCGCGAACGGAATATCGACCAAGCTGTCGATAATCTTCTTGCCCGGGAAGCGGTAGCGCACGAGCACCCATGCGACCAGCAAGCCGAATACGGCGTTGATGATTCCGGCCCAGAGGGCCGTACTGAAGCTGATCCGGTACGATGCCAGAACCCTTGGATTCGTCACCGCGCTCCAGAACTCGGCCCAAGTGAGCTCGAATGTTTTGAAGAATATGCCCGCAAGCGGGATTAGGACAATCAAGCTAATGTAAAACAAAGTGAAACCGAGCGACAATCCAAACCCTGGCAGTACCCTGCGATTTTTGGAACCTTTCATGTGAAGTCAGCTCCGCTCTCTCCTATATTGTTCATTACGAGCCTGGCGTGTAAATCTGATCGAATACTCCGCCATCGGAGAAATGCTTGGTCTGTGCTTCTGTCCATCCGCCGAAATCTCCGTCGATCGTCAGGAGCTCCAGGCTAGGGAACTGATCCTTGTATTCCGCCGCGACCGTCTCGTTCGTAGGACGGTAGTAGTGTTTGCCCGCGATGCGCTGGCCCTCATCGGAATATAGGTATTGCAGATACGCTTCGGCGACTTCTCTTGTGCCGCGCTCGTCAACTGTTTTGTCGACGATCGCTACAGGAGGCTCAGCCAGGATGCTGAGCGACGGGTATACGATATCGAATTTGTCCGGGCCCAGCTCATTGATGGACAGATACGCTTCGTTCTCCCATGCCAGCAACACGTCGCCGATGCCGCGCTCTACGAACGTCGTTGTAGAGCCTCGTGCGCCAGTGTCGAGAACCGGCACATGCTTGAACAGATCCGTAACGAATTGCTTGGCAGCTGCTTCGTCATTGTTATTCTGCTTCAAAGCGTAGCCCCACGCCGCCAGGTAATTCCAGCGAGCGCCTCCCGATGTCTTCGGATTCGGCGTAATGACTTCCACTCCGTCCTTCAGCAGGTCGTTCCAGTCTTGAATGCCTTTCGGATTGCCTTTGCGAACGAGGAACACGATTGTTGATGTATAGGGCGAGCTGTTCAGCTCATATTGCTTCTGCCATTCTTTGTCCAGCAGGTTTGTTTCCGTCAGTGCGTCAATATCGTAGCCAAGCGCCAGCGTCACCACATCGGCCTTGAGGCCGTCGATGACCGCTCTTGCCTGCTTGCCGGAGCCGCCATGGGACTGGTCGATTTCGACCTTCTGATTTTTCTCCGCCAGCCAGTAGTCGGCGAATGCTTTGTTAAATTCCACGTACAGTTCACGAGTCGGGTCATAGGATACGTTCAGCAATTTCACAGGTGGAAGCGGCTCTTTCTTGTCTTCCGCCGGCTGGGAAGCCGAAGGCGATGGCGATGATGCGTTCTCTTTATTTCCCCCATTGTTGACTGTTCCTTTGTCGCCGCCGCAAGCAGCAAGCGTTAACGCGAATACGACAAATAAAATAATGGCTTGAATACGAACCGAAGTTTTCTTCTTCATCATTCTTGCACCCCTCATTGTTCATTGGATGAGATAGGGCCTCGTCAACTCCGGTTCGTCCGGTCATCAAACATTATTCCTACCCGATTAGTTGGTTATGAAAGCATATTACCAGCGATCCCCACCTCTGTCAACACAAATTTCGAATTTTTGAAGAGTTCGATAAGATTTCGTTATATAACTTTTCCTTCCAGAAAAAAAAGAAAGTCTCCGCCCTATTCGGGGCGAAGACTGCAGCGTTGTACATATTGGGATGAGTGCTGGCAATAATGATCTACTTCCGTCCGCGCTTATTTTCTCCCGTAACAAGAACGGTCTCGACATAAGGGCGGATGCGGTCCATAATCCGCTGCCCCTTGTGCAGCTCGTCGCCATCCTTGCTCGTAAAGCTGAAATGGCGCTCCAGCGCTTCCAAATCATAATTGGACGTATAGAAGGTCGGCTTGCGCTCCATTCGGTAATTCAGGATGGCGCCCAGCACATGGTCGCGCACCCACGGATTGAGGTTCTCTGCGCCGATATCATCGAAGATAAGCAGGTCGGTCGACTTCATCAATTCGACCGTTTCCTTCAGCTTGACGGGTTCATGCATAAGCGCCTTCAGATCCTCGACGAAGTCAGGCATATAGACAATGACGCCGGAATGCCCCGCTTTCGCCAGCTCCTGAAGCAAATAGCACATCAGGAAGGTCTTGCCCGTGCCGAAGCGGCCGGCCAAATATAGGCCTTCATAACCAAGGCCTTGTTCCCTTGTCCGGTCGATATAACGGAGAACTTGGCCTACCGCCTTCGCCCGCTCTATATCGTTCGTCAGAATTTCATCCGACGAATACCCGCGGCGAAGCGCAGCATCATCGACATAGAAGCTGCGAATCCGGCTTCGGATGACCTCTTCATTCTGTCTCGCAAGAAACTTCTTGCAAGATACCTTCCGGTCGATGAGCTGGGTGTAGCCGTTCATCGTCTCCGATGAAAGCAGCGTATAATGGCCCTCGTAGTCATTCGGACATAGATCAAGCCCCGGGCAATTCGTGCAATTGCGGTACTCGCTCACATATTGATAGACCCGGTTCAAATTCAGCCGGATCGCATCTTCATCGACATCGGGATATTTCTCCCGCAGCTTGATGACGAGGGGGTCTCGCATCAGTTCCTTTAGCTTGCGTTCTGCTTCCTCCGACAGGGATCTTCCTCCCGGCCATGACTTCAACAATTCGCCTAGCGATTCCATCACTCTCACCCCTCGTTATAATTATTAGGATTGCCCGTCCAGCTTCCGCGCCAGGCGGCGCAGCTCCTCCAGCTCATCAGCGGATACAGACCCTGCAGGGCTGCCTTCCGAGACGATCGGAATGGACGGCTTGCGGGATGTGCCGCCGCGGGAATTGCCCCCGCGCGTCCCGCTTCTTGCGCCGCGCTCGTAACCGCCGCCCGGCTCCTTTCGGCGCTCTTTCTGCTGCTCCATCTGCCCCTGCTCCCGCACATAGCCCACCGCCTTCTCGAAGGTATCGATACCCTTCATAAGCATATTGGAGGCCACCGCATCGATGAATGTCTTAGTGACGCGCGCGGAGTCGCTTTCGCCCAGCACATAATGGATGAGTACGTTAATAACCGGAGGCGCAAGCCGGTAATTGAGATCGATGCGCTCGAAGATCTGATCGACCCAATCCGGGACCGCTCCAGGGAAATACCGCTTCAGGAAACGGGTATGCGGCTCGTTGCGCATCAGCATGTTGTACTGCTGGATATCGCAGCGGTCCATTAATTGATTCGGCACAGGCAGATAATCTTGCTCCCGCACCTCGAACTCCTCATCCGGCTCATCGGCATCTTCCGATGCAGAACCGCCAGTATGGAGAGCCGTATGCGACAGCGTGCGCTGCCGCTCGCCTTCCCGCTTCTTGTCCTGCCTGTAGAGCTGATTGGCCCTCATCTGCAGCTCTTCCATATTCACTTCGCCGCTTTCGGTGAAGACGCCGTCTTCATCCAGCAAGCGGCATAGATTGACGATCGACAAGTTGTACTTGTATGCCACATAGTTGATCTGCGCGAGACCTTCCGTATCCTGCCTCAGACGTTCCACATAAGCGCGGTTGACCGAATTGCGCGGGAATCGGATAATAAGCTCCCCGTAAGGGATGCCTGCGGAAGCCAGCTCTGTACGCGCCTGGGATTGCCGCGTCGGCGCAACTTCGTTCAGCGCCTGCTCCAGCTCCGTATCGAAGGATTGCGGATTCAGCTTGAACAGTTCATAGAACGGCACGGATATATTTTCTTTCTCCAGCTGCGCTTGCGCCAGCTCATCCGGCTCGCTGGAGCCGAATGCTTCTCTGAGCGCGATAACGGCATACTTGCCCACCTTATCGCGCAGCAGCATGGACAGATGCATATTGGTGAAAAATTCGGCAGGCGACAACGGCTGAATCAGCTCATATTCATAGACCACATCGGCTTGCTCGGGCACGCCAAGCCGCGATGTCGAGAGCAGCCCGACCGCTTCAAGCTTCGACGCCTGATCGATAACATAGCGGCGGCTCTTCTCATTCATCTCAAGTCCAAGCCCCAGGAACAGCTTGCGGTGGGGCTCCAGCGAGGAGTAGCCGCAGCGGTCTTCGGCAATGCCGTGGTACAATTGCTGGTACATGGAGATGGCGAACGCGCCGATCATGGGCTGATAGATTAACGACAACATTTTATAATGAAGACTGCTTAACGAGAAATCCCGAAATATGTAATAACGGTGATGTTCCGTAAACTGCATAATATGATTGATGCGCATCGCACCGACTCCATCCTGATCTTTATCTCTACTATTCTAGCATACAAAGGGACAAGTTTGGCGAATCGGACAAATAGAAAAATCCCCCGTACGAGGGATTTTGAGATTAAAACATTTTATAGCCGCCTTTGCGCAGCGCATTGATGGCCCAGCCGCTTACATACGCCCCGATCATGGCGCCGATAATCGGCAAGTAGTAGATCGCCGTATATGTACCTATGTTATCCAGCGACGGGTTGGACTCTGCATCCCATGGCGACCATATGAGCAGTCCGATCAGGACAATTGCGAACAAGATCATCGGAAACCATGTCGTCTTCAGCAGCATGTTCAGAATAAACCCGATTCCGAACATCATGACGAAGAACAGAACCGTCGCCACCGCGGCTTGGACGATCATTATGACTATGTCTGGCATTCCAATAGCTCCTTTCAAGCTCTCCGCTTACGTTATGCGCACAATCTGCACATAATCCTTGACGTTAATAGTTTAATGAAAGCGGCATCCGAAGTCAATCAATGCAAGCCAAATGTCACAAGTCCGTCATTTGCTCATTCCGCGCGCGTTACGATACAATATATAGAAGCTTAATTAAGGAGCTGAAAGGAGTTTTTCCCTATGAGTGAAGCCGCACAAACGTTAGAGGGCTGGTACGCCCTTCATGATTTTCGCAGCATCGACTGGACCGCTTGGCGACTGGCCGACGAGGGCGAGCGCAAGCGCGCGCTGGACGAGCTGCATACATTCCTCGGGCAGTGGTCTGCCGTTGAAGAGGAGAAGCTAGGCAGCACAGCCGTATACTCTATTGTCGGACAGAAAGCCGACTTCGTCTTCATGCATCTGCGCGAGACGCTGGAGGAACTGAATGAAATCGAGACCGCGTTCAACAAGACGACGTTCGCCAGCTTTACCTATCCGGTGCATTCCTATGTCAGCATCGTAGAGCTGAGCAACTACATGGGACAGCCTGGCTCTGACCCGATGGAGAATCCGGAAGTAGTCGCAAGACTGAAGCCGATTCTGCCGAAATGGAAGCATATTTGCTTCTACCCAATGAACAAACGCCGCTCCGGCAACGACAACTGGTACATGCTGAGCATGGACGACCGCAAGGCGATGATGCGCAGCCATGGCATGATCGGCCGCAAATATGCGGGCAAGGTGAAGCAAATCATTACCGGTTCCGTTGGATTCGACAACTGGGAGTGGGGCGTGACGCTGTTCGCGGATGACGCGCTTCAATTCAAGAAGCTGGTCTACGAGATGCGTTTCGACGAAGTAAGCGCGCGATTCGGCGACTTCGGCGATTTCTATGTCGGCAACTTCCTGGATGCCGAGAAGTTCGAGAAGCTGCTCTCCGTATAAGCACCTCTTTTGAATCGAATAGGCTAACATAGTAGCAGGTCCGTTGCTTGGCAGCGGGCTTGTTTTTTTGTGATGGCGCTTGGATCAATCACACTCTTAAAAAAGACGGGGTCTCATGGAGCGAGCCCTTGCAGCCCCACGGCGCCGAACAGCGGTAGTCCTCAACGAAAGAAGCGATAGTGAGATTGTTGCGCGTTGCGCGAACACGTATAACTGATTGGCATGCTGGCCCGTTGCATAGTACAAACTTGCTCTGCGGGTAATTGAAAACCACAAGTGTGCGATCCTGATCCTTCTTCCTACCAGATCTTTCTTCCTAACGGAACTGGAAGACTCTATGCTTCGATTTTTATTAAGTTTATAACTTTAACGGAATTAGGATACCTTATTGGCCCAATCCGATCCGTATTTCAGTTTATTTAGGGCAAATAAAGGCTCTCTGTTCCTTTACCGTTTAATAATCGCACAAAATCGGGCAAATAAAGTCTCGTAGTTCCCTTACACATTTCAAAGAGTAACTTCCCCAACTTCAGGGACTGCTTCAACCAACTTCAGGGACCAGCTTCAGCCAACTTCAGGGACCTGCTTCAGCCAACTTCAGGAACCTGCTTCAACCAACTTCAGGAACCTGCTTCAGCCAACTTTAAGCAGGTTTTTGCTGCATAAAGCTCGCCTTTCAGCGAACTTCTAATATTGCATAATTTCCATACAACAAAAAAGGCTCTCACCGGCAAAGCAGCACGGTGAAAGCCTTTAATTCTATTCTTCGTCGTCCGAATCCGCCGCAAGGCGCTTGGACTCCAGATATTCTTGCGTCGCTCTGTCGCGCTCGCGGCCTTTGTCCTTCAGCCGTTCGATCGCAGGCTGGATGAGCAGGTCGATCTCCTTCTGCACCGTATAAGCAAGGTCATAGCGGGTTTGCGACTCCAGATAGGAACCAACCTCCATCAAGGCGTTGTAACGATCCAGTTCATCTCTTGTCAATAAACCGCGGACTTGTACGCTGCAGTGTCTCATTACAAGAACTTGCCTTTTTTCAATACGAGCGGAATGCCGCCGATAATGAACAGGTAGCGGATATCGATCATTTTTTTCAGCCAAGCAGCTACGCGGCCCTTGTATTTCTTGCCGAAAGCGATACCGATTGCTTCGCCTTTGCCAAGCGATGCGACTGTACCCTTATTGGAGAATACAAAAGTCTTCAGCGGCTGGTTGCGGATCGAAGCGACCAGGTTATGAGCGCATACTACGCCTTGTTGCATCGCGATTTGCGCTGTCGGCGGATATGGACGTCCTTCAGGGTTGAACATCAGGGAGTTGTCGCCCACGATGTAGATGTTCTCGCTGCCAGGGCAACGCAGGAACTCGTCAACCTTCACACGGCCGCGCATAGTCTCGAAGCCAGCTTCTTCGATCAGACGGTTGCCGCGGATGCCGCCAGTCCAGATGACCGTAGCGGATTTGATTTCTTCGCCTTCGCCGACTACGACGCCTTCAGGCGTGCACTCTTTGATAGCTGTGCCGATGCGGAAAGTAACGCCTTTCTTTTGCAGCACGTCCATGCCGTATTGCACCAGCTCCGGATCGAAGCCAGGCAGAGCGGTTGGAGCAGCTTCGATGTTGTAGATTTTCACGAGGGAAGGATCTACGTCGAACTGCTTGCAAAGCTCAGGAATGCGGTCTGCAAGCTCGCCTACGAACTCGATGCCGGTAAAGCCGGCGCCGCCAACGATGAACGTCAGGTAGTCCGTGCGATGCGGCTCGCGCTTGTAGCGTGCGAATTGATATTCGATATGTTCGCGGATCAGGCGAACGGAGTTGATGCTGCGAATGTTCATCGCATTCTCAGCCAGGCCAGGGATGCCGAATGTCTCAGGCTCGCCGCCAAGGCCGATAACCAGGTAGTCGTAAGACAATGTGCCGTCTTCGAGGATGACTTTTTTGTCTTGCGGACGGATTTGAACAACAGTCGATTTAACGAAATCGATTTTGAATTCGTCGATCAGCTTGGAGATGCTTACGCGAGCGTTCTCCGGGTTGTCCGTACCCGCAGCCGGCATATGAAGATGCGTCGTAATGTAGTGGTAGTCATGCTTGTTCACCAGTGTTACGTCCGCTTCGTTGTAATTCAGTTCTTTCTGCAGACGGAGCGCCGTCAGCACGCCGCCGTAACCTGCGCCAAGGATAACAATTTTCGGTATGTTGCTCATCGTAGAATCCCATCCATTCCTCATTTTCTTTTGATTGGCGATATAAAAATCCCCCGCTTGCATAAAGCGAGTTCGCTTAACAAACCATGTTTAGGCCGTACCCCACACTTATTCATCCCAAAAGAATGTGAAAAATTACACAAACTCATTCAAAAAATAATGCTCCTTTGAAGTTTGTGCTTGAAAAAGCACATTTATCACATGAATCCGAACGCAATTCGTCGAAATCCGACAACTTATGCCAATATTCCGGGACGGTGGATAACTTTAATATACATCAGACATATTACAGACTTTTCACAAAAACTTCAAGGGTAATTTTAACGAAAAACTTTAGAGTCCTGCACAATTAAAAGATTCCCATCTCCGCAAGCATAGCATTATAATGGGTTACATAAAGGACTTTTCGCAGGAGGTGCTTAACGAATGGCAAATATCCAATCATCTGCACAAACCGTAGACATCTTGATCATCGGCGGCGGCCCGGCCGGCATGTTCGCCGCATTCTATGGCGGGATGCGCCAAGCTTCGGTGAAAATTATCGAGAGCATGCCTCAGCTTGGCGGGCAATTAGCCGCATTATATCCGGAGAAATATATTTATGATGTTGCAGGATTCCCGAAGGTGACGGCTCAGGAGCTTGTGGACCGCTTGAAGGAGCAGATCGGCCTCTTCAAGCCTGAGATATGCCTGGAGGAGAAAGTAACCGGAGTTGCCAAGCTGGACGAGAGACTTTTTGAGGTAACAACCGACAAGACGAAGCATTATGCGAGGGCTGTCATTATTACAGCAGGTGTCGGCGCATTCGAGCCCCGCAGGCTTGAACTTCCGGAAGCGTCTCGTTTCGAGGGCAAAAATCTTCATTATTTCGTCAGCGACCTTAGCCGCTTCCAGGACAAGAACGTGCTCATAAGCGGAGGCGGAGATTCCGCCGTGGACTGGTCGCTTATGCTGGAGCCGATCGCGAAGAGCGTGACACTCATTCATCGCCGCGATAAGTTCCGCGCGCATGAGCACAGCGTCGAGAACTTGATGAATTCCTCTGTGAACATTATCACGCCTACGGAAATTACGGAGCTGCATGGCGAGGACGCCATTACTGAAGTAACGCTTAGCGATGTGAAATCGAAGGAATTGAAGAAGCTTGAAGTAGATGATGTTATCGTTAACTTCGGATTTGTATCCTCCCTCGGTCCCATTGCCGAGTGGGGGATTGAGATTCAAGGCGGCTCCATTGTCGTGGATACGCGAATGGAGACGAACATTCCGGGAATCTTCGCCGCCGGCGACATTACGACTTATCCAGGCAAGCTGAAGCTGATTGCGGTCGGCTTCGGCGAAGCGCCTACGGCGATCAACAACGCCAAAGTCTACATCGATCCAAGCGCGAAGCTATCGCCGGGACACAGCAGCAACATGAAGCTATAAATCGCATGTAAAGAAAGCAAAAGGGTATCCTATACTTGGTTAAGCGGATTGCAGTGTACGCCAATCTTGCGCCAAGGAGGATACCCTTATGTTATGCCCCGTATGCAACGGAATCGTAGATATGCAAGTGCCTTGTCTTTCCTGTGGTGGAACGGTAACGGATTGCGGCCGCTTGTCCGATTGGACTGGACCATACGCGCCTTATGAGCCGGCTGATGCCCAAGCTGTAAGCTCGGCGTTATCGATGCAATCTGAGGCTGGCTGCTGCCATGCGGTATACTGCCCAAGCTGTCAGCAGACGAGTGAGGCTATCATTACGCAGTGGGAATAATCTCTTGATCTTGCAAGCAGGTTCATGTGCAAATTTGAACCGGAATATCTGCAGCTTGAACGTTGAACCCGCCTCGCCGCCGTATTCCTAACGGGCTACGCTGTGTTTTTGTGCGAGGACAGATCTACGCCGCGACGCTTCATCTCGGCAGCCAGCATCCGAATAAACTCCGGGTCCAGCTTGTATTCAATCGCAGCGTAATACGTGTCTACAAGAAGCTCGTCAGACAATGTATCCATGGTATCTCCTCCTTCGCTTTCTACTAGTTTTTTATACCAAAATCGTATAGTTAAAACGTTTTAATTGCTACGTGGGATTTACAGTTTTTAGTGTAGCATCGTCCTAGAACCGAAACAACAGACCCTCTTATACACATAAGCATGTGGATACCTTGTGAATGGGCTGTGCATAGACCTGAAATTACCAGTACTTTCACTATGGATAATGTGGATAGGGTTATCCACAGCCTGTTGGAGCCTCCAAAACTATAAAAAACTTTAATAGGCTCTTTTTACTCTATTAACATATTATTTTAATGTCATTAAATGGTAGGGTTTGCAGTACGGCTTTTTGAGTGCTGCTTTTTGGCGTGTGACTTGTAGATATGGAAGCTTTTGTGGCGGATTGAGAGATGGCTGCTGAATGCTTGATATTACTAGGTTTACACGCTTATCCGCTTGCCTGTGCACGCATCTTATAGGAGCATATTCGACAATGGGCTCCCCGATTAGACGGCCTTCCCCAGCTAACTATGCAACATTAGCACGTTAAAGTGATTTTTCGCTAAAGCGCACTCTTTTTTCGACTGCTTTCGTCTCGAGCGCACCTCTGCCTTGCTCATGTTTCCTCTAAATATGCCGGTTTCGCATCTACAAGCCGACTTATTCGGCTTGCTGTCCCCCCGCCTGCTGCTTTCCACGCTCTTTGCCGAGTTTCTCGGCTTGCTGTACTCCCGACAGCTGCTTTCCACGCTCTATGCCGAGTTTCTCGGCTTGCTGCATTCCCGACAGCTGGTTTCCACGCTCTATGCCGAGTTTCTCGGCTTGCTGCACCCCCGCCTGCTGCTTTCCACGCTCTATGCCGAGTTTCTCGGCTTGCTGTACTCCCGACAGCTGCTTTCCACGCTCTATGCCGAGTTTCTCGGCTTGCTGCATTCCCGACAGCTGGTTTACACGCTCTATGCCGAGTTTCTCGGCTTGCAGCACTCCGGCCTGCTGCTTTCCACGCTCTATGCCGAGTTTCTCGGCTTACTGTACTCCCGCCTGCTGGTTTCCACGCTCTATGCCGAGTTTCTCGGCTTGCTGCACTCCCGACAGCTGCTTTCCACGCTCTATGCCGAGTTTCTCGGCTTGCTGCACTCCCGACAGCTGGTTTCCACGCTCTATGCCGAGTTTCTCGACTTGCAGCTCTCTCCCTGCGCGCGGACTCACGGCAATCCTTGGATGTGTAAAGGATAGAAATTAATTAGTTTTAAGGTTGCTGTAATGAGCCCAGTCTGGCGTGTAACAGTCAGATAGAGGTACGGATAACCCTACATACTCCGAGGTACTCTCAAAACGCGAAGGTTATCATTTGTATATTCGAAAACTTAACTCTACCTAGATACAGATGATCTACAGCAACACTTGCCCATTCCGAAAAGAGGGCTGTCCCCTGTCATATAGGCATGACTGGAGGAACAGCCCTCTTCTTCGTTAAATCCATGTTGTGGCTGGCATCAGTGCGGACGGGTGTTGACCTCGAAGATCCAGATTTTGCCCCCGCGGTCAATGCCGTAGTCGAAGCCTAAGTGCGAGATGCCGGGAAAACGCTGCTCCAGCACTCTCGTTGCCATCACCGTAATTTCCCGCATTTTAGCCTTCTTCGCTTTCACATGGGATGCGCCAAGGGAGGATCTGATCCCCTCGCCTGCCAGCACCATGCGTCCGCCTTGGCTCAGGTTTGTGACGAACAAGCCGGGACGCGCAATACGCCCGACGAGCGACCGGTACTCCCAACGGCCGAACGTCTTGACGTATTTGACCCTGTAATCGATAGGCTTTCCGTTCACCGTTGCCAATGATATTCCCTTCTGTATCAAATAGTTCCGATTGCTTGTTTTGGAGCGCAGCGCGCCTGCCAATGCGTCAAAGCTCCCATACCTTTGCGTGCGATCCCGATGCGTGAATGAGTAGCCCCCGTCGCCGGTCCTCATCACTTTAATGACTCCGCTGCCGCCGGAGCCGACAATCGGCTTAATCACGACCATCCCATGAACGTACAGCATATGCTGAAGCTGCTGCGGAGAATACTTCCTAGTCGGCGGGATATGGGGCGCTAGCCCGGGATGAGAGAGAAGCGCTTCCGTCTTGGCCCACTTGCTGGCCAACTGTCTTCCCGAATGGTTAGCCAATGCTACCAATCTCCTTTCCTATCGCCTTCTCTCTATCATATGGTAATAGCAGCTTTTCCTCTTGGATGAATGTCGTAGGTAGACGCGGGAAAACGGACAGTCCCACCGCCGTCAGGCAGTGGGACTGTCCAATTTTCATCTATTCTAGCTGCGGGCTAATCTGACTTTTGCTCCAGCGCGGCTTTCAGCTTATCCGCGAGGCTATTCGTCAGCGGCGCGTTGTCGCTGAACTGCTGGATCAGCTTCTGCTGCTCCCGCTTGTTGACGCGTCCGCCATTCTTGTCGCCCAGCATCTCAATCACATTGCAGCGACGGCATTGCGCATACTTGCCGGCCTTGCCGTCATGCATCTCCATCTTCTTATGGCATTGCGGACAACGCTTGTTCAGCAGAATCGGCTCAGTCGAGCGGCGGTAGCCGCATTCGCGGTCAGGACATTGAAGCGCCTTGCCGCGCTTGCCCTTCACCTCCAGCATTCGCTTCCCGCATTCCGGGCAGTTCGAATGAGACAAATTATGCGGCTTGTATTCCTTCGTCTCCGCCTTGACCTCTCCGATCCACTTCTGCGCCTGCTGACGGATGCCTTTCATGAAGGCCGAGGCATCGCCTTTGCCTTTGGCGATCCGCTCCAGCTCTTGCTCCCACTTCGCTGTCAGCTCTGGGCTGCGCAGTTCATCGACGACCAGCTCGATCAATTGCTTGCCCTTGCCTGTCGGCACCAGCGAATTTCTCGTACGCTCAATCGTATCGGTCGACAGCAGCTTCTCGATAATATCCGCCCGTGTCGCCGGCGTGCCAAGGCCATGCTTCTCCATGCGGGTCAGCAGGGATGCCTCTGTATACCGCGCAGGAGGCAGCGTACGCTGCTCCTTCACGCCTGTGCTCTTGACTGGCAGGCTCTGCCCTTCGGTGAGCGGCGGCAGCAATTGCGCTTGCTGGCGCTCTTCATCCGTCCTGCTGCCGCCATTGTCCGAGTCGTCATCTTCATCATGATGCGAGGAATGGCTATCCTGGTAGACTTCTCGCCAGCCCTTGTCCTTCTCCGTCTTCCCCTTCGCGTACAACCGCTGTCCGCCCGCTTCAAGCGTCACGCTAGTCTCGTCATACCGGTACGGTCCGTAGAACAGGGAGATAAACCGGCGAACGATCAGGTCATATAGCCGTCTCTCGTCGCTGCTCAGCGCCCCCAGGTTCACATACTGCTCCGTCGGAATAATCGCATGGTGATCGGTTACCTTGCTGTCATCCACAATTCGTTTCGTCACCGCCAGCTGCGAGCGAAGGAGCTTGCGCGCCAGTGCCGCATACGGTCCTACAGCAACGCTCTCTAGCCGTCCTTTGAGCGAAGGAACCATGTCGCTGGATAAGTATCGGGAGTCCGTCCGCGGATACGTGACCAGCTTATGGGCTTCATAGAGCTTTTGCAGCACGTTGGACGTTTGCTTCGCCGAGAAGCCAAGCTTTCTGTTCGCATCGCGCTGCAGCTCGGTCAGATCGTAGGCTTGCGGATGCGGCTCTGAACGCTCGGCAGTGCGCAGCTTCAATACCTTAGCCGTGCCGGCCTCGATCGCCTTCGCCGCCGCTTCCTCCGCGCGCTCCTTCTTCCATGCCCGGCCGTCATGGCCGTCCTGCTCGCGCCACTGCGCGACAAAGCTGCCGAAGCCCGCTTGCACCGTCCAATAAGGCTGGGACTGGAAATCGGCAATTTCCCTCTCCCGTTCCATCAACATGGCAAGCGTCGGCGTCTGCACGCGTCCCGCCGCCAGCTGCGCATTGTATTTGCTCGTCAGCGCTCTGGTCATATTGAGGCCGATGATCCAGTCCGCTTCCGCCCGGCATACAGCCGAGGCGTACAACGCATCGTATTCCTTGCCCGGCTTCAGGCGCTTGAAGCCTTCTTTGATCGCGCCATCCGTCTGCGACGAAATCCAAAGCCGCTTGAACGGCTTGCGCCAATGCACAAGCTCCATAATCCAACGGGCGACGAGCTCGCCCTCGCGTCCCGCATCCGTCGCGATAATCAATTCCCCGATATCGCCCCGCTTGCACAGCTGGGATACCGCGCGGAATTGATGCGACGTTTCTTTCATCACCTTCAGGTTCATTTTCGCAGGCAATAGCGGCAAGTCTTCCAGATTCCATGTTTTATATTTTCCATCGTAATCCTCCGGCTCCGCAAGCGTTACCAGATGGCCCAGCGCCCAGGTTACGACGTAGCCGGGTCCTTCGATATAACTTTTATGCTTGGTTGTGCAACCAAGCACTCTGGCGATTTCCTTCGCCACGCTTGGCTTCTCCGCCAGCACAAGTGCTTTCATGCCATTCTCCCCAATCCCGTATCATATGGTGTCACGATACCATAGGGAGCCTTGCCGCGCAACGCCGCAGACGCTGTTCTCCGGCAGGCGGTCCGCTTTTTTGCCCAATTGCAACAAGCATCTACCGATTCGCTTCAGCAGCCCGCTACTTGTTCAGCACCGGAGGCCACCGAAGATAAGTAGCAGCCCGCCAGAGCCACTCCAGCGGCCCCATTGCAAAATAATGAAGCCAGACCGAGCTGGCAATCAATTGAAACACATAGATGCCAAAGCACAGCCACAAGCAATCTATCCAGTCCGCTGTCCCCGCAAGCCCGAGCCATTGTCCGGCGAGCAGAACCAGCACCGTTTGCCCGATATAATTCGTAAGCGCCATCCGTCCCACCGCCCTCATCGGGTCCAGCAGCTCGCGAATCGGCTTGGCTTGAAGCAGAAGCAGCAGCAGCGCCATATATGCAAAAGCGACCAGCGGTCCTATCAGCAATCCCGCCTTCAAATATTGGTTCGTTTGTTCCAGATGCGGATCGCCCGTCCCTTCCATAACTACCGGTATGAACGGCTCGCCCGGCGCCAGCCCGTATTGATACTGAAGGGCCGCTGCCGCCACGGCAATCAGCACGACAGCCGCAATCTCAAACATTCGCCGCCGCTCCTGAATCCTCCGGAACAATTCGAGCTGTCCCGCCGCTACCCCAAGCAGCATGAACGGAAACGGCATCAGCACTTTGGCGCCAAGCACCGCGAACAATCCGAGCAGCACTGCACCAAGCGCAAGATTCACCCAGCGGTTCACCTTATAGAACGGGAGCAGCAGCAAGCCGCATACCGCATAGATCATCAGCGCTTCACCCGGATGATAGATCGAATGCAAATAGCCGAAACCGAACAATACCGCAATGCGGATCAGAAACAGCAAAAACCCGTTTCGCCCTTTGCCTCGAGCACGCATGATAAACAAATAAAATCCGATCCCGAACAAAAACGAAAACATGCTGAAAAAACGGGCCTCAGCAAGCAAATAAAGCAGGCGCTGATACAGCTCGCTCCCTGAGCCCGCCACAGGCAGGGGCAATTGAAGCAGCGCAGTCGCATTCATGAGCAGAATGCCCAGCAGCGCAAAGCCCCGCAAATAATCCAATTCATCGATCCGTCGATAGGTCATGCCATCGTTCCTCCGTCTTAGTGAGCTAGCCACAGTATACGATCCCGGAGGGATAGCCATCCATCGATTTTCCGTACAGAATAGATGACATTTTTGTAAGGTTGGCGCGGCTCACGCATGTCCTATCCGGCAGCCATATAATATGTTCGTAAATGCCTCATATCCGGCTCCTCGCGGCCGTACATTTACTGGGGCAGGAAGCCGCTCAAGAGGCGCTGTTCCAGCCCCTTCTATGGATTAGCATAGACATATCCGACTATGCTATAGTAGGAGCATTCCTTCTTGCTAGAGAACCTATTTTTCATAAAAAGGAGCTTGGTCCATCCATGAAAGTGCGTGCTGTTTTTTCAATTATCGGATTCCTTGCTATCTATGGCGCGCTGGCGGGCTACATCGGCTGGAACGGATGGCTCTTCCTGTCGCAGGTAACGGGCTGGGAGAACGCAATCCTATACAGCTGCATCATCGCCGTCCTCGCGTTGGGCTATATCGGGGGCAGGCTCGCGCAGTCCGCTCCGCTGGGCTTTCTGACTACCCCTCTGAAGTTCATCGGCTCTTATTGGCTGGGATTGCTGCAATATTGCCTATTGCTATTCCCGATTGCGGATATCGCGGGTCTGCTGCTGAAATGGGGCGGCGCAGAACCGGATATTTATATTACCGCTGTCGGCGGAATCGTTCTGCTGTCGCTGATTGTCCTGCTCGTGTTAGGCTCGCGCAACGCCTGGTCGCCGATCATCCGGACCTATCAGGTGCATGTTCCGAAGAACGCGGGCAACCGCCGAAAGCTGACCATTGCGATGGCTTCCGATCTGCATCTGGGCACCGTGATCGGCAAGGGCCATTTGCGCAAGCTGCTGCGCAAGGTGGAAGAGATCCAGCCGGATATCATCCTGCTGCCTGGCGATATTTTGGATGATGACCTCACCCCGTTCGTCAAAAAAGGGATGAAGCATGTCATCGGAAAGCTGAGAGCGCCGCTTGGCGTCTATGCCGTCACCGGCAACCATGAATATTACGGCGGCAAGGTGCCTGAATTCGTCGAAGAGATGAACAGCATTGGCATACGAGTGCTGATGGATGAAACCGTCATGATCGGGGATGAATTTGCGATAGTAGGCCGCAAGGACAAAGCGGTCGGCAGCCAGAACGGCGGAAGGCTCAGCATCAAGGATTTGGTCGAGCCGCTTGACCACTCGCTTCCCGTCATAATGCTGGATCACCAGCCGTCTGACCTGGCAGCGGCAGCGGATAACGGCGTCGACATCAGCCTGTCCGGGCATACGCATAGAGGACAGCTGGCGCCGAATCATCTCATCACGAGACGAATGTTCGAGGTCGACTGGGGCTATTTGCGCAAGGGCGGCCTGCATGCCATCGTATCCTCCGGCTTCGGCTTCTGGGGACCGCCGCTGCGGATAGGAAGCCGCTCCGAGGTGCTTCGCATCGACGTAGAGTTTGGCGATTCCGCGGCAAAGGCATAACATTGCAAGCAAAGTTCAAGGCCGCAAAATCAAATGGATACGCCGAGCAATGGACATCAACAGGCATTCATTTATTCAATTGAACGCTTACCATGAGAAAGACGCTTCCGGCCACCCTGCAAGGTGGCAACAGAAGCGTCTTCTTTATATTTCATCGAATACAGAGCGGGCTATCCCATCTTTCTGGAGCGGTACAGCAGATAGATAAAGAACGGAGCGCCTACGGCGGAAGTGAACACTCCTACGGGGATATCATAGGGCAGAAATACGGTTCTGCCGACCAGGTCCGCAGCGGCTACTACGATTGCGCCGATCAGGGCGCTGACCGGCAGCACCCGGCGGATGACGGGCCCGACCAGACGCCTCGCCATATGCGGCGCAATCAGCCCGACAAATCCGATGGAGCCGCCGATCGCCACAGCAGAGCCGGCCAGCGCCACGCTCAGCAGCACCATGAGCAGCCGATGCCGCTGCAAGGAAGAACCGATTCCGACCGCCAGCTCGTCGCCTAGCAATTGCGCATGCAAATTGCCGGTATTGAAATATAGCACGGCGCCAAATACAACCAGCCAAGGCGCAAGGATAGCCGCGTCTTCCCAGGTTGAGCCATAGATCGTTCCCGTCAGCCAAATATAGGCGGACGTGGCTGAATAAGCGGGGCTGAACGTAAGCAGAAACGATGTGCCTGCCGACAGGAGCGATGCGACGCCAATGCCGACCAGCACGAGGCGCAGCGAATCGGCCCCTCTTCTCCAGGCCAGCATATACACAAGCGCTGTCGCGCAGAAAGCTCCGATAATAGCTGCGATAGGAAGCAGCTCGCGGCTGAAGACTCCCGCCAGCACCGTCAGGAACAGCACCGCGCCAAACGAAGCGCCGCCTGTAATGCCGACTACATCCGGCGCGGCTAGCGGGTTGCGGATAACCGCCTGCAGAATGGCTCCCGCTACCGCCAGGGCGGCGCCAACTAGCAGAGCAATAACAAGCCTGGGCGCCCGCAAAGTCTGGACGATCAGAACATCCTCCCCGAGGCCGCGCCCCCATAACGCTTGCCATACGCGCTGCAGACCAATAATCGTTTCACCCAGCATCAGATAAAGGACGGACATCAGTACCAGAACAAGCGACAGCCAAATCATGACTTTGAGGGCAGCATTGCGTTTGGGGGCTGGACGAGCGGAAACGGCATTGTTATGAGATACATTCATAGCTTGGCACGCCCCTTCCGCGCAAGATAGATAAAGAATGGCGCGCCCAAAGCGGCTGTCATAATCCCGACCGGCACCTCAAGAGGGAATATAATGAATCTAGCCGCCAGGTCGGCAAGCAGGAGCAAGCTTGCTCCCAGAACCGCGCTATACGGCAGCAGCCAGCGGTAATCCAGGCCAGCAATGCCTCTCGCTACATGAGGGATAATGATGCCGATCAGTCCGATAGGGCCAGCGACCGCAACAGCACTGCCCGCAAGCAAGATTACGATCAAGCCGGCAGCCAGCTTCATTAGTGTCATATTCTGCCCCAGGCCCTTGGCCGATTCCTCGCCCATCGCCATTACATTCCATTGTCTGGACAATGCGAACGCCAGCAGCCAGCCTGCACCCATATACGGGAGCACCGGCAGCAGCATCTCCGTCGTTCGGCCCGCCACAGAGCCTGCTATCCAGAACAGGACATCCTGCAGCCCGCTTTCATTGCGAACCAGCATGCCTTGGGTCAGCGAGGCGAACAGCGCCGTCATAGCCGAGCCTGCAAGAATAATTCGCAGCGGCGACAGTCCCTCTCTTCCCACTGAGCCCATGGCATAGACGGCCACTGCAGCAATTGCCGCCCCGAAGAACGAAATCCACATCAGCGTCTCCGTCTCCCTGATGGAGGCCAGTGTGAGCGCCGCAACTACGGCAAGGGATGCGCCTGCATTGATGCCCAGCACGCTTGGCGACGCCAGCGGATTGCGGGTTACACTCTGCAGGATTGCGCCCGCCAGCGCCAGCGAGCCGCCGACCGTGGCGGCAATCAGCGCCCTTGGCAGCCTGGCTGTGCGCGCAATAACCTGATTCATCACACCCTCATCATAATTGGTGATGGATGAATGGATATCGCCCCAGCTGATGGATACAAAGCCGTACCTCATGCTGGCCATAAAGCTGACGATCAGCAAGACGAGTCCCCCTAGCAGCCCTGCGCTGCGAAAGGCCGTGCTTCTAATCTTCCTTCCCATAATGTTGTCCCTTCCTCCCCCTGATGCGAACACGCAACAAAAGAATGGGCCGGACAGCCCATTCTTTCATGGTCTAGCTTATAAGGAACTGCTATTATTCCAATCCGAAGTAGAAGTAGAGGTCATCCAGCATAAGCTTAGCGGCAAGCGCACCGCCGGACAGATTCCACGTTACGGAGTTGACTTTGTAATACTTGTTGTTTTTCACGGCATTTAAATTCTTCCACAGCGCGCTGCTGGTCCAAGTCTTCTGATGCTGCAGAATGGCTCCATCGCCGTCCCAGTCGGTTGTGAAGTCGAAGATGTAATCGCCGTCGAGCAGGCTGATCTGCTCTGTCGAAGCTACCGGAATAATCTCCTCGCCTGTCGCCCGCTGCGCCTTCGGCGTCGAGAAGCCCAGCTCCTGGAAGATCTTATAGGCAAAGCCTGTATTATAGGCACGGGCAGTACCGTTCGGGTTAATCCGAATGATGGAGACGGCTGCGCCTTTGTCCTTGGCGGAGAGCTTGCGTTTGAATTCGGCAACTTGCTTCTTCCAGTCAGCCAGATAGGCTGTTGCAATATCTTCTTTGTTGAATACTTTGGACATTACCTGCAGGTTGTCTTGCCAGTCGGCCAGATCCTTGGTCACAATTGTCGGAGCAATCTTGCTCAATTGCTTGTAGATGCCTTCGTGTCTGTCCTTCGTCGCGATAATAACGTCCGGCTTCAGGGCGACGATCGCTTCCACGTTCGGCTGCGTCTCGTCTCCCAGCGTCTTCACGCCAATCAGGCTGGAGCGGATATATTCGTAGAACGGCTGTTGAATGTACGACTCAACTGCGCCGACCGGCTTCACTTTCAGCAGAACGGAGATATCCACACCGCCGTTGAACAATACGACTACGCGCTTCGGAACGCTGTTCAATGTCGTGCTGCCAAGCTCATGCTTGAACGTGCGTTTGGTCTCCAGCACGGCAGTCGAAGACGCGCCGTTCCATGTGACCCATACGCCCAGCGATTCGCCTACGAAGCGAAGCGGTACCAGAAGCGTTCCGCTTACGTTCAGAGGAGCGGCATCCAGCGTTATGGCCGAGCCGTTAATGCGGGCAGACTTGCTGCCTTGCGTCAGCTCGATTGTTTGTCCGCCCTTTTTGATTGTTGCTTTTTTGCTCTTCCCGTCATAGCTGACCGTTCCGCCCAGCGCTTCCGCGATGGCGCGGTATGGAACTAGCGTGCGTCCGTTCTCGATGCGCGGATTCACGCTATAGGATTGCTTCTTCCCGTCGATCGTTACGCTGACGGTTTTGCCTGTGGCAACTGCAGCCGTAGCCGGTACCAGACCGACAACCAGCGCAACCGCCAACAGCAGGGATAATAATTTTCTTCTCATCATTTTGTTCACAATCTCCTAACCTATGAATTAATTAGTCAAAGCTGGCTTCACATCACGGAAGCCTTGGTACAGGGAATAATCCAGATCGATCAGCCGAGTCTTGTCCCACTCCGCTGCAGCAACCGCCTCCAGCACGCCGCCCAGATCGTTCTCGATCTGCTTCACCTTCTCCGGCTGCGCGCTTCCCGCGTTCCCGCTGAGCGACTTCCAAAGCGCCGCCATGCGTTCGGCCTGGCGAACGGCTTCATCGCGGTCATCGGACTCTACCGCTGTCTTGAACGTCTTGATCAAACTCGTCAATTCCTCCGCCGCAGACGGCACATCGTCTATCTGGGCAGCCTCTATAAGGGCAAGTCGATCCTGCTTGCCGTCGGTCTTCTCGCCGCTATCGGCGACGACCTTGCCCGGCTCCGTCTTCGTGTCCGAAGCGCTTGCGCCGCAGCCAGTCAAGAGGAAGACAACCAACATCATGAGCACTATGTAGCGAATCGTTCCACAACCCCCAAACCTCATGTGAATGATAATCATTTTCAATACCTATTGTACCTATGCCGATTTTGGTTTCCCATACACGATATTGTCCGATTCGCATGGACAAAAATTTCATTACTTCTACTCTGCGGAATCTTTCCCTAACGAGATTCGCTATTGCCCCACATCCAATATATTGCTAAAATTGTAGATGATAATAATTATCAATATCACATCTGACTTCTGCGCCTATTATCGCACTTCTAATAGAAAAGGACTGCCGTAACATGAATCCCCGTTCTTATTTCTCTAGTTATCCGCTGCATATCGCAACCTGCCATTACAGAGAAGGCTTCCGCTCCGAGCCGCAGCAGCCTGAGCACGGCATCATCGGCATCGTGCAAAGCGGCGCCGGCATGCTGTTCCTGAGCAACGGCCGGTCCTGCCCTTTGCAGGAGGGCTCCTTCTTCTTCGCCCGGCCCGGCGGCGTGAACTTCGAGCTTATGGCCGATCCCGGCGGCAGCCTGAAGCTGAGCCTCGTTCATTATTGGGCCGCCCAGCTGGATGAAGAGGGGCTGGCACCCGGCGGCTATGAGCTCCTACAAGGCGACCATTGCTCTTACCGGGCCGCTTCGGCACAGACCGAGTCGCTGCTCTCCAACTTGCGCCTGGCGCTAAGCGAATCCGGCCCGATCGGCGACATGCGCAAGCAGCTCGCCCTGTATGAGCTGCTGCTGCATCTGCATGCCCACCAGCACGCTCCGTCGCGGGCAGGCACCGATTCGATCCAGACTACGATCGAATATATGGAACGCCGCTTGTCCAAGCCGCTTCAGGTCAGCGAGCTGCCTAGACTGGCGGGGATGACGCCAAGCTCCTACTGCCGGGCCTTCAAGAAGCTGACCGGCCTCTCTCCCGGCAGCTATCTGACCAAGCTGCGCATGCTGAAGGCGAAGGAGCTGATGACCGACAAGCAGGCCTCGCTGCGCGATATTGCCGTCAGCGTCGGCTATCAAGACGAGCTCTACTTCAGCCGCGTGTTCAAGAAGACGGAGGGCATCTCCCCGTCCGTCTACCTGAAACGCCGCGACCGCAAGATCGCCGTCGTCAGCAGCCTGGCGCTGCAGGACCATTTGCTCGCGCTCGGCATCCTGCCTATTGCCGCTCCGAGCTTTCCGAGCTACCACTTGACGCCGTCAGGCTTCCCGAGCTATCTGCATGAGCGACTGGCCGGCACCGTCCCGCTTAATGCGGAGAATCCGATCCGCTCCAGCGATGTCGTGCCGCTTGGCCCGGACCTTATCTTGCGCACCAAGCTCCGGCATGATCTGGGCGACACACATTGGGGCGAAGAGGGCAGCGCCATTCTGATCGACCATTCCACCAGCTGGGAGTATTACTTCCGCGCAATCGCAGGCCGGGTAGACCGGATGGCGGAAGCCGAACGCGCCATTCGCGCCATGTCCATCCTGGAGCAGGAAGCGCGGCGCAAGCTGGAGCCGGTATCAAAGCACGGCAAGTGGACGATTATTCGTCTGCTGCCGGATAATTGCCGCATTTACGGCGTGAAGGAGCACGCATTGACCGACTTGTTCTATGGCAGGCTCAAATTTCAGGCGGATGAGCGAATCACTCACGGCACTTACCTCGAAGACGCCTTCGATCGTTTGATCGAGCTTGACCCGGAGCAGCTGCTGGTCGTATGGAGCGAAGAACCCGTCATTCACCAGTTCAACGCCGATCCCCGCTGGCAGCAGCTGAGGGCCGTCAGGGAGAACAGAGTCTATTATCCCGACAGCAGGGAATGGGACCCGTGGGGGCCGATCGGACGGGAGCATATGATCAAAGCGATGGTCCGTTATTTTGTGAAGCTGTAGAGTGGAATCCGCTTGTCCAACAACCGCACATCCATCCCAAAAACCTCTGCGCCCCTCATGGAAGCGGCGCAGAGGTTTCTCTTCATCCTATAGCCGATCAGCTTGCCGGCGGGTTCCGCTGTTATTATCCAATCTCAACGGCAGCTCTGCTTCGCCTTTCTCCAGCATCCCGATCAGCGCCTCCAGCCTGGAGGCTGACTCCCAGCTGAGGTGATGCTCCAGCTGCTCCGCATCCTTGAAGGCCTGCTCTTCCGGCACGCCTGCAAGCCGAAGCAGCCTGACCAGCGTCCGGTGCTTGCTGAGCAGTTGATTGCCCATCCTTAATCCTGAATACGTAAGAGCGATCTGTCCATATCTCTCATAGATCACATAGCCGCATTCCCGCAGCTTCAGCGCCATCTTGGATACAGTGGAGAGATGGACGGACAGCGCTGCCGCCACCTCCGACACTCTTACGCAGCCCGTCGACCTGGTCAGCACATAGATTTGCTTCAAATAATCCTCCATTACCGGCGTCAGCGTCATCCCGGGGCTGCGCCTCCGGCAGCGCGATGCCGGAACCAGCGCGATGCAAGGCCATGTCGGGGCGACGCGATAAAGCTGACCATAAAGACGATCCCCGTCGCAAAAGCCATCGAGCCCGATATCGAGGTATCGAGCCAAGCCGCCACATAATAGCCCGATACAGCCGACAATACGCCGAATCCGCCGCTAAGAGCGAACATCGCGAGCAGCCGGTCCGTCCATAGATAGGCGGCCGCAGCCGGTGTAATCAGCATCGCTACCACCATAATGGCGCCGACCGCGTCGAAGGCCGCAACCGTCGTTACGGATACAAGCGACATGAAGACATAATGCATCAGCACGACCGGCAATCCCAGGCTGGCCGCAAGGGCAGGGTCAAAGGACGTAATTTTCCACTCCTTATAGAAAGCAAGCACCGCGACCAGCACGACAATCAGGACGATCGACAGAATAAAGACGGCTTCCGGTATGGAACCGATAAAGGGCAGCTCGATTCTCTCCCAAGGAATAAAGGTAATCTCCCCCATCAGCGTATGCTTCACATCCAGATGCGCATTGCCGACCTTCGTCGCAATCAGCACGACGCCGATTGCGAAGAGCGTGGTGAATACAACGCCGATAGAGGCCTCTTGCTGCACGCCTCTGGCATGGAACCACTGCACCAGCACCGAAGTAAGCAAGCCTGCGGCGATCGCCCCGATGAGCATGTGCACGCCGCTTAGCTCCCTGGTCACTAAATACGCTACAACAATGCCGAGCAGCACCGTATGGCTGATCGCATCGGCCATCATCGCCATCCTCCGCAGAATGAGCAGCACGCCGATAATGCCGCAAGAAAGGCCCACAAGCGATGCTGTCAACAAGATCCAGCCTGCATAGCTCATCCCGCTTCCCCCCTCTCCAGCACACGCTGC
The DNA here is from genome assembly GCF_003605435.1 of Paenibacillus pinisoli. Taxonomy (GTDB): domain Bacteria; phylum Bacillota; class Bacilli; order Paenibacillales; family Paenibacillaceae; genus Pristimantibacillus; species Pristimantibacillus pinisoli. The sequence goes on from NZ_QXQB01000002.1 coordinate 96,235, forward strand.
GTAGACATTGGCCGATCAAGAGACTTCTTCTGCGCATAACGCTGCAGCAGAAGGACGAGCAGTCCCTTGCTCGCGCCGAAAGCAAGCGACACGATAAAGATCGTGGACGCGGCAATGACGATGAACGGACCCGTCGGCCAGCCTTTGCCGAAGGTGCTGATCAGCGTGCCCGCCATCCCTGACATGCCTCCGAAGAGGCCCGACAGCACGACCATCCACAGAAAGGAATTGGTCCAATATCTGGAGCTGACAGCCGGAATGATCAGCAGTGCCGCCATCAATATGACGCCAACCGCTTGAATGCCGATCACGATAACCAGCACAAGCACCGTCATATAGATGCTGCTCATCCAGCGGCTGGAGAGCCCTAGTCCTTTGGCGAATTGCGGGTCGAACAGATAGAGCTTCCACTCCTTAAAGGCGATGATTGAGATCAGGACTACCAGCAAGGCTAGTCCCGACATCGTGAATACATCCTTGCGGACCATTGAGGCTGCTTGCCCGAAGATGAAGCTGTCCAGACCGCTCTGGCTGCCGCCTCCCATCCGGTTCACGAAGGTGAGCAGCATAATGCCAAGTCCGAAGAATACAGACAGAATCATGCCCATCGCGGCATCCTCCTTCACCCTGCTGGACGAGCGGATCCACCCAATGAGCAGCGCTCCCAGCAGGGCGCTTGCCGCCGCCCCTCCAATCATAAGCGGCAGGTTCTTGCTCCCTGCAATCATAAATCCGATAATGACGCCCGGCAGCGCGGCATGCGACAGCGCGTCGCTCATGAGGCTTTGCCGCTTCCAATAGGCGAAGCATCCCATCACGCCCGCTGCCACTCCTAATATCAGGGTGCTGAAGAGCACCCACTGAGCATTATGTGACAGTGCCAGACTCATCCCAGCTTCTCCCCCATCCATCTGAGCGTTCCGCCGTAAGTGCGGAATATATTTTCCCTCGTAAAAGTTTCCGCCGTCGCCCCGTGCGCCACGACGCTCCGACTCAGCATGAGCACCTGATCGAAGTAATCCTCCACCGTCTGCAAGTCATGGTGGACGACCATAACTGTGCGCCCCTTGTTCTTGAGCACCTTGAGCGTATCCATAATCGCCCGCTCCGTCGCCGCGTCGACGCCGGCAAGCGGCTCATCAAGGAAGTACAGATCTGCGTCCTGCACGAGCGCCCGCGCCAGGAATACTCGCTGCTGCTGCCCGCCCGACAATTGGCTGATCTGGCGGTCGGCGAATGCGGCCATGCCCATCTCTTCCAGCGCGCCCATAGCCAGATCGCGATGCATGCGCTTCGGCCGCTTCAGCCAGCCAATCTTGCCATAGAGCCCCATCATGACCACATCAAGCGCATTCGTCGGGAAATCCCAATCGACCGAGCCTCGCTGCGGAACATAGCCTATTCTGGACTTCGCCTTGCTGTAGTCCTTGCCGAAAAACCGGACGGAACCGGACAGCCGCGGATGAAGATCAAGCATCACCTTCAGCAACGTCGACTTGCCTGCGCCGTTCGGCCCGACAATGCTTGTCAGCGTTCCCGGCTGCACATCGAACCGGACATCATTCAGCACCTTGTTCTTTCTGTAGGAAGCGGTTAATCCGCTGACGCTTAATACCGGCATCATCGTGATTGCTCCTCTCCGCTAAGCGCTTTAGTTATCGTATCTACGTTATGGGCGTACATGCCAAGGTAAGTGCCTTCCTTCGTTCCCGCCTCTCCCATTGCATCGGAGAACAGCTCGCCGCCGAGCTTTACATCCAGCCCCCGCTTCTTCGCCCCTTCGATAACGGCATTGATAGAAGCCGGATTGATGCTGCTCTCGATAAAGACGGCTGGAACATCATGCTCCACCAGCGTAGCGATTGTGTCGTCGATATCCGACAGCCCGATCTCGTCCTCCGTGCTAAGCCCCTGCAAGCCGACGACCTGGATGCCCAGCAACCTGCCGAAATAGCCGAACGCATCATGCGCGGTAACCAGAATCCGTTGGTCCTGCGGAATTTGGGCCACCTTCTGCATCGCTTCTTCCTTCAAGGCATCCAGCTTCTCGAAGTAGCTCTTCCGGTTGTCCTCGAAGTAATCCGCATCTTCCGGATACGCCTTCTTCAGCTCGTCCGCGGCAGCAGACAAAGCCTCCTTCCACAAGTCGATATCGAACCAGATATGGGGATCAATCGCTCCGCCTTCATCCGTCAGCAGTTTCTCCTCAGAGATGACTTCTCCAATTGCGAGTACAGGCCTGTTCTTGCCGATCTCCTCGAACACCTTCAGCATATTGGACTCCAGATGCAGACCGCTGTAAAAAATCATATCGCCGTTCTCCAGCGTAGCAATATCGCCTTGCGTCGCCGTGTACAGATGGGGATCGACCCCTGGACCCATCAAGCTATGTACCTCAACCTTGTCGCCCCCGATGACAGACAGCGGCTCGGCGATTTGAGCGATCGTCGTCACGATATTGATTTTGCCGCTTTCGTTTTTGACTGGCTTCTTCCCTCCATCACTGCAAGCGGCCAGAAGCAAAGATAATGACAATACAAGCAGGACCGCGGTCCATCCTCTCCTCTTTCCGATCAACCCGTTTCTCACGTTTCTCTCTCCTCCTGATTCCCCTCGATCCCAATTTGACCAAGGCAACAAAATATGATTAACCACAAAAGTTTTTCCCTAGTGCAAAACTAATGGTTAAATACAAAATAGTAGACACAGGGCAATTTGTCAACCTTTTTTTGGACTTCTTTTCAAGCGGGCTTGTACATATAGCTTATAGATGGAATGATTTGGAATGGGTATTTTTCCGAAGCAAAAAGGGGGATGGAGTCTATGAGCGGACATATGATGGCCATGGTGCTATGCGCGCTCTCTACAGGCATCGGCGCCTTTCCCGTCTTGTTCTTCCGCCGAATCTCCCATAGGCGAATGGATATGCTGCTGGCGTATACAGCAGGGGTCATGGTCGCCGCCTCCACATACGGTCTTATTCCCGCGTCTCTGAAGTTGACCAATCTGTATGTACTTTTCTTTGCAGTGTTGACGGGTGCTCTCCTGCTCAGCATGCTGGAGCAATTCGTGCCGCATGTGGATCTTGGGCATGAACGGGGAGGCGTCGCGCTGCCGCGCGAATCGCTGACGCTTGTCATGGCAATGGCGCTTCATAATGTGCCGGAGGGGTTGTCCGTGGGAGCAAGCTTCGCCAGCGGAAGCGACAATCTCGGCGTCATCGTCTCGCTGTCCATCGGACTGCAGAATGCGCCGGAGGGATTTCTTGTGGGGTTGTTTCTTGTGAATCAGGGCGTGAGGCGGCGCATTGCAGTGCTTGTCGCGGCATTGACCGGATTGATCGAGATGGCGGGCGCCCTTATCGGCTATCAGCTGGCCAGCGTGGCAGCGTCGCTTGTGCCGTATGGCCTGGCATTTGCCGCTGGCGCCATGCTCTTTATCGTATACAAGGAGCTGATTCCGGAGACGCATGGACATGGCTATGAGCGGTCGGCAACCTTTGCGTTTTTGCTCGGCCTGCTCAGCATGATAGGCGTTGTGGAGTGGTTCCGGTAATGAGGAATGTGCTTTCCGCAGTTGATTGCGGTTGGTTAAAAAACTTTCCCTAGGGAAACATAAATCAGGCAAGCTACAACATGATTAATGGAGGCTGACATGCTGCTCATTTACGCTCTTGCATTGCTACTTGTCGGATTATTTGCGGTCAACGGCATCTTCGCCTACCAGAGCAAGCACATCGATCCCGCCTTCTGGACGACCGTCTGGTATCAGACCAAGCTGATCCCGATATTTTTTGCCGCCAATCTGATGATTGGCTATGGAGTCAAGTTTGTGCACCAGTCATTCGGCAATCTGACCTTCGCCCTTACCCTGTCCAAAGGCGTTGAAATCGTCGTCTGTGTCGTGCTGGGCTTCCTCTTCTTGAAGGAAGTGCCGAAATGGAACACTTATGTCGGACTGGTGATGGTCATTGCCGGATTCTGGGTGACAAAAATGAAATGATGGGCATAGCGGGGCTTCAGCTTCAACCGGCCCTACTCTGCACCCAAGGATTGGCGGATGAAGGCGATAAAGGAACGCACTGCGCCGGAAAGCTGCTCCTCATCCCGATAAGCAAGACAAATATGCCGCTTGTTCTCATAACGCGGGAGGCTTCTCATGACCAGCTCTCCCGCCTCCACCTCCCGCCCTACGCTGCGGGCAGGCAGAATGCCGATCCCCATATTGCACTTGATCGCTTCTTTGATCGTCTCGATCGCCCCCAGCTCCATCACCTGACCCCACTGCAAGCCATTTCCCTTAGCCCATTCGTCGGACAGCGTCCGCGAGGTCGATCCCACTTCATGCAGTAAAAAAGTCTCGTCCCGCATCTGGTCGACCGTTATCGGATCGGACACGGACAACGGGTTAAGCGGCGAAATCAGCAGCTTCAGCTCGTCCTGTACAAGCGGCACAATGATCAGTCCCTGCTCTTCAAGCGAGCCAAGCGAGACAATACCCGCATCAATCTCATAATCCCTCAGCATCGCCAGCACAGACTCCGCCTGCTTCACCGTCAGCATAAGCGACACATCCGGATTGAGATTGCGGTAGGAAGCAAAATGCGGAGGCAGCACATAGGTAGCAGGCGTATAGCTTGCCCCGATCCGCAGCCTTCCGCCCCGCTTGCTGGCATATGACGCCATAGCGCTGCTTGCCGTCTCGGTCAAATGCACAATTCTCCGAGCATAGGGAAGCAGCTCCGCCGCCGCTTCGTTCGGATGCAGGCTTCGCGACTGCTTGCGGAACAGCTCCACCCCAAGCTCTTCTTCCAGCTTGCGCAGATGGAAGCTGACAGTCGGCTGCTTCAGCCCCAGCCTGTCGGCCGACTCCGCAAGCGTTCTCCCTCCGCACATCTCGATAAACACCTTCAGCTGCTGAATATTCAAGCTGTATCCCCTCTTCCGTATTGGTTGCCTAAAATATAGATGATATCTATATGTTTATCAATACATATAGATGTTATTTAACAAAAAATCGACATCGCGTTAACGTTCAACTGACAAACCGTTGGTAGAGTTAGACATGCAGGGCCAATAACCTTCTGGAGGGAATCAATCAATGAATACGTACCGCAACAGCAAGCTTAGCCTCTTGCTCATTCTGGCGCTTGCGCTTGTCTTAAGCGCATGCGGCAGCGGCAATGGAAATAAGGGCGCGAATTCGGGCGCCGGCACTACTGCGCCTACGGCAACCCCGGAGCAGAGCAGCCAGCCGGCCGAGTCGCCGGCCGCGCAAGACGAAGGAACGCTGACCGTCTATCTGAACGACTTCGATGATATGATCGCACCGCTCTTCGAAGCTGCAACCGGCTATAAGGTTGAGCTGATCGTAGGCAACGGCGCCGAGATCATGTCCCGCGTCGAAGCCGAGAAAGGCAATCCGCACTGGGATGTGCTTTGGATGGATGCGATGCCTTCCATTCACGGCCTTGGCGAGGCTGGCCAGCTGATGGAATGGACACCGGACAATCTGGGCAATCTGGATGAATTCGCTCAGGGCTTCGTGCCGGAGAAGCACTGGTACTTCCCTACTGGAGCTCACGCAGCAGGCGTTATCGTGTACAACAAGGACAAGGTCAAAGCGGAAGATGCTCCCGCTTCCTGGGAGCAATTCGACGACGCGCAATACAAGGGCATGATAGGCATGGCAGACCCGGCAATCGCCGCTCCCGCTTACCCTTACGTATCCTGGTTCTTCAATGACCTCGGCATGGATAAGGGACAGCAATACTTCGGCGCCTTGATGAAAAACGGCCTGAAAGTGTATCCGAAAAATCCGAACGTCGTCAGCGCCCTGACAAGCGGCGAGATTTCCATCGCGGCGCTTCAGGAGAGCAACGCATACGCCATGGTCAACAAGGGCGAACCGATCGAGATTGTATGGCCGGAGGAAGGCGCGCCGGCATCCGTACGGGTAGCCGCCATCCAGAAGGATACCAAAAACCCGAATGCCGCCAAGGCGTTCATCGAATTCCTGCTTGATCCGGCTACTCAGCAAGCGCTGGTCGATGAAGGGGATGAAAGCTACTTCCAGCCTTCGGCGAAGGGCGTTACGCCTAGACCGGACCGCGCAGCCCATGCGAAGCTCGTAGCAGCCGACGCTTCCTGGGCATCCCAGAATGAAGCGGCGATCAAGCAATGGTTCGCCGACCAGTCTGTACAATAACCGATGCGATCCATAGGCAGGGACAAGCTGGGATGGAGCGTCAGCGCCATCCTGATCGTCCTCGTCATGCTCCCCCTGGCGGCAGTCATGATACAAGTGCTGCTGCCGGGGGTTTTCTTCGGCAATTGGCAACTCGGCGACTGGAAGCTGCTGCTCCAAATCTTTCACCGGCCATTATGGCAAAAGTCGCTTGAGAACTCGCTGCTGCTAGGCATTGGCACAACTTTATTCGGCACGATGCTGGGCGCGGCGCTTGCCGCCATCCGCTCCAGCTGGTCTTTCCCGACCGCAAAGCTGCTCGACGCTTCTGTCTGGCTGCTGCTCATTACCCCGTCCTTCATATTGGCGCAAGGCTGGGTGCTCTTCGCATCCGGCGGCGGCATCGCTGTCCAGCTGTTCGGCTGGCATTGGGTGAAGGATGCGATCTTCCATCCTGCCGGTCTGATCTTTATGATGACGCTGAGCAAATTCCCATTCGCTTATCTTAGCGTACACGCCGCTCTGGAGTGGAAGGTCGACCAGCTCTCGCAAGCGGCGCGCCTATGCGGAGCATCCGCATGGACGACTTGGCGCACCATTCATGCGCCGCTGCTGCTTCCGGCCCTTCTGGCTGGCGCTGCGCTCGTCTTCATGGATACAATCGGGGACTTCGGCATGCCGGCGTCCATCGCGGCCGTCTACCGCTTCCCGACGCTGCCTTATTCCATCTATTCGGCAATCTATACGTCGCCGATCCGGTTCGATATGGCCGGCGTGCTGTCGTTCTATCTGGTCGCGCTGATCGGACTGGCTATGATGCTGCAATTTTACGCGCTTAAGCGCTCCCGCTTCGACTTTCTGAATGCAAGAGCCTCGCGTTCGGTTCCCAGATCGGCGGGCCGTTTCACGCCTCTGCTCACGGCGATGAATCTGCTGTTTCTGCTGCTCGTGATTGGAGTGCCTGTCGGCTCCAATATCGTAATTTCCTTGCTGAAGACGCAAGGCGGAGGCGTGACGACAGACAATCTCACCTTCGAGCATTACCGCAGCTTGTTCAGCTCGTCCAGCACGCTTCTGACCGGGCTGCGGCATTCGCTTGCCATTGCCGGAGCCGCCGCCATCCTGGGATTGATCATCGGCCTTGGCGTTGCCTATGTGCTGACCTATTCCGGCTTCCGGTTCAAGCGCTCGATTGAAGTCTTCTCGATCATTACGCTTGCCGTACCCGGCGTCGTACTAGGCATCGGCTATATCTTCGTCTGGAATCAGAAGTGGCTGGAGCCGCTTGGGCTGCTGCTTTATGGCACGCCATGGATTCTTGTGCTGGCCGCGATCGCAGGAGCAATCCCGGTTATTACCCGGCTGATGACGGGAGCTATGGCCAAGGTGCCCGGCAATCTGCTGTCCGCGGCCCAGCTTCAAGGCGACAGCTTCCTGGACCGGATGCGTTACATTCTGCTGCCGCTTATTCGCGGAGCGCTGCTGTCTGCGGGACTTGCGGCATTCGGCGCAAGCATATTCGATCTCGCGGTCAGCTCCATCCTGTTCCCGCCCAAATTCGTGACCCTTCCCGTCGCGATTAACAAGGCGTTCGAGGACTTGAACTTCGGCTATGCCTCTGCGGCTACCGTCACAAGCTCCCTCGTTGTCATTCTTATCATTCTGGCGATAGAGCTGCTGCTTCGCCGCAAGGAGGCATCATCATGACACAGGCATCCGGCAACAATATTCTGCTAGGCATATCCGGCGTGACCAAAAACTACGGCAGCTTCCAGGCCTTGAAGGGCATCTCGCTTGAGATGAAGCAAGGCGAAATCATTAGCGTGCTCGGGCCGTCAGGCTGCGGCAAATCCACGCTTCTGCAGCTGGTCGCCGGCTTGTCCCAGCCCGATGGCGGCACGATCCGGCTCGGCGGCGACATCGTCGCCACCGCCAAGTCGCTGGTGCCCCCGGAGAAACGGGGCGTCAATATGGTATTCCAGGACTATGCGCTATGGCCCCATATGTCCGTGACGGACAATATTGAATATGGACTGAAGCGCATGAAGCTGGGGAAGGAAGAAATAAAGGCCAGAGTGACCGAACTGCTGAGCCTTCTTCATCTGGAAGGTCTGGAGAAGCGGCTTCCGCCCCAACTCTCAGGAGGACAGCAGCAGCGCGTTGCCATTGCCAGAGCGCTTGCGACGAGGCCGAAGCTGATGCTGCTCGATGAGCCGCTGTCCAATCTGGATATGAGACTGCGCGTAGAGATGCGCACGGAGATGGCATATTTGTTCCGGAAGATGGGCATCAGCGTATTCCATGTCACCCATGATCCGGACGAAGCGTTCGCCATGGCGGACCGGCTGCTTATCATGCGTGCGGGGAGAATCGACCAGCTCGACACGCCGGAGCAGTGCTTCAAGCAGCCTGCAAGCCGCTGGTCCGCTTCCTTAATGGGAGCGTTCAACACCTTAAAGGGCAAGATCATAGATCATACGGATGCTCATCCTGCCATTCAAATCGGAAGCCAGACGATTCGGGGCATCATGCCCGCAGACCAGTCAGTCGCTAGCAGCGGCCGAAGCACAACGGATGGGCTGCTCATGTTCCGGCCGGAAGAATTGACTCCTATCTCTATGCAAGAGAATCTCTCAGATGACACTCCGGACAATCAACTGAACGTCCAAATCGTCCATTGTTCCTTCGAAGGCACAAAGTGGCGTGCAGTAGCCGCTACCGATTGCGGTCAGAAGCTATATATTGTTCATGAGACCCCTCTGGCCGCAGGCGAGCGGATAACCCTCCGTCTGCCCCTGCAATCGGCTTATATGTATTGGGAAGAGGACGAAAGGTAGTCGATCGACGTGAATAATGACAACAAGATGGCCGGCTCTAAGCGGCTGCTGGCCATATCGGATATACACGGGCATCGGGATGGACTGATGCGCCTGCTGCATCAAGCAGCCTATGATCCCGCGCAGGACCAACTGCTGCTGCTTGGCGATTATATCGATGCCGACAATCCCGTCTCCTGGGGGACGCTGGAAGTTGTAAGGGAACTGGTCTCGCAAGGGGCCATCGCCATTCCCGGCAATCAGGAGCTGAAGCTCGCCGCAATGTCCAAACGGCACCGGAATCGCGGAAGGCTTCCCGGACAGCAGCACCAGTATGTGAAATGGATTCATTCGCTTCCCCTCTGCATCATCGATTATGATATATTGTTCGTGCATGCCGGACTGCGGCCTGGCATCCCGCTTCGCGAGCAGTCTGTCCGCGACATGACGGAGATCCGCGAAGACTTCTTTACTTATCCGCTTCGGCATCTCGCTTCGCTTATCGATAACGACGAAAGCAACCGGAGCAAGCCCCTATGGCGTCGGATCATGTTCGGCCATACGCCGACCAGCAAGCTCGGCGCCGCTCCCGGCGATATCTGGACAGACGGCCGCCGAATCGGCATCGATACTGGCGCGAAGCACGGACAGCGTCTCACGCTGCTCGATGTTCGTGAAGGAATCACCTATTCCTGCCCCACGGAGCCGGGCTACCGCAGCGGCGAGTGTTCCCAGGGCATTGCCCTAGGCGTCAAAATCCAGCTCCACCATGATGCCGGACCATCAATCTGACAACAAAAAACTCCCGTTCCACATATTCTGTGGAGCCGGGAGTTTCTTTCATTCCACCTATGCTGCCGAGCCGCGAAGCATGCTCTTCATGTAGCTGTTGCTGGCAAGCAGGAAGTAGATAGTCTGCATGCCCACATAAATGCCGATTACGACAAATGAGTAGATCCAATTGGATGTATTCATCATATTGTCGAGCGAGCGCATTGCGAACAGCGCATGGCTTATACCCACAATACATGGAATAAAGAATATAATCGCAATCTGTGAGACGACAACACGGCGTACTTCCTTCTTCGTCATGCCGATGCGGCTGAGACCCTTGAACTGAGCCTGATCTTCCTGGATTTCTGTGAAGAGCTTGAAGTAGATCATGCTGCCCGCTGCGATAAAGAACAGCAAGCTGATGAACAAGCCGATGAATAGCGTCAAGGATACCGTCTCGTTAAGCTCCGAATACCTCTGCGGACGGGTGAAATCGACTTCGTACTTCATATCGTCTGGAACCAGCTTAACCAGCTTCTCCACGATCGGAGCGGCTTTCTCCCAGTTTTTCAGCTCGTAGCCATAGAACACCAGTTGCTCGTCCTCGCTGATTCCCGAGAGTGTATTGATATACGTCAAGTCATCCATGACCAGCGTCAGTGAATTGGCATCAATCCAGTTGTTCGTGACGCTTGTATCTATGGAACCGGACACGGGAAGCTCGATTTTCTCCCCATTCACGTATCCTGCAGCCTTCCCGCTGCCGAATTGCGTCTTGTCAAAGTTGCGGTACAGCAGCGTAAGCTTGCCGCTCTCTACAGCTAGCTGCGGCTTGCCCTGCTCCTTCGCCAGCTTGTTGTAATCGGAGGCCGAAATAATCATCGCATTGCGCTGGTATTCATTCGTCTCGTCATGTCCGTTGCCGAGCTGGGTTGACGTGTCGCCGTCAAAGGTAATCGAGTATTTCTCGAGTCCGATACCGACGATCTTGGCTTCATAATCGTATGAGAAGCCGCCTTCCTTCACAATTCGCTGCAGATCGTCCGGATTGATCACATTATGCGTGTAAAGCCCTTTCTCTACGTAAGCAAACGAGAAGGGAGAGGATTTCACGAGGTCTTGCTTGCCTTGGACATGCATGATATAGACCGTGCCCAGCGCTGTCATAATGACTGCGCTCAGGATGGATACGACGAACAGAATGCGGGCGTTATCTCTAATTTTGTAGCCCAGCTGCGCGAAGATCAGCATATTGGTTCGTTTGTAATACAAGCCGTGCCGCTTCTGAATGAACTTGAGAATGACGATGCTCAGCTGAGTGAATAAGAAATACGTTCCGACAACGACCGTGATCAAGATTGGCAGCGCCAGAATAACAAAGTTGTAGCTGTCCATCATAAGCGCCATGCCATATCCCATTGCAAGGCTTAGCGCCCCGATGATGACAAGCCAGCGCGAGAAGATCAGCTTGCCCTTCGGCTGTCTCGACGCCTTCAGCAGATCGATAATCTCGGTACGGCCCATTCTAAGCACAGTCCAGAAGGAAATGAGCAGGAACAGGGCAAAAAATCCACCTGCCGTCAGCCATACCGCCTTCAGCGGCACCGCGAATGCAATCGAATCGCTCATGCCAAGCAGAGCGGCCAGCGCCATGAAGAACAGCTTGCTGAACAGAATGCCGAGACCGATGCCTACGGCGATCGCCATGATGGCAATGACGATATTCTCATAGATAACCAGCTTGCGAAGCTGAGATTTGGTCATCCCGAATAAGGAGAATAACCCGAACTCCTGCTTCCTCGTCTTCAGAAACGCGGAATTGGAATAGAGGATGAACAGAAAGGAAAATACCATAATGATATACAAGCAGAACTGCATGCCGTCGCGCACCTTCGCCGCGCTCAGAATATGGCCGTTCACCACATCCGGGTGGTTCAGGAAGGACGCATACAAATAGAAAATCAATACCGAAAATACGCTGCTAAGGAAAAACGCGCTGTATGAACGCCAATTCCCCCGTACATTGCTAAGCGCGAGCGAACGGAACGTCATCGAAATTCCCTCCCAGCACGCTCAGCGCGTCCAATATTTGTTGGAAGAACGCCTGGCGGTTCGAGCCTCTGCGAATCTCCGAGAAAAACTTGCCGTCTTTAATAAAGACGATGCGCTGACAATAGCTGGCGGAGAACGGGTCATGCGTTACCATCAGCACAGTTGCCTTGAATTTCTCATTCATTTCCTTCAGCGCGTCCATGACGTCCTTGGCAGCCTTGGAGTCCAGGTTGCCGGTCAGCTCGTCCGCAAGCACAAGCGAAGGCTTGTGAATAATCGCCCGCGCTATCGCCGCGCGCTGCTTCTGTCCGCCCGACACTTCATAAGTCCGCTTATCCAGAATGGCGGCGATCTGCAGCATCTCTGCAATCGGCCCAAGCCGCTGCTCGATCAGCTTCGGCGCCATGCCTTCCATGACAAGCGGCAGAATGATGTTTTCCTTGATGGATAACGTGTCCAGCAGATTGAAATCCTGGAATACGAAGCCCAGCTCCCGCCTGCGGAACAATGCCAGCTTGTTGTCGCTCAGCTTCGTCGGATTTACGCCGTTGATCTCGATCGCACCTGACGTCGGCCTGTCGATTGTTGCCAGCAAATTAAGCAGCGTCGTTTTGCCGCTGCCAGATGGTCCCATTACGCCGACGAACTCTCCCGCTTCAACCTCCAGATCGATATTTTCCAGCGCTTTATATACGACATTGCCTTTAGTGCTATATATTTTGCCTAACCCTTGCGCTCTTAGTACGCTCATTGCTAATCGTTCCTCCCCGGAATCATCATTGTCTAATAGGTACAGTATACTTCCGGAGAGCCTGGCTACCCATCGATTTGCCTTTCAATCCATTCCTTCCAACCTTACAAAATTGTCACTGTCCTGCCGCGAGCCCATAATATGAATGCCCCGAGTCTGGAATAGGATCGTGAAGGTCGTGCCGACGCCAAGCTCCGATTCCACTTGCAGCGTATGTCCAAGCCTGCTGCATACCTGCTTGGCCAGATACAATCCCATGCCCGTCGACTCTCCTGTCGTACGGCCGTTCTCGCCCGTGAAGAAAGGATCGAATATGCGGGGAAGGTCATGCGCGGCGATGCCGATCCCGGCATCCGTCACACACAGCTGTACGCTGTCGTCCGGATGCTGTTGGAGCTGGAATTGCAATGTTTTGGCTCCGGATTTGTTTTTGCTGTATTTGATCGCATTGCTGATCAGCTGATTCAGGACAAAGGTCATCCATTTGTCATCTGTCTCTACCCATGCCTCGCCTTCCACTCTCGGGAAAATGGAATGTTGAATGCATAGACGCTTATGCGCATTGATCGCGCTTCGAATTAAATCCTGCAGCGAAGTCTTCCGGATATGCACATCCAGCTCAAACTTGTCTAGCCTTGCGGTATACAGCATCATCTCCAGGCCCCGCGTTAGCCGCTCCGTCTCCTCCCGGACGCTGCCGATCAGCTCCATCCATTCCCGCTCAGAGTCAGGCGGCTGCCTCAGCGCTTCCTGCACCTGCAGATCAACGACCGATACCGGCGTTTTCATATGATGGACCCATTGCATGACAAAATGATTATGAATCTCCTGCTGCCGCTTATGCTGATTAAGCTCATTCAAATAAGCGCGGTGCTGATCCTGCAGCAACCGTGCCGCGAGCCGCTGCTCGCCGGTGGCTGCGGATTGGATCAGCGTCGCCGCGCCCAGCTCATCCGAACGTTCGATAGCCTCCCGCAATTGCTTGTAATAATAACGCATGCGCATATAATCGAGAGCAAGCCACACCCCGTATACGAAGATGGCCAGCAAGATAAAATAATAGATCGTCTCCGGCTCGATAAGGCCGGGATACCGGTATTGCTCCAGCAAATACAGACAACAAGCCAGACCGATAATCGTCAGTACGCACAGCATATTAAGCAGGCGGTCCTTCAAAAACATTAAGACAGAAGACCAGCGTCCGAAATCCTCATTCATTGGGCGCCACCTGATTTCGGCCCCTCTAGCGACAGCTTGTAGCCTTGGCCTCTTATCGTCTCGACCGCCTTCGTGAGACCAAGCTCCTCCAGCTTCTTGCGCAGCCTCGTCACATTGACAGTCAGCGTATTGTCATCGACAAATTGAACATCGTCCCAAAGCGCCTCAAGCAGCGTCTCTCTGGCCACGATATGTCCGGGCCTGCGCATCAGGCATTCCGCCAGCAGCCCCTCGTTCTTCGTCAATTCGACCCGCTTGCCCTCCCATTCCAGTTCGTTGCGGCTCATGAGCAAGCGAAGGCCCCCGGTACTGAGCTCCATGGAGCCTTCCGGCGACTCCCCGATATCCCGGCCCTCCGTAATGGCATATTCCCCGTAGGTTCTTCGCAAGACGCTGCGGACTTTCGCCATCAGCAGCTCAAGCTGAATCGGTTTCGTAATATAATCATCCCCGCCATTCTCGATCGCCATAACCTGGTCCATCTCGCCCGCCCGGGCCGAGATGAATATAATCGGCACGTTCGAGCGAGAGCGGATTTGCCTGCACCAGTAATACCCGTCGAAATACGGCAGGTTAATATCCAGCAATACGAGCTGCGGTCCGAAGGACTCAAGCTCCGTCAGCAGATCGCGGAAGTCGGAAGCCGTACCTGCGGCATACCCGTATTGCTCCATCTTATTTTTTAGAATAGCGGCGATTTTGCCGTCATCTTCGACAATAAAAACGCGGTACATCCCATCGTTCCCCCTATTGGCCTCTCATTTGCTGCACTTCCTTTCCACATATTATAATCTTCCTTATCTAACATAGTCTAATAACCGGTCACACTCCCGTGCCCGCTCCTTCTGTCCTTCGCTGGCTCCTTGCCAGCTTGCCCGCAGCATCCCTCAGCCACGGCAGCAAATAACGGTCGACGCCGAAGCGTCCCGTATTCCTTCCCGCAAGCACAATGAGAATGCCGAGCAGAAGAAACCATGGATTGTTGCTGACCGAACCTGAGAATATGAACATGAAATTAAGCAGCAAACCAAAAAAAGCGGCCGTAAGCGATAACGCTCCTACAACAAGGCCGAGTCCCACCAAAAATTCGCCCCAAGGCACCATAATATTGATCACTTTGACATTGGGCAAAGCCACGTGCTCAAGGAACGACAGGTAGGTCGGATAAAGCGGTTCGCCGGTAGCTCTGTCGATAACGGGATTGGCAAGCGCATTGCTCAGAAATCCGGAAGCATCGAACGGTTGGTCACCCGACAGCTTGCCCCAGCCAGACATAAGCCAGTTATAGCCAAGAAATATTCGGATAAAAGTGACAAGAAAAGCCGACCACATTTTTTCGCTCCAAAACTTCATTCGCCATCTCCCTTTCCGTATAAAACCTAATATGAATCCTAATAATGAAACTTATTTGTCGGTTAATGAAACGCTTTCAAAAAACGAATGACATGCTGATTGTCACACATCCTCCTCTCCCGCCATCCTTGATAGCTTGCATCCTATCAAACACCCCCTATTCGGCTGCAAAAGTTGAATACGACTATAGAATAGACAAAATTTTCATATTTGTATATAAAGTTGATAAAATTCTTATAAATGACTTCCTAATCGACATATATACATAAAAAAACAGCCGGCGAACCCTTCCGGCTGTTTCTCATTTGCTTATAAACTCCGTTACCATGTAGTGCGAACCAAGTGCTCGACGATCGCTTTCAGCTCCCCGTCATGCTGCATTTGCTCGTTATCCTCGCCTTTAATCTCGATGCGGGTCACGTCAAGCTTGTAATCTTCCCCGTTCGTCGGGGCGAAGATCAGCTCGCGCTCGTTCTCTAGCTTAACGCGGTAGCCTAACTGCTGGAAAGCGTTCGTGAAGTCTGCTATCGTCGGCTGGCGCTCCCCATCCAGCATGATCAGCGCCCGGAGAAGCTTGGTGCTGCCTCCCCGTATGACTTTAAAGTGGAAGATACATTCTCTCATCGCTAACTTCTCCTTTACGCGTTCGGCGTCTTGCCGTTATATCCGCGATCCGGCTTGCCGAATTTTCCGAATATTTTTTTTCCAACATTCGCTCTTAGCCAAGGAAGCACCCAGCGGTCTCCGCCGAAGCGTCCCGCGTTAGCCCCTGCTACGAGTACGATTATACCCAGAAGAGCCAGATATGGATTGGTGCTGATCGTTCCGGCGAACATGAACATGAAGTTCATCAGCAAGCCGAAGAATGCGGCTGTTACGGTCAATGTACCTAGAATAAGTCCAAGGCCTACGAGGAACTCTCCCCACGGGATAATGAGGTTAATCAGCTTGACGTTCGGTAGTGCAAAGTGCTCAATAAAGGCGTTGTAAGTAGGATAGAGCGCTTCTCCGGTCGCTTTGTCCATCACCGGATTGTTAACGGCATTGCCTAGATAACCGCTGGCATTAAATGCAACCTCCCCGGTTATTTTATGCCAGCCCGACGTCAGCCATTGATACCCCAATATGATTCGAATAACGGTTACCAATCCTGCTGCCCAGCGATTCTTTCTCCATAGTTCCATCATCATCTCTGATCACTCCTTCTCTTGATGTCTTTAGTATAATAGGACTATCAGAAGAAGTATGTGATTTTTATCACAACTGCGAAATATTTGTCGAATTATGGTTTTGGAATGATTAGACGCACCGTTGTACCCATGCCTGGCTCCGACTGGATAGACAGACGGCCGTTCACGCTGCCGGCCCGCTCCTCCATGCCGAACAATCCGACGCCGCTCTCGCTGGCGCTTCTGACGAAGCCTGCCCCTTCATCCCGGATGACAACCTCGACATCGTCCTCGCGCTCTTCTACCCGCACCTCCGCGCTCTCTACGTCTGCGTACTTGGCCACGTTCGTCAGCGCTTCCTGAATGACGCGGTAGATCACCGTCTCCTTGAGCGTCCCAAGCCTGCTTGCCAGACGGATGTCCAGCTCCACCTTAATGCCGAAGTGCTGCGTATAGTTCTCAGTGAAGGTGCGAATCGCCGGCTTCACGCCCAGATCGTCCAGCACCGAAGGCCGCAGCTCCCATGCCAGCCCGCGAACGTCTGCCATTAATGCCGACACATCGCCGCGCAGCTTCTCCAGATCAGCCTGGCCTCCTTGCCCGCCAATGATCCGGTCGAGCGAGATCAATAGAGAGAACAGGCTTTGGCCTACGCCGTCATGAAGCTCTCTCGATATCCGCTTGCGCTCTTCCTCCTGGATCAGCAATAGCTTCTCCATAAGATGCTTCAACTCTCGCTGCGCTTCCTTAAGCGCCGTAACCTCCGAGCGGATCGCCAGGAATTGATACGGCTTGCCTTCATCGCCGAGAAACGGCACGATCGTCGTATTCACCCAATAATAGCTGCCGTCCTTCGCTTTGTTCTTAATTTCTCCGCGCCAGACGCGCCCCGATGAGATCGTGCGCCATAGATCACGGAAGTAGTCCTTCTCATGGTAGCCTGAATTAATAATACGGTGGTCCTGGCCGATCAGCTCTTCCCGCTCATACTTGGATATCTCGCAAAACTTGTCATTGACGTAGCGGATAACGCCCTTTGCGTCCGTAATAGCCACTATCGACGATTCATCCAGCGCGAACCGGATATCAGCCAGCTGCGTGAGCGACTGCCTCGCTCTAGCCATCAGCTCTTCGCTGCCCAGCTGCTCCGAGAGGGCGGCCAGAAGTCCATTCACATCCGAGCCGATTGGCGGCTGGCTTGTTGCTTTAGGATCATTATTCAAAGTTCAACAATCCTTTCTTGGCTGCGAACTTGATCAGTTCCGGCCTTGTTTTCAGCCCCAGCTTCTCCATCAGATGGCTGCGGTGCGTCTCTACGGTCTTCACGCTGATAAAGAGACTCTCTCCGATTTCCTTATTCGTATATCCTTTGGCAAGCCAGCCCAATATCTCCTTCTCCCGCTCCGATAGCGAGCCGTAGGGCTCCCCGGAATCCGTACCGTCCTTTACCCGGTTCATATATTCGCCCATCAGCCTCTTCGTTGCTGTCGGGAACAGGTAAGCGTCGCCTGCCGCCACGCACTGAATAGCCGACACCAATTCATGGTGCGGCGCATTTTTCAATATATAGCCTGAAGCCCCGATGCTGATCGCCCGGAACAAATATTCATCGTCATCATGCATCGTCAGAATAAGGATCGCCGTCTCCGGCTGCTTCTGCTTTAGCTCCGTTGTCGCCGTCATCCCGTCTTTGCCATGCGGCATGCTGAGATCCATCAGCACCACATCGGGCTTCAGCTCCCCAGCCTTCACGATCGCCTCGTCTCCCTCCGACGCTTCTCCTACCACTTCAATGCCATGATTGCCGTGCAGCAGCATAGACAAGCCGGACCGGACCATCGCATGATCGTCCACGATCAACAGCTTAATCATGAAATCCCTCCAGTGTACGTTTCATTTCCTTCTATTATAGCTCCTGCCGCCCGCTTAGGCAGCACCAATTATTGCGCATCGGAACGCCAGCAAGCCGATAATAGCCGTCCAACCTCGTCTGCACGCGACATGGCGGCTGCGGAATAGCTTTCGTCCCTTCTGCGCCCAATAATAGCTACAAGCGCATGATGCTTGGAGGGATAGAGCGGCAATGCGGCTGCGGCTCGCAGCCTTTCCGTAAGCACGATCGCTTCACCCAGCTTGAAGAAATCCTTGTCGGCGAGTCCGCTGTCAAGCTTGATCACTCTGCCGGAGCGAAGAGCCGAACCGGTCAGTCCGTCGGACATCTTCTGCCTGATGCGCTCCGTCCGGGGGCTTGCGCCGCCCTCCACGAGCAGCCACTTCAGCTTGCGGGTCTCCGCTTCCGCTTCACCCAGCGCGGCTACGTCGCTGTCCGTGCTGGTCAGCAGCAGCTTCAGCAGCTCGACAGCGGCTACATCCCTTTCTTCTTTTGTCATCTTCCTTCTCCCCTTCCATGCGGGCCAGCATCAGTCCATTCTTTCCTTACTTTATTATAGAAGGAAGAGGGCTCGCTGTAAGTCGGGGATATCCGCATATTTCTCTCAGGGTATCCCCCTATGGAGAACCCTGCGCAGTTCTATCAGAAAGCATTAAAAAAGCTCCCTGCACCTATTGTGCAGAGAGCCTTTACCCGCCGCTATCAGCGGTTTGTGCCGATTAGCACTCACCCGCAGCAGCAGGCTTGCCAGCGTCAGACGCTGTGCGGAACGACGAGCCGCAGCCGCAAGTCGCGCTTGCGTTCGGATTCTCGATCGTGAACCCGCCGCCCATAGCCGATTCCTTGAAATCGATAACCAAGCCGCGCAGATACTTGACGCTGTCATTGTCGACAACAACCTTAAGGCCTTGCGCCTCCAGCTCCTGGTCGCCTTCATTCATTTCATCGTCAAAGCCCATGCCGTAGGAGAAGCCGCTGCAGCCGCCTTCCTTCACGCCCACGCGCAGGAACAAATCTGGAGAAGCTTCCTGCTCCAGCATTTCTTTTATTTTTTCAGATGCCAGCTCACTGATTGTGATCATCCTACATCCCTCCAATTCATCTAACAACAACATTCTTTAAAGTATCACTTACTTATCCATAGTATACTCCACATGGCGCCATTCCTCAAGGGTGTCGGCCCTGGAGCCGCTGCTCGTCCGCTTTGCCGCGTCACCGCCGTATCTGGGTAACAAGACAAGACTTTCTATTGCCCCTACTACGTGTGAGGTTTATAATGGTTACAGCTTATTAAACGTTTTTTCAAGTTATTTTTTTCACAAACTTAGCTGCTTACTATCTATAAAAGGAGGGCCTTCCATGAACGTCATCATACCCACACAAGAAAGCCAAATGGGCCAAATTATTGAAAAAGTGCGTCACGGACAGCGTCTAACGCTTGAAGACGGCGTGTTCCTATACCAGTCCGAGGATTTGCTGACGATTGGCCAGCTCGCTAATGAAGTGGCGCTGCGCAAAAACGGGAAAAAAGTCTATTTTATCGAAAACATGAGCCTGTACTTCACGAATGTCTGCGAGGCGCACTGCGCATTCTGCAACTTCCGCAGAGACGAAGGCGCGCCTGGCGCTTATACGCTCTCCGGCGACCAAATGATCGAATACGTCGAGCAGCACATCCATCCTGGCGTGCGCGAATTCCATATTGTTGGCGGACATAATCCGCATGTGCCGTTTCAATATTATGTAGATTCGCTTAAAGCATTAAAAGCGAAGTATCCCGATGTCACGCTGAAGGCTTATACAGCAGCCGAGATTGACTTCTTCTCGCGCATAAGCGGACTCAGCTATAGAGAGGTGCTGGAAGAGCTGATGAAAGCCGGCCTTCAATCGCTGACTGGCGGCGGCGCTGAGATCCTGTCCGATCACTACCGCAAAAAAATGCGCGTAGACAAAGCGGACGTGTCGCAATACCTTGACGTGCACCGCACAGCGCATCAGCTTGGCCTGCGCACGCACACGACGATGCTGTACGGCTCGATTGAGACGAAGGAAGACCGGATCAAGCATCTTATGCAAATCCGCGAGCTTCAGGACGAGACGAACGGCTTCCTCGTATTTATTCCGCTGTCGATGCAGCCGATTAATCCGAAGGCGGGCATCCGCAGACGGAACTCTGCGTTCGAAGATCTCAAGACGATTGCGATCAGCCGTCTGATGCTGGACAACTTCCAGCATATCAAGGCGTACTTCATCAATATCGGCGTTCAATTGACGCAAGTGGCTCTGACGATGGGCGCATCGGATGCGCATGGCACAATCGTGAAAGAGAAAATCAGCCACGCGGCCGGCGCGCTGACACCGGAAGGCATTACGCGCGAGGATCTGATCTGGCTGATTAAAGGCGCTGGAAGAATACCTGTCGAGCGGGATACGTTCTATAACGAAATCAAAATTTATGAATGATTAAACAAGAGGTCGTAGGCATAACCTACAATCATCACGAATCGTGGAGCTGGGGAACTCATGAGAAAATTGGTCATATTAGGCGGGGGTTACGGCGGCCTTGCCATTGCGAACGATCTGCTTGAGAAGCAACTGCCGTATGATGTATCCATTGTGCTGGTTGACCGCCAGCCCTTCCAAGGGCTGAAGACGGAATATTACGCGCTTGCCGCCGGTACGGCGTCGGATTTGGAGATTCGGGTGAAATTCCCGTCCGATCCGAGACTGCAGCTGGCCTTCGGCGACATTACGGACATTGACATGGAGCAGCAGCTCGTCATGGTGGAGGGCCACGAACCGATCGCTTACGATTGGCTGGTCATTGGGCTTGGCTGTACGGACAAATATCACGGGATTGAAGGCGCGGAGCAGTATTCGACCAGCATTCAATCCTTCTCTGCGACGCGGCAAACCTATGCTTTGCTGAATGACATTCGGCCATATGGCCAAGTATCGATCGTAGGCGGCGGCTTGAGCGGCGTCGAGGTCGCTTCCGAGCTGCGCGAGAGCAGACCGGATCTGAATATCCGCCTTCTGGACCGCGGGCCAAAGGTATTGTCGGCATTCCCAGGCAAGCTGCAGGATTTCGTCGCGGACTGGTTCATGGAGCACAATGTCGAGATGAGAGGACATGTCTCCCTGACGCGCCTGGAGCAAGGCGTGCTCTATGATTCCAACAGCGGAGAAGAGATTCGCACGGATGTGACTGTATGGACGGCCGGCATTCAGCCTGTCGAGCTTGTTCAGCGCATGGCGCTGCCGAAGGATTCGCAGGGCCGGCTGATCATTAATGAATACCATCAGCTGCCGGATTATCACAATATATTTGTAGTAGGCGACTGCGCTTCCTTGCCTTATTCGCCAAGCGCTCAAGCTGCGGGCGGCCAGGGCAAGCAAATTGCGGAAGTGCTGTACGCAATCTGGCATGACAAGACACCAAGACTAGGCAAAATCAAACTGAAAGGCGTTCTTGGCTCTCTAGGCAAAAAAAGCGGCTTCGGAATCATGGGCGGAACCCCGATCCT
Source organism: Paenibacillus pinisoli (assembly GCF_003605435.1). Lineage (GTDB taxonomy): Bacteria > Bacillota > Bacilli > Paenibacillales > Paenibacillaceae > Pristimantibacillus > Pristimantibacillus pinisoli. Next base: position 117,972 of record NZ_QXQB01000002.1, read on the forward strand.
CGGCCGCGTGCCGCGTCTGGTCAAGAGCGGCGTATTATGGAAGTCCAAGCGTCATCTAGGCTAATTACAGCCCTTATAGATCATCAAGCAGCTTGTCCAGCGCATCGCGGTCGGCTTGCTGCTGATCGATCGCTTTCATAATGGCTTCGTACAGCTCTTCGACTTCGTCGACGGCTACGATCGATCCGTCAACAAGCGCGTAGGGCTTTAAGTAGCATTCGCCACAATTGCCGAGGCAGCCATACTCAATGACTTCATATGAATCATCCTGCTCCAGCCGGTTCATGATTTCATCCGTACCATGGTGCATATTGCTGGCGCAAAATTCTATCATTGGTTTTATCATCGTTAATCACCTGACTTTTCATGATTGCGGTTTGCGAACCATTTTCAATTGCTTCGCTTTGTACTATAATAGGGGAGAAAGGAGTTGATTGCAATGAGTGAACAAGTACAAGACACAATGTATGACGAAGTGCTGGACGTGCTTGATAAGCTTCGTCCATTCCTTCAACGCGATGGCGGCGACGTGGAATTGGTCGATGTGGAAGACGGCATTGTCAAGCTCCGCTTGATGGGTGCTTGCGGCAGCTGCCCAAGCTCCACGATTACACTGAAAGCCGGTATCGAGCGCGCACTGCTTGAAGAGGTTGACGGTGTCGTGGAAGTCGTACAGGTATTCTAATGCAAAGAGTCTTATCGCTGAGGCATCGCCTGCAGGATAAGACTCTTTTTTTGTGTCAAAACATGCCTTTAATATTCGCTCTAATGGGATCGAAGCCGCCGGTGACATCAATGACATTGCCGGTCAAGAAGCTCGATTTGTTCTGGCATAGGAACAGAATGACGCGGGCGACATCTTCGCCTACACCCGGACGTCCAAGAGGAGATTCCGGATCAAGCTCATTCTCCACTTCCTCGATCGATCTCTCCTTGTTCGCCCCCCGTATATCTCCCGGTCCGATCAGATTGACCGTAATGCCGAAAGGCGCTTCTTCAACAGCCAGCGACTTGGTGAAGGACACCAGCCCTGTCTTCGCAGCGGCATACACTGCGCGATGAGGCCATGCGCGGGCTTCATTGGCATGCCCGAATCCGAAGTGAATGATACGACCCCACTTATTCTCGCGCATGCGCGGCAGCAGCCGATGGTCAAGCAGCATGACGCTAAGCAGATTGCCGTTCATGAGCCTGATGATCGTCTCCTCGTCATACTCGCTGTACAGCTTTCTCTTGCGCACGAACGGCCCCGCATTGTTCACGAGTATATCGACGCCGCCAGCCCAGCGCTCCGCCTCATCAGCCAGCTTGTGCGCCCCGTCTGTCGTGGCGATATCCGCCTGTACCGTAATGGCCTTTACGCCGAGCTGTTCAATGCTGCGCTTCACCTCATGCGCTTCCTGCTCGCTCTCCATGTAGTTAATAATCAGATTGCAGCCCTGCTCGGCCAGCTGCAGCGCCGTTCGCTTGCCAAGACCTTTGGCGCTGCCTGTCACAAGCGCAGTTCTTCCCCTCAGCTCCACCTATATCACCCTCTCCCGGGATTATACGGACTTGCTGCGCAGAAGCGCGCAAGCATATTGGAACGTAAGCCTTAATGATTCTATAGACATATGCAGGCACTTCGTCAAATCTTCCGACTGCTGCGCAATATTTTCCAGCCGCGCTTCCTCGCCGTACATACGCTGGCTCTGGATCAGATCGTCATGCATCTCGGAGTTCATATAATGGATTTCCGTATTTCTGCGCTTGCGCAGCCGGTTCATCGATTCCTTATACTTCTCTTTCACATCGTTCAGCTTCCAGGTCAGGCCGGGATGCGCCTTTCGCTCCCGCATATTCCGCAATACTGTAAAATAGGAAAAATGAGGCTTGATCTTCTCCGTCCGCATCTCCAGCAATTCATTAAGGAGAGTGCCCATTTTATCCAGCAAGGAAAAGACACGGATAAAGCTGTTTTTGTCAAAATAAACATAGCGGTCGTAATCCAGCTTCTCGCTCGGCGTCATATCGTCCACCGATTTGGAAGTGACTTTGTCCTTGAAACGGCTAGCCGCATAATGGCTTTGCTCCAGCTCGATCAGCGAGGAGCGCAGCCCTTTGGTCCATATTTCGAATTTGCGCAGCCTCTGGTCGGAATCCTGCCCGCTTCGGATACGGCCTGCGACCATATCCGTGAATTGATCCATCAGGCCGAATGTCTCGGCCAATGCGCCGTCCGCTATTCTCTCCGGTTCCTCGAACATGAAATGTAGCATAGACTAACGCCTCCTGCCGCAAGCAATCATAGTTTGTATTCGTTCCAGCGCGTATCGACCAGCTTCACGATATCCTCACGCGGGAACAGTTCGTCCGGATAACCCGGCTTCATGCGGGCATCAATCACGATCGGCAGCTTGTAGCCGAAGTGATGTCTGCGCACATCAGCCATTGCATAGATGTCATCGGCCGGATTGAAGCGCGTGAAGACCGTCCACAGGAATGCCGTCTGCCCCTTCACGATATTGGCGTCATCCGCCAGAATAACCAGCGGCCATTCTGTACCCTTCTCGCTGAGGCGCTCCAGCAGCCGGCTGGCAAGCTCCGGCTCCGCTTCGTATGAAGCCCCGGATACGACCAGGCATCCAGGACAATATACTTGAGCATTATCGATCTCTCCAATAACGCCTTCCGTATAGGCCTTAGGCAGCTCCCTGACAGGGCTGCCTACGCCAAGCATAACCGCTTTGCTGCCATGGTTCAGCTTGCCGCTCGTGTAATCCAGCGTATCATGAGACGTCTCGTCGAAGACGAACAGGTCGGTTGCCGGATTGAAGCGCTCCAGCACCGTCTCAAGGAGCACATCGAATCTCGACAGATCAATCAGCTGATCCGTCAGCATCAGGAATTTGGTCAGCGTCAGCTGCCCTTGGCCCAGAATGCTGAATGCGGTAGAGAGCGCCTCGCGGGAATACGACTCCCTGACCACAGCAGCCGCAAGCGCATGCACGCCAGCTTCCGCATAGGCCCATAGCTCCTTCACGCCGGGCATCACCATCGGGAACGCCGGCGCCAGCAGCCGCTGCAGGTATTCGCCCAAATAATAGTCTTCCTGTCTAGGCTTGCCTACAATTGTAGCCGGATAGATCGCATCCTTACGATGCCACACATGATCAACCTCGAATACAGGGAAATCATGGATCAGGGAATAGTAGCCGAAGTGGTCTCCGAACGGGCCTTCCGGTCTGCGCAGATGCGGAGGCACCTTGCCGCTGATCGCAAATTCCGCTTGCGCCGGTATGCGATGCCCGCCTTGCGGGTTCTGAACAACGGGCAGCTTCTCTCCCAGTATAAGCGAAGCCATAAGCAGCTCTGGCAGATGCTCCGGCAGCGGAGCGATCGCCGATGCGATAAGCGCCGGAGGACCGCCCAGGAATACGGTTACAGGAAGCGCCTCGCCCCGCTGCTCCGCTTCATAGTAGTGGAAGCCTCCGCCTTTATGTATTTGCCAGTGCATGCCGGTGGTAGAATCGTCGAAGATCTGCATCCGGTACATGCCTAGATTATGTTTCTTGCGGGAAGCCATGCTCTCTGTGTAGACCAGCGGCAGAGTAACGAATGGACCGCCGTCCTCCTGCCAGCTTGTTATAGCAGGCAGCCCTGCCAATGGGCGGTCTCTCTTAAGCGTTCCCAGAATCGGCGCCGACGAAGCCGGCACATCCTTCATGCCTACCTTCATCATATCGAGAATCAATTGCTTCTCGCCCCAGATCGCCTTGAGCGTCGGCGGCATAATCCGCTCCGTCGCGCCAACGATCTGCTTCATTAATTCTTCAGGTCTTGGACCGAATGCCAGATCGACCCGTCTGCTCGTACCGAACAGATTCGTGACGACAGGGAAAGGGCTGCCCTTTACATTCGTAAAGAGCAGCGCCGGTCCTTCCTGTTCGATAACGCGGCGATGAATCTCCGCCAGCTCCAGATAGGGATCAACCGGAGCTTCGATGATCTTAAGATCGCCGTCTTTCTTCAGCACTTCCAGAAACTCGCGCAAATTCGCGAACGTCATTGCTTCCCACTTCCTTCCCGCTCTCTAAGCCGCCATGACCGTATGACCATGTCCATCAATATGCCGAATAGCGCTACGATAATCAAGTTGTGAACCAAGCTTGTGAAGATGAACAGGTTCTCGTTACTGACGGTTGCCGTCAGCCATGCGCCGCTCATCACTTGAGCGACAATCAAGAGCAGCACCCAGCCTGCGGAGCTAGTCAATCCCTCGCCATCGGAGGTTACCTTCCGCACATGGTAGTACAAGCCCGCAATCATAATGGCCAGGATTAAAGCAGCAACCCGGTGAATAAAGACAATGCCGGTCGCTCCTGTCATCTCCGGAATCACTTGTCCGTTGCACAGCGGCCAACCTTCACAGCCGCCTGCCGATTCCGTATGGCGGATGAAGGCGCCCAGGTAGATGACCACATAGCAATACACCGATGTAATCAAGGCGCGGGGCAGAATCGATCTAGGCACCACAAACGTCTTCTGCGGCCCTTTGCGAACGCGGTACGTCCAGATGACCAGCAGCATCGTAGCGGCGAACGCCACGATTGAGATGCCAAAATGAATGGCCATAATGGGCGGAGATTGCGGCCATAAGACGGCAGCCGCTCCCATAAGCGCTTGAATTACGGTAAACAGCAGTGCAAATGCTGCATAATACAACGGTTCCTTGTATGCAGCAGGATTTCGTTTGTACATGCGGTACGCGGCGATTGTAACGCCAAGAACAAGGATGCCCTCCAGGGCGCTGACAACACGATGGGAGTATTCCAGCATAGACTCGAAGGTATAAGCAGGAATGAATTTGCCGTGACAGAGCGGCCAATCGTCACCGCAGCCTCTGCCAGAACCAGTATTCGTGACCAAAGCCCCGGCTAAGAGTACGAGCAGCATTCCGATGCACGATGCGATAGCAAACGCGCGAAAACGGCCGGTTACCATAAAAAATCACCTATTTTCCGTAAGTTATGACCCTTCAATTATAGCGATAAGCTTGGGCAAAAGCCATGTTGAAAATGTGACGATTCGGCCTTTCATCCTATAAAAACAAAATCCGCATGGTTCGGCTTGACGCGTTGCCGGGTACCATACGGATTTAGTATGCCATTCCTTTGACTTAAGCTTGTGCCAGATTATCGCTTACCGCAATAGCCCGATCCACAAACTCCTCGATTTCTTCACGGGACTTGCGCAGCTTGCTGACAAAGCGGATCAATTCCTTGCCGTCGCGGAAAGCGATAAAGCTTGGAATGCCCAGTATATTCAGCTCCGAGCACAGATCCGGCAAATCATCGCGGTCAATCTCGAAGAAACGGGCGCGGCCTTCGTACTGCTTCTCTACATCCGGCATAAACGGATCGATAAAGTGGCAGTCCTTGCACCAGGTCGCCTTGAATACGGCGATCGTCAGTTCTCCGCCGGCTGCCGCATCTCTGAACTCGGCTTCTGTCTTCAGTTTATGCATGGCTTATGTTACCTCCAAAGCGTATTTTACAATTCACGCTCGATGACAAGCACCTTGTCTCCGTCGTCATAGAACGACTGCCACTCGATAGTTGCGCCTAATGCCTCAGCCAGCTTGCGGGCAGGCACATAAGTCGTACCGTCAATTACCGTAGCAGGCAGCGGCCATACTTCTTTGACGCCATTGACGACAACCGTGTCGCTGCCGGACTTGAACTGGATCGTTGTGTCCGTGCCGCGGTCTGTCAATGTAATGGCGCGAGTCTTCGGGTCATAGGCGATTTCAGCGCCAAAGTCTTCGGCCACATCGCGAACCGCTACCATTGTGATATAGCCCGGCATAATAATCGGCGGGTTATAGAACGACTCAGGGAAGCCGTAGTAGCTTTGCTGTGTGATGTGCAGCTTGTTTTTCAACAGATCATAGATAAAGGAGTCCTCTTCAAAGAACTTCACGATGTCGTAGCCTTGCATGTATTCCGCTTCTTCAAGCGAAATCGCATCCTTCGTCACTACAGGAGCCGCAGGCTTCACGTCTCCGTTCACATTCCATTGCTCGGTAACCGCTTTGAGCGACAATCCCTTGAACGGCAAATCGAACTCTTCATCTGCCGCCGATGGCGTATAGCTGAGGTCGTATTGCGACTTGCGGATATTCAGGCTGCTGTCCACATAGACGTCGACATTCAGCTTAAGCGCTTCTTGGAAGAAAGCGTCAAGCCATTCCTTGTCTTCCTTCTCCATGCTCTTCATGCCATCGCGCAAGGAAACAAGCAGTTCTTCGATCTCTGCAGCCGCAGCGTCCGCTTGCTCGCTCAGCGTTGGCGCGTCAAGTCCGCCAGTACCGAACAGATCCCTCTCGCCCATGGACTCCATCAGCGCCTTGTTCGACTCGAACAATTCTAATATGCCCTTGATCATGGCTTGCAAGCCTGCGCGGTCAGCGATCAGCGCATCCAGGTACGAGCCTGCCCAATCCCACAGACCTTTGCTGTCCATGCTGAATTGTACATGCATCAGACCGGTCTCAACGCCGTTGATCGGCTCCGATACAGGCGTAACTTTCAGATCCTTCGGGTTAGGCAGATTGGTAATGCCGTAATTAGCAATGATATCGGCCATATCAAGGCCCAGCTTCGCAATCGATTCTTCATCGACGCCTTCCGGCAATGCCGCTTCTTCCGGATCAATGCCATTCAGCTCCAGATATGTGCTGCCTGTCAGATCGAATGTGAACGGCTGCTTCGCGCCTTCCAGCTCAATGACAAGCGTCTTCTCATCCGCTTTCGCCGAGAATCCTACCGATACAGGCTTCTCTCCCAGCGTAAGCTTACCGTCAACGGACATGCGGGTATGGCCCGCCTGCAGCTGATTAAGCTCCAGCTTTACATTAGAGAACAAACGAAGCAGCTCAACGTCTTCATCCGTCATTTCTTCATTCTCAATTGCGTCTTTAATAGCCTTCTCATCCAGATTCAGCTTGAATTCCAGCGTGCTTTTGCTTTCGCTTGATGTAGTCTTCATCGCATTCTTCAGCGTCTGGTTCAGGTCCAGTCCGCCCACCGACTGACAGCCTGCCGCGATCAAAACCGTCATGGCAAGCATCAGCATGGTCAGCCGTTTGGCTTTCAGCCATTTCTTCATTTCGTATCTCTCCCTCTCTTATGTACATATAAATGAACTGAACTTATTGTACTTGAGAGGTTGATAGATTGTAAATGTCTGGAATGGATAATTTGGAACGATTATCAAATTCCGTTGCATCTTTTTGGCAGATTAAGCGCCTGTACGCTGAACTACTCGAAGCAGCTTATTGAACGGTCCCCTAAGCGGCCTAGGGAGCGCCGTAACATCCTCTGGTCTAATTACGCGAAGCGCGAGCAGCAGGATGACGTACAATCCGCCGACCACGGCCGCTGCAGCTATAGCAGCCAGCAAATACGACAGCTTGCCGGGCCAAGCGCCCGTCAGCTTCAAGACGCCAAGCTCGGCACCCCAGCCAGCCAGCGCCGATAGCGCTACAGCGGCGATATACGGTAACCACCGGGCGCCAAGCACTTGAAGCTTCACGATGCCGTTGATGCTTCTCAGATTGAGAAGGGTTACTGCGATAAAGCATACCGCCGAGCCGATGATAAGCCCATAGATGCCAAGGAATGGCCCCAGCGCAATGCTGACGGCAACCTTAAGCCCCAGCCCGATCAGCGTATGCGTCATTGACGTCCTCGGCTTGCCCATGCCGTAGATGATCGAATTGGAGGTCATCATCGTAATTTGCAGAATAGCTGCGGCTGACAAGGCCGCTACTGGTCCGCTGCCGCTTGGTCCGGAGAACAGCAAGCCTGTAACCGATGTCGAAGCTACCGTAAGCAGCAGGGCGACAGGAACGCCTGTGAAGCATACAATCCTCATCACCATGGAAGCTTGGCGGCGAACCTCATCCATATTTTTCAGCGAGAAGGCCGATGAGATGATCGGAATAATAGAAGACCCGAGCGCGATCGCCAGAATCGGCGGAATGCCCGCCAGGGAGATCGCCTTAATGCCGTAGTCGGCGGCCACCGCCGACGCTTCGGCAAGCGTATAGTAATTTTCGGTCAGACGGTTGAATAGCATAACATCGAAGAGCAGGACGAGATTGATCGACATCGACGTTACCAGCGATGGAATCGACATGCTCAATATCTCTTTGTAAATACCGCGTTTGCTAAGCGTGACGGGAGACTTCGAAGACTTTGAAGCATTCGAGCTGAAGGATGGCATAAGCGCAGCTGAAGCCTCCGCATTCATCCGGCGGACGGGCTTCGCAGTTGCAGAGTCCTGCTTCTTCAGCTTGCGGGCGAATCTGAGCATGACAGCGAACGCGGCGATACCGCCGAATACGCTGCCGAACGTAATCGCCGCTGCCGCCCATTGGTCGCCCCAACCCAGCTCCAGCACCAGCCAGCCGAGCAGAAGGCCCAGAATAACGCGGGCGAATTGCTCTACGATCTGGGATGTGCCGCCGACGGACATCATCTGACGTCCCTGGAAGTAGCCTCTCATCATCGCGACAAGAGGGAAGAACAGGAGCGCCGGCGCGATGGCGCGAATCGCCATAACGCTGCCCGGCTCCTTGGATATGGCGCCATATAAGGGCGCCAGCGCGAACAAGGCGATAGCCAGTATGAAGCCCGTCACCAGACCGAATAGAAGGCCGGCGCGATAGATGCGCTGCGCCTCGTCCGGCCGCCCCAGCGCATAACGCTCCGACACCATCTTGCTGATGGCGCTCGGGAAGCCGGCCGTTGCGATCATCAGCACGATCATATAGACCTGATTCGCATTCGTGAAGGCAATGTTGCCTTCGTCCCCAAGCATATAATCCAGCGGTATGCGCTGGAACAAGCCGAGAAACCGGGCGACGAGCGCTGCCGCCGCCAGTATAATCGTGCCCTTTAACAGGGATTCTTTCTTCAGCATAACGGTCGGCTCGTCCCCTTACGATTGGTTTGAGATCGGTTCCAGCGGCTGATGGTTGCCGCGTACAGGAGCAGACGCATGGGACGGAGCCGCCCAGCGAATGCCGTTCTGGATCACTTGCAGTACTTGCGGATTGTAATAGGTCGGATACGTCTCATGGCCTGGACGGAAATAGAAGATTTTGCCCTGTCCTCTGCTGAATGTGCAGCCGCTGCGGAATACTTCCCCGCCTTCGAACCAGCTCACGAAGATCAGCTCGTCAGGAGCCGGAATATCAAAGTGCTCGCCGTACATCTCTTCGTTCTCCAGCGTAATATATTCAGGCAAGCCGGCAGCAATCGGATGCGCAGGGTTGACGACCCATAGACGCTCCTTCTCTCCCGCTTCTCTCCACTTCAAATCGCAGCCCGTTCCCATGAGCTTTTTGAATATTTTGGAGAAATGTCCGGAATGCAGCACGATCAGGCCCATGCCATTCAGCACACGCTGCTGCACGCGCTCCACGATCGCGTCATCCACCTGGTCATGCGCCATATGGCCCCACCAGATCAGGACGTCTGTCTCGTTAAGGCGCTCTTCCGTCAAGCCATGCTCCGGCTCTTCCAGCGTTGCGGTTGCAACTTCAATATCGCCGGCGGCAATGCCTTTCGCAAGCGCCTGGTGAATGCCGTCCGGGTATACTTTCTTCACTTCATCATGCTGCTTCTCGTGCAGGAATTCATTCCATACTGTTACTTTTACCATATCCAATTACCGCCTTTAATGTAGTATAGGTTCCCATGCCGTCAACTTAGTTGAAGATTAGCCACAATACAAACAGAATGATCATGGCGCTTTGCAAAACGATCTTGACGATGACACTTGTAAACAAGCCTACCAGCGAGCCCCAGCCTACCTTGAGCGAACGCTCGAGGTTCGCGCCTGCAATCATCTCTCCGATTACCGCGCCTGCGAAAGGACCGATAATGAGGCCAAAGGCCGGAATGACAAACGGTCCCGCTATGAGGCCGATGGTGCTTCCGATGATCGATGCCTTCGTCCCTCCATACCGCTTGACTCCCCATGCGCTAACCGCATAATCCGCGATGAACAGCACGATAAAGATCAGCGACTGAATGATCCAGAAAAACACGCCGAACGGCTCAAATGAAAAAAACAGCCCGTATACAAAGTAGGCCGCGTATATTGCGATGGCCCCCGGCAGTATCGGATAAATGGTTCCCGCCATGCCGATGATGAACAGCAATATAATTAGCGTCCATCCCAAAATGTCCAAAAACATATTTCATCTCCCCTTAAGGTTATGAATGAGCCGGCACAGGTTTTATCCGTGTGACACTATACGTATACGGATGATGCTACAAGACGTAGCGTTTGATCAATTCCGCCACCCCATGCTCTTGATTGGACAACGTCACGACATCTGCCGCTTCCTTCACGGCATCCTGCGCGTTGCCCATCGCCACGCCAAGGCCCGCTTCGCGAATGGCGGCAATATCGTTCAGGCTGTCCCCGGCCGCTACCACCTCCGACATGTCGATGCCCATCCACTCGCAGAGCTCCCGAAGCGCGCTTGCCTTCGAGACGCCTAGCGGATTCAGCTCGATATTTTGCAACGAGGAATTGGTGATTTCCAGCCCGCCCCAGGTTTGCACCTCGGCCAGAATCAGCTCCAGCGCCCGATCGTCTTCTGTATAATAGCCGAACTTGAGCCAATGGAAGGAGTCATAGTTATGGGAAGCATCGAACCAGCGCTCCTTGTTGTAGATCTCGCCTGTCGTATAAGCCCAGAACCACACTTCGGGATATTGCTGCGCCAGCTCGTGCAGCCGCTGCACATAGATGGGGCTCAGCTCCGTCCGCTTGTACAGCACATGAGGCTCCGTCCAAATCTCGCCGCCGTTCACCGTGATCATCGGAGTCGTCAGCTTCAGCTGCTCCGCATAAGGCAGCGCGCTGGCGAAGCCCCTGCCTGTTGAGAAGCTGACCGTGATGCCGGCGTCCAGCGCGCGCTGCACCCACTCGGCATTTTCCGGACTGATCTCGCTTTGCTCGTTCAAGAGCGTTCCGTCCATATCCAGTGCAATCAATTTGTACTTCGTCATGCTGTCATCTCCTTATCCGTTCCTGACGTACCAGCCTATTTTAACATATTAAGATGCGAAAAAACCAAACGAAAAAGAGACCGCCAGCCCCGGTATGCCGGGGGACGGTCTCTTCTTAATCCTGCTATGGATTACGCATTCACGGAAGCAGCCAGCGAACGCTGTCTGAGCTTGCGGACAACCAGCCCGTGGGACGGCGAGAACAGGAAGGCCAGCACGAAGAGGAAGCCTGCCGCGCATACCATGCAGCCTGCAATCGAAGCATCCAGCAGCACCGATACGCCGTACCCCAGGAACGTGCTTGCGACGCCGACAGCCACACTGATAAAGAGCATGGCGCTAAGCCGGTCTGTCAGCAGATACGCAGTGGATGCCGGAATAATGAGCAGCCCTACAACGAGAATCGCTCCAACGCTCTCGAAGGAGCTGACCGTCGCCATGGATACGAGTCCCATGAGCAGATAGTGGATCAATGCAACCGGGATCCCGATCGCTGCGGCGAGCGCCGGGTCGAAGGAGCATAATTTGAACTGCTTATAGAAGGCGGCGATTACCGCGATGATGACAGCCAGCGTAAAGCCTAGCAGCCATACTGCTTTCGGGCCCATATCGACCCCGCCAAGCTCCCATATATTCCAATGGACGAATGCGATCTCGCCGTATAGAATCGCATCCTGGTCCAGATGCACCTGGCGCGCGAACAAACTGACCAGAATAACTCCAATGGCGAACAAAGCTGTGAAGACCACTCCGATGGATGCATCCGACTGAATGCCGCTCCGCTGGAACATGCCGATCAGGAACGTGGTCAATACGCCGAAGAGGAGTGCGGCGAACATCATCAATAACGAATCTCTGGAGCCGCTGATGAGAAAAGCGATAACGATGCCGGGCATTACGGAATGGCTGATTGCATCTCCGATCATCGCCATCTTGCGAAGCACGAGAAACACCCCGACAATGCCGCAGCAAGCGGCCACTAAAGAACCGGTCAACAAAATCCAGAAGTCGCTCATAGGGCCGTCTCTCCTTTCATGCGCTCAGCCCGCAGCTCTCCCTCCATCATATAGCGCTTCTTCACACGAAGGCGAAGCAGACGCTTCGCAATCAGGCCGCGCTGAGGGCCGAACAAAATGGACAGCAAGAAAAATGCAGTTGCGGCAAGCACGGTGACAGGGCCTGTCGGCAGATTGGATACCGAGGAGCTTATCCATGTGCCGAGCGCGCCGCTCAGAGCGCCGAACAGGCCGGACAGGGCAACCATAATGCCTAGCCGGTTCGTCCAGTATCTGGCCGATACCGCCGGCGTAATAAGCAAAGCGGCAATGAGCACGACGCCGACCGCCTGAATGCCGACAACGACGGCAACCACGATCAACAGCATAAGCAGCTGCTCCAGGAAAGCTACCGGATAGCCGATGCCTTTCGCAAAGCCCGGGTCGAACGATATAAGCTTGAATTGCTTGAATAAGAGCGTACAAATCGTCACAAGCGATACCGATATAATCGACATCGTTACAACGTCAGAGCCGACCATAGCAGCCGCTTGCCCGAACAGGAATTTATCCAGACCCGCTTGATTGCCGTACGCGCCATGTTGAATAAAGGTAAGAAGAACGATACCTAATCCGAAAAATGTCGATAATACAATGCCAAGCGCCGCATCCTGCTTCAGTCTGGAGTGGCGCGTAATGTAGCCGATGCCGAAGGTCGCGATTACGCCAGCGATTCCGGCGCCGATCAGAAACACTCCGATTGACTTGATGCCCGTGAGCATAAATGCGATACAAATGCCCGGCAGCGCGGCGTGGGCCAGCGTATCCCCTACGAGGCTCTGCTTCCTCAGATACGAGAAGCTGCCGATTACGCCGCTGCTAAGCCCCAGCAGCATGCAGCCGAAGAAAATCCACTGCATGTTGGGATCGGCCATCATCTCCATGAAGTTTTTCATGACCGATCACCCCGGCTTTGATCGAGGAATGCCAATCTGCCCCCGTAAGTGCGCTGCAGCTTCTCCTGTGTGAAGGTTTCGGCTGTCGGCCCGAACGCCTGCAATTCTACATTAAGCAGCAGCACCGAGTCGAAGTATTGCTCCACGGTCGCCAGATCATGATGGACGACGATAACCGTCTTTCCTTGCTTCTTAAGCTCCTGCAGCAAAGTGATAATCGCTTTCTCTGTTGCGGCGTCTACGCCGGCGAAAGGCTCATCCATGAAATACAGCTTGGCGTTCTGCGCCAGCGCCCTTGCCAGGAATACGCGCTGCTGCTGTCCGCCGGACAATTGGCTGATCTGCCTGTCGGCGAATTCGGCCATGCCTACCTTCTCCAGACATTCCAGCGCATGCGCCTTGTCCTTCGCCTTCGGCCGGCCAAACCAGCCCAGTCTGCCGTATGTGCCCATCAGCACGACGTCCAGCGCATTCGTCGGAAAGTCCCAATCGACGGACTCGCGCTGCGGCACGTAGCCGATCAGCTTGCGCTGCTCCTTGTAAGGCTTGCCATAGACGAGCACTTCTCCGCTGATCGCCGGAATCAGTCCAAGCGCCGCCTTCATCATAGTTGATTTGCCCGCTCCGTTCGGCCCGATGATGCCGATCAGCTCGCCTTCCTTCACCTGAAAGGAAACGTTGCGGAGCACTGGTTTTTTTTGATAGGCCACGCTAAGCCCGCTTACGGACAAAGGCGCCGCAGCCTCGCTTGACGTAAACACCGATTTCGCTGTCTGACTCATAAAGGCCACTTCCTTTCTCTCTCCAACCAAACGTTATTTCAACGATTCGACAATCGTGTCAACATTATGTTTCACCATGCCTAGATAGGTGCCTTCCGGCGTTCCCTTATCGCCCATCGCATCGGAGAACAATTCTCCGCCGATCCGAACCTCATGCCCCAGCTTCTTGGCTCCTTCAATAACGGATTCGATAGACTTCGAGGATACGCTGGATTCGATAAATACAGCCTTGATGCCATGCTCCACCAGAAACCCCCGCAGCTCGCTGACATCCTTGGAGCCGTATTCCGACATCGTATTCATTCCCTGCAGCCCTGTGACTTGCAGACCGTATGCTTTCCCGAAATATCCGAAAGCATCATGCGCCGTAACCAGAATGCGGCTCTTCTCCGGAATGGAGGCAATCTGCTCCCGCGCGTAGGCGTCAAGCTTCTCCATCTCCGCCAGGTAAGCCTCGGCATTGGCCGCATATTGCTCGGCATGCGCAGGATCCTTCTCGGCAAGCGTGTCCCTGATGACTTCAACGGCGGACATCCAGAGCTTCACGTCGAACCAGATATGCGGGTCATGCACCGCTTCTCCCGTCGAGGCGGGATTGCCGAGGAGCTGGGACTCTGTCAGCTTGGAGGCAACAGCCACTACCGGCTTCCTCTCCTCCAGCTTCTCGAAGATTTCGCCCATCTTGCCTTCCAAGTGAAGGCCATTGTAGAAAATAATATCTGCATGGTCGAGCTTGCGGACATCGCCTTGCGATGCCTTATATAGATGGGGGTCGATGCCCGGCCCCATTAATCCCGTAACCTCCACATAATCGCCGCCGACATGCTGCGCCGCATCCGCGATCATTCCGGTCGTAGCCGTAATGCGCAGCTTGCCGCTGTCCGTGCTGCCGGGATCCATACCGCAGCCTGACAATGCCAGAATGGATACAGCGAGAAACGCGAGTGTCATCATGAATCGCCTAATGGCGGAATTGCCGAATTGATATGCCTTCATACCTATGCCTCCTCATGAACCCGTCACATCAAAGTATAAGTTGGATTTGCCCCTATCCATTTCATTTAGCCTAACGCCTCTTTTTTAATAATACACAAAAATGTTTCTCTTGCGCAACATTTATTTTTGGGGACAACTGTCTACACTTTCTCAGCACAAAAAAAGCTGTCCGCGATGAGATCGCAGACAGCTTCTTATTCCTTCTATTGCCGTGTTGCCACGTTATTGTCCCCATTCTGCCCATTAACGCCGACTGAGTTGTCATTCGCCTCGTTCTGGTTCTGCGCCGACAGCTTCGCCTTAAGAGCTTTGTTCGGCGTTCCAGTCAGGCCGATCTCCGCATCGTACGCATCGAAGATCTGTCTGGCGATTGGGGCCGCGCCATAGCCGCCGAAGCCGCCGTCCGGCACGACTACCGCAACGGCAAGCTTAGGCTTGTCCGCCGGGGCATATGCGATAAATACGGCATTATTCGCACGGCGCTTGGACACTTCTTGCTCGGACGTACCCGTCTTCCGGTTGAACTTATGCTCAAAGCCTTCAAAGCCCTGCACATCAACCTTGGACATTCCCGTCTCGATTTCCTTCCAGTACTTCTCCGGAATGTCGATCGTATTCAGAATCTCTGGCGTGTAGCCTTGGATCACATTGCCGTCGGCATCGCGAATCTCGTTCACGAATTGAGGCTTCACCCTCGCGCCGCGGTTCGCAAGCGTAGCAGCATACTGGGCAAGCTGAAGCGTCGTATAGCGGCCCTGCTGCCCGAAGGAAGCCTGGACAAGCGCAGACTGCGCACTCGCGCGCTCAGCCTCGCCGAAGTACTCGATGACGCCGGCCGACTCGCCGGGCAGCCCGCTGCCCGTCAAGACGCCAAGGCCAAATTGCTTCATATAGTCGTCCCAGATCTCGACGCTGGACTTGCCGTTGACCGGACCGCGCATATATAGCGCGTTGCCGACCATCGCCGCCATAAACGGGTTGGAGGATTTCTCAATCGCTTTCGCCCCGTCGATATAGCCGAACACCTTGCCTAGCGAGTTGCCGATCCGCACTTGGTGAGTGCCGGCACGGCCATAATAGAACGCGCCAGTATCATTGTAACGGGTCTCCGTCGTGAACAGGCCTTCATTAAGCCCCAGCAGCACCGTGAGCGGCTTCATTGTAGAGCCAAGCGGCACAATGGAGGACGGATGGCGGTTCCGCTCCTCGGTTGTCTTGTACGGCCCGTATACCGTGCGGATCGTGCCGTTAGACAGCACATAGCCGAAGTTCTCATAATCCTCCGGGCTGATGCGCCCGCCTGCCCAGATGTTCGGATCATAATCCGGCATGCTGGCCATGGCGACAACCTTGCCCGTATCGACTTCCATCGCTACCGCGAACCCAGTCTGAGCGTATTCCGCGCGTTCATACTTGTTCGGAGATGTGCGGATTTTCTCCAGATGGGTCATGATCGCTTCTTCCGTCCGCAGCTGGACGTCCTTGTTGATCGTCAAGTAAAGATCGGCGCCCTTCTCGGGATTCGTAATGCGCATCGGCCCGATAATATGCTCCTGGTTATTAATTGGATAAGTCTTCAGGCCGTTCTTCCCGCGAAGGACATCCTGATACATAAACTCCAATCCGTCGAGGCCAACCTCTTCCTCTTCCAGGTATTTGAGCGTCGGGTCGGTCTCATTCATCTTGTCCTTATAGAAATCGATATCCTGGCGCACGCCCTTGTACTTCTTCAGATACCCGACAAGCTGCACCGCAATGGAATTCTGATCGTAATTGCGAACGCTCTCCTCCATGATCTCAATGCCGGTGAAATCCGACATATTCTCCATAAAGTAAGCCACTTCTTCATTCGTTAGCCCCGACTTGATCCGTCTTGGCACGTACAGATAGTTGCGCTGGAAATTCAAATCCATCTGGCGGATAATATCGTCCACCGACATCTCCAGCTTAGGGTCGCCGAACTTCTGGAATACTTCCTCCAGCTTCTCGGCCGTCTCCTTGGCCGCCTCGTCATACTTCTTCGATCGCGTAGTTGGCTGAATGCTATAGTACAGCGACTGAGTCGAAGTAGAGTAAGCAATCGGATACCCGTTGGCATCATAAATATTGCCGCGAATCGGCGGAATCTGGTTTTTCCTAGTGCTCGTATCCACCCCAATCGCGCTTAGCTTCGGTCCTTCTACGAATTGCAGCACCGCCAGTCGGACGATGAGCAAGCTGAACAACGCAAATGTAATAAAGAAAAAAAAGTTCAAGCGGAATGTGAAATTCCGCCGGTTGTCAATTTCCCGCTTCTGGGAATCATCCTGCATGTTATCCACTCCCTACCCATGCAGGCGTGAGAAACCTGCAGGTTAACCGTTTTGCTTTGCCTGATCGATAAAGGTTTGGACAACACCGTCAATCGGGAAGGTAGCATATGGCGAGCCATGAACGGATACTTTCACTTCCGATGCTCCGACCTCGCCCTTCAGTTCGACGTTATTGGTTTTGACGGTATAGGTGCCATCCTCCTTGAGAACGTACTTTGCATCCTTGCCGTCCCCTACCATTGCATTAAGCGCTTCATCCTTCACATTGCCCATCACTTTCGAGCCGATATCCTTAACATCATCCATGACTTTCGTCCCGATATTCTTCACATCGTCCAGCGTATAACCGCTGTACAGCACAAGTCCGAGGACAAGCGCGGCAACGATGGCCCATTTCACCATTGTCTTCACAATCCGGATGACTAATAACAGCACAACCAGCGCAATGACCAGCACCACCCAGTTGTCTTTGAAAAACGTTGTCCATGTCTCCGTATCATACGATGTAAAATCCAAAAAACCCATTACGATCCCCTCCATTATATCTCGTACAAAACCCGATTACAAAATATTATAGCCTAGGAGAGTGGGGGCGTAAACGCTCTCTTCCAATACAGGCAGACATATCCTGTCCCATCTTTACGTACAAGTAGATAGAAGGGACCGAGCAAAGGAGATATATGCCCATGAAAACCGCTGTTTGGCTTTACTTGTTTTTGTTCGTCGCGTTCTTCGATCTGCACGCGCAATATCCGATTCTGACGCCGTTCGCCATCTCTATCGGCGCCGCGCCGTCCTTCATCGGATTGATGATGGGCATGTATTCGATCACCCATCTTCCAGGCAATCTTATTGCCGGATTCGGGGTAGACCGTTACGGCAGCCGCCTGTTCATCGTATTCAGCCTGCTTGCCGCAGGGGTGATTCTGCTCTTCCAGTCGAATGTGACGGACCCGTGGCATCTTCTGCTGCTTCGCTCCATCAGCGGCTTTGTGCTCGCTTTTCTGTCTCCTGCCTGCCTTGCGCTGCTCGCCCGGCTGACCGACGACCGGACCGAGCAAGGCAAGCTCATGGCTGGCAATGGACTTGTCCATACACTGGCCTCCGTCGTCTCGCCCGCAGCCGGCGCTTATCTGGTTGCGAAGATCGGGTTCTCCGTAGCCTTTACGATCTTAGGCTGGATTTTAGTCGTCACCGCCATATGCGCGCTTTTCTTCATCAAGGATATCAACCGGAAGCTGGACGTGAATAAATCGGCCGAGCATGGCGCGCAGCCTGCCGCACTGAAGAACAAGCAAGCGGAGCCGCTTCCGGCGTTGCCATGGCTTGTCTTCCTGCTGCCCGTCGGGCTCAGCTGCGCCCAAGGCATCCTCTCCTTCGAGCTGCCGCTTATGGCAAAGACGAAGGAGGCGATGATGACGACAGGCCTATTATTCTCCGTCATCAGCATCGGCGCCTTAATAACGCTCAGCATGATGTTTCTTAACCGATTTCCCGCGTTCTACCGTACGCTAATCGGGTCGGTATGCCTGGCACTGCTTTACTTTGGCCTTGCCGCCGATATGCCCCTGCCGCTGACGGTTATGCTGCTTGGGATCGGGATGGCGAAGGGCATCGTCTTGCCCGCTCTGTCTACGCTGCTCATCGAGCTGAGCGGTGGCGCTCGCTATGGCCGCACCTTCTCCATCCTGTCGATCGCTTTTTCCATAGGCGCTTTCCTCGGACCGATGCTGGCGGGACAGCTGCGCGGCCATGTATCGCCCTATTACATCGCCTTTCTAGGCCTCATGATTGGCCTTACCTTGCTGCCGTTCTACCGAATACGTACGATTGCGCCAAACACCCATTTTTCTTAATCTGGGTATATGCACAAGGCATTTGTCATCTCCGCTCATATGATACATTGTGTCAAGTGACTACCGCAGCGCGAGAGCGGCACGGTTAGAGCCTTGACGTCGAATGAATGAGAGGGGTGACTCCATGGGAGGCGTAGATCACAGAGGCTTTGGACACCACCACAACAACGTAGGCACAATTCTCGTATTGTTCATACTGCTCGTAATTATTGTGTGTGCAGGTTTTTGGTGGTAAACCATAGCATGGAAGCAGCGGCCCGCAAGTCGGGCCGTTTTGCTTTTTATTCCGGAGCTTGCGATGGTACACTATAGTGGAACAGGAGGTCTGGACATGGAATACGCCATCGTAGTGGAAGGAAAAAACGACCGGAGCAAGCTGAGGAGAGTATTAAAGGATGATGTAGGCATCTACTGCACATACGGCACGCCGGGAACGGATCAACTGGAGAAGCTGCGCAAGGAAATCGGAGAGCTTGCCGTCTATATTTTTACGGACAATGACTCGTCGGGCAAGCGTATCCGCGGAATGCTGCGAGATGTGTTCCCTGACGCAGAGCACATCTACACTCGCCGCGGCTATGCAGGCGTGGAGCATACTCCAGAAGAATATTTGATTCAGCAATTAGAAAAAGCGGGACTCGATGCGCATATTATGTATCCTGCGCCCGATCCCGCTTCCAGATGGGTAAAAGATGAATTCTAGAGCAGCTTGTTGATCTGCTGAACGATATATTCCGGTGTCAGTTCTTCGTCATTGCCGTTGATCCATTCGCGGATCTGGCCATTCTGGTCTACCAGCGTAATGACGTTGAAGTGCGCGAATGTATTTTCTTTCTCTACTTTGATGACGCCGACTTCGAAGTCGCGGGCAAGCTGAATGGTTGCATCCTCTTCTCCGCGAAGGAAATGCCAGCCTTCCATATCCGCCGAGGTGCGCTCCGCGAACTGTCTGATCGCCTCCGGCGTGTCCCGCTCCGGATCGAACGTAATCGAGATTAGCTCCACCTTATCGCCAAGCGTTCCCTGCGCCTTCAGCATGTCCTGAGCCTGGCCCAGCATAAAGGTCGTAGGCGGGCATACATCCGGACAGTTGGCAAAGTAGAAGTAGACGATGCGAACCTTGCCATTCGTCGATTCCAGCGAGACCGGCTTGCCGTCGATATCGTTCATCTCGAAAGCTGGGGCTGCCTGAAGCACCGGCAGGGGTTCCGCTTTCTTAGGTCCATACATAATCAATAAATAAATGCCCATTGCCGCACACAAGGCCAGCACGGCGATTTTGAAGCTGTGTTTGCGCAGAAAACTCATCGTTTTGTCCTCTCCCCCGTTGGTCCCCATATACCCGATCCTGCAGAGATTATGCAGAAGTTGTATTTGCAATCATGGCAATAAAGACGACCATCAAATAATTAACCGAAATTAAAAAGTTGACCTTTGCCCATTTGTCCGTGTCCTTGGCCTTCATGCCCTGCAGCGTATGAACTAGCCATACGAGGCTGAGCACGACGGATATGATGAGAAAATAAATGCCTGCATAGCCGTACCAATAGAGCAAAACAACGGATGGCAGCAGCAGCAGAACATAAGGAATCATCTGCAGCTTCGTCCGCTTCACGCCCTTCACGACAGGCAGCAGCGGGAAGCCGGCTTCCCGGTATTCCTCCACACGGCGGATCGCAAGCGACCAGAAGTGGGCCGGCTGCCACAGGAACAGCAGCGCGAACAGTATCCATGCGCCGGCATCAACCTCGCCGGTAACGGCACAGTAGCCGATAGCCGGAGGCATGGCGCCCGAGATGCCTCCGATGGAGGTACTCCATGTCGACGTCCGCTTCAGCCACATCGTATAAATCACAATGTAGACGAACCATCCCAGCAATCCCAGCCAACCCGTAATCGGGTTAACCATAAGAAATAGTACCGCAATGCCAGTTATACCAAGAATAAGGCCGTACGCCAGAACGGCAGACGGCTTCATTCTGCCCATCGGCAGTGTGCGGTTTCTAGTGCGTTCCATCTTCTGATCCAGTTCGCGGTCCCAGTAATTATTCACGACGGTAGCCGAAGCCATCGTCAGAGTGGAGCCAATCAGCATCCATATCATGAGCGCGATATCAATATCCCACTTCGAAGCTACCCAAAAACCGCCAAGCGCAGCGAACATATTCAATCGAAGGAGCCGCGGTTTTGTTAAAGCAATCAAGTCCTTCAGCACAAAGCTAGCCTCCCGAGTTATGCGACGAGACGCGCCGTGCGCGTCTATCTTTCATTAATGAACCGAATCTTATCATACCGAAAAAAGCGAGCGGTGACAACGTTCGCGCCCCTTGTTCATGAATTCGACACTCAAAATGTGACAATTCATTTGTATTTCAGCTGGAACCATTCTACTCGCCTATCCATACAATAACCATGTGGCAAACGCCTATCAGATTACGACGAATTTGAAGGGATGTGAGTCCGTTCCACTACGGCTGTAATCAAAGCAAACGCGGATCAGGCCAGAATGCCCGCAAGACTAATTGGCCCGAAGCCGAGGACGATGTCGGCTCGGCATGCTGATGGTCGGCGATGCCTGCGTCAATCGTTTCCGCGTCATATGCCTTGATTTCCAAAACATACGCTCCATCTCCGCAGGCGGCCTGTCAAAGCAGCGGCTTTGAGGCCATTACAAAGCGCTGCTTCTACATTCCGACTGCAGCCGACTGTCCTTCTGTTATTAGTGTTGTCGAGTTCTTCCATTCTTAACGATTGAAAGCGAGGATTAGCAGTATGTCAAATTACGGTTACAAGCAGCAAGTCAGCATGGCCAATGTTGGACCCAATATGGGCTACGGAGCTGCCGCATACGGATATGGAGCGGGATACGGTGGCGGCTATGCGCAGCCATACGCCCAGCAAGCGGCCGTCTCCAATTATACGGCTGCCAGCACAATGCCGCCGACTGTTCCCAGCGGCTCGTTCATCACGCCCAGCGGCGGCAATGTTGTAACAGTACCCGGCAATGAAGAATCATACGTCGAGAACATTTTGCGGCTGAACCGGGGCAAAATCGGCACCTTCTACATGACGTATGAGAATAACCGCGAATGGAATGCAAAAATATTCAAAGGCAGAATCGAAGCGGCTGGACGCGACCACATTATTATCAGCGACCCCAATACTGGCATGCGCTACCTTCTGCTGATGCTTAACCTGGATTATGTAACCTTCGACGAGCCGATCAAATATGAATACCCGTTCCAAGGCGGCACGATTACCGAAGTTTCCCCTGTCAGCGAATAACCCCTATTGCTTGCTGGATGCAACCGGCTTGAACGTCCAGACATGCAGCTTTGCCGGCCCCCCCGCAATCCAGCTTGAAAGCGCGAACCAAGGAGAACGTTCGCTCAAACGTTCCTCCTTGACGCGCAGGGCATGCTCCTCATCCCGGCAGCTCCAAACCTCCACGAACAACGACGGCTGGTCCGTTCCTTCATATACATGGACAAGCTCTGCCTCCTGCAAGCGAAGCTTGTCCACCTCCAATAAATAATCTTCCCTATAGTCCGGCTGGATCTTATATTCTGCAAAACAAATGTACATTTGGCGCGAGTCTCCTCTCGATTCAATTGATAAAGTTCCCCTGCTTCGCCGATACTACGCTTAACATTCACTTTAATCAGGGGGGCACAACTTATGGATACTGGAACGCATCTTGTCATGGGCATTGGACTCGCCGGCCTAGCCATGGTCGATCCCGTGGTAGCTGCCAGCCCGGCTGTGCATACCGCGGTGCTAGTCGGCACAATTGCCGGTTCCCAAGCACCGGATCTGGACAATTTGCTGCGGCTTAGAGGCAATGCCTGCTATATCCGCAATCATCGGGGAATGTCGCATTCGCTTCCCGCTGTGCTGCTCTGGACAATCGCCATTACCGGACTGCTTCAGCTCCTGTATAGAGGAAGCCTGCCATGGCTCCATGTAGGCGGCTGGGTACTCTTGGCGGTAGCCGTCCATGTCTTCACCGATCTGTTCAACGCTTACGGCACACAAGCGATGCGTCCGTTCAACGAGAAATGGATATCATGGAATATTATCCATATCTTCGATCCCGTCATCTTTACGGTACATCTCATAGCCATTTTACTGTGGGCCGCAGGTCTCGTAAATCCCGCCGTGCTGTTCCCGCTTATGTACCTGCTTCTCGTCGTCTATTATGTATGGCGAACCTTCACTGCCCGTCAAATTGTGCGCAAGCTGCCGAGTCTTGATCGCAATTACCACCCAAGCGATAGCTATATCGCCATTCCGACCATTTCGCAATCCATCTGGAACGTTGTCAAGCAATCGGAGGACGACACCTTCCATATCGGCAATTTGCGAGGCGGCCAGCTTAAGTGGCTGGACAAGACCCGGTGCTCAAGCCATCCGGCTGTGGATAAATCCAAAAACGATCCCGCCATTCGCTCCTTCCTGTATTTCACCAATTTCGCCTGCGCGGATGTGAAGGAACATAGCTGGGGATATGAGGTTCGCTGGGCAGATGTCCGATATCGCCATCGCAAGCAATATCCGTTCGTCGGCGTGCTGATGATGAACAAGCAATATGAAACGGTGGGATCATATGTAGGGTGGCTCAGCGATGAACGGTTGATGAAAAGGCTGCGAATGGATACGTATTGACATTGACGGAGCGGAGCCCCTTCCTGCACAATGGGAAGGGGCTTGTTTTTTTGTGCTTCGCTTCATAAATTAAAGAAGCCCAAGGTTCCCCTTGGACTTCGATGGTTGATGCATCAGTTGTGTATGAGAAGCGATTAGCGGATACCGCCAGACAGTTGTTGCTCAGCGATTTGAACCAGCTTCTTCGTGATGTATCCACCAAGCGAACCAGCGTCGCGTGTCGATACGTTGCCATAGTAGCCATCAGCTGGAATTTGTACACCCAGCTCTTGTGCTGCCTCAAGTTTCATTTGTTGCAGCGCTTGATTAGCTTGTGGGACAATGAGTTGGTTACTTCTGTTTCTGCTGCTCATAGGGATATCTCCTTTCGTCCTCTGCACGTTGTGTGTGTGTTGCAAGCTTGCAAGGTTATTATGTGCATCGCTTCGGAAACTATGCTAATCCGCAAAAAAATATTTTAGCCTTTTATGATAAAAGGTGATATATAAGGAGTTCATTCAAATGTCCAAACCGCTATCCTTGTTTTTTGCTTCCCTGTCCATCTTGTTCCTGAGCGCGACCGCCGTATCCATCGCCCATAGCGGCTGGCTTGTTCTGCTGTTCAGCTTGCTTTCTCTATTCAGCGTCGGGGCAGGATTCATCGTGAAGGCAAGACTTAGAAGAAAATCAGAGCAGTCAAGCCCATCCAGCCAAAAGGACTAACCCAGGTTGTCTTGTCTGCGCTTCATGCGCTATAGGAAGATTGCGGTCCAATCGTAACGGCAACCCTCTTCTGGCATACGCCGGATTGGACTGCTCTGCTGCGCCAAATAAAAAACAATGGCTCTACTCCGCAGCCATTGCTTATTCCTATTCGCGCTATGAGTTTTTGCCCTATGAGTATTCACGCAGCATATGCTGAGGCCTGTTCTGCGGAACATAGCGGTTGTTCCACGTAGCCATATTGTAGTTCGATTCGTACAAAATGCTTGCCGACCATGAGTTGGTGCTGGGACGAACCGAGAAATCATACAAAATCTCTCCGTGGGTCCAATCCTGTCTGAGCTTCAGCGCGTCAATCGCCATTTGCCGGAAGGCTTGTACCTGCGCGCTGGACAGTCCCTTCTCCGTTCCTTCAATTTTGCCGTTTCTCGTCTCGATCGGGTGATGCCGCAAGCCGAACTTCCCTACCGAGTTGTTGCGAATGTAAATCAATACCGTACCAGCCGCCGCATTCGTCAGCTCTCCCTCAAGCTGTCTAAATACAAAGTCTACCTGACGCGCCAAAGATACCGAGCTTGTTTCCATTTTCTCTGATCCTCCTCTTAAATCGACATAACGATGGTAAATCCGACAAAATTCCACTAAATCATACATCGAATTGCTTATAATGGTAGCACCGCCAATTCGAATTCTCACCGAAAAATTTATTAGTAATTTCCGAATTTAAGGTTGCGCTTACAGTCCTAATAAATTAAGTCTAAAGACCTTGAAAAGGCGTTCGACAATTATAGACCATTTTCATACTCGGTGTTATAATATGGGTATTCCATATAAAGGAGCGCTTACATAATGATTCAATGGTACTATTCTCAGTCGGTACGCAGTAAACTGTTGATTACCACTTATTTCAATCTAGTACTATTTGCCATTGTCACAGTCCTAATGACAGCGATCTTCGGAGGCAAGATTATTCCGGTGCTGATTGGGGTTGCCGTATTGGCGATTGCCGCGCTTCCCATTGTATCCTTTATTGAAAAATCGATTACGCAATCCTTCGAAGAAATTTCCGGGGCGGCTTATCGGATATCCAAGGGCGACTTCACCCAAAAGGTAGACACTTCCTCAAGCTCCGGTTCCGGCGAGCTCGGCCATTCCTTCAACAGCATGGTGGACAAGCTGCGGGACATCCTGACGGAGACATCCAGCATCATCAAGCATGTTGCAGATACAAGCCGCAGCATCTTCGAGAAGAACAACCAGATTCAGACGGCAATGGAGCAAGTAGCCGCGTCCGCGAACGAGCTTGCAACCGGCGCCAACGAAATCTCCGAGGATGTGACCGACATGAGCGCATCCATCAACGAGATCGAAGAGAAGGTAGCGGCATATGCCACATCGACCAAAGTGATGAACGAGCGCTCCGAGCAGACCATCACGCTGGTAGAGAAAGGCCGCAATGCGCTTGAGATTCAAGCGGAAGGCATGCAGCGCAACGTCGAGGCTACCGCGAAAGTCGGCGAGACGATCGAAGACCTCGCACGCAAGGCGCAAGGCATCTCAGCCATTACTACGACAATCTCCGATATTGCGGAGCAGACGAACCTGTTGTCCCTCAATGCGTCTATCGAGGCGGCGCGCGCAGGGGAGCATGGCAGAGGCTTTGCCGTAGTCGCTCAAGAGGTGCGCAAGCTGGCGGAGGAATCAACAACTTCCACCAAGCAGGTTTTCAATCTCGTGAAGAGCATAGACGAGGGCATTCAACAGGCGATTAACAATATGAAGGTGAACGAGGAAGTCGTTAATCTTCAGACGGAGCATATCCGTCAGTCGGAGCATGTATTCAAGGAGATTGAGGAGAGCATCAGCTTTATTACGAATCAGATTTATGCATTCTCCCAAGAAAGCGATGCAATGCTTGAGAGCGCTCAGAAGATCTCCGCAGCGATCCAGAACATCTCCGCGATTACACAGCAATCGGCTGCAGGCACGGAGCAAGTATCGGCTTCGATGAACGAGCAGATTTCCTCCGTCCAAGGCGTTGTACAGGAAACCGAACGGATGCTAACAATGGCGACTCAGCTGCAGCGCACCATTCAAGTATTTAAAATGAAATAATGAAGCTTCATCGGCTCGAACCGGATACGGTTCGAGTCTTTTTTTGTTAACTGGCGAAAGGCTTGAACCGTGCATGAACCTAATCATTGGCGGACAGGTTATATGTACAGCATCATGCAAACTAAGCCAGAGAACGGGATGAAGCGGGAATGCCAATACTGAATAAACTATTGCGAATAATTACCTCAATCACTGTAGCCGCAGGCATCTTGGCGGGAGCCGAAACTGCTGCTTCAGCTTCATCCATAAGCGCTGCCTGGATATTAGAGCCGGCCAAGCAAACACTTACCAATTCGCAGCCGAAACAAAAGCAGTCTTCATCACGTCAAAGAAGCAACAACCCTAATCGAAACAAGCCGAGAGCTAAAGCCAAAAAGGTCAATCGCTCAGGCAAGCGAAATATAAAGCGGGCTAATTATGCCGAGGGAATGTCATGGGTCCATATGCAAAAAAAATTCCCCGGAACCTTTGTGCTCAGCGGCTCACGGGACAAACGAAAAGTAGCTCTTACCTTTGATGATGCACCTGATCCGCGTGTGACACCTGTCATACTTAATACGCTCAGCAAGCACCGCATTCGGGCAACCTTCTTTATTGTCGGCGACCGTGCCGCCAAAAACCCGGAACTGGTGAAACGAATCATAAGAGAAGGTCATGTCATTGGCAACCATTCATACAACCACGCTGTATTGACCAAGCTGCCGCTGCCTCAATTCCAACAGCAGATTTGGAAAACTGACGGCATTATTAAACGAATTGCCGGCGTATCGCCAAGACTGGTAAGACCTCCGTATGGAGAGATGAAACCGCAACAGGTAGCATGGGGCAAGCAAAACGGATTTACAGTGGTGAATTGGGATGTGGATTCAGAGGATTGGAGGAATAATCCGAGCAGCTCACGCGTCATTGCGAATATCAAGAAGACGCTGCAACCTGGTTCAATCATCCTTCAGCATGCAGGAGGCGGGGACCGACAGAATCTGTCGGGGACGATCGACGCGCTGCCCGTGCTGATTGAGATGCTGCAAGGGAAAGGCTACGAAATCGTAACCTTGCCGGAGCTGCTCGGAAAAAAAGCTTATCGGTAGTTGTTATTTCAGAATGTAAGCTTCAACTTTCTGTATGCCGAACTTCATCGCCTGCTGAGTGGAACCCGGTACGAAGATATCGATGCGGTTGCCTTTGATCGAACCGCCCAT
Organism: Paenibacillus pinisoli; assembly: GCF_003605435.1. Taxonomy (GTDB): domain Bacteria; phylum Bacillota; class Bacilli; order Paenibacillales; family Paenibacillaceae; genus Pristimantibacillus; species Pristimantibacillus pinisoli. The sequence goes on from NZ_QXQB01000002.1 coordinate 145,622, forward strand.
ATCCGATGCAGTAGCGATAATGCCTACACTCGGGAGACCGTCATATTGGTAGCCGGTAATAAACAATTTGGTTCCTAGCGGAATCATCTTCGGATCAACGGCAATCGTACCAACCTTCAGCCTGTTGCCGAAGTAATCGACGCCGCCCCATTTGCCATTCTCCGATGCCGCTGCCGTGTAGGCAGTAGCCGAGAAGGATAGCTGCTCCGTATAGGCGTAATCATAGCCGCCCGGACCTTGGACGTGACCGCCCTTGGCAAGCGGGACTGCTGCTGATGTGTCTGCCATCGCTTTCAATGACTCGGATGATTGCTCTTTGCCAGGGATATCAAGCTTCATGCCGACTTGCAAATTCATCGGGTCTACGGAAGCATTAGCGTCAAGCAGAGTTTGAAGAGGAACCTTATAATGTTGCGATAAGGTCCAGAATGTATCCTTGTTTGCTACCGTATGTGTGTTTGCCGATGCGTGCGCCGTACCGGCAGATATAGTAATCGATAATGCAATTGCTGCGCTTGCTAATAAGGCTTTCTTCAAAACGTAGTACCTCCACATGATTTTAGTTCAGGCCGAGAGCGTTCGGACGTGTGTCCGAATCCGCTCCCGAACCCGCGTTATTGTTCATTAGCCGATAAACATTTGAACCCACTTGCCATTGACATAACCTACGCCAATCTTCGTAAAGTTTTGATTTACGATGTTGGCACGGTGTCCAGGGCTGTTCATCCAATCATTCATGACTTGTGCTGCAGTCCGTTGTCCGGAAGCGATGTTCTCACCAGCGTACATGTACTTCACGCCGTAGGTACGCATCATATCGAATGGCGAGCCGTAAGTTGGAGATGTGTGGCTGAAGTAGTTGTTCACATCCATATCCCGTGCCTTCTCAGTAGCGACTTTATTCAGCAATGCGTCTGTCTGCAGAGCCGGAAGGCCCAGCTTCGCACGCTCTTGATTCACCAGCGCTACAACCTGCGATTGCAGAGTGCCAGTCTCAGGAGCCGGGGTCTGCGTTGGCGTTGGAGTCGGCTTCACCGTCGGTGTCGGTGTTGGCTTCACCGTTGGTGTTGGCGTTGGCTTCACCGTAGGCGTCGGCGTTGGCTTCGTCGTTGGTGTTGGCGTCGGCTTCACCGTAGGCGTTGGTGTTGGCTTTGTCGTCGGTGTCGGCGTTGGAGCGGAACCTCCGAAGGATGGCCACTTAATGACGATCCCGCCAATTTTGATGTTCAGCTTGTCCAAATCAATGCCGTATTTTTGAGCGATTGTATTTAAGGATTCATAATTGATGTAATGCGTTTGGACACTCAGGTTTACCGGCGATGCATGAGCGGCGTCCGCCTTCGGAGCTGCCCAACCTGTTCCGATCATCGTTGCCGCTAGAATGCTAGCCACGCCTATGCGTATCGGCTGCTTTTTCATTCTTTCATTCCTCCCAAATTGCTAGAATTTATCGAATCGGCCCTCGATGTCCCTTATCTTAGCATGGGGGTAAAAGCCCTTTCATGGCGCAAAAATTACCAATCCCGCAGAAATCAGGGTGAACCTCCCGCCATTACTGCATTATTAGAATCTACTCATGAGGCCCATAAGCCAAAAAAATAGCCTCCAGCCCTATGAAATCATAGGATTGGAGGCTGTCTGCATGTCTGAAAAATGCGCTGAATTAGCCGTTAACGGAAACGAATTTGCCCGTTTCTTGCGATTCGAAAGCGCACAGAATGACCTTAAGGGACGCTCTGCCTTCTTCACCGGTTACAGCCGGTGTCGTGCCGTTTACGATGCTCTCCAGGAACGCGTCTACTACGCCGCTGGACTCTTGCTTATCATTAGTGGAGATAGCGCCTACTTTGTGTTTTTCAACTGTGCCGTTGCGCAGTTCTATAATGACTTGGTCATCCGGATGCGTACCGATCTTCATAACGCCATTCTCGCACCACAGAATCGTACTGTTGTCCTCGCCTCTATAATAGGTCCAGCTTGCAACCAGCGTACCGATAGCGCCGCTGTTCATGCGAAGAATACAAGAAGCGTTGTCGTCAACTTCCGTTCCTTCTTTATGAAGCGTTCCGACGAAAGCGCCGATCTCCGCTACTTCGTCATTCAGCATCCAGCGGATCAGGTCGGACTTATGCACGCCCAGATCGCCCATTGCGCCCATCAGCGCTTCTTCTTTGCGGAAGAACCAGCTGTTTGCGCCGTCTACGCTCCAGCCGTCTGGACCCGGGTGGCCGAAGGAAGTACGGAACGTCAATACTTTGCCCAGCACGCCGGATTCAAGGATTTGCTTAGCCTTCACATGAGGAGGCATGAAGCGTTGGTTGTGTCCAACCATCAGCTGTACGCCGTTGTCCTTCGCAGCCTGAATCATAGCCTCTGCTTCCGCATCTGTCACAGCCATCGGCTTCTCAACCAGCACATGAGCTCCCGCTTTGGCAGCAGCGATGCTAATAGGAGCGTGAAGCGCATTCGGCGTACATACGCTTACTGCGTCAGGCTTAACTTCAGCCAGCATTGTCTCATAATCGGAATAAGCCTTGCCGCCATACGTGTCCGCAAATTGCTGCGCACGTTCAATCACCGGATCGACAAAAGCGACCAGCTCTGCATTCGAATTTGAAGCGTACTCCGGGATATGGCGGTGCTTCGAGATCGATCCGCAACCAATTACTGCAACTCTTACTGTAGACATATTATATTCCCCTGCCTTTATTCAAATTTGGATAGATAATGATTTTTGAGCCATTCGATGCTTGTCGCAACCGACTCAAGCGGCGGATTCGCGCATACATCCTGCTCCACGATAATCCATTCCACAGAAGATTCCGATGCAGCTTCAATGACAGCCTCCAGCGGCAGATCGCCTCTGCCAAGCTCTACTGTATCGATCTGCTTTCCTTTCTCTCCGCTGCGGAAATCCTTCAAATGAAGCAAAGGCAATCTGCCCGCATATTTCTTCACGTAGCTGACAGGATCAATACCTGAATATTGTACCCAGCCGATGTCCATCTCTACTTGCAAATACTCAGGCGAAATTCGATCATACAGCGCGTCGAATACGACTTGGCCGTCCAGCTCAACTTCGAATTCGAAATCATGATTATGATATGCGAATGCTATGCCTTCCTCACGGAAGCGCTTGCCGTATTGCTCGAATTTCACCAGGTGACTGCGCCAAGCATCAGCATCGCGAGCCTCTTGAGGCAGCCATGGGCAGATCGCGTATTTCGCTCCAATTGTTTTGAGGTAAGCGATTTCATTCTCCAGATTGCCTTCAAGCAGATGCAAGCCGATATGGCTTCCGATTGCTTTCAGTCCAAGCTCTTGCAGCAGATCGCGCATACGCTCCGCTTCGATACCGCCATAGCCCGCAAACTCTACGCCTTCATAGCCCAATGCCGCAACCTTGCGCAGGGTGCCTTCGAAATCGACAGCCGTAACGTCCCGAAGGGTATACATCTGTAAACCAATGCCCATCCGTGTCATAGAAGCCGCACTCCCTTATCATTATATTCTGCTTCTTGCCGTTGTGTCGTATTTTGCCTTACGAGTACCATTATATCGATCCTGCTTGGCGGAAAACAGTTGTCTTATTAGCTTCTTTTTATGCAATTTTGCTCTATTGCCAATTGGGTATTCTTGACTGCCTCCACCGTTTCCTACAATACAGCCCCCAAAATCCCCTTAGCATAAATTGATCAGCAGCGAATGTTCATCAAGGGTTAATTCCGGAAATTAACTCATAAGCACAAAAAAAAGCTCACCGGCCATAAGGACAGTGGGCATTAAAATATCGGAATTTAGGACCGATTGTAAATAAAATCAGTCCCTTTTCATGAGATTAAAAAACGTTTAACTTCAATAATACAGATATCAAGCCCATAAGTATTGAGACTAAAAGTAAAACTAGTGCAATCTTCATTTTTTTCATTGTTGCAAAGGTGATGGAGGAAATAGAGAATACTAATGATAAAACAAATAAGTAAAACGCATAGTTTTTAGACTCGCTGCCTGAGAATCCGAATAATGTTTGAGACAGGCTAATTAAAAGCCCCGATAAGATAATGGACAATTGGTTTGTTGTAAATCGTTTTGTTGTATTATTTTTCATATCATTTATATTCCTTAGCACTGTGATACAACTTTCCATGGAAGGAATAACCACCTCGATACTTTAATTCCACAGCCATTTGATGCAGCAAGCGCAACTACGCCAGCTGAAAAATTTAATAATGCTGCTGCAACGGCAGTTCCAAGTGCTGCTGGAGGGAATATTGCTGCTGTAACAATTGCCGCCATTGTAGCTACACTTGCAGCAATGTTTATAGCAGCGACGATTTGGTTTGCAACGCAACTGTCAAATAGAGTTTCCTTCTCAATAACGCCGTCGTTCCAACTATTTTCTCCATTACAATGGCTCGCAGCTAATATATTAATGCTATTATGCTCAACGCTTTCCCCGGATGTTTGAAGCTCAGCTTCAATTAGTCTGATATAATCAGAATGTTGTGGAGTTGATTTCATTGCTTGTTCAGAATCAATTGCTACGTAACCAGCATCGTTTATATATAAGAAAGGTTGAAGATCACTTACAATAGATAATTCAAGCTTCACTTCTTCCACGCTAGTCTTCTTTAATTTAGCCAATTCCATGATTGCTAATTCTTCAATCTCCGCAGGTGTTAATTCCTCGTATTCTGCAATCAGAGCGCTAAACTCCTTTGCACGAACTTCCCACTCATTAAGCATCTCTTCACTTGGCGTGCTGGCAAACACACTGCTAGTAGCAAATGAAAAAACAAGAGTTAAAGATAAAAGAACGGATATCATTTTTTTCAACTATTAAACCCCTTTCAAGAAAATATTTTATTTTCTTAAGCAGCAATCGCTCCTTCCACCTCCCTTTTATGGAATAATTTGTTTAGGGACTAGTTAAACTATAGCTGCAATGCTGTAGGGAAGCCACGAAAAAATATTAGTATTTTCCGAAATAACATTTGCGTGATCAACATTTTTCCCATTATTTCCGACGTCGAGACACCTTGTTCATCCGGTTTGAGTGACCTCTGTATACAGAACTTGTACATGAAGTCCTGCGAACAGACTGTTAATGTCTTTGTTTAGAATAGATGCTAGTTTAAAGGCATCCAGTAAAGATGGTTGGGCATATCCGTTCTCCCAATTACTTACCGCAGACTTCGAATATCCCATTAATCCTGCAAGCTCTTCTTGGGTCAGCCCCTTCTCCTTTCGTGCAGCGGCCAATGTTTTATTCTTTTCCATACCATCACCTCAATGTATGCCAATCTTGTACTTCCTGCTTTCGATTATACATACAAGCCTGGTGTACGTCAACGTAAAAATATATGTGTAGTGTACTTTGTTTATTGCTGGTGTCCCTTATTGTACAATGTAGGTGTACTTTTGATTAATGAGGAGGCACCAATGTGGCTCTCGGAGAAAGAATTTCTCACTGGAGAAAAAGAAGAAAACTTACTCAAGAAGAACTTGCTTTTAAAGCTAACGTCACCAAAGCCGCAATAAGCAACTATGAGAATGGCCACAGTGCTCCCTCTAATGAGACGCTTGTTGCCATAGCCAACGCATTAATCGTATCAACCGACTATCTGCTTGGCCGCACCGATGATCCTTCCTCTCCTACAAACGAGAAAAGTACTGATGAGGACATATATGTAGCATTTTTAGGCGGTCCCAAAAAAGTGTTGGATGAAGAGGAAGCTGCCCATTTGAATGACGCTTTGGAAATGTTCAGAGCATTTCGTGAGAAAAAGCGAAGAGAACAGGATGAAAAAGAAAAATAAGATTCAGCCAGCAATGGCTTTTTCTTTTAACTCAAAAACAGAACATGTGTTCTTTTTCAAGAAAAAGGGGGGCACCATGCATTTTGATCTGGATCTTTACAAACCAACCGAATTAGAAAAGCGAATCAGCTATATCTATAGAGAGAACGGAATATTATCTCCATCACATATGGACTTAGACAAAATCGCCTTTATTTATGATTGTCATGTCATTTATTCTGAGAAGCCCACCATGGTTTTATATGACGATGCGTATGGCGGATTGATCTTTCTTAATGCATATGTGACTAAAGAACAGCAACGTGAAGACTTTTTCCATGAAATTAGCCACCCGGCATTACATGTAGGCTGCCAGAATACTCTGCCCGAATTATTTGTAGATCTTCAAGAATCTCAAGCCGCAAGCTTCCAACTGTATTCAGCCATGCCCTATTTCATGTTGGCAGCTATTGAGCCCTCCGGTTACGAAAATGAGTATATAAGCCAACTTTCCGATATTTTTCAACTCTCGTTCGATTTTGTGAATCGCCGGATTGAACAGGTCCAACGCCGAATAGTGCAAGGTTATCATGACCGGAATACACAATTCCGGTTTAACAATACCAACCCCCAAGATCATGAAAGACAGCTATCGATTGCCCGGGCAATTGTACTGTGACAAAATCCTCGAATTGGCATGGTGTCAGTTAACGGGAGCCGGAGTACCCTTATTGACATTTGCCGGCAACTTGGACATACTGATGACAAAATAGCACATAGAAATTATCTAATACGTTACATAGGCCAAGGGAAAGGCAAATGTAACCAAATTAGGCACACTTTTAGATGAAATCGACTAGCTGTGGCACCTTGTGGGCAAAAAGTTACGAAATTGTCATAATATCAAAGGGGCATTTTTAAGACTAATTTAATATTTATCCGTTAGACTAGAAAAAAATCCTTCGTAGGGTGGAGGTCATAACCATGAAAACCATGCTGATGTTCCAAAATAAAACGATTCCCGTATACTTAACGGATACAAACAAACAAGCGCTGGACAAGTTGTCCGCCATATTAAACCGTAAGCTGACAACGGGAAAAAACGCTTTGAAGAAATGTATCACATCGCTTATAAGCGTCGAAATTATAGGCAGCGAAGCTACGCTTCATTCGTATTATGAACGAGACACATTAACGATTTCGTTGTATTAAGAAAATCATAACAAGAGAGGACATCCTCATTGCCATGCGCAATGGGAATGTCCTCTTTTTTGTCCTCGATCAAGCTGAAGGCGCAAGCCCTTTGTTGCTGCGATTACCGAACACGAACAGCGCCGTGCCAATCCAGCCGCAGATGGATGCCGCGATCAGCAGCGTGCTCAGCGGCAGGCTTGATGTCAGTGTAGCGCTGAGGAGCGGTCCGAGAGTCCCCCTTACGCCGAACAGCATCAGATGGATGCCGAACACCATCGCTTCGCGGCCCGGCACCAGCCGGAATACAAAAGCCAGGATCCCGATATCCCATATCGCCTCGCCGACGCCTTGTATCGCATTGCCGGCAATCACTGCGCTATAGGTGCCCCATACTCCGTATAACATCGGTACCACTGCGTAGGCACCTATGCCGATCATAAGCGTGTATTTAATAGGGTAGCGGTCAATCATCAGACCTGCAACCCAGAACGTCAGCAGCAAAGCGGTAAAATAAGCGACACGGGCATACCCGATCTGCACATTGGACAGCTCCAGCACATCGACCTGGGTAATCTGGTACAGCGGACTCGCCAGCATATTGCCGAAGCCCGCGAAGGTCGTAGCAGCCAGAAAGACGGCCAGCGTCCGGTTCGATGCGACAAGCTCCCATTGCTCCCGCATGGAAAACTTGGGCTTCTTCCGAACGGGCTCCGCTTCATGACTTGCCGCCGGATGCGAGCTGCGTTCCACTTTCTTCGACAGCTTGAGCGTATTGAAGAGACCAATAGACAGCACGCCTGCGATAGAAGCAGCAATGAGCGGGCCGGAGGGGCCGAATGCCTCCGACCATCCGCCAACCATGTAGGCGAGCGGAATCATCAGAATGCCCATCGCTACCCGTACATAGCCCATCAGCCTGCCGCGAATGTCGGTTGGATACATGCGGGATACGAGCGCAGCATAGGCGGGCGACTGTACACCCATCAGCAGTTGGAATAGTAGCGCAGCAATGACGTAGATGGAAGGATGCGCAAAGAAAGCCGGGAGCAGCAACAGCAATCTGCCTACTGCGTTCGGGATAATAACGAACGGCTTCGGATTGCGGGCTTTCTCGATCCAGTTCGCCCAGAATGGCGAGAAGATCAGACCGACGGCCGGTGCCGCAGTCAGCAATCCCACTTGAAGATTGCTTGCTCCTTGCTGAATCGCAAAGGCGACATAAAACTGATTCATAACTACGTTGAATAAGCCGAACAGACAGGAGGCCCCCAGATCAATACGGGCATTGCGCCAGACGCGCGCTGACATCGGCATGCCGAGCTTTACAACGTGAGAGCTTGCCTTGGACAATCGTCCCTTCATAACATCGATACCTTCTTCGCTCTTGGATGTGAACGGACGGAGGACCCTTCGCACAGGGCAAAGGATCCTCGCTCATCACGTTATTTGATTGGATATTACTATAGAGATTCCAATTTGTACAGTTAAATGTTCATGAACGGCCCAGTTGCTCCAATCCTGCCAAAAACCGGTCAAGCGCAAAGCTGAAGCTTTCGTTCACTTCAACAGCCATGCCGAACCCTCCCTCTGACTCGATCGATGCGAAACCGTGCAGCAGGCTGCGCAACCCGCGAACGGCATGTATGCCTTCTTCCTGCGTTAAGCCGTAGGGCTGGAACACTTCCAGAAGCCTTCCCACAAGCTCTTCGCCAAGCTTCACATGCTCCTCCTGCTCATGGGACGGCGAACGCAAGGTCAACGAATACAGACCGGGATGCTTTCTGGCAAATGACAAGTAAGCGTCGGCAATGCTTATGATAGTAGCTTTGCCATACTGTCCGCTTGCCGATCCAGCGATGGCTTCATTTAATCGGGTCAAACCATACAGTACAAGATGGGAACGAAGGGCCGGCAAGCCGTTCACATGATTGTAGAGCGAAGGAGATTTCACCCCCAGCCTCTGGGCAACTGTAGCTAGCGTAACCGCGTCTACGCCTTCTGTGTCGGCAAGCTGAGCTGCTGTCTGCACAATCTGCGGCAGATCCAATCCGGCTCTAGGCGACACTTAGATCACTCCTTTCTTCATTAACCTTTGTTCACTTTCGGCAATGGCTTGCCTCATCGCCTGCTCAGGCTGAGCAAGCATATTGCCGTGTCCCACTGCCAGCCATGCGGGGCGCAAATCGGCAAGCTTGCGTGCGCTTGCCAGGCTGACTGCATGATTCCATGTCGCAAGCGCGGGGAACGGGAAGCCAAGCTTCATATGTCCGGCCACGGCCAGCCCCCCGCGTGCCGCGAATGCATCTCCTGCAATAAGCACCCCCGACCGCTCATCATAGAAGGACATGGAGCCCGGCGTATGGCCGGGAGTAGACAATGCCAGCAGCGAACCGATACGATCCCCATCCTGCAGCAGCACATCCGGCAAGGTCTTGATGTTCTTCGGAACATCTCCGCGAATCGGCAGCGGTGCCTCTCCATCCAATAATGACGAATCTCCGCGCAGAAGCCTGGCGTCCCTCTCCGAGATATAGACGGTGGCATCAGGCAATTGCTTCTTGAGCGCATCCAACGCGCCGACATGATCGCCATGCGCATGAGTCAGCACAATCCGGGCAATCGGCTTGCCGATCTCCTCTGCCGCCTTAAGAATGGCAGCCGCATTCGTTGCAAGAGCCGCATCGACGAGCGTCAAGCCCTCCTCCTCCTCTACAAGATAACAATTCACCGGAAATAAGTTGGGCAAGTAGGTAAGTTGAATCACCGATTGTTGACGAGTTTTTCTCATGAAGGTCACGTCCCTTTCCAAAAACTAATGTCGTTAGTTTTAATATAAACTAATGCTATTAGTTTTTCAAGACCGAATATTATCTTTACAAAAAAAAGACCGGGAATCGCTCCCGATCTTTTGATTCGCGCCTTATTTCGCAGTCTTTCTTCCGTAGTAGGATGCATACCGCTTCATTTTCTGATAAGCCTCCGAGTCAATGTTCTTGAGCGGGTGGAACTGAGGATGATTGGAGTTCACTTCGAGCACCCATAGGCTGCCGGATGAATCACGCGCGAAATCAATCCCCATCTCATTCATCCCCGACCTTCTTCTGCTAAGTGCCCTTGCGATCCGCAAGGAAGCGGATGACAGAGCCCGCTCTCTGCGGCTTGCCTCATCTCCAGAGAGGCCAAGCTTCCGATGCAGCTTGCCGAGCGTATAGATCGTGCCGCCTTGATAATAGTTCGTCACGATTTTTTGGGCTGCTCCCGCCTTTACCATAAAACCTGTGCACACCCAGCTGCCTCCGGGCCTGCGCTGAACCATCGCTCTAATATCGTAAGGACGGCCGTTCACGCAGTCCAGCTTGATGCCCTGTTGAATAATTAGCTTTCCTTTCATTGCGGACAGCTTCTGATATAAGCCTGAGAAGCTATCATAACGGGCGCTCCATTGCCGCTTGCCGTCTACCGCTTTCAGCTCATAGCCTTTGCCTTTGCGTTTCACTTTGCAGACACCGATTCCTAATGATCCAACATCGGGCTTTACATATATGGATGAATAGGCATCTGTCATCATTTGCAGGTTAGAACGGCTGAAGGACACCGTCCTGGGCACGTATTGGCGCAGTTCGGCATCCTTCAGCAAGTAGTTGCAGACGCGCAGCTTCCCTCTAATATTGCGGCTTGCATAGTTTTTGGCCAATCGATTCACCTCTATATAACCTATGAAGGGAATCTATGACACTCGTGTACGCATAACTAGGGACAGCCGCATATTTTCAAAAGATTGCTAGCGCTCCTGCTTGTTTATTATCATTATTTGCCCAGCAAAATCTTTGCATACGGCGATTCGATCGGAATCATAATGACCGGATTATCCTGCAATGTAACCACATAGCTTTCCAGCGTACGGTACAGATTGTAGAATTGAGGGTCCTTGCCATAGGCATTGTTATAGATTTGTGCCGCTTCCTGCTCGCCTTCGGCAATGATCTTCTTCGCGTCAGCTTCTGCCTGAGCCATCAGCTCGGTAGCTGTACGATCGGCCTTTGACGTAATTTTACGCGATTCCTCATCCCCTTCGGACAAATAGCGAGCCGCAATGGATTGACGGTCAGAAATCATACGGTTGTATACACTCTGCTTATTGCTGTCAGGCAAGTCGGTACGCTTAATACGGACGTCTACGATCTCGATGCCGTAATCATCGCGCTCCAGCGCAATGGCAACATCACTAGTAATTTCATCATTGATATTGCCCCTTGCCGAGTTCTCGCTAATGATTACGTCGTAATTCACTTCAGACAGCTTTCTTCTGACGGAGTTGTAGACTGCCTCGTCAATCCGCTGCGAGCCTCCGCTGACGGAAAACAGCTTGCGGTAGAACTTCTCCGGATTGGAGATACGCCAGATTGTATAGTTATCCACCTGAATCGGCTTTTTGTCCTTCGTCATAATTTGGCCCGGATTGCTCTCCAGCGTCATTTGATACTTCGGCAATGTCGTTGTGCTTTCGATAAACGGTATCTTGAAGTTAAGACCCGGCTCCATTACCGTCCTCTTAGCTTCGCCGAAGCGCAGGACGACTTTGTATTCGCCTTCCTTCACGACAAAGAGAGAACCTGCGACGAGCAGAAGCACAGCAACTGCGCCAACGATACCTATCCAGTGCTTTGGCTTCATTGTCCGTCACCTCCATTGGTTTGCTGGTTGCTGTTATTAGCATTATTGTTAGTAGTGGAGGAAGTCCCGTTGTTTTTTAGCAGCTCGTTGAGCGGCAAATAATTAACGGTGTCGCTGCCCGAATTAGTAATAAAGATTTGCGCATTCGGCAAGATCTTCTCCAGCGTCTCCAGAATAAGCCTGTTCTCAGTAACGCCAGGATTCTTCACATATTCGGAATAAATAGCGTTGAACTTCGCCACATCGCCCTGTGCGTTAAGAATACGGGATTTCTTCTCCGCTTCGGCCTTCTCGATAAGCGCTTGCGCTTCGCCGCGCGCTTTCGGAATGCGGTCATTCTCATACTTCGCTGCATTGTTGATCTTCGTATTCTTCTCCTCGCGGGCATTGGTTACGGCACGGAATGCGTCCTCAACCTCGCCGCCCGGCGGCTCGATATCCTGGAACTTCAAGTCGATAATCTGAATGCCAGTCTCATATTTATTCTGCAGCTCGATCAGCTTCTCACGGACTTGATCCTGGATGGCAGTCTTGCCGTCCGTAATTGCGTAGTCCAGCTTTTGCGCCCCGATGACGGAGCGGATCGACGCGCTGGTCGAGTTGCGCAGGAACTGCTCCGGATTGCTGATGTTATGTAAATAATTGCGGATATTGCTAATTTTCCATGTGACGACCGCGTCTGCGGACACGATATTTTCGTCGCCCGTAATCATCATGGACTCCTCATCCACCGGAGTTACGGTGTTGCCGTTCTGGCGGTAGCCAATCGTAATATGCTGCGTCAGCTCGGCAGGGACAATCCTCACCTCTTGGATAGGCGAAGGCCACTTGAAATGCAGGCCGGAAGATGTCTCGCGATCATACTTGCCGAAGGTCAGAATAGCCGCTCGCTCTTGCTCCTGCACCGTGTAGAAGGATGTAGACCCCAGATAGAGCAGCGCGACAGCTGCTACTGCACCGATCACAATCTTCTTGACGGTCCCCGGCTTCAGCTCAGGCGGCTTGCGATTCGGATTCGGCGCCGGCTGGCTGTTCGGGTCCTGGTTCATAAAATTCAATAGACTCTCTCCTTTCAATATGTATTGCTCATACAGAGTTATACGTTTATTTCCGCCTTTGGTCACACTTTTTTAAGGTTGTTTTAAGGTGAAATTCAAATGCTGGTCATGAAATAGTTGTTTTTTCTCGTTTTTTGTCAAATTGTCTGCAGCGAAAACAGCTTCCCTCCAAGACCTGTAGTCTTGAAGAGAAGCTGCTCCAAAAAAGCATACTTATTTCTTATTCTCCTTCAGCATTTCGCCGATTGCTCCAATGCTGCCAAGCGTCTCAACGGCGCGCGTCGGGATGAATACCTTATTCGCCGCCCCGTTCGCAATATCGGACAAGGCCTCCAAGGAACGGTACGTGAGCACTTGCTCATCCAGTCCGGCAGCGCGCAGCAGCTCAATGCGGTTTTTCTCCGCCTCGGCGATCGATTGAATGGCTTTCGCCTCGCCAAGCGCCTCCAGCTCCTGGGCTTGACGCTGGCCCTCCGCCTGACGGATACGAGCCTCTTTCTCGCCCTCTGCTTTCAGGATTTTACTTTGCTTATCGCCTTCCGCACGCAGAATCATATCCTGCTTGGCGGCCTCCGCTTCCAGAACCAGCGCCCGCTTGCTGCGCTCCGCTTTCATTTGCTTATCCATGGCCTCTTGAATATCGCTTGGCGGCTGGATGTCGATGACCTCCACGCGCTCAATTCTAACGCCCCACTTCTCGGTCGCTTCATCAAGCGCTACCCGGATATCCGAGGAAATCTTCTCCCGGCCCGACAGCGTCTCGTCCAGCTCCATCTTGCCGATAATCTGTCTCATCGTCGCAGTCGTGATATTCCGAACGCCAAACACATAATCCGAAATACCGTATGTAGCTTGCTCAGGACCCGTTACTTGATAAAAGATAATCGTGTCGATTTTAACCTGTACGTTATCCTTTGTAATAACGGTTTGCGGCGGCACGTTTGCTTGCTGAATACGCAAGTCATGATACGTCCGCACATGATCGATAATCGGAATCAGAATATTAATGCCCGGCGTCAGCAGCTTGCTGAATTTGCCCAGACGTTCAACTACCCCGACTCTCTGCTGCGGTATAATCTTCACCGACATAGCGATAAAAACTACCGCAAGCACCACTATGACAATGGTCACAGTCCATCCCATCGTTCTAACCTCCCCATTTGTTGACTTGCAAAAAGGCACTGCCCCGGCTGATGACAATGATCGTCTCGCCTTTACTGATCGTCTCGCTCGATTTGGCGCTCCAAGTCTCGCTGCCGATCTTCACGATGCCCGGCGTGTCGGGATCGATCGGCTCCAGCACAGTTCCTTGCATGCCGACCAATTCATCCACAGCATCCCGAAACCCTTTTCCGACTTGGAACCGCTTGGTTAGCGGCTTGGTGAACACGGTGAGCAGCAAGGCGACGATACATCCGACAATCACTTCCAGCAGCAAAGCATCGGGGTAAATAACATCGACAATTGCCGCGGCCAAAGCGCCTACGCCAAGCCATAAGAGATAAAAGGTCAGCGTAAGCATTTCAACTACAATTAGCACTCCGGCTATAATGAGCCAAATTAACCACAGGTCCATCTTATCCCTCCCCTTCAAATAAGTGTATTCGGCACATAAGCAGCTAAGACCTGCTTAATTCCCCGGGAAATGTCGAAAAAAACAGAAAAAAAACACTCTCCATAAGAGAGTGTCAACCATTCTTCTGCGCATACAGGAATTCACTCACTGCCTCGCTCTTGAAGAGAAGGAAGCTGCTTATTCCAGAGTAAACAATTAAACATAACGTATAGATAATAAAACCTATTAATCCTTCACTTACGCTCATAACAAGCAGCTGCACACTTAAGAATACGGCCATAGCTGCACCGACAGCGAACAAATAGCGTACCCATGTTACGCCTACAATCAAGCAGACCGCAAGCACAACCTGTACGATGAGCGTTAGTATATTGAAACTCAAAATAAATGAGAAAAGGGCCATGGCTATATTCAAAATCGCGATCGTGTAAACAATCACTTTTCCCCTCTTGAATTGCTTCGCCTGCCGTTCGACGAATCGGCTGTATTCCTGCTCTCGTTCCGCTTTCGTACCTGTTTCAAATTTTCCAAAGTTCGGATTAATATCGCGCTGCGGCAGCGGCAGCTTCTCGGACATATCCTTCAGCTTGCTTGCTATGCTTGCCACATCACGCAGCTCGCCGGGGGCAATCCCATTCAACGCTTCCACAATCGCCGCTTTCGCCTTGGCGTCATTAGCCAGCTTCAGCTTATACGCCGAGAGTATCTCCCCAATGCGTTCCGGCTGCAGCTGCATGTCCTTAATCTCATCAATGGTAAAAAACAGCTTCCGAAGTCCGGCGATCGTATTCAGCTCCTCCACATCCTTCGCCGAATACTCGCGATATTCCCGCCCGTTACGCACCGAAACCTCCGGCGAGACGAGCCCCTCCTCGACATAATAGCGGATCGTGCGTTCTGTCAGGCCCGTGTGCTTGCATACTTCTTTCATCTTCATGGCGTCTCCATCCCCTTTCACGAGCCAATGTACACTCTTACGTAACGGAAGTGTCAACAAAAATAATTAAAAAAGGGCATTCACTGCCCTTTTTATTTTTTGACAATATTTATGCCAGAATCATCCTACCATATAAATGAAATTTTGGCGATCATATTCTATCTGGGTACAAGCGAATCGATGCACCATATTGGCCCTTCGCCTATACACTATTCTATACATCTAAAAGGAGCGTGCGTTTGACCTCATGTACGGATATTACCCGCTTCAATATTATTATGGCAGGCAAAGCCACCCGCACACATGGACACCGGCAATGGTTGATCTGGATCAAAATATAAGGACGCTATGGGAGCAGCATGTTTTCTGGACGCGGCTGACAATTAACAGTATCGCCGGCCGGCTGCCTGATGAGAAGCTCACGACCGAACGGCTCTTGCGCAACCCAAAGGATTTTGCAGCGCTACTGGAGCCATTATACGGAACAGCCGCAGCCGCTAGATTCAGCCAGCTTTTTACGGATCATCTGGTTATTGCCGCGCAGCTTGTCAAGGCGCTGCAAGCAGGTAATACTGCTGAAGCAAATGAATTGAACAAGAGGTGGCATGCGAATGCGGATGCGCTGGCATTATTTCTAAGCCAGATCAATCCTTATTGGTCCGAGCAAGAATGGAAGAGAATGCTCTATGAGCATCTGAAGCTTACCGCCGAAGAAGCGTCGACTCGCCTTGCAGGCAACTACGAACAAAATATTGCCTTAAGCGATCAAATCGAGTCGCAAGCATTAGAGATGGCGGATATGATGACTCACGGCATTATCCGACAGTTCCCCTCAGCCTTTCATTAAGCCGATTCATACAAAAGCCGTGGGGAACCGTCCCCACGGCTAAAAATATTGTTCTAGTTTCATAAAAAATCCATAATTATGAAGTATAGACGCATGAAGTGGCATTTCCTCCCATGAAAGGAGAGATGCCGAATGACGTATACAACTGTGGAAGTCATCATGCTTGGTACTTTTCTTCTTGCACTGCTCAGCTACTTGAAACGAAAATAACTCGCCATTGGTTGATGGCCTGACGAGTCATTTTCTTCCACGACATTCGGAGGACATGCCGCCTCACCATGTCTTGAACAGAGAGCGATGGCCGTCGCTCTCTAATCTCTATTTTAAGCACCAGGTGACCATTTTAGAATCAATAATTTTCTAATCTTCCTGTACAAATTTCGTCACGGCAAGCTTGATTTCACCCATTAACCCCCGTAGTATTCCTTCTCCAGAATGGAGTGCTCTGATCTTCACCTTATCGCCGCTTAGATCCATCTGCTCCACCTCACTCACATGTTAGCCCATGGACATTTGGAGTTGATGGTTATGGATGTCTATAAAAAATGTTTACATTCTTAGCATGATTATTTCGGAACATATGTAGATATGCTTTCTTTCGTATAAACCTTTGTTTCATAAATATTTTCCTCATACAATTTCCCGTCTTTTATATAATAATCTTCGTGGGGTGTAGATAAGCGGTTGCCTTTTCTAGTCAGCTTACTATCAAATAAATTCTTTTCAGTAGAGTAACTACGTTCAAAATAAATATATATATCCCAACCTGCAATGATGATCTTATAGTAATTCGGTTTGCTTACCCACGTTCCTGTAAAGCTATCAAGAAATAATACATCCTCTAGATACTTCTCCGATTCTTTGTATCCATTAAGCTGTTGAAAAATAGTTCTAGCACGCAAAAATTTGCCTTCCTCATAAAATTGAATGGCAAGTTTATAATTTGCCTCGGTTATCCGCTCGCTCACATCTTCATAGCCGGCATCAATTTCATTGAAATAGAAGATAGCTCCGCTATAGTCTTTATCGATCAAGGCATTCCAGCCTAACTCATAATTTGTCATTGTACGCAGTTCTTTTACAGCCTCATTTTGGGGCGAAACCAAATTCAAATAATGGAGCGCTTCCTTATATATTCTGTCTTTAAAATAATTTTCGGCAAGATGGAAATAAATATCCGCAAGAATATTGTCCGTACCTTCAGATTTTGCTATCTCTTCTACCAATTTTAATGCTTTGTTGTACTGTCCCTCTAATACATAAGCTTTAGCTTGAGAATACTTCGCAATATTGATGAAATAAGCACTGTTCGCATAACCCTTCAACTCTTTGAACAGCTTTATCGAGGTTTCAAAATCTTTGTTCTCCAGGTAGGATATCGCTAATTTATATTTGTTTTCTTCCATCATGACACTTGAATCTTTAATGTCCCTTATCCCCCAAAATATATCCATCGCTTGTTCAAACTCATAATTTTCCATAAGCGATTTGGCCTGATCATACCTTTTATAAGGTTTGTCCATGATATAAGCAATGCCAAGTATGATCAGAATTACAATTAGCGCAAACGAAACCCTTAAAATACCTAACCCAAGCTTCTTAGCCTTTCTTTCATCCAACCCCTCTGTATAGGCACTGGCGCCTTTGCCCAATGCTTCAGAGTTTATATATTTATGGTACTTTGTCATGATTAGATGACCCTCATCCGTCGTATGTAATTTATTCCCTCTAGGTTTTTATCATACTACCATAAACGTTTAATATAGGTCTATAGAATCAAAAATAGAAAAAAGCCCCTGCATTTGCAAGGGCTTATAAAATGGATTGATTTAGTTACTATTCATGAAGGCATTGATAATGTTCATTAGTTTTGCAGCTTCCTCTTTTACATTTCTTGCACTGGTTTTGATTCCAAAATACAATCTCTTCTGAATTTCATGTTCATCATGAAACACAATAACAACTTCAGAGCTGCTCGACAATGAGCAAGACACAATATTGCTAACAGGCAGATTTATAATCGTCTCGGTTATCGACTCCACGCTAAAAGCCGCTTTAGAAATCTGCAGGGTTGCTGGGGTTTCAACAAATACACTCAAGCTTTTATAATCACCTTTTACATGCCCGGCTACTCGGACATTGTTATGCGCCGCATCCCCTTGTGCTTGTGCAGCCGTTGTTGAATGGGAAGCAACAGGAGATGCTATTGGAGCAGCTGTTGAAGCTGCAATAGGAGCAGCTGACTGAGCAGTTGGCATCGCTGCTTGCCGATCATTTCTTTCAATTACAATGCTGTTGTTATTATTTAGCGAAGCATTTATCTTTGCGAGTAAATTAATAATTTCAGAAAACCCAATAATCAACATACCCAATATTGTAGAAGAAACAATCCACGTCACAGGATTAAAAAGATCCTGTGTGAATGCCGTGATAAAACCCAAAAGAATTTGAAGGATCCCGATCCATAAAATAATTTTGGCTATAGCATTTTTTTCATTCATTGCTTTTCCTCCTCATAGTACTTTTCCATACTTATTCAGATGCGTAATTCTGCCTAATTCGAAATTTGATTAAAAAATTCTTTGTTTTGTTCATACATAATCGATACTTCATATTCAGGTTTGCTGAAAGTTCCCTTATTTTGCAAAAATAGAGCTAATTCAGTATCTGCAAAGTCAAATGGGCAAATAAAAACTAGATCGCCACTTCTAACGGCCATTTCATACATCTTCATTCTGTCATCCTTATACACTTCTCTATATGCTCTTTCTATGGAATCACCTTCTATCCAGTACTTATCATACGGATATATAGAGCTTGTTCTATATAAATTGTTCAAATCATAAATGACTTGGGTATACGTACTATATTGTTCATCAAAATCATCAGAGGAATTAAATTTCACTATAGCTCCGCTTAATTTATTTCCTTCAAAAGAATAAATTTTATTGGCCGGTACCATGTTTTTTTTCGAAGCTAGACTAAACTCGGTATCATAAAATAAGAATTTGTTATTCTCATATAGCAATTCATTATGATCATTTTTGTTTATCTTGCTAACTTCCTCCTTAGATAATCCCCAAGACATATCAAAATACTTATCCTTAAGGTAAGTCATAAAAACACCGATAAATATTCTCTTTGTATCAGTATTTACATAGACGCTATTTCCTACAGATTCAGCAACAAATCGTAAAGGAACCATTGTATGGCCTTTGATTGTTCTCGGTGCTAATTCCAGCTTGTGCTCTTTACCATTTACTTTTGCAAGATCACTTCCAAGCGTCAATACTACTTCATACTTATCATTTCCACCCTTTACTTCTCTAGTTTTAGGATCAAAAGATAATGTAAGCCCTAAAGCTTCGTATAACGGTCTTATTTGAACTAAGGTAGTCCCTTTCTCTACAATAGGAGATATATCAAAAGCAATTCTCTTCCCTTCTACATAAACAGGACGTTGAATTTGAACAGAGGCAAAAACGTTCAATGGAAAAATTAACGTTAGTGCTACTACAAGTACAACTAAAACTGATTTCTTCACTTCCACATTCCTCCAAGGATATATTTCCCACAACACTAACATAATTCGACATTTGGGGTCCAGGGATTTATTGTAAATTATAGTGTAGTAATATAATTATTAAATCGAAAAATCGCATAAAAAAAACCGCTTTTCAGTTAGTCGATAAGACTAATTGAAAAGCGGTCTCACTAAAAACGAAGAAAACCCTTGATAAACAAGGGTTTTCTGATTTATGCGGTAGAGAGGACTCGAACCTCCACGGGTATACACCCACTACCCCCTCAAGATAGCGTGTCTGCCATTCCACCACTACCGCACATATGAAATTGTACCTATCCTTCAATGCCAGCTGCCTTCGAGGGATGAAAGAAAACTGGTGAGCCATGAAGGACTCGAACCTTCGACACCCTGATTAAAAGTCAGGTGCTCTACCAACTGAGCTAATGGCTCTCATGACGGAAACGAACTCATAAGAGCTGCTTCTTAGAGGATGGTTGGTGACCCGTAGGGGATTCGAACCCCTGTTACCTCCGTGAAAGGGAGGTGTCTTAACCCCTTGACCAACGGGCCATATGTTGCAAATTTACTGCCTTCGCGTTTTTGCGACAAGAATGATTATAACAACTTGTCATCTATATTGCAAGCACTTTTTTTCGAGGTTCCCCATTCCCCCCATTGGGGCAAAAAAAAGACCGATGCTCGGCCTCCTTACTCATGAGTCCTAAAAAAAATGTGGCGGAGAAGGAGGGATTCGAACCCTCGCACCACTTACGCAGTCTAACCCCTTAGCAGAGGGTCCCCTTGAGCCACTTGGGTACTTCTCCATAATTGGCTCCCCGAACAGGACTCGAACCTGTGACAACTCGATTAACAGTCGAGTGCTCTACCAACTGAGCTATCAGGGAATATTAAAGTGACTTTTATAATTTATCATGGCCCGTCTTGCTTGTCAAGCAAAAACAGCTTCAATTTCCCCCTGCATTTTCCACATGCATACCGGGCAGGATCGACTTTCCGTTTCCGCAAGTATTCCGTGCCGCAACGCACGCATATGAGCTTGTATTTGTATGGATTAGCCCCTCCTCCTGACCGTTCAGGAAGCGTATTGCAATACCTGGAGCCCCCCACATGCGCAAGCAGCGTCTTGAAATCGGCATCCCGATGCCGGTACCCCCGTTTCATCAAATGAAGATGATAATGGCATAGCTCATGCTTAATGATCTTCTCTGTTTCCTCGATACCGAAAGCAGCAAGCTGATGCGGACTGATCTCGATATTGTGGGACCTTGTGAAATACCGCCCTCCTGTCGCTTTCAGCCTTCCGTTGAACGCAGCCTGGTGCAGGAACGGTCTGCCGAACGACTCCATCGATACCCGCTCTACCCACTGCTGCAAAGCTTGATTATCCATACTTAGCCTCCCCCAACTACTTGAATTTTAACGCGAGAATAAGCTACACTGTCAAGTAGGAATGATGATACGTTGCAAGAAATGAGCAGCAAACTGAGGGGAGAGCTACACCATCATGGCTACCATGCGTTATGTATTAATGAAAGAAAAGGATACCCTGTCCTTCGTCGAGATGCCGGCATCTCACGCGTACCAGCTGAGCGCGCTGAATCTGCGTCTCCATAAAGAAATCGATAAGCTGACCGCAGACCGTGTGCCAAGCCTGCCATACGCGCTTGCGGAATGCGACAACGTCGATCTTCACGACACTACTGTCACCATTATCGGAGGACTCCAGTACATCAACGGTCTGGAGAAGGATTTTGCCGGAGTCGAAGAAAAATCGTACCCGCTCATCTCGCTTCTGACTGAAATTCGTGCCCTGCAAGCTCAGCTGGAGCAATGGTACGAGGAATATGAGGAAGAACAGCTAGGCTAATTCGGTTGGACCTGCACGGACATTCGCCCTCCGCCATATGGTAATAGAACAACAGGTTAGGCCCGGAAGGAGGACGATGCGTATGCCGCAGTGGCTGTGCAACCAACTGATGCGCGCATTCCAGCAGAAGGACCGCCGGCAGATCAAGCTGCTGAACGATTGCTGGTATTTCTACCGCACCAAGCAAGGTCCAAAGGAACACGACAGCGGTTCGGTCATGCAATAATGACCCCCATCCATACATCGGCTTCGCATCGTATCGCGTGCAGATGAATTCCGCGGCAGCGGAAGAACAAAACCCGGCCTCCATAAGGAGATGCCGGGTTTGTTGATCTGCAAAAATACTTACATGCGATTAAAGAACGCCACTTGCTCGATCGGCAATCGTGTAGTCGGGTGGCCCGGCGCCGCTGCTTTGCCAATAGGCAGCATAAGCGTAGGCAGATAACGCTCAGGCACGCCAAGCAGCTTTGCTGCTTCCTCACGATTGTAACCGCCCATCGGCACAGTGTCATATCCTTTCGCTCGAGCAGCCAGCATCAGCTGCATGGCCACCAGACCCGTATCGAATATGGCAATTTCTTTCAAGCGCTCGGCAGGCAGAGAGGAATACAGCTTCGTGGAGTTTTCAACCATGCGGTTTTTAATTTCCTCAGTCATATATCCAGCTTCGAATGAAGCCTCATAGATCGGGCCAGCCAGCTTATACATCTCCAGGTCAGCCAGAATTAATACGATAGCCGATGCTTCGCCCACTTGTTGTTGGTTATTCGCAATAGGCACAAGCTTCTGCTTCAGCTCCGCATCCGTTACAACGAAAAACCTCCACGGCTGCATATTAGACGACGATGGAGCTAGCGTAGCCACCTCTAGCAATTCAATAATTTCGCTGTCCGTTATTACTGCGCTGCTATCGTATTTGCGTACCGAACGACGGCTCTTCAGCACCTCGATGAACGAAGCATCCGTCGCGTTCTCCACCTTTAATTCTGTTGACATTATAATTCCTCCCCAAATCCTATTTTCTATTTGTAAGGTTCAAACTGTAACTTTTTCAATCACAGTATAATTCGTTTTACGATCGTTTGTCAATTAACTTACTTATCATTACCAATCGATTTTTTCAATCTAACCGGCTCTTTAATAAAACATTGTAATAAACGCTTATAAGCAAGACTTGGCACATTCTCTTATAGTATGGTAAGCAGTAACATACGGTAAAGGAGGATTGCTGATGAACTGCTGGCAGGGTACAACCGTTAGGCTGAGAGCTATAATTGCCGAAGACTGGTCCCAATTTCACCTCAACGATCAGGATACGGAAAGCGCCCGTACATCCGACGCCATCTACTTCCCCAGATCCGGGCCAGCCGCCAGGCAATGGGCTGAAGAGACGGCCGCCAAAGGGGCAACGGGGGATTCCATCATGCTGGCAATCGAAGATGCTGCTGGCGAGCTTGTCGGTTCCATCAACGCTCATAGCTGCGACAGTCGGCACGGAACATTCAAATACGGTGTTGCCATCTTCCGCGTCCATTGGCGCAAGGGCTATGCGTTCGAAGCGATTCTGCTTCTGCTGCGTTACTACTTCCATGAGCTTCGTTATGAGAAAGCCGTCGCAAGCGTCTACAGCTTCAACGAGGGCTCCATACGGCTTCAGGAGCGTCTGGGGTTTACGCTTGAGGGACGGCTAAGAAGCATGATCTTCACGCAGGGAGAGCGGCATGACGAGCTCCTCTACGGATTGCTCAGATCGGAATTTGATGCCAGGCACAGCACGCTGAACGGATAAATACAACCTCAATTACAAAAAGGACAGCCATAAACGGCTGTCCTTTTGTTCTGCATACAAGGCATATCTTCTATACGCTTAATCCGGCTTCTTCATCGTCAGGCTTACTCGGCCTTTCTTAAGGTCCACACTTAGCACCCACACCGTTACCGTATCGCCCACCGATACCACATCCATCGGATGCTTGACGAATTTGTCGCTTAATTGGGAGATATGGACAAGTCCGTCATTCTTGATGCCGATATCGACGAATGCGCCGAAATCAATCACGTTGCGCACCGTGCCTTGCAGCTCCATGCCTGGAGACAAGTCCTCAATTTGCAGGACATCCGTATGGAAGATTGGCGCAGGCAGCTCCTCGCGCGGGTCGCGTCCCGGCTTCAGCAAGCTGTCTATAATATCCCGCAGCGTCGGCACGCCAACGCTAAGCTTCTCTGCCAGCTGCGGCGCATCCAAGTCAAGCAGCCGCTCGCGGGCCGCTTCTGTACCGATTTGATCCGCTTTGAGCCCCAGCTCCTTTAACAGACCGTCTACTACCTCATAGGACTCAGGGTGAATCGGCGTACGGTCAAGCGCGTTCCTGCCGTCAGGAATGCGCAGGAAGCCGATGCATTGCTCATAGGATTTGGCGCCGAGCCTTGGGACCTTCTGAAGCTCTTGCCGCTTTGTGAAGCGTCCGTTCTCTTCACGGTATTTGACAATGTTCTTCGCAAGCGTAGCATTAATTCCCGCTACATAGGACAGCAGCGAAGCCGATGCCGTATTCACGTCCACTCCGACATGGTTAACCGCGGATTCCACGACGCCGCCAAGCGATTCGTCCAGACGCTTCTGCGTTACATCATGCTGATATTGTCCAACGCCAATCGCCTTTGGTTCAATCTTGACCAGCTCTGCCAGCGGGTCCTGCAATCGTCTGGCAATCGATACGGCGCTGCGCTCCGCAACATCCAGCTTAGGGAACTCTTCCTGCGCCAGCTTGGACGCCGAATAGACCGATGCCCCCGCCTCATTGACGATAATATATTTCAGACCGGCTTGCTTTCGCTTGGCGATCAGACTGGCGATGAACTGCTCCGTCTCGCGGGATGCCGTTCCATTGCCAATAACAATGAGCTCTGCTTTATATTGATCAATCAGGCCGTTAATCAGCTTTTCTGCCTCAGCCACCTTATTATTCGGCGGTGTCGGGTAACAGACCGCAACATCCAGCAGCTTTCCTGTATCATCAATGACAGCCAGCTTGCAGCCTGTCCGGAAAGCCGGATCGACGCCCAGTACGACATGGCCTCGCACTGGCGGCTGCAGAAGCAGGTTCCGCAGGTTTTCGGAGAAAATGGTAATGGCATGCTCTTCGGCTTTCTCCGTCAGCTCGCCTCGCACCTCACGTTCAATCGATGGAGCAATCAGACGCTTGTAGGCGTCTTCGATCAGCGCTTCCAGCACCTCTCGCACGACAGGAGCCGTGCCGCCGCGAAGCAGCTTGCGCTTGATATGCTCATGCACTCGGTCAACCGGCGTATCAAACGAGACACGCAGCACCTCCTCGCGTTCGCCGCGATTGATGGCCAGTATCCGGTGCGGCGGCAGCTTGCGTACCGGCTCCTGATACTGATAATACATCTCGTAGACCGATTCCGCGTTTGCATCCTTCGCCTCCGTGCGCAGCAGCGACTGGTCGAATGTGAATTTGCGTACCCATGACCGAATGGCTGCATCGTCGGCAATATTCTCCGCCAAGATATCGCTAGCGCCTTGCAGCGCATCCTGCGCCGTCGGCACGCCCTTCTCTTCGCTCACATAGCGGGCTGCCTCGGCAAGCGGATCGCCTTGGCGCGGCTGCGACCACAGCCATAATGCAAGCGGCTCCAGCCCCCGCTCCTTTGCCACACTGGCTCTCGTCTTGCGCTTCTGCCGGTACGGCCGGTACAAGTCCTCAACCTCTTGCAGCTTGGCTGCGCCTTGGATCGATGTGCGAAGCGCATCTGTCAGCTTGCCTTGCTCATCAATGAGCCGGATAACCTCGCGCTTGCGTTCTTCCAGATTACGCATATATTGCAGCTTCTCTTCAATCGATCTTAGATCGTTTTCATCCAGCTCGCCAGTCATCTCCTTGCGGTAGCGGGCGATGAACGGTATTGTATTCCCTTCATCCAGCAAAGATACAGCCGACTTCACTTTCGTCAGCGGGATTGATAATTGAGCTGCAATGCCTGAGATAATACGGGAGCTTTCCACTTCCTTCTCTTCCGCTGTTAGCTTAGATTTGCCGCCCTGCTCCTCCAAGGTTTCGCCTGCCGGCCATTTTGTCGCGTCTGCCATTCTTCAGCACCATCCTTTGCTTCGATTCGGCAAGCCTAAAGAAGCATTCCCGAAAAGGCCTTCTCGCCTATCAGAAATGCTTCCGTCGTTAAGCCGTATAGGGATTGTTCGCCTTCTCAAATCCAATCGTCGTTCTGCCGCCATGTCCAGGGTAGACCGTCGTCTCAGGATCAAGCACATAGAGCTTGTTCCGGATGGAATCGTATAGATCCCTCTCCTTGCCGCCTGGCAGATCCGTTCTGCCAACCGATTGCCTGAAGAGCACGTCGCCCGAGAACAGATGGCTGCCGCACAGCAAGCTGACGCTTCCCGGCGAGTGCCCTGGCGTATGCATCACTCGGAAGGTATGGCCGATCAGCTCCAGCTTCTGCCCCTCGTCCAGCGCATATTCCGCCGCATCCGTCGATAACGGGGGCGTCACATCCTGCCAGCGCATCGATCCGTTCTTGCGCGGATCGGTCAGCCAATCCGCCTCCAGATCATGAATATAAACCGGACAGCCCGCTGCCTTTCTCGCTTCATCAACGCCGCCCATATGGTCGAAGTGCGCGTGTGTCAGCACAATCGCTTCAATCTTCACTCCCTGGATGCGCTCCAGCAAGCGTCGCGGGTTCATGCCTGGATCAATAATGAAGCCCCGCTCCCCATCTCCATCCGAGACCGTCAATAGATAAGCATTCGTCTGCAAGGGACCTAGCGTGAACGTCTCTACTTTGAACTGTACGCCGCTCATCGCTTACAACGACTCCAGCAATTCGCGCAGCTCTCTTACGACGTCGGCTTGATAGCCTGGGCCTTCACCATAGCGACGCATAATCTCCTGACGCGTAACAGCCAGGTTGTCTTGATAATCCGCCGCTTCGCGATCCGGATTCGCCTTCTTGAACGCCACCATCGGCTCCTGCACATAAGCCGGACGAGGGCCCCATTGACCAAGGACATTGCCGCTCTCATCTGCGAAGATGACGATTGGCACGGAACGGCCTCCCATCGTCAGGAATTCATCCATTGTATCCAGATTCTCTTCCATAATGAGCACTTCTGTAGGAATGCCGCTTACTTCCAGCGCTCCGAATACGACCGGAATATTGCGAACGACATCGCCGCACCAGTCGGCCATCAGAATCAAGCATCTCAGGTCGTCGCGGTTATTCAGTGATTCAAAGAATTGGCGGTCTTCTGCGGAAGGCCAGTTGAACTGCTCCATCCAGCCGATGAACGCCTCCTTGTTCTTCGTCATGCCGTCAACGAACTGCTGAGGGCTAATGCCCTTCCCGAGTTTAGTTGCTACGCTTTTGCTCATATGTATCCCTCTTTCGTTATCATGTGTATAAGCTGAGTCTGTCGTTTGTACTATTATACTTAAAATTTGCGCGCTCTGCGAATATACAAGACTAATACAACAATGGCTATCAGTGCAATGATCGCATACGCAATATTGGAATATACATCCATGAAATGGACAATTTCGCCCCAATTGTCACCCACTGCAGCGCCTACGAGAACAAGAATCGTATTCCAGATCAGCGTCCCGATTGTCGTAAAAAACAGAAACGGCACAATCTTCATGCCCGACATGCCTGCCGGAAGCGAGATGAGGCTGCGAATAAGCGGAATCATGCGGCATATGAATACGGCCCAATATCCATACTTGTCGAACCAGGCGTCAGCCTTGCGGATATCTTCCTTCTTCACGCGCAGGAGGCGGCCCCAACGGTCCACAATTTTCTCCAGACGCTCAACGCCCAGCAATCGGCCGATGTAGAACAAAATAATAGCTCCAATCAAGGATCCTAATGTCGCCACCACGATAACTCCAAGCGCGGTCAAGCTCGTATACGTGGTCATGAATCCGCCGAAAGTAAGAATGACCTCTGAAGGAATCGGCGGGAACAGATTTTCAAGAGCAATCATCAAGAGAATGCCCAAGTAGCCGAACTGTTCCATGAAATCGGTAATCCAACTATCCATGCGATACCTCCATATCTAATTTGCAGTCCAATTATACTGGATCGCCCTTCCTATTCTATCATACAGGGGCAGCGGCCTTCCACTCCAGACCTGTCCTGTCCTATGCGCGAGGCGCGGCGTGATGACCGCCTTGCTGGGCCCGTGACCAACCTTGCAAGGGGCGCATACATTGGAAATGGAGAGGAGTCGGTATAATTGAATCCAAATGCGCAAAAGCATGCCGCAGCCTATCCGTCGGCCCGCAAAATCAGGAGATCCTGCAGCAATGAGCTGTACCGTACCGCCAAGCGGCTGAAGCTGTGGATCCCGAAGGACAAGATGGAGCAGGCGGAAGCCCTGTATGTCAAGAAAGTAGCCGCCAATATCATCTGGATCTATGAGAATCGAAGCAACCGCAAGCTCCAGGCCGATTGGTGGGATGAGAACGTCAGCGCCGAGATCGCCGAGCTCTGGGACGTGGATAGAAGCAAGCTGTGCCAAGCATTCCGCGAAGCGTATGGCGGTTAAGCCAGGCCATGAGAAAGCCCGAGCGTGAGCGGCATGAATCGCCGTATCCCTCGGGCTTTTGCATTCGTTCCTATTCCTTCGCTTCTTGCAGCCTGTCAACAGATACGGTCTGCGTATTAAGCGGATTGTTGCCTACTGTGACCGTCGCCATGCCGTTCGCCTCATCCACATTCTCGATCCAGACGGAATCGCCCTCCAGATGAACGGCGTGCGTACCTTGGGATTCGTAAATTTGCTTCGCTCTGGCAATGTCCATTATAGATCCTCCGGATTTTCCGCCATCGTATCTGTGGTTGATTCGGCAATCAAGCCGTTATGAATCGTGACCTGGCCTCCGCCCAATCCTTCGTTCACCATACGGTCAATATCCATGTCATACGTGTCTCTGCCTTCGAGATACGGTTCAGGCTTTTGGTCCGTATCATGCTGATCGCTCATTGAGCTCGCCTCCTGTTTATGCTAGTCGTGTGCTTCCTACGACAAAAATATACCCCAATATCCCCATGCTCATTCATCCTCAGAGCAGCGGCGACAGAATATGCATAACGGCCTCCTTTGCCCGCTGCCGCTTGGTCCTCCGGGCGAACTCATCCGCATTCATCTCCTCGCTAAGCTCCAGGTCATCCAGGAAATCGCGCTCCAGCCGCCGGATCGGCTTCTCGTCGAACAATAGCGCAAGCAGCTCATAATTGCTGTATAAGCTCCGCATATCCAGATTCGCCGTACCGACCGATGCCAGCGTATCGTCTACAATGAGTACCTTGGAGTGGATAAAACCTTTCTGGTAACGAAAGACGCGAACTCCCGCGTCCAGCATATCGCGCACATACGATAAGGAAGCCAGCAGGACAAGCTTCGAATCGGCAAGTCCGGGAATGATCAGCCTCACATCAAGTCCTCGACTGGCGGCGATGCGCAAGCTCATGGCAATGGCAGGATCGGGGATAAAATAGGGCGTAGCCGCATAGATGCGCCTCTTCGCGGAAGCCATCGCAGCAAATATAGCTCCGACAATGCGATGTTCGTTTGAACCGGGCTCGCCGGGCACAATCAGCACACGCTCCCCATTCGTCGCCATTGATTCCGGAAAGTAACGTTCCGCTCGCTCCAGACGCTCCCCTTTGGCCAGCTCCCAGTCCCGCATGAATGTATCCTGCAAATCATGAACCGCGTCGCCCTGCAGCTGAATATGCGTATCCCGCCAGAAGCCAAGCTTAGGATCCAGGCCGATATATTCGTCTCCTATATTAATGCCGCCGATGAACCCGATCCTTCCGTCGATGACAGCAATTTTCCGATGATTGCGATAGTTCAGTTTCCGGTCAAGCAAAGCCCATCTTGGAGGTGCGAAGCACGCGTGCTCCACACCCGTGCGACTAAGCGCTTGCAAGTAATTCTTATCCAGCTTCAAGCTCCCGATGCCGTCGTACACGACACGGACCTTTATGCCCTTACGAGCCTTCTCCGTCAGGAGATCAAGAAATCTTCTCCCAATGCCGTCATTGCGGATTGTATAGTAGTCCAAATGAATATGGTCTCTTGCCGACGCCAGCGCATGCAGAATTGCTTCAAAGGCGGCTTCTCCGTTCGTCAATATTTTGGTGCGGTTATGCTCCGTTACAGGATAACCGGCGAGTGCGCCCAGCGAGTCCGCCAAATCTCCTGTCAAGCCTTCGCTCATGCTAAATGCTCTGTTGCCCAGCTTCGCATCAGCAGAAGCCTTCGTCTGATCCGAATCGATGGAGGTCGAGCGAATGACATGCTCCGGCTTTCTTCTTCCAATTAGAAGATAGGCTGCCAAGCCGATGAACGGACATCCCATGCAGATCAACATCCAGGCAGTCAGATGAGCTTGCCGCCGGTGCTCCATAACAAGCACAGCTGCCAGCTGGCCGATATAGAGCATAAGCAGCACGATAAGTCCAACGAGCAGTCCTCCCACGCTGTCACCTCATTTTATGCTCGCTCTCACAAAATCCGTTGTTTAGTTTAAACCCCCCGCTTCCCATGTATGCAGCAAGGGGCATATTTTGTCCCTGAGCAAAGGAGCAAGCTCCTTATGAAGCTGATTTCCGGGCAAAAAGCCGCTCTCCTCCGCAGCGATTTTTTCCAGCAACGGTCTATAGTTCTCTAGTTATGCCGCTAGGCAGGAATAAGTTTTCTGGTATGTTTTATAGCTTCCGAGAATAAATAGTCATAGAACGTTCTGCACGACTATACTGCCGGCCGGAAGGAGTAAACCAGTGACACGAGCGCGGAGGCCAACATGGTCATTTGTTGTGATGCGCGGCGCCGACAAGACAGTGAAGCAATTCTCCATATCGAAGCGTTCAGTCGTTGTTGCACCCGTAGCCGCCGCGATTGCGGTGACAGGCGCCATTGCCGGCCTTCAATTGAAGGCCGCATACGAGCTGAGGCATCTGGAGGACCAGCTCTTCTCCCAGTCTGCACAATTCACACAAACGATTACCGGAATGGATGAGGTCATCGCCGGGAAGGATGAAGCGATCGTCTCCCTGCAGCAAGAGCTACTGGAATTGTCGCGCCAAGCGGAAGAAATGAAAGTAAAAATGAAAGAGCTTGATGAGCTCGAAGGCAAGCTCAAGCTGTTTATTGAGAAGTATGGCGGCTCCATCGATACGACTGGCTCAGAGTCATCGACAGGCTCGGGCAAGCCTGGAAGCGGAATCGTAAAGACGCTGTCTAGCCGTTCTGCGGATCAGCGGGCGCCTTCCTACATTGCTTCTCCCGGGAGCACTATGCAGCTCGCAATGCTCGCTCAGCACACGTCGCTTGATTTCCAAGCCTTGAGCGATATGGTTGATGCGATGGAGGTTTCCATGGAGCAAACGCTGCTCAAGGCCCAGAACAAGAGAGCGGCGGTCGATGCCTACCCCTCGCTCTGGCCCGCGAAATCCAAGCGATTAACATCCGGCTTCGGGTACCGTAAGGATCCTTTTACAGGAAGAGCCACCTTCCATGCGGGCATCGACATTGACGGAGACATCGGAGATGTCGTGTTCAGCGCTGCCGATGGAACGGTTAGCGATACGGGGTATGATTCCAGACTCGGCAATTACATTGTCATTGACCATCTCGGAGAGCTTCAAACGGCTTATATGCATCTCAAACGCATAGACGCCAAGGTCGGGGATGTCGTTGTCCGCGGAGAAAAGATCGGCCTTATCGGCAACAGCGGAAGAAGCACTGGCCCCCATCTGCATTTTCAAATCATGCAACGCAACGAGCCCGTCAATCCCTTGAAATTTCTCGCGAAGCATAGCTGAAGGACGGCCTCTTGGTTCCAGAATCCATGCTGAAGGAGGACTTCATACATGTTCAAAGAAAATAAGCGCGTCATTGCGACTGACACGCTGATCGGGCAAGGTACGCTAGCAGAGGGCAAGATTGTAAGCGAGGCCAATCTGCGGATCGAAGGCGAATATCGGGGCGATATCGAATGCAAAGGCGATGTCATTATCGGCGAATGCGGAGTGGCACGCTCCAATATTATTGCGCAAGACGTGACGCTGGCCGGCAAGCTGTTCGGCGACATCGAGACCAAAGGGCGGCTCATCATTACAGCGTCCGGCCAGCTCGTCGGCAATGTCACGGCGCACTCCCTTATCATTCAGGACGGCGGCATGTTGAACGGAAGCTGTCATATGGAGCAAACTGCCGATCCGAAGCAGAAGCCGCTTACAGAGCTTGAATCCCAAGCGAATGCCAAGCAGGAGAAGAACGACCGGGCCAAGTCACGCCAAGCCGGTTAGCCCTTATCCTCTGAAAAGCGCAAAGCCGCGCCGCTTCTTCTCTAATAGGAGAAGAGCGGCGCGGCTTGCTTTTAAGATATCAGGCTAGGGTTAAGCTGCGACATCGCGCTTATTGAAGATATACCATGTCAGCACCATAAACAACACATAATAGACGCCTAGCACGGCTAGCGAAAATCCAAGAGTCATGCCGTTGTATTCATTGCCGCCTACATATTTGGTCAAGTCGAGATGGACGAACAAGACATAGTCAATCCACTTATATTTCACGAATGCAAGCAGCTGCATGAAATTGTTGACTACGATTTCAATGAATAGCGCCGTGGCGATAGCAAGGATGCTGCTGCGGAACACGGTCGACAGCATGAAGGAGATAGTCACGGTCATCATCGTACCCAGGAACAGCAGGCCGTAGTATTTGAACAAATATTCAATATTGGACACGCCCATCACATCGCTTAGCCGGTCGACCGTCCCGTTTCCAAGCAGATCGAACAGGATCCAGTTGACAAGCATAAGGCTTGCCAGAAATGCGACAGCGAAGAACAACGCGAACAGCAGGCTGGATATATACTTGGACAGCAAAATTTTGGATCGGCTCCACGGACGGATAAGCAGCATCTTGATCGTTCCCGAAGAAAATTCCTCAGCAACCGTGCTGGCAGACGCAATTGCCGCAAATATAGTAATAATCCAATACAGGAACATCGTCTCCGTGATCACAACTTCCCACATGGCCGATTCTCCTTTATCTACCGAGAACCAGACGCCGGAAAATACAATGACGAGTCCGACAATAATGCCCAGCATGACGAACAGACGCGGCCGCCGGAACATCTTCATATTTTCGTTGCGGATAAGATTCATGAAATCAGCCAATGCCTTCGCCTCCCGTCATCTCCAAGAATTGATCCTCCAGCGACTTGATTTCGGCGCGGATGCCGAATACCTTAATGCCGCTTCTGACGAGAAGTTCATTCACTTGCGCCGCAAACAGCTTGTCTCCTTCAACCGCAATGTTGCCGGCTCCTTCAATCGTGCCTGTTAACTCAGAAGCAGCCAGCGCCTCCAAAGCAGCCTCCGGACGATCCACCTCAAACAAAGTGCGTGCAATAACTGCTTTGTCTGTGCTCTGCACCGTACGCACATCGATCAATCTGCCGTTCTGTATAATGGCAACGCGGTCGCACATCAGCTCCATCTCGGAAAGCAGATGGCTGGATACGAACACCGCGACGCCCTCCTGCTGGGCCATTTTACGCAAATAGTCCCGAAGCTCGCGTATACCCGCAGGATCAAGGCCATTGGTAGGCTCATCCAGAATGAGCAGCTTCGGATTATGCAGAATCGCCTGCGCCACACCTAGCCGCTGTCTCATGCCAAGCGAATAGGTCCTAACCTTATCATGGATCCGGGCATCAAGTCCGACAAGCGATACTACCTCCCGCACCCGATGCGAGGTAATTCCCGGAATCATGCGCGCAAAATGGATCAGATTCTGATAACCCGTCATATACTTGTACATTTCGGGATTTTCGACGATTGCCCCTACATGGCGGATCGCCTTCTCGAATTGATTGCTGATGCTATGTCCGTCGATAAGAATATCTCCTGATGTAATCGACATCAACCCGACCATCATGCGGATAGTCGTTGTCTTGCCTGCGCCATTCGGACCAAGAAAACCGAACACTTCGCCTGACGGCACATCAAGCGTCAGCTTGTCGATTATCGTTCGGCTTCCGATTTTTTTCGTGACGTCTTGCAAACGTACGATTGGCTGTCCCATCTATGTATGTCCCCCTCTTGGTTACGCGGTATTCCGGTTTAAGTCGTCAACTCCCTCATTATATACGATTAAGGAAAGCATTGGTAACCATTATTCCTATTTATTCACGGCATCGCGATTCGTTCGGACAAAGTGCGCCAAGTATTCAGATTCACCCATAGACCGTCGTACCGGATCACTGTTTTTTCTACCGATGCATCGCATGCCAGCCCATCCTCCAGACTGAGCTTCGGCAGCTGATAATATTGCTTGTACAACTCCTCGTAATCAACCGGCAGAGCCGCATTCGATAGCCTGCCCAGCAAAAAATCAAGCCGTATTGCATATACGCCGCTGTTCCAAAGCGCTCCCGCTTTAACGAGCTCTTCCGCTTCCTGCTCTCCAGGCTTCTCCCGGCAATCATTAACTTTCCAGTCATAGCTGCCGGACTCTTCTCCAAGTTCAGCTTGGTCGGCCAATATATATCCATAGCGTGTGCCCGGGTATTCCGCTGCCATCCCAACCATCATGACCGGCGCTTCACTTTCTCTGAGCAGCTTCGGCAAGCTGCGAATACAATGAAAGAAATCTCCCGACACATACATATCGACCGGCAGCATAATAATGGTCTCGTGCGGGGAAACCCCTGCGACAGAATAATAATACGACGCCGCCAGCAAGGCGGCGGAATAGCTTCCCCGTTGGGCCGGCTCCGCAAGCAGCGGCACATGCATCCCTAGCTGACGCTTAATTAAGCCCGCCTGCTCGCTGCTTGTTGCGACGCTTGCGCTCTCTGACAGATCGGCAGCCAGCAGCTGCCTCCACATACGCTGTACCATCGATTCCGGCTCCCCTCCGGGTCCATCCAGGACGGGAAGATACTGCTTGGGCATACTGGTATCGGATAAAGGCCACACTCTTCTGCCGGGTCCGCCCGACAACATGACGATTTTCAAAGCAACATCCTCCTCAGCGCCAAATTACGTACTATTATACTTGAGGCATGGGGGAAAGCATGTCGCTTCTTGACGTCGCTTGAGCTAGGTCCAGGTCTACTTTTGTCGATCATTCATCCAGGCCGTCCTAATGGTCCATTCCCTTCCTGATTGGGATAAGGGCGAAGCAGCTTCAATATGAGTCCTGTCACACTAGGCTGAGGCTGCCCAAAGCCGCGGATAGGCCAAAGCGCCATATTGTGATAGGCAGTAAGGAAGACAGTAGCCAGTTCGGTTGAATCCCATTGCGCAATTGAGCCTTCTCGCTGCCCTTCCTCAATAATAGCGATAATGACCTCACGGTTGGCATGAACAATTGCAGTGATTTCATTTCGAGCCTCCGTGGACAGCACATCTGTCGCCTGAGCCTGAAGCACAATCCAATATGTGGTGCTTGCATTGGACGACAAAAGAAATTGCTCAATCAGCCATTCCAGCTTTTCGAGCGCGCTTCCTGGCTGGTTCTGCATCCGGGATAACAGTCCGGAGTATACATCCTGTCCCTGAAGCACCATCGTATGCAGCAGTTCTTCCTTCGATCCGAAATAATTGTATACATTGCCGTGGCTAAGTCCCGCCGCCGCTGCGATATCGCTCATCTTCGTCGCCGTCACGCCTCGAAGCGTGAATATTTCTCTCGCGGCATCTACAATCCGCTGACGCTTCTCCTCGCGATGCCAACGGTCGCGTTCCGGATTTCTTGGCATCTCATCCGCACCTCCCAATCAAGCTCCTGTCCCTATTCTAGCAAAGCCATCATGGGACAACACGGAGTTTGTCCGTCATAAAGGCCAAATTAATATCTACAAAAAAAGTCTCGCAATAGAGCTTGCGCTCCACTGCGAGACTGTTGGTTGATGCTTATTTGCCGCCTGCGCGAGCCAACTCGCGCTTGTTCGCTTCAAACGCAGCAAGCAATGCGTCTCCGCCTTGCAGTCCTGTATCTTCCGCCTTGCGAATTTGCTCCAGCATCCGCTTGTAATCCTTCGGAATAACCTTCACGAATTTCGCCAGCGATGCATCCCAATCGTTCAGGACGCGCGTGCCTACGGCACTCTCCGTATACTGGACATGTCTCTCGATCATTCCGCGCAGCTCATTCTTGTCAGCTTCTTCTTCCACACGCTCCAGCAAAACCATCTCCAGATTCGTATGGTTGTAGAAGTCGCCCTTCTCATCGTAGACATATGCTACGCCGCCGGACATGCCAGCGCCGAAGTTGCGGCCTGTAGAACCTAGAATGACAACGCGGCCGCCAGTCATATATTCGCAGCCATGATCGCCGACGCCCTCGACAACTACGTTCACGCCGCTATTCCGTACCGCGAAGCGCTCGCCTGCAATGCCGCGAATGTAAGCCTGACCGCTTGTAGCGCCGTACAGGGCTGTGTTGCCGATAATGATGTTGTCCTCAGCAGCGAACGTTGCCTTCGGAGACGGCGCCACGATTACTTTGCCGCCGGAGAGTCCTTTGCCGAAGTAGTCATTGGAGTCGCCCTCCACCGACAGCGTAATGCCCTTCGGTACGAATGCGCCAAAGCTTTGGCCCGCCGTGCCAACGAAGTGGTACCAGATTGTATCCTCCGGCAACCCTTTCGCACCGTAGCGGCTTGTTACTTCGAAGCCAAGAATCGTGCCGACAACGCGGTTCGTATTCAGGATCGGGAACGTTCCGCGAACGCTCTCTCCGTTCTCGAGCGCAGGCTTCGCTAGTGGCACCAGCTTCTGCATGTCGATCGACAGCTCCAGACCATGGTTCTGCTCCTGTACTTTGTAGCGCTTTGCGTCTTCTGTTACGCCAGCTTCGTACAGAATGCCGGAGAGGTCCAGACCTTTAGCTTTGTAATGCTCTGTAAGCTGCTTCGTCTCCAGACGGTCAACCCGGCCCACCATCTCTTCGATCGTGCGGAAGCCAAGCTCCGCCATAATCTCGCGCAGATCTTCCGCGATGAAGCGCAGGTAGTTCACGACATGCGACGGATCGCCCATGAACTTCTTGCGAAGCTCCGGATTTTGCGTCGCAACGCCGACCGGACAAGTATCCAGCTGGCAGACGCGCATCATGACGCAGCCAAGCACGATAAGCGGAGCTGTCGAGAAGCCGTACTCCTCGGCGCCCAGCAGCGCTGCAATCGCCACGTCGCGGCCGTTCATCATCTTGCCGTCCGTCTCGAGCGTTACACGGTCACGCAGATTGTTCAGCATAAGCGTCTGATGCGTCTCGGCGAGACCAAGCTCCCAAGGAAGACCCGCGTGACGGATCGAGCCCATTGGCGACGCCCCTGTGCCGCCGTCGTAGCCGCTGACCATAATGACGTCTGCGCGGCCTTTCGCTACACCTGCCGCAATCGTGCCAACGCCAACCTCGGATACGAGCTTCACGTTGATGCGAGCGCGCGGGTTCGCGTTTTTCAGATCGTGGATCAGCTCGGCCAGATCCTCGATAGAATAGATATCATGATGCGGAGGTGGCGAGATAAGGCCTACGCCCGGAGTCGAGCCCCGTACTTCCGCAACCCATGGGTATACTTTCAGGCCAGGCAACTGTCCGCCTTCGCCAGGCTTCGCGCCTTGGGCCATTTTGATTTGAATCTCGTCAGCATTAACCAAGTATTCGCTCGTTACGCCAAAACGTCCCGATGCGACCTGCTTGATTGCGCTGCGGCGGGAATCGCCGTTGCTGTCCGGCGTGAAGCGTGCCGGATCCTCGCCGCCCTCGCCCGTATTGGACTTGCCGCCGAGGCGGTTCATCGCAATCGCGAGACTTTCATGCGCTTCCTTGCTGATGGAGCCGAAGGACATCGCGCCGGTCTTGAACCGTTTCACGATGGATTCTACCGATTCCACTTCTTCAAGCGGCACGGGCTTGCCGTCCTGCTTGAATTCGATAAGCGAGCGAAGCGTCAAATGCTTCTTGTTCTCGCCCTGCACCAGCTCGGAGAACTTCTTGTACAGCTTATAATCATTGGCGCGCGATGCCATCTGAAGCGTATGGATCGTCTGAGGCGTGAACAGATGGTCCTCGCCGTCCTTGCGCCATTGATAGTCGCCGCCGGAATCCAGTTCCTTCTCGGCGCCTTCCTGCTCAGCGTACGCGCGGTTGTGGGCATGCAGCGTCTCCTGCGCGATGACATCCAGACCGATGCCGCCGATGCGGGACTGCGTCCACGTGAAGTACTCGTTGATTACATCCTCGCGAAGGCCAAGCGCCTCGAAGATTTGCGCGCCGCGGTACGATTGGATCGTGGAGATGCCCATTTTGGACAATACTTTTACGACGCCTTTCGTAGCAGCTTTAATATAGTTTTTGACCGCTTTCTCATGCGATACGCCTCTCAGCATACCTTGCTTGATCATGTCATCCATCGATTCAAACGCCAGATAAGGGTTGATCGCATTGACGCCATAGCCGAGCAACAGGGCAAAATGATGCACTTCGCGCGGCTCGCCCGACTCCAGCATAATGCCGACTTTCGTGCGCGTGCCTTGGCGGATCAGGTGGTGATGCAGAGCCGATACGGCCAGAAGGGCCGGAATCGCTGCATTTTCTTTGTCCACGCCGCGGTCAGACAAGATGATGATATTATGGCCTTTCGCAATAACGCGATCAGCCGCCT
This sequence comes from Paenibacillus pinisoli, assembly GCF_003605435.1. GTDB lineage: Bacteria > Bacillota > Bacilli > Paenibacillales > Paenibacillaceae > Pristimantibacillus > Pristimantibacillus pinisoli. The sequence goes on from NZ_QXQB01000002.1 coordinate 183,865, forward strand.
CGCACATGCCAGTCAGCGCGGAGCGAAGTCCTTCTTCGCCTTCGCTTGCCGCGAAGAAGATAGGCAGCGTGATGGACTTAAAGCCCTCGCGGCGGATATGGCGCAGCTTGGCGAATTGCTCGTTGGACAGGATTGGCGTATCAAGCTTAATGTGGCGGCAGCTCTCCGGCTCCGGATTAAGCAGATTGCGCTCAGGTCCAATTGTTGTCGCCGTCGATGTAATAATCTCCTCGCGGATTGCATCGATCGGCGGATTCGTGACTTGCGCGAACAATTGCTTGAAGTAGTTGTACAGGCGCTGCGGACGCTCGGACAACACAGCAAGCGGAGCATCGTAGCCCATGGAAGCGATCGGCTCTTGGCCGCCTCCCGCCATCGGCTCCAGCACCTTGCGGATATCTTCGAACGTATAGCCGAATGCTTGCTGGCGCAATTGAACCGTGTCATGGCTTGGGTCCGGAAGCTCAGGCGCTTCTGGCAGATCGTCCAGGTTCACCAGATGCTCGTCAAGCCATTCGCGGTAAGGATGCTCGGCAGCGATAGCCGCTTTGACTTCCTCGTCGGAGATAATGCGGCCTTGCTCTGTATCTACCAGCAGCATGCGTCCAGGGCGCAGTCTGTCCTTGTACAGAATGTCTTCTGCAGGAATCTCTACCGCTCCCGCTTCGGAGCCAAGAATAATATGGTCATCCTTCGTCACGTAATAACGGGCTGGGCGAAGACCGTTGCGGTCCAGCGTTGCGCCGATTTGCGTGCCGTCGGTAAAGCCCATTGCAGCCGGTCCATCCCACGGCTCCATCAATGTGCTGTGGTATTCGTAGAACGCCTTGCGCTCGTCGCTCATGCTCTCATGGTTGGACCATGGCTCTGGAACCATCATCATCGCCACATGCGGCAAGGAGCGTCCAGCCAGGTGCAGGAATTCAAGCGTATTGTCGAACATCGCCGTATCGGAGCCGTCCGGATTGATAACCGGCTTGATCTTCTCCAGATCCTCGCCGAACAATTCGGAAGCGAACAACGTCTGGCGCGCATGCATCCAGTTCACGTTGCCGCGAAGCGTATTGATCTCGCCGTTATGAATCAGATAATGGAATGGATGAGCTCTCTCCCAGCTAGGGAACGTGTTTGTACTAAAACGGGAATGCACTAAAGCAATAGCAGAGACAACCGATTCGTCATTCAGCTCGGTATAGAAGGAACGTACTTGCTCTGTGGTCAACATGCCTTTGTACACGATTTTCTTGGAGGACAGGCTGGAGAAGTAGAACATGTTGCCGCCTTCTTTGCCTGCATAGCGAATAGCCAGTTCCGCGCGCTTGCGGATCACATACAACTTGCGTTCAAATGCGAGGGTGTCTTTCAATTCAGCGTTTTTGCCAATGAACACCTGGCGAACGTACGGTTTGACCGCCAGCGCCGATTGGCCCAGCTTCTCATCGTTCGTAGGCACAGTGCGCCATCCGATCATAGTCTGCTTCTCTTCCGCAACAATACTCTCAAGCTCGCGCTCGATCGCCGTGCGGGCAGCTTCGTCTTGCGGCATAAAGATCATGCCGACCGCATAGTCCCCTTCAGCGGGCAGTTGAATGCCTTGCGTGCTCAGCTCCGCGGTAAAAAACGCATGCGGGATCTGAAGCAGGATACCTGCACCGTCTCCGGTGTTCGGCTCGGCTCCCTGTCCGCCGCGATGCTCCATGTTCTCTAGCAAACTTAGAGCCTGACGGATAACCTTATGCGATTTCTTTCCCTTGATGCTGGCTACAAAGCCCATTCCGCAAGCGTCTTTCTCATTCTGCGGATCATAAAGTCCTTGCTTAGGCGGCAATCCCAAAATATTTTCTTTCATCGTGTGCAACCTTTCTATCAGAAGATTTTTGGGCAAGCAATGTAGAATAACAGGCTTGATCACTTAATTGGCTTCATTTTTGGCTTGAACTATCATAGAATGGTAGGGGGCGAGGCACACCCGCCTGCTCCTTGCCATTCCTCTTGCCATCTACCGTTGCTAAGCGATTATTCTATGATTTTAACATCAGGGCAAATCGGAATCAATTTAATATTTTTATAATTGTGATAAGAGTTGTTTGGCGGCGGCGGCTGACGGGTTTTAGGACAAGTGGCGCGCAATCTTGTTTTTCATCTATTTTAACAAAAGGATGTGTGGGAATTGTATAGCAAATTAAGGAATGTGTGGAACCGCGCTGCAATCGCAGCAACCGTCGCAGGATGCCTGACTTTCTCCGTGGCCGCATCGGCAGCGCAGGCTCCGGCTGCAGCACCAAGTGATACATACGACATTGTTGTGCTCGGCGACTCGCTGGCAGCCGGCTATCAGCTGGGCTTTACCGAAGCGTCCGTGCCTTACGGCTATGCCGAGCATGTGTATGAGCAAGCTCTGTTCCAAGGACTTCGCGCCGAATACACCAACTACGGAATTATCGGCCTTCGCTCGGAAGGACTTAGCAAGTGGCTGGATGCCGCGGCGAAGGGACAAGCCGTGAAGGAAGCCGATATTCAGCCTGGACTAATCGACCCGCGCGCCGCAGCTATGTTCGGCAAGACGCAGGAGCTCGCACAGGACCTAAAAGACGCTGAGCTTGTGCTTATTACGATCGGCGGCAACGACTTCCTGTGGATGCTGAACGACCTCGGCGTGGAGACGGCTTTCAACCAGCTTCCTGCAGACAAGCAAACTCAATTGAAGTCCCAGCTCGATACGCTTCTGGAAGGCTTCGAGAAGCAGCTGAAGACTTCTCTAGACACGATTCAGAAGCTTCAGCCGAAGGCCGAAATTGTGATCGCCAACCAATATCTACCTATATATATCCAATTTCGGGAAGAGAAGACTTATTTCGTTCCCGACTCTACCGCGAAGTTTCTGACGGACGGCCAAGCGCGCCTGCTTGAGACTCTGCAGGCTGTTGTAGCTGACTACTCGAAGCAGGGTTTGAATGTCAAAATCGCTGATGCTTCTGCCGCTATTGAGAAGGATGCGCTTAAGTTCACCAGCATTCGCGCGAGCGATGAGCAAGGCAATCCGAAGCCGGATATCCATCCTACTGCTGCCGGATACGCGGCGCTGGGCAAGTCCTTCTCCGAACCGCTGTGGGGAGCTTACAAAACCGTTAAGCCTCGCAAAGCCAATGTGCCGATCTCGATTGTCGTAGGCGGCAAGGAAGTGATTACGGATTACGCGCCGGTCATCAAGAAAGGCCGTACATTCCTCTCCCTCCGCGAAGTGACGGAAGCCCTTGGAGCGGAGCTGCAATGGAATGCCGCTACTTCGACCGCAACCATTACGCTGGAAGACCGGACAGTAGCCATTACAGTTGGCGCTACAACGATCAGCGTCAACGGCAAGAGCGTGCCGCTAAATGCAGAGCCTGCCTATCTCCAGCAGTTCAGCGGAGAGAAGAAGACATATGTGCCGCTGGCCGCGCTCTCTGACGGACTTGGCTTCCAGGTCGTCTACCGCGACACGCTGAAGACCGCTTTTATTAACCGCTAATCCAGCTTGTATTCTTTCTGCAATCCGATCATGGTCTCAAGGCTCTTGGCGGTCCAGCGGTTCAGACGGTCAAGGGACTCGATCTCGGCGGCAACGGCTGCGCGCAGCGATTCCTGGTAATCCGGCACCGCTCCTGCGTAGCCCTCCAAATCTCTGAGAAGAACCGTAGTTTTCTCCGTGTAGCTTAAGGCGCGGCGTTCATGGAACATCGCAACATCCGGGTTGTAGGGCTGATGAAGATCGCCCTGCTCCGGATGCTTGAGCACCGCCAGCACTTTGACGAGCGCCCGCGGACGGTTAAGCTCCACTACCTCTCCTACATACAAGCCCGAACGGACTTTGGCCTTAACTATGCTTCCTGCTTCGCAGTGAAATTGTTCCTCATATCCAGCCATCATGATACCCTCCTGAAACTGACGTTTTTTACTGCTTCCTGTATGCATTCAAGGACAACCTTGTGATTACAATGTAAATGAACCTTAAATTAATAACAAGAAGAACATCAGCGCTTGTGTAAACCTAACGCGAGAAGTAATATGGAAATAGAAAAGTAGGTGAGTATATGCGCAAAAAGAGAGTGCTGCTGCTCTCAGAGGGGTTCGGCTCCGGCCATACGCAAGCAGCAAATGCGCTGGCAGTAGGATTGAAGCAGCTTTGCCCCGGCATTTCGGCTCGAGTCATTGAGCTGGGGAAATTTTTAAACCCGGTTATCGGGCCTTTAATCGTATCGGCTTACAGGAGAACAGTAAGCTCTCAGCCCAAGATGGTGGGCATGATGTACCGCAGCAATTATAAGAAACCGACCAATCGTCTGGCGCAGCTTGCGCTGCATCGAGTGTTTTACACACAAACCTCGCAGGTTATCGCACAGCTCAAGCCAGATCTTATCGTGTGCACCCATCCCGTCCCTAATACCGTCGTCGCAAGACTGAAGCGGCTCGGATTGGACGTTCCTTTATATACGCTCATTACCGATTACGACGCGCATGGCTCCTGGGTGAGCCAGGAAGTGAATCATTATCTGGTTTCTTCCCCGGACGTGAAGCGCCGTCTTGTGGAGAAAGGCGTCATTCCTGAACGTGTGGAGGTGACAGGCATCCCTGTCCATCCAAGCTTCTGGATTACATACAAGAAGGAAGACGTTCGCAAGGAGTACGAGCTTAAGGATATGCCGACGGTTCTCGTTATGGGCGGTGGCTGGGGTATCCTGTATGAAGACAATGCCTTGTCGTACATGACAAAGTGGCGCGAGACGACGCAATTGATTTTTTGCGTAGGCTCCAACGAGAAGATGAAAGAAAAGATGCTGGGCGATCCTATGTTTCAGCATCCGAACATCCGTATTCTTGGCTTTACGCGAGATGTTCACAAGCTGATGGAAGCGGCCGATCTGCTTGTAACCAAGCCCGGCGGCATGACCTGCACCGAAGGCATGAGCAAGGCGCTCCCGATGCTGTTTTATGAGCCGATACCGGGCCAGGAGGAAGAGAATTGCGAATACTTCATCCAGAACGGATTCGGCGAAATGCTCGACTCGAACGATACGGTTGACCGGTGGTTCCAGCTTATCCATGACACGACGGCAGCAGCCGCCTTCCGCGAAGGCCTGCTCCGGAAGCGAGAGCTTCAATATGATCCTAAGAGATGTCCCGAGGCCGTACTGCAGCTCATGCAGTGACGGCTTTGTTTTTCGGCGCTGCTTTGGGGCATAATTGAAGATGGCTTCATTGATACCGATACTGCACACGTGAAGGGAGATCGTGACACACATGCAATCACAGATGACAGATGGAAAAACGATTATTCTCAGGCTTGAAATCGACACAGATAAAGCCCAGTTCGGCAAGGCAGCTACCGCAATCGAGCAAGTCAAAGGCGATATCGTCGCCATCGACGTCATACATACCGACAAAAATACAAGCGTGCGGGACTTGACCGTCAAAATAACCGAGCAAGGCGCCGCTGAACGTCTGACAGAAGCGCTTCGTTCCGTTCCGGGCATCCGGCTGCTTCATGTCTCGGACCGTACGTTCCTGCTTCATCTGGGCGGCAAAATCACCATTCAGCCAAAGACGCCGATCCAAAACCGCGACGATCTGTCGAGAGTATATACCCCGGACGTAGCCAGAGTATGCCAGGCCATACATGAAGAGCCGTCCAAAGCGCATACGCTTACGATCAAGCGCAACACTGTAGCCGTCGTCTCTGACGGCAGCGCTGTGCTCGGGCTTGGCAATATCGGGCCGTATGCCGCAATGCCGGTCATGGAGGGCAAGGCAATGCTGTTCAAGCAATTCGCCGATGTCGACGCCTTCCCGATCTGCCTGGATACGCAAGACACAGAAGAAGTCATCGCCGCAGTCAAGCATCTTGCTCCTGCCTTCGGCGGCATCAATCTGGAGGACATCTCCGCACCCCGCTGCTTCGAGATCGAGCAGCGGCTGCGCGAGGAGCTGGATATTCCCGTCTTCCATGACGATCAGCATGGAACCGCTGTCGTGCTCTACGCCGGCCTGCTGAATGCGCTCAAGCTGACCGGCCGCACATTAAGCGAAGCCCGCATTGTCGTATGCGGCATTGGCGCGGCAGGCACTGCTTGCACGAAGATGCTGCTCGCTGGCGGCGCACGCAATGTCATCGGCATCGACCGCCCAGGCATCCTGTCTGCGGATGAGACGTACGATCATCCCATGTGGCAATGGTATGCGGAGAATACGAATCCGGAGCGCCGCAAGGGCGGACTGAAGGAAGCGCTGGAAGGAGCCGACGTATTCATCGGCGTATCGGCCGGCCGCCTGCTGACAAGGGAGCATGTCGCCAGCATGGCGCCTGATCCGATCGTCTTCGCCATGGCGAATCCGGAGCCGGAGATTCGCCCCGAGCTGGTCGAGGATATCGTAGGCGTCATCGCGACCGGACGCTCCGACTATCCGAACCAGATCAACAACGTGCTTTGCTTCCCCGGCATATTCCGGGGAGCGCTCGACAGCCGCGCTTCCGAGATCAACGAAGCGATGAAGCTTGCGGCTGCGGAGGCGATCGCCTCCGTCATCAGCGATGAAGAGCTGAACCGCATGTATATTATCCCGAGCGTGTTCAACGCCAAGATCGTAGAGGAAGTGCGGCGCAGAGTCGTAGCCGCCGCCCAGCAAAGCGGCGTATCCCGCCGCCAGCTGCGGGATTAGGCGCAGTAAAAGAGCCTGCATGTCCGATTTTCGGACATGCAGGCTCTTTTTTGAGTAATGAAGTCGGTGTGGCCGACTTCATATAGCCAATCTTGCTACACCCGGCCTAAATGAAACTCGGCCGCTCGATTCGCAGCTTCGCTCCAAGCCAGCGTAATGTAAGCCGAGAAACTCGGCTTACAGCGCGGATTGCTGCCGCGGCGGGCGCTCCAAACCGAGAAATTCGGCTTACTGCGCACGTTGCCGCCGCGGCGAGGGCTCTAGGCCGAGAAATTCGGCTTACTGCGCAAATAGCTGCCACAGCGGGCGCTCTAAGCCGAGAAACTCGGCTTACAGCGCGGATTGCTGCCGCGGCGGGCGCTCCAAACCGAGAAATTCGGCTTACTGCGCACGTTGCCGCCGCGGCGAGGGCTCTAAGCCGAGAAATTCGGCTTACTGCGCAAATAGCTGCCACAGCGGGCGCTCTAAGCCGAGAAACTCGGCTTATATCGCAAGTTGCTGCCCCGCACAACTACGAACGGACCACAGTCCGGTTGCGGCTGCGCTTCGTCCAGACCAATATGCCCGTTGCGGCCATGATGACCCCGGTTGCCACGAAGATGGAGTGGATGCCGAGGAACAGTCCGAGCACGCCGCCAAGCAGGGGCCCCAGCATGGAGCCGAACTGGTTGGCGCTGGCGGTCAAGCCGAAGGAGCGGCCGCGGAATTGCTCGTCCGTATTCTGGACCATCAGCGTGTTGATGATCGGGACGATACCCGCCATGAACAGGCCGAACACAAATTGCACGAAAGCGAACAGCCACAGCGCCTCTACAAAATATTGCACGCAGACGACCGTACCCGCAGACAGCAGACATAGAATGAGAATCCGGTAATGTCCCTTTTTCTCGCCCAGCCTTCCCCATATCGGCGAAGCAATGATGCCGGCGATGCCGATCAGCGACAGGACCAGTCCTGCGGATAGTACCGCTCCCTTCTCGCCGCCTTGCAAATCTGCGATATGAAGAGACAGCAGGGGTTGAATCATGTTCAGGGACAGCTGGAACACAACGAGAATGAGCAGCAGATAGATGAGCGTCCGATTGCGGAACGCCATCCGGTACGTGACCGGCTGCTTGTCCTTTGCCTTCGCAGAGGTCTCCCCGCTTCGATCTTCCTTTACCCAAAAGATGACGGCAAGCGCCGCCGCAAAAATAATGACAGCCGCTACGATAAACGACCTGCGCATGCCGAACGCTTCGGCGAGCAGTCCGCCGAACAACGGACCGAGGATGCCTCCCGTCATCGTTCCGGCCTGCATCATGCCAAGGCTCCAGCCCAGCTTCTCCTTCGGCGCGATCATGGCGACGATCGACATGGATGCCGGGACGAATCCTCCGACGAAACCATGCATCATCCGCACTCCGACTAGCTGCCAAGGCGTCTGTACGAAAGCGATCAAGGCATAAATGATCGCAAGGCTCAATCCTGCCCGAATAACCATTTTGCGCTTGCCGAACTTGTCCGCCAGCATTCCCCATAATGGAGCCATTATTGCGCCGACGAGGAAAGCCGATGAATGGACGACGCCCGCCCACAAATTAACCGAGCTTTTGTCCACGCCAAGGTCATACAGGAACAAGGGCAGGAAAGGCACCGACATCGTATAGCTGGAGCTGCAGAATAGAACGCCGAACCATAAAATCCACATCGTTCTTTTCCAGGATTGCAAGTGATGTCACTCCCTTCTTGCCAAAAAAACACTTTAATTCAATCCGGACGCATGCATCATGTACCACTATACGCCTACTTGCATAGGAGTTCAAAACGCGAACAGGGCAGCAAAGCCGAGGAAACGGCGGCGAAGCTTCGCTTATCGCATAAGAATGCGTAATTAACACATAAAATTATTGAAACCAGCGATCCTGTGCCACGTAAGTTAACTTATGGGCGTTGTTATGCTATCACGAGCAGCCTGTGAAAACGCCATCATAGCGTCTGTGACCTGCGTCCTATATAAAAGGCGACGACTAATCAACTGTATGCTATACTTAGCAGGTACGTTGAACAAAAAGGAGCCTGCCTCATGTTTCAAGCTTTTATTGACTTTCTGAAGGATTATGGCCCCTTGGGACTGTTCGTGCATTCCTTTCTCGACGCGGTCATCTTTCCGGTCCCTGCGTTTTTCTTACAGGTATCCTTAAGTATCATGAATCCGACAACAGCCCTGTGGCTGGCTACCGTCGGATATATCGCCTGTCTGCTCGGCACACCGGTCGGGTACTATCTGGGCAAGATTATGGGCAAGTCCGTTCTCTATCGTTTTCTCAAAACAGAATGGATTGATGCCGCAACAAGCCGGTTCCAAAAAAACGGCGAGGCTGCCATATTGATTGGATCGTTTACGCCAATCCCGTTTAAAGTATTTACGATTTTATCCGGTGCCTTAAACTTTCCGTTATGGCGGTTGATTGGTTATGCTGCGGTTGGTCGGGCCGTCAAGTTTTACGCAGTCGGCGCATTGTTCTACTTCTATGGCCGCGCAGCAGAATCGATGGTGAAGGATGTATCGCTGTATACCTTTGTCATCGCCGTACCGTTAATCGCGATTTTCCTATTTGTTCGCAGCAGAATCCGCAAGAAGAAGCAATTAAAGCAAGAGGCAGAAGAGCAGCCGGCTAAGGACCACCAAGCAGCAGAAGGTTCTGATCAAGCCATGGAACGCCATGCTGCGGCCGAGCATCAACCAGTCCTTGAGCAACAAGCTGCGGCTGAGCGGCACACAGCGGCCGATCGTCAGGCTAAGGCAGATCGCCATCCTGCGGCAGCCGAACTCAAAAACGACGTATCCTCATAAAAAAGCTATCCCTCTTTTCTCCGCGAAGAGATGAGGGATAGCTTTTTTCATATGACTCGTCTGCTCTTACAGCGCGCTTCCTCCGAACAGGAAGCGGTGCTCCCAATGCGTGCCTTTGATCGTATTCGTTCTTACGCCGCCGCTCTCCTTGGAGTACGTGTGCAGGATTTTGCCGTCGCCCAGATAAATGCCGACATGCGTAATGCGTGCAGTAGACTTGTTCACGCCGCTATAGGCGGATGCGCTTGTCCCTTTGTAGGACATGAAGAACATCAGATCGCCGCGTTTCAGATTGTTGATATTCGTTGTTGTGTTGCCTTTTTTCTTCACATAATCGCCTTGCTGGCGAGAATCTGCCGGAAGCGTGATGCCCAGTCCGTCGATGAATGCTCTTCTAACGAAAGCGGAGCAGTCGAACGTTTTGGTCGAGCTGCGGTTGGAGCCGAACTCATACGGTGTGCCCAGATACTTCATCCCGGCCGAGATCACTTTCTCAACCGATGCGTTGGAGGACGGCGTAGACGGCTTAGTGACCGTATCACCGTTCGAGCTGTTGCCGGATCCGTTGGAACCCGTATTCGTCGATCCGCTGCCTGTGCCCGCCGTACTGCCCAGAGACAGGTATTGTGTCTGCGTGGTCACGTAGCCTTTTACACCATTCGAATCAAGCACTTCATACCAGCTGCTGCCCGATTTGCCCAATACTTGAACCTGCTCGTTTGTTTGCAGATAACGAATGCGCTTGGCTGATGTCGTCGGACCTTCACGGAAGGAAACCGATTTTTTCACAACTGCGTTCATAGCCGGAACAGCTTCCGACGAAGAACCGGAATTCGAAGAAGAGGAATCGGAAGAACCGCTCACTGTCGTATATTTGGAAGAGGAAGAAATATAGCCTGTTTTGCCGCTAGAATCGCTTACCTTGTACCAGCCGCTGCCCGCTTCCTCGATGATGCTCACATTCTCGCCTTTCTTCAGCATGCGGATAACCGTGCTCGAAGCCGATGGGGCCGTACGCATGTTAACTCCCCAGATCACTTCAGCCGACTGCGCGGCATAAGCTGCCGGCGCTGGGATCACCACTGCGGTGCCTAGCAGCAATGCGGCCGATATGGTCGCAGCAGCGACTTTGTGCTTCATGGTGTATTTCATTCAATACGCCTCCTTGTATGATGGTTGCTGTGCCGGTGTTCGGCGTCTACATCAACCATTGTAAGTTTGGCGTCTTGGTACGAGCATCGACCCATGTTCCTAAATGGGGGACGCCTGAAATGGGAATATCGAATTACCCAAAAATGCTAAGAAAAAATTAATAAAAGGCGCCTCCATCCATGGAGACGCCTTCCTTTTTCGCTTTTATCAAATGATGTATGCAGTGAGTTTATTGGTCCAAATACCAAAAATGAGAATTCTCATAAAGATTAGGACTCTCTCATACAGGTATTAGGACTAAAGGCTCATTTTTGAGTTTCCGGCTAAAATATGGTCCTATTTACCAAGCGGCTTTAGCGGCCTTCCGGCAGCGGATTTAAGCTCTCTTTCGAGGTCTGATGGTCCTGCTCCAGCGGCTCGACATGGACATGAACACCCATAATATTGTGCTTCCGGCCCATTCTTCGCTCAATCTCGTCACAAATCCGATGGCTCTCAATCAGGGATAATTCAGGATCGACCAGCACAATCACGTCCACCAGCACGTTGCTGCCGTGAACTCTGGCCTTAATATCTTTAATTGCAATAACGCCTTTTGTTTTGGCAATCGTCGCACGCAGCGTCGTCAGCTCTTTCTCGTCGAAACCGTCGGTCAGCGCGTGTGTGGAGCTATAGAAGATGCCCCATGCCGTTTTGCAAATAATGATGCCTACAAGCAACGCCGCAACAGGGTCCAGCCAAGGCATACCGAATTGGGCTCCGATAATGCCGACTGCCGCTCCGATACTGACCAAAGCGTCAGACAGGTTATCCTTCGCCGCCGCCATCAGCGCCTGATTGTTGATCTTGCGGGCCAGACGGCTGTTATACCAATAGACTGCTCCCATGCACACTGCCGAGAATAGCGCGACCCAAGCCGTAATCATATTAGGCGTCGTATGCTCGGTTGCGATAAGCGATCTAACGGCGGTAATAAGAACTTGAATGCCAACCGTCGCCATAATAAAAGACGCAATAAGTGCGGCAATGGTTTCCGCGCGGAAATGGCCGTATGGATGGTCCTTATCCGGCGGCTTCTGCGATATGCGCAGGCCGACCAGCACCGCTGCGGAAGCTACGATATCCGTCAAGTTATTGTAGCCGTCGGCTACGAGCGCTCCTGATACAAACATATAACCGATTGCGAGCTTCAAGGCTGATAAGGCAATATAAGCAGCTATGCTAACCCAAGCGCCCTTCTCGCCTTCTTTGATATCCTCATACTGTGTCAAAATGCCAAGCCTCCTGCCAATCTCTTCAAAACGTCTCTCGATATCATACCCGAGCGGTACCGTGTGGGTCTAGAGAAACAGTGTTGACCTTATGCGAGCTTTTATGCCTCAGGGCAAAAGAGTGAGACAAGGGCCAGAATCGGAAAACAGCCGCCTGCGCCGATCCGGTCTACGTTATGATGGTCGCAATGGATGCGAATCATTCCCATTTCACACAAAAAAACCGCCCCGAAAATAAATTCGGGACGGAATGGCTCAATTATGCTTATACCGAGTACATGCGCTCGCGAATCTCTTTCACTTCCGCGCTCTCAAGGTACTCATCGTAAGTCATCATACGGTCGATCACTCCGTTCGGAGTAATCTCGATAATCCGGTTGGCGATCGTCTGTACGAACTGATGGTCATGGGATGTGAACAGGATCGTGCAATCCGTATCGATCAGACCGTTGTTCAGCGCTGTAATAGACTCCAGATCCAAGTGGTTCGTCGGTTCATCCAGGATGAACACGTTCGCGCCTTCCAGCATCATCTTAGACAGCATGCAGCGAACCTTCTCGCCGCCAGACAATACGCTTGCTTTCTTCATAGCATCGTCGCCAGAGAACAGCATTCGGCCAAGGAAGCCTCGCAGGAACGTCTCGTCAGGGTCTTTCGAATATTGGCGAAGCCAATCTACCAGGTTCAGATCAACGCCGTCGAAGTACGCGGAGTTGTCCTTAGGGAAGTACGCGCGAGTCGTCGTAACGCCCCACGAATAATTGCCCGCATCCGCCTCAAGCTCGCCGGCGATCAGCTGGAAGAACGTAGTCTTCGGCAAGCTGTTCGGTCCGACAAAAGCGATCTTGTCGCCTTTATTGATCGTAATGGTCAAGTTGTCGATCAGCTTCTCGCCTTCAACCGATTTGGTCAGGCCTTCAACTAGAAGAAGCTGCTTGCCCGCTTCGCGCTCGCCTTTGAACAAGATAAACGGATATTTACGATTGGACGGACGAATGTCATCCAGCGTAATCTTATCAAGCAGCTTCTTACGGGAAGTCGCTTGCTTGGACTTTGATTTGTTCGCGCTGAAACGTTGGATAAACGCCTGCAGCTCTTTAATCTTGTCTTCCTTCTTCTTGTTCTCTGAACGCATAAGCGATAGAGCCAGCTGGCTGGACTCGTACCAGAAGTCGTAGTTGCCCACATACATCTGAATTTTGCCAAAGTCAATGTCCGCAATATGCGTACATACCGTATTCAAGAAGTGACGGTCATGGCTGACTACGACTACGGTGCCTTCATACTTTGCAAGGAAGTCCTCTAACCAGCGAATGGACTCGATGTCCAAGTGGTTGGTAGGCTCATCGAGCAATAGAATGTGAGGAGAGCCGAACAATGCTTGCGCCAGCAAGACGCGGACCTTCTCGTTGCCGCTCAGCTCTGACATCTGCTTGTCATGAAGCTCGGTCGAGATGCCAAGGCCGTTCAGCATCTCTGCCGCCTCGGATTCAGCCTCCCAGCCGTTCATATCCGCAAATTCTGCCTCAAGCTCGCCTGCGCGCATGCCGTCTTCGTCCGTGAAGTCAGCTTTCGCATACAGCGCGTCCTTCTCCTTCATCACTTCATACAGCTTCTTATGACCCATAATGACAGTCTCGAGCACTCTGAAGCTATCATATTCGTAATGGTTCTGTTTCAATACGGCAAGGCGTTCGCCCGGCGTAATATGAACTTCGCCCGAGGATTGCTCCACTTCGCCGGATAGAATCTTGAGGAACGTAGACTTGCCCGCCCCGTTCGCTCCAATCAGGCCGTAGCAATTGCCCGGCGTAAACTTGATATTAACATCTTCAAAAAGCGCGCGCTTCCCAAAGCGAAGCGTTATGCCACTTGTGCTAATCATGGTATTTAATCCCGTCCTTCACTACATAATCGCATTTTCTCGAACTATTATAGCACAGTCTCTTATAGAAACGAACGATGAAAGCGGCTTATATGGAAAAGATCACAGATTTCTGCCGCATAAAGGGCTGACTGCGCAAAAAACCTCTCCCCGGCATACATACGCGCCGGACGGCAGAGAGGTTCCAACCTATCCCATGGTTTCATATCAGCTTAATTTCATGGCCGGTACGCGAAGATTCGTAGATGGCATCCAGTATCCGGCTTGTTGTATAACCAGCCATGGCACCTGCGTCAGGCTGCCGCCCCTCATGAACGCATTCCACGAAGCAGCGGGCCATCAGCACCCGATCCTCTTCCCCTGCATACGGCGCTATCTCGCTTTCGGCCACCTCATTGCTCCGATGAGTAATATACGTCCCTCTCTCGCCAATGATCGATATGCCGCCCTTCGTGCCCATCAGATGCAGGAACGGCTCCTCCGGCAAGCCTGCCGCATGAGCAGCCCAGCTGACGTCAAGCGACAGCGTCGCTCCGTTATCCAGCTTGATCAGCGCGGAAGCCAGATCCTCAACATTGTAATAACCGTTCCAGTCAGGCGTGCCCCAGCTGCCGATGCCTTCGCGGTTCGGGCCGAACTCCGCATAGGTCGAGCCATAGACGGATTGCGGCTGCGGATTGCCCATCAGATAGAGCGACAAATCAAGCATATGGACACCGATGTCTATGAGCGGCCCTCCGCCCGCAGCCTCCTTGCGCGTAAACCATGATCCCCAGCCCGGGATGCCCTTCTTGCGGAGCCAGCCCGTCTTGGCCAGGTAGATTCGCCCGAGGTCACCGCGGCTGATCATCTCCTTCACCGCCCGGCTCAGCCCCTTCCACCGCATCTGATGCGCGATCATCAGCACTTTGCCCGACCGTTCCGCCTCATCAGCGATGGAGCGCGCAGAAGCTGAATCGATAGCCATCGGCTTCTCCAGCAGCACATGCTTGCCCCGCTTTAGCGCTTCAATGGCATACGGAGCATGGAATTGATTCGGCACCGCTATCACAACAACGTCCACGCTCTCATCCGCAAGCAGCGCCCATGGGTCGGTGTAAACCGCCGCAATGCCGTACTGCCCGGCTCGCTGCTGCGCCATCTGCAGATGCGCATCCGCAACTGCCGTCACATTCGCGCCCTCGACTTTAGCCAAGGTGTCCATATGGACGCCGCCTATTGCCCCTGCCCCAATGATGCCTATGCTCAAATTTCGATTCGTCATGGATAGCCTCCTAACGGAAATCTATTTTTGCGCACTATGCTTAGAGCACTTCTTAGAAGGATTGGTCCCAAGCACTACGTAAGCTTCCATGTCTCTCCGAGCGGCAGCACGATGACGCGCTCCTTCTCGAGGCATCTCCGGCAGCGCTCCGCTTCCAGGCGGTCAAGAGCTTCCCGCGGAGTATCGTCCGCCAGCTTGAAGGCGCCATAATGCATGGGAACAAACCATTTGGCCCCCGTATCCTCGAAGGCCTGCAATGCTTCCTCCGGCGACACATGCTGCGGACTCATGAACCATTCCGGCTCATAGGCGCCGATCGGCATAAGCGCCACATCGATCTGGAACCGGCTGCCGATCTCCTTGAACCCGCGAAAATACCCGCTGTCTCCAGCAAAATAGATTGTCGAAGCCGGAACGGCATGACGCACCGCCCGCTTTTTCTTCTCGGGCTGCTCCGCCTTCCAAGCCGACGCTGCCGCCGTTTCTTGGTATGAGGCTTTTATCGATTCAGCCGTCTGTTGCTTGCTATGCGGTTCTATATCGGCACGATTCGCCCCCGCCGTCTCCATCACCCATCCGCCCCAATGAGAGCTGTTCGTATCCCATGGATTGCGGCGCGTCCAGTGCTGAGACGGCACGAAGGTGAATTTGACGCCTTTGATCGTAACCGACTCCCACCAATGAAATTCCCTGACGTTGTTGAATCCCTTCAGCTTCAGCTTCGAGCTAAGCCCTGCAGGAACAAGCAATTGCCTGCCGCCTGTCAGCCGCCTGAGCGATGCGATGCTTAAATGGTCGTAATGGGAATGGGAGACCAGCACCACATCCACGGGAGGCACGTCCTTAATGGGAATGCCGGGCGGCGCAAGCCGCTTCTGAAAGGCCATTTGTCCCGACCATACGGGATCCGTCACAATATTTAAACCTCCCAGTTGAATGAGGAAGGTGGAATGTCCAATCCAGGTGATGGACGGGAGCTCTCTGTTGCTTGCCAAAAAAGGCAAGTCCGTCTCCCCTTGGGGTACCCTATACGAATAATCCTTCAGCTTGAGCTTGCGGACCCGTTCTTGACGCCATCGTTTGAATTGCTTAAAGGAATTATGCTGTTCAACCTGATCCTGATTGGCAAATTTCTTATTTCTCAAGTTGCGCTTTCCCTCCCCGCTTGCTTGTGGCATACCCTTAAGATAACAAGTCAAGGGCATGCATTGCAAATTGCGAACAACGTATTGTCGTTTCCAGTCTACTCAACTTAGCCTTATTGCGGTATCGATTGCTGGGATTATCCGCGGCTGTCATGGTATAGTAGAGTAGATGGCATTGTACATGCGTATAACTATCTTTAAGGAGGTTTCGCTCAAATGAAACTGTTATCCATAGAACCAACGCCGAGCCCCAACTCCATGAAGCTGAATGTGGACGAGATGCTGCCGCGCGGCAGAAGGCTGACGTATAAGGTGTCCGAGGCGGACAGCGCGCCGGAGCCGTTCAAAGGCCTGCTCGCTATAGAGGGCGTGCGCAGCGTATTCCGCACCGCCGACTTCATTGCGCTTGACCGCAAGCCGGGAGCGGATTGGGCGCGCATCTTGGCCGATGCCCGGCAGCTCCTGCAGGCCGGCGACGGTGATGCTTCGGCAGCAGCAGGCAACGGAATCTCCACCGGATTCGGCGAAGCTCAAGTGCTTGTGCAGATGTTCCGCGGCATCCCGATTCAGGTCAGAGTGCGGATGGACGACAAGGAAGTGCGTTCCGCACTCCCGCCGAAATTCACCGACGCCGTCAGCGCAGCAGCCGGCTCTACTATGATCCGCGAGCGCAAGCTGGAGGAATTCGGCGTCCGTTATGGCGAGCCGGAGGAGATCGCCGCCGAGATCGTTCGCGAGCTTGAAGCGACGTACACGGAGGAGCGGCTGAATATGCTCATCGAAGCTTCGCTGCAAGCAGGCCCCGGCGAGCAGGAAGCCCCTGTAGCGCCTAGACCCGCTCCGCTGTCGCTGGAAGAGGCGCTGGAGCAGTTCAAGTCGGATGACTGGCAGATTCGCTACGCCGCGCTGGAGCGCTATATTAGCGAACCGGACGGCATTCCGCTGCTCGAGAAGGCCATCCGCGACCAGAATGCTTCGATCAAGCGTCTGGGCGTCATCTACCTGGGCGACCTCAAGACCCCGGAAGCGATGCCGCTGCTGTTCGAAGCGTTGAAGGATTCCTCCTCGTCCGTAAGGCGTACAGCTGGCGATACATTGTCCGACATCGGAGATCCGGCGGCGATCGGCCCGATGATCGAGGCATTGAAGGACAAGAACAAGCTTGTCCGCTGGAGAGCGGCGCGCTTCCTCTATGAGGCGGGCGACGAATCTGCCATCGAGGCACTGGAAGAAGCAGCCAAGGACAGCGAGTTCGAGATTATGCTGCAAGCCCAGATTGCGCTGGAGAGAATTCAACGCGGCGAAGAAGCAGCCGGCTCCGTATGGCAGCAGATGACCGCCGCCCGGAATCAGGAGTCAAAATAAGATGAGAAAGAGCCTGCGAAGATGGTGCCAGAAGACACCGCTCTCGCAGGCTCTATTTAATATTGATGATTAGCATAACTGCCCTCGAGGCTATGGATAGTTCAAATGCAACTGAACGAGCAGCGCATCGCCTCCGCTTCCGAACTTCTCATAGCTCGCGCGGTAGCCCACCGCAACTCCTACTCCATCGAATGCCGCTTTCAGCTCATTCGGGAAGTCCTCGCCTTGCTCGTACCGGAATTCCAGCTTGCCCGTTCGGGAAGCGACAGCCGAGCGAATACGTTCCTTGAGCTCGACCGCATCTGCTACCGTATGCTCCTCCTCCAGCCAATGCAGCCCTATCGCCACCTTAAGCTTTTCAAAACGGTCAGACTGATCCCCGCCCGCTTCCGCCAGGTTCTTCAAGGCATCGGCGTATCTGGTTGAAGCTTCCGGATACGTCCGCGTCCATTGATGGTCTGCCCTAAGCTCCTCATCCGTCTTCAAATAATACGTATAACGGATGCGGTCATCCTCGGCGCCAACCGGATCATCCCATGTCAGATCCAGATGGTACCATTGCCCGTCAAGCTGCACCATGTTCCAGGCATGCTCGCCAGTATTGACCTTGCCTTCTGCAATGAGCACCGGTATACCCGCCTTCTCCAGCATGAGATAGCCGAGCAGCGAGTACCCCTGGCATACCGCTTTGCCTAATGAGATCGCATTGTAAGCCGTATAGTAGCTAAGCGACTGATCGTACTCCACATGGGTTACGACCCAATCGTGAATGGCTTTTACCTTCTCGTGGTCATTCATGCCCGGCTGCAGGATTGCGGCAAGCGCTGCATCCACTGCCTGCACCACTTTGGCCGTCTCCTCCGGCGACTCGCGGTATTTCGCCTCCACCGTTATGGTTGACTTGTTGCCCCAGCTTCGAATCGTATACAAGTAAGACTCCAATATGTAAGCGGAGTAGTCGTCATGCGTGAGCGCCGCCCTGATAATATCGGTCATCTGGTCGGACAGCTCTGACTTGTCGCCCGTATAAGAGGCAGAGAACCGCTCATCCCGCTCCTTGAACCCTTTGGCCAGCTCAAGCTCAAGCTTCTCGAATCGGTCCGGCAGCTCCTCCTCGGCTGCGGCCGGCTCATGAGCCGCTTCCACTGCTTTGGCAACAGGAGCCGGCTCCGGGCTCGAATCCGCGCTCGTCGGGAACAAATTCAGTTTCATATTCAAGCTGTACGCGCCAGCAATGACAATCGCGATAGCCAGCAGCTTGACTGCTCCTTTACGCATAGGCTCCTCCTTCAATCTCTCCTGCGGCATAGCCGCCACTCGAATGGCGAACGCTTGCCCGCTTTCCTAACATCATATGTTCGTCCACGGGAATGATGCCAGTCCGAAGGCAAATTGCCCCCAACATCAGCTTAACCCAGCTCGCTGACCGCAAGAGTGAACGCCCGGGCGCGCTCGGTAATTCTGTGGAACTGGCCTTCCTTCACCCATTCCATATTAACCAGCTTGGTTCCGAGTCCGACACCGTTCGCACCTGAGCCGAAGTATTCTGCAATATTGTGCAGATCGACTCCGCCGGTTGCCAGAATCGGCACTTCCTTGAGCGGGCCGCGAATCTCCTTCAAATAATTGACCCCAAGCGATCCCATAGGGAACAGCTTGACAGCTTCTGCGCCGGCCTTGACGGCCCTCACAATCTCGGTAGGCGTCATGACGCCCGGCCAGACGGAGACGCCATGCTCCCGGCCATATGCGATAACTTCCTCATCCAGATTGGGAGAGATCAGGAACTGCGCTCCCGCCTTAACCGCTTGCTTCGCGGTATCGAGATCAATAACCGTTCCGGCTCCGATATGCGCTTCTTCGCCGAACCGCTCGCGCCAGCGGCTGATCATAGCCGCCGCGCCGTCCGTATTCATCGTAATCTCCATCAGCCGGATGCCGCCGTCCAGCAGCGCTCTGGCTGTATCGTCTGCCTTGTCATCCTCGATGCCGCGCAGGATAGCCACGATTTTATGCTTCAACAATTCATTCAGCATGCCGCTCATTCCCATTCTACCCCTTTTCCGCCTTAAGATTTCCTGCTCCAATAGTCATTCAACAGCTTCAAGAACAAATTCGGGAACGGAAGCCTGTCCATTTCGTCCCTTCCGATCCAGCGGTATCGGCTTCGCTCCTCTGCCGGCATATCCTCCAGAGTCGCTGCCGGCTCGCCTGTCCAATAAGGCGCTCCGCTCTCCGCAGCCAGCACGCCGTCCATAACGCCCAGATCCGCTGCATATACCCGCATCCGCCAGTGAATATGGCTGAAGATATGATCCGCGTCCGCAAACCATCCTGTCGGTCGGATCAGCAAACCTGCGTCCGTCTCCAGCATGCGGATGGCGGCTTCCGCCAGCTCGCCTTGCTCCTTGGGAGCCGATTCTGCGAACATGCCGCTGTGCTTGCCGTCAAGCAGCAGATGCGGCAGCTCCCACATCTGAGCCAGCAGTCCTGTATTTGGACGCTGTCTGACCAGCACTTTCCCTGCGTGTTCGGCTGTGCCCTCGACAATTACCGCCAAGCGGTATTCCTGCCGCGGCGGCTTCGCCTTCGTCTTGATCGGAAGCTCCGTCTCGCGCCCCGCCATTCTCGCTTCGCAATGCTCCATAACCGGACATGGCAAGCAGCTTGGCGACTTGGGCGTACAGACGAGCGCGCCCAGCTCCATCAGCGCCTGATTGAAGTCACC
This sequence comes from Paenibacillus pinisoli, assembly GCF_003605435.1. Lineage (GTDB taxonomy): Bacteria > Bacillota > Bacilli > Paenibacillales > Paenibacillaceae > Pristimantibacillus > Pristimantibacillus pinisoli. The sequence continues at coordinate 204,207 of NZ_QXQB01000002.1, forward strand.
CGCCGCTCCCTCTGGAATAAGGCTTGCGGCAAGCTTCTCGATCCCTACTCTTGTAGACGGCTTCGCAATATCATCCTCCAGGCAGAAATAGCGGGAGAGCACCCGCATGACGTTGCCGTCCACCGCCGGCTCCGGACGGTTGAAGGCAATGCTCATAATCGCGCCTGTCGTATACGGCCCGACGCCCTTTAGTACCGCCACCGATTCCTTATCATCGGGAATGATGCCGCCATATAGCTCCATCACCATCTTAGCGCCCGCCTGCAGGTTTCTCGCCCGCGAATAATAGCCGAGTCCCTCCCAGCACTTCAGCACCTCATCCTCCGGCGCTTCGGCAAGAGCCTGTACCGTCGGGAAATTCGCCATAAATCGTTCAAAGTAAGGGATAACCGTATCGACCCTCGTCTGCTGAAGCATAATTTCGGATACCCATATCCGGTAAGGGTCTTTATTTTTCCGCCACGGCAGGTCCCTGTTGCCTCTTTGATACCAGGCCAGCAGCTCCCGGCTAAAATATTGCCTTGCTTCCGCTTGCATTGTCATACTATCGTAATCCTTCCCGTCCTCGGAGTGGTTGTTTGTTCTCTCTCATTCCTCTATTATACGAATTATACAAGCATATTCCTATGAATAACATGGAAGAGAAAGGAGGAGTACCTTTGCTGACTGCTAAATTAACTGCTCAACTGGCGAAATGCACTGTCTTTCTGGCGCTGGCTGCCACACTGGCCGCATGCGGCGGCAGCCCGACAGGAGGCACAAACCTGAAGGACGCTCCGTCCGATATTGCAGCCGTCTACAAGGCCCGCTGCCTGAACTGTCACGGCAACGACCTGCAAGGCCGCGTCGGCGCCAATACGAACCTGCAGCAGGTTGGCTCCCGCATGAGCTACGAGGAGATCACGGCTCAGATCAAGCAAGGCGAAGGGCTGATGCCGGGCTTCGCCGATACCTTATCGGAAAAGGAAATCGACGGTCTGGCCGACTGGCTGGCCTCCAAGCAATAAAGCCCTGCGGATCAGCCTCAGAGCGTTCTATATCCGGCTGTGACACTATCAATCTATCGCATGATGCCACAGCCGGGGCCCTACTAATCACGGCTCGGCACTACTAATTTCTCCTATGTGACAGTTATACGATAATAATGGCACTTAGTAACGTTAAAAGAGCTTAGTCGCTCCAAATTCTGATCTAACGACGCCACGCGGCGCTAAACCCGTAAAATCTGCGCAAAAGCGAAAATAGCGACGTATGGCGGCGTTGCACGAGCTCCATCGCTCCAAATTCTGATCTAACGACGCCACGCGGCGCTAAACCCGTAAAATCTGCGCAAAAGCGAAAATAGCGACGTATGGCGGCGTTACATAAGCTCAACAGCTCCAAAAGCTGATTTAACGCTGCCCATGCGCCACTAATCGCGCCTGAAGCAAGGTTCTCGCTTTTCAAGGCGGCTAGTTATATACCGAAACAGAAAATGGCGGTGTCAGGATTACATCCTGTGCACCGCCATACTTTTATTTGTTTTGCATCAAACGACGTTTAGTGTCTCAATAGCCGATGTAATGCCCATTGGATTTCGGAGACTTGTGGTCGTAATGGACTGCGGGACCTGCGTAGAACCAATGGGTTTCGCCCATTTGGGGATGAGTCGGGAATAAGTCGCCTTGAACGAGCAGCAGATCATCGCCCCAATCATTGGAATACATGCCGTCATACTGCACCCATTGACCTGTCTTGAACCGTCTCTTCGCGTTATGCTGACGCCCTCTGTTCATAGCCATTCTCCTTTCGCCGCATCTTACTGCTATTACATTCGCAGTATGGGCCAAAGGTTACAATTTTATCCGTTCCACGACGGCAAAAGCCGAAGCCAATGCGCGTTCATGCGTAATCGTAATGTGAATGGCAGTATCCGCTCCACTGAGACCAAGCCGAACCCATGCTTCAGCAGACAGTCTGCAGACTGGCTTGCCGGATGCATCCCGCCCGATATCCATATCTCCAAAACCAAGCAAAGCTCCGATGCCGCAGCCAAATGACTTCGCAATCGCTTCCTTGGCTGCGAACCGCCCCGCAACATACTGATGCAGGCGCGGCCCGCTATAAGATGAACAAGCACTCCGTTCGCCAGGAGTCAATATACGCTGCATGAATCTGTCGCGCAGCTTGCTCTCCAGCATCTCGGAGACTCTCGCCACGTCCGTCAGATCATGTCCGATTCCTATTATCATGCTCCTGCCTCCTCTTTCATGATGGAGACATTAGCAGATGGGATCATCGTTTGTCAAGGCGCCAAGCCGGAATCGTTCAGCGCTCTCTCGTAAGAGAAAGCTTCACCGCTCTTATCCTTGAAGCTTACGACCAGAAGTCCGTCTTCAGCTGCACCGATGTACGAGCCCTCAGCAGCATACGTAAATTTGTTGAATCCAGGGAAGCCGAATGGATCGCTTCCGCCTTCTTCCTTCTCTAACGGAATGGCAACCGCCCCCGCAGCTGCTCCGGCCTCCGGAACAAACTCCACCTGAAGCTCTTCAGGCTCGCCTTGGTCCTCGCGAATCCATACATCAAGCTTCACGAGCTGCGTGCCGCTCTTGCTTTCATTGATTCGCAGCGTCATATGCGCCTTCTCGCCCATCACATGCCAATATACAGGCTCTCTGGCCGCATCAGGCGGCGAATATGGCGGCGGCGAGGTCGTCGCCAGCCATCCGGCAGCGACAATAAGGGCTATAGCTGCTACAATCTCTGCGCGAACACCCCATACAAGAGCTCTCTCTCCAGAAGCCTTGGACCGCAGCAGCCGATGAACGGCCGCTATGCCAACGACAAGCAGCAGCAGGACGATTTTGACAAGCGCCAGTCTGCCGTAATCGCTGCTCCATAGCTGGCTCCACGAGGAGAGATGATTCAGCGTCAGCCATACTCCGCTAATGATAATGAGAACAATGCTAGGCAAAGCGTACATTGCGAACCTGTCACCTGTGCGAAGCAAGGCTTTGCTGCCTCCAGGCCGATAGGTAAGCATCCAGAGACCTGTCAAACCGCCAAACCAGACGGCGGCAGTCCCCATGTGGACTGTATGAGCAATAATCGAAACCATGGCATCTTCTGCCGCCGCGTAAGCATGCCCAGTCATCGGGAACGTGACGATAATGCCCGCCGCGAGCAGCCATTTGACCGGATTAGCCCATACAGCCTCGCGCTTCGGCGCAAATGCCAGCAGCAGGATGATGACCGCCGCAGACGGTCGCAGGAAGGAAACCTTGCCTACCATCGTCTGCGATAAAATATCGTTCCAGGCGATCCCGCTAAACTGCGAAGCCAGCATGTCGATACGGCTCCATCCGGATGCGATCCAGATGATCGCGGCGGCTGCAATAACGAATTGCTCCGCCCGCAGCGAAAATCCGATTGGCGGCTCGCTGTCTTCGTTTCTCCATAGCGCGTAGCGGAAGAACAAGATGCCTCCGGCAGCTAGCGCAGCCAGCACCTCGGCAATGCGCAGGAACACCATCAAACCGTGGCCTCCCGCATGATTATGCTCTCCGCCGCTGCTGCTTGATGCCGATGCGGCAGAATCGCCGCCGGAGCTTACAGCCGACGGCTCCGTCTCGCTTTCGACAACACCGCTCGCTTCTTCCGCGTCATCCGTAGCGGCAGGCTCTGCATCCGACGGATCGGTCGCAAGGCCTGCGCTTTCAGCAGTCTCCGGCAACTCGCCGCTTGCCGTATCATCCGGCTCGGAGGTCTCCGCCTCGGCAGGCGGCGCGGATGCCTCGCTTGCGTCTTGAGACGGCGTCGGTGTTGGCGACGGGGTAGCCGAGCCGGCTGCCTGAGACGGCTCTTGCTTGGCTGGGCTGCTCGGCGACGGCGTCACTGATGGCTTCGCCGTTGCAGCAGTGCCGGGTGAAGCCGTTGAAGCGGCTGCCGATGGCGCCACTGTCGGCTTCGGAGTTGCGGTCGGCTTAGCGCTGCCGCCAGAGCCGCCGCCGTCAAGCGAAGCCGTATCGTCAGGCGCCTTCGTCTCCAGCGCTACGCCGATGGAGAATTGAAAGGAGCCGTCGGTCACATGCGTATCCAAGGACAGCACCTGCCACTTTACCTTGTACACGCCTTGCTCCAGCTTAGGAATCGTCAAAATCAGCGTCTGGTCGCCATCGCTGCTGAGTGTCCCCTTTACTTCGCCGCCTGCGCTGTTCTCCAGCGTAACAGAGCTCATCTTGGTATCGATTTTTTCGGTAAATGTAAGTTTGATCTGAGATGGCGAGCTATCCAATACCGCATTGGCCAGCGGAGAGGACTGATAAATATAGGCATGTGCCGAGACGAAGCTCGGCAAGCATGCCCATACCACCAGCAGAATAGCCAGTAAGGAATAACTTTTTTTCATCATGCGTTATTTCGTGTAAATCGCAACTGCGGCTCTGGATTCGCCCACGGCCGGGAAGTATTCCACGGTCGCGCCTGCCGCCTCTGCGATGGCGCGAAGCGCGCCAGCTTCCTGCGATGCGTAGTTAGGATCGATATGATCACGGATAAAGTCAGCGGATGCTTTCGTTACGCCTTTCTCTACTTTCACAGCGCCATCTTGCGCAACTGCTACACCGTTAACATAGACATGCGGTACGCTGGAGGCCGGCTTGCCAGGCAGCTTCGGCGATTCGTTCTGTACAGTGAACGTCATAGTCGCCTCGTAGCTCGTCTGATCGTATTCGCCATCCTTGGCTTCTTTCGTCGCCGGCTTCGCGCGGACAAGATAGTAGTCGGCAGCGCCAGCCTTGAACGCAATCTTGCCGTCCTTGTCCGTTACAAGCTCAGTCGGCTCCGAGTTGCTGCGGCGGATGATATCCACATTGGTGTCTGCAAGGGGCTCGCCCTTCAGCAGCAATTGGATGGACACTTCTTCGCCAGCTGTCACAGCAGCAGGATTGAAGAGCGGAATAAGCTCAGCGCGGTCAGGGCTTACTTGCTTCGAGAACCCTTGCAGCGCCTTCACGCGGTCAATGACCGGAATGTCGCTTACAGCAACGAACGACTTCGCGCTGCGCAGCGTGCGGCTGCCTGTGCCGCCATGCTTGAAGATGCTGTCGCCCTCAACCGAGACGATATAAGCGCCCGGCGTGTTCGACTTGAACGATGCGACAAAATAGTTGTTGACTGCAGGTTCCGTCTCCGTAGCTGCTTCGCCTGTATAGAACCTGGTTCCCGTAATGTCGGACTTGACGCCGCCCGGCGTCGTAACGAACACCTTCGATGTGTCTGTGCTCCATTGTCCTGCGATGCGATAGCTTTTGTGCTCATTGGAGTGGTTGCCAAGCATAAGTTCAACATAAGAGACTTGCCCCGGCGCCACTATGGGCGAATTAGTCTGCGACCAGCCGTCATGAGCGAACACGGGTATTGCTGCGCTTACCGTCAACACGGCTGCCAGCAGCGCGCCTGTCATTTTCTTGCGAATAGACATCCTACATCAACCTCTCTTATCGAATTAATATTAACTTACATATTGTAACAACTTCGGCCGATGAAGACATGACCCGAACGAGCCATCTAATTGTGAACAAATTGTGAACGAACTGTGAACAACCCTCTTTATTTTCATTCATTTTCAAAAATGCGTATTTCCCTCATCCCGCTTCAGCGGCTAATCTTCTGTTAAGCACAAAAAAGCTGACGCTTGGAATCACATAGATTCCAAGCGTCAGCCTGCTAAGTCGGAACGGTCCATTTCCTTAAATGCCGGGAATAGCGGAACGCTTATGCTCCGTCTTCAAATATTGCTTCTCAAGCTTCTCGCGAACCTCTGGCGCAATGTCCTTGCCCTCCAGATAATCGCTGTTCTCGTCATACTTGATGCCAAGCTCATCCTCGTCCGTCTGGCCGTCCCATAGGCCGGCAGTCGGCGCTTTGTGCAGCACGCTGTCCGGAACGCCCAGACGCGCGGCAACGAGTCTTACCTGGCGCTTGTTCAGCGTGCTAAGCGGCGTCAGGTCAACCGCGCCGTCGCCCCACTTCGTATAGAAGCCGGTCACCGCTTCCGAAGCATGATCCGTGCCTACTACGAGCAGATTCAGATCGAAGGCAAGCGCATACTGCATCACCATGCGCGTTCTCGCCTTGACGTTGCCTTTGCCTCCGCGGCTGAGATGGCGCGGGATGCCAAGCGCCTTGAAGCTGTGCTCGACTTCAAGGGCAATCTCGTCTACCGCCTCGCCGATATTCGTCTCTGCCTTATGCAACAAGCCGAACGCTTCGGCAACCGCATAGCTGTCGGCAATATCGACTTGCTTGTCATAAGGCTGGAATACGCCAAGGGTCATATATTCCTTGCCCGTCTCTGCGCTGAGCTCATCCGTCGCACGCTTGCACAGACCCGCCGCAACGGCGCTGTCAATGCCGCCGCTGATCGCGATAAGCAATCCGGCTGCGTTCGCATCAAGAACATATTTCTTCAGGAAGTCGACCCGCTTGCGAATCTCCTCGTCGGGATCGATCACCGGCTTTACGCCGAGACGTGTAATAATTTCCTCTTGTAGAGTCATCTGGCAGCTCCTATTAACCGCAATATTTGTCGAATGCGTCCGTCAAGTCTGCCGCGATATCGGCTGCGGAGCGATTCTCGATTTGATGGCGTTCAATAAAGTGAACCAGCTCTCCGTCCTTCATCAATGCGATGGAAGGCGAAGAAGGCGGGTATGGCGCAAAGTATTGGCGCGCCTGCGCAGTAGCTTCCTTATCCTGGCCGGCGAATACAGTGAACAGGTGATCGGGCAGCTTCTCGTTCTGCAATGCTTGGGCCACGCCCGGACGGCATTGGCCTGCCGCGCATCCGCATACGGAATTGATCACGATCAGCGCCGTACCTTGCGCGCCCGGCACATGCTCTTCAACTTCCTCTGCTGTGCGAAGCTCTTGAATTCCCAGCTTCGTAAGATCGTCACGCATGGGTTGGACCATGTCCAACATATATCTCTCGAATGACATCGACATGCTAATACACTCCTTCAAGGACTATTTTAAGCTATTATACCGCCCCTTACGAAAATAAAGCAACCGGAGTTGTCACTCCGGTTGCTCCCTATTCAGAGGCCGGCTTATCGGCTCCGCTTGCGGCATCATGCTCCGGATGGAAGAACTGCCTCGCCTCCGGCTGAATGCCATGCTCGAACCAATCCCGGTTCTCCTCCGTCAGAAAACCGATGTCCTTAAAGGGATGCACCCACTGATCGCCCGCCATTATAGCGGGATCCGTATCCGTGCTCCATTGCTCCAGCGGCGATTCCGGGGACTCATACATATGATCGCCGATAACAACGCCATATTCATTAACGAATGGAGCCTCTGGACCTCTTCCTTCGCGAAATTGCGGGAGAAACTCGATTTCGAAAGGATCAAGGGCAGGATCATCCTTTGGCTTGCGTGAGTTATTGTCGCTCAATAGCTATCCCTCGCCGCCTTAGGTCGACGGACGGTTGGGTCCGTTCAGCTTTTTGTCAACGCCGGCATGCTCACCCGACTCATTAGCCTTGGACGCATTGCGCGCCGCTTGCTGCTTCTGCTCCAGGGAGCTGCCGTCTGCTTTCGTTCTATCGGACATCCTGTTCTGCCTCCTTCGCGGATTGGGTTGCACTCTCACAGAGAGCGGCCGCTATTATCCATTCATGGATTAGAATGCCCGGCAGACTCCTCCGTTATGTTGAAGGTGACAATAAAAGTGGTCCCCTCCCCCTCTGCCGTCTGGACATCGATCCGGCCGCCATGCCGCTCGGCGATGCTGAGACAAAGCGGCAGGCCAAGGCCCGTGCCGCGCGTCTTGGTCGTGAAGAAGGGCTCGAACATATGCTTGAGCTTGTCCTGCGGAATACCTGCGCCCTGATCAGAAATGTGAATGCTGATCTCCCCGTCATGATAATCCGTCTTGATGCGCAGAACGCCTTTCTCCTCCATCGCCTCCATACCGTTTCTTGCGATGTTCAGCAGCATCTGCTTCATCTCGCGGTCATTAAGCTTCATTAGCGGAATATCCTTGCACAGCGCGACTTCCAGCGTCTGGCCCCGCAGGTTGGCGTCCGCATTCAGCAACGGAACCAGATCGTTAATCGTTGTATGAATAGAGGCCAGTTCCATCTTGAGCTCGCGGTTTTGCGCAAGGGACAGAAAATCGCTAATAATCAGATTGGCCCGGTCAAGCTCTTCCATAATAATGCGAAAATATTCATGCTGGCTCTGCGGGCTGCGCTCCTGAATTAATTGCACGAAACCCCGAATGACCGCCATCGGGTTGCGGATCTCATGCGTAATGCTGGCCGCCATCTGTCCGACAAGACTAAGCCTCTCCATTCTGCCAAGCTCGTCCCGCAGTTGGCTGAGCTCGGTTACATCCTGTGCGATCAAGGCCGCCCCTGCCACATTGTTCGTATATGTATCACGCAGCGTCACTGTCGTATACAGCACCATAGCGCCTTCTTCCATCTGCGGGACAGTCGTCGTCGGCAGCCCGTTCAAGGCTTGATCGAGCAGCGGCATGCCTGCATGCTCCTCTCCCGTCTGGAATACTTCCCGGTACGGCTGTTTCTTCAACTCCTCCACCGAGGAGAAGTGCTCCTTCAGGCCAAGCAGCTTGGAGCTCTCTTCATTCACATGCGTGATATAGCCTTTCCGGTCAACCATCATGACCGCAATCGGCGCTTTGTCTATAAATTGCTGGAGCTTCTCTACTTCATTGAGATAGCTTGCCGACAGATGAATGACTTTGTCATGAAGCTGCTGCTTCTCTTTCACGCCTTCCAATATGTAGATGGACAGCCACACAGCCAGCAAGAGGCCGATTGTAGCCATCAGCACGTTAAGCGTAACGTCCGGCGTCCAAGGAACATCAGCTTGCTTCATTAATACATAAATAATGCCGATCAACAATACGAGCAGCGCGCTCACAATGGATACGCCGATCTTTTCCTTCTTGGCAGCAGCAGCTCTCTGGAATGGCCCGATCAAGCATAGCAATATGATAAGGAACACTGTCAAATAGACAATGAAGCCATACATTTCTTCCAAATAATCAACGGTAGTTAAGCGCAGGCCCGCATACAGAACCGTAAGCGCTGCCAACGCACGATAGCCGCCGTACAAAGAACCAATTAAGTAAGGCACGACGCGAAAATCGATCTCATATTCATTCACAGATGCTGTTGTCAGCAAGCACAGTACCATCGAGATGCCACTCGTTGCGGTAATGAACAATTTGAATCCGCTCCAGCCGCGTTCCTTGTCATGCCATAGCAAGAAGGCGAATACCGGGAGAACGGATAAAAAGAATTGGAGCAGCAAATCCTTTAGCACAAAAGGCCGGCCTCCTTTATGAATCAGTTAGTCAGTAATGAAAGCCTTTGACAAATCCAGTCGATGATAACGCTCAAAGTTTCCTTCCCGCCGATATCGTTGTGCAGCTCATGCAATCCGCCTTCCTTCGGCTTCCAGTCGCAGCGTTCCCCCAGAGCGCTTGCGAGGCGTCTGCTGGCTTCGAACGATGTGATCCGGTCGCAATCTCCATGCAGCAGCAGCAGCGGCACATGCAGTTCTGTTGCGTTGCGCAGCGCCCACTCTCCGGCGGACTGAACCTCCAGATATGCTCTTGGCGTAATGGTCGTATGGTTAAGCGGATCTTCGCCTATCGGCGGAATGCCAAGCTCGCTTGCCCGGAATAGATCTTCCGGCTTAAGCCCCGTCGACATCGGCAAGGTCGGTAATAGTCGCGCGACGCCCTTTCCGACCCACTCCTTGATCGCTGGCGGATTAAAGGCCAGCTTAAGCCAAGGGCTAGTCAAGATCAGGGCCGCGATGTCGGGCTTTCTCCTCAAGGCGCAATTCAGCGCAATATTGCCGCCCATGCTATGCCCGTATAACAACACCGGAGTATCGGCATGCCTCTCCCTGGCCTCCTCCATAACACGGAGCACGTCATCAATGGCGGCATCCATCGCGCTCATGTGTCCGCGCTTGCCCTCTGAACGACCGTGACCTTGCAGATCATGAGCGACTACGGCCAAGCCTGCTTCTGTCATTCGCTCTGCTGCATAGCGGTAGCGCTCGCCATGCTCGCCATGGCCGTGGACGATTTGAACCAGCGCCCGAGGCTGCTGCCCCTCAGGCAGCCATTCTCTGACGTACAGTCTCTTCGCTTCCGTACCAAGCACTTGCCATTCTTCGCGAAGCATCGTGAACCGACCTCCTTGCCCGGGTAATATAATTAAATTATACTGGAAACCATGAATTAAGATATAGAGAATGTTTTAATATAGGAGCAGTGTCATGAAATATGATGTGATCGTAGTAGGGGCCGGATCGGCCGGCTTGATGGCGAGCGTAGCCGCGGGGGAAGGCGGGGCAAGCGTTCTGCTTCTGGACAAGGGTGACAAGCTGGGGCGCAAGCTCGGCATATCCGGCGGCGGACGCTGTAACGTCACCAATGCAAAGGAACTCGATGAATTAATCAAAAATATCCCAGGTAATGGCAGATTCTTACACGGAGCACTTGCTACCTTTAATAATAGGCATATTATTGAATTTTTTGAGGGACTGGGCATTAAGCTGAAGGAAGAAGACAACGGCAGAATGTTCCCCGTCACCGACAAAGCAAAGACCGTCGTTGATGCGCTGGTCGGCAAGGTTCGTTCGCTAGGCGTAGAAGTTCGAGTGAACAGTCCTGTAAGCCGGGTAATCTACGAGGATGGACGGGCGGCAGGTGTCCTGCTGAAATCGGGAGAGACCCTGCGAAGCAGCTCGGTTATCGTAGCCGTTGGGGGAAAGTCTGTCCCTCATACCGGCTCGACCGGAGACGGCTACGCTTGGGCGGAAGAAGCCGGCCACACGATTACAGAGCTCTTCCCGACTGAGGTGCCCCTGACCTCGCAAGCATCCTTCATACGCAGCAAGGAGCTGCAGGGACTGTCCCTACGCGGCGTAACATTGTCCATATGGAACGGTAAGGGCAAGAAGCTGATCGAGCATACCGGCGATATGATCTTCACGCACTTCGGCATCTCAGGGCCAATCGTGCTTAGATGCAGTCAATTTGTCGTCAAGGAACAATGGAAGAACGGCGGAACAGCCGTCAAGACGACAATCGATCTCTTCCCGGATCGGTCTGCAGATGAAATATATTCAGAGACTATGGCGCTATGCAAGGAAGAATCTCGCAAAGCGATCAAGAATGCGCTAAAGGGCTTTTTTCCCGAGAAGCTTATTCCGCTGCTGCTTGACCAGTCTGGCCTCAAGGAAGATATCACGTATGACAATATTCCGAAGCAAGCCTGGATGGAACTGGCCAAGCTCGCCAAGGCATTTCCCGTATCTGTGAACGGCACATTAACCATCGAAGAAGCATTCGTAACGGGCGGAGGCGTCCATTTAAAGGAAATCGATCCCAGGACAATGCAGTCGAAGCTTATGGAAGGGCTGTACTTCTGCGGCGAAGTATTGGATATACACGGCTACACGGGCGGGTACAATATTACAGCCGCATTCACAACGGGATACAACGCCGGCAAGCATGCGGCGGAGACAACAACATATTCATAAGAAAGGCGCTGCCGGACACAAGCCCGGCAGCGCCTTTCTATTCATGCAAGGGCAAGCCCTTATGTGTGGACATCACCCGAGAAGTGATTGTAGCTCTCTGAGTCGGGCAGGAATTCCTCTTGGCTGACCGCACCGGAATCCCGATTATGCAGCCCGTCTTCCTCTTCATGTATCCAGTCCTCGTTCACCACATGGGCCGGGATCGTAATCCCGTCAAGCGCATAAGCCGTATTGGTGATTGCTTCTTCTTCGATTGCCGCCTGTTCCACCAGCTGGCCGCCAAGCGACTGCGCAATTTCAAGCGCGGACGTCAGATCATTCCCGTCCACATGGATATGCATGCGGCGGTCGCTATGCATGACGGGATCATAGCCCAGCTCCTGCAGCGTGTCCCGCGCCAACTCCGCGCTTTGATTGTCGCTAAAGTCGAATAAGATTGCCGAATGCTCCTGAGACAAGCACATCTCCCTTTCTTCGGTTGGAATCGTATGCATCTTGCTTGTCATAGCATGCCAACTTATTGGGAAAATCATGTCATGAGCAAAGGACGGCTATGCAGCCGTCCCTGTCTCTCCTGTCCGGGCTTCCGGACGATATTTGAACAATGGCACCAGCAGCAGCATTGCAAGGAACATAAGCCCTGCAGCCGCGCAATAGATGCCGACTAGCGGGAAGTGCTGCTTCAGCTTGGCAGCTACCAGCGTCATGACGACCATCATCCCCATAAACATAGGCGACAGCACGCCATTGACCCTTCCAATGAACTTCTCTTCCGTCCATTGCAGGATCATGGTGCTGATCCCGATCTGAATGCAAGGGAAGCCAAGTCCGCCGATAAATTGAAGGGCAAGCGACAGCGGAACGCTTGTGGACAGCCCGATCCCCGCCATCGTGAAGGAGCTGAGCAATATTCCGATTGCCAGCAGCTTCTGCGGCGGAATCTTCTTGGCCAGCGCCATAACCAATCCCCCGCCGAGCAGCATCGCAATACCGTTCACCATTAGCACATATTGCAGGAATTCCTTCGGCTGGCCGAGCCGCTCGATGACAACAAACAATCCCAGCGTCTGCGTCGTGCCGACCGCAATGCCTGCAAGCGCGAACGTGCCGCCCAGCGACCGGAGAACCGAACTGCGCCATACATACTTCAGGCCGTCGCCAAGCTCGCTCCAGAATCGGCTTTTCGGCGCGTTCTCGTCCTTCTCTATTTCTCTATCCCGCGGAATGCGGAACAATACGAGAGCCGACAGCAGAAAGGCCACGCCCATAATTCCGATAGAAATCTCAATGCCGAAGCGTTGATAGCAGATAACGCCAAGCGACGGGCCTACAACCATGAAGATCGCCACAAGCGATTGGAACATGGCCATAGCTTGCTGCAGCTGCTCCGGCGCAATATGCTGCTTGAACAGCTTCATCGCCGAGGGCTGTGAGAATTGCGACAAGATGGCGGATACGAACGTAACCAGATAAACCATATGCCAGGAGCCGTACATAATCGTAATCAGAACGGCAAATACGGATACGGCCGACAGCAAGTCGCACCAGATCATCGTCAGTCTCGGCTTCCACCGGTCGGCGAACGTTCCTCCGATAAAGGAGAACACAAAGATGGGCAGCAGCTCCACGAAAGTCATCAGCCCTATCGCGAACGGATCGTTGTTTGTCCGATCCGTTACATACATCAGAATGGCGAAATTGCGAATCCAAATGCCAATCTGCAATAAAACGTTCGAGAATAATATAGTTTGAAAAAATGTGTTGCTAAATAATTTTCCTGCCGGCTGTGCCGGCAATGCCTGTTCCGACATGTTCTCCCTCCGCTACCTAAACGATAATTTCCCTATCAAGCTTAATGATATCCTTGGTCCCCATATGGCTTCAGCTTCTCCAGCCATTCCTCCTTCAGGCGCTCTGCCTTGCGCTTGTAGTCTCTGGCTACATTCGCAAGCTCATTGCCTTCCGCATCATAGACATCTCTGTAATCATAGCGGATATCCTCTTCTGTTTTAACGGTCTCAAGGATGAGATACGAAAAGGCCTCGCGCCCGAATTGCTTCCATTCCTGCTGCAGCTTTTTGTTCATATGGGACCCCAGATCCAGGATAAATTGCTCCTTATTCCACAGTCCGTCCATATTGGTGGATGATGCGATGAACATCCGGCCGTTGACGTTGTTTTTAATGGCATACACGCCCATCGTACGAACCCGCTCTTGGTATTCCGCCGTCATCGCCTTGCGGGCTGCCTTATCCGGCTTATTGCTCTTAGGCGCTGCCTCGCCGTTCCCGGCATCCGCCGCCTCCACAGCCTTCTCTTTTTCTCTCTCCTTCACCTTGCTCCCATCCTTTCTGCCATTTCCGTTAATCGGGATCCAATAAGCGGAGCCGTCACCCTTGCGATCCAGGAATCCGTATTCCACCAAATATCGGCGCAGCGTCACATAATGATCATCAGAAAACGCCCTTAGCCGGTCATTGACTTCGCCCTCCGCATACTGCTCGCCCAGCTTGAAGAACGAAGCGATATGGCGAAGAACCGCCACTTTGCGCTTTTCTTTCGCCGGAATAGAAACGAGCGGACCCTCCGGGCCATCCGGCAGATATTGACGGAGGACCGCTTCATACTCCTCCTCCGTAATAGCGAACCGCTCATCCATAACCGTAGCGGTGCGATGAACCGGCACAAACTTCGGAGCATGATCCGTGCCGTTCTCCATCAGCTCCATGACAGCCAGCAGCAGTTTGGCTTGCTTCGCCTTCTCCTTCAGCACAAAGCGGTGATTGCGGATCGTTGAAGCGCTGCCGCCAGTGCGCTGTACAATCTCGCGGTCCGACAGCCCCTCTGCAAAGTCGCGGATCAGCTCCTTCTGCACGTCCGTCAGGCCCGTCGCTTTCTTGTCGAGACTAAGCAAATAGTCCAGCATGGAGCCGTGAGCGGACCCAACATGATAGCCCGCATACTTCGCTGCAGTGAAAAATCTCCCTGTACCAGGCAGCTTAAATATTTCCCCGTCTTCAAACTGCTCTCCGCACAACAAGCAGCAATAACTCTCGGCATGGCTGTCATATACATAGCCCTGCTTGATCTCCTCGCTGGAAGCGTTCCAGAAGCGTTCATCCAGATTCATAACCTCAACACCTTTATATAGACGTATTTTAAATTCGTTTGGTTATTTTATAGATATAATACCAAAACGTTTGTAAAATTTCAAGATCGAGCATAAAAAAAGACCGAACCCCAGCGGTTCGGCCTTCTTCTGATATGTGTCCCTCCATACCTCAGGTCTTATTGTGCTTCCCTGCGGTCCTTTGGCAGCCATAATGCCAGCAGTCCGAAGAGCGGCAGGAAGCTGGCCAGCAGCATAACAAATTCCATGCCCTGCATGTCAGCGACATTGCCCAGGATCACCGCGCCAAGCGCGCCCATGCCGAACGCCAAGCCTGTAATAAGGCCTGAAGCCGTGCCTACCTTGCCCGGCATCAGCTCCTGCGCGTAGACGACACTAACCGAAAAGCCGGATTGCAGGATAAAGCCCAGCAATGCAATAACCGGATAAGTCCAGCCAAGCGGCAAATGCGGAAGAATCAGAGCAAACGGCGCCGCTCCCAGAATGGAGATCAGCATCATCTTCTTCCGTCCGATCCGGTCGGCGAGCATGCCGCCGAAGAACGTCCCGAGCACGCCGCACACCATGAACAGGAACAGCAGCACCTGCGCCGACTGGATCGTCAGCGCATACGTATCGCGGGCATAGAACTGATAGAAGCTCCCGATTGCCGCACCATACCATGATCTCGCGAACACTACCAATAATAAGATGGATAGAGCAATGGCAATTACCTTGTTATTGGCGATGGAGCCATCCTTTTGACCCGAAGCCGCTTTCTTCTTTGGTCCCTTGCCGCCATGCTCCGCAAGCCTGGCCGCATACCACGGCACCACTTTGAACAGCACCGCAATCGCAATAGCGGCCAGCAGCATGCCCCATGCCGCTCCGCGCTGTCCAAGCGGAATAAAGATGACTGCCGTCATGATCGGGCCAAGCGATTGTCCAAAATTGCCGCCGACCTGATAGATCGATTGCGCGAATGCCCGCCTGTTCCCGGCCGCCATATGGACGACGCGCGAGCCCTCCGGATGGAAGACGGCCGAACCTAACCCGACGAAAACAACCGATAATAACAGCAGCGCATAATTCGGCGCAATCGCAAGACCCGCCATGCCGGCCATGCTGCATAGCATGCCTACCGGCAGCATCCAAGGCCGGGGCCAACGGTCCGACATGGCGCCTACAACGGGCTGCATGATGGATGAAGTCATATTGAGCGTGAAAGCAATCCATCCGATCTGGCCATATGTAAGCTTCAGCGACTCCTCGAAAATCGGGAATAGCGCTGTTACTACTGTCTGCATGGCATCATTGAGCAAATGTACGGAGCTGATTGCGAACAACATGGTATAGACAGTTGCGGAACGCAGCGTATCTCCAGCTGTTTTTGCCGCTGGTTGATTTATAGCCAAAGAATAGGACCTGCCTTTCATACCTCTCTTGATGTGTTTACTTGGTGATTGCTTTCCTAACTATATACTATAGGCCAAAACGTATGCAGACCGGAATGTTCAGCTCCAGCCCGTGTCCTGTCGGAGCAAGAGTGCCTAGCTCCTGATCTCTGCGGAAAACGGCAATATTGCCCGTCTTGCCGTTCGCCGCCAGCACATATGCGCCATCTGGCGTAATGCCAAAATTGCGCGGCAGCTCACCGCCGCACCCAATATGCTGAATAGGCGAAAGCTCGCCGTTCTGGGACGAAATCGCAAATACGGCAATGCTGTTATGCCCGCGGTTGGAGCTGTAGAGATAGCGTCCGTCGGCAGAGACATGAATATCCGCAGAGTCGTTATATCCGTCATAGCCTTCCGGCAGCGTGGAGTAGGTCTGCCGGGCGCGAAGGGCGCCCGCCTTCCGGTCGACGCTAAGCAGCGTTACGCTGGAAGCCAGTTCATTCGCCACATAAGCGACATCAAGCGTCGGGTGATAGGCAATATGCCGCGGACCCGCCCCGCCGAAAAACTTCGCTTCATCCGTCTTCACCAGCGTTTGCGCTTCCGTGTCATGGCGGTACGTGACCACCGCGTCCATCCCTAAGTCAACCGCGCATACATAAGATGTGCCAGGCACTGGGGATACGCAATGCGCATGCGGCTTCTCTTGCCTGTCGGCGACCGGTCCCGGCTCGCACTCGTGCTGCATGACAGCGGAAGCCGACTGGAGCTCTCCCGCAGCCGTAAGCGGATGGAGCGAGATGCTGCCGCCGGTATAGTTGGCTGCGTATAGCGCCGTACCCGCTTCATTAACGCTTATGTAACAAGGATGAGCCCCCACAGTGGAAGCCAAGCTTGTGACTTCGCCCAGCAAGCCTGTATCCGGCTGGATCGCAATGGCGACAACCTCGCCGCCGGCAACGCCGCGGGACTCCTCGATTTCCTTGGCGGCATACAGCCGCTTGCTTTCGGGATGCAGGGCAAGGAACGAAGCGTTCTCGACACCCTTCACACGCTGTACAATGCTAAGCTCGCCTGTTGCTTTATTTATCTTGCATACATGAATCGTAGCATCCGTCTTCTCGCCGTACGATCCTACATAAAAGATTCCTTCATTCCAGCCGTTTGCAGCAGCGCTCATCCTACCCCAACCCTTCTCCTATTAATTCCCTACTGTGAACATAGCATATGCCATGAAGTCATACAATGTCTTTTTTCAGAATATAGCTTCACAGACGGGCAATAATGTGATACAATGTAAGCGCTAACATTTCAGGTGATCAATTTTCTTAAGGGGGATTTTGTGATGAATGTTGCACTTAAGGAACGGAATGTGTATGAGGAATTTGATGTGGAGTCGGATGTTCTCTATTTCAAACTCGGCATGCAGGGGCTCGTCAGCTTCCATGGCAGAAATTATAATAGAAAAAAAAGAATAACTGCCGAAGAATTGAAAAATCTCATTTCCAAACAGAATTTTCTGCAAATCAGTTCTTCCTGCTACATAAACACCGCGAAGGTCACGTCGGTGGGCAGCGGAACGGTCTACTTCGGCCCGGAGTATTCCGACGCCAAGCAGCTGCCGGTCAACCGCAGGAAGCAGCAAGAAATTCAACAGCTTATGTCTAAGCGTCAATAACAAGCGACCAATTGAATTCGAACGACCTGCAACCGTCCGATTCCTCTGAATCGGACGGTTGTTCGATTTCCCGGGCCCTGCTATTCTAGCAATAACAGCTTCTTAATCAAGGAGGACAACAGACAATGACAGCACACAGCAAGGCCTATGAGCAATCCTATTACGACGAACCCGCCGTTTGGCTGGAATGGGGGCCCTATCAGGCGGCGGTCCTTCCGCGCGTTGGCGCCAATCTGATTGCGTTCCGCGATACGGCAAAGCAATATGCCGTGTTAAGAGAACCCGCCGGGGACGAGATGGACCTGTTCCGTTCCAACTCCGTCGTCTACGGCATTCCGGTGCTTTTCCCGCCAAACCGCTATAAAGACGGTACTTTCACTTGGAAGGACCGCACCTATACATTCCCGATCAATGAGGAGCGCACGGGCAACCATCTTCACGGCTTCTTCCTGGATTCCATCTGGAGCGTGGAGGGCTACGGATCTAACGAGCAGGAAAGCTTTGTGAGCCTCAGCATTACGATTGAAGAAGGCCATCCGATTTATGCCTTTCTTCCTCACCGCTTCACAATCCAGCTTCGTTACTCGCTTAGCGAACACGGCTTGCTGCAGCATGTCCTTGTCAAAAATAACGGGGATGATGCCATGCCGTGCATGCTTGCGTTCCATACGACGATCAACGCGCCGTTCGCGCCAGGCAGCGCGCCGGAAGATTACAAGTACACCATGACGATAGACAAGCGCTGGGAGCTGGATGAGCGCATGCTTCCGACCGGCCATTATCAGCCTCTTGCACAGGAGGAGCAGCTCATGGCGACAACCGGCTTATCGCCATTCTGGGAGCCTATGGATAATCATTACACAAGCACCGTGAACGCAAGCGGCCGCAATGCCATGGAGCTGACCGATGCGCGCGAAGGCGTGACGCTTGTCTATGACGTCGGGAATGCATATAAGCATTGGATGATCTGGAACAACAAAGCGACTCCGGGCTTCTTCTGCCCAGAACCGCAGATCAATCTGGTCAACGCGCCTAACGTCGATCTCCCGCAGGAGCAGACGGCGCTTCTGGAGCTTCAGCCCGGCGGAATATGGGAAGCAACGAGCCGTTTTTATTTCCGCACCAACCGATAGTTTAAAAGAAGCGTGCTTCCTAATCATAAGGAAGCACGCTTCTTTCTATAAGCTAAATCTTATATTTGCGCATTGCTCTGACTATCTCGGCGGGATTATCTCCAGCAGCTTGAGCGGGAATTGCTCATAGTCTCATGTGAGATAGGGGAAAACTGAGCTGCAGGACGAGTAACTCGGCTTAGAGAGCGCCGTCTAGCGGAATACGAAGCTGCAGGACGAGTAACTCGGCTTAGAGAGCCCCGCCTAGCGGAATACGAAGCTGCAGGACGAGTATCTCGGCTTAGAGAGCGCCGCCTAGCGGCATACGAATCTGCAGGACGAGTATCTCGGCTTAGAGAGCCCCGCCTAGCGGAATACGAAGCTCCAGGACGAGTAACTCGGCTTAGAGAGCGCCGTCTAGCGGAATACGAAGCTCCAGGACGAGTAACTCGGCTTAGAGAGCGCCGCCGACTCACCATATTCCGCTATATTCGCTGCTATAGCTGAAGCTGCTTCAATTGATAGAATTCGCCTTCCGCCGCCATCAGCTCTTCGAATGTTCCGACTTCCGCAATGCGCCCCTGCTTCATGACGACGATGCGGTCGGCATCCCGAATGGTAGAGAGACGATGGGCGACAATAAATGTCGTCCTGCCTTTAATCAGCCTCTGCATCGCCTTCTGAACATGGAATTCGGATTCATTGTCGAGAGCGGAGGTCGCTTCGTCCAGAATAATGACCTGCGGATCACGGATGAGCGCCCGCGCGATTGCTATGCGCTGACGCTGTCCGCCGGACAGCTTGCCGCCATGCTCGCCCACTACCGTATCCAGCCCATGCGGCAACTGATCAATAAAGTCTCTCAGATTCGCCATCTCTACGACACGCTGAATCTGTTCCTCTGCAATATCGTTCAAGCCATAGGTGATGTTGTCGCGGATCGTCCCCGAGAACAGGATATTCGTCTGCGGAACGACAGCAAGATGCTTCCGATAGCTTCGCAAGTCGATGGAGGACAGATCGATGCCGTCGACAAGCACTCTGCCCGCCGTCGGCTGCAGGAAGCCAATGACCAGATTAAGGATAGTGGATTTCCCAGCGCCCGAGGCGCCTACGAATGCGATGCACTCCCCTGGCTCCACATCAAGCGACACTCCCTCCAGCACATGATGCTCGCTGCCTGGATACGACAGCTCCACATGGTCAAAGCGGAATTCTCCGCGCACATCCGCCAGCTTCGTCTTGCCTTTATTGTCCTCAATGTCCTGCGACATCAGAATTTCGCGGATGGAAGAGATCGATTCCAGACCCTTGGCCAGCTGCGGATATATGGTAATGAGACCTGTAACGGATGTCAGAATCATGCCGAAATACCCTTGATAGAGCACCACATCGCCGACAGGAATTTGTCCTGTATAGGCCAAGTATGCAGTAAACATCAAGCAAAATACCTGGAAGATCTGGAACGCCACCCAGTTCGACGCGCCAAAGTACGCTTCCACGATATCCAGCTGATAGCCTTTCCCTTGGATAACTCGCAGCGTAGTATCAATCTTCCGGATCTCGACCTTCTCAAGGCCATGCGCCTTCGTAACGGGAATCATCTCCACCATCTCCGATACGCGCGAGGACATCTGCTCGATCTCTTGCCGGAACTCCTTGTTCTTCTGCTTAATCTTCCTTCTGAAAAGGATCACTAAAAACACAGACATCGGAATCGTCAATACAAAAAAAGCCGATACAAGCCAGCTGTATGTAGACGTTATGATAAAAGCGATGATGATATTAAGAATCGCCGGCATCAGCGCAATCATAATTTGCTTCGACATCATCTCGACCGCTTCAACGTCGCGCAGCACCTTCGACTGCAGCTTGCCTGCCGGAAGCTCCCGGTGCGAATTGATAGACAGCTGCTGCAGCTTGCGCACCAGCGCGCTGCGCAGTCCCGCTTCTACGAATCGAATGGCACGGCTCAGGAAGGAGATATAGGCCGCATGCGTCGGTATATTTTGCAAGATAACAACCATAACTACAGCAAAGTTGATCCATAATCCGCTAAGGGGATGTTTGGCGGGATCGGTCGCGATATTGATAATATTGGCTGTCACAATAGGCAATACATAGACCGGCGAGCTTTTGATCACCAGAAACAGGAGCGATATCGCCAGATTCATAAAATTGCCCTTGTAAATCGACAGCAAAAACTTGAGGGGAGTAGCTTCCCTCTCGAGCGCCGCTTGCGCAAGCGTGCTCCCCAGCGAAGCGGCTGGTCTAGTTCCAGCCATGCTTTCAGCCATGCATCTCATCCTTCCGCAGCTTGCCAATTCCGTCAAGTTTGTATAACAGCAGGCTACGGCAATCATCATAAGCCCAAAAGAATATCATGTAAATGTGCGATTGTGTGATGCTTTTATTCAATTGTGCTCTGGACGAGAATCTCTGCCCGGCAAACCATACCGCTCGCTTATGCCGTCTTCGTTCACTGGACATGTTGTTCCCCGGTACAACAGGTCACAGGTCAGCAATATTTTTTCAAGCGGCTCGTTTTTGCTCGCAATGCGGCCAAGCAGACGCTCCACTGCCCTCTTCCCAAGCGCTTCCTTCGGCACATGCGCGGTCGTCAGCGGCGGATCAATGCGGTACGCGTCTTCAATATTATCGAAGCCTGTCACCGAAATTTGCTCCGGCACGGATAGACCCAGCTCTGTGAGCGCGCGCACGGCTCCAATCGCAATCCTGTCATTAGCGCATACCAAGGCCGTAGGCAAGGCATTGCGTTCCATCCTCTCGCTGGCCCAGCTTTTGAACGATTCAAGATGCTCGCTCTGATCCGCTCCGTCCAGCGGCACCAGTTGTTCTTCCTTGGACAGCTTCCTCGCTTCCGGCAGACGCTCTTCCAGCGCAGAGCGAAAGCCAAGAAAGCGGTCGAGGAAGCTGCGCGAATATCTCACATTTCCGACAAACATCATGTTCCGGTGCCCCATCCCAATCAAATGCTTCGTCAGCCGGTAGACGCTCTCGTAATTGTTCGCAAATACGGTGTCAGTCGGAATAAGCGCATCTTCATGATCCACCAGCACCATCGGTAATCCGATCCGGTGCACCTCCAGCAGCAGGGAGGTCGAAATTTCGCCTACCCCGATCAGACCCAGAATCCCGCTGGGATTCAGAATATCGACGAAATGCTCTATGCTTTGCTCCGATACAATAATCATACCGCAGCCTTCCTGCTCCAGCCTGGCCGATACGCCATCAAGCACACGCCCCCAATAGAGCGACTCCTTCGTCTGGAACCGGATGTTCGGCATAAGCAGCAGCACCGACTGGCGGCTCTTGGCTCCTTCGGCCGCCGGCTCCGGCTTGGCTGCATTCATATAGACATGCTTTTGCGTGAAATATCCGAGCTGGGTAGCAGCCGCAATGACGCGCTCTCTCGTAGCTTCGCTAACCCCTCCCTTGCCGGAAAGCGTCTTGGAGACGACGAATTTCGAGACGCCTACCGAATCAGCAATCTGCTGCATCGTGATTTTATTGGACACGACTTATTCACCCACTTTCTCCTATTTGCTTATATAGCCATCGCTAGTTTTCGATCAGAATGAAATCTTTAAATCGCAGGCATGACATTGCCGCCGTTGACCGGAATATAGGCTCCGGTAATAAAGCTGGACAAGTCCGATGCCAGAAAAGCAACCGCATTGGCAATCTCCTGATCTGTACCTCTCCGTCTGAGCGGCACGCTGCTGCTGTAGGCCTCATTAATCTCGCTATTGCTCTCTCTGTCCCGATCACTGATCGTCCAGCCTGGCGCAACCTGATTGACCGTAATCTGGTATTCGCCTACTTCCTTCGCCAGCACGCGATACAACCCGTCCATCCCCCGCTTGCCGGCTGTATAAGCGGACTGAGTCGGGAAGTTCTGCATTGCGCATTCCGTATTGATGCCGATCAGCCTGCCGTACCGCGCTTCCTTCATTGCCGGCAGGAAAGCCTTAGCCAGAAAGACGCTCTGGATCACACAAGATTCGAATTGGCCGATATAATCGGCAGCGGGCTGCTCCAGCACCGAAGTCCATTGGTATTGAATGACCGCATTCGCGATCACGATATCAATAGCGCCAAGTCTTGCCGCTGTCTCATCCTTCATGCGAAGCACTTCCTCTTCGCGCGTCACATCCCCTTGCACGACAGCTGCGCGTCTTCCCTTCGACTCGATTTCCGCCTTTAATTCCGCAGCCTTCCGTTCATTCGAGTGGTAATGAATGGCGATGTTGGCGCCGCAATCTGCAAGCGTCCGTGCCATCACTCGTCCAAGGTCTCCCGTTGCACCCGTAATCAGCACATTTTTGCCGCCCAATTCAATCTTCATATCCGCTTCTCTCCTCGCTCCTATGCAATTTGTTAGTTTTATTATATAACCTATTATTGATTACACTAACAAAATGTCAACCAGTCATCTTGAAGGGCATGGCGAAAAAGAAGCTTATCCGCGCCGAATGCCAGCTCTGCATGACAGCCTGACTTCCATTGCCGAATAAGCTCCCGGATAGCTCCTATTCCTTGTCTTCAGGAGGAAGGATGACGATCTTGCCTTCATTCATTTCTACTCTTACTTTATTGCTGTTCTTGAGGCCGATCGTCTCCAGATAAGCCGCCGGCACCTGAAGCCTTCCCGCTTTGTCCAAAATCGCATACTCCACATGAGAGCTGCCCTCAAGCTCCAGCTCCGCAAGCTCCTCTGCATACGAGCGCTTGCGCAGCATCTCCGAGGATATCTTCCCGTCGCGGATTGCCGCTACCCGGTCTACCTTCTTAGCCAGCTCCGGATCATGCGTAACAATCACAATCGTAATGCCGATTGACCGGTTCAGCTCGCGGAATAAATCCAGAATCTGATTCGACATCTTCGAATCGACGGAGCCAGTCGGCTCATCCGCTAGCAGAAGCTTGGGATGGTTGGCGAGCGCAATCGCGATGGCGACGCGCTGCTGCTCTCCGCCCGAGAGCTGATATAGCTTGTTATTCGCCCGATGGCTCAGCCCGACCGCCTCCAGCAGCTCCTTCGCCCGGTAGCGCTTGCGGCTGCCTGTCAGCAGAATCGGCAGCTCGACGTTCTCCTGCGCAGTCAGGTAAGGGATCAGGTTGCGCGCGTTGTTCTGCCAGACAAAGCCTACGCTTTGGCGCTTGTAGCGGACCAGATCCCGCTCCTTGAACTTCAGCATATCCTTGCCGTCAACGATCAGCTTGCCGGCCGTCGGGCGGTCAAGGCCGCCAAGCATGTTCAGCAGCGTTGACTTACCGCTACCGCTATTGCCGATAATGGCCATCAGCT
Organism: Paenibacillus pinisoli; assembly: GCF_003605435.1. GTDB lineage: Bacteria > Bacillota > Bacilli > Paenibacillales > Paenibacillaceae > Pristimantibacillus > Pristimantibacillus pinisoli. Next base: position 228,412 of record NZ_QXQB01000002.1, read on the forward strand.
CTCCAGATTCAATCTGCAGATCCAGGCCCTGAAGCGCGAATACTTCCAGGTCCGCTGTTTTATAAATTTTCACAAGTCCTTCGCAATGGATCATACCTTAATCCTCCCCGAGTTTGAGCGCCTGATGGATGCGGAGTCTGGACAGCATGTAAGCCAATATGCCGATGCCGATTGTGAGCATAATGCCGACCATCCAATAAATGCGCACCATATCGCTCGGATCGATCTGAACGAGGAACGGCGGCACGAGGCTGCTTGGATTAAATACGATCTGGAAGTTCGGCACATACAGAAGGCTGGCCAAATTGCCGACGATAATGCCAAGCAAGACGGCAACGCCGGAGGTGAGCACTTGCTCGACAGCGAGCATCGCAATCAAGTTGCCTACTGATAATCCGATCGCTCTCAGAATGCCGTTCTGGAGCGTTCTTCCGCGAAGCGACAATACCCAGTACAGCAGGAACCCGATAAAGCTGACAAGCAAGGAAATGACAAAGCCAAGCGTCAGAATGCCGTTCAGAGCAAGCAGGAACGGATCGTTTTTGGCAAGCACCAAATCTTCTCTCGTATTCGTAATTTTATTGACGGCCAGCTTGTTCTCCTCGATTCCCTTGTACAGGTCCGCTGTCGTAGCGTCAGGCTTCAGCTTAAGCCACACCTGGTATGGCTCCATTGCCAATTGCAGCTGAATGCGGGAGAGATGGCCCACGATCAGCATCGGAGACCGGTTCGTTCCTACCTTAATAATGCCGGTTGCAGGCATCGGATTAAAGGTCGGGAAGTAGTCGATGATGCCGAATACGCGGAATGGCTGCTGCGTTACGCCTTCCCAGCCGATCCATATGGTGTCGCCCGCCTTCACGTTTTTCTGGTCGGCTAGCGTTCTAGAAATAAGGACTGCATCGGTTTCAGAGGCCATCAAATTCAAGTAATCATTCAGCGGATAATCCATCAGCGAGTCCCGGAACCAGGTTGTCATGCCGAATTGATCCGTCTCAATACCCATCAGCGTTACTTCTGCCGTATCCTTATTGAAGGTATAGAACGCTTTTTCCTTCGTAAATACTTTCGCTCCATGCTCTACGCCCGGCAAATTCAGAAACGGCTCAAATGGAGGCTCCAGATAATTGATGCGTTTCGGTACGGAGCTGGTATCCCCTCCACCGCCCGGACCGCCGCCAACCATTGGAGGCGGAGGAGCGTCATTGATCCAGTTGACGTTCAGCACCACATCGGCGCCGTTGCCGTATTGAATGCGGTCCTCGGAGTTAAGGTTGATTGTTCTCGCCGCCGATGCGCTGAATACGCCCGTCGCAATCGTCATGATGAGGAAGATCATGAGGAACTGGTATTGGCTGCTGGAGCGTCCGACTTGAATCAATGTGGCATAGATCGAAGGCGGCCACCACTTCCTGCCGATCCAATAGACTAGTCTCAGCACCCATGGATACAATCTCAGGAGCAGCAAGCCCCCGCCCATAATGAATAAAGCCGGCACGATGAATTGCAGCGGATCAATATTCAAATCCGTTGAGCTAAGTCCAAGCGACTGCAAGTCTTCTAATCGCTTCTTGAAGGTATAGAGGCCATAAATCGCCAGACCCAACGCGATAACATCCAGGAACAGCTTATGCCAGATCGGCGTCTTCACAAGCCTTGCCATCTGCTGCTTATGATCGACGATCGAGACTCGCGTCGCGAGAATAATCGGAATCAGGATAATGATCAAGCAAGCACCTGCCGCAATAGCGCCATATAAGTAAGATTGCTCCGTAATACGGATCGGCAGGTTGACGCGCTGTACAAATTCCATGAAGCCGTTGGACGCGCCCAGTATTCTGGTCAGTCCGCCTCCCAGAAACGGGCCGATCAATAAAGCAATGCCGCATAACAGAAGGCCTTCTACGAAGTAAGCTGCGATAACCTGCCATCTTGCAGCGCCCCGGCTTCGCAGGACGGCGATCTCGCTCTTCTGTCTGCTCGCGATCAAGTTGGATACCATGAACATATAGAAGGCAAGCATGATCAATACAGGGACGTTAAGCGCCCACATGAGCAAATTCAAATTCGCAGCCCTGTACAGGTAATAATCGATTGTATCGTGCGCAACTGCGTCTACTTTCATTTGATAGAGCGAGACATTCCTCAGAAGCGCTTGACGCATCCCTTCATGCGTATCCAGATAGGCGCTCACATGCCTGAACTCCATCTTGGTATAATCCATTACGAGATACCAGCCGGCACTTGTAATCGGAAGGCTCTGATTACCCAGCAAGAGCTGTTTGCCCGTCTCGAACGGCAGGATAAGGCTGGTGCTCATATCACTCAAGTTGCCGTAGCGGAAATACGGATCATCGTCCTCCAGCTTCTCGAAGACGCCGACCGGCTTGAATTTCAGCGGGGCTGGCATCTTGTCGCTATGGATGAGAAACACCGTATCCAGCACCGTCTTGAACTGAACGAGCGCGCGCTCAGTTACCAGCACCTCATATACGCCGTCAACAGGGGCCGGCGAAGGCATCCTGCCGTCCTTCAGCTTAATATGCTTCTCCAGGCCGCTGAACGACTTGATCGTGACTGCCTGGGAATTCCGATCGGTAATCTCTTCGGGATCATCCGCCCGCATCATCCTGAGCGAGGTCGACGACATGTCATTCACCAATTCCTGAATAGGAAGCTGAAAGCTCGGCGCCGCTTCCGTCTTGATGAACGTATCATAGCGCTCGAACATCCCGTTGAAGCGCTCCGGCTTGTCTGTGAAGCTCATGGTCGAATAGATGGCGCCCGGATATTGGCCCGACACCTCCTGCCAGCGCTCCAAATCCTTCTTGAGCATGCGGGACAATATGCCCTCCGAATAGATCGGCATGCTGCTGACAAGCGCCACGGACATGAGTATGCCGATGAGCAAGCTGAAAACAAGCCATTTGTTCTGCACCATCTTGCGAATAATCATAACAAACAAAGCCATGCAACTAACCTCCCAAGTCCAACGGCATTACAACAAACAGCTGAACGAATTCCGTCGTCCCGCACGAGTCACGGTCATTTCCGATCTATTACTGGAGCACGATCAACTGGCCTTCCTCAAGACCCTTCGTAATTTCCACTTCGGTAGAACCGATAATTCCTTGCTCGACATCGACTTCCCGAATTTTGTCTCCCTCTTCCAAAATGCGGACGAAGGTGCGGCCCAAGTAGTTCCGCAGGCCGCTGCGAGGGATAAGCAGTACGCTTTCCTTCTCTTGGAGCCGAATCGTGACATCCGCTTTCGTACCGATGGTAGCCGACTCCGGAAGCGACTCCGTCTCAACATAGACATGAGAGGCATAACGCGAGCGGAGGATTTCATCATCCGTCTGCGGCGCGCTGCTCGGCGTCTGCGTCACTTTGCCCTCTACAATCTCTGTTCCGAATTTCAGGGAAGCGTTGAAGCCTACCGTAACCTTCATCGCATCGGAGGATGTGTCAATCTGGAACGATATGCGGAGCTTGTTAGGATCGGAAATCATGACGATCGTCTCATACGGCTTGACGACATCGCCTTCCACGAGCGGCGCGACAAACGTCACCCGTCCGTCCATCGTGGCAACAAGCTGCTTGTTGCTGTATGAATCCTGCAAGCGGGTATATTTGATCTGGTCAATCTCGTATTGCAGCTGCGCGATGCGCAGTCCCTCCTCGTCATCCGCAATCCTGGCTTCACGGAGCTTCTTGCGGGATATAAGCATATTCATCTCCAGCGTGCGCAATTGCACGTCCATATCGCCCACGTCCAGCTGGACAAGCGGATCGCCTTTCTTCACATCGTCTCCTGCGCGGACGAATACTTCCTTCACGCGCCCGCCTTCTGCTGTAAATTCAACAGCATCGGAGAAATAGGATTCCAGCGTGCCGTTGCCCTTCACCTCCTGAGCAATGGCTCCTTTCACAACTGGAGTAGTACGATAGTTCTCCTGCGGCGGCTTGACGAGCGGCGGCTTAAGCGGCTCCTCTTCAGCAGGAAGCAGCGAACAGCCGGATAAAGCGACAACCACTATAAGTGCCAGGAATGCTTTGGATTTAAGTCGGAACCACAATTTGTCCATCCTCCAATTCATACACATGATCAACAATCTCCATAATAGCCGGATCGTGGGTGGTCATAATGATGGTCATTCCTGCTGTCTCCACCAAATTGCGGAATACTTTCATAATTTGCAGCCCCGTCCTGCTGTCCAGCTCGGCCGTCGGCTCATCGGCCAGAAGCAGGCTTGGCTTGTGCGCAATAGCTCTGGCAATCGCCGTTCTCTGCTGCTCGCCCCCCGACATCTCGAACGGGCGATGATGCATCCGCGGTGTGAGGCCGACATGGTCCAGCGCCGCGATGGCTGCCGCCTTCCGGTCAGACGCAGGATAACCGGAAACCCGCAGTACAAACTCTACATTCTCGTAAGCTGACATTAGCGGAATCAAGGCGAAGGATTGAAAGATAAGTCCCATTCTAGTTCGTCTAATATGGTCGCGTTCCCGATTTGATAGAGAAGAAAGCTCCTTCCCCTCGAACAATATGGAGCCGTCGCTCGGACGGTCCAGCGCGCTAAGCAGGTTGATCAGCGTTGTCTTGCCTGAACCCGATCTGCCTTTGAAAGCGATAAGGCTCTGCGAAGGAATCTGCAGGTTGACCCCCTTCAGGACGTGCACAGCTCCTGAGCCTCTGCCGAATGTCCGTTTGATACCGCTTGCTGCAATGATGTCCGATGATGCTGGCTCCATCGCTTCGCCTCCATCTCTCGTTAAAAACGTTTACATTATACTTTTCTTACCATTCTACCTTTCCATACTTGGCAGTACAAGTGATTTTATAGCAACTTATTAGCATAAATACACTAACAGGAAAACCTCCATAAGTATAAAAAATCGTCCATAATTATCAATTTTCGATGTGATTTCATAACTCGCCGATTACTGGTTGCCGATTTGTTTGCCATACGGACGATATAGCTTTGTATATGCCCAGCTTCATGAACTAATCAGATTGCTTTCGTTATTGTCAGGAATCTAACAGGCTAACTTTTTCATTACTATGAAACTGTCTTCGCATAAAAAAGAGACTCGCAGCCATGCATAGTTACTATGCATGGCTGAAAGCCTCTGTTACCTTTATTATGGTTACGCGTGCGCTACCGGAAACTGCATGTCGTACAGCTCACTGTACCTGCCGCCCTTCGCCAGCAAGGAGACATGAGTGCCGTGCTCCTCGATCCGTCCGTTCTCCAGCACGTAGATGGCATCGGCCTGCTGAATCGTAGACAGGCGATGGGCAATGACGAGACAGGTGCGTTCCTTGAGCAGCTCCGCCAGCGCGGTCTGGATCATTTGCTCCGACTCGGTATCCAGGGAGGCGGTCGCTTCATCCAAAATAATCATTTTCGGATTTTTGAGAAGTGCCCGCGCGATGGACAGCCTCTGCTTCTGGCCGCCGGACAGCTTGACGCCGCGCTCGCCGATCCCCGTATCATATCCATCCTTAAAGCTCTCGATGAACTCCGCGGCATGGGCCGCCTTCGCCGCAGCCACCACTTCCTCATCCGTCGCATTCTGGTTGCCGTAGCGGATGTTTTCTCCAATCGTGCCGTTGAACAGCACGATGTCCTGCGTCACAATCCCGATCTGCTCCCTCAAGGAATCCAGCGTCACATCCCGCACATCAAATCCGTCAACGGTAATGCTTCCTTCGCCCACCTCGTAGAATCTCGTGATCAGATGGGCAATTGTCGTTTTGCCTGATCCGGATGAGCCGACCAGCGCCGTGACCTGGCCCGGCTTCAGCTCCAGATTAAAGCCGCTCAGAACCTCGTCCCCGCGTCCCCCCGAATAGGAGAAGGTCACATCATGAAATTGGATATGGCCTTCCATGGGCGGGAGCTGTGCCGCATCCGGCTTATCGGTAATCTCCGGCTGCGTATTCATTACTTCAACAATACGCTCATATGCGGCAGCCGCTTGCTGAATGGAGTTGAGGATGCGGCTGAAATGCCGGATCGGATTCTGCAGCAGCCGCAAGTACGCGATAAAAGCGACAATTGTTCCGACAGTCATGGAGCCTTTCATCGCCAGCCATGCGCCGAATACGAGCACGATTGCGAGGCCGACAAAATTAATAAAATCGATAATTGGCTCGTAAGCCGCACGCAGGCGGGTTACCTGCACATTCGCATCCATATTGCGCTGAGTCCGCTCGGAGAAGCGCTCCGACTCGTAATCTTCCGCTGTAAACGATTTGATCATGCGAATGCCCGTCAGCGTGTTTTGCAGATGGTCGCTCACATCCGCGAGCGATTCCTGAACCTTGCGGAACGAAGTGCGGATGCGCTTGCCGAATACGCGGGTCGTCATAATCATGAACGGGAACGTCGCCAGCAGCATTACAGTAAGTTTCCAATCGATAAACATCATATAAATAGCAATTGCCGTAAACGTAAACACATCGGTGAAAAGCTGCATCATGCTTGACGAAATGAGCTGCTGCAGCACGCTGACATCATTCGTTACCCTCGACATCAAATCGCCGGTACGATTGCGGTCATAATAGGCGATATCGAGCTTTTGGAGGTGACGGTACAAATCGTTGCGCAGGCGGTACAGCACCTTTTGGCCGATTGCCGCCATAACGGATGTGCTTAGGTATCGCAGGAAGCCGAGCGAAATGGCAGCAAGGATGATGCCCGCGCCGATATAGAATAACTGGCTGAACAGCTTCTGATCAATAACGGTATCAATCGTATATTTGGTCAGCTGAGGCACTACAAACTCAAGCAGCGATATGAGAATAATGCATGCCAGCGCAGTGGCGAGCGCTTTCCACTCCGTCCGCGCATGCTCGAATATCCGCAAGAACATCGCATAGATGCTCGCCGGCTTGACCTTCTCCCCTGTGCCGAACTTGCGGGCCGCCATGCCTCTGCCCTGGGGCTGATAACCTCTCTCTCCCATCATGCTCACTTGCCCTCCGTCAATTTATGCAAATCTTCCCTTAACTCGCTCAAAATAACGCGCAGACGCTCAGCCTTTACTTTATCCCCCATCGCCGCTCGCTCCGCCGCCTTCAGCTGATGGAACAGCTCCTTCCCTGCGGGAGTAAGCCTGCGGTTGCGGCCCCGTCCGCGCTCCTCATCATGCTCTCCGCGCCGGTATGCCGAATTCTCGTAGCCGCGTTCCCCGTCCACGGCTCCATGTCTGCCGTACGCGGCATGGCCGTGATGCCTGCCTCGCGGATGGCGCATGTCCTCGCCACGCATGAAGCGGCCCCCTCCGCGCATGTAGCGGCCTCCCCTTCGTCCACCATGTAGGGTTGACTCGTCGTCGGCCATTTCTTCCATCCGCGCTTCCCTCTCCTGATGGAGGAATGTCCTTCCGTCATCTGTAATTTCAAATATCTTTTTTCCCGCTTCCTTCTTGGCGGTGACGAGGCCTTGATCGCTCAGCAGTTGAAGCGTCGGATAGATAGTGCCTGCAGATGGCTTATAGGTGCCCGCCGATTGCTCCTCCAAGTGCTTAATCATTTGATAGCCATGCATGGGCTCTATCGTCAACAGTTCCAGCACTGCGAATTTTACGCCGCCTCTTGAAAAAAATCTTCTGCCAGATGAGCTCCATTCTCTGCCATCCTCATGGTGCACAAACAGCTGCTCATTCTCGTCCCAACTAATATCTGTCACTTGCATCATCCTTTTCGATATATCGTATTGGTTTAACGATATTCTATACGATATATCGTTAACTTGCAATAGAACAGCTAAATGGCAAGCTTGCATCGCGAGCTGACTGCGCGATTGAACGGAAAACAGCGCGTATCATTAATGATACGCGCTGTTTTGGTTCGATTATGAGGGAGCGGCTGATGCGAGGCAGAGAAGTGAACTCTCTAAGCCGAGTTTCTCGGCTTGGAGCTTCTTCGCAGCGCCTGCGGGGCTTTCTAGGCCGAGTTTCTCGGCTAAGAGCTTCTTCGCAGCGCCTGCGGGGCTTTCTAGGCCGAGTTTCTCGGCTAAGAGCTTCTTCGCCGCGCCTGCGGGGCTCTCTAGGCCGAGTTTCTCGGCTTGGAGCTTCTTCGCCGCGCCTACGGGGCTCTCTAGGCCGAGTTTCTCGGCTAAGAGCTTCTTCGCCGCGCTCGCGGGGCTCTCTCAGCCGTGTTTCTCGGCTTGGAGCTTCTTCGCAGCGCTTGCGCACCTCTATAAGCCGAGTTTTTCGGATTAGAGCTTCTTCGCCGCGCTCGCGGGGCTCTCTAAGCCGAGTTTCTCGGCTTAGAACCTACACCTCAATCCGCAGGAAGAAGATAACTGCCGTGACGGTGAAGATACTGATCAGCGTGGAGACGAATACGGTTTGCGAGGCAAACTCTTTCTCGTTGTCGAACTCCACAGCGAGCAATACGCTGCTGAGCGAGGTCGGTACCGCAGAGGATACGATCAAAGCGGCGGCGGTCAGCTTGTCCAGACCCATGAGCCATACGATCAGCCATGCTAGCGCCGGTCCGGCGATGAGCCTAAGGAAGCCGGATAAGCCGACATCGATCAGATGCGGACGGCTAATGCGCCACTGCATGCTGCCGAGCTGGACGCCAAGCGTGATAAGCGCCGTCCCGATGAATGCATCGGACAAGTACCCGATCGGCGTCGCAATCGGCTGCGGGATAGGCACTTCGAAGCCGCGCAGCAGAAAAGCAAGCGGAATCACATAAATGATCGGCATAGACAGGATCGTCTTCCATACTTGCCGCATATCCGTCTTATGGGCGTTAACGCTGTAGACGCCGTATGTATTGGGCACGAGCGCCTGCGTCATCATGATCAGCACCTGGATCGCCAGCGTCTCCTTGCTGCCCGCGAATGCCAGCTGGTTCAGCGGCACGCCATAATTGGCGCTATTGTAGAACAACACGCTGTTGCGCATTGCACTCTTCATGCTAGGCTCATACCCTCTTGCCCGAACGACCGATTCTACCAGAATATATTGGCCCGCCATAAAAATAACGAAAAAAAGCATAACCTGGCCAATCACACTAACCGAAATAGCCGTCCGATAGATAAGATCAAACATTATAGCGGGTGAAAACAAATAGAAATTAAGCTTCGACAGCGTCTTAATATCCAACGAAAACGATCGCTGCAGCACAACGCCTAACGCGACCATAATTCCCATTGGTAATACATTTGTCACTAAGATGTGAAAAAAAATGCTCATGGCCGCATCCTGCTACTTTCCGATGAAGTTGCGCATTTACACGCTGGTTCTTATTCTACCCCCCGCCAGACCTCGCGTAAAGAAGCAGCAGTCTCCAAAGCCGAACATTTCTCTCAATCTATAAAACTCATGAACTAACTGCATCAACCCTATTATCTCTTCCTGCCGCCGTCCTTCGACTTCAGCACATCGAAGCGGCTTCGCTCAGTCCGGTCGATCTGCACAATCTGCCCGTCATGAACGGTAATTTGCACCGTTCCATAAGCCAGCCCCTGCACCTGCCCTATTATTCGCTTCAACCACACATCATTTACTTCAACTGTACGTCCCATCTCCATCTTCCCCTCTCAAAATTCTACAGACGCGCCCTACATTCAAAGTATGCCCTGCACGCAATAGCTCTGGAGCAAGCTCCTTTATCAAACTAGTCAGACTGCCCAGCCACCCATATCCGTAAAGAAGTAAATATCCATCCTCGCAAAAGCAACTATGAACGACAATCTTTGTTAGAATATCTCCATTCCCGCAAAAACAAAAAGATGCAAGTCCCCAAGCCGGAACATGCGCGCCTGCGCTAACGTCCAGCAAAGAAAACATACATCTCCATTCGAATGGTCAATGCGTTTATATAACCAATAAATCCAATTGATTTAGTATGAATTATTGCTTTTATGTTATCACCGACACCGCATACTGTCAACCAACAGGACGGCAATCTCTTCAAAAACAAAAAGCTGCCCCTAAAGAGGGACAGCTTTCATACTATCTTGCCTGCATTCTTGCACCTTGCATCCTTATATCCCTACATTCATGCTCCTATTAACGCGAGGTATTGCCTTCAGACAATTGCTTCAGACCGGACACCAGCTCGTCCAGCCTGATATATTCCTGCACCATCTTGGCAATCTTCATATGCTGCGTCTCCATGCTAGCCAGCACTTCCTCGACAGAGCCCATATTTTGCTGCGTCGTTGCCGCGATGCTGTTGATTTCCTCTGCCATCGTGCCGTACCGCCCGTTCAGCTCCTCGGCGAATTCGCCGACATGCTTCGCCTGCTCGCCGGTACGTTTCGCATTTTCGTTCATGCCCTCGAACAGCTCGCGCGCCTGGCGCGTCACTTCGCTGCTCTTGATAACCGTCGTCTGCTCCTGCTCCACATGCATATACACATCGTTAATCTGGTCGCGTATTGAGGACAGGATGCTGCTAATCTCATTAGTCGATCTGCGCGAATGATCCGCCAGCTTGCGCACCTCGCCTGAGACGACCGCAAAGCCTCTGCCATGCTCGCCGGCTCTGGCCGCCTCGATCGCGGCATTAAGCGCCAGCAAATTCGTCTGCTCCGCTATATCGCTTATCGTGTCTACGATGCTCGTCACTTGCTCATTCTGATGCTGGAGCGATTGCATCATGGAGACTGTGCCCGCAATCATGCTGCGCAGCTCTTCCATCTCCGTCGCCAGCACATCCATCTGCGCTTTGTTTTCGTCTGCCAGGTGGACATTTTCCTTCGAATAACTGCGAAGAAGCGTCGCTCCTTCCAGGAGACGCCTGATGCCTTGCTCTATCTGCTGCGCCGAATCATTGATCGTAAGCACGCTTCCGGTCTGCTTCTCAATCGCTGTCGTCATTTCGCCAAAGGTGCCTGTTACTTCGCGGGAGATGACGCCAGTGGAATGCGCATGCTCTTGCTGCTCGCGGCTGAATTCTGTAAGCACGCCAATAGAGTTGCGAAGCTGCACGAGCAGCTCCTCCGCAAGCTCCTTCGACGCCAGCGCCTCACGCTGGCGCTCTGTCACTTCACGCTGCAAGCGCTGGCTGAAGTGGGCCGAGAAAGCAAGTCCGACTGTAGCAAAAGCCAGATACAAATAAAGATAAACCAGTGATTCGCCAGGGAACAGGCGCTGCTGATATTCGGGAACAACGAACAAATATGTACTTAGCCCCGCCCCTAGAATTCCGGTGAAAATAATCGGTTTATAATCCGAATAAAGCGTCATAATCGCGAGGTTGACGTATACGAGAAAATACGTGCTCACTATTGGAGCAGGATCGGATAAGATAAGCAGCGTTACGATTATCGTCAGATTGCAAGGCACCAGGTATTTCACATACTGGCTGCCAATCTTCTTATACGTCATGAGTGTAGCCGCGCCGCACAGCACCGCGCCTACACCGGCAAGCAATAAGATAAGCTCCATTTTCAAGCCTATGGCGATGTCGGTTAAGATGCCAATCCCGAGCAATCCCCATACGATTTTGACCAGGAGCCTGTTTCTTTTGTCCAACTCCGTTAACCCGTCAATCATCTAACATTCACCCGTTCCTCCAAAGATAATAGCGTAGGATATCTTAGCCAATCATATCTTTCCTTATTGCGATAAATCTCCTCCATATGAAACAATACGGGAATTACATGATCGCCTTTATAAAACACTTTCTCTCCCACTTTTTCTAGCGGCACCTTAAATGTAATTCGAAGCGCCCGAAGAAAGACTGGCTCCAGCAAGGAGACGAAATATGTCATGCCTCTCTTCTCCGCACAATGTACGGCGGCTGACAGGATGTCCGACAGCATCGTTCCTGTGCTTCTGTACATCTTAAGCAATGCAATCTTATCGATCTCGGCCACTGCTCCTGCTGCCGATTGCACTTTAGGATGATCGCGGAAAGGCGCGACTTCATTAATGGGACTAAGCGCGATATCGTACGGTTTGATCTCGGCCGTACCGCCTCCGTAGCCTTCTGTCGTCAGAATCAGATATCTGTCCAGAACATGATCCGCAAACTCCAACTCGTAGCCTTTCTCTCTCCATACGGTTGTCCATATGCCGTTAAACATCGCCAGTTCCAGCTCATTCTCCACTTCCTTGAACATGAATCCCTTAACATGCTCCTTCCCCGATTAATTCATAAATTATTGATGCAAAACAGGAATGATCTGTATATTTATCGGTTTTATAGTTCCTGTTTTTAATAATTTAAAAATTAATGTTAGTAAAATTACCAATTTCGACTTATTCTCATCACAATGTTTTTACAGGTTCTTAATGTTGGACAGAATCTTCCGCATTGCTCGCCGCTAGATTGCTATTAGTAGAAGGTTCGGGTTGTACCTAACGATATCAATCCCGCGATTTTGTGGTCAATTGCTATTTTCCGAAAGTCCGCTTGCGGGCCGCAAAACCATTTCAACCCAACCAAAAAAGTATTTTTGCATCAAAGCACCCTTATCAAAGCCGTCGGACCGCAGGACTAGCCGCTGTCCTCCCCCTCTCATCCATTGCCTGAAGGCTAGACCTTCTGCTAGCCAAACTTACCAAAAGAATCATTTCTGCAAAAAAACAACTTCCGCAGCTAAATGGCAGCGCAAAAAAGCCATCCAGCGTTCGCGGCATCATGCCGCTTTACTGGATGGCCCAAGGCTCATAAGCTTCTAGCCTGCCGTCAAATTATTCGTTGCTGCAAACTGGCTGTTGTACAGATCGGCGTAGAAGCCGCCTTGCGACAGCAGAGACTCATGCGTGCCTTGCTCGATGACCGAACCATTGTTCATCACCAGGATGAGGTCGGCATCGCGAATCGTCGACAGCCTGTGGGCGATTACGAAGCTGGTACGGCCCGCCATCAGATGCTGCATCGCCTGCTGGATCTGCAGCTCCGTGCGCGTATCGACGCTGCTTGTCGCCTCATCAAGAATAAGAATCGGAGGATCGGCCAGAATAGCCCGCGCAATCGTGAGCAGCTGCTTCTGCCCTTGCGAGATATTGGAGGCTTCCTCGTTCAGCACCGTATCATAGCCTTCCGGCAGCGTCCGGATGAAGTGGTCGGCATGGGCGGCCATAGCCGCCTCGACAACCTCCGCTTCCGTCGCCGATGCGCGGCCGTATGCGATGTTGTCCCTGATCGTGCCGTTGAACAGCCACGTATCCTGAAGCACCATGCCGAACAAGCTGCGCAGGCTGCCCCGCTCCATCTCGCGAATATTTCGCCCGTCGATCGTGATCTCCCCGCCATTCAGCTCATAGAAGCGCATCAGCAGATTGACGAGCGTCGTCTTGCCTGCTCCGGTCGGGCCGACTATGGCGACCGTCTGGCCGCTCTTGACGGCTATGTTCATATCCTCGATCAGCAGTGCGTCTGCCTTGTAGCCGAATTGAACACCGCGGAACTCCACATCGCCCCTAGGCGAGGACAATGCGACAGGGCGCGCCGGCTCCGGAGATTCCTCCTCCTCGTCCAGCAGCTCGAAGACACGCTCCGCCGAGGCAATCGTCGATTGAATAATGTTGGCAATATTCGCCGTCTGCGTAATCGGCATCGTGAACTGGCGGGCATACTGGATGAACGCCTGGATATCCCCGACGGTAATCGTCTGGCGCGTAACGAGGATGCCTCCGACCACACAAATGAACACATAGCCGATATTGCCGATCAGGTTCATCAGCGGCATGATAATGCCAGATATGAACTGGGCGCGCCAGCTAGATTGATAGAGCCGGTCATTAATGGTTTCGAATTGCTCGATCGACTTGCGTTCCCGCCCGAACGCTTTGACGATCGTATGGCCCGTATACATTTCCTCTACATGGCCGTTCAGCTCGCCAAGCTCGGCTTGCTGGCTTTTGAAATACACCTGAGAGCGCTTCGCCACCATCGCAATGACGATAAAGCTCAGCGGCAAGGTCAAGACAAGAATGAGCGTCAGCAAAGGACTGATCGTCAGCATCATAATGATAACGCCGACAAGCGTCACGACAGAGGTAATGATCTGCGTCAAGCTTTGCTGAAGGGTGTTGCTGATGTTGTCCACGTCATTAACCACGCGGCTTAATATATCACCGTTGGATCTGGCGTCAAAAAACTTAAGCGGAAGCTTGCCCAGCTTCTCGTTCACTTCGTTCCGAAGCCGGTATACGACTTTCTGGGCTACGCCAGCCATCAGGTATTGCTGGAAAAACGCAAAGAGAGAACTGACGACATACAATCCCGCCAAGAGGGCCAGAATGAACGCGATCGCCTCGAAATCAATCGCCGCGCCAGGCACTCCTTTAAACTTCGCCATCAGACCGTTGAACAGCTCATCGGTCGCTTTGCCCAATATTTTCGGACTGAAGATGGAGAATACGGTGCTCAGAATTGCAGCAGCCAATACCAGCGCCAACTGCAGCCGGAATGGCTTCAAGTATCCTGCCAGACGTTTGAATGACGCTTTGAACTGCTTCGGCTTTTGCCCCGGCATCATGCCAGGGCCGCCTGGTCCGAAGCCCATCGGGCCGCCGCCAGGGCCTTTCCCGCCGCGGCCTTTTCTTTGCTGATGCTCGCTCATGCGCTCTCCTCCTCTGACAGCTGCGATGCTACAATCTCGCGATATATCTCGCTGCCCTCCATCAGCTCCCGGTGAGTGCCGACGCCCGCAATTCTGCCTTCATCAAGCACAATAATCCGGTCGGCGTCCATGACGGTGCTGACCCGCTGCGCGACAATCAGAACTGCCGCATCGGTCGTCACTCCCTTAAGCGCAGCTCTCAGCTTGGCATCCGTCTTGTAATCAAGCGCGGAGAAGCTGTCATCGAACAGATAGATGCTCGGCTTGCGTACCAGGGCGCGCGCGATGGACAAGCGCTGCTTTTGCCCGCCGGACAGGTTAGCCCCTCCTTGCGCGAGCACGGCATCAAAGCCTTCCGGCATCGACTCGATAAATTCAAGCGCTTGCGCCGTCTTGGCAGCCTCACGGACTTCTTCGTCTGTGGCATCCTCTTTGCCGTAGCGAATATTGTCCTGCACCGAACCGGAGAACAAGACAGCCTTCTGCGGAACAAGAGCGATATGCTTCCTCAGCTGATCCTGAGACAAGCTCTTGACGTCCGTGCCCCCAATTCGAACCGAGCCCGACGCCGCATCAAAAAATCTCGGAATCAGATGGATAAGCGTGCTTTTGCCCGAGCCCGTCCCGCCAATAATGGCCGTCACTTCTCCAGGCACCGCTCGGAAGCTGATATCCGAAAGCGCCGGACGCTCCGCGCCCGGATAACTGAACGAGACATTATCGAACTCAACGACACCCGAAGAATGGCGGGGCGCAGAAGCGGATCCGCTTGGATCGGTGACGGACGGCTGAAGCTCCAGCACTTCGCCAATCCGGACTGCGGACGCGGATGCTCTCGGCACCATGACGAACATCATGGAGAACATGAGCAGCGAGAACATGATCTGCATCGCATACTGAATGAAGGCCATCAGATCGCCTACGCCCATGGCGCCGCTATCGATGCGCCAGCCGCCGAACCAGACAATAGCAATTGTCGATAGATTCATTATGAGCATCATAACCGGCATCATGACCGCCATAATCTGATTCACCTTCACAGCGGTGTTCATCAGATCGCGGTTCGCATCCTCGAACCGGCCTCTCTCATGCTCCGTACGGTTGAAGGAACGAATGACGCGAATCCCCATCAAACCCTCGCGCAGCACCAGATTAAGCCGATCGAGCTTCTTCTGGATCGCCTTGAAATACGGCAAGCCTTTGGCGACAATAAGCCAGATTGCCCCGGCCAGCACCGGCAGAGCGACCAGCAGCACCAGCGTCAGCTGCGCATCCTTGTACAGCGCCATAATAATGCCGCCAATACACATCATCGGAGCCATGACCATCAGGCGAAGCATCATCATCAATACTTGCTGCACCTGGTTAATGTCATTGGTCGTGCGCGTAATCATCGACGCCGTCCCGATCTTGTCGAATTCGTGCATCGAGAAGCTCTCTACATGCGCAAATACCTTGCCTCTTACAATGCGGCCAAACCCTGATGAAATCCGCGAGGCATACAGGCTCGCCAGCACGGAGACGATCGTACCGATGACCGTCACTCCCATCATGTAGCCGCCCATCCGCCAGATGTAGGCGGTATCCCCTTCGACCACACCCAAATTGACGATATCCGCCATTAAGGTTGGCAGGTACAGCTCGGCTAGCGACTGCAGCAGGATAAGCACCATGACCAGCACGATAACCATGCGGTAGGGCTTAAGAAAACGAAACAGCTTCAACATGCTTCCGGCTCATCTCCCTAAAAACTTAAGTTGTAAACTATTCAATAGTTTAATTATACAGATTAAGAGGCCGGTTTCAATTTTATCAGTATTGCCTGAAGTCAAGCGCCGAACAGCCGCATGATGCCGAGAAACGACAACACGATGCCTGCAATTTCGGTGCGTGTAAATCTATCTTTGACGATAAATCGGGTATATAAAAGCACAATAAGCACATTCAGCGCCACAACAGCGGATACCAGTCCTGCCTTGCCCAAGCCGAACGCTGTAATAATGAGCATCATGCCCAGCGTATTCGTCGTGCCGACCGCCATGCCGATCAGGAATGTCCGTTTGTCGCTCCAGCGAGAAGTTTTGGCCGAAGAAGCCACCATGCCAGTGTTCACTTGAGCGGGCATTGCAGATGCTGCCGCAATCTGGGCCCTCGCCTCCGATGCCTCCGCCCGCCTATCCTTCATCCACCAGAGGCCGAAGCAAATCGCTCCAGTAGTGAACAGCATGAACATGCTCGGATACAGCTCCGCTCCCATCATCGTCGACCATTTGCCCGACAGATCATTGCCTGCGAACAGCAGCGTCGCCAGGATGCCCCATTGCGCCCCTTTCAAATCTTTTAGAGACAAGTCATTGGAATACCGGACTAACAGCACGCCGCCCACAATAATAAGAAATGCGATCAGCTGCATGAGATGAAGTCTTTCATTCCACATGAAAAAAGCCATGATGACGACTACAACCGATGGAAGCGAGGTAAGCACCGCCACCAATGACGCCTTCCCTACTGCAAATCCCTTGAACATGCTGGCATTGCCTCCAAAGGAGAACAGCCCCATTTGGATGCCGATCAGACAGGCAAGGGACCATGTTGATGAGATGGATAGCGAGATAATGAGATTAACAAGCGCTCCCATAACGAACGTGCCGCATAGAAGCGCATTGCGGTTAAGCGGCTTTTGGCTGGTCCAGTGATAGAGAATGCCCCGAAGGCCAAAGCTGATTGCCGCGAAGATAGAAAAGGTAATCCACATAAAAGTTTGCTGCTCCTTCCGCTAAGAAGACCATGAAGTCGTAATATGTATGACAGAACACTCCTAATCATAGCATTGATACGAGCAGGATTCCTACTGCCTGGCATGCCATATCCGTCTGGAGACCGAGAGAAAAGCAGGCTCAGGACGCTGGGCTCCGGCTTTATGGCGGCACTACAATAAAGAGAAGTACACACTATGCTGAAAAAAGGAGCGATTGACGACATGCCCGTATTGGAAGTCCAGAATCTGCGCAAGTCATTCGGTGATGTGAGGGCCGTGGAGAGCATCAGCTTCTCCGTCGAAGCCGGAGAGATCTTCACTATTATCGGACCGAACGGCGCCGGCAAAACGACCACTCTAGAAATGATCGAAGGCTTGCTGCCCCCGGATGCCGGCGTCATCAGGTTTGGAGACAAGAGCTGGGGCAGGGATGCCGAAGGGATCAAATACAACATCGGCGTGCAGCCGCAGTCCAGCGCCATCTTCGATCTGCTTACCGTCGAGGAAAATCTGGAGCTGTTCGCCACCTTTTATCCCAAATCCCGTTCCGCCGCTGAAGTGATGGAGATGATCAATCTGACCGACCAGCGAAACCGGCACGTCAAGAAGCTGTCCGGCGGCCAGCAGCAGCGTCTCGCAATCGGACTCGCTATGGTGAATGACCCGCAGATCATATTTCTGGATGAGCCCACCACCGGGCTTGATCCTCAGGCACGCCGCAACATTTGGGATATCATCCTGAAGCTGAAGAAGCTCGGCAAAACAACCATTCTTACAACCCATTACATGGAGGAAGCCGAGAAGCTGAGCGATCGCGTCTGCATCGTCGACCAAGGCCAAATCGTGGCGCTCGATACGCCTTCCGCCCTGATCGACAGCTTGACCAAGGAGCGCGAAGTTCGGTTGTCCTTCCTGGATGGCGCTGCGGCAGCCGCTGCTGCCGATGAAGTGGCGCGGGCGCATCATGCAGTCGTACGCACAGAGCTTGCGGGCGACTCCTTGCAGATATGGACCACAAAGCCGGAAGAAACGCTATATGAGCTATTCGGATTTACAAAAGACCGCGGTTACCGCGTCGAACAGATCTCGATCCGCGAGATGAGCCTGGAGGACGTATTTATCGCCTTCACCGGCAAGGAATGGAGGGATTAAGGCTATGGCTGCCAAGCAATTCGCCAGCATGTTCACCGCACAGCTGAAGATGATGTTCAGGGAGAAGCAGGTATGGTTTTGGAATATCTTTTTCCCTATTATCCTAATGGTCTTATTCATGATTATATTCGGAGGAAGCGGCTCTAGCAGCAGCTTCAAAGCGACAATCGCCGTAGCTGATCCGGTGCCTAATGCTTCGTCGGGCGCACTGCTCTCGCAATTGCAGCAAATACCGGTCTTTGCGATGAAAGAAGAGACGCCGATTACTCTGGAACAAGGCAGAGAATGGGTCGAGAAGAAAGATATCGACGCACTGATCGTTCTTCCGGAGACGGAAGGAGTGTCCGAGGTCGGATTAATTGTGAACCGCGAGCGGGAAGGCAGCGCGACGACTCAAGCGATATCCGGCATTCTGGAACGATTCATCCAGCAGGCCAATCTTGCCGCTGTCGGCGCTACGGCTACATACACCATCAGCATGGACTCCATCACCTCGGCATCCGACGATACGAATTATCAGGATTTTCTGATGACGGGCATGATCGGGTTGTCCCTAGCCCAAGGCGGACTATTCGGCATGGTGGAGCTGGTCGATATGCGCAAGCGCGGACTGCTCAAGCGGCTGCGGATGACGCCTGCCAGGATGGGGCTGTTCGGGCTTGCAGGCATGATTGTCCGCTTGATGCTCGGCGTCATTCAGGTCGTGATTCTCGGCCTAGTCGGCGTGTTCGCCTTTGGCGCGAATCTGCATATCAACTTGGCCAGCCTGGCGATCGCCTTCTTTGTTGGCGCATTGGTCTTCAATGCGATGGGCTATCTATTCTCCTCCTTCAGCAAAACTATGGAGGCTTACATGGGCGTCGCCAATATTTCCAGCATGCTTATGATGTTCCTCAGCGGCGTCTTCTTCCCGGTGGAGACTTTGCCGGAGTGGCTTCAAGCCGTTCCGAAAATGCTGCCGCTCACTTACTTCGTAGACGGTCTGCGCGACGGACTTATCTACGCCAACGGCGTCATGTCCAGCACCTTCTGGCTCGGCATGAGCATCATGGCCATCTGGGGAGTCGTCTGCTTCCTCCTCGGCTCGCAAATCTACCGCTCCAAATCCATCGCCGCTACGAGGTAGCGGCGATGGTGCAAGCTTGCCGCTGCTGCAGTCTGCAGGACATTAATGTGAGCTTGCCGTTGCTGCAATCAGCAGGACACATGAAAAGGGCAGTTCCAAGTTGTCGATGACGACAAGGAACTGCCCTTTCGTGCGATTAACGGTGTCGGGCGGCGCTATTTGCGTATTTCTGCCACTTCGACGCGTGTAGCGGTGTGTGACGGCGCTATTTTAGCATTTTTGCCACTTTCGCGCGTGCAACGGTGTGTGGCGGCGCTATTTGCGTATTTCCGCCACTTTGGCGCGTGCAACGGTGTGTGACGGCGCTATTTTCGCATTTTTGCCACTTTCGCGCGTGCAACGGTGTGTGACGGCGCTATTTTAGCATTTCCGCCACTTTCGCTCGTGCAACGGTGTGTAACGGCGCTATTTTAGCATTTCCGCCACTTTCGCTCGTGCAACGGTGTGTAACGGCGCTATTTTAGCATTTCTGCCACTTTGGCGCGTGCAACGGTGTGTAGCGGCGCTATTTTCGCGTCTCCGACACTTTTTACGTATCGGCGCCTCTTTGACATGTATAAGTGTGTAGCAGCACTATTTTTCTGTCTCCCCGCATTAACCAGAAATTAGCAGATACGACGGTTATACCTTCATCTCGGCGTGCTGGAGATGCGACTTTTCCACCTGAATGGTGGTGTGCTGGATTTGGAACTCTTGCTCGATGCGTCGCACAGCTTCCTGAAGAACCGCTTGGCTGCTTACGGTGTCCTCAATCAACACATGGCATGATAACGAATCCAGGCCGGATGTAATCGTCCAGATATGGAGGTCGTGAACGTCCTTAACGCCGCTGATCCCGAGAAGCACTTCCTTAACTCTATCCGCATCAATCGTGATCGGCGTTCCTTCCATAAGAATATGAACGGTGGACTTGATGACTCCCCATGCGCTTTTCAAGATAAGGAGGGCAACAACAACGCTAATGATTGGATCGGCAATGTACCAGTTGAACAACATCATTAGAAGTCCTGCTATGATCGCGCCCACCGAGCCAAGCGCATCGCCCAACACATGCAAGTATGCGCTTCGGACATTCAGATTGCCATGAACATCACCCTTGCGCATCAAAGTCCATGCGCTGGCCAGATTGGCAAGCAAGCCGATGCTTGCGATAATCATCATGGAACCGCTGGCAACAGTAGGCGGGTCCTGGAAACGCTCAATGGCTTCGGCTACGATAAATCCTGCAATGACGAATAACGTTACTCCATTCAGCAAAGCAGCAAGTATCTCAAACCGGTAGAAGCCATATGTTTTGTTGGGAGATGCCGGTCTTGCCGCGAACCACATAGCAACCAGACTTAGCGCTAAGGCTCCGGCATCGCTTAGCATGTGGCCGGAGTCTGACAGCAGCGCCAACGAATTAGTGACGAGCCCGCCGACAAACTCCAGAATCATGATCGTAGATGTAATTATGAGCGCTATGAGCAGCCCAGCTTTATTGTTCGGACCATGATGATGGTGTCCGTGCGAATGAGAATGCCCGTGTGAATGCGAGTGCCCATGATTGTGGTTTTGTGCGTGTGAACCTTTTTGATTGTGAGTGTGGCTATGTGCATGTGAATGGCTCTGATGTTGCGAGAGTTTACGTTCATGCTTATGTGTATCTGCATTATGGCTGTGCGAATGACCGTCGCCGTGACGCAGCTGCTTCGCATTGCCTGATCCGACGATTGCTTTGCCGATACCGCCCCTTGTATTTGTCGTACTCATACCGTTTCCTCCTCTTGTATCCCTACACAAATTAATATATGAATATATGCTCATATGTATTATATGTTATTCATTTCCTCTTGGCAACTATTGTTTTAAAGCTTTTCACCGGTGCAGCTTCCGCCACGTGACAAGGCGGTCCGGTTGTCACCACTTTCGTGGAAGCTACAAGGCGGTTCGATTGTCACCACTTTCGTAGAAGCCGCAGACGGTTCGCGTCCCACCACTTTCGTAGAAGCGGCAGACGCTCCGAGTGTCACCTCTTTCGCAGAAGCAACAAGGTGGTTCGGTTGTCATCGCTTTCGTAGAAGCCGCAGACGGTTCGCGTCTCACCGCTTTCGTGGAAAGCTGCAAGGCAGTTCGCTTGTCACCGCTTTCGAGAAAGCGGCAACCCGTTCGTGTGTCACTACTTTCGCAGAAGCGGGCAATAAGCAATAGTTTGCTCTCTACACCCGGCAAGTGGGTGGCAGGTTCCATCCTACCGCCTCCCCTTCCTATCAGCTTCTCCATTAGGCACACAAAAAACCACGCGCCGCCGCCCCCCATACGGGAGTTCGGCAAAACGCGTGGTTTCTAGCCAACACCTATTATTCAAACTTGCATAGTATTCTGCCAGCTATTCATGCTTCAAATGCTGAAGCGTCAACACGATCAATTGCTCCACATGATCGTCGTCCAGGGAATAGAACACGGTCTTCCCAACCTTGCGCCGCTTCACGATGCGCATATTGCGAAGCAGCCGCAGTTGATGGGATATAGCGGATTGCCCCATCCCGAGCACTTGGGTCAGGTCATGCACGCACAGCTCGGACTGCAGGAGCGCATGAATAATCCGTATCCGCGTCGGATCGCCGAGCGCCTTGAACAAATCGGCGAGCTCGATCGCCGTTGTATCGTCAACCAGTTTCTCCTTAACGCTGCCAATATCCGCTTCCGTACCTGCGCATGTGTCGTCGCATGCTGCTGGCGCAATTCCATTTTCCATCCGGCATCCCACCACATCTGATCTGAATTATTGCCCCCATTATAGCATTAGGCTTGCAACACTGCCACTATGAAGGGAAGACAGCTGCCATGGCAAGGCCCTGACATTTCATCAAAAGCCGGAATCTACTATAATGAAAGCATAGTTAACCTTATGAGCGAGCATAACGTAAAGACGAGAGGAGGCTGGCCTTATTATGTTCACGCTAAAGGAAAAACTGTACTTGCTTAAACTGCTTCAAACCGAGAAACGAAAGTCATTGTGGGGCTTGCGCAAAAGAGATCCCGTCCACGACAAGCTCGTTGAAAAGCTGGAGCAGATGGTCCGCAACGAACAGGTCAACAAGGAACATCTGTAACCGCAGACGAGCAGCATTCGATCAACATCACGCCAGGCCGAATCAACACGGTTCCATTCTTGCCTGTTCATCAGGAATTACACAAATGTACGGAGCCGGGCGTTATCATTCCAATCATCACGAATAGCAACTACGGAGGTTTCATGAGAGGAAAAACCCATCTGGCAATCGGGGCGGTTGTCGGCGCAGGCGCTGCGGCCCTCTATTCGTCCGACTTGTCAGAGAGTCATATGTATATCGGCATTGCGGCATTCTCCGCACTATGCCCGGATCTTGACGGCCCAAGCATTCTAAGCAGCAAAATTACGAAGGCCAGCAAAAAAATTAGGGAAGTCGCGCTTTGGGGCGGCATCCTGTATCTTGGCATCATTTTATTATTATGGCTGTCCGGCAAGCCGATCCCGCCGCTGGCAGCTGGCGGCAGCCTTGCCGCCGTATTAATGGGGCTGACTATGAAGCAAGGCGCAATCCGCAACGCCCTCGTCAGCGCAGTCGGGGTATACCTCGTCTCGCTGGGCACATCGATGGATGAGCTGTGGCTAACCGGACTTGGCATATTCGTCATTATCGCCCCATGGCTGAAGCATCGGGGCATGACCCATACCGTATGGATGCTTCCGATATGGTGGTGGCTGGGACTGGGACTCGAGCAATACTTGAAGCTGGACGGCATCGCAGTTACCGCCATGCTGGGGTACTTGTCCCATCTTGCCGCGGATACCCTCACGCCAAGCGGCGTGAAGTGGCTGTATCCGCTAATGAAAAAATCCATTAAGCTGAAGCTCTAGAAGCGTTCCGATACGACCTTGGCTTGGGTCAGCAGCAGCAAATAATCTCTGCCCCCAGCCTTGGAGTCGGTCCCCGACATATTGAAGCCGCCGAAGGGATGGACACCGACTAGGGCGCCTGTGCACTTGCGGTTAAAGTACAAGTTGCCGACATGGAATTGCTCCCTCGCCTGCTCCAGCCTCGCCCGATCGCGCGAGATCACCGCTCCAGTCAAGCCATATTCCGTATTGTTCGCAATATCAAGCGCCGCATCGAAATTCGCGGCCTTGATGAAGGCGAGCACAGGCCCGAATATTTCCTCCTGCGCAATCTGCGCATAAGGCATAACATCCCGAATAATCGTCGGCTCAATGAAGTATCCGGAGCTGCTTCCCTTCCCCCCGCCCAGCACCAATGTCCCTTCCGATTTCCCAATGCTGATGTATTTCAATATATTCATATAGGCCCTCTCGTCGATAACAGGACCAACCATTGTGGATAGCTCCGCCGGATTCCCCATGACCAGCGCTTGCGTACGCTCCACTACCTTTTCCAGCAGGGCTTCATAGACCGATTCCTCAACCACCGCCCGCGAGCATGCGGAGCACTTCTGGCCGGAATACCCGAATGCGGACGCCGTGATCGCTTCCGCCGCCAAATCCAGATCAGCGTCCTCCGCGACAATGATCGTATCCTTGCCGCCCATCTCTGCAATAACGCGCTTGATCCAGCGCTGGTCACCCTTCGCTGCAGCCGCCCGTTCATTAATGCGGACCCCGACCTCCCTGGAGCCGGTAAAACAGATGAACCTTGTTAGCGAATGCTCTACCAGGAAGTCGCCGATTTCTCCGCCCGCGCCAGGCAAATAATTCACCACGCCGTCCGGCAGCCCCGCTTCCGCCAGCAGCTCTACGAACTTCGCTGCGATGACAGCCGTTGGACTGGCCGGCTTCAGCACGACCGTATTTCCCGCCACCACAGAGGCCATGGTCATGCCAGCCATAATCGCAAGCGGGAAATTCCATGGCGGAATCACGATTCCGACGCCAAGCGGAATATACACCAGCTCGTTGTCTTCGCCAGAAAGCGGAATAAGCGGCTGCCGCTCGGACAATCGCTCCATTTCTCTTCCGTAATATTCCATGAAATCGATCGCTTCCGCCGTATCTCCGTCGGCCTCCGTCCAGGACTTGCCCGCCTCGTAGACGAGCCATGCGGAAAACTCGTGTTTTCTGCGGCGCAATATAGCAGCTGCTTTGTACAGCACGCGCGCCCTGGCAGACGGAGCGACCCGTTTCCATTGTTCAAACGCAGCTGCGGCTGACAGCATCGCTCGATGAGCATGCTCCGTATCGGCCTGCGATACCGTTCCGACCGTTTGTTTAATTTCAGCAGGGTTGATCGACTTCCGTTTCGTCGTCGTTTCCACATAATCGGAGCCAATCTTCAGATGATACTCCCGGCCAAGCTGTGATTCAACAATCCGCAGCGCAGCCTGAAACTCGGCAATGGCATCGCTCTGGGTGAAATCGGTAAACGGCTCGTTCCGAAACGGTTCCCGCACAGTCATCTCCCCCTATGCATAAGGTTCACTTCACACCCGGTGTAAAGTTGCTCTTCTTGAACTTTATGCGGGAGAGAGGCCGCTCATAACAAACTCCGGCGCAAGTCTAGTCCTCGATCGGCTGG
The DNA here is from genome assembly GCF_003605435.1 of Paenibacillus pinisoli. Classification (GTDB taxonomy): domain Bacteria; phylum Bacillota; class Bacilli; order Paenibacillales; family Paenibacillaceae; genus Pristimantibacillus; species Pristimantibacillus pinisoli. Next base: position 253,552 of record NZ_QXQB01000002.1, read on the forward strand.
GCAACCTGCTCCTTGCAGAACGCATCGATGAACTGCTCTTCTTCCTCCGTCATCTCCATATCGATATAAGAGCCTCTAGCCGCATTCAGAAATTCATATTTGACGATTCGCGAAGCTTCATCATCCTTCATATAGACGACACGCAATCGTACGCCCTCTTCCGAATAAAGCTCGTCCTCTTCATCCACCTCAAGCTCCAGCAACAGCTCATAGCGCTCTCCCGTCAAAATGCCAAACGGATCCTTCATCCGTTCAATCGTGTATTCTCTAATTTCGAACATATCGTATCCTCCTGATCTTGCCCCTGCATCACGGGCACATACAAGTATAACGCAAAAAGCAGCCCAAAGCTTCATAAAAGAAGCTGTGGACTGCCTCATATCATTGAGAAGTATTCGCGTAAAACTTACAGCGCGCTCAGCGTTTCCGTCAGAACCGGAACGATCTGCGATTTGCGGGATACGACGCCTTTCAGCAGCGCTTTGTTGTTTTCGAGCGATACATTGTATGCTTTCTCGACTGCTTCCGCTTTGTTGCCAAGCGCCAGCGCAATAGAGTCGTTGTTCAAGATGTCTGTAACAACAAGCACGAACAGATCAAGGCCTTTCGCTGCGATGATTCCGTTCAGCGCGCTCTCCAGCTCCGCTTGACGGTTCAGCACATCATTCGTATCCACCGCGTTCACTTGCGCGATTTCAACCTTGTAGCTGCCCATTGCGAATTCCTTCGCATCCAGGGAAATCAATTGCTCGATGGTTTTGTCACTCAGATCAGCGCCTGCTTTAAGCATGTCCAATCCGTAAGCATCCGCGTCCACGCCTGCGATCTCTGCAAGCTCGCGAGCTGCCGCAACGTCTTGCTCCGTGCAAGTCGGGGATTTGAACAACAGGGAATCCGAGATAATAGCGGAAAGCATCAGGCCTGCGATTTCTTTGCGGATGGCAATGCCGTTTTCCTTGTACAGCTTGTTCAAAATCGTAGCTGTGCAGCCAACGGGCTCAGCGCGGAAGTACAGCGGGCCAGCTGTCTCAAAGTTCGCAATGCGGTGATGGTCGATAACTTCAACAACGCGCACTTTATCAATGTCGTTGGCGCTTTGCTGGCGCTCGTTATGGTCGACAAGTATAACGTCCTTCACTTCGTCTGCAACGTTCTCTACCAGACGCGGCGCTGCAATGCCGAAGTAGTTCAGCGCGTATTGCGTCTCGCCGTTCACTTCGCCGAGGCGAACCGCTTCAACGTCAGCACCCAGCTTGCTTTTCAGCTCCGCATACGCGATTGCCGAAGTAATTGTGTCCGTGTCCGGGTTTTTGTGCCCGAAAATAAGCGTTTTTGCCATGATCCATACTCCTTAACGAATAGATTTGGCCCCTCGCGACCATTCGCTCGCGTCAGCCCGTTTGAATTGATTATACACTATTACCGATTATAACCTTAAGTCCACCTTATTCCTATACCTTTACACTGAATTAAATGCAAAAAAAATGCGGCTGCCTACCATAGGCCGCCGCATCCCTTCTATGATCGCTCTTATACAATAAACCGCTTGTTGAGCGAAGTCAGCTCATCGGACATCCGCCTGAGCGATTCCGCGGAGGCCGACACCTCGTCCATCGATACGATCTGGGTATTGGAGCTGCTTGCAATGCCCTCGAAGTGCTGCGCCGCTTGCCGCGAAATCTGCTCCATCTCCTCCACGGAAGCCGCTACCTCCTCTGACTCCGCCGATACTTCCTGCGACGCAGAGGATACCTCCAGCAGCTGCGCGTGAACCTCGCCCAAGCCCTTCACGATCGAGCTGAATGTCTGGCCTGCCTCCCGCACGCTAGCCAAGCCGGCATGAACCTTATCCGCGTTGCCTGCCATCCCTGCGGTGAGGCGGGCGGTCTGCTCCTGCGTCTTGGAGATCAGCTCCGCGATTTGCACAGCAAAGGCCTGGGACTGGGCAGCGAGCTTGCGCACCTGCTCCGCCACGACGGCGAAGCCCCGCCCGTTCTCTCCTGCATGCGCCGCTTCGATCGCCGCATTGAGCGCAAGCAGATTCGTCTGGTCGGCTATATCGGACATCATCGTCGTAATCTCGCCTATCTCATCCGATTGGCTCTCCAGTTCCTTCGTCGCAGCCAGCATCGCTTCTGCCGCTTCGCCAATCGCCTCCATCTCCGCCATCGTCTGCCGGATCAGCGCATGGCCCCTGTCCGAATGCTCCTTCGTCTCTTGCGCCACATCCGATACAATCGAGGCCGACTCCGTAATGCGCAGCATGCTGCGGGTCATCCCCTCGACGGCCCTCGTCATGTCAGCCGCGCGGTTCACCTGGATGTGAGCTCCGCCGGATGCCTCTTGAATGCTCTCGGCAATATGACGGCTCGCCTCCGTTGTTGAGCGGGCGTGCTGCGACACATCCTCCGAAGCGGAGAGCAGCCGCTCCGATTTGTCTCGCATGCTGCGGATGACAGATCTCGTATTGGATACGAGCTGCTGGAACGTATGCGCCAGATTCCCGATCTCGTCCTTGCGGCGAATCGCAATGTCTACCGTCATATCGCCTTCCCGCACCTTCGCTACCTGATTCGTCAATTGATTAAGCGGCTTGGTCAGATAGCTCGCCAGCGCCACGACAAGCGCGATCCCCGCTATTACGATGGCCAGCGCCACCCATAACGTTGTTTTCGTATTCTGGGACATCAGCGCATACACATTCGTGGCATCAAAGTCCGCTCCCATAATGCCCAGCAGCTTGCCAGCGCTATCGGTCAACGGCACATAAGCGGTAATTGTAGCTCCGTATTCATCGTCATTCGTCAGCTCGCCTACGACAGACCTGCTCTCGGCGAAAGCCTGAATCATGCCCTCGTAGCCGTTCTCCTCACGCGTGCCTATAGGGGAGAAGTCATCCTCCGCCACATCCTCGGGCGCTCCGTCCACCATATAGTAATAATAAGCCTCGCCGTTCTCTTCGCCTCGTGCAAGCGTATACAAATATTTCAGTCCATTGGTTTCCCGAAGCGCATTCATCTGTGCCCGAAGCTCCTGATAATAGGGCGTCTCTCCCGCTTCCACTGACAGCTCCGCATATCTCTCTTTATCAATCAGCGAAGCTGCGCTTTCCGCTACGGTCTGCGCCTGCGCGCCAAGCGAATTCTCCACCAGGCTCATCGACGAGCGGTAGATCGTAATGCCAAGCACCGCAACCGCCGCAATAATCAAGCACGAGAAAAACAATACCATTCTGGTCAACAATCGATTCAAGCCAATACCCCTTCCCGAAAATGGAAAAAATCACATGACACTATCTTACAGGATTCGAGCTGTTTCGCGCTACAGCAAATAATAAAGGAGCGCCCATAAGGCGCTCCCTGCGTTATTACCCTCTGAATTTCTTCAAGAAATCAACAGCCAGCTGGATATCCGCCTCCGGATTGGTGCCAACCTCGCGTTCAATCGTCAGATAACCTTTGTAGTCGATATCGTTCAGCGCCTTCAAGTATCCGTTCCAGTCGACGCCGCCTTCGCCAAGCGGCACTTCGCGGAAGGCCGAGCCCGTCTCCGCCATCTGGGCGATCTTCTCGTGATCAAGCTCAACCTCGTAGCCGTAATCTCCATAGACATCGCGCGGGTCGATATGGCCGAGCTTAATGCCGTCCTTCGCATGCGTATGCACGATATAATCCTTCAGATTATAGACGCCTTCCACCGGATCGTCTCCCGTCACCATAACCATGTTCGCCGGATCGAAGTTGACGGATACGCCCTTTGTGCCGAGACCGTCCAGGAACGCCTTCAGATGAGCGGAGGTTTCCGGACCTGTCTCGATTGCGAAGAAAGCGTTGTTGTCGCTTGCGAAACGGCTAAGCTCCTCGCATGCCACATGCATCGTCTCATATACGCGGCTGTTGCGGTCTGCCGGCACGATGCCGATATGCGTCGTAACAATGTTGGTGCCGAGCTCCAGGCCAAGCTCCATGATGCGCTTGGACTTCTCGATCTTCTCACGGTTTTGCGCAGGGTCCTGGAAGCCATGGCCGCCCAAATCGCCTACAAGAGCCGAAATCTCGAGGCCTAGCGATTCGATATAGGACTTCCATTCTTTCCTTGCCGCCGGGGACAGATTCGCCGGGTCCATCTCGCCTTTCACCGCGTAGATCTGCACGCCGTCCGCGCCGACCTTGCTTGCCTTCACAAGACCTTCCTTCACGCCGACATGAAAGCTGTCTACGATAACACCGATTTTATTCGTAATAATTGGCGCCGTCACACAATCAACTCCTCATCTATATTGATTTAAGCCCATTCCAACTCCAAGCTTCCGATCGTTCTGCGAATGGAAGCTCCGCTCTCTTAAAGCTCAGCCCAAAGCTTCTTCACATAGTTGAAGCCTCTCTTCGTGCCCTCAAAGCAATCTTCCATGCCTTCGAATTCGATCGAGATGTAGCCGTCATAGCCGCTTTCCTTCACGATGCGCAGTACATGCGGCATATCGATGTCCCCTTGGCCGACGATTGCGCCGCGCAGCCAATTGCCAGCGGAAGACTTGAACCAGCCCTCTCCAGGATAACGGTAGGAAGGACGAACATAGAAGTCCTTCACATGCACCATGGAAGCAAGCTTCACATTATTGGCGACCGCCGTCGCCGAATCCTCATCCGCGCACAAGAAATTGCCGACATCGAGTGTTGTCCGGTAATTATCGCGACCAACCGCCTGAACAAGCGCTTGTACGCGGTCGCTATGCTGAATGAAGAAGCCGTGATTCTCTACGCTTGTCGTAATGCCGAGCGGCTTCGCATAATCCGCAATCTCGCGGCAGGCGTCTGCCAGTCGCGGCAATTGGGACAGGAAGTTGCCAATCGACAAATCCTGGGAAGAAGCCACGTCATGGCGCATCAGCTTGATGCCGAGCGCAGCGCAGACGTCTACCTCGCGCTTCACGCGCTCAATCTCCTTCTCATAGGCTTCGCCTTCAAGCCCGTAGAAGTTCGCTCCGATCGCATAATTGGACAGCTCGATGCCATTCTGCTTCGCAGCATTACGGATATCGTCAATCAGCTCCGGGTTGTCAACCAAGGAGAAGCCCAGCGGCACAATCTCCGCATGCTCTGCTCCGATGCTTGCTATATGCTCGATCATGCCGGTCAGGCTCAGCTCTCCTGCTGCGAACGCTTTATACAAGCTGTATGTGCTGATCCCTAGTTTCATAGCTTCACCTCTTGGCCGCTAGCCGCGGACTCGTAGATGCCGCATAGAATCTTCATGATCTCTACGCCGTCCTCTACCGGGCTGATCGGCTTCGTGCCGTTTTGAACATTTCCGATGAAATGGTCGATTTCGTTTTGGAACGCGCTTACGAAGTGGAAGCCCGCGTGATCCGTCTGCGGCAATATGTTCACGATCGTATTATTCTTCTCTGTCACAATAACTGTCTCTGGATCAATCTCCATGCCGCCCTTATCGCCGTACAGGCGCACGAACATCTCATCCTTCTTGGCGTGCAGCGTGAAGCTTGCATCGACCAGCAGGGATGCGCCGTTCTCAAAGCGGATCATGGCGTTCGCCATATCTTCGATCGTGTTTTTGGATGCGTCATAATCTGCCGCTTGGTAGAAGGACAAATGCTCTACATTGGAGCGGTTGCCCAGCTTGCGGTATGTGTTGGCGCTGACGGATACCGGCTTCGGACGGCCCATCATGTACCAGCACAGGTCGATCACGTGTACGCCTATGTCAATCAGCGGACCGCCGCCGGAACGCTCGATATCCGCGAACCATCCGCCTGGATTGCCAAGCCGGCGGATTGCCGTAGCTTTGGCGTAATAGATTTCGCCGAACTCGCCTTCGTTCGCAAGCGATTTCAAGAGTTGTGCATTTGTGTCATAGCGGCGGACAAAGCCTACCTGCAGAATCTTGCCGGACGCCTCTACCGCGCGCTGCACGTTAAGCGCTTCCTCAACGGTGCGGCAAAGCGGCTTCTCCACCAGCACATGCTTGCCCGCTTCCACTGCTGCGATGCTGATCTCCGCGTGCGTATTGTTCCAAGTACAGATGCTTACAGCTTGAACGACAGGATCAGCCAGCAGCTCTCTGTAATCCGTATATACTTTCTCTGCGCCGTACTTCTCCGCTGCTGCCCGCGCGCGTTCCTCATTCAGATCGCATACGGCGTAAATATTCGCTTCCTTGTTGTTTTTATACGCATCAAGATGCAGTGACGAGATTGAACCGGTACCGATGACTCCGATTTGGACAGTAGACATGACCCATCTCTCCTTTAGTAGAATAATAGCGAACACGATGCTGCAACCTTTGTAAGGTATATACTTTCGTATTATAATGAATACAGGTCCGAAGGCCATGTAAAGGCGTGCGGTTTGTTTGTACAAATGTGCTATTTGGAGGGGATCACCGCCTATGAAGCTCAATAAAAACGAATCGCTGCGAGAGCAGATGAGCATGCCTAATCCGCATTTTCCAATTAAAGTGCATCGCTCCCGCTACAGCCAGGGAGGAATGGTGCTGTTCGAACATCATTGGCACAAGCATCTGGAATTCCTTTACTTCGAGTCGGGCGAGGCCTTAATCGAATGCGGCTCGACGACGATTCACGCGAAGCCTGGCGACTTGATTGTCGTGAACAGCAACGAGCTTCACTACGGCTTCAATCTAGCGCCGAACCTGGTCTATTACGTTCTCATTGCCGATATATCTCTGCTCCAGAGCGGCTCCGTCGACGCGGCGGAAACCAAATTCATCGCCCCTATCTCCCAGAACCAGCTGCTGCTGCGCAATCATATTCGAGGAGACCAAGCCACCATCGCCTGCATGCATAATCTCATCCGCGAACTGGAGAACCGTGAGTTCGGCTACGAGCTGGCCATCAAGTCCGAGCTGTACCGCCTATTGGCGCTGCTGCTGCGGGGACATGTCACCACCGTGCTGACGAAGGATGAATATGCCGAGCGGATGAAAAATGTAGAGCGCTTCGAGCCCGTCTTCCGCTTCATCGCCGAGCATTACCGGGAGGAGCTGACGGTAGAGGAATTGTCCGGCATCGCAGGATTAAGCCGCTACCACTTCAGTCGGCTGTTCAAGGAGCTTACCGGGCGCACCGTTACGGAATACGTCACATCAGCGCGGCTCGACAAGGCGGATTATCTGCTGCGCAATACGCCTCTTACCGTATCTGAGGTGGCCGCGGCTTCCGGCTTTAACGATATCTACTATTTCAGCCGAACTTTCAAAAAACATAAGAAAGTGTCTCCGTCCAAAATACGCGACGCTTAAGCGCAGTCTCTCTTGCACGTTGCAAGGGAGGTTTTTGGCTGCCGCCCAAATCAACAATCAGGCCGGCAGCATAAAGAGCCGCCGACCAGTCGGTCGGCGGCTCTTCATTGCGTTTTTGCGATTATGCGTTATAGAATTTCTCCAATTGCTCCACGATTTGCTCCAGCTTGCCATCCACCTGAATTTGCTTCTGCGGCTTATCAAAAAGCGAAGCAATCTCTTGCGGGAACGACTGCTCGATTCCGCATAGACGGATCGCTTCGTCGAACTTCGCAGGGTGAGCCGTTGCAAGCGAGATGCTGATCTCGCCTTCCTCCGCGCACTCGCGTACAGCTGCAACGCCGCAAGCGGAATGCGGATCAAGCAAATAATCGTATTTGGTCTTGTAATCGGCGATTGTGTCTAGACACTCCTGGCCGACTACGCCATGCGCCGCAAATTCGGACTGCACTTTGCGCAGTGCTTCCTTGGAGATCGAGATTTCGCCCTCTGCCTTGAACTGTGCCATCAGGCGGTCGATCTGCTCCGGATCCTCGCCGAGCACATAATACAAGTAACGCTCGAAGTTGCTCGCCACTTGAATATCCATGGACGGGCTGTATGTGACACGGAAATCGCCAGGCATATACACGCCTTCTTGAATGAAGCGCTCCAAAATATTGTTTTCGTTCGTCGCCAGAATCAGCTTGCCGACCGGAAGGCCCATGCGCTTCGCAAGGTAGCCGGCGAAGATATCGCCGAAGTTGCCTGTCGGAACGCTGAAATTCACCTTGCCGATGTCGCCTCCTTGCGCCTTCGCCACTTGGAAGTACGCATAGAAGTAATAGACCGTCTGCGCCATGATCCGCACAAAGTTGATGGAGTTGATTGCCGCAAGATGGTTAGCCGACTTATAGTCCAGATCGGCGAACAGGTCCTTGATCATGCGCTGGCAATCGTCGAAGTTGCCTTCCACCGACAGGTTAAGCACATTGTCGTCCTGAACCGTCGTCATCTGAAGCTCCTGCACCTTGCTTACTTTGCCGTTCGGATGCAGGATGCAGATCTTGATGCCTTCTTTGCCGCGCACCCCTTGAATTGCCGAAGCGCCGGTATCGCCGGAGGTCGCGCCCAGAATATGAATCTTCTTGCCTTGCTTCGCCGCTACATAGGAATAGAACTGGCCCATGAATTGCAGGGCGATATCTTTGAACGCGAAGGTCGGACCATGGAACAGCTCCAGCAGGTACAAGCCGTCATGAAGGCGGCGCACCGGCGTTACTTCAGGATCGCGAAACGTAGAGTAGCTCGCCTCTACCATCGCCTTCAGGTCCGCTTCCGGAATTTCGTTGTTCGTATAGTACGAGAAAATCTCCAAGACAAGCTCCTGATAGCTCAGCTCCTGCCATGCCTTCAGCGTCTCCGCCGAAATCTGCGGGATTTCGCTTGGCACCAGCAAGCCGCCGTCATCAGCAAGCCCCATCATAAAAGCATCAATGAATCCGATTTTGCCTACCTTGCCTCTTGTACTGATGTATTCCATTTTGTCCTTCCTCCTACATGCCGCCGCTTTAACGCGTGGAATAGCTCTTTTATGCATTTTATCATCGTTTGCTCTGAAAATCGAATACCTATTTTCATTTGGGCCATTTTTTTTGCCGGACCCTTCCAGGGGCCTTGCTTAAGCGGAATTGAAGTTCAGCAGTTATTCCCAGCGGAAGCGTGAGTGCAACATTATCACGGTGCCTGTCGTTTGTACCAATGAGAATTCACAAACACACAAGATACACACCAAGGAGATGGATAATCATGAAAAAAAGAGTGCTTCAATTGTTGATGATCGTAGCTATGGGAGTTGCACTGACAGCATGCAGCGGAAACAATACGGATAAAAACGTCAATGCCGGCAACGGCTCCAATACGTCGCAAAACGGCAGCAATGCCGGCTCCAATTCCGGCGGAGAGACCGATCCGGGAGACGATGCCAACAAGGGCAAAGAAGAAGGAGAAGACGCTGGCGCGGGCAGCGCAGAAGCGGATTCGGCCAAAGGCATCGTAGATGCAATCTTGAACAAAGTGGAGCAGCCAGCTCAAATGCCGCTTGAAGGCGATATGGTGAAGGACCAGTATCACCTGGACCCGTCGATTCTGCAGGACTACGCCATTATGACGCCGCTTATGAACGTAAAGACGAATGAGGTGGCGGTGCTCAAGGTGAAGGATGCCAAAGATGTGGCGGCGGTTGAGGAAGCGGTCAAGAAGCGCGCCGCTGACGTGCAGAAGCAATTCGAAACGTACCTGCCGGATCAATACGAGAATGCCAAAAACTTTCAAGTTGTGAAAAAAGGCAACTACGTGCTGTTCGTCATTTCAGAATCCGCTGACGCTATCGTATCCGAATTCGATGCCTTAGTTAAGTAATCTCGGACTAAAGCGATGGTATTCAGCAGCCTGTTGTTCCTGTTTATCTTTCTGCCGGCTGTACTGCTTATCTATCATCTCTCTCCCAAGCGAATCCGCAATGTCATCCTGCTCGCCGCAAGCCTGATCTTCTACGCTTGGGGTGAGCCGATCTACATTGCGCTCATGCTGTTCTCAACATGCACGGACTATGTGTTCGGCTTGCTGCTGGACGGGGAGAAGAGAAGCGCAGCGGCAAGAAAGTGGATTCTGATTGCGTCCGTCATTGTCAATCTGGGCGTTCTCGGATTTTTCAAATATGCGGATTTCCTGATCGAAAATGTGAATGCGCTGCTCGGCACAAGCATACCGCCGACAGATCTGCCGCTTCCGATCGGCATCTCGTTTTATACGTTCCAGTCCATGTCCTATATTATTGACGTCTATCGCCGCACCTCTAAGGCGCAGCGCAATTGGCTGGACTTCGCCACCTTCGTCGCCCTGTTCCCGCAGCTGGTAGCCGGACCGATCGTCCGCTACAACACGATTGCGGAACAGCTGCGCGAGCGATTCGTGAACAATGAGATGTTCGCGGAGGGTGTGCGCAGATTCACCATCGGCCTTGCGAAGAAAGTACTGCTGGCGAACAATATCGGCATGCTGTGGAGCGAGATATCCGCCGGCCATCTGAATACGATGCCTGTACTTACGGCTTGGCTCGGCATTATCGCCTTTGCGTTCCAGATCTACTTCGATTTCAGCGGTTATTCCGATATGGCGATCGGACTTGGGCTCATGTTCGGCTTCCGCTTTAACGAGAACTTCAACAAGCCGTATACGGCGCAAAGCATTACCGACTTCTGGCGGAGATGGCATATCTCGCTCGGCACCTGGTTCCGGGAATACGTCTATATTCCGCTCGGCGGCAATAGGCGCGGCTTGTCCATCCAGCTTCGGAATATCCTGATCGTATGGGCGCTGACCGGCATCTGGCATGGAGCCAGCTGGAACTTCCTGTTCTGGGGCTTGTATTTTGGCATAGTGCTGATGGTCGAGAAATGGTTTGCTCTTGAGCTGCTGGCTAAGCTGCCCCGGTGGATACGCCACTGTTACGCGCTGCTGCTTATCTTGATCGGCTGGGTCTTTTTCGCCTTCGACAAGCTGGCTGACATGACTTCATTCTTCAGCTCTATGTTCGGAGCAAGCGGCAATCCGCTCTGGGATCAGCAAACGATCTATTTGCTTTACACGAATGCAATATTAATTCTGCTGCTCATCATCGCATCGATGCGGAGACCGCGGGGCATTCGGGCAGGCGAGACGATTCTCCATCCTGCCCTCGCGCTCCTCTGGCATGGCCTATTGTTCCTGGCATCTGTCGCTTACTTGGTAGACGCCACCTTTAACCCGTTTCTGTATTTCCGGTTCTAACCGAGAGGGAGTTCGCTGCTTATGAAGAAAATCGCAGACCGGGTCTATACCTGGGGATTTGTATCGCTGCTTGGCATCATGTCCGCCTTATTTTTCCTACTGCCGAAATCGGTGTTCTCCGAGACGGAGAACCGCAACTTGCAGGAGGCGCCGAAGCTGAGCTGGGAACGGCTCTGGTCGAAGCAGTTCGCCGATGACACGGAGCTGTTCGTCACCGACCACTTCCCGCTTCGCTCCGACTGGGTTAAGGCCAAGTCCTACATGGAGCAGCTCCGGCTTCAGAAGGAGAACAACGGCGTATATTTTGGAGAAGACGGTTATTTGTTCGAAAAGTTCGGGGAGCCGGATTTCGAGGAGCTTGGCAAATATGCGGACGCAATTAAGCAGTTCGCTCTCAATCATCCCGATGCAGGCGTGAAGCTGCTGCTGTCGCCGAACTCGGTGGGCGTGTACCCGGAGCGTTTGCCTTGGAAAGCCGCCGCCTATCCGCAGTTGATTGTACATGACTTTATTGCGGACCGGATCGGGAAGGATGTGTCGTTCCTGAATGGATTTGATTTCTTGAAGCCAGCCGCCAACTCGGAGGATAGCCGCGATATCTTCTACAAAACGGATCATCATTGGACGACCTATGGCGCTTATCTTGCATACCTGGCCTATGCTGAGGAGATGGGTTGGACGGCTATGTCGGAAGATGAATTCAATATCCGCACGGTGACGGATTCGTTCCTTGGCACCTATCATACGAGAAGCCAATACGGCTCGGCGAAGCCCGACTCTATTGAGGTGTATGAGCCGAAAAACAAGGTGCATTCGGAGATGTACATTGCCGACACGGACACGACCAAGGAGGGCTTGTACGATGAGAGCTACCTGGCGAAGAAAGACAAATACGGCTACTTCCAGGGCGGCGTGCATGCCCTAGTAACCGTAAAAACCGATCTCCCGCCGGAGCAGGCCGACCTGGATAAGCTGCTTATCGTGAAAGACTCGTATGCGCACAGCATGCTGCCGTTTCTGGCGAACCATGTGAAGGAAATCCATATGATCGATATCCGGTTCTACAATGGCAATATCGGCGACTATATGGAGCAGAACGGTATCGACGATGCGCTGTTGCTGTTCAATACGTCTACCTTTGTAGGAGAAAGAGGTTTGCTGAAGCTGAAATACTAGCATGAGGGCAAATAAACGATTGCTATAGCTTCGAAAGGGGCGCTGCGCGCGGGATTGTTCTTCCGATCGCTGTTGTAGACGGATTCTTCCGATCTCCTTAACCCTTACAGGGTAAGATTCCGTCTACAAAGGCGAACACTTTCGTTTCTCCAGAACATTCCCGCACTCCGCTTCTTCCTTTGCAGCAATGAAATTTAAGAGACTAGACCATACTAACCTTCAAACATTTCTAACTGCTCGGGATCGAGCGGAGGGAAGCCATACGGCTCCCTTCCGTTCGGTCTTTTTTTGTCTCGCGAAAACTGACAGCCATTTAGCTGCTGACCGACTAGCCGCTGCGCGCGGGATTGTTCTTCCGATCGCTGTTGTAGACGGATTCTTCTAATCTCCTTAACCCTTACAGGGTAAGAATCCGTCTACAAAGGCGAACACTTTCGTTTCTCCAGAACATTCCCGCTCTCCGCTTCCTCTTGTGCAGCAAGGGCATTTAAGAGCCAACATCACCTCAAAACAATTCCAACTGCTCGGGACCGGGCGGAGGGGTGTAGAAGGGCTCCCTTCCGTCCGGTCTATTCTGTCCCAGCATGGTCATCATGGTCTTGGCGTTGCCTGCGGCATGCCCGCCGGAGTTGTTGTTGAAGATGACCGCAATGTCGCGGCTCTGCTCCAGCAAGCTCTCCAGCTTGTCCCGCCATTCCGACAGCTCCGCGTCGGAATAGTTGTATAAGTAACGGACCTCACGCCAGTTGGGGCCGCCGCCGTTGTTCCAGTTGGCCGCGTTGCGGCCGTGGAAGCGGACGATGGATGTATCCTTGTCCGTTGCTTCCAATATAGTGGGGATGCTGCCGATGCCTGCCTGCGGCTCATCGCAGATGCTGTGAATCCAGCCTTCCTCCCGCATGAACTCAAGCGTGCGCTCCTTCATGCCCGGCTCGAACCAGCTTTGGTGACGGAACTCCAGCGCGCATGGGAAACCTTCCATCCGCCGCTTCATCTCCCGCAGCTGCCTGACGTTGGAGCTGACGCAATCGAACCAGGGAGGGTATTGGAATAACGCCGCCGTCAGCCGCCCGCTGTGCAGTGCTGGCTCCAGCATCCGGCGGAATGCCTCGGCCATGGCGTCCGGATCATCCTTGGCAGCCGCGGGTCCGCGCTGATGGCCCGTCATGCTCTGGTAAGCCTTAACGACGAACCGCAAGGTGTCCGGCGTTCCGTTCACCCATGCGGCGAAGCGCTCCTGCGGCTGTATGGCGTAAAAGGTGCTGTCCACCTCCACAACCGGAAAGTGGCTCCCGTATACATTCAGCTTCTCGCCCTGCTTCGTGCCTTCCGGGTACAGTGAGTCATGATCTCCCCAGCCTGCAAGTCCAATCTGTATGCTCATCGCTGCCTCCTACAATCGCCGGTAATCGGAGAATGCGGCAGCTTGTCCCCTATATGTACCGTCTCCATCAACCAAATTCCAAACAGTAGCATTCACTATATAGAATCGCTTGCCCGTACTGGATATCCGGACACCGGTATATTCATCTACATAACCATCAGCCGTTACCCGGCTCATGAACCGCGCCCGCTCCTCCCGCTCCAGCGGCTCGGCTGTCAGGCGGGATGGCGTGCTGGTAAACGTCTTCCAATCCATCTCCCATAATTGCAGGGCCATGCAATTCCCATAGTTCAACACGGGATCGGCCTCCGTATCATGGGACAGGATGACGATGGAAGATTGTTCGACAGCTTGTGCCGCATCCTCCCCCGGATTCAGCTCAAGCAGTTCCTTCCCTATCATGCAGCGGTAGCTGTCCAGCATCAACCGCGCATGCTCTTCCCGCGTGCCCGACCCTCTAATTTCATCCATTGCTCCTTCCTCCATTTCCCTGTATCTTACTTTCATCATGAAGGAAGGACAGTCTTATTTCAAGCCGTCTCGTCTTGCCTGCTGAGCGGTACGGAGATGCGGACCGCTGTTCCGCCGCCGTATATGCTTCCAATCGTAACGCCATATTGCGGTCCGTAATGCAGCTTGATCCGGTCGTCTACGTTGCGGATGCCATAGCCGATCCGGGTATCGTCATTGGACCAAATGCTGCCCACCTTCTCCGGCTTCATCCCGATGCCGTCATCGACGACCAGGAAGATGAGCCGCCGTCCCTGCTCTACATAAGCGCATACCTTGATATGGATGCGTGGCTGATACAGGGCATGCTCCAGCACATTTTCGATAAAGGGCTGCAAGATAAGCTTCACGGTCCGGTATCCGTACACCTCGGCGCTAATGTCGAACATGACGTCCAATCGGCTGCCATATTTGATCTGCTGGATGGCAATATAGGCTTGAGCCTGCTCGAGCTCGAGCTGCGCCGGGATAATAAATTTGCCATTGTTAAGCGTCAGGCGGTAAAACTTCGCAAGGCCCATGACCATCTGATCCAGCTTGCCGATCTCGCCCAGCTTGCCCAGTCTGCTGATTGAGGACAGCGTATTGTATAGAAAATGCGGATTAATCTGCGCCTGAAGCGCCTTCAGCTCCGCTCCCTTCTTCTCCATCTGCACCACATAAACTTCCTTAATAAGCGTATTGATATAACCGCCCATCTCATTGAACGCCTCGGCAATATAATAGAATTCATCATTGCCGCTATATTGAATCCGCTTATTGAACCGCCCTTCCCGGAAAGCGTTAAGCGATTGAATGATTTTCGTTATGCGCACGGTGAGAAACTTCGATACGACCAGGCTGATTGCCGCCAGCATAATAAAGCTGCCGATGCAGATCAGAATCGTCATCAGCTTCACCTTGCCGATCTGCTTCTCCAGCTGCTCATCCGGGACAAGCGCGACCAGCGTCCAGTCAATCTCGGGAAGCTGCTGGCGAATGGACAGCTTGCCCTTCTCCCAGTCCGGATTCCACTTTTTCAGCAAGGGATAGTCTTGCTTATTGGGCGCGGAAGCATAGATGACCTCGTTCCACTCGTCCAGCACGACGACAGCGCTATTCTCGCCAAGCTTCTCATAATGGACGCCGCTCAGCAGCTGGTTGATTTTAGTTACGACCCGAATAAAGCCGATCTGCTTGCGATTTTGATAATCGTACACGCGCCTCATCAACGATAGATTACCAACGATTCTGTCCTCCTCTACCTGCAGCCAATATTGGGATTTGTCGATTTCTCCCTCGTCGACGCTTGGAAGCGTCTTATACCAGTATTTGTCTACTATTCTGCTTAGATGAAGCAGCTCGAACGTCTCCATGCGCTGCAGCGGGTCGGCGCCCGGCATATGGAGCGCGTACATTTCCGGAAACTGCTCATTGCTGATATAGAATCGAAGCAGCGCCTGATGCGGCGTCAGATTGACCGCGTTCTGCAGCTTCGGTTCGATCGACTTGATTGTTGTATTGTAGATGGCCCAGCCGTTGTTCCTTAATCTCAAATCCTCTTGCAGCGCATAGTCCCAATAGATTTGATCCGATGTGCGGCTGAGCAATTGGAACCGGTACAGCACGTTTTCCTTCGTCTGCTGAAGCGTGCCCTCTATGGAGGAGGCGGCCTGCTCCCTGATCGACTTCACCGAAGTCGTATAAGCGTAATACCCGATAATCATGACCGGGATCAGAGCCATCAGCAAGTAAGCGGCCATCAGCTTATATCCGAACGGCAGCATCGGCTTCTTCTTCACGGCATATGCCTCCTAATGCATGGATGTTAGAGATGCTTGCGGTATTCGCCTGGCGTCATGCCGGTGTAATCCTTGAATTGCTTGCCGAAGTGGGCCAGCGTGCCGGAGCCTACCCGGTCCGCCACTTCATACACCTTAAGGCCTGTATCGGCAAGCAGCCCCTTAGCCAGCTCCATGCGTTTTCGCATCAGATAATCGCTGAACAGCTCGCCCGTCTCTTCCTTGAACAAATGCCCCAGATAATTCGGAGAAAACGAAAACGCCTGCGCTACCTCCTTAAGCGAGATGCTCTCCCCCAGCCGCTGGTCGATGAAGCTTTGGATCTGGCCGATCAGCTTGACGTTTTTCCGCTGCCGCTTGTTATGAAGCTGCTCGGACAGCTCGAAGATTTTGCGTCTCAGCCAGGAGTGGATATCGTCGATCGTCTCGAAGTCGAACAGCTTGTCGAGCGCAAAGCCGTTCTGGCCCGTCATGGAGAGCAAGCTTTCATTCAAGCTGTTCAAATAGGCGTCAAGCCGGCTGATGACAAACAGGGAGTAGTTGTGCACGGCCGACGGGTTTTTAATATTTTTGACCTGCTGGAACAGCTCCTCCATGCAATCGACGATACGGACCAGCTCATATTGTGTCATCGCCGCCAATAAAGCATCAACCGTCGCTTCGATATTCAGCGCGCTCGCCTGCGCTTCTTCCTTCGTAGCCGAATACGCAATGATTTTCCCTTTCCCCTGGAACATCTTCATCGCGAGCGCCTTGCCCGCCTCTTCATAAGATAGATGAAGACGCTCCAGCTCATTTACGGCCTGTCCGAGCCCGATCGTGAGCGTCGCGTGATGGCCGGCCGACAGCTCCTCCATCATCCGCTCGAGAGTTGCCTCCGTATGGGCCTCCTCCAGTACAACCGCAAGCCGCCGCGGGGACAAGCGGCAGAACATCTCCATGCCATACCTTGAGCATAGCGAGGTGAGCGCGCTCAGCAGCTCGGCATGAGCCTCCTCCGAATACTGGCTTTCTGTGCGCCAGTCCCTGTCGTCAATCTCGATAATAGCCGCTCGCAGACGGCCTACCTGGACGCCGAGACGGAACTGGGCCATGAGCTCAATGACCGCGTCCCGGTCCGGCGTCCCTTCCAGGCATCGCTCGAGCAGCTCATTCTTCAAATACACCATCGATTGCTGAATGGACTGCTCGCGCTGCTGCTGCCGGTTCGCGCCGTCCAGGTCGGAGCGGACTGATTGCAGCGCGCCGAACAGCTCATCGTCATTAATCGGCTTGAGCACATAGCCGCTCGCCTTCATCGACAAGGCTTGCTTGGCATACTGGAAGTCCTCGTATCCGCTGATGAACAAGATCTTCAGATTGGGATGAAGCCGCTGGGCCTTGCTTGCCAGCTCCAGGCCGGACATGATCGGCATCCGGATATCCGATACCAGAATATCGGCTTCGTTCTCCTCCAAGTAGTTCAGAGCGGAGAAACCGTCCGGACAGGCTGCTTTAACCTCCATATGGAGCTCCTTCCATGGCACCAGCTTCTGAATGCCGGTCAGCTCCAGCTCCTCATCATCTACCAGCACGACTCTGTACATGCACTTCCCGCCTCTCGGTCTGATATGGGGCAGAAAAGCCCAAGAAGAGGATATACGTCGCCGTATATCCTCTTGCTATGGGCCGATCCGTCTTATTTGCCGCTCATCTTGGCCAGATTCTCCTGCCATACCTTCGTTCTGAAGTCGAGAACCTTGTCGTAGCCAAGGCTGTTCGTCTCTTTCTTCGCGGATTCGATCAGGCTTTGCACTTCGCTGTCGCTCTTGGCAAACAGCATCTTGCCGAAGTATTCCTTGGCAATATCGTTGACCTGCTGCAGGATAATCCCTTCATCCGTGTCCTGAGCCGGGTCGATATTGTTGAATTGCGTATTGTTATGCGACGTTTTCCAAGCGACGTTCAGCTGGGCAACCGCGCCCCAATTGCGCTGCTCCTCCGGCAGATTCGCTTCGATCTTGGACTTGGTCGTATCGACATACGTCGCATTGCCGGCCCATACGTAAGCTTCCAGCTTCTCCTTGTCTTTCTCTTCCTGCGGCGTGGAGAACCACTTGTCGTTCGGAATCGGCGCGCCTTCTCCGTCCACTTCATCCCAGTACGATCCCGGAGGCCCGAAGAACATAATGCGCTGTCCCTCTTCGCCTGTCA
The DNA here is from genome assembly GCF_003605435.1 of Paenibacillus pinisoli. GTDB lineage: Bacteria > Bacillota > Bacilli > Paenibacillales > Paenibacillaceae > Pristimantibacillus > Pristimantibacillus pinisoli. The sequence continues at coordinate 271,687 of NZ_QXQB01000002.1, forward strand.
TCCAGTCCAGATAAGCGAAGATCGCTTCCGGATTGTCCGCATTCGTCGTAATGACGTTGACGTTCCAGCCGAGGGCGTTGTAGCCGTTCGGATAGATTTTGTTCTTGTCTACGCCGGGCTTCGCGAGCGGCCAGATAAATTCATAGCCTGCAGTCGGGTCGGAGCTTCTCAGCGCATTGTGGCCTTCTCGTCCCAGGTTCGTTGCATTGCCGCCGACAAACACCGCTACTCTGCCGGTTGCCAGCTTCTCCTTCACTTGATCTTCCTTCTGCGTTAGCGCGTCTTGCGTAATGAGACCTTCACGGAACAGCTGGCTTGCGAACGTCATCGTTTCCTTGTACGCTTCGTTATCGTAGATAGTGACCAGATTGTCGCCTTGTGTAAAGGCTTTCATATAACTGAACTGGCTTGGGTGGTCATTCGCGAACCCTGCGAACATAACCTCAACACCTTGGCCTTCTCGGCCCACTTCCAGGGGGATCACATCAGGATGCGTCTCCTGTACTGTTTTCAAATAGGCATGCAGATCGTCGAATGTCTCCAGCTTCGGTCTGCCAAGCTCCTCATAGATCTTCTTGTTCACGAACCAGCCGTCGTTGCCAGTCGGCGCAGCCGTATACCAGTTCGGGAACTGATAAATTTTGCCGTCCGGCGATCTCAGCATGTTCAGCGTCTCTTCGCCAGCCCATTTCTTCAAATTCGGATACTTGTCGATAAAGTCGTCAAGCGGCACTAGCGCGCCTGCTTGGCGAAGCCGCTCCACATCGGGGCCGCGGTCCATCATCATGGCGTCAGGCAATTCCTTGGATGCAATCATCGTGCTCAGCTTCTGTGCCGCGGCGCCGCCGGACTGGATTGGCTCTACCGTTACATGGAGATTGTCCTGCACCCACTTGCTGTTCGGGCTTGCGCCCCACGGCTCAGTGGTCCACCAGTCATAATTGACATAATACGTGAATGTGAACGGTGTCTCGCCGAATTGAAATCCTTCGCTTTGCTGATCTGTCGGCTGATTCCCTTTGTCTCCGCCCGTATTCGCTCCCGGCGTCGCCGCCGGCGAGCCTTTGCCCGCGCAGCCGGATAGGGCTAACGCTCCTGCCAGCGCCAGCGTGAATACACCGGACAGCAGTTTCTTTGATTTCTTCATCCTGCCTAAGCCTCCCCTAATGATTTTCAATCTATATTCATCTCCGCCTGGCGGCAAAGTCGAATAACGCTCCCATGCTACTCTTTCAACGAACCGATCAGCACGCCTTTGACGAAGAAACGCTGCACGAACGGATATACCAGAATAATCGGCAGCGTAGCGACCATCATCGTCGCCATAGTCAGCGACTTGGTCGTGACGCTCTGCATGCGGCTCATGGCATCCGCCGCCGCGGCATTGCCTTTGGTCGCCATCGACAGCTGCTCCGTCATAATATTGGAGTTCAGAATCTGCTGGAGCATCGTCTGAATCGGGAACAGATCTGTCTTGTTGATAAAGATCGTAGCCGTAAACCAGTCGTTCCAATGATACACAGCCGTGAACAGCGAAAGCGTAGCGATAACCGGCCCCGAGAGCGGCAATACGATTCGGAAATAGACGCCGAAGGTGCTGCAGCCGTCTATCCGGGCCGATTCCTCAAGCCCGTTCGGCAAACCCATGAAGAAGGTTCGGAAGATGATCATGTTGTATACGCTGATCACCGTAGGAATCACCATCACCCAGAAGGTGTTCATCAGCCCCAGCTCGCGGTTGACGAGGTAGAAGGGAATGAGCCCGCCGCTGAAGTACATAGTGATGACGGCGAACACCATATAGAACTTTTTGAACACGACGTCTTTGATCGACATGCCGTATGCGAACAGCGAGGTGAACAGGATGGACAGGAAGGTGCCTGCCAGCGTCCTTAAGACCGATACATAGAAGGCCTGCAATATCCGCGAGTCCTGAAAAACAATCGCGTAGTTGTCGAGCGTGAATTGCCTCGGCCAGAACGTAATGCCTCCCTTGGCTGTGTCCAGCCCCAGATTGAAGGAGATGACCGCCGAGTTCCAGAACGGATACAGCGTCAGGAAACCGAGTATGACCAGAAAGGTATAAATCACGATATGAAGCGTTTTGTCCCCTGCGCTAAGCCTCATGCTGTCTCACCGCTTTCCCCCGTATATGTTGCCTGCTTTACCATAAGCTCGTGCCTGCCCTTCTGGCTGCAAAATTGGCTAGCGTCAGAAGCCCTACGCTAATAACGGCCTTGAACAATCCGACCGCCGCCGCATAAGAGAAGCGGTTGTTGATAATGCCTACCCGGTACGCATAGGTGTCAATGACATCCGCAACATCCCTGAGCATCGCGCTGTTCCCGAGCAGGAGCAGGTCATCGAATCCCGCGTTCAGCAGGCTGCCGATATTCAGAATGAGGAAGATGATAATGACAGGCATGATGGACGGGAGCGTAATCAGGAAGATTTGCTTCAGCTTGCTGGCGCCATCGATCGAGGCCGCCTCATACATGCTTTGGTCGACGCCGGCAATAGCGGCCAGATAGACGATCGTTGCAAAGCCGACTTCCTTCCACACATTCGTCGTAACGATGATGGCCCAGAAGTATTCCGGCAAGGAGAGGAAGTTGACCGGCTTGTCTATCAGCCCCAGCTTGCCCAGCAGGATATTCAAGCTTCCGTTGTCCACAGACAGCAGCGAAATGACAAAGCCGGATACGATAACCCATGACAGGAAATGAGGCAAGTAGCTGATCGTCTGAATGACGCGCTTGAACACCATATTGCGGACCTCATTAAGCATAAGCGCAAGCAAGATCGGGGCCGGGAAGCCGATCAGCAGCTTCAGCATGCTGATCACGATCGTATTGCGCATAACCCGGAAGAAATCCGGAGAGTTGAAGAAGGCCTCGAAGTGCTTCAGCCCCGCCCACTTGCTTCCGAAGAAACCGCCGAACAGGTTGTAGTCCTGGAATGCCATGAGCACGCCGTACATCGGAAAATAGTTGAATATGAGAATGAAAATTAACGCCGGGAATATCATCACATGCACTTGCCACTGCATAATGAAGCGCTTCCATAATGGCTTCTCCTTATGGGAGAAAGCAGCCTCGGCCGCCGCTGTTGCTATCGTTTCTCTTTGCATCTTGCTTTGTCCTCCCGCCAGCTAAGTTACCTTCATTGTAAAAGGATGCTAGGGTGGGAAACTACTCCCGGTTTCAACGAAAAGTATCGAAAATCAACGCTCTTATTCTGACTCAATCGGGGATAAAAAATGGCATTAAATTGTCGGATAACAATTCAATGCCATATCAATATTGGAATGCATATAGACAGATTGGTTTATTTCCAGATACGATTAGGTCTAGCCATTATTTTCATATAGAGGGAAGGGTTCATTATGGAAGCCGTTATATTTATGTCTGCACTATTCGGCACCCCGATCATCGCATTTCTGTTCAGCTATCTCTTTCTGGATATGCTGTTCAAGGACAAATACGACGGGCAGAAATTTCTAACTGCGATCCTCTTTGCCATACTGGCATGGATCTTCGCAGGCACGCTTATATTGCTCGCCAAGTAGCAATCAGCCCTTCACAGCGCCTGCCGTAATGCCGCGCGACATCTGCTCTGTGAACATCAGGTAGATGATGACGGTAGGCAAAGCGATCATCGTCATAACGGCGAACTGAGCGCCGTAGTTGGATGAATATTGCCCCGCAAATTTCATGATGGAGAACGGCAGCGTCTTGAACTTCTCCGAGGTGAGGAACGTATTGGCCATAATGAATTCATTCCACCAGCTGATGAAGTTCATGATGCAGGCCGTTGCCAAAGCAGGCTTCGTCATCGGCAATATAATGCGGAATATAACGCCGTAGACGGAACAGCCATCCATTACCGCAGACTCCTCGATGCTCTTCGGAATGGTCTCCAGGAAGCCCGAAATAATGAGCATGCTGATCGGCAAAGAGAACGCGATATAAGGCAAGATCAGCGACAAAGGATTGTCGAGCAGATCCATCCAGTTGAACAAAATAAAATTCGGTAGCAGCGTCGCATGAATCGGCACGATCATGCCCAGCATGATGAGCGCCATCGTCACGCCCCGCAGCTTCCACTCCATGCGCGTGAACGCATAGCTGAGCATCAGAGACAAGACGGCTGCCACAAGGATCGCCGCCGTTGTAATAAAGGCGCTGTTCCATAGGAACTTCGGCACGCTCCCGTATGTGAATGCATTCATATAGTTGGACCATTCGAGCTGCTGCGGCCACTTCAGAATGCTGCTGCCGAAGAAGTCTCCGCTCTTCAGGAACGAATAGTTGATGAGCCAGATCAGCGGAAACAGCTGAAGCAGCGCAACGATCCAAAGCAGCGTATGCAAAGTGAATTTTCTTACCATGGTTACGGTCTCCTTCCTTAAAACTCGCCTACGTCTTTTTTGAATGCGCGGTTCATAATGACAGTAATAATGAGACAGACGATGACGAATATAACCGAGATCGCATTGCCATAGCCGTACAGGGAAGATGTGAATGCCGTCTTATAGAGATAGTTCCCGATAAATTGCGTCGTATTGAGCGGTCCGCCGTTCGTCATCAGGAAGATGGTCTCCATCTGCTTGAGGCAAGCCGTCACGGCAATGACGACAGCAACGCGAACCATAGGAGTCAGCAGCGGAATAACGACCTTCGTATACAGCTTGATCCGCCCTGCGCCATCCAGCTCCGCCGCTTCGTAGAGATCCTTCGGAATGCCCTGAAGCCCTGCATAATATAAGAGCAGCGCGTAGCCGAAGCCTTGCCACATAATAACGAAGATGACGCACCAGATGGCAAGCTTGGGATCGCCGAGCCAGTCCTGCTTGAGGCTCTCCAGACCGACGGCGGTCAGAAATTTGTTCAGGACGCCATAGTTGGGATGGAAGACGCTGACCCACATCTTGGACGTTACGACGATCGATATAACAGCAGGTATGAAGAAAATGGTGCGGAATATCTTCTCGAATCTGCCTGCGTTCGTGACCAGGATTGAGAATAGCAGCGCGATGGGATGCTGCAGCAGCAGCGTCGCCGCGAGCAGCAGCAGCGCATTCATGAGCGACCGCCAGAATACGGGGTCGTTGAACAGAATCTTCATATAATTATCAAGGCCTACGAATTGGTAATTTCCAATTCCCCGCCAATCCGTCATGCCATAATAGGCGCTCATCATAATAGGAAAACACACCATGAACAAAAACAGGAATAATCCCGGCGCGACCAGCACGAAGATTGTTTTTCGATTACTAAGCAGCTTATGCATGTTCTCTCCGCCTCCCGGCTTCGCTTTTCTTTACTGAAATCTGGTTTTGCCTGAAAAAGGGGAGCAGCGAAAGGATTTTCACTGCTCCCGGTTGCTTCTTCGTACGTTATGGCAATAATGCAACCGCAGCGTCAAGCTCTTTCAAGAAGTCCTCAGGAGAAATCGCCTTGCCGAACAGCTTCTGGTGAGCTTCCATTACTTTTGTTTTGTACTCATCCGTGCCCAGGTCGTGGAACGGCGTGTTGGATGCGGAAGTCGTGGAGCCGAATACGTCTACCAGACCTTTTTGCAAAGCGGACTCTTCGCCAGTCAGGAACTCGTCGAACTTCTGGGCAGGCGTGCCGGAACCTGTCTGCCACAGCTGCTTCGCCCAATTCTCAGGCTTGAAGAAGTATTGCATGAATTTAACGGCTTCTTCCGGATGCTTCGTGCTCTTCGAGATGGAGTAGCCGCCGCCGAACCATGCAGCCAGATCGCTCGCTTTGCCTTTGTCGGATGTCGGGTAGGAGATTGCGCCTACATTATCGCGGAACTCGGCAGGGAAGTTCTCGTCCGTTGCAAGCCCTGCTTCCCAGTTGCCCATGACGTACATAGCGGCTTGGCCTTGACCGAACAGGTTGCGGGAAGTGCCGTAGTCTGCAGTCAAGAAGCCGTCTGCGAATGCTTTGGCATCAGCCAGGTCAAGAATGGATTGCGCCGCAGCCAAGAAGTCTGCATTGCCGGAGAACGTGCCTTCGCCGTTCAGCACCGCGTCGATTTTGTTGAAGTCGCCGCTAGTGCGCTGCTGGGCGTATTCGAACCAGATTGGCAAGGACCAGCCTTCCATCGCGTTGGTCGTGATCGGGTTAATGCCTTTTGCACGGAATTGCTTGGATACTTCTACAAGATCGGCAACCGTTGCCGGTACGGCAATGCCGTTGTCGTCGAACAGTTTTTTATTGTAGTAGAGAACCAGGAAGTCCGTATTGCGCGGCAGGCCGTACAGCTTGCCGTCTTGCGAGAAGCCGTCTGTGGAGCCGGCGATGAAGCCGCTGGATTCGAAGTCAGAAGGGTTCAGCTCAAGCAGCATTCCGCTGTCGATCAGCGGTTTGATGAAGGAAGGCTGACCCCACGATTGGATGATATCGGGAAGCGACTCTGTGGACGCATATACCTTCGCTTTTGCTTTGTATGGCTCGTCTTGGAGCGCTTCTACTTCAATCTTTACATTCGGATTCTCTTGCATGTAGGAATCGATAATAGCTTGCTCGATCTTGCCCATGCCGTTGGAACGGTCGGCAAGCGCCGAGAAGAACTTCAGCGTAATTTGCTCCGGTGTCCCGTTATCTGCGGACGGAGTCGTCTCAGGCGCGTTGGAAGGCGAATTCGTCGGGTTATTCCCGTTATTCGTATTTTTGTTGCCGCATGCCGCCATCGTGAAGACAAGAATGACAGCCGCACAGATTGTAAGCCACTTCTTCATGGATACCCCACCTTTTCTATTGTTGAACAAGCTGTTGTCCTGTTCTGCACTCATTATAGCCCGAAAGATTTCGACAAAAATATGCTTCATATTTTAGAAGAACTGCTTCATTTTTTGGATCATAAGCGAAAACATGCCTCCGCTCACCCAATTCTTGCTATACTGATTGTACGAAATAACCAATCGATAGCGCGATCTACACAACGCCGCTTTCTATTCCTAAATATGATGACAGCAGGTGATCCCGGCATGAGCAGGCTCGCTCCTTTCTTCCGCAATATGCCCCTGCAGCGGAAGCTGCTGGCGCTCGTCGTTCCGCTGCTGATTGTAACGGTCGGCGCAACGGGCTTCTATTCGTATTCCATCGCATCCCGCGAGGTTGTAGACAAAATTCGCCAAGCCCAGCTGAACATGGCTGTGAAGACGAAGGACCAGCTCGACCACTTCGCCCAAAATTCCGTCAGCTTCACGAACTATCTCTTCCTGAACGCATCTGTGCAGGAGATGGTATTGAACGGCGACACGCCCTACCGGCGCGATCTGGTGTTCAAGAGCCTGCTGCCGCTTATGGTTACGGGCGAGACGATCCAGTCGCTTATCCTGTATGCGGTCAAGAACGACAGCTCGGCCAGCAGCCCGTTCGTGATTACCCAGACGGGAATTGCAAGCGCTATCAGCTATGACCGCTTCAAGGAAACGCCCTACTTCGAGAGGCTTCGGACATCTCCCGGCAACCAGCTCTGGGATATGCTGCGCCCCGAGGACAACGTACTGCCGGGCGATTATCACCATAAGCTTGTCTATATCAAGCCGTACAAAAACTACCGCTACCAGCCTAGCGGACTGCTGGTCGTCGGCATGGACGCCGACAAGCTCAGCCGCAATCTGTTCCACGAAGCGAAGGACGCCACCCAGTTCATCATGAATGACGACGGCACCGTGCTTGCCGCCACCAATGTAGCGTGGATCGGCTTGTCTGTCAACGAGCTTCCCATCTATGCGCTGGAGGGCACGGTCCAATCGGCGACCCCTGCGGAGACGCTGGATATGCTGAAGCAGCGGGAGGATCTCATCGTCTCGGATGCCGTCTCCGCTATAACCGGGTGGCATTCCGTCGTTATCCAGGATCGAAGCAAGCTGGTCGCGGAGCTGAAAAATATCGGCTCCGCCACAATCTCTATTACGATTGCCGTCTGCCTCATCGCCATCTTGATGTCCTGGATTATAGCCAAAATCATCACCAATCCGATGAAAAAGCTGATGCATTCCATGAAGGCGCTCCAGATCGGCGACTTCTCGCAGCGAGTCGATATTGAGGGCCACGACGAATTCGGCAGGCTTGGCTACTTGTACAATTCCATGGTCGGGCGGATTAAGGCGCTCATCGACGATGTGTATGCCTCCAGCCTGAAGCAGAGGGAAGCGGAGCTTAAGGCGCTGCAATCCCAGATCAACCCGCATTTTCTGTACAATACATTAAATATGATCAATTGGAGCGCTCTGCAAAAGGGCGATAAGGAAATCTCCGAGATGGTCGTCTCGCTGTCGCAGGTATTCCGCCTCAGCCTGAACAGCGGCAACGAATTTGTCGAGCTGGAGCAGGAGGTCGAGCTTGTGCGCCATTACCTGTATCTCCAGAAAAAACGCTATCCGACCAGACTCTACTTCGAGATTGAGATGGAGCCGTCGCTTAGGCACTTCCGCATGCCGAAGCTGCTGCTTCAGCCGCTGGTGGAAAATGCCATCATTTATTCCATCGAGCAAGCAGAGGGCACGGGCAATATCTTCATCCGTGCCAGCCGCGAGGAGGGGTGGATCGTGCTGGAAGTAACGGACAACGGTCCGGGCATGCCGGCCGAGCTGGTGCAGCAGTTGAACGCCTCCGGCACGCCTTTATCCGCCAGGCTGCCAAGCGAGGGCTCCAGATCCGGCATGGCGATCGCCAATATCCGGGAAAGACTGGCCTTGTTCTATAAGGAAGCCGTCTTCGAAATCGAGAGCAGAGAGGGAATCGGGACACGCATCCAAGTTCGAATCAAAGAGGGGGACTCTGGCCATGACCATTAAGATGATCGTCGCTGAGGATGAACAGTTTTTCCGCGAGGGCATTGTCGGCTCTATCGATTGGAAATTATACGATATTGAAATTGTCGGCGAAGCCGAGAATGGCAAGCAGGCTCTCGACTTGATGCATGAAGCGCGCGCAGACCTGCTGCTGACCGACATCCGCATGCCGTTCATGAACGGGCTCGATCTTATCCGCGCAGCCAAGGATGCAGGCATGACCTTCCACTCCATTCTGCTGACCGGCTACAACGAATTCGACTACGCGAAGGAGGCGATTACCCTCGGCGTATCCGACTATTTGGTGAAGCCTTGCATGCCGCATGACATTCTGCGCGTCGTTCTGGATGTGAAGAAAAAAATCGAGACGGCTGAACATAGAGGCCGCAAGTTTTCCGAGCTAAGCCGTACATGGAACCGCAGCATCCAGCTGCTGAAGAACGGGATCTTGTCCCAATGGATTCAGCAGCCGCTTATGCCGCTGGAGGAGAGAGGCGTATCCATGCGCGAGCTCAATCTGTCGCTTCTGCCGGAGCCGATTATGGTCGGTCGAATCGAGATCGATGCGGGCGAGAATGGCACTGGCATCCGAAGCAACCGGGATCTGGAGCTGATGCGCTATGCAATATTGAACATTACGGACGAGACGCTGCGCCCCCATTTTGACGGCAAGCTGGAGGTGTTCCGCCATGGCGATGAGCTGTTATGGATGGCGAACGACCCCGGCAATTATACGGATGCTTCCCATGTGGAGGGACTGCGGCTGCTGAAGCAAAATCTGGAGGGCTATCTCAGCTTGACGGTCAGCCTCTCGCTGAGCTCCGTACAGCCCTCCGTCAACGATGCCAAAACAGCGTACGAGGAAGCCAGCAAAGCGATGGAGGCGCGATTCTATCAAGGCAAAGGCGGCATCTTCCTCTTCAATGATCTGAAGGGCGAACGCTCCGGCGAAATATCCATTATGGACGATCCCTTTCTGGAGCGAATCGAGAAGGAGCTGCTGTCCCATCTTCAGGTCAGCCAGTACGGAGGCGCTGTGGATGCCATTGATGCGGCGATTGCCTATCTCAAGGAGAGAACGACCTATTCCCGTCCCGAGATTATTTGGCGCGTCAGCGGCATCGTCATGGAATTGCAGCGTATTGCGAAGGAAAGGCTTGCCGGAACGATCGAGTGGCATAACCATCCGATCAACTGGATTGAAAGCGTGCCGAATATGGAGACGCTGGATGATTGCTCCGTCATTTTGCAAAAAATCATACAGAACATCGCCCAAACCTCATCGGTCCAGAAGCAGCTGCACCGCACCGTACAGGCGACTCTGGAGCTAATCAAAACCAAATACGACACGAACCTGACGCTGGAGCTGGCCGCGAAGGAAACCTTCGTCAGCAACTCCTACTTAAGCTCCCTGTTCAAGCAGGAGCTTGGCGTCAATTTCCTCGATTATTTGCACCAATACCGGGTAGAGCGCGCCAAGGAGCTGCTGCGTGAGCATTATAAGATATATGCGGTCGCCAAGCTGGTCGGCTATGGGGAGGAACGGCATTTCAGCTCCACCTTCAAGAAGTGGACCGGCATGACGCCAAGCCAATACCAGAAGGGGAACGCGCAAGAGGGCAGCCATTAGGCTGCCCTCTTGTATCGTACGGCTCATCATGCCGCCTTACTGCTCCTTCTTCTCCAGCAGCAGCCACTTCACTCGCAGCGGCCCGCTGGAACACCGAAGTGTGAGATTATGCTCGCCTTGGCTAACCGCGCCAAGCACGACCGATTCCGAAGCATGCCAGCCGCCTTCCGCTGCCTTCACTCCACCCACTGCTTTACCGTCCAGTAAGAGCTCCAGCTCTCCGATGCTGCCCGCTGCCTGCATCTTCAATTGCACGCTTATTGCGCTGCCCGGGTCATTGTCATCGCCGATGAAGCTATAGCTGAACCAATCTCCCTCGGACAGCTCCAGACATAACCAGTCATCCGGCTGCCATTCCTCGCCGCCTCCATGCGCGAAGTTAGCGCTCTCCCTCTCGCTCTCGACGAACCGGATATTCGTGCGGTCTCCTGTACGAAAGCCTGTAGCGCATGCTGCATCCCGCGTCTTGTCCCCATCAGAGCCGAATCCGTAACTGACGCCTTCGCCCTTGTAGCCGTAGAAGACAGCCGGAATTCGAACCGGAGCGCGGCGCAGGAGCGACCGCGCAACTTCCGGGTAATAGTCGCATTGGTCCAGCTTCATCAGACGCAGATAGTCCCACAGGATTCGTTCCGCCGCTTGCGCATCCGGCTTCTCGCCGCCTTGCAAATAGCCAGTCAGCAGCTCCCAGCCCTCCGGCCTGCGAATGGAACAAGGAGAATTGGTGGTGTCCAGCTTCTTCCACGTCCAGAAGTTCCATGATATATGATGATCCTCGAACAGCTGGAACGCGCCGGTATACCAGTCCTTATTGTTCTCGCCGCCTTCGCCCATGAAGATCGGCACATTCCACTTCTCGCGGAGCTCCAGGTATTGAGCGATGCTTTCTGTATCGGGATTGTTCCAATACTTATGGAATTGCAGCAGCACATTGCCATCGATCGGATCCTCCCCGAACGCCTCCTCGAAGATGGACCAATCCGTCGACCAATGCACGCCTTCCAATATAATCATGTGTTGCTGGTCCACCTCGCGAATCGCCTGTACGATCTCACGGTAGAGCGGCATCACTTTATCGTTATAAGCGGCGAACCATTCCGGCAGCGGCTCATTCAGCAGATCATAGCCGGCAATGATCCAGTCATCCCGATATCTGCTCGCCAGCATGCGCCACATATCCACCGTCTGCCGCCAATGACGCTCTTCCCTGAACAGGTCGGGACGGTCAAATTCCGAATCGTCGATGTTGGCGCCGGTCTGTCCGCCGGGAGCGCCGTGCAAATCCAGGATCACGTACAGGCCGTACAATCTGCACCAATCGATCACCCGATCCAGCAGCACCATACGGTCCTCCCGGTAAGGAGCCAAGCCGTCCGCAGCTGCTTCTGAGCTGTCATCCAGCAGGAAGCGGCTATTGACAGGCAGGCGGACGGAGTTAAACCCTTCATCCGCAATTCTCGCAATATCCTCTTCGGCGACATAGCGATAATAGTAGGAGGACCAGAATTGTCCGGCTTTCTCCTTGCCGATCAATCGTTCGATCATGGCCTCAATCTTGCGGGGACGGTCTCCCTCCTTGGGGAACTTCCACATATAGCCCTCCGGCAGCAGCCAGCTGCCGAATCCGACGCCGCGCAGCACAATTTCCTCTCCGGCTCCGTTGCGAAGAACTTTTCCGTCTGCCCGAAGAAAACCTGTCACTTCCCGTTTTCTGTCCAATGTCAATGAATGTCCCTCCTGTCATGATGAGTACCCATGATACTTCTCCATCTATTCGAATGACTCTGCATCAAACTAAGCTTTGATCGCCCCTTCGGCAATGCCGTGCAAAATATACTTCTGGAGCGCGAGATATAAGATGATGACCGGCAGCATAGCCAGCACAAGCGAAGCTAGTATCGCAGACCAGTCGTTATTGTATTCACCGAACAGCATATTGGTAGAAAGCAGCAGCGTATAACTCTTGTAATCCGTAAGCACCAGCAATGGAAGCAGGAAGTCGTTCCACATCCATAGCGTATTCAATATCGCAATCGTCGCCGTTATCGGCATAAGCAGCGGCAGAATGACTGTGAAAAACAATCGGAATTCTCCGCATCCGTCTATCAATGCCGCTTCATCCAGCTCCTTCGGCACCGACTTGACGAAGCCGTGATACAGGAAGATCGCCATCGCTACGCCAAGGCCGATGTACAAGAGGCCAAGCCCCGCTGTCGAGCCTTGGAGACGAAGCTCCTTGCTGATCGTCACAAGCGTTATCATAATCGAATGGAACGGAATTAAGGTCGACATAATAAACAGCCCGAACAGAAAGCCGCTCAGCTTCCCCGGTGTCCTTGACAGCTTGTAGCCCGCCATGGAGGAGAACCATACGATGCCTGTCAGCCCAACTGCAACCACTACAAATGTGTTGCCCAGACTGCGCAAGTAACGGGTTTTCTGAAAAGCGTCCGCATAGTTGCCGAGCTCCGGCACCGCAGGCCACGCAAGTATGTTGGTCAGCATGTCTCCCTGCGTCTTCACCGAATTCAGCAGCGCCATATAGATCGGGAATAACGTAAATAACGCAGCTATAAGAAGGAATAGCCATACCGCCGCTATGCCAATCCGTCTGCCGATAAGCCCGCTGCCCTCACTGCCGGGAGGCTTCATCGCTAGGCTGCCGTTCAGCCTATTCATCTTCTTCCCGCTATCGCTATTGGGAATTTTGTCCATGCTCATGCCCTCACCTCCCGCCGCTTCATAATCGCAAGCTGAATGATGGTGATGATCAGCACAATGCCGAACAGAATCATCGCCTTGGCGCTGGCATAGCCGTAGCGATTGCTGAAGCTGAAGGCTTCCTCATAAATATTGATGGCGATAACCTGCGTTGTCCGTCCCGGCCCCCCGCCCGTCAGAGCGTATACCGAATCGAATACCTTGAACGAGTTGTTCAGCGTCAGGAAGACGCCGATGGTCAGCGCCGGATAAATCATAGGAAGCGTCACATGGCGAAAGATATGGAACGCGCCCGCTCCATCGATCGCAGCCGCTTCCTTAAGCGGCTTCGGCACGCCCTGGAGCGCCGCGATATAGATCACCATCAAGTAGCCGACGCCGCCCCACAGGGATAAGGCCAGTATGGCGAAGAAGGAATAACGCGGATCGCCGATCCACGACTGGTCCAGCAGCATCCACCCCGTCTTTTCCGCCAAATACGGGAACACTCTTGTAAAGATGAACATCCACATGAAACCGCCAATAATCAGACTAAGCATGTTCGGCATAAAAAAGATCGTCCGGAACCATACCTTGCCTCTGCCCAGCGACTCCACAAGCACTGCCAGCAATATGGCGAGCAGGTTCTGCAGCACAAGCATGAACAGGACGAATTTCACCGTAAACCATAGCGATTTCAAAAAATAACGGTCGCCCATCGCCTCTGCATAATTGGACAGGCCGACGAATCCATAGGACGGATTCAGCCCGTTCCAGTCCGTCAAGCTGTACCACATGCCCCCGAAGGCGGGGGCAAGAGTAAAGGCAGCGTAGAAGACGAGCGCCGGAAGCACAAAGACGAGCAGCATTGCGTGTTTCTTCCATACTCTTGATGTCATAAGGCTCACTCCATTCTGGCCGCTCTGCACAGCGATTCGTTCATCACTTGCTCTTCACGGCCGTCCGCCACACTTTATCGAGCGCAGCTATGACATCTTCCTGAGTAGCATCCTTCACGTAGTAGCTTTGAAGCTGCTTCGCCGCCTCGTCCGTCACGCCATTAGGCAGCTTAAGATCGAGATAGGCCTTGCCTTTGGATACGTATTCGCTAGCTTCGTTCACCCACGGGAACACCTCGTACGTATGCACCGTTGCAATCGGATTGAACTTCAGCTCCTCGAACAGCGCCGAGGAATCCTTATCGTCCAGCATATAGTTCAGCAGGTCCAGCGCCACCTCTTTGTTTGCGCTTTTTGGAGACAAAGCAAGAGAAGTCGAGGTCGCCAGATTGATCATGGTATCGGAAGCTTCGTTGCTGACCGGCAGCGGGGCTACCCCAAATTCCATATCCGGATTGACCTTCAGAATCGTCTCCGCATTCCAAGGGCCTTGCACCCACATTGCCGCCTTGCCGTTCGCAAAGTCAGCGGAGCCCGCTTCATTGCCTGTCTCGAAGGGCTTATCGGAGCCGTTCGCCATAATCAGATCGATAATATCGAATACCGAGCGGACATCGGCGTAGGACGCTTCGCCCGCATTCATCCCCTCAATCCAGTCAGGATGGGATGCGGACACCGTGCCGCCAAGCGAGAGCGCCATCATGAGCTGCGGAATCCAGGATTCCTGGAAGGCCAGCAGGAAGGGCTTGACGCCTGCCGCTTGCAGCTTCTCGGCAGCTGCTTTCATCTCGTCCAGCGTCTGCGGAGGGGTAATGCCGTTATCTCTGAAAAGCGTCTTGTTGTACAGATACCCCCACGACAAGCTCTCCATCGGAAGCGCAGCGACCTTGCCGTCATACTTCACCGTCTCGGCCACAGCCTCATACAGCTTGCCCACGAATGGCTGTCCGGTCAAATCCGCAATATAGCCAGCTTCATAATACGTTGGAATGTCATTGGCATGAAGCGTGAACAGATCCGGCGCATCGCCCGAGGACAACCGGGATTGCAGGATTTGCTTCGCCTGGTCGGCGTTCGGCATCTCGAGCTGGATCGTCACGTCGATGTTTTTCTCCGCCAGCTGCTTCTCCTTGAACTGGTCGAAGTATTGCTCGAATTGATCTTTGAAGCGCGGGAAAGTCATAAATACTTTCAGCTCTACCTTCTTCGGCGCTTCCGATACTCCGCTTCCGGCGGTCTGGCTCGGCGATGGCTTCGGTTCATTTCCTTTATTCCCCGAGCTGCAAGCGGAGACCAGCGTGAGGACCATCGTTAACGCAAGCAGCAGACAAAACGCTCTCTTCATTGTTCATTCCCCCTATTCGTAAGTTGCAGCTTCAGTATACCGAAGGAATGAAGCGCTTTCTTTTGAGAAATTTAACGTTTGCTATTGTACGATATTGATCCGTCCCCCCGCGTAGCGGCTGCCTCTAGTCCCGGCGCAGCTGTCCCGGGGTCATGCCAAAATGCTTCTTGAATACCCGGTAGAAATACGCAATGTCCTCGTAGCCGGCCAGCTGGGCCGCATGCTTGATCGACATGCCTTCGTCGGCGATCAGTCCTCTGGCCTTCTCCATCCGCCGCCGGACAATATAATCCGTCAAGTTCTCGCCGACGGAAGTCTTGAACATCCGGCTCAGATGCTCCTTGCTGACCAGGAACTGGCCGGCGACTGACTCCAGCGAGATCGGATTCTGGTAATGGGCATCGACATATTGCCTCACATCCGCCATATCCAGACGATTCCGCGATTGCCGGAGCAGGAGCAGCGCTTCGATCGCCTTTCCGTACAACGAGCCAACTTCCTTCAGCGGTCCTGCAGGACTTGTATCCCTGCCGATACGCGCCTCCTCTCCGGGCAGCAGCGACGCAAACGACAGCTCCTGCTCCGACAGAAATTGCTCCAGCATCAGCATCAAATCGTTGGCTATGCGGAGCGCGCTGCCCGCTTCCAGGCCTGCGCCCCGATCGTCCAACTCCTGCATCAGCTTGCCGCAAGTCGCTGCCGCCGCTTCTTTGTTAAGCTCCATCAAATACGTGTAGATGCGCTCCCGCATATCTCCGTACCGCTGCATATCCGCGCCGCTTGCAAATAAGGGCGCAAGCTCCCTCCACGCTGGCTGATTGGCACGTTCCAGCTCCGCCTTGCTCTGCGCAAGAGCAGCGTCCAGCTCCTCCGGCTTGATCGGCTTCAGCAAATATTCCACGGCCTTGGAGCGGATGGCTTGCTTCAAGTAGACAAAGTCGTCATAGCCGCTCATCACAATAATTTTCAGCTTCGGATAACGCCCATGCATAGCCTGCAGCAGCTCCGCACCGTCCGTTCCCGGCATTCGCATATCCGTTATGACAATGTCGGGCTGAAGCTCGCCAATTTTGCGCAGCCCTTCATTGCCGTCCTCCGCCTCGCCGATAACGCTCAGCTCCAATCGGGACCAGTCGCCAAGCGCCTTCACGACTTCTCTGGACCACGGCTCGTCATCGATGATGAGAACCTTATGCATCCCTCTCTCCCCCTCTCTGCTCATTTCCCGTATCCGGCTTGCTTCTTGTGACCGGCATCGTCAGCACAACCATTGTCCCTTCGCCGGCCCGGCTGAACAACCGCACGCCATACGGCTTGCCATACCGGAGCTGCAAGCGTGCATGAACGTTCTGCAAGCCGATTCCTTTCCGCTCCCGCATCTCTCCCGAAGCTGCATATGGCTCTCGCTCCCCTCCATCCAGCTCTGTCCTCAGCTCAGTCAATTTGGATGAGCTCATGCCAAGCCCATCATCCTTCACTATAATGGCGAGACGCCCTCCGATGACGCGAATACGCACATCCAGACGCCACTTCCCTTCCTTCCTCTGTAGCCCGTGTTCGAATGCGTTCTCCACAATAGGCTGCAGCGTGAATTTGGGAATGCGCGCATCCCCGGCGTCCTCCTGGGCAGTCAGTTCAACGGTGCAACGGCCGATAAACCGCTGCTCTTGAATAAACAAATAGTTCCCCGTATGGGCAAGCTCCTCGCTCAGGCTTACCGTCTGGTCATCATCCGAACGGATCGAATAACGAAGCAGGTCGCCGATCACATGCGTTATGCGGTAGATCTCCGGCGCTCCCTTGGCAAGCGCCATCCCTCCGATCATGTGAAGCGTATTATTCAAAAAATGAGGATTAATCTGGGCTTGCAGGGCGATCAATTGCGCGTTTTTCACTTCGATTTGATGCTGGTATTCATTTTCGATCAGCGATTTGATCCGGCCCATCATAAAGTTGTAGCCTGCTTCAAGCAGTCCGATCTCGTCCTTGCTTTGCACGGACTTCATCTCAAAGTCGTGAATATGCGACTTGCGCATCGTCTTGGCCAGGCTCACGATCGGACGGCTGATGCGCAAGGATACGATAATGGACAGCAGTATCGATACGGCTGTGAACACCGCTCCCGTCCACAGACCTGCCGTCATCGTTTTTTGCGCGCTTTGGTTGACCGTTGCAACCGGGATCGCCTTGACCACATCCAGCTGGCCGCTGCCGACACGCTTGGCGAACAAATAATAGTTCGGCGTCTTGCCGAAGGATACCGAGGCCGGCTCGATGTTCATCGCATGCAAGCCCTCCTTCAGCTCTTCCGTCAGAGCAGACATGGAGGAGCCCGGCAGCAGCTCGCCTTCATCATTTATGAGGAAGATGACGCTTTCGGGCTCCGATTGCAGGATCGTGGAAGCCTGCTCCCATACCCGGTCGTTGATCCTCACCGATATTCCTCCAACAAGCGCCTGCCCCAAAAATTCGTTCATGGAATGATAGGCGGCGAGCGTGTCTCCTGAAGCCTTGAAGTAAATGCCGATCGGCTCCGCCAGCATCCGGCTCCATGGTCCCTGCGCGATATCGAGCGAATGAACCATGCCGCTGGTGGCGAAGTGAACGGTATAAGCTCTCCCCGTCGCATGCAGGTACAAGGTCAACTGATCGATTTTGCGGGAAAACGAATAAAATGCGGTATTCAGCGAACCGAACAGCCCATTCTGCAGCTGATACCGTTCTCCCGCTTCCAGCTCTTCCGCAGCGGACAAGCCTTCCATCCATTCCGACTGAATATGAAGCGAATAGAACAGCGTATCCATCTGCTGGATCAGCTCAGTCAAATATTGGCTGGCCCACATCATGCGGGATTCGTTGGCATCCAGCATCTCTTTCTCCACTGAATCTCTTGTATTGTTCGTCGCTTGCCAAGTGACTGTTATGACAGGCAGCGTCGTCAAGCAAATCATCAGCAGCATGAGACGGAAGCGAATGCTTATTCCTCTGAGCGGCATAGTCTCCTCCTGCTCCCGGCTGGCGGGCAGTATGTGTTGCCACTTTCTTCGACTGGAAGAAAGCGTTTTCCTGCTGCTGCAAAGCGGATCCTGCCTTGTACTTTCTGACAATCGTCCGCGCTGCGGCCATTTCGATCTGGATACTATATACGATCAGGCTGCGATGCGCATTCTCCATTATTGACCTCCTTTATTGCATTTTTTTGATCCTATGAATGAGAGGCTTCCTATCAGAAACCGCATCTAATGAAAAGCCGCCGCGAAGGTTCCCCTCACGCGGCGGTTGTTCATGATGAATAGAATTTATTTGTTATAAATGCGGTACACGATGACAGCTGCTTCAGCGCGGGTCGTATGGCCCAGCGGATTCAGCTTGCCGTCGCTGCCCTTCACAATATCATTCGCCAGCAGAAGCGACGCGCTTTCCTTCGCGTACGAAGCCAGCTTGCCCAGATCGGAGAAGCCTCCCAGCAAGGATGCATCCCCGCCCTTCAGCGGCTTGCCGGATACCGCTAGCGCTCTGGCTGTCATCGCCATCATCTCTTGTCTCGTGATGGACGCGCCCGGATCGAACGTTCCATCCGCGCGGCCGGTTACGATGCCAAGAGCTCGGGCGGCAAGTACGGCATCATAGTAGTAATCCCCTTCGGCTACATCGGAGAAGCCGAGCATGCCTTCCACATTGGCCTTCGCTTCCCATCCAAGCGCCCTGGCAAGCAGCAGCAGGAAGTCTGCCCGCTTCACTTGCCGTTCAGGCGCATAAGCTTGCTCCGAGATGCCGTTAATGACGCCTTTGGCCGCCATTACTTCAATCTCATGCTTCGCCCATGCGTAACGTCCCAGATCGCCGAAGCTCTTCTCGACATACACGACTGCGAATGAGCTGAAGTGCGAGGTTGTGAATATGACTGCCTTGGAAGCAGACCTGTATTGGCCGCTTGGCACGGCATGCGCTGCGCCATCATTGTCGATGTACCGGACTGTCAGCCATTCAGTGTTGCCGCTCTCTTGCTCTGCCGGCTGATAAGGAACGGATACATGAACCGGCGCGTCCGGATTGCTCCATGGTACAGGAACGCCATCAATAGCCAGATGCAGCTCCACAACCGGGCGAGTGCCGATTTGCGCCTTCAGCTCGTCACTCAGATTCGTCCTGTCAGCCTCCCGAATAATGATCGACAGCTTCTTCGCTTCGGCTGCGGCAGATTGACTCACCATATGGCTAGGCACTTCAATCGTTCCCGTCGGCGTCACAATGACCAGATAGTAATCCAGTCCGCTGTGCGAGATGCTGTCCTTCGGCAATACCACCTCATAACCCTTCGCGCCGTCAGCTACTGGCACACGAATCGTAATCCGCTGTACAGTGCCCGATGTTCCGCCGGACAGTGCATCCTCCAGCGCCGCTGCCGTAATCTCCGTCGTCGCGATTCCGGTAGCTTCATCCACTACAGGAGCAGGAGCTGTAATTTCTTTGCCATCCACTACTTCCGGCTCTTCCGTCACCGGCGGCGTAATCACTTCGCCTCCGCCTGTGCCTGTGCCAGGTGAAATTTGATACGTGAACGGTGCGATAAAGCTGTCTTGCATGCCATCCTTCACCGCGATCGCGCGAATAACGGCAAGTTCGTTCATCACGATCGCCCTGCTGTATTTCTCGCCATTGCCTTTGCTAGGCACACTGCCATCCAGCGTATAGTAGATGGCCGCTCCTTCTGTAGCGGAGCTCAGCGTCACGCTGCGCGAACCGTTGTAGGCGCCAACTTTAAGCGATGCTTTCGGCAAGGCAACTGTGCCGCCTCCGCTTTCTTGCACCGGCTCCGACGGCTCCAGCGAGAACCAATCCAGGTTCGCCCCTTCGCCCCCAAAGTTCAGCCTTAATGTCTGCACGCCTGCTGGCAGCTGTACGACATGGGAAACTTCCTGATAGCTGTCCCAACCTCCGGTTGCTCCCATCGGTACCGTTCCGTACGACGCGCCGCTTTCGTTGCCGATTGTCATTCTGACGCCCGACTGCGGAGTCCCGTAACGGTATACGACCTTATAGTAACCGCCTTCTGTTACATGGACAGTATAATCGACATGGCCGCCGGCTACGGTAAAGCCGATATTGCGGAATTCGTTCGCCGCTCCGGCATTATTGGTCTGAACCGCTGCGCTGCTTGCTTTTGTATAGGTCTCTGCTTCTACCTTCAGCGTGCCGTTCCCTGCACCCGTCGCAGGCACGGCAAGCTTCTCGAACTTAATGCCTCTCAGCTCATAGCTGCCCGCTCCCGCAGCCAGTCGGATGCGCTGCTCGCCTTTCGACAGCTGCAGCTCCGTGCGCATTTGCACAACCTGGTTATACAGGTTCGGCACAGTCATGGCTGTTTTGTCCGCTCCGCCGCTCGTCTGCCATACAATGCCATTGTATGCCTGCGAATTGGAGGTCACAGTCAAGATGGCCATGTACTTGCCGGACTCTGGTACGTCGACCAGATATTCGGCATAGTCTCCCGCGTCAATGCCTGTGAGTCGGCTTGTTGCGCCGGAGCCGGATACGGTAAGCCCCTTCATGCTATGGAAGCGGTCAAGCGCGTTCAGATCAAGCAGGCCAATCGGCTCGCTCACATTGACCGTTCCTTCAAGGACGGTGTGGGCTGTCAATTCGCTGCCGCCCGCTGAATCGCCGTATGCGGTCACCGGCACATGAACGTTCAACAGAAGATCATCGTAATAGGTCGTGCCGTTCCAAGCCAGCTTCAGCTTCACTTGCGTTGCCGACACCCACTCGGCAGAAGCAAGGGATACGCCGCCGCGGTCAACAGCAGGTCCCGATAGGGTAATCGCATCAGCGTGATCAGCCAGCAGCTTGCCGCCGGTGATCGTCACTACGATTTCTTTGCCGTCTGCACTATAGCCTACTTGCGCTGGAGATACAGAGATAGACTCCGGATCATTCACCGCTGTGAACAGAATAGACGCGGTAAGCGTTCCTCCTGCTGCTCCGTCTGCTTCATCAGAAACCGCGGACAGCAGAGCTGTACGGTCAGAATCGTAATCCTCCACGGCTGCGCCTGCAAGCGTGACAACCGCAGTAGAATCATCCGTTCTCTCTACACTTGCTACAGTAATGCCATCAAGGCCGATAATAGACCAGTTGTCTTTGTTCAAATCTGCCGCAAAGCTACCGTTAAGCAGATGTACCGTTATTTGGGCCCCTGCTTCGCTGCCTTCTACGATCGGCTGCTGCTCCGGTACCAAAGCGGCTCCGATTGCAATGAAGTCAAGCCGGCTAACCGTGCCTGCGACATCCAGCCGGATCTTGTTGATTCCATCTCCAAGCGAGAGTGTGCCTGAAGCCCGGCCGAAAGCGCCTGTTGTGCCCGGCAGCGGCACAACGGATTGCTCTTCATCGTTGACGGTAACTTTAACTTCACCGCCAGCTGCTGGTGCTGCGTACTGATAGGTTACGCGGTAGTCGCCTGCACCCGAAGCGAGGACGGTATATTCCACCCAGTCACCCTGGTCGGCGCCGGTTAAGGAGTTCCCTTGCGTGACTACGCCATATGCGATGCTATAACGGCTGCCCTCTACCAAACCCGGCAGCGCAGTGACGCCCGAATCCGCCGCGCTCAGCGCGATGCTGCGGATGGTATAGCCGCTGCCGCCAGCATTCAGCGTCAGCAATTGCTTGCCGGCTTGAAGGCTAATCAGGCTGCGAACCTTCGCGGAATTGCCGCCTGTGTCCTGCACCAGCGCAATCGCTTCGCCTGTGCCGATCTGAAGCTCTGCTTCTTGCGGCGAGCCGCTATATTCAATATCCGCGTAGTAAGTTCCGCCTTCCTTCACTTCCGTCACATAGCGGAAGGCTGCTTGATCCGTCTCGGAGAATCCGCCAACCGCATCTCCTTGAACGGCATATTGCCCTTCCGCCGATGCGAATGCGCTGGCTGCAACTTCTGCCTTCGGCTGAAGCGCCTGGGCGCGGTCGAAGCGATAAGTCGCCACGGACTTAGCCGGCAATGTCGCGTTGATCTGCAAGCCGTCAACCAGAATCTTGAACGGCTGCGGATCGGCCGTACGGTTAATGACTACCGTTACGATCTCCTTGCCGTCCGGGCTTGCAAAAGCAACGTTCGTTACCGTCGATGCGGAGCCATAGTTGCTGTCGATGCGGACATACCCCGGCTTCACGAACTTGGTGTAATGACCCATCAGGTAGTACTCCGGCAAGATCCAGTAGTTGTCCGGATTCGAGGAATCCTGAATGACCGGCGTCGGATCCGGGATGCCTACCCATTGGTGGGTTGCAATATCGCTGTCGAGCATCGTCACCCAGCTGTTGTAGCTTCTTGCATAGTTGCGGAAGTATTGGGCGATCCGGTCTGCGCCAGTTGTTCCCCATACCGCTCTCTCTGTCAGGTATACGCTCTTCTCAGGGAACATCTCTTGCAGCACGCTCATCATGGACAGCTCGCCGCCGTAATCGTGGAACGCGGTTCCTTCGACTGCATCGTACGCGCCTTCCAGCTCGTCGCCCAACACCAGAGCTGGGAAAGCCATCGTGTCGCCAGGATTATGGTCGAACATCCACAGCTTCACGGATTGGATACGCGGATTGCTGTTCGCATCCAGCCGCTCTCTAAGCAGCTTGGCGAGTCTGGAGGTCTGCTGCCAGGACATCGCCGTGCTTGGATAATCGATCTCCAGCAGCGGCTCGTTCTGAAGCGTCATGCCTTCGAAGTAAATGCCGTGATCGGCATAAGCTTCCAGGAACTTCTCATAGTACTTCGCTACAAGCGGCAAGTACTCTTCCTTCACTTGGCCTCTGATCATGCTGTCCGTCGTCTTCATCCAGCCCGGCGGGCTCCATGGGGACGCAAAAAACTTCATATCCGGATTAATCTGCTGAATCTTCTTGACCGTCGGGATGATGCCCAGATCGATATCCTTCTGGATCGAGAAGTGCTCCAGCTTCTCATCCGTTTGGCCCGGAGGCATATCGTTGTACGAATAGAACTTCTGTGCCGTAAAGTCGGATGTGCCGATCGTCAGACGAATCAGGCTCATGCCGATGCCATCCTCCGGATGCACCAGCTTTCTGAGCAGCTCATCCTGCTTGCCCTGAGACATTTTCATCAAATTATAGATGGTTGATTCTTCCATGGACGAGCCTATGCCCATCATCGATTGGTACGTTTTGTCCGGATTAAGGGTAATCGCCGTCACATCGCCGCCATCCGGCAAGCGGAGATCCAGATTGGCTCCCGGCTCCAGCTTCTTGTCGCCCGGCTGGTAGCGGTCGCTGTAATACCATTTGCGGTCCGCAGCATCACGCTCACTGGAAATCCACGACTCTACTCCTCCAGCAATAATAACGTCGCCAGTGCCTTCGTTATCGATCGGGCCTGGACCTGTTCCGCCGCCGTCGCCGCCTGCCGGAACATCCCCCGTACGTGTAAACTCTACCCAGTTGAAGTTGATATCGCCCGCGACGAACTCCAGACGCAGCGTCTGCACGCCGCCCTTCGGCAGCACGATATCCTGAACTTCCGCAGTTACCCAGTTCTGCCAGCCGCCTGTTGAGCCGACACTCAGAGTACCGGCCGTTGCGCCGTCAGCTCTCTTCACGCGGATGCCTGTCGCGCCGCCATTGCCCGCATAGCGGAATGCCGCTTTATACGTGCCCGGCTCCTCGACATTGACCCGGTAATCCAGCCAAGCGCCAGCCGATGTCCAGCCGACATTCAATCCGCCGCCTTCATCCTGCGTCGTCTCGGTATTCAGCCCGTTGCTCTTCGCCGAGAAGGCTTCCGCTTCAATCTTGCCCGGAATGCTCTCTGCATGCGGCTGCGGCAATGCGGGCGCCTCCGGCAGCTCCGGCGTTTCCTCGGCGCGCTTCAGTCCATATCCCACATCGAACAGCAAGTTGTCGCTACCTGCCGTGAGCGGATAATTCGCGCTTACGTAGAATGGCCATTCAATCGGATTCGTGCCCTTAAAATCCTTGCTTCCCAGCAGCACATCTGCAACGCCGCGGCCTTCCGTACCCGGAAGCCAAGCCGCAACAAGACCTTGCCAATCGCCAAGCTGTCCGCTGATCGTCATCGGACGGCCGCTAACGAGCACAACTACGATTGGGATATTGGGATCGGATTCGCGGATATTGCGAAGCGTCTCCCTGTCCACCTCATCCAGATCCAGCGATGTACGGTCGCCGTCGGATTCTGCATACGGCGTCTCGCCGATGACGACAATCGCCACGTCATGGCCTGTCGCTCCGCGTCCGTGCTTGTTGTAAGTCACCGTCTTCGAGGTGCCGGCAGCGGCATCCCGAATGCCCTTCAAGATGGTCGTGCCTTCCGTAATTTTGCCCGATGCGCCCTGCCATGTAATCGACCAGCCGCCGGACTGAATGCCAATGTCATCTGCGCTTTTGCCTGCTACATACAGCTTGTTCATCTTCGGCAGCTGCGCCAGGATCGGCGTTCCATTCACCTTATCGTTCTTCAGCAGAACAAGCGATTCCGCGACAGCTTGGCGGGCGATATTCCGATGCGCCGCTGCGCCTGCGCTGCCTGCCAGATCCTTGTCCGCCTTCGGATATTCGAACAGACCTGAAGCGATCTTGACCTTCAGAATGCGGAGAACGGCATCATCCAGCCTTTCCTGCGTGATAGCGCCTTCATTCACAAGCGCGATCAAATGGTTCAGCGCATTCTTCCAGTCCCCCGTCAGCATGAACATATCGACGCCTGCATTGACGGAGACGCGAACCTGATTTTTGAGACCGCTTACAGCATTGCCGTTCTGATCTCTATTGATTTGCTGAATAGCGTTGTAATCGGAAATGACGAATCCTTTGAAGCCCAGCTCGCCCTTCAGCACATCCGTCAGCAACCGCTTGTTGGCATGCATTTTCAGCCCTGCGATGCTGTGGTAGGAAGCCATAACCGTCTGAACGCCGGCCGCAATCGCTTCTTCGTACATTTTCAGGTCATGGGCCAAAATTTGTTCTTCCGTATACTTCGTTGTGTCGCCCTGGTTCTTGCCGTTATCGGTGAAGCCCTCGCCGATAAAATGCTTTGCTGTGCCTACGGCTCTAAGAGGATTCCGCCTCTCGGCGTCCGTCTTGCCCTGAAGCCCTTCAATAAACGCCGCGCCAAGCGCGCCCGTTCTATCCGGGTCCGAGCTAAAGCCTTCATACGTTCTGCCCCATCGAATATCCTGCGGAGCTGCGATCGTCGGCGCAAAATCCCAGTTCGTGCCTGTCGCGCGCATCTCCTTCGCCGTAGCTTGTCCGATTTGTCTCATCAATGCGGCATTGTTGGCCGCTCCAAGACCAATGTTATGAGGGAACAGCGTTGCGCCCAGCACATTGTTATGGCCGTGAACGGCATCCACGCCGTACAATAACGGAATGCCTAGCCTGGTCGACAGCGCGCCGTCCTGGAAGCTGTCTGTCAGCTCGCGCCACTTCGTCTCCGTGCTGTCCGCTTGTCTATTGTTCGGGAATGATCCGCCGCCGCTAAGCACCGAACCGATAAAATATTGCTTAACCTCTTGTGGAGTAATATTCGACTTCTCCGGCTGGATCATCTGTCCCGCCTTTTCTTCAAGTGTCATCCTGCCGAGCAGATCCGCAGCTCTCTCATCCGCGCTTTTCGCCGGATTCAGATAGACGGGCAGACTTCCTGCCGCAGCCGCTTCCGCAGATGGTGCTCCTGCGGCGGTGAACAGCCCCGTTACCAGCGTGAACGCCAGAAAGGATGACAGCAGTCTCTTAACCTTTCTTCCCATTGCAAAAACCCTCCTCAACCCTTGTAGGTTTTCCCTAGCTTGTCCGATTGCAGATGGGCAAGGACAAAATTTCGGGATTCTCTACAAGTATAAAATTGAAAGGAGGGTGTTTACAGGCTTCATTTTTATGATGACCTGTACCATTTTTGCGAAATGCTAGCCATTCGAATTTTGGAACGCCTGATTATAGCATCTGCGGCAGACCGGCTTGTAATCCTCGTTGCCGCCGATCTGAATCTGCTCGCCGGAATTGACCGCCTGTCCGTCACGGAACCGTATGACCATCGTCGCCTTGCGGTCGCAATACCAGCAGATCGTTTTGATCTCTTCGATTTTGTCCGCATGCACCAGCAGATTATAGCTGCCTTCGAACAGCTGATTCCGAAAGTCGTTCTTGAGGCCAAATGCCATAACCGGAATATTCAGCTCGTCAACGACGCGCGTTAATTCCAAGATATGATGCCTCATCAGAAATTGCGCTTCATCGATCAGTACACAGTAGATGCGCCCGGAGGCGGCAACCTGCTCCTTCACATTGTCGAATAGATTGGTCGATTCCTCTACCGGAATCGCCTCTCGCTCGAAGCCGACCCGCGAGCCGACGCGATAGACGCTTTCTCTGGCGCCGACAGCGGGCGAATAGATGAGCACCGGCTTGCCTTGCTCCTCGTAGTTATGCGCTACTTTAATGATCTCGAACGATTTGCCGCTGTTCATCGTCCCGTATTTGTAATACAACTGTGCCAACCCGAATCTCCTCCACTAACCATCAAGTGGATTCCATTATACCGCTTTAACCGATTCATTGTCTTTGTTTTTGGACAAAAACCAGCCCAGCGCCGCAATAAGAATCAGTACTGCGTAGAACGTCAGCTTCCAGCCTGTCGATTCCGCAAAGTCATGCGAGATGACATGGATGGACGGATGCGCGAGCGTGTGAACCGCCAGCTTGACGCCGACCCAGCCGACGATGCAGAATGCCGCAATCTCAAGCCCAGGTCTGCTTTCCAGCAGCTTAACGAACAAGGTTGCCGCGAAACGCATAATGAGCAGACCGATAAAGCCGCCAAGGAAGATAACGATGAAATGTCCGCCGTCCATGCCGCCGATCTTAGGCAGGTTCGTGGTAGGCAGCGCAACGGCCAGCGCTACAGCCGCCAGAATGGAGTCTATTGCGAATGCAATGTCGGCAACCTCGACTTTGAAAACAGTCATCCAGAAGCCGCTCTTCTTCGCTTCCTTGCCCGCGCTCTTGTCCGCGGAATCCTCGCCCTTCTTGACAATAAGCTTTCGGAAAATATGATTGAGTGCAATAAACAGCAGATAGAGCGCGCCGATCGCTTGCACTTGCCATACATCAACGAGGAACGATATGGCGAATAACGAAGCGAATCGGAATACAAATGCGCCCGCAAGTCCATAGAATAGAGCTTTCTTCCGCTCCTTCTCCGGCAAGTGCTTCACCATAATCGCCAGCACCAGCGCATTATCCGCTGCAAGCAAGCCTTCCAGCGCGATGAGTACCAATAGCACCCATCCATACTCCAACAATAATCCAAAATCCATTACCATTCCTCCTACAATTAGTTATTCCCAAACCTCACGAGTCCATGAACACAAAAAGACCTTTGCCTAAGTGTAAATAAACACTAGACAAAGGTCTCGCAAACAGCGCGTGCTAGATGCGCTGCCAATAAAGCCGGAGAAGGTTATTCTCGTCATGACGACTTTACTGTATGAGCTACTCCCCTTTGGAGTATATAATTCATGGATATTCGGTTTACATGTGATCTATACGGGACAGCGTTTCAAAAGGTTCCACTTTTTTTTCGAAAAAAAATGAAAAAACTTTTATCGCCAAATAGAATGAATAAAATCCGCTATCCTCGGATTACTTATGAATTCTATTGTGGTGAGAAATTTGTTATGATGGGAAAACATGAATCGCTGACCGGAAAGGAGCCTGATGAATTGCCACTCCAAGAGCTTGCCGAAAAGGATCTTCTTCAACTGAATGGGGCCGATATCGCACGGGCGGCTATCCTGTTCACTACACCGATGTGCGGCACCTGCAAGGTGGCGGAACGGATGCTGGAAATCGCCGAAGCGGCCGGCATCGATTATCCGCTGTATAAAACGAATATCAACTTCACTCCCCGCCTGAGAGAGGAATGGCGGATCGGAAGCGTTCCGTGCCTGATCGTGCTGCGCAACGGAGAGCTGGTTAGACAGGAATATGCTATGCGCTCTGTAGACCATTTATACCGGCTGTTGAAAGATTAGCGAGGTCGCCGTACGGCGCTAGTTATTGGTCCAAATGCTCTAATTCCAGCTTAACGCTGCGAATTTCCTGCATCAGACTGCGGTCCTCCTCTTCCGACTGAAGCCGCTCCATTCCCATAAGCTGCGCAAGCCGAAGCTTCAGCCTGTCACGCTCGTACTCCCTCTGCAATTGCTCGGCTGACATGGCTCTAACCCGCTGGCTGGCCTCATATTCTTCAAAAGTGCCATCGAATACTAGAGGCTGGTCGCCTCCCTCCATTACTACAAGCGATGTTGCCAGCTTCTTCGTCAGATACCGGTCGTGCGTAACCAGCAGCACGGTACCCTGATATTGCCCCAGCGCTTCCTCCACCCGTTCTCTTGTATCAATGTCCAAGTAGTTAGTGGGCTCATCCAGCACTAGCAAATTGCATTTGCCGAAAAACAATCTTAGAAAAGCAACACGGCATTTCTCGCCCATGCTCAAATCGCCAATTCGCTTGAATACTTCCTCCTTGCGGAACAGAAAGCAGGCCAATATCGTGCGCGCATGAGACTGGGTCATGCCTGGCAGCTCCAGCAGACTGTCGAGCAAAGTTGTATCGGTATCCAACCGGCCAAGCTCCTGCTCAAAATAGCCGATCTGTGCGTGCGGATGGCGGATGACCGTACCTTCCGAAGGATTCAGGCTGCCGATCGCCAGCTTGGCAAGCGTTGACTTGCCTGCTCCATTGGGGCCGATGACTGCGATTCGCTCGCCTCTGCCCACATTGAGGTTGAACTGCTTGAGAAGAGCTTCGTGTCCCTCGTAAGCGAAGCTGACTCCTTCCATACGGATAAGCTGTGCCGCTTCGAACGACTCTGCTTCCAGCCTCATGTGAAGCTGCGCGTCCTCGCGCGGCATCTTAACGCGTTCCGCCTCTAGACGCTGCAGCGCAGATTCCTTGGCATGCAGCCTGGAGACGTTCTTTTTGGATTTGGAGCGCAGGAAGTCGTTTTGCCCCGCCGCTTTGTGCGCTTGCTGGAACCACTGCGCATACATGCGGATGCTCTCCAGCAGCTTCTCCCGCTCCT
Organism: Paenibacillus pinisoli; assembly: GCF_003605435.1. Taxonomy (GTDB): domain Bacteria; phylum Bacillota; class Bacilli; order Paenibacillales; family Paenibacillaceae; genus Pristimantibacillus; species Pristimantibacillus pinisoli. The sequence goes on from NZ_QXQB01000002.1 coordinate 301,193, forward strand.
GCTCCTGTTTCTTGTGCTTCGCTTCAAGCGTGCGCAGCTCTACATCCTTGGCCCTTCGATAATCCGAATAGCCGCCTTCATACCTCTTGGCGCCTTCTCTATTCAGTTCAATCACCGCAGTAGCAGTGCGATCTATAAACATCCGGTCATGCGATACATACACGATTGTTCCTTTGTAGGAGACGACCCATTCCTCCAGCCATAACAGCGAAGCTGAGTCCAGATGGTTGGTCGGCTCGTCGAGCAGCAGCAGCTTCGGCTCCTTTAGCAACAGCGCGGCAAGCTGCGCTTTCGTCTTCTGCCCGCCGCTGAGGCTTGCATACGGCTGTGTCCATAGCTCCGGTCCGAGCTGAAGCTGGCGAAGCGCCAGCTCCGCTCCTCGCTCCCACTCATAGCCGTCGCATGCCGTGTATCGCTCCAATAGCAAGCTATATGTTGCCAGCTCTTGCGTGTTCGACTCTTTGTCCGCTCCCATCCTGCGCATACAGTCTTCAAGCTCTTGCCTCAGCTTGTAACGCTCCGGATAGGAGCTAGAGAGCACCGTATCGAGCAGCGACTGATTATGCGGCTTCTCCGGTTGCTGATCCAGCCATCCCCATTGCTCTATTGGGAGCAGCCGTTGAATTTGCCCTTCGTCTAGAGCTGTTCGTCCTGTAATGCAATGCAATAATGTCGTCTTGCCTGCTCCGTTCCTGCCGAATAAGGCAAGGCGTTCTCCCTCTCGTATATCAAAGCTGACGTCCTTGAACAACGTCTCGCCGTCCCAATCCTTAGCTGCTTGCTGTATTTTTACCAATAGCATATAGACATCCCTCCGCCTCTGCGAAATAAAAAAACCGTGGCTCGCGGCACACGGTCTGAAATACGCGGGGGATATCAGGCTCGCACCAAACAAACGTGCCGTGCCTAGCTGCATCTAAGCAGCATAAATGGTCACGGATGCTTGAATAAAGCAGCCTATCTAACTCGCAGCTCCCCAAAATGACACACGTATCCCCTGACCGACTCCCGCTTTATTGTGCGAGCTAGCCGCTTGTTGCTTTCAACAAGTTGTTCCTCAGGTTATCACGTGTCATTAATTCATCGGCGGAGGTCCTCCTGCATTCGTTAGAATTAGGTTTCATTATATAAGGCAGCCGCGATAGAAGCAATGGGCGAGTTCTTTTTAAAATGAATGTTTGGATTCTGCGGTTAGTTATTGACCGCCGGATTTGCTTCTGCAACGACGTCATGCACCGTTAGAACGCTCAATTCGCTGAATTTGCTTCTGCAACGACGCGACGCGTCGTTAGAGCGCTCAATACGCCGAATTAGCTCCTGTAACGACGCCACGCACCGTTAGATCGCTCAAATCGACGAATTTGCTTCTGCAACGACGTGACACACCGTTGTAGCGCTCAATTCACCGAATTTGCTTCTGCAACGACGCCACGCGTCGTTAGATCGCTCAATACGCCGAATTAGCTCCCGCAACGACACCACGCACCGTTAGATCGCTCATTTTACTAAATCAGCACCTGCAATGACGCCACGCGTCGTTAGATTGCTCAATACGCCGAATTAGTTCCTGTAACGACGCCACGCGTCGTTAGGTCGCTCAATACGCCGAATTAGCTCCTGTAACGACGCCTCGCACCGTTAGAGCGCTCATTTTACTAAATCAGCACCTGCAACGACGCCTCGTATCGTTAGAGCGCTCAATCCGCTGAATTTGCACCTGCAACGACGCCACGCGTCGTTAGAGCGCTCAATACGCCGAATTAGCTTCTGCAATGACGCCTCACACCGTTAGAGCGCTCAACCCGCTGAATTTGCACCTGCAACGACGCCATGCACCGTTAGAGCGCTCAATACGCCGAATTTGCACCTGCAACGACGCCTCGCACCGTTAGAGCGCTCAATCCGCTGAATTTGCACCTGCAACGACGCCACGCGTCGTTAGATCGCTCAATACGCCGAATTAGCTCCTGTAACGACGCCTCGCACCGTTAGAGCGCTCAATCCGCTGAATTTGCACCTGCAACGACGCCTCGCACTGTTAGATCACTCAATAAAGAAAAAGACGGCCCATTTTATCGGATCAGGTCGTTTAATCCTTGTAATGAGCCGTTATATTCTAAACGTATTTAAGTCGATTTACACAGTCTAATGAGCTTCCTAGTCTAAGACATGAATACACGTAAGCAGCCTATACTTCGCCCTATCCAGCCATCACCCAAAAGTAACGACTCTAGATAACGGCTCACTCCTTAATCTCTTGCCGTATCAATCGGCTTCAGTCCCGCCTCGATCCGCTCGCGATGCGGCTCCAGGAATGGCGGAAGCGATAACGATTCGCCCAGATGCTCCAGTTCTTCATCCGTGGCGAAGCCCGGACCGTCAGTGGCAAGCTCGAACAGGATGCCGTTCGGCTCGCGGAAGTAGAGCGACTGGAAGTAGAAGCGTTCCACAAAGCCGGAGTTGCCAATGCGAATCTTGTTCAAATGCTCCGTCCATTCGCGAAGCTCTTTCTCATCCGCTACACGGAATGCGACATGGTGGACGCCTCCGCTGCCCTGGCGCTCCCGAGGCAAATCCGTTCTGGTCTCCAAGTGAATCTCTGCGCCAGTGCCGCCTTCTCCAGTCTCATAAACAAGAATGTCCGGCTGCCCTTCCACAAGAGCCGGATAACGGCCTTTTCTGCGGAAACCGAGTACACTCGTCAAGATCAGATCGGTCGGCTCCGGATTCGCGACAGTCAGATGAACAGGACCGAGACCGATAATCGCATTCTCCGCTGGCACCGGACTTCCTCCCCATGGCGTTCCTCCCGATACGCCGCTGTTCCGCTCATCCGAAACAAGAATGAAGCGTTGTCCCTCTTTATCCCGGAATGCAAGCGTGTGACGCCCTGCTCTCCCTACAATATCGTCATGCTCGACGCTATACGAAGCCAGTCTATCCTTCCAGTAGTGAAGAGACTGATCGGAAGGAACACGAAGAGAAATAGCAGATATGCTGCTTACTCCTTCACGGTTCGGTCCCGCCATCGGTATTTCGAAGAAAGTTAGCTCCGTGCCCGGGCTCCCAGTCTCATCCCCGTAGAACAAATGATACATGGACGTATCGTCTTGGTTGACTGTCTTTTTCACCAATCTAAGCCCTAGCACTTCCGTATAAAATTTGTAGTTATCCGGCCCGCTTGCTGTAATCGCCGAGACATGATGAATGCCTTTTAACACATTTCTTTGCTCTTGCATGTGAATTCCTCCCTTATTCTGTTGTTCTAGCGCTCAGCTTCTTGAGCAAATGTAGAAACTGTTCCTTTTCCTCCCGATCGAGCGCATCAAAATGCGAGGCCTGAAACCTCTCCTGCATCGGTACTACTTGCTCATACAAGGCCTTGCCTTTATCCGTCAGCGACACATGCTTGACCTTCCAGTCTTGCTCCCGCCGAATTAATCCTGCTTGTTCCAATCTGGACAGCAGCTGCGTTATGTTTCCCTTCGTCACAAGCAGCTTCTCTGCCAGCTGGCCTTGGGTCAGACGCTTATTCAGGCCAATTTGGGCGATGACATCGAATTGCGCCACAGTCATATCCCAGGTCTTCAAATGCTGCTCCGACTCCCGGACGCTTTGATTATAAATACGAGAGAAGCGGTACCATATAAGCAGCGCCAGCCGCTCATCCCGTTTGTCCGGACTTGTCCCACACTCATGCTCCATAGGTTCACCTCGAATAGGTTTGATATACCATCAGTTTATATCTAAACTGATGATCCGTCAACCTTACTCCTACCCTTCTCATAAACAACGAGTCGCACATATTTTTATGCTCAGCCAAAAAATCATCACGACCCCCGTAATCATATTTCGCATCAAGCTCAACTGCTCATGTTTTGCATGACGCCAATATATGTTGAATGGGCCAAGCCCTGAATGAATCATCCCCGACCTCCGTACGTTGCGTTCGCGCCTGGCGTCCATTACGATAGAACCAACTATATTTTTCAAAGGAGACCATGAATGGCTCAAATGCACCAAGTCCCGCCTCCGCCTATACCGCCCCATTGGCAGCAGCAGCGCATTCCTTCGCGCCGGAAGCGGCTTCGAAACTGGATAATTCTATTGTTCTTAATTATGCTCGCCGCCTCCATATTCCGGAGTTGGAGCGATCGTGTCGAGCGGTCTATCCCATTCATCACCAGGGAAGCGCCGCCAATTATAGATCTGCATCCCTATGTCATGCTGAAAAGAGATGAACTGATCGCCGAAGCGGCCAAGCTTGGCATCTCTATCCTTATTACCGATGGCCACCGCAGCCACGAGGAGCAGGACGCCCTTTATGAGCAAGGACGCTCGACAAGAGGGCCAATCGTCACCCATGTAAAGGGCGGCGGCTCGTACCACAACTACGGGCTGGCGATCGATTTTGCGCTGTTAACGCCAAAAGGCAAAGCCATATGGGATCTGGAGTACGATGGAAACCGAAACGGAACATCCGATTGGATGGAGGTTGTAGCCATAGCAAAAGAGCTTGGCTTCAGCTGGGGAGGCGACTGGGAAGGTTTTAAGGACTATCCTCATCTTCAGATGGATTTCGGCTTTACGATCTCGGAATTAAGAAGAGGATTCCGGCCCCCGGACGATCCGGCCTTAGAGGTGGAGTAACACGCTAGTGGCGTTGCAGAAGCTAATTCGGCGAGTGGAGCGCTACAACGGTGGTGGCAGCGCTGCAGGTGCTAATTCGGCGAGTGGAGCGCTACAACGGTGTGTGGCAGCGCTGCAGGTGCTAATTCGGCGAGTGGAGCACTACAACGGTGTGTGGCGGCGCTGCAGGTGCTAATTCGGCGAATGGAGCACTACAACGGTGTGTGGCGGCGTTGCAGATGCTAATTCGGCGAGTGGAGCGCTACAACGGTGTGTGGCGGCGCTGCAGGTGCTAATTCGGCGAATGGAGCGCTACAACGGTGTGTGGCGGCGTTGCAGATGCTAATTCGGCGAATGGAGCGCTACAACGGTGTGTGGCGGCGTTGCAGATGCTAATTCGGCGAGTGGAGCGCTACAACGGTGTGTGGCGGCGCTGCAGGTGCTAATTCGCCGAATGGAGCGTTGTAACGGTGTGTGGCGGCGCTGTAGGTGCTAATTCGGCGATTTGAGCACTACAACGGTGTGTCGCCACGTTGCAGAAGCTGCATAAACTGCCTAGGCAAAAAAAGAAGGCTGTCACTTAAGGTCAATACGATTGACCAATGAGACAGCCTCTTCTTATTCGTTACAATCCCGCAATAATCTCATAGGAACGCAGTCGCGCTGCGTGGTCATAGATATGTGCGGCAATCATGATTTCATCGGCGCCAGTCGCCTCCACATATTGCTCCAGCTTGGCCTTCACAGTCTCCGGACCGCCGGCAATGGAGGAGCCAAGCTGCTGCTGCAGCATGTACTTCTCTTGCGCTGTCCAGATCTTGTCAATATCCTTCACTGGAGGCGGTAGCGGGCCCGGACGGTTGCGGATGAACCCGAGGAACAGCTGCTGCATCGAGGTTGCCAGATACATCGCTTCCTCGTCGCTGTCGGCAGCTACCACGTTAACGGCGACCATGCCGTACGGTTTGTCCAGCACGCCAGGCTGGAAGTTGTTGCGGTACAGATTCATCGCCGGGACGGTATACGTAGGCGAGAAGTGGCCCGCGAATGCGAACGGCAGGCCAAGCTGCGCCGCCAGCATGGCGCTGAAGTCGCTGGAGCCCAACAGCCAGATCGGCAGGTTCGCTCCCTCGCCCGGAATCGCTCTGACCGGCATCGCCACTTCGGCTCCGCTCGGATCAAGATAAGCCCTGAGCTGCTCCAATTGCTCTGGGAAGTTGCCGCCGTTGCTGCCTCTTACGCCGCGCAGCGCCGATGCCGTCAGCTGATCCGTGCCCGGAGCGCGGCCAAGCCCCAGATCGATCCGGCCCGGGAATAAGGCTTCCAGCGTGCCGAATTGCTCCGCAATAACAAGCGGCGCATGGTTCGGCAGCATGATGCCGCCAGAGCCTACCCGAATGCTCGATGTGCCCGCCGCGACATGGCCGATCACGACCGATGTAGCCGAGCTTGCGATGCTCGGCGAGTTGTGGTGCTCCGCCAGCCAGTAGCGGTTGTAATTCCAGCGCTCCGCATGCTGCGCCAGATCCAGCGTATTGCGAAGCGACTCCGCTACCGTTCCGCCTTGGACGATCGGAGATACGTCAAGCACGGATAGCGGAATATGGAAGGACGGACCCGCCTTGGCTCCATCCTTCTGTTCAATATTCATGGACATGGGTCTCACCCCTTGCTGTTTTCTGTTGGCATTGTCTAAGCCGCTCCAATACCGTCTGAAGCGTATTGCGCTCCAGATATTCCTCATAATAAAGCTCTGCTTCCCGGAAAAAACCGTCCATCACCAGCGCCATATTGGCGGATACCAGACACTTCTCCTCCGGGTTGCCTGATGACCAGTGCGGCTTCAAGGTGCCTCCGCATATAGACCTGTAGACCTCCGCCAGCGTCACCTCGGCCGGCTGGCAATTAAGCTCGTAACCGCCGCCGATTCCTTCTTTGGTTTTCACAAAGCCGGATTTTTTGAGCGTGCTCATAATTTTCCGAATACGCGTCGGATTCGTAGATACATTATGGGCAAGAAGCTCGCTGCTGGCCCGATGATCCGGCAAATAAGCTAGCAGCGCCAGACAATGGACCGCCACCGTAAATTCGCTTCGCATCGTTCCGCGGCCTCCTTTCGAACTATACTGTAATAATATTTCATACAGTTAGCAAAGTCAAACCCGCGCTATACCATCCTGCCATGCGGCATTCTTTTTGGATGGTATAGCGCGGGTCCATATCATTATGATCTTCCCCATCTGCGGGCGGCAACCGATGCAGCTGCCAGCCCCAGCCAGAAGCCGCTGATCGGCGAAACCACCAGCATGCCGATGTAATTGCCGGTCGAAGAAAAAAGCAGCTTGCAAGCAACGGTTGAAATAACGATAAGCGCTACAATAGCCCAGTACAACCATTTGGCTTGAGCAGACACACTCCCTTGGTTCCGTGCAGCTTCTGACACCGGTCTTATAAGCCAGACTAGCACCATCATGCCGAACACCGCCAAGCCCGTTAACGACAGGCCATGCTGCAGCAGCTTGTAGACGGGATAACCAAGCAGCATCTCATTTAAAAACGGCCACCGCACCACGAAGTACCCGTGCAAGTGGGTAAAAGCATCCAAAAACACATGAGTCCCAAATCCGATCACAACCGACACTAGGAAGACCAGCCAGTCTCTCCATCTCGCCATACGCCACGGATAGCGCCTAATCAGTCCTTTGGCTTTGCCCGATAAGCCGAAGCTGCCGGGCAGATGGTCAGCCAGCTGCACCTTGATCAAAAAATGAAACAAACACGCAAACAACAAGCTTAATGGAATAGCTTGCAAAAGCAGGCCAAGCCCGCTATGCCCGAATGTCTGATAAGGCTCCAGCGCAATAAAATATTCAAAGTCAGGCGACATGCTGCCCAGAATCAGCCCGGTCAGGCTGAACCATCCGGGCTTCGCCAGCTTAAGAGGAGCGGCGTATAGCGGATGTGCAAATGTAAAAGGCATTGCGTCGCCCCCCTTCCATGCTTACTTGTTTGGCGCTAATGATATGAACATATCAATTTCATTGTCCAGCTGGTCCGGCTTATACCGGCTTCCCCATAATTCCAAATCATACCCGCGCGGCTCGCGACCAAACTCGGCCATCCAATGGCCGTAAAGCAAGCCGTAGGAACGCCCAAGCTCCGATTCCAGGCCTTTATGCGTATACTTGGCATATTCGCCCGCTTCCATTGCTTGCTGAGATAAGCCATCTGGAACAGCCGAGCTTGGGCCGACAAGATAACCGATTAATTGGGTTACTGGATCTGCTTCAGGATTAAAATTAGGGGGATAGAGCTGCACCAAATAAATGTCTTCCGATTGCCTGCCCGGTATATCCTCTCGGCGGCTCTGCATATCCTGATAAGCTTTTCTGCCAAGCCCCGCCTCTTCGAGCTCCCTCAATACGCCGTGCAAGGCAATGCCCGTCACTGCAATATCCGGCATAGCAATGACGGCCGGTACCGCCGGCGTAGGCTTCGACGGAACGCCACTGCTTAGCGCCTCGCCAATTGCCCGAATTACCTTCTGATGATGCTGCTCTTCGCGTAACAGAAATGCTGCCATCTCTCTCATCGTCGACATGTCCAGGAACGGCTCGGCTAGCGGGGCGTCCAATTGGGACGGAAGCTCGCGGGCGATGTCATTCATCTGATTCCCCAGCTCTTGAATAATCCCCTCCCGAGTCGGCGGATACTCCCTCCAATCGAGAGGACTTGTTCCCCTTGGGAACATATGATGATAGACGGCTGGAATCCGTCTCTCGCGTCCAAGCTTAGGAAAGATGCCATGATCCCATGCCGCAAGCAAATGTCCGAGATTCCAACGAATGCTATTGTTGAAGCCGTCCGGCATCAAATCCAGATGCTGCGGCAGAGCGCCCTTGGCAAGCGCGATCGTCTCCTCCCGCAGCTCCCGAAACTCGCGAATCGCCTGCGGCTCTATGAGGCTATGATTCGTGTTCGCCATCTCCTGCTCCCCCTATTAATTAATCCAAGTCTCGGAATAATATTCTTTCATGAAATAGAACAGGGCTTCGAGCTGCTCCACACCTTTCGTCTCGGCAGCTTTCGCTTCCTTCAATAGCTTAATCGCCCGGTCCGCAGCCTCCGGCTCCTTCGGCGTTCCGCCATGCGGAAAAGGGAACATCTCTCTCAACTCGCCAAAAGCAACCGCGACCGCCTCATAATGCTTAGCCGCCTCGCCCATCCGGTTGCGCACGGTACGCTCCACAATATTGCTGCCATCCCAGCGGAAGGCTTGCTCCTTCAAGAACCTGGCAGCGAATTCTCTTGCATCCGCCACGACCTCTATATTGAAGCAATTGCCCGCTTCATCCGCATTGCGCCGCTCCATCACGCTAATCCAAGCGTCGTATCCCGCCAGCCCTTGCACAAACTTGCCTTCGAAAATATGCATCCATTCCTTCCCGCGGGCATGCGTCACAATCATGTCCAGCGCCATCCGGAGCATCTCGTATTTGGAATGGGGCAGGCTCTCGCCTATGGTCGTCACGAACAACAGATCGATGCTGGACTCTGCGAACTTGGCATATGTGATCGTGCCGTCCTTTGAAGCATCCTTGCCGTAAAACAATTGCTGCTCATCGTCATATCCGTACAGAAGCCCAAATTCAGGAATAAACAAATCGAAGGAGATGGCAGGGTAACCTCTATCGATAGAATCCTGCACGAGCGCCATTACCCGCTCCAGCTTCTCCGGCGGAACAGGCATGAGAGGATCGGCCAGATTGCTGATATACCCTAAGTTGCATAGATTTCGCCTTAAAATATAGCCGCCCGGAAAAGAGGTAGGCGCTGCGATATTAATGATTTCCGGATCGATGTTCATGCGGAACGCATGTCCAGTAAAGCCCATTACATCCGTCAGGGTCAAATGCTTTTTGTCCGTGTACGATACCGCACCATGGATTGCCCAGGCCGCTGAAGTCATCGTCTTGTTCCAATCTCTCTCCACAATTAGCGCCACACTGCATTCCTCCGTCATGTCGATTATGGGGGCGGGGCCAATATCTTCTTGCGCGGCAAGCCAAGCGCCGCTCTTCGCTCGACATACAGCCCGATGGATATCCGGATGCGCTCCCTCTGCAGCTTCGTGCGGGAACGGGACAAGGAATTGTAGATGCCGGCCGTCGTCGTGCCGAACATGGCGGCAATCTCCGACGGCGGCAGCTCGCTGAAGAACCGGGCTTCGAATATTTCTCTTTCCCGCTTGCTTAGGCAGCGAATCAGCATATGAATGCCCTCCAGCGTCTCCTTGCGCATCAGGAAGACATCCGGATTGGCGCTATGAATCGATGCCTCGTAGGCTTGCCCGGCGAGATGAAAGAGTATGCTGTCCATATCGCCCCAATCCACATTCGCCGGGTCGGTCACTCCGCCGCATGCTTGCTTCGCCATACCGCTGCGAAAGCTCTCGAACGGGCGCTCATTGCCGTATGGTCCGCCCCTTCTCAGCTTCATGTAGGCCTGATTGCGCACAATACGCTGCAGCCAGGCCGCGAAGCGGCTATTGTCCGACAGCGAGCTCAGATGCATGAAAGCCTTCATCAGCGCTTCCTGCACAATATCCTCAGCCAGATAGGCATCCTTCGTCATCGAGCCCGCTATGCCAAGCGCCTTCGCGCGGTGCATGCGCACCAGCTCGCCGAACGCCTCCTGATCGCCTTCGCGGGCGCGGGTCACCCATTCCTTCTCAAGCTCCGCTTGTTCCTCTTTTCCTTCTATCCACGATGCCTTCGCCGGTGCCAGAACATCCACTTCCATCCCCCCATATGACATAGATGCCATACTCTGCGGAAATCTATCGGATCACATTCGTAATTTTTTTCGAAAATGCTTTATAATGAAGATTGATTGTATTGTATCCTGACTTAGGACTCTATTCAAACATTTTCCATAAATCGCGTGTTCAGAAAGTCCGGTTTCAGCACATGAGCTTATGCTTCCGATGATGCGTTTTTTCAAAACGCTGTAGAGGGGATGAAGCCTGGAAATAAGGAGCGGAGCGTATTGGAAGCTTTGGTGAGCACCGGAAGTGCCGAGTGGCTTCCTGTACCCCTTCGTAAGATCAAAAGCGGACTTTTTGAACAACCTCATAAAGGAGATCGCAATGGTTTTTTCAATCACACAAGCCCTTATCCTGCAGCTATGCGGTCCCGAGCATTACGCTAGCGGGGCCGCAATCGAGCAAAGCGGCCAAGTGGCTGCAGTGCGCCAGGAAGGCAACAACCGTTATGCTGCCGTTGTCGCAAGCGGCAAACGGAATTATGAAGTAAGCATATGGCAGGGAGCAGATTCTTCCATTCAGGCGGAATGCACATGCCTTGCCTTTTATACCGATGACCACTACTGCAAGCATGCAGCAGCGGCATTCATTCACCTCTCGAAATCTATGAATCCATCCCGCCCTTCTACAAGATCTTTGAATGGGCCGAGAGGCAAAGTATACCTCAGCAGCGACTCCGACCATGATGTCGTTGAAAATCTGCTGGGACTATTCCAGGAGGAGCGCATCACACGGGGAGCCGCAGCAGGCAGGCTTCGCGATGATCGAGAGCCCCTCACGGTCGAATTCGGCTGCCGTCTTGTGCCTGCCGGAGGCGGGAAGTACCGGATCGGCATCGAACTGAAGATGGGGGCCGGGCGCCTCTATGTCGTTCAGCGCATGCAAGAGCTGCTGGAACGGATCCGCGACGGTCAATCCTATCCGTTCACCAAGCTGTTCGCGTATAATCCCCTGCTTCATCGCTTCTCAAGCGAGGATCATGCCGTGCTGGACAAGCTTACCCGGATGATCGAGCAAGATAATCATGCGGACGGTTCCGCTTCCTTCGCAGGAGCACCGGCAAGGCGCACGGCTGACAGCGAACGGCTGCTGAATGTCCCTCCTTTTGCGTGGAATGAGCTGTTGAACGCACTTATGCGGGCCAGCCATGTCCGGGTCAGCATGCCTTCCGGCCCAAGCGGCGGCTCTCAAGAGTATATGGGGGTGACGCTGGCCCGGGAGCAGGAGAAAGCTCCGCTGCGCTTTCACCTCGGCCTGGCCGCAGACGGCGAAGGCTATGAGCTGTCTGCCGAAGGGCTAAGCGAGCTCGCCGTACTGGACGCTTACGGCATGCTGTTCGCGGAAGGCATCTTCTATCATGTGCGGCATCAGCAACTGGTTCAGCTTGCCAGACTGAATGCCATTATCTACTCCGACACCCGAGATTCGGAGAAGATGAGCCGGGTCACGATTGCTCATGAACAGATCGAGCCGTTCATGCAGCGCGTCTTGCCCGGACTTCGCAAGCTGGGCTACGTCCAGGTATCCGAATCGATCGCCAATCTGATTCTGTATCAGCCTCTGCAAGCCCGCATGTATCTGGACCGGCTTCGCGGCAAGCTCCTCGCGGGACTGGAATTTCAATACGGCGACATTGTGCTGAATCCGCTGGAGCCGGACAAGCCAAGAGGCGCAGACCGCATTCTGATGAGGGAGCAGGAGAAAGAGCATGATATCCTCGCCTTGATGGAGGATGAGCGATTCGGCAAGACGGAAGGCGGATATTTGATCGAAGGCGACGATGCGGAGTTTCACTTCCTGCATGAGGTGGTGCCGCTGCTGGAGCAGCATCTGGCTGTATACGCCACCTCTGCTGTCAGGCTGCGGCTCGCCACCGATGTGCCGCCGCCCAAGCTGCATATTACATGGGAGGAGCGCACCGACTGGCTCCACTTCCGCTTCCAGATGGACGGCATCAGCGAAGAGGAAATCAGGGCAATCGTACGTGCTGTCGAGGAGAAGAAGCCTTACTTCAAGCTGTCGCGAGGATCGCTCCTGCCCCTCAATACCGGGCAATTCGACGCGCTTCTGCGGGTGATGAACGGAGTTGGTCTGCATCACCCGACACTGTTCGGAGAAGGAAGCGGCATTCCTGTAGGGCGCGCGATGGCGCTGCTTGATACGCCGCTCGAGCATGCCGGCATCAAGCTCGGACGGTCGCTGCGCGAGCTGCTGGACGATATGCGCCATCCGGACCAGCTCGACTTCCCGATTCCCGAGCAGCTGGAGCCGACCCTGCGCGATTACCAGCGCTACGGCTATCAATGGATGAGGACGCTTGCGCATTACCGCTTCGGCGGCATATTAGCCGACGAGATGGGGCTTGGCAAGACTGTGCAGAGCATCGCTTATCTGCTCTCGGCTGCGCCGGCCATTCGCGCATCCGGCCAACCGGCGCTTATCGTTGCACCGGCATCGCTGATCTACAATTGGCGCAATGAGCTGGAGCGATTCGCGCCGGAGCTGAATGCCATCGTAGCCGACGGCAACAAGGAAGAGCGCAATGACGCGCTGTACGATATTCGTGCAGCGCGACCTGCATCCAGTCAGCAAGACCATCACCAAGATTCAGTAACAAGGCCCGATGTCATCATTACCTCCTATCCGCTTCTTCGAAGGGATGTGGAGCAATACGCGAAGCAGCCCTTCCATACGGTAATCTTCGATGAAGCGCAGGCCTTCAAAAATGACACGACCCAGACCGCCGGCGCCGCCAGAGCGATTAAGGCAACCTATCGCTTCGCGCTGACCGGCACGCCTATCGAGAACAGGCTGGACGAGCTATGGTCCATCTTCCGCGTAGTCTTCCCGGAGCTGTTCCCTTCCAAGAAGGCGTTCGGGGAACTGACGAGGGAAATTGTAGCGAAGCGCAGCAGGCCTTTCCTACTGCGGAGGCTGAAATCCGATGTGCTGAAGGAGCTGCCTGAGAAGATCGAGACGAGAATTGCCTCCGAGCTGCTGCCGGAGCAGAAGAAACTGTATACCGCTTATCTGGCGAAGCTGCGCCAGGACTCGCTGAAGCATCTGGACAGCGGAGACTACGGGCGGTCGCGCATACGAATATTGGCGGGGATTACGAGACTCCGCCAGCTCTGTTGCCATCCTGCCTTGTTCGTGGAAGGATACCAAGGCAGCTCGGCCAAGTTCGAGCAGCTGATGGAGCTGGTGGAGGAATGCCGCAATTCCGGCAAGCGCGCGCTGATTTTCTCCCAATTCACCGAGATGCTGGAGCTCATCAAACGGGAGCTTGGCTATCGGGGCGTCAGCTTCTTCTATCTGGACGGCAGCACGCCTGCCAAGGATCGCGTAGAGCTGTGCAATAGATTCAACGATGGGGAGCGCGAGCTGTTCCTGTTATCGCTTAAAGCGGGCGGAACCGGACTGAATCTCACTGGCGCGGATACCGTCATTCTATACGACCTGTGGTGGAATCCCGCCGTAGAGCAACAGGCGGCCGACCGCGCGCACCGCATCGGACAGAAGAACGTCGTCCAGATTATCCGCCTAGTTGCGGAAGGGACGGTAGAGGACAAGATGGTCGAGCTGCAGCTGCGCAAGAAAGGGCTGATCGACGATATCGTCGAAGCCGGCAATGAATCCATCTCTTCCCTGACCGAGCAGGATCTCCGCGAAATTCTGTCGCTTCCAGACCAATAGAGCGCTCATCTATGGCAACTAAACTAGATCACCAATTCATTCTGTGCTCCAACATATAGGAGGGATATGACGATGAAACCCTATCGGATGGGCGTCGATATAGGCACAACCAGCACCAAAGCGGTATTATTCGATCGGAGGGGACGCGCGCTCAGCCGGCATGGCGAGGAGTATCCTCTCATGACTCCCGCGCCGGGAGTCGCCGAGCAAGATCCCGAGCTCATCTTCCAATCGGTGCTCCGATCTATTCGCGGCTGTCTGGAGCAAGCCGGGGCAGCTGGCGGAGAAGTGGGATTCGTCGCATTCAGCTCCGCCATGCACAGCTTGATTGTCGTTGACGGCAGCGGCCAGCCGCTCACGCCATCCATTACATGGGCAGATAATCGCAGCGCTGCCTATGCGGAGATTATTAAGACGGAGCATAACGGCCATGAAATCTATAGACGGACAGGCACGCCTATTCATCCGATGTCGCCGCTCGTCAAGCTGGTATGGCTGCGAAGCGAGCGGCCGGAGCTGTTCAAGGCGGAACACAAGTTTATCTCCATTAAGGAATACGTCTTTCATCGCCTTCTTGGTCAATATGTCGTCGATCATTCCATTGCATCCGCTACCGGATTGCTCAATCTGGAGACATTGGATTGGGATGAAGAAGCGCTCCAGCTTGCGGGCATTGTCGGCGAGCAATTATCCTTGCCGGTCGCCACGACGCATGCCATGTCTGGCCTAAAGCCGGAGTATGCGGTGGTAACAGGGCTGCCCGTCGACATAACCTTCATTACAGGAGCCAATGACGGCGTGCTTTCCAATCTCGGCGTAGCCGCGATCGATCCCGGCGTCGTGGCCGTGACTATCGGCACAAGCGGCGCAGTGCGGACGGTAACGGATAAGCCGGTCACCGATCCGGAGGGCCGCGTCTTCTGTTATGCGCTTACCGAGAAGCATTGGGTAATCGGCGGGCCCGTGAACAACGGAGGCATGATCCTGCGCTGGGTGCGGGATGAGCTGGCCGGTGCCGAAGCCGAGACGGCGAAGCGGCTAGGCATCGATGCCTATGAGCTGTTGACCGGCATTGCAGCCAAGGTGCCGCCGGGATCGGACGGCCTGCTCTTCCATCCCTATCTGGCAGGCGAGCGGGCGCCGATCTGGAATGCGAATGCGCGCGGCTCTTACTTCGGGCTTGGGATGCATCATAAGAAGGAACATATGATTCGCGCCGCCATGGAAGGCGTCATTATGAATTTATATACCGTATTAACGGCTCTCCAGGAGCTGATCGGTCCGCCCGCCCATGTGCTCGCCACTGGCGGCTTCGCCCGCTCGGAGCTATGGCGGCAGATGCTGGCGGATGTATTCGGACAGGAGGTCACGGTGCCGGAGAGCTTCGAGAGCTCCTGCCTGGGCGCAGTCGTGCTTGGCATGTACGGGCAAGGAGAGATCGGCTCGCTCAGCGAAGTGAAGGAGATGGTTGGGGGCATTCATACGCATAAGCCCGATGAAGCAGCGGCAGAGACATACCGCAAGCTGCTCCCGCTGTTCGCCGAGCTGCCGCGCTTGCTGGAGGCTCCTTATGCTGCGATTGCTTCCTTCCAGAGGGAGCAAGGTTAACGCTTGGCATCATAAACGGGTTATACCCATACGATTGGAGCGATTCCTGTGAAGCTGGAGAGACTTATCTCCATGGTCTATATGCTTCTGAATAATGAGATTCTGTCCGCTTCCGAGCTGGCGGATAAGTATAACGTCTCGCAGCGTACGATCTACCGCGATATCGAGACCATCTGCGCGGCAGGCATCCCTGTCGTGTCGTATCAGGGCGTCAATGGCGGCTACGGCATCATGGAGGAATACAAGATGGACCGCAGCCTGCTGGGCAGCTATGACGTCGATTCGCTCGTCACCGTCCTGCAATCGATGTCGACGGTCTTCCAAGATGAACGCGCCGCCGAGACCATTCGCAGGCTGAAGACCATTCAGGGCGGACAGCAGGGCTCCTCCCTGTCCCTGGATATCGGAGGACGCGCCGTTTACCGCAAATCGCTGCAATTGCTGCGCGACAGCATCGCCTCCTTAAGAATCGTTGAGTTCCAGTACATCAGTCTCAAAAACGAACGAATGGAGCGTACGGTTGAGCCGGTGCAGCTTCTGTACCGCAACGATTCCTGGTATCTGTACGGCTATTGCCGCAGCCGCCAGGATTACCGCGAGTTCAAGCTGTCCCGCATGGAGGAGCTGAAGCCGACCGGCCTGCACTTTGCAGACCGGCATCAGCCCAAAGACGATCGGAAGCCTTGGAACGGCTATCAAGCGGGGGACAGCAAAGCTGTGGAGGTCGTCATCCGATTCTCCGCAACCTCGCTGGCTAGAGCGCTCGACCGTCTGCATTTGGCGGAGAAGGAGTATCACGAGGACGGCTCGCTGACCGTCCGCTTCCAATCGGATGAGCATTCGCTCACCGGATGGCTTCCCCACCTCATTCTCGGCTTTGGCGAAGATGCAGAAGTCATCGAACCGCCAGCGCTCAGAGAGCATATGGCGCAAAAGCTTCAGTTAATGCTTGGCAAATACCAATAAAAAAGACTAGATGCAGAGCTGGCATTCCCGCCTTAGCCCATGCATCTAGTCTTTTTCCGTTAAGCCGCCTTATGCGCACATGCGCATTGATGGCGCTGAATACGAATGGCAGGACGTCCCGCCTGTGCGGAAATAGCCTTGAACAGCTTGCACTGTCCAATATGGCTCTCCATAGAGCAGATAAACCAGATCAGCGGCTCGCCCTTCCTCTAACGCCTTCACGGATTGGCTGATCGTCTCCCGCTCCTCCGCATCCGGCTCATCGGCCGCCGCTTCTTCACTCTCCATCGCTTCCTTAACCGCTCCAAGCGATTGCCGCGCGCGATAGAGAGCCGCCTTCACTGCGCCCTCCGTCGTATTCAGCCATTCAGCTGTTTCTGCAATGGAATATCCCATCGCTTCCCTGAGAACGAATACCGTGCGTTGTATAGGAGATAGCTGCCGGACGAGAGCTTGCATAGCCTGCTCTGAGTCATACTCCTTCGGAACCGGCGAATCCTGCCGGTATGAATGAACCATGCCGTCCAACAGCTCCTTGTACATCGACTTCCTCCGGCAATCGTCAATCCAGCTGTTTTTGGCCGTACGAAGCAGGAAAGCCTCCGGGTTATCATGCCCCCGCTCCCGCAGCCGCGAGATTGCCTTGCTCCAAGCCGTCTGCGACAAATCCGCCGCATCCCACTCCGAGCCGGTCAGCGCCAGGCAATAGCGGTAGAGGGCTCTCTGCAAGCCCTCCCAATCCGGCTCCTTCCGGTCAGTCCTATCCTTTGTCATCATCGTCATTGCACAGCCTCCTCGCGCGAAGATAAGCCTCTCCCTTTATGTCATAAACGAATGGGATCTCCCAAAAGATACGCCTTTTCTTATTTTTATTTTATGAAAAACATCGCGTATCTTTCAAGCGCTTCAATTCGTTTACCAAGCGTTACACCCCATCACTCATTTGAACGGAGGAACCATCATGAACATTCCAATTCCTTATGTGGTCGAGCAAACGAACCGCGGTGAGCGCTCCTACGATATCTACTCCCGCCTGCTCAAGGACCGGATCGTATTCATCGGCTCGGAGATCAACGATGCCGTCGCCAACAGCGTGATCGCCCAGCTCCTGTTCCTGACCGCCGACGACCCGGAGAAGGACATTCATATGTACATTAACAGCCCAGGAGGCTCCGTGACGGCAGGTCTCGCCATCTATGACACCATGCAGTATATTCAACCACAAATCCAAACGATCTGCACCGGCTTTGCCGCCTCCTTCGGAGCGATCCTGCTTCTCGCCGGCGAGAAGGGCAAACGGTTCGCGCTGCCGAACAGCGAGATCATGATCCACCAGCCGCATGGCGGCGCGCAAGGGCAGGCTGCGGATATCGCCATTAGCGCCAAACGGATTCTGGCTAATCGGGAGAAGCTGAACCGGATTACCTCAGAACGGACAGGGCAGCCGCTGGAGAGGATAGAGAGGGATATGGACCGCGACTATTTCATGTCCGCCGAGGAAGCACTGGCTTACGGGATCATCGATAAAGTAATCGCCAAAAGCTAGCAGGACAAATCTATCAACATTGTGACATTCACCTTTAGTCAAGAGTACAAGCAATTGCTATAGCACACTCATAGCATGTAGTACTTTAGAAGAAGAAGGTGTATAAATGTCAACTAACAGATTGTTGTTCACAACCCCGCGTAGAGGCTTTTTCATTCGTCCTGGCCAAACCAGACTGGTGACTCGCCGCCGCCGTCATGACCATCACGATCACGAACACGATCATGATCATCACCACGATCATGATCATCACCACCATCATCATCGTGATCGCGACAGAGATCGCGACAGAGATCGTGACAGAGACCGTGACCGCGACAGAGACCGTGACCGCGACAGAGATCGCGACCGCGACAGAGATCGCGACCGCGACAGAGATCGTGACCGCGACAGAGATCGTGACCGCGACAGAGATCGCGACCGCGACAGAGATCGTGACCGCGACCGCTTCCGCCGCCGTGACGGCATCGATGTCCGCAATTTCGAGACAATTCGGGTTAACGCACACAATCGCTTTGAATCCGTATCCTGCGTCATTATTTCGATCTTCACCAGCGCGGAGCGCGGCCGTGGTTTTAGCCGTCTGAGAAGAATCAAGCTGGCTCCAGGCGAATCGTTCTCCGAGACTTTCCGCGTACCTGGCGAAGTGCTTCACATCACGGCCCATGCGCTCTGCAAACGGAACCGCAGACTGAGAGGCTTCGACGTTATCGACGTATCCGTGTTCGGGCACCGCTAAGCATTAGCTGAATATGGCGGCTATCTGCTTGGCATATTCCGCAACATCAGATAGCCGCATACGGCAGCGGCCCATAAAAAGACATCAGCCATGAAACTTAGTCTCATGGCTGATGCCTTTGTCGTTCTATCATGACTCAAATCTTATACCATCACTTTGCAAATATCGTTGGTGAACTCGACCGGATCCTGAATCGGCAGTCCCTCAATCAGCAAAGCCTGATTATACAGCAGCTGCGTATACAGGTTGAACTTCTCCGTGTCTGATCCATATGCTTTCTTGAGCGATTGGAATACCTCATGGTTCACGTTGATCTCCAGCACCTTGTCCGCTTTCATGTTGCCGCTGTCCGGCATTGCCTTCAAGATCTTCTCCATCTCAATCGACAGCTCGCCTTCGGAGGACAAGCATACCGGATGGCTCTTCAGGCGCTTCGATGCCTTGACAGAGACAACCTTGCCGCCAAGCTGCGCCAGCATGCCGTCGAACAGCTCCTTGTTGTCGTTCTGCTCCGTCTCGTCTTTGGCTTCCTCGGAATCGGATTCAATGCCGAGATCGCCGCTGGACACCGACTTGAACTCCTTCTCCTTGTAGTTCGCAATGATCTTGATCGCGAACTCGTCGATATCGTCCGTGAAGTACAAAATTTCGTACCCTTTGTCAAGCACCAGCTCGATTTGCGGCAGCTTCTCGATCCGCTCGATGGAATCGCCCGCAGCGTAATAGATATACTTCTGATCCTCCGGCATGCGGGAGATGTATTCATCCAGGCTGACCAGCTTCTTCTCCTTCGAGGAAGTGAAGAGCAGCAAGTCTTGCAGATCGCCCTTATTCATGCCGTAATCATTGTACACGCCGAACTTCAGCTGGCGGCCGAACGCTTGGTAGAACTTCTCGTACTTCTCGCGCTCGTCTTTCAGCATAGATTGAAGCATGCTCTTGATTTTGTTTTTAATATTTTTGGCAATGAGCTTAAGCTGACGGTCATGCTGCAGCAGCTCTCTGGAGATGTTCAGCGAGAGATCCTCGGAATCGACCATCCCTTTCACAAAGCTGAAGTAATCAGGCAGCAGGTCCGCGCACTTGTCCATGATAAGCACGCCATTGGAGTACAGCTCCAGCCCCTTGGCATATTCCTTTGTGTAATAATCGAAAGGCGTATTCTCCGGGATGTACAGAATCGCGTTATAGACGACGGCGCCGTCAGCGCTAATATGAATATGCTTCAGCGGCTGGTCGAAGCCGTAGCGCTTCTCATTATAGAATGCGGCGTAATCTTCCTCGGTCAGCTCGTTTTTGTTGCGGCGCCAGATTGGCACCATGCTGTTCAGGGTCTGCTCCTCGACCACTTCCTCCAGCTCTTCCTCGCTGCCTTCCTTCGGCTTTTGGCTCTTCATATCCATCTTGATTGGATAACGGATGAAGTCGGAATATTTCTTGATAATGGCGCGCAGGCGATAAGGCTCCAGGAATTCGTCGTACTGCTCGTCTTCCGTATTCTCCTTGATCTTCAGCACGATTTCGGTACCGACGCCGTCCTTCTCCGCAGGCACAATCGTGTAGCCGTCCGCCCCCTTCGACGTCCAGCGATACGCCTCTTCGCTGCCAAGCGCCTTCGAGGTCACGACAACCTCGTCAGCGATCATGAATGCAGAATAGAATCCGACACCGAACTGGCCAATAATATTATGGCCGTCCTTTGCTTCATTCTCCTGCTTGAACGCCAGCGATCCGCTCTTCGCAATGACGCCCAGATTGTTCTCCAGCTCCTCCTGCGTCATGCCGATGCCCGTATCGGTCAGCGTCAGCGTACGCTGCGACGGATCAACCGCCACCTTTATGTAGTAATCTTCCTTGTTGAATACGAGGCTCTCATCGGACAGCGCCTTGTAATATATTTTGTCGATCGCATCGCTGGCATTGGAGATCAGCTCCCGCAGAAAAATTTCCTTCTGGGTATAGATCGAATTGATCATCATTTCCAACAATCGCTTGGATTCCGCCTTAAATTGCTTTTTTGCCATGAATGAACATGCTCCTTTCAATCTGAATGTTAGCACTCCTGTCATCAGAGTGCTAATTCTACCTTTTTATATACCATAACCGCAAAAAAGATGTCAACTTCCAAGAAGTTCTTTGTGTAATTTCCTTGAAGCTTTGACAGCTTGCACACAACATGTGATACGATAGAGTCGCCGACAATTTGCAACTTGGTTCGACACTTTTCAAGCGGCGATCCTACTAAAGACATGGAGTCCGATCATGATAGAATCTCGAATTACCGTCTATATTACCCTTGTCGCCATATCCGGCGTGCTCAGCATCTTTCTGTGCCTTTATTCGGTTTATAAGAGAAAAGACATTCCGGGCTCCCCTTATCTGATTCTGCTCACTGCTTTGCAAGCGGTTTATATCTTCGCCTTTGCCTTCGAGCTGGCCAGCGACACGCTGCAGGAAATCAAGCGCTGGGTCGTCGTCGAATACATCGGAATCGGCTTTGCTCCCGTTCTTGGCCTGCTTCTTGTGATCCGTTACATCGCCGCAGCGCTGCCCCGCCTGCTGACCTATTCCATGTTCGCCATACCGGTCATTACCCTGATTATGACCGCAACCAATGATTGGCATCATCTCTTCTATAAACATATCTATCTTCGCGATGATACCCCTACTCCGATGGCCGACGTCGTAATCGGCCAATGGTATATCGTCCAAGGCTCTTATACGTTCGGCTGCTTGCTGGCAGGCGGACTTCTGCTGATCTGGCAGTGGAGAAAAACAAATCGCGCTTACCGGCTGCAGCTGTTCACATTGATCAGCGGGCAGTTCGTGCCAATGATCGCTTCGTTCCTCTATCTGATGGGCGTTACGCCGGACGGGATGGACCCTGTGCCTTTCGTGCTCTGCATTACCTCTTCCATGTATATATGGGCAATGATGTCCACTCACATGCTTCGAATCTCACCCATTGCAAAGGAAAGCCTGTTCGAAAGCATGGCGGAAGGCGTTCTTGTGCTGGACTTGTCGGAGAAGCTGATCGACTACAATGGTGCGGCGCAGCGAATGCTGCCGCAATTGAAAGCCTCGATGATAGGGGATACGCTGGACACCGTATGGGAGAAAATGTGCGGGAATTCCTTCCCGATTGCGCGGGAAGCAAGCGGAATCCAAGGCCATATGAAGTGGCAGTTCCGCCACTCCAGCTCGGATTATGAGGTTAGATCGTCAGTGATTAAAGGAAAACGAGGCGATATCGTCGGCAGCCTGCTCATGCTCATCGATGCCACTGAGCGTTACCGACTGCAGGAGCAGCTTAAACAGCAGGCCTATTACGATGGACTGACAGGCATCTATAATCGGGCCCAGTTCATCCACAGAGCCAGAACGATGCTGGAAGCCACTGAGGCTAAGAGACAGCCGGTCTCGCTAATCCTGTTCGATATTGATTATTTCAAGCAATTCAATGATACCTATGGGCACGATACCGGAGATGCCGTCCTGATTCATACGGTGACGGCCTGCCGGAGTCTGCTGCCTGAGGACGCATTGTTTGGCAGATACGGCGGTGAAGAGTTCGTCGTGGCGCTGCAGGGTTATACAGGGAAAGAAGCCGTTCAGCTGGCGAACCGGCTGAGAGAAGCCTTGCCGGCTGCTCCATTAGCCTCTGCGCACGGTCCGCTGACCGTTACAGCCAGCTTCGGGGTCGCCGGGGCTGATCACAGCCAATATAACCTGGAAGCGATGCTTCGGGATGCGGATGAAGCGTTGTATGAAGCCAAACGGAGCGGCAGGAATACGGTTGGTATTGTCAGCCGTTCGCTTGCACCGGAATCCAGGCCAAAGCCCATCCCTTCATAAAGCTTCACTTCCGCATTATTGTACATGCTTCTGAATAAATCCAATTACCGCACGGTCGTACGAGCCAGGGTCGGTGTGCCTGGCGAGGCCATGACCAGCGCCCGGAATAATAAGCAGCTCCTTCTCCTCCGGTCCTTGTTCGTACAGCTCATTCACCATGGCCGTCGGAACGAACAGGTCCGTGTCTCCATGGATGAACAGAATCGGCGTCTTCGACTTCCTCACTTGCTTAATCGCAGACGCCTCGCCAAAGCTGTAGCCCGCTCTCCATTTGGTCACCAGACTCGTCGTTTGAAGCAGCGGGAAAGACGGAAGCTTGTACATTCTTTTCAGCTGGTAGGCAAGCTGCTCCCTCGCAGACGTATAGCCGCAGTCCTCAATAATCGCCTTAACCTGGTGCGGGAGCGGCTCGCCGCTTGTCATCATGACCGTTGCCCCGCCCATTGAGACGCCATGCAGAATGATCTGCGACTTCTCTCCGTTCCTCTCGACCACTTTCCGAATCCAGCCGACATAATCCCTTCGCTCCGGCCATCCAAAGCCGATATACCGGCCCTCGCTCCGCCCGTGCCCTCTGGCATCCGGAAGCAATACATTATACCCCAATTTTTCACTATACATTTGTGCATAGTTGGTCATGAGCGCCGCATGGCCGGAATAGCCATGTGCGATGATAACTGTTACAAAGGAAGGCTGCTTCGCCTCCAAATAATAGGCATGCAAGCGCAGGTCGTCCTCTGATTGCAGGTTCCATTCTTCGAATGACTGAGAGTCCCACCACTGGTCATTGCGCTCATAGGGATTTTCCGCGCTTGCGCCAACATCAAGGTCCGGGTTGCCGTCTAAAAAGCTTTTGTCGGTACGCGCGATGGCGACGTTATAGAAATACAAGCTGGCCCCTGCGATGCCTATAACAAGTATAACTACGATAATAGTAACGAGCATCTGCAAGCTCCCTTCGGTTATGGATCGATGATCTGTTATTGTTATCATAATGAAATAAAGGACCGCAAGGCAAGCTGCGGGAGCTTGCTCTGCGGACCTTGTACCTGCATGTTTTGTTAATGGGCGTATTTAAAAATGATTTGATCCTCTCCAACTTCTCTATCATAGCAAATTTTATGAAGAATGGAGTGGTTCCAGAATCGCCAATTGGGCCTGCTACAGCAGGCCCGCCTCCATCTCCTCAAGCTTCTCGCATATTTCGTTATGCCATACCATATCGCCCTGCTCATAGGCTACAAATGCCAGCGATTTCAAGGAATCGAGCTTGCGCACCAGCTCCAGATTTACCGTCAGGCAATGAGCGAGCTCCTGCTTCTCCACAGCTGAAAGCCGATCATAATTGCCCCCTATCGACTTCGCCTTCAAGGTTAATTCCGCTAGCCTGCGGTGTGCCGAATGAATGCCAATCATGTGTCCCACCCTACCTTCATACCGGATTTCCTGCCAATACTAACAGGATAGCCCGTCTGGCGTTGTTCATTCATGCTCGGACAACTATTTTGAATATTTTTATAGAATCTAGCATCAGAGGGTAGATTCTAGGCTTGATCACCTAAGCCGGAGCCGGATACAGCCCTTTTCTCCACCATCTCAAACGTATCATTGGCGCAAGCCGGACAGCCCACATTTTTCAGCTGCTCAATCGTCTCGATCTCTTCTTGGATGCCTACTAAGATTTGCCGCGCGCATTGCTTGCACGCATAGATGCGCAGCGTCCGCTTGACTTCTCCCGTATACAAGGCATCGGTGAAAGCGCCGCAATGCTCTGGTTCCGTCTGGTCTGTCGTGCGCAGAATGAACATCTGGCTGCGGTTCGCAATCATCTCGGCCCCTTCATACTCGTTGAAGTGCGGGAAGCTTGCGCACACCGTAAGACCCATCCGCACAAATTCCCGCTGCATCGCCAGCATAAATCCTGGCGATTTATGCGCGAAGGACAGGAAGACCGGCAGCCCCTTCGAATGGTTCAACGCCTGAATGCCGCGCGATAGGAACAGGCTCATGCCCTGCAGCGTATACGGCGGATCGGTGAAGAAACCATCATAACGACCGCATAGCGCCAGCGGCAGCGGCTCCCTGAAATCAACGTGATGACATGTGACAGGAAGGTCATGCTCCCTCGCCACCTCTTCAATGTAGCGGATAAACCGCACATCAATATCCATCACCTCAATATTCGTCGCCGCATGCCCCCCGCTTGGGAATAATCTCTGGAGCAGCAGCCCCATCGCCACGCTGACCAGATCATCGTCTCCTGCACATAATATCCGCTTGCCGATGAGCGCATGCTGCTGAAGGCAAAGAACGGCGCGGCGCAGGCTGGTCTCCGGCGTACACTTGGACTGGTCAATGCGTACGTCAACAGCCGGCCGCTCTGCGAACAACTCCTTAAGCTTCGCCAATATTCTGCTCAGTTCCTTATCCCATCCCGACATTTCCCGCATAGCCCGGTGGAATGAACGGTCGAGGCCCCGGTATCCCCACACTTCCTCCACCCAAGCCGTCCCCTCCGGAGTACAACGGACGCCCCGCTCCTGCGCCAATGCTCCCGCTTTAATCAGCTCCCGCTTGACAGCTGCAGCTACCGGGACGGGAAGCAATGTCTTCCTGGCCAGTTCCTTGGTTGAGATGCCCGGCTGCAAATAGCATTCCAGCAGCAATTGCTCAACCGCTTGCTCTCCTTCTTGCAGCGTCATCTTTTCGTTAACTATTTTGGTGTAGTGTTTCATTCTTTCATCCTCCAGTCTCGTATATAAAAATAGTTGTTCTCTGGTTCGCTCTTATCCGCACAATTGACACTGACATGTCATCACTCCTCATTTTTTGTATGAAACGCAATATAGGGCAGAGATGAACATACGTCATCCCTGCCCTCTATTGCAGATGCCTAATAACTCGCCATAAACGCAAAAAATCCGCACTGAACACAGTACGGATAAAGGCGCAGGTGGTATAGGCGTCCCCTAAGGTTTAGATTAATCCGTTGTTCTTAACTAATTCCGAAGCATCCCCTTGGCCATCAAGAAACAAACCACCCTCTACTTGAGCGCATGGTTCATAGCCTTACGGATACCTCTAATATGGAATTTGATTAGTTAAGAACGACCTGATTCATAAACTCTCTCCTTAAAGGGAATTACCTTTATGTTATCGTATTTGGATTGGTGGAGTCAAATTTGTTTGGTGGGATCCAATGAAATAACCATCGGTAATCATGTCATTATTTGTTTTAATATGTCTTAATTTAAACTAAAGGAAACTATGCACTCTATTGGTTCTATGGTACTATATAGTAAAATATTGAGGAGGATTACATATGTTAATTGCACTTATTATTCTGGCAGCTATTATTTTCCTTATCGTTTCACTGGTCAGAGGTCGATCAAAAGCAAAAAATCGCCAACAAAATATTGGCTCCAAATATTCGATTGCACTCGAACTTGTCGAAGGGCTCCCTGTCCAACCAACTTTTGCTACTCTTCACACTTGTGAGGATAAATTGATTATTGATGTTAAAAAACAATCTTTTGATATTCCTAACGAGAGAATTATTAGATTCAGCAACAAAAATCCAATGAGTATGGGCGCATTCGGAATGAAAACCCCACTATTTGTTGTATTCTATTACGATAAAAACGGTAAAGAACAAGCCATTACCTTCACAAGCTCCATATTAGATCCGCTTAGACTCATTCCTGAATTCAATAAAGCATTAAACCGCCCAGAAGCGAAGCTAGAGGCCGGTCCAGACGGAACTATTTCTTTGTAAAACAGTCCCGATATAAAAGCTAAAGCCTCCTATAAAAGGAGGCTTTTTTACTTGGGAAGAATACATTGATTCAACTGAAATAGTTGAGTAACAACTAATACGTCTCATACACCAGAGCACTGTCTAATTCCAACTCCGCCGAAAAGAGTGCGTAGATGTAAAGCTGTCCGGCTGGCGTCTCGCCCGCATCATATCCTAAGCGGAAGGCTCCATCCCTTTCAAATTCGAGGGCCGACAGCACCAGCTCATTCACATCCTCATCCGGATGCGTCCGGGCGATCAGCTCCAGCGCTTGCCCGACCAGTTCCTCCCTGCGTTCCCATGCCCCTCTAATCAATGGCGACAGCTGCTCCATATCCGCTAAGGTTGAAGCATCTACAGAAGCGGCAATTTCATTGTCCTTGTATATCAAAGTGGCAGAATACGAGGAAAAGGAATTGTCGTATTTGAACGTGCCCACTTCCTCTATGATATAGTCCGGCTCTATCATCAGATTATTGGAGGAATCCACTTTCACTAACTTAGGGTTATCACTCGTATCCAGCACCGATAATTTATTTTCAGAGCAATACAGCTCCATTAACCGGGCATTCCGGCTGATGTCCAGGCTCGCAATATGGTTGTTAAAGCATCTAAGACTCTCCAAGGCGGAGATCTTAGCCACATCCAATTGGACAAGATGATTGTGGTTGCAGCGCAACTCTATCAGTCCTATGCAATTCCCGATATTCAAAGTGCTCAAATAGTTATTGCCGCAATCGAGTCGTGCAAGCTGTCTGTTCTGCTCCAGATCCAGCGCGAATAAGGAATTATAGCCGCAATTAAGCTCCGCTAATTGCTCGTTGCTCTCTAGCCTCAGCTCCGTCAGAAGGTTCCAGTAGCAATGCAGCTTCGCAAGCTTGGGATTGCCGCTGACATCCAATTTGCGGATTCGGTTAAAACCGCAATCCAGCATCTCCAGCTCTGGAAGGCTGGTGAGATCTAGTCCATAAATATCGTTTTTATTGCAATTGAGCTCCTTCAACCGCACGTTATGACTAAGATTCAGCTCGCTCAGCCTATTATACGAGCAATTCAGTTCTTCAAGCGACACAAAATGCTCGATCCCGCTTAAACTGGAGAACTTGCGATTCTGAAGCTGAAGCGACAAGACATGCTCCACATCGCCACGCTCTATGCGATCTCGGCCTCCCGAGAAATTGTCCAGAACATAGCTCCTAAATCCTTCGTCTATGAATTCCCCAGTAATGTCCATCATACGCCTCCTTCAGCAAGCAGCTGCCTTGTTAGGCTTATTATAGCTTCCATCCCCGCCAGGGTCAGCGGTCTTATGACCTTATTGTTTGGTGAAAGATGGGAAAATAGACTTAGTTTTCACGATTTGATGCTTCTTTGCGCCCGTGCTGCGATTCGCTTGGTTGATGCCTCGCCGGATAACGCGAGCCATGTCTGGCATAAGCCAGCCACCCATTCCGGCCTGGACTTCGCCGCATCATTCAACCAATTGCCAACGGAATCCTGAACATACTTGGATGTGTCGGCTTTCAGAGGTTCAAGCAAAGGCAGTCCTAATTCAGGATTCACTTTCAACTCCGTAATATGCTTGGCCCACACCCCTCGCGGTCTAGTCGCTTCAACGGCAAATCTCCGAAGATTGGCGTCTTCTTCATGGACCCATTCACTCAATACTTGAATAGACAGCAGCAGTTCTTGCGAGACATCTGCCCGAATCGCCATCCATGCGATTTCGCGCACGCCAAAATGATGATCGGCAGCAAAGCGGCGAATACTCGCCAGCTTTTGTTCCAGATCCAGCGCTTCCAAGCCAATGATGTACGCCGCCCAGCAGCGCACGCTGTCCGACGTATGCGCGGCCAATCGTTCAACGATCTCCTTTTGCCCGTCCTTCTGCTGCCGCATCATTCCGAGCCATTCGCCAGCTACAGCGGGGATCACCTTCATGGCAGGCTGCCCCTCTATTCGTTCCAGAGCGGACATCATGGCAGCAGTGTGATGCTGCAAGCCAAGCTCCACCAGAACGGCTCTTAGCAGCTTTATATGATCAACGGCCAGCCATTCGGTTAAATTAACGGTTTGGATTTGCCCTCTGTTCAATAAATCGAGTGCTTCAGGTACGATTTCACTAGCTCTGCGCGGCCCTTTCCGGCCCGCAATAGACTCCGGCATTACGTTTGCCTCCACCAATTTGCAGCCTCCCTAATGACTTTCCTCCATCATAGGAGCAGTAACAGGTAAAAAGCTGTAAGGCAGATTACAAATGAAATCCATTCTGCTCTGTGAGAACATCGCGATGAAGGGCTATCGAACGGAATCCAACTTGCAGCACACCGGAATCCGCAAGCTCCTTTAACGCTATAGAGACAGCTTCCCTGGAGGCCCCCACAAGATGGGCAATCTCCGCATGCGATAGCGGCATATCAATTTTGCCGAATTCACAGCTCTCATCCCAAACGCCAAAGCGGCTGAACAGCTCGATTAAGGCATGAATGATTTTATCATGCAGCTTTCCAAGCGCCAGATTCTGGGCGAGACTGCTCATATTGGACAGACGCTCGCTGATGGCTTTCAGCATGTTCATCATGAATTGCGGATGCTGAATGACATAGGTCCGAAACCTTTCCTTGTCCATCATACAAATATCGCTCTCCACAATCGTTTCGATAAACAAACCTCGCGTGCCTAACGAGAATTCCTCCATCTCGCCAAAAATATTCCCTTCACCCAATATGTCCAGCGTGAATTGCTTCCCTTCCTCACTAAGCCGGTACAGGCGGACTTTTCCTTTTTTTATAAAATACAAGGTTTCAATGAAGGTATCCGGTGTCTGGATAAACGTATGCTTCGGGACTGTTGTGATGACGGTCAATTTGTCCATCTCTATCAAATCGCTCTCGCTAAGTGAATGCATCAAATTAAATTGCGATAAATACTGAATACGATCCATCGTTCTCCTCCCCGCTCATAGCGATCATCGCTTATTTTTGCGGACAACGCAATAAGCCGGTTCCATCGGCACGAGATTACTGGCGCAAAAAGAAAGCTGCCCCTATGTCGCTTCGGACATTCAGGACAGCTCCTTCTCGGCAATCAGATTATCGCTATGGATGGTTTGTCAAACGGGCGGCATTCATACCGCATGGATAGAAGGCCAATCCAGCTCAATACCCTCTGCTATCAGCCGCTTTTGGAATTGCTCAAGCTGTCCCGCATTGTTGCGGACATCACGCGGGCTGAGCCCCTTCTCTACGCAGTAAGCAGCCAAATAGCCCGCCGCTTCCCCTATATTCCACTCCACAGGATGCAGCCGGTAGCATCCATTGGTGATATGGGTCGTTCCGATATTTTTGCAGGCTGCCAGCAAATTGTCCATCCGCACAGGAATCAAGGCGCCTAAAGGGATATAGAAAGGCAAAGAAGCTACATCGATATAGGTGCGAAGCGATGTGCTTGGATGCAGGTCAATTCGGTAAGAACCGATCCCCACACTGTCCGGATAACGCTCCGCCTTCCCATCCTCGCGGCAATCTGGGCTTAAATGCTGCTCTAGCACGGTGCATTCCGCTTTGATCCGGCGCGATTCACGAATATAAGGCATCTTCGCCAAGCCATCTATCGTGCCGGCTGCATCGCCGCGAAGGCGAAGTCCGGGATAACCGGCGCCGCCATCAGGACGCGGAGCCTCTGTCTGCATCCAATAAAACAGCGATAAGCTTAGCTCCCTCGCATTGTTCAGATGCTTCGCTCTCTCCTTGTCGCTTACATCAATGATCGGCCCCAGCCAGTAATCATTTTGCGGCCAATTCACAACGGTCAGGTCGCTTTCGAAGGTGCCCGGAGCGAACTGCTGACGATCGATCAAGCGTCTATACTGCCATAAGGAGAAGTGCTTGCCATCCGGGAATAAGCTGTACGTTGTCGGCTGAAGAGTAGACGGCACTACTCCCGTCCAGCTCAGCTGCTTATCCGGCCAGAAGTCAGCGCGATAATTGCGCCAGAAATCATACTGGTCCGGCTTTCTTATCGTATAGTCCTCGCCATCGATATGGTCCATGGCGAAGCACCATGTTATGGCCTGCATATCCATAGGATCGGCCTCACCCGGCAGGGCATGGGGCTCGCCCGTGTCTTCCACCGACTCTGCCCCAGTTACGTACTCTACATTCGCTAGAGGCAAGACATCTCCTTCATCGGTTGCATCCAGGAAATAGGCTCCGGTCAACACCACTTTATCACCCGTCAGCACATGCCGCAATTTCGCCGAAAGGATCCGGTCGCCATCCGTCTCTACCTGCTGCACCTTATAATATTCTAAAACCGTCAGGCGGCCGCTGTGCACATAAGGAGCAAGCATATCGCGCAACACTGCAAGAGCTGCTCTTGGCTCATGCGATATTTTGCTGACGGATGCATTTCCGGGGTTAAAGGCCAATCGCATACGCGCTTCCGGCGTTACAGGAAAGTTATTCAGGTAATAATGCCGCACTCTATTCCGAAATTGCCGGTAGCTTGCCGTACAGCCAA
Source organism: Paenibacillus pinisoli (assembly GCF_003605435.1). Lineage (GTDB taxonomy): Bacteria > Bacillota > Bacilli > Paenibacillales > Paenibacillaceae > Pristimantibacillus > Pristimantibacillus pinisoli. The sequence goes on from NZ_QXQB01000002.1 coordinate 332,373, forward strand.
ATTGCTCAATCCATCTATTCTCGTCCGGGGGAACGGCCTGGCTGGTCAATTGTCCGCCAATCCAATCGCTTTCCTCTGTCATAATAACGCGCTTGCCCGCTTTGGCTGCTGCTAGCGCTGCCGCAACCCCGCCGGTACTGCCTCCGATAATGACGATGTCTGCATTCAAGTGTTGTACCATAATAAAAAGCCACACCTCTTCCGCTAATGTCTACTCCCATCAATGGAAGGCAATTGCACCCATTGATGAGGCTTCTCCATAGCCTTGATTCCATATTCAATGATCGTAATAACGGACAGCGTCTCAGACGACGCTACTGCAGGAATCGATGTTCTGAAAAAGGACACCATGCTTTCGATAAACAGCTCAAAAAATGGAGACTCAACTTTCTTCACGACAGTAGGGCCTTCTATATATTTTACGGCCATCATAAACGGGCACTCCCAGCCCAACTGGTTCAATGAAGCCTGTCTTCCGTTGCCAAAATCAATCAGCAGCGCGGGCGACGCAGCTGTACCCGTATACATCACTCTACTCGCGCCAGCCCCCATTAATGCCACAATTGGTTCAATTTGGTGAATGGCGTAAGTATCGAAGAGGCCTGGTCCCCAACTGCTAATCGTCTCCGCCTCTAATTGTGAATCTGCCGTATATTCAGCCGCATAACGAAGCGCGGACGTAGAATACATCGGCGTTCCATATTGCCCGGCAAGCTGGAACATTCTCTCTGCCGCCGCCCTGTCTGGAGCGAAGGTCTTATCGATATAGGTCGGCTTGCCGGACCTCAGCGGAAGATCGGACAGCTCCTCATGAAATTCCGGGTTATCCGGCGACAATACGATCAAATAATCGCTGCGCTCCACAACGTCTTCAATCGTGTCCAGCAATTCCACTCCATGGCTGCGGCACCACTCCGCATTGCTGATTCCGGCAGGGCTGTCAATTTTCCCGTAAGCATAAGCAACCCTCATCGTTCCGCCGGACGCCTCTTCAATCCATTTCGGATATTTGTTCGCATGGAATTCATCCAAGTAATAATCGATGAAGCCTATCTTTTTCATATCGCGCACTCCTCTCGCTAGAACGAGATTTCCCGGCCGTTGTCGGATGAATCATAAATCGCTTGAATAATTTTGGAAGACAGAATGACCGTATCAATATGAGACGGCAGTTTCTCGCCGGTCTGAATGCACTGGATGAAGCTGTCGATTTCATTCTGAAAATGATTGCCTTCCTTAAATTGAGGGATGGTCTCCAGCAAAGCGCCGTTCTGAGCGCTATAAAGCTTAAAGTCGGCGCCATACTGCAAGCGGATGCCCGCCTTATCGCCTAGAAAATCGATATAGGTTTCGCCAATTCCAATATTTTGCGCCCAAGCGCCGTTCAGAGATATGGTTGGGCCGGAGGTGCGGATCATCCCGGTAACAAAGTCGTCAACATCATACGTGCCGTCATATTTCGGCGGGCCTGCCCACATGCTTAGGTACGAATAATTTTTCATATCCTTGCCCAGCTTGGAGAAGGCTTGCCCGGACACGGTGCGCGGCTCCGGATCGCCGGCGCAGTACATCACAATATCCAAATAGTGCACGCCCCAGTCGATCAGCACGCCGCCGCCCGACACCGCTTTCGTTGTGAAGTCGCCGCCCAGGCCAGGAATGCTGCGCTGCGCGCGGAAGCTGACATAGACGTGATACAGCTCGCCCAGCTCGCCGTTTTGGATCATATTTTTAATAATATTCACGCTTGTATTGAAACGGTTGACGACCCCGATATTCAAAGTGACTCCCGTATCATGCTGAACTTTCTGCATCTCCAGCGCTTCTGCATAGGTTCTTGCCGCAGGCTTCTCGCACAGCACATGCTTGCCCGCTCTCATACACTCTATGGCAATCGACGCATGGACATTATTCGGCGTGCAGATCGATACCGCATCGACCTCAGGATCATTTAATAGCTCGCGATAATCCGTAATGGCCGTTCCGCAGCCGTATTCCTGCACCGCTTTTTCCGCTCGTTCCCCGTTAATATCGCAAAAATAGATGATCTCCGCATCCTCATTTTTCATATAAGACGGAATATGAGCATGATTGGCAATGGTACCGCAGCCAATAATCGCAACTTTTATTTTGGACATCCCGATTCCTCCCCTAATTCGCTTCTAGTTTTGAAAACTCGCCGGGCGTAACTCCCCAATACTTGCGGAATACCTTTGTAAAATAGCTTAAATCCCGATACCCTACTGCGCTTGCTGTATCGTATACCTTCGCTCCCTTTATCAGGATCGATTTGGCACGCTCCATCTTATGCTCCAGCACATAAGCTGAAAAGGATTTGCCCGTCTCTTGCTTGAACAGCCGGCTCAAATACGATGAATTGATAAATAGCCGCTCCGCCACATTGTACAGCGTCAAATCCTCTTGAATGCCGTCATCGATAATCTGTAGCGCCGCCTCAACCATGCGATGCCCCGCGCTTCCTCTTCTTGCGTGCTGATACGCAATGAAATGACGGATGATCCGCTGTAAGCATTCATAGACCTGTTCCTTCGTGGCAAAGGACTGCAGATTAAGCAGATAAGGAAAATCGCTTCCCGCGACCTCCTTCACCGAGCAGCCGCGCTGCTGAATCAGCCGCACGATCAAGCTGCCGAAATATAGGATGATCTCGTTGACCTTATCCATTGTATCCGCTTCCAACATAAGCGAATTCCATTGTTTATCAAACGCTTCCAATGCTTTGGCCAAATTCCCCGTTTCAATTCCGATCTCAAGCTCGCGCTCGCTATTCGGTTGGCCAAGGTCCAGCATATCCTGTTCGAATCGAGCTTGATAGGAAATGGCGATATGCTTCCCATACACAATGCGCCGCTGCAGCGCCTGACGCGCTTGCTCATAGAGCTTGTTCATGTCGATCAATTGATCGGAATACTCGCTGATTCCCGCACTGGCCGTTAGCTTGAGGCTTTCCTTGACAATGTTAAGCAGCTTGCCTATCGTCGCATTCACATAAAGGATAAAAGGCTCCGGGTCATGAACGGCAGAGGTATGAAAGAGAATGACCGTCGAGCCGTTCGAATCCAGAAACATCCATTCCGGCTCCAAATCCTGGCTTGCGATATACTTTAACGAAACTTGCAGCAGCGAGGTATCATCCGCTCGAAATCTGGTTTCGGCCGCCTGCAAGGGATCCATATCCACAATGGCCACGCAGTATAATCTTGGCGTTTCCAAGTCCATCATCATATCCGAGCTATGCTTCGCGATCTCCCATAGCGAATATTTGCCTTGCAGCCAGTTCATCAGAAACAGCTCGCGAAGATGAGGTAGATGCTGCGTCCACTTTTGAGTTAATAGAGACTGGTTATGAAGCGTATCGAGCTGCTCGCGCAATTCAGCGGCGCTCTCCAGAACAGCGTTCAGAATCTCACTGTCTCCGGCAGGCTTCAACAGATATTTGCTGATCCCCGTCTCCATGGCAATCTGGGCAAATTCAAAGTTGTCATGTCCGCTTAAGACAATCATTTTGATATAAGGATTTTTGAGCCGCACAAGCTTGGCAAGCTCAAGCCCGCTCATCCCGGACATTTGCACGTCCAGCAGCATAATATCAGGCTTCTTGCGGTCGAACAGCTTAAGCGCTTCTTCGCCGCTCTCCGCCAGCCCGATGACCTCAATCCCATGATCCTCCCAAGGAATCTCCAGCGCCAAATTGTTGCGCAGCCTTGGTTCATCCTCTACGATCATTAAATACATGAGCAGCCCTCCCAAGCGATATGGCATTGCCGACACGGATGTCCGCATATCCTTCATCATACCAGAAGAATCTTTGCCAACCATGGCAAAGATTCTCCCTTGGCTGCTAGAGGTCGTTCAACTTCCATTATAAGTGGTCGTTCAAAATGAATTACTTTTGCGTGCTAAACCATGCATTGGCGTCTTTGTTCATCGCATCGCCGCCATCTGCCTTCCATTTCGCCAAATAACTATCAAAGGTATCCAGTGACGCTGTTCCGGCGATGAATTGCAAATACGTATCGTTCGAGAACTTGGTCAGCTTCTGCGAATGCTCAGAGATGCTCGCAATCGGCGGAGCATTGGACAAACGGTCAATGACAAACAGTCCTTCTGCCAGCTGCTGCAGCTCTTCAAAGTAATTAAACAAGATCGGATCCTTCCTTACCCTCGCCTGCCAGTAACTCGCATAGACGCTTTCATCAACGCCAGTCAGATAGTAGCTTGCATTATTCAGATCATCAAAAGCGGGCAGAATCGGGAAGTATTTGCCGTCTTCGAACTTGTGATGAACGCCTTCTTGGCCGATAACAATCTCTTTGAATAAATCCTTTTCCAATTTAAGATTCATATAATTCATTGCATGCTCTTTATTTACGGACCATTTCGGAATGGCCATAAAGTACGTAATGCCCGTGTTGACGCCAATCGTCGATACGCCTTGCTCATCCTTCAAGAATGGCAGCGTGACGAAATCCGCATCAGGGAAGTTTTTCTTCAAAGCGTTCACGACCGATGGCGCACTCCACCAAGCCAAGCTCATCATGGCAGACTGGCCGCTTGTGAATCTCTCGATTGCAACAGAGCTTGTATTAATAGGCCACTCGGAGTCAAGCAATCCTTCTTTGTATAATTTATTCATGAAGGTCAAATATTCTTTCATCCTTGGATGCTCGGCCTGATGAATGACCCCTCCGTCCACTTCCAGCCAGGCATTGTTGGTCAGGGTGTTGGCAATTCCGAATGTGGATGCAATCTCAGGAATGACGCTCACCTGACCGGTTCCAGTGAAAGGAATAACCCCTTTCTTATCCTTGATGGCCTTGAGCACCGTGTACAGCTCGTCGCGGTTAGTAGGCACTTGCAATTGAAGCTCCTCGAGCCAATCCTTGCGAATGACAAGGCTGGAGCTGGCATAGATGCCGGTTCCGCCTTGCGGAATGGCGTAAATTTTCCCGTCTATCGTAGCGGCCGACCACGTCGTATCTTCAATGCCTGCTTTCAGATTGGAACCATATTTGTCAATCAAATCGTTCAAAGGCTCCAAAGCGCCCGCTTCTGCCAAAGTGAAAAACTGCTCTTTGGTCAGCCGCATAATATCGTATTTTTCACGATTGGACATCAGCAGATTCAACTTTTCATTGGGGAGCTCTTCAGGCAGCATATCGTAGGTCGTCTTATAGCCGGTTTTCTCCTCCAGGAATCCAGCCGTAAAGTAGGTATTAGGATCGAATCGGTCGAACGGCTGAAGCTGTCTGAGCTGCGGCTTCGTGCCGCTCAGGACATCCTCTGTGGATTCTGGCGCATTCGTCGCGTTCCCAGAGCTAGTCGGCGATGCCGTTTCCTTATTCGTGTTCTTTCCTCCATCGCCTGAGCTAGAGCATGCAGATACAATCATAACTGCGATCAACATCAGCAGAGTAATCGTTTTCTTCATATGGTCGTAACCTCCCTTTGAATTGAACCAGCCTTCGTGCAATACCGTTGCCTATTCATTTCCTCTATCCTTTTACAGAGCCAAGCATGACCCCCTTTACAAAATACTTTTGCAAGAAAGGATAAACCAGCAATATCGGTATGGTCGCGACGATGATCGACGCCGATTGAATCGCCTGCGGCGAAACATTCATCGCCATATTCACATCGATCGTATCCAGCTTCAAAAATATATTGTTGGCGGACGCCAGCAGTTCCTTGAGATAGAGCTGCAGCGGCTTCAGATCGGGACTATTGATGTAAATCATCGCGGTAAAAAAGTCATTCCAGAAGGCTACCGCATAGAACAAAGCAATCGTCGCAAGGACAGGCAGCGATAGGGGCAGCACGACCTGGAAGAGCGTTCGAATATTGCTGGCTCCGTCAATCTTGGCCGATTCTTCTAATGCTTCCGGTATGTTTTCAAAGTAGCTTTTAATAACCAGCATATTAAAAACACTGATCATGCCCGGCAAGAAAAGCACCGGCAGCGTATTCACGAGACCTAATTCTCTTATTAGCAAGTACGTAGGGATCAAGCCGCCGCTGAACAGCATCGTGAACACGAACATAAGAATAAAAATCTTGCGTCCCCGCAGCTTCGGCTTTGACAACGGATAAGCAGACAGCGATGTCATAATGAGACTGAGCAGCGTGCCGACCACCGTTACGATAATCGAATTAATAAAAGCGCTTTGAAACAATTTGTCGCTCATTACATAGACGTACGTTCCGAATTGCAAATCGACAGGCAGCAGATTGACTTGCCCCGATATAACCGCCGCCTCGCTGCTCAGGGACTTCGCTATCAAATTAAGGAACGGGAATATGGTGATAACGCCCATAAAGATAAAGAACGTATAATTCGAAGCCACAAATACCTTGTCTAGAACCGATGTCTTTTGCCGCATAAGAAGCCCCCTTTCTACCAAATGCCCCGTTTAAGAAACTTCCGGCTTAAATAATTTCCTGTAATGATCAGAATAAAACCGATTACGGAATCAAATAGTCCGACCGCTGTCGAAAAGCTGTAATCCTGCTGGCCAAGACCGATCCGATAAACGTAAGTGCCAATGACATCCGCAACCTCATATACGATAGAGTTGTACATGACGAGAATTTGTTCCGTGCCTGCCTCCAATATATTGCCGAGGCGAAGGATGAACATAAGGATAATGATCGGCACCAAGCCGGGGAGCGTAATATGCCAGATCTGTCTGAATCTGCTGGCTCCATCGATTTTGGCTGCTTCGTACAACTGAGGATCAATGGTGGCAATGGAAGCCAGATAAATAATCATCCCCCAGCCAACTTCCTTCCATCCCGCGGAGGAAATAAGCACCGACCGGAATACCTCCGTATTCATGAAGAACGCGATAGACTCTCCGCCTAATCCGACAATCATCTTATTAATCAACCCGCCATTAGTGGACAGGAGCTGCAGGAATAAACCGCTTACAATTACCCATGATAAAAAATGAGGCAAATATACAATCGTTTGGATTCCGCGTTTAAACACCATATTTTTAATCTCATTCATCAGTACGGCCAATATAATCGGCAAAGGAAATAGAAAGAAGATCTTGTAGATGCTAATAATCAAGGTGTTTTTAAACACTCTCGCAAAATCCTCGGATAAGAACAGCTTCTCGAAATGTTCCATGCCAACCCATGGACTTGCCGCCAATCCGTCATAAATGTTGAAGTCTTTGAACGCAATAACAATCCCATACATCGGCGTGTACTTGAACAGAAGTAAAAAGAGTATTCCTGGAATGAGCATCAGATACAAATCCCATTCTCTCACTACATCAAGCCGAAGCCTTTTAAAGTAGGATGGGGTCATTGAATCCCTCCTTTGCCTGTTGTTATCCCTCATTTTAGGGAGTAAAGGCATGAATGAATAGGGGAGGATGTTGCGGTGTTTTGGTAATTTGATGACTATGAAACAAAAAGAAAGGCCTGGACAGAGCGTCTATACGCTCCGTTCAGGCCGGCTTCTCCATCAATCTTTCGAGTGGGATTTGCAGGGTTATCGTCGTTCCTTCCTGCCAGACGCTATCCATGAACAGCATCGCGTCTATGCCATAATAAAGCTTCATTCGTCCAACTACGTTTCTGATGCCGAATAAATCCTTCACTGAGTTTTCCGTAATCGTCACCAAATTTTCCTGGCGATTCAGCTTTTCGATTTCGCTGCGAATAAAGTCGAGCCTCTCCTCGCTGATGCCCATTCCATTATCTTTCACCGTCAGACAGAGGCTGCCCTCCTGCAGGCTGCTCGATATGACTAATTCCCCGCCCGTGCCTCGTTTCTCGAGGCCATGCAGTATCGCATTTTCTACAACGGGCTGAAGGAGCAGCTTCAAGACCCGGAGCTCTTTCGTATCCTCCGCAATATCGAAGCGGACCGTGAACTGGTCCATAAAGCGAAACTGCTGTACGCGCAAGTAGTATTCAAGATGCGTAACCGTCTCCGCTACTGTAAATACCTCCCGTCCCTTGCTTAAGCTCAGACGGAAGAACTTCGATAGATTCAGCACCATTTCACTAATTTCGTTCACATCATAGTTTTTTGCGGTCCAGTAAATGGAGTCCAGCGTATTGTACAGAAAATGGGGATTAATTTGCGAATGCAGAAATTTCAATTCGGTTTTGCTGGATTGCAGCTGATGCTCATAGACATCACGAATAAGCAGCTGCTGCTCGGCGATCATCTGATTGAAAGCGTCCGTCAACGCGCCGAATTCATCTGACCGTTTACGGGTTAGCCGGATGCTCAGCTTTCCCATCCTCATTTGCTTCATGCCGAAGATCAGCTCTCTTAAAGGCGATGAAATCCACTTGTAGACACCATAAGAAATAAACAGGGCGAGTATAATGCTTATTCCAATAATAAGATTCGTAATTTGAGAGAGCTGCCTCGATTTCTGATACAGCTCCAGCTCGGGCTGGATCATCACGATCGACCATCCGGTGCTCTCGGACTGCATCCGCCATACAAGCATATCTTTGCCTGCCCGCTTCTCTCCGCTGCTGGAATCCCCCCACTCATCCCTCAGGTAGTTCTGATCCGTGCCCGCTACGAGCTCGCCATCAGCCGAATACAAATAGATGGAAGAACCGGGGGACGGCTGCACGCTTTGAATCCGCTCCTGAAGCAGCCCTCTATCTACCGTTAGCACCAGAACATTGGCGGCATCCTCTTTATTTTGCAAATCCATCAGTCTCATGAAAGAAATCGTCTCCAGACCGAAGAGGTTCTCTTCACCCGGGAGGGGGTTGTAAAGCACCGTTTTGCCATTGGCCTTCAGGACGGCTTGATACCAAGATTCGTTATCGTGCTCCAGTATTCTCGCGCCATATTGAGTAGATATCAGCATGCCCGATGCGGAATGCAGAATCGAAACCTCCCGAATATGTCCATTAATAGCCACAACATTCGTCAGACGATCCATAACCGAATATAAGCCGTACAGATCCGATGTTAATAGAATAGCGTTCGCTTCGTGCAAAATCGGCTTTATGCTATAATCCATCGACAGCAGAACAATTAAATTTTCCAGATCCTGAAGGGAAATATCGATATTGTCCAACACCGATTGCAAGCTGGTTTCTGTCCGCTCATCCGTCTGCTTCTCTAAAATATCCATGGAGCTAATGTTTGAAAACAAGCTGATGCCCACTAGCGGGACCAAGATAAGCAAAAAATAAAGGGTCAGCCGGATTTGGATACGCTGGCGGTAAGCACTCGAAAGGGTGGTCCATACTTTTTGCAATCTCTTAGTCCGCCCCTTTCGTATGAAGCCTATACCAATCATTCACTTCATTCGTAATTTCCCAGCCGCCATTCGTAATCCACTGCTTCGCAAACTTTTCGAATTCCTGGTCAACGCTTAATCCCATAATGATTTTCAAATAGGTCTCTTCCTCCAGCTTCAGAAGCTGGGAGCCGTATTTTCTCATGGACACGGTCTGGGGTCCGCGATAATCGCTGTGAAGCACATTTTGGACGATATACTCCACGTTTTCATTCAAATCATATTGCTCGCCGAGAGAGCTCAGACGATCCCTGCGAACAGCCCCATCATTCGGATCAGCTAATGCATGCAGCGTGCCGCGATAGATATGTTTTTCATGCTCCTCGAAATTGGTGACCATCATGCCGTTCTGCTTCGTCCATACTTCGCCCTCGAAACCCAGCTTTAATTCCCGATATCCTTCTCCTGCAATGAAATGGAGCACTTCAATCACTTCCTTCGCATGAAGGCTCCCCTTCGGAATGACACTATAGGACTGAATCAGGTCATATTCAGCGGTCCCGTATTCTCCATCGTAGCCGATAGGGTATTCCAATCGAATCCACTCCGCCTTGGGATCCTTTTTCATATTTTCAAGAATAGGCCCCCGCGTATCATACCAAGCAGCCGAAAACAAACCTACCCGGCCATCAATAATTTTGTCTTTGAAGCTGCTCAATTTGTTCAGAATAAACTCCCTGTCGAGTATCCCATCCCCGTACAGCTTCGCCAGATAAGCAAGCGCGCTTTTCGCTTCCGGTAAAATCCCGCTGTATACGAGCTTCCCGTCCCTTTCCTTCCACATGCTGATTTGACTTAGCCCGCGCGGAACTCCGAAAGCGCCGAAGAATGGAGCTGTGCGCGACAGCCCTGATGGAATAATGGTAAGCCCATAGGTGTCATTCACTCCGTTTTGATCGGGATCTCCATATGTAAACGCATACATGACATCGTAATATTGCTCCAATGTGCGCGGCGGCTCTAAGCCCAACGCATCCAGCCAGTCTTTGCGCGCATAGATCACTTCATTGCCGGATACTTCATTCAGGCTGGGGATTGCATAGATTTGGCCGTTAAAGGTAACCGCCTCCCATGCTTCCTTCGGGAATATCTGGAACAGCTCTGGAGCGTGGGCTTCAATAAGATCATCAAGCGGCAGCAGCGCTTGCTCCGTCACATATTTGTATACCCACATTGGATCCGCTGTTTGAATGAGATCCGGCTGATCCGATGAATTCATAATCGTATTCAGCGTTTCTTGATAACCATTGAACGGCGGAAGCATGAAAGAGATATTGATTCCTGTGGCATTCTCAATGTAACTCAGGTAAGGATTATGATTTTCATCCATTCCCTCTGGAAATTTGCGGTCTGAATTATTGACTACCATTCTGATCGTTTTCCTGCTGCTATCGGATATTCCATCCCCGCTTTCGTCTGCTGACAGGGAACCAGAATCACAGCCAGCCAAGAGACTAATGGCCATGACAACGCTTAGCTTGATGATCGTCATCGGATGTATGCTCACAGCGATGCCTCCTTCACTCCTTGTAGATTGAATAGAGCGGTATCCTTAAGTAACTTTGACATCGCTTTTACATTTTCCTCTTTTAGAGCTTCCCGATGCTGACAACCGGACTTTTGGAACACGCGCTTTTCAGGTGCTTCCATTACAAATGTCATCGATGTTCTATAAGTTGTCATCATCGCCCCTATAATCCGGAAAGCGCCCCCGCCTATAATGAAAGCGTATCCAAACTACTGCAAAGGAAGGTGGATTTATGAGAAAGTATGGAAGAAATTTAATACCTTTTCTTATCGCCTGCTTGCTTGCTTCAGTGTTTTCGAATGGGGTGGTAATGGCGCAGGCTGAAGGCGAAGCCGCTTCTGACGACGATTCGGTGTATGCCGTCGCTGCGGACGGCAGCACCAAGCTGATGCTCAATTACATCAATACAAATGTGGATAGCCCACAGCAGAAGGATTACTTAGCTTTGTTCACAAGCGGGACGAGCGTGACGAACGTAACCGGAAATAGCAACGAGGTCTTTGTCAAAAGCACGAATGCTGCCATCCAAGTCGATGCGAATGGCGTCATACTTAAGTTCATCGGACCGCAAGGAGGCATTGATCCCGCGACGAATAAACCCAGAGCTTGGGACGCTGCACAGCAAGTGACGATTCCGCCCGGCGGCTACGTTATTCTTGCCAACGATGACAATTGGCTGGACAAAGACTTTCGCAAGGCATTATATCATACTTTTCAGACTGAAGACGTCATTACTCTCGAAAAAGGCGGTGCCATCGTGACAGCGGAGGATTTCATACCGAACGAAAGCGGAGGCGATCTGATCGAGATTGAAGCGCCGCCTGCGGATGTTACCGTCATTGTCGAGGGGCCTAAGAAACCCATTGATTATATCGACACAGATGTGTCCTCCATTCCTAATATCATTGCCTTATTCACGACCGAATACGGAACGAAGGTCTCCGTCAGAAATACCAATGTCGCGATTCAAGTCGATGCGACCGGCAAGGTGACCACGATGTTCAATGCGGCAACCGGCAACTCCGCGCCATCATGGTCGCAAGGCGGCGACCTTGACATTCCGCCAGGCGGATATGTCGTCATGGCTCAAGACAATAGTTATGCCACCTATGATATCAAAAAATATTTGGCCACCAAGTTTAAGGTTGGCGATACGGTGAAGCTGCGGAAGAACGGAAATGTTGTAGCGGTCACTGATTTAATGAAAGGCACGGGCGCCGTTCCGCGTATGGAGCTTGATGGAATGAACATGTATACGACTCCGGCCACAACCTCGACCGTATCAGGCAAAGTGACCAATCAGACTGGCGCATCCGTTGCGATTGACGGACAATCGGCGGTATTGCAAGCAGACGGCACATTCAGCCTGCAACTCCCTCTTGCCGCCGGCCCGAACTATCTCGATGTCGTGTTGTCCAAAGACGGCTCCGCCCTGGATACCAAATCTATCATTGTCTACAGCAGGCCTTCCCTGAATAATGACAAACAAATTATGTTATGGGTGGATCAAGCATCGAACGCCAAGAAGCTCCAGTCAAGCGAGAGCGTCCTCCAATTTCTGAACAAAGCGAAGGACGCCGGGGTCACAGACGTTATGTTTGATGTGAAAGGCGTCGAAGGCTACGTTTCCTATAAGAAAAATGATTTGACCGGCCGGCCGTATGTCAGCGAGATGGTTGCGGGCGATCGGAAAGGCTCCAATCCCGATCTGGACCTGCTTCAATTATTCCTGGAGCACGGCCATGCGCTTGGGCTGAAGGTTCATGCCGCATTTAATGTATTCGCAGAAGGCTCTATCGCCGTGAAGGACTTCGCGATCATTCACGAGCATCCGGAGTGGGAGGAGCATGTATTCCGTCCGGAAGACAACGGGCAAATATTGGCATTAAGAGAAAGCGAATATGGCAAAAAAGGCTTGTCAGACGCTTCTGGCGGCGCCGCTGTATTATTCGTTAATCCGGCCAACGATGATACGCGCCAGTTCCAATTGAAGACCTTCGAGGAAGTGCTGAAGAACTATGATGTAGACGGCATTGTTCTCGACCGGGCCCGCTACGATAACGAAACAGCCGACTTCAGCGATATTACGAAGGCCAAATTCGAGGCATTCCTGGAACAGCGCGGAAAATCGCTTGTCAACTGGCCGAATGATATTTTTCATTACGTGAACGGCAATCGGGTGAATGGTCCGCTTATCCAAGACTGGTGGGAGTTCCGGTCTGCCACGATTACAAGCTTTGTAGAGGAGACGAGAGCGCTTGTTGACCGCTATTCTGCAGAGAAAGAGAAGAAGATTGAAACCTCGGCTTATGTTGGCGCATGGTTCGAATCCTATTATTTGAATGGCGTCCATTGGGGAAGCAAAGACTTCCGCTATAACGACCGTCTCAAATTCCCGAACGATACCATTTACACGGAGGAGTATTACAACACCGGATATATAAGCCAACTGGATTTTCTAATGGTAGGAACCTACTATAGCACGCCTCAAGAAATTCAGCGTTACATTACGCTGGATTCGATCGTAACCAATGGCGAGGTCCCGCTTTATTCGGGCATGGCCTTGTCTAATCTGCAGTCCCCTGCTCTCCAGCGGGAAATCTTCCAGACTGCGCTTGGCAGCTCGAACGGCTTAATGTTGTTTGATGCGTCTCTTGCCAATTGGCCGATCATTAAAGCCTCTATTCAGGACAAGGAATATATAAAGGACTACCAGCTGGGAATGAGTGTCCCGGGTGATCCTTCATCCTTTATCGAGGGCAGCTTTTACAATACAAGCCGCAATCTCGGCGACCTGAACGTGATGGATGAAGAATTCGGAACCTCAACCGGCACCAACAAGTTTGGCGTTGAGGTTGTTGTGGATGACTCCGGAAAAGTGACGAAGGTGGTCAACAAAACACAAGCCATCAACTGGAATTGGGGGGTGCCTGAGGACAACAACAGCGCGATTCCGCCTGGAGGCATGGTCATATCCGCGCTCGACGAGAACGGCGTTCGCACGAAGCGGCAGCTTGTCGCTAACACGTATGATGTAGGAGACAATATCAGAGCGGCTGCGCTTACCGGCTACATGGACTATGACGGCAAAACAGTGTCGACCGCCAATGCCACGCTGAAAGGAAATATTAAAGTATTAGGCCCAGGCTCGAAAGTGGAAGTCTACCTTAACGACAATAAGGCGACCGTTGCTTCCGGCGGGGATTTCACAGGCGTCGTCAATCTTGGGCAAGGCGCCAATACCGTGACCATTTCTGTTTATGTAGATGAGCTGAAGACGAATGAGCTGTCCATTCAAATGACGTATACCCCTTCTGTTACGCCTCCCGTAGGCGGCGGCGGTGGCGGGGGAACGGAGCCGGAACCAACATTGACGGAAACCGGCGTAGTGATCACCGCTGACGAAGTGCCCACGGCGGACGAAAACGGAAAACCTGCGGCAGGAATGACACTGGATCAAGCCATGATCAGCCAAGCCATTGCGGCGCTGCAAAAGAATGGAAAGAATAAGAAGGAAATGATTCTCGATTTCACGGGGGATCAGCCAACCTCCATCGTTAACGTTCCTGTGCAAGCGCTGCTGCAAGCTGCCGATGCGATCGAAGGCGCTATTCTGACCATTAAGACAGCCGGGGCTTCCTACTCGCTGCCGGCGAATTTGATTGACGCTGCTACGTTGTCGGCTCTGCTAGGAAATCAGGCGAGCAACGCTCAAGCAATCATTACAGTGGAAAGAAAATCCGGAGCTGATGCCAAAGGCGTGACGGACGCGATTGAAGCACAAGGCGGCTTATTAATCGGCGATGCCTACGAATTCCGCATCACCTTAAAAGCTGGCGATACATCGGTGTCCTATCGTGATTTCGGCAACCGTTATGTCGAACGCTCCTTTACGTTGCCAAGCAACTTGCTCAGCAAAGCAACTGCGGTTGCGATTGATCCAGCAACCGGGGAGCTATCCTTTGTTCCCGCTCGTTTCACTACTGTAGACGGAGTGACGGTCGTGACGATCAAGCATGCCGGGAACAGCGTGTATGCGGTCATTTCCTACTCCAAATCCTTTGATGATGTAGAGAATCATTGGGCTGGATCAGATATCGGATGGCTTGCGTCGAAGCTGCTTGTGAAGGGCATGTCGGAGAGCCAATTCTCGCCGGATACATCCATTACCCGCGCTGAGTTTGCCGCCTTGCTCGTTCGCGCGCTTGGACTGAAAGAACAGGCAGGCTCGTCGTTCAGCGATGTTCAGACGTCCAATTGGTTTGCCGGCTATGCCGCTGCAGCGGCTAAGGCTGGCCTGATTGAGGGCTACGAGGATGGCACATTCCGTCCGTCCCAAACGATCAGCCGCGAGGAGATGGCGGTGCTAGCCTTGCGTGCTGCAAGCCTCGTAGAGAAACAAAGCCATACCGCGCCACTCACTGCCCTACAGTCGTTCTCCGACGGCGGCGCTGTCAGCGGCTGGGCTCGCCAAGCGGCAGCATTTGCCGTGGAAGAAGGCATCATGAATGGCTTAACAAGCACCTCCTTCGCTCCGCAGGAGCAAGCGACCCGGGCGCAAGCTGCCGTCATCCTGAAACGGCTCTTAATCCAGCTTGGCTTGATTGACAACAATTCACACTAGCTAGCTTAATAATAATAATGGCGGTGCACAGGGGTTCATTCCTGGCACCGCCATTTTATGTTTGGGGTTCGTTGCCGCTTGCGAACGGCAGCTATCCGATACGGAAAAATGCTTATGCCGTCCTTGTAGTCGCTTCCGCAACCTCTTCTGACGATTTCCCGATGCACCGGGCGACAGTATGAAGAATATGGGGCAGAATCGAAGGTTCGTTGCGTCCATCCGGCAGCTTGGCCTTCAAGTCGCGCGGAGTCAGAAACGGCGCATCCGTCTCAATCATGAGACGGTCCAGCGGAATCGTACGGACAAGCTCCTTCAGATGCTTGCCGTTAGACGGATTCATATTTTATAACTCCTTATCGGTTCTCATCATTGCGCAGCTTGCTGCCGGGACATGGTCCGCCAACCATACTTCATTCCCGGCATAATAGAACGTCACTCCAGCTTGCCTGGCACTATCGGTATCCACCTCAAGAATAACGAGTTCACCCCGCCTGCTCCCTGCCAAGGTTGCAAAATGTGTTCCCTCTGACAAATGAACGTACTGTCTGCCCATAGGTTTTAAGCCTTCAAGCAAAATGGAGGGTAGCGCGTTCTTGTTGGTGCCGTGATATAGAATAGCTGGCGGATCTGCTGGTGCATAGCTGACTCTATCGTGACTATGGCCATATCTGGCTCTTATACGCGCATCTATGATTTCAAAACGCTGCTTATCCGACTGGCGCACGACCAGCTCGATATGCTCTTTGGTTACCCATCCCCATCTAGGCTGGGCTTGAATCGATGCCAGCAGCGCGTCAAGCGTACACGATCCATCCTCAGGATCTAATGCAAGGCCGAACGCCTTCGGCGTATGCCGCAGCATTTTGCTTATCAGCTTGCTTAGAGATTTTTCTTTATGTTGATCTAACATGTCTTCACTTCGCTTTCTAACCTTATTCCGATTTTGTTCCGTTAATTGCATTATAGCCTCTCAAAGCAAAGAAGGAACGGGAATGTTTGGTTAGATTCAAATAATACGGAGAGCTCCCGAATCGGCATGCTGCTGCTCGGTTGCCGAATGGGATGCCCTCGCTTCCTTCATCACCATAAGCCCGATAAGTAAAGTTGCAGCTCCAATAATTATGAGCAATGCTCCTAGCTCCAAGCTATAGGCCGACAGCGATCCGTTACGGAATGCCATGCCGCGGATCAGCCTGTTCAGCCAGTTCATCGGCAGCGCCCATGCCGTAACTTGAAAGAAAGCCGGCAGCGCAAGCGGAGTCAGTTGAATGCCGGTGACCAGGAAAGACGGGTACAGGAGGACGCTCATCCGTGAGCCGGCTTTGCTCACATCCTTGGCTGTGTAGCCGAGCAGCATCGCGAGCAGAGACAAGGCAAAGGAGTACAGCAGCAAAGGGATAATAAAAAGATGCGGCTCTGCCTCAAATCGCATGCCCCCTGCTTGCTTCAGCAGTCCGTAGCTTAGGAGCAAGGATACCGTACTGAGCAAGGCATAAGGAACAACGCGAATCCACAACTGGGCAGGCGATGTGCCGTTCGCAAACAGCCTTCCTTCTCTCCGCAGCCTAGGCGCTATGGCCCCGGCAGCGCCTACCGTAATCATCAATACCACAATATTGACAAATCCAATGACCATCGTGCCGATAAAGGAGGTCGTCGGATTATACAGCATTCGCTGAACCAGGGTTAAGGGAGAAATGATTCCCTTAATCGCTTCTGCATCCATCCCTTGTTGAGCTAAGCTGGTCATGGATAATGCCATATTTTCCGTCGCAATGATCTCCTGAATAGCGGTTCGGATGCCAGTTAGGCCTGAGGGCATCGTGTTGTCCATCAACGCTCCAATCGTTACGGACTTCCCTAATGCTCTGTTCAGTTCCAGTCCCGCTGGAAGAACAATGACAGCTACAGCCTGCTCATTAGCCAGTAGTGTATCTGGATTCATCCGGCTGGGGATAACATTGGTAACCTTCATATATTGCGATGCGTTTATTTTTGCGATTAACTGCCGTGAATAGGAGCTATGATCCTCATCTATAATCACAACCGGAGATTCGCTTATTTGATTTTTCGAAAACATCAAGCCGAAGAACAATGCCGCAATTAACGGAGCTGCAAAAATAACAATTAAGAACTTGCTCCCCGCTACGTACTTCCATTCCTCAGTCAGCGATTTCATTCAAGTCCACCTCCGCCGTCATACCCGGAAGAAGATCAGCATGTGAAGCTACAGAGATGCGGACTGCGAACATGCTCACATCCGCTTGCCCCTTCTCTCTTGTCATGCGCAGGCTGGCAAACTGCGGAGCGGCTGCAATCGAAGCAACTACGCCATCCACCTCAATCGGCTGGTCCAGGTACGGGAAACGGACCTTTACACTCTGATTCAGCTTAAGTTTATGAATTTGCCCTTCCTGTACGAAGAGGTCCGTCCTGTACCGGGTCTGTTGAACAACAGCGACGGGGTTTCCCGGCGTAATCTGATCTCCGGGCTTTACAGCGATACGGGTAACCTGTCCGTCTTCCGTAGATAATACTTCCTCCTCGCTTCCTTGCTCCAGCTTGACTTTGAATAGCAGATCTCCCTTTTGGACTGAATCGCCTATACCCGCATTGACCTGATCAATGGTGCCTGGCTTCTTGTCATATATGACCGTGAGCGAATCGGCATCAAGCACGCCTTGCTTGCGATGCTCGGCCTGGCTTACCGCATCCATCCCTTTTGCCGCAAGCAGTGAACCTCCTGCTATTAGCACAAGCGCAATTCCGATATACACAATCCATTTTTGTTTCATCTTTATTCTCTCTCCCTATCCCTTAACGATGGTCTGTTTTAGTTTTTCTTGCCCATTATCATTTTTCTGACTGCGTGCTCGGCGGCCTCCATGACCACTTCGCCCAAGGCGGGATGAGGATGAATTGTCATTGCCAAGTCCTCGACTGTCGCCCCCATCTCGATAGCCAAAGCCAGCTCCGATATGAGCGTTGACGCTTCAACGCCAACGATTTGCGCCCCCCGTATCATTCCGGATGTCTGATCCGCTACAATCTTCACAAATCCATCCGTTTCTTTCAGCGCAAGAGCTCTTCCGTTAATGCCGAATGAGGATTTGCCCGTTATCACTGAGTAGCCTCTTTCCCTGCTCTCTGTCTCCGTCAGGCCAACGCTCGCAAGCTCCGGCTCGGAGAAAACAACAAGCGGAATAGCTTTATAATCAATAATGGATGGTTGCCCTGCTATGGCCTCCGCCGCTACCTTCGCTTCATAGGAAGCTTTATGGGCTAGTGCCGGTCCCGTGCGAATATCCCCGATCGCATACACATGCGGAACCTTTGTTCTGCACTGCTCGTCCGTCTCCATCAGCCCTCTGTCCCCTGCCTGCAAGCCGATGCGTTCAAGCCCTAGCTTCCCATCCGTATTCGGCCTTCGCCCCACCGTAACTAGCGCATACTCTGCCCGAATAAGCTGCTGTTCGCTTCCTTTCATGTAATGGAGAGTCAGCCCGTCCGTATCCTGTTCAGCTTTGACTGCCTTTGCATCCGTAATAATAGTTACACCGTCGTTGTTCAATTGCCGGACTACAGGCGCAGCCAAATCCGCCTCAAACCCGGGAAGCACACTTCTGCCTCCTTCGAGAATCGTGACCTTGGTGCCGAATTTGGCATACATCTGCCCCAATTCCACGCCGATATAACCGCCGCCGATCACCACCAGGCTTGCAGGGAGCCCGGAAAGCGACAAAGCTTCCGTGGATGATAAGATGCGTCCGCCATATGGAAGTGCCTCCAGCTCAATCGGACGTGAACCCGTGGCCAGTATCACGTTTTTGAACGATATCCGTTGCTCTGTTCCCTCACCTTTAATGACCACCGTATGCTCATCCAAGAAGCTTGCTTCCCCTTGAAGGAATGTAACTCCGGCTGTTTTCAACAGAAATTGAACACCGCCAGCCTGCTTGTTCACGACCGCTTGCTTGAATGACTGTGCCTCCTCGAATGAGGCAATCCCTCTATCGCTGCTTCGCTTGCTGTACATCTGAAAGCGATGGCTTTCCGCAATTAAGGCTTTGGAAGGAATGCAGCCCACATGGGTACACACGCCCCCGATCTGCCCGCGCTCCACAACCGCCGTCTTCATGCCAAGCTGTGCGGATCGCAGCGCCGCCGCGTAACCTCCCGGTCCTGAACCAATCACCAAAGTATCTACCGCTTCTAAATGGATCATGCCTGTACCTCCTGATTCCAAAATATGATGAACATAATATATTATAGTCATCATATTTTAAAGGCGTCAATCCCCCCGCTCTTCTGCTGTTCAGGTTGCTTAACAAATTGACACTTTTATTTATGATGATTATAATATTTTAAGGCTAGAGTTGTAGAAAGGAGTGTTGCCGATGCCTTATCCTGAAGGACATAAGTTAAAGGTGCGCGGCCGAATTATTGAAAGTGCCGCCAAAGCTTTTCGCACGAACGGAATTCGCGAGATAAGCGTCCCCGTCATCATGAAGGGTGCGGGCCTTACGCATGGGGGATTCTATTCACACTTTGACAATAAAGAGCAGCTGGTATTGGAAACTTGCCAGTATGCCATTAGCGATACAATAGCCTTGCTGCAAAAGGCGGCAGATCAAGCGGGGGAAGAAGCGAAGATTGAAGCCGTTATTGATTTTTACCTAAGCCCGTATCATCGCGACCAGAAGGAGCTCGGCTGTATCCTGCCTGCCCTCTCCGCAGAAATTCCCCTGTCTTCCGAAGAGGTTGGACAAGTCTTCACCCAAGAGCTGCAGCGGATGATTGATTTTATCTCCGATCTGGCGCAGATCGATCCTGCTGCGGGCAGCGCCGTCATGAGCCTCATGGTCGGCACCATTGTGCTGGCGCGGTCGGTGAGCGACTCCAAGCTGAGTGACCAGCTGCTAACAGCAGGCAAACAGAATGCGAAGGGCTTATTAGGAATAGCCAGAGCTTCTAATTAGACATTACGGTGCTCAAGCATACAAAAAAGAGGCAGCAGAACTCAACATTTGAATTCTGTACTGCCTCTTTTTCGCTTTATAAGGTTACTCCCACCAGCTCTCAGAAGGGTATTCCGATGCTCCTATGGTGACAACCTCGCCTATCTTAGGTGTCGCCAAAACACTGTTCTGAAGCTCGGCAGCCCGTGTTGCCCGCTCTATAGGGTCTGTCCAGCTATGCAGCGCTAATGTAAAGGCTCCCCAATGAATAGGAATCATTAATTTGCCCTGCACATCCAGATGTGCTTGCAGCGACTCTTCGGGAGACATATGAATATTCGCCCACTTCTCATCATATTGGCCCGTCTCGATCAGAGTGAGGTCGAACGGCCCGAATTTCTCCCCAATCTCCTTGAAATGCGGTCCGTACCCGCTGTCCCCGCTATAAAATATTCTCGTATGCTGGCTGACGATTACCCAGGAGCTCCACAGGGTAGACCCGGCGCCGCCGCCCCGTCCTGAGAAATGTCTTGCCGGTGTGCTGGTTAACGTCAGTCCATGAAGCTGCTGCTTCTCCCACCAATCCAGCTCTACGATTCGGTCAGGATCGACTCCCCACTTTGTCAGATGCCCCGCCACTCCTAACGGAACAATAAATTGCTTCGCTTTTCCGCTCAGCTGGCGAATCGACGCATAATCCAGATGATCATAATGATCATGCGATATGATAACGGCGTCCAGTTCAGGCAGCTCCTCTATCTCTGCCGGGAGCTTGTCGCTGTAACGCTTGGGACCGAAGAATCGGACAGGGGAAGCATAGTCACTGAAGACGGGGTCAATCAATAGCTTCACCCCATCTACCTTCAGCAATAACGTGGAATGCCCGAACCAGACCACCTGATCCTCCTTATTCTCCATGAAAGCTTTCGAATCAAAGGGTTCGACCGGCACATCTCCTTTCGGCCTGCTGTTCGGTGTCCCCTTAATTGTTTTAATTAGCGCATCGAAGGTATCCTTGGGACTGTTGACCATGGACGTTGGCATCTGATTGCGGAACTTTCCGCCGCTAAACTGCGGGGAAGCCTCAATTCTTTTTTGGCTTTCTGCTGAGCTCCTGCCGCCAAGCGGAGGGTAGTATTGCAGTATCAAGAAAATAATCACTGCGACAATAGCGATAACAGCGAGCAGAATTAATAATAATTCCATTCCGTTTGATCCCAACTTTCTATGTGCATCCGCCTGAACGCAATCAGAGTCAGCCACCTTTAGATTTTGCAATTATATCATACGCGTACTGCTAGCTGTTACTCTCAAAAAAATTCGTTTCTTGCGCCACTGTACTGTCCATTCTGTTATCGTAAAAGCTGGTTTGGACCAGTCGCTCACCTATCGCTCTTAACCAATAAATATAAAAAGTAAGGAGCGCCAATCAAGGCCACAATTACACCTGCCGGAATTTCGGTATTGGCTACCGCCATCTTGCCGATAGCATCCGCGATTACAACCAATCCGCCTCCTATCAATAGGCATGCGGGGATCATCCGTATATGCCCGCGAAACAGCCGTCTGACCAAATGCGGAACGACTAGCCCTACAAATCCGATGCTTCCGCTAACGGCAACCGCTGGCGCTGCCAACAATACGCTGCATACTAGAAACCAAATGCGATATTTATTGACGGGCACGCCTACACTGATGGCCACCGGATCGTTGAACTTCATTACATCCAATATACGGTGATGGTGAAGGAGCAAAGGGACAATAATAATGAGCCACGGCAGCATAGCATAGACATGATTCCAGTTGCTATTGCCTATATTCCCTGCCAGCCACACCTTGATCATCTGATATTGCGAAGGCTCCAGCACATAGGTCAGCACAATCATAAATGCGCTAATCGCAGCCGCTATAGCAACGCCTGTATAGATTAATCGAATAGGAATAATGCCATGATGCCGATCATAGGAAAGCAAAAATAACAGGGCGACCACGATAAATCCGCCTATAAGAGCATAGAACGGCTGAACCGTAGTATGCAGGCCGGTAGTGCTGTGTTGCAGGAGCAGAAACAGCATCATCGACAAGCCCGCCCCGGCATTGATCCCCAATATGCCCGGATCCGCCAATGCATTGCGGCTTATGGCTTGCAGCAGCATGCCGGCCAGCGCCAGCGCCCCGCCAACCAGAAAAGCCAGTATCATGCGCGGAATGCGAAATTGGAACAGGACCAACTCCTGCCTCGAAGTGCCATTCCCCCATATCGTTTGCCATAGTTCTGGCAAGCTTAAGCTGCTTTGACCGGTCGATATGCTATAAATAAAGCCGAGAAGTATAATTATGGAGATGATGATAAACTTCCATGTTAGTTTCACTACAGCTCCCGCCTTTCTTTACGCGCCAAAAAAAGAAAGAACGGAACGCCGATAACAGCAATGACAGCGCCGACAGGAATTTCATAAGGGGCATTGACGATTCGCGCCGCCAGATCAGCCAGCACCACAAGAATCGCCCCCATAATGGCGGATAACGGAATAATATAGCGGTACTCCACCCCGACCAAATAACGTACCAGGTGAGGAGCCATCAGCCCGATAAAGCTTACCGATCCCGCTAGCGCGCATGAAATCCCAGCCAGCAAAAAAGCGGCTACCAGAGAGAGATTTTTCACCAGCTTGATAGGAACGCCAAGCCCTTCCGCTGTCTCATCCCCTACGGATAATATGGTGATCGACCTTGAGACGGCGATAGCCAGCAACAGAGCAAGGAGCATCCATGGCAGCATTTGCTGCAAATGTTCCATTTTAATACCGTTTAAGCCCCCTCCGTACCAAAAAGCCACCTGCTGTGCCACGGAAAAAAAGATGCTTATTCCTTCGCTTAAGGCCGTTAGCATGGCGGATATTGCAGCGCCGGCCAACACAAGCCGGATAGGCGTCAAGCCCCGTCTGCTTAATAAACCAACGCTAAATACTAAGCCTGCTCCTAATGCCGCTCCCAGAACACACAGCCAGAGCGTCCCCGTGAAGGAAAGCGCCGGCAGGAACACCATTGCGAGGACCAGCATGACCCCTGCTCCGGCATTCAGGCCAAGAATGCCCGAATCAGCCAAAGGATTGCGGCTAATGCCTTGCATAATCGCACCGCTTACAGCAAAGCCCGCTCCTGTAGCCATAGCCGCGAGCACGCGAGGCAAGCGAATGGTCTGAATCACATGGTGGGCAGCAGCCGTATGATCATATGCAAAGATCGACGTCAGCACATCTGCAAACGGTATTCTTTTTGCACCCAGCGACATAGCAAGGACTAACGCGCCCATTAATAGCAAAAGCATGAAGATAAGCAATAATACAAAAGAGAGCTTTTTTGCTCCTGTTAAAGATAATTCTTGCGCATTTGAGGCCAATGTTTCCAACCCTTCCCCTTCGCTTTGCAAAAAGAGCCAGCCAAGGGCCAGCTCCAATGCAGAACGAATATGATGTCCAACTCAATTGGATGTCGCGGCAAGCCAAAATTTCACCGCCCGGCTAATCGCGCCAGGTATGACACTCACATGCTCTTCTTGCTCAAGCAGCGCCCAGCTTGCTTCAAAGCCTGGAACGCGGAGAGACATCATGTCCGCGCATAGATTCATACTGTCCTTAACCATGTAGTCAAGCTCATCTCCGCCGGCAATCATAAGCGCTTTGGGCAATGGGCTTATCGCATTGCTATTCAAATCTGCTTTGAACGCTTCATACTCGTCTAGCAGCGCGTAATCATTCCACCAGATGGAAGCGCTGCTCGCCACATAATGGGAGAACAATGCCGGCTGCGCGAATAAGGCATGAAGAACGAACAGCCCTCCAAATGAATGGCCAAACAGTGCTTGCTTCCGCTTATTGATGGCGAACCGCTGTGCCACAGCCGGCATTATCTCCTTTTCAAAAAGGGCCAGCAGCTCATCCGCCCCTCCGTATTCCGGCCAAGGCTCTCCGTTAGGACGCAGCGGCAAATTGGCAAGCTCGGCCGGCATCGTCAGATCATAAGTTCGGCGCATGGTGTCAAAGGCTTCACCGCCCGGGTAACCGATCCCGACTACAACAGCCGGCTGGTATCCTTTGGGCTTGCGCGTCAACAATCGGGTGATTTCGGCCGCGGTTTCGAACAGTCCGTTGCCATCCAGCACATAGATGACGCCATAGCCGCCCTCTGCCGGCTCGTCGAATGGCTTTGCAATAAATATTTCATAGTCCAATTGATTGCTTCTACTCGTTATCAGCATCGTTTCATAATTGGGTTTGACGTATGGCCTGATGATCATGGCTGCAAGAACGCTACGATATCGGCCATTGTTTTCTGGTAAGCGATTAAGCCGCTTGATCGCCAATGATCGCCTTTCACGTCGAACACTTGGCCGGCTTGAACGGCTGGCAGCGCAGTCCATAACGGGCTGGCTTTAATGTCTGCCAGGAATGGATCTCCAAGGCCATCATTATTGTTGATAAATATATAATCAGCGTCTAGGTCAGACAGCATTTCAAGCGAGATATCGGCAGACATTTCTCCTTCTACAAGCGCGCTTTGAGCAAATCCCAGCTCACTAAGCACATAACCCCCGTAATGGAAGTTGCCGACCAGGAATATTGCGCGGGCATTCGCATTAATATAGATCGCTTTTTTATCGGCGGAGATGCCCGCCAGCTTCGCTTTTGTTTCTTCCAGCTTGGCATGATAAGCCGCAATAGCTTCTGCCGCTTTATCCTCCAGCCCCAGCAATTCCGCAATCGTCTCCGTTGCTTCCACCACGTTGCCAAGCGCATTCTTGAATACGTAGGTTGGGGCGATCTGCGAATAGTTTTCATGAACGCCATTCTGCGCATAGAAAGAGGTTGGGAATATAATGAGCTCCGGCTCCAAATCTACGACAGATTCCGGAGATGGAACGCCATTGGCAAAGCTGATTTCTTTGACGCCGCCAAGTGTATCCTGCAAATATTGCTGCGGCTTCTCGCCGGTAGACCATTGTGCCACTGGAGTTACGCCAAGCGTAACCAGATAATCCTCGAGGCCAGGCGCATATACCTTTTGTACAGTTCCAGGTATGTTGACGGTATTGCCTACCTGATCCGTTACGACAAACGCTTCTCTGGGAGCCGAACTCGGTTCACTAACAGCCGGCTCCTCCGCTGCACCTGATTCGCTGGTTGGTGATGGAGCAGGCGTTGTCCCAGAGTCAGCATCCTTATTGCTGCCGCAAGCTGCCAGTACAATGGATAATAGACCCGCCATAACAACATAACTTAATTTTTTCGCGTTAAACCACTTCATGATGGACTTTCCCTCTCCCTTAAATTCTCAATAATAATCATTCTCAGTATTGAGTATATAAGAGATAAGCCACATTGACCATGCAACATATTACGATTGGCCATGTACATTTTCAAGGTATCAGCATCACAGCAACTTCCTCTAGCATTCGCCTTAAAGCAACAGGGGAATATTCAAACCACGGATCGGAATGAACGACATAGATTTGCTGATGCTTACTCGCCTCCAGCCCTCTGAATCCGGCATCCCGCTGCAAGTGATGCCATGTCGCCCTAGACTCATCATCCGGACATATAATGGTGAACAGCTTGTCTACCTTTAATTGGCTTAGCTGATCAAACGTAATTTCGTTATTATACAGTCCATCATGCTCATAACTGGGAACCGCTCCTAAATCTTTGAATAACAAATGTTGAATGCCTGAATTGCAATAAGCAAATATTCGCTGCTGATAGATACGAATAACCATCATCCTCGGCGGATCGGCTTCCCAGTTCAACGCTCGGCGAATGTCTTCCAGTCTTGCCTGATATTCCATGATCCACTGCTTCGCTTCCTCCCCTTTGTTCAATCGGTCGGCAAGCTCTGTCAATGCGAATAAGCAGTCCTGTCTGTCATCCAGCCAATAGACCGGAAAATGCTCCTCCATCCGCTTAACCAGCTCCGGCGGCACTTCTTTGGGCGAGATGAGCAGATCCAGCGGCAAATGATAGAGCTCGTTCGGAATGCAGTAATTTTTGTTTTTGGTTAAGGAAACCTTATGCTCGATTTGATCCGGCCACAGATTATAATAATAGGGTGTCCATTTGGCGCTTAAAGGGGCTGCGAATGGGATCATTCCCGCCGCATGCAAATAGCCCATCATATTGCCTGTTACCACAGCGATATGGGATTTTTGCTGGCTGGTGTACATCGTTGGGGAGATGCCCTCCACCTTTTTGAACACGCGGCTAAAATAAAATTCATCGCTGTAGCCGACAGCCTCCGCTATCGGCTTCAATCGGGCGCCTTCCTGTTGCAATAATTGCTTGGCCTTCTGAATACGCAGCTGTGTCACAAACTCCATTGGGCTTTGAATGAATTGCTGCTTGAACGCTGAGGAAAAGTAGCTCGGACTAAGGCCCGTAAGGTTCGCCAAATGGTCTAAAGTGAGCGGCTTTGTGAAGTTCTCCTCTATATAAAGCTTAACCTCGCTTAAATCCGTTTTCTGAAATGGTTTTTGCATGCGGTCACCTTTACCTATCCACGTACTGATAATTATTATCAATTATACTTTGCTTTCATGAACCTAGCAATGATGGAGCAGATAAATTGATTCAGACTGGCTTCCTTTACATTACCATTCTTTGATCAGATTTTGATTTTGCACACGTTCAAGGAACAAAGTAGAATTGATGACCAGATTTTCTATAGGACATGTTCGTCCGAGAATCCGCCACCCCTGCTTGCTCAAATCCGCTTCATCGATCGCTTCATACATGATTTGCCGCATCCCCTCTGCTGTACGAATAGCTACTATAGGATCAGAAGCAGTGTGAATAATTCGTTCAAGCACTTCCTGCTTATTGTGAACCAGACTAGCCACAAAGATATGGCGATAAGGGCTGTAGTCGAATTGTGATCCATTCCCCATTACAACCGTAACTTTACCCGTTAATCCCAAGCGCTCAAGCAATAAACAGGAGGCATCATAGGCAATCGAATCCATTTCCAGACAGATCACATTGGCATTACTTAATTGGTGTAGAATAATCCCACTTAGCGGCATCGGGCCGCTGCCTACAAAGATAATAGGCAGCTTATCTGCGCTGCCTTTCTCGCGAATGAACGGATAAAGCATAGACAGCTCCTGACTGACTAGAGCACTATATATCGTCCAGGCAGATAACCCTGTTAACGTATCCAATACGGAGCTTTCAGAATTGCCAATAGCCCGAGAATCGCTAAGCTCCGCCAGAAATTCGGCTTCTGACAGCTTATCCCGCAATTGTCGCTGATTCATTCGAATATACTCGTGGCTTAGAACGGATTGGATTTCCTCAGGCAAATAGCGTGATCGTAACTGAAGTGAAAGGTGATTAACGATGTTCTTTACTACAGGATTGGCAGGAGACAGATCTAATTCCTTCTGGAGAAGCTCGTTGGCTTTACGTATCCAATCGATAAGATGGTCAACCCTTTGCGTGCTTGGGGCGTTAACCGTATGTATGGCAGAACTAATGGAGTAAGCTTTCATTTCCCCAATTCCTCCCTCACTCTACAACCTATTGCTTACTACCAAATATATTAGTATGGTCAAAGATTTAGAAGAATATTGGGATTTAAATACCTAACCTAAAGAAAAGAAGCAGCCGATAAGACTGCTTCCCCGTCGTGATTCAACTATTCTCTTCAAGCTTCTTCAAGCACACCATCAGCATTCAATTCAAAAGCATGCAGAAGCTCGCGTACCTCATCTGTCGACTTTGTGCTCATCAATTGATTTCGCAGCTCGCTTGCCCCTCGAAATCCTTTGACATATACCTTAAAAAATCGTAGAAGCGCTTTATAGGCGCGTGTCTCTAGTTCTGTTGAATATTGATCATATAGATCAAGATGCAGCCTTAGCAGGTCCAGCAGTTCTTCACTGCTATGCTCTCTCGGCTCTTGTTCAAAGGCAAAGGGATTATGGAAGATCCCTCTCCCGATCATGATCCCGTCCACGCCATATTGCTCAGCAAGCTCTAAGCCCTTCTTCCGGTCAGGAATATCTCCATTGATCGTGAGCAGAGTATCTGGGGCTATACGGTCTCGAAGCTCCTTAATGGCCGGAATAAGCTCCCAATGGGCATCGACCAGGCTCATTTCCTTTCTTGTACGGAGATGGATAGACAGATTAGCAATATCTTGCTTCAAAATATGGGTCAGCCAATCCCGCCACTCCTCTATATCGTTGTAGCCGAGCCTTGTTTTCACACTGACAGGCAATCCGCCCGCTTTGGCCGCTTGAATGATATCTGCCGCAAGCTCTGGATGCAGAATAAGGCCGCTTCCCTTGCCTTTCGTGGCAACATTGTGCACGGGACAGCCCATATTGATATCTATGCCTTTGAAGCCAAGCTTAGCCATGCCAATGCTCATTTCCTTAAAATATTCAGGCTTATCCCCCCAAATATGCGCAACCATCGGCTGTTCATCTTCGGTGAACGTTAGACGTCCCCGCACGCCATAAGTACCCTCAGGATGACAATAGCTCTCCGTGTTCGTAAACTCTGTAAAAAACACATCGGGTCTGCCTGCTTTACTAACTACATGGCGAAAAACAACATCCGTTACATCTTCCATAGGTGCAAGTATAAAAAACGGGCGAGGCAACTCGCGCCAAAAATTATTAATCACTGCCAGTTCAAATCCTCTCTTATAGATACAGCGCTATTATTATTTGAAAATATATTCATAGTAACACATCTTAATTATTTTTAGTCTTCAAATAAGGTCTAAATAATTTTACCAATAGATAGCGGATCAACTCAACCGCTTAATCACTTTCTCCACTCGCTTGCGTTTTGTGTCTTTGTCAATCTCGTCGAGTCGTGAGGAAAGCGTATGGATGAAGTGTGCTTTGTTGCTAGCGTTAACGATGGATATGGCCTTCTCCGCATACATGGGCAGTTGATTGGTCGGACAACTCTTAAGCTGCTCGATGAGCAAGTTGAATGCATGATCCGCATAGGCTTGGATGGAACAAAGCTTAATCAGGATATTGACTCCGTGATCCTTGGTGATTACCGATCCTTTGTTCATGCGATCAACAATCTGTTCAAGTCCTTCATATATGATTTCCGGATTTTCAAGAGTTATCGCATCTAGTGCTGTCATAGCGCCCCATACCAGTCGATTGTTCTTATGTTCAAGCAATGTTAAAAACTCTTTGCTGTATCCAGCAATCAAAGACGGCTTGAGGCTTCCAATTTCATAGAGAATTTTAATACAATCGCTTTGAATGTTCTTGTCTTTGTTATGTAAGTGACCAATAAGCTCTGTCACAGCTTCTCTATCTGCCCTGCCCGCAATATCTCTCGCCAGCTCCTGGTTAGGACCTTCGTCATTGCGATTGAGCGTCGTTGCCAATTTATCTACGATGGTCATCTGTTGTTCTCCTTTAAGCGGTTAGGCATCTCAATCTTCTTGAAAGCACATCTTTATTATAGCCTGACCTCGAGTCGTTTCAATCCGTGTGGATCAACTCCGCCGACGATGCCCAAAAAAGCCTGTGCAATAGATGCACAGACTTTTCAGACTTCATGCCAGCTTTTTAGACAACTAATCTTCTGCAGCAGCTGGAATATCTAAGCGATGCTTAAAGGTCCTTGGCAATATGCGGTTTGCTATAATGACTGGTTCCTCCTGAGCCAACTAGCACTGTACCGCCTTTGTTGAAGATGAGTAATTTGCTTGTCCCCGAGGTAAGCAGTACCGTTACTTTGGCATGATTTCTGGCTGCGGTATAAATGACATAACCGCTCTTGCTCACCGATGTTCTCCAGTTGTCATCAAATTCCGACCTCGCGACCCGATTCGAATAGACTTGGTTTTCAACCCTTCTGGCCATAACCCCCGCCCCCTTTCCAATACCTCAAATACGTTCCATATATTTTATGCGAGAACGGTATTTTGGAGTGGACAGGTTAGGGGTCTCTTTCCTTGCTTCATCAATGTCGGGTGCTGAGGGAGGGCAGGCCTATTCCATCATTATTTGGAGCTTGAGTTCTCTCCCGATAGCTGTGCCGCTTCTTTGTCTGAACCTTTACCGCTGCTTTGATCCACTTCAAATATATCAAGCAGGAACATAAAGATTGGAATCCCGATAATAAGTCCCCAGATCCCCATGAAATGCTGGGAGAAAATGAGAATAATAAAGGTGTAGAACATCGGCAGCTTTGTTTTGTGAGCGTACAGCCTAGGATTTAAGAAGTATGTCTCCACGGCATGGATAAGCAAAATCATAATAATCGCCCAAATGACCGTTGTGATACCGCCTATCTGGTAACCGATAATACTGATCGGAATGAAAGAGATCATAACACCGACTACCGGCACAAGGCTCAGTAAAAATACCATAATCATTAGAGCGAACAAGTAAGGGTAGCCCATAATCCATAGTCCGGCAATCGTTAGAATCGTGTTGAATACGGCAATCATCAGTTGGACCTCAATCACTTTACCGAAAGAAGAGGTGAATTTTTGGCCAAAGTATTTAAACTCATTGTAAGCCCAGCTAATTTTGCTTTTGCTCAGCTTTTCCGTGAAATTATTGACGGTATTCTTCTGGATTAAGTAGAAGTAGCTCAATACGATAACAAATACGATAACCTCTGCCCATTTGCCGATTTTCACAATATAATTGAATGCATAACCCCCGTATTGCTCTAATTCCAGTTTGTTAAGCGTGGAGGAGACAAACTCAGCAAATTCATCCGACTGGGGCGTGTCCAGGAATTTGATTATGGACACATATAAATCGGATATTTGACTAATGAGCTTCGGAATATAGTTGATAATTCCATATACGAGCCCAAATATTAATACAGCGTACAATACCGTATTCACGACAATGGGCGATATGGGGAACAGCTTAGATATTTTCTTCGTAATAAAGCCCTCTAGGCGTCCCATGACGAAGGTAACAAGAAACAGCAGCAACATCAAATTGAGCATGTCTCTCAAGCTGTACAGCAACAAGACGACCAGTAAGAGGAACAGAATTCTTCTTACTATGCTATTGGCAAAAAACTCCCGCAAAAAATTCATTCGCTTCCCTCGATTAATTATAGTTTTGTAGGCATAACGTTACTTCAATTAAGTTATTATATATGAAAATTACTGCATTTAAAACTATTCCTGTAGTCCTTGCCATCAGCAATCAACTCTAATCCATTAAATGTTGATTTTCGAGCAAAAGAAAAGCCGCCTTATGTGAGGCAGCTCGGGTTCATGCAACATTCCTATAGAACAAGTATTTCTCCATTGCGGAAGTAATAAATATTCTCTCGTTTAAAGCCATACTCTCCATTTCTGTACTTTATATGTGGCTCAAATGTAAATAGTGATCCTTCACTAAGCTTCATCTTATTCCCCGACTCAAAATATCTTCTTTGATCTTTATGGAATTCGATTGTGTGCCCCAAGTTTCCGGAAAAATCTAGATTGATGTAACCAAGTTGTTGGATAACTTCATTCATATAGGAGTATACTTCTTCAAAAGTCATGTCAGGTCTTACAAATTCAATAAATTTTTTATGAATTTCCTTTTCGGCGTTAATTCCATGTGAAAATTCTACGGCAGATTCAGTTTGGGTATTTGCAAGTGCTTCTTCGGCAATAACATTGCCATCGGTCACGATTAGCGTTCGTGCATAGTCTCCCCAATAGGTATTAATCTCTGGGCTAAGATCGATGGTCACGATATCATGTCTGCCGACAACTGTATCTGAAGGCTTATATTCCTTACCCGACTCAGAAATGATGGTTCTCTTGCCAACGTGAACAAATGCCCCTACACCGTGATACCAAAAGCTTTGAATTCCCTTATTTCTCATGATCTCTTCGGCTCTATACACGATTTCCTTTTCCGTTATGCCTTCTTTAATGATCTCCTGTAATTCGCTGATCGTAGCTTTAGCAATGGATTGGACGTAAGTATACTGTGACAAATGTTCCATCATAAGACCTCTTCCCTGCATTTATCATAAATAAAGATTCTTCTTTTTGCTTAAATTATCCTCCCCGTTTCACTCAACTTGCCGTTCATCGTGAATGCATGTCGGAATTCGCCGTCTTAGAAGCCGGGCACATGGATTAACTCTATACAGGGCAATAAAATAAGGCCCCTGCCGTAAGCAAGAGCCTTATCAATCAATTGATAAAATAGACAGAAGTGACGATTATTCCACGCCGTCCTTGAAGTTATTATGGTAGTGCTTGTCACCTTTATGTTCGAGATCAGCAAGCGTTTTTTCAAGTGTTTCAACGATAGTTTCCTTCACTTGTGTCAGTGTCTCATAAAACAATGCCTCTTCTGTGCCTACAATTTTTACGCCGCTGATCGCTTG
The DNA here is from genome assembly GCF_003605435.1 of Paenibacillus pinisoli. Classification (GTDB taxonomy): domain Bacteria; phylum Bacillota; class Bacilli; order Paenibacillales; family Paenibacillaceae; genus Pristimantibacillus; species Pristimantibacillus pinisoli. The sequence goes on from NZ_QXQB01000002.1 coordinate 365,192, forward strand.
CATGGACTGAAAACGACGGTGTTCATCAGCAAGGACATCAATCGCAGCCAAAGTATGCTTCGTCTGCAGGAACAAATCTTTGTGATGTTGTTCGACCAGCCTGCGCTCCAGTTGTTCCATTCTTGAGTTCATGGGCACCATCTCCTTCATCATACATGATATGTGATTATTGCAAGCAACATCTTGGTTTTCATTGTACAATTATTCGCTCCCCAAAAACAACTGATGTACATGCTGCTCAAATGTGAGGTCTTTTTTTGAGAAAAAGAAAAACCGTCCCCCCGGACGGTTCATCCAACAAATCCATTACGCATAACGCTCAAGCGCCGCTTGATACACTCCCTTGGGCCTGAGTCCAATAAATTTATCTACCGGTTCACCGTTATGAAACACGATAACGGTCGGCATGGACATGACGCCGTATTCAGCCGCAATCTCTGGTGATTCATCGCAATCTACTTGCAAGATCGACAGGCGACTGCTTTCCTCACGTTCCAACTCTTCCAGAATTGGAAGCAGCACTTTGCAGGGAGGGCACCATTTCGCACCGAAATCGACAAACGTCACTCCCTTCCGGCTAATCCCGCTCCGAAAATTTGTTGAGTTGATGGTTTGTAAACTCATTTTCATTCCTCCGCTTCACTAGTTTGCCGTTCATCTAAAATCGACCTTATGCGTTCCTCCAGATTCAACTTGATGTTTTGCAGCAGATGTATTTGTGCCTCAATCTCCGAGAGCTTCTGGCGGTAAATCGGGAGCACTTCTTGGCAGAATGCTTCTTTATTTTTCAAGACGCAGTTCAGAAAACCAGCGATTTGCTCCGTCGACAATCCGAGATTGAGGTACAACTGTATTGTCTTCACTTGCTCTTCCGCAAGCGGTGAATATTCTCGGTAGCCATTCTCGCGCCGAATCGGCGTGAGCAATCCCAACTGGTCGTAATAACGCAGCGAACGGATGCTGACCCCTGTACGGGCTGCAATTTCTCCAATTTTCATGCTCCAACGCCTCCTGAATGGTCGATTCGATTTCATTATAAACCCTGACATTAATGTCAGGGTCAAGAGTTAATTTCACTTTTCACTTAAATCTCTATACCATATCCAATTGGTTATTGAAGCGATATGTACCGCCCGCTTCCAGATCGACAAATTTCTTATCATTTCCACAACGTACGCATATACGGCCTTTGGTATGCGGATAAATGGTTGCTTCTACCAATTGGCGATTCTCCCAAGACATATCCATTTCTATATTGCCTTTCGCTCGCAAGCCCTTGATGGATCCCCTTGACCATGCTTCCGGCAGTGCAGGCAATAAATGAATTTCTCTATTATGACTCTGCAGCAGCATCTCTGCGATCGCCGCAGTCCCGCCATAATTGCCATCAATAACAAAGATGTTCGTCTCCGCACCTGCGATCCCAGGTTTGGAGTAGGTTAATAAATTATCAAAGCATAATTCACCGATCAAATGTGCAATATGCTTGTGCGCTCGATCCCCATCATGCAATCTGGCAAAATAGAGACCAAATAGAGCAGCCGTAAACTCAATATCCTCTAGTTCATCTTGCAGCATTCTGTTCTCTAACGTAACTCTCGAGGCAGCGCTTAATTCCGGCGTCCCTTGTGGAGTGATTTGATTGCTAGGATACAATGCGAACAAATGAGACAAATGCCTGTGCTCTGGCTGCGCTTCCTCATAATCCTCCAACCACTCTTGCAGCTGCCCCTTCTTGCCTACTTGCAATGGAGGCAAGATCGCTATTGCATCCGTTAACTGCTTCTGCAGTTCCTCATCTCTCTCTAATAATTGTGCCGATTTCAAACAAAAGGTAAACAATTCGCGAACCAGCACTTGATCCAAGGTAGATCCCATCGATAATTGCTGAGCGCCCTGACTTTTATGACTTGGATAGAAATGATTTTCAGGGGAATTGGATGGCCCTGTAACCAACCAACCGCTGGACGGATGAATCGTCATATAATCCAGGAAGAATACAGATGCCTCCTTTAACACAGGATAAGCTTGCCCTTCCAAGAATGCACGATCTAGCGTATAGTCGTAATGCTCCATCAAGTGTGTAGCAATCCATAGCCCGCCGGTCACATTAAGTCCCCAGGACGTGTCCCAGCCTGGCGCCGTGAATCCCCATGCATTCGAGAATACATGCGCTACCCAGCCTTCGCTGCCATAGAAATCACTCGCAGTAGAACGTCCTGCATGCGAAAGCTCCTCAATGTAACGCATTAATGGCAAATGGCACTCGCTCAAATTGGATATTTCGACCGGATAATAATTCATTTCCGTATTCACATCCAAATGATAATCACAGCTCCACCCCATACGGCAAGCTTCACCATCATTCCATATTCCCTGTAAGTTCAACGGCAATGGAGAGTCCGCCCGCGAGCCTGAAATCATCAAATATCTTCCATATTGAAAAAATAATGCAAACAAATCAGGATCATCGACTTGCCCCTTTTTGAACAGCTGTATCCTTTCATTCGTAGGCAGAGCGGATGGCGCGGACTTGCCCAAATCCAGCTCAACCCGTGCATAAAGTCCACGATAGTCCAGTATATGATCCTCTCTAAGCTGCGAATATCCCTTGGCAAGTGCTTCTTCTACTTGGCGCTTGGCATCCGCTTCCCAACCAGCTTCTCTTCGGTAATCCGTATTCACGGCAAAATAAACCCAGGCTTCATCGGCTCCCGCTACAACCAGCTTGCCCGCTTCACTGCGGAGAGCACCGCCGGACACAGCCACCTTCATAATACCTTCGCTCCATACGCCGCATGTGCCATCACTGTGTACTTGCTCCGTAGCCTGTCCTCTGAATGTTAGGGTGTCGTTGTTCATTGTCTCGGTTTGGAAGGTTTCTGTACGCCCTTCGATACCTAGCGTGAAGGAAACCGAACCCGGAATATCCCCCCATAAGCGCGAAGCAACAAGATCATCCGCATGTGTAGCGAAGACCTCACGTCGGATGGTATGGCCATTCACCTTGTAGGAGGTAAGTGAAATAGCCTCCTCCAGATCCAGCTCGCGAATGAAGCTATCAGAATCAGCAACCGTTTCGAAATGAAACTTTATATCACACAGGGGCAGGTTTGTTCCAAAATTCGCTTTTTTCGGCTGCAGTACTTGTTTGGCAAGTCTATCTCCTGTCGGAAAGTCTCCCGCAAAAAAATGCTTTCTCATCTCCTCAAGATCAGCCTTGCCCTTAGACGGGGTAGCTGTTGCTTCCGATTGTCCCGACCAGTAGGTTACTTCTGTCATGCTCCATGTCTCCCAATCTGCGGACCCGTAAATGACAGCACCTATTCTTCCGTTCCCGAGAGGAAGTCCCTCTGACCATTGTGAGGCGGGTTGTCTATACCATAGTTTATAGTTACTCATATCGCACCCTCCTTATCCTTTGTACTCTGAACTTTCATTCCAGAAATCAATTCGATTTCCAAGAACCATTCATGAGTGCCCTGCGCTTCCACAACGGCAGCAGACTTGCGCTCCATGGCATAAGATAAATCGTCGAGGAACCCGGTAGCCGGCTCGATCGCCACATGATAATGTCCCTGATATCCACCAGCATTTGCCCAAATGGAGAGATAAGGAACCTTATCCTTTGGGAATAGCATCGTCAATTGTTCTCCTGTAACCGGGTCGAAGAGGGAGGCCTTCCCTTCGGGCAGCTCACCTTGAAAATAATACTTCTCTGCCGTACGGGCCGTGGCCGCTTCCACCACGTTCAATCGTATCTGTTCTTGATCCCCATAGGGGATTGGCCACTTCTGGAGGTCTCCCCTCTGGCCCAACCGGCCATCTTGGGAATAGGAGACAACAATCGAAGTCATTTCGCGAGGCACTATCATTTCCATACCTTCTTCCACTTGAAACAGCGGATGGGCTGCCCATAAGAAAGAGAAGGGAAATGGGCTGAGATTCTGAACGGAATAATCAATCCGCAATCGTTGTTCTTTCGTGAACGAATAGGTTTTCTTCAGATGATACGGCATCCTCACCCCATATACCTCGCAGCTGAGTTTCCTTTCATGTGCGATGACATGCCAAGGAATCGACCACACCTCTCCATGATCAGGCAATTCTACCTCCTGCCAAGGAAATTCCGGATAACGGCATACGTTAATCGTCGGGAACATCTCATCCCAGCCGCTGCCGTCACTATCTGCGAATGAGCTCGCATACCCCTTGTTGCCAAGCGGGTTATCCGTTCTCGACAACCATTCTCTCCCGGTCTTCAGATTTTTCAATGAAATGACTTTGCTCCCTAGATTAGGGGCAATCGTGAATTCGATAATCGAGTTCGTACCTGTCCATACTTCCTGGTCATCCATCTGATGTTGTCTCCACTGCAACATGGTTGCTTTCCCCTTTCTCCTCTGATAAATAAGAGAAAACCTCTAGAGAGGCCATTCCCTGAGGAACGACCGTATATAGAGGCAGCTTTGCATATTTTCATGAAACGCCCTGAAGCGCAAGCTCCATATGGATGGCAGCGCCTTGATGGTTCGGCTCGAGTTCAAGCGCCAGCTTAAAGTTCTTCACCGCTTCTGCTTGGTTTCCAAGACCTAAATGACCTAGCCCCATCATGTAGTAACAATGGATATGATTCTTCTTATTCAGATCCTCATCAAATACCAGGAAGTCTGGCAAAGATACTGCGAAATAATCAATCTTTTGATCGATAAAGATATGTTGTTCTCCATAGTCCACTAGCTTGTTGAACCGGCTGCGAGCCGCTTTCTCATTACCCAATTGACGTAAAGCAACACCTTGATAGAAAATCATGTGCGGCGGCTGGTCATTATAGTACATCGCGCTTGTCGGTTCATCCAGCCCTTGGGAAGCTGCGGAAAAATACTGCATAGCTTGCTCCTCTTCTCCAAGTTGTTGATGAGCGAGACCTAAGTAATAATGGATGTTATTCTCTTGGGCTCCTTCTAATTTCCCCTCATTCACATTCAACGGGTACTGCTTCGCTGCGAGCAATTGCTCTATGGCTTCCTTCGCCTGGCCTGCTTCTAGCAGCTTCTTCGCCCGCTCTACCCGCGCTAGCACGTATTGGGTCGGCACTTTCCCTTCGCCGCCTTCCCATGGGTGGAAGTTGCGATTCATAATCAACGCAATCGCTTCTTCATGACGGCTCAAGGCGTTGTGCAGTGTAATATACTCCAGGTACAAATCATCACGGATGATCACCAATTCCTTGTATTGCTCCAACCTCGCTAATCGTTTCTCCGAAGAATAATTAAGCTTCTTATACAATTGATCCAACTCGTACAATACTCGAGCGTCGGATGTATTCAAAGCAAATGCTTTCTCCAATGCAGTAAGCGCTGCATCCGGATTATGCTTTTTATTGAAATAAGCCAAAGCCAAGTTGCGATGTACGGTTGCAAAGTTATCATTCAATGCTGCCGATTTCTCCCAATAGGATACAGCTTCATCATGCCGCTTCTTATCGAACAACAAGTTGCCCATATAATACGGTGCCTTTGAATCATTCTCGCGCCATGCTGTCACATGCTTCAATACGACATAATCCTGAATCGAGTTGGGGAAGCAATACGCAGGATTCGCTTCCTCCGCCAGGCCATAATAGGAATCGCATGCAGCGGGATCATTACACTTCATGCTATAGTACCCTTGATAGTAATGAACCATCGGATACACGTTGCCGCTTGTACGTTCAGCAATGCGGCCTAATACATCCAGTGCCTCCGCATATTGCCCGGCATCCGCATAATCGTGTGCAAGCGCAATATAGTTATGCGCGTCGTCTCGCATTAGGTTCACTAAGGTTTGCTTTGCTAGTTCAGCTTGCGCTTGATTTCCGGATTGCTCATAGATGCAGATCCATTCATTCCTTGAACCGAATTCCATCGGATCCAGAGAAATGGTCTCCTCTGTTAGCCGCTTTGCTTCAGCCAGACGATTGAGTTTTCGCAGAATAACGCTCTTCAGATTACGAGCTTTGTAATTGCGCTGCTGCATCGTAAGAGAACGGTCAATCAGTTCAAGTGCCTCTTCATATTGCTGCTTCTCACTGGCAATTTGCGCTAGCGCATAATACCCGGTTGCTTGCCATGCTGCGGACCAGACTGCCCTGTAGAATGTCGTGAACGCTTCCTTCAAGCGGCCTTGCCATTTCAAGGTTTTGCCTAAGTTGTAGAACGGCTCACTGTCATAAGGTCTAGCATTATGGCGAGTCAACGTCTCAATCGCTTTCCTAAAGTACACTTCGCTCTCTTCTAGCAACCCTCTGCGCAGCAGCAATAATCCGTATGCGTTATTCAGGCGAATATCCTCAGGATCACGTTTTAATCCTTCCAAATAATAAGCATCAGGCTCGTACGTAGCATGACGATACTGCTCCAAGTGAAGACCTGCCAAATATAAAGCTTCTGTATTCTTCAACTCCTCCGGTGCGCCGATCGCCTTCGCCGGAGCTGGCGTCTGCTCGATTCCCTTCGGCTTCGGCTGATACGAGATCAGCTCTCTGCCGCTTGCAGTTAAGACGACAAGGGTTAAATCTTCTACAAGCTCATGCTTATCGATCTCCATTTCAGCCGAGAATGTATCCACGGGTGAAAGCTTAAGCGTCTTGTCCAAATACGTTTGACGAGCGCTTTTAAGAATGACATGCGCGTCCTCGAATACCGAGGTTGCATAGACATGTACGGTCGCTTGTTGACCGGTCACTTCCAGATTCACAGCCGCATCAATAGAAGCGTTCTTCACCATGCCGACTTGCTTGTATGGCATAAAATATTGCTTAAAGCTCTTCTCTTCATACGGTTGAAGCCATGTGAAGTCTGGTTGATTGTCTGTGTAGACACCGGTCATCAGCTCAATGTAAGGACCGTCTTCATCTGTCAAATTGCGATCCCAAGCCTGACCAAATTCTCCATGCCCCCATGTCCATTGCTTCTTGCCAGGCGAGACATGTTTATTCGCAATATGCAGCAGCCCTGCCTGGACTTTATGATCATAGCCGCCAATAAAATTATAATCTGACTGATACGCCATATAGGATGTTGGCACGGGAATATTGCTGTATTTGGAGATATCAACGCCTTCCGAGTAATCCATCTTGTAGTATGTTCCGGTTGCAATTGGAAATTTGGATACATCACGTTTCCCATGATCGAATACGGCATGCACATCGGGAGGAAATACCGATTGGCTATGATCATTGGCAGCCAATGCGGGATTCGCCCACCATAGGAACGTCTGAGGCTCTGGTGTGCGGTTATACATTTGCGCATGGATCTCCAAGTAAGCTTTGCCAGGGTAGAGCGTGAAGCCTGTCGTTACTTTCGTGCCGTACATCCGGTCAATCTCGCCTACCCATACCGTTTTACTGCCATCCTCATTGGCCTCGATGGTGTACTCGACAGGTCCATACGTATTCGGACGGTGATGCTGCGGCCAGTTAAATTCAATGCCGCCCGAGATCCATGGTCCAATAAGACCGACTAATGCAGGCTTGATCACTTGATTGTGATAGACAAAATCATAGTTATTCGTCTTATCGATCGCTCTATATATTCGTCCGCCGATTTGAGGCATCATTTGAATTTGAACGTATTCGTTTTCCAGGTATACCATTTGATAGGGCTTCATAACCTTATCGTCATAGATTTTATCAATAACCGGATGAGGATAGACACGGCCTGAACTCCCCTGGTAGACGCGTTTTTCCAGAAACATCGGATTTTTATCCGGCTCCCCTACTTCATATGTAGGGATTTCAATCCTTTCTTCCCATACCTTAACTTCAGCTTGTTTTGTCACTTCGCTCATCCCTTCGTATACAAGATGTATGTTCGTTACCCTTATCCTACGAGGTTTCACCACTCAAGACCATTCACTATCAAATGAAGATGATGGATTATATTATGATTTCAATTGCGTTTAAGAGTTGACAAGCGTTTCTGAAAAAAGCATAGTGTATATTATGGATACTATAAAAAAACAAGACGGATTCATGTCCCAAAAGCTGATTGTGCTGCCCGATAATATTATTGCCGAATACGCGACTCACCCGCTCATCCGCCCTCTGTATATAACGGATATAGGCTGCTTTCCACAGGCACTGCATCACTATCGCGAACGCCCTGCGGGCAGCGCCGCTTACATCGTTATGTATTGTATTGCTGGCGAAGGCTGGGTTAGCCTGAGCGGTCAGAAGAGACAGATCCTGCACAAAGGCTCCGTCATGGTCATCCCTGCCAATATGCCCCATGAATACGGCTCCTCGGAGACCGATCCATGGACTATTTATTGGTTTCATATGAAAGGAGAGAATGCCGGTTCCTTCTTTGAGGGCATAGATCAATATACGGCGCCGACACTGGTGTCCGTTGAACATTCCGCCAAAATCATCGAGTTATTTCATCAATGTTATGATCTTCTGCAGAAAGGATACTCCCTCAACCGCATTATTTATGTCTCGCAGCTGGCATGCCATCTCGCGGCGCTCATACGATTCTCGCAGCAACAACCCCATGTGCCAGGGAAGCAGAAGAAGAAGCACGATCTGGAGCTCTCGCTCCAATTCATGAGCGATCACTTGGAGCAGAATATATCCCTGCAACAATTAGCGGATCAAGCCCATTTATCGGTTCCGCATTATACGCATGTGTTCAAAAAAATGACAGGCTACTCTCCAATCGATTACTATTTGCGGCTTAAGATTCAGCTCGCATGCCAGTATCTGGACCTCACCGAGCAGAGTATTAAGGAAATTAGCATTCGCCTCGGGTTTCAAGACCCCTACTACTTCTCACGGCTCTTCAAAAAAATAATGGGGAAGGCTCCCCTCGTGTATCGCAATACACGAAAGGGGTGACTTCCCCCGTTCTTTTCCCGCTTACGTAAAAGCCTTCTTACTCATCCCCAATAATCGCAAAACCGTATATATGAACGGCTCGGCCTTCATCATTGTATAGACGGATAGCATTATTGCCCGCTTGCATCCAGATGCGAATTTCACGCTGATCTTTGATATCCCATACTGGGAAGCCCCAGCCCGCTGTGTTGTGCAAATTGGTTCTGTACGTGTGCGCTCCTCCGTTAAGCTCTATGCTGAGGTCTCTGCTTTCCCCTGCACAGTAGTCAAAGCGCATCAAATAATAGCCATCCTCAGGCACCATAATACGGTCAAACTTAAGCTCGCCTCCATTGCCAAGACCTGTAACCTTCTCCTCACCTGCTGCATCTAATACAAATTCTGCGCCACCGCTCAGGCTGCCTTTTCCAACAGGAACATACAATTCTTTTGGAGGATTGTTATTAATAATATGGATTTTTTCCAACGCCGGCACAGCTCCTGCAATACGCTCCAGGAACAACGCGCTCTCGCCGCCAGCGAACGGAAATACCACATCCTTGGTCATGAATATTTTATTAGAGCCGCTTTGCGGCATTGCCATGTCCACTTTGTTGATTCCGTCACTGACACGCAATGTCCAAGGCTCTGTTGCTGCATAGAACAGTCTTATGGTATGAGGCGTATCCGTTGTTTTCACTGAAAACACAACACTGCCATTCAGCAATACCGCTTCCTGTCCATTCTCATAAACGACAGGCTCGCTGCCTTGCCGCGTTTGTCCCGCTGCTGCCAAGTACTCTGTTCTCGCGTCACTCATGTAACCGGAACAAATTCCTGTTGGCAGCTCCGAGATTTCTTTGGTGATATAAATGCCGGCGCCGCCGCCTTTCAGAAGCGGAAGCTCTATGACATCGGCAGACGTCACTTTGATGCGCTTCACCTTCATCAATTCGCCGCTGTAGTCATCCTCATAAATATCAGCCTCAAACTCACCTTCAGGCAGGAAATCCATGCTCAGGCGCAGGATCATCGCTTCGTCTGTAATGCAGCCAATCAGCCACTCTTCTTGGGAACGGCGCATAATGGCGGCATGATGGCCTGGGAAGCCAGACAATACCTTGACCTCATCGTAAACAGGCTTCATGCGGCGCAGAAAATCGGTCCCTTTCCATGCCTCCAAATAATAAATGGATGCTGCAATATGCGCAGCGCCTGATTCATACACGACGGAAAGCGCCATTTGATGCCCTAACGTCGTGTTGCGGTTTTTGTTCGAGAACCCGGTCGGCGTATAATCCATCGGACCGATGACATTGCGTGTAAAGGGAACCGTACAATTGTGCTTCGCGTCCGGTAATCCGCTCCACATATAATGCTCAATGCCCAGAATCCCTTCTGCCGTCATAAAGTTCGGCCATGTGCGTCCTTCGCCCATACATTTGGTCGCCCCATGGAAATTAATCATCAACTTATGTTTCGTCATTAAGTTTGCAATCATTTCGTATTGCCACATCGTATGCTGAGAATCGTTCTGGAAGAAATCGACCTTAAGCCCGTCTACCCCGCAGCTTGCCCATAACGGAATTTTCTCTTGTGCTTTCTCAGGTGTGTCGATATACTGCATGGCGCTCCACAGCCATACTACGATCCCTTTCGAGTGGGCATAATCGCACAGCTCTTTCAGCCACGTCATATCCCAGTCCGCATCCACGGTGAGTCCTTCAAATCCGACCGCTGCCGCATAATCCACAAAGCGCTTTTGCTCCGTATATAGCTGTGCGCTGTTCATATATTCCCACCAGCCCCACAAACAACGCCCCGGCTTGATCCAGCTTGTATCTTCCATGACAGAAGGCGGATTCAAGTTATAGTTGATGGTGGTATTCACCAATTCGTTCAAATCGTCTGTCACCACAATGACGCGCCAAGGAGAGGCGAACGGAAGCTTACAGGAGAGCGGTCTCCCCATTTCTTCCGGAGCGAATTCCAAGGACATGCTTCGCTCTCCGGCTCCGCGCAAATGACAGGAGCAATAGCTGCCATCCGTGTTGTATACCTCTGCTTCTGTAATCATGACCAAGCCGCCATTGTCAGCATGGAACAAGCTTGGCATCCCGTAATCTCTGCCTTCTTTGTCTTCCCAGCCGGTACGGTCATAGGTGCCTTCATAGCTGTTCACCCAATGCTGCAGCCACAATTCATTGTAGTCCTCTGCCAGATTGAAATTGGTTGCTTCACGCAATACTTTCATCGGTTTTTCTTCATTAGAGAGTACTTGATAGCGGAAAGCAGCCCCATCATCATAAGCACGCGCGCACAGTACGAACGTATACGCGCCGCACTGGAACTCTAGCGTCAGCTCATTCGCATGATTCTCATAAACTGCTTTTTTGCCCGCTGGTATGGAATAGCTCTCGTCAACAACAGCACGAGCTTCCTTTACAAAACGAAAGCCTTTTGTGAAATCCTCCAAATCACTTTCAAAGCCAAGCTTGCTTTGCTCGATGGCCGCTTTGCCATTGCGCTCAACAGCGTACCATAATTCCTTCTCGGCATTCTCGAACACTGTGAAACTAACAGTATGATTAGGCGAATACAGTTTCCACATAGATGCAATCCCCTGTCCATTCGTATTTTTTATTCCGGCAACAAACGCACCATACAGCTTGCATAATCATGGTTAAGCGTAATCTTGAGACCATTGTTCATCAAAAACGCGCCTGAATAGTTCTGATCCTGCTGCCCTTCTATTTCTACCAAATAACTCCTTTTCGCATCCAGCCCTCTTGGACGAATCGTAAATGCTGTGCGCCAGCGAGAAGGATGATCCAGGAATGCAAACAATACGCTCTCTTCTCCATTCTCGTACTGCACGGCCTGCAAGCCGTCCACCGGCAACGACGCCAAGCGGTGTAATTGCCCAAACTGAATAATCGAACGAACTTCTTTATAGAGCGCCACATATTTTTTCAGAAGCGCCATATCCTCTTCCGTACTCTCATTCAAATTAAGTCCAATGCCAAGCGCCCCGCACATGGAGATATGCAATCGGAACAACAGCGGCATGGCACGTTTGCCGTTGTTTCCTGAATCCGTCACCCAGGCACGCATATATTTGATTGGATATAGATAGCTATACCCTTCCTGAATGGACAAGCGGTCCAGAGGATCCGTGTTATCGCTTGGCCAGAATTCGTCGAAGTATGGCATAGCGCCATAATCCACGCGGCCGCCGCCGCTTGCGCAAGCCTCCCACTCAACCTCGGGATGCAGCGCCCGCAGCGACTGGATAATATGGTAAAACCCCTTCGTATGCCGGTACCAAATCGTTTTAAATTCACTGCGATCCAATACAGCAGAAGCAACCTCGCTCATTCCTCTGTTCATATCCCATTTGATATAGGAGATATCATTCTCCGTTAGCAGCCGATCAATCTCCGCAATGATATACTCCTGTACATCTTGCCTGGTCAGATCCAGCATATACTGGTAACGCCCTTCCATCACCGGACGGCTTGCGTAATGATACACCCAGTCCGGGTGAGCGCGATACAAGTCGCTGTCAGGATTCACCATCTCGGGCTCAATCCACAAGCCAAATTGCATGCCGTAGCTCTTCAGCTTTTGGGTCAGCGGTGCCAATCCGTTTGGAAATTTTGTTGTATTTATCCGCCAATCCCCCAGCCCCGCATGATCATCGCTGCGCTGTCCGAACCATCCATCATCCATAACAAACAGCTCCACGCCGATTTGTGCAGCCTTGTCGATAAGCTGAAGCTGCCCCTGCTCATTCACATCAAAATAGGTGGCTTCCCAGGAGTTATATAAAACGGAAAGAGGCTTTTCTGCCATCGGCTTTGGCATGACATATCGTCTGGAGAACTCGCCCATTGCATTCGACATTCTGTCAAAGCCATCCGGAGAATAGCCCAGATACAGAGCCGGAGCTTCCAGAGCTTCCCCGCCTGCCAATCTCCATTCGAAGTCGGTATCGTTCATCCCCGCCAAAATATTCAAATACTCGTAGGGCGTTTGCTCCAATACGATTTTGAAATTTCCCGACCATGCCAGTGCGCCGTAATAGACCTCTCCGTATGTTTCTCCCGCATGTTGATAGAGAACAAAGCTCGGATTCGCTACATGGCCCGTTGCGCCGCGCAGACTTTCCAACACTGTTTTTCCGCCCGTTATTTTTTGCTCGTATGCATCGAAATCAGAATTCCACATGCCGTTAAAGTTTTTCAGATTCCAGCCTGCTCCAGGCAACGAGCATTCTCCCGAATGCAGACGCTCCACGGTAACGACTTCGGTGCCACAGTTCTTAACTGTGCGACGCTTTTCAATGATATCTGCATCTTCATACACCTTGTAGTGCAAGGACATTTGAAGCGGATATACGGTGTCTTCCAGAACCACGGTGAGTTCGTCATTGTCAATCGTATGCCCCGCATAACGATAACGAAAATCTCTCACACCATCGGCAAACGTTACTTTGAAAGAAGTTTCCTTGAACCGCATGGTTCCAAAAGAGGAGCATTCTTCCCGCTTGACATCATTGAGGGGATGAAAGCCTTGCTCCCATATATAGGGCTCATTCTTGAAATCTTCAACCGAATCTATGCGCGCACCCCAATATAGATGCCGCAGGAGCCCTTCCTGATCTACACTAAAGCTATACGAGCAGTTTCTTGTGTTTAACAAAAAAACATTGTTTTTTCCTATGATGATAGCCATCTTCTATGTCTCCTTAGAAAGCGAATTCACATGCTCAAGCATAAGCGTTGCTGCCGTCCTCTAGTAGAAAAATCGGAAGCTTCACGGTAATACTCCTGCTTTAAAAGTGCACGGGGCAGGGTACAGCTTGCCGCACTCCGCCCCGTAATCATAGCGAAACTTTGTTGGATTGCTACATGCTTATTTCTTTTCGGCAGCGTTGTACAAGTCCATACGAACCTTGTAGTTAGCTGTATAGATATCTTCAATCTTCACTGCATTATTGGCTTCTAGCTCAGCAATCATTTTGGCATACATGCCGTCAATCTCACTCTGTGAATTTGCATACACCATAGAGGAGAAGCTGTTGTCGATAATATCCTTGATTTTTTGCTCACTCAATGCGTCGGGCGAGCCTCCCTTTGGACCCAGATCATCATAAAGCGCGGTATCCCAAGTGGAGCCTTCCATTGATTTCAGTGCATGTTCATTCACGTTATCTCTGTTGTAACGGAACATTAAGTCATAAGGAGTGCCGTCCTCGCCCAGTCCATTGCGAATCATCCATGTCCATTTGCGCGCGCCTGTTGTTTTCGAGAATTCTTGCCAATCCGCTCTAATGGAATCCAGCGCTTCCTGCGTCGGTACGTGAACGCCGTTCTCCATATTCCAGTTCATGCCTTCCTTACCCCACATCAGCAAATACTGGCCTTCTTCGCTTGCGAGGAAGTCTAGGAATTTGATCGTTTCTACCGGATGCTCATTCGCTACCGTAATACCAATGCCGTCCCAGCCCAAGGAGCTGCGAGGGCCAAAAGTTGTTTCTGCGGGATCAACGCCTGGAGCCGTTACTTTAAATCCGTAGAACAGTTGATTGGTATCCTCTCCGTATTTGGCGCGGAATGCCGTGTTGGCATCATTGACGATACCGCCCGCCGTCGCAAACACGCGTCCGCTGACCGTTTTCTGCTCATAGTTTTGAGCTTTATTGATGCCCCACTCACGGTCTAGCAAGCCTTCTGTATAAAGAGTGTTGATGAACTTTATCATTTCCAGGTAACGCGGATCTCTGACTATAAACTCAAGGCGGCCATCCTTCTCATAATACGTTTTCATCCCATACATCGCCTTGAAGGAACCAATGATAGTAGGCATGTGATCTGCGTTCACGGTCATCGGTATAGAAGGATTTCCGTCTACAGTTGGATATTTCTCTTTAAATTTTCTCAGCAGGTCCAAAAACTCATCCTGTGTAAAGGAATCTCCGGCCAATGCGCGCTCGCCATATCCGAACTCCTCAAGGATATCCATACGCATATTGATTGCCCAGTTTGGATCCGGATCCAGGCCGTACCAGTTGTTCAAATAATAATTTTTGCCATCCTCATACACGCTTTTGGAAAGCACGTCTCCATAACGCGCCTTGATGTTCGGAGCGTGCTCCTCAATCAAATCATTCAGCGGAATCAATGCTTTACCGGCAATGTATTTGTTCATGGTTGCTTCACGTCTGTCAATGACGGCAATATCAGGCAAATCACCGCTGACTAGCATCAAATTCAGTTTCTCATCGGGATTACCGGTAGGCTGCTGAATCTCAATAAATACACCTGTGCGTTCTGTAATTTCTTTTGCAACAGGGTTCGTAAATGGATCACCCACATTTTTGTCAAACAACGTTAATGTAATTGGCTTGTTCGTTGTACCGGTTGCTTCTCCCCCTTTGGGAACGTTCTCATTTTTGTCTCCGGTACTGCATGCGCTCATCAGCATAGTGCATGCAAGCAGCGCTGCCATGATCATTCTTTTTCTCATTCTGATACCCTCCTATGAATGAAATAGCTGTGATGAAACTAGAACTTTCTTGAATCTTGCTTCCCTGCTGCTTATGCAGGGGGATATATATTTCAACCATATCCTGAACCGAATGCCAGATTCGGAATATGGGCGAAAGCACGATGTTCGATTGGTAACGCCTAGCCTTTTACTGCCCCAATAAGCATTCCTTTCAGGAGGTACTTTTGCAGCAATGGATACATAAGAATGATGGGCAATGTCGCTACCATCGTCACTGTCATACGGATACTCTCGCTGGATACCGGCATCTTACGCTGTTCATTGGCAAGCTGCTGTGCCGCACTTAACATGTCATTGGTCTGGAATTGATTCAGAATTTTGACCAACACAGCTGATAACGTTTTCAAATCAGGGTTATACGTATAAATGTAAGAATCATACCACGCATTCCAATGAACAATGGCTGAAAACAAGGTGATCGTAGCCAGTACCGGAGTACACACAGGGATAATGACTTTAAGAAAAATCTGAATGTCATTGGCGCCTTCTATTTGTGCCGCTTCCTCCATTTCTTTGGGCAAGCCCTCCATGTAGGTGCGAACTAATATCATCCAAAATATACTCATAATCCCGGGGAAGATAAAAACCCAGAAGCTGTCGATCAGATTCAAGCTGCGAATGACCATGTAGGTGGGAATCAATCCGCCGCTGAAATACATCGTAAATACAAAAAACAAATTAATGCCGCGCCAGCCCACCAGCTCTCTTTTACTTAGCGAGTAAGCCAGCATGGAGATGCAAGCCAGCGTAAGAGGCACTCCAATTACCGTTCGAGCGACCGTCACTCCGATGGAATTCAGAATCTCTGCATCCTTCAATACCGTTTTGTAACTGTCCAGGCTGAATTCGGTTGGCCACAGCATAAATTGTCCATAAGTCGGGTCAGAAGCATCATTCAGGGATAATATGAAAATATGCCAGAACGGAAAGAAGGTAACGATGAACAATAACAATAAAAATCCGTAAATGATCATATTCCCCGTAATGGTTGCCAGCGTATAGCGCTGTGACCACTTGCTTCTAGCGACTGTGGGTGCAACTTCATTATTCATTTTTTCATTCCTCTCCCAGCCGTATGCACAAATGGTTAGAACAGATGCGTTTGGCCCATTTTTTTGGATATTTGGTTTACCGTTATCACCAGAATAAAAGCGATTACCGATTTGAACATGCTGACAGCGGCTGCATAGGAGAACATGCCATTCTGAATGCCATAACGGAACGCATAGGTGTCAATGACATCGGAATAGGCTCTGTTCAGTGAATTGCCCAGCAAGAAATATTGATCAAATCCGGTATTCATCAAGTTGCCGATGTTCAAAATCAACAGAATAATAATGGTAGGCCGCAGCATCGGCAGCAGGATGTGCCAGATTTGCTTCACACGATTGGCCCCGTCCACTTTCGCAGCTTCGAACAACTCCGTTGGAATGGCAGCGATGGCAGCCATATACATGATGGAATTGTAGCCCATATCCTTCCAAGCATTCGAAAGGGCAATAATGATCCAGAACATTTTGCCTTCCTGCATAAACAAAATACCTTGTTCTATAAATCCGATTTTCATCAGCAGCTGATTGACAGGTCCCTCAGCGGACAACAATGTAATCACAATACTTGCAGCAACAACCCATGAAATAAAAAATGGCAAGTAGGAGGCTGTCTGGACCGTCCGTTTGAACCAGGTTATTCTTGCCTCATTCAGCATGATTGCGATGATGATAGGAAGAATAAACCCGATCGAGAGCGTTAACACACTCGATACCAGAGTATTGCGCATCACGATCCAAAAGTCTTGCCCTGAGAAGAAGTATTGGAACCACTGCAAGCCCACAAAGTCCGCTTTAAAAAGCGAGCCCCAGAAATCCCCTAAAGTCGGCTGATAATCTACAAATGCCATGTACAAACCAACCATAGGAGCGTAAGCGAACAATGCTGCCCATACCACTCCCGGAATTAGAAGCAAATAAAAGTATCGCTGCCGGACCATTTTCTTAATTGTAGGATGTTTAAGAAACGGAATTTTCTTGCTGCTTCTATCCATCTCAACTTCCATTCTCCCGCCTCCTTATCTCCAATTTAAGTTTATGAATTCATCATATAGAATCTTGTTTTGTATCGCTATATCACGATTTTCCGATTTCTATCGCAAAAAAACGACCTTTCACCATATCATGTGTTTTGATGATTCCGATCAATTGACATTGCCTGCATTGGAACTTATACTCTGTTCTATCATCTAAGGATATGCAAGGAGGATCTATGTACAATATTATATTGGTCGATGACGAACGGCTCACTTTAGACACTCTTGCAAATTATATAGATTGGGAACAAATGTCCTGCCGTGTCGTTGCCACTGCCAGCAACGGACGGGATGCATTGCAAAAAATAGAAGCCCTGCAACCGGATATTCTCATTACCGACGTGAAAATGCCTGTCATGGACGGCATTGAGCTCTGCAAACAAGTTCATACTCGCTTCCCTAACATTCAAATTGTGTTTCTAAGCGGATACAATGAATTTGATTATGCTTGTGCCGCACTTCAGCATGGTGCCTGCGGTTATTTGCTGAAGCCCGTTGACCACGAGGAATTGGCTGCGACAATGAGGATGGTTCGTCAGCGTTGTGAAGAGCAGAAGAATCGATTCAACTCCACCTTATTAACGTCGGGAGAATACCTGCGTGAGCTTCTTCAGATCGGGGGAAATCTGCTCTCCGGCTTGGCAGACGAAGTGACTGCTGTATACAACCACCATTTGCATCTGCCTGCGGATAACAAAACCTTTTATTTTGTATTTATCAGTATCGACGAATACAGCCTGCTCGCAGAGAACCCGCTTGTATTCGACGCGCCTTCCGGCGATTTCTCCACTGTGGAAAGATTGGAATTTTTCATCGCGGGATTGCCAAGCTTTTCTCCTGGCGTGCTGACCAAATTGCGCGATGGCCAATGGCTTTTCGTCACCAAGGAATCAGACCGTACCGTGTTTGCGCATTGGAGAGA
The DNA here is from genome assembly GCF_003605435.1 of Paenibacillus pinisoli. Lineage (GTDB taxonomy): Bacteria > Bacillota > Bacilli > Paenibacillales > Paenibacillaceae > Pristimantibacillus > Pristimantibacillus pinisoli. Next base: position 383,630 of record NZ_QXQB01000002.1, read on the forward strand.
TCAGTCCCCGAATGCGCAGCGTTGGATATCCCTGTTCCTGACAGACCAACCGCACTCCCTGCTCTCCTTTACCAAACAATGGCCCAAGATGCTGCAAACGCGCAATCAACTGGTTGCTATTCACGGCACGGGACTGATCCATGACAACTGGGAGAACATGCAAGCCATATTGCGCAAGGAACCCTTTCCTAAAACAGAGCACCTGATTGCCGCCGTACAGCAAAATCGCAGAGACCAGGTTGAAGAATGGCTCCATGACTATTACGATGGCGGTCTGCCGCCCGGCAATATCAGTCAAGCTTTTGTAGACAGCGTTTCCGTTTTTAATGCGGTGCTGTCTGCGGTTGCGGCTAACAACCGTCCTTTGCAAGAAATATTTGAAAACGATTCCAAATTCTTCGAGCGGCTGTCCCTGATGGAAAGCATGCAATCTATGAAGACACACATGCGGCAACTACTGAGCATTATGATGGACGAGCTGGAAGCATCTCCCGTCGATCGGCATATCGAGATTGTCAACGAAGTATGCAATATCATACAACAAAATTATGGCGGGGTGATCTCGATTGATGTGCTTGCTGAGCTCATCTACCTGTCACCCAACTATCTCCGAACGATATTCAAGGATGTTACGGGAAAAACACTGCTCGAATATGTAACTCAGGTCCGCATGGACCATGCTTGCCTCATGCTGCAGGAAACAAATATTAGAATCCATGAGATTGCCAAGCAAGTCGGCTATGAGAGCCCCTCCTATTTTGGCTCTGTCTTTTTCAAACGCACGGGGCTTACCCCTAATCAATACCGTACACACGCGAAAAAGAGACCACGGACATGAAGACATTGAAAAGGCTATTCAACAATTCGTCTTTGCTGCAGAAGCTGCTGGTTATCTTTCTTACCGTCACGATCATTCCGCTTATCTTTATTACGGTGTTCTTCTATGATCGTACGGAGCAGCGGCTGCTCGAATTGACTTATGAGAATATGTCTAGCAGCAACCAGCAAATCAGCAGCAATGTCAACGCTCACTTGAATAATCTTCGCCAGATTTCATCTCTGATTTATACAGATGAGAACTTGCAAGCCTATCTTACGCAAAATTACACAAGAGACTATTCTTTTGTCGAAGCCTACCGGTATATCGATGGACTCTTATACAGCTTGCTTACTGCGAACAACAACATTGCCAGCATCAACCTATATGTAGACAACAAGTCGCTTCCGGAGGATGGTCTGTTTCTCAAGCATATTACGCTTGAAAATTTGCCGCTTGAGTACTTAACTCAATTACAACAAACCTACGGCAACAATATATTCAGCAACGTGATTCAAGACAAAAACGGGAACAACGTGATCTATCTTGGGCGTATTCTTAACTTTAACGCTCAAAACCATTTTTATGGAATGGTGACGATCGGTCTTAATGAAGAGTTGCTCTACAAGTTGATCGAAAAAGAAGAGCAGAACAAAAGCGTCTATTTGCTCAATGAAAAAAATCAAATTATCTCAGCATCTGATAAGTCGCTTCTGAACCTGTCATTCAGCGAAGCCATAGGCCCCGAGTTGTCGGGCAATCAAGAAGTCGTCGCCATAGACGGACATCCCCATTTGCTGGTGTATAATACCATGCCTCATGGTTGGAAAACCGTCTCTCTCACACCCATTGACGAAATCATGAGTTCATCTCGTCAGACCGCTATGCAAATTGTTGTCATTGCGCTCTTTAGTATTGTCTTGTCCATCTTAATGATCATCGTCATTGCCAAATACTTGTCGCTCCGCCTGCGGAAATTAAACCGTCAAGCCGCACAGGTAGAGAAAGGAAATTTCACCGTCTTGCTTACGGATTCCAGCAAGGATGAGATCGGGCAGTTAAACGCAGCTTTCAACAAGATGAGCACACGTCTCAAGGATATGATTGATAAGCTGTATATCAAGGAAATTGCCAAGCGCGATGCGGAGCTTTATGCCTTGCAAAGCCAGATCAATCCGCATTTTCTGTATAATACGCTGTCGGGTATTTCCTCTCTGGCCATCCAAAACGATGATATGGAAGTAAGCAAAATGTTGAACCATCTCGCAAGATTCTATCAGACTTCATTAAATATGGGGCATCAATATATTACGCTGGAAAAGGAAATCGCCCTTACCAAGCACTATCTTGCCATCCAGCATTTGCGCTTTGAAGACAGCTTTATGGAACGCTGGGAAGTGGACGAGAGCTTGTGTAAACATGAAACGTTAAAATTGTTATTGCAGCCTTTTGTCGAAAACGCCATTAATCATGCAATCTATGATGATCAACAATGTCTCGAGATCTTCATCCGTATTTACCGATCCATGCACGCTGGTGCTCCAGCGCTCTTGCTTGAAGTAGAGGATGACGGCTGCGGAATGTCTTCTGAACAAGTAGAAACACTGTTATCCACAGAATCGAAAGCAGGATATGGCATCAAAAACGTTCATGAACGTGTGCAGCTTGCTTACGGACCAAACTATGGTGTAACCATTCATAGCCAAGCTGGATTGGGCACAAAAATCACCATCATGCTGCCTTTGCAGCAACATGATTAGGTGAATTTGATTGGCAGGCTGGTCAATCGGCTTCATAGGAGTAGGATAGTCCGGTTCGTGCTATAATGGTGTTCATACCCATTACATTCATCATTCTGCCGAGATGGCGATGATTAAGGAGATTGAACTTTGACTAACAACCATGATATTGGAGCAGTTAGCGAACTGCCGGAGAACTTCGAGGAGCTCAAACGAGCGGCCAATCGGACGGGAAGCTGGAGAGATAGACTGAATGCGGTGAACGAATTGGGGAACTGGGATACTGCCCCTACCATTAAGCTGCTGCAGTATGTTTTGGCAGGTGATCAAGTGTTCCAGGTGCGCGAAGCCGCATACCGCAAGCTGAAGCAGCTGGGTGAAGATGTGCAAATGCCTGCTCAAAATAAGGGCGAGCTGTTTAAAGGCCTGAACAAAGTTTTGCTGCGGATTAAGAAAAGCCTACCTGTTGGCCACACCTTCGAGCAATTTAAAGAAAAACTGCAAAAGACGCGTCTGGATATTTATGATACTTACGAGGGCAACAAAGGTGACCAGTTCGACTCCTGGCTTCGTGAAATTTGGGAGGCGCCAGCTAGAAGATAACCGCCAAGTCGGGGGATAATAGCCCACAACCTGCTGAACATAATGGCGAGCCTTCGCCTCGCTGCATGCCTGCAATAGCAGGCACACAAAAAGGCTGGACGGAAAACTTTACGTTTTCTCGTCCAGCTTTTTTATTTTCGGGGCTTATTGGACCCCTTTTTTCAACTGCCTACGGTACAAGAATTCCGATGTTGTCGATTTCAGCCCCCCAATTCGGATAGGAGAACTTAATCGTATTGCTGCCGGCATTCAAGTTCATCGTTGTAACATAGCTTCGAACAACATTCCAGCTTCCTGAATCCAGCCTTATATTTAGTAATGTGTTAGGGCCGCCATTCAGACTGTAGTTGGGCAACCTCTCGCCGACTGCCAGATAATTTACCTTCACTTTGTAAGCACCCGCTGCTGGTACGGTCACATTAAATTCCACAGCGCCTGCATTACTGCCCATGTTGCCGACTTTATAGCCGTTCGAGCAATTAACGCAGCTTACAACATTGGCAGAACCGGTAAGAGTAGCGTTCTCCGCTTCATAGTAAGTATAAGGATCTTCTGGCATACTAGGCACGGTATTCCTGGAAATCAAGACTGCGGCTCCTCCGGTTGCCAGAAGAGGAATCGTCAGCGTTGAGGAGGCTGTCACTGTACTTATTTCTTTCGTGATGGATTCTCCTGTCGCTCCGTCCTTATACACATAAGCCGTGTAGTCACCCGGTTCAAGGTTCAGGCTTGAAAGGGGAATCGTGACTGTCCTCGCGCCGACGGTCATCGCCCCGATATACCAATCCGAGCCGCTTCGCCTTGCCATAACCGCGTGAGTCCCCGGGAAGCCGTCAAGGAGCTTGGTCTCGTCCCATGAGGCAGGCACAACCCGCAGAAGCTCAGTGCCTTTCCAATTGGCGTATATATCTATGGAATCGGCATAGTTCTGAATCTTGGATTCATACACAACAGACATAGCCAATTGGTGGCCCTGTGTTGTATTTTTGTTCGTGTTGCTAAGAGCAACAGGGGTGTAGTCCATGGAACCAAGCACGTTTCTTGTGAACGGCAGCGTAGTATTGTGAACAGCCGTTGGAGCCGGCGGCCAATACAACTTATAGCGTTCGGAGCCAAGCACTCCTTCCGAGCTTATGACATTAGGCCAAGTACGCTCTTCCCCGCCCGGTTTTGTGGAGTTGTGATAGTATACCATAAGCTTAAGCTCGGCCGCATAATCGGCTACCGACTCCAGGAAGCTCATCCCGACCTGCGATTCATTGGCCGTCATGTCCACCTTTACTCCTTTAATGCCCCAGCTCGCCCATTTCCGCAGATTCATCCTGCTCGCGCCATATGGGGTATGGACATATGGGCTTGCCCATATGAATATGCCCACATCCTTTGTCTCGGCGTATTGGACTAGATCCTCGATCGTACCGTCGGTCCACTTCACCCATCCGGCGTCAACGGTGACATATTCCCATCCCATTGAAGCTGCGAAATCCACATAATCCTTTTGGCGTTCGTAGGAATATGGCACTTCACGATAACCTTCAGGAACATTCGGGTCGCCATAATAGTCCTCGCTCCACCACGACCAAGCTGAGATACCCGGCTTGATCCAGCTAGTGTCCGCGATCTTCGACTCCGGATTCAGGTTCTGCACCAGAGTTGAATTGACTAGATCATTCAGATTGTCCGTGACGATCACTGCACGGTAAGGACTCTGGAATGGCAGAGCAACCTGAATTTGTGTTCCATACAAGGCTTGGTCGGCTCCGCAGGAAAACCTCATATTCTGTCCTGCGCTCCCGGTGAGAATCGAAGGGCAATAAGTTCCATCAGCGTTAAATACATTCGCTTCGGTGAATAAAGCCCAATAAGAGTTGTTGTTAATCGACGCCAAGAAAGGCATGGAAATCGTACTGGTATTTAACGCTGTGGGGCTGTAATACTGCCAGGTCCCCTCGTAAGTATTGACTGGCGGGTGACCCCATCCGCCTGTCCCGTTAGGGAAATTGTATTCGGTATATTCCTTCTCGATGAAAGCCTCTCCCATCCCAGGAATAGCGTATCTGAAGCCGAATCCATCATCATATACCCTCATGTATATGATAAGCTGAGCCGAGCCCTTCGAGACAGCATATTCCCTTTGTACCGCGTTATCTTCGTTTACACTTTTTTTGCCGCCCGGTATTGAATAAGTATTGTTCCACGAGGTTGTGCTGGTGGATACGAATGACATTCCCGAGTAGAAATCCGTAGCCGTGGTCTTTAAGCCCAACCGCGATTTTTCAACGATGGTCGCCCCATTTTTTGTAACGCTGTAGTATAATTGCCCGCCTTCCAAGTACATCGTCGCCGTGAGTGTGCCATCAGGCGAGGATGTGGAGTACTGCGTTCCGGTATCAATCGCAAAAGCTGAAGGAGCAAACGTAAAGATCATAGTCAATACCAATATGAGACTTACTGCTTTCTTAAATGACATTCTTTCTCCTCCTTTATTAGTCGCTCGAAGCTAAAGAAGTACACAAACCAATCGAACCCTGCAAGCTTACTGCTAAGAAAGACAAGAATTTTCGGAAGCTTGGCTGGTCATCTACGAATGCCCTATAGAGTCAAAGCATCGGTCCGCAGGAAAGTAATGTGGTTAGCTTGTTTTGCAAGGGCTTAGTTGGGCAAGCGCTTTCATTTTACCCCCTCCTTTTCTACCTAAGACCGATCTCCTGACTCTATTATCGGTGGAAGGAAGAGAGAGATTCCATAATAATTTCCTCTGAATCCTATCGGAATCTAACGCAAAAAAAAAGAGAGGGCGATAGCCCCCCATTCCTTCATTTATAATCTTATTCTACCGTCTCCTGCTCATCATCCATAATCAACATCATGATGATATAGGCAAGCTGTGCTCCGTCCTGCATCCCCTGCCAGTACAAGTATTCATTCTCCACTTCTTGCTTATAATGACTTATATCTTCCCATTCAGAGAATTCCGGTTTATTTATAATAGTTGGATCTGAAAATAGCCTTTGAAAAGCCATATCCTTTTCTTCCCGTATTCTCCTAAGCTCAGGATCCAGTGCTACGCGAGCAAAAACATCATCCAATCTGCACTGTAGGACACTTTTAAACCATGTCGGAAGCTTCAAGGCTTGTTCCTCCTCGGCCGTAGTTTCCTCCTGATTTTTTGAGCTTCTTAAGATGTAGTCGCAGCATTAACCTGTCTACTTTTCTACTAATGGCTAGAAGCTCTTCATGTTCAGACAAAGGAATAACTTGTTCAATCAACGCTTCGCCAAGTGTATTCATCTTGCGCCTTTCTTGCTCTATTCTTTCATGCAAGTAAAGCATTTTGTTTAGCCTCCTTTTTCTCATCCTCTCAACGCAGACCTACTGTACCCGAGATTGTATTTATAATTTAATGCGATATTCGGTTTATTTTATTTTAATGCGATATTCGCATTAAAACAATAGTGGCTTTGCGTACAATTTGAGTAAAATGAGAGGAGACACAAAATGAAGCATCGAATTGAACCTCCTGGTGACAAAAATATAATCGGTTCACGAGTACTCAATTTGCGTAAGGCAAAAGGGATGAAACAAAAGGAATTTTTAGCTAGATTGCAAACACTCGGGCTAGACATCAGTCCAACCAGCCTTTCACGTTTGGAGGGCCAGCACCGACTTGTCCAAGATTATGAAATATTGATCATTGCCAAGGCTTTAGAAATTTCTGTTGGTGAATTGTTGGGTGAGAAACTCTAAAACCCTATCATTCACCGCAAATACAGTCTATCATCGCGAGTATTAAACATACTTCCAAGGTAATGTATCTCCTTTATCTATTACATCCGTTAACTCAGGGTGTTTGAAGGAAATATGCTCGTGATTTTTCAATAATTTGAGCAAGTTAACCAACGATACCCACAAAGTTTTGGTGGAGCATTTAACTCCCCCATAGTATTAACGTTGATTGATGAAGATAGCTAAAGAATCTTATTATTTCAAGCGGTTCTATAGATGATAATTATATACAATAACAAAAAATACACCTTTTCTATAAGCAGACCGATAAAAAAATCAATCTTCATAGAATAGGTGCACTTTTAATAGTTAGATCAATCAATGATCATTCATTGTGGTCCCAAAAACCGATCTCCATTGAAATGTATGAAATGAGATGGAGCATCTGCTACCCGAACCTCAGTTCCCCATGCAATTACACTTAAATATTTACCTATAACAGAGCGATTTGGAAAAGCAGTAATATACACTATATCAGCAGTTGAATTTCTGAAAAGCCGTGTTAATTCAGCATGCCGTTTTCCGTCCACTGGTCGTGGCTCGTCACTGACTCAGTAAGTAGCAACCAATTCTTCCAAGGATTATAAATTACTACATCTGGCATTTTTCCACGTGTGTCGACTGAAATACCGAGTTGACTTAATAATTCCTCATCGAGGTATTCCCCACCAGTATCGCCAGCAAATATCAAGATACCTCCTGGAACAAATCTTTCAGCAAACTCTTCGTTAATTGCCTCTATTAACTCACTTTGTTCACCTTGGCTAAGCATTGATCTGTTTGCCTAGGGCAACTTGAACTAGGATTCTATTTTGATTCCTTTCTTTGGCATACCTCTCTACTTGAAATTTTCTCGTTTAAAGATATGCTTCTAACGCTGGTTTCCAATTTGGAGTATCATACAGTTTAATTAGTTCAAAGCCTTTGGCTCAATCTCGTGTTGGTTATCTGGGTTGAACAAAGAAATCCCAGCTTCAATGAACTGTTGCATCGTTTGACGTCTGAATGTCACTCGAGTGTTTGGTGCATAGTCTTTCACATAATTCATACGACAAAACTCCATCATCGGTGTTATACCGATAAGCTGGTTTTTCACTTCTGACCATGTCTTATCTTCTAGACCGTATTGCGCTAAATAGTCCACCTTATCCCCCATCAATGAATGGATCGGAAATCAGAAAGCATTTGATTCAATACTTCACCTGTCTTCAAACGAGATACGATATTTTCTTGATGTCGGTGATTATCTACCTCTATCCATGAAAAGCCTCTATCAAGACTGTTAAATCTATCGATGAAGATTTCATTATATTGTTCAACATATGTAAAGAATGAATCCTTCTCAAAATCATCTTCAAATAACAGAACGACTTCAAAGAAACATCTTCGGGCGAACGATGCTTCTTGGTTATTATCGTCATAGAGGAATTTGTTTAGTTTATAAGAAGGGCTATCTTTTGTAAAATACTTTAGTGCATAATCGTGATTCACCCTATGTTCTCCAAAGAAGAGGAACCCCCATTCAGGGGTAGGAGTGCAATATCGCCCCCCATCAAGAAAAACTATCAGATCACCATATAGCTGCGTTCCAAAATAGTTGATACTGAGATTTCGATATGTAGTAGATGAATCCGTCAATGAGTACGCATAGAACTCAGATTTAGTTCTTGTCTCATCATCTTCACTTATTGTAATGGTGAACTCAGGATTATAGACATGGTAATATGTATCTTCATTACGCTTCCATTCACTCTTGTTCGCAAGAAGTTTCATAACCTGTTCAAAAGGTGATCGGGTTAATAAGAAGCGCTTTTTCCATAGATACTCTACGTTATTAATGTCGGTGCTCTTATTAATATCGGTGTTGGTGTCGCCCACCCGTGTATAGATGTAATTGGCACGAACCCTTCTACCCTGAATATCATAGTCCTCGGTTAGATAATACGGAGTCTCTGTGCTGTTTTTAATGATCAACACATCAACCTCCTGATCAGCAATAATTAAGTTTCGCAACTCTACTTTGGGGCGAATACCTGACACAAACTTCTTATCCTTTAAAAAATCAATCATCTGTTGCTGAGTCCTTCGATTTTCATCATTGCTTACCCCGACAACCTCGTAAGTCCTGTCTACAACTCCAAATATAATGTAGGCGTCCCTATCTACACGATTGTTTGCCATACAAATAATGTCATGTAAAAGATCAGCCGAGTTGCTATGATACTTCACTTTGAAGTCCCAAAAATCATCTTCTCGCTTAGAATCGATTAGCATCAATACTTCGTCCCTGAGTTTCAAACTCATTCCCCCACCATTCATAGGTTAGTCCGTGAAATTTTCTATTTCTTTACCAAACCAACTGCATACGTCTAACTTCTATTTCGCTCCTACCCTCAGTTAGTATCTGTTCATAGTCGCATCTTTCTGTAAAAGACCTTCTATGCTTACTTTGTTGGGTTCTATTGATATCGAATAACCTATAAAGTGGTCAGCTACCTCCTTTGGTAGAAAAAAACATTATTTCATTAGTGGACATCTGCATTTCCTCCTTATATCATACCTTCAGAAGAAGAGAGAATGAAAACAAAATACTCATTATTTTTTTTTACTAACTAAGCCCCAATTATCTCTGGTTAACTCATTTATTAGTTGAAAACTATTCTTCTTAAGATAAAAGTTATATAGCTTTTCCTTTTTTTATAGTCCACAGTAGATAATGGAGCATCTAATCTTTCTATCTCCATATTTCTCAAGACTTCAACTAAACAATCTAGTATAAGAGTTCCAATTCCACGTCCTTTTTTAGTCCTTAAGTTAAATTCTTCAACTTTTACGTAGTTCTGTCCTCTAAAAATACTTCCTAATATTATTGGTTCGAAACTCTCATTATCAACAAAAATCCTACACTTCAATTGTCTTAAGTGCTTCAATGGGTTTAACCTGAGAGACGATAGCCTTCTTTGAATTTCATTGTTATATTCTTTCTCCTCGTCAAAAAGAATAACTAATTCCTGACTCTCCTCAATATCGTAAATATAAAAATGACGTTTAAAATCTTCTTTCAACATAAATTTACTCGCATTGCTCATGTTATTCACCTTAAATGACATCCTCCTTTAGTGCTCCTATGTAATACTAATAATACTACTAATTGAGTAACTAATGTGTTAAACAAAAAGCACGTGAAATACACAGGTTTAACCTGGTATTCACGTGCTTCGTGATTATAAAGTATTCAATTAGGTTAAAAATATCACAATTAACCCACGAAATCAACTGTATGCCAAAATTGTTTAAATTTAAAGCGCCTTAATATATTTATCAATTGCTGATATATTTAAGTACCCTCTAAACTTAACCAGTAAATCTGTTACAGTCGCAGTACTTATCTCCCCTTCCTTCACTCGAACAAACAACTCAACCAAGGCATATAAAGGTACTAGTTTATAGTTGTGTTGCTTAGCCAAATGACTTGCTTGATCTATAGCTAGTTCTTGGAAATCTGGTTTCCCCAAGCAAATATAACCAGTTGGATTTAATCTTGCTGATTGAGGAATTACATCCCCTGCTTTCTTAGAATCTATAAACTTAGTTTTATCCTCCTTTGCTGTAACTTGAATAGTATATACCTGACCATTGTTTAATTCCATCGATAAATCAGGCTCACCTTTACTCTGTTGTGAAATTCTTCCCACTGTTCCTTCAATAAAATCTGCACCAAATAATTCGCACAGTTTATGTTCAAACTCAATTCCCTGTACACTATATAAACTTTTAATTAATAAAGATTCTAAACCTATTCTTTCAATTCTTCTAACATGATCTTTTTCCCAAAATTGCGAGTTTCTATCCCTTTTTTCGTTAATAGCTTTTATTACCCTATCTACTTTTGTTGGATTAATTACACCTTTGAACTCTGCTGAGTCTTTTTCCAAGAACTCGTCCAATGACATTAATCCCGAATTGATCAGTCTTATTTTTTCTTCTCGTGTCAAATAATTAGATAGAGAATTAAGGAAGGAAGTTGTTAGTGTCGATCTATTTGTTAAGCATTTGTTTAGTCGATCAATCTCATTAGAAAATTCAGGCTTTATCACATTGGTAATTTGATAAACTATTTCCAATATCCAACTCACATTTAGTGTTATACCCCTAATACTCGCAGAAGTAAAGCCGAATGCTTGTTTAATTGAGTTTAGACTATGCTCACTGTATAAAATATCCTTTGCTAATACAACCATTGAATATGAGGCACACAAAGACGGGGACAATGATCTACCTGATTGAACTAATCTTTCATATTCTGATAGATATACTCCAGTCATTCCACTATTAGAATACTCATCAATAAGACGAGCTTGTATCTTCTGTCTAAGCTCATGATTACTCCATCTAATTCTATAGAATCTTCCGTTTACTTCCTCAGTTTTCGAAATTAAGTACAAAAGTTCAAGATCGTTTAGTAATACTGTTTTTTGTACATGATCTACAAGCATAGAGAATGACTCTATAGAACATCCCATCGCAGCACACACTTTACCCAATTCAGTAATTGTTATTTTTGCATGAGCAGACTGCTCAAAGAGTCCATATGTTAAACAACTATCTATCCCTTTATTAATGTGAGCAACAATCTGTTTCCTTGTACTTTCATTATCCCATGAGAGAGCTGCGTAAGTTTTGAAAATAAAATCCATTATGCTTTCCACTGTACTACCGTATCCTGATGCTACAACATCTAACACTCTTAAACTAATATCCCTGTTTTCAAATGCTGATTTGAAATCCTCTAATGGTGCATTTAGATAAGTTCTTTTTATGAACTCACGTTGAAGTGCATTTTCTACTAGAAAAATTCCTCTTCCAAAATCACTAGTTATTCCTAATCGCCCCGCACGACCAAAAATATTTCGTACTTCTCCAACGCTCCAATCCACATTCACTGGTGTACCACCAGATGAATCCCATTTCTTATGATCTGCAAGTATCACTGTTTTACACGGTAAGTTTACACCCATTGATAGAGTTGTGGTAGAAACTATAATCTTGATGTCTCCTTCTCTAAAGCCTGCTTCAACTAATCTTCGTTCATTAATATCGCAGTCAGAATTATGAAAGGCAATTGAACTCCTTAGAGTTACTATTAACTCGTCTCGGATTTCGGTTTCAGGCTCTTCTCGAAGCTTTCCAATTATTTTCGAAGCCGCAGGCAAGCTTGAAAATTGATTAGCTAGCTCCCTTGCCAATACTTGTGTTGATGGGACAGAGTTTTTTATAATAATGATTTGTTCGTCATTATCAAGTAAATACTGAAGCAAACCATATAGGTTAGTAGCATTTATTTGTTCTGTTCCTAATAAGGATGTATTCCATTCTTTATACTCAAAACTTCCATTTGTAAACAAAACTCCTTGCCTTAGCTCTAATGGTCTTTCCGTTACTTGAATTACTTGTGCCCCAAGCCACTTATCAAAACCATTTAATGCACCTAGAACAGCGCTTAAAGCTATTATTTGAGTTTTTTTATAGGACTCTTTTATCTTTGTCAGCAACAACTCAAGATTACCGCCTCGATGTGGATCACTCATCATTTGAACCTCATCAACAATGACACAATCACAACTATTTAACATGTTAGGATTAGAAATCAACATTCCCGAAAGCTTCTCATACGTCATTACTGCAATATGATAATTTCCGATTCGAATATCTTCATCGTCATCTCTATGGTCACCATCTGAAATACGAATATTAAAGCCATGAGTATGGTATTTCTCCTTAAACTCTTCGTATTTTTCATCTGATACTGACTTGAATGGTACAAGATAAATGCTCTTCTTATTCATATAGGAATACTGAACAGCTGCCATTTCTCCAATAAAGGTTTTGCCAGATGAAGTTGGGGCTACAACTAATAAATTTTGTCCTTGTAATGCCCCCTTCTCAATTGCTTCTATTTGTATTGGTAATAATTTATCAAAACCATTTTGCTTCCAAATGTCAATTACATCAGCAGGAAAATCCAATTTAATTAAATCAACAATATTCATATAGTCACCTCATTTTTTATTTCAATTGCTATTTAATAAACTAGATATACTTTTCTTTATTTTGTTTATAATGCATCCATCTATAAAACAATTCATAGATAAAATCTTTACACTCTTCTCTTGTCATAGATCTTTTCATTACACCATTATTTGATCTATCCTCTGCATGCCTTGCATTATCACCTAAAACCCTTACGTCATTAACTGAACCAGTAAATGTACTAACTTCCTGATCAGTATACTTTGGATCAATGTTTACGAATAAGTCTCGTGGTCTTTTTTTACCAGTTGTAAATGTTCTAGTAAGATCATCACGAATGATTTCATATACTTTATACATAACCACTGCATCGTTCAACCCAAAGCGAATTATAGAAAGTGCTTGGTTAACCTTCTCCTCATTAAAAGCTAGTTCAATCCATTTCGCAGGCTTATTTTCCAACCTCTCGTCATGGTTTAAATCTGTTCTAATATTAACTCTTCCCTGTAAATCATAAGTGTCTGAATTATACATAAAAGCTTTTTTCTTACCATCCTTATATTGAACTACAATTTCTTGAGTTGATAAGGAATCATTTTCTAGGTTTAAATTCACAGTCATCATACCATTAATTAATTTAACGTAGTTATTTGCAATATCTTGTACATCCTCCACATAACCATCATCCGCAAAAGAATTAAAGTTATCAGATTGCATATAACAACAACCATATTCATCAAGTATAAAATTCAAACTAGAACTCTTAAAATGATTAGACAACACCTTGTATGTATCCATTTTCTTAGCTAAAACCCTAACTTGCCATCGAAGCATTTATACCTACTCCTAGTCGTTTTGTGAACAATTAATTAACATTCCCCTAAAAAAAACGCTTATCATGCATTATTGGCACATCATCATAGTTCTTCTTTCCCACAAGAAATTTGTCCCATTTTTCAAGTATCTTTGGGAAATGCTTTTTTATAACTTTTCTCGTAAAACTATTCCTTGAATTAGAGGTTAGTGTAATGTATTCTATGTTAGGCATCATCAAAGCTATGGTAGCTACAATACTCATTCCAAGAATCATTATACAGAACTTCCAAAAATCATCTGGAAAAAAATCAATTCCAATTAATGCGAAACTTCCAGAAAAATAAACTAATAAAGCAGCTAACACATTACTACCTTTTGCTGTTTCAAACAAAAATCTCATTGATTCAAAATAAAGCCTCTTCCAATATGGTTTAGATTGAACATACTGCTGCCATTTAAAGTCTCGATACAACAACCCAATAGAATTTCTGTAACCTTGTTTTACTTTATGGTAAAGATTATTTTTAAAATCCCACCAAAAATCTTCCCACTTCTCTTTATCACGTACCACTTTAAAATTTTTATACTTGTCACGTAAATCATACAAAATATCTAATAGCTCTAAGCTCCCTAATTTATATACAGGAATATCAGTAGCCGTGTACTTATCAAAATACAAATCAAGCAACTTTTCTCTATTTTCAGCACTCATTGTTTTATCAAGGATCTTATCCATCTCATGATACATAGGACTATATATTTCTTTCAAATTCTCTTGTGTAAATTGAATCAATCTATCATTTTTTTTACTTCTTATACCATAAATATAACCAAGGCTGGCAGACACAACAGCTGCCGCAACAGGCAGATACTTAATGAAGTCTATTTCCAATCAAATCACCCTAACTTATCTTTTCTAAATTCCAGTCGAAATCTCCTAATTAGGCATATCATCCTAGTTAAATACTACCATAAAACATTAATATTTGACAATTTCTATTACAAAAAAGAGACAGTCATAATGACTGCCTCACATTTATGCTATTGTTCCAATTGACTTTTCATTTTTGAAATCCATCGCTTTTTACGATAGAAGAAATTTATTTTTATGAAATTTTGTCGAAATAAGCTACCACTTTAATAACAGGCGAATCGAGGCAGAACAGTTTCCAGCGATATTTTGATCAGATTCACACACTGTCGTCCTGTAAAAAATCATTAATTAATTCATCCACTCTGTTTGTCTGTCTTTCGATTAGATTTAATAGTCTATATAAATCAGATTGATGCTCTTTTACATTGTTCAACTCGAATACTTTTCCATTTTTGATTTTCGTTGCTATAATAAAGAACTCCTTACCAGAAGGAAATAATCCCCCACCCTCTATTTTTGTAAAGAAAAAAAAGAAGCTATCTTTATACTCTGAATAGAAGGTTTTCTTTTCATTTACAACATATTCGGAAGATGTCAACAGTATATTGTTTTTGTTTTTAGTTACGTATTTGTCTAACTCTTCATCTAATTTAATTATATTAGAAATATGTCGCCATTTTAAAGTACCTTTATCCGTTGAATTGATTAGTTTATTTACCATCTCAGAGACATTAGACATTAAAAGAACTCCTCTCTATCATTACCATACCTACTAATAAAATATGCTATTTGATTACATAAGTGTTGCTTATTAATCATCTTTTTTTCTTTTTTTAAATGTTTTTCTATTCTGCGAATATATATTCTATCTTTTAACGTTGTAATATTTATAAAACTACTATAGTTATGTATTTCGCCTGATAAATCCGAGATCAACTTATCATCTAATATTTTATTTTTGGCGATAAGGTCTTTTAAAGCACTAAGTCTATCTGCTAAGTAATTTCTATCTGTATTAAATCTTTTTATTTCAGCATACCATTTTATTTTTTTCTTTAAATTTGCCGCTAAGCACAAAAGTATTATAGATATTATCAATCCTATAATACTACATATTGAAGCTATACCAATCCAAATCGAATTTGTGGCAATCTCTACAATAATGTGCTTCAAAATGCTCTCACCTTTCTAAAGCTTATTCTTCACAAGTATAGTCTGATTAGATATCCTTAGCAACCAGTATCTCATTATTCAACTATCCATAATTAAATTCTATTAAAATGAATTTCATATGTCTTCAACATTATAACTTGCTACGCAAGTTATTTCAGAAAGCTTCGCTCCTTTGTCTCGGCTGACGCTCGATATAAATGAATTATTACAATTCCTTTCAACTTAGCACCTACCCTATATAAGAAGTAAGTGGGGATGTAGAGATGCTGGAGTGCGACCGAGTGAAGCGAGCATGGAGCGTAGCGACAACTAAGTGGCAGCGATTACCTTAACGCTGCGTAACTGTGGGAGAGAAGTAAATTCACTTCCCGCTGATTTGTGAATGTAAATTAATGTTTTTCTTCTCACCTGTTCACTTGTATATACTTCGCATAATGTAATATAAAAAACACCACATAACATAGCTAATTAAGCTACATTAAGTGGCGCTTCTACTTTAAGTGTCAATTCCTAGAATCGCGTTTCTCGGCAACATTCTGTTACTAATACCTGTATTATTATGTAGGAAATCGAAGATATCAAACATTAATTTTGCAGTGATTTCATTATATTCGTTGCCAAAAAACATCCTTGAAGACTTCCTTGCTTCTTTTTTTGGAAATATAACTGTGTACATTACAACGTCCATATATCGTAGTATATCTTTTGATTCTTTGGGTCTTCTTAATATTGTAATGCACAACTCTACTAGAGACTCAAAGAATCTTGGTTTATAATCTAAGTATTCTCTAAGCTCATCATAATTTTTAACAGTAGACTTGAATCTTTTGTTTACCATATCAAGAACTGACATATACTTATCAAGGTTGTATGCACCATCGTATAAGAATAGTAGGGTTCCAGTTTTTACATCACTTAGACATGTCCTAAGTATATAGCTACATAACTTAAACATGGCAATGGTAAACAAAATAACATAATCAACCACTAGCAGTTGATGATTCTTATTTTCATGATAGAGATTTGCTGAGTAATTCCTCCATTGTCACAGACGCTTCTTTCTTCACTTTCGTCAATCGCATAGCCGACAAAAAACCTCCTTAAGCAATCTGATTTTTAGTCAGATACTATAAAGGAGGTTTATTGTCATATACGAATTACAACACACAGGATTATCAATTTTACTACAATTATATAGTCCATGACTATCCTTGATTAATTATTGTTAATAAGAAGTACCGAGGACGGGAATCGAACCTCGTACGGTGGTCACCCACCAGGATTCTAAGTCCTGTGCGTACTTGTCTCACGTTGAAAGCTTATAATATCAACACTTTGCAGTATCTACATGGTTTAAACCCAACAGGATTTACTTTGTTATCCCCTCTGAAATTAAAGAAATCCTGTTCATGCTTATTGGGTGCTAACAAGATGCATAATACAAACACAATAAATCCCCTAAGGTATACATGCCCAGTCAGCCGACATGTCATTCGGTACATGACCGTTATCCGTACTTTCTTCTTTGAATTCCTACAATTGTATTTACGTCATCAATCCAATCGCTTCCTAAATGGGCGTTCAGAAGCGTATGCATATCTTTATACGACCATATCTGTATCCTCTTATCCTCTTTTTTTAGATTTTCACTAACATAACCAGTACAAAAAATGACCCCTCTGTTCACTTCATTCTTATCAATAACACGACTAAATGCTTGAACAGCCTGTAGAGTAAGTCGTGTAGTCTTATATAGCTTACACTCTACATAGACCTGCTCAAAACCATCAGGTCTTTTACCTCTAGCTATAATATCCTTTCCACCATCGCGAGTGGCTTTAGTCCACAAGGTGTCATAGCCCATACGGTCATACAAATACTCAATAAACCATTCAAACTCTACCGATTTTAATGTCAGTAGCTTCTCAATAGAGTTATCGCAGTGAATAAACTTGGCAAAGATAATTTCTATACACTGTGCTATTCCAATGATACGATCATCAGGGAGATTGGGCTGTGAGTATAAATAGCTTTCAAGTGCTTGTACTGCATTGTATGGTGCTGCTGGAAGCAGTTCTAGTATCCATGTAACTCCTTCCCAAGCTTCTAGTCCTTTACTAAGTCTGATTATCTTTTCACTACTCGCCATCTTTATAGCACGTTGACGAATTTTCGCATCTGCAACGCTCTGCATCATCTTATTAACTGCATAGTCACTTGTATCTTGATTGCGTATTAAAGGCTCTAATAGACACCTCAACAAACCTTTAACATCTTCCTGATGTACATCTTTGATGTTCCCTATATACTTATCCAGCCATTCGTCATACGGAATCCTTAATGCTGGATATACTTCTTTCCTACTCAATACAAGGCTCTGCCACTCTTCAAATGTCTGATAGTTAGTTGTGTAAAGCCACTCGTTCAGCTCCATTTGTTCCGATTCCTCCAATACAAATACTTCAATTATGAATCTAATCCGAGTACTTTATTCTGTCCCATTTAATCATATTTCTTGCCGCAAATCCCTTCGCAACTCATCAAATAACTCTGACAACCAGGCCCGATCCTTACATTATATGTATTTTTCTACCCTCTTGGCAAATAGAGCGTTCTTATTCCCTTTTGCTCATATTTTAATGAGTAACACCCCATCCTAATACGGCTATTGCCCATGCTGCCATTAAATCCGCCTGAGTTCGTTCAAACTCTGCAATTGCCACCAGCATCCCCAATATAACTATTCTTGTAGATCTATTCCCAGCACGCCAGTATTCTTACTTCCGCATTACTTTTTTGACATATTTCTCTGCTTTGTAATCTTTCTTAATTTCATAAAGCACAGTACCGTTAACCTCACTCCATGATTCCAAGATCATCCTCAGCTCAGCTTCAATTCTGTCCTTGACCAGTTGAATATCATCATGCCTGAATGCTTCAATCATGCTTACCAAATCATCACGATCTATTAGCTTTACATGATTTATACCTGCTAGTGTTTCACATGACTTTGTAAACTTTGCAGAAGCTATCACAATTGCTTTTTTCGCCTTATAATACCTCATACAAGAGAATACCTCCTGTACTGCACTTACGCCCACCGAATCCCGAATCGGTGTAACGCTTCGCTTGTACCACTTTCCTAATACCCTCTCGATCAGTAAAGACAATATCTGCCCCGAAATCTCTACTTCCAACTGTTTTATAGACATTAGAGTATCCAAGTTCAATAAACAGTCTATAGAGGTACATTTCAAATTCCGATCCATCTTCCATCCTATCAATATCAGAAATTGATATGTTTTTTTAAATCGTAATCATGAGGAAATGGCTGGCTCTGTTTTTCACTACTTTTATTGATCCTATACCTAAAAAACACATTAAAATCAAAGCAAACGAAAAAACAAATAACAGAAGACCTCCCCACTATATATTACGTATCGATTCAGAGATAATAATTGTAACATACGACCTACTTTTTCTTCCATGCATCGCCAAAAAAGGACATTTGATGTATAATTAATATAAGTAAAAAGTAATATACTGATATTTACTCCGCTGTGCAAGAACAGTTAGCATTATCATTTTTATATTAACTGCGAGGTGAGCTGTATATGTCGATCCCTAACGCTATTTACAAAGTAAATGATGAGGATTTGGGTGTACCAGTTTACGTAACTGATTTAGACAAAGATTCATACCGAGATAAATATAAGTATCATTTATTTTGTCCTACAGAGAACTGCAAAGCAAAACTGGCTTATGTGCAGACAAAGCCAGCACAGTTTAGAACATGGAGACTTGAAGATCATATAAGCGGCTGTGATTACGAATTTGTTCGTCAAGGTATAAAGCCTGGCAGAAGTGCTGAGCAAATTAATGTAGAAATGAAGGAGGATCAGAGACGAAGAGTTTTAAAAGAAGCCTTAGAATTGGCAAGAATGTCTGAACAGCAACTTGAAAACCTCCGTGCTAAGAGGAGGGAGTGGAGAGTTAATAGGAGTCCTACAACCGATAGGGATAACAAAGGACCAAAAATCAACGTTGTTACTGTTGATGGAATTGATGAAGGCGAGATAGCCGGCGTTACTTATAGAAGTCGTCCTGTTTTAAAAAGAGATGCTGATGTATTAAAAGAATCCGATATTGGAAAACATCGATGTGTAACTGGGTACTTTGAAGAGTTAGTTGAAGACGGAGAAAGAATTATCATTACTATTTTCAGAAAAAAAACAAAAGTCAAAATTATGTTTGAAGAAGCTTTTCGCGCGAATAGCCCGAACTATGTAGGACTCTTTCATCATATCAACAAATATATGCATAAATATAATGATGCAATCTGTATTAGCATCGGCGAGGTTCGTTTATCAAAAGAAGATAAAACCCAATATGAAATACAAGTTTTTCAAGGTGAGGATTTTACTATTGATGGTATGAACTTACTAGGATTGGCAGCAAAAAATGCACATGAAAAATTCTAGTATTTTCAAGCAAAAAAGAATGTCGCAATTTTTTTTGTGACCTTCTTTTTTTAGTACCTGAACGTAGTCAATTTATTTTGACTGTATCGCTTTCATAAATATGTCATGAAGGTTCACATATCTCAATGTCGTTTGAATCGATTGATGTCCAGCCAACTTAGCAATATTTTGAATAGATACGCTAGGTTAACTAGGCTTTTACAGAATATATAGCGTAGCGAGTGCACAGAGTTTTTTCCTACCAACTTCTCTCCCTTCTCTGTCCTCTCCAATTAAACTGCATCGCTCTAATTAGGTATCGCTCTCGTTGTTAGCTGTCCTAAATGATCTGAAACGAACAAATATGGGCTCACTCTATATGCTTCTTTATTACATTCTGTCCAAAAACTAAGTTAAATTTTTTGTTTTTTTCCAATTGATAAATTGGGTAAATGCTTCTTCCATTGTAGCAGGTGCAGTTTTCTTCACTTTCGTCAATCGCATAGATAACGAAAAAACCTCCTTCACAGGCATCTGATTTGGTCAGATACTGCAAAGGAGGTATTATCTGCTTCTCGTGAGTCCTGTATACTAACTTCAAACACGCAGGACTACCAATTTTATTACAAGTATGTACATCGTCTAAACCTTATAATATCAAGGTTTGTAAAAGTGCCAAGGACGGGAATCGAACCCGTACGGTGGTCACCCACCGCAGGATTTTAAGTCCTCTGCGTCCTTGCCATTCGCAAAACTCACATGAATAATGGCTTCACGGTTTGAGGGTAGAAACGAGACTTTATTTTACATCATTTTAACTCAAATCCTTTTTCCCTTCACCCTGTACCACTAATACTCCTAATCTGTATCACATCGAAATAATCGGTAAATATATGGATCTTAATACACTGTGCCATTCCTCACCAACAAAGCCACTGACTCCACATGAACCGTCCAAGGAAACATATCCACCGGAGTCACTTCCACCGTCTTATACCCGCCATCCTCCAGGATGCGCAGGTCACGTGCTAACGTGGATGGATTACAGCTCACGTAGACGACGCGCTTCGGCTGGAGCGCGAGGATGGTCTCCAGCAGCGCCGGGTCGCAGCCCTTGCGCGGCGGGTCGACGACGACGACGTCGGCTTCTACGCCTTCCTTGCGCCAGCGAGGCATGACGACCTCGGCTGGGCCGGCTTCGAAGCTGGCATTGTCGATGCCGTTCAGCGCCGCGTTGCGCTTCGCGTCTTCGATCGCTTCCGGCACAATCTCGACGCCGTATACATGGCCGGCTTGTCTCGCCAGGAACAGCGAGATCGTGCCGATGCCGCAATACGCGTCTATGACTCGCTCCTTGCCGCTCAGAGCCGCATACTCGACCGCCTTGCGGTACAGAGCCACCGTCTGCGCTGGATTGATCTGATAAAATGAGCGCGCTGAGATCGCGAAGCGAATCCCATCCAGCTCATCGTAGATGAACTCGCTGCCCCACAGGACGCGCGTCTCATCGCCGAAGATCGCGTTCGTATGCTCTTCATTCACGTTCTGCACAATGCTCTTCAGTCCCGGCAGCGAAGCGCGCAGATGCTCGATCCACTCCGGCTGGCGAGGCAGCCGCTTGCCGTTCGTCACCAGCACGACCATGATCTCGCCGGTCACGACGCCAGTACGGGCCATAATATGGCGCAGAACGCCCTTGCCCGTCGATTCATCGTACGGCTGGATGCGCAGCTCGCGCGCAACCTTCTTCACGACGCGGACGACCTCGTCGTTATGCTCGTGCTGGATCAGGCAATCGTCCATATCGATGATGCGGTGCGTGCCGCGTGCGTAGAAGCCTGCAACCAGCTCGCCATTCTCCCCAGCTGCGCCGACAGGCACAGCCGCTTTATTGCGGTAGCGCCACGGATCATCCATGCCGATCGTAGGATGCACGACAACGCCATCCTGTGCGTCTCTCTCGCCAGCTACGTTCAACTTGCCGATACGCGTCAAGTTGTCGACGACATGCTGGCGCTTCCAGGCAAGCTGCGCCTCATAGTCGAAGTGCTGCAGCTGGCAGCCGCCGCATTCCTTGTAGATATCGCAAGGCGGGTTAATCCGGTCCGGGCTGGCCTTCACCAGCTCCTGCAAGCGGGCGTAGCCGTACTGCTTCTTCAGCTTCATGACGCGCACGCGCGCCTGCTCCCCGGGAAGCCCCCCTTGAACAAACAGGGTAAAGCCGTTCGCCCGGCCTACCCCGTCACCGTCATGAGTCAGGCCGACCAGGTCGACCGTGAGCTCTTCATTTTTTTGGAACGGAGTGTCGTAGCTTGGCTTAGCCGCTCTCGCGCTCCTCGCGTTCCTTCCAGATTTTCTAGTCATATAATCTCCGTTCTCTCTAGCATGCTGTTGACTATTCCCTTAACGGTACGTCGATACGCCCGTCTCGTCTGCGAAGATGCGCAGGTGAGAGGGCAGCACCGAGAAGTGAGCCGGCAGCACGCCGCCATACTCGCCGTCCAGGTTGATCTGCACGTAATCCGGCGTCGTCACCTTCAAGCTGTTCGTGCGCAGATGGATCACATGCGGATCGGACAAGTGCTCGCCCCGCAGAGCCAGCGTGACAAGCCGTATGAATTCCGCCAGATTCATCTTGCGGATCAGAAGCACGTCGAGCAAGCCGTCATCCAGCTTGGAATCCGGCGCAAGCCGCTCGAAGCCTCCTACGGAGTTGCTGTTGCAGATCAGGAACAGCATGAATTCGTCATGGAATTCTCCGACGCCCTCTGCGACAAACTTCAGCTCCGTCGGGCGCAGGCGTGTCATCTTCTCCAGGCCCTTCATATAATAAGCCAGTTGCCCAACCATCGTCTTCAGCTTGCTCGGCACATCATAGGTCAGCTCCGTCAGCGACCCGCCGCCGGCAATATTGATGAAATAACGCTCATTCGCCACGCCTACATCGACCGGTCTCGTATACTGGCCGATGATCAGATCACAGGCATATTCCCAATGCTTCGGAATGCCGGTCGCGCGCGCGAAGTCATTCGTCGTCCCGACCGGCAATATGCCAAGCGGCGGACGATTCGGCTTATTCGCAAGTCCGTTGATGACTTCGTAGAGCGTTCCGTCACCTCCCGCAGCAATGATCATGTCATAGCCTCTCTCTGCCGCGTCAGCCGCGGCCAGCGTCGCATCGCCTTCGCCGATCGTGGCATGGCAGGTAGCCTCGATGCCGCCTTGGTCCAGACGCTGCAGAATATCCGGAAGACGCCGTTTCATCTCTTCTCTTCCCGATGTCGGATTATAGATAAGCCTCGCGCGTTTCATTGCAACTCGCTCCTCCTTATGGAACAACACTAACAATAACCGTTGCGGGACAGCCAGCCGTCCATCTGCCGGTGAAGCCACCTCTCGATAGCGGGGTGAGGCAGCATGGCGCGGCCGTTGTACCGGTAGTCCAAGCCTTCAAGTCTTGCGGGTATTACTTTATTGGTGAAATAACCTTGGCTTAGAAAAAGAGGCACGACGATGACGTCATCGACGTCCTCCTGCTGCTGCAAGGCTGCGAGCTTGCCAGCCGCCTGATCGGGCAGCAGCATCGCATAATCGGCTTTGGCGAAGCTGCCCAGCCCTCGCACACGCTCCGCTAGAGCGGATAATCCGGCCTGCCAGCGTTCATGGAAGACCGGCTCCTTGCTGCCATGGCCGATCAGCAGCACAGCTTCCCGATCAGGGCGCGCTGACAGCTCCTGAATATGTGAAAGCAGCAACTCTGCAATGTCTTCATCATCGTCAATCGGGGAGCCGTAATGCACATTCGCCTCCACACGAAACAAACCCAGGTCTCCTGCAAAATCAGTCAATGGCGCCAATCCGAACGCCTGACCAATCTCATCGACATGGGTGCTGCCGGAGGAAACGAATAACGGGAGCACGAACATATCCGTCACTCCCTGTTTCTCCAGCTCGTCTATACCATCCTGAATAAGTCTTCCCTCAACGATCTCCAGAAACGCAGAAACAACGGGTACAGGAATGCTGCCCGATGCTTGGCGTACGGCCTCGTCTATGAGCTTGACCCAACTCTCTTCCCTGGAACCGTGACTAACGACCAGAATGCCGGGATTCATGCGGGCCTGCCTTAGCGGCCCAATCTCTCAAGTGTCATCTTGTAGCCGTCGTTGCCGTAATTCAGACAACGCTTCACCCGCGAGATTGTTGCTGTGCTGGCACCTGTCTCCGCTTCAATCTGATTATAGGTGCTGCCTTTGCCAAGCATACGAGCCACCTCCAGACGCTGGGAAAGCGACTGTATCTCGTTCACCGTACACAAATCATCGAAGAAAACATAACATTCCTCAACCGATTTCAATGTAAGGATCGCTTCAAATAGTTGGTCTATTGCTTTATCATTCAGCTTCTTCAGCTGCATTCGCATTCACTCCCATGAGTACTATTGCTATCATTGTAAAGGTTTAAGGATTTTTTTTCAAACGTTACCGTATTCACGCTTTACAGGATGTAAGAAGAAAGCCCGTCCGATGCGGCATTGTCATCTTCCGACAGGGCATATATCTCTAATTTTATTCCATAACCGGGCATTCGTCCAATCACTTCTTCGCCTATCCCATAGACTAATAAAAAAAGGGTTGTGATCACCTTGAATCATCATCAATATCCCGGCGTCGGCAACCATGGAGGCGCTGGGCGTAACCAGGATTATGCGCATCGGCAAGGGCAGAATCCGCTAAGCCGACCTTATAACGGGCAACAAGGCGCCTTTCATTATACCGGCGACGCCACGCCGCAGCAGAACGTCCATATCTCGCAGACGCAGGCAAGCCCAAGCCTGCTGCCGGCCGTTGTACCGCCGAGCCCCCCTGTGGAGGTGCAGCCGAAGAAGGGCTTTTCCCTCGGCAATCTGGCCAGCCTTGCCAATCTGAATGAAATTAAAGGCTTTGTCGACCGGATGGGCGGACTGGACGGCATTCTGACCACTATCACCAAAGTGCAGAAGGTCGTCGGCAGCATCACGCAGATGGCGCCGCTTGCGAAGGTATTATTCGGCAAAAGCAAAAAGTCGAGCTCGAGCGAAAGCAGCAGCGGAGGAAGCTTCAGCAGCGAGCGCAGGCCAACCAGGCGCAAGAGCCGCCGTACCGGGAACGGCAGCGGCAGATCCAAAAGCGGAAATGCCGGCAGACGGCGCAACAACAAACGGAGAAGATAAGTCCGGTTATTATGATACGCACACAAGAAGGACAGCTGCCGCCCGGTCAAGGGCGGCAGCTGTCCTTCGTCTTCCTAAAGAAGTCCGTCTCTTACAAGAACAATGCTTTAATAATCCAGAAGAAGATCATCGCCAGTATAACTGTGATCGGGATGGTAATGACCCAAGCGATCAGAATCCGTCCCGCTACGCCCCAGCGCACTGCGGAGAACCGCTTGGCGCTGCCTACGCCGAGGATAGACGACGTAATGACATGAGTCGTACTTACAGGCAGATGGAGCATAGTGGCAGTCAAGATTACAGCGGCAGAGCCCATATCCGCAGCAAAGCCGTTAATCGGCTCAATCTTGAATATCTTCGTGCCCATTGTCTTGATGATCTTCCAGCCGCCTACCGAAGTTCCGAGCGCCATCGCTGTCGCTGCGGAGAGCTTAACCCATAGCGGAACGTCCATATCCGTCTGAATGCCTGCCGCGACAAGGGCAAATACGATAATCCCCATCGCTTTCTGCGCATCGTTCGTACCATGCGAGAACGATTGGAACATGGCCGTAATGACCTGGCCGGAGCGGAAGCCTTTATTGATGCTATGCGGACTTGAGTTTGCAAAGATCCGCTTAAGCAGCCACATCAGGATAAAGCCGGCGGTGAAAGCAATCAGAGGCGAAATCAGCAGGGCTTTCAAAATATCGGTAAAGCCCGACGCATTAATCGAGCCCATTCCAGCGCCCGCGATAACCGCTCCGGCAAGGGAGCCGATCAGCGCATGGGAGGAGGATGAAGGAATGCCGAACCACCAAGTGATCAAATTCCAGGCTATTGCGGCCAGGAGCGCGGCAATGACAATCTCGACCCCGAACTCGAGGTCAGCGGGATTGGCGACGCCGCCCCCGATGGTTTTGGCTACCCCTGTAAATGTCAGCGCGCCAAGGAAGTTCATGAGAGCAGCCATCA
Source organism: Paenibacillus pinisoli (assembly GCF_003605435.1). GTDB lineage: Bacteria > Bacillota > Bacilli > Paenibacillales > Paenibacillaceae > Pristimantibacillus > Pristimantibacillus pinisoli. The sequence goes on from NZ_QXQB01000002.1 coordinate 410,094, forward strand.
ATACGGCAACTCTAGGCTTCAGTGCACGGGTAGATACAGATGTGGCAATCGCATTGGCCGTATCATGAAAACCGTTAATAAAATCAAACGAAAGCGCCAAAAAAACAACGATCCATAACACATACAATTCCATATTGACGACCCCTACTCCCTAAAGTTAGCTATTGCGCATGATGATCGATTCCAGCGTATTGGCTACATCCTCGCAGTAGTCGGTCGTCTGCTCAAGTCTTTCATAGATTTCCTTGCGCTTGATCAGCTCAATTGGATCTTTAACGTTAGCGAACAATGTCGTAATCGACACGCGCAGCACGTCATCGCCCTGGTTCTCCAGTTCATTGATAGCGATGCAATGCTCGCGGATCGCGAGTAGTTTCTTCTGTGTCAACAGGTAGATTGCGCTCTTGATCTGATGCGTAGAACGTACGAGAACGTCTGCGAACAGTGTAATGTACTCATCCTTCTCGCGAATATGGTACATTTCGAAACGGGAGGCGCAAGCCTCGATGCCATCCAGCACGTCGTCAAGGGAGGTCGTGAGTGCCATAATGTCCTCACGTTCGATTGGCGTAATGAACGTCTTGTTGAGTTCCTTCAGTATCGTATGCGTGTACTGATCGCATTGGCTCTCGTATTCCTTCATTCTTTTGGCGAAGGCCGTTACGTCAGACAGATCGGATACACCTTTCGCAAAGTATTCCGTAGCCTCAACGATTGTGTCTGCCATCTCTTCGAGTGTTTTAAAGAAAATATCCTTCTTCTTGAACATGTCAATCCCCTTATCGACTTAGATTGTTAAGCTGTCCTGCGACACATACCTGAATCAGTTTACTACCGATTTGTTAACGGAGTGTAAACATTCATGAAAAATTTAATCATATTTCTTAATCCTTAACAATAAAAAAATAAATATTTGTCCCAAAATGGCGAAAAAAGATGCGCTCCCGTCCGGGACCGCATCTTCATGGCGACCTTCGGAACGCCAGCGAGGGTGGCTCGCTGCGTTCTTAGTATGGCCTGTTATATCCTTTTTATTGCTGATTTAGAACCACATGGTCGGCAAGGGCCGGCTTGTTCGGCACAATATGAATGTACGTCTTGCCCGGCAGGAATGCCACCTCTCTGCCGTCCTTGCTGAACCGGACCATGCCGTCCGGGCTGCGGACCCACTCGATGTCGATTCGCTTGCCCTTCTGGAACAGGTAGCCCGAGCCGCCCGATTGCAGATCGACCGCGAGCCTGCCGACATTATCCAGCGTCTTATGTCCCGTCTCGAACACAACCAGATTGGTTGCGGTGAGCTGCTCATTGTTGTTCAGATCGATATGCGGCTCTCCGTTAATGCTTCTCTTGTACAAGCCGCTTGCTTCATCGTATATGTATCCGACCTTATAGCTTTGCATTAAGAATGTAATATCGATATTAGTCGCCGGTACCGCCGCAGCCTCTGCGCTTCCTGTGATTGTGCCTTCCTCTGTGAAGGGATAAGTCGCGACCGGATACTCATTCTTGTAGTAGCCTTTCTTCTCCGCTCCATCATGCATCTTCCCCAGGTTGGAATACAGATTATGCGGAGCCTTGCGATCCTTGCTTCTCCAATAGTAAGGGCCGGCATTCGTAATCTCATCCAGATACGGCTTGCCTTGCTTCTGCAGAATGCCGTACGCCTCCGGGCTGCCGCCCGCATGAACCATAATGGCTCCGTACGTGTCCGCAATATCGATCAGGTATGCGCGATTGCTTCGAATCGGACCGATCGTATCCTCCATCGCATCCGTGCTCTGGTAGACGGCTACCAGTCTGGTGATGCCGCCTTCCGCCAGCACCTCCCACACCACATCCGCATTCGTCAAGCCTGACTGCGGGCGGGCCGCCGAGAAGTTGTTAATCAGCACGGCAATAGGACGCTCCTTGGCTTCCTCATCCCGCTCCACGCCAGTCAGCGGAGCCGCGAACGGCTTCGGCGTCGGCTCAGGGGCTGGCGTATCCGTCACGACCGGGGCAGGCGATTCGGTAGGATCGGCCACCGCGGCCTTATCTATGCCGCATGCCGCAAGTAGTAGGAAGAGACTGGCCAGCAGGGCAGCCGTCGAAGTTCGCAATCCGAATTTCATTCAATAACCCGCCTTTACTAGATTAATAGAAGGACATCCTATGAGGACATGGAATCCGCTTTCACCTCATTTTTATTTAATCACAGATCATTCGGCTTGTCTCGACAAAATTGCGGATTAATTGATTAAAATTCCATTAATTGAGCAAATTATCTTCATCTCCCATCGAATCGAGGTGCGTTCATGAGCAGCGGAAGAGGTCAAATCTCGATCTGGCTTTCATTTTCCATTCTCTTATTAAGCGCCGGCCTCGTCTCGCATGTCATGGCGATACCCGTCATTCTCGGCGTCTCTGGACGGGACTCCTGGGTAGCTGTGCTGGTTGGAGCGCCCATATTCCTGTTATGGATATTCCTCCTATTCGGAATTGTTCGCATGATCAGGGGACAACGCTTGCCGGACTGGATCCACAGGCAATTCGGCATTGTGCCGGCGTGGATATTCCGGTTATCCGCCGCCCTTGTCCTCTTTGTATCCGGAGCCTACACCCTTCATGATACCTCGATGTGGACGGTGACGACTTACATGCAGCAGACACCGCTTCCCGTCATTATTGTAGTTGCAGCCCTGATCTCGATGATGGCCGCTTATGGCGGAATCAAATCCATTGCCATGACATCCAGCATCCTGCTGCCGCTGGTTATCCTGCTTGGCTATTTCATCATGAGCTCGAATATGAAGTACAAGGATTACAGCCGGTTGTTCCCTGTCCTCGAGAACGGATGGGAGCCCCTCGGCAATGGCCTTGTCTTTGTCCTGGCAGCGCTGTCGGAAGCCTGGATCCTGCTGCTGTACCAGCATGAGCTGAAGACGAAGCTTCGCTGGTGGCATATGCTTCTGCTGGGTTTGTTCCTCATCAGCATGACGCTGGGACCCACGATCGGCGCCATTACCGAATTCGGACCGGCGGAAGCGGCCAAGCAGCGGCATACCGCATTCGAGCAGTGGAAGCTGCTCAGCCTCGGCGCGCTGTTCCAGCATGTCGATTTTTTGTCCATCTACCAATGGCTCTGCGGCGCATTCGCAAGGGTGTCCATTACTCTATATTTAATCGTCGACTTGCTTGATGTGCGCAGGCCGAAGAAGCGCATTGTCGCCTTGTCCATCGTGACGCTGGCCATGATTGTATTATCCATCTTCCCCTGGCGGGATGATCAGACGCTCGTTTACTTGCAGTACATTCATTTTCCGGCGCTCCTGATCTATGTCATCGCCATTACGTTATTGCTCGGAATAGCTGCCCTGATAAGCAGAAAGAAGGAGAGCAGACGCCATGATCTCGACCGATCACAATCATGACGGAGAAGATATCCCGAAGCCGTTCGATGAGCATATGCTGCGGGGCTGGTTCCGGCTCAGCAATGATGTCATTGTCTTCGCCCATTCATTCGGTACAGAGGCGGACGCCGCAACGGGATTGTTCATCTATTGCAGCGGCATGATCGAGACGAACCTGATTAACGATATTGTCTTGCCGGAGTTAAGAAGGGTATACGACAAGACGGCATTCAGCAGCAGCGAGAGCATTAATCTTGTCGCCGATCTTCAGTGGAGCCCGCTCGATTACGTGCGCGACCGGCTGAACCGGCTCAAGCTGGCCTCATACGTCTATGAAGGCCATCTCGTGTTTTGCCTGCCAAGCCTTCAGGCCATGTGGACGATCGATATCGCGAACCCTCCTTCACGCCCCCCGGAGGAGTCCTCGACTGAAGTATCCATCCGCGGACCCAAGGATGGCTTCACGGAGCAGCTGTCCTCCAATGTCGCGCTTATTCGCAAGCGGCTGCGCACGAATACGCTGGCCTGCGAGTATTACGTATTAGGCACGCGCACGCTGACCAAGACGGCGCTGCTCTATATTAGCGATATCGCGAGTGTCGAGACGATTGACCATATCCGCCGCAAGCTAAGCAAGATTGATGTGGAGCAGATTATCTCCACCGGCAATCTGGAGGAGCTGCTTGCTTCCAGCCCGATCACGCTGTTCCCGCCGACGCACTACACGGGGCGGCCGGACTTCGCCGTAGAATGCCTGCTGAACGGGCGCTTCATCATTATCGTAGACGGCAATCCGACGGCTATCATCGCGCCGATTAATTTGTTCCTGCTGATGAAGTCGCCGGAGGATTCCTACTTCCCGTTCATGTCCGCCAATATCGGGCGCATGCTGCGGTTCTTCGGGCTGCTCACAACCATCTTCCTTCCCGGCTTCTACATCGCACTGACGACGTTTCATTCCGATCAAGTGCCTTTTCCCCTTCTGGCGACAATCGCGATGGGCAGGCATGGATTGCCGATGGAATCTGCGCTGGAAATGTTTTTTATTATGGTACTGATGGAGCTGTTCCGCGAAGCCGGCGTCAGGCTGCCAAGCTCGATCGGGCAGACCTTGACCGTTGTCGGGGGCCTCATTATCGGCGATGCGGCAATCCGCGCAGGCCTGGTCTCGCCCATGATGATCGTCATTACCGCGATTACGGTCGTCTCGGGCTCCACTCTCGTCAATCAATCGCTGACCAGCACGACCATTCTGCTGCGGTTCTTCGCTTTCCTTATGGGCGCGACGCTTGGCATGTACGGTTTCATCCTGTCCGTGATTGCCTTCGTCCTCTACCTGTCCAATGTGTATTCCTTTGGCGTCCCTTACCTGGCCCCCGCCGCACCGCTGAATGTGAGAGAAATGATGGTCGCCTTGTTCCGGCTGCCTTACAAGTGGAGGAAGAAAAGGCCGGAATATCTGAACACTTCACAACCTGACAAGAGAGGGAACAAGCCTTGAGAAGACCGATAGCTATCGCGATTCTGCTGATCTTCTGCTCGGCCTCGCTTTGCGGCTGCTGGAGCGCATCCGATGTGGAGAGCAAGTCCTACGTGAAGGCGCTCGGCATCGATTATCACGACCATGAGTTTATCGTCTATGCCCAGATGCTGGACTTCTCCAATATTGCCAAAAGCGAGACCGGCGGCAAAAACAGCTCCACGCCTACTACCTATATCGGACGAGGCAAGGGCTCCACGATCAATAATGCGGTCAACGACCTGTACCGTTCCGCGCAAATTCCGATTACCTGGGGACATATCACGGCCATAATCCTATCCGAGCGCGCCTTGAAAACAAAAGGCATCAAGATGATCGATATGCTGAACCGCTATCCCGAGGTCCGTTATAATCTGTGGATCTATGCCACCAAAGACCCTATGGAGGACCTGCTTACCGCCTTCTCCCTGTTCAACATGTCGGCGCTGTATACGCTTCTTCATAACCCGCTTCCCAACTACAATCAGCATTCCGTCATCCCGCCGATTGAGATGTTCCGGTACATCGCCGATTACAATGAGCCCGCGATGACTGCCAGCCTTCCGATCATCGGTATTAATCGCGTCATGTGGAAGAATACCGGCAAGCCGATGGACATGCTGACCATGGCCGGCATTTATTTTATCGCGACGAACGGGGATATGTCCTTCTTCAGCCACACGAAGCTGGACGGCTTTCAATGGATGCAGAAGGGAATGAACCGCGCGCCGCTAACCGTCGAGAAGGACGGCATCGAGTATGCGAACCTGAGCATCGGCAGGCCGAAAATCAAGATCAAGCCGATTGTGGAGGGCGATGAGGTCTACTTCGATATTAGCCTCAAGCTGCTTGGAGCGATGTATGAATATAACGAGCCGCTAAATTACGAGGAGATGGTCTCCCTAGCGGAGCAGAAGGTATCAGGACAAATTCGGAGCGTGCTGCTGGAAGGCGTGAAGAACGGCGTCGATATCTTCAGTCTGGGGAAGAGCTTGTGGCAGAAGGATGTGCGGGAATGGAAGCGCATCTCGCAGAACGGCAACAAAATCGTCGTGAATGCCAATTCCATACGCCACTTGAATGTGGATATCGAAATTCCTTATAACGGAAAGTACAAGCGGATCTCGACTCCTCTGCCCAAAGAAGAACGCGCCCTCCAGAAGGAGAACGCGCCTTATGACAGCAAGGATTAACCGGTTCTAAATCGACCAGTGATGCCATTCCTGCTGCTGCCGGTCGAGGCGGTCCAGCCATTCCGTTGTCACCCGAATCGCTTCTTCCTGATGCGGGCGGCTGGAGTACGTATGATTGGCTTGGAATATGATTTCCTTGTCGCACAGCCCTTCGCTGCGGGTCCAGAACACCTTCTGGTACAGGAAGCTGTAGTCAACCGGAATCAGCTCGTCGCTGGTGCCATGGACCAGCAGCACTTCGCCCCCAAAGCGCGTCGCGGACTGGAAGGGCTGATGCTGCATCAGCGAATCGAAGAATACCGGCTGCAGCGTATAGCCAGCATGATCCGTGCTGCCGGATTGAATCGCATCGTCATAGCTGTCGCGGCCGACGATGCGCACAATATCATTGAACGGATACGCGACGGGAGACCATAAGACCAGCCGCTTCACCCGTTTATCCTTGACCGCGGTCATGATGGATACCGCTCCCCCGAGGCTGTGTCCCAGGAGCACGATGCGGCGGGGATCTACGCAGTCCATTCCCGCAATATAATCAATAGCCGTTCTCGTCTGATCGACCATCGAGTCGAAGCCCAGCGAGCCGTAGTCTCCGTTGCTCTCGCCGCAGCCGCCATAGTCGAAACGAAGAACGAAAGAGCCTTGCGCGGCAAGCGCTCTCGCCGTCTTCACGAATAGCCGGTCGACGCCCACTCGGCTTCCGATAAAGCCGTGGCAAATAATGATCGCCTGACGCTTCCCCGAATCCTTGCCATCCTTCTTGCTCTCGACCTCGGCCGGATAGTGAAGCGTTGCCGTCAGCTCCAATCCATCATGTCGTAATATCAGCTGCTTCTCCATGATTGTACCTCCGCTTTCCTTTATATACAATAATTCCTACCCGTATACTATGAATTAATTAAACTTATACTATCACCGATCTCATGCGCTGTCAATGCTCGGATTGGTCCTGTGCATAGCCCGCACGCCCAACGGGGAAATCTAAAGAAGAATTCTCCGGTTTTATATAAAAACAAACAAGACCTCCAACTGGAGGTCCTGTCTACTATGGAGGTGCCATATGCCTGCCTGGATTGCCTGGCTCAAAGAAAATTGGCTGTCTATTATGTTAGGCGCGGGAGCCATCATTGCCGTGATCTTCGTCATCGCAAACCGCAAGCTGTTGTTTTACAAAGAATAGCTGTATTAACCTTCACCCGCAAAAAATAACCGCCCTAACCCTCACCCTTCTGAAGAAGCGGCAAATGAATGGTTACAATCGTTCCGGCTCCACGTTCGCTGTCTATGGCCATCTTGCCGCCGTGGAGCTCGACGATCTCCTTCGAGATGGCAAGCCCAAGCCCGGAGCCTCCGTGGCTATTGCTTGCTTTGTAGAACTTCTCCATCACATGCGGGAGATCTTCCCTGGCAATCCCGCTCCCCGTATCGCTGACCGTCACGACGGCGAACTCCCCTTCGACCGTTGTCGATACGCGAATCGTTCCTTCCGCAGGCGTGAACTTGAATGCATTGTCGATCAGATTGATAATCACCTGCTTGAGCCGGTTCGCATCCCCGTTCACGACAAGCGGGCCGCTTACATACGAAGCGATCAGCTTCACCTTCGTGCCCTCTTCGCGCACCGCGAGCTGGCGCACCGTCTCCTTCACCGGACTGTTCAAATCCAGCGTCTCGGTATGGAGCTCCATCGTACGCGCGGACAGCTTCGAGAAGTCGAGCAAATCCTCCACCAGTCCCGCAAGCCGCTCGGTCTCCTTGCTGATGATCGAGAGGCCCATCTTGACCTCTTCATCATCCTCCTTCGGCTCGCTTTCCTTCAGCGTCTCGCTCCAGCCCTTAATGGATGTGAGCGGCGTGCGAAGCTCATGGGAGATGGAGGAGATAAAATCGTTCTTCAGCTTCTCCCTCTTGTTCAGCTCGCTCACCATCGTATTGAACGTCTCCGCCAGCTGGCCGATCTCGTCATGGCTTCGCCTCGAGGCCCGCTTCGACCAATCGCCTTCCGCCATATACCGGGCCGCTCTGGTCAGCTCCCGGATCGGCATTACGATCCGCTGGGCCAGGAACAGACTGAGGCCAAGGAACAACAGAACGACCGCAACGCCTACAATGAACGTCATGCGGATCAGCTGGGCGACCATGTCGTCGACTTGCTGAAGCGAGGAGGTATAGCGGATCATCGAGACCACTCTGGCCTCATTCCAGAGCGGCGCTGTCACCGATATGACCCGTTCGCCGAAGTAAGGATCAACGCCCGTCCAGCTCCCTACCTCACCGGTCGACGCCGTCTTCACGTCGCCGGTCGCATACCGGATATTAGGCGAGAAGCCGTCCGAATCGATGCGCAGCTCGCCTGCGCTGTTCAGCAGTTGGATGCGGGTCGGCCCGCCCTCCGACATGTATTGGAGCATATAATCCGCCTGATCCTGCAAGGTCAGCGACGATAGCGACCGGCTGTGCAGAGCCATGGCGGACTCGACACGCTGCTTGACGGAGCTCTGCGCGCTCCCATAGTAATAATTCCACATCAGCGCGGCGAAGGCTGCGCCAAGCACGGTGACGACCAGCACGATCAGCAGCAGATAGCTCCATACCATCCGGGTCTGAACGCTTCTCATTGCGGCACGCTCCGTTTCCATCGGTAGCCGTAGCCCCATACCGTCTCAATGACGGATGGCTCGGACGGGTTGGTTTCGATTTTTTGCCGGATTCTGCGAATGTTGACGTCCACGACCTTGAGATCGCCTACATAATACCTGCCCCATACTTCAGTCAGGATATGGTCGCGGCTGACGCTCTCCCCTTCCCGTTCCATCAGCAGCCGAACAAGCGTCCATTCGGTGGGCGTCAATATAATTTCCTCATCGTTCTTCCACAATCTTCTCTCCGCGATCGACAGCCGGAAGCGGCCGCTTACCAGCTCCCGCTCCACATACAGCTTCTTCATCTCCTCGTTCTGCTCCGCAGCCTCACTAGCGCCTTCGCTCTGCTGCCCTTGCAGGCTGACAGTGCCCTGCTCGTCAACGCTGCCAGTCTCGCCTTCCTCTTGAGAGACTGGAGGCGCATCCGCGTGCATGCGCCGATGAAGCGATTTGATTCTCGCGATCAGCTCTCCCGGGCTGAACGGCTTCTGCACGTAATCGTCCGCGCCAAGCTCCAGCCCGCGAATCTTGTCCTCTTCCTGCGACTTGGCAGTCAGCATAATAATCCCAAGGCGGGGATACTTCGCCCTCAGCTGCTCGCATACCTCAAACCCGTCAATCGTAGGAAGCATCACATCCAGCAGAGCAATATCGAACGGCCCTTCCGAATCGGCCAAGGCAAGCGCATCCTCTCCGTTCTCAGCCTCCGTGACCTCCATATCGTTTCTTTTCAAGTTAATTCGCACAAATCCGCGTATGGACTCCTCGTCCTCCAATAACAAGATACGCATCGATTCACCGCCACTCATCTCTGTCATCATGTACAATTTTCAGATAGGAAGAAAACTGCGCCTCAACCTTTTTCATATTCAGAAAAATCTCTTTGTCTTGTTCAGGCAGCTTCTCCGGTACGTCAGCGACGAACGATACCAGATAGACATTGCCGCTGTCCTGAGCGAGCTGGCGGTAAGGCCGGTGCTCTTCCTTCCAAGCCGCCTCGACATTGCCCCATTGCTTGATCGGAACAACATACAGCGTCGCCAGCTCCTCCTTCAGACCCTTGGCTTCGTTCCAATAGTCGAACGTCACGATGCCGTAGGAAGCCGCCGGAGGTCTGCCCATCGTATATGAGCCCGTCCATTCCTCCGGAATATCCAGCTTGACGCCGTATGTATAATCAAGGAATTGCTCCGCAATGAGATGGAAATCTTCCTTCCCGTCCCACTGCATCCATTCATTCATCCAGATGCTCTCCGCATAAGGAACATCCTTATAGCCGGGCGATTCCTTCGTCCATTGCAGCTCAATGATGGAATCTCCGTTAATGTCGCCGCTCATCGTCGGCCTTCCGCTGAAGCCTTCAAGCCCGAGAGCTTCATCGGGATATATCAGTCTCAGTCCTTGGCTCTCCCAAGCATACATATACGTAAGCATGCTGTGAGCGCCGGTGCCGCCTTCCAGCACAAGCCCGTTGTGATATTCCGATACCTTGCCGATAAGCAGCCGTTCAAAAGCGTTCGTGCCTTGCGGCAGCGACATGTTGAGGACGCGATTCAGCGCATTTTTTTGCCATGAATAGACGCTGAGATAATGCGACGGCATCTCCAGCTCGCCGCTTGTGCCGAGCGAATCGATCACGACAAGCTCCTGCCTGCCGTTGCCGAGCAAGTCGCCCACCTCCGCCTGGCTGTAAGGAAGCGACTGAACCGGCTTCAGCGCCAGCCTGCCTTTGTCATTGCGCACGGCTTTCGTATTGAACGAATACAGCTCCAGCACATTCGGGCTGTCGAACGCTCCAATCCAGCCCACTAGCAGCTCGTATTGTCCGTCGCCGTCCATATCCGCCAGCTTCAGCCAAGCGATATCTCTGGCCAGCGGCTGCTCGACCAGAACGGATTGGCGCCAGCCGTATTCCGTCTGGCGCAGCACCACGATCTCCGGCGTGCTGTATTCGTTGTAATAGGTGACGACCGCTTCTTCGATGCCGTCGCCGTTCAGATCAAGGAGCCTGATCGCTTCCTTGTAATCGTCGCGATGCGGAATCATGAGCATGCTGAACCGGGGCAGCGCCTTCTCGATCGCAGCGGACAGCTCTTCCTTATCCTTGGCTATAGCCGGCTTCTGGAGCAAGTCAGCCGGGGCTGCCGTATATCTGCAGCCTGCGGCGACAACCGCAAGCGCCAGCAACGAGAAGAGGAGCAGGGATGCCCGGCTCCCGCTCCTGATAAGTGAATTTGTTTTTTGATCCCGGAAGCGCTTCTCCATGGAGTCTCCTTTTCAATCTGACGGTTATTCGGGTATTTCGTCGACGGTAACCATCGTATAGCCCAGCTTCTGCAGATCGTCAATCACGCCTGGAAGCATGTCTACCGTGTTGCGTATATGTTTCCCGCCGAATGAATGCATCAATATTATACCATTAGGCTTTGTTTGTTTACGAATCATGGCCCTCATCTCGGCAACCGGCGTGCCCGCCCAGTCGCGGGTATCGACCGTCCAGCCCACCATGCGGCGATTCTGCTCCTTCATCACTTTTTTCAGCGTATCCGATACAGCGCCGTACGGCGCGCGGAATAAGGTCGGCGTCCAGCCCAAAGCGTCATTAATCGCCTGGTCGGCTTGATCGATCTGGGAGAGAATTCCTGATTTTCCTAGCTTGCTAAGATCCTTATGAGATTGCGTATGATTGCCGATAGCATGGCCTTCGTCTTCGATCCGTTTCATCAAGTCCGGATATTTCTCCACCTGCGTGCCCACTACAAAAAATGTCGCCTTAACGCCCTTTTCCTTCAAAATATCCAAAATTGCCGGTGTGTACTTTAAGTCCGGCCCGTCGTCGAACGTTAGCGCGACGCGCTTCTCATCGGTTCCAGGCGGTGTGACAACCGGCTTCTCGCCGCCCTTGCCGCCTTCCTGGCCCTTTCCGTTCTCACTGCCGGCATTATTGCCGTTATGTTCATTTCCCTTCGATCCGGAGCCTGTATTGACGCCCGTATCGTCAGGGTCTTTATTTTCGTGGTTAGGGTTTCCTTGCCCATCCTTGCTTCCATTGCCTTGCTCTCCAGTATGGCCGCTACTACCGCCATTACCGGGTGTTACCGTGTTGCCGCCTTGCCCTCCTGATTGTCCATTGCTGCCGTTATCATTTCCTTTGTTCTCTCCAGGCACGTAACCGGTGGTTGTGCCTCCCTTGTCAACATTGTTCCCCCCTCCTGAAGCATGTTCTTCGATCGTTTGCGAGCCTTTCTCCTTCGATGGAATCATGGCCGACAAGCCAAATGAGCTTCCCGCCGTACATCCGCCAACCCATGCGACAATTGCGACCAAAATGATGAAAGCTGCCAGTCTCCGATGTTGTTTTTTTCTTGTTTTCATCCCATTCACCTTCTATCCCCGCTGATATCTCTATCATAGATGATGAGAACAATGAGAGAGTTACAAATTAGTAACACCTTTCGAGCCGAGCAGACAAAAAAGGATGCCAATCCCAACAAAAAGACGCCCAAGCTCTGTCGAACTTAGGGCGTCTTCTCACATGGATGGACAGGTCTTCCATTAATGAAAAATAGGTCCTCCATTAATGATAGATAGCTCTTCCATTAACGATCCAAAAACAAGCTTAACGGGATGCTAGACAAGAGCCTTGGCTGCGATATCCGTACGGTTCTGCTTGCCGTCGAATTGAATGACGCTAACCGCCTCGTAAGCTCTGGCGCGGGCATCCGCGATATCGCGGCCGAGTCCGACTATGCCAAGCACGCGTCCGCCGCTTGTTACGAGATCTCCGTCCTTCATTGCCGTTCCGGCATGGAATACAAGCGCGCCTTGCGCCTCCGCTTCGGCGATGCCCGTAATCACGCGGCCCTTCGGATAGGAAGCCGGGTAGCCTTCGGATGCCGCCACAACGCAGACCGCCGCTTCGTCGCTCCACTGAATGTCCAGATCAGCCAACCGGCCGTTCATCGCGGCAAGCACGATGTCGACCAGATCGGTCTTCAGTCTTGGCAGCACGACTTGCGTCTCCGGGTCGCCCATGCGCGCGTTGAACTCAATCGTCTTCGGACCGTCCTTCGTAATCATGAGGCCAGCGAACAATACGCCGCGGAACGGACGTCCCTCGCTCACCATCGCTTTGGCTGTCGGATTAATAATGTTGACGATCGCTTCGTCGATAATGCTTTGCTCGATGTGCGGCAGCGGCGTGTATGTACCCATTCCGCCTGTATTCGGGCCTTTGTCGCCGTCGAAGATCGGCTTATGGTCCTGCGCCGGCACCATCGGCTTCACCGTCTCGCCATCCACGAAAGCCAGGATAGACATCTCCTGCCCTTCCAGGAACTCCTCGATGACGATCTGGTTGCCAGCGTCGCCGAATACCTTGTCCACCATCGCTTCACGGAGAGCCTTCTCGGCTTCCTCCAGCGTCGCTGCGACCGTTACCCCTTTGCCGGCTGCAAGTCCGTCCGCTTTGATTACAATTGGCATTGTTTGCTCCCTCAGGTAAGCAAGAGCCGCTTCATAATCGGTGAACGTCTCATACTTCGCTGTAGGGATGTTGTATTTTTTGAGCAGGTTTTTCATAAAAATTTTGCTGCCCTCGATCTCAGCCGCCGCCTTGTTCGGGCCAAACGCCGGAATGCCGGCCGTTTCGAACGCGTCTACGATGCCGTCCGCAAGCGGATCATCCGGACCGACGAATACCAGATTAATGGACGCATCCTTCGCGAATTGGGTCAGCTCGTCGAATTGGGATACAGCCAGCGGCACGCATTCCGCAATTTGCGCTATGCCGGCATTGCCAGGCGCGCAGTAAAGCTCCTTTACCTTTTCGCTTTTCTTCAGTGCCCAGCAAATCGCATGCTCGCGACCGCCGCCGCCAATAACCAAAATACGCATGTTCGCAAACCTCCCAAGAGTTTAAACGTAAATTTGGAAAAACGAGCGCTGTCCATGGAGCTACAGCGCTCGTCCTTCTACTTATTCACGATCGTTCCTTGCTTGCTTCTATTGATACGTTGCCCGTATTAGTGTTTGAAGTGTCTAACGCTAGTGAACACCATAGCGATGTTGTTCGCGTTAGCCGCTGCGATGGACTCTTCATCCTTAATGGAGCCGCCTGGCTGGATGATCGCCGTAATGCCCGCTTTCGCCGCCAGCTCTACCGTGTCGCCCATCGGGAAGAATGCATCGGAAGCCAGTGCGGAGCCGACTGCCTTCTCGCCCGCTTGCTCGATCGCAATGCGCGCCGCGCCGACGCGGTTCATTTGGCCTGCGCCTACGCCTACGGTCATATCGTCCTTCGCCAGCAGGATGGCATTCGACTTCACATGCTTCACGACTTTCCAGCCAAACAAGAGCTGCTTCATCTCTTCTTCCGTCGGTTTGCGGTTCGTGACTACTTGCAGATCCGCTTCCGTCAAGCTATGCACGTCGCTTTCCTGTACAAGCATGCCGCCGTCAACCGAGGTCACGAGCCATTCCGGCTTGCGCTCTGCCGCTGCCTTCAGCTCGCCCAGCTTAAGAAGGCGGATATTCTTCTTCTTCGTCAGGATCTCCAGCGCCTCCGGCGTGTAGTCCGGCGCGATCACGATCTCCAGGAAGATGCCCCCCAGCAGCTCAGCCGTATCTGCGCCGATCGTGCGGTTAGCCGCTACGATGCCGCCGAAGATGGATGTCGGGTCCGCTTCGTACGCTTTTTGGTAGGCCTCATGGATCGTTGTTCCGATGCCCACGCCGCAAGGGTTCATATGCTTAACCGCTACAACAGCCGGCTCGTCGAATTCCTTCAGAATCGCAAGCGCCGCGTTAGCGTCGTTAATGTTGTTGTAGGACAATTCTTTGCCATGAAGCTGCTCTGCTGTCGTCACGTTGCCGGAAGCGGCAAGCGGCTTGCGGTAGAACGCAGCTTTCTGATGCGGGTTCTCCCCGTAGCGAAGCTCCTGCACCTTCTCGTAAGTGACCGTATACGATTCTGGCAGCGGCTCGCCTGTCTGCTTCGACAGGTAGTCGGAGATAAGCGCGTCGTAGGAAGCGGTGTGGCGGAATACTTTGGCCGCGAGGCGCTTGCGCGTCTCCAGCGTCGTGTCGCCTTGCGCTTTCACTTCTTCCAGAACAGCAGCATAGTCGGAAGCATCTACGACTACGCTCACGAAAGCGTGGTTCTTCGCTGCCGAGCGAAGCATCGTCGGGCCGCCGATATCGATGTTCTCGATGGCGTCCTCATACGTGACATCCGGCTTGGCGATCGTTTCTTTGAACGGATACAGATTAACGATCACAAGATCGATGTAATCCAGGCCAAGCTCCTGCATCGCTTTCTGATGCTCTTCATCGTCGCGCACGGCCAGCAGTCCGCTGTGGACAGCCGGATGAAGCGTCTTGACGCGTCCGTCGAGAATTTCAGGGAAGCCCGTTACGTCGGAGATGCCGATGACCGGTACGCCTTCCTTTTGCAGCAGGCTGAACGTGCCCCCTGTCGAAATGATTTGAACGCCTTGGTTCGCAAGTTCTCTGGAAAACTCTACAATGCCCGTTTTGTCGGAAACGCTAATTAACGCTCTGCGAATTGCCACGCCAATGTCCTCCTTTTAATTGGTCAATCGAAAATAATATTCCTGGTCATACATACACCTTTTCAAAGATGTACTTCTATCAAAAGCAAAAGCTAACTATCGTTATATTCATCATGCATCTATTGGCTATTGCCAACGGCCTTGCTGCCGGTTCCATGTCAACCCAGACCCATCATGCATCTATTGGCTATTGCCAACGGCAACCCTGCGTCCCTCAATCGTAACGAGGCCTTGCGCAATCAGCCTGATAGCCTCTGGATAGAGCTCTTTCTCCGCCTGTTGGATCCGAACGGTCAGCGCAGCTTCATCCTCCTCTTCCGTCACCGGAACAGCCGTCTGAGCAATGATCGGACCGCTATCGAGACCGCCATCGACAAAATGAACCGTAACGCCTGTCACCTTCACGCCATGCTCCAGTGCCTGCCCTATCGCATTGATGCCAGGGAACGATGGCAGAAGCGAAGGATGAATATTGATCATGCGGCCCATGTAAGGCTCGACCAGCGTAGGAGTCAGAATGCGCATATAGCCGGCCAGCACGACCAGATCCACTTGACGATCCTGAAGCTCCTTCAGAATCTCGCTTTCGTAAGCCTCGCGGGACGGGTAATCCTTTGGTTTGAATACAAAGGCGTCCACGCCCGCTTGCGACGCCCGCTGGATGACGGGAGCAGACGGCTTGTCACAAACAAGAAGCTCGATTGTGACATCGAGCTTCCCCTCCCGCACCGCATCGGCTATCGTCTGGAAGTTCGTGCCCTGTCCCGACGCGAATATCGCGATGCGAAGCGCCGCCATTAGACGTCAGCTCCTTGGAACGTTACGATCCGGCTGCCTTCCGTTACGGTACCGATGCGGTACGCTTTTTCGCCAAGCTCGGCTGCAGCGCTAAGCGCCTGCTCCGCGTGCTCTTCCGGAACGACAATGACCAGGCCAATGCCCATATTGAATGTGGTGAACATATCACGGTTGCTGATGCCGCCTTTTTCCTGCATCAAGCCGAAGATCGGCAGAATCGGCCACGAACCGTAGTTGATTTCAACATTGACGCCCTCAGGCAATACGCGCGGAATGTTCTCGATAAAGCCGCCGCCTGTAATGTGCGCCATTCCCTTTACTTGAACCTTCTCAATCAGCGCCAAAGCTTGCTTCACATAGATGCGCGTCGGCTCAAGCAGCACGTCGCCAAGCTTCGCTCCGCCAAGCTCATCCAGCTGCTGGTCCAGCGAATAGCCCGCTTCTTCCAGCAATAGACGGCGAACGAGCGAGAAGCCGTTGCTGTGAATGCCGCTGGATGCAAAGCCAAGCACAACATCCCCTGGCTTGATCGTCGAGCCGTCGATCATTTTTTTCTTGTCGACGATGCCGACTGTGAACCCTGCGATATCATAATCGTCTGCGGAATACATGCCCGGCATCTCGGCCGTTTCTCCGCCGATCAGCGCACAACCGGCTTGCACGCAGCCTTCGGAGATGCCTTGGACAATCGCTTCGATTTTCTCCGGCACAACTTTGCCGCATGCGAGATAGTCAAGGAAGAAGAGCGGCTCCGCGCCTTGCACGATAATGTCGTTGACGCACATGGCGACCGCATCGATACCGATCGTATCATGCTTATCCATCGCAAAAGCCAGCATCAGCTTCGTGCCGACGCCATCCGTACCCGATACGAGCACAGGCTCCTCGTACTTATCCTTGTTCAGGCCGAACAGGCCGCCGAAGCCGCCCAGCTCCGCCATCACTTCAGGGCGGTACGTTCTTTTTACGTGCTTCTTCATCCGTTCGACGGCTTCGTTGCCTGCCGCAATATCAACGCCGGCCTTTTTGTACGCTTCTGACAAATGGGTCCACTCCTTTAATATCTAGTTCAACCATATAATTTGCGCGGATGCGCGAGCGCTGTAAGCCGAGTTTCTCGGCTTAGAGCGAGCTTTCGCGGGTCCGCGAGCGCTGCATGCCGAGTTTCTCGGCTTAGAACCCGCTTTTGCACGTGCATGAGCGTTGCATGCCGAGTTTCTCGGCTTAGAACCCGCTTTTGCACGTGCATGAGCGCTGTAAGCCGAGTTTCTCGGCTTAGAACCCGCTATTGCACTTGCGTGAGCGCTGCAAGCCGAGTTTCTCGGCTTAGAGCCCGCTTTTGCACTTGCGTGAGCGCCGCATGCCGTGTTTCTCGGCTTAGAACCCGCTTTTGCACTTGCGTGAGCGCTGCAAGCCGAGTTTCTCGGCTTAGAACCCGCTTTTGCACGTGCATGAGCGCAGCATGCCGTGTTTCTCGGCTTAGAACCCGCTTTTGCACTTGCGTGAGCGCTGCAAGCCGAGTTTCTCGGCTTAGAACCCGCTATTGCACGTGCAAGCGCGTTGCAAGCCGTGTTTCTCGGCTTAGAGCCCGCTACAGCGCGTGGCGCAAGCGCCGCAAGCACATGCCGGCGCTCCGCTAACTAGCAGCTGCAGCTTTTATCCGACTCTTCGTTTACCGGCGTCGGGTAGTCGTTGTCGAAGCAAGCGAGGCACATGCCGCGATTGTAGGCGCCCTCGTTGCCGCCGACGGAATCGACGAACCCTTCGTCGCTGAGGAATGCCAGCGAGTCTGCGTTGATCTCTTTGCAAATTTCCTCAACAGTCCGGAATGATGCTATCAATTCCTTACGGTCCGGCGTGTCGATGCCGTAGTAGCAAGGGTTTTTGAATGGCGGCGATGTAATCCGCACATGCACTTCAGTAGCTCCCGCTTCGCGAAGCAAGTTCACGATGCGGCGGGACGTTGTGCCCCGCACGATGGAGTCGTCGATCATAACGACGCGTTTGCCTTCCACTACTTTACGGACGGCCGACAGCTTCATCTTGACGCCCTTCTCGCGAAGCTCCTGGGACGGCTGGATAAACGTGCGTCCTGTATATTTGTTTTTGATAAGGCCAAGCTCATATGGAATGCCCGTCTGCTCGGCATAGCCGATCGCTGCGGAAATACTGGAGTCCGGCACGCCGGTTACGATATCCGCGTCCATGAAGGACTCGATTGCGAGCTGCTGACCCATCCGTTTGCGCGCGGAGTGGATGTTGATGCCGTTAATATCGCTGTCCGGGCGGGCAAAATAAATATATTCCATCGCGCAAGTCGCGCGGCGTTCAATTGTGGCGTAACGGTCAACCTGCAGGCCGCTCTCATCCAAAATAAGCAGCTCGCCCGGCTGAACGTCGCGGACATACTCTGCACCAATCGTCTCAAACGCGCAAGTCTCGGAAGAGAACACATAGCTGTCGCCAAGACGTCCCATCGCCAGCGGGCGCAATCCATGCGGATCGGAAGCGACCAGCAGCTTGTCATTCGTCATAATGAGGAATGCGAACCCTCCGACAATGCGCTGCAGCGCTTCTTTGGCCGCCGTCACAAAATCCTTGGACGAACGGGCGATCAAATGCGCGATAACTTCGGTGTCGCTGGAAGTTTGGAAGATCGAACCGCTCATCTCAAGCTCGCGGCGAATTTCCGGCGCATTGACAATATTGCCGTTCGTCGCAACAGCCAGATCGCCGTCGCGATAGCGGAAGATAAGCGGCTGGGCATTATTCAGCTGGCTCTCGCCGGAAGTGGAATAACGGACATGCCCGATGGAACGGTCGCCGGAAAGCACATCGAGCCGATCCTTCGTGAACACTTCCTTCACCAGTCCCATGTCGCGGAAATAATTGAACTTGCCGCCATCCTTCGAATCTACGGTGCAGATGCCCGCGCTCTCCTCGCCCCGATGCTGCAAGGCATGGAGTCCGTAGTAGGACAGGCCGGCAGCGTCGGGATGTCCGAACACGCCGAACACCCCGCACTCCTCACGCAGCTTGTCAAAAATATCGTCACGGCCGATGCCTTCATTATAATGATCGCCTGTCCAAAGCACTGGAGCAGACTTTATTTCATCAGACATGGAATCGCATCCTTCCAGACCTTCTCCAGTTGTTGTACCGGCGCGTTGATGCCGGCTTTGCCATTGACGTTAATGGTCAGGCTGCTGCCTGTTACGGTTCCGATTGTCGCATGCGCCACGCCTTGCTCCGACAGCCAAGCTGTCAAAGCGTCCGCTTGATCCGGCTTAGCCGACAGCAGAATGCGGGATTGCGATTCGCTGAATAGCAGATGGTCAGGACGCAAGTCGCTAGTCAGCGATACGCTCGCGCCGATGCGGCCGCTGATGCAGGACTCAGCCAGCGCGACAGCGATGCCGCCCTCGGACAAGTCATGCGCGGAAGCAACCAGACCTTTTTGGATAGCGCCAAGCACTGCGCCTTGCATTTTCTTCTCCACAGCCAAATCGATGACTGGCGGTCTGCCGGAAGGAGCTCCGTTCAGCACGTATTGCAGCTCGCTGCCGCCGAACTCCGCTTTTGTCTCGCCGATCAGGATGATAACATCGCCTTCGGACTTGAATTTTTGCGTCGTGATATGGTTATGATCATGCACAAGGCCTACCATGCCGATGACCGGCGTCGGGTAGATCGCGCCTTTTGCATTTTCGTTGTACAAGCTGACATTGCCGCCGATTACCGGCGTATCCAGCACCACGCAAGCCTCGGACATGCCGTCAGCGGATTTCTCCAGCTGCCAGAACACTTCCGGCTTCTCCGGGTTGCCGAAGTTCAGGTTGTCCGTGATGGCCAGCGGCTCAGCGCCGGAACAAACGATGTTGCGCGCCGCTTCCGCAACTGCGATGCGTCCGCCCATCTCCGGATCCAGGTATACGTAACGTCCGTTGCAGTCCGTTGTCATTGCCAGCGCTTTGCGCGTGCCGTCGATCGTAACGACAGCAGCGTCGGAGCCTGGCTGAACAGCCGTTGCCGTACGAACCATGTAGTCATATTGGTTGTAAACCCACTCTTTGCTCGCAACCGTCGGGGAAGCCAGCACTTTCTCAAGCGCGCCGTTCAGGTCCGTAATTTCTGCAAAATCAGCCGTGTCGACCGATGCGCTCTCGCGGAAGTAAGCAGGCTCGGAAGAAGGCTTGTTGTATACCGGGCACTCGTCTACGAGCGCTTTGACCGGCATATCCGCCACTTCTTGGCCTTGGTGGAACAAACGAAGACGTCCGTCGTCCGTTACTTTACCTACTTTTGCACAAATAATGCCCCAACGGTCAAAAATTTCTCTCGCTTGCTCTTCATGCTGCGGTTCGATAACGAACAGCATTCTCTCTTGCGATTCGGACAGCATCATCTCATAAGGCGTCATGCCAGTCTCGCGTTGCGGCACTTCGTCCAGGTACAGCTCAAGACCGTTGCCTGCCTTCGATGCCATCTCTGCGCTGGAGCAAGTCAGACCCGCCGCGCCCATGTCCTGGATGCCAAGCACGATGCCGGAGTTGATCAGCTCAAGCGTCGCTTCCATAACGAGCTTTTCCATAAATGGATCGCCTACTTGGACAGCAGTACGCTTCTCTTCGGATTCCTCGGACAGCTCGACCGATGCGAATGTCGCGCCATGGATGCCGTCGCGGCCCGTAGCCGGTCCAACGTAGAATACAGGATTGCCGACGCCTTTTGCCACGCCGCGCTGGATTTTGTCATGATCGATCAAGCCTACGCACATCGCGTTAACGAGCGGATTCCCCTCATAGCTCTCGTCGAACATGACTTCGCCCGCAACCGTCGGGATGCCGATACAGTTGCCGTAGCCTGCGATGCCGCTGACTACATTCTCGAACAGGTATTTCACTCGGTCATTGTTCAGGTTGCCAAAACGCAAGCTGTTCAGCAAAGCCACAGGACGCGCGCCCATGGAGAAAATGTCGCGAATGATGCCGCCAACGCCAGTAGCAGCGCCTTGGTACGGCTCGACTGCCGACGGGTGGTTATGCGACTCGATTTTGAATACGACCGCTTGGTTGTCGCCGATATCGACGATGCCTGCGCCTTCGCCAGGTCCCATCAGGACGCGAGGTCCGGTGATCGGGAATTTTTTCAGGATAGGCTTGGAGTTCTTGTAGGAGCAGTGCTCCGACCACATTACGCTGAATACACCAATCTCCGTGTAGTTCGGCTTGCGGTCCAAAAACCCGCAAATCAGTTCATATTCATGGTCTGTCACGCCGAATTGCGTGTAAATGCGTTGATCCGCGATTTGTTCCGCTGTCGGCTCCTTAGCCGTTAACTGCTGCGCCATGTTGTTCCCTCCATGCATTCAAAATCGATGTAAACATCCGTTTGCCGTCTTCCGAGCCGAGCAGTTGGTCAACCGCGCGCTCCGGATGCGGCATCATGCCGACTACATTACCTGCTTTGTTGCTGATGCCCGCGATATTGTCGACGGAGCCGTTCGGATTGGTGTCGCCTGCGTAACGGAAAATGATCTGATTGTTCGCTTTCAGCTCAGCCAGTGTCGCGTCGTCGCAGTAGTAGTTGCCTTCGCCGTGAGCGATCGGGATATCAATAATCTCGCCTTGCGAGAATTGGTTCGTAAACGGGTTGGTGTTGTTCACCACTTCAAGAGGCGTGCCATGGCAGCGGAATTTCAGGCCTGTGTTGCGAATCAGTGCGCCTGGCAGCAGACCCGCTTCGGTCAGGATTTGGAACCCGTTGCAGATGCCGAGAATGAACTTGCCTTGCTCAGCTGCTTTTTTCACTTCGTTCATAACGCCCGCAAAACGGGCAATTGCGCCGCAACGAAGGTAGTCGCCATAAGAGAAACCGCCCGGCACGAGAATCGCATCGTATGCGGACAAGTCAGTCGCAGTGTGCCACACATAATCGACCGGTTGGCCGACCGTGGATTCTACCGCTTTGTAGCAATCGATGTCACAGTTGGAGCCTGGAAATACGAGTACGGCAAACTTCATGTCTTATCCCTCCAGTTCAAAGCGGTAATCTTCTACAACCGTATTCGCCAGCAGCTTCTCGCACATTTCTTTCAGACGCGCCTCTGCTTCAGCACGGTCATTCGTGTCCAGCTCAACTTCGAGATACTTGCCGATGCGTACTTTGCCTACTTCTGCAAAGCCCATGGAATGTAGCGCGCCTTGTACAGCTGTTCCTTGCGGGTCCAAAACGTTTTCCTTGATCGTGACGTAGACGGTTGCCTTCATAATTGCCTCCTGGATATGGTTATATTTTGGATAAGTATTCGTATGGCTTGGGGTTCGACGGCGGCCTTGTGCGTGTTGCATGATTCGTGCTCTGCGCGTCGGTGTATTTAAGTTGTTGAAACATACTTATTAGAAAGTAAGATTCAGCTTCGAAAAGATGCATTTCGAAATGCATTGCGCACGCCGACAAGTGCTCTGGCAGTGCTTGCAAGCCATGTTTTGTGGCTTAGAGTGCCTTCCGCGCGGCTAGCGCAGCCCCTAAGCCGACTTTCTCGGCTTACAGCGCCTCTCGCGCGGCCTGCTCAGCCTGCATGCCGACTTTCTCGGCTTACGGCGCCTCTCGCGCGGCTAGCGCAGCTTCTAAGCCGACTTTCTCGGCTTACAGCGCCTCTCGCGCGGCCTGCTCAGCCTGCAAGCCGACTTTCTCGGCTTACAGCGCCTCTCGCGCGGCTAGCGCAGCCTGTAAGCCGACTTTCTCGGCTTACGGCGCCTCTCGCGCGGCTAGCGCAGCCTGCATGCCGACTTTCTCGGCTTACAGCGCCTCTCGCGCGGCTAGCGCAGCCTGCATGCCGACTTTCTCGGCTTACAGTGCCTCTCGCGCGGCTAGCGCAGCCTGCATGCCGACTTTCTCGGCTTACAGCGCCTCTCGCGCGGCTAGCGCAGCCTGCATGCCGACTTTCGCGGCTTACAGTGCCTCTCGCGCGGCTAGCGCAGCCTGCATGCCGACTTTCTCGGCTTACAGCGCCTCCCGCGCGGCTAGCGCAGCTTCTAAGCCGGCTTTCTCGGCTTACAGCGCCTCTCGCGCGGCTAGCGCAGCTTGCCGCCACGCCGCTGGCGCTCGCTCCTACAGCTCGCCGCCGGTCAGGCGGCGGTAAATCTCGCGGTAGCGGGCGGTCGTCGCGATGACGACCGTGGACGGCAGCGGGTCCGGCATGCTGTTGCGGTCCCAATTGGAGCCGAGCAGGTACGTGCGGACCGGCTCCTTGTCCATGCTGTCGATCTCCACGTCGTAAGCGTAATTCCCCTCGGACCAGAAGCGCGAGGAGTCCGGTGTGAAGATCTCGTCAATCAGAATAACTTTGCCATCGATAAGTCCGAATTCGAATTTGCAATCCGCAAGAATAATGCCGCGTTCCTTGCAATACTCATGCGCGAAGCGGTACAGCTCCAGGCTCCGGTCGCGAAGCTCTGCGGCCAGCTCGGCTCCGACCAGCTCGCTCATCCGCTCGAACGGGATGTCTTCGTCGTGGCCGACGTCGTTCTTGGCGGCCGGCGTGAAGATCGGCTCCGGGAAACGCTCGTTTTTGCGGAGGCCCTCCGGCAGCTCAATGCCGTTGATAGCCGAAGTCGCCTCATACTGCCTCCAGCCGCCGCCCGTAATGTAACCGCGCACGACGCATTCGATATCGATGCGCTCAGCCTTGCGCGTCACCATGATCCGGTTCTTCAGCAGCTCCGGCTCGGTGATGATGTCGCCGAGCAGCGCCACATCCGTATGCACCACGTGGTTCGGCTGCATCTCCTTCGTGACGTCGAACCAGAAAGCGGACAGACGGTTAAGCACGTTCCCCTTATCCGGCACCGCCGGCTCCAGCACATAATCGAATGCCGAGATCCGGTCGGTTACGACGATCAGGAAATGCTCTCCCAGATCGTACAGCTCGCGCACCTTGCCTTTGTAGACAAGCGGCGCTTTCACATAATCTACTGCGGTGGACAAAGCTTGTGATTGAACAGCCATGAACGACAACTCCCCCTTAGTTCAAGCCCAAACGTGCAAATATCGTATCGACATGCTTCAGATGCCATGCCGGGTTAAAGCAATCGTCAATCTCCTCGGCGCTAAGCACCGATGTAATCTCAGGCGTTTCTTCGATGATGGAGCGGAACTGGCGCTGCTCCTCCCAAGCCTGCATCGCGCGCGGCTGAACGGTATCGTAGGCCTGCTCGCGGCTGAAGCCCTTGTCGATCAGCTTCGTCAGTACGCGGCCGGAGAATGGCACGCCATACGTTGCGCTCATGTTGCGTTTCATATTTTCCGGGAAAACGGTCAAATTATTAATAATGTTGCCCAGACGGTTCAGCATGTAGTTCAGCAGCATCGTGGAATCCGGCAGAATGACGCGCTCAGCGGACGAATGGCTGATGTCGCGCTCATGCCACAGCGGCACGTTCTCGTATGCCGTCAGCATATGGCCGCGAATGACGCGGGACAGGCCGGACATGTTCTCTGCGCCGATCGGATTGCGTTTGTGCGGCATTGCGGACGAACCCTTCTGCCCCTTCGCGAACGGCTCCTCCACCTCGCGGAATTCGCTCTTCTGCAAAGCGCGGATCTCGGTAGCGAATTTGTCCAGCGATGTTGCGATCAATGCGATTGTCGCCATGTATTCAGCATGACGGTCGCGCTGCAATGTCTGTGTCGAGATCGGAGCCGCAGTGATGCCGAGCTTCTGGCATACGAATTGCTCTACGAATGGATCGATATTCGCGTAAGTGCCGACAGCGCCGGACATTTTGCCGAATTGTACGCCATTCGCCGCATGCTTGAAGCGCTCCAGGTTCCGTTTCATTTCTTCATACCACAGCGCCATCTTGAGGCCAAATGTCGTCGGCTCGGCATGAACGCCATGCGTACGTCCCATCATCGGGGTATCCTTATACTGGATCGCCTTCTCGCGAAGGATCGAGACGAAGCGCTCGATGTCAGCCAGCAAAATCTCGTTCGCCTGGCGCAGCAGGTATCCCATTGCCGTGTCGACAACGTCAGTCGAAGTCAGGCCGTAGTGCACCCATTTGCGCTCCGGTCCTACAGTCTCCGATACGGCGCGGGTGAACGCGATCACGTCGTGGCGGGTCTCTTGCTCAATCTCATAGATGCGGTCGATATCGAAGCTAGCGGATTCCCGCAGCGCTTCTACGTCTTCCTTCGGAATAATGCCAAGCTCCGCCCAAGCTTCGCATGCGCATAGCTCAACTTCCAGCCAAGCCTTGAATTTGTTCTCCTCCGTCCAGATGGCTCTCATTTCCGGTCTGCTGTAACGCTCTAACATGAACCTTCACACCTTCCAAATCTTAGTTTCGTTTATCCAATCAAGCGCCGCTTCCGCCGATTCAGCAAGCACATTCACATGCCCCATCTTCCGTTTGTACACGGCGTCTTTTTTTCCGTACAAATGCACCTTCGGCGCAACATTCAGCCGCTCTGCCGCTTCGTCCTTCACAGCCAGCCTATCAAGCAGCGGCTCTACATGCTGGCCCAGCACGTTCACCATGACGACCGGAGTCAGCAGCGCCGTGTCGCCAAGGGGCAGTCCGCATACGGCGCGGATATGCTGCTCGAACTGCGAGGTGCGGCATGCCTCCATCGTATAATGGCCGCTGTTATGCGGGCGCGGCGCAAGCTCGTTCACATAGAGCTCGCCGTCGCGAGTAACGAACATCTCGACCGCGATCAGGCCAACGACGCCAAGCCCTTCGGCCAGCCTGACGGCAAGTCGCTCTGCCTCGCGAAGCACCCTGTCCTCCAGACGTGCAGGCACAATCGACAGGTGCAAAATATTTTCCACATGTATATTTTCCGCAGGCGGGAAAGCTTTTATTTCACCATTGGCGCTGCGGGCGGCAATGACCGAAATCTCCATCGCAAAGTCGATGAATTGCTCCAGCACCAGCTGAGTGCCCGCCTTCGACAACGTCGCGAACGCTTCATCCGTCTCCGACAGATCGCGGATGACCCACTGGCCCTTGCCGTCGTAGCCGCCAGTCGCTGTCTTCAGCACGCATGGCGTCCCGAATCGCTCTGCCACCTCGCGGAGCTCTGCGGCGCTGCGAATCTCGCTGTAAGGCGCTACGCGAACTCCCGCCGCCTCAATCGCGTGCTTCTCGCGCAGACGGTGCTGCGTCGTATAGAGCAGCTCGCTGCCTTGCGGCACGTACGATTCCGACATCAGCATAGCCGCCACATCGGCGTCTACATTCTCGAACTCGTAGGTGATGACATCCGAGCGGGCTGCCAGCTTGCGGGCTGCTTCGCGGTCGTCGTATGCGGCTACGATCTGCTCCGCAACTTGTCCCATCGGCGAGTCCGGCGTGGGATCAAGCGCTACGAACCGGTAGCCCATCGCGCTGCCTGCATTCGCCAGCATGCGTCCCAGTTGTCCGCCGCCCAGAATGCCGACGGTCGCACCGGGAAGAATGGCTTTCGCCTTATTCGTTCCTTGGGTCATAGAGTCTCACTGCTTTCCAGCACTTCCGCCTTGATCCGGTCGCGGCGCGCCTGCACGCGGGCTTGAATGTCTGGATCGAATGCGCCCATGATCTGGGCAGCCAGCAGGCCTGCGTTCGTGCCGCCCGCATTGCCGATGGCAACGGTCGCTACCGGAATGCCGCCTGGCATCTGCACGATCGACAGCAAGGAATCCAGTCCGTTCAAATTCGAAGACTTCACGGGAACGCCAATAACCGGCAAAGCCGTTTTTGATGCGACCATGCCGGGCAGATGTGCGGCGCCGCCTGCTCCTGCGATAATGACTTTAAGTCCGCGTTCTGCGGCAGTTTCCGCGTATTCGAACATCAGGTCCGGCGTGCGATGCGCCGAAACGACCTTTTTCTCATACGGAATATTCAGTTCCTCCAGAACGTCGCAGGCTAGTTTCATTGTGTCCCAATCCGACTTGCTGCCCATGATGACGCCCACCTTAGCAGACATGTGTTCAAACCCACTTTCTTATCCAGATTATAGTTTTATAAGCAAATAAAAAAGACCCGCAGCAATCTTCAAATGCGATATGCCAAGGACCTCTCGAGGAAGCATTCCGCCAGGGGAAGCTTCAAAATGAATAATGCTGCATAAGCGGCGCTTGCATCCATTAGAGACAATACAAGGCTGCTCTTGATGGAGCAACCCTACATCCAGTAACGGACTTAAGCGCGTCGGCAAACTCGCAAGCATGCTCTGCAAGTGCAGATGCACGAATCGGTTGCCTCCACTTTCTATACAGCTATTCATACTCGTAGTCCAGAAATCATAGGTTCCGGGTAGAGACATTCGGGCCTACCCCGAATATATACGAGAATGCTTTATGGGATGGGCGGCATGCTCCGCCTCAAGCCTATTCTAGTTTATCGAATCGCCACTGGCATGTCAATAAAATACGAACATTAAAACATCTTTAATTGCGAAAGTTCGTTTTTTAGTCTTATTCGGGCACGGATAACTGTTATCTGTTGCCAATTGCCGTGCCAGCTTGCCCAAAAGGGCTCTTTTCCATCTTCTATGACTACAAGCCTATAACGATGAATATAGATGAAGGTAGAGAGTACATAGTGGGAGGGTAAAGCATGCAAATCCATACGGTCAAAAAAGGAGATTCGCTGTGGGAGCTGTCGCAAAAGTATGGCGTGCCGCTGGAGCATATCTATGCCGCCAACAGCTTCACGGCGCAAAGCCCGCTTGTCATCGGCCAGGCCGTCATCATTCCATCCCCGGGAGACGGACTTACCCATAAAGTGCTGGCGGGCGAGTCGTTGTGGAAAATCGGACAACGGTACGGTGTGTCGATTGCGCAGCTTGTGGAAGCCAACGGGCTGACGAATCCCGCCATGATTATGCCCGGTCAGTTGCTTACGATTCCGAAGGCGGCCAAGCCGGTCATTGAAGTGAATGCTTATACGGAGAAGCTGGGCGCGAACGGCATTGAGATTGTAGGCGAGATCGGCGACTACTTGACCTATCTCAGCCCGTTCAGCTACCGGGTGCAGATGAACGGCTCGCTGACTCCGCTTGACGATTCGGCCATTATTAATGCTGCGTATAGCAAGCGGGTTGCTCCGATGATGGTCATTACCAACTTCGAGAACGGCACCTTCAATCCCGATATCGCCCACTCCGTCCTTGCCGATCCCGGCAACCAGTCTGCCCTGATTGCCAACATAGAAGGCGTTATGCGCGAGAAGGGCTATCTCGCCCTTAATGTCGATTTCGAATATGTGCCGCCTGCGGACCGCGAGCTGTACAACGCATTCCTGGAGCGGCTAGTGGAGACCCTGCATCCTTATAATCTGAAAGTATCCACCGCGCTCGCGCCAAAACTATCCGCTGAACAGACGGGTACGCTATACGAGGCCCATGATTACGCTGCACATGGACGAATTGTAGATTTCGTCATTCTCATGACTTATGAATGGGGATGGTCGGGCGGCCCGCCTAGAGCGGTTGCCCCCCTCAATGAAGTGGTGAAGGTGCTGAACTTCGCGCTTTCTGTCATGCCCTCCGACAAAATCGTCATGGGCATGCCTCTATACGGCTACGACTGGACGCTGCCTTATGTGCAAGGCGGCCGATGGGCGCCGACAGTCAGCCCATATGAAGCTGTCAACCGCGCAGCCAAATATGGCGCCGAGATACGTTATGACGAGGAAGCGCAGTCCCCTTATTATCATTATTACGACGAAGAAGGCAAGGAGCATATCGTCTGGTATGAGGATGCCCGCAGCGTGCAAGCGAAATTCGATATTGTGAAAGCGTTCAAGCTGCGCGGCGTAAGCTACTGGGTGCTTGGGGTCAACTTCCCGCAGAACTGGTTCGTCCTTGGCGAAAATTTCACAATCAAAAAGCTGGTTTAATTCAGTTCCCCCACATATAAAAAGGGCCGCGGCTTGGTCAGCCGTCGGCCCTTCTATGTCCCTATACGCGTGTTACCGTATAGCCCTTCTGCTCAAGCAGCGTGACAAGTCCATGCTCGCCAGCCATATGAAGCGCTCCAACGACGACAAAATAAGTTTCACTCTTGCCGCCTTTCAGGAATGCGTCAATCTTCTCCGCCATCAGCACGTTGCGGTCCTGCAGCATCGCTTTGTAGTATTCCGCATCGCTCTTCTGAGTCTGAACGGCCATTGCAGTAAGCATGTCCAGATCGCCTTCAATCCACATATCGGACAAATCTGCTACCGGCTCATCTTCAATGTAGAATCCAGCAATTGAGCCTAGCAGCATTTCCTCTTGAATGCGATCCGAGAAATTGTTGAACATGTTCAACTGGGATTCCGATGACTCGAGACCGATGACTGGAAGCTTGGACTTCGCAGCCAAATCCATGAAGTATTGGTCGATGCCCAGCTCTGACTTGAATTCACTCTCATCCCGTCTAAGGTCGTCAAGCATCAAGGAAGCGAACCAAGGCTTGACTTGATCGAGAGAATCGGAAGGCAATTCATACGCTGTCAAAATATCGACCACATATTCATAGGTTTCCGCAGAGACATGATTCCGCAGCGTTGTGCCGTCTTTGTAGGTAATAATGCTTCTTATAAACTCGCTGATATCGCCTTCCGAAGCAAAGTCGATCTCCACGGCCAAATGATCCGATTCCATGAATGCATCCATAATTTCATCCCGCAGCGGATACATCGCTTCGTTCGCCACATGGATCGAGCCCAGCATGTAGACCGTATTGCCGTCCTTCTCGACTTTCCACATGAAGCCGCGGCTTTCCTGGACGGTATCGATATAGATGGAGCGCTCTGCATCGTTCCATTCAATCTCATAGCCAGTCGCTTCTACAATGAAGCGGAGCGGCACATATGTAGCTTTATTCTGAATCTTTGGCGCTACGGCCAACTGCTCAGGCTTGTTGTTCACATAGGCCGTTGCATGATCGATTTGCAGGGTAATGGTTGCTGCATTTCGAGGATTAGTGCTAATTGCCGTTACAACGCGGCTTTTTTCATTCCAGTCAATCTTGAAGCTTAGCTTCTCCAGAAGCATTCTGACCGGAACAAGCGTGGTGCCCTTCTCTACAATCGGCGCATTGGAGCCGAACTGCACTTGCTCGCCGTCCACCCAGATGGATAACGGCTTCGAAGCGGCCTCAGCGCCCGTCGCAAAGCTGAGTGCCATAACGAGGGCAATAAGGAGACTTAAAATCTTTTTCATTTTTTAATGCCTACTTTCTCTGCCAATAGGATAATAGTCTTGCTCCAAAAGTAGCAATACCACATTTAACAATACGTGGAAATCCGATAGAAAGATAGCTATAGTTTTGTATAGGTGCACGCACCAAAAAAGAGCTCCGCACACGGCGGAGCCCTTCATCTTGCCAGCCATATATATGCAGGTTACCCCTGCAGCCAAATCGTCTTCTCCGATATCGGCGTCCGCTTCGGCTCCGGCGGGGTCATGTCGGGATAGCCCAGAAAGATGAACGCGACAAGCTCTTCATCCTCGCGAAGCTCGAGTGCTTCCTTCATGCGCGGATCGAACATCGGCGCGCCCGAACGCCAGATTGCGCCGAGCCCATAGGCATGCGCTGCCAGCAGAAGGTTTTGCACGGCAACCTGTGCCGCGGCAAGCTCTTCCTCGCGTACAGCTCTCGGATCGTCTGCGGGTGAACAGATCGCCGCAATGACGACAGGCGAGCGGTATGCCTTGAGGCGCTCCTTGCGCAGCCGCTCTTCCAGTTCCTCGCCTTTAAGCTCAGGAGCATTCGCTGCCCCGATTTTGGCGTAACCCTCTCCCAGCTTCGATCTGCCTTCTCCCGTCATGACGACAAAGCGCCATGGCTGCGTATTGTGATGGCTCGGCGCCCACGACGCCGCTTCCAGCACTGCTTCAAGAATTTCACGTTCTACCGCGTCAGGCTTCAAGCGGCCAATGGAACGGCGGCCGCGAATAGCATCCAGCACGCCGACCTCATTCGCCTTTGCATGAAGCTCTGTCAAACGAATAGACATTCCCCAACTCTCCCTTTTTACTCAATTTACTCAAATAGCGAACGATATTGTCCGTAGCCTTCTTCCTCCAGCTTATCCTTCGGCACAAATCTTAACGAAGCGGAGTTGATGCAATAACGCAGTCCCGTCGGCTCCGGTCCGTCATCGAACACATGGCCCAGATGGGAGTCCCCCTCCTGGCTTCTAACCTCTACCCTGACCATAAAATGGCTCGTATCCGTATGCTCCGTCACAGCCGACTTCTGCAGCGGCTTCGTAAAGCTCGGCCAGCCGCAGCCCGCGTCATACTTGTCCTGCGAGCTGAACAGCGGCTCGCCCGATACGATATCGACATAGATGCCTTCTTCCGTATGGTCCCAATACTCGCCGGTGAACGGGCGCTCGGTCCCGCTGTTCTGCGTGACCTCGTATTGGATCGGCGTCAGCTTCTTCTTCAGCTCTTCCTGGTCCTTCTTCATCGTCCAGTTGCTTGCGATAAAAGCGTCGCGGCCGGAGCCTTTGCGGTACATTTTGTAGCGGTACGGATTTTTCTTATGGTAGTCCTGATGATAATCTTCAGCGGGATAGAACGCTCCGGCAGGCTCGATCTCCGTCACGATCGGCTTGTCAAAGCGGCCGCTGGCCCCGAGCTCCGCCTTGGACGCTTCCGCCTGCTGGCGCTGCTCCTCCGTATAATAGTAGATTCCCGATCGGTATGAGGAGCCCCGGTCGTGGAATTGGCCTCCGGCGTCCGTCGGATCGATCTGGCGCCAGAAGATGTCGAGCAGCCGCTCGTATGAGAACAGGGAAGGATCGTAAGCGATTTGCACGGCTTCCGTATGTCCCGTCGTGTCGGAGCATACTTCCTCGTAGGTCGGATTAACGGTATGTCCGCCCGTATAACCCGATACGACGGATAGAATACCCGGCATTTCCTCGAACGGCGTAACCATGCACCAGAAGCATCCTCCCGCGAACATGGCCAACTCTTTATTCTGTTGTCCCATGAGGATCATCCTTTCCAAATTGGCGTAACTTCCTAACTCCTATATTATACATCACGAACACGTGTCCGACAAAAAAGCGTCCGGCAGCCAGCCAATAATTGTATGCCGCAAACTTGGCGGATAATGGGGACAAGCCACTCTGCCGTTTGTTACAATAGGATGACAATCGCAACTTTTATGCCGCTTCTTGAGTTAAAAGTATAGACGGACAAGCCGCGACTGTACCATCCCTGCAAGCAGCGGCCGCATTTCGCACAGGACATCCCCCTTTTCACGTTCGTTCATCCCATTGCACAAGGCCAGATTCGACAGATTAAAGAGGTGAATGAACACAATGAATGATATGCATGCAGAGCACGCATCCACAAGCCGCAAGGAGACAGGCACGCGCAAGAAGAAGAGCAACGCCGCGTTCCTCGTATTCATCGGCATATGGATTCTATTAATCGGAGGCGGCCTGCTGGGCGCCAAGCTCTATACCGATAAGATGCAGCGCGATATGACAGCCGATATCCAGCGCCAGACTTCCGCCCAGATCGCCGATATGCAGAAGGCATACGACGGCCGCTTGGCCGCAATGGAGTCTACGTATGCTGGCGAGATTACGCTGCTCAAAGAAAAGATAGATGCGCTTAACGAGCTTCTGACCTTCACGAAAGACAATGCCGACACCAAAACGGACAACAGCAACAAGCTGTATACGCAGCTCAATGAAGTGAAGAAACAGTTGAACGAACTGAAAAAAAGCTTGGATGTCCTCAAATGAACATAACCGTAAAAACATTGAACCGTACGGCGCTGCTGGCGCTCTCCCCGTTTGTCGGCATCATGTTATGGCTGCTGATATCGACTGCTGCAATCGAGCTGTCGCAAGACGTTCCTTCCGATTCGATCTTCGAAGAAGAAGTGTCCGAGAGGATCTACATGACAGAAGCAGCAGCAGGCCTTGACCAGGCAAGAGACACCGCCGTACATACCAGCAAATCGATCAAGACGGAGATTGAGCTGTACAACAAAACCAATGCGGAAATGAATGCAATTGCGAAGACG
This sequence comes from Paenibacillus pinisoli, assembly GCF_003605435.1. GTDB lineage: Bacteria > Bacillota > Bacilli > Paenibacillales > Paenibacillaceae > Pristimantibacillus > Pristimantibacillus pinisoli. The sequence continues at coordinate 443,248 of NZ_QXQB01000002.1, forward strand.
GCAACCGCTCAGGCCAAACGTCCTCTTCAAATTTACGACAGCAACATCACTGCCAAACTAGGCAAGCCTGCAGCCACCATCAACACCGACAAGCTGAGAGCCCAGCTCTTCTACTTGAAGAACGACAGCTTCCGAAGCTACGCGGTTAAGATTCAGCTGAAATCGGATGACGCCATGAAGATGGTCATGGGCGGCTCGGAGCTCGGGAAATCCATGACAACGCTTGAAGCGGTCAAGCAGCACAAAGCGGCCGTCGGCGTCAATGCCGGAGGCTTTGCGGATGGCGGGGGCAAGCGATATCCGCTCAGCACCACCGTCATGGATGGCGAATACGTATCCGGCTTCCAAGCTTCCTACTCCGATCTCTTCTTCGTCGGATTGAACGACAAGAACAAGCTGATCGGCGGCAAGTTCACAAGCAAGGAGCAATTGGATGCCAAGAAGCCGAAATTCGGCGCATCCTTCGTCCCGGTCCTTCTGAAGAACGGCGCAGCGCAGCAAATTCCGGCCAAGTGGCAGACCAGTCCTAAGCGGGCGCCTAGGACGGTTATCGCCAATTACAAGGATGACCAGCTGCTCTTGCTCGTCACCGACGGGTACAACGAAGCCGGAAGCTCCGGCGCCACGCTGGCGGAATTGCAGACGCTGCTTCGCGGATACGGCGCCATCGATGCCTATAATCTCGACGGCGGCGGCTCTTCCTCGCTCATCTTCAACGGCAAAGTGATCAACAAACCGTCGGACGGCAATCTGCGCAAGCTGCCGACGCATTTCTTATTCTTCAAATAATAGAAGGGCGGACGCCTTACCCCGGAGAGAATCGATATTCTCTCTGGGAGGGGCAGTCCGCCCTTATTTATTGCCATACAGCTTCAGACCGATTATCGTCCGAAGCTGATCCATATCAAGCTCCGATTCCAGCTTTAGCTCCTCCGCCTCCTGAAGCGTCACCGGATAAAAGCGTATGCAATCTCCCGGCTTCAGCTGGGCGAATACCGGAATGTCGACCGAGGCCACTTGTCCGATGCGGGGATATCCGCCTGTCGTCTGCCGCTCAGCCAGCAATACGATCGGGTTCCCGTCTGGAGGCAGCTGAATCGTGCCATGGACGACAGGCTCAGAGATCAGCTCCGGCATGCCTTCAATCAGCTTCAGGCTGACATCGCTATGGAGACGGTAACCCATCCGGTCTGAGGATGGAGCGATGCGGAACACCCTCTCGTACAAGCCGCGCTGCGCTTCCGCTGTCATGCGATGCTGATGCTCGCCCGGCATGATCCGGACGGCATGCACCTCTCTAGGCGCAACCGCGAAGCCTCCGGCATGCCATAACGGCCACTTGAGCCCCCCCGATGGCGATGTCACAAGCTTGTCGATGGCGATGGTTCTTCCCGTTATAGGCTTCGCCTCCAGAACATCCCCCGCACGCAGCGTCCTGCCATCCAGTCCGCCGATGCCCCCGCGCAAATACGTGCTGCTGCTGCCCATGCTTATATCCCCTTCGAGTCCTCCAGCAACCGCGACATAGGTACGGCAGCCTGTCCGGTAATTGCGGAAAGCAAGATGTGTTCCCTTGGCTATCCATACCGGACGCCATAACGGAATAACCTCTCCCTCCCCGGTCTGCGCCCCCATATCTCCTCCGCATAGGGCAATCCACAGATCCCGCTCCGCCCTCAGCTCCGCGCCAGTCAAGGTAAGCTCCAGCACGGCTTCGGTATCGCGGTTGCCAACCAGCCAATTAGCGGCACGCGCAGCAGGCTCATCCATCGCCCCGCCGATCGCAACCCCATACTTCTGATAGCCGTAGCGGCCAAGATCCTGAATCGTCGCGAACAAACCGGGCTTGATCATCGTCAAGCTCATCAGCGGTCAGCCTCCTCTTTCGCGTTCCCATTCCATGAATTGCCCCGCGTTAATCGCCTCGAACCTCACCTGATCGCCGGCTCTCAGCAAGCTTGGCATCTCCTGCTTCGGCCGGAACAAGGCCAGCGGCGTTCTGCCGATCAACTGCCAGCCGCCGGGCGTTGCCAGCGGATAGACGCCGGTCTGCGCGCCCGCAATGCCGACGCTTCCTGCCGGTATTCCGGTTCGCGGCGTCTTGCGCCGAGGAGCGGCAATGCGCGAAGACATGCCTCCCATATAAGGAAAACCAGGAGCAAAACCAATCATATACACGAGATACAAGCCGCTCGTATGAATGGATATGACCTCTTCCGCAGACAGTCCGCAGTGTTGGGCCACCTCCTGCAAGTCCGGCCCATAATTGCCGCCATAGCAGACGGGTATCGTCACTATACGCTGCTGCCGGCTGTTCTCCTCTTGATCCGGCAACTGGGACAAGAGCGTCTCCAGCCGCGCGCATACCGTGTCGAATACTGCTTCATGCGCCCGCTCCTGCGGAGATCGGCTGCGCCATACCGCAAGCGGATCATAGTGAACGGCAATTGCCGCGAACGACGGCACGCATTCGATCATGCCTTCGAAGCGCCTCGATTCCAGAAGGTGCATCACGGCCATGATCCAGCGATGCAGGCTCTCGTCGATCCCATCTCCCGCACGCATCAGCACGCTTGAATCGCCCAGCGGTACGAACTGAACATTACGCCATTTCTTCATAGAAGCTCCCCCTGTCACATCCGGCCGCCAGGCGCCCCAACCTCTATATTCGCCGCTGCAAGCGCGGACCTTAATGCCATCACATGCTTATACGCATCCGGCGTGTCTCCATGCACACATACGGTATCCGCCTGCAGCGCAACCGGCGTTCCTTGCCTGGATATCACCTCGCCGCTCAGAATCATATCCACTGCCCGGACGGCAGCCGCCTCCGAATCATGAATGACAGCGCCGGGCAGCGAACGGCCCGTCAAGGAGCCGTCTGATTCATAGGAGCGATCCGCGAACACTTCATGAACGCCAATAAGTCCTATTCTCTCAGCTGCGCGTATAAGCGCGCTTCCTGCAAGCCCATACAGCAGCAAGCCGCCATCCACCTTGTACACCGCTTCGGCAATCGCCTCCGCCAGCGCCTCGTTCTGAGCCGCCATATTGTACAACGCGCCATGAGGCTTTACATGTGCCAGACTAGCTCCCTCCGACCGGACAAAGGCTTGCACGGCCCCGAGCTGGTACACCGTCATCTCATAGGCTTCACGCGGGGAAATATCCATCCGCCTTCTCCCGAAGCCCGCCAAATCAGGCAGCCCGGGATGCGCGCCAATGGACGTGCCGCAGCTTATGGCCAGCTTGACCGTGCTTCTGATCGTCCCCGGATCTCCTGCGTGGAAGCCGCAAGCAATGTTGGCCGACGATATATGCCTCATAATGGTCTCGTCTTGTCCCAATGAATAGGCGCCAAAGCTCTCGCCCATATCGCAATTCAGATCTACCCGGCGCATGCTCTCCCAACACTCCGTTCCATCGTTTTCCTTCATTATACCGCATGCCCTCTCTTTGCAGAACAAACTCACTCTGGCAGAACAAACTCACTCTAGTAGAACAAACTCACTCTGACCGAACAAACTCACTCTAGCAAAACAAACTCACTTTGCTGTGATTGAAAGTCACAAGTGTTCGATCCTGATTCTAACCTTCTAACGGAACGGAGAGACTCTATTCTTCGATTTTTATTTGTTTATAACGTCTAACGGAACCAGGATGCCTTATTTGTACCATCCAACCCGTATTTCGGTTCATTAAGGGCAAATAAGGGCTCTCTGTTCCTTTACGTTAGAAAATGGTATAAAAACGGGCAAATAGCGTCTCGTAGTTCCCTTACAGATTTCAAAAATGACTGCCCACGTTTCAGGACCTGCTTCAGGACCCACTTCAGGACCTGTTTCAGCCTACTTTAATCAGGTCTTTGCTGCTTAAAGTTGACTGAAGCAATTTTTTGCCGCTTAAAGCTCATCTTTCGACGAATTTATCCACCGCTTCCGAAATTGCATAATTTCCTGAACAATAAAAAAGAAGCAGCGCCGGCCCAGCGCTGCCTCTTCATTCATTCGATTATTCGCCGCCCATAAAGACGTAACGCGCGATAATAAGGATAGCTAGAATCCACATCAGCACGTGGATTTTGTATTTGCCTTTGCCAGCGATATTCGCTACAGCAGCAAGCAGTACGTAAGATACGATACCGAAGGAAATGCCGTTAGCGATGCTGTATGTGAAAGGCATCATAGCGAATGTCAGGAATGCCGGAATCGCATATACCATGTCGGAGAAGTCAATCTCCTTCACGGATTGCATCATCAGCACGCCAACAATGACAAGAGCTGCTGCCGTAGCTGTACCCGGTACAAGCGCTACAAGCGGCGAGAGGAAGATGGCGAGCAAGAAGCAGATGCCTGTCGTAACAGCAGTCAGACCGGAACGGCCGCCTTGCGCGATGCCTGCGGAGCTCTCGACGAAAGCTGTTACTGTGCTTGTACCAAGAATCGCACCGCCGCCAACGCCGATCGCGTCAACCATCATCGCTTTACCTACGCGTTTTTTGCCTTCTTCAGGATTTTTCATAATGCCTGCACGGTTGGCCGTACCGACAAGCGTACCGAATGTATCGAACAATTCAACGAATGTAAAGGTCAGAATTACGGTAATCAGACCTACTTCCAGAACGCCTGCGAAGTCAAAGTGCCATACGTTCATTGTTGAGAAGTCAGGGATCCATGTCTTGCCGTCAAGTGCTTCGCTAATGTTCACATGACCTGTGATCAAAGCGATAACCGTCGTGCCTAGGATACCGAACAGGATAGCTCCTGGTACGCGAAGTACCATCAGAATCGCGATTAGAGCGATTGCAATGACCGTGAATACCACATTTTCGTTATGGAAGCTGCCCAGCGAGATCAGCGTGTCGCCGTTGTCGAAAGCGATAATTGTCATCAGTCCGCTGTTCTTCAGGCCGATTACGGCGATGAACAAGCCGATACCGACCGTAATCGCATGCTTCAAGCTGTCCGGAACCGCAGTAATCAGCAGCTGGCGAACTTGTGTAACGGTAAGAATGATGAAGATAATACCGGAGATGAAGACGGCCGTCAGACCCATCGCCGGGGAAATCGGAGTATCCGTCGCAGCCGAAGCCAGAATAACGGAAGCAAAGTATGCGTTAAGACCCATGCCTGGCGCAAGAGCGACAGGGAAGTTCACGAACAAGCCCATTGCAATAGTGAAAATACCTGCGGCAAGCGCCGTAGCCAGGAAGACTGCGGTCCAGTCCAGACCTGTCGGCGTCAAGATTGCCGGATTGACAGCCAGAATGTAGGCCATCGTCATGAAAGTCGTCAGCCCCGCCATAATTTCAGTTCTGACATTTGTTCCCAGTTCCTTCAAGCGAAAGAAACGTTCCATTTTGATAAATACCCTCCCAAAATTGTGTTGGAACAAACAAAGAAGCCTAGCTGCAAATGCTGGAATACACGCATTTCGACTAGGCTCTGCAAAAAGGGGAAGCGCCATGCGCAGGGCCGCTGCGATGGGCTTCCACTCTCTTCGTAGCCTGATCATTTACGGTGATCGAGTAGAGACTCTCAAGCCGATTCTTGAGATTATACGAAAAGTTCTATGCATTTGTTATTATTCGTCTCTCATCATAAAAGGGAACCACACTTTTGTCAATAAGTTTCACGAACAATTACTCATTTTTCCTGCAAAACATTCGTGTTCATTCGTTTATTTCCATTATTAATCATTTAACATTGGAAACAGAAGCTTCAACTCGTCATCGGCAGGCCGTCTGCCGTAATCGGCAATTTCGAATGGCTCCGCGTAGACGGTGGATGCGGATTTGCCATTGCCGTACAGCCGGTCCAGCGCTGGCAGCATTTCCGAAGAAACGTTAATAAAGCTGCTCCAATAGCGCAGAATGTATTCGCGCCGCTCCTCCCACGTACTCGGAACCTCGCTCAGCAAATTGCGCTGCCAAGGCGCAAATTCATAAAATTGCGAGGCGTGAGCGTCGCAGCTAAGCAGCTTTTTCTCGATCGTCGCACCGATATCGACGACGATATCTGGCGAATAACTCGCGCGCTTGCCATAGTCCGGCATCAGCAGGAAGAGCGGCGATTGATCGAGGCTTGGGGCATCCGGCACCGCATTCGGCACCTTCGCAATGAAGTCGGCAGCGTCGCTCACGATTTTCCCCGCGTTCCGGTTGTCCACGTGACCCGGCCCGTCCGGATGGAAGGTAATAACGATATCCGCCCTCCAATTCCGGATCTGGCGGATGACTTCCTCTCTTACCTCGTAGTGGTTCGACAATCTGCCGTCCGAAATGTTCAGAATGCTATATTCAAGGACGCCCAGCCGCTTCGCCGCCTCATGGGCTTCTTCGGTTCTTCTGTCGACAAGCTCCTGGCCGCTAAGCGAATAGTGTCCGCAATCTCCGTTCGTCAAGGATACGAATTTCACCCGATGGCCCAGCTCTGCAAATAAAGCTGAAGTGCCTCCCGCGTAAATTTCCGCTTCATCAGGATGTGCTGCAATTACGATTATATTCAATGTTTTAGTCATTTCTCTCTCTCCTCCTAAGTGTCAACCCAATCTCCGGCTTTTATCCTTTTACTGCGCCGGCCGTAAGTCCTTTAATAACGGTTTCCTGCGAAAACATGTATAGCACTAGCAGCGGTATGATCGAAATCGTGATCGCCGCCATCATCGCCCCGTAATCTGTGCCGTAGGCGTTGGATACAAGAGACAGCAGCACCGAGATCGGCTGCATATCCCGGATCGGCAAGTAGACAAGCGGCAGCAGCAGCTCATTGTACGACCACAGGAACACCATAATCGATACGGTAGCGAATATCGGCATGCATAGCGGAAGCGTAATACGATAAAAGATTTTCCATATCGACGCGCCGTCCATGACTGCCGCTTCTTCCAGCTCACCCGGCAAGGAAGCCATAAAGGCGGTCATCATAATAATCGCAAAGCTGAGATTGCCTGCCACCTGCGGCAAAATAACCGACAGATACGTCCCGTTAAGGCCAATTTTTTCAATAATAATGAAGTTTGGAATAATTACGGCAAACTGCGGCAGCAGCATGCATATGACAAAAAGAAACGTAAAATATTTTTTGCCCCTGAACGAAAAGCGGGCCAATATAAACGAGGCCAAGCCTCCAAACAGCGCAACGCCGAACACGACGGAGCCTGATATGAGCATACTGTTCATAAAGCCTTTGACAATATTGATGTTGCCGTATTCGTTCAGCTTCAAGTAGTTCGAAAAAGCAAAGCTTTCAGGCCATGCAAACGATTGGGTCAAAATTTCTTCCGACGATTTGAAGCTGTTCAGCAGTACCCAAAGCAAGGGTACGATCGTCGTGCTCGCCCAAAAAATAAGCAGCGCATATACGAAAATTTGGGGCAATGCTGGCCTTACCATTTTATTAACCATCTACCTATCACCTTCTTTAGCGGGCTGCTCGGCATGTTTTTAATAGCTGACAGCCTCTTTTTTCACCAGTCTGTTGAGCAGCACCGTAATGACGATGCCAAGCACCATCATCGCAATGACGATTGTACTTGCGTAGCCCGCGTTTTGGCCGTTGAAGGCCTTCGCGTACATATAAGTGCTGAGCAGCTCGCTGGAATTGAGCGGACCGCCTTTGGTCACAATGTACACGACGTCGAACACTTTGAGCGCCCCGGCGGTAGCGAGCGTCAAACAGGACGCAATCACGTCACGAAGGAGCGGTATTGTAATGTAGACCGATTTACGCCAGCCCGTAATGCCGTCCAGCACAGCCGACTCATAGATGTCTTCCGGGATTTTGGACATGCCGGTAAGAAAAATAACGAAATAGAATCCGACGTATTGCCACAAAATCGGAACGAGCACCAAATAGATTGCGCTGTTCTCCGTCAGCCACACTTGCTCGGACCATCCGAGAGCCCTCACGATCGCGTTCAACAAGCCGTAATCATAGTTGTAAATTAGCGAGAACATGAGGCCGATAGCGGTTCCCGAGATTACGATCGGAAAGAAAAACACCGTTCGGAAAAACTTGAAGCCTCGTTTGATGCTGTCAGTCAACAGTGCGAGCAATAGGCCGCCGCCCGCTTGCAGAAATACAGCGCCCAATATGAGGATCAGCGTATTTTTCAAAGCGATGCCGACGATGGGGTCATTGACCAAATCCTTGTAGTTATCAAGCCCGATAAATGTTTTGGTGTTCGAAAAGTTATACCATTCGGTAAAGCTGTAATAGACCGATTGAATGAGCGGGTAAAGCAAAAACGTAAACAGTAACAGTATCGTTGGCGCCAGGAAAAGCACAATGTATCTCTTGTCCCTGAAGATCACGACTGAACGCCTCCTCTTTCCTTGAGCATAGGAGAGCGCCGGAACTAGTCTGTCCCTTGTCCGGCGCTAACGGATTAATTATTGAATTTTATCGTTGAGCTTTTTGGCTTCGGCCAGTACTTCTTCAGCCGTCTTTCTACCTGCACTTACATAGCCGATGCCATTCAGAAATTGGGTATACGATTCACGGGAAACATAAGAGTCAATCGGCATTACAAAGTCTTTAGCTGCGCTGACCATCGCGTTGCCGTCAACAAGCAGCTGCGCCGTATTCTCAGATGCCTTTGTTTGTACCGCATAAGTGCCGCCAATCGCCGCAAATTCACCCGCAATATCCGGCGACGTCATAAATTTGATAAATTTCAGAGCCATGTCGTATTTTTCTTGATCCTTGCTGTTTTTCATATACCAGCCGGAACCGAAGCCTGATACGATTACGCCTTCGCCCTTGCCGCCCGGCACGAGCGGGAACGGGGAAATTTGGATGTCCGGATCTTGAGAAAGACCGGCCGCAGTCCACGAGCCATTGAACATCATAGCCGCTTTGCCGCTTGCGAACAGCGATTGCGCCTTATCGTCATCCAGCGTCAGCGAATCCTTAGGGAAAGCATTTTTTTCATTGAGCTCCTTGAAGATGTTAAGCGCTGGCGCCCAGGACGGATCGTACGCTTGTTGCTGGCCTTCCGGTCCTACTTGCGACAGAATTAGCGCCTCTTGCAGGTATGGGGTCGTTAGAGAAGTCGCGAATGGAATAATATCGGTCGACGCAAACGTATCGACTGCCTTCATGAACGCTTCGTAGGTCGACGGCGCCTCCAGATTGTGCTGCTCGAACAGCGCTTTGTTCCAGAACAGTCCTTCGTAGAAGCCGATGTACGGAAGCGCATACAACTTGCCGTCGTACTTGACTTTATCTACAATGCCGGCGTTGAACTGCTTCGCCCACTCCGGATCCTTGGCAAACTCTTCTTCCCACGATACGATACTGTTCGAATCGGCAAGAATAGCCGTTTCACTGCCATTGAAGTAAAACAGCACATCCGCCAGGTTGCCGGTTGCTGCGTCCGCTTTCACCTTCGTGCGCAAGGCCTCCTGGTTAACCGGCGTCGACTCGTCGACGATTTTCACGCCAGGGTTCTCATCCTGGAATTGCTGAATCGCTTTTGTCCATACCGGAACCCAAGGATCGGAACCGGCAAAGGACGTAGCCACGCGGAGCGATATCTCTTTGTTTCCGCTCTTCTCAGGCTCCTTCTCCGCCTTGTCGCTCCCGCCGCATGCTGCAAGCAGCGTAGACAACAGCGCCATTACTACCAACAGTCCAACCGTTTTGTTAACCGCCTTTTTCTTCATTACTCAACTCTCCTTCTGACTAAGTTCTTTATTGAAACTTGCCTGCCGGCTGTGCCGACAATCAAGCAGCAACCATAAAAGTAAAACGCTTTTAATTGCTTAAGTTTATTAATTAATTAGGCGAAAGGAAGCGCGTAAAGCGCTTGCCTGCCTCTATTCCTTCAGCAGGTCACGGAATATGTTCTCCAGGCCAATGGACAGGCCTCCGAGAAGAACCGCTTTCGTTTTGAGCCCTGTATTCACTATATTGGCAGTCGTCCCGGGACGCAGCCGCTGCACTTCCGCACGTACCGTGTCCGTATACTCTGGACCCAGCGTGACAAAGCCGCCGCCCAATACAACGGTCTCCAAATCGAGCAGATACAGCATATTCGCCACAAACACCGCTATCGCCCGCGCCGCTTGGCGAACATGCTTGATGCACAGTTCATCACCCGCCTGCGTCGCTTGAATTATGGTGTTGAAATCAGCCTTGCCGTTAATGCTGCACGGAATTCCGGCTTCAATATCAGCTTGCACGGCGTCAACCAGCGCCTTTACGGAGGTCCATTGCTGCAGCCTCGGCTTCTCTCCCCCTGCTTCAGGAGCGCTGCCAGAAGTATTCATTACATAACCTTCGATCTCGCCCGCAGCGTGGCTGCTGCCCGAATGCAGCTTTCCATTCAACACGATGCCCAGACCGACACCGACATCGGCGCTGACAAACACCGCGTTGTCCTTGCCTTGCGCGGCGCCGAAGCTGATTTCACCGATGACCGCCGCATTGATATCCTTCTGAAGCTGCACCTTGGCGCCGAATTTCTCTTCAAGCGGCGTCCTGAAATCGACGTACCCCAGCTCCTGCAAATACGACCCGCATTGGACAATGCCGGCTTCGTTATTGACCCGGCCCGGCACGGAGATCGAGATGACAAGCAACCGGCTGGCGTCGAGTTCGTTAATGCTCAGCAGCTCATCGATCTTCTCCTGAAGAAGCCCAAACAATTGCTCCGTCTCAAACTGCTCCAGGTCGAACTTGACCTCGGAGATGACTTCCGGCTTCAAATCGGATAACGCAACCGTAATACACGGGTTGCTCAAATCAATAGAGATGATATAGCCATATCTTGTATTCAGGCGAAGACGGCTTGCCTTCCGGCCGACTCCTGTGGAATCATCCTCGGTCTCCCTTACTATTCCGAACTCCACCAACTGATCCACGTTTGTGCATACGCTCGGAACGCTCAGCTTCAATAGCTTGGACAGCTCGCTTCTGGTGGCGTTGTCATGCCTGCGGATAGTATCTATTATTAAGTTTTGATTGGTAATTCGGACATTCTGTTGCTTTGCGGATACCTTAGACATTTATAGCCTCATTTCATATTAATTAATTAACTTAATTAAACAATGTGAATGGGTCATCTGTCAACACTTTTTTCCGTGCTTCGTAAGCGCCTCAATCGTGGATTGGTCCATCATTCCAAGCTGTATTTATTACATCGCATTCGGGATACGCAGCCCCTGTATATCAAGACGCCAATAGCCGCATCCTGCCCGCCACTCTTACAAGTTGGCGCTAACAGGATGCGGCTTATCTTTTGCTATTCCAGTATGAACGGCAGCGATACGGCCAGCGCAATAATAGCGATTATGAACAGCCAGCCCAGCTTGTTGCCGAAGTTGATTGTCCAGCCGATGCCGAACCTCTTTTCGACGAAGATGGCAGGGTCCTTCGGATTGAAATAGATTTGACCCAGCTTCCAGTACTGATCCATGTCCTGCGTAGGTACCGTCTGGCCCGGATTATCCGAAGCATGCTTCAGCCTGCTGCCTCCTTGGCCTGTGACGAAAGACAAAATGATGGACGAAATTACAATGAGGCCGACAATGCTGAGTGTTGCAATCATCGTTCCGTTCATGCCCCAGTCTTGCAGCTGCCCGATCGGGAATAGCGCAAGCAAAGCCATTATGGCAAAGCCGGTCGCGATAATATAGCCAGACCATATTCTGCGGAATCTGATATTGCGGGCTAGCGAACCCTCTGGGTCGCTGCCTTCCACGATCTGCTTGCTCAGTCCGATTCCGTAGTTGCAGAGCAAGAAGACGATAAGCATAAAAGACTGCACGATACCGGGCCACAAGACCGCCATGTAGGTTTTCTCCACGCTCCGCGTCACTTCGCCGTCCATGCCGTACTGCATCGCAATTTGGGCCGGGAATTGGTCATAATACAAAACGCCAATCAGCACCGTAGCAAGAATGAGCAGCACATGAGGGATGAACCAGAAATTTGACAGCGTGAGCTTGGCATTTCTGAACTTGGTGCTCACGACGACGCGCTGCACGCTCTCTGTGTTCCACCCTTTGACCGATTTCAGCCGCCGGACGGCATAGTGGTTTTTCAAATACATCGCGAACGATAGGATCAAGTAGCCGAACACATGGGCCATAAGCAGAATGCTCCAGCTCTTGTCGTCCGTTGTTCCCCGGGAGAAGATCAGCAGAGAAGCCGTCAGGAGGACGCCAGCGCCTCCGTTCACCCAAATAAACTGATTGCGCAGCCCCTTAATATCCGGGTCCTTCTGCGCCGCCTCCGGCACCGTCACGCCGAAGCTCTCGATGCGCCGTGTCAAAAACGGTATGACCGTCGAAATAAATACGATCGGCACCATCAGCGTGAGTACGAGAATCATCATCCATGTATCATTCATCTCTATCCGCCTCCCTGTTCATTAGGTCTTAACTCGTCGAATACAGCCGCGCATGCCGCTTCAAGCTCAGCCTTGCTCATGCCTCTGCAGATCGCATCCGCGAGCAGGGGCCGCAGTTGCTTCGCCAGCCGCTCCTTGAACGCTGCGTCTGCAGGCGGGAATGCATCCGGCTCAATGACTACGCCTTGCTTCCGGTTGATCTGTACGTAGCCGTCCTGCTTCAGCAGATGATAGGCTTTGTTCACCGTATGCAGATTAATGCCGAGATCCGCAGCCAGCGAACGGACCGAGGGCAGCGCCTCGCTGGGCTGCAGCTCCCCCCTGGCAATGCCTTCAATAATGCCGTTGACCAATTGGGTATAAATCGGCGTCTCCGACTGGAGATCAATATCAAGCATCAACGCTTCCTCACCCCTTTCGTCTATCTGTTATATATCAAGTATAACAACTATAACGAGTATACGCAATAGACATTTTCAACAATAGGCTGGCCGGCAGGAATTGGACTCATACACAAAAAAGCGACGGCCCTGTGCGTACAGGGCCATCGCCATTAGCTTCGTGCAATACTCGCCATCCACTGTAATGCTCGCCATTCACTGCCATGCTCACCACTCACTGCAATGCTCGCCACTCACTGCAATGCTCGCCTATGCCTGCTCTTAACGGGACGAGAGCCCTAATCCAATGCCGCCTTAATAAACGAGATCAGCCCGGTTCTCAGTTCCTCGCCTTCTTCGCCTCTATGGTACATATCGGTTCCGTGGTAGCCGCTCTTATCCACAATCAAAGTCTTGTCGGCTGCTCCGGATGCCTGGTACAGTTGACGAACTTCTTTCTCAATAGAGCCGCCATAGTCGCCAGGCGAAAAAACAAACAGAGATGGCGCCGTGATCTCCTTGACGCCAGGTAAAGCGTCATGCGGACCGCATTGTGCAGGAGAAGAGAGAATGATTAATCCTTCAATGGGAAGCTCTTGACGGACGCCAGCGATAATAGCGGTTGAGCCGCCGCATGACGCGCCCGCCAGAAAGACCCGTTCCGCGCCTAGCCGGGCAAGCTCGCCCAGCGCAGCGTCCGCGTCAAGATCAATAGGCTGGGTGTCTCCGGTGCTCTGGGAGGCGCCATGATCGCGATATTCCGGGATCACGACCAGATAGCCGTGATCGGCAAGCTCGACTCCCATATCCAGAAAGGAGCATATATTATACCCTTGCTCATGGGCAAGCAGAACTCCCTTGGTGCCGCTGCCCATCACAAGCGCCGACAGATGCACCCCGTCGCTGGCCGTTAGCGTCGTAGCCTTGTCTCTTAGGCTTTCGGGCACACAGCTATTCACCAGATGCCCGCTGAAGGACGTAACCGTATTGTCCGGCCAGGCTGGCTCATAATCAATCGGCGGATTGGATGGAATGCTTGTATCCTCAGCAGGCGGCTCCATAATCTCTTCTTCGGCCGTGATGTCCGAATTTGTTGTCTGATCAGATAGTATAGGCTGATCGTTTGGGATTCCCGGTGCGGCAGCACAGCCGGCAAGCACGGCAGCCAGCAACAAGAACAGCATCGTATGACAGATTAATGCAGCAATTCTGTATCGCGTACGCCTGACTGCTTCGTGGTCCCTTCGGCTGGATAATGGGCGGGATACAGTCTTGAGTGTGAACATTTCTCCTCCTCCTTGGCATGATACGATTTGAAGTCTATACATTTTGTCATGAACCAAGCATATCAGCCAGATGTATACGATTCGTCATCGACTTGTATCCAAGTTGTAAAAACATGTTAAGAACAGCTCTCCCTGCGGGTGATTGAAAGTCACAAATGTTCGATCCTGATCCTGGCCTTCTATACGCTGAACCTGCCACCTAATGGAACTGAGAGACTCTATTCTTCGATTTCTTCACATGTTACAACGTCTATCGGAACTAGGATGCCTTATTTGCACGATCCGAACCGTATTTCGGTTCATTGAGAGCCAATAAGAGCTCTCTGTTCCTTTACGTTTAAAAATAGCTGGAAATCCGGCCAATAGCGTCTCGTAGTTCCCTTATGAATTTCAAAGTAAGACTTCCCCCGCTTCAGGACTTGCTTCAGCCGGCTTTAAGCAGGTTTTTGCTGCTTAGAGCTCTCCTTTCGACGAATAGATCCACAACTTCTAAAATTGAAAAATTCCCCAAACCATAAAAAAAGCTGACCTGAAAGCCAGCTATTCGCCGCTTTCAGATCAGCCCGTTAAGGGAAGATATTATTTGAAGAAGTTAGGCAGATATTCTTTGTTGGCTTCCAGCATCTCTTCCAGCAGCGTTTTTGCTACGGATACGCTTGGCACAAGCGGATGGTGAACCAATGCTTGCAGCGCAATGCCTTTGTCGCCAGTAATCGCCGCTTCGATCGTCAGGGACTCATACGTCTTCACAGCATGCAGCAGGCCAGTTACATGCGCAGGCACGTTTTGCAGCGGAATCGGGATTGGTCCTTGCGCTGTTACGACACAGTTGACTTCAATGCTTGCATCCTCAGGCAGGAAGTCGATAATGTTGCCGTTGCGAACGTTCAGCGTCTGAATGTCGCGTCTGTCCGTGTAGAGGGAATACATCAGGTTAACCGCAGCCTCGGAGTAGTAAGCGCCGCCGCGTTGCTCCAGCTGCTTCGGCTTCTCCTTCAGATTAACGTCCTTGTACAGCTCGAACAGCTCGGCTTCAACACGGCTTACCACGTCAGCGCGCGTGCCGTTTTTCTCCATCGATGCTTTCATGTCTTCCAGCATTTTGTCCGTCATGTAGAAGTAACGCAGGTAGTAAGTCGGAATAGCGCCCAGGGAGCTCAGGAAGTCAGCATCCCAGTCGAACGCTGTAACGTTGGAAGCTGTGTACTCGCGGCCTTTGCCGATCAGCTCAGGCAGCTTGTCTTCGCCGTTCACATATGCAGCCGTTACCCAGTGCAAGTGGTTGATGCCCACGAATTCCGGCAATACGTCGCGCTCGGTTACACCGTATTCCTTCGCCAGGAACTTGTAGAAGTTGATTGGCGAGTTACACAAGCCGACTGTTTTGACTTTGCTGTACTTCTGAACGGCTTCTGTTACGATGCCTGCCGGATTTGTGAAGTTAAACAACCATGCGTCCGGAGCCAGCTCTTCGATGTCCTTACAGATATCGAGAATAACCGGAACCGTGCGAAGCGCTTTGAACATGCCGCCCGGGCCTGTAGTTTCTTGGCCGATTACGCCGTGAGAGATTGGGATATGCTCGTCGCGCTTTCTCGCTTCCAGCAATCCGACGCGCATTTGCGTCGTAACGAAGTCCGCGCCAGCGATCGCTTCGCGGCGGTCCAGCGTCAGATGCACTTCAATCGGCAGGCCAGCTTGCTGAACCATACGTTTTGCCAGTTCGCCTACGATTTCGAGCTTATGCTTGCCTGCTTCAATATCGACGAGCCACAGCTCGCGGATCGGCATCTCGTCATAACGCTTGATAAAGCCCTCTACGATTTCCGGTGTGTAAGAAGAACCTCCGCCGATAACGGCGATTTTCAACGCTTTTTTGTTAGACATAGCAGGTATTGCCTCCCTTAATAATATTGGTTTGTGTATATGACTTCTATTTCATACTTGTTGAATTAAAAAGTAATGCTTCTTAGCGCCGCATCTGTCGCAGCGTCAATCTCAATCCCGCTGTTGTCCATCGCGCTCATGACAGCGCCGATAACAGGATCAACAGCCAGCCTCACTACGCTGGCATTCGGAGCCGTCTTGGCTAACGCTTCCTTGATCGCGTCGACCATGTGCGGCGAGCTGCCGCGCGACATGACGCTGCCGATCAGCACCACATCGAACGTATCCTCCTGCATGCCGAGACGTCGGATCAATGCGCTGACCGCATTGGCATGCTCGAATCCGGCTTCGCGCAAAATCCGAATCGCAACCGCGTCGCCTTGGCCCGCCGCTTCAAACATCAGCTTCGCCAGGTCCTTCGGAGGGCGCTTGCCGTTGTCCAGCGCGTCGTCGTACATCGCTTGCACCGACTCGTAGCCTAGCTTCTCAGGCACCAGCTTGGTTAGGATGGAGTATTCCTCGCGGCCTTCCCAGCTTCTGACCGCTGTGCGGAATGCATGTACGGCCAGATCGGAGCCCGAGCCTTGTCCGTCGCCGAACAGATAACCGAAGCCGCCGTATTGCAATTCTTCGCCCTTCGCATTGCGCGCAGCGGCGTTGAAACCCGTCCCGCTAATAATAACCGCGCCGTGCGAGCGGCTGGTGCCGGCCCGCATGCCGATCATCGTATCGCAAGCGATGGCATGTCTCTCATATCCGAGTGAAGCAATCATCGGTCTCAAAATAGCGTAATCCGGCTCGCGGTCCGCGCCTGCCAGGCCGAAATAAGCAAAAGTAACCTGATCCTTTGTAATGCCGGCTTCGTTCAGTGCTGCATTGCAGGCAGATTCGATATTCGTGCGCGCCTGCTCGAATGCGGTCTGGTGATTGCCGTTGCCGCTGAGACCCTGGCCCAGCACCTTACCTTTCTCGTCTACCAGCAAGGCATGCGTCTTGGTGCCTCCTGCGTCTATACCAAGAAAAATGATATGTTCCACGCTCCTTAGCTATTCCATAACTTGGACTTCGTATGCTTTCTTGTCTTGATGTATCCATCATAAAACAAAAAACACCGCCTCTCTAATAAGAAAGAACGATGTTCTAATACTATTTTACTGTTTTATGACCGAAGCTCGGAAGGAAGCTTGCCGATATGCTGCTTGAACAGCCGGTTGAAGTTCGACAAATTGCGGAAGCCGCATTCCGATGCTATGTCAATAATCTTTCCGTCAGTCGTCTCGATAAGCTCTACCGCTTTCGACAGCCTGAGCTGGATCAAATAATCCATCGGCGAAGTGCCGACGACTTGCGTGAACAAGGAGCTGAATCTGGATGTGCTCAGGTGCGCACGATCGGACAATTCCTTCAGCGTCCACGGATGCTCCATCCGCTCTTCCATCTCATGCAATACGCTGCGGATTGTCTCCGTGCCTCTAGCATGGATAGAGCTATTGCCGGAACCCTTGGAGAAATACCGGTTCACATAAGCGAGAAACCGGACCAGCTGCGCCCGCACGACGGCCTCATAATGAGGCTCCTTGCGCAAATATTCCTCCCTCATCTCCGCCAGCAGCGTCCACAGCTTCTCCAGCTCGGGATGATCGCGGTCGAGCACATTATCGAACCGGAAGCCCATCTCGCGGAAAGGAACGAGAAGCTCCGTATCATACCGCTGCTCCAATGCCAGATACGCGGGGTCGAACATCACGATGCCCATCACAAGCGATTCCGTCTCTACGGCGCGATGCAGATCATTGGAGTTGATCAGGACAATATCTCCCTCGCGGAAGTCGTAACGGCCGCCGTTGATCAGATAATATCCGCTTCCTCTATAGATGAAATTAATCTCCAGCGGAGTATGCCAATGCAACCGCTGGAACGGCGGGCTGACGCCTTCGGTCTGCGACACAAGTATCGGAAAGCCTTGCGGCAAATCTATATGATCCCGGACTACGGGTGGTGACAGCTTCATGGATGGCTCCTCCTGTTAGTATGCCTGCAATTATTGTTCATTATAGCAGAGGTTGAAGGAGCCATGAAGACAGCCTTCTTTAAGTTTAGAAATGTCGGATGGTCAGCAGCTTTACGTCTATTTACATTTTTAAAGGATCGCCAACCGATATTACAAAGTGTGCAAAAATAGTGGGGTTCTGTTTGGAATAAACCTTGATACCGGCCACCCCGTCCTTCAGACCAATAACAACTCCATTCGCATCAACACTGGCAATATGGGGGGTAAAGCATTCCCAAACCAACTCCACATCTGTAGCATTTGCCGGCAGCAATTCGTACGGGATAGCAAATGATTCGCCAACAGCGATTTTATAATTGCTGGTCGGTATTTTGATCAGTTTCAAAGGAATATCCGTTGATACATTTCCATTATCATGAAAGCCATACCAATGAAATTCACTTACCGACGTCTCATGATAGGAGTACCCGTTGTCTGGCGTATAGTTGGACCATGTCAAAAACTGATTCGTATATGATCCAAAAATTTCTCGCGCAAGCGGGTGCAGCTCAATTGGAATACTTTTCGGAACAAGGGAGCCGGATTTATAATACCCTCCCGTCATTTTTTTGCCTGGCAATAAGTCCATTAATGTTCTGGCCGTCATCTCGGTATGTTCCCTTAATTGCTTGAAGAACTCTTTCTTTTGAGCTTCATCAAAAATAATCAGATCAAATAATTGATCAATATCAATATGGTTCATACCTGTACCGAGCCTATTATCGATCAAAATCTTTCCGATAAATTTAACTTCGTAATCATACAAGTAATACGTTCTGGTATTTTCCACTACTCTATATTCTAGTTTAATAATTCCTAAATTTGTATCCAAAATGGAATGATACTTTAGCAAATATTCTCTGACTTCCTGTTCAGTCTTCAACGTAATTCCGTTCGGAGCAGCAACAGGAATCTTGGCTTTATTGGCTAACAGCTCGTAGATATCCATATATTTCAACTCATAAGCCAAGTTCATAGGAGTGCGATAATAATTATTTACAGAATCGCTATTTGGGTACATTTTAACAGGGCTTGCTCCATGATCTATTAAGAATTTGACCATTTCATAGTCGTTATTCTCTATAGCCTTGAGGAGAGCGGAAATTGGTCGAAATGCAACAGGATAAATCTCCAGGTCAGGATCTATTCCGTTTTCTATCAGCATTGAAAGGGTATCAAAAAAACGATTTTCAAAAGCGGTTTTCAAAATATTCATTTGAATGTCTGATGCTAGCTTCCTCAAATTATAACCGTGCGAAATAAGCAGTTTCGCTATTGCTGCTTGATTATGTTTAACCGCTAATTCGAATTGCTCATGGGTAATAGCTTTTGTGGATTTCAACATTTCTATTACGGACTTCTCATTACCTGCAATAATACAATCGTTTAACGTTTTACAAGCTACATTATTTTGATTTTTTTCAGAAGCAATATTAATTTCTCTTTTTACGGAATCCCACTCTACAAGCTTTCCGCTATATTCGCTTATAAATCTTACCGGGACAAAAGTGTTTCCCTTTGTAATAAACGGCGGGTCTTTTAATTGCTGTACGGAACCATTAACGGTTGCCGAGGTGCTCCCTACAGTCAGATCCATTTTCTTCTCATTATTATGGGCTGTAATGCTTCTTTTAGCAGCGTCCCATGTGATTTGATACCCCAATGCTTCAAATATTGGTCTGAATTGTACAAACGTCGTTCCGTTTTTTAATATCGGATCGTTGCCGAAGTTCACTTTCACACCATCAATATATACCGTAATCACGTTCGCGCTAGCATTGGCATTAGCTTGCATAGCAGTTAGTGGCATACTCATGATGATAATCAATAATCCAATCCATAACTTCTTCAAAACATTCTCCTCCATTACGCTTATTAATCGTAGGTACAATACTGTTATCGGCATAAGGTGGAAAATATTATATTAATATTCCTTTCTTCGGTTCTTGCAACCAAAAAAGCTCCTTCCTTGCTTAAGCAGCAAGAAAAGAAGCTTTATTTCCATACGTTTATTTTTCAGTATCAATAAAAGATGTACTGATTTAAAAATCCGATGCTTTTTAGTTTGTATAAGTCCGTCACTTTGGTTTCACAAGTCCTGACAACCACGTATGAGTTGCAGCTGCTTGTCGTTTTAATTAACTTATCTCCTAATAAATCCACCCCAAGATTAACCCAAATATTATTTTCAGTCTCTTTTTTTATTTTATTTTTAAGAGCCTGATTGTAATCTTCCGTTGAGGGAACCGTAATAACAAGGATAACAAGAACAACGATTAAAGCTGCCGGCCACCATTTCTTCATGTCTGGATCCTCCAATCTGTATCATTCAGCTTCTAAAAAATTCAGGCTTTTCGCCATGCGTAAGAGTGTCTTTTCGTATATGCAGTTTTCGAATCTGCTGAAACAACGGCGCTTTCTATTCCTTCGTTGGGTAACTTTTTCTTATCTGAACATCCTGGCAGTAGTATTAATATCAGTAGAATTGGAGTATATTTCGACACATTATTTGACTCCTTCTAGTTCAACACTCCTACTTTACCATATTTTATATTAGCTCGCTATTACAGGGATTGTATGTATTTGATTTTCCCATAAAAAAATACTCCCATCCATCTGCAGAATTAAACAGATAAAAGGGAGACATGTTTTTATGCTATTGTTGTTATGGACGAATGGATAGAACAGCATGAAGCACGCAGCCTAAGCCATTTTATTAACTCACTTCTTAGGTCTATTTTTAATAACGACAATGATTCCTCCGATACAAATTCCAACTATAGCCCAACCTGCAATAAATAATACCGAATCCATGATGCACACTCCTTATTTGTTACTCTTTTAGTGATTTTATTTTAGTTAACCCACATGCTAAAACTGTAGTATCAACATTGATATTCCACTTATTAGTTCATTAGCGACTTCCATTAACAATAATATTTTAACACTCTTTAATCCTTCAATATAGTGAACAGCTAGTGACTATTAATAGTTGTATTCCTTTAATGTTACAGCATTATACAAAGCGGGGCTATCCCACAAGATCAATTTATGACCTAATGGGATAACCCCTTGTTTCGATACAAAATATTGCGTTAGAGGAAACGAACGGCTGCGAGCATTCGTCCTACAACGGCTGCGGCTTGCGCCCTCGTCATGCTAGCTTTGGGAGCAAACCGCTCGCCGTCCATTCCTCTCAAGATATGAAGACGCGTTAATTCGGCTGTATGACTCCGCGCCCATGATGCGATAGAGTCGCCGTCCGAGAAGCCCTCTAGCAAAGATGCATCGTCGCCAGCCGCGCTCATAGTGAATCCGGCGCAGGACATCGCCCTCGCGAGCAGTACACTCATCTCCTCTCGGCTCACTGTCGCATCCGGTCGGAAGCTGCCGTCCGCATAGCCCTCTACCAAACCCGCTGTAACCGCGGCGCCTAACCAGCCCTCGTACCAGGCGCCTGCCGACACATCTGCGAATGACGTTGCCCCCGCGTTTTCCTTGAGTCCCAGCGATCGAACAAGCAACGCCATAAATTCGGCTCGGGTAATGGCGGCTTCTGGCTGGAAGAACGACTCCGACTTGCCTTGTATGAGCAGCCTCGAAGCAAGTCTGTCGATATCGGCTTTCGCCCAATGCCCTTTAATATCCGCAAAGGTTTTTTCCTGTTCCCCCACAATCGCGAATAAGCCGGTATAAACGCTGCTGATCACCGCTCTCTTCACGCCGCCTTTCTCCTCGAATCGGGCTGGAACAAACCGGATATCGCCCGACTGCGGATCGTACATAACGGCGATTGCCTTCGACCAATCCACCGAATCATTTAATTCGATCGTTATGGCGGCATAGATATTGCCGAACTCGCTAAGCTCGGAATGTTTGTATCCTGCCCGGACCATGAGCTGCAGGTCTGCTATTTCCGTTAATGTCCGCAAACCTGCTGCACCGATCCGGTCGGCGAATTGGATTGCTTCGCGGCTGCCTTCGCGGTTCATGCTTGCGCTAAAGGATATATTCGCCAGCTCCAAGTTCAGCCGCTCGGCCAACTGATCGAATTCAATCCGCAAAGCGCTGATCGGCACCTCGAACGAAACGCCTTCGGCCTTCACCGTCCAGGACGACGTACCGGCTTGAAGCAGCTCCAGCAGCTTTTCGGCAGTTATCGTTCCGCCGTCCACACCCGCTTCCCCTCCGCTCTCCTCCGACGGCAATGAAGGAGAAGACGTTGACGTCGGTATTGGCGTTGACGTCGGTGTTGGCGTTGACGTCGGTGTTGGTGTTGGTGTTAGTGTTGGTGTTGGCGTTGACGTCGGCGTTGCTGTCGGTGTTGGCGTTGGTGTTGGCGTTGGAGACGGCTCTTGTCCGCCTTCGCCACCGTCAGTTTCCCAAGCGGGCACATCTCCCGCCAGATGATATACCTTCACATTATCGACGAACAGCTTCGCGTCCGCCGCGCCGTAACCGGAGCCGAATAGAATCGTATCTATGCTGTCCACATCCGTGAAGAACGGCACTCCCGCTTCCGCCAACACGCCGTCGAAATAAATATCGTACGAATGATTCGGAATATCGATGTCGAGCTTGACGGCATGCCACTTTTTGAGCTTTGTCGGAGCTTTCGCAATAATCGTATTAGCCGGCGCATTCGTCCCGAAGTAACGCAAGTAATTATTGGAGCTTGACGTCAAGCGCACAGCTCTCGTGCCGCCGGACAGCAGCTGGAACTCCGGGTATTTGCCTCCGGCCAGCTCTTTGTATGACCATTCCGCTATAAGCCGGCCCGATTGCGGCTCGAAGGTGCGTGATACAGTGGCTCTGAATGCAGAATCGTTGTCGTCGAGAAGCACGCTGCGATTCCGTTCCTCTTGGTCATACCAGACGTATACAGGCGCACTATCACGCTGAGTGATGATCCAGTCGCCAGGAAGCGCACCAGCTTCATACGACTCGAAATCATCGGCGGCGAGCTTCACGGCCCCCGTGACGTATACCGTTATATCGTCCAGGTAAGCGACCGCATTCTCATTGTGCCATCCCGTCTGAAATTGAATGCCGTCTACCACGTCGACATCGGCGATAAAACGGTAAATGCCCGCAACCCGCTCACCATTGACGTAGAGCATCCATTCCTGCCGTTCGGCATCGAGACGAATATGGATCGTATACCAGTGGGCCGGCTCCGTTACAAAGAGCAGCTGCTCTCCCCCACTGGCGTCGACACGATACAAACCATCCGGCTTTGCCGCCAACTCCGCCGCGATCTGATCCTCTCCGATCATGCGGAAGCGCAGTCCGCTGTTCCCTCTCGGATCGGCATATGTCCAGGAGAGCTCGAGATTCCCCGCCTGCTCTTCGAACCGTCCGGTCACCGTAACCGCTCCGTCCGGATTCCGGTCCATCAATTGCAGAACATGATCGGTATCACTGCCCATTGGTGATATGATGCCAAGCGTAAGCGGATCCTCTTCGATACTGAGCCCGGCTGGCCGATTACCCGGCTGCTCTTGATCGAAAAACGAATGCAAATGCGCGATCGGCTGTTCCGCTTCTGTCGATTCCTTAACATTCTCGATTGGCGGTAAGCCCTCTTCCGCATCCGGCCTCTCTTTCGCAGGATCGAGATCGAACGACGCATGGAACGAACGGCTGAAGGAACCTTCTACGCTCACGAGCAGCTTGATCGTCGGATGAAGCTGCGTCACGGTCACTTCCTCGTCCGCGGACAACACGGAAGCAGCCGAACGGTCAATTTCGAGCTCAATGACACCCGAATTGACGAAGCTCGGATCGGACAGGGCTAAGTCGAGCGTAGCGTCCGCATTTTCTTTCAGCATAACCGATGCTTGCCTGCTCGAGGTCACGCCGGCAGCCGTTGTTGTCCGATTCTGCCAGAAGTTAATGCCGGTCTGATTGCGGGATAGATCCCTCACCGCATGAGCCGCATCGGAATTTTCGACAATGCTTATCGTCGGTGACTCGGCGAATGACGCCGTTTCCGCCGCTGTCCGGTTCGGAAGCAGGACGTAGCTGTATGTCTCATTCGCCGGATTCGTCCCGTGATCGAACCAGAGCGATACGTAATTGCGGGTTCGAACATCGGCAGACGTACTAGCGTTCCGGTTAATATCGTACCAGGAACCGCTGTTCGCCGTTCGGGAGGCGTGAAGCGTCGCCGAGTCCGGGAAATAGTAACCGATGTCGGAGCCAGGCGTATTCCCCTCCAGATTCGCCCAGTCTACGCCGGTTAATGTATTAGTCCAGCCCAGATTGGCAGGTGCCGCATCTCCGTCGACGATAAGCGCGTTCGCGCCGTCATCGCCGATCTTGCGCTGCTCCACAATCGTCTCGATCACCCTTCCGTCGCTGCTGGTTATGCCCGATCCCAGCGCCACGATCACATCATCGAACATAAACCATGATTTGTTCGCTCTTAGTGTCGTGCCGACTTGCTGCAAGTTCATCCCCGACACGCCGTCGGTTCCGAGCGTCGCGCCCCCCGCCCATGTATTGTCCGGCGTTGTCTCACCATCTCCATACTGATAATGATCATTTGTTCTCGGCCGGGTATCCACGGTCGTCCCCGGAAGACGATAACGATTGACGGTCGGCCAATAATCGTCCGAGTATTGTTTGGCATCGCCGTTGTACAAATATGTCATGCCGTCTCCGGTATACCAGCCTTCACCGTTCTCTCCATTCGTCAACTCGTAGGTCGCGATTCGGTTAGAGCTCTTGCTGATTCCTAAGGCGAAGCCGTCCGCAACGTGAACCGTCCGGTTCATCGCCCCGAACTCCTTATGAAAAGGCGAATCGCCTTGCGGAACAATCGACTCGTCCTCCATAATATTCTCGAGCGGAGCGATCAAGTCGAGCTTTAAGGCGGAGTAGACGTCCAAATCCGGATCGGTGGACAGCACCCAATGCTTGATCAGACCTCGGATGCGAAGCGCCTCCTTCTCTGGAGCGGACATCGCGAGTCGGAGCATCCCGGATATCATGCCGATCGTCGCGACATGACCGCTGAGCGCTTCCCTTGCGATCGCCCTGCCGCGCACCATATCCATCATTTCGCCACGGTATACGACCGGTGCGACCGAATCAAATAACCAGCTGTACACATTCGCCACATCCGCATCCATCACTTCCCACGGGGACTCGTCCAGCAAGTAAAGCAGCTGCCCCAATCCCCGAATCAACACTTCCCCGTAGCTTCCAGTATACGGAATCGTCTTGTGCTGAATGAACGAACCGTCTTTATAGAATCCATCGCCCTCCGCCACATAGTCGAACAACGGACTGGTCTGAACCAGCACGTCATTCAAGCGGTCTGGATCCTTGGTGAGTATGCCCATCAACGTCTCGATCGTCATAATATCGGATCGGTTGGCGCCAATCTGCACGAATTCCGGGCCCATAATATCCCCGATGAATTTATCTGCCGCCCGAACATACCGATCAATCTGCTCTTCGGACAAATCGTCGTACAATATCACCATGATATCCATAACGCGAAGGGGAACGCCAATGTCGAAATTCCACCAGTTGCCGTATTCCTCGATATGTTCGTTGTATTCGTGTTCATATATCCAATCCAGCGCGGAGATGATGTCCTGCTTCATTGTAATATTATGGTATAGGCTGCCTCCTTTCGTGGAATACGCGTAGGCCATATCTCTCAAACGTGTCATGTATGTGTTGATAAAAGAAGAATCCGTCACCGAAGGCGGCACATCCGTCCAAAGCGATGTCCGTCCTTCGCCTCTTAGCATCGTCTCCCACCTCGTTCGGGCCAAGTCGTTGATCGAGGCGATCTGCTCTGCGACGACGGGTTCTCCAACATCCAGATCATGCCCGCCGTCGAGCACCGCCTTCCACTTGAGCCTCAGTTCATCGAACGCGTCAGCAGGCACAGCAGCCTCTGTCACTTCAACCTCGATCTCTGCCGCGACCGTCCCGGCTAGGCCGGTTATAGAAGCCGTTATGATCGCGGAACCCGGGGCAAGTCCAGTTATGTTCCCGTTCGAATCTACGCTGGCTGATTCCTCATTATCGGAAGCCCACCGAAAGACCGGGTTCGTCGCATCTTCCGGCAAGTAGCGAGGAGTAACGCTTATCGTATCTCCGACGTCGACGCGGGCTGAAGGGGGGAGCATAATGGACTCGACAGGCGTATTTCTTTCGACGACGGTGACTACGCTTTGCGCCGACGGCCCGTCCACGCTTGTGGCCGTAATAACAGCCGTACCTGTACTGACAGCGGTTACAATACCGTTCACATCGACATCAGCGACCGCCTTGTTGTCGCTGGACCATATCATCTCCTGATTCGTTGCCTGGGCCGGAATAATCGCTGCATCCAGCGCTGCCGTCCTTTCCGTTTCCATTTGCAACGAAGCTGGCACTACCGCAACGGATTCCACGGCCGTATATTCGCTAACGGTCACAACGCTTGCAGCCGCAATCGCACCATTTTCTTTGCTTCTAGCGGTTATCACTGCCGTGCCTGCAGCGACAGCGCTAACTACACCCCGGTCGTCAACCGTCGCGACCTCGGGATGATCCGACTCCCAAGCTGTATAGCGGTTCGTGCTATCCGCAGGCGAGTATGCCGCCTTAAGCTCCGCCCTATCGCCCGGCACCATATTTAGTGCGGTACGATCCACGGACAGGGCTTCAACCGGAATCCAGTCGTACACCTTGATATCATCCATCGTCATAACGCCTTCCGTATCCGCCGAACCAAGCTGAGTGAAACGGAAGGAACGGAAGTTGTCCCATCCGGAGGATGCTGCAACCGCAGCTCGAAGCTCGCCGTTCACATAAGCCTTTAACTCCCGTGAGGCCATATCCGCATACAACTGAATATGGTACCACTCGCCGCCTTCATACAGCCCCAGTTGTTCCGTAGCGTTGGCCCCGCTTGAAGACGGATAGAGCAAAAGAATCTTTCCGGTCTTGTCCATCGTGACGCGGATTTCACCGATAGTTGTTGTGTTCGGAGATTGAGACAGCGTTGCCGTGAACAGCCTTCTCTCAAGCGCCGTATTGTCGAACTTAAATCTGCCTTCCATCACGATAACCGAAGCTGCGCCTCCGCTTCCCGGAATCGTCAAGTTGTTTTTCTGTATATTCGGATTGTTCACGCTTTGATTCGGAGGTAGGTTCGAAACGATGCTCATGCTCCTGCCTTCGACACCAGGCACAGTCTCGCCAATCCCATATACGGAGCCCGCTACCGTACCGAAGAAGCTCCAGCTCCCGCCTCCGTCCGAAGTGCTCGTCGGATTCATCAGCGATGGCTCTGCCGGATAATCGTCAAAATTCAGATGAAGATATTTGTTCGATGCGGCCTCGATCGTACCGACCCAGCCTCCTCCCGCAGGAGCAAGCAGCGAACCAATCAAAGTAATGACCACCAATAATGCCGTTTTTCTACGAAACATACATCATCCTCCTATTATGCATTCATAATCTTGCCGGTGGAACGATTCAGCTCGCGGAACAGGTATGGAATCTGATTCGACATCTTGGAATCGACGGAGCCAGCCGGCTCGTCAGCATACCTCCTTTCTAAATCTGCTAGACTATGAAACAGATATAGCCCGTATATGTACAATGGAGCAGACATAATCGGGCTATCTATTTTAAGCTTGAGGATCAAACTCATCATTTGTCATTTTTAGATAGGCTATCAAGTACTGCTCCAGCTTCTCAGAGACAGGATGCTGCTTGGCATTGTCCAAATGAAGAGGCGAGCACTGCGAGGGATCCGCTCTCAAATCATACAGTAATCTTTGT
The DNA here is from genome assembly GCF_003605435.1 of Paenibacillus pinisoli. Taxonomy (GTDB): domain Bacteria; phylum Bacillota; class Bacilli; order Paenibacillales; family Paenibacillaceae; genus Pristimantibacillus; species Pristimantibacillus pinisoli. The sequence goes on from NZ_QXQB01000002.1 coordinate 471,003, forward strand.
ACCGGAGAATCTGTCGAATATCCTCTATCTACAACATAGGTATAGCTTCTGGATCGTACCCCTCGCCATCCATAATGCAAGTGATTTAATCCATGCTGTTGAAATCGCTCGATGGCAGCCATCTGGCCTGGGAACGCACTTATATAGGCTACCTCGGCCCACTCATCTTCAGGTTTTCCTTGCTGCTGCTCATCAAGAATATGGGGAATCATGGATTGTCCTTGTACAGAGCTTGGTACGTCTAATCCAATTAACTCCAATAGAGTCGGCATAATATCGACCGTATTCAACACACATCGCGTACGCGCAGGCACTATTTGCTGTGGATAGCGAAGCATAAACGGTACACCGATTGATTCCTCATGCCAGGAATGCTTGGCAACGAAGCCATGCGCCCCCATTAGCTCACCATGATCAGCAGTAAGCACGACTATCGTATTGTCTGTCAAATGTAATTGCTCCAGCTTATCCAGCACTCTCCCAAATTGCCCGTCGATTCCTGTAATGGCTGCATAATAATCTGCAATCATCTGCTTCCAGACACTAGCTCCGCCAGGCACTTCTTCACCGGTATGCACTAGAAACGGGTCCCGGATCCTAACATTGGGCAATGGTTCAATAGACCGGCCTTCATACAGCTTCTTATACGAATCCGGAACAAGATCAAATGGGGAATGGGGCGGATTCCACGATAAGAATAAGGCGAACGGCTCGTTGCTCTCATGTACGCTCTCCAAATATTGCAGGGCCATATCCGTCTCATGCTTGACGGACCATTCATTAATCTGAATCATTTCCTCAGAATCCTGCCAATAGTGTGGAGTTAAATGCTCATCATACGTTCCATAAGAATACCAATAGTCGAATTGATGACGCTTTGCTCCCGGTGGCGTATAAGCATCCCAATCCCTCGCCCCAGACCTCGGAAGCGGCTCGAAATTTTGCTCCGGGCAATCCAGATGCCATTTCCCAATATAAGCCGTAGCATAATCTGCTTGCTTCAGAACATCACTTATCGTTACTTCTGATTGCTCCAGCCCTATGGTTAACCCAAGCTTGCAGTTCGTATATACACCTGTACTTAATGAGTATTTCCCTGTCATCAAGGAAGCGCGATGCGGCGAACAAATAGGCGTGCAGGTAATGGACTGTTCAAAGCATAATGCTTGCTCGGCGAACTGGTCGATACGGGGCGTAAGGACAGGCTCTTTCCCCATAAACCCTACTGCATCCCTACGCCACTGATCTGCAAAAATATAGACGACATTAGGAAGACTCTTCTTCATAGAATCACCTCTTACCCTTTTACTCCTGAACCCACTACTCCCTTAACAAAGTAATCCTGGGCCAGTATATATACCAGGACCGTAGGAACAATAGAAGAGACTGCCGCTGCCATGAGCAGCGAATATTCCGTATTGTATTGACCGATAAAATGCTGCATCCCTAGCTGCAAGGTGAATAATTCATCCTTCGTCAGATAGATTAGCGGTCCTAAGAAATCATTCCACGTATGCATAAAGGAGAAAATAACTAGCGTTGCAATGGCTGGCTTCATCAAAGGAAGAACGATTCTGGCATATATGCCAATCTCGGAAAGCCCATCAATCTTGGCTGCTTCCAGCAATTCATCTGGAATGGAGGAGAAGAACTGCCGGAATAGAAATACGCCAAATGGATTGACTACACCCAGCAATACCAGGGCCGCATGCGTATCGATTAGTCCAAGATTCTTCATTAATATAAATTGCGGAATCATGATGACCTGATAAGGAATCATCATCGTGCATAGGTATAAGAAGAATAGGCCATCTCGTTCGGGAAATTTTATTTTTGAAAAGGCGTACCCCGCCAAAGAACAAGTGATTAATAAAATAGCAATCGTGATCACAACGAGCTTAATGGTATTCAAGTAGTACAAGTGAAAAGGAATTTCCGTCCAAACTTTATAATAATTTTCCCAGTACACGGTTTCTGGAATCCACTTGATTGGGAATGTAAATATTTCATTGTCCGCCTTAAGCGATGATGACAACATCCACAGAAACGGAAATACCATCGTAATCGACGTAATAATCAACGCAACATATAGAAAGCCCTTCTTGAACAGGTTAGTTCTTCGTACAGATGGTTGTGTGCCTGCTGCAGCTTGACTCATTGCTCTCAATCTCCCTCCGCCATCGTGGTACTCTAATTAGTAGTTAACCCATTTTTTTTGCGCTCTGAATTGAATGAAAGTGATGACAAGAATGACTAAGAACAAGACATAGGCCATAGCTGATGCGTAGCCAAAATCAAACTGCTTAAATGCCGTATTGTAAATCGTATATACGAGCACCTGTGTCGAGCGCCCTGGCCCGCCTTGTGTCAATACATAGATCATGTCGAACACCTTGAAGGAATTAATAACGCCCATAATAACGGTGAAGAAAATTACCGGGGATAAAGATGGAAGCGTAATATGGAAAAACTTATGAATGATGCCCGCCCCATCCAGATCGGCAGCCTCATACAAATGATCAGGTATGCCTTGCAGGCCTGCCAAATACAAAACCATATAGTAGCCGATATGATTCCAGATATATACGATAGATACCGCAATTAATGCCCAGCTGGTTGAAGCGAACCACCCCGGAGGATTATCCATGCCCAGATTCATTAGAATCGTATTAACAGGACCTTTTGTAGGATTGAAAATCAATTGCCACACCACTGCTACTGCTATCGTCGATGTCACATAAGGTAAAAAAACGGCCGTCCTGAACAGCTTCAGCCATTTGATGCCTGAGTTTAACCACACAGAGACAATTAGAGCCAGGAATAGCGTAATTGGCACAGTGATAAGCATGAAGATGATGCTATTCCTGAATGAAATGATAAAATTATCATCCTGTAATAGCTTTGTATAATTATCAAAGCCGATAAATTTAAAAGCGCCAAAACCATTCCATTCCACGAAGCTCATTCCGAATGAGAAGAAGACCGGAATAAGAATAAAGGCTAGAAAACCAAGAATATTGGGCAACAAGAACATGTATCCGTTGATTCGATTGCGCTGTGTCATCGTTAAAGGCTTCTTACCGAACAAGTCTACCCTCTCCTTTAGAAGAAAAGAGCCTTGTCTGGAAGACAAGGCTCTTCATATAATCTAAGCCTTCTATCGATGCATGACATCATTGTAGTTATGCTCGCTTATTATTTAATCGAGAATTGCTCCTCATAGATGCTTGCCCATTCCTTCTGAACGCGTTCTTCCATTGCCGCTACTGCTTCTTGCGGCGTTTTGTCACCGATGAATACAAGCTCGCCTTCTTGGAGGAAGATACCGTCAACGACAATCGTCTTTACACCTGGCAGCATTGGATATTCCGCATATTCACTTGTTTCGTAGAAGTAGTTCAAATGCTCAGGCTGTCTACTTCCGTCGCCGTAGAAAGCTTGTTTCACAGCATCGTCCGTGTAGCCGGTAACGAAGCCTTTGGAAGCGAATACTTGCGCGCCTTTGCTGCCTGTAAAGAATTCAACCACTTTATAGGCTTCTTCTTTATGCTTGGAATTTTTATTGATCATTAGGGCTACAGGTGTAGCTAAGCTTGTATTGCTCTCCACGCCTTTTGGATGAGGAATAGGTACTACATCCCACTTAAAGGACATCTTCCCTTCGTCTTCAGCTTTTCTCAGCTGGGCTACATGCCAATCCCCAATAATGCTCATCGCAACCGTTCCGCTTTGGAAAATAGCATTATAATGAGCTCCGGTAGACTTCGACTCCGCCCACGGCATAATAGAGCCATCCGCTTCCATATCCAACCTTAATTGCAAGGCATCAACGAATGGAGACAGATCCTTGTCGATGACAGTTGCGCCTGCTTGAACGGCAGACATATACCAGGTCTGGGCCCAAGTGTGCAGGAATGCGCCATAGGTTTTATCAGCACCCGAGCCGGATGTAACCTTAGCAGCTAGTGCGCGGAATTCATCCCAAGTCATATCAGCGCTTGGATACTCGACGCCCGCCGCATCAAAAATATCTTTGTTATAGAACAACATCCAAGGAGATTTACGAAATGGCAATCCATAAATATTTCCGTTAATTGTCATTTCTTTATACAGCTCGCCATAGCCGGATACATCCGTATTATTGGATTTAATATAATCATTAAGAGGCTCAATAATTCCTGTGTCCACCATCTTGTCCAGTATCCCGCCGAATAAGTCATACTCTACTCCGCCGGATAATTGAGTTCTTAATTTTTCATAATATTGATTGGCTGGAAAGCTAATGAACTTGATTTGAATGTTAGGATGTTCTTCTTGGAACTCCGCATAAGTGGCTTCAAAGGCCGGCAAATCATCAGGTAGAACGGGTATCGTAAAATTCACGTTTTTGTCTGTGCTTTCACCCGTATTAGAGGATGAACCCGCATTCTGATTATTACTCTCATTGGTTGTAGATTTACTGCTGCATGCAATCAAAGCGCTTACAATTAGCAAAAAAAGCATCCCTGTAACAAGCTTTCTTTTCAATTTACATTCCCCTCTCGCCCATGCTATACTTGCTCACAACAAAATTATAGAATAATTCACAATCCGTTATAAGTTGAAAAAAATATACCCCTTTTTAAACTAAAATTAATAAGAGGATAACTACTTACCCATCACAAAAGTATTCCTGTAACATGTTTTTTCAATTTACATTCCCCTTTAGACCATGATATACTGCTCACAAAAATGATAGATTTATAAATTAAAATTACTAAAAGGATGATTACATGTGATCTATCTATCCTTATTTTTTTTAATTTATACCATTGCATTAACCTATAACAAATCCAAAAACATGATAACAATTAGCTTAATCGGCATCATATTTGGTTGGTTAATTTCCATTTTCTCGTATTTGTTTTATTTAAGTAAATTTAACGTATACTGGGCGGTTTTCAATGATTTCTACAATTTCAGCAAGGGCACCTGGAATCGCATTGTATTAGAAAACTTTGATGCCCTTATATTAATTCGTTTACTTAATTTTGGCATTTTACTTTTTCTTTTCAGCTTTCTACTCTTTTCAATCTCCTTCACCCATAGCAGAAGCAGAATCAATAAGCTTTACTATTACATACCATTAGCGATCTTGTTTATCGTTCAACTCTGCTACTATGATCCTTTCATACAATTAAAGCTTCAGAATTATTTCTTCTCGTATGAATACGCGTCAGGCATGAATTATAAGCGTGTAACTACCATCATTGATATCATCTTTCAATGCACGAAATTTGCGCAAATTATAATTACCTTCAGCTTGCTTATTCATTATTTGATCAAAAATTTCAGAATCCATTTTATTAGGCAATATACAATTTTTAATATCATGTGTTTATTTCCAATCACAATCATTCATATCATGATGTTCTGGTGGGCGCCTGCAGTTCTCATACGAGCGACCCAAATTGACAGCTTTCATAATTATTTGAAGCCTCCCATGAATGCTATTTTATTCAAATATAATATTTTCACAATTATTTCTTTGATCGCCTTTGCTGCCATGGTTTTTGCCTTTTCCAGATATCAAACCAAGCAGAAGCAGCATCATGTAGAAGCCGACGAGATTAACAAGAGGATCAATACCGCTTCCTTAGGCGTCAAAGCATTTACCCATTCGATCAAAAACCATTTGCTAGCTATACGTTCTGAAACTGAATATTTAAAGGAAAAATTCAAGGATGATGCCGACACGCTGTACAGCCTGGAGCTCATCTTCAAATCGTGCTACTACTCGTATGACATGATTAACAATGCATCCAGCAAGCTGGAATCGATTGATATTGTATTAAAGCCGGTAAAGCTGCATATTCCAGTCGAGCTGGCTCTTCAAAAGCTGTCATCCAAGGATCAAGCGGTGAACATTGAAGTTATTCGCTTATCGCATGGAAGCAAAGCTTTGTTGGACACATCTCACATGACTGAGGTTTGCTTCAATATCATTAAAAATGCTATTGAGGCCATGCATCAGACGAGCGATAAGCAGCTTACGATTACCATTGAGGATCAGGACCAATGGGGTTGTATTTCAATAGAGGACAACGGACCGGGGATTCCGCCGGAAAATATGAATGAAATTTTCTCCCCTTTCTTTTCCACCAAATCATCCGTTAGCAATTGGGGAGTAGGTTTATCCTACTGCCATAAAATAGTTACATCCCATCAAGGAAAAATCGAGGTTCACAGTACCGTTAACAAGGGTACGAGCTTCAAAATACTTCTCCCTTTATATTAATTTGGCTGGAGGCTGAGACTTTATGGAGAATATTAAATTAATTATTTCTGATGATATGGATGCGCATCGCAGAAGGCTTGAAAGAATTATTACGAAGCAGCCTAACATGACTTTACTTGCTTCCGTAGACAGCGGTGCAGCCACGATTGCTAAGGTGGAACAGGAAGTTCCCGACATTATATTGATGGATATTGAAATGGAAAGCAAATATGCGGGCATCGAAGCGGCAAATAAAATTCATGTCAGCTATCCGCATACAAAAATCATCTTATTAACGGTGCATGAGGACGATAATATTGTATTCGCGGCCTTTAAGACAGGCATCGTGGATTATATTATCAAATCTTTTCCCGAGGAGGAGATTGTCGAGGGGATTATTGCAGCCTACCGAGATGATTCACCCATACGTCCCATGATTGCCAAAAAGCTGCGCAACGAGCTGGTACGGTCTAAAAATCATGAATCCTTGCTGATGAATACCTTGAATATCATCTCCACTCTAACCGCTAGTGAGCTAGAGGTGCTGAAGCTGCTGTGCCAGAACAGAAACCGCCGGCAGATTGCTCTGCTTAGATCTGTTGAGGAGGAAACCATCAAAAAGCAAGTCAATAGTATTTTGCGTAAATTTAATAAGCGTCGTACCAAGGAAATCGTCAAATTAGTTACCGAGCTGCAAATTTTTAATTCCATATCTTATTTCAACTAATTACCACTAAGGAAGGACGTTCCATACTCCAAGAACTGTCCTTCCTCCAGCTGCTTATCTACCAGTACGGATTCCAATCCTTCTGCACCCTGATTAAAGCCTCCATATAGAAGTAATCTCCCCAAATCGTACATTCATCCACACCAAGATCAATAGGCAGACTATATACGCCATGTGCCAATATCCCTGTGCCTTCCTGTCTTTCCTTGATCACATAGTTCTCTGTTAATGATGTCAATATAGCTAATGCCGCTTCTTCATACAGTTGGCGATCACGATCCAATACTGGCAAATGATACGCTAATTCCAGCAAGCCGCATGCGGCAATAGCTGCGGCGGAAGTATCACGTTGCCCATCCTGTTGCAAAAACACCAGATCCCAGTTGCAGATCAAATCCTCTGGCAAATGATTCAAGAAGTAATTGGCTGCTGCTTTGGCTTGCTCGATGTATGCCATATCCTTCGTATAACGATAAGCTAATGGCAGACCGTACATTGCCCAAGCTTGGCCTCTAGACCAGCAAGCTTCATCCGCATAGCCTTGTCCAGTCCAGCCTCCTAATGCTTCACCCGTCTCAATATCGAGTCTAAACATCTGATAGATGGCTCCATCCTCACGTATCATATGCCGGGCCACGTTATCCATATGCCGTTTGGCTTTCACATAATAGGTTTGATCGCCTGTTACTTCTGCTGCCCAGAACAGCAACGGAACATTCATGGCGCAATCGACAATAAATACACCCTTTTCCTTATGCGCATCATCTTCTAAATAACCGCGCACCTGTATAATGCCTGATTTCTCTCTAAATCTCATCGCCAGCAGCTTCGCCGCATCAAGAGCAATATGCTTAGACTTCTCATCCTTTGCTAATTTATAGCCAGCCACACAGGATAAGCTATATAAAAAACCAATATCATGATGATTCAATATATCTCTAGTGACTAGACGCTCTTGGAAGCTATCCACATGCTTCTGCGCCACCTCTGCGTATTTATCCTCAGCTGTAAGCTCATAGGCCAACCAAACCATGCCGGTCCAGAATGAAGAGGTCCAATCCGAATAATAGGCCAAATCCGCATTTTTGACAGGCTGATACTGAAGGCCGACAGAGTGTGCTGACGGGAATTGATCTGTGAATAAAGCTAGATTACGCTCCACTTGCTGAATAACATCCTGCAATGCCTTCTCATAGTATGATTTATTGTTGTTGCCTTGGAAACGCTCCTGCTTCTCAACCTTGGCTGTCTTGAGTAGGTTAGCTGTCATTTAATTATTCCTCCCACAATGAAATAACAAAAAGTTAAGTTGATTATAGCTTCTCTATCTCATTGGGATAAGGAGTAAATATTATCCCCCTTTATCGCGCCAATAGAAAAAGGCTGCTTCATCACGATCCGAAATCGCGATGAAGCAGCCTTTGATTGACAGTGGCCATCCTTCCGACCGGCTGCTCTGATTATGAAAATTAACGGTTCATCCAGCCGCCGTCTACGCAAAGCACATGGCCGCTCATGTAATCGGATGCGGAAGATGCAAGGAAAATAGCCGCGCCCGCCAAATCTTCGCCGGTTCCCCAGCGTCCGGCAGGTATGCGGTCCAAAATTTGGGCGCTGCGAACCGGGTCATCGCGCAGAGCCTCCGTATTGTCCGTAGCCATATAGCCCGGAGCAATCGCATTCACCTGTACGCCTTTCGACGCCCATTCGTTGCCCAACTGCTTCGTAAGGCCGACAACCGCGTGCTTGCTCGCCGTGTAGCCCGGCACATTGATGCCGCCTTGGAACGACAGCATTGATGCGATATTGATGATTTTGCCGGAGCCTTGCGCGATCATCCGCTTGCCTGCTTCCTGGCTTAAGACGAAGACTGAGTTCAGATTGACGTTCAGAACGTCCTCCCAATCCTTGTAGCTGTGCTCGGCGGCAGGCGTACGCCGAATGATGCCTGCATTGTTCACCAGAATATCGATACGGCCGAATTCCTCGACCGTCTTGTCTATAATGCCCGACAGCTTGCTGTGGTCCGATACGTCCGCTTGGATCGTAATTGCTTTGCGTCCAAGTCCATGCACCTTGCTGGCCGTCCCTTCGGCCGGCGTGCTGTTCGTTACAAGCGCAAGATCTGCGCCCGCTTGCGCAAGCCCGACCGCAAGCGCTGCGCCGAGCCCGCGGCCCGCGCCCGTTACGACGGCAACTTTGCCCGTCAGGTCAAAATAATTCATGGATCCAGTCCTCCCTCATTCGCTACGCACGCACCATGCGGACGCCTGCATTCTCGTATTTAAGCGCAACAGACTCGTCAATCGCCGCATCTGTAATGATCGTATCGATATCGCCCAGTTCGGCGAACGTAATAAGCGCTCCCCGGTCGAACTTGCTATGGTCGGCCAGGCAATACACGGTCTTCGCACATTCCATGTACACTTTTTTCAAAGCGGCCAGTTCTTCCGTAAAAACCGTCAAGCCGTACTCCAAGTGGATTCCGGTCGCTGACAGAAACAGCTTGTGAACGTTCAGCTTGCGAATCCATTCATTCGACTCCGTCCCGATCAGCAGATTGTTCTGGCGGTAGCCGCCGGGAACGATAAGCCGGATCTGGTCTTTAAGCGTCAGCTCGCGGATAATCAACAGATCGTTCGTCAGTACCGTAAGCGGCATATTGCCAAGTCGCCTGGCAATCTCAAGCGTGGTGCTGCCGGCATCGAGGGCGATGATATCGCCCGTCTCGATCTCCGCGATCGCCTTGTCTGCAATTGCCGCCTTCTCCTTCTGGTACTTCACGTTCGGAATTTGGAGCGGGAGAAGGCTGTCTTCTCCGCCCGATTCCAGAACTGCCCCGCCGTGAATCCGGCGAAGCAGCCCCTTTTCTTCCAGCTTCTCCAGATCCTCGCGGACCGTCTTTTCCGTCACTTTGAATTGCTCGCTAAGCTTGGACACCTTGACGCTGCCCAGCTGCTCCAACTGCTCGATAATATGCCGATGGCGTTCCGCTGCTAGCATCGGCGTTTATTTCAAGTCTTTCATGGAGATAAATTCTTGATCCGAGAACGTATAGTTCTCGCCGGCCATCGCCCAGCAGAACGCGTAGTTGCTCGTACCTGCGCCGGAGTGGATCGACCAAGGCGGAGAAATGACCGCTTGCTCGTTCGCTACGACCAAATGTCTCGTTTCGCTAGGCTCGCCCATCATATGGAAAATGCGAGCTTCTTCGCTTACGTCAAAATAAAGGTATGCTTCCATGCGGCGGTCATGCACGTGAGTCGGCATCGTGTTCCAGATGCTTCCCGGCTTCAACGTCGTCACGCCAAGCATCAACTGGCAGCTTTGGATGCCGTCGGCATGAATATATTTGTTCAGGACGCGCTCGTTGGACGTTTCCAGCGAGCCCAGATGCGTAGGGTTCGCTTCTTCCGCCGTCATTTTGCGGGTCGGATACTCGGCATGAGCATTTGCGGATACGATATAAACTTTCGCCGGATCGTTTTTATCCTTGCTGGCGATCTGCACGTCTTGCTTGCCTTTGCCGACATATAGCACGTCAAGCTTCGAAAGCTCATAGGCTTCGCCGTCTACGGTAATAACCGCAACGCCGCCGCCAATGTGCAGGAATCCGGCTTCACGGCGTTCCAGGAAATATTCGGTCTTCAGCGTCTCCTGATCTTCCAGCCTCAGCGCTTCGCCGACCGGGGACGCGCCGCCGACGATCAGGCGATCGTAGTGGGAATAAACCATGTTGATTTTATTAGGCTCAAACAAACCTTCAACAAGAAACTCTTGGCGCAAGCGTTCGGTTGTGTACTGTTTGACATCAGCAGGATTAGTAGTATGACGGACTTCCATTCGGAATAACCTCCTTAGATTCATACCGGTGCGTTTGACGGTAAGCGAACCGGAATCGTTTGTTTTTGTTCGTTTTCACAATAACACACTTTTTCGAACATAAAAAGACATTTTATTGCAGCGAATAATTGAATACTGGATGATGGTTAGTCCTATCTATCCGTATTTCCGCCTTTTTGTCGTCGGTAATTCCCTGATTTTGGTCATAAAAAAACTCCCTTCTATCTGGTAAATAACACAGATAAAAGAGAGTAATTTTTTTGCACTCTATTGTTGTGGGTGAATTCGAAAATTCAACACCATCATCGCTTAGAAGACTTATGTATCAAGGCTTCTAAACGATTTTAAGTTAAATATTCCCAATCTATTCCCACTCAATTGTTGCTGGTGGCTTCGATGTTACGTCGTACACGATGCGGTTGACGTTGTCGACCTCGTTGACGATACGCACGGAGATTTTCTCCAGCACGTCCCAAGGAATACGAGCCCAGTCCGCTGTCATGCCATCGATGGATGTTACGGCGCGGATGCCTACGGTGTAGGAATACGTACGGGCATCGCCCATAACGCCTACGCTCTTCATGTTCGGCAGAGCCGTGAAGTATTGCCAGATCTCGCGGTCAAGTCCCGCTTTGGCAATCTCGTCACGCAGAATCGCATCGGATTCGCGTACGATCAACAGCTTCTCTTCCGTCACTTCGCCAAGTACGCGAATCGCAAGACCCGGACCCGGGAACGGCTGACGCCATACGATTGCCTCAGGCAATCCGCACTCTTCGCCAACTTTGCGAACCTCGTCCTTGAACAGAGCCTTCAGCGGCTCAACCAGCTTGAACTTGATATCCTCAGGCAATCCGCCTACGTTGTGATGCGATTTGATCGTTTGAGCCGTAGCCGTACCGCTCTCTACGATATCTGTATACAACGTACCTTGCGCCAGGAATTCGAAATCGTCCAGCTTGTCCGATTCTTCCTGGAACACATAAATAAATTCGTTGCCGATGATTTTACGTTTTTGCTCCGGATCGTCGACGCCTTTCAGCTTGCCGAGGAAGCGTTCTTTGGCATCGATTTTCAATACCTTCATATCGAACTTGCCTACGAACGTCTCCATTACGCCCTCAGCTTCGCCTTTGCGGAGAAGGCCATGGTCGATGAACATGCAAGTAAGCTGATCGCCGATTGCTTTGTGCAGCAGGATTGCTACAACCGAAGAGTCTACGCCGCCGGAGAGCGCGCAAAGCACTTTTTTGTCGCCAACCTGGTTGCGGATATCTTGAATTGTATCTTCGATGAACGATTCCATCGTCCAGTTGCCTTCGCACTCGCAGACGTTATATAGGAAATTGCGGATCATTTCGTTGCCGAATTGGGAGTGGCGCACTTCCGGGTGGAATTGCACTGCGTACAGCTTGCGGTCCGCGTGGCTCATTCCCGCGATCGGAGCATGCTCTGTGCTGGCGTCAACATTGAAGCCCGCTGGCGGCTCGATTACGAGATCGCTATGGCTCATCCATACCGTTTGGACACGGTCAAGGCCATGGGCGATGTGGCTGCCCTCCACAAATTCCACTTCCGCTTTGCCGTACTCGCGCTTGCCGGCGCGCTCGACTTTGCCGTTCAGCTGATGCGACATCATCTGCATGCCGTAGCAGATTCCGAAGATCGGAATGTTCAGGTCGTAAATCGCAGGATCTACGAGCGGAGAATTTTCTTCATATACGCTTGCCGGTCCTCCCGAGAACACAATGCCTTTCGGCTGCAATTCACGGATCCGTTCTACCGGCGTGTTGTAAGGCAGCAGCTCGCTGTAAACGCCCAAATCGCGAATACGGCGCGCAATCAGCTGGTTGTATTGTCCTCCAAAATCAAGAACAACGATCATTTCATTTTGCTTCGTCATTACCGAGCCTCCCTCAATTGATGTAGTAATTATATATAAGGCCCTTCAAGAGAGTCAAGGCGATAAACCCTGCCATCTCGGTTAATGCGCCAGATTGGATCGAAGGGGCTGGTATTTTAAGGTGAATGAGCATGAAACTGTTCTTAGTATTGCCATTAACCCGTCCCATTTCAGAACGGATTTAGCGGTGGATGGCGGCGATGCAGTGATTAATTTGTTTTTTAGGGGCGTGCAGCGGTGTGGGGCGGCGTTACAGCGTTAAGTTTGTTGGTTTTGAGCGTGCAGCGGTGGGGCGGTGTTGCAGCGGGCAGTTTGGTTATTTTGGGTATGCAACGGTGTGAAGCGGCGTTACAGCGGGCAGTTTGTTGGTTTTGAGCGTGCAGCGGTGTGTGACGGCGATGCAGCGGGCAGTTTGCTGGTTTTGGGCGTGCAGCGGTGTGTGGCGGCGTTACAGCGATTAGTTTGTTGGTTTTGGGCGTGCAGCGGTGTAAGGCGGCGTTGCAGCGGGCAGTTTGTTGATTTTAGGCGTGCAGCGGTGTGTGACGGCGTTACAGCGGGCAGTTTGCTTTTTTTGGGCGTGCAGCGGTGTGGGGCGACGTTGTAGCGGGCAGTTTGCTGGTTTTTGGCGTGCAGCGGTGTGGGACGGCGGTGCAGCGAGCAGTTTGTTGGGTTTGAGCGTGCAGCGGTGTGGGGCGGCGTTACAGCCATTAGTTTGTTGGTTTTGAGCGTGCAGCGGTGTGGAGCGACGTTGCAGCGTTAAGTTTGTTGGTTTTGAGCGTGCAGCGGTGTGGGGCGACGTTGCAGCGGGCAGTTTGTTGATTTTGGGCGTGCAGCGGTGTGAGGCGGCGTTGCAGCGAGCAGTTTGTCGTTTTTGAGCGTGCAGCGGTGTGAGGCGGCGTTGCAGCGGGCGGTTTGCCTTTTGAGGTCAGCGGCCACACCTCCACTAAATAAAGAAGACTGCACACTCAAGTGTCAGCTTGAGTGTGCAGTCTCAGAAAATCTATGGCTGAGCGTCGCCGGAGAATATCGGCGCTGCCTGCTTCTTGTTACGCTTAGTATCTTTCCAAGCGGATAGCTTCATGCAGACGCCACGCAATTCCTCGTAGCTCGGCATACCGGACAGCTGGCCCGGAGCGCCGAAGCTTGCCGCTTCCAGCCACTTCGATAATCGGTCCAGCTCGCCCCCCAGCTCCGCATCCATTCGCGAGCTAAAAAAACGGACAAGCTCCCTAATCGTAATGGCTTCCGTAACCTGCTCCAGCTCCTCCAGATCTTTCGAGGAGCTTTTGCGCTTCTGCCACAGCAGCTCCAGCGTAGCTTCGGCTGCGTCGATCAAGCTGCTGCGCTGCCATTCCACGGCTGCCATAGCCGCAGCTGTCTTTCTTGGACGACGTGGTCCAAGAAAGGGTTGAGCTTCCGTTGCTTCGGCAGCCGCTGATTTCGTTGGCGCAGGACTTCCGCCAGTAGAGGCTCGCGTGACAGCGTCGTAGTCTGCGGCAGGTTGGATTCGCGTCGCAGCGCCTAAGTATGTGACTGTAGAGGCTCGCATCGCAGCGTCTTGGTCTGCGACACCTTGGATTCGCGTCGCAGCGCCTAAGTCTGCGGCAGCTTCATGGTTTGTTGCCGTTGATTCTGCGACGGCAACATCCCCATGCGCGCCTCCGGCGTGCGCCGCAACCGCGGCGCTTGCCGCGCGGTAGCGCCGCAGCGCCAACAGCAGGCGCAGCCGCTGGCGCTGCGCGCCAACGAGCACGGCGGCGGCTAGCGCCAGTGCCGCCATCACCGCAGCGGCGGCCGCGAACGGCGCCTCCGCTGCGCGGTCCCATGCTCGCGCCGCCGCATCCATGGCGGCGCGCGCTCCGCGGGAGACGGCTGCGGCGCTTCTCTCCGCAGCCGCCTCCAAGCGCTCGGCCAGCGAGGCGTAGCCCCCGCCTGCCGCAGCGCTTCCGCCAGCGGCGCCATGGCCCGCCGCCGCTGACAGAGCATCGCCGCCGATAACTCCGGCGACGGAAGCCGCACCGGCGACGCCGTCATACCCCGGCGTTGGATCGAACGGCACCCAGCCCGCTCCAGGGAAGTACACTTCCACCCAAGCGTGGGCGTCTGTGCTGCGCACTTCATAGAGCTGCGCGGCATGCTTCGCTGCGCTGCCGCTTGTTCTGCGGACGCTCTCCTCATTCACCGGCGTACCCGGCGCAAAGCCCTTGACCCATCTCGCCGGTATCCCCTCCGCTCGCAGCATCACGGCCATTGCCGTTGAGAAATGCACGCAATATCCGCTTTGCTGCTCGAACAGAAAATGATCCACAAAATCCGAGCCAACAGGCGGAATCTGGCTCTCGGATTTGGAATAGCGATACGTATCCTTCAAATATTGCTCAATCGCCTTCACCCGGTCATACCGGCTCGTCACGCCGCCTCCCGCAATCTCCGCAGCCAGAGCGCGGACGCGTCCCGGCAGGGAATCCGGCAATTGCAGGAACGGAGCCAGCTCCTCCTCTGTCCAGCCCAACGCATCGCCAACCCGCCCTTGCGCTACCTCGGAGTCAGGCTCCAGCGACCTTAAAGCTGCCGCATCCGTTACCGGCAACCGGCTCTGTACCGTGTATTGCTCCAGCTTGACCATCTCGGACTGCGCATATAGAGAGTCCAGCTTTTCATTGATCGCATAGCTGCTCAGCTTGCGCCGCGGATCGGAAGCGATAAGCTCCGTAACTCTGCCGCTTGTTCCCGACATGAAGATCGGCATAGCCGCGATCGGACGCTCCCAGATAATCGTCTGCGAGATCAGATGGGCATCCGATATTCTCGAATCGCTTCCTGATTTGCCGCCAGCCTTTGCGCTGGCGCTAATCCCGTCATCCTTCATGCGGACAGGCAGCAAGGTCAGCTCGCTGTCGGCATTGCTCCATCCTCTGCCGTCATAGACGGCCTTCGCTTCCCCTCGCCAATAAGTGCTGAACGGCGAATACCCCCAGAATACAACAGAGGGATGATCGCTGATCGCACCGCCAAGCGTCGTATCGTCAAAACCATAGCCAGTCAAGCCGCCCCCCAGCGCTGAAGCATTCATCCCCCGAAGTGTCGTCACGCTGCCTCCTTCGCGGCTCAGCGAAGCGAAGCCCCGCTCCAGCCGTTCCGATACAGAGGAAGTCCAGCGCGCCGGCTCCAAAGTGCGCTCTTTGCCGCCCGCGGCGAGCAGCGCAATGCCGACAATGATAAGCAGCGTGAACAGGGAGCCAGCGAGCCACTTGCCCTCCACTTGCTTCAAGCGGTCCATGCCCGCGTCCAAAATCCTTCTTGCCCGGGGCATGGATACAATAGCAGCCAGCAGCAGCCCTTCCGCCGCTGCGCGTATCAAGCCGCCAAGCACATCCATGCCCAGCCATGCATATAGCGCCAGCAAATATACCATCGTCAACGCGGCGATGCCAAGCGCAGCCTGGCGCAGCCAGATCAATGCCTGCAGCGCAGGCGCAAGCATCGCCCAGCCCACGAATAACATCAATGTGCGGAGCTCGCCTGACATGGCCCACAGACCGCTTTTGACAATCATCACAATCTGCTCGCCGATAAGGACTGGAAAACCCAGCAGCCATTCCGCTGCGCTCTGTTGATCGCCTTTGAACAGCCACATTAAGGTAAAGAGGATCAGTACGGCATGCACCAAGACCGTCCAAATGCCTCTAATGCGGAAAATGCCTGCCGCCAATATACATCCGATTACGGCGAGCAAAGGCACGGGCTGGTATAGAACCGGCCATTCTCCCGCACTCGTCCACGGCAGCAGCCATTCCGCCAGCAGGCCAAACAAAAGCAAGCTCGTTATGAAGCGGTAGAATACGGAATCTTCTGCTTCCGTGCGGACGTCCTTATCCCAAAGCATAGGCGCCCTCCCCTTTCACGGCGGAAGACCGTGATTCCTTGCTTTGAACCGCAGGCAGCCAGTAACAATGAACGCCGCTGGCCTCCAGCAGACGCGCTGACTCTCTCATCGCAAATGAAGGAACCGCGCTTTTCGCAACCCCGTACAGCTCCAGCTTGAAGCCGTATCCGCCAGCCCGTTCCGCCAGCTTCAGCCAGCGGCTGGCATTCTGCCAATCGGCTGAATAGATCGTGAGCATCCGTTCGCCCCTGTATCGTTCATTCTCCAAGAGAGCCAGCCCAGGCCATTCCCTCTGCGTATTCGAAGGAGCCAGACGGGCAAGCATCTGCTTTAGCTCTGCCATGCGAGTCATTTGCTCCGGGCCGGAAGCCCCTGGCAGATGATAGGTCCATTCATCCGCATACAGCATCACGGACCCGCCCGCTTCCGAGCTGCGCTGAACATCCAGCAGCGCCCAGCTGATGCAAGCCTCGAATAATCGGCTGTCGCTGCCATAAGGCGCGGCGAAGGAATCTATCCATACGAACCGCTCTGTCCTGCTCTCATCGCCGTCATGCAGCTTCGTATACAGGCCGCGGCCCCTCGCGGCAGCTCGGAAATCCAGATGCCGAAGCGAATCCCCTTCACGGTATGGCCGGCTGTCAGGTCCTAGCCCCGCTTTGCCAAGCAAATCCGCATACGCATCCGTACCCTCGCCTCTGACGCTGGCAGACACGGTGTAAGCAGAAGTATCCGGCCGATGCCGGCCCGCCAGCTGAACCCGGCTTGCTCCATCGGTTTCAGGCAGTGCAGGCAGCACTGTAAATTCTGTCTCCCATTCTATTGTTCTGCGGATGGCAGTCAGTCCGAACAAATCCCCGCATGTCACGGTCACGCTTCCAAAATGGTAGACGCCTCGAGCCAGCTCTCCAAGCGAATAACTTACCCCAGACGTACCCGCAAGCATCGGCGCCAGCACGGTTGTATGCGGGACAGCTTCATGATTGAGCGAGCTCGTATTGCTGACCGTCTCTTCGATCGCAATCCACACCATCGGCACGCGCCATTTGCGTTCCAGCCGGAGTGTCACCTGAATGGAATCGCCAGCAGCGATCTCCGTCTCGGACACCATGCGCTGCAGCGTAATGCTTTTGGAGGCAGCGATTGGCAGCCAGAGGCTTATGGCTCCCATGCCCGCCAGCAAGACAAACATAAACCATTCCACAGCGCCGCCCCGTACGACAGCTGCAGCTCCCGCGCACAGCAGCCCTGCGAGCAGGACCGTCCATGCCGCCCATCTCGTGCGATAGCGACTCCGCCCTGTCATAGCCTTCTCCCTCTTCCGGAGCCGGCTGCCGCTTCCTTCGGAAATGGCGTCTCTCTTGTCACGCGCCGGATCAGCGCAGCAGCGCTGCCGCTTTGACGAGGCGAACCTGCGCGCAATACGATGCGGTGGGCCAAGGCCGTCTCAGACACGGTGAGCACATCATCCGGAATGGCATAACCTCTTCCCTCTATATAAGCATGCGCCTGCGATGCGCGCAGCCAGTCTCTAAGCGCCCGCGGGCTAAGCCCGAGCAGCACATCCGGCGATCTTCTGGTCGCCTCACCAATCGCCACCATGTAGCGCATAAGCGCAGGATGGACATGAACCTGCCTTGCTTCCGCCTGCATTTGGAGCCATTCCTGGACCGCTACGACCGGACGCAGCCTCTCCGGCTCCATCCTCTTGCCATCGGCATATTGCTCCAGCATACGCTGCTCATGCTCCACGCCTGGATAACCGATCGATATTTTCATCATGAAACGGTCAAGCTGCGCCTCCGGCAAGCTGCTCGTTCCTTCCAAGCTCAGCGGATTTTGAGTCGCAATAAGCATAAACGGCACAGGAAGACGTCTCGTCTTGCCTTCAATCGTCACCCTGCGTTCCTCCATCGCCTCCAGCAGTGCGGATTGCGTTCGCGAGGAAGCGCGGTTAATCTCATCGGCCAGCACTACATTAGCCATAATAGGTCCCGGTCTGTAGGCCAGCTCCGAAGTGCGCGCATCCAGCACCACACCGCCAATCACATCTGCAGGCAGCATATCGGAAGTGAACTGGATCCGTTTGAACTCGCCGCCTACCGCACGCGCAAAAGCTCCCGCCAGCATCGTCTTGCCAACACCCGGCACATCCTCCAGCAGCACATGCCCGCCTGCCAGCAGCGCCGTTAGCGTCTGCTTAATCGTATCTTGCTTGCCTAGCAGCACCGAATCTACCTTAAGCAGCAATCTGCGAAGCAGCGTCTGCGGCGGTTCCGCCCAATGCCTGGCATGCCCCGGCTGCGAAATATCCTCGTCGCCTTCATATAAATGGGAAGTGATCATACACTCTCGCCTCCTGAAAAATAAATCTATCTACTTTTCAGTGTCGCCAGCTTTATCACCCTTTAGACCTGCTAGATTCCCATTCCTTCCGGTAAAAAGCCCTCTTTCGCTACTCCCTGATCCATACCTCGCGGCGATCCTTCGAGATTGCATAGTCTTCAATATCAATGCCGAACTCGCCAAGCGTGGAGCGCAGCGGCACGTCCAGATGCGATCCGTTCTCCTCGGACGGCGGCCATGTATCGATCATCCAGAACAGCGATTTCCCCGCCAGGCTGGCTTCCACCACGCCGGACTGCTCATCCTGCTCCGCAGCGCCGCCCATCCATTCCACCAGATCTTTCAGCGGCACATAGATAGACCCTGAGGCAAGACGGTATTGACCGGCTTCAAGAACAAGCGTCGCATCGCCGCGATGCACGATAAGCGCAGGCTCACGATGCGCCGACTTCTGCCGCACTCCGCTTGCATCCAACTCTTTGCCGTATTTGATGATCGCCGCCTTATCGGCTTCCGTCACTTTCCCTCTGCTCCACTTCGACTTGCTGGCAGTCTGAAAGTGCATCGGCTTCACGCTATCGTCAAGAGGCTCGAACGTATACCCCAGATTTTTATAATAGTGAATAATGGCAGGCAGCGCTTTGACGGACTCCTCATGGCCCGCGCTGTCATGAATGAGAACGTTGAGCGTATCGGCCAGCTTGGACTTTTTGATATTCGCAATAATCTCCGTTGACGGTACGCCCCGGCGCTTGGAATCCCCGCTGTCTACATTCCAGTCATGCACACGGTACCCCGCCGCCGCCAGCGCGTCAAAATATCCCTGGTCAAAATTTGCATACGTCCCGCCCGGCGCCCGAAGCAAAGTCGTGCGCACGCCTGTCGCGGCATAGATCGCATCATCGGTTCGCATTACTTGGCCCGCAAATTCAGCGAAGCTGCCATACAGCTTCTCATATTTATGATTGTAAGTATGATTGCCGATCGCATGTCCTTCCTCTACGATCCGTTTGGCTATGTCAGGATTGCGCTCCACCTGCTCCCCCAGGGCAAAAAACGTCGCTTTAATTCCTTCCCTCTTCAATATATCCAGCACCTCAGGAGTATGCTTGCTTGGTCCGTCATCGATCGTCAGATAGACTACCTTTTTCTTCGCCGCAGCCGCTGGTTCAGCTGGAGGCTGATTCACCGTCTGGGAACTAAGCTTGGTGCCGTCTTCCCCGCTTGACGAGCCATTGTTGCTTTGACTGGCTTTCTCACTATGGTTGTGCCCCGTCCCTTCCGTTTTAGCTCCCGCCTTGCCTTCCTGCGTATTCCCGTTGCCCGCAGCTGCCGGCTTGGCTTCGTTGCCCGCTCCTTTATTTTCAGGCTCTGGCGTGCTGTTTGGGTTCCCTGCCTTCTTGCCCGCAGAGATCGAGGCATGTTGCTGCTTATCGCCGCTGGCGGCAGCTTGCTCCGGATTCTCCTTAGAGCCGTCTTCTGCAGGTTCCCCAAGCAGCGGACGCGCTTCATATTGCCGGGACACGGTCTGAACATAGCTTGTCTCCCCCAGACTGCGCGCCGCTTCTCCCTTATACAACAGGCCGCCTCCAAACTCCATGACGCCAAACCAAAATACCGCAGCACAAATAGATGCCTTCACTACTCGACGCATCGTCATTTCCACCCTTCTCTATCATCAAAATGGTTCGTATTCGAATTGATAGAGTATATGAAACAAGCCTCTACTAAATGCTACTAAATATTAATTTCATACCAATGCCAAAAACCTCTTACGAGGCTCGTTCTTCAGCGCCCGAGCGCTGTGTTTTAGCTTGTTTGCACTTATTGCTTAACCCTATTCATTCGCCTGAATCCATCTCGACGGCTTTTTTGGTTGTCCTATTGATTAATGAGATGAAATAAGTCGATATCGCCGACTCAAGCCTCTCTCTACCGCCCATTCAGAGCAGGTAAGTCGCTCACACCAATTTATACCTCACTTCACCGCATTCCTGAGCCTTAACGCCCCGCTCTGCTCTACAACTTTCCCATTTCATACTCCAAACAGCGCACCCTCATACTTGTTACTAAACAAAAAAAGCGGGATCCGACGCTTTATTAACGTCGATCCCGCTTTTCTCGCTTGCGAATGTGCCTGTGCTGACTGTGAATGAGATTAGCAGCCCAGCAGCTTCATTTGTTCAAACTCCGCGCCGCCTCCAGCACTTCCTGGGCATGGCCTTTCACCTTGACCTTGCGCCACTCGCGGACGAGGTTGCCTTTGGCGTCAATCAGGAATGTGGAGCGGACGATGCCCATGTATTCTCTGCCGTACAGCTTCTTCAGCTGCCATACGCCGTACATCTTGCAGACCTTGTGGTCCTCGTCGGCCAGCAGCAAGTAAGGCAGCTCTTTTTTTGCAACAAAGTTTTGATGCGACTTGATGCTGTCTCCGCTAATGCCAAGCACGACCGTATTGGCATCGACGAACTCGGAGTAGACGTCTCTCATATCGCAAGCCTGCACCGTGCAGGTTGCCGTCATATCCTTCGGGTAGAAGAAAATGACCACATTGCGCCCTCTCAGATCCATCAGGGATATCGTCTCCCCATTGGAGGCCGCCAGCTTGAACTTCGGCGCTTTTTTCCCAACTTCAAGTGTCATTGCATGCTCTCCTTCCTATTGCTATGAACCCGCTCCGCGGTACCGCTTCACGCCATGATTCCAGAAGGCCAGTCCCAGGCCGAAGACAATGAGTCCCATCACAGGGGTGAGCAGCGCCAGCTTCGAAATATCATCGGTCTTCTGCTCCAAGAAGTATGATGCCGGGATAACGCCGACGAAAGCGAATGGCAGCAGCCAAGTCAGCATGAAACGGATAATTTTATTATAAATGTTGACGGGATAACGGCCGTAGTTCTGGATGTTGTACATGAGCGGTACAATGCCCGTCGGCGCGTCGCTATAGAACGAGATCGCATTCAGCGCCGTGTACAAGCCCGCATAGATCAAGACCGCGCCAATGATGAACAGGAATAACATGACCAGATCCATCACGCTGAACGGCAGTCCCATCTGCGCCCAGCAATACGCCATAATGCCCGCGCCGACGAAGGAGCCGATCAGCGACGGCGGATCGACATTCTCGAACAGCACCTGGAACAGACTATGCGCTGGACGGGTAAGCACCCTGTCCATCTCTCCCTTTACGATATAGCGCTCGCTGAAGTTCCAGATGCTGAACAGCGTGCCGAAGATGCCGTACGGAATCATGAAGAAGCCGTAGACGAATACAACTTCAAGCTCCGACCATCCGCCAAGCGAGGCTGTATGCTGGAACACAATCAGAATAAAGATCAAGTTCATTCCCTGGAACAGCAGGTCGGAGATGACCTCGATCCAGAAGTCGGCCCGGTAGGTAAGACGGGTTTTGGCATAGTTCTTGATGTATTCCCAAAATAATGATGCGTATCTCATGATTTAAGTTAACCCCCTTGCACGAACAGCCGCTTGCGCGCCGCACGCCATGTCAGCCAGATCGGAATGAGCAGCAGCAGGAACCAGAACAGCTGCAGCAGCATGACGCTTCCCGCCTCTTCAAGCGGCGTCCTGCCGGTGAAGAAGGAGCTTGGCAGATATGTAATGGCCTGGAACGGCAGCCACTCCATAATGCCCGACAGCCACCCGGGGAAAAACGCAATCGGCACTACCACGCCGGAGAACAGATCGACCATGACGCGCTTCATCCGCATCATGCCTTCGTTATTCTCCACGAAGAAAGCGAACAGGCCGGTCAAGATGTTGATCTGGGAGTTAATCAGGAAGCTGAAGAACAGCATAACGAGATAAATCAGCCATACCTTCGGGTCGGTCGGAAGCGATACTGGGAAGATAAGGCATACGATGAAGAGGCCCGGCACCATAAAGAGCAGCAGCCGGAACAGCCCTTCTCCAAAGCCCTGCATCATTTTCACAAATAGATAGTTATAGGGCCGGATCAATTGAACCGCTACGCTGCCGTCCCTTATTTCATTGGCAATCTCGCGGTCGAGATTATTGAAGTAGAACGCACGGGCCATCCAGGATACTGCAATATAAGTGGTCATCTGCGGCACGGTGAAACCCGCCAGCGTATCCTGGCTTCCGTAGATCGCCTGCCACAAGAAATAGTAGGCCCCAATATTAATGGCATAAATAATAATGCCGCTATAATAGTTAACCCGGTAGGCCAGCATCATAAGGAACCGGATTCGGATAAAATCGACATACGCGCTCATCATGATGTTGCAACTTCCTTCTTCGCCACGTCAGCCGAGCCGGATTGATAGATGCCCCTTACAATCTCATCCGTATTGGTCTCGAAAATTTTAATATCGCGAATATCGGCTCCGCCGACGACTCTCGCCATCGCATCCGATACGCTTACTTCATGCGGAACGAACAGCTTGGCTGTTACGTCGTTCTCGATCGTCCAGCCTACGTTGATGCCTTCCGTCAATTGCTTCAGCTTCGCGAGCGGCGTCTGGCTTGCGAATTGGAACTGAATCTCGCGCCCCTTGCTCCACTTTGTCTTCAGCTCGTCCAATCCGCCGTCATAGATGACGCGGCCGTCATCGAGCATAATTACCCTCGAGCACAACGCTTCAATATCCTGCAAGTCGTGTGTGGTCAGCAGAATGGTCGTGCCTTCCTCTTTGTTCATCTGCATCAGGAAGTCCCGAATTTCCGTCTTCACGACGATATCCAGGCCGATCGTCGGCTCGTCCAGAAACAGAATGGACGGATTATGCAGCAGCGATGCCACCAGCTCGCAGCGCATCCGCTGCCCGAGGCTCAGCTTGCGGACAGGACGGTTAAGCAGATCACCCAATTGCAGACGCTCCACCAGATTGTCGAGCCGCTTGCGGAAGTCGGCCTCCGGCACCCGATACACCTTGCGGAGCAGCTGGAACGATTCAATAACGCCAATATCCCACCATAGCTGCGAGCGCTGGCCGAATACAACGCCAATGCCGTTCACGAACTTTTCTCTGTCCTTGAAGGGCACATAGCCGTTCACCTTAAGCTCGCCAGCTGTCGGCACCAGAATCCCGGTCAGCATCTTGATCGTTGTTGACTTGCCCGCCCCGTTCTCCCCTATGTAGCCGCAAATCTCGCCTTGGGGAATCTGGAATGAAATATCCTTTACAGCCCTTACTTCTCTATACTCACGCTTAAACAGATCCTTGAGCGCGCCCGACAGGCCTTCGCGGTTTTTTTGCACGCGAAAGTCTTTGCGCAGATCCTTAACGTCTATCGCCAGCATA
Source organism: Paenibacillus pinisoli (assembly GCF_003605435.1). Classification (GTDB taxonomy): domain Bacteria; phylum Bacillota; class Bacilli; order Paenibacillales; family Paenibacillaceae; genus Pristimantibacillus; species Pristimantibacillus pinisoli. Next base: position 495,252 of record NZ_QXQB01000002.1, read on the forward strand.
CTGTTAACAGCTCCTCTCGCCTCGACATTTCCTGGGAAATAGCGACTATATTGTTCCCTATTTGATAAAACTTGCATCAGGTTGGTCCTGAGCTTTATAATTTTATGATATGTAATCATACATCAGTTATCTCGATGCGTAAACTGTGTTGAAACGAACCATCACTTCCATTCATGGATACGGATATGTTCCATTCTTGCAGGCAGACAACATCGGATACGGAACAATTCTAATTGGCGTAGAGTGAAAGGAGACCAACGAACGCAATGCGTACAAGGTCAAGCAAAAAGGTCAAAAATAAATGGAAATGGCTTTGGATAAGCCTCTCGGTCGTTGTACTGCTCGTTATCGCAGGTGCTGTAGTATGGGGAGCAGGAATCTACAAGGAGCTGGACAGCTTCCAGAAGAAGCCGGAAGAATCGATATTCAAAGATATTGAGCCTGACAAAACAGTCGACATTCCAAAATGGGAAGGCAAAGAGCGCGTCAACATTATGCTGCTTGGCGGCGATGCGCGCGATGCCCAGGAAGGCGAAATCGCCCGATCCGATTCCATACTGGTTGCGTCCTTTGATCCCGTTACCAAAAAAGCACATCTATTCTCCGTCCTGAGGGATACGTACGGCGAGATTGAAGGCTATCGAGGCCGCATCAATTCCGCGATTACAGTCGGCGGACCGTCGCTTGCGATGAAGACTGTCGGCGATCTGCTCGGTCTGGAGATTCAATATTATGTCTACACCGACTTTGAAGGCTTCAAGTCGCTCATCGATACGATCGGGGGCATCTACTTCGAGGTTGAGAAGGACATGCGCTATAGAGACAATGCGGACAAAAACCGCTACGATATCAATCTGAAAAAGGGTTACCAGCTGCTGGACGGCGACAAGGCGCTCCAATACGTTCGCTTCCGCCATGATGCCATGAGCGACTATACGCGGACAGAGCGTCAGCGCAACTTCCTGAAGGCTGTTGCCAAGGAGCTTCAATCCACCTGGAACCTGATTCGGATGAAAGAAATTCTGGAGAGCGTCTCTCCTTATATCGAGACCAACCTGAGCGTCTCCGATATGCTCAAACTGGGTCAGCTTGGTGTCGACAGCCATATCGGCGGTACAGCGCAAATCCCGCCAATGGAGCTGGTGCAAGAGATGAATGTCGGCGGAGCATCCGTCATCGGCGTTCGCGACAAGGATGCGCTGCTCGGTTACGTTCAAGAGATTCTCTCCACCGACGAGACGATTCCGGTGCCGTCGGAGACTCCTGATGCGAGTGGGGACAATTCCAGCGGTTCGGCAAGCGGCGGAGGAGTATCGGGTAGCACCGGACGCACGGGAAGCCGCAGCTAACTTATAAGCCCATGAGAAAGAGCACATGCCGTGCTCTTTTTCTCTTTCCCCGATTCGGTTACACTAATGAAGTTGGACAAGCGGACGGAGAAGCGGTTTTTGCGTTCCAGCTCTGCGACCGCCTTCATTCATAGATCGTGAAGTTTGCATATCAGAAAGGAATGGTAGACATGTCAAAGCATAGACCAACTTCCGAGTCGCTTTATCAAGAGGCTCTGCAGCATATTGTAGGGGGCGTGAACAGCCCCTCCCGTTCATTCAAGGCCGTAGGCGGAGGCGCTCCCGTCTTCATGAAGCGTGCCGAAGGCGCTTATTTCTGGGATGTGGATGACAACCGCTATATCGATTATTTGGCGGCATACGGCCCTATCATTACCGGCCATGCCCACCCTCATATAACAGAGGCGATCATTCGCGCCGCCCAGAACGGCACGCTGTACGGCACGCCGACGGAGCTGGAGATCAAGCTCGCCCGCATGCTGAAGGAAGCGATCCCTTCGATGGACAAGGTGCGCTTCGTGAATTCCGGCACGGAAGCCGTCATGACAACGATCCGTGTGGCGAGAGCCTATACAAAGCGGAATAAAATCATTAAATTTGCCGGCTGCTATCACGGCCATTCCGACCTCGTGCTTGTAGCCGCAGGCTCGGGGCCTTCCACGCTTGGCATTCCGGACAGCGCGGGCATCCCGGCCAGCATTGCCCATGAGGTCATTACGGTGCCGTTCAACGATCTGGCTGCGCTCGAAGAAGCGCTGCAGCGCTGGGGCGACGATACGGCAGCCGTTATGGTAGAACCGATTGTCGGCAATTTCGGCATGGTAATGCCGCAGGAAGGCTTCCTTGAGGGTCTGTGCAAGCTGACACGCGAGGCTGGAGCGCTTGTCATCTATGACGAAGTCATTAGCGCTTTCCGCTTCCATTACGGATCGGCGCAGACCTACAGCGCGTTCCCGGATCATGCCGCCATCGAGCCTGACTTGACCGCGCTTGGCAAAATCATCGGCGGCGGGCTGCCGATTGGCGCTTACGGCGGACGCCGGCACATTATGGAGCAGGTTGCTCCGCTCGGCCCTGCCTACCAGGCTGGCACGATGGCGGGCAATCCCGCTTCCATCGCAGCAGGCATCGCTTGCCTGGAGGTGCTGCAGGAGCCGGGCATCTACGAGCGGATGGAGGGCCTTGCTTCGAAGCTCGCCTCAGGCCTGCTCGACTCAGCCCTGAAGCACGGCATCCCGCTTACTGTCAATCAAATCAGGGGTTCCTTCTCCGCCCACTTCTGCGATCATCCGGTCACAAATTATGATGAGGCGCAGGATACAGACGGCGAGAGATTCGGCAAGTTCTTCCGCCTAATGCTGGATCAGGGCATCAATCTCGCCCCTTCCAAATATGAGGCCTGGTTCCTGACGACCGCGCATACAGAAGCCGATATCGATGCAACTATCGAAGCCGCGGAACGCGCCATGGCATCTCTATAAAAGGAATTTGATCACGAAGCAGATCAGGAAGATTAGAGAGGAGCTGCGCACAGCATGAATGTCATTACACGGTTATCGGAAGCTGGCGACTTCGGAGCGCTTGCTGAACTGAACAATAGGCTTTGGAACGACGACACGTCCCCTGCCCCGATTCATTGGGATGGCGCGGAGGAGTACGCGCAATATCATACTCCGGGCTCGGAGATTGTAGCGGTATGCGATGGCCAGCTATGCGGCTATGTGAGCCTGAAGACGCCGACCAAGCTGGAATCGAACAAGCATGTTGCCGAGCTCGCCATTGGCGTCGACTCTCGCTTCAGAGGCATCGGCGCCGGGAGATTGCTGCTGAATGCCGCTTATGATTGGGCGAAGCAAAACGGCAAGCGCAAGCTGTCGCTCCGTGTGCTCTCGACGAATACGTCTGCGATTGCTTTTTATGAGAAATGCGGATTCCTGGTACAGGGCAGGCTGATTGAAGAGTTTTACCTCAATGGCCGTTACGTCGATGATATCTTCATGTATAAAATGATCGACGAATAACTGACCAACATCCCAATAGAAAGGGACTCTTCCAAAAGCGAATGGTTGTGCCACACAAGGTTAATCGTAAGCTGGAGCGATACTCAGTCAGCCAAATATAGCTTTTGGGACAGTCTCGTGCAGCTGTGCGGAAAACGGAACTGCTGGCCGAGAAACTCGGCTTAGTGAGCGCAGCCGAGCGCCAATCATAGCTGCTGGTCGAGAAACTCGGCTTAGTGGGCGCAGCCGTGCGGAAAACGGAGCTGCATGCCGAGAAACTCGGCTTGCAGTGTGCCGCCGAGCGGCAATCAAAGCTGCATGCCGAGAAACTCGGCTTACAGGGTGCCGCCAAGCGGCAATCAGAGCTGCATACCGAGAAACTCGGCTTACAGAGTACCGCCAAGCGGTGATCAAAGCTGCATGCCAAGAAACTCGGCTTACAGAGTACCGCCAAGCGGCAATCAGAGCTGCATACCGAGAAACTCGGCTTACAGAGTACCGCCAAGCGGCAATCAAAGCTGCATGCCAAGAAACTCGGCTTACAGAGTACCGCCAAGCGGCAATCAGTGCTGCATGCCGAGAAACTAGGCTTACTGAGTGCTGCCGAGCGGCAATCAGTGCTGCATGCCGAGAAACTCGGCTTGCAGTGTGCCGCCGAGCGGCAATCAGAGCGGTATGTCGAGAAGCTCGGCTTACAGAGTGCCGCCAAGCGGCAATCAGAGCTGCATGCCGAGAAACTCGGCTTAGTGAGCGCAGCCGTGCGGCAATCAGAGCTGCATGCCGAGAAACTCGGCTTAGTGGGCGCAGCCGTGCGGCAATCAGAGCTGCATGCCGAGAAACTCGGCTTAGAGAGCCCCTCCGTACGGAAAGCTGAGCTGCAAGACGTAAAACACGGCTTAGAGCGTGTGCGCAGGGTGAAAAGCCAAGCGGCAAGCCATGCCCTGCTTTGACAAGATTTCAAGCAAGTAAAAGCCTTCAAATCCACTTTGCGGTGGTTTTGAAGGCTTTTTTATCCAATATTTAAGAATGGCCTATCCATTCATTGCTTCACTTTTGGTTCCCTTTAGGGACTACCCCTTCATCATTACTCGTAAGGCATCGCGACTAGCCGGTCATCTGTGCTGCCAGGAGAGCCGCGTCCGTCGCGGTTATTCGTAATGAAATAAAGAGTTCCGTCCTTGAGTGCCAGATCGCGTATCCGGCCCTCTCCAGCATGATAGGTTTCCATCTCTCCGCTTTCAGGCGTATAGCGATAGATCGCCTCGCCGCGAAGACCAGCTATAAGCAGCCTTCCTTGATCATCGATGATAGTGCCGGACGGCGCAATCGCTTCGTCGCCTGTATGATAGAGCGGCGCAATCATGCCTTCCCGATTGTCATCGCCGATCACGGCAGGCCAGCCATAATTGCCGGACGGCTCAATCCGGTTAATCTCGTCATGCCCTCCGGGCCTTCCCGACGGGCCGTGCTCCGAGCTGTACATGATGCCATCCTTCGTCCACGCCAACCCTTGCGGATTGCGATGGCCATACGAATAGACATAAGAGCCTGGAGTCGGATTGTCATCCGGCACTGCACCATCCAGCGTCATACGGAGGATTTTGCCAGCGAGGCTGTCTCTGTCCTGAGACAGCGCCTGCTCCTGCGCATCGCCCGTTGTCACGTAGAGCATGCCTTCAGGCCCAAAGGCCAGCCGTCCGCCATTATGGTACAGATCGCCCGGAATGCCTTCCATCAGCGGACGCTCCTCGGCCCACTCCGAGCCCTCCTTCTTCAGCAGAACGACCCGGTTCATCGTCCCTTCCGCCCCCCGATACGTATGGTAGGCGAACGCTAGTCCCGACTGCTGAAAATCCGGAGCCAGCAGCAGACCTAGAAATCCGCCCTCTCCATCATGATGGACAGCCTTGGCAAGGCGGACGGTCTGGCGGTCGATCTCTCCGTCCTTAACGTGGACGATGCTGCCTTCCCGCTCGCTCATATATATTTCATTGCCGTCAAAAGCAATCGACCATGGAATGCGGAGGCCGGCGCTGATCGTGCCGTGCTGGACGGCTGGCGGAGAAGACTCTTCCGCAGGCTGGGACGGCGATGGCTTCTCTCCATTGGGGTCGCCTGGCGAAGGCTGCTCCGCGGCAGTCGGCGTTGGTCCGTTATCTTCAGCTGGCGCGTCCGAACGGCTGCAACCCGCTATGACGACCGCCAGCGTCATCGCAGCAGCCCCAAGCTTGATCCATTGCGTGTTCATCACTCCCGCCTCCTATCCTTTGGTCATTATGATCCGGCAGCTTCCGCTTTCTTCAATGCCGCGAGCAGCTCATCATGCAAGTAGCCGTTGCTCGCTGCGACATTGCGCACGCCAAGCGAATACGTATCGCCCTTTGTATCGGTCACGATTCCGCCCGACTCCTGAATAAGCAGCACGCCGGCTGCCATATCCCAGCTGTTCAGGCCAATCTCCCAAAATCCGCTCAGACGCCCAGCCGCGACATATGCCAGATGCAGCGCGGCCGATCCCGCAACTCTCAGATTGCGCACTTGCGAAGCAAGCTCAGCAATTCCACGCAGATTAACAGGCAGCGCATGCTCCCTCTCCGCTGGCAATCCAGTGGCGATCAAGCCTTCCTTCAATGTCCGGTCTTCCGATACTTGCATCCGTCTGCCGTGAACATAGGCGCCCTTGCCCTTCTCCGCGACGAACAGTTCATCCCTCACGGGATCATAGACGACGCCTACGATAATTTCTCCGCGGTAAGCAAGCGCGATAGACACGCAGAAGAACGGAAAGCCATGCACAAAGTTCGTCGTGCCGTCAATCGGGTCTACGATCCATAAGTACTCCGAGTCGCTTGCCTCCTCCAGCGCTTTGGCAGAGGCCTCCGGCCCCGGCTCGCAGCCTTCCTCTCCCAGAAATGAATGATGGGGAAAGTGCGTGGCAATCAGCTTCCGGATCAGACGCTCGGAACCCTTGTCCACTTCGGTGACAAGGTCATGCTCAGAATATTTTATTTCAAGGCTGGCGTAGTTGCCCAGCTTGGTCATAATCCATTCCCCGGCCTTCGCCGCACAGTTGATGGCAACAGCCGTGAAGCTTTTGCCGCCGACTACGAAGGCATTGTTCCCTTCCGTCACTTCGTATCACACTCCTCGCGAGTAATAGGGTTCTTCCTTGGTACAAGATCAATAAACAACACATCTATCATATTTAATACGTATGGAGCCCGTGACTCGTTTCGCCTGAATGGCAGAATATCGGGCGCTATACATGAGCTGCCCCTTCCCAAATAAGCTGAATCGACAACGCAATAAGCGTAACCCGCAGCAGCCACAATAGCCCCTTCCCGCTCATCCGCATCGCGATAGATGCCCCCAGCTTGCCTCCGATCCATGCGCCCGGCGCAAGCGCAAGCACCAGCAGCCAGTTCATCTCGCCAAGCGAGGCATGCATCCCGCTGCCCAATATGGACGACAGGAATATAACAAACATGGAGGTTGCCGTAGCAACATGCGCCGGAAAGCGGAATAGAAGGACCATAAGCGGCACGAACAGCGATCCGCCTCCGATTCCGAACAAACCCGATATGAGCCCGACGCCGAAGCCGATAGCCAGCGCCGGCAGCGTGCCATAGCTGTAGCTGTGTCTTACTCCTGAGGCGTCGACCAGTTCCCGCTTAATCGGCCAGTCCCTCGAAAACGGTTTCATATAATCGCGGGCAATCAACAGTCCCGCCATGCCAAGCATGAACAGTCCGAATCCGAGCTGGAATACGCCCATCGGCAGCTTCCCGGTAATGGCCGCTCCAAGCAATGCGCCCGGCCCGCTTGTGATGAAGAGCAGCAATGCGCTCCGCTTGTCGACCAGTCCCCTCTTGGAATAAGAGATGGTCGATGCAAGCGCTGTCACAACAAGTACTGACAGCGATACCCCTACCGCAACCGCATGGCCGATAGGGGCTCCTATAAGAGACGGGGCCGTATAGAGCAGAGCCGGCACGATAATAATGCCGCCTCCGAGTCCTACAATGCTGCCGAACATGGCTGCAATAACACCCAGCAATACAAGTAAAATCCATTCCATAGCTAATCAGGAGAAATCTCGACGCTTGCGCCGTCCAAGACCTTGACTCCTACACCTCTTTTCTCAAGCTCCTTCATATCCTCCATCAGCCGGAGCAGCGCAGCGTCCTTGCTCTTCGCCTCCAGCATGCAATCGACTGCCCCGCATTCGCGGGCAGCTGCCTTCAGAAACCGAAGCAGCGGCTCTGGCTCCACATAATCCGCATGGCCTCTCGGGTCAGACAGGCTCTTCGGGCTGGATGCGTGGATTTTCGGAGGCAGATCGCCTTCGCCGGCAAGACCGAGCCGCCCGCGCTCCCGCTCCCATGTGCGCACAATGCGCGGCCATAACCCGTGATGCAGCTCGTCCTCTTCTATGCCGCCAGTATTCACGGCATGATGGTGAATATCCAGCACCATCGGAACGCCGACCGTCTCGGCGGCTGCCAGCGTTTCCGCCGCATTGAACGTCTTGTCGTCGTTCTCCAGCGTAACCCGGTTCATGATGCGCGCAGGCAAGGCTCCGAACTGCTCGATGAACCTTGCGCCGGAGACAGCCTTGTCGCCATAGGCTCCCCCGATATGAATGTTGCACTTGCTGCGCTCGTCCAGCTCCATAAGCTCCAGCATGCGGACATGATGCTCCAGATCCTGCTCCGACTTGGCCAGCACCTCGGGCCTAGGCGTGCTGAATACGCAGAAGTGGTCAGGATGGAACGACACCCGCATGCCCCTCCGCTTCACATAATCGCCGATATCGCGGAAGGACTGCGCCAGAGGCGAATAAGCGTCCCAATCCGCCACCCCTTCATGCGTAGCGAGCGGAATCAGCTTGGACGAAAAACGGTACATCGCAATATCATGGGCATGGCTGTTCTTCAAGATGCGCAGCGTGCTTGCCAGGTTCTCCTCCGCAATACGCTCAAGCCGCCTCAGGCCGGCTTCCCGGTCATCCAGCCCGGATAACGTCTTGTACGTCATGGTCCGGGATGGAGAAGCGTTCTCCAGCAGCAGGCTCATCGCCACGAAGCCGAATCTGACAATCATACGTTACCCCCGCTCTCCAAAAAACATCTCGTACGCCAGGGCCGTCTGAATGCGCGCTTCCTCTTCAGTCAGCTTCCGCACCAGCTCCATCTCTACCTGCGTCACTTCTTCGCCTTGAAAGTTGATCTCCGCAATGGAGGCTGAGATTCGCACAATCGCGATCGCCTCATTGTTCGGCGTATAAGCGATTACCTTCTGTCCCGTCGGATAGACGCGGAACCCGCTCTTTACCATTTTGCCCTTGCCGTATTCCAACAATTCATACAGCTCTTGCTCCGACTTGAATTTGCATACCGAATTGAATTCCGTCTGAAATCCCATTGCAAACTTCATCCTCTCTTCACTCTATAATGGCATAGCCGCGCAGCAGCTCCCAGGGGAGCACCAGCGCGGCTTCATTCTGCCTTGATACATGACTTAGGCCTTGAGCGACTCTCCCGTAAAGTCAATTCGCTGCTTGTCCCTATGCCGCTCAAGCGCCAGACGAATCAGCGTGTCCAGCAGCTCCTTATAAGGAACGCCTGTCTCGCGCCACATCAATGGATACATGCTGAACGGCGTAAAGCCTGGCAGCGTATTCACTTCATTGATCAGCAGCTGATTGTCATCCTTCCGCAAGAAGAAATCCACGCGGGACAAGCCGGATCCGTCAATCGCCTGAAAGGCGCGGACCGCCATCTCGCGAATGGATTCGGTCAGTTCAGCCGATAGTTCCGCGGGAATGACCATCGTCGACTTGCCGTCGATATATTTTGCCTTGTAATCGTAAAATTCATTGGACGGTGCAATCTCGCCAGGCACAGAAGCCTTAGCCTCATCATTGCCCAGCACGCTAACCTCGATCTCACGGGCGTCGATGAACTCCTCCACAATAACCTTGCGGTCAAAGCGGAATGCGTAATTAACAGCCTCAATCAGCTCTTCCCTGTTCTTCGCCTTGGATACGCCTACGCTGGACCCCAGATTGGCCGGCTTAATAAAGCAAGGGTAACCGAGAGCGATTTCGCATTCCATAATGAAGTAGGAAGCGTCCTTCTCCCATTGCGTGCGGTTGAAGTGGCGATAGACGCATTGCGGCAAGCCTTCCTGCGCAAAAACCTTCTTCATCATAATCTTGTCCATCCCGACAGCGGAAGCCAAAACGCCTGCTCCGACATAAGGAATATTGGCCATCTCGAACAAGCCTTGGATCGTGCCGTCTTCGCCGAACGTGCCGTGCAGCAGCGGGAACATGACGTCAACCGTCTCTGCAGGCGCAGCCTGTGAGGAGTGGCTGCTGATCGTGGCTTCGCCCCCCTGGGCGATGGCCCCGCCAGCCGATTGATCAAGCGCGCTGAAGAGCGGCGCAAGCGAACGGCTCGACGTCATGCCCCCTTCGCCTCCGAAGCGGAGCGATTCCACCGATTCCGGCGCCGCCAGCAGAGTCGCCCCGCTTTTCCATTCGCCTTGCTTTGTAATATAGAAAGGTTTGATTTCGTATTGGTTATAATCAAATTCGCGCATGACGGCGAAGGCTGTCTGAAGCGACACCTCGTGCTCTCCTGACTTCCCTCCGTACACGAGTCCGACCCTTACTTTGCTCCCCATAGTCTATCCTCCGGTATGATATAATTTCCTTCCGTGCTTGCCTGCTCAAAGCAGATCGGGTATATGAAAAAAACGGTAGCGGGTTCGCCCGGTCCATGCATAAGAGTCCCGGTAATCCCAATAACGATGCCTGCTTGCAACCGTATTCGCATTTACAAGCGGCTGCCCGGCCGCATCGAAGGCCGTCACAATCGTACTGTGCTGATACCTTCCGTCTCCGGTCCAGTCATATGTAATGACATCGCCTAGCTGCAATTGGCCGGCTGATTGCACCTGTTCGGCGCGAAGCCCGGACTTGCGCGCTGCCGACAAATATTGGGTCATTGCATTGGAGACAGCCCAGCTGTAGCTCCACCACTCCTGGCCCTTGGCGCGTCCTTTGTACCACCAGCCGCTACCTCTTGTACCAGTATAGTTCATAGGGGCATTGCCTGCAAAGATACACTGGGACACATAATTTGTGCAATTCACATCGAACAGCTCGTAAGAAGGATTGCCTTCATCCCACCATCTGTCGGCATAGGCCGCAGCCAAATCTCTCCTGTAGCGAATGCCCGTAATCCGGTTTTTGAATTGGGGCATTAGGTCATAATTTAAGTAGGGTAAAGACGGCATGACATAGACCTCGTCTTGGGAAGGCTGCTCCGGCTCATCCTGCCATTGCAGCGTCGATATGCCATAACGGGGCCTGCGCTCCGCAATAACCGGCTCTACCTGCAGCACATCCCAGCCGCGGCCCGCTGCAGAGAGCCACAGCCGCTCGTATTCGTAGCGCTCTTCCATATAATAGCTGCCGCCCTGCTCCACCCTGCGTTTGACGTGAAGCCGCAGCAGCACCGATACTTCGCTGGCGGATTCATTCACGCGCACCAGCTCCGCCTTCGTCTCGCTTCCCGCCGGAAGGGCTCCGCGCAGCAAATCGCGCTCCCTCATGCGCGCAAGCCGTCCGGCCAGCCGCTCGCCGTGAACGGGATCCGCCATATAATCGGTTAGCACGCGCGGATGCTGCTCCGTCTCGGCCTGATTGAACAGACTGACATAACGGTGAATCGACGCCTTCCATTCCTCGCGCTCCCTGGTTTCGGACACGCGCCTTGGCGAGGAGTTCTGTATGAGAGAGGTTGGCTTTGGCTTGGACTCAAGCAGTTGTTCGCGCCCGCCGATTCCCTTGATCTGGACAGCTGCGGAAGGCTCCGCCTGCCCTTCTCGCTGAAGCGCGGCAGCAGGCGCGGCAGCGCGGCTTTTGGACATACGTTCCGCACGCTTTTTCCGGCCGCCTGCGGATTGGCGGCTACCTGATTTGGACAAATGCGTTCCCTCCCGATTCTGCCTGGCTTTAGGCGCTTCCTGCTCGGACGCCCCCAACGGCAAAGAATGACTGCTTCATTATATGAAGGCATCCGGTCAAACATGTAACATTTCTGGAAGCGGAAGTGCCATAATTCCAGGCAGGAAGCAGCTCGGAAAAGGCTAACATTGGACTTTACGTACCCCCACTTTTAACGTTATACTAGTGACATAAGGTTTTTGAAATTGTGTTTCGTCTAATGAAACTACAAACTTTACTACATGAAAAGGAGAATAGCGATGTCTAAACAAAATCAGTATTCTGTTCGCACAACGCTGGAGTCGGGCGGCAAAGAGTACGCCTACTACCGTCTAGGCGGGCTCGAAGAGCAAGGCCTTGGCGACATTTCCAAGCTTCCTTTCTCGATCAAGGTATTGCTGGAAGCAGCTGTTCGTCAATTCGACGGACGCGCCATTACGCCTGAGCATGTCAAGCAGCTTGCTAACTGGGCTAACGGCCGCGAAGACAAAGAAATTCCTTTCATTCCTGCACGTATCGTGCTTCAAGACTTTACGGGCGTTCCGGTTGTCGTTGACCTTGCCGCTATGCGCGACACGGTTAAGAAAGCCGGCGGGGATCCGAAGAAGATCAACCCGCTCGTACCAGTCGATCTCGTTATCGACCACTCCATCATGGTTGACGCTTTCGGTACTCCGGAAGCTCTGGAATACAACACGAAGGTTGAATTCGAGCGCAACGAAGAGCGCTACCGCTTCCTGCGCTGGGCGCAAACAGCGTTCGATAACTTCCGCGCGGTTCCTCCTGGAACAGGTATCGTCCACCAGGTTAACCTGGAGTACCTGGCATCCGTAGCCGCTACGAAGACGGTTGACGGCGAGACTGTCGTATATCCGGATTCCCTGGTAGGTACAGACTCCCATACTACAATGATCAACGGTCTTGGCGTTGTCGGCTGGGGCGTAGGCGGCATCGAGGCGGAAGCCGGCATGCTTGGCCAACCTCTATACTTCGTTATGCCAGAAGTTATCGGCTTCAAGCTGACAGGCAGCCTTGCTGAAGGCTCCACAGCGACTGACCTCGCGCTGACTGTTACCGAAATGCTTCGCAAAAAAGGCGTTGTCGGCAAGTTCGTCGAGTTCTTCGGCCCAGGCTTGTCCAACATCAGCTTGGCTGACCGTGCTACGGTTGCCAACATGGCTCCGGAATACGGCGCAACAGTCGGCTTCTTCCCGGTTGACAGCGAGACGCTGGACTTCATGCGTCAAACCGGCCGCCAAGAAGATCAAATCAAGCTTGTTGAAGCTTACTATAAAGCACAAGACATGTTCCGCACAGACGCTACGCCGGATCCTGTATTCTCCGACGTTATCGAGCTGGACCTGTCCACTATCGTGCCTTCCCTGGCTGGACCGAAGCGTCCGCAGGACCGCGTAGAGCTGACAGCAATGAAAGAAGCGTTCAACAGCATCATCCGCACGCCGATCGACAAAGGCGGCTACGGCCTGTCCGACGAGAAGATCGAGCAAGTGGTTCCGGTTCAGCACAATAACGGCGTTCATTCCAAAATGGGCACTGGCGCAGTTGTGATCGCTGCGATCACAAGCTGTACGAACACCTCCAACCCAAGCGTTATGCTGGGTGCCGGTCTCGTAGCGAAGAAAGCTGTCGAGCGCGGCCTGGTGAAGCCAGAATACGTGAAGAGCTCCCTGACGCCAGGTTCCCTGGTCGTTACGGAATACCTGAAGAAAGCGAACCTGCTGGAGCCGCTTGAAGCGCTTGGCTTCCACGTTGCAGGCTACGGCTGCGCAACTTGTATCGGCAACTCCGGTCCGCTTCCAGACGAAGTGAGCAAAGCGATCGCTGACAACGATATGACGGTAGCGGCTGTATTGTCCGGCAACCGTAACTTCGAAGGCCGCGTTCACGCTCAAGTAAAAGCGAACTACCTGGCTTCTCCGCCGCTGGTTGTCGCTTACGCTCTGGCAGGTACAGTGAACATCGACCTTGCTCATGATCCGATCGGACACGACCAAGACGGTCAGCCTGTATACCTGAAAGACATCTGGCCTACAAACGCTGAGATCAAGGAAGCGGTAGCGCAATCCTTGAACCCTGAGATGTTCAATGCGAAGTACGAAAACGTATTTACGCAAAACGAGCGTTGGAATGCCATCGACGTACCGGAAGGCGAAAGCTACGAGTGGGATGCAAAATCCACTTATATCCAAAACCCTCCGTTCTTCGAGAACCTTGGCTCCGTGCTGGCTGACATTGCCGACATCCCTGCAGCTAACGTACTCGCGCTGATGGGCGATTCCGTAACTACGGACCATATCTCCCCTGCCGGCAACATTACGGTGAACAGCCCAGGCGGCAAATATCTGATCGACAACGGCGTAGAACGCAAGGACTTCAACTCCTACGGTTCGCGCCGCGGTAACCATGAAGTGATGATGCGCGGCACATTCGCGAACATCCGTATCCGTAACCAAGTGGCTCCTGGCACTGAGGGCGGCGTAACGACTTACCTGCCTACTGGCGAGGTTATGTCCATCTATGACGCTTCCATGAAGTATCAGGCTGAAGGCAAAAACCTTGTTGTTATTGCCGGCAAAGAATACGGCACAGGAAGCTCCCGCGACTGGGCTGCCAAAGGCACTTACCTGCTTGGCGTTAAAGCTGTCATCGCTGAAAGCTTCGAGCGTATTCACCGCTCCAACCTGGTAGGCATGGGCGTGCTGCCGCTGCAATTCCAAGAAGGCCAAAGCTGGAAGACGCTTGGCATTACTGGAACGGAAACGTTCGATATCTCCGGACTTTCCAACGATGTTCAGCCTGGTCAGACGGTAACCGTTAAGGCTACCCGCGAAGACGGCTCGAACTTCGAGTTCCAAGCCATCGTTCGTCTGGACTCCCTCGTTGACGTAGACTACTACCGCAACGGCGGCATCCTGCAGACGGTGCTTCGCCAAATGATCGCTAACATGTAATATTCGCTGGATCTGGCGGCCCGTCCGGGCCGCTTTCCCAGCTATACAAAAACTCCGTTCCCTCGCTTTATGCGAAGGAGCGGAGTTTTTTTTAGTATTCGCAAGGCTGCAAGGCCTTTCATCCATTACCGGGTCATCGTCCCCATTCGCCTTGCCGCTTCCATCATGACGGGCGCATAATCGCGCATAGTAGCAAGCTTCATACGGCTTGCCGGTCCCGATACGGACAAGGCAGCGATCATGGTGCCCAAACGGTCGAAGATCGGCGAGGACAGCGCAGCCGCTCCTTCCTCCCGCTCCTCGAAGCTGGTCGCATAGCCTTGAGCCAGCACTTCCTGCAGTTGCTGCTTGTATTGCCGGATATCGATGGACGAGGGCCATGACGGGTCCTGCAAGATGCTCTCCTGCGTCGCCGGATCGGAGTAGGCTATCAGCACCTTGCTGGAAGCGCCGGCGTAGAGCGGCAATCTGACGCCTACAGGAGCGACTCTGCGCACAGCCTGATTGCTCTGCACAGCCTGACGCCTGATCCGCTCCGTGCCGTCGCGCACATAGATGCTGACCGTCTCGCCCAGCTGATCGCGAAGCCGCACCATTTCAGGCAGCCAGATCGTCGCCAGATCGTCGGATCGCGACAAGTTGGCGGACAGCTCCCATACCTTGAGACCCAGATGATAGCGGTCCGTCTCCCGGTCGCGTTCGATGAATCCCTTCTCCTCCAGCGTAGCCAGCATCCGGTGCACAGTGCTCTTATGAAGGCCTACATGCTCCGCAATTTCCGTCATCGCCCAGTCTGTCTTCGATGTAAAGCAAAGCAATATGTCAAGCGCGCGGTCCACTGCCCGGACCGTAGATTTCCCCTCTTCCAACTCCCGGCACCTCCTCATTCTTTCGGTCTTAACCCTCAATTGGCATCTTATTTGCATCTATACCTAAAAGATTCGAGTTTCATCGGCTGAAACCCTTTTTCAAAATGAGTGAAATCGATTCTCAATTAGTATACCTCATTCATTCGGCAATCGTAAAGCATTCTGCTACATTACAAAATGATTACAAGCCCCTAACAATCGCACGACACGAATTGACAGGCCGCTAGGACTTTACTACCATTAATGTATATAAGCGATAACGCTTTCATCATTGTTTCCAAGCAAAGGGGGATGCATCATGGACACCACGATCACAACGACACGCCCTCTGGAGAGCTTCGCTCCCGCGCTGCCCTCACCGGCTATTCAGACGGAGCCCGCAGCCCTTCCGCGAGCCAAGTCCAGCGGACGGCGCAAGCATCTCCTATTCGCTTCTATCGCCGCTTTGTTCGCGACGGTCCTGATCGCCATTATCGTCTTTCACGGTTATGTCGCCTGGATGCTCGCTTATCCTTATGTAGCGCCGCTGTCCTCCAATCCGCAGGATGCGATCGGAACAGCCTATGAAGACGTTGTATTTCCCAGCCACAGCGGCGAGACGACAGTAAGCGGCTGGTATGTGCCTGCTGCATTAGACGTCGCGGATGGGACCCCTTCGGCCCGTACAGTCGTATTCAGCCACGGCTACGGAGCCAACCGCGAGGAAGATTGGGTACCGATGTACGATCTGACGAAGCTTCTGCATGATTTGAGATATAATGTGCTTCTTTTTGATTACGGCTATGCTTCAACGGATTACAAGGCTCCCGCCACCGGCGGGCGCGAAGAGTCCCAGCAGCTGCTGGCCGCCGTCAAATATGCCAAGTCGCGCGGAGCCGACGATATTGTCGTCTGGGGCTTCTCCATGGGAGCCGGTACCGCTCTGCAGACTGCCCTGCTCACAGACGAGATTGATGCGATGATTCTCGACAGTCTCTTTATCCCAAGCTCAGAGGCTTTGTTCGATAATCTCAATCAATTCGTTCCGCTGCCGAGATTCCCTTCGCTTCCACTTATCGAATCCATGATTCCGCTCTGGACGGGAAGCAGCTTCGGCTCGATCCCGGCGGAAGAAGTCATTGCCACATCTTACGATATGCCCATCTATATCATTCACGGAACCAAGGACGCAAAGGCCCCATTCGGCACAGCCGAGGCGATCGCCCACAACCAGGGCAACGCATTGTCCCGCTCCTGGATCGTCCAGGACGGACAGCATGAGCTGCTGTTCCGCGCTCATCCTCGCGAATATGTGCAGCGCACAGCGCTTTTCCTTAGCCAGGTTGACGGCCAAGTACAAGCGAAGAGCGAAGGATGACGCCGAACGTACAAAACGAGCATGCCCTCCATGCCGCTATTGCGGGATCGAGAGCATGCTCGTTGCTTGTTATAGCTTATCTTGCGATTATTGCTTGAGCAATGCCAGAAACTCGGAACGAAGCGCCGAGCTTGTCCGGAATTCGCCGCGGACAGCGGACGTCACCGTCTTGCTTCCCGGCTTCTTCACGCCGCGCGCGCACATGCAGAGATGCTCGCCCTCTACCACGACCATTACGCCGTGCGGCGATAGCTCTTCATCCAGGATATCCGCAATCTGCGATGTGATGCGCTCCTGCACCTGCAGCTTGCGCGTAACGGCTTCTACCAGCCTTGCCAGCTTGCTCAATCCGGCAATCTTGCCGCTTGGCAGATATCCGATGTGAGCCTTCCCGAAGAATGGAGCCATATGATGCTCGCACTGGCTGTAGTAGACGATATCGCGTACGATAACCAGTTCTTCATGCTGCTCGTCGAACGTGACGCCAAGCACCTCGCGAGGATCTACATCGTAGCCTGCGAAAATCTCCTCGTACATGCGAGTGACTCGGGCAGGCGTCTCCAGCAGTCCTTCACGCTCGACGTCCTCCCCGATCAGCTTCAAGATTTCTTTCACATGAAATTCTATTTGTTCCCGGTTGTCCGATACCTTCGAATTGACGTAGTCTTTTTTGCCCGCCATTCGTCATTCGCTCCTTCCGGTTCCTCGCCTCAACTGCCTACTTGCGAGGGAACTTTTGGTTTTTCATCATATTTTGGGCGCGTGACATTTGCTGCTTGTTGAGATTGTATCCCATTTGCTTAGCCATGCGCTGAATCATCTCAGGATCGTTCTGCATCTTCTCGAGCTGCTTGCGCAGATAGAAGACGCCCGCGATGAAGCCGCCTACCGCTCCCACGATCAGCGTTACGATAGGAATTACGATATTATACCATTCCATCTATGTCACCAAACCCCTTCAATTATAATTGTCATATCCTTCAATAAGCCCAACATCCCTGTATCATAGCATGTTCGTGCTTGTTCCGCAACGAATCGAACACGACTTTTCGTGGAAAAAAATCGAGCCCGCCTTGCGAAGTTCGGCAAGGCTGCCGGCTCGATTTATGGATGCTGCTCATGCTCTGAATCCAGCATCTGAATAGCTGAAGCGATGGCATCCCGCGCCTCCGCGTCGCTCTCCGTGCGCATCGCCGCTTGCAGCGCCTCCGCTGCCTCTTCGCCGCCGATTCTGCCCAGCGACCAAGCGGCTGTGCCGCGCAGCACCGGCCTCGGGTCGTCCTTCAGCACGCCGATCAGATCGGGAACGGCCGCCTTCTCCTTGAAGTTGCCAAGCGCGATAACCGCATTGCGCTGAATCGGCTTCTTGCCCCGCCACGCTGAAGAGGTAAAGCCGTACATATCCTTGAATTCGCGGTTGCCGATCGTAAGCAGCGGCAGCAATAACGGCTTCGCCAGCTCATTGTCCGGCTGCAGCTCGGGCTGATGCGTCCAGTTTTTGCCGCGATTCTCGGGACATACCACCTGGCAAGTATCGCAGCCGTACAGCCGGTTGCCGATCTTGCGCATATACTCATCGGACACCATGCCTTTGGTCTGGGTCAGGAAGGAGATGCATTTTTTCGCATCCAGCTCCCCTGGCCCCACCAGCGCTCCCGTCGGGCAAGCATCGATGCATTTGGTGCATGTGCCGCAGCTCTCGGTGACAGGAGAGTCCGGCTGTATCGGCAAGTTCGTAATCATCTCGCCCAGATAGATCCAGGAGCCGAATTCCGGCGAGATGATCGCGCAGTTTTTGGCGCTCCAGCCAAGCCCTGCCCGCTCCGCCACAGCACGGTCCGACAGCGCTCCCGTATCTACCATGCTCTCTACTCGGATCTCAGGCACGCGCTCCCGCAGCCAGGCCTCAAGCCGCTCCAGGCGGTTGCGGAGCACCTTGTGATAGTCCTCTCCCCATGCCGAACGCGCCATAATGCCCCGTCTGGCTCCGGGCTCGGACTTAGGCGGGTCGATCAGCTTCGAAGGATAGGCGATCGCAATCGCAATAATGCTCTGCGGGTCGTCGAACAGCAGCGACGGATCGGTGCGCTTATCGAGATCGGGCTCCTCGAACCCCGATTCTCTCCCCAGCTCCCTGTGGCGGACCAGCCGCGCTTTAAGCGTCGTGAACACTTCAGCGGACGCCACGCCTACCGCGTCAATGCCAAGCTCCTTCGCCGCATCCTTCATCTCTTGCTTCAATTTATCCCAATCGTATTTCATCATCTATAACCGCTTGATCGCTTCGCGGGCGAGCTCGTCGCACCGATTATTGAATTCATTGTCGCTGTGGCCCTTCACCTTGATATACTCCACCGTGTGCAGCTTCATCAGCTCCCACAGCTGCTTCCACAGATCCTGGTTCTCGACGGGCTCCTTCTTGCTGTTCTTCCAGCCGTTGCGCAGCCAGCCGTGAATCCAGCCCTTCTGGAAGCAGTTGACGACATAAGCGGAGTCGCTGTATACCTGAACGCGGCAAGGCTCCTTCAGCAGCTTCAGCCCCTCGATAACCGCCTGAATCTCCATCCGGTTATTCGTCGTCGCTTTCACTCCGCCAGAAAGCTCCTTCTTATGGATACCATAGAACAATATTGCGCCCCAGCCGCCCGGACCGGGGTTGCCGGAGCATGCGCCGTCCGTATAGATCATCACTTCCTTCAATCTCCGCACCTCCTGTTACAGCGTCTTGATCTCCTTCAGCGGCCATACGATAAAATCGGCCCTGCCGGTAATCCAATCGCTATGAACGGGACCGAAGCTTCTGCTGTCCAGGCTTGCCCGTTCATGTCGATTGTCTCCCATTACAAAATATAGTCCCTGCCCGATTACAACAGGTCCGTAGCTTTCGCCTTCAATCTCGATATCGGTATAACTCTCATTCACAAGGTCCCCGTTCCGGTACAAATGCCCGCCCGCTATCTCGATGCGGTCGCCGGGCACGCCTACAACACGCTTCACAAGCAGACGCTTGCCGTCCTCCGCTTCATAAGGGTCCTTCAAGACGACAACATCGCCGATATCCGGATGGTCAAATAAATATACGAATTTATTGACGTAGAGCCATTCCTTCTCTTGGAGCGTCGGCTCCATCGAATGGCCTTCTACAGTCGACAAGTGGAAGACGAAATAATGAAGAAACACTACAATAGCGATTGCAATAAAGGCCGTCCTCAGCCAGTCTATCAACAATTTGGTCGGGCTAATCCCGCTCATTCGTCCACCTCCATGCCGGAGGCAAGCCAATGCTCGTAATAGGCGAGAGCTGTCTTGTCAGAAAAAGGGGATGCGCCGCGCTCGACGCGTTCCAGCAATTCATTCAGGCCCTCCCGCACCTTCGCAAGCACGGACTGCGGATAATGATATTGCTGCCTATGCTGCTCGAACTCGTCCTGATCGACAATGTACCGGTTGCCGTCGGCCGTGCGGATCACATCGAGATCATAGTCGATATAGGTCAGGATGCCTCCTTGGAGGTATGGGGGCGAAGCGATGTTGCAATAATAGCGCACCCCTCCCGCCTCCAGCAGCGCAACGACATTAAACCATTGCCCCGGAATAAAGAAGGATACCGCCGGCACCCGGCTTACCCATTGCTTGCCGTCGGATTCCTGGATCGGCGTCTGACGGTTAATTAGGACGATTACCGATTCTTCCTGATGCTCCTTATTAAGCAAATGGCTCGGCACCATCCAATTCCGCAGCCACAGCCGGTGCATATGACCGTCATGCTTGAAGCTCTTTATAATACAAGGTTCGAATGTGTCCATGCCTTTCGTGCTCCTCGATTCACTTTCATGCACTTTTTGAACAACCTCTTATAGTAATAAGAAAAGCATATCCAGAGGCCAAATGCAATGGCTTTCCAGATATGCCCATGCCAAACACGAATGAATAACAATCTCTATCTAACCTGTTACGATACTAAGCTTTTGGAACGACCGGAAAAAATCCGTAGTCGCAAATCCCATGGATTCGTAGAGCGGCAAAACCGGTTCGTTATGCTCGTCCGCCGTAATCAGAATCTTGGATACATTGCGTTGCGTGAAACGCTGGCGCAAAGCGGTTACCAAGCCTTTGCCTACGCCGCTGCGCTGATGTCCGGGCGATACCGCAATTCGGTAGTAATAGCCTTTGTTGTTATCGATCGTGCCGATAATCATGCCTACGATTTCTGATTCCTTGACAGCGACTAGAACTAAATCGCTATCCCATGATAATTGACGAGCAAATGCTTCCATCGTTTGCTCATAACATTCCGTTGTCAGAACTTCTTCTAGCAGTTCCGTAAGCGGTTTGTAGTCGGACAACTGGAAGGAACGAACATTCATTCAATTAACACCTTCTACCATGTCATAGTCTCGTACCCGTATATAATACGACGAAATGTTGCGTATTCCTTCTTTTTTCTTTAAATTTCTTTAAAAAATGTTTAAAATCGCTCATTTTCTCATGAAAACGCTTTATTATAAGCGCTTACATTTAAAATACTTCAATTAATTCATAATATATTTTTCCAGCGCCATCCTGCGGCCGCTTCCTGAATTCCTTACAATCTCTTCTCAAAGCTGTTTATTGTTCCATTATCGCATAGCTTTGTTTCATTTTGCGCATAATTGTCCAAGGAATGGGAGACGCTACTTTGCGGGCTTCAACGATGTCTGCATGCCCGCCTGAAGCGGCCAGCGACTTTTTCAACATAAATGTTGATTTATTCGTTCCGATAAGGGATAATGGAGTTGATCAACTACATATTCAGGAGGTAATAATCATGGCACATCAACTACCTGCTTTGCCTTACGCGCACAATGCGCTTGAGCCGCACATCGATGCGACTACAATGGAAATTCACCACGGCCGTCACCACAACACATACGTGACGAACCTGAACGCTGCTCTGGAATCTGCTCCTGAGCTGCAAAACAAATCGATCGAAGAGCTAATCGGCGATCTGGCTAGCGTGCCTGAGTCCATCCGCACAGCGGTTCGCAACAACGGCGGCGGCCATGCGAACCACAGCCTGTTCTGGGAAACAATCGGCCCTAACGCAGGCGGCGCTCCTACTGGCGCTCTGGCAGCGGCAATTGACAGCGAGCTGGGCGGCTTCGAAGCGTTCAAAGCTGACTTTGCAAAAGCGGCTACAACTCGTTTCGGCAGCGGCTGGGCATTCCTGGCTGTAGCGAACGGCAAGCTGAAAGTATACAGCCTGCCTAACCAAGACAGCCCGATCATGGAAGGCGAGACGCCAATCCTTGGCCTGGACGTATGGGAGCATGCTTACTACCTGAACTACCAAAACAAACGCCCTGACTACATTGCAGCTTTCTGGAACGTAGTGAACTGGGACGAAGTCGGCAAGCGCTACGAAGCTGCCGTGAAATAATAAGCCCTACATGCAAGAAGCCTCCTTCCGCCTATGCGGTAGGAGGCTTCTTCTATGTTAGGGAACCCTTTATACATTCGCTTTCTCAGCGCGAAAGTGGCTGGGCGTGCAGTCGTAATGCTTGCGGAACACCTGCGTGAAATGCCGCACATCGGGATAGCCGACCAGCTCCGCAATTCTCGTAATCGACAAGTCAGGGTCGGCGAGCAGCTCCTCCGCCCGCTCCATCCGCAGCTTCGTCACATACTCCTTGTAGCCTGTTCCTGTCTTCTGCTTGAACAGCTTGCTGAAATATACCGGATTCAAATACACCACCGAGGAGACGATCTCCAGCGACAAGTTGTCCTGAAAGTTGCTCTTCATATATTGAATGGCAATGTCGATCACGTCGCTTTTGCCGCCTTGCGCATGCTCATCGACACTGCCGGCTTCCGCAGCCGTCATGTGGAACTTGCGGATTTCATCCGGTATGTTGTAGAAGTCGCACAGCAATTCGCTCATATCGAACTGATAAGGCACCTGTAGACAGCGGTCCAGCTGCTTGACCGCCACTTCTTTGAAGGCGGCGCTCCCCATATCCTCCTGCAGCGTGAGCACACCTACAAGGAAATCGCCGTCCAGGTTCACGATAAACCCTTTCCCGTGCCGCTCGATCAGCTCCGTCATCACATTCTCCACGATGAAATTGCCGAGCGTCAGCTCCGGATTGCTGTTCAGCTTAATCCCGATCAGATGGAACTGCTCATGCTCATCCCGTATGGAACGAAGGTCGAAATTGCCGATATCAAGCCCCTGCACCCATCTGCGGAATACCGCCTCGCGCAGATAGTTCAGATTCTGCTCCAATAAGCCCCTTCCTGTCGGGCGGGCCGACTCCAGCCTCCACTCCTCCATCAGCGACGTTACGGACTCCACAACCTGCTCCTTGCCGAAGGGCTTTAGAATATAATCCTTGGCCCCCAGACGCAGCGCCTCCTGCGCATAAGCGAATTCGGAATAGGCCGATACCACAATCCACTTAATCCCTTTATGCGAATGGCGCGCCTCTGCAAGCAGCTCCAGACCGTTCATGCCCGGCATCATAATATCCAGAAAAACAACATGAATACGCTCGCTGCCAAGCAGCGCGAGCGCATCATTCGCCGATGCAGCCGTGCTGACCGTAATGTCATCGTACACGCTGCTAATCGTTCGTTTCAATCCTTCACGGATCGTCCTTTCATCGTCAACGATGAGTATGTGCATATCTTCCCCTCCTTGACGAGCTTCAGCTCCGTTATGCTCTAGGCATGATGGAAGGAACCATGACGGTTACCGTTGTGCCGATATTCTCCTCGCTGTCGATACGCAGGCCATATCCTGCCCCGTACTCCAGCACCAGCCTTCTGTGAACATTGAGGAAGCCTGCGCCGGAGCCTTGCGACTCTCCATAGATGGCCGGCTCCACAGACAGACTCTGGCGCTCCTCCTCCTTGAGCTGGCTCCATTCCAGCCGCTCTGCGCGTTTCAGCGACAGCTGCAGCTCATGAAGCTTCTTCGGAGGGATGCCCACGCCGTCGTCATGAATGAAGATATATACCATCTGCCCTTCTCCCTTGGCCGTGATCGTTATCGTCCCTTCGGCCGACTTGATCGACAGCCCGTGAATGACCGCGTTCTCGATGAGCGGCTGCAGCGTCATCTTCGGCAGCAGCGTCTCCATCAATTCCTCGTCTACACGATGCTGCACATGAATGCGACCATCCGAGCGCGCGCCGATAATGGTCATGTAATAATGAATCTGATCCAGCTCTTCCTTCAGCATGGCTGTCGAGCTGCGCCAATCGCTGCTATACCGGAACATGCGTGAGAGGGAATTGACCAGATTGGCCAGCTTCTCGTTCTCCTGCTCGTCAAGCAGCCAATAGATCATCTCCAGTGTATTATAGAGGAAATGGGGATTAACCTGCGACTGCAGCGCATGAATCTGAGCATTCTTCTCGCTCGCTGTCGCAATTTTGTTGCGCTCCACCAGACCGTTGATTTCACTGACCATCCGGTTGAAGTGCTCATTCATATAGTTAATCTCATCGTAGGAGGCGCGCGTATGCAATTGGGGACTCAGATCGCCGCGCTCTACCCGGCGCATCTCCTGTACAATCGACTTGATCGGCTTGGAGACTGAACGGGACAGCAGGAATGCAATGACGATGGCGGCAAGAACGATGGCAACGGATACGATGACAAAATACCGGTTCGCCGCGGCCTGTTCCACTCTCGCGACCGGCTTCGGCGTCACCGACAGCAGCTTCCAGCCAAGCTTGGGATCCATCGCTGTCACGATAAGCCGTTCATTATCGCTCGCATCGGCAGCATCCTCCAGGAAGGGATACTGGTCCAGCACCGACTTCTCCGGATAAGCCGATGTATCTTCAGGATGAGAGGTGACAAGCAAGGAGCCTGAAGACGAATAGACATAGGATCGGCTCTCCGGCTTGATCATCAGATTGTTCATCGAAGACAGGAAGGTTCTCGGATCCGCCTCAATAACAAGGAAACCGAGCGGCCTCGTCGTATACAGGTTGGTCATCACCCTTCCGAAGGTGAAGACCGGCTCCTCTTGCTCTTCGCGGATGGTGAGCGAATCCTCGCCCAGCATCCCGCCCCACACCAGCGAGCCGTCCGATTCCCGCAGCTCCTTCATCCATTCGCTTTTCATAAAACCATGATTAATTTTATGAGTCGTCGACTCGTAGCTGTATACGTTGCCGACCGGCGATATAATATGGATGCTCTTCACATCGTTATAGCTGTAGTAGATCGTTCCAAGCGCGCCCATCATCAGCAGCTGCTTGTTGAACTCATCCATGACAGTCGGTTCCTCGCGGGACAGCAGACGCTGAATCTCCGCATTGCTCATTATCGATTTGGTCAGGCTGTCATAGCCTCTGGCAAGCAACGAGAAGTTATCCATCGCTTGAGACACGTTGCGCTGTGCGGCTTCGCCGACTCGCATATCGATCTGTTGTGCGGTGTACTGATAGAAGATGCCGGTCAGAACGATCAGCAAAGCGAGCGTAGACAATAGTATCCATAGCAATAGCCGCGCGCGAAACGTATTCAGACGAATTCCCAACAAAGCGTTGCCTCCTTGCATGCAAGCCGCTTATCCTTTGACGGCCCCTGCCACCATGCCTTTCGTAATTTTGTCCGAAAGGATGAAGTAGAACGTGATGACAGGCAGCGCTCCAAGCACCAGATACGCCCCGATGGAGCCGTAATTCGCCGTGTACTGCCCGACAAAGCTGTTCACGCCGAACGGCAGCGTCTTGAGCGAATCCGCCGATATGAAGGTAGCAGCGATAATATATTCATTCCAGATCGAGATGAATGTCAGTATAGTAACGGTCATAATCGGCGGCATCATAATCGGAAGAACGATGCTGAAGAAAATCCGATAGATGGAAGCTCCGTCGATCATGGCGGATTCTTCGATTTCACTCGGGATTCCTCTCAGAAAGCCCGACAGGATAAATACTGCCACCGGTATAGAAAAAGCAACGTACGGAATGATGATGGAAGCATGCGTATTCAGGATACTCATATTTTTGAAAATAACCATCAAAGGCAGTAAAGTCGATTGGATCGGAATCATGATGCCGACCATGAACACCAGCATAATGATGTTGCCGTAACGCCACTTGAACCGGGTAATGGCATAGGACACCATTCCGCTAAGCACGATTGTCAGAATAAGCGTAATGCCCGTGACCCATATACTATTGCCAATATACTTCAAATAATTGCCCGAAGTAAATGCGTCTACATAGTTCTCCCACATAAACCTCTTCGGCAGGGCAAAAAACTGCCCCGATACAATCTCGCTGCTCGTCTTGAACGAATACAGCAGCAGCCATACCAGCGGATACAGCTGTGTAACGACAAGTATGCTCATCAATATCCATGCGCCCGTGCGCCTTACAATCCGGAAATCCATCTTCGTCATTCTCCTTTCTCTAAGAAGCGGCTTCTTCCGCGCGCTTGAACGCCAGATTCAACAATACCGTCATCACGAGGCAGAAGACGACCAGGAATGTGGAGATTGCGCTTCCGTATCCGTATTTGAAGGAATTGAACGTCATGTAGTACATATGCGTTGAGATAACCTCTGTCGTATTGGCCGGACCCCCGCCCGTCATAACGACGATGAGGTCGAACGCCTTCAGCGAGCCGATAACAGCCAGTACAACGGAGATTTTAATAACAGGCGACAGCAGCGGGAGCGTAATGTAACGGTCGGCCTTGAAGCCTTCCGCCCCGTCGATGCTGGCAGCCTCGTAGATATCGCTCGAAATATTCTGCACGCCTGTGAATTGAATCAGCACATGATACCCGATGTACTGCCAGAAGATCACGAAGCAAAGCGCAAAGATCGCCCAGTCGGTATCGGCAAGCCATGTCTTGGTCCAGGACTCCAGTCCAAACTTCACAAGCATCTGGTTCAGCATGCCGCCAAGCGACGCAGGGTTGTAGATCGACTTCCACAATTGGCCGATGACGACTACAGACAGAATGACCGGAAGAAAATAGCTGGAAATCAGGAAGTTCGCACGGCGGACGTAACGGCTGACCAGAATGGCAACCACGATCGCAATCGGCACTTGCAGCAAGGATGCGACCGAGATGTATAAAGTTCTCAGCACAGACGGCCAAAAGATTGGATCTTGCGTGAACAGCACCTTATAGTTGTTCAAGCCGACGAATACTTGATCGCCCATCCCTGCCCATACCACTAATGAATAATAGACCGACACCAGTATCGGCGCGAATACAAACGCCATGTAAAACAACAGACAGGGAAGGACGAACACCGCTATAGTCCATTTGCCTACCTTCAATACTCCGTTCACTAGCTTACCCTCCCATACGCTTGGAGCCACAAAGGGAACCTTGCGGCTCCCTTTGCGTCACGCTTTTTTTTTATTTTTTGTTCAATTCCCATGTCTTCTGATGCTCTGCCGCCAATTCTTCAACATTCACGTCTTTGATCAGCAAGCTTTGCAGGCCAGTCAGGTGCGTTTGGGTTGTTGCCGGCTCGATCACGTTGTCAAAGTTCATGTCGCCGCCTTGAACTTCATTGAAACGCTGCATCGCTTCAACCGCCAGGTCGGAGTAGCCGGCTGCCTTGAAGTCGCCATCCACTTTTTGCGCCAAGCCTACAGCCGCTTTTTTCTCAAAAGCAACTTTCGGATAGTTCACGAGCAGGTATTTCA
Source organism: Paenibacillus pinisoli (assembly GCF_003605435.1). Classification (GTDB taxonomy): domain Bacteria; phylum Bacillota; class Bacilli; order Paenibacillales; family Paenibacillaceae; genus Pristimantibacillus; species Pristimantibacillus pinisoli. The sequence continues at coordinate 522,487 of NZ_QXQB01000002.1, forward strand.
GGAATTTCTTGCTCTCATCCAGATGGTCGCTGTTAGCGCCCAGCGCGTAAGCTGTGCCAGGTGCGATTACGTAGTCCTTCGGATCGCCTTTGCCGTTAACAGTCGGGAATGGCAGGAAGCCGACTTTGCCGCTTACTGTCTCGGAAGCATCAATGGAGGAAATCTCCCAAGTACCCATGAAGTACATAGCTGCTTTGCCGTCGCGGAACTGCTGGGAAGCTGTGTTGTTGTCGTATGTTGCCGCGCCCTCTTGGTAAGCGCCTGCGTCGATCAGCTCTTTTGTTTTTTGCAAAGCTTCTACAAATACCGGATCGGTGAATTGCTTGTTGCCTGATACTACATCATCCAGGAATTTCGGTCCGCCGTTCACACGCTGCAATACGTTGGTGAACATGAAGGACAGCGGCCATTTGTCTTTGCCGCCCAGCATCATCGCTGGAATGCCGGCTTCCTTGAACTTAGGAATCGAAGCAACGATATCTTCGAACGTCGTTGGCGCTTCTACGCCAGCTTTCTCGAACAGCTCTTTATTATAGAAAATGCCTGCAAGGTTCATGTTGTATGGAAGCGCGTATACATTGCCGTCGAAGGAGTAGTACTCCAGGACGCCTTCCAGGAAAGTGCCCTTCAGCTCGTCATCCAGCATGTCGTTCAGCGGAGCAAGGACTTTGCCGTTCGCGAACGGCTGCAGCTGAGCGCCAGGGTTAACCATCGTAATGTCGGCTACTTCGCCGGATGCAGCTTGCGTCTTCAGCTTAACTTTTTGCTGCTCCGTATCAAGGCGGTCCCACTCGATTTTGACGTTCGGATTTTCTTTCATGTAGTTATTTACGATTTCTTCTTCCACTTGATATTGAGGAGTCGACTTATCTGTCTGCAAGGTTTGAAGTGTCAGCGTAATTTTTTTGCCTTCCGGCTTTCCTTCAGCCGGTTTATTAGTGGAGCCTGGCTCTTTGTCGCCTCCACAAGCGGCAAGCGTCAAAGTCAGTGCCGTTGCAAGCACCAAGCTAATCGCGCGTCTTTTTTTCATTCTTAAAATCCCCCTCGAGTTGATATCGCTTACAACTATTACTCTACCCCTTATGCCCTCTTCTCCGAAATACAAAAAATCAACTTCTTTTGTTGAATTTTTCTACATTGTTGGCTTTTTTGCAAAAGCCGAGGTACACCGGATAGGCAGATGCCGCATAGGATGCAGGAGGAAAAACGCCTAATGCGCGATGAAGGAGATGGAAGGATCGTATGACTCATGAAAATAACAATGAAGTGTCCGCGCAGCCTCAGCTGGCTCGGGCTCATACCGTGAAGAACGGCTGCGGCTGCGGCGGGGAACGTGCGCTGCTGCCGATTCCCGGCGTTGTGCCGGTGCCATTCATTGCGGGCCCTGGCGTGCCGGGACCTTTGGTACCCGGGCCTTGGGGACCGGGATTAGCGCCATGGGGAATCGGGCCTTGGGGGACTGGGCCCTGGGGACATGGACATTGGGGACCAGGCGGGCCTCATGGACACGGACATTGGGGACCAGGCGGGCAGCATGGACATGGACATTGGGGACATGGCGGGCAGCATGGACATGGACCAGAGGGGCAGCATGGACACGGAATGGGCGATCAGCATGGTCACAGGCCATTTGAGCTGAGCGACTTCCGCCAGCCTTCGCAGCAGCCGGGACAATACGGCTCAGGACAATATGGTTCAGGAATGCATGGCAGTGGTCAGCATGGCTCCGGACACCACGGCTCCGGCATGCATGGCACGGAGCATCATGGCTCCGAACATCACAGCTCCGGTATGCATGGCACGGAGCATCATGGCTCCGAACATCACGGCTCCGGTATGTATGGCACGGAGCATCATGGCTCCGAACATCACGGCTCCGGTATGCATAGCACGGAGCATCATGGTTACGGGCACCACGGTTCCGGTATGCATGGCACGGAGCATCATGGTTACGGGCACCATGGTTACGGGCACCATGGTTACGGACACCATGGTTACGGTATGCATGGTTACGGTATGCATGGTTACGGACAACACGGGCAGCATGGCACAGGGTATCACCCAGGTCCGCTCTATCAACCGCATCCTTATGGGCCATGGTCTGGCCTGGGTCCTTGGGGAGGACCGTACGTGCAGCCGCTTCCTGTTCCTGTAACTCCGATGCATCCGGGAAGATAGCGCCGGGCAAGAGAGCAAAGTAATTGTTTATCGAGTCTCCCCATCCAGCCGTCCGACACAGTTACGGTAAATATTGTGCACAGGCGGGAAGATTTCATCACAAAAAAACGCCGAGAGCTCCATGGCTCTCGGCGTTGCTATTATTTGCGGATCGCTTTTCCTTTGCCGGACAGCAGCTTAAGCTGATCGTTCTCGTATCCGACCTTATAAGTCACCTGGTAGATGCTAAGCACGTTTTCACTGTTTTTGCGTTCATCGACCGACAATACCGCGGTCACCGTCGCCTCGTCGCCGCTGCTGGACACATGCAGGTTGTCGATCACGACATTGCGCGTCGTCAAGTAACCCTCGCGGAACTTGATGTAGCTTGTGCCTTCCTTCCAATTGCCGCCGAGCAAGGAATAAGCATACACATAGTCGCGGCTGTTCAAGCTGTCATAGAAATGCCTGACCAGATAATCGGACAGCTGGTCCAGCGTCGCCTCCTGCTGATGATCTTCCCGGTCCTCCGCCAGCGACAAATTCGGCAGCATCTTCATGGGCTCCCTGGACCAGCCCTCCACCATAGCCAGCACATTCGAGATCGGTATGCTGAAGCCGATTGTCCCTTCTTCCAGACCCGCTGAATTGATGCCCAGCACGGCGCCGGTCTTCATATCGACGAGCGGACCGCCGCTATTGCCGGGCGCAATTGACGCTGAGATCTGGTACAGATCCTTGTACGTATAAGGATCAATATGAAAGCTGCGTCCGACCCCGCTAATAATGCCGGTCGTCACTGTATTCTGAAAGCCGAGCGGACTGCCGACAGCCAGAACATCGTCGCCCACCTCTCCCCGCTCATACTTGACCAGCGAAAGAGGCTCCATGCCAGCCAAATCCGGTACGCGTACAACAGCAATATCCGTATCCGTGCTGATCCCGATTACCTCTCCGTCAAGCTCGCGGGCATCCGAGGTTTTCACCCTGACATGCCGCACGCCCGATACGACGTGGGCATTCGTGATAAGGTCGCCTTCATGATTGTAGAGGAAGCCCGACCCTTGCGAGCCCGTATCGGTCTCAATCATAACAACGAGCTTCTGCGTCTCGAAGATCACGTCCTTCAGCAGCTTCTTCACTTCGCCTACAGCGAGAAGCGGAGCGCCCTCCAGCTGCTTCGGCATCTCTGCCTTGACGGCGTATCCGGCCGCTGTGCCCGCGCCTATGATCAGTAAGGAGCCCAGAATGCCGATCCATATGCGTTTGTTCATTCTGCCACTCCCCCTTTAATCCAGATACCACTCCGCATTATCCACCACGACAGTCGTTTCTTCTGAGTAGATGCCGTAGACCGTCGTCGTGAACGTCATCTGCTCTCCGGGTTCAATATATTCCGGCGTGACGGTCGCTTTGCCGCGGCTAAGCACCGCTCCGTCCTTCGATTGGACAATGACCTCGACCACAACGGAATAAATCGCCCTTGTCGCGATGTTCTTGAGCGTTCCTTCGATCGTCAGATCGCCGAATTCATCCAGCGTTTTCTCGACGCCGACGACTTCGACGGCTGATGTGCGGTTGATCAGATCCTCTTCCGCCGCCCGCTGCATCGCCTGCTCAATCCGCTGCTGCTCCAGCCGTTCATACCGGCTTTGCTCTTCCTTGATTTTGTTAAGCAGCGCAAGCAGCTCCTTGTCCTCCCGGACCCATGCCAGAGAGCGGTTCACAGCGGCTGTCGCCCCGGTGAAGTTTTTGCGGGCAAGCAGCTGCTCCACCTCTCTTGCGGTAATATCCTGAATAGAGACTATAATGTCCCCGCGCAGCTCGGCAGCTTCTTCGCCGATTAATCCGTTCACGACGTTCAGCATCTCTCCCAGCTCTTTCACCGTGGTGAGCGTCTCGTATTCCTTCGTAAGCTTCAGAAGCGTGAGCTTCATGTTCAGCTCGTCCAGGCTGTCCCGAAGCTTATCGTAGATCGGCTCCTTGTGGCCGCCGAATTCGGTCTTCAGCCGGTTCAGGCCCGATTCTGCTTCATCGATCATGCCGATGGACAGACTCGTATCGATCTGGCCCGTCATCCGCTCAAGCTCCATGACATGCTGAATAATCTCAATATCCGCGGTTAGCGACTTAAAGCGGGGGCGGGCTTCAAGAGCATCCTCCAGCTTCTCCAGCGCTACTATGTATTCTCCGCTCAGGGCAGCGGTTTTCGCTTCCGACTGCAGCCGCAGCACCGTCTCATTAACGCCCTTTTCATATTGATAGTACATCACGACAGCTATCGCGACGACGAAGGCAAGCCCCGCAAGCGCAAGCGGAAGCTGCCAGCCCAATCCAGGCTTGTACATCGCCTCGGCAGGAGCCGCACGTCCGTCAAAGGCAGGTCCTCCTGCAAGCTCTATCGACGCCGCTCCTTCGGAACGCGCCTCTTCCCAGCCGGCTGATTCTATAATTCTATGGGAATGCAGCCTTCTTCCGCATTGACTGCAATATCTGGCATTCTCCGCATAGCTTCTTACGCAATGATGGCAATACACCTGCGTTCAACTCCCAGCCTATCTATCTTCTCTCTATGAATCCAAACTCTATTTTATAACAAATAGTAAATAATCTCCATTTTAAAATAGTGGAAGATACAAAACAAACGCCGCCCCGATCAGGAGACCGAGGACGGCGCCTCTATGGTTAGCCCTGGCTTATTCCGCCAAGACGCTCTAGCATATATTTTCTCACATCCTGCGCAAGATCTGCACGCTCTAGAGCGAAATCGATCGTCGCCTGCACGAATCCGAGCTTGTCGCCTACGTCATGACGGCGCCCTCCGAAGCGGAAGGCATTCAGCCCAAGCTGGCGATTGATCTCCTGCAAGCTGTCCGTTAATTGAATCTCCCCCGCCTTGCCCGGCTTCGCCTGCTCCAGCAGTCTGAAGATTGCGGGATGCAGCACGTAACGCCCTACAACCGCATAATTGGACGGCGCAAGGCCTGGCGCCGGCTTCTCTACGATATTCCGCACGGGTACAAAAAGATCCGATCCTTGGTCTATATCCACTATGCCGTATTTGTGAGTCTGATCCCACGGCACTTCCATAACAGCCACGACCGATGTCTGAGTCTGCTCATACGCATCCATCATTTCCTTCAGACATGGCTTATCGGCAGTTAGTATATCATCTCCAAGCAGAACTGCGAACGGCTCGTCTCCGATAAAGCGCCGGGCGCACAGCACGGCATGCCCAAGCCCTAGCGGCTCCTTCTGCCGCACGTAATAGATATCCGCCAATTGAGAGATTTCCCTGACGACGGACAGCATCTCTTCATTATGTCTTGCCTCAAGCTCCGCCTCCAGCTCAACCGACTTGTCGAAGTGGTCCTCAATGGCTCGCTTATGTCTGCCGCTTATAATGACGATGCTCTCAATGCCGGAATCCACGGCTTCCTCTACGATATACTGAATAGCCGGCTTGTCGATAAGAGGCAGCATCTCCTTAGGCTGCGCCTTAGTCGCGGGAAGAAACCTCGTGCCAAGTCCGCCTGCGGGAATGACCGCCTTCCTGATTTTGTTCGCCATTGCTACGTATGCCCCTCTCTCTTCGCTTAAGGAGTCGCACCTTTCATCTATCATATCATTATCGGGGGCCAGGGGCTAATGGAAGACGCCTATCTTATAGAATAGAGGCCGCTAATTCCGCATCTGCCGACTCTATGATGAAGGTTGGGTGAACTGTATTGACATTCGTTACAGTTTGTTATAGCTTTGAATTATACAATTCCATTCGTATTGGGGGATTAACCTATGCATAAAACAATCATTATCGGAACCGGCCCTGCCGGATTGACAGCCGCGATCTACCTCGCCCGCGCCAATATGGAGCCGCTTGTCATTGAAGGCTGGCAGCCCGGCGGACAGCTGACGACAACGACGGAGGTTGAGAACTTCCCCGGCTTCCCGGAAGGCATTCTGGGCAGCGAGCTGATGTCGAATATGCGCAAGCAAGCGCAGCGCTTCGGCGCAACCTTCAAGACGGGCTCCGTGAAGAGCGTAGATTTCAGCAAGCGCCCTTATACGCTTGAGGTTGAAGGTCTTGGCCAGCTGCAGGCGGAATCCATCATTATTTCAACTGGCGCGTCGGCCAAATATTTGGGCATCCCGGGCGAGCAAGACAACTTGGGACGCGGCGTAAGCACTTGCGCAACATGCGACGGCTTCTTCTTCCGCGGCAAGAAGCTGATTGTCATCGGCGGCGGCGATTCCGCGATGGAGGAAGCCAGCTTCTTGACCCGCTTCGCAACGGATGTGCGCCTCGTTCATCGCCGCGAGGAGCTGCGCGCTTCGAAGATCATGCAGGACCGCGCCCGCGACAACGAGAAGGTCTCCTGGAGCCTGAACCGCACTCCGCTTGAAGTCGTCGGCGGCGAGATCGGCCTGAAAGGGCTGCGCGTCCTGAACAACGAGACCGGCGAAGAAGAGCTGCTGGAAGCGGACGGCGTGTTCGTCGCGATCGGCCATACGCCGAATACCGGCTTCCTCGGCGGCCAGATTACGACTGATGAGCAAGGTTACATCATCGTCAAGCCTGGCACGACTGAGACGAACATTCCCGGCGTATTCGCGTGCGGCGACGTCCAAGACAAGATCTACCGCCAAGCGATTACCGCAGCCGGCAGCGGCTGTATGGCGGCGCTGGATGCAGAGCGCTATCTGGAATCGCTGGCTCATGACACGGTAAATGCTTAACTTTTTTCGCGCTGGCTACTGGCGTAAAATGTACAATTAATGTATAATTATTCACGTTGAGAGTTAAAAATATAAAGGCACTGCTACCGCATACCTATTGTTCGATATACGCTTCGCGAGAGCGGCGCTGAACATTACTAGGAAAAGGTACAACCTCGGCTGAGCAAGCAGAGGTTGTGCCTTTTTTCGTTTTTACCAACTATTTCGGAAGGGGAAATTCATCATGTTATTGGAAGCTATCTATCATCGTCCCAAGCAAAACTGGGCATACGCCTACGACGGACAAACCATCCATCTTCGCGTTCGTGCGAAGCGCGGCGACGTCAGCCGTGTGGAGGCTATCGTCGGCGACAAGTACGCCTGGAACCAGACTGTCATCTCTGTAGATATGCGCCTGCTCAGCTCCGACGAGCGATTCGACTATTGGGAGACATCCGTCAAGCCTCCGTTCCGCCGTCTGCGCTACGCCTTCCGCTTCCATAGCGGCGAAGAGACGGTCATCATGACCGAAAAGGAATTCGTGCGCGAGCTTCCTGACAATCCGAATACCTTCTTTGACTTCCCCTTCATCAATCCGGTAGATGTATTCGAGCCGCCGGCTTGGGTGAAGGATGCGGTGTTCTATCAAATCTTCCCGGAGCGCTTCGCGAACGGCGATCCGTCGCTTGACCCGGACAACGTCGAGCCATGGGGCGGCAAGCCGACGCCAAGCAACTTCTTTGGAGGAGACCTGCAAGGCGTTATCGATCATCTGGACCACCTGAGCAGCCTTGGCATCAATGCGATCTACTTCACGCCGCTGTTCGAAGCGACTACAAATCACAAGTATGATACGCAAGATTATTTGAAGGTCGATCCGCATTTCGGCAGCAATGAAAAGTTGAAGGAGCTCGTTGACGCTTGTCACAAGCGCGGCATCCGCGTGCTTCTCGATGCTGTGTTCAATCATTCCGGCCGAACGTTCGCTCCGTTCGTGGACGCGCAGAAGAACGGCCAAAGCTCCAAATATGCCGACTGGTTCCACGTTAGGGAATGGCCGCTTCAAGTTATAGACGGCGTGCCAAGCTATGATACGTTCGCGTTCGAGCCGCTTATGCCGAAGCTCAATACGGAGAATCCGGAAGTGAAAGCTTACCTCTTCGAGGTAGCCCGTTACTGGATCGAAGAAATCGGCATCGACGGCTGGCGCCTGGACGTTGCCAATGAAGTCGACCACCAGTTCTGGCGCGAGTTCCGCCAAGTCGTCAAGTCCGTCAATCCGGAGGCGTATATTCTCGGTGAGATCTGGCACGACTCCATGGCGTGGCTGCAAGGCGACCAATTCGACGCCGTCATGAACTATCCGTTCACGAATGCCGTGCTGGACTTCTTTGCTTACGGCACGATCGACGCTTCCGCTTTCGCTCAGGCTATCGGCACCCAACTCGCTGCTTATCCGCAGCAAGTCAACGAAGCGGCGTTCAATCTGCTGGACAGCCACGATACGCCGAGATTGCTGACCATCTGCGAGGACAATATCGACAAGCTGAAGCTGGCTGCCCTGTTCCAGTTCACTTACCCTGGCACGCCTTGCCTCTACTACGGCGATGAAGTTGGCCTGAACGGCGGCGCCGACCCTGGCTGCCGCAAGTGCATGGTATGGGAGGAGGAAGCCCAGGATCAGGACTTGCTGCGCTTCTATCAAGATACAATCAGCTTGCGCCACAGCCATGAAGCGCTTCGCACGACTGACCTGGCCTTCGCTTATGCAGGCCAGGAAGACGGGCTGCTCGCTTACGAGCGCCGCTCGGATGGCGAGCGTATCCTTATTGCGCTGAACGCGCGCGAAGATGAGGCAACGCTCGAGCTGTCTATCCCGTCTGCCGTGCAGGCTGACGCTCTGCCGCATGCCATTCCGTTCCGCGGCTTTGCCGCAGCTGCGGAAGCGGCTGCCGACGCTGCTACTGCGGCTGTTCAAGAGACTGCCGCTGCGCAACAAGCGGCCCCTCCTGCAAGCTTAGGCTCCTCCAAGTGGACCGTGCTGCATTCCAATGCGGATACATTCACAGCAGGCTCCGAGCTTGCGACAGGCAAAGACGGGCAGCTTCAATTGCCGCTTGGCGGCTACGGCTTTGTTGTTCTGAAGCAAGTATAGATGCTTTGCCAAAAAAGCCGTCTTGTCATAGACAGACAAGACGGCTTTATGCCATAATCAACTTAAACGTTTAAGTTAGCGATTGGAGTTACTGCCATGAACAAATCCAGCGACAAGAAAGCTACGATGAAGGATATCGCCAAGGCGGCACAAGTATCGGTCGCCACCGTCAGCTACGTCCTGAACAACGTAACGGGCCAGACGATTCCCGAGGAGACCAGGCAGCGTGTGCTGGATACGGCATGCGAATTGAATTATGTGCCGAATCTCGCTGCCCGCTCCCTTATTAAGCGGCAATCCGGCCTTGCCGGCATTCTCGTCAACCACCGTCAGGATGAGCAATGGTGGGAGCGTGCCTCCTATGCGCCAATCATCGATGCGATGGAACGGGAGCTGACCTTGCTCGGCTTTCATGTCATCCTGTCCAGTCTGGATGCCGAGGCCCCGAATATGGACATTATTGCGGAACGAAAGCTGGACGCCGTCTTTGTGCTGGGTGCGGTGCAGGATACCTTTCATCAAATCTCCCGCCACTTCCGTGTTCCGCTGATTGCCATCGACAGCCATATCGAGGATCCGCTCTTCTATCGCGTGAATTATGATTATGAACGCGCGGCGCTAGCGGCCGCTGAGCAAAGCAGCAAGCCTTGCAGCTTCCTTATTGCTGACCGGAATGCCAGGAGCGAAGCCCTTCAGCTGCAGACTCTTCTCTCCCTGCCCGTGAGCCAAGTACTGGTGCTAGAGAGGGAAGAACAGCTTCAGCCTTTTCTTGCCGGACAGACGGGTGAAGGCATCATCATCAATGAATATATCGGCCTGATTGCCTCCAGATGGATGGATCCTTCGCGCTATACCGTTCTATGTACGGCAGGCATGCCGGAATTGCTCCGTCCGCTTCCCCGCGTTTCCTCTATTGTGTTCGAGGATGGGAAGCATCTTGCGGCGGTTGAGCTGATGCAGTCCCTGCGGAACGACAGCTATTCCGGCCCGCCTAATAAAAGCATCCTAATAAACCCGCAGGCCCGATCCAATAGGGGGCCTGCATTCAATTAGCTTGGCAGCAATTGTACCCCGCCAGGCGTCACCTCTACCTTCATGCAGAGCAGCTTTCTCTGCATATTTCTTTAGCGACTTAAACGTTTAAGTTGCGCACCGTTAGGCATTATTTTCCGCAGACCTATAACCACAAGGAGGAATTAACATGGCTGAATTCGCAAGAAGCATGCCTGAGCACCGTCCCCTTCAACCTGCGCCGAAGGAAGCAGGCCTCTGGCGCAATCGCACTTTCCGGACGGTATTCGCCAGCTACAGTCTGTCGCTGCTCGGCAATACCTTTCACAGCATTGCGCTGAACCTGTGGGTGCTCCAGACGACGGGCAGCGCTAAGCTGATGTCGCTAGTTCTCATTACGCATTTGGTCATTAGCATGCTCTTCGGCTCCATCGCCGGTACGGTGGCCGACCGCGTCAATCGCCGCCAGCTTATGATTGCCGCCGACTTGTTCCGCTTTCTCATCGTGGGAGGAATCGCGCTGTGCATGGCGCTGCCCGATACTCCGTTCTTTCTCATTCTGGCGCTGACCGCCATCGTCGCTCTGGCCGGCGCATTCCGGGGTCCTGCCTTCCAGGCCTCCCTAATCGAGATAGTCGGCAAATCCGGCGTATCCGGGGCGGTGGCTGCCATTAGCGTCTCAGACAATCTGATCCGCATTGCAGGATATGCCGCTGGCGGCACCGCAGTAGCCCTGTTCGGAGGCGTCTTTGCCGTGGCGCTCGATGCGTCTACCTTCCTCGTGTCCGGGATGCTGCTCCTGTTCGCAGGGCGATTCCCATATGCAGCACCAGAGCGGCAAGAGAGGGAGAAAACCTCGTTCCGGGCCGACTTCGCCGAAGGCTTCCGTGTCGTCTGGAACAATCGTTTTGTCCGCGGAGCCGTCATGCTGCTGCCGCTGGTCATGTTCTTCTTTTTATCGACGTTTATGCTGATTCAAGTCATGGCCGTGCAAGTATGGCAAGCATCGCCGCTCATATTCGGGCTGCTTGAGGCCTGCATTCCGCTTGGCTACGTCGTCGGCTCAATCATCATTATGAGATTCGACAATCGTCTACGCCATCGCGGCAAGCTCGCTCTAATCAGCATTGTACTTATGGGGCCGCTCTTTACCGCCATATCGTTCATCGGCTCCGCCGCTCCGGCGCTGCCCTTGATCGGCTTAGTCGGCGTGCTGTTCTCCTTCAGCACAACGATTCTGTTCATCTTGATCAGAGTCGCCGTGGCCCCCTCCCTGCAAGGCCGCGTATTCGGCCTGCTCGGCACGCTGACGAGCGTCGCTCCGCCTGTCGGGCTTGCCGTATTCTCCGCATTGTCCGACCAATTCGGACCTGCTGTTATTATGACTTACAGCGGCATAGCCATGCTGATTGCAGGGACTGCCGCCTTTATCGGGCTGCGCTCCATGCGGGAGTACAACTAGCTTTAACTAGGGCTAAAGCGGGTTATGGGTGTACGCTGCGGCTCCATGATCAGGAGCGATTCAAGAATTACGAGCAACGGCCGCAGCTATCTGTAAGCTGCTAGAACAAAAGAGCATTCCCGCTTAATCGGGAATGCTCTTCTTTATTTCAATATGGCTGTGCTGTAAGGAGGCAGCGTCAGTGCCGTGCCATCAAGCTTCGCATCGACTGCGGTGCTGCGGGCAAGCTGCGTGAATGCTCCATACGATTCCGATGGAGCCAGCTCTGCCGCCTGCGTCTCGCCCGACAGATTGTGAACGACGAGCACCCGCTCCGCCTTCGTCACGCGGACGAAGGCGCTCAGCTTGCCGCCTGCCGTGTCAAGCTTATACTCTCCAATCGTGCCGTCGCGAAGGGCCGCCTCTTCATTCCGCCAGCCGATCAGCGTCCGGTAATGTTCCAGAAGCGAGCCGTCCTGCCCAAGCTGGGCCTCGACAGATCCTTCGCCCGCTTCCTTATTATGCTTGGATGCAATCCAGGTTGTCTGCCCTTCTCCGCCTGCCGGACTGCGATGCCACAGCATCGGCTCGCGGATATATTCATCCGGCTTCACGCCTTGCATGCCGATCTCTTCTCCGTAATAGAGATATGGCGTTCCAGGCAGCGTAAGCAGCAGAGCCGCCGCCATCTTCGCATGATCGGTAATGCCGCGAAGCTCGCTCATGACGCGATTCTGGTCATGATTGCTCAGGAACGGCGCATCGACGAATGTGCCGCCCGAAGACTTCTCATAGACTTTGTATGCGCGCTCCAGCGAGAAGGCAAGGTCAGGGTCGCTTTCATTCCTTGCCGCCCCGATCAACTTGTCGGCCAGATCGAAGTGGAAGGCGGAATCCAGCGCCTGATCGAAGTATGGCGCGATAATCGCAAGCGAATCCCACACCTCACCGATCAAGTAAGCATCCGGGTTCACTTCGTTCATGCCCGCCCGGAATTCCTGCCACCACTTCTTGTTGGCCGCCTGCACCCCCGGAGAGCCCGCCGTCGACTTAAAGTCGCCGTAGATATGCTTGGCCGCATCCAGCCGGAAGCCGTCAAGCCCTTGCTTCAGCCAATACTGTCCGATCTTGATCATCTCTTCGCGTACCTTCGGCTCATCGAAGTTCAGATCCGGCATGCCGCCCCAGAAGATGCCCAGATAACGCAAGCTGCCGTAGCTGTGCCAAGGATTGCCGTCCACCGCGCCGTCCGTCTGCAGCTTGTCGCCAGCTTCAGCGAACGAATACCAGCCCCGATACGGGCTATTCGCATCCGCAAGCGCCTCCTTGAACCAAGGATGCTCGCTGCTCGTGTGATTCACGACAAGGTCCATAATGACCTTAATATCCCGCTTATGAGCCTCGTCAAGCAGCCGCAACAGATCGTCCAGCTTGCCGTATTCCGGGTTAATCGCATAATAGTCGGTTACATCATAGCCATGGTAGCTAGGCGACTCGTTGATCGGCATCAGCCAGATGCCTCCGATGCCCAGCTCCTTCAAGTAATCAAGCTTTGCCGTCACGCCGTTCAAGTCTCCGATTCCGTCTCCGTCCGTATCATAGAATGACCGGACGAAGATTTCATAGTAGACGCGCGACGGCTGCTCATCGACATCATAGCTTGCCGGCGCTGCCGACGGCGGCTTATTGTCATTGGAAGGCGGATTCGGCGATTCGCCCGAATTAGCATTGTTAGGGCTTGCACAGCCTGTCAGAAGCGCCGTGACAAGCAGAATGAGAAGACTTGCGGTCTGAAGCTTTCTCCCATGATGCTTCATTCGATTATCCCTTCGATGCGCCGGAAGTCAGGCCCTGCACCAGGAAGCGCTGCAGGAAGACGAACAGCAGCGTAATCGGAATGGCGATCAGCACGGCGCCGGCTGCGAACAGCGTGAAGTTGCTGTTTTGATACGAGTTGACCAGATCCCACATGCCTACAGCCAGCGTCCAGTTCTCCTTGCTCCGCAAGACAAGACGGGCGAAGATAAAGTCTACCCATGCGCCAGTGAACGTCGTCAGCGCGACATACGTCAGCATCGGCTTCGACAGCGGAAGCATGATTTTCAGGAATACTTGCAGATGCGTCGCTCCGTCAATGCGTGCAGCTTCATCAAGGCTGCGCGGAATGGTGTCGTAGAAGCCTTTCACCACAAAGCCGCCAAGAACGGATCCTGCCGAGTACACGAGAATAAGCGCCGCATGCGTATCTAGCAGGTTCAATTGCAGCAATACGATAAAGATCGCGATCATGCTCATGAAGCCCGGGAACATGCCAAGAATTAGCATCATCGTGAGCGACGTCTTTCTTCCGCGGAAGCGGAATCTGGACAATGCGTACATCGACAGCGTCACCAGAATCGTCGAGAAGATCATCGACAGCGTGGCGATTTTCAGCGTGTTGAGATACCACACGCCGTATTTGAAGCTTTGATTCGTGAACAGTTCTTTATAATGATCCAGCGTAAAACGCTCCGGTATGAACGTCGGGCTGAACAAGCTTGTTCCGGGTCGCAGCGAGGAGAGCAAGACCCATACAGCCGGGTACAATGCGCAGACCGCAATCAAGCTGAGAATGATATAGCTTACGGTCAGACGTAGCGTAGATGCAGATTTCTGTCCCATTTTCATTGGATCATGTCCTCCTCTTTGTACGATTTCGTACGGCGATAGCTCCAGATCGACAGCGATGCGATAAGCAGGAAGATAATAATGCCGATCGCCGCAGACATATTGAACTGGCTATTGTTCAGCGTCAGCTTATAGAGCCACGTGACGAGCAAGTCGGTGCTGCCGGCAAACTGATAGTCGCCCTTGACCGGATCGCCGTTCGTAAGCAGGAAGATAACGTTGAAGTTATTGATATTGCCTGCGAATTGCGTGATCAGAATCGGAGCCGTAGAGAATAGAATGAACGGCAGCGTAATAATTCTGAACTTCTGGAAGTTCGTCGCGCCGTCTACGTCGGCCGCTTCGTACAGATCCTTCGGAATCGCCGTCAGGATACCCATTATAAGCACCATCGACACCGGGATGCCGACCCACATGTTAACCATGATAACCGTTACCTTCGCCCAGAACGGATCGGTCAGCCATGGCAGCTTGCCAAGTCCGAAGTAGCTCAGGTATTGGTTGATCGGGCCGAATTGCCCGTTGAACAGGTTGCGCATAACCAGCAAAGAGATCAGCTGTGGAATGGCATAAGGCAGAATGAAAATCGTGCGCCACATTTTTTTGAAGCGAACGCCTTTGGATTCAACCAGCAATGCGACAAGGATGCCGCCAAAATATGTTGTAACCGTTGCGATAACCGCCCAGATAATCGTCCATGAGAATACGCCGAAAAACGTTTTGCTCCATGTTTTGAGCGTTAGCAGGTTTTTGAATGTGTCAAAGCCTACCCAGTCCACCAAGGATTTCGGCGGAATATGATTAGGCGACGCATAGTTGGTGAACGCTAGCAGGATCATGAAGATGATCGGCATGATCGTGAAGAACAGCACGCCGATTACAGGGATGGAGAGCATAAGATACGGGAATTTCTTGTCCATCATATGCGCCCATGATTGCTTGATATTCGCAGGCTTCTCCCCGTTGTCCCTCAGCATTCCCGTACGATATGCGTCGCGAATATTCATAATGTAGATGATGAGGAAAATAAATAGAGCGAAAATTGTAATTAGACCGCTAATTAATAAGTAGATGGAATGGTCGCCTTCCACCCGGACCATAACCTTGCCGACCTTTTGCAAACCTTGCGTTTTCTCGCCGAGGGTCCAGACCCCCCAAATTGCTTTGCCTAGATTAGGAATAAAGTAGAATAGAGCTGCCGCTTCGACAGCTATTAATAACAAGCCTTTTACAATCTGGCGGTTATACAGTTGGCCGAGTCCCATAAAGAGAACTGACAAAGTAGCCGCAATGCCGCGATGACGATTCATACCGCCTGGCTCCCTTCCTTTCATGTAGACATCGGTTCACCCGCCGAATGGATCGACGGGTGAACGCGATGCTTCATTTGTCTTATTGAGCTGCCGCGCCATTGTTGGCGTCTTTGATTTGCTGCACAGCGTTGTCAAGTGCGTCCTTCGCGTTCTTGCCGGAGTTCCACACATCGGAGAACGCCGCCGCGATCGGGCTCCATACATTGCCCATCTCAGGGATGGAAGGCATTGGAGTGGATTGCTCGAACTGCTGCAGGAAGCCTTTTACGATTTCATCGCTTTGTACGCTTGGATCAGCAGCCGCATCTTTGTTAGCTGGAAGTGCGCCAGTAATTTCGAAGTCCTTCAGCTGGGCTTCTTTCGTCGATGCGTAGCGAGCGAACAGGCGCGCTGCGTTCGGATATTCAGAGAAGCTATTGACATACCATGCCTTGATGCCGGAGAAGGAAGATGCCGGCTGGCCATTGATGCTAGGCAGCGGAGCTACGCCGAAGTCGATGCCGGCATCTTTGTATTCCTTGATTGTCCAAGGACCGTTAATGTCCAATGCCAGTGTGCCGCCCATGAACAGGCCTTTTTTGATGTCGTATGTGACATCGCCGGAGTTCATTGGAAGAATATTTTTCAGGGAACCGTAGAACTCAAGGCCTTTAACTGCGCCTTCGTTGTTCAGACCGATGTCGTCTTTGTTTTGGCCGTTGTCGCCGTATACATAGCCGCCTGTCGAGATGAACGGGTAGTTGAAGTAGAAGTTGCCTACTTCCCACATCAGAGCGAATTTGTTTGCTTTTGGATCATTGTATGTTTTTGCGAATTCTACAACTTCTTCAAATGTTTTTGGCGCTTCAGGGATCAGCGCTTTGTTGTAGAACAATGCGTATGTCTCAACGGAACGCGGGTATCCGTACAACACGCCGTCATAGGATACAGCGTTGATTGCCAGCTCGGAGTTCTCAGCACGGGATTGCTCCTCATAGAAGTCGTTTGGCAATACCAGGCCGGCCGATACCGCTTTGCCCAGGTTGTCATGAGGGAACAGGACTACGTCAGCGCCAAGGCCTGCAGGACCGTCGGAGATCAGCTTGCCGACTTGATCGGCAGCGCCAAGCTCTTCGAACTTCACTTCAATGCCGTATTTCTCAGTAAATTCTTTTGCGATTGCTTCAACGAATGGACGCTCTTCTTTGGATTCCCATACCAGCAGCTTCGCGCCTGGCTCCGGAGTAATCTCTTCTCCGTCTTCTTCGCCGCCTGCGTTATTCGAAGGTGTGTTTGTAGCCGTGTTGCCCGGAGTGTTCGTGCTTGTGTTGCCCTCATTGCCTCCTTTATTCCCATTGCCGCATGCAGCAACGACGAACAAAGCAACGATCAGCGTCATGACAAACCATTTTTTCATTCTAATGATCCCCTTCCCAAATATGTGGATATGATCGAATGAATTCGCTTTCTCTTTGTTACGGCTTCAAACGTTCATACCCATAAAATGCGATATTTCCCTGCATCTTATGCGATTCGTCATGCTGTTCAGCCTGAGAGGCGCCGCGGTGCGGCAATGCCGGCCTTCTCTGCTGCGTGCAACATGCGCAAACGTTTGTACACTTTTCTCAAAAAATGGCGAGTTTCAATGCTCTTTAGGATTGAAATCGCTTATTTTTCGAAAATGGGACTTTTGAAAGCGTTCTATTCGTGTATTCAATATACTACATGCCATGTCATTTGTTAAAACGTTTGCACAGTTCATTTTAATTCAACTTCACGGGGAACGCTTTGTTTTTCTCACTATTTCTCTCACTAGCTCAGTTTTTCGTCATTTGTTAAAGCAGTCGCCAAGATATATATTTACATATGAGCAAAAGTTGCATTAGGATGAACATAATATTCATTATTAGCGCAGTCAATTAAGGTTGCTCGAGTGGGGGCTCGCACGATGGTTACAATTAAAGACATAGCGAAGGCCGCGGGAGTATCGCCTTCCACGGTGTCGAGGGTGGTCTCGAACCATCCGCGAATCAGTAAAGCTACATCTGCTAAAGTTAAAAAAATTATGGATGAGATGGGCTACCATCCGAATCTGATGGCAAAAAGCCTGGTGTCCAAAACGACACGTACGCTTGCGATCATGCTGCCGCGTCCGGCCGAGGAGCTGTTCCAGGACTTCTTCTTCGGGGAGCTTTTGCGCGGTATACTGACGCAGTCCACAAGAGCGGGATATGACATGCTGCTTGCAGCCGCCACTTCTCCGCAGGATGAGAACGAAACGATCTCCCGTCTTGTTCTTGGCCGCAGAGTCGATGGCGTTATTTTGTTATCCGCCAGAACGAATGACCCGCTCATCGATATATTGAACAACCATAACTTCCCTACTGTCCTGATCGGGCGTTCGGAAGGCCATCAGAATATTCTGTCTGTGGACAATGACAATGAACAAGCAGCCTACGATGCGACCCAACATATGATTATCCAAGGCCATGAGCGTATCGGCTTCGTCAGCGGACCGCCGAATTTGACGGTATCCCATGACCGGATGTCCGGCTACCGGAGAGCGATGCGCGAGGCGGGGCTGACCATGCGCTCCGAATGGATCGTGGAAGGCGAGTTCCTGCAGCAGAGCGGGTACCGCGCCATGTCCTTCATGATGAGCTTGCCGGAGCGTCCAAGCGGACTTGTCGTCATCGACGATGTCGTCGGCTTCGGCGTGCTTAGAGGGCTTAATGAGCTTGGCTACACCGTTCCGGATGACATCAGCCTCGTCAGCTTTAACAATATCGCATTATCCGAGCTTGCCACGCCGCCGATCAGCTCCATTGACATCGGCACCTATCAATTGGGATACACGGCCTCCCAACTGCTTATCCGCCGTATCATGGACGAAAATATTCATCAACCTCGCATGATCATTCCGCACAGGCTGATCGTACGCGATTCCTCCATACAAGCCGTAAACAAAAGGAGCTAAATTTATGACTAACAACAAGCCATATTTGGTAGACGCCATTATCGGCAATTCCTCTTTCCTGGCCTCGCTGGGCCGCACCGGACGCATGTACCGGCTGTGGTGGCCGAATATCGACACGCCCCAGCATGTCGATGCCATGCGCACCGGACTGCAAGTCGAAGGTAAAGCGCTCACATGGTTCGACGGCGAGCAAGACGGCTGGCAGCATGAAGCCGCCTATGTCAAGCGGAGCAATGTGCTTCGTGTAGACGCCCGTTCTTCTGAAGGGCCGATTTCAGTAGACAGCCTGCACTTTGCCGTGCCGGAGAGCAATGTTATCGTGCGCCAATACACTTTCAAAAACGACAGCAACGCGGCGCAAAGCTTCCGCTTCCTGCTCCACTCCTGCTTCCAGATCAGCGAGAACGGACTGTACAACACAACGATGTTCCAGCCTTCCGCCGATGCCTTGATCCATTTCCGCAACGGATACTTTTTTGCGCTTTCAAGTGCAAACGTATGCGCAAAGTTCCAGGCGGGACTATCCTGGGAAGCGGTGCAAAATGGCGAGCTGAACGGCAATATGATCGATATGCGTCCTGACGGCGCCATGTCCTGGGATATACAGAATTTGCAGCCGGGAGCGAGTGTAACGATTCCCCTCTACATCGCTGCTGGACACAACGAAGAGCAGGCGTTGGAGGAGCTCTCTGCAGCAAAAGGAAAAACGAGCGAAGAGCTTGCCCGCCTTACCAATGCATACTGGAACGCATATGTGGATGCTGCTGCGCCTTGCCCGATCGAAGGCGAGGATGTGAAAGAGCTGTACGAGCGCTCCGTCCTGATGTTCAAGCTGATGTCCGATGAGAAAACAGGCAGCATCATCGCCGCTCCCGAGTTTGACGAGAACTTCTCGCGCTGCGGCGGCTATTCCTTCTGCTGGGGCCGGGACGCTGCCTTCATTACGACCGCGCTTGACAAAGCCGGCCTGAACGAGCTGTCCGACCGCTTCTACGCTTGGACGCTGACCGCCCAATCTCCTGACGGCTCCTGGCAGCAGCGCCATTATCACGATGGCGGGCTTGCACCTTCCTGGGGCTTGCAGATCGACGAAGGCTCCTCCATTCTATGGGGCATGTGGGAGCATTATCTGGAAAAGCAGGACATGGCATTCGCGAGTCAGGTATGGCCTGCTGTCGAGAGAGGCGCAGGGTTCCTGATGACTTTCATTGATTCGGAGAGCGGCTTGCCGAAGCCGAGCATCGATCTATGGGAAGAGCGCGAGGCATCCCATACGTACTCCTCTGCGGCTGTATACGGCGGCCTGACGTCTGCAGCAAGCTTCGCTGAGCTGCTGGGCCATGGAGCGCTTGCGAAGGACTGGAGAAGCGCTGCAGCCCGTATTGCAGCCGT
Source organism: Paenibacillus pinisoli (assembly GCF_003605435.1). Classification (GTDB taxonomy): domain Bacteria; phylum Bacillota; class Bacilli; order Paenibacillales; family Paenibacillaceae; genus Pristimantibacillus; species Pristimantibacillus pinisoli. The sequence goes on from NZ_QXQB01000002.1 coordinate 542,295, forward strand.
GATTATGAACGAGTGCTGGAACGAGGAAGGCAGCAGCTTCTACCGCGGCCTGAACCTGAAAGTGGGCAAGGACAAATACGACGCTGCAATCTCTGCAGGTCTCGCAGGCCATACCGAGCAGCTAGACAAAGGCTACGAGAAGCATGTGCTGAAGCACGATCCGATCGTCGATATCAGCTTGCTCGGCATCTCGGTGCCATTCGGCGCGGTAGCGCCTGAGCATGAGCGCATGCGCCGCACGGCCGACACGATCGAAGCGGCCCTGACGGTGCCAGGCGTAGGGGGCATCAAGCGCTACGAGGATGACATCTACATCGGCGGCAATCCGTGGATTCTGACAACGCTGTGGCTCGCTCACTATCGCGTAGCGACAGGCGACCTCGCCGCTGCCCGCAAGCTGCTTGACTGGGCGATGGCTCATCGCACCGAGACAGGCTTGCTGCCGGAGCAAGTCGACAAAGTGACAGGCGAGACAGCATGGGTTGTCCCGCTGACATGGTCGCATGCCATGTTCGTGCTCACCATCTTCATGCTCGCTGAAGCGGAAGAAAAAGCTGCGGTCGCAGCTTCGAACTAATTGGATAGCGGGGGCAAGCCGGTGTGGCCGGCTTGCTCCCGCTATTTGTATTTTGAAGCGGTGCAGAGGGTTGTAGGGCGGTATTAGCGTCTTTGCGCATATTCGCATTTGCTGTTCATATCCGTTGTGATGCGATGCGTAAACTGCGTTGTCTTGGGATAAGGTTAGCAATTTAACCTATTCTAGTTAGCCGTCATTTTTATTGTGTAACCAATCATGAGCAAGCAGTAAGCCTTAAAAAACGGGCTTTGAGCTTGAAAAGCCGCTCCCGCACGGGCTGTAACCCGTAAAATCCGGCTTACAGCTTGAAAAGCGGCTCCCATGCGGGTTGTATGCCGTAAAACTCGGCTTACAGCTTGAAAAGCCCCTCCCGCATGGGCTGTATGCCGAAAAACTCGGCTTACAGCTTGAAAAGCCGCTCCCGCGCAGGCTGTAACCCGTAAAACTCGGCTTACAGCTTAAAAAGCTGCAGCGGCGCGATCATATCCATATATGATCAAATAGCCCCCCAGTAAGCCCCCACTTCATGAGCACGCTACCAATCATACGCACCTTCTTTTTGAAAAATTGCGAATGGCACGCTCACGACGAAGCCTCTCCATATACACGTTCAATTTCTTTAGAAGTCCGCAGCCATTCGCGCAGCGTAATGCTCCCTACTCGATCTTCTCCACTCTACTTAGCCATCCATCCGAATGTCCTTTTACTCGCTAACGCTCACCGCCACTGCCGTCTGTAACAGCCCCTGCGCCCGCCGTTTCAAACCTCCTCAATTCGGGTAATCAATAAAAGCGCAATTACCTATTATCATCTACAAAATGAGTATGAAAAAGAGTTTTCGCTCATCCTTGACAAATGACTATTACTTTGTAATAATTATAAACAAGGAATTGATCTAATTCATATTCATTCCCTCATATTCATTCCCAATCGCCGTATTCCCCTCCTCGTTTTGGCACAAACTAGCGGGAGATCGGAACACGATACGACGACTTGCTAAGCTGAATGAATCCGCCAATCTACTATTGAAATTCAACTTTCGAAAGGATGATGATCATGCATAATGTACAACAACATCTGAACCGTCAAATCGCCAACTGGAGCGTGCTTTATATCAAGCTCCACAACTACCATTGGTACGTCAAAGGCTCGCAGTTTTTTACGCTGCATGAAAAGTTCCAGGAATTCTACGAAGAAGCAGCGCTTCACGTCGATGAAATTGCAGAACGTCTCCTTGCGGTAAAAGGCCAGCCAATCGCCAAAATGAGCGACTATCTGGAAGAGTCCAGCATCAAGGAAGCGAACGGCAACGAGACTGCCGTAGAGATGGTCGACCAGTTGATTCATGACTTCACCGTCATTATCGAAGAGCTGAAGCAAGGCATGGAAGTCGCCCAGCAATCAGGCGACGAGACGACAGCCGATATGCTGCTCGCTATTCATACGTCCCTGGAGAAGCACGTCTGGATGCTGAGCGCATTCAACGGCAGATAACACCTGCTGGAGCACATTCCCTTAACCAACTATTCATGACAAAAGAGCGGACCAGTCACACTGGCCCGCTTTTTTCATTTGTTGCAGAAACGGCTATATCCGCACAAATAAAGGCCGGTCAATATATCGACCGGCCTTAATTCTTATCTGCGTTGGACAGCTGCTAAATTCAGCCTTACCGCATCGCAATACGGCATTCGCCAAGCTTCTCTCCAGCCCACACCGCTTCCAGCACATCGCCGTCATGCAGCGCCGCTACGCCCGCAGGAGTGCCGGTATAGATCAAATCTCCAGCGCCAAGCCCGTAATGCTCCTCGATATAGCGCACTAGCTCCGAAATGCCGAACAGCATATCCTTGGAGCAGCCGACCTGCGCATCTTCACCGTTGCGCACCAGCTTGAACGTGCTCTCTGCCAGCGCCGCCTCGCCCGGATATGGAATCCAGCGACCGAGCGGCGCTGAGTTTTTGAAGCCTTTGGCCGCTAGCCAAGGCTGGCCCTTTGCCTTAAGCTTGGACTGCACGTCGCGCAGCGTCATATCCAGCCCAAGGGTCATTGCATCGAAGCACTCGCCCTCGGCCGCTCCAGGACGATATGAATCGCTAACGCGCAGCACGATCTCCAGCTCGAAGTGCACCTCGCCGACATGTGCCGGCAATGCGATTTCATTGCCATCCATAGCCGCTGCCGCGTGTGAAGGCTTCGTGAATACGAGGGGCTCCGATGGCACCTCGTTGCCTAATTCAAGCGCATGCAGCCGGTAATTCCGGCCGATGCAGTAGATGTTCCGAATGCTAGTATTGTCTGCCATGTCCATATGACCACCTTGTCGTTCTTTATTGTTGTGTGACTTGATCCATGTACGTTAAGCAATTGGAGCAGTTCGAGCAATTTGGGCAGATTGACGAACGAGAGAGCCCCGCCTCGCCTTGTCTAGCCGCGCTTCTGAGCCTCAATCTTCTCGGCTAGCTCGTTCAGCTCGGTCCAGCGCTCCATCAGCGCCTCCAGCTTTTCTTCCGCTTGCTGCTGCTGCGCCATCAGCTCCTGCAGCTTGGCTGAATCGCTGCTGGCCGCTTCCATCGCCGCAGCAATCCGTGTCAGCTCACCCTCGGCCTCTTCGATCCAGCCGTCTATTGCCTCGAAGTCCTTCTGCTCCTTATACGACATCTTGAGCGCGCGCTCCCTTGCCTGCTGGCTTGGCGCTGCAGCCCCGCTGCCCGCCACAGTGCTCTTGCCGGCTCCACTCTTATCCGCCGCCGCAGGCTCCGTCTGCTCGCGCTTCTCCGCACCGGACTGATAGTCCGAATAATTGCCTGTATGATGCGTAATTACGCCGTTCTCAAAAGCAATGATTTTCTCAACCGTACGATCCAGGAAATAGCGGTCATGGGAGACGACAAATACAACGCCTGGGAAGTCGTCCAAATAATCCTCCAGCACCGTAAGTGTGGCAATGTCCAGATCGTTCGTCGGCTCGTCGAGCAGCAGCACGTTCGGCGCGCTCATCAGGACACGAAGCAATTGGAGTCTGCGCTTCTCCCCGCCGGACAGCTTCGCAATCGGCGTCCACTGCATTGTCGGCGAGAACAGGAAGCGCTCCAGCATTTGTCCCGCGGAAATCGCCGTTCCGTCCGCCGTCTTCACCTGCTCGGCCTCTTCACGGATATATTCGATAACCCGCAGCGACTCATCCATCTCCTCGCGCTCCTGCGAGAACCATCCCAGCTTGACCGTCGGGCCAATATCAACCGTGCCGGAATCCGGCTCTAGCTTGCCCGCGATCAGCCTCAGCAGCGTCGACTTGCCGCTGCCGTTCCGTCCAACAATTCCGACCCGGTCCTCAGGCACCGCGATATAGCTGAAGCCGCGAATAAGCGTACGGTCGCCGTAGCTCTTCGAGATGTCCTCGATCTCGACGATTTTTTTGCCCAGCCGCGAGGAAGCGACGGAGAGGTCCAGCTTGCCGTCGGCCGCCTTCGGCCCGGCTGCCTTAAGCGCCTCGAAGCGGTCGATGCGCGCCTTCTGCTTCGTCGTCCGCGCTTTTGCGCCGCGGCGGATCCAGGCCAGCTCGTTGCGCAGCAGATTCTGCCGCTTCGCCTCGGATGCGGCCTCGCGCTCCTCCCGCTCCAGCTTCAGCTCCAGGAAGCGGCTGTAATTCGCTTGATAGAAGTGAGCCTCCCCGCGGTCAAGCTCAATGACTCTGTTGCTGACCCGGTCGAGGAAATACCGGTCATGCGTAATCATCAGCAGCGCTCCTCTGCGCTTCTGGAGCATTCCCTCCAGCCAAGCGACGGAGTCATTGTCGATATGGTTCGTCGGCTCATCCAGAATCAGCACATCGGACGGAAGCAGCAAGGCCGCCGCCATCGCAACCCGCTTCCGCTGGCCGCCGGACAACGTCTCGACCTTGGCGTCATATTGCTGGATGCCAAGCTTCGAAAGCGCAGTCTTCGCTTCATTCTCAAGCTGCCATGCGTCCAGCTCATCCATACGCTGGTTCGCGGCAATCAGCGCGGCCTGATGCTCCTCGCTCTCCGGATGAAGCGTGATCGCCTCCATCGCAGCGGCATAGCCTTGAACCGCCTTGAGCTGGGGCGAATCGCCGCCTAGCACATGCTCCAGCGCCGTCTCGCCAGGCTGGAAGACGGGATCCTGCGCCAGCATCCGCACAACCACCCGGTTGCCGACGGAGATCGAGCCGGAATCGGCTTGCTCGACGCCCGCCACTACTTTCAGAAACGTCGATTTCCCTGTTCCGTTGACGCCGATGATGCCAACCTTGTCGCCATCCTCCACGCCGAACGTAACATCCTTGAACAGCACTTTCTCGCCATAAGTCTTCGTTATATGTTCAACCGATAATAAATGCATGTCGCTACCCTACTTTGTCACATGATAGAGCCGCAAGAAACGGCTATTTGTATCATAGCACAGATCGACTTTCCTCCGCACCGAATATGACGTCAAGCCCTTAAAGGCAGACCTTCTTCAGCCTCCAAAAAAAGGCCATCCCCCAGGAACCGTGCGTTCCGGAGGATGGCCACTATCTATTCTATCGATCGATTAGCGCTTGCCGATCATATTTTCAGGACGAACATACTCATCGAATTGCTCTGAAGTCAGCAGGCCGCTGGCAATTGCAGATTCCTTCAGCGTCAGGCCTTTCTTATGAGCATTCTTCGCAATTGCCGCCGCATTCTCATAGCCGATATGCGGGTTCAGCGCTGTAACCAGCATCAGCGATTGATCCAGGTTGCGTTTGATGACCGCTTCATTCGGCTCGATGCCGACCGCGCAATTGTCATTGAAGGAAATCATCGAATCCGCCATCAGCGCAACGGATTGAATGAAGTTGTACAGAATAACCGGCTTGAAGACGTTCAGCTCGAAGTTGCCTTGGCTTGCCGCCATGCCGATTGCCGCATCGTTGCCGATAACCTGGCATACCGCCATAGTCATCGCTTCGCTTTGCGTCGGATTGACTTTGCCCGGCATGATGGAGCTGCCCGGCTCGTTCTCCGGAATCGTCAGCTCGCCGATGCCGCAGCGCGGACCGCTTGCCAGCCATCTGACGTCGTTGGCGATTTTCATCAGGTTCGCAGCCAGCGCCTTGATGGCGCCATGCGTGTAGACCATTTGGTCATGGCTCGTCAAGGAATGGAACTTGTTTCTCGCTGTGATGAACTTTTTGCCAGTCAGCGCCGTTACTTCCTCAGCTACCGCAACCGCATAGTCCGGATGCGCGTTAAGGCCCGTACCTACGGCTGTGCCGCCAAGAGCCAGCTCGCGCATGGTGTCGACGCTTTGAACAAGCATCGCGCGCGTATTGTCCAGCATGGAATACCAGCCGCTAATTTCTTGGCCGAGCGTAATAGGAGTCGCGTCTTGAAGATGGGTACGGCCGATTTTGACCAGATCATTGAACTTCTCTGCCTTCGCGTACAGCGTCGCGTTCAGCAGGTCCAGCGCCGGCAGCAAGCGGTCTTCAACTGCAATAACGCCAGCGATATGCATAGCCGCAGGGAACGTATCGTTGGAGCTTTGGGAACGGTTCACATCATCGTTCGGGTGGATGCGCGTCGCGCTGCCTCTTGCTTCAAGCAGCTGGTTGGCGCGGCGTGCCACTACTTCATTCACGTTCATGTTCGTCTGCGTGCCGCTTCCTGTCTGCCATACCACGAGCGGGAATTCGTCATCCCACTTGCCGCTCAAAACTTCGTCTACAGCTTCGCCGATAACAACAGCCTTCTCTTCATCCAATACGCCCAGCTTGCGGTTGGCAAAAGCGGATGCTTTCTTCACGATGGCCATTGCATATACAACTTCGATCGGCATGCGTTCGCCGCTAATTTTGAAGTTCTGCAGGCTGCGCTGCGTTTGCGCGCCCCACAGCTTGTCCGCAGGAACTTTGATCTCGCCCATTGTGTCCTTTTCAATCCGGTAATCCATTCAACCAACGACTCCTTTACGCATTAATATTAGTCCAAGCTTGTACATCCTGTTTCTGTTATAACCCTAATCGCCACTGGAAGCAAGCGCTCCCAAGGCCCATTCTCGCGGGGAAGGACTAGTTGCCCTTCGCCTCGCGGTATGCTGCAATATAAGCGGCCGATTTCTGTTCAATAATAGAGAAGTCTCCTGTCTTCACCGCTTCCTTCGTCAGGTCGGAGCCGATGCCGACGGCTACGGCGCCTGCTTTGATCCAATCCTTCAGATTATCGAGCGATACGCCGCCTGTCGGCATAATGTTCGCTTGTGGCAGCGGTCCTTTGATGGACGGAATCACGCTAGGCGAATACAGGTTGCCCGGGAACAGCTTCACGACGTCAACGCCAAGCTCAAGCGCTGTCTGAATCTCCTGAATCGTCATCGTTCCCGGCATAACCGGAATCGCATAACGGTTGCAAAGCTTAATCGTGTCAGCGTTCAACGAAGGCGCAACCACGTACTCGGCGCCAGCGAGAATCGCAGCCCGGGCCGTCTCCGGATCAAGCACCGTACCCACACCGATAATCGCAAAGTTGTCAGCGTCCGGCGACACGTCGCTGGAATATTCTTTGGACAATTGCTCGATCGCCTTAAGCGCGAACGGAACCGTCATCGTAATTTCAATCGCTTTAATTCCGCCTTTGATGGCGCGGCGGGCCATCTCCGCTACCTCTTCCGCCGAATCGGCGCGCAATACCGCCACAACTCCTGCATCAGTCAGCTGCTGCAGCACTCTAAGCTTCTTCATGATCCAATCCCTCTTCCCTTTATGTGCTTCTTTGTTCGATAATAGACTTAACCTACGGCCCATTATAGACCTTTTCGGGAAACGCATCAATCCGAATACCTAAGCAACTTGTCATGCCGTGGAATTTCGATAGATAAGGATGCGATAGAGCATGGGCGATCCAAGATCAACTAACCGGACGCTTTCTTTAAAAAGACTGAACCGCGCGCTGCTGGAACGCCAGCTGCTGCTGAAGCGAAGCACGATTTCGCCTCTTGAAGCCATCGAGCGTCTGGCGGGCATTCAAGCTCAAGCGCCGATGCCGCCTTATTATGCGTTGTGGAGCCGATTGGAGAACTTTCAACCAGAAGCGCTGGCGCAATTGCTAAGCAACCGCCAGGCGGTCCGAATCGCCTTGATGAGGTCAACGATTCATCTAGTGTCTGCGCGGGATGCCCGCTTTTTTCGGAGGACACTCGCCCCGATGCTGGAACGCAGCATAATTAGCTTTAACGGCAAAAAGCTGAACGGCGTCGATCTGAATCAGTTAGCTGCCGCTACGGTCAAGCTAGCCTCAGAGAAACCCGTCACTTTCGAGGAGCTCGGCAAGCTTCTTCAGCGGGAATGGCCGGAGCATACGCCAGCCGTGCTGTCATCCTCGGCGCGCAATCTGGTGCCGCTCGCCCAAATTCCGCCACGTGGACTCTGGGGACAAGGCGGCGCTGCCAGACATGTGCCTTTGGAGCATTGGCTGGGGAACGGTCCTCATCATTCGGAAGCAGATAGCGCAAGCGACGTTCGCCGCGAATATTCATATCACGGTGCTGATGGCACAAGCAACGTTCACCGCAATGATCCAGATAGCGGTGTCGATGACCCTGGTGCGCTGGAAACCAACCAGGATGCTGCCATCAAATCCATGCTGTTCCGCTATCTGAGCGCATTCGGTCCCGCTTCCATTAAGGACATGCAGGCATGGTCCGGCATGACTCGGCTCAAGCCTTATATACAAGAATGGATTTCGGAGCTTGAGTGTTTCCAGGATGAAGCAGGCAACGACCTGTATGATTTGCCTGGCGCCCCGCTCCCGCCGGAAGATACGCCTGCTCCCCCTCGCTATCTGTCCGAATTTGACAACATGCTTATTTCATATAACGACCGTTCACGAATTATGCCTGCAGCATATAAGCCTAAGATCATTACGATCAACGGCCTGGTTCGATCGACGTTTTTGACGGACGGCTTCGTAAGCGGCATATATTCAATCGAAGTAGATAAAGAAACAGCAACTCTTCGGCTTCAACCGTTCGAGCCAATCAGCAGTGCGGATCTGGAATTGCTTCGAGAAGAAGGGGCGCGCTTGCTCGAATTTGTCGCGCCGTACAAGCAGCATTGCTTTGTAGTTGATGAGATCCAATGAAATCCGCAAAGAATAGCGGTGTGCAGACCTGCAATATGTGAAGACCATTCCGGAATCATAGCCTTGATCCAGCATTGATGTCATTTTTGCGGGATTGAGGCTTTTGCTAATTGGATTTTATAGTTATAAACTATATAGTTTATTTATTTTATATATTTCAACTATGGAGAAAAGGCATGTAAGATGAAGTTATCGAATCGATTCGACATCCAAACAGCTAGTTTTATTGAAAATATGACTGTCCGATGACGAGGAGGATGTAACATGGAAAACAACGTTAAAAAGCAATTTGACCAAGCTGCGCCAAGCTATGATGACAAGCACGGGAAGCTGATTCCTTGCTATGAGGATTTCTACGGCGCTGCTGTAACTTGGGCGGAAGTAAATAATAACTCGCCTTATATTCTTGATCTGGGCGCAGGTACGGGAAGGCTCACAGGCATGCTGCTGGACAAATATCCCGGCGCGCATGTGACGCTAATCGATCTCAGCGAAGATATGCTGCAGAAGGCCAGAGAACGGTTTGCCGGCAACTCCAATCTGGAATACATTGCAGCCGACTATTTGAACTATGAGTACGATCGCAGCTATTGTATGGTCGTCTCCTCTCTTTCCATCCACCATCTGACTCACGAGGACAAACAAGCTTTGTTCCGCAAAATCCGCTCTCTGCTGAAACCCGGCGGCGTATTCGTCAATGCGGATCAGGCGGCAGGCTCCTCCCCTGCGTTCGTCGCCGAATTCAAGCGGCTTTGGCTGGAGGCGGTAACCGCCACCGATCTGAAGCCGGAAGATATCGAGGCCTCCCAAAAGCGCAGACTGCTGGACATTGACGCTACACTGACTGACCAGCTGCAATGGCTGCGCGACGCCGGCTTCTCCGAAGTCGACAGCGTATACCGCAACCGCGAGTTCACGGTGTTTGTCGCTAAGGCTTAGCGTTATGTAGGGCGCGTTCGCGGGCGTTTAAGCTCGCGAACGCGCCGTTAATTTGCCATTTCGAGCGCTCACGAACCTCTAAGCGCGCCACACGGCGCTAATCCAACATTCCGGGCTCTCGCGAACTGCTAAGCGCGCCACACGGCGCTAATCAGCCATTTCGAGCGCTCACGAACTTCTAAGCGCTCCACACGGCGCTAAGCCGCCATTTCGAGCGCTCACGAACCTCTAAGCGCACCACGCGTCGCTAATCCAACATTCCGGGCTCTCACGCACTTCTAAGCACGCCACACGGCGCTAAGCCGCCATTTCGAGCTCTCACGAACCTCTAAGCACGCCACACGGCGCTAATCCAACATTCCGGGCTCTCGCGAACTGCTAAGCGCGCCACACGGCGCTAAGCCGCCATTTCGAGCTCTCACGCACTTCTAAGCACGCCACGCGTCGCTAATCCGCCATTTCGAGCGCTCACGAACTTCTAAGCGCTCCACACGGCGCTAAGCCGCTATTTCGAACGCACAAGAGACGTCTAACCACGCACACACCGCTAATCCGTCATTTCGTTCTCACACAATCGTCTAACCGCACCCCAAAACACTATCTCGCTGACGGATCACAACCCGCACACCCCCATCGCCAAGCACTAAAACAAAAGAGCAAGCCGCACCCTATGGCGCGGCTTGCCCTATATAATAGTTATAAGTCCCTGCTACTTCCGTTTTGTCAGCAAAACGTAACAAATGAAGGCAGCCAATACGAGCGAAGAGATAACGATCGCGAGCGGCACGGCTGTGCCTTCGCCGCCCAAGCCGACTAGAGGTGCGGCGAGACCGCCGAAGATGAAGGACAGCATGCCGAGCAGAGCCGAAGCGCTCCCGGCGTTCTGACCCTGGTCCTGCAGCGCCAGGGATGTTGTCGTAGCGGACGTAATGCCTAGGCTGGATACGACCAGGAAGAATCCTGCGATGATCACCGGCAATTCCAGCTTCATGAAAGCCGTCGCGAGCAGCAGCACAGAGCCGCAAGCCGCCATCGCAAGTCCGCTGATGAGCAGCTTGCGCGCTTCTACCTTGCCAGCTAATCGGCCCGCGATCTGGCTTGCGATAATAATGCCGATGCCGTTCAGGCCGAAGATATAACTGTATGTTCTTGGCGTCACATTATAAATTTCTTGCAGCACGAACGATGAACCGGAGATGTACGCGAACATCGCCGCCATCATAAAGCCTTGCGTCATCGCATAGCCCATGAAGACGCGGTCGCCTGCCAGCCTGCCGAATATCCTCAGCGTATTGCCGAGTCCCCCGGACTGGCGGCGCTCCGCCGGAAGCGTCTCCTTCAAGCCAAAGTAGATCGCCGCCATCATTAGCAGCCCGGATACGCTCAGTACCGCGAATACGCCTCTCCACGAGGTGAAGTTCAATATTTCCGCTCCAATCATTGGAGCAAGAATCGGAGCAGCCCCGTTGATCAGCATCAATAGGGCAAAAAACTTCGTAAGCTCTACGCCGGAATACAAGTCCCTCACGCTTGCGCGGGCTATGACGATGCCTGCCGCGCCAGCGAGGCCTTGCACGAATCGAAGCGCGATAAAGGTCCATATATTCGGGGAGATTACGCATAGCAAGGATACAACCGCATACACGGCAATGCCGATCAGCAGCGGCCGCCTTCTCCCTATCACATCGCTTATGGGACCAACGATTAATTGTCCGAGCGCGATGCCGAGCAAGCAGGCGGTAAGGCTAAGCTGCGCGACTGAAGCCGAGGCGCCGAGCTCTCCGGCAAGCGCAGGCAGCGCAGGCAAATACATATCAATAGACAGCGGTCCGATACCGGACAGCGCGCCTAATATTAACGCGATCCATAACCGCTTGGATCGTCCTACTGGTGCAGTTGTTGCCGTATTAACGGCGGACTTTGCGGTATTCATGATGGCAACCCTTCTCTCTTCTCTATAGCAGCACAAAAAACATAAGTCCAATTGTACTCCTGAAACTTTATTCTGACAACCGCGTAGAGGGAGTAACAAATTGCCAGAAAGAGGTGATTTCATGACCGATCGACCCATAATTCCTATTCCCAGAACGAAGCTGGAATGGCTGCTCGATGGATTATCCCTTCTGGCTTTGGCACTTCCTGCAATCTACTTGTTTATGGTATGGGGAGAGCTTCCCGCAAAGGTGCCGATTCATTTCAACGCGGCTGGAGAAGCGGATGGCTGGGGCGGCAAAGGCACTTCGCTGATACTGCCGGTCATTGGGCTGCTCTTGTTCCTTGGAATGTCGCTGCTGCGCAAAATCCCCCATCACTTTAACTATCCCGTGAAGCTGACCCCGGAAAACGCGGCGCAAATATACCGCCTCTCTATCCAAATGATGAGCTGGATGAAATTCGAAATATCGCTGATGTTCGGCATCATTCTGTGGAATCTCGTCCGCACCGCGCAAGGCCATACCGATGGATTAGGCTGGCTCATGCCCGCTGCGCTTGCCGCTATATTCGGCACCATGATCTACTTCATCGTACAGCTCGCCAAAAAGTAATCAGACGCCAGGCGGTAGTTAGACTGGCTCATGCCGCTGCGCATGCCTCTATATTTGGCACCATGGCCAGGGAATACTCTGCCTAAGAGGTTCATCCTCCACCCTTAACCGCAAAACAAAAAGCTCGACGCCCCCATACCGGGAGAGTCGAGCTTCTTGTTTTTCACATGGTATCAACCCGCCGAAGCGCCTTCTGCAGTAACGCCTGTACGGCGAACCATTGCATACAGCGCGGCGAATCCGGCTACGCCGACCAATGCCATAATGGCGCCGGAGATGTACATCGACTGCGCGCCCATGTTCTGGAACAGCCAGCCGCCGATCACGCCGGCCGCCATGCCGGACACGCCGCCATAGATCAGCGCGTAGACCGCTTGTCCGGAAGCGCGGTATTGCGCTGGTACAAGCAGCGCCGTCAGCTGCGTGCCAATATAATAGAAGCAGCCGAACGTGACGCAGTGAAACAGCTGAACGAATATAATCTGCAATCCGCTGCCTGCTCCCGCCATCAGCGCCCACCGCAGTGTAAACAATAGGCTGACGAAAATCATGCAGAACAGCATGGTCTTGGTGTTGCGCTTCAGATAACGGTCCAGCAGCAGAAACACCGGAATTTCAAATATCGAGGAGAAGAACGCCGCCCAGCCGATCATATCCGCTTGCCCGCCAAGCTCGGCAATATACAGCGCAATGAAGGTCTGGTTCATCGAGTTCGGAACGGAAAGCACAAGGCCAAGCAGCAAGAACAACAGAAACGCCCGATTGGCAAAGATAGAACGATAATTCGTTTTCTCCGCTTTGACCTCTACCTTGGACTCCCCTTTCGGCAAGCCAAACGCGAACAGGATCGACATCAGCATCATCGCCGTGTACAAAATCCACAGCCGCTCAATACCGATCTGCCCGATTACCGGTCCTGATGCGGCCGCCAGAACGGCCCATCCCATCGAGCCCCATAAGCGGAACGAGCCGAATTTGTAATTCGTTCCCTCAATCGCATTCAGAATCAAGCTGTTGCTCTGCGAGAACATCGGCATTTGAAAAAAGAAGAAAAACAGCATCGCCGTATAAATTACGGTATACGATTGCGCCAGAAACACAATTTGCATAATGATGGTGGCGCCAGCCATCATAATGAGGATAACCATGCGAATATTGCGGAACCGGTCGCTTAGATATCCCCACAGCGGATTGGCAATGATAGATACAATGGGACCGCCAGCCATCAGCGTGCCAATCTCAAGCGTTGACCATCCGATCTTTTGCAAATACAGGGCAAAAAACGTACTGTACACCGACAGGGCGCCATAAATGAAAAAGTTGAACGCTTTAATGATGTTATAAGATCTCTTCATTAGAGGAACAGAAGCAACAAAATACCTGCCACGAAGCAATAATAGGCGAAATATTTCAGGTTGCCTTTCTCCATGATGTTCATTAGCCATTTCATTGCGAAATACGTCAGGACTAACGAAGCAAGGAAGGCAAGCGCGTAAGGACCGACCAATGACGATGGGATCGGATCGGTGGAGAAATCCTTCAGCCCCAGCACAACGCCGCCTAAGCTAATCGGAATATATAGCATGAAGGAGAATCTGAGCGCCGTCTCTTGTCTCATGCCTACTGCAATAGATGCAATCACCGTCGAACCCGATCTGCTGATGCCCGGAATAAGCGCAATCGCCTGAGCCAGGCCGACGATCAGGGCATCCTTCGCCTTCAGATCGCCCTCGCGCTTCTTGCCGCGCAAATTGCGGATAAGCCACAAGGCAAGGCCTGTTACCAATAGCGAGATCGCCACCATCTTCGCATGCGAGAAGATATCTTCAATATTCTCCTGGAAGAGGAAGCCGATAAGGCCGGCCGGAATCGTGCCCAGCACAACATAAACGATAAACATAAAGTCCGATTTGTACTCCGCCTTGCGGGTACGGATGAAGCGGTATCCATTCACAATCAACCGCCCGATCATCGCTCTGTAAATAAACAGAATCGCGATAAGCGAAGCCGTGTTCAGGAATATTTCAAAAGTAAGCCCTGTCTGTTCCATTCCCATTAATTCGCGCGCAATAATAACATGTCCGCTAGACGAGATCGGAATCGGCTCCGTGAAGCCTTGAACCGCGCCCAGCACCAAATACTTCAGCCACAAAATAAACTGTTCCATATGCTTTTTCGCTGCCTCCACTCACTGTCTCTTAAGCTTTCTACCGTTCCTAGTATATACGATTTTCATAGCCATTCAAATTACAATACTGTCACATTGCATTTTCAGGTTAAGCAATTGCGGCACAAATCTGCTAGAATGAATATTGCACGCCAAGAACCGGAGGTTATCGAATTGGACTACATCGTGTTAGACATTGAATTCAACGGGCGCAAATTCGCAAGCGATCTGCCCATGGAAGTTATCGAGATCGGAGCAGTCCGCTTGGACGCTTCGCTGCAACCTATAGACGAATTTACCGCATTTATAAAACCGGTCTACTTTCCGAAGCTGAACTCCTTTATCCAGAAAAAGACCGGCATTCCGCAGGAGGCCATTAACAAGGCTTCAGGCTTTCCGAAGGTTATCCGCGACTTTCTCGCATGGCTCGGCAAAAGCGAGCAGCCTGTGCTTGTCACATGGGGCGGCGAGGACTTGAAGCGGATTGTGCTGGATACGCGCATGCACAAGATGGATGACGCCTACTGGCTAGCCATCCCCTATTATGATTTGCTCAAGGGCTATATTCGCATGAAAGGGCTGACCAACGACGTCAGCGTAGAAGCCGCATTGGCGGAGCTGGGGTTGTCTTCGGACGGCTCCGCGCACCGGGCGCTGGACGATGCCCGAATGACCGCCGATATATTCCGCAGCGTATACGCGCAGCTCGACTTCAGCTATACGCAGCATTATAAGGATCTGTACACCAATGCCAAGGAACGCAGGCTGGTGAAGAATGCGATCCGGATGCTCCGTACCCAGAAGCTGGCTCCTACATGGGAGTCGTTCGTGGAGCATGTGCTGAAGGACAAAGTGAAGCTGGACGATCCGCGCAAGGGAGCGGAGCTGAAGAGCTATTTCGAGGCAGAGCTGGAGAAGCAGGCAAGCAAGCCGCTGCCGGAGAAGAAGCCGGCAAAGGCCAAAGCCGAGCCGCCATCGGAGCCGGCGTCCGCAGACCATACCTCGGCGCAGGATTCAGCAGCAGATGATAATATGGAAGCTGGAGATTCGGAGAAACAATAACCACTCGGATTCGAAAAGGAAAAGATCGCAGAATGCGCCTCCTGATGGCGTGATCTGCGATCTTTTTCGTTGCCGGAACGATCGTCAATGACCTTATCGGGGTTGTTCGAATTCGACAATTTCAAGATTGAACGGATTCCCTGTCTTTTTCCCAAAAATGTCTTTGACAGCGGTAGTCAGCGGGGGTATGATCTTCGTTGTGCATGATTGCGCAGCGCTTATTATTTATTGTTTTTTTAAACAAATATATAAATAAAGAACTGGAGAGAGCATCACCTATGACACGCAGCTTGAAAGGCTTTACCGGCATCGAGCTTCTCTATCTGATCGGTATTGTCGCTATATCTTTTTCTTCTATTTTTGTCCGGTGGTCTGAGGCCGATGTGGCGGTCATCGCGATGTACCGGCTTTATCTGACCAATGTGCTGCTGCTTCCTTTTGTATGGAAATACCGTTCATCGCTGTTCCGGCTCAGCAAGCGGCAATGGGGCTGGCTCGCCGCCTCAGGGGCCATGCTTGCCCTGCATTTTCTGCTATGGATGGCATCGCTCCGCTATACGACCGTCGCCAGCTCGACCGTCATTCTGACACTGGAGCCGCTGATGGTCATGTTAGGCTCGTACTGGCTGTTCCGCACGAAAGCGAACAGCATGATGTTATGGGGAATGGGCATCGCCATTGCCGGGTCAGTCGTCATTGGAGCCGGCGATTTCCGTCTATCCGGCACCGCCCTATATGGAGACGCATTGTCGTTCTTCGGCACCGTAGCCGTAGCGCTTCATATGCTGATCGGCAAGAAGCTCCGCGAGAGTATGGATGCTTTTCCGTATAATTTCTGGGTATTTGCCCTTGCCGCAACCTTCCTGGCCGTCTATAACGTCATTCAAGGAAATGCTTTCACAGGCTATGAGACCCGCGAGTGGGGAATCTTCCTGCTGCTGGCGATTGTGCCTACTCTATTCGGGCATTACTTGTTCAACTGGCTGCTGAAATATATGAACGCCACTGCCGTCTCGATGTCCGTGCTTGGCGAGCCCGTCATCGCTTCCCTGCTGGCTTGGGTGCTGCTGAAGGAAGCGCTGACCGCGTACCAGCTTGGAGCCGGCATCTTCATCTTGTTCGGCGTATGGCTATTTCTGCGTTACGGAGAGAAAGCCGAGATGCCAAAACCCGCGCCTGTTAACCAAAGTTTGCTTTGACAGGAACTAGGGCAAAATTGTATAATTTTTGTGAATAATCGTATAAAAATCCGAACGTGTTACCGAAAGGGCATTAGTTCAAGAAATGATAGCATTCTTGAGCTATGCCCTCTTTTTCTTCCATAAAATGGGGTGTCTAACAAAAAATGAGTTACATTCAGCGTATCGGCCGTTCATTTATGATTCCCATTGCCGTGATGCCTGCGGCCGCCATTCTGTACCGGTTCGGCAAGATTGAGTTCGGCCATCCTTTCCTGGTCAAGCTTGCAGCGATCTGCGAAGCCGCTGGCGGCGCTATCTTCGACCATCTTCCCCTGCTCTTCGCCATCGGCATTGCCATTGGCCTGACGCAGGGAAAAGGCGTTGCCGCCCTGTCCGCAGCCGTAGGCTATATGGTGTTCCAGGAAGTCATGCGCACCTTCGAGGTGATGCAGTCCAGCGATCTGGCCGAGACGAACATGCAGATGGGCGTTCTTGGCGGTCTGATTACCGGCGGCATTACCGCCTATCTCTACAATCGGTTCAAGGACACGCAATTGCCGCAGGCGCTTGGTTTCTTCGCAGGCAGGCGGTTCGTTCCCATCATTACCGCGCTTACGATGACCGTTATCGGCGGCCTGCTCGGTTTTATCTGGATGCCGATCCAGGACATTATCCAAGGCTTCGGACTATGGCTGGAATCAACGGGCGGAATCGGAACCTTCCTGTACGGCACCATTAATCGATTGCTGATCCCGACAGGGCTCCATCATATCGTGAACCATATCTTATGGTTCCAGATCGGCGAGTTCGCGGAAGCCGGAGGCAAGATCGCCCAGGGCGATTTGACGCGGTTTTATGCAGGAGATCCGACGGCGGGCACCTACATGACCGGCTTCTTCCCGATTATGATGTTCGGCTTGCCGGGCGCTGCGATTGCCATGGCGAGATGCGCCAAGCCGGAGAACCGCAAGGTCATTATGTCCATAATGCTAAGCGCAGCTTTCACCTCGTTCCTGACGGGCATTACGGAGCCGATCGAATTTGCCTTTATGCTGGTTGCACCTGCGTTGTTTATCGTTCATGCCTTGCTGACGGGACTCTCCATGATGATTATGCATCTTCTGGAGGTCAAGGTCGGCTTCGGATTTTCTGCGGGCTTCATCGATCTGGCCATCAACTGGAGCCAATCGACGAACCCTTGGCTGGTGTTCCCTGTCGGGGCCGCCTACTTTATCGTCTATTACTTTGTATTCTACATCTTGATCCGCGCGTTCAACTTTGCAACGCCCGGCCGGGCAGATGACAAAACGGAAGCGCTTGCGGAAGGGGGACCCTCGTCTTCCTCTCCCGCTCCAGAGCCTCTTCATGAGTCTGCTGTTGAGTCTGTGGCCTCCGTCCCGGCGCCTGCGGTCAGCGCGCTCAGAACGCCTAATCATAAGCTGATTGCCTACAAAGCTGCGGAAGTGACGGAGCTCATCGGCGGGTACGCGAACATGGTCGATATCGACGCTTGCATTACCAGGCTGCGCCTGACGCTGAACGATCCCGCTCTTGTCCAGGAGCAGAAGCTGCGCGAGCTGGGCGCCGCCGGCATTATCCGTATCGGGAGAAACGGAGTTCATGTTGTTTTCGGAACGGACTCCGAGCTGATCAAGGAAGAGATTCTGAAGGCGCAAACCAACCAAAACACGGAGTGAATGGAGGGTATGAAGTGGCCGCAATTGAAAGAAAGATTATTCATGTGCTTTCCAACAATGTCGTGATGACCAAGCTATCCTCCGGCAAAAATTCCATTGCTTTCGGCAAAGGAATCGGCTTCAAGCGACAGCCTGGCATGGCCATTGGCGAATCCGAAATTACACAGGAGTTTTTATTGCATACCATGGAAACGATTGAACATTACGAGCAAATCTTAAATAACGTCGATACGCGTATCGTAGGCGTCACGGAGGAAGTCATCGCTATGGCCCAGCAGCGGCTGGACGGCGAATTCTCGGAGCGGATTCATGCTGCGCTGGTCGATCATATCAACTTTGCCATCGAACGCTGCCGCCAAGGCGTGCTTATTACAAATCCGTTCTCGTATGAGATCAGGCTGATGTACCAGGATGAATACGATGCTGCCGCCGAGGCGGTCAGCTACTTGAACGAGAAGCTGGATGCGGGACTGCCCGAGGACGAGATTGCGTTCTTGGCCATGCACTTTCATGGCGCGCGCAACCGCGAACGCGGTACAGAGACGCTGGCCGTGGTCAGGCTTGTGGCCAAAATTATGGACGAAGCGAAGGAGCTTGGCCTTTATTTCAACGACTCCTTCTCCTCCCTCCGCTTTATCTCGCATCTCAAGGGATTGATTGACCGCGTCCGCAAGGAAGCGCATATTAAAAACCCGCTGCTGCACAAAATCAAGGTCGAATATCCGCTGTCGTACAGCCGTTCTCTCACGCTCAGCGCCATCCTGGAGGAGCAGCTCAAAAAGCCTGTTCCAGAGGATGAAATCGGCTTTCTGACGCTGCATATTGAACGGTTGAATCAGCGTGAGCAAACCTGATAAAAAATAAATGATTGACAGATCAGTAATTATTTATTAGTATTTGACTCGTAAAACCTCATACATTTCACGATAATGTGTTACCGAAAGGGCATTAGTTATCGAAGCAGGCAAGACGCGCTTCGTTTCTAATGTCCTTTTTTGCGTGTGAAGAAAGGAGGATCGTGAAATTACGGGTATTGCAGCAGCATGATTAACCCGCACTGCAAGCGCTTTCTATCACAAACATATCGAAGGGGAGATTGAATCTATGAACACTTGGAAAAACAAGTCTTTGCTGGTCGCTTTGATTCTCGCGCTTACATTCAGCATGCTGGCAGCCTGCTCCGGCGCAAACAACGAAAAACCTGCGCCTAGCAGCACGAACCAAGGCAGCGGCAACGGAGGCAATGGCGGCAATAGCGGCGGCGGAGACGGCGGCAGCGAAGGGCTGACTGGCGAATTTGAAGTCCAGTACTTTGTCGGCGGTTATGGCGACACTTGGTGGAAGCATGTGATTGGTGAATTCCAGAAGCAAAATCCGAACCTGAAGATCAAGCAGACAGCAGGCTCCCAAATTAACGATCAGATGAGACCGCGCTGGATTCAAGGCAACCCGCCGGATTTCGTGTACATCGACGGAGCCGGCTCCAACGAGGCGCAAATGGTAACCGACGCGCAGCTGATGGACCTGACGGAGTTCCTGAAAGGCGCAACGAACGGCGACGGAGAGAAGCTGCTCGATATCGCAATCGCGCAGCCAACGGACTACAACGGCAAAAACTTTACGATGCCGCTCGTATTCGGCTCCTGGGGAACGTTCTATGACAAAGCCTGGTTCAAACAGCAAGGCTGGGAGACGCCTACCGACTTCGAAAGCTTCATGGCTGTGAGCCAAAAGATTAAAGCGTCAGGCGTATCGCCTTACATCCACACAGGCGTATACCCTTACTACATCAACGGCGGTCTCGTAAACTCCGCGATCGTATCGGCCAACGGCGGCGACGCATCCATCATCTCCAGAATGGCTAGCCTGGAGGAAGGCATCTTCAAAAGCGAGCCTGTCATGAAGGCGCTGGACCGAATCGTGCAAATCCGCGATGCAGGCCTGATCGACCCGGGCGCAATCGCACTGAACCATACCGACTCCCAAATGTCGTTCCTCCAGCATAAAGCAGCGTTCATCCCGAACGGCCTGTGGCTGGAGAACGAGATGAGCAAAGACGTGCCGGACGGTTTTGAATTCGACTTTATCCCATCCGTTATGCAAGATAAAGGCGAGAAGTTCGTAGCCATTCCTTACACAGCTTCCGTAGCGATCGCAGAGAAAGCGAAAAATCCGGAAGCGGCAAAAGCGTTCCTGCAATTCATCTTCACGAAGCAATTCGCCGTAGACTGGGCAGAGATGACAGGCGCTATCATGAACGTAAAAGCCGATCTGGAGAACTCTACAGCAGGTCCAGTCGTGAAGACGGCTATGAATTACTTCAACAGCGACAACCTCGTTGTAGCACCGGCTCTGATCGTAAATGCCGATGTGGAGACAGCTCTGCAAGACAGCATCATTGCGTTGTTGGACAAACGCATCACGCCTGCAGAGTGGGGCGAGCGTCTGGAGAAGGCGGCAGCAGCAGCTAGACAATAGCAAGAAGCAAGGCGGGCAGCGGCAGGTTCTCTCCTCCCTGCCCGCATCATGATTTTACAAGGGGCGTGTAAGCCATGACAGCCAAACCAACATCCCATCGACTGAGACGTTCCCTGTTCATTCTGGGATTTATATTACCAACCTTCATCCTGTTCAGCGTCATTACCGCTTACCCGATGCTAAGGGGCCTGTATATCAGTTTTTTCAAATGGTCCGGTTATTCGGGCAATATGTCCTTTATCGGACTAGACAATTACAAGCGAATGCTGAAGGACGACATTATCGGCACAGCCATCTTCAACGATTACTTTCTCGTCTTCTGGAAAGTCGTGCTCATCCTGGCCATTGCAACATTCCTGGCTGTAGCGCTGACCCGCATGAGCGTAAAGCGCACCGGCCTGTTCCGGGTCATCCTGTTCTTCCCGAACTTGATCTCCGTCGTCGTCATCGGCGTTCTGTGGAGATACATCTACAATCCATCGGATATCGGATTTCTGAACGCGTTTCTCTCTCTCTTCACCAGCGAACCGGTCACCACCGTATGGCTTGGACAGACCAATACGGCAATGTGGTCCATTCTCGCTCCTGCTGTATGGGCCGGCATCGGCTTCTATATGATTCTGCTTATGGCCGCAATCATGAACATTCCTGAGTCGCTATACGAGGCTGCGGGTATCGACGGCGCCTCCAGATGGCATCAGTTCAAGCATATTACGATTCCGCTAATCTGGGAGCAGATGAAAGTATCGATTATCCATATTGTCATCACAACGCTGAACGGCTCATTCATTATTATCTTCCTGATGACCGAAGGCGGTCCCGATAACTCGACGCAGGTCATGGGCTCCTATCTGTACCAGATCGGCTTCCAGCAATACCATATGGGTTATGCATCGGCGATCGGCGTGCTCATTCTGACGCTGACGCTCATCACATCCCTCATCCTGAACCGCTTGCTCAAGCGGGAAACGATCGAAATGTAGGAGGCCTATCACATGAAACTAACCAAAAAAGAACTGCTCGTGACATGGGTCGTCCGGCTGCTGCTTCTGGTATGGACGGTTGCGGTCGTCTACCCTCTTATCTGGACGCTGCTTTCATCCCTGAAGGACAACAAGCAATTCTACGGCAACAAGCCGTGGGTGCTGCCGGAGTTCCCGCTGCAATGGTCGAACTTCTCGTATGTATGGACGGAGTACAAGTTCGGCGTATACTTCCTGAACTCAGTCGGCGTTACGTTCGCCGCGACAGCGCTTGCCGTCCTGCTCTCCGCCATGACGGCGTATGTGCTGGCCAGATACCCATTCAAAGGCAGCGGCGTGCTCTACTTTCTCTATGTATCCGCGATGATGATTCCGCTCATTCTGAGCCTGATCCCGCTGTTCTTCTTGCTGGACGGCATCGGGCTGACGAACAATCTGATCGGCCTTATCCTCGTCTATGGCGCAGGCGCCCTTCCATTCGGCATCTTCGTGCTGGTCGCCTTCTACAAGTCGCTGCCGAGGGAGATGGAAGAAGCCGCAGCGATCGACGGAAGCTCCGAGGCGGGCACGTTCTTCCGGATTATGCTTCCTCTCTCGAAGCCGGGACTCATAACCGTCGCCATCATGAATATTCTGACCATCTGGAATGAATACATCTTAGGAACGGTCATCATGAACGATCCGCTGAAGAAAATCTATACCCTCCCCGTCGGTATCGCCGTCATGCAAGGCGAGATGCAATACCGTACCGAATGGGGCCCCCTCTTCGCCGGACTCGTGATCTCTATGATTCCGATCATCATCCTATATTCCATCTTCCAGCGTCAAATTACGGGCGGCATTACTGCCGGAGCCGTGAAATAATAACTTCTCCGCATCAAAAAACGTCAAGCGCATGGCATGCTGCATAAGCAGCAGCCCCGTGCTTGACGTTTTGTATTGCCTGCTATTCAACCTTGGAGTTAGCCGGCTTCTCCGTCGGAATCCGGATCAATACCGTCGTACCGATGCCGAGCCTGCTGTAGATGCTCACGCCGAAGGCCGGACCGTAATACAGCTTAATACGCTGATGAACATTGCGGATACCGTAACCTATGCTAGTACTCTCCTCCGGATCGTTCATCTGTTCCAGCAGTTCAGCGCTAATGCCGACGCCGTCGTCGATAATCTTGAATACAATATGATTATCCTCCAGCTCGCCGACGATGCGCATATGAATGCGGTCGCCGCACCATGCATGCTCCAGCACGTTTTCTATAAACGGCTGAATAATAAGCTTAATCGTCGTGTACGGCAGAATCTGCGGATCGATATCGAATGTAACGCCCATTCGTTCTTCGTATTTGATCTTTTGAATATTGATATAAGCTTTCGCCTGCTCCAGTTCCTCTTCTATCGTAAGCAGAATGCGGCCTTCATTCAGGGACAGCCGATAGAATTTCGCCAGATCGATAACCATGCGCTGAAGCTTGTCGAGCTCGCCGAACTTGGCCAGACGGCTTATCGAGGACAACGTATTGTACAAGAAATGTGGGTTAATCTGCGCCTGCAGCATGTCCAGCTCCGCTTCCTTCTTATCCAGATCGGCCACGTATACCTTATGAATCAGCTCGCCGATATTTTGCCCCATCTCGTTCAACGCCCTAGAGATTTGACTGAACTCGTCATTGCCCTTAAAGTTCGTCCGTTTATGGAAGTTGCCCTCCTGGAAGGAGTCTAGAACAGATACGATCTTATTCACTTTTCTGGAGAAATAATTGGATAATAGCGCACCCGATACGAAATAAACAACCGTAAATATCAAGCAGATAATAAAAGTCAGCAGCCGAACTTCACTAACCTTCTCTTCAAAGATCGTATTCGGAATGACTGCGGCAACCTTCCAATCCAGCGATGGTATCACATTCTCGATCACCATATATTCCTTGAAGTCCGATGCATTCCATGCATCATCCGAGCGGTAGCTGGATGGACCCGATATCGTCTTGATCTTGTCGTTTTCGTCGATGACATAGATCGTCGCATCGCTGCCGATTTTCGTATAATCAACGGCTTGGAACAAGTCGGACAAGTACACGCTTTGGCGCATAAAGCCTATTTCTTGCACCTTTCCGGCAATTTGCATATTGACCAGTCTTCGCAGCAGCGAGATGCGGCCGAACTTGGCGTCATCCTCGATCTGCTTCCATACCATCGTCTCGCCGTATACTTCTGCCGGATGGTTCAAGTACCATATTTTTTTCTGAATACGGTCGATCTGATAGATGTCGTACGGGTTATCTGCATGGCTCTTCAGCGGATCATTGCCCCGATAATTTTTGTAGCTCTCCGGGAACAGCTTGTTATGCAAGTAGATAGACAGCCAGGTGTTCACGCTTGATGCTTGCTTGTATGCTTCTATCTTCGGATAAAAGAAATTAATTGTCGTTTCATAGCCGACCCAGCCCTCTTCAAAGTTGCGCAGCTGCCTGGCGATCGTATAATCGAAGTAGAAGAAATCCGAGACGCGGATCACATCTCCGGCTTTATAGGATACATTATCGATCATCTGGCTGACTGTGCCGTGTACGCTGCTCTCTAGCTGCTCGCGAATCGACTTCACATAGACGGAGTTGGCGAAAAAACTAATCACAATAACCGGGATTATGATGAATACGCAATAAGACAGCATCAGCTTATAACCGAACGGCAGGTAACGGTATTTGCGCATCATCTTCATAGTTTTCTTCTATATTCTAGCGGTGTTTTGCCGTGGTAGTCTTTGAATTGTCTGCTGAAATACGGCAAGTAGCGGTAGCCGATCAGGTTGGCGATTTCATAGACTTTCAGGTTCGTGTTGATCAACAGATCACCAGCCTTCTCCATTCTAAGCATGGCTACATAATCGCTGAAATTCGTTTTCATCTCTTCCTTGAAGATCTGTCCCAGGTAATTGGGCGAGAACGAGTATTTCTCGGCTACGTCCTTGAGCGTAATATTTTCATGAAGACGCTGTTTGACATCATCGATAATGTCCTGAACCAGCTTCCAGTTTTTCTTATGCTTCTTCGCTTGAAGCATCTCTGACAATTCATAAACTCTGTAACGCAGCCACGAATGGATCTCGTCAATCGTCTCGTACCGCAGCAATATATCCAAACTGCCGAAATCCAGGTTCAGCATACGGAACAGATCTTCATTCATCTTCTGAAGATACGCATCCAGCTTCATCAGCAGGAACATCGTAAAGTTCTGTATCGTAAACTTGGACCGCATGTTATTTGCCAGACTATAGAGCATCTCCAGCTCATCATGAACCTTGACCAGCTCATAATTCGTCATCGCCTCAAACAAAGCGTCGAGCTGAATATCCAGACTCTGCACATCTTTCATTTGCGTTGACTGCACAGCATCGTGAAAGATCATTTTTCCTTTGCCGTAAAAAACCTTATAGTCCAGCGCCGTCTGCGCCTTGCGATAGGAATCATTAAGCTCAATAATTTGCGACACCGCTTCGCCTACACCCGTCGTGACGGAAATCGGCGATTGATTCAGCATTTCATTGAATTTGTCTTTAAGCTTGTCTAGTTCCATGCCGTTCTCGATCAGAAGCGCCATACGTTTATCCGTTACCCGGCAATAGTGCCGGATTTCCAAATCTTTGCACAGGGAAATAAGGCCGTTCCAGAACGTATTGGACAGCTCTGTCTCATCAAAGCTTTCTTCAACATTGCGCTTGCGCATCCAATCATCGCGCTCGACCACAACGACTTGAACCGGCCACTTCAACTGATTGAACTGGTAGTTCTCAATTAGCGATTCAAGCGAATCCTTGCTCCATGTTCCTTCCAGCAGCTGCAGCAAATACTCGGTCTTCACAATCGGGAACATTCGCTGGTACAGCAGCTCCGTCTCCAATTGCTTCTGTTCCTCGTCCAGGTCAATCCGAAGCTTGCGCAGCGATTCTATTAATTCATTATCGTCCATCGGTTTTACGACATAACTGCACGCATTGAGCGACAGCGCTTGCTTGACATAATGGAAGTCTTGATAACCGCTTACAAAAATGATCTTAATATTAGGATGCAGATCAAGCGCTTTGCGCGCCAGCTCCAAACCCGACATATTCGGCATCCGAACGTCCGTTATCAGAATATCAATTCTTTCTCGCTCTATCACTTCGCTTGCCGCAAAGCCGTTCGTTACGGCCTCGACAACTTCCATGCCAAGCTCCTGCCAAGGGATAAATGTCTGCATTCCCTTCAAATCGAGAATTTCATCATCGACTAGCAGCACCTTGTACATTAGCATCATCTCCAGATTCTCGGCTAGTATCACGAATAGTAGTGGATTCGGACTAAGCCATAATCCAAAAAGGGTATACTATTATAGTATACCCTTTCGGACAACATTTTTTAATTAGCTACCAGCGATAATTTCTTTGTTTTTCTTCCACTCAACAGTACGCCATTCAAGAAGATCAGCATAACCAGCTGCTTGAGCGTCGCTTTCTGCTTTGTCAAGAATCTTATCAACTTCAGCATCGTCTTTCGCCATTACGGATTGAGCGTATGCTTGTGTGAAGATGTCATCCACACGTTGCTTCACGATACCCAGCTCGCTGTCTGGTTGTGGAACCAGGTTGATGAACTCAGTAGCGTTAGCTTGTGTAGGCCAAGTGATTTCGCTTTGGTAACGAGCTGCCCAGTTTTGCTCAGCAGCTGGAAGCTTGCTTTCGTATTTCATTTTCGCAGGGTCGATGTAGCCAGTGTTACCGTTCCACATGATAGGGTCATGTGCTTTTTGAAGCTCTAGAACTTCTTCAGCATCATAGTTCTCAGTGAAGATTGGGTGACCGTCAGCATCGAAGCCTTTCCAGTTGTCGCCTTCAGGACCGAAGAACAACAGGGATTGGCCTTCTGGACCAGTGTACCAGTCAAGGAATGCGAAAATTTTCTCAGGATCTTTAGCAGACTTCGTAATTACGTTAACGTTCCAGCCAAGTGCTGTGTAAGTACCTGGGAAGATTTTGTTTTTGTCCAGGCCTGGCTTGTGGATCGGCCAGATCATGAAGTAACCGGAATTAGGATCTTGCTTCACCATTTCTTGGTGAGCGTTCATTGCAATTACAGTCGGGTTGGAGCTTGCGTATACAGCTACGCGGCCTTGCATGATTTTCTCTTCGATTTGGTCAACAGTTTGCGTGAACGCATCTTGAGAAATCAATTTTTCTCTGTAAAGCTTAGCGATGTATTTTTGAGCTTCGCGGAACACTGGATCAGTGAACAGGGAAGTCAGTTGGTCGCCTTGCGGTACTGCGCGAACGCCAGCGTTCAGGTAAGTGTAAAGAGCGTTTTCGCCGAATGCTGTGTACAGAACGCCCAGACCTTGCATGTCTTTCGCAAGATGCGGCTCGAACGGAGTTACAGTGTCGCCGTACTTAGCTTTTACAGCTACCAGGTAGTTGTAAAGGTCGTCAGTCGTTTCAAGCGCCGGTTGGCCCAGCTCGTCGTACATTTTTTTGTTGATTACATAACCAGCGTTGCCGTTCGGGCGGCCAGTGTACCAGTTAGGGAACTGATAAAGCTTGCCATCGGAGGAACGAAGCAGGTTAAGGTCTTTACCCATCCAAGTTTTCAGGTTAGGGTATTTGTCCAGGTAATCGTCGAATGCAACCAGCATGCCAGCTTCGCGAAGTCTTTCCACGTCAGCGCCGCGGTCCATCCACATTACGTCAGGAAGAGTTTTGGAAGCGATCATTGTGCTCAATTTTTGCTCTGGGTTACCGCCAGCAGAAATTGGAACGATGTTCAATTGTTTGTTTTCTTTCAGCCATCTGCCTGCAACTGTGCTGTCCCATGCAGGAACATCATACCAGTTGTAGTGACCGTACATGGAGAACTCAAGTGCCTCGGAACCAAATTCCCAAACGTCGGAAGGAGGCTCTTCAGATGGAGTGTTTCCAGGCGTGCTGGTATTGCTCGACGGCGAAGGACTTGGTTGGTTCTTCTTGTCGGAGCTGCATCCAGCCAGTACTGTCGCCAGCACAAGAATTGCGGATACGATAAGCAGTGTTGTCTTTCTAGCTTTCGTCATGCTTGTACTACCCCTCTCGTAAACTTTTTTTTATGTCCAAAGCGGCGAACCGCCTCAAACCACAGGAATACTACTCTTTCAGCGAGCCGATCAGCACGCCTTTTACGAAGTACTTCTGAACGAATGGATATACCATTACGATCGGAAGAGTCGCAACCATCATGGTAGCCATGGTCAGGGACTTGGTCGTAATTGTTCGCATCGCATCAATCCGTGCCTGGGATGCCGTATCGATGTTGTTCGACATCTCGGTTACGATGTTGGCGTTCAATATCTGACGCAGCATCGTCTGGATCGGAACGAGCTTCTCGTTCGTGATGTAGATACTTGGAGTAAACCAGTCATTCCAGTGTGAAACTGCTGTGAATAGCGACAGCGTTGCGATAACAGGTCCGGAGAGCGGCAGTACGATACGGAAGAATATTCCCCAGTTCGTCGCGCCGTCGATCTGCGCTGATTCTTCGAGGCCTACCGGGAGGCCCTTAAAGAAGGTTCTGAATATGATCATATTCCATACGCTGATAAGCGCCGGGATAATGAACACCAGGAATTTGTTCATAAGGCCCAAGGAGCTGATGAGCAAGTACGTCGGAATGAGGCCGCCGCCAAAGTACATCGTGAATACGAAGAAGAACATAAAGTAGTTCTTGCCGATCAGCTCACGCTTGGACATGCCGTAAGCCAGAATCGCGGTCATCAGGATGGCCGAAATCGTACCTACTACTGTACGGGAGACTGAAACGAAGAAGCCGTTAATCAGCCGGTCGTCCTTGAATACAATTTCATAGTTCTCCCAAGTGAAAACCCTTGGCCAGAACGTTACTCCGCCTTTTGAAGTATCGATACCCAAGTTGAAGGATATGACAAGCGCGTTCCAGAACGGATAGAATGCGCTGAATGAAAGTACAATCAAAAATACGTAGATAAAAGTCATCATGAGTTTATCGCTAAATCCCAATCGCGCCAAAGCTGTTCGCCTCCTTATTCGTCAAATTCCTTCTACCACAAGCTGTTGCCTGATCTGCGAGCAATGTAATTCGCCATAGTGAGCAATCCAATACTGATTACAGCCTTGAACAGCCCCACCGCTGTAGCATAGGAATAGCGGAAGTTGGACAAACCTACGCGATAGACATACGTATCGATAACGTCTGACACCGGCCTTAGCACCGGGTTGTTCGCGAGCAAGAGGATATCCTCGAAGCCTGCGTTCAGAAGGCTGCCAATCGACAGAATCATGAAGATAACGATAACCGGCATGATTGTCGGAATTGTGATGAGATAGATTTGCTTGAATTTGCTTGCACCGTCGATATCAGCCGCTTCATAGAGATGCGGGTCGACGCCCGAGATCGCTGCCAGGTATACGATAGATCCGAAACCGATTTCCTTCCACACGTTAGCCGAGATCAGAATCGACCAGAAGTATTCGGAAATGGAGAGAAAGT
Source organism: Paenibacillus pinisoli (assembly GCF_003605435.1). Lineage (GTDB taxonomy): Bacteria > Bacillota > Bacilli > Paenibacillales > Paenibacillaceae > Pristimantibacillus > Pristimantibacillus pinisoli. Next base: position 571,577 of record NZ_QXQB01000002.1, read on the forward strand.
TGACCGGCTCATCGATCAGATTGATTGATTTGAGCAACATGTTCACGCTGCCGTTCTCCGTGGACAGCATCGACATAACAAGGCCCGCTACGATTACCCACGACATAAAGTGCGGCAGATACGTAATCGTCTGTACGATACGCTTGAACATCATATGTCTGATTTCATTCAACATAAGCGCCAAGATAATCGGAGCAGGGAAGCCAATTACAAATTTCAATAAACTGATTACGATGGTGTTGCGCATAACATTATAGAACTCGGGTGAATCAAAGAACATCTGGAAATGCTTGAATCCAACCCAAGGATTAGCCCATATGTTGCCACCTGTGAAAATGTTGTAGTCCATAAATGCCGTCAATATTCCGTACATCGGCAAATACGCGAAGACGAAAATGAGCAAAACACCCGGCCATACCATAAGCTGAATATCCCATTGCTTCAAAAAGCGCGTGAAAGTATTCTTCTTTGGCTTTGGTTGTTTTTCTAACCGAGTCTGCTGCTCTGTTGTTGCTTGCGCCATTTGTATCCTCCTTGCTGCATAGTTGATAGCTTTATTGTAACGGACAGCTTCGGAGGGTACTATTTGCCTGATCAACAAAAAATGATACTTTACAACGATAATATATAAATCATGGTTGAGGAGACCCAGAAAAGTATAATAGCGCTGCCAATCCTCCATGCCGGGGCCGATTTTTGACATAAGCCGCTATAAAAAAATAAAAAACCGCAAAATCCGAATCGGACTGCGGCCCAACCTATCGTTGAATATTATCATAATATTGAGGAATTGAATCAATGTTTATTATTTCCTGCGCCAATTCCGGAGCAAAAACCAAAGATTAGCCGGCCTCTCCGCAAGCCTCCGCATGAAGTAGCCGAACCAATCCTCGCCGAATGGCACGTACACCCTGACTTTATACCCTTGCCGGACCAGGCGGTCCTGCAAATCCTCCCGTATCCCGTACAGCATCTGAAATTCGAACCGGTCGCGCCGAATGTCCCGGCTTCGGATCCAATCCTCCAAGCGGCTGATCAAAGCCTCATCATGCGTAGCGATAGCGGCGTAGGCTCCGTTCTCCAGATGCCTTCTTACCAACGTCTCATAAGATGCGTCTACATCGCTCTTTTTCGAGTAGGCTACCTTCTCAGATTCCTTATAGGCGCCTTTTACGATTCGGATATTCGTCCCGGCAGTTCCCAGGCGTTTTAGATCATCGGCGGTACGATAGAGATAAGCCTGCAGAACGATGCCTAGCTGTTCATAATCCTCTTTTAATTTATGATACAAATCAACGGTCGGCTGGCAATGCGTATAATCCTCCATATCGATGCGAACAAACCGGTTAAGCTTCATTGCTGTCTGTAAGATGGTCCGCATATGGCGTTCGCATTGCGCCCGATCAAGATCCAGCCCCAGGCTGGTCAGCTTAAGCGACAGATTAGAGCGCAGTCCTGCCGCATCCATGGCTTCAAGCGCTTGAATGCATTGATTGGCCGAGTTCTCGGCGTCCGCGGCGTTTCTAATATACTCGCCCAAATGGTCAATCGTGGCTTCCTTGCCCGCTTGATTGAGCTTTTGCACTGCGGCTATCGCATCGTTCAGCGTCTCACCCGCTACAAACCTGCGCGCTCCAAACCTCATGCCGTACCGCCGCATCAGTAATGCTGCTCCTTTGTTCTTGGCGATCATGAGCAACGCTCCGCGAAGCAGCTTCTCCATGTGATTCACCTGCCTGCCATTAATAAATGTGATAGAAGTCGGGTTCCGCCATTGCAGCAGCCTCTTGTCAAAGAGCGACCCCGCGAATGGCACAGGTCATTTGAGCCGCTCCGTCCTTGCAGTTCCATGCTCCCATGGCGCTGCACTGCGCAACGTTCACTCTGTACTCTGTACTCTGTACATTGTCATAGTCCATCCTATTCATCCGCGGCCCAGCCGGAAACTATGTCCGAGTGGATTTGTAAAAGATGGCGAATGCGCGGCTAGCATGTGCGCAGATGGCGCGTGCCCTAAGCCGAGTTTCTCGGCCTGCAACTGCTCGGACGCGGCTTTCGTGTGCTCTAAGCCGAGTTTCTCGGCCTGCAACTGCTCGGACGCAGCTTTCGTGGGCTCTAAGCCGAGTTTCTCGGCCTGCAACTGCTCGGACGCAGCTTTCGCGGGCGCTAAGCCGAGTTTCTCGGCCTGTAACTGCTCGGGCGCGGCTTTCGCGGGCTCTAAGCCGAGTTTCTCGGGCTGCAACTGCTCGGATGCAGCTTTCGCGGGCTCTAAGCCGAGTTTCTCGGCCTGCAACTGCTCCAACGCAGCTTTCGCGGGCTCTAAACCGAGTTTCTCGGCTTACAGCTGCTCGGGCGCAGCTTTCGCGGGCTCTAAACCGAGTTTCTCGGGCTGCAACTGCTCGAGCGAGGCTCGCTCGGGACCTAAGCCGGGTTTCTCGGCTTACAACTGCTCGGACGCAGCTTTCGTGTGCTCTAAGCCGAGTTTCTCGGGCTGCAACTGCTCGAGCGAGGCTCGCTCGGGCTCTATGTCGAGGTTCTCGGCTTACAACTGCTCGGACGCAGCTTTCGTGGGCTCTAAGCCGAGTTTCTCGGGCTGCTGCTGTTCGGGCACGGCTCGCTCAGGACCTAAGCCGGGTTTCTCGGCTTACAACTGCTCGGACGCAGCTTTCGTGGGCTCTAAGCCGAGTTTCTCGGGCTGCTGCTGTTCGGGCACGGCTCGCTCAGGACCTAAGCCGAGTTTCTCGGCCTGCTACTCCTCGAGCCCGGCTGGCTCGTGCTCTAAGCCGAGTTTCTCGGCATACAGTTGCTCGGACGCAGCTTTCGTGGGCTCTAAGCCGAATTTCTCGGCATACGTACTGTCATCCAAAGTAAAAACCTGCTGCGCTCATCTCAGATTTTTAATTAGTCCTGTTACCCGTTCAGCTAGTTGGTATTCGTGGTGCCTTATGCGATCACTTCTCTTTGGCTTCAACAAGTTTTTTTCAATCATGGATTTGAGAACACTTCTGCTCACATCCGGACACCTGCCGATCCATTCACACACATCTTCAATTCTTACCGCACGATCGAGCAAAAGCGCATTCCGCACAACCTCCCTCTCATAAAGAGTCAAACCACCGTCTACCGAAGTTCTATACTTCCCAAGGAACTCATATAAAGCACTTCTGCATGCTTCCGGCTTTTTGTTCAGCTCATCCCATGTGTAGGGATAATAGGTAACGCCTCTTGAAGCCATAGTCCTAACCCGGCTGCGCTCAAAATCAAAGCGGTCACGCGAAATATTCTCTGCATGCGCCACAAAACCTTCACTCTCAAATCCGATACGATATGGCTCATAGAATGCATCTACATATATCGTCACACCAGTTAACGTTACAAGCTCATACTGCATAACGAATCCTTTAAACGAACCAAAAATTGGCCACAGCACCTCTCTAAAAAGCTTTTCTTCCCCAATCAAATCCTTCTCCAACATCTCCAACCGTCTGCCAACTGCTCCACTCTTCTGTTCCTCAACAAACCGCCTAAACTCCTGTTCAAACAATTCTCATCCCTCCTCATAATTTCAACAAAAAAGCCGCTTATCTCCATATGGAGATAAGCGGCATGTTCCTCACGCGCGTTCAACTGAAATATGTGTAAATACAACTTATTACTGAGTACATTCTATTTGATTCTAACGCATGATGCAATCCAAATTTACCCACTCCGCATATACTCGGGATCAAGACCATACGTTGCACCACTACCCGCTACTTCAACACCTTGCGGAACAGCTTCAGCTTGCCCTCATATGGCGGGAATAGGATGCCGGGCTCGAATTTGGTGGTGCGCTTCAGCACGCTTTTGTGATGGGAGAACAGGTCGAAGCTATGCTTGCCGTGATAGCCGCCGATTCCGCTGTTGCCAACACCTCCGAACGGAAGATGATGATTGATTATATGCGATAGCGTATCGTTCACGCAGCCGCCCCCGAAGGAGAGCGTCCCCATTACGCGGTCTTGAACGCTGCGGTCCTCCGAGAAAACATACAGCGCCAGCGGCTTCGGTCTGCTCCGCACTTGGGATATTGCATCATCAAGATCCGTATAAGTCACAATCGGCAGCAGCGGGCCAAATAATTCATCTTCCATGGAAGCAGCGGTAAGGCTTCTGTCCGAGGCCTTGCCCACTTCAAGCAAGGTTGGCTCAATATACAAGTCGTCGCGGTCAGTTCGCCCGCCATGAATGATACTGGCCTGGTCATGCCGCAAAATCGAAGCAAGCCGGTCGAACTGCCTGTCATTAATAATCCGCCCGAAATCTGCGCTTGTCTGCGGATTATCTCCGTAGAAGACACGAATAATTTCCTGCAGCCTACTCACAAAAGAATCTTTCACCGACTCATGAACCATCAGGTAGTCAGGAGCGATACAGGTTTGTCCCGCATTCATCCATTTGCCCCATGCGATACGCTTGGCTGCAAGCTCCAAGTTCGCTGTCCGGTCGATAATAGCAGGGCTTTTGCCTCCGAGCTCCAGGGTGACCGGCACCAGATTGCGAGCGGCTGCCTCCATGACGATCTTCCCGACCGCCACGCTGCCAGTAAAAAATATGTAATCGAAAGGCGCATGAATCAGCGCCGACGTTATATCCTTATCTCCTTCGACAACCCGAACATACGATGGATCGAAGGTATCTCCAATCATGCGCGCGATCACTGCCGATACATGAGGCGAGTTCTCGGATGGCTTGATCACCGCGCAATTGCCCGCAGCAATGGCGCCCAGCAAAGGCTCCAGCACAAGCTGAACCGGATAGTTGAACGGACCGACGATCAGCACCGTTCCATACGGCTCGGGAACAATCCGGCTGCTCGTTCCGAACAGATGAAGCGGAGCGCCTACCTTCTTCGGCTTCATCCATTTGCGGACATGCTTGATCATATAAGAGATGCTGCCAAGCACAAGACCGATCTCCGAGCCGTACGCTTCCGTCTCGCTTTTGCGCAAATCCTTATGCAAGGCGTCCAGCAATTCCCGCTCATATTGCACAATAGCCGATTTCAGCTTTTTCAGCTGCTCTATCCGGAACCCCGCGTCCGCAGTCGCGCCAGACCGAAAAAACCGCGTATGCTCCTCCAGCATCTCCGTCACTCCGAGATTGCCTGCCATATCGCTTCGCCCCCCTCATATCAACCTCTGCATGCGATGATCTGCTTCTAAGTTGCTTTCTCCATTAAACCCGTCAAATCCTCCTATACAGAACAAACCGTGCACTAAAAACCGGACCACAAGCACCGTTTGTCAGCAGCCGCAGCAGTTCTTCGCAATATACGGCTGTATCTTACGCAACATGAATCCGATTGCCGCGAGGTTCAGGGAGGTACTCTGCTGATGCCGACTGCCGCGAACGCCAGTCCATTAAGCCCCCGCTTCCACAACTGCCGGGGCGGCGCCGAGACGAATGTTTTTCTGAATGCGCATCAGACGAAGCATGAAGCCTGCTGCAGCAAAGGTCAAGCCGATGATGATACCTGCCCAGAAGCCGTAGGCACCCATGCTGGTATAAGCAGACAGCAGATAGCCGGAAGGCAAGCCGACGATCCAGTATGAGACGAAAGCGATCAGGAACGGCATCTGTACATCCTTATAGCCGCGAAGCACGCCAAGCAGCGACGCTTGGGCCGCATCCGATATTTGATAGAAGATCGCAAAGATCAGGAACTGTGCCGCCAGCACGGCAACTTCAGAATCCTGCGTATACAAGTAAGCGATTGGCTCGCGCAGGAAGAATAGCACAAAAGCCGCAAGTCCCATCAGCCCTATGCCGCCCCCTACGCCCAGCAGGCTGTACTGCCGCGCAGCCTTCATCTTCCCGCTGCCTACGGAGTATCCGACCACGATCGTAAGCGCCATCGAGATGCTCAGCGGCACCATAAAGACAAGCGAGGAGAAGCTTAAAGCGATCTGGTGAGACGCAATCGTCCCCGTATCGAACAGCATGCCCATCAGAAGCGTCACGACGGAGAAGATGCTCACTTCAAAAAAGATGCTAAGCCCAATCGGTATGCCAATCGTAAAAAGCTCCTTCCACGCCTTCAAGGAAGGAGCTGCCCATTCGATGAACAGCCGATAGGACCGCACTGCCGGCATTTTGAACGTCATGACGATGCTGATGAGCAATATGAGCCAATACGTAATGGCCGTTGCGTATCCCGATCCAATCCCGCCGTAAGCAGGCACGCCAAACTTGCCGAAAATAAACACATAATTGAGCAGAATATTAAAGGGTACGGCAAGCAGCGTGATGAACATCGAAATTCTCGTAAACCCTTGCGCGTCAAAAAAGTAACGAAGCACATTGGATGCAAATAGCGGCACAATGCCGAACAGCAGCGCAACCAAATAATAATAAGCGATATGGGCAACCTTATCCTCCAATCCCATCAATCCAATTACCGGCTTGAACAGGAAAAAGCCCGCAATCACTACCGCCATCGCCACCATAAACGATACATACAACGCCTGGCTGATAAATCTGGCGATGCCGCTCTGCTTCCCGCTGCCCACCATCTGCGAGACGATCGGCGTTACTGCGAGCAATATGCCGTTAATTCCCGTAATTATCGGCATCCAGAGGCTGGAGCCGATTGCTACGCCTGCAAGATCCTGTTTGCTAACCCAGCCCGACATGATCGTATCGGTCAAATTCATCGCGTAAAGCCCTAGCTGGGTGACCAGAATGGGCCATAATATTTTTAGAAGGAGCTTTGTTTTATCGCTCCATGACTCCGCATGATACATCTCTCTCTATTCTCCTCTGTGTCTGAAATTCCGGCTCCAAAAATTCTGCCTAATCTATCCCTTTGCTCAAATGCGAGTTATCGTCTGGATAATAGGTCCAAGACCGTGTGGCCTCACACTCACATTTAGGCGCGCTAGTCTCGGCAGCCGCACTTGCTTAACGAACGGTCGTCAATCAATTTATATACTCTATCACGCACTTGTATGAAAGACAATGAGAAAACCTCGATCGAAGCTTGTGCGGCATACAAAGGCACCCTCCGTAACCGGAGGGTGCCAATCGTCCAATCAAGCTATATTATCGCTGAGGCAACAGCTTCATGTATTCATCCGAAAGCTTCATCAGATTGAGTACATAATCATAGTCTGCACGATATTTGCTGAAGTCCGTAACCGGCTCCATCGTCTTCAGATCGACTGCCGTGCCGTCCTCGAAACCTTTGCCGGGAACAAACATGATCTCATTGTTAAAGAAAGTGCCCGTCGGCATGTAGTATCGCATACCGATGACATTTTTTTGCGCGTTAAGCAGGTCTTGGCCAAAAACCGTATGGCCCTCTTCTTTCAAAGAGATGCCCATCAAATTCGCTACTGTCGGCATCATGTCGACTTGGCCGGCTACGCCTTCCATCGTCTTGCCTTCAACTCCTGGCACATGCACCAGGAACGGAATGTTGAAGCGGCTGACTTGGTCATGGTAGTTCACGCCAAGCACTTCCTCAACCCAAGCCGGATCGTTCTCCTTCGTCTGCAGACCGAAGTGGTCGCCGTATGCGACAAGAACGGTATCTTCCCAAATGCCCTTCTCCTTCAAGCCTTCAATAAAGTCACCCAGCGCTTTGTCCGTATAGTTGATCGCCGTAATATAATGTCCAAGCTGCGTGCCGCTCAATTCATGCGGGAGCTTGATGTTCAGAAAATCCGCCTTCACCCAGAACGGATGATGGCTGGACGTTGTTACGAATTGCGCGTAAAATGGCTTGCCTTGGTCATGCAGCTCTGTCAGACGCTCCAGGCCTACACGGTACATTTCGCCGTCAGATGCGCCGAAGGCGTTGAACTTGTCGTCCTTAAAGGACGGCCTGTCGTAATATTTGTCAAACCCGAGGGCAGGATATAGCTTATCGCGGTCCCAGAACGTAACGTCATTGATATGGAATGTATTCGTTACGTAATTCTGTTCTTCAAGCAATCTTGGCATACTCGGGATTTCCCGGTCTCCATATCCCTTGGACATCGCAATTGCGCCAGTCGGATAGACGCCTGTATTGGATATAAACTCGGCATCGGATGTGTTGCCTTGTCCAATCTGCTGGAAGGTATGAGGGAAGTAGAAGCTTCCGTTAGCAATCAAATCATTAAGCACAGGAGTAACTTCCTGACCGTTCACCTTTAGGCCGATCATCAGATTCTGGAACGACTCCATCTGAATGACAATCACATTTTTGCCTTTGGCTACGCCGTAGTAGTTCGGAGTGCCCGCTTCCACTTTGCCGCCATAGAACTCCTCTTCCAGCTGCTCCAGCGCCTGTCTTGTCTCATCGGTTGAGCCGTTTTTAATTGCGGTATTTTCTTTGTTTTCCTTCACCGCAGTTGCAATCTGATAGTTCAGCACGCCAAGGCGTTCTGCCTGAACCAGCTCATTGGGAATATTCAGATCCGAACGGATATAGAAGAACGATGCTCCAATAGCAATAATTAATGCAACTCCGACATACATCGGTTTGGCTGCCGGACGGCTGACAGCCTTGTCCCCCTTGCTGCGAATCGTAAGCAAGTACAAGAGGAGCAGAATCGCGAGATCCAGGAACAGCGCATAAAACTTTAATTCAATCGCCGATTCGACGCTTTCCTTAACTTGCCCAACCTGGCCAAGACCATGCAAGGCCGTATAAGTCGGAATGCTGCCGAAGAACGAGAAATAGACCGAACAAGCAAACAACAGCAGTGAAGTCACTGCATTGGCAGCGCTCATAACTATCGTTTTAAATCGAGAGGTCGTTATCAATTCCAAAATACACAATACAACCAGCACCGCTGCCGCATCGGACAGCAGCCTTCCCGCCAGTATGCCATCAAACGTAAATTGACGAAACAAAGCCATTTTCAACATAATAAGAATAAAGGTTGCCCAGAACGGCGCTTTGCGGTATACGTTCAGTATCGAGTTCATTGTACTCACTCCCCATGCTCCCTTTCCAAAAAGAAAAACCGTCCCAATTGACGGTCTCACGAATGATAATGTTAACACTATATTAACGCATTTCGATAGAGAAATAAATAGGGAATGATAGGAGGCCTCTCCATGAAAGTACATATCTTAACAGCAGACGACGATCCCCATATTCGAGAATTGCTGCGGTTCTACCTGCTCAAGGAAGGGTATGCCGTGCATGAAGCGGAGGACGGCGCGGCAGCAGCCAGCCTTCTTGAGCGCACCCCTGTTCATCTGGCCATCGTGGATGTCATGATGCCGAATAAGAACGGTCTGGAGCTATGCGAGGAAATTCGCCGCTACCATGATATTCCCGTCATTCTGCTTACCGCCAAAGGCGAGCAGCGGGACAAAGCGAAGGGCTTTCTGTCCGGTACGGACGACTATATCGTAAAGCCGTTTGAGCCGGAGGAGCTTCTGTTCCGGGTCAAAGCGCTGCTTCGCCGCTATCAGATGGTGTCATCCGACGTCATTACGCTTCATAATACAATTATCAACCGCCGAAGCTATGAGATTACGGTCCATGGCGAGGCTCTTCAACTGCCGCTCAAGGAATTCGAGCTGCTGTCTCAACTAGCCGCGCATCCCGGACAGCTGTTCACACGCGAGCAGCTGTTGCGGCTCGTATGGGGCGAGGATTACAGCGGGGACAGCCGTACGATCGATGTGCATATTAAGCGGCTGCGAGAGAGATTCGGCGGATCCGGCGAGGATTTTGTCATCACGACGGTAAGGGGCATCGGCTATAAACTGGAGGCGGCAGCAAAATGAGGTCACTCTACGTTCGCACCGCAGCAATCTTCATTCTGATTACCCTTATAAGCTCGGTTCTGGCGCTGTTCATTGCGAATGCCTATTATAGCAACCGGATGAAAACATACAATGAAAATCAGGTGCTTCCCGTCGCCGAACAAGTTCGCGACTTATTTGAATCATCTTCGGACGATATCGATACCTTTATGCATCGTATAGGAGCTATGGGCTACCAAATCTACTTAGTTGACGGAAGCGGCCAAGGAAAAGTCTACGGCTCCCCCTTCAAGCACTCGCAATTTGATCCTGGCATTGCAGAAGCAGTATTGGCTGGCGATACTTATTTGGGCATGCATAAAAAGCGGCAGTTTCTAGAGATTATGGGCTATTTCGAAAACAGCATCGGCAATACAATCGGTCTTCCGCTTAAGTCAGGCGATGCTGCATACGCCATGTTCCTTCGTCCCGATCTGCAGCAGCAGCTTGGTGAAATCCGCATTCTTCTGGCCATTCTGCTAGGACATGCCTTTCTTCTTGTGCTGGCTCTAATCGTCATTCTGACCCGTACAATCGTCGAGCCGCTGAAAGCATTGAAAGCCGCCACCCGCCAAATTGTAGGAGGCCATTATAAAATCGGGCTGGATGTGAAGCGGCGCGACGAGATTGGCGATCTGGCGAGAGATTTCTCGCATATGGCCCAAAGCCTGGAGCGGCTGGATGATATGAGAACCGAATTTGTGGCGAACGTCTCTCACGAGTTTCAGACGCCGGTTACGTCTATTCAAGGCTTTACCCAAGCCATTCTGGATAAGAAGACAACCGCAGAGGAAGAGAGGCAATATCTGACGATCATTCATGAAGAATCGCGCCGTTTGTCTTCCCTCAGCAAGCAGTTGCTGACCCTGGCGGCGCTCGATAAGGAAACAACGATTGCCCAAAGAAACTCCTTCCGCCTGGATGAGCAAATCCGGCAGGTGCTGATCGTCACCGAATGGCAGTGGTCAAAGAAGGAATTGGAGCTTGCTCCCGAGCTGCCCGAAGTCATGATAGCTGCTGACGAGGGGTTGCTGTATCAAGTATGGATGAATCTGATTGCCAACAGCATTAAGTTCACGCCTTCTGGAGGCCGCATTTCCATCGAATTGCAAGTTGACCGGAATATAACCGTTAGCATTGCGGATACCGGTACCGGCATCTCCCAGGGCGATCTGCCCTATATATTCGACCGTTTCTACAAGGCTGACCAGGCCAGAGGCCGCTCGCTTGCCGGAAGCGGACTAGGGCTTTCGATTTGCCGCAAAATCGTCGAGCTGCATGGCGGCTCTATTGCCGTCTTCAGCGAGCCCGGACATGGCACCCGCTTCGTCGTAACCCTCCCCCATTTGTAACACTCCGTTCATCTATCGTTCATAATCCTGTTCTACGATTAGCCATATCGCTAGAACAGGAGGTGCAACATACACTCATGCATTCATTTCTCGCTACACTCGCCCGCTTCGCCAGCAGCCGCAAGGGCAGCGTATGGATTATCGTTCTATGGCTTGCGCTTGCGGCCGGATTGTCCGCGCTTGCGCCCGGGGCCAAGGAACATGCTATCAGCAGCACGGAAGACAGCATCCGGCTTCATACGCCATCCGCCATCGCAAGGCAACTGGCGGAACAGCATTTCCCATCGGATGACGGGCTCCCTGCGCTTTTGGTTTTTCATGCAGATACTGCGATTACCGAACAACAACAATCCGCTATTGAACAGATAAGCCAGTGGCTGTCTTCGGATCAGAAGCCGGAGCATCTATCCGGCGCAATGCCGTATCATCTCTTCCCGCCAGAGGTTCAGGAACAGCTGTACTCCGAGGACGGCAGCACTCTGCTGCTTAGCGCAGTACTGAAGAAAGGCTCCGACTCCAAAGCGATCAGCGCTGCGTTGGAGGAAATTCGCAGCTATGCGGACAGCGTCGGGCTTCATGGGATGCGAATGGAGACGACAGGGCCGGCCGGCATTGCCGCGGATACAACCAAACTCTTTCAAAACGCGGATATGGTGCTGATGCTCGCAACGGTCGTGCTTATTCTCGTTCTTCTAGTTCTCATCTACCGTTCGCCGCTGCTTGCTCTGCTCCCGCTTGTCATAGCAGGCGTTGTCTATGCGGTTGTGGACCGGGTAATCGGCATCGCGGCTGCCAGCGGCTCCATCGTCGTAGACAAGCAGGCCATCTCGATTATGATGATTCTTCTATTCGCTGTGCTGACGGACTACTGCTTATTCGTCGTCTCCCGCTATCGGGAGGAACTGGCGCGTCTAGGCTCCAAGCATGATGCGATGAAAGCTGCCATGCTTGGCGTCGGAGAAGCGATTCTATTCAGCGGCGGCACCGTATTGCTCGCCGTCATCACACTGTTCGCAGCCGTGTTCCAGCCTTATCATTATTTCGCGCCTGTCTTCGCAATCGCGATGGTCATTATGCTGCTGGGCGGACTGACGCTCATTCCTGCTGTATTCACGCTGGCCGGCAGAGCTGCCTTCTGGCCGTTCAAGCCGAAGCTTGCGCCCGTCCAGCAGCACCGCGCAGGCTTATGGACACGGATCGGGCGGCTGGTCACGAAACGACCGGCTGTTGTATCAGCGGCGGTTGGAGGCTTGATGCTGCTGGCGGCTGTCAATGCGACAGGCATTCAATTCTCCTTCAATCTGTTGAAGTCATTCCCTAACGAGCTCTCCTCCAGACAAGGCTTCGAGCTATTGGAAGAGCATTTTCCGCAAGGACGGCTGGCTCCTGTATCGGTGCTGCTCGAAAGCGACGGAGAGCTGCAGCTTACGGAGACGCTTCGGGGCAGTCTGAGCCAACTGGCGGAGCGGATGAAGTCGATGGACGGCGTGGAGAGCATATCGCCAAGCCCCGAAGCCATTGCCTCAGCCGATGGCTCCGCTTCTCCGCCGCGCGGATTTCTCTCTGCCGACGGCAAGGCGGTCAAGCTCGAATTGACGCTGGCTGAACATCCCTATGAAGGCGAAGCGCTTGCCGCTCTGAAGCAGCTGCGCGATTCAAGCGATCAACTGCTTCGTGACAGCGGCTTTAGCCCAGGCAGCGCCAAGCTTCATTATGCAGGCGCAACAGCGCAGCAGCTCGATGTTCGAGATATGAACCAGAGAGATATGGTTGTGGTGTTCTCCCTTGTCACCGGACTGATTGCCATTATGCTTATCTTCCAGGCCAGATCGATTCTAATCGCCTTGACGATGATGGTTACGATGCTGCTCTCTTATGCCGCATCCTTCGGTATCGGCTGGGCTCTCTTGCACAACCTGCTGGGTTATGACGCTATTAGTTACCGTCTCCCGCTTTATGCCTTTGTGTTCTCCATTGCGCTTGGCGTTGACTACAACATTATGCTGGTATCCCGGATTGCGGAGGAAGCGCGCAAGCGCAGCTGGCGGGAAGCCGTCATGACAGGAGTGTCGCGCACCGGAGGGGTCATTTCCTCTGCAGGCATCATATTGGCAGCAACATTCTGCGTCTTGATGACCCAGCCGCTTCAGGAGCTGTTCCTGTTCGGCCTCATTATGGCAATCGGCATCTTGCTTGATACATTCATCGTTCGGGGCATGCTGCTGCCATCCTTACTTGTACTTCTAGAGCGATGGCTGCCCCGCTATCGTCCCTTGCCTCATGCACGGCAACAGGACTATCTGAATAGAACTTAATTCAATTTATTGGAGGTCATCATTCATGTACGGTCTTTTATTATTTTCTCATTTGGCAGGACTCATGGTATGGGTAGGCGCGATATTGGCAGTCATTGTTATGCTGTTCATGCTGAAAGGACAGCTTGGCACCCCGGAAGCGAACAGCTTATCGAAACGCATCATCAGCGTCTTCAGCCGATTCGCCCACCCTTCCGCATTTATCGTGCTCGTCAGCGGCGTCATTATGATCATCCAGCTCAACATGGGTTCCAGCAAGCCATTCTGGCTCGATATGATGGAGAAGGCCGGAGGCACTATCATTTTGCTATTCCTGATCGTAGTAGGCATCATGGGCGGCAAGCTTAAAAAACGTCTGCAAGCAGCCGCTTCCGGCACTGTCTCTATCTCTTCTTATGTGACGTCGCTTGCGATTTCGCTAATTGCGATTTTGGCTGTTGTCCTGATCGTCAGCTTGAAGCTGTAAGCTTAATAAGCTATATCCAAAATAACGCCGCTTGGTGCGGACGGCCATATCCGTCCCCCAAGCGGCGTTTTTGATGATCATATCTAAATTAGTGCTCATCGCCCTTCCACAATCGGCGGAACGACTCGCTTGAAGCAAGCAGCTCCTCCAGCTTCCCTTCCGCTTCAATCCCGCCGTCCTTCATCAGAATAATATGATCGGCCTGCGCAAGCGCAGCCTTGCGATGAGAGATGACGAGACAAGTCGCATCGCCGCGCTCCTGGAACAGCCTCGTCCAGAGCTTCTGCTCCGTCTCGACATCGAGCGCGCTCGACAGATCGTCGAATACGTACAGCTCCGCTTCCCTGACCAGCATTCTGGCCGCAGCCGTGCGCTGCGCCTGGCCGCCGGACAGCTTGACGCCCCGCGGACCGATCACCGTCTCCAGCCCCAGCGGCAATCCTGCCAGATCTTCCGTCATAACCGCGGTATGGATAGCACGCTGCAATTGGCCGCCGTCCTCGGATTGGCCGAGAAGGATGTTCTCCTTCAGCGTATCGCTGTACAGCCTTGGCACCTGCGCCGTATAAGCGCTTCGGGGAGGAATAAAAAACGACCCCGGATCCTCCACAAGCTTGCCGTTCCAGAGGACATCGCCGCTATCCTTGGGCAAGAGGCCTAGCAGCGTTCGGACAAGCGTTGTTTTGCCTGATCCGATAGGACCGGTGACGACAGTGAAGGAACCCCGTTCAAGCTTCAAATCAATATGCTCGATTCCCCTCCCGGTCTCGGGATACCGGTACGCCAAACCTGTTGCTGCAAGCTGACGCAGCTGCTCCTCAGATGCCAGCGGCTCCAACTTTGATGAAGCCTCGTTATCTTTCTTGCTCAGATGAAGCGGCTTGAACGCCGTGAGCAGCTTGGCCGGAGCGCCTTGCAGAATCCACGTTAAGCGGGATAAAGCCACTCCCATCTGCTTGAAATAGGTGAGGAACTTGCCGAAGTTGGAGATGAACTGGGTAACAAAGGTCAAGTAATAGACAAACAATGCAAAGTCGCCTACCGCAAAGTCCCCGCCCCGCATCTTGCTTCCTGCCAGCAATAGGATCATGCCTGTTCCCAGGTTGACCGTATTGGAGAAGATCGAATCCAGCCCCTCTGTCATCAGCTTATCCTTTAGCATCGTTTTACGGCGGGTATCATTGAGCGAGCGGAAGCGGTCCACAACCCGCTTCTCCGCTCCGGCCACCTGAATCGCCTGCACATTGCCGAACATATCGCTGATAGCGCCTGTAACCTGAGAAGTCGCTTCGCGGCTTGCGGAGCGGTACTTCTGCAGTCTCGTGGTCGCCAGCTGCGCGGCAATAACGACCAGCACGAGCGGCAAGAAGACAAGCATCGTCATCTGAGCATCAATCCGGACCAGAATAAAGCAGGCGACTGCGGCGAAGCAAGTCATGCCGAACACGTCAACCGACCAGCTTACCGCTTCCTCGCTCTGATCCACATCATCCCGGAAGTGGCTGATCGCCTCGCCCGGCGAGCATGGAATCGCCTTCGCGCCCGGCTCCTTCAGCACATGCTCCAGCAGGTTGCGTCGAAGCAGCATGCCCATGCGGAATCGGAAGTTCACATCAGTAATAAAGCCGATCCAGATGCTGGCGCTTCTGGCGATCGCCGCGCCCAGCAGCAGCGCGATGATAGTGCCTGTGCCAATTGCGGCTGCTCCGCTCAACTCCAGCGAATCGAAAAACATCTTCATCACCAGGCCGGGGAATATCGGCATGAGATAGATAATCGTCCACATCAGGGCATTGGCAATGTACCAGCCCTTGCGGTAGCCGATCAGACGCATCATATATTGGAATGAACTCATACTGTCGCCTCCTCCAGTCCCGCAGCCAGCATGCGGCTGAATCTTGAGGAGGGATCGCTTGCCAGCTTGGCTCGCTCGCCGGTTTCAACCATGCGCCCCTGCTCCAGTATCACAATGCGGTCTGCCCTTTGAATCGTTGATAATCGGTGCGCAATGATTACGCAAGTGCGCTCGCGAAGCAGCTTGTCGATCGCCTTCTCCAGACGATGTTCCGTAATAGGATCAAGCCGCGAGGACGCCTCGTCCAGGATGACCAGTCCCGGATCGTTCAGGAATACCCTTGCAAAGGCGAGCAGCTGCGCCTCGCCTGCCGACAGGCTTCCTCCTCCCGAGTCCAGCCGCGTATCCAGCCCATCCGGCAGCGAATCGTACCACGATGCCAAGCCTAGATCATACAGCACGCCAATGATGGTCTCATCCTCTATTCCTTCATTATAGAAGGTCAGGTTGTCCCGTACGCTGCCTTGAATAATCTCAATGTTCTGTGTCACAAGCGCAACCTTGTCTCTGACTTCCGATAGCCGGCAGTCTCTAATATCGATGCCGCTGAGCTTGATGCTGCCTTGCTGCGGATCATAGAACCGGAGCAGGAGACGGCCGATCGTCGTCTTGCCGCTTCCCGTCCGCCCCAGCAAACCAAGCACTTCGCCCGGCTTCAGCTGAATATCCAGATCGGATAACGTCGGCTGATCGTCATATCCGAATGTGACTTGCTCGATATGAACGGCCAGCGGTCCATCCGGCAGCGGGTCTCCCCGCCCGTCCTGCACTTTCGGCTCGAGCGCGAACAGCGCCTTGATTCGCTGTAAGCTGGCATCCGCCTTTTGCAAATCTTCAATTTGTGTACGAATCTTCTCGATCGGCTTGGCCAGCAATTCCGTATAGAAGAAGATCAGATAGACGGTACCAATCGTAATGCTGCCCGCCTTCCATAATGCGGCGCTAATCGCAAATGCCATCGCATTGCCAAGCGCAAATACGATAATGGTCGTAATCCACATCGAAGCAAAGCCGAGGAAAGCCTTCCTGCGCAGCGGGAGCATCCGGCGAAGCAACGAATAGAAGCGGCGCATGACGAATCCCGAGGCGCCATTGGCGCGGGTATCCTCCGTCCCTTCCAAATGCTCGCCGATAAAGCCATAAAACTCGGCGTTAACGCCCCGCCACTTCTGCCAGACCGGTGCCGCAAACTTGCGAATCCACTGAATGATGAACACGGCGAAGACAACGAATAGAAGCATCCCCGCTCCGATCCATAGATTTTCGCGGAACAGCAGCACAATAATGCCGATCATCAGAATCAGGTTGCCGGCCAGATGAATAATGAAGCTGGAGAAAAAATTGGCCAGCGCGTTCACGTCTCCGTCTACCCGCTCAATGAGCGAGCCGGAGGTATTGGATTTGTGAAACGACATATCCAGCTTGAGGCAATGCTCCGCAAGATCGCCCCGCAGCTTATTGGTTGTCCTCCATGCCAAATTCTCGCTGACATACGTTGCGATTACGCTTATCACTTGCCCGATCAAAGAAAAGCCGATAAAGGCCAGCGCCGCATAGACAAGCAGCTCCAGCGGCTGGTCCGATTGAGCCGTATCGATAAAATAGCGGATAATTTGCGGACTGATCAGCTGTACGCCAATAGAAATAAACAGAAGTATGGCTAGCCCGATCAAAGTTGACTTCTGAGGAAATAAATACCGGCGTAACATACTGTAGTAATGACTGACGGATTCAGGCCCTGCTTTCTTCTTCATATGGGTTCCTTTCCTCTCTTGCTTGACAATTCATTGTTGTATGCATTAGACATGTTTGATATGATTTTTACAGATTAGGCGCGTACTTACGGATCGCCTGGTTAGACAAAAGGAGGAAACGCGTTGAGTCACTATCAGAATGACGACCAGCAACAGCAACAACAATATCAATCCCAATCGGGCGGCTATTCACAGCAGCAGCATTACCAGCAGCCCCCGCATTTTCAGCCTTATTACCAGCAGCCCAAAACGAACGGAAAATCGATAGCCGCTTTGGTGCTTGGCATCTGTTCACTTATTCTCCCTTATGTCGGCTTTCTCATCGGCATTATAGGCATCATTTTCGGCGCAATGTCGCTCAAAGAGATCAAGCAATCGGGAGATCAAGGACGCGGTCTCGCAATCGGCGGCCTCGTCTGCAGCATTATCGGCACAATTCTATATGGCGTCATACTACTGATTATCGTTCTGGTTGTCGCATTCTACGCTACGGAATCAAGCAGCTATTATTACTAACGTTATACGCGCTAGAAGGAGCCTTACTCAATGACTACCTTTATATCCTGGAACGTGAACGGCCTCAGGGCATGTGTCAATAAAGGCTTTCTGGATTACTTCGCCTCTGTGGACGCAGATTTCTTCTGTCTGCAGGAGACGAAGCTCCAGCAGGGCCAGATTGATCTTCCGCTTGGGGATCAATATCGCCAATATTGGAACTATGCCGAGAAGAAAGGGTATTCCGGTACGGCGATTTTCACCAAAAAAGAACCTCTGTCGGTCTGGTACGGCCTGGAGGACAACGAAGAATTCGAAGGCCGGGTCATCACGCTGGAATTCGAAGACTATTATTTGGTCACAGTCTATACGCCCAATGCCAGACGAGATCTATCGCGCCTTGACTACCGGCTGGAATGGGAGGGCCGGTTCCTTGCTTATATCAAGGGGCTCGACGCCCGCAAGCCGGTCATCCTATGCGGCGACCTGAATGTCGCCCATCAGGAGATCGATATTAAAAACGCCAAATCCAATCACGGCAACTCCGGCTTTACGGCAGAGGAACGCTCTTGCATGACGCTGCTACTGGAATCCGGCTTTGTCGACTCGTTCAGACATCTGCATCCCGACCGTACGGACGCCTACAGCTGGTGGTCGTTCATGCCGAAGGTGCGGGAGCGGAATGTGGGATGGCGGATCGACTATTTCCTCGTTTCGGAGCGTCTGGCGTCCAAGATTGCCGATGCTCGCATTGATTCCGCTATTATGGGCAGCGATCATTGCCCAGTCGCGCTTATACTCGAATAAAGAGGTCCTTCTTCATGATTGCGGACGATTGCTGCCCGTCTCGATGAAGAGGGACCTTCTTTATGATCTGGACAATGCAGTTAACTGGAGGATTTCGGTATGAAGCGTTGAATCCAATTGCCGAACGCGCCGGGATTCCGGCTCTGGATCAGAACGGTGCCCTCTCCGCGGAAGCGGCATACAAGCATCTCCCCGCTCTTCCAGCTGGATACCCAGCCCTTCGAGGACTTCTCGATACTGTAAGCCATGTTCCCGGGCCATGCCACCAGATGTCCGTTGTCGATGACAATCTCTTCGCCCGGTCCCAGCTTCACTTCATGAATGGCCCCAAAGGAAGATAGAAACACCGTTCCGCGGCCTCTCACCTCCACCACAAAAAAGCCTTCCCCCGAGAACAAGCCTCTGCTCAAATTTTGCATTTTGGTGCTGACTTCAATTCCGTCCGTGCCGGCTAGAAACCCGTCCTTCTGCACCAACAGCGTGTAGGAGCCGTCCAGCTCCACCGCCTCGATATCCCCCAGCGTCTTAGGAGCCAGCGTCAGCTCGCCTCCGCCCCTGGCAGCATTCACTTCCTGGAAGAAAAAGCTCTCTCCGCTTAGCATTCGGCCCAGTCCCCGCATAATGCCGCCGTCAGTCGTGCCTCTAAGCTCAAGCGTGGAGGACATCGATACCATCGCGCCGGATTCCGCCTTCACGCGTTCTCCCTGCCCCAGCTTAAGACGAAGCATGGCAAATGCGCCTTTGTTCAACACTTCGTACTGCATCCCTTCATCCTCCTTCGAACACATCTATATTTAAGTCTTATTTACATGATCTAATAAAAATTAGTATACCGAAAAAACACGAACGTGTGTATTTATTTTCATTGTACGCTTTGCTGCGCATCCGGACAAGGTAGAGATTGACTATAGCCTTTGTTTTCCCTTGCGCGGACAAGCTTGCGTGCCTTAAAGTTCAGAATATCAAATGCATACGGCAATTCTTTACAGCAGCCGTACAGAAAAGGAGAACAACAATGAAAGGTATTCATTGGGAGGACAGTCCGCCGGACATTAGGCGCCAAGCCCTCCTAGTCAAAAAATATATGGAAGATTTCCTGGGTGACGCCTTGACCGGCCTCTATGTGCATGGCTCCTTATGTCTTGGCGCTTATTATCCCGGACGCAGCGATCTGGATATGCTGGCTATCGTGAACCGGCCGCTCTCGCCCAAGGAGAGAAATCATCTCATGCTGGCTTTCCTGCACCTGCACCGCAGGCCTGCCCCAATTGAGTTAAGCATTATGGTCCATGAAGATCTGACATTATGGAAGCATCCGGCTCCGTATCAATTTCACTTTAGCGACTATTGGCGGAAACGGTATGCGGAGATGGCCTATTGGGAAAATGAAGGGTTCTGGCACTACGAGGGTGAACGCTGCGATCCCGACCTGGCTTGCCACGTGACGCTTGCCCGCCAGTTCGGCATTGCCCTCTATGGTCCGCCGCTTGCCGTCTTGTCTGCTGCTGTGCCCGGAGACGACTTATGGCATTCGCTGCGCAACGATGCCGAGGAGCTGATGGCGCCCTTGGCTTCTCCTTCCCCTGACCATGAAGTCATGATTAAGACCCAAGAAGCGATCGGCGTCCTGACCTTAACGCGTATCTGGTCCTATCAAGAGACGGGGCTAATCTACGCCAAGCTGGAGGCAGCTGAATGGGCCATGCCACGGCTGCCGGAGAAGCTGCGCCCCCTTGTGGAACAATCCGCTGCGAATTATTTGGAGCCCTCCCGGACTTATTTCTGCCGTACTCAAGATTGGAACGAGCTTCGGGAGCTGCTCCTTGCCTCTTGTCCGCTTTCGCACACCGCATAGGCTATGAGCTCTCTCCCTCTTAGCCTTGGTGCTGCTGCTTTTTCCTGCCTATAGCCCCTCCCAATACGCTAATGGCCTGCCTTTACCCACAGCCGCTTTCGCAGCTCCCTTGTCTCACAAATATGCTAATCTACTTCTTAGTTTGTCCATACTCCTTCGCTCCGGTCTGAATAAGCTACCGAGGGAGGGGATACCAATGGGCAAAAAACAGGATAAAAAAGAAAAGGAACGAGAAAAGGAACGAGAAAAAGAACGCGCTAAAGAAAGAGTAAAAGAAAAAATAAGAGAAGAAATGAGAGAAGAAGCAAGAGAAGAAGCATTCACTCCGCTTCAAGAGGTTACGGTGGATTGCTTCTGCCATGCAGCAAACGGCTATAATAGCGATGCGCTGAGACTGGACTGCGAGGGCATGAATGATTTGAATGATGCGGCAAGCGCCTTCTTCCGGATTCCCGTTTTTTTCAGCCATCAAAATTTGTTCACGCTAGGTCCTCCGCAGCCGCCGTTATCGCCGGAGCAGCAATTTATTATTCGGATGTTCAATGAAATCAAAAAAGTGCTGCTATTCCCGCGAACGCTGCCCAACACCGACCAATACCCTAACACGACACTGGAGAATGTCCGCAGAATTGTGAAATCGAGCTATGGCACAGCCGCTGTGCTGTTAAAGCCTACCGGCCCCACCGGGCTCGGCGAGCCGTATTCGCCATTTCTGCAAATCGAGCCAGCCATGTCCTATCAATACGGGCTGCCTATCCTGCTGGTCAAGCAAAGCACGATTCAGGCAGGAGGCGTATGGGGTGACGCAGGACCGCTTGCGCCATTCACTCCTCTGATCTGGTTTTCCAGCTCGACAACGGTGGACCAGTTCTTTGACAGCGTCCAATGGAAGGAAGCGCTGCAGAACTGGGCGGCGCAAGTTCGCAACGGCTTCTTTATCCAGACAGATCCCGAGTTCAAATATTCTTGCTAACGGAAGACTTCACACCACATTTGAGAGACTGATGAATGAGAGACGACGCTCATTTCGGAAGACTCTCTTTTTCTTTTCATAAAAGCAAAAGCGTCGATTCATCTGCATCTCCGCCTGAAGACGTATATACGTTCATTCCAAAGGGGCTATTCACCTCTGCCCATTTATGACATTATTGGTTATAGAACACTATCGGAGGTGCGGGACTTGAATACTTCTTCGAAGCAGGGATCCCTATCTATCATTATGACTATGCTGCGGCGCGCCAAGAAGCATTGGCTTTCTTATGCCGGTGTAAGCGTTATCGCAGTGGCCGCGTCCATTCTTCCTGTCGGCTGGGCTGAAGCGATGCGGAGGCTCTTCGATGCGGCGTATGCGCTTGATAGCGATGCGCTATCGATAGCGGCGCTCTGGTTCGGAGCCATCTTCGCTGCAGAGCTTATCATTTCATTCGTTCAGGCATTCTTGATGCAGCGCTTATCCAATCGGACAACGCTCGATCTGCAGAAAGATATATTAAACGGATTGTTCATCATGCGCCTGATCAAATATAACGGCTGGCATACCGGCGACAAGCTTCAGCGAATGAACCAGTCAGCTGTCAGCGCCCAGACCGGATTGAACGAGAAGCTGCCTGAGCTTGTGCAGAACGTTTTGTCTATCGTGTTCCTGTTCGCTTACTTGACTGTGCTGTCTTGGCAGCTTATGGCGGGCGCACTGGTGGCGGCCTTGCTTATCCCGCTGCTTAGCAACATGCTCGGCAAGCCGATCCGCATGAACCAGGAGCGGACGAACAAGGCCCAAGCCGAGACGGATGCCGCCCTGCTGGACCAGCTTCAAGGCGCGGAGGTGACGCGCAGCTTTAATCGCCGCGAGGACTTTAACAAGAAATGGGTGCAGCAGGTGGAGACGACCAGACGCCGCTGGCTTCGTACGGATATGTACCGCGCCATCACCAATTCATCCATTATGATCGGCTTCCTGTTCGGGCAAACCTACATATTCGGCATGGGGGCCTGGATGGTCGTCCAGAGCACGCTCGGCATTGGAGCGATCGCGGCTTTTATCCTCTCTTATGAACGAATTATATTCCCGCTGGCCCATATCGCCAATACATGGGCTGCGGTGCAGGATGCGATTGCCCATGCCGGCCGTGTGCTTGAACTGGCGGAACAGCCGGCAGGCGCCGCGTCAAAGCAAACCGGCAGTAGCGATGAATCGCCTCAATGGCGCGAGGATGCCGACATCAATCTGGAAGAATGCACATTCTGTTATGGCGACAAGCCAGTGCTCCAAGGCTTCTCCGCTACCTTCAAGCATGGACAGAAGACAGCAATCGTAGGGCCTAGCGGAAGCGGCAAGAGCACGCTGCTTAAGCTGCTGCTTGGGCTTTATCCGCCGGATGAAGGCGTCATCCGCCATGGAGAGACGCCGCTGCACGAAGGCAACTGGAAAAAGTGGCGCTCACTGTCAGCGTATTTGCCGCAAGACTCCGTCATTCTCGACGCCACTGTCGCAGACAATATCCGCATCGGCAAGCTCGATGCCACCGATGAGGAAATCCGCCAGGCTGCGAGACTAGCCAATGCTCACTCGTTCATCGAGGACTTGCCGGGCGGCTATGAGCATCGGCTAGGCGAAGGCGGCGGACGGCTCTCCGGCGGCCAGAAACAGCGGCTCGCGCTGGCTCGCGCCTATATTCGCAACCCGCGCATCCTGCTGCTCGACGAGCCGACAAGCGCGCTCGATGCCGCCAATGAAGCGGCAATGCAAGATGCGCTGCGTACGATCGCAAGGGGCCGTACCGTCATTGTAGTCGCCCATCGCCTCTCAACTGTGCGGGATGCGGACTGCATTTTATATGTTGAAGACGGACAGTGCATGGAATCCGGCACCCACCAGGAGCTGATGCAGCTGCAGGGCCGCTATGCCGCACTAGTACAGGCGGGCGACTGGCAGGACAACGATGCAGAAGGGAGAACGGCCTGATGAGACAAGTGCCGCAACTTAGCGCGACCCCGCGTATTCGGGAGCTTATTCCGCTCCTATGGAGCCGGCTTGGCAGCAGCCGTACCCTGTTCGTCTTGGCTATTCTGCTCTGCCTGACCGACCTCGTCATTCACCTGCTTATTCCGATGATGATGGAATTTTACTTTAACTTTCTGGAGACAGGCGAGCTGGACAAGGTCAGGAATTTGCTTGTCGGCTTTAATATCGGCTTGCTGGTGCTGACCGTGCTTGGCCTGATCGGACATTATCTCAAGCAGAACAATATGAGCATCCTGCACCGCAACGTCGCGCTGGAGCTCGCTGACCATGCGCAGCGGCTGCCGCTGGAGAAAGCGCAGGCTTCCCATTCAGCCGATCTGCAGCAGCGCATTTATTGGGATTCGAACAAGGTCACGCTTCTGCCCGTCACCATCTTCAACAATATGGGAACCCAGATCCTGATGCTCGTCTTTGCCAGCATCTACATGTTCACGCTGCAATGGCAGGTCGCGCTGGGCGTCTTCCTGCTGATGCCGCTCTGTCTCCTGGGCAGCCATCTGCTACGCCATCGACTTATGAACATCGGCAAGCGGGTAGCCGACCAGGAGAGCGTGCTGAAGCAATGCCAGCAGGATGCCCTGCAAAGCATGGATATGCTTCGCGCCTTTGATGTGCAGGAATGGATGACGGACCGATTCGTTCAGGAACGGAAAAAGCTGAACGATCTGTACATGCGCCGGATGTGGTGGCAGGCGCTTGTCCATACGCTGTCCGTTACGTCCGCCCTGCTGATCGCATGGGGTACAATTCTGACCGTCGCCTGGCTCGCCGTACAGGGCAAGATTCATATTGGCGCACTGATGGCATTTTTCATCCTGATCTGGAGAGTGTATAATCCGCTTCTCGCGCTTGGGCAGCTATGGGGACAAATTCAGGAGTCCAAAGGGGCTGCGATTCGAATCGCAAGCATATGGAATGCAGCGAAGGAGCCGGAGCATCAAGGAGAGGCGAAGGAGCCTTCCCGCGGCACTATTCAGGATACAGGCCTGACCTGGCATAATGTACAATTCGGCTACGAAGAGCATGCGGGCATTCAGGAGGCTGAGAAGCAGCCGCATGGGGCAGAATCCGGAGCAAGCGCTCCGCTGCTTCATCAATTCAAGCTTGCGCTGGAGCCCGCTTCCTTCATGGCAATCGTAGGCTCCAGCGGCTCGGGCAAATCCACGGTCGCCAAGCTTGGCGCAGGGCTGCTCTTTCCTTCTGCCGGTACGGTGAAGGTATGCGGAGCCGCTACCGAAGAGAGCGCCGAGCATGCCCGGCAATTTGTATCCTATGTGCCGCAGCGTCCCTATCTGTATGCCGGGACGATTCGTGACAACCTGCTGATGGCTAAGCCGGAAGCAACGGAAGCGGAGCTGATCGAAGCGGCGGCAATAGCGGAAGCCCACGCCTTCATTCAAGCCCTCCCTGACGGCTACAATACCGTCATGAGCGAGCACGGCAATTCATTAAGCGGCGGACAGAAGCAGCGGCTGGCTATTGCGAGGGCAGTGCTTGCCGACCGTCCGGTCTGGATCTTCGACGAAGCAACCTCCGCGCTGGACCTGGAGACGGAGCGCAAGGTCATGGAGGCCATTCTGAGGCGGGCCAGAGAGCGCGGAAGCTCGGTTCTCGTCATTGCCCACCGCCTGACCACGGTCCAGGAGGCCGATACCATTGTCGCCATGGAGAACGGCAAAATCGTCGAGGCCGGGACGCATGCGGAGCTGCTTGAGCGGGAAGACGGACTTTACCGCAGCCTATGGCGGCAGATGGACGGCAGCCTTGCCCTGAATACCGCGTAGTACCCCTAGTTTCACCAAAAGACAACCGCGCAGAGGCACGTCATTAGACGTTCCTGCTGCGCGGTTTTTTACTGCGAATGAGCTGTACGCCATGTGTCCGATTGGCGCCATGTTTCCCAATACCGCTGAAGCACGGCCCCGTCGATTTTAGCTCTCAGCCGATTGGTCCTATTGCTCCAAGCGTCCTGTGTCGCCAATTGCAGCACTCCTTTCTGCTCCAGCAGATGAAAGAGTTCTTCAGAATGATAGACCCCCGCCGGAGGCTGTCCGGTGTATATGAGCTGCGACGTTGCCGCTGCTGCGGCAGCAGTAGCCTCCCCTTCCCCCCGGCCTGTCAGAAGCGCGCTGGAGCAGACCCGTTCGCCATTCTTCATCCCGAGCGTATCGACACGTACAGCGTAACGGTCCGATCCAAGGCTGAACCGGTCGAAGCTATCGGCAAGCTTGGCTTTTACGCCCTCTTTGGCCAGCAGCTTGGGGAGCCTGAGCGCCGCTGCCGCGCCAAGGCTTGCCGTGACAAACCGGGAATCAAAGCATAGCCTTGTCGCTACGCTAGCCGCCCCAATCGTCTCCGCCAGCGTCAGCTGATCGGAGAAGGGGAAGCGGTAAGCCGTCCGTCTACCGCTGCTTCCGAAATCCGCCTTCCTCCCGTCTGTAAACGGGCGCTTCCATACCGGCTGCCCGTTCTCTATCAGCTTGAATGGAGCTCCCGCATAACTGTCGATCGTCCACTCAATCGCAGCTCTGCCATGCTTTTCGCCAAGTCCAAGCATAATAGAGATCGCTATATCCGTGGCCTCATCCAGTTCAACTGCCGTCTCCAGTGCCAGCAAATTCGTCAGACCTGGAGCAAGCCCGACGCTGCATACTGCGGTAGCGCCAGCCTCTCGCGCCTTTCTGTCCAGCTTCTTCAGCTCCTGCAGGAATGGCGCCTTTGCTGATATATCCACATAATGCGTCCCGCTCCGCAAGCATGCTTCCGCCCAGGCTGTGTTCTGCTGGTCCAGACACATGACAGCCAGCTTGACTGAATCGAACCAGTCCCGGCTCGGAATTTCCTGCACATTCAACGCAAGAGGCCTGATTCTCCCCTCAGTCCGTTCGCTATAGGCTTGCGCCTTGCCCAGGCTTCGTCCAGCCGCTATCACCTTCCCTGGAAACAGCTCGCCCAGCCTCATGCATATGCCGCTTCCTACATGTCCGTATCCGCCAATCACTACGATATCCGTTTTATTCATGGCTGCAACCTCACTTTCCTTTCCAGCAATGCTCCCTTACAATGGAGTAAGAATTATTCTCAATTATAAGCCTGTGCCCCCAGATCGCCATCCCACATTCATGGGATTATTGGATGGGCAGAAAGGAACCGATATGCCCTCTTATGCCAAAAGAATCGAAACGCTGCACAGCCAGTCACCGCTTGCCCGCAGCTTCCGCGAAGGCTTGCTGCCGATTCTGCGGGAGCTGCTGCCCTTCGATGCGGCATGCTGCACCTCTGTCGACCCCATAACGCTTCTATCTACGGGCTCGATGACTGAAGAGGGCGTGGAGCCCATTCACAGCCAGCTGTTCGAGCTGGAGTACCGGACGGATGATCTCCATGCCTTTCATCTGCTGGCAGTGGCCCATCCCTCCGTTGCTTCCCTGCATCTCGCAACGGAAGGCCAGCCTGAGCAAAGCCTCCGGTATCGCACGATATTGAAGCCCGTAGGCTTCGGCGACGAGCTGCGCGCCGCGCTGACAGAAGACGGAGCATGCTGGGGTTTCCTGACGCTGTTCCGCTCCGTGCAGGCACCTCCCTTCGAGCAGCACGAGCTGGAGAAGATTGCGGATATCGCTCCCGCAATTGCACGAGCGCTGCGCTCCTATACGCTGACGGTGCCGGAAGCTGCCTCACATAGGCTGACTCGCCAAGAGCCCGCGCTCCTGATACTGGACGATACGCTGGCTGTCCAATACGCGAGCGGCATCGCTGACGAATGGGTGGCATACCTGCGCGAGTGGGAGCGCCTGCCGGACTCCGCCATGCCGAGGCCGCTTCAGGCAGTCTGTGCCAAAGCAATTTCCTCCGGCGACGAAGCCCGCACGACCGTCCGTATTCCGGACGGCACTTATTTGACCCTGCGGGCCGTACGGCTGGACGATCGGCGCGGGGATGCGGGAAGCTATGGCATCGCTGTGCAATTCGAGCTTGCGAAGCCGTCCGAGATCCTGCCGCTGCTCGCCAAGGCGTATGCGCTGAGCGCCCGCGAAATGGAGGTTGCTGAGCTCATCTTCCGCGGAGCCTCGACCAAAGAGATTGCCGCCAAGCTGCATATCTCCGCTTATACGGTGCAGGATCACTTGAAGTCGATCTTCGACAAAACTAGCGTGAACAGCCGGCGGGAGCTGCTTTGGCAGCTGTTCACCCGTTTCGCGCTGGATTAAGCAGCCTTTGTTAACCGTCATTCTGTAACGGTGTGCAGCATCGTTACATGCTTAGATTCGCCCCAAACTGCGATGTAGCAACGCCACACACCTTTAGACGCGACAAATAGGCGGATCCGCCTCTGTAGCGGTGTGTCGCAACGTTACATGCTCGGATTCGCCTCAAACTGCGATGTAGCAACGCCTCACACCGTTCGACGCGACAAAAAGGCGGATTCGCATCTGTAGCGGTGTGCAGCATCGTTACATGCTCGGATTCGCCCCAAACTGCGATGTAGCAACGCCACACACCGTTCGACGCGACAAAAAGGCGGATCCGCATCTGTAGCGGTGTATAGCAACGTTACAAGCTCGGATTCGCCTCAAACTGCGATGTAGCAACGCCTCACACCGTTCGACGCGACAAAAGGGCGGATCCGCATCTGTAACGGTGTGCAGCATCGTTACATGCTCGGATTCGCCCCAAACTGCGATGTAGCAACGCCTCACACCGTTAGACGCGACAAAAAGGCGGATTCCGCATCTGTAACGGTGTGTCGTAACGTTACATGCTCGGATTCGCCTCAAACTGCGATGTAGCAACGCCACACACCGTTAGACGCGACAAAAGGGCGGATTCCGCGTGTTGGGAGATTCGCGCGTTGTGAGCGCATCTATAGCATAGATTATTTACTAGCCAATCCCTGTGTAAATAATAAGTCAATTCGAAAGCCAAAAATGGCGGTGCAGGGAACACCCTGACACCGCCATTCTTTCTTTTTCGCCGGTAGCTCATTCATCCAAATGAGGTATCTTCCCGAACCGAATAAACCTGCTTAGAGACACCTCTACCTAATAAACCTTAACAGTTCGCTAACAAGCGGAGGCAATACCGATATATGCCCCTCACCGTCGAACCTCCGGTATTGCACCTTGAACTGCTCTCCCGCATAGGGGAGCATTCCCTCATATAACCGTTCCGCATCGGCTACCATGGACGGCTTCTCGTCCGATCCGATACCGATCAGAAGCGATGCCGCGATTTCTCCCCTTCGCAGCTTATCCTCTACCTTCGGCCATCTCTTCAGCAGATCATGCCCCTTCCACCAGATGGAGGGACTGCCTGCAATATAGGACTGGTAGGACTCTGGGCGGCTGAAAAGCGTATGAAGTGCGAAGAAGCCGCCCAAGGAATGGCCGAACAGCGCCTGGCGCTTGCGGTTAATCCGCACCAAGCCTTCAATGGCAGGCTTCAGCTCATCCTCAATAAAGTCCGAGAATGCTTCCGCCCCGCCTACCTCCGGCCACGCGGAGCCGTCCGGCCTGGCAGGCAGCTCGGATTGGCTGGCCGCTATCGTATAATCATAAAATCTCGGACCCGACACGATCGGTTCATCTGAATCGTAACCAATCGCTACAATGACTTGGGGCTCCATTCCATGAGGCTTGCGCCCTTGCAGCCTCATCGCCTCCGCAAGCGTGCCGAATGTGGCATTCCCGTCCAGAGAGTACAAGACGGAATAGCCCTCCTCCGGAGGTGCCGTCTTGGGCTGCCACACCATAATCCGATATTCCCTTCCCGTCTTCCGCGAGCGTATGGCGAATCGGCGGGTGCCCGGAATGCTGTATTCCGCCCCCTCTTGCGGCATGGGGACAAGCGGCGCCTCAAGCTGCGAAGGAGTCTCTTGTTCCGCTTGGGATGGGTACAGCCAAGCCAGCGACCGGAGCAGATGCTCCGACATGTAGAAGCTGTCATGGGTTCCGCCCTCCCTCAGCTCGAAGCACAGTTGCCCCGCCGGAAAGCCCTTCTCCACAAGCTGCTTCGACGCTTCGATGGTATAGGGAACCATATGCATCTGAATGCTGGTCTTATAGATGCCTTCGCAATCGCCAACCGACATATAAATTCGCAGCGAATCCGGCAGCGCGGGCTGCTCCTGAATGAAGGGCAGCACGCCCTCGAACCAGAATGAGGCTGAAAGCAGACCCAGCCTGCCGAACACGTCAGCCCGCCAATAGCCTGCAAATAACGAGATGAGCCCGCCGAAGGAGCCTCCTATGATGGCAGTATGCTCCGCTTCCGGCTTCGTGCGATATCGCTCGTCAATATAAGGCTTTAACCGTCCTGCAAGCTCATCCACATACTGGCGCCCCTTGCCGCCGAATGGAGGAAAGCCCTCCAGCAGCGGAGGAGCAGGCCAAGGCGTATATTCCTCATTCCGGTTATGCGGCTTCACCCCGACGAACAGAATTTCTTCCAGCTTCCCTTGAGCCGCCAGATGGTCGAGCTGATTGGATACCATCTCGAACAGCTCTCCCCCGTCCTGAACGTAAGCAACGGGGAACCTTCTGTCCGGCTGCCGATGGTATGAGGGCGGAAGATAGACGAGCATCTCGCGTCCCAATGCCTCGATACGCTCAAAATGAATCATATCGCTTCCCTCCTTCTCTCTAGCTTCTTGAACGGATTAACAAGTAGACGAAATACGGCACTCCGATAACCGAGATGACAATGCCGACTGCCAGCTCGGCGGGAGCAAATACCGTCTTCCCGATAAAGTCGCCGACAACGACCATAGCCGCTCCGATCAACCCGCTGACCGGAACGATCGAACGATGCTTTAGGCCGACCAGACGCCGCGCGATATGGGGCGCAATCAAGCCTACAAATCCGACGCTGCCGGATACGGCGACGCTTGCGCTGACCAGACCGATGCTGCAGGCAAGCAGCACATTTTTCTCCCGCTCGACTGGAACGCCAAGGCCCGTCGCATTGTATTCGCCCAGTTGGAGCAAATCAAGCGTACGCGCCCTCCACCACAACACTGGCGGAATCAAGATCAGCCAAGGCAGCATCGTGGAGACAAACTTCCAATTCGCGCTATAGATGCTTCCCGCCAGCCAGACGGTGGCCATCTCAAAATCATTCGGGTTCATCTTGAGCGACACGTACATCGTAATGGCGCCGAATCCCGAGGATATGGCGATCCCGACCAGAATGAACCGTTGCGGGTCCAGCCTGCCCTGCTGGCGGGCGAACATATAGATCAGCATTGTAGCCAGTAAGCCGCCGATTAGTCCGAACATAGGCATCATCATAACTGCAGACCATCCCGTCGACTTAATCGTCCCCTGGAAAAAGAACATGAACAGCACCACAGCCATTCCTGCACCCGCATTAATGCCCAAGATGCCAGGATCGGCAAGTCCGTTGCGCATTACGCCTTGAATGACAGACCCGGCCATGCCAAGGGCAAAGCCTACCAATATCGCAAGAACGATCCGGGGCAGCCTGAAGGTAAAGATAACGAGATCATGCTCGCGGCTGGATTCCCCGATTCGCAGCAGCGTCTTCACCACTTCTGCCACCGACATGTCGAACATGCCGTTCGTGAGGCTCAAGTAAGCGCCAAAGGCAATAATGGCGACAGCTGATACGGCAACCAGCCAAAAACGTGCCGGCGACTGCAGCTTAGACATGCTTGCCGCCCCCTCTCGACTTGATCAGATAGAGAAAGAACGGTACGCCGAACAGCGCCGTCACCACGCCGATTGGCGTCTCGAAGGGCTGGTTGATGAACCGGGACAAGACGTCGCAAAGCGCCAGGAACAACGCGCCAAGCACGCCCGACACCGGGATAATCCAGCGGTAATCGACACCGGTCAGAAATCTTGCGATATGCGGAATGATGAGACCGACGAACGCGATCTTGCCCGCGAGCGCCACCGCCACACCGGTAAGGATGACCACCGATAAGATCGCAAGGCCTTTGACAAGCGCCGTACGCTGTCCGAGCCCGGCTGATACGTCGTCGCCGAGCGACATGACCGTAATGGAGCGAGACAAGCCTATCGCCAGCGCCAGCCCGACGACCGCGAACGGAACAGCCAGCTTGATCAGCTCCGGGTCCATCTGATGGAGCCGCGCATTATACCAGAAGCTGAGCCCTTGCGAGATTTGAAAATAACTGGACATTACAGCTGAGAGCCCGCTCAGAAAGGTCCCGATAATAGTGCCCAATATGGCCAGCTTGACGGGCGACGTGCCGCCCGGGATAAGCCAGGCAATGCCAAAGACGATGCCCGCGCCAATAGCCGAGCCGATCATCGAGAAGGCAATCAGGCTGACCGGTCCGCCGCTAGGCACAAAAATCATAGCGATCGTGACAAGGAATACCGAGCCGTCGGAGACGCCCATAATGGAGGGCGAAGCCAAATAATTGCGCGTCATGCCTTGCATCAAAGCACCGGACACAGCAAGGAAAGCCCCGATCAGCAGCGCTCCGGCCGCCCTGGGAAGCCGGGAAACCTGAATGATTTGATGATCGACACTGTCC
Source organism: Paenibacillus pinisoli (assembly GCF_003605435.1). GTDB lineage: Bacteria > Bacillota > Bacilli > Paenibacillales > Paenibacillaceae > Pristimantibacillus > Pristimantibacillus pinisoli. The sequence goes on from NZ_QXQB01000002.1 coordinate 603,814, forward strand.
GGGTCAAACCGGAAGATCGCATCCCATATCGTCTCTGCGGAGATGCTCTTGGTGCCGAATGATATAGATAAGCAGATCATGAATATAGCGGCTGCCGGCGACATCAAGAGGATGACAACCGGCAGCGAACGTTTGTGTCGCATATTAACACGCCTTATAGATTATTGATGGAGAGAGTCCGGGGCTAGCCTTTCAGCTTTTCAACCGCAGCCTTCAGGAACTCGATCTTGCTGAATGCCGTGCCGCCTTGCGCAAGCGGATCTATCACGTTCACGAATGCTTTGCCGTTCTTGAATGCAGCAGCGTTCTTCATAATCGGGTTGTTCTGAAGATCTTCCAGCGCATTCGGAGTATCCTTGTTCTCGTCAGGCGAGAATTGGAGGAACAGATAGTCCGGGTTCATCTCGGCAAACTTCTCCACGGACAGCGCTTCCTGCGCCTTCGCTGCCGCAATCTCCGCCGGAACCGACAGGCCTAGCTCTTGATACAGAATCGGGTTGAAATAGACATTCTCCGGATAGACATACATTTGGCCGCCGCGAAGACGGACAACAACAACCTTCTTATCCTTCAGGCTGTCGCCCGTCTCAAGCTTGGCTGCTTCAAGATCCGCTTTATATTTGCTGATTTCCTCCTCAGCCTGTGCCTGCTTGCCGCTAAGCTCGCCCAGCAGCTTCAGATTCGCTTCCCAGTTTGTAGACACGTGGGAGTAGAGAATGGTCGGTGCGATCGCCGCCAGCTTCTCCGCCGCTTCCGGAGGGAACTTCGTCGAGCCGAGAATGACATCCGGCTTCAGCGATAGAATCGCTTCGTAGTTAGGCTCTGTTTTCTCCCCGACAGATACCGCATTCTTCGTAATCGACTCGAACAGCGGCGGGAATACGCCCGAGAAGCTGATGGCGCCTACGGGGTTCACATCAAGCACGATGGAATCTTCCATCGCTTCTACCGCACCGGCAATGACGATACGCTCCACCTTAACCGGCAATTCATATTCCTGGTCCAGATACGTAATGGTCCGTGTGCCGGACTCCTCTTCCTTGGCCGGCTCTTCGCCTGCCGTTCCGTTATTGCCCGCTGCCTTGTTTTGTTCTGTCTGGGCAGCTCCCCCTTGTCCGTTCGCCGGCTTATCCTCTTTATTGCCTCCGCACGCTGTCATAATCGCCGCCATCGCCACGATCAGCAGAACGCCCCAAATCGCTTTCTTCATCGTACTGTATTGCTCCTCTCTTTTTCTCTCTAATTGATAATGAATATCATTAGCAATTATAGGGTAAGAGCTTTCGCATTGCCATGGACATTATCCAGTTCCGTTATGGACGATTTCCTGTCAGCAATGACGCCATGTCCTCCAGCATGCGCTCCATCGCAAGCGGACTGTATTCCCGCCAAGGGTTCGACTCGATTTGGTGCAGCTGCCTGTTAACCACATGGGGCAGCGACATCCAGTCGGTAGAATGCTTGATGGCGGCCCAGTTCTCCAACGTCTCTGAGTCCTGGCGGACAAGCAGCAGCACCAAGTCTGCCTCCATGCCAGCCAGTTGCTGCAGTGTCAGCGGGAAGTTCTGCTGGGGCTCCACGCTAGCCTCAGCCGGGATCAATCCAAGCTCGTCATACAAAGCATTGTGGAGGCAGAAAGTATTGTGTATATAAAGCTGATTCTTCAGCAGCTTCAGTGTCAGCACACGAGATGGCAGCGGCTTCGCATGAGCCTCGATATGCTCACGCAGCGACAACGACTTCTCATCGAACTGGCTTAGCCACCGCTGTGCTTCCTCTTCCTCGCCAAGCCTTTCTGCCAGCCGAATCAGCTTCTCGCGCCAGCCAAGCCTGTCCTCTGGCATCACGAATAGGGGAGCAATAGCCGACAGTCTGTCCCGCTCCCACTGCTCCAAATCGTGATTGCACACAATCAGCTCAGGAGGGGCGCTCTCCAGCATCGCGATATTGGACTCCTTATACACATTCTGGCGGTAAGCATCCAGATGAACAGGGATATCAGCGCCGTAACGGTCGTAATAATACCGGCTCCACTTCAGATGGAGCGGCGCTGCGAACGGAACGATGCCAAGCGCAAGCAAATAGCCGGTTAGCGACGTCGAGCCGTAAGCGGCGATTTTGCGTCCCCGCTTCTTCATATAGGCGGATGGAGACATGCCCGCATGCTGCTTGAACTTGCGGCTGAAATAAAATTCATCCGCGTAGCCCACCTCATGCGCGATATCGCGGAGCAGTCGGTCCGAGCGAAGCATAAGCATTTTGGCATGTTTAATCCTTACGCCCGCCACATAATCCATAGCGCTCACGCCGTACGTTTTTTTGAAGACGTCTACAAAATATTTGGGACTAAGCTCCGCAATTGCCGCCAGGCGCTCAATAACAAGCTCTCCGTTGTAGTGGGCGTCAATATAGGTCCGCACGCGCTCCAGCGCTCCGCGGGTGCCCGACTGCCGCTCCTTCCTGCCCGCAGCCATGAGCTCGTACAAGAGCCCCTCGCAATCCAGCCGGGCACGCCAAAGCTGCATGGGCTCTCCGGATGCAAAGTGCTCCAGAATGGACCGGCTAAGCGCGGCGGCATGCCCCGGCGGGCCAATCATCCGTCCGTCCAATTGCTCGAATAGCATAGTCCTTGGACGCGGTTTACTCGGCTCTTCATCATAATGAGAACATTCCAAGCCCGCTTCCTCAAGATCCAGTCGAATCAGACAAACCGACAGCTCATCCTTCCCCCCAGCCTCCAGGCCAAAGGTGCTCTGAGGCCCGCATGCATAGACATGGTCCGGCTCCATGTCGACGCTGCTCTGCTCTCTTCTGAGCACGCCATGTCCGCCAAGCGGTATAATTAACGTCCCGTGCGAAGTCAAATGCTGCTTGACCAGCTCATCCGCGGCCCCGGTCAACAGCTCGACCGATCTCAGCTTCACGCTGAGCTGGCTTACATCGATGCCCCATTCGGAATCATATTTCATTTTCAAAAAAGACCACCCCCAATAAACGATAATGATTATCATTGTCGTTAATGAGTATACCAAATTCGGGACCTGATGAGAACCTTATCCGATCATAATAAGACAACGCAATCCTCCCATGCATCCGTGGTCCCTTGCTTGCCGTCCCGCTAATCCATTAATGCTCAGGAATTCACCATAGCAACGAAGCAAAAAAAAAACCTCAGGCCGACAAAGGCCCGAGGCTGATTGCTTTATTCATATACGACGCCTACATAATGCTGCACGATATCCCGCACAAGAGAGAACGTCTCTCCGTTCGTCAGCTTATTCGGGTCGGCGATAGACTGAATCGTCTCCTCCGCCAGCCAGCCCCGCCCCTTAAGCTCGTCCAGCGCGTTATCGCGGCTTGCCTCCACTCCCGCAGCAACGGCAGCCGCATAGGCGAGATGATTTAGGGTTAGCGGCAGCTTGCCCGGCTCCTCCATCCCCTCGAGAGCCGCATAGGGGTTGCCCTTGAAGAAATCAGGATGAATCGTCTTCACCATCATCATGCTGTTGGAGAAATGTCCGGCCGTCGCTCCGGCATCCAGCTGGAACGCCTCATTAAAGTCTCCACCGAATGTCAGAAGCATGCTGACCGCCGCGAGCAATCCCTTGTAGTGCTTATGCTTCATATAGTCAGGCTGCTTGAAGCTTGCTTGCTTCAGCTCCATCCCCTGATCAGTCAGCCGCTCGCGCAGCTCTGCAATGGCATTCTCCGACTTCGACAGCTCCCGGAAGGTTATTCCCTTCTCCGCCGCAAGCTTGACCGCGGCGCCTGCCGCTTGTCCGGTCGCCATGCCCAGCGGGATGACGCGAGCGCTGCCGTGCGGGATGCTGTCGAAGCTGGCCGCGCGCCCTACGACCAGCAATTGGTCCACTTCAAGCGGAACTAGCGTGCGGAAAGGCACGCCATACTGCTTCGGCGCTACGATAATGGCTCCCCGGTCGGCCGCATTGATTCGCTGTATGTCGACCTTATAGGAGCCGTAGGCTATAGCGTCCCAGAAATCGCGGTTGTCCACCACATCAACCGCGGTCAGGCGGTATTCCCCTTGCATATGACGCGTCTCTCGTACATACAGCTCCGGTGCCGTTCCGGCAAACTCGACATTCTCCAGCTGCTTATAAGTCTTGCGCAAATATTCCGCAATCAGAGGTGCTTCCTTGCTGCCAATCTCCAGCGCCTCCTGCACGGAAGCCGGATCAAGCGGATCGATGTCGAAGATATGCATCGCATTGATAAGCACCGTCTCATCGTTTTCCCTGCCTACATTAAGCGCGCGGATGCCTACGCGATCCGGATTGGAAGAGACGTAATCGCGGGCCGCCTTGAATCCCCATGCGCTCATCTTGTCGATGCCCGTTCCGTCGCCGATCGTGGCGAAGGAATCCCATACCTTCTGCGTAACCCCGCTCAGCCGGAAGACGAGCGTAACGGCCATCTGATCCTCCGGTCTCCCGAGATCGGCCCGTCCGACCGTATAAGGAACACCCGCCGCAGCCGCAATATCTCCATCCTGCGTTGCGTCGATTACGGCTGCAGCCCCGACCTGCTCGGCCTCCCCCTCTTCTGTCACGATATTCAACCCGGCTATGCGCTTCGCTTCTCCTGAATGATGTACGATAGGCTCCATGGAGCGCACTTTCATCAATAGATCGATATTCGGCTCTGCAAGCACCATCCGGTAGAATACATTAGCTGCGGTATTCGTATCGAACGAGGTGCCTTCGATCTGGTCATACCATTCCTGGAAAATTCCCTTGTTCAAAAAATTATGCTTGTCCGAGAGCTTCGGCTGCTCCGGCGAATAATTGAGGTCAAGCGAATTAAGCCAGCCAATCGTCATAAGCCCGCCGAGTATATCCCGGTCGCGCCCGTCCACAAGCAGCACAGACAACCCGTTGCGCGCTGCCGACAGCGCAGCCACGACTCCTTCCGGATCAGTGCCCGCAACAATGACATCATAGGATGGCTGAAGTTTTTTTACCGATTCAACCTTGATCAATGCTTGTCTGTGAAAGGTATTGCTAGTATCGTTTTTTTTCTGGTACAGCATCCATCCCGCCGCTCCCCCTGCCGCCAGCAGGCAGAAGACGAGCGCAGCGACAGCCACTGTTACCTTCCTGTTTCTCCTCAGCATAAAGCCTCCTTCTATAATTCCCCTTGACTAAAGTTGACCTTTCATCCAATAATGAAACTAGGTTTTATCTGGAAAATCTACTAATTGATTAGGAGAGTTCATCATGGAACGCGAGACCGTGAACCAGATGCAAGGAAACCGATTATCCGAGATCGACCTCGTACGCGCAATTGCAATTATCGGCGTGCTTGCCGTACATGCCACTTCCTTCTCTACCGTCGAGATGCTCGCCTATCCGAATAGCTTTCCCGTCTATAACTTTATCAATATATTTCTGAAGTTCGGTACCCCCGTCTTCATCTTCCTTAGCAGCTTCGTGCTGTTTCTCAACTACTATCATCGCCCTATATCGAAGGACACGATATTGATATTTTACAAAAAGAGATGGGTCCACATCATTATACCATATCTTGTATTTTCGACAATCTACTACCTATTAGTCTACTTTACCCGAGATGCCGCTGATCTGCCTTCAAGCTTTTTGTTCGATTTTGCTTATAAGATCGGCACGGGAACCGCTTATTCCCATCTATATTTTGTGTTTATCAGCATTCAATTCTATCTGCTCTTCCCGTTTGCCCTATGGTCGCTCCAAAAGTGGCCCAGGCTTCTGCCGTGGATCATCCCGCTCGGCCTGCTTCTTCAATGGTTATTCTTCGGATTGGACCAGCAGATTGATATTCCAAACGTAGGCAGCTGGGCATTCTCCTATATCAGCTTCTATCTTCTGGGCGCATACTGGGGCGTCCGTTATCCTGCGATCAAACAGTGGAGCGCAGCCCGTCTTCAAGGCAGCATGCCGCGCTTGCGCCTCTTGGCGATTGCCGCCTGCTGGTTCGTATGGCTGTTAGTCGGATTATGGCATGCCAGCGTATGGTTCGATCTGAGAATGCATACGATCGTACGGCCTCTATATGTATATACCGTGCTTTGGAATATGTACACTCTACTCTCCGCTTTGCTGTTCCTGTGGGCAGCTGCCATGATACTGAATCGATACCGTCCAGATCGCTTATGGCTGGCGAAGCTTAGAGAACTCGGCTCGCTGTCGTTCGGCATTTATTTGATCCATCCGCTGTTTCTCGCTGCATACCGCGTGGTCCGTTCAGGCGTCGCTTCGGAGACGAGCCTTCACCTTTGGTACGCAGGCGGCTTCTTGCTGGCGCTCCTCGCCTCTTGGGCATCAGTCTGGTTCGCGCACCGTTATCTGCCTGCGCTATCCGGACTCCTCTTCGGCAAAAACGAGCTTCGCGCGCTAAGGCGCGATGCCGCAAAAAGCAATACCGCCGCCACTGGCACATAGAGCAATAGTCTAACAAACAAAAAGCCGGTCAGCTCAATCGCTGACCGGCTTTCTTATGTCTGCCTGATTTATAGAATAGCGCCTTCCGCGCCTTGCCGCTGTTCCTGAACGAACTGAGAATTGTTGCGACCGGTAAAGACAATGCTAAACAGGCAGCCCAGTACGATTGCAAAATGATTGATCATGCGCTTGTCCATGTTGTCATCTCCTTTGTCCTTGGCCTATGACTCTATTCTAAAGGATGATGAAGATGACAACCATTGATCTAGCTTGCAATTGCGTGACATTATTGTAAGATTGCGTGAGCGTCAGTAGCCTACCTCTACCGAAGCAATGACGACATAAGCAAGATCGTTCGCATCTTCCTTATCCGGAAGCACAATCCCGCTTGTCGTCAGCATGCCCCCGTCTACAACCTCGAATGTAACCTGGCCATAGGGCAGCTTCTCTCTGACTGCTTCAAGATCAAGCTTCTCTGGGTCGGCAGGCACAGCCAGCCTGACATTCACCTTCATCCTGTTCAAATCTCCATCAGGCAGGACTGTACGAATGCCCGGCATGGAGTTATGATGAATGGCATTCTGCACAGCCCGGATAGCTGCTTTGGTCACATTTTGCCCATGCAGGTCAATGCCCATTCCAATCTCTACAAACATTAGCTGCTCCACTGCAGTTCCTCCTTCTATTGCGATGTCCAGCCGCCGTCTACAAGCAGCAGCGTACCCGTCACCAAATCAGCGGCGGGAGACGCCAGGTACACAACAGCGCCAGCTACGTCGTCAATTGTGCCGATGCGCCCGGCCGGTATGCGAGAGAGCACATTCGCGCGGAAGTCCGGCGTATCAAGCCTCTCTGCCGTACCCGGCGTATAGATGAAAGTCGGTCCTACCGCATTGATATTGACGCCTCTGCTTGACCATTCCAAGGCCAGCACTTTGGTCAGCTGGTTCACGCCGCCCTTCGATGCGCAATAAGCTGCGCCTTCCGGAATGCCGACGACGCTTACCTGGGAGCTGACATTGACGATCTTGCCATAGCCTTGCTCCAGCATGTACTTCCCTGCTGTCTGGCAGCAGAAGAATACGCCCTTCAGATTGACATCGAGCATGTCGTCCCAGTACTCTTCCGTTACGTCTTCTGCCAGCATTCCCTCTCCAAGACCGGCGTTATTCACCAAGATATCAATGCGCCCGAAATCTGCAGCAATCTCCCCGAACACCTCTTTGATCATGGCAACATTGCGCACGTCAAGCGCATAAGCCGCGGCTTCTCCTCCGGCTTCCTTAATCTCGGCTATGAGCGATGACAAATCCTCTTTCTTGCGGGCTGTCACAGCCACCTTCGCCCCGGCAGCCGCCAGCGCTTGCGCCAGCCCGTAGCCGATTCCTTTGCTCGCCCCCGTGACGATGGCGATTTTGCCTTCAATACTGAAATTTGGACCCTTCATCCTTAACCGCTCCTTTGCCCCATGCACATTTTTCAGCGCGATCCTGCTACAGAACATTTTAACATACCCTCATTCCTTAAGGATGTCTTTCCCATTTTTCAAAATAGCTATTGACAGCATTTGGGATGGGTCGTATATTAAATATATCTAATTGATATATCTAGACGATATATGGAGGCTGCGTATGGTCGAACAAGTGATTCTTGGCATGTTAATGCAGGGCAAAATGAGCGGCTACGATATTAAAAAAACGACGGAGCAAACCGTCGGACTCTACTTCACCATCAGCTACGGAAGCTTGTATCCCGCTCTGAAGCGTCTTGTGGAGAGCGCCATGGTGACTGAGGAAGAGACGAACAACAGCAAAAACAAAAAGCTGTACGAATTAACGGAAGCCGGACGGCAGAGCTTCCTGAGCTGGCTGCGCGAGCCGCTGCAATCGAATCGACGCGAATATCTGGTGAAGATTTTTTTCTACGACTATCTGGACCAGGACACGCGGGTTCGCAACCTTCAGCTGTTCATGTATGAACAATCTGCAGTGCTCTCGCGAATTGAAGCTGTCGAACGGATTGTCGCGCAGGAGCTGACCCAAATCCCGAATAAGGATGACTATTATTACCGCATGTCCGTCATGCATTATGGCATGCAGTTTTACCGCATGGAGCTGAATTGGCTCAACCAACTTATCGAAAAGAGGGATTTCGAATGAAGATGACCGGTACAGAAACGCCTATCGTTCGCAAGCCTTATCTCATTCTGCTATGGATCGAGCTGGCGCTAATACTATTCGTTGCCGGTGGCAGCGCCTACGTATCGATCGCCGAGCTTACGCATCCGGCCGCTCCGTTTCTTGGTTTTATCCCGATTGCGTTGTTCCTGCTATTCTTCCTCATGCGCAACAATCGCGCACGGACTTATTACTTAACCGGCCTCTCCGCCATCAAAGGCAAGCAGTGGCTCGACTATGCCCCGCTCTTGCTCATCCTGATTGTGCTCCTCGTTGCCAACAACGGCTTTGCGGCGGCGCCGGCTCCGACGTTCGTCTATCTGCTGCTTACACAGCTGCTGCTTGTCGGATTCGTGGAAGAAACGCTGTTCCGCGGCATTCTGATGCGAGTGTTCGCGCACCGGGGCGTCATGTATGCGGTTATCATCTCCAGCGTGTTCTTCGGCATTACCCATGCGCTGCAAGCGCTTGGCGGCCAATCGCTGGAGGATACGGTGCTCCAGATCGTATACGCGTTCGGAATCGGCTTCATGCTGGCGCTTTTGGTTGCGAAGCACAGAGCTGTTCTGCTCACGATTTTCTTTCATGGCTTGCATAATTTCATCAATATGACAGGCAATGAACCTGGCACCCATCTGTATGACTATATCGTGCTGGCGATTATCGCCGCATCTTGCCTGTGGCTGCTTCGTTCCGTACGCCAAACGAACTTTTCCAAAAAAGGGGTTGCTCCTTCCGTTTCGTAGAGTGAGTGCATTCATCCCGCATTCCTTCCCGACAAAAACTGACGAACATGTTCAATCTAGATAAGATGCTTGTCGCCTAAACGTAAAACCCGCCCTTCGGCAATCCGAATGGCGGGTTTGTTCATGCTTGCTTCGTATGTTGCAGCACGATTACTCTCTGAACAAGTAATAATTCGAGAATTGGATGCCGCGCAGGATCGGATACCCTTCCGAAATGGGGGACAGCATCGGGTCGATATCCTTCACTTCTCTCGTAATGTAATTCATAAAGCTTGGAATGGTAAGATGGCGGATGCCGTTGCCAAAGTCAATCGTAGCTTTGGCGGTGCCGACAATTGCAATCTGCTCTACCGTCGACACCTCCGTATTCAGCGTAAAGTTATATTTTTCGATGGGGATCGCAAACTTACGGGTAAATCGCTCTATTCTTATCGCATTGGAATCGCCGTCCATCGATGCTTCAACATGAATCAGTTTATTGGATTTATAATCGAAAGCGATTACGTCCATTTCCCCGCCATATCCTCCGTTTGGACGCTTATCATATTTAATATTGCTTCTGACGAAATATCCCGAATACGAATACCATTCATACGCAAGCTGCTCCAAAAAGTTCATGGTTAGTTGCTCCCCTAATTAAATTAACTTTTGGATCAAATGAAGCATTAGTAAATCTATATCCACTCTATTTTACCTCAAAAATCCATTTCAATCTAGTCACTACCAGATTTATTCAGAGTATTTGTAGATAGTATTTAACTCTATTTAGACTTTTTTGATCTCGTAAAGTGGCAAATTCCTTGACATATTCAGTATCATTAATTATTTGACTTTTATTTAGTCTTATGAATTATAATCATTCCCCAATTACCCCTAACAACTCATCTTTTTCCTTTTTAGAAAATATTTACTTTGATTTTTCATTACAAAATGATATTGTAGATAAATATAAAAAATACCAATAGACCCATTGAATATGGGTCTATTGGTATTTAGAATTTAATAATTAACAGGTTTTGAGAAGGTGCTATTATATATCGGAAGATCATTATTATTATAAGCCGCTTTACTGTTAAACACTTCTATCTTTACATTTACATTCCCATCAGAAGTATACCATGAAGTGTATTTAGTATATTGACCAGCAACCGGTTGAGGAAGCCCAGGAAAAGCATTAACAGATGCAGTAATTCCTGAGTACGTTGCCCATCCAGCTGAAGCAACTGCTACAACTCTAATTATTCTTGATTGTGGAAACAACTCAAATGCAATAGCAGGTAATGTAAATTGAACCACATAACTACCTACAGCTTCCAATGCTGTTGTTGTATGAAATCCTACAGTAACAGTGCTAGGATAATTGAAAACAACACCATGTCTTTTAATTTCCGAATAGCTTGTTGTATTGAATCTTACATTAACAACTAAATTCCCCACATACTTTGACTCTGGAAGATATGTTATATGAGTACCTTTAGTAGTATTCACACTAATAGCTTGCCTTTGATTTAATATGTTTGTGTATTCTAATGTCAAGTCTTGGTTAATACAAATTCCACCTGCACAAGGTCTTTTATCAAATGATTGTAACATTTCATAATAAATAGCTATTCGTCCATCAGTAGCTTTGAATGCACTATAAATTTTAACATAACTATCAATCACTGCAGTTGATGCATATGCCTTTTGAGTGCCTGCGTTACCAAAAACAATTCCAAACAACCCCAAACATAACATTACTAAAACAATTTTTTTCATATAATATACCTCCTCCTTTTATTAACTAAATAGTATCTCAAACACGGAGGTTGATTATAGTATCATAAATGATAAAAATTAGTATTATTAGTAATAATTAAAGTGGGAGGTAATGATGGAGGACTTAAATAATAAAATGAATCTATTGTTAAGGAAAATAAGTTCTATTCATGATCAAAGTAGCATTTTTTCTGACAGTATCTTCGTCATCACAAACACAAAACTTGATGTTATTTATGAATATGCACCAAATATGTTTTCTGAAAGTGCAAACTTAGACAATTTAATGAAAGAGAAAGAGAGTGCTTTTTCTTTATCATTAACGCAAGAAACTCTTACATATAGAATAAAAGAAGATTCTAAGCATTCTTCTATTGCAATTCCAATAATAATAAATAAAAAAATCGAAGGGTTATTTGGAATGTTTATAATGTATAATAACCTCTTAGGATTGGTATCATTAATTGAACTACTTTCCAAAATAATTTCTATGCAGTTTTCAAATTCCTCGAATAAGTCGAATGTTTTTTCCCAGTTAACAGAAAACGAAAAAACACTTCTCAATCATCTTTACTTAGGAAAACGTGATGATCAAATAGCATCAGAAATGATAATATCAAAAGCAACAGTAAGATCTTATATCAACAAGCTATTTGATCGTTTTAATGTTCGAAATAGGGTTGAACTTGCAAGAATTTTTAATGAATTAAAAAACAAAGGAGAATTTGAATGAAAAAAAATAAGATACTTTCTCTTTTTGCATTATTGGGACTGTTAATTGCAGTTTTGTATCCATTAGGAATTATAAAAAGCCCCTTATTGTTATTACTAATACCACTTAGTTTTCTGCTTATTTTTAAGTCATCCAAAATCAATAATAAGAAGTGAATTTTATTAATTGTAAAACCAAAAAACAGTACTTACCAAAGAATTAGATGTATAAGGATGTATAAATAAGTGCATTTTAAAGGAGGATTTTGAAACGAATAGGAGGATTTCCACAATGGCAAAACCGGACAACCGCGCTGACAACGCAGAGCATCTGCAGCAGCACATCAATAACACCGAACAAAATGTGCAGGAGACCAACCAATACTTGGCAGAGCACGCTGAAGAAATTTCAACTGTAGAAAAACAAAATCTGCTGGAGAAAAATGAGCGCCGTCAAAACAGCATTCAGGCGTTCGCGTCGGAGAAGCAAGACGAGCAAGGTCAATAATCCGGGCTGTTCCATTCCATAAAAAAATCCCCCGTCCGCTCACACAGTCTTGTGAGAATGATCGGGGGATTTTGCTATTGGACGATTAGTTGAAGCCTTTCGAATGGCGTCCGTGCCACTCGATGAAGTTGTTCACCACTTGATCCAGGAACGCGATCGTAGGCTCATGTGTCAATTCGCCTTGCGCGTTGAATTTCTCGTGTGCTGCGCCTACGTATACTTCATTGCCAGGCAGCAGCGGAGAGTTCACGCCAGGAGCGAACAGGATGTCGCGCAGATGCATTTGCGCCTTTACAGTGCCCAGCAGACCCATCGATGCGCCTGCAATCATGGACGGCTTGCCCACGAGTACTTTCTCACCTCTGGACAGCCAGTCGATTGCATTGTGCAGCACGCCGGAGATCGAACCGTTGTACTCAGGCGTTACCCACAGCACAGCGTCCGATTGCTTTACTTTATCGATAACCGCTTGAATGCCTGCAGGGGGCACGGCTTCGATGTCCTGATTGTACATTTCCACTTCGTTCAATGTGACAATTTCAATATCCAGACGGCCAGCGTAACGTTTTTGCATATGACGCGCCAGGCTGAGGTTGTAAGAATCCTTACGTACGCTTCCGATAATTGCTGCTACTTTCATATCGTTTCCCTCCAAAAGAGTTAATTTATCTAGTTGACATATCAACGATAAGGCTTATATATGCTAATCCTGCGGCATCCGAGCGGCAGACTGCACGTTCTCGCGAAGCTTCATAAGCAATCGGACAAGCTCATCTTGCTCATCTTTCGTGAAGCCCCTCTCGAGCAGTTCTCTCGTCGTTTCGGTGACCATGTCGATATAACCGCCCAAAGCCCGGCCTTCTTCAGTAAGATATACTTTTGTACAGCGACGGTCATTGGGACAGCCTTGTCTCTTAATAAAGCCCTTCTTCTCCAAACTGGCCAGCATGCGGGTTAAGCCGGACTTATCCTTGCGGAGTTGGTCCGCAATCTCAATCTGGGTCAGCCCTTCCTGCTTGAGCAGCAGCGCCATCACCAAATGCTGTTCAGGCGCCAACTGATATTGGCCCAGCCGGTGCTTCAAGTAGCTCGTAATTTCAAGGTCTATCGTATGAATGATCACGCCGACATGCTCCGTCCTTTGCTCACTCATCGCATACCGCCTCATTTAGTTGATATATCAATCATCTTTCGTCAGTATGCCAGAATCCACGCCCCCCTGTCAACCGGCAACGGCCTTCTTATTTCACCCAGCCCTGCTAGATGTAAGTAAAAAAGGGCAACGCATGCTGGCGTGGCGCTTAGGCTGCTGAGCATGGGCTGCAAGCCGAGACACTCGGCTTGCAGAGCCGTGCATCGCGCGAATCGGCGCTCTAGGCCGAGTTTCTCGGCTTGCAGAGCCGTGCACCGCGCGATTCTGCGCACTAGGCCGAGTTTCTCGGCTTGCAGAGCCGCGCACCGCGCGATTCGGCGCACTAGGCCGAGTTTCTCGGCTTACAGAACCGCGCACCGCGCGATTCGGTGCTTTATGCCGAGTTTCTCGGCTTGCAGAGCCGCGCACCGCGCGATTCGGCGCTCTAGGCCGAGTTTCTCGGCTTGCAGAGCCGTGCACCGCGCGAATTGGCTTGCTCTGTGTAGCCGGACAAGCGCTCTAAGCCGTATTTTATGGCTTGCAGCTTGCTAGCCTACAGCCTACTCTTTGATTTCCTCAAACTTGGCGTCATAGAGGCGGAACATCGTTTTGTAGCCGGATTCGTCGACTTTCACGCCGACATCCAGCCGTCCAGTCAGCTTAAGCGGCTTGTTCGTGTACCGCAGCTTGGAGCCGTCTTTGACAAATACGATCATGATTTTGTTCCAGTAGGTCTCATCTCCATTATCGAACGGGCACTCCGCGCCCGGCTCCGGAATAAGCAGGAACCAATTATCGTTGAAGGAGAGCACCTCACCCATAAACCCTTTTATCTGAACGGTCTTCCGTTCATCGGACAAATCCCAAAACCGGTTGGAAGGCGTCGTTTGCTCCTCATTATCAAAAAATTCATTCCACCCGATTTGCGGATATTTAGAGGATGAGCTGCTTCCAGATGCAGGCTTCTTGCCAGCATCCGCTGATTTGCCGTCTGTTCCAGATTTGGCTGGTTGCTCCTGCTTGGAACTATTCGAAGAACCCGGCTTATTGGTGACCGGCTCCTGCTTGGAGCCGTTCAAAGTACCCGTTTCCCCTGTCCCTTGCTTTGAACCGTTCGAAGAACCGGGCTTGTTTTGGCCAGTCCCCTGTTCTCCTGCACCTTTCTCATCCGATCCGTCCGATGCACCATTCGCACCCGCTAATCCCGTTTTTTGTCCGGTTGAAGTAGAAGTTTTATCGGCGCTCCCCTCGTTCTGAACCGTCTCCCCCTCAGACGATGCACTCTCTACCGTCGAACCAGTTAGATCAGATTTACCGTTACCTGCTTCCCCGCTCTTTCCCCCAGCATCTTGATTACTCCCTACTCCATCATCTGCACCAAACTCATCCGAGCCAGGCTCCGTACCCGCAGACTGTTGACCTTCGTCTGAAGCAGCAGCTTTACTATTCTCATCTATTCCTATCGTTTGCCCACCGTCGACCGCATTGGATGCTGCAACTACAGCATCGCCAAAAGAACTTGCACCGTCAGAGCCTGGCTTTGCCGCGCCGCAGCCGCTAAGCATGATCATTGCAGCAAGCAATCCAATACCGGCCCGGCCAATCCGCTTATAATAACGAATCATTTCATTTTCCTCCTAGTTTCTGAATAACGTCAACGCGTCTGTTCGATACACACGGAAAGCCGGCCCGGCGGATGCTGCGATACCAAGCAGCAAAGCCGCCGCAATCAACTGCCATTCATTCGTAGCCATCTGCATCGGCTGCAGTTGAACCCCAGTCTGCGTGAACATGTAATCACCCAGCCACCATGCAGCCAAACGGCTTGCTGCAAAACCTATCACAACGCCTGCAGCCGTAAGCGCGACTCCTTCACCGATCAGGCATGCAAGAATATAAGATCTAGATTTGCCTATCAATCGCAATAAGCCGACATCTCTCTTGCGCTCTTGAATAGAAGACATCAATGCCAAAAGCAAGGTCGATGCGGCGAGCAATGCACAAATCATCATTACGATCAGCAAAAGCTGCGAGCCGCTGTCTACGACATTCAACACATCGGCTACCGCCTTGCTGGAATAGACCGCCTGAATGTTATCCAGCGCATCATACTTAAGCTTCAACGATTGCGCACCCATCAGTGATTCAGGCTTTATCATGATTGCTGTAATTTCGCGATGGGCTTCATCCGTATCATGAACGGCCCAGGCATATTCCATCGTCGTGAAGATCGCCCGGTCATCCGCCGTATTCAGCCTGGGCAATATGCCGACCACTGTATAAATGAAACTGGCATGCGCATCCCCATGATGGTCCGAATGAACGCTCCCCGACTGCTCTGAATCATGAGCCCCTTCACCAACATGCTCTTCATCAGCATGTTGTTCATCTGCTGCGGGATGCTCTCCACCAGCATGATGTTCATCAGTTGTTGAATGCTCTTCACCAGCGTGATGTTCATCCTCAGCATGATGCTCATCTTCAGCAGCTTCGTCATGCCCCTCTGCTGAATCGTCGTTCAGATCCACATGGGCAACGAGCCCATGCGCCCCGCTGAACGTGTCTCCTACCTTAAGGTTCAGCGCCTTGGCTGCAGCAGCTCCCACCGTTACTTCTCCGAGACCGCCATACAGCTTCCCGGCAGCCAGGCTGCGATCCTCATAACGTGTCAGAAAATATGCGGGGTCAATGCCCACAATCGGGTATCCGTTATGGCTGTCGCCAGTCGTCATGCCGAATGCAGCCTCTGCCTCCCCGCTCTCGCGAATCTCCTCCAGCAGCCGGTGCGGAATATTGCCCGTAGGCGCACCTACCCGATAGAAGGTGTTCAGCACAAGCTGAGACTCGCTCCCGTCTGCGCCGATGGTCAGCTCGAACGGGCCATAGCCTTTTTTGGCACCTTGCTCAACACCATCTCTGCTCATTAGCAGCAGCGAAAATAAAGCGACCGTTACCGTTACCGCGATTATCGTCAACACCGTCAGAAACCCGCGATGCTTCATATTGCTCCACACATACTTCCATCCGCTCACGCCCGCTCACCTCCGACTTCCGCAAAGGCTCGCCGGTCTGCCTCGCTCGGAACCTCTTCACCGCGAGATGGGGACGTGCCCAGGCAGCGATTGACGGTTGCGAAGTCCAGCTTCGTCTTGAACAGCTCTGCCAAATGGCGGTCATGCGTCACGGTCACCAGCGTTGACCTACTCTCCTCGCATACCTCCAGCAGAAGTCCCATGATATCGGCAGCCGTCTCCCAGTCCAGGCTCCCTGTCGGCTCATCCGCAAGCACAAGCGGCGGACGGTTAATCATCGCCCGAATAATCGCCGCCCGCTGCTGCTGGCCTCTGGACAGCTTCGACGGAAGCTGATTCATCCGCTCCTTCAGCCCGACACGCTCGAACCAGCCCTCCAACAATGCCATACGCTCCGCTTTTCCCATTGAACGGGGCAGCACAAGCTCGACGTTCTCACGGACAGTCAGCGACGGCACCAGATAAAAGTCCTGGAATACATAACCGACCATCAAAGCCCGGTACGCATCCCGCTCCGACTCCTTCATTCCGCTAACCTTCTGACCCCCGACTTCCAGAACGCCTTTGTCCATAGGCAATACCCCGCCCAGCAGATGGAGAAAGGTGCTTTTTCCGCTTCCGCTCGGTCCAAGCAAAGCAATCGCATCGCCGCTTTGGGCGCTCCATTCTTCGATATCAATAATGAGCTGCGTATTCCCCTGATGCGGGAATGACTTCTGCAAGCCCTTCACCTTGATCATATCTGTCATGCCGAACCTCCCTGGCTCTGCCTTCCTTTTTTCAGCCCAAACAGCAAACAGGAGAGCCACGCTCTCCTGTCTGCAATCCATTCGTTCAAGCGAAGCGACGAATGTATGGTTATTTCACGATTCTTTCGGACAACGTGTCCCAAGTCATCTTTTTGCCGGTCAGCGTGTTGAAAGCCTCAAGCGGCAAGTACAGCTTGCCATTGTCAACGTCGCTAGCCAGGCTCGAAGCTGCGCCGTTCACCGTTACTTTTTTGCTGTCAAGGTTGACCGCGATCGTATTGCCTTCATGCGTAATCGATGCCGTGCGAGTCGATTCGCTCCATGCCACTTTCGCTCCAAGCGTCTCCGCAAGCGCCTTGGCAGGATACAGCACTTGGCCGTCTCTTGTTACTTTGAATTTCGGATACAGGTATTTGGCTTGCAGCTTAGCTGTAGCGCCAGCCAAATCTACGCCGATCACTTCAGCGGAAGCCATGGCGATACGCGTATTGTCGATTTGGCCTTTCACCAGGTCGGCAATCGGGCCGTATGCCCATACGCCTACGTCTACTGCAGAGTGGCCGTGGCCGCTCCAGCCGATCAGCAGCCTTTTGCTGACAACCGCATTATAGCTTCCTTCCTGTGCATAGGAAGAACCGTCGCCAGCCAGAATGTATGCCGCTTCTTCATCCGTCAAATCTTGAATCCATGTGTTGGCCTGAACGATCGACTTCACTTCTTCAATCGTTTTGGCTTCTTTCAGCTTGCCTGCGATGAATTCGGATGAATTTTTTTGCTGGTCCCACAGCTCCAGATTCAATTCATAAATGTTGTCGCGGGACAGGGACAAGCCGCCTGTCTCATGGTCAGCTGTAATGACGACGGAAGTATTGCCGTCCTTCTTCGCGAAATCCAGTGCAACCTTCACAGCTGCGTCGAAATCCAGCACTTCCTGAACCGTTGTCGGGAAGTCATTGGCATGGGCAGCATGGTCGATGCGTCCGCCTTCGATCATGACCGCAAAACCTTTCTCATCCTGCGACAGAATGCTCAGCGCCTTGCTCGTCATATCGGCGAGTGCAGGAACCGCATCCGTACGGTCAGGCACATAAGATACGTGGGAGCCGCCGAAGAGACCGAGTACTTTGCCATTGTCGGCTTTCAGGGCGTTAAGCCCTGCCTTGTCCGTTACATAATCGTAGCCCTTGGATTCAAAGTCCGCGATAATGCTCTTGTCGGAACGCTTGCCCTTCTCATCCTTGCTGAGGAAGAAGGAGCTGCCGCCGCCCAGAAGAACATCAACGCCGCTCTCCAAATATTGCGAAGCAATCGCCGTTTCATTATCGCGGCTTCTTACATGGGAGGCATACACCGCCGGTGTAGCATGCGTAATGCGAGCCGTTGTGACAAGGCCCGTTGATTTGCCCGACAGCTCGGCTGCTTCGATGACAGATGCAAATGGAACAGCTACATCTTCATTGGAAATGCTGATAGCTGCGTTATATGTCTTGTTGCCTGTTGCAAAGGCAGTGCCAGCGGAAGCGGAGTCCGTGACGACGCCGGATACGATCGTGCCGCCGTCTTCGCCGCGGTCCGCATACGTCGTTGCTTGTCCGACGTAGATGCTGTCCAGCGTCAAGTGGTCGATGCCTTTGTTGTACATCAGATAATTGCGCGCCGCACTCACTTGCGCCGGACCCATGCCGTCGCCGATGAGAACGATCAAATTCTTCGATGGGGAGACTTTTACGGGCGATGCGTCTTCAGCGGATACCGCCGATGCGGATAAAACGGATAATGCCATACAGCCTGCGAGAATAGCGCGTACTGCTTTTTTCTTCAAACCAATCTCCTCCAAATCGAATACAAAATGTCTAGCAGATTTAGTTCCAATTATGAGAGGGGAATATAAACGGCATATTATGCAGGCGTTAAGAAATGGTAAATGCGGGAACGGGCTTTACAGACCCGGAAGCTCTCGCCAAAATAACGAATAGCCCTTAAGCAGGGGGGCTTAAGGGCTTTTCGCCTATGAGGGGGTTTGGAGAACGTAAGTTTATATTATTGTGCGTAATACCAGTTCGTATCGAGGCCGGTCACGGGACAGTACGGGAACTTATCCCCTTCCTTGAGCGCAGTGCGGCGGCCTGCTTCGCAAATATAATCGCCTTCTCGCTCAACATATTCACCCGTCCGGTATGCCGTATCTGTTTGACTCATGGGACATGCACCTCTTTCGATTTAGTTGGCAAGCCGCCGTCGGTTCGTTAAGCGCCTGCAGCGACTTGCTTGTTCTTCCTTAACCCGATTCCGCCAGCTTGAAACAGCAAATCCATTATTTTTTAGAACGAGAGAAAGACTGGAGCGCTTGACCGAGCTTCTGGCGCGCCGTCTTGTTCTTCAGCAAATAAGCCGTACCCACGCCGAGTGCTGTAAACAGCCATTTTTTGCCTCGCATCGTCATAACCTCCTTTATCCCTTGATAGCCATGTATACCCGTTAGACGCCGCAATCAATCAGCCAGTTCTCCGCTAAGACCCGATCTTGCCCACTATTAGCGCCAGCGGACTCCAGCTTAGCCAGTCACAAAAAAACCTCCCGGCATTTTCGCCGAAAGGTCCCTTCTAGTTTTATAAGTATAGAGCTCGAAACATCAGTATCTTCAAGTGAATTGCCTATAGCGGAATTCGGTATTCCGAGTTCAGCTCGATAATATGCTCGCCTTCGTTGTATACCCAGCTGAACTCGAAGGCATTGCCCTCATAGCGGGTTCGTGTGCGAATATCCGGCACAATGGTAGAGTCCATGTGGCTAATAATGATCTCTTCCATCTCCCGCAGCTTCCGCAGCGTGTCAACCGCCAGCGCCGATGCTACATCCTCAGGCTGCGAATGCAGGAAGTAGCGCAGAGCAATCTCCTCATGAGACAGACCATCCTCCAGCGCGTAGCCGGACTTATTCAGCACTTCCTTCACTGTATTGATCCAGTCGGTGACCAAATCCATTGTAATCTCGTACATGATGCATACCCCTATTCCCAATATCATTGCCTTGTTTACCCTATCACAACCGAACAAGGGCATGCAACAAGGCTAAATCGAACCGTCCCACTCCGCATGAAATTGCGCCACATATTGCTCCATATAGCGGTGCCTCTCCTCGGCAATCGCCATCGCGGATGGCGTATTGATTCGATCCTTCAGCTTCAGCAGCTTCTCGTAAAAGTGATTGATCGCCGTACTGCCTTCATTGCGGTACTGCTCTTTCGTAATGGAATCGCGCGGCTTGATCGCCGGATCATAGATCGGATCGCCTATCTTGCCCGCATACAAGAAGCATCTGGCAATGGCAATCGCCCCGATTGCGTCCAGCCGGTCCGCATCCTGCACCACCTGGCCCTCCAAGGTACGCATCGGCGGGTTCAGCCCCGCATTATAAGACATTGTCGAGATAATCCCGATCACATGCCCGCGATCCTCCGCCGCAACAGGCTGGCTCTCCAGCCACTCCTGCACGCGCCGCAAACCGCTTTCCTTGGAATCATTCAGCTTCTCGTCGGCCACATCATGCAGCAATGCAGCGAGAAGCGCTACGAACCGGTCCGCGCCTTCAGCCTCGGCCAGCCGCTCCGTCATCTTCGACACGCGATGGATATGCCACCAGTCATGTCCCGTATCATCCTTCTCATGGAATGCCTTGGCAAATGCAACAGCCGCCGCAATAATGGCGTCTTGCTGCTCTTTATCCGTGATGGCCGTCATCCTCTTCACCTCTTAATCGAACAAAATAAGATAAGATATAGGATACCAAAAGCAGCATCAAGGGTACAACCGATATCAATACGCGGAAAGTCGTCTCGGGATCGTCTCCCGGCTTATCCCCGCTTTCATAGCCGAATATCATGCCTACGATGAGAAAGGCAAGCGCAGAGATGAGTCCGCTGGAGCGCGTAATAAAGCCGCTGACAGCCGTATAGATACCCTCGCGCCTGCGGCCTGTCTCCGCAAAGTCGCGGTCGATGATCAGGCTGTTGACGACAGGCGGCGTGACAAGGAAGCCCGCTAGTCCGAAGCCAACGATGATGCCCGCAAGAATCCCGCCTAGCAGGGTGCTGCCGAACCAAAGCGGAATGACCGATACGGCATAGGCAAGCAGCGAGAAGCGCCATGCTTTGACAGGGTCCATCCGTTTAATAATCCAGAACCATACGCCGACAAGCGGAATAACCGACACAAAGATAGATGCGAGCAAAACTGTAACCATACCCTCTTCGACACGAAGCACATACTTGGCATAGAACGGTATCATTGAGCTCAGCAGGCCGTTGACCGTCTGGGCGAATGAATTGGATATATTGAAAATCCAGAACGGCTTGTTCGTCAGCGTAGCCGCAAACGACTCCTTCAGCCCCATCTTCGGCGTGTCACGATAAGCTGTATCTTCCTGCGTAAAGCGCATACATAGAATCATAAATACAACAAACATGAATCCGAATATGATCGACATGCTGCCAAAACCAAGCGCATTGAACAAAATAGGCGCGACAGCGGATCCAATCAGAATCGCAACGATTTGGTAGCCCTGCTGAATGGCAGACGCTTTCTTCCGTATCGTATCCCCCCGGAACAATTCCGGGAATAGCGCTCCGTAATTCACCCATATAATCGTCGCGACGGCTTCATAGAACAATAGCGCAATAAGGAACCAGGTGAACAGCCCGATCTGGCTCATGCCCTCCGGCGCGCTGAACACTAGCACAAAGGCGATCATGAACAACGGAACCGACGCATAAATCCAAGGTTTTCTGCGTCCGTGCTTGGTGTTCGTCCGGTCGGAGAAATATCCAGCCATAGGCTGATTGACCGCGTCCCAGATCATAAAGATCGTTCTCGCGAGCGTCGCCAGCCCAAGCCCGAGCCCAAGCTTATCTACATAATAGTAGCTGTAAAACGTGCTGAACGCATGACTGGGAATCATCATCGCCAGCATGCCGAACGCATACATCCACGGCGAATTGACCGCCTTTCCTTGTCCCATACCGCTTCACCCGTCCCGAGAGAGATTGACATTCCTTCCTTCAGCATACTTGTATTGCTACATCCTGGCAATAAAAAATTCGACATGCCCGGCTCGCCTTATGAAGAAGAATGTCATCTGTCCGCAGAACCCGGCACTCTGCTTCCAAGCCCGGAAAATCATGAAGGCATCCAGTCCGCAAAGCGCTTCGCCAAGTAAGCCAGCTTCTTCTCCTTCTGCTTGGAGCCGCCGCCCTCATGGCCGTTGAACGGATAGATGACAATCTCCTTACTGCTCGTAATCCGGTTGTAGGTAGCGAAGTACATCAGCGCCGGGCAAGTCTCATCCTTGAGCGCTACAGAGGCAAGCACAGGGCAGCTGATCCGGTCAGCCATATTCATGGTATCAAAATAGCTCAGGGTGTCCATCACATCATTCGTCTGCTCCGGATGCTTCTTCAAGTAATCCGCGACAGCGGCGAATGCCCCATGGTTGCCCATTACGCGGGCAATCAGATTGCTGTTGCTTGGCACATCGACCATGGCAAGCTTGGGGCGGCGATCGAGCGCCGCAACCGCCATGGCAAGCGCGCCGCCCTGGCTCCCGCCTTCCAGCACGATTCGTTCAGGATCGATCTCCTGCTGTCCGCAAGCAAAATCTATCGCCTTCAAACAATCCATATAGACGTAGCGGTAGTAATATTCGCGCTTGTCCTGTATGCCCTTGCTCGCCACATTGCTCATGAAACCGTGAGAATAATGGGCGTGATTGCCCGTCCCGCCCCCTTGATCGCGGCAATCGATCGACAGCACAGCCATGCCCATCATCAGCCAATGCATGAAATCGGACGGCTCCCCCCGGTTATGGGCGAAGCCGTGATAATGAATCAGACACGGCAGGCGCTCTTCCCGCTCTCTCCCCGGTATCAGCAGCCAGCCCTTGATGCGGGTATCATCCATTCCGTTGTAAGCAATATCATACACCTTCACGCCCCGTACCGGATACGCAACCTGAGCCCTCTCCGGCTGCAGCGGAATCCGCTCTGCCTCCTCCATTGTCTCCTGCCAAAAAGAATCAAAATCATCCCGCTTCGTCAGCGGCGGACGGTAATTGTACAGCTCTCTTGTTACCTCTTCCATATACCCCATCTTGCCATTCCCCCCAGGATAGCTCGCGTTATTGGTCTCATCATAGCATGTGCAACTAAAAAAGGCTCCCCGGTTATCAGGAGGGCCCAAGGCGGTTCTACTATTCTGCTTCCGTGTGTCAGCCCGCCTCAGAAATAGGCTCGTCTAGCCGCTATGCTGACGGCTTCCGTACTGGACTGCGCGCCCAGCTTCTCAAAGATCACTTTCTTGTGGTGGTTCACCGTCGATTCCTTGATCTTCAGCTTATGCGCAATAGACTTCACGGTCTGCCCTTCCGAGATTAGCCGAAGCACATGGATTTGCCGTTCGGTCAATACCGGCTTATTCATCTCGCTCTCGATATCCGGAATGCTCAGCATATGCATCGAGATCAGCTTGGCAATGGCAATAAGCTCGCTCTTCAGCTCCTCGTCGACAGTCGAGACATCCAGATAACCGAGCAGCGTATTGCCCACTGTCAACGGCATCGCGTAGCAATGCCAGTTCTGGAAGAAGGGACTCTCATGCTCCTCCGGCTTCAAATATACGGAGCTGCGCCGCTCCATCGCCTCGGAGATCGCGTTCACGCCGCAATTTTCCCTGGAGAACACCAATCCCACCCTAATGGGGGACTGCTCCACCAGATCCTTCATCTCCGCGCTATTGTCCATTGCGAGCAGCTCGCCTTTGTCATCGGTTAATAAAAATAAATATTCGCCGGTCAAGTGCTCCTTTACCGCTTGAATCGATTCCAAAAACGTGTTCGTCCATACATTCATCTCTCTATTCCCCAACCTTCAAAAATGCCGGAACGCCCCTATGAATGGTCTGCGCTTCCCGTGCATTCCATATCTTGAAACACTCGTCCTTCATAGTCTAGCCTATCTTTTAACCGCTTTCAATATCTGGAAGGAGATCGCAAAGCTCATTTTTCCGGCAAGATAGCCGTCATTTTTTAAGCCTTGCAAAGAGCAAGTATATTAATGTTAGTAAATATAACATAATATAAATATACCCCTTCATTTATCGAGATTTGTGTTATATTATATAACATATACATTACAGACCGGAGCGGTCGATCGACACGACTCCATGCCAAGAGGGAGAGGTGCATCATGAAAATTGCCTTAATTGCCCATGATTCCAAGAAAAACGAGATGGTCAACTTCGTTATCGCCTACAAGCATATTTTCGAAAAGCATGACATCTACGCCACCGGCACAACAGGCACGCGCATCATGATGGAAAGCAAGGTTCCCGTCAACCGGATGAAATCCGGCCCGCTAGGAGGCGACCAGCAGATCGGCTCCATGGTCGCCTCCAACGAGATCGATCTGGTTGTCTTCCTTCGCGACCCTCTTGTCGCCCAGCCGCATGAGCCTGACATTATCGCCCTGCTGCGCTTGTGCGATGTGCAGTGCATCCCTCTCGCCACTAATATTGCTACAGCCGAGCTGCTCATTAAATCAATGGAACGTGCGGACTTTGCATGGAGAGATGTCGTGAAGCAGAAGTACAAGTTCGTAGCCTCAACCGGAACGGAGGGCTAACCCGCTCCACATCCCTCAATAACTCCCCCAATAAGACGGCCAGCCGGATCGATACCGATTCCGGCAGGCCGTCTTATTGTTGATCCCGCTTGCATTACGGTCCCGAATGGGATACACTACATACAAATTAGAGTAATTACTCTAAAACGGAGGTGAACCATGAGCCGTACCAAAGAGCGAATCCTTCACATTGCAGTAGGGCTGTTCAATTCTGAAGGAACAGGCCCCGTCTCGACCAATCATATCGCAGATGCGGCCGGCATCAGCCCCGGCAATCTCTATTACCACTATCCCAACAAAGCGGCTATCATCCGTGCCATCATGGATGCTATGTATACCGATTGGAATGCCGTATGGGAGCTTCCATCCCATCGCGAGCCCAGCCTGTCGGATTTGCAGTCCAAGCTGCATGACAACTTCGAGTTGCTATGGCGCTACCGCTTCTTCTACCGGGAAGCAATTGCTCTATTCCAGCAAGACGAGGAGTTGAAAAGCAGGCATATCGCCATGACGATGCAGCGGTTCGCCGATCAAGGCGCCTTTGCCAAACGCTTTATCGCTGCGGGCGTGCTTCACTCCTTCCGCGACGAAGCCCATATCGAACAGACGTTAACCGTCTGCTGGATGATCGCCATGAATTGGCTATCCTTCCTGGAGATGAACGGCTTGGAGATTAACGAGCAGCAATTCGCCAGAGGCGTCGCTCTCATCGAGACATTGCTGGAGCCCCACATATCGCATGCAAAGGAGGAACCAGACAATGGAACCTAAGAAAAACTCCGCCCAGCCGCAAGTATCGAGGAGGTCCTTCCTCAAAGCCGCCCTTGCGGGAGCCGTCATCGTCTCCGGCGGCACCGTATGGAAGGCGATCGATCAGGGTGTTTTCTCCGCTGGGAAAGGCCCTGCCTATGAAGCATGGAGGGATTGGGAAAGCGCCATGGAAGCGGCTCCCCATCCCATGCCTCTGATCAAGGCTGCTATTCTCGCAGCGAATGCACATAATGCACAGCCTTGGCTGTTCCGTATCAACGGCAATGTGATAGATCTCTTTGCCGATATATCCAGAAACTTGGGCTCAATGGACCCTATGCTTCGTGAGATGCATATCAGCTTGGGCTGCGCTTTGGAGAATTTGATACTGGCCGCACGCGCAAGCGGTTATTCGGCAGAAGCAACACTGATGTCCGGTGGGCATGAGCAGATTCATATCGCCAGAATCGCATTGACGCCCGGTGAGAAGAGCATCTCCGAACTATACAAGGCTATCCCGAACAGACATACAGACCGCTCCGCCTTCGAACGGACTTCAGAGCTGCCTTCAAGTCTGCACGCTTCCCTGCAAGGACTCATTGGCCAAGATGACGAGGTCTCACTTGCCTGGCTTCAGGATGAGCCGCTTAAATCAACGATGGGCGACATAATCATTAACGCCACGAAAGCGATTATTTCCGATGCCGAGCAGTCCAGAGACAGCCACCGCTGGTACCGCCATGACCGGGAAGTGCTTCATGCCATGAAGGACGGCACGACGCTCGATGCAACCGGCAGCTCGCCGCTCACACGGGCGATTGGCAAGCTGTTCCCGGTATCCGAGGCCACATCCAATCAATATTGGCTCAAGTCGACGAGGGATACGCAAGTTCCGACCGCCGGCGCGTTCGCATGCCTGCTCGTGCCAAATCGCGACCGGGCAAGTCTGATCAGAGCTGGCCAGGTTTTTCAGCGCATGCATCTATGGGCAGCGGCGAACGGATGGGCAGTCCAGCCGATGAACCAGCCTAATGAGCGGATTGACCGTGAGCACGAGAAGGATCTTGCGCCTAGCTTCAGAGAGGCTCTGGAAAAGCTGATCCCGCTCCCGGGCTGGCACAACATCTTTACTTTTCGTATCGGCTCCCCCGCGAATGTTCCTCTGCCCAGCCCGCGGCGCCCAGCCGAGGATGTATTATGGCGGAGCATCCCTTAACCGCTCCGCTTACAACAAAAAGACACCCGGCGTTAAGCAGCAGCGCCGGGTGTCGCATTTTCGTTTGTATGCATAAGTTCATCCTATTCCTTACATCACAGCATCCAGCTCATGCATAGGCCTAATCAAATTCTGCTTCATCCACTTGGCAGCTTCATCCGAACTGCGCTGCTCGAGCGCCTCTATAATCTTCGTATGCTCCTCGACAGAAGCCAGCGTCGCCGCAACCGGCTGCTTCAGGAACACATACTTGAACCGGCGGATATGAATTTGCAGCGATGCGCTGAAGGATGCCACATAGCTGTTGTCGCACAGCTCGACAATGAGATTATGAAACTGCTCGTCCAGCTCCATGGCCGGATATGGCTGGCCGGATTCAATCGCCTGCGCAAACTCCGCATTCAGTGCCGTAAGCTGTTCAATCTGCTCCGCTGTAACAAGCTGGGCCGCACGCTCGGCAGCCAGCGCATGAAGCGCCGCAAGCGTCGGGTACAGCTTCTGCAAGTCCTCGCGTTCAATATTCGTCACCCTGGTCTCTTTGCCCGGCTGCATCACGACCAGCCCCTGTACCTCCAGAAGCTGAAAGGCTTCCCGAATCGGCGTGCGGCTGACGGCAAGCGTCTCGGCAAGCTCCGCATCGATCAGCTTCTCTCCGG
This sequence comes from Paenibacillus pinisoli, assembly GCF_003605435.1. Lineage (GTDB taxonomy): Bacteria > Bacillota > Bacilli > Paenibacillales > Paenibacillaceae > Pristimantibacillus > Pristimantibacillus pinisoli. The sequence goes on from NZ_QXQB01000002.1 coordinate 631,358, forward strand.
GGAGCAGCGTTCCTTCAATAATCCAGCGCTGGATTTGGGCAAATGCCCGCTCTTTGGCCGATAATCTGGCCGGCGTGGCAAAGTTTTTCGGTACTGGCATCACATTTCCACCTCAGTCTAATTCATTCATATGCAATATATCGGATAATTCGCTATGATGCAAGATAGCCAGCTTCTGACGCGGGTATACGGCCCCGCCAAATATTTGCGCACAACAAACAGAGCCTGCGGCTCACGTTATTCCGCCAAGCTCTGTTCGTCCTTCCTTTCTGCCAACCTCTTCTGACTCAAGGCTTGGTGCCCTTGTACTTGCCAGTCGTCGTCAAATGGACATGAATATCGATTTTGCTAATGGAGTCTTTGGTCAGTATATAGGGCTTGCTCGCTTTCATCCGGTTAAATTCCTTTGGATATTTTCGATAAAACTTTTGCGTCAATTCAAAAGGGTCGCTTTGGATACGGAGCCCATGATTAAATGTCTTTTTAATTTCCTCGCGAATATCCTCTTCCGCATAACGGGCCAGCGTCTCCAGATCGGCGTCCTTCACAATCTCCATTACGTAACCATCCGTGTCCACCCGCATGTCAAAACGAGGCTCTCCATTTTCCATATAGGAGCGAACGCGCATCTTCGGATGCTTGAACATAATCGTGGCAATCGCTTCCCCGCCCCTGTCGACTTCAATCGGTGTGCGCTCCAGACGAGAATCATCCCATCTGACGCCGGTCAGCTGCTCGGAAGACAGCCAGCCGATCATCTTCATCCCGTGGAAGAAATAGGCGCCGGATATCAGGGGCATCGGCTTGGCCTTCTTGTCCTCCGTCCAATCCACATCGTCAAAATCAATGGAGGGAATGTAAGCAGGCTCTCCTTTTTCATTGAGATAAGCGATGACCTTGTTTCCTGTAACCGGAAGAACGATAGACTGCACGGAGCTCATCTGCGAGGCTGTGAACATCGTCGTATCAAGCGGCGACAAATTCAATATCGATTTTTGCGTCAAAATATCCTTGATTGGACGCCTAGTGCCATAGACGAGTACGTTATAGCGCACCTCCCGATACCGATTCACCGTACCATAAATATTGTTGACCCCCATCTTCATAGCGCTCTCCGACATGACCGCTACCTTAACATGCCCCCAGAACATCCGAAGCTGTGCGGTTCTGCCGACATCCGTCAGCGCAAGCGCCAGCGTATCCCCTTTGCCCTCGCCCACCCAGACCGGGAAGCTCTTGCCCAGCGCAATCTGTTCCGTTCGAGCTACCGTGGCAAAATTAAGAATTTGCGCATAGGCGATCCACTTTCCATCCGCATAATCGATGCCGATCGCCGTTGCGTAAGCCATATTCTGCACCTCCGGCAGCCGGGTGCAGCCTCCGGTAAGCAAGCAGACGAGAAGCAAGATTACGAAGCGCCGCCCGCGCATTAAGAGTCCCCTCCTTTTTGACTGTCCGAATCAATGGTCTTGAGTGCGGAAGGCCGTTTTTTGATCAGACGGTATGGAAGCCGGAGGAACGACATGACCAATTCCCTGGCACTAAGGGGGGAGAGCGGCGCCAGATAAGGAACGCCGAATGAGCGCAGGCTTGCCATATAGCTGACCAGAAGCACGAACCCGAGGATAACGCCGTACATGCCCAGCAGCGCCGATAGCAAGAAGAAGAACAACCGCAGAATGCTCACCTGTGTACTAAGCGTCTGATTGACCAGCGTTACGCCGGATACAGCCGTAATTGCCCCTACGACAACTACGGAAGGAGACACCAGTCCCGCCCGTATAGCAGCGTCTCCAATAATCAAGCCGCCGATCGACGTCAGCGTCTGTCCAATAGCGCTCGGCAGCCTGACGCCGGCCTCCCGGAAGATCTCCAGCAGCGTCAGCAGCAGGAACATCTCCATATGCGAGGATAGCGGCAGCCCTAGCCGCGATACCGAGATGGTCGCCATCATCCGGAATGGAATCTGGTCCTGATGAAAGGACATCAATGCAACCCAAATGGCTGGAAGAAAGATCGAGAGGAACAAGCTAAGCCCCCGGATGATTCTAGCGAACGATACATAGGTGTAATTGAAATGCGCGTCCTCCGGCGATTTCAGAATGAGCGACAAGCCAGCTGGCGCAATCAGCACCATCGGCAGTCCGTCCACCACGATGACGGCCCTGCCCGACAACAGACTGTTCACCGCATAATCGGGCCGTCCCGTAAAGTCCATGGTTGGCAGCAGCTTCAAGGTCGAATCCGACATCAGCTCTTCGATCTGGCTGGTGCTCATGATGCCGTCGACATCAATGGTGCCCAGCCGCCTCCGGATTTCTTCTAAGGTCTTCGGATTTATAATATCCCGAAAGTAAAGCAACGCGACGCGCGTACGGGATCTTTTCCCCAAAATAACCTCCTCAACTTGCAGCGACTGGGTTCTGAGCCTTTTGCGAATGAGCGCAATATTGACGGTAATGTCCTCTATGAAGCCGTCCCTTGGACCTTTAACCGATATCTCTGTGCTGGATTCATACGGCTGCCTTGTCGGCTTGTCCGCAATGCTCAAGCTGCCCATAATGCCTGCTTCCAGAAACAACAGAACAAGCTGTCCGTCGAACACAATCTCGGATAATTCACTGTCCGATTGGACCGTTATCTCCTGAACGGGCAGCACGCTTGACATATGTGCAATCGGATCGGCAAACGAACCATATTCCGCATAGATTCGATTCAGCTCAGGAAGCACGAACTGGCCAATATCGGACGAACGGGTAAGCCCGTCCGCATAGACCATGACCACATCAGGAGCCGTCCTGCCCCCGTATCTGCAGGCTTGGATAATGACATCGGACGCTCCTTCGAACAATGTCCGTATCCTTTCTTCCGTCCATGGCTCATTTTTCTGTTGTCCATTGCTCATGTCGCTTCCTCCTTCTTGGCAGATCCCCACACCAAGGCCACAAGCATCCATACAAACGATAACGCCAGCAGGATGATGAGCGATATCGGCATGTAGTACTTGTACATCCATATGTAGAAGGCGTACTCATTCACATTAAACTGCGTCAATACGGTATAGCTCGCCATAATGATGCCGATCGCCCAATATTTGCTCCGTTTCCCCTTAATCTGAAGCAGCTCGACCAAGAGATAGACCGACAGGCTGATTCTGATGCTCGCTCCCGACATCCATTGGAAAATAGACAGAAAGTCCAGATGCTCAATGAACTGGCCGATCTGCACCAGCCGCCATTGCTCGTAAGGCGAGGTCATTTGATGCGAAGCTTCGATAGGGCCGAATTCCGTAATCGCGCCAAGAATAGGCCCAAGCGTAATAATGGCGGAAAAAACGCCATAGGCGAGCAGCTGCCAAAGCTTGATTTTTTTATTCAAATGGTGCTGCAGCAGGATGATCGCCAGCAACTCCACGTAACCGGCGCCCGCATACACGACGCCGTCCATAACAGGCTGCACCCCGTTCTCCAGTATGGGCTGCAGCAGAGTGTAGTCTTTGTGGGGACCGTTGAACGTACTGACGAATATGCCTAGAATCGTAACGAGCGGCAGCAGAATGCCGGACACGATCGCAATGACTCGAATCCCCCATAGCGTCATGGCTGCACAGAAAAGGATGAGGCAGCCTACCAGCATCAATTTGGGTGTGAACGGCAAATAATTCGTCGCCGTCCAGGTCGTCGTATGAATAACCGTCATTCCGCCTATCAGAAACATCTGTATCACAATAGGAATGATGAGAAGCCAGGCAACAAACGGCGTCACCCGGCTGCTCAGCCACTTCTTCCAATGCTGCTGACCGGAGCGCTTCATAATGATATACAAGAGCGGCATCCACAGGAGAAACAAGCCGCCCGACACAAGAGCCGTTATCCACGAGTCCCTTCCGGACGCATCCAGAATCATCGGATTGACAATGACATGGCTCGCCAGGCCATTCGCCAAAGAAAACATCATAAAGACTTGGGCAAAATTGATTCTGTCGACGTTATTCTTCATGACCCGCTCCCTCCTCACGCAATCCTGCCGCCTCCGGCATCCCTTATTTATGCCCTCTCCAGTATTTTCTATGCCAAAATTATGAAACAAGCCGCCCTGTCACAGGCGGCTTTGCACTACTATATAAAACTAAATGCCAGGAAGAAACTCTCCCTTCATGATGTCCTGCGCATGCTCGTGCATGAGCGTACATGGGATCTGGCGTATATTTGAATGTAATCAGGAGCTCGCGGCCTTGCCTTTCTTTTTTCGCAAGATCAGCCCTGCAAGCAGCAGCAGCGGAACAATGAAGCAGAACATAAGATCAAACCAATTGTAATAGTATTTGATGATTTGGTTATACACCGTTATATTGGGGGTGCTGACGACGGTCAGAACCAGCATAATCATGCCGAGCGGGACCGTCAGCATGTCGCTGTCGCGAAGCTTGAACCATTGCGCCAAACCGCTTGTCAGGGCAAAAAACAACAGCAGCGTCTTGTAAAACACCGTGATAATCCATAAAAAAGCCAAAATCGCTTCCAAACGTTCCAGGAAGTTGCCCACCGTTATTTTCTGGGCAAGCAAGAACGTGGGATAATATTTGGTTTCCATTAAATTCGGCCCAAGTACGAGCACGCAAAGCGCAACAATGATGAACAGAAAGAGGCCGCCCGCCGCAAAGCTTTTGAGAATAGGCTTGGTCAAGCTTTTGTTGGTTGCTACATGAGGAACAAGCGCCAGCAATACGACCATCTCGATGAATGCAACGGACATGACCGGAATGGCCCCTTCCATAATAGGCCATAACCCTTCGGCTGCAACTGGCTTTACATTCTCTATCTTGGCTTGAGATAGAGATAAAATGGCCAACACCATGAACAAGGCCGTGAAAGCCGGGAATAATAGCTCTCCCATACGCGCAAAGGCTTCTACGCCATACCGGTATGCTACAATGACAACAGTCAAAAAAATTAATATAATCGCGTTTACAGGAGTCTCTGGCATCAGCTGTGTCGTCATGAATTGGCTAAGCTCGCTTACAAGCGTCAAGCCGCACATGAAAAAATTGAACAGAAAGAGCAGCCCGACCACACTGCCCAGCCATCTCCCAAACCCCCTCCGTGCAGCGGCAATGAGGCTGTCTCCCTGCATCCGATTCGCAATAGCGGCAAAAAATCCCCCTATTAGAAGACCGGCCGCGTAAGCAATAAGCATAGATAACCATGCGTTCTGCTTCGCTGAAGACGCAATGATGGTCGGCAATATCAAGATCGAATCTCCCGTCAGGCCAAGGATGATCAAGATTTGGAATTGCCTGACGGAAATTTTCGCATTCGTGAATTCCAAGCTAATCTCCCCTTATAAGGCGGCATAAATATTCACATGACCCAACTGAACATAATCTTCACTAGCTCGAACGGATTAGGGAGGCTGGCTTCCATCACAAGCGCGCTGTAGAGAGCGACCCCAATGGCCAACAATATGAAAAACAAAACAAGCTCGCGCTTGTGCTCTCTATGAATAAGACGGGGCACTTCCAGCCATACAGCTGCGGCCGCAATTGCGAATACACCAATTAATGAGCTCATCGGACTCTCCTTCGCTATGATTTCTTCAGCGTCGTATTGCCTGTCGTGCCCGTCTTGCGAATAAACACCTTAATGTCGTACCGAATCTTCGCTTCAGGAAAATACTTCTCGTTCCAATCATCCCTAATACGCTTCCAATAAGCGGGATGATCCTTGCCTAATTGATTGCCGAATCCGAATACATCCGATTGTAATGCCTTTGCCCGCTTAACCGCCGCTATAGCATTCGACTTAATGGATAATGCAGATTCCTCTTCCAGCTTGCTTATCGCAGCCGGGTCAGTCAGGTCGATATGCTTGCAAGGCATATTGACGACTGCAGCCTCCGTTCTTAACCCAATGGTAACGACAGGGGTGTCTTCCACCAGATCCGCTTTCATTTTGGTTTCCGAAGACGTAATTTCGATACCAATGTAGTGTCGTGAGCCGCATGGCAGCTCGATGGTGGAGCTCCGCAAATTATCCGTAATATCCGTGTAGCCCTTGCTCTCCTTTTCATTCAGCCACCCTACCAGGCGGTCTCCCTTGAACACGGCAATCCCTTTGTAGCGGTACCGCCTTGAAGGAAGGAACGATTTCACATTGCCAGGAGAGTCCCCTGCCTTGGGGTCGCCGAATAACTGGATGCCCGTCAACGCAAGCTCATAGCCGTCGCCAGACAGACGGTCAAGCACTTCGTCCATCGTAATAGAAACGGTAGGCGCCCACAGCTTCTCGGAGTTGCGCAGCGATTGAAGCATGCTGTACGTCGGCAATTTCTCGATTGGGGTATACAGCTTAAGCACATTCTCCGCTCTTGTCCCCCTGGCGACTACCAGATTAAAATCCATTCGCAGCTCATTGTCTCTTAGAATATTGTCAATAAAATCATGTACGCCTTTTTTGGCAAGCGCCTCGCTTACGACATAAAGCTGCAAATGGCCAAAATACATCTTCCGCGGCGCCTCTGCCGTTACCGCTCTTGCCGCTTCGAACACCGTCTTGCCTCTTCCTTGAAAAAGCGAACCCGGCGGACGCTCACCCGTTTTCTTCTGCGCCGATATTTCGCTCGGACTCACGACTTGAAAGGAAACGAGATATTCCCCTTCCTCCCAGTCAAGCCCGACTCCAAGCACAATCAATATCTCGTTCAGCTCGCGCCTGCTCCAACAGCCAGTAAGCATGGCCAGGCAAAGAACGATAATAGCCACTCTCGTCCACATGCTCGCTCCTCCTTACCTCGGCTTCCGTATCCGTGTGCTTCCAGTCCCTTGTGAAGTTCCGGGACGCCTGTACATGAGCCATCTCGGCAGCCGGACAAGCGTATCCTCCAGTTCGACCGCCCTGTATGGCGAGAACGGAGACATGAACGGCTCTCCGAAGGAACGAAGAGCGCACAAGTGAAGCAGCAGCACGAACAATCCCATTATGACGCCGAACAAGCCGAAGCTGGCGGCTACTCCCATGAAGGCAAAACGCAGAATCCGCACCGGAATCGACATGCTGTACGCGGGCAATGTGAACGTAGATATCGCCGTTACGGATACAACGATAACCATAGCGGCAGATACAATGCCCGCCTCCACCGCCGCTTGTCCGATGACGAGCGTCCCGACGACGGAGACCGCCTGGCCGATGGCCCGCGGCATGCGCAGTCCCGCTTCACGCAGAATCTCGAACGTAACCTCCATGACGAGCGCTTCGACAAACGCCGGGAACGGGACGCCCTCGCGCTGAGCAGCAAGGCTGAACAGCAAGGAGGCTGGAAGCATCTCCCGATGGAAGGTCGTAATCGCGATATACAGCGATGGAAGCAGCAAGGAGATGAATACCGTTATAAATCTCAAGATGCGCAGCAGGCTCGCATAGACAGACCTTTGATAATAATCCTCTGTCGATTGAAAGAACGACACCAGCTGTGTAGGAACGAGCAGCACATTCGGCGTGCCGTCGACGATAATCGCCACTTTGCCCTCCAGCAGCTGGGAAGCTACATTATCAGGCAGCTCGGAATTGAAGACCGTCGGAAATAAGGAATACTTGTCGTCCTCAATAAGCTCCTCAATATATCCGCTGTCCAGCACGCTGTCGATATCAATGGCTCGCAGCCGCTTTCGGGTCTCTTCAATAACCGATGGCTTCGCAATGCCGTTCATATACATTAACGTAACGTCAGTTTTGGTCATCCGTCCGATCGTCATCGTCTCCAGCCAGAGCCGCGGATCTTTTATTTTGCGCCGGATTAAAGAGGTATTGACTCGAAGCGTCTCGGTAAAGCTTTCACGCGGACCTCTGACAGAGGTCTGGTTCGTCGATTCGGTAACGTCGCGCCCCTTCCACTGGCGAATATCCGCCCGGTAAGCATAGGCCGCTCCATCTATAAGAATTATGGCTTCTCCCGAAAGCAGATTGCGGTATAAATCAGCCATCTCGCTAACCGTGTGTATAGCCCCCATGCCGAACAGCATCTCTTCGGCAATGCTTACGATATCCTTATCATGGGCTCCCTTCGACCGGTGCGCGTTGTCCTCGTGTCCATCATCCTTAACGGAACTAGAGAGCAAATTAGAAATAAAGCTATTAATAACAGCGGAGTCGGACAGGCCGTCTATATAGACGACCGCAGCCGCAATAGCCTCCGGCTTCTCTCGCCGAATCTCCCGGATCACGACATCATCGCTGTCGCCCAGATCCTGCAGAATCCTGTTCATGTTGGTTAAGACCGACGAATCGATCGGCATGGACTCATATTGCTCCCACAACCGGTCTTCTTGCTGATGGGTCCGGTTACGGGCTGCTTTCTTCTGCTGCATAGGCTATGCTACCTTCTCCTGTAGATCATCTCCTCCCATTATGACCATCGGCATATGGAGATAAACGCCAAAAACCTTGGCGCAAGTTGCACGCCAAGGAATGCTTTTCCTCTCATTATCTTTCAGCTTGATGATGCTCGCGGTATTCGGACGGCGTCATGCCCGCGAATTTCTGAAATACTTTTGTAAAATATCTGCGTTCCGAATATCCCGACGCCGAACCGATTTCCGTTACCGTTTTGTCCGTAGTCAGCAGCAGCGACTGCGCCATCTCCATCCGAAGCCGGGTGACATGCTCGACGAACGTCTCGCCAAAGTGCGACTTGAACAGCAGGCTGAAATAGCTAATGCTTATGCCAAGATAATTGGCAAGCTCCTCAACGCCCAGATCGCCTGACAGCCGCTTATGGATATAGTCCTTGGCAGCGAGCATCAGCATTTCGCCCGTTTTTTTGCTAAAGCCCTTTTCCATCGCGTTATCCACCAGCTCGATGATCATCTCCATCACATTTTTCACGCTAATGCTATGCTGCAGCTTCCTCCATATTTTCTCTTCGTCTTGCGGCACTATCATATTCATCTCTCTCAATTCGCGAAGAAGATGGAGCAGCAAGTAATGGAGCACCTTCTCCGCGCAGTAAAACTCTTGTTCCTGCTCCTTGCTTACGCAATGCTTCAAATCGGCCAGCGCCTCACTCATCGCGCTCTGATCCAGCTTCCTCATTCTCGAGACGATGACATCCACCGCGCGCCATAGGGACGGGTCTTCACGCAGCCCCGCATCGGATGCCTTGCCCCTGGCACAAGCCAGCTTCCAGCTGCCGGCGGACTGTAGAAGCATCCGCTGCAGCTTCTTGTACGCTGACTCCATTTCCGTTATCCGTACGCCTTCAGGATATGCTACGAAGCTGACCGGCAGCTTCATTCGCTCCCTCATGCCATCCCTCAGCTGCTGCAGCCGCTCGTTCGCATGGTCCTGGCGGGTACGCCAATTCGCGCCTCTTGCCCGCTGCTCGATGATGCACCATTCCCCTTCACGCAGCTGCATGACTGCGGCGGAGCCCCCGCCAGCCGCGGCCAGATGCTGAAGCGCCTCGGTCATTTCGGCATTCCGGCTTCTTCTCTCTTGATCCGACCATTGCAAGGAAAGCTGGGCATATTGATCGACATCGGCAAGATATAGCGAATACCAGAGACGATCAAGCGACTCTCCATGCTCCGGCAGCCAGAAGCTGTCGCTTTCCGTATGAAAGCCCAGCAGCGCATGATAGAGCTGCTTCTCGTATGCCATGCTTGCCATGCGTCCCCATCGCTCAATCTCTTGCATTCGATCCAGCTTTCGCGTTCGGATCTGCTCGCACACTTGCCGTACGGATTGCTCCAGCTGATCATAATCGATTGGTTTTAGAATATAGTCGCGAACCCCTCTTTGCAGCGCTTCCTTTGCATAATCGAATTCCTGATAGCCCGTCAGCATGAGAAAGTCGCATTCCACATTATCCTTCCGCGCTTCCGATAGGAATGCCATGCCGTCCATGACCGGCATCCGAATATCGCAAAGAACCAGATCCGGCGTCAGCTCCCGGAAGCGGTCGAGCGCTTCCTTGCCATTGCGCGCAAGCGCTATCACCTCAACCCTCATGTCCTCCCATGGCAGAACAGCCTTCAAGTTATGCAAGATCGGCAATTCATCATCAACCAGCATGACCTTTAATTTCATGAATATCACCCGGCCCCATCTTTGGTAGGATGCACTGCACCTTCGTCCCGAACCCCGGCATGGAGCAGATGAGAAGTCCATAGGTCGGGCCATACTGTATCCGAATCCGGTCCGCAACGCTGCGAATGCCAAGCCCTCTGCGTTCCGGGTTATGCTCTGCGCCTTCACGGCTTGGAACGACGTTGCATTCATCCGACGCCATGTATTGGAATCGGGCCAGAATAGCGCTGTCGATCCCGACGCCGTTATCCTCCACCGTTACCCCAATGCGATCGCCGCGGGAGCAAGCGCGAATGATAATGCTTCCCCTCCGCTCCAGGCCGTCGAATCCATGCTGAATGCAGTTCTCGACTAGCGGCTGCAGGGTCAGCTTTTGCAGCATACACCCCAGCAAATCCTCAGGGATATCAATGGAATAATCAAAGCTGTCGGCAAAACGGAACTTCTGAATTTCCAGATAGCTGACCAAATGCTCGATTTCCTGTCGCAGCGGAATTTCTTCCTGCCCCCGAAAGCTGATCCGCAATATGTTCGCTAATCTTAGAACCATCTGGCTTACTTTCCTGCCTTCATTCTGAACCGCAAGCACATTAATGGATTCCAGCGTATTAAAGATGAAATGCGGCTTGATCTGCGTCTGCAGGACACGCATTTCCGCACGATTCTTCTGTTCTTGCTCCTGTCTGATCCTCTCCAGCAAATGCTGAATGCGGGATATCAGGCTGTTCAATCCGCTAGCCAGCAGCCCCAGCTCGTCCTTCCCCTGCACCGCCATCCGGATGCCAAGGTCCCCCTCTTCCACTCTCCGCATGAAACGCACCACCCGAATAATCGTCTTCGCAATGCGATTGACCGAGAACAACAGGAACAACATGGCGAGCAGCACGGTTATTGCAAGCAAGGCTGCTACCCATCTTGCATACTGGTCAATTTGGCTCGATAACGAGCTCCATGAGGCGACGGACACCAGATGCCAATTCTCCTTATGGAGGCTTACGCTGGACACGATGCTATCCTCGGACTGAAAGGACTGTCTGGCGCTTAGAAACGACGGATTAAGCTGAAAACGATTGTCGGTATAGTCCGCAATCGCCCCTCCATTCATTTCTTGAGAGCTGTCATACAAGATTTGGCCTTCTTTGTTCACGATGAAAAATCGGGTGCTATACCGTTCCTGGTTAAAGCGAAAATAGCGGAATACGGCATCAAGGGCAGAGCTTTTGGTCTGAACAAGCAGAATCCCCTTATCCTCCAACGTCTCCAAATCCTTGACCACCCGTATTTGGGTAAAAATAGGATCTGAGCTTGTAAGCTCCGGATACTCGTATGGCCCCACCCATAAAGGCAAGCCATCGCGGCGGCGCACCTCCGAATAGATCGGATGCTCCTTCAGCTTGGAGAAGGGCAATGCTTCAAAATAATCCTTGGAATAAATCGGAATAACGCGGTTGTCTTCAAGCGGATACATAAGCGCAAAGCTAACGGAGGGATGGTTAATCAGCAGGCTGCGGAAATTTTGCTGAATCTCATTTAGCTCCAGCATATGAATCTGGGATAAGTGCTCCATGTCGTATCCCTTCTGATTCAGCATCTCCTGCAGCGCTATGCTCGCAATGGTGCTGTCTGTCACCTTGTTCATCTCGCTGAACACGAACTCGACGTTCTGCCGGAGCGCCCTCAGCGTCAGCTCCGCTTGCTGCGCATAATTTTTCTCCACCGCTTGCGTAATGAAGTAATAAGCCGCTATCCCCAGCAGAAATAACGGCAGGATGACTAGTGCAAGAAACGCAGCGAACAGCTTAAAGCGAAGTGACATGCCTCTCCCCTCCCGCCCTGGCTTTATCCCTTCACGCTTCCGGCCGTTATCCCTTCAATGATCTTGTCTTGCAGGAATGCATATAGGATAAGGACAGGCAATACGCTGAATACGATTCCCGTGCATATATACGCATAATTCGTCTGGTACGCGTCCCGGAAGCCCACCATGCCCGTTGGCAATGTGCGAAGCGCATCTTTGCTAATAAAAAAGTTGGATAACAAGTATTCGTTCCACACGCCCAGAAAGTTGACAATAAATACGGTCACGAGCGCCGGGACCGTAACCGGCATAATAATTCGGAAGAATAAGCCGATCGAGCCTAGTCCATCCACGATAGCCGCTTCCTCCAGCTCGGCCGGTATCGCCTTCATGAATGCGGCGATCAGCAGCACGCTGATCGGAAGCGCTCCGGCTGTATAAGGCAGAAACAACGACCAATGCGTATTCAGCAGCCCTAGATCGGATACGAGGATATATTGTGCAATGAACAGGACATTGCTCGGTATCAGCATGCCGATTAATACGGCTTGATAGATGACTTTGCTTGTGCGAAGCAGCTTCATGCGGGTTAAGGCGAATGCCGTCGCGGCCGAGAGGATGACGCCCGCTATACCGGATGTCAGCGACAGATAGGCGCTGTTGAAGAAATACGTGCTGATTTTGGCCGATACCCAGGCATCTATATAGTTTTGAAACACCAATTCCGTCGGGAAGCCAAACGGATTCTCCGCAATATCGATATTGTTGTCCTTCAAGGAGGAGAAGACCACGAAGACAAAGGGGACCAGCACAGCCGCAACATAGATCATGAGAACGATATGCGGCAGCGTTTTTCTTGCCTTGACGAGCAGCATCAGTAAGTCACCTCTTCCTTCGTGCGGCCAAAGGTCAATTGATAAAGGGCGGTTAGGACAAGCGCGATGACAAAGATGAGCATCGCGAGAGACGTGCCGTATCCGTATTCCCCGTAGCGGATCGCACGGTTGACCATATAGGAAGCCATGACCTCAGTCGAGCTGACCGGGCCTCCTTTTGTCATGACAAGCACAATATCGACAACTCTCATCGCTCCTGCGATTGACAGCATGACGATGACAGAGATAATTGGCTTGATGAGCGGAACGGTGATGCGAATCGCCCTCTGGAAGCCCCCGGCTCCGTCGATCTCTGCCGCCTCATTCAATTCTCGCGGAATAGCCAGTATCGCGGCCAATACCAGGACGATATAGAAGCCCATCCACTGCCATGCATTCGTGATGAGAATAGCCCATAGCGCATACCTCATATCTGCAAGCCAATAGATCGTATCAATGCCGAACAAGCCAAGAAATTTGTTGACGATGCCGACCTCCGGGTTATAGATGAATTGCCAAAGTATGCCGATGACGGCTGTCGACAGAATCGAAGGCACAAATACCGTTGTTTTGTAAAAGCCCTGCAGCCGCTTCACGCTGCCGATCAGAATAGCGAACATAATAATGAGCGGAACCTGCACGAACACCGAAAATAAGATGAAATACATATTGTTGACAATAGAATTTTGGAAATAAGGATCCTGCAGAGCCGTAGTGAAGTTATGGAAGCCGATATACTTGGGGTCATTCAGTCCGTCCCAATCCGTGAATGCGTAATATGCCGAAGACAGCATAGGATAAATAGTGAAGAGGAAGTACAGGCCGATCGTCGGAATGACGAAAAGGGCATATACATATGGATTTCTCAGGGCGCTTCTCATCTTCGTTCCTCTCTCCTTCCTGCAAGGTATAGCCGGTTGTGCCGATTGCAAGAGGAATCCCTCTATGCGTAGGAAGAAGACGCCGCCCATAGGGAGCGGGCTGCGCCTTCATTTTCGTTCATGTGCGCCCTTACTTGCCGGCCTCCGCATCCAGTATTTTTTGAATGGCGTCTCCCGCCTGCTGGGCAGTTGCCTGGCCCGCAATAATTGCCTGGAGCTGAATCTCCGTCTCGGTGTATACCTTTGACGGGATACTGATCTCAAAGTGGGAGAAGGCTCCGCCAGAGGCAGCCGCTACATCAAGCACCTGCTTGACGACCGGATCTTCTACTTTGCCCATCGCATCGGCTGAAAGCTTCATGGCCGGCAGCACGCCATCCTCTAACAGGCCGCGAAGCTGCATCTCGTCATTGTACATGTTCTTGATAAAAGCCTTGACCGCCTTGAGCTCATTGTCATCCAGGGTTGCTGAGAAACCGTAGCCATTGCCGTAGTTTCCGTTCACATACGTCTGATCTCCCTTCCCTCCCGGAACAGCAGGGAACGGAATATAGGCCACGTCCTCTGATGTAATGTTCTTGGCCAGCTCCTCGTTCTTGAATGCAGATGAGCGCCAGCTGCCGTCGAACATCATGCCGGCTTTGCTGTTGAGAAATTCATTCAGCATCTGGTCATAGCTCAGGCCAAGCTCTCCTTTTGTGAAGTACCCCGCTTTGACCCATTCTTCATACTTCGAATAAGCAGCTACAATGTCCGGAGAATTAAACTTAAGAGAACCGTCTGAGACGCGCTCCACCAGATCAGGGCCTGCGTATCGGCCAATCAATGTGTTCACTAGCATATTAGGGATCCAACCCGCTTGCGAACCCATCGCGAATGGAGTAACGCCCGCTTCCTTCAACTTGGCCGCCGCAGCTTCCAGCTCCTCCAGTGTCGTCGGTGCCGCAATGCCATGCTCGGCAAACAGCTTTTTGTTATAGAAAATGCCCTCGTTGTTGCCTCCGATCGGCAAGCCGTATATTTTGTCCCCCACCATGAATTGGCCAAGGTTCAGAAACTTGTCTTTGATGCCCAGCTCTTCGAGTATCGGAGTCAGCTCCAGCAGGCGTCCGGCCTTTGCGTACTTCTGGGCGTCTCCCATGCCGCCGAACAAGTCGAATATAACAGGCGGATTGCCTGCAGCCATCTCTGCCGGCAGCTTCGTGTAGCGGTTGACCTGATCCTCGACTGCGTCCAGCTCGAATTTCAACCCTTTAATTTCGTCCTCGGTTTTCTTAACAACATCGTTGAGCAGCGCCTTGCGGAATTTCTGCGCATCGCCGATCTGGATGTGCCGGAGCGATACGGTGAAGGGCTCCACCTTATCTGTTCCAGGTGTTTCCTTGCCGCCGTTATTGGTGCTTTCCCCGTTGCTTGGCTTCGGATCGCTCTTGCTTCCAGTACCAGAGCAGCCGGCGAGTACAAGCGTGAAGCCAAGCGTGAGAACCAGCAGCATTTTCAGTCCTTTAATCATCTTCTTGACCCTCCCATAACTACCTTTGATGGTGTTGCTCCTTCATTATAGAAGCGCTTACTTAGGTCGAATAGGTGGATATTTCCACAATCAGGGACAAAAACATCCACTTTAGCAGAGTCATTCGTTCCATCATGTGAAATAAAAAAATCCTCCTACAAAGTAGAAGGATTAATAGCTGATGCAATTAGTATATACAGAGCGTCATAGAATCAGCTTGGCGAATACGCCTGTTAGGATGAGGTACAGCGTGATCGCCGCTATCAAGTAAGAAGCCGTCTTCTCCTTGCTGATGCCGCTCGCTTCGAGCCCTCCCTGAAGCGAAAGCGCCAGTGTGGTCAATAACGTAATAATGAGCGTTAACATGGACAGCGTGAAATGGAACGACAGCAAGCCAGATAATAGAAAGCCCGCTCCGGCTATGTATTGAATGCCGCCAATCCGGATCACAAAGAGCTTCCAGGCCGGCTGCGTCCCGCTTCTCCACCATCCCGCGAGCCATAACGCGCCCAGCAAAGCAACGAGCGACAGCAAGCCAAGCAGAAACATACGGCTGAAAATCGCAAAAGTAAGGGAATTCGGCGCAAACAATCCCCCGAAAGGAATAGCGCTATAGATGAAACCCGTTATTTTTTTCCCCAGAATCAATACCCATATCAGGTAACCAACGAATGATGCCGCGAGCCCCAATGCGCCGTAGATCCATTCTTTCGCTGTCAGATGCAAGCTTGCAAGGGGATTCCTGAGCAATGCAATCAGCCTGTTGCGCTCTACTTGCTTGAGAGAGTCTGTCACTTCGGTAAAAGCATGATTGTTTTTCGGTTCCATGCCCTTCCTCCTATCCGATATTTTGGGACTATTATATCGCATGACTCTCCCATACGTATATTATCTATTCTTCCGGTCACGGCCAGCCTTCTGTAATATACAGCAGTTCCAGCACCGCATCCGTTACCGCTTCCGGCCTGTAAATCTGTATGGAGTGCCAGCTGTCCTCGACAATCGTATGCTTTACCCTGTCCGACAAGAACAGGAGCGGCTGCTGATCCTGCTTCCATTCTTCGCTTTGTTTGCCGGCAGTCAGGACCAGGACGGGAGTGCCGGAATGAATCGGCGCCGCCTCTTTCAGCTGCAGTGCGCTTCGCTCCATATGCAGAAATTCCTCGTATGCCGCCTGGTATGCGTGGTTCCGATAGCCTGCCGATACAGCCGCGGCTTGCAGATGAGCCGGAAGCCCGTTATGGCCAATATGCTTCTTCATCAAACGGGGAATGCCGAGCGGTGACAGACGGTACCCCCACTTATACAGCCGCTCGTTAGAATGCCTCACCTTGGCTTTGGACTCGCTTCGTTCGCCGGGAAGAAAACGGCATTCATGCGCGGCGTCCACCAGCACGATGCCCAGCACATCATCCGGATACCGGGATGCAAACAAGCGGATAATCATTCCCCCGAAGGAATGGCCCACCAGCAAATAAGGCGGGCTCAGCTCCAGAGCCTCCAGCAGCTGCTTCAAATCATCAACATAGGCTTTGCATGTCGGCTCTCCCATCGGCTGAGCGCTCCACCCCAAGCCTGCCCGATCATATGACAGGACCGTGGAATGCCGGGACAGCTCTTGCTGAACCAGTGACCAGCCTATGGAGCAGCCGCCCATGCCTGCCTCTAGGATAACGGTTGGGCCCCCTTCTCCCGTCACGCAGGCATGCAGCTTCCGGCTGCCTATATCAACAAGCTTGCCCGACGGCGGGCAGCTGCGGACACTACGCTGCGACGCAGCTGCTTGGAATAACGTCAACGGGAACAGAATCGAAGCAAGCACAGTACGGATCCATCTATCTTTGCGGGCAATAAGCGTCATTATCTATTCACACCCCTATCCCATGATCGGTTGTTCTTCTTCATCGTAGAGGAAAAACAATGACCGAAAAAGTGTTAGTTTGCTTTCCAAAGTTTCATATTTTCCCCTTGCCCATAAAGAAAAAAAGAGATACCGCCCTTCATAAGGGTTGTATCTCTCTTCCTCTTTATCCCTCTAGCGCAGCTTATACGGCTCCCTGCGCCCTATTCTAGAGCAAATTCCGTAGACGATCCAGACCGCGCCTGTCACCAGCATCATATCGAAGATCGCATTGAACAGGAACAGATGCTTGCCCATATCCGCCTGTCCGTCGCCGACAATCGGTATGAGGAAGCTGAACACTCCCGTCAAGCCAAGCAATATCAGAAGCTCGACTCCCGCGCGCCGCTTTCTGTCCGCGCTTCTGAGCCACTCCCATGCCGCTGCCGCGAAATAAACCAGGAATACGACAGCGATGAACCATAACTGATGCGGCAGCGCGCCTTTTTTGAATTCGCTCCAGCCGCTATACTGGAAGGAGAGCGCACCGGGAGGCTTGCCCTCGCCCTTCTCATAACTGCCCAAGTAATACGGGCGGATCATCATCCCGTTCTCCGCAGCGTATTCCATATTATGAATGAGCCTGCCGGGATTTTTCAGATAGAACCACAAGACATCCCCATGCGAGATGCGATCATAGAAGTCAGCCGTTAGCGAAGGATCATTCTGCTTAATAGCCGTATCCGTCTGAAAATAGTTTGTGCCCGCCAGTACAGATAGATGCCCCGGGAGCCCCAGTTCCTTCAGATCTCCCTCGACGTCGGGAGAATCCTTCAGCACGCCGAAAAATACCGTTTGATACATATTGATATTTTTAAAATCCTTTGGCGCTGCAATATACATGGCCGCCGATACGATCAGCGTAACCGCCGATAATGACAAGCCAAGCCGGCGCCAAGCCTTCTCTCTCTTCAGCGTGGCATAGCGTAAGCCAAGCAGCGCAAAGCCGACGCCAACCGGCGCATTCTGCGTCTTGGAGCATACCAGCAGCAGGGCCGAGACAAAAAACAATACAAGCACGGCTCGCTTAGGCTCAGTCTGCTTCGTCAGCATTAATCCGAAGGCCAGCGTGAGCAGCAAAAACACCAGCGATGCCGGCTCGCCGTATAAGGAATTGAAATAAGCCAGGTAGGCGATGTCGAAAAACACAAACAAAATAAGCGCTGCCAGCGCAATCCCGGTTACGACAGATTTTGTTTTGTTGAACTTGATCAACAGATAGCTTGCCGCAATTAGCAAGATTGCATATATGGCGCCCAGCACGCGAACATCGAATGCTTCGCCATTGAACAGCTTTGCGATTCCTCTTGCCAAAGCTACCAAGATAAGCTGCGACGTCAGATAGAAGCCTCGGAAAAACTCATCATAAGCAAAATTCGCATGGGCAAAGCGGAAGAAGCGGTCCTCATACGTCTCGTTAGCGTCATAATAATTAAGTCCAATCGACCCCATAATCCGAAGGAAATCCCCATTATCCGCAACTCCGACGAATGTCCTTCCGAATAGAAGCGCGATCACTGCAATGATGGCGGCGAGCAGAAATACCCGCTCGACCGTAAGCCATTTTTTAACCATATTCACCAATCCTATTATGATAATTTTCTAGCGCTTGCTCCTTGCTGCCGATAGATTCGAATGCACACTGCTGAAGTCATGTAGAACAAATTGCCAAATATAACTTATATATGGTAGCATGTTATTCGAATGATTTCTAGCTGATCGCATGTTTAGGAGGAGTTATAAGAATGAATCCTTATGTAGGCATCGAGATTGACGGGGACCGCATGGTCCTGCTCGCAGATACGCCGGAAGGCTTGCTGGAACATTCAGTCCCAACGGGCAAAGAGTGCGAGCTTGCACATCTGCAGCGCGAAGTAGAGCAATTCGTCCAGCGCTTGCCCTATACCCCGGACGGCATCGGCATGGGCATGCCGGGACTGGTGGTCGGCCATGACAAGGTAGAGCTGAGCCACGTCGTTCCTGCGCTGAATGGCGCTACAGCCAGTCAGTTCGCCACTGCTGCCAACTTGCCGGTTGCGTTCATCAATGATGTGAAAGCGGCTACACTGGCGGAAGCAGCACACTATCCCGACCGCGATACGGTCGCAGTCGTCATGATTGACACGTTCATCGCTTCCGGTGTCGTCGTGAAGGGCAATCTGCTGATGGGCGCAAAGGGCTGGAGCGGCGAATTCGGCTATATGGTCATGTCGGTCGACGGTGAGCCCAAATCGCTTGACTTGCTTGCGAGCGGATATGCCATCACGCACCAAGCCGGCATGGATAGCGCCGCGATTCACCTGCAGCTGGAGCAGAATGACGCGGCTGCCCTCGACATTGTACGGAAGGCCGGCACTTATCTAGGCTATTCACTGGCCAATCTGATTCATCTGTACAACCCGGATGTCCTCGTCATCGGCGGCAGCACGCTGGCGTACAAGGGCTATATGGATGCGGTCATGTCCGCGCTGGAAGCCCAGGCGCTTCCCGAATTGCTGAAGTGCTGCTCCATTGAAGCCCCCAAAGTCAAGAGCCGTTCCATGGCGCACGGCGCAAGGGAATGGATACAGAAGCTCGGAGCTGCTACATAAGAACTTATACATTATCCCTAAAACCCGACATAAAAAGAAGAGAAGCCCGGCCTAGGCCGGGCTTCTCTATGCTTGCTGCCAGCTGCGCAGCTATTAGGACTTCTGTCCTTCAAGCTCCGCTTTAAGCGCTGCAAGCTCGTCATCTACTTGGGAATGCTTGACGTCCTTATCAAGCTGCTCGAACTTATCGTCCAGCGACTTGCCTTCGTTAGCCAGTTCGTAAGCTGCATCCGCCTGATCATGCATTTGCTTGATCTTCTCTTCCATACGGGTGAACGTTGCGCCCAAATTGTCTACGCCGACGCCGCTCATCGTTTTGTTGATGCGCTCCTGCGCCTTGGCCGCTTCGGCCTGAGCAATCAGCGAGCTGCGCTGCGTCTTCATCTCCGTAACCTTCGTCTTCATTTCCTTCAGCTGTCCGCGCAGCTTATCCGCAGTTGCTTTCGCGCGGTCATAGTTCACTTGAAGCGCATCGCGCTTGTCTGCATGGCGCTTCTTGTCCTCCAGCGCCTCACGCGCCAATGACTCATTGCCGCTGGCAAGCGCTTGGCGGGCCTGCTGGTCGCGCTTCGCAACGATCTCCGTTGCTTCCTGAAGCTCGCGCTCGAACCGCTTCTCCACTGCGATCTGTGAAGTAACGGCAGCCGTTACCTTCTCAATGTCCTCATCCAGCTCACGGAGCACTTGGTCAATCATTTTCACCGGATCTTCCATCTTGTCGATAGCCGCATTGACATTTGCCTTGCCTACTCTGAATAGCCGCTGAAAAATACTCATATTCCTTGCCTCCCCATTCCATCCATTAGTATACAATGTTATACGCTTCTGCCAACTGATTGGTTTCGTTTAGGACTATTTTCCCGGAATTACCGAAGTGCAACTTCTTTTTTCTTCTGTTCCGCGAGATACGCCTTAAGAATGTTAATATCTTTGCCAAGCGCACCCCGGATTTCTTTCTCCGCATCCTTAATAATCGCATCCGCCGTTCGATCGCGCTCAATCCCTTGATTGATCACTTTAGACCATATCGACTTAGCCGGCAGATCGATCGGAGTCGCGGGAGTCTCCTCCATCCGTTTGGCCAGCGATTCATTCAAGGCATACAGATTTTGCCCGCCAAAAAAGTCATTCTTGCGCTTCAAGCGCTCAGCTTGCCCCCTTGCCGGGTAATACGACGGGACACTGTTGCTCTTGAGCGCCATCATGCTCCATTCCGTCACGCAAAATTCGATGAACGTATAGGCCCAACGTTTGTTGTTGGCGGATGCTGGAATCATGAAGCTAGAGCTATTGACCCAACCGTACAAGTTGAAAGGCAATCGCGTCTGCCTCCATAATCCTGCCGTCTCCGGCGCCCATATCTCAATCTGGTCAGCTGCCCATGTTCCCATGTAGAGCATGGCAACCTTGCCCTTCTTAATCGCTTGATGGCCGAATTGCGTCCAGATGTCCGTCGAGGAGACTAGACCTTCATTATACAACGTTTTGGCAATTTCGATAGCCTTTCTGGTCTCATCGGTATTGCGGCCGAATTCCATATTCTCCACGAACAGCGGCTGCGTGCTGTCGTACATTTGTATGACATCCATCGGCCAGGATGCGAGATAGCTGTTGCTTTCCTTCAGCTCACGTGCAATCTTGAGCCAATTGTCCGGATTTTCCATGAACGCGCCAAGCTCATCCGGCTCAGAAGGGAATCCATGCTCCTCCATAATATCCGCCCGATAATAGGTAACCATCGGCGAGCTCCCGGACGGCAATCCGATCAAGGAGCTTCCATCGAACGACAGATTGCTCTTCCATAAGCTTTCGCTGAAATCGTCTTCATACTGCCCTGCTCCGAATTCAAGCAAGTTTTCAAGGCCCGTAATAGCGCTGAACTGGCCGAAGTGCTCGCTGTCGACGATCATTACGTCCGGCGTTTTCCCAACCGCCATGGCTTGCTGGTAAGCATTAACATACATATCATTAGGAAAGGTCTCCACATGTACGGTTACATTCGGATACTTCATCTGGAATGCCTCAACAATCGGCTCCCATCCCCCGTAATAGGACCAGAACAACAGCTCTACAGGGTCCTTGGACATATGGATGGGCGTTGCCCTCAAGCGGTCTTCCTTATCCTCTGGAGTCAGAGCGGCCTGATCGCAAGCCGTCAGCGCAATCAAGAACACCGCCAACATCAATAGTGTCTTCCTCATGCTTCCGCACCTCGTCTTTGAAAAGGTAAGCTGCGCATCTCGCTTCGGATGTAACGCTCGAATTGCTCGCTGCGTAGCGGTTTGCTAAAGTAATAACCTTGCAGCTCATCACAATGCAGTCCAGCGAAGAATGTCCTTTCCTCCTCTGTCTCGATCCCCTCCGCTACGACTCTCAGCCCCATGCTGTGGGCAAGCTCGATGACCGCCCGCACGACGGCCGACTTGCGTTCATCATGCTCCGCATCCTTAATAAATGTGCGGTCCAGCTTCACGATTGAAACCGGAAGCCTCTGGAGCTGGCTTAAGGAGGAATATCCCGTGCCGAAGTCGTCTATGGAGATTTCGATGCCTAATGCCTGCAGCTCGGACAGCATCTCAATTACGCTCTCCATCTGGCGGATGAAGACGCTCTCCGTAATCTCAATCACAACCAGATGCGGATCAATCCGGGTGTCTCTCAAAATATCGACGATGTTCTCAACCAAATTGCGCTGGTCGAAGTGCTTGGCAGACAAATTAATCGCTACCGGCAGCAATGGGAATCCCCGCTCCTGCCATTTTTTCGACTGGCGGCATGCCTCCCGGAACACCCACATGTCAATATCCAGAATCATGCCCGAGGCTTCGGCCAGCGGGATAAACCGTGCCGGAGGAATCAAGCCGATCTCATGGTGCTCCCAGCGCACCAGAGCCTCGAAGCCGATTGTCGCTCCTGTATTGGGGCATACCTTCGGCTGATATACCAGAAAAAACTGCTTGTTCTCCAGCGCCCGCCGAATCCCGTTCTCCAGCTGCATCTTGTCGTTCATGGATTGCTCCATCTCATGATCGAAGAAGTGGTAGCTGCTGCGGCCCTGCTCTTTGGCTTTATACATCGCCATATCGGCTTTCTTCACAATATCATCGATAGTCGCCCCGTTCTCCGGATACAGGCTGATGCCGACGCTGGTCGTCGTGTAGACGACCGACTCCGTGAGCTCGAACGGCTGGTTGAAGCAATCACATATGCGTTCAGCAAATTCAACAGGCGATTCCGGATCCTCGTAATGAAGCACAAATACAAACTCGTCCCCTCCAAGCCGGAATACATGGCAATTCTCCTCGGCAATTCCCGTGAAACGGGCTGCCACTGCCTGGAGCAGGACGTCGCCCGCCGCATGGCCAAGCGAGTCATTAATTTGCTTGAAGCGATTCAGGTCGACGAACATGACGGCGAATCGCTGATCGCTGCTGCCGGATACAGCCAGCATCGCCTCCAGCGTCTGCTGGAAATGATGGCGGTTCGGCAAGCCCGTCAAGTTATCAAAATAAGCCATCAAATGAAGCTGTTCCTCCGAATTGCGAAGCTGCTGATTCATTCGCTCGGCATCCTGAAGCATTAATGACAGATTGGTGGACATGTCCTTGAAATTGTGCACAAGCGAGTCAATCTCAAGAATTCCGCTATTGGGCCACTCCAGCGGCACGCCTGTCTTCAGCTTGATCGGCAGGTTCGTCGTAGAGCCTGCAAGCTGGCGCAAGCCGCGGCTCAGCCAGCGGTTGATGCCGTATGCCAATATGCCCGCCACAAGCACGCTTCCCAGCGTATAGAGCAGATGATAGATGTATTCCAGGAAAATCTGTTCCTTGAATGTCTCTACCGGAACGCTGACAGCAATCGAGATCGGCATATGCTCCATCTGCAGCCGATAGACGTAATTGGCGTCCCGCCATTGCTCCGTGGGCATAAGCATGACGCTTTGCTGCTGCGGCATCTCGATGCCAAAGTTGTCGGCGATCGGCTGTACGGTCACGACCTTTTGGTTATCTTCTTTCTTCAGCGACGTGGTGGCGAGCAGCCTTTCCCTATCGCCCTTCATGGTGATATCGAACAGCTTCTGGGAGGTATGCCGATTAATGATTTCGTTCAAATAACCGATCTGAATGACACTATGCAGCCGGACACCGAGTATATCCTCATCGCTCCACTGCGAGAGCTCGTCCGAAATGCTGGAGGCGGTATTGCTGACAGTCTGGAGAGTGGTGTTCGTAGAAGAATGATAGGAATTCCAGCCGCTGATGATCATAATGACCAGGAACGGCAAAGCCACAATCGTAATGGACAAGTGGAACAACGCCCGGCTGAACGGAATCGGCTTATGCTTGTCCACATCGAGATTCAGCCATCTGCGAAGCGGAAGATAGTCAACCAGAATTTCTGAGATGAGCGCGTTGAACATGCCGTTGGCAGCCGTAACGGCTAATAGAAGAATAAATTCTGTCGTAGAGAAGGGTCCGGACAAATAACAGCCCAGCAAGGTAAGCGGCGTGCCCATAATGATCCAGAAGGCTATCCCGGGCACCAGGACGGGAACCTGTTTCCTGCGCTGCCATATACCGATCCAGCAGGCTTCCAGCAGGAAGATAAGCATGTAGAGGGGGGAGTTGAACAATAGCACAGCTGAAGCGTAGGTGACGGCGCCAGCGGCCAGGCCGATACGAAGGCCGAAGAGACGAATAAGCAGAAGAAGCATAATATTCGTAAAAGCAAATGTGATTCCATAAATCAACTGAAGCTGCTCCGAGGCGCTGATCAATGCCATAATAATAATGCCTGCAATAAACAGCGTGCTGCGTCTGGTACGGGAGCTGTCTATACGTCTCAACATATGAACACGGCCCTTTCGAAACGAATCCTACACTAGCATATGAGCACCAGAGAATTCTCTCCTAAATCATACCATAATTCGCTAGAGTAGACATAGGTTACGATCATCAGGGACAGGGAGATTTTTCTATTATTTCATGTATGGGATTCCCCTCTTGGAAAGATAGATTGCAGCTTGCCGTCTAGCCGCAGCCGCGCATAAAAACAGCTCCAGACCGGGCTGCGATCTGGAGCTATTTATTGGGCGCGTAAATTCACTCTTTTGGAGCGTGCAACGGTGTGTGGCGATGCTATTTGACTTATTAGCGCCGTTCGGAGCCTCTAACGACGCTACACAACGCTATATTCGTCATTTCGCGCTTTTGGAGCGTGCAACGATGTGTGGCGATGCTATTTGACTTATTAGCACCATTCGCAGCCTCTAACGACGTTACACAACGCTACATTCGTCATTTCGCGATTTTGGAGCGTGTAACGGTGTGTGCCGATGCTATTTGACTTATTAGCGCCGTTCGCAGCCTCTAACGACGCTACACAACGCTACATTCGTCATTTCGCGATTTTGGAGCGTGTAACGGTGTGTGGCGATGCTATTTGACTTATTAGCGCCGTTCGGAGCCTCTAACGACGCTACACAACGCTATATTCGTCATTTCGCGCTTTTGGAGCGTGCAACGATGTGTGGCGATGCTATTTGACTTATTAGCACCGTTCGCAGCCTCTAACGACGCTACATAACGCTACATTCGTCATTTCGCGCTTTTGGAGCGTGTAACGGTGTGTGGCGATGCTATTTGACTTATTAACGCCGTTCGCAGCCTCTAACACCGCTACACAACGCTACATTCGTCATTTCGCGCTTTTGGAGCGTGCAACGGTGTGTGGCGATGCTATTTGACTTATTAGCGCCGTTCGGAGCCTCTAACGACGCTACACAACGCTACATTCGTCATTCCGCCCTCTCTGCTTGACGCATTGCCAGGCAACTCAATCTAGCTATAGAGACCAGCCCGCCTATTATTAACCATTAGCCACTGCAACCCAATGCCCCTTTTTCACTTCCACGAATTCGGAGCGGTCCAGTCCGTATGGATCGGCTTTGGATGCTTCCGTGTTCAGGATGAGCTTCTTCTGCGACTCCACCTTCGGATCCGGTACAGGAATCGCGGACAGCAGCGACTTCGTATAGTCGTGAAGCGGATTGGCGTACAGCTCCTCGCTCTCCGCCAGCTCTACAATCTTGCCCCGGTACATGACCGCTACCCGGTCGCTGATATGCTTCACCATCGACAGATCATGCGCAATAAACAGATAGGTGAGTCCAAGCCGCTGCTGCAGCTCCTCCAGCAGCTTCACGATCTGGGCCTGGATGGAGACGTCAAGCGCCGAGAGCGGCTCGTCGCAAATAATGAATTCCGGCTCCACCGCAAGCGTGCGCGCAATGCCGATCCGCTGACGCTGACCGCCGGAGAACTCATGCGGATACCGAAGCGCATGGGATGCGTTCAGACCGACCATCTCCAGCAGTTCCTCCACCCGCTTCTGCCGCTCCGCCTTGCCCATGGACATGCCATGCACGTCCAGCGCTTCGCCAATTATATCGATGATGCGCAGCCTCGGATTAAGCGAGGCATACGGGTCCTGGAAGATGATTCCCATATGGCGCCTCATCTTCTTCATCTCCCGCTTGTTCAGCCCCTGAAGCGGAATGCCGCGGAAGAGCACCTCTCCCCCCGTCGCCTCGTGAAGGCGCAGAATCGTTCTGCCCGTCGTAGACTTGCCGCTGCCGGATTCACCCACGACGCCAAGCGTCTCTCCTGCCTGAATATCGAAGCTGATATTGTTGACGGCTTTCACGATTTGGCCCTTGCCCAGGTCAAAATGCTGCTTCAACGACCGCACCTGCAAAATCGGCACATCGTCTTCCTGCCGGATGTAAGCGGGCTCCGGCTTCGGCTTCTTCTTCTCATCGAGCCTTGGCAGCGCATTAAGCAGCCTGAGCGTATACGGATGCTGCGGATTCGAGAAGATCTCTTCCGTGGTGCCCGTCTCAACAATCTCGCCTTCCTTCATGACGACAACACGGTCGCACATGCCCGCCACTACGCCAAGGTCATGCGTGATCAATATAATGGATGTGCCAAGCTGTTTCTGGATATCCTTCATCTGTTGAAGGATTTGGGCTTGTATCGTCACGTCCAGCGCTGTCGTGGGCTCATCGGCAATCAGAAGCGCCGGTCTGCACGCCAAAGCGATCGCAATCATCACACGCTGGCGCATGCCGCCGGAGAACTCATGCGGATATTGGTGGTAGCGCGCCTCCGGATTCGTAATGCCGACCAGCTTCAGCATCTCGACCGCTTCCTTGCGAGCCTCCGCCTTGCCAAGCTTGCGGTGCTTGATCAGGCTCTCTTCAATTTGATTGCCGATTCTCATGGTCGGATTAAGCGAGGACATCGGGTCTTGAAAGATCATGCCGATGTCTCTGCCGCGGATGGCTTCCATCTCAGAATCCGACTTGTCGGCCAGATTCTGTCCTTTGAAATATACCTCTCCGCCCTTCACCATGGACGGCGGCGAAGGCAGCAATCGCATAATCGTGCGGGCGGTCACGCTCTTCCCGCTTCCGGACTCCCCTACGATACCCAGCGTTTCTCCTTCCTTCACTTCGAAGCTGACTTTGCGCACAGCCTCTACTTCCTTGTCGCGCGAATAGAAGGATACGGATAAATCATTAACTTTCAATAATATATTCATGTTGTCACCCGCATTGTTATGATTTTCCATTACGATAAATGGTTTCGATCACTGCTATTCCATCGTTATTCTTCTCTATTGCCTATTATATAATGTATAATATAACTTGTGTATTTACCAATAATAAGGATGTTGACTTTTCGAAATCCTTAAAATAAAATCTACTATATTGATCGGAATAATGCAATTAAAAAATCCTGGATAAAAAGGAGCGGAGTTGCTTGATAGGGCAAGCCACCACAACAGGGGGCGGAATGGCTGAACGAATAGCTGCCGTCTACCGCAAAATGTTACTGCATCCGACCTATAGGCTGCTCTTATTGCTAACGGGAGCGCCCGTTTCCGTCATCGTATACATCTTCTATCAATATCGCAGATCCGCTCAGGGTTACCGCGGTGTGATTGATCATACGAGAAACGAATTGCTGCAGTCCGGCTACCGGGACAAGGTGCTGGCCGAGGCAAAGGACCAGCTTCAAAGGAAGCATCGCTTCTTCGGCAATACAGTGAGCGACAAGCAGATTGAGGCGGAAGCATCCCGAATCGCGGATCAGAAATTTGAAGATCAGCTGAACGAACGGCTGCAAGCCAAGCTCAGCAGCCATAATGGAACGCAGTATTCCTTCGGAGACACGTTCCAGCAGCTCATACAGCAGCCTCTTTTCTTTGTAATCTCGCTCATCATCGGTTTTCCGATGTATCTGCTGATGGCCGTGTATGCCAATCCTTATCTGAAATACATTATGGAACGCCTGATCATGGCGGTCTTCGTCATATTCGGCGTTGCGTTCGTCGTATTCACCATTCTGTACATTTCGCCGATGAATCCGGCGACCAATATATTGGGCGAGACGGCCACGGCGGAACAAATCGCGGCTTTCAATCATTTGTACGGACTGGATCAGCCCTATCTCACCCAATTATGGAATACGATTAAGGGCATACTAACGTTTGATCTGGGCAAGTCGTTCGCGGGCAATGAACTTGTATCAACCGCCATTGCGAACAAGTTCCCTGTCACTCTGACGCTGACCGTCATCTCCACCTTGATTGCGGTACTGATCGCATTGCCGATCGGCATCATATCAGCGACTCGTCCGAATTCGTTTTTCGACTATACCTTTATGTTCATCGCTTTGCTCGGACTTTCCATTCCGAACTTCTGGCAGGGCCTGATCTTTATTCTGAACTTCTCGATCAAGCTGTCTTGGCTGCCTGCGACGTACAATCCGGCCAACTGGCTGTCCGCCATTATGCCGATCGTCGTGCTGGGGACGGGGCTTACTGCCGCCGTAGCCCGGATGACCAGATCCTCTACGCTTGAAGTGATTCATGAAGACTACATTACAACCGCTAAGGCAAAAGGTCTGGCCCGCAGGAATGTGCTATGGAAGCACGCTGTCGGCAACGCCTTGATTCCGATTATTACGGTAATTGGCCTTCAATTCGGGGCAATGCTCGGCGGCGCAGCAGTAACGGAGAAAGTATTCAACATCAGCGGTATCGGAAGCTACATTGTCGATAAGCAATTTATTCCGGATATCCCTGCTATTATGGGCGGCGTTGTCTATACCGCCATCACGATTTCGATCGTCAATGTCATTGTCGATCTGCTATACGCTTTCTTTGATCCAAGAATCCGGTCCAAGATGAAACAATACTAAAGCAGGTGCTAACCGTGACAAATACAACTATCACCAAGCAAGAAATACGGTTCAAGCTGAAGTCCAGCTCCGAATACGGCCAGGCCAGCTTCGCCAGCATCGTCTCTTTGCTACTGGCTGTCGTATTTCTTCTGAATAGCTATTCGCCTGCCGAAGGTAGCTTCAAGCCAGCCGTCCTTGCCGTGAGCATTGTCTATTTTTTCTTTACTTTGCTTCAATTTGCAACATGGTATCTCATTCGCAAAAACTTGGTGGAGGGGGGCGAAATCAAGCGTTCGACAAGGGCGATTGGTTACGTGCTGATGCTCAGTCTGCTGTCGGCGAACGTGTTCGTAGCCGCAACCGCCTTCCAGCTCGTTAAGCGAAAGAAAAACGCCTTCTATACGCTCGCGGCCTACGCTTTCATTACGACGCTGCTTGTGTTCGCCGTATCGGCCCTGAATGTATTTAAGCCTTATGTAGCGGACAACTTTATTATCGGCATGCTCCTATTAATTGCAGCTGCTGTCATTCAATTAGCCAGCCTGCTCCTGGTCGCCAAGTATGGCGACCGGGATGTGCTCCCCCGCTGGATGGGTATAATCGCATTATTATTGATACTCACTGCCGTATCAGGCAATCTGTTCGCGCTTGGTTTAGGATTGCTGCTCTTCTCCAAGCTGCGCGACAAAGACTATACTTCCGGCTCCAAGCTGGGCGAAGTAGTCGAGAAGCTGTCCAGAAGCTCAACTTCTATGCTGGGACTTATGTTTATCTTGTTTTTGCTTACCATATCGATTACCAGCTATCTGACCTTCGATTACGGCTTGGCGATCGAAAACAATTACAGCAGCATTCTTCAGCCGCCGAGCTTGGTCCAGCCCCTTGGAACGGACAACTTCGGCAGAGACCTGTTCTCGCGCATCGTATTCGGTGCCCGAATCTCGCTAATTGTCGGCTTGCTGTCTACGCTTATTCCCGTCGTGATCGGAGGCGCGCTTGGCGCTATCTCCGGCTATTATGGCAGGCAGACGGACAACATCATTATGCGCGCCCTTGATATCCTGTATGCGATTCCCGGCTTCCTGCTGGCGATCGCTATTATCGCAGCTTTCGGCGCAAGCACCGTCAATCTGATCATTGCCCTCAGCGTCGGCGCCATTCCGACTTATGCCCGTACAATGAGAGCGAATGTATTGCTTGTATCGACACTGGAATATGTACAGGCTGCCCGCGCCTTCGGCTCAAGCGACCGCACCATTCTGTTCAAGCACATTGTGCCGAACTCTCTCGCGCCGATGATCGTCAAGTCTACGCTTACGATTGGCACCGCGGTCATCTCGACCAGCAGTCTTAGCTATCTAGGCCTTGGCGTCGAGCCGCATATTCCGGAGTGGGGCAACATCTTGAAGCTGGGCAGCGCTTATCTGGAGACGCATGCGTTCACCGCCATCTATCCGGGGCTTGCCATCATCGCGCTTGTGCTTTCGTTCAACTTCCTTGGCGACGGCTTGCGTGACGCGCTGGACCCTAAGCTCGACTAGAGAGCGGGTCCGCCTTACCTTTCGTAACCTCATTCATGTTCCATCGACTTCTACGTTTCGAAAACAGGACCGGACGATGAATGAATGTGAGTTAAACATACACATTTTTTATATACTGCAGGAGGGGAATACCATGAAGAAAAACGGCAAACTTGCTTTATTGCTGCTGCTCAGCCTGATGATTGTGCTTAGCGGCTGCACCCTGTCCACCAAGAACGACGTTAAGGAAACTCCGGCTCCAACCGACGGAGAGCCTGTCGTAGACGGCACTCCAGTAACGATCGAGCTGCTTGGCATGAGCTCGAACGAAGCGGATCTGAACATCGTCCGCGACCAATTGACGAAAAACGGCTTTAACGTCAAGCTGAATATGCAAGCTGACTACGGCAGCTTCAAAGCTCAGCAAGACGCAGGCAACTACGATATCGCCCTGTCCGGTTGGACTACCGTTACCGGCAACCCGGATTACGCGGTTCGCTCCCTGTTCAAAACTGGCGGCGACTACAGCATTCTGGCAGATTCCGAGATCGACGCTCTGATCGAAAAAGCTTCGACTCAGACTCCTGAAGAGTTCCAAGCGACTTACAAAGATTTCGATCAAAAGCTGGTCTTCGACAACGCTTATATCGCTCCGCTGTACAGCTCGCTTAAAGCGCAAGCTTTGAACCAGGATGTGCTGAACCTGGATTCTGTACGCATCTCGAAGTCCCGTTCTCTGCCTTGGGAAGAAGTAGACTTCAAAGATACGTCGAAGCGCGCGACAGACCCGTTGATTCTCCAATCGACGATGCCGACGCTGACGTCGCTTGACCCGATCAAAGGCAACGACGGTTCCATCAATATTATCAATACCAACATGTATGTGCGTCTAGTTAACCTGACAGACGACGACAAAGTAACATCAGTTGGTTCCCTGTCCTACAACCATGCGATTGCCGACGGCAATTCCGATTACTACTTCATTCTGCGCGACGACATCAACTTCGCTCAGATCAAAGACAAAAAAGCAGTTGATACAGGCGAGCGCGTAGGCGCGGACGATGTTATCTTCGCACTGAACCGTGCGAAAGACAAAAACTCTGTACCTGATCACCGTACGTACACGCTGCACGAGCATATCAAGAACGTTGAAGTGGTAACGGATCTTGCAGCACTTGAAGGCGTGAACGTATCCGGCGGCAGCGACAGCGTCAAGGCTGCTCTGGAGAAAGACCTTCCAACGAAGATCTCCGGACTTGTAGCTGACAAGAACCAAGCAAGCACAAAAGACGGCAAGTACCAAGTTGTGAAGCTGACAACGACAGTTCCGTTCCCGCAAGTTCTGAACTATCTGGCACACCAATCGGCTGGTATCGTATCCAAGAAGCAAGTTGAAAGCATCAACACTTATGATGTAGAGAAATTCGATGTGAACAAGGACATCCCTTACGGCGACCAAAACACGGTAACTGAAGGCAGCCAGTACAACAACACGCTGTACACAAGCGGTCCTTACATCCTGTCCTACAAAAACGATTACGAAGCGATCTTCCTGAAAAACCCGGCTTACATGACTGGCACAGACCATGCGCCGAGAATCGACAACATTAAAATCCGCTTCATCAAAGACGCTGACAGCTCGCTGGCAGCACTGCGCAGCGGTGAGATTCACTTGTTCTACGGCATCAGCGAGACCAAATTCGATGTCGTAAAAGGCGACAGCAAGCTGGCTCTTCAAACACTGCCAAGCAACGCGGTATCGTACCTGCTGTTCAACACGAAGAACCGTCCGGTAGCGGAGAGCGCGGATCTGAGAAAAGCCGTGCTGTACTCCATCAACCAAGACGAGTTCCTTGCTTACTACGGCGGCAACAAGTTCAAAGCCGTATCGACGCTAAGCCCGCTAGTTAACACAGGTCTTGAGCTGAAAGCCGACGCAGCTAAAGTGAAAGAGCATCTGAACGCCTACAAAGCAAGCAAATAAGAAACTTTTATTCGGAAAGAGACTGCATCCGTCACCTCTGGTGGCGGAGAGGTCTCTTTCTCCTATACGCCAATAAAGGAGCGATACAATCATGGGAAAAGGAACGAAACCGGAAACGAAGCTTTCGCAATGGGACGCGCTTTCGCTGGAATCGCTGAAGGCCCAAGGCTGGTCTGAAGATGAATTGATCCGCCGCGTGCAGAGCGGCAATCTGCCGCAGGATGAAAGCAAGTTCAAATTTGATTATGCCGGACTCGCCGCACTCGCTTCTGAGCAAGCTACTACCTTCACTGGGGCAGTCCGTGACGGTTATCAGATCAAATTCAATACGATTCGCGGCATTCACAGCTGGATCTTGATCGTATTTGGCCAAGAAGCGGAGCTTGTGCTGGAGCCTGGGGCCGAAGCGGTCATCGCATCCTTGTCTGAAGAAGAGGCCGCTCGTCTGGATGCAGTCCTTTCGTTCGGCTGGACGCTCAGCTTGCAGGATAATGGAGCTTCCGCAGCCGAAGGCAAGCAGCTGTACAAGATCGTGCCTGCGCAAGGCTAATCCCCCCTGTCTGCTATACCTTGCTGAAACACAAAACCGGACAATCTGCGCCAAATGCAGCTGTCCGGTTTTTCCATTTCAGGGATAACCATATTGTGGTTGCTGTGCTATACTAATCTTTAAATGCTATCAAAAGGAGTGTTGTACCATTTCAGTATTTGCTCGCAGATTAATAGCTTATGTTTTGATTTTTTTATTTTCATTCTGGTTGACGTCAATCGGCACTCCCATACTTTATGTGTACTTAATCATTATTGCGCTCGCCAGTTCCTTTATTCTCCCATACCTATACTCTCTGCTGCGGGATACCCGGATCGACCGGCTGGAGAAATTTTTAATACGGCATCACAAAAATCCGAACCTTCATCTCTGTTATTTGATGGCCAACAACCGGACTGATGAAGCCGAAGCCCTGTTGGGAAAGCTGATCGCGAAATCTAAAAGCTCTGCACGCACAGCTTTGTACATCGCAATGTGCGCTACTCATCAAAAAAATACCGAAGCCCTTAAAAAGGTGCTTCCTGACCTTCCAGCCGGAAAATATCGATCGTATTATGAAGCAACGGTTCATATTATGGAGGGGAATCTGGAGGCAGCCTACAATTTGATAGAAGCTCTCCCGAAGCCGTGGATGAGAGACAGCTTATTGTCGGAGCTTGAGCTTGCCAAGGGCAATCGGGAAGAAGCAGTCGCATATGCCCGTCAGGCCTGGCAAGGCTGCAGGGGCGTGCAGCGCTATGTGTCATACAAAAATTACGAGCTCTATCTGCCTGAAGCGCTCGCCAGCGCATAATAGACAATGACCAACAACCGCCTGCCTGCAGGCGGTTGTTGCTATTCGATAGGAATGGCAGGCACTCCCCGCTTCTGCCTCCGGTTCAGCCAGACCCCCAGCGATACCGGCAGGGCGAGATAGAAAGGATAGGCGATCGTCATGGCAATTATGATCAATCCCGTTACAGGAGCAGGGCGGTCGCCCTGGTAAGTCTCGGGGAACAGCTGTGCGGCCAGAAAAACAAACAAGACAAAATAAGGGATCCATAAGAGTAGCGACCAATAGCTCGACACTCTTCCCTCCAGCCACCTCCATACGATAAAGGCGCCAAGTATCAGGGATAGCGCCGCTATTCCGATATTGATACGGTCAACGCCGCTGACAACGGCCCCCAGCTCCCACTCCCATATTCTGCTTATGCGATACACATTCACCATTAACTCGGAGCTTATGCCAAGCAATGCGCCGAAGATGGCGCTGACCGCATTCAATTTCCAGAAATACTTCATCCGCGTCCCCCTTCATCTATCCGCCATCTGCAGAAAGCGCAACCCGCGCGCCGTTGAATCTGCCATTGAACTTATACCATTATTCTGCTTACTAATAAAACGCATGAAGGAAACAAATGGTTGCTGACACCTTAACTAAACCTGCTCAGCCATTTGTATTGCAGGCCAATAAAAAAGGACCGCCCTATCGGGCCGATCCCTCCGTCCTTCAATTATGTTAAATCTCCAGCATAGCGTCTTCGCCGCTCCCGTTCGAACGCGAGCGCGCTTCCTCAATCCCTCTCTGGTGATGCGCATCGTGATCGATAAATTCCTCCGTAATGTATATGACGGAATACGGAGTTCCCGTGTGAGGGCAGACGGCAGTTCCGTTAGCCGTAACGGGACGCTCCAGCGCTTCTTCCCCAATGCTCTCAAGCAGTCTGCATAATTCCAGGCGAGTTAAGCGGAATTGTTCAATCAGTTCGGGCTTCGTAACGCCTGATCGGGCATAAGCATAGGCTCGTGCATTAAAAGAATCAAATGCCGGAAAAACAATCGCCTGCTTCTGCAATGCATCCGGCACCGCCGTCTCTATCAAATAACGATCCCACTGAGTCAAATGAGCGATTATACCGGCAATAGAAGCCTTGCCCTCGGCAATAGGCCCGGACCATTCTTGTTCCGGCATATCACAGAGCCCGTCCACCCAGTCCGTAAGGCTGGCAAAACGATCAATAATGGCTTGATTACAGCTTGAAAGCATCCCATCTCCTCCTGCATCCATTGATATATCCAGTATAATATAAGAACGTATGTTTGTAAAAGTGAGTCCATCACCATTTTTCAATTTATAAAGAAATGTACAGCTTCCAATAAGCAAAAATAATTGGCCTGCTCGCGCTGCACATGTTACGTTCTAATAACCAAGTATAACCATTTCTATAATAAGAAATTGGAGGGATTCTCCTTATTGCTATCCCGCATTAGCCAGCCATACAGAAAAGGCAGCATCTCCGCACTAATGCGGAGCGCTGCCTTTCTTGTATCAGCCTATGCTGCTGTAGCGTCACTATTTGCCGCCAGTTTCATCCTCCAGACATTCTTTCAATAACCGGAAAGCTTCCTCCAGCTTGGCTTTAGGAGCATCAGCGTAACGGTCTCCCATGCTCACTTCGAAATAAACACCGCCAGCTTTATGCTCCCTAACCGTGCTGCACAAGCCGACTCCGGTCTCATCAGCTACGCGGATGAAGGCCGACTCCAGCTGCGCCTTCTCCAAGTCTGAATGAACATGGAACATGTTCGACACGGGCACCTCAGGCCTTACATGCAGCGCGCCGCATGCGCGATAGTACCCCGCCAGCTCGACAGCATCCCGGTAATACTGCTCCATGCGCTGCAAGCGTTGATCCATATAATAATCAGCGGCAACTATGTACGGGTATAAGCTGATCAGGTCGCCGCCATGCCTTCTCTTCCATACTTTCGACTGCTTGGTGAAGCTTTTCTCCCCAGCCAGCACTGCGCCCGCAATCCCGCCAATTCCTTTGTAGACCGAGATATATACGCTGTCGAATAACGCGCATACTTCCGCGGCGGACTTGCCGTAGTAAGGCAGCACTTCAAATAGCCGGGCGCCGTCCAAATGCAGCTTGATGCCTCTCTGCCTGCAGTAAGCCGACATCGCTTCAAGCTCCCCGTATTCCGGCAATTGTCCGCCGATCTCCCGCTGCGGCAGCTCCAGCAGCACGGCTGAGACATCGCCAGGCAGTCCATGCAGATCGCGCAGCAACACCGGCCGATTCTCATCCGCCAGCAGCAGCGGCTCCAGATGATGAAGCTCCTTCAGGCCGTCCTCCTCGTGGATTTCCAGATGGCTGAGCGGATGGTACGCGATCTTCTTCGAACCCTTCTCATCGCTCCATATCCTTAGCGCAATCTGCTGCGCCATCGTCCCGCTCGGGAAAAATACCGCCGCTTCCTTCCCCAGCAGCTTGGCCATCCGTTCCTGATATCGTTCGATCACCCTGCCCGAGCCATACATATCGCTGCTTAGCGAATCTTCTACATTGGCGAACGCTTCTTTCAAAACCTGCGCATTCCGCTTCCCGTGGCCGATTAGCGGATATGCCGTACCATTGTATGCCTCCATTAATGTCTGCGATTTTGTCATAGGCCCTATCCTTCTTTCGCTCTTAATATGCTTGTATCAAAGCAACCCTGTATGACAGAGTAAATTCCGCTAACGATGCCCTGCCCGCCTCTGGATCACGCGGTCCGCTCCATACACCAACAAGATTCCCGCCGCATAGCGGACCAAGTCAATGAATAGAAAACCGCTGCCCAGCACGAGGCTTCCAAACCGCGTTTCCCTTATTGCACGAATCCATTCTGCCTGATAAAGCTGGCTCGTCTCGATTGCAAAGCAGAAGAGCATGCTGCAGGCCAGCGCCCCTCCAAGCGGCTTGTGCGAAGCCAGGAAGCGGAAGCCGCTATAAATCATAGCCGCCCATATCGCATCGCCCCCATGAAACGCAACGAATTCCGGCAAATAGCCGCCCCACTGCCTAGTTGCCAATCCGGCGGCAATCAGAAGTATCGTCACGATGGCGTATGCCATTCTTGCTTTCAGCCTGCCCATCGGCATCCCCCTATCTACTGTGACGGCATGGATGGTTCGAGCTCCATTCTCTTCAAAAAACAAGACATATCTTATCGTTTTCCGCAGATGCGTGGCCTACATTTAGTATACAACTCCGCCGGATGCAGCGAAAGCTGTACAGTCTGGCATAGCGCTGTGAGAACACTTTAACGAGATCTTTCGATTATAGGCGCCCTGTATCCGACATCCCACACCCTCGATATTCCTGTGAGCTCTATTGAACACAAAAGACCGCCCCTTCCAGGCGGCCCTCCTTGTTCACTTATGCCTTCACTGCAGCGATAAGCAGAAAGATCGGCCTGCGGGCCTCATCCTTCATCTCAGGATACTGCAGCAGCGCCTCCTCTGTCGGCTGCGGCTCCGCTACTTTCGTAATGATAAAGCCCGCATCGATCAAATTGTTCATATATGTGGAGACGGTGCGGTGATACTTCACGACATCATGCCCCAAAAATCTGGCTTCCCGCAGCCCCTCGTCCTGATAGCCGTCAACCGGCCAGTGCAGCCGTTCCCCGCCTGGCCCATAATGCCAATCCTGCTCGGCGCGAGCCGTAAAAACAGGATGCTCAGCCGAGAAGACGAATGCTCCGCCCTGCGCAAGACTTTGGTGCACCTTGCGGCATGTCAGCTCGAACGACTCCACGTAATGAAGCGCAAGAGAGCTTAGAATGACATCGAACTGTCCTTCTTGAAAGTCAAAATCCTCAATCGCGAGCCGGCGGTATTCAATGCCGGAATCGTCGGTCAGCTCTCTGGCGCGCGCCAGCATATTATCCGACAAGTCGACGCCAATGACGCTGCTTGCCCCCATCTCCCTGGCATACCGGCAATGCCACCCGTATCCGCAGCCGAGGTCCAGCACCCTTTTCCCCTGCAGATCAGGCAGCATCCTCCGCAGCACAGGCCATTCCCCAGCCGCATCCAGACCGCCTGTCGAACGCGCCATTTGGCTATATTGGTCAAAAAAACCTTGATCATCATATTTGTTCTGTTTCATGCCTCGCGTCCCTCTCTGTTCGTTCAATATCAATATAGCTCACATATCCTTACTCTATCATTCCCAGCTCATGCAATGGCGGGTATTATTCGGTTTAAAAAGATTAGTTGGCTCGTCTACGAATATTCTGCGCCGCGAACCTTCGCAAAGATGCGCGTATGGCTTAACATGCCATACGCATCGCACTTGTCATTGCGAAGAGTGCCCTCCAGCGTGAATCCAAGCCGTTCCGCGATGCGAATGCTTCTGTCATTACGCGAGTCCACGCGAATTTCGATCCGGTTAGCCTGCAGCTCCTGGATGGCAAATTCGGTAATGCGATCCACCGCTTCCGTCATATAGCCTTTTCCGCAATGCTCTGTACTCAGCCAATAACCAATCTCGAATTTTCTGGCCTGCCAGTCGATCCGGTGAAGCCCGCTGCTTCCGATGAATTCGCCAGTCTCCTTGTGGATCACATACATTCTAAGGTCAGAGCGCTCCAAATAATGAATTCGTCCTTGCCGCGAGATGACTTCGGATTGCTCCTCTGTCGGCACTGTTCGCGCCCAAGGCATCCATGGACGCAGCTCGCCGATGCTCGCGCTCACGGCCGCGTTCACCATAGGACCGTCATCAAGCAGCGGTGCCCGAATGATAAGCCGTTCGCTCTCGAAACGCTCGGGAATAGAAAGTAGAATCGGATTGGTCGATTTCATATCCATGAAAAAGCCCCCTAGTTAGAAGAATTCCAACTACTATAGCGCAAGTGTCTTGGGCTTTCAAGGCTGAATGCTAGAATAGACCATGGCGATAATGGCAACCTGCGCAAGAAATGTTCTTCCGATCGCTGTTGTACCCAGATCCCTTGATAATATTAAAAGGAGGGGATCCGGGTACAAAGGCGAACCCTTACGCTTCTCCAGAACATATCTTGCTCCGTTTGTCTTCGCCATGGACATAGCAAAAAACACAAAATGGCGGCGCTCAGGAATTTAATCCCGGACACCGCCATTTTTTAAGTTTCTATTCCTTCACGAAGAACGATACGATCTTCGCAATTTCGGCTCTTGTAATTGTCGCCTGCGGATTCAGCTTGCCGCTCGCATTGCCCTCCAGCACGCCGGCTTGCGTCAGCGCGTTGACCGCTTCTACAGCCCACGGCGATACATCCGCCTGATCGGCATAGTTTGCGCTATTTCCAGCCGATGTATCGAGCTTATCCTTCAGTGCGCGATACAGCAGGACAAATGCTTCCTCGCGCTTAATTTCGCTGCTTGGGCGGAAGCTTCCATCCGGGAAGCCGGATATAATGCCGGCTGCGCTCAGATTGCTCACGTCCGCGCTGTACCAAGCTTGCATAGGCACATCATCGAATGCTGCCTGCGTTTGATTCGGCTTCAGCCCTAGCAGCCTGTTCAACACAGCCGCATATTCCGCTCTGGTCATCTTCTGATCCGGCTGGAAGCTGCCATCCGGCTTGCCCAGCAGAATGCCTGCCTTCGCGAGCTTATCGATGACATTCTTCGCCCAGTGCCCGCTCACATCCGTGAAGACAGGCGACTCTGGCGTCGGTTCAGGAGTCGGCACCGGCTTCTCCGGCTCTGGTGTAGGCTCCGGAGTCGGTTCCGGGCTTGGCGTGCTTCCGCCGCCACCGCTGGAAGCTACCGTCACGACCGCTTCCGCGCTGCCGTATCCGTCGGCGCTGATCGCAGTAATAACCGCTTTGCCTGCACGCAGAGGACGAATCGTGCCATTCTCATCTACCTTTGCTACCGTCTCATCTGAACTGGACCATGTGACAGTTGCCTCGCCTTCTGCCATTGGCTCAACCTCAGCGTTCAGCTTAAGCGATGCCCCGCCTGCTGTTAACGATACGGCCTTGCGGTCCAATGTTACCTTTGTCACTTCCAGCTGGAATATGCCTACTTTGCCGCCAACCTCAAATGCTACAAGCAGCAGCGGCAGT
This sequence comes from Paenibacillus pinisoli, assembly GCF_003605435.1. GTDB lineage: Bacteria > Bacillota > Bacilli > Paenibacillales > Paenibacillaceae > Pristimantibacillus > Pristimantibacillus pinisoli. The sequence continues at coordinate 671,176 of NZ_QXQB01000002.1, forward strand.
CCTGTAGGGCTTATGGAGGCCGGAATAAACTCAAGGCCTTCCGGTCCGGTATCCGTATCCAGGTTCACTTTGCCGTTCGCATCCAGGAATACGCGGGAATTCGTATAGTTCACAAAGGACGGTGCTTCAGGATTGGTTACATCGTACGTCATGAAACCGCCGACGCGCTCCAGTCCGACAAAAGCCATTACCCGGTTGCCGACGATGCCTGTTTTAATGTCCTCCGGCTCAGGTCCTTTTTTCGTGCTGCGATCGTCCATTGTAATCTTGCTGTTGCTGACGTTAAAGAAGTCAGGCAGTCTCTGGCCTGTAATCGTCTCAAAATCGCTGCCGCTGTCATACACCAGCTCCATCGTATCGGCATTCCAGATTGAGAAGGAACGGCCGCCGTACATATAGATGCCGTCATGGCCCATATCCGAGACTGCTTCCACACTGTCATATTTGGTCGTGCCATTCAGGAATTGATATGCGTCAGAATCGGGGCTCAGAGAGCCCTTCATCGCTCCGATCGTGCTGGCATTCGTACGGCCCGGCCACTCCGTCGCATCGCCTTCGTTCGCCGTGAACAGGTACGTCTGTCCGTTAATCGTATGGGACGCAATACCGTCAGGCATGTAGATGCCATGGAAAGGGGCGTTCTCCAGCAGAATCTTGCCGTCGCGCTGCAGATCCAGCGCATTCGCCGCATCGTTGAAATCTTTGAAGCCCAGACCCTTCACTGCATCTACTTTTTTGCCCGCAATATCGATAACGGCAATCGCATTATTTTCTTGCAGGGCTACGTAGGCCTTCTTGTTGTCCTTCGACAGCGCGATATATTCCGGCTCCAGATCGAAGTATGCGTCCTCCTTCGTCCCTTTGCCCTTGATGCGGCCGTCAAGAGGGTCTGCCGCTCCGCGGATATGGACCAGATCGTCGATTACCGACGGATCATTGAAGTACACCTGCGTCGATTGGCCCGTTCTCGTATCGACAACTGTCACACTGCCCGGAGGATCTTCCGTGCCCAGACGAGGCTCTGCCTCATCAGCCGTCAGCACATACCGCCCGTCCGGCGTCGATTTGATCATATCCGGCTGAATGCCGGCGGCATATTCCGCGATCAGCTTGCCGTCATAGTCCAGCGCAAGAATTTTCCCTTTCTTATGCGGATCGGCTTCCTGCACCGCAACATAAATACGTTTATTCGCAGTATTGATATCAACACTCGTCAAATCTCCGAATGCAAAGCCGTTCTTCTCGGCCAATTCCTTCACCAATACACTTTTTTCCTTTTTAAGAGCACCGGTTGCATTGCCCAAGTTGACAATATCCAGGCTTGGCGGATTCGCCGCGCCGTTAACCAGGTAGAAGCGTCCATTGTCGCTATTGAACTTGACGATTTCCGCTACGCCGCCATCTGCATTGAATTGCCCGACAGCATATTCGCCGATTTTCGTAATCTCGAATTGGTCCTCGATCGAAGCGCGATACGGTTGAACGTTCAGCGTAAGCTCTTTCGCAACTTGGGCAGCCGGAGTCTGGCTATCTTTAACTGTGACCGTGACGGCATAGCTGCCTGCTGTCTTGGCATCTCCGCTAATCACGCCTTCGGCTGTAATCGCCAGGCCTTCCGGCAATCCTGAAGCTTCAAAGGTGTAAGGGGCTACGCCGCCTGCCGCCTTCAACGTTGCGGTATAAGGCTGTCCGTCAAACGCTGTTGGAAGGGAGACCGTCTCCCATACAAGCGGATCAGGCATATTCGCCCAGTCGCCATCCGAGCCGTCGCGCGGACTAATTGCCGCCAGCTCAGCACCGACAGCCGTCTCGTAATCCACTTGTTTAAAATCCGTTTTGTTGTTGTCCGAATCCTTGAAGTCGACACGGCGCACTGCTTTTTTCTTGGAAGTGCCTTCCGCAGAACCAGTTGGATAATCCGTTTCATAGCCGTCGATCGTGCTGCCTTTGTCGTTGCTCGCCGTGCCCAGCATGTCCACATAGCCCTCAGGCTTCGACTCGAACGGATTCACGTCCAGCGTATTGTCCAACTGCTGTTGGTTGCTCATCAGTACAACCTTCAACCCTTTATTATTAATATAGCGGTCCCATTCCTGATCGCCCTTGTCCGTGAGATCAAGCTTCGGACTTGCGGAGCCGGTCGGCTTTCCTTTTACCAGATAAGATGATTTCGCCTTAATGACGCCTGTCAGGTCAAGCTTCTCCCAGCCCAGTGTCGGTCCCGTCTGTGCGTTGGTGCCACGATCGGCATATTGAAGCGACCAGCCGGACAGATCGACATCCTCGTCAGTAGGGTTGAACAATTCAATAAAGCCATGCGAAACAAGCACGCCTGTGTCGTCTGCAAGGCCCGCTCCATACACTTGATTAATAATGACATGGGGCACTTCCAAATTATACAGGTTGCCCGCCGCATATGGCGTACCCGGAATCGGGCTTGCAATCGGCTCTGCCGATGCCGCTCCCGCCATAATGGAGCCTACTGTCATTTGCGCTGCCAGTGCGAAGGTCAATACTCTCTTCGTCGTTCTTTTCACTCTGCAATCACTCCTAGCTAACGTTATTATCCATAAGTCTAAGGAGCAACTATTTGTCCATTGTTATCGATTTCATTAAACTATTGTAAAGCTGTTAACAATTCGTTAATGAAAAAGCGTATACTCCTACCCATACTTCTGCTACACTACTACTAATATTTCACATTTTGTCTGCAAGGAGCCACCCATGTGCTGCATAAGCTAAGAACATACTTGACCTATTACGGCATACGAATGCTGCGCATAAAAAAAGGCGATCATCGGATCGCCATCGGATTTGCAATCGGTTTTTTCCACTGCTGGTTCCCTACGTTCGGCATCGGGCTGCCGCTGTCGATTGCAATGGCACGTCTGGTCCGGGGCAATATGCCTTCTGCGATATTAGCTTCATCGCTCGGTTCCGTTCTGTGGCCGCTATTATTTTATTTGAACTATTGGACAGGCCATCTCATCACCACACTGTTCACTTCGCCGTCCTTCGATCTGGACGATGTGATCAATGAACAGATGCCGGAGCCCGATTATGTCGAGACCATCGGCCATTTCAGCGATATTACCGATATCGGCCTGGACTTCCTGATCGGCTCGATCATTAACAGCATTCTGTCGACGATTATATTGTACTTCGTATGCCGGGTGCTGGTCAGAAGGTATCGGACGCCGCTGCTTAACCTTCTCCGACGCAAATAAGCGTTTTTGGCATAATCAGCGGGTATATCGAAGCCTTACGACACCCGAGCGGAAGACTTGCGTATCAGCCAGGCGCAGCTTCATCGCTTCCGCCTGTAAGGGATACATTCGCTTGCCGCCTCCCAATACTACCGGGAACACGTACATGTGATACTCATCAATCAAGTCAAGCTCCATAAAGGAGGCAGCCAGACCGGGACCGCCAACCGACAGGCTCCCGCCCGGCTCCTTCTTCAATCTCGCAACTTCCTCCGCGATATCCCCGCCCGCCAGCGCAGCATTCCAATCCACATGCTTCAACGTCCGTGAAAAGACAACTTTCCGCATATCGAGCCACAATCGGGCATATTCCTGTTCTTCCTTGGCCGCCGCAGGATTATCCAATGCGTACGGCCAATACGTTGACATATTCTCATACAGTCCGCGTCCGTACAGGTGGACATCTACAGCCTTCTCCTGTTGATTGAAGTGCTCATGCAGCTCCTGATCCGGGAACGACCAATCAATCCCCCCATCCGGGCCTTCGATATACCCGTCCAGCGATACCGACAATACATAGATAACTGCTCGATTACGCGCCATTGCTGAGCCCCCTGTTGACGTGATAGTGAAGCAGCACATTGCCCGAAGGATAACTCTCTGAATGTACCAGCTGCAGGAGAGCTGGCTCGCGAATGTCTCGGAATAAAGGGATGCCGCGTCCAAGGACGATCGGCACAACCGTTAATTGTATTTCATCGACCAGTCCTGCGCGGAGCAAGGAAGAAGCCAGCGACCCGCTGCCGAGCACCGCAATGTCTTGCCCCGCTTCGCCTTTCAGCCTTGCGACCTCTTCGCATGCATCCTCCGGGACCAGCCGGGTATGCGGCCAATGCGCCGCGGTCAAGCTTTTGGAGAAAACAATCTTCTCCCGCTCATTCATAATCGAAGCAAGCTCATGCTTCGCCAATGGCCAGAATGCAGCCATAAGCTCATAGGTCACTCTCCCGAATAGGAGCAGATCAACGGATTGCAGGAACGACTTCGCATAGGACACATAGTCCTCATCCGCCTGATGCCAATCTATCTCGCCTTGCAGGCCCGCAAAATACCCGTCCAGCGATACCATCTCTTGCACAATCAATTTCCGCAACGCGCATGACTCCCTTCCTTTTGCCTAAAGTTAAGGTTAACTTCATTATAGGGGAACGGCCATGAGCGTATTTCTTCTTGATTGCGGCATTGCAGACAAAGAAACGTTCGCAGCAAAGCTTCAGCACGCATTCAGCAGCAATAACAAAACCTCCGGGACGCCTTTTCAGAGCGTTCCCGGAGGTTGTACCGTTAATCCTGATTGATTATGTTGGCTCTAATCCATGACTCGAGCTCCTGGCTCTCAATCCGGTACGCATGGCTTACTTCTCTTGGATGAAGCTCAATTCCGCCGGATGGGCCGAACAGGATCAGCTCCACCCTCTCGCCATCCCGGAAGGAAATTTCTCCCGAACCCGAATAGCCGTAACTTGATCCAAGCTCGAACCGCGTGAGTGTTGCTTCCTTGATCATCCCGACAAGCTCATCCTGCTCTTCTGCCGATATTCGTTTATGCCCATAGCCAAAAGTAATACTATCCACTTCTCCTGCCTCAACCCGCTCCTGGAACTGCTTCTCCCATTTCGTGCTGACGAAACCCGATGAGCAGCTCGAGACGATAAGAATGATGCCAATAATGACGCCAATTACGCCTGTAATCCGGTGCGTAGCAAGAGCCGCATCGCTCGGCTCGGCATCCCTGAACTTCCATCCGATGGACATATACCACGCAGACTGCGGCGATACAGCCGGTATGAGGCTAAAAACAATCAATATCAATCCGAACAATGCATTCATGTCTGAATCCCCTTTGCTCTATTGCATTGCTTCTCTTACGCATAGAGTCAGGGAAATGTTCCAGATTTTATCTTTTATATGCCAATCATTAGGCCATCACTTCTACGGTGAAACCTCCAGGCGCCTCAACATAGAAGGTCCATGCATGGGCTCTTTCGGGAGAGGTGGCGCTGAAGCCGTCATCAACCAGCCGCTTGTACATTTCATTGACTTTCTCCTCGCTCTCCTGGCCGAATCCAATATGGAACGTGGCGGGATAGTTCACTTCCTTCCCTTTCATCAAGGTCAGCACCATCCCATTATCGTCGAACAACGCCGCGAACGAGCGCCCCCGCTCTCCACCAAGCTTAAGGCCAAAATAGTTCATCAAAAAATCTTTCGCCGCGCCTACATCCGTAACCGTAAGATTGAGATGATTCAGCTTCATATTATCCGCTCCTTTAGCATCCTAATTGCTCTCTTCCTTATTATCGTACATTAATGCAAGTGATAAGCTTTGAGGGAAAGCAGATGCTATTCCCGCAAATATGCCGTCAAGTGAAGCTAACCTTTTGGAGGAGGCCCGCACTCCTCCGCTTCCCATAGAAGCAGCGGCACGCTTGCCCGGTGACAAGCGGCCGCAGATTCTTTTCATGGAGTTCTCACTGGCAAAATCAGCTCCGCTATACTAAGCGCAAATTAACAAGCATATAGTTATACCGCTACACCAATAAAACCATTTCTGGGAGGAATTGTTTATGCGCAAAAGAAGAACCAAATTAACTGCATCATGGCTTGCACTCGCTCTTCTTATGGTTTCACTCCTCGCTCCGTCTGCCGGCGCGCAATCCGCCGCTCCGCTTCAAGTATCGGCACAAGGTAAAGCTTGGGGCATCGGCACCAATTATGAAACCGCTGTCATAGATTTGCGCATTACGAATCTTTATGTGGACCCCGCTCGGAATAATACGATTTCTCCTTGGGTGCTTCAATTCGATTTCAACGGCACGATTGAATCCGTCGCAGGCGCTGTAATTACAGCCAAGGAAGGAACCCGCTATACGCTCAAGGGAGATACCGACACCGATCTCTCTTATGGCGAGACACTAGAGCTGCGCATCACAACCACACTGAACGGCTCTAGCTCAGCTTCATTCCAAAACCTCACGCTCAGACCCGAGGTTATTGCGGCGCCTTGGCGTTGGCTAGGCACATACAGCGTCAATGATATCGTGGAGTACAACGGGATCTTCTATAAGGCGATTCAAGCCCATACAGCCTACGCGACGAATTGGACACCCGTTCAGACCCCTGCGCTATGGCAGCCAGTTAGCATCGAATCCTACTCCTATTCCACATCGGTTGATGTCGAGCTGGACATCATCGAATCCTGGACGCTGGGCGGTACTTATACCGCGGGGCAAATCGTCTTCCATGACGGCTCCTTCTACAGCTGCGTGCAATCGCATACGGCCCACGCGCCGAATTGGTACCCGGGACCGCAAACGGCAAGCCTGTGGAAGAAGACTGCGCTGTCTTTCCAGCTCAATCCATAAGCTTAAGAATCGCACCTCCGCAAATAAAGGGACAGAACCGCTGGCAAGCGGTCTGTCTCTTTTACTGCCTGGAGAATTTGGCTGGGGGGAGGTTCGGCCAAAAAAAGCGCGCCCGCCAGGATAGGGAGCCGATACCCCAACCCGTCGAACGCGCTTCTCCATATACGAAACTTATAATAGCGAATTCCTACTCTTGCTTTCCTTCAAAATAATCGTTAAGCCCGTCTACAATGGCCTGAGCAACCCTGTCTTGCCAAGCGTTATCCAGCATCTGCGCCTCTTCCTGAGGGTTGGTCATAAATCCTACCTCCAGCAGGACTGAGGGCCGTTCGCTGCCAACGAGCACGCGCCACTGCTCCTGCTTCACTCCCCGGTCAGGGAAGCCCGTCGCCCCGATCAGCTTGTCGTGAATCGCGTTCGCAAGCGGGATGCTGATTAATGAATCGTAATACGTCTCGGTGCCTTTAATGCTTGGGTCTGTATACGTGTTGCCATGAATCGAGAGAAATGCGTCCGCCTCGAGTCCATTCGAATAAGCCGAGCGTTCATCCAGTTCCAGGAATGTATCGTCATTCCTGGTCATGTAAGGATCAAACTTGGGGTCCTGCTGCAGCAATGCATATACTTTCTTGGCAAGCGACAGCGTATATTCCTTCTCTTCCGCTCCGCTCGACCCGTTCGCGCCGGGGTCTTTGCCGCCATGCCCAGCATCGATTACGATCGTAAAGCCGCCTTTATTGCCGGAAATCGTAACCTCGCGCCCGTCTGTGGCCGGCGGTGCAAGTGCTGGGTCTACTACCAGCTTGCCCCGGGAATTGAAGTCGTATTGATTCAAGAAAATGGCAATAAGTGAAAGGATGCCGACAAGCAGAAATAATTGGCGAAAGCGCAGCTTTTTGCGATGGCCGGGATTCGGCCTGATATTAGGATTCATCATTTTGTACGCTCACATCCATCTGTGACATTGTGTCCTGGTAAGAACGTTCCATTCTTGCCTTGAAAGCTGCCGACAGCTCCAAGCTGCCGCTATAATCCTCAGCCGGCAGAATACGATACGCAAAGGCGTTGTCCCCCGGCTTCATATCCCTGTATACCCATGTCGGCACATAATCGACCTTGTGAATGCTTGTTGCGCCGGACTGCTTGTCCTTGCGGATCTCGAATTGCACGATGATACCATCCTCCGTAAAGACATTATCCAGCGTCTCCTGCCTCTGATTGGAGATAAAGTTGCCCATGGAATAGACGACGAACGTCTTGCGGTCTCCGCTTTGCAGCCACTCAGACTTCTGGATGACATGCGGATGGCTGCCCAATATAATATCTACGCCGTAATTCGATAAGCGTTGCGCCAATGCTGTCTGTCCGCTTGAAGGCTCGCGCTCGTATTCATTGCCCCAATGAAGCGAAGCGATGATCAGATCCGCTCCTTGCTCCTTGGCGTAAGCTATATCCTCCTGCATCTTCGCTTCATCCGCCTTATTCACCATCGCATCCAGCTCCTCTGGGGCCAGCAAACTCTCAAGTCCGTTCAGGCTTTCGGTATAAGACATAAAAGCGAGCTTGATTCCCTTCGCCTCTTTCATCAGCACCCTCGTATCGGGTCGGCTTGCGTAAGTGCCTACAGCGGATAGCCCATAGCTCTCGATCGTTTCCAGCGTCCGAATGACGCCCTGCTTTCCTGTATCCAGGCTATGGTTATTGGCTGTCGTCAAAATATCAAACCCGGCGTCCTTAAGCGCATCCACCGCTTCATCCGGCGAGTTGAACCGAGGGTAGCCCTGATGCTTGTACGGATGGCTGCCCGCGGTTGTAGTTTCGAAGTTGGCGACCGCAATATCCGCCGCTCCAATGATCGGCTTCACTTCTGCAAAGACCGGCTTGAAATCATAGCCGCCCGTTGCCAATTTCGCGCTTTCCAGCTGAGCATTATGGAACATGACGTCGCCGACTGCCGCCAGCTTTATGGTCTCGTACGATGTATCTTCATTGACAACCGGCACAGACGGCTCTATCGGATGACCAGCTTTGTCCGTCCCCTGGCTTCGGACATGCTGCAACAAATTCGCCGCTCCAATCGCGACACCGATGACGGCTAAAGCCGCAATGCCCCTGATTACCCACTTTCTCTTCCCGTTTCCTCTCCTGCTCCTCATGACGCTTCGTTCCCGCTCAAGTATTCTTCATAGGTCAGTCCGCTCTCGAACACCTTCGTCGCAAGCTCGTTCCCCAGATACCGGATATGCCATGGCTCATAGATATAGCCCGTAATATCCTCCCGGCCTTTGGGGTATCGGATAATAAAGCCGTAAAGATGGGCGTTCTCCGCCAGCCAGCGGCCTTCCTCCGTCTCGCCGAATTGCTCCGTCAAGCCCTTGGAGACGCTGTCGCTCGTCACATCCATCGCAAGCCCCGTCTGATGCTCGCTCTGTCCTGCTCTTGCACTATAGCGATTGGCCGCCCCCTCTCCTTCTCTGCTCACATAATCGGCGAACAAGGCTTGCTGCGTCTCATAGGAACGATAGCCTGACCGCGCATACAGCTTATAGCCGTCCTTCTCCGCGCCGGCGAACAACTCCTTCAGCGCCTCCGCCGCACCCTTCCGGAGCTGATTCACTTCCGAATTCTGAAAGATCGTCGGCACTTCTATCGCGACCAGATCATCCGGTGCATAGGAATTCTGCAGCGGATGCGTCTTGTTCACCAGCGCCGCAAGAGCCGGATCGGCCGGCGGCTCCTCCTCCTCTTGCGAGCCGTCAGGAACTTCGCTCGTTGCCGGGTCTGCTTGGGAAGAGCCTCCCGCCTTCGTCCCGCTCGCTCCGCCTTGAGCCGTCTCATTGGAGCATGCGGCGGTCATAAGGGAGAATACCAGCAGGGCTGTGCATACCGCTACAGATGTCCTTCTTTTTTTACTCATATCGGGTACTCCTCTTCGTCTATCGTTGTTGACATGCTGTTAGTGTACCGGAGCCAAATATGAGAAGTTAGATCAACTTGTAATGGAGTTGTAAAATTTGCGGGCGAAAAAGAAAAAAGAGACCCCTCGCCGTCTCTTCCTTCAATCCGTCCTATTTCTTATCCTTTTCTTCGTACATATATGCCGCCTTCATCTTATTCATCAATAACTGCAGGACGGTCATCATATCCTTGTAGAAGCCCAGGCCTTGACCTGTATTGGCATTAAGCAATACGCTCAATACAACCTCATCGCTGCCTTTCTTCAAATAATAATACTCGACGCTTCCACGGTAATAGAGGGCGTCGTCGAGCTCCAGGTCGCTGAGCTTGTATTCGCCGATGCTCTCCACAAACTCATTGGCGCGGCTCTCAAGCTCTTCATTCGTAAATAACTTCTGCGGCTTCTCCGCACTGGGATTCGTCACTTTCGATATGCCCAACACTTCCCCGTCCTTCGCGTTAATCACAACGCCATATGCATCCGAAGGGTCGTAAATGTTCATGACATTAGCCATATAGACGCCGCTTGCCACCTTCTTCAGTGGCTCCTTGTATTCCACCAGAAATCCGCGGTCCATCTTAACGTTGCTAGTGGCATCCGCCAGCAGCGTTTTGATCCCCTGCTGGTCCATGAAGAACATCTCGAACACAATATCTTCGAGCGACAGATTGTGCTCAAAATATTTGTTCACCGCATTCATGCTAAGCGTCTTGACCGTCTCTTCAGACAATACGCCGTTATATTCGACTACCTCATCCGGCTTCTGCTCGGGAATTTTCTTCACCATGACTGTATCCTTCGATACGCCGGAATAGAAGCCTGCGCAGCCGGACATAATCGCAGCCGCCAATGAAAGAATCAAGGCCGCAGCTATATATTTCACCGATTTCACGGATTCACCCCGCCCTCTTCTTGAGTCTGCGGAAATACGACGCGAATGGTCGTCCCGGCCTGCAGCTCGCTGTCCACTTCGATCTCCGCATGATGGATATCCGCAATGCTGCGGCATATGGACAGCCCCAACCCGGCTCCGTTATTGTTGCGCGTCCGGGCCTTGTCCGCCATGTAGAACGGCTCGAAAATCTTATCGAGATGCTCCGCAGAGATGCCGCTGCCTTCATCCGCAATCTCCAGCACACAGCTGCCCCCGCGCTCCAGCGTACGGATCACGACCATGCCTCCCTCCTTGGAGGCCTTAACGGCATTGTCCACGAGATTGAAGATGACAATCTTGATCAGATCCTTCTCAAGAGGGAGCCGGCTGTCCTCGCATTCCAGCACAAGCCGGATCCCCTTTGGCGCTACGATGTGCTTGAGCGACGGCTCCAGCTCCATCACGATATCCATCATATTGTCCGGCTTCATCTGGAACTGATGGTCCTTCAGCAGAATCAAGTCCATCAGCTTGGTTGCGAGCGCTTCAAGCCGCTTGCCCTCGCTGTAGATGGCATTCAAGCCTTCCAGAAAGGTAGCCTCATCGTATTTGGTCGATCTCATATAATTGGCATAACCGATTATGGAAGTCAGCGGCGTCTTCAACTCATGCGTAATATTGTTGATGAACCTCTGCTTCTCGCCGTTATTGCGCTCCAGCTCGTTGATCTTGTCTTCCACAACTGAAGCCATCTCATTAAAGTTAGCCGCCAGCACTCCAATCTCGTCCCTGGACTTCAACTGCACCCGCTCCGAGAAGTCGCCTTGCGCGATCTCCTTCGCTGTCTTCACCATCCTCTCGATCGGCTTGGTCAAGCCCTTGCTGATCAAGAACATGACGATAATATAGATCAGGCACGCCACAATATCCATTTGCGCAAAAAACGTATATTGCTCCATCCGCTCCGTATACAGCGGGGTTACATCCTTGATATACGTAAAGATATAGTTCTTCTTGTTAATGTCCGTCACATTCGTCGTAAAGAGCAGCGTGCGCTCTCCGATATCCCGCAGTATATATTTGATCTCGCCAGGCTCCAGCTCCTCGCGTTCCTCGCGTTCCCGCGGCATGGTGAAGTCCAGATTGCTGAACACGGTCTTGTCCTTGTCGTCGGCAATATCCAGATAGCTGCCCTGGTCGCTGTTGCGCCTGACGAACTCGCTGGCAATATTCGTGAGCACGGTCTTCTCATAATCGATGGAATCATAAATGCGCAAGATCGGCACAACGGCATTTACGCTGGAATTGATGCTCATATTCGCGCTTAGCGTATTGTTGATCTCCTGCTGCAGCATCTTGCTGTGATTGCGCTCGATAACCATGATGGAGGCCGCGTTAAAAATAATAATGAAGGTCAGAATGGAGAACAGGCATATTTTTTGCCAAAATTTCATCCGTTAATCCTCCAGCCTGTATCCGATCTTATAGATCGTTTTGATCTGATCCTGCAGATTCAGCTTCTTCCTGAGCGACTTGATATGCATGTCCACCGTGCGGGTCTCCCCGTAGAAATCGCCGCCCCATACCTTCTCGATGAACTGCTCGCGGGAGAGGGCGATATTTTTATTTTTGAGCAACACAAGGAGCAATTCGTATTCCTTGGGCGTCAGCTCGACAACCTCCTGGCTGACCGTTACTTCCCGCTTGTCCACGTAGACTTCGATATTCTGGAACGATAGAACCGATTCCTCCTTGCCATACCGGCGGAGCACGGTCTCCATGCGGGCCAGCAGCTCAATCGCCTCGAACGGCTTGACCATATAGTCATCCGCTCCCAGCTTCAGGCCGTTCACTTTGTCGAAGACGGCGTTTTTGGCCGTCAGAAAAATAACCGGAATGTTCATCGGCCGAATCTTCTCCATCAGCTCGAAGCCGTCCATGCGCGGGATCATGACATCCAGCAGAATGAGATCGAACCGGTCTCCTTTGATCCGCTCCAGCGCGTCCATTCCGTCATAGACTTGTTCCGTCTCATAGCCGACAAGGGTCAGATTCATTTTGATAATATTGGATATATGAATTTCGTCCTCGACGATCAGTATGCGTTTCTTCATCTTCGTCCTCCCCGCTCCTCTTGTAGGGCCGACTATCTCTATTGTATAAGAGCAGCGCCGCCGGCTGGAGCATCAATTTCTTCCACTCTTCTCTCAACATAGCATAGTTGGAGGAGCCAAGGAAAGCCCGCCAGAAAATGCAGCATAGCAAAAAAGCCCGGCAGCCGCTTCCTAAGAAGCGCTGCCGGACTTGATGCGGATAGGCTGTCGCTTACCCGTGCAATGCCGCTTGTCTCTTGTAGTGGTCTTCCAATACGAGACATGCCATCGCCTCAACAACAGGTACGATACGCGGACAGATGCAAGGATCATGTCTGCCTTCCGTGCGGATCTCACGCTCTTCGCCCTCTTTGTTGATCGTCCGTTGAGGAGACGAAATCGATGAAGTCGGCTTGACCGCTACCCGGAAGATTATCTCTTCGCCAGTGCTGATGCCGCCGACGATGCCCCCTGCGTGGTTGGTCAGGAATCCGTTCTTATCCATCGCGTCGTTATGCTCGCTGCCCTGCATAGACGCTGCTGCGAAGCCTTCGCCGAACTCAATGCCTTTCACCGCACCGATGGACAGCATCGCCTTCGCCAGCTCGGCATCCAGCTTATCGAAGGTCGGTTCGCCGATGCCCGGGGCTACGCCTCTGATCCGGCATTCCACGATACCGCCGCAGCTATCGCCGATTGCAGCCAGCGCTTCGATCTTCTCGACCATCCTCACAGCCGCATCGGGATCGCATGCCCGGACAGGATTCTTCTCGATAATGCTCTCGTCGAAGGTCTCGCACTTGATATCGCCAACTTGAGTCGTATAAGCAACGATGGATACCCCTCTGCCTTCCAGTGACTTGCGGGCAACCGCTCCGCCTGCAACCCTACCTGCCGTCTCGCGGCCCGACGCTCTGCCGCTTCCGCGGTAATCGCGGTGTCCGTACTTCTGATCATATGTGAAGTCGGCATGTCCCGGACGATACAGCAGCTTAATATCGCTGTAAGCTTCGGGCCTCATATCCGTGTTCTGCAATTGAATGCTGAGCGGAGCTCCTGTCGTCTTGCCCTCGAATACGCCGGACAGAATACGGATCGTGTCGTATTCCTTCCGCGGCGTGGTGACAGAGGATTGGCCCGGCTTCCTGCGGTCCATCTGCACCTGAATGTAGGCCTCATCTATCTCCATTCCAGGCGTTACGCCGTCGACAATAACACCGACTGCAACGCCATGGGATTCGCCAAACGTCGTAATTTTGAATCGTTCTCCGAATGTGCTTCCCGCCATCGTGATTCACCTCGTTAAATTTTTATCCTGCTCTTATTGTAGTCAATGATTTGAGATTAATGAAATCACAATTTCCTATAGCAGCTATAGATCGAATCTATAGCATCATGAAATGGCAACCATTCCAGCCAGACATGCGTTTAAGGGATATTCGAGCTTTTTGAGGAGGAAGGGATTATGGAGATCAAGTGGCTGGAGTGGGCCAAGGGGATTCAGGCTATTGCGCAGACTGGCCTGACTTATTCGAAGGATGTATACGATATCGAACGGTATGAACAATTGCGCCAGCTCAGCATCGACATCTTATCCGGCTATACCGATGCGGGGATCGACAAGATCAAGCTGACCTTCGCCAGCGATACGGGCTATGCGACGCCGAAGGTGGATGTCCGCGCGGTTGTTTTCCAGGATGAGCGGATTCTGCTCGTCCGCGAAAAAATCGACGGCGCATGGTCGCTGCCTGGCGGCTGGGCCGATGTGGGGCTATCCGCTTCCGAAGTGGCCGTCAAGGAAGTCGAGGAAGAATCCGGCTACCTCGTTGCGCCGATCCGGCTGCTGGCCGTTCTCGATAAGAAATTTCATGACCATCCGCCTGAGCCTTACCATGTCTATAAGATGTTCATCCAATGCCGGATTGTCGGTGGCGAGGCGCTTAGCGGCATCGAGACAAGCGAGGTTGCCTTCTACGGCATCGACGAATTGCCTCAGCTGTCACTGGAGCGGAATACGGAAGCCCAGGTTAAGACCATGTTCCAGTTCTTATATAATCCCAATAAAGAGACGATGCTGGATTGAGATTCCCTTTGCCCAGCGTGATGAGATGCCGCGCACGCTAAACTTTGCCTTCTTTCAGCCCTTCCACCGCTTTGCGAATGCGGCGCTCGCGCGTCTCCACCGTCTTGGCTTGTTCAATTTGATACACAATCCGATTCTGGTTGCTGTAGCTCAAGCCGGCGAAGAAAGCTGCCGCTGCCTCCTCCTGAGCCAGCACCGCTGCCAGATCATCGGGCACTGTGATCTCTCGTGGCTCCATATCCAACGCCAGCTCCACCTCCACGACATCGCCAGCTGCAACTCCGGCGCCTTGGCGATTCTCCGCATTCAGCGGCACCATGAATTTGCCGCCCATAACCGCAACCGTACTGCGATACGTATAACCGCCGATGGTCACGACTACAGGCGGTTTCTTCCCTTTTCCCAGAGACTCGACGACTTCACCGGGCACCTCGAAGCCCGTTGCCGTCTTGCCTCCCAATATAATCTCCGTCTTGAATTTCATGGGACATTCTCCTTCTATGGCAAGCCGCTGGCTGCTCCGTTATCTGCGCTATACCTTCTGCTTATCCTTATTGTTCAGTATATTATCCTCCAGCACGGCAAACTTGTCGCCGTACTCCCGAATAATATGGAGCTCGCCCCAATTGCACAAGGCATCCAATATAGAGCGAAGACTGCTGCCGTATTCGCTGAGCTCATATTCGACCTTGGGAGGCACCTGGTTATAGACGATCCGGTTCACGATACCGTCATCCTCCAGCTCTCTCAGCTGCTGCGTCAGCATCTTCTGGGTAATGCCCGGCATCAAGCGCTTCAGATCGCTTGTCCGCTTCTTGCCATGCGTCAGATGGCACAGGATGACACACTTCCACTTGCCGCCAATGACCTCCAGCGTCGCTTCAACCGAGATGTTATATTTTTTCTTTTGTACCGCTTCTGTCTCCATTATGCTTCCTCCTTGCTTCACGCTATGGGCACTTTTCAGTACCTATATCACTTGAAAGTGCGTACTGTTCATTTTGATCTGTGTCATTGATAATAGCACTTACCGGCCGGATATCACAATACGACAGAGTAGGAGTGGACCCATGACAACAGAGAAAAAAAACAGCCTGCTGGCGCTGCTTGCTTTGGCTATCAGCGCCTTTGCCATTGGAACGACCGAGTTTATCAGCGTGGGACTGCTTCCGCTCATCGCCGATGACCTTCATATATCCGTCACTACCGCCGGGTTGACGGTGACCTTATATGCGCTGGGCGTTGCGTTCGGAGCGCCGGTGCTCACGTCCATGACTTCACAGGTATCCCGGAAGAGGCTGCTCTTCTGGATTATGATCGTATTTATCGCGGGGAATATGCTGGCCGCCACCGCAGGAAGCGTGGCCGTTCTGCTTACTGCTCGCATCATCTCGGCATTGTCGCACGGCGTCTTCATGTCGATCGGCTCCACGATTGCCGCAGATCTCGTGCCGGAGAACCGCCGTGCCAGCGCGATCTCCATCATGTTCTCAGGACTTACCGTCGCTACGGTTACAGGCGTGCCGCTCGGCACCTTCATCGGCCAGCAGCTCGGCTGGCGCGCAGCTTTCGTCGCCATTGTCGCGGTAGGTGTAGTCGCTTTGCTGGCGAATATGCTGCTTGTGCCCTCCAATCTTCGGAAAGGAGCCAAGGTGCGGCTCGGCGACCAGTGGAAGCTTGTGACGAACGGCAGGCTGCTGCTTGCCTTTGCGATTACTGCTTTGGGCTATGGAGGAACGTTTGTCGTCTTTACCTATTTATCCCCGCTGCTCCATGATATAACCGGATTTGGCGAAAAGACTGTTGCTGTTATTCTGCTGCTTTACGGAATTGCCATTGCCATCGGCAACGTAATCGGAGGCAAAGCCGCGAACCGCAAGCCAATTCAAGCGCTCTTCTACATGTTTATCGTTCAGGCGGTAGTCCTTGTTGCGCTGGCATTCACCGCGCCGTACAAGATCGCCGGCCTGATCACCATATTCTTTATGGGTCTGTTCGCCTTTATGAACGTGCCCGGCTTACAAGTTTATGTCGTGATGCTTGCCGAGCGCTTCGCGCCGGAAGCGAAGGATGTGGCCTCCGCCGTCAATATCGCCGCCTTCAACGCCGGCATTGCCATCGGCGCGTACCTTGGCGGAGTCATCACCGATTCCATCGGACTCATCCATACCACCTGGATCGGAGCCATTATGGTAGCGGCTGCTGTCCTGCTGACAGGCTGGGCCCGTATATTGGAGGGGCGAGATCAAGCGTCGTCGCCATTATCCCAGCGGGCATCTTAATCCGTATTTTAGAATCATTTGCGCTAAATCAAATACAACTTACTGGAGGAATATCATCATGATGAAACATTTGCAAGACACCGTGACATTACACAATGGCGTAGCGATGCCGGGGCTGGGACTAGGCGTATTCAAAGTGGAGGAAGGCCCGACTGTTGTCCAGGCGGTGAAGGCAGCTATTGCGAATGGCTACCGCAGCATCGATACCGCTGCCATCTATGGCAACGAACAAACGGTAGGCCAAGGCATCCGTGAAGCGCTGGCGGAGAATGCGCTGAGCAGAGAAGACATCTTCGTCACATCGAAAGTATGGAATTCGGATTTGGGGTATGAAGCGACTTTGGCCGCTTATGAGACAAGCCTGCAAAAGCTGGGGCTGGAATATCTCGACCTCTACCTCATTCACTGGCCGGTGCAAGGAAAATACAAGGATGCATGGCGCGCCCTGGAGCACTTGTACGAAGCCGGCAAAGTGAAGGCGATTGGCGTCAGCAACTTCCAGATTCATCACCTTCAAGATGTGATGGCGGATGCCAAGATTAAGCCCATGATCAATCAGGTAGAGCTTCATCCGCGCTTAACGCAAAAGGAGCTGCTGGGCTTCACAAGAGAGCACGGCATTCAACTGGAAGCCTGGTCGCCGCTTATGCAAGGCGAGCTGCTGGATAATGAGGTATTGAAGGAGATCGGAGCGAAATACGGCAAATCGGTCGCTCAAATCATCCTGCGCTGGGATGTGCAGCATGGCATTGTCACCATTCCCAAATCAGTCAAGGAGCACCGGATTATCGAAAATGCTTCCATCTTCGACTTCGAGCTAAGTGCAGGGGAAATGGAACAGATTGACGCGCTGAACGAAGACCGCCGCGTAGGTCCGGACCCGGACAACTTCGATTTCTAATCCGCACCAATCGCAAGCCTGCTCCCTGACATACAGAAGACGCCGCTTCCCTGGGAGGAACGGCGTCTTTCTATCTTGATAATGCAGCTGATTGCATATCTCGGTCAGGCGCTCAACCTATAAATTCAGCTCCACCATCGATTGCGCCAGCACCGGATAATCGGTAATGATGCCGTCAATCTGGAACTTCAGCACTTCCTTCATATTGCGCCTCGTATTGACCGTCCATACCCATACTTCACGCCCGGAAGCATGCGCCTGCTTCACAAGCTGATCCGTCAGCATCACCTGTTCTATCGTGTAGAAGTCGACATCAAGCGCTGACAGGTTACCGAGCGCAAAATATAAGATCTGCCCAATCTTAATATCAGGGGCAAGCTCCCGTATCTGCTTCAGCGAGTAGCTGTCGAAGGACTGGATATAGACCTCCTCCTCCATGCCGTAAGCCTGGATCAGATTGACGACTTCCTTCACCAGATCGTCGCCCGGGCCGTATGGCTTCAGGTCGAGCAGCAGCTTAATGCGCCCCTGCGCTTCTGCCAGCGCATAAGCCAGCGTCGGAATATGGATAGTTTCCATATTCTCGTCCTGCCCGATAACAAGGCGGCTAAGCTCCTCATAGGTGAGCTCGGACACGCGCTCCGGCACGCCGGCCATACGGCGCAGGCTGTAATCATGATGGAGCACGGCTATGCCGTCTTTGGTTAATTGAACGTCTACTTCTACCGACTGAATCCCCTTGTCTATTGCGGCATTAATGGATGGAATGGAATTCTCCGGAGCGTTCTCCGCATCCCCTCGATGCGCTGAGATGAGCACGTTCCACTTCGCATAGACGAGACTGTCATTGGCTCTGATCCCCACATATACCGCCAGTCCAATGTAGATGACCGCGATGGACGCGTACAGCAGGCTCGTACGCTTCCTCCCCTTCAAGAAGGCGGCGAATCTCTGCTCCAGCCTGCCAAGTCTGCTCCGGTAGATATGCAGATGATCCTTTGGCTTCTCGCCCCTTGTATGTCCGAAATAATAGAACAGACGGGTCAAGAAGATCATATTGATCGGGATAAGCAGCAGCGCGAACATATAGGTCAGAATCGAAGATAGCGTCAAGGAATAATGATTCGTAAACGCCTTAAGCACATTCATATCCATCCACGACGGCAAATAGGAAAGCAAAGAAATCGCCGCGAAGCCGGTGCCGAATACGACCGCATTCAGGACGAACAGCCAGAAGAACAGCTGAAGCCTTCTCCCCTGCGTCAAGACCTGGCTGCAACGGATCGCTTCCGTAATGGACTTGCGCTCCAGCATGATATAGTGCAGCACGAATATCCATCGCAGCACCATATAGAGAATGGCAATCAACAGCAGGATATATACAATCGTCATCGTATAAGAGGCATCGAACACTCTGCTTTGCATGAAGATCGGGAAATTAAACAATGCATAGAAGGAAGCCGATAACGGCGAGTCGATAAAGGGGATCAGCACCAGCAAGAAAACAAGCAGCTGAATGATGCCGAAGCCAAGCAGCCGCGGCGTCTGGCGCAGCGTCGTAAGGAGGGCATCCGCGATGGTGATTCCCTTGCCAAAGTATCGCTGCTGGACGAGAATAACGAGGACGCACAATTCAATGAACAGCGCAAAAGAAGCGACCAGGCCGATCATAATGAGCCCGAGCACTCCTTCGTAAGTATAGCCAATCTTATATACCTCGCCGTTCAGCAGCGAGCCGGAGCCGACTACGGTTAATATCCGGTTGAAGATAAACGTAATAACGGGAATGATAATGACGCTCGTAAGCAGCATGTACAAATATTCAAAGAGCAGCAGCTTGGTGTATGAGGCGCGGAAATCGCGAATGCTTCTGCCGAGCAACCTGAGCATGTGAATTCATCCTATCTGTGGAAGATGGTTACACACCCATTATACCCTCCAAGCCGCCGCTCCTTGAAGCGATTTTTTGTTTAACGTACCGATTCGGCTTTGCCGGCCCCTACTTCGCGCGTCCAGCCGAACGGATCCTCTATCGTTCCATACTGAATGCCTGTGAGCGTATCATACAGCTTGTTCGTCAGCTCGCCTGTGCGGCCTTCGCCGATAACCAGCTTCTGGCCGCCCCAGTTCACTTCGCCAATCGGGGAGATGACAGCAGCGGTGCCTGTGCCGAACGCTTCCTCCAGCAAGCCTTGCTCGGCCGCTTCATAGATCTCATCGATGGACAATCTTCTTTCTTCCACCGTGATGCCCCAATGGGTCAGCAGTTGAATGACGGAGCTGCGCGTAATGCCTGCGAGAATGCTGCCGTTCAGCACCGGAGTCACAACCTTGCCGCCGATCTTGAAGAACACGTTCATACTGCCGACTTCCTCAATGTACTTGTGCTCTGCGCCGTCCAGCCACAGTACCTGCGTATAGCCTTGCTCCTTCGCAATCTGCTGCGACTTTAAGGCTGCGGCATAGTTGCCGGCCGTCTTCGCTTCGCCTACTCCGCCGACCATCGCGCGGACAAACTGGGATTCCACGTAGATTTTGACCGGATTCATGCCCTCCGGATAGTATGCGCCTACTGGCGACATGATGATAATGAAATGGTAGTTCTCCGATGGCGCAACACCAAGCGTTGCCTGCGTCGCAATGACATAAGGGCGAATATAAAGCGATGTGCCCGGTTCAGTCGGAATCCAGTCGGCATCGACTTCGATCAGCCGCTCCAGCGCCTCGACAGCCTTGTCGATGTCCAGCTCAGGAACGCTCATGCGGTCGTTGGAGCGATTCATGCGGGCGAAGTTGTCTTGCGGGCGGAACAAGCGAATGCTGCCGTCTGCGGATTTATACGCTTTCAATCCTTCGAAGATGGTTTGTCCATAGTGGAACACTTTCGCTGCAGGGTCCAGCACAAGCGGCTGATACGGAATAATGCGCGCATTATGCCATTCCTGCTCTACGCTGTAATCCATCATAAACATATGATCGGTGAAATGAATGCCGAAGCCAAGCTGATCTTGCGGCGGCTTTGCTTTCTTCTGCGAAGTTGTTTCCACGGTTATCGATAGGCTTTGAGTCATGAGAATCCAGCTCCTTCGTTCAATACATTGTGATTGAATACTATCATCTTCTGAGGTATATATAAAATATCTAAACTATTCATCATCCATACCTTTAAAGTATGTTAAAGGAGAGCATGACGATGGACATCCGGCAACTGAAATATTTCCTTGCAATCGCGCAAGAAAAGCAGATTACACGCGCCGCCAAGCTGCTGCATATGGAGCAGCCTCCCCTGAGCAGACAGCTCATGCTGATGGAGGAAGAGCTTGGCACCCAGCTGTTCGAGCGCAGCCGCAAGCAGCTCACCCTGACTGCTGCCGGCGAGAGACTCAAGGAGCGCGCGGAGCAGCTGCTGCTGCAGCTGGACGAGACGATTAAAGAAGTGCGGGAGATCGAATCCGGCGTACGGGGCACCCTATCGATCGGGGCCGTCGTATCGTGCGTCTCCATCCTGCCGAAGCCGATTCAACTGCTGCGTGAGACGCATCCCCGGGTTACGTTCAAAATTTCCGAAGGCGACCACTTTATTATGAGCCAGCTGCTGGAGAAACGATCCGTCGAGCTGGTCATCTCGCGGCTGCCGTTCGAAACCAATATTTTGCCTGGGAAAATAGAGATTCTCCCGCTCCCGTCCGATCCCTATGTGGCGCTCATGCCGTCATCCTGGGCCCCGTCCACCGCTGACAAGAGCATCGGCATGGAGGAGCTTGCGACCTATCCGCTGCTAACGCTTAAGACGGACAACACGACACGCATGCATGAACAGGTTGTCAACGAATTCAGGCGCCACGGCATCGAGCCGACGATCATATGCGAATGCTCCAGCGTTGCCATCATCATGTCGCTCGTCGCCGCTGGAATCGGGGCGACTGTCTTCCCGAAATCGACGCTCTCCTCATTCCCGCTGGAGGCTGTGACGATGCTTGCTATACGCGATGCCGACTTTCAATCCGAAGTAGGCATTCTATGGCTGAAGGATCATCGCTTGTCGAAGCGCGCCCAGCACTTTATCGAATGCTTGCTGTCGGCCGAATAGATGAATAGTTGTTTCCAATATGGGAATTCTGCAATCCATTTGCTTGTACCCTACATCCAGTTTAACAGAATCGGCGGAAAATCTCGAAGAATCAAAGAAAAAACGCCTTCTTAGGCGTTTTTTGGCGAATTCAGCTTCATCAGTTTCGCTGCTTCGTTCATCCCGGGCATTATGCCTGCTGCTTGCGCGAAGCCTTCGGCGTCATGCCGACATGCTTCTTGAACAGCCTGTTGAAGTTGGTGAGCGAACGGAAGCCGCATTCCAGCGCGATATCGGTCACCTTCATACCGCCCCCCTCCAGCATGGCGACCGCCTGCTCCAGCCGAATATGAATGAGATACAGCAGCGGCGGCATGCCGACGGCCCGTTTGAATATTTCGCTAAAGCGAGACGGACTTAGATAGACGAGGGACGCAAGCTCCTCCAGCGTCCAAGAGTGGGCATAGTTCAGCTCCATCGTCATAATGACCTGGCGCATCTTCTCCAGCTGCTGCTCGCTGATGCTTGGCTCCTGCCGCAAAGCGCCGTCCACCCGGCACTCCCGGTTGACAACAGCCAGAAACCGGAGCAGCAGCGAATAAACAATAGATCCATAAGAGCGATTCTCCTGCTCATGCTCCTGCTGAAGCTCCATAAGGATGCTCCGCAGCTTGTCCATAGACGGGTGCTCGCGATCGATCAGATTCGTAAAGCATTTGCCCACATCCCTGAACGGGCTTAGCAGCTCCGGATCGAACCTCAAATTGCGGACGAACCAGGTGGGATCGAAGGTGATGACCGTCATGACCAGATCTTTGCTTTCATAGGCGCAGTGCAGATCATTGGAATTAATCAGCAGGATGTCTCCCTGCTGAAACTCGTACTTCTGGCCATTGATTATATAGTAGCCCGTCCCGGACTTGATATAGTTAATCTCCAGCACGTCATGCCAATGCAGCTTCTGATACACATTATTAACCCCGATTGTATCGATGACGAATACCGGATAGTTTTTGTCCAAAATTACTTTTTCCTTCGGAATTGCTTCTTCTCTCATGATAGCTGGCATCTCGGAGCCCCCCGTCTCTCTTCTAACAGGAACAGCTGTCCCGGGTACGATAATCGGACCGGGACAGCTTCATGACACGACTTATATGGCTTGCTTCATCAGTTCGGATAGAGCCTGTTTTGCGGAATAATTTGCTTCGGCTGAGATGCCGACGACCAGGATAGCTTAGCGATGGCATCCTCCGTATTATCGTAGAACTCCAGCTTAATATCATACTTCTGGCCGGCTGTCAGATAGATGGAGCCTGACCATTCGGTCTCGGCCTGATCGACCCACTTGTCGATGATGAGCTGATTGTTCACCCATAGCCGGACGCCGTCATCCGTACTCGTATGGAATGTATAGGTGCCTGTATACTGCGGCTTCACTTTGCCCGTCCAGCGTACGGAGAAGGTATCTGCACCCATAGAAGGAAGCGGCGCTCCGTAGCCCCAATTGAAATTCACTGTCGCGTCTACCCTCGTAGCCATCAAAGAGGTGAAATTCATATTGTCATAGTACTGGGCAGTCAGGCCAGTGCCATTGTCAGCTGGCAGCTCGCTTGCCGGCGTGAACTTGATCCAGTCGTAGTAAGCGCGGACGGGCGCTCCCGGATAATTGAACTTGCCCGTCCATACCTCAGCAGGGCCCGCTCCCGACCACAGGTTAACCATAATGTGGCCTGGACTGGTCGGCAGCGCTCCTCTCGAGCCGTTCTCGGTATGAACTAACACCCCATCCACATACCACTTGATGTAAGTCGGCGACCATTCGAACGCATAATCGTGGAAGTCCAGCGAAGCGTCGAAGCCCAGATTAATAATGGTGCTGTGCTGGCCGACGCCATTCGTGAAGTAGTTCGTCTCCAGCTTGGTTGTGTCTTTGCCCAATATCTCGATGTCAATCTCGTCATTGGATGTACCCTGCGCCGCGCCGGAATACGTAAAGAGGCTGGTGACAAGACCGGTGCCTTTCGCCGCTTTCATTCGGGCTTCCACTCTGCCGTAGCCATACTTCACATTCGTCGCGTATTCACCTGATGCGTAGTTTTTGCCAGAGCAGCTTGCGGGACATCCCGCATTATCCAGCCGCAGTGCCATAATGCCATTCGAAAATTCCTGGTTGGCCGCCTTCCAGCCGACACCGAAGTCGGCGCCGTTGGCCCAGCCGTCCGAAGTGTAGAACATGCTTGGATTCGTCCCGTTCAGCGGTTCAAAAAATGCAACGTCAGCAGCCGACGATGAGTTCGGCAGGAGCAATACTGCAAGCATAGCAGCAGCCGCAAGCAGGGCTGTCATTCTTTTTCTGATAGGCATCACCTTGTTGTTCATGAATACACACCTCTTTCTTGGAATGTGATCGATGGCCCTCTATCGCCGGTTAGGCGAGGCCTCTGGAAATCTTAATGGACTGGTTCTGTGCGTCCCGCTCCACCTTGGCTCCGACAGCATCTGCCAGCGCCGCAAGCGGCACATACGCGATACCATTCCGAAGCGTAACGGGTTCAGCCAGCGTAAGCTTCTTGCCATTCACCGCAGCAGTCTTCGAGCCAGCCTTGAAAATAAGCGTTGCGCCGGACGCTTCATCGATGACGTGAATTTCCTGCTTTGCGCCGTTCCACTCCACCTTCGCGTTCAGGGACTCCATCAGATAACGCAGCGGCGCCATCTCGGTCTGGCCGATGCGGTAGATCAGCGGCTTGTTCGGGTCTTCCACTTGCAGCTCGACCGATTGCACTTCGCCTTGCGGCTGCTCGGCCTTCGTATAAGCCATCCAGTCGAATTCGGCAACCAGCGTCTCTCCTTGATGCGTATAGTCGCCCGCCCATCCGTTCGTCTTCGTTGCCGGCCACAAGTTGGCAATAATATGGCCAGGCGCAGAAGGCAATTCGCCTCTCTCGCCAGTCTCGGTATGAACGAGCTTGCCGTCTACATACCACTTGATATAGTCCGGCGTCCATTCGAAGGCGTAATCGTGGAAGTCATCCGCGGCATCGAAGCCGAGCGGAATTACCGTGGAGTGCATGCCTACGCTTTTCGTAAAATAATTTGTCTCCAGCTTGGTTGTGTCTTTGCCCAAAATTTCCACATCAATCTCATGCGTCTTGCCATCCGCATCGGTGCCGTACGTAAAGAAGCCCGTGACGACGCCAACTCCTTTCACCGCTTTCAGCCTGGCTTCAAACTTGCCGTAGCCGTACTTCTGGGTCGTCGCATATTCTCCTGATGCATACGGCTGTCCGGAGCACAGAGCCTGATCGTCTGCGCAAGGCTTGTCATCCAGCAGCAGCTTCAGCTTCCCGTCCTCGAATACGACATGATCATCCCGCCAGCCGTTCAGGAATGTGCCTCCATTGCCCCATCCGTTCGAGGAATACCAACGTTCGGCGTCTTTCTTGTCAAGCTGATCCTTGAAGCTGGTGCCGAGCGGCGCCGCTTCTTCTGCCATTGCGGTTAGCGGCATAAGAAGCGCCACTGCCGTGAAAGCGGATACAATTAACGCTGTCCATCTCCGTCTAAGCTTCATAAATCGTCATCCTCCTCCTTTTCGCATCTTGTAATCAGAATCATCAATCAACTTAATCCTACATGCTATCGCCTCTATGATCTCAGCCATTTCTACCATAAAACTGCACTATTTTACGGATATTTGAAGAAGGTGTACATACGGAAGGACAGCAAAAGGCCGGAACCATGGACCATTCATTGTCCACATCCGGCCTCTCGCAACGGAATTATTGATCTCCTAAAACATCTTTTTTGAACAAATTCACCTGGGCAACCATATGCCCGATATTCCCTTCACCCGCATACAGCGCCATGTCGAAGAAGTCAGAGGCGGCGTCGATCCAGTCCAGATACTGCTCGTCTCCGGCTGGCTCAACCTCATGCCTAAGCCTTCCGGCGTACACTTCTACGCGGCAATCTTGCAAGTAATAGCTGAACTCCATAACAGGATGCAGCACAATATCCTCACGCGATATGCCCGCCTCCTCACGCAGCTCCCTGTAGGCGCTGTCGATTCCGGTCTCCCCGGGCTCTATTTTGCCGCCTACCAGATTATACAAGCCTTTGTAGGGCTCCTTCACCCTCTTGCACATCAATATCTTGTCCTGATTATGATGATAGACCATGATGACATTATAGCCTTGCATCTGCTCAGTCCTTTCCTAGTCTATGACTGCCAGAGTCTGCGAATCTTTCTTTCATCAGAGGCGGGGACTTGAATACCGTCCGATTGATCACTTCCGCGGCCATCCACAAGCCTATGATCGATACATAGACGGATACCGTATAGCTGGTCGTGAAGGAAAGTCCAAATCCTTTTTGCAGCAAGTTCAGCGACAGATGGGTAACCGCATTGGTGAAGCAAAAGACGTAGCTTCGCACCATCCACTGGCGATGGCTGCTGGGCTGCTTCTTTCTGATTTTGGTTATCGCGATCACTGTAATAACCGGCCAGGCAATATTCAAGAGATTGAACGGAATGCTTGTCGCCTTGCCTCCGGTGGAATAAGGAGCCATGTAGCCTGATGTGATATCTACTATGAGAATAGCGATAAGATAAGCGTAGCCGTTCATGCGATGAAACTTCTTGAACTTCCGCAGCAGCGAGTTCGAAAAGTTAAGCGCTCCCGCTATTAATGCGACACAAGCGAAGGCTACATGCACATACATCACATTCAGCCAAATCGGAGGTTGAAGAGTGCGCTTCAAATCCATCTTTTGGCTGAGAAATCGGGTTGCCGACGGATCATAAATATAATTCGCAATGACAGCATACAGTACGGCGCCAATTGCCGCTGCAATCACAAACTTGTACAGAAGCTTTGAGTTAAACATACATTTCAGCCTTTCTCCCTGATGCATTTCCCTAATGTAACCCATTCTACCTTAAGCCATTGGCCGAGTATAGCATGGTTGCTGCTTATGGAAGGGGCTCTGTAAGTTCTCAAGCAAAAAAACACCGCCATCGGCATTTCCCGATGCGCAGTGCTATAAGGCTGTTTCGAACGCTTAACTTCGGGAAAGCAGACACGACTCCGGCAACGTCTTCAATGGCTGCTTATGCCCGCCCATCTGCCCGTGTATGGGGGCTCCATAAATATCCCGTCTCTAAGCTCCTGCACCTGCGAGCGTATGCTATTCCAGCAGGCAAAGAGGGATTGCAGCCTCTGCAATCCCTTACAAGCACTCTTTTCCTCCGAATCTAACAGCTCTGGTTAGTTGTATACCTTAAGCTCGCGGATCGACCACCAGTTCGATGCCGTTCCCGTCTGCACAATCTTCAAATACCGTGCGCTCACTTGCGAGAATTGGGCGGTCACAACCGGACCGCTGCCCGTGCCGCTGGCGATGACGCTGCCATAGTTCACACCGTCTTGCGAGACATATACCTCATAGCCCCGCGCATAATCATCGTTGCTGCCTGTGGAGTCCATCACAATCTTGCTGAAGCTCTTCGGGGAGCCCATGTCCACGGTCAGCGATTGGCCCGGAGCCATAGCGGCTCCCGTGCTCCAGCGCGTCGACATATCGCCGTCCAACAGGTTGGCTGCCGCGTCTCCGCTCGACGGCGTTGAAGCTGCAATCCAGCCCAAGCGGGACAGCTCTGCGCCTGTACCGCCGCCGGTGTTGCCGCCGCTGCCGTTCGTATATACGTTCAGCTCCCGAATCGACCACCAGTTGGACGCCGTGCCCGTCTGCACGATCTTGATGTACCGTGCCGACTGTGCCGGGAAGACGGCTTCCACGACCGGACCGCTGCCCGTGCCGCTGGCGACCGCGCTGCCATAGTTGATGCCGTCGCTCGATACGTATACCTCGAAGCCGCGCGCATAGTCATCATTGCTGCCTGTGGAGTCCATCACAATCTTGTTGAAGCTCTTCGCCGCTTTCATATCGATGGTCAGCGACTGGCCCGGAGCCATGGCTGTGCCTGCGCTCCAGCGGGTCGCCATGCTGCCATCCAGCAGATTCGCTGCGGCATCTCCGCTAGAAGGCGAAGAGGATGCCGTCCAGCCGGTACGGTCCAGTGCCGTCTCCACGCCTCCTGGGCCTCCGGGTCCGCCTGTGCCCGTACCGATAAATTCATTGACCGTCTGTCTCATGCCCTCCGCAGGCGAGTTGGCATAGACGCGGCCTCCCAGCTTATTGATAACATGCGTAATCTCGCTGCCCGGCGTGCCAGCCAGCCATATCGAGGTCGCATGATGGACCTTGACTCCCGCAGTATCCGGCACTTCAATGCCGCTCTCCAGCTTCACTGGCGCATCTCTGAAGAAGGAATAAACGCCGAGTCCCCATACCTCATGATCCGTCACATGGTCCGCCACCTTATAGGAAGCATAGCCGTTCACGGTTCCGTTCTGGCTCATCCATCCCGCCTGATTCGGAACATCGTACGGAATTTCGGATTGGTAGAAATAGACGCGGCCTCCGTTGCCGTTCCATAATGTCTGATACTCATGATGATGTTCATTGAATAAGCCGTAAATCGTCACCTGGTCGCCGTTCACGACAAGGCCGTTTTTCGATATATTGTCCGTCCAGCCTACACCTGCGCCATGGTCGGCACGCCAGATCCAGAAGTGATCGCCGATTACGTGGTTGCTGTTAATCGTTAAGCTGGCGTCATTTTTCCCGATGGCTGCTCCCCCGATCCGGAAAAACAGATCATGCAGCGAGGTTGGATTAGCCGCATGGCTTGCATTGCTTCCGCTTGGACCCACTTCCAGCAATGAAGCCGAATTGACCGGACCTGCATCCAGCACCAGCCCCGCAACCTTCACGCCGTCAACGTCGGCTACTTTCATCGTCACTTGACCGTTCGCAGGAATAAGCGTCGGCAGACCGATGCCAAGAATGACCGTATTGGCGCGGTTCACTTGAATGGTCTCGCTTAGATGGTAGATGCCCGGTGTGAAGATCAGGTTTTTGCCTTGGCTTAACGCCGCATTGATACTGGCAGCTGTAGCCGTCTCTGGACGCGCGATATGGAAGGTGTCGATCGACAGCGACTCGCCCGGCGTGGAGCCGTTCACCCAGCTGACGCCCTTCCGGTCATGCTGCAGGGAAGGGACGAATACGCGGTATTGCCCTGCGCCGTCGATGTACAAATACGGCTTCTCGCGCAGCACCGGCGCCTGTTCGACCACCGTATACGGCGGATCCGGGAACTGGCCTGCAGGCGGATTCGTATCGCCTACGAATACCATGTTCCATACGCCGTTCGTCCAGTTGCCGTATTGGCTGTTGCGCGAGAACCACTGCTGCTGCGAGCCCGGCACAATCGTGCCGTTGACGACGGAATCTGCCAGCAAGCCCCCGCTTGCCCAGCCTGCATTCCAGTTGTTGTCAAAGTCGAACAATTGCAGCTCGCCGTTAATGTTCAGCCGCCGCAGCGGCGCCGCCTGCGATACAGCGATGCGCGTCATGCCGCTTGACGGTGAGATCGACAGATTCTCAATTGCGCGCCAGAAATTGCGCGTCGCGTTGCCGTTATCCCACTTGGCGTCTACGTT
Organism: Paenibacillus pinisoli; assembly: GCF_003605435.1. Classification (GTDB taxonomy): domain Bacteria; phylum Bacillota; class Bacilli; order Paenibacillales; family Paenibacillaceae; genus Pristimantibacillus; species Pristimantibacillus pinisoli. The sequence goes on from NZ_QXQB01000002.1 coordinate 700,639, forward strand.
CAGTGCGCCGCCCGTGAGGTTCACTTGTCCCGGGTTTTGCCCGAGGCCCGCTACATGCGTGAAGAAGCCTACTTTCATATCTATGTTGTAGTTGCCCGGTTTGAAGAGAAGCGCATATCTCTGATTGCTGAATTCATTGCTTTCCTGCTCGTTGAATACCGCGCTTGTCACAGCCTGAATATCGGCTGTCGGCATCGATGGATCAAAGACATATACATTCGGGCCAAATATCGTCTGATTCGCCGTCGAAGGAGGCGGAGCCGCTTCCGTGCGGCTGGGAGATACAGCATACGTACTGACAAAAAGCGCTATCGTTGCGATCATGGCTATCCATTTTCTCAAAATGAATTCCCTCCAATATTGAGTATTGATGAAACGATTCCAACGAATCCAATATGCTCCTCTTGCCTGCTCCTCCTTTCCCGCGTGTTGGGCGAACGAGACAGCGTCCTCGCCTCACATCCGCTACTGTACTGACCACCGGGCGAAAACGCTTACATTTATCATAGTGCGATACGTGGTTATTAGACAGGTGGGATAATTTAGATACACGGGCCGATTTTTTAGATTTGACATGGTTTAATTAGTACTGTATAGTTCTAAACATGAAAAAGAAAACTGCCCCCAGCAACCGAACGATCGTGATGCAGGTCGCTGCTTCCCTGTTCTTGGAGAAGGGCTATCAGACGACCAGCATGGACGAAATTGTTGCCGTCAGCAAAGTGTCCAAGACGAATATTTATTACCATTTCAAAAGCAAAGAGGAGCTGCTCGCCGCTATCGCGGACCAAATGATTGACCGATACTCCGGGATGATCGATGAGATTGCAGCCCATAACGAGCTGCCGGTCATGGAACGAATCGGCCGTTTAGCCGCGCTGCTGACAGAGCAGACGCCGAACATCCTTGGCGGGTGCCCGTTTCTAACCCTTTATGTTCAAACCTCGCATGAATCGGATGATGTCCGGAATGCCATTAGAGCATTTTTCGACAAACAAACCAAAACCATGGAGACGCTGCTTCAGGAAGGCGTAGACCGCAAGGAGATCCACACGTCCCTCCCTCTTCCTCAGCTAGCTGCTCTTATCGTTTCGACAATTGAAGGCTCGCTATTCTTGCAGCACGCTCAGCAAGACCCCTCGCTGTTGTCGACCACTCTTCATACTTTGGCTGCGATGCTAAAGTAATTTTTTTGCCCATGACTAGTACTTAACAGTACTAAAAAATGCAATAGGAGGCCAACGAATATGAATACGGTATTTCTAACTGGCGGAAGCGGCTTTATCGGAAGGCAAGTTATGGCGCAGCTAGTGCGGGCAGGACATAAAGTGTACGTCCTTTCACGGTCCAACTCCAAGCTGCTTGAGACGATGAGGGCCATAGGGCTTGATGAGTTCTCCGCCATTACACCGCTTCAGGGTGATCTGACTAAGCCCGCGCTCGGGCTGAGCCCTGCAGATCAAGAGCGAATCAGCAAGGTGGATGTGATCATTCATGCTGGCGGACCCATGGATATCATGCTTCAGGCAGATCAGGCGCAAAAAGTATTCCGAGATGGCGCAATCGAAATGGTCCGGCTGGCCGCCAACATCCATAAAAGCCATTCTCTAAAGCACTTTATTCATGTGGTCGGGTTTAAGTCGCCTTATTCGGAAATCGGCAATAACCATGATGGCCTGAGCCATCCTCACAAGGCGCCTCCCTATGAGCAAATGAAATTCGAAGCCGATCTATTGATTCGGCAGGAGCTCGCCAAGCTGGGCGTTCCGCTGTCTGTCGTGAATCCTAGCGTCGTAATCGGGGACTCTTATACGGGGATGACCGAGCAGCTCGGTGGACTTGGCATATTGGTGAATAGCGTACGCAGGGGACTGATGGCCTTTGCTCCCGGAGGCAAGAAATATTGGCTCCCGCTTGTCCATGTCGATCATGTGGCGGCTTGCATTGCAGCTCTGGCGCAAGAGAAGCATCCCGTTAGCGATACGTATTTCTTGTTGGATCAGCAAACGGCCAGTCCTGACATGATTGAGCTTACTAGACTAATTGCCAAAGAATCGGGTGTCCGAGGGCCTATTGGCGCTATTCCATACCGCTTCATTAAAGCCTTGCTGAACCTCGGAATTGACAAGGGACTGAAAATGCCAAAGGAATCGATCGATTTTATCGTCAACTCTGAATTCCCGCTGGCCTCGAAGATGGACCTGCAAGCCAAGCATGGTCTTCAATTGTCTGTCATTCCGTCCACCCTGCCTTTTGTCGTTGCGGATTTGGATTTCCGTATTTCCCACGGCAGCAGCCTATACCTTCCTCATCCGTTCCGATTAAGCAGAAGGGCGAATCTGGCAACGATTGAAAAGGAAGGACATGGTCCGCCTATCATTCTGTTGCATGGCACCTTTAGCTCAGCCTATGCGTTATTGCCGCTAGCTGAGCAACTTGCCACCCTTTGCGAGAATCCGATTTATCTCATAGACTTGCCGGGATTCGGACGTTCGCCTATCCGTCATCACGACGTACAAATCAAAGGTTTGGAACAGTCCATCAGAGATCTGCTTATGAGCATAGACTCGCCGGTCATCCTGGTTGGACATTCGCTTGGGGGCTATATCGCTGCCAAAATGATAGACCAAGTGCCGGAGCATATTCATATGGGGCTGCTGCTTCAGCCGGTATTACAGCCCTTGTCCATCAAGTTTAAAGCCAAACTCATGACGCTTTCCCTGCTGCGATTCGCATCTGAGAGCGCAATTAAACGCATGCTGCTGAAGGAGCAGAGCTTTGCAGGCGAGCATGAAATTCCCGCAGAGTATATACGCTATATCCATGATGAACTGAGCTCCCCCCGCATCAGGTCCTCCACGGCAGAGGCCATGTCTGCGCTTGCGCGGCCGGAGAGCTTCTCCTTCTCCCCAGCCAACTGGGATGAAAACAGGCTGACGATCTTATGGGGAACGCAGGAGAGCAACTTTCATATTCCGGACCAATACGCTGGATTCCCTGCCATCGGTCTGCCCTATGCGCATCAATTCCCGATATCCCATCCCGCGGAGACTGCATCACGGATTCAAGAGGCTCTGCAAGAATATGTTGTGCCGAATCATTCCCTTTGTATATAATCTCCATAATAACGTACTTCTGGAGGACGCCTATGCTCAAAGAAAAAATTCCCTGGTAAGCCCGTGCCCCGCCGCCTCTCGCTTCAATCGAACGATTCAAATCTAATCGAAACGAGAGGATGAAGAACATGCGGCCACAAGCTGTAGATTGGAAAACGTTAACCTTTGGAGTAGAAATCGAATTTATCGGAGGTCATCCGGAGCAGCTGGAGCTGTTGCCCGGCTGGATCATGTCGCTCGATGAGCGGCAGTTGGATGAGACCGGTCTGGAATCAGGAAGCGAGCTGAAGCCGCCTCCGCTGCTATGGGAGGACCGGGAGCAAATTCGTGTGATGCTGGACCGGCTTTTGGCTCAGGGCGCTGCTATGAATTGGAGCTGCGGCCTTCACGTCCACGTCGGACTGGAGCCCTGGGGTCAAGAGATTGTACCGCGCCTGCTGGATGCAGCTCTGCAATGCCAAGAAGCGATCGGGAAGCTGCTGGCTACAAGCCCGCATCGGCGGCTATTCTGCCCGCCCGTCACGCCGGCAATGAGAGAGCGTTATGCGGCAGCGCCCGAGGAAGAATCCGTCCGCTATTTCGGACGCCCGCAGTCTCATCGCTGCGGCATTAACACAGCGGCGTGGTTTGATATCCAAACCGTTGAAATCCGCTATGCCAACGGCTCGTTGGACTATGAAGAAATCCTTGCAACTGCGGAGCTTTGTCTTCGATTCGTCGCTGCGGTCGGAGAAGGGCGGACGCTATCAAGCGACCATGAGGAGTTGGCTAGGCAGCTGGGCGTGCCAAGCTGCGGATACCCGCCCCCTCTGCCGCCTCCTAGATGGTTCGAAGAGAGAACCTGGCTGGAAGAAGCGCTGATCCCCGTATTGGCCTCAACGGCGGCAGAGCTTGTGAAGGATGGCGAGATCCACCATATTCTGCCCGTTCCGGATGGAATGCTGCTGGCGGTCGAGGACCGTGAAGGACGGCTGTTCAAATTCATCGTTCAACCGCCTGCGGCAAAGTGGACGGTCTTGCGCCAAATCGAAGGGTAATAGGTATAAGGGTCATACTGCCGATAAGGCGGCATGACCCTTCCGAATGTTCTTTAAAGGTAAGGACTATAACCGCATGTCTTATCGTACGATAACAAGAGAGTGGACAAAGGGAGGAATGCCGATGTGGGAACGCAAGGAACTGAAGGATAATGCCAAGTATGTGCTTCGAACCTCGTATTGGAAAGCTTTTCTGGTCAGCCTGATCTTAGGCTTCGTCGGCGGAGGTGCGCGCTTCCCGGATTTGAACTTCAATTTCGGATCATCGTCTAATGGTTCATTTGACTCGGAGACCGGATTTATCGATTGGGGATTGATGGCCCCGATCTTTGCCCTTGCGGCCGGACTAATCATTGTTTTCATTATTTTCGCTATCAGCTTTCGCATATTCCTGGGCTTTCCGCTTGAAGTCGGCTCTATCCAGTACTTCAAGCGCTCGGCAGAGCAGGATGTGAATCTGAACCACTTGGGATACGCCTTCAACAGCCAGCGATACTTGAAAATCGTCGCGGCCATGTTATGGCGGGGCTTTCTCAATTTCCTATGGTATCTGCTGCTCATCATTCCGGGCATTGTAAAGTCTTACGCGTACAGCTTAGTGCCATATATTCTCGCCGATAACCCGAACATCGGATACAATCGGGCAGTGGATTTGAGCAACCAGATGACAAGAGGACATAAATTCCGCATGTTCGTCCTGGATCTAAGCTTTATCGGCTGGATTCTCCTCGGCTTGCTGGCATGCTTCGTCGGCGTCCTGTTCGTAATGCCCTATATCAACGCTACCAAAGCGGAGCTTTATCTCGCATTGCGCAAAGAAGCGCTGGAGCGGAATCTGACGACGGAAGCGGAATTGCAGCTCGTTCCTCCGCCTCTCTACTAGTTCCGTTTGCATGCGCAAGGTGCTTTCCCAAAAGGGAGGCAACGGATAAGGCACTCCCAAACGGCGAAAAAAGCCTTCAAATCCACCGCAAGAGTGGGTTTGAAGGCTTTTCGCTTGCAGCGGGAGCTATGATTGGCAGCTGCGGGGGGAGCCCTAAGCCGAGTTTCTCGGCCTGCGGCTCCGCCTTCCGCTCGGCGGCACGCTTTAAGCCGAGTTTCTCGGACTGCAGCTCCGCTTTCCGCTCGGCGGCGCACTCTAGGCCGGGTTTCTCGGACTGCAGTTCGGCTTTCCGCCCTGCGGTGCTCTCTAGGCCGAGTTTATCGGACTGCAGCTCCGCTTGCCGTTCGGCGGCGCTCTCTAAGCCGAGATTCTCGGACTGCAGCTCCGTTTTACGCTCGGCGGCGCTCTCTAAGCCGAGTTTCTCGGACTGCAGCTCCGTTTTACGCTCGGCGGCACGCTCTAGGCCGAGTTTCTCGGACTGCAGCTCCGTTTTACGCTCGGCGGCACGCTCTAGGCCGAGTTTCTCGGACTGCAGCTCTGCTTTCCGCTCGGCGGTGCTCTCTAAGCCGAGTTTCGCGGACTGCAGTTCCGCTTCCCGCTCGGCGACACTCTCTAAGCCGAGTTTCTCGGACTGCAGCTCCGCTTTCCGCTCGGCGGTACGTCTAGGCCGAGTTTCTCGGACTGCAACTTCGATTCCTGCTCGGCGGCACGCTCTAGGCCGAGTTTCTCGGACTGTAGCTCTGCTTTCCGCTCAGCGGTACGCTCTAGGCCGGGTTTCTCGGACTGCAGTTCAGCTTTCCACCCAGCTCGCACGACTGTCCCGAGGTGTCGTTAGATGACGGAGAGGCACCCCCCATACGATTAACCGCATATGACACAACTACTCGCTTTTCGAACAGCCCTTGCCATTGCCACTTTCGTCAGATCCAGCCGTTGTCATGCGCCTTCTCAGTCGCTTGCTGCCTCGTCTCCACTCCCAGCTTCTGAATCGCTGTTGACAGATAATTGCGGACGGTCCCATTGGTCAAATAAAGCTGCCCCGCTATCTCGCTCGTCGACAGCCCCGATCTGGACAGCCGAAGCACATCGCCCTCCCTCTCGGTCAGCGGATTCTCTTCCTTCACGAACAGAGCCGTTGCAAGGTCCTTGCTAATGACATGCCCGCCAGCCATCACTTTGCGAATGGCATCGATCAAAAACTCAATGGGTTCATCCTTGAGCAAATATCCTTCCACCTTGAGCTCTCTCGCCTTCTGCAAGAAGCCCGGACGGGCGAAGGTCGTCACCATAATGATTTTGGGAGCATGCCCTTCTTCTTTCAGCTTCTCCGCAAGCTCGAGGCCGGACAAGAACGGAATTTCGATGTCCAGCAGGCACAGATCAGGCTGTTGTCTCCGAATGACTTCCAGAGCCTCGACACCGTCCCCCGCTTCTCCTACCACATCTAAGTCGTCCTCCAGGGATAGCAGCGATCTTAGCGTCCCTCTTAGCAGCTTCTGATCTTCAGCAATTACGATTCGGATCACCTTACACCCTCCTATTGCCCATTAATGGAATCTTCAATGTCACCACTGCGCCCCTGTCCGGATTAGCCGTCACATAGGCTTCTCCTTGCAGCGCGGCCATACGCTCTCTCATGGATTGCAGGCCGTTCCCTTGGCCTTGCCCTTCAAGCCCTCTGCCATTATCAATGATTTGAATATAATAATGCTCGCCTTGAACGTAATGAGAAAGAGTGCACAAGTCAGCGCCGCTATGCCTAATAATATTAGTTACCGCTTCCCGGAGGCAGAGCGCAACCATCGTCTCGGCCCTATCGGACAACGGTCTGATCCCTTCTTGCACGGCGGTCATATCGATGTCCGCCTCGCCAAGCAGCTCCCTGGACCGTTCAATCTCCTTCGCCAAAGAGACGAATCGCATGTCCGTCACCAGCTCCCGCACTTGCTTCAGCGCAAAGCGTGACGTATCCAATATATCGTTCAGCTCATGCCTCGCTTTCTCCGGATGCTTCTCTACCAGACGCAGCGTCAATTCGCTCTTCAGCTTGATCATCGTCAGCGTCTGCCCCAGCGTATCGTGCAGATCCCTGGCAATCCGGTTCCGCTCTTCTTCCTGAATATAATGCTCCAGCTGCGCGTTAGCGATATCCAGCTTCTCCTTCAGCCCCTTCGACTTTTCCTTCGTATGCACCACTATAGTTGTCGTCAGCTGCATAATCATGCCCGCGAAGAACAAATTCGCAAATAGCGCAAACGGACTCCCCGCATCCAGCCAGCTATGAGCCGCATACATGATGACGATGCCGGCCATTCCGCCGGCCATCACCCACATACGTTTCGTCCGTCCCAGCAGATCGGCAAACACAAATCCATAGAGCAGCATCCAATCGTCAATGTATAGGCCAAGCACAGCGAGTAGAGCACACCAAACGAGACTGGCCGCAAGCAAGCGCCAGTCCCGATACCATAAGCCAACATAAAAAGATGCCAGAAACAACAGGAAAGCTGTTATCTTCCCCGCAGGAGAAAGCGAATGATTCATAATAAAGACATGATAAATAAATACGACCACAACCAGCATGTCGATAATTAAATATTTCTCAATCTGGTCCCGGGGATAAATCCGTCTCCACATCGTTGTTCAACACACCTTGTCTGTAACGTTCTAAGCTTTCTGCCTTGCCACAAGTCCTGTCGCAAATCTTCGGGCTGATTCCATAGGACCAAACTTGAATCTTCCAAGCCATGCGTAAGCAAACAATATTTGAATGCAGCTGATTGCCAGCCACACTCCAACTATTGCTGCCGGGTGCAGCTTGCCGCCAAGCCCCGCTCCCCAGCCGTAGAATATAACGCCGGAGATGATGTTTTGCAGTACATAGCAGCTAAGCGACATTTTGCCAACCTGCTCCAAACGATTCCATAACCACAATTTCTCGCTGCTTTCCACCAGCTTTGCAATCAATCCCATGTAGCCTAGCGCCAGGATCGGCGCAAACAGATAGCGCACCGGCAGATCGAAGTAGCCGCCAGGAATGAATAGAAGCAGATTAAGCGGAATGCCCGCTCCAAGTCCCCATTGCAGAAGCTTCTTCCGTTTCTTTCTGCCCTCATCATCAGGAGCAAAATAACCCGATCGCATCAGCCTGATGCCAAGCAGGAACAGGAAGATATTCATTGGAATGACGAACAGCGCCTCCATTCGAAGCATCAGAAATTGAGACAAGCGGTATTCCACCTGCTGCAGCCAGCTTCCCTCCTTATATAATAACACTGTACCGTTCATGTCGCCTAAGCTCATATTCGCCCCGCTTAAGCCGAGATAGATGCCGCCCATTAATAGAAGCAGCATAACGAGTCCATGAAAGCCGCCGAAAATCGCCATCGCCCGCCGAATCGACTTATCCCCGCCTTTGACAATAAATGCCGCAATAATAGCCGTTATGCCGTAGCTCATCAATATGTCGTATTCCATCACCAGCGCAAAGTGAAGAAGCCCTTCAGTCATTAGAATAATCGACGTCCAGATATAGACGCCGGGCCATGCGCTGCCTCGCCTTAAGGATTGCCTGTACTTCATCTCCAGTCCGACGCCGAACATAATCGTCAGCAGACCTAGAAGCTTTCCGTTCACCAAGAACAGTACCAATACGCGCACAAACTCTTCCAATGACGTCCACCACGGAGCTGCATCAAAGGTCATCATATAATTCAAGTCGCCCAGATAAGCGAACAGCCATATATTCGTGCCAAGCGTACCCATGACCGCAAATCCTCTCAATATGTCCAGCAACCGCAATCGTCCGTTTTTTTCCGCCATGCCAATCCCCTCTTCGCTCAAGTTAATAACTCTATTGTATGGATGAGGGAACGGCCGCAGTATTCACAGCAGTCAGCACTTTGATATGACAGTGTCATATCCGTGGGAGTGTAAAAAGTAATAAACCGCATCTCCATGAGATACGGCTGCTATATCCATATAGAAAAGGACCCCCTTCTGTATTATTTGTTAGCCAAATGCCTCAACTTGTCCAAGTGCTCGCCAAGATGACTGTACAGGGGCGGGCATGACTCCAAGTCCATCCATGAATAATGAAAGATCCAGCCGTTATCCTCATCATTGCTTTGCACCACATGGGTGAAGGCTTCCGGAGCATCTGCATCAAGCTGATAATAATACCGCTGTACATGCTGCTTCAGCGTCTCGGAATAGTAGGCATGCTCGCCAAGAAAAACGATATTGTGCGCCTTTCGTATGCCCGATTCCTCCATAATCTCTCGATAAAGCGCATCGAGCACAAGAGCTCGTTCTCCTCTACTGTGCCGCCTGGAACCTGCCAGCCTAGGTGCTCATAATCCTGCTCGCGGAAAACCAGCAGCTGCAATTTCCCTTCATGCATTCGAGTGATGTACGCTGTTACCTTATAGACGATATCCATATCCATATCCAAGCACCTCGATTCCATTCATCATCCTACTTCCCGTTGACCGCTTTCTCCAGCTCTATTATTCGAGTCCTCAAAAATATCACTTCATCCTCCAGCGCTTCTCTCGTCTTACGGGTTAACAGCGTCACCAAAATCGCAAGCACGCTAACCGCGATAATCGAGAACGCTCCGAAAAAGATGGCTTCTCTATCCATCAGACTGCCGTTATCAATAAGCATAATGAGTCCATAGCATGCAAAAACGATAATGACGATGCTGATCACCGTACAGACGCCAGCCAGCCTTCTAAAGCCCGTCTCGGAAAACATAACATCACTCCCTATACTCTTTTTTCTCATCATCCAAAATATCCCTGAATATCTGCCTATACTAACGCTCTATTGAAGAGGAAGGTTTCAACCGATCGAATTATTCACTTCTCTCGATTCCACTTCTACGACCCTGACGGCAGATTTGCCGGTATTAACTTGAGAATAGACAAAGAAAAAGACCCCTTTGGAATAGGGGTCTTCGTCTCATTATGAATTATTAGCCGACTGCTTTGATTGGCCGCTTGGATGGCTTGCGGTTAACAAAATAAATGCTGACCAGAATGCAGGCCAGTCCGGCGACCAGCGTCAACGTAAGCGGCTCATGCAGAAACAGGGTGCCTGCCAAAATGGCCACGACGGGAATGAGGAACGTGTAGGAGGCCATCTTGCCCGCTTCGCCGGAATCCATTAACTTGTAGAACACCAGCCAGCCCATTGCAATAACAAAGATGGAGATAAATAAAAGGCTGCCGATGAAGGCGGCATTCCAGTGCACATCCCCCCAGCTTTCCAATCCGCTGCCTGTCGCTGTCATAAGCACTCCGCCAATCAGGAGCTGGAGCGTCACAAGCCATATCGGGTCGACGCTGCCGCTTTTGCGCTTCACATAGACCGTCCCCAGCGCCCAGCTCAGAGCGGAGCCAAGAGCAAGCAGGACGCCGGGAACCGAGATGTGCCCGGACAAGCCCCCTGCCCCGGTGCTGATAATGCCGACTCCGGCGAAGCCGAGCAGCAGGCCAGTTACCTTCATGCCGTTCATCGACTCCCCTAGCCACATCCAGGAGAAAAGCCCGACCAGCACCGGCTGGAGGAACACAATCGCCGAGAACAAGCCGGACGGCAAGTAGTTAAGACCGATCGACTGCAGACCGTAATACAGAATGATATTGACGATTGCGGAAATAACATAAACCGGCCACGTTCTGCCCAAATTCAGCTTCTTGTATCGCGGCAGAGCGAACATAAGAAGCAGAATACCGCCCAACAGCGTTCTCACTCCCGAGAACAGCACCGGCGGCATATAGGCTAAAGCAAACTTGGATAAAGGCCAATTGATTCCCCATACGAGCACGAGGAACAGAATAAGCAAAGCCGTATTGGCTTTGGACAGTTGTTGTTGCATGGTGCAGGACTCCTTGCTGTAGGTTCACATGAGGTTTGGTCGAGCCGTTACATCCATCATCATACTCCTGTCCCCTGCCGGAATCAACAACCTTTCAAAGAAAAAACTAGAACGTATGATCCTATTGGATTATAATGGAATAGAATTCTTTGAAGCCTCTCTTGCCTTGCGGCAGCACAGCCGAATCGGAGCAGGACAACCCTATTAGGAGGAAAGTGAAATGGAGTATCGTATTGTGACCAAACCTGGCTTTGATGTGATTGGCTACACCATCCGCACCCGCATGGCGGACGGACAGAACCATCGTGACATTCCGGCATTCTGGCAGCGCTACACGGAGAAGAAGCTCGGCGAGACCTTGTACGAGCAAGCCGTCTCGATGGCAGAGTACGGCATCTGCGACGACTTCGATATGGAGGCGGGCGAATTCAGCTACATCATCGGCGTAGAAGCCAAGGAAGGCGCCGAAGCGCCTGCAGGTACGATTCGCCGCCATTATCCGGAGCAGACCTATGCCGTGTTCACAACCCCGATGAGCACGCCGGAGCAATTCTCCGATTCCATCCAGCGTACATGGGGATATATCATGAGTGAATGGCTGCCCGAGGCTCCCTATACGCATGCAGCCGCAGCGGAGTTTGAATATTATGACGAGCGATGCTGGCAGGACCGCAACGAGCTGCTGGAGATGGATATCTATATTCCTGTACAGCCGAAATCTGAAGAAGCTTAGGGTTCGCGTAGCGTTTTGTGCGGAAGCATATAGCAAGGGAAACTGTCCCAACAGCGAATTGGCTGTGTGTGCTACACACTGTTAATCGTAAAAAGGGGCGGCCCTCCTTCGGTCAGCAAACGATACTAGTCTCGTTTGAGCTGGGTGGAAGCAAGGTGGCAATCCGAGCGGAAAACGGAGCTGCTAGCCGAGAAACTCGGCTTAGAGAGTGCCGCCCAGCGGAAAACAGAGCGATAGACCGAGAAACTCGACTTAGAGGGTGCCGCCAAGCGGAAAACAGAGCGGGTAGGCCGAGAAACTCGGCTTAGGGAGCGCCGCTCAGCGGAAAACAGAGCGGTAGGCCGAGAAACTCGGCTTAGAGAGCGCCGCCGAGCGCACAGCAGAGCTGCTGGCCGAGATACTCGGCTTAGGGAGCGCCGCCAAGCGGACTGCAGAGCTGCTGGCCGAGATACTCGGCTTAGAGAGCGCCGCCGAGCGCACAGCAGAGCTGCTGGCCGAGATACTCGGCTTAGAGAGCGCCGCCAAGCGGAAAACAGAGCGCTAGGCCGAGAAACTCGGCTTAGGGAGCGCCGCTCAGCGGACAGCAGAGCTGCTAGCCGAGAAACTCGGCTTAGAGAGCGCCGCCAAGCGGAAAACAGAGCGCTAGGCCGAGATACTCGGCTTAGAGAGCGCCGCCGAGCGCACAGCAGAGCTGCTGGCCGAGAAACTCGGCTTAGGGAGTGCCGCCGAGCGCACAGCAGAGCTGCTGGCCGAGAAACTCGGCTTAGAGAGCGCCGCCAAGCGGAAAACAGAGCGCTAGGCCGAGATACTCGGCTTAGAGAGCGCCGCCGAGCGCACAGCAGAGCTGCTGGCCGAGAAACTCGGCTTAGAGAGTGCCGCCGAGCGGAGATCGGAGCTGCAGGACGAGAAAGTCGGCATAGAGTGTGCGCTGTGGGGTGCTGCAAGCCGTAAAATATGGCTTAGAGCTACCCGCAGCTGCCAATCATCGCTCCCGCCGCAAACGAAAAGCCTCCAAATCCACTTTGACGGTGGGCTTGCAGGCTTTTACATGGAATGTTTAAGAATGGCTTATCCGTTAATTCCTCTTTGGAATAGCCCCTTCACACGTAGGCTGGGTAATTTGCTGCCTAGCTTTGTGTTGGAACTTTTCTGTTTTATCTTGTATTGTAACTTTTCTGTTTGTGTTGGAACTTTTCTGTTTTATTTATACTGAAATTTCTCGATTCCGCTTTGTAGAGCGACAGTCATGTTCTGCAATTCGTTCGAGGCTGCAGCCACTTCTTCCACCATCGCATTCTGCTCCTGTACCGATGCCGATATTTTGCCAAGCTTATCCGCATTTTCTTTGGCGGCATCCGCTACCTGCCCGGCGTCGACGAGCATCGTATTCATCTTCGCAGACTGAATGCCCATCAGCTCGGCAATGCGGTCAATGGCCCCGACGGTTCGCTCGACCGATTCGGCAATAAGCTGCAGGTGGCCGATTGTTTCGGTCGTTTTGGCCGCTCCGACATGCGTATGCCGGGCTTGCTGCTCCATGCGGCTCACCGCAAGACTTAGATCGGCATGAATGGCTTCGATCAGATCACCGATATTTTTCACTTCCAAGGAGGTGTGATTCGCCAGCTTTCGAATCTCAATCGCCACCACCTGGAAGCCTTGGCCATGCTCGCCCGCATGTGCCGCTTCAATGGAGGCATTCAGCGCCAGCAGGTTGGTCCGAGACGATATTTCTTCGACAGCATGAATGATGTCGCCGATCTGATCCGCGCGCTCCTTCAGCTTCGACATAATAACGGCGGTCTCCTCGCCTTCCGCAGCAAGCCGGTTCATCGTGGATGACAGCTCATCGACCGACTCGTTGCTGCTGATCATCGCCAGCGACATATCCTTGGCATCCTGTTGAGCGACCTCGGTACAAGCGGATGCGTCCGCTGATAATCCCGCTATATCTTGAATGGATACGTACATCGCATCCGACAGCTGAGCTTGCGTATCAGTGTTGGCGGAAATCTCCCCTACACGCTCCGTCACCACGGTCAGCAGCGAAGCCACCTGCTCCAGCGCCAGTCTCAAATGCTCCACTTCCGTGCCTGTTGCTTTGGAATGCGTATCGATATTGGCGATAATGCCTCGAAGGCTTGTAATCATCTCGTTGAACGAATTGGCCAGCTGCGACAATTCATCCCCGGATTTCGGAATCGACACGCCTGCCTTCAGATCTCCCTTGGCCGCAATATCCGCCGCCTTGTGCAGATCATTAAGCGGCTTGACCAGCCATCTTGCAGTCAGCCAACCCAGAAACCCCGTCCAGAATACGCCCATCCCGAAGGTCAAGCTTGTAAAAAGCCACGACTCCATATTCGGAGCCAAGTAATCCTTCAGCACAAAAATAAAAAATGCGCTTGTCCCGTACGTAGTCGTTGCCACGAGACTGATCCCTGCTACAATTTTGGTAACCAAGCTTGTTGATAGCTTCATTTTGACAACCCTCCGCAAGTGAATGTTCTACCCGCCTTGCTGCTTTCCCTGATCCATTATGACCGTTCTTCCATGCAAGTACTGTGACGAAAGTCACAAAAAAGGCCATGCAACCCAAACATTTTTTGAGCCATTCATCACAATGTAAAGGTGAAGTGCAAAACAAATTCACCCTGCGAGTGATTGAAAGTCACAAGTGTTCGATCCTGATCCTGCCTCCTAACGGAACTAAGAGACTCTATGCTTCGTTTTTTGATAGGTTTATAACGACTACCGGAACTAGGATGCCTTATTTGCATCATCCGACCCGTATTTCGGTTCATTTAGGGCAAATAAGAGCTCTCTGTTCCTTTACCGTTTATAAAACGTGCAAAAACGGGCAAATAGCGTCTCGTAGTTCCCTTACAAATTTCAAAGAATGACTTCCCCTACTTCAGGACCTGCTTCAGCCAACTTCAACAGGCTTTTGCTGCTTAGAGCTCTCCTTTCGACGAATTTATCCACAACTTCTAAAATTGCATATTTCCTAAACAAACAAAAAAACACCGCCGCAGGGGCGATGTTTCTCGCAGAGCATATGCTCCAACTTATTTGCCGTTCTTAGCCTCATCCAGAATAGAAAGGTCCAGGAACTTGCTCAGGTCTAGCGAATCTACGGTTACATCCTTGATGTAGCCTGCCTCGATCGAGACTCTGGCCATCTCCTCAATCGCTTCTTGGCTTACATCGGAGGTCAGTCTCATATGGGACAGAGCAGCTTTGATCAGAGCCACATCCAGGCCTTTTCCGCTCAGCTCGCTCAGACGCTTGTTGATAAGCTCATACGACTCGTCCGGATTGGACTGGATGTATTCGATCGCTTCCAGGTTGCCTTTCACAATCGCTTTCGCAAGGTCTCTATGCTCGCTGATGAACTTGTCGCTTGCTACGAGAATAACCAGCGGGTAGTCGCCGTTGTTCGGCGGAATTTGATCCCAAGGCACAATAACCTTGCCGATGCCTTCCTGCTCAATCTGCGTGCCCCACGGCTCCGGAATGAGCGTCGCATGCACTTCGTTCTGGCGAAGGGCGACCAGTGTATCGGAAGGCGCGCGCGCTACGATCTGAGCGCCGGAGCTGTCCGTCGTAATCGGAACGCCCTCTTGCTCCAGCAGCAGGCGCAGCGAAATTTCGTTCGTGCTGCCTTTTGTCGGAATTGCGATGGTTTTGCCTACGAGATCTTTGACCGTCTCCACACCGGAATCCTTGCCTGCAACAAGGACGGCACCGCCGTTATCCGCGCCGGAGATGACCCGGAAGTTGCTGCTCTTCAGGAACTGGTTCGTCGATGGGCCAGGGCCAACATAGCCGATGTCGATCTGTCCTGTCGCGATTGCAGTCGAGAAGTCGGAGCCGTTATCAAATGCTTGAACCTCGATCTTCACATTCTCGCCAAGCTGCTTCTGGAAAAACTCCTTCTCCAGGCCAATGTAGCCCGCAGCGTGCGTTACGTTCTTGAACATGCCGAGCTTCACCGTCACTTGGCCCTTGGAGCCCGAACCGCCCGACTTCCCGCCGCAAGCGGCAAGCGTGAACACCAGTACAAATGCCATAACCAGTATGCCGATCTTTCTCATAGACAACCCCTTCTCTCTCCCTATAATCATATCGATAAATTCTTATTCCGACTAATTATATATGATTACTGTTAAATGTCAACTCTTGCTGTTGCTTTCCAACCCGTACCTGACGAGCAGCCTGTCCTCCAGCTTCTTGAAGCAGAAGTGGTCGGAGAGCGTGCCAAGCACCGCAATAATGATGACGACGTTGAGCATCAAGGCCGTGTCGCCAAGGCCTCTGCCGTCTTGCAGCAGCTGTCCAAGGCCTGCACCGTTGGCAATAAGCTCGCCCGCTACAAGAGCACGCCATGCAAACGCCCACGATACCCTTACGCCCGTCATCAGATGCGGGAATGCCCCAGGCACGAGGATTTGGGTGAACATGCGCCAGCCATTGCCCGTACCCAAGGTTTGAGCCGCTCTCAGATAGATTGGCGGAATGTTCTTAATCCCCGTTCTGGTCGCAATGGACATCGTCCACGTCGCACCAAGCGCGGTGATGAAAATAACGGACACATCATTGAAGCCGAACCAGATGATCGCAAAAGGAAGCCAAGCAATACTAGGCACTGTCTGAAGCGCAATGACCATGAAGCCTATCGTATCGTCAATTGCCTTGAACTTGGCGAACATAAGTCCAAGCACCATGCCTATGGAGAGGGAGATCGCAAAGGCAATAAACAGCCTTCTAAGCGAGTTGTAGATGGCATCCAGCAATTGACCGTGGGCGAACCCGGTGTAGAACGACTCTACCGTCTGGAACAGGGAAGGAAACTTCCACGACTCCCAGCCGATCAGCCTATATGCCGCCTCCCATATCACTAATATCGCGATTATGAAAATCGTTCTTCTTAAAGCTGTAGTTGTCATCGTCCATTTCCTCCTTGATCACTTTCTCCATCTCATCCGCCAAGCAATCCATAACTGACCGTTCTACATGGTGAATCAGCGGATCAGCGCTGTCTCTCGGCCTTGCGGCTTGCACCACGAATTCCTTCTTGATCGTCCCTGGCCGAGTAGACATCACGAGCACCCGATCGGACAACATCACAGCTTCTCGAATGTTATGCGTAATAAACAGGATCGTCTTGCCTGTCTTCATCCATATATCTTCAAGCTCCTTGTGCAGCACGAGACGGGTCTGCTCGTCAAGCGCGGCGAAGGGCTCGTCCATCAGCAGAATCTTCGGATTCATAATGAGCGCCCTGGCAATCGCGGCCCGCTGCTTCATCCCGCCGGAGAGCTCATGGGGATAACGGTCGGCGAACTTGCCCAGATGGACATAGCGGATCTGCTCTCTCGCCCGCTCCAGCCGCTCCTTCTTCCCTACTCCCTGCTGCTTCAGCCCAAAAGCTACATTTTCCAGCACCGTCATCCAAGGGAACAGTCCATGCTCCTGGAATACGACGACCCGGTCCGGTCCCGGCGCCTTAACGCTCTCGCCGCTCACCTTGATCGTGCCGTCGAATTGCCGGTCGAATCCGGCGATCAAATTCAGAATTGTCGATTTCCCGCAGCCGGACGGACCGAGCAGCGAGACGAATTCGCCTTCTTTTATAGTGATGCTTACATCATCGATGGCTTTAAAGCGGTTTCCGTCACGCTGTTGAAACTGCTTACTCACGTGGTCAATGACAATCATCGTGTTGAACCCCATTTCGTAAAAAACTATATTTCTTTATAATTCTTATTGGTTATGTATGAATTGTCAATTAGAAATGTAGAAAAAGCTGTTAGAAAAGGACAAAATACCTTTTTACTATTTCTGAATGATGAATCCTTGACGATCGGTTGGGCAGCAAAAAAGCCGCCGATGCTCCCGTTTCCGAGAAACACCGGCGGCTTTGCCGCTGCTTGCCTGATTCATTTATTCAAGACCGAATTGGGCCTTTGACTGCAGCTCATCACCTAAAAAGCTGAAGCTTGCGGATGCTCCCAGATCACCGGAGCCTTCATACATGACAACGAACACATAGAGATCGTCGCCCTTCTTCCCGCTTTCTGCCATAACCTCGCCTTCGCTGCCGACAATCTCGATGATTTCCTCATAGGTCATGCCGCTCTCGATTTTGGCATACTGCTCCTTCGTAATAAGTCCGCTCCCCGCTTCCGAACCGCTCTCCTCAGGCGGTGCAGATTCCGTGGAAGCCGGACTTTCCTCTGGACTTTCCTCCGGCGCTGCCGGTTCCGTGACAGCCGGGCTCTTCACCGGTTCGCCTGTACCGTCGGTCGAGTTATTGCTCGTATTGCTGCAAGCCACAGCCGAAAGCATAAGGCTGGCTGCGATGATGAGTCTGATGATCTTCATAGCTCCTCCTATATCTGTGCAGTCATATATTACCTCTTCAGAAATTATAGGCCATCGCAATCGTCCATTATCAGGTACAAAGTAACTAATTCAGGCATTCCTGGCATTGCACGCATGACGCTTAAGTCCCATTAACGGCCCAGCTGCAGCAGCGCTCCGATCGCGCCGCAATACGCCCCATTCTCCAGAAACACCGGCGCAGCGCCTCGCAGCTTGGTGTAGCCCTCTACCGCTTCTTTCAGAAGATCGTTGCGTATAAAGGATGATCCGATGAAGACAACGGTGCCAGCCCCGAATTGACCGGCCGCAAGCACGCTCGTCGTAGCGACCGTCTCCCCTACAAGACCGATCACGGAGGACAGCAAGTCGCTAGGGGACAGCTTGTCGAGTGCGGCAAGCATATTCAGCCTGCCGAAGTTGCTTGCCGTCAGCTCTCCCGGTATCGGCGGCTCTGCTCCTTCATAGATATGTCTCACTTTCAGATCGATCCCCTCACGCGAGCCATTAGCAGCTGACCGGACAAGCTCCTCATAATCGGCAAGCCCTGTCAATGCATAAGACAAGCCCATAATCGTCCCGCCTCCGACACCCGTTCCCCCTACCCGGCGATGCGTATGCTCCGACAAATAGTGAATCGAGGTTCCGGTACCGACATTCGTCAGAATGAACGATTCCAGCGGCGTCCCTGTCTCCTTCAAAAGATAACGAACACCGTGATACGTCGCCTCGAACTCCACAATACCCGCTAACGGCTGGACTCCGCAGGCTTCCAACTGCTTGACTTTGCCGCCAGTGACGCAAACCTCCGCAGGGCCCAGCTTCAGAATCCAATCCGCAACAGCCTCTATATGAGATGCAGGAAATGTCCGGTACTGAATGGAGCCTGACTCCTCTTCTATGTATGCCATCTTGATTAACGTACCGCCAGCATCGATCCCCAGCTTCATCTTCAAGCTCCCCTCATCACCTAAGCTGTCTCTGTATCCATAAAAAGAATGAAATCATTATAACTCATTCCGCACAAAAAACGCCTCTTAGCCTAGAATTTCCAGACTAAAAGGCGCCAAGCAATCCCCATGCAGCTGTGGGCGAGCAGGATAAGAGCATAAAAAAACCGCCTTAAATTGTGGCGATTATGTGAACTTTTCGTATTTCACATCTCTATTATACCATAAAATTACATAAAAATCAAGTATTGTTTCATGCACGCTCCCGATGATACAACGGAATAGAGGTGATTTCGAATGGAAAAACAAAGCTTAACCGCTCTGGTCAGCGCATTCGCCAGAGCTTATCACGCCGAGCATAAGGAGGTCAAAGTGTTCGACGATCCGCTCGCCAGACTGCTCATCAGCGACGAAGAATTTGCGGGCATCAGCGGCAACATGGCGAAGGCCGCCGCTTTCTTCCGTCCCGGCTTATCCGGATCCCCGGAAGAGGCGCTGCGCGAGGTTGTCGACCATCAGCTGTCTCCGACGCCGCTTGGCCGTGCGGCCTTCACCGAAGAAGCGCTTGAAGCGGCGGTCCGGCTAGGCGCCCGGCAATATCTCATCTTCGCCGCGGGCTATGACACATTCGCTTACCGCCAGCCGGCATGGGCAGCGCCGCTTCAGATCTTCGAGATCGACCATCCCGCAACATCGGCTGACAAGCAGCGGCGCATAGCGGCCCTTCCGATCGCTATGCCAGAGAATCTTCACTTCATCGCAGCCGACTTCCGCGAGCCGGATTGGCGAAGCCGCTTGCTGGACTGCCCTGCTTTTGACCCGCCATGCATCAGCTTCTGCAGTCTGCTTGGCATCAGCTATTATTTGACCAAAGAGGTATTCCGGCAGCTGCTCTCCGACATCGCCTCGATGCTTCCGCGCGGCAGCAGCATCGTCTTCGACTATCCCGATGAACTGACTTTCACGGATCAAGCAGGCCAGCGGGCCAAGAAACAGGTCATGATGGCCGCGCAGGCAGGCGAGCCTATGGAGGCAAGCTATTCTTATGCAGAGCTCGAACGCATGCTGGAGGAAGCAGATTTGCTCATATACAAGCATCTGACCCCTGAGGAGATCACCGACCAAGTGTTCCATGCCTATAACAACAGCCAGCCTGACCACCCCGTCACAGCTTTCGATCATGTTCATTATGTATTGGCGGTCAAGCAATAAGGATGTCCCGCAGAATTGCGGGACTGAAGCGGAAAAGGGAGCCCAGTGCTCCCCCTCCGCTTACGCTGGCCGCTAGCCATTCTGTACGTCAACAGCCTCTGCACGACAACCGCTCTAACTCTGGCAGCTAGCCGTTCTGCACGACAACCCGCTCTAATGCTGGCAGCTAGCGTTCCTGCCCGTCTTGCTCCGCTTGCGATCTCGTCTCCTCCACTTTTCCGAAAGGATGCTCCGGCGGACCATAGATGACATAGACCTTCAAAGGCTCGTTGCCCGTGTTGGTCACATTATGCCATTTCCCTGCAGGGACCATAATCGCGTAGCCCTCTGAGGCATCTGCCTGGAAATCAAGCCGGTCCCTCTGATCGCCCATCTGGACGAGGCCTTTCCCTTCCTCGATGCGAATGAATTGATCCGTAGTCGGATGAACTTCAAGGCCGATATCCTCTCCGACCTTGATGCTCATCACGGTAACTTGCAAATGCGCTCCAGTCCAGATTGCAGTACGATACGTATTGTTCTGCTCCGTTACCTTCTCAATGTTGACGACGTAAGGCTTGCCTCCTTGGTCGGCCGCACGCTCCTCGTCCAGCGAGGCAAAGCGCTCCGCATTCTCCCTCTCTGCCGACGAAGCATTTAAGAAGAGGTGCTGGAAGAACGGATAAGGGGCAATGGAAGCCAGTTGACGGTAATACATGCTGCCCTCAAGTCCGGCTCCGCAAGCCATCGATATGCCGTCGTCATAGCAGTGGAATGTCGTGCGTTCAACGATGTACAACGGCTGAAGCCCTGTCAGCGAACGATAGAAATCGGTGAACTGGCTGAGCTGCACATTGGCGCTGTCCGCTGCTTCAAGGATCAGAATTCTGTGCTGCGCGCTAGGCGCCGCATGAGCCAACTGATTGTACAGATCAAGGATTGATGCTTGTCTTGTCAGGCTTTGATGCAGGGCATAGATGGAAGCTTGAACAGCTTGCTGCGGATCGTTCGCATTCGCGGCGTATTCCGTATTACTGTGCGTATTCATCTCATGCGTGTTGGGAATTTGATTCATCTCCGGGACGTTCCCTCCATAGGTTGATACCCGCATTATATGCCCAGATCCAAAGATCGTTCTTCGGAGCTATGGAGCACGATCCGCATCTTGCACGCAGGCTGATCGCTAGCAACAAAAAACAGGAGCTATTCCGCCAAGGATAGCTCCTGTTCTTCTATTGCTGCATGCTCCGAATGAACTTGGAGCACATTATCTTCGTTTACGCTTTAGCCTGAATATATCCTTCCGCCTTCAGCAGCTCGGCGATCAATACAGCGCCGCCAGCCGCGCCGCGAAGCGTATTGTGCGAGAGGCCGACGAATTTGAAATCGTACAGGGAATCCTCGCGCAGTCTGCCTGCGGATACGCCCATGCCGCCTTCAATGTTGCGGTCCATGTTCGTCTGCGGTCTGTTCTCTTCTTCGAAGTACGTGATGAACTGCTTAGGCGCGCTTGGAAGCTCCAGCTCCTGCGGGCGGCCTTTGTAGCCCCTCCACAGCTCCAAAATTTGCTCCTTCGAAGGTTTGTTCTCGAACGATACGAATACAGTAGCCAGGTGGCCGTCCGTTACCGGAACGCGGATGCACTGCGTTGTAATATGCGGCTCGCTTGCTTTCACAATCGCGCCGTCTTCCACGCTGCCCCAGATGCGAAGCGGCTCCTGCTCGCTTTTCTCTTCCTCGCCGCCGATATACGGGATAACGTTGTCGAGCATTTCCGGCCAGTCCGTGAAGTTTTTGCCCGCGCCGGAGATCGCCTGGTATGTCGAAGCGACAACCGTCTTCGGCTTGAACTCTTGCAGCGCATGCAGCATTGGCACGTAGCTTTGGATCGAGCAGTTCGGTTTTACGGCGATGAAGCCGGTCTCTGTGCCCAGACGCTTGCGCTGTGCGGCAATGACGTCCAGATGGCCCGGATTGATCTCCGGAATCACCATCGGCACATCCGCTGTCCAGCGGTGAGCGGAGTTGTTCGATACGACAGGCGTTCCTGTCTTCGCATACGCTTCTTCCAGCGCCTTGATCTCTTCCTTCTTCATATCTACTGCACAGAAGATAAAGTCGACGCCAGCGGCTACTTCTTCCACTTTGGAAGCATCTTGCACGACAATGGACTTCACATCTTCCGGAATCGGCGTGTCCAGCTTCCATCTGCCCTGTACGGATTGCTCATATGTCTTGCCAGCCGAGCCCGCGCTTGCGGCGATTGCCGTTACTTTAAACCAAGGGTGTCCATCCAGCAGCTGCACGAAGCGCTGCCCAACCATTCCTGTACCGCCGACAATGCCAACTTTCAGTAATTGTGCCATAACATTTATCTCCTCCTAAGTAGTATCCACTCGTCATGTCTGTCTTATTATTACATGTCACCTGCTATACTTTCGGAACAACAAAAAAATCCCACCCCCAAGACTGCTGTCAGTCTCAGGGACGAGATTGGATTCTCGCGGTACCACCCTAAATTCGCGTGTATGTCGCCATATCCGCCTCTTCAAGTACGGCATGATGCCATCATGCTTATACTCTAGCTCTGTAACAGGAGCTCCTGGCACACCACCCCCTGTAACCATTACAGGTTCCGATGCGCTGCTCTGAGTCTTTTTTCAATAATGGTTTCTTTGCTCCTTTTCAGCTGCCGGAGCTCTCTGCGAAAGAATGGTCCACTATCTACTCGTCTCTTCATCGCATTTCTTGTGATTTATCTTATCAAGTATCAGGCCCGAGGTAAACCTTCTTTTTCAAAAAAGTAAAAATTTTTTGTGCATTCGCTTAGTCAAAGAGCAAATACCAGTATAGCGCCACCTCTGTACTATCCTTATGCAGTCCGCGATATACACGTGTATCGAATCCGCCGATCGCAAAGCCGCACCTTTCGTACAAGCGGCAGGCGCGCACATTGTGATTTTGCGTCTCCAGCACGACGCCGGGCATTCCGCCTGCTCTAGCCCACTGCACGGCCTGTTCCACGAGCCGCCTGCCGATGCCGCCGCCCCTGTGCTTCGCATCCACCGCAATGTCTTCGATCAGCGCATAGCGGTTCCAATTCCGCTTCAACAGGATGCGGCCAACTGCCTGCTCTCCCGCGTAGGCCACATACAGGGCCTGATCTGAATTATCGATATAATCGGCCGCATCATCCGCTTCCGCCTCTTCCTCTGCTTCTTGTGCTGCATAGCTTTTCACATAGCCGGGGATTTCTTGCACGGTATAGCTGATCTCCCCATCCGTCACGGACAGGACAAGGGCCGAGTCCACCGTAAAGCGGTCGTCGATATGCTTCCACGCATCGCCATCCCCGGGTGCGAGCTTTCGAATTTTGATCATTACGACTCCTCCCGAATTCCCTTCAAACACAAACATAATCACATTTTACTGCACGCTAGGTATGTTTTGAAGGATAGGATTAAATCATTCATCGACCAAGTTTGCCGTAACGACCGTTTGGGATAATTCATTATTGCTGACTTTGACATGAATATATCTCGTCGTAATGTTGCCATCGCGATCCGTAATGACAATCGTTATGGTATCCTCCAACAGCTCTTCTGGATAGCCCTCCAGTTGAATATGGCCTACCCCCGACAGATTACCCGCTGCCATCTCCCTCTCTTCTTGTGATCCTGAAGGCGGCGGCGCCATCCCTGCCCCAAGAAAACGCGAGAAATTATCCTCTGCTGCCCACTGGTACAAATTCCACGCCGTCCAGAAATACCATATCTCACCGTAGTCTGTAAAAGCTTCATCAAAGGTCATTGTCATCTTCTTATCGTACAACAGACTGAAATCGGCAATTGAAATCTGTTTTTCCTCATCAAAAGTTTGATAGTATTCGTCGTTCCAATATTTCTCATGCTGCGTCTTTGTCCAATCTGCGGCGTAAACATATTCATTTTCTGAAGAAATTTCGATTTGGGCGATATTGTCCCCTTCCACATAAAACTCCAGACCTGGCCGTGAGTCGACGTTGCTGACCGTTGTACTGAATTGATCTGGAGATTTCTGACGGTCTGCAAGCTTGAAAGTATGCTCCTCCTCACCGACTTTAAGATGAATGGCGTATACCGGCGATGCTCCTCCGAAAGAACCACTCAAAAATACGACTGCTGCCAGCATAAGGCATAGCGCTGGCGCAGCCCACCATATGTATCGCCGCCTAGGAGGGCGTGCCTCGCTCGAGACCGACGACTCCCTGCGATTCATGAGATAGCTCCGAATCCGCTTCTTCTGAATCTCGTCTGGCGACATATTTTCAAATAATGAATTCAGTTCCTCTCTACTCAACCCTATCATCTCCCATCTGCAATTTCAGTCGTTTCCGCGCGCTTCTCATCTGCGACTTCACCGTATTCGGATTTAGCGTTAACATTTCAGCGATTTCAACCACTTTATAACCTTCGTAATAATACAGATATAGGAGCAATCTGAGCGTCGAAGGAAGCCTCCGCAGATTGTCCTCCAGTTCCCGTCTTTCCATTGTTGCGGTACCAGCAAGCTCCATCACGCTCGGATCCAGGTCCACAACTTTTTTCTTCCACCACTTGCGGTGCATGTCTCGGCAGTGGTTCCGAGCCGTCAAAATCAGCCACGCTTTCTCATGTTCGATACTGGTGAACGGCCTGTCATTTTCCATTAACTTCACGAACACTGTCTGCGCTGCATCTTCCGCATCCTGCTTGTTTCCCATCATGGAATAACAAACCCGGTATACCATATCGACGTGCCGGTCATATGCATCCAGAATTGCGCTCATCACGTCATCCGTGTCATCGGATATGATACCGCTGTGGCGTGCGACTAACGTGGATATTTTCACTCTTCTTTCCTCCTTTCTCCCCTAACACGATTCAATGGGCCAAATGGTTTTATATTCATCCGTAATAGTTGAACTTTTTCTGATTATTGGAAACAACATACCTTTCCATTATGATCGGATATGTGAAACTCATCTACCTTTATCGCTTGTAGTGATGGTGAACGGACTCTAGACTGAAATACAAAAAGGCTGCGCCAGCTAGCCGAATGGCTAACGAACGCAACCCCATTTTCACAAAATATCCTTGCAGCTATTTTATTTCAGTGAAGAACGTTAAGCGGATTCCGCCTCCGAGCTTTGCGAATCGGACGAGTTGTAGCGCGCTACGCTGCGGCGTCCGTCAATGCTGACAGGCACGTCGCCGTCAATGGTCACGCGGCGTACGACGCGGTGCTGGTCGCCATAATCGTTGACCGCATAATGCTGCGTCGCCCGGTTATCCCAGATGACCACATCTCCCGCAGCCCAGCGCCAACGCACCGTATTCTCCAGCTTAGTCACATGATTTTGCAGAAGGTTGAACAGCTGAGCGGAGTCAGTCTTGGACAAGCCGATAAAATGCTTCACGAAATGCCCCAGCAGCAAAGTACGCTCCCCTGTCTCGGGATGGACACGGACAACCGGATGTTCTGTCTCATACACCGTGGACCGGAACACTTCCCGATGGTAACGCTGGGCTTCCTCAGAGACTTGATTGCGCTGGGCCGCATAATCGTAGTCATTGCTATGGACGGCCCACAGCCCGTTCACCAGCTGCTTCAGATCATCGGGCAGTTGCTCGTAAGCGGCTGCCGTATTCGCCCAGACCGTATCGCCGCCAGCTTCCGGAATAACGATTGCGCGCAGTACAGAGGCTTGCGGATATGCATCCACAAAGGATACGTCCGTATGCCAAGAGTCGGCTCTGCCGCCATGAGCGGAATTCAGCTCCAGCACATAATCGGTGCCTTGCTTGATCGGAACGGTAGGATGGGCGACAGGGCTGCCAAGCCGATGAGCGAAAGCCTCCTGTCCGGCATCGTCCAAGTGCTGCTGATCCCGTACAAAAATAACCTTGTACTTCAGCAGCGCTTCACGGAGCGTCGCCAACGTTTCTTGCGTCAGGTCGCCTCCCAGCCGCACGCCTCTAATCTCTGCTCCAATTCTGCCTGCCACCGGATGAATCGAAATAACTGCTTCCTCCTGAACCGATTGCTCTGCTTTGCTCATCTCCATACCTCCATTTAGTTCCCTAAGGGATTAATATACTGCGTATCGTGAACTGTAATTTATAGTGAAATGATTCATGATGGTTCATGTGAAAAATGATTCCATTTGCCTGAGGAGCAACGGATGCTTCATTGGCAGCTCTTTGCTTGCAATCGCCCCTGGCTTGCTCTTATTGCGAGATCGCTGCGGCCGTCGCTGCAGGCACAGCAGGATGATTCGGCCGCTGCAATCCCAGGTTCCCGCGCAGTGTATGGCCTTCATATTCGGTTCGGAACAGGCCTCTGCGCTGCAGCTCCGGAATGACGCTGCTTGCGAATTCATCCAGACCGCCCGGCAAGTAAGGAGGCATTACATTGAAGCCGTCCGCACCGCCCGATACGAACCACTCTTCCAGCTGATCTGCGATTTGTGCTGGCGTACCGGCATACGTCCGGTGTCCTCTGCCTCCTGCAAGCTTGTGCAGCAACTGGCGGATCGTGAGTCTCTCCCGCTCAGCCAAGTCCACGACCAGTTGGAAGCGGCTTTTGTTGCCGTTGATGTCCTCCAGCTTCGGCAGCTCAGGCAGCGGCCCGTCAAGCGGATAGGTATAAAGGTCGACGCCCAGCATATTGGACAGCTGATTCAGCCCGTATTCCGGCACCGTCAGCTCGTTGATCTCCTGCTCCTTCTCCTTCGCCTCGCTTTCGGTCGCGCCAATGATCGGGCAGATTCCCGGCAGGATCAGCAGCTGGTCCGGCGTTCTGCCGTAACGGAGCAGTCTTCCTTTGACATCTGCATAGAACTGCTGCGCCTCCAGAAGAGTTTGCTGCGCAGTGAAGATCGCTTCCGCATATTGCGCGGCGAATTCCTTGCCGTCTTCCGACGAGCCAGCCTGGACCAGCACAGGATAGCCTTGCGGCGGACGCGGAATGTTGAGCGGCCCTCTCACCTGGAAGTGCTCGCCCTGATGCGAGATCGGATGCACCTTCAGCGGGTCCGCGAATACGCCGGCTTCGCGGTCGATGAGCAGCGCATCATCCTGCCAGCTGTCCCACAGCGCCGTCGTCACATCGAGAAACTCTTTGGCCCGCTCATAGCGCTTGGCATGCTCCGGATGCGTATCCCGATTGAAGTTCTGCGCCTCATGGATGCTGCCTGACGTAACGATATTCCAGCCCGCACGGCCGTTACTGATATGATCGAGCGATGCGAACTTCCGCGCCACGTGGAAAGGCTCATTATAAGTCGTCGAGACGGTGCCGATCAGGCCGATGCGCTCGGTGACCGCCGCCAGCGCCGACAGCAGGGTGAACGGCTCCAGTCCGACGAACGCTCCGTGCTTCACATGCTTGTTGACCGACAGTCCGTCAGCGAGGAAGACCGAATCGAACTTGGCCGCCTCCGCGGTCTGCGCCAGCCGCTGATAATGCTTCAAATCGTTGATCCGCTCCGGCTCCGTACCCTTGTACCTCCATGCCGCCTCATGATGGCCGACGCTCATAATAAACAAATTCAAATGCAATTGCCGTTGTTGTTTCCCCATTCGTCCTCCACTCCTTCCCAATATGCGGCCTCATGAGCCGTGTTTTGCGGCTTGCAGGTGCTCGCAGCCCAGCCGATGCACGCTCCAAGCCATGTTGTGCGGCTTGCAGCTCCCCGCAGCGCACACTGCGCACATCTAAGCCGACTTTCTCGGCCTACAGCCTCCGTCGCGCACCCAGCGCACACTCTATGCCGAGTTTCTCGGCCTACAGCCCCCCGCAGCGCGGTCAGCGCACATCTAAGCTGACTTTCTCGGCCTACAGCCTCTGTCGGGCACCCAGCGCACGCTCTATGCCGACTTTCTCGGCTTACAGCCCTCGTCGCGCACCCAGCGCATGCTCTATGCCGACTTTCTCGGCTTGCAGACCCCGTGGCGCACCCGGCGCATGTTCTAAGCCGACTTTCTCGGCTTGCAGCCCTCTTGGCGCACCCGGCGCACGCTCTAAACCGACTTTCTCGGCTTAGAGCTTCTCGCGGCGCAGAAGCTACTCCCGCGCGTTCTGCTTCCAGCCCGTGAGCCGTTTCTCCAGCGATACGAGCACGTAGTTCACGATGAGTCCAATAACCGAAATCGTAATAATGCCGGCATACATCTCCGTAATCAGAAAGCTGAACTGCGCGTACTGGATCAGGTAGCCCAGCCCTGACGTCGCGCCGACCATCTCCGCCGCCACCAGCACCAGAATCGAGCTGGCCCCCGCCTGCCGGATACCGACGAATATCGTAGGAATCGAAGCCGGCACAATTACTTTGCGGAAGAGGCTGACCGCGTTCAGCCCCATGGAACGGGCTGACTTGATCAGCAGCGGATCCACATTCTTCACTCCGCTGATTGTATTGAGCAGCAGCGGGAAAATACAAGCGTAGAAAACGATAGCCACCTTCGACGTCTCGCCAAGACCGAGCAGCAGGATGAATACCGGCAGGATCGCAAGCGCGGCCGTATTGCGCATCAGCTCCAGGAACGGATTCAAATATTCGGCGACCGGCTTCCACCATCCAATAGCTAGACCTAGCGGAATGCTAACCACGATAGCGAGCGCAAAACCTCCGATAGATCGCGACAGGCTCGCTGCCGTATGGTCTAGCAGATCACCCGACAGCAGCAGCTGCCACCAGGTAGCCAGCACTTGAGAGATTGGCGGAAAAAACGTGATATTAATGATGCCAAGCCGCGGCGTAACCTCCCATATAGCAAGCAGGACTACAATAACAATCGAGTTTTTGAAAAGCTTGCGGAGCGCAGCAAGCGACCAGCGTGCAGCCTCCGATTCCTTCGCCTTCGGCAATACCAGCTCCCCTGCTCTTCCATTAGCCATGTTTCGCCACTCCTTTTCTTGCGTCCGCCGATTTGAAGCTGTCCAGCGTCTTCGACTTCTCTTGCTCTTGTGCGCGGACCACCTCATCCTTCAGCAGTTCCCATATTTCATGACGCAGCCGCACAAACTCCGGATTAGAGCGCAAATCCTCTTCACTGCTGCGGGATTCGAACGGAATATCAATAACTTGCTTGATCCTACCCGGACGGGAGGACATGACCGCAACACGCTGTCCAAGATAAACGGCCTCTTCAATTCCGTGCGTTATGAAAATAATCGTCTTCTTTGTGGTTTCCCAGATGCGAAGCAGCTCGCTTTGAAGCGTCTCTCTCGTCTGGGCATCAAGTGCCGCGAACGGCTCATCCATCAGCAGCACTTCGGGATCATAGGCCAAGCTGCGCGCAATCGCTACTCTTTGCTTCATCCCGCCCGACAATTCGTGAGGATAGCGGTTCTCGAAACCAGATAATCCGACCAAGTCAATATATTCCTTGGCCCGTTTTCTGCGTTCTTCTCGTCCTACCCCTTTCGCCTCCAGCCCAAATTCCACATTGCCAAGCGCCGTCTTCCACGGGAACAACGCATACTGTTGAAAGACGATGCCTCTATCCAGATTAGGGCCGGCAATCGGCTTGCCGTCGAGCAGAATGCGGCCGCTGCTCGGCGTAGTAAGTCCCGCCAGCAGATCAAGCAGGGTTGATTTGCCGCAGCCGCTCGGACCAACGATCACCATAAACTCCCCTTGCCGGACTTCAAGATTGATGTCATGCAAGGCCGACAACGGCTGCGCTTCTTCCTTCAGCGCTCCCATATTGCGCTTGATGCGAAATGACTTTTGCACATGCTCAATGCTGATTTTGACTGCCATCGCTTAGCTCCCCTCCTGTTTCCCTATTGGTTGAATGGATTAAATTCATTCGTGAACAGATCCGACGATTTGTAATCGCCCGCCTTCAGCTCGCCCTCGTTCACCAGCCAGTCGATCCACGTCTGGAACTCCTTATCCGCGATCAAGCCGCCTTCGCCAGCGACACCTGTGCTTTTCCAAAACTTGACCGTATCTTTGTCTTCCTTGCGGTCTCGCTTCTGGATGATGCTCTCATATCGTGCAATGACTTCTTCACGCGGAGTGTTCCGTGCCCACTCGATCGCTTTGGCCGTCGCCTCTACAAACTTCTTCGCCGCCTTCGGATTGTCCTTAATGAATTTGTCCGTAAGCACATAGCTTCCCGCGCTGAAATTGCCGAATAGCTCCTTATCTGTGAACAGAGGATGGATGCCGCCTCGCTCCAGCGCTTTATCCCTCAGCACACCGCCCAGTGTCGCCACATCGATCTGATTCGCCCGAAGCGTCTGCTCCGATGTGACCGGGGGCACGACCACAAGCGCAACCTGCTTGATCTCCTCCGGCGTCAGCCCTTCCCGGTGCAAATATTCCTTAATCACAAACTCATGATGGGCGCCCAGCGTATTGACCGCAATTCGTTTGCCGATCAGATCACGCGCCGTCTTGATGGGACTGTCATCCAGCACATAATATCCCGTCCAGGTGTTGTCATCGACGCCGTAATAGCTGATGACCGACTTGATTGGCGCTTTGGCGGCAATCAGCTTGACGATAGCCCCGTTGAACGCCCCGCCGAAATCGGTATCGCCCGTCACAACAGCCTGAATGTCCTGCGGACCGCTTATCGTATTGCCGATGAACTTCAGCTTCAGCGGCGCCAGATACCCTAGATCCTCGGCCAGCTCTGGAAAAGTGACCGCACCTACGCTTCCCTGATAGCGAAGCTCCGATATCTCCAGCTTCTCTACGCCGTCTGTAGCCGCCGATACGGCAGGCTCTGACTTGCCGCCGCATGCGCCCAGCATAAGAGCTGCGGCAAGCAGCAGCGGCAACAGCCGAATAGACCCTCTCAGCGAACCTTTTTGAACCCGTCTATAGTTGATCATGATATCCCACTCCAATTGTCGTATTATTCTGTCTATTTATAAAAGAGCTCTTCCCGACTCTTGCATCAGACTACTCGTAATTACGCTGCAGGAAAGAACGGCAACAATAGAAGTCCCTCATGACTTCCCAACCGGGACGCATTTGCTTGCTTGTCATTGTCCTCTCTCCCCTTCGCCCAAATGAAGCTTGCGACATTTTTCTGCCCTCACATATATACACTTATTCCTATATACTTACTATGTTTAATTTCTTATAATTGACTATATGACTTTCGCATTTCATGTGTCAACGGATGGCGAGCAAGTGACCATGAATGACCATGAATGACCATGAATGACCACATGTAACCATTTTGAAGCGGCGGCAAGCTGTGTGAAGGAGGCGTATCCGATGTCATTACAGCAGTTTAATTTGCTTACTTTGCAAGAAGCGATGGATTTGCTTGGCATCAGCAGATCCACCTTCGATCGTTGGCGGAGACATAAGCAGCTTCCCTTCCGCAAGATCGGCAAGGAAATCTGGGTCGACAAGACCGAACTGGAGCTGTGGATTCATCGTCACGCTACCATCCTGCATAACGCGGCTATGCTGCAGGAAAGCGTAAAGAACATGCCGGGCAGACATCACGAATCCGGGGCTTACGAGGATTCGTATAAAAGAGCCAGCGATGCAGCTTCCCCTCTGCTCGTCTCGGTCGGCTATCAAAGCCGTTCCGCGCAAATCTGGACTTCCTTCATCATGAAGGAGCTGGGCTGGTTCGAGGAGGAGCTGTCCCGTACGATGCCGGGAAAGCCAGTTGAGGTGCAATGGACCGATGCGCCTAACGGGCCGGAGCTAGTCCAAGGAATGATTGGCGGGCATATTCATATCGCCTCTCTAGGAGATTATCCGATTGCACTGTGCTCATCGCTTGGGCAAGTGCTTCCCTCCTTCCGTCCGGTGCTGCTCGCCTGCGACGGCAAGACGCAAGGAGGACAAGGAATTGGTCTCGTTATCCGCAATGATATTCAGCTGAAAACCGCCTCCCATATCGAAAGCTTGTCGATTTCCGCAGTAGCCCAATCCAGCTCCGGCGGCCGCATGGCCAAGATTCTTCACAACTTCGGTATTGAGGACAGCCAGGTACTGCATCGGGAGCTGGATGAAAGCTTAGCCGGCATGATGCGTCAGGAGCTGTCCGGAAGCGTGTTGAATGAGCCATACCTCAGCATGGCCCAACATCGCGGATTAGGCCGCGTTCTTGTTCAAGAAGAGCCGGGGGACGATTTCCTGACGGGCATCGTAGTCGATGAAGCTTGGGCAAGCCGCCATCCCGCCGTCATCGTGGCTTATCTCAAAGCGCATCTGCGCGTGCATCAATTCGTACGATCATCCCCGCTTCGGGCAGCAAGCATCATCTCTCGCCGCCAAGGCATCCCCGCCGAAGTGGCGGCTTCTATCGCAGCCAGCGTATGCTGGGATTCTGCCTTATACGAGATGGAGCTTGCCAGCTTGAACCGGCTGAATCAGGAGCAAGCCAGAAGCAGTGGTTGGCTCGCCGCCGGGCGCGGCATCGAGTACCGCTTCGAATACCTCTATGAAGCGATGGAGGCCCTGCGGCTGCCTGTGCCGGACAGAGCCCTGCCCGATGAAGACTGGGCTGCCCGCGGACTTTATTAGCAGCACTCTTTGCATCAGCTCAAACTAAAAACCAGCCGCCCACTTATGAATGGGCGACTGGTTTTAACAAGTTTCTCGGATATTAAAATGTTCGTATTACCTTTGCAAGGGTTCTATAAGTCAGCCCCCAGATCATAGGGAAAAAAATAACTCCAATCATAATCAATCCGAGGTAATAGGAAGCAATAAGAATCACCACTCCTGCCAGTGTTGAAAGTACAGCAGCCTTTCGATTACTATACACGTGCTTCCCCCTTTCAAGATTAATCATTCTCCTTGGTTGTCATGGCGCCCTTCGACTCCATTCTAGTAAGCAGCCTTGTCATCAAGAACCCTAGAATACCGCCCGCAGCTACAATCCCCAACCTCTCCATCGTATCTTGCCATGTAAAGCTGCTCCAATTTGTAATAATCCTATATACCGCATGAATCAGAAGGACAGGCAGACCCACCCACAATATTGCTGACCTTAACCTGTTGGTTACACGAGATATAGCTCGATTAAGCCTTTCCGACTTGCTGAAACTTCGTATGGTAATGAGCACGGTAGGAATGAGCAACAGTACGATGAGCAGCATGATTCACCTGATTCCATAAGTTTTCCAATTCATCTAGCCTCATCATATTCCATGTCGCGATAGGTGTCTATATATTCCAATAAGAAGCTCACACATTCAAAAACACATATCAAAAAAGCCCCAGGCACAAGGCCTGGAGCTTCTCATTTGATCCTATTATTGATTCATCTGACCGCCGTCTACAGTGTAGATGGATTGAGTGACATAGGAAGAGTCGTCGGACAGCAGGAAGATCGCCACGTTGGCCACTTCTTCCGCTTCGCCGTAGCGGCCCATCGGCACGGCTGCGCCGAATGCTTTTCTTGCTCCTTCGGCATCCTGCGGCACTGTATTTTTTTCGATCTGGCGCATCATGCGGGTGTTGATGACGCCCGGCGCTACCGCATTGACGCGAACGCCGAACGGCGCTGTCTCCAGTGCCACTACGCGAGTCATCCCGATCAATGCATGCTTGGAGCTATTGTAGCCCACAAATCCAGGCGAGCCGATCAGACCGGCGCCGGATGCCGTATTCACAATGCTTCCGTAACCTTGCTTCTTCATGGCCGGTACCACATATTTCAGGCCGAAGAAGGCGCCTTTCACGTTGACATTCAGCACCAGCTCGAATACGTCCGTCGGATAATCCTCTACGTTCGCTGTGATGCCCTCGATACCGGCGTTGTTGAAGAAGCCGTCGATTTTTCCGAACTTATCCAGAGTTGCCTCTACATAAGCTTGGACTTCATTTTCATTCGCCACATTCGCTTGCAGGGCAAGCGCTTTGCCTTCTTCAAGACCCAGCTCTGCAACAACAGCTTCTACCGCATCCAGCTTCAAATCGACCAAAACAAGGCTTGCACCCTGCTCAGCCAATTTCTGCGCTGTTACTTTGCCGATACCGCCAGCCGCGCCAGTTATAATAATGACTTTGCCATCGAATTTTCCCATATGAATAAGCCTCCCTTAGAGTTGTATCCAGACATCTTAGGATTCATTGCTGTCAGGCTCTATATTCGAGCTTCCCAACTATTTATTGCATCAATCTCATGTATTAGGCCTCTGCGCAGGACGACCTTACAGCACTTGTCTTAATGAACTTAATCTCCTTAAAACTGTGCTATTTTGTTCACATCTTTATTGTACTGCGTTGCTCTTCGGGAACAAATCATTAGAATTGGCGCAAGTGTCGGATTCATATACACTTCAGCTGAATGTGTCGGATTGGATGGGATTTATTTATTAGAGATCTATCCATGAGGGGCTGTTTTTTATTAGGGGGAATATACCGGAGTCCAAAATAAATACGGTCAAAAGGATACTTTATGTGCAAAAGCAGCCTTTTGACCGTATGAGCATATCTATCGTATGTCAGCTTTTCAATTGGCGCACAGCAGCATCCGCTTCGGCGAGCAAATAGCTCTCTCTGGCCTTCTGTACTGAAGGATAATGCTCCGCAGCCCATCCTTTCAGCATCTTCATGCAAGGAATCAGTGTCTCGCCCAGCGGGGTCAAGGTATAATCCACGATAGGCGGCACGGACGGCGTAACCTTCCGGCTGACCAGACCGTCCCGCTCCAGCTGCTTTAACGTCTGCGTCAGCATCTTTTGCGAAATGCCATCTATGCGCCTCTTGATCTCTCCGTAGCGAATGGTGCCGTTCTCCAGAGAGTAGATAACGAGCGCGGTCCATTTGTTCGAGATGATCTCCAGGACATGAGTATAGCTGCATGCTGTATGCGAAATATCTGCAGGCTTCATAACCCTCCGCCTCCTCTCCCGCACCTTGAGGTTCGTAACCGACTTTAAAGTGCCGTCTAGCATCATCTTAGTTCATGAATTAAGGTGTGTCTATACCCATTGAAGGAGTGAAGATTCATGAAAGCATACATGATTAAAGGAGGCTTCGGCCTCCATCATGTCACGGAGACCGATCTCCCGGTCCCGTCCCCTGCGAGGGGCGAGGTGCTCATACGCATGAAAGCTGTTTCGCTGAATGCGCGCGATATCGGGGTTATTGACGGTTTCTACAACCCTCAGCTGAGCGAACCGCTGATTCCGGTATCGGACGGAGTAGGCGAAGTCGTTGCCGTAGGGGAGAATGCTGGCAAGTTCCAGGCAGGCGATCGGGTAAGCCCGATCTTCACCCAAAGCTGGAAGTCCGGCGAGGCTACGCAGGACAACTGGATTACGACGCTAGGGAGTCCGCTTCAAGGGATGCTTGCGGAGTACGTTGTCCTTCCTGAGGAAGGGCTGGTTCGCGTCCCAGACTACTTGACCGATATCGAAGCGGCGACGCTGCCCTGCGCCGGAGTGACCGCCTGGCATGCCATTGTCGAGGAAGGCCAAGTCAAGGCAGGCGACACTGTCGTCGTCCAGGGAACCGGCGGCGTCTCGTTGTTCGCCCTTCAATTCGCCAAGCTGCAAGGAGCGAGGGTGATTGTTACCTCCAGCAGCGATGCCAAGCTCGACAGGGCGATCGAATTAGGCGCCGACCACGGCATCAACTACAAGAGCACACCGGAATGGGATCAGGCCGTGCTCGAACACACAGAGGGACGCGGAGCCGACCATATCGTCGATCTCGGCGGCGGGGCTACGCTTAATCGGTCCATCTCCGCCTTGCGTGTCGGCGGCGGGATCAGCATCGTGGGGATATTGTCCGGGGCGAGCGTCGAAGGGCTCGCTATCGTCCCTGCCATTCTGAGAAGGGCAAAATTGCAGGCCATTAATGTAGGCAGCAGAGACATGTTCGAGCGGATGAATGCCGCTATCGCCCATCACAAGCTTCGCCCTGTCGTCGATGCCGTCTATCCATTTACGCAAGCTCTCGATGCTCTCAGCCATCTGTCGAAGGGTTCGTATTTCGGCAAAATCGCCATTTCGTTCTAACCGTTCGCGTCATGCTCCTCTTTGGTTCCGTGCCCGTACGTCTCCTGATAATAGCTGGGCGTGCAGCCTGCGTATTTTTTGAAGATCGCAATAAAATATTTGTAGTCCTTGAAGCCGACATCCGCGGCGATGGCATATACTTTCCCGTCACTTCGCTGAAGCAGTTCCATCGCTTTCTGAATACGGTAGCGGTTCAGGAAGTCGTTAAACGTGTAGGTCGTCTCGCTTTTGAACTTCTGGTTCAGATACGTAGCGCTGACCTCCAGCTTCTCCACCAGGTCCTTGATGCTGATCTTCTCCGCATAGTGCTCCTGCACATATTGAAGCATCTTCGTTACGTAACGGGACGACTTGCCCGGCAGCTTCACGACCGAAGCCTGCCGGGCTTCTCCGCTTCCCGACTCGGAAGTCTTCAGCGCGGCATATTGGCGCTTCATCTCTACCTGGCTTTTGGCCCGCTCCAGCGCGGCCAGCAGCTGCTCCTGCTCCAGCGGCTTAAGCAAATACTCTGTGACGCCAAGCCGGATGGCAGCCTTGGCAAGCCGGAATTCATCATAGCCTGACAGGATGATATAGCTGCACGATGCCCCCTCTACGCTTTGCTCAATCATCGCAATGCCGTCCATCAACGGCATGTTGACGTCCACAATAACAATATCCGGCTGGAGTGCAGCAATCTGCCGCAGCCCTTCCTCTCCGTTCTCGGCCTCGCCCACCACGACACAGTCCGCTCCCATCCAGTCAAAGGTAAAGCGAAGCCCTTTGCGAATCATCTCTTCATCTTCCACCAGCAGCACCTTGAACATCCGCTTCCTCCTTCCGGTACGGCAGCAAGAATGTTACGGCCGTTCCTTCCCCTTGGGCGCTGTCAATCCGAATGCCGTAGCGCTCACCGTACATCAGTACCAATCTCCTGTGCAAATTATGCAGTCCGATATGCGGCGCGCGGTTGTTCTGCGATAGCATGATCTCCCGAACCTCTTCCAGCCGCTCCTGGCTCATGCCGCCCCCGTCATCCTTCACCTCGATGACAAGGTCATCACCCATCACGCAGCCAACCACTTCGATGGAGACAGCTTGGCGCTGGCGATACCCGTATTTGATCGCATTTTCAATAACCGGCTGCAGCATCAGCCTCGGCACAAGCGCCGCCTTCGCCGCCTCCTCTACCTTCTCCACATAGTTAAGCCTGTCCTTGAATCGCATCTGCTGGAGCTTCATATACCCTGCGATGTACTCCAGATCAGTGCCAAGAACCACTTGATCCCGCTCGTTGCCGATACTGTAACGCAGGTGGCGGGACAACGTAAGCACAATATCTTGAGCCAGCTTGTCATCGACGACAATGGCGTATCGCAGCATCTCCAGCACGTTGAAAATAAAATGCGGATGAAACTGCGACTGCAGATGCTTCACTTCAATGACCCGGCGCAAATCCGACAGCTCCTCATTTTTGGCTACCAGTTCATTGAGCCGTCTTAACATCAGATTATATTGATTCGCCAGCGTATCGAATTCATCGCCTGTTCCGATATAGACATACGCATCCATATTGCCGGATTGCAGCTCCCGCACGGCATAGGTCAGCTTATCCATCGCACGCGACTGGCGCGTGGAGATCATGCGGGCGGAATAACGGATGAGCAGCCACAGCAGCAGACTTGCAAGCGCAAAGAAAACGGCCAGCGACAAGTAAGCGGCATGATTCCATTGAGCCGCGCTAAGCGTATAGATCTGCCACTGCGAGACGAGCGCATACGTCTCCTTGCTGTAATACCGCCCCTTATCGATCCAGACAAAGCCCTGCGGCTCCCCAGCGAGGCTGTACTTATTCATCAGACCGCGCGTCAGATTGCTCGTCGTTGCAATAATATTATGATAGGAGTCCGTCACGACGGCAATTTCATTATTTTGCACAAAAATAAGCTTCTGGAAGTCTTCTTCATACAGCTGATATATCAAGTATCCGGCAATCCGGCTGCCGCTCGGAATCGCTCTGGCAAAGGTATAAGCGGTGTAACGGTCCTGGGAGAAGCGGATTTGATTCGTCTCCGCAAGCGAAGCCAGGCCTTGCCCCTCCATTCTGCGAACGATAGCTTGCAGCGCCTGATCCGTCGATTCCGAGCCATAGTTGGCTGAGGACGCCAGAATAACGCCATCAGGACTTAGAATATGCATAATGCTCTTTACTTGCTGGCGGCTGTTGAAGCTGTAGAACCGCTCGAACAATTCCGGCCCCCCTTGCCCCGACTCCACATAGGAAATGACCGCTCCTTGCTCGGCAGCCTCGTTCATCTCCTTGGTATAGGAAGCGTATACACTTTCCAAAGCCGACTTGATCTTCTTGCCGGCATCAGTCGTCTGGCTGACCAATAGCAGCTTCGAGTTGATCATCATGAACAGCAGGAAGAGGACGAACAGAATCGAGATCGGCACTAACGTATGCAGCAGGAACATCCGGCGCAGCGAATCTTTGAAGCTCCTTTTGGCCACTTCGCCCTCTCCTTTCATGCGTCTCATATTTTTTGCGAAATGCGGAAAGGCTATGCCCTAATGTCCCTCCCTGAATGGACAAAAGGCCGGAACTCGCTTCCGCGAGCCCGGTCCGGACTTACATGGTCACTTCTTTTTTGCCCGACAACTTGAAGAACAAGAGCAACGAGATGACGGTAATGACCGTCAGCATCGTGGACAACGCGGCCGCTACTCCGTAATTGCCCCGGACGACTTCCGTATAGACGGCAACGGTCATCGTTCTCGTATTCCCCGTGTAGAGAATAATCGAAGTGCTAAGTTCAGTTATAATGCTGATCCAGCTAATAATCGCGCCGGCGAATACGCCGGATATCATCATCGGAACCGTAATTTTGAAGAAGGTCCTCATCGTAGAGGAGCCCAGGCTGATTGCCGCTTCCTCGATGCTGTCGTTCACCTGATGCAGCACGGCTGCGCTGGAGCGAATTGTGTACGGCAAGCGCCGAATGGTGAAAGCCGCAATAAGAATGATCATGGTGCCGCTGAGTACAAGCGGCGGCTTATTGAAGGTGACGAGCAGCGCGATGCCCAATATAGAGCCCGGCACAATGTAAGGCAGCATCGAGAACGTATCCAGCAGATTCGCGACTGCGCCTTTACGCTTCACCGTTACATACGCAATCAGCATAGCTGCGAGTGTAATAATCACAATCGTAATGCCCGCGATGATAAAGGTATTATAGATGGAATCCCCCACCTTCGAAAAGGCGGCCTTGTAGCTATCAAGCGAATATCCGTCTACAAAGATTTTGCCAGACGTCTTCTGGAAGGACGTATAGGCGACATAGGTTTGCGGCATCATCGCTAAAATCGTGAACAGATAGACATAGATATGGGCGGCTGCATTCGCCACGCCCTTCAGCTTCTTAGGTTCAATCGGATTGAGTGCGCTCATGCTGTACGATTTCCGGTTGGCTACAAACTTCTGCAGCAGGAACACCGCTGTTGCGAATACGACCACAATTACGCTAATCGCTGCAGCAAATCCGTCGTCGCCGCCGACTTCGCTAATAAACTCATTGAAGATGAGGACCGGAACCGTGCGGAAGCCCTCGCCGATCAGCATTGGCGTACCGAAGTCCGCGAAGGCTCTCATGAAGACGAGCAAGCCGCCGGCAAGCAGCGTCGGAGTGATCAGCGGCACGAGAATCTTCCACATTTTCTTCAGGCCGGTGCAGTTCATGCTTTCCGCGGCCTCCATAAGAGAGTTATCGACATTCTTCAGCGCTCCGGATACATACATGAAAATAAGCGGAGACAATTGCAGTGTCAGTACAAGCAGAATGCCGGAAAATCCGTAGACGTCAGGCATGCGGAAGCCGAATACATCATGAAAAAAGTTCGTAATGACGCCGTTGCGGCCAAGCAGCAAGATCCAGGCGTACGCCCCGATGAACGGAGCGGACATCGAAGAAATCAGGATCAGGATGCGGATTGTGCCGCTGCCTTTGATCTTGGCTATTGTCATTATATAAGCAAGCGGCCCCGCTACAATAACAGAGAGCAAGGTTACGCATACAGTCACCTTTATACTGTTCCAGACAGCGTTCATATAATAGGCTTTGCTGAAAAACTTCGTGAAATAAGCCAAGGAAAACTCGCCTGTCGTGCCGTCGAAGAAGCTCTTGATCAGCAGCATGAACAGCGGCAGCGCCAGGAAGATCAAATATCCGGCAAAAATAACAAACGTGATGAGCGACCAAATGTCCCATCGTTTCATGCGATTCATCGTCCTGTCCCCCGATTGAGGTTGCGCTCTCCAGAGGCATCATACACATTAATGGTTTCGGGCAGAATCGCAAGCCTTACCGTCTGGCCGATCTCTGCCGTTTCCGTAGAAGCCGATTGCTGGATAACTTCCACCTCTTGCCCATTATCGAGCAATACGATCAAGTGCGTGTTCAGACCAAGGAAGACATTGTTGACGACCTTGCCCGCAAGCCCCTGGCCGTCCTCGGACAATACGAACTCCTCCGGCCGTACAGAGAGCCTCACATCGAGGGATTGGCCAGACTTCGCAAGTTCGCCCAGCTCCGGCATCGACAGCGAATAGTCGCGTCCGACGCGAACCGCAGCGCTGCCGCCTTCGCCCGTCTCCAGCTTGGCATCGATGACGTTCGTGCGGCCGATAAAGGTCGCGACGAACAGGTTCGAAGGGCGCTGATATATTTCTCTTGGCGTGCCGATCTGCTGGATAACGCCGGAGTTCATGACCGCAATACGGTCGGAGACTGCCATCGCTTCCTCTTGATCATGAGTTACATATACCGTCGTAATGCCGACTTCACGCTGGATCGATTTGATCGCATTGCGCATGTCAACGCGCAGCTTCGCATCCAGGTTGGACAGCGGCTCATCCATCAGCAGCACGTCTGGATTGATCACGATCGCTCTGGCCAGCGCTACACGCTGCTGTTGGCCGCCCGACAGATTTTTGGGCATTCTATTTTTATATTGATCGATTTGCACCGTATACAGCATCTCGCTTACCCGGCGCTGCTGCTCCGCTTTGGCTACCTTGCGGTTTTGCAGGCCGAATGCGACGTTCTCCGATACGCTGAGATGCGGGAAGATCGCGTAATTCTGAAATACCATACCAATGTTCCGTTTTCCCGGAGGAACATCGTTCATAACCTTGTCGTTGAAAGCGAGCGCTCCGCCCTCAATGCTGTTGAAGCCCGCCACCATGCGAAGCAATGTTGTTTTCCCGCAACCTGAAGGACCCAGAAGGGTGAAGAACTCACCCTTCTGAATGTCCAGATTCAGCTCGGGGATAACGGTAGTGTCGCCATATTTTTTTACGATGTCCTGGAACGATATCGCAACGCTCATGTTATGCACCCGCTTTCCTTGTTTTCCGTGTAGTCTTGTGTTATTTCGCGATTTGTGTGAATAGGTCTGTGTAGCGTTCTACAATGGATGGTTTGTTCTCTGCGACGTAAGCTACATCTTCTTGAATCACTTTGATTTGATCGATTGGCGTCATGAAGTCGCTGATTGCCGCGTCGGCGCGAAGCGGACGATTCGTTGTCTGTTGTCCAATCGCGTCTTGGCCTTCTTTCGAGATCAAATAGTCAATAAATTTTTTCGCATTTTCCTGGTTCTTGGCGCCTTTCACGAGGCCTGTGCCTGCATCCAGGAACACAGCGCCTTCCTTCGGGAAGACAACCTTCACCGGAGCGCCGTCCTTGACATAGCTGACTGCCGGATCTTCGTACGTCAAGGCAACAACATACTCGCCATCGGCTACGCTCTTATGAGCTTTGCTGGAGCTGCCCGCGATTTTGCCGTCGATGTTCTCCAGCAGCTTCGCGACATAGTCCCATCCGGCTTCGGATGTGTAGTCGCCGCCCATGGCTTTCAGCATATTGGTCAGCTGAGCGAAGGCCGAGCTGGAGTTAGCGGGATCCGCCATCGCAATCTTGCCTTTCAGAGCCGGATTCAGCAGATCTTCATAGCCGTTGATTTCAATATCGCCCGCCAGGTTCGTGTTCACCAGCAAGACGCTGCCGTCCGATACGACGGGTGTCATGATTCCCGATTTGTTCTCATGGCCCTCTAGCAGATCCTTGTCGTTCACCGAAACGTATTCCTCGAACAGGTCTGCATTATCGTTATACAACGCGAAAGCGCCTCCAAATAAAACGTCAGCGTAAGGATTCGCTTTCTCCGACTGAATACGCTTGATCAGCTCGCCGCTGCCTGCAGATACCAGCTCCACCGTAATGCCTGTCTGTTTCTCGAACGATGGAATCAGTGCATTCAGCATAGCTTCGCTATTCGGCGTATAGACAACCAGCTTGTTCGAGCCGCCCGATGCGCCGTTGTTCGAGTTGCCGCCTCCGCATGCCGCGAGCATGGCAACCAACATTGTTAGAATAATTGACGTACTCAACCACTTTCTCATTATTCCTTCACCCCTTGTTTGAATGTAGCTTCATTCTAATCCCAATGTAAGCGCATTAAAATCCTATTATTCAACACAATCGTCTAAGATTCGCAACTAATTTACGCTTTGCGTTACTATACATTACACTGTTTTTGTGTTGGTGCGCAGTATGTATAGTTCATAGTGTTTGTAGTTTGGACAGGGATAAAACTAAAAAAAGCCGGTCTCGGCAATGCGCCAAAACCAGCTTTTGAGGCAGTATAATTAGTTTGTTGATTTGGTTCTCCAGTGAACAACGCCTGCAATGATCAAATGAACGGCGAGCAATGCTCCGAGCAGCATCGAAGTGACGATGTCGGCAATGCCGCTGTATCCTTTCTGGAAGAAAGCAAACTTGATCCCTGTCCCCGCCAATGCTGCCACAATTATCAGGGAAGGGAGCCATACCAGCCACTTAGGCGCTTGCGTGCGCACGGCCCATCCATAGTACGAAACGGACAGCAGCCCTACAACCAATATGGCGAGCATCGAATACCCGTTCATCCCGTCACCGCCCTTCCTTCTCTACCTAGTTGTCGCTGCGGCTCATGCTGGTGCTGGTGTTGCTGGTGTTGTTGGTGTTGCTGGTGTTGCTGGTGTTGCTGGTGTTGCTGGTGTTGCTGGTGTTGCTGGTGTTGCTGGTGCTGCTGGTGCTGCTGGTGCTGCGACTGGTGCTGGTGCTGCTTTTGTTGCTGCTGCAGGCTAAGCTTGTCACATTTCCTGCTGCTTGCCCAGCCTCCAAGCTCTCCTCTCTCTCTATGCATACACAGCGTCCCCTTCCGAATGACAAATTTAACTTTATTTTACGAACGAACTAGCTCCAATGTTTCTTAATATGCAAAAAATCCCGAAATCGCGTTCTTCTCGAACATGATTGCGGGATAAGGTTGTTTGCGCTCGTTTTCGCTCCTGCAACGCCGCCTCACGGCGCTATTTGCGCTTTTCGCACGCTTTCACTCCTGCAACGCCGCCTCACGGCGCTATTTGCGCTTTTCGCACGATTTCACTCCTGCAACGCCGCCTCACGGTGCTATTTCCGCTTTTCGCACGTTGTCGCTCCTGCAACGCCGCCTCACGGCGCTATTTGCGCTTTTCGCACGTTTTCGCTCTTGCAACGCCGCCTCACGGCGCTATTTACGCTTTTCGCACGTTTTCGCTCGTGCAACGCCGCCTCACGGCGCTATTTGCGCTTTTCGCACGTTTTTGCTCCTGCAACGCAGTCTCACGGTGCTATTTGCGCTTTTCGCACGATTTCACTCCTGCAACGCCGCCTCACGGCGCTATTTGCGCTTTTCGCACGATTTCACTCCTGCAACGCCGCCTCACGGTGCTATTTCCGCTTTTCGCACGTTGTCGCTCCTGCAACGCCGCCTCACGCGCGCTATTTGCGCTTTTCGCACGTTTTCGATCCTGCAACGCCGCCTCACGGCGCTATTTCCGCTTTTCGCACGTTTTCGCTCCTGCAACGCCGCCTCACGGCGCTATTTGCGCTTTTCGCACGTTGTCGCTCCTGCAACGCCGCCTCACGGCGCTATTTGCGCTTTTCGCACGTTGTCGCTCCTGCAATGCCGCCTCACGGCGTTATTTCCGCGTTTCGCACGTTTTCGCTCCTGCAACGCCGCCTCACAACGTTAATCGGCCATCGCACAATTAAGCAATGCGCGATGGCCGATGTACGCCAATACTCATCGAGACGAGGCCCAGCATTGCAAACGGCTGCTGCCGCTCGAAGCTTCCTTCACCCCCGCCTACTCAATCGGGATATAAATATCAACTTCCGAGCTTTCGGACTCCGGCCCATGGAAGCGCTCATCGTAGCGCTCAAAGTCGATGCCCTTAGTCACCTTAAGTCCTTGCAGCGGCAGCCATTTGCCGTAGATCAGTTCATACGTTTCACCCATGCTTTCCGTCTTCCCTTTGTGGGTGAACACCGCATAACGCTGGGCGGGTACATTCACTCTGGTCATTCCATCCGGAAGATGATCCCCATAAGCTTCGTAGCTCGCAACATACGTAAAATCCTCGCATTCATCCATCGGAATGCAAATG
This sequence comes from Paenibacillus pinisoli, assembly GCF_003605435.1. Lineage (GTDB taxonomy): Bacteria > Bacillota > Bacilli > Paenibacillales > Paenibacillaceae > Pristimantibacillus > Pristimantibacillus pinisoli. The sequence goes on from NZ_QXQB01000002.1 coordinate 745,310, forward strand.
CCATAGCTTACCTTCGGCTCCCGTTTGCCCTCAATCTCATGCTCGCGCGGGATAAATCTTTGCCACATCGAAGGGATATCTCCTTCGCTGGACTGGCTATGCCATTCCATCCCCACAATCGTAAACGCTTCTTTCTGAATCACTTTCGGTTCCATAGGTATTCCTCCCGTATTCGTCATATACTCGACCATACGATGAATATCATGGAGCTGCTTGTGAAGGGAGCCTACCTCGTCTTGAATAGCCTCCGCCCGCTTCTGGAGAAGGCCCTTCATATATTCGGCATCCCCCAGCGTACCGCTGCGCTTCATCTCCTGAATGGAATCCAGGTTCAATCCCATCGATCTCAGGAACAGAATCGTACGCAGCTCAGGCAGCTGTTCGGGCGCATACAAGCGATAGAGATTATCCTCACCCACTTTCGCTGGGGTAAAAAGTCCAACCGCATCGTAATGCCGAAGCGTCTTCGCTGTAATGCCATACAAACGCGCGACAAGTCCAATCGTAAGCATACTCCTAACATCCTTTCATCGTAGCCGGTAATCACATCCTACAGCCTTGCCCTTGGGGCAAGGTCAACACCTATTTCACAAAAAGTTTTCGGCTATAGCCATCAACCATTGATAACTGCCATTCTGCTCAAAATCAAGCCTGTCAGCTCGCTCCACTTTCCCTCTGCACAGCTGCTTAATCTACTTAAACTCCCTTGCATAAAGCGGTTCGACAAGAGCCAGAAGCTGCAACCTCAAGCCGTCGCCTTCAAGTGTGGTAATCAGCTCGCGTGCTGTTTCCAGGTTCATCGCTACCCGCCCCGTTGTCTCAAAGCCTTCCGGCAGCTCTCTGTACTCCCGAATTCTAGCCATGACAAAAACTGTGAATGTATCTGTGCTTTCCCAATACCAGGCCGCGAACGGAATCCTTCGTGCCTCCAGCACAATTCCTGCTTCCTCCATCGTCTCCCGGTCCAGAGCGGCATCGATATCTTCATTAGAATCAAGCCTGCCGCCGACCGTCGTCAATGCTTTTTCATACTTGTCCCAGACGAAAACAATCGAGCCGTCTTCCGCCACCGGAATGCTATGGATGCCTGCAATCGTTTTGTCCGCAGGAAACGCGCCATTCAATGGTATAAGCATACATACCTCCTAAGAGTTCATTATTTCACAACAAACGCTCTACGGTAAAAATAATAGCCAGTTGCCAAATCCTCATCCTCCGCCAGCTCGATTGCCATTGCATCCCGCCAATAGGTTGCCAGCGGCAGCATCATATAGATAAAGGGCTCTCCCCCGCACAATGCGCTCCCGCCGTCCCCGCCTTTGACGAGGCACTCGGAGTCAACGATCTCGTATTTGTACGGATCGTATGCGATCGTCACACCTAGCCCGTTCGGTTGCTCCAGCACGTTTTCGCCAGTTTCACTAAGATGCGCGTACCGGACCTCCTCGTCGAACCGGCCGCCGAATGGAAATAGCGTACGCTGTCCCGCTCCGCACAGATATTCCCACTGATCCTCCGTCAGCAAAGTGAAGCCATCCCTCTGAAGCTCCGCCAGCAAGTCCTCCCGCGTCGTGTAGTCAAAAGCATAAATATGATAAACCATCGGATCATCCTCGCTCCGCTGGAAGCGGCATGTCTCCGAATATTCCGTCATGACGTGCTCCGTATTAAACTCGTACAAATAATCCTCAACCTGCTCCAAATAATCTTCCTCTACTTGATGCTCTCCTTTGCCGCGGTCCACATATCCGACCGGCACAAGACCGACCTCATTCAGCTCGCACTCCACAATCATCGGGGGAATGTCAACTGTGCGAATAGGCGAAGTATGCTTGTTGATATAGTCGTTCAGCCCATCTACCTCTTCGAATCCGTCCCCGATCTCACGGCGCGTCCCTTCTTTCATACTGTCAATACCGCTATCCCATCCTAGCATGACGGACTTTCTACCCGGTACAAATACGAATTTCCGTCCTTGCCAATCCAGCAAGGCCGTTTCGCTCTCGACGCCATACGCAGAGAATATCTTCATTCCCGCTAAATCAAAAGGAACATTATGTTCGGACAGCAGCCTTACGATCCTTTCTTTTTTGCTATCGGCCAACAGCCCTTCCCACTCATCCGCATATAGTCCGTCCAATCTCATCCTTTCACTCCTTTATGTATCACTTCACAAACCTCTTTCTGCCGACAACGCGAATTCAGAGCATCAGGTCCAAACAGCCCCTTCGTCAACGACCAACTTTCAGAAGATCCGCCGCCAGGTTGCCAAAGGTTCTAATATCGTCCAAATAATTGTAGCCCTCCGGATTGCTCAGTTGATTGTACATACGGACGATGACCGCATCATATTCCGGTGCGACGATACATACGCAGCCCGTAACGCCCAATATCAGATAGGACCCATCCGGCAGCCGCTCCCCAAGCTGATTCTGCGGCGTATCATGCTGCAGCCACCAAATAAACCCGTTGCGCGGCTCGTCCCATGGTACAGTATCCGGCGTGTGACGTGTTACCACTCTCTCAAATACACTTGCCGGAATCAGCCCTCTGCCGTCCAAGCTTCCCTTGCGCAAGTGGAGATGTCCCCATCTCGCCAAGTCTCTGGTGCTGACAAACAGATTGCTCTGATCCCCTGCATCGCTGTCATGCGCCCCTGTCCATAAATGCGGATCGCTATAGTAGTTGTAGATCAGCTCCTCGGAATAATCTGTTTCCCATCCTGTCTCCCTCAATCCGTACGGGTCAAATACACGTTCCTTCAGGAACGAGCTTAAAGTCTGTCCGGTTAATCGGACCACCAACAGAGTCAGCATACGGATTCCTGTATTCCGATAAGCCCAGCCGCAGCCCGGCTCAAACTCCCTTATCAGCTGACCATCACGTTCCATTAAACCGTGCGTGTGGGTCAATAGATGACGCAGCTTCACCCCTTCGGCAGTCTCTGAAAATTCGTCCAAATAATGTCCGATCTCATCGTCTACGCTAAGGATGCGCCCATCCTCCATCAACAGACTGATAGCCAGCCCAAGATAGGTTTTGCGAATGGAAGCGACATTGAACCGAGTTTGCGCATCTACAGCGCGGAACGTAGTGTCGGCTCCTTGTCTGCCGGAGTACCCTTCATTCACAACAACATCATTTTGAATCAGATAGACCGCCGCCGCTGTTACGCCAATCTCCTGCTGCACCTGATAGACGTAATCATTTAACACTTGATATGGCTCACTCAAAGCCCCCGCTCCCTCCGGTTGCACCGCATTGCTATTAAACAACGTTCGACAAAAGCCAAGGGTTTCCTTTTTCTTGGAAGAACCGGGATTGTTCTTTTCAAAAACAAAAGAGGCTGCGCATGTCACCAGACGATGCCGCAGCCTTTACACTTATATATATCGCAATCGACACTGTGATCATACACATAAACATTCCGCTTAGAAATATGCGACCAACGCTAAGCAACACCGCGAGTGCATTCGTACATTCAAGCTATTGGCGTTCCATTCGGAACCGGGGTATCCGGCTGCAGCAGCACAACGTCGTCTTCCTCCGGAATGCCGCCCAGCACCAGCACCTCCGACTTGAACCCGGCAATCCGGCGCACGGGAAAGTTCACAACAGCTGCGACCTGGCGGCCAATCAGCCTCTCCGGTTCATACCTCCGAGTAATCTGAGCCGATGACCCCTTGATGCCCAGCGGCCCAAAATCGATGCTCAGCTTAATCGCCGGTTTCCGCGCCTCCGGGAACGGCACTGCCTCAACAATCGTGCCAACCCGAATATCCAGCTTCATGAAATCTTCTATCTCCGCCATAATCGTAACCTCCCATATTCAGGTTAACCGCCGCTCCGACTTATTTTCTGGACAATGAGCCTTGGTGGAATCGGGCTTGAAGCAGCTTTTGCGGACTGAGCCTAATGTTGCCCGACAAGAATAATCCCGTCACTACAAACAGCGTCGCCACCATATCAAAGGCCGTAATCTGCTCATGCAGCAGGACCGCTGCCAGCATGTAGCCGAAGATCGGCGTCATGAACAGCCAGTTGTTCGCCTTCACCGCATCCCGCTTTAGCATGTAGAACCAAAGCAGCATGCTCCCGATGGAAATAACGAACACAAGCCAGATCATCGAACCGATCAAATTAGCATCCAGGTTCAAGAAGAACCGGTCTTTTTCGATAAAATAAGCCAGCGGAACGGATACGACTCCGCCGATCGAAAGCTGCCACGCATTAATGAAGATGCCAGGCAGCTGCAAATCCGCCTTTTTGAAGTATACACTCCCGAGCGCCATCGAAGCCATGCCGACTCCAAGCAGCAGGAAGCCGATCAGCCCTCCCTCCGCGCTCGCAAATGCGGGCCACACTGCAATAAAGAGACCCGCCGCGGCAACACTCATACCTGTCCATTCCTTGATAGAGATTTTGCGCTTCAGCCACATGTAGGACAGAAAAGCAACGAGGAACGGATTAACCGCAACAAATAAATTAAACAAGCCAGCAGGAACATAGCTCAGCGACCACAAGGTTGCACCGATATATATCGTCGTATTAAGCAGCCCCAGTACAATGAGCGGTCCGAATTGCTTACGGGTTGGCAAAGGATATTTGCGGCTAATGCCATAGACAAATATCATCATCAGCGCACCTGCCAGGATGAACCGAATCGACGCCAGCGCAAGCGGTGTCGTAGAATGCAGTCCGAACTTGATCGCAATCGCCGCAGACGACCATAACAATGTAAATAATAATCCCAGTATCGTTTCCATGTCTTGCTCCTTCGCATCCAGATCCAATGATCGCTGCCGCTTCACAGGCAGCGTCTCCTGCATATAAAAAATAACCGTGGCTCTTGCCTCACAGTTATCCAAGAGATTCCCGGCGAACCGGGATCTATATCATTGTATCCCCCTGCAAAAATCGGTTTTGACCGATTGCCGGACACTTTTTACCGAATGTCGCCTGGTTAAATTGAAGCGCATAAGAAAAGCCCGCCTGCCGATTAGGACAAACGAGCATGATTTATTTTTCGGAATTGGCTTGGCGTGACCCGTTCATACTGCTGGAACAATCTTGTCAGCGAGGATTGATGCTCCAGGCCGACCTGCACTGCGATATTCAAGATCGACAGATTCGTATCCCGCAGCAGCTCCTTCGCTTTACTCAGGCGCACTTCCTGAATATAAGCCGAGGGCGTCTTGCCCGTCTCCTTCAGGAACCAGTCGGAATAATACGACCGGTTGTAATGCTCCATCTCGGCAAGCTTCTGCACCGTAAGCGGCTCATCGTAATGCTCATGAATATATTGGATGGACTTTGGCATCTGCTCCTGGACCAAGCAATGCGAGATATACGGGAACAGCTCCTTAAGCGCAGCCCCATGCTCCGGTCCCCGCTCCAGCTCGTTCAGAATGAGATAGCGGATGCCCTTCCACTGATTGTTCACCGGACAAGCGATTCCACGGTCCCCAAGCTCAATGGAGGACAGCATGAAATGCGGAATATCCAGTACCAAAAATTCATTACGGACGACGGAATGATACGTATGCTCGCATGAGGGCGGCACGTATAGCAGCGTCTCCGTGTTCATCATCAAGCTTTTGGGACCGGCCGTAATCTCAAGCTCCCCCTGGAGCGGAATAATCAGCTGCCCGTAGCCATGGCTATGTGTATGTTTGTTAGCGGTATAGGTACGCCGTTCGGCGATAATGTCTCTAAAGGTGTCCATCTCATCTTGCTCCCCTGCTCTTCTCCCTATGATCATAACAAATTATACACCGGCTTGAAACCCGGAATATAGAACCGGAAGCAGGGAGGTTTTGAGGGCAGGTGGACCTGCCGGTCCGCTTGCCCCTATTGAGCTGTCCTCACTAGATCCGCACCGATTCGGCTGACCCCATGCAATCAGTACTTCACGGCCCTTCTCTATAATCGCGACCAGTAAATATGATGATCCTGCCCAATTCCTCTCCATGCCATTAACGTGCCATCAGATGCCGCCGCCAAACCTGGTCCCGTTAAGGTTCCCACATCCGGCACCCTAATCTGGCCGCCGAATTCCGTGTCTCTCAGAATGCTGTAATAGATGCCGCTGTCGCCTTCAATGCCTTTCCAGGCAAGCAGAATGCTGTCTCCATGGCGAGCCGCCGCAATTCCGCCGGAAGTCCCGATGGAATGCGCCACACCGCCAGCTGTCTGATACGAATAATATTCGATGCGGCGTTGCGGACGCCAGATCGGATCCCTCCCGAAATCAAAGACGGACCAGTAGGCGCCGGAATCTCCTTGAATCCCTTTCCAGAACATGTATAGCCGATTGCCCGATCCGACAAGCGCAGGTGAATCTGTCGTTCCGATGCCAGGGATACGCTGCTGCGCCGACCAAGCTCCGGAAGCAGCGTCAAAGGTCGACCAATAGATGCCGCTGTCGTTCTGGATACCCTTCCATGCCATGCACACCCTGCCCGCTGCGCTGGCAATCGACGGCCTGGTGCTGGAGCCGACGCCGCTTATTCGTCTTTGCGCTTCCCAGCCTCCTCCATTGTCACGTGACCAATACAGCCCCTGGTCGTTTCCAACCCCCTTCCAGGCCATAAACAGTCCCGTTCGCGGCACATCGCCGGGTACCGCAATTTCCGCGAGAGCAGGGCTATGCGAGGAGCCAATGCCCGATATTCGCCTTTGCGAAGACCAGTTGCCGGATTGAAGCTCCGACTCATAGATGCCGCTGTCGCCGCTTAATCCTTTCCATACCATGCGAGGGCTTTCGATCCGGCCGGAGAAATTCGAGACACTGGCGACAGCTAGAGCTACCCGGTCACTGGTCCCTCGGTCACCCAGACGCTTCTGGCTAGACCACCCGTACATCAAATTGAGCGCTTCCTGTGATTCCGCATCGATGGCGAATGTAGATGAATCGTACGGATACATCGTGCCGCCAGGCTTGCTGGAGTGTGTAAGGCCCAGTGCATGGCCGATTTCATGGATGGCTACGGATAGTAGGCTTTGCGTCCCATTGATGCCGCGCTCCGACCAAGACTCGGTGGAGTCGAACCACATGCTCCCTTCTTCGGGATAGGCGGCGAAGGCTAGTACGCCGCCTTGCGTTCCCAATCGCGAGTCTACGCTGCCGTCACCGAATCGGATACGAATGTCCGCCGCGCTTCCGGCGGGGACGATCGTAAATCTGAAGTAATTGGAGGCGGCTTGCCACTGATTGAAGGCATTGCCGATCACTTGGGCAGGAGTAAGTGACGCTCCCGGCGCATTGACGAAGCTGCAGCCCGATGTGTCGATGGATACACGGAGCGCACCCTTGCGCCAGCGCCCTCCCTGGGCTCCAAATGCTTGCGGAGTAATACCACCCTGGCCGCTTCGCTCCGGCACGCCGCAATACCGCCTCTTCAGCTTGCCGGCAATCAGGTCTTCAATATCCTTCGCACGGATAGGCTGATCGAGCTTCCAATCGCGCCCTCCCGCTTTTTGAATCGCTTCTCTCAAGGCAGGAGTCAGATCCGAGACGCTGCGTATGTCCCGGTGATCTTCCTTCTGTAAGAAGCCATTTTTGGTCAGCGCCTGCTGCAAGCTTAGCCATTCCTTATTTGTCGGCAATTCGAACCACTCCTTATCGGACGAATCTGCCTACATTTTACTCCCGGGCTGCTGTAGAAGACTGTAGAATCCTGTGCTGCTTTCATATAATTTTTCTAAACCTCATAAAGTGCTATGGCTTCATATGCCTCGCATGGCCTATTCGGGAATGAATGTTTTAAAGCATACTCAGCCTTGAATGCTAGTGGGATATAATACCATCCTATTGGTAGAGGGATTGCATCCAAGTGCTGCCGGACTATCTAAACTAACCATTACCAAAGGAGTGATAGTGTTTGATAAAGAATGATTGCGATTCACAGCTAAGCCCGCAAGATTGGAAAGTCCATCTACGACCCGTTGATCAATCCAACTGGTATGATTGTGCCGGGCTGAAAGTTACCGAAGAACAGCGGAACGTATTCCCCGTTCCAGCTGTCTATTGGCTGGCAGAGTCCGCTTATTGCGGCTTTACGCCACTCTCTCTCTATCACTCGGAGCAGCTTGTCGGCTTGGCGATCTATGCTGTTGATCCGGAGGACGGAATGTATTGGATTATGGCTTATCTGATTGATCATCAGCATCAGCGTAAGGGGTACGGGCTCTTGGGCATGAAGGCGCTGATTCGCTATATCCGCGAAAAGCATGGCTGCGACACCATCGTACTGGGCCACCGCGTTGAGAACAAGCAAGCTGCCAAGCTTTATGATTCGGTAGGATTTGTGGAGGTAAGCCGGGACGAGCATGAAGTGCGCCGGGAGCTGCAACTGGAGAGAGAATAAATCGAGAAAGCGGCTGTAACAAAAGGAAAGCAACGGATAAGTCAGTCCAAACGTAGACTGAATAAGCCTTCAAAACCACGGTTACAGTGGGTTTGAAGGCTTCCGGTCTTGCTTTAGATCTTGTCAAAAGCAGGGGCTGCAAATTCATAAAATGAACTTTGAAGCAGCTCTTATTTTTATGAGGCGGCAGCTATGAGGGACTCCTCTTCACCTGATAATACCCTCGGTAGAATACAGGATGAGCAATGAGTTGATGATGTCGGAGGAAGAGATGATGAGATTGATCCAGCCAATTAGGAATAGGAGCTGCTTCCATTCGCCGGATACCCACAAGGAAGCGATCAATGGCACAAGGGATAGAACGATGAAGGGCAGGCTCATAAAAACCCAAAATCTGCGCTTGGACAGCACAGCATCGCTATTCAGCCAGAAGAAAATGCCTTTGAACGTCAAGCTGATGTCACCCTGACGGTGTATGACGATGATGTGAAGCAGCTCATGCATGATAAACAGAGGAATGATAATCAACAATAGCGGGAAGTCCTCGACATGAGAGAATCCTCCGTTATACCAGACAGGAACGGCAAAGATACCCGCCATAAGCACATAGACAAACTTCATATAATGTCTTCGGAACCAATCATTCCGAATAAAAGGTGACCACTGGGATATATCCGACCTGATTGGCGGAAGCTCTTCGAACCATTCCATCACCTTAACTATGATCCTCAATCCGCAAAATTTTGCCATCCTCAATCTGGAACACAGACTTTCCGGCCAGCTCCATCTGCTCCCCGCTTTTCAGTCCATTCGGCAAATCAACGGCCAGTACCGCATCATAATGAATGTCCACGACGATCTCGCCATTCTCGGAACGATAGCCCGTAATCGTTTGGCAACGGCTGGCAAACAGGGTTGCTGACTTTTCCGCAAGCTCTCTAAATTCGCCGATGCCGTTCGTCGCAAGCTCCAGCTTGCCGCCGGAATAATTATGGAAGACAATATCATCATGCAGAAGCGCCAGCATGCCATCGATATGGAAGGCATTATAAGCCTCAATATATCGCCCGATAATGGATCGACTCGTATCATCACTCATCATTAACGCTCCTTTAACATTGGATATCCTCTATTGTAAAATAAAACCATATCTTACTTGCTAGAATAAAGGCACGGCGTATATTTCGCAACCATTTCCTGCTATTTTAAAGAAAAGACTGTGACCACCGCCAGAAGACAGCCGCTCACAGTCTCTATAATCTAGCTGCGTTTGTTCACCAGGAACAAATCGCCGAATGCTCTCTCGTCCTTATAGCCAATGCCGCTGTTGTATTCCATCCAGCCCTTGCGGCCTTGACCGTCGTTATCATTCACCAGCAGCGAAAACTTCAACTGCAAGCCTTCGGAAGGCTCCTTCACCCCAAGCTCGCTCCATGGTAGTGCGATCTCGTATACCGTCTGCTCCCCGGAGCGGCTAATGCCAGCCTTCATTCCAGGTATATCACCCGGCTTGAAGGGTGGCGGCGCAAGCCAGCGGAAGGTGGACGGCGAGCCGCCTTTACGAAGTGCTGCCCCGAACTCGTGTACGCCTTGCGGCGCGCCAGATTTCTCGTCCATCCGGAAGGAGAACTGCACACTGTCTCCCAAGTAAATGCCGAAGCCCGATTCCTGCTGCACATGCTGGTCATCCTTCATCTCCAGGGCCAAGTATACATAGTCCTCATCCCATGTAACATATCCCAGACCGCTAAGATCATCGGCGCCTCCATACTCCTGCATAAGCACTTGGGATTCGCGGTTCAGCGGGAACGTGTTGCCGCGCTTCCAATCCTCTAGCGAGCCGTCAATGACTAGCGGCTTATTGCTCTTCTCGGCTGCAAATACATGGGTTCTGAATGGAGTCTCCTGAAGCGTAGCGCCAAACAGATTCTCGTAATAGATCGTCGGCGGATCATCCGAATAAAACGGCAGAGTCAGCTCTCTCTGCTCGCCGGACTGCAGTGTCCCCAGGTCGTACACTTCGTCTTGGGTGCCCTTCGCATTCAGATAACGCAGGACAACCTTTCCTTGCAACGGCCTCGGATGCTTGTTGTCGATGGCAAGGCGTGTGTGGATTTGTTGTTCATCCGTATTGTAATAGACTGTTCGCTCAAGGCTTAGCCGGTCCCTCACCTTCATATATAGCGCTATTGGCAATTCAGCCTTGCCGCTATCTTGATCCGTCCACATTAAGACAGGATAAAGCCCCGAAGCCGTATCCTCCGGTATGGTGATGGCTACATCAGTATCTGCACCTGCGGAGTAAACGGTTGGGCCTGACAGCCCCCACCCATCTGGAAGCTTCGCCCGTATGCTGCCCGCAGCTTCCGTAGAAGCTGCTTGTCTCCACAGCGTCAGCTTGGCTTCATCTCCAGCGGACACAGCCAGCTCCGTCTCAGCCGGCAAAAAGATCTGTTGCGGAGAGGAAATAGCATTTCTTAGAAAATAGACAGTAGACTGGACCACCTGCCCCCATACTCTCGGATCTTGATAGCTATGCCCGCCGCCTTCCATGGTGATGAACTGGCGATAGACATGGGCGGCTTCCAGCATGTTGAACAGCACTACGCTCTCCTGATAGGGCACCATCGCATCCTCCGTACCATGAATGATGAGCGTAGATGGATACCCTTCCTGGATCTCGCCTCTGAAGAGCGGACCATAAATATCAATGACGGCGAATAGTCCAGGTTCATCCTCTCTGGCTGCAGCCTCATACCGGCTGGCAAAGGTAACCGCAAGCTGCCCGCCTGCGGAATCGCCGCCCACAGCAGTCAAGCGCGTATCGATGCGGTAAGTCTCCTTATTCTGCTGAAGCCATGACAGGGCATCTCCCAAGTCTTCTATCGCATCGGCGATGGTTCCTTTCATATCTGCCTGAGGGTTGTTACGCAAGCGATAGTTAGCCGATGCCACCACATATCCTCGGCTGGTCCATTCCTTTGCTATCGCCTCCGCATCCCGCTTATCGCCTGAGTTGAAGCCGCCGCCATGAATGAACAGAATTAACGGCCGCGCCTCCGGCTCCGCTTGATCCGGCTCATACAGATCAAGCGCCAATGCTTCTTGCTTGCCAAGCTGGTTCTCTTTGGTCGCATATACCAAATCTCTGTGCATCTTTACTTGATAGATAGGATCCAGCAGCCAGTTTTCCTCATGTTTGGCAATGCCAAGCGTTCCCGATTCCTGCGGCTTCATTGCCCCGTCCCCTCCATCTCCACGATCGCTTCTTTCCAGCCAGCCTAATCCTGCAGCTAAGATAATGACCACCGAAAGCCCTAATACAACCAATAAGACTCTTTTATCCCGCAACGCTCATCACTCCCCAACCTTCTTTATAGAATGCTGACGCTCTTATTATTTCAAAAGCGGAAAAGTGAATGAAGTTGTTAAACTATGCAAGTTATGCCCGTTATTACCTTCTTCTAAAGAGTTGATTTCTACAGCTTCCTCTCAGCTGTTGGCTCTAAAAAGGCTGCTGCCATCACTTGTCGTGATCAGCAGCAGCCCTCAAACTCTTATTATTCCCAGTAAGGTATACCTGTAAATAGAAAGCGTTCCCCGTCTACATAATGCCGAAGCTCCCTCTGAGCCAGCTTATCGATATGGTCCGGCAGCCATTCGGAGGCATCCGGCAGCCCGAGCCAGAAGTTCATAGTCTCCAGCTGCGCGGCAACAAGAAAACCTTCCAGGCTCTCCACATGATGCTCCGGCAGCGGAAATTGTTCGGCATACGCCTCAAGCAAGCTCGCTCTAAGCGCAGGGTGAGTATACGAGAATGTCCATCCGAGATCGAGCAAATAATAGCCGTATCCGCAAGCCCCGAAGTCAATCGGCCGGCACTCTCCCTCACCGAACAGAAGGTTGCTTGGAATCACATCCGCATGAATAAGGCCCCAATGCGCAGGTGTTCGATCGAGTGAATGCATCATCGTAAGCACGCGTTGCCCCGCTACTTCCAGCAGCTCTACGTTCTCTTCCAGAATGCGCCCATCCTTGGACCACGACCGGACTTTGCCAAGAGCTTGTTCAATTCGCGAACCATCAAAGGCTGGTCTGGTGAAGGAATCCGGAGCACTCCATACAGAGGCCTGCCGATGCAATCTGCCCATCATGCGGCCGATCTGCCTTGCCTCTTCCGCCGTAGCAATAAACGGCTTCTGTTCCCCTTCCACCCATCCAAGCAGTGTCCATCTCTTGCCGCCTGTCTCTGTCACATACTCCCCGCTGCTGTTCCTGCGCGGCACAGGCACGACCACATCCGTCTCGCCGGATAACGCCTCCAGCCACGCAAGCTCAGATGAGATCACGCGAGACGCAAGCCATATCGGATCCATGCTCTCGCTTTTGGAAGCATGAAGACGCAGGCTATATCGGCTCTGCTGCACATCCGTCACTTTAAACACCATATGGGCGCTCTGCCCTATAAGTTCCACCGTAACCGGCTGAATGGCATAATGCTTCAAAGCTTCCATTGCCATGGACAAATCTTCTTCGTTCATCGGCACTCCCTCCGTTTTGCAATCCTGTATCTACCATTGTACTGGATTGCGCCACGTCCATCTGGGAAAGTATGGATATATCTATTCTTTGCAGGAAGACTGGCTTAAATTTAACGGCTTTCTCTCAGAAGGGCAGGCAACAGCTCTAACAGCCTCTCGCTTGACACGGCGTCTCCGATGTTCCACTTCCCTTCCTCTACGAGATAAGCGCGCCCTTCTCGAACGGCTGTGAGGCTATTCCATAACGGGCTGCCCCATAACGCTTCCGTCTCTTCTCTTGCCTTTGAATCCGTAGGCAAAATCAAAAAAATACGGTTGCCTGCGTAATCCTTGATTTGAGCTTTGGTAATCTCATGATAAGCCCGGCGCTGGTTACGAAGCATTTGAATGCGTTTGGTCGGCCTGAAGCCATGCGGGTGGTACAGCATCTCGGTCAACCCGATCATTCCCATGACGAATAGGCGGTCACCACGATGGTAGGTGAAGACGGATGCAGTCTCTTCTTGCCGGATAACCGGCTTAAGCGACCCCCACATCTCCTCTGCATGCTGTTCAAAACGGTGCAGCCACATCTCCGCTTCACGGCGTTTGCCGAACCAATGGCCAAGGGTATGCATGCGCTCCTTTAACGATTGATAGCTGTCGAAAGTAACCGTCGGCGCAATCTTTGCGATTTTCTTATACTGCTTTTCATCTGCATTGGCGTAAATGATAAGATCCGGGTCCAGCTTCTCGACCGTATCGAGCTCCAGCGGAGTGCCTATATCCACAATGGTGTGCCGCTCTTCTTCACACCAGGCTTCTTGCAAGCCGTAATTGCAGCCGACAGGCTTGACGCCAAGGGGCAGCAGATCGCCAACGGTCTCCCCATAGAAGACGATGCGCTTGGGGTGTGCGGGAATATGCACCTCATGGCCGGTCCAATCGCGAACGGATATCTTCTTCCTCATCGCTGCGACATATTGCCTTGGCGCTAGCCCCGTCGATTGCCGGAATCGCCGGCTAAAATAATATTCATCCACATATCCCGTCTGGCTGGCGATTTCCCTCAGCGGCGCATTCGTTCGCAGCAGCATCTCCTTGGCCCGCGCCATGCGCAGCTCCGCGATGTAATCGTTCGGCTTCTTGCCCGTCAGCTCCTTGAAGATGGAGGAGTATTGCCAATACGGCACCTCCGACCGGTCCGCCAGCTCTCTAACGGTAAGCGCGTCCGTGTAATGCTCTTCTATATATTGAATAGACGAAGTCACAGCATGAATAGGAGAATCCGTCTCCTCCGATTGATGCTGCTGTTCCAGCAGAAAACCGATCAGCTCTTGAAATAATTGATTTCGCTTGAATTGCTCTATACCGTCCTTGTCAGCTGCACTCTCTGCCAGCTGCTCTGCAATTTGCAGAATTCGAGTGAAAGGAAATGCTCGAAGCGGACCTTGGCCCGGCCATAGAGGACCCGCGTACCGCCCCATGCTTCCGTCTTCCGACTGAATCACGCGAAAGGAGAGCTGGAAGTACTGCAGTCCTAATCTGCCCTTATGTTCAACACTGTACTTCATTCCAGGAAGCACGCAATACGATTGTTTCGCCTGAATAGGGTACAATTCGTCACCAATGATCAGCTGCGCTTCCCCTTTCAGAAATACGAGCAGAAGATAGGTATCCGATATGCTCCGCTCAGTTCTCTCCAGATTTGAGCACCTGTTAAGAGTCCCGTCTATCAACTGGAATAATAACGAACCGATCGGTATTGTTGAATGACTAGCTCTCATGTCCCTCTCACCCGCCGTCAATGATAATCATTATCACTATAACGAAAAAAAAGAAGCTTTTCAACGTTAGTCGAAAGCTTCTTTGCTTTATTTCTAGTAAAATGCGAGGTCTATTACGACTTCGCCATCAGCTTCGGCAGTTCCCCCACCAGCCATTCACGCGAAGTGGCGTCGCTTGACGCTTTGTTAATTGGCAATTCATAGACATAACCGTTCTTCACCGCCGGAAGCCCGCTCCAAAGCGCGCTATCCAGCAATGCTTTCGTATCCGCCTGCGCTTCCTCCGACTCCGGCGTCAACACGAATATGCGGTCCCCTGCAAATTCGGCAAGCTTCTCCATCGAAATTTCGACGAATCCGACGCCCTCGCTCATAGCGCTGCTTATTGGTTCAGTCATTTTGAAGCCGCCTTCGCTGTAGAGCAGCTGCGGCAATCCGGCGGCTAACATAACAAATAGCCGATTGCCTGGATAGAACGTAATGACCGAAGCCGTCTCCTCTCCTCCTACGCCGATCTCGTGAAGAGACTTCCACATACCCGTCTCCTGCTGCTTGTAGTTATCCAGCCATTCTTGCGCTTCCTTCTCTTTGCCCAGCAGCTTGCCAAGCGTAGTCAGACGCTCAGGCAGCGGAGCGAACGAATCGAAGGTCACTGTCGGAGCAACCTTGGACAGCTGCTCGTATTGCGCTTCGTCGCTGTTGGCAAAGATGATGAGATCGGTATTCAGCTCCAATGCTTTCTCTACGTTAATCGGGAATCCCACATCTTCTGCATTCGCCATTCTATCCTCGAAAGAAGAGCCTTTAATGCTCTGTCCCAAAATGCCAACAGGCATAACATCAAGCGCCAGCAAATCTCCGGTTGTCTCCGAATGGAAGATGATGCGCTCCGGATTGCTAGGCACCTCGACGTCATGTCCGGTCCAATCCTTGAACATGCGAACTTTAGAAGCCTCTTCTGTACCCACGACTTTTTCCCCGTCAGTCGTAACTGGCGTTGCAGAAGGCTTATTCACCGAGTTTGTATTCGCTGTGTTGCCGCATGCGCTTAATGCAAGCGCCGCGAGAGCCGCCATCATCATGAGCTTCCATGGCTGCAAGCGGCGGTTATCCTGCTGATTCATATCAAATCCCCTTTTCCCTTATTCATAGTAATGATAATCATTATCACTATGCCAGTATAGGCGGGGATGCTTGTTTCAACAATGGACATTTTGAAAAGGCCTATTTGGTTTTGGATAAATGAATTTTAAATATGCGCAGTCCTTTCCGGTAGTATACATCCATATGAAGGGTTCCCCCGGGAAGAGCTGCAGCGCAGGTTAGTTTGATGGTTACTAAAAATTATACTTGTTACTCTAAAGAGTCACGCTAACGGCGAACCGGATGCTCGTTCGATAGAACGAAGGTCCGGTTTTTTGTTGCCCAAACCACCCCATGCATTGTACGCAAGCTATCAATTACATAGCCAATTTTGTATTGGATTGGTTGATTTATCACTGGTACAGTAGTAGCAATATGCAACATATCTTAGTGGAATAGTATGAATTTTGCGAAAGGAGTGGATCTAACGTTGCATGAAGGTACTCCCATTTTGTCGTTTGAAGGCGTCACTGTAGCATTCAAAAGTCCCGGTCACTCCGCAGATCGTCCCGTCTTGAGCCGGCTGAAGCTGACCGTGGATGAGGGAGAATTTATATGCCTGCTCGGCCCCAGCGGCTGCGGGAAGACGACTCTTCTTAATTGCGTAGCCGGATTCCAGCCTTATGAAGGCAACATCTATTACAACGGTGCCCGGATCGAGAAGCCCGGCAAGGAGCGCGGCGTTGTGTTCCAGGAATATGCCCTGTTTCCCTGGTTTACTGTAGAACAGAATGTGGAGTTCGGCCTGCGAGTGAACGGCGTCCAAGCTTCGGAGCGCAAGGAACGCGCCCGCCATTATATTGAGATGGTCGGACTGGCCGGCTTCGAGAAGCATTATCCCGGCAAGCTGTCCGGCGGTATGAAGCAGCGGGCGGGGCTTGCAAGAGTGCTTGCCAATGAGCCTGGCATATTGCTTATGGATGAGCCTTTCGCCGCGCTTGACGAGCAGACGCGCGAGAAGCTGCAAGCCGAGCTGCTTGGCCTGTGGGAGCAACAGCGCAAAACCTGCCTGTTCGTCACCCATAGCATTCAAGAGGCCGTCTACCTCGCCGACCGGGTCATTGTCCTGCAGCCGAATCCTGCCCGCATCGCGCTCGATCTTCGCATCGATCTGCCAAGATTGCGCAATCGCCATGACGAGAGGCTGCTTCAGTTCCAGTCCCGCATTAGTGATGCTTTGCGAGAAGGAGAGCGCCCGTATGGAGAACACCTATCCGTCATTACCGCATAAGGGTGTACGGCCTTCCTTAAGAAAACGGCTGCTGCCGATTGGAAGGAGAGCTTGGACACGGCTGCTCATCAAGCTGTCTGGGCTGGCTGTGCTGCTGCTTGCTTGGGGGCTCATTACCGGACTAGGCTATGTCGCTCCTTCCCAACTCCCCAGCCCGATTGCTACGCTTCAGACGATGTCGCACATGCTGGGGGACGGCTCGCTCGTCGTTCATGCGCTGTCCAGCCTGAAGCGCGTATTCCTCGGCTTCGCCGTTGCCTTCGCCATTGCGCTCCCGCTGGGGCTTATGCTTGGCTCCTCCCGTCTTTTGCGGGATGCGATCAATCCCATTGTCGAGCTGCTGCGGCCCATTCCGCCGCTTGCCTTCATCTCTCTTGCCATCCTGTGGCTTGGCATCGATGAATGGTCGAAAATATCCATTATTATATACGGCGCCTTCTTCCCCCTACTGCTCAATATTACGGGCGGGATCAGTCAGGTCGACCCCGTGCATATCCGCGCTGCGCAATCGCTAGGTGCCGGCAAGCTGCATATCTTCTGGCATGTTACGCTGCGCGCCGCCATCCCGAATATGATGATCGGTATCCGCTCGGGAATGGGCATGGCTTTTATATGCTTGGTTGGCTCCGAGCTGATTGCGGCGAACGAAGGGCTGGGCTTCCTTATCCAGGAAGGGCGTTACATGTTCAAAACCGATCAGGTGCTGGTCGGCATGATTACCATCGGCATTATCGGCTATTTCATTAACTTGCTGCTGACCACGCTGGAGAAGCTTCTGCTGCGTTGGAAATAAACTACTTTGGAGGCTATTGCTATGTTTAAGAAACGTCAATCGAACTTATCCTTTCTTATCCTGCTATTCGTTGCATTTACGGTACTGCTCGCCGCATGCGGAAGCAGCACCAAGCCGGCTCCATCGGCATCGACGCAGCCGTCCGTATCTCCTTCTCCTTCGGCTCCTGCCGCTACTACTGAGCCGTCCGAGCCGCCTGCGCCAGCTCTGGAAACGACCAGTCTCTCAATCGGCACGGCGCGCGATACGCAATTGTCTCCGCTCATTGTAATCGCAAGCGAAGAAGGTTACTTCAAGGAGGAAGGCCTGGAGGTCAAAATCGAGTTGTTCGCTGCCGGTCCCGATGTTACTGCCGCATTAGGCTCGAAGAGCATCCAGCTCGGATCTTCCGGCGACATTCCGCCGATTATTGCCAAGGCTTCCGGCCTGCCGATCGAGATTATCGCCCAGCAGGCAGACATATCCGGCGTGCAGACGTTGGTCGTCAATCCGGATAAAATCAAAACGCCCGCTGACTTGAACGGCAAGAAAGTTGCCTATGTCCCAGGTACAGTATCCGAAGCCTTCTTCCTCCGTATCGTGGAGAAATATGGCGTTGACGCCACATCGATCGAGCCGTTCAAGATCGGTCCGACCGAGCTGGTGCCCGCCTTCCAGGCAGGCAATATCGATGCCTTCGTCATCTGGCAGCCTGTAGCTCTGAATGGCGTCAAGAGCGGCGGCGTTGCGCTCCTGACCGGCAAGGAATCTCATGTGCCAGGCGAGGAAGGACCTCAGCAGCTGATCCACTCGTATTCCGTCCTGATCGGCCATAGCGACTTTGCAGACAAACACCCCGAGACAGTCAAAGCCGTGCTGCGCGCGCTGAACAAGTCTGTCGGCTTTATTCAATCGAATCCAGATGAGGCAGCTGCACATATCGCAAAAACACTGGGGCAGGATGCTGCCGATATTAAAACCTTGATTGCGCTGAATCACTATGCGCTTGATCTGACACCTGAGCTGACCGGTGCGCTGGAGACCATCTCAAAGTTCCTGCTGGATAACGAGAAAATTAAGGAAGTGCCGGACTTCAACACGTTTATCGATACCTCCTATTTGAAGGCTGTTGATCCCGGACTTGTTACAATCCCGTAATCGACTGCAAACTGGACATCATCATATGAGATGAACAAAAAAACCGTTCCTTTCGTAAATGGCGAGTCACACTGCCATCTGCGAAGGAACGGTTTCTCTTTGTTCAGTTATTTATTCCGGATTGACGACCTCTGGCGATACGCCTGCAAAGGTGTAGAAGCTGGCATCAAACGGCGTCGGTCCGCCTGTCGTCACGAATCTGGCCGCACCTTCGCCGGTGTATAGATTGCGAGTACCGTGGAAGATACCCTGCGGCACATAAAGCAGATCGCCCGCCTCGAACGGATGCCATTCCCCATTCAAGTGGATTTCGCCCTTACCCTCCACGCCGATGAACAGCTCACTGGAATGCGGATGCTGGTGAACGGCAAAGCTTTGGCCCGGCTCCTGGATGCCGCAATGCAGCGACAGCCTGGCGCTGCCGGTGCCCGGCCAGAACAGGAAGTTCATATTGGCCGGATTGGTGATGGTTTGCGACGGATCGTTGCCTGTGAATCCTTTCAGTTGAGTCTCGTCGTTATACAGATGATTGAACAGCCTTGGCTTCGATGCCGCCAGCGACCCTGCTGGCAACTCCGTCTGCCAAATGTACAGCGTGATCTCCTCCCCTTGATCCGCCTTCACCTCATAATCGGTACCAGACGGCGCATACAAGGCGGAAGACGCCTCTAAAGAGCTTGTTGCCTCGCCTACGCGCGCGCTGCCTTTGCCCCTCCATATAACGCCCACGACTTCCTGGGCTTTCCCCTTCTCGCAGCTGCTCCAGGTGCCGCCCGGCTTAATGCGGACGACCAGCCCCTTGACCAGCGCCGCACCCTTCTCTTCATTCACTGGAATCGCGACCAGCAATTCGCCCCGATCCTCCCAATTCAATTCCGACCACCTAATGACTGCGCCGGATGTTAACGGTTTTGCTGCTGTTGTCATCATTATTCCTCCTTCAAAATGGATAGTTTGGGCAAGCAAGCAAAGATTCTCTGGCTTGCCGCACTGTCTTGTGTCCTCCCATAAAGCTTAAGCCAACACGCGATAAGGACTTCCCGCCGTACGTCCGAAGGCATCAGGAAGCTCCCGCCGAAGAGGGATTCGCTCTCCGATTTCCTCGCCGAACTGCCCTCTGTCGTATACCACATGCCCCCTGACAATTGTCACTAACGCTTCTCCTTCCAGCTCCAATCCTTCATAAGCCGACCAGCCGCTTCCTGACAGCACGCGCTCAGTGGTCACCGTCCACTTCTTCTCGTCGTCCACAATCAGGAGATCGGCATCCAGTCCCGCTTCAATGCTGCCTTTCTGATGATCGAGGCCAAAGCGGAGAGCAGGTCCTGCCGCAAGCAGTCTTGCTGCCGTTAGCAGCCGCTCTTCTCTGGTCAAAGCGGGAAGATTCCGCTTCAGTCCAGTCAACAAAGCGGGCAGAAGCTCTTGAACGCCGGGCAGACCCGGCGGCGCATCGTGGAAGGCGAAGCTCTTTTCCGCTATCGAATGCGGCGCATGGTCGCTGCCAACCGACGTCAGCGTACCGTGAGCGATGGACTGCCATAACCTTTCCCGATCTCTCGGCTCCCTGATGGCGGGACTCAGCTTTGCCCTTGTCCCTAGCGGTTCAGCGCTTGCGTGATCGAACCATAATTGATGCGCGGTCGTCTCGTACGTGACGGGGTAGCCTGCCGCTGCTGCCGCGTCCAGCAAATCCGCTTCTTCAGCCGACGATACATGCAGCACGTGGACGGAAGTGCTATGCTTGCGGACAAGCCGAAGCGTCCGCGCGACAGCAGCAATGGCACCTATACGCGGATATGCCGCCTCGTAATTCGTCAAGCCGGACGGCTCGTAGCGAGTCTGGCGGAACAGCCGCAGCACAAAGTCATCCTCTGCATGCAGCGTCAGCAGAATGCCTTTGTCTGCAGCCAGCCGGAATATATAATCCAGCTCCACCTCGTCGTCAATAATGTGCTTCGCTGTGTGATGCCCGGTCAGAAACAGCTTTATGCTTGCCGCTTCCCCGCGGGACAGCGCCTGCAGCGCTCCCGCCTTGCCTGGTGCGACTCCAATGTGGAAGCCGTAGTCGACATACGACTGGCCGTGCACAAGGGCCGCCTTCTGCCGCAGCCTGTCCACCGTATCGGTATACGGGTTCGTATTGGGCATATCCAGCACCGTAGTCACACCTCCCGCTGCCGCCGCCTTTGAAGCCGAATGCCAATTCTCCTTATGCTCATAGCCCGGCGTTCGGAAGTGCACATGCGAATCGATAAGTCCCGGCAGCACGTATCTCTCTTCCACATCGATCGTGCGGTTCGCTGCTGCCTCTTCATCCTGCTTCAGCAGCTTCGCGATTTTCCCGTCCCGGACAGCGATTCCGCCATGAAGGATGCGGTCGCGATAGACGATGCGGGCATTCGTTACGATCAGATCATACACGGTCCCGCTCATGAGATTAGCTCCCTTCCGATAATTTCCCGGGCGAGCCGGTTCACCGGCCCCATGAGCGAGACGGCTCTGGCATCGCGCAGCAGGCGCTCGATTTTTTTCCCGCGCACATAACCGGAGCCTCCAATAATCTGCTGGGCTTCGCGGACGATTCTTTCGCTGGACTCGGAAGCGAAGATTTTGGACTGGTAGGCAATCTGGCTAAGCCGGTCGCCCCCTTCCTTCGCCGCAACCTTCTCCACCAGCGCGCGGACCGCTTCGAGCTGCATATGCAGGTCAGACAGGGCCGATTGCAGCAGAGGATTGGCTTGCTGGCCTCTCGCGAGCACTTGCTCCAGCGCCAGAGCATAAGCCGCTTCACTAATGCCAAGCGACACCGAACCCAGCGTCAGCCCGCACTCGCGAATGCCGTTAATGACTCTTGGCGCTCCTCCCAGCGGTCCAATCAACTGCTCGCTTGCTACCTCGCAATGATGCAAATGGATGAAGCCGGTGGAGGAGCCTCTCATGCCGGACAAATTCGTATCCGCATCGGCGGAAATCCCCTGCGTCGTCTCGATCAGGAAAAACGATTGTCCCGAATTGCCGTACAGCGACCCAGAGTCTCCTGTTCCCGTCTGAACCAGCACCAGGTACAGATCCGCAAGTCCGGCCCCGGTCGTAAATGATTTGACGCCTCCGATGATCCAGCTGCCGTCCCCTTTCCGCTCCGCTATTGTCGCAATATTCTGTTTATTTGCTCCAGCACCAGTCTCTGACCAAGCCGATGCAGCTAGCCATTGCCCATTCGCAAGCTTAGGCAAGTAGTCCGTTCGCTGCTTCACGCTGCCCCATTCCAGTATTCGGGATACGACGGAGAAATGCTGGAATACGATAATGGCGATCGACGGATCAATGGATGCAATAGAAGCGATGAGTCTGCCAGCAAATAGAGAGTCTTGGCCGAGCCCTCCATACTCCTCCGGAACGAGGCTGCCCAGAAATCCGGATGCCTTCAGCGCATCAAGCGATTCTTGCTGCGTATGGCCAGTCTCGTCAGCCAAAGCGGCGTAGCGTTCCAGCTCTTCCAGCAATGATTCTATGCGTACACCTTGCGTTGCAACTCCCATTCGTACGTTGCTCCTTTCTTAAACGGTAGCGCTCCAAGCAGGCGCACGTTTTTTTCAGAAATGCTGCTATATAGCAAATAATCCGTCAGCTTGCCACCCGTCGTAGCGGTCGAGATATAAGTGCTTCCGCCTTTCGTGCTTACTCTTAGCCGATAGCCTGCCGCACTCGCGCTTCCAATCAGCCGCTGCACAACCGTGCCCTCAATAGCGGCAGCCGCTCCAATGCAAGCCGCTCCGGTAAGCGCAATCGTCGGATGCCAGGTCGGGATGGAGATCGCCCTGAACGAGATCGTGTCCGGTTCATAGCTGGCGATAGCCGCCACCTTCGGAAAGACGCCATCCGGATTCCAGCCCAGCAGCTGCGCCGCTGATCTGCGAATCGCATTAAGACGATCCAGCGTATCGCCTCCCGTCTCGAACAGCTCCCCCTCCGACTGAATGCCAAGATCCGCAGCTTGTACGAACACATAAGGATTGCCGGAGGATACAATCGATGCCTCATAATCACCGAACGGTGTAGCGAGCCGGTTCGTCAGAGCGCCGGATGGCAGCAGGCTGGCGAGCGACGTGCCGTCATCCGCGATGAAGTGCGCCGTGCAGTTCATGCCGGAGCGTACCGCATGATCAACCTCACAGACCAGGGAATCGCCGACGTTCTCTACAAAGACGCGAACCCTCAGCCCCGGGCTGGCGCTTGGCAGCCAGCCCCACTTCATCGCGACTTGAATGGCAGCCAGAATGGAATGCCCGCAGCTGCCGGAATAATCGAATGAGACGGGATTGCCCGGCACAAGCTGGAAAAACAGATAGTTCAAATCGTACATAGGATGCTTGGACGGCCGGATTACCACAAATTTGGAGATGAATCCGTATGGCCGCTCCTCATGGTCCAGATCGTCATGAATGTCCTTAAGAATCGGAATAATGGCATCAGGCGAAGCAGGCAACTCTATTCCATCAATAACGATGGATGAAGACACGCTTCCCTCGGCATGAGCCAGATACGTCTGCATGTGAATCACCCCTCAAACTGATATTGTTTGGAAGCACCGATATGAACGTGATATTGATTAATCCATAGCTGAAAGATAACGAGCGACCATAGTGTAAGCGCTATCTTGCCGTCGGGCTGAGTTGCCTGCTTGCGCAGCAGCTTCTCTACCGCTGCTGGGCTGAATAAGTTCTGTCTCCGAAGAGTATCCCTATCGAGTACGCGCTCCACTGCTTCATAGAGCGGGAGCCCTTTGCGCATCATGGCGTCTATCGGAAGCGTAAAGGGCTGCTTCTTGCGGTTCAGAATCGCATCAGGCAGCTGACCTTCCGCGGCACGGTACAGGAGCCTTTTCACTTTCCCTTCCCCGATCCGCCAATCAACGGGCAGCTTGCCCGCCAGGTTCAGTATGCGCGGCTGGCAATAAGGGACCCTGACTTCTACGGAATGCGCCATGCTGAGATGATCGACGCGTCTTAAATGATAGGAAGGCAGCCGGTACTCCCGCTCGAACTCCAGAATGGCGTCCAGCCGCCCTTTCCGGTGGTTCGCCGCGCGCAGGCTGTCGGCAATCTGATCGCCGATTGAGCCGTTATCTTGAATAAAGGCGCGATAATCGTCGCTATACAGTTCCTTGCGCAGCTCTGGGGAGGCGACACCCAGCGCGTCCACATAAGGCTTGATCCAATTATCCCCCGCCACGGACGCTTCCAGGAACCGGTCGTAGCCCGCGAACATTTCGTCCGCTCCGTCGCCGGATATCGTTACCTTGAAGCCTGCTTCATGAATCGCTTCGAATAAGGCGTAGCTGCTGAGCGTAATGGGATCAGCATTGGGCTGTCCCAGACGCTCTGCCACAAGCGGCAGCAGCTTCTCGAAGTCACGCGGATCGACGAGCACCTCATGATGCGTCGTGCCGTAACGCCTCGATACTTCTCTGGCATAGATCTTCTCGTCCAGCGGCCAATCACCCACGTAGGAAAGGTTGAAGGAATGAATGCCCGCTTGCCTCTTGCTCGCCAGCGCGGTCACCAGGCTGGAATCCAGCCCTCCGCTATTAATGGTGGAGACGGGCACATCAGCAAGCAGCAGCGCTGCAACCTCACGGTCAAGCTGCCCGCGCAGCGATTGAGAAGCGCCTGACGGTTCCCCACCGAGCGGGTCTGATTCCAGCAGCGTCTTCCACCGTCGAAGAGCTGGACGCTCACCCAATCGTGCTTGCAGCAACGAAGAAGGAGGAAGCGCATAAACTCCGTCGAACAGCGTCCGCTCGCCGAACACCACCTTCGTCGTCAAGTAGAAGTCAACGCCCGGCAGCCACAGGCTAGAAGGCACACTGCCGAAGGCCAGCAAGGAAGGCAGCTCTGAGGAGAAGTAGAGGGTCTCATTCCGTTCATCCCAGTAATAGTACAAGGATTTGATCCCAGCCGGATCCGTCGCCAAGGTCAGCGTTACCCGTTCCCGCAAATCAATGACCGCAATGGCGAACATCCCATCCAGATACCGGACAAAATCCTGTCCATACTCTGCATACAGCGCAGGCAGGATGGAGCCGTCGCAATGATCCTCGAAGGTATAGCCCTTCGCCTCCAGCTTGCCTCTTAGCTCGCGATGGTTGTAAATCTCTCCATTGAGTACAATCCGTATGGAATCGCCAAGGCTGTAAGGCTGCTGGCCGCCATCGAGTCCGACAATCGCAAGCCGGTTGTTGCCAATCGCCCAGTTTCTCTCCGCCAATACCGACTGCTGATCCGGTCCGCCTGCCAGCTGCAAATCGGAGACTGCCTTCAATCGACCGGGATCAACGTAATCATTACCGATATACCCGAATATTCGGCACATCATTTACCACTCCCTATCAGCTATATTTATCCCAGCCAATTGATTCAGGCTTCATCCCTCCTTCCGACATAAAGTTTCACATAATGTTAAAAATTAGGCGTTGTTTCTGGAAGGTTTTACAATTAGACTGTACTCTCCCCCCTCCTATACCGTCCAATATAACTTATCAAATCAATCGCATTAACCGAAGGCTATCGTTCCGACATTAATTGACATGAAACGACGGATCGTCCGCCTTGTACGTAACCGACGAAGCCTCTCCCTCGAACAAGCGGACAACGATAAATTGCGGCTGCTCCGCCAAGCGGAAAGCATGCGGCCTGCGAGCAGGCACAACCACCACATCGCCAGCCACTGCCGTCAGCTCAAAATATCCTGTCCCGTCTTCTCTCTTAATCGTAAAAACGCCCCCGCCGCCAAGTACAATCCGCACTTCATCGTCCAGATGATAGTGCAGCGAGCCGAACTTCTGAAGCATGTCTGGCGTCTGGTCCGACAGGATGACAATGTCCCATTGCTTATAGCCTCTTCTCTTCGCGAAGTCGGCAATCCGATGCTCATAAATGCGCAGCAGCTCCGCCTTCTCCTCCTCCGTCAGCAGCAGCCGATCGTCATAGGCGAAAGGGGTGTGATTCCCCTCCCATCGTTCATAGTAGACTCCCTGCTCCTCCAAAAATATACCGATGGCAGAACCCTCAACGGGCTCTGCCGTACCACGAATACGTAATTTAGCCATCTAATTCCTCCTATTCCAATTTGAATTGTCACTTATCATAAATGGGATTCATTGATCCTGTCAATGAAAAATATAACCGATAGGCTGGGGGCAATAGGTTCATAATTGGCAGGCTATGAAACCCATTATGAATTTGGTATTGGAAGTTTTTATTGCCCGAACGTATGATACTAATTAACCCGGAGAAGTTGGTTTTATTTGGGATTAATCTGGATGTGGAGCGTGTGAGAAATGAGTAAAAATGTGCTGTTCATTAGCGGAAGCCCTCGTGCCGGAGCCAATACCAAAGCTGTCATCAATGTTGTATACCGCTTGCTAAGAGATAAGCAGGGCAACTCCCAGCTGCTGGACCTTCACCGTCATGTACTTCCCCTGTTCAATGGCGATCCCGCCCAGCAGGAGCTGGATACCGTCGTGCAGCTAAAGAAGCTTGCGCAGGAAGCCGACGCCTTCTTCATCGTGACGCCGGAATACCACAACGGCATCAGCGGCGCGCTGAAGAACGCGCTGGACTTCCTGAATGGCGACCACTTCCGCGGCAAGCCGGTAGCCATCGCAGCTGCAGCCGGCGGCGGCAAAGGCGGCATCAACGCGCTGAACAATCTGCGTCTCGTGCTGCGCGGCCTCCAGGCGAATGTGCTGTCCTCTCAATATGTCGCTGATCCCGGACAGATCGACCAGCACGGCATCTTCATCGACGAAGCCGGCGTCCAGGCGCTTCAGTCGCTAGTGCAAGAGCTCGCATCCGAACTGAAGACGGAAGCGAGCGTATGACGGCTGCCCGGCGCCGCATGAAGGAGCGTGCGGTCCTTGAGAACGCTGCTTGATTCCCTGCAATGGACCTTCTTTCTGCTGACGGGCGGGCTGGTCGCACCGATCGTTGTCGCGGCGGCATTCCAGCTCTCGGATGCGGATACGATCAGCCTGCTGCAGCGAACGCTGGTCGTCATCGGGATATCCTCTCTGCTGCAAGTGACGCTTGGGCATAAGCTTCCGATCCTGGAAGGCCCCGCCGGCGTATGGTGGGGCGTCTTCATCCTGCTTGCGGCGAATCTGGCGCCCGGCTCATCCGGCACCGAGCTGTTGCGCCAGATGGAGATGGGCTTGCTGGTTGGCGGGACCATCATTCTGCTTCTGAGCGCCTTTCACCTGATTCGTTATTTAAAGCAGCTGTTCACCCCAGTCGTAACCGGCACTTACTTGCTGCTGCTTATCTTCCAATTCAGCTCTCCTATCGTGAAGGGCATTCTTGGGGTGGGCTATAAGGATGCCTACATTCATGCCAGCATCGCAGCGCCGGCGATTGCAACTCTTCTGCTTACCTTCCTGTGCGGCAGAGGCAAGACCGCCTGGCTTCGCAACTATTCGGCACTGATCGGAATCGCGGCCGGATACGGCCTCTTCCTGCTCTTCGGTCATATTCCATCCTTGCCCAAGCTGCCGGATACGGCTGTGCTCTTCCCCCGGTTGTTCGCATGGGGAACGCCTCTCTTCGACCCGGGCATTGCGCTTACGACGCTGGTCATTACTCTACCGCTGCTGATCAACATGATTGCCGCTATCGTCGTCATGGAGAAGACGATCGGAATTGCGCCTGCGGACCGCTACCGGAGATCGGGTATTGTAATGGGCGTCAATCAGCTGCTGTCCGGCTCTTTCTCTGCTGTCGGCTGCGTATCCAACTCCCATTCCGCCGGATTTGTAGCCTCTACGCGCATGACGAAGCGGCTGCCGTTCATCATCGGCTGCCTGCTGCTAATCGTTTCCGGCTTTTTCCCGTATCTCACCGCCGTACTTGCGTCCGTGCCTGTACCGGTTGCCTTTGCCGTCATCTTTACGTCCTTTGCACATTTGCTCTCGGCAGGGCTGAAGGAGCTGGGCTCGGTGCTGCATGACGAGAAGAAGCTGACGATTACAGCCATTTCCTTGTTCGCCGGAGTTGGCAGCATGTTCATTCCCGCAGCCAGCCTTGCAGGACTGCCAGATGTGCTCAAGCCGATTCTGAACAATGGACTGGTAGTCGGCGTACTGGTGTCGATTGTACTGGAGCAGACCTGGCAGTGGAAGGATTCTCTCTCCTCCGGCTCCGGATTCGGACGTTGGAGACGCAATCCATCCTCTATTGAAAGGAGCACCGGCCATGCCGTTAACGATCAAAGTGTACTCTGATTATGTCTGTCCCTTCTGCTTGCTGGCCGATGGCCAGCTGAGGGCGGCGGCAGCGGAGCGAGATGTAACCATCGAGCATCTGCCCTTCGAGCTGAGGCCTTATCCGACGCCGACTCTCCGCCCTGAGGACGGGTATATGCAAAGGAGCTGGAGCGAGAAGGTCTACCCTATCGCAGAACAGCTAGGCGTTCCTATCCGCATGCCAGAGATCTCCCCGCAGCCGTATACGCATCTGGCCTTTGAAGGCTATCAATTCGCCAAGCAAGCAGGCATCGGCGAAGCCTATCATTCACGCGTGTACAAGGCCTTCTTCCAGGATGGCCTTCATATCGGAGATATCGATGTGCTGACCCGGCTGGCCGAGGAGCTGGGTCTGGACGGCCCGTCATACCGTGAGGCGCTGGAGAATGGCACCTATCGGGAGACGCACCGGCAAGCGCTGCATCATGCGCTGTACGAAGCCGATATTACGGCTGCGCCAACCTATGTAATCGGCAATACGGCGTACAAGTGGCTTCTATATAAAGAGCAGTTTCTGGAAGCCATTGATGCCGAATTCAAGAAGCAGCGACTGGAGCGGCTGGAGCAATGGAGCATGGGCATAAGCTGCACCATTGACGGCTGTTCCTAATCTGTCCGAGAGGAGCTACTATTCATGGCTTTGAAACTGCAAGTGTATTCCGATTTTGTATGCCCTTATTGCATCCTTGCCGAAGGCGAGCTGGAGGCGGCCGCCGCCGAGAAAGGAATCGAGGTCGAATATTTGCCATTCGAGCTTCGCCCTTATCCGACGCCTACCCTTCGCCCCGAGGGCGAATACATTACGAGGGATTGGAGAGAGCGGGTCTATCCCATCGCAGCCGAGCTGGGCATTCCGATCGTGAAGCCACCCTTCTCTCCTCAGCCGTATACGCATCTGGCCTTCGAGGGATATCAGTTCGCCATCGAGCACGGCAAGGCGAAGGAATACAACAAACGGATGTACGAAGCCTTCTTCCTGGAGAGCAAAAATATCGGGGAGATCGATGTTCTCACCGAACTGGCTGGAGAGATTGGCCTCGAACGCGCCGCTTACCGCAAGGCGCTGGAGGATCGCACCTACCGCGAGAAACACCGCGAAGCGCTGCATCACGCTTATTACGTCGCCAACATCAACTCGGCCCCAACCTTCGTCATCGGCGATACGGTCATTCGCGGCATGGCGTTCAAGCATCAATTCCTGGAAGTGATTGAGCGCGAGCAGCAGCGGGAGTTGAAGTCCGCCGCAGGGCAGTGAGCCAGCGGTATGCCAGCTTAACCCCAACCTCACCAAAGTAAAAAAGCAGGAAGCGCGCATGATGCCCGCTTCCTGCTTTGATCTTGGTGCAAACAAACATCTCTGCCCGGCCCCTATGCACGCTTCCGCTTCGAGCGCACCAGCGTCCCTATCACTTGCTGCGGCTGCTGAAGCAGATTTAAGATCGGGCAGGCCAGCTCGACAGCTTCATGCAGCTCCTCCAGTTCCTTCGCAGTCGCGCTGGATTCGATGCGCAGCGTATACGCAATATTATGAAGGTACACCGGAACATCCTCATAGCCCGGCTTGCCCGCCAGAGGATGCATCTCTCCCGTCACCTCTACTTCCACCGATTCCAGCGGCACTCCCCGCTCTGCCGCCTGAATCAGCGTAATGTGCGACAGGCAGCTGCCGAGGACACCAAGCTGAAGCTCGGGCGAGCTTGGACCGAGACTGTATCCTGCAAGCTCGGGTCCGCTGTCGCTGATGACCTGGAAGTCGCGAATGCGAATTTCGCGCACGCCGCTTCGTCCCGCAACCCGAATGCCCGCCTTCAGCTTATTCGGAACAACTTCATCCGTCTTCGCCAAGCTTAGCTTGCGCGCATCCAAAGCCGATTTTTTGTCCTGCAAATATTCATTTAACGTGCTCATTCTTTCCACTCCTTCTCTGGCGCATTACCGGTTAAACCTCATGGCCGTACGGGCGGTTGACCCGCTTCTCCATGGCGCTTTGAATATAGCCATATACAATAGCAGCCAGCCAATACAGTATGGCAGCCGCCAGGAACGATTCCAGAAACTTATAGGTATCGGCAGCCATCAGCTTAGCCTGTGCCATCGTCTCGGTTAAGCCCAGGGTGAAGCCCAGCGACGTCTCCTTCACGACAGTCACGAACTGGTTCCCGAAAGAAGGTAGCGCGATGCGAAGCGCCTGCGGCAGGATAACCCGCCGCATGCTCTGCCAGCGGGTCATGCCGATCGATTGGCATGCCTCCCACTGCCCGTAATCAATCGAGCGGATTGCCGCCCGAATATTCTCCGCAAGATACGCCGCGCAGTTCAAGCTAATGCCGATTACGGTCGCCCAATAGGCATTGATCTCGCCGAAAGCCGGTATCACCTGCGGAACCCCATAATACAAGATAAACAATTGCACCAGCAGAGGCGTCGCCCGGAAGAAAGAGATGTACACCTTCGAGAAAGGGGACAACAGGAATACCTTGCGTCTGATCGCCGTCTCCAGCAGCAGCCCGAGCACCAGTCCGAACAGCATCGAGAGCACAGCGATTGTCACAGTCAAATACATAAATTGCAGCAGCCGGGGAAGCGCCGACAGCAAATATAACAAATCAAACATAAGTGGCCTTCGCCCCTTCCAACGCGCTATCTGAGTCAGTTATCCGGATTGGTCAAATCCTGCGTGAACCATTTGGTCGAAATCTCGGCCAGCTTTCCGTTCTCCCGAAGCTGCTTCAGGGCATCATTCACCCCGTCGATCAATTCCTTATTCTCTTCCTTGTTCAGGAATGGATTGGCTGCCGGTATCGTCGTCAGTTGCTTGCCCCCAAGCTGAAGAGGCAGCTTGGTCTTCTGAATCGTACCGAGCGCGGAAGCCTTCGTCGCGAAGGTTGCGTCGATCCTGCCGATCGCCACGTCCTGAAAGCCAGCCTCCGCCGACTCGTAATTGACGATTTCAATTTCGCCGTTTTTATCGAAATCCTTAACCAGATTGGCGAAGTTCGTGCCGAGCTGGATACCGATCTTCTTGCCCTTCAAGTCCTCCAGGGACTGGATAGCGTCATTCCCTTCCTTCACAACGAGCTGCGCGCCGGAGAACACATAAGGCTCGCTGAACAGATATTTCTTCTTCCGCTCCTCCGTTACAGCGATGGAATTGGCGATCGTATCGATTTTCCCGGTATCCAGCAGTCCGAACAAGCCGCTAAATTCCGATGTCTGCCACTCCACCTCATAGCCGGTCAGTTTGGCGATTTCACCCCAGAGATCCACCTCGAAGCCTTCCAGCTTATTCGTGTCGCTGTTCTGGAAGACGTAAGGATAAAAGCCGCCCGTTGAACCGATCACCAGCTTCTTGGCCGGAGCCTCTGTCGGTTCCTTCGACGGTACTGCTGCCCCCACCTTTCCCGTATTCTCGCCGCATGCCGTCAGCAGCAAGACGAAAGCAAGCATTGCCAACGTTACGGTTTTGTGAGTCCCTCTTGTCTTTTTGTTCATGTCCGTACACTCCCTTACCCTCATTTTGTCTCCTTATCCGCCCAGCCGCCCGGTTCTCGTCTCCCCCGACACGCCCTTTGAAGATAAGGAACCCTCTATTTTCACAGTTAACCTATGAATTTAATGGGTTTTATGACTGCAAAATGATTATAAGGTTGCTCTTCATTCCCTATCCAATACCAAAATCGATATTATTTTAATCGTTCCAATCCTATAATGGAGCGCGGATGCTCTCCCCCTGGAGAAGCGGCGCTTGCCAGTCTCTGCTGAAGCTTATGAAAATATTCAATCACGTAAATACGGAAGCGTTCAAAGCTGGGCGACAGCTCTTGCCGCTCCAACCAGGTCAAGCTTATCGTCCGGAAGCAGTTCGGATCGGCGATCCGTACAGCTACAGTGGCCGGGTCCGTATTGTCCATATCCCATAGCGCGGGAATAAAGGCGATGCCGATGCCTGCCCGGACAAGCTTATGAAGCAGTGCAGGATCCTCCACCTCAAAAATAACATTAGGCGTAAACCCCGCTTTCCGGCAAAACTCATCCGTCGCATCCCGCAGCCCGAAGCCGGCTTTGAGCCCGATAAAAGCTTCCTTCTCTACCTCGATCAGATGCACGGATTCCCGCGAAGCCAGACGATGACTGACAGGCAGCAGCAGACGCAGCTCCTCGGACAACAGCGGTATGCTTGTCGTATTCGGCAATTCAATGGGCGGTGCGGATAGGCATAGGTCAATCTCTCTATCCTTCAGCAGTTGCTTCATAGAATTGTAGCAGCCCTGCTGGAACCGGAATCTCGTCTCCGGATGCTTCGCGACGAACGAAGCCAGCATCTCGGATACGAACGGCAAGTGAATGGAGGCCACCGTAATGACTTCTTCATACTTGCCCGTTATCCGGACGGCTTCCCGTTTGCCCTTCTCCAGCTCGCTGAAGGCGCGCTCGACATGCTGCAAGAAAATTCTGCCTGCCTCGTTCAGCCGGATATTGCGGCCTAATCGGTCGAATAACGTCACACCCAGGTCATCCTCCAGCCGCGCAATCGTCTGGCTCAACGATGGCTGCGCGATATTCAGCTCTTTGGCCGCTTGGGTAATATGCTCCCGGCGGGCCACCGTTTGAAAATATTTGAGCTGCAACAGGTCCATTCTCCTTCTCCTCTCTCTCTTGAAATCGCCGCTAAGGACAAAAAAAGCCGAAGCGGAATGCTTCAGCCTACAGTTGTCTGTTCGACTTGAAATCTGGAATCAATTGTATGATTTCTACCATTAATCCCATTCTATTCCCGATGACAAGGTTGGTCAATACAATCTCCTTTGGCCTCTTAGCTCTCGCCGGACAACAGGCATGACTTCCTTAGCCAGCAGCTCAATGGAACGGGCGACTTTGGCGTAAGGGACGCCTCCGATATCCAATTGAAGGATATAGCGACTATGCCCAATCAGCTCATGCTGATACATAATTTTCTCCACAATTTGCTCGGGACCTCCGACAGCAAGCGCATAGGCAGCTCCTGTAGACCGTTCGAACTCCTCGCGGGACATGCGGTCGGCCGGATTGCGCTTTTGCATAATATGCTCGAAGTAATTGGCATGGTACGGATAATATTCATCCAGAGCTTGGCGTGAAGTCGGCGCAATATAACCATGGCCGCATACGGCGACCGGAAGCTGCTCAGGCCTATACCCGGCGGCCTTGCCAGCGGCACGATAAGCATCAGCCAGCGGCTTCAGCCGGCTCGGATCGCCGCTTAGCTGCGCGAACGCCAGACCCGCCCCCAGTCTTCCTGCCCGCTCTGCGCTCTCCGGCGTACGGCCTACGCCGATCCATAGAGGAAGCTTGCCGCCAAGCGGCCTCGGCGCTACACCCGCCTCAAGCAGCTCGGGACGGAATCGCCCTTTCCAAGACACACTCTCCTCGTGGTTGATTTGAAGCAGCAGGTTGATCTTCTCTTCAAACAGCGCATCATAATCCGTTAGCCCATAGCCGAACAATCGGTACGTATCCAGAAACGCCATCGCGCCGCGCCCTGCGATAATCTCCGCTCTGCCGTCCGACAAGAGGTCCAGCGTCGCAAAGTCCTCGTACAGACGCACGGGGTCAACTGTGCTTAATACAGTTGTAGCGCTTGTCAGCTTGATGCGCTTCGTATGTCTGGCAACCGCAGCCAAGACGACCGGTGGCGCCGTCACTGCAAAGTTCGGTGTATGATGTTCGCCTACTCCGAATACATCAAGCCCGGCTTCCTCGGCAAGCCTCGCCGCCGCAATAATCTCCTCCAGCCGCTGCTTCGCGCTAACCGCTCTTCCGCTATGCGGATCACGTGTCAAATCGCCGAACGTATACACTCCAAATTCAAAGCTCAAGCGTTGTTCCTCCCTATCGGCTGCCATAATGACAGGCGGCTTATTCATCCCCTACATCTTAACGGGAGGCTCCGCGCCAACTCCAATATCAAATTTCATATCGAATTGATAGGCTGGGCCAATGAAAGCGATAGCGAACTTCATATTGGATTTGCAAGAGGATTTGCCTATATAATAACGACCATAAACCAATTAAACCTATCAGAATAAAAGGAAAGGAGCTTTTGCATGACCGTTTCTTTGCATTCGCCCGGCCGAATCAACAAGCTCCAACTGAAGAACAGACTCGTCCTAGCCCCCATGCAGCAGCATAGAGGCACGCCGGACGGGTATGCGACGGAGTATCATGCCCGGCATTACGGTAGGCGCTCAGCCGATGTCGGACTGGTCATCGTCGAATCCACTGCCGTATCGCAAGGGGGCCGTCTGTATCAAGATGATATAGGCATCTATACAGATTCCCACATTAAGCCACTTAGAGAGGTCGTTAAAGCCGTTCATGCAAGAGACGGCCGCGCCTTTATTCAGCTATCGCATGGCGGACGCAAGTCGCATCTGCTTCCCGGAGAGAGGCTGCTGGCGCCAAGCCCGATTGCATTCAATGATGAATACGGACAGCCCCTCGAGGCCAGCAACGAGCAATTGGAGCAGCTTGTGGAGCAATATCGCAAGGCGGCTCTTCGCAGCCGGGAAGCCGGCTTCGATGGAATCGAACTGCATGCTGCACATGGCTATCTTCTGCATCAGTTTCTGTCGCCTATATCCAATCTGCGCACAGACTCTTATGGCGGCAGTTCGAACCGCAGACTGCAGTTCATCCTGCAAGTTGCCATAGCCGTACGTGAAGCGGTCGGACCGGACTATCCGGTTCAGATCCGGGTTTCTGCTTCGGATTACGATCCGGGCGGCTTGATTCCGCAGCACGTAGCGGACATCGTCAAGCGGCTGGAGCCGCTGCTCGATGCCGTTCATGTCAGCTCTGGCGGCATTACGCCCGTCCGTCCTCACAATGTTCATCCCGGCTATCAGATTCCGTATGCCGCCGTTCTGAAATCGGAGACGACCCTCCCTGTCATCGCCGTTGGCGGCATCCATCAGCGAGCGCTGGCGGAGCGTGTCGTCGCAGAAGAACTCGCCGATTTCGTCGCCATCGGACGGCCTATGCAAGACGAGCCGGACTTCGCGGGACAGCTGCTCGGCAAGCAGCCTCTGCCCGCCCGGAGCGGATCATAATCCGGCTACAACCACTCTAAGATAAAGGCGGTAATGCAATTGTCTATAATGAAGAGAAGCAAAAATAAATGGCACATATTCAGAAGAACGCTAGCAGGTGCCTTATTGGCGCTTGCCGCCGTTTCGCAGCTAGCCGCATGCGGGAGCGGCGGGGAGAAAGCTGTCTCTGGAGATGCCAAGGATCAAAAAATCGTGCGGATCGGAACAAACGGCGCCTTCTATCCCTACTCCTTCAAAAACACGGAGAACGGTGACAAGCTGGAAGGCTATGAAATTGAAATATGGGAGAAGCTTGCGGAGAAGCTGGACTTCAAAATCGAATACCAGCTGACCGACTTCGCCAGCTTATTCGGAGCGCTGGAGTCCAAAAAGATCGATACGATCGTCAACTCCATCGCGCTATCCGAAGAACGGAAAGCGAAATACCTCTTCACCGATCCCTATGTCTATTCCGGCGCGCAGCTTGTTGTGAAGGAAGAAAATACAACGGTAAATTCGCTGGAGGATTTGAAGGGCAAAAAAATCGGCCTTGTCGCCGGCAATAAAATTATGCTGAACTACATTAAAGAGGCTGACCCCGAAGGCAAAATCGAAGTCGTCACGTACGAGACCGGCGAAGGCGCCTTCCGCGACGTGCTGCTCGGGAGGCTGGATGCCACCTTCTCCACCAAAGCGGCCGCGCTTGCCCAGATCAAAAAAACCGGCCAGCCGATTCGTCTGGCGGGCAGCCAGTTCGTCGTCATCCCTGCCGGAAGCCCCTTCCTCATCAACGACGAGAACAAGGCTTTCGTGGAAGAGGTGAATGCCGCTCTGAAGGAGCTGCGCGATGACGGCACCATCAAGCTAATTGCAGAAAAGTGGTACGGCGAAGACATTAGCAAGCCGGCGGAGTAAGGCGATGAACTTTGACCTGTCTTATCTGATAAGAAGCCTGCCGCAGCTGCTGAGCTATTTGCCCATTACGATGATGCTGTCTGTCCTCTCTATGATATTTTCCGTCATGCTCGGCATTATCATTGAATCGATGATTCGTTCGCGTCTTAAGGTTGTTCATGGAGCGGCGAACGCTTATATCTTATTCTTCCGTTCTACGCCGCTGCTCGTTCAGCTCTTTCTGCTTTATTACGGACTGCCGCAGATTTTCCCGGCACTGAGTGCAATGAATGCGTTCCAGGCCACGGTAATCGGGATCAGCCTGAATAACGGAGCTTATCTGGCGGAGATATTCCGCGCGGCAATCGACTCGGTGGATCGCGGTCAATCGGAGGCCGCGCAATCCGTCGGCATGACCCGGCTCCAGACCTTCCGCCGCATCGTCTTCCCGCAGGCCTACCGGATTGCTCTGCCTTCGCTCGGCAATACCTTTCTCGTCATCATCAAGGAGACATCGCTCGGCTTTACGTTAGGCTTGACGGAAATGATGGGCCAAGCGAAGCTGATGGCCGCCGACACGCTGAAAGTAATGGAAGCCTTCCTCTCCGTCAGCCTGCTCTATCTGGTCGTCGCGCTCTTCTTCGGCAAGCTGCAGGGCTTGCTGGAGAAGAAGGTCGGCAAGCCTTATGTGCAGTAGCGCATAACCTGGCCAAGAAGGGCTTGCGCATTGCGTAAGCCCTTCTCTTATTACGCCCCATACCCGTGCGCATATTGAATTATGGATAAGAGATTTCTTCGGTCCCCCTGCACAGCTCTAACATAGATCCGGCAACGCATACACAATCCTCGAATCCCAAATTCCCGGAATGCGCCATCAGAATGGAATACTCCCCATTCCGCGGCTTCGCTCTCATATCGAATATGTAGTGATGGCCGCTGCCATCCATCGCAAATGATACCGTCCCCGGCATATACGCCGGAAATTCATAGGCCAAGTTCATAGCCCTAAATTCAGCGGTCCCAAAAAACTGAAAGTGACGAGCGCCCGTCTGAAACTCTCCACCATTGGAGTACCGCAGCAGCTCTCCGTAACTCTCTGGCAATTCCCGTTTTGGAAAATCCCATGTCTCTGGAACCAATGGCTTATAAAGCGCATAATACGGTGACGTGACGGGAAACGGATTCACCTGCCGCTT
The DNA here is from genome assembly GCF_003605435.1 of Paenibacillus pinisoli. Classification (GTDB taxonomy): domain Bacteria; phylum Bacillota; class Bacilli; order Paenibacillales; family Paenibacillaceae; genus Pristimantibacillus; species Pristimantibacillus pinisoli. The sequence continues at coordinate 782,745 of NZ_QXQB01000002.1, forward strand.
CTTAATCTCCTCTATCTCCAGCTCCGATAACGGCTCATTCCATTGCGCCTGCAGCGCAAGCCACTCCTCCTGTGGAGCCCCCGGCAGCTTAGCCCACTCCCGCTCGAATACTCCATCCCACATCTCCACCGCTCCTTGCCAGAATAAAATTAGGCGTCCAGCGAGCTTATCCTAATCTTAATCTGCTTCATGTAACTATTGCCTCGAACTTCTTATGAGCCAAGTACCTCAACTGATAATGAAACCGCAGTGTAACCCGTTAATTTATGATTCGAAAAGGTGCACCTGTGCTCCAAGCATTCTCCTCTCAAGATAGCTGGCAAATAGTAAGGGATCATCTCGCCTATTCCGAGATTGCGCTCCGACAAGATCCAGTCGATAGCCTTCCAATCCAGGATGCCTTCGCTGATCTTAAGCGGGGTCGGATAGACGTAGTCCTCAGGAAGCTCGGCAACAAAGACGTACATGCCGCCTCTGGATATGCCGTCCGACTCCCAGCTCACCACGCCTCTGTAATGGGCGTCAGCCAGCTTTATGCCCGTTTCTTCGAACGTTTCGCGCAATACGCAGGCAAGCGGCGATTCACCAGGCTCGAACTTCCCCCCGACGCCGTTCCACAGCCCTTTCGTCGGGGCTTTCTCTCTATTTAATAGCAACAGATTATGGCCTCGTTTAATAAAGCAGATGGTATATGGATACACTTCAAGTCACTTCCCGCTATTGTCCTATTCCCTTATCATACTACAAAGGGGAGATTGTTCTCATCCTCGAGACAGCCTCTCAGCCTTCTTGCAAGGTGTCCTTACTCTCCCATGAAACAAATGCCGCCTAGTAGAGAGCGTCCCGCAACGGATACGCTCGAGTAACCCGGAAACCATAAAAGCTGTACGTTAGAGTCAACTGCTCCAACTTGTCATTATCCCGCTCCAAAAGAACTCCATAATGAATCGGTGTTCCCTCTTGCTTCTTAATGACTTCGGATCATGACTTTATGAATCGGACCGACTTGTAACGACCGTCAACTCTTCTTGGATCTCTTATACCAGCTGCGAGCCGCCGAGATAAGGAGATAGACAATGACCATATTCAAAAACAAGCTCAATAGATTAAGGCTTAACGATGCTAGCAGATTAGTCCGCCAATTGCTATAGATCGTCAGGAATCGAATGGGGAACCCCACTTCTATCCATCCGTCTTTGACTGTTCGAAAGGGATAAACATAGGCTAATATAATGACTAGCCATGCAGATGCATTGAATACCCTCGTATTGATTGGCTCGAAGTATTTCAGCATTCGATTGGGTCGCACCTCCCATACAGAGTAGAGCCGCTTATCACCTAGATGGAACTGAATGCAAACATGATTTCCGCTTCGCACACCAGTTCGCCGTTCACCGTGGCTACGCCTTTGCCCCTGACTATCTGGCCCTTGACCCGCGTTACATCGAAGGCGAGCTGGAGCTGATCTCCCGGTTTGACCTGCCGCTTGAAGCGGCATTGGTCTATCCCCGTAAGAAAGCCGATTTTATTCCCGCTCCCGCTTCCACTTCCATCGTCCGACATCGCGATGCCTCCAACCTGCGCCAGCGCTTCTACGATCAGTACGCCCGGCATGACCGGATAGCCTGGAAAATGTCCTGTAAAATACGGCTCATTGATCGTCACGTTTTTCGTGCCGACAGCTCTCTTCCCTTCATCGAGCTCTACAATCCGATCAACTAGCAAAAAGGGATATCTATGTGGAATCCGCTTTTGAATTTGTTCCGAGTTAAGCATGAGTGCCTCCTTGAATGAATTTATGTTTATATTAACGTTATTTGGAAGAAATGACCACACTTTGCAGCCATCAAAAAAGCCGGCAGCCGCTCTAAGAGCGCAACTGCCAGCCAGCTTATGAACGAGACTTCGTGATGCCATCGCCTGCGCTCATCGCTTCATGCGAATTTCCTCTTGGATATGATCTGCAAGCTCCCGGACATCTCTCGATCCGAGATCGCCCTCTCCCCGCTTCCTTACCGATACGGTAGAAGAGCTCAGCTCATTCTCGCCCAGCACGATCATATAAGGAACTTTCTTCAGCTGTGCCTCACGGATTTTGTAGCCCAGCTTCTCGCTGCGGCTGTCGATAGCAACGCGTATGCCCGCTTCCTCGAGCACATCCTTCACTTGCAGGGCATAATCGATATACTTATCGGATACCGGCAGCAGCCTCGCCTGCACGGGGGCGAGCCATACCGGGAACGCCCCGGCATAATGCTCAGTCAGGATGCCGATGAAGCGGTCGACCGAACCATACACCGCGCGGTGAATAACGACCGGACGATGCTTGCGGCTGTCCTCTCCGACATAGGAGAGGTCGAATTTCTCAGGCATTTGGAAATCCAGCTGAATTGTGCCGCACTGCCAGCTTCGCCCAAGCGCATCAAGAATATGAAAGTCGATCTTAGGACCGTAGAACGCTCCGTCCCCTTCATTCAGCCGGTACGCGACACCGCGGCTCTCCAGCACATTTTGCAGCGCCCGCTCCGCTTCGTTCCACAGCTCATCGGACCCCATCGAATCCTCCGGCCTTGTCGACAGCTCGATGCGATAATCAAAGCCGAACATGCGATAGACCTGATCGATCAGCTCCATGACCTGCCCGATTTCTTCCTCGATCTGCTCCCGCATCACGAACAAATGGGCATCATCCTGGCAAAATGTCCGAACCCGCATCATGCCGCTCAGCGCACCGGAATATTCATGGCGATGCACCTGCCCGTACTCGAACATGCGGATCGGAAGCTCGCGGTAGGAGTGCAGGCTATTGCTATAGATCAGCATGTGGCCCGGACAATTCATCGGCTTGAGCGCATGCTTCGCCTCATCGACCTGGGCGAAATACATGTTGTCCTTATAATGCTCCCAGTGACCGGAATTCTCCCATAGCTGCTGGTTCATCATAAGCGGCGTGCGAACCTCTACATAACCGCGCTTAAGCTGCAGCTCCCGGGAGAAGTTCTCGAGCTCCGTGCGAATCGTCATCCCATTGGGCAAATAAAACGGCATCCCCGGAGCTTCTTCAGAGAACATGAACAGCTCCAGCTCCTTGCCCAGCTTGCGGTGGTCACGCTGCTTCGCTTCTTCCAGCAGCCGCAGGTGCTCATCCAGCTCCGCTTTCTTAGGGAAGGCTGTGCCGTAGACACGCTGCAGCATCTTGTTGCTCGCATCGCCGCGCCAATAAGCGCCTGCGACGCTAAGCAGCTTGAAGGCTTTGATGCGGCCAGTAGAGGGAAGATGCGGGCCGCGGCATAAATCCACGAATTCTCCCTGCTCGTAGACGCTAATCTCCGCATCCTCTGGCAAATCGCGAATCAGCTCCAGCTTCAGCGGCTCATTCCATCCCTCGAATAAGCGAAGCGCCTCATCCCTGCTGACCGCCTTGCGCACTATAGGGAGATTCTCGCTCACAATCCGCTCCATCTCCTGCTCGATCGCTTGCAAGTCCTCGCTGGACAATGGCTTCTCGATATCCATGTCGTAGTAGAATCCGTCTGCAATGACAGGTCCGATCCCAAGCTTCACCTTCTGATCGCCAAAAATCCGCTTGATCGCCTGCGCCATCACATGCGCCGTGCTATGCCGATATACTTCCAGCCCTTCCGGGCTATCCAGTGTTATAATTTCCACGAGGCTGTCATGTTCGATCGCGTGACTTAGATCGACAAGCCTGCCGTTTACGATTCCAGCGACGGCATTCTTCTTCAGTCCCGTACTGATCGATTCAGCCAATTGCATGACGGTGGTGCCTTGCTCACACCTCCTGACTGTCTGATCGGTCAACGTAACTTTGATCTCCATGATCCTTGCCTCCATTTCCAATATTATTATGAACGCAAAAAAACACACTATCCCGTAAGGGACGAGTGCGTTCAGCTCGTGGTTCCACCCTAGTTCAACCTGCATATGATCATCTGCGGCTGTTCTCCGCAGCCAGATGCAAGGTCCTCTGGTATCCGGTAACGGGGATAAGACGGTGTTCGCTTACTGCCTATGAAGAACAGATTCATAAGGTTCAACGACACAGCTACAAAGCGGTAATCTCTCGTCCGTGGCAGAAGAAGCTTTCAGCAATCGCTTCTCTCTCTGGGCAACCCGTGAAGGAAATCTTGTCTTTGATCAATGCCATGTATGAAGTTATGCCCTTGATAGTACATAATTGCGATGGCAAAGTCAATATGGCTTTCAAAAATGGGTTATGAGTATACATCTCACCAATACAATTCCCCTTCTCATTCCTTAAGCCCAGTTTTAGCACAACAACAAACAGGGAGCCCAAGGGCTCCCTGTTTGTATCTGTTTGTATCTCTTTCATCATTTTCTAACAGCTAATTCGTTAAGGAGAGAATCATAGTGAAATACCAATTCGCTAGACGGCTTAATACTTAGCTCTTTGGCCAGCAAACGAACATAACGGGTGTACTGTGCTGTCAGCGCTTTTTTGTCAGCTGCAAGCACATGGCCCTTCATGAGCAGCCGAACGGCGGATTCGTCCAGCGGATTTCGATCATGCAGCTTGAGCAACAGCTTCATAGCACCAACAATATCCATAGTGCCCAACATCGCATCCGCCAGCTTTAACGCAAATGAAGTGTAAAGCTCCGCTAGCCGCTCTGTCTCACGAATTGCCCATACGTAAGCCCGGTCCCCAAACAGCTCCCCCGTATACATACGCTCTATATGCTGTGCCTCTACTAAGTTGGTTGCATCTATAACCTTGATTCGTTCTGCCTGGCAGGCGAACCTCTCATAGTCAATGACCACATCGTTCAGCTCAAGCGCATAGCCGTCATTCTCGGAGAGGACGGCTTTACGCAACTGAAGCGGCTCCAACGATTTGCGAAGCTGGTACACGGTTGTATTCAGATAGTTCTCCGCACTTGCCGGTGTCATGCCGCCAAATATATCTGCCAGCAGACGCGAACGGGGAACCCGCCTCCCTTTGTACAGCAGCAAATACGCGAATAACTCAGCGCTTTTGCGAGAAATCCACTTCACGCGGCCTTCTCCGCTTTGCACGAAGACGTCCCCCAGCACAGTGACGACAGCCGCAGCGAGCTTCTCTTCCTTCTGGTGCACGCGAGGCGCTTGCGGCAATTCCTGGCGCCCGGCCAGCACGCGGTTTACCGTCCGCTCCAGCCGTTCTTGCGATACCGGCTTGACTAGATAATCGATAACCGATAGTTCGTACGCTTGCAGGGCATAATCTTTGTGCGAGGTGACGAAGACAATCTGCGCTGTGAATTCGCCAGCTTCAGCCCTGGCAGCAAACGCCATTCCATCTTCATCGGGCATGGATATATCGACAAATGCAAGGTCAATATCACGATGCTCCCGCAAGAAAGCTGCAGCCGATTGTGTGTCTGTGAACGATGCGGACACTTCGACACCGGGCAGCTTATTAAGCATCCTCCGCATGATCAAATGCATGGCTGATTCATCATCCACCAATATTACCTTCATCCGTCTCCCCCCAAGGTTACGAATTCGCTCTGGCAATTATCGTAGCTATCATTTTGCCTATCTTGTAATAACTACACATTGTCCATCGTATCACCGATATTAAAGCCCGACAATATCATCAGCTTGATCGCCAGAGCCCCTCTTTTCATAAAAGCTTGACTTGTCTTGGACTGCGATGTGCCTGCTCTGATGAGCGTATGGCTTTAATTGCTTCCGTCCTCAGACATGGTTTTGTCCATTGAAGAATAACGTCAACTATTACTCTACCGGGGGCGAATAAATGAATTATGAAAAAGAGTTTCGTAAAATCTCAAAAACCCGCTCTGCACAAGGCATCACGGGCTGTTAGAAGATTTATATTTTTTCTTCGTGCTTCAGATACTCTATCTCCCGCTGTCCTCCAACTGAGCCGGGTGAGCGGGGTAAAGTAAAGAAGAATGTTGTTCCCATGCCGGGAATACTGTCAAACCACAATCTGCCGCCTTGAATACGAACAAACTCGCGAGTCAGCACCAGCCCGAATCTTGTATCACCAGTGTCATCCCCATTCGCTTTCACCTTAAAGAACGGCTCCTCCAAACGCAGCAGATCTGCCGTTTGCTTATCGATTCCCGTCCCATTATCGCTTACGTTCACAATTACTGAGTCACCCTCCAACATGGCGCCGATTCTGATTTCTCCGCCGATGCCCGTATGCTTGATCGCGTTCGAGAGTAAATTTCGCAATATAAGATCCAGCATCTCTTTGTCCGCCACAATCGTCAGTTCATCACTCACCTGCTCGGACAGTCGGATCTGCTTCATGCCTGCTCTCGTACTTGCAAGCGCCACAGCCTGATGGACAACCTGCTGCAAGTTCCAGCCTACCGGGCGAAACGCAACTCTTCCCTTCTGGCTCCGGTACCAGTCCAACAGATTATCGACAAGGTAGAAAGTGCTCTGCACCTGCCCTCTCAGCTCCCGCAGCAGCTCCGCATGCTCGATATCCGCAGCTGTCAGCTCATCTCCAAGAAGCTCGGTTAGACTGACCAGGAGTGCGATCGGATCTCGGATTTCATGCGCCATAACGGTAAACAGCTTATCCTTGAACGCATTGAGCTCCGACAACTGCCGAGCGTTCTCACGCAGCCTTGCCTCGTTTTCCTTCATTTCCGTAATATCGCTGAACATCAGAATTTTCCCGATCGGCACCTTGCCTGCATCGTAGATAAAGGATAAGCTGCAATGATAATAACTGGTTCCGCCGTTATGCTGCCTTTCGAACGGAAAACGATCATCGATTGTTCCGGCCGCTTCAATACGGGCCAGCAGTTCTGGATGATCAGGCAGAACCTCAGCCACCAGCGAGGGGTAACGTCCCGCTATTCCAAGCTCGGGCAGCACCCTCTCGGCCGCGCCATTGTAACTCACGACCCGATTCTCGTAGTCAAGCAGAACGATTCCGTCCCGAATCGTCTCGAATACCTTGGCAAGCGCGAGCGGCGTTAACCGCAGCAGATTAAATCGCAGAATGCCCCACAGATACGCTAAACCCGAAATGACGAACCCGAATGGCGTAAGGTCTACCTTAACTCCTAGCCAAAAACAAAGATTGAGCAGCATCGGCGCTATTGCACCTAGCAACAGGATTGCGATCTGCTTGCGAACCATCGGCAATGCGCGAAGAAACATCTGCACGGATAACCAAATTCCGCCGAGTAGCACAGCATAGTTGTATATGGTATGAAGCTTATACCAAGGTCCTTTGACCGTTAAATATAAAGGAATTTGACCAGTAGTATTGAGGACATAACGCTCGTAGAGGAGATGATGCCAATCATTCGTCAGATGAACGATGAAGATAGAGCAGGGTATGATAAACAGCGTAAGCGTAAGCTGTTTCCGGTAACGTGTCGCCGTTCCGGTGAATTGAATGATCTGAAGAAGCCAGAGTGTGGTTACAAAAGGAATGCCAATATATTGGATATGCAGGGACAGCTTAACTTCACTCAAGCTCCGGCTCAACAGTTCTATTGCATAGCCGGAGGCATAGCAGGCCGCTCCCAACATAATCAGAATCATAGTTTTGGCAACTGGCAGATGCCGTTTTCGATATGATAAACAAGCAACTACTACCATCAGACCTGCCGATAGAAATAGCATGATCGACATCCATTGTCTTGTATCCACGCCTGTGGCCTCCTGTACGCATGATAAGCGGCTCCTGTCGACTCCTTTCGACAAGCTTCCCACAAAATCATAGCATCTTCGCGATGTTGTTGCTAGATAATAACACTCTTCCGCTGTCTCATTGGGATGGGCTTCATCCATTCGGCACACCACTCCCCAGTGCCAGTGCTTCTCGAAAAATAAGCAATTTTCCGCCCGTTAATTTCTCTTTTTCCAAAGCAGCCGCCCCCTTATGATAGGGAATGAACAAAGCATTCAAAATCAATGTGCGGGGTGAACACCCAATGAGAGCTGTTATTCAACTATTGCATTTTGGCTATCATCAGGCGATGAGCTGCATCTTTCCTGTTGCGATCTTCGGGACCTTGGCGGTATCCACCGTCATAGATATTCCTTTCCTTCATCGCTATGATGCCATACTGTTTTTTTTGCTTGGCGTGCAGTACCTTATGTACCGCAGCGGGCTGGAGACGCTGGATGAGATCAAGGTCATCTGTCTGTTCCACGTTATCGGGCTGGCGCTGGAGCTGTATAAAGTCCATATGGGGTCTTGGGCCTATCCGGACCCTGGAATTACGAAGCTGTTCGGAGTCCCGTTATATAGCGGATTTATGTATGCGAGCGTTGCGAGCTTTATGTGCCAAATCTGGCGGAGGCTGCGGATGGACATGACAGGCTGGCCCGGATTGACGCCTTCGATGCTGCTCGGCGGTGCCATTTATCTGAACTTTTTCACCCATCACTTTATTCCTGATTTTCGTTGGTGGCTGACGGGACTGGTATTCATCGTGTTCTGGAAAACGTGGATTATATACAGGGTGCGAGATGCGACTTATCGCATGCCTCTGTCGATCGCTTTTATCATTGTGGGCTTCTTCATCTGGCTTGCCGAAAATATCGCCACCTTCTTCAATGCCTGGAAATATCCCGACCAGCATGACACCTGGCGGCTCGTCAGCTTCAGCAAGATCAGCTCCTGGTTCCTTCTCGTTATCATTAGCGTCATCATCGTGGCGCAGCTCAAGTATGTGAAGGCCAACCGTAGGAAGAATGCAGGATAACCAAAAACTCGGAGTACAGGTTGTACTCCGAGTTTTTTTAACCCTCTTGCTTAAATAATCCCCGGCCGATTACATTGGCGGACACTGGCCTTAACCCAAGCTCTCTTGCCCAGATGGACAGCTGGCCCATATGATGAATTTCATGCGCGATCACATGTCTCACAATTTCCCCTTTAGTATATTGCCCGGTTGCCCATGGAACCTTTGCAGCTTCGTGGTCGAGGCTGCTCGTCCATGCTTCCAGGTAAGGCTCCAGCTCAGCCCTCCATGTATCAGAAAGCTCCTGCAGCTGCTGAATAGACTTGTAATCTTCGAATTCGACCTGTATATCCGGCTTCTCCTGAATGCCCCGAAGCCAGCTGTATTCCACATCAAGGATATGGAACAGCGTGTACAGAATACTCCCCGCTCCGCCGATCCGCTCACGCAATAGCTCGTCAGTTGGAATTTGTCTGCACAATTGGAACCATTCATCTCTTACCATCCAGTTGTAGCGGAATAACTGAAGCATCTTTTGCCTCCTTATTTGTCGGTCTCAGCCACTTATCATGGCGCCACTCATCATGCCATTTCCTTCTCCAAGCAATCGACGTCCTTCCCTCTCCAGGTACTGGTCTTGAATGGGCGGAAGCCGAGTGACGTCCAGAAGGCCAGCGCCTTAACATTGCTCCGCAGCACGCCAATCCGAAGCTTGGGATATTGGTGCATGACGAATTGTTCCTCGAACGAGGCATAGGCCTTTCTTCCATAGCCCGCGGCATGATAATCGCCGTGAATCATTAGCAGCCCAAGCCATGGACAGCCGTCATTGGGATTGTTCCGCAGAAAATCAATAACCCCAATCCGCTTGCTGCCATCGGTAATAAAGTAACTCTCGCTCTCCCCGTTCAGAAATTCACTCTCAACCTCCCCCAATGTTCTGGCGGGATGGTCGTTCTCCATTGTATTATAGACCGGATTGGAATTGACAATATCCAATACAGCATCTAGCGTATTGGCCGTCACACGTTCAAATTTCAATGAAATAGTCTCCTTAACAATCATCTAGATTGTATTTGGTGCCTCGAGTGGCATCCGCTTTCTTTTACCAGTATACTTGGTGTGTATTCTCTACCATTTTATAGCTAGCTTTGGGAAACGACTATGTATAAATCTATTATATTCAAATACGAGGTGAGCGATCATGAGTGAAATCTGGCATGCTTCTATACAAGGCGTCCCCTGGGATGCAGCGAAAATGATACATGCGGTGAAGCATCTTCGCAACCGGGCTACTGTCAGCTTCAGAGTGGGCGCAGACACGCTGGAGGATCTAGTTGAACTCGATGCGCGGGTGTTCGCCAAGCGGCCCGATCTTATTCTATTCCTATCGACGGCGGACGAGAAGACCGGATATTCAGAGGAGCTTCTAGCGACGCTTGCGTCCTTGAAGCATGTTGCCGCTCTGCAACTGAATCTCCGCGAGCCGCATGACTTGTCCATGCTGGGTTCCATGACGCAATTGCAATTTCTCAATATCAGCTCGCCTAAGAAACCGTTAGAACTGGCCTTTATCCAAAGCTGCAAGCAGCTAAACTATCTAGAGCTGCACGGCAAATTCAAGGATCTGGAGCCGATTGCTGAATGCATTCGCCTGGAGACGCTTGTTCTTAACTGCTCCATAGAGAAATTAGATTTCGTTAACGAGCTTCCGCTTATCAAGTATCTGTCCATCGACAGCTGCGATCTGAAAGGTCCGATCGAGGTGCTTGCCCATTCCAATGTGAGCATACTGAAGCTGTCCTCTGTACGTAATATGACCAATATTGATCCGCTTGGCCAACTGACCAACTTGGAGTTCCTGCGTCTATCGCTGCCCAAAGTCGAGAGCTTATGCGACTTCTCCAAGCTGGATAAACTCAGGCAGCTGGAGCTTGATTATATGAAAGCTCTGCGCGACATTCAGAATCTCTGGACAGCCAAGCGGCTGGAGGCTCTAGAGCTGAAGGAGATTAATACAGCGGTTAAAGCTGACGCCCTCGATCCATTGAAGGATATGGAGCGGCTGCGGCAGATCGACTTCCGCTTCATCGATACGGGCAAGCGGCGCAATACCGCCATGCGCGAGCAATTCGAGCATGCAGGCAAAGCCCATCTGCTATACGACAATATCCCGGAAGCCAAGCGAATACGCTCCATGGCGATTGAGCATTTGACCCCGATTTTGACGTAAAAAACAAACCGGCCATTCCCTGCAACGAGCAGTGAGAGCAGCCGGTTTTTTTAATGAGTTCCCCGTATTCCGTCCTTCTATTATTCCTTCACTTGCTTCAGATGGCGGACGGCATGAATGGCAACCCGGATAAGCAAAACAGCGCTGATCAAGATGCCCGTATAACCAAACATGGACACCATATTCAATGCATCATCCGAGTAACGCCCGCCTATGCTGAGGAGTCCGATGGATATTCCGCCGAACGCCGTCCCGACAAAAGCAAGCAGCGCTTGCGAAATCCATTTGGTCACAAAGGACGTATTCGCCTTATCGGAGAAAAAGCCTACCTTGACGGAAAACTCGCCTTTCTCTAGCATCGAGCCAAGATGATCGAGCCGCCGCGGCAGCCTGCGTATGACAGGCAGCAGCTCCAGCAGTTCGTTCGCCGCCGTCTCCTTCAAGTCCGAGGAGGAGTTAATCGGAAGGAATTGCTCCGCATGTTCTATTGCAAACCGCCGCGCTTCCTCCATCAGGCTAAAGGAAGGATTCAGCTGCATCATCGTTCCTTCAAGGGTGATCAGCGAGCGGAAAGCTCCTGCCACATTGGGATAGAAGGACAGCCCAAACTCCCCAATCATGCGAAACAAACCCTGAATGAAAGCGTCCGAGCCCCCCGCCTCGTCATAAGCGGTCTGAACGAGCAGTTGGCTGAGCGCTTGCTCCAGATCATCCTGATCTATGTCCTGATTCGTCTCGACCAGCTGCAGCAGCGCGTCCTTGATCATATAAGGGCTTCGCTTCTCAAAACCGATCAGCAATCGCTTCAGCGCATCAAGCTGCAAAGTTCCGAGCCGCCCGACAGAGCCGAAGTCCAGCAGCGCCGGAGTTCCGTCGTTCAGAATATAGACATTGCCGGGATGAGGGTCCGCATGAAAGATGCCTTTGAGGAAAATTTGCTCCAGCATGCAATCGAAGATTCGCCGCTGAACCTCCAAGCGGTCGATGCCGCGTTCATCCAGAATGGCCGTGCCGCTCTTGACGCTCGCCCCCTCCATATATTCAATGACAAGCACTTTGGCATTGCTGTACTCTCGATACACATGCGGAATTTTGACTTTAGATGGGCTTTGCAGGAGCGACGCTGTTACTTGCGCAAAATTACGGGCCTCAATCCGAAAATCCGTCTCTTCCTTCATCGCTGCGGAGAAGCCTTTAGCCAGATCGAGAAAGCCGATATTCCTGGCCCAGGCGGATTTGCCCGACGCCCAAGCCGCGAAGCGCACCAGAATATCCAGATCGCGCTGCAGCTTGGAGGAAATATCCGGACGAAGCAGCTTGACGACAACCTGCTTCCCGCCACCCAGCAAAGTAGCGCGATGAACTTGACCAATGGATGCAGCGGCGAGCGGTTCCATCTCGAACGTCTTGAAAATATCCTCCTGGGGCTGATTCAGCTCCTTGGCAAGTATTTCTTCCACCTGAGCCGTCGTCAGACGCACAACATTCTCTTGCAAGTGCGACAGCTCTTCGACAATAGCCGGAGGCAAGAGATCCGATCGCGTCGACAGCACCTGGCCGAACTTGATGAAAAATCCGCCGCAAGCCTCCAATGTCTTGCGCAGCGATACGGCGAGCTTTTGATCCGAGACTGGCGTGCGTTTGAGCGCCAGATTTTTGCCTACGCCATACCGGATCGCGATGACAAGCACCTGAATGTATCTGCGCTGGCGGTTCCACCAAGCGGATAAGCGCTTGAACGGATTTTTGGTATCGGTAAGCCGCTCGCCCCTCTCGCCGATCGGAATCGGATCGAACATCTCGAAGAACAAATAGAAGAGCAGCGATACAATCACCATACTGAGCAGCCACAGCCACCCCGCTAATCCGAACTCATCGGACTTGTCATATTGCAAATAGCCGTAATAGTATACGGCAGATGTCACGATGACACTGAGCAGCGATGCCATCACTTGCTTCATAAAGCTGATCCTGCTCCCGATCAGCCGGCCGATGATGAAAATCATTACAACCGCTAATAAAATGAACTGAGAATACATCCATACTCTCCTCTCAGCAAAGGATTGCCTGTAAAAAGATACGTAACGTTGGTATCGGCAGCATGGATCAAGATGTGAAGTGTTGCCTCTATTCCCCGCTTCATCTAGCATACTACAGAACCTTCCATATCAAAAACTGCAGCTCCGAATTCGCGCCAAGCCCCGTTCGAAGTGCAGTTTCTGTTATTGACCTTATGACAGCCGCTCTTACTCAGTCTTTTTACAAATGTCTCATGCTCATCGGCTTCCGCGACATCAGCCACGCTGCTCCGAGCAAGGCCAGCGCCACCAGTATTCCCGATTCGCCGGTCCAGAGCAGCGCATTCTCGCCTTTGGAGAAAGCATCGAAGACATCTTGAGTAACGGCATTCCATGACGCATGCAGGAAGATTGCTGGCCATACGCTGCCGGTAGTAAGACGAAGACGGCTAAGGATGTAGCTGAAGGAGGTAACCGAGAACATAAATAAGAGGATCGATAGAGCAAGATTAGGGCCGGAGTAGTACGCTCCTAATATCATCACGGGAAGATGCCATACCCCCCATATAATTCCGCTGGTGAGCATTGGCTTTGGCACGCGGGCATCAACCATGCGGGTAATCATGTATCCTCGCCAGCCGATTTCCTCCCCGGCAGCGCCGAACAGGCCGGCTAGTGTGCCGACAGTCAATTGCATAAGCAAAATGCCAATAAAGACAACGGCAGGCGGAGCATCAAATGAGTCATCAGGCACAGCGAACTGCGCAAGTCCTGTCAGCCAGGCTATGCCATAGGCAAACAACCCGATCGCAACGGGGAACAACAAAATCATAGGCACCGTCTTCAGCGTCCTTTTCCCGCCGATCTTAAGCGAAATATCCTTAAAGCCTTCACGCCGAACCAATCGGGTCAGAATAGCGGCCAGTCCCGGCGCCCACATCAGCAACAGAACGAAAGTTTCGTCGATAGTCAAGGCAAGCGCATAGCCTAATACAGTAAGCGGAACAAGCATGGCGAAGAATACGAGAAGCCCTCGCTTGGCCAAGCGAATGCGTTCCTTCTCCCCGTCCATTCCCGCGACAGCGGTATTGCTTAAATCAGTTCTCATGATAGTAGTCCCTTCGTTTCTAGTATGTATTGCCATGTAGAATTATAGCAACGGCCGCCGCTGGACCAGAACAAACCGAAGCCTAGTATTCCTCCCGTCCATATGCCCAGTAGACATTAGACTAAAGGACAGGTGCTGAGCATAAAAAAAGCCAGCCGAACTGTTAAAGTCCGGCTGGCGCAATGGCCTGGCGCGATGTAAATTCAACTTCTGTATTAGATATCCATATCTATCTGCCCGCCGACTACAACGAAGGTGTGATCAGCGGGCTAAGCTCGCATAGGAAACTAATACTGCACGCTGCTATAACTAGTCTGGTACCAGTTCCACCAGTCGGTCTCGCCTAGCGCCGGGCGTGTGATATGCTCATTCTCCCGCAGCTTCAGCAGTTCCTTGGTCGGACCGGTTACAATCAGGCCATAGCTTCTGGCGCCATGCTCGCTCACATATTCGATCCGCTCCTGAAGCTTGGGATTGGCGTGAACGATCTTGCGCACCCACCGTTCATTCTTCTGCAGCTCCTGAAGGCCCCGCAGGAACGCCTGCTCCTTGGCTGGTCCATCGCCCCATACCTCCAGTCCGCTGCTGTAATTGGCATATCGCAGCATCAAGTCGCTGCTCATGCCCCATAGCTCCCCGCTCCAGCCGCTCAAGAAGTTGCCCTGCCTTGCGCTAGCCTGCTCAAGTCCGGTATCGAATGCATACCAGACAATATCCATGTCATAATGCTGGAACATGGCATAGATCTCCTCCAGCGAATAAGTCGCATCCAGTGAGACGGCAAGTTCGGATACCGTGCCTTCTGGCAGCATCTCGAGCGCCTTCCATACTTCGCTATCTCTCTCCTGCTCGTATTGACGGTCCTCATCCGTGAGCGATCCCGAAGTCTCTGGATATGCAAAATAGAGATTGCTCTGATAGCCGCCGCCGAACCACTCCCGCTTCACATTCAGCAGATTGAACCGCATATCTCCGTGCAGGATGCCATACAGCTCTTGCTGTCTACCGATCTGCTTGCTCATTTTGTAATCCATGGAAAGGTTGAAGTAGAAACCCGTGCTGACCCCTCCGCTGTTCACATTCAAATTGGGCACTGTCATGCCGACCGCCGTGCCCAATACCTTGGGCAGCCGCTCGCTGGTGCTGGACGATCCGCCCAAGCCATAGAGCAATCCGGTCGTAATGCCGGAGAGAATGGACAGCAAGATGAAGGCGGAAAACAGATTAAACGCTGTGCTCACGCGGTTCCTCCACTTGGCTCTTCTCATCCAGCGCTGCTGCTTGCCTGTTGACGGGATTGACTCCTCAGACGGTGTAGATGGAACCAGAGGCGCCTGAGCAGCCATAGCCCCGTCCAGTCTTTCCTGGCAGGCCGGACATTGCTCCAGATGCGCTTCGGCCTGGCGTTCTTCCTCCGGCGTGCATTCTCCTCTCAGGTAGCGCTCCCAGAGCGGCTCCATCTCTTTGCATATTGGATTGGTCATAGGTCATCCCCTCCTCCATAAGCTTGCTTGATTAGACGCCGCAGTTCCTCGCGTCCGCGGTGAATGTTTATTTTGACGCTGGAGATCGACATGCCCGTAATATCGGCAATCTCCTGGTAAGATAGCTGATAATGGTCGCGAAGCAGCACGACATGCCGCTTATTGATCGTGAGCTTGCCCAGAAGACTAAGCCAGCTCTCAGCCGCTTCGCGAGCCAGCGCCTCTTGCTCCGCGCTTCGTGCCGTATCGCCTGAGGCAACAGTCTGCTCCATCCATGCAGGCTCATAAGGAGTACTTCGCCGCTCCTTCCGCTGCCAGTCGATAAAGGCATGATAGGCAACCTTGAACAGCCAGGCCTTAATCCGTTCATTGTCGTAGCTCTCCAGATAGACATAAGCTTTGCAAAACGTATCCTGCATCAGATCCTCGGCAACCTGGGGGCTGGCCGCTAGGGAATACAGGTAACGGTACAAGTCCTGTCCGTATTGGCGATAAATATGATCCAGTGCGTGTGTATCGACCGTGCATCCCCCTTTTCTGCGAGCTCATGGCGCCATGCTCTGTTATATTCACGTCTCAGGAACCAGAAAGTTACACTTCATTCCATAGAAAACCGCATTTCCATAACTTCAAATCCGCGATGCTCCGTCTTTCTGGTTTCACTCATGAGAAAAACCCCTTCGAGCAAACTTTAGCGCTCTTCTTAAGCGCTTGTCTACTCAAAGGGGAAACTAGTCATTATATCGGTTATATTCTTGCCTTCACGAAAAAGGCCCTGCCTCCGGCTCTTTATTCCTTTATTCGCAATAACACTACCGCTGCTTCCGCTCTTGTCACCGCCGCATTCGGAGCAAAGCTGTTGCCGTTCCGCCCTTCAACAATGCCCAATTCTCGCAGAGTGTGTACAGCTTGCTGAGCCCAAGCCGGAATATCCTGCTCATCTGCGAACGGGATCGTCTCCCCTGGGGAAAACAGCTTCAGCGCCCTGGCGATCATGGCTGCCATCTCTGCTCGCTTGATCTGCGCTTGGGGACGGAAGCTGCTATCCCCATTGCCGTTCACGATACCAAGCTGCGCAGCTTGAGCTATGGAGGCTTTCGCCCATGTCCCAATCGATGCCTCATCCGCAAAAGTCAGATTCAAAGCAGCGGTCGCATCCTCCTTCTGCAGCAAATTCATGAGCATATGAACAAACTCCGCACGAGTGACAGCTCGATCCGGGCGAAAGGTGCCGTCCGGATATCCGCTTACGATCCGCTGCGCAATCGCTCGCTGAATGGAAGAGGCAGCCCAGTGCCCGGCAATATCCGTAGGCGTGAACGTATCTGTGTGGTTCCCATTGCCTTGTTCAGCCCCCTCTTCCTCTTTATTCCCTGTTTCTTCTCCGGTACTTTCTGGCTCGTTATCATCAGTCGGATTCGGATCAGGACGGACCACGACCGGGGCTTGTACGGTCACGACCGTTTCCCCGTATAACCCTGTCAGAGCATTCAAGGCGCGAACCTTTACCTTGCCCGCTTTCAGAGCTGTTATTTCGCCCGCTTCATTCACCGTCGCAATTGCAGAATCATCACTGCTCCATATTAGCCCAATGTCTGTTGCATGGGCCGGTGCGAAGAAGGCTTGCAATACAGAGCTTTGACCAATCGATAGATTTATTTGCTCTGGTTCTATATTGATTTCAGTGATAGGAGTCAGCTCGAATCTGGCCGCATCTGCCCGCAGAGGGCGGTCATGAGCCGGATTAGCATCCTCCAGCATCACATAGCTGTCGGATCCAGCTGGCAAGTGATAAATGCCAAGTACCTGCCATGATCCTTGGAGCGAGAATTGATTCAGCTCTACCTGATCGATCAACTCATTGTTCGTGTAAATCGAATATTTGGCTGCCGTCGTTGTATATGCCGGTGATACCGGATTGCCTGGCAAATACACAGAAATCCGATAATCGCCCGCCTGCGTCAGCTCAGGAGCCCATTTGGCAGATGCGCCTGTCGGGTGGGTAACAGCCCGCGATATGCCGCCATGGTAACCTTTCAATACCGTAGAAGTAACCCAGTTATTCGTTGGTGTGCCCAAGCTGCCATTTTGCTCCGAATACCCTGCAGTATTGAAGTGGCTGTCTATTGTGACTGGAGGAATAATGGGATGATCGACCACTTTAACGACTGCTTCAGCCGACTTGCCTGTTGCGGGATGGACAACCAGAATTGTCGCCTCGCCAGATTGAAGCGCTTTCAATTTTCCTGCAGCATCAATGGCAGCTACTTCTGGATGGGAGCTTGTCCACACAACATCCCTATTCGTTGCATCAACAGGAGTGAATACCGGCAAGAAGCTATATTCGTCACCAGCTTGAATAGTAAGAGACTGTATCTCCAGTTCAATGTCTGTTGCCGGAATTAATTCAAGCTTTAACGCATCCGCACGTAACGGTCTGTCATGCAGCGCACTGCTGTCTTCTAGAACAATATAGCTGTTTGCTCCCCGTGGCATATTATAAATGCCAAGCTCCAGCCACTTCCCTTGTTCTTGAAACTGATTGATCTCGACTTCATCTACCTTCACGTCATTCACATAGATCGAATACATAGCTTGTTGAGTCGTATGTGCAGGAGCAGCCGGATTGCCTGGCAAATAAGCAGATATCCGATAAGGGCCAGGCACGGAGATGGCAGGCAGCCACTTCACAGAAGCGCCGGTTGGATGTGTAATGGCCCTCGAACCGCGACCGTCATACCCTTTCAAGACAGAAGAAGTGACCCATTTATTAGTATTTGTGCCTAGCGTGCCATTCGTCTCTGCGTAACCGCCGTCATAGAAGCCGTAAAGCAAGGAAACAGGTTCTTCAATTTCAGGCACCACGTCATTGATCTCCGTCACTTGCCCCTTCACATAGAGAGGGTCCTGTGTTAGAGAAAGCGTAATTACGCCATCCTCCGGCTCCGCTTGTATACTGTTCCCCATCATATCCGTTACTTGAATTGCTTCTGTCGTATGCAGCTCTACCGCTGTCCCTGAAGGAGAGTACATGACGCGAACATCGTCAGTGCCGTTATTGAACTTGTACACGTATGCGATGCCAGGGGCAACATCCTCGATTTCAACAAACTGCGCATCCGACAATTGTCTAATGATCGAGGCGTACGCAGCAAATGACGGCTTGGGCACATAAGCGCCCTTCGCATCATTGGGGTGGCGAACCATGCCGAAGGAGCCTTCAAAGTCATTCGGGACTGTGGATCGATTTTGCAAGTTATAAATGTTGATGGATTTAATGCCTTGCGTCAGAGCGGTCGCCACTCTGCGAGCCGTATAATTGGCTTGAACATATTCATCGAAATTATAATTGGTGAATCCGGTTTCCGATAAATTCATGGGAATCAGCTCATCATTATTGTACTGCTTCATCAAGTTTTTGTGGTTCTCAATTTCAGCTATAATCTCCTCGGGGATTCGAACGTAAGAATGAAAGGAATACTCGTCCATATACTGAAGCGAGCCTCTCTCATATAACTCCTCCAGAAAGTGACCCGTGCCGAACTCAGCGACATCAATGCCGGAGATCGTGACATCCGGGAACAACGCTTTCAGCTCTTCATAGGTTGTCTTCAACAGGTTAAAATAAAAGTCCGCTCTTTCTTCATCCGTTGTCAAGCCTTTGCTGAAGGATGCAATATCCGGCTCATTCCATACCTCAACCCATTTTACCTCAGGGTAATTAAGCACCAGCTCCTTGGCATAGTTGGCGAATGCCAGTCTAGCTTCCTCACTGGTAGGCGACAAGCCGTTGTCATAGAGCGTATTGTACAAAGCCAAAGTCATAAAAGGCTTAATTCCATAAGCATCTAGCAACTGGAGATAATTGTCGTGGAAATCTTGAAACTCCAGCTCGTTTTTCGTCAGCTCCACGTCTTCCCAGCGGAAGGAATCACGCAAATATTTCACGCCCAGCTTAGCCGCGATTGGAACAAGAGCCGCTGAGCTTTGAGCAATGATGTCGGTGCGCGCTGCATGCGTTTGAACTGAAAATGGCGATGCTTCGATCGCGCTTCCATCAAACGGAGCCACGACCGCAAATGACGTTTCCTTGCTCGTCAGCACAGTGCCGTCTTGCTTGGATGTAACGATCAGTCGAAACCAGCCGTTGCGTGCCGGCTCAACCGTCAGATCAGCCGTTCCACCGCTAACCGCCAGCTGGCCGTCCTCCACCTTGACTCCCCAGTAGTCATAGTAAACCCAATCTATTTCATCTCCTGAGGTGTTGATTTCGAAGCTTTTCACATCCGTGCTGTAAAAAATATTGCCCGTCACCTTCTGAACAATTTGCAAGGAATCAGCATGCGCTACATTCCCTGTCGCAACGATTCCCCAGCTCTCGAATCCAAACAGCAAGCATACGGCGAGCACTACAGAGACCATCTTCCGTTTCACCATTGCTTATCTTCCTCCTTAGCTCATTTTGCGTTGCTTCTGACCTTATCACTTCTCCCTGGCCCCGCACTCACCCCCTTGATTAAAGTCCGGCTTGATATTGTTAGTGCAAGATGGCGCCGCGCTTCAACAGCTCTTCCTGGACAAGCCCTGCCTTCACTTCACCCGGGGACAAAGATTGCTTGACGGATAAAGCGGCGGTAGTGCCGGCTGCCTCGCCCAGCGCTATCGATATGGACATGACCCGCAGGGAACTGAACGCTTCATGCGTAGCGGAAATGCATCTGCCTGCAGTGATCAAATTGCTGACCTTATCCTGCAGCAAGCAGCGGAGCGGAATATCGTAGGAGGTTCCCTTGCTGAGCTCTACATAATGAGTCCCTTGGCCCCTCGGATCATGAATATCGATCATATAATGCGCTTGAGCTATCACATCGTCGAATTGCTTCAGCCGAACCACATCTATCTCGGTTAAGGTGTAGCTCCCTCTTATTCTGCGGCTTTCGCGAATGCCTACCT
This sequence comes from Paenibacillus pinisoli, assembly GCF_003605435.1. Lineage (GTDB taxonomy): Bacteria > Bacillota > Bacilli > Paenibacillales > Paenibacillaceae > Pristimantibacillus > Pristimantibacillus pinisoli. The sequence goes on from NZ_QXQB01000002.1 coordinate 803,252, forward strand.
GTGTCGCAACTCTTAACAAATAGCTTTGTTCAAAGCCAGGGATGTATGCCTTCAGAAACTTTACGCATTCTTCAATTTGATAGCGCCCTTCAATTTCGGCCCGCGTCAGGTCATCCGTCTTCGTGCCGTTCACCCCTTGGATGCGAGTCATATTCAGATAGACCACATCCGGTCTGCCAGGCAGCGTCCAAGCGATGGCAATCGATTGCCGCGGCACATTGAACAGGAAGCCTTCGGCCTTCGCCTTTGCCACTCTCTCCTCCTGGCCGCCAAAAATAACATGATTCATGCCTAAGATATGACCATCAAAAGGCGCGCCTTCAATTTGCTCAATCTCGCGAATGAGACGGTCCGCATTCACGCCTCCGACGGCAAACATCAAGGAGACCGGCTGCATTAAGCCGTCCGAAGCTCTGCCGATATCAAAGGGAACACCCGCGCGCGCACACACATCCGCATCGCCCGTCGCATCAATATAAGTCGTGGCTCGGATGGCTTGCCGCCCCGATTTGCTCTCTATAATAAGCGCCTCTACACGGTCGCCCTTCATCACCACATCCGCAACCCAGCTATGAAGCATGAGCTCTACACCGGCATCCAGCAAGGATTTCATATAATAAAAAGCCAGCGCCTCGGGATCGAACGGCTCATAATTATTCGTTTTAACTAACGATCCTTGCTGATACAGCTTCTCTCTCATCTCCTGATAGAGTCCGCCGATAATCATACGCTCCCCATCATGAAACCCGCTGGAAAACCCGGAGACAAGGCTGTTCGTGCCCACCCCGCCCAAGTAACCGTAGCGCTCAATCAGCAGCGTCTTGGCCCCGCTTCTGGCTGCCGCCAAGGCGGCGGCGTACCCGGCAGGTCCGCCCCCTGCAACTACAACCTCCGCTTCTCTTATCACTTCAATGGATTGCTCTGGAATTCTAATGAACATAAGTTGCACACTCCTTCGGAAAATTTATTTCAAACCGGTATTCGAGATGCCTTCCACAAACCACTTTTGGAAGAAGGCGACGATCACAATGAGCGGAACCAGCGCCGATACGGAAGCCGCCATCATCAAGGTATAATCTGTTCCGTTCTCATCCACAAAGCTCGTCAGCCCGAGCGGCAAAGTGTACAAGCTTGTATCGCGCAGAAATATAAGCGGATTCTCGTACTCATTCCATGTCCAGGTGAACGTTAATATCAACAGGGACACCAGTGCCGGCTTTGCGAGCGGAATAAAGATCTGCCAGTAGATTCGCCAATATCCCGCCCCGTCCACCTTGCCTGCTTCCAGCAACTCGCCAGGAATGGTCATAAAAAATTGCCTCATCAGAAAGGTGCCAATAACCGAAAAGATACCCGGTAAAATAATCGACATATGTGTATTTACGAGACCCACATAGTCAAATACGATAAAGCGCGGAACCAGCAAAATTTGCGATGGAATAATCATCGTAGCCAGGTAAAGCAGGAACAAGATATCTCTGCCTTTGAATTTCAGCTTGGCAAAAGCAAAGCCCGCAAGCGAACTGGTCAGCAATGAGCCGATGACGGTGATTACTGTAATTTTGATCGTATTCCAGTAGTATTGGGCGAACTGATATTTCTCTCCCCATACCGTCCCATAGTTGCGCAGATTGAATGTGCTCGGTATCCACTCGATTGGATAATTGAATACTTCCGCCTGGATTTTGAAGGATGCGGACAGCATCCATAGAAACGGCGATAGTATGATTACGGCTAACAGCAGCATCGCGGAAGTTACGGCTGTCTTTACAAACCTGGCGTTAAGTCGTCGTTTTGTCATTGTCGTTAGTTCACTCCTTCATTAAAAGTGCTGCTGCCATTTCTTCTGGCTTCTCCATTGCACAAGGGTTACGATGAAGATCATGCAGAACAATAGCCATGATAAAGTTGCGGCATAGCCCATTTTGTAATATTGAAACGCCTGCAGATAAATATGATAAGCCATTACCATCGTCGAATTGAGCGGTCCGCCTTGCGTCATTACATTAATGACTGCAAATACCTGGAAGGTAGATATGATGAGCGTTATGGCGATGAGGAAGCTTGTTGGCTTCAGCATAGGCACCGTAATTTTGAAAAATTGAGTGGTGCGATTCGCCCCGTCAATAGAGGCTGCCTCATACAAATCCTTGGGAATCCCTTGTAATCCGGCCATATACAGAACGAGTGTATAGCCGATGTACGTCCATGCGACGAGGATAATGATTGCGATCAACGCCCATTGCGGGCTGGCTAGCCATCCTGGAGGATTCTCGATGCCGATATCTCGCAGAAAGGAGTTAATCGGACCGCTTCTGGAATTGTAGAGTACGCTCCACACAATGGACACCGCCACTAAGCTGCTCACATACGGCAGGAAAAAGATCGTCCTCAGCATGTTTTTCAAATACACAAACCGGTTAATGACGACTGCCAGCATCAGCCCCATCACCATGGCTAATGGAACGGTGACTGCCGTAAATACCGCATTATTGATCAATGCTCTGCCCAAATATTCATCCTTCGCCATCCGGATAATATTGTCGAGCCCTGCGAATGTAAGCCCGCCAAATCCCTTCAAGTAATCCCAATCCATAAATACGAGATACAGACTGAACAGCAAAGGCAATACGATGAAAAAAAACACCCCTAATAGATTAGGCAATATAAATAAATATCCCGCGATATTTTCCTTCATATCCTCTCTGAACAACCTCGCTGTTGCTTTATTAAGCATGCCGATCCACTCCTCGTGTTGAATATAGGCTTTATACTAATGACTTAGGTCATGTAATGAAACGTAGTATTTTAGGGGTTTTCCGTCTTTTTTTTAGCTGGCTCATAAAAGCTGGACATAAAAAAAGCACCTGCTTATGACAATTGTCAAAGCAGATGCCTTCTTGCTATTCAGGGATGAAATTATTTGCTTTCAGCTTGAATCGCTTGATCCGCTCGAGCTTTCACTCGTTCCATAGTTTGATCCAGCGGCTGTGCGTTCATCATGTACTTCTCCGATTCTTCCGACAAGATTTTCGTCAGCTCAGCGTAAGCTACCGATTTCACTTGCTTAGGGAACACATAATCGATGCTCAGCACTTGCTTCAATGACTCTACATCAATCAGGTCTTCTGCTTCGCCTACGAACAGCTCCACCAGCTTATCCATATCCGCTTGCTTGTTGGTCGGAATACGTCCGCCTGGAATCATCGCCGTATTGCCCTCTGTCAAATACCATGAGATAAACGCCATGGCTTCTTCCTTATTCGCACTCTTGCTGTTGATGGACATCAGATCGTTGAAGCCGGCAATATTTACTTTTCCGCCCTTCTCCATTTGAGGGTTTGGCGCAAAAGCGACTTTAAAGTCACGCGGGAACTCTTCCTTGTTTTTCACATAACGCATCAGATGCGTGCCGCCCAGAATCATGTTGGCTTGGCCAGTAAATAATTCACTGTACGGCTTAAGATTATTGGATATCGACTCCGGCCAGCTTATCATGGACTTCTCGTCATAAAGCTGCTTTTGAAGCTGCATTCCCTTCTGGACAGCGGCGCTGCCAAAGCTTGACAGGCCCTCTGCATCATAATAAGAGTCTTGCGGCTGGCTTAGCGTCAACAATATTTTCGGCAAAATTTCTCCCGGCGCTTCAATAAAGCTTCCGAATACATTCCCTGTAGTCAGCTTGCCCGCAAGCGCAACATACTCATCCCACGTCCAATCTGACGGCAATTGCTCTCCCGCCGCTGTCAATGCTGACTGATTAATCAGCACCATCGAAATTTGCTTCATAGCCGGCAAGTAGAAGATTTGACCATCATGCTTAATGACGTTGTCCTCGCCAATGACCGCTTCCACATCAAAACCTGTCTTCTGGATCAGCTCATCCATGGAAGCTGTCATGCCGGCATGCATTCTGCGGTTGAAATACGTTTCGCCATAGCTGATAAAGATGTCCGGCGCATCGGTATTGCTGATCAAAGCCGTGTCCAGCTTCGTATTCCCGCTATCGTCATTCACATAGCGCACATACTCGACCTGGATTCCCGGATTATTCGCATTCCAGTTGGCCACAACTTCGCCTGGACCGCTTTCCTCCGGAACGCCGCCCCACATTTTCAGCTTCACGACCTTATCCGTTGCATTTTCCGTTGTCTGTTCCTTCGTTTCCGATCCGTTGCCGCCTGTATTTGTTTTTCCGTTGCTGCTGCTCGAGCATGCGCTCAATATCGTACTTAGCGCGAGCACGCCAACAAGCATCATTAACAACATGCTTTTTCTCAAAGCGAGTCCCCTCCAAATGGCTGTATTGGTTGTCGTCCATCACGACATGTCAAGAATACCAAGCCCCTTACCTTCATTGAAGGGAATAATCCTCTGTAAATCCGTCTCTTTTCACTCATATATTAAAATAGATTTTTCTATATTCTTGGGGATAAATCCCTTCTATTTTCCTGAAAAACTTCCCGAAATAATTGGAATCCGTATAGCCTACAGCTTCGGAAATTTCATAGATTTTCAACGTTTTGTCCTTTAGCAGCTCCTTCGCCTTTTTCAGCCGATATCTGGTAATGGAGTCCATAATCGTCTCGCCGGTTTCCTTCTTATACAGTACGCTTAAATAGGACTCCGAATAGCCAACCGCTCTTGCCAAATCCATCAACTTAATATTGGTCGCGTACTGTTCCTTGATCGTCTGTGCAACGAGCTGAATCTCAGGACGCCATTGATGATTCACGCAATGATTCAAATATTGAAAATAAACGTCAACCCAGCCTTGCAGCCAAGCCAAGATTTCATCCATCGTCTCTGCATTCCGAACAGCCTGGAACGGAAATTTGCCTTGATGCGGCTCGATGGAATAAATGTCCCCGCCAACTTCGCTGAGCGACTGTGAGAACAAATGAATAATTTTGATCCACTGCTCCTTGACCTCGCTAGGCTCCACCATTGGATACCGCGACATTCGCGCGCCGATTCCGCTAATAAATCTCTGCACGGCATCCTGATCTCGCTGCTCCAGCAATCTCGACAATGGTTCGTCGCTCCAGCTTATTCGTTCGGGATTTTCCCCCGTTGCAGCAGCTAGCGAATCCACATAAATAATTTTGTCGGCACTGCCATAAAAGTTAAAGCTCAGCGCATATTCGGCTTCAGTGAATGCCGCATGTACCTGATAAATATCGGAGAACGGCGCCGATACGCCGCAGCTTATAGCAAGCTTCAGGTATCTTTTCATGCTGTCTCTGATTTCCTCCAGCAGCTTCTCGGAAAAGCTCCCGAGCAACAGCGAGAATCTCCCTGATTCCAGCACGATCAGCTCCCCGCCTCCTCTGCCTCTCACCAACTCCATCATAATATTGGCTACGGATTGAATCAGAAGCTTCTCGCTCTTAAACGTATTGGTTTCCAGCACCCCCTGATAGTTGTCGATTTGAAGCATCACACTGCGATAATTCTCACTCTCGGGGAATTGAAATTCCTGCAGAACCTCCGCAATCTCCCGCTTGCTGCAAGCTTTCGTAATGATGTCATAAAATCTTTTTTCGCGAATTTCCTTTTGAAACATTTCAATCTTGAAGTTCAATCGCTTCACTTGGCTTAGGTCGGAGCGTTCTTGTTCAATTTGCGCCTGCACCGCGCGGAGCTTATGGATAAGCTCTTGAGGCTCCATAGTCAGCTTCAGGATATAATCCATTGCCCCAAGCTGAAGCGCTGTTCGCACCATCTCAAAGTCATCGTGGTTGGATAAAATCATGCTTTTGATATGAGGATACAATTCCTTCACCCTGCGCAATAACGTCAATCCATCCATTTGCGGCATCTGGATGTCGGTCAGCAGCAAGTCGCATTCCTCATTCTCCAATAGGCCAAGCGCTTCTAGCCCGTTAGCTGCCTCCGCAATGAGTTCAAAACCTTCCTCTTCCCAGGCTATTAATGTTTTCAAGCCTACTCTAACCAGAAACTCGTCTTCTACTATGAGCACCTTGATCACATTATCGTTCCCCTTCCCGCAAAGGCAATTGAAGCGTCACTTCAAATCCTTCATTCATGATGTTACGAACGGTTAGACCATAGGCTTCTCCAAAATGCAATTTGATGCGCTCGTGAATATTGTTCAGTCCAATCCCGCTAAACTTGGACACTGTAATCGAAGCATGATGTTCCGCCCTATTTTCATCTGTATCGTCGTCACTGCCTATACTGCCCCCGCCGTTGTCTCGAATCGAGATCGTAACCATCCCATCTTTAATGCTGCCATGGATCGAAATCAATAACGGATCGCTTCGCCCATGAATAATGCTGTTCTCTACAATGGGCTGCAAAGTAAATTTCAAGATCGGCACCGCCAGCAGCTCCGATGGAAGATCCGCCTTCAGGCGCACGCTGTTATTGAATCTAATATTTTGCAAGGACACATAGCTTCTGAGAAAATCAATCTCTTCAGACAGCAAAGCTTGCTCCTTATCGTTTTTCATCGAATAGCTTAACAGCTTGCCTAACGAGGTAATCATCTCGCTAACATGCTCGGCGCCCGATAACTTGGCGGACCATTTAATCGAAGTTAAGGTGTTGAACAAAAAATGCGGCTTCACTTGAGCCTGCAACGCTTGAAACTTGGCCTCTTCTTTTTTCTTCTGTTCTTCGGCGACATTTCTGACCAGCACGCTCAAGTTCGACACCATATCATTGAATTTGCGGCTAAGCAGCACGAGCTCATCATCGCCTGCTCCGATTGGAATCGGAGTAAAATTGCCAGAGCCCACCTTGCTCATCGAGCTATGCAGCATCTTTAACCGCTTCATAATTCGCAGCATGATCATGATAAATACCAAGCAACAGCACATTAAGAGCAGAACAAGCCAAAACATGGATTGATTGCGCAAGGATTGCAGCTTTTCGGAAAACAGATTGCTCGGCGTGGCTTCAATCAAGCTCCAGCCTAACTGATTGATGTGCTGTTCATTGATCAAAAAACGTTGATCCAACGCCCCATATGCCATTTCATCCCCCAGCAGCAGATCTTGATCCCTCACTAGAAACAGCTTGCTGCCGGCCGCTTTCTCTGAAGGAAGCTCCGCTATCATCTCAGGCAGCATCGAAGAAATTGGAACCGCTATCAAAACAATGCCATAGCCCTTGCCCGTACTGCCGGCTACCAGTCTTGTCATAGTTAAATAGGTTTCAGCCTGTGAGCCTTGTACAATGCCCATATCCTGCTCGCCGAAGATATTCCAGAGCGGTACGCCTTGCATAGCTTTCGTAGCTTCGAACCATGGTTCCAGCTGCATCTGCTCATAGATTTGATTAGATTGCTGGATCGTCCAAGTGGAGGTCAAATGGCCTCTGAAATCGAATACAGCGACATAGGCTTCTGTCTCCAATAAAAAATCTCTTATGTTGATCATTTTTTTGGAAAAGGTTTTATATTTTTGAAAGGTGTCGTACTCGACCAGCCAGCTTTTATCCGGCAATTGCAGGAACTCAATCATTTCAGGATCATTGATCATCAAATGCGAGGCTTGATACATCCGTTCAGCAGTCGTGTTCACCCGATCGGCTAACTTAGCCAGCATCTCGGCGCTAGATTGATGAACTTCAGCCATTAAGAGGCGATTAGAGGATTCATAATACAACATGACCGCAATTAAGATCGGGATCATAATTAAGATTAGGAAGGACAGCAAGAGCTTTGTTTGAATGCGTGTCAAAAAAACCTTTAGCTTATGCACCATGCAAATTCTCCTCGGTCGTAGATGAACTGGCAGAAGCATCGACAAGCGCCTCTCATAGTAAGGCGCTAAAAATTAATTATACTACTTGTAGTATAATTGGGCCTGAATTATGCGAAAAGGTTTTTTTCTATTCATTATCTAGAACATTTTTGGAAGTTAACCATAACGAAACCTGTATCGCCAAAAAAACGAAACAATGTTATTATAAATAAACTCAAAATTTAAAAAAGGATTTGATCGCATGCAGGCAACTAGTCCCGAGTATTGGATTAACAAACTGGAATTAACCGCTCATCCCGAAGGCGGTTATTATAAACGGACCTACCAAGGGGAGGAAAAGATTACCGACCAGGAGCTGTCCGTTGAATTTAATGGCCATCGCTGGCTGTACACCAGTATTTACTTCCTGCTTCGCTCCCAGGATATCTCCCACTTCCACCGTCTGAAATCGGACGAGCTATGGTACTATCATGCAGGAAGCCCGCTTACGATTCACGTCATTCACGAGAATGGCACGTACGAGGAAATTAAGCTGGGAAGCAACCTGGAGAATGGAGAGACGATGCAATATCTCGTTCCCAAAAATTCGATCTTCGGCTCCTCCGTGCTGGAACCGGATACCTTCTCGCTAGTAGGATGCATGGTCGCGCCAGGCTTTGACTTTCAGGATTTCGAGCTGTTCACTCAAGCAGAATTGCTGGCTCAATATCCCGACCATCATGAAGTCATTGGAAAGATCGCTTACGAAAAGATTCCGGTGGGCGTGTAGAAACAGCTTACTGCAACTCATACTTTCTTACAAAGACTGGACAAGCATCTGCTTGTCCAGGTCTTTTATGATATAGCTTACTCTTTGCACGTTCACGCCCTTATCAACTGCGGAAGCTCCTTCATCTGCCCCAGCCTTGAGATCGGATCGACATAGAGCCAGTCTCTCGTGAGCACATGCACGCGCCCAGACTTTACGGCTTGCAGATTGCGCCATATCGCTCCCTTGCGATACTGCTCGAACAGCTCCCTGGCTTGGCTGTCTACCACGACAAACATATAGTCCCCCGCATACAGCGGCATTTCCGCAATATTCTTGCTTTCCTTGAAAGGCAGCTGCAGTCGTTCCCTTCTGGCCTGATCGATCGTTGGCGGGGGATTCAGTCCCAGATCATCGTACATCATCTCCCGGTCATAATAGACATCGAATTGATTCGGGAATTCCCTAATGTACCAGAAGGAGACTGTCGGCTCCGTGCCCAGCGACTTCCTCAGCTGACGCCGCACTTCCTGCACCTGATCGGCATAGCGCTCCATCCATTCGTCAGCCTGCCGCTCTCTTCCTGTCAGCGAAGCCACTTGCTTGAACCGGCTAAAGGCCGGCTGCGACCACTCGATATTCAAGGTTGGCGCGATGCGGCTGTACTGATCATAGTGGAATCCGTCAAAGGTAAAGATCGCATCCGGCGCAACTCCCTTCAGCCGTTCCATATCCGGCATCACAACCGTGCTTCCCGTCTCGGCAATTCCATCCACCAAAGGACGCACGTATTTGCCGGACAGCAGCAGCTTGGGCGCGCCAACCGGCTTCACGCCCAGCGCCAGAAGCTCGCCCAGATATTGATAAACCGCAATACGGCTATGCTCCCGATGAAGATGAACATACAGCCGCGGGGAGACGCCTACATGCCGCTTAAAGGTGCGGCTAAAATGAAACGGGTCGCTAAAGCCGCTTTTGGCCGCAACCTGCTGTACGGATTCCGAAGTTAAGGTCAGCAGCTTCTTGGCCTCTGCAACCCGGCTGCGAATCCTATAATTCGTCGGACTAAGACCTGTCAGCTTGGTGAACAGCCTTGAATAATGTCTCAGAGATAACCGGCATTGTTCTGCCTGCTTGGCGAAATCGATCGGCTCGGCCATCGTTTGGTCCATGTAAGCGATGCTTCTCTTCACCGCCTCAATCGCTCCATACTCAAGACTCTGATTACTGCTGTTAAGCGCCTCAAGCACCACCTGCATCATTTTCTGAAAAAGGGTATGCAAACTATACGCCTCTGGCTCGTGAGTCACATGGCGTCCTTCAAATAATTGCTCGGCAAAACCGATCATCCTGCTGATAGACGGCGTATATAGCTCCTGCACCACATCTGCGGCTACGCGATCGTTCTCGCGTTGATTGCCGCTTTCGATCACCGCTACACTTTTGAACGAAACGAGAAAAGCGCTCCAGGATTCCCCTGAAGCGTTCTCGAAGCTAGCTATCGTATGAGTGGGCAGAATATACATGTCTGCATCCATCATGTCGGGAGCTTGGCCGTTCAACCGCCAGCTGGCTTTCCCTGCGACGGGCAAGAGCAGCGCCGGAGAGTCTGAACAGCGGTGCTCCCCTTCTCTAATAAGGGCAATATCCGTCCATACGTATACACGATGCACCATACCTTGAAGCTCCTTTTACCTGTATTGCTATGCTACTGAATCAATAATTTCACGACATCATCCAGTTGTTGTTCAAGAGACAGCACATCAAGCGGGAACCAAAGCGCATTTTCCAATACGTATACCTTGTTGTTTTTCACTGCGGGCAGGTTCTTCCACAGGCTGCTGTCCAGCACCTGATTCAAGAAGTCTGGATCATTATCAAATTGTACAACAAACAGGCGATCTGCAGCTGCATATTGAGGCAGCAATTCCATGGAGATATCCATGCCCAGCGGATACTTCTCCTTCTCCCATGCAGATTTCACGATATCCAGCATCGGGAATTCCAGCGCGCTGAAGAGGGTATAACCCACGTTCTGATCCGCATACACGCGGAGCTGCCCTTCTTTGTAGCCACCGATTACGACCGTGCCGAACGTTTCGTCTGGCGACACCGTCGCTGCCAGCTTCTCTTTTGTTTCTGCCACTTTTTGCTTGTAGTCTGCAATCCACTGATCCGCCTTGCCCGACAACCCCAATACATCGGCAGTATCCTTCAGATGGTCGAACGCATCCTTATTGTTCCATGTTACAACAACAGTCGGCGCAATCTTGCTCAGCCTGTCAATAAGCTCCTCATTATCTTCCATCGTCAGGATCAAATCCGGATTCAGCTCTAATGCCTTCTCCACGTTCAGCTCGTTAACCGCGCCCAAGTCTTCAATCCCGCCGATCCTATCGCGCACAGAGGCAAAGTTCGTCAGCAAGTGTCTGGGAGCAGCGATTGGCTTCACGCCCAGAGCCAGCATCTCCGGCAAATATTGCGTCGTAATAATACGCTGAGGATGAACTGGAATCTCGACTTGGCGCCCGCTTCCATCCGTCCACATGCGAGTTTGGGCGTTGTCGCCGCCTGGCGTTGCTTCAGCTCCTTGCTGATTGCTATTGCCCGGCTGATTGTTATGGCTTGGTTTATTGGCCGCGGTACCGCAAGCCGCCAGCACTAAGGCTACGGCCATCATTAGAATAGCTATACGAAAAGATCGAACTCTCATGATGCTTCTTGCTCCTTTTAATTTATAATGATAATCATTCGCAATGACGTAAGTATAGCATATCCTCTTCGGGACGAACATGCGTGATTCGGACATCTATCTGACTGATTCGGACTTGCATTAATCAGAACCCTTTTGTACATGCTCACCTATACACCTCCGCGCATAATAAAAAACACTACAGCAATAAATGCTTTAGTGTTTCCTTAGAACGAGAATATGAAGTTGAAAGAATGTAAAATCAACTGATGATTTCACTTCGCAAATGCCACGCTTCCTCTGCCATATGAAGAAGCTCCTTAGTGACGGCTTCCAGATGGCTCGTGCCGAATTCCTCGTCGGTGTTGCTGTCATCTTCCATGCCGCGCAGCAGCTTATCCATCACCATGATATACCTGAGTGACGCAGCCGTCATAAAGCCGAAACGAGCCAGCTTGGCATCCCCTTCCCAACCTGCAGCTCTAAGCCCTTGCACATAGCTCGAAAAAAGCTCTTCCCTATATTCCGCCGCTTGTACAACGGGAATCTTCTTCTTTAATAGCGCATAGCCAAACATCCTGCCCAGCTCTTCGCCTACGCCTGAGATGCTGGCAAACTGCCAATCGACCGCAACTAAGGAGTCCGCACCTTTCCCTTTTTCCAAAAAGATATTGTCCCAATGCACATCTTGATGAGCAAATACGCGGGGCAGTCGCTCCAGCGTCTCGATCAGGCTGCTTGCCAGATGTCTATTGCTGATGTACCGCTGCCACAAATCGTCGCTGCCGTTCCGATACGAGTCCCAAATAGCCTTCTGCTCCTCAATGGGCTTCGCATAAGCTGTACATACTTCTACCCAAGAGCGCATCCATGCCCGGCATAGGAACCCATCCGCCGGGAGAGGAGCGCCTGTCAAATACGCACCATTGAACATTCCTAATCCATAAAAGATTTCGCACATATGCGCCAAGGCCCAGTCCTTATGGAGCGTATCAATAGGCAGATCTTCAAGCCAGACTCTGACATCCCCATTGGGCTGCTCCTGGACACCATAGCACTGTGGCGCCCTGATGCCGTCAGGCAGCTGGCTCAGTATTCCCGACTGATACACCAACGCTTCACGCTTCCAGTAGTAGTAATGCTCGGCCTTATTCCGCATGGAGTCAGGCCTAGCTATCTTCAGAATGAGTGAATAGTCCCGCTTGCTGCCGTCCTGGAATTGAACGGTACAAGCTACCCGATAGACTGAGCTTTCTTCCTTGATGTCTCCAAGCGGACTGCAGCTCCACGAGATGAGCTGATGAATCTCTGAGGATGCAATTTGTCGCAATTGTGACTGTATGCAGGCAGAATCCACAACAAGCGTGTTAACGGACGTTGTCATCTACTGGCCCCATTTCTTCAAACATATCTATATAAGATTAGTTGAAGCAGCCCCCGATTCCTTCCTCCTAAAAAATACATCGCCACGAGGAGTCATTTTCCTCACGACGATGTACTTTAACTCTAAGTGGCTCGAACCATTACAAATACCTTCTAAGCTTATAACCTCTGTAAAGCAGCCATGCCAGGTCGAATATAAAAAATACAGCGATGAAATAAATAATATTGCCGGATACAAGATTCCAAATCGAAAGGATGAAGCCAAAATCCTTGCCGTCCGCTAATTCCCGGGCAATCTCCTGGATTTGAAGGCCAAATTGCCCATTCAGGACCGTACCGTCAGCGAATATGACCAAAGCCGCAATAAAGACTAGCACACTGATCACGATGTTAAAGACCAATAAACCTTTTGACCATTTCCCCGTGACAAGCCTGAGGATTTCCTTAAGAATGATCAGAGCTGCACTGCCCCATATCAGCGGCGCATAGGCCTTCAATATTTCAACATTAAATAATGGAACATTAAAATATTTATCCGAATGCGAAATGTGTACAGCGATCCATTCAGGCGAGCTTATTAAAATGGCGCTAAACAGCACGGTAAGGATAATGCTGACGATGGGATCCGATCTCTTGATCTGCAGCTCCGAATTGGGAATTGGCGGCAGGTCGGATGGCTGCCAATTTCCCTTTTTCCCTGAAGCCAGCGCTGCAGCGTCCTTGACGCCCTTGTATTCCAGCACAGCAAAGATAATCGTAACCCAGACAAAGCCCTGCACGACCGCCTCAATAATGGTACCGATCCACCTGCCGACGATACCGTTGAATGCCGTGGCCGGATTGCTGCCAGGTTGAAGCATGTCAATGATTAGCACAACGCTCATCGCTAAGATGATAGCCATGCCAACAATCTTCAACACGCGCACGTAGCTATCGAATAGCTCCGGGCCAATCAAATAACGACGGCGGCCGCTATACTTGGCTGCCAGCTCTGACGGCGGACCTAGCTCGAGCAGCACGGCCTCGATGACAGCGGTATCTGCCGATCCGCTGTCATGTCCTGTCCTCTCCTCCAGCATATCCTCAATCAGTCCGTGAAGCTCCTTCTCAATTTCTTCGCGCTGCTCAGCCGGCAGCTTGCTTATTACTGCATGCACGTACCTTGCTATCAACTCCACACGCCTTCCCCCTTCTCGTATCCCCTTATTTGATGAAGCCTGCTCAGTCTGTGCCGATCAGCTGCTCCATGCTGGCCACCATTGTTCTCCATTCCTTGCAAAGCTGGTCGTAGACTTCGATTCCCATCGGACTGAGCAAATAATACTTGCGCGGCCTTGTCTCCTGCGTATCCCACTCGCTCTTAAGAAGTCCCTGCTTCTCAAGCCTGCGCAGCAACGGATACAGGGTTCCAGGATCAATCGTAATTCCCTTGGACTCCAGCATCGCAACCAGAGAGTAACCGTATTGCGGTTCAGACAGCTGGCTCAACACGCTAATAATAAGCGTGCCGCGGCGAAGCTCCTGAAGCTGACCGCTTAATACCTCTTCCACTTCTCCCATTCTGATCAACTCCTGATTTCATCCACTTGCCATACGGCCAACTTCTAATCTCATCCACTTCTGCCATATGATTAACTTCTGATTTCATTATACTGTACGTCGCACACTATTGTAAATAGCACTATATAATAAGACGCACATATTATGTTAAGGCTTCACATTTTTCTTGGTGTGAGCTGCACGGTTGGCGTCCTATGTTAGTTTCGTAGCACAAAAAAACACCGCCCAGGGCACTCGGTCCACGCAGCGGTGGATTCAAAACGTAGAAAAGCATCTATGCTCATGTTGAACTATACACATGAGGTTAATAGTAACCAGGCACCTATCGCAAAAAGCTTGGTACGGTAACTATTCCTCAGTTTGTGCGAAGTGCTGCAAGCCGAGAAAATCTGCTTACAGCTGCTGTTACCCGCGTGAGTCTGACCCCATGCCGAGAAAATCGGCTTACAGCTGCTGAATACCGCGGGAGACTGACCCTATGCCGAGAAAGTCGGCTTACAGCTGCTGAATACCGCGGGAGACCGGCCCTACGCCAAGAAAGTCGGCTTACAGCTGCTGAATACCGCGGGAGACTGGCCCCATGCCGAGAAAATCGGCTTACAGCTGCTGAATACCGCGGGAAACTGGCCCTACGCCAAGAAAGTCGGCTTACAGCTGCTGAATACCGCGTGAGTCTGACCCCATGCCGAGAAAGTCGGCTTACAGCTGCTGAATACCGCGGGAGACTGGCCCCATGCCGAGAAAATCGGCTTACAGCTGCTGAATACCGCGGGAAACTGGCCCTACGCCGAGAAAGTCGACTTACAGCTGCTGAATACCGCGGGAGACCGGCCCCATACCGAGAAAGTCGGCTTACAGCAACTAATCCCCCATCACATAGCCCGCGTAACGCAGCGCTTCCGGGTCGCGCACCTTGTCGAGCCGCTGCGAAATAATCGTTTTAAATTCCG
Organism: Paenibacillus pinisoli; assembly: GCF_003605435.1. Taxonomy (GTDB): domain Bacteria; phylum Bacillota; class Bacilli; order Paenibacillales; family Paenibacillaceae; genus Pristimantibacillus; species Pristimantibacillus pinisoli. The sequence goes on from NZ_QXQB01000002.1 coordinate 818,318, forward strand.
TGAGATCATACGATTTACCGTACCAATTCAAGAATTGCACCGCTTTTAGAAAATCCTCATCGCTTTCAGAATGCAGCAATTCGAGCAAAAGACCCCTTCCAGCCCCGAAAGAGGTTTTACAGATTAGCTGGATCGCTATAACCCGGCAATGCTGTCCCTCCTCCGCAACATTTCTCAAAAAGTCTATCGTCGGCTTCGAGATCTTCTTTAATTTGAACATGCCTTTTAACGCTTTGAATCGGGTATCCTCGTTCGAGGCGCTTTGGTACACCTGTATCAACGCATGTTCATCACCCGGCATTGTGCTGCCAAACCATGAAATCTCATAATCCAAAATAATTTCATCCAGCCAACGCTCATACCAGTCGAGGAAGCTGTCCTCATAGACAAAGAAGAAGGGGTAGTCAGGATGAAAATCCGACGTATATACGACTCTCCCTCTGTACTCCCCATTCAGCACGAGATACATATCGTATTCGCAGCCTTGCGTGCCAATGCACAGCATACCGCCCAGCACTCTGTCGCGGGCAGCGTCATACTCTTCATCGCTAATATCCTCATCACTTGTAAGCGGCTCAATCAATTGATTCCATTCTTCTTTCGCCATGCCAGGATACAGAACGCATGATGCAGCTAGTGCATGACTCTCCGTATACGAAGCTGCTTTCTCAATCGAGTATATGCCGTAATACGGGCCAGCGCCTCCGTTACCGACTTCCGTTAGAAACCGCTTATATGGCTCTGGCAGAGCAACCCCATGCTTGGCCTCCCATTCCGAGAGTACATTTGCATCCAGTTGTTGAGAAACATTATATTTGTGCGAGGAAGCTCCAAACACCGATAAAGCTTTATCTTTGCGTTTGGCCTCCTCCAGTTTGATTTTAATGCGATCAGCAGCTCCAGTTTTTTTCTTCCAAAACGAAAACGGCATCGTAATCCCCCCCAGTTGGCTATAGGCCGGTTTCTTTCGTGTGCCTATCCAGCAGCTTCAGCAAATGCGGGAATCGGTATGCTCCGCACATGCTCTGGATATGTGCGGCAGCCCTCCCTAGCTCCATACCGACAGCGGTGATGAACAAAGGCTTGGAGCTGTTGCCACGATATATTTTTTGAACATGGGCCTCGTTGTCATGAAATGCCGTTTTCGCCACGCCGATCACAGGAATCTTCCCGGAATAAGCGGTGTAGACATAATGTCCAAGCCCAGGCTTCTTCTCATTGTCCAAATACACATAACCGTCTACAACAATCGCATGAATCCGGTCGATATCTGCAAGCTTCAACAGCTCCTGTATGCAAGGAAGCTCACGTTTATAGAATGCGCCGGGTTCGTAATCGAGGGGATTATCTATATAAGCTACGATAACTTCATGCGGTTCGGCATCATCCCAATGTTGAAAAATTACGCCTACCGCTTTCGCTCTATGTTCCTCATAATAAACATCGATAGCAATGATCATAATCTGCGGTTCCTTCCTTCAACGCCGTTATGCTCTATAGTAGATATTCCCATTATACCATCTGTTCTGAAGGACCAAGACACCGCATAAAGCATATCATCGTCAAGGGCGAACACTTTGCCTCAGATTTAACTTTTCACCAATAGGAAAAGCTGATATGATAATGGCTATCTGCATCGGCAGTCGCGGTTCGAGACCATCCCGCGTTACCAAAACTAAGGGGGCTTTTTAAGTTATGTTCAATTTGTTGTGGGGCGTGCTGTTCATGCTCGTCCACTTCGGCCTTTTTTTGCTCTGTTATCGCATGTTCGGCAAGAAAGGTCTGTACGCCTGGGTCGGCTTTGCCACGGTAATCGCCAACATCCAGGTAACCAAAACGATCGAGATGTCCATCGGCACCTTCGCTATCGTCATGACGCTGGGCAATACGATCTACACGACCATCTATATGACAACGGATCTGCTCAATGAGAAGTATGGCCAGCCAGCTGCAAAACAGGCCGTCTGGTTCGGCTTCTTCACGCTTATCGCATCGAATATCTTGATGCAGATGACGCTCGCCTTCACCCCGCAAGCGGAGGACTTTGCCCATGAGCCGCTGACAGCGATCTTTGGTTTCCTTCCGCAGGTTGCGGCAGGAAGCTTGTGCGCTTACTTCGTCAGCCAGTTTCTAGACGTTCGAGTGTTCAGCTATCTGAAGAAGAAATTCCCGGTGCGCAATCAGTTCTGGATTCGAATCAACGGCAGTTCGCTTGTCAGCCAACTGATCGATTCCCTTGTGTTCTGTACGATCGCATTCTACAAGGTCCATACGTTCGATATTTGGATTCAAATTTTCCTGACAACGTATGTGCTCAAGCTCCTTATCTCCTTCCTGGCTACGCCAGTGCTCTACTGGGCGCGAAATATGAAGGTGAAGGAAGACTAAGCTGCAATCAATATGGTCAACTGGATAACACCAGTCAAAAACAACGCCACAAGGCTTATAAGCCTTGTGGCGTTGTTTTTATACCCGCTCACCCAATCAACCGGCACGTTATCATAATCGCCAAACCTCTTCACGTCATCCTTGCTCGCGGCAGCCTCAATGGATCTCAGCCGTTTTCATTCTTATAATAAATGTAGTTAGCATGCCCTTGACTCTCCTCTAAGAGGAGCCCTTACAATCAAACACGAGGTGAGGAAATCATGCGATACACAGTCAAGCAATTGGCGGATTTGACGGGTATCACCATTAAGACATTGCATCACTATCACAAAATAAAGCTGCTTGAGCCCTGTGAAGTTACGCAAGCCGGCTACCGTTTGTACAGCACAGAGGAGCTGGAGCAGCTCCAGCAAATTTTGTTCTACAGAGAGCTTGATTTCCCCCTCCATGAAATCAAACAGGCGATGGCGGATGAGCCGAGCAGGCTTCACTGTCTGGTGAAGCAGAAGGAAGCACTTCGATTGCGCAAGCAGCGAATGGACCGACTGCTCACCACGCTCGAAGACTCTATCCGCTTCGCCCAGAGAGGAGAGCATATGGATCAATCGCAAATGTTCCAAGGCTTGAACAAAGAAGAATGGGAGGCTGCTTTGTCAGAGCAGAACCGCTACTTGAAAGAAAATTACGAGTACGATATGCTCGATGGTCAAGCTATCGACCCTCAGGAATTAAACGAAACCGCACAGGAAGCCGAAGCATTCATGTCGGGATTGGCGCAAGCGCTGCGCGACGGCTGGAGCCCGGCAGACGAGAGGTTGCAGGGTCTGCTTACCCGGCATATTGTCTACTTGAATGAGCTGGGGTTTGAGACAACTGCAGAATCTTTTGTGGATCAAGCCTCTTTCTTCGTAGAAGACGACCTTCACCGCAATATGATGGAAAGCCAACAGACCGGAATGAGCTATTACCTCTACACCGCCGCTGTATATTACAGAGATAGACGCAGGGAATCGCATCAGGACGAATCGAACGGTCAATAAGCTGGCGATTCGAATCTAATTAAGAGCGAAAAAAATACAGAGCAGCAGCTTCAACTAGCTGCGCTCTGTATTTTAGCGAGAGAGTGATTTTAGGGCTGCAAGGAAGTATGAATCTCGACGACGCTGCTCTCGTAGCTGCTGCCGTTCCATACCACATAGGATAGCTTATCGCCCGATGGGCTCCACGAGGAGCCCACGGCGTTGTCGACATCGGCTGCGATTCGAACGGCTTGGCCGGACAATAGATCGTGGACGTACAAGCCTTTGACCGCCGCGCCGCTTATCTCCGCTTGCATGCTGTACGCGATCAGCCGCTGATCTGCTGACCAGGAAACTCCGCCAAGCTCCGAGCCTTCCGCGATCGTCTTCGCGTTACCTCCATCCAGATCGCACAGCGTTAGCTTCACCTTGGAGCCTTCGTATTGTTTCACTAGCAGCTGCTTGCCGTCTGGCGAAGGAATAACGCCGCCCACAGAGCCAAGCCCCATATCCTTGGTCTCCTTGGTATCCAGATTAAGCACCTTCAGCGCTTCATCCGCATTGGAGTTATAGTAGACGCTGCTTCCAAGCTTGGCTACGATAATCAGTGCTCCCTCGCTTAAACCCTCAAGCTTCGCAATCTCGCCTGTCGTCGTTGCCGTGTAAGCTCCGCCTCCATAAGAAGCGCCGATGATGCTGCTATCATCCGTCCATCTGGCGCTCATGGCCCCTCCAATGGGCTCGCCGGTCAGAGCGAACGATTGCAGCGTATCCAGGTTCATGACATAGTACACAGGATCGCCAAGCGTATATTCCTGGTAGATGAGATGTTTGCTGTCCGGGGACAAGCTGGCTCCTCCCAAGAACACGTTCTCCTGTTCTTTCAGCGGAACCCGTTCCCCCGTCTTAAGATTCATTCGGTACAAGCTGCGCGGATAGGAGCTTGCCAATTCCTCCAGCTTCATCTTCCCCAAAGACTCATTCTCTTGGGACACGATGACCGTATCACCGTCTAGCCAGCCGAAGATTTCCATCTTCTCGTATCGTTTGATGCCGCCCATCGTAATGGCAGAATCTGCCGCCGGCGTCTTGCTGTCGTTATCAATGACGGTAATGGTTTTTCCCGGTTCCCGAATAACCTCGCGATTTCCTTCGTTATCTCCGCTGCAAGCGGTAATCGTAAGCAACAATGCGGGTACGCATGCTATGATGGCTGCTTTTGTTCTGTTCAATATGATCGCCTCCTTGATGCTTACAATACCAACCGTATGTTGCGAATAAACAAAGAGTTGTTTCCAAGTTGTAAACAAATTCATCAAGTTTGTAACGGGAACTTCATTCGGAACGTCGTGCCGCTATCATCGGACTTCACGATGGAGATGCTGCCTCCCTGCGTCTCTGCATACCGCTTCGCCAGCGACAGCCCCAGTCCAGCGCCGCCATGCTCCCTGGATCTGTTTTTATCCACCGTATAGAATGCTTCAAATATTTTACCCGCGACTTCCTCCGGAATGCCAATCCCTGTATCGGATATTTCGATAACGACTTCGTTGCCCCTGACGTAATTGCTTACGCGGATACGGCCGTCTGCCTTGTTGTATTTGATGGCGTTATCCAGCAGGTTCGCTAGCACAATGTTCATATAATCCTTATCAGCTTCCAAATAGGCTTCGTGCAAATCCGTCTCCAGCGTGAGGCCGAACTTGTTCATTTTTCCCTTCAGGCTGTTCAGCGCCGACTCCATTATCCCCCGTACTTCAAGTCTTTCTTTGTTATACTCAAAATCATATTTCTCCATTGCTGATAACTGCAGCACCTTCTCGACCATCTCATAAAGCCTCTGCGTCTCTCCGGCGATATGGGTTTTGGCCGTGGCCAGCAGCTCCTTGTCATCGGGATACATGTCGAGCAGATCAAGATAGGCTTTAATGGAAGTCAGCGGCGTCTTGAACTCATGAGTGACATTGCCGATGAACTCCTTCTGCTGCCGGTCCAGCTCCGATAGTTTGCGAACAGCAAGCGCCAGCTTCTCCCGCTCCTCGTCCTTATCTCGCATCGTAACCATGAGCCGTTCGCTCATGGCGGCTATGCCTGCGCCGAGCTCCCCAATCTCGTCCCTTCGCTTCATGCCCGGCACTGCGAACTGTCCCTCCCGGATACGGCCTACCGTATCGTTCAGCTTGACAATGCTGCGAGCGAAGGAGTTAAAAAACAAATAGCCCAAAAGGAAGCTGAGTACGAATACGCCTGTTCCGATATAGATAAACAATCGCTTGATCTCATCGTAGAAGGCTTGATGGTCACGGAGAGAGTAATAGAATTGGATGACGCCAACCTGCTCGCCCACCACGCGAAGAGGCGTCAAATAGTACATGGACTCGCCTTCCACCAAATACGCGGTCTTGTTCTCCAGCGCATACGCCAATGTCTGCTTGATGCTCTCGGATAGGGAAGCCGCGGGCTTCCTCCCTATGACGGCGCCGTTCCCATCATAGAGGACGACAGGCTGCCCGCTAATCAGCTTCAGCTGCTCGCCGAACGCCTCTCCATTCGTCTCCAGGAATGATTGAGGGACTTTATTGGATTGCTCCATAATGGACTGGAACAAATAAACGTTGGCCGTGTCGGCTTGCTGAGCAAGGAGCCCCTCCACTTGCGCGCGCTGATTCCGCTCGATTCCCTGCAGGACCAGCAGGCTGAGCACAAATACCGTGAGCAGCAGAAGGCCGGCGAGGAACAGGCTGAATTTCAGCTTTATGCTAACTCTCACCATGTACTCCTGACGCCCTGTAGCCGATGCCATGGACAGTTTGAATGATGTCTCCATATTGCGGACCCAGCTTCTTGCGCAGCCGCTGCACATGAATGTCTACCGTGCGCGTGCCTCCGTAATAGTCCATCCCCCACACGAGATCCAGCAATTGCTCTCTCTCGTACACTCTGCCGGGATTAGCTGCTAGCAGAGCCATCAGATCGAATTCCTTAGGCGTCAGCTCCAGCCTCTGCGTCCCCGCAATAACCGTTCTTTTGGCGACATGCACCTTCACTCCGCCTAGCTGAATCTCATTCGACTCCTTCTTCTCCCCTGCTGTCTGCAGCCGCCTAAGCAGAGACTTAAGGCGAGCGAGCAGCTCCCGCATATCGAAGGGCTTCGTCATATAGTCGTCAGCCCCAAGCTCCAGCCCGAGTACCTTATTCACGATATCCTCCTTGGCTGTCAGCATAATGACGCCGACTCTATCCTTGTCCTGCAGCTTTTTCAGTACATCGTAGCCGTCCATACCGGGCAGCATCACATCGAGGATGATGGCATCGGGGCGAGTCTCCCCAAGACGCTTCGCGGCTATATCCCCGCGATCGATAACCTCCACCTCATAGCCTTCGCGCTTAAGCGCATAGGTGATCGCATCCGCAATCGCTTTTTCGTCTTCGATGACCATAATCTTCGCCTGCATGCATTCCACCTGCCCCATGTCGTTATTATCTGCTTCCATTATAAGAGTTTTATGGCTGGAACCAAAGTTCAAGCTTCAAATTCGAAAAAAAGGCAGCTCAAATAAAGCCAAAAAGAGCCGTGCGCTAGCACGACTCCAACATAGCTGCAGCTTATAGAATTGCCGCCCATGCGCAAAATTAATGTTCACCCAGCCAGCTTTTGCAACCGGCCGCCATTGCTTGAAGCTCGTTAAACAACATGCCGGCATGGTATCCATCACATACCGCATGATGGAGTTGTACAGACAAAGGCAGCAGCACCTTATCATCCAGCTCCTCGAATTTTCCCATTGTAAAAATAGGCAGCAAATACGTTCCCTCGTTATATACATTCAGGTTAAATCCCGTGAAGTTAACCCATGGAATGCTGGAAATAGGGAATGTGTTCAGAGGCTCGCTAGCATCAGGGAATAACTGCTTCGCATTCTTGTAGGCCTTTGTCTGTCTTAAATAACAGTCATGGAACGGGACGAACTCTTCGCAATACGGGGCCCATAGGCTTGAGAACGTCTTTTCCTCTTCATGGAATATGGTGAAGCTGGGAGACATCTTGTCCCAGAAACCAAGCCTTCCCTCCGAGTCGAAGCAAGTTCGGAACTCCCGGTGGCGATTCACTACCGTAGTGATCATGTAGATCAAGGCTGGATATAGCTTCGTCCCCCTGGCTTTAAGTTCTGCCCGCAATTCAGCGATTTCAATATTCGCTGTCATGCTGTAGGTGCATCTTACCTGGTTCATATAGTGTTCGTAATAAGGCTTTCTGGACCAGCTCTCCATATCAATCGGATTAAATTTCATGGTTTACCCTCCTAAAAATATTTTTTGTCTTTCTAGGAGGGATAATCAACCGCTTTGACCATTTCCTTCACGATCCTTATCGTTTATTTCTTGGGTCTATTTTAACATGATTCTTGCAAATTAGGCCTTACATTCAGATGGGAGCTATATCTGTTACAACAAGTCAATGACACGCTCGAACCGTTGCATGCGTCATGCAGCAAGCTCCTGCTTGCGCTTCAGCTCGACGAGCAGCGCGTGCAATTGCTCCGTGGCAAGTCCATGCAGCACGAGCCGGAAGCCTGCGCTCAGCGTCGTCATCGGCACCATCGGATGCTTGTTGTTAATGAGCGCGAGCCGGTCGTTGCTGCCAATGATTTTCGAAGCGAGAATGCCGATCGTTTCATCTAATTGCAAGGAGTTAGTCGCACGCCAGAAGTCGTTGTCGGACAAGAACAGCTGGTACACCGGCGTGAAGCACTCGATGGCTGTCGTGAGATCCATGAAGTTGGTCCACCGCTTCGGCATAGGCTCGATAGGCAGAGGCGTTGACGTAATAGCTGCGAAATGAAGCTGCTCCTGCTTCGTTACCTCGATTCCCTTCTCCCGCAGTTCCATGTTCAAGTTAATAACGAAGTTGTATAAGTTCAAGTCATGGATAAGGAACAGATCGTCCTTCACCGGTTCCAGATTCGTGGGCTTAAGCGGATTCATAGTTATATCCACGCCCGGCACATTGTCGCGGATGAACTGCAGCACCTCCGATCCGAGGTAGAAGTGACGCAGAATCATATAGTTGGCGCTTGGGCTGACGAATGTTTTCATGCCCCAGTGCAGCACCTGGTGCAGCATCCGGGATGAGGTGAACGCCTTAGGGATGATAATCTTGTAGATTTGCAGCAAAATGATCATGAGACGGGCTAGCGGTCGCAGCAGCGGAAGCAGGAACTGCCGAGACCGGCTCGAGCAATCCTTCAAATAGGCAGCTTTGGCCTCTTCATTGAACGGAATGCTCTGATCGAGATAGATCGCAAGAAAAGGATTCGGGTCGTCCCGGTCATGCGTCATATTGCGAAAATAGTCCGACTCGCTCATACGCAGTTCAACTCCTCTAATTGCAGCAAATACAGACGTGCCGTTGTCTTCGCCGTCTTAACGATGCGGGCGGCAATGTCTGCCGTAAGCAGCGGATGCTGTACAACGGCCTCCAGCCGTTCGAAGTGCAACTCATCGGAATCGCTATGATAGAGCAAGAATGATACCTGCTCGTCGCTCAGACCCAGCTGATCCCGGATCATTTCCCCCCAGTATCGGGCCATCCGGCAGCCTAGCCCCTCGATAATCCACATCGCGCCGATAAGGTCGACAGGATTGTCGCGGCTCGCACGCTGGAATAGGTAGGCGGACAACGCCTCGCTGCCGATATTTTTCTCCCCTGCCTGTATAGCCTCCAGATCTCCTCCTACGGATACATAATTACGCTCCAAAATTTCAAAATCGCGGTGCTCATCACTTGCATGGGCGATGAACGCGGAACGCAGATCGATATGCTCGATCGGTATGTAGGAGGCTGCGCGCGCGATCCATTGCGATCCGTCAATGACTTGCTGGCGGATATTCTCCATCAACGACTTATAATCGTTCATCGTGAATTTCCCTTGGTACAGCTTATGAATAACGGGCACACGGGCCAGCTTCTGCTCGAAGTCAATCCATACGCGCACAAGCTGGCGAACAAGCTGGGCCTGTATATCATTCGCGTTATCGTATTTCAGCTTTGGCGCTTCTGGCTCCCGCTCCTCGAACGGAATCCCAGGCGCCGCATCCTTAGAGCCAACAACGGTCATCAGCATATACGATGTCTGGAATCGGCCGCTCTCCGGCACCATGCACAATACGCGCTCGCCGGGCGACAGCTTGCCGCTGGCAAGCAGCTCCTCCAGCATAATGTAGATCGATGCCGCTCCCGTATTGCCCCGCGTGTACAAATTAGTGAACCACTTCTCCTCCGGAATCATCAATCCTCCGAGCTTCAGCAGGCGGAATATTTCGTCGCGGAAGAAGTGCGAGGAATAGTGGCACACCATCCAATCGATAGAAGACGGGTCGACGACTCCTTCCTCTACCAGCTCGAAGAAGCGGTCGACTCCGACCTTTGGCATTTCGTTCACAAGCCGGATATCCTGCTTCAGGTTAATAGCGCCATCATCGGCTGCGTCATGCGCCGATAGATAGTCATGCCAGCTGGCATGCTCCTTATTGTCCTTGTTATATCCGGCGTACATGCATACGTCATAGCTGTTCGCATACGACTTGTTGTCAATCCATTCGATGCGAAGCGATAAGCCGCTAGGAGCAGGGCAGTTCTGCAAGATGGCTGCTCCTGCCCCATCAGACAGCATAAATCGGAGGAAGTCGGTATCGAATGGTACGGCACGATCCCTAAAGCCCTGCTGCGCTTCGAAGCGCGTGTGCTTGAAGACGCGGCTTGGAAATTCGCTTGCGCAGGATATGGCTGTGCGGCTCTCGCCAGACAGCACTTGCAGATAGGCGTTCTTCATCGCCTGCATGCCGCTGGCGCATACCCCATGATGAGTGGCGATTTCCATAACGGGCAGCCCCGTCTCGGCATGAACCATGCTTGCAAAGCCGGGAACAAGCAGATCTCCCTGCGTCGTGCCCACCGCAAGAAAGTCGATATCGTTCTCATCTGCGCCCGAATTGCGATTCAGCGCATCGCGGATGGCGAGAGCCGCCATCTCGGCATTGCTATACAAGCTGCGCTGCTCCTTGTCGATAGCATAATGGCGAAAGCGGATTTTATTTTGCTCAAGGATTCTTCGCATGGACTTGGAACTCTTGCCGTTGATTCGGCCCAGGTAATCTTCCATTTCTTCATTCCCGACAGGCTCTCCCGGCAGAAACTTTCCCATGCTCGTCACATACACGTTGTTCATCCTGCAAACCTCCCACTCAATCGATATGGTATATGATCCATAATCGCCCAATAGGAGCTATGCAGGTAGTTCCATCTTTTCGTAGTACTGGTATCGTGCTTATCCAGAGTCAGTTTAGTGACTGAACGAAATACATCCCCTTTATCCTTTCGGCCAACGGTGAGGCGCGACATGCTGCAGCATACTGCAGAAGAGGGAAGCCCACTGTTCCAGCGTTAGTGAACGGACTGGTTGCTCGCGGCTCACATTGGCCAATTGCATAGAAGCTTTGATCTGCGCAGGTGTAAAAATCCCTCTTAACGCGTGGGCCGCTGCAAGCCGGGGCTCGCGCAGCATATGCTTGGCAAATCCCACAAACCTCGCGCTATGCTGGACGGGAATCATCGGATGCTCCCTTCGCTCAATTCGCAGCACTGCGGCATCCACCCGCGGCGGCGGAGCAAAGTGAGCGCGCGGAATAACGGATTGCATCTTCAACACAAAATGCATTCTCCACAACAACAAACGAGGATCCCCTGTTTCGCTCTGCGTTAATCTTCGTGCTGCTCCTTTTTCTACAATCAACACGCCCCGTTGAAACGCTCTGCCCTCAGGACCGAGCAGCTTCTCAAGAATAGGCGTTGTGATAGAAAATGGAATATTCGCTGCTACATGAAAGGCTTCCTTCGGCAGCCGGATCAATCGGAAGTCACCATGAATAATGCGTATGCGGGGATCGCCTTCCGCTTTGGCCCGGAGAACGCGCACAAACTCCGCATCCGTCTCTACTGCAATGACTTTCCCGGCTTGATCGGCGAGCGGGAAGGTCAAGCTTCCTTTGCCTGCGCCGATATCAAGTACGGTGTCAGCCGAGCTTAATCGGGCCGAACGGATGAGTTGCCGAATCGTCTCGGGATGATGCAGCAGATGCTGTGCCGTGAAATTAGGGGCAGTTTTATATGTCCTTGCGGTTCCTTGCTTCTTTTTTTGTTTTCTCATAGGTTTTTCTCCCGTTTCGTCATTTTTTCGCCAAACAAAAAAACGCAGGCATATGCCTGCGGCGAGAAACGGAAGATAAGCTTTAATCATGCACATGCAAACAAACGTATGGCACCATACGATAATTGACAGACGTATCCCATACACCTATATACTTTTGCACACACAAAAAAAGAGACAGACTGGCTGTCCCTTGTTCTCCGATACGATCGGGATGTCCTAAAATGGGCAGACTGATTCCGTTTTACTCCGCACGCAGGCAGAGCCTTTGCTCACTATGAAATTTAGTGGGACAAAGGAACAAAACGAATTCTTCTAGTCAAAGCACCCATCATTAGAACAACCCTCCTTAGCTTGAATTAGAGCTAATATAGCATAAATAGGTTCAAAACAGCAAGAAGGACCGGGCATTTATCAAGTCTCTCCTGTTCATCCCTTCCATTGCTATGTATTGGTATCCATCAGCGCCGGGATATTAATTTCCTTCACGCAGGATGCTTTGGACAAGCTAACCACACATCTCACGATGGACACCATATCCTGAAGCGGAATTCGTGTGCCGCCATAGGCGGCAAGGGCACGCTCGGCTCCTTCTTCATACGGAATTTCGGCGGCCAGCTCGCCAGGATTGATACACGTCACAGCAATGCCGTCCCCTCTCGTATGCTCCCTAAGCGCCTCTGTAATTCCCCGTATAGCGAACTTTGAAGCAACGAAAGAAACCTGACTGCTGTTCGCATTGTTCAAGCCTGCTGTCGAACCGATCAGAATGATTTTGCCTGCTTCAGATTGCCGAAGCTGGGGCAATAAGGCTTGAATACATACAATGGCGGAGGTAATATTCACTTGAATCAAATTCTGGATGTCAGCAGGCTCATCGTTATCGAAGGTATAGTGATCCTCAAAGCCTTCCTTCTCCCATATCCCTACATTGTAGATGAGGACATCCAAGGTTTCGCTCTGCAGCCTCTCTTTAACAAGCGCACCTGAATGAAGATCAGACAAATCTGCAGGTATCCATTCGCGCTGAATACCATCCTCTATATCCAAGCTCTCGGGCTTGCTGCGAGCAACCACCCATACTTTATCGCCTGACTGGGGCACCCCTCTTACAAATGCATCTCCCAATCCTTTGCTTGCGCCAAATACTATATATGTTTTCATCTGAATGCTCCTTTAATTTAATTGGGCTATCTCCTGCTCTTCATACGTTCTATTGCCTCATTTGTTACAAATTCCCGCAGAAAAGCGGTTCGGCAGATAGGGGTTGAATCTTCACCTGCTGGAGGTTGTAAGCTTCATAGTAGCTAGCAGCTGCAGTTACTATGAAGTTGGAGGTTCAATGCTTATGAGGTCTTTGGAAATGTTGTTGGTTGTAGTCAATATCGTGCTGGTCTTCTGGATTCTGTTCGCCAAGAACAAGCCGCAGCGCTCCCTTCTCCTCGGATTCGGCGTTTCCGCCGTTATCCTGCTGGTACACGGAATCCTGGACGGGATGCGCTGGCCGATGATTCCCGCTTATCTGATGTCGGCATTACCGCTGCTGATCGTCGCTGTCAGATCGTTGCGCAGCGCCAAGAATAAGGAACAGATTGGGCGAAAATCCCTGCTGGTGAAGCGTATTCTATTGACAGCGCTGGCTGTTATCTGCTCAGCGTCAGCTGTAGCGCTGCCGCTCTTGCTTCCGGTATTCGCCTTTGAGAAACCGGCCGGCCCCTACAAAATCGGCACAGTCGCCTATGACTGGACAGATAACGAGCGTGACGAAATCCTTACACCGGATACCAACGGCAAACGCCGGTTAATGGTGCAAATCTGGTATCCTGCTGACGCAAAGGCAAAAGGAAAAACGCAAGCCTATCATTCGGACATCGATGTTTTTGCCGAAGGGTATAGCCAAATGTTGAATTTCCCCAAGCTGCTGTTCCATTCAATCGGTTATGTCAAGACGCACGCGATAGAGAATGCGGCAATGTCCGATAAGGAAGCATCCTATCCTGTGCTGCTCTTTTCCCACGGACTCACCGGGAATAAGATGCAAAACACCTTTCAGGTCGAGCATTTGGTCAGCCAAGGTTACATCGTGGTCGGCATAGACCATACCTACAGCAGCACCGCTTCTATTTTCCCAGACGGGCATGTGGCGCCTTTAAAAATGCCAGATATCACGTCCATCGCCGTCTTGGATCATGCTAATAAACAATGGGTGGAAGATGCCAGGTTTGTGCTAGATCAGGTCGAGGAGCTGGCGGCGAATGATCCGGAGCAGCGCTTTACCGGCCGGATGGATATGAATCATGTGGGGATGTTCGGCCATTCCTTCGGCGGGGCGACAAGCATGCAAGCCTTAATGACAGATTCAAGGATAAAGGCAGCGCTAAATATGGATGGCGCATTATATGGCGAGCTGCGTATTCCGGAAGAAGGGCTGAATAAGCCGTTTATGATGATGAGTGCCGATTCCAGTGTAGAGAGCTTGAATAGCCCGTCGGAAGACAGTCCGATCGATATGATGAAGGAAGTGCTGCCGCGGTACGACCATGTCACGAAAGGCGGCAACTACTGGATGATTCTGAACAAGACCACGCACCTCAGCTTCACCGATATGGTTCTGTTCTCCCCCCTGTTTCAATTAATGCAGGGACGCGATGTTCGAGAAGGCCTTAACCTTATCAACGAGTATTCGCAAGATTTCTTCGATCATTATCTAAGACAGCAGCCATTCCGGCTAATCGAGCAGCATATTGGAGAATACCCGGAGTTTACGATATTGCAGGATTGATTAATCCGAACGCCCGAACAGCCCGCAAAGCCTTGGCTTTGGGGCTGTTCTCATGTATACATTACGGATTCAGCTTCCGCTGCAAGTTTTGGAAGTAGACGATATTTCCTTCTGAAAGCAAGTTTAATTGCGGGCTCATAATAGCGCATAGCCTATTAACACGCTCAATAAGAGGCGAGCGCGTCTGCTCGGCATGCTCAAAATAGGATTTCAGAAAATCCGCGTTATAGATGGTTTGCTCGGCATTCGCATATAACGAGACCGACTCTTCAATAATCGACTGAACCTCAGGACTGTCAGGGGATCTCTTGGCCTCCCACGCCTGACTCAACCGGGCATAGATATGATCCAACTTCTTGATCCATGTATCTGCATCATAACGGGGCTGAAGCTCTTGTATAAAGAATGCAAAGTTGGTGTTTTTCGTATCTTTGATATATTGGGGATCGTTAATGATTTCTTGCAGCTCATTCCAGGCCGCTCTTTGCTGAGCTGTTGTTTTTTCTTGACCTACAATATATTTATTGAAGTAATGCAGCATGGGACTCTGCCATTCTGCAGGAACCCCTTCAAACAAATCGGAAGCCGCCACCTTATCTGCAATAAACTGCTTTCTTTGATCAACATGGGATGCTTTGGCTTGCACAAAATCATAGAGGTGACGCATGGAGTCCCCTTGCTGCCGCTTGGCTTGCTGCAAGATCGAAATCATATTGCCGAGGGCGCTAGCCTGGATAGAAAGAGATTCAATCTGCCAATCCAGCGCCTTCTCGACCGATAATGCCCCAGACAAGAGCCGGCTGATTTCTTCGATGCTGAAGTCCAGATAACGCAGCGTTGCAGTAAGCTCCAATCGCCATATGTCTTCCGCGGTATATAGCCGGTGCCCTCCCTCGGTATGGCTTGCGGGCCTTACTAAGCCAATCTCATCGTAGTAACGGATCGTTCTAACCTTAGCCCCTATCATCTTCGCTACTTCACCAATCGAATAGGTTCTTTCTTGCAAGAAATCGGCCTCCAAATTCATATTCCTCGATCTTCGCGATCCATAGATAGAGCATTTCCATTCACCTTGACGTATTCCGTAATCATCGTCCCCCAATCGGGAAGATGTTGTTCCTCTCCTAGAAATCGGCTGCCGGCAAAAGACCCGTTGTTCATATTTGCGCCTTCAAAGATACATTCCTCGAATTTGCAATACATAAGATGTGCACCGCGAAAGTTAGCGCCGGAGAATTGGCAGCGGATGAACGATACGTCTCTTCCTTTCGTATAGCTCACATTGCAGCCTGTAAAATCGCAATCCTCAAACTGCTCGCCAAACGCAGCATTCTTGAGAATGGCTTTATGAAACGAACAATGCTTGAATATCTTCGTGATGAATCTGCCATCTAATTTGACCCCGTCAAAACGGCAATTCGTAAAAGTAGAGTAGATCAGGCCGCCAGTCGGCTCGAAAATGGCATATGATAGATCGAGGTTTTGCACAGTGAGATACTGCAGCGCCTCGGTCAGAACAATCCCTCGAAAGTCCTCTAACCCCGCATCCGTTTGTCCGAATGGGGATGGAGGGAAAGAACGGTCTTTTTTGTGCAAGTTTTGTTTTCCTGTTACGGCAGCCAGTGCCTTATTCACGGCAGCGATTTGCTCCGGCTCCCATCTGTGAATCCATTCCTTCTTGTTCAATGAGTTAACCTCCTCGCATCACATTCCATTGTTTTTCGCTTGCATTCCCAAAATTTATAATCATTATAAAAGAACAAGCAGGTCTCTGTCATATCTTCATTTTTTGCGAGGATAAAACATCAATTAAATTAACATTAGTTAATAGTATTAAAAGATCATATCTGCTATATTATTCTTCGTATTTTTAAATACCAATATGAGCGGGAAAGGGCGACAACCGTGCTGAAAGTTAATTATACGAATTTAAGGCAACGAATGATATGGCTTGTTATTGCATCTATGATCGCTGTAAACGGATTTGGATATTGGGACGTCATAACTTACGCGGAAAAAGCACCGTTGACCGATATTGCCGGCTCATACTCGCACAATGAAATCACCGCATTGGTCGAGGCCGGCATCATGACCGGTTATGGCGACGGCAGCTTCAAGCCGGCAAGCTCTATAACAAGAGCCGAATTCTCCGCCGTAATCGCTAAGCTCCTTGGCTTACAGGAGATGCCTGACAAAGCTGCTGTTTTTACGGATGTCGACACCTCGGCTTGGTATATCGGCTATGTAGGCGCTCTTTCAAATGCAGGAATCATAAACGGAACTGCTCCCGGTATATTTGATCCGCAAGCTTCCATCACTAGAGAAGAATTAGCGGCTCTATTCGTTCGCGCATTAGGATTGGAGGAAATCGCCCTCAAGCTTCCACTAGAAGAAACATACGCCGATTCGGAGTTTGTATCGGATTGGGCGAAGCCTTATACTGCTCTTGCGAATCGCATCGGACTCATCCGGGGCATAATCGACAGAGATGGAACCATGACGATTCAGCCTAAGGAAAAGGCGCAGCGGCAAGCCGCGGCCAGACTCGCTTATGAATTCATGACCAATCATGAGGTTTATTTCAATGAAGCCCAGCGGCTCATGCAGTTGCCGGCAAGCCCGAGCCCCGAGCCGTCCGCCGCGCCTTCTGCTTCGCCGTCAAGCGAACCGACAGCAACGCCATCTGCAACGCCAGCACCAACATGGGCTCCTTCGCCTACGGCAACGCCTGTACCAACAAGAACGCCTTCCCCTACAGCAACGCCGACAATTTCCCCTACGCCAACGCCAACACCGACGCCGATACCGACGCCTCAACCCCCTACAGGCTTGATTGCAGCTAGCGGCGATACTGTTGTCACGTTGACTTGGGAAGCTTCGGCTGCTGCATTGTTCTATACGGTATATCAATCAACCGTATCCGGGACGGCGTTCGAGGAAGCGGCTACTCATGTAACGGCAACTACTGCAACCTTAACCGGGTTATCCAATGGTACGCCGTATTACTTTGTCGTCCGGGCAGTCAATGCCGGCGGTGAAAGCGAGTTTTCAGCCGAAACCTCCGCGACACCGCAAGTTGCCGCTCCGGTCGCTCCTGTATTAAACGAGGCTGTATCCGGAGACATGCAAGTCACTCTCTCATGGACGGCCGTGCCAAAGGCAACAAGCTACATTGTATACTATTCCATTATACAGGGGACGCAATATGTTGAAGTTGCCCGCAATATTACGAGTACAACTGCAACGATAACGGAACTGGCAAACGGAAGAACCTACTATTTTGTAGTACGAGCGGTCAATGCTGGAGGAGAAAGTTCCTATTCCAATTCTTTGTCGGCAGCTCCTGTACTGCCGCCTCCTGATACGCCCGCTAACATAAGAGTTACGAACGGCTATCAGCAAGCAACCGTGCAATGGAATGCATCTGCCAGGGCGGCAAGATATAATGTGTATATGTCGACCGTGTCCGGCAGCGAATACAGCTTGGTCGCCTCCAACGTAGCAGGGACAAACTACACGGTAACGAACCTTACATCAGGGATCCCCTATTACATTGTCGTCCGAGCCATTAACACTGCGGGAGAGAGCGCTCCCTCCGCCGAGGCGAATGCGATGTCGTATCTTGAAGCGCCTAGAGGAAATTCCCATTACAACTATGTTTCCGATATGATGTTGTTTTGGTCCAAGCCGGCGAACGCCACAAGGGTAAAAGTATTCTGGTCGACAACAAGCGATGGTCCGTACACCGAGTACCTTCCTCAATATTCGTTCAACACCAGTGTAGCGTTCAGACCGGTCGTAAACGGAACTACCTATTATATCAAATATATTGCTGTCTATCCCGACGGGGAAAGCGACTTTTCCTCTGTGTATACGGCACCTTACTATTATTAAAAACAAGCTCGGCACATATGGCCCCATAAACCAAACGCTTGAAAGCCGTTTAGTTTATGAGGGCTTTTTTTATCTCCTGCGCAGCCGCTTTGCTCCTGGGGACAACGCTTCTCTTATGATGATGAGGGTTAACGCGGCACCTATGTTACAATTGGTCAAAATGGGGGGAGAAAATTGCAAAAACAAAAAATCGCAATTATTGGCGCGGGGATTGTCTGGCGTCGGCAGCTCGCGCCGCTGATTGCCCGTCTCGCTGCGAATGAAATCATCGACCGGGAAGCAAGACACGAATTAGCCCCTTGCCGGCTCTCCCGATTTAAAGACCACTAGAGGGTTGTACCCTGTTTGTGAATCAAGTTCCAGGACACAGAACAAAGGAGAACGATAGAATTGATAAAAACGGTGAACTGGAAAAATGGCGCTCATGGGCATAAATTTATAGCTTCATTTAGCGGGGGAAAAGATAGCGTCCTGGCTCTGTATAAATCTATGATGGTTGGAGAAGCGATGGGACTCATCGTCATGATGGAGGAAGAAGGGAAACGTTCCAGATCCCATGGCATGCCTCCAGAGCTTATTCATGCCCAAGCTGAATCTATCGGCTTGCCCCTCTATACTGCCGCTTCTAGCTGGGACGACTATGAAAACAAATTTATGGATCTTTTAGAATATGCAAAACGTCAAGGCGCAGAGGTGTTAGTCACAGGAGATCTGGATGTACCCACTCAGGACTGCTGGCATGACAAGGTTACCCAAAATGCCGGACTAAAGCTTGGCATGCCGCTATGGGGAATGAATTATTATGAAGCTGTCAAAGAGTTTATTGATCTCGGCTTCAAATCGACTTTGGTCACTGTAAATCTATCGCTCGGAATGCGGGAAGAAGATTTGGGACGAATATTAACTTACGACTACATTAAGGAGCTTCAGGCTCGTGGCATTGACCCGTGCGGGGAAGGCGGCGAGTTCCATACCACCGTAATCGACGGCCCCATCTTCAAGCATCCTATTCCTGTTCGCCAATGCAGCATTGTGAAGGACGGGAATTATGCCTTTATGCCTTTGGAACTGATAAGCACTTGAAGGAGGAACAACAAAGAGGACTGCAGCAGCCTGCCTCTCAGCAGCCTGTAGCAGTCCTAAACTCGCGTACGATACGACAACATATTAGTATTTAGGCTGTAAAGAAAACAAAAACACAGAACCATAGCTGCCCTGGAACTGGGCTTGTACCACTACAGGGTTATCATAAGGATTAGCATTAGATGCGCTGCAGCAATATAGATCAGGGCTGTTAACCGTAGCGTATCCGCCGGCGTTAAGCGTGACGGTGACGCTGGAGCCAGTGATAGGGTCCAGTTGTCCCCAAGGTCCTTTGTACATCAAAGTAACGGTCACTTGAGTATTAGGCTCTCCCGAGAGAGTCACGGAGTAAGCATATTTGGAGTGACCTACCAGCCCATATCTCGTATCCTGCGATACTACAGTATAAGCGGCAGAAGCCGAGCTGGTGAAAGCAAACATCGCAATGAGGACTAATAATATGACCTTTTTCATCAATCTCACCTCCTCTCTGCGAAGGATATCGATAAGGAAATCAGCACACTCATTGATGTAATAAATAGCAAATCGCTTATATTATATAAAAATAGGTATAAATAAGAAACAAAAACTTATATAACGCCGCAGCCTAGGAAGCGGTCACATGTCGTTGCTTTCCCCTTTTCTTATCGTTACACATTCACCGGTTTTGATGGGCATTTAGAGTCAGCATGTGATGTAATATTTTTCATGAGGCTGGACATCATATATCTAGTCTGCAATAAAGCTAAAGCACCTCAATCTAATGACACGAACGGTGATAACGCATGAGATATTTAATATGTATGCTTTTGCTGCCGCTTATTGTATTGGCGTGGCCTGTACCTGTATTAGCAATCAATACGGATGTAGATCCACTGCCCATTTACGCGCCAACAAGTGAATACAGAATCGAAGTTTTCCCCCTCCAACACCGCCTCACGGTATTTAAAGAAGAAAAAATAATTAAGAAGTTTAGAGTTGCTGTCGGCAACCCTTCTACGCCCACCCCTGTTGGGGATTACACAATCGTTTATAAGGGGAAGAACTGGGGCCCTTCTTTTGGCCCGCGTTGGCTGGGACTTAACGTTCCTTGGGGCTATTATGGAATACACGGAACGAACAGGCCTCATTCTATCGGCCAGCATCAAAGCCATGGCTGCATTCGTATGCATAATGCGGATGTACTGCAATTATATGAGCTTATCCCGATTGGCACAAAAGTTACCATACACGGGCATGTGCTTGGGGACATGAATCATGAACCTAGAGATTTGGCCGAAGGGGATGTTGGCGGCGATGTGCAATTAATTCAATCCCGATTGAAGAGCAGCGGATATTTTGCAGGCGAATGCAACGGGAAGTTCCGCTCAGATACTACAGCAGCTATCAAAAGATTTCAACGCGATCGGCATTTACGGCCTAACGGTGTAGTGTCACGAACGCTATATGAAGAATTGGGCCTCATCGAATAACTTCCAGGGTGATATTCTGAATTAAAAAAACATCGCCAGGCGCATACTTCCGCTTAGCGATGTTATCCATTTTAATACGTATTATATATGTTTTCACATTCTTCCGCGGTTGGTTCATAGAAACAGTGCTTCTTCCATCTGCCTGCGAGCGGCTGATTATACCAGGTTGGCGGGCATGGTCCGGGATTTTCGAACGATCCTGGGCGGAAGTACCATAAGGAGAATTTGGCCGGCCAATTCCGCTCCCCATTCACAGACCGCTGCGCCAGACGGCGTTCCCGGTCTCTTGCGTTCTGGTAATACAAACTATGCTGCAATGCTTCGAACGCATGCGGCTGATTAATCATTTGGGGAATCGTCCGGATGTTTTTAAAATCGGAGCAGTCCCCTCTTATTCGGTTAATGCCAACATTTCCAACAAGAAGCATGCCCATTTCGCCTTCAGTCTCAGCCTCAGCGCGAAGCAACCTCGCCAACATTTTAATATCCTGTTCCCTGGCTTTTACAACTGCCATTGGCTCACCTCTTTAGATTTCTAGAATCATCATATTGTAGGCGAAGCGGAAGTGTGACTCTAGCCAAAACATCCCAAGAGCAATAACCGACTTCATGGTGGTAAGTCCAATCGCGCAGCCATTGGATTAGTTACTGAGCAGAAATCTCGAACTGCGCACCGGCATCTCCGGCGAAAACAATGGATCCTCCCGCGGGCAACTCAACCTGAACCTTGTCTTCAATGATACTGAAGTAGATGCATTTGCCATTCGCATCATAAATGACGTAAGAGGCATTCGAGGGCACGCTCACCTTAATTGTACTGCCGCCGTCTTGCTCACTTATCGTATACCACTCGGCGTATCCGCTCGATGGAATGGTAACGATTGACTTCTTGGCGACATTCAGAGGCTTCACGTAATCCTCGCTCATTAAGATTCTTCCGCCTTGTTCCAAGTACTCCACGCCTTCCTCCGTAAAGAACGTTAAACCTGTGAGATCCCGCCCATTCATTCCCGGAATTTGCAATTCGGAGATTGCCGTATTGGGGCCTGTTATACGTTTATCCAAAACATACCCCGGCAATTGCTTGGACACATTCAATTGATAAGGCGGCATGATCAAATAAACGACCGACGTATACTTCTCATTCAACAGATAATATTTTTTGCCATCGCGCTTCGTCCATGCCTTTGTTGTCTCTGTCGGAAGAACCCCAGGCTGAAGCTTCTCGGCAGAATACATAGAATAGGCTGTCTGCCCAAGACCCGGCGGCGAAAAATACCCGTTAATCTGGAAATAGGTGCGGCCGTTCTCCTCCGTTACGAAGCTGGCCATCACATTCCCGTCCTTACTCCGGAACGTGCCGTCCGATGTATATCTATAGGACTGGGCCTGATTATTGGGCGGCTGCTCCGGAGTGACAGACATTAGGCCGAATTCCGAAATCTGAATGTTCATCGTTCCAGTAGACGAGCCATAGATCCCCGCATACTGCAGCATGGACTTCGGCATATCGGCCTTTACCGGCACGCCATACGACTTCTCAGCCTTGAACTCGGCAATTGTCCCTTTCTCTTTCAGCGCCTGAAGCAGGATCTCGTTCGCCAGAAGCCCGTTGTATCCGCTTGATCCGCCGGAAGTGACGACAGCTGCCGCCATATCCTGCTCGGGAAGCACAACGAGCGATGCGTGGTAGAGAACAAGGTCCCCGCCTTTGGTCAACGCCTTCATCCCGTATTCGCTGAAGGGATACAGATTAACACTGTCCCAGCCGAGACCGTATTCCATGGAGTTATCCGCATCATCAGGCCACAAAGACGTCTTGAATTCGTTCTGGGTCATGGCCGCAGCTGATTGGCCGGATAAGAATTGTTCTGCTCCCCCTGTAAATAGTTGCGAGAATCGAGCCAAATCCTCCGCAGTAGAATAGATGCCCCCTGACCCGATTACGTTGGCCGCTTCGTTGGGAAGTTGTCCTGTAAAGCCAGGATAATAGTAGAGTCCCGCCATCTCGGCCGTGTTCGGAGAATCGAGCGGCGTTAGTGTATGGTCCATACCTAGCGGCTCCGTAATATATCGATGGATATAAGAAGTAAAGTCCATGCCGCTGACATACTCGACCAGAATCTCGGCCAGCGCAAATCCGTCATTGCAGTATACCGAGTAAGCGCCCGGGTCCGCCTTCAAGGTCTGTCCGGCCAGCCGCTCCAGCAGTGTGTCGTGAGCGTAAGTATCGTTATCTTCGAATAGATAGACATTTCCCCCCGACGTTCCGTTCAGACCAGAAGAATGATTTAACAGCATACGCGGCGTAATCTGCTTATAGCGCTCGTCTTTCATCGTAAACTCGGGGATATACTGGACGACCGGCGTATCTAGATCGATTTTCCCTAGGTCGACCAACTGCATGACGGCAACCGTGGTGAATATTTTGCTGATCGAGCCGATCCCATACATCGTGTCTTTCGTGAGCGGCTTCTGTCCTTGCTCATCATTCTTTCCCATTTGGCCGGATACGACGATGTTGCCTTGATCGATAATGGCGTACTGCACACTGTTCGTGTCGTATGCCTTCGTGAGAAGATCAGCCTTCTCCATTGCAATTTTCCGGGTTTCTTCGTAATTGAACACAGCCTCGTTCGAATCGGTCACCTCAGACGGATTAGGCGACACTGTTGTGTTCTGCATCTCTACCGGTGTATAGTCGCCATCACAAGAGGTTAGCAGTAAACAGAAAGCTAGCAATACCAGGAAGGTCAAGCGAGTATTCTTAAACATTTGTCGCAGAAAGCTCATGCTTTGTATCCTCCTTATTTATGTTAAGAAAGATTATAATGGATGAACCTTTGATTTCCCTTTGAAGAACACTGCATCTTGAGCTTATAGCCCAAGCCTCTTACCGTTTGAATATATTGATCCGCATGCCAGGGAAATTCCTTCTCCCGCATAATATGAAAAGTATTATAACTAACTCCATTTGATGGAACTCTATGAGAAAATCGTAACATATTAAAACTTATTTGCGGGAACTCCTAAAGAAAATACTTCCACAAACATTTTTCTGACTCGTTCGTTGACTCCGTGTTGACTTCGAGGCATGAAAAAACATCGCCGGGGCGCTTAGGCCAAATGGCGATGATTCGGCGCCCCTTATCACGCTAACAGCGAATACTAAGGACTCCATTCAGGGCGCCTTCAATGGTAAACACAAATAAGCCCGTGTACCAACAGGAACACGGGCTTCAAAATTATTTACAATCCTTTCACCTATCCCGCAGCTGCCCTACCTTCTTTAGTTATTAGACTTTTTCAGTGGCTACATTCCGCGATGGGAAGGCTCTGGGCTTGATTTAAACTAAACGCTAACGGTTGTTTCGAATACAGTTGTCGTGAGAGGGACATTATTTGAATCTATTAAGGCCCCTGAAGCGAATGTGACCGTAATCGTGTCACCAGGCAGAAGGATTGTTGACGGATCCAGTGTGATAAGGAGCTGTGGCATACCTGGTATCCATTGAACTTGAGTAACCGTTAGATCTGTACTCGAGCCACCACTATTGACAGTAACTGAATCAATAAGAGTCGATGTATTCTCAAGTGTTGTTTCATTCAGTTCGGGTGAATTAAATGTTAATGATAGTGACGATACAGGTCCAGCTTGCACCGGCGCAAATGTCACGTTTGCATTTTCTGGCTGAGGCTGCTCTAGATTGCCGCTCATTGGGATCGTTGCGAATGCTACCACTTGACCAGAAGCATCCGTTGCTGCCAATGCAACATAATACGTTTCACTGCTGTAGCTGTAGTCGCAATATCCTTGAAGCATGTTTCCTGCCACGGCACAAGACGTATATCCGGACTTGACTTCACCAATCGCAGGAGTCACAAATGGCGAACTGCTCGTGCTGATCATCAACTGGGTAGCTCCCGCTGGCAACGTAATTGTTCCCATGATATTCCCAAAGCCCGGGCCATTAGAGCCGAATGAGAGGTTGCTAATATCCAGCAACGGCGCTTCCTCCGAAGCTGGCGGTGTTGGTGTTGGCGTTGGTGTTGGCGTTGGCGTTGGCGTTGGTATCGATGTTGACGGTAGTGCTGGTGTTGGTTGTGGCGGCTCAGTCACAACATTGAATTTCAGTGTGACAGACGACGTAATCACATATAGAGTGAGAGTGTATTCCTTGAATATACCCTCACTCGGCATTGTGAAAGGTACCGAGAAGGTGCCTGGTTCACCGGTGCGCGCCGTATCTATCGTTCCAATGGAAGCTGGAAGATACGGGAAGAATGTGAGAGAAGCACTAGACAACGGGTTAGACGACGACGGCAATATCAAATAACCATATTGATCATACGCGTTGAAGTTCACATGATAATTACGAGACCATTCAGCTTGCGTTACTTCTTGACCGTTCAAGTCACGAAGCAAGCCACTCCATTCTATTTTAGCAACAATTGGCGCATGTCCAACTTTAAAGCTTTTAGAGACAGTGACAGTATCGTTGTTATTTGTACTAGTTAGAGTTATAGGTATCAAATCACCTTGCATTACACTCGTGGTATCCACTACAACAGCCATACGATTGAGGTCAACCTGAGCAGTGACGTTAGTATTTACGTCTAGTTCGGGAGCTTGAACCGCTTCCCCGAACTGATTAGAAGCCTTAAACGGAATAGCAACCTGCTCTGCGTAGGGAATTGTATCTGAGCCGATAATAAATTCAATCTTAACGATCTTCTCGGCTTCTGCTGTCAAACTTGCGGTAACCTTGTCCACATCCGCAGCATCAAGACCAGACAAAGCAACGGTATACTCCCCTGCAACCAAATTGTCGTCAAAGGTCAAGATAGCGCTCTTCTTATCATCCGACCAAGCGACCGAGTAACTCCCCTTCGAGACAGAAAGCTTCGCCTTCTGTGTGTCGACCGGCTTATTGAAGGTCACGTTGATCTTCTTTGCTCCGACCTGTTTTGCTCCCGTAAGGCCCACTTTCCCAGGTGCAACGTACTGTTGCTTGGCTTCGTATGCGCCTGTAAGGAGCAGATCGCGTGTTGCGTTGGTTTTGCCGCCGAACGTTCCGTCGATACCATTCGGTAATAGTTCTAGTTCCAACGCCAAGGCCACATAACCCTGTGCCCAGCCGGATACCGTATTATCGTCGCCAGTCTTCGTTTTTGCATCCGCTTCTTTGTCTAGCACTCGAACCAAGAACGTAGCCAACTGCTCTTTGGTCACTTTGCCAGCCGGATTGTATGTGCCTTCGCCATAACCATCCGTAATGCCAGCAGCTTTAATGGCTTCGATGAAAGGCAGCGCATATCCGTTGGCGGCATCATCCGCCAAGACGTCGCTGAAACTGGACGTCTTCAGATCTTTATTGACTTCAATGCCCGTTATCAATGCCGCAACCTTGGCGAACTGCGCGCGGTTCATCTCCTCCTTCAACCCGAACGTCGTATCGCTGATGCCATCGAAAATCCCTGCGCTAATCATAGCGTCAAACTTGGCTTTCGTTGCCGCATCCAGATCCTTTAAGTCCGTAAAGTCAGCAGACGTCCTCGCAGACGCGCTGCCTCCAAAGCCGATGACAGCGCTCAAGCCGAGTAATACCGCCAGCGAAAAACTGATGATTTTTTTTCTCATCGGATTTATCCCTCCTGTTGTGAGTGTCAAAGCAATTTATTTGACTCTATCACAGTCAGTCTAAACAAAGCCTAAACAATGAGATCGCTTCATCAGGTATTCGTGATGTTCCTATCCGCCACAATCCAGCAGTGTCCCTATTGCGTCCTTGGGCTCAATCCCGAATTCGGTTAACAGCATTACCCTTAGCGCTTCGTATTGCTTGATTGCAGAAATACGGTCATCTGCTAAAACGAATACGCGAATAAGCTGTTCATGGATATACTCGTTCAGCGGATCATGCGCAAGAGCCTCCCGCAGCAGCTCCGCAGCGACATCATAATGCCCTTCCTTCTTCTCACGGTCATGGAGGCGGAGCAACATCGCGACGTACTCGCTTCCCAGGCGAACTCGCGTCGGCTCTGCCCACTCATACGAAGTGCCCGCCAGATAGCCCTGTCCGTAAAATTGAACAAGTCCCCTGGCATAGTCACGCAATGCAATGTCATCGATTTGCGCCTGAGCGGCCAGCAACCGATCCCACTCCTCGATATCAAGGTCCAATCGGGTCATATCGATTCGGTAACCGCCTTCTACATGCTGAACGATACCGTCAAGTCCCATTTGGCTTATAGCTTTTCGCAAATAGTGAGTCGTCGTATTAAACTGGGCCCCTGCCCGGTCAACGTTTACTTCTCCCCACAAACAATTGAGGATTCGATCTCTGCTCACCGTCTCACCGCGATGATGAAGAAGAAAGGCCATCAATTCTTCGGTTTTAGAAGTCCGCCACTTGATCGCAGCGCCGTCCTCTGTCTCTACGCGAAACCGTCCAAAACATCGAATTTTCATTCGTGGAAGTGCGAGATGGACATCGAACGCATCTAGTACAAGACACGCATAACCGGACACATCATTCGATCCCCCATCCTTGTCTCCATACGACCGCACATAAATAGACATCAGCTCCGCCATCGCCGATCCTTCGTCCACGAAGCTGCGGATGAACCCCTGCGGCTCTGCAAGACGCAGGGCGGTATCCAATTTCATCAGTGCCTGCTCCGTCCGACCATCAAGATACATCCCCATGCTTTGCAAGATTAGAACTTGAATTCGGTCGCGCAAGCGGTCTTCCTTCGTCAGCAGATGATACAGCCGCTCTGCGAGAGATAGCCCCGGTTCGCATTGTCCGCATGCCACAAGCACGCGAACGAGCGTCAGCTGTTCAGGCACTTGATCCAAAGTTGCTTCGTCCGAGTGTGACATCCCGCATTGCTCCAACCATCGCTGAGCAGACGACAAGTCGCCTTGACGCACTGCTAGTCTGGCCTGCTCCGCTTCGACTTTGCGTAGAAATATTTCATAGTCCGGTGAATTGATCTTCAGCTTCAGTTGTTCTAGCAGCGCCTTGGCTTCTAGCGAGTTTCCTTTCGCTTGTTGTATTCTCGAAGCCGCCACATCCAGTTGATAGATATTTCGAGGAACCGGCGCGAGTCCGTCCGCTCGGTTCATTCGGTTAATCCAAACTTCCGCTTCCTCTAACCGATTCCACTCGCACAACAGCTTGGCGTATGACGCATACATTGGCGTCGCAAACGGATGATTCACTTGAGTCTGCCAATGACCCGTCATCTTGTCGAAAAATTGTGCCGCGCCATGATAGTCGTTAATGTAGCACAGATGGTCATCAAACTCTTCTACAGAATAATGTCTATTGTTACCGCCTTGAATAAACAAGCTGTGCTCAGGCGCCAGCTGATCACCGCGGATAAAATATTCAGCTGTGCGGGCAAGGTCTTTGGATACATAGGCAGCGGAAGCGCAGATATAATATATTTCTCCCATCGTCGCGCACCATACGTCAGCGTCCATATGATCCTTCATCGCTTCGAAACGACTTCTAAGCCGCTCCGCTCGATCCAGAATGCCACTAAACTGCCGAACCCCAACCATCGCATACAAATAAAAAAGCTCAAGGAATGGCCTACCCGATACGTATGGCTCAGGCACTTTCATCACCCATCGAGCAACGACGACGTTTTTACCGCCAATAAGCAGCTCATTTAGATGACCCTCAATCAGACGGACGGCATCTTCATAATGCCGTCCTGCCAAATAATGCTCTGCCGCTTCTTCGACAAAGCCATTCGTTTCGAGCCATTGCGCGGCACGCCCGTTCGCCCGAGCCCACAACTCCGGCTCATTTCGGGCGAGCATCGACTGCAGAAAATCAGACAACAGATGGTGATAACGATACCAGCCCCGTTGATCGTCCAACGGAATAATGAATAGCTGAAGCTGTTCCAATTGCTCCAGCTGTTGCTGGCCTCCCGACCGGCCAGTCACCGCCTCGCACAAGGCGTAATTCATCTGGCTTAACACGGAAGTTTGCAGCAAAAAATCGCGCATCGCCTCCGGCAGATCGCGAATGACTTCCTCTAGCAAATAATCAGATACGAGCTGCTGCCGACCGCTGAATTGGCGGATCATTTCAGCCACATTGCCCCTCCGTTTCAGGGAGATGGCCGCCAGACGCAGGCCGCTAATCCAGCCTTCAGTTCGGTTGTACAGAATGTGGAGTTGCTCCGCTGACAGTTTCAATTCCGTCGTCTCTTGGAAGAACTCAGACACTTCCTCTAATCGGAACCGCAATTGTTCGATTGTAATCCGCCGCATCTCACCTTTTGCCAATAATCTTGTTGTCGGGAAAGAAAGGTCGCTACGGCTTGCGATATATAAATGAATATGGTCTGGAAGGCATTCGAGCAAATAGCTCATCGACTTCTGGATGGCTGGCATCGTCACCAGGTGATAGTCGTCAAACATAATGACGAGCTCGCTTGGCAATAGATTCAACTCGTTCAACAGCGCAGTCATTGCCGGTTCCATAGATGCGGAGGACGCAGTAGGCCCTTGAGCTATCAGCGGCCCGACCGTCCGCCCAAATCCTTCGACTCGATTCTGGATCGAAGCAATGACCGCGTTCCAGAATGAAATCCAATCGTCGTCCTGCTTGCCGAGCGATACCCATGCAACAGAATTTTCTCTTTGTCTGGCCCATTCGCTTAACGTCGTCGTCTTCCCATAGCCGGATGGAGCGAATACGAACATCAGCTTTGCATCCATGCCCTCATCTAGCAGACGAATCAGATCCGAGCGAATAACCAAAGTATGCCGTTCATGAGGAATATGCATCTTCGTTGCAACAATCATTGGGTACCCTCCGGAATTAAGACAGAAAATGAGTAATGAAGTGTAAATTCGACAACAAGTCGTAAATTCCTACGTTCTGTTGTCAAATGTCTGACAAGCAAAAAGGATCTGGAAGCTTACTTTCAGATCCTTTGTCCATATTGAGAGTTTGAATTCCTTTATTCTCACATCATACTCTTTATAAAGACCCGTTTTCTCACCAAGTGTAGCCCATTCCTTCCGGCTCTTCCTGCTGAATATTAGACTTCAATTGCTGGAGAGCAGAAGGACTATTTTCCCATAACTCCATCAATGCAATTTTCTTCTTGTCTTTGGTGATTAGCCATTAACCAATCCATTAAGTTATTTCGCTCGACAAATGTGTGAATCCCTATATCTTTCTCAAGCTTATTAAGTACATCTTCTGAAAGATTTCTGCTTTTGAAGATCGTTTCATTTCTGCACTTTTATTCTTATTCATTTGACACAACTCCTTTATTAAAGAACTGTTTCGGCATGAACATCGTCTTCTTCGCGTTAGTAAGGGTTGCGGTTGGCCGTAAGCCGATGGTTTTTATGGGGTCATGTCAGGGACAACCGTATTGTTGTCCCTAACACTCAAATCCTAATCTTTTGGCTAGCAAACCGCAATCGTGATCCTCTGCCTGTTAGATCAATGATCTTTGCGCTGTATGCCATCGAGACCATTTATCGTTATAATGAAGGAACGGATCTACGAGCGGTCAAGCTCAAGAAAGGAATATCCGCCATCATGACGACAATGGATTCGAATTCGCCGATCGGGCTGAGCGTTGCCCAGTGGCAGGACCTGATAGCCAGCTGCGCCCGTGAAGCGGCGAATACCCCGTACGAAAAAAATTATGGCACCGAGGTGCTATCCATGGTGCGCCCGTTCATGTCGGAGTTGACACCCGAGGAGGCTTGGCTGTTCGAGCTGAACGTCGGGCTGTTCTTGCTCCGCAAGCAATCGACCGGCCGCCACTTAGGCTACTTCGCGCAGTTGGCGGTATCCGAAACGCTGCATGCCATCGAGAGTCAACTCCATAACGGCTTGCCTTCTGAGATCGCGGTCAAGCAACAGGGGCGACTACTGGAGACGGCTGCATACATTCGTGAAACGGCAATGGAGAGTGCAGGGTCCCCTCCAGACTATTTGGATATCTACGTGGAGCTGTGGCTGATCTTGGTATCATCCGCTGCGGACATCCCTCGTCTCTTCAAGGAGGAGCTAACCCATTTGGCCGAGGGATCCGGCAAGGAAAATAAGCTCTTCCCGCTCGTCGCTCTAGCCTGGATGCGCTTCTGGCTGGGAGAGGATGAGGAGGCTTGGGAGCTGCTGGATGCTGCGGGGCGGCATGGACTAGAGCCCAGGCAGGTATTTCGTTTCCTGCGCCTTCTGGAGGAGAACGGCGAATGGACACGGCTTGAAGCTTGGCTGAGTCAATGCGCGAACGAGCAGGTCGGGCGCAGTCCCGGCAGCCTAGACGCATATGGCCGCTACTGGGATGCCGTCGTCAAGCAATTGCCGGAGGCCGAGGAACGAATGTGGAGCGCGATCGCGAGCCTTCCTCCCTACTGCAATAGCCTGTACGTGGAGAACCTAATGCGCTATGGCCGCTTCCGGCAGTGGATCGATTACCAGCTTAGCCTCGGCAGCGATCCGCTCGGCTTTCGAGCGAAGGATCTGCAGCCTATCGAGAAGGAGGCTCCAGAGTCGCTGCTGCCTTTTTACCACCACGGTGTGGAAAATTACGTGTTGTCCAAAAACCGCGACGGCTACAAGCGGGCGGTCAAGCTGCTCAAGCGGCTGGCCAAGCTGTACAAGAAGCTGAAGCGCGAGCAGCGATGGGAGGCGTACATCGAGACATTCGCCAGCCGGAATAGCCGGTTGCGAGCCCTCCAGGAAGAACTGCGAAAAGGAGGGCTAATCCCATGACGACCACTACGTATAACCTGGATGCCATCGCGGTTCGAATGGTTCTGACGTCGCATGGCGATGCTTTGTTCTTCGCGGATCCGGATTCGCTGCGGGAGTGGACCGGACCCCAGCTGAAGCATCGCCTGTTCGCTTGGCACGAACCGTCCTTCTATGGCACCGAGCTGGAGCTCGTCAACATCGGGGAGCTCGAGGCCGTCGTACTGCCCGCCGAAGAACTCATTGCCTTCTTCGCCTCAGTGCCGCTCCTGGCGCATATCGAGTGGAAGTGGGAAGACGATGCCGCGCGCTTGGCCGCATTGGCGCCGCTCTTGAACGAGTGTCTGGAGAAAGGGCTGTACACGCCTGACCTTGCGGCTTACCGCAGAGGCACCCTGCGCTGGAGCTGGGATGCGGCTGCGGTCTGCGCGACCTTCGGACAGGCGCGCCGCGACGAGCTGGACCTGAAGCGCGGCAACTGGAGCGATGAGGCGCGTGACGGGCTAATGGCAGCCTTCTCGGCGGCCTTAACGAGCCGGTTCTACAGTACGGAGCCGGACGAGGCGGATCTGCGCCGGGAATTCCCGGCTCTGTTCGCGCGCGAGAACGCGGCGGCCGCAACGGCGGGACTTGACGACGAGACCTGGCTTATGCAGATCGGCTGGAAAGCGGATGTCGCGCCATTCCGCCCCCTGCTGCAGCTAATGGAACCATGGCAGGGTGACGAGCACTCCCGCTGGCGGCTGCGGCTCGTGCTGCAGGACAAAAGCGATCCGGCTAAGCTCCACAGAGTGCGGCTCGGAGACGAAGGCTCGGTGACTGGCAAATGGCCTGACGCATGGGCGGAAGCTATCCATAGCCGCTCGGACGGTTGGCTGCAACGGCTGCGGGCCAGCCTTCCGCAGGATCGGCTGTCGCGCGGCGAGGACGTGCTTGTCAAGCCGCTTGACGACGAAGCGGCCTGGCGGTTCCTGAACGAGGACAGCCGCCGTCTGCTTGAAGCCGGCTGGCAGGTCCTGCTGCCCGCATGGTGGGAAGCTGCAAGCCGCAAGAAGCCGCGGCTGCGCGCAGCGGTGCAGTCGGAGGACGAATCCAAAAAACGCGGCGGCGGCAAGTCATTATTCGGTCTGGAAGCCATTATGAACTTTAACTGGCGCATCTCCATTGACGACGCCGAGATGAACGAGGAGGAGTTCGACGAACTGCTCGCGAGAGGGGAGCGTCTCGTAAAGTTTCGGGACCGCTGGATCGTGCTCGACCCGGCGTTGATCGCCCAGATCCGCCGCATGATGGATGGCATGGACAAGAGCCAGGGATTGAGCTTCCAGGATGTGCTGCAATTGCATCTGCTCTCGCAGGGCCAGACGGACGGCCACGCGGATGGCGGGGCGACGGGCGCCAGCGCGGAGACATTCGGGGCCGATGCCGCCCGCATTGAGCTCGAAGTCGAGCTCAATGCGCATTTGACTGGGCTGTTTGCCCAAATCAATCAGCAGCGCGAATGGCCTCGGCTCGATCCGCCGGCCGGTTTGCGTGCCGAGCTGCGCAGCTACCAGCAGGAAGGGTTCGCCTGGCTGGCCTTTCTCCGACGCTTCGGGCTAGGGGCCTGTCTTGCTGACGACATGGGCCTCGGCAAGACGGTCCAGTTAATTGCTTATCTCCTGCACGCCAAGGAGCAGGCCGACGAGGGCATGCGGCTCCCTTCGCTAATCGTCTGCCCCACGTCGGTGCTCGGCAACTGGCAGAAGGAGATTTCCCGCTTCGCCCCATCGCTGCGGGTGGCCATGCACTACGGCTCCGGGCGAAAGAGCGGAGATGAGTTTCGGAAAGAGGCCCGGAGCGTTGACGTCGTGCTGACCTCCTTTGCTACCGCCTCGCTCGATCAGGAGACGCTGGCCGCGTTCCAATGGGGCGCCGTCTGTTTGGACGAAGCACAGAATATCAAAAACGCCGGGACCAGGCAGGCCGCGGCGGTCAAGAGCTTTCCCGCACTGCATCGCATCGCGCTTACGGGGACGCCGATCGAGAATCGGCTGGCGGAGCTATGGTCGATCTACGATTTCACCGTGCCCACTTATCTCGGGACCGCCAAGGCGTTCCAGGACCGCTTCGCCACCCCGATCGAGCGCGAACAGGACGGGCGTCGCACGGCGGAGCTAAAGCGGCTAGTAAAACCGTTCATGCTGCGGCGCAAGAAGAAGGATCCCTCCATACAGCTCGAACTGCCGGACAAAAACGAGATGAAAACGTATGTGCCGCTTACGTCCGAGCAAGCTGCCTTGTACGACAATTGCGTCAAGGAGCTGCTCGAAAAGCTGAAGAAGCTCGACGGCATCCAGCGTAAAGGCGCGATTCTCGGGGCGCTTACGCGGCTCAAGCAGGCATGCGACCATCCGGCTCTGCTGGATGAGGAGACGGGAATGGATCCAGAGGATAGCCCTCTACAGACGGAGGCGATCATCGCCCGCTCCTCCAAGCTCGAGAGACTGCTGGCGATGGTCAAAGAGTTGCGCGAGGCGGACGAGCGCTGCCTCATCTTCACGCAATACATTGGTATGGGCACAATGATTCAGAATGTTCTGCAGCGCGAGCTGGGCGAGCCCGTGCTGTACCTGAACGGCAGCACGCCGAAAGTGCAGCGGGACCGGATGGTCGAACGGTTCCAGTCTCGCGACCTTCCGCCTTCCGAGCAGCCGAACGTGTTCATCCTCTCCCTCAAGGCGGGTGGCGTCGGGCTTAACTTGACCGCGGCGAACCATGTCTTCCACTTCGACCGCTGGTGGAATCCGGCCGTCGAGAACCAGGCGACTGACCGAGCCTACCGGATGGGCCAGACGCGCGACGTACAGGTGCATAAATTCATCTCGCTCGGCACCCTTGAGGAACGCATCGACGAGATGCTAGAGAGCAAGCAGCAGCTAAGCGACAACATCATCACCAGCTCGGAGGGCTGGATAACCGAGCTGTCGACGGATGCGCTGAGGGAAATGTTCTCGCTGCGGCGGGACTGGTCTCGCGATTGAAAGCATCTCAAGCAACAACTTGCTCCAGTTCCTTATCTTCCACCCAGAGATGAAGGAGGCGCCTTCCCAACATTAAAATGCTCCCCATGCAACGGCAGGTTTAGATCTTTCACCTGTCCACCGTATGGGGAGCATAATATTACTGTTCTTGCTATTCATCGGATACAGATTTTCACACGTGGACTCAATTTAGCCTTTCTCGGCTATTCTTCGTCACCGGTGGCAATGGGGGTCTGTGGGTACGAAATCCAATCGCCCCAGCTTTCAGATTGAATTCTACATAATTAACTCCAAACCAAATTTGTAGCTACTCTGATTTATATTTTCCCACTTCACAATTTGATTAATCACTTCTTGAATCATTTTATTTCCCGAGTCGCTGTTTGTTAAGATTACGATTCCATCTCCACTTTTCCTATTCATATAAAAGTTACTTTGGTAGCCTATATTCGTGCCTCCATGAGTTATTAACTCGTGGTCTTCGTTAGAGATAATTAAGAACCCTAATCCATATCTGTTCATTACAGGTGTAAACATCGTATTTAACGATTCCTCGGACAATATATTTCTACCGGCAGGCTGTTTCTCGTCTTCATCTTTTACTAAAGCTGCTACAAATTTCGAATAATCAATGACAGTCGTATGAAGTCCCGCTGCTGCCAATTCTCTGTAGGAAATTATTGGATACGCTTCTCCCGTTTGTTCATACCCAACAGCGAGGTTCCGAACCTCTTCAGAATGTAGAGCGTACAAACTATCGTTCATGTCTAACGGATTTAATATCTCGTTTTTCATAAATTCCGAATATGTTTGCTCCGTTATTTCCTCGACGACTAATTGAAGCAGCGTGTATCCCCCTCCTGAATATCGAAATTGTCCTCCCGGACTATAAACCAACTTAACCTCTTCATCCACACTATTCTTGCCGTTTAATGATTCTTCCAAAGTCGGTAGGTTTTCACCTTCAGGATATCCGGGATAGCCATGTAAGGACAAACCTGCAGTATGACTTAGTAATCCTCTTATCGTGACTTCTTCCTTGTTATACACACTATCGGGAATATGCCATCTGGATAGATAATTTTCTACTGGCATATCTAGCTCAAGCCTTCCCTGCTCTATTAATTTTATTATTCCCCAAGCGGCTACCGGCTTAGAATTGGACGCCACTTGAAAGATCGTATTTTCATCAACTTCAATTTTCTGTTTTACGTCGGCATATCCGAATCCTTCCGCCCACTTTATGTGCCCTTGATGGATAATTGCGATCGCAGCGCCTGGAACTTTATTTTGTTCCATCAATTTTGGGATCTCCGCTTCTAAAAACTCTGGTAAATCCATACCCGCCTTCTCTTCAGAACATCCGACCACTATAAACAAAAAAACCGCAACCATTATTGTAATAGTCTTAACCCAGTATTCTTTCAACCTTTTCAAGATCATAGACCTCCATTACAATTTTGTTATTCCAAATAAAAGATAACATATATCCATTTTTTCCTAAACCTCTCTTTTCGAATGTTGGCACTATGTTGAATGAACAATTTTGAATTTTGAGTTTTTGACTTGATTATTCCGCAACTCCAGTAACCATTTCAAGAGCATGATTTGCTGGCCTTCCTTATGCCCTACAAGATGGTGTACGATATATCGAAGACATCCGAGAGGGTTTTTGGCTCGAATTTCTTGTAATTATTTCCAGATATTGAGCGTTGACTCCGTGTTGACTTCAACACCCCTCAGCCCAACGCAAAGAAGTACACCGCCACATGAGCGATGTACTCCAATTCAGATACTACTATGCTGACTAAGCCTTCTTCTCATCCCCCGTAGCCACCGGATTCTCGCTATACGAGATCCAATCGCTCCAGCTCCCCGCATACAGCTTTACATTCGTAAAGCCCGCTTCCTGCAGGGCGATCACATTCGGAGTTGCCGTTACGCCGGAGCCGCAATACACGATGATGTCGCGGTTTTTGTCCAGATCGGAGAAGCGTTCCGCTTGCTCAGCTCCATCCTTCCAGCTGCCGGACGCCGACAGGCCGTCCTTCCAGAAGCGATTGATGGCGCCTGGGATATGGCCCGCTGCACGGTCAATCGGCTCTGCCTCGCCGCGATAACGCGGCGCTTCGCGGGAATCGATCAGCGTTACGCCCTCTTTGCCCAGCAGCTCCTGCACCTGATCCATCTCCACCAGCATGCTGTGCTCCACCACAGCCAGGAATTTCACTGGAGCTGGCTCAATCACCTCGTCCGTCACAGGATATCCTGCATGGGTCCATGCATCGAACCCTTCGTCCATGACATACACTTGCTCATGTCCCAAATATTTCAGCAGCCACCACAGCCGGGAAGCCATCGCTCCCCCTTGATCGTCGTAAGCCACCACTTTCGTCTCATTGCCGATCCCTGCGCGGCTAAGCGCCACAGTTAGATCGAATATATCCGGCAGCGGATGACGTCCGCCATGCTCATCTACCGGTGCAGACAGATCCTTCTCCAAGTCCAGATAGACCGCGCCCGGAATATGCGATGCTTCATAAGCCTCGCGCCCTGCCTCCGGCTTGCCAAGTACAAAACGGCAATCGGCAATGACGACGTCCGGCGCTCCTATTTGCTCTTTCACCCATGCCATAGATACAATATTGTTCATGTTAGATTCCGTCCTTTCTCATACAACCCATGCGTCCTATTATACGGATTTTTGCCTCATCACAAAAGTCCGCGCCGCCTTTATTTTGGTCCGGCATTAAATAAACCCGCTTCGCTTGAACACAGCGTAACGGGTTCTTATTGAATCATCTATGAAATTCCTATGAAACTTCTGTGCAGCAGCGGTGAACCGCTTGCGATTTCGCCCAACTTCAATGTATTATTAAGTATGAAACACAAATAGCCCTTTGTGCGAAAAAGGGACATGCATGCTAGCGATGACAAGGTGCGAACTTGGGTATCGCCTTGCTGTATTCCATTTGTGTCTTCCATTAATTCCATAAGGAGGTGTCCGCAATGGCTAAAGACGTTCTTTGTGAAGTCGACTCCTGCCGTCACTGGAGCAACGGCAACAAGTGCGCTGCTGAACAAATTTACATCGTATCCAAGCAGCAAGCTAGCACATCGTCGGAAACAGACTGCAAAACATTCGAAGTTAAATAAGTCACATGGAGAAGGAATACATCAGGTGTTCCTTCTTCTTTTTTGATTTTATCAATAACGATAATTATTATCAAGTCTTTTTTTGCTGGAAAAATCCTTCTTTCCGCTTAAATCCCTTTTGCTCCTCCAACATTTTTTTAAAACCGCTTGAAATCCCGTTAATTCCTAGTATAATACTCGGTATAGGAGATTTCAACGATTGGAGCTGTTGAACATGTCACACCCCGATAAAGCTATAGCGGCAAGATGGATCGATGATTATTTGGATCTATACAACTTGGCAGTATCCATTGGCGATGCGGCATGGGAGCAGGACATTCTGCAGACGCTGCAAGACAGCGATAGTCACATCCAGGCTGAAATCAACCATAATGTACAAGCGGAGCTATGGCTGCGCTTCGACAGAATAAATCGCAAGATGCTTGATCTGTACGAGCAGCTTCGCAGCTCTGCCCATACGGACAACGAGAAGCGGCAATTGCAAGAGCAGGTGTGGGAATTCAAAATACAGAGAATTGACATCTCCACTAAGCTGAAGGCACACCATACAGCCCAGCAACGATAATAAACGAAGAGAAAACAAAAAAAGCCGGCATGCAGCTATCTGCTTTGCCAACCTATGTACCAGATCCTATTCCATATATGCATGCAGACAACTGCTCTGCAGTAACAGCGAAGTCCGCCTCGCAGATCGTCATGAATGGCCAGATTCATAGACGATTACATCGATACTTGCTCCATTTCACGCATCATCTTCATCATCATTGTCATCATTTCGTCGCATTCCTGCATCTTCATCATCATCATGTTGGTATCCATGCCATCCATCATGTCCATTTCCTTCATCTTGTCCATCATCATCTTCATGGAGTTCATCTTGCACATCATCTCATCCATGCACATCGTCATCATCATTTGCATTGCCATCTTTTCCACGTCCATTCACCTCCCCATATTTGCTACATTTAAAAAGATACTACAGCCCGCCCATTTTTTCAATACTTTTCTCAAAAAAGGTGTTTCTTTTTATTTTCCGATATGTTATAAATAAAGGTTGTACTTAAAACCTGATTAAGCCGCTTGGTATAATATAACTTCAATGCCTTAGCAAAGCGCTGTCGCTTTTTTACAATACACTAACGGACATCCTAACCTACACTACTTCTAAAACGTTAGGAGCGATGGTTATGAGCAGGTTCGGAATGAATGTCAAATTTACCGCAAAGCCAGGCGAACGGGATAGATTGGTCGATATATTGCTGGAGGGCGAAGACGCCATGCAAGCCATGGAGGAATGCGAGCTGTATATTGTCAATGTCTCGGATACGGAGCCGGATGTCATATGGGTAACCGAGGTATGGAGCAGCCCGGAAGCGCATCGCTCCTCTCTCGACCATCAAGACACAAAGGCTTCGATTGCCCGCGCCATGCCGTTGATCGCCGGAGTGGAGCCGACAATAATCAGACCGGTCGGCGGAAAAGGATTGCGGTTTTAATCCCCGCCCAGCCTCAGCTTCACTGTCTTAAAAGAAGGATAGCTCGAAGAGACACCTCACTTAAAGAATGTGACCAGGCAAAAATGAAGAAATGACGATGCCAGAGATTTATCTCTGCACCGACATTTTTTTTGTTTAATACGATTTTGAGAAGACGTCACTCGTTTTCTATCTAGCCAATCATTGTGGGCACTCCCGTACGTTTCGGCGTTATCTCAGAAATTTAGCGCTTTTGGTGTGTCTAGCGTTGTGTGGCCCCGCTATATCATCTCAAGTTGCGATATCGAATCTCTAACGGTGCTATACGGCACTTTTTCCGAAATTCAGCGCTTTGGTTGCGTATAGTGATGTGTAGCGTCGTTACAT
This sequence comes from Paenibacillus pinisoli, assembly GCF_003605435.1. GTDB lineage: Bacteria > Bacillota > Bacilli > Paenibacillales > Paenibacillaceae > Pristimantibacillus > Pristimantibacillus pinisoli. The sequence goes on from NZ_QXQB01000002.1 coordinate 857,952, forward strand.
CATCTCCAATCGCGATTTCGAGACTCTAACGATGCTATACGGCGCTATTTCCGAAATTCAGCGCTTTTGTCGCATGTAGCGTCGTGTGGCACCGTTATATCATCTCAAGTTACAATTTCGAGACTCTAGCGGTGCTACACGGCGCTATTTCCGAAATTCAGCGCTTTTGCCGCATGTAGCGTTGTGTAGCGTCGTTACATCCTCTCAAATCGCAATTTCGAGACTCTAACGGTGCTATACGGCGCTATTTCTAAAATTCCGCGCTTTTGTCGCATGTAGCGTTGTGTAGCGTCGTTACATCATCTCCAATCGCGATATCGAACCTCTAATGGTGCTATACGGCGCTATTTCTAAAATTCCGCGCTTTTGCCGCATGTAGCGTTGTGTGGCAACGTTACATCCTATCAAATCGCGATATCGAACCTCTAATGGTGCTATACGGCGCTATTTCCGAAATTCAGCGCTTTTGCCGAATGTAGCGTTGTGTGGCACCGTTATATCATCTCAAGTTACTATTTCGAGACTCTAACGGTGCTACACGTCGCTATTTCCGCGATTCTGCCCCTTTAGGCGCATTTAGCGGTGTATGGCACTGCTATCTCGCGTTGTGGGGCGGACCTTTCTTAGCCGCCAGCTACTCGTTCAAAAACGTCGTGGCCCGGTTTTGGATCAGCCCGGCTGCTTCCTCCGCAGTCTTCTGGCCGCTGAAATAAGCGAGCGACTCCTCCCCTACAATGGCAATCACTTTCCCGTCGAGTGCCGCGTATTGATCCGCCGAGTCCAGCAGCTCATTGAACCGGGTGAATTCCGCCTCTTCCGCCTTGACCGTTTGGCCGTCAGGAAGCTGGTAAGAGCCCGCCTGGATTTGCCCCTTGATCTCATCGAGCTTCCCCTCGTTCACCGACTTAAGCAGCGAGAATCCGTCGCGTTCCGGCATCGACTGACCCTCCTCGGACAACATGAAGCTGAGCAGCTTCCATGCCTCCTCCTGTACAGAAGATTTTGCCTGAATCGCAAGCTTGGAGGATGGTATAATCCGCATCATGCCGGATTGCTCTGCGCTATGCGGCTTCTGCATCAGCCGCGGCTGCTCGAATAATGCATGCGTTACGTCAATGACATCAGCCGGCCCTCGCAATACGGCTGAGTAGAATAGCTGCTTATCCAGCTCCCCCGGTTCTGCAGTCATGACGCCTTCATCGTACATGCTCTTTACCTGTTTCAGTAATGCCACAAATTCCGGAGTATCGAACTTTGCTTTTTTCGATGCCTTATCTACATATACGCTGTAGCTGTCGACGGTCATTTCCTGCATTAGCATGTCCGGCGTATATTCCGTCATCGCGTATACCCCATCCTTACCCTGCACCAATTGCTTGGCTATGCCGGCAAAGTCCTGCCACGTCCAGGTCTTCTCATTGATATTGGCATCCTTAAGCTGCCCTCCATCGCCAATGAATGCCCTCAGAGAAAATCTGGACGGAATCGCGTAGGTCCCGCCTTGCTGCTTCATAGCTTTTAATACATTCATATGCAAATTGTCCTGCTTCACATTGTCATCCTGATTCAGCAGATCCTCTACATTCAGAAGAAGACCCTTCGCAACATATTCGTCTGCGGGCAAGCCGTCGATCAGCTCCAGCACATCCGCTCCTTTGCCCGATAGCAAAGCGGTATTGACCGACTTCCGGTATTCCTCCCAGTCCCCGGACTTCAGCTCTTCCCCAGCCTGCTTGTAAGCTTGTATTTGCAGATCGATATTCGGATGCTTGGCTTCGAATTTTTTCTCTAATGCTTCATAATAAGGCGTGGACTGCATGACCGACAATGTAAGTACAGTTTTTCCATCTGCCGTTGCCGTGCCGTCCTTCTTCGTATTGGCCCCGCCGCCCGTGCTGCAAGCGGTCATAGCTGCCAGCATAATTGCCGCCGATAACATAGTCAAACCTAATCTTTTTATCATGGCTTCATACCTCTCCTCTTGAGTTTTTATTGTAGGCGAACCCGATTGCCATCCTGCAGCGGCTCGCTGCTTTCCAGAATGACCAGATCCCCTTCATATAAGCGATCCTGCCCAATCATCGTCTCCCGCTCCGTCGTCTCGCTTGCCTCGATAGGAACCTTGCGGGCTACGAACACATTGCCTAAAGCGCCGCGCTGCTGCTCCACCTTGTATATGTAACGGCTCTCGCCTTCCCGGTGCACCGCTTCGTTCGGGATAATCCATCCCTTACCGGATGTTGCCCGTTCCAGCTTGACCGATACCTGCTCACCTCCTTTCAGAGCGGCATCGGCCACATGAATGCGCAGCTGCTTCTGCCGAACAGCCGCTGGCGCTCCCCCGCTCCCTCCCGCCGAGCCCGCATCGGCAATCTCATCGATTATGCCTTCTAATGATCGGGCCGGCTGCTCTCCCTCGGCCGCGGCTCGCAGCTCAATGGGCTGCTTATGGGCAAGACCCAGGCGATCAACAAGCCCGCTGTCAGCCACGATCTCCAGCCGATAGCCTAGTTCGCTGTTCGTAATCACCACATCAGGCAGGCCAGCGGAGATAAGACCTTCTACTGCATTCACCTTCGTCACAATCCCGTCGAATGGCGCGGCCAGCTCTCTCTGCTGATTCAGCTGCTCCCGCATCCCGTTAATCCTGCGTTGCTGCATGGATATATCAATATTGCGCGTTGCCAGCTCGCGCTTAACCCCTCGCGCAGCGGACTCGTCTCCTTCCACCATCGACATCCTGTATTGCTCCTGCACGCCTTCCAATGCGATCGTCAGCTTCTCCAGCTGCGCAATCTCGTCCTCCAGCTCCCTCTCGGCCGAGGCGCTATTGTACAAGATGAGCTTCTGTCCTTTCTTGACCGCTTGCCCTTCCTTCACCAGCACCTCCCGGACCTTCCAGCCGGCCGCGTTCGGCAGCTCCGCCTGATTGACCGGCTGCAGTATGCCGCTGCCCTCCAGCTTGTACTTCATTCCCCCGATTGCCACAAGACCGGTCCTCGCCTTCGGCAAGGTCACCGACTGCAGCGTATTGCTGAATAACGTGAAGAACAGCAGCACTGCGGCCAACAGCAGCATCACGGCGGCGATCCATCTCTTCCGCTTGCGGTCAACCTGCTCCTTCGATAACTCCATCCTTGCCTTCCCCTCCTACCCCTTGATTCCAGACAACTGAACACCTTCGATGAAATACGTCTCCGCGTACAGGAACAGCAGCACCATCGGAGCCATATACAGCATCGACGCCGCAAACACCGTATCCCATTCGCCGCTTAACCTCGACAGAAATACCGATAAAGGCTGCTTGAACGGATCGTCTATAAAAATCAGCGGCTGCTCGACCATATTCCAGTAATCGACGAACAACAGCACGACCAGTGCGGCAAGCCCCGGCTTTACCATGGGCACAATAACCGTCAGAAATATTCGCAGATGGCCAGCCCCGTCCATCTTCGCCGCTTCGATGTAGGCATACGGAATATGCAGCATGAACTGGCGCAGCATGAATACGCCGAAGGCTGCAAAGATGCCTGGAAGGATGACAGCGCCGGATGTATGCAGCAAGCCCAGCTTATCCGCCATGATATAGTTCGGAACTAGCGTGACCTGGAAGGGCATCAGCATCGTCAGCAGATACACCAGGAACAAGGAATCGCGGCCGCGGAAGCTCAGCTTCGCAAAGGCATAGGCCGCCATCGCCGCGACTGCTGTCTGCCCAAGGATAATGGGGACGACCAAGCCTGCCGAATTCCAAAACAGCAGCAAATAGTTAGGCGAATAGACCAGCAGCTCGCCGTATTGCGCCAGAGTCACCTTGTCCGGCAGCCATTTCAGATTGACGAATGTATCGGCTCCCGTCGCCGTCACCTCTGTGAGCTTCCCGATCGTCCCATAGTTGATGAGCAGCTCCCCTCCGGTCATCAGCGAATTGGTAAAGGTAATGACAATCGGGAACAGCAGCAGCAATCCAATCAACCCCAGCAATAGCGTTAACAAGCTTTTATGTATCGTTGTCATGACTCGCAAGACTTCACCCCCTACTCCATAAACCGGCGATACCGGCGCTCGAGGCCGAACAGCCCAAGAACAACGGCCATGATGCCGCAGACCATCAGCGCGGCCGCGGCCGTCAGCTTCTGAATATCCAGCGACACGAACATGTTGTTCATGTAATGCTGCAGCATATAGATGCTGTCATGCGGGTAATCGCCTGCCAGCAAATACGTCTCCCGGAATACCTTAAAGGAATTGATGATCGACATAATGACCACGAAGAACGTCGTAGTCGTCAAATAAACCAGCGTAATACTGTAAAATTGGCGAAAGCGCCCGGCCCCTTCAAGCTGTGCCGTCTCGTAATAATCCTTCGGAATTTGCTGAAGGCCAGCCAGGAACAAAATGACGTTGTACCCGACGTTTTTCCATAGATACACGGCAATGACCACATTCCGCGCGGCTTCCGTCTTCATCCAGTCCACCCGGCTGATGCCGAACCAGCTGAGCGCATAATTCAACACCCCATTCCAGTCAAAAATCATCTGCCAGATGATGATGACAGAGGCGACAGGAACGACAAGCGGCAAGACATAGGAAGTCCGCAGCCATTTGCGCAGATAGATCTGGCCGTTCAGCAACAGCGCCAGCCCCAGAGACAACGCCAGCATCAGCGGAACGCTAACCGCGCTGAAATAAAAGGTATTGGAAGCCGCCTTCCGGAACGACTCGCTGGCCAGCAGCTCCCGGTAATTCGCCAGGCCAGCGAAGCCTCCCTCAGAGGCGTTGCTCATGAATGAATACATCACCCCCATGACAAACGGGATCAGATAGAACACGGCAAAGCCGGCTGCGCTCGGCGCGAGCAGCAGCCAGGCCGCCGCTGCGTCCCGGCGCATCCACCGGGCTATGCCCCGCTGAGCGCGCAAAAAAACCCACTTCTTCATCTTTCAGTCCTCCTGCCGTTAATGCTCTAAGCATAGGCCAGACTGTTAAAATAAGAAGTGGGGTAATCCTTAACTTTCCCTAAAATGGATGAGTTTGCACACTTGAATCCAAGATCGGCAATCGCACCTCGAATTCGGTGCGTATGACATCGCTTTGCACCGATATGGCGCCTTCGTGCTGTTCGACGATGTTCTTCGCGATAAACAAGCCAAGCCCGGTGCTGCCCTCCTGATGGGTACGCGCTCGATCTCCGGTGAAGAACATATCGAACACATGCGGAAGCTCGTCAGGCGGAATGAATCTGCCGTAATTGGTTACTTGAATGACGACCTGCCCCTCCTCCTGGCTGCCGCGAATATCGATATACTCGCCGTCTGTGCCGTAACGAACGGCATTGGACAGCAGATTCTCGAATACGCGCGCAAGCACGTCGCCGTCACCGGAAACCATCAGATTGGGCTCTATCGTAAGGCGCGCAGTCAGCTCGTTTTTCTCAAATACCGGATACATCTCTTCGCTTAATTGAGTCAGCAGCTCGCCCAGATCAAGCGGCGCCCGGCGGATATTCAGCTTACCGTAATTCATTCGCGTAATTTCGAACAGCTCGTCAATCAGCTTCTCCAGCCGCTGCGACTTCGTGAAGGCGATCGTTGTATAATGCTTCATCTGGTCCGCGGTCAGATCCTTGCCTTGCAGGATAAAATCCAAATACCCGATGACAGATGTCAGCGGGGTTCTCAAATCATGCGCAAGGTTAAGCACCAGCTGCTCCTTGCTGTTCTCGGCGAAATCGCCCCGCTCCACCGCCTGCTTCAGCTTCTCGCTGGCAAGGTTGATGTCCCGGGCAATGTCTCCGATCTCATCTTTGGTCGGAATATGGACCCGATGGGAGAAGTCGCCTCCGGCGAGCTGGTTGATCCCTTGCGATATTTCGCGGAAATAAGCAACATACCGCCTGGTCAGCAGATAGAAGTATAGAAAAGAGATCGGAAAAAAAAGAATCAAAAACGCGTTGATATCGCCGATATCCCGAATCGCCTCGCGGACCTGGAACATCGGATTCTCGCGCAGGAGCGTATAATAATATTGCTGCAGCACCAAATAGATCAGGAAGGTAGTGGCTGCGGACAGCAGCATGCTGAGCACGAAGAGACGGACCATCTGGAAGCGGAAGCTGCGGAATTTGGGCTTAGCCATTGAACGCATAACCTACTCCCCACACCGTCCGGATCAGCTTGTTCTTATGCTGGTCCTCTCCCAGCTTCTTGCGAAGTGTCCGAATGTGAACCATCACCGTATTCCCGCTTTCATAATACGCCTCGCCCCACACCCGCTGGAAAATATGCTCCGAGCTGAACACCTTCTTGGGATGGCTGGCGAGCAGCACCAATATATCGAATTCCTTGGGCGTAAGCTCGACCGGCTCGCCGTACAGGAACACGTTGCGCTGATCGGGATAGATTACAAGCCCGCCAGCCTCCAGCATGGACGTATCCTCCGCAGGGGCAGCCATCGACGGATTCAGCTGGATGAAGCGGCGCAGCTGGGCGTTCACCCGGGCTACCAGCTCCATAGGGTTGAATGGCTTGGTCATATAATCATCGGCGCCGCGAACGAGACCCGTGATCTTATCCAGATCGGTCGCCTTGGCGCTAAGAAAAATAATCGGCAAATGATATTTCTCGCGGATAAGCCGTGTCAGCTCGTATCCGTCGATCTTGGGCATCATAATATCTAATATCGCCAGATCTACGGACTGCATGCGAATCAAATCGAGCGCTTCTTGGCCGTCAATGGCTTTCAGGCAGCGATAGCCCTCTTTGACCAGATGCAGCTCGAGCAGATCGGCAATTTCCGCCTCGTCATCCGCGATGAGTATGGTGATCGATTTCATGACATTCTCTCCTTTTCAAGGACAAGCATAACCGAGTCAGGCTTGCGTTTCAAATGCTGTTTTTATCCGATGTGCCGCGGATGGCACGAGCAGCTGACCGGTATGCCGCAAAGCCTAGCATTCCTCCTATGGTATTGAGCAAGAGGTCATCGACGTCGAACTGGCCGATCATGAACAGCAGCTGCGCGGTCTCCAGGCACAGGCTCAAGAGGAAGGCGCAAAGCAATACTTTCATTCCCGCCAGCTTGTTGCGTGCGAACATCATTCCCAACAGGATGCCAAGCGGCATAAAGATCGCCACGTTGCCAATCAGGTTATACCTGTCGTGGCTGCTGAACGATTGCAGGGAACGGGAAATTTCCTGAAAGAGAACCAGATTGCCGCTCTCCAGCCGCTGCGAGAGCAAGTCCGGCTGCTGCAGTCCGGCGAGCAGGCGGCTCCACAGAAACCCCATATCCAAAGAATGAAACTTCAACAAAATGATCTTAACCAGCAAATATACATATAGGACTAGAACAGCCCAGAGAAGCAGCTTGCTCAGCGGGCTATTCCCTCCTGCTATACTTTTACGAGGATGGACACTCCTATTATTCGTCCCTGCTCCTCTTGCTGCCACCGTCTCCATCCTCGTATTCATCCGCTCTTCACTCTCCTTGTCCTGTTGATTGGCGCACCGTCACGATCACGCCGTCCTGATTGTTGCCGGAGATTTCATATTCGCCTTGCACCGGCACGTCGATCTTGGAATTCCGGGTTACCGGATAATAGAAGACGTGATAGCGATCCTCGCCGACCTTTGTGCTCACCGATTGCTGATCCTTCAGAAACGCCAGATATTCCTCTAGCACGAGGTTCTTCTCTTTCATAATCGCGCTATGCGGCAAACCGACGTAGCGAAAATGCCACGGCTCGAATTGAACGCCGGTAATCGCTGTCTTATCCTCGGGAAAGCGCAAAACAAACCCGTATTTCCATGAGTGGTCTATTAGCCACTTCCCTTCGGGGGCACGGCTCATTTCGGCCTGTGAGGAGCCGATATCCATGGATAGGCCGACATTGTGCTCGCTATACCCAGGGGGATTGGCAATCTGCGCCCCCAATGTGCGATACAGCTCCTCTTGATCGGCTTCACTCCGAAAGCCGCTGCTGATCAAGAAGCCGGCTATTCCTTCCTGTGCCGCATCCTTGACCATCCTGCTGAACTTCCCAGCCAGCCGGGGCGACAGCAGCACCCTATTATCCAACACGCCGAAGCCGTCGATCAACTGGGGATTTCTGACCAGGCTTACCGCTTCCGACTCCGCGTCAATTCCATCCGGAACCGGATGGTCTTTGTTGATGAGCAGCAGGTCTCCCCGGTAGATCATTCCTTCCGATACGTCTATCGTAAAGCCGTCCCTTTGAGCTGGCGCATCGGGCTTCATCCCGTGTTCTATGCCAGATAGCGATTCATCGGGCAAGCTGCTTATTCCCGTCTTCCACTTCGTCCATCCATAGCCTAGCAGCAGCAAAACCACAAGACAAAAAACCCATTTCTTCATGCTCCAGCTTCCTCCTTATCCTTCTATTCTTGAAGAATAAAGAAAACTGTTAAAAAAGAAATGGGGCCAAATTTAAAGTTTTTCTTAAATGGAAGGCCGGCTTGCAGACAGCGGTTAGTCCCGCCCCGCTTCGTACAGCTTCTGCGCCACCATAGCCGGTCTTGTGCGCGAATCGGTCATATGGTCGCCGTCTCCGACGATCAGGCGGAAAGTGCCAAGCCTGGAAGCCATGCGCGGATACCAGCCGTAGCCTTCCCCGCCTGCAAAAACATTGTCCTGATAGAAGAACAGATAGCTCTTGGGCGCAGGAAGCGCATAAAACGCTTTGAGATCCAGCTTCTCGAAGAGCGGCTTTGCCGGCTCCGGCGTGATACGCGCATACATCTGCCGAGCAACATCGAGCGCCGCTGTATTGACGAATAAATCCCGGAACAGCGGAAATGGAAGCATAATCGTATCGTCATGCGATGCCGCTCGAAGCTGCTCGAAGCCTTGCCTCGTTGCGTGTGGCAGCTCATCGGCAAGCGCCTCGCCGTCATTTAATACAAAGGCGTCCCAAAAGACGAGTCGCTTGATCCGCTCCGGGATCTGTTCCGCCGCCTTCTGAATGACTGTCCCGCCGAAGCTGTGTCCGACGAGAATAATGTCATGCAGATTCATTCTCCTTACATACTCAACAACAGACTCTGTGATCATCTCATGCGTGACCGCTTTGTTCGGATCATCGCCATGGCCTGCATACTCCGGCGTGTAGACCGTATGCCCTCTCCTGCGCAGCTCCGCTGCAATGCCATCCCAGAAGTGCGCATCGGCCCAGGACCCATGCACTAGCACAAAGGTAAGCAGCTGCTGCGGATGAAGCAGATAGCTTTCTTGAACCTCTCTGACGCCATACGGCCACGTCCAGCCGCTAGAGAAATAAGGATAGTTATCATAACCGGGGGGCACAAACCGGTAGAAATCATACGATTGAGGGCAATAGGGAAACATGGGTCAACATCCTCTCCACTTGTCATCATTCAGCGTATGCCCAATGATATGGCGAGGTTCTGCTGCTTCATCCTCTCCTATTACTTCTCCACAACTTCCCATTCCAGCTCAACAGATGCATCTTCTATAAAGTGAAGGAGCGCAGACTCCACCAGCTCGAAGCCCACGATATATTTCTGAGGAAATTCGCAGGCTTGGCCGCCAACGGTAATCTCCACAAAATCATCCTCTTCCTCAGAGCCTAGCAGGTTATGAATCGCTGTGCCTGTCTCAACCGATACAATGAATTCGCCGCTGCCGCCGCCAATCATAATCATATGGCCCTGATGCTGGACGGTGACCTGACTGCGTGTGAAGCCGTCCATCCGCCCAATGATTTCGAGGCACTTATCTATCGTGGCATCGGGATGTTCGATGGTGCTCGCTATCGCTCCCTTACGCTCTTCCTCATAAATGGTAATCACCGGGGTCAACACTCCTTTTACTAGCTTATAAGATATGTCCATGATATAAAGGTCTGGAATAAATTGCAATTCCGTCAAAGCTGCTTTACATAAGAAGAAGGCCGCCGAATGGACCGGCGGCCTTGTATTAGCTATTAATCAAATTAGACTTCTTCAATAATTTCGTATAACTTCAATCTCGCCGCTAAGATAATATTTCGCTTGCAACGATTGCGATGCGGAGCCAATCGCTCCTGAAGCCCAGTGGGCAGCAGGCACATCCGACCATGCCTGATCCTCTGCGATGTACATCGGACGCACGAGCACCCGATTCAAGATGGCGACCGCTTCCGCCCGCGTCACACTGCGGTTTGGACGGAAGCTTCCGTCTGCATAGCCGTTGATCCAGCCTTCATGCTCAGCGGATGCAATGGCAGCAGAAGCCCAATGCGCGCTCGCATCCGGGTAGCTTGCTGGCCCTGATCCTTGCAGCTCGCGCCATCTTACGAGTATGCTTGCCAGCTCCGCTCGCGTCAGCGCCTTGGATGGATGGAACCAACCATCCGGGTAGCCGCTCATCCAGCTATGGCCAGCAGCATAGGCAATAGCCTCTGCCGCCCAATGCGATTGCGGCACATCGGCGAATATCGTATTCGTACCGCTGCCTACGGAAGCCTTGCCTGCTTGCATAGACAGCTTCATTAGCAGCATAGCAAGCTCTGCCCGCGTTACAGCCCGCTCAGGCGCGAAGCTGCCATCTGCGTTCCCGTTAATGTAACGCTCATACGTGAGGGCAATTGGCTCAGCCTGCAGCAACACGGCACGAGAAGAGGACTGGAGCTCTATCACAACCGCAATGGCCTGACCACCTGCATTATAGCGTACGGTTGCCGGCAAGAGAGCCGTTGTTCCGTTCCTTTCCACGAAAACAGCCAGCTTGCGCAGCTCCGTCACTTCTAGGCCGGCAGGCAGCGGAAGAACGAGCGCACCTTTGCTAACCGATCCGTTTGCCGCAAAATCGATGGTCTCCCCTACCGGCTTAGCCTGCCACTTCTTGCCCTCCGGCCCATTTTCCAGCTTGCTCAGCCATTGTCCGGTCTCGCTAGAGTCGCGCAATGCCCGTACACTCACATTCAGCTCTCCATCTCCTCCGACCTCGACATCTGCCGGGATCTCGTAAGCTGCATCCCCGATGCCCAGCGTGATTTTGACATGATGTCCCTTCAACTGCAACATTGCTTTGGACGAAATATTGAATGCTATGGAGCCCTCAGGCAAAGCTTGTCCAAGGGGTTCAATGCGCAGCTCATTTTCCTTATCGCTTTGAACTAGGCTAACCAGCGAAGCTGCATCGTCCACTTTCAACTCAAACAGAGGCTGGCCGTTCTGGCTGCTTCTGATCGTCTCGTCCAGTCCCGCCCATTCCTTGCCGTTCAGCTTGGCGGAGAAGACTTTGGTTGAGATGCTGCTTCCTGAGGAGGCCAGCCTCTCGCGCGTGGCTTCAATCGTATAGGTCCGCTTCACAGAAGCAAGCGGAGCTGTGACGTCAATCCGAATCGTATTCACGCCAGGGCTTAGCAATACGGAGAGCGAGTCTCCTGCGGCAAGCTGCCTTCCATTCACAGATACGGATGCCGCAGCCTCTTCTGACTCAGCCTTCAGCATAATGGAAGGCACATCACTCGCCACTTGCAGCGTATAGCGAAGCTGGTCCGGGGCGAATTCCGGCGACAACGAAAGCTCCTCACCGCTGCCTTTAATAATAAGTGCAGCAAGCCTTGCATTTGTACTCCGGATATTGCTGATTTCAATCCTGGCTATAGCCTCGTTGCCTGCCGCATCGCGGGTATAGACGGTATATGTTCCGTTCTCAGTCGCTTCCAAGACCAGCGTATCTGTAATGTCCTGAATTTGCCCTTCGCGAAAATATTCGATTGGCAAGTCGCCTTCCGCCCAATAAACTTTTTTGATTGTATTGCCGTCCCCTAACGCTGTGGCCTTGACCGTCACAGACACCGTATCCCCTGTTGGCTGCGTTGTATCTGGCGTTAACTCCAGCGTCGGCTTTGCTGTCAGAATATTAGCGATGCTAATTTGCTGCAACGTCTGATTGCCAGCCTGATCCGTTGCAATCACCGTATATGTGCCGTTGGAATATACCTCGAATTCGCCATTTTCAACTTCATTTGAGAACCATGGAAGATCCGGCATTGGGGCTGACGATGACCAGCGCACCTCGCTAATTCCGCTTTCATCATCCTCGGCAGTTACCGTGATCACGACATAATCATTGGTTGGAGCTGTTATATCAGGCGTTAATGCGAGCCTCGGCGCAGTACGGTCAATATTGGTTATATCAATGGAAGCCACGCTCTCGTTCCCGGCTTTATCTCTTGCATACACGGAATACTTGCCATTGTCCATTCCTTCGAACTCTGATTCGGCAAGGATATCATTCCCGCCGCCAGAAGCGAAGAATGCAGGCTCCTGCTCGCCTGCTGCCCAGCGCAGAGCAGCCAGGGCGTTGCCATCGGCTTCGCCTTCCGTGCTGGCTGCAACATCTACGAATACAGTATCTCTTGTAGGCGTATCAGGAAATAGCGTTAACGTCAGCTGCGGCGCTTGCTTGAACACATTAGATATCGTAATTGAAGCTAATCCATGATTGCCTGCTGTATCCTCTACATACACGCTATAAACTCCATTGCTGCTGGCATCAAATTGATCAGTGAACGATGTGCCCTCTCCTCCTTGGAAGTAGGCCGCAGTTCTCAAACCCTCTGCCCAAAGCTGCTTGCTTATTGCCACATTATCGGATGCCGCAGCTTGTACTATTACATTCGCATTGGTCAGCTCCGTTGTGCTTGCTGTAAGGGCAACGCTCGGCGCCACGCGATCGATATTGGACACCGTCACCGGCAGCAACGTCACGTTGCCTATAACATCTCTGGCGTATACGGTGTAATCCCCATTATCAGCCGCCATAAATGAATTCGTCAGCAAGGTGCCCCCTGCCACAAAGTAGCTCTCCGCTTGATTCCCAGCCGCCCACTTCAGCAGCTGCACGCCGCTTAACGCATCGCTGGCCTGAATCTGGACCGCTACATTCTGAGTCGTCGCTCCACTAGGCGTGAGCGTATGGGAGAGAGTTGGTCCCGTTTTGTCGTAGATCACAGTTGTACCATCTGTTGCTCCAGTGACGACTGGACCAGGCGTACCGTCAATCGAGAATATGGAAGCAGACACCGGCAATGTGCCTTCGCTTATATCATCAGTCAGGTCAAAACTGGCGCTCCAATTCGTGCCGGAGCCTGATACTGTCAATTCCACCCCTGCCACCTTGATGACAGGCGGGGCAATTGGGATATCGCTCTGCAACGCAATCGTCACCGTATCCCCTGGCTTCGCATAGTCAGCATGTCCGCTATTGGATGTAATGGTTAGTGACTGCACATTTGGCGCTGTTCGATTAATCGTATAGTCCGCAAAAGTATGGTTGATTGTATTGTGCCAGCCGTCGGTAAACTCAACAAGCGACGCCCAAATGGCGTCAGCGGGTATATGGAAAGCATCGGATACCGTATATGTATCCACACCATTCACCGAATAGCGAAATACCGTGTTGCCAATTGGATTGATATTAAGGCTTTCAACTTGAAAAGAAGATATGGTTGCCCAAGCGGCCGTCGCCGGGATGCTCATAGGGTCAGTCGTCTGTTCAATCTCGCCGAAATTGCTATAGGTAAACACCTTGTTCCAGCTATTTCGAGTCCAGCTGCCATCGTAATAGTTGGATACTGTTACCCATTTGGCAGCAGCCGGCGGCGTCGAGCTTTGCTGCACTACGCCATTATGGCTAAAGGTATATTCCGTGACATGACTGGAATATATTCTGTTGGAATAGGTCTCATAACTCGTCATAATCTGTACTTGATAAGCTGCTGCGCTAACCTTAGCCACATATGCAAACGATCCGATAAGAGGCAGCAGAAGCGTAATCATGGCTACCGTGGAGAAAAACCTTCTTTTTTTCATGCGAATGTCCCTTTCATTCATAATCTTGATTCCATCCGTAATCTTAATGGATAACCAGGCATATAACTATTCCCCATTTGGGGGATTGTTCCGATAGAACAGCCTCTTAACAATCACAAAAAAACAGAGCATCGGCATCCGGCACCGAGCTCTGTTCTATCTTTTTCTATTCTATTCTCTGATCGGACCCAATAACGGACATTATCGAAGATAGCAAGTACCTAAACAATCAAGTGCGCTGTTCATTCAGATAGGTTTTGACAGAAGGGGCTTCATAATTCGAGAACTGCTGCAAGATTCCTTCTGGCGTGTCGTCTGTGATGACCATAGTACGATACTTCGGCTGCATGAATTGTTCCCTCTGCATGACATTAAACATAGACACAATCGGATCAAAATAGTGATTAATATTCAATAAGCCACACGGCTTGCGATGCAACCCCAGCTGGCCCCAAGTAAAGATTTCGAAAAACTCTTCCATAGTCCCAGGTCCGCCAGGCAGAGCGATGAATCCATCTGCCAATTCAGCCATCTTGGCCTTGCGCTCATGCATGGAATCCACCATCACAAGCTCTGTCAGCCCTTTATGCGCAATTTCCCGATCCTGCAAAAAGAATGGAAGCACCCCGATCACGCTGCCTCCTTGCTCCAGCACAGCATCAGCAACCGCGCCCATCAGCCCGACATTGGCGCCGCCATAAATAAGAGTAATCTGTCGTTCAGCCAGCGCATGGCCTAGCCTCACTGCACTTTCTTTATAAATAGAAGAGGCTCCTTCGCTGGAGCCGCAAAAGACGGCGATCGATTTCATAATCACACACTCCAATTATTATTCTGTAGAATAGCGTGCTTCAAGCTTTTGCTTATGCGCTTTTAAAATATCTTCAAGAGTTATATCATATCGATTGGCAATGACAATAAGATTCCTCAGCACATCTCCAAGCTCTTCCGTCAGATCGGATTTGTTCACCTCGTAGGTGCCTTCTGCCTCATCAGGGCGATCTCGTCACAAAAAATCATACCATAATGGATAAGCGCTAGCTACGCCTAGCTCATGTAACAACTCCGAGAGCCAGCAAATCATCCCAACGCCAAAGAGATTGCAACAGGTCACTTGCCCATGATCTGTCACAACCCTTAAACTCGCTTCAGAAGCGCATGTGAGCCAAACCCTCAGTTGTTAGTTCGAATAGCTCTTCAATATAAAGGCCGGTTTCCCATCCGCTCCGTTGCGTACTTCCATGTCTTCATAAAAGCCGTCAACGACAAACCTGTCATAGCCTGAATCCACCATACTTAGTTTTATGATTTCTGTATAAAAAGGACCGTACGCCGCAGATTCCCCGTTCTGTTGTTGATAACGGTCATTCTCATCACTGTGCAGCAAGACATACAAATGATCCTTGTAACGGATCAGCTTGCCGATGTCCGAAAAGTTTTGCCGAAATACTTCGAGCACGTCATTGCGCTGCAAATCGATCGCGATAATACGATAGCCTTGAACCAGATA
Source organism: Paenibacillus pinisoli (assembly GCF_003605435.1). Classification (GTDB taxonomy): domain Bacteria; phylum Bacillota; class Bacilli; order Paenibacillales; family Paenibacillaceae; genus Pristimantibacillus; species Pristimantibacillus pinisoli. Next base: position 873,306 of record NZ_QXQB01000002.1, read on the forward strand.
AAGAACGCCGCGTGCTTCATCTAATTGACTAGAGTTCTCTCCATGCGGCGTTCGATCATAGATGCCATCCGGTTGGGAGCGCGGAAATTCGATTCGGCCCAACCCATTGCCTTGACGATCAAATCTCTCCAATCGGTGGTCAAGCATGACGAGTATCTCATCACGGTAAGGGATGATCTGCACATTGCCGGCATAGTTTTCGTTATAGCCTACAAAGAAGGAACGCAGCTCTTTCTCCCGCTCGCGGTATTGGTACAATACACCTTCGAAATAATACCACGTGAGCCGGCTCTCTTTATCCTCTAGATATTGCTGAGTACTGAAGTGCTTATCTGTTTCATATGCCATCTTCGCCGTAGATTTGAAAGCTAAGGGCTTCTTCCCCTTTAACGCGAAGCTTGAGTCGATGGTAATGAGACTGTCCTCGGAAGATACCGTCAATTGATTCACCTCAAGTGACAGCCGATACGGTGCAGGAACCGAAACCTCAGCTTTGATCTGCAGTTGTTCATCCAGCTTAAGCACACGCGAACCCTCGGTATCCGCTACGATCCAGCTTTCGCCGACTCGCACGAAATCTCTCGCTGTATGGCCGCCTGCCGCTTCACCTATCGATACGGAAAGCGTGACCGGCATATTGCCAATTTTCTGTAATTCACCGTCTTTGTATACGAAGAAGTGATTGTCGTACAGCACGTACCATCTTCCATCGATAAGACGGAACGTTTTCCCGTAACCATAATCACTGTCCATTAGCACATTATCCATCGCCCTCATGAGATCCTCGGGAATTTCGGCGTTCGTGTTATATTCCTCATATTCTATGGCGGGCACTCTCGGCTTCGTCCAATCTGAATCATAATTGGGACGCAGCTCCATGCTCGATTTATAATTTTCCAATGGGGTTAGCCATATCGGATTCCCCCCTGGCGATCCGGCATGTATGAGATCGAACCAGGAGATTTGCTTCTTTTCATTCCCCGCTTGGTAGGTCAATAAGAGGCCTTGATTCGAGATCAACCGTGAGCCGGCTGTAGAGAATGACATCCATTTCGGTTCCCCGACTTGCTTTCGCCCATCCTCCAGATAAGTCTCTGCGTACTGCATAGTTTCCAGCTTATCGGGCAGGATCTGCGTAAATATTAAGGAATAAGGCGTAAGCATCTGCCAATCCTCATCCCATAACCTGGGTTCAACGGCAATTGGCGTGTCCTCATAATTTCCATTCAAAAACATCATAACCTCTTCATTCCCTGAAGAGCGGAAACGCCCCAGCAACTGATGAGAAGCGTCTAGGCTGTCTATCTCCTTTATATCCAATAACTCTAAGTCCAAGTATCGTCTTGCAAGCAGCAAAGGAGCTTCAGAATAGAGTATCGTGTCGCCTTTATCCCTATACATATGAAGGGTCGAGCCATCCGCTAGATTGAACTTGCTCCCCTCTGTTACATAACGCATTTCTTGCTGCTTATGATCACGATCCGGCAATGTTTCAAGACTTCCCCTATTCATAGTGACCCAATTGTCGAGTGCAGGATCAAGGAGATGATCGGAGTAGGCTTCACCATTGACTACTGTCGCAATGAATAGCCGAGGATGCTCTGCCGCCAGCATTTGCAATACTTCCTGCGGTCCGAAAAAAGTCGTATCCTCATAATCCACAACCGTTCTTGCTCCGATCTGAATACCTAGCCATTGCCCCTGCAACCCTGATTCGCTATTCTGCTCGTTAATCTGCACGCCGAGAAGCAAGCGATCGCCATTCATCCACGCCTTGGCATAATAAGGCTCCTTCCATTCGTATAGGCTTACAGCCTTTGAACCGTCATTCAAGCTATATAGCTTGCGATTCTGAACGTACAAGGAAGATTGGTTATTCTTCCATAAAATATACGGCTCTTGGACATCCAATCGGAATTCCATTGGCGAATCGATATGATTTCCTGCGGGGCTTTCTCTTAAGAAAAGGGCTAAACCAATCAACATTATTGTGCAGATACATGCGATGTATACAACCTTTTTCTTTATCGACATATGCCCACAGGCCCCTCTCCATTTTCCCTAAACTCTTCATAAATGTGTAAACGTATTTTAATTGGAAAATGTTTCTTGCAAAAAAAGCCCCCATAGTCTGTACGCTTGAAAAAGCGTTTAGTCTATGGGGGGAAGCTTATCCTTTACCGGTCACCCTTGCGCACTTCCTCTACAATTGCCTTGACCCCTTCATCGATCCCCTCGGGCTTTGTCTGGGAAATGCTGATCCGCAGGAACTTCTCCCGCTCCAAATAATTGGATAAATAGAACCCTTTACTGGATAAGACACTAATATTTCTCGCTGCAAGCCGCTTTAAGAGACGCTCCACATTAACCGTCGGCTTCAGCTTAAAGTGCGTATAGATGCCTGACGGGATATAGGGCACTTCCATAATCCCCGGTTCATTATACCGCTCTACCGATTCATTCAAGGCCAGCATTCGTGATGCGTACAAGCTGCCTATCTTGCGCTTATGCCGCTCGTACATGCCATTTTTAATGTACACTTCAAGGGCCGCCTGGGATAGCAGTGAAGTATCAGGATATATTTTGTAAGCATGAAAAGTCTTCAACAGCCGCTCGGGCAATACGACCGCGCCTACTCTCAAGCCTGGAAAGATGATCTTGGAGAAGCTTTTTACGTAAATGACATGCGATCCCCCATCGTAAGCATAGATCGGATCGGATTGACGGTCTGCGCCCAAGTCAGCCATATAATCGTCTTCCACGATAAACACGTCGTATTTTCGGGCCAGCTTGGCGATAATCCTTTTCTCTTCCGCACTATAGGAAGTGCCAAGCGGATTATGATACCTGGACATCGTATAGAAAAATTTGATATTGCCGCTCTTGAACCACCCCTCCAATTCCTGAAGATCTATGCCTGCTGCCGTACGAGCGATGCCATAGACAGGTACGCCTTCCCTCTCAAGAAATTGCAAATAACGATCGTAGCTCGGTTGTTCGACCAACACCGTTTCTTTACCGTTCGGAAATGGCATCTTCGCTAAAACTTCCAGTGCCTGCTGCGCTCCAGAGGTGACAAAAATTCTCTCGATTTTCGTGAATACCTGATCATTGGCCAAGTGAGAAACAAGCGTATGGCGAAATGACTCTAGTCCCAGCGGATCGCCGTAAGTAAACAAGTCGTACTTGTAAATATCGATGGCTTTGTTCAGACAATGCTGAAAATCCAAATAAGGGAATGCCTCCACATCCGGCAGTACGGTAGCGAAATAGATCATGTTGCTGTCTCGGCTGTCTCGCCAATCTCCCGGCTTTACGACCACATAAAAGCCGCTTTGCGGAACCGAATAAATGATATGGCGCTTCTCCAGCTCCGCATAAGCTCTTGTGATCGTGCTGATGCTGCACCCATAAGCCTCCGCGGCGCTTCGGACAGAAGGCAGCTTTTGACCAGGTGGGTACATCCCCTGCCGAATCTTATTCTCCATATCGGTTATGATTGCAAAATATTTTTTCATGCTGCACTCCCATTCACGCCAGACCAACTGTATCGATACAGTTGGAGCAATATAATGTTGTTCCAATTATCAATTTATCATATCTTCAACTTAACGGTTTCAGACGTTCGCGAACACGCCGCCGTTAGTTAGAGAGGATGATGCAACATGAGTCAAAAGGAAGCAAGACTTCCCTATTTCATTGCCGTGCTTAATGCGGTCATTATCGGATTGTCATTTCTGTTTGCTAAGCTCGTACTCGATTATGCCAGTCCGCTCGACACGCTGGCCTTTCGCTTTGCCATATCGTTTCTGGTCATATCCGTCCCGGTAGCTTTCGGCTGGGTTAAGCTTTCTTACCGCGGCAAGCCCATCTTCAAAGTGCTGCTTCTGGCAACCATGTACCCGCTTGCGTTCTTCCTGCTTCAAGCGTTTGGGCTGCAGCATGCCAGCTCGGCAGAAGGAGGCATTCTGTACGCGTTCACCCCGGTCGTTACCATGATTTTCGCCTCCCTATTTTTGAAAGAGGCCATAACCGTCTTGCAGAAGCTGTCGATATTCCTGTCGGTGTTCGGCGTCGTATTTATCTTCATCATGAAAGGCAGCCGCATCGATCTATGGAACCTGACAGGGATCTCATTGCTATTACTGACCTGTGTCGCTTTTGCCGGATATACCGTTCTAGCCCGCTCATTATCCAAGCACTTCAAACCAGCGGAAATTACTTATTTGATGATGGGCATCGGGTTCGTCTTTTTTATGGTCACTTCGGTTACCAGCCATGCGTCCAAAGGAACACTGCATCACTTATTCGCTCCTTTTGCCAGCGGCGTTTTTATCGTATCCATCCTCTTCTTGGCCATTATATCCTCATTGTTTACTGCATTAATGGCCAATTATATCCTGGCCAGAATGGAAGCGTCGAAAATGAGCGTATTCGCCAACCTCTCTACCATCGTCTCCATGACAGCCGGAGCGGTATTTCTGGGGGAAGAAGTGACCATCTATCACCTGATCGGCTCCGTTATGATTATAGCTGGGGTTATCGGCACGAATAGACTAGGCCGGAACAAAACATTGGAGAGGCCCAATAAACAAACAGAATTAAATAGTTCAAGGAGTTGAATGTACTGGAACGGCTTCTAACGTGCCGATCATCAGCTTTACGCCGCCAGCATAATCCCTTTAATGGATTATGCTTCCCCTTTGGGGCTGTGACAGGCTAGGAGTATGTGACCTGTTCGGTCCTTTTGGGAGGAATTCATATCTGGTATCGATCAACACATATTTGGTTAAGTCCCTGCGTCCTCTTCGTCTTCGTCTCCGTAGTGAACCATCATTTCAGACAGCAGCTGCCTAATCGCTGTCCGCAACTCCTTCGGTTCCCGCACCGTACCTTTCTTGCCGAGCCCGATAAAATATGAAGCAAAAAACGGAATATCTTTGCTCGCCACATATCCTTCTAGCCGCCCCGTGCTGTCGTTGCGGACATGGAGCAGGGAAACCGACCATGGTTCTGCCTCGCATGCTTCCACACCTTCACGGGACAGCTCCGCATACAGGTATACGCTATCGCCTTCAGGGCGGAATAGCTCCTCCTTGCTTCCCAGATGAATATGCTGCAAATCTTGCGGCGGGGTTTCTGAGGGAAGGGCAGAATCAATCCGATCGCATCGAAACACGCGAAAAGATTGGCTAAGAAAGCAATATGCCAAGCAATACCACAATCCCTCTTGAGTGAAAATGCCAATCGGCTGAATTTCCCGCTTTCCCCGTTTATGTTTTGATGCATAATCCACAAGCAAGACAACTTGCCGGATAGCAGCATCCAGCAGGATGGACAAATGCGGTGACTGCGCCTGTCGAGCTGGCGTAATAAAGTCAACCCTGTCTCGCATCTGATCGATCCGGTCACGCACATCTTCCGGCATATAGTTATAGAACTTGTTAAGCGCAGCTGATGTCTCTGTCTCGAACGGCAGTGACGAATAATGGCGCAGCGCCTGGACAGCAAAAAATACGGCAGCTGCCTCTCGCTCCGTAAAGGCGATTGGGGGCAAAAGCCGTTCTTGCAAAAGCCGGTAGCCGCCATGAGGGCCTACTTCCGAATACAGGGGGACGCCCAGCTCGCTCAGCTCCTGTAAATCCCGAAGAATCGTCCTCGTAGAAACATTGAACTCATTGGCAAGCTCCTTAACCGTAAAACGGCGCTTGCGATTGACCGCGACAATCAATTCCATCAACCGTTTGCCCTTAGACACTTGCTAATCCACCTCGCTTGTAAGAAAGCCAAATAACTATGACGTAATTTGTCACCATTATCCGATACAATCGAAGATGAGTCCAGAACAAAATCAAAACGTTAAGGAGTTGAAGCGAGATGAAGGTAAAGTTCACCCCTTTTATCATGCTCGATGGCCAAGCTAATGAAGCAATCCGATATTACGAGCAGGCTCTCGGCGCGCAAATCGTGTTCAAACAAACATTCGGAGAAATTCCGGACGAAGGCGGCACCTCGCCAATGACCGAAGAAATGAAGGCAAGAATAGCCCATTCCGTCATGGTTGCCGGTGAATCTGAACTGTTCGTCAGCGATTCAGAACCCAGCCAGCCGCTCGAGCGTGGAGATCAGGTCAACATCTGCCTCACTGTCAAGGAAGTATCCGAAGCGGAGCGCATATACGATACGCTTCGTACTGAAGGAAAGGTGCTCTTGCCCTTGCAGCCACTCTATTTCAGTCCCGCCTATGGCATGGTAACGGACCGGTTTGGCGTTACCTTTCAGATTTTCACAGAAAGAAGCTAAGCAGCATTACGACTATTCGCACGGACTGTAACAGCAAAAATATTAGGGCCATCCCTTTACGGAATGGCCCTTTCCTTTTCCACGCTTTTGTTGATTTAGCTTTGAATTTCCGTATAAATTTGAAAGGTCACGCCGAACTTGTCCGTTACATCGGCAAATCCGGGACTGAACGATTCTTCAGAGAACGGCATATTGACTTGTCCGCCTTGCCGTACGGCTTCATATATGCGTTTGGATTGCTCCACATCGTTCGTCGTGATGCAGATCGTAACCCGTTTGCCCGCTTCGATCGCCGAACCGCCGGGAGCATCCGAAAACATAAGCTCGGACTCGCCAACTCGCAGCTTGGCATGAGCCACTAAGTCCTTGAGGTCGTCAGTAAACGTATCCGGCATTTCTGGCATATCTCCATAGGTCATGAGTGATAGAACTTCTGCCCCGACTGCTTGTTCATAGAAGCGAATGGCTTCCTTGGCGTTTCCATTCAAAGTAATGTAAGGCGTAAGCTTAACGGCCATCGATTGTTCCTCCTTGGGTTTGAATAATCATCTATATTCACTTTCATCTATATAGACGATTCAGCCTCAGAAAAATCATCGGTGGGTTAAGAAATCCCTATTGGCGTCCAAACAGTCCGGCATACCGAACCGGCCAAATAAATCGGAATCTATGAAATGATGGAGATGCGCGATCCTTCCGTTTTGTATCTCAAGAACATGAATAGACCACGGAACCAATAATCCGTCACGTCCGCTTGGCATATACTGCGCATAAGCAGGACAATTGCCATTCGCGCGGACCGGCAGCAGCCGGGAGCCTGAACAATGGCTGCTCGTGATGCGATAGAACGACGACATATTCGGTCTGCCGCTAACCCACATGGCAAAAGGCGGCATCGACAAGCTGCTGTTCTCGTGGAATAGCGACAATAATGCATCGATATCGTACTGCTCGAAAGCTTCAACATAGCGCGCAAGAAGAGCCTGATCAGCTTCGCCGTCCAGCTCTTGCAGAGCATCAGACCGGAGATTCGCATGAGCTAGCGTCGCCCGTGCCCGTTGCAAAGCGCTGTTAACGGCTGCCGTGGTCATCCCCATGGCAGCTGCGGTCTGATTGGCCGGCCAACGGAAGACATCGTGCAGGATCAATACGGCGCGTTGACGTGGCGGCAGTTTTTGCAAGACAGCAATAAACGATAATCGAATGGTCTCCTTGCTAACCGCGATATCAGCCGGATTGCCGGCGGAGTCGGGAGCCGGCCATATCCAAGAAGCCTTGGACAAGTTATCCTTGGGCTCCGCTATAATCGCGGCAGGCTCCGAGAGATCCATCGGTAGCGCACGGCGCTTCGCGCTCCTTAGCCGATCTAAGCAAACGTTGGTGACAATCCGATAGATCCACGCTTTGCGCGATGCATCCTGCCGAATCTGGTCCCAGCTCTGCCATATGCGGATTGTGGCATCCTGCACCGCATCCTCCGCCTCGAAGATAGACCCCATCATTCGATAGCAATAGCCGATAAGTTCGGGACGCAGCTCTTCGATCAAGTCTGTCTCTCCATGCGTCCAGCTCATATTCACGTTCCTCCTTTGGCGCTTCACATCTCCCATATTATAGCACATCCCCTATCAGCTTCCCGTTTAACCAAACTCCAATGATAGGCAACAATAGAAACTGACAAGAAATTATCCCAATATTATAATGGTTTCTATATATCCTATAGCGGCGCTTATCAGGAGGACGACATGCAATTTCAACCAATATATGAGAATGGGGAATTATTTCTGCCGAAGTTCGAATTACATATGTCATTCAACCAATCGATTGGTATGATTACAGACTTGAGGCGCAAGCAGCTGCTATTGAACCAATTAGCGGATCATAACCAATATTATGTATTACGGGCGGGGCAAAACGAATACATGCGTTTAACAGTGGAAGAGCTCATCGCTTTTCTAATCCGAGTAACGGAGAGAAATGAGCGTGTCGCTTCGTTAATGGATTATTTTGATTTGAGAGAAGTTCGGAAGAACAAAATCAAGGATCTCACCTCCTCAAAAAGAATGTATGTGACCTTGCTGCGAGTCTTCTTTGCTCATCAGCCTGCTCTTGTACTGGAGGAACCTTATTTTTACTTGGAGGAGCAAGACCGCCGTCAATTCAAACGGATTCTAGACGACCTATCGAAAGAAAAGCAGATTTTAATCCTAACTTCGAATTTAGAGGATGCTATGATTTCCTGTGATGCCATTTATCGCTTGAATGAGCTTGGGCTTCATCCATTGGACATTCGGGACTCCGATGAGGATAAGCAGGAGGTACAGAAACAAGATGAGGCCAATATCACCTTGAAGAAGATATCTACCAAAAGAAAAGACAAAATCATTTTATTTAGTCCTCCTGAAATCGATTTTATCGAAAGCCTCAATGGCTCTATCCTTGTTCATGTCGGTGGAGAAAATTATGATTGCGCCTTGACGTTAACCGAGCTCGAGCAAAGATTATTGAATTCCGGTTTTTTCAGGTGTCACCGATCTTACATCGTGAATCTGCAAAAAGTTAGAGAGATTATAACATGGACAAAAAATAGCTACAGCTTGCGATTAAACACTGGCAAAGAGATCGTGGTTCCGTTATCCCGCTCAAAATTGCAGGAATTAAAGGCGCTCCTTCACATTTAATTTCCGGGGAAATTGTCGAACCAATTAAGCACCAGGTGGTACAATTCAGGCGAAAACAGCTACATTTCGGCGGGTTTTGATGGCTGGAGACATGCAATCTCTATATACTTAAGCGATCAACTTAAGGATGTGGTGTTAATGGCTGTTATCCAGGTCGAACATGTTCGCAAAAGATTTGGTAATAAGGACGCATTGGAAGATGTGTCTTTTTCAATTCCGAAAGGCGAAATTTTTGGTTTTCTAGGTCCCAGCGGTTCTGGGAAAACGACATTAATCAAAATTTTAACTGCGCAATTAAATCCGACAGATGGGCAGGCAAGTGTATTGGGCCAGCCGGCGACTACGATGCAGCAGTCTGCTCAGAAGATGCGTTTTGGCATTTTGACGGATAACAGCGGTCTATATGAGAGATTAACGATAGAGGAAAATCTGGAGCTGTTTCGCCAACTATATAGCCTTCCTAAATCCTCGATCGACAAGGTGCTGCAGTTTGTTAACTTAAGCGGAGAGCGCAAAAAGAAAGTCAATCGCCTATCGAAAGGGATGCGTCAGCGAGTCATGCTGGCATGCGCGATTATCCATGAGCCGGAATTGTTATTTTTAGACGAGCCTACTTCCGCTTTAGACCCAGTAAACTCAGCCCATATTTATAAAGGCTTACGCTACTTGAATGAGAAAGGGACAACGATTTTTTTAACTACGCATGATATGGCAGAGGCAGAATCGCTATGTGACCGTGTAGCGATTTTGTATCAGGGACAAATTCAAGCCATCGGCTCGCCGAAGGAGCTAAAAAAACAGCACCGGGAAAATGTCGTTCGTGTTGACCTAACCAATGGAGAAGCATACGAGCTTCCGGTCACTGAGGGAACGGCTGATCAAATCGCCGATTGGATGAAGCGAGGGTTAATTGACCGATTGGCAACGAAAGAGCCAAGTCTAGGCGATATCTTTATTCAAATGACAGGAAGTGAGCTGCTATGAGTATCTCATTGAGGCGTGCCAGGGCGATATTTGTAAAGGATTATAAAGAATTTTCGCGCAATTATGCGATATCTATTAGTTTGATTGTTCCTATTCTCTTCGCGTTTCTTTTTCGCAGTGCCGGCCCCTCTTTGCCTGGAGCTATCGGTTTTCTTTTTAATATTTCGCTTGTGCTGCTGACGTGCTTAGTACAGGCATGCTTGATTGCGGAGGAAAAGGAGCGCAACACGCTACGAACCTTAATGATGACTCCGGCCACGACCTTGGATGTTTTAATCGGGAAAAGCGCTCTAGTCTTTGTGTTATCTGCCCTTGCTCTGGCTATTGCATCGTATGTAATGGGCTATGAGCCAGCTAGTCTATGGGCGGTTGTGGCGGCAGTCGTTCTTTCGATCATTCTATACATTGCAGTCGGGACGATATGCGGCTTATTCTCCAAAACATTGCTTGAAGCATCCTTATCGGTCATTCCCGCGGCGATGGTATTTACTGCGCCTCCCGTTGCCCCGTTGCTATTCGGGGATTATCCGATTCTCAAAGTGCTGGATTATACGCCAAGCATTCAGCTTGTGCAGTTGCTGGAGCTGCCCCCAGGCTTTATGACGGGAGACATATTAAAGCCCCTCCTCATTATTTCGGCATGGACGGTTGTATTCTCGATTATATCTGTTGTCTTGTATCAACGACGGTTAAAGGACGAGTAGGAAGCCTGGGAGGGATCACATTCTGATGAATATAGCCATCAAGCTGATGCAGCAATTCAAAGACCGCGATAACCAGAATAAGCTGAAAGTCTATCAGGACAAAACGGAGCTCATCCGAAAACGGAATTTGGAGATCTGGGACGATGGCCAGCTTCAAGCGGAATCTCTCCGGCTGCAACGGGAAGCTCAATCAGGTACGCCATTGGACGAGCTGCTTGTCGATGCCTATGCGCTAGTCTGCGAGGCGGCGAAGAGAACGCTCGGATTACAGCCCTATGATGTCCAGATCATGGCTGCCGTCGCTCTGCACGAGAGATTCTTGATCGAGCAGCATACCGGAGAAGGGAAAACGCTGTCTGCGGTTATGCCCGCTTATCTGAATGCGTTAACCGGCGAAGGCGTTCATGTGCTGACCTTCAACGATTATTTGGCCAATCGGGATGCGGAGTGGATGGGGCCCATCTACCGATTCCTCGGGTTAACGGTAAGCTCGGTTCAAGCGGGCATGAGCCCCTCCGAGAAACGGAAAGCATACGCCGCGGATATCACCTATGTAACGGCCAAAGAGGCGGGATTCGATTATTTGCGCGACACGATTGCATTAGACGAAGCCGATACCGTGCACCGCCCTTTCCACTACGTCATCGTCGATGAAGCGGACTCCCTGCTTCTCGATGAAGCCCGGGTCCCTCTTGTCATCGCCAGCGAATCGGACTCTTCCAGCCACGACGGCATTCATCTCGCAGAAGTGGCTCGGCAGCTGGAGCCGATTGCACATTACGACTTCGACGAGTCCAAACGGAACGTATACATGAATGAGGCGGGCTCCGCAAAAGCGGAATCGCTGCTTGGATGCGGCAATTTGTACGAAAATCATAATAGCCAATTGTTATCGTCATTAAATTGTGCGCTGCATGTAGAAGTGTTATTGAAAAGAGACGTCGATTATATCGTCCGGGAGGGGCAGATTGAGCTGATCGACGAATATACCGGACGCGTGGCGGAGAACAGGCATTTGCCGGACGGGCTGCAAGCCGCGCTTACGGCCAAAGAAGGGCTGCAGTCGACCTCCGGCGGGAAAATCCTTGGGACGATCACCCTTCAACACTTCCTTAGCCTCTATCCGAAGGCTTGCGGCATGACGGCTACCGCGCACGCTTCCGCAATGGAATTTGAAGCCATTTATGGCCTGCAGGTCGTGCAAATTCCGCCTTACCGGCCAAACATACGAATCGACCATCCGCGTAGGGTTTATACCCATAAAGAGGCCAAGCTCAAGGCGCTTGTGCAGGAAATCTCGTCCGTCCATGCGACGGGACGACCGATTCTCATTGGTACATCAAGCGTCGAGGAGTCTGACAGGCTGGCAGAGGCGCTGGCGGCAGCCGACGTGCCCTGCCATGTTCTGAATGCCAAAAACGACGCAAAAGAAGCCGAGATCATCGCTAAGGCGGGAGAAATCGGCGCCGTGATGGTATCCACGAATATGGCCGGACGCGGCGTCGATATTCGGCTCGGCGGCGGCAACCCCGCGCAAGCAGAAGCTGTCGCCAAGCTGGGCGGGCTGTACGTGATTGGCACGCATGTGAACGAAAGCGTGCGGATCGACAATCAACTGCGCGGGCGCTCCGGCCGTCAAGGCGACCCGGGAGCTTCCGTATTTTTCGTAAGCTTGGAGGACGAGTTGCTGCTTCAGTTCGGCATCGATAAATGGTTTCGCGGCCTTAGGCAAGATGGGCCGCTCCAAGAACCAGCGCTTCACAGCAAAATCTCGCATATTCAGCGCGTAGCTATGGCCCAAAACTTCCATATCCGCCAGGAGCTGAACGGTTATTCGGATATGGTGGAGGATCAAAGGCGAATTCTGTACGAGGAGCGGCTCAGAATTTTGAAGGGCGAGAAGCCGATGAGCCCTTCGGAGCAGCGGGTACGGCTCTTTTATATCGATGAATTCTGGGCCGACCATCTGGCATACGCTTCTTACCTTCGCGAAGGCATCCACTTGGAGAGCCTGGCCAGCCGCAATCCGATTGACGAATTTCATATGCAAATCACCCAAGCATACGAGCAAATTCGGGTTAACATCGACAGTCAATCGGCGAATATGCTAGCAAAGCTCGAAGGCTCGAATGACCCGGCGGAGTGGGAAAAGCTCGGCCTGAAGAGCCCTTCTTCCACTCGGACTTATATCATCAACGACCAATATCTCCAAAACAAACGCAGCTCATGGACCCCGGCGACGATAATGGCTTATTATCTTCGCAAGCTCTTGAGGCCGGTATTCGGGTGGGCAAAATATTAAATGAACAGCAACACGCGAAAGCTATAAAGGGCTGTGACAATTAAAACAGGAGATAAAATAGTAGAATAACTGAGAAGCGCGAACACCAAAGAGGGCTGCGACTGCCTGCCTCTCAGCAGCCTGTCGCAGCCCCCAAACCCGCTTATAGTTCGCCAACAATACTAATATCTAATATCTAGCGTGCAAATAAAAAAAGTTAACGCTGCCATAGCTGCCCTCGAATTGAGCTTGTACGACTACAGGACTAGAGTATGGATTTGAAGCAATCGGGGTGCAGCAATAAAGATCGGGACTATAAATATAAGCGCTGCCGCTGGCGTCAAGCGTAACGGTGACCGTTGAGCCGTAGACAGGCTCTCGTTGTCCCAGAGGTCCCTTGTTCATCAAAGTGACGGTCGCCTGAGTATTCGGTTGTCCCGAAATAGACACTTCATAGTAATATTTGGAGTGATTGATTTGCCCATACCTGGTTTCTTGCGATTCCGCAGTAAATGCGGCAGAGGCCGAAGCAGAGAAGGCTAGCATCGCAATGAGGACCAATAATACTACCTTTTTCATTATTTCACCTCCTGTCTACAAGGGGATCGTAAAGAAGGCAGCTCTCACCATGATGAAATAACTAGTAATTCAAATATATTATACAAAAAGATATAAAAATAGGAAACTTTATTTTTAAGTTCTCAATCCTTCCTAGTGGGGCAAACTCTCGTCACGCAAGAGACCTCCCCTTCTCGTCTGCAAGATATGGAACAAAAAGACCAAAAAGGGCCGCAACAGGTCACATACTAACCTGTTACAGCCCCTGAGCTACATCCACGCGTTATCTCCGGCTCTCGCTCTTCTTCCTCGGCCGACTTTAATGGGATGGAAGAATTCGAATTTCCTTATCCAAATTGACTAGCATCATATAATTGCGGTTGAAAGTAAAGATGCGTTTTATCTGATAATAGGACATGGTGACAGCAGTGAGCGCTTCGCTGAGAGAGAAGCGGAGCTCGGGCCTGTCTATAAGCAATCTGCGCGATTCTCGCACGAATTCGGGGCCGCTGGAGATGACCTCAAGCTTGCCGTTGCTCACTGCTTTATCTATTGCATTCAGAAAATATTCCGCCTGCTGATAGCTGTATTCATTGCAGAGCCATTCATGAAGATCAAATATAATGGCGTTTGTCGTCACGAAATTGCGTTCAAGATCATTCAAATCCAGAAACATAGAGCGGGCTTTCATGTAGCGGGGGTTTTCAGGGTTCATGAAAGCAGCCAGGGCTGTTTCATCCAGAAAAATGGTATCCTGAACGATCGAATGGTTTTCCATTGTCATCACTCCTTAATCCTTTAGCTTGCAAATACCATCCAAATACAGCAGCGGATTATCTTCCTTTTGTGCCACGGAGATGGGGCTTGATTCGTTTTGGGCTTTTACACTTATCATGTACTGGACAATGATTTCATTGACAATCGCTTGCACGTTCGTCCCTTGCTTATCGGCGATTGCTTTCAGCTCAACATAATATTGTGAATTGATTTCTACAGAACCTTCTTCTTCGTCTTCATCTTTTGAAGATAAGAATCCGGAAGCGGTAGACTTCGCTTTTTCATATTGATTTTGAATGAAGCGTTTGTATTTATTCACTGTCGCGATTCACTCCCTCTACATAGCTTCTATATAGATTCGTCAAATTTTGTCGATTTCAGGGGGCAAGCCTGTGAACGAAAACGCCAAAGAGGGCAGTGACAGCCTGCCTTCCAGCAGCCTATCACAGCCCCCAAACTCGCGTCCAACGCGTCCTAATTCAATCCGAACAATTCTATATGGTTGCATGCATAAACCTGCACAGTTATAATAAAACTAAAGAAGGAGCCGTGCGTCAACACGACTCCTCGGCACAGTAGACCGCTTCAAAGGCGGTCGGCTTCGGGAATATGATCAGAAATAGACCGTCATCCTAGCAGAGGGGCGGTCTATTTCTTTTGGTTAATTGCTGCGACGATGGCGACCACCAGCGTCAGCGCTATAATAAGCGCGCCAAAACCGATCATCAACGTCAAAGCGTCTTTAACCTCCATGGGCATCCCTCCCTTCATGAGAGGTAGCCGACTACCCTTGCAAGCCGTTCTATGTGCTTCTAATTATAGCATAATATGTAAGTTCCCTAGCGATAATTTTTAACTAATTCAGACTAACTCGAGAGCTTCGAGTTCTTCACGAATCAGCTTCAATTCTTGCAGCCCATTATCAAGCATTTCTTTTGATGGCTGAAAGCTATTGTCTAGTTTTTTACCTGTCCTGCTAGTTTGCCAATCCCGTAATGCTTTATCAATAAAAAAATCATAAGTCTTATCTAAACGTTGACCAAGAACTGCTAATTGTTCCCGTTCATTAACGGTAATTTAGATTTAAATTCATTGTCTTGTACTCTCCATCAAATTGTTGAATGGCTTCTAAATAATCATCGAAAAGCTCATAGTCTGCTTGTAACCCGTATGTAAAATTCATAATGTTCGATTCTCCAGGGACGGCCAATAACCAATAGAGACTGGATTGTTCTTCACTAATAGGATGCTCGCCCTTTTTCGCAGCCAAATCATTGACCAACGCTCTGAAATTCCCTAATTCTTTTCCCCGTTCAATATATTCATTCATGAGAATTCCTTTTTTAAGTGCAGCTTGATTTGATTTATGGTCAAAATACATCTTCAAAAAAAATGCATTTACTACAAGCGAAAGGACCAAACAAGTAACGATCACACTATTTTTACTCACTGTTTCTCACTCCTAGATTTATAACATACTGCAAAATCTCGACTTTAAGCATCACTTGTTTGGTCAGCGGACCAAAACGATTCTATATTATACTCTGTTTAAAATTCTTGCTTGCCAGTTGTCGACGAACACGCCAAAGAGGACCGCAACAGTCTGCCTCTCAGCAGCCTATCACAGCCCCCAAACTCGCGTCCAACGCGGCATCCCGGCTCTTACTCCAATAACTCGGTGCTACCTCTTGATGTGAGTCGACGCGTCTAATTCAATTGCTGTTTCAGTATTAGAAAAGTTACTGGGTGAAAATCTCGAACTGCGCACCGGCATCTCCTGCGAAAACAATGGATCCTCCCGCAGGCAACGCAACCTGATCCTTGTCTTCAATGATACTGAAGTAGATGCATTTGCCATTCGCGTCATAGACGGCGAAGGAGGCGTTCGAGGGCATGCTCACCCTAACGTTTTTGCCCACGTCTTCCTCGCTTATCGTATACCACTTAGCGTATCCGCTCGATGGAATGATAACGTTTGACTCCTTAGCGGTATTCAGTGCCTTCACGTTATCCTCGCTCACTAAGATCATTCCACGTTGTTCCAGGTACTCAATGCCTTCCTCCGTAAAAAACGTTAAACCTGAGAGATCCCGCCCATTCGATCCCGGTATTTGCAATTCGGAGACTGCCGTATTGGGGCCTGTTATACGTTTATCCAAAACATACCCCGGCAATTGCTTGGATACATTCAATTGATAGGACATCTGCACCATATAAACGACCGACGAATACTTCTCATTCAACAGATAATATCTTTTGCCATCGCGTCTACTCCATGCCTCTGTTACCTCTGACGGTAGAGCCTCAGGCTGTAGCTTCTCGGCAGAATACATAGAATAGGCTGTCTGCCCAAGGCCCGGCAGCGAAGAATATGAATTAATCTGGAAATAGATGCGGCCGTTCTCCTCCGTTACGAAGCTGGCCATCACACTTCCGTCCCCACTTCGGAACGTGCCATCCGACGTATATCTATAGGACTGGGCCTGAGTCTTGGACGGCTGCTCTGGAGTGACAGACATAAGGCCGCTTTCCGTAATATTAATGTTCATCGTTGCATCAGAAGAGCCATAGATCCCCGCATACTGGAGCATGGACTTCGGCATATCGGCCTTTACCGGTACGCCATACGATTTCTCAGCCTTGAACTCGGTAATTGTCCCTTTCTCCTTCAGCACCTGAAGCAGGATCTCGTTCGCCAAAAGCTGGTTGTATACGCCGGATCCGCCAGAAGAGACGACAGCTGCCGCTATACCCTGCTCGGGAAGCACAACGAGTGACGCTTGATAGAGAATCGTAGCCCCGCCTTTGGCCAGCGCCTTCATCCCATATTCGCTGAAGGGATACAGATTAACACTATCCCAGCCAAGACCGTATGCCATTGAGTTATCCGCCTCATCAGGCCACAAAGACGTCTTGTATTCGTTCTGAGTCATGGCTTCAGCTGATTGGCCGGACAATATTTGTTCTGCTCCCCCTGTAAATAGTTGCGAGAATCGAACCAAGTCCTCTGCAGTAGAATAGATGCCTCCAGATCCTATTACGTTGGTTGTTTCGTTGGGAAGTTGTCCCGTATAGGCAGGATAATAGAGTCCCGCCATCCCGGCCGTGTTCGGAGAATCGAGCGGCGTCACCGTATGGGTCATACCAAGAGGCTCCGTAATATATCGATGGATATAAGAGGTAAAGTCCATACCGCTGACATACTCGACCAGAATCTCAGCCAGCGTAAATCCGTCATTGCAGTATACCGAGAATGCGCCCGGGTCCGCCTTCAAGGTCTGTCCGGCCAGTTGCGTCAGAAGCATGTCGTGGGCGTAAGTATCGTTATCCTCGAATAGGTAGACATTTGTGGCCGATGTTCCGTTCAGACCGGAAGAGTGATTTAACAGCATACGCGGCGTAATCTGCTTATAACGCTCATCCTTCATCGTAAACTCGGGAATATACTGGACGACCGGCATATCGAGATCGATTTTCCCCAGGTCGACCAACTGCATGACGGCAACCGTGGTGAATATTTTGCTGACCGAGCCTGTCCCATACATCGTATCTTTCGTGAGCGGCCTCTGTCCTTGCTCATCATTCTTCCCAGTTTGGCCGGACACGACGATATTGCCTTGATCGATAATGGCGTACTGCACACTGTTCGTGTCGTATACTTTCGTGAGAAGCTCAGCCTTCTCCCTTGCAACTTTCCAGGTTTCTTCGTAGTTGATCGCAGCTTCATTCGGATCGGTCACCTCGGACGTATTCGGCGCCATCGTCGAATTCTGCGTCTCTACTGGTGTATTGACTCCATCACAAGAGGTTAGCAGAAAACAGAAAGCCAGTAATACCAGGAAGGTCAAGCGAGTATTCTTAAACACCTGTCGTAGAAAGCTCATGCTTTGTATCCCCCTTACTTATATTTAGATGGATTATAATGGATAGACCTTTGATTTTCATTTGAATAACGATTACATCTTGAGTTTACAGCCTAAGCCTCTTACCTTTTGAATACGCATGCCAGGGGAACTCGTTTATTGACTTTTTGTTGACTTCGAAGCATAAAAAAACATCGCCGGGGCGCTTAGGCCACATGGCGATGTATTCAAAACATATATTACGTTGCAGCCGGCCCGAACACCGGGGCTAGCCGGGAATTGGATAGTTGTTCGCTTAGGCCAAAATATTCGCAGAAATTCATGATCATTGGGTTCCATTTGGACGGATCAACATAATTCGGATGATCTTTCATCGTCAAGTGTTGCGCAACGTGAATTTTCCCAATGCGGACCTCCAATGCAACTAATGAGCTTGGCTCTTCGAAAGGGTGTACTTTGACGAGCTTCGCCTCCAAGTGAATGGGACATTGCTGCACCCGAGGCGCCATGACCTCCCTGGATGGTAGAGGAGTCAATTTTGACACTCCGAATTTATCCGCTTCGAATCGATAACCCCTCGCTGCCTTGGATTCCGGGACAGGATTTCGTCCAGTTAGTAGGGTGAGACGTTCGATCGCTGGGATTAAGTCAATGGACGGTAAATTCAGCACGCATTCTCCCTCTCTAATCATATTCTGAGCAGTCTGCGATTTGTGACTTAGCCCGAGCATGCAAGATCGATTCAACCACCAAGCCGATGACATAGGCGCCAAGTTTGGAGTTCCATCTTCATTTATCGTACTGATCAGCACAACGGATGAGCCAAAATAAAGGATTTTAGGATCGATTTCAACATGCGTTGTCATACTCATAACGCTCATTCCTCCTCCAGATGATCATGTGCACCCAATGTAGCACAGATGGGGAGGCATTTATACGAAGTGGGAATAAGATGGCAAGAACGCAAAATGTTGATTTTTGAGTTGTTGGCTTGAATTTATTAATTCCATGCAGCAACACACAAAGACCGACAGCCGCTACAAGAGCGGGAACTGTCGGCCTTCTTTATGTTCGTACAAAGAACTGTACCATATATCATGCTTCAAACGAATGGCTGCTGATTTGGACCTTCCAGCATATATTTCTAGGATATGAGCGTTGGCTCCATGTCTTCGATGCCTCTAAGCAGAAGCCAAAAATACATCAAGCATAGGTACTCCAAGCCCCATACAATGCCACTTAAGCTTTCTCCTTGTCCCCCACGGCCACAGGATTCTCGCAATACGAGATCCAATCGCTCCAGCTCCCCGCATACAGCTTCACATTCTCGTACCCCGCTTCGCGGAGCGCCAGAACGTTAGGTGTTGCCGAGATGCCTGAGCCGCAGTAGACGATGATTTCCTCATCCTTCGGCAAACTCGCGAAGCGCTCGCGGAGCTGCTCCGGCGACTTCCAGGAGCCGTCATCAAGCAGCGCGTCCTTCCAGAAGTAATGGAGCGCACCCGGAATATGTCCCGCGACCGGATCGAACGGCGCCTCCAGGCCTGCGTATTGCGCGGCGTCACGCGAATCCACCAACTTCGCACTGCTCTGGCCGCTTCCGGCAGATACTGCACGCACCTCGTCTACACCGACGAGCCAGCCGGCTTGAACCGCCGGCACGAATTGGCGCGGCTTTGCGTCCACCGTCACCTCCGTCGCTGCCTCTCCGCCAGCAGCCGACCAAGCGGAATAACCGCCATCCAGCACCTGCACGCGCTCCGCACCCAAGTAACGGAGCACCCACCATAATCTCGCAGCCGCTGGACCGTTGCCATCTTCATAAGCAACGACAGCCGTATCGCGGTCGATGCCGAGCGACCCGAACAAGGAAGCCAGCTCCTCCGGCGAAGGCAGCGGACTGCGTCCCCCATGCTCCTGTTCAGGGCGGGTCAAGTCAGCCTTGAAGTCGATAAAGCGCGCGCCTGGCAAATGCCCCTTCGAATAAGCCTCGCGTCCATAGGAAGATTCCTTGGGATGGAATCGCACATCCAGAAGCACGATCCGCTCCCCGCTGTCCAGCCTAGCCTTCAACTGCTCTACATTCACCACGTTAGACGACATTACCCTTCACGCTCCTCTTCCATTCTAAAATCAGATCGTAAATTCCAGACTGTCCTGCGACTTCACATCATGAATAGCCGCGTATATGTCATTCTGTATCTTGAGCAGCTCCACATCGTCGCGCTTGCGCGGACGCGGCTTCGACACCTGGAAGATTTGATTAATCCGTCCCGGCCTTGGGGAAAGCAAGACGACCCGATCTCCCAGGAATACCGCTTCCGACACATCATGCGTAACGAATACCACCGTCTTTTTCTCCGCCGCCCAAATCTTCAGCAAATCATCTTGCAATTGCAGCCTCGTCAGATGGTCGACTGCGCCGAACGGCTCATCCATAAGCAGCACCTCGGGACTGTTCGCGAGCGCCCGGGCGATCCCCGCTCTCTGCTTCATGCCGCCGGACAGATGGTGAGGATACTTATGCTCGAATCCGCGCAGCCCGACCAGATCGAGATAACGCTGCGCCGCCTCCCGGCGCTCATTCTTCGCGACGCCCCGAAATTCGAGCCCCAGCTCTACATTCTTGTATATCGTTCTCCATGGGTATAACGATGGATCTTGAAACACCACGCCCCGCTCAATCCCCGGTCCCTTCAGCTTTTCTCCGCCAAACCAGACTTCGCCGGAGGTAGGCAGCTGGAGTCCAGCCAAAATTTCGAGCAACGTGCTTTTGCCGCAGCCGCTTGGACCAAGAATGCTGAGGAACTCCCCGTCCTCAATCGTCAGATGAATGTCGGAGAGCGTCTCCGTCGGAGCCGCTCCCCCGTATACCTTCGATACGCCGCGGATAGAGAAAGCCTCCATACGATCACCCCGCTTATTTTTTCGGAATCAAGCTTAAGTCCAACAAATCCTTAATGTCATAAATTTGATCCTGGAAGCCGAGATCGACCTGGACCTGCTGCGTATCCTGCAGCGCATCCAAATTCACATCCGGATTGTTCTCCCACAGCACATTCTCGCGCTCGAACGCCTTGTCTACCACTGCTGCGTCTACCTTCACATTTTGGAGGAAATACGCCTTGTACTCATCCAGATTGCTCTTCGCATATTCCTGCGACTTGAAATAAGCGCGCAGCAGCTTCTCTACAAGCTCCGGATGCTTCTCGATAAAATCATTGCGGGACACCAGGACGCCAGTATGGAAGGTCGGCAGGTAATCCCAGCCTTTCGCAAGAATGGTGCCTGTTCCCTCGATTTCTGCAAGCGATGCGAATGGCTCGTGAATAATCGTGGCATCGACCTGGCCTGAAGTAAGGCTGGCATACGCCGCTTCGTTCACCCCGTTAGCCAGATAAGTGACATCGTCCTTGCTCAGGCCATGCTTGTTCAGAATCGTCTGAGTGTATGCATCAAGACCGCTGCCGAGCGCCGCAGCTCCGACATTCTTGCCCTTCAAGTCTTCCACGCTCTCGATGCCCGGCTTCGCGATCAGGTAGAACGGGCCTTTCGTGCGGAACATCGACGAGACGATCTTCAGCGGCGCTCCCTTGCCGGCTGCCACGATGACGTTCGTCGTGGCGCTGTCTGCAATATCTACATCCTTGCTTGTCAGAGCTTCAATCGGATTCTGCGTCGTGATCAGCTCTACGTCCAGCCCCTCTTCCTTGAAGAAGCCCTTCTCAATGCCGAAGCGTACGGCAAGTCCGCTCACCCCGTTGAATGGCGAATATCTGATCTTCTGTAGCTCCGTTGTCTCGCCTCCCGAAGCGGCATCCGTCGGCGTTGGACTGCCCGAAGCAGGGCTTCCCCCAGGAGAGTTATTGCTGCCGCCGCAGCCTGCGAGCACAAGCGCAAGCGACATGGTGATAATTCCAGTTCCTATCCATTTTCTCTTCCACATGATGACTCTCTCCTTTGAATTCAAGCTTGTTTATGAGGACTTCCATCTAAGCACGACCCGCTTCTCCAGCAGATCGATTGCAGCAATAATGAGCACAGAGACGACCGTCACAACCGTAATAATGGCAAAAGCCTTCGCCGTATCGTACAAGGAAGTTGCTTGCACTAACAGATTGCCGAGTCCGTCCTTTGACGCCACCATTTCGCCGAACAGCGCGCCGACCAGGCCTGTCGCAGCCGATACCCGAAGGGACACGAAGATCGTCGGCGCCGCGGACGGCAGGATGACCTTCACAATCGTCTGCAGCTTGGAGGCTTCGAATACTTTCGCAACCTTGAGATGCGCTTCCGCTGTCTGCTTGATTCCCGTAATCGTATTGAATGCGATGGTGAAAAAGCAGAACAGAAAGACGATCGCAACCTTATGTGATAACCCGATACCAAGCCAGAGCATCAGCAGCGGAATAATCGTCACCTTAGGAATTGCGAGCAGCGCCGACAGGAACGGTCGGAAGAACGATTCCGCATGCGGAACGAGTACCAGGAACAGCCCCGTTGCAATGCCCGCGAATGCGCTAAGCAGATAACCCGCCCCAAATTCCTTGAGCGTCACGATGAGATGATGGAAGATCTCGCCGTCTGCGAACAGCTTGTAGATTTCCTCGATGACCTGAGTCGGCTTGGACAAATACAAGCTGCCGACAATCTCCGCCCGCACGATGTATTCAATAATGCCCAGGCAGGCGAGCAGCAGCACGACCTGCCCGATGATAATGCGCCATCTGTAGCGCTTGTTGCTATCGTTGTTGCTCATACGACTCTCTCCTCCAGACGCATCTTATCGAAGCTCACCTCATTACTCGCTCGCGCCTTGTAACGCAGCCCTCTTGGCGTAACGGCTCTCCGGACGAGACAAGCCGAAATGGCCGCGGAAGGTGTCCGCATCATATTCCGTACGGAACAGCCCTCTGCGCTGCAAGACCGGCACTACCAAGTCGATGAAGAGATCGATTCCGCCCATCATATATGGCGGGCAAATATTGAACCCGTCGGCCGCCCGCTCCACGAACCATTCCTCCATCTGATCCGCTATTTCCTCCGGATCGCCGACAATTAGAAGATGGCCTCTCGATGTAGCCGCGAAGTAATGGAACAGCTCTCGTATCGTAATATCCTTGTGACCTTCCGCCCGCTCCGCAAGTGCCACCAGCCACTTCGCTTCGTCGCCCGGCAGCGTCGACAGCGACAGATCCGGCAGCGGACCGTCAAGCGGATAAGCGGACAAATCTATGCCAATTCTCGCTGACAGCGGCGCGAGATCGTAGTTCGTCACGAGCAAGCTGTTCAGCTCGCGGTACTTGGCATGCGCTTCCTCCTTGGTACGGCCTACAAGAGGTACAAGACCCGGGAGGATGAATACCTCATCCGGATTTCTTCCGTAGCTTGCAGCCTTCGACTTAATCTCAGCGTAGAATTGCTTGGACACATCAAGCAGAATCTGTCCGGAGAAAACAGCGCTGGAAAGCTTGGCCCCAAGGTCACGGCTGCGCTCCGACGTCCCCGCATTCAGCAGCGGGATTTGTCCCTGCGGCGGCCGGGCTATGTTCAATGGGCCAGCGACGGAGAAGTGCTCCCCTTCGTGATTGATTCTGTGCACCTTGCTTCCGTCAACGAACTCACCGGTCTCCTTATTCCGCAGGAAGGCATCATCCTCCCAGGAATCCCACAGCTGCTGGACGATCTCAACAAATTCATCTGCGTAATCGTAGCGTTTGGAGTTGTCCCAATGCTTCTCACGGCTGTAGTTCTGCGCCGCCCGCACGTCCATGCCCGTGACGACGTTCCAAGCGAGCCGCCCTCCGCTTAGATAATCAAGCGACGCGGTCTGGCGCGCAATCGTGTACGGCTCCGAATAAGTCGTGTTCGCCGTAACGATCAGACCGATCTTCTCGGTGACGGCCGCAATGTTCGCAATCATCGTGAAGGGCTCCAGCCGCACCATTTGCGACGGGAACGTATACTGCATATCCGGGCTTGTTGCGAGGGCATCGCCAAGGAAGAAGAAGTCGAACTTCGCTTCCTCCAGCCGCTGAGCGACACGATGCAGAAATTTGGGATCGAATGCTCCATCGGTTGTCGCTTCCGGCAGCCTCCAGCCAGCCGGATGGTAGCCGGTTGAGAACAGGAATAGACCGAGGTGAAGCTGGCGCTTAGGTTGAGTCATGGTTTTCATCCTCCTAAATTTTTAGTTTATCTATGCGAAAAGTCGGCTTTAACGTAAAAAATGGCCAATGCTCCTTGAAATTTCATCAATTGCGGCAAGCTCTTCCGTAGTCAGCTTCTCATCGACATGCTGTAAGGCGTCGCGAATCTGCTCCGGCTTCGAGGCTCCGAGAATCGCAGATGTAACATAGGATTGGCTAAGCACCCAGGAGAGCGCGAATTGCGCTAGCGTCCAGCCTCTGGCTTCAGCGAGCGGCCTGATCTTATCCACGAGCGCGTATGCCGGATTGGCTTCCAGCAGCAGCTCCAGCCTCTTCTCGCCCAGCGCCAGCCTGGAGCCTATCGGCGGCGCTTCGTCTTGCCGGTACTTCCCGCTCAGAATGCCTCTGCCCAGCGGACTGTAGCTGATAATGCCGACCCCCTCGGACTTTGCGAACGGCACAAGCTCACGCTCGATATCTCTCGTTATCAGGCTGTACTCCGGCTGCACGCTCTCGAACCGGTGAAGGCCGTGCAGCGCGCTTATACCATGTGACTTAGCCAATTGCCAAGCCGCATAGTTGGAGCAGCCCAGGTAGCGGATTTTGCCCTGCTTCACCAGGTCGTCGAGCGCTCGCAATGTCTCTTCGATCGGTGTATCGGGATCGAATACATGCACCTGATACAGGTCAATATAGTCCGTCTGCAATCGGCGCAGGCTATTCTCCAATGCGCGGTAGATATGATAGCGGCTCTGTCCGCCATCATTGACCCCTGGCCCTACATGGGCGCTGAACTTCGTTGCCAGCAGGATGTCATTGCGCCGCCCGCGCAGCAGCTTGCCTAGTATCGCTTCAGCCTCGCCGAATTTGGAACGGTCTTGCGTATCCATCCCGCTGCCGTATACATCTGCCGTATCGATCAGATTAATTCCCGCTTCCAGCGCCGTATCCAGCACCTCCGCCGACGCCTTCTCGTCAATCCATCTCCCGAACGCCATCGTTCCCAAGCTGACTTCGGATACCTTAAGCCCTGTTCTTCCTAATTTGCGGTATTGCATGTCGCTCTCTCCCCTTCCGCATACGACAAAAAACAGACGGATTCCGCTCTCTATATCAAGCGTTTCTCCGTCTGTTCGGTCGAAATGTCGTATGTAATTAGTGTTATTAATCGTTATATGGCCAGCAATTCCGCGGAGCCTGTATGACCAAGTGAGATAGCCAGATCATATGGCGTCTCGCCGTTGTCATTCCTCTCCGTCTTGTCAGCCCCGTAGCTGAGAAATTTCTCAATGAGCGGCGCATTATCGAAGTATGCCGCCACATGCAGGACATTGAAGCCTCGTCTCAGCTCGCCTTCACACTTGGCATGAAGATCAGCCCCTGCTTCTATCAGCAGGTCTACAAGATGTCCATAACCGCCGAATACGGTAGCATGAATGGCCGTGTTGTTCAGACTGCCGTCGCGGCTGCGCGCATTCACATCTGCGCCTCGGCCGAGCAGCAGCTTTACCGTCTCGGCATTGCCGAAGTGGGTGGCCAGAGACAGAAGCGGAAATCCGTCGTGACTGTAGCTGTTCAGCAGCGCCGGAGATTTGTCCAGCAGCTCCTTCACCCTTGAGCTGTACCCGACAGCGGCGGCTTCGAATACATTCAGCCTGCCAGCGCCGTTCTGAAGCAGCAGCTCCTTGATGTCGTTCGCCCTCATGAACGCGGCAAGCAGTACGGGAGTCTCCCCTTGCTTGTTGCTGGCGTTCACAAGACTTGCATCCTTGTCGATCAGCTCCGCGACCTTGCCGATGTCCCGCAGCTTGACTGCCTCGAACATCTCATTGCGCAGCCGCTGAAGATTATCGGCTTGCTCCCGCGCCCGCACCAGCAGATCATGGGAAGCGCGTACCCCCATATTGACGAAGTGGGTGACCGCTCTTGAGCGATTGGACTCGAGTCCTGACTCGACAAGCAGATCTACAGCCTTAAGCGCCTCGTCATCTAATCGGATAGAGAGCACAGCGGTACTTTTTTTCTTAGGCATGGCACTCCTCATCGGTTACGTGTAATTAAAATTACAAAATTACTATAACACGGTTCGGGATGTTTGAATAGCATAAATTCACATTGAATTACATGGAATTAATTTCAGAGACTCTTTTGACATGAGGCTCTCATCTATTAACCCGATACATCAATAGCTAGAGTAGGTACAAATATAATTTCAGTGACTTGGCCCTCATCATTTATTTTTACGGCTGAAAGCCCGTTCGGCCGATAAGCCCATGTATCAATATTCCATGTATTGCTCTCAAAATCAAATTCAGCCCTTCCTGATTGGCAAGGCGTATGCCCGATAATCTGTAGTTTGCCTATATGCTTTAATCTTCCCCTGGTCCACAACACACTCTCTGGATGTGATTCTTCAAACGGATGGTCTGCGGACTGCGAAATGCCTGCGTGACTAATGAATACATGGTCCGTTTCATAGAATAACGGCAGCGATTTCATCCAGGACATATAGCTAGCCAGCTCTAAGGACTTTTTTTCAAATTGTTTTAGCGTCTCTTCTCCACACTGTCTCAACCAATTATCATTTCCTTCTTCTACATGCACAATAGCCTCAAACTCATGATTCCCCTTCAGGAAGCAAGCTCGATCAGGATACTTTTGTTGCAATTCAATCGCGTACAGAAGAGTCTCAGGCGAGAATTGCCCTCTATCCAATAAATCCCCAAGCTGCACCAGGATCTGCTTGCCGCTATCCCAATGCTCGTCCAGCAACTTGGAGAACGTATGAACACAACCGTGCACATCTCCCACTACTAATAACTCCATGCATGCCTCCTGAACAAAATCTCGTTGTCATTGACTATTACTATAGCGTTCAATTACATGTATTGTACAGATGCATGCTCAGGAACTTTGAACCCATTACTCTGGTTGATTTCATGCAAAAAAACATACATCGCCTAAGGCATTCTGCCTTTCTGACGATGTATGTCCTATTTTATGCCGCTGTCCTAATGTTCACACTGCAAGCAAGTATCCTCAATCCCAAAAACCGCCGTCAGAGTGTATAATCTGCCCGGTAATCCACTGCGCATCATCCTGACAGAGAAAGCTGATCAGCTTCGCCGCATCATCCGGCTGTCCGATTCTACCCATCGGGAACTTCGGCAGCAAATATTGCTTCAAGGCCTCGTCCATCCATCCGGAGTCTGTCGGTCCGGGATCTACCGCGTTGACCGTTATGCGCAGCGGTGCTAACTCAGCCGCGAGCGACACCGTAAAGGCCGAGATCGCTCCCTTCGTCGCCACATAAGCCAAGTTGCCCGGCATTGGTCCCTTGTCTTGTCCCGAGACCAGGTTAACGATACGCCCTCCATGGCCCGCAGCTAATCTCCTGGCAAACTCTACAGAGAGCATGCAAGTGCCCGTAATATTAACCGCGCAATGCCTATCCAGAATGTCTGCGCTTAGTTCTTGGTAGCCGACTTCCTTACAATAAGTCGCATTATTCACTAACAGACTCGGCAAACCTAACTGCCGCTCTGCCTCATCCAGCAGCTTCACTGGCGATAATGGATCCGATAGATCCAGCTCCATCGATTCGGCCCGCACCCCATAAGAACGCAGCTCCTCCGCGAATACGCCAGGCCATTCCTGCTCGGCGCCATAAGGCTGATCCTGGTCATAGCGGCACCAATGGGTAAAAAAGATATCCGCCCCTTCGCTCGCCAAAGCTCGCGCAATGGCGCTTCCTATTCCCCGTCTGCGGCTTACGCCTGTAATAATAGCTGTTTTCCCTTGCAATCGACTCATCTATTATTCCTCCTGAATGTAAGGAGGCATGGCCATGGAGTTACAGGAGATGGAAACTCCCCAACAAAAAAACGGACACAAAGGTGTCCGCACGGGTTTCATAACTCAATAACCTTGCGTCCCTTTATAATGGCATAAGAAGGCACACTATCCCTAGGATAATGTTCCGACACAATACACGCCATTACAAAGTTCCTGCCATCGGTTAATTCCCCTTTCCATCATCTCCAAGGATAAAGTAACACGATTGATGCGAGGGGTCAATATAGATTTAACGGTGACGAGAATAGTCATATCCATATTGCGCAATCGAGAAGAAGTCCGCCTGCATTGCTGCTGATACAATAATCCTAACGCAAACGAGATAAAGGAGGAAGATTGATGATCACCAATGCCGCTCAAATCACAGTCTTTGTTAAGAATCAGGAGGAAGCCAAATCCTTTTACATTGAAAAGCTTGGGTTTGTTATCTGCGCAGACATCGAGCTTGGACCGGGATGGTCTTATCTAACCGTCGCACCGAATAGGGACAATCAGACGATGATTGAGCTTGTTCAGGCCGATACGCCAGAACGACAATCGTTGATCGGCAGACAAGCCGCCGACCAGATTCTAATCATGTTCCTTTCGAATGATATTCATAGCGATTATAACGAAATGAAAGCGCGAGGCGTTGTTTTTCACGGAGAACCCAATCGGGTTCCAGGCGGTTGGGGTGTTGGATTCCAAGATCTAGACGGCAATCTGTTCGACCTCTATCAACCGGACTAATATAAAAGCAAAAGCAGCCCATCCCTGTCAGGATGAAGCTGCCTCTGCAATGGCATTCGGTATGGCGCTTATCGGCCGGATCACCATCGTTTACGGATTCAGCGAATAAGTTACGCCATCGATCGTAATGGTAACGTTGGCAGGTCCGCTAATCGGCAAGTAATAGACAAGGTCGAACAATTCCGACGCTCCAGGCGCAATCGACTTCCAGCCAGGAACCGTAATCGCGATTCGGTGGAAATCGCCTTTTAGACCGCCAATATTATTGCCTGTATGGCCTGTAGAGATTACGCTGACCTGATCGCCGTTCCAGCTGCGGAACAAGGCATTGGTCGATGTCGGAACATCGAACTCGATAACAGCTCCGCCTGTAATCGTTGTATTGCTGTTGTTGGTCAGCTTGATCTTTGGATTGATCGGGAAGTTCTGATCACCCAATTTAAAGCCTGTAAACTCGATTGAAGCATCAAACTTCTCAGCTGGCATTGCAATGGTCCGGTTTGTGTTGCCATACGGCGTTGTATTCGAGAATTTGTTATACATAGCGTTGGTCATCGTGTAACCTACGCCATATTCGGATTTGCCGGCATCCCAGCCATAGTCGCCTGCAAGCTCCCAAATCATCAAACCGCCAATGCTGTTCTCAATAGCCCAGTCCGCTTTAGCGTTAATCGATTGCTCGTCCTCCGTGGAGATGAACACACGTTTTGTGCTGTTCCACAACCATGGGGCAACAAGCGTCTCATCGTAGTGGCGCGTATACGTGCCCGTCAATGGAGCAGCTTCCAGTCCATAATCCCCCAGATACGTACCGCGAATGCCGAACTCCAGGTTTTTCGCATGCCACATCGGGTTGGAGCCTGCTCCCAGCTCATGGCCTGAATCGTTTTTGTCATGCCACAGGTTGTCGATGCCTACCGCACCGTCGCCGCATTTTCCTTTCAACTCTGTAGGACATACGGTTCCTTTGGCTGTGCCCCATAGGCCATTTGTGCCGCCTACGACATTTTGGAATCCGCGCGTGTAGTAAGGCACGCCGATATTGATTCGTCCCGCTTGCATCATACCGCGCATGTAATGATAAGCCCAGTCTGTGTTCAGATAGCCGATGCCGCCGTATTCAGCCGTGGAATATACACCAGCCGCTTTCAGCTCCGCATCTTTGCCGTCATCGAACAATTGTGCGTTTGGTCCTACGAATTCATTCCAAGCGCCATGAAGATCATAGCTCATGACGTTGACATAATCCAAATATTTAAGGGAGTTAAATGTCTCCATGCCGCGCAACAGGTAACCGGATGATGGGGATGCAATCGTCAGCATGTAATATTGGCCGTCTTCAGCAGAAGCTTGGTCTAGCTTCGTACGAAGTGTTTTCATCAGAACATCATAGCTTTTGGCAAGTCCAGCCAGACGAGGCGTCGAGAATACCCAGTCATGCGGGTTGCCGGCATCCTTCATGGAAGTCGGATACTCATAGTCGATGTCCACACCGTCAAAGCCGTATTGACGGATGAATGCTACTGCAGAATCGGAGAAAGCCTCAATCCCCGCCTCATTGACAGAACCGTCCGCATTAGTTGTCATCGTGTAGAAACCGCCATTCGCTACGCGATCTCCGTTGTCATTAAAGTAACCGCCTGTTTCGGCCCAGCCGCCAACGGAAATCAGCGTTTTTACGCCTGGATTCTGTTTCTTGAACTTGTTCAGCAAGTTAAAGTGTCCTTGGTAGGAATAAGACGGGTCCATCTCTGCTCCCGCTACTCCAGGCCATGTTTTGCCTAACGATGCGTTGTTTGGAGAGTGGCTGCCTACGGAAACTTTGTTATTGCTGTCGATATGGGCAAATGCATAGTTGATATGCGACAGTTTGTTCCAAGGGATATCGGAAGCCAAATATCTAAGCTGCCCGTTATCACCTGTACGCCAGCTTGTGAAGTAACCGATGATGCGGCGATCCAGACCATTCGGAAGAAGCTCGCGGCCGTCTGTATCGTAAGCGCTGCAATAAGGCACGCCCTCTACGCCGGAGTCATACAATCCTTCGGGCCGGCAGGCATCTTGATTGACGGGTGCTGTTTCTGTCAATACCGTCACAGCATTACTTGCTGCTGATACATTGCCTGCCGCATCCTTCGCTTTAACGACGAACGTGTACGAAGTGTTAGGTGTCAGACCTGAGATGGTTGCACTTGTTCCGGTTACGGAAACGTCTGTGGAGCCATAGGAAACGGTGTAGCCCGTGACGCCAACGTTATCTGTCGACGCTGCCCATGTGAGGGCAACCGAACTGGATGTTACAGAGGAAGCGGTCAGGTTCGCCGGAGCGGAAGGAGCTGTTGTGTCGGGAACAACGGCAAGCGTCGTGACAACAACTGAGTTGCTTGCTGCCGATACATTGCCTGCCGCGTCCTTCGCGGTAACAACGAATGTGTAAGATGTGCCGGAAGCCAAACCTGCAATGGTTGTGCTTGTACCCGATACAGAAACGCTTGTGGAGCCGTAATTTACCGTGTAGCCCGTGACGCCAACGTCATCTGTCGATGCTGCCCACTCCAGGCTTACGGAGCTTGAAGTCACGTTCGAAGCTGTCAAATTCGCCGGAGCGGAAGGAGCTGTTGTGTCAGGAGTAACAGCAAGCGTCGTGACAACAAGCGGAAGGCTCGCTGCCGATACATTGCCTGCTGCATCCCTCGCTTTTACCGTGTACGTGTAGGCCGTGCCAGCAGTAAGCGCTGTTGCCGTATAGGAAGTACCTGCTACAGTTGCTGCCAAGGATCCGCCTTGGTAAACCTCGTAGCCTGTCACCCCAACGTTATCCGTAGAAGCATTCCAGGATAATTTAACTGAATTTTCTGTAATATCTGAAGCTGCGAGATTTCCTGGCACGGAAGGCGCTTGCGAATCCCCGCCGCCGCTCGCATTAATAACTTGATAGGAGATTGTACCTGATGTGGATGAGCCGTAGGAGTTGATCAGTTCAACCTTGTAAACGTAAGTACCGGATGGCTTGTTGGTGAAAGCAAACGAGGCAGTTTGTGCATTAGGAGATTGATCTATTAGTGTTCCTGTATGGACAACAACGTTATTCTCATACAATTTCCAGGCCGTACCGTTGTTGCCCCACCACATATTGAAACCAATTGAATAATTCGGGCTGTTATTCCAGTTGCTTTGGTACAAGAGCGGCGCCCCTGGCGCGCCGGATGCTGCCGCCAAGCCCAAACCTGGCAGCACGGACAAGACTATAAGTGCTGATAACAACATAATCGCAACCGTTTTTTTCATTCTCCTCATTTGTGACAATTCCCCCCATTAAGTTTGTGTTCTTCACTTGCAATAAACCTATTAAACCTAGAAATGAAAGCGCATTCTTTTTGCTCTCACTATGATTTTATTCATACCTGTGACTTTTTCATAGGGGGTTAATTCGCTACTGCAGGGGGTAAAAACGATTATATTCACCAAAATATAATACAAATTAAGAGAAAATACTCTATTTTCACATTGTGAATGGATAATATTTACAACAAACGTCTACAAACTGATTTACACAGCAAAGAAGTACATCGTCACAAGCGATGTACTTCAATCTGCGTACTATCTCCATTTTATCTAAACTTAGTATCCAACCCGCGTCTTCACATCGGACGACCGTCTATTTCATCTCCAAAATGTAATTTTGTCAGAAGCCAACCGAACAGACTCATATCCCGCTTCCTTGGCCTTTCCTATCGAAATAATCATGACCGGAGCATAGCGCTCCTCATCTAGATCGAATGCCCGTGCCACTTGATCAACCTCAAATCCCGCCATTGGATTCGTATCATATCCGTGTGCACGGGCGACTAACATGAGCTGCATCGCAAAGAGGCTGCTGTCGACCTTGGCCACTTCCACCTTCAGTTCTTTCGGCAAAGCCGGGAACATCGATAGAATCGTTCCGAGTTGGCGCTCTTTTACTTCAGCCGGCATTTTCCCTTGCTCCACAGCTGTGTTGTAAATTTCTTCAGCATTCAAATGACTCTCGGTATCGCCAAAAATCAATAACATAGCGGATGAAGTATCGTTTTGCAGCGTATTGAACCGCACAAGCGGTCTTAGTTTTTCCTTTCCCTCAGGCGTATCCACTACAACTACGCGCCAAGGCTGCATATTGGCAGACGACGGAGCGAGGCTGGCTTCCGCAATCATTTCGCTGATCTCTTCTCTCGATATCTTAACGCTCTCATCATAATGGCGAACGGAGCGCCGTCCCTTTAGGATATTGGCAAAATCATTATTTTGAATACTCGCAAACATAGAAACTCTCCTTTTGATAACCTTAGTTTTTTTGACATGGTGTATGTCATTCGTTATCCTATTCGTAGTATGAACTATGAACCTAGGTTTATAGCAAGCACCCAGAAGCGAGGTTTATTCTATGAAAATAAATGAAGTTGCCAAATTAACGGGACTGCCTATCTCGACCTTAAGATTCTACGAGCGCAAAAACATCATTCCGGACAAATTTGTTCAGAGGGATGAACATAATTACCGGGTATATTCTGAGGAAATTGTTGATTTTCTGGATGATGTGAAGACGCTATTATCTGTGAACTTTTCAATTGAAGAAATCAGCTTGCTCGTCAATCAAGAGCTTAACCTGTCCTATGAGGCCAAAAAGAAATCGGTAGAGCAAAAGATCAAGGAACTCGAAGATATCCAAAAGCAATTAAAAAAGTCGAAAGCCTTTCTGCACGCCGTCCTGGATGGAACAGCCAATTTCCAAACGAAGTGTTGAACTATTGCCGTTCCGTTAAGACAAGCTGCATTGCTGCATAAAACACAAAAAGAGGCTGTCCCCAAGACGAATGACCTCGCCTTCCAGGGACAGCCCCTGCGTTCATTTTTATGTTCCAATCGGTATCATAATCACAAATTCCGGATCTTCCGATTGCGGATCTTGATTCATCGGGTACTCTTCATAATGAGTAATGTCGCCTTTATACAGACTGTAGCCCCTATCCTGAATCCAAGCATAAATATTGTTATAGGAAGCTTCAATGTTTTGTCCCCGTCGATGCTCGCACTTCGCATAAGTCAAGGTTGGAGGAGTAATGCTCGCCATGCCATCCGGAATATCTTCCATCTGTTCTACTTCAACTGCAGAATAGTGGGTAAAGCCGTCTTCCGTCACATGATAGGACAGACCAAGCAATATATGCGGATTAACGACTTGCTTGATTTCGTTCATTCTGCTCTTCATCTCTGCTTGCACAAGCCGAATTCCGCCTGCGCCTGCCTCAGCGAACGTTCCCGACCATTTCAACCCAATCGCCCGAAAAGATTCTTTCGTAACCAGCATGCATTCATTTTTTTGTTCCACTTGGATCGCCTCCATCATCAACATTCAGTCCTGCCCAGTCAGCTCCATACCGCTTATCCATATGCTCCATATGTGCGGCTCCCCAGTCATTCAAGGCCTGAAGTACAACGCTTAGACCTTTGCCATACTCGGAGATCGAATATTCAACCTTTGGAGGAACCTGGCTGTATACCTCACGATGTACGATATCGTTATACTCCAGCTCCCTTAATTGCTGAGTGAGCATCTTTTTGTTAATATCCGGTATCGCCCGTTGAAGCTCACTGAATCTCATCGTACCGTTCGAGATCAGCTGCAGCAGAATGACAGGCTTCCATTTGCCGATTAAGATCTCCAATGCCGATTCAAATTTGCAATACTCTTTCATGGCAGCCTCCCGCTTCCCTTTATGGATCTAAGGTCACTTTTTATACACCAGGTCTAGAAAAAGTGCCTACTTCCGTCCTTCGAATACTTAAGTCTATTATACCTGTATCGGAGGTTGAACAAGAAATCAGGAGGTTGAAATGTATATGAATATCGCAATCTGGATCATTCAAGGGCTAGCTGCATTAGGATTTATCTATTCAGGATGGTTGAAGGCGTTCCAGTATGAGCAAGCCAAAGCGTCATGGGGGTGGGTAAAAGAGGTTCCGAAGGGATTCGTCCTCTTTATCGGGTTAGCGGAACTATTAGGCGCGATTGGGGTAATCTTGCCTCAGGCGCTGAATCTCATGCCCATATTAACGCCGCTTGCCGCAACCGGACTTGCCGCTGTCGTTCTATTCGGCGCTATCTTCCACATAGCCCGCAAAGAATACCGCGAGATTCTCGTCAACGTCGTATTCTTCACGTTAGCATTGATTGTTGCGATTGGACGTTTTTAATCTTAGGGCAAGATTAATTATAACTTTTGTATCCTTTGAGGCTGCAGGGCAGCCCGGTTTATACTGGGGAAAGAATCTGAGCAGAAAGCGCGGTGAATGGCATGATGATTACAACGGAATTGGTTCGCAATCTAATCGATACCCAGTTTCCACAGTGGAGGGATTTAACCATCAAGCCTGTCGAGAAGTCCGGGCATGACAACCGTACCTATCGGCTTGGCCCCAAAATGACGGTGCGCCTTCCCAGCCATGAGCGATACGCATCTGCTGTTCAGAAGGAGCAGCTATGGCTGCCCCGCATTCAGCAGCATCTTTCTCTTCCCATACCGGCCCCTCTTGCCTTGGGACAGCCTACAGATGAGTATCCCCTCCCCTGGTCCGTCAATCGATGGATTGAAGGCGATACGGTTACGCATGGCAATATCTATAGTGAGAACCAATTCGCCGATGATCTCGCTTCTTTCTTGCAGGAATTGCAAGCGATCGATGCAAGCGACGGCATCCCTGCTGGTGTGCAAAACTTTCATCGCGGAGGCAATCTTGCAGTCTACGATGGCGATACAAGATCGGTCATCAAGGAGCTTGGTGGCCAATATGATCGGAAGCTTCTAGCCGAGATATGGGAATTGTCCCTCTCCTCCAGCTGTCAATCCGCTCCACGCTGGGTACATGGCGATGTTGCTGTAGGCAATTTGCTCGTACAGAACGGACGTCTGTCCGGCGTGATTGATTTTGGCACCATGGGCACCGGCGATCCTTCGAGTGACCTTGTGATGGCTTGGAACTTCTTCCACGAAGAGAGCCGGGCTGTATTTTTCAGCAAAATGAATGTGGATGCAGATACCGTTAACCGGGCGCGAGGCTGGGCCCTGTGGAAAGCGCTCATCACCTATGCCTGGAATGAGAAAGACTCGGAGCTCGCACGCTGGGGCAAGCGAGTGATGGATGTTATTTTGCAAGAATATAGACAAAGGTACTAGGGCTGGACTAACACAACAAACCCATCAGAATCCTGCGATTTTGATGGGTTGTTTTTTGATGGGCCGCTATCAGCTTTTGGCCTGTTCAGGCACTTCGCTGCGAATCAAGCAGGCGGCTATGAAGCCGATACCGAGTATTAGCGCCAGCACAACAAAGATGAGCGGGTAGCTGCCCATTCTCATGGACTGTATGGAAATAATGGGTCCCAGGCTTGTTCCCGCAAACAAGATAAACGTATACACCGAGACAGCGATGCCACGCGATTGGCCGCCGAGCTGGCCGACGAGCGATATGAGAGAAGGCGTCGCAATGGCGATGCCCGCGATAAAGACCACACTTACCGTAACGAGCAGCGGCAGGACAGAAATTAACCCCGAGGCAGCTAGGGCAATCATCGCTAGCAATAACCCCCCTCTTAATACCGTCAGCGCACCGAAACGCCCCGCAAGCCGCCCCGCATAAGGCGAGACAAGCATCCCCAATACGCCAAAGGAGCGAATATATAGAATCTCCCCTTGGCTCAGACCGAATGTCGAACTGCTCAAATACGAACCAAGCACGGTCGACATGCTAACAAAGGACATCAGCAGTACGAATGCCGCCAGATAAGCTAACAATAGGCTTTTACGGGCCAACACTTTCCTCATGTTGCGAATGGGCTCCAAGATGCTGGCGCCGGCATGCTGAACTTCCCCTTTCGGAAGGAGCCTCGCAACAAGAACAGCGGTAACCGCATAGACTGCAGCCAGTAAATAAAAGATCGCATTCCATCCATAATGCTGGCTGATGCTCCCGCTTACGACTTGACCGACAATACCCGCGACCAGAAAGCCCGTACTTATAAATCCAATAGCGGTCACCCGTTTTTGTGCTGGATACATCTCCACTGCATAAGCAAGTGCAACAGGGGAAAATGTCGCTGCGGCCGCCCCCTGCAGCCACCGGAGTATGATCATCCATGAAAACTCCTGAACTACGCCGAGCAGCAAAGAAATCAAAGTCAGCGCGATCAAGCCGATAAAGATTACTTTCTTGCGGCCGTATTTATCGGATACTGCGCCATAGACAAGACAGCCCAAGGCAAATCCCAAAGAGAACACACTGCCTGCAGCTGCAGCCTGCGTGGAGGATACCCCGAAGGTATCCGAGAACATGGAAATAAGAGGAATCGTGACGTACAGGCTAGACATGACCACCATGCCTGCCCAGCACAAAATAGCTGTCATAATCGGATAATTTCGTTTAGGGTGTTTGGTTGTTATTGCTTGTGTCATAAGAACACCTCTTTCTTTATGATTCAGTCCTTGTTGCTGCGGGCTTTGCCAGAATGCGATTTGATAAGATAATCTAACTACATACTCAAAAGGGGTTATTATTCTGCTACCATGGCGCTTCCCATCCTTCAGACCATTTTCTGAAACCCCGTATAGTAAGATAATCTAACTAGTTGTCCAAAAAAAATTTATCGCCCTCCTCCCATTCGTTTTTCCACTATGCCATGCAATTTAATCAAAAGCTTTTCGGCGATGACTCGCTCCTCTTGGGACAAGCCATCAAACAGAGAAGCGCAAGTAGACCAAAAGGTTGGCAGAACTTGCTTCACTAATGCGCGGCCTTCCTCCGTTATCCTCACATGAATCATCCGGCGATCTGCCTCGCTTTGAATACGGATAATCCATCCCCTCTTCTCGAGCCAGTCCAGCAGTGCCGTTACCGAGGCCCGTCTGATCCCCAGTCTGTCTGCAAGGCCGGAAGGGGTAATAAGCTCTCTCCCCTCATGCAGAACAAGCAGGAGCAATAGATCCAGCTTACTCTCTGAAATGCCGTAAGGGGCCAAATCGCCGTCCATGACATCTAGAACGTTGTCACTCAGCCACAGCATAAGCAACCCCATATGAGCCGATTTACGTTCCGTATCTTCGGCAGCCGTCTGATTCATGAGCTCTAAATAAGGCTCTACACCGAGTGCAGGCAGTTGTTGATCCATTGCCTGCTCTTTCGTTCTTTTTTTTCTCATTCCATTCTCCTTCGCAACTAATTAGAATATCTAACTAAAAGAAACTTATCATAAATGATGAGACTTTGCAAGTAATAGAAAAAAGGCTTAATCGCCTGGGTATCCAAGGATTAAGCCTTTTGTACGCTAATTACTTTTCAATGATATCAAGCTTCTGCAAGGTTCTGATAAGCACTGTCGCCGCTTGAGCCCTTGTCGTTTCCCCTTTAGGATTAAACGTCTCTTCGCTCGTACCCGTCATGATGCGGAGTTGGATCAGCAATCGGATGGCCTCGATATGAGCCGGATCCATAGCTTCAGCATCCTTATAACCATCCACGCTTATGGTCCCTTTGGTAACCGAATTCGCTTCAAGCTTCACGGCAGCCGCAAGCATGCTCGCCATTTCCTCGCGCGTAAGCGGCTGATTAGGCATAAAGACATCGCCTTTCGCAAAACCGAGCAGACCCAGCTCCTTCGCTTTGGCAACGAAGCTGTAATACCAGTCCCCTTGCTTCACATCATCATAAGACGTTGGCTCGCTGGAAGAGGTGCCGCGTCCCAATGCGCGAACCAGCATAGCGGTGAATTCCGCTCTTGTCACAGCCCGGTCCGGTACAAATGTCTGCTTACTCACGCCTTCCACCAGCTTTTTCGCTGCGGCTAGCTCAACCATCGACTGGCTCCAGTGCTGTTGCAAATCAGTAAAGCTTACTTTGTTGTCAGCCACCACATACACGCTGTTAGAGTAGGAGCTGATCGAGGCATACCAGACATCTTCGATCTGGACCATCTTGGCAGGAACAAATTCGAATACGCCGGTTGTCTCGTTATAACGGAATGCTCCCCACTGTTCAGGCAGAGCGTTCAACGTTCTTGGCATCGGAATCAATCGATTCAGCGCTTGGCTGAATGTGTCCGCAACGCCGAGCGGCTCTCCCGTGCTGGTATTCAGGATTTCAAGCTTGAAATCTACAAGGGCCCCCATTACCCCTCCATCCGGCAAGCCCTTCTCCAATGCTTGCTGGAGCTTCGAGTCCCCCGACCTATCCGTCAGTGTAATGCCGAAGCTGATTTCATCGAGTCTCATGGCATGCTTCGCGAGCAGCGCTTCAAGTCCGGGGATGAGCGATGCTAATTGAACCGGAATGCGGTAGCTGCCATAAGGCGTCTTGATTTCTAGCAAAAAGCTGGCGTTCGCGCCTCTAAATCCCGTTAATACGGATGCCGGGATACGAGCCGCGGCCACACCGTCTTTTGGCGTAACATTCAAAACTGCAGTTGGTTTCGAAGTGTCGATCGTATCGGGGTCAACCCATCGGTCGCCTAAGTCAATGAGCGGTCCCGGTTGGTTCCCGGCAGGAACGCTCACGCCGCCTGCTCGCGTCACACGGACAGAATAGGTCTTGGTTGTTGTTCCATCCTGTGCTGTGACCACAATTGTAATCGTGCTGGAGCCTATTGGCAGCGGGATCGGACCAAAGGCATTGCCGCTAGTCGCCGAGTTCCCGTTCACTTTCACAGTAGCAGTACTGCTCGCCGATGTT
Source organism: Paenibacillus pinisoli (assembly GCF_003605435.1). Classification (GTDB taxonomy): domain Bacteria; phylum Bacillota; class Bacilli; order Paenibacillales; family Paenibacillaceae; genus Pristimantibacillus; species Pristimantibacillus pinisoli. The sequence continues at coordinate 912,948 of NZ_QXQB01000002.1, forward strand.
GGCGTTACACTGAGCGAGGTTACACTGTTGGCTACAGACGAAGTGTAAGATGTTGTACCCGGTGCAAATGGAATATCCAAGGTTCCGCTGCTCATGGTCAGGCTGCTCAACGTTGCATCTGCTGAAGGCGCACGAGTTACAGTAATGTTGTATGTCCTGGTTGTCATACCATCCTCAGCTGTGACGATAATCGTAATGGGATTCGGACCAACTGCCAATGGGACCGGTCCATAAGCGCTGCCGTTCGTCGCCGCATTTCCGTTCACAGTCAACGTTGCCCGGTACGAATTAAGGCCTGTTACTTCTATGGATTCTATCGAGTTAGCAACATTCGCGGAATACTCTGTATCCGCCGGATCAAATGTTTCATTCAGAGGACCCGAACTAATGGACAACGCGCTTAATGCCGCATCTGTATGACGCGCTTTCGTAACTTTAATTGTATAGGCTCGCACACTATTATTTTCCGCCGTTACATCCACAGAAATATAGTTGTCTCCTGTCGCCAATGGAATATCTTCAGAAGCATCGCCGCTTGTTACCGCTACATGATTAACTTGTACAGTAGCCGACGTATTAGCTAATACAGGGGTGACTGCAATGGAGTCAACGCTGCCTCCTACAACAGCACTATACTCTAGGATATCTGATGAAAATGGAAAAGGAACCAAAGCGCCTTCGCTGATGGTTAACGCAGACAAGCGGTTGTCAGGCGAGCCGATCGTTAGCTTCTTTACTTGGTTATTAGCAGGCACAATCTGGGATTCTTGGCTTACATATAGCGCTCCTGATTGGTCCAGTGCTATATCATTAGAAGCTAAACCAGGTGTCGGGTTATGGAAATATGTCGCGTCCACATCCAAATTCTTATTTAACCTAGTAACGAGACTGCTGCCGTTCCTACTCGCCGCATACAGGTATCCGTCAACTCCAATTCGAAGCCCTCTTGGATAATCGAGATTTATCACTCGTTCAACCGAGCCGCTTGGTGTAACTTTCATAATGGTTTCGGCACTTTGACTGCTAATATATACCCCCGAGGTATCAGCAGCCAGCCCCGTAGGCGACTGTAGTGCAGTGGTCATCGCCGGGTCCGGATCCAGATCGTCTGACCAAATGGCAGGCGTACTTAAGCTGCTGAAAGTCGCTGTATTGAACTTCAACACTCGATCGTTGTTCGTATCGGCTACATACAAGTCACTGCCTGATATCGCAATCCCTTGAGGGTAAGCTAGCCCCCCGTCCCACTTTACATCTTGAACAAACGAATAACTTGTACCCCAGTATAGAATATGGAATCTGAACAGCTTATTTCTATCGGTTACATACAGATAATTGGGGCCGTCAAACCGGACAGCTAAAGGCTGCGAGAAATCCGGACTGAAAATAATTCCTTTACTAACGCCATCTTTATCATAGATATTTACTTTATTATTAATGTGGTCCGCTACAAATAAAAAGCCGTTCACCGGGTCAATGTCCATTCCTACCGGAACGCCGTCAAATGAAGGTGGGTCGTCTGCCTCTCCTCCTCCTGTCGTCCAATTGGGTGCAGCTGATAATGAGGGACTGTACATCGCCCACGTTGAGAACAATATGGCTGCTGCAAGCGCTGCCGCCAGGTATGATCGCCAACGTATTGGCATCCATTTTTTGATCATTTATTTTTCTCCTTCTTTTAAAATGAATAGATATATGGTTTTCGTTTTACACACTATTAGTCACATTTTACTATAAGCTTTCCAATCCTAATAGAAGAAAATGTATAAATTTATCGGTACGAGTCTCTATAAAAATAAACCCACTGATGGAGTGGGTTTTATGAAGGCACACAGCCATTATTCTATTAAATAAAGATAATCTCAATCCTGCCATCCCGATCAGTTCAATTTTGTTCCGTATGAGCAGGTTGCCTTCCGAGTGATTCACGTATATCCCGAAAGGTTTGATCTCCCCGCGGAGTCCTCACATACGGCTAATTTGATTCTCTAAGATGCGATGGGACTTCCCGTTAACCATTCGAATGCCGCCGGCAGTAATTTCTGATTGTAATGCTTGGCAAGGATACGAAGATTGTTTTTTGCGCCGCTTATCCTCACCGTCTCATGATAAATGCCCCTATGGGACCAGAATAACATCCCCTTCGTTCGCCGAAGCCACCGCATCTTGAATGACCGTCGGACTGTCCGGGAATACATCTATGATCGCCACCCCTATCACCCCTAGATAGAAAATGTACTGTCTGTTATTAGTACATTCTTGTGGGCGTGATAGAGGAACAGGCTGGTGTCTATGGGAAGTTGTCTTTTTTCAATAAACCTATTATGCCAGGCTCTTCATCGACCAGGCCTCTACATCCCATGTTTTGGTTACCCAATCCATATAAAAATCAGGTTCATGAGAGACCAGAACGACTGTACCCTTGTAAGCCTTTAACGCTCGCTTCAATTCAGCTTTGGCGACCACATCCAAATGGTTCGTCGGTTCATCGAACAAAATCCAGTTGCTCTCTCGCATCATCAGTTTACATAGCCGAACCTTGGCCTGCTCTCCACCGCTCAGCTGGTTAAGCGAGCGTGTAATATGCTCATTCTTAAGGCCGCAGCGGGCAAGCGCTGCCCGAACCTCGTGCTGATTCATAAAGGAAAATTCATCCCATACGTCCTCTAGCGGAGTCATCGTCGGCGCCTTTGCTTCCTGCTCGAAGTAAGCAGGAAATAAATAATCGCCTAGATACGTTTTACCCTCCAACGGAGCAATAACGCCAAGAATGGTCTTTAAGAGTGTTGATTTGCCGACGCCGTTGCAGCCTACGATTGCGATTTTATCGCCTCGCTCAATGACCATATCCAGCTTGGGAAGGAGCGGCTTGTTGTAGCCGATGACCATCCCCTCCGCTTCAAATACGGTCTTGCCGCTGGTTCTGGATTCTTTAAAGTTAAAGGTCGGCTTCGCCGCCTCCTCCGGCTTGTCGATGCGGTCGATACGGTCGAGCTGCTTCTCGCGGCTCTTCGCACGTCCGGAGGTAGAAGCACGCGCTTTGTTTTTTTGAATAAATTCCTCTTGCTTCTTAATATAATCCCGTTGCCTCTCATAAGCGTCGATATGCTGAGCTTTATTCAATTCAGCCATCTCCAGAAACTTCTCATAATTGGCCGAGTAACGCGTCAGCTTCGTAAACTCAAGATGATAGATAACGTTGACGACTTGATTCATAAAGCCTGTTTCATGAGAAATAAGAACAAACGAATAAGGATAGTTTTTCAGATAGTTAGTCAGCCAGTTAATATGCTCTTCATCCAAATAGTTTGTAGGCTCGTCCAGCAATAAGACGCCCGGCTTCTCAAGCAGCAGCTTGGCAAGCAGAACCTTCGTCCGCTGACCGCCGCTTAACGCGGCGACATCACGGTCAAGTCCGATCACATTAAGGCCCAAGCCATTGGCCATCTCATCGACTTTCACATCGATTAAATAGAAATCCCCGATTTCAAGCTCCTCTTGAATTTCTCCCATGCGCTCCAAAAGCTGTTCCAACGTATCAGGGTCGGCATCGCCCATTTGCGCTGTAATGCCGTTAAGCTCCTCTTCCAATACGAGCAAAGGCAAAAACGCATCCTTCAAGACATCCCGAATGGTTTTGCCTGCTTCCAGCTTCGTATGCTGGTCCAAATAACCGTAGCGTACACGAGGCGTCCATTCCACCTTGCCTTCGTCCTTCAGCAGCTTGCCTGTCAAAATATTCATAAGAGTAGATTTCCCTGTACCATTCGCGCCAACCAGCCCGACACGCTCTCCCTCAAGCAAACGGAACGACACGTTTCTAAACAATACCCGATCGCCAAACGTATGTGATAATTGCTCAACCGTTAACAAGCTCATTTTTATTTATCTCCATTCATGTAAGCACCGTAGTTAAAATATATATCCCTTGATTTGCTCGTATCATTGTACCACAAATAAAAACGCACCGATTCTCTAAGAAGACAATGCGTTACACCTGAGGAAAAACATGATTAGAGGAGCCAATTACGGGGTAAGTTAAAATGAACTCGCAGCAGGTATCTGGTTTATATCCCAATAAAAAAGCCTGAACGACCGCTGGTCACTCAGGCTGGTTGGAACAAACATCCGTTCAAGGGAACGACCGATGGAGTTAACGTTTTAGGAACGAACGGACTGGCGCCAGATGATGGATGCGCCAAGCTTGACAGTATCGCGATTGACGTTGCCTTTGATCAGCTCCAGCAGCTCTTTGGCTGCGAGGAAGCCGCTTTCGTAACGCGGGATTTTGATCGTCGTCAAGCCAGCCAGCGCAGCGGCATCGGAATCATCAAAGCCGGTAATGGAGATGTCCTGCGGCACGGAGATGCCATGCTCCTCGAATGCTTTGATAGCGCCGATCGCCATATTGTCATTCGCGCAGACCAGCACTTCCGGATAGTCGTTGCTCAGGATCATCAGCTTAGCTGCCTGATAGCCGCTCTTCTCCCGGTAATTGCCATGGTAATAATACGTCTGGTCGAAGGCGATTCCATTCGCTTGAAGCGTATCCATGAAGCCGGAGAAGCGCTCCTTATTATCCAGCGTTGCAGCTTGTCCGCCCAGGAAGCCAAAGCGCCTCATACCTTTGTTCACCAAAGACTGCACGAGCTGGCACATCACCGGATAATTGTCGACGATGACGCTTTTTGTATTTTTATTGTCGTTATCGAGCACCCTGTCCATAAGCACCACTGGGAATTCAGGCTTCGCCACCGATTGGAAGTATTCGTCGGACAGGCTTCCGTCCAGACTGATTGTCCCGCGCGCGAAGCTGCTCTTCAGGAAGTTGTCGCTTGATTTATTGGTGCAAATAATGAGGTCGTACCCGTTCTCATTCAGGCAGGTGCTGACCCCTTCAATGATTTTCAAATAAAACTCGCGGTCAAAATCGCTGAATATAAACACGATCCGTTTATCTTTATCGGACTTGGATTTTTTCGGCGCAGCGTCATGCACGTAGCCCTGCTCTTCGCAAATCCGCAGGATGCGTTCTCTTGTTTCTTGCGATACGTTTTTCCGTCCGTTCAGTACGTTGGATACGGTCGAAATAGATACGCCCGTAAGCTGGGCAATCTCTTTCAAACTGCTCATCCATAAACCTCCTCATCAAATTCCGTAAGTAAAACTTATTATATCACTTTACAATCGTTTTACCTACACATTTCAACAGCAAATAAATTGCCAAAACCATTGAAACGACAGGAACAGTAGAAATTAGCCATATTTTGCGATTAGTAAAATGAAACTCAGTTTTACCTACTATTATAGTCTACATTTTACTTAAAACAACTACATTTTATTAAGTAAAACATCTAAATTTCATAAGTTTTTTATTGACTTCTACACCTGTCGGTTTATAATCAATGGTACATCCATCAAAAGGGGGACCTTACAAGTGACAAATGTAAAGCGCTTTATTTCCATCATGATCAGTTCCGTTATGCTACTTACCATCCTCGCCGCTTGCGGCGGGAACAATACGAATAACGGCGGTACGAACGGTGAAGGCGGAGCTGCGAAGCTTCCGAAGATTTCCCTGTTCCAATCCAAAGTTGAAATCGCTGACCAACTGGAAGCGATGGCCAAGAAGTATAAGGAAGAAACAGGCAACGAGATCGACGTATGGGGCTCCGCAGGCGACAACTACCTGACTCAGCTTCAAGCAAAGCTTAACGCTGGCGAAGGCCCAACGATCTTCGGCGTACAGACAGGCGCCGAGACAACCAAGTTCCAGTCGTACTACTACGACATGAGCAATGAATCCTACGTGAAGAACATCGCTCCGAACATGGAAGTGAAAATCGACGGCAAGATCGTCGGCGTACCGACTGGCGTAGAAGGCTTCGGCTTCGTCTACAACAAAGAGCTGGTTGATCCTGCGAAAATCACTGACCTTGCATCCTTCAAGTCGTTCCTGGAAGAGAGCAAAGCGAACGGCATTAACGGCTTCAGCCTGTCCCAGGAAGCATACTTCCTGATCGGCCACATCATCAACACGCCTTTCGCTCTGCAGCAAGATCCGGTTGCATTCATCGAGAAGCTGAACAAAGGCGAAGTGAAAATGGCTGACACGAAGGAATTCCAAGAGTTCGGACAGTTCATGGAAGCGATCCGCGAATCGGCGAAAAACCCGCTTGAAGTAACTTACGACACTCAAATGGGCGACTTCGCAACTGGCAAGACAGCAATCGTACACCAAGGCAACTGGAGCTACGGCATGCTGCAAGACTACAAAGACATCGATGCCGGCATGATGGCTATGCCGCTTGCAGGCAACACGAAGCTGGCTGTAGACATCCCGGCCATCTGGGTTATCAATAACAAAGCATCCGCTGATCAAATCAAAGCGGCTAATGCATTCTTCGAGTGGCTGTACAACAGCGAGACTGGCAAAAACATCATCGTGAACGAATTCAAGTTCATCCCTGCGATGACGAATATCGAAACAAGCAGCCTGGACCCGCTGTCCCAAGCGGTATCCGAAGCTACAGTTAGCGGCAACACGATTCCTTGGGCTCTGACATACTTCCCGCAAGGCATCATCCAGAACGATCTGGCTCCTGTCGCGCAAGAGTTTTTCCTGAACAAGTCCATGACAGGCGCTCAGCTTCTGCAGAAGCTTGACGAAGTATGGGCGAAAGCTCCTAAGCAATAAGCCTGACGCCATAACGGCAGCAGCTGATTCATGGAAAACTAACCTGGCCGGGCCAGGTTAGTTTTCTATCTTTGACCCAATCGTACGGACCGAAATTACTCCGAAATGAGTGAATCCATATGAAAGCGAACAAAAATAGAGCCTGGTACGCTCTATTTACAGCACCCCTGCTGACTATCTTTTCCATTGTCGTCCTCATCCCGTTTGCCATCGGCATTTACTACTCCTTCATTAGCTGGGACGGGATTCCGGCCAATCCAAAGGTATTTGTAGGCTTCGACAACTACGTTCATATTTTCCAGGACGACCGCTTCTTGAAGTCGGCTTGGCTCACAATTAAATTTACATTTTTAGCTCTGATTATTGTCAATGTGATGGGCCTTGCCCTGTCGCTGCTCGTGACGTCCAAGCTGCGCACCAGCAACATCGCGAGAACTTTATTCTTTATGCCGAACCTGATCGGCGGCCTGATTCTGGGTTACATCTGGAAGTTTATCTTTACCGATGTGTTCAAATATGTCGGGGAGAACACCGGCATGGGCGGCGTCTTCTTCAACTGGCTGCTTAATCCCGACTTTGCCCTGTATGCGATCGCGGTCGTATTCGCTTGGCAAATGGCGGGTTATACAATGATTATCTACATTGCGGGAATCCAAGGCATTCCCGACGACATGATGGAAGCCGCGAAAGTCGACGGCGCCAATGCTTGGCATAGGCTGACCAAGATCATATTCCCGCTGCTCATGCCGTCCTTTACCATTTGTCTATTCTTGACGCTATCCGGCGCATTCAAAATATTCGACGTTAACCTGTCGCTCACCGGCGGCGGCCCGATTAACTCTACAGAAATGTTCGCCATGAACATCTTCAATGAGATCTTCGGCTACAGCCGTTATGGTATCGGTCAAGCGAAAGCGATTATCTTCTTCGTGCTCGTAGCCGCTGTAACACTCGTACAGGTCTACATCACGAAGAAAAGAGAGGTGCAGATGTAATGAAGAAAACAAGCAAATTGATTTTGGAAATATTGCTTGTCGTCATCGCTATCCTCTTCTTGTCGCCTATCTACATCATGATCGTGAACTCGTTCAAGACTCGCTCCGAGCTGTACGAGAACGCGCTTGCGCTGCCATCCTCTTTCAGCTTCGAGTATTACGCGCAAGCCATGGAGAAGATGAACTTCCTGACCGCGTTCGGCAACTCGCTATTCGTAACGCTTGTCTCGCTCGTGTTCATCGTCGTGCTGGCGTCCATGACGGCTTGGATGCTTGTCCGCACCAACAATAGACTGAGCCAAATTATTTTCATGGTACTCGTATCGACGATGCTGATTCCGTTCCAGACGCTGATGATGCCTCTTATGCAAGTTATGGGCTGGATCGGCACGAATCTGCATATCCCGATGCTGAATACGCATGGCGGCCTGATCTTCATGAACATTGGCTTCCACGCCAGCATGGCGGTCTTCCTGTACCACGGCTTTATCAAGTCCGTACCGATTGCGCTTGAAGAAGCGGCAACACTGGACGGCTGCAGCAAGTTCGGCGTCTTCTGGCGCATCGTATTCCCGATGCTGAAGACCATTACGATTACCGTTGCGATTCTCGACGTCATCATGATGTGGAACGACTACTTGCTCCCATCCCTGACGCTCTCGGACAAAGGCTTGCGTACGATTCCGCTCTCCACCTTCTACTTCTTCGGAGAGTTCACGATTGTATGGAACCTGGCAATGGCCGGCCTCACGCTGTCCATCATCCCGGTTGTAATTTTCTATTTCACAGCTCAGAAGCACATCATCAAAGGGGTTGCCGAAGGCGCAGTGAAGTAAGGCAGGAGGAATTGACCGCATGAATAACTGCGTGATGAAAGAAGGAGATTTGTTCTGTCTGACAGCGCCGAACGGAGATATGGCCGGCGGCTCCGAGGATGGTTACGGTCTCTATGCAAAAGATACTCGCTTCCTGAGCGAGATGGAGCTGAAGCTGGGAGGAGAGCTGCCCGAGCTGCTCTCCTCCCATTTGGACCGCAGCTACTATACCAAGCTGCGGCTGATGAGCCAAACCAAAGATGTAGGCGCAATGGAGCTCATTCGGGAACGTTACATTTTTGACGGCTCGCTGCATGAACGGGTTACGGTAACGAACTTCTTCCCGGATGCCAGACCCGCCGATATCGATATGTTGTTCGGAGCGGACTTCCAAGATATGTTCCTCGTTCGCCGCTACCGTACCGGAGAGGTCGGACATATCAGTCAAGCTTCCTATGATCGTGACGGCATGACTTTGCAATACTCCGGCAAGGACAGCCTGAAGCGCTTCATTCATATTCAGTGGGATTCGGAGCCTGCCGAAGTGAATGAATCCGGGCATGTCCGGTTCAGCCAGGTACTGCAGCCGCGCGAGTCGGTATCCATTCATTTCATGATTACGCCAAGCTGGGAGACGGTTCGGAAGCCATCTCTCCCTCCTTTCGCAGACGGACTGGCAGCTCTTGCCGAGAGCTACCGTGCTTGGGCAGAGGATACGATGACCGTTGAATCGGACCTTCCCGCATTCCAGCGCGTATTCAGCCGCAGCGTGCAAGACCTTAAAATGCTGATGTCCGATTATGGACATGGCGAGATGCCTACAGCGGGTCTGCCCTGGTTCGCCGCTCCATTCGGCCGAGACAGCCTGATTACTTCCCTCTACATGCTGATGCTGCAGCCGGAGACAGCCAAGGCGACCTTGCGTACGCTGGCAGCATGGCAAGGCACCAAGTACGACGCTACCCGTGACGAGCAGCCAGGCAAGATCATGCACGAAATGCGCTTCGGAGAGCTCGTTGCAACAGGCCAATCCCCGTTTGGTCCATACTTCGGCACGGTCGATGCAACGCCTCTCTTCCTCGCCGTACTCGGGGAGTATGTCAAGTGGACAGGCGATCTGGACCTGGTCAAGGAATTGACTCCAGCGATTAACAAGGCGCTTGCATGGATCGATGAGAATAGCGAGCAGTATGGCGGCTTCCTCTCGTATCATCAAGAAGCGGAGCAAGGCTTCCCGAATCAGGGCTGGAAGGATTCGCCGAATTGCATTGTTCATCCGAGCGGCCAGCTTGCCGCCTCCCCTATCGCGCTAAGCGAGGTGCAGGGCTATGTCTACTACGCCAAGAGACAGCTTGCAGCGATCTATGACCGTCTGGGAGACACGGAGCTTGGAGCGAAGCTGAAGCAAGAGGCTGAGGCTTTGCAGCAGCAATTCGAGTCCCGCTACTGGATGGAAGACGCGCAGTATTACGCGATCGCGCTGGAGCGCGACCGGAACCCGGTCCATTCCGTAACCTCTAATCCCGGCCACCTGCTCTTCTGCGAGCTTCCGGAGGCTGAACGGGCTGCCCAGGTTGCGAAGCGTCTTGGCTCTCCTGATATGAATGGAGGTTTCGGCATTCGTACGATGAGCACGGAAGCGGCCGGATATTATCCGATGAGCTACCACAACGGCAGTGTATGGCCTCATGATAATGGATTCATCCTTCTTGGATTGAGCCGCCTTGGCTTCGGGGCGGAAGCGGTACAGCTGATTGACAGCCTGCTGGAAGCCTCCCGTTCGTTCGCGGACGCCAGGTTCCCCGAGCTATTCTGCGGTTATGCCAATGAAGGCGAAGGCGTAGTCCCATATCCGACGACATGCTCGCCGCAAGCTTGGTCGGCAGCAGTGTCGATCGTCATCGCACAGACCGCACTGGGATTGTTCCCGGATGCGCTGAACCGTGTTATTAACCTGAATCCGGTGCTGCCTAGCGGCATGAACCGGCTGAGAATCGAACGTATACCGGTTGGCGAAGGCCATCTTAGCATAGAAGTACAACGATTAACGACGAATGATGACCTGCATGTGAATGTGCTCAGCAATACAACGGGCTATGCGGTTGAAGTTGGAAAGGGTAGATAACAACATGAACAAAATCTGGTGGAAAGAAGCAGTCGTCTATCAAGTGTATTGGCGCAGCTTTTATGACAGCAATGGAGACGGGTACGGCGATCTGGAAGGCGTCTATCAGAAGCTCGATTATATTCAAAGCCTGGGCGTAGACGTCATTTGGCTGAATCCGTGCTACGAGTCTCCGGATGTCGACAACGGCTATGACATCGCGGACTACCGCTCCATTATGCCGAAGGCGGGCACGATGGCTACGTTCGACAAGCTCCTATCCGCTGTGCATGAACGCGGAATGAAGCTCATTATGGATCTGGTGGTGAACCATACTTCCGATCAGCATGCCTGGTTCAAGGAGTCCCGTTCGTCCGTCAGCAATCCGAAGCGAGACTACTATATCTGGCGCAAAGAAAAGAACAACTGGCGCTCCTACTTTGCCCCTTCCGCTTGGACGTATGACGAGGCAACAGGCGAGTACTACTTCCACTCGTTCTCAGCCGAGCAGCCTGATCTTAACTGGGAGAATGAGAAGGTTCGCGAGGAAGTATACGCGCTGATGCGCTTCTGGCTGGACAAAGGAATTGACGGCTTCCGCATGGATGTCATCAATCTGCTGGCCAAGATTCCGGGCTTCCCGGATGCCGAGAATCCGTCCGATATCTCTTATCTGGGCAACAATCCGGGCATACATGAGTACTTGCAGGAAATGCACGAGAAAGTGCTGAAGCATTATGATGCTTTCACTGTTGGCGAAATTCCGTTCGTTAATCCCGAGGACGGCCTGCTCTACGTCGGCGAGGATCGCGGCGAACTGAACACGATGTTCCACTTTGAAGTGTGCGACTATATGGCTTATTGGGACATGCACCGCTTCAAGCAAATTCAGGACCGCTGGTATAACGGCTTATGGGGCAAGGGCTGGAATTCTCAGTTCCTGAACAACCATGACCATACCCGTGTCGTGACGCGCTTCGGCAACGATGCCGAATACCGCGAGCAATCGGCTACTTGCTTCGCCACGCTCATTCATACTTTGCCTGGTATGCCTTATGTGTATCAGGGCGAAGAGATTGGCATGACGGGCATCCGCTTCTCCTCCATCGATGAATATAACGATATCTCGATGAGGAACAAGTACAAAGAGGAAGTCGGCAAAGGCCGCAACCCGGAGGAAGTGCTGAAGGAGCTTCAGCATCTGTCGCGCGACAACTCCCGTACGCCGATGCAGTGGAACAGCTCGCCTCAAGGCGGCTTCACTGAGGGTAAGCCTTGGATCGGCGTCAATCCGAATCACAAGGACATCAATGTTGAGCAAGCCTTGGCGGATCCGAACTCCGTATTCTACTACTACAAAAAGCTCATTGAGCTGCGCAAGCGCAATGAAGTGATGATATACGGAAGCTTCGCCACTCACTTGAAAGACCACGAGCAGATCTACGCGTACACTCGGACGCTAGGCGACGAATCTTGGCTCGTGCTGCTGAACATCTCGGAGCAGCCGGCAATCGTCAACACGGCAGATTGCGGCGCAGAGAAGCTTGGCGACATCGTCATCAGCAACTATTCCGCAAGAACCAATCAAGACACCGTGATCGAACTGCAGCCTTATGAGGCTGTCGTCTATCGCGTATAACGATACCCACAACCCGCAAGGCGGACACCTCGTGTTCCTCTTGCGGGTTGTTTTTTGATGTTTTCCATTCCGCCAGCCTTCATTTCTCTTGTGCTGATTTTAAGTGCATATGATACAAATATTGTAGAGCAAAGACATGAGATTATCTGCTTCTAAAGGCATAGTCCCAGGCGCAACGGTACGGTAAATTTGAGAAACTATAATACTATAGGTTCAAACTCACAAAACAAAAGCTCGCCAATATCGCGCGAGCTTCGTGTTTACTCTATTTGTACGTTTAGAGAAAGACCGATTGATGAATGGACCAAACAATGCCAGGCAATATGCTTCCGATATCAATCGGGATCGTGAAACCGTCATCGACGTAGAACAATCCTAATTGCTCGCCGCCGTTAAGCTGCAAGTCTCCTGCCAAAGTAACCGTGCCGGATCTAAGCACAGACCGTCCTGTAAAGTCAGCGAAGGCAAGATCGACTATAGGGATCGCTCCCGTAATAACTTCCTCACCGGTCGATAAATTTCGTACGGAGAAATAAGGATTAACATCGGGTCCTATTGACGTAGTCGGAACTTCAGTCAGATTATAGCTTATCGTAGCGGAAACAGAGAACACACCAGGCCTTGGTACGAAATAAGTTCCGGATACAGGATCTAATTGACCAAAAAAATTATAATAGGGCGGTACTGTCGACCAATTGCCAATCTGCGTAGTAGCGGCGACTGTTGTTGTTGTAACTGCAGAGAAACCATTCGGCTCATCTGGCTTAACATCGAAGAACACTGTTGTCATGGTCGGATCTTCTTGAACATTTATATTTATATTCCCTACAGGTTCCAGACGCAAAATATCACCGAATGTAATAACCCCAGTTCCTCCTGGCGACTCAACCGTAAACAGCGGTTCACCGACATCAAAAGTGCCAGTTGGGCCGGTTGCGCCTGTTGCTCCGTCTGCTCCCGTCGGACCGGTTGCACCTGTTGCTCCTAACGCTCCGTCTGCTCCCGTCGGGCCGGTTGCGCCTGTCGCTCCGTCTGCTCCTGTCGGACCGGTTGCACCTGTTGCTCCTAACGCTCCGTCTGCTCCCGTCGGACCGGTTGCACCTGTTGCTCCTATCGCTCCGTCTGCTCCCGTCGGCCCCGTTGCGCCTGTCGCTCCGTCTGCTCCCGTCGGGCCGGTTGCACCTGTTGCGCCTGTCGCTCCGTCTGCTCCCGTCGGCCCCGTTGCGCCTGTCGCTCCGTCTGCTCCCGTCGAGCCGGTTGCTCCTATCGCTCCGTCAGCTCCCGTCGGGCCGGTTGCACCTATCGCTCCGTCAGCTCCCGTCGGGCCGGTTGCGCCCGTCGCTCCGTCTGCTCCCGTCGGACCGGTTGCACCTATCGCTCCGTCAGCTCCCGTCGAGCCAGTTACGCCGGTTGCGCCTGTGGTTCCGTCCGCTCCCGTCGGACCCGTTGCACCAGGATCCCCTGCCGCTCCTGGCAGACCTGTAGCTCCCGTGGGACCTGTTGCGCCAGGATCCCCTGTCGGGCCGGTTACACCAGGATCCCCTGTCGCTCCTGGCAGACCTATAGCTCCCGTCGGACCTGTTGCGCCTAGATCCCCTGTCGCGCCTGGCAGACCTGTAGCTCCCGTCGGACCTGTTGCGCCAGGATCCCCTGTCGCGCCTGGCAGACCTGTAGCTCCCGTCGGACCTGTTGCGCCAGGATCCCCTGTCGCCCCTATTAGACCTGTCGCTCCCGTGGGACCTGTTGCGCCAGGATCCCCTGTCGGGCCGGTTACACCAGGATCCCCTGTCGCTCCTGGCAGACCTGTAGCTCCCGTCGGACCTGTTGCGCCAGGATCCCCTGTCGCCCCTGTTAGACCTGTCGCTCCCGTGGGACCGGTTGCACCAGGGTCCCCTGTTGCCCCTGGTAGACCTGTCGCTCCCGTCGGACCTATTGCGCCAGGGTCCCCTGTTGCCCCTGGTAGACCTGTCGCTCCCGTCGGACCTGTTGCGCCAGGATCCCCTGTCGCGCCTGGCAGACCTATAGCTCCCGTCGGACCGGTTGCACCAGGATCCCCTGTAGCTCCCGTCGGACCTGTTGCACCTGGATTCCCTGTCGCTCCTGGCAGACCTATAGCTCCCGTCGGACCTGTTGCACCAGGATCCCCTGTCGCCCCTATTAGACCTGTCGCTCCCGTCGGACCCGTTGCACCAGGATCCCCTGTCGCCCCTATTAGACCTGTCGCTCCCGTCGGACCTGTTGCACCTGGATCCCCTGTCGCTCCTGACAGGCCTGCTTCACCTAATCTACCGCGTTTGCCTCGCTTGCCACGCTCCCCTTCTTCTCCTTTTTTCCCCCGTGGCCCGCGTGGCCCTTCAGGACCCGTTGGCCCTGGCGGGCCAATTATCACCTTATGTTTTTTCAACTTTTTCAAAACTTCTCGTTTTTTCTTTTCATAAGAATTCATGTTTTCACCTCAATTCATCCTTTTTTTTAGTATATAAACGACATCATAATATGGATTATGCTTATACCCAGCTATAATTAATAATGGCAATCAAATGATAGTAATTTCAATAAGATGAAACGAAATAAACATCTCCATGTGTACCCCCAGTCTGCTATGACACGAGGACAACCCAGAAGATGTTATATAGACATGCTAAAGTTGGCTGCAAGAGAATATGAACAGCTCGATTGCCCTACAACTCCTTAAAATAGAAATAACCAGCCATCGCCCCGATGACTGGTTACTTATTTCCCTCATATCTTCGATCCCAAAAACAATTAGTCCCAGCGAGTAAGTATAATCGGGCCATCCTTCGTGATGGCGATGGTATGCTCGAACTGCGCCGACCATGAGCCATCCATTGTGCGGGCCGTCCATCCGTCGCGGGCAATATAGACATCGGCCCTGCCGGAAGTGATGATCGGCTCCACCGTAAGCACCATGCCTTCCTCCAGCCTGACGCCTTGGCCGGGAGGTCCGTAATGCTCCACATTGGGATACTCATGCATCTGGCGTCCGATTCCGTGGCCGACGAACATCCGCACCACATTGTAGCCTTCCCGCTCCGCCCGCATCTGTACGGCATGGCCGATATCCCCGATATAATTGCCGGGCTGCGCCAGCCTGATACCCTCTTGCATCGATTGCTTCGCCACGCGCAGCAGCTTCTCAGTCGCGGCGGTCGACTTTCCGATAATATACGTCCAGGCGGAGTCCGCCTTCCATCCGTTCACGTCCGCCACCATATCAATCGTCACAATATCGCCGGATTCCAGCGGCTCCGTATCAGGGAAACCATGGCAGACCACATCGTTGACAGAAGCGCAAGTGGCATAAGGATAGCCTTTATACCCCTTCTGCGCAGGCGTGGCGCCGCGGTCCAGCATGAACCGTTCAACAAACCGGTCAATCTCCCTTGTTGTCACCCCTGGAGCAAGCCGCTGGGACAATGCCTTATGGCATGCCGCAACGATGCGCCCCGCCCTGCGAATCCCCCTGATATGTTCGCGGGTCTTCAATTCCACCGCCATGTGCGTACCTCCTTCTTAGTCTCGTGGATAACAGAAATTGGGAGTATATGCTATACCCTATTCCACGAACCAAGAACTCATGCAAGGCAATAATGGCGAATTACGCGAAAGTTTTCTGAGCTTGAAGGAAGCAGCCTATCCATTCACCTCAAGAAGCTTGTTTTTCTCCTTGAACCTGTCATTGTGGGAGGATACATAAGCGTAAGGATTCGCTTCCGGATCCAGATAGACCTTGGCGCTATTCAAAGCAACAATGGCATCAGTAAACGTCCCCGCGATCAACCCGACCTTGCTGTCATGGCCGACAAAGTCTCCAGCGCCGAATACCCCGGCTATATTGGTCTCCATCTTGGGACTGACATTCGCCTTCCATTCGCCCATATCGAAGCCCCACTCGCGGATCGGCCCAAAGTCCGATCTCATCCCATGATTGACAATGACAGCGTCGACATCAAGCCGTATTTCTTCTTCCGTCTCGATATGCTTTATGGACACCTGGCCAATCATCTTGCCGTCTAGACTGTGCAAGGCATGGAGTGCATACGGCGTACGGACATCGACCGAGGATTCCTTCATCATTGTGACATTGCGCTCCAGTCCTCCGAAGCTGTCCCGGCGATGAACAACCGTGACACTGGCTGCCACCTTCTCCAGCTCATTAGCCCAATCCACTGCCGAATCCCCGCCGCCTGAGATCAGGACGCGCTTGCCGCGGAAGGTCTCCAAATTCTGAACCGTGTAGTAAAGGTTCGTCACCTCGTAACGATCGGCTCCTTCAATCTCAAGCTTCGCCAGCTTGCGGATGCCATAGCCGCAAGCCATGATCACAGCGCGCGTATGATGAAGCTGACCGCTGGCTGCTGTCAGGATGAACGTTCCGTCTTCCTGCCGATCCAGACCAACAATCTGCTCACCCATTACCAGCGTTGGCTCGAAGGTCATGCCCTGCTCGATTATCTGCTTCAGCAGCTTCTCAGCGCGAATCGGCGGCACGCCGCCTACATCCCATACAATCTTCTCCGGATACAGCAGCATCCGGCCGCCCAGTTGATCCTGAGCCTCGATAATTTTGGTCTTCAGCTCTCTCATGCCGCTGTAAAAAGCCGTATATAATCCGGCGGGGCCTCCGCCGATAATCGTGATATCGTATAACTCCAGCTGATTGCTCATGTCTTCCTCCCCGTCGCGCCTATCCACCTGCGCATCTCTGTGCGGTAATGATAATCATTATCTATACTATACCTCAATTGAAATCAATTCTCAATTAAACCAGAAATTTTTTTCGGCAAACAAAAAGGCCTTGCTCCCCAATACGGGAAGCAAAGCCTCTAAAAGTTAAACTCATCCGACCGAAGAGTTCATTCTGCCAAGTTCGTCCTCCACCAAAGATGTTAGCTCATCCTCATACCCGCCTGTGATGCGGTATTTGCGAATATAATCCTTCACAAACTTCCGCGGGTCCTTAGGCTGGAAAATTCTCGTTAGTTCTTTCAGGCTTTCCTTGACTTCATTCTGGCTATGTTTCGCCATGAAATCTCCTCCCTTATACGATGGATGGTCGTCCTAAACAGCAATATCCGAGAACGTATGCGGCTCTTACACCGCAAGAACCCCCTTCGGTGCAGGCATCTCCATGGCCAATGAGTCACAATGTTTTCATTTTTCTTACTATTATATCATTTTGGCTCCGAATAGGAAAGTGAACAATTATGTTCCCTTTGTTGATTCTCCTTCGGATTTGGATTGTTGATCGCCGGAAAGTCCGTCAGAAGGCGGGGAATCTCCGCTTGATTGGACATTCGCTGCCAATTTTTCCTTGCGCAGCATTCGCAAATAAGCTATAACGCCAACAACGCCCACCGCGATGCCGAACACTAATAACAACGTTGTAATCCAACTCGGCTCCATTCCCCGCCCTCCTTTCCCATATCCTTATTATCGGTCAAATATTAGGATCACTTGATATACAAACTGCACAAGATCGTTTCCATTTATTTGCTACAATTATAGCGAATTCAAAAATAACTGGCAACCAATGGCACTTTCCTTTGGTTACTTCCATTTCCATCGTAACACCCTTTAAATGAGCCGGTACGATCCGCTTCCCCAGGCAAGCAGCTTCCCTTCCTCATCTTTTACTTCCGCCTGCAGCGTCAGTGTCCTTCCGGTCCGATGCAATAATTCCGCTTCACACAGCAGCAAACCGCTGGAGGTACTGGCGAGGAAATGCGTGTTCATATTCGCCGTAACGGTCCGTCCCGTAGTCTCCGCCAGCATGACCACCAGTCCCATCGCATTATCCATCAGCGACATCAAGACTCCGCCGTGAACGATGCCAAGCAGATTCAAGTGGGAGGGGACGAGATCCAGACAGATCGCCGCTTTTTTGCCGTCCGCCTTCACGACCTCGCAGCCAAGCAGCCCCCAGAACGTCTCCTGGGCACGTTCGGCGAGCCGGGTCAGCTGTCCCGCATCATCTGCTTGCTGGCGGAACCAATTCTCTTCCTTTTCCTTCATTCCTTATCGTCCCCCAAAGCGTCTGCCGATTCCACATCTTCCTCTGCGAGCTTGCGTCTGAGCACCTTGCCGACCATTGTTTTTGGAAGCGTTTCCCTAAATGCATAATACTGTGGCACCTTAAAGGCCGCCAGCCGCTCGCGGCACCAGCGGTCGAGCTGTCCGCGAGATACTTGCCAGCCCTCCTTGAGCACAATATAAGCCTTCACCGTCTCCCCTCTATAACCATCCTTGACGCCAATTACCGCAGCTTCCCTCACGGCCGGATGCTCGAACAGCACTTCCTCCACTTCTCTCGGGTAGATATTGAATCCGCTCGCGATAATCACGTCTTTGATCCGATCCATGATTGTAAAATATCCATCTTCATCCATAGTGGCGAGATCGCCTGTTCGCAGCCAGCCATTGTGGAGCGCGTCTTCTGTCTCCTTAGGCCGATTCCAGTAGCCCTTCATCACTTGCGGCCCTCGGATAATCAATTCGCCAAGCTGCCCCGGCGGAAGCAGCTTGCCGGAGACAGGATCCATAACAGCGGCGTCCGTATCGGGGAACGGTATGCCGATCGTTCCGATCTTCCGGTTGCCCCATATTGGATTGGCGTGTGTTACCGGCGTGGCTTCCGTCAGACCGTAGCCTTCGATCAACCGTCCGCCGCTAAGCGCTTCGAATTGCTCCTGCACTTCCAGCGGCAGCGCGGCAGAGCCGCTTATGCAGACGTTGACCGATGACAAATCGAATTTCGAAGCATGGGGATGATTAATAAGGGCAACATACATGGTAGGCGCCCCGGGAAATATGGTCGGCTCCCGATCGGAGATCGTCTTCAATACCGTCTCCGTCTCGAATCTCGGCAGCAGAATCAGCGTCCCTGCCTTTAGCACTGCCATATTCATCACAACGGTCAGGCCAAATACATGAAACAGCGGCAGCGCGGCAAGAAATTTCTCCTTGCCGTCCTCAGCCTTATAGCACCACGCTGAAGTCTGCAGCGTATTCGCCACGAAGTTCGCATGCGTCAGCATGACGCCTTTGGGCGTCCCGGTCGTGCCTCCCGTATATTGCAGGGCCGCCAGCTCGTCGCCTTTGCCGGGCTCCGGCAAACTCACGTTAGGCGCCGTTCCCTTCAGCAAGCTGCGATACGCGATTACGCCCCTCTTCCCGTATGGAATAATAGAGCGGAAGCCTTCCTTCCGCTGCTTGATGGGATACAGCAGGTTTTTGGGGAAGGGCAACCCGTCCTTTAGGGAAGTGACAATAATATGCTGGAGCTTCGGCACAGGTCCTTCCTCCGTTATCTCTCCGCGCACGCGTGCCACACGGTCGTAGAAGAGGTCCAGCGTAATGATTGCAGAAGCTCCGCTATCCTTCAGCTGATGCTCCAATTCCCGCTCCACATATAACGGATTCGTCTGCACAACTACTGCCCCGGCGAATAAAACCGCATAATATGCGATGACAGCCTGAGGGCAATTGGGCAGCATGATCGCAATGCGGTCTCCCTTTGCGATTCCGCGGACCGCCAGTTCCTTGGCCAATCGGGTTGCGGATGCTTGAAGCTCGCGGTACGATACTGACTTGCCCATAAAATAGACCGCTTCATGAGCAGGAAACCGCCTCGCCGCATCCGTCAGAAACTGCGCAATGCTGCACTCCGGATACGTGAGCGACGCAGGAACCTCCTTGGGATAATGATTCAGCCACGGGCGAACGAGAGGCTGTTCCGCATCCTCCTCTTGCTCGTCATTGTCCGAATCAGAATCCGGCAATTCAAGGTCCGCCGCTCCCTCGGAGCGATCAGCCTCCTCCGTCTGTGCCTCTTCATCAGGTTGTTCCACATGGAGGGATTCACTCTGAATGGTCTCGGACTCCCCCTCATCTTCTTCAATCGGCGCTGCGTTCTGCTCCGGTTCCTCCAAGTCTGTTACATGATCCTCCGCTGGCCGTACAGATTCTGATTCGGCGGCGGAGGCGGCCTGCGGAATCTCCTCGGAGCGCGCATCCTCCTCGGCTCCGGCCACCTCCTCCTCAGCTGGC
The DNA here is from genome assembly GCF_003605435.1 of Paenibacillus pinisoli. Lineage (GTDB taxonomy): Bacteria > Bacillota > Bacilli > Paenibacillales > Paenibacillaceae > Pristimantibacillus > Pristimantibacillus pinisoli. The sequence goes on from NZ_QXQB01000002.1 coordinate 933,268, forward strand.
GATTGTGCGGGTACAAGCGGATCTTCAGGTCGATGCGATTCCATGCTGGCTCTCCCCCTCTACACGACATATTGCTCACTTCGAATCACTCTGGCCGCGATCTCCCTCTTGAGCGCGATCGTATTGGCGAGCGGCGCCCGCATCAGCTTCTTCAAGACGGACAGCTGCATCTGCAAGCCATCTCCGCTCTCTAGCGCAGCTAACGCAGCTTTGGCATGGGTTTCCACCTTCTCCATAGCATCCTGAATGAATACCTCGGCCATTGCCACCGCAAGCCTTGAATGCGCCGCGTCCTTGCTTCCGTTCCTGCCCAGCATCTTCTGCGCCCGCAGCAAGACGCTCTCCATCGCGAATGTCTGTATCATCAGGTCGGCTAATACGCATAGCACCTCCTGCTCTTGTTCAAGCTGAAGCCCAAGCTTCTGGACGGCCAGCCCGCCGATGGCGAGGAACGTTTTCTTTGCTTGGCCTACCCGGTAGGCTTCCTTCTCCAGCGGCCCATCGAATGCCGGCAGCGGCATCGGCTGCAGCAGCTCGCTCTGCAGCGCCTGTGCCCTCTGCAGCAGAGGCAGCTCGCCCTTCATCGCCTTCTTAAGCAGCGTGCCTGGTATGAGCATCCGATTGATTTCATTCGTTCCCTCGAATATCCGGTTAATCCTTGAATCGCGATAGATCCGCTCTACCTTGTATTCCCGAATATATCCGTACCCTCCGTGAATTTGCACCCCCTCGTCAACGACGGCATCCAGAGCCTCCGAAGCAAATACCTTCACCATTGAGCATTCAATCGCATATTCGCTTATCGCTTTGGCCGCCCTTCTGCCAGCATCGGCTGCTGACGACTCGCCCTCTTCCACGGCCTCCTCTTCGGAGAGCCTAAGCGTATCGTCTATAAATCCGGCCGTACGGTAGAGCAGGCTCTCCAGAGCGAACGTGCGAATATTCATATCCGCGAGCTTCGCGGCAATCAGGGGGAAGCTCGATATGGCCTGCCCGAATTGCTTGCGCATGTTGGCATAGCTGGAAGCAAGCTCGATCGTCTCCTTGGACGAGCCGAGGCATGCAGCTCCCAGCTTGAAGCGTCCGATATTCAAAATATTGAAAGCAATATGATGTCCCTTTCCAACCTCCCCCAGCACCTGAGAGCTTGGAACGGCGACATCCTCAAAGAAGAGCGGGCAGGTTGATGATCCCTTAATGCCCATCTTATGCTCCTCAGGACCGACACTGAACCCCGGCGTTTCCCGTTCGACAATAAAAGCGGTGAACTTATCTCCATCAACCTTCGCGTAGACGATAAAAATATCTGCAAATCCGGCATTTGTAATATACAGCTTGGAGCCGTTCAGAATATAATGCTTCCCGTCATCCGACAGCTTCGCCGTCGTCCGTGCGCCAAGCGCATCAGACCCGGACGCCGGCTCGGTGAGGCAATAAGCTGCAATCTTTGCTCCCGTAGCAAGATCCGGCAAGTACTTGCTTTTCTGCTCAGGCGTGCCGAAGAATACAATCGGCAGCGTCCCGATGCCCGTATGGGCGCCAACCGACAGAGCAAAGGAGGAAGAACGCGCCAGCGTCTCCGCCAGCAAGGTCGTGCTGACCTTATCAAGCCCGATACCACCGTAAGCCTCTGGAATGTCCGCGCCAAGCAGTCCAAGCTCTCCCGCCTTTCGCATTAGCTCTACCGTCAATTCATAATTCAGAGCCTCAATCTCCGCGTCCTTCGGAACAAGCTCCGTCTCCAGGAATTGCAAGGCGGCGTCTTGCATCAACCGCTGTTCTTCCGTGAAATCCTCGGGCGTCACGACCGCTTCCGGCTTGCTGTCCTCAATAATGAACCGTCCGCCGAATCGTCTCGTATCCGTCATGCCAATGCCCTCCCTATAGCTTGCAATGTAAATTACGCTCTTGGTCCAACCCGAAGTCTCTACTGTCCTGCGTACACTTCCAGCACTCCGGCCGCTCCCATGCCGCCGCCGATGCACATCGTCACGACACCGATGCCTCCGCCGCGTCTCCCCAGCTCATGAATGAGCGATACCGACAGCTTTGTTCCCGTACAGCCAAGCGGATGACCCAGCGCAATAGCGCCGCCGTTCACATTGACGCGCTCCGGATCAAGCTCCAGCTCGCGAATAATGGGCACGCACTGGGCAGCGAACGCCTCATTCAGCTCGAACAGGTCGACGTCTTCCTTCGATATACCCGCTTTCCGGAGTGCCTTCGGAACAGCCTCTATTGGACCGATGCCCATAATCTCCGGCGCTACTCCCGCCACACTGAAGCTGCGGAATACGGCGAGCGGCTTCAGACCGAGCTCCTCTGCGCGGCTGCGGCTCATGACAATGACAGCAGCCGCCCCGTCGCTCATCTGCGAGGCATTGCCTGCCGTCACCGTCCCTTCTCTTGCAAAAGAAGGCTTAAGCCCAGACAGCGTCTGTACGGTCGTCTCCGGCCTCACCCCTTCGTCGATCGCGAAGGTGAACGTCCTTTGCCAAGGACGGCCGTTATCATCCGTGCCGGAGCGGCTGGCTGTAATCGGCACAATCTCCGCCTGGAACAGTCCTGCGGCGATCGCCGTAGCCGCCTTCTGATGGCTGGAAGCGGCGAAGGCGTCCTGCAGCTCCCTAGATACGCCATATCGGCGGGCTACCTCCTCCGCTGTATGCCCCATGCCCATGTACGCTTCCGGCATCGTGTCTACAATGCCGGGATGCGGCGACAGCCGGAAGCCGGTCATCGGCACATGGCTCATGCTCTCGACTCCTCCGGCAATGATTGCATCGGCTTCGCCCAGCCTGATCCTCTCTGCCGCATAAGCAATCGATTGCAGACCCGATGCGCAGAACCGGTTCACCGTGACAGCCGGCGTCGTCACCGGCAAGCCAGCGTACAGCGAGATAACCCGAGCCACATTAAGCCCTTGCTCGCCTTCCGGCATGGCGCAGCCCATGATAACATCCTCGACCTCTTCCTTCGGAAGCTCCGGCACCCGCTCCAGCGCGCCCTGAATGACGGCTCTGCCCAGATCTTCCGCTCTAGTCTCCGCAAGACTCCCCTTTGCCGCTTTGCCTACTGCCGTCCGGACCGCCGACACGATTACGGCATCCCGCTCATGCGGCACAAATCTCTCCTGCCTGCTCATCGCACTCCCCCTCTCAATTGCGAAGCGGCTTGCCCGTGGCAAGCATATGGCTCATGCGTTCCTGCGTCTTGCGCTCGCCGCACAAGCTAAGGAACGCCTCACATTCCAAATCCAGCAAGTATTGCTCGCTCACTTCTGATCCAGGCTTCACATCTCCGCCGGCAAGCACATGGGCCAGCTTGCCTCCAATCCAAGCGTCATGCTCGCTGATCATGCCGGACAAACGCATCGATTGGACCGCAAGCTTCAGAACCGCCTTGCCCTCCTTGCCCGCAACGGCGATCCGCTCCTCCAGCGGCGGCGCATAGCCAGCCCGGTCAAGCTCCAGCACTGCCCGCTTCGCCTCCGATATCCGCGCGTCTTGCCTTGCAATGACGCGATCCTGAGAGCGCAGCAAGCCGAGCTTCTTCGCTTCGTGGCCGCTTGCCGACGCCTTCGCCATGGCAATCGTCTCAAACAACGCATTCAGCGGCTGTTGAATATCCGCGCTTCCCCTGCCGCCTCCCGATGCGGCTGCCGCTCTCTGGGCGGCCAGCGCCGCCGCTTCCTTGCAGCCCCCGCCTGCAGGAATAAGGCCAACGCCCGTCTCGACCAGCCCGAAATATGTCTCCGGCGAGAGAATGATCTGATCCGCCGGTAAGCAAGCCTCGACACCGCCGCCCAGCGTCATCCGGTGCGGCGCGGCTACGACTGGCCGATCCAGCCTCTTCAGCCGCAGCATGCTGTCCTGGAAGAAGCGAATGATCTCCTCCACCTCATCCCACTCGCCGTTCTGCGCTTCCATCAGCAGCAGGACGAGATTGGCTCCGACGCAGAAATTCCGGCCTTCATTGGCCAGCACAAGCCCTCTCCAGTTGCGGGACACTTCCTGCACCGACTGCCGGATCGCCGTCAGCACCTCGCCTCCAATCGCATTGTTCTGCGAATGAAATTCCAGACAGGCCACCTCGTCGCCAAGATCGATCAAGCTGGCTCCCTGCGTGGAGAATACGGTACGGCCCGCAGACTTCAGTGCTGCCAAGGAGATCACATCGGCCTCTTCCTTCTCCGCTGTGAAGCCGCCCGGCGCCGCATGGAACCGTTTCTGGCCGGATACGCGATAGAAGCTGGAATGCCCTTCGGCCAGCCATTCCTCGACCCAGGCCGGAATTGACTCGCCTTCTTGCTTCATCCGCGCGACCGACTCTTCCAGGCCAATGGCATCCCATAGCTCGAAGGGGCCAAGCTCCCAATTAAAGCCCCAGCGCATAGCCCGGTCTATCTCTGTGATGGAATCCGCAATAATGCCTACTTGAGCAGCCGTATACAGCAGCGTCTTCTTCAGCGTCGACCATGCGAACCGGGCATGCTTGTGATTGGGATCGGAGGCCAGCAGAGCCCGAGCCTTGGCAGCCGCCCCCTTCGCCGCCTTAGCCGCATCGATGACTGGCGAGGACACCCTCCGCTGCTCGCCGTACTCCAGGGTATCCAGTCGCAGCGATTCAATCCGGCTGCGGCCGTCCTCACCCTTCAGCTTGCGATAGAAGCCCTCACCGGACTTCTCGCCAAGCCTGCCGAGCGATACGAGTCTCGCCAGCAGCTCCGGTCTCTCGAAGGTCGCCCGCTCCCCTTCATCGGCGCTCCGCTCCCGCACGTTGTCCACCACATGCAAGAGCGTATCAAGCCCGACCAGATCCAGCATGCGGAAGGTCGCTGTCTTCGGTCTGCCGATCGCAGGTCCCGTTAGCGCATCGGCTTCCTCCACCGTCAGTCCGAACGCTTCCGTATCGGCCAGCGTTATCATCATGCCGTAGGAGCCGATTCGATTGGCGATGAAGTTCGGCGTGTCCTTCGCCAGCACGACGCCTTTGCCCAGCCGTTTCTCGCACAGCTCCGTCAGCAGTGCGACCGTCTCCGGGTCGGTGTCGTCCGTCGGCACCACCTCGACCAGCTTCATATACCGCGGCGGGTTGAAGAAATGGGTTGCGGCAAAGTGCCTCCGGAATTCCAGACTCCGGCCCTCCGCCATCGCCGCAACCGACAAGCCTGACGTATTCGTGCTGACCAGCGTTCCCGGCCGTCTCGCCGATTCAATGGAGGCAAGCACCTCCTGCTTAATGTCCAGCCGCTCCACGACCGCTTCTACAATCCAGTCGACATCACCCAGACTCATCAGATGGTCAGTGAGATTGCCCGGCGTTACCCTCTTCACCCATGAGCTGTCATACAGCTGGGCTGGCTGCGCCTTCGCCATTCTGGCTGCCGCGGCGGCAGACAACCGATTGCGCACAGAAGCGTCAGATAGCGACAGCCCCTTCTTCTCCTCGTCTTCGGTCAGCTTCCTCGGCACAACGTCAAGCAACAAGACGTTCATGCCCGCGTTCGCCAAGTGCGCGGCAATTCCCGCTCCCATCACGCCAGAGCCGATGACAGCCGCATTGCGAATGGAACCCGAATTTTTCGTACGGGTCTGTTGGTTCGTCATCGTATCGCCTCACCTCGCTTGTTAACAGAATTTTAGAATCAAGCCATCGGATCTGCTCCTGTCATTCCCCGAATACGCTGTCGGCAAGAAGCTCCGCCACATCGCGCGCGATGACGCTCTCACCTTCTTGCAGCGACTTCAGCCCATCCTCCATCATCGTCAGACAGTACGGACAAGCCGAGCTGATTACAGAAGGCTTCACAGCGAGCGCTTGCGCGGTTCGCGCGTAGTTGACCCGCGTGCCCGCATGCTCCTCCATCCACATCAAGCCGCCGCCCGCACCGCAGCACATGCCGTTTTTGCCCGACCGCTCCATCTCTTCGATGAACAGGCCGGGAATAGCTTTTAATATAGCTCTGGGCGCTTCATACGTATCGTTGTATCTGCCCAGATAGCAAGAATCATGCACCGTCACACGTTCCTCCACATCGAACTTTGGCGTTAGCCTGCCCTTCGACAGAAGCTCCGCCAGCAATTGGGTATGGTGCGTCACTTTCACATCCATCGTCAGCCCGAAGTCCGGGTACTCATTTTTGAACGTGTTGTAAGTATGCGGGCAGGCGGTGACAATATGCTTGACGCCGTACTTCGCAAGCGCCGCGATATTGTCCCGGCACAGCTCCTGGAACAGAAGCTCGTTGCCGATGCGGCGAGCCGTGTCGCCCGAGCTGCGCTCCTCCTGCCCCAGCGTCGCGAAGTCCACGCCGGCTGATGCCATCAGGCGGACCAAGTCGAACAACACGCGCCTGCTGCGCGTATCATATGAGCCCATGGAGCCCGCCCACAGCAGAACCTCCGGCAGCCGGCCCTGCGACTTGCGCTCGCTCATTGTATCGACGCGGATACCCGTCTTCCGCTCGCATTCCTCGATCCAGGCCGCCCGCTCCGCACGCGGCAGCCCCCATGGATTGCTCTGGCGCTCAATGTTCTGCAGGGCGCGCTGCCCATCGGACGGCATGCTTCCCTCCATTAGCACCAGATATCTTCGCATGTCGATAATTTTGTCCACATGCTCGTTGCCCACTGGACACTGGTCCTCGCAGTTGCGGCATGTCGTGCAGGACCATAGCTCATCCGCGGTGATGACATCCCCGATCAGCTCAAGCCCGGCCGGATCAGCCCCTTCCCGCTTGGCCCATGCTGCGCCTTGCACCGCCATCGCAGGACCGATATCGGTGCGGTACTGCGATTCCTCGCCTTCTCCTGCAGCCGCCTCCCAGGCCGGTATGACCGCGCCCATCACATAAGCTCCGCCGCTCTCTCCTTTGCCTGACCATAATCCGGCAGGAAGCCATGGCGACTTGGAGGTAAGAGCAGCCCCTTTCTCCGTCAAATGGTCTCTCAGCTTCACGATAAGATGCATAGGCGAAAGAAGCTTCCCCGTACTGGCTGCTGGACACACATTCGTGCATCGTCCGCATTCGACGCAGGCATACAGGTCCAGCAGCTGCTTGCGGTTGAAATCCTCGATCTTTCCGGCACCGAACGACTCTGCTTCCTCATTCTCCAGATCAAGCGGCGTTAGCCGGCCCGGCGGCTCGTTCCTTCTGAACCACAGATTGACCGGAGCGGTAAGCAAATGAAAGTGCTTCGATTGCGGCACATAGACCAGAAAAGCAAGCAGCACCAACAAGTGAAGCCACCAGAATAGCTCGAACCCGGCTATAGCCAGCGGGCTTTGCTTTTGGACGCCCAGCAGCATAAGGAGCTGCGACACCGGCTCGCTGATCGGCGCAAAGGAAGCCGCAACCGCTTCCCCTGATCCTGCAGCCAGCCGCTCGAAGGAAAGCGACAGCAATACGGTGAGCATAAGCGACCCTATGAACCACATGACAAGCGACGGCTTCCAGCCTCGCTTCAGCCGAGGCAGCTTCTCGCCGTAGCGGCGGTACGCGCCGTATAGCACAGCGAGGAACACCATCGCAACCGTGATCTCCTGCACCAGGGAGAAAGCGCCGTAATACGGCAGCGGCAGCGGCTTGCCGCCATTCAGTCCTTTCCAGATCAAATCAATCGCTCCGAATTGAAGCATGATGAAGCCGTAGAAATAGACGAGATGCATGACGCCGCTGCGAACATCGTTCAGCAGTCTGCGATGGCCGAGCACCTCGCCCGCAATGCCTTTCCGTCTGACGGGCTTATGCCGTTCGAACGCTGCCGGCGCTCCAAGCCGCATATACCCGATGCGTCTGAGCACAACAGCGGCGAACATCCATAATGCGCTCCCTGTCAGCGCCGCGAACAATATCCACCTCCCCCACATAATGACGTCTGGATAGCCTGCCAGTAGAAGCGCAGCATGATCGGCCGTAAGCTGCGCAGCCAGCTTGTGCGTCCCGCCTGCGCCAGCAACCGGCGTCTGCCAAATCCCTGTCATTCGCACAGCCCTCCCCGTCTCCCGTATTGCCCCAGCCTCGCTGGCTGCGGCCATCCTCCGGATTGGTCGGACAAGCATATAAAGCGCTTTCAAAAATGGCCGCGGTGCTCCAAGTATATGAACGCCAACCGATGAACATGCTTCGGGAGCAGTGATTGAACGGCGGTCTATTCCCCCCTTTCCCGTCATAAGGTAGCACTGATGGACAATACGTATTGGAATACTGCAGGGCAATACTTTTGAACGACAGGGAGGGAAGCTTCATGCCTAAAGTTGTCGTCTTGCTTAAGCAAACCTTCGACACCGAGGAGAAAATAATCGTCACGCCCCTAGGCGTAGACGAACGTGAGGCCAAGTTCGTCATCAACCCCTATGACGAATATGCGCTGGAGGAAGCTATTCAGTTGAAAGAGAAGCTGGGCTGCGAGGTTATCGCTGTTACATGCGGAAGCGAGCGGTCGCAGGAGGCGCTGCGGACTGCGCTTGCCGTCGGCGCGGATGAAGCGATTCGGCTGGACAACGAGGGGCTGTCCGATGACAGCTATGAGATCGCCGAGGCGCTTGCCGCAGTCATCGCCCCCCTCTCTGCCGATCTGCTGCTCGCGGGTTTATTCGCCGTGGACAGCGGCTCAGGCAGCGTCGCGCTGCAGGTGGCCGAGCGTCTGGAGCTGCCCCATGCCTCCGCAGCGGTAAAGCTGACGCTGGGCACGGCCTCAGAGCTTGGTCTCGCTCATCCCGTGCAAGCTGCGCAATATGCACTGATCGAGCGCGATGCGGAAGGCGACACCGAGACGGTCGCCATCCCGCTTCCAGCGCTCATTACAGCCCAGCAAGGCTTGAACGAGCCTCGATATCCGTCGCTGCCCGGCATTATGAAGGCCAAGCGCAAGCCGCTGCGCACCGTCACGCTATCGGAGCTTGGGATCGGCAATGGCGCCGCCCGTACGCAGCGAACGTCGCTCTCTCCTCCACCGCCGCGAGCCCTCGGCAAGCGGATTGCCGGTACTCCCGAGGAGCAGGCGGCGGGATTGGCTGAGCTGCTCCGTACGGAAGCAAAGGTTCTGTGAGGGCTGCGAGGGCTGTGAGGGCTGTAAAGGCCGTGAGGGCTGTGGGGACTGTGAGGGCTGTAAAGGCCGTGAGGGCTGTAAGGACTGTGAGGGCTGTAAAGGCCGTGAGGGCTGTGGGGACTGTAAAGGCCGTGAGGGCTGTGGGTACTGAGAATGCTGTGAAGGGATGGTCTGATGCCTATCCCAGATTGGAAAGGAGCTGTATCGCATGTCCAGAACGATACTAGTCTATGCCGAGCGGCGCGACGGTTCGCTGCGCCGCGTCGCATTCGAGGCGCTCGGCGCAGCCAGGCGCCTCGCGGGCGACGGCGGCTCGGTGCACGCCGTCCTCGCCGGAGATGGCAGCGCGGCGGAGGACGCCGCCGCGCTCCAGGCCAGAGGGGCGGATGTCGTGCATATCGCCGACGATCCGTCCCTCAAGGATTACGCGCCCGAGGCGTATCTCGCCGTGCTGCGCGCAGCCATGGATGCGGTGGGGCCGGACGCGCTGCTGCTCGGCCATACCGCCGCGGGGCGCGAGCTCGCGCCCCGTGTGGCCGCTGCTTATGGCGCCGGCCACATCGCCGACGTCACCGCCATCGAGCCATCGCCGGATGGCGCAGACGTCGGCTTCATTCGCCCGCTCTACGCCGGCAAGGCGTTCGAGCGGCGCAGCTTCCTGCCGGGGCACCCGTGGGTCGTCACGGTGCGCCCGAACAATCTCCCGCCGGCGGAGCCTTTGGACGCCGGCGGAAGCGGCGGCAGCGTACAGGCGCTCCCGTACGCGCCGCCTCCGCTATGGACCGCCGTGCGCGGAGTGCTGCGCCGCGCCAGCGGACAGCTTGACCTCGCCGAAGCCGACGTCGTCGTATCGGGAGGCCGGGGCGTGCGCAGCGCGGCGGGCTTCGAGCCGCTGCATGCGCTAGCCGCCGCATTCGGCGGCGCGGTAGGCGCGTCCCGCGCCGCTTGCGATGCGGGCTATTGCGACTATGCCCTGCAGATTGGGCAGACCGGCAAAGTTGTGACGCCGCAGCTTTATATCGCCTGCGGCATCAGCGGAGCGATTCAGCATCTGGCGGGCATGAGCCAGTCCCGCACCATCGTCGCCATCAACAAAGACCCCGATGCGCCGATCTTCAGCATCGCGGATTACGGCATCGTAGGCGACCTGTTCGAGATTGTGCCGCTGCTCACCTCCGAGGTGCTTCGCACCAACCAGCATGCTGAGTAACTAAAAGATTTCCTTGCTTGCATAGCATACCCTAAGCAACTTTAAGAAGGAGCTTTTTCTGTCTGGTACACAGGTTAACCGAAAGAGACTCCTCAATTGATGAATGAACCAGCGAAATGAAAAGATGGCGGTGCCAGGATCTTATCCCTGCACCGCCATCTTTGGCTTTTCGTTTGTTTACAATTTACAAAGGGGCATGCCTAGTTATCTAACCCTTCCTTCTGGTCAGTCACTATTTCCGAACATTTAGCGGTGTGTAGCGTCGTTACATCATCTCAAATCGCAATTTCGTGCTTCTAACGATTCCGCACGGCGCTATTTCCGAATTTCAACGCTTCTGGCGCATTTAGCGGTGTGTAGCGGCGTTACATCATCTCAAATCGCAATTTCGTGCTTCTAACGGTGCCACACGGCGCTATTTCCCAATTTCAGCGCTTCTGGCGCATTTAGCGGTGTGTAGCGGCGTTATATCATCTCAAATCGCAATTTTGTGCTTCTAACGGTGTCACACGGCGCTATTTCCGAATTTCAGCGCTTCTGGCGCATTTAGCGGTGTGTAGCGTCGTTACATCATCTCAAATCGCAATTTTGTGCTTCTAACGGTGCCACACGGCGCTATTTCCCAATTTCAGCGCTTCTGGCGCATTTAGCGGTGTGTGACACTACTATTTCGACACTTGGAACCGCCCCTTCTTTGATTACTAGTTACTCTACAATGAGCCCCCCTCTTAACCCCGCTTCTCAGCCACTATCGCAAAATATACCGGCCATCGTCCCGCTATCATCCGATCCTCGTCCATATAATAGCGCATACTTTCGAATCCAGACTCTAGTAAGAGGCTCTCTACCTGCCGCCTTCTTAAATAGCGTCCCTGCGAAAGACCGGGATCAGGCTTAGTTCCCCATCCCGCACGCAGCTTCCGCAGCGCATAAGCCGCCATATCCCTGCTCCATATCCCCCGCCTGCGAACCAGATAATCGAACGGATAGCCAGGACCGTGCACAAGCAAATACAGCTTGCCTCCCGGCTCAAGCACACGGTACATTTCCGCGATAGATCTCTTAATATCCAGATAGTGCAGCGACGCCCGGCATATGACCAGATCAAAGCTCTCTTCCGGCCATGGCAGCCTGTGGACATCACCAATATGCGTCTCAATTCGCTGTCCGTCGGCCGCGCTGTCTACAGCATATGCCGTAGTCCCTGCGATGCTCGTATACACTCGCTCCCCATACGCCTCTATCTCCAGCAGCTCCCGCAATAGCTCAATCTGCCCGCTTGCCGCATCAATTCCGCATACTCGCTCCCGGCGTTCCGCCTTAAGCAGGGCCAATATCGTAGCGCCGCCGCCGCAGCATATATCCGCAATTCTGCGCCTGCCGTCAGCCTCCTCTATCAACAACTGGTCCAGCGGCTCCGTGCGGTACAATTGCCGCACATACTCATAACAGCTATAGGCCGCTGTCTTGTCGGCTAATCTTCCTTTTGCGGTTATCCAGCCCCGCTCCTTCAGCCTGTCAATCGCTGAACGGCTAATCATGCTCTTCTCAGGCAGCCGTATGCCTGATTCCCGGGCGAACAGATTCGCCATGCAAGCCAAAAGCTCCTCATCCCGAAATAATTCAGATGCGCTTTTATAAGCAAATTTGTCCCCCATCCGATCTATACGGTCAGCCATGACTGACCATGCCTTCCGCTTGATGCTCATAATGCTCAATCGACGTACACTCATATTCGGTTAGCATCCGCTCTATTTTTCGGCGAGTCCCGCCTAGTCCGTAGTATCTTCTGAAGCTGCTCGACCACGTAGACCGGAAGATGCGCGGCTGCTCCTTGTCCAAATCATAGGGATGAATATAGAACAAAAAATAATCATGCCGCTTCAGCCAAGATTTCACTCCGTAGCGGAACAATTCATAAGGATACAGCCGGTAGTACCCTCCGCCTCCCCACGGAATATGCAGGTTCCCGATCCTCTGCACAGGCAGCGGATATTCGATCAGCTTTCCTTTAATAGGAAAAGACATGCCGGCATTCGGATACTCGCCAAGCCCCCCTGAATCGCCTGCGAACGAATGGGGCATCAAGCTGGAATCATAATTGAAGCCCTCTTCCTCCAGCAGCTCCAGTCCCCACTCCGTCATGGAGAAGCAGGGCGCCCGGTAGCCCCGCACCTCGGAGCCGGTCAGCTGTTCCAGCAGCGTTTTGGAATGGCGGATATCCTCCTTGAACTCCAGGCGCGACTGCTTGTAGACCAGCCGGTGAGCATAGCCATGGGAGGCAATCTCATGCCCCCGCCGATGAATCTCCTTCACCAGGCCGGGCTTATGCTCCGCAATCCAGCCCAATACAAAAAACGTCCCCTTTGCATTCTTTTCGTCCAGCATATCAAGCAGCAGATGCGTTGGCTTCTCCAATCTGAACGGATAGCGCTTCCAATCGGCAAGTGACAACTCCGGGCTGCAAAACCAGTCTTCCAGATCTACCGTAAAAATCATGTCCAACGGCTTCACCCTCTCTGCTTCTATTCTCATTGAATCTGCGGCAAAAAGTTCGAGTTCCTTCTATTATAAGGGATATTATGATTGAATAGGAAAAAACTGATGCACAGCACCCGTAAAAAACGTACGCAAAAAAGCCAGTCTCGGCAAAATTAAATTTGCACAAGACCGGCTTCTCTTCTTTCATCGTTATGCAAAATCGGGAATCGCAATCTCCCTGATGCAGTCAGGCGCTTCGTACCATTCGTCATGAACGGCATTCGTAACGGGATAGGACCGGAGCAAGTAGCTCTCCGGCGCCTCCATATGCTTGCGCAGCATACTGAACTCCTTCAGCTTCGGATTCAACCAATCCTCGATGCCTTCCTCATCCAGCACGACCGGCAATGTAGGCTGCCAGACGGACATCGAGCCGCTAGTTGCCGCTGTCAGCATCGTGAAAGCACGCACTTCCTTGCCGCTTGAATGGCGCCAGCAATCATACATTCCGGCTATGCCAAGCACATCATGGCCCGGCAGAACGGTATGCATGGCTCTCGGCTCCCGCTCCTTGCCGAAGAGCTTCTGACCGTAAAATCCGCTGCAAGGAATGACGCAGCGCTGGCGCTTCATCATCTGGTGCAGGAACGGCTTCTCCGGCAACGCCGCCGAATCGGCATTCACCGAATCTTTGGCCCAGAACGGAAACAGCCCCCATCTTGCTTCCTGCAGCACGCGCGTGTCGTGCCGGTCATTCATAATGATAGACACCGTCTGAGTCGGAGCTATGTTGAACCGATTCGTATGCCCGACCACCACTTTTTGAATCCCAAACCGCTCTTCGATCTCACTCATGTCCGCCGTCAACGAAAACCGTTCTATCATCGCTGGATCACTCCTTTGGCCTCGAGGCCGAGTAGTTGAATCCAGTTTCTGTAGAATGGAGGAAAATTATGCATGGCATTTTTTTAACGCGTTTTGGGCAGTTCGATTTCGTTGACGCTCTAAATGATTTAGGTCGTGAACCGTTTCCGGAACTTGAGCGGCGGCATGCCGGTGTGCGAAGCGAAAAGACGGGAGAAATGCGGAGTTTGCCGAAAACCGGTCTCCTCCGCCACTCTCGCAATCGTCCAGTCTGTCTTGATCAGCAGCAGCTTCGCTTGGTCCAGGCGGTAGTACAGCAAATACTGCTGCGGCGTACATCCGAACACTTCCGTCATGCAGCGCGTGATGTAATTCGTATGAAGATCAAGCACCTCGCTCAGCATCGTATTGCTGATGGAATTTCTATAATTTAGCTTTAAATAAGCCGCTGCCCGCTCCGCAACGGATACAGCCGCCCTCGCCGCATCCGAACGCCAGCCTTCGTCCAGCATTTGAAGCAGATGCAGGAATCGCTGCTGCCTGTCCCAGAACGCTCCATGAGAGGAGCTCTTGGCAGCCTCGTGAAGCTGAGAGAAGATAAGCTTCGCCTCATCCGGATAATTAAGCTTCATTTTTTTGGGCAGGCGGATCGCATACGTATAATAATCCCCTCGAATGCTGCCCGGCTGATTGTCCTCGGTCTCCTCCCATGCGCCAACGGTCTGGAAGTGGACCCAGTCGAATACCGTCTCCTCGTCGCAAGGCCGGAAGGAATAATGCCAGCGGTCCGGCCGCAGGATAAGCACATCTCCAGGCTTCAAGGTCCATTTATGATTCTCTTCGGCTACATATAGCGTTCCCTCGTTCACAAATAGCAGATCGAATACGCCAAGATTCGTCCGGTTGGGATGCTCTTCGCCGGGTTTATATGTAATTCGGTTCGACTCTACGAAAAAAGGCAGAGGCGGCGAACGAAATGTGAGCAATAAGTCTTCTGACACGCTGATCTCTCTCCCCGTTGCATAGCTGCATGAATTCCCATGAATACTGCCATGTTACTTGAAGTGCTGATCGTTTGTCCATACTCTATTTCTCCAAGATGCCAAAGCCATTCCTTCCCCAAAAAAGAGCCTCGTTCTGTCGATGACTAATCGCAGAATCAAGACTCTTCCTTCTGGTATGCAAAGATTCACTCTCTGCATATATGAACCGCTTAGACTACAGCGATATCGTCTGAATGCCATGGAACATCGTCGCCATATAAATCTGATCGCCCAGGATGTCGACATCGGTTACGGGGAATCCAAGCTGGACAGAAAGCATAACCAGACGGTCCGCTATGTAGACAAGCTTGAACAGCCCTTGGTCGGTGCACACGTACAGCACGCCTCTCTTGGGAACGATGGAATAGATGATCTTCTTCCCGAATTGAACTCGCTCGAATCGCCCTTTCTTGTCGCCTATCATCAATTCGCCCTGATCCGTCGCGCCGATTAGATGGCCCCGGTATACAGCAAGACTGGTGATCGCTCGCTGCAATTCAAAATGTGCCCAATCATCCATGAAGCGGTCATATAATGATATTCCGGTATCATGGCCGACGACGACATATTGCGGGAGACTTAGAAAATCAAAGACATGCTTCCCCTCGCAAGAGAGCTGCCCCCACTTCGACCCTGTCCGAATCCATAATCCGTCCGAGGTCGAGGCATAGCATGCCCCTCCAAGCCTGCGATATTGATAGCAAGGCAGCGTCAATCCATCCTGCACCCACGTCTCGCCGTTCCACTCGTACAAACCGTTATTCGTGCAAGCATGAAGCAGCTCATGATGCAGCTGAAGACGGTGGATGCCGGCCGTATCCGGCAAGCCTGTGCCAAGCTTATCCCACTCAGACTCATCTTCGATCGAATATACGCCATGCCAGATCGTAGCGGCGAACACGCCGTAAGGACCCGCCGTCACAGCGGAGAATGGGAATAGAAGCCAGTTCCATGGTTGTTTGGTTCCCGTCTGCATGATTTCAAACCCCTTTCCGCGTACAGAACAAGGGCCGTCTCAATCGGTAAAGCTCACCCTTTATCCGCCTATTCACTGATAATTATTATCATTAAAATGATAACCATTCTCATATGTAGTTGTCAACCTCGCTCAAGCGCCCATTTTTCTAAAAATAGGCCATTGCCTACGCGACAGATAACCAGCACCCAAGCAAACCTCCACTCCTGCCCGTAGTATAAAGAAATTACCTAGGAGGTGCTTCAACTGAACGTATCCAATCGTCGTTACCGCAAACGCCCAACCAAAAAACAAACGTTAAGAATTAAAACGTCGAATAGCCGCAACTATCCAAGAAAACATAAAAAAATAGCTGTCGCGAAGAGAAAACGCCTCTTCATCTCTGGAACTCGAAGGAGACATCGCCCTCGCCGTCACCATCATGATCATCATGAACACCATCATCGCAACCATCATTGTGATGAACACTGTGAGCATAGAGGACCCATCGGACCTCAAGGGCCCGAAGGGGAACGCGGCAAAAGAGGCGACGACGGCGACCGCGGCAAGCGCGGGCGAACTGGAGCTACCGGTGCTACTGGAGCGACTGGTGCTACTGGAGCAACAGGCACTACCGGTGCTACTGGAGCATCCGGCATTGCAGGGGCCACGGGGGCCACAGGCACTACCGGCGCGACTGGAGCAGCCGGCATTACAGGGGCCACGGGGGCGACCGGCTCAACAGGCGCCACGGGTCCATCAGGCGGACCTCCCGGACCAACTGGCGCGACAGGCGCCACGGGTTGGCAAGGGCCAATCGGGCCTCAAGGACCTGTCGGACCGGCAGGAAGCATCGGACCGCAAGGACCGCAAGGACCTCAAGGCGATCCGGGTATACAAGGTCCACAAGGTCCTCAGGGACCTCAGGGGCCGCAAGGTAATGCTGGAGTGCAAGGACCCCAGGGACCTCAAGGTCTCGTAGGAAATACAGGAGCCACAGGCGCAACTGGTTCTACTGGTACTACAGGTGCCACTGGCGCTACCGGCGCAACCGGTGCAGCGGGAGCTCAAGGGCCTGTCGGTCCTCAAGGACCTCAAGGCGCGGCTGGGCAGCAAGGAGCTACCGGGGCTCAGGGGCCTGCAGGTACTCAGGGCGCTCAAGGCGCTCAAGGGCCAATCGGCAATACTGGTGCAACCGGCGCGACTGGTGCAACCGGCGCCACAGGCACTACCGGCATTGGAATCACAGGCCCAACCGGACCAACGGGCGCGACTGGACCGACGGGCGTCACTGGAGCGACTGGCGCTACGGGCGTAACCGGCACAACAGGTGGAACCGGGGCTACTGGACCGACGGGTGACACCGGAGCTACTGGCGCTACGGGTACAGGTGCTACTGGCGCAACTGGTGCAACAGGACCAACAGGAGCCACTGGGGCTACTGGTGTCACGGGCGCTACAGGTACTGGCGCCACTGGCGCGACTGGTGCAACTGGGCCCACAGGGCTGACCGGACCGACAGGAGCCACTGGCGATACCGGTGCCACTGGCGCGACAGGTACAGGAGCCACTGGCGCGACAGGGGCAACTGGACCCACAGGGCTGACCGGACCGACAGGAGCCACTGGTGCTACCGGTGTCACGGGTGCTACAGGTACAGGAGCCACTGGCGCGACTGGACCAACGGGCCCCACAGGATCAACAGGAGCAACTGGCGCAGTAGGTACAGGAGCAACTGGACCGACAGGAGCAACCGGGGCGACTGGCGGTACTGGCACTACCGGTGCAACCGGTGCAACAGGAGCCACTGGACTGACAGGTGCTACTGGGCCGACAGGCGCAACGGGTCTCACTGGTGCGACTGGTACCACTGGCGCGACCGGAACTACCGGAGCTACTGGCGCAACCGGGGCAACTGGCGCAGCAGGCAGCGGAGCCATTATCCCATTTGCTTCTGGCGAGCCGCTTGTCATGTCCACGATTCTTGGCGGTTTGGCAGGTACTGCCGGACTTGTTGGATTCGGCAGCAGCGGACCGACCTTAAGTGCACTCGGAGCTACTATCGATCTGACTGGCGCCGCAGGAACTCTCCTTAACTTTGCCTTCTCGGTACCGCGAGACGGTATTATCACATCAATTGCGGCTTACTTCAGTACAACTCTGGCACTCAATTTGGTCGGCACCACGATTACTGTGCAAGCTCAACTGTACAGGTCGACGACGCCGAACAATATTTTCAGCCCTATTCCGGGCACGGCTGTCACTTTGGCACCGACTTTGAATGGAATATTGCCAATCGGCACCATCAGTAATGGCTTAGTTACGGGATTAAATATCCCGGTTACAGCGCAAACTCGTCTCTTGCTCGTCTTCTCCGCTACCGCCGCCGGAGTATCGCTCATCAATACAGTCGCCGGTTATGGCAGTGCAGGTGTATCAATCAACTAATCAGATCTTATTATTCATCCAACAGACCAAGTGCCAGCTTGGTCTGTTTTTTGTTTTTTGATACGAAAGGAAGGAACGCCCTCTACTCTCTTATTACATCATTATTGTATTCATCATTAATCCTCCAGCTCTACTACTCTAGCCTATTATCTAATCATTTATATTGTCGAAACGTACAAGCCGAATCTATTACTTTTTCATAGAATAAGTGAAACTAAGGAGGTGTTATCACTGAAAACTAACAATAGGCACAAAATGCTGCGTATTATAACTAAAAAGTCCAAGCCTAATCACGAACTCATTATCCTCTCGAGAAATTCCAGCGTCGACAAAAACAATAAGAAGCACAAGCCCTGCAAAAAGAAAGACGAGTGCGACTGCTGTTGTATCGGTCCTAAAGGACCGAGAGGCAAGCGCGGCAAAAAAGGAAAACGAGGCAAGCGCGGATATACAGGAGCCATTGGGGCCACTGGGGCTACGGGGGCTATAGGCGCGACTGGCAGACCCGGAATGACAGGACCAACAGGAGCGACTGGGGCTGCCGGTGACCCCGGCGCTACGGGGACAACTGGGTCAACTGGCGCGATAGGCGCAACAGGTGCAACAGGTACTACGGGGGCGACTGGGGTAACAGGCGCTACGGGAGATCCTGGGGCTCCTGGCGCTACGGGCGCTACTGGATCCACTGGTGTAACAGGTTCGATGGGGGCTACCGGTACGACAGGGGCTACAGGTGCTACAGGAGATCCCGGAGCTGCTGGCGCTACGGGAGCCACTGGCGTAACAGGTGCTACAGGGGCAACCGGTACGACAGGTGTCACAGGTGCTACAGGAGATCCCGGAGCTGCTGGCGCTACGGGAGCCACTGGCGTAACAGGTGCTACAGGGGCAACTGGTACGACAGGTGTCACAGGTGCTACAGGAGATCCCGGAGCTGCTGGCGCTACGGGAGCCACTGGCGTAACAGGTGCTACAGGGGCAACCGGTACGACAGGTGTCACAGGTGCTACAGGAGATCCCGGAGCTGCTGGCGCTACGGGAGCCACTGGCGTAACAGGTGCTACAGGGGCAACAGGCACGACAGGTGTCACAGGTGCTACAGGAGATCCCGGAGCTGCTGGCGCTACGGGAGCCACTGGCGTAACAGGTGCTACAGGGGCAACAGGCACTACAGGCACTACAGGCGCTACGGGAGATCCTGGAGCTACTGGCGCTACAGGGGCTACAGGCACGACAGGTGTCACAGGTGTTACGGGTTCCACTGGCGTAACAGGCCCAACGGGGGATTCTGGAGCGACGGGGGCAACCGGTGCTACTGGAGATCCTGGGGCGACTGGAGCAACTGGCGCTACAGGGCCAACTGGCGCTAATGGACTGACGGGTGTTACTGGTGCAACAGGGGCTACGGGTTCCACTGGCGTAACAGGCCCAACGGGGGCTACAGGGGATCCCGGGGTGACTGGACCGACGGGTGTTACTGGCGCAACGGGAGATCCTGGATTAACTGGCGCTACTGGACCTACTGGTGCAACAGGGGCTACGGGATCTACTGGCGTAACAGGTCCGACGGGGGATTCTGGAGCGACGGGGGCAACCGGCGCTACTGGAGATTCTGGAGCGACTGGGGCGACTGGGGCAACTGGAGCAACAGGGCCAACTGGCGCTACTGGGCTGACGGGTGCTACTGGTACAACAGGGGCTACTGGTACGATCGGTGCAACAGGGGCAACGGGATCTACTGGCGTAACAGGTCCGACGGGGGCTACAGGGGATCCCGGAGTGACGGGCGCGACTGGTGTAACAGGAGCAACGGGCCTTACTGGCGCTACAGGACCGACGGGACCAACTGGTGCAACGGGTCCAACAGGTACAGGGGGCAGCGCAATTATTCCTTATGCATCGGGGCTTGCCCTCGCTTTAACTACGGTTGCCGGAGGGCTTGCAGGAACTGGAGGGTTGCTTGGCTTCGGTACGAGCGCACCAACACCGTCTGTTCTCGGGGGATCAATCGATTTGACGGGGGCTGGCGGTGTAGACCTCAACTATGCTTTCTCCATGCCTCGAGATGGCACAATAACTTCAATAGCTGCTTATTTCAGCACTACTGCAGGCCTCAATATTCCTGGCACATCTATAACGATCCAAGTCCAACTATACAGTTCAACTACTCCAGATAATATTTTCAACCCCATTCCTGGAACACTGCTCAGCCTCTCCCCTGCCCTAACTGGCGTTGTTAATATTGGAACGTTTAGTAACGCTGTGCTTACGGGTATTAATGTTCCGGTAACAACGCAAACTCGTTTGTTGCTGGTATTTTCTGCGGTGGCTACCGGCCTTAACCTTATTAATGCGATTGTAGGTTATGGCAGCGCTGGCCTGACAATTGAATAGCCTTATATATGATCAGCCAAGTCCATGACTTGGCTTTTATCATGCAACTCTATGATTTCAACCTTCTATCGTCTCTATGTGTATTCACACATTTTCTAATAAAAGGGAAAATACTAAATGAACGCACATACAGAATCTATCTACCCTTCGTAGTATAAGGAAGAATACAAGGAGGTGTTTCAACTGGATTATCCATCTAACAAAAAGAAAACTATCAAGATAATCAGACGTCGCTCAAACAGTACGTTATCCATTCATTCTGACGAATCTTCGCAATTCAAAAAGAAGAAAAGAAAATGGAAAAACGACGAATGCAAAAAAGTATCCTTCGTCCGCGAGCCGAGAGGCCATAGAGGACCTCCGGGACCTCCAGGACCTCCGGGGCCTACTGGCCCTGAAGGACCGCACGGTAAACGCGGCAAACGTGGAAAAGACGGCGAAAGAGGAAGAAGAGGTCCAGCCGGACCGCAGGGACCACCAGGAACTTTTGATCCCGGCGAAGAATTGTTCAATGTTATTGGACCCCTGGGATCAGCTACAGTTGGCCTCGGCGATAATCTGATTTTTGAATCGGATACGCTGGATATTGTCGTTTCTGAGGGCTCCGCAATTGTCCGCCTGGAAGTGCCAACAGGCAGCACAGGCATAGCCGGACCGACAGGACCAACTGGTGCTGATGGAGCAACCGGAGCTACGGGGGCTACTGGACCGACAGGACCCTATGGTGAAGGAGGTACGGGCGCTACCGGGGCTACTGGTGATACAGGGGCGACAGGCGCGACTGGGCCAACTGGCGCGACTGGGATAGGAACCACTGGACCAACTGGTGCAACTGGTGCAACTGGCGCGACTGGTGTGGATGGCACGACTGGGGCAACTGGACCAACTGGAGCAGGAACCACTGGACCAACTGGCGCGACTGGCGCGACTGGTGAGGCTGGAACGACTGGTGCAACTGGCGCTACGGGGCCAACTGGCGCGACTGGGGCGGGAACCACTGGACCAACTGGGCCGACTGGCGCAACTGGACTAGCGGGGACTACTGGCGCTACAGGTCAAACTGGGGCGACTGGAGCGACTGGGGCGACTGGTGCAACGGGTGTCACTGGACCGACCGGACCATCTGACGGACCAGCTGGACCAACTGGTGCCACAGGGGCAACAGGGCCGACTGGCGCGACTGGTGTAACTGGACCAACTGGTGCTGACGGCGTTACTGGTGCAACAGGTGCGACTGGACCGACTGGTGCTGATGGCGTTACTGGTGCAACAGGTGCGACTGGACCGACTGGTGCTGATGGCGTTACAGGAGCGACTGGCGTTACTGGACCAACTGGTGCTGACGGGGTTACTGGGGCAACTGGTGCAACGGGCGTCACTGGAGTAACTGGACCGACTGGTGCTGACGGCGTTACGGGTGCAACGGGTGCGACTGGTGCTGACGGCGTTACTGGTGCAACAGGTGCGACTGGTGCCGACGGTGTTACTGGGGCAACAGGTGCGACTGGTGCTGACGGTGTTACTGGGGCAACAGGTGCGACTGGCGCTGACGGCGTTACTGGTGCAACAGGTGCGACTGGCGCTGACGGCGTTACTGGTGCAACTGGTGCGACTGGCGCTGATGGCGTTACTGGTGCAACTGGTGCGACTGGCGCTGACGGCGTTACGGGTGCAACTGGTGCGACTGGCGCTGATGGCGTTACTGGTGCAACTGGTGCGACTGGCGCTGACGGCGTTACTGGTGCAACTGGTGCGACTGGCGCTGATGGCGTTACGGGTGCAACTGGTGCAACTGGTGCTGACGGCGTTACTGGTGCAACTGGTGCGACTGGTGCTGATGGTGTAACTGGCGCGACTGGCGTAACTGGAGCAACTGGACCTACAGGCGCTGACGGCGTTACGGGCGCAACTGGTGTCACTGGAGCAACTGGTCCGACTGGTGCTGACGGTGTAACTGGCGCGACTGGCGTAACTGGAGCAACTGGACCTACAGGCGCTGACGGCGTTACGGGCGCAACTGGTGTCACTGGAGCAACTGGCGCGACTGGCGCAACCGGTGTGACTGGTGCTACTGGCGCGACTGGAGCTACAGGGGTAACCGGCGCTACAGGAGCAACGGGACCAATTGTAACAACCGAAGGATTCTCGGCCATAACAACTGCAGCTGGTGTTGCGGCTTCACAACAAATCGTAAACTGGACAGTAGCCGCTCCGTATTTTGCAAGTGCTAGCTTCAACCCAGCAACTGGTGTATACACTGTTCCTACAACAGGTAGATATTTAATTACTGCGACAATAGGTTACTCTACTACAGCCGCCTTAACAATCAGTTTAGGAGCAGGTATCGATCCAGCTTTTGTTGTAGAACGAATTTCCGACTCTACAACTCTAATAACTGGTCTATTCCCTATATTGAACGTCAACGTAGCCTTAGTTCTAACATTACGTGCTGTTCTTGGCAGTGGTACGGTAACATTGGCTGGTGAAGTAGAACTTAATGCTGGAGATACTATCGGATTGTTCTATGTTGCTGACGGTTTAACAATTCCACTGGATTTGGGTGGAGCAGGAAGCGCCGTCTACTGGTCCATTAACCAACTTGTCTAATTTCCAAATAAAACCACCCATTAAGTTTGACTAATTCAAAAAAACCCTTGGTCCTTATTAGAGGCCAAGGGGTTTTTTTGACTGAGAAATAATTACTGATAAGGCTGTTATGTAAAATGAAGCTTCAAATTAATTAAAATATTTTTTTCAACTTCATGTAAGGCTGTTCGATTATTTCAACGTCATTTATAAATTTCCTGTATAAACAATCTAGTTAGAAAAATAATCTTATCATTTCGCATATAGCCCTCTCTCCCCTCTTCACCTCATTAAGGCTTAACTTTTCTATTCTGTTCGGTTGCTACATATGCATTAATAGGCTCTTATGCGGAAGGTTGGGATACATATGAACGATCGCCCTGACAACGAGGAAAACTCCCGCAATCCCAAGGACACATATAAAAAATCGAAAAAAAAGAACAAAAAGCTTCGTAAAAACAGTCCAATTCACGAGAAGCACCATAATCACTGCATTCAAGGCCCTACCGGGCCAACTGGACCTCAAGGTGTACCAGGGAGTAAAGGCAAGCGTGGAAAAAAAGGCGCAACAGGACCGCCTGGACCAACGGGACCTCCTGGACCGACAGGATCAGTATTTGTAAATCCTCTCTTTTATGTAATTGGTCCTGTAGGCTCAGCAACAGTCGGTCTGCAAGATGATCTAACCTTTGAATCGGATACCCTTCAAATTAGCGTTACAGAAGGCTCGGCAATTGTAAGGTTAGAGGCCGAAAACTTTGGACCGACGGGACCAACGGGGCCAACTGGTGCAGACGGCGCTACTGGAGTTACCGGTTCCACAGGGCCGACTGGCGCGAACGGCCCTACTGGACCAACCGGACCGACGGGGTCAACTGGCGCCGTTGGCGCTACTGGTGCTACTGGAGCTACCGGCTCTACAGGGCCAATTGGCGTGGACGGCCCTACTGGAGCCACCGGTTCAACCGGACCGACAGGGTCAACAGGGTCAACTGGTGCAGACGGCGCTACCGGAGCTACCGGACCCACAGGGCCAACTGGCGCGGATGGCTCTACTGGACCAACTGGACCCACAGGGCCGACTGGTGCGGACGGCGCTGCTGGAGCTACCGGACCCACAGGGCCAACTGGTGCAGACGGCGCCGCTGGACCAACTGGAACAACAGGGCCAACTGGCGCGGAAGGCGCTGCTGGACCTACCGGACCGACGGGGCCAACTGGCGCCGATGGCGCTGCTGGAGCTACCGGATCAACAGGGCCAACTGGCGCGGATGGCTCTACTGGAGCTACCGGACCAACAGGGCCAACTGGCACCGTTGGCTCTACTGGAGTTACCGGACCCACAGGGCCAACTGGTGCAAACGGCGCTGCTGGAGCTACCGGACCCACAGGGCCAACTGGTGCAGACGGCGCGACTGGAGCCACCGGACCCACAGGGCCAACTGGTGCAGACGGCGCTACTGGAGCTACCGGACCGACAGGGCCAACTGGTGCAGACGGCCCTACTGGAGCTACCGGACCGACAGGGCCAACTGGCGCGGATGGTGCTACTGGAGCTATCGGTCCGACGGGACCAACAGGCACAGACGGCGCTACTGGAGCTACCGGATCAACAGGGCCAACTGGCGCAGACGGCCTTATTGGAGCCACTGGACCAACAGGGCCAACTGGCGCGGACGGTGCTACTGGACCAATCGGACCCACAGGGCCAACTGGCGTAGACGGTGCCACAGGAGCTACCGGACCCACAGGGCCAACTGGCGCCAATGGCACTACTGGAGCTACCGGACCCACAGGGCCAACTGGCGCCAATGGCACTACTGGAGCTACCGGACCCACAGGGCCAACTGGCGCCAATGGCGCTACTGGAGTTACCGGACCGACAGGGCCAACTGGCGCGGATGGTGCTACTGGAGCTATCGGTCCGACGGGACCAACAGGCACAGACGGCGCGACTGGAGCTACCGGATCAACAGGGCCAACTGGCGCAGACGGCCCTACTGGAGCCACTGGACCAACAGGGCCAACTGGCGCAGACGGCGCTGCTGGACCAACAGGACCGACGGGGCCAACTGGCGCAGACGGCGCTACTGGAGCCACTGGACCAACTGGGCCAACTGGCGCAGACGGCGCTACTGGAGCCACTGGACCAACCGGACCCACAGGGCCAACTGGCGCAGACGGCGCGACTGGCGCGACCGGGCCCACAGGGCCAACTGGCGCGGACGGCCCTACTGGAGCCACTGGACCGACGGGGCCAACTGGCGAGAATGGCGCTATTGGAGCTACCGGACCCACAGGGCCAACTGGCGCCAATGGTGCGACTGGCGCTACCGGACCCACAGGGCCAACCGGCACCAATGGCGCTACTGGAGCCACTGGACCCACAGGGCCAACCGGCACCAATGGCGCTACTGGAGCCACTGGACCCACAGGGCCAACTGGCGCAGACGGCGCTGCTGGACCAACCGGACCGACGGGGCCAACTGGCGCGGACGGTGCTGCTGGACCAACCGGACCGACGGGGCCAACTGGCGCGGACGGTGCTGCTGGAGCTACCGGACCAACGGGGCCAACTGGCGCCAATGGTGCGACTGGCGCTACCGGACCGACGGGGCCAAGCGGCACCAATGGCGCTACTGGAGCTACTGGACCCACAGGGCCAACTGGCACTGACGGCGCTACTGGAGCCACTGGACCCACAGGGCCAACTGGCGCAGACGGCGCTGCTGGACCAACCGGACCGACGGGGCCAACTGGCGCGGACGGTGCTGCTGGACCAACCGGACCGACGGGGCCGACCGGTGTAGACGGCGCGACTGGCGCTACCGGACCCACAGGGCCAACTGGCGCGGATGGCCCAGCTGGAGCTACCGGACCGACGGGGCCGACCGGTGCAGACGGCGCGGATGGCCCAACTGGACCGACGGGGCCAACTGGTGCAGTAGGTACCGCTGGACCAACCGGACCGACGGGGCCAACTGCCGCAGACGGCCCTACTGGAGCCACTGGACCAACAGGGCCAACTGGCGCAGACGGCGCTGCTGGACCAACCGGACCGACGGGGCCAACTGGCGCGGACGGTGCTGCTGGAGCTACCGGACCAACGGGGCCAACTGGCGCCAATGGTGCGACTGGCGCTACCGGACCGACGGGGCCAACCGGCACCAATGGCGCTACTGGAGTTACCGGACCCACAGGGCCAACTGGCGCAGACGGCCCTACTGGAGCCACTGGACCCATAGGGCCAACTGGCGCGGACGGCGCTGCTGGACCAACAGGGCCAACTGGCGCCGATGGCACCGCTGGAGTTACTGGAGCTACTGGAGCTACTGGAGCTACCGGAGCTACCGGACCGACGGGGCCAACTGGCGCGGACGGTGCTGCTGGACCAACAGGACCAACGGGGCCAACTGGCGTAGACGGCGCCACTGGAGCTACCGGACCAACGGGGCCAACTGGTGCAGAAGGTGCCGCTGGACCAACAGGACCAACAGGGCCGACTGGTGCGGACGGCATTGCTGGACCAACTGGACCAACCGGACCGACGGGGCCAACTGGCGCAGACGGCCCTACTGGAGCCACCGGACCAACAGGGCCAACTGGCGCAGACGGCGCTGCTGGACCAACCGGACCGACGGGGCCAACTGGCGCGGACGGCCCTACTGGAGCCACTGGACCAACAGGGCCAACTGGTGCAGAAGGTGCTGCTGGACCAACCGGACCCACAGGGCCAACCGGCGCGGACGGCGCTACTGGACCTAACGGTCCCACAGGGCCAACTGGCGCGGATGGCCCTACTGGAGCTACCGGACCGACGGGGCCAACTGGCGCGGACGGCGCTGCTGGACCAACTGGACCGACGGGGCCAACTGGCGCGGACGGTGCTGCTGGACCAACCGGACCGACGGGGCCAACTGGCGCAGACGGCCCTACTGGAGCCACTGGACCAACAGGGCCAACTGGTGCAGAAGGTGCTGCTGGACCAACCGGACCCACAGGGCCAACCGGCGCGGACGGCGCTACTGGACCTAACGGTCCCACAGGGCCAACTGGCGCGGATGGCCCTACTGGAGCTACCGGACCGACGGGGCCAACTGGCGCGGACGGCGCTGCTGGACCAACTGGTCCGACGGGGCCAACTGGTGCAGATGGTGCCGCGGGACCAACGGGGCCGACCGGCATCACAGGTGCGACCGGTCCAACTGGCAATACCGGACCCACAGGGCCAACAGGGCCGACTGGCAATACCGGACCCACAGGGCCAACAGGGCCGACGGGAGCAACTGGTCCGAATTTCGCTACAAATGGATTTTCTGGCAGAATCAATAGCACAACCGTTTCTGCTGATACTCAGCTCGCCAACTGGACTGTCACCAGCCCCTATTACGGCAATGCCGCTTTTAATGCAACTACCGGAACATTCACAGTCCCCTCGACTGGCAGGTATGCGATCAAAGCTACGATAAACTATACGACAACTGCTGTAATTTCCGTTGTGCTTGGAGCCGGCATCTTCCCTTCATTCCGAGTTAGACGCATTTCTCCTGCAACAACAGATCTCATTACGGCCGATTTCCCTATTCTGAACGTCAATATCGCCCTCGTGCTCAGCTTAAGAACAATTCTGGGAAGCGGAGCTGTTACGATTGCAGGCGACGTCGAACTAAATGCCGGCGATACGATCGGCTTGGTCTATGTGTCCAACGGACTGACCATCGGCTTGTCTCTCGGCGGTACGTCTAACGAAGGCATCGTATGGTCCATGTTTCAAATCGCTTAACCCCTTCCTTCCGAATTTATAAAAAAATCCCTTCCGATCACTGTCGGAAGGGATTTCTTCATGCCGTTAGAACGGCAGCTTAATATCAAACAAGACCTTAACCTGCTTCTCTTCAAACTTCACATTATCAACTGAAACCAAATCACTTGTCGGCAAATCAAGCGGAATAACAATCGTCTCCAGCATCGAAAGCGGCAGCTCAATTCCTTTCAGCTTGAGCGATTGAGGCCTCAGCGCCAAATTAGGATTTTGCCATTCCAGCCGGTATTCGGCCTGGATTTGAGCGGGAATTCGGTCACGGTACGTGATGTTAAGGTCGGCAACCAAGCGGTCTCCCTGCAACTGGAATTGCGCGCCGTCCAATCGGACATGCTCAGCTACATCCCGATCGATATGCTTTTTGATTAAGTCATTAACTTCCGCTTCACTGAGTACAAGCTCCGGCTTGAAGCTTTTAACCATATCAACAGCCTTCTGCCTGACATCTATCGGATTATAATTCAAATCTAAAGGCTTATCCGGCTTGATATAAGACAGGAACCACCACGCGGCCCCTCCTGCGATCAACAACAAAACAATTAAGGTGATAAACAATCTCTTTATAAATTTCCCCATTCTCTACCTCCTCGTCCATCTCCTATTCTATCGAATTATATATTTTGAAGCCAGTCCCTTCATTCTTCCTCTCATAGTGGTATAATGAATCCACTATTTATTCAAGACGCAATCGAATGACGGAAGGAAGGTCCTCCATGAGTGTTCATCCCTTATCCCATAACCATATACGGCTAGAGGAGATCGTTCAGGCGCAAATGCATCTGAAAGACGTCATCTCCCGCACCCCGCTTCAATATAACCGAGTTCTGTCGGAACGCTACAATTGCCAGGTTTGGCTCAAGCGCGAAGATCTGCAGGTCGTCCGTTCTTTCAAAATAAGAGGAGCCTACCATCTCATGCGCTCCCTCTCCCCCGAGGAAACGGTAAAAGGCGTCGTCTGCGCCAGCGCCGGCAACCACGCCCAAGGCGTAGCCTACTCCTGCCAAACGCTGGGCATACCGGGCAAAATCTATATGCCGAGCACTACGCCGAGACAAAAGGTGAAGCAAGTGTCCTTCTTCGGCGGAGATATGGTTGAAGTCGTCCTGACCGGCGACACGTTCGACGACGCCTATGCGGAAGCAATCGCGGAGAGCAAGCGCAGCGGGCTTGCCTTCATCCATCCGTTCGACGACCGGAAGATTATTGCCGGCAACGGCACCGTCGGCCAAGAGCTGATGGAGAAGGCCGAGACTGCGCCGGATTATATCTTCGTTACAGTCGGCGGAGGCGGACTTGCTGCGGGAGTAGCCTCGTATATCAAAATCGTAGCTCCGCAAACTCAAATTATAGGCGTCGAGCCTGAAGGAGCCCCGTCGCTTCGCGCTTCTCTCGATGCAGGCGAGGTTGTGCCGCTGGAGATGATAGACAAGTTCGTAGACGGCGCTGCGGTTAAGCGCATCGGCGACTTGACGTTCTCCATCTGCCAGGAGCTGCTGGATGATGTCATAACGGTACCGGAGGGCAAAGTATGTACGACCCTTCTTGACCTATATAACGAAAATGCCATCGTAGCTGAACCTGCCGGAGCTCTACCGATTGCGGCGCTGGACGCATTCCGGGACCAGATTGCCGGCAAGACGGTTGTCTGTGTCGTCAGCGGCGGCAATAACGATGTAGACCGGATGCAAGAGATCAAAGAGCGCTCTTTGATCTATGAAGGCTACAAGCATTATTTCATGGTCAGCTTCCCCCAGAGAGCCGGGGCTCTCCGTGAATTTCTCGACCAGGTTCTTGGCCCGAACGACGATATTACCCGCTTCGAATATACGAAAAAGTCAAATAAGGATAACGGACCTGCATTGGTCGGACTTGAACTCAAGCATCGCGAGGATTACGAGCCGCTCGTTGCACGCATGCACAAGAAAGGCTTCCAGTTCGTTGAATTGAATAAGGACCCTGTATTGTTCAATCTGCTTATTTGATCCTTGCACTATATAACAACAGCCCGAGAGCAGTCTCGGGCTGTTCGTCTTTCATCGCCGGCTGATCATTTTACCAAGCGTAAGCTCTTGGCGCATCTCCGCCAGGTCCTGGGAAGATTTCATCCAGACGCTTCATCGTCTCTTCGCTTAGCTCCACTTCCAATACCCGCAGGGAACGCTCGAATTGCTCGCTGGTGCGAACTCCGATAATCGGAGCCGTGACGGCTGGATTAGCCAGCAGCCAAGCAAGCGATACGACATCCTCCGGCTCGCCCAGCTCATCGCATAGCTTCCCGTAGGCATCCAGCTGAGCCTGATGCTTGGCCAGCCGCTTCTCATCCCCGCTCCGTCTTCCGCCGCCCTTCTTGCGGCGATGGTTCCCCGCAAGCAAGCCGCCGTCCAGCGGGCTCCACGGAATAACGCCCAGACCGAGTGCCTGCGATGCCGGAAGCACTTCAAGCTCCGGCAGACGGCATAACAAATTATATTTGTGCTGCTCGGATACAAGCCCCAATATGCCTCTCGCCTTCGCTTCTCCCTGGGCTACCGCAATATCCCACCCGGCGAAGTTGCTGGAGCCCACATAACCAATCTTCCCCTGTGCCTGAGCGTTCTGGAATGCCCCCCACAGCTCCGTCCAATTCACATTGCGGTCGACATGATGCATCTGGTACAGCTCAATATGGTCGGTCTGCAAGCGCCTGAGCGATCCCTCCAGATGCCTGCGGATTTTGTAAGCGGACAAGCCCTGCTCCCGGTTAGGTCCGTCATATGTGTCATGCATATCGCCATACACTTTAGTAGCCAGAACGGTGCGTTCCCTTCTCCCGCTTCCTCCTTTGAACCACCGTCCGATAATTTCCTCCGTTCGTCCGGCATTCGTCCCCCAGCCATAAATATTCGCCGTATCAAAAAAGTTAATGCCGGCATCCAGCGCCGCATCCATAATGCGGAAGGCTTCCTTCTCCTCCGTATCCACGCCAAAATTCATCGTGCCCAGACATAGCCTGCTTACCTTCAAACCGGAATTTCCAAGATACGTATATTTCATGCCCGTTGCTCCTTTTCATTTTAGAATGAGACGGATATTACAATAAATCTACAAAAATAATATAAAGGATCCACATGTCGTTCACATTCTTGTTACAAACCATCCTTAGACTATGCTGTAGGAGGTGCGTCATGCTGATTCATTCCCAAAACCGGCAGCCAAAATTGCTCATCGTCTACGCCTCATACGGCGAAGGTCATATCCAGGCAGCCAAAGCTCTTCGCGATGCCTATCTTGATTCCGGGTACAATCAGGTCGTCATGTACGATTTGATGGCGGAATCGCATCCCTGGCTGAATGAAATGACTAAGCTCTTTTACCACAAAAGCTACACGCATCTGCCCTTTCTCTACGGCTGGATGTACGGCCTTACGAAACCAATGAAGCATAACTCCTTGCTCGGCAGCTGGCTTCATTCCTTCGGACGTCATAAGATCAAGCAATTGCTGCTGGCTGAGCAGCCCGATGCGGTCATTTACACCTTTCCGTTCTACGCCATTCAAAGCATGAGGAAGCTTGCTTCATCCATACCTTCATACGCAGTTATTACCGACTTCGATTTGCATCGCCGCTGGATTCACCCGAGTCTTAAACGCTACTACGTGGCCACTAAGGATTTGAGCCAGGAGCTCCAACAGTTAGGCATTCAAAAAGGAGCAATTAAAGTAAGCGGCTTGCCGCTAAAGAAGGAATTCTGCTCCATTCATCGCTCACATGAACTGTACAGCCGGTACGGACTTCAATACGGAGTGCCTACCGTACTTATTATGGCTGGCGCTCAAGGCGTCATGCCGAACATTGATGAGATTTGCGAGCTGCTTCTGCATGACCCGAAAGTTCAAGTTGCTGTAGTCTGCGGACATAACCGCCAGCTCAAGGAAATGCTCGAAGAGCGGTTCCGCTTCCACCCATCGGCACATCGCCTGATCTCCTTCGGATACATGGACCGCATTCATGAATTAATGGCGCTTGCGGACGGACTTATTACGAAGCCAGGCGGCCTCACGTTAGCCGAGGCGATTGCCGCTGAGCTGCCAGCCTTCCTCTACCGCCCCGTGCCCGGTCAGGAGAAACAGAATGCGCTGTACCTTCAGTCCAAGGGTGCGGCATTCATCGCCCGCAGCAGCCATGAACTGGTTCGCCAAGTGCTGCAATTAGTGAACGACCCGGTTAAGCTTACGAACAGCCGCATACGCATCCGGAGCCTTCAAGCGAAGGGGTCCTCCCATTCTGCTGCTGAGACGATTATAATGGATATTGTAACCAAATTGCATGTTCAAAACAAAGCTTCCTTCTTTTAACGTTGGTTGCGGAAAAGGAGTCTATTCGTACCTATGCGCCAAAAACATTGGATGGGGGCCGATATGCGGCTCTTGTCCGTCATTCTGTTCATCGTCGAATTCGTCAGGGGGGCCGTGCTCGTCAGCCTCCTTCCCATCTATGGAGCCCGCACGCTCGGGCTTTCGCCTGACGTCATAGGTCTGGCCATCTCAGCCCATTACATTACGGATACGCTGCTCAAAATCGCCATCGGCTACCTGCTTGACCGGTTCTCCCCCCGTCTGATTGTTCAGATCAGCCTGGTCATTGCGCTTGCCGGTGTGTACGCCCTTCAATTTGCCAGTCTGCCCTGGATGTTCATCGGCGCGGCTGCCATCTACGGGATAGGCATGTCCCCAGTCTGGATTGTATGCCTGACGAGGGTATCCGAGGAGCATCGCGCTACGCAAATGGGCTTCCTGTATACGATCTGGCTCTTCGGGCTCGGAAGCGGACCGATTATTTGCAATATTTTGCTCGATTACAGCTCCAATATGACCTATAACCTACTCGTCATCTTATCTATCGTCGCCACGCTGATTTCCTTCTTCTTGAAAAAGAGCAACCAGCAGGCGGTTCACCATATCCCTCTAAAAGCCCAAATTCACGCTCTGCGCGATAAGCTTGTCAGCATGAAGCAGCTGCTGCCCGGCATGATCCTGCAGACGACCGGCTCCAGCATGCTTATTCCAATTCTGCCGGGCTTTGCAACCCATGAGCTCGGACTGTCCGGAGCGCAGTATTCCATCCTCCTGACCGTCGGTGGGTTATGCGCGGTAGGCGGTCTCATCCCCATGGGCAAGCTGTCCGACCGGCTGGGCGGCAACCGCTGGTTTCTCGTGGTCGGCTTCATCGCTTTTGCCTTTGGATTGTATGTGCTGGCATGGGGACTTTCATTCTGGTATTGTTTAGTTATAGCGGTGGGTCTTGGATTATCCTATTCGGCTATTCTGCCTACCTGGAATGCTTTGCTGGCCACATATGTACCGCCTAAGCAAGAGGGGGTTGGCTGGGGGCTGCTATCTACATTTGAAGGCGTAGGCGTCATGATCGGCCCTATTCTGGGCGGAGTCATTGCGTTATGGGGCGGGGAAACCGCCGTATTCTGGACAAGCGCCATCTTATTCGGCTTAATCGGCATCTACTATTCAACACTTAAGAAGATCGGGGTTAGGAATTGATGAGCAATTGGCAAGACTGGATTCATGATTTAAAAAATATGGACCTGCATCAAATTCAACAAACGCTGGAGAGCTATTCGCAGTTCGGTCCGCTTCCGGGCATACTTCTGCCCTTCATCGAAGCTTTCCTTCCCTTCCTGCCGCTCATCGTCATTATTGCGGCTAACGTGAACATTTACGGCTTCGGGCTTGGATTTCTCTTCTCATGGATAGGGGTTACAGGCGGAGCGCTATGCGTCTTCCTCATCTGCCGCACGCTTGGGCGCAATGTGAAGGAAAAGCTGATGCGCAAATTTCCGAAGTCGGAGAGGTTCTTCAATTGGGTAGAAAAAAGAGGATTCACTCCTTTATTCCTGCTGGCATGCTTTCCATTTACCCCTTCGGTCGTTATTACCGTTGTTTCCGGACTAAGCAAGGTGCCGTTCCATACCTTCCTGGTGGCGACTATGATGGGCAAAGCCGTCATGATCTTCGTGATCTCGCTCATCAGCTTCGATATTACCAACCTGGTGAACGAGCCATGGCGAATATTCGTCTCCATAACAGCCGTGCTTGTGATGTGGTTCGGAGGCAAGACGCTGGAGAAACGCTATCAGGTGAATGGGTGAGGTGACCTAAGGTGCATATCTTATCATCATGGAATCCTCACTCAACCGCCGCCCCGCTAGCTTCATGGCTGAATATCGGGGCAACTGTCCTTGTATTGCTTCTGGCTTGCGGACTGCTCGGAGTTATGTTTCTCGTCATTCGCGTCATGTCGGATGATTCCGATAACTACAAGACGATTCGCAGCATGGTGGAAGCCATCTTCGGTACGCCTGCCCATCTGCAGAGCGGGAAGGAAGAGCCTCCCGCCTCCGTTTCCGCGCCCCATGGCAGCCCGTCAGCCTCTTATCGCGAGCCATGCCCCGGCTGCGGCGAGGAAGTAACCGAACGGGATGCCGCCTGCCCTTCCTGCGAGCTCCGATTGTTGTAACGAACTCATATCTTTCTTCCTCCTGTGGCACACTAAAGCCGATCTTCCCTAACAGATCATTACTTTCTGCAAAGGAGCGATAGCCCATGTCCGGCAAAAATCCATCCGACCGCCAGAAGGCAGCAAGCAAAGCACAGTCGCTCGCTGACCGTCAACAGGCAAGCAAGCAAAATGCCAGCGAGCTGCAATCAGAAGCTGACCGTGCTGCTGTGCCGAAGCACGGCCTATAAGCTTTTTTTTGGAAGACAGCCCAAGGAGGATACAGGCATATGAGCAATTCTCATGAAGATTATCGCATGGACCCCATCTCCGGCGAGCCGGTGGAAGCGGACGGCGTGTACCGCAATGAATGGGGACGTGACGAGAAGCTTAAACGTGGCGAATCCTTCCCTGCCGATCCCATATTGGGATCGACGGAATGGAGACAGGTCGAGCTTGAGTTCGACAACCATCATGAAGGCCGCACGGATCCAAGGCTCACGCCGCATGATGACGACGACAATCCGGAAGCGCACATGCAGCATCCTAGACGCCATACGACAAGCAACAAGGATAAAGACTAATTGTGCCATCCATATGAACAAATGACAAAGGAGCAAGGCGAATGCGCCCTGCTCCTTTCTTCACTTGTTATTCAGCACGGAGAAGAAGCTCTGCGCTTGCAAACTCCATTCCATTCACCCATAAGGTAATGACATGCGTACCAGGATAATGCTTGCGTGTCGTCAAATCTGCGAAACGATGCACCCGCGCGTGCTCGATCACTTCGCCTTGACTAAACTCCCGGTCTGACAACAGGAATCTCTTCAGCGAGGTTTTCCCGCCGGACTTCACAAAGGCGATGCCATATTCCACACGCAGCTTGAAGCGCTCCGTCGTTCCGTTATCCTTAAATTGAATGCGATAATGCAGCTTCACTTCTCCGCCAATGGCAATCTCGGTCTTCGACAATTCCAATGCCGCGGCTTGAACCAATGACTCTTCAGCAGCATTGTGGGCAGTATAGCCGAATAAAGCCATTGCCCGCGTGTCGGCCCGCTTCACCAGCGTCCGGCAAGCATGTCTAACGATCCAATCCGTCCACTCATGCCCTCCGAGCCACTTCTCAGCAATAGCCAAGACCAGATCAGGGTGATCCTTGGCAATATCGTTCAAGTGATTGGCGACGCTCTTGCGCACATACAGCGAAGGATCGGCTTTCAGCTTCTCCAAGACGGGCAGCATCGGGCTAGGATCTTTCTTGAACCGCTCAATCGCTTGCCCCCAAGGCAGCCTCGGTCTCGAGCCTTCGCTCGCCAGCCTGCGCACATGCTCATCCGGATCGTCTGCCCATTGCAGCAATTGCGGAATCATCCGCTCCGGGTGCTCGATAATAAACGGCCTTACTGCAAACTCCGAGCTTGAGCGACGAGTGAACCGGGCGAGCGCATCCATCGACCGCTCCCAGTGTTCCTCCCCCCTCCCGTATACTTCTACGAAGTCAGGGAAGAACAGATATGGAAACCCGACACAGTCTTCATCAATGAGATACAGCACATCCAGCGCATCTATGTAGTCGCGCGGCAAGGCAGCGCCCAGAGCCTCGGCAATTCTGCGAATACGGGGCTTTAGCTCCAGCTCTGCCCAATCCTCTCTTCTTGCCTCGCTGACGAATAGCTCTACATGGAACGGCTCCCAAGCTTCCTTCAGCTTCATCCCGAACTGCTCCAGAAAAACTCCGTCATACATCAACTTCAGCGGCTCCGCCATCTCTCTAATCTCCTTCTTCGAAAGGATGGAATGCCCTCCATCGCTCTAGAACATATGTTTGTATATTAGAGATATACCATGGAACGGCATGTCATTGCAACTTATGCATGGCGGTTGAGCAATTCCAGCTTGCCGGTTGCCGGACAGCGCTGAGGGAGGCGAATGGTGAAGGTGGTGCCAACGCCAAGCTCGCTCTCAGCCGAGATAAAGCCTTCGTGATTGTCGATAATCTTGTAAGAGACCATAAGCCCGAGGCCGGTCCCCTTGTCCTTGGTCGTATAGAACGGCTGCCCCATCTTCGCAAGCTGCTCCTTGGAGATGCCCTCTCCTTCATCACGGACTCGGATAATGGCCATTCCTCTGTCGTTAACAGTTACATCCACACGAACGGTGCCGCCGTCTTGCATCGACTCTATCGCATTTTTGATGACGTTAATAAATACCTGCTTGAGCTGTGTCCCGACACCCACCACCCATAACGGATGCTGCACTTGCCCATACTCCAAGTGGACCCGGTACATATCGGCATGCGCCCGCAAGCTGGCGACCGACTCTGAAAGCAGCTGCCTGAGATCGATATGCGAGTATTCATATACTTGCGGCTTGGATAACATAAGCAGCTCGCTGATGATGGTCTCAATCTGAATAAGATCGGACTTCATGACGGCATAGTAATGGCTGTTATGATTGCGGCCTGAAGATAATAGCTGCATGAATCCCTTGAGCGAGGTGAGCGGATTGCGGATTTCATGGGCGATGCCCGCCGCTAACTGGCCGGCAATAGACAGCTTCTCCGCTTTGATCAGCAGCTCCTCATTCTTCTTCCGCTCCGAGATATCCCGGATAATGACCTGCTCGACAGGAGCGCCGTAGAAGGATGCGCGGACGCGAACCATCTCCGTATGGATCAGCTTGCCGCTAAGCGTCCGCCACCGCAGCTCCGTTGTCAGAGCGGGCGCCCCTTCCGCCGGCAGCTCCGCGTCCATCCATTCGGCGATATCGGCGTGATGCTTCGGCTCCAGCAGACCATAGACGCTGGCCCCAATCAGCTCCCGCTCATGCCTCGCTTCAAACAAAGCAAGCCCGGACGGATTCATATATTCCCATTTGCCGTCTTTGATCAGAGCAATAGTGTCCATTGAGTTTTCAACAAGGAGCTTGTAGCGTCCGTGCATCACTGCGAATTTCTTAATATTGAACCATGTGGCAAGGCTGAAGGAAATAATCAGGACGGTAGTCATGCAAAGAATAAAAGCCAGCAGCATCAAATATTCATTGAACCGTTCCATGGTCATGATGTCGCGGTACTGCACTGTAATGGCATGCATGCCAAGCTGGTGCATAGCCATGCAGGAGATGCCCAGCACAAGGCCGTTGGCCAATTTATAAGATGGCGGTTTCTTCTTAAGCAAGAGGATGGCGGTATAAGCACCGGCGAAGCTGATTACGAAGGAAAGAGCAAACCATGCATATTGAATGGAATAATCCTTAATGGAATTCGAGAGGACGGACATGTAGTGGAGCAGCATTGATGAACAGGCTAGCATGAAGGCAGCGATGCATTCGCAAAACCGCGAAATGTCAGGCTTATGGAAGATGATATACAACGCAGCGAAGGTCGTGACCACGCATGCCAGAAAAGTTGCCATCATGCTCCAGTCCACTACAATCACATAATCGGAAGCCATCATCGACACAACATGCATCGTCCATAGCCCCAAGCTGAAGACCAGCGCAGCGCCAATCAGCCAATTGACCGATTGCCGGGCGATTTGAGGCCTCATATGGTCTATCATACTCATCATCGTAAAGGAGGCAAAGCACATGATCGAAAGCGAAAGCAGCAAATAGTAAGGGTTGCCGTACAATATCGGGTGGCTCACTTGCGCTCCTCCTCCGCTACTGAATATCTTACATCTTAAGTGAGTTCGACAAATTACCAAAATATCCTTTTTCTTTCGCGTAGATCATGACGCTTTTTGTTGAATTAGGGCATTCGTCCCCTTCCTTAGGTCTTGCTATTCTGGAATAGCAATGCTAGATTTGGTTCATACTAGAGTTACTAGGGTACCTGAGAAGAAAACGGAGGAAAGCACGATGAAATTTAAATTTGTGAACGAGTTCAAAGAATTCGCCATGCGCGGCAATGTTGTAGACCTTGCTGTG
Source organism: Paenibacillus pinisoli (assembly GCF_003605435.1). Taxonomy (GTDB): domain Bacteria; phylum Bacillota; class Bacilli; order Paenibacillales; family Paenibacillaceae; genus Pristimantibacillus; species Pristimantibacillus pinisoli. Next base: position 971,549 of record NZ_QXQB01000002.1, read on the forward strand.
GGCGTAATCATAGGGGGCGCATTCGGCAAGATCGTCACTTCGCTGGTTAATGACATTATCATGCCGCCTATCGGATACATCCTGGGGGAAGTAGATTTCAGAGATTTGCAGATTCCATTAGTAGATTTATCTACACTAACAGATGCTGAGAAAGCTACCGCGCCTGTTATCAAGTACGGCGTATTTATTAACGTCATACTCGATTTCGTCATTGTCGCGTTCTGTATCTTCCTGCTGGTCAAAGGCATTAACGCCCTGCGCCGGAAGAAAGAGGATCCGGATGCAGCCAAGGCGGAACCGACGGAGAAGGATTGCCCTTACTGCCTGTCCAAAGTGCCGGTAAAGGCAACCCGCTGCAAGCACTGCACATCGCAGCTGGAGACTGCGGCCAATGGCTGAGGAGAGGTTCGACATCTACGATGAAGCCATGAATCCGATCGGTACGGCCACCCGCTCCGAGACTCATAAGCACGGATATTGGCATCGGTCGTTCCATTGCTGGCTGACGCGGCGGATTGAAGGCCGTCCTGTTGTCTTGTTCCAGCGGCGTCAGCTCGGCAAGGATACTAATCCCGGGAGCTTCGATATTACGGCCGCGGGTCACCTGACTGCCGGCGAGACAGTCCGGGACGCTGCCCGGGAACTGGAGGAGGAGCTCGGCATCCGGGCGGACTTCGATCAGCTTGTCCCGCTCGGGCAAATACGCGAAGAAGCCGAGGGCATCGTCGGCGGCTCCGTATATATGGACCGGGAAGTGAGCGACGTGTTCGCCCTCGTATGCGAGCTGCCGCTGTCCGAATTCCGCCTGCAGCCTGAAGAGGTCGCCGGCATCTACGAGGCGGATATTGCCGATATGCTCAAGCTGTTCGAAGGTTCGGCAGACGAGCTTGCCGTACATGGCATGAAGCTGGCTGACGGAACTGCGCCAGACGCCGGCCTGCTTGTCCCAGATGCTTGCGTCATCCGTGCGGAGCAATTCGTGCCGCGTGAGGCCGCCTACTATATCGAAGTTATGAATCAGCTTGCTGAGCTGTCATGACAGGAATAGGAAGAAGCCCGGTCCGCTCCGACGAGAGACCGGGCTTCTCATTCCCAAGAAGGCTAGAGAATTAAAAGAAGCCGTTTCTGAAGCCGCCGTCAAATCCGCAACAACGATTCAAGCTTCTTACGCAAATATCAAACGTAACAAACGCGGAGCCTCGTCCGAAACAACAGCTGATTTTCACACAATCAAATCCAGGTTTACGGAAGAAGCAAATCGCCCGGCATCTCCATTCAAAAATCTCATTAATCGCTCTGCGGTCGCAATGGCGGATAGCCGCAACCAGCCTGCGTGCCTTGCAGCGTTTCCGAAGCTTGGCGAATGATCTGCTTAAGTCCGCTCCCATCTCTTGAATCCCTTCCACCGCAAAATCTTCGTGTCTGCGATGGTGTCTGCGGTGATGTCTGCGACGGTCTCCGGATACAAGAACAGCCCTTCTGCCTTTTCCCAAACCGCTAATCTTTGCTTTTGCCGACATATGGATCCTCCTCTCTATCATGCTTACTACAGCATATGCGAGATTAAGAGAGGGGTATGGGTAGATCATGTCCGACAAATGCTGAAAAATAAGACCAGCTGTCCCTTGTCGGGCAGCGCAGAGGGATTAATCCTCGTTCAGATTGTCCGTCAAATATTGAATGATGCCGTCCTCCGCGTCCTGGGCGTATTCCCATACCATGGCGCCGGCCAAATTCTTTTTCTTAATGTAGCTAATTTTCGCATCCACTGCTTCCAGATCCTCATAGCTGATGAAGGTGTCACCGTCATACAGATAGGCCGCCTTTGCTTCCTCGTCGAAATAACGGGTAAAGCCGTTTTGGTTCAAATAGTCCTTCACAATGGATTTGTAGCTGAGGTCCGTCTTCACGATATCGATCGGCTCGCCCGTCTGGAAGAGGCCGTCCCCCGTATCCTTCACACCTGACCAAGCGTAGGAATAGGCCGGAATGCCGAGCAGCAGCTTCTTGCTGTCCACGCCATGCTTCAAGTAGCTCGTTATAATATGGTCAATGCTAAGCGGAGATTGCCCTTTGCTGTCGGGATACAGATTGGCGTTGAAGCCGGTCTTGTCCGACCAGCGGCCGGTTAAGTCATAGCTCATGACGTTAATGTAGTCGACGTGCTTCTCCACTTCCTTCAGCTCGACTTTATCGAAATACCAGTCCTGGGAGCCGGCGGCGAACGTCAGGATGTAGCGCTTGTCCCCTTTATGCGGCAAAAGGTTCAACTTCTCTCGCAGCTCCCTCATAAGGCTGGTAAAGTTGACCGTATCCTTGGGACTGGCCTTCACCGTGCCCCAGCCGTCATGCGCCGGGAATTCCCAGTCAATGTCGACGCCGTCCAGATCCAGCTCCTTCACCAGTTCGATGATGCTCTCGGTGAACAAGTAACGCGTTCCGTCCATGGAGGCGTCAGAGAAGCCGTCTACCCCGTAGCCGCCGACCGCCAGCACAAACTTCGTCTTTGGATTGTTTTCTTTCAGAGCCTTGATATTGTTTTTGATTTGCTCATTCGCCGCTTCATCCTCATGGAAGAACAAGTCAGTTCCTGCAATCTTCGCAAATGCGACAAAGGCAATGTCTACGCCCTTCTCCGACAGCTTCACATTCGCGGGATCACGCCAAGCCTCGATATAGACGGTGTTGACTCGGCGCTCCTCCCCTCCAATGCTCTGCACATAATAAATGCCTATTCCGATTAATACGACTGCGACGATCAGCTTCGTCCATGCATTGATCTTGACCGCTTTGTTCGCTCTCAAGTCTGTCACCCTCTCCCGCCGAATAAGATTGCCGTCACAAAGCGGTTCAGATTAAGCACCTTGACCGCAATGTAACTGACGGCGAATACTGCCGCCAGATTGAAGATCAGACTTCCCGCCGTCTCGATGAACGACGCCTCCACCCCCACGCTGCGCGCAACCATCGTCTCCACCAGCAGATGTACCAGATAGATGCTGAAGCTTGCGGCGGAGACTGAACTGATCACTTTCCGCACCTTGTCGTTGGTCCTTCGCGATATGGCCGTATCCTTTTCTTTGAAGAAGAGGAAAAGGCCGACCGCCATCAGAAAGCTTGTAATGGAATAGTTGCCGTAGAACATTTCGTCCAGCGTACCGTTCAGCTTCGACACCCCATAGGTCAATATAGGCGTCAGCACGAACGATAGAATGCCCAGGTTGTACAAGACGTGCTTCCATATCGTCGGCAGCTCATAGTGAAAGAGATAATAGCCTAAAATAAAATAGCCGAGATACCCCATAAAGAGAGGAATGTTCATGCTTGAAATGTAGAGATACTGATCGGTGGCGCGGTACACAATATCCGAGATCAGCCGGTACAGGATGCTTATCACGAACCACAGCAGCAAATAATAGCGCAGATCCTTTTCGCTGCAGGCCTTCACTAACTTGGAGATGAGTGGCACAGTCATATAGACTGCAATGATGGCGTAAAGAAACCATAGATGCACATAATTCTGGTCGGTGAGCAGCTTGTAGCCGAAGTCCGCTACGAACTCCAGCGCATTCATATCGCTTTTCAACAGATAGTATTGGTAGAATAGCCCGTAAATGAGCGACCAGGACAGCAAGGATACAACAAGCGGCCATACCCTTCTCAAATAAAAATCCTTCAAAGACTTAATCTCCGAACGCAGGATCATCGCGCCGCTAATCATGAAGAATACCGGAACTGCAAACCGGCAGATGGAATTGAATACATTGCTCACCCACCAGGATGTCGTCGAAAAATCATTCGTACGGGTCAGCAGCGAAGCCGAGATATGCAGTACGATAACGGCTACGATAGAAATAATTCGCAATAGGTCGATATAAATGATTCGTTTTCCCGCCGGCTTGGCGGTGCTTACGCTGCTCATGGTCTGCCTCCGTCCGGTTATCGGGCGCTTGCCGACGTATTGCGTCCGATTGATGCGACGCCCTTACGCTCGACGAACCCCCAGCCATTGTCGTTATCGAAATATTTGAAGGTGCCGACGACATTGATATACATCAGCACCAATCTATACGAGATGAGGTCATACTGGCTGAACGCCATCATTTTGACATACTCCCATAGGGTGAAATGCCCGCCGTATTTCCTGCATAGCAGAAAGGAAATGCCAAGCTGCAAGGCATTAATGAAGATCGTAATAATAAATAACAGGAAAGCGATAAACAGATTGCTGCCAGAGAATGCTGCATCGATTAGGTAGAATACGGTAGTAAATACCGTCAGCGTCCCCAGAATAAAGCCGTCGATGGCAAAAAAGATGCTAATGCCCGGCTTGAAGCTGCGGGAGAGCTTCGACCAATAGATGAGAATGCAGTCTACGAATGCCTTCTGCCAGCGGATGCGCTGCTTGTAGAAGTTCTTCATATCCTCCGGGCATTCAGTAAAGCATACCGCCTCAGGCGCGTAGACCAGCCTTTGGTTCAGCTTGTTCGCCTTGATGTATTCGTGAATTTTCAGCGTAATGTCGATGTCCTCGCCAACGGTGCTGCGGAAGCCGTTCACCTCATACATCAGCTCCTTGTAGAAGGCGCCGAACGCACCGGAGATGACGACGATGGAGTTAAAATAGGATTGCGTCAGCTTGCGCACATAGAAGCTATGGATGTAGCTGATCATTTGGCTGCGCACAATGCCTTTGCCTGTGAACGTCTCATGAATCTCGCCGTTCTTCCGCTTCGCCCCTTGCACAATTTTGACCGTGCCGCCTAGAGCGACGATCGACGGATCATAGAAATACTGATTAACGTACTTAAGGGAATTAGCCTCCAGCATGCTATCCGCGTCCAGCGTAATGACGATCTCCCCATCGGCGTAATCGATGCCTGCGTTCAGGGAATCCGCTTTGCCGCCATTGAGCTTGTCAATGACGAAAATATTCGGGTATAGCGCAGACTGGTAAAAACCCCTAACCCGCTTATACTTCAGCCGCTGATTCGGCTTGCGGTAATTGACGCGAAGATCCAGCAGCTCTTGCAGACGTTCGAAGGTGCGGTCCCTGGAGCCGTCATTCACGATGATAATCTCGTGATTGCGGTAGTTCAGGCCGTCCATCGCATCCAGGCAGTTCTGTATCGTCTTCTCTTCGTTGTAGGCCGGCACGAGAACCGACAGCGTCTTTTCCTCCAGGTCTGGCTCCAGCTTCATCACCTTGCTATACAGGAGAGGGATCACCGTGTACAGCACTTGGAACAATAAAAAACTGCCTGTGGTCAAATAAAGCACATAATACATCGACATTCACTCCTTCCTGGTTACGGGACTTTATGTCATTAGGAAGGTAAGACTGGGCAATTGCCAGCTCGAGCCATGTTCAGCCTAGATCAAGAAGTGTTTTCCCTTGTAACCAATAACTGTTTTTTGTTTGTTCTAATACCCTATCCCAACGGAATTCATCTGTAAAATCGGATTTGAAAGTAAGAAAACGATAACAATGGTTCTTTTTTACACAAATGCTCGCTATTTTATCCTTTTTCGCTCTCTGTATTAATCATTGGTGAACATTTCTGTCAAAAAAGAGCGTTAGCTATCATGACGTCGGGTGTGATTTTTGCACACGAAGAAGAGCCCTCTGTGGGAAGCAGTTCGGCTTATACGGGGGCGAAGGTCAAGTTCTTATGGGAACCTGCCTGCGGCAACCGGTACGCCTGCTCCTCGGAGGGCTCTTAGCTGTGTGGCTTTATGAGGATAATAAGTCAGATCTATGAAACGGGATACTCCCGCCTCTGGGAAAGCTTAAGAAGAAGCCTATTGCGAATATCGACAATAAGCAGCTGCGGGATCAGAAGCGCAGGGAGAAACATCATAATGATGAATACGAGATTCGCCAGAATTTGTTCTCTGCCATCCGATTCAAGAGAAATAAGCCAGACCGGCAAGGCAGCCACCCATAACAGCAGATTGGACCACAGCACCTGGCGCATGCCTCTCCATAGACAGCAGAACAACAGGAAAGCACACACAGGAGCAATCCAAGAGCTTAATAGATATTCCCCGAAATACAGCAGACCAAAAGCCGCTAGCGGGTACAGGGCGGTTACGCCATACTGAATCCTTTTGTCGGTGTACAGTTTCATGGCTGTTCTCCTCCCTTGTGCTGGATCAATTCGACAAACTTACATTTTCACTCTATTTATGCGTAGCAATATCTATATCAACTGTTTGATGATGGGTTGGTTGGGGATACAATCCGATTGATTGTTCAACCAGCGCACATATTTGTACAAGTTTCTTGTACATTGGATCCCAGATTTAAATTATTTAAGTAAAAACGATATAGATTTTGTCTTTATATTGAAATTCGCTCGATATGTAGTACAATATACTTGTACCTAAAAATAGCTTAATCTTTCATTTCGTCTCGCATATCTGTTAAGGAGAGATTATCGTGTTTAGAGCCGATCGGTTAACTGAACGCAGAAAGCTTATGAAGCTCACGCAAGAGCAGCTTGCGCACCAAGTTAACCTGACCAAGGCCGCGATCAGCAACTACGAGCAAGGGCGCAGCGCGCCGCCGCACGAGACGTTAGCGGCTCTAGTAGACGCGCTCCATACAAACGCTGACTATTTGCTGGATCTCTCAGATAATTCCAATCCAAAGACGCTGCGTAATGAGACTTCAGAGCGCCTAGCGTCCAGCAAGAGCACGAAGCCTGAATCTGGCGTATATATTGCATATTTAGGCGGACCACCTGAAGAAATAGACGAGGAAGAAGCGGAGCATTTAAAACGCGAGCTAGAGATGTTCCGGGCGTTCAAAGAAAAACGCCGCCGGGAACGTGATACTTCTAGTGAGTAAGGAGCGCCAAGCCGACTTTCTCGGCTTGCAGTGAGCTTCCGCTGATGCTGGGACGCGCTAAGCCGATTTTCTCGGCTTGCACCACCACTATCACAGCTATCCAATAGAGGCAGCTGGCAATTAACCCTAAGGGGTTTTATTTTTCGGCAAATAAGCGAACATACATTCTTATACGAGGAGGAGCGGCATGGAGCTTCTAAACTTTGAACTCTATCGACCTACGGCTATGGAGCTGTGGATTCAAGCCAAATTCGAGGAGGGGGGCATTCGGACCCCTGATGATTTGGAAGATTTGGATCATATCGCTTCCCTCTTTGACGCATTCATCGCTTATACGGAGGGCGAGACGAAAGTTCTTTATGATGAAGACGGAGACTGCCTGATCTTCTTGAACATCCATATGGATCGGCATGAGCAGCGCCTCGCTTTTTTCCATGAGCTGTGCCATCCTGCGCTGCATGCCGGCAATCAGAGAGAGCTTCCTCCCTCCTTCGTCAGCCTGCAGGAGACACAAGCCGGATTATTCCAGCAGTACAGCGCCATGCCCCTGCACATGCTTCGCGAGGTAACGGCTATCCCGAATCAGCCTTCTTGCTACCGCCAGTTAGCCGAAACCTTCGGCGTGCCTGCCGAGTTTGCGCAAGCAAGGCTTGAACGAATTACCCGGCGAATGAACCAAGAACGGCGAGACCGCAATCTGCGTGCCCGCTTGGCCGCCTTGCCCGCCTTCAAGCACGGCTACTCGGATGCAACAACCAAGCTGCTCATGCAGCTGCAGCGACAAACCTATGAAAAGAAAGGAGCGATCAGCCAGCGATGAGACAAGCAGTCTTCTATGAGCAGGATGCCGATACAGGCCAGCCCATTCCGATTTGGCTCATGATTGAGAATACGGAAGCTCTTGACTGGGACAGCACGTTATACATACGTCTTGACGCACCGTTCGAGCAATATTTGTTCAATGATTCCGACATGGAAAGCATGGCCTTATCTGTGCCTGATCATGTCTATGTCCGCAATATGGAAGATCCATCCGTATTCGGCATTCATCTTCCTGCACTCAGAGCTTACGTCCGCCGCATTGCAGCCATGGCCGATCAGCCTTTCTCGCTTCAAGATCTGTCGCGCCTGATGCTTCGCATCTCCGACATTGAAGATACATTGCAATTCGAAGTGCGCAGCCGGGTGCAATGGGACCAATTGTCCTATTAGCTAACCAATTTCAACCCTACGACTGAAAAAATAATGCCCAAAATGCAGCCGATTCGGAGCCAGCTCTTCGGTTCTTTGAAAAAAATCATGCCGACGACAGCCGCTCCGACCGTGCCGATCCCGGTCCACACCGCGTACGCCGTCGCCAGCGGAATCGTCCCCATGGCTTCAATCAACAGCTGAAAGCTGATAATGAATCCGCCAATCAGGATTATATTGTTCGTCCAATTATTGTTTTGCGCCACGCGTTTAATGCCGATTACGCCAGCGATCTCGAATAGACCTGCGCCAATAAGCATAAGCCAGTCCATTAGCGCCCACTTCCTTTCGCCGTAAGTTTCAGCCCGATCATACAGCCAAGCAGCAGCAGAATAAAAACAATACGCAGCGGCTTGACCGCTTCGCCTGACAGTATCATCTCCATCATTGTCGTGCCGAGCGTGCCCATCCCCGCAAACACAGCGTATACCGTTCCTACCGGAAGCACTTTGGCAGCCCGGATAATGAGGTCGAAGCTGGTCAGCAAAGCAATCAGCACGACCAATGACGGTATCGCTTCATACTTAAAGCCGCTGGCCCAGACAATCTCAAGCATGCCGCCGATGACGACGTAGGACCAAGCCCTTCCTTCGCTTATCGGCTTATTCAACTTTCCCGCCATTTGATGTCGCTCCTTCCCCATGCAGCAAATACCAATCTACAATGCTGTCAATATAGTCCATCACGCCGGAATCGAGGGCATACACCTTCGAGTCCGCCCCTTCATCAGGTCGAATTAAAGTCCAGTACTTCTCAAGCAATATCTCATCCTGCTCAAACCACTCCATCGTAATCTCTATAATCTCTGCTGCAAGCTGCTGCGAAACCGCAGACGATGGCGGCTCGTCCATATGCAGCTTGACAGTGCGTATGATCTCCGCCCATTTCATCGCGCGAGGGTCTTTGGAGCTTAGATCCGGCAGTTTTTTAATAATCGCAATCTCTCTTTCCGTAAAATGCTCCTCTAAAAAACGATCCCTGATTTCCGATGGCGACTGAAGCGCGCGAATAAATAAAAAGATATCCTCCGGGTCAAACTCCCCTTTGATCACAAGCGCATGCTTCGCGGTTTGCAGCAGCTTCTCCATACTGTCCAGCCTCGCCCGCTCCTGTTCGATTGCCTCCAGCTCCATATTCAGATATGACATCCAGCGCTTCTCTTGATCTGCTGCCTCCTTTCCCTCAGACAATAAATCCTTAATGGAAGCCAGCGTGAAGCCAAGCTCCTTAAGTGCCGCGATGTGCTGAAGCAGACGAATTTCCTCATTGGAGTAATAGCGATAACCCGACTCCGCCACCCTGGCAGGCTTGAGCAAACCCAGTTCATCATAATAGCGCAGCGTCCGAATGGAGATGCCGGTTTTTTGGGACAATTGGCCGATGGAATACATATGCTACGCCTCCCTTCTGACTTCATTATAAACTCTCCAGTATACGTAAGAGTCAATCCGCTATTTAGATATAGGCAGACATCCGAATAGAATGTCGAAATTTGGGAAGGAATGAAGGAAGCACTTACTTCAGAAAGGGGATTACGATGGCCAATTTGCCACCGCTGCCAACATACCCGGAATCGTATTGGCTCCAATCACTTAAAGGGCTGCCCGCCTACTCGAAGCTTCAGCATGATACTGAAGCCGATGCAGCCGTTATTGGAGGAGGCATCTCCGGCATTACAACCGCTTATTTGCTTGCCAAAGCAGGCCTCAGCGTCGTATTGCTCGAAGCCGGCAAGCTGCTCCATGGAACGACAGGCCATACCACAGCGAAAATAACAGCACAGCACGATCTGATCTATGACGAGCTTATCAAGCAGGAGGGCAAGGAAAAGGCTTCGCTTTATTTTCAAGCCAATCAGGATGCGCTTCGATTTATTGAACGTTCGGTTAATCAGCATGCAATCGACTGCGGGTTCTTGAAGCAGGATGCCTACGTCTTCACCAACTCGGATGACTACATCCGCAAGCTGGAGAACGAGATGGCTGCGTACGATGCGCTCGGCATTCCGGGCGCTTATCTGGATCATATCCCGCTGAAGAATCTGCCTTCGAAAGCTGCCATCAAGATGAACGATCAGGCTCAATTCCACCCGCTCCGCTATCTAGAGGCGTTAGTCCGCGAAATGACGGAGGCTGGCGGACATGTATACGAAGGTACAACTGCCATTGATATCGAAAAAGGGGAGCTCCCTACTGTCAGAACGGCTGACGGACATGCCGTGACATGCAAGCATGTAGCGATTTGCTCGCATTACCCGTTTTACGATGGTTACGGATTTTTCTTCGCACGCATGCATGCCGAGCGTTCCTATGCGCTTGGCGTAAAATCCAATATGGATTATCCAGGCGGCATGTATATCAGTGCGGAGGATCCAAAGCGTTCTATACGAAGCGCGACCGCTGAGGACGGCTCGCCTCTCCTCATCATAGGCGGACAGAAGCATAAGACAGGCCAAGGAATTTGCACGATTAACCACTATGAAGCCCTGCAGGAATACGCTGCCCAGCAATTTAACACAGAGGAAATTTTGTACCGCTGGTCGGCGCAAGACTTGGTTACGGGAGATAAGCTTCCGTATATCGGACCGATTACCGACGCGGAATCGAAGTCCAATATCTACATCGCCACCGGCTACAAAAAATGGGGGATGACGACAGGCACAGCGGCCGCGATGATGATCAGCGATCTCATTCAGGAGAAAGAGAACCGTTATGCGGAGCTGTTCATGCCTTCCAGATCGCTCTCTGTGAAGACGCTCAAGAATCTGGTGGTCGACAACTTCGACGTCGCCAAACATTTGATCAGCGGCAAGCTGGAGATGGTTCGCCGTACGCCGGATGACCTGGAGCGGGATGAAGGAGCGGCTGTCACCCTGCACGGGCGCAGAGCCGGCGCCTACAGAGATAAGGAAGGCAAGCTGTTCATCGTGGACACGACTTGCACCCATATGGGCTGCGAAGTGGAATGGAATGACGGAGAACGCACATGGGATTGCCCATGCCATGGCTCCAGATTCTCCATTGAAGGCGAAGTGTTGGAAGGCCCGGCAGAACGGCCTCTCCCTCTCCTCTCGGAACAACATTAATGTACGACGCAAAAAATCCCTTGAATCATTAACGATTCAAGGGATTTTTCATTTGGCGCCCTATGTAGACCGAAACTGCCTAATAGATGCTTATGCCATTTACCCCGCGTCAACCTTATTGACGGTAGTAGCTGGAGCTGCCGTAGTTCGAATACGGTTGTTGCTGTGTGTTTGCCGCAATGCTGCCGGAAGTTGCGGAAGTATGAGAAATTTGGTTACACAGGTTCGTAATATGCTGCAATTGTTGAACTGCTGTCTGATGGCCTTGCAAAGCGGTTTGGATCGTTTGTGCAGCTTGCTGCTCGCGTTGCGAAAGTTGTTGAAGAAGCTGCGCGTTCTCCTGCTCCTGCTTCAACAGCTGCTGGTATTGTGCGGATGCTTGCTGAGTCTGTTGAATCAATTGCTGTACAATGCCTTCAATTTGATTCAATTGGCCGGATACGTTGCCGGATTGGAAGTTGTTGTTCATTTGTTTTGTTGCCTCCTCGAAAGTTTGTGGTTGTAACCCCGATTATTATCTTTCAAGGGAATTGAAATCATACAAAAATTTGAAAATATGTATATCCGACATAACCGCACCTATCATCCCTGGCAGCTTTGCTCATCCAAAATCGGCCTCTTGCACATGTACCAAATTTTACGCATACTTCATTCATCGGACGAGCAGTATATATGCTATTGCCGGATACGATCCGGAAACCACTTATCGATAAGGAGTCCGTCCGATGGCAGAAAAAAACATTCTGGCTTTCTTCCGCAGTCCTGAGCAGGCCGAAAAAGCCTTGCAGCGTATAAAAGACTTAAAGCTGGTCGACAGCTCAATCGACCGATTCGATGGGTATCCCGGGGACGGCGTCGATCACATAATGAATCCGATAACCAGCAATTTCGACAGTCTGGCCACCTTGACTCTTGGTGGAGACTTCCCCGATCGCGATGCCGGCATTCTAGCTTCTGCTAGCGTAAGCGCCAGCGGCATGAGCTCTGGCGGAGATGACAACGAAACGACGGGACGCGATATTCTTCTTACTATTGTTATTGAAGAAGAAGATTTCGAGAAAGCAATGGCTATTGTGCAAGAGGAAGGCGCGCTCGTGTAGCGTTGAAATCAAACACAGCCCAACCTGCGGAGCACTGACTCGCGCAGGTTGGGCTACTGGCATTTATTTGCGGAGCAGTCCCAGCTCATTCGCTCTCACAACCGCCTGGCCGCGACGCTTCACGCCCATTTTGCCAAAAATTCTGGACACATGCGTCTTGACCGTCGTCTCGGTAATCCCAAGCTGATCCGCAATATCCTTATTGGACATTCCTTCCGATATGGCTGTCAAAATCTCCAGCTCCCGCTTGGTAAGCGGCTCTACCAAACCTTCCTGAACTTCAACTGTGCCCTCTATTGTCTCTGTCCCTGGCAGATCTCCTTCAATCAGATGGATATAGATAATGCGTGTTGCAATCAGCTCAAGCACCTTCAAATCGCGCTCGGTAAATACGCCAGGCACATGCTGGTTTTCCAAGTAGAGAAAAAACCCGGACGGCTCGCCTGGAACCGAAAATGGCATGCATAAGATGGAACGCGGCTTCAGGGACGCGATGTAATTGTCCCTTATCCAGTAGCTTCGAATCGCGTCATGAACAACAACCGGCCCTTTCGTTGCACGGGTATGCCGCAGCACGCTATCCGCAAACAAGTCTCCTTCCTCAGAATGAGGCATCCCCAGCTCTGCTGCCACTGCAAAGCTTAACTGATCGTCACGCAGCACGCGTCCTCGATCAGCTCCCGATTGGCGAAGCGCGGTATGCAATAACTTCGTAACCCACTGTCCTTTTGCCAACTGTCCGAATCCGTGAAGCAGCTGCTGAAGCAGCTTGTCCTCTCCTGCAGGAACCTTGGTATCATCATTGGAGCCCTCCTTGCGAGGCATATGCAATTGGACGAAGTCGGTCTGATTCTCTTCCAGTGACCTCTTTGCTCCAACCTCGTATAGCTTAGGAGCAACGCCTAGCAAATGCGCATGCTCGCTGCGGATTTGCGTCACCTTGGAGGTTACGCCCCAATTCGAATACGCCGTGCCTGCATCCAGCATGGCGATCATGGCTCCCCCGCTGCTGATCAGGTCCTGCTTATAGCATAAAGCAAGGCGCTCGCAAATGATCCCTTCCATTAAACCATACTTATCAGACCTGGATTGCTTTACGGCATCGATATAATAACGCAGCGCTTTCTGCTCACGTCCGGCTAATCGTTCGCATTCCGCTTTTAGGAGCAAGTAGGCAGAGGAGCCTTGTCCAAGATGCCCCTTCCACTTTCTCATCCTGCGCAGTTGCGCATGCAGCGCCTTGCGTATCCGTTTGCTTTCCTCCGCACTGGCATCAGGATAGAGAGCGGCTAAAGTCAATGCTTCGAATACACGTTGTTTCCGTACACGCGCCCAATCCTCTGCAAGCTCACTCTCCCTGCTGCGCCTTGCCCAATACAGCGCATCACGGTAATGCCCCGACAAGAAAGCCACCTCCAGCTTGCATAGGCAGCTATAGTTATCCTCCTCGGACGCCTCCTCCGCATACTGCGGCATCTTAACATACTCGGCCATCAAGGACTCATTTTGCAGGGCAGCCAAATAATCTTTTGCGATCTGAACTATTTCTATCGTCTTGTCATTTGCGCTTGGGCCAACATGCTCCGAGAAAAACTCCAGCAAGTCCTCAAGCTCATAAAGACTGCCATAATACCCGATTAAGCAAGTAATCATCGCAATATTGGCAAACTCTTTATCCCCATACTCAACACTTCGTCGCATCGCCTTGAAGAGCAAATGAGACGCCTCTTGCGGGCTCTCCAATTGCCTCGCCATCCCGCTTATAAAAAAAATCCGATGAAGCCGAGAGGGATCTGCGGCTGTGATCCTTTCCAGGTCAAGTGCAGGAACAACCTGAGCATAGCCTGGCAGCACTCTATGCATCAAGAGATTGTAGCTTGCAATAAGCATGGCCAGCGGCCCGTTCATCCCCCGGCTGATTCCGTAACGGATGAAGCGTGCATAAAGCTCGATTTGCGCTTCCGCATTATGCATAAGAAGGGGTAAAAAGCATCGCTCCATAAGCATGCAGAGGCTTAAATATTCGTCATCCTTATGCAAGCTCAATAATGGCAGACTGTGCCGTTTTCGATACATCGCCGATTGCGTCTGCACGACTTCCTTCATAACGGCCAGCTTCGAAGTTCCCTCCCGGTATTTCCAGCCGTATGCTTCCAATGCTTCTTTCACATATTCGACAGCGGTATCATTCTCCACAATCGCATGGAACTGGATCAGCGGCGTCCAGATTTGAATGCGCTCAGCTCTGCTTAACCTTTGGTCACGGCTCTTTAAATCAAGTACAATATCTCGGCCATGCTGCGGATTCCCGCCCATATATTCCGACCAGGCTGCAGCCAAGCGCAGCTGAACATATACCGAGCCTGTCTGCGGCAGCTGCTCATCCTCCGCATGTATAAGTCCAGCCTGCGCATAACGCTTGGCGCTCGCATACTGCGCGTCGGCTAGAGCACTCTGCCCCGCCTCAAGATTGAGCACGGGCAGCTGTCTTCTTTCCCATAGCGCCATTGCCCCTGCACCCATATTCAACTGATCCACCGCCGCGAACGACATTTCGCCGCTTCTTTCGTAACGCTGCTGAAGCAGTCTTCCAATGGTCAGATGGCGATTCGCATTGCCTTCCGGATCGTAGCCATAAGCCATTTCGCGAACGTATTCATGGAGGAACAGGTATGTGCTCTCCTCCCCCTCGTCGTCCTCTCGTCCGACCATGCCTGCGGCCTCGGCTTTGCGAAGCATACAGGCTGCAGACTCTGGAGTGCAGTTGCAGGCTTCTGCAAGCAAGGCCAGATGAAAGGCCCCCCCTATCGCCGCCGCCATCGCAAGCAACGATTTCTCCTCATCCGGTAATATGCCGAAGTTCTCCTTCATCAGATCGCGATTCAATCCCGCTCCGGTTGACGGCATCCAGCCAGAATCCCATGTCCACCGCTGCCGGCTCTCGTGAAAGCTCAGCTTCCCTTCCTGCAGCCAGTTACTGAGCAACAGCTCCATCTGCCTCGGGTTGCCGCTTGTTTGGTAGAACAGAGAACTCGCTAATAAACGAAGCCTTGACGACTCTTCATGCAAGGCATGCGATACATAATGTCTTACATCCTCGTAGCTCAAAGGCTGTAACGCCAATCGGGAAGCGAAAACTTCTGATGAGTAAAAAGCTGTCATCCCTTCTGCATTGTTAACAGAGCTCTCCTCTGTACGGAAAGCTCCGATAAAAAGCAGACCAGAAGCTGCAGCCCCCTTTGCAAGCGCTTTTATGATATCCAAGGTGCCTCTGTCGGCACAATCCATGTTGTCAATAAATAGAACTAGAGGAGGAAGGCTTGCAGCCAAGCAACGGATCAAGTCCGGCACCCGTTCTGTAAATCGCTTCATGTCTTCAGCATTAGGAAGTGTTCCCTTACCCGCCGTCTCCCCGAAAATCATTCGCATGCCGGGCAGCATTGCGGTTAGGGTGCCAGCTTCCGAGCTGAAATTAGAAAGGAGCTTGGATTTCAGCCCCTCAACTATATTAGGGGGCTCGCTCCACAGCTGGAGCAGCCATTCGTTCAAAGCATTAACAATTGGCTCCAAGGGCGCCGATTCTTGCCCCCGCAGGAATCCGCCTTCGACAAAGCGGCCTCCCTGTAACACAGCCATCTCCCGAATGCTGTGGGCAAGCGCTGTTTTGCCGCTGCCCTCAGGGCCTGTTATCCATCGAAAAATTTGCTCGCCTTGAGCCGCCTGTTTGAGCTCGGACTCCATCATTTCCAGGTCCGCATCTCGTCCGTACAATTGGCTTGGCCACCGGAACGAACGGGCTTGATCATACCGTCCCAGCTCAAAGGAAGCCAGCACTCCATCGTTCTCCAGCATAGCCAGGCATTGCTTCCAATCATCCAGCAAGCCATACGCGCCCTGGTAGCGCTGTTCCGGTGATTTGGCTAGAAGCTTCATGAGAATCGCATCAAGCTGACCAGCCCATTCAGGACGAATCTCGGATACCGGCAGCGGAGCCTTGTAGATGTGCGCAGACTCCCAGTCCCCGTCCCAGTCAGGCTCCAGCGGCAGCCGCCCCGACAGCTGCTCATACAAAATTACGCCCAACGCATACAAGTCGGAGCGTACGTCCGGCACACCATTAAGCCGCCCCGATTGCTCAGGCGACCGGTAAGCAGCATGCGACTCTCCGCTTCCAATCAGACGTGCTTCCCTGCCGCCACTTACTATTTTTATATGATCAGGATCCAAATTCCCGATTACAGACGTCTGCTGATGCTCGCGGCCAACCATCTCCGTCAATACAACGGCAAGCCTAATAAAGTCCGGCAAGTCCATAGACCCGCGAAACCCATATTCCTTAAGCATGTTGTCGCTGCTGCTCATGACCTCACCTGTCTACTTCATAGTGGTAAATTATTCGTTAGTTAGATTTTAATATGAGGCGAGGGCAGAGTCTAGCTTTGTCGATTTTTGAGGATTAAAAACGAGAGATCTACGATTGGCGGAGATTATGTAATAACGGCTGTTTTACAAAAACTATCCTATTAAAGATGTGTTTAGAGAAAATTGTGGAATTGATTTTTGAGGTTGATATTGAGGCTGTTTTGAGAGTGAGGTTTAAATAGAAGAAAAGCCCGGGGGGTACCCGGGCTCCATGATCAGTTCTTGCTTAGTGTCTGCTTCACAAGCTGGTGGGTTAATACGGTCGCCCCCGTAACAAGAATGCCCTGGATTATACCTTGAAGCGCATCGCCTACAATTAAGATGCCTCCTGTCACGCCAAGCACCAGCAGTACCCACGGAATCGCCCAATCCGCCAACCATGGGGTGTTTTTCAGCAGCAGACCGATAACAAAAAGCACCGGCATCAGCACCAGCGCTTGCTCTGTAATAAATTGAATGATTTCGTTATTCATGTTCCGGGTTGCCTCCCTTATTCCTATTCAACAATCCGAGCCTGTCCAGCAATACTGCGGCTTGTGCGCGGGTCATCGGCTGTTCGGGGCCAAAGATGCCTTCTGATAGGCCGCTCATAATCCCCGCTTGCTTCGCCTTCACGATAGAGCTCTCCGCCCAGTGACCGGCAATATCAGAGAATCCCTCTACCCATTGCACGGGAGGGGTAGGCTGAGATATTGGCGGTATCACAGGCGGTATGGATGTATCAACAGGTGGTGAATACTTGTGGCCTTTAAATAGACAGTACGCTTTCATCACAGACTCGGCATAGCGTTTCCAATTGGCTAACAGGCGCGCTGCGTCAACGGGGTTGCTGCAAAAACCGTATTCCACAATAACGGTAGATACATTTCCCGTCTGACGGTGCATAAAGTAATAGTCGCCATTGGAAGCATTCATCTTACTGTATACCGGCGTTGAACGTTTAGGCTGGCCAGCGTCTGCAATGGCTTGCATAAGAGCCGCTGCCAGCTTCCCGTCGTTATAGATGCTATGAATGGTCTCAACACCTGCAGCAACTGCTGATGCAGCGGAGTTGATATGATTGCTGATACAATACTTGGCCCCGCTGTTTTTCACCAGCGAGGATCGCACCGAGCTGTCTAGCGTGACATCACTGTCCCGCGTCAATGCTACCTTAACGCCTAATTGCTTGAACCGCTCATATTGATACAGCGAGATGTTGAGCGTCATCAGCTTCTCGACAATGCCATTCCCGCTCGCTCCCGGATCCTTGCCTCCATGTCCTGGATCAATTACAAGCTCCGGGTTTAATTCTCCGATAAGTCTCAACCTGATCACCCCCTGGAATAGTTAGTACAGCGTGAGACGGTCGTCTCTCTGCAGAGCTATAACTGAAGTCCCCCGCCAATGATAAAAGCAACAACAGCAACGAGCACAGCACCAACCATTGTCCTCCACAGCCACTTTTGGTTATCTTCGATTTTATCAATGCGCTGATGGGCTAAGGCAGCAGAAGCGCGTGCTTCCACCGCCATTTCATTCGCCGTGATGGCGCGGTCAAGCTTGCCGTCCATGCCGTCAACCTTTGTCTCGACCCGCGTCAGGCGCTGCAGCATTTCATTTTGCATGTCTGGCATATCATCGTCCCTTTCTGCATGAAAATAGGCCCCGCAATTGCGGAACCTTGTTAATTACAAAATTAAAAAAACAATGCTGTGAGTTATGCTTTTGCAAACCTCGGCATTGTTTTTTATAAGTTGATATCAGGACGCTTGGATAGAATAGTCGCAAAAACCAGGGCGTTATGATCATCACTGAATCCATAGGATTCGACTACCGACTGGATGTCTGTCTCGCCCCGATCATAGCGGATCGTACAGGCCTGGGCGATTACCGATACTTCAATTTGTGTCAACATATGCTCTGCCCCTTTCTTATACCTTTGCAATGAAATCAGCCATAAGCAAATATAGATCTTCCACTTCAGTTGTCTTCTGAGCCAATTTCCGTTCAAGCAATTCCATTCTTTCTTGTTCCGAAAGGGGAGCGTCATAGTACTCATACCATAACTCATTCGTCTCTCGGTTAATGTAAAGAACAGCATATTTGCCTTCCTTATCCTCCGGTTCAGGGACAAAGGGAACTTCTTTAGAAAATTCAGCCCGTTCCCCCTCGCTAAGCAAGTCTGGACGGTAATGAATAGTCACTACCCTTGTTTTACTAATATCCTCAGCAGAATCATAATGAATAAGCGGCATAGTTATTAGCCTCCTGAATTAAAATTTATTCCGAAAATTTCTGACGTCACCTATTGTTGTAGCAAGGCCCCAAGTATGTGGATTCGCCCCAGTATAGCTATATGAAGAAACAAGCGACATCGTATTTTTATTAAAAATAAGAACGATCATCTTTCCATTGGATACTGCTTCCGACACTTTTAAAATGACATGTTCTCCAGTTACATAGAGCTTGGGATCCCTCTGATTTTTACTTGGCTGCCAAGAAAAGTGCGGTAAAATATCTGTATCGCTTAGCACCGTCCCTGCGCTTGACACCTTGGTGATTTTAAATAGATCATAGCAGTAAGCGTAAATTACATCATTTTCATCAATGGCTACATTACTGTATGAGCCTGCAAGTCCAACGCCCGTAAAAACCTGCGATAAAGTATACGATGAACCATTGCTCACAACCGACCACTTGGCTATTCTTCCTGTGCCAAAATTGTACACCAACACAACATTGCCTTGAGAATCAACTGCTATATCAGAAACATAATTCGATATAGATTGAGTTGTTAAGGCTGCGCCGGTTGAATTCCTAATGGATATTGTTGAAGGTGAGCTGTTTCCTACAACAAAGTATATATCCCTAACACCATCAGCTGCGTGTGACATTATACCATTTGAGAATATTGAAGACGAATAAACATTGCCCCCATTAGTGTTAAACATATTCCATTTGGCTGAACCTCCTATATTTGCAGCACATACATTGCCATTAGAACTAATTATCACCTTATTGTTATAACCCGTATCACCTGAGAACGATGCCGTCCAATAGTGTTCAAAGGTTTGCAGATCTCTACAATAGATTTGCCCGCTGGTTGAATTACTTGTTGTGAAAATTTTCCCTCTATCAGGATCGACAGCAATGTGGCTAAAATGTGCAGTAGAGTCAGACCTTACAGGAACTCCACCTATTAACTCGCGAACTTGAATACCTTCATTCTGAACACCTACAATGAAAAGTACATTGACACTTGAAATCGTCTCCCACTGTGCTCCAGTCCAGCGGCTTGCGGCAAGCATCACTTCGCCTGTTGTTGTACGTTTCCAGACTTGACCGAGCCTTGCGTAAACATCAAATAAGTCCGTCATCGTGTATGCAAACTTTCCATGTTCAGTTAAATCAGGAGTTTCCGGTTGAACTGGAGCATGATATCTACTCATTTTCAGCTCCGAGGCTTTCGCGATCTGTTCTTTTTCATATGTTCGGATAAAGTAGTCCCCCACCGCGGGTATTGCTTTATCCGTATCAAATATAATTTTACCGCCTGTGTCCGTATCCTTTATCCATAAATCATTGACGGATGGCGATACAGGCGCTGTAGTAGCTATCGTTACTTTTACGAATTTAATTGTAGGGCCAGTCGACGAATTGCCGCCATCAAATCCAGATATAGCGTCATTAAATCCTGTAACCCCGCCAAACTTTTTATCCATAGAAGCGCCTCCTATGCTATCTGTTCAATAATGCCATAAGCAGCCATTGTGACATCTGCACCGGCATCTTGTTTGGCAGCAAGTGTTTGCGTACCTGTAAATACAAGGGCTTTACCTGCCAAATCAATAAAAATCGAACCGCTTGCCGGCAATACAATTGCGCTAGCGATCATATTTACAGTTGCCGTACCGTTTTTGTAAAGAGATACCTTACGTTCGGATGCCCCGTTATTGCTAAGCCAAATCCCGGTAACTTGTGTCCTATTCGCCGCACTATTGGTATACCTTGCCGTTGCCGTAGCACTTAAAGCAACAGGGGCTATAATTTCAGCGGGTGTACGATCTCCGATCGCCATATTAAATCATTCCTCCTTGAGTAATAGATCGTTGCAGATTAAGACGAAAAACATTCAAATTACTTTGCACTGCATCCGTCTCCGCTTTGCGTGCCACATCATCTGCAGCTTGCGGAGCAGCGGCTTTAATAGTCCCGCTTGCTCCGCGTATCGCAACCGTATTCGGAGTGGCTAAAGATGTTGCATGACAATCATCCAGCATATCTGCATTCAGATTAGTAACTCTAGTAGTTGACGATACGGACAACGGAGCTGTTCCAGTTGCAATAGAAGAGTTGAATCTTGGCGCTGAGACGATACCAGAGAAGGTTGAGTTGCCAGTGGATCGGTTAATAAGCAACACATTGCCTAATCCCGCTCCAGTGTCGTTGTATCTCCAAATTCCAAAGTCAGAGCCCGAGTTTGAGCCCGATTCCTCCGTAATCAAGCCAATTCCGAATCGAAGCGCTGATATTGCTTCTGAACCGTTTCGCAGATGGTAATGTAAGTTGCCGCCGTTGACTGTAGGTATTACTGTCTTTACAAATTTGACACCGATACTTTCATCAGTGTTCTGCACAACGATAGAGTTAGCTGCACTGGATATGCTTGCATGGTATCCGTCCACCATATCTGCATCCATTCCGCTTCCAGCACCCATATTCGCCTGATTCCAGATTAACCTCCAGGGAGACCAAGTAGAGATTCCTCCAACATCGGTTGGATTTCCGCTTCGGAATGCAATTTTGCCTACATCTGGTCCCTGATAAGGGAAGATCATCTGAGTAATCGTGTCAGCATTCGAAGCCCTGAGAACAAGCATATTCCCGTAGGAATACGTTGTACTAGGGGCGTCTGCGTGAGTCTGTTGAAGCCTATACATACCTGGTGTGGTGATTGTATTTAAAGATCCGCTCGCAGTTTTAGCTACTGGTGTTGAATCAGCCAGCGCATACTGTGTGTGCGGGTTCCCTGTACTGTTATGATTATTGCTGTCTAACACCGTTCTCCAAGCTGTCCAAGTATTATTACCAAAGAGTGAGTTGCGATATTGAATAGGGACATCGGAGTTGTACGGATAGAAATATTGTGTACTTGGGTTGTTGCTATACCCCTTATACGTCACAATTGTTCCGTAACTCGATGGTCCAGGCCAGCCTGCCACATTATTTATGAAAAACATAGAAATTCCGGTTGGATAAGTCGATGGCAGATCAGTTGGCCCAAAGCTATTCTCTGGAAGCCGTTGATCGATACCGTGGGCTGCTTTCAGCACCCCTGACATTGTCCCGCCAGTTTTGAGCAAATACTGTGTATGCGGATCTCCAGTGCTGTTATGGTTCCCCGCATGATGGACGGTGTTTGTACGATATTTCAAGCCGCTGTTCGCATCCGAGCCCTGGCCGATTTCTAGAGCCCAACGAGAGTTGAGGTAATCGTAGACACCCCATTTTCCGGATGATGGCTGACTGCCAGTTCCCCACTGCCAAGTACCATCAGCGCTTTGTGTTTGAGTACCGAGAACCCCAGTATCGGTGTCCGCTAGGGGTTTGAGCCTTACGCTGGCTCCCACTGTTTGTACGTTTAGGTGGGAGGTCATTGTATCGCCATCTCGCTTAACGGCATTTTCCAATGTTGTGCGAGGCGCGGTCTTCCAATCTGCTTTGCCCGTAATTGACTTCACCATGTATGCAAGCCAACCCAGCAATACAGTTAATTTTCCTTGGTTCCCTGTTGGCGAGGCAGCGTCGGAGATTGTACGGTCACCAATTCGGGCATCCGTCACGCTGTTGTCCTCGTACAAAGCGTTAATCTCTCGTCCAATCTGATTCATATCCTGCGGGCCTACCGTTTTATTTAAATCCCAGTCTGTTCTTGCCATGTCACTTTACCTCCTTTACAGTTACTGTCTTGCAATCCTTTTTGGCTACAGACCCGATCCTTATAATCAAGGTTGGTTATTAATTTACCGTCCATATATTTATGGCGAATCGGCTCGACCAAATCTGGAACATCAACATTTGCTTGCTAATGTTCCTTTTAAACCACTCTTTATTTTATTTGTGACCAAGCACTCCCGGTTCCATAGTAAAAAGGCACGTTCTGAATCTTGCCATCTTTGAAATAGTAAACATCATCAAAGCCAGTGGCAAAACGCGTTGGAATCCCTTTAAGCTTTGGAGCGCTCACGAACTCAGTTAAGTACCTGCCTGTGTGTACACTAGGCTTTAACACAACAATTGTGTTGTCGTCGTATTGCTTAGAAACTAGAGAGTACGCATTTATCGGTTGATTAATTGCGTTTGGTACGCAGAGCAATGCATCTTGCATACCAATTAATAGTGGGTATTGCTTACCTTCCGATTGATTCAGAATGTTTACAAAAGTATCGTTCGAAAAGTCGTAGCAACTTATCGAGCTATACCAATTTGTCGTACCAACCCTGCTGCCGACAAAAAACTTATCACCAATCATTGCTGTGCACCAGTTTTTTCGATGATTTAATACTCCTGGTGGTGCAACTGTATGAGTGGTGTATGTGTTTGTCGATATATTAAATTTATGATACGTATTTAAGTAATTGTCACTAGATGTTGAAATAGAATTCAACCCACCGAAAATAACGCAATAGCCCCCATAATAGGCGGCTGAAGCGTCTCTCCGAACGCTTGGCAAGCTAGGCAGAGTTGTATAAACGCCTGTGTCTAAGTTTACATATCCGGCAGTGCTTTGCGGGCTGTTCGAAGACCTCCCGCCAAATCCGTAAAGTAGATTTCCTGCGATTACAAACGCTATTTCTCCGTTTGGTGACGGTCCACTATAGTTAAACAGCAATGTTAGGGACATATCACTTGCATTAACCTTGTATACGGCATTATGGGTATACATAATCAGATCGCTTTTATAGACATCTAGATCCCCTTTCGGGTTTAGAGTGCCTTTGTTAGTCCATACCTTAGATGTTGGGTTATACGTAGTAACGGCTCCTTGTGACGTAAAGCAATAGTAAAGACCACCATAAAAGACAGCTTTAACACTGGTGTCTACTGAACCCGGGCTTGTACCAAAATTCAAATCGCTGGGTGGTATAAACTGATTCGGCAAAAAGATCGAACTATCAAAGTACACGTTTGGAGCAGTATTGTTTGACAACATGACAATGCCCTCGTAGCCCTTGACTGGCAATGTCGGCTTAGAAGATACGTTTAGCTTCGGACCTCCTCCCCCAAGAAGCTGTGCCATCCAAAAACCATCAATCGATCCTGTAGGAATCACGATGTCACCGCCTTTGTATAACCTGTCAATTTCTCGCCATTCCAAGTGGCCGACCATGTAACCTTTGTCGCCCCAGCCTGTGCGATCATCGTCACCGGCTTATCATCGTTATAGCTCATCGTAAGGGTGCAGACAGTCGTCGCCCCGTCTTTAATCAAGATTGTCGCAGGCTTGTCTCCGTCCCACGCCGTTACCGACCATGCCCGTGTATCGGTCGGCATAAGCAACGTTTGGATGAACGCCAGCGATTGGTTGTTAACCCCACGCGGTACAGACGCCTGAGCCACTGCATCCGTCTCCGCTTTGCGAGCTACATCATCTGCAGCTTGCGGAGCAGCTGCTTTAATAGTCCCACTCGCTCCGCGTATCGCAACTGTATTTGGAGTGGCTAGAGCAGTTGCGTGGCAATCATCCAGCATATCGGCGTTAAGGTTCCCGACTCTGGTTGTGGATGAGACGACAAATGGCGATGTCCCCTGTGCCGCATATGAAGTGAGCTGACCGTTGTCAGAGGCCCGGAATAGTTTTTTGTCGCCGGCCCCCTGGATTTCAAATCCGCTGCTGGCTCCTACACCGCTTCCGCCCACTCTAATTCTGGCTGTGTCATCCAAATAACCTAGGTAGGCTTGAGCCAAAGAATTATTGGGATTATGGACCCTGAACGCACTCGCTACCAGTGAACCGCCTCCATCACGGGCAGCAACCGTATTCCCGTCCGCCCCTTGGGAAGCGTGGTAATCATCCAATAAATCGGCATTCATACCGCTGCCTCGACCCATGTTCGTTTCATTCCATATTTTTTTCCAACTAGGAGTAAACGCCACATCCGCCGTAGTAGCGTGAGATCCTGTCTCAAAAAAATGCAGCCCTCCTCCAAAAGCAGAGAACCTAATTCCTCTTGCTCCAACAGTGGAGTGGGTTTTAGCATAGCGGTATTCATTATTCCCTGTAGTATATGCATTGCCAGAAATCAGAAAATGTCCGTCGCTATTAGAAGAAACGTCTCCCCACGGCCCCGCTATCAAGTTGCGTCCTTCCGAACTGCCGGCACTGACGCTTTGATTAACAGCCAACGCCCCGGTCATAGTCCCTCCCGTTTTTAATAGGTACTGGTTATGCGGATCAGAGCTGCTGTTGTGATTAGCGGTAGTCAGAACAGGACTTCCGTTGACTTGAAATCCTCCGGCTTCGATATAATGCATATTATTGGCAGGAAGCTCCACGATACTGTTATTGATTTCCGTATTGATAGCCGTAGATGTCTGCTCGTTATAGTACTCGATATATTTCAGGCTTTCAGGTGCGGTTGAATAAATATATCCCCTGAAGTAGATCCCGTTAGTCATAGCCATCGCATTGTATGGAATAGACAGGGCAACGTATTTCACTCCGTTGTATTTACAGGTAACAAAGGTGCAACGCTCTGCAATAGACTGGACACTCACTCTCGTATTTTCATATGCAGAGTGTGAGTGTACGGTTGCCAGAGGCGCTCTGGACAACATCGAAGGAGCTCCCCTATGTCCGAAGAAGTCACCGATGCAATAGTTATAATTAATCCGGGTCGTATCATAAGCCTGATGCAATAGAATAACTGCCCTCGTATATGATCCATCTACTCCATTAGCAAGTACAGGATAGTTAGACACATAATTAGAAAACGAATTCCCTTCTGTTACTGGTCCTGTGAATACAGGTGCGCTCTTTAATGCATACTGCGAGTGAGGGTCTCCTGCGCTATTGTGATTTCCCGCGTGATGGGCAATGTTTGAATTAATTTTGACTGCCCCTGAACCGTTCTTGGTACTGAGCAAAATCTCCCCATTCTCTCGCTCGTTAACAATACTGAAATGCGGATTGCTGGAGGTTCCGAAACCGGTAAACGCGCTTCTTACGTCTTGATTGTCACGATCAGAGAAGTACTGCATGTAAACATGGTTCGAAATCCCGCCCTTAAGGCTCAATGCGTTGGACAATCCTGTATCCATGACTAGCGGCCCGCTCATCGTATCCCCGTTGCGTTTCACCGCATTTTCCAGAGTCGTACGCGGAGCGGTTCTCCAGTTTGGCTTACCAGTAATGGTTTTAATCATATTGGCAAGCCATCCCAATAAAACCATTATCTTCCCTCTGTCACCAGTAGGGGCTGCTGTATCCGAAATGGTACGATCACCGATTTGGTTATCAGTTACACTATTATCGGCCGATAAAGCATTAATATCCTTGCCAATTTGATTCATGTCCTCAGGACTAATGGTATCTGCAAGTTTCCAATCTGTTTTGGCCATGTTATTACACCTCCCTTATTGTTATGGTCTGAAGCATCATGTGGTCGGCCGCAATGGGTACGTTCACCGTTCTGCTTGATAACAATTTGTTGGCCGAATCCTTAAGTTCAATGAGTGTGATAAGAGATACATCCGCCACAGGTACAATGTAATTAAGCACTAGCTTATTGTCGGATACAGACTTTACAACAAAGTCAGTTATGACATATGAACCATTGATAACCACCTTGGCAACTCTACTGTTCACATGCAGCGCAATACTATTCAGTAGACCGGAATCGATCATGTCACTGGCACCTCCGCTCCTAGCGAGATAAATGGCTTTTACAAGCCCTCAAGTTTAAAATTTCGGTTATGATTTACTTGCTCGTCCACTTAAAATAAAATGGCCCCGCCTATGCGGAGCCTAATAATCTTGACCTGTAATAATTCCGAACTGCTCAGGCGTAATCTTGTTAAAAGCAACATACTGCCTCAAATCGGGAATTTGGGCCCAACCCTTCTCATAATAGAACTTCACACGTTCAAAATCAGTCATTAGCTGCCACGCCTCCCTTCCAATGAAAGAAGCCTTAACTCCATCTTCACTAATAGCTCGCCAAGAATGGCGTTCTCTGCTTGCAGCTCCGTCAATTCGCTCCCTGATAACAACTCAGGCAGCTCGCCAATCTCTGCTGGGCGCATTCCTGGTGAGCTTACAAAAGCGTGAGTTATAGGGCTATCAGTAGTCAGAATAGCGATGCCTGATTTACTTTCGACAATGACTTCGTCATTTCCCATTTGAAAAGATATTTCGATACCAGATAGTGTGGCTGGCTTATTCAAATAATCAAATAAACGGGCTTGAATGCCCCCTTCTATCAATTCAGCCCGAATATGATATTGCGTATCATAGGAATGCCATTCTCCTGGATACTTCTCGATAAGAACTTGTCCATTTTCTTCTACCCGATAACTTGGTGCCGTCATACGATCAATCAACTCCTATTGATACAAAATATAGTCTGCGGAGCCTTGAAGAGAAAACTTCAAGCCAGGGTATGTGTGCATTGCCCTTATTTCCAGACTTTTTGTAAACTCTGCGTTTAAATGTTGGTCGAAGCTGTACGGGTAAGAATCATTTCGGGTTATGCTTCTTGCAAAATGGCGATTGAGATCATAGCCATCCCATCCGTTATGCACACCATCAACATAAACCAAAATGTAAAGATACATATTGGCTATTGTTGTACTATCCGTATAGATAGATACCCTTTTCAACTTGCCTTTGACATTGTTGATATTCACAATAGTAATAGACTCAAATTCAGCAAGCCCTTCACCTCTAGCATCTGCTGTCTTCGGGATATTAGGCATGATCTCCCCTCCTTATTTAAGCGCATAGTCTGCTGAAGCGTGTAAATTCACTGTAGAAGTATGAGAATGCATAACTTCTACTTTCAGTGATCTAAAAAAGACTAGCTCAGTAAAGAAGTCCAGTGAGTACATAGCAGAATAAGATCCTGTTCCAGACGTATGCTGTAAACCCCTTGCACTGTTGGCCATAGTCCCTCCAGGCGTTAGATTGGATACTACACCGTCCACTGTAACTCGAATAGTTAGGTTATAGTTTAGTGTTGTACTTGCCAAAACGACGCGGCTCAATATACCCGCACCAGTGACGTCGAGCAGCGTGTAGTAGGTCTGGGATGTCGCACCGGCTTGAACCAAATCCGCTGTCCTTGGTTTAGTAGGCTGGATGACTGCACCCTCAAACCAGCCTTTTGTCACCACGTCATCAGAAGTTTGCGGGGCAGCTGCTTTCAATGTACCTTGTGCACCTCGTATAGCTACAGTGTTAGGCGTCGCTACTGAAGTTGCATGACAGTCGTCCAGCATGTCCGCATTCAGATTCGCCACTCTGGTTGTCGACGAAACGGTTAAAGGAGCAGTTCCTTGACCGATACGAGAGATAAGTCTGGATGCTGATAACACATTGTCAAAGTACGCGCCGCCGTTCTCTCTACTGATTGTAAATGCGAGTCCTAAATATGTGCCATCGTCTTTATATCTATAGACACCAAGATTAGAGCCAGAATTGCTGCCGGACTCCAAATCTGTTAAGCCAACCGCAAAGCGAAGCGAGTTGGTGTTATGCAGCAGAAGATGCACGGCGCCCCCGGCGGTGGTTGTTGCCGTACTCTTGAACGTCTTGGTAGTGATAGAGCCTCCACCGTCTCGAACAGCAACGGTATTAGCTACATCATTCAGATTGGCGTGATATCCGTCCAATAAGTCCGCATGCAAACCGCTCCCCGCGCCATGGTTACCTTCGGTCCACATCTTAATCCATGGATTCCACGTTGATCCTCCACCGACTTCGGGAGGGCTACCACTACGAAGCATGACGTTTCCTTGACTAGCTCCTTGGTACGGGAAAATAACTTGCGTAATGGTGTCTGCATTGTTAGGGCCTCTAAGAACAAGAATATTTCCGTAAGCATAGACGCCAGGAGGAGCGTTCCCGTGAGTCTGTTGCAGACGGTGCATACCTGCTTTTACTAGGTTATTCAAGTCCCCTGAGTAATACTGGTTCTGCGGTGTAGCTGTTAAGAGAGCATACTGGCCGTGCGGATTCCCTGTACTATTATGATTAGCGTCAGTCAGAATCGCTGCGCCTGAACCGTCTCTATAATAAGCAATCGTTCCCTCAGTATTAACCTGCAAGAAATTGTTTGTCTTCAAGGTTCCGTCGGCTGTTCTATAGTGGAATATCATTTGTCTTGAAGCCGCTAGGCCAGAAGCAGTTCTTGCAGGAAAAGTGAGCGCAGCATCCATTGTTGTATTCCCTGTGATGGTCCCGCCTGTCTTAAGCAAGTACTGCGTGTGCGGATCAGCAAGACCGCCATGATTGGCTTGTGTCATTACATTACTTCCATTAACAAGGAAAGCGGCTGCCTCTATGAACTGAACATTTGCAGGATCTATAGGAGCAATTGATCCGTTAATCTCTGGATGCGTGGCGGTAGACGTCTGCTCATTGTAATACTCAATGTATTTCAGACGTTCTCTCCCAACGCTGCTTCTAGCATATCCCTCGAAGTAGATACCATTCGCATAATTATTAGCCCCATAAGCAATTGATAGGGCGACGTACTTAACGCCCTCGTAAGTACATGTAACGAACGAGTATCTCTCGGCGGTGGAGTTTGACTGCGCGCTGAGACTTACTCTCGTTTGTTGGTAAGCTGAATGAGAGTTAACACTAACGAGAGCGGCTCTGCCGTTAGTATTAGTTGCTCCTCTATGCGCGAAGAAATCCCCTACACAGTAATTAGTATCGATGTTCGTTCCGTTATACATTGGATGGAGTAAAATGACGGCGCGCATAAAACCATTCGTATCAGAGGGCTTAGCTACTGTATGAGCTGAAAGAAAAGTAGATACAGGAGCCTCGCTCATCGTAACGGTGCCAGTAAAAGTCGGATTTGACTTAGGGGCATACTGCGTATGAGGGTCACCTGTATTTCCGTGATTCCCTGCATGATAAACAGAGTTGTTGCGATATTTAAATTCATCTGTTCCAAGAGTAGGTTCGATATAGAGTCCCCAGCGATCACCTGCGTTATCGTAGACGCCCCATCTTCCGCTATTTGGATGCATGCCGCTTATCCATTTGGTTGCTCCTGTCGCAGTTTCATGACCTACTCCAATAAAAGCGTTAGAAGTATCGGATGCGGTTCTTAAATTTAACGAAGCAGAGTTTCTGGTAATACGGAGATTTCCCGTCAGTTCGTCCCCATCGCGCTTTACCGCATTTTCCAAAGTTGTACGCGGAGCAGTTCTCCAATTGGACTTACCTGTTATCGTTTTGATCATATTGGCAAGCCAGCCGAACAATACCGTTACCTTCCCTTTGTCCCCAGTTGGAGCTCCCGCATCCGAAATAGTACGATCACCGATTTGGTTATCAGTGACACTATTGTCGGCTGATAAGGCATTAATATCTTTGCCAATCTGATTCATATCCTCAGGTCTGACTGTATCGGTGAGTTTCCAATCTGTTTTTGCCAAGTCACTACACCTCCCTTACCGTTATGGTCTGGAGCATCATATGGTCGGCCGCAATAGGCACATTTACCGTTCTACTTGATAGCACCTTATTGGCTGCATCTTTGAGCTCAATGAGAGTGATAAGAGATACATCCGCCACAGGAACAATGTAATTAAGCACTAGCTTATTGTCAGATACAGACTTTACTACAAAGTCAGTAATAACATACGAACCATTGATCACCACTTTGGCGACTCTACTGTTTACATGCAGCGCAATACTATTCAGTAGACCGGAATCAATCATGTCACTGGCACCTCCACTCCTAGCGAGATAAATGGCTTCTCCCCGAGTTTCCAGGAGCCATCAAGTTTATAATTCCAAGTTATGATTCGTTTGCCTACATACTCATCCAGCCCAATGCCATCTGCGATTGCTGTGTTCTGCTGGTAGACCAGATTCGCAGGCTTAATCGTATCAATCGTATGCAATACTTCACGAAACACGTTAGCGTTATCCAAGTTCGTTGTTACCGTAAGCACGAATGCATGCGGATCAATGGATACAATGGTCATACCCGGGCCAACCAACATGTCCAACTGCTGCTGCAAATAACGAATAGTAAAAGGCGGTTTGGTCTGATAACGGTTAAGAATTCGCCGGCGCCGGAAGTCTAACGACTCCGTCGTGGGATCTGCCTTAATTCCCAGCATTTGCTCCCGCCGGCGAATCGATTGCTGTCCAGCTGTCATGACAAATTGGTCATTAAAAAGCTGGTCCACCGCATCTTGCAGTGAATCCAGCTCATTCGACTCTGTATGATCCAGCTGTTGAAAATCTTTAATGACTTTATAGAAGTCAGGAAGATGGCCTAGGATGCGATCAGGCATTGAGAACCACCGTCCCCATTAGCGGCACCTCATCTGAACCTAATGTAAGGTTAGCTGCTGCGCCATTGATCAAGGTATCGGTTATATCCTCAACGCCCGATACCGTAAGCAGTCTAGCGTCAATCTGCGCTGTCCGCACGACAAGCTGCTGCTGATTGGCCCAGTCATGCCGGAGCTCCTGCAGGTAACCTGAGACAACAGCCTCGATCTCCTGTTGTACTTGGCCGGGAGATACTCCGCTTGCCAAGGTTAATGATGTCTTAATATTAATCGTTTTGCCTATCACTCCCGCTATCGTCACGACATGACCGATAGGCGCTTGTCCCAGACCCTGACCTCGGTTGACTGTAGGATCCATATAGGTCTGTACTTCGTCCACCAATGCAGCAGACGGCACCTGCCAAGCAGAGTTGATGACCGTACACTTTACCGTCCCGCCGCCTTGCCAAGCCGGATAGATCTTGCTGTCGCCAATACCGGAGATGCCATTAATTTTTTGCTTATAATCCGCAGCATTGCCGCCAAATGGCGGCTCATTCACTGCAGCGTACATCCGCTGCCGCAATGCCTCATCCGATTCCTCATCCTCACCAGGAACAATCACATCCGATAGGACAGCACGTGCTAATCCAGGCACATAATCAATAGGCAATAATGCACCGAACTGCTCATTGCCAACAGTCCCAGTCGTCTCACAAGTCAGATGAATGGTAGAGGTAGGTCTGTCTGAACGATGGCTTACCACATACGTAAGCCCTCCTATGGAGAACCGCGTTCCAATCGCAATATCCATAATGTTGTTAGCTTCGTTATAAAACAGCCCTTGTCTTACAGCGGTTGTAGCCGGATTGCGGTTGACGCCAAATTCGGCTGCTTTGCGGCTCAAATACTCGCCACTTGTAGAATCCGCGAAGGATAAATTGTAGTTGATATCCAAATCAATATACATCTGTGCCAGCTCAGCCGCTGCCGGCGCACAAGCATCATAAATAACGCTGCCTTGACGCTTGTCGATATCGTCCGATACTCTAGCAAGCATACGCTGCAGAATAAAATCAAAGGTCATATGTTCATACACTTACGCTCACCTCCTGCCCGAAATTTCCGTAGATCGTATTAACATTGAAGCGAATCATAATATAGTCAGCATTGATTTCCGTTGTTAACTGATCGATCCCCTCAATACGATCATCACTCATAAGCGCCTCTGTAATGAGACGCTTCGCTTCAGACTGTGCGAATACCGGGCTGCTGCCCAACAGCAGCGTCAGTTCATGTCCATAGTCTGAATCATAGATATCATGGTTGAAACGTATTGTCTGAAGCGCTTTGAATATGGCTTGCTTGACGGCATCGAATCCATCAATACGTCCAGTTATCCGGCCTTTGTCCATATCCAGCCGCCAAGTCAATAATGGCAGCTGCTGGTCGTCCAACGGACGGTCCAACAATGCTGGATCAAGTTCAGGTATCATTGCCGCTCACCATCCTGTCCAAAATGATATACTGTTGTCCGCCCTGTACGCGCAATAGCAGGACTTTATCTCCGAGCTCTAAGCCGCGTCGAATAACAATTGGTTCACCTAAACGTATTTCCAGACGTGTAAGTGATTCAGGAACAACTAAAAAATCCGCAGGAAGTGTGAAACGTTGATCAACGTTTACCTTCAGCGGATTTATGTTTGTAACTTCTGCGAATAATACGGCAGTTGGATTGCTGGCATCAACTGCTCCCTTTGCCGCTTGCTTGATCATAGTTAATAAATCTGCCATTCTTACACCACCCTCAAGTCCAGTGTCATCGTATGGTCCGCTCCGTCAAAGTCATGAGTGCATTCATCCACCAACAGCGCCTGATCAACACCGTATTCAGATACCAGAATCCTCACACGCATACCTGCACGTACCCGTATATCGCCAAGTGCATTAATTTTGAGTGATTTACTCTCTCTGTTTTTAATAAAAGACAAATTGCTGAGCAGCTCATCGATCTGAGCGTCATTAGCATTTTCATCTACGCTTTGATAGAGTTGGAGCAACCCCCATCGCTTAATATTGACGGTATCTTTAGCTACATAAAGCTCGCGTTTTCCGGTTTGTTGATTATTTTTGTACAGCTTAATATAGTTGTAAGTGTCATTGTCTATAGAAGTTTTAACACTATAATCCGTCATGAGACTGCCGTCACCAATGATTAAATCAGGTTGTCCATCGTTAACGTCGCGTAAGCACAACGAGCCGAAGTCATCATACAAGCAATAATCTCGGCCGGTGTTCGCAAAAGTCAGTGTAATGGCTTTACAGATAATATCCATCAGCTTCTGACCTGTCTCGCTCATCGTCTTGATCTTATAACCGGTATCGGCAACTGTTCCAAGCTTGATTTCAAAGTCCTTGGCAATTCGCTTCAGTACTTCTGTCGCTGTCACACCTGTGAATACATAAGAATCCGAGTTCATGAGATACCGCATCTGATCATAGGCAGTTATTTTAACCGACTCATCACGGCCTCCATCTATGCTAAAGATATAACCATGGAATACATCGGTATTGCCGACACGCAAACGAACCACATCACCGTTGCTATAGGTGAAATCCTTCAACTGATAGAGCGGCGCTCCTTTGATCAAATTAAAGTTAAGGCTGCCTGCCCGACCAATGCGGGAAGTCTTCCATGTCACGCCTTCCACGATCTCAGATATATCCCACTCGGCACCTTGTTTATTAATGATTTTCACACGTATCAAGGCAGCTTCAACACCTTTCCGATAGACAGCCTTTTCAAGTCGGCATCCTTAATACCATTAAGGTTTTGAATTTCCTTCCAGCGCGCGCCATT
Source organism: Paenibacillus pinisoli (assembly GCF_003605435.1). Lineage (GTDB taxonomy): Bacteria > Bacillota > Bacilli > Paenibacillales > Paenibacillaceae > Pristimantibacillus > Pristimantibacillus pinisoli. Next base: position 1,005,625 of record NZ_QXQB01000002.1, read on the forward strand.
GCCCAGCTGAGTTTGGGCAACTTTCCAAAGTGTGTCTCCAGAGACAAGAGTATACGTTTTAGCTTGCTGTTTCTCGTTGGGCCGCGGTGCTGAGCTCGCTGCCTGTGTACTGGCAGTTGTCGTGCCATTTGCTGTTTTCTGCACAATTTTTCGGGCAGCATAGAAGATATATTTCCGCAGCTTAATGCTGTATTCAATATCCCCGCCACCACCGGCAACTTCTTTCCATTCAAAAGATTCGATTGACGCGGGTGTGTTTATATCGTAAGTCGAGCTGGAAAAAATAAAGCGGATGGGACGTTTAGTCACCATCCAGCTTTCAATTTTCTTGATATAGACATCTGGTTTCAACAGGATAACCTTTTCCGGCTTCTTCTGCTCCTTCTGCTCCTTCTCGTCAGGAGTTTTCTTTGCCTTGTTGTTGGGAGAAGTCAAAGACTCCGCTATGAAAGGATAATGTTGAGCTGGAAAAATACCGCTCATACTGTACTCCGTCAGCTTACGGTCTTTGATAACATTAATTTCGCCAAGGCTGGCTACATTGTAACCCTTACTCTGACCTGATTCACTAACTTCCATAGAAGACGGATTTACCGGAAGCTGAAAAACCTCGCCTTTGGCCTTGTTGTTGAAGCTCAACTCAACCCCATAGATCTCCATTATTATCCCTCCTATCCGTAAGCTGTGTCGGCACTAACGGCAATATCTTCTTCCAACTTTTGAGAAATCTTGGATACAATCGTATTCAAGTCGCTTTCGTTGCGAACATGTGTATCGCCGAAGTTAATGCTTGGCTGCAGCGTGACGAAGTTTTGAATGTTTTTCATTTCAGCCAGCTCGCGCATCATCTTCAGATCCTCGCTGCTCACTTCTACAGAACCTTTAATGTTATCAACCTGTTTTACGTTGCCGATTTCTTTAATGTTGCCATTATCTAATCTGCCATCGCCTACATTCCATGCACCAGTCGGCAATTTATCCATACCAGGAAGAGGCGGTGGTGCAAATCGTTCATCTTCTTTTTCCTTCTTTTCCTTCTGTTTTTCTTTATCAAGAAGGTCATCCACTTTTTTCTGACGTTCTGCCGCCTTATTTGCAGCCTTTGTTTCTTGTACTAAAAGATATGCTTCGCTGCCTTTCCTAAAAGCTTCAGCATCTTTTTCTGCCTTAGATACAATCTTATCCCTAACTTTGGATGCAATCTCTTCATTAAACTCAAATCCAATATTAACACCAGGTATTTTATTAAGCGCTTCAAATAGTGAATTAAGAAGGCCCATACCCTTAACAATCATATCAGCTAGACCTTGTAACATCTTTACCCTCATATCGTTTATTGAATTAATCACACCCAATACCATTCTCTGTGTGAATATTGGTATTTGATCCATGAAATTAAGAAAGCCGTTCCATTTGCTCTGTATGGTTGCTGCAACCTCGCTATTCCTACTCGCTAACATCACAAGTGCTGCAATAACTCCAATAATAAGTGAAACTATCAATACGAATGGATTAGCAGAAAGTACTGCATTTAAAATTGCTGCACCAATGGCCACAGCATTGGTAATAAGCAAGAATGCCCCAAACGCAGCTACAACTCCCCAAATTATCGGCTCAATCCAACTCCAATTATCCATAATGAAACTTGCCGCACTCATTCCGATCAACATAACCTGCTCAATAATGTCGAAGATGTTACCAAAAACATTTAGTACAATACTCTCTATTAAAGGCATATTTTCGATTAAAAATGATGCAAATTGTGTGATTATAGGCATAAGGCCGTAACCTATTTTTTCTTGTATAGCCCCCCATGCATTCGAAAGACGCAGTACTTGTCCTTCAGGTGATTGCCCCATAGCTTCCGCGAGTCCTGACATATTATCATCAATCATTTTAATGACAAGTGCTGCCCGTTCTGCCTCTGTACCGGTTCTAAGCAAGCTTTGTTCTGCCTCATTAAAGACTGTGCCAATGTCAAGACCGATCTGAGACAAGGCGCTAGTATCTCCTGTCATTACCTTACCCATCATATCAGCGGTTTGCATCAACTGACTCTGGCTAACATTTGCTCCATAGGTTCCTGCCGCCAAGTTATACATCGCTTCAGTCATAGCAGCAATATTAGTAGGATCAGCAACATATTGGGCCAACTGAGCTTGACCCTGAACACCTGTAGCCGCATCTATGGTTGTTGTACCTTCCAGTTCTCGTGCACGTTTTCTAACATGATCAACACCATCTTGTGTCATCCCATTTGTCCTGCTCATTACGGATAGCAAGCGTTGCTCGGCCTGAAGCTGTTCATTAGCACCTGCCAAGGAGGTCTTTAAAAAAGATCTTAATTGGGTGATGGCCTTACCCAGGTAAGCATTTCCCACATCTCTGATTTTACTCGCAAATCCATTAGCCGCACCCTGCCCACTGATGAGGCTTGCATTAAATCGTTCCTGCTCTTTTTTGTTACTCCTTATCCCCACCTCTACGGAATCGATTATGCTATTTAAATTATTATAAGCTTTTTGAGTCTTAGTTAAATCTCCAGCCTTTATCGCATTGTTTAAAGCGTTTTGCTGGCTAATAGCATCATGAATTGAATTTCTAATTTTTGCTGCAGATTCATTCAATTTTTCAAATGCCTCAGGGCTAGCCTTTTTACTTAATCCTGCTTTTTGTTGCTCAACGAGTTGCAACTTAGTACCTAATTGCTGTAGTCTCTGTTGTAGCTTATTAATATCTTCGCTAGCCGAAGAAGGCAAAAATGTTACTCCTGACATATCGAGTTTCTTCTGCAAGGAAGAAAGTTCACCCAATTTTGTCTTCAATGCCTCTATCTCTTGAACGTGTCTCTCTGCACCAGTTGTTTGAAATATTTCTGGCGCGCTCCACTGGTCCCATTTCGGTTGCTCCGGAGCAGGCTCGGGTGTTGCAACTTTGGGTTTAGGGAACTCGATAACTTTTCCTGCTGCTCTAGTAACAGGCGAATCCGATGCCCTTGCTGCTGCTCTAGCAGCCGGGAATTCAATAACATTTGACGCTGCTCTCGAAGCTTGGGAGACCTGGTTTTCTGTCGTTGCTAGCGGACCCGAACGTCCCTCCGGAATTTTCAAAACAGGAGTTTCATTAATGCTTTTTTTTAACTTCTCTTGAGCTGCTACTGCCCGCATAATCGAATTGGACATATTCCCATCCGCTTTCGCGAGCGCCGCTTTCGTCTTGGCAATAGACATCGACTTGACCTCGATTTGTCCCAAGCTTGCGATCAAATAAGCATCCATCGATTTCGATATTTTCTGAAATGGAACTTTCATAGCTTCGATCATGCTAATAGCCGATTTTATAGTAGACATACATTCTCCTCCTTCCCGAGTAAATAAAAACAAGCACCCCTCACCTGAAGAGTGCTTGTTTATATTTACTAAAACATTTGGTACGACAGCGCAGCGCGATAGGGCTAAGCCAATTAGTGACCAGCCCTCAGCACTACGTGTATGAACTTAATTACTTTCTTCGTGCCTTGGAAGCTTGCTTCTTCTCAGCGGCAAGCCTCTCATCGATACAAGCTATCACAAAGGCTTTTTCCTCTCGGGAGAGAGCTAAAAATTCACCAGGCCATTTGTGAAACTTATGGAGGACATAATACGCATAGTTTGCATCTGCGTCGCCCCCCTGTATTAGTTTTTTGCTTCTTCGACGAGTGTACCCATCTCTTTATTAAAGCCACTCAAATCCTGGATTTTTTCAGCTAGAGTGGTCACTTCGCCAGCCAGCAGCACGCTTTCAACATACTCTTCCGGCGTACGCACTCCCAGCTTTTTCAAGCTCTCAGCTTGCTTAAAGTCCGGTGTAATCGTGTGGTTAATAATCATATTTAGATTAAACTTACGGGAGTCAAACTCCACTTTTCGGTTTTTCTTGATTTCCATGCTGACTTTACGAAGCTCGTCAAAGTCCGTATTCGTCATGGCTTTAATTTTGAATTTCATCACAATACCCTTGTCATCCACAAATCGAGGCGATATCACAACTTCCTCTGTCAAATTGTTAACCAGATTGTTGTTCAAGAAATCTTGTAAATTCATTTGTTATCCCTCCAAAAGTTAGAAAGGCGCCTGATTAGGCGCCGTTAATAGAATTGAATTGATCAGTAATATCATAATCATTAAATGTAAACGGCAGTTCTTCCTCTAGCATATCGTCGCTTGTTGCATCGAAACGCGCAGCAATGACACTGTCAAGGTTACAATTAAGCAGATGAGTTACCTGCTTGCCTGTGCTACTGCCCGGTTGCTCGTTCACGATCATCAAATCAAACCAGAAGTCTTGCCCTGTTTGAATGTACGTACGCATAAGCTGACGGAACACAGACGTAACATAATAAATTGTCATTGTTCCGGAACCCGACCAACCCGCGGAGCGTTGCGGCGTATTGGTCTTGCCAAGCACCGGCACATCCACTTTATTTTTCTCAATCGTTGCCTCAAGAGATTTTGCATAAAACAATTCTTCTACCCGACCATTAATGCTAGCGTAAGCTTTTGCCTGCTTGCCGCTAATTGCATCTGTCTCACGAAAAATAGGCATCTTACTTCACCTCCACGCTAATATAAATTTTTTCAACGGCATCTACCGGCTTGATATGCAAGGTCACAACGACCGAATCCGAATCTCTGCCTTCCGCAACGGAGATGTCGCTTTGGCTATCGAACTCGTCAATGGCATTAAGTCCCTGCAAAGTCTGCAGGTAGTTAATAATTTCTGCGCCCAGCAATGCGCGGCCATCCGCATTATTGCCGACTTTGCCAATATAGAAGCTCTCGAAAATGCGCTGCACATCGTTTGCGATTGTATCCAGCACTCGAATGACGCGATTTTTGCCGAAGGCTTTGCCTTTGTCCGGCGTAAAGCTGGTCAGCGTATTAATGTCCTGCTCGACGACCGCACGGCCTTGATTGGACGTGAACACGAATTCGCCTGCCTGAAGCGCCGCTACGATTTGCGTATTCGTATAGCGAGGAGACGCATCTACCGCGCCATCATAAGCGCTGTAAGTCAGCGACTGGTTAACCGGTGCGGCAGCTGTTGCCGCTGCGACCCATGCTGTTGCCTGAGCAGCTGTCAGTGTAGTGCCGTCCGACAGGACAACGCCGTTTTTCACGCTGATTACACCTTCGTAATCGGCAGCAACATCGTTTTCCAGAACCAGCTGCAGCTTCTTGCCTTCCGTCTCGCGCAGTCGGCGGACGAATGCTGTGTACACGCCTTTCAGCGCCACATCTGTACCGGTATAAGCGATCGTATTCAGATCATGCAATTCAATTGCAGTCATGTACTCCATGTGGTCCTGATTGGTCACTGTGCCGTCGGTGCCGCCTTCAAGCGCTGCTCCGGCCGTAGCCGTCAGGCTGCCAATGCCGCTGAAGTCCACATAGCTATTGTTTTTCAGGCCTGCCGCATCGGCAGCAGTCTGTTTGTCGACTTCTGCGCCGCGCAGAATGGTATACACATCAAACAGGTTCTCGTCATCGACGTTCTTCTGAATGACAATGTTCAGATCATTGCCCAGTGTACCGCCATACTTCGCAGTAGCGGTCAAGCTGCCAATCGTAGCGCTGGACTTCGTACCCGAGTTCAGACGATACAGCAGCACCGTTTTCGCTTGCTTCAGCGCCTCTCTCAGGAGCAGGACAGATGAGTCTGTCAAATCCACCCCAAGACGGGCGCGAATGTCGTCGCCTGCCTCGATCGCCATGACTTCTTTCGGTGCTCCCCATGGCAATGTCAGGGCCATCGATGTAATGCCGCTCTCTCCAAGAGCTCCAAGCGGCTTCGGCGCGCTTTTGAAATTAATATAAACGCCAGGTCTTACTTTGTTTTGGTCTACCCATGTGCCTCCGGCCATGTTAAACCGCCTCCCTTTTCAAAAAATGTTGGATGGCCTTATTGGCCTCAGCAATTGCATATTGTTTTCCGTCTTCAAGAACTACACAAAGAATATCCTTCTCTCTCCCGGGCCATTGCCGGGATTGCAGAAGCTGTTCTTTCGTATAGCGCGACACATCTGGCGCAGCCTGCTGCTCCGACGCTTTCGCTTTACGAGCCATTGATCTTTCCCTCCTGAGCCATGTTCCGCATAGCCGGAACGGCAGGTTCCTGCTCCCATACCAACATGCGGTAAGTCACAGAAAATTGCAGAACTCCTTCAATCATTTGCACTTTCATGCTCTGTCCCGGCCACCGGCTGTCGTTAACCGTAATCCAATTAAGCACGGTCATTAGTTGCTCCGCCATATTGTACATGTCGTCATGGGATCCCCCCGGACTGCTATACTGCACAACAAACGGATACTCTCGCCGATACCGCCGGCCCAGCTCCTGCGTATGCGTCTGCTCCAGCAGGCGCACGACAAATCGAGGAGGATCAAGCATCTGCTTATTCTCCTCCTCGGTAATCGGAATGGCCGGGAAGGCGGCTTCCAAAGCGCTATGAACAGCATGGCGCACTTGGTTTATCGTCACTTGCACGGCATCATCTCCCCGAGTTTCTTGATCTTGCAGCTTCTCTTGGTTCCTACTCCTGCTTCATGATCATCCCTCCGTATTCCTCTTCATGGATACCTTAGCAGCGTACCTGGTGATGTCCTGCTATTGCCGGCAATACGGAATCGGCAAGGGCTGCGGCAGTCTCAGCCGCAGCCCGTTAGTCCACAAGGTCATATTCAGCTTCTAGCTCCGCCCGAGTGCAGACGCGCAACAAACCATTAGCCTCTTTAATAATGAGCTCTCCCAATTTTGCGTTAAGTACGCTGTAGGCTCCGCGAATGACACGCACCTGCACACCTTCATTGGTGTACTCTACACTAATGGGCAGACCGGTAAACTCGATAATGGCTTGTGGATTGCCTGCTGTATTGTCAAATTCGATGGCATCGATATACACCATCTTCTGGTATCGGCTTTGCATGGACTCACCTCCCATCGCATGAAAAAAGCACTCTCGCGGGTAGCGGGAGTGCCTCTTCCTATCCTTGCAGATGACTGGATTCTGCTAATCGGAACATATAAAACCGCCCCTTGCGGAGCGGCTATTAGGGTTGAGGCGTTAACCTCATTTATCACAATACCAATATACCATGGACAGGGCGTCAGGTGGTGTTCATCTTACAGTCACCTTATGTTCAGGCTTCAATCAGAATTCCGCGTTGTCCTGATCAAAGAATCCGATCAGCTTTAAGGTTCCGGCTATACTGGCCGTTCCCTCCAGCAATTTGCGGCGTACCGTGCTGTCACTCATGCCGCTTCGGAAAAACAGCACGGTTTCCTTAAACGAATGCCCCTTCAAATAGCGATATTGGATGGCGTGGCCGGCATCCTCGTCCGGAATCAATGCCGCGGCCCGGCGAAGGTGGAAGGTATAAATTTTGTACTTCTCATACACCCACCGCTGTTTCTCAGCCACGATTACCGCATTCGCTGTTTTGTCGGCATGCAAATCCTCCTGGTCAATCCGCCTGGCTATTTCTCCGTCAATCGCCACCTGCTTCATATCCGCCTCGTATTTCTCAAAATCATCCATAAGCATGCACATGCTCTTATATTTGCTCAGCAGAAACTTCGTCCGCTGTAGCTCGGCTTCCGATGCTTTGGGGAATAAATCTGAATGCCATACCATAGCCATTCCACCTCATCCTCTCAATAATGTTACGATCTATGCTTCCCGCTCCCACGATACATGTCCGGGATCCGGTTTCCTTTGACCTTCAGTTCCTGCTCGCCTTGCGCGACCTTATATATCTGCTCCAGATTTACGAACTTGTTGAATTGTTTTAAAAATACCAGCTCTACCGTTACCCCGGAGGGACCGTTCCGTTGCTTGGATATAATGATTTCAATAATATTCTGCTTGCTAGACTCCGAATCGTAATAATCATCCCGATAAAGAAAGGCCACTACATCGGCATCTTGCTCAATCGCCCCGGACTCTCTCAAATCGGACATCATGGGCCGTTTGTCCCGCCGCTGCTCCACACCGCGGCTTAGCTGAGACAATGCTATAACCGGAACATCAAGCTCCCGTGCCAGCTGCTTTAGCGTCCTGCTGATCTGCGACACCTCTTCTTGGCGGGTGATCTTCCGTCCGCCGTTTCCTTGAATAAGCTGCAAATAATCGATCAGAATCATACCAAGGCCGCGTTCCTTCTTCAGCCTCCTGCACTTGGCGCGGATATCATTCACCGATATGCCCGGCGTATCATCGATATGAATGTCTGCATTCGCCAATTCTCCGACCGCCAGAGCCATCCGCTCCCAATCCTCAGCCTCGAAGCGGCCTGTCCGCATCCGGCTTGCGTCAATCTGGCCTTCGGCGCAGATCATGCGCTGCACCAACTGGGAAGCCGACATCTCCAGCGAAAAAATCGCGACCGTCTTCCCTTCCCGCACACTTGCGTTCTGCGCAATGTTAAGGGCAAAAGCCGTCTTGCCAACGGAAGGGCGAGCTGCAACAATGATGAAATCGCTTCGCTGAAAGCCGGCTGTCATCCGGTCAAGATCGAGAAATCCGGAAGGAATTCCGGTCACTCCGCGATTCGTATCCTTTGCGTTAAAGCGCTCCTCCGCTTCCTCCCAAACTTTCATCAGCACTTGCTTCATCCCTGCGAACTCCTGTGCCGGCGCTGTTTGATCGGATAGCTTGGACACAGCCTTCTCCGCCGTCGCAATAAACCCTCTCACGTCCCGCTCTTCACCCGCATTTTGCAGCAAATGAAACGCCACTTCTACAGCCTGGCGCCGAAGGAACATTTGTTGTACCCGTCCGGCATAATAAGCTGCATTAGCCGCATCAGGCACCGATTGAGCCATTTGAGTCAAATATCCGACTCCGCCTGTCTTAGCGAGCTCCTCCGAATCCTGAAGTTGCGCGGTTACAGTTACAAGATCAATCGGCTGGCCAGACTCCTTTAATTGCCGCATGGCCCGAAGTATTCTGGCGTGTCCTTCTTCATAAAACTCTCCGCCTTGCAAAATGTCCGTTACGCTATCATAGACAGTCTGATCTAACAGAATCGAACCGATTACCGCTTGCTCTGCCTGAAGGTCATAAGGCGTCTCGATCCCCATTGTTCCTAGCACTTTATCATGTTCAATCACCCGTACCACCTCGCAAATTGTTCATAACTTGCTTCCAATAACCCGACGGCGGATGACTCCCTGTCCCCCAGGCATCCAGCTTCGCCATATGCTCCGCAGCCACTGCTTTACTGCGCTCAGAATCCTTCAGATCTCCGGCTCTCCCTCGAATATCCGCTATCGTCGGAGGGAATCTTTCGGTCAGCATGTACTTCTCCATATTCGCGCAAGCTGTCTCGTACGGAAAATCTTGCAAATACTTCGCATAGTGCTCGATGCTTGGCTGACTGATATCAAAGCTTGGATACGTGCGTTTGATGATGCCGAAGAGATCAATAAGCTGAAGCTTGTTCACGTTTCAACTCCTCCTCCCGAAGCCGCTCCAGTTCGTTAAGCTCTTGCTGCTGCTTGCTTATAAATCCGTTCCTGCGGGGGCTTGAGCCAGGGGCGACTGCAGCGGGCGGCACCGCTGCAGTTGTAGCTTTCAGCTTCTCCCAGGCGTCCAGAATGCGAGGTACAACAAAGTTAAAGCTGCGGATTTCATCCCGGGAATGGCGCGGCTTGAATTCATCGAAAGCACGATCAATACAAGTTAGGATTAACGATAATGGCACATTGCTGACGACCAATCTTTGTATTTCTTCAAAGTCGGAAGGACTGACAGCATAGCCCCTTCCCCGCCGGAATAGAAAATGTTGTTCAATCTCTTGAATGAGTTGCAGTTTCTCCTGTTCAACTACAACAACTACAGGACTAGCTGTAATATCTTTATTGGATCCGACACTCTTGTCCCGCTGATCAGACAGATCTGTATGATCGCTAGCGAATGCCCGTACACTATTGTCTGATGCCGGTGCCGCAAATTTCTTTGATTGTCTGACGGATAGAATAAGCCCTCGAGGTGCGCGGGTAACTCTTATGTACTGATACTCCTCCAGGATATTGATCCATCTGCTCACCGTTTTGTCGCTAACGCCAAATTTCTGGGCCAGCTCAGCAAGCTGCAGCGGCTTATTCCCAAGCACAATGCCCCAGACTATGGCATCCTTTTCCTTCTCTGCTGTAGTCGCGCTGACGCACCATAGAAAAAGCCATATTGCGCCGCCTATTTTTTTGTAATGTCCTTGTTCCAGCAATCCCGAGTACATCGGAAACGGATAGCTGTGCCGAGGCATACTCTCATCCCCTAACGTGCCAAAATGTTTACCGCAACAGCAGGCTGTCTCACGAAATATTGAACATCCGCACATCGAGTTTTCCTGATACGCCATGCTTCAAAAGCGTTCCAGCCGTTACGCCTTTCCCTATTTCATCAATCAATTTCATCAACAATTGAGGCATCTCATCGACTTTCGCCATTTGTGCCATTTGCAATCCAAGAATCCGGGCTACCATTTTCAAATGATCATGAACGGCGGGATCCCCTTTTTCCTGAGCTTCTTCCATCCACTTCATTAATACGGCTAGTTGCTCTTGCATTTCATGCACGCTCCTCTTGTTTCTCTCAATGAACTGCTATGACACATTGCCCATCGTTCCTATTCGGAACATCATAATTAAAAAAAAGATCATCTACTCTTGAATCAAGCGCATCCGCAATTCTTTTCATCACTTTAAATGAAGGATCCTTGCGTCCAGCTTCCACATTGCTATAGTACGCTCTTGAGATATTGGCTCTTTCAGCTACAGCTTCATGGCTTAAGTTCAAGCAGCGCCGACGCTCCGCTAGTGATTCTCTCATCGCCCTCACCCCCTAAGTTCCGATAAGGAACATCTCTTATTTCTTATATTAGTTCCTTAACGGAACATTGTCAACGGTTTTGTTCCGATAAATTACGTTTCTTTTAGGAACATATTTCAGTAAAATGGGTGTATAATGTTCCGGTGGTGATACAATGCCTAGTTTCCATGCACGGTTTAAAATGCTCCGTGAAAAACATAAATTAACACAAGACCAAATGGCTGAGCGCATCGGCGTATCGCGCCCGACTATTGCTGGTTATGAGTCGGAAGAGAAGAACCGCATACCAAGAGAAGATACGCTGCACAAGATTGCCGATATCTTTGACGTAAGCATCGACTATTTGCTGGGCCGCACGGACGATCCATCGCCATCCGCTGCGAAGACAAGCGAGGGTCCGATTCCCGGTGTGTATATCGCCTGGTTAGGCGGGCCTCCGGAAACGATGGACGAAGAGGAAGCCGAGCATCTCAGGCAAGAATTGGAGATGTTCAGAGCCTTTAAGGAGAAACGCAGGCAAGAGAAGAAGCTGAAGGATAATTAAAACTAACACTAAAAACAATGACGCGGTCCCATGCGGGAACCGCGTCATTCTTTTATGCTGGTGAAGGGAATTGAGCCCCGGCCTACGCATCACGAGTGCGTTGCTCTCCCCCTGAGCTACACCAGCTTATTAATCGCAATCATTGATACCCTGTGAAAAATCGACAAATAATAGAGTACGAATTTTCACATGAGATGTCAAGGGATTTAGTGTGGCCTCCCCTCCACCACGTATGCCGCCGCTTTCTTTCGCATACCTATGTAATAATACTTTTGCAAGTTACCATGCATAACCCGCAGGTCATCATCGCGCAGTATAACGCTATACTGCCGCTGGTGCTGTACGAATTGCTCAGCCTTACCTTGTTATACACGTCACCCGGAGCCAAAGAAATCCTTTTCAGGAAAGAGGTGATGCCCCCATGTTCCAACGTCAAAACAGGCTGCAGATCGAGCTTCCTCCCTCTCCTTATGCCGACGCCAATGCCGCTGCCGCCGTGCAGGAGCTGCTTGGCGGGAAGTTCGGAGAGATGTCGACGCTCAACAACTACCTGTATCAGTCCTTCAATTTCAGAGAGAAGAAGAAGCTCAAGCCCTTCTATGATCTAGTCGCAAGCATTACGGCCGAGGAGCTGGGCCATGTCGAACTGGTCTCCACCGCCATTAACATGGTGCTGACCGGCACTACCAGTCCGGGCGATCCCGATAGCGCCCCGCTCCGCCCGGGCGTAGACAAGCGGAACAGCTATTTCTTTATTGCTACAGCGCAAACGTCATTAGCCGGCGATTCCATGGGACGCCCATGGGCTGGCGACTATGTATTCAACAGCGGCAACCTCGTGCTCGACCTGCTGCACAACTTCTTTCTGGAATGCGGCGCGCGTACACACAAGATGCGCGTATATGAAATGACCAACCATCCTACTGCCCGCGCCATGATCGGCTACTTGCTCGTTCGCGGCGGCGTGCATGTGCTGGCTTATGCGAAAGCACTGGAGGTGGCGACCGGCGTCGATATCAAGAAGCTGATCCCGATTCCGAACCTAAGCAACGATCACTTCGAAGCTGCGCGCAAATACGAGGCTATGGGGCTGGGGAACAAGCTGTATACATTCAGCCCGCATGACTTCAAGGACGTCGTGCTCATCTGGAACGGACAGAACCCGCAGACTGGAGCGCAGCTTGAGGTCATCCAAGGCGCGCCCGAAGGCGCTCCGATCCCGGATTTGAGCGGATTGCCTGAAGAATTCGCACCTGGCATCACGCCTGAAGAGTTTATGGAAATCGCGCAAAGACTGAAGAAAAACGCCGGGCTGTAACTTGCGTTCCACATCGCCTGCATCGGCCATGCTGCGTAGACCTCCTGACCGCGCCCCATCGTGAGTCACGAGGTCTTCTCCTTCTCCAATTTCATAGCGATGCAGCTGCCTTATGATATACTGAATAAGGCTGTCTGCTCACAACTTGCATCGGACGAAGGTGATTCTTATTCAGTTTCTGGCCATGTTAACCATGTTAATCGATCATATTGGTGTAGTATGGCATCCCGAGGATAACGTCTGGCGCATTATCGGAAGGCTGTCGCTGCCGTTCTATATATACGCCATGGTCATCGGATACTCCCGGACCAGGGACGTTACCCGCTATTTGACCAGGGTCGGCCTGCTTGCCGTCATCTCTCAAATCCCATATCAGCTGGCCTTCCGCTTGCAAGTGCTGGAGATCAACGTCATTGCTACGCTGTTCTTCTGCCTGCTGGCCTTGCTTCTGCTGGACCGGCTTAAGGGCAAGCCGATTACCGCCGTCCTGGCCACCGCTGCTATATTCGTGCTGCTGGAAGTCCTGCCATTCGATTACGGCGGATATGCGCTGGCCTTAATGCTCATCTACCGTTATGCTGCGCCTCACATGATGGTGGTGCTTCATTTGGCGCTCAATGTGGTTAGTATTTTCTATAAAGGCTGGATTCTGCAATTGTTCAGCTTGCTCTCAACTTTATGGATCGTTTATACGCCTGAACTGATGCGGAGCATAGAGCGCATACGCATTCCGCGCTTCCTATGGCGAAGCTTCTATCCGCTTCACTTGCTTATTATTGCGATCGTCTATTATATGATGAATCCTTAATGAATCAGCGCCCTACATCTCAGGCTGCCCGGCAAGCCTCAGGGAGTTAAGCAATTCATCCAGCTCTTGCCGGCAATGCTCGGTCGTCTCCCAACCCGGCTCCTCCTGAAGAAGCTTGGAGACGAATAATCGCACTTCCGACTGGAGGCTCAGCTCCTCCTCCCAGCTCTTCTCTGGCTGTCCTTCCGGATGCTCGTATCCGGCGTACATCAGAAACAGGAACAAGTGACCGAGACCGAACCAATCGCTGGACGGAAGCGGGCTTCTCATTCGTCTCTTAATAGCGGCAGCGCTGCCGGAAGCCATGGAACCATCCGATTCTCCCAATGCGGCTTGCAGCTTTGCCGGGAGACGCTCGCCGATTGGGCATGCAAGCCCTAGATCAATCAGGAACAGCTTCCCCTCCTGCAGCATCACATTGGGGATGCGCACATCCCGATGGACGAAGCCTTGCTTATGGAGGTACGACAGCGGAGCAAGCAATGACTTCAGAACGGCAAGCGCTTCATAAGCCGAATACGTTATGCCTTGCTCGTATATCCCGAACTCCAAGTTATGGCCATCAATATATTCCATGATAAGCGCCTCATCCCGCTTCCTGACCGTGTAATCCAGCCATCTTGGAATTTGCGGATGTGCAAGCGATCTCATCAGCTCGCTTTCTCTTCTAAGCAGCTCGATGCCGGTTCTGCCTTTGCTCGGCTTATTGCGCTTAAGCAGCGCCACGCTGCCTGTCGACAGATCCGTGCAGGCGTAGGCCTGGCCATAGCTGCCCATTCCAAGCAGGCGCTCAATCCGGAATCTGTCCTTCCAGATCGTTCCCGGCTGCAGCGGATAATCGCGCCAAGCATCGATAATCTCCTTGAGTTTTCCAGCTATTCTGCCCAACATGGATTCATCAGCTCCTGACTCTAGCTTACAGACGGACACCTCTCCTGTCGAGTGCGAGAAAGGGCGTTCCACTTAGAAACCACTTCATAGCAGATGCGTATAATCTAACAACGCCATTAATGATTTACTTATTTAATTAAGGAGGTTATCGCATGCTTAAGCGCATCTTATATTCCTTATCCGGTCACAAGCGTTACGGCTATCACCATTACAGCAGCAGCGACTTCAAGAAAGGCTATTATCCGCCGCCGCATTACCCGCATCCTCATCATCCGCCTTATCCGAATCAGCATGCCGCGGGGCACCCGCCGTATCCCAATCAACATTCGGGACAGCCGCCGTATCCGCAAGGGCAACCGCCTTACCCGAATCAGCATGCCGCAGCACATCCGCCATATCCGAACGGACAGCCGCCTTACCCGAATCAATATGCGCCGGGACAGCCGCCGTATCCGCCAGGACAGCCGTATTATCCGCCGCATCCGCCGCATCGCTATAATCATCATTACGGACATGGCTATTACAAGAAAAAATGGAAATACAGCAGCTCCTAGCACTTGTTAGGAAAGTGTGAGCAAAATAAACATTCTCCTGACCATAGATTCATAAGGGGCTAAAATGTTCAAGGTAAAATGGGAAAAACGCAATCGGAGGTGCATAGTACAATGATGCGAGTTATTACCTTCAAAAATCGTTCGGTCCCTGTCTATTACCCTAACGAACAATCGGCATCTGTAGATATGCTTCATCATAAATTGTACGAGATGGAACTGGACTTTGATTTCAGGAAAAAATGGAAACGGATCAGATCGGTCGAGATGGTGCGGGATGTCGCCATATTCCAATACAGCGACGGCACTAAGCTTTATCTGGAAGTCAGCTAGAATTGCTTTGATCATCCAAAACAGCCGAGCCCAAGGGGCTCGGCTGTTTTTCTATGTGGGGGAAGCAGCAGCCTTATACACGGCCTGCCGCTGCCTTCTTGCCATTCGCATCTACGAAGCTGCCCAGCATCGACGTATCGATGACGGTCGGATCCATCGGCATGCCTAGCAGGTACCCCTGCACATAATGGCAGCCCCACTCCTTCAGCAGCTCGTATTGCTCCTTGTATTCCACGCCCTCTGCCACCACTTCCAGGCCAAGCTTCCGCATCAGTCCGATAATCGCTTCTACAACATGGCGCTCTGCGCTTTGCAGATCGATTCTGCGAATAAAGCTTTTATCTAGCTTGAGGCAATGAACCGGCAGCTCCATCAGATGATGCAGCGAAGAAAATCCGGCGCCGAATCCGTCCAGCGCTATGCGAATTCCTCCGGCGCGAAGCTGTGTAATCGCCATGATCGACTGCTCGGAGGAATGCATCATAATGTGCTCCGTAATGTCCAGCTCCACAGACTGCCGAGATAGTCCGAACTCGTGAATAATATTCCATACCGTCTGGACAAAAGAGGGATCTTGCATCTGGACAGGCGAAATATTAACGGACATCGTCAGCCCGCTCAGCCCGTATTCCGTCATGCCTGCCAGCATCTTGCATGCCTCCCGAAGCACCCATTCGCCAATCGGAATAATGAGTCCGTTGTACTCCGCGATCGGGATAAATTCATGCGGCGAAATGAGGCCAAGTTCGGGATGCTGCCAGCGAATAAGCGCTTCGAACCCTCTCAGCCTTCCGTCCGACAGCCGATAGATCGGCTGATAGCTGAGATGGAACTGCCTAAGGAACAAGGCAGGCCGAAGCCCCATCTCGATGGCAATGCGACGGTTCATCCGGTTGGTATCTTCCGCATTGTAGAATACGGTACGATTGCCGCCAAGCTCCTTCGCTTGATACAGGGCAGATTCCGTACGGCAGAGCATTCTTTCGCTTGTAAGCCCATCCTGAGGGAACAGGCTGGCGCCGATGCTGCAAGTCATATAGAGCTCCTTTCCCGAATCGGAGACGGGCTGCTCTACCGCATGCTTGATCGCATCTACCGCTTTCCAGCACTGCGGGGCTTCCTTCTCGATCTCCATCATGATCAGAAACGTATTCCCGTCAACCTTGCATACGCTAGGCTTTGCCGCATCTGTATGCGACGCTTCCGTCTGCCCCAGGCGTGACGCTACAATTGTTAATACCTCATTGCCGAAGGCTGTTCCTCTCGTCTCATTGACACGGTAAAACTTGTCCAAATCCACCAATGCAACCAGCAATCGCTTACCTGCTACGCGCGCGCCCTGTATCGCTAGCTCTAGCTGCGTGAATGCCTTGCCGCGTCCAGATAATTCGATTGGCCCCTCCATCTGGATCCCTCCGCCCTCTTATTTCGTTCCATTGTCGTGATTCTATAGTCGCATACAAGTATTAGAAATGTGCGGAATAGACTTTTAGAAGATTGTTAGAAATTTTAACGGATTACCTAAATCATTCATCTAAAGGGGATATTGGCAAAAAAAAAAGCACTCCGCCTAAGGCGGAGTACAATTTTTCTGTTAGGACCAGACTAAATCGGGCATTCCTTCATGCTTCCCCGTGCTTTAAGTAGCAGCCTGTGCCGTATACTTATAACCAAACCCCCATACTGTTCGAATTAGCTTAGGTTCCTTCGGATTCTGTTCGATTTTCTTCCGAAGATTCACAATATGTACGTCAATCGCACGATCGGTGACAAACGAATCAAAGCCTCTAATGGCATTAATCAGCTCTTCCCGGCTGAACACCTTGCCCGGATGCGCAAGGAACAGCTTCATCAGTTCATATTCCGAGAAGGTCGTCTCGACCAATTGTCCGCGAACGAGAAGCAGACGTCTCTCTACGTCTAGCTGAATCGGCTCTTCTTCCTCTGCCGTCGTAGAAGCTGCGGCGACCTGTGCGGCTGACTCCCCAAATACGGCATGCGATCTTCGAATTAATGCCTCGACTCTCGCTGTAAGCTCATGCATGCTGAAAGGCTTGCACAAGTAATCATCCGCTCCGGTCTTCAGCGCTTGCACGCGTTCGGACACTTCACTCTTCATAGACAGGATCATAATCGGTACTTGAGACACGCTGCGTATTTGCGCGCATACCTCAATACCATCCATATCAGGCAGCATTAGATCGAGCAGAACCAGGTGCGGATCGAATGAATCCGCAAGCTGCAGCCCATCATTCCCGCGATAAGCCTGCTTGACCATGTACCCCTCTTCTTGCAGATACATAGACAGCATATTGCTCATCATGACGTCATCTTCAATAACCAAAACTTTATACATTGGCGTCACCCTTTAATAAATTGAAGATTCCTGTCGAGTAGTCGTATCGTAACTCTACTATACAATACGGAAAGATTAGGAACAACAGATTGTTAGAAAATTGTTAGATTTAATTGTCGAAACGGTTAAGCGCCTCATTCAACCCTGCCAGCAGCTGAACCAATTCCTTCTCCAGATGAGCCAGCACAAACGCCAGTTCCCTCGATTGCTCCCCGCGCTTGATTGCCTCGCCGGTCTCATGGGCAGCGTCTCCAAGCTCGCGGGCGGACAAGTAACCGGCCGCCCCCTTCAGTGTATGGAGCATGCGCAGAGCCGTCTTGGTCTCAGACTGCTTGAGCATCATGCGCAGCTGATCCATGAACGAGTCATAATCGAGACGGAACTGCTCGATCATATGGAACAGAATTTGCCGCTTGCCGTTCACGCGCTCAAGAGCGCTCTCCACATCCATGCCGGCAATCGGCGCCATCGCACTACCGGCTGTGCCAATGCTGCTGCGATTCGTCCCCGGATAGCTGCTGATTCCATCTCTCGCTGCAGATGGGGATCCAGATGCGCCGGACGACCTCTCCAGCCAATACTTCAGTATTTCCTGCAGGCGATCGCCAGAAAGAGGCTTGGTCATCACATCATTCATGCCCAGCCGAATGTAGCGGTCATGATCCTTCTTCACTGCATTGGCGGTTACTGCAATAATCGGAATATGCTTATACCGCTCCTGACTCCGAATGATGCGCACAGCTTCAGTGCCGTCCATGACCGGCATATGGATATCCATCATGATGAGGTCCCAGGCGCTAGCTTCCAGCATGCGCAGCACTTCCTCACCTGTCTCGGCAAGACCCACCTCGTACCCATTCTCCTTAAGAAGCTCAACCGCTACCAGTTGATTGATTTTATTGTCCTCGGCCAGCAATACCCGCTTCATGTCCGGCCTGCTCTGCACATGCGGCGGATCGGCAGGCTCTTCCCGGAGGACATACTGGCGGACGGTCTGTTGATTTCTCAGCGCCTCGTGCAGCGACCGTACAATCGCCTCTCTAGTAACCGGCTTCGTCAGGATCGCGACAGGACGCTCCTCCTCCTGCAGCTGCTGCAGCTCATCCCTGCCGTATGTGGTCGTCAGCGCGATAATCGGCACGCCTGCCCCCTCTGCCTCGCTGCGGAATGAGCGCCAAGTCTCAATGCCATACATATCAGGCATCTCCATGTCCATTAACAGAAGATCAGGCAGCACGCCTTCCCCGACGCGGCGAAGACGCTCGCGGGCACTCTGCCAGCTGCTGTACGAGATGGCCGACCACCCTAGCGACTCGAACAGATAAGACCAGTGATCGCGCATTTTGGAATCGTCCTCGGCAATCCATACCGTTCCTTCCGGAATAGGCACGGATGTCTCATCCTCGATTTCCTGACGATACGGACTCGTCTGGAACGTAAGCGCAAAGGCGAACCGGCTGCCAACGCCTTCCTTGCTGCTAACATGCAGCTCTCCGCCCATCATCTCTACAAGGCTTTTGGAGATGACCAGACCCAGACCAGTTCCTCCGTATTTCCGTGTCGTAGAGCTGTCTGCCTGCGTGAACGGCTTGAACAGCTTGTCCATGACGCTCTTGCTCATGCCGATGCCGGTATCTGCAATCAGGAAACGCAGCTTGACGGTATCCGCCTGCTGCTCGACGATATCCAGCTCCAACTTCACAAGCCCTCTATCGGTGAACTTGATGGCATTCACGCATAGATTCAGCAGCACTTGCTCCAAGCGGAGAGAATCTCCGACCAAGGTATGCGGAAGCTTGTCTGGCGTCTTGATCATAAATTCGAATTGCTCTTTGCCGCCAAGGAATACGCTCAGCCCATTCGCCAACCGGTGCAGCAGCTCTTCCAGCTGGAATGGCAGGCGTTCCATCTCGATCTTGTCCGCTTCGATCTTGGAGAAATCAAGCACATCGCTAATCATGCGGTACAGCGTCTCGGAAGACATGCTCATCTTGTCCAAATAATCCTTCTGCACAATAGAAAGCTCCGTCTTGCGAAGAAGCTGCGTGAGCCCGATAATGCCGTTCAGCGGCGTGCGGATCTCATGGCTCATCAGCGCCAGGAAGCGGCTCTTGGCCTGATTGGCCTCCTCCGCCTCGAGCGTAGCGCGCACTAGCTCTTCCTGAACGAGCTTCTGCTCGGATATGTCGCGAGCGATGCAAGAGAAGAACAGCTCGCCAGTGGTTGCATCCACATGGGTTACAACGACCATGGAGACGAACAGCGGATCTCCGTTGCTTTTGCGCAGCTGCGTGTTGCTTTCCCAATAGCCGTACTCTCTTGCAAGCTCCGCTCCCTGAAGGATTTGCTCATACATGCGAGGATCGACATGGTCCTTGACCGTGGAAGCATCCTGCTCCTCGCAAGGAAGACCAAGCATCTCCTTCCCCGCCCTGTTCATGTAGATGAGCTCGCCCTTCATATCGACGGAAGCGATCAAGTCCTTGGCAGACTCTACAATATCAAGAAGCCGGTTGCGCGCCTTCTCCACCTGCTTGCGGTCCGATATATCGCGCAGCATGCCGACGACGCCGGAAAACTTGCCGTTGCGGTCACGTAGGCCATTCGAGCTGTGCAGAATCGGAATCCGGCGTCCATCCTTGTGGATGAACGTCCACTCCCGCTCATAGGAGAACATATCCTCGCGAAGCACCCGGAAGACCTCCAGACCGGGCTGAACATGCCGGCCGAGCTCCTCCGACAGCCGCTCAGCCTCCGCCGCAATCTCATCATTGTCCATGAATAACAGCGGCGTCGCATGTCCGGCCAGCTCCTGAGTCGTATATCCAAGCAGCTCCTCAGCCGTTTTGTTCAGGTAAGCAACCTTGTATTCATTATCAAGCACGATAAAGCCGTATTGGTTCTGATTGATGATGGCATTCAGGCGGTCGAACATCTCCTGCAAGTGCTCCATCATTCCATTAACCGAGTGAGCTAACTTGCCGATCTCATCATACTGCGACGTATCCAGATGCTCGGCCTGGAACTCCCCTGCAGCCGCCTGCTTCGTAACCGACAATATTCGCTCCAGCCGTCTAATAATTTGATTGAAATAGAGGTAGAAAGACAGCGCAATCACAAACTCTGCGATGGCAATAGTGGAGACCATGCTCCAGAAGATCGGCCTCATCATCTCTTTCATATGCGAGTACGGCTCCTGCAGCGCGATTCGCCAAGGCGTACCGGCAACCTTGGCATAGAACACGGCATAAGATTCGCCATCCACCGCAATATCTACACGGCCCTCATTATGACTCAAAATTTCATGGGCAACCTCGCTTAAAGTAGAGTCCGAGCGCAGCGACGTCTTCCTGACTACCGGTTCGGAGCCATAAATGATCTCGCCCTCGTCATTATAGAAACGCACTGGAGCATTTTCATCCGCAAAATCAAAAAAACGGTTAAACGCTGTAAACGGGATAGACGCATAAATAATGCCTTCGATTTGAGTCCCCACCCCATACACGGGCACAGCAATAAAGGTCTGCTCCACGACGGAGAAACCCGGCTTGTAGGGATCGGTTATCGTAATAGCGCCCTTAATGGCCGGCTCGAAGAACGGCTCGCTCTTCATGTTGCGCGACGCGCCGTCACTGCGATAAGCAATCCCGTCCTGGCCAATAAATCCGATAGCATGGTAGGTAAAGCCGCTGCGAACCAGTTCCCTCTGAAAATAATTCAGCCGCTCGGCGTTCGTGCCGTAACGTACTGCGGAAGTGCGGCTCATGACCAGCACCTCGGCGCGGCGAATGTCCATCCATGCGGCGATATTGCCCGCCTGACTGGACAGCTTGCTGCTGATCTTCTCCATCTCCGAGCGCATCATCGCGTTCTTGGCTGTAGAGTAATTGCCCCATCCGGCAATCAGGAGCGGGATAAACGATATGAGTACGATTAGGATTAATCCCTTTGTTCTAAGCGACATTTTCGACATCGCTTATCCCTCCTTACGGCCTGACTCTGTCTAATGTTGGAACTTCAATTATCCCTCCCGGGAGAGAATGGATTCGATCCGGCTTAACTCATCATCGGAAAAAGCCAGATTGCCCAGCGCTGCTACATTGTCGTCGATTTGCTCCACGCGGCTGGCGCCGATCAATGCGGAGGTTACCCGCCCGCCTCTAAGCACCCACGCCAAAGCCATGCCGGCGAGCGTCTGCCCTCGCTCTTGCGCCAGCTCATTCAGCGCCTTCACCTTGTCCAGCTTGCCTTCTGTAATCTGATCCGACTTCAGGAAGATGCTTGGTCCGCCCGCACGGGAATCGGCAGGGATACCGTTCAGGTAGCGATTCGTAAGCAGCCCGCCAGCAAGCGGCGAGAATACGATGGAGCCGATACCTTGCTCATCCAGCACATCCTGCAAGCCGTCTTCAATCCAGCGGTTGAACATGGAGTAGGAAGGCTGGTGAATCAGGCACGGCGTGCCCAGCTCCTTCAGAATGCGGGCAGCCTCTGCCGTCTGCTCCGCGCTGTAGTTGGAGATGCCGACATATAGCGCCTTGCCTTGGCGCACAGCATGGTCAAGCGCCCCCATCGTCTCCTCCAGCGGCGTATCCGGGTCAGGACGGTGGGAATAGAAAATATCTACATAATCCAGCTTCATTCGCTTGAGGCTTTGGTCCAGACTGGAAATCATATATTTGCGGGATCCCCATTCCCCATATGGGCCCGGCCACATGCCATAGCCGGCTTTTGTGGAGATAATCAGCTCATCGCGGTATGGCGCGAGGTCATGCTGCAGAATCGCGCCGAATGCTTCTTCCGCCGAGCCTGGCGGAGGACCGTAATTATTGGCCAGATCGAAGTGAGTGATGCCCAGGTCGAACGCGCGGCGCGCCATCGCCCTGCCGTTCTCATAACGGTCATTGCCGCCGAAGTTATGCCATAGTCCGAGCGAGACAGCAGGAAGCTTCAGCCCGCTTTTGCCTACACGGTTGTATATCATCGTATCGTAACGCTTTTCGTTTGCTATGTAGCTCATATTCAAATTACCTCCTCTAATTGGTGTATAACCTTTGTAACCTATTCAAATTATCGGCAATTCCTCACTATCTGGCCAGTTTTTGCTCCAGCTTAAGGTTCGGGCTGTTCAGCAGCGCCTCCCGAAAGAAGGTCTCCTGCTCCGCCGTAAGTTTCTGCCAGGCATGAATACAGCGCGGATCGAAGTGTCGTCCGCTCTCTTGAATCAGAATCTCCATCGCTTCTTCATGGGTCATAGCTTGCCGGTAGGAGCGGGATGAGGTCAGCGCGTCATAGACGTCCGCCACCGCCGTTATTCTGGCGACAAGCGGGATCTCTTCGCCCGACAGCCGGTCCGGATAGCCGCTGCCGTTCCACTTCTCATGATGGGAGCGGATAACGGCCAGCTCCTCGACCATAAAGCCGAGACGCTTGCAGACGTTATAGCCGGATAGCGGGTGGGACTCGATAATGGAGCGTTCTTCCTCAGACAGCTTGCCCGGCTTGTTCAGGATGCCGTCCGGTATGTATAGCTTGCCGATATCATGGACGATGCCGCCCTGCGCAATGGCCCGCAGCTGCGACGAAGACAGCCCCATCTCCTCGCCAAGCTTCAGCGCATATAAAGCAACGCGATAATTGTGCCCCGCGGTATAAGAATCCTTGGACTCTGTCGCCATGACCAGCTCTCTCACGCTTGGAGAGATATAAGTATGAATCCAGTCCTGGGGATTGGCGCGGAACAGCATTTTGATCGCCCCGGTAATGGAGCCCGTGTTCAAGTGTTCTCTTATAATGCCTGCGACCATAACAATGACGGAAGCAAGCAGCAGGAAGTGGTACAGCCACCAGCTGGCCATCCATGCTTCTCCGGTTACCATAATGATTTGCGCGCTGAACATCCAGCCCGTACTGTAGACGATTGCCAGCTGTAGCGGAAATCGGGAGGCCAGATAAGTTTGCAGATTGCGGTAGATCGTCCACACATTCATAACAAGAATCAGAGCGGTCGTCACCCACTTGCTGATCTCTCCCTTCAAGTGAAGGACGTGAACCGTATCGGGATTGAACCATAATATTAAACCGGACAACAGCAAGATCGCCGACCAGACAGGCAGCAGCCACTTCTGTCTCATCGACAGCCAGCGGGTAAACTTATGATCGGCTGATATGGAGCACATCCATAGCCAGAATGCGGACAATAGCACGCTGAGCTGGGCGACATTGCCCGATATGGAGGAATGATGGATGAGAAATCCCGGCGTCGACAGTCCGTGCAGAATGAACATAGCTGCCAAGGATACATAGGATAAGGACAGGAAGCTAACCTTTATATTCCGGATACGGATCGCAACGATGCCTATCGCGGTCGCAACAGCCAGCGCCAGCACGGAGACAAGGCTGACGATATAGAAATGGCCGTGCGGCGTATGGATATTTTTATCGTAAGGCGACAGCTGATACAGGAAATAACCGGCGAGCGGCAGCAGCAAGAATACCGCAAGCCTGGCTAATATACGAGTGTCTCTTCTCAAAGGCTATCCTCCTCCAACCATTGTCAATAGCTTAAGCGCTCAATCCGTCCAGCCAAGCGTCCACTTCCTCACGAGGCATTGGCTTCTTGAAGTAGTAGCCTTGCATAATGGAACATCCCGCCTGGCGCAGGAACTGGAGCTGGCGCTCAGTCTCCACGCCTTCGGCCACAAGCTCAATATTCAGCTGCTGGGCCAGCGTAATAATGGTATTGACAATTGCTCTCTTGGAAGGCGATTCATAGTCTTGCATGTACAGCTTATCGATTTTCAAGGTTTGGAACGGAATTCGGTCAATGGAGCCTAGGAAGGAGTAACCGGAGCCGAAGTTGTCCATCGATACGCGCACGCCAGCCTCTTGAAGCGGAACAAGCTGCTCCGTCGCTTCAACAGCATGATACATGACGGTCGCCTCCGTAATCTCCAGCTCCAGCAGCTCCGGATGCAGGCCGGAATGGAGCAGCGCTTCGTTAACCATATTCTGCACGCTGCGCGTCTCGAATACATTCGCAGATAAATTGACGGATACGCCGAGCTTGCTGCTGCCCTTGCCATTCCATTCCTGGCAGTCTCTGCAGGCTTGATCCAGCACCCATCTTGTAATCGGAATAATCAAGCCGGTCTCTTCGGCTATGGGAATAAATTCGTCCGGCGCAATCGCGCCAAGCTGAGGATGCTTCCATCTAAGCAGCGCTTCAAAGCCGATTGGCTTATTCGTAGCGGCATTCCACTTGGGCTGGTAGAAGGTGGACAGCTCGCCCAGCATAAGCGCCGTTCGCAGCCCCTTCTCGATCTCCATCCGTCTCGCCAGCTTGCGGTCCAACTCTTCATTATAGGCGCAATATTGGTTTTTACCCTGACTCTTAGCGTAATACATCGCCGTATCCGCCGCTTTCAGCAGCTCCGTCCGGCTCTGTCCATGCTGCGGCGCGTAGCTGATGCCGATGCTGCTGGTGACATAAAGCTCATTGCCCTCCAGCCAGAACGGGCGTCTCAGCTCCTCCAGAATCATCTCGGCCAGCGACTCCGCCGACAGCTGCTTGAGATCCATCGTTACAAGCAGAAACTCATCGCCGCCCAGCCTGAAGATTCTCCGCTGCTTGTTCACAAACTGGTTGATCCGGCTGCCAACTTCCTTGACGAGAAGATCGCCGACATCGTGACCTAACGTATCATTAATGAGCTTGAATTGATCCAGGTCGATAAAGAGAACGGCGTATTCCTTCGTGTCCCGCAGCGTCTCGTCAAACTCGTGATTCATGGCATGGCGGTTCGGCAATCCTGTCAGCGGGTCGCTATACGCCATCCGCCTCAGCACTAGCCTTTCCCAATAAAGTGCCGTCCAAGTGACCACAACAACCAGTATCATGACGCTCGATACCGCAATCAGCAATGACAAATTGATTCCTGCATCGACAAGCTGCTCAAGCGCCCCGGGTGTCAAGCACCAGAACATAGCCGCTTCCATGCCAGTGTAATGCATGCCTGTCACGGCCAGTCCCATGAGCAAAGCCGCAGCCAACTTGAACCAGCGTGCTTTGCTTTCGTTGCGGAAGCGGGTGAGCAGGTAAAGCGCAGCATAAGACGCGATGACGGCAATGACAGCCGAGATCAGCCATAGCGTTTCATTATAGGTAATCTTCAGAAGCGAAGATTCCATAGATGCCATGCCGGTATAATGCATCGTGACGATGCCCGATCCCATAAGCAGGCTTCCGACCACCAGCTTCCCTTGCGTCACCTGCTTAGCCATTGTGACATAGAAAGCCAGCAGCGAAGCCAATATGCTTGCCAATATAGATATGACGGTTGTCGTCCCGTTGTAATTCACTTCAATTCCAAGATGGAACGCCATCATTCCGACAAAATGCATCGTCCAAATGCCGCAGCCCATTACAAATCCGGAGATGATTAACCACCCTAACTTGGACTTGCCGGCTGTATGCGATATTTTATAGGAAAGATTAAGTGCGGAATAAGAAGTGAACAACGCGATAACTAGCGACAGCAACACGATCCAGCTATCGTAGCTCCCAAGTAATCTGATCAATATATCCCTCCGTGTCAACGCTTGTTACACGTTTCTTTTTTACGTCTACCTATACAATTAATACGATTCGACAAGCAATGCAAGCTTTTTTATTTTAGATTAAGGTTTTTTTGTTCATGATTTGATATAGTAGGTGAAGAATTGCAATTTGAAGGGAGTTTATGGAATGAACAACAAAGAATCGCAGTCAAACGATACACCAATAGACAACGAAACTGCGAAGGAAGAAAACAAGGTTCAAGAGAGCGAAACGAAGATCGAAAGTGAAGTAAATACAGTTGAAACGGACAAGCCTGAGGAGACTAGTGATGCTGATCGCGCAGCTGCCGAGACAGCAGTTGCAGCAGCAGCCCCTTATTCCTCGGCAGCAGGCGCTGCGCCTCGCCTGGAAGCAGCTGCCCCTGCGAAGAAAAGCTCCACTGGCTGGGTCGTTCTGTCTGCAGTACTCGCCATTGCGCTAATTGTTGTTCTGATCAAGCCTCCTTTCGGCGGCGGCGAAGGCAGCGAGACGATCGCAACCGTTAACGGCGCTAATATTAAGAAGCAAGAACTGTATGATCTGCTGCTGAAGGTGAACGGCGAGCCTGCGCTCGACAACCTCATACTGGAGAAGCTGGTGCAGCAAGAGGCTGACGCGGCTAGCGTGAAGTTCTCTGAGCAGGACATCACAGATGAAATCAATGTCATCAAGATCGACTTCCCTTCGGAAGAAGACTTCAATAATGTATTGCTCCAAAACAACCTGACCATGGAAGACCTGCGTGAGGATATGCGCCTTAGCGCATTGATCCGCAAAGTGCTGGAGCCGAAAACAACGGTAACGGACGAAGACGTGAAAGCGTACTTCGACGCCAACCTGGCCAAGTTCGGCGAGCATGGCGAGCAGGTTCGCGCCTCGCATATCCTGGTGAAAACCAAAGAAGAGGCTGATGCGATTCTGGCTGAGCTTAAAGGCGGCGCAGACTTCGCTGAGACTGCCAAAGCCAAATCCACTGACGGATCGGCCGCCAATGGCGGAGATCTCGGCTTCTTCACGAAAGAAGAAATGGTCGAGCCATTCGCGAATGCAGCATTCGCTCTGGAAAAAGACGCAACCAGCGATGTTGTACAAAGCGAATTCGGCTACCACATCATCAAGAAAACCGATTACAGAGAAGCGGCTAAAGCCAACTTCGATGAAAATAAAGACCTGATCCGCACGAAGCTGGTAATCGATGAAGTTCGTACGCTGTCCAGCGCTTGGATCTCCGAAATCCGCGAGAAAGCGAAAATTACGAACAACCTGAAACCGGAAGCAACTACACCTGCTGACGGTGCTGAAGGCGGCGCCGGCGCGCAATAAAATGCGATTGAAAATGGATGGATGCCTCACCGTCAGAACAGATTCTATGACTGCGGCATCGTCCGATATGTAAGGGCCCATCACTGGGCAGCTGTACAAGCTGCTTCGTGGCGGGCCCTTTACTCATGCGCCGAATTAAGGCACAATAGTAGACAATCATGATTACACATTTGGAGGTAGCAGCGTGAGCACATTTGAAGTAAGCCACTATCAAGATACGTATACGATTTATGAGTTGAAAGAGAATTCCACGTCTTCGCGCGTGCTCGTATGCCCGGAGCGCGGCGCCATCGTAATCGGCTGCCAGCTGAACGGCGAGGAGCTCTTCTTTTTGGATAAAGCGACATTCGAGAACCCGGCCACCAACATCCGCGGCGGCAACCCGATTCTGTTCCCCATTGCCGGCTCTCTGAAGGATGCTGAATACCAGTGGAACGGCGTCACCTACAAGATGGGCCAGCATGGCGTTGCACGTCTCTTGCCGTGGGAAGTTGTCAGCACATCCACGGAAGGCGAAGCGTCCATCACGCTGCGCCTTCGCTCAAGCGAGGCTACTCTCGCCGCATATCCGTTCCAATTTGAGCTGATCTTCACGTATGCGCTGGTGAACGGCGAGCTTCATACCCGCCAGCAATACCGCAATATCGGCCAGAACGAGGAGATGCCCTTCTACTCCGGCTTCCATCCGTACTTCGCGATTGAAGGCAGCAAGGACATCCCTTACCAAACAGACGCTCCGCGCTACGTCGATCTGACGACCGGAGAAGAAGCTGATTATACCGGACGCGCCAACATGGATGACTACATCGACTCCATCTGCCTGTTCGGCGCAAAAGACCCTAGCATCTCCTTCCCTATCCGCGAAGGCGTAACGGTCAACCTGCGCTATGACGATCTATTCAAATATGTCGTCATCTGGTCGGTGAAGGAGCGCCCATTCGTGTGCGTCGAGCCTTGGATGGGACTGCCGAACGAGATGAACAACCGCAAGGAGCTGATCTACGTTAAGCCAGGCGAAGAGCTCCGCGCCGACTTCATCATCGGTTGCGAGACGAAGTAAAGCAATAGGCCTTCCCAGCGCCAGTGGCTGGGAAGGCCTTTTGTGTTGCGGCATGAAGTGAATGTAAGCCGGGTTTCTCGGCTTGCTGCGCAGTATTGCGCGCGGGCGGCTTCTGTAAGCCGGGTTTCTCGGCTTGCTGCGCAGTATTGCGCGCGGGCGGCTTCTGTAAGCCGGGTTTCTCGGCTTACTACGCGGTATTGCGCGCGGGCGGCTTCTGTAAGCCGGGTTTCTCGGCTTGCTGCGCGGTATTGCGCGCGGGTAGCTCCTGTAAGCCGAGTTTCTCGGCTTGCAGCACGGTATTGCGCGTGGGCGGCTTCTGTAAGCCGAGTTTCTCGGCTTGCAGCGCGATATCGCGAGCGGGCAGCCCCTCTAAGCCGAGTTTCTCGGCTTACTGCGCGGTATCGCGAGCGGGAAGCTCCTGTAAGCCGAGTTTCTCGGCTTACTGCGCGGTATCGCGAGCGGCAGCCCCTCTAAGCTGAGTTTCTCGGCTTGCAGCACACATCTGTCTCGCTCGCGGGTCCTCTAAGCCGTGTTTCTCGGCAGCGCGTTATTGCGCGTGGGCGGCTTCTGTAAGCCGAGTTTCTCGGCTTGCAGCGCGGTATTACGCGCAGGCGGCCCCTCTAAGCCGGGTTTCTCGGCTTACAGCATACCTCCGCCCCATTCGGCGGCGCTTAGTAGCCTTCGCCTTGGCCGCCGGTTACGATTGCGACGCTTGAGCTTGCGCCGATGCGGGTTGCTCCGGATTTCAGCATCTGCAGGGCAGTCTCCAGATCGCGAACGCCGCCAGATGCTTTTACGCCGAGTGTTGGACCTACTGTACGTCGCATAAGCGCGATGTCTTCTGCAGTAGCTCCGCCTTTGCCGAAGCCTGTGGACGTCTTGACGAAGTCTGCGCCCGCTTCAACGCACAGTTCGCAAGCCTTCACCTTCTCCTCATCCGTAAGCAAGCCTGTCTCCAGGATCACTTTAAGCGCCGCTTTCCCTTTGCAAGCTGCTGCGACGCTTTCGACGTCACGCTTTACGCCTTCGTAATCGCCGGATTTCAACAGTCCGATGTTCAGCACCATGTCGATCTCCGTTGCGCCGTTGTCAATCGCCTCTGCTGCTTCAAAAGCTTTGGAAGCCGTAGTCGTTGCGCCAAGCGGGAAGCCGACAACAGTCGTAATGCCGACGCCCGATCCCTTAAGCTCCTCCGCTGCAAGAGGTACCCAGCCCGCATTCACGCAGACCGTTGCAAACTGATGCTCCCTTGCTTCTTTGCAGATTGTGATGACCTCCGATTTGGTCGCATCCGCCTTTAATATGGTATGATCGATCATCGCTGCTACTTCCGCCGATGACCAGCTTGTCTTTTGTTCCACTGTTTTTCCTCCATTCCCTTATACCCTTGGTGTCTGTCACGTACTATTATACGAAGCTTTCCTGGAAACAACAACAGATCGTCCCCATCACAACTCTATAATAGTAGCCGGCCAAACCCGCTTCATCGGACTGAGGTTTACTTTGCCCCCTCTCTAAGCTATTATGAGGTTGCCTCACATTCCCATTTTGGCTGTATTCCGGTCTCCGGCGCACGGCTATATTCAAAGGAGAGCTTACCTATGGACAATATGCTCGTCAAAATAAAAGAAGCAGCTGCCTACATCGAAAGCAAGCTGCCATCCAAGCCGCAGCTCGGCATGATTCTTGGCTCCGGCCTTGGCGTTATGGCTGATGAGGTGCAGAATGCCACTGTCATCCATTATGGAGATATCCCCCACTTCCCAGTATCTACGGTAGAAGGACACTCCGGGGAGCTCGTGGTCGGGGAACTGGAAGGAAAAACCGTTCTCGTCATGAAAGGCCGCTTCCATTATTACGAAGGCTACAGCATGAAAGAAGTTGTCTTCCCTGTGTATGTTATGAAGCAGCTCGGTATCGGCACATTGCTCGTTACCAATGCGGCAGGCGGCATGAACCGCGCATTCGCGGCAGGCGACCTGATGCTGATTACCGATCATATCAATAATACTGGCGACAATCCGCTAATCGGAGCGAACATTCCTGAGCTAGGCCCGCGCTTCCCGGATATGTCGAGCGCCTACAACAAAGAACTGCGCGCCGTGATCGCCGAGCAGGCACAAGCGCTGGACATCAAGCTTCAGCAGGGTGTGTATGTGAGCATTACAGGACCAACTTATTGCACGCCTGCAGAGCTTACGATGATGGCCCGTTGGGGCGCCGATGCAGTCGGCATGTCTACAGCGCCAGAAGTCATTGCGGCGAATTACTCCGGCATTCGCGTTGCGGGCATCACTTGCATTACCGACATGGCGATCGGAGATGAGCTGGAGCCGCTGACGCACGAGCAGGTCGTCAAAGTAGCGAATGAGACGCGCCCAAAATTCATCTCGCTGGTCAAAGCATCCGTTCGCGCCTTTCAAATTTAAGCCGAGCCTCTGAGTTTAAGGCAGCTTAAGGCAGCTTTTACAACAATCCGGTGATAGTTAAATCTCAGCTGTTATCTAACCTGAGCCCCATCTCCACCAGTCAGTGGATTTGAGGGCTCTTTTGCACCATAAAGAAACTCTCCCGGACACACGAAAGAAAATTCCCTCATACGCATAAAAGAAACTTCTACAGCCGTTCCCCGCATTGCAGTATCCCCAAAAAATTGTTCCAAGAGCGCCGAAGTATATGCCGCCGTTCCCCCATACCTCCGCCATTTTACAAAACATTTGAATTTTCGATACAGGATATCCAAAGCGCGTTGCCGAATATCTCCCTGTTCCAATATTCACACTATACGAATAGGCGATGGAGGGATGATCCGCTCATGAGAAAACAATGGAAATGGCTGCTGTCCAGCATGCTCAGCCTGGCGCTCCTACTGGGGCTTGTAAGCGGCGCGGCGGCAGACGGCAATGCGGAGCAAGCCAGCAAGCATCTTACGATTTTGCACACGAACGACATGCATGCACGGTCAATCGAAAATGGCGCAGAGATGGGATTTGCGAAAGTAGCCGGTATTTTCGACAGCTACCGCAAAGCCAATCCGAATACAATTGTCCTTGATGCAGGCGATGCGATTCACGGTACGACGTTCGCTACTCTCGTAGGCGGTCAAAGCGTAGCCGATGTTATGAACCTGATGGGCTATGATGCTATGACGCCGGGCAACCATGAATTCAACTACGGCACCGACAGACTGCTCGAGCTGGCCAAAGGCTTGAAATTCCCCGTCATTAGCGGCAACGTCCGGGACAAGCAGAATGCTCAAGTGTTCAAGCCGTATATCATCAAAGAAGTTGATGGCATCAAGGTAGGCATCTTCGGCCTCTCCACTCCGGAGACAGCTTACAAAACCCATCCGAAAAACGTCGAAAACATCACCTTCACGGATCCAGTCAAAGAGGCGCAAGCGATCGTGGACGAACTGCAGGATCAGACGGACATTATTATCGCGCTCGGCCATTTGGGCATGGACAAATCCAGCGAGGATACCAGCTTTAAAGTGGTAAAAGCAGTCAAAGGCATCGATGTCTTCATCGACGGCCATAGCCATACCGTGCTGGAGAAAGGCCTCTTCTCTGACAACGATACGCTGATTGCCAGCACAGGCGAATATACGCAGCATGTCGGAGTTGTTGATATTTGGTTCCAAGACGGAAAAGTAACCAAGCGCGAAGCGAAGCTGATTAATGGAGAAGCAGCCGCGGATATCGCGCCGAACGAAACAGTCGCTGCCAAAGTATCGGAGATTGCGAAGGCGCAGGAAATCATCCTGGCCGAGGAAGTCGGCAACACATCCATTGCACTTGAAGGTGCCCGCGAGAAAGTGCGCGCAGGCGAGACAAACCTCGGCAATCTGATCGCGGACGCTCTTCTATTCGTCACCAAAGCGGATGTAGCTCTGACGAATGGCGGCGGCATTCGCGCATCCATCGACCAAGGCGTCATTACGAAAGGTGAAGTCATTACCGTTCTTCCATTCGGCAATCAGATTGTGACGCTTAAAGTAAAAGGCGCAGATATTAAAGCGGCGCTGGAGAGCGGCGTATCCGATTACCCGAACGCTAAGGGCGCCTTCCCTCACGTTGGCGGAATGAGCTTCAAGATTGACCCTGCTGCGGCGCCAGGCTCGCGCGTGCATGACCTGAAGATCGACGGCAAAGCAGTTGACCTGAAGGCGGAATATACGATCGCGACCAACGACTTCCTGGCAGCAGGCGGCGATGAGTACACGATGTTCGGCCAATACCCGCAAGCGGGCATGTTCGGCTCCCTCGATGAGGCGCTCATTGCGTATATTCAAGAGCTGGGCTCTGCGAACCCGAAAGTGGAAGGCCGTATCACAGAATATACCGCTCCGGGCACGACAACACCGCAACCGGAGCCAAAGCCGGAGCCGAAACCTGAACCAAAACCAGAGCCGAAACCGGAGACAAAGCCTGAAGCGGCGCCGGTCTACATCGTCAAGAAAGGCGACACGCTTTGGGGCATTGCGCGCAAGCACGGCACTACGTGGCAGGTGCTTCGCGATCTGAACAAATTGAAGAACCCGAACCTCATCTTCCCGGGTCAAAAGATTATTTTGCCTGCCAAAGCATAGCAGTTGATCGCAGGCAGGATCATACAAAAGGGCGAAGCAGACTGGAGTCTGCTTCGCCCTTTCTCTTGGCCCCACATAGATTGGGGCTTTACCATTGTACCCGCACCGCACAGGTCTAGAATCTAGCTTCTGCTGAACTGCGCCGTATGCAAGCGGCTGTAGATGCCTCCCGCTGCCACAAGCTCATCATGGCGGCCCTGCTCGGTAATGCCCTGCTCCGTCACGACAACAATGCGATCCGCGTTCTTGATTGTAGCCAGCCGGTGCGCAATAACGAGCGTCGTACGTCCTTGCGACAGCTCTGCCAGCGACTGCTGGATGGCTGCTTCCGTCTCGGTATCCAGCGCCGAAGTCGCCTCGTCGAGGATCAGAATCGGCGGGTTCTTCAGGAACATCCGCGCAATCGCAAGCCGCTGCTTCTGGCCGCCGGACAGCTTCACGCCGCGCTCGCCGATCACCGTACTCAGCCCGTCAGGCAGCGATGCAATGAACTCCTCCAGCCTTGCCCGCCTTGCCGCCTCCATAATGTCCCAATCGTCGGCGCCAAGCTTGCCGTAAGCAATGTTCTCCCTAATCGTGCCTGAGAACAGGAATACATCCTGCTGCACGATACCGATACTTTTGCGCAGCGACTCCAGCTTCAAATCACGGATATCATGTCCGTCGATCGTAATGCTGCCGCCTTCAACCTCATAGAATCTTGGCAGCAAGCTGCACAGCGTCGTTTTGCCCGCTCCGGAAGGTCCAACGAAAGCGACGGTCTCCCCTGCGTGAATGGACAGGTCGATGCCTTGGAGCACCTTAGCTTCGCCCTCATAACCAAAAGTCACGTTGTTATAGCGGATATCGCCTTGCAGGCGGTCTACCGCAATCGCATTTGGCGAATCTGCGACATCCGGCTCCGTATCCATCAGCTCCACGTAACGCTTGAAGCCAGCAATGCCTTTCGGATAGCTTTCAATAACGGCATTAATCTTTTCAATCGGCTTGAAGAAAATATTCGTCAGCAAGACGAACATAATGAAATCGCCGTACGGCATGCCTTTTTGCAATACGTAATATGCGCCTGCAATCAGCACGAACAATGATACCAGCCTCATCAGCATGTAGGAGATCGATGCGTTCATCCCGATAAGCTTGTATGCGATCAGCTTCGCCTCGCGGAAACGCAGGTTATTGCTTTTGAACAGCTTGCCTTCATGCTTCTCGTTCGCAAAAGCCTGCACGACTCGGATGCCGCCAACTGTATCTTCCACACGCGCATTGAAGTCTGCCATGTCGGTGAACAGGCGGTTCGATGCCTTGGTCATCCGTCTGTTGAAGTACAGCACCAGCCAAATAATAATTGGCACGATAATAAAGGTCATAATCGCCAGCTCCGGCTGGATGAACAGCATAATGCCGAACGCGCCGATCAGCGTCATCGCGGCGATGAACATATCCTCCGGCCCATGATGCGCGACCTCGCCGATCTCGAACAGGTCATTCGTCAGCCTGGATAACAAATGTCCGGTCTTCGTATTGTCAAAGTAACGGAAGGACAGCTTCTGTACATGGTCGAACAGCAAGCGCCGCATATCCGTCTCAATGTTAATGCCCAGCATATGCCCCCAGTAATTGACGACATAACTCAAAAACGTATTAACGACATAAATGACAAGCAGTACGGCGCAGGCCGTAATAATAAGTCCCCAGTTCTCATCGGGCAGCAGCTCATTGACGACATGGCCGACTGCGATCGGGAACGCCAGCTCCAGCACGGCCAGAATAACCGCGCAAGTAAAATCGAGGAAAAACAGCCGTTTATACGGCTTGTAAAATGAGAAGAAACGTTTTAACATCTTGAACTCCAATTCTGTCCTTCTTCTAGCACGGGACTAAATGATAATGATTTTCAAACAGGAAAATCATAACCAATCCCTTTTATAGTGTCAAGGTAATGAATGGTTTATAACAATACGTTCAGCATGCGTATAGACTGTAAATTGACTGCCCCGGATAAACCCCACGCATGTAATGCCCAAGTCATGGGCCAGCCGAAGCGCCAAATCCGTTGGGGCCGACTTGCTGAGCAGCATGCCGCAGCCCATCTTGGCCGCCTTCAATACCACCTCCGACGACAGCCTCCCGCTGAATACGATGGCCTTGCTTCCTGTGCCGATTCGGTGAAGCAGGCAATGGCCGTACAGCTTATCCAACGCATTATGGCGGCCGACATCCGTCATGACAGCCAGAAGCCCGTCTCCATCGGCTAGAGCGGCATTATGAACGCCTCCCGAGCTGTGAAAGTCGCTGGACCTGCCCTGCAATTGTTCCATCAGTGAAATGCATTGCTCTGGCGTCCATATCCCTCTGGTCACGATCGTTCGCGCGGTCAGCATATCGTTGTGAAAATAAAACTGGCGGCTCTTCCCGCAGCAGCTTCCGATGAACCGCTTCGATACCTTCTCCCGCGCCACAGACGGCTGGCCGGCCAGCTCTGCATATGCAAACCCGCTATCCTCGTCAATGTGAAGACGCTTCACCTGAGCAGCCTCACGAATCATTCCCTCGGATGCAAGAAATCCGTAAACCAGCTCCCGAAGATGGGACGGCGAACAGACAATCGTCGCGAATTCCTCCCCGTCCAGCTTTACCGTCAGGGCAAATTCAGTCGCGATCTGATCGTCCAGCGCTTCGAACTGTCCCGTATCGCCCCGGTACCGCATCGCTCCCCATAACGATAGATTGCCTCTGTCCATCGAGTCGCTCCTCCCCATAAGTCAAGCTGGCGGCTCCATGTCCAGCTCCTCTACCGCCTTCTCCGCATATCGCGTATCCTTGTGCGCATAGTACCGGTCCGCCCGTTCGATATGAACAGACGCGTTGTATTCCGGGATGCCGGCATGAGGCTCGTAGACGCCTCGCTTGAACAGCATATTGCTCTCCGGCCAGTACAGCTCAATATTGCCGCTTGCGACCGGAGCCAGCTTCGCGCGGCCGTGGAAGAGGCCGTGCCGGTTATGCACCACGATGTCATCCCCGTCCTTCAGGTCCAGCCTGCCTGCATCCTCGCTGCTAAGCAGCACATCATGCCGGGCCGCGGCGTTGAAGCTGTCCTTCTCTCCATAAATCATGGAGTTGAACTGCTTTCCTCTTCTAGTCGTCGCATACATCCGCCCTCCCGAACGCAGCAAATCCGGAATCGCGATCGGCAGCAACTGCCCTTTGCCATCCGGCGTCGGACATTGGCCTCCCTCGCATAGCCAGGCATTGCCCCATTGGAAGACGTCGCCCCGATGGCGAAGCGTCTGAATGCCGTCATAGTTTGGCGCGGCTAGCGCAATCTCCTTACGGATGTCCTCCGCGCTGCGGAAGCGGGCCAGCGTTCCCTTCTCTCCGCTAATGCGCTCCGCAAGCTCGCCGAATATGTCCCATTCCGCCCGCGCTTCCCCGATGCGCGGACCTGCGATCTCCGGAGAGAAATAGACCATCCTCTCCGTCGATGTCGATGTGCCTCCCCCCGGCTGCTCATAACGGGTCATGGCCGGCAGCACAATCACTTCTTCGACGGCATCGGCAAGCGCCGAGCTATTCAGCACGATGTCCTGATGCACACGCAGCTCGACCGCTTCCAGGCAAGCTTGGACATGCTGCGGGTCCGGCATCGTCTCCAGGAAATTCCCGCCGGATGTATAGAACAGCCGCAGCTTTTGCTCATGACCCTCCGGCAGCAAGGCGTTCTCCAGCGACACCCCGACGATATCTCCTTGCCACTCAGGCAGCGGGAATTGCCAGACCGCTTCGATTCTGGCCCGGTCCTCCGCAGAACTCATCTCTCCGCCCGGCAAGCTGAACGGGTCCGCCCCCATCTCCCCGGAGCCTTGCACGCCGCTATGTCCGCGGATCGGCATCAAGCCACAATGCTCCCTGCCCAAAAAACCTCGCAGCAGAGCCAAGTTGGCGACCTGCGAGATATTGTCCGTGCCGAATCGGTGCTGCGTCAGCCCCATGCTCCATACGAAGACGCCGGAACGCGCGCCGGCAAGCAGTCGGGCCAGCTCCTCCATCCGGGGGCGCGCAAGTCCCGAAGAACGCTCGATATCCGCCCATGCCAGAGCTTCCACATGTATGCGAAGCGACTCATATCCGTTCGTATGGAGACTGACAAACTCATGGTCAATGGCAGAGCCGCGCTCCGCTTCCTCCATCTCGAACCAGCACTTCATAATGCCATGCATGAAGGCAATATCCCCGCCGATGCTTACTTGGTAGAAGTCGTCCGCAAGCTTCGTGCCGAACAGGGCCGATTCTGCGATAGACGGAATCCAATACCCGTCCATCGCTGGCTCGCGATACGGATTGATGACGATAATTTTCGTCCCTTTGCGCTTCGCGGCGTACATATATTTGGTTGACACCGGCTGATTGTTCGCCGCTACGCTGCCCCAGAACAGCAGCACATCGGTCCCGATCCAGTCCTTGTAGCTGCAAGTGGATGCGCCCACGCCAATGGAGCGCTTCAAGGCAGTCTTGGACGGCGAGTGGCAGATGCGGGACGCATTGTCGATATGATTCGTGCCGATCGCCCTCGCGGCTTTCGCTGCCGCGTAATAGGTCTCGTTCGTAATGCCTCTCCCCGTCAAATAAAACGCAATTGCCTTCGGATCAATCGCCTGCGCCTTGCCTGCGATCCGCGACAACGCCTCATCCCAGCTTAGCCTGCTGAAGCGGGATTCGCCTCTTCGGCGAATCAGAGGATACGGCAGTCGCCCGAGCTGCCTCAGCTCCGCGCTGCTCAGCTTCCTTAGCTCCGCAATGTCCGCATGCAGCCAGCGCTCTTTCATTGCCGGCATCGTATTAAGCCGAAGCACATTAAGGCGCGTCGTACAGACATGAGGCCCTTCCAGCGTCTGGTCATAGAGGCCGGACACGCCAAGCGCGCAGCCGTCGCATACCCCTTGCGTCAGAATCCGGTAAGCATAAGGCAGATTGTCGCGGTTATCCCATACCGTCTTGAACGTATCGCGAATATGATGCGGCTTGACAAGGCCGAGCCCGAACGGCCGCTTGCTTACCCACAGGCGGGAGTCCCAGCTCTTCGGCAGCCTGATCCGCCCTGTATGTTTTGTTTTGCCCATGCCATTCCCCTCCCAATCCCAATCTATCAAGCAGCGATAGAAAAAAGACCACCTTCTCAATGTCCCCAAGTGTCTCCACTCCAAAGCTCATTTTCCAGCAGTCGTTATCATTCGTTCCTACAACGGTTCGATTCAGCCCAGTTTACCAAGAAAACGGTTACATGACAATGCAAAACAAGGCAGCCTGGATCAACAGACTGCCTGTATAAGCTGTATAGAAGTTCCCTGGCCGCTTCTGCCGCTTGCCGCCTTAATCTCTGCCCGCAGCAGCATTCTTATATCGGTCCCGTACAGCACTATGCCCAATTACTTCGGCAGCAGCTCCAAAGCCGCCTGCTTGCCGCTCAACTGGACGCCGGTCTTGCGGGTCCCGCTCGCCTTCAAATCATTGGCGAGCCCCTCCAGCAGCGTCTTCGCCGCAGGTCCTTCCTTGCCCTGGATACGAACCACCAGCAGAACGCCATGCCCTGATTCCAGCAGCTTCTCTGCTTGCCGGCGCTTGGTCTCGTAGTCATGCTCCTCAATGCTTGCGGACAGACGGATTTCCTTCACTTTGATCTGCCCGTCCTTCTGGCGCGCTTCCTTCCCCGCCTGGTCCTTCTCGCGTTTTGCAGCGCCGCGGCTGACCAGCCGGCAAGGCGGCGGGCTGCTCATCAGCGAATCGCAGACCAGATCAGCCTTCAGCTGCTTCGCCAAGTCGAGCGCCTCCTGCCTGGAGACAACACCAAGCTGCTCGCCGTCCAGCCCTGTCAGCGACACCTCAGCCGCCTTAATCGCTTCATTCATAATCAGTTTGGATGCCATCGTTATTTCTCCCTTAATCCATATATGACCGCCGCAGCTTCACCCGGCGATACCTTGCCCCTATTATGGGCAAATCAAGCGGCAATCGCAAGATCGTGAAGCCGCTCCCTCATCCCCCCGGCCATTCGAAATTCATTATCCGGCATGCGCGCCCACAAGGGTTTGGAAATCAAGCTTTGTCAGCGACTCCGCATGAATGTAACGTGTCTCTTGGTCAAAGGTAAGCATCTGTGTCAACGGGTTCGGAACGATAACACATGACATGCCAGCCGCCACCGCTGCTCTGGCTCCATTTGGCGAATCCTCGATGGCGATCGTTTCTTCCGGCTTGACGCCTAGCTTCTCCATCGCCTTCACATATAGCTCCGGATCAGGCTTCACCTGGCTCACATCGTCGGCCGTACAGATCACCTCGAAGTAATGGGCAATTCCGAGCGCTTCCAGATGCCGGTCAATCCACGCTTTCCCGGAGCTGGAAGCCAGGCCGATTCGAAGACCGGCGTCCTTCGCTAGCTTTAAGTAATCCAAAATGCCTTCGCGCACCACTTCTTTCTCCAGCAGGGCTGAATGATCGGCATGAATCTTCAACCGAAATTGCTCCTTGTCAATCGGCAGGCCCAGCTCTGTCATCAGATACTCATAAGGATTAAAAGTATTGTTATTCGTGCCTACGCACTCCGAATATTGATCAATCGTCAGTTCAACGCCATGCTCCTTGTAAGCATCACGGAAAGCATAAAACCAAGGTGTCTCTGTATCCAGAATCGTACCGTCGAAGTCAAAAATAATAGCTTTTACCATAGGTGTGCTCCTCCCCGTCATCTAGCAATCGTAATGTTAACAAGACGGTAGCACGACAGCATAAGAACGTCAAGACAAGCCATCCCATATCGCCGCCATACGCAACCGCCGTTCTCCTTCACAGCAATCGGCGATAGCGATTTCCCGCCTCTAACGCCGCCCCGCATCGTTGCATCGTCATTTCTGCCAATTTCCCGCCTCTAACGCCGCCTCGCACCGTTGCATCGTCATTTCTGCCAATTCCCCGCCTCTAGCGCCGCCTCGCATCGTTGCATCGTCATTTCTGCCAACTCTACGCCTCTAACGCCGCCTCACATCTCTGCATCATCATTTCTGCCCATCCCCCGCTTCTAACGCCGCCTCGCATCGTTGCATCGTCATTTCTGCCAATTCCTCGCCCCTAACGCCGCCTCACGTCGCTGCATCGTCATTTCTGCCAATTCCCTGTCTCTAACGCCGCCTCGCATCGTTGCATCGCCATATCTGCCAATTCCCCGTCTCTAGCGCCGCCTCACACCGTTGCATCAACATTTCTGCCAATTCCCCGCCTCTAACGCCGCCTCGCATCGTTGCATCGTCATTTCTGCCAATTCCCCGCCCCTAACGCCGCCTCGCACCGTTGCATCAACATTTCTGCCAATTCCCCGCCTCTAACGCCGCCTCGCACCGTTGCATCATCATTTCTGCCAACTCAACGTCTCTAACACCGCCTCACATCGTTGCATCGCCATTTCCGCCAGTCCTAAACCTCTAACGCCGCCTCACATCGTTGCATCGCCATTTCCGCCAATTCCCCGCCTCTAACGCCGCTCCGCACCGTTGCATCGCCATTTCCGCCCATCCCCCGCTTCCAACACCGCCACACGGCGCTAATCGCACCAAAAGCACGGGATTTCCCAGAATAAATACTAGATTACTAAATAACTGTACGCTCTTTTCTATATTGCAAGACGAGCCAAATACCAAAAAAGGCGATGCAGGGATCGCACCCTGCACCGCCTTCACTTCAATTCATCAACTGAGATGTCTCATCAAGTTAATCTTCTTTTAAGACAGCTCCCGTTCTATTCTCCTATATCCTTGGCGATCATTCACCTCATCAATTGTTGACCCTGTTAATGGGAAGCATGCTGACCCTCTTCGCCTTTTGCAATAGCCGATACATCCAGCTTGCTTCTGCCCATAAAGAATGCTACGCAAAGCGCGAGGGTTGCCGGAATGGCAGCCAGAGCGAACGTCAATGTAATCGACGACGACAAGGCGCTCGTGATCGTGTCCAGCACCTCCGCCGGGAAGCTTGCTCGCGTCTCCGGCTTCAGCAGCTCGCGCGGATCGCCGAAGGCCATATCGCCTCCGCCTTGGCCGCCAGCGGCGAACGCATCCGCCAGCTTGTTCGTCAGCGCATTGCTTTGGACAATGCCGAATACCGTAATGCCGACGGTCATGCCAAGCGAGCGGATGAACGTTAGCGTCGAGCTCGCCGTTCCGCGCTGCCGCGCAGAAATGCCGTGGATAGCGGCATTGCTAAGCACGGAGAAGGAAGCGCCGATGCCAAGTCCAATCAGGATCATAAACAGCGTTACTTGCAAGCGGCTGGAGTCCGGCGACAAGGTCGTGACCAGCAGCGTGCCCGCGACCAGCAGGATCAGCGTTGATACCATAATGTTCCGGTACGGCATCTTCGTCATCAGGAAGCCGCCGAGCGAAGCGGTGACGACAGAGCCTACCATCATCGGGAGCAGCACAAGTCCGGAGTTGGTCGCCGTTCCGCCCAGGACGCCCTGGATGAAGATCGGAATGTATACCGATGCGACGATAAACGCCGCGCCGCTGAAGAATGAAGTCAGGATGCTCGTCGCGTATACGCGGTTTTTGAACAGCGCATACGTAATAATCGGCTCCTTCGCCTTCGTCTCTACATACAAGAAGATCGCCAGCAGCACTGCGCTTGCCGCGAACATGCTGATAATCTCCCAAGAGCCCCAAGGGAACGTCTTGCCGCCAAGCTCCAGGCCCAGCATCAAGCCGATAACCGCCCCGATCAGCGTAGCGGCGCCCAGCCAGTCGATCGGCTGCTTGGACCGGTCATGCGACTCTTTATAAAAGAATGCGATCATACAGAACGCAATAACGCCGAGCGGCAAGTTAATATAGAACACCCATTGCCACGCAATGTGGTCCGTAATATAGGCGCCAAGCAGCGGCCCGAATATGCTGGACATACCGAATACCGCGCCAAACAAGCCGCCCAGCTTGCCGCGTGATTGCAGCGGCACCGCATCGAACATAATGGTGAAGGATGTCGGGATCAGCGCGCCCGCTCCAATGCCTTGAATGGCCCGGAACAGGGCCAGCTCCGTTATCGTGGACGCGGTGCCGCATAGTGCCGAGCCGATCATAAAAATAATCAGTCCGAACACGAAGAACCGCTTCCGCCCGTACATATCCGACAGCTTGCCGAAGATCGGCATCCCAGCCATCTCCGCCACCATATAGGCGGAGGTGACCCATACGAACTTGTCGAGCCCGCCCAGCTCTCCTACGATATTGCCCATAGCTGTAGCAACGATTGTATTGTCCATCGACGCCATTAGAATGGCGAGCAATAGTCCGGCAATGACGACGCCGAGACGATTTTGTTGTGGTAATGCTGACATGATTTGCGTTCCTCTCTTCTTCCTCTAGCATTGAGGCTCATGACGAGCCGATTTCCTTATACGCGGTATTCCGCCTCTGCCTTGGCATTGCCGCTCTTCTCGTATGAATCGCGATATTCAACCCTCCCAATGACACAGCCTTGTCCGATGCGTACCGAATTGCCGCGAACGACATCCGCAACCGTATGCTCGAGATCAAGCCGGTCGCCTTCAATCAGGCTGGCCCGCAGCTCCGCAGCGGAGTCCTGCTGGAACAGCTCTTTAAGCAGCACGCCTTTGCTCCTGCGAACCGTAACAAGGCCGCCTACGACTTCACTGGCCGCTGAAGGGCCATATAACTTAATGAGCGCCTGCCCGGCATTCACGCTGCCGCCCGACAGGGCGCCGCGAAGCTCCAGCTTCTCTGCTTCAATAGCTCCCTGGGAGGATAGATGACCGGACATGCGCACCTGATTGCCGCGGAAATTCCGCCCCAGCCTCAGCTCCCCCTTCCCCCGCAAGCTTCCGCAGCTCATCGGGCCGTCAACCGCCACTTCGCCGGTAAACTTCAAATACCCGGAATCCAAGCCTCCTTTAATATGCGAGGTTCCCGTCAAATAAAATCCTTCGCAAGCCACATCGCCTGCCAGGATCGCATCGCCGGTAATCCGCACGCGCCCGAACTGGCCGCCTAGCGACTCCGTATCGCCGATCAATCTGATATCACTGCGTTTCTCAGCCATACGTTCTCTCCTCCCATCCAATCTCCGCTTCCGGATGCTTGGTCAATTGATCGCGGTACTCCACCCGTCCGATTCGGCAGCCTTTGCCAATCGTCACCCGCTGTCCTCTTACAATATCCGCATGCGTATATTCCAACTGGATGTCGTCACCCTCAATGACATTCGCCAGCAGTCTTGTCTCGCTGCCCGGCATGATCCACTTCAGCAGCCACTTCCAGCTGCTGCCTTGAAGACGGCGCACGCGAATCGATTCTCCGCCAATCTCGCCGGCTCTGCTCTCCATATGGGTGAGGCCAAGCTCCATCTCACCTGCGTTGATCAAACCATCCACTTTCAAAGCGCCGTGCAACTGAATCTTCTCTGCCTCCACGTTGCCGTCAGTCTTAAGAATGCCGTGCACCCGTATTGTTTCTGCTGCAACGTGGCCCTCCGATTTCACAATCCCATTGATGTTCAGCATAGCCCCTTTAAGGATGCCCTCAATGTTAAGCTTCCCGTCAGCTCTGAGCTCGGGCGCCTCCAAGCTCCCCTCGACTGTCAATACCCCGTTCACCCTGGCAGAAGTCGCAGCCTTTACATCTCCGGCAATACGGCCGACTCCATCCACGTGGACACGGTCATAGGTTCCGCCAGCCGCACGAATGACGCCATTCATTCTAAGATTCGGCAAACCGCCCGGCCAAGCATGCTTCATTTCCTGATACATCATTTTCTCCTCCTTTCTTCTATACCAACCGTTCAACCAGTTTCTCCGACCAGTCTGTCAGGGGCGCTCGG
The DNA here is from genome assembly GCF_003605435.1 of Paenibacillus pinisoli. Taxonomy (GTDB): domain Bacteria; phylum Bacillota; class Bacilli; order Paenibacillales; family Paenibacillaceae; genus Pristimantibacillus; species Pristimantibacillus pinisoli. Next base: position 1,049,750 of record NZ_QXQB01000002.1, read on the forward strand.
GCAACCACCTTCACGCCGTTGTCGAAATACAATTCCGCAGAAGCGGATACGAGAGCAAAGGAAGCAATCCCCATACGTCTGATGAACACCAACTCGCAAGGCCTCCCATTGAAGGAAGGGTAATGCTCGCGAAGCACGCTGATCAGCGCATCTCCTTCCTCGATGCTCATCTCTCCCGTCTGCAGCAGAGCATCCGCTGTATATAGATAAAGCATGTCATGAAAGGCATACCTTTCATTCTCATCCGCAAGACCAGCCCATCGTTTCCATACCATGTCCGAAACAATCTTCCGCGCGGCAAACTCGCTTTTTGGCAGCTCAATGCCCCCTTGCTTGCCGGCCAGCTTATCCGCCAGTTCATCCAGAGATAAATCATCCTTCAGATTGACGATTTTATCGATTCTCGCCAGTATTAACTCCCGTGGAAAAAACGTCTCCTGTCCTGTAAAAGCAGACTTTCGGATGAACCACTCCTCCGGGATCAGCTGCTTCCTCTTCCACCGGTAGAGCTGTCCGTAGGATATACCCGTCATCTCCAGCAGCTCCTTCTTGGATATGAGCTCAATATCCATTCATGCACCTCCTGTCACACGAAGAGTGTAACATAACATTGTTACGCTACAAATCGGTCTCGAGGCGGAGAGCGGCTGCAACTGCGGGTCGGTTTTTGACGAGCAGCCCTGCTTCAGGCTGAAAAGCACAAAAACCGGCGTCCCAATAAGGAACGCCGGTTGAAACGGGCAGGCATAGCAGAAGCCAATTACTTCCGGTGCATCTTGAACTCCAGGAACAGCTCGTTATAGTGCGACAGCATGCGTGGTCCCAGGTTATCGTAAACCTCCAGACGCTCCGTCAGCTCCTCGTCCGGATAGAACCGCTCATCGCCGGATATATCCTCAGGCAGCAGCGTCAGCGCATCCTTGTTCGGCGTGGAGTAGCCGACATACTCGGTGTTCTGCGCGGCAACCTCGGGATCCAGCATAAAGTTGATGAACTGATGCGCCCCCTCCAGATTGCGGGCCGTCTTCGGAATGACCATATTGTCAAACCACAAATTGGAGCCCTCTTCCGGCACGATATAGTCGAGGTCTTCATTCTCGTCCATAATCTCCGACGCATCCCCGGACCATACAAGACCGGCTGCCGCTTCTTCGTTCGCCATCAGCATCTTGATCTCGTCGCCGACAATCGCCTTCACGTTCGGCGTCAGCTTCGACAGCTTCGCAAGCGCCTCTTGCAGATGCTCCTCGTTCGTATCGTTGAGCGAGTAGCCCAAGCTGTTCAGCCCCATGCCGATCACCTCGCGTGCGCCGTCGAGCAGGAAGACATTGTTGCGCAGGCTCTCGTCCCAAAGATCGTCCCAGCTGTCGAAGGTCAGATCGCCGACCAGATTAGGGTTGAAGACAATGCCGACCGTTCCCCAGAAATAAGGCACGGAATAGGCATTCTCAGGATCAAAGGACAGATGCATGAAGCGGGAGTCGATATGCTCCAGATTCGGCAGCTTCGAATGATCCAGCTCCAGCAGCAGATTGTCTTCCTTCATCTTGCTGATTGCATATTCAGACGGAATCGCCACGTCGAAGGTGGTGCCGCCTTGCTTGATCTTCGTCATCATCGCTTCGTTGGAGTCGAAGGTTTGATAAATAACCTTGATGCCCGTCTCCTCCTCGAACTGCGCGATCAGCTCAGGATCAATATAATCGCCCCAGTTGTAGACGGTCAGCGTATTGCCTCCAGAATAGCCGGCGCTGGAGTTCAGCTGCGATGTCACGTACATTAAGCCGAATGCGGCAAGGAAGACCAGCAGAAACATGCGGACTAGCTGGCTCATGCGCGCACCCCCTTGCCTGCCGGACGGTTGTTGCGGCGGTTAATAAAGTAATAGCCGATCACAAGCAGCACGGTGAACAGGAAGATAAGCGTAGACAAGGCGTTGATCGATAGCGAGACGCCTTGCCGCGCCCGCGAGTAGATCTCGACCGACAGCGTCGAGAAGCCGTTGCCCGTTACGAAGAACGTCACTGCGAAGTCATCCAGCGAATACGTTAACGCCATAAAGAATCCCGCAAATATGCCAGGCTTGATATAAGGCAGAATAACCTTCGTCAGCACCTGCCAGGAGCTTGCGCCAAGGTCGCGAGCTGCGTCGAGCAGCGAGCCGCCCATCTCCTGCAGCTTCGGCAGCACCATAATGACGACGATCGGGATGCTGAACGCGATATGCGACAGCAGCACGGATACAAAGCCGAGCTGAATGCCCGCAATCGTGAACAGAATCAGGAACGATGCCCCGATAATGACGTCAGGGCTTACGATCAGGACATTGTTCAGCGTAAGCAGCGTGCCCTTCGGCCGGTTGCTGCGGATATAATGGATCGCAATAGCGCCCATAACCCCGATAATGGTCGAGATCGCCGCTGAGAGCAGCGCGATCACGAATGTATTCAACACAATAATAAGAAGCCGCGTGTCCTGGAACACTTCGCCGTAATATTCCAGCGTGAAGCCTTCGAAGTTCCTCATGGCTCCGCCGCTATTGAATGAGTAGAACATCAGATAGAAGATCGGCGCATACAGGATGACGAACACGGCGATCAGGTACAGATTGGACAAACGCCATTTACCTTTTGACAATGTCGATCAGCCCTCGCTTTCGATTCCCGGTCAGCAGCATCAGAATCGCCATCGCGATAATAAGGAACACGGCGATCGTCGCCCCCATGCCCCAGTCCTGCGTCACAAGGAAATGCTGCTCGATCGCTGTGCCGAGCGTAATGACGCGGTTGCCCGCAATCAGTCTTGTAATCATGAAGAGGGACAGCGCCGGAATAAATACCGCCATGCAGCCCGCCTTCACGCCGTCAATCGTCAGCGGGAACACGACCCGCCGGAACGTCATCCATGGGGATGCGCCCAGGTCGCGCGCTGCGTCGATCAGCGTCGGATTCATTTTCTCCAGCGCGTTGTAGACCGGCAGAATCATGAACGGAATAAAGATATAGACCGACACGAACACGAAGCTGAAGTCGGTGAACAAGATTTGTTTGGTGCCGATGCCCGTTACTTCCAGCACCGTATTCACGAAGCCGTATGTACCGAACAAGCCGATGAATGCGTATGCTTTCAGCAGCAGGTTGATCCAGCTTGGCAAAATAATAAGCAATAGCCACAGCGCCTTATGCTTCGTCTTCGTAAGCAAGTAGGCCGTCGGATAAGCCACCAGCAGCGAGAACAGCGTAATCAGAAAAGCATACCAGAACGAGCTAAGCGTCATGCGCAGATAGACTGGCGTAAAAAACTTCTGGTAGTTCTCGAACGTGAACTGCCCTTCCACATTAAAGAAGGAATAATACGCGATCAGCAGAATCGGCGCGATAACGAACAGAACGATCCAAAGCACATAAGGAACGAGGTACAGATTGCGGGCTCTAGCTTCCATGGCTGTCCCCACCGCCGCTTTCCTCGTACGACTCCAGGCGCTTGTCGAACTCCTCTTCCGTCTCGCCCAGACGCATGACGTGAATCGCTTCCGGCTCGAACGTCAGGCCGATCCGCTCTCCGACTGTCGCCTTGCGCGTCGAATGGACAAGCCACTCATTGCCGGTATCGTCATAGCAGCTGATCTCGTAATGCACGCCGCGGAACAGCTGCGTGTCTACACGCACTTGAAGCTTGCCGCTCTCATGCGACGTAATCTCCAGATCCTCCGGACGGATGACGATATCAACCGTCTCCCCTTCGTTCAAGCCTTGGTCGACGCATTCGAACGTCTTGCCTGCAATCTCGACCTCAAAGTCGCGCAGCATGCGGCCTTTGACAATATTGGATTCGCCGATAAAGTCCGCTACGAAGCGGTTGATCGGCTCGTCGTAGATGTCGGTAGGCGTGCCGGATTGCTGGATCGTGCCTTCGTTCAGGACGAAGATCTCGTCCGACATCGCAAGCGCTTCTTCCTGATCATGCGTAACGAAGATGAACGTAATGCCAAGGCGGCGCTGCAGCTCGCGAAGCTCATATTGCATCTCCGTCCTCAGCTTCAGATCAAGCGCCGACAACGGCTCGTCGAGCAGCAGGATTTCCGGCTCGTTCACAATCGCGCGGGCGATTGCGACACGCTGGCGCTGGCCGCCAGACATCTCTGTAATCTCGCGGTTCTCGTAGCCGCTAAGGTTGACGAAGCGCAGCGCTTCGAGCACTTTGGCTTTAATTGCCTCATTCTTGAGACCTTTGATGCGCAGGCCAAACGCGACGTTCTCGAACACGTTGAGGTGCGGGAACAACGCGTAATCCTGGAATACCGTATTCACTTGCCGCTCGTTCGCCGGCACCCGGTTAATCACTTTGCCGTTGAAATAAATGTTGCCCTTCGACGGCTCCGTAAATCCGGCAATCAGGCGCAAGATTGTCGTCTTGCCGCAGCCTGACGGCCCCAAAAGCGTATAAAATTTGCCCCGTTGAATCTCAAAGCTTACATCTTTGAGCACCGCAGGGTCGTTATGGTCATATTGTTTAGTCACATGTTCGAAACGAATGATCGTCTCTTCCAATCCCACCAGCCCCTTCATCCTGTATAAAAGAAATCATAGTGATTATACAGCATCTCCGCAAAAGGGCAAGTGGAAACAAAATAATCAACCAATTCAAACCTTTGTGTTATGCAAATGTTTTAAATCCAATAGCCGCTCAATCTCATTTGGCGGAGAGGGGCGGTGAAAATAATAGCCTTGCCCGAACTCGCAGCCGAACTGCAGGAGCGCTTCAACTTCCTGCTTCGTCTCAATGCCTTCGCATATGACTTGCAGGTTCATGCTGTGTCCAATATCGACAATAAGCTTCACAATGGATGCGGAGGATGCTGCGCCCGTTAATTCTTTTGTAAAGGAACGATCGATTTTCAGGTAATCCAGCGGGAGCTGCCCCAGAACGCTCAGGGAAGAATAGCCTGTTCCGAAGTCGTCTATAGAGATTTTGATGCCATGGCTCTTAAGCTCGTTCAAGATGGGAACCGACTCCTCCAGGCTTTGCATCATGCTCTCCGTAACTTCCAGCTCCAGCAGAGCAGGATCAAAATTCGTCTTCTCCAATATGTTCACCACTTTGGAAGAGAAGTTCAGCGACTTGAACTGACGAATCGAGAGGTTGACGGCTAACGCGAGCCTTGATACTCCTGCTTCATGCCATCTCTTAACCTGACTGCATGCCTCCTCTAGCACCCATTCCCCCAGCTCCACAATTGCGCCGTTCTGTTCGGCAAGCGGAATAAAGTGAGATGGCGCAATCGGACCCATTTCGCTATGCGTCCAACGGAGCAGTGCCTCCACTCCGCGGATTTCTCCCGTTTCAAGATCTACCAGCGGCTGGTAGTGTATCGACATTTCGTTTTTGGTTATGGCGCTGCGAATGTCGTTCGCCAGCCTGACTTGACGCAGCAGCTCCTCGTTTTTGATATCAGAGAAGAAGCGGTAACCGTTTTTATCGCCGCGCTTTATGCTATACATCGTTTTGTCCGCATATTGGATAAGCGTCTCCCCCTCCTCCGCATCCTCGGGGAACAAGCTGATTCCTATGCTGGTCGTCGTATAAATGTGCTTGTGACCGATATGGAACGGGTTCTGAAAGGAGCGGACAAGCCGTTCCGCCAGATCCGAAATCTCCTCCTTCCGCCCATAGGAGCATAGCAGCACGAACTCGTCCCCGGCATAACGGGCAACGAAGCAGGACGGAGGCGCGAACTGGCGAAGATGGCCGGCAACGTCCCGCAGCAGTTGATCTCCCGCGCCATGGCCCATCATATCGTTCACATGTTTGAACTGATCAAGATCCAGAAACAGGACAGCCTGCGGCTTTTTTTGAACGATGGCCATATCTATATGCTTCATAAGCGATTGGCGGTTGGGCAGACCGGTAAGCATATCATAATAGGCCATATGCTCAAGCTGCTGGAAAGCTTCGTTAAGCTTGGCATTCAAGCTTGCGTTGGCCACATTTTCTTTCTTCAAGTTCCGGAAGTAAAAGGCCAGCAGCGAATAAAGAATCATATTAATGACAACGCCGCCCAAGATTGCCTGCAGCATTTCCGGCGACTCCTCGGGCCAGCTAACAGGAGTAATGTAAAGGTAGTAACCCCCTGCCGCAAACACAGGGATCGGAGACGGCAGCAGGAATGCCAGTATCACGAGCGTCAAATACATGACGCTAATCAGCTTGTCGAACGCAAGCTCCGGCAGCGCATTGAAAAAGGAGACAAATGCAACAACGGCAAGGAAGTATTTGAGCCACAGCGGTTGGACCAGAATGGAAGCAAAGATGAATAGGGCAAATAGGAGAGCAAACATACGGCCTTGTGGGCTGCTGACGGAGCTAATCATATTGAGGCTTAGGGATATCGCCGTAAGGAAGATGACGATACGGGGTATTATCCGCATAAGGCGTTTTGTCCAGGCTTGCATCCAGTTCATCGGTCTCGATGCCCCCTAATCGGCTATTATAAGCGGCTTTCTCCAAGCGAAGCGAGAATCGTTCACTTAAAATTTCCATATCGCATTGGGGATTCCTTCTATTATTTTGCATGCACGATCATATTTGCAAAGCGGGTGACCACAATATTAGACAATAATAAAACGGCACCTGATAAAGGTGCCGTTTGCGCAATTTAGATGATGCAGCGTTTTATAAACCGAATCAATGGCTGATCTTCTATTTATGCAATAGAAGTTGATCCTTCTTCTCTTGTGCCGCCGCCTTCCTTGCGATGGCTGGCGATGAAGTAAGCCAGCGTCAAGCCAGCGAAGACGAGAGCGTAGATGCCGAGCAAGCCGGCGTCTCCCCACATGCGGGTCGTTTCGCCGCTGGAGATGACGTCCTTGAGGCCTGCCACCGAATACGTCATCGGCAGCCATGGCGTCACATGCTGCAGCCAGCCCGGGATCAATTCCAGCGGGAATGTGCCCGCGGAGCTGGTCAACTGCAGGATAAGCAGCACGATCGCTACGAAGCGGCCCGGATTGCCCATCGATGCCACGAAGAATTGAATCAGCATCATGAAGGTGATGCTTGTAATGATCGAGAACAGAATGAACAAGCCCATATTCTGTACTTCAAGCTTCAATAGGAAGATCAGCGCTGCGTCCGCGATCAGAGCCTGTATGGTTCCGACCAGCATCAGCGTCAGCGCCTTGCTCCAGAACCAGCTCCAGCCGTTCGCCGGGCGGATCGCCGGTTCCTTAACGGAATACACAATTGTAATCAACAGCGCGCCTACATATAAGCCTAGCGACAGGAAGTAAGGGGCAAAGCCTGTGCCGTAGTTCGGCACTTCCGTTACTCTGTCCACATCAAGCTGGATCGGTTCTGCGAACATGCCGACCATCTCATCTGTCATGGACAGCTCCGATGTCTGCGACGATGCGTCGCTCAGCTTCGTGGAAAGCTCATGCGTGCCGTCCTCCAGCTCGACAAGGCCGGATGTCATCTTGGTTGCGCCCTCTTCCAGCTGTTCCGCGCCGGAAGTCATAGAGCCTACCGAATCATTAAGCTTGCCAAGTCCTTGAGACAATTCCACTGTGCCGCCCGACAGCTTCGTCAGTCCGCCGGTCAGTGTGCCTGCGCCAGTCTTCGCTTCACCCAATTTGGTTTGCAGCGTGTCTGCGCCTGCTGTCAGCTGCTTCAATCCGGCTTCCAGGCCGTTAGCGCCTGCCAGAAGCTCCTGCTGGCCTGCGGACGACTTCTCAAGTCCGCCGGCAAGCGCTTTGCTCGCCGCGATCAACGCTTGGAAGTTAGGATCGGCGGCTAGCGCCTCATTCTGGGCAGCAAGGCCTTGCAGTCCGGCAGACAGCTTAGCTGCGCCTTGCTCCAGCTCCGCCGTACCCGCTGCGGATGCCGTCAAGCCTCCCGCCAGCTTCGATGCTCCATCTTGAGCGCCAGCTGCACCATTCGCCAATTGTCCGCCTGCATCAGCAAGCAAGCCCATGCCGTTCTCAAGTGTTGCAGCACCATCCTTCAGCTCAGCAGCGCCGCTTTGCAATTGCTTGCCTGCCGTGTTCAGCTTGGATACTCCATCCTGCAGCGTAACGGTACCGCTTGTCAGCTTGCTTAGATTTTGCTCCAGCAGCTGCGCTCCGTCCTTCGCTTTGGTCGTGCCGTCGGCAATCTTGCCTGCGCCGTCGCTTGCTTTCACAATACCGTCGGCGGCCGACTCCAGCTTCTCGAATACGGTTCTTGTATATACTTCCGTTACTTCTTTGTTCAGCATGCCTTTCATTTGCTCAACCGCCGTATTGCCGATCTGCGCGGCCAGGAAGTTGTAGCTCTCATTAGGAAGGAATACCAGCTTGGCCGGTTCCGGCTTGTCTGAGGTCAGCGATGTAGTTTTCTCCGAAAAATCCGCCGGAATCTCGATCGCCATATAATATTTGTTGTCCTTCATGCCTTGGACAGCTTCTTCCTTCGTTACAAAAGCCCAATCAAACTTTGGATTTTCTCTTAACTTTTCCTCAAAATCATCGCCAATATGCATTTGCTTGCCTTGGAACTCCGTGCCTTGGTCGGAATTGACGACCGCTACCGGCAGCTCCTCCATCTTCGCGTACGGATCCCAGAACGCGCCAAGGAACATCGCTGTATACATGACCGGAACCGTCAGCACCGCAATAACCGGTATCAGCACCTTCTTATTGCGCGCGATCGCCGACAGCTCTTTGCCGAATTGCCGCAAGCCTTTCAACTTCATATTTTCCACTCCCTGTTTGTCTGTGTATGTTTGGCAGCATTGCCAATACGAAATGACCACTTTGGACAATTGGTCATTCTAAGCCGTGAGAAAACCTCTATCGAGGCCTTTCAAGATGAGCGACCGCGTATAGAGGTAGGTTTTATCGCCAAATAGAACGAGTAAATCCGCTATACTAGGAATTCTATTGTGGTAAAAAAAGGCATCCCGCTTACGCCGGCGCCAGGCCTTGCTCCAGATAAAACCTTAACCGCTCCGCCACTTCTTCTTTCTTCAGCGGCTCGTGTGTTTTCTTCCAATCCACCGTCAGCGCCATGTACAGCTTCAGCATGACGAACGCCGTCATCTGAGGCTCGCAAGGCTTAATCTCGCCCTTCTCCACCGCAGCCTTCACTTGGCTCGCAATGTAGCCGACTACGGCCCGCTCCAATTGCTGCAAGCCCTCCAGCGCCATCGGCGTGCCGATCTCCCGCATCTCCTGCGACAGCTTCAGCGCCAGCTCATGTTCCTCGCGGAAGTCAAGCAGCAGCTCCAGCGCCGCATTCAGATTATCGAAGAACTTCCTTCTTGGATCAATCGCCTGCTCGGCGAGCCGCTTCATATCCCCGATCATCCGGTTCATGATCTCCTGGAACAGCTCTTCTTTGTTCGTAAAGAACGTATAGATGGTGCCCTTGCCGACATTGGCGATCTTGGCTACCCCGTCCATGGTCGTCGCTTTGTATCCGAATAGCGAGAATGACTTCGCTGCCGCATCTACAATGAGCTGTCGTCGATCAATGGCCACTTGCAACGCCTCCTTCTTCCTCTGACTTCGTGACCGAATGACCAAAATACTAAAACGGTCATTTCGTTGATGTACACATATTATCACGAATTATTTTCGAAAATCAACCCCAAGCTGTGATTTTTTTAACACTTAGATCGATATCCTTTTTGCAAAGCTGATATAATGCCGCCCTTCGCCCTCATAGTCCTTTTCAAACGACACTGTAAATCCCATTTTCATATGAAATTGAATGGATCCCTCATTGACCGCCGACGTGATGCAGCGAACCGTGCAGCATCCAAGCTCATGCACCTGGCCAAAAAACCTGTCATATAACTGCTTCGCCATGCCTTTATCTCGATAATCCGGATGAACGCCTGCGAAGTGAATGTATGCTTCATCGGCTTGCGATTGCGATACAAAACCGATCAAGAATGCAACGATACGACCCTCTTCTTCCATTACAAAGCTTGTGTTCTGAAAATGGACAAAAAATAGCCGCTGCAATAAATGGTCTATCTGGCGCCCGCCCCACCATTCATTAACTACAGGTACAATTTCAAAATAATCGGATTCGCGAACGGACCGGATCATCATGAGCGCTTCCCCTCCCGATCATAAATGGCATTAATTCCCGACATTATAACATAACCATCATCACCAGAAGATTGGCGGACAGATGACTTTAATCCCTCACTAGAGATATAATAACGACAGGAGCAACCACTTATAGATGAAGGAGTGTCACGCATATGACATACAGAGAAATTACAACTGCCGAAGAATGGGACAACGTCTTCCAGGAGTCCGAGTCCAAGCCGCTTGTGGTGTTCAAGCACAGCACGACATGTCCAGTGAGCGCCAATGCGCATGAAGAGTTCAGTAACTACCTTGGCGGCAGCCCGAAGGACAATATCGACTATGTGCTCGTAAAGGTAATCGAGTCCCGCCCTGTCTCCAATAAGATTGCCGAAGATACAGGCGTCAAGCACGAGTCTCCTCAGATTATCTATATCGATAAGAAGAAAAAAGTTTGGACAGCGTCCCACTGGTCCGTTACCAAAGCCCACATTAGCGCAGTATTGGACTAATCGCGATTACCTACTTATAGGACGGCTTCGAGAGCCCGAGCGGCTCTTGAAGCCGTCTTTGCTATTCAGGCTTATGCATGGACATCACCCCTAAGTACCTATTCCTGCTGTTCGTTATTGCGTCTTATGACCCCGTATCTTTTTGCCAATTATATGTAAATGAGACTATAGCTATCGCCCTTCGCTATGCTTAAAGAGCTAGCATTGTAGTGCTTTATCAGCCGCCAAGGTTGCATCATTCTGCCCATTCTCAATAACGTCCGGATATGGTTATCTAGAGGATGTCGGAATAAATCGATTTTGGGAGGACACGGATAGATGAAACGATTGGCACTACTTATGATAGGCATCACGATGTTTTGGGCGGCTATTATGCCCTCTTCAGCATATGAGAAAGCGGTTGCGGCAGCGGGAGCCTCTCCATTCAAAGACACAAAAGGCCATTGGGCGGAGAAAACGATCATCGACATGGTCAATCGCGGCATATTGGAAGGCTACCCGGACGGGACTTTCCGACCAGAAGAGACAGTGAAGGTGGATCAATTCGTCAAAATGCTCATTCTCTCATACGCCGATCTGCACCAGAACGGATCACGCAGCTGGAACACCGGTTTCATGAACTCTCTGAGTCTGGAGAACCAGGCGATTCTAAAGCAGGATTACCGCTACTTTACTTTCGCACCGAATACAGTCGGTTACTGGGCCAAAGACTTTATTGATATTGCAAGCGATCTTCATTTCCTGAACAAAACCCGCTATGCTGATTTCCAAATGGATATGACGCGCGAGAACGTAGCGGAAGTCGTCTACTATACGCTGCAGGAAACCGAGTTTCTGGAGGACAGCATCTACGGTCAAAAAATGGCGCAAGCCTTCGGCGATATTAAAGGAGCTACCGAGCGGGAGCAGCGCTTCATCGCGGAGACGCTTGTGAAAGGCATCATGGAGGGTTATCCGAACGGCTTCTTCGGCGTCGGACAGAAGGTGACCCGCGCCCAGGCGCTGGTCATTCTGGAGCGTCTGACCGTCAAGTCCAAGCGTCTGAAGATCAATGTATCTCCTGACAAGCTGGAGCGCATCGTGCCTACGTTCGGCGGCGGCAGCAAGGTTATCGTCTTCCCGGACAAACGGATGTGGGACGCTTATGAATCGCTGCTGCTTGTAGGACAGCTTAGAGGCGCCAATCACGATCTGTATGACACTACGCTACGTTTGTTCAAGGACCAGACGGAGAAGGAGAGCGTCCTGAACCGTCCGGCAGGCAGCACAGCCATCAATGAGGAAGCGGCAATCTGGCTGGACCCTCAGTACAATACGTACGGCATTACGATGAGACTGCGCGACGGATCGCTGGCGCGCAATAAGGAAGCGGTCGACATGTTCGCCAACGGGCTGTTCGGCTACAACGCCATCGCCTTCAAACAGCTGTTCAGCGACATCTGCGAGAAGGTAGAGAAAGGCGAGTCGGTTACGCAAACCCACGCAGCCATCGGCGGCGATACGATCAATATTCTGATCGACAGCAAGCAGAAGCAAGTCATCTTCTCGATTGCAGCCAAAAAATAAGGTTCGGCGCTTGCGCGAGAGACATCACAGGGCAGCATGCACATTCGCATGCTGCCCTGTTTCTTATTTCGGTTACAGCGTATTCTTCGCCTTGAAGCAGTTCAATCGGTAATGCCTGCCATACTTGCTTCCATAATCCACAATGCGGCGGATCATCGACTGATCCGGCAGAATCGCGAACGGGCAATGATCCGGCGTCGTATTCACTTCCAAAATCCACGGCCTGTGCTGATTGTCGATCGCGACATCGAGACCGATCTCGTTCAGACGCGGATACTTGCGGTGCAGCCGCTTTATGGTGCTGATCCCGATATTCTCCAACCGTTTCCACAGAGCGCCTTGCTGCGACGGGCCCATATGGGCGCTGAGCACTTGCTCCGCGGTCAAGATCGAGCCGCCTTGGCTGCCGTTGGTCACAATCTTCTCCGGATGGGCGATTCTGGCGACCACCCCCGTCATCTCCCAACCTCCTTGCGGAGCGCGCTGCACGACGACGCGCAGGTCAAACCGTCTTCCCTCGTATTTCAACAGATGGACGCCTCTTTGCACAAGGTAGCTTTTGCCCAGCGTGTCCTTTTTCAGAGAATGGTAAAGCCCGTCGAAGCTGCGGAAGGTCTTGAAGTCGCCTCCAAGCTGATAGGAATATTCACCCGGACTATGCTTCTCAACTCGCATGACTCCTCGTCCCAACGATCCGTAGGTCGGCTTCACGTAGACCATCTGATGGGAATGGAGGAGATTGTGTAGGGATAGACGGCTTAGCTTTCGGGTCGACGGGATATATCCCCGCAGCCCTTCATCCCGCAACATGACATTTGTTTTGGCCCACTTGTCGGATACCCGGTACGGTTTTCCGCTGGCTTTCACTTTAAGTTTAGCCATTGTCCTCAACCTTGCTCCCTTCACGCCGCCCGCGTGAACGGCGATATTATTTTGTCGTCTCCGGCTCCTGTCTATAGACTTGTATCTCTCCCAATCTCGTTCTATTACTATCATACGAAAATATATAAAAATCGCTTTAGGCCGCTGTCGTCATAGCCGAACCATCGGTACGCTTGCACATATGCTTTAGTAACGGCATGTGGACGATTGCAGCCGTATTCTAGGAGGATGACTACAGCATGATGGAATGGAAGCTGAACGATCAGCTGCGCCATATTGCGCGGCTGCATCCTTGGTATGAGCCGTTATTGCGCCTATCCGGCATCACTCTCTCAGAGATAGATAGAAGCCCTCCCGCTCTGTCCCAGCTGCCGCTTATAGACACTGAAGCGCTGGAGCGCCACTACTACGGGCAAGCTGAACGTACGGAAAGCGGCTTGTCCGTCTATCGGACATCGGGCACCTCGACCGGCATCCGCAAGGCGATCTACTACTCACCCGAGGATGACCGCCGATATATTGAAGCCAAGACGGCTTCTTATCTGAATTGGCTGGGGAATGATCATGGGATAACGAGGGCAATGGCCGATCTCGGCACAGGCCATGCCGCCAGCACCGCTATTGCGATATTCCGGGATCTGGGCATTGAAGCGGAGGCGATTCCTTTCACTGCGCCTGTAGAGGAGCACGTAGCCAGGCTTGCGCTGTACGGCCCTCAGCTCCTATATACGATGCCATCGATCCTGGAGGCCATAGCGGATGCGCATCCATCTCCGCGTTCCCTCCGCATTCGCAAGATCATTCTGGTCGGCGAGCTGGCCTCAGCGGAATGGCAGGCGAACATGGCTGCCCGCTTCGGCATTGGCGCAAGTGATGTGCTGGATACGTACGGCTCGATCGAGGTTGGCGCAATCGCCGCATTTTCCCATGAGCTGGGGCGTTATGTCTTATCGGAAGATGTGTATGGAGAGTCATTGCCGGGTGAGATGCTGGGTTATGGACCGCTAGGACCTGGCGAGGGGGTCCTGGTGCTCACCTCCTTCTCCCGTACCCTCTTCCCCGCCGTCCGCTACGTCACCTGCGATGTGGTGCGGGATTTTCGCATCATGGCCCATGAAGGACGAACGCTTCATACCTTCGCTTGCATTACGAAGCGCATCGGACCGGAACTGAAGCACGGCGAGAAGATCAGCCTGTATGACATCGAGGAAGCGGTGAACAGGCATCTGAGGGACGCGCTGTTAAGAGTGCGGGTAGAATCCAACAAGCTGAGGCTGTATATCAAGAGCAGCCAGCTAGACGAGCGGACGGCAGCGGCCATCCGATATGACGTCGAGCATCAGATCGGCGATATTGGCATGATGATCCGCAACCGTCTGCTTCAGGGCATTGAGGTTATACATGTAAGCGGGCGGGACCAGCTTCCCGCAGGAGCTGTGAAAGCCAAGAAGCTATATCAATGAAAGGTGCTGCTGACCATGAGGGATAGCTGGTTGGATAGAATCGGGAATACGCCGCTCGTGCCGCTGAACAGACTGTTCGCGAATTCGCGCGGCATACGCGTCTTCGGCAAGCTGGAGCTAATGAATCCAAGCGGCAGCGCGAAGGACCGGCCGGCCCTGCGCATCGTGCGCAACGCTTGGGATGAGGGGCTGATCGGCCCCGGCTCCGTCATGATTGAATCCAGCTCGGGCAATATGGCGATCAGCCTTGCCGCCATCTGCTCCTTGCTCGGCATCCGGTTCATATGCGTTATCGATCCGCGCACCGCAGCCGCCAATATCGCCATTATGAAGGCGTACGGAGCCGAGGTGTCATACGTCGATACGCCCGATCCGGAGACGGGCGAATTTCTGCCCGCCCGCCTGGAGCGGGTCCGGCAGCTGCGGGAGGCGCTGCCCGGCAGCTTCTGGCCCAATCAATACGCCAATCCGAACAACTATCTGGCGCATTACGACGGCACGATGCCCGAGATTGCTACTGCGCTGGGCAAGGTTGATTATATTGCCGGGGGCGTCAGCACTTGCGGCACGATGCTAGGCTGCGCCAGATATATCGCCGACTGCGGGATGGCGACCAAAGTGATTGCCGTAGATGCGGCAGGGAGCGTCATCCTCGGCGGGGAGAAAGGGCCTCGCCTCTTCCCCGGCCTTGGAGCGGGGATCGTTCCTCCTTTTGGCGAGACCCGCTTCATGAACTACGCCGTGAACGTCACCGACCGCGAGATGGCTGCGGGCTGCCGCAGGCTCGCGGAGATGGAGGCGATTCTGGCGGGCCCATCATCCGGAGCCGTAATCGCCGCGCTTGCAGGTATGTTGGACGATATTCCGGATGGCTCTACTTGCGTCGCTATCCTGCACGACCGCGGAGAACGCTATATGGATACCGTGTTCAACGATGAGTGGATGCGCGGGCAATTCGGCGCCTCGATCCTTTCAGAGGGAGGCGATTATGCTTGCTCTATTTAGGAGATAAAGAATTGCGGGCGATCGGCTTTCACTGGCGCGAGCTGCTCGATGTCATTGGGGAAGCCGTACGGATGATCGACAGAGGCGAGTACGCTCAGCCCCTCAAGCCATATCTCCGCTATGGGAATCCCGCGAATCGCATGATCGCGATGCCCGCCTATATCGGCGGCGGCATTCATGCCGCTGGCATCAAGTGGATTGCCAGCTTTCCCGGCAATCTCGCGGGGAGCCTTCCGCGCGCGCATAGCGTCACCGTATTGAACGACGCCGACACCGGCAAGCCTTCTGCGATCCTGAACACCGCCACGGTTAGCGCCGTGCGTACGGCTGCCGTAAGCGGACTGATGCTGCTACGCTGGCTAGCAAGCCGCCCGCCGGAGAGCAGGAAGCTTCGGATTGGCATTATCGGCTGGGGACCGATTGGGCGTATTCATTTTGAGATGTGCCGCTGGCTGTTCGGAAAGCAAATCGACCATATCTATTTGACCGATATTCGAGGTATTGATTGGCAGGATGGTTTTGCGGAGGATGCGAAAATCCCTGCGACTGTGACGGATGACTGGAGAGACTGGTATCCGCAATGCAATGTCGTCATCACCTGTACGGCAGGCTCCGACCGCTACATCGACACGCCGCCCGCTCCAGGCACGCTCCTTTTGGACGTCTCTCTGCGCGACTACCGGTTGGAGGCGATCCGTGCGATTCGCAACATCGTCGTAGATGACTGGACGGAGGTATGCCGGGAGAATACCGACATCGAGCTTCTGCACAGGGAAGCGGGCTTGCACAAGGAGGACGTCATGACGCTAGGCGATGTCAGCTGCCGTGACGCTCTCGCCGGGATTGCCGCTGGCGAAAGCCTGCTCTTCTGCCCCATGGGCATGGCCGTCTTCGACGTCTCTGTCGCGCACTGGTACGCTCAGCAAGGGAAGAAATTCGGCATAGGCACTTGGCTGGATTAGAGGGTAGAGGAACTCCCCATCATTGTTTCTTCGTTGACAAAGCGATGGTCATTCGCTACTATTTAATTTAATGCAATTTAATTGAACCCATTAAAATAGATGATTCGGCTGCTTTTTCAATGAGCTATGTTGGGGGCCTTCTTATGCAAACAGATCAAACTTTGAAGCTGGAAAATCAAATATGCTTTGCCATCTATGCATGCTCTCGGGAGTTGACAAAGCTGTATCGCCCGCTGTTGCAGGAGCTCGGCCTGACGTATACCCAATACGTCACTATGCTTGCTCTTTGGGAGCAAGATCAAGTGACGGTCAGCACGCTTGGAGCCAAACTATACCTCGATTCCGGTACGCTGACTCCGCTGCTGAAAAAACTGGAGGCTGCAGGCCACATCACCCGCACCCGAGACAAAAACGACGAGCGCAATGTCGTCATTGCCCTCACGGAGCAAGGCAGGCAGCTTCGCGAGCAGGCTGTAGACATACCGGAAAAACTGCTGTGCCAGCTGGACGCCTCCCCAGAGGAAGGCGGCTTCCTGCTCACTCAGATGCAAGAGCTGATGGCACGCGTTCAGCAACGTACGAACAGTGCAGCTAATATTAAAGGAGACGAGTAAACTCGTCTCCTTTTTCTTTCTGTTTCTGGCTCCAACCGATTAGTGGGCCTGCATAGTCGATTCAATCGACTTATACCCACCTCGCCACACACTACTATTTCGCTCCAACCGCCGCTTTCGCACCTGTAGCGGTGCCTCGCGGCGCTATTTCGCTCCAGCCGCCGATTTCGCACCTGCAACGGGGCCTCACGGCGCTATTTCGCTCCAGCCGCCGATTCTGCACCTGCAACGGGGCCTCGCGGCGCTATTTCACTCCAGCCGCCGATTCTGCACCTGCAACGGGGCCTCACGGCGCTATTTCGCTTCATCCGCCGATTTCGCACCTGCAACGGGGCCTCACGGCGCTATTTCGCTCCAGCCGCCGATTCTGCACCTGCAACGGGGCCTCACGGCGCTATTTCGCTCCATCCGCCGATTCTGCACCTGCAACGGGGCCTCACGGCGCTATTTCGCTTCATCCGCCGATTTCGCACCTGCAACGGGGCCTGGCGGCGCTATTTCGCTCCAGCCGCCAATTCCGCACCTGCAACGGGGCCTCGCGGCGCTATTTCGCTCCAGCCGCCGATTTCGCACCTGTAGCGGTGCCTCACGGCGCTATTTCGCTCCATGCGCCGATTTTGCACCTGCAAGGGTGCCTCACGGCGCTATTTCGCTAAATTCGCCGATTTCGCACCTGCAACGGGGCTTCGCGCCGCTATTTCGCCCCATTCGCCGACTCAGCAACTTTTAGTTGTGCCTCAGCCGCTACCGCTCCCACTCGCCCCTTCCCCCGCACTCACTCAAACTGCCGCCACCATACACCAGCGCATTCGGGCAAGGTTGTCAGGCGCTCTCGACCCACGCGCTCAGCCAGCTCCTTCCCGAAGAAAAATGCCGTCAGCTCCTCTGCTTGCTCAACCGAATCAAATTGATAGTCCATGCGCAGCCAGCGATGCTGAAAGCCGCACTCCTCCTCCAGCGCCCGATAATAATCCAGCAGAAATTCCGGCGGTTGAGGCGTCTCGCAGCCGGTGCCCATCGTTTCGAAAATAATCGCCGTTCCTCCCGGACGAAGCACCCTGCCGATCTCACTCATGACCTGCTCCAAGTTCTCTCTCCACTCCGCTATGCCAGACGCGCACAAGTAGCAGATGCTCCACCCCGACACAACCAAGTCGACGCAGTTATCTTCCAGCGGCAAGCTACGATGATCGGCAACCGCCGTCCCCCAATGCTGCATGCCAGAGGCCCTCAGACGTTCCCCCGTCAGCTTCAGCATGGCAGCGGATGCATCGGTAGCCAGGATCGACTTCACGCTTGGCGCAATCGCCACTGCCAGCCGCCCCGTACCGGCCCCCATATCCAGCACATCCAGTCCCGCAAGCGGCTTAATCTCATTCATAATCTCCATCAGCTTAGGCTGCGAGGCAATCAACTGGTCATATCGCTCTGCTTCCTTGTTATAAATCTCGTCATGGTTTGGCATCCCGAACGTCCCCCTTAAATATGTGTTTCCCCTACTCTAAACGTTGCCGCAACGTGAAGGTCAAGCCGTGTCTTTCAGGTTATTTCCGGGTAGAGGACATGCTATAATAGGCGGGAGACTATTCCGGAGGTACACTTGTGCGCAAAAAGCTTCTAATGGCGTTGAGCTACATAGCCGTCGCTGTCATCATTTATTTGTACGGGGAGACAATCCTGTCCTGGTTCCAGCAGTCGGAGAATTTGCTTCTAGTCGCCGTGATGGCTACTATGATGGCGCTTTTCCCCATCATTCCCTATCCCGTAATAGGCGGAGTGATCGGCGCCGCGCTTGGACCGGCAATGGGTGCTGCCATCACCTGGGTTGGATCGGCAGCGGCATCTATCCTGATGTTTTTGTTCGTGCGATACGGCTTTCAAGAGTGGGGAGAGCGGGCGCTTCACCGCTACAAAAGCATAGACAAAGTAACGACGCTGTTCGAGCGTAACGCGTTCCTCGCTATTCTGTTCGCCCGCTTGCTGCCCTTCATTCCATCTATCATTATCAACGTATATGCGGCGCTCAGTCGGGTCGGCTTTCTCTCTTATGCCATCGCTTCATCCGTCGGCAAAATCCCTGCCATGCTCCTCTTCGCCATGGTTGGCGACAATCTGATGAGCAACCCCAAGAGCAGCCTGACGACAGTTGCCGTATACGGCATATTTCTCGTCATTTCCTTGGGCGCATACCGTCTGTGGCAGAAGAAGCGCGCCGCGCAAGAGCTCGTATGAGCCTAATGGCAGGTTAGATTTTGGAGCGGGCACTATGGTAGAATAAGGTCGGTGTCCGCCATACAAACAACGACAATTATTGATCTAAAGAACCTTATTGGGAGGAATCCAATCTATGCAACGTTTTAGGCTAAAAAGAAGCTTTGGCGCCGCGCTGCTGCTGTGCATCGTATTTGCGCTGATCGTGTCGGGTTGTGGTGTTGACCAGGGCAAGCCGGCTGACAAGGAGCCGGGCAAAGGCGGCTCAACGCCGACAGAGACGGCTACGCCTTCGCCATCCCCTTCGCCATCGCCTTCGCCTTCCGAGGAGCCGGCCGATGAGCTTGAGCTGCTGGGACCGGAGAAGCATCCGGTCGTAACGATCGAGATCAGCAACGACGAGATCATCAAAGTCGAGCTGTACCCGGAAGTTGCGCCGAATACCGTCAACAACTTTATCTCGCTGATCGACAAAGGCTACTATGACGGCGTTATCTTCCACCGTGTCATTCCAGGCTTCATGATCCAAGGCGGCGACCCGCAGGGCAATGGCACCGGCGGTCCGGGCTACACGATCAAAGGCGAGTTCTCGTTCAACGGGTTCACCAACAATTTGAAGCATACCAAAGGCGTTATCTCCATGGCGCGTACGATGGTGCCGGATTCCGCAGGCTCGCAGTTTTTCATCATGACGGAAGACGCGCCGCATCTGGACAATCAATATGCCGCATTCGGCAAAGTCATTGAGGGCATGGAGGCGGTAGAGAAAATCGTCAATCAGGAGCGCGATGCGGAAGACAAGCCGCTTGAGCCGCTATCGATGAAGAAAGTGACCGTCGATAAAAAGGACATGACCTTCGAGGAGCCGGAGACCATTCCTGTACCATCCTCCAATCCATAACGAACAAAAGCATGTGCGAGCTTTTCTGTTGAAGAAAAGCTGCACATGCTTTTTTTTGCTCCAGACTGCTGCTTGTTCCGGCACTGCCGCAGTGTCTCGCACAGCAATCCGCTCTGACTTTTTGCTCCTACCCACACCCCTGCTTATATCACAGCTGAAGCGTCTCGCATGAAGCAACCCGCTCTTTCTTCATGCTTCTATCCAGGCTGCTGCCTGTTCCGGTACTGCTGCGGCGTTTCTCCCGCGTACTTCTTGAAGGAATAGCTGAAATAATGGGCATTCTCGTAGCCCAGATGCTCGGCGATTTCATGTACTTTCATTTTGGTGTTTTTGAGCAGCTTTTTCGCTGAGCCCATCTTCGTGTCGATGATGTATTCATTAATCGTCTCGCCGGTTTCCCGCTTGAATACGGCGCACAGATAGCTGGTCGACATGTAGATCTCGCTCGCAATATCGGCGAGAGAGATATTGTCCATATAGTTCTGGTTGACGTAGCTTTTGATTTGCTCCACCAGCGCATGATGCTTTTGATTGTATTTGGCGCCATAATAGTCTGCGATGCACAGAAGCATGGCGCTGACATGTTTTTTGATATCGGTCAGCGTTTCGTCGCGCATGATCGATTCCATGGAGGCCGTATAGCTGGCCGTCACCTCCGCCGACTCCCCCTCCGTCTCGCATATTTCACGATAGGCGGTAATAATCAGCTCCAGGAACAATCCCCGTATATAATCCTGTGATAGCTGGGTCGCCCCCGCAAGCAGCGCGCCATATTGCTCAATCGCTTGCTTGACCCGCGGCTTATTGCCTGTCTTGATCTCGTCCAGAAGCTGCTTTTGCAGCTCCCCCAGCTTGGCGCTTCCTTTCAAGTCGTTCAACTTGCCCAAGGCATTCGAGTCAGCGATGTCGTTGAAATGGATAATGGAGCCGTTGCCCGTGTAGAACTTGTAGCCGATCGCATTGCATGCCCGGCTATAGGACAGGCTCGCCGCTTCCATGCTGACGCAATGGCCAACCCCGATCGACACCGTAATTCCATCAAAGTCGAGCAGCAGCTGCTCGATGCTCTCGAATATTTGCTCCATCCGCAATTCATGGCAATAGTCACCGCTCAGGATGATGACGAATTCATTTTCCCGCGCGGTGGTAAAGCAAATGCCCGCCTGATAATTGCTTAGCACCTGCTCAATTAAATTTTTGATCGAAAAGTTGAAAAAATGAACCCGCTCGATCCCCCTGTTTTTCACCTTCAAGTCATACTCGTCAATCTGCGCTACCGCCACGACCATATCTTGACCGGCTTGAAACGGCAGACGGAAATAGTCGAGCCTCTCCTGCAGCTCTTCCTCGCTCCCGACCTGCTCCATCATGAGCTGATTCAAAAACTTATCGCGCATCAGCGCCATATTCTCCTCCAGCTGCTGCTCCAGCCGCTTCAGCACTTGCTCGCGCTGAAACTCCATCTCGATCGCATCTCGCACTTTTTTGAGCACGGCGACAACTTCCTTAAGTTGGATCGGCTTGAGGATATAACCGGCCGCCTGCACGTTCAGCGCGAGTCTGGCGTAATTGAAATCCTGCACGCCGCTAATCAGTACCGTCTTCGTGCGCATGCCGTGCTCCATCAGCTGATTGGCGACCTCAAGCCCATTGTAAAAGGGCATCTTGATATCCGTCACCAAGATATCGGGCTGCCGCTCCATGCAAAGCTCCAGCGCCTCTTGCCCGTTCCCGGCGAGTCCAATGACCTCCATGCCGAGCTCGCTCCAAGGAATCGTATCGCATAATATCTCTTTCACCAGGTAATCATCATCAGCCAGAATAACCGTTAGCATCATTGTCCCCCATGTTGTAGCTGGCCGGAATCGTAATTTCGACCGAAATTCCGCCCGCCGGATTATGACTGTAGCGAAGGCCGAAGCCTTCTCCGAAAGCGTGCCCAAGCCGCCGGTGCACATTGGTAATGGCAAAGGATTGCCCTTCGGTATCGTCGGAAGCAAGCAGATTGTTGAGCATTTCCGCCTTCTCTCGAGTGCCGTTGCCGTTATCCGAGATGCAGACGATGATTTTATCCGCCTCTTGTTTGGCCGTGATAGCGATTTCAAAATCTCCCGTTTTTTGATGAAAGCCGTGAATAATCGAGTTTTCTACCAACGGCTGAATAACCAGCTTCACCGTTTTCGTTTTCCTCAGCTCGCGCGGCACTTGAATGGAATAATGCAATTTGGGACCGAGCCGCATCGACTGAATATCGAGGTAGCTGCTCGTATGGTTCAGCTCCTCCTCAAGCGAGATGATATTCCGCCCTTTGCTGAGCGAATAGCGGTAGAAATTGGCTAAGGAGCCTATCATATCGCTGATAACGGGCGTTTTGTATTTGATCGCATACAGGTTGATCGAATCCAGCGTGTTATATAGAAAATGCGGATTGATTTGCGCTTGCAGGGCTCGAAGCTGCGCGTCTTTCGCCAGCAGCTCGGCTTTTTGCTTTTTCAAGTCGCTGACGTACAGCTTCTCGATCAACTCTTTGATCTGGCGAATCATTCGTTTATATTGTTGAATCAAAAAGCCAAATTCATCCTTCTTGTGATAGGCGATGTCGATATCGAAATTTTGTCCCCGTACGGCGCGCATGGATGCCACCAGCTTCGTAATAGGACTGGATATATTGCGCGACAGCAGGAAAGCGGCCAGCAGCGCAGTGGTCATGCAGATGACCAGAACCAACAGGACAATGCGAGTCAGCCGGAGCTGGTCGGAGTTGATCTCGCTTAATCGCGTCATATTAATAATTTTCCACTCGATGTTTTCCAGCTGCTTGGATGAAAGAATGACCGTATCGCCCCACATATCTGCTCTCTTCAAGCCTGTTGCGGAAGAATCGAGAGATTGGATGAACTGCTCTTCTTCGCCCGAGTACGCATCGCTGCTCATAATAATTTGATTATGTTCATTCAGAATAAAAATCCGGCTTCCATTGGAGGGCTTGTAGTTGGAGAGCATATTGTTCAGACTGGACTTTTCCAATTCAATCGTCAGCACAGCGGCATAATCAAACTTGTCCGCATTTTGCAGGGTGAACAGGCGTCTTGCGATAACGACAGGGGCATCCCCAGGCTGCGTGTAGACGGATTGATTGTTATTGTCCATTTCCCTGTACCACGGTTCGTTCTCGATAGACTCGATGTCCTGTACCTTGTTGGAAATATCGTATTTCTGGTACTCCGGCCTGTCGAGCATGTGGATCGTCGGCACAATGGACGAGTTGGGCGAAGCGTAGTAATTAGATAAATAATAACTGTCGAGCGCACGGTCGAGCTTGATGATCTGCAAGATGTTATCGGACATATTGGTTGTCGGGCTTGCGCTTAATACTTCCTGAATCATCGGATTGAGCGAGATGAGCGTGGTCATTTCATCAATAAACGCCAGTCTCGTTTGAACGATCAGCCTGGCCGACTCGACGTTTTTTTCAATCAGGTCGTTCATTTTTTTCGTAATAATGCCGGTGGAGCTCATATACACAACAACTGTAATAATAATTGACGGAATTAATATGGAGGCGAGAAAATACAGTACCAGCCTGTTGCGAATACTCATATGCACGGTGTCCGATTCAGCCCCTTTCGTCGTTGCATCATTCTAATTCCAGTATAGCAACGCCCATTCATGAACAACAAGAAGAAGGGGCAAACTGCGTAATATATCTAACTTTTTCCCTTAAGTTTTTGTATTTTAACCCTGGAGTAATCTTGTTATCATTGCACTTGAAAGCGCTTCAAACACGACAAAAGGAGGAACTAATGTGATCAGAAAGCGATTCCCGGGACGTGCAAGGGTCGGTCAGACGTTCTTGAGCCTTGTGTTGCTGATAGGCGTCCTGACAGCCTGCAGCGGGAAAGACAACTCTCCGAACAATTCCGCCAATCCGGACGATCCAAGCGCTGCAAAGATGGAGACGGTTCGCGTATGGACCAATGACGCCAGCTATAAGCCGGTCATGGATGCTGCGATCGATGCTTACAACAAAGGGCAAGGCTTGAAGGACGGCATTCACATCGATTACAAAGTGTTCGGCGGAGACTACAACGATGTGCTCAAGGTTGCGCTTGCCGCCAACCAGGCTCCTGAGCTGTACAAGTTCGTAGGCACGGTCAAGGAACCGTTCATTAAATCGGGATGGATGCTGCCGATTGACGATTTGCCGGGCGGACCGGAATTTCTGGAGACTTACAAAGATATTCTGATCAACGGCTATACGACAGTGAACGGCAAAACGTATAGCGTGCCTTACAAAGTACTGACGACCAAATTTGTGTACAACAAGGACCTGCTGAAGAAATCCGGCTTCGAGCAGCCGCCGCAGACTTGGGACGATGTCGTCGCCTACGCCAAAAAAATTACCGCGGACAATAAAGGCAACGCTTACGGCTACGGCGTCCATTTGAAGGATTCGGCCGCATCAGGCAAATGGTACTTTGCCGCTCAGTTCGCCAGCTCCGTCGGCCACATGGGCTACAACTTCAACGAAGGCAAATTCGCTTTCTCCGATTTCAAGACGAACATCGAAAAAATTCTGCAAATGAAAGCGGACGGGAGCATATTCCCTGGCGGGGAAGGCATGGGCAACGACGAGCTGATCGCACAGTTCGCGGCAGGCAGGATTGCGATGCTTCCAGGCGTGAACTGGGATGTGACGTCCATCGATAAGTTCTGGAAAGAGATCGGCACCAGCTTTGAGCTTGGCGTAAGCGATACGCCAGTAATCGACGCAGCCAATAAATATAAGAACTATGCGCAAATCGCCGATGTGCTGTCCGTAGGGCCAAGCGCAAGCAAAATGCCGGAGAAAGCCATGAAGGTCTATCAATTGTTCCATGACGACGAAATCTTGAAAGAAATTCAAAACAATGAATTGGAATTCATCGCGAGAGAGGACATTCAGGCGCAAGCCCCATCCTCGTTCAAGAAAGCGGGCTATGCCGAATTCAGCGACACATCCAACTCCTATTTCACGCTGACGCCGCCAGACGGAGGCATTACCATCGAAGGCCAGCCTTATCAGAATACGCTGATCAATATTATTGCCGGCCCGCCGAACGCAGACGTTGCAGCCGTTCTCGCGGACTTGGACAAACGTTATAACACCGCTCTTGAGAAGGCCATCGCAGGCGGTCTGGATATGTCCATCTATATCGATAAGAACTGGGATACAAAAGCGGAATAAAGCAATTGCAGCAACGGCGAAGAGGATGGCTCCATCCTCTCTGCTTCTTCACAGAAAGGAGGCATCCCAGGCATGTCATTTTTCAAACGCAGAAAAGCCTCGACAAAGCATCAAAGCCTGTACCGGAAAGATGCCATTCAATCCTATATCATGCTTGCTCCTATGCTCATCGGCTTTGCGTTATTCACCATCTATCCGATGTTTTGGCTGATTCAATGGTCGTGGTTTGATTATGACGGCATGAGTACGCCCAAATTTATCGGATTCGAAAACTACATTCGCGCTTTTACGCGCGATCCGCATTACTGGGATTCACTTGAGAATACGTTTATTATCGTCATCGCCAAATTTATACTCGAAATTCCGCTAGCCCTGTTTCTGGCGATCGTGCTCAACGGCAACAAAAAAATCAATTCCTTTTTCCGGACGCTGTTCTTCTCTCCTACTATCGTCAGTACGGCTATCGTAGGCATCGTGTTTTTCCTGATGTTCGAGCCGTTCCTCGGCTCCGTGAACCAGCTGCTGAAGGCGTTCGGCATGATCGACACCAATGTCAATTGGTTCGGCAACAAGTGGCTGGCCGATCTGGTCATCGTTATTGCCAGCGTGTGGAAGGGCTTCGGCATCAACATGATTTTCTTCATCATGGGACTTCAGAACATTCCCCAAGATATCTATGAATGCGCGGATATCGACGGAGTGGGCAAATGGAGCCGATTCACGAAGGTCACGCTGCCTATGCTGGCATCGACCGGGAAGGTCGTCATGATGCTCTTTATCGTCAACAGCATTAAAATGTCCGACCTCGTTCTCGTCTTGACGAACGGGCAGCCTGGCGGCTCGACCGAGGTCGTCATGTCGTACACGTTCAAATACTTCTTCTCTTACGGCGCAGCCGATTCTATCAGCCAATACGGCTATTCCTCGGCGCTTGCTGTTATAACCGCGCTCGTGCTTACCGTAATCGTAAGCTTGTATTTGAGACTGACCAGAAACATGGGAAATCATTACTAAGGGGGCCAACAGATGAAGAAGAGACAGCTGCTAGAAGCCATCCCGAAATATATTTTTCTCTCTTTGCTCGCCGCCCTGGTCATCTTCCCTATCTTTTATGTCGTGGTCAGTTCACTCAAGAATACGGCTAGCATTTTGGCTTCCAGCTCTTTTTTTCCAAAAACATTTTCTTGGGATAATTACGTCCGGGCATGGAACTTATCGAACTTCAAGGTGTATACGTGGAACAGCATTTATATGTGCGCCACTATCGTGCTCGGCACCATCGTCACTTCCATTACATCCGGCTATGTGTTTTCGCGAGGCCGGTTTATGGGAAAGAAACCGCTGCTTGCGCTTATTACGTTCTCGATGTTCATCTCGGCAGGCAGTTTGTTCCTTTACCCGCAGCTGAATATAGCCAAAGCGCTAAATCTCAACAACTCGTTGTGGGGCGTCATTATCATTTATATCTTCGGGATCAACGTGACGAACTTGTATTTGGCGAAGGGCTTTATCGACGGCATTCCAAAGGAGATCGACGAGGCGGCCCGGGTAGACGGCTGCAGCTTCTTCCGGATCTTCTGGAGCATTATTTTCCCGCTTACCAAGCCGCTCATCGCCACCGTCGGACTGCTCGCATTCATGAATTCATGGAACGATTATTTGCTGCCGATGGTGTTCACGTTAGGCAATCCGGATAAGCAGCCGCTCGTCGTCGGCATCGTGTCGATGAAGAGCTCTGGAGAGTCCGTTACGTCCTGGGATCTCATGATGGCGGGCACCGTCATGGCGGTTATCCCGATGCTTGTCGTCTTCATTTCATTGAACAAATATTTCGTTTCGGGTCTCACAAGCGGTGCCGTTAAAGGCTAACAGAAATATATAATCCATTAAAGACAGGGGAACATGACAATGACAAAGCAGCTCATAACAGGTGTGCTTCCGGCGCTTATTACGCCGATGGACAAAGACGGCAATGTGAAGACAGAATTGGCTCAGCCTCTGATCGATATGTATGTCAAACAACAAGCCGACGGCTTGTATATGCTCGGCTGGACGGGCGAAGGCGAGCATTTGGACGTCGGGAAGAGAAAGCAATGGGCGGCAGCGGTGCTCGCCGCAGCGAGGGGCAAGCTTCCCGTATTCGTTCATGTGGGCTACAATCAAAACCTGGACGATTCCGTGGAGCTTGCCGCACATGCCGCCGAGCATGGCGCTTACGCGGTAGCCTCTGTCGGCATATCCGAAGAGTCCTCCCTAGAGGACAATGTCGCTTATTTCAAACGGATTGCGGCTGCGGCGCCGAACGTTCCGTTCTACATCTACTGGGTGGCGATGGGTAAAACGTTAACGGGCGGCAAAGAGATTGACCCGCCTGTATTGCTGGAAGCATTGTCCGAAGTGCCGACATTCCGCGGCATCAAATTTACGGACAATAACTTCTACTATCTGGAGCGGTTCAAAAAACACCGTCCAGACCTTAACATTCTTACCGGTGCGGATCAATTAGCCATCTGCTCGCAATACATGGGCTCAGACGGCAATATTGGGGCACTGCAGGCTATTACTTGCTATCATTTCAAAGTGATGATGGAAAAGATAAATGAAGGAAATTATGCGGAAGCACGAGAGCTGCAATATCGCGCCAACGATGTCGTGGAGGCATATTGCCGCGCAGAAATCGGTTCGATGCCAGGCATCAAGCTGTTGATCGAGGAGATTTTCGGTATCCCGGCCGGCTACTGCTCGCCGACAGGACCGTTCGCCGGCGTCTCGCACACTGCCGAAGGCAGCCAAGCTGCAGTTGAGCTGGTCGAGCTGTTTAAAAAGAACATATTGGTGAAGGAATAATCATCTCAATACGGCGTTGCAGCCGTATCAAGGGAGACTGCCGGCTTATTGCCGTCAGTCTTTTTTAGTGCTGAAGAGAAGACAGCATCTCGGGAACTCCCCCTCTCTATTGCAAAAAATAGTCCAATAATACTATTCATTTAATTACATAATGCCACGATAAAACAGCATTAATTTACGGATATTTTTATATTAATCATATATTTTTAACCCTGCTAAAGATAATATTCACCCATGTAAAAAGCATCATTTACCATTAAAACATGCCCATGCTATACTCTTGCCGGAGGCGGAATTCCAGTCTCTGCCAAACTTTACTTCCGAAGCGAAGTTTTGCTTCACAAAACTTTAGGAGGAATCGATCATGAACTTGCAGACCGCACCACGACGCTCGAATGCCGCGTCAACTCTACTCATGGCGCTAGGCGCATTGGCCTTCGCCCTGCTCTTGTCTATCGTGTTATCCGAGAGCGCCTCCGCGCATGGCTATATGGAGACCCCGGCCAGCCGCGCCCTTCTCTGCAAAGATAAGCAAAATACGAACTGCGGCGCCGTCCAATACGAGCCGCAAAGCCTTGAAGCTATCGGCGGCTTCCCGCAGACAGGCCCTGCTGACGGACAAATTACAGGCGCAGGCATCTTCAAAGAACTGTACGAGCAAACAAATACACGCTGGAAAAAAGTAAATATGACTGGCGGCAAGCAGACATTCACCTGGAAGCTGACAGCGGCCCATGTCTCCGACAACTGGAGATACTATATTACAAAGAAAGACTGGGATCCAAGCAAGCCGCTGACGCGCGCCGATCTTGAGCCGGAGCCGTTCTGCTTCATCGATTACAAAGACGCCAAGCCGCCTTCCACAGTCTCTCACGAGTGCAGCGTGCCAACCGACCGCAGCGGTTACCACCTTATTCTGGGCGTATGGGAAATTGCGGACACGGTGAACGCCTTCTACCAGGTTATCGATGTCAACCTGACTAATGACGGCTCCACACCTCAGCCTCAGCCTGAGCCGCCTAGCGCTCCAGGCAAGCTGGAATCCGCTCTGCAGACGGCAAAATCAATCGTGCTGAGCTGGCTGCCATCCTCGTCGGAGCTAAAAATCCAGAAGTACGATATTTACCGTGACGGCGTGCTTTGCGGATCGACGCCGCACACGACATTTACAGATGAAGGCTTGCAAGCGGACAAGGCCTACACGTATACCGTACGGGCCGTCGACGTGAACGGCAAGGCATCTCCTCACTCCACACCGCTGACTGTACGTACGCTTAAGGAAGAGAATGGCGGCGGCAACGAAGGCGGCGGGAATAACGGCGGAGAGAACGGCAACAGCCAGCTTCCGCAATGGGAGGCCAAATCCATTTATCTGAAGGGCGACAAAGTCCAGTACAAAGGACTGGAATACGAAGCGCAATACTGGACGCAGAACAATGCCCCTGACGCCTCCGCAGCATGGAAGCTGCTGAGCAATGTTACCGTGGATTGGAACAGCTCCAAGGCCTATCTGGGCGGTGACCGCGTCACGTATAACGGCGTGACTTACATTGCGCGCTGGTGGACGCTGGGCGACAAGCCCGATCAATCCGATGTATGGCAAAAAGCCTAACTCAGCCTTATTTTTTCAATTGTAATTGCCCCTCCCCTGCCCTATAATAGGATTAAATAAATCCTATCGGAAAGGTAGGTAATAATATGAAAGAAATTCCTCTCGCTTATGTTCGCAGCAACCAGGCTGGCATCGTCGCGACATTGCTGATCGCCATCACCCTCCAATTGCCGTGGCTGATCGTTGCGTTATGGATCGTCCAGCTGGTCGGCTTGCTGCTAGGTGCCAAAGCTAATTTATTTATCGTAATTGCGAAGCCGTTCGTTGCGAAATATGCGGCATCCGGCGCGGCCGAGGCGGCAGAGCTTCAGCGCTTCAACAACTCGCTAGGCATTGTGTTCCTGACTTGCTCGCTGCTCAGCTTCCTGCTGGGCTGGAGCGCCGCAGGCTATGTCTTCGCGGGCATGATGGGAGCCGCAGCGCTTGCCGCTCTGCTCGGCTACTGCATCGGCTGCACGATCTATTTCCAATACAAACAGCTTCGCGCAAGAAGGCTGAGCCGCGGTTAATCCGCTGCCCAGCCTTCTTCATGTCCGTTACACAAGCGCCTCTTCGTCCTCGCGCATCGTCAGCATGCGCACCGCTTCGAAGTCTGGCCTCAGCACCAAATCCTGCAGATACGCAGAGATCATGCTGCCCGGCACTCTCGCCCTGTTGAGTTGAGCAATAATGTCCTGTCCGGTGCCAATGCCGATTCCATGGCCGAAGAACAGATTGTCATCAAGCTTGATCACATTCTCCCCCTGCCATTCCGGCGAGCCGGGGTCATGGTCGGGATTTTTGAAGTACATGACATCTCCCGCATATGTCTCGTTCAGATTGTTGTTCGTCGTCAGGCGAAGATCCTTGTCGTATTGCCAGTCCCGCAGAAACAGATTTTGAAAATGCCGGTTGAACGCAGCCTCTCCAATCGTCTCCAGCACCGCTTTGTACAACATAATAATAATGGCCCCGGCGCATTCGAAGGCATAGTAATGCCCTTGCTGGAATATATCGTTCACCCCAACGGAAGGCGGCACGCCCGGCCTTAGCAGGAAGCCTCCATCCGGTGTACGAATCCAGTACCTCGGGTTGGCGCGGGAGTTGCTGAAGGTCGCGAAGCTGACACCGCTCTGGTACATCGCCTTCGCCGCCTCCACGATATTCGTCCTCATCTTCAATTCGAAGAGCAGGGCCTCCTGCGACGGATACCAGTACATAACGGGACTAGCCTGTTTCTGCCGCAGTGTCTTCTTCTCAAGCTCCGTCAGCATCCGCGGCGGGAACTGTACGGGGCTGCCGTCCGAGATTACGATCACGTCATTACCCCCAAGCTGTTGGTATGATTAGGTTATTGTACGTGGGAAATCTCGTTTGGTGAGTCCTAAAAAACGGCGAACAAGCGCAATCCGGCAATTTATGCCGTTAACAGTCCCGCTTTGATCAGTCCATTGCGTATGCCTTTCTCGTCCACATGCGTCGTCACGAAGTTGGCAAATGGCAGCAATTCCGGATGCGAATTGCCCATCGCCACCCCGAAGCCGACATACTCCAGCATCTCTTTATCATTCAGGCCGTCACCGAAAGCTACAGCATGCTCCGCCGTATAACCCAGCTCGTCCAACAGCGCTGCGATGCCTTGCGCCTTGGAGCCGCCGAGCGGCAGTACGTCCATTGCCTGCGGGTGCCAGCGAATAAGCGTAAATTCGGA
This sequence comes from Paenibacillus pinisoli, assembly GCF_003605435.1. Taxonomy (GTDB): domain Bacteria; phylum Bacillota; class Bacilli; order Paenibacillales; family Paenibacillaceae; genus Pristimantibacillus; species Pristimantibacillus pinisoli. The sequence continues at coordinate 1,081,321 of NZ_QXQB01000002.1, forward strand.
TTTCAGCGACTCGTATAGATGCTCATCATGGCTCTCGCAATGCAGGAACACCTGGAATATACCATTCTCCCGCCAAAACTCCGGCTCAAAGGACGGCATATCGATTTTCAGCGATTGGATCGAATCCGTTACGAAGGGATGATTGTCCCGGTCAGAGCAGTAACGGCTCTCCCCTTCGAATACGAGGCCATGGTCATGCTGCGCCGCAAGCGCAACAAGCGTCTCCAGCGACGGCTTCTCAATCTCCCGCTTGTAGAGCGTCTGGCCCTTGTACACGACATAAGCGCCGTTCATGCACACATACGAATCTATGCCCAGCGCGTCAGTCAGCGGCTTAATGAAATACGGCGCTCTGCCCGTTGCAATAACAGGCTCGATGCCCTTCTCCTTCAATTCGTTAACCGCCTTAATCGTATCTGCCGGAATTTCCTTCTCCTCGTTCAACAACGTACCGTCAATATCAAAAAATACGAATTTGTAGCTCATGCTGCCATTCTCCTATCCCTTTTTCCTCCTAGTATAAAGAATAGTAGAGATGACGGCTACCCCTGTTACCAGCCAAAATCTAGCGACTTGCCCGTCTCGACATACGTTTTCAGGCTGCTGAGAATGATCGCCCAGCTTTCCGCCGCCTTGCCTACGCTGGGATGATTGTCCGAATATTGATCGTTGACCAGCGTCAGCTTCGTGCAAGACCCGGCCTGCTCCAGCGTGTAGATAATGCGGGAAGTCAGCTCCGCATGATTCTCGTAATAAGATGGTCCCGGATGCTCCAGCATCACCAGCCTGCTGCCTTCCTCAACCTCTAGTATTTCGCCGTATACATGCAGCGTCTCCGGACCGTCATTGCCTGGGCCAATATAAGCGAACGGACTTCCCGGCTTTAAATCGGACTCCAATATGCAATCGAAGTAAATGCGACGCGTTCCTTCCGGCTGAATTAAGGCTTCCCATACCTTGGACGGTTCCGCTCCGATATAAGTAACAAAAGTATGACTCATGGCTGCACGCTCCTCAATCTGGATTTAATGGATATACGACAAGTATAATAAAGTTGATAGAGGCTGTATTGTAAAAATGCGACAGACCATATAAGGAGTGATCCAGACGATGACTTCCCCGCTCCAACACGCCAGCATGGGCGTTCTGAAACCCACCGAGGCGGAGAAGCGCTTCCAGCTGCTCCGATTCCCTCCATCGCCCGAACTGGCCCCATTCGTCAAGCATTATTGGATCGTTAGCTGGAATCTTGGAGAAGGTGTCCACTATGGCCAGGATGTCATCCCCAATCCCTGTGTGAACATGGTAGCCGAGCATTCCGGCATCGCTGTATACGGCGTATCCAGCCGAATGTATACGAAGCATCTGGAGGGCGCGGGCAGAGCTTTCGGCGTGAAGTTCCATCCCGGAGGCTTCTATCCCTATATCAAGCAGCCGCTTTCCTCGTTAACCGACAGCTCCATGAGCATGATGGATGCTTTTGGCACAGAGGGAGAATCATTGCTATCCGCTTTGCGAAGCGGAGAGACTCCGGAAATACTCATTGATCATGCCGACCGTCTCTTGCGGGACGCCCTGCCGGAGCAAGATCCTATATCCGCGGTGATTCTCGAAATTATAACCTATATTCAGCAAAATCGTGATGTGACCCGCGTCGAGCAGCTGAGCGCCTATTTTGGCCTGCATGTCCGAAAGCTTCAGCGGCTATTTCACAAGTATGCCGGCGTCAGTCCCAAATGGGTGATTCAGCTGTACCGGCTCCATAATGCGGCTGAGATGCTGGATCGCGGAGAAGCCGATGACTGGGCGAAGCTTAGCGCGGAGCTTGGCTTCTTCGACCAATCCCACTTCATCCGCGCTTTCAAGGCAATGCTCGGCATGACGCCGGACTCTTATTATTCTATCCCTGCCGAGAGTTGACCGTATCCGGAGGATGCGGTATAGTAAGGAAAAATAAGGTACGGAAATGCAGGAAGCACCTGCAAGGCTTGACATTCATGTCAGCCTTGCAGGTGCTTTTTTTCGTTTTCGCCTCAATTGCCCAAGGAGGAATGTATGTTGAGAATCCCGTTCATGCTTCGTGTTTGTTGTCTCATCCTTGCTCTGTCGCTAGCCGGATCGGCAGCGGTGCGGGCAGCGCCGTTCGAATTTTCGGCATCGGCGAAGAAGTCGTTTGACCAGATCGTGAATAACGCCAGCGCTTCCGCCGCCACGCAGCTCAAGAAGAACTATGGGGAGCTTCAATCGCTGCAAAAACAAGATGTTGGCATGGACACCAAGATTAGCGCGCTCCGTTACAAGAATCAGGAGAATGATACGCTCATCCGCAAGCGGATCAAGGACATCGACAAGAGCAAGATCGCCTCGCTGGAAGGCGATGCCGCCAAGGCCAAGCAGCGGTACCAGCCGCTATTCGATCTGTACAATACGCAGAGATCGCAGCTCAGCCTGGCCAAAGCCGCCAAAAACAAAGAGCTGACCTCCATCATGAACACCAAGGTCGAGGTGTCCAAAATCGCCGTCCAAGCGGCCAAAAAGGACATTAGCGCGAAGGAAGCCGCCGTGAAAAAAGCAAAGGCGGACGCCACCGCCAAAACAAAAGCCGTGCGGGGCATCCTGGATGCCAACAAAGCGACAGAATCGCGGATCAAAGCGGCCAAGAGCGCCGCAAGCCATACGAAGAAGCTGTTCGCCGCCGAGTCCAAGGTGCTGCTGCAGACTGTGCGCAGCGGCGACGCATACGGTACCTCCTCCTCTCTGTCCCGAATGCTGGTGCATATCAGACAAATCCTGATCTATAAAGCAAATATGCATTATTACGAGACCCAAATCGCTTCCGTCATTGCCAAAGCGGAGGCCAAGCTGAAGAGCTATTAGCTTTGCCCTTGTTTCCCGATAGATAACCGCTATATGTCCTGATTGCTGCTGTTCTGAATCGGCCGAGCTGCGTTTCATCTGTGGTCTGTTATTGGCTGGCTGACCATGAAGCTTTTGAAGCCTTTGTCTCTGCATAGCCGCAAAAGACGGCTCAAGCCGCTTTCGCGTACTGGAGCCGCCCCTACAATGCATTTACGGATTAATAATGATGTTGAAGGTCGATGTCGTATTTTTAATATCCTGATGGTTATTGATGAGCTTCAGATTGTTGAACGTGACGGAGCCGACGGCTGGACCCTGGCCCGGCTCAGGCATCTCGTTGACCCAGATGCCGAAGCCCGACTTGGCATCGTAGGCGTCGCCGCTCTTCTGCGCCCCGGATATCGTAATGTTGCTGAAGATCGTGTCGGTAACCGGATTTTCCGGCTGCGAGCCTGTGTACTTCGTCTGGAACATGATGCCGGAGTAGGTCGGGTCGATAATGTCGACATTATTGACTCTGATGCCCTGGAACACCTTCGATGCCGAGAATATCCAGATGCCCGGGAACGTCTGGCCGTTCCAGAAGTGGCCGCCTGCCCTTACGATCGAGATATTCTCGAAGTTCGTAGTAGGCGAAGCTCCGAAGCCGTTCATCGGATAGCCGAAGTCCAGCGAGCTGATCGTAATGCCGGAGTACGTCAGCGTGTCGGCAATATAGATATTGCGGAAGGTATTGCCGTAACCGCCGTATACGGCTACGCCTGCTGCGCGCCAAGGCAGTATGGCTGACAGATTCTCGTAGACGTTGCTATGCATATCTGCGCCGCCTGCGTCGATAGCCGAGAACAACGCGAAGCTGTCGTCGCCCGTTGATCTGGCTTCGACGTTGGACACCAGATTATGCGTGCTTCCATTTGTCATGTTGATGCCGTCCGCATACATATTGCGGATTCGCGAGTTGGTAATCTTCATATAGTCGGTATTGGCTCCCCAATAGAGACATACCATATGCTCCGCCCAGATGTTATCGATTGTAATATTTGCTACGTTGCTGAAATCGAATACTTTGCCCGGCCCGTCAATACGCTGCACATAGTTGCCGAAGTAGGCAAAGCCTTTGAACGTAGAGCCGTTCGCCGAGCTTTCCGCCCGGAAGCCGATATCCGTATTCGTCTGGCTCGACGGCGCATAGAAGCGTGTATACCATGGGCCTGCTCCTACTACTTGCACTGGCTTGCCGTATACCTGGAATTTATTCGCCGTCTCATAATTGCCCGGAGGCAGGTAGACGCCTATAAGATTGCCCGTCGTATCCATACGCACCTGATCCAGCGCGTTCTGCACCGCTTGATGCGTGAAGCCCGATGGGGTCACATATTTCGCAGGGTCAGGGTTGGCGATTGGCGACACATGCTCCAGATTAATAAAGTCGACAGCATAGCTGGTCGTGTTGGCAGCATCCTTCTGCAGCCGGATCTTGCTGCCTGACGGAATGACCGTATCGAACATAATGTTCGCCTCGTCATAGATATGGCGCGGCGATCCATCGGACGGGTTGTTGGAAGGATTCGCTTCATTGCCGTAATGCCAAGTATGCTTCGATGTAAGAGGGATTGCCTTCGCAAATACGCCATCCACGTATACGTTCAGCGTGGAGTTCTGCCCCTGCCCGTTCGCGGAGTCCGGAATGGAATATCTCACGACAAGCGTATTCGTGCTTGCTTTGGATGTAAATTCCACATAGCTTCCTGTAGAATTCAGCGTAACCGCTTTGCGGCCGGATGCTTCGCCAGCCAAATCGCCGATAATGCGGTTCGGACCGACAACGGATGCACCGCCGCCAATAGCCGCATCCTCCGCTTCATACATGTCATACGGCATGTTCGCGCCGCGTCCGACAAAGAACGGCTGAGTGCTGCTGTTGTTGCCCTGCTTCACCGGAAGCTCATTGGCATCAACCGCGACCTGTACGTTCACGTTGTATTTGCCGTTGCCTGCCGTCCATGTTCCCAAGGCGACCGGCGCTGTCGTTACACCGCTGCCAATTACGCCTGTATACGCCCCTGTCAGCGTCTTTAGCACAGCATTGGTCGCGGCATCCGTTATCGTCAGCGTAATGTTATGCGCGCCGCCTGCCGATGCGATCGTTCCTTGGTTTTTCAGCGCGACAGAGAAGGATACCGTATTGCCCGCCGATGGATTGCTTGGCGACCAGCTTACGGACGCTGCGACCAGGTCGGAGCTTGCGACCGGACTGACGGCAAGCTGCGTCTGGCTTGTGAAGCTGTTGTTGTTTTCATTTATCTCAATGACGCTGTTGGCCTCATCTACCTTGGCCGTTACCGAATAGCCCCCTGCATTGCGGGTTCCGATGTTTAGGGATACATTTGTCGAAGCGCCTGCGTTCAGCGCACCTACCGGCGCGCTTCCGACAAGCGTCGTACCTAGATAAAAATTCACATGGGTTGCTCCCGAGGCTCTTGTGCCTATATTGGCAACTGTCGCTTGCAGCGTAACCGGATTGGTCTCAACCGGTGATTGAGGCGTCCATGTCAATCCGGTTATCGTCAAATCCGGATTCGGAGCCGGCGAGCCGATTACCTGAAACTCCGCCACTTGGCCTGCGCCCGATCCGGTATTGGCGGTGAAGCGCAGCCGCACATCCTTCACTGTCGCCGTAACCGGAATCGTTACTGTATTGCCCGTTGCCGGATTAAACGTATAGTTCGCTGAAGGAACGATTGTGGTGAAGCCCGAAGCGCTTTGCTCGCGGCCCTGTACCTCCAGCGTCTGTGTTCTTGTGCCCCATGCAGAGCTAGGATTCAGCTTCAACACAATAGATGTCACATTCGCATTGGCGCCAAGATCAACAGTGAGCAGATTCGGGTAAGAACCGCCCGCTCCCTCCCAATAAGTGTTCACGTCATTATCGTTGGCATTCGCAGCGATGAACGTATGCACATAGGAAGAGCCTGTGATCGGCTTGCCTGCAGCCAGGTTGCTGCCCGGTCCTGGGGTCGGCGTCGGTGTTACTGTTGGTGTTGGTGTCGGTGTCGGTGTTGGTGTTGATGTCGATGTTGGTGTTGGTGTTGGTGTTGGTGTTGGTGTTGGTGTTGGTGTTGGTGTTGGTGTTGGTGTTGGTGTTGGTGTAGGCGAAGTCGAAGCGGCTACGGTGATGGAGTCCAAATTCACATTGCCGCTATCGCCTGGGTCATATTTGTACATAATGGTGTTGGAGCCGGAATTCAGGGTGAAGGTTTCCTTTTGCGTTGCCCATTGCGACCAGGAGGATTGATTGGCTAGCGTTGTTTGCTTCACCTTGGTTCCGTTAACGTATACGCTGAGCGTCTTGCTCCCGCCCGAGGCGTTGCCGTATCTTAATGTGACTTCGTATTGTCCGGCCGAGGCAGCTTGTACCTGGAACGCAGCAGCCGCTCCTTGCTGCCAGTAGCCGTCTACGAAGCCGGAGCCTGTATAGCCGGCATGATCATTATTGATCTTCGCGCCGCCTGTTAACGCGGCTGCTTCTGCTTCATATACGCCGGAAGCGGTGACAGGCGTTCCGATTACCTCCAGCTCTGACAATTGGCCGGCAGACCACCCGGTATTGGCCGTGTAGTAGACACGAACGAACCTTGTGTCCGTCGAAGGCAGATCGATGTTCACCGTATTGCCCGTATTGGGATTAAAGGTATATGACGAAGACGCAACAATTGTATTGTAAGCGCTGCCATTTGTGCTGCCTTGAATAGCTAATGTTTGGCTTCTGGCTTCCCAGTTGCCCGGAAGCTTCAGCGTAACGCGAGTAATGCTGGACAAGCCTCCAAGATCAACTGCAATCCATTGCGGGAATGCGTTATTCGCGCTTTCCCAATAAGAGCCCTGGTTGCCGTCATTCGCGTTGCCCGGGCCATATGGCGATACGAATGAACTGGCAGACATGGCCTTGCCCGCTGCCAAATTGCTGGCCGCCGACGCAATCGGCGGGTAAAGCGCAAGCTGTGACAACAAAAGCGTGAATGCTAGCAATATAATCAGTATCGTTCGGTGTCTAGGGTAGGAATCCATCCTCATAATGCTCCTCCTCTATTCTTTTTTTTGAAATACCGAGCCAATCCTAACAATTCTTTCTCGCCTGCATGCCCCTTCACTCACGCCTCCTCTCCCATCTGCTCGCCTTCCCGGTCACTTCCACTATACGGCACCCTCACCGTCCATCACTAGGCGTATTATTAAGCTTTGTATGTCTATTCTTACAATAAAAAAAAGGAGCTGCCTGCAGCTCCTCTTGTCCTTATCTTGTTTTCTTGTAGCGCAGTACCGCCGCAACAACCTCTACGACAATACCTATAGCGATGCCGCCTACCGTCACCAACAGAAAAGACAGAAAGCTGATCAAATCCTCCCAGCCATTCTTGTCCGATCCTAGTAAGGCCATCGCAGCGAGCCCGGCAATGAATCCGCCATTCGATATTCCCCATAGCCAGCGTGCCCCGAACCAGCCTGCGGCACTAAAGGCAAATGACACTCCTGCCGCCAGCAGCAGCATCCGAAATGCATGCACCCCCGTAAAGGTCTGACCCATATGCACAAAACGAATAAGCCATAGAGCAGCCCCGGCGATCAAAGTCGATCCAGCCGCGATAGCCCACCACTTGCCGCTTTTTGCCGCGGGAATCCATTTCATCGTTACCTCTCCTTCTCCCATCAGCCTATGCATAAATAGACGCGTCCAAAGTCACAATGTTTCGCTGGTATTCACAATACTTTAGTCCATATGTCTTAGACGGCAATCCGTCTGCTTGTTATTCTAATCCTGCATACCTGCCAAGAACAGGATTCCCTACTTCTCCTAATATTCTTCATAAATAGCCTAAAACCTGTTGCAAGCGATACAGAAGCCAGAATCTTCATTTGTGACTCTGGTCCCTTCGCGTTATTAATGTCCGACTACCTGCATCGCAGTTATTCCTGAGTCTTGTGAACCTGCGGTTCGTTATGCCCGCTTTTCTTTGCGTCTGTATTTCCTCTTCGGGAAAATAGTCTTGTATATCGCAATCGTATGAAGGGCGTTCTTGTCGCAAGAAACCAACGATCCATCCTCTTCCACGACGATAAGCGAGCGAGTCACCTTATTCCGGTACCGGTAACCTTCCGAGCCGCTCCCGTCATATTGCAAATATCCCATTAATGCACCAGCCTCCGCCGGATGCGCTTTTGCCAAAAACAGCTCAATCGGGGCTAGCGGCCCCGCCTTGCTTTCCTGCATGCCCACCCATAACACCTCCAATCCATTAAAAAAGCACCGTGACTAACAGAACCAAGTTCTGAGGTCACGGTGCTTCCGTACAATTCGTTACTAATAATGTAACATGATTCCAATTCGCCCGCAACCGCCGCCGCCACGCCATTTTAAATGATTGTAAATGCTTAATATCCTAAAGGATCGGATGGCTCGGCGGCGAATCCGAAAAAAGGCGTGAAAACGCCCCACCCAATACGAATGAAGGTGCTTCAAATGACCAGCTCGAATTCTGCAACGTTTACAATATTAACGACCAGCGACATCCATGGCTTCAGATGCCCGCCGGATCGGTCTCCCTCGCTGTGCGACTGGAAGCGCATGTGCGCGCTGACCAGTCTGATCTTGGATAAGAAGCGGCAGCACGGAAGCTCGCTATTATGGATAGACAACGGCGACTTATATCAGGGTTCGCCGATATCCGATTATTTTATGAAGCAAATCCGAGACCGGAAGACGGGGACCCATCCCATGACGCAATGGCTTGCAGCAGCAGGCTGCGATGCTTTTGTACCCGGCAATCATGAGTTCAATTTTGGCCGCGGCGCGATTCAGCTGGTCTCCGCGGGTGCTCCTTGTCCATGGCTTTCTGCAAATATTGTAGTCCGGGAAACTCTCGAACCGTTCTTCGGGAAGCCTTATCGAATATGGACGAGCAAAGCGGGCATCAGAGTTGCAGTGCTTGGCTTGACGACCGCTTATATTCCCCATTGGGAGCTGCCTGGCCATATTGAAGGCCTTGCCTTCCTGCCTGCAGTGGAAGCCGCCCGGAAATGGGTCCCCTATCTTCGGGAGAAGCAAGGGGCCGATATTGTGATCGTCTCTTACCACGGCGGCTTGGAGAGCGATCCCGCTACAGGCGAGTCAACGGAGCCATGTACTGTTGAAAATGAAGGCTGCCGGCTGTGCACCGAGGTTAATGGCATTGATGTGCTGCTGACCGGCCACCAGCATCGCCGTATAGAGGGCCAGGCAATTAACGGCACCGCCATCGTTCAGCCAAGCGTATATGGCTCTTATCTGGGCGAAGCCCAGCTTATGCTTGCCAGGTCAGACGATGGCCGCTGGACAGTTCAGGGGGCGTATACGCGGCTCATTCCGGTTACGGCAGCAGACGATAGCGAGGCGCCCGAATGGCTTAAGCCTCATATGGAGGAGCTTAATCAATGGATGGACCGGCCTCTCGGCCATATGGCAACCAATATGCTTATTGCTAACGCGCATGAAGCTAGAATTAGCAAGCATCCTTTTATCCAGTGGCTGAACGAGGTCCAAATGAACGCCGCCGGCACTAGTGTCGCGCTTACCGCACTAATGGACAACCATGCGCCAGGCTTTGGCTCGATGGTGACGATGCGCGATATCGCGGCTAATTACCCTTACCCTAATACACTAACGGTGCTCAAGCTAAACGGTCATCAGGTGAAGCTGGCTTTGGAGGAGACCGCCAAGTATTTTGCGCTGGACGACAAAGGCCAGATTATCGTTCATCCCGCCTACCTGTCACCGAAGCCCCAGCCGTTCCATTACGACATGTGGGAGGGTATTGAATATACGCTGGATATCTCACGTCCGCCGGGAGAGCGGGTCACGCGTCTTCTGTTCGACGGCGCTCCTTTGACTACGGACCAGGTGCTGGAGGTTGCGATGAACCATTACCGCGCAAGCGGCAGCGGCGGCTACGCAATGATGCTCGAAGCACCCATCGCAAGGCAATATAGCGTGGAAATAACGGATTTGATGGCTGAGGCTCTATTGTCGAAGGATGTGTGGCATGTGGAGCTACATGTGAATTGGCATGTCACTGGAGGATCCATTTCCCGCTGAGGTTCCCCATATGATTAATGGTAAATGATTTTCAAGCTGTTTTGGCGCCACAACGGCCGTGCTGCTCTGCACAACAAAAAACTCCAGCCTGCTGATATAGCAGTGCTGGAGTTTCCGCATTGTATGCATTGTCCCGTGCAGGAACGATTGATTAGAAAGGTGCAATCCACAGTCGGCCCGCTACAATGAACAAGGCCAATAGCAGCAGTATAACGTTCATGACCAAGGCTTGATTTTCATTGCGCTTAATATGGAACACAATCGCAAGCACCATAATGACGGCAATACCTAGCGCCGCGATTGGCGTAAGAATCGTCGCAATACCCAGCGCTCCCGGGAGAATAAGCCCCAATCCCCCAAGCAGCTCCGAAATGCCGATAAAGCGGACATAGCCGTCTGAATACTCCTTCGCCCACGGCAGCTTTTCCTTTGACTTCTCGTTAATTGCAGATTTCATAAAACCGGCCATAAGAAACATAAGTCCGAGAAAAATTTGAACTGCCCATAATGTGATGTTCATTGTCATCCTACCTCTCGTTTCGCCGCATAATTAACTTACTATTTGTAACTAAGTTTATTATAGTAACAACCATGCGTCAATCCTATTTTTCACTATTATCTATTCTCGGTTCAGCCCATTAATGCCGCTTAGAATTGCCTTGCATTGTCCCTTTTGCGTGCTGGTACTATAATAGGAAGTACAGAGAGGGTGTTCACGTATGGAGCAAAAGCAGCTTTGCGCACGATTTGAGAAAGCCGTCGAACTTTTAAGCAAACGATGGGTCGCATTTATTATTTTCCGGTTATTGTCCGGTCCCCAGCGTTTTTCCGATATCGATCACAGCCTGCCTAATCTGAGCGGCAAGGTTTTGTCCGACCGGCTCAAGGAGCTGGAGGCAGAGGGGCTGATCCGCCGCGATGTCTACCCGGAGATGCCTGTTCGCATCGAATATTCGTTAACTGAGAAAGGCCAGGCGCTGTCCCCGCTATTCGCCGATATCGCAGGCTGGGCGGAGCAATGGATTGACCCCGCAGACGCTGATTCCCCGGCAGAACCTAAATGTTAAAAGAAGGCGGCAGAGCTTGCTCGGTCGCCTTTCTTTCATGTGATGGCCGGCCCTCATCATGCTGAGAAGCATCAGGATGCAGCAAGACCACCCCCCACCTAGAGCAAGGTAGATTTGATTATAATTAAACTCTACGGCGATTTGTCTTGTCTGCCAGTTGCATCCGGATTTGCGATTATGCTACACTTGGTTCATTCCAAGGAATGGGGGTTACGTGGTGATAGATTACATCCGAGTTAGGTCTTTGCGCGGCTAATTGAATAGCGCCGAAGCTCTGCCTGTACGGGAGAGGACTCAGGATTGGTCTGTCTACATTCAAACGTAACCAGCTATAGCTAACCATATGGAGCAGCTGCTCCCTTTGCACTCGATTTGTCACGCTTGTTATGCAAGCGAGGCTGTTGTTGTAAGGGAATAACGCCTGCCTATGACTTGCTATAGAGGACCATTCATTTATCCGTGATAAGGGGTTATTTCCTTATGGCGGGTCTGATCTCCTCTTGCGATATGTGAACACAGGCTGAGTGCCTGTGTTTTTTTGATACTTTGAATGATTATTAGGAGGTTGAATATATGCAAGAATTAACGGAACAATCGGTTCAAAAAGCAATCGTAGTCGGTGTCCAGCTTCAGAAGGACACGGACTTTGAATACTCCATGCTGGAGCTGCGCAATCTGGCCGCCGCACGTTATATCGACGTCGTGGATGAATTAAATCAGAAGGCGGAGCGGATCAATCCCACCCACTATCTCGGAACGGGTAAAATTCAAGAGCTGAAGGCGCTGCTCGCAGGACACGAGACAGATATGGCGATTTTCAACGACGAGCTCTCCCCTTCCCAGATCCGCAACCTGGAGGCTGAACTGGAATGCGTCGTCATGGATCGCACGATGCTGATTTTGGATATTTTCGCAGAGCGCGCCAAGACGCGCGAGGCTCAGCTTCAAGTAGAAGTGGCCCGTCTGCAATATTCCCTGCCACGACTGGTTGGCCTTCGCGCCTCGCTGGGCAGACAGGGCGGCGGCGGCGGTGCTGGCCTGAGGAACAGAGGCGCCGGCGAGACGAAGCTGGAGCTTGACCGCCGCCGGATTGAAGAGCGCATCACCGCATTGCAGGATGAGCTGGAGAAGCTCGTCGCTACTCGCCAGCAGCAGCGGAAGAAGCGGAAGAAGAATGATATGCCGGTCGTCTGTCTTGTCGGCTATACGAATACGGGCAAATCCAGCTTAATGAACGCATTGCTGGAGACGTACGATCCCGAGACAACAAAGCAGGTTTTTGCCAAGGATATGCTGTTCGCCACCCTCGAGACTTCCGTTCGGAACATCGAGCTGCCGGACAACAAGTCCTTCCTGCTGACCGACACGGTCGGGTTCGTGAGCCAGCTCCCCCATCATTTGATCAAAGCATTCCGCTCCACGCTTGAAGAAGTGACCGAGGCAGACTTGCTCGTGCATGTGGTGGACTACTCCCATGAGGACTTTGAGCAGCTCGTCAATGTGACGAACGAGACGCTGGATGCGCTGGGAGCGGGAGAAATTCCGACGGTCTACGCTTACAACAAGTGCGATCTGACCGACCATGCTTACCCGGTTGCATACGAACGCAACGTGTATATGTCCGTGAAGGAGCGCGCAGGCATCGCCGAGCTTGTAGAAGTTGTGAAGGGACATATCTTCGGAGATTACGTGAAGAAGGAAATTTTGATTCCGTACGAACAAGGCCGTCTGGTCTCGTACTTTAACGAGCGTGCCAACGTCCTCGAGACCAGCTATGAGGAAAATGGCACCCGTATGAAGCTCGAATGCAGCTTGGCCGACTACGACCGCCACCGCTCGGACTTCACCGAGCTGGAATAGTAAGAGCAGGCTGCTCGCGACGCGGCGGCGCACGCTCTTAGCCGAGTTTCTCGGATTGCAGCTGCTCGCGACGCGGCGGCGTATGCTTTAAGCCGAGCTTCTCGGCTTGCAGCTGCTCGCAGCGCGGCGGCGCACGCTCTAAGCCGAGTTTCTCGGATTGCAGCTGCTCGCAGCACGGCGGCGCACGCTCTAAGCCGAGTTTCTCGGATTGCAGCTGCTCGCGACGCGGCGGCGCACGCTCTTAGCCGAGTTTCTCGGATTGCAGCTGCTCCCGGCGCGACGGCGCACGCTCTTAGCCGAGTTTCTCGGATTGCAGCTGCTCGCGACGCGGCGGCGCACGCTCTAAGCCGAGTTTCTCGGATTGCAGCTGCTCGCAGCACGGCGGCGCACGCTCTAAGCCGACATTCTCGGCTTACAGAGCGCCGCAACGACGCACAAACAGCGCACTACCCAAAAAGCCCCTCCATGCAAACTTCACATGGAGGGGCTTTTCTTATATATGCGCGGTCGAGCAACGCTAATGCTTCCGCTTATAGTAAGTAATCGCTAGCGCTAGCGCGAGAACGGAGCCTTTGACGATATCCATCGAGTAGTATGGCACCGACATCATGATGAGGCCGTTCGAGAGGATTCCGATTAATACGGCGCCGACGAAGGTGCCGAATGCATTCGGCTTGCCTGCGCCCAGCACGGAGTAGCCGATGAAGGCGGCCGCTACCGCATCCATAAGATACGGTCCGCCGGCGTTCACTTCCGCCGTCATGACACGCGCTGCCAAAATAATGCCGCCAATGCTCGCAAAAAACGCGGATATGAGGTAAGCCAGAAGCCGATACTTGCTAACCGCAATACCGGACAGCTTGGCCGCCTCCACGTTGCCGCCGATCATATACATATACCGGCCGTGCTTCGTATATGTCAGGAAGATATGAACCACCAGAACAACAACGATCATAATAATAATGATCCACGGCACTTTGCCGAGGTCTCCGAACGCCTTCGGGATAACGCCTGTTGCAAAATCGCCGCTTGGCATAATCATATTTTGCGAGATGGTCGCGCCCCTGGTATACGTTAGCGCCACCCCTTGGAAAATAAACATCGTCGCCAGCGTCATAAGCATATCCTGTATCTTGAAATTAATGACCAGGAACGCATTCACCAAGCCTACGACCAGACAGAAAAAGATCGTAATAGCCAGACTCACGCCGACGCTCTGTCCATGCCAGACAAACAACGACATGACAAGCGCGTTCGCCACGGAGGCGGTAGAGCCGACCGATAAGTCAAAGCCCCCGACCGCCAGCGATACCGTTAAGCCGATCGCAATAATTGTTACAATCGAAATAGAACGAAGGATGCTGATAATATTCGTGTAGTTCAAAAAACTGTCCGTCATCGCGCCGAAAAATACAATCAGCAGCAATATCGTAATCAGCGTCCCGTATTTGTAGAGGAACTGGAATGCCCCGCCGCCTCGGCTGGACCGGATTGCATTAGCCTTATTCATGTGTGATTAAGCCCCCCGTGCTGTACAGCATAATTTCTTCCTCATTCGTGCGAGCCGTATCCAGCTCCTTTAGAATCGCCCCGTCATACATCACATAGATGCGGTCGGTAATGCCCATAATCTCCGCGATTTCGCTGGACGCATACAGGATGCTCTTCCCCTTGCCCGCAAGCTCCGCGATAAGATTATATATATCCCGCTTCGCGCCCACGTCAACGCCCTTGGTAGGCTCGTCGAATATATAAACATCCGCGTCCGTAAGCAGCCACTTGCCGATCGCAATCTTCTGCTGGTTGCCGCCGGACAAGTTGCGGACCTTGGCCTGCTGGCTCGGTGTCTTCACGCCGAGGCTATGAATAATCCCTTGCGCCGCGATCCGCTCCTTCCGGCTGCTCACCCAGGATGCGCCGCTCGTATATTTGGAGAGACTGGCAGCCGTCACGTTCAGAACGACTGATTCCTCAACGAAGATGCCCTCGCGCCGTCGCTCCTCCGGCACCAAAGCCAGTCCGCTGCGGACTGCCTCATGCGGACTGCGCACGTTCAGCTTCTTCCCGTTCAGGAACATATCCCCCTTAGCCGTCTCCGATGCGCCGAACAACGCACGGCACAGCTCCGTCTTGCCGGCTCCAACCAAACCCGCAAGACCTACAATCTCGCCCTTCCGGACGCCGAGCGATACCCCG
Organism: Paenibacillus pinisoli; assembly: GCF_003605435.1. GTDB lineage: Bacteria > Bacillota > Bacilli > Paenibacillales > Paenibacillaceae > Pristimantibacillus > Pristimantibacillus pinisoli. Next base: position 1,096,432 of record NZ_QXQB01000002.1, read on the forward strand.
TTCACTTTGCCGCTGTCATAGATCTCTTTCGCTTCAAAAGCAACCTCGCCAATCCGGCTTTCCCGCACAGGGAACTGGCCGTCCAGCTTGGCTCCCAGCATATGCTCCACGATCTCCTGCTGCTCCAGCTTTGCGATCTCATCGCGCGTCACCAAGCGGCCGTCCCGCATAATTGTAATATCATCGCAAATCTCGTATAGCTCAGGAAGCCGGTGCGAGATAAAGATAATGCCGACACCCTCCGACTTCAGCAGCCTGACAAGAGAGAAAAGCGCCTCTGTCTCACTGATGCTAAGCGGCGCAGTAGGCTCGTCCAGCACTAGAAACTTGCACTCCAGCGAGACAGAGCGGGCAATAAGCACCATCTGCTTCTCCGCGAGCGTCAATTCCTGAACCAGCTTCCGCGTCGGCACCCTCACCTTCAGCCGGTCCAACACCGCCTGCGCCGACCGGTGCAGCTGCTTCCAATTGACCATATGCTTGCCGCGCATACCATGCACCGTATGCTCCATCATAATATTTTCGCCGACGGACAGATTCGGGATCAGCGCGGTGTCCACTTCCTGGTATACAATCTGAATGCCGCAGCTCTTCGCATCCTTCGGGCTTCGAATATTCGCATGCTGACCGTTCAGCAGAATCTCGCCTGTGTAATGGCTGTAAGCGCCAGACAGCACCTTCATCAGCGTCGACTTGCCCGCTCCATTGGCGCCGATCAGCGCATGGGATCTTCCGCTCTCCGTATGGAAATCCACTTCGGTCAGTGCCTGTACTCCGGGGAAGGCAATCGAGATGCCTTTCATCTCCAGTCGCGTTCTATTGTGATCCGCCAAGAGGCGCACCTCCCTCTCCAAACAGGATTGAGCGCCCCCATCCATCGGATAAGGGCGCCTGTATGTTGGTCCTATTATTGCATCAAGCGGCTTACTTGGCGTTAGCTTCCTTGAGTGCTTTCATCCAATCCGTCTCAAAAGCGTCCGTCGTGCCCCAGCCCGGAATAATGTCCGCGAGTGTTGCTACGTTAACCGCTTCGCTCGACTTCTTCAGATTCTCTTGCGTGATCAATGCCGCATCCAGGTCGAAGGTCGCAGGCGTCTCTTCGCCAGCCAGCTTCTTCGCTGCGATGCGCACGTTCACCGCGCCGATCATCTTCGCGTCTACAGCAGCCGTAGCTACCCACGGGCTGTTCTCTTCTTGCATCGCTTGCAGGTCGGCATTGGATACGTCGATGCCGTAGATTTTGATCTCGGTGCGTCCCGCTTCTACCAGAGCGCGGGTAGCGCCGATTGCGAATGCGTCCCAAGTTGCGAAGATCGCGTCGATTTCGCCTTTTGGATATTGAGTTAGCATAGCAGCAACCGCGTTTTGCGTTTCTACCGTTGTGTTGTCGTTGGCAACGCCGAAACGGGCTACTTCCTTAATGCCGGAGTGCTTCGCCAATACATCCTGATACACATGGTTGCGGCGAACCATTGGCGGGAAGCCGTCTACCCACAGGTATACGATCTTCGCTTCTTCGCCGTGCTGCTTCACTAGCTCGTCCAATGCGTATTGCGCCAAAGCTTCATCCTTCTGGGATGTCAGCGTTACGCCTTCCACCGTGCTCAGGTCGCCGATGGAGTCGAAGGCTACTACTTCAATGCCCTTGTCTCTTAGCTTCTGCGCCAGCTCAACAACCGCAGCATCCTCCGCGTGGGACAGGACTACCGCATCCACATCGCTGTTAGCCGCTTGTTCGATCGCGTCCAGATACTTCGCCGTGTCGCCGTTCGCCGAGAACGTGTCGACCTTGAAGCCAAGCGCCTCGCCCTCTTGCTTCGCGCCCGCCAGGAATTGCGCTGTATGATCGTCTCCGCCGATTTTGCGGATAACTTTAATTTTAATATCGCCCTTTTCTTTCAATGCTGCAGGCAGGTTCTCAACTTCTTTCACGGAACCTCCGGAAGACTTGCCGTTATCCGCTCCGCAACCCGTTGCTGCGATTACAATCGCCAGCATCAGCACCAGAACGACGCTTAATTTATTTCTCTTAAACATGCTGAACTCTCTCCTTCTGACTGATTAATTCACCACTTTAATACAAGTAATCCTATCGGATATACCCAGGTACGTCAATAGGTTATCCCGATTTTTTTGAAAAAATTTTCATAGATTTACTCTTCTTCCATAGAACCTCTTTATCCAGAGTCCTTCTATCCCATCGTCACCGGCTTATGCCGCGGAAAAGCAAGCGTAAATCTCGTTCCTTTGCCAACCTCGCTTCTCACATCGATCTTGCCGTTCATTTTTTTGATAATGCTGAAGGAAATCATCATGCCAAGCCCCGTCCCTTTCTCTTTGGTCGAATAATAAGGCGTCCCCAGACGCTTCAGCTGATCGCCTGTCATGCCGCTGCCCGTATCGCGGATCGTGACCGTCGCGATATCGTTGCGGCATTCCGTCGCAAGCTCCAGCATACCGCCGTTCGGCATAGCTTCAATCGCGTGCTTCCCAATATTGATCAGCGCTTGCCGGAATTTATACCGGTCGCCCATCGTCAGCGGAGCGTCCCCCTTCGCCAGCTGCACCGACAGGTTAACATTATTGAAATTTGCGTAGGTGAGCAAAATGTTAGACAAATATTCGACCTCGACATTCACATTTATCGCTTCCATCAGCTCGGGGTCGGTTCTGGCGAGCGACAAATAATCTGCAATAATATGCTCGGCCCGGTCGAGCTCTGAGAAGCAGATATTTTTATAGAATTCTTTTTTGTCCGCTTGAATGCCGGGAGAGCCTAACAAATGAATAAAGCCCCGAACAGCTGTGAGCGGATTGCGGATTTCATGGGCTACAGATGCCGCCATGTCGCTGACAAGGCGCATTTTCTCGCTTTTCACCACTTCTTCCTGCATATGATAGTGCCTGTTCAAAAACTCAATCGCATAGACCGTCACACCAACGATTAGAGCTTGCATGGCATAAGTGGTCAACAATTGCAGCGGCTGATTCAGCAAATATGAATACTGATTGGTTATAGTGAGAAACAGAATGAGAGTAATTAGCTTAATGAGGATGCTGAGGATGACCGCCCACGCAAGCTTCCAGACGAGCGAGGCTTGCTGGAATTTCCGAATGGCGATGTAGACGATCAGGTAGGTGGGCAATATGGAGAGGGCGTAGAGCAAGTTATCGGGGCTGTCCAGCAAATAACGGGTCATAATTAGCGTGCCATAGAGCAACAGTGCGATGGCGCCCCCTCCGTACAAGGAGCCGATCGTTAGCGGTATGGATCGGAAGTCGTAGTTGAAGCCAATGATTTTGACAGGGAAACACATCGTTACAATCAGAGCCAGCGCAAAAATAAAGAACATCAGAGAGCGGTAATAGATCAGTCGGTGTCTCAGCCTGTACAGGAAAGGGTATAGCGCGAGCGGGGATGAAATAATTAGCACATTCAATAGAAAGTCTTTGAGAAAGTGTTCCATAGGGGCCCCCTTGACGACTATTCTGCAAAACATTCGTTATAACGGTACGACAACCCAAATATAGCATAATTTCTCGGCCGCTACTGTAAAAAAAATATCGAAAAGGGACCGGTGCAAAAAGACGCCTATCGCTAGGCGCCTTCCCTAAGAAGCATGTTCGGTTATGGCAAAAGTCAGCTTGTTTTTTCCTTTGCTTTTGGAAGCGTACAACGCTTGGTCGGCCAGCTTCAGCAGCTGCAGCGGATCCGTCCCGTTATGCGGCCACATCGCCCCTCCGATGCTGCAGCTCACCTTGGCCATGCCGGCCTCCAACTCGAACGGCTCGCGCAGGCTTTCCAGGATGCCGGTCGCAACCTCGCTTGCCTCCAGCAGCGCTCCTTGCAAGGGAAGCGCCAGCACCACTACAAATTCGTCTCCTCCCATGCGGAACACATGGCCCTGCACAGTAATGCTATCTTTGATGCGCGCTGCAGCCTGGCGAAGAAGCTCATCCCCCGCATCGTGCCCGAGGGAATCGTTGACTCCCTTGAACCCGTCCAGGTCCAAATAGAGAAAAGCAAGTGCGCCCAGCCTTTCTTCCGCCTGCCTGATCGCGCCCCCGACAATGGCCTCCAGCGAGGAGCGGTTCAGCAAGCCGGTCAGCTTGTCCCGATGAGCCTGATCCTCCATCTTGACCAGCTCAGACTCCGTAGCCGTCAGCTCTGCAATAAGCCCGCGCAGCGAGCTGGACAGCACCTCGATATCCTTAATTCCCCGCGCATGCGGAATTTCCGTCTTTTCCCCCCAGCGCAAACGATCCGCAGCTTCGGCGATGCGGGATAACGGCTTCGAGATTTTTCCCGCGAATACCCAGGCTAATACGGTAAACAACGCGATCAGCACAATCCCGAGCACGACAACATCCCAGATTAAAGCGTGTATCGGAGCAAAAGCAACGTCGGCAGGCTGGCGCACAACGATTTTCCAGCCCAGTCCGGGATAGTTATTGTAGCCGGATCCTTGCGCAAAGCCCGTCAAATACTCGCGTCCGTCCGGCCATTGCAGAACCGCCCATTCGTTGGCCCCGTTATACTCATCGAAGTCCTCAAGCGATAGCTTCTTGCCCGGCCAGGATTCCGGACCGAGCAGCACCGTATCGTCTATAGCGCTTAAAATAAATACGTCGATCTCCTTCTTGCTGTCGCCTTGCAGCGACTTCAGCACGGAGCTTTTAATTTCTTTTGACCATTCCCAGCTCAGATGGGCTGCCAATACGCCAGTCAGCTTCCCGTTATCATCGAACAACGGCGTACTGATATCGACGAACTTTAACGGCTCGCCTGTAGGATTAGGCAGCAGCTCCGATAGAAGCACAGCATCGTGCACATCGCCAATGAACGGCTTCTCCAGCGCCTTCTTGTAGACCGGACGCTCGGCAATGCTGCTTCCTACCAGAATGCCCCCTGTAGAGGAAAGGATATTTCCGTCAGGATCGGACAAGCCAACCCATGAAAATGAAGGTATATTATGATTCAGCTCATGCAGCAGCCCGCTCACCTCTTCCAGATCGGAAGGAAATCGCAGCGCTTTCAAATGGCTTAACAGCAATACCTCGTTATAACGCGACCACATATAATAATCCAGCTTGTCGGACATTTGATAGGCAAGAGCGGCAAGCGAACCGCCTATCTCCTCCCTGACCTCGCGGCTGGTTCTCTGGCTGATGACTACACTCATGGAGACAATGACTACGATGATTAGAAAAGCAAACGATAACGAGAAGTACGTCCTCAGCCTCATCGTCGCGACCCCCTCCCGCGTTCTGTGTCGATACGTGTCGGATTCAGCAAGTATTATAGTCTATTTATTGAGTTAAAGGAAGGTATAAAAAAAGCCGTTCTCCTTCCCATCACCCTTGTCATTCATATGACTTCATTCCCCCATTTGCAGTCTCGTCCATTCGGTTGCCCACAACGGTTGGATCGTTTCAGAAATCAAAAAAACGCCTTCGCCGCCACATGAACTATGGCATTGAAGACGTCTTAACCTTATTGCCTGCTATGTCGTTCGAGCCGGGCGGCAGGGCTGCCGCTGCAACCCTAATCCCATTGCTTACTTTCCAGCAGCGTCCTGCGGATGAGGCTCCGTCAGCAGCTCCGCCGCCCGCGCATTGGATTCAACCTGAGCGGGATCCTTGCAGCCCGGTATTACCGTTGTGACTGCAGGGTGCTTCAAGCACCATGCCAGCGCCCAGCTTGCCATATCGACGCCTGCCGGCACCTCCTCGCGGGCGATGCGCTCCACTTCCTCCAGCTTCTGCCGCGTTGCTTCGGCATCATGACGATGGCGCACATCATTGTTCGCAAAAACAGCCCCCGGCTTGTATTTGCCGCTCAGATAGCCGCTTGCCAGCGGTACGCGGGCGAGCACGCCCAGATCCTGGCGCTCGCAGGACGGGAAGACTTGCTCTTCCGGCTTGCGGTCCAAGCGGTTATATACGACCTGAATCGTGCGGGAATTCACGCTTGTCGATGCATCCGTCTGATGCAGATTGTCATTTTTGCCGATCGATGTGCCAAGGAAGCGGATCTTGCCCGCTTGCACCTGCTTGTCCAGCGTTGTCCACAGCTCATCGTTGTCGAACGCGGAATCCGGTCCGGAATGGAATTGATACAGATCAATGTAATCCAGCTTCAGCGCCTTCAGCGACGCGTCGAGCTGAGCGGTCACGCCTGCGGCATCATATACATCCGTACGCGTGAACAGGTTATGGAAGTGATGGCCGAACTTTGTCGCGACGATCCAGTCCTCGCGGTTTCTCCGGCTCAAATAATCGCCAATCAAGCTCTCCGACAGGTGGTCGCCGTAGCATTCAGCCGTATCGATCAGATTGATGCCTAGCTCATGCCCTTTATCCAGAATCGCGTCCGCTTCCGCTTGCGTATATTCGCGGCCCCACTCTCCGCCGAACTGCCATGTCCCGATGCCGATCACCGACACATTCAGGTTCGTACTGCCCAAACGTCTATACTTCATAACGATTCTCCTCCCAGCTATACGATTTCTACACCATTATACCTTTTGAAGAGCGCGAATAAAAACAGCTCTAATTATGAAGTCTATGAAAATCCATTCAAGCCTCGGATACAGGAAACAGGATGCTCCATCTTTTGAAGAATACGCTGCTGTATGAACCGCTTATATGAACGTTCGTGCTCGTAAGGGCGGAGAAATTCGCGGTCAGCTTCGTTAATGATGCCGTCATCCTTGCCAATCAACAGCTATTCACCTCAACCTAGCGGATCTATCGACATGCGCTAACCGCTTTGCAGCTCAAAAAAATGATGTGCCGGCGCATGCAGTCCGGCGCATTATTTTCTTGTCTCATGACATGCTCTGCGTCATTCGTCGCTGTCATGACTTTCCTTGCGGGCAAGCCATTGCCTTAGCTTCGTTTCTGTAGAGGAGCCCGGCGCCGGGGTGTAGATGCTGCATCGCAGCTCTGATCCTCCCTGTGCCTGCATCGAAGTCAGGCGGAACAGCATCTTGCCAGCCTGGGCATGGCGGAATTCGAGCGATACCTCCGGCGCGTAGCTCACCCCGCCCTGCTCCCATAGACGGGTGAAGTCGGGATAGCTCTCCTTCATCTCGTTAATGAATTGCTCATACCATTCGTCCTTCACATACTGGCCGTAATATGCCCGGAACATCGCAAGGAAACCGCCAGCGAAATGCTCCCAGTTGGCAGCAAGCCGGCGAAGCTCTTTTCTTGCGAACAGCAGCTTCACCATGTTGCGCTCCAACGCCGGAATCTCGGCAAAATCAAGAAATACATATGCGGCTGCGTCATTCCACCCAACGATGCCGCACCGTCGGTCAGACACAATAACAGGGCAATGTCTAAGCTCATCGATAATATACTTGAGCGAAGCCGGGACAGCGGGCGAAGCATGATCCGACTCTCCCTGCTCGGCATCGGGATCCATGGCCAGCGTCAGCATATATTTGCGTTCGTCCTCATTAAGCTGAAGCGCTTTGGCTACACTGTTCAAGACAGAGGGCGATACCCGAATATCTCGTCCCTGCTCCAGCCACGTATACCAGGTCAAGCTGACGCCCGCGAGCTGGGCAACCTCTTCTCGCCGCAGCCCCGGCGTTCTTCTCCGGGAGCCCGACGGCATGCCGACTGACTCCGGCCTTAGCATGGACCGCTTTGTTTTCAAAAACTCGGATAAAGCATGCAACCTGCCCTCTGAATTCATCTTGTATTCCTCCAAGCTATTATCCTGGTGCTGCTTATACTAGTATAAACGAAAACTGGTAACAGGATAAATTCTATGACAAACTAGGTTCAATTCAGCAACAAGCCAAGGAGGATGAGATAGATGGAAAGAGTCGTCATTACAGGAATGGGCGTGCTGTCGCCGCTCGGCAACGACACAGCGACCTTTTGGCAGCGGATGGTTCGGGGCGAGTCGGGCATTGGCGTTATTGATGCTTTTGATACGTCCAGACATAAAACGAAAATTGCCGGAGTGGTAAAAGATTTCGACGCGGAAGGGAGATTCGGCCGCAAGGAAGCCCGGCGTATGGATCGCTTTACGCAATTCGCGCTTGCCGCTGCGGAGGATGCGCTGCTGGATTCAGGCCTTGATCTTCAGGCCGCCGACAAGGAACGGATCGGCGTCTATGTGGGCTCCGGCATCGGCGGCATCGGTACTCTGCTTGAGCAGGCCAAGCTGCTGGCGGAGCGTGGGCCTGAGCGGGTCAGCCCCACGCTGGTGCCCATGATGATCTCCAATATGGCCGCGGCTTCGATCAGCATTCACTACGGCTTTACTGGACCTACGCTGTCGCCCGTCACCGCTTGCTCGATCGGGAACACGGCCATTGGCGAAGCATGGCGACTCATTCGCTCCGGCGAAGCCGATGTAGTGGTAGCGGGAGGAGCCGAAGCCGCCATCACCGATATTTCCCTCGCCAGCTTCGGCAATGCGACATCGCTATCGACGCGGAATGATGATCCGACGCGGGCGAGCAGGCCATTCGACGCCGGACGCGATGGCTTCGTCATCGGAGAAGGAGCCGGAATCGTCGTGCTGGAGTCGCTCTCCCACGCCCAGCGCAGAGGCGCTCGCATCCAAGCAGAAGTCATAGGATACGGAGCAAGCTCCGACGCTTATCATATCGTCGCCACCCATCCGGAGGGAGCGGGCGCTTATCTTGCGATGAAGCAGGCGATCCGCAGCGCCGGACTGCAGCCGGAGGACATCGACGTCATCAGCGCGCACGCGACTAGCACCGAGCTTGGCGACCGCTCCGAGACAGCCGCGATCAAGCGGTTGTTCGGGGAACATGCGCGCAGCATCCCTGTGACGGCCAACAAATCCATGATTGGCCACATGTTCGGAGCGGCTGGCGGCGCAGAAGCGATCGCGCTGGTGAAGAGCCTCCAGGAAGGCATCATTCCGCCGACGATCAACCAAGAGACGCCCGATCCGGATTGCGATCTGGACTACGTGCCGAACGCAGCTCGCCAAGCTTCGTTGACAGTCGGCTTGTCCAATTCCTTCGGCTTCGGCGGACACAACGCAGTCATCGTGCTCCGGCGATACGAGGAATAAAATGCCGGCCACTTGCCTGGCTGCACATTAGATGCTTGGCAGCGTCCAGCAAATCGTAATTCGCAACGCATATCAAAAGCGGCGCCGCCCCTGCCCCTGCCTAGGGCAAGCGTATAGCGGTGCCGCTTGCGCTTTTTTCTTTTATCACACTAGTTCCGTCTCTGTAACGGTGCCACACGGCGCTTTTTCACTCATTTCGAGGTATCCAAGCCTGCAACGCCGCCACACGGTGCTAATTCCTCTAATTACCCACTAACTTAACTTCTAACGGTGCCACACGGCGCTATTTCACTCATTTCGAGGTATTCAAGCCTGCAACGCCGCCACACGGTGCTAATTCCTCTAATTACCCACTAACTTAACTTCTAACGGTGCCACACGGCGCTATTCCACTCATTTCGGAGCTTTTCCGCCTGCAACGCCGCCACACGGCGCTATTTCACTCATTTCGAGGTTTTCAAACCTGCAACGCCGCCACGCGGCGCTAATTCCCCTAATTACCCTCTATCTGAACTTCTAACGCCGCCACACGGCGCTATTCCACTCATTTCGGAGCTTTTCCGCCTGCAACGCCGCCACGCAGCGCTAATTCCTCTAATTACCCTCTAACTGAACTTCTAATGGTGCTACACGGCGCTATTCCACTCATTTCTAGGTTTTCAAACCTGCAACACCGCCACACGGCGCTAATTCCTCTAATTACCCTCTAACTTAACTTCTAACGGTGCCACACGGCGCTATTTCACTCATTTCGAGGTATTCAAGCCTGCAACGCCGCCACACGGTGCTAATTCCTCTAATTACCCACTAACTTAACTTCTAACGGTGCCACACGGCGCTATTCCACTCATTTCGGAGCTTTTCCGCCTGCAACGCCGCCACACGGCGCTATTTCACTCATTTCGAGGTTTTCAAACCTGCAACGCCGCCACGCGGCGCTAATTCCCCTAATTACCCTCTATCTGAACTTCTAACGCCGCCACACGGCGCTTATTCCTCTAATTACCCTCAAACTGAACTTCTAACGCCGCCACACGGCGCTATTCCACTCATTTCTAGGTTTTCAAACCTGCAACACCGCCACACGGCGCTAATTCCTCTAATTACCCTCTAACTGAACTCCTAACGGTGCCACACGGCGCTATTCCACTCAGTTCGAGGTTTTCAAGCCTGCAACGTCGCCACACGGCGCTATTCCACTCATTTCGAGGTATTCAAGCCTGCAACGCCTCCACACATCCCTATTCCACCCCTTTCGAAGTTTTTCCACCTGCAACGCCGCCTCACACCCCTAATTCCTCTCACCACAGACCCAACCGTCCTTGCAAAATAAAAATGCGCCCCTCGCCGGATAACCGACAGAAGGACGCCTTTCCACACGAAACTATTTCTTCGCCATATATTTGCGAATATCAAATGCGACAGCCGATACGATGATTAGGCCTTTGATGATGAGCTGCCAGTACGGGCTGACGCCGATGAACGTCAAGCCGTAGTTGATGACGCCGAAGATGAGCACCCCCGCCATAACGCCCGGCACGGTGCCGATGCCGCCTGCCGTAGAGACGCCCCCGACGACGCAGGCCGCGATCGCATCAAGCTCGTACATATTACCGTAGTTGTTCGTAGCGCCGCCGGTGCGGGCAGCTTCGAGCACCCCCGCCAGGCCGTACAAAGCGCCAGAAATGGCATAGATCATTATCAGATTGCGCGCTACGTTAATGCCGGATACATGAGCGGCTTGCACATTGCCGCCGATCGCGTACATGTTTTTGCCCAAGCGGGTTTTGTTGAAAATAACCCAGCAGATTAAAGCGACCGCAATGGCGATCAGCACGATATACGGAATGGAATAACCCCCGCCAAGATCGATGTAGCCCGATCCGAACTGGGTAAAATCTTTGCGCAGACCGCCGATCGGCTGGGATTGGTTCGGCTCCATATCGAAGTAGATCGAGTTTACGCCATAGATGCCGACCATCGTCCCCAGCGTCGCGATGAACGGCGGCACATGCAGCTTGGCAATAATAATGCCGTTAATTAATCCGACCAGAAGCCCCGCGACGATGCCGATTACGATCGGAATGCCGACCCATAGCTGCGGCAGGTCCGGGAAGAAACGGTTCGCATACGTATCGATCTGCAGCATGGAAGCCGAGATAACTGCGGTCAGGCCCACGACGCGTCCTGCCGACAAGTCTACGCCGCCTGTAATGAGGATGAATGCTGCGCCCAGCGCAATAATTAACCTTGTTGATGATTGCTGCAATATATCCCGGAGCGTCGAAAACGCCAAAAAGTTGGGGTCGGCAATCGCAATGCCGACGACAAGCGCAATCAGCACCATGAAGATAGCGCGCTGCGCCATATATTCTCTCACCTTAAAATTGGATTGTAAGTTCATGGCTATTCCCCTTTGCTTCCGTCGTGCGCTGCTGCGCGGCGAGCCGCATAATCTCCGCCTCAGTGGCTCCCTTGCCCTCTACAATGCCCGTTACCCGGCCTTCGCTCATGACCATTATCCGGTCGGACATGCCGAGCAGCTCCGGCATCTCGGACGAAATCATAATGATGCTTTTGCCTTCCTTCGCGAGCCCTGCAATGATGGTATAAATCTCGAACTTGGCCCCAACATCGATGCCTCTGGTCGGTTCGTCCAGCAGCAGAATATCCGGCTCCGTGAGCAGCCATCTGGCGAGCAGCACCTTCTGCTGGTTCCCGCCGGACAAATTGCGGATTAACGTATTGACGGAAGGCGTCTTCGTCCGCAGCAGTTCCACATTGCGCTCCGCTTCTTCTCTGCCCTTGCGTTCATCGAGCAGTCCAAGCCGGTTCCGGTACCTGGACAGATTGGCGATAATCGTATTCTCATATACCGACAGCACGGGGAAAATGCCCGTCACGCGCCGCTCCTCAGTCAATAGCGCAATGTTGTGCCGCTTCGCATCCGACGGAGATTTGATCCGCACCGGCTTCCCGTCGATGCTGAGCTTGCCGGAGGCGATGCCCCTCAGACCAAACAGCGCTTCGACCAGCTCCGTCCGCTGTGCGCCGACCAGTCCGCCAAGCCCCAATATTTCACCCCGTCGCAGCTCGAAGGAGACGTCCTGGAACGACTTCGGATTCACGGAGCTCAGCCCTTCTGCCTTAAGCAGCGGTGCGCCGGGGATATGGGTCCGCTGCGGGAATCGCTCCTTCAGGTCCCGGCCCACCATACGGGTAATGATCAAGTCGGTCGTCAGCGCAGGCGAAGGCCAGGTGCCGATCAGGCAGCCGTCCCTCATAATCGTCACTTCATCGGAAATCCGCAGAATTTCCTCCATCTTGTGCGAGATATAGATGATCGAGACGCCGCGCCTCCGCAATTGGTTAATAATCGAGAAGAGCTGCTCCACCTCATTGCCGGTCAGCGACGAAGTCGGCTCATCCATGACGATCACCTTGGAATTAAACGATACGGCCTTCGCGATTTCCAGCGACTGAATTTTGGAGACGGACAGCGAGCCCGTCCGAGCCTTAGGGTCGATGTCCAGATCCAGATCGCGGAACAAGTTCAGCGTATCCTGATACATCCGCTTCTCGTTCACCAGCCGGAACGGACCCGCCCAGAACATCGGGAACCGGCCGAGCCATATATTCTCCATCACGCTGCGATGCTGCACGGGATGCAGCTCCTGATGGATCATGGAGATGCCGTGCGCGATCGCATCCTTGGAGCTGCTGATAGCCGCCCTCTGCCCATCCAGCATGATCTCTCCTTCATCCGGCTTGTAGATGCCGAACAGGCATTTCATCAGCGTCGACTTCCCGGCGCCGTTCTCGCCCATCAGCGCGTGCACAGTCCCCGGCTTTACCTTCAGCGTCACACCGCTCAGCGCCTGCACGCCGGGAAAAGCTTTGGATATGCCGCGCATCTCCAGTACATAAGGGGGTGTCACTGTTAATGTCTCTGTCATTGCCTTCCCTCCACATCAGTCATACTTATGCCGTCTTCGTGATGCGAAAGGGGCAACGCCATGGAATGCCGTTGCCCCTTCCCTACTGCCGTTTATTTTGCGTCGGCTACATTGTCCTTCGTAATTTTCTTGTACGCGATCCAGACATATTTGCCGTCCGTAATGTCATAGCCCGTATTGTCTTTGGTCGGTGTCTCGCCCTTAGCCAGCACATCCGCCAGCGCAACGGATGCCGCGCCTTGGTTCTTCGCATCGTTCAGCACCGTGCCGAGCAGCGTGCCGTCCTCAAGCGCCTGAATCGCCGGAGCCGTAGCGTCTACGCCGATAACCGGCATATACTTGTCGCCTGTGAAGTAACCCGCCGCCTTAAGCGCTTCGATTGCACCTAGCGCCATGTCGTCGTTGTTCGCGATTACCGCTTCAATCTTGTCGCCGTGGGAAGCAAGGAATGCCTGCATCTTCTCTTGGCCCTTCACGCGGTCCCACATCGCCGTATCTTCGGCAAGCGCTTCGACCTCAATGCCTGCATCCTGAATCGCCTGCACGGAGAACTTCGTCCGCAGCTCCGCATCCTGATGGCCCGGCTCTCCTTGCAGCATGACGTACTGCAGCTTGCCGTCGCCGTTCTTGTCCGCCCCCGGATTCGCTTTCCAATAGTCAACGAGCAGCTGCCCGGAGATTGTGCCGGATTCCTCGGCCTTGGCTCCAACGTAGAACACCTTATCCCACTTGTTCATATCCTCCGCGATCGGCTCGCGGTTCAGGAATACAACCGGAATGTCCGCGCCCTTCGCCTTATCGATGATGACGCCTGCCGCCGTGCGGTCAACCGGGTTAATGATCATGGCTTTATATTTTTTGGAGATAAACAGGTCGACCTTCTCGTTCTGCGTCGGCTGCGCGTTCTGGCTGTCGACAATGTCCAGCGTAACCTTGCCCTCGGCTGCCGCCGACATTGCATTCCGTACGCCCGTCATGAACGTATCGTCAAACTTGTAGATCGCTACCCCCATTTTCGCCCCGCCGGACGACTCCTTACCGCCTCCGCTGCAAGCCGTCATCGCAAGCATCGTAGCCATCGCAAGCATCGCCCATCCTGTTTTTTTCATCCCATAGCCCCCATTCCATTTCATTCTGCGGATCCGCCGGGAATTTGCTGCCCTTGCATCCGCCGCTAAGGTCATTATGCCTGATCCCTCTGTGCAAGCGAATTCAATATTCTCATGTCTTCTAGCAAAATTCTCATCACTTCACACTGTCGCCTCATCACTGGACGAACGGAAAAAGCAGCTTCTGATTGTTCATCCAAAACATATTGTCCGCGTTGACCACTTTCGTCTCCAGCATCGTCGGACTTCCCGGCGTCTCCTTGCCCGAGAGAACCGATACCGCCTGCTCCAGGCCGATATAGCCGAAGCTGAAGTCATTCTGCACAACCAGCTGATGGATGACGCCGTCCTGCAGCAGGGACAGCTGCTCGACCTGGCTGCCGAATGCCACGATCTTGAGTCTGCCCGCCTCGCTCCGACGCTTGGCTTCATCCGCAAGCCCAAGCGATGCGCCGGACTCCAGCGCGATAGCTCCGTCGATATGGGATGCGTCGAGCATGCCTTTCGCCGCATTCCAGCAAGCGTCCCGCAGATTGCCGCAGCTGGCGCTCTCGACAATGCGGATGGAGGGGTGCCGGGCGAGCGCTTCGCGGATGCCCGCCTCCCGAAGCTCCAGATCGGGGTCCGTGCGATCGGAGCGCATGATGGCGACCGAACCCGCATCGCCAATCAGCTTCGCCAACGCCTCCCCGGCTTGCCGCCCGGCTTCCACATGATCCACTGTAATGGCGCCTTGCACGCCCTTGACCAGCCGCTCGTCATTAAGCGCGACAAGCGGCACGTTGCGAGCCGATGCTGCCGCCGCCAGCTCCTCCAGCACTCCTTCATTCGCCGGATCGATCAGAATGGCGGATGCTCCCCCCTCCACCATGCGCAGCGCGGCAGCAAGCTGCTCGCCCGCGTCCTCATTCGGCTTGAAAGAGGCGTATTGCAGCTGGTAGCCGTACTCTTTGGCCGCAGCTTCCGCCCCCAGCCGCATCGCATCCCCCTGCTCCTCCGCATGAACAGGGGCAATTAACGCGATCGTACGCGGCTCAAGTCTGGCAGAATCAATCTCGGAGGAAGAGCACCCGGCCATTCCCATGATCCATAGCGCGGAGATAAGCAAAAGAACCGTCAGTCGACGCCACAGGACGCGACATTCTTGCTGGCGATTGCTACTCCTCATGGCTGCCATCTCCTTCCGCATTGCGCACGGCAGGCATTCGTATCTGAACCACCGTGCCTTCCTCGCGTTCGCTCCTATAGGACAATCCGTACCGCATCCCGTAATAGAGCCGGATGCGGTCATGCACATTGCGTACCGCTACTCCCGATCCGCCGCCAGCCGAGCCTTCCTCGACCGGGGACGGCCCCGGCTCCAGCAATCCGTCGACCTGCTCCTGCGACATGCCGACTCCGTTATCCGCTACCTCCAGCACAAGCGTCTCTCCTTCCAGCCTCGCCCGGATCGTAATGGATCCTTCATCAACCAAATATTCAATGCCGTGAACAATCGCATTTTCGATCAGCGGCTGCAGCACCAGCTTCAGCGTGTAGCAATCCAGGGCCGCTTCCTCCGCTTCAAGCTCGAACTTGAACTTGCGCTTGAATCTCATCTGCTGAATCGTCAGGTAATGCCTCGCATGCTCCAGCTCCTCGCTAACCTGGATCACGGTGCGTCCTTTGCTAAGGCTAATGCGGAACAGCTTCGACAGCGACGTAATCATCGTAATGATATCTTCGTTTTTGCTCATGCCGACCATCCGCACGACCGAATTCAGGGTGTTGTACAGGAAATGCGGATTAATCTGCGCTTGCAGCGCCTCCAGCTCGTACTTCCGCTTCGATTCCTGCTCCACGATAATTTGCCGCATCAGTCCGCGGATCTTATCCAGCATCAGATTGAAGCGGCTGGACAGCTGCACGACCTCCAGCGGTCCGCGCAGCGGCAGCTCAACGCCGAAGTCCCCGCGTTCCACAGCCTTCATCGTAGCGCCCATTCGCCGGATCGGACGGGCAAGCATGGAAGCTAGCAGCATGGAGATCAAGATCGACAATACGAGAACGATCGCCGCCACCTGGATCAAGTAACGATTCATCTCTTCCCTCGTCGTCATCATTTCGTCCAGATAAGCGACGCCGACGACCTTCCAGCCGATATTATAGACCGACCTGACAGTATTAAGCCGCTTGACGCCATCCGCCTTGTCGATGTAGCTGCCAGTTGACGTGAGCGCCTTCTCGACGCTTTCATTGCGCAGGCCCATATAGATCAGCTGCTGCTGCGGATGATAGACGATATTGCCCGCGCCTTCGTCGATGATGTAGACATACCCGCGCTTGCCCAGGCTGATCCGGCTGCTGAGCTCGTCGATTTTTTTGAAATTGATATCTACGAGCAGAACGACATTCATTGGCTGGCCGTCCCTCTGAATCGTCAGCCCCTTGCTCATGGAGACGACCCACTTGTACGTGCCGTCGTACAGATTCTGCACATGGGGCAGCGAGAAGCTGAGATGATTCGATACCCGCATCGCGGAATGGAACCAGCTTTGCGCCGATACGCGGGCGCTTGGGCGGACAGGGACCGCAGGATGGTTGCGCAGCAGCTCCCCTTGAGCATCGAACAACGCAATCGACACGATGTCATCCCGGCTGCTCATCAGAATATCAAGCTGCTGGGCGACCTGTTCATCATCCCAGGATGCATCGACGAGCATATGCTGCTCAATCGTCCGGTACAGCTGCGACATGCCGTCCACATAATCCTCCAGATTGTAGCCGACCTGGTCCACGATCTGGCTTGTACCGAGCAGCACATTCTCCTCTGCCGAACGCGAAAACTTGTTATAGAGCAAAAAAGCGGCCAGCATGACGATAAACAGCAGACACAGCGAGAACGACCACATTATGATCGACTGTATGCTGCTGGTCCGGAAGCGGTCCCGCCAATGCTGCAGCCCCAGTCCGCGCATGATCCGCATCCACGCGCTTTTCATGAGAGAAGCTCTCCGCTGCCCGTCTCAAGGCGGCTACGGTATTCCTTCGGCGATATGCCAAGCCGCTTCTTGAAGCAGAAGCTGAAGTAATTGGGATCAGCGAACCCGACCCGCTCCGCAATCTCGAATGCCTTCAGCTCCGTCTCTCGAAGCAGCGCCATAGCCGCCTCCATGCGAATATGCATCAGATATTGCACGAATGTCATGCGCGTCTCCTTCTTGAACACCCCGCTGAAATAGCCTGCGCTAATATGCAGCATGGCGCATACTTGCTGAATGGACAGGCTCGGATCGCCGTAGTTCTCCTTTGTATAATGAATGGCCTTCTCGACCATATCCTTGTAGGTGTATTGACGCTTGCTCGCGATCGCTTGCATGATGCGCAGGCATACGTCATGGAACCATTGCTCCATCTCCAGCAGTCCCGCCAGCCGGAATAACTCCATATGAAGCTGGAAGCCTTGTCCGAACAATTCGTCCAGCGCTATTCCCGCATCCTGGGCGGTACGCCATACCGCCGTGCAGACCTCCAGCAGATAGACCTGTATATCCCCATAGGCACAGGCATACCCGGCCGGCTCCGCAAAGACCGCCGCCACAGCTTCACGCAGCTCCTCCGGCGTGCCGACCTTCAGGCTGCGGACAAGCGCCCCAACCTTCAACTCGTCAAGGCGCAGCTTCTGGGCCCCGCGATGCTCCATATCGCCTATGTAGATTACTTTACCGGTGCCGACCACAAGCCGATAGTCCAGCGCAAGCAGAGCATCCGAATACGAATCCTTCAAATGAGATAAATCCGCCGCGACAGAACCGACGCCGATCGTTGTCGACAGCTTCAGATAGAGGCGGATGCTTCGCACAATATTGTCCAGCGTCTCGCCCATTCGCCTTGTCCATGCGCTCCCCTCGCCATCGGTGTCGATGCCGATCAGCGCCACGCTCTCCTGGTGAATGAACGCGCTGCCGAGCTGTGCCGCGCTCCACCATTCCCTGGCGATATTCAGCATCGCTTGCAGCATCAGCTCGATATCGCCGGAGCTCCGCAGCGAATCCGGCTCGGCGGCATATTCGCCATCCTCGCCTTGATGAAGCGCCAGCACCGCCGCAGCATATCCTGTCCCCTTCAGCTGCAGGCCGTAGCTCTGCGCTTTCTCCTCAATGACCGATCTGGACAGCTTGCGCGTAAGGAGCGATGCCAAGAAGCCTTCGCCAAGCAAGGGCAAGCTGGTGCGGTAATGCTCCTTCAGCCGCTGCATATCCTCGCGCTCCGCCGCCTCATCCTCAATCCGGCGCCTGATTTTATCCAGCAATTCGGCGAACGTATCCGAAGAAAAGGGCTTAAGCAAATATTCGTCTACGCTTAATCGCACCGCCTGCCTCGCGTAATCGAATTCATCATAGCCGGTCAATATAACGATCTTCACCAGCGGCTGGTGCTGGCGCAGCCAATGGGACAGCTCCAGCCCGTTCATGAAAGGCATGCTGATGTCCGTAATCACGACGTCCGGCGCAAGCCGCTCGCATAACTCCAGCGCTTCCTGCCCATTTTCCGCCGTACCCGCAATCATGAAGCCGTGCCTCTGCCAATCGATCTCTCCCAGCAGCCCCTCCCTCACATCCGCCTCATCATCGACGAGCAGCACCTTGTACATTCCGTTTTCCCCTTTCCCACACTTTGAATCGATTTAATTATTTGGAACCGCTTACACTTTGATGTAGAACATTATTATTCATTCCATGCAAAAAATCCACCACCTCTTTTGCAGAGATGATGGATTGGAGTCCGCTATTTGATATATACGCTTCCGAACGGAAGCACTTCCCGCAGCAGCCGCTTGAACCAGCCGTCGCCCGTCAGCTTGTCCTGCAAGCCGGTGTCGCGCGAGCCGGTCTGGATGAGCACAGGGCCATTCCCCCTCAGCTCCCATTGCACGTTCATATGCTGGCTGGCAAGCGAGTTGCCGTAGACGGACAGCTTGATCTCCGCATCCTCGGGATAAGCGACCAGCGCGCTCTTGTCGACAAAGAGAGGACGTTCGGGATGAAGCTGGATGGAAGCCAGGTCGCCTGCGGTCAGCACGCCGAGCGTGCCCGGGCCGCTGAATTTAATCCGGATCAGCTCTCTCGTAATCCAGGCGGTCTTCCATTTCAGAATCTTGCTCCTGAACGTCATTCCGTCGGAGAACAATGCCACATGACGGAAGTCGAACAGCAGGCTGCTATCCGCCGGTATATCGATGGTCTCCAGCGAGCAGCCGGGAGGAAGGCCAAGCAGAAATTCGCTTGTCCCTTGCAGGCGCGATCGAATCCACTTCTTCTTCCGGTAAGCGCCTCCGATATCCATAAAGCGGTCCTCGCGGCTGCGCGGATCGCCTTGATACGCCACGATAGACTTGGGATGAAGCACATGCAGTGCATCTCCTTCATCCAGCTGCACCCGCACATAGCCGATCGGCGAAGGCGTGGCGATCTTCATGGCAGCATAGCCTCATGGCCGTGGCCGCCGCGTCTTTGCTTGCGCCAGACGGCAAAGCGCCAGATTCTGACCGACAAGGCATAAGCCGCGATTAGGGCAATCAACAGTACAGCTGCGAATATAGCCTTATTGTACAACGATTGCTTCTTGGCCTCCGCGGCCTCCATCTGGGCGATAAGCGCCTGATTCTCCGATTTCAGCGTCTCGTTAGATTTCATTAGTTGTTCCTGCTCGGCGAGCAGGCCCTCTTGCTGGGCAAGCAGCGCTTCCTGCTGAGCCAGCAAGTCCGATGCTTGCTGACGGGTCAGCTCCAGCTGCTCGCGCTGGGCTTCAAGCTGTCCCTCCAGCATCTGCTTGGTGGACTCGTATTGGCCTTTCAGCTCGGCCAGCTTATCCGGCACCTCGTATATGTCCTTCAGCCGATCGAACATGCCCGCATGCGCTTGGGCTGATGCGAGGGGGAACGTTATGATTAATAGCAATAATGCGATAATGATAGCTTTGGTCTGTCTCACGGGAATCACCTGCCTCTTAGAAGAGATGGCACGAAGGATGTTCGCACAGTATATTCCCTTATTCTATCATATTTTTGTCGATTGCTGTCATTTGAAAGATTCCAATAAGAGAGAAATTTCGCCCTTATTCCGGCATTGGCACGATTGCCGCTTCCAAGGCGCGATCCAGCTCCCTCTTATACGAATCGCACTCGTAATCACTCCAGCCAAGCTCGGCTTTCATCGCATGCAATAGGGCAGATCTCCACTGCCTCACGATGCCAATCTGAAAATAGAGCAATCCGGTCCGGCGGATGAAGAAATCGACAGGCTTCGCGGCCATCTCTTCTCTTATGCCATACAGCAGCTGAAGTCCCAGCTCCACAGGCAAGCCATGCTGCTCGCGCAGCTGCACTGCGTCCGGATACATCGCCCATACCGCATCCGCATTCGAGCCATACCGGCGTGCAAGCCGCACTGCCGCCTCCGGCTTCAGCCCAAGCGCTGCCCCCGCGGCTGCCTTGCCTGCAGCGTATGCCTCGAAGCCGCTAGAGCCTCCCGTATCTCCTCCGGAGATCGGCAGCTCTCTGGTCCGGCTGGGCCCGAAGCCTTCCCCGCCTGCCGCCTGGACCTGCTGCACCGCCCGGTCCACGACCGCCTCCGCCATCTTGCGGTAGCCGGTGAGCTTGCCGCCCGCAATCGATACTAGGCCTGACGGCGAGACGAAAATCTCGTCCCGCCGCGAAATTTCCGACGGCGACTTCCCTTCCTGATGAACAAGCGGACGCAAGCCTGCCCAGCTGGATTCCACATCGCCCGCCGTCAGCCTGAGCGTCGGGAACATCGAATTGGCGGCTTTCAGCAAATAGGCGCGATCCTCATTCGTCATGGCCGGATTGGCCGTATCTCCGGCATAGTCCGTATCGGTCGTGCCCAGATAGGTTTTGCCCTCTCTCGGAATGGCAAATACCATGCGGCCGTCCGGCGTATCGAAGTAGACGGCTTGCCGTAGCGGGAAGCGGGCGCCGTCGAATACCAGATGCACGCCCTTGGTCAGATGGAGCGTCTTGCCCTGCCTGGAGCCGTCTGATTCCCGAATCTCGTCCACCCATGGCCCGGTTGCGTTAATCACGACGTCCGCCTCTATCCGGTATGACTCTCCGCTGATGCTATCTCGAACAAGCGCGCCAGCGACTTTGCCGTTCTCACCTCTCAGCAGCTCCTCCGCCTTCGCGTAATTGACGGCTAGAGCGCCCATGGCGACGGCTTGCTTCAGCACCTCAATCGTCAGCCTGGCATCATCTGTCCGGTATTCCACATACAGCCCTCCGCCTTTCAGGCCGATCCGCTTAAGGAGCGGCTCCCGCTGCAAGGTCATCGTGCTGCTCAGCATCCTGCGCCGCTCATCCTTCTTCACGCCCGCCAGGAAATCATAGAACCGGAGCGCGAGCGAGGTCGTCAGCTTGCCGAAGCTGCCCCCTTCATACAGCGGCAGCAGCATCCGCTCCGGCGTCGTCACGTGCGGGCCGTTCTCATAGACGATTGCCCGCTCCTTGCCCACCTCCGCAACGACTCCGATCTCCAGCTGCTTCAAGTAGCGAAGCCCGCCATGGATCAGCTTGGTCGAGCGGCTGGATGTGCCTGCCGCAAAGTCCTGCATCTCCACCAGAGCCGCCTTCATGCCCCGGCTTGCGGCATCCAGCGCAATTCCCGCTCCGGTAATGCCTCCCCCGATAACGAGCACATCAAGCCTCTCCTCCGCCATGCTCTCCAGCATTCTCTTCCGGCGGCCCGCATGAAAAGCCGGCCCGTTCTTCCTCTCTTCCTTCATGCTTCTCCCTCCTGTCTTCTATTAGCATATGGCTATTCTTCTTCTTTGCCGCCATGGCGTATTCCCAAACATAAAAACCGCAAGCTGCCGGCAATTCCTTGCGGAACATCGGCCAACCTGCGGTTCTCATCCCCAGCTATTATTTTTCCGAAAAAGCCAACGCCGCACGTACAGCCCGCTTCCAGCCGTCATACAGCTCTTCTCTCCGCCCATCCGCCATATTCGGCTGGAACAGCCGGTCGACTTGGCGCATGGACGCCAGCTCCTCGCGGTCCTTCCAGAAGCCCGCCGCAAGACCCGCAAGGAATGCGGCGCCCAGCGCAGTCGACTCCCCGATCACCGGCCGCTCGACAGGCACGCCCAGCAGGTCGCTCTGGAACTGCATCAGCAGATCGTTGGCGACCGCCCCGCCGTCCACAGCCAAAGATTGCAGCTCAAGACCGGATTCCTCCGTCATGACAGACAGCACATCCTTCGTCTGGTAAGCGAGCGATTCCAGCACCGCGCGGACAAAATGCGCCTTCGTCGTCCCGCGCGTCAAGCCGAACACCGATCCACGCACGTCGCTGTTCCAGTAAGGCGTACCTAGCCCGACAAAAGCGGGCACCACATAGACGCCGTCCGTCGATTCCACCTCGGCGGCCAGCTCCTCCGATTCTGCCGCAGATCCGATCAGCTCCAGCCCGTCGCGCAGCCACTGAATCGCCGCGCCCGCAACAAAGACGCTGCCCTCCAGCGCGTACTCCAGCTTGCCGTCCAGCTCCCAGGCGATCGTCGTAAGCAATCCTTTCTGGGACATGATCGCTTTCTCTCCGGTATTCATCAGCATGAAGCAGCCAGTGCCGTACGTATTTTTGGTCGAGCCGCGCGAGAAGGCATTCTGCCCGAACAGCGCCGACTGCTGGTCGCCCGCAGCTCCGGCAATCGGTATCTCCTTGCCGATCAGCGACATTTCCAGCTTGCCGTATATCTCCGAAGAAGACTTCACCTCCGGCAGCATAGCGGCAGGAACGCCTAGCATGGCCAGCAGCTCCTCATCCCACTTGCGCTCATGAATATTGAACATGAGCGTGCGAGAAGCGTTGGAGACATCGGTCACATGGACCTTGCCCCCGGTCAGGTTCCATATGAGCCAGGTCTCGATCGTGCCGAACAGCAGCTCCCCGCTCTCCGCACGCTCCCGCGCGCCGTCTACCTGCTCCAGCAGCCAAGTCACTTTGGTGCCCGAGAAGTAAGGATCGATCAGCAGGCCGGTACGAGCCCGAATCTCATCCTCATACCCTTCGGCGCGAAGGCGCTCGCAAATATCCGAGGATTGCCGGGATTGCCATACAATAGCGGGATGAATCGGCTTTCCCGTATCCTTATCCCATACGACGGTCGTCTCCCGCTGATTCGTAATGCCGATTGCCGCGATCTCTTCCGCCGTTACGCCGTTTTTGGCCAGCACATCCTCCAGCACCCGCTTCGTAGACGCCCAAATGAAAGCAGCATCCGCCTCCACAGCACCGGGCGAAGGATAGCTTAGCGGCAGCTCCTCCTGCGCGATAGACGCGATGCCCCCGTCCCGGTCTACGAGCAGCGCCCGCGTGCTAGTCGTTCCCTGATCGATCGCCAGCATATATGTACCCATATTCGAATCTCCCCCATCTATAAGTGCGTGTTCAAAAAGCCGGGTTTTCACGATTCGTGTGTCGAATACGCTTCTTGGCTGGCTTCGAGATCAACAGACGACTTTTTGAACAACAGCTATAAGAACGCTTACAATGATGTTATAAAAGGTATACCTTATTTTACAAAACTTCAAACGGAATTTCATTACATTCAGCCATTCTAGCTGCTAACGGGCATTGCATGAACGAGCTGCGACAGGGAATCCGGCCCATGACCGGCGGAGGGATGAAAACAACGGCCCGCTGTGCTACAATACGTAAGTTATGATGAGAAATATAGTCCTCAGGAGGCTTCAACACGCTCATGCTTATTATAGGAATTGCAGGCGGCACGGGATCGGGCAAGACGACCGTCGCCCGCTCTGTCATCGACAATCACGGATCGGATAAAGTAACCTTTATCTCGCAAGACAACTATTACAAGGAGCACTCGCAGCTCAGCATGGAGGAGCGGGAGATCGTCAATTACGATCATCCTCTGGCGTTCGACAACGAGCTTCTGATCGAGCATCTGCTGCTTCTGAAGCAAGGACAGCCCGCATACGCGCCTGTCTACGACTTCACGCAGCATACCCGGTTCACCGGCCGGCAGATTGAGCTCCTTCCCAATCGGATCGTTATTCTGGAGGGTCTGCATGTGCTGTCCGACGAGCGCCTGCGCGAGCACCTTGATATAAAGGTATTCGTCGATACCGATCCCGATGTGCGCATTCTGCGCCGGGTATTGCGCGATATCGAGGAGCGCGGACGCACGATCCAGTCGATTCACGACCAATACCTCAGTACGGTGAAGCCGATGCACGAAGCGTTCATTGAGCCGTCCAAAAAATACGCGGATGTCATACTACCTGAAGGCGGGCATAATCAGGTCGGCATTCAGCTGCTGTCGATCCTGACGGAGAAATACTTGAACGGCGACCGCATCTGGAGCCAATAATCCACGGCCATTATGGATATGTGGATGAAAATGTTGATGAGCGGCACAAATGAGTTATTCACATGTTGATAATTATTTTGGACGCCAAACAGGTCCGAGCTGTTGATAACTTTTCAGAATCGTCAGACTTGCAGCATAAAAAAAGAAGCCCCTTGCACCGTCGATCGGTGCAGGGGCTTCTTCCGTATCCGGATTAAATAAAAAGATTCACTTTAGCTTCCGTCGCATCGCCCAGATATGCCGCTACTCCGGCATATTCCATGCCATCTATCAGCTCTTCCTTCTGGAGGCCCAGCAAATCCATGGTCATCGTGCAAGCGACCAGCTTCACGCCTTGCTCCTGAGCCAGCTCAATCAACTGCGGAAGCGTCAGCGCATTGTGCTTTTTCATCACATGCTTGATCATCTTCGGGCCCATGCCCGCCATGTTCATCTTCGACAGGCCCAGCTTCCTCGGACCGCGCGGCATCATCCAGCCGAACATCTTCTCCAGCATTCCTTTGTCGGTCTTGACGACCTCATCCTTGCGCATCGTATTCAGCCCCCAGAAGGTGAAAAATATCGTCACCTCATGGTCATACGCGGCCGCACCGTTCGCGATGATGAATGCGGCTATCGCTTTGTCCAAGTCCCCGCTGAACAATACAATCGTCGTTCTTTCCTTTTCCACAGTCAATGCTGTCATTGTACCGCTCCTTTATGATTTATACTTATACCCGTAATGGTATTAATGAGTTTAAAAAAAGAGGAATGTGTTCTTGGGACATCATTGTCCCCATCCATTCCGCCCTCCGGAGGAAAGCGCCGCTAGCAGCAATCCTTCCGGCCCTCCATATCGCAGGCCGCCTTAGCGGCTCTTCACAAGCAGTTCTACGGCTTCCTTCACCAGCTTTCCGGTGTCGCCGCCCCGTTCCTTCTCTTCCGTAATACATTGCTCCAAATTTTGCGCGACGATGTAAGCCATCGCTTTGTCGGCTGCGCTGCGCACGGCTGACAATTGAGCAACCACTTCCTTGCAGTCCTTGCCTTCCTCCATCATTCGCATCACACCGCGAATCTGGCCTTCCATTCTCTTCAATCTCCGGATGACGCTCTCGTCGTACACCATGTCACACCCTCCAGCCTATTTTGGAATAATTATATCGGGAATCATACCCCTAGAGGTAATATAGCTCCTCAAGGACGGAATAGCAACTGCTAATCGCTCCAGGCCATTACTGCTTCTTCACGTAAAACGTAAATACGCCGTCCTTCTCCTCATGCTGCACCAGCTCATGCTTTGTTCCCCTCACCCATGCCTGGAAGTCGTTAAGAGAGCCTTTGTCCGTCGATAATACCTTCATTATTTGCCCAGTCTCCATGCTATCCAGCGCTTTCTTCGCCTTCACGATCGGCATCGGACATGCCAGTCCCTTCGTATCTACAACAACTACATCTGCTTTCATCTTGATCTTCCTCCCATATTAAATTGATTTATTTTTATTGGTCATGAATGGCGCAGCGGTTCGGCCCAATCTCCATCTCCCGCTGCTCCTCTTCAGTCGGATGAATGCGGCCCATATTGGTCTGGCGGATCTGCTGATAGGCGTTAGGATGCTGCGGCAGGTTTTCCGTCACCGCCCTGCGGAACTCCGACTCATCCTCCAGATGAAGGCCAGGGTTATCGCGGAACAAGTCGCCTAGCTTGGCCGCAACCCGGCCGTTCTCATCCAGCTCGTCTATTTGGCCAAAGTGCGCCGGAAGCACGATCAGCTCCTCCGACAGTCCACGGTATCCTTCATACAGCGTACGGCGCAGATCGCCGGCCCAATCCTCCGCCTGCCCGGCCAAGTCCGGCCGGCCGATCGACGCTACGAACAGAATGTCGCCGGTGAGCAAATATTGGCCGTTCACGATGAAAGACGTGCTGCCGATAGTGTGGCCCGGCGAATAGAGTGCGCCAATGCCGATTTCCGTAGCGCCGATCGCGATCCGCTCGCCATCCTCCAGCTTCGCATAAGAAAACGTTACTTCTCCGGCATCCTTTGGCGGCAGCCAATATGCCGCGCCTGTAAGCTCAGCCAGCTTGCGCCCTCCCGAGATATGGTCGGCATGCAGATGCGTATCCAGCGTGTGCTTGATGGTCACGCCGAGCTTCTCCGCGAATGCTTCATATACGCCGGTCGTCCGCATCGCATCGATGACTGCAGCTTCGCCGCCCGATACCACCATGTAGGACAGACAGCCTTTGCCCAGCCTTACGAATTGATACAGCGCGCCGTCCGGAAGGTCGCCTGCTTTCACCGGCTCCAGATGCTCGCTCCATTCCTTCATGCCGCCTTGCAAATAATACACCTCCCGCAAGCCAGCCTCCGCCAGCTGCTCTGCCACGAATACGGATGAGCCTTCCTTGGCGCAGACGACAAGAATCGGGCCGTCTGACGGGAGCTGCTTCACAGCCTCCTCCACGCCATCAAGCAAGTCGAAGTACGGAATGTTGATGCTCTCTATGCTTTGCCCTTCGATTCTCCAATCCCCATAGACGTCTTCATTGCGCACATCCAAAATGTACAGCGGCTTGCGGTCGATCAAGTAACGCGCCAGCTCCCCGCTTGTCATCGCTTTAACCGTAGTCATCATCGTCAATTCCCCTCCACTTCAGATTGTGTCTCGCCCGTCCAAGCCGTCATACCGGGCAATACGTTCTTCACGCGGCTGAAGCCATGTTCGGCCAGCCACTGGCACGCCATATCGCTTCGCGTACCTGTTCGGCAGATCACATACAGCTCTGAATCCGGGCTTAACGCATCATACCCGCTCGCAAGCTGACCCAGCGGAATCGAGATCGCCCCCTTCACATGGCGGAATGCATACTCAGCCGCTTCCCTGACATCCAGAACCTTGACGTCATCGCCGCTCGCCAGCCGCTGCGCCAATTCCTCATTGCTGGCCGTATGCGGATAACGGATTTCCGGCTTGGCTTCTGCCGTTGATGCTTTACGGACGTAATGCTTCAGCACCTCACCTTCTGTAATCGTACCCACGTACTGGTGCCCAGCCTTTCGCGCCCACGCCTGAAGGTCGGCAAGCGAGCCTTTGTCGGTCGCCTGAACCTCCAGTACCGCTCCGTCCGCCAGCTGATCAATCGTCTTCCTGGTCTTCACAATCGGCATCGGGCAAGCCAGACCAATGCAATCCAGTGTCATATCCGCTTGAATTTTCCCATTCATTCGTTATTCCTCCATTCATTTTATACCCTATGGGGTATTATTTTCTGCAAAAAAAATTTACGCGAGAATATCCCACCAAATCTTCACAACGGTTGCCGTAATCAATAGCGACAGCAGCCACTGCAACGCCTTTACATTCATCCGTTGTCCTAGCTTTGCCCCTATTGGAGAGCCGATAATGCTTGCGATTATCATAATGACTGATGGAATCAGCAGCATATGTCCGCCCATCAGCTTGCCGCCAACCGAACCGATGGATGACAGGAAAGTAATCGCCAGCGATGATGCGATAGCTACGCGCGTCGGAATTCGAAGCAGCACCAGCATAATTGGCACCGTGATGAATGCGCCTGCCGCCCCGACAATACCGGACAAGATGCCCACCGCTGCTGCGGATCCTGCTGCAAGAGGTTTGTTGAACAACAGCTTATCAGAGCTTCCTTCCTCTCCTCGCTTGGGCATAAACATCATGACTGCGGCGACAAGAGCCAGTATGGCGTACGTCACGTTAATGACGGAATCGGACAGAAACTTGGACCCGAATCCGCCGAGAAAGCTGCCAAGCACAATAGGAACGCCCATATACAGGACTAGCTCCTTGTTAATCCAGCCGCCCTTCCGGTAAGCCAGCAGACCCGCCAATGATGCAAAAAACACTTGCGCCGCGCTAACCGCGGAGACCTCCTGCGCCGTGAACGCTGCAAACCCCAATGCCGGCGGTATATATAGCAACATCGGGTACTTAATGATCGAACCTCCGATGCCGACCATGCCGGATATGAATGAACCGATAAAGCCGATAGCGAATAGCGTAACAAGCCAGCCTATCTCCACATTCATGAGCACCTCGCTTTGTTTTGGATTGGCATACGCATAATGACGATTTCTCATTATACATATACCCGTATGGGTATTATAATAAGCGGTCGCTATATGAATGTCAACCCTGATCGGGCAAGGTTACATGACTTTCCAGCAGAATGATTTGTATCGATCCATATCGAAAATAAGTCTCTTTACTGAATGGCTGTGAAATGCTACTTGGCCAGGAATTGAGCAGTTTCAAATAGGGAAATCTATAACGAGTATGGGGCGATCCAGGGACACGGGTAATCTTTCAGTCCATCTTCGAAGATCGGCAAGCGCATTAAACCGGCCGCTTCGCTCTAGCGATGCAGCCGGTTCTTACCCGCAGGGTCCGCTGTTTGGCAGCTTGCCTATATCAGCCGGACGGCGATTCCAGCAGAAGCGGGAGCGAAATGGCAATTGTCGTGCCTCTTCCAGCCTCGGATGCGGCTTCAATCGTGCCATTATGCGCCAGGACAATGGACTTTGCAATGCTCATGCCAAGTCCCGCTCCACTCTTCTCCTCCGTATTGGTGCCGCGATAATAGCGCTCGAACAAATTCATTAGCGTCTCCTCGTCCATCCCCATGCCGTCATCGCGAACAGACAGGATGGCATGGCCGCCGGACACCCCGACGCTCACCGTAATCTCGGTGCCTTCCGGATTATGCTTAACGGCATTTATAATCACATTGTCCAGCATTCGTGCGAACCACTTGGCATTCGCCAGCACGCGAATCGGTGTCGACTCGTCTTCATTCTCATATTGGAAGGCCGTGCCCTCCATCGTCATATCATTCACATAGTTAAGCACAATTCGCCTGACGAATTCCTGCAGTTCTACCGGCTTCACTTCAAATGGCACCTGCTTGTTTTTAAGCTGGAAGGCTAGCGAGAAATCCTGAATCAAATCAATCATATAATCGCTTTTGTCCCGAATGGTGCCGCCCATCTCCTTCAGCTCCTCCTCTGTGAAGTTGTATTGCCCGCTCTCCAGAAGGTGGCCGTAGCCCTGAATCGAGCTCAGCGGAGTGCGCAAATCATGGGAGATGCCCGTCATCCATTCCTCGCGCGTCTTCTCCAGCCGGATCCGGTCCTGCTCCGCAGTGTGCAGCCTTAATGTCATCTCACGGAATCCGTCGATGACTTCCTTGTAGAGCTTATACTTTCGGCGCAGCTTGCCGTTCTTGCGATAGACCCGTCTCTGATCCTTTGCGGACAAGGTCTCTTCATATTGTCCCCTGCCAAGCCGTGCGAACCAATCAATGAACAGCAGCAGCGGCCTGCCATAGCGGTAGCCATGATATATGGAAAAGGCTAGTGTTGCGATTAGTATGGCCCCTCCAATGAATGAAGCCAAGATGATTACTTCTTTCATGAAAGGCTGCTTGACATAACCTCCCCGTTTGCTTTGGTGCAATACCCAGAATGTATTCGTTTCACGATCCGCATGGACGGATACGACAGTTGGAAAGTTGCCCTTCATCTTCTCCATTGTAATGAGCTCAAGCGGAGCGTACCGTTCCCGTTCCATAGGCATGCCTACCGATTGCTGTACTTGACCGTTACTATCTATAATTTGCAGCGTATGCCGGGATTTCGCCAGTTCTTCGTTAAGCTGCTCTGCTGCTTCTTCCCTCAAAACACCGTCTCTCGCATATTTGGCATAAATGGACTGCACCTCAACCGAGCGATCATTGACATAACCAAGCATGAATAGAGCCATGTTAGGCACCGAATCGTCCAGCGACATCATCACTTCATAAGGACCATACCGCTTCGTCTGCTGGATAACGAGCAGTTCACCCGTAGTATAAACTTGCGGCACATCCTCTGGAGTATTCGCTTCGTAGATCACATTGCCTTGGCTATTCACTACTTGCAGCCAGTAATGTTGTTCCGCCAGCTGATCCACCCAACGCTTCGGCACCACAGCTTTCTGCTCAGTCACATCCGTCTCCATAATAATGACATCCAACGAACCGAACGGAAATCTTTGTTTCATATCCTCATTGACTAATAATTGGATGAAGACAAGCACTATCGTAAATATCATGAGCAGAACAAAGACAAACAGCAATAACATCTGATAGGTAAAATGAAGGGTCAGCCTTCGCTTTACATTGCGAGTCTTCATGACTGCTTTCCCTTTGCTAGCTTATAGCCTAGTCCGCGAATGGTCAGAAGATGACACGGCTCGCTTGGATTGCGTTCGATTCTCTCACGGATTTTGCGGATATGAACCATAACGGTATTGTCATCGCCGTCGCCATCAAGGCCCCATACAGCCTCATACAGCTGAGATTTGGAAAAAACAATGCCAGGATTTTTGCACAGGAAATGAAGCAGTTGATACGCCATCGCGGGACAAGCAACCTCCTTGCCTTCCACCAGCAGTTCACCCGCCGCATCGTCCAGCACGAACCGTCCGAAGTCATAACGCTGCCTCTTCTCCTCCATTACCGAGACAGGAGTCAAGCCGCCGCGGCGCAGCCGCGCTTTTATTCGGGCTGCAATCTCAAGCGGATTGAACGGCTTTGTAACATAGTCGTCTCCGCCTGTCGCAAAGCCGGTCAACACATCAAGGTCAGACGCCCTTGCGGTCAAATAGATGATATGGGCATCGGACAGCTCTCTAATCTTGGGACAGAGATCAAAGCCGGTCTGATCCGGCAGCATCAC
This sequence comes from Paenibacillus pinisoli, assembly GCF_003605435.1. GTDB lineage: Bacteria > Bacillota > Bacilli > Paenibacillales > Paenibacillaceae > Pristimantibacillus > Pristimantibacillus pinisoli. Next base: position 1,127,696 of record NZ_QXQB01000002.1, read on the forward strand.
GTCCAGCAGCACAATATCAGCGCCATGCTTCCCGATCAACTTGAGAGCATCGACGGCATTATGGGCGGTGTACAGATAACGGAACCCTTCCTTGCGAAGCGTCATGTCCAACATCTTCGTAATGGCGCGTTCATCGTCTATCATTACAATTCTTGCATTCGATACATCCAATCTCTATCCCCTCCATCCTTATTTTACTATAGAAACCTTAATTTCCGTTTAACGGATGCCCATCTCTTCAGCCAAAAATAAGACCGGCATTAACAGCAGGTAAATTACTGTTTCTATAATGGGGAGCGAGGTGATGGAAAATGATACAAAAAATAGGAAGACAAAGCATCGTAGACGAAATTCGCGGCTTGAGCTTGCTCGGCATTCTGCTATCCAATTTGCTCATCTTTCAGTATGGCATGTGGGGCAAGGATGAGATCGGTCTGTTCGGACTCTCCGGTGCTGATAGCATGGCGCACACTCTTGTAAAAATCGTAATTGAAGGGAGCTTCATGCCCATCTTCGCATTTCTATTCGGCTTCGGAATGCTTAAGCTAATGGAGGGACTCGAAGCGAAGGGAACCGGGTTCAAGATGGTCATCGTGCGCCGGTCGATCATGCTTATCGGGCTTGGATTCTTGCATTCCTATTTTCTCTGGGAAGGCGACATCTTATTATTGTACGGCGGAATGAGCCTCTTCCTCCTCCTGTTCTTAAGACGCAAGGCCAAAACAGTCTTGATCTGGGGCATCGCGCTTCTGCCGATTATCGGTCTGGCCGGTATGGACTCAACAGGCCCGCTGATTGAAGAAACGAAAATGATCCAGGAAAAAACAGAGTCTTATGTCATAAAATCTATCGATGTATATCAGAACGGAAGCTACTCGGAAATATTCGACTTCCGCCATGATGAGCCGAGACCGCTCGAAGCCGACGGCCTGATTCTAATTGCCGCTTATCTGCTCGTCCCGTTCATGACAGCCCCCATGTTTTTATTCGGCATGTATGCGGCCAGAAAAGACTGGTTCTATCAGCCTGAGACCAAACGTGCCTTTTACTTCAAATGGTCTTCCGTCTTTCTAATATCAGGTTTGATCATGAAATCGATGAAGCAGATTTGGCCTGATACGATTTTTGGCGGAGTGAGTGGCGCGCTTGGAATGTTGATCTTGTCACTCGGTTATATTATGGGGTTCGCTTTGCTGCTCTCGCTTGGGAAAGCAACGGCCCTGCGGAACGGCTTCAAGTCCGTCGGCAAGCTGTCGCTCACCAATTACTTACTGCAGACCGTCATCTGCACAACGCTCTTCTATGGCTATGGCTTTGGATGGTACGGCAAGCTTGGCATTATCGCTGGTATCGGTATTGGCATTGCCATCTATACGCTCCAGCTGCTAGGCAGTGCGCTTTACCTGAAGCGGTTCCGTATCGGCCCCGTCGAATGGCTGCTTCGGATTTGGACGTATTGGAGCTGGAACGGAAAGCCGAGACAACAAGTGACGAACGACATAGATGTAAAAGCCTGATCGTAAAAAGGCGTTCCCGACCCGGTCCAGGACCGAGCAGCGGGAACGCCTTTTCGCTTCTACATATTCATGATTTCGTTCCCTGTATTTCCTCTATACATGTGTGAATGCGGATATCTTCCGTTCATGGTTGTCTGACCTTCAAAATAATGATAGCGTCCCCCATTCAGCAAGGCGATTGAAGGACCCGTAGTTCCCCTAATGTAATGAATATGCTCATCATCAAATGAAGTTTTTGCATAATAATGATGAACGTGCTGCCCTCCGCTAGGCGCCGGCTGCGAGTGTACAGATTCCTTATCTTTCGAGACAATAAACCCGTAATTGGAATTCCATATACACAGCCTCCATTAGGAAATTTGACTATGTATAATATAGGTATATGCTTTGGTTTGAGCCGGCTTTCGTCTAGCTTAAACAAGAACGCCAGAAAACAATTCCGTTCTTCCGGTACATGGGACAGCAGAAGGCAATATAATGCATGAGTCCAATTAATAAGGAGAACATCGATGAAACGCACACTATTCTATGATTACATTATCGTAGGGACAGGACCCGCCGGTGCTGTCATTGCCAAACTTCTCTCCGACCAGAAAAATACTTCCGTGCTGCTCTTGGAGGCTGGAGAAAATAATGATAAAGATATACCGATTAGCCATTCGACATTTGCTCCTGAATTGGAGGAACAGTTTTTCGCACAATACTTTTGGCAAGGAGAAGGCACCCCTCAAGCAGACGTAGACGATCGCACGTTTGAATGGACCACCGGGAGACTTTTCGGCGGCGGCTCCTCAATTAACGGGGAACAGTATGTGCGGTATACAAGCGCTGTATTTAAAGAATGGGAAAAGCTGCTGGGTCCGCTTTGGTCGCCGGCAAAGGTGATACGACGGTTCAAACAACTGGAGAACTACAACGGAAAAACAACCAACGCGAATGCACGCGGCTATAACGGGAGAATCGACATCCGGCAAGCCCCTGCCCGTCCGACAGTGATGGCTAAGAAGCTGGTTTCCGCTATAGAACGAGCTACAGGCTTTCGGGAGATCGTGGATTACAATAACCCAAGAACCCCTCTCGGCCCCTTTACCCGTTGGCAGCTGTATCAAAAACCGAACGGCCGAAGGGTAAGCTCGTCCACTGCGTTTCTCTCCTCGGACATCGTAGGCACAGGCGGCCGGGGAGCAGGCGGGCGAAGGCTGCGACTGATGTCCAACTCAACGGTTCTTCGTGTGCTGTTCTCCGGCAAAGAAGCTAAAGGAGTGGAGTTTCTACGAAAAGGGAAATGCGAAAAAGCATATGCCCGGAAGAACGTTATTATTTCCGCAGGCATTAATAGCGCTCAAATTTTGATGCTATCGGGTATTGGCCCCTATAATATTCTTAAACAAGCAGGAATATCCCCCATATTTAATAACCCCAACGTAGGAAAGAGCTTAAGAAACCATACGTTAAACTTCGCTGTTTTTGCGACCAATCCTAATGACCGGGCGTTACCGGCCTCGGACCCTGACTCCCTTTATACCGGGGGAGCCTTCTTGCCGGAGCCTTCAGGCACGAATCCCAGACGCCGCGCAGTACAATTGATCGGTATCGGTTCGGAAGAAAACCGGTTGTCGTTAGCGCTTATTTACCTTCGGCCCTTGAGCCGGGGGTCGATTAAAATCCAAAACAACGATCCTCTAAAAATTGTGCTGGCGGATGAAGGCTTTCTTGATAATCCTTCTGATATGGAGGCAGTCAAAAACATCTATAAGGTATATGTGCGAAAGATAGCGTCCGAGTTGGCGGCCATCGATTCGTCCTATCAGCTTATATCCCCCACGATCGATATCATTGACGATGACTCCAAGCTTGAAGCGTTTATTAAAGGCAACTTCGACCACAACCATCATCAGCAAAGCTCGCTCCGCATGGCTCCACTCAATAAAGGCGGGGTTGTCGACAGCCGCGGATACGTTCACGGAGTGAAAAAGTTATTGGTTGCCGATGCTTCCATCATCCCGTTCACGGTGGACGGGAATACCTCGGCCGCATCATTCCTTATTGGTTACACCATTGCCCGGCAATTAATCATGCATAATCGAAGATTGCAAAGACATCGCGAATTCAAAAAAAATGGATATCTGTTCGAAAACGACGAGGAGTGAAAATCGCAGGCACTTGGAAGGGCTGATGCGAGTTGAATGCCAAAGGCGATCCCGGCCCGGTCCATGACCGAGCGGCGGGATCGCCTTTTTGTTAATGCCCATTCATTTGACTTTAAAAAATTGCGGCAAGTACGCCCTGTTCCGCTCCAGCATCTCTTCCAGCAGCGCCTCGGCCACATTGGCGGAATCCGTGAGCGGATGGCTCGCCAGCGCCAGAAGCGCCTTCTCTTTGCTGCCGGTGACGGCTGCTTCGATGGCCAGGCTTTCATACGTCTTAACGGCATGGATGAGGCCTTTCGTTCCTTCCGGCACGCGCTTCACCGGAACCGGAGCCGCGCCATCGCCCGTTACCACGCAATTGACTTCTATGGCCGCATCATCCGGCAAAAAGTCCAAAATGCCGTCATTGCGCACGTTCAGCGTCTGGATATCGCCCGTATTATTATAGATGGAGTGCATCAGCTTGACTGCAGCCTCGGAATAATAAGCGCCGCCGCGCTGCTCCAGCTGCTTCGGCTTCTCCGCCAGCTCCGGCTGCTTGTAGATCTCGAACAGCTCCTCTTCCAGACGCTTGACCGTCTCCGCCCGGTTATCGCCTCTCGCCGCGGCAGCCTTGCCCTCCTCCACCATCTCCCGGTGCAGATAAAAGTATTTCAAGTAATAGGACGGAATTGCCCCGAGCTCCCGCACCAGCCTGTCGTTCCAGGCCAGCTGCGGCACATTGGAGGCGGAGTAAGAACTTTGGCGGTCCAGCAGCTCCTCCAGCTTCGACTCGCCGTCAATCTCGATCCGGCTGATCCAGTGCAGATGGTTAAGTCCCGCAAACTCGCAATAGATGCGGTCAATCGGAACATGGTACAAGGACGAGAGCCACTTGTATGCCGCGATCGGGGAATTGCACAGTCCGATGGAGCGGACGCTGGAATGCTTCAGAATCGCTTCCGTGACCATGCCCGCCGGGTTCGTGAAGTTCAGCAGCCAGGCATCCGGGCACAGCTCCTCCATGTCCTTGCATATATCGAGCAGAACAGGAATCGTGCGCAGCGCCTTCATCATGCCGCCGGCGCCTGTCGTCTCCTGTCCGAGCATTCCGTATTTGACCGGGATGGACTCATCCCATCCTCTCGCCTCCAGCAGTCCCACGCGCATCTGTGTGGAGACAAAATCCGCGCCTGCAAGCGCAGCTCTGCGGTCAAGCGTCAGCTCGACGCTGATCGGCAAGCCGCTTTTCTCTACCATCCGCTGCGCAAGCGCGCCTACAATCGCCAGCTTGTGGCGCCCCTCCGGGATGTCTGCCAGCACGATCTTGCTGACCGGAAACGATTCATGCCTCGCGATAAAGCCTTCTATCAGCTCCGGCGTGTACGAAGAGCCTCCCCCGATGACAGCTACCTTTAGTCCATTACCCATTCGACATTCCTCTCCTTCACCGATAAATCCCTCTCCAGGTTTTCATATACTGCCCCTTCAATCTGGATCCCGACTCTGTCCATCGCAAGCAGCAAGGCGCCCGCTGCCGGTTCAAGCTCCAGAATACGCAGACGGCAGTCTGGCGCTGAAGCCTTCACTTGTTGCTCAATAAACGGCACGACATATTGTCCCTCTCCGCGAGTCAGAATGCTGCCTGCAAGCACTACGTCAAACGCATCCGCTTCCATTCTCAGCTTATGAATGACGGCACTCGCCGTACAGCCAAGCTCCCGGCCTTGCCTCTCCAGAATGGCCCGCGCCGTCTCATCACGTTCAGCAGCCTGAAATAACAGCTTGGCGAACGAATGAGGCGCACGCTTCCCTTCATCCAAGTATCCATGGTACATGTCATACACATTGTCATAGCCAGCAGCCTCAAGCACCAGCGCCGTGAGCACAGTGGGCTTCTCCCGGCCCTCCCATGCGCGGATGACCGCGCGGAAGGCTTCCACCGCCAATTCGGAGCCTCCGCCAAAATCGCCGAATTCATACCCGAACCCGCCTACTTGCAGTTCTTCTCCAGCCGCATTCATCCCGTAGCAATTCGTGCCGCTTCCGCAGATGAGCACGACGCCGTCCGGCTGCCTTGTTCCCGCGCGCAGGCCGATAACTGTGTCGCATACGATGCCATGCCTTTCATACCCCATCGCAGCAACCATCGGCCTCAGGATTTGAAAATCCGCTTCGCGGTCAGCACCGGCAAGTCCGAACATCGCATACGCGATATCTTCCCGCCTCAGGCCGGCATCCGCCAAAGCCTTCTCCGTTGCTTCCCGAATATTGCCGTCAGCAAGCGATACTCCTAGCTGATGATTGCCGCAGCCGCTCATCCCTCTTCCCAGAATGCGGCCCGTTCGATCCGTAACGACAGCAAGCGTCTTGCTTCCGCCGCCGTCTACGCCCAAGTAATACGTCAAGTATGATCTCTCCCATACCGCCTGACTGTTAAGGCCGGCTCCATCAGCTCGCATGCAGGAGTGCCGCATGGTCCGTCCAATGTACGCCGGCCTTAGCCAGGGTCATTATTTCGCTGCGTTAAGCTTGCTTACGTTCTCTTGCCATCTCTCTGTTTTGTACTTCAGCAGCTTGTCATAGCCTGCCTTCATCGCATCGGCATCCGCCTTATCCAGAATGGCGAGCACTTCTGCATCCGAGGAAGCGGTGCTGATCGCCTTCGCTCTCGCTTGCTCATAGATTTCCAATACGCGTTGCGCGATGATGCCTTCGTCCGTATCTCCAGCCGGATCAAGGTTGACGTACGCCGTCGTATTAAATTGAGTTTTCCATGTAATTTCCGACTGCCAATGCGTCTCCCAGTTGCGCTTCTCAGCCGGAAGCGTCGATTCGAACTTCATCTTGGAGTTGTCGACATAGACCGTATTGCCGTTCCACTGGAAGTTGACCGTGGAGTTCATCAGCTCATCGCGTCCCTTCGGATCGCTGGTGAATTTCTCCGTGAATATCGGCGCGTCTTCACCGTCTACACCTTCCCAGTAGAGGCCTTCAGGTCCCCACATAATCGTACGCTGGCCTTCCGGTCCCGTCAGCCAATCCAGGAAAGCGAAGATGGCTTCCGGATTATCTGCGGACTTCGTAATGACGCTAACGTTCCAGCCCAGCTGCTTGTAATCGCCAGGGAAAATTTTGTTGCGGTCAAGCCCTTCCTTATGAACCGGCCATACCATGATGTAACCTGCCTCCGGATCATGAGAGGACAGCTCATTGTTGCCCTTGGAACCAAATTCTGTCGGGCTGGATGCCACATATACCGCAATCTTGCCCGTAACGATTTTCTGCTCGACCTGCTCCAGCTTCTGCGTGAACGCATCCTGCGTCATCAGCTTCTCGCGGTACAGGCGGCTGGCATACTGGATCAGCTCACGGTACACAGGGTCTGCGAACAGCGATACCAGCTCATTGCCTTGCGGCACAGCGATCATCGAGTTGAAGGTGTACGGTCTGTTCTCCGCGAAAGCCGATACCATGATGTCCACGCCCGATGCAGTCTGGCCGACTTCTAGTGGAATCACATCCGGGTACTTCTCTTTCACCAGCTTCAGATAGTTGTACAGATCGTCTGTCGTCTCCAGGCTTGGCGCGCCAAGCTCGTTATAGATCTTCTTGTTGACCAGGTAGCCTGCATTCCCGTTCGGCTGCGTCGTATACCAGTTCGGGAACTGATACAGCTTGCCGTCCGGCGAGCGGAGCATATCCAGCGTGGATTCGCCCGCCCACTTCTTCAGATTCGGATACTTGTCCAGATAGTCGTCGAAAGGCACCAGCATGCCCTCCGCACGAAGCTTCTCAACATCGGCTCCGCGCTCCATCCACATCACGTCCGGCAGCTCGCCGGATACGATCATGGTGCTCAGCTTGTTTTTGGCTGCGCCGCCGGAGCTGACCGGCACGACGTTGACCTTTTTGTTCTCTTTGATCCATTGCGTCGCAAGATCGGCTCCCCACTCCGGCATCGTGTACCAGTCATAGTGGCCGTAGAAGGAAAATTCCAATGGCTCAGCACCCAGCTCGAATACGCCGGAAGCATTTTCTGTCGGCTCGGAAGGCTTGTTGGACGGCCCCTCCGTGTTGTTTTTCTCTTTAGAACCTGAACACCCCGCTAAAGCTGTGACAATGACAAGCGTGACTGACAATGATGCGAGAAGCTTACGTTTCCATCCTTTCATTGCATGCGCTCCCTTCACAAGTTCATCTATGGTCAAAGCCGGTGGCTTTACACCCGTTCCTTACTCTTTCAGAGACCCAATCAATACGCCTTTTACAAAATACTTCTGCACGAACGGATACACGCATAGAATCGGCACCGTCGCGACCATCATCGTCGCCATAGACAGCGACTTGGTCGTAACTGCCCGCATTGCGCCCATACGGCCTTGAGAAGCGGAGTCCAGATTCTGCATCTGCTCTAGCATGATGTTGGAGTTCAGAATTTGCTGCAACTTCGTCTGGATCGGCAGCAGATCGACATTGGAGATATAGATGCTTGGCGCAAACCAGTCATTCCAATGGTAGACCGCCGTGAACAGCGACAGCGTCGCAATGACCGGACCCGATAGCGGAAGCACAATCCGGAAAAAAATGCCCCAGTTCGAAGCGCCGTCGATTGCCGCAGACTCCTCCAGTCCTGCCGGAATGCCCTTGAAGAAGGTCCGGAAAATGATCATATTCCACACGCTGATAATGCCGGGGATGATCATAACCCAGAAGGAATTCATCAGCCCGAGCTCGCGAATCAGCAGATAGCTCGGAATAAGGCCGCCGCTGAAATACATTGTGATAATGCACATGACCATATAGAACTTGCGTCCCATCATCTCGCGCTTGGTCATGCCGTAAGCGAAGATCGCCGTTGCGATGATGGACAGCAGCGTCCCGGCCCCCGTGCGGAGCACCGAGATGATGAATCCGTCGATCAATCGTTTGTCTTTGAACACAACCTCATAGTTGGATAATGTAAACTCGCGAGGCCAGAATGTAATCCCGCCCAGCATCGTGTCACTGCCGGAGTTGAATGAAATAACAGCAGCGTTCCAGAATGGGTAGAACGCGACAAACCCCAGCAAGAACAGCAGCGTATAGTTCACGCCGACAAATATCCGGTCTCCATAAGACAGTCTCATTGCCACTCGCCCCTTCCTGCTACCATAAGCTGTTCCCCGATCTTCTCGCCAAGTAATTGGCGCCTGCCAGCAGCGCTACGCTTATGAGCGCCTTGAACAATCCGGCAGCCGTGGCGTAGGAGAACCTGCTGTTCTGGATCCCGATCCGGTACACATACGTGTCCAGCACATCGCTGACATCCCGCAGCACGGGATTGCCCGCCAGCAGCAAGATATCCTCGAAGCCCGCATTCAGGAAGTTGCCGATAGCCAATATGGAGAAGACGATCACAACCGGCATAATGGACGGAATCGTGATGGAGACAATTTGTCTGATCCTGCTCGCTCCGTCGATAGAAGCCGCCTCGTAGAGATGCGGATTAATTCCTGCAATCGCTGCCAAATATACGATGGAGGAAAAGCCGATTTCCTTCCACACATTCGTGGCAACCAGAATGCTCCAGAAGTAGCTTGGCTCGGACAGGAAGTTGATCGGATCGTCAATCAGGCTCAGCTTCTGCAGCAGCAGATTGAGGCTTCCGTTGTCCGTAGACAGAATCGATGTGACAAAGCCGGAGACGATAACCCACGACAAGAAGTGAGGCAAGTAGCTGATCGTCTGAACGAGCCGCTTGAAGAACCGCCTGCCGATCTCATTAAGCATGAGCGCCAGCAGGATAGGAGCCGGGAAGCCAATGCACAGCTTAAGCATGCTGATGACCAGCGTATTGCGCATGACCGTCCAAAACTCCGGCGCGTTGAAAAACATCTCAAAATGCTTGAACCCGACCCACGGGCTCTGAAGGAAACCTTTGAACAAGCTGTAGTCCTGGAATGCCATCAGGACGCCGTACATGGGAATGTAGCTGAATACAAAAATAAATAGCAGAGCCGGCAGTGCCATGAGTTGAATGTCCCACTGCTTCAGAAAACGAATGAAAGGACTTTTTTTGCGATGCGTCTGCCTCTCGACAACCAGCTTGGCTTGTGGCATCGGCTTCCCCCTCCCTAATTAACAAGTGAGATTGGTGTCAGCATTCATAACACAATCTCGTGATGTCTGTATATTTATTGTAAAGGAGGCGCATCCCCGATTCTCTGCCTAAACAATTAAAAACCAGCACTATTTCACTGGTTTTTAACATTGATGCTTTCGCGAAGCTTTCGGCGTGACGCCGACATGCTTTTTGAAAAGCCTATTGAAATTGGTAAGGGTGCGGAAGCCGCATTCCAGCGCGATATCCGTCACTTTCATGCTCCCGTTCTCAAGCAGCGTAACGGCTCGCTCCAGCCGAATTTGGATCAGATAAAGGAGAGGCGGCATGCCGACTGACCGCTTGAAGAGATCGCTAAAGCGCGACGGACTGAGGTAGACAAGCGATGCCAGCTCCTCCAGCGTCCAAGGGTGGGCGTAATGCTGCTCCATCACCATGATGACCTGTCTCATCTTCTCCAGCTGCTGCTCGCTGATGCCGCTATCGTGGCGATGAATGCCGTCGCTGCGGAAGCCGCGGTTCACAATGGCAAGGAAACGCAGCATAATGGAATGGACCATTGTCGCGTAGGAGCGCTGTTCTTGGATATGTTCTTGATGAAGCTCAAGCAGAAGCTCTTGCAGCTCGTTCATTTGCGGATGGTCTCGATCGAGACGATTCGTGAAATGCCTTCCCATCTCGCGGAACGGACTCAGCAGTTCCGGGTCGATGCGCAGGCCGTGGATAAACCAGGAGGGATCGAAGGTAATGACGAGGATCACAAGATCGCTCGATTCGATTGCGCAGTGCAGATCATTGGAGTTGATAAGAAAAATATCGCCTTGCTGAAATTGATAGCTTTGACCGTTAATGATGTAATGGCCTGTTCCGGATTTGATCAGATTGATCTCCAGCACGTCATGCCAATGCAGCCTCTGATAGGGGCTTGTGACACCGACCGTTTCTGCGACAATAAGGGGATATTTTTGAGCTAATTTTACTTTTTCCTTCGGAATTGCCCCTTCACGCAGACTAGACTCCATCCCATATCGCCTCCGCTACGCCTGTTTTTTTGAAACCGCTTAACGTATACACCAATATGTCATAATTTCTGTCACAAGGCAACAGGATATATTTGTAATTTTCAGATATATTCTACGCATACATTTCTTTCTAAAAAAAGTCGACTCCCTGATTCAGATGGGTGTCGACCATTACAATCTATGAATTAATTTCATTCAAATAGAAAGTGTATCTGCTTACTCTAACCGCACTCGTTAGCATATTGGAACTCGGCAGTCTTCCTAACCCGCGCTCCTCAACAAAAGAAACTACAAGGCTCATTCCTTCTAAAGCACCGTCTAATTTACTTAATACTTCTGCAAGGCTGACTTGTTCTGTTGATTGTTTAATTAAATACACCAACTCACGAGACAATTGGGGATATCCCAGTGTTAAGGAAAGCATGAATAACGTCGCATCCTGACTAAAATCATTAAAATATCTTGATCGCATTAATCGGTAAATGTTCACAAATCTTTTCATCGTTCTTGGTGATGAACCTATTAGTACGGCATAGGCAGAAGCCTTAATGATCTCTTCTTCACTAAGATGTAAACGATTATAGTCATCCAACGCTTTGCCAGTCTCTTGATCTGAAGGATCGGAATGAATAATATCGTCATCAAACTCATAGGTTTCATATTCTTCAGCTTCCATCTCGATATTATCAGTTTCTTCCTCTTCTACATCTTCATCTTTGATCGACTGATGATGATCAGATTCGAATAACCCATGTAAATATGTACGGCCGTCTTCCTCGGTTAACGGTTTGATTTGGAACGTAATTTGAAAAATTTTCTCCAAATAGTCGAACGCAGTAGCGATGTGCGTGTTCTCATGATTCTCCAAAGATACGTTGAACTCTTCTTTCAGACATTTTGTGACCCAACGAATATCTACGGCTACAATAACCATAAACAGATTTGAGGAGAGCATCAAATGAACGGCCTGCAGTACCTCGATAACTTTTTGTGGAGTACACCGGTCCAGATCATCAATATACAAAACGATACGGTCAATGCTGTTTCTTTTCCCTTGCGTGGTTTGCATGAATTGGCTCAGCTTCTCAAAATCATTTCGAAGAACATGAATAATGCCCAGTTCTTTTTTATAGGCTTGGGAGGCTAGGCGTTCTTCCAAGTAATATTTAATAATGTTGCCTGACTTAATTTCATCCAGCTCTGCCACTACTCTTTGCTGATCTTCCTCTATCTGACCAATTTCGGTATGAAGTTTCTCACGTTCCCTCGCTTGTGCCGCAAGCGAATCGAATACGTATCCCCAGCTATTCCGAATGACTCTTACATGTTTGTTATTCCAAAAGTTGACGAGAACCGTAATTGTTGCAGCTATCGGAGAGAACCAAAGTACGGTCTGATGCCATGCGTTCGCCACTATATCTTCCCAAAGAGGACGCGTCAAATAGATAATAGGGAATAGCAAACACAGAATCAGAATTGTGATCCAGACACCTTTTGGGATAAACCTGTAAATCAATTTAGCTTTCAAGAAGCTCTCTTTAACGTCGGAAGACCACAGCCTTCCATCTTCCCTTAGCTCGATCACTTTTTGCACTTGGTCTTTAAGCCGAATCTCTGGATCTATTGCTTCCAACTCATTAATAAATTGAGGGCTGCTGGCGGCCAGTCTGCCCCATACTGATTCTTTGGATTTCGTTTTCAACTTTAATTCTTGTTTTTGTTTTTCCTGCTCAAGCTCCTTCAATTCCTGCTTTAATTTATGAACTACCGGTAAACTATCAAACAGCTTATCTTCAGATTCATTAACGTCAGAATACGATTGGTGAACGCTTTTAAATATGTGATCGGCTAAGCTTGCATAAAGATTGGTATCCATATAGTGCCAGGCGTTAAACTCAATTTGAACGACCTTTTTATGAAACAGATTATCTTCTCTATGCGACAGCTCCTCTACTTGCTGCTGCATCTGCTTCATGAAGAAGCTTTTTCCCGAACCCCAAGCCCCAAACAAACCAACTGCCATATTATCTACATCCCGCATCGATACCAACCGGGCGAGCGATCCAACATCTTCACCGATATTAAGAAGATCTTGGCGGAAATCCTGATCGCTTAAATATGGAGTTAGTTGAATGCCTGTAAAAAAAACCTCTTTCTCTACAACAGTAATACTTGAGGCTAAATTATTATCAACTTCATTCTGTTCAGATGTTTCAGTAATATTATTAACCCATACGTTTAGAGGGGTATCACTATCTTGATTATTATGAAATTTCAACATTTTATATATAATTGGCGAGAAATCATCAACCATTTCTCCAATGCTATTAGTTAATAATTGAGGTGAATCTATTAATTGTTTTTTATCAATACGAGAGACAAATCCTACAATCTCCGTTTTATTTAATTCGCTATTCAATAAATTATTTATATAGCTTTTTAAATCTACTTCCTTTTTGGACCTTAGGCCCTCTGTTCGATATCCTTTTTCAAGTAATTTTTCCAAGTATTTTTCTTCGGATTTTAGAGTTTCTTGAAATATATTAGTCCAAAAATAATCTTCTTGGGTAATTTTTTTTGAAGCAACAGAAAAACTTTGCAAGTGTCCAAATCTAAGAGTTGCTCCATCTTTGTCAATTCTCCATGAGAAGCGAATGGTGAAGTTCCCATTAAATGAGAATGTTATTCCAAAATTAAATGAATCATTAACAACCTGTCCCATTCCTTGTATTCTCCGAAAGGGAGGAGGATTGTATACTTTGGCATAAACTCCAAATCGATCTAAATATGATTTAGCTACCTGAGCCAACATAGCAGTTTCTTTCCTATGAGTCTGCGAATAAGCATTATTTAAATCTTCTAATTGTAGTGGTATTTGATTTTCTTCAATAGAGTTTCTTCTCAGTTTCGTTAGTTCAACATTAATCTTGCTGAATTTATCAAATAAGTATTCATTAATCCAATCTAAGCTCATGTCCAACCTACTTACCCCCTGCATCAAAACTTTCTAATATTACCCACCTAAAAAAACAATACATATGTCCTAAGACCATAGTAACAAAAAGTTCTGGGAAGTACAGGAAAATAATAAAACAGCCCCACGGGGCTGCTTCTTAGTCCTTATAAGGATCAAATTCATCCGCGCCCGCCATGCAGACGCCGATCGGCTTCAGCACATGGAGCACGTTGATCGTCTCGGCATGGGCGTCCAGCACCTCTTGCAGCTTGCGGTAGACAAATGGACTCTCATCCGTGCCGGCGCCTCTAAGCATAACGCCGTATTGCTGTACAGCCTCGCGCATCTGCTCCGGCGAGATCGCTCCGCCTGAGCGGCTGCGCGTCTTCCAATTCATCTTCCCCGCCGCCTGGGTCCGGCTCATGATGCGCCCGGCGCCATGAACCGTACTATAGTAGGAATCCTTATTCTCCTCTGTATCCTTCCCTCTTACGATGACGGAGATATCGCCCATGCTGCCCCCGATAAACCCAAGCTGCCCCGGCGCGGAAGGCGTAGCGCCCTTGCGGACAACAATGCGCTCTGCCCCGTCATGGGTTTCCTTCCAAGCATAGTTGTGATGGTTGTGCACCTCGAAATCCGCTTCCGCCCCCAATATGGAGAGCACCTGGCGAATGACGTAATCCCTTCCCGCATAGGCATATCGGCCCGCCAGCCGCATCGCCCGGTAATACATATCGCCAAGCTCGCTGTCCAGATCGAACAATACGGGAGCTTGGTCCATGCTCTCTCCTGGCGCCTTGCCCAGAAATTCGCGGCCCGCTGCTAGATTCAGAAAGCCGCTTGCCGTCTTGTGGCCGAAGCCCCGGCTGCCGAAGTGGTTCCCCACCCACAGCCTGCCGCTGTCCGCTTCCACAAACAAATCGACATAATGATTCCCGCTGCCTACCGTTCCCAGCTGGTTCTGGGCCAGCGCCTTCAGCTTGTCATGCTCTTGTCTGCCCGCCTGCTTATAGACGCTCCAATCGGGATCATCGAACAGCTCATGGTCTACCCGCTCGCTATTCACGCGTCCGACGCCGAAGGAGATGGCGCGGGCCAGCTCATTCATGATGCCATCCAGCTTCGGCATAACGTCGGCCGCCATCAGATTCGTGCGGACGGCCTTATTCCCGCAGCCGATATCGTAGCCGACACCAGAAGGCGAGATTTGCCCGTCGTATACGACGACCCCGCCGATCGGCTGGCTGTAGCCTTTATGATGATCGGCCATCAGCAGCGCCTGCACGACTTGGCCGTGCCCGGCGCAGGTTTTCGCTTGCGACAGTGCGCCGGACTCGGGATTGCCCCATACGCGCACGCCGTCTATCGTTTGATAAGCCACTATACTTCTCTCCTTATACGCTTGCTTCCTATAATCTAGGGTCAATCTCCTTCTCCTTGGCAACCTCGAACAGGATGTTCGCCGCCGCTTTCCGGTATCCTTCATGGTCCGGCGAAATATCCTCCAGCTTAATCGCCAGCAATTGCTTGCCAAGACGGTATTCATTCGCCGATGTTTTCAGCTTCGGCAAAATGTTCTTCTGCTTCATCAGCTTATTGTACTTGTGCGGGAACCGATAGTCATATCCATATATGATCGACAAATAGCCCGGGTTTCTTACCTTCATATACGGTACAGTATCCTGCGCTTCATGCTCTGGCTTGATCACGACGCCTTCCATACCCTGCTCGATCGTTAATTGATTAAAGAACTGCTGCGCAAGCCCATAAGCTCCCTCATCGTTCAAATCAAGCTCCAGACACTGATCGTCCGTCAGCAGACGATACATCTCAGATGTAGGGACAGCCGGTATCCGTTCTTCGCCGCTCGCCAGTATTTCTTTCAGTATCGCAAAAGGCTTGAAGGCAAGCTCCTCGTCTCTCGCATATAATTCCATCTGCCGGACATACGTCTCATAAGCCTTCTCATGCATGCTTAACGGCATGAAGGAATCTCTGATCTCCCGCACATATTTATAGTTCTGATAGACATGCGGTCCGAATTTCTCGGACAGGACTGCCTTGGACAGCGTATGCTGATCCTTCTCGAAGCCGCTTGCTTCGTATTGCCCAATCAGACCTTGCAGCGCATCTTCAAAACGGAAAGCCTTCAAAAATTGAATCTCCGTCTCCAGCGCCTTCTCGATCGGCTTGAATTGACGGTCAATTAGCCCTTCGCCGAGGGCCTTCCACGGCATCAGCTCACCGTCCAGTATCATTCCTTCGATTCCATTCGTGTCCATATAATCATTCAAACGCTCAAGCATGCGCTCATATACATTAGTCATATCGACCGACTTCATCTTGTATCCATTGCGGCTGACCGCATAACAACGATCCAGCTCGCGGAACAGATAGATATTGCATCTGGAGCCCATATATTTGGGCTGCAGAACGACTTGATGAGCCCCGCGGTCACGGAAGTAATCCAGACCCTTAGCAAGCGACTCCAGCTCCCCCGTCTCCATATCCTTGTCAGCAGGAGACATCGTGCCGGAAACAAAGTTGATTTTATGCCTGGAGCTGTAACGCAGCCTCCGCAGCGACTCCTCATCCAGCTCCCGCACATCTACCTTTTTCTCTGACTGGAACAAAACCGGCAGCGTCTCTGCCATCGCGGCATGCTGAGAGCGGAAGCTCTTGAAGAATGGCTTGAAGCTGATCGTAACGGAGGCCAGAGCGTTGCCATGCACGCATCCCGCATCAATATGAAGCTTGTTCTTGATTCGGAAGGCTTGCTTTGCGGCAATATGTCCAAAGATGTGATACGGATGATTGCCGACCGCTTCATCAGCCAGGAAGGCGATTTGCTCCTCCGTCGATTGACCGCGGTCCAGCCGGAAGCTGCGCTGATGGCGTACAGAGTTGGCATCGAGCTTGCCGATATATTTGTTCCGGCATGGCGCATGCGTGACATAATAGGACGGTCCCTCGGTACCGTTGCGTCGATAGAAAGGCTTCGATAGCCCGACGAGACAATCAAACTTCCGGCGCAGCTCCGCATCCTCGGCGAGAACAGATACCGAATCGAAATAATCCTTCAAGAGCTCGGGGTCCGCCCCTTTTACGTCGCCATTCAAGTATTTCGATACAAAATTCTCGTGATTGCCCAATACGAATAAGAAATGCTCCTGGTTCTCATATAGAAATTCTACGGTTTCACGCGTCTGCTTCCCTTTATCGATCCAGTCTCCAGCCAAGATAACTTTCCCAGCTTTAACCTTATCCGTACGTTGAAGCTTGCCGCCTTCCACCTGAAAGCCATAGCCCTTCAACAACCCTTGGAGCTCAGAGACACATTCGTGAACGTCGCCTACGACGATATGCTCTTGATCCTTAGGCAGATGGACACTCATGTAATCATTCCAGTCCTGAATATCCACCTTATATTCGCTATTCGCGCCACCGCTTGCAGGATCTAAGAAATCCTTTGCTCTGACTTTATGAATATTCCCGTAGCCCTCTCTCGACAGCACCGGCAGGACTTCCCGCTTCAGCCGCGTCAAATGGCCGCTGATCAGCTTTCTTGAGCGCTCGGAAGCATAGTAGTCTTCCCGCTTGCGGTAATCGAACAAAACAACCTCTACGTTATAATTGTTGTCCTGAGCAACCTCTCGAACTTTGCTGCGGAAATCCTCCGCAAGCCCCAATGTATCCAGCACGACAAACTCAGCGTTAATCGGAAAGGACGTTACGAGCTTCAATCTGTCAAATAACAGCGCGAATGCATGCGAGCTGCTCTCCAGCATCACCTGGTCATATTTGTCGTACGGATGGCCCAGCAGCTCTTGCCGGATGGCGTCGGAGGACAAATATTGCACATTGGTCCGCGCATTCACGGACGATTCAACTTTCATCAATTGAGGGATAAGCACTTCTCTTGCAAAGGTCGACTTGCCGCATTCTGTCGGCCCGACCAGCATAAATATCGTATGAACCTTAACGGCTATATTCACAGCTGAACCTCCCTTCCGTGGACGATAACGCCTTGCGTCGTATGTACGCCGTTGACGCGATCGCCAATATCTACAAATTCATAAGCCAATCCCGTATGGGCAACCGCGTCGCCGAACCATTGCCGGAACGGCGCTTGCCCCATCTCCCACTTGTGATCGTCATGCCGGAACCCTTCAATTTCGTAGAACTTATTGAAATCGGCATTGGGCGTTGTCACGATAAGCTGGCGGAAAGAGACCTCCGCACATAGCTGCCTGATGAGCGCCGACGCTTCATCCTCCGTCATATGCTCGATCACTTCGGTCAATATAATATCAACTTGTTCGCCATTGTACGTCTCCAAGTAATGATCGATAGACAGGTACAAAGCGATATTATCGATTTCCTTCGCAGCCGCTTTGCGATCTACCACTTGATGCAATTCCTCGTTGGTATCGATCGCATAATACATGCTTTCGAGCTTGCTGGCGAACGGAATCGCATAGAAGCCTTCGCCGCAGCCTACATCCAGGATAGGCAGGTCAAATTTGAGCAGGCTTTTAATATAGCTTCTCCGCTGATGCGCCGTGCTTCCATGCTGCAGCTCAATCCGGTAGCGGTTCGTCCGCTCAATCTCGGATTTATACCGGCCGAATCTCTCGCGGGTAACGAGGAAATTGCGGGCGAACAAGCTGCGGATATAGAATGGCGCGTCGATCACATTCAAGCTGCGGATATACTTATCCAGAATTTCATCAGAAATATCAATGTACTCTTCGCCGAACATCGACAGGAACAAGCACAGCACGCTGACCGTATGAAGCAAGTGATAAAGGCTTTTCTCTGTACTGACCGCAAGTGAATAGCTCTTGTAGGATTGATGCTGCAGGCTGAACTCATACTCCGGCATATGCTTTTGGAAAAAATCGATATAATGCGACCGTTGCACGTGGATCATATTGATAAAGAATGTGTGCTTGAAGCCTTCCGAATCCCGCTCATCATGTGCCTTGAACGGAGAGGAGAAATATTCGTTAATCGCATTAAGCGGAAACATAGGCGTGTTGTAACGAGACACATTCAAATATTCAAAGTTGTCCTGCTCATGCTTCTTATAGGAAATGCCATTGTCCGCATCCTTGAAATAAACATTGAAGGCCGAATGATCGGAATACCAGCCATATGACATGCCCTGGCGGATTGGCCGCAGCAGCATGCCGCTGCCGGGATTTTTCCGAATAAGAAACGTAAACTGCGGATTGGTCGATGTTAATTGTACGATTGCCATGGTCCATACCCTCTTTTCATCAAAAACGATCTATTTATTCCAAGCTTCCATCAACAACTCGCGGAACAACGCATCCAGCTCCATGTCAATATCTGACTTCGCGCCTGGCAGCCGGGCTGCCGCTTGCTCCAGCGAGGCGAGCCGCTCCTCGATATAGGCGTTAATCGCCGGAAGCCTTGGTTCATCGTCCAACTCGTCGCCTGCCTTCTTGCGGGCAAGCAGCTCTCCGATCAGCCGGTCAAGCTCGCCTCCTCTCGGTAGCAGCTCATTCACCAGACTCTCGAATGCCATTGGCGGCATCGCGCCCTTGCGCAATATCCATTCGCAAGCGAGGATGGGCCGCAGAACGTAGAAGTATTTCTTAATGCGAACAACATCGCCTTGCAGGTAAGTCCTGTAGTTGCCCCGCGCCATGTGCAAGTAATGATAGATGCTTGCCTTCGGGGAATACGCCTTTTCGCTAAGCCCGCGCAACCGCTCCGCCGTCCCGCATGCTTCGCCATAGATAACGGGTGAGTCCAGCCATTCCATAAGCGGCGGATTGGACTTGCGGAACAGGTTCAGCGTCTTCCTTAGGTCCCATCCGCTTATATCGAGCATATCGCTGATCGGGCGCTCGATCACATCCCGCTTCTCAAAGATCGAGAGATACCAATCGACAGGACGCACATAGATGAAGCGCACATCATAATCGCTGTCCTGCGACGGAAAGCCCCATGCCCTGCTGCCCGATTCACACGCATAGAGGATGCGAATCCCCTCCTCGCGTTCCAGCAGCTTCAGCTCTTGCTTGATTTTCGTAGTCATCTCTGTCATCTGAACCTCTCCCTAATCCATACGCCGTCTTCTTGTTGACCCTATTGTCCTTCATCTGCGCGTGCGCGAACAGGGCGAAAGTATGGCGACCCGAAGAAAAAACCTCCATTTCCACCACACTATCCTTTTGATAGAATAAAGCGTAAACGATTCAACGAATCCAATCAGCGAGGTGATGCGGCTATGGCAAGAGAGAGCTTCGACAAGGAAATCCAGTTTCTTCGGCTGCTTGCGCTGACCGGGGATGCCTATAACCGGCAGCAATTCGCCGCGCGTCTCGGCATCTCTGTACATACCTATGACAAAACGCTGCGCTACTTGAAAGAAATGATGAACGCCAATCAGCAAGGCCTCTCAGGCGAGCAAGGCATGGAGCTGACAGAGGCGATCCGATACAATCACTATGAGTCAGCCGACCCGCTGCTGCTGTTCCTCTACCGGGCCAAATCGATTAAAGCGTCCGAGAGCATGCGTCTGTCTCTGCTGCTCTCGGCTATGCGCGAGCAAGCATTAACCGCTATGGAGCTGATGGATAGATGCAGCGAGAGCATGCCCGCCGACTATCCGGTGCCTGACGAAAAAACGATTCGCGGGGATCTGAAATATTTGGAGGAAATCGGAGTTATCTTTCGTATGGACGGCAAAAGGCCCTATCGATACCGCGCATCCACCGATCTGGTCGATATGTTGACAGACGATGAGCTCATTGATCTCTATGACTATGTAGATATATTAGCCAATACGCAGATTCCGTCCGTGCAGGGCTATTTGCTGCGAGATACTTTGAAGAAGGCACTGCGGCTAAGAGGTCTTGAGGCGGACATTACCGATTCTCATGTGTACAAATACCACTATCACTCCCGCATTCTGGACGAAGCGCATCTCAATACGATCTATCAGGCGATCGAGGCAAGACGCAAGCTGGCTTTCCTCTACCTGTCGCCGAAGAAGGAGAAGCGTTACGCCGCCAGGAATACCAATCCGCTCTTCGAGCGGGAATCGGAAGGCATCGATCTTACCGTGCTGCCGCTGAAGGTTATCTATGACCATCAATATGGCAGATGGTACTTGATCGCGCATGGCAAGCAAGGCGTCATGAAATTCCGTATGGAGGGATTAACGGGGGTGGAATTAAGCGATGCTGTAACGGAGGATGAGTTCGGCATGCGTCTTGCCCACGCCGAGAGACAGCTGCAGCAAAGCTGGGTGATCGATTCCATGAGACCGCTGACTGTCAAAGTGCGCTTCTTCCGGCCAGAGGGCTCGGCTCATGATTTCGTCCGGGAGCGTGTGGAATCGCAAGGACAGTGGGGGACGATTACGGAGGAGTCGGAGACGACGTTCATCTACGAAATCGTCGTGAACGGCATAACGGAGATCAAGCCATGGCTGCGGAGCTTCGGCTCCAGCTGCGAGGTGCTCGCCCCGCCGTGGCTGCGCAAGGAATTTATCGCGGAATGGAAGGAGATTCAGTCCTACTATGAACCCGTTCGAGAAGATCTTTAATTATCAAATCTTATCGCGGATGGAGGAGACCGGCGCTTTCGCCCTTACCTCGCAGGAGCGGATATGGCTGAAATCGATGCTGGAGCTGGAGGCAGCCCGTCACGCCTTTGCGCCTGAGACGCTGGATAAGCTGAATATGCTGCTTCAGGGCGAAGAGCCCTTCCATCTGCAGCGCATCATTGTCGAGAAAGGCAGGAACAAGGAGCGGCATGTGTACCATCCGCTGCTGCGTCAGCTTCGGCGGTTCATTATTAAGGAGCAAGGCATCCGATTAACGACCGCACTGAAGCACGGAGGACAAAAAGCCAACCAGACCGGCATTCCTTACAAGCTGGAATATTCCATGGTGAAGCGGGAGTGGTATCTGCTATGGTACGGCACGCGCCAGCACAGCCTGATGTCGACCAAGCTTCGCAATATTGTGGAGCTTCATGCGTGGGATCTGCCCATGGAACGCGCAGCCTCCGCCAAAGCAAGGCTCCTCCAGTTGCTAGAGCAGCGCAAGCGGACAGCGCTTGTCGAGGTCATCCCGCAGTATAACGCAGAGCTGTCCCGCATACTGTCAGCCTTCTCCTGCTTTGACAAAAAGGTATCCTATGAAGAAGCCTCTGATACGTACCGCATCCATATTCAGCATCTGGCTGATGAAAGCGAGTTTCTTCTATCCAAAATCCGCTTCCTGGGACTTCGCGTCAAAGTCATTGACGAAGGCTATATGCGAAGACGAATGATCGAAGCCTCTACGAAGGCTCTTATGAGATACGAAGAATGAGAGCCTCTCCCTTGACGGGCAGAGGCTCTCGTTCTTCGTACGGTTTATATAATTCCTTTCGACCAGTCCCACTCCAGCATGATCCGAAGCTCCTCAAAGCTCCATCTTGTCACATTCAAAGGAAACTGCTCGGCCTCAGAGCAAGCTGCCAGCTTATGGTTCTCATCCAGCTCATATGTCCTGAAATAAAATGGCTCGCCTTCCGGCTCCAGCGTAATGCTGCGATCCTCATTCACTGTAATGGAGAAGGAGTGAAGAGGAATCGAGAGCCCTTCTCCCCTGCACTTGATATAGCTCTCCTTAAGCGTCCACAGCTCATAGAAGTGCGGCAGGCGCTCCCCGTGAGGATACGACATCAGCCCCTGATACTCCCGTTCGGACAGGAATGATTCCGCTATGTTCATATCAATCGGCTTAATCTCCTCCACATCCACGCCTACCAGAGCCTGGCTTACGAATACGGCAACCCATTCTCCCGAATGGGAAACATTGAAATGGAAGGAGCTATGGCCGATTAACGATGGCTTGCCATATTCATTCTTGTCAAATCGAATTTGCTCCTTGCAGAGCCCCAGCCGACTCATAATGGCAGCGCGCACGAGCGCTTCACCTAGCAGCGTCCGGTACGCGTCCTTCAAAAACCGCAGCTTCTTGACTTTCCCCCGCTTCTCATCGGATACCTGATTCAGCAGCCAGTTATAATCATCCATCCCCATAACGGACGGTATGTGCAAGACAATGATTTCAACGTTCAACTTGTGAAACACCCCCGCTCGATGTCGGTCTTAGGACGCATATGGATCATACATGTCCCACCCCTATCGTAGTGAATGACTCCAACTTTTGTAAGGGAGATTTTTGTGAGAATTGGGGGAAATTTCAATGATTTTGCATGAATTAGTCATTTTAGCGGTTGAAAACGGCATTGTATAGGAGGTATGCTAATTACGTTTTTTTATAACTGTTTTTTGCAGAGGAGGGAACGCATTCGCGTATTCGGATTGCAATGTCCATACCATCAGGGGGAGTCCAACATAATGTATAAACCATGCCGATCATTCCAGCTATGTACGAATCCGATGATTGAAGGAGGTTTACAATATGTTCCCTGCCTCGCCGGCCTATGTCCCGGTTCTCTTGCACGTCAAATGGTTCATTCGGGACCATGACTGGACACCGCAGGACCTTGTTCGCGTTATAACCCCTACGTTTCTCTTTTGGCTAGGTTTTACCCTATTCGTCCTGCTAATCGTTTCCTTGAGCACGCCTTATATTAACCGCCACCCTTGGAGCCTTGCCGTCGACCGGTTCATGAATCGGCTTAAGCCCCATATGCTTACAGTCCTTCGAATTGGGCTCGGCATCGGGCTGATTATGCAGCTGGCTACCGGCACCTACCTGGCGCCGACACTTGTATCTAATGATCCTGGAGTCTATGTGATTCTGACCATTGCTATTCTAGGTTTAATCCACAAGCGAACGCTTGTCATAAGCGGAGCCGCTATTCTTACGCTTTACATTATCGTTTCACGCCAATATGGTTTGTTTCATGCGCTTGACTATATGTTTTACCTCGGCATCATCTACACGCTGTTCGTCGCGAATACACGCCTTCATCACACTTACCCCATCGTACTCTATCTATTCTCGGGAGTCTCGCTCGCCTGGCTGGCGATGGAGAAATTTACGCTCGCCAAGCTGGCTTGCTCGCTGATGCACGAATACGGCATTCCTTCCTTAGGCTTTACGGTCGAAGACTTTGTCCTGATCAGCGCCTTCATCGAACTTGGACTGGCTTGGGCGTTTATCGCCGGACTATTGAACCGATTCAGCGCGCTTATGCTCACTGGACTTTTCCTGATGACGACCACGATATTCGGAGTAACCGAAATTATCGGCCACGCCGTCGTACACACCCTGCTTGTTGTATTCATTATTGGCGGCAGAGATGCCTCCACTACGCTGCATCGCCTAATGCCCAACGCCATTATGCGGCATACCAGCGTGCTTGTATCGTTCACCCTGCTGCTATTCGGCCTCATGAGCATTTATATCTGGATGGGACAACCGAACGGATGGTTCGCCTAACCCTCTGCGCTGCGACTCGCAGACGCAAATCCAAATGTAAGAAGCATACAGCCAAGAAACTCGGGTTGCAGCCGGAATCCCGACCTAGCAGCCGCCTTGGCGAAGGCATCTTTCGCCGGCGGCTGCTTATGCCAGCAGAAGTGATTGGTCCGCATTGGACAAGTCCGGAATCGCTCCATTCAACCCGATCCATTATCTGACGGATCGGGTTCATTCTTTTTTGGGCTCCCATTGCCGTTTACGCCTTGAAATATCGTGAATGTGATTATATACTTATACCTAGATATTCGATGCATTGAAAATAAAGGTATAGGAGGAGATGATACGAAGCCATGAAAATCAACAAAGAACTGATGAAGGGAAGCACTGTCATCCTTATTCTGTCGTTGCTTAGCCGAAAGGATATGTATGGCTATGAGATGACGAAGGAAATTGAACGGAGTTCAGCGAGTGTATTCACCTTCAAGGAAGGAACCCTGTACCCGATCCTGCATACGCTTGAGGTAGAGCGCATGGTCGAGGCTTATTGGCATGAGGAAGGCGGGCGGAAACGCAAGTATTACCGCATCACAGAAGAAGGACGGCGCCAGTTGGAGGAGAAGCATAAGGAATGGACGCTGTTCCGCACAACGGTTGACCGCGTAATCGGGGAGGGCAGCCTATGACCGGCCGTCTTGCAAGCCATCCTCTGGTTGGCGCTTACATAGAAGAAATTTGCACTCATGTGAAAGCCAAGGATGTCCATGAGGACATTAAGCTTGAACTGCTCGGGCATCTTACTGAGCGAATCGAAGAGTTAATGGAGGCTGAGTCATTAACCGAAGAGGAAGCCATTCAGACTGCTGTGAAGCAAATGGGTGACGCCAAGCAGGTGGGCGTCGGCCTCAATGCCGCGCATAAGCCAAAGCCGGAATGGAGCGTTATCGGCATAATCGCCGCCATGATTGGCATTGCGCTGTTCACGATTATATTCGCCCTGCCGGAATCGCCGCATGGCAGCTCATCCTCTGTTTCGAAAATAGTCTGCGGATTAATAGGTATCGTACTGCTGGTTGTCCTCTACTTCGCCAATTATCGCAAGCTGCTGAAGCTGTCGTGGCCCCTGTATTGGGCGACAATCATATTGATGGCTATCGCCGAATTGTACGGACCCACAGTCAATGGCTCTTCGAAATGGATTATGATAGGCAGCGTAGGCTTCAACATTTTTGCCTGCTCTCCTTATCTTCTGATTATCGCATGTGCAGGCATTCTCTATATGCAGAAGAAAGAGGCTGTTGTTCCTTCCCCTGGTCTTCTTAGCCAGTTCAAGAATGGACTGAAGCAAGCGGCTATATTAATTATGATTCCAGCTTATTTTTATTTGACCGCACCCGGGTTAGCAGAGCTCGCTATCTACTCGTTTGGCTTATTCGTCATGCTTCTCTTGTATGGAAGGCTTCGCTTTTTGACCTTAATTATCGGGTCGTTTGGAGTTGTGGCCTTCATCATGTTCACGCGTGTGCCCGCACGGTTCAATTATGCATGGGAAAGGATCACAGGATATCTAGGCAAGGACCCGAATATCAACTACCAGACTGAACGCTCCCTCGAAGCCATACAATCCGGCGGCATCTGGGGACAAGGACTTGCCAGCCCTAATAACCGATTGCCTCATCAAAGCAACGAAATGATGTATTCCTACCTGATCTACAGCCTCGGCTGGGTATTCGGAGCTGCTGTTGCCCTTCTCGTCCTGGCTTTTATCGTTCGCATTGTCCGCATGGCCTTCAAGACAAATGATTTCTACGGAAGAGGTCTCGTGATCGGCTTATGCGCTGTGTTCGGGATTCGTCTCGTGTGGAATTTGCTCATGTGTCTCGGTTTGTTGCCAATCATGGGCATTGAATTGCCGTTCCTGCATCTCAGTTCTGTATCCGTCCTGGAATTCGCTCTCGTCGGCCTTATGCTTAGCGTATATAGACGCAAGGATATGGCGGGCCGTTCCGCCGCCCTGCAATCGCCGACTCAGACCTAATTGCCAAACGATGGACAATCCTGACTGCCCAATGAAAAAAGCCGAAGGCTAATTAGCCTTCGGCTTCTTGGATCTGAAACGGCATTACTGCTTTTTCGCCAGCAATAACGAAGTGATTTTCTCTAGCTGCATCTCCAGGGAGAACGGATCTTCCATGACGAACTCGTCGCCGAACTCGCCATACATGTAGACATTGCCGTTTTTGACCGCTAACGAATCTAAATCTCTTTGCGCTGCATATGGACAAGGCCTCCCAGCAGAAACACGACAAAGCTTCCACCGATCGTGATCAACACATTCTCAATCGGCAGCGTAAAGGCGCCGAAGTCCATCCCCCCGCCGCTGACTGACAGCATGGCAAGCGCGGGCTGGGCCCATGGATAGAACGGACCATAATCTGCGGAGTTCACGATCAGGATATTAGGCAGCGTAAAAGCCACATTGATCGCAAGCGGAGCGGCAAAGCTGCTCCAGCCGATGGAAGCCCACAGCTGCAAAGCCGCTAGCGGCAAGCAGGCCACCCATCCGCTGAGGAGTGAAGGCCACGCGATGGCCCAGTCTATCCCGCCCGCTATGTCATGATAATAGGTTGCCAAGACCAGCGCAGCCATCGTCAGCAGCTGTGTAATACCCAGCAATACGGCTACCGTCACGAATTTCGCCAGATACAGCCCCCTTCTCGTCACGGGCAGCGACAGCATGCTCTTCCACCCGCCGCCCCCGTGCTCGAAGCGGCATACGAACGAAGCGAAGATGCCGGTCAGAATCGGCAGCAGCAGCATGGCGTGGAGAGTAAGCACTGCCGATTGAAGCACGGCATACTGCTCTGCAGCAGATGTGCCATCAAGCGATGTGAGCAAGCCGATAACAAGTCCGATGACCGGACTAACCGGAACAAGCAGCCAGATCGGGGACCGCCCCAGCTTCAGCCGTTCGGAGGCCAGCAAGCCCATAAAGGATTTCAGCTTCATCTAGTCCACGTCCCTTCTCGCAAAATGAACCATCCCCGCAAGCAGCACGACCAGTCCGCCCAGAGCCCCTGCCGCCAAAAAAATCTCCTGCTTCTGCGCTTTGTAGGCAAGCAGCGGCCAGGTCAGAGGAAGCCATTCCGCGATAGCGAACATCGACAAGACGGCAAGCACGACGCCAAGCGTGATGGGAACCGCCTGATTGCGCAGCGTGAGGCACATCCAGAGCAGCAGGGCCAGAAGCGGCAAGGCTGCGATAAACGGATAGAAGCCAAGCTTGGCAATGTCGGCTAGCGGAAGCGCCCATCCGAAGCCAAGCCCCAGACCAAGCGCTATGCTCCCCAGCGCCAGCACAATGCAGGATACGCCAAGCATAATGGCAGCAACCGCAAACTTGGAGAAAAACACGGCAGTCCGCGAGATAGGCAGCGCAAGCAGCTGCTTCCACGAGCTTGTATGATGCTCGATATTGGCGAGAAGCGAGCATAGAATCGTAATGCCCATCAGCAGGGCGATCGGTACGAATACAGCTATATTATTGAGCAAACCGCCCCATAAGTCGGCTGCATAGCTTTTCTTCAAATAGTCGTAGCGCAAGCCGAAATTAAGCGCCTGCATCGCGATCAAGCCGACGGGACCGAGGCATACGAGAAACCACAGCCCTTTTCCCTTAAGCTTGAGCCAGTCGGAATGCATTGCCTTCAGCATCATAAGCCCCGGCCCTCCCCGACAATGCGCAGGAAGAGCTCCTCCAGCGACTTCCGCCTTTCCTCCACCCGATATACGGCATGTCCGCTCGCCACCAGCTCCCTGACCGCCCTGGCGACATATTCATCATCCGTTTGGCCGATCGTGAGCAGCGCTCCTTCATGTTGCGATGGAATGCCGCTCTGCGCCAGCACCCGCATCGCCTTCATCGAATCGGACACGCGCAGCGCCATGCTGCCATGCGCTTGCTCCCGCAGGCTCGCCATGGAGTCCTGGAACACCATCTCTCCTTGGCGGATAATGCCTACCGTATTCGCCATTTGCTCCACTTCACTGAGCAGATGGCTGGAGATCAACACCGTAATGCCATGCTCGCGCGGCATCGCCTTAATCAGCTCGCGAATTTCCAGAATGCCTGCAGGGTCGAGGCCGTTGGTCGGCTCATCGAGCACCAGCAGCTCAGGGCTGCCGAGCAGGGCGCTGGCTATGCCGAGCCGCTGCTTCATGCCGAGCGAGAAGCCTTTGACCGGCCGCTTCGCTTCCTTCGACAGGCCGACAATGTCCAGCACCTCGCTGATTCTGTTCTTGGGCGCATCAATAATGCGCCGAATCGCCTCCAGGTTGTCTGTTGCGCTCAGATGACCATAGTAGGACGGGTATTCGACCAGGGAGCCTACTCTTCTTAAGATTTGCAGCCGGTTGCGCCGCAGCGGCTGGCCGAAGATTTGAATATTTCCCCCGCTGGGCTGGATCAAGCCGAGCAGCATCCGAATGGTCGTCGTTTTGCCTGCCCCGTTCGGCCCGAGAAAGCCGAATATTTCCCCTCTGCCAATCTTCAAATTCAAATTGGATACCGCATAACGCCCCTTATATCGCTTGCTGAGACCGCTCGTCTCGATAATCCATTCCTTCACCTTCCATCACCTCGACTACCAGCATAACGGCGCCAGGTTAAAAGAAGGGACGGCCAAGTTTAAATTTCGTTTAAAAAAAAGCCGGCATCAGACGCCGGCTCCGTCACTAGTATTCGATTCGTAGATCAAAATGCGTGTCCCTTGCTCCAAGCTTTCCCGCTGCCAAGCAAGCCCCATCTCCCGCAGCAGATACTCCACAATCGCGAGGCCGATGCCTGCCCCCTTGCCCGCTCCATGTCCATTGCCGGCATTCAAGCCCGGGCCGCGGTCTTCAATAACCAGGATGCTCTGGCCGTCCCGATGACCCAGGCGGATGCCTATATAACGGCCCTCCGCCGCATGCCTGACCACATTCTGGAACAGATTGTCCAGCACGCGGCGGAAGCCCTCCCGGTCTACCTTCCAGACAAGAGGCGCACCGGGCAAGCTGATGTCCGCTTCAATCCCCTCATTCTCCCATACGGGATACCAGGATGCGGCGCTCTGGCGCGTCAGCCTCAGCACATCCTGCGGCTCCAGCGACAGCTGGTAACGCCCGCTGGTCATAAGCGTATACGACAGCAAATTATCAATCAGGCCGCCAAGCCCTTCCGTCTTATGCTCCAGAACGGAGACCGCTTCCTTGCCCTTATCAGTTAGCGGCTCGCTCTTCAGCGTATAGAGATGCCCTCTCATCACGGTAAGCGGCGTTCTTAGATCATGCGACAAATTCGAGATCAGCCGTTTGCGCAGCTCCTCCTCCTCCGTCTGCCTAAGCCGCCCCACCTTCAGCTGCTCTACCATGCCGTTGAAGGCGGACTCCAGACCGCCGATCTCATCCTGCCGTTTCTCCTCTACAGGCGCGGGCAAGCCATGATCATCTCTAAGCGACATCGCAGCTTGAAGCGCCAGTAGCCGCTTGCGGATATGCATGAAGAACAGCAGCGATACCGCTGCCAGAAAAGCGAACATCAGAAAGATGAAGCCGACAATGAATGGCGTACCGGACGCGGAGCCGGAAGCGGCATGGAGCTCGCTCCGCGGCAATTGCAGCACCATAAAGGCTGTACTGCCATTCTCCTTCCCGAGGAAGGAGACAACGGTGAACGGATCGCCGTTAATGCTTGCTTTCATGAACCGGATCGCGCTGTCTGCTGTCCATTGCTCGTATCCCGCAGCCCCTTCGGGAAGCTCAAGCCGCGTCCTCCCCTCCTCGTCGACCCAGAAGAGGGAGGCGTCCGGATATTGGTCCGCCAACGCGCGGATTCGTATGTCGATCTCCTCCGGCGTCAAGCCTTCCATCTTCCCGGCTTCAGCATGCCATGCCGACTCGACTTCGCTCGCTCCGCCATACTTCATCTCCCCGGTCGTATCGGGGTACATCGCCAGTTGGGCGAGCATATAGAGCATGCTTGCCAGCGGGATAATAATCGGAATAAATAGAAAAGCTCCCAGCACAATCAAGAGGTACCGGGTGAGCAACGATTGCCGCGCCAGCCAGCCCGGCTTTCTGCCCTTAGACCAGCGGGCGCTCATGCCCTCACCCTGTAGCCGATGCCGCGCACCGTCTCGATGATCTCAGGAGCAGCCGGATTTCTCTCAATCTTCTCTCGCAAATAGCGGATATGAACCATCAGCGTCTTGTCGCCTTCGAGATAGGACTCTCCCCATACCGCCTCGTAGATCTGTTCCTTCGTCATAATCTGATTCAGATGCCGCAGCAAATAATGAAAGATATGAAACTGCTTGCCGCTAAGCGCAATCTCCTCGCCCGTATCCCGGTTCACGATCCGGTTCTCCCGTTCGTAGACAAGCAAATGCTTGACCGGCAGGCACTCCGTTTCAATCGAGCCGAAGCGGCGCAGCAGCACTTCTATACGGGCAGTCAGCTCATCCGGATGGAACGGCTTCGTCACATAATCGTCTGCAAACTGCAGGCCTTGCAGCTTGTCGTCGATAGCCGTCCTGGCGGATAACAGCAGGATGGGCAGCGCCGGCAGCGACTTCTTCAGCCTCTGTCCGACCGTAAATCCATCCAATCCCGGCAGCATGACGT
Source organism: Paenibacillus pinisoli (assembly GCF_003605435.1). Taxonomy (GTDB): domain Bacteria; phylum Bacillota; class Bacilli; order Paenibacillales; family Paenibacillaceae; genus Pristimantibacillus; species Pristimantibacillus pinisoli. Next base: position 1,158,513 of record NZ_QXQB01000002.1, read on the forward strand.
CCAAAATAACGAGATCGCAATTCTGTGCCTCCTCAAGCGCCCGGTCCCCGCTCCGAAGCCACTTCACCTTATAGCCGCCGGCTTCCAGATGGCCGCTTACGAATTCCCCAATCTCCCGGTCATCCTCTATGTACAGCAACGTAGCCGTCAATTGCTTCTCCCCCCAGCAATGCGCAATGCATGAACCTGCGAGCAGCAGCCGTCTGGCCGATTCTCCCCTGCCAGACGAATGGCATACCGCTCATTTTATTAGTCCCCTACATCATATCATGGTCATTGCTTTAATCGCACACCCTGCATGGTTATGACCCGGTTATCTTCCAAAAAACGCAAAAAGGCCCGGCATCCGCCGGACCGCTTACCGGTCTTACTGATTCACATGCGGCACTTGATCGTACCCGATCAATTCCGATACGGTGACGAACCGGAAGCCGCGCTGCTTCAGCTCGGGCAAGATTTGCTGCAGCGCAGACACCGTCTGGGACTGCCCGCCCACAAAATCATGGAACAAGATAATATCTCCATTCCTCGCATTGCGGAGGACCTTGTTCACAATTTTATGTACGCCCGGCCGCTTCCAGTCCTCCGTGTCCTGATGCCAGGACCAAAGCACAACCTGATAGTGAAAAGCCTTGGCCGCATCGACCAGCCGGTCGCTGTAGTAGCCTCCCGGAGGACGGAAAAGAGTTGGCTTCCGGCCCGTGATGCGAGTAAGGGTCTCCTCTGTCTGTTCAATTTCTTTTTTCATCGCAGCAAGTGAAGAACGATTGTTAAAGAAAGGATGATTGAACGTATGATTCGCCAGCTCATGTCCCCCTTCAACTTCTTGTCTCACGATATCTGGATAGCGCTCCGCATGTTTTCCAATAATAAAAAACGTAGCTTTCGCATCATATTCCGCCAGCAGCTTCAAAATTTCAGGCGTATCCTCCGGGCTTGGCCCGTCGTCAAAGGTCAGGGCAATCACCTTCTCTTGCGTCGGCACTTCCCAGACGATCTCGCCCCTTGTCTCATAATATTTTCGTTCCTTCGCGCCCGCAGCGGGAGTTGCCCCGGCAGCCGGAGGCATCATCAACATGATGCAACAAAGAGCCATAGCCGCTTTCCATTTCACCGTACTCACTCCTACTCGTAATTTCAAGATGCCTAACGGGTAGGATTTCCTTATTCAGCGCAAAGCTATACCTTTTAAGAAGGAGACTGATTATGAATCGTCCATTGCAAAGCTTGCCAGTCGTCATTGTATGGAAAACAATTCTATCCGCCTTTCTCTTCACCGTCATCGGCTTGGCATATGCCTCCGGTCATGCCGACGCAGCCCCATCGAGCGCTGAGCTTCATGTGCGGTCCTCCCCAGATGCGCAGCATGAATCAGTCAAGCCGCTGCCGCCTGCGCTGCTGGATGGCTTGATGAGCATCGGGAACGGGCCGCAGCCTGCCTCCGATCTCTATCTTACGGTCCGGCAGACTGCAGGGAACAGCATTATGATCTATACGCTCGACGCACTCGGCAATCTTCATCGGGAAGACGGACAAGTCTTTCTCCTGAGGCCTGCCGCCAGAAGCAAGCTCTTGCATGAAGCGCGGCAACTGCGCTCTCAACATTACGGAGAGCTGCTTCCATGGCAGGAAGCGAAATCGGTCATTCCGCGCAAGGCCAACCTGACGGTCGTCGATCTGGAGACCGGCCTTCGCTTCAATGCACAGCGCAGGGCCGGGAGCAGCCATGCAGATGTGCAGCCTTTGACCAAAGTAGACAGCGAGACGATGAAGGAAATCTACGGCGGCAAGTGGAGCTGGCATCGCAGGGCGATTCTGGTCATTGCCAATGGCCGTACGCTGGCCGCTTCCATGCATGGCATGCCTCATGGCGGGGACGGCATCCCGGACAACGGCTTCCGGGGACACTTCTGCATTCACTTCCAGGGGAGCGCCACTCATGGCAAAGGAAATATTGATCTGGGCCATCAGCTGATGGTCGCCAAAGCATCCGGGACGCTTGAGCGCTTTATCGGCGCGCTCGATCCCTATGATGCCGTCAATGCCTTCTTTCTTGCCAATGAATATGGCGACCGGGCGCTTATGCGCGCCGTGTTCGCAGACAGCCTGTCGCCGCAAGCGAATAGCAGACATTTCGGCGCTGAGGAAGCCGCAATTCGCCACCAGTTTATAGAGTCGGAAGATATTCCCGGCACGGCATTGACGGCTGCAATCCGGGTAGAGACTTGCCAGGCGCGCGGAGGGAAATGCGTGAACAAAACCATGAGCCTCTTCCATCTGGGCCGTCTGTCTCCGATGGACGCATGGAAAATCGATGAAATTACAAGGTCGAAGCAATAGGCGCGACAATGCTTGTGTCTTTTTCTACTTTCGCCTTCTCCAATCCCGCAATGGCAAATGCGCCGGAGATGACCAGCATCACCGATGAAAGAATCAGCAGGCCGTCCGATAAAGAAACCTCCGGCTCGGCGGCCTTTTTCTTAGCCATAACGCAATAACCTCCCTTCACAATGATGCTTACCGTCAGCATATGAACGGGCGAATGCCCGCTCCACGGCGCATGCCCAGCTGAATACGAATAACGGCCCTCTACCTGATTGGAAGAGGGCCGCGGGTACCGGCAGCTTACGGTGTTGGACCTTTGCATTTTTTGGCGAAGAGTCCATTGTCTTATTCGTGTGCGACTGGCGTCTTAATGCAGCGCATAGAGGGAGCCGTCCTGAGAAGCATAATATACCGCCCCGTCGCCAATGGCAGGCGAGGATAGTATAGGCGCCTTCGTTCCCTCGAATCGCCATAGCTCCTTGCCCGTCTCCAGGTCAATCGCATAAAAAGCATCAATGCCAAGCGAATTATCTGTATATGCCGAGCCAAAATAAGCGATTTTGCCCGCTATGGACGGCGAGCCAAACACTCTGCTGGCCAGCGGAAAATCCAAACGATTCTTTCCGCCAAGCCTGTCGAATACATGCACGACTTTGGAATCTGATGCCCCAATGACGACATATTCTTCGCTCACGGCAGCCGATGAGGCGATCCAAGATCCGCTCGGCGACCGATGGCTCCACAGCTCCTTGCCGGTATCGGCATCTGTCGCATAAACGTATTGGTCGCGGGAGCCGTAATACAATACGCCATCTCTATAGGCTAGACCCCCATGAATCATGCCGTGAGTAACCGACCATATCTGTTCGCCAGTCTTGCGATCCAGAGCGGTCACCTTGCCCCGCGTGTCGGCGGCATAGACACGGTCCTCAGTGACTACCGGCTTTCCATGCACGGTTGCCTCCAGAGCATGCGACCAAATCACTGAGCCGTCCTTGCGGTCAATGGCATAGAACAAGCTGCCCTCTGAGCCTACGTAGAGCGTATCGCCGTCCACAGCGGGAGAGCTGTAATAATAATCCCAGTAGTCTACATTCTTCACTGCAAGCTGACTGTCCAGCTCCACGGTCCATTTTTGCCTCCCTTTATTGTCGAGCGCATACAGATTGGACTTCCCATCCAGAAAATAAATGAAATCGCCTGCCGCAAAAGAAGAAGACCGGATGGCGCCTTTGGCCTGAAATGTCCACTTCTCCGTCCCGTCTTCGGCATTCACCGCATAGAACATCCCCGCTTCATCTCCGATATACAGCGTATCTCCCGCTAATACCGGAGAGCTGTGGGTCTTGCTCCCCAGCTTCACACTCCACTTCTCGCCGGTCAGCACCGGAAGCCCGCTTGCCTCGAATACGCCTGTATTGTGCAGATCTCCCCGATACTGCCCCTTCGCCCCGTCTTCCACGGACGAATCATTGCCCGTCTTTGCGCAGCCTGTGACGAGCGTTACACACACCGCCAAAAGCAGCAGCCACTTCTTCGCCATCGGTATCCCTCCATCGTTATCAATCGCGCAAGCTTGCGCCCCAATAAGATGATCCCGGCCGCGTGTATTTTCTTACAACTTTTTTATGTCAAAAGCTGCAGCATCGTCTTTAAACGGCTTACTCCGCTGCGCTCCGCATCCCGAATGCCTCGAAGCAGCAAGACGCCTTCCTTCCTGATCTCGCTCCGGTCCATTCTTCCGCCATGGGGGAAGGGGAACAACGTCTTCAGCCGCTGGAAACCGGCGAGCGCTTCCAGGTATGACGCAGCCGCTTCTCCGGCCAACTCTGCCAGCGCCCGGCCGCACATACCGAAGGCTGCGCATTCCTTCTTCAGCTCCAGCAAATACTGATAAGCAAAATATCGGCTGCTTGCCGTGCTCCATACGAGGTGGGCATGCTCGTGAGGATCGGCTTTTCCTAAGTCTAACAGACCCATCCAGACATCATAAGCAGCAAGGCCGTATGCATACTCCGTATTAGGCGAGGATTCATCTCCTTCCGCATGTTCGATCACATCGGTCAAAGCCGCTTTTAACGCTTCTATAGGCTCAACTTCGGCAAACCGCCCGAGAGACAGCACGAACAGCTCCGAGCTGCCTGCCGGTCCAAGCTCTTCATAGGGAATGTCCGTCCCTTCGAACAGCCCCGTCATATGAAAGCGGCGACGCTGGTCGTCATATCCGTGTATGAGAGCAAAATATTCGACCCGGATGCCCCACACGATAACGGGATGGCCGGCATCCAGCGATTGTTGGACAAATGCATATGCCTCCATCAGCTTATCGCTCACCGATGATACCTTCCCCCCGTCGCCAATGCTCGCAGACTGGTAGCCCAGCCGCCGAAGCGCCTTCCTGTACACAGCGGGCCAATGAATCCCTCTTACCGCCTTGGCATCGACCGACGTCCGCTTTACTTGCAACCGGAATGCAAGGCCGGTTCGTCCCATAATCTCGGGAAGCGTGTATCGGACGCTATCCTTATATTGAATGGCATGAAGCACGCATAAGGCGAATGAATCCCAAATCTCCCCGAAGTATAGGCTATCAATGCCAAGCTGCTTGCTTCGCCGCTTTTCCCCGCCGCTGGATCGCTCCTTCAAGTATTGAGTCAGCTTCGACTGATAAGTCAGCAGCTGCAGCTTGCGCCGCGACCTTGACAGCGTTGTGTATACATTAGCGGAAGAGGTATCATACAGGCTGGCAATTTCCTGCGGCGTACGTTGATAGAACACCAGCTCCTCCAGCATGCCTCGCTCCTTTCGGTTCAATAAGCGAAGCAGGCGATATAATGCCTGCTCGTTCTCGTAACGCAAAAGCAGCTCAAGCGGATTGTCATCCCGGCATTGCGCACGCGATGCGGAAAGCAGCGTATGAATCCGCCACTCTACCGTCTCCTCTTCATTGCTTGAAGCGTCCCTGCTCCCGTAGGCGGCAAAAGGAAGCTCCTTGGCGTACGGCCCTCCCCTGCGGACTATCCGATAGGCGCGATTGCGCACAATCCGCTTCATCCAGCCGAGAAATTTCTCCGGCTCGCGCAGCGCGCCCAGCAGCATATAAGCTCGCATCATTGAATCCTGAAGCACATCCTCTGCCATATGCCTCTCCCGCGTCACCTCCAGCGACCAGCGAAGCATTCGGCCCCGATGCCTCTGCATCAGCACATTGTAAGCCGTATCACTGCCGGATTGCGCGAGTCGGACCAGCTCCGTGTCCATCATCTCATGGCATCGTTCGATCGAATGCATGCCGCTATTCCCCTTTGCCTCCGTATCTTCCTCCATGGTAGCAAATAACTTCGGCCCGGATAATATGACAAATCCACGATTAATAGGCCATACAGCGGAACTTTCCCTGCATGGCCTTGATTGATTGCCCTTTTATGTCCAGTTGACGGACTAGACCTCTAGGATTTACAAAAATCCGACGGAGCCTCTATCCTTCATCCAGTCGCCGCTCTTGCTCTTCGAATAATCCGACTTCATCTCATCGATAATGCCCATCAGCCGCACTTCGCCTTCATAATGCATCTGCAGCGCCGCCGACACATACAGCTCGCTCAGCTGGGCGAACGTAAAACCGTCTGTCCGTCTCGCCGCCTCATGCATGGTATCGCCGTCGACCAGCTTCTCCATTCCCTTGCGCTGCATATAAGCAAGCCGCAGGGGCTCGTCCGGCGATTTCACCTCATAAGCCCGGTCGAAGCGCCCGGCGCGATTCATGAGCGCAGGGTCGATCCGCTCGGGATAATTGGTTGTTCCGATCAGGAAGACGCCTTCCTTGGAGGCAACCCCGTCCAGAATGTTCAGGAAATACGAGCGGCATGATTCCGGCATGGAATCGATATCCTCAATGACGAGCACCATCGGAGCCATCCGTACGGCTGCCGAGAATACCTCGCTGATCGATTCGCTGTTCGTATACTCCGTAATCTGCCAGTAGGCGACCGGGGCGCCCACCGTGCCGGAGATCGACTTCACCAGCGTCGTCTTGCCGTTGCCCGGCTTGCCATAGAGCAGTATTCCCCTCTTATACGGAATGCCGTATGTCTGAAAGAAGGAGCCTTCCTCGTTGAAAAATTCGTCTACCGAGCGGTAAATATGCGTTTTCAACGTCTCATCCATGAAGACATCGTCCCGTTCGACAGGACTGGACGCGCTAATCGTCTCCCGCTCCAGCCCGTCCCTTGTATCGCTGTAGAGCATAATCTTCCGGCTGGCGAGCTGGCGTACCCTCATATCGGACAGGAACGCGGCCATCCCTTCGTCATGCTCGGCGAAGATCAAATCTTCATAGCCCAATCCGTGATTGAGCATTTTGGGGATACGGGCGAACGCAACCTTGAATTCCGGATACAGGAACAGGTTGTTGCGGACGGACGGCCTGATCTCGTACCCGCCCTGACGCAAGGCCAAGGCGGGATCCGCTTCATAGCGGAATGTATCCGTCTCTACCAGGTCGTAGAGGCTGGCCCCATGCTCGACACCGGGATGCCCTCTGCGGATATCCTCCTCCAGCGAGTCCCACATATCATTGCTGTCCTCCTGGTAGTAGAGGCGGAATGGACAACCGAACCGCTCCTGCAGATAGTGAAAGATGCGGCGTACCGTCTCCGGATAATCAAAGTAGACCTTGCCCGATAGAGAAGCTCCCTTGCCCCGAGGAGCAAGGAAAGGGGCAGCTTCCATCTTGGGGGCTGCGTTCATGACGACTGGGGTGAATGGCGCAGTTGCTCTCATGGCTATACTCCTTTTACTGTCGCGAGCGGGCTGCATTTGGCCACGACAGTGGCAAGACCGGCTCCTGCGACGCTTTCGATTATTTGGTCAACATCCTTGTAGGCTTGGGGAGACTCATCCAGAATGGTCTCCAGCGCGCGATGGTTGACAACGATCTCGTCTTCTTGACCTACACGCATGGCCGCAGCGAATTCATCGACGGTTACCAGCTGCTTCGTGGCATTCCGGGAACGAACGCGCCCCGCTCCGTGGCAGATGGAATAATAATTGCTTGCGCCGCCGGGCGCTCCCACCATCAAATAGGAGGATGTTCCCATCGATCCCGGAATTAGAGCGGGATGGCCTGTCGCCGCATAAGGCGCCGGATTGCCGGGATGGCCCGCCGGAAGCGCTCTTGTCGCTCCTTTCCGGTGGACGAAATATCGATCCTCCCCGCCCTCTGCGCACGCATAATTGTGCATCAAATCATATAGCGTTTTGAGTTCTGCCGCCGGGCCGAGAACTTCTCGGAATGCTTCCCGCACCGCATAAGCCAGCAAATGGCGATTCACAATGGCATAATTCAGCGCGGAATACATCAGATTCGTATACGTATCCCCAGCCTGGCTGTCTAGAGGCGCGTACTGAAGCTTGGGGTCTGCCGTGCCAAGGCCCAGCTTGCTCATGGTCTTCGCTACATCGGTGCTGCAATACTGATTCACCGAGCCTCCCCATGCGCGGGACCCGCTATGAATCATCACGACCACTTGCCCGTCGAAGAGTCCCCATTGCTCAGCGATTTCCCGATTCTCAGGGTTAATTTGCAGCGATTGAATCTCGATGAAGTGATTGCCTCCGCCCAGCGTGCCCAGCTGGCGATGCGACCGGTGCCATACCGGCTCCGGGAGCCGGTTCAGAGCATTCTCATCAAAGCGGAAGCCGCTGCTCTCCACATGTGTCAGCGAGGTCGCGCGCCTAGGCGTATAGGCATCCGGCACATATTTGCCCGGCAAGCCGTGAAGGCCCTTGCGCAGCACATGCTCCAGTCTGATATCCGAGAAGTGTCCTCTGGCATGAGCTTCAACCGGAATGAGCCGCTCTATCGCCTTCACCAGCTTTCGTCTCAGCCTGACATCCTTGATCTGGTCCGCCTTCAAGTTCGTCACATGGACACGCATCCCGCAGCCGATATCGCTGCCCACTATGGAAGGAGATACAAACCCGTCCTCTTCTCCCCATACCGCCGTCGTGCCGATGCAGGTTCCGATACCTACATGCGCATCCGGCGTATAGCTCATATAGCGGATGTTGGGGATTTGCAAATTATTGTTCGCCATCTCCAGTACCTTGGCCCCCATATCGTGGAACAGCCTGTCGCTTGCATAAATATGGAGATCTCCGGCCGGGAGATCGACCCGCCGGTAATACGTTTCTTGGTTGTTAGTATTCATATATTCGTGTATCCTCTCTTATCTTGGAAAATGAAAAAAACCGCAAGCCCAATGGCTTACGGTCTTCAAGCATAGGGAATATAGCGGCACTAGTGCACACCCATGGGATGCGCGCTGCCGCTTCATCTCAGCTCAGGCCCGTAGAGGCCGAAGGACAATGAAATCAAGTTTAACCGGGTTAGCATTTCGAATTCTCATCAGATGAACAATCACGGCCCTCGGCCCCCTTTCCAAATGTAATAGAGCAATCATACTCCATGAATGCAACAGCTTCAATGTAAAAAACAATTATAGCTGTTTTGGAGTTCCTGTCACTTCAGCAAGTTCAGCTTCTCGGCCACCGCAACAGCCTTCATCCGCCGGTCGACGTCCAGCTTTCTGAATATGTTGCGGACATGCGACTTCACAGTTTCGCTAGTTACCGTGAGGCTGGCAGCAATCTCTTTGTTCGAAGCGCCCTCTGACATAAGCCTAAGCACTTCCTTTTCCCTTTCCGTCAGCTCATACGGCAAATCTGCAGGATCCTCAGCGGCGGAATGGGCATTGCGCCAGAAGTTCATCATCCATACGCCGAAGCCGCCGGTGCGGTGATCGATCGACAACAGCTCGGAACGGGCGAATGACGTATCGCATTTGCCAGTGACAGCAGGGCTCGCCTGGAACCCCAGTCCCAACAAAAATGCCTTCAAATGCTGATTCGTCGCAACAAGCAGCACTCTGATCCCCTCGCCAAGCAGCGACATCCGGTCCAGAATCATATGGCCGACAAGCTCTTCCCTTGTATAGCTCGGATGATCGCCGCGTGCGGCAACAAGGACGGCCAAGTATGTATCGGCCTTATCCGGCGAGCCATAGACATCCATCACGGCTTCACATTCCTCCAGCTCGTCGAACTCGCTCCGCGCCAATAGAATGCTGGTCTCCCGGTGCAGAAGGGTCATGATAATCATCCCGATTGGTTCTCCCGCCCGGTCTCGCAGCACTGCAATGCTTTCGGGCGAATTAGCGAATACCTCTTCGAACATCCGCTGATACTTAAGAGCCTGCTCCGCTTCAACGCTATATTCGCACCATTGCCTCAGCAGCTCCTGCAGCATCCGGCAATCATCCCTGCGCGGCAAATCCAGATTGCCGGCAATAGGCTCTGCCGATATATCCGCATATTGGCGATTGAGCAGCGGCAAAGCTTCCCGGCAAATATGCAGCATCTGGGATGCGATCCGCATCCGAATCGCGCGGTTCCCGTTCTGCTGCAGCCGGTTATACAGCATGCCCATGGCGCGGTCCCTCAGCTCATGCAAGCGGCTGGGCTCGCGCAGCTTCAGGTCCCGCAGAAGATGCAGACGCGCTGAGTCGTGCAGCCCGATTCCGTCTGGCGTCTGCTGGATAAAGGAAAGCCCTGCAAGCGTCTCATATTCCTCCCTTGATACAGCTCTGCCGCTAATATGCGCCAATTCCTCTTGGTTGGCGCTGCTCAGCACGGACAAGACATCCACAAGCGGTAGCAGCCCGGAGCCCGCCAGCTCCTGCAGCATGCGTGCGGTAAACTGTCTGGCGATTTGGAATGCTCCTTGCGCAGACAGGACACCGCCTCGTTCCAAGGTCTCCAGCGTAAGCGCCAAGGTCAGCGGGTGTCCGCCGGTCAGCTCGTACAGGCCGGCGTTCTGGCGCGAATCGTCCCTCTGGCCTCTCACCGCTGAATAACTCTCCGTCTCCATGCGGTTAAAGTTCTCAAGCTCTATCAAGCGAAACGATGCGCCGAGCTGCGGGTGCGTTGACCAGTCCATAGAAAATGCAGGACGCGAGGCCAATACCAGCAGGATGCCTTGCCTGGAGAACTTAGGGATTAATGCATCGATCAGCCAGCGTTCCAGCATCCGCATATCCTCGTAATTGTCGAGACAGACGAGCACACGCCGCTTCGGCGTTGCCTTGAAGAGAGGCTCCAATGGCGCTGACCCATAGCCCCCTCCGGCTTCCAAAGCGACGGCCGCCGACAACTGTTCCATGAAAGCCAGCGGCGAAGGAAGCAAATGTCTCCCGTCCAGCCACAAACAAAGCAATCCCCGCTCAGAGCCAGCCCGCATATACTCAGACAGCAGCGTGGACTTGCCGACTCCGCCAATTCCGGTAATCCCTAGCATAGTGAGCGGCGCCTCCGCATGATCCAGCCACTTCTCCAGCAGCGCCTTCTCCCTTGCCCGTCCTACAAACCGTCCCATTACCTCTGCACCCGGCATGTTCATTAATGATTAGCCTCCGTAATCTTTCACTGCATTAATCGTATTATGAACAACGAAGGATGACAAGACATTCTCCTGTACCCTAATAGACAAAAAAAACCGCCAGCAGCGAGTCGCCCCGCCCTGACGGCCTGTTATTTTATAATAATAATAGAGATCCCAGCCCGATAATCCAAAGCATCGGTATCAAATTAACGATAACCGCCGTCCGTGCCTTCTTTTTATGAATGAGCCAAGCAATTAGCGAACAAGCCACAGCCGCTATCGGATAAGCCGAAATCGCTGCCACAAAAGCTGTGTTGCCAAACCCGATCCCATTGGCAAAGCTCATAAAAGACAATCCCCAGAACACAAACCAGGGCAGCAAGCATATCACATATAAAATTTGCGTCAAAATCAGATAGACCTTCATGCGTCTCCCCCATATTCGCTGGCAGCCAATGCCTTTCGCCCTCAGCCTTCGGCAGCCGGATAATTGCTAGAAAATTATAGCATTATTAATTAGGTCCAGCTATCGTTTTTCTACCACCGAATGGAAGTGATGGTTTCTAAAAGCCGGCTTCTAGCCCCATCACCGATCCCCCAAGCCTCTACCTCATGCTTAATGCGTTCCATATTGGTAAAGCCCTTCGCGAGGCCATTCAGCCTGGCGGCAATCGTAGAGCTGTTCAACTGGCTGTTGTGCGAAGGATACAGGGAAGTGAGCGCTTCGACCGCTTGCGGATACCGCTTCAGGTAATACTTCTGATGCCTTTCCTCTGCAGCATAAAAGATACTGTACGGCACAATGTCCGTCTCCGGCCTTCCAAGCCCGCTGCGCTCCCGATTCTGAAGCACCCGGTCAATGGCTTCACGCTGGCTGTCCGTCTCATAGATAAGCAGCGATTGGTACTGCCTGCCTTTGTAGCCGTTAATATTGACGGGCTGATGACGCTCCCAGAAGATTGCTGCCAGCTCCTCGAAGGTTATGACTTCGGTATCGAATTCTAGCTGAATGCATTCCGTGTGATCCCCCATCTCCCGATAAGTCGGATGATCCGCCGTGCCGCCCGCATAGCCGGTCTGTGTGCAAAGCACGCCAGGCATTGCGCCGAATAGCGCCTCCGGGCTCCAGAAGCAGCCCATGCCCAAGGTGATCCTCCCGGTCAATCCTTTTTCGCGTACGACTGCGCCTTCTATATGGTCTGTATTCATGTGCTCTACTCTCCTTTCTCCGCCACGCCGTTACTCAGTATCGATCAGATACACGTGATTAGTAAAGCCGCCCTGCTGCTCTGATTTGCGATACAAACAAAAAAGCCAAAGATCATTATATCACGAATGATCTCCGGCTTTTTTCGCGCCAACCAAAGCGTTCAGCTGTTCCAGCAAGTTGCCCCCGCCGGTCAGCGAGATGCTGCCTACCCGGTCACATATTTTCTCCAGATACTCCAGCTCCTTCAGGCGGTAGAGCGTTCCGTTCTCCTCCATCAGCTTCGCCGTATTGAGCAGGCTCCGAGTCGAAGCGGTCTCTTCGCGGCGCATAATCAGATTCGCCTGCGCCCGCTTCTCCGCTAGCAGAACGGTATTCAGGATATCCTTCACCTCGCCGGGCAATATGATATCCTTCACGCCAGCCGACGCGAATCGGACGCCGAACCGGGGGCTATGCCCGTTCAAGCGATCCAGCACATACGCGCCGATCTCTTGTTTCACGCGCAGCAGATCGTCCAGCTTCATGGTGCCCACATACTCCCGCAGGATCAGCTGCAGCGTAATGTAGACCTGCTCTTCGAAGCCCCTTATCTCAAGCGTTCTGACCGGGTCGACGATCTGATACTGGCACACAAAGTTAAGCCGCAGCGTAATTTTGTCCTCCGTCATCATCTCCTGGCCCGTCAGATCCAGCTGCTGCTGGCGCAGGTCGACCACTTTCACTTGCACGCCTACCGGACCGTTTTTCCAAAAATAATATTTGCCCGGCGCAAGCTCTCTTTGGAACACCCCGTTATAATGCAGCATTCCACGCTCATGGCTCGCCACCTCGAAGACGGTACAATAAGACATCAGCCGCATCGGCATGGAAGCCGCCAATTCGGCGGGCAGCTCAGGCTGGCGAATATCGACACGCGTGAAACGATGCTCCTTCAGCACATTCCAATAGGCATAGCTGCCCGCACTCAATACCGAAACAAGGCGTCCGTCTTCATAATGCAGCACATACTCGTTGTCTTGAACGTCCACAAATGCCACCTCTTGAGCAAGCTCCGCGTCCTGACGGAACAACGCGAGCTCTTTGCCGTGAACCGCAAATGCCTTGGACACTTCCAGCACTATAATTTCGTTGCCCGACCATCCCGCATGGCGGTATGTTCCCGGCTTCAGGACATTCTTGTAGCTTCCTTTATGAAAAAGCAATCCCCGCTCATCCTGCTTGACGATTGTGGTTTCCATCCATTTTTTCATTTCATTCACCTCGGCTCAGATATTGATCCTCTACAGGACCGGCCCTTCGGCATCGTGACGGAATCCATGTCGCCGGTTCGCATTCGGCGCCGGTCGGCTGCAGCTGCCATGAAAAGACGCTGGAGCCCTTGCCATCCATGCCTGCTCATGTGTCCGCAGCCTTGCCCGTTCGCCTGCCGCTATCCGCATCCCCGGATTGCAAAGTCCGGCCAAAGCGGAACCCGCGGCGCCCTTCACATTCGCTTGCCTCTTCTCCTTGCGAAGAAGCGCAGGAATACGCGGCGCCGCTGCCCCGACCGATCCTTAAGAAGACCTTTTCTACATTGCTCAATTGCTCGATCCCTTATCGAGTGTCCAACCTGGCGCCCTATGGGCGATTGGGATTCGAACCCAATAACTGTTTTGACGGATTAACGCCGCCCCATTGTTCAGTATGCCGGGTCCGATCCGGCCGGCACTGCGGAACGTCAGAAGTTCGCGCCTCGGAACAGGAGTGCTGACGATTAACCTCCTTCATCATGCCAGAATACGGCAAAAGCGAACATGGCGGAAGTATTACAACGGAAGAAAAATGTTTCTATTCGGTCCAGTAAGCAAAAATATATACACAAAAAAAGCCAGCCATTATTGGCTGACTTTATCTTTGGCGGTACTCCCCATCCATTCCTGAAGCGACGGCATCAGCTTGCCCGCATCGCGGTAGCCCTGCATGTAGAGCGCATCCAGCTTCCTCGGATCCCGCTCCATTCTGCCCACAACAAGAGGCTCCTGCGGCCGAATAACGAACACATTGCCCGACTTCTCTTGGCTTTCGATATATGCCAACGTTTCGTTATAGACCTCATATCTGTGCAGCATGGTCTCGACCAGCTTCGGATATTTGGCATAAGCGCGCTTAAGCAGCCATGGAAAACGAGAGCGGGATTTGCGATAGTCACTATTGCGCGTCAGTATGAGCACATTGCGCTTGTAGCCTTCCTTCTCCGCCTCTCGCAGCGGGATCGGATCGGCAATGCCTCCGTCGAGCAGCTTCCTGCCTCCGAACTCGACAATCGGAGCGATGAAAGGAAGTGAGCTTGATGCTCTCAGAAGCTTTAGCAAATCATATCCGGGATCACTCTTACGGTAATAGACGGCCTCGCCAGTTATACAGTCCGTCGTACCGATCACATATTCCTCCGGACTATTCTGGAAGGCTTCGTAATCAAACGGCACCAGCTTGTTCGGAATCTCGTCGAATATAAAATCCATGCCGAACAGCTGCCCATTCCTCCATAGATTTCTCCATGATATATACCTGGGATCGCTCACCCAATTCACATTCACAATACGATTGCGTCCAAGCTGCCGGGACAAATAACTCGCTCCCATACAAGCGCCGGCCGATACGCCGATCGTATACGGAAAATAGATCCCATGCTCTGAGAAATATTCCAGCACGCCCGCTGTATATATCCCGCGCATGCCTCCGCCTTCCAATATTAAGCCGTTCGCACTCATGAGCAGCCTCCTTCGCTACAATCGCCAAGCATTTAACCTCTTTATTCAGCCTAGCACTTGCTTACTTAAAAATCCATAGCCCTATTGCCATATACAGTTCAACTGTATATAATCAAACTATACAGTCGAACTATACAGTTGAGTTGTATAATTACACAGAATAACCATACAGGAGAGAACCTGATGCAGAGAGACAGACATTTGCCGCTTACCGAGACGGTCTATTATATCCTCCTTGCCTTAACTGAACCCGCACATGGCTACGCCATTCTGCAGAAGGTGGAGGAGCTCAGCCACGGACAGGTGCGAATGGCAGCCGGAACGCTATACGGCGCTATCGATAACTTGCTGAAGCTGGGATGGATCGGACCCGTTCCGAGCGAGGACAGCCGCCGCAAAGTATACGTGATCACAGAGAATGGAGCAGCCATGCTAAGAGCTGACTTCGACCGGATGATGCATATGATTAACGTGACGAATGACAGATGGAACTACAGGAGGTAAGGACATGCGCAGACATAAATATTTTGTCGACCTGGAGAAGGAAGAACAATGGCTGAATGATATGGCAAGCCAAGGCCATCTCCTGGCCCGCAAGTCGATGTTTGGCTATGAATTCGAGCCTGCTGTGTCCGGCCTCGACACGGTCATTCGCATCGATTACCGCACTTTCCGCCGTACTTCCGACTTCGAGGACTACCTAGCTTTGTTCGAGGACTGCGGCTGGACGCATATAGCCGGTACTAGAAGCTCCGGCGCTCAGTACTTCAGGAAAACAGGTACAGCAATGGGGGAAGATATCTTCTCCGATATGGACTCCAAAGCTGGACGCTACAAAAGATTGGCGGATATGTGGACGTCGCTCGCCGCATGCTTCATTCCGCTCTTCGCCGTCTTGCTTACCACAAAGAGCATTGACCTTGCCGCATTCCTGAATCCCAAAGAGCTATATCTGACACCAGGGCTATGGGAGAAGCAGGGATCGGCGTTCTGGGGCTCGTTCCTGTTCGAGACGCCTTTTGCTCTGGGCCGCGGCTTCCTCTGGATGACTATTCCGGTCATGATTGTGCTGGCCGGCTTCTGCTCCTACAAGGCCAAGAAACAATATGACGCCAATCGGAACATGCAATAAGCAGGGTCTCGCATCAGAAAAAACCACAACGCTGGCTTGCACTGCACCTCATCTAACAAGCGAGGTGCAGGTTCACCGTTGTGGTTTTCTTCAGGCTATAGATTGGATCGTTTATTTAAAAGAAGCGTAGCCTTGGTCCGCCATGACGACGCTGCCGTTGATCGCTTCAGCTTCATCCAGCGAGATCAGGTATACCGTCTTCGCGAGAGCTTCCGGCTTCGTCAGCTCGCCGCCCATGACTTTGGCTCTCATACTGTCGAGCATGCCATTGTCCTTATAGCCTTGGATAATCGGCGTATCCACTGCGCCAGGAGCAACGGCTACGACGCGAATGCCATGCGGCGACAGATCAAGAGCAGCTGATTTGGACATCATAATGACAGCGCCTTTGGTCGCATGATAAGCGAATGTTCCGGGCGATGCCAGGAAGCCGAATACCGATGCGGTGTTGATGATGATGCCTTTGATGCCAAGCTCGCGCATCTTTCTGCCCGCTGCCATGATGCCATACGCAACGCCATGCTGGTTAATGGCGATAGTGCGGTGATACAAGTCCATATTCTGATCCAGCACAGGGCCCGCGCCGCCGATACCGGCATTGTTGAACATAACGTCGATTCTGCCGTAAGCTTCTACCGCTTTGTCGACAAGCGCATCGACTTCCTCTTGCTTCGAGACGTCAACTTTGACGAAGATCGCCTCTCCGCCTTCTTTCACGATTTGCTCTACCGTCTCAAGTCCGCCCGCTTCGTTAAAGTCAGCTACCACGACACGGTCTCCCTTACGGGCAAAATGAAGGCTCGTCTCACGGCCGATGCCGCTCGCTCCGCCGGTAATTACCGCTACACGTTTTGATGTTGTCATCTGAACAACCTCCCGTTGATCTAGGGCGTGTCTGAGAACTCAGGGGGTAACGGGTTTTCAGACACGACCAAGTTGTGAACATCTATTGAATAAGGTCTTGTCATCATCGTACTGCTGTTTTATATTTAAGTAAATTTAAACGTATTAAATGTTACTTAAGTACAGCTTAAGGTAAATGGAGGCGGTAAGCATGCAGCTGGAGCAGCTGGCTTGTATCGTGGAGGTCGCCAAAACCGGCTCTGTAACCGGTGCCGCTCAGAACCTCCATATCAGCGTCTCGGCTGTCAGCCAATCCATCTCCAACTTGGAGGCGGAGCTAGGGCTTGCGCTGTTCCATCGCTCCCGGACCGGCACGGTTCCGACAGCGGAAGGCAAAGCCATTATTCAGAAGGCGTTCGAGGTGCTGGCCAAAATCAATGAAATCGAGGAGGAGGCCAAAAGCTATACTTCCGAGCTAAGCGGACAGCTCAGACTGGCGGCCATACCGGTCCCCCTCTCCTTATTCGTCGATGCGATCATCAGCTTCAAGCGGGACTATCCCCGTGTTGAGCTGGAAATTACCGAAAAAGGAACAACCGAGATTTTGAACGACCTTCGGCACAACAAGATCGATCTCGGGCTTATTATTTGGAATGAAGAGCTGCATCGCCATATGAGCGTAGCCTTTGAGAGATTGCTGGAGGGCAAGCTGATTGCCGGAGTCAGCCGTTTCTCGCCGCTTGCACAGCGATCGTCGCTATCGCCCGATATGTTGCGAAGCCAGCCCCTTGTCTTGTATAACGACGATTATTTGAAATGGTTCATTCAAGACTTCGAATCCCGCTACGGTGCGCTTAATGTATTGTTCTACACGAACAACAAAGATGCCATCATCAAAGCGGTGGAGGAAGGCTCGGCGATTACGATTGGCCTCGACTTTTCGTTCTACCCTCCCTCTTCAGCCAAAGGCATCGCAACCATTGATCTGGATATTGCAGATAACGATCCGGTCTATCTGGGCTGGGTTCGTTCCGAGGAGCAGCCGCTTCCGCATGCATCCAAAATCTTTATTCAGAAGCTTAAATATCAGCTGGATAAAATAAATTAATGTCACTGTATCACACAAAAAAGAGATGTCTCCAATCAGGTTCATAACCTGATGAGACATCTCCTTATCGCTAAGCTCTCATTCACCTGCAGCTATGACAGATTCCATTGCCTGCGCGGCTTATAGCCCGCTTTCTCCAGGAAATCCATCTCCGTGCCACGCGGCAAACCCGTCATGCCGATATTCGCCGATTGCGAGACGACCAGCATGCGACAGGCCATCTCCAGCGTCTGCAGCGCCATGCGCGCTTCCCGAATTGACGTATCGTACACAAGAACGCCGTGA
This sequence comes from Paenibacillus pinisoli, assembly GCF_003605435.1. Classification (GTDB taxonomy): domain Bacteria; phylum Bacillota; class Bacilli; order Paenibacillales; family Paenibacillaceae; genus Pristimantibacillus; species Pristimantibacillus pinisoli. The sequence goes on from NZ_QXQB01000002.1 coordinate 1,176,606, forward strand.
TTCTCCAGCAGCAATATATTGGCATGCTTCGCTTTCTCGCGAACGCCTTCGCCAAGAGCATCAGTGCCGGGATGATAATAAGGCACTCGCTCAACCTTCTCCAAATAATACATCGTCTCCACAAACCAGTTGGACGGAATCTCCATATCCGAGCAAGCGACAAGCGCGCTGTAGAATGGCGATGCATGCAGGACTGCACCGATCTCCGGGCGGCTCTCATAGACCGCTCGGTGCATAGGCGTCTCCTTGGACGGAACCTTGCGCTCTGTGCCATAGACAGCGCCGGACATATCGCATTCGATGAGATCGCCCTCGTCCAGTTCTCCGAGGAAGGTTCCGCTCGCTGTAATGACATAACGATCCGCTTCGGTTCTGGCGCTGATATTGCCGGCATTGCCCCAGGCAAGGCCGTATTGCATCATATATTTGCCAGTATGCTGCAATTGCTGCACTACCGCTTCGACGGAAGGCATCTTCGCTTCAGCTCCTCTCGTTCGTATTGGGTTTCGTGCTGGCTGACCGCTACTCTCTGCCCGCTTGAAGCGCAGCTCGGTGTTCCCTTACTTCAATATACTAGGCAGGAACAACGAGATTTGCGGGATATAGGTGACTAGCATTAGCGCTATGAGCAATGCAATATAGAAAGGAATCATGCCCCGCGTTATCTGGAGCAGATTAATCTTGGCAATCGACGAAGATATGAACAAGTTGATGCCAAGCGGCGGCGTACACATGCCAAGCGCCAAGTTAACGATCATAATCATACCGAAGTGTACGGGGTCTACTCCAAGATGCACCGCAACCGGCAACAGCAATGGTGCCAAGATAATAATCGAAGCATTGGTTTCCATAAACATGCCGATGAATAACAAGAATAAGTTGACAAGCAGCAAGAAGACTATTGCGCTATCCGAGAAACTGATAAAGAATTCCGCCACCATCTGAGGGATGCCCTCTCGTGTCATAATCCAGCCGAACAGACCGGCGCTGGCCAGAATAAACATAATGGCCGATGTAGTCACAACTGAGGATGTGAATACATGCATCAGCTGCTTGAACTTAATCTCGCGGTAGACGAATACGCCAATGATGAAGGAATACAGCACCGCTACGCCAGCCGCCTCCGTTGCCGTAAAGAAGCCGCCGTAGATGCCGCCTAATATAATGACAGGCATCAGCAAAGCAAGGAAAGACTGCTTGAATGCCACCCATAATTCCTTGCCCGTCTTTTTCTGCTCGCTTGGGTATTTTCTTTTCTTCGCGATAATGACAACCGTAATCATAAGCGAGGCTGCGATAAGAAGGCCGGGCAGGAAACCCGCCATAAAGAGGTCCCCGATGGACGTCTCGGTCGAGATGCCGTACAAGATCAACGGAATGGATGGCGGCAGGATTACGCCCAGCTCACCGGATACCGACTGGACTGAGCCGGCAAAATTGCGGTGATAGCCACGCCGTATCATAGCCGGAATCAGAATGCTGCCGAGCGCTGCTGTTGTTGCAGCCGCCGACCCGGAAATTGCCGCAAAAAACATCGAGGTAACGATCGTTACGAATGCCAGACCTCCGGAGAAATGACCCGTCAGCGCATTGGCAAAATTTATTAGGCGCTTGGATATTCCGCCATACTCCATCAAAACGCCTGCAAGTACGAAAAACGGAATCGCCATAAGCGGGAACGAGTCTATCGAGGTGAATGACCTCTGTACGAGAACGATTAGCGGTGTACCCCCGTCCCACCAGATTGCTACGGCTGAAGCAAGTCCCATGGCGACAGCAACGGGAACGCCAATAATGAAGAATAGCAGCAAACAAATAAACAGTATCAGACCCATTACAGCTGCTCCCCCTTTCCTTGCTGTTCAACCGCTTGAAGTTCTAGTGCAGCCTCATTTGTCTCTACATGCTCATTCGTCAGAAATTCCAAAATAACTGCAATCGCATTCATAATCATAAGCATAGCGCCAACAGGAATGGCCATGTACGCCATACTCATAGGCATACCCATAGCAGAAGATGTCTGCTTGCCTACGATCGGCATCATCTCAAAGCCTTTCACTGTCAAAATAAGCATAAATACAATTGTAATCACCATTACGGCAATTTTTAAAATTTTACGGGCTTTGGGCTTAATATTCTCCGCGATAACTTCTACCGCTATCAGTTTATGGTGACGCAGCGCCAGTGCAGCGCCAAAAAATACAGTGTAAATCATGAGATACCGCGCAAGCTCTTCGGTCCAATGGATCGGAACGTCAACGACGAAGCGGCTAATAATCTGTATAATAACGAGAATTGACATCACCATGAGCATCAAGCCTACGACATAGCCGACAAGCTTGTTGACGACATCAATTCCTTTGATGATCGCTTTCATCCTTTATCCTCCCGTCTTCGTACGGAAAATTTCACAATATAGGCCGACGTTCTTCCAATGGTGAATCGAGGATAAGCCGGCCCCAATTAGTTGTACAAGCAAGCTGAATTATCACACAGTTGGCTTCCAGCTTGCATAAGTTCTATTCTGTTGCGACAATGCTGTCATACAGCTCTTGACCGTAACGAGCTGCGAATTTCTCCAATACAGGCTGTACCTTCGCAGCAAATGCGGACGTATCGACTTCGATCAGCTCCATGCCTTCCTCGTGCAGCGATTTCAGCAACTTCTCTTCCTGCTCCGCCACTAAAGCGTTTTCAAACTCGGTCGCCTCTTTGGCTGCTTCTTCGACTGCCTTGCGCTGGTTCTCGGAAAGCTTGTTATACGTAATATCGCTCATCGCCAGAAGAACATAGCCGTAAACGTGATTCGTCATAACCAGGTAATCCTGAACCTCTTGCATCTTGTTGCTCGAAATAAAGGCAAGCGGGTTCTCTTGCGAGTTGATAACGCCTGTCTGAAGCGAAGAATATACTTCACCAAAGGCCATCGGCATTGGCGACGCGCCCATCGCGCTCCACGCTTCAATCGATGCCGGAATTTCCGGTACGCGGATCTTCACGCCTTTCAGATCGTCAACCTTCTCTACTTTCTTGTTCGTGGTCAGCTGGCGCGGGCCGCGCACCCAGAACTCAAGGCCGCGAATGGTCGCATCTGACAGCAGGTCCGCCTTCAGCTTGTCGCCCACTTCGCCGTACAGCACTTTCTCCAAGTGCTCTTGGTCACGGAACAGATAAGGAACTTCCAGAATCGAGAATGGCTCATGGAAGTTGGACAATACGCCTGCTACCAGCGCAAAGTCTACGGAACCCAGCTGCATGCCCTCGATCAAGTCGCGGTCATTGCCCAGCGTAGAGCTTGCGAATACGTCGACCTCAACGGTGCCGCCGCTTTTCTCCTTTACCAGTTCGGCGAATTTCATTGCTCCGATATGCCATGCGTCGCTTTCGCCCGTAATATGGCCGAGACGCAGCTTGACTGTTTTTTCATTCGATGATCCGCCGCCGTCTCCGGAACCGCCTGTGCCGGCATTGCCGCCATTGCCGCAGGCAGCGGTAACGAACATCGCTGTAATGACCATGATTGTTGCAAGCTTCTTGAACATGATACATCCCCCTATGAGTTAGTCTTATGATGTATGGCAGCCGAAGCGGCGGCATGCGCCGCCCGGATATACCCTGCGCATCGACGCGATTCACTCGCGTCCCTAGAATGTAACCAGCACTTTCATGGATTGATCTTCCTTCTTGTCGACAAGGCGGAAGCCCTCGGCCGCTTGATCGCAGGTCAGCTTGTGCGAGATGATGGCCTGCTCATTGACGGCTCCGGCCATTAGAAGATCGATGGCTGTCATGGTATCGACTCTGGTATAGGTCATGCAGCCGATAATTTCTTTCTCTTGATTTTGCAAGTTATGAATATCAAAGGTTTGCGTACCGTGGAACATCGCGATCGTTACGATGCGGCCGCCTTTGCGAAGCAAGCGAAGCGATTGATCGATAATGCCGGGAACGCCTACTGCAATCAGCACTTTGTCGAATTCCCCGCCGACCTCCGCTTTGGCTTCCTCCGTCCAGTCCTGCCGGTCCATAGTGTTCATTGTATGGGTAGCGCCCATCTCGGAAGCGATTCCAAGAGCGTAGTCCATCACATCGGTAACGAGCATAGTTGTAGCGCCTGCGGCCTTTGCTGCCGCCATCGCCAGCAATCCGATCGGCCCTGCCCCCAATATCGCCACTTTGTCGCCTACCTGAATCTCCGCCTTCCTGACGGCATGAACGCCCACAGCGAAAGGCTCTACCAGAACGCCGCTGTCATAATCCATCTCATCCGGCAGCTTGAACACCGTCAGCTCCCGCGCGGCGAAGTATTCCGCCATGGCCCCATACCAGCTGCCGATTCCGGGCGCTCCGCGTTCAGAGCAATAATTGACATGGCCTGCTAGGCAATATTCGCAATGGCCGCAGCCTGTCTGCGGCTCCACCGTCACGCGATCGCCAGCCTTGAACTTGGTAACGCCTGGCCCAACCTCGACAACCTCTCCCGCAATTTCATGCCCGATAATGACCGGCGGCTTGCGGAAAGGATGTAGTCCCTTGTACGTATGAATATCCGATCCGCATATGCCTGCCGCTTTGACTCTGATCAATACATCGTTATGCCCCACTGCCGGTTTGTCTACTTCCTTCACTACGACTTTATAAGCGTCGTCCACATATACGGCCTTCATTTAAATTCCCCCATTCTGCCATACTCATGCTGTCTGTCCCTTGCTTATTAGAACAATAGCTTCCGCTTCGATGCCTGGAGATGCTCCTTCATACGGTCGACGCAATCGCCGTTCCCCTGCTGAAGCAACGCGAATATATCTTGGTGGTCCTGCAAGAAATCTCTCATCCGGTGCGGATCCTTCTTCAGATGTCTTAGTGTGATACGCAGCAAATGATCTTGATAGTTAAGCAGCACTCTATAGATTTCCTGATTGCCTGCAAATTTGCAGATGAGCAAATGAAACTCATGGTCCGCCTTGGCGAATTCCTTCACATTCAACCGGCCGACAATCTCTTCCGTCGCCTCCAGATTGGCCTTAAGCGCCACTATCTGCGATTCGGAGAGGCCTCTGCCCACAATGCTCTGAATGTTGAAGGTCTCCAGAGCTGTACGCAAGTCGTAAATGTCAATAATGCGGTCAATCGCCAGATCATTGATGATGATGCCTTGCTTGGAGGATACGGTCAGGAACCCCTCCGTCTCCAGCCGCGTAAGCGCCGACTTGATCGGCGTCTTGCTCATCTCCAGCAGCTCGATCAGCTCGCGCTCCGACAAGAAGCGGCCAGGCTCGAAGCGCTCATCGAGAATATGCTCCTTTATTTGATAGTAGGCAATATCCTTGAGCAAGAGTGATTCCTTCTTCTGATCAGCCATTGTACAAGTCAACATCCTTTCCCGACACGATTCCTATTGTTTAACCCGATGCGGCGTCCCGCACCTTCACGAAATAATCCGGACTTCCGAACTGTCCGCCTTTAAGAGCAAGCTCCAGTCCGTCCATTCTCTCATCCTGCGAGTAGACCTTGCAGAGAGGCGCTCCCGGCGAGATCGGCAATGCCATCTCAAGTCCGTATATGCCCATCTCGCTTGTCACAAAGCCGGATGTGTCTCCGCCTGCAATGACGACCCTGCTTAAATTCGCCTCAAGCATCACATGCTTCGTCCATCTGCCGAGCTGGCGGCCGATATGCTCTCCTGCCTGGGAGCTGGCGATGCCGCGATCGGCAATGGCCCGGCGGGTTGCAGCGATAGCAGGATCTTCAGGCCCTAGCGCGGTATACAGCACCACGCTTCGTCCTTCTTGAAGAAGGCCGATGGCCTCCTTCAGCAGCTGCTCCGGCAGACTCCCGTCCTCGGCCAAGCATTCCGGCTGAATGCGGATTCCTGCGAATCCTTGCTCGATTGCGGTCTCAACCTGACGCTGGCTGACCGGTGAAGCGCTGCCGGAGACCGCCAGTATCCGCTCCGCTGGAACAATGCCTGCTCCTGCCGGGCTCGCCTGTTCGTCTGCCTTCCGAATGCCCGCTTCGCTCCAATGAGCGGTCAAGGCATATTCAACACCGGAGGAGCCCACCACGAACCGCAATCCCTCACCTGCCGATTCCCAAATCAACTGGCCTGTCAGCCTCATTGTCGCATCATCCAGCGCATCGAACAAGATAACGCCCGGTTTGCTTTGCAGCTTCTCTCGATAAGCCCTTCCTGCCGACTCGGCATCGCCTTGCAGATCTGCAACGCTTACCAGCTCCATCCGGACATCCAGCTGCTTCTGCAGATGGAGCCGAAGATCCGATTCCGCCATCGGCGTAACAGGATGGCGCGACATGACCGGATGACGGTCGAGCCGGTACACCTCTCCGTCATACCTGGCGAAGTGATGGCCGAATACCGTATATCGGCCTAGCGCCGGGGCCCCGACCAGCAGCGGAACCGTCTCTTGCTTCTCGAAGCAAGGCAGCGTCACTCTTATCGCTTCGCCGATACTGCCGAACTCTGGCGAGGAATCAAAGGTCGAGCAGGTCTTGTAATGGATGACGCCGACAGGCAGCTGCGACAGCATCTCCATCACCGGCTTCACTTCCTGCCCCAAGTCCTCGGGATTCTTCGCCCGGCTTGTTCCTGCGACCCCAATGCACCGGATGCCTTCGAAGCGCTTCAGCATATCGGCCGAAGGCGCTTCCAAAAACAGCACCGTTCGATATCCGCTTCGAGACAGTGCTTCCATGGCATCCGTCGAGCCCGTAAAATCATCTCCGTAAAAAGCCAGTAGAAGCTCATTGTCCTGCATGTTCTGTACCTCCGCCATAGTCTAGTTGCGAGCTTTCCCGAATTTATCTATCGCTTGTTGAAGAGCAGGATGCGTCTTGGCATATTCCGTTATGGCAATGCCGCTCGACGCTGCCTCCCAGCCTTGTCTCATGCTGAGTACACCTTCGGCTGCGCCTCCCGGATGAGCCAGTATGCCTCCGCCGGCCAGATGAATCACATCCGTCGTGGCAACTGCTTGATAAGTAGGCTCCGCAGTTCCCGCCCACTGCGCGGATGAAAGCACCGGCATCACAGGATACCCGCCAAGGAATGGCGCAAGGCAAGCCTTGATGGACTGCGCGACAGCCTTGTTGCTCTCGGCAAATTTGCTATTCAGCCCGTTCGTATGAAGGTGGTCTACGCCGGCAAGCCGGCATAGCTTCTGATAAGCCTTGAAGCTCATGCCCAGCATCGGAGCGCGGGTCATCGCCCCCCACTGCGTGCGATGGCCGTGGATCGGCAGCTCTGCGTATTGCCTCAGATGAGCGACGGCCGGCAAGCCCATGCTGTTGACGGCAACCATTACGCAGGTTCCGCCCGCCTTCACGACGATATCGTGATTCCGCCGCATCTCGTCAATGTCGCCCGTTATGTTAAAGGCATACATCAGCTTCCTGCCTATTCGGTCCGCTGCCCGCTCAATCGCCTCCATTACGATCTTCACCCGCTGTTCGAAAGGCGCATATGGCGGATTGGCGCAGAGCTCATCATCCTTAATGAAGTCCAGGCCTGACTCCGCCAGGCTTGTGACAAGCGGTCCATATTCAGAAAGCGGGAGGCCGATGCTCGGCTTCACAATGGTGCCAATGATCGGCCAGTTATAGACTTGCGCCAGCTTCCTGGTCCCTTCGATGCCGAATTGAGGTCCGGGGTACTTCTCGGCGAAGGGCTCCGGCAGCTCGATATCGGTCAGCCTGATGCCCGACAGCTCACGCAGCTCATACAGGTTGCCGGCTATCGTGCTCAACAGATTGGCAAGTGATGGACCGAAATTATCTAGCGGGAAAGATAACTTGACCAATCCTCTTCGATACACAGGATTGTCCCCCCCAGGCGGCGGGACACTATGCGGCAAGGAGGGTTCCAGCATCTCTTCCAGCTCTTCGGTGCCAATAATCTCCGCGCTGTGGCGGGCCTTCAGCTCCGGCGTCTCGCCAGGTACCGCAACAAAAGTTCCTGTAGATTGTTCTCCAGCCATCAACTCCGCGGCATGGGCCAAGGAATGAGGAGTTTCGATGAGATAGGATGCGATAACCCGATGTTGTGACAACCTCGATCAACCTCCACTTCTGGGGTTTGTTCGATAGATCTATGATAGATCTATGTTGGATCTATTAGTTTTCATGATAAATAAACCGTTTTCAAAAGTCAACGGATTTGTGATCATTTTTTTCAAAACAGTGACCGTCTTGTCCGCCAGAGCAACCAGCGGGTGCATAGATTAACCAAATTATCGAATATTAAAAACAACCAAAATTGTATGCCTAACTTCGGACCATCGACTTTAGGATAATAACTGGAAGGACGGATAAGATGGCTCACCCTAACAAGCCGCAGCATGCTGGCAAGCTGTCCGTATTCGCGCTCGGCGGCGTATTCGAGATCGGCAAGAACATGTACGTGATTCAATACGGCGACGATATCGTCGTCATCGATTGCGGCTCCAAATTCCCGGATGAAAGCCTGCTTGGCATCGATCTCATCGTCCCGGATATTACATATTTGATGGAGAACAAGGAGCGCATCCGGGGGTTATTTATTACCCATGGACACGAGGACCATATCGGGGCTATTCCCTACATTTTGAAACAGTTGAATATGCCTGTATACGGGACTCCGTTGACGCTGGGTTTGATAAAAGGAAAGCTGAAGGAGCATAGTCTGAGCGATAAAGATTTGCATGATATTCACACCGACAGCGTCTTCGAGCTTGGCTCGCTGAAGCTCTCCTTCTTCCGCACGAATCACAGCATCCCGGATTGTGTTGGCATCGCGATCGATACCCCGGAAGGAACCGTCGTCCACACCGGAGATTTCAAGTTCGACCTCTCCCCTGCCAACAAGCAATTTCCTGATGTGCATAAAATGGCCCGAATCGGCGAACGCGGCGTGCTGCTATTGCTGTCAGAGAGCACGAATGCGGAGCGTCCCGGCTTTACGCCTTCCGAGAAGCTGGTTGGCGAAAGGATTGAGGAGGCTTTCCAGAAAGCTAAAAACAAAATATTCCTCACTACCTTCGCTTCCAATGTGAACCGGCTGCAGCAGGTCATCAACGCTGCCGCCAAAACCGGCCGCAAGCTGCTGCTGCTAGGGCGCAGCATGGTTAATGTCGTGAAGGTGTCCCAAGAGCTTGGGTATCTGGATATCCCTGAAGGAATGATCATCGAACCGAAAGAAACCGGACAATTTGGCCGCGAGCAAATCGCAGTGCTATGTACGGGTAGTCAAGGCGAGCCAATGGCCGCTTTGTCGCGTCTCGCCAGCTCTACACATCCTTTAATAACGGTCGATCCCGGCGATACGGTTATTTTTGCTTCTTCTCCGATACCCGGCAATGAGCGCAATGTAGCCAGCACGCTGGATCATCTGTATCTGCTAGGCGCGCATGTCATTCACGGAGGCCACGGAGGAACCGGCATGCACGTATCCGGCCATGGCAGCCAAGAGGAGCTAAAGCTGATGCTTACGCTTATGAAACCGACCTACTTTGTGCCGATTCACGGAGAATACCGGATGCTGCATCAGCACCGCCAGCTTGCTGTAGACGTGGGAGTCGAACGGGAGAACATCTTTATTCTGCGTAATGGGGATGTACTGGATATTAGCGAAGGGCAAGCCGTCAGCACGAGGCAAGTTCCTGCAGGCAATACGCTGGTAGACGGATTCGGCATCGGAGATGTCGGGAATATTGTGCTGCGGGACCGCAAGCATCTGTCTGAGGATGGCATCATCGTTATCGTCGTTACGCTCAGCCGCCAAGAGAACGCGCTGCTATCCGACCCCGATGTCATCTCGCGAGGGTTCGTCTATGTGAAGGAATCAGAAGGACTGCTTGGCGAAGTCAGCCGTATCGTCATCAGGACAATCGAGGAACTGCAGGAGTCAGGCAATGACTGGAAATGGTCTCTTCTTAAGACGAAAACAAAAGACTCGGTTGGCGCCTTCCTGTACGCGAAGACAAAAAGAAGGCCGATGATCCTTCCTATCATTATCGAGGTATAGGATAAACTTTTCCATCACATAAATAACAGCCCATGTAGGCAATTTAAACACGTTGCACCATTTAACTTTCGAGGAGGAAATAGTTTGGCAGCACATTTAGGCGCACACGAAACGATGGAAGTACATGAGGTGCTTTCGGCAGCAATCTCCATTATTAATACGATGCAGCTGTATCGTCCGCATGTAAGGGATCCGCGGCTGGCAGGAATCATGGATAAGCAGCTGCAATTCACGGTCAATGAATACAATCACTGCGTTCAAGCCGCTCAGCAATTGTCCGGCCAAGGAGCTGTCGCAGGTTCGCCTTATATGGCACCCAAAGCCTTTACACCAACTTACGGCCTGGACCATCCGGCCCCTGCAAGCCCGAACGCATCCCCGAATCAAATTGACGACAAGGATGTCGCTTGCGCTTTGCTGATGCTTCACAAATCTTCCGCATCCATGAAGATTATTGCCGCACTGGAATGCGCGAACCCGCAGCTGCGCTCCATGATGCAGCAGGGTGCAGTGAATTGCTCCGAGCAAGCTTATGAAGTATGGCAATACATGAACGAGGCGGGACATTATCAGGTTCCAACGATGAAGGAAATCACGACGAATACTGTATTGAACCATTACCAGCCTGCCAATGTAAATGTTAATGCAAATGCGATGAATACAGCTGGCTACTACCAAAGATCGGCGACGGCTATGACGTATCCGTCCATGACACAATAGCCATCGGACTAACCTTTAATTACGATGCCTGCAATGTCAGGTAAATAAGGAGAATCTAAACATGGGCATTTTATCTGGTAATCCGAAGGACAACCCGCTTCATTACGGCGAGATTTATGATATTTGGCAATTCTCCATGGTCGCCAAAGGCTGCATCTCCACATACAGCGCCCTCAAAATCCATGCAGGCGATAAAGATTTGAAGAAGCATCTTGATCAATGCATCGATCAAGCCAAGCTTGAAGCGGAAGAGTGCGATGAAATATTAAAGGAGAACGGCATTGCTCCCCCTCCTTCGCCACCGGCAAGGCCCGAGGCAAGATGGGAGGATATCCCTGCGGGGGCTCGATTCGCCGATAACGAGATCGCACCGATGGTTGCCGCCGACGGCGCAGCAGGGCTTGTGGCTTGCAGCCAAATTATGGGCAAGTCCATCCGTGAGGATGTAGGGGCCTTGTTCGCCAAGTACCATGCAACCAAAACGGCAAATGGCCTAAAGATATTGCGCATCAGCAAAGAAAAAGGATGGCTTGTCCCTCCTCCCCTCCAGATTAAACGCCCGGAAGCAGTAGAAGTATAGTCAGCGAATAGGGATGGCGCGGCCTTCGAAGCCAGTGCCATCCTTCCTTTTAGATACCAGCGCTTCTGCTAACTCTTTTAGAACCTGCTGCTGCCGGCCATATAGGTTCAGAGGCATGCAAAAAACCGGACCTCCAGGTCCGGCTTTTCTCTATCTTATGCTCTAAAACATACATGCGATTAAATAAATCCGCCGTTCGCGCGAAGCGTCTGCCCTGTCACCCAGCGCGACTGCTCGCTGGCTAAGAAGAGAACGACATCGGAGATATCCTGCGGCTCGCCAATCCGGCCGAAAGCATTCATGCTGCCGACTGCCTTAATCTGCTCCTCCGACTTGCCAACGGTGAACAATTCCGTATTCACTGGACCCGGCGCTACCGCATTGATCGTAATTCCTCTTGGCCCCAGCTCCTTCGCCAGCTGGCGCGTGAACTGCTCTACAGCGCCCTTCGTGCCTGCATAGGTGCTGTAAGCCGGGAACATCTGTCCAGCCACCGATGTAGAGAAATTAATAATCCGTCCGCCATCGCCCATATGCTTCGCTGCCTGCTGGATCGCAAAGAACGTCCCTTTCACATTGATAGCGAACTGCTTGTCGAAGTCTTCTTCCGTCGTCTGAAGCAGCGGCTTCGTAATCATAACGCCTGCGTTATTCACCAATATATCAACTCGTCCATAGGCGTCCAGCGTCTCCCGGAACAAGCGTTCAACCTCTGTTACCCCGCTTATGTCCGCTTGAATAGCGATCGCTTCGCCGCCGCGCTGCACAATGCCGGCGACAACTTCCTCAGCCTTGGCGGGACTGCTCGCATAGTTTACGACAACCTTGGCCCCATGCTGCGCCAAATCTTCTGCGATCTGCTTCCCCATGCCTCTTGATGCCCCAGTGACGAGAGCCACCTTGCCAACCAATGCTTGTTCCATCTCAATCCCACCTCTGTATCGTTATTCCGTTGCCCAGCATAGAAAGCATATCCATATATCTGTTGTTCTATTGCTAGTCTATCCTTATATGCCGCTTGAATACTTACCGCATGCGGCGTGAGAACATCATAACGCCGTGCAAAACAAATGTCAAATGACATTTTTTATTTTTTGTCATTCTAAATTACTCTCGCTCCCTAAATCCTCATATCGCCAAAACAAAGCAAAAAACCTCCGAACGGAACGTCGAAGGTTAACATCGTGAATTTCGTATGCGCTAATCTATCCTAAGAGCTCAACATGCCTCTCATCAGCAGCGTCCATACCGCTTCAAAGTCAGCTGCATTCCCTTCCAACAGCCATTCCGCGGCATGAGCGGGATGATGGAAGCGCGACGTCGCCAAAAATAATGCACGGGCAAGCTGAGCTGAATCTGCGGCCTTGAATTCTCCATTCTGCATGCCCTTGTCGATCAGCCGGCCCACCTGCTCAATAAGCCGCTCTACATGCTGCGCGATCATCTCTGCTTCGATTAGCGTAACGGCAGCATACATGCTGAACATCTCCGCATCCTGAGTGGAGAAGCTGCGTTTGAGCCCGATTAGCGTCTCCATCCATAAGCGCAATTGCGCAGCCGCGCTGCCGCCGGCCTCGTCCCCAATCGCCGCAAGCGGGATCGTAATGCTCTGATGCAGCCACCGCTCTGTCACCGCTTCCCGAATGGAAGCTTTGCTTGCAAAGTGGCGATATAGCGTGCCATGGCTGACCTTCAGCACCTTCGCTATATCGACTACGGATGTTTTGTCCGGTCCGAACCGGCGCAGCACCTGCTCCGCTGCATCCAGTATCGCCTCTCTTGTCAGAGGCAAGTCATTAGCCGTCATAGGAATCAGCAGCCGTATATTCACTAAAGCTCGAACAGCTGCTTGCCTCCCCCCTTTCACTCCGTTCATTATAGCACCGCTGAGCATGAACACAACTATCCATTTCCTTAAGACCTCTTGACGGACATGACTTGGCCCCAACATACGCGCATATACCAAAATGCCACAGCCAAGCTGGCTGTGGCACTCATCACATATGATCTTATTAGAACAATGCAGCTTACAAGCCGAGCTTATGCCCCTTCTCCAGGCGAAGAATCTGCTTCTCTCCCGTGTCGGCCAGCTCTCTGAATTGCGTGATGGTATCTCTCATCTTCGGCAAAGCATCCTGCTTGTAGGTGCTGATCGAATCCAGCGCGTCCAGCACATCGGAGAACGCCTGCTTAAGCGTATCGACCGAGATGCTCGTCTCCAGCGATTGCTTGTGAATCGCCGCGCCTTGGTTCTTCAGCATCTTGGACGTGCCGCTGATCATATTGTTCGTCGTCTCGTTGAGCAGCTCAATCTTCTGCAGCACAATTCTTTGATTATAGAGCGCGCTTGCCACCGTTACCGAAATCTTAAGAGCGGAGACCGTAACATTCCGGGCGCGGTCGACACCGCGAATCAGCTCTTTATTATTCCGCATGACGACTTCAATCGCCATAATGCCTTGCTGGTTCACGACCTGCATCTGCTGCAAATCCATCACCCGCTGACGCATCGGAAACAGCACTTCCTCGGTTATGAACCGAATCTTATCCTCCGATTCCATCCGAAGCTTCGCCGCTTCAATCTGGGACTCGATCTCCTGATCCATCAGAATGCCGAGCTGAATTTCCTTCTGCAGGCGCTTGGTCAGATCCCGCAGCGCTTGCTGCTCGAATTCCAGGGTCGTATTGTCGTTGCGCAGCACCGTCTTGCCTTTATCCAGCGATACTATAATGTCAGAGATGACCGAATCAGCCTTCTGAAACTTGGCAAAATATTGGCGCAGCGGATTAAAAAGCTTGCCCAGAAACCCGCTCTTTGCAAAGTCTATTGCGCTAGGATCCAGATCCTTAAGCTGCAGATGCAGCTCCGATAAGCCTTTCGCCACTTGCCCGCCTTCATCGCCGGTCTTGGACAGCTTCCCCACAGAAACCTGCAGCAGCGCGTTTTTATCCGAGGATGATCTCATCGTGTTCATGCCAAAGCTGTCGATCGACTGCAATATTTCTTTGCGCTTCTCCAGCGATTCGATATCGAGAGCCAGAATAGTAGATACGTTATTATGCGCAAGCTCCTTGAGCTGCTGCACTTCCTCAGGCTCCGGCTTCACCTGCTCTTCAATCGCGGTCTTGATTTCCTCAGGCTTAATCACTTCCATTGTGAAAGACATACAATCCCTCCTCAGCGAATAGATGCTCCGTCTATATCCAAGCACTTGACTTAAACCGAATGTAAATTACATCTGCACGTTCAGCAGATTGCCGATTTTGTATACGACATCATCGTTATCGGCATTGATGCTGGCCGCTTCATTAATACTTGATATGCTCTTCAGCGCTTCAATATTAGCGTTATAGCCGATCGTGTAGACCGGGATTTTGTAGGTTTCGATCAGACCTCGAATATCCTTAAGCGAATGTCCTTCATTCGTCTCCCCGTCACTCAGGACGAATATGACCGGCTTCACGTCGGGATTCACCGCCACCTCATCCTGAAGCATCTTCATAGCGACGACGATGCCGTCAAACGTAGCCGTTCCGCCGCTTGCCTGCAAGCTGTTGATCGCCCCGACGAACATGGACTGCTGATTCGTATCGTATTTGGCAATCGGCAGATTGACCGTCACGTCGCTGGAGTAGGATACAAATCCGATGCTATTGTCACGGCCGAGATACTTCTGACCTTGCAGCAGGGACTCCTTCAAGCGGTTCAGCGGCTCGCCGTCCATGCTGCCGGATACGTCGGCTACGAATACGGCTGCGATCGGCTTGCTGCCGTCCTTCTTCTCTTTCCACAGCTTCTGCGCGGATACCAGCGTGCCGCCGTCTACCGCTTCCAGCTCGGACTGGTATTCCTCCAGGCCGTTAAAGCCCTTCTCTGTTCCAAGCTTCTGATTCTTATCCTGTGCGACGAAATCCGCGAACGCCTTAATAATATCCCGTTTCTCCTGCGGCAGATCGCCAAGCGCGTACAACGGGCTGTCATGCCTTACGCCGAACGGCGTGAACACATAACCGCTCTTCAGATCAGCCGCATTGACATACGTCTGGTATTCCAGCACGAAGGAGTCCAGCATGCCCGTCTTGGCTGCGTCACGCATCTGAATCGTCGTCGAAGCGATGAACGGCACATTCTCCTGGAAGCGCTCAAACCCTTGCACCGCTGTCTCGCCCAGCAGATTGTTATGATCGAATGTGCGCAGCGAAGTGACAAGGAAATTAAGGCCCGTCGAGCTTGCAAAAGGATCGGTGTAACCCATCGACAGCTCATTATCCGCAATCGCATCTGTTATCGTCTTGACATTAATCGAACCGTACTTCTCGACCAGTTCGTCATACTTCGCTTTCCGTGTCACGATACCCGTCACGTTGCCGACTAGCCGCTTCGAGACCAGCTCGGCCGGCACCCCCTCGGCCTTCACCATCTCGCCCCACAGCTCATTCGACGGCGTGAATGCATCCGGGATATATTTGCCCGACCGTATGTAATCCGCAGCAGTACCGGAAGCGATATTGCGAATCTTCACGGATACCGGCTTGCCGTTCACCTGCGTATTCGACTGATTGAAAGCTTGAGCCACTTCATTCAGCCAGCCGTCAATGCCGGTCCCGGACTTCTCCGTGGAGGAGAAAATCTCAACAAAGCTGTCCGTCGAATTCTCGACCGACACCGCAAATTTCGAGATATCCGGCAAGGAATCGCCGACTGCTACCGGATCAAGGTCGATCTGGCCTTTTACCGGAACGGCATTTTTGACTTGAATATTTTTATAGAGCTTATCCAGCCGCTTGCCTGCATCCTCCATGGTCACCTGCGAATCCGGTTTGCCCAGGTTGGAGGTTAATGTAATTCCTGCATATACGAGTCCAAAAACAACAGCGGCTATAGCAATAATCACAAAAAACGCTTTGCCTTTGTTTGCCATGCTCCACTCCCCCTTATTGCTTATAATATTTGGTTTGGTTAATCAGCTGATCGATTTCCTTCATGCAAGGCATCTCTTCGACATCGCGGTAATCCGTGCTGCCCAGCAAAGAAATCTCCAGCAGCAACTTATCAAGCTTCAGCAATATCTCCTCATTCACGCCCAGATACCCGGACATATGAGACAAATACTCCTGATAGAGCGCCGCTTTCTCCTGGACCAGCCTGTTCGAGAAGAGGCCCGGCTTATTCTGTTGACCCGCAAAGCGGGCGAACTCCTGAGCGTCAAAGACGCTAAGCTTGTTCAAGATGCCGCGTATATTCAAATAAAACAGCTTGCGAACCTCGTCGATCACCGAAATAAACTTCTTATAGCTAAGCTCCGAAGGCTCGAACCGTTGCGCCAGCACATCAAGCAGCGTATCCTTCTTCTTGTCGAGCCGCTCCAACTGATCCATGGCGAGGGCGATTTCTTTCTTTAGCCCCTTCACATTGCGGAACTGAGCAAGCGCAGCTGCATAATCCTCGTGTGTCTTCACCTCTCTAACGGCCGGCACATGCGGAGGCTTGATCAGCAGCGAGTAGCTTCCATATGCCAGTACCAGGAAGCTGACAACCAGCAGCGTAACGCCGGAGGCCGTCTCCAGCACGCTGTCGCCGCCAATCTCCACTCCCAGCAGTCCCGGGGACAATACGACGATATTCACAACCACGACTCCGATCATTAATCCAAGCAGCTTAATGCCCTTCATTCGACACACCCCCTCCATTCCTTCGAATGGGCTATCCGAGCTATGAGTGGAACCATTATCCATCTCTCCATAAAATTAATTACGTGCGACGTTCCAGATCGATGCAAAATTTACAAGACAACATATTGCTGCCAGTCCGCATCCCCCTGTTATTTTAGCAGAGTTTACCTGTATTGGCTCCTTAATTTTACTGGACAATCTGCAGCCGGCATGCCGATTCGATTAACTAGCCCGTTCCAACTGGAAGCACACAATAATGGCTGTTCAACAAAAAGAAGAGCCCGAATGGGGCTCGGACTCTTCAAGCGCGGCGGTTGGCGCATATTATTTTTTCTTCTTCCAGGTTGTTCCGTCCGTATAATGCACGTTCACTACCGTAACATTCACCTTGGTCGCGTTTTCGAATAAATTCAATGTCCATACCATCGTTTCTTCGGCTCCAGGCGGAATCAAAATTTCTTGGGCGATCCCGAGGGTCAGGTTGCCATATCCAGGGAACGTAACCGGTCTTCCGAATGTGTCAAAGGTGCGAATCTCGATCTCAAAAGCATCAATCGATTTGCCGGACAGATTCTTGAACGTAATTTGCGGCTCCGGAACGCCAATCAGATTGTAGGCCATCGTCGTTCCTGTTACTTTAAGCGGGACATGATTATTCGCCCTAAGCTCACTCGCCAAATTCGTCTTGCGCACCTTCTCCAGCATAAGCGCATATTCCAGATATTTGGTTTTAACGTAATTGGCCTCGTCCTTATAAATGGGATTGTTGACGACTGCTCCATTCTCGTCCGTTGTCGATTGCAACACAATACCAAGGAATACATATTTCCATGCATCCGCATATTCAAAGTGTATCTCCGGGCTCACATAGGTGAAGTCCATTTTTTTGCTGGCCTCAATGCCGGAGAAGATATCCGAGAACGTCTCTACTTTCTGAGTCGCCCGATTATAGTAGAACAAGTCGAAATTGATAAAGTGGTACTTTGTGCCGGAATAATTGGATATATGAATGGAATAGTCCGCCTCTGATACTCTCATTCCAACCGGCAGGTCCTTGCCGGGATATTTGGACAGCGTCAATCGCTGTTCCTTGGCTTTTGTATCATAGCTGATCGATCCATATCGGAATAAATCTTCTGCGTAAATTGCTGTCGCATTATCCACATAGAACGCAGGCACTATGCGGTTATCCAAATAAACTTTAATATCCGTATAAAGGACATTAACCGGTTTTGCGCTTGTTGTATCCTTCATTTTCGCAAATTCATTGCGGCTCAAGTCTCTGCGGACAACGATATCCCTTTGCTCTTTATTCCATGTCGTGCTGAAACCAAAGTTTTTCAGATCCTTCGTAAACACAATCAGCTTGCCGTTAAATGTCATCGCAGGCACTTGTACGCCATTCACAAAAAACTTTGAAACTGATTTAGCAGCTTGGCCAAGCACAATTCCGGACTTCAATTCGGACATAGTAATCGCTTGGGCTGACATAGGCATCATCCAGATTGCTGCAGCAAGGATGACAACGAGCCATTTTCTCCACTTCACTGTATTTGCCTCCACATATGATAATCGGATATATTTTAATGGATTTTCTACTTTTTCCTATTAAAATACATCCTTCCATATTCTATATTAATATGCGAAGACTGTATAGACATGAATTATTATATTTTTCCATATGATAAAAGTGTTATTAATCCATAAAATTGCTAATACCTTACCCGAGCCCCAGTCAGCAGATCGAACAGCTTCGTTATATAATCATCCGCCCCGAATTCGAGGCCGAGAATTTTATCGGTTATGTCGGATTTGGCGGTAATCATCAGGATCGGCATGCCCGACTCCGCAGTTACTTTTTTGCATAGATCAAGCCCGCTTATATCTGGCAGCATCCAGTCCAGCAGGAGCAGATCGGTCCGGAATTGCTCTGCCTCGCGCAGTCCTTCCGCACCGGTGGACGCCGTCTTCACCTCATAGCTTTCTTGCTTAAGCCATAGGCAAGGAGGTCGGCGATAGCCGCTTCATCCTCAATGATAAGAATCTTGGTCTTCTCCATATGAATCTCCTGATCTACTTAGGATTTGACACCATCATAGCATGAGGAGGCAATATTTTTAAGACAAGAGCCTCTTGAAATCCGTTTATATAGATAATCAAAAACCATATATCTCCTCTACATCCATATGTAAATCATGGTTGGTCTTTTTTATACACTTTTTCAATAATTAACCGATAGTATTATATGTAACTTTAATTCATTTTCAAGGAGGAGAATCATGAAAAGAAGTACAAATGCAATAATTTTCTTGTTGATGGGCTTATTATGTATAACCGCATTTTCCCCGCATCAGGCAAATGCAAGTTATTCCCTGCCTAGCTCAAACGGTCAATATGAGCTGATTGTTGATGGAGGCCAGGTATCCATTAACGGAGTGCCTATAGAGCTGAAATGGCAACGTGATTATTCTTCCGGTCCTGGATCTATTACTTTTATACGCGACCAGACCATACGACCGCTTTCTGCAACAACAGTAACGGAAGCATCTTTCGGCACCTATTATTCAACATATACAGGTTATGTGCCTAATGCATACCGCGTTAGAGTGGATGTCGTATTTTATACATTAAGAAAAATGATGTTCGATAATATTGGCGGGTCTTACATTTCGGATTATGTGGATGTATATGGCTTTAATACGCCTCGGCAAACCACATTTCTAGACCCTCCCTTATATCTGATCATTGACGCAGACAGCAAAAAAGTAATTGATCTCGATTCCCGCCTTAATTTCTTCTATTATCAAAATGCAGAGCCTCGTTCATTTACAGCTGAAACAAGTGCAATACCCAAAGTAACAGCTCAGGCAACAGAAGATAGCATTCATCTGTCTTGGAATGCAATTCCGGGTGCATCTGCATATGAAGTGGAAGCAGACGGCTTTATTCACGAAGTAAACGATACTGCCTTCACGCATAGCAATCTGCAACAGGCAACACTCCACTCCTATAGAGTAAGAGTCAAGGGAGGGGTATGGGGACAGCTTTTCAGTTATTCGACAACCCCACCAACGCCTACTAATATCTCAACCGTTTCTGATACGGACAGAATTACAATAAACTGGTCGAATATACCGTCTATTAAAAACCATGAGGTGGAATTTAACGGAACGATTGTTAGTGTTGAACATTATAATTCACTCATTCAAAGAAATTTACCGCCTAATTCAGAAGCCGCTATCCGAGTACGGTCAAAAAACAGCGTGTCTTTCAGTGAGTGGAGTCCAACCGTTGTGGCGAAGACGCTGTTACCTACACCCGTATTAAGCGGCATTTCTTCCAGTGATAACATCACACTGAACTGGGAATCCGTTCCAGATGCCACATCCTATGAGTTGGACGTAGATGGCACTGTGATCAATGTCGGCAACGAGAAAAGCTACGTTCATTCTGGATTAGCTTCCGGAACTCAACATAGCTATAAGCTTCGTGCTCTAAGCGAGAATAACCATAGTCATTGGACAGCCGCTTTGACACGATGGACGAGTCCAGGCCTAACTACGATCTCTGAGGCCATATCAACCGCAAGTAATTCCATCAATATAAAATGGACGGCTGTGACCGGCACTAGCGGATATGATGTAGAAATCAACGGAGCCATATCCCACAATAACAGCACAACTCTAAATAAAATAGGATTGACGCCTAATACCGATTATACAGTTCGTGTCCGTTCCAAAAACACTGGCGGGACCGGAGAGTGGAGCCAGCCAGTCGTCGTGAAAACACTGTTGGCTACACCAACTCTCAGTGGGGCTTCTGATAGTGACAGCATTACGCTCAGCTGGGCAGCTATTGCTGGCGCTGCCTCCTATGAGCTTGAACTGGATGGCGTTGTCATCAATGTTGGCGACGTTACAACTTACATTCATGCTGGCTTAAATGTCGGAACTCAACACAGCTACAAGCTTCGTGCATTAAGTGAAGACAACAATAGCTTGTGGACAGCCGCGCTAACCAGATGGACCCTGCCAAGCACTCCCGTTATCTCTCAAGCTGTATCGAGCGCAAGCAGCTCTATTACAGTGCAATGGACAGCTGTGACGGGCACTAGCGGATATGATGTCGAGATTAACGGCGCCGTGTCCGGCACCAGCAATACAACTTTGACCAGAACTGGACTAACAGCCAACACTGAATATACCGTGCGAGTACGTTCCAAAAATGCTGGCGGGGTCGGGGAATGGAGTCAGCCGGTTGTCGTTAAAACCTTGCTGACCACGCCCGTTTTAAGCGGGGCTTCTTCCAGCGACGCCATCACACTCAACTGGAGCGCTATCGCAGGCGCAACTTCTTACGAGCTTGAATTAGATGGTACGGTCATTGCTGTCGGAGATGAAGTCAGCTACACCCATTCCGGCTTAGCAGCTGGGACCCAGCACAATTACAAGCTTCGCGCATTAAGTGAAGACAATGCCAGCCTCTGGACGGCTGCGTTAACGAGATGGACAATTCCAGGCATGCCTGTCATTTCTGAAGCTGTATCCAATACCAGCACGGCCATTACAGTGAAATGGGCATCTGTGGCTGGCACCAACGGATATGATGTAGAAATTAACGGAGCCGTATCCAGCAATACAAGCACAACCTTGAACAAAACCGGGTTGACGACTAATACCGATTATACAGTTCGTGTCCGTTCCAAAAATGCTGGCGGGACCGGAGAGTGGAGCCAGCCAGTCGTAGTGAAAACATTGTTGGCTACACCAACTCTCAGTGGAGCTTCTGATAGTGACAGCATTACGCTCAACTGGGCAGCCATTACAGGAGCTTCCTCCTACGAGCTTGAACTGGATGGCGTTGTCATCAATGTTGGCGACGTTACAACTTACATTCATACTGGCTTAAATGTCGGAACTCAACACAGCTACAAGCTTCGTGCAATAAGTGAAGACAACAATAGCTTGTGGACAGCTGCGCTAACCAGATGGACCCTGCCAGGCACTGCTTCTATATCCGAAGCTGTATCGAATGCGAGCAATTCCATTACATTGAAATGGGCAGCTGTGACAGGTTCGAGCGGCTATGACGTGGAGGTTAACGGGGCCGTATCCAGTGTTAACAACACAACGCTGACCAGAACTGGACTAACAGCAAACACAGAATATACCGTTCGTGTCCGTTCTAAAAATGCTGGCGGTGTCGGGGAATGGAGTCAGCCGGTTGTGGTTAAAACCTTGCTGACCACGCCCGTTTTAAGCGGGGCTTCTTCCAGCGACGCCATCACACTCAACTGGAGCGCTATCGCAGGCGCAACTTCTTACGAGCTTGAATTGGATGGTACGGTCATTGCTGTCGGAGATGAGGTCAGCTACACCCATTCCGGCTTAGCAGCTGGGACCCAGCACAATTACAAGCTTCGCGCATTAAGTAAAGACAATGCCAGCCTCTGGACGGCTGCGTTAACAAGATGGACAATTCCAGGCATGCCTGTCATTTCTGAAGCTGTATCCAATACCAGCACGACCATTACAGTGAAATGGGCGGCTGTGACCGGTACTAACGGATATGATGTAGAAATTAATGGCGCCGTATCCAGCAATACAAGCACAACCTTGAACAAAACCGGGTTGACGACTAATACCGATTATACGGTTCGTGTCCGTTCCAAAAATGCTGGCGGGACCGGAGAGTGGAGCCAGCCAGTCGTCGTGAAAACACTGCTGATCACACCTGTTCTTAACGGAACCTCTGCTAACGACAGCATTACGCTCAACTGGGCAGCCATTACAGGAGCTTCCTCCTACGAGCTTGAACTGGATGGCGTTGTCACCAATGTTGGCGATGTGACAAGTTATACTCATACCGGTCTTGGAGCCGGAACACAACATAGCTATAAGCTTCGCGCTTTAAACGAAAACAACAATAGCTTGTGGACAGCTGCGCTAACCAGATGGACCCTGCCAGGCACAGCGGCTATATCCGAAGCTGTATCGAATGCGAGCAATTCCATTACATTGAAATGGGCAGCTGTGACAGGTTCGAGCGGCTATGACGTGGAGGTTAACGGGGCCGTATCCAGTGTTAACAACACAACGCTGACCAGAACTGGACTAACAGCAAACACAGAATATACCGTTCGTGTCCGTTCTAAAAATGCTGGCGGTGTCGGGGAATGGAGTCAGCCGGTTGTGGTTAAAACCTTGCTGGCTACACCGGTGCTGACAGCCACTGCTACCTCATCTTCCATAACGGTGAATTGGGCGGCTATACCAGGCGCTGAGGGCTACGAGATCGACTTTAACGGCACGATCATTCATACAGAAGACATCTCTTCGTATACCTTTGACGGGCTAGCACCCAATACCATTTATAAAATCACCATCCGCTCTGTCTCCTCTGATAACGAAAGCACATGGAGCAAGGTGTTAAATCAAAGAACCGCTAGATAACAAAAAATTCCAACTTCGGGCAGGCCTCTTTTGAGGCTAGCCCTTTTTTCTGCGCGCTGGCTTAGATCAAGCTAGGATATCAAGAAGAGCTTTGTTCCTTAAGCTTTGTATATACCACCAATCTTTTATCGTATTGCTTTGATTTGCGATCGTATTTTCCTGTGCATGTAATCAAATTAAGGCGCGTCTCTTCCGTATCGCCATAGATAAGCTCTAGTGGTGCTTCATTCGCAGGATAGCTTGCCAGAGCCATTACCTCAAACTCCAGATACTCTCCAGAGGCTTGATGGACTTGCACGGAATCTCCTGCCTTCAACTGCTGCAGCGGATAAAATACTGCCGGCCCCTGCTTGCCGTCTACATGGCCGGCCATAACCGCATTGCCCGCTTCCCCCGGCAATACCCAAGGATACAGAACACCCACGGTGTCCACCGACGACGGAACACCCATCTTGCCATTCTCCAATACGCCTACTTCAACAACGGGGGCGTCAATATGTACAGATGGAATAACAAGCCTCCTGGGAACGGATAACTCAGCTTCTGGCTGATCATTGCCCGGAGTTCCCGATGGCATTGAATTAGAAATATCGGCCGGAGCTACTGGTGCAGGCGGCGGTGTTAGTAATGGCAACGGAGTTGCGTGCGCATAAGGGACGGCAGATGGAATGGGATGCGGGGTCACTTGTAAAGGATCGTTCTGACGCTTGTTATCCGAGCAGCCTGTTAACAACAATGAAATGAGTAAGACTATGGCTAAAACCTGTCTCTTCATGGCTCGATTCTCCTGAATGCCGAAGAGAAGAAGCTCTCTTCTCTTCGGCTGTCATTTATTATTTGCTCATGCCGCCATTGCCAGTCTCAGGCAATGCATAAGGACGAAGACCCTTCGCGTGAAGCTTGTGCTCGCGAGCTTTATGCTGCTTGGCATGAAGCTTGTGCTCATGGGCCTTCACTTTGTGCTCGGCCGCATGCATTTTGTGTTCGCGGGCTTTGTGATGCGGGTTCGTAGCAGCAGATGCCGATGCAGCGGATACAGTCAAAGCAACAGTTGCAGAGAGCATAAGAAGAGCTACTTTTTTCATGATGTCGATGTCCACCTTCGCTTATATTTTTTCCCCAGTGGTTAGAATCACCCTTCACCACTAACCTTATGACTGGTTTTAGATGGATCGAGAGATGTATAGCCGCGCAAGATTTGAAGCGTTTGTCCCCCGAAGAAATATTAGCTGCTGAATGGCAAAGGCTATTCTCTATAAGGAGAATGGCCTTTTTCATGATCTTCGGTTGCGAATCCAGGCTTTGTCCACTACAATTCATAATTAAATGCAAGCCGCTGCTTGCTGCTGAGGAATTGAACCAGGAAAGGAGAACTTGCGCATGTCCATCCGCTTCAGACTGCTTTTGTCATTCACCTCGGTCGTCGTCATCTCCGTTATCTTGTTCGTGCTGGCAGCGTATCTGCTCTCGGTTGCCGTAACAGGCGACTTCCGCAGCATCAGCAGCTTTTACAAGATTCATCTTTCCCTTCACCCCCTCTCCGAGGAGGAGGAGAATCTATTTCTCGACTTGAAATATTTGGCTAAGCACGACCCGGCTCAGCTCAAAAACAAGCAAATCCTTGAGGAATATGATTACCAGCTGAAAATGGTGCAGGCAATGCTCGTCGTAAGGGAGAACGACAAGATCCTGTACGCTGCTCCGAAGCTTGAAGATGCCAATCTGACCGGGGCATTGCCGTCTTACGATATGTACAACAACACCATTCGCAATACGATGAATGCGGGCAATCATTTTTATTCATACGCGAAGTTTGATTTCTACTTCTCCGCCGAGTCGGATGTGAAGGGCAGCGTCTTTGTCATGCGGGAGCGCAGCCCCTTCGCCGAGATGGTCAGAACCTTGCTTCCCTTGTTAATATTCGTCTTTGTCGCGATATTATTATTAACCGGCTTCCTTCTCTACCGCTACGTCACCCGAAAGATCGTCCATCCGCTGGATCAGCTCCGCAAGTCCGCCGAGCATATCAAGGATGGCGATCTGAGCTATGAGTTGAAAGCCTCCTCGCGCGACGAGGTCGGGCAGCTCGTTCAGACATTCGACCAGATGCGCGAGAAGCTGCATCAGTCGATCCAGCTTCAGCTCCATTACGAGGACAACCGCAAGCAATTGCTCTCGAACATATCGCATGATCTGCGAACGCCAATCACGACAATCAAGGGATATGCGGAGGGCATCCGGGACGGTGTGACTCATACGCCGGAGAAGCAGGAGAAGTACGTGGAGGCCATTCATACCAGAGCGACCGATATGGAACGGCTGGTCGACGAGCTGCTCTTCTACTCCAAGCTTGATCTGAACAAGGAGCCCTTCTCATTCGAGCAAGTAGAGCTGAGTCCGTTCCTGCATCGCGTTGTAAGCGAGCTGTCGATCGAGCTCGACAACCAGACCGTGGAGGTTCGCTGGGATGAAGAAGAGCAACCGCAGCCGATATTCGTACTGGCTGACCGCGAGAAGCTGAAGCGTGTCCTGATGAACCTGCTGGACAACTCCCTGAAGTATATGGATCAGCATCCCAAGCAATTGGCCATCGGCATCAAGCGCCAGGAGGATGGAGTCCTAATCAGCATCACGGATAACGGACCCGGTATTGATCCGGACGCTCTGCCCCATATCTTCGAGCGATTCTACCGTGTCGAGCCGTCGCGGAGCCCTTCCGTTCGCGGCAGCGGACTGGGGCTTGCGATTGCGAGGCAGATTATCGAAGGCCATGGCGGTGAGATATGGGCGGACAGCGCGCCAGAACAAGGCACGACCATTTCTTTTACTTTAAAAAACTTTGTAGATCGTCGGTGATGAATCGTGAAGCAACTGTTAATCATTGAAGATGACCCTTATATTGCGGAGCTGCAAAAGGACTATTTCCTGCTGCATGACTTCGGCGTGGACGTGTGCCTCGATGGACGCGAAGGCGTGGAGAAGGCGCTTGGCGGAGGTTATGACCTTATCATTCTTGATCTCCAGCTTCCGGGCATGGATGGCTTCGAGATCTGCCGGACGATCCGCGGCCAGCTGGATGTGCCGATTCTGATCGTATCCGCCAAGAAAGAGGATATCGATAAGATCCGGGGCTTCGGGCTTGGCGCTGACGACTTCGTCACGAAGCCGTTCAGCCCGAACGAGCTGGTCGCCAGGGCGAAGGCGCATCTGGCGCGATATGAGCGGTTCACAGGTGGGCAAAAAGCCGCGAATACAGATCGGATCGATATCCGCGAGCTGTCCATTCATAAATCGTCACATCGCGTGTTCGTACATGGCAAGGAAGTCTCGCTTACGGCCAAGGAATTCGAGGTGCTTCTGTTCATGGCGTCCAATCCGAACCATGTGTTTAATAAAGAGGAGCTGTTCGAGCGAATATGGGGCTTGGAATCCAGCGGCGATATCGCTACAGTAACCGTCCATGTCTCCAGAATCAGAGAGAAGATCGAAGCCGATCCCTCCAATCCCCAGTTCATCGAGACAGTCTGGGGCGCCGGATACCGGTTTACGATATGATAGCCTGACCTTCGATTTTGCAAAAAGTTATCCTTCCGTTTAGAAATTGTTTATACTTTCTTATCTGCTGATTTAGAGTGGTCGCTTAAGATGAATGTAAGCTTCACACCACTACTATGGAGAGGAAGATAAGCAAATGAAAACAATCAATCAGAAAGCGGCTATCGTCGCTCTATCAGCCATTATCGGCGGAGGCGCTTTGCTCCCGTTCACGGCAAAGGCGGCATCACTGGCGCCTGTAGCCAATATTCAGCAATCTGCAGTTACAAATTTCAACCAGCAAGCCGAACAGGCGATTCAACAGCTAATTAACCAAGGTGTACTGAGAGGCTATGCAGACGGCAGCATCAGAGCCGACAAACAAGTAACCAATGCCGAGATGATGAAGATGATTCTGCTCGCGCTGAATCCTGACCAAGGCAAAGCAGCTCAGCAACTGGAAGGCAAGCAGGACCGCTGGTACACTTCGTATCTGGACACCGCTGCCGCAAGCGGCCTGGTAGAAAGCGCAGACGCCCTGCAGCCGAACGCTCCGGCAGCAAGCTCCGATATCTCGGCGATCATCGCCAAGTCGCTGCAGCGTGATGCCAAATCCGTTCAATATTGGATGGAGCAGCTCGATGCCGGGGAACAAGGTCTGACTCGCGGACAAGCCGCTCAGCTGCTGGTATTGTCCGAGAAGGCGATTCGTTCCGAAGCCGCCGAGATCGTATCCATCAGATCGCTGAACAAAATTACGCTGGAAGTGACATTCTCCGCACCGCTTACGTTGGAGGATGAGACGACAGCTGCTGCCAATGCCAACTTTGCCTTCGACCATGATCTGAAGCTCGTCAATCAGCCGCGTCTGAAGACGGGATCCATTGCCACTTATATCGTTCCGGTACAGACGATGACACCAGGCACAACATACACAACAAACTATAAAGGCGAACAAAAGCACACGGTACTGGCAAGCGATGAGATGATTCAGCTTCAAGATGTCCGCCAAGTAACCGCCGATACGTTCGAAGTAGACTCCTTCCGTGCAGACGGAGTTGTCGATTACGGCTACCTGATCTCCGCTTATGCAGGAGGCCGCGGCGCCAATGCGATCGTCGTGGATGAGAATAACAAGTGGAACGGACAGCCGATGCAGATTATCTCTTCCCTAGCGACAAGACAAGCTACGCTGACGCCAGAGGGCGGAGAGCCGATCACAGTAGGCTATGTGGGCTTCACGCAATCGACCGACGGCAAGCAAGAGCCGAAGTTCCGTCTGCCGGCTGGCACTACGCTTCAGCCTGGCGTGAAGTATACGGTAACAGCGGACTGGTTCGAGCTTAAGAACAACACGTTCACGGCTGAAGCAATGTCGCCGCTCCAGATCGCTTCCGCAACGAAGGTCGATGCAGCTACGCTGAATGTAACGCTGACAGCGGACCCTGGCGACGAGCTGTTCGCTTACCGCTCGGTTCAATTGAAGGGCTCTGACGGCACGACCCTGACCGCTCAATATAAAGTACAAACCCGCAAAGGCGCAGTTGGCGTATTCGAACTGCAGAATGAAGGCAAGCTTGCGGATGGCGTAACCTATGAAGTGACACCTGTAGGCAGCTGGGCGACGGCAACTGACGTAACCCTGCAATCATAAATTAACGTTAATCTTGAGAGAAAGGATGGGACATGTTGCGAATAAGCGTCTTGATCCTGCTAGCCCTAGCCCTGACCGTATCCGGCTGCCAGAGCGGCCGCGGCTCTCAGACGGAAGGCCAGCCGCAATCCTCCCAGACGGTGAATGATGTGGGAAACCTTAACCAGAATCAGTCATTATGGAACGCAGTCGCAGAAGGAGATCAGGATACGGTCCTCAAGCTTCTGATTGATGGCGCCGATCCGAATGCAACCGATGCGAAAGGACGGACATCCGCCATGATCGCCGTCCATTCGAATCAATTAGACGTATTCAATCTGCTTGTCCAGCATGAAGCGGATATCAATGTCCGCGACCAGCGCTCCGACAATCCGCTGCTCTATGCGGGAGCCGAAGGGCTGCTCCCGTTCGTCCGGGCCGCTGTCGCAGCTGGCGCGGATACGACGCTGACCAACCGGTTCGGCGGCACGGCCCTCATCCCCGCCGCTGACCGGGGTCATGTCGAGATCGTGGAGGAGCTGCTTACGACCTCTGATGTGAACATTGATCATGTGAACAATCTGGGTTGGACCGCTTTGCTGGAGGCTGTCATACTAGGCGACGGGGGCGAGCGTCACCAGCGTATCGTCGACCTGCTGATTGAGCACGGAGCCGATGTCAATCTCGGCGACTCCGCAGGCGTCACCCCGCTCCAGCATGCGAAGAAGCACGGCTATCAAGAGATGATTAAGAGCTTGGAGCAAGCTGGGGCGCGGTAGTCGAGCTGAATCACAAAAGGGCTGTTCCGCAGATCATCTGCTGGAACAGCCCTTTTGGCATTTGGTCTATTCACAAGTAAACTTAAGAACAGTGTCTTTGATCTGTTGCTGAAACGTAAATCCAGGGTCTTGCAAGTGTATATTTTCCAAAGAGAAGCCCTTTACACCTACTGCTTTGAAGGTATTGTTTCCCTCGACGAAAGCAAGCGGTGTATAGGCAGCATATCCATCGTCTCGGATCAGCCAAGCCGAAGCGCCCTCCTCATACTCAAAGAAATCAGTTAGGTAAGCTGTAGCGCCAATCCACTTCTCCCCGCCTTCTCCTCGGACGAAGTCTTCACATAGATAGTATTTTAACTGAGCTTCTGCCGCAGCAATCATCTGGTCTTTGCGTGGAGATGATCCATAGTTTGGCTTACGGGGCTTCTCGATCGAAATTGGAAATTGAGCCACGGACTCCCACTTCCCTTTCGGCCAGCTCGTTTCCCCTTCGCTCACTTGTCCGTCTCCGTATACAATGTCCACTTTCCGCTTTAACACGATCAGCCAATCCGCCTTATTGGTGTGGGCATACACCGTCTCCTCCCCTGCTTCATCGGCATATACTCGGACGTCTACATCAATCGTTTGACCAACGAAAGGCTCAAAACTTTTTTCACTAACAGTCTCGTTAATATGGTCCCGACTAGTCCACATTCGATAATTGGCATATTCTATAACTGCATTTTTAATAGCATCAACGGTGTAACCATCAGGAAGAATACTCCTATTCAATTCAACTTCTTCCTGACTATTAGGTTTGGTTACAGAACAGGAAGACAAGAGTAGCGCAGTACACATCAGAATGCAGAACGTTCGCCATTTGTTTTTCACTTTATGCACTCCAGTTCTTCAGTTTATATATTGAAAAAGATATTATGCCTGTTCCGTTTGCTGCTGTCGTCCAATTGTGATTGTGATTCAATAGCAGATTTTTGGGGCGGATTCTGATATGAAGAAGTTGTATCATAAACGATGACTACATTTTTCATATCGACGATACCAACCCCGCTTCCCATATCGATGCGTATCCCAGAACCAACAGGTGTCTTATTGTAGCCGACATATGATAGCATATAGTAGTTCAAGCCCACAAAATAAAGGTGGTTCGATATTCCGTGTCCTTTTGGTATCAAGTTATCGTAGTCCATCGTGCTGGTAGTATACGTCATGGTACATGCTGACCAGATAGCCGTTTGCCATTGGTTCGAACTCGTGCTTGGAATTCTTGCATGCTTCGTCTTATCAGCGTCACTTCCAGTAATAGGTTGAAATTGTCCTGATTTAGTAGCTACTCCGTGATACGTTGATCCACCAAATTTAGTTTGGTTGGCATTTTTACGGTTGATGATGACCCATGCGACCGAATACTGGTCAATGGGATTAAGCGTATTTTCCGCATATAACAATCGAGCTAACAGTTCAAGAGTACTTAAGTTGCTATACCAATTTGTACTGTGAGTGTTAAAAGCTTTACCGAAGGTGTTGCTATTCAAGCTGTCCGTTTGACATTGCTGGATTTGCATAATCAACTGATAGTTGGTCATTGGAGCAATAATTCCGTTATTTTTCATCAATACCTCATCCAACGGAAGGGAAGGCAGCTTATTAGCACCTTTAATATATTCATTCTTTACAGAGTCATAGTATCTTAACCCGTTGTAATACCATTGGGTTTCTTCGTCGTAGTACAAGGAGTATAGTCGAATGAGATTGATTGTACCGATAAAGTCACGCTCTTTGCTTCGATCCACCCAACTACCATCCGGGCCTTGCCCAAGAATGGATGACACAATTCCGTTCGAATCATATTCATATTTAGCCACCTCTTTTCCATTCTCATCCAAAATGGAAATGACACTGAAATTGCTATCTTTAATATAGTAATAGGTTTCTTGGTTCAGTATAAATCCTGTAATAGTTTCAAAGTCGTCGTAAAGATAATTGATCTGTAATGCTTCTCTTGTTTCAGAGACAAGATTATTAGAATTATCATCGTAAGTATAAGTAAATTGGTTATTATCCGTTTTTTTGGCGATTCGATTGTTCTTATTGTTATATGAGTAATTAATTTCGTTCGTGCCGATAGACACTTTGGTTAATATTTCGCTTCCCGGCTCTACATCCCAAGAAAGCTCTTTACCCTCTGTTTGTTTTTGGATTTGATACTGCCCTCTGTCAGATGAATTCTCCGACGCGTGCACCGCTAAAATATTCAATGAACTGAAAACCATTGTGACCGCCAATAAGAGCTTGAGCTTTTTAAACTTCATAAATAATACCTCCTTTAGTACTCTATTATCTTACTGCTTGCCAAACGTCTAACTCTCTATCGCTCCCTCTTAAAAAGATCGATAATCACATCTATAAATTACCATAAATACCATTTTTGTAAATAGCTCTATGTGGCTATATTGATATATTTGTATTAAAAATTTGACTAGTTTAAGTACTTAAATAAACTCAAAAACGGGTACGATGCGTCTCCTGTATTTGATATGTGGTGGAGCTATCGCATGTCTTAACGATACTGATGCTTCCTTTCTGTATCAGTTGACTTACTAAAATATACAAAAAATAACGGTGACTTCATAGCCACCGTCATTGTTCTTAAGTACTCAATATAGGAACACAACTCGGATCAATTAAGTTACACATACTGCCAAATAATACTCATCTGTACTTGTCACGCCGTCTCCGTCCCTCTGCCCCTCACCAATTTCACGACAAGGAACAGTACAACGAGAACCAACAGCGCAGCCAAAGCGTAGCTTGTATAAGCCACCGTCGGATAAGCCTGCTGCTTGATGCCAATGGCAATGAACGCCCAGATGAAAACCAGCATGCAGGCAATGTCCTTATACTTAAACCCCAGTGCCAAAGCGACAACAGTCGCAATACCCAGCATAATGATCGCCCACGTTGTATCCGGCAGGCCCCATCCGTCCCACCCGCCAGCAGACAGCGCAACTGCCACGTTCACGATTGAGGCTACGCATATCCAGCCCAGATAGATGCTGAACGGCAGCCGGACCGACCATCTCTCTGCATGCCGCGCCGGCTTGGCACTGTTGATCTTGCTATAGACGATACCTAACGTAATCAGCAAAGCGAACATCATAAATACGCTGCTCGTCAGCCGCTCATGATGCCAAAGCAACAGCCAGCCGATATTGAACAAGCAAGACAGAAAGAAAAACACACCGATTGCCGCCACCCTGCCGCTGGCCCTTCCGTCCTTCGTAAAACCATAGATGACGAACAGGAACAACAGCATATAAATGATGGACCATATGGAAAATGCGTAGCCTGCAGGCGTAATCAGCACCGGATGCTGGGCCGATATCTCGCCGGTCGTCTTGCCGCCGATGGGCAGCTTGTTCGCTAAGAAATTGACGATAATCATGCCGAGAAACCCGATCAAATTAAGCCAAGCGTATATCCCCTTCATAGGCAGCCTCCAATGTTTGTATCCCATCCTGGTCGTGGACCTGTACAGCCCTTGTACTGGGTATGTTATGCCTTTACCCGAATGGTTATGTTTTAAACATGGAGGACTCCGTAACGCTAAGTGAAGCTCGTCTAACCAACCCGCACTTTTCTTACAAAATAATTCAAACGCTCCGTGCACAGAATCATCGCAACAGCGAACAGAACAATGAACATCGGGAAGATGCCAATCGTCGAGTTAGACGCAAGCAAGCCGAGGAACGGCGGCACCAATGTCGTGCCTGTATAGGCTGCAGCCATCTGATAGCCGATAATGGACGGCGCATGGCCTTTGCCGAATCGGGCTGGCGTCTCGTGCAGCATGCACGGGAAGATCGGCGCAAGTCCGAGGCCGATAACCATCAATCCGGCGAGCGAGACGATGGACGGGAGCGGCAGGATCAACAGCACCGTACCAGCCAATGCGACCCATTGGCCGTACCGAATCAGCATACGGTTGTTCACTTTAAACGTAATGAAGCCAGTCAGCATCCGGCCAACCGTAATCCCTACATAAAACAAGGAAACCCACTGAGCCGCAGTAGCCGCAGGCAAATCCTTGATATTAACCAAGAAGCTGCTTCCCCACAAGCCTACGCTGGCTTCAACGCCACTGTAAAACACGAAGGTGAGCAGAGCCAGATTGACGCCTTTTACACGCCAGGATTTGACCGAAACGGAAGCCCCAGCGGCCGCTTCTTCATGCTCTTGCTGGCCCTCCTGAGCGCTTAGCTGGACCCTGCTACTCTTCGCCACCTTATCCCATAATGGAAGCGTGACGAACAATATAACGACGAGCAGAAGCTGAATGCCCGCTACAGCCAGATAGCCTTGTCTCCACAGCAGATTGTCGCCTGCCATGAAGGAAGCCATAATAATCGGCCCCAGCGATGCGCCGACACCCCAGAAGCAGTGCAGCCAGCTCATATGATGGGCCTTATAATGGGCGGCGACGTAGCTGTTCAGACCGGCATCGACCGAACCTGCGCCGAGCCCCAGCGGAATCGCGAACAGGACGAGCCAAATCAAGGATGGCGACCATGAGAATCCGGCCAGCGCCCCTGCCGTCAGAATACAGCTGATCAGCGTAACCTTCCCTGTGCCGAACAGCCTAAGCACCGTTCCGCTCAACAAGCTGGATACGATCGTACAAGCGGCAATAACCATAGACAGCACGCCTGCCGTGCCAAGCGACGCATCCATATCCAGTCTCATGACAGGCCATGCGGACCCCAGCATAGAGTCCGGAAGCCCCAGGCTAATAAATGCCAAATAAATAATAATTAAGAAGAACGTTGCCATGATGGTATCTATGCTCCTTCGTGATGTTATGCTCTACTCATATAATCATAAATTTGCCTTTAGGGGAAGGGAACTTTTTGGCGCGATGAGCAGTCTAATGGGCTAAAGGAGGGATGCACTTGCAGCAAGAAACCCTGTGCTTCAATGAACTGGTAAGAACATATGAACAAGATGTGAGGCGCTATTCTCTCTTCCTGTGCGGGAACCGGGACTTAGCTGAGGACATAGCTCAAGAAACCTTTTTAAGAGCGTATCGCTATATCCACTTGTTCCGGGGAGACGCTTCTTTCAAAACATGGCTATTCAAAATCGCCCAGCATGCGGCCAAAGATTTGCAGCAAAAGCAGTCCGCGCAGCACTCCATCCTTACAAAAGCCAAGCTGGCCCTGAACTATTATCCATCAGCTGAGCATACTTACTTCGATTCATACCTTAAAGACGAAATTTGCGAAATCGTGCTGATGCTTCCGCATGTATTCCAGCAGGTCATCGTGCTTGATGTGAAATATGACCGAAGCATCCAAGAGATTGCCCAGCAACTTCAGGTATCTGCCGGCACGGTGAAATCGCGTTTGTATCGGGCCCGGATCAAAATATCCGAGCATATGATGAGGAGGCATGGTTAGATGAAGCATTTTTTGGCCGGCAAAAGGGTTGTGATCATCGGAGGAAGCTCCGGCATTGGACTTGCAGCCGCCAAAGCGGCTTGCGAACAAGGGGCCTCGGTACATATCGCTGCCCGATCAAGGAATAAGCTTCTGGACGCTATACAAGCCATCGGAGGCGATGTGACTGCGCATGAAGTGAATGCCGCCTATGAAGACGAAATGAAGGCGTTGTTCGATTCAATGGATCTTGTAGACCATGTATTCGTAACAGCCTCAGAGGTAGCGACCGGGGCTGTGCTGGAGAGCGACAGCGAGCAGCTAAGAAGCTCGCTCGACAGCAGGTTCTGGGGATGTTATTTTGCGGCAAAATATGCCTCGCCTAAGATGCATCGCGGCGGCTCCATCACCTTTATGTCCGGCACATCCAGCGTAAGGCCCTCCATCGGCAGCGCTGTTGCGGCAGCATCGGGCGCGGCTGTCGAATCATTAGCCAGAACTCTGGCGCTTGAGCTTGCCCCTATTCGGGTAAATACGATTAGCGCAGGCGCTATCGATACACCCTTATTGGACAACATCTTCGGCGAGAAAAAAGCGGCAGTGCTCGCTCATCTGACCGAACAACTGCCCGTGAAGCGAATGGGGCAGCCAGAGGATATTGCCGATGCCGCCTTATTTCTGATGAACAACAGCTACACAACAGGGACCGTTCTTACTGTGGATGGCGGTATGCTGGTTACATAAGCTCTGAGATGCAAAAAGCATCTCATACAGCGAGTGATGCAGCATGTGGGGCCGGATGCAGAAGAGAATCGCATTGACCTTACTTTGGAGAATCTTGCAAGCGGACAAAGGATTGAGCTTGATGCCAACCGGATGACCCAAGTGCTGCTCAACTTGCTGGTTAACGCGATTCGCTACACGCCAGAGGGCGGCTCTGTCAGAGTTGTGCTAGAGGATCGTCGTATCGGGAATAAGGACTTCCTGAAATCTCTGTCTCCGACACTGGAGTAGGCATGAAGCCGGAGCAGCTGAGTCTATCTTCAACCGCTTCTACCGAACGGATGAAGCCCGCGCACGCAACAGCGGCGGCATGGGGCTTGGACTTGCCAAAGCCAAGGAATTCGTAATCGCCCATCAAGGGACGCTCAAAGCAGCCACCACACGGGGACAAGGAACGATATTTACCGTTAAGCTTCCTTATTAGGAATCCATTCAACGCGAAAAAGCCGACCCTTCTGAGGTCGGCTTTGAATTTTATCGGATGTAGTAGGTTCCCCGGTTCAGCACTCTTTGCGCAGCTTCAAATATCGCCTCAGCCGTCTTAAGGCCTGCTGCTTGTTCAATCGCAGCAATTCTAAGCGTGACGGATAAAGCTGCGTCCACCATTTATCGCTGTCCTCCGCCTAACCTCTGGTGCTTGTCGCTTCCTGGCCTGTTCAAGGCACCAATATCCTTTGTCGAACAGCGGCTTGTAATTAAATCCATGCTGTAACGGAAATGAGCGACCTTAATTGGGCATATTGTCGTGAATTTTCATTCTAACGGAAACAGATGATGCTATTTAGCGATAAATCCAGTAAAATCGCGGTTTTGCCGCTAATAAGGTCGCCTGTTTCCGTTATAACTTCAAAATCGCGTTTTGGAAGGATATAAGAGCTGTCACTTCCGTTACGTTGGCAACTTAGCATCAAGGCATCGAGGCGTCGAGGCGTCAAGGCATTGAGGCATTGAGGCATCTAGGCGTCATGGCAGCAAGGCATCGAGGCATCTAGTCGTCGGGGCGACAAGTCATCAAGGCAACAGTGCAGCCATGCTGAATCGAAGCGAACAGCTCATAGGCTTCATTGCTATCGAAAAGCAACTCATCGGATTTCAGAGGAGATTTTGAAGTCATTGGGACGGTAAAAAGAACGGGGCTGTCCCATAAGGTCCCCTCTTTAGATAACTGAGGGACTCCCCTTAACGATTAACCGTGTGGCATAACTATTCGCTTTTGGACAGTCCCTTTCTTTAAGTATCGCAATTTATATTCTATACTCCGGCGCTTCCTCGACCGTGTCTTTCTCGGTATAAATAGTGCTCCCCAGAATAACGGATCTATCTATGAACTTATACTTGCTGCTATCCTTCAAAGTGCTGCTGTTCCCCAACAAGATTCTATTTTTATCTGTGGCACGATGGATATACCACTTTTCCGTTTCAAGCCAAATATAGAGCGGACCTTCATTAATGTAATTAGGATTTATCGACTTCAAATCTATATAATTGAAAACAGCTTTAAACATCGACATACACAATAAAGAAAAGAAGGCGTAACCTATGCTTAATGCTATAAATGTTCCTAGTTTATCTAGATCACTAACTAATCTCGAATAGTTTTTTATTCCAACTAAATAAGCAGGCATCGCAATGCTGGAAGGAACAAAAAAGAAAAGCAAAAAAAGAAAAACGATAATATTTACGGTTCTATACTTTCCAGTGAACAATAGCTTTTTTCCCCTTATCTCTACATTCCACAAGACCCAAAGATGTATAAATATCACTACTATAACCCACACATATCCAAGAGTTTCGTTGTACTCCGCCTCTATAAAATAAGTTAAAAACAGCATGATTGACGTATACAGCATAATTTGTACAAGACCATTCAACATCACATGCGCGACTTTCTTCTCTTTTGAGTACAGCTTCTTCTCGAGGTTTGTTGAGGTCAGAAACGTTAATGGGCCAAACTTTATAATAGTGCTTAATATTGCAATAACTGCACCAGGAATCCCTGCATAAGTAAATATGGTTTTTGCAACGTCTAACATTTCTTCTTCCCCTTTTTAGCGATCAGCAATATTTAATGGAGTAAAATACTCTTGTTAAGTTCGTCTTTTATATACAAATCCCTCCTCCATTTCCTTTTATCTTTTTCTTTTAATATTTTTTCTTATGTATCCAGCCCTTATAAGATCGGTAAGAATTGCATGTACCGATTGCTTAAAACGGCAAAGCCCATTACGATACCTATAAGGATGCTCGTCCAGCTGTGAGCGCTTGAAGCGTTCACCCCATGAACGTTTCAAGGAAATATTTATAAATACGCGCATTCTGTCCCATACTTAGGTCTATCAACTTAAGAGACGACTTCATCTTACTGATTCTTTCAGGAAGGAGAGATCAGACCATGGAAAAGGAATTTACATTGACGCAAAAGCTGCTGATCCTGCTCGATTCGGAATATCGCTGGTTTACACTGGCCGAAATCGAAGAGCAGCTTGGCGTATCGGACAAAACGATCCGTAAAATTATTGACGAAACGGTGCAGGAGCTTCCTCCTTCGATTCATATTGAGATTTCCCGCGGCAAAGGCGTCATACTCCATTATGAGAAACGGAATGTCGCGATCGGTGAAGTCATCTCATCCATGTACAGGCAGAGAACCTTATATCAGCTGCTCGATTTGCTGTTCGCCGAAGGGGGCCAAAGCTCACTGGAAGAGCTCGCCGACAAGCTGTATATGAGCTCCTCCTCGCTTAAGAAACTGATTATCCGGCTCAACAATCATGAATTGAAACGATATCACCTGCGCATCGCGTATTCCATGCCTGAGGTCAAAGGCAACGAAATGAATATCCGTTATTTTTATTGGAAGCTGTATCACGATGCCTATGAATTTTCCGGCTGGCCGTTCCCCGGCATCGATCAGGCTCAAATTCACGAATACATCACCACTATCGAGTCGGAGAATGATATCGTGTATTTCCTCAATGCCAAGCGGAGCCTGTCCTTTCTGGCCGCCATCATTATGACAAGAGTGCTGCAGGGCAAATATGCAGACGTTCCGAGGGGCCAATACGACTGGGAGAGCAGCATGCTCCATTCCTCCGTCACGGCACTTGCCCGCGCGCTGGAGCAGCGGTATTCCATTCATTTGCCGATGGACGAAATCCGGTTTCTTCAGGCCATGTTCAGCCTGGGCCAATACAACTATTATGACGATGCGAAAATCAGCACGATGATTGCGATGGAGAAAACCAATCTCGTACAGATCCAAGAGGAAAAGTATCAAATCGTCAATCATTTTCTGATGCTGGCGCTTACCGCTTTCCCTGCCATAGATATGAATGACCGGTTCATCTGGGAAGTCGGGGAATTCTTCGAAAAGCTGCGGCTGGAGAATGTGCTGCCGGGGATGATCGCGATCTCAACAAGCAACCTGACAGACTATGTCCAGAAAGAATGCAGCCCCATGTACCAACGCGTCAGGAGCTGCATGCAGGAGTGGAGCCTGCGGTATCCCGACATTCTGTACAATGACTATCATCTGACGAAGCTGACGCTATTGATCATCTCCAGCTTGCGCTACAAGAGCAAAAGAGCGTTCCTGCTGATCGGCGGCGAATTCTCCATCCGCCATTACGTAGCTAAGCTTATCAAGAATGAAATCGGGGACGAGCTGATCATTAACACCTCCATTATGGAGGGGCTCTCCGATGAAATCATTCAGAAGCACGGCATTGATTTTGTGATCAGCACCTTCCCACTTGAGCTGAATACCGTACCGGTGGTCATCATTTCCACCATACCGACTAAACGGGATTTGGAGAATATACGCAAGGAACTAATGCAGCCATGAGACCTCATGGTTGCATTTTTCCGTTAAGCTCCGTAACTTTCTGGTCTTGGTTCTCCCGCCGATTCTTACTATGATGGAGACAGCAAGATAATAAAGCGCTTTCTTAAGAAGGAGGCCAGCAGGAGGAGCAACATGAGTATACATTTGGGAGCAAAATTGGGAGATATCGCAGAACGCGTGCTGCTGCCCGGCGATCCGCTTCGGGCAAAGTTTGTAGCAGAGAACTTCCTGGAGGATGTCCATTGCTACAACGAAGTGAGAGGCATGTACGGGTATACCGGACTCTATAAAGGAGTTCCAGTGTCGGTCCAAGGCACAGGAATGGGCAACCCAACCATGAGCATTTATGCAACAGAGCTGATTCAGGATTACGGTGTCAAAAAGCTGATTCGCATCGGTACATGCGGCGCCATGCAAAAAGAGCTACAGGTCCGCGATATCGTACTGGCCCAAGCTGTATCTTCAGACAGCAATCTGATGGAAAAAATATTTTATGGCTGCAATTACGCTCCAACCGCCGACTATGGGATGTTAAGCAAGGCCCATCAACTGGCTCAGGAGAAAAGCGTCAATGTCCACGTCGGAAATATCTATAATTCAGATGAATTCTACCGGGAAACGCTGGACCGTCTTCATAAATTTATGGATTTCGGCGTGCTCGCGGTGGAGATGGAAAGCGCTGCGCTGTACACGCTGG
Source organism: Paenibacillus pinisoli (assembly GCF_003605435.1). GTDB lineage: Bacteria > Bacillota > Bacilli > Paenibacillales > Paenibacillaceae > Pristimantibacillus > Pristimantibacillus pinisoli. Next base: position 1,216,754 of record NZ_QXQB01000002.1, read on the forward strand.
CCGCCAAGTACGGTGTAAGGGCTCTGTCCATATTAACGGTAGGCAGCCATCTGCTGACCAATGAACGCTCGTCTCATCAAGACAGCGAGAAGTCCTTCCATGACATGGTGGAAGTAGCGCTTCATACGATCTTGACAGACGAATAGTCGTTCAAAAAGACGCGCTTTAACGGGTTTCTTTTATGCCAAATATGCTCCTAGGGGGAAAAAGCGATGGGAATCAAACGCGGACTTAAATATGATTTTTCATTGTTGGCCATTCTGTTAATTCCAATCGGTATCGCAATCAACTTTGTCGGTGCGCAAATTGTGCTGCTGCTCAAGCTGCCGATCTATCTGAACACCATCGGAACGATTCTGACCGCGATGATCGGCGGCCCTTGGGTCGGTATGGTTACGGGCGCAAGCACCAATCTCGTAGTCGGAATAACGAACCCGGTCTCGTTCGCATTTACACCTGTTCAGATGGCCGTCGGCCTGGTAGTCGGCGTGCTGGCGATGAAAGGGATGTATACGAAGCTGTGGAAAGTCATCTTGGCTTCATTAGCCGTCGTCCTGACCGTATTGATCGTTGCATCTCCAATCCAGGTGCTGATGTTCGGCGGCGCGACCGGCAACTCCTCAGATGCCGTGGTCGCGACATTCCTGGCTTCGGGACAACAAATATGGACAGCGGTATTCTCAACCAAGATTCTAGTGGAAAGCGTCGATAAAATCCTCACCAATCTCATTGCCTTTGCCATCGTGATGAAGATGTCGCCGAGATATTTGTCCAAGCTGAATTACGGCGCTATTTTCATCAAAAAGAAATGACGTATAGCCAGTAATGGTTGCGCTCTTTAGAAGGAGGGGTTCTTGTGAATAATGAACGGTCCATGTTGAGCCGTCTTTATCCAACAACCAAGTTTTTCATTACCATCACATTATGTTTGGCTGCCTTTATCGTACCCGGCTACGGGTTCAGCTACGCCATTCTGCCGATCTGCATGGTGCTCGCCTACTTCGCCGGCAGCTTCAAGGAATTTTCCAATCTGGCGGTCAAGGCCCTGCTCATGATTGTTGTGTTCATCTTTATTCTGCAATGCTTCTTCTATCCCGGCAAAGACATTATGTGGAGCTGGAGCATCTTCTCCATCAAGCGGGAAGGCCTGGAATTCGCCCTGTTCCTGACATCCAAAATCGTAGCAGTAGCATCGGCGTTCATTCTGTTCTTCCGCATCACCAAAGTAAAGGATTTGGTCTATTCGCTGGAACAGGTGGGCTTGCCGTCCAAGGTAACCTATGTGATCTTGTCCACGCTGCAGCTCATTCCGGAGATGAAAAAGCTGACCCATGTCATCATGGATGCGCAAAAAACAAGAGGCGTCGAGACCGAAGGCAAGCTGTTTGTCCGCATGAAGGCTTTCATACCAACGCTTAGTCCGCTTATTCTAGGCTCGGTGGCAAGCACGGAGGAACGGGTATTAACGCTGGAATCGCGGGCTTTCTCAGCCAAAGTGAAGAAAAGCAGCATCTACAAATTGGAGAAAACAAAGCTTGACCGGCTGGTTCAAATTCTGCTGCTTGTCCTGCTTGTTATCCTAATCGTCTGGAGAGTTGCGCTATGAGTATGATTACGATCAAGAATTTATCCTACCAATACCCCATTAGCGAGACCGATGCGCTCAAGGACGTGAATGTAACCATTGAGAAAGGCAAGCTGTATGCGCTGGTTGGCGCCAACGGGGGCGGAAAAACAACCCTATGCAACGTCATCCGCGGGTTTATCCCCCATTTCTACAAAGGGGATCTGCGCGGCGAGATGCTGATCGAAGGCAAGGATATCCGCGAGTGGGAATTGGGCGAGCTTTCGCAAAAAATCGGCTATGTCTTCCAGAATCCTTTTACCCAAATTAGCGGCGTAAAGGATAACGTATTCGAAGAAATCGCATTTGGCCTTGAAAATCTGGGCATGGAGCCCGAGCTTATCCGGGAAAAGGTAGCCCAGGTTATTGAGATGCTTGGAATCGGCTATTTGCGGGATAAAAACCCGTTCGAGCTCTCCGGCGGCCAGAAGCAGCGGGTTGCCCTCGCTTCCATTATCGTCATGGAGCCGGATGTGCTGGTCATTGACGAGCCGACCTCACAGCTGGATCCGAAGGGGACGGAAGAAGTGTTCAAGATTATTGAGCTGATGAAGAAGAAAGGAAAAACCATCATTCTCGTCGAGCACAAAATCGAGCTGATTGCCGAATATGCCGATTACGTCATCCTTCTGAACGAGGGTGAAGTGGTCATGCAAGGAAATACGAAAGAGATTCTTACCGATGAGCGCTCGCTTTCATTCGGGGCCGCTCTCCCTCAATATTCGATGTTCGGCCTGGAAATGCGCAAGCGCGGGATGGATCTCGGCACGATTCCGTTAACGGAAAAAGAAGCGATCGAAGCCGTGAAGGCTTGGATGAAGAAGGAGGTTAAAGCATGAGCTTCCTCACTTTGACGAACGTATCCTTTGCCTATCCGAATGGCTACAAAGCAGTGGATGGAGTCAACATGAGCTTCAAAAAAGGCGAATCGGTTGCCATTGTAGGACAGAACGGCGCGGGTAAAACAACGACGGTTAAGATGATGAACGGGCTGCTGAAGCCTTCCGAAGGTGACGTCCTCATTGATGGCTGGAACACGCGGGATTATACAACCGCGCAAATATCGAGAAAGGTCGGTTATGTGTTCCAAAACCCGGATGACCAGATCTTTCATAACGATGTGTACAGCGAGATTGAATTCGGCCCCCGCAAGCTGGGTCTGCCGGAGGATCAGGTCAAAGCGAACGTCATGAAAGCGGCGGAGCTGGCCGGGGTCGTCCCCTATCTGAAGGACAATCCCTACAACTTGCCCTACTCTATGCGCAAATTCGTCACCATTGCCTCCGTCATAGCGATGGATTCCAGTGTCATCATTCTGGACGAGCCTACAGCAGGCCAGGATATTCCCGCTATGGAGCGGCTGTCTCATCTCATTGAGACATTAAGCAAGGAAGGAAAAACCATTATCACCATCACGCATGATATGGAATTTGTCGTGAACAACTTCCAGCGCGTCATCGTCATGGCGAACCGCCGGGTCATTGCGGATGACGACAAGAGGTCTATCTTCTGGGAACTTGATGTCCTGGAGCAGGCGATGCTGAAGCAGCCGCATATTAGCAGGCTCAGTTACTCCCTGGGTATCGGCGGCAATATCCTGACGATACCAGAGCTCGCGGACGAGCTTGCCAAGCATAAGTAAGGGTGTAAGGAGTGACGATATGGAGCAGGTAAAGCACATCCTGTTGGATGTGGATACCGGCGTGGATGATGCTCTGGCGCTCATCTATGCCGTTAAATCCAAAAAGCTGTATATAGAAGGCATCACCACTGTATTCGGCAATGTGGATGTGCAGCAAGCGACAGACAATACACTTAGGGTGCTGGCATTGGCCCAGCCCCGTTACGATATTCCGGTTGCTATGGGTGCGAACGCTCCTTTGTTTCGTCCCCGCCGCGAGAACGTAACCGCCATTCACGGAGCCAACGGCCTTGCCGGATACGAGCTGCCCCAGTCGGGCCAGTCGCTGGTGGACGAGAGAGCATCCGATTTCATCGTTCGAAAGGTGCGGGAACAAGCGCATGATATTACGCTGGTATTCACCGGCAGGCTGACCAATCTGGCAGTCGCGCTCGCCAAGGACCCGTCTATTGCACAGAAGGCGAAGCTGGTGCTGATGGGAGGCGCCGTCAAAGTGCCAGGCAATACAACGCCAGTGTCTGAGGCTAACATCCATGGCGATCCTGAAGCGGCGCACCGGGTGTTCGAATCCGGCATTCCGATTACGATGGTCGGCCTGGACGTGACCGGCAAGGCTAAATTCGGCGAAACGCATTTTCATGAGCTGATGAACGGCTTTACGGATGAACAGGCCGCATTAAAAGCATTCATGCATCATATCTTCACATTCAGCTTTGAGGCAAGCGAACGCTTGAATGAGGGCAAAAACAGACTGATGCATGATCCGCTGGCAATCGCTGTCGTCGAGGATGCTTCTTTTGTGGAGATGGAGAATTATTACGTATATATAGAGACAAAGGGACAATTATCCTCAGGTGCTACCTTAGTCGACTTCAGAGCGCCGCAGTCACGGACCAATGCCTCCGTATGCATGCGCGTCCGTGAAGAGGCATTCCTGCAGCATTACATTCGCACGGTGCTGTCATAACCGTCAGACGAAGGAGGAGCATGATTGATGCACCGAATATTATTGGATGTAGATACAGGGGTTGACGATGCGCTGGCGATTGCCTACGCCGTCCGGTCCTCGGATCTGGATGTCATCGGGATCACAACCTGCTTCGGCAACGTGCCGGTTGACCGCGCGACGCGCAATACGCTCCATGTGCTGGAGCGGTTAGGAGCAACCGAGATTCCTGTCGCCATGGGTGAAGCCGCCCCGCTGTTCCATCCCTCCAAGGAGGCATATCCCGCTCAATTTCATGGAGAGAATGGGCTTGGCGATCTGGCATTCCCCGATCCGGCGGGCAAGCCGGTATCAACGTCAGCGGCGGCCTTTATGGTGGATCAGATCAGGCGATACCCGAAGCAGGTAACGCTGATCTGTGTCGGCCCATTGACCAATCTGGCCGCCGCTATTCTGCAAGCGCCGGAGATTACAACGCTGGTGCGGCAGGTTATTATAATGGGCGGAGCTGTGGAGGTGGCGGGAAACCGCCGGATGCATGCGGAAGCGAATGTGTACTCCGACCCGGAGGCGGCTCAGCTCGTCTTCCAATCCGGAGCCCCGATTACGCTAGTCGGACTGGATGTGACGATGCAGACAGAGCTTAAGCTGGAGGATATTCAGCGCTGGCGAGAACTGAATTCAGACCTTGCCGGCTTCCTGGCGGATATTACCTCCTGCTATATCGAAGGCTATCGGCAAGCTTATGGCGACCGGACAGGCTGTGCACTGCATGATCCGCTGGCTGTTGCCGTTGCGATCGATCCGAGCCTGGTCGCGGTTCAGCCGATGGTTCTCCAGGTTGACCTGGAGGGTGTCCACTCCTACGGCAGAACCGTAGCCGACCTGCGCCCGCGCTGTACGGACCAGCCGAACGTCAACGTCTGCACGAGTGTCGACGCCAAGCGGTTTCAGGAGCATTTTATGGGGACATTAATGTCATAAATTGCAGCATAAGGAGTGTGCGCTAGGAGCGTACGCTCCTTTTTGATCTGCTTCCAGCGGCAAGGATTCCATCCTTAACCGCCGCTTTTTTGCATTTGAAAAACCCTACACGTCGGCAGCAATGCGAAAACCGCAATTTCCCGTAGAACTGTCCGGTGTATTGGAGCTTCTGGCCGCGACCCGATAACGATTGCAATACGACCGGTGGCACAGGTAAGAACCGCCGCGCATTGACTTTCTTCCGGTCTCTTGCGAGTATAACGGGTTCAGATCCGCAGTCTGCCTATGGTAGCCAGGGCTGAACCAATCCGCACACCATTCCCACACATTTCCTGAAGCATTATATAGACCGTAGCCATTAGGCTCATAGGCATGCACCGGCGCTGTGCCGATATATCCGTCTGAGGCGTTATTTTTGACCGGAAACTTGCCCTGCCAAATATTGCACATATGTTTCCCATCCGGTTTAAGCAAGTCGCCCCATGGATAGGTTCTGCGCGCCAATCCGCCCCTTGCCGCATATTCCCACTCCGCCTCGGTAGGCAGCCTGGTTCCCGACCACTTGCAATATGCATTCGCATCATTCCAGGAAATATGGACAACAGGGTGATCCATCCGGTCTACGATCGAAGAATCCTTGCCTTCAGGCCTTGCCCAGTACGCTCCTTCCACAACCAGCCACCACGGAACCCCCTGCGGCACGTCCTTCACCTGCTCGCGGACCTGGTCAGATGCAAGCAAATGGAAAACATAGGACCAGCCGAAGCTCTCTGCTTCCGTAACATAACCCGTAGCTTCGACAAATGATTGGAACTCGGCATTCGTCACGGCGTAAGGCGAGATGCGGAATGAGTTGACGGTTACTTTGCGTATCGGCCCCTCTCCGTCTGACGGGACGCCTTCTGCCGAATCCGTCCCCATGTCGAAGGTACCGCCTCCGATGTGTATCAATCTTTCTGCCATGTTCAATTTATCATAAGGCGACAGCTCTGAAACCGATGCTTCTTGATCCACTCTGCGCAAGTGCTCTGAAGCTCTCGATGCCGCACAGCATGATTTCATATGCTCCACAACCGTATCCCCTCTCGCAAATAGGTTAGCTCATTTATATTCTACCATCTTATTTTCGTTTTGGAATTAACTTTTCTTCATCGTTCATTCAAATCGGGTAATATTTCTTGAAACCAGCTATATATTTTAATTTTTATTTGAACCTACTCAAAACCAACAAAAACTTTATTCCATTTTGGAATTTAGTTGTTATAATAGATAATGAAGATACGAGGAGGTAGATCGGAACGATGTTACAACAGCTTAGAATGCTCTTCCCCTTATTCTGGACCTTTTTCCGAATCGGTCCCGCTACTTTCGGAGGCGGATATGCCATGATCTCCTTGATCGAACACGAGACCGTCACGAAGCGCAGATGGCTTGACGATCAAGAGCTTAGCGATCTGGTATCGATAGCGGGTTCGGCTCCAGGCGGTGTCGGCGTTAACGCCGCCGCTTTTATCGGTTACCGAATGGCCGGCATTACAGGTGCTGTCATCTCGATTATTGGAATTACCCTGCCTACTTTCCTCATCATATTGGGGCTGAGCTTTCTATATATGAATTTGGACGGCAACCCAAAAGTCGCCGCAGCCATGAAAGGGATTCAAGCAGCTGTTATCGCATTGATTCTCAGCGCCGCATACCGAATGGCGAAGACGTCCCTATTCGATCTCTCCACCGTTATTATCGCTATTGCGACATTGGTTGTGCTGCTTTTCACGGAAATCAACCCTATTTATGCCATTCTGTCAGGTCTTCTTATCGGTGTTGTCAACATTACGGTTAAGATGTTATTGGGGCTAAAGGTTCGAACCGAGAAGGAAACACCGCAAAAACGGGAGGACGCCGTATATCTCGAATATTATATTTAGAACATTTCATTTAGATTAGAGGCGATACCATGCTGCTCAAATTATTTCTTTTTTTCCTCAAGATTGGCTTCATTTCTTTCGGCGGCGGCTATGCGGTCATTCCTATGATTCAACATCAAATGAGCTCGCAATCGTGGCTAACGGACAGCGAGTTTCAGGAAATCGTCACTCTTGCCAGTATGGGTCCTGGTTCTATTGCCACAAACAGCGCTACGTTAATCGGCTTTCATATTGCGGGCATCCCAGGCGCCATTGCCTCCACAGCAGGAATTATTATACCGTCATTAATTATTATTGTGCTTATTGCGGCATTTTTCTATAAGTTTCATAACAATCAGTGGGTGAAAGCCTCATTCTACGGACTGCGGCCGATTATTGTCGCACTAATCGCATATGCGGCCATCCATTTGGGCCTCCAATCAGGAAAAGCCTTCGCTCCAAGCTGGGCGACAATAATGACTTTCGTAATTTGCGGCGCATCCGCCTTCGCCTTGATCAAATATAAAGTGCATCCATTCACGGTTATTGTTGCCGCAGGAATTGCCGGAATCATCTTATTCTAAGAAGCAAAGCGATATTTCAATCAAATCTGATATACGTTATAATGATCTCAATTATAAGTACGCTGATACGAAAAATGGGGATCGAACGTGGACAAACAACGTAAAAATGCATTCGTTTCGCCTAAGAGCGCTATATATAATCAAATAGCTGAGCAGGATATCATGTCGAAGGCGGAATTGCTTTCGGCTTTTAAGCTTACGAACAGCACGCTGACGCGCTTACTCGACGAAATGGTTCAGGAAGGATTGCTCGTCACATCCGGACTTGGACCCTCTAGCGGAGGCCGCCGGCCGATTCTCTATGAGATTAACAGTCATTACGGCTACTTCTTCGGCCTGGAATTATCGAGGCGAACGTCATCTCTCGGCTTCTTCGATATGAAGATGAATCCCAAATCGTTCACGCGCTGGCGCATGGACGAAGCGATGACGCCCGAGCAGCTGACCAAGCATGTCGCTCAGAATATTCGCTCCATCCTGAATGACCATCAGCTCGAACGGCGGCAAGTAGCCGGAATCGGCATTGGAGCCGTCGGTCCGTTGGAGCGCTCTACAGGAACGATCCTTCGCCCGCTGAATTTTCCGGCAAGAGGCTGGACGAATGTGCCTATCTGCGAGATGATTGCGCAGGCGACCGGTATTCCCGCAGTGCTTGAGACTGGCGCGAACGCAGCGCTGATCGGGGAGCAATGGGCACTGCGCGAGAAGAACCTGCAGCATATGCTCTATGTCCATGCCGGAGTCGGACTCCGGTCCGCCATGATGTCGAACGGACAGATTGTGCACGGCTCCATCGATATGGAGGGCTCGATCGGCCAGATGATCATTCAGACAGACGGGCCACGGCTGCAGAATTACGGCAATTACGGAGCGCTTGAAGCGTTTGTGTCCGTACAAGCTTTGGAAGAGCAGGCACGAGGCGATGCCAAGCTTGGTCTCAATAACTTGCCTCAAAGTTATAACATGGATCCAGGGCGAATCAGCTTCGATACGCTATTGCAGGCCTTATCGCAACAGGACGCCTACGTCACTCAGCTCTTCATGAAGTCCGCCTCTTACTTTGGAGTCGGACTAGCCAATTTGATCAACATATTTCATCCCGAGAAAATCATTCTTGGCGGCGCGCTCGTCAATGCTTACAAGCCATTCTATCAATCCGCCATACAGATCGCGCTGAGGAACAGCTATTGCTATCCCGACCATATTCCTTCATTCTCCAAGGGGGTACTGAAGGAAGATGCTGTGGCCACTGGAGCCGCGCTTATCGTAAGAAAAAATATGGAGCTATAGCAGAGTCATTTTCGCGCATATTTCCGCAAAAAAAGCATCGTCCCGCATAAAGGGAACGATGCTTTCCTTACGTCGAATATCAGCTGCAGCCTACGCGCTGCAGCATTTTTTGTACTTTTTCCCGCTGCCACAGTAGCAGGCGTCATTGCGCCCGATTTTCACCGGGTTCAAATGCTGGCGTACCGCTGGTTTCGCAAGGCTCGCCGCCTCGCTCAATTCAGCCGCCGTGTATCCGCCGTTGGACCACACTCTTGTATGCTGCGCAGCCTCCGTTACCAGGCTAACGAACTTTTTCGCCTGATTGAGATCCTGGAATGCAATCCCTCTGTCCGTAAGCTCATTCAGAACCTCTTCCATCCCGCTTTCCCATGAGAGCATAAGCTGGATATTGCCCATCATCAAGTTCGCAATGCCTTCCCTCTGCTCCAGCTCCTTCTGAATAAACAGCTTCAGTATATGCAACTGCGAGGTCATCTCATAATGTGCAGGATTGGCGTACTTCAGAAACTCCTCTTGGCTTGGCACATAATACGACTTATCCTTAACTTTCGCCAGAAGCTCTTCAAGCTCAGCGTTGCTTCCATCCCCATAATACGTATCAACCAGATAGCCGTTCTTATGCCATATGAATGGCTGCTCCCTCATGCTGTGGAACTTACTGATTGTGCGCAGATCCTGACGCGTAATCGAATCGGCCTGATGTGAATTATAAATCTCCACAACCCGCTCCGGTTTGCAAGCGCCGTATAGATGAACGGAAGCGCTCATGTAGTCCAGCACCCCTTGCTCGTAAGCCCTTGTCTGGTGCACATGCGTCCAATCCAGCTTCTTCAGCGCTTCTTTCACTTCAAGCGGTATAAAATAACCAAACTGCCCTTCGTGTATGACGCAGACCAGAACGCCCTTATCAATTAAATAGCTTAAGTGTACAGGCATGTGTTCACTTATGGTTAGAGACTCCGACTTCAGCAGATCCTGATAGAAATCGAACTCGTCGTTATGCATAAGCAGAAGCATGTTCTGCAATGCCTCCGGCTGAACAATAGCCTCCGCTAATGCGGATGCCAGGTCGGCCTTGTTTAACTTCGAGCGGCCAACTATGGCGTTAGCGCTTGCCTTTTGCATAAGGCTGTCTTTTTTCTGCTGCTTGAATACATCGTTCAATCCCAACCCCGATACAGATTCCAATACATAATCACTGTTCATTGCTATGTTTTGTTCCTTGTTCACGATAGTAATATTCCTCTCCATCTCTTGCAAAAAATTAACGGTCGCACCTTACCCTCCTGATTACTATACCACTACCTATGCCGAAATGCTTCTTCCCTGAAAATTATTAATCGTTTTAATATTCGCACATTTTCTCCGAAAGATTCGGTTAAATCTCCCTATCAATCTATCCATACCATCTCTTAATTATTGAATATCATGTACTAATCGCTAGTAGGAAGGGGGGACTTAGGCATGAGCAAAAATGTAGAGATCAGCAACCGATTTGATGATGAGGATGACTTCGATGACTTCGATTTTGAAGACTTTAACGACTTCGAGGAAGATCGCAACAGAGGCCGCAATGGAGGCCGCGACAGACGCCGTCAGCTCCGCAGACTCAGACGCCTGTTGAGACGCCTTATTAGACGCCTTCGCAGACTCATCCGCCGCGGCGCCGACCGCCGTGAAATCCGCAGATTAAGACGCCTCATCAGACGCATCCGCAGACTCATTCGCAGACTGGAAGATCGGGGCTAATGCAAGAGAAAACCTGTAAGACGGCAGATGCCTCTCTTACAGGTTTTTTGCATCTTGGGGCAAACCCCAAATTTCTCAAGCTTCAGGACAACCGTCTGCTTTTCCATACAAACGCGGAATAAAATCAATTAATCTCCCTATTAATCTATCTATACCATCTCAAATCTACTGAATAAAATGAACTATTCTTGCAGAGAGGTGGATGGATAATGAGTAAAAAAGCAGAAATCAGCAACCGATTTGACGATGAAGATTTTGATTTCAACGACTTCGACGATTTTGATTTTGATGATTTCGATTTTGACCGCTTTGACTTTGAGCGTTTCGAACGGGAGCGCGAATGCGGACGCCACGACGGAAGAGGTCGTGATCGCAGAAACCGCAGAATCAGACGTCTGATTAGACGCCTGATCAGACGTCTTCGCCGTTTGATTCGCCGTGGAGCCGATCGCCGTGAAATCCGCAGACTGAGACGCCTTATTAGACGCCTTCGCAGACTCATTCGCGAGGTCTAATCATAACTCTGTTAACTGGCTTTAAGTGACACTCCTCTGTCATGCAACAAAGCGCTATGTTAAAGCCCGCAAGATGGACGAGCGTCCATTTTGCGGGTTTTACAATTCCTGCAGCATAATTAATCATCCATTAACAAACAGTATTTATACTTAACCTCATCAAGCACTTATTTCATTCTATTAAGAAAGGAACACAACACTATGGGCATTCATACGTATTTTCAGTCGCTGACCGATCTGGAGCGCATTATCCGCTGTCCCGGAAAGTTCAAATTTCAAGAGCATAGCGTATCGGCGCATTCCTGGAAGGTGGTCCAATACGCCAAGACACTTGCGGACATTGAAGAAAGCCATGGCGTCACAGTAGATTGGAAGAAGCTCTACGAGATTACTAGCAGCCATGATTACGGCGAGATTTTTATCGGGGATATCAAAACGCCCGTGAAGCATTATTCGCTTGAGCTTCGCTCGATGCTTCAGCAGGTGGAGGAAGGCATGGTTGCGCATTTTATCGATGAGCATATTCCAGAGGAGTTCAAGCCGATCTTCCGCAGACAACTGCGCGAGGGCAAGGATGACTCTGTCGAAGGCCAGATTCTCGAAGTGGCAGATAAGCTGGACCAGATCTACGAAGCATTTGCAGAGCTGCAACGGGGCAATACGGAGAAGGAATTTATCGTCATGTACCGCAGCGCGCTGATTAAAATCAAAGGCATTAAACTCCATTGCGTCGCTTACTTTCTACAGCACATCCTGCCCGACATGGTCAGTGAAGGCGCAAGATCCCCTATCGATATCGCCACCATTACGAATGAGGCTCTCGCTTCGTAACTCCCTGCAGCGCAGAGCCTTAATTCGCAGGCTTCCCCTTGGAATGAACCCCTGTAACTCCTCCCTACCTATCAGCACTTCCTTAAAATCAACAAATTGGAATAGATTCAACCCTCTACCTAAAGACTTCTCTCTATTCCACGTAACGATTCCGCGCAGCGCCAAGTCCGACCACCCCGAGCAGGATGGATGAGGCAACTAGGATTATCAGAGGCGCATTCCAGCTGCCAGTAGCGTCATGCAAGTAACCAAATAACGCCGGGCCTGCCGCGGCGAGCAAATACCCTACCGATTGAGCCATGCCGGACAGCTCCGCTGCCTGTCTGGATGTCCTCGTGCGCAAGCCGAAGAACATCATCGCCAGGCTAAAGGCAAAGCCTATGCCCATCCCAAGCAATATGATCCACACGATCAGCAAATGAGAGCTGCCAAGGAGCAAGCCGAGCGTTCCCGCTAATAGAAGCACGGTCGTTGTCGCAACCAAAATGCGCTGATTAGCCATACGTCCCGCGATGACCGGAATAATAAACGTAAGCGGCAGCACTGCCAATTGCATAATAGACAGCAGCCAGCCGGATTGATCCGAACTTACGCCCTGCAGGCGAAGCATATCGGGAAGCCAGGCAATCAATACATAGAACAGCATGGACTGTATCCCCATGAACAGCGTAATTTGCCATGCTAACGGAGATCGCCATACATTCACGCGGCGCTCCTTCGAATGGCTCACGGATGCGACAGCCCTGCGAGAGCGGATTTGCGGAAGCCATGCCAGCAGCGCGATGAAGCCCAGGATGCCCCATATCCCAAGCGCCCCCTTCCATCCCAGCCCTGCCTTGACGGCAAGCGGAACGCTAATGCCCGAAGCAATCGCTCCACACAGATTCATAGCGATGGAGTATACGCCTGTCATAACGCCCAGCCGATCGGGAAAATCCCGCTTGATCAGACCCGGAAGCAATACATTGCATACTGCAATGGCTAGTCCCAAGATGGCTGTACCGGCGAACAAGGCGGCTGTACCGGATACGGAACGGATCATGACCCCCAGGAATAAAAACAAGACGGCAATAAGCATCAGGGGTTCAATGCCATAACGTCCTCCGAGACGAGGCACAAACGGGGACAGCAGAGCAAAGGCCAGCAGCGGCAATGTCGTGATCATTCCCGCCCAAACTCCGGTCAAGCCGAGGTCCGTCCGAATAAGCTCCGACAGCGGGCCTACCGAAGTAAGCGGAGCCCTCATATTCATAGCAATAAAGACGATGCCGATTATAAGCCATAGAGCTGCCGATTGGCGGCCTGTGCCTCTGCGTTCTCCTAACTGCTCTTGCACGCGTTCTGTTGTATTCATGTTGCACTCCTCCTGTTGGAGTCTCGCTTTAAACGAACCAGACTCATTAAATTATATATTATAATATACTTAACAATATTTATAACACATCATACTATACAAATATCAACTCGTCTACTCTCGTTTTTTTCCACGGATGCAATCGCCTCAACATCAAAAACCCTCAATCCATACGATTGAGGGTTGGAACGTATAATCACAGCATGAAAGCTGCACATTAGTTGTATCTCAAAATAATATGCAATACCGCAAGCTCATCGCTTAGATTCGTGTAGGAATGCGTATCATCTGCGCGAAAGCTAATGGAATCGAAAGCACTCAGTCTATAGCTTTCATCATTCACACGAATTTCCACTTGGCCGGTCATGACCGTCGCAACCTCCGTCGAATGCGGATGATGTTTTTCAGGATAATAAGTGCTATTCGGCTGCAAATACGCCCGGCACATCTCGATATTCAGGCGACTTTGCTGGAAGATCGGCTCTATTACCCAAGCATCGTCATCGCCGGCAATTCTAAGCCCTTCCCCTGCTCGCGACACCTGAACATCGCTTGAATCGGAGAACAACGCCATCAACGGCACCGAGAGGCTATTGGATATTTTCCACAGCATGCCGATTGTCGGATTTGTATCTCCTCGCTCAATATTGCCCAGGGTCAGCTTGCTGACACCCGTCACCTGCGCCAGCTCCTCCAGACTCAGTCCCTTGTCCTTCCGCAGCTTCTTCAGAACAGAGCCTACTTGCAACACGACCTGCTTCGGGTCATCAATCTCCATGGGTTACAGCCTCCTGCTTTACATTCTACAACCGAACCTATTCGCTTTCCCTATTATAAATGAACATCTCCACTAAGCAAAACATCCCCACTCTGATCCCGCCGCCAAAAAAAAGCTGACCCCGGGAAACCGGAATCAGCTTTCGTATCTTGCATCCGTATTCGGTCGCCGCTCAAGCATGCCGCAACTGAAGGCCTTTAACCCAGCTTCTGGCCGCAGTTGGAGCAGAAATTAGCCCCTTCTGTCTTCGTTCCGCAGTTGGGGCAGAAGTTCGGCTTGGCCCCGCCTTGAGCTGCCGGCTGGCTTGCCGGTTGCTGCTGCCCGGATGGCTGTTGCTGAGCCGCTGGCTGCTGTTGTCCGTTCTGGGCCGGCTGCTGCGCATTGCCGCCTCCATTCGAATTCGGGTTCATGTTCTGCATCATCTCTTTGGCAATGTTCATGCCCATCATCATGCTGGCCATATCGGCCGCAGCGCCGCCGCCTTGCATCTTGCCCGAAGCCATGCCGTCGACCATCGAGACTTGCTGGTAGCGCTGCATATCGCCGATCATGCTGTGGGATGCCGTCTTTGTAATCATTTGCTGAATTTCCGGCGGGTAGTTGAAGCTCATCACCTGGAAGCCAGTGATGCTGATTCCGCTTGCCAACAGCTCCATATCCAGATCCTCGCGGATGCCTCTGGAGATGGCATGAGCATTCGCCTGCAAATTGAACATATCTTTGCCTTCCGTGCTGATCCACTTCATCAGCAGCTGATCCAGCACCGACACGATTCTGAGACGCACATCCTCCACCAGGTAGCTTTCTCTTACACCCGCGATCTTATCAATAAACGTCACGTAATCCTTGACCTTGAACACGAAGGTGCCATTCGCGCGAATCGGCAATCCGCCCGGCAGCTGGGGCGTCGGAATGAGAATCGGGTTTTGCGTTCCCCATCTGACCGTGAACTCCTTCGTATTGACGAAGACGACTTCCACCCGCATGCCGCTGTTGAAGCCGAACTTAAAGCCTTTCAGCGTAGAGAGGAACGGGATGATCTGCGAATCAACCGCGTATTCTCCTTCATCCTGGAAGATCCCTTCGATCTTCCCGTTATGGACGAAGATCGCGTCTTGTCCAGGACGTATAATCAGCTTGCTTCCTTTCTTAATCTCGTTGTTGCTCCACTTCCAAAATATCATATCATCGCGAAACTCTTCCCATTCCACAACATTGGCAAATTGATTTCTGAAAAATGACATAAGACTGCTCATTCCCTTCCAGGTTAAAATGATCCTCTGCTGCCGCTATGCGAGTGCCCGCCCGAGGTTGTACCTCCTCCACCGCCTCTGCCGCCTCCGCTGCTGCTCGGCTTCGGTATCGGCTTCTTCGTGACCGTCGTGCGCAGATAGATATCATGCTTGTCGATAATGCCTGAAGTGCCTGCATTCGCATACGTTCCCGCGTTCACGGTGACGCGTCCGCCTGCATTCGCCTTCATTCCCCATACGATAAACAACGCGATGAAAAAAGCGACTGCCAGCTGAAACCAGCCGTTAAATATAATGTTATCCGGATTTGTGCCCGGCTTAAACCCCATATAACGATCTGCCGTATTCATATATTTAGAAAACGCAGAGTAATAATAGCCGCCACTCAAATCAGGCGTAATCTTGTTGCGGATTTTGTCCAGCCTGCCGTCATCCAGCAGCGTCTTCGCTTTGTAGAAGCCGGCAAGATAGACCTCTCTGTTCCTCATATCCATCGTCAGAATAACTGCGTTGCCGTGAGGCTTGTCATACCCCAGCTTCTTGCTGTCATAGAAATCCTGGGTCAGCTTTACTACATCAACGTTCTTCTCGTTATTCGTCGTATAAATAATAAAGTCCGTATCCCGCTTCTCCGCGTGCCTTGCAGCTGCGCTTTCGAGCAGCAGTCTCTCGTCTGCATCCAGCAGGTTGGCATCGTCATAGACCATCCGCTTCGGCTCAGCCGCATACGCGGCGGACGCCAAGAATGGCGAAGCCCATGCGACCAGCATGGCTATGAGCATGACTGCTCCCAAATACCGTCTTCTCCTCATCACCAGAAACCGCCTCCCATCGCCAAGGAGATCCCTTTCATCGCAATGAGGGATGCCAGGAAGATACCAGAAAACCACATAAACATTTTGCCCTTGCTAATCGGCGGATGTCCGACGACCTTGCCCGTCTGGCCGTTCATGGCAAACGTATATTTCTTCCGGTTGTAATCATAATGGAACACCCACACCGGCAGCAGCACATGCTCCGCCTTGCGCGCGGTGGTGTCAACATCCTTGCTCTTGTACGTTACCGTATGGTATCCCGACATCGTCGAGCGTACATATGATTCAATGAATCCATCAACCTTATGCTGCGCCCGGGGCATGAGCTGGTTATTGTCGTAATTGTATTTCTCCGCGATGTATCCGGCGAGATAAGGCGTCTTGAAGTCCTTCAGCTGATCGTACGGGAACGGCTCCAGCTTATCCATCAGCTCGTCGTTCATCTTCTCAGACGCGTCTACGGGAACCTTCACATAATCGAGCGTAATGTCCCGGTATACATCAAAATGCTGCGTCTCCGTATAGAAATAATCTCCGCTCGTGTAGGATCGCACCCTCGTGCCATGCGCCCGCACCTCAACGTCGCTGTGCAGATCATACAGCCAGAATGGGACATATAGGCCCGTGATGCCTTTAATCCGGTTCGCCTGCATGAAGCCCCCTGGCGTCAGACGCCCGTTCTTGCACCATTTCTGGAATGCCTTCTGCGCCTGATCTTTGCTAATCGCAAAGGGGATGACCTTCGACGGAGCGAATTGGCCTGCTATCCGGTCGATCAGGACGACGCTTGAATTGCAGAAGCTGCATGTTGTCGCCGTCGTCTCGGGTTCAGTAACAATGACGGCTCCGCAGCTGTTGCACTGGTATTCCTTCATCTGGCTCTGGGCAGATACCGAAGAGCGCGGCGCGTCCGCATACTGCTCAATATTGTCCTTTCTTCCGCAGCTTCCACAGGCCAGCATGCCCGATGCGCTGTCGAATGTCATTTCCCCGCCGCAATTCGGACATTTGTAGTCTAATACTGCCAATCCCCTCACCTGCCTGATGTATGATTAATCCTGGTTGTTCAGCTTCTTCTTCAGTTCAGCCAGCTCATCGGCAGGACTGTCCGCCTTGCCTCTCTCCAGCTCGGCGAACCGCTCGTCCAGATCGCTGCTCTCATCCTTCTGCAGCTCTGCCATTGCCAGCGCTTCGTAATACGCTTGCTCCGCTTTCTCTTCCAGGGCGCTGATTCCCGCCCCGCCCATCTTCTTCTCGGATTGCACAGAGGCAAGCCTTCCCTTCGCTTCCAGCACGCGCGCTTCCAGCGTTCCGATGTCGGACGAAAGCTTATCCCGCAGCTGTCTCATTCGCTGCGCATTAGCCGCTATCTGATCGTATGCAGACTGCAAGGAAATCTCCTTTGTCGCCTCCGCCGCCTTCATCTCGAGGAAACGCCGGGCTTCATCGTCCCGGCCATCCTGCACCATCTTCTCCGCGTAACGCTGCAGCTTCCGAATCTCAGCCCGGCATTCGTCAAGCTCTCTTCTTGCCCTGCTCTCATCCGCCGCCATTGCGCTCATCTCTGCTTTGACTTGGCCCAAGTCCGAATTCAGGCTCCTCATATATTCATTCAACGCCTTCACCGGATCGTCTGACCGCTTCAGACTGGCGTTCACATTGCTCGACATAATCATTTTAAATCTGGATAGGATACCCATAGACCAATCCCTCCTTCAGCATGTGCTGCTCTGTATTCTAATAGTACCTGATTTTTGGGCAAAAGGATTCACTTTTCTCATTACTTCTAGCTAATGGAAGTTGAATATTCCGTCCAGCAGGCCTTTTTTTTCACAGAAATAAAAGATTACATGGAAGCCCTATACGTGAAACAAATTATTAGCCATATTTCAACAAGAATATTCACATATTCAACCTGTATGCTAAGTATAATGAAACGCAGAAGGGTTTTCACAACAAAACAGAACGCTGGCCAGCATTCATGCACCTAGAGAGGTACTCCTTCTACCATCCTCCAATTTGAAAGGGCGATATGAATGAAATTGAAAAAGGTAGCTATCCTGCTCATGACTGTTGTTATGCTTCTCATGACTTCTGCTGTTGCGAGCGCATCCGTTCCGCTCAACCATACGGATACGGTAACGGGCCAAGGCACGCTTATCATTACGGGCTCGGCCTACTTCAGCGGCAATCCTCCAGCAGGAGTAGTATTTGCTAATGTCTATCGCGTAACAGGCGGTACGGAAGTTCTCGTCGAAAGCAGCCGTACGAATATCTATACGAATCCAACGGTTGTCAATTATACAATTAACTTCAATACCAACTTCACACAAGGCACTTATATCATCCGCTATTCGCACAGCGGCTCGCTTGCAGATTTAACGACATATGCACGCTTCCTCTAATACTTAAATAAGAAGAAACCGTCAGCCGCGTGGACTGCATTCTCTATAGATAGAGATGCAGTTCACCGCTCTGACGGTTTCTTTGCGTCTATTCTAGTGAGCCCAATTGCCCCTCCGGAAGACAGGCTCGATGGTACCGTCCGGCAGCTCACCGTCGATATCAAGCTCTGCGCAGCCAATCATGAAGTCCACATGGGTCAAGCTGACGTTCGCCCCGCGCTCCACCAGCTGCTCATTCGCAAGCTTGGTTCCGCCATCCAGATTGACTGGATACGCGCTGCCGAGCGCGAAATGGCAGGATGCGTTCTCATCGATCCCGGTGTTGTAGAATACCCGGTTCATATTCGAGATCGGGGAATCATGAGGCACCAAGGCGATTTCCCCCAAGTAGGATGCTCCTTCATCCGTCTCCAGCAACGAAGTCAGATGCTCCTTGCCCGACTCGGCATCATACGCCACGACCTTGCCATCTTGGAACGTAAACGTAATCCCTTCGACCAGACGGCCGTTCAAGTTAAGCGGCAGCGTGCTTTTCACCGTCCCGTTCACACCCAAGCGATGCGGCATCGTATACACTTCTTCGGTCGGCATATTGGCAACGAAATATACGCCCTTCTCGTTCTCCCCGCCGCCGCCGCGCCAGATATGGCCCTCTGGCAGCTCTACACGGATATCTGTGCCGGGCGCCCGGTAGTGGAGGCTCTTATATCTCTTCTCGTTCAGGCGATTCTGGCTTTGCTTCAATTGCGCGATATGGTCCCGCCATGCGGCGATCGGATCCTCCGTATTGACGCGCGCCATGCGGAATACCGCCTCCCACATGGCGTCTACGCGCTCTTCCTTCGGCAGGTCGGCGAATACTTTGTCCGCCCATGCGCGGGTAGGCGCTTTGATCAGCGACCAGCTGATCTTGCTGTTGCGCGTATACGTCGAATATTCCTTGCGCGCAATGGCAGCCGCCTTGACCGCCCTCGACACTTTGGAGGAGTCGATGCCTTGGAACAGCTCCGGATTCGGCACCTTAATGTGAAGAATTGCTCCGCCCTCTTCGGCAAAGTGAACCATGCTGTCCGCTTGCCACTGCGGGTAATAGTCGAAGGAATCCTCAGACGCATGCTCGTAACGCGCGCGGGTAACGGCATCGTCATCCCATTCTACAATGACATACTTGGCTCCCGCCTCGTAAGCTTTTGCGACGATCAGTCTCGTAAGCTCAGCCGTCTCGATCGGCGCATGGACAATCAGCACCTGCCCGGCCTGAATGTTCACACCGACTCTGACGACCAGCTCCGCATATTTATTTAATTGTTGTTCGAATGTATCCATTGTCATTCCCCTTCCTGTCGCTTTCGTCCTCTAGATGTCTAGGCAAAAAAACTGTATCCCTAGCATACCAAATGCCCGCTGTGATTGCATCTGTGCGGGGAGACGGATGGGAATTGACAAGCGCTGGGTTGTTGAACAGGCGGAATTGACAAGCGCTCGATTGCAGCCGTACAGGACACAGCCGGAATTGACAAGCATTGAGAGGGTGCTCTAGCATGGAAATATAATTTGATCGCTATGCTTGGCAGGTGCTCCGTAGAAGTAATTTCGTCAGCCATGCATGGAAGATGCTCTAGCATGCGATGCTCGACCCTCATCATTCAGAGAAAGCACCGCACGCGGTTCGTAATTTGTTTGCCATACCTAGAGAAGGAGTGGATAGATCTGGATACCAAGCATATTCCATGGGAGCAAGGGACATGGACAGCCCAACCTGTATCTGTCAGCATCGAGGATGGCTGCCTGAGAGCGGCAGCCGAGAAAGGAAGCGACTATTGGGAGAAAACGCTGTATGAGTTCCAGCACCGCAACGGCCATGCGCTGCTTGCTCCTTGGGAGGATAGCCATGCGATTGAAGTAACGTTCCGGCTCGATTCGTTCACCGAGCTGTATGATCAAGCTGGCTTAATGCTATGGCACGGCCAGGAGCAATGGATCAAGGCTGGCATCGAGCTGAACGACGGTGTTCCGCACCTTGCCGTCGTCGTCACGGACGGCTATTCGGACTGGTCGCTCGCTCCTGCGCCCGATTGGGCGGGACAAGAAGTTACGATCCGCGCCTCCCGCATGAAGGATGCGGTCATTCTGCGGGCTCGCTGCAGCTCTGAGGCCTGGCGAACGATCCGTGTCGCCCGCTTTCCTTACCCTGCTGGCAAGCAAGCCGGGCCTTTCTTCTGCGCCCCGACAAGATCGGGACTCGAGGTTGTCTTCACCCGCTGGGTACAGACTGCACCGGATGCGGATTTGCATACGGATCCGCCGATATCGGGATAAATTGCTGGATAACCCCTAGCCTTCGTAAAAGTCAGGGGTTGAGTAGTTTTTTTGTACATACTCCCTCTCCTTCGAGTTTACCAATCTAGCTCTGCGGAGGGAGCCCGGCTTGCAGCTCTCCGCGGCGCGCGGTCAACCGCTCTATGCCGACTTTCTCGGCCTGCAGCTCTCCGCGGCACGCGATCAACCGCTATATGCCGACTTTCTCGGCCTGCAGCTCTCTGCGGTGCGCGATCAACCGCTCTATGCCGACTTTCTCGGCTTGCAGCTCTCTGCGGTGCGCGATCAACCGCTCTATGCCGACTTTCTCGGCCTGCAGCTCTCCGCGGCGCGCGGTCAACCGCTCTATGCCGACTTTCTCGGCTTGCAGCTCTCCGCGGCGCGCGATCAACCGCTCTATCCCGACTTTCTCGGCCTGCAGCTCTCTGCGGCGCGCGATCAACCGCTATATGCCGACTTTCTCGGCCTGCAGCTCTCTGCGGTGCGCGATCAACCGCTCTATGCCGACTTTCTCGGCTTGCAGCTCATCACAGCTGCAGATTCACATGGCAAAAGTGTACCACTACTACTCGCTTACTGAGGAAGTCCAAAACCTAACTCCGAACAAACACTTGTACATAATGGCCGCACTGGATACTTCATACCAGAGTGCTTACAATAAGAATGAAAGGTGGTAACCTAATATGACTACTTCCCGTATAGATAAACTTCAATCTTATATGGATGCACACAATCTTGATGCCATACTGATCACATCGCCGCGGCATGTCTATTACTTAACCGGCTTCGCCACGAATCCCCACGAGAGGTTTCTTGGACTGCTCCTGCCTAGAGGAGCAGAAGCCAAGCTGCTCGTTCCGGCGCTCGATTACGAGGCAGCCCAAGCGGCTTCCTCTGTAACGTCCATCCTTACGCATAGCGATACGGATAACGCATACGAAATATTGGGCCAACTCATGCCTTCCGGCATCCGCCATCTGGGCGTGGAAAAGGAAGATTTGAGCGTCCTCCGCTTCGAGGCGATCAGCGCCGCTGTCAGCGCGGAGAGCTATAGCGATATCGGCTTGCCGCTAAGAGAGATGAGAGCCATCAAGTCGCCGGAAGAAGTGGCGCGCATGAAGCATGCAGTGCGCATCGTCGAGGATGTGCTGAGAGCGGGCGTAGCCAAAGTACGGCCAGGCGTCACCGAAATTGAGCTTGTGGCAGAGCTGGAATTCCAAATGAAAAAGCTCGGCGCACAAGGCCCTTCGTTCGATACGATGGTGCTGGCCGGAATAAAGTCGGCTTTGCCGCACGGCACGCCGGATCATACGAAGATCGCCGAAGGCGAGCTCCTTCTGTTCGATCTCGGGGTATATGCTGATGGCTATGCTTCGGACATAACCCGTACATTCGCTGTTGGCGAAATATCCGAAGAGCTCCAAAATATCTATGCCGCTGTCCTGAATGCCAATCTCCTGGCGATTGAGGCTGCGCGCGAAGGCGTAACCTTCGGCAGCTTGGACCGCACGGCTCGCGAATCGATCGAAGCGGCAGGCTACGGCCCCTACTTTAACCATCGGCTCGGACATGGCCTTGGCATGGATATTCACGAATACCCGTCCGTCCATGGCCGGAATGAGGATCTCCTGCGCGCAGGCATGGTCTTCACGATCGAGCCAGGCATATACGTGCCGGCAGTTGGCGGCGTCCGAATTGAAGACGATGTGCTCGTTATGCCAGACGGCGTGGACGTGCTGACCTCCTATCCCAAGCAGCTGACGGTGATCGGCTCTTAAGAAGAATAGCAGAATAAAGTCCCTCCTTATTAGGCAGGGACTTTATTCTGCTAAAAAATTTGTTCTGGTCACTCATTATAACCCTGAATCTTAAAGGTCAAAAATAGCATGATTAAGCCTTGACTCAGATTTACCGAATTCTTCTTCTATTAAAACTTCTAACCAAATTTGCTAAATCAAAAAAAGTCATGGGGACCGAGATACAGTTCCAAATTCTGTTGAAAACTTTGAAAATGATATTCTGCCCTATGTCCAGCTGCCTACATCAGCATATTTTGAGTATATGACTTCTTTTGGGACACTTTTCTTCATTGGCTCATAGTACTTTTCGTAAAAAGCCATAGCTTCTGCAAAATAATAATAACGAATCAGCGATTTTAACAATGCAGGATTCCCCATAAACTCCCCCCATTAACTAACATTGCAACTTTTTTGCATAGCTCACTTATTTTTTCGCAATAAACCACCGCCTCACTTCCCGTATACCAGCGAATTAGCGATCTGCAATTGGTGTCGTAATGTGCCACAAGTTTAAATGGAGGGCGCTTAGTTCATAATGGATTCATAAAAGACAACATGTTTGTTGACGCAATAGGGTGATGACAATGTGGAAAAAAATGATCTTTTATTTTCCTGAATGGACCGTATTTCTGCAAGGCTTTATCGCATTTTTAGTCCCGTATGGGATAGCCAAAATATATAAATGGATTTGCACGGCAAAGGAAGAAAACGAAATGGCGGACATCAAAGATGAAACAAAACTCAGATCCTGAATGGTTTACCGGTGACTTTGCTATAGATCTTGCACTTGTGAGGAACGAGATCGGCCATAACTCGGATGTGCATTTTAGAGAGTTTCATATCGGAGGCACAGACGTATGTGCGGCCATTATTTTTGTAGAAGGGCTGACGGACCGAGAGCTTATCGACAAACACATTATTAAATCTTTAATGATGAGCTTTACTGGCGGAGCTGTGTCGAGGGATTTTATCACCAACCGTGTTCTATCAATTGGCGAAGTAGCCGAGGAGCAGGCCTTGAAGAGCTTGGTCGCGAAAGTATTGACCGGCTCGACCGCGCTGCTCATTGATGGCTTGCCGAATGCGCTTGTTCTAGGAACAACCAAAGAGAAATCGCGCCAGATTGAAGAGCCGGTGTCGGAGGCCACGGTCAGAGGTCCGCGGCTGGGCTTCACAGAAACATTATGCGACAACACCGCCCTGTTGCGGCAGCACGGGGAAAATGCCAGCTTGTCCTTCATGAAGCTGCAAGTCGGGCAGCGCACCAAAAAAGAGCTGGTCATTGCGTATATAAAGGATATTGCCGATCCTGACCTGGTCGAAGAAGTGAAGAAACGAATACAAAATATAAAGGCTGATGATGTACCAGAATCAGGCTATGTGGAGCAGCTCATCGAAGATAACTATCTGAGTCCATTCACGCAAGTACAGAATACCGAGCGCCCCGACCGGGTATTCAGCGCCTTGATGGATGGACGCGTCGCCATTCTGCTGGACGGGACGCCTTTTGCCTTGATTGTCCCGGTTACATTCAGCATGATGCTGCATTCACCGGAGGATTACTATGAGCGCTGGCTGCCTAGTTATCTCTTCCGCCTATTGCGTTATCTTGCGGCAGCTATTTCGCTTTTTGGACCCTCCTTGTATATTTCATTCGTCTCCTTTCACCAAGGCCTGATCCCAACCAAGCTGGCCTTATCCATTATGGGGACAAGGGATGGCGTTCCTTTTCCTGCGATTATTGAAGCTCTGATTATGGAAGTAACCATCGAGATTTTGCGGGAAGCCGGGCTGCGCTTGCCTAAGCAGATTGGCCCAACGATTGGCATTGTAGGCGGTCTTGTCATTGGAGAAGCTGCCGTGCAAGCGGGAATCGTCAGTCCTATTATGGTCATTGTCGTCGCGTTGACCGCTATCTCTTCCTTTGCCATTCCCCAATATAGCGCAGGGATATCGTTGCGGCTGCTTCGTTTTCCCGCCATGTTCTCCGCAGCTGTGTTCGGGCTGTACGGGGTTGTTCTGTTCGCCCTGTTCCTCTGCAGCCATCTGGTCAAGCTGAAGAGCTTTGGCGTTCCTTATGTCAGTCCGATCATACCCGATCGATTGACGAATTGGACGGATTTTATGATTCGTATGCCGCTTAAGAAGATCAAGCGCCGAATGAAGCCTATATCTGCAAATGGCTCCACCCGCAAAAAATAGCTCGTCAGGAGGGGAATTTGCTAGCCATGAGCGGCAGTTCAAAGGATCGAATTACGAATTTGCAAGCAGCCGTCATCCTCGTCAACTATATTCTTGCGGCAGGCATCCTCACTCTGCCACGCACATCTGTCGAGAAGGTGAAAACACCCGATGTGTGGATCACCGTTATCATCGGCGGTCTAATCACCATGATCGCAGGGGTTATTATCGTGAAACTGAGCCAAAGGTACCCTGAAAAAACCTTTTATCAATATAGCGGTGAAATCGTAGGGAAATGGATAGGCGGACTGCTCAGTATCCTGATTATCGCTTACTTCTTCACTATATCCGCCTATGAAGTCAGAACGATGGCCGAAGTGACCGGCTTTTTCCTGTTGGAAGGCACCCCGACCTGGGCAATCATCATGCCCTTTATGTGGATAGGGCTGTATCTGATCATTGGCGGGATCACTCCGCTCGCTCGGCTGTTCGAAATGATCTTCCCTGTGACGATTATTATATTTTTACTCGTTGCCTTTCTGAGCTTGGGCATATTCGAGTTCAACAATCTTCGGCCTGTGCTGGGATTGGGAGTTATCCCTGTGTTAAAAGGGATTAAAACAACCGCGCTCGCCTTTCTAGGCACTGAAGTCATGCTGCTCCTCGTAGCGTTTATGAAAAGACCGGAGAAGGCAGTCAAAGTCGTTCTGATTGGGGTAACCGTCCCCATGGTCTTTTACGTCATAACCGTCGTCATGGTCATAGGAGCTTTATCCATCGATGGAGTAACCACGAGAACTTGGCCGACGCTTGAGCTGATGCGCGGCTTTGAAATCCCCGGCCTGATCTTCGAACGGTTTGAATCCTTTTTGCTTGTGATATGGATCATGCAAATTTTCACCACTTTCACGATAACGTACTATGCCGCTGCTCTAGGGCTGTCACAGCTGCTCAAGAAGGACATACAGCCCTTTATTTATGCTTTATTGCCGGTGATTTATGTGATTGCCATGATACCCAAAAACATCAATGACCTGTTCCACATGGGAGACATGGTCGGCAATGTAGCGTTGCTATTGTTTGCCGTCCTGCCCCTCATCCTGCTCCTCATATCAAGACTGAAGAAGGGTGGAAAAGCATGAATACCCAGCAATTGCGGCGGCTGTTGTGCTCATTGTCCATTCTTATCCTTCTGCCTCTTGCAGGGTGCTGGAGCAGCAAAGAAATCGAGAATCTAGGGTTCATTGTAGGCACTGCATTGGATTTGGAAAAAAAAGACCCTGACCATAATGGACATTTGCTTACCGTAACCAATCAATTTGTAACCTCAGAGACGATTGGCTCAGGCACCAAAGATGGAAAGACCCAACAAAAAGCCTACAAAAACATATCTGAGACAGGCGATGCCGCCCTCCCTACCTTGCGCAATATGATATTGAGAATCGACAAGCGCGCTTTTGCCGAACACTCCAAAGTTCTGGTCATTGGCGAGGAGCTTGCGCGCACCTTGAATCTGCAGCAAACTCTGGATTTCTTTATCAGGGAACAAGAGATGAGGCCAAGCGGACTTATCCTGATCGCTAGAGAGCGCGCGAGCGGAACGCTGGAATCCAAGAATCTCGTGGATATTCCGGCATTTCAGCTCATCGAAATGACACAAGGGCATGACAGAACAACAAAAATTCTGCCTCCGATGACTCTGACCAAAATACAAGGAAAGCTGCAATCAGGCTCAAGCTTTCTCCTGCAAAGCGTGAGCTCTATCAAAGGGGAAATCAAATTTACAGGCGCTGCCGTCATTAAAGGGAAGACCAACAAGCTAAGCGGGTTTTTGAACGAAGAGGAATTAGAGGGCATAACTTGGATATCCGGAAAAGGAAAAGGCGGTTTGGTTAGAAGCTTTGATGATGAAGGCCTGCCCATTGTGTACGAAATTCTATCCATGAAAAGCGTGATTAAATCGCATGTTGACGGGAATCGCATTTCATTCGATTTGATCATCGAATCTGAAGGACGAATAGCGGAGCATTGGGATGTTTCGGAGAAAGACTTTGAGAACGGATATTTGAAAAGAGCCGAACAAGCTTCTGTGAAAGAGGTCAAACGTTTAATCCGTAATGTCCTGAACAAAATGCAGCATACGTACCAGGCTGACGTATCCGGGTTCGGCAACAAATTGCGTATTGAATATCCTTACGTATGGGAAAAAGTGAAAAAAGACTGGGATCAAACCTTCAGTGAGGTTCCCATCCGTTGCGAGGTGAAATTAACGATCAAAGATTACGGAACATCCGATCACTGAAACTGAGCATTTTGATTAAGGTAGCACTAATTGACTGGCCTGGAATCCTATGGAATGATGTTGTCAGGGTGATGATATGGAAACGATGAATGAGAAAGACACGGCATTAGGAGCAAGCACGAAGGGCGGCTTTCGAAAAGGGGCGGGCAGGAAGCCCATCGGCATTACGCGCAAAATCTCGCTAACCTTGCCCCAGGCCTGCTGGGAGGAAATTGACCGCTGCTGCCATAGAGGCGACCACTCCATATCCGAAGTGATCAGAGCGATTATCGAGGACAACCTGAGCCATGCAGATCTATTGTAAAGGAGGCCCTGCCGATGTCCCAGTACGCCGATGTAAGTAGAGGGGACATATTCTATACGGTTGCCGGAAGCGGCGAACCCCTTATCCTGATTCATGGGAATTTCAATGATCATGGCATCTGGAAGGAGCAGGTCTCTACTCTTGCCTCGCACTATCAGTGCATTCGGTATGACTTGCGCGGGTATGGCCGCTCCAGTACGCCAACCGCTGCCTTTTCCAACGTTGAGGATTTGAAAGCGCTCGTGGATATGCTTGGTTTGGAGAAAGTTACGCTTATGGGGTCTTCATCGGGTGGCGGCCTTGCGGCAGACTTCTCGCTTGCTTATCCAGAGCTGGTGAGGGCACTGATTCTGGTCGCGCCTTCGATTCATGGCAACAAGTATCCAGTATCCATGATGTGGCAGGGGACCAAAAACTTCATTAATGCCCGCCTAAGAGGGCAGGAGAAGGCAATCAAGCTATTCTTAACCAATCCCTTCTGGCACTATTATTTCCCTTCCGGAACCAAGGGTGAAGCTCGGCTAAAGGTTGTCCACCATGCAAGCAATCGCGATAACTTCTGCCGATTCCCGCCAAAGCTGTCGCTCGCTCTGAAGCCTTATGCGTTCGGCCGGCTGCATGAACTGGACATCCCTACTCTAATTATCGTACCTGAGCTGGATCATCCCTTCAACGTCCGTACCGCGAATGCTGTTCATGCCAAAATCAAAGATTCAACTATAATTACAATGCAAGGCTGCAGCCACCTCCCATTCGTCGAGGAGCCGGAAGAGTTCAATCGTCATGTTCTTGAATTCCTATCGAATTCAAATGCCTGATGATTTATGGCAGCTCCTCCCCGCGAACACCGAAGAGCTTGCTGGAGGCGGCAGAGATGAGCAGCATTTGCTCGATGAATTGCTCTTGCGGCGGATTCATGCCGTTATCCAGCCACTTGCGAATCGTCTGGATCGTTCCCCCTACATTCCATTCAACATAGACTGTGCCGG
Organism: Paenibacillus pinisoli; assembly: GCF_003605435.1. Lineage (GTDB taxonomy): Bacteria > Bacillota > Bacilli > Paenibacillales > Paenibacillaceae > Pristimantibacillus > Pristimantibacillus pinisoli. The sequence goes on from NZ_QXQB01000002.1 coordinate 1,245,322, forward strand.
CGGCGAGATTTACCAATAATCCATAGCCCGACTTAAGCGGGCTGCTGGTTATTTCGTTTGGAACGACCACACCTTAGAGATGGAATAAACGATTAGGTTGGAGGCATTATCAATGTGCATTCCCTTACGGGACATGTTCATAGTAATGCCTTTTCCTTTGACTGCGGCGAGAATCCAGCTTGAGATACGCGTGTATCTGCCTGCACGCTCCGCGTAGCGAGTTTAAGCACTGTTTTGCGGCTTGCAGCTCTCTCGTGAGCTTCCTTTGCACCTGCAAGCCGAGTTTCTCGGATTGCAGCCCTCCCACGGCTCCGCTCTGCACCTGCAAGCCGAGTTTCTCGGATTGCAGCCCTCCCACGGCTCCGCTCTGCACCTGCAAGCCGAGTTTCTCGGATTGCAGCCCTCCCACGGCTCCGTTCTGCACCTGCAAGCCGAGTTTCTCGGATTGCAGCTCTCTCGTGAGCTTCCTTTGCACCTGTAAGCCGAGTTTCTCGGATTGCAGCCCTCCCACGGCTCCGTTCTGCACCTGCAAGCCGAGTTTCTCGGATTGCAGCTCTCTCGTGAGCTTCCTTTGCACCTGTAAGCCGAGTTTCTCGGATTGCAGCTCTCCTGCGAGCTTCCTTTGCACCTGCGAGCTTCCTTTGCACCTGCAAGCCGAGTTTCTCGGATTGCAGCTCTCTCGTGAGCTTCCTTTGCACCTGCAAGCCGTGTTTCTCGAATTGCAGCTCTCCCGCGTGCGAAAAAGCACATCACGTTGCTTTTCGCATGAAAGCAAACAAAAAAAGATGGCCCAGAGGACCATCTTTTACATACGACAACCATTCATTTCCCTTGATCTACTACAACGCTGGCCTTATCTTCTTTTGCCTCGATGATCTCATTCTCCATATAATAGTCCTTCAATTCATCTTGGGCGGTCTGCTCGGTTAACGGCACCTTATGGCGGTAAGCGGCCCGGCAGATCACATGGGCAGCCACTGGGGCTGTCAGAAATACAAAGAAGATTCCCAAGATGAGGCGGATGCTGAAAAAGCCGTCGGTAATTAAAAAATACAGCAAGGTTCCAACGAGCGCGCACAGCACGCCAAGCGTAGAACTTTTAGATGCAGCATGAGATCTGGTATACACATCGGGCAAACGCACATTCCCTATCGCGCTAATCAAGCTGAAGATAGCGCCAATAAGGATAAGGATCGCCCCGATTACTTCACCGCTTCCGCTCAATCACAACACCTCTTTCAATGAATCTGGCAAAGGCGATCGTTCCGATAAAAGACAAGATTCCGATCAATAAGATTAGATCAAAAAAGGCATGAGTGTGCAGCAGCACAGAGAACACGGCAATACTGGCGATCAGATTAATGCCGACGGAATCCAGCGCTATAACCCGATCCGCACTGGACGGCCCTTTGACCACCCGATATAAATTGGCCAGAATGGCCAGCAGCAATATACATAATGCCGTAATCAACACCGTCTCAAATATCATTTTCTCGTCACATCCTTTATCGCCTTTTCAAAAACAGATTTTGATTTTAGAACGGATTCCTTCGATTCGGGCATGTTCAGACCGTGAATGTACAGCGCCTTCGAATCAGGGCTGACCTCCATGACGACGGAGCCTGGCGTTAGGCATATTAATAAGGATAGGAGCGTGATTTCCAAGTCCCCCTCCAAATCCGTTTCTACCTTGAAAATGCCTGGTCTGACATCAATTTTGGGACGGAGTACATGCTTCATGACCGCTACCGCAGAAGTATTCAGCTCGTGGATAAAAAGAATGAACAGCTTGCCGATTGCAGCTAGCGTGAATAGATAAAAGCGTTTATTAAAGAAACGACGGATACAAAGCAATATAATCAGACCGACTAAGTAACCGCTGATAAAGTTTAATATGGTCATTTCCTCTTGCAGAAACATCCACAAGTAAGCAATGAAAATGTTAAGTAGCACCTGAACGGGCATGGCTGGTTCCCCCCTTTATTCAAACACGGCCTGAATATATAAATTTGGATTCAGCAATTCCTCAGCGGCTTGAGCCACATACCCCGTAATCGCCTCGGCGCCGACTCCCAGGGCCACACTAGCCACTGTCAAGAGAGCGATCGGGAACAACAAGCCTTTCGTCGTCCCTTTCTCCTCTTCTACACTCAGAATCGTCTCACCCCAAAAAGCGTTCATAAACAATTTGATCATCGAATACAGGATAAGCAAGCTGGCCGCCAGGCCGATTATGCCAAGCCAGTAATACCCTGCTTCAAACACGCCTTGCGTCGTAAACACTTTGCCAAGAAAACCGCTTAACGGAGGAATTCCAACCATAGACAAAGCTGCAATGAAGAACATCCAGCCTAATTGAGGGTGAAGCCGGATCAAGCCGCTAATATTTTTCAAGTCGCTTGTTCCCGTGAGATGAACAATCGTTCCCCCAATCAAAAATACAATCGCCTTAATCAGGATGTCGTGAATCAAATAATAAATAGAACCCGTTATGCCGGCAGGTGTTAATGAGACAAGTCCAGCCATAATAAACCCGACACTTATGATCACATTGTAAGTTAAAATTTTTCTCAAATCAGAATATCCGCTTGCTCCGAGTCCACCTAAAATCATCGTAATTGCGGCTAATATCCCGATAAACAAATGGGTAATCTGCGGTTCATGATAAAAAACGAGTGTAAACATTCTGAAAATCGCATATATCCCCACCTTAGTGAGCAACGCGGCAAAAATAGCAGCGATTGCCGTCGGCGGTACGCTATATGATCCCGGCAGCCAGAAATAAAGCAATAATCCCGCCTTCATGGCAAATACGATCAGGAATAATATTGCGACAGTAGTGATTAACCCATCCTGGCCAATCTCTGAGATCCGGATCGATAAATCAGCGAGGTTCAATGTGCCTGTTATCGAATACAGATAGGCAACGCCGATCAAGAAGAACGCCGATGCAATAATGTTCGTGAAAATATATTTCAGCGACTCACGAAGCTGCCTCTTGGCTCCCCCCACTGTGATCAGTACATATGAAGCAACCAAAAACACTTCAAAACAAACATATAGATTAAACAAATCCCCAGTCAGGAATGAGCCGTTGACGCCTGTAATCAAAAACAAAAATAATGGATAGAAGTAGAGCTTTTCTTGCCTTCGCCCAATCGAGGAAAAGGCATAGACAAGGCAGCCCACCGAGACAATTGAGGTAGCCAAAAGCAGCAAAGCACTGAACATGTCGCCCACTAAACTGATGCCGTATGGCGCTTCCCAGCCGCCCAGCTGTAAGGTTTGAATCCCACCGTCTCTGATCTGATTCATCAATAGAACCGAAGTGACTATAGTGGCTAACAATGCGACCAAACTAAGAATCCGCTGAAGCATTATATTTTTCTGGAATACAATGAGGACCATTCCAGTCAACAGAGGAAGGATAATCGGCGCGATCAATAAATTATTCATGCTCATTTCCCCTTAATTGCTCCATGTCATCCGTCCCGAAGCTCTGATAGGAGCGGTAACATAAAACGAGTACTACCGCTGTCACGGCAAAGTTAATGACAATCGCAGTTAATACTAATGCCTGAGGAAGCGCATCTGCAAAGCCCGCGGCTTTCTCTCCCAGCAAAGGGGCGCTCCCCGTCTTGAGCCCGCCGGAAGTTATGATGAGCAGATTGACCGCGTGGCCCACGATCGATACGCCGAGGACAATCCGCAGCAGCTGCTTGGATAGAATCAAATAGGTTCCAATGGATACCAAAATACCGACAAGTATGACCATGAGTGTCTCCATATTAACGGTCCTCACTTATGCTTAGAATGATATTGACTGCGGTGCCTATAACCGCCAGAGCGACTCCGGTATCAAAAATCAAAGCAGACGCGAGCTCGGTATTCCCGAATATAGGTAAGTCATAATAACCAAAGGCCTGGCTTAAAAAAGGTTTGCCGAATACCACGCCTGCCATTCCGGTCACAAGCGCAATCAACACGCCGATCGCGGCCAGCTTTTTGAAATCGACTCGTATATTTTCCCTTACCTTCTCGATTCCAAAGGAGAGATACAGCAGGACAATAGCTGATGCGGTGCTAAGTCCCCCAATGAATCCCCCTCCCGGATGATGGTGGCCATTCATAAATAAATAAATCGAAAAGGTCGATATGATTACGGCTGCCACCCGAGTTACGCTTTTCAATATCACATCATTCGGTTTCATGTTGTTCCCTCCTTTTGGAACGCTGATGAACCAATATATACACGCCTAGCCCGGCTATGGCGAGCACGGAGATTTCCAGCATCGTATCGAAACCGCGGAAGTCCACTAATATCGCGTTGACGATATTTTTGGCGCCCGCCAGCTTATAGGAATTTTCAAAAAACGATGAAATCGGTTCAAATAATTTATGTCCGTTCGCAGACAATGCGAGCACGGTCACCGTTAACCCCATCGCGATCGAAATAATCAGATTCGTCAGCTTGAAAGGAATGCGTTCGACCGATTTCTTCAGCTTCGGCAAATGGTAGAAGCACAGCAGGAACAGCACCGTCGTCACAGTTTCCACAACCATTTGGGTCAAAGCCAGGTCAGGCGCCCTAAAGATGACAAAGAACATAGAAACCATATAGCCTAACGCGCCTAGCGCAACAATAGCTACGATCCGGTTGCCGGCAAATAAAACCGTAAGCGCGGCGATCACCATCGCGAGCACAAGCCCCGCATCAAAAATGCTGATAGCTGCATTATTAGAGAAATCGAACTGAATACCATGGAGCAGCAGCAGCGAGCTCAGCAGCACAATCGCAAAGAAAGCAAAAATGTAGATCAAATAATGTCTAAGCGATCCTGTCATGTACCGGTTCGTCAGGGATGCGGAGAGCTTCTCCGTGCCTGATAAGCCCTGATTGTACAAATGATTCAACGTTAGGCCCTGCGGATAATTGCGCAAGATCTGAACCCAATGCTTCTTCGTCTTGAAGAGAAAGATGCCGATAACAATGACGCCGATCGTCATGATAAGCTCCATATTCAGCCCATGCCATGCGCTAATTTTCAGGTCGTATGAGGAAATTGGCATCTTAGGCAAAATAGCGGTTAATGCCGGAGTGAGAATATACTTTCCGAGTACATTCGGGAAGAAGAAAATGAATATAACGAGCAATCCCAAAACAACTGGAGAAAACAGCATCCCCCAAGGCGCTTCATGCACTTTTCGCGTCAGCTTTTCAGGGCGATATTGTCCTCCAAAGGTTCTGAATACAAAAATCATGCAGTAGACGAACGTAAATACGCTGGCTACCCAAGCAATGACCGGGAACAAGAGACCGATTTTGCCCAGACCGAAAATGCCGGCCCCGGATACGTCATTTACCGCCGCAAAGAACATTTCCTTGCTCAAGAAGCCGTTAAACGGCGGCAACCCCGCCATGGAAAAGCCGCCAATCACAGCAATCGTGAACGTGATCGGCATCACTTGCATCAAACCGCCCAAATAGCGAATATCACGCCGTCCTGTCTCATGGTCAATAATGCCGACAACCATAAACAGGCTTCCTTTAAAGGTCGAGTGGTTAAACAGATGGAATAGGGCGGCAAATGTAGCTACCGTAAAGATCGTACCGCTATCGCCAGGTCCAAAATAAATCGCCAAGGAACCGACCCCAAGCAGGCACATGATCATTCCCAATTGGCTAATCGTTGAATAAGCTAACATAGCTTTCAGATCCGTCTGTCTCACTGCAGTCAAAGAACCATAAAGCAGAGTAATGATACCAATGCCCGCCACAAGCCAGAACCACACGGAGCTGCCTCCGAAAAGCGGTGTCATGCGAGCCACTAAATAAATGCCAGCCTTGACCATCGTAGCCGAGTGGAGATAACTGCTGACCGGGGTTGGAGCCTCCATCGCGTCCGGCAACCAGATGCCGAACGGAAATTGCGCGGATTTCGTAAATGCGCCAAGCAATACACATAGCATGGCAGGAATAAATAATGCATGGCCCTGGATAACATCCAGGTTAGCGATCATTTCCCGTATGCTGTACGTATCCGCCATCATGATCAGCATAATAAATCCAGCCAACATGCCGAACCCGCCAAGGACGGTAATGAGCATTGCCTTCAAGGCGCCTTGGCGAGAGCTCTTGCGCTCGTACCAATAGGATATTAATAAGAAGGAAGAGACGCTGGTCAACTCCCAGAATCCGTACAGGACCAGGAGGTGGTCCGAGAATACCAGCCCCAGCATGGCGCCCATGAACATGAGCAAATAGACATAGAAGCTATGGAGAGCCTCACGAGCCTTGGACATATAGAAAATAGAATAAATAATGACCAAGGTGCCGATACCGCTGATGAGCAGGCCGAATAACAGGCTGAGCCCGTCTACGTAAGAGGTGAAATTCATATCAAGAGACGGAATCCAGGATAAGGAGTATTTATAGGTGTTCCCAGCGGCAACGTCAGGTATATACCTTAACAAATAGATAAAAATAGATAGTGGCACAAGTAAAACGAACCATCCTGTATGTACTAGGCGATTCAAATACTTATAAAGTAGGGGTACAATCACTGCACTGATCAACGGGAGAAAAATAAATATAAAGAATATACTCAAGTGCACTCCTCCTATTCATGACTTCTGCTTCCTTGACTCTTGCCGTAACATCCACTATAGTCTTACATAATAATCGAGACCTTGAGGTGAAATATTTAAAATGAACAATGTGTACAATGAGAGTATTCTTGTTTGCGTTTATTATGGTCCCAATGGCGAAAGACTAATCAAACGCGGTTGCGCAATCGCTAATTTGATGAAATCTCCGCTATATATATTGACCATTGATCCCAAGCCATTCGACGAGCTGGATGCCGAAAAATTATTCTATATCGAACAATGGAAAGAATATGCCCACTCTCATGCAACAGCCCAATTTATTATGAAGGACAATGAAAGCCGCCCTGTCTCTAAGGTCATTGCTGAAGTAGCCAGAGATAACAACATTACACAGATCATTCTTGGTCAGACGGCGCACAGCCGCTGGGAACAAATTACGAAGGGATCTATCATTAATTCCTTAGTGCGCGAGATCCCGTTTGTCGATCTGCATATTGTTTCCGTTGCCCGTTATATTCGGGATGAAGAGGGTATATATGAAAAGGGAGTTCGCGCTTATCTGGTCAAAGACGGGAAACAATATAAGCTAAGCTTCAATCACGAAAAAGATACTGAATTCGAGGGCATCTTCTTCAAAGAAGTCGATACCGATTTCGATAACGGAATCTTCCGCTTAATGAAGGATGCCGTAACTTTAAATGTGCTCGTCAGTGACGGGATCGTCACCGAATTAAAAAACGTAGATATTTCTACCGCGATGGGCCTGGACGACTCTGCCGAATAAAAGCGAATAAAGACATTCTCTCTCCGCATGTTTCATGCGGAGATTTTTTTATTTTCGCCGAACAGGGATCCTTTACAAATTGACATCCACTTGAATGGGTTTCTTCTCAGCTCTGTCGATGCCCAGATACTTTAGTGTCTCCGCAGTGGAATGATGATGAAAAATCGATTTTAAGATGGAGATCGCCACTCCCTTATAGTACGCATGGTAGCCAAACGTCTTCCTCAGCGTATGTGTCCCGATTTTCTCGGAAATCCCTACCTCCCTTGCCGAGTGGTTAATAATTCGATACGCCTGCTGACGGGTAATGGGACGGCAATCCTTTTTGGATTTAAACAAATAATCCTCAGGCTTCCAATCGCCGTTAGATAAATACTCGATCAGGATCTCGCCGATCCTGCTGTTCAGGTAGTGCGCCTTATCTTCTCCTGTCTTTTCATCCTTAATATAAAGAAACGGCTTGGCATTTTGGCCATCCCAAACGTCCTGTACAGTAAGATTCAGCAGGTCAAGGAGACTAATCCCCGTGTTAATGCCCAGTACAAAAAGCAACAAGTCCCTTATCGAGTGTTTTCTCAGCTCATCTTTCATCGCTTGAATGGTTTTTATATCTCGAATCGGATTAACAAATTGCACAGAGAACCCCTCCGGTTAATGTTACTTAACTTAAGGTTAACAGATATTAAGTAACATCACAATAAAAAAGTCACTTCAATTGAATAAAAAAAATCGGACAATTGGCCCTATCACTGACTTCATATGAACTATTCCGGTAAACATAGAGTGAATTTCCATGGAATGTATTCCAACCGGATATTCGTATCCAATTTCGTCATGATAAGAGGAACACGGCAGGCGTTTATCGAAATGTATCCTTTGCGAATTTTGAATCGAGAAGGTGACGAAAGTGGCAAAACAAAAGGTTTATGTCGTGTGGGCAGGCCATAAGCCCGGCATCTATTCGACTTGGGCGGAATGCCAGGAGCAGACGAATCATTTCACAGATGCGAAATATAAATCATTCGGCTCGCGCGAGGAGGCTGAACAGGCCTATCGTGATGGATGGCGGCTGCATTGGGGCCAGAAGAGCGCAGACAAGCCCCTCCGGGAGAAATCTGCAGCAGCCAGTCTGGATAGCGTAGAGGAAATTGATTGGGACAGCATCAGTGTCGATGTCGGCTGCAGCGGCAATCCGGGGATTGTGGAGTATAAGGGCGTAAATACACAAACTGGCGAAATCCTCTTCTATCATGGACCCATCGCCAAAGGAACGAATAATATTGGAGAGTTCATTGCCATTGTGCACGGACTGGCCTATCTGAAGCAAAAAGGCAGCAAGCAGACGGTATATACCGATTCCAGAACCGCGCTAAGCTGGCTGAGAAAGAAAAGCATCAGCTCCAGTCTGGTCCGGGACGCTTCCACCAAGGAAATATGGCAGCTGGCCGACCGGGCGGTCAGCTGGCTCCAGAACAATACCTATGACAATAAAGTGCTGAAGTGGCAGACGGAGGTCTGGGGCGAGATCAAAGCCGATTTCGGCAGAAAATGATCGTTCAGTGCATCTGACGCAAAAACACCTTCAAGTGTCTGGCAATCTGTCCTTAGACAGACCGCCAGCCTTGAAGGTGTTTGTCATTGCTTTATCTTTCGTGCCATTCAGTGTCTCTTTATTTAGCGGGACCGCTGCGATACAGAAGCGACTTTGGCGAGACCCTCTTCCTCGGTCTTCAGCTGAGCGATCAGCTTATCGCCTTCGACATCCAGATTAGGCAGCATGCGGTCCAGCCACTTCGGCAGCCACCAGGCCTTGTCGCCGAATACGGCCATAACGGCAGGAACGAGCGCCATACGGATAATGAACGCATCGATCAGAATGCCGATCGCCAGCGCAAACCCGATTTGCTTGATCATAATGTCGTGGGCGAAGATAAAGCCGGCAAATACAGATACCATGATGACTGCTGCCGCTACGACAACACGGGCTGCCTGATCATATCCGTCAATGACGCTCTCTCTTCCATGATGCCCGTGAACATAGGATTCGCGCATGGAGCTGACCAGGAACACCTGATAATCCATCGCAAGCCCGTACAAAATACCCGTTACCATTATTGGCATGAAGCTCAGCAGCGGACCGCCTGTGTCGAAGGCGAAGAGGTCATGCAGCCAGCCCCATTGGAACACCGCTGTCGTCACCCCGAATGTAGCCAGGACGCTGAGAAGGAATCCCACAGTCGCCTTGATCGGAACGATAATGGAGCGGAATACGAGCAGCAAAATGATTAGCGAGAGAATGACGATAATGCCCACGTAAAGCGGGAATACCTCAGCCAATCTCGACGACATATCAATATTAATGGCCGTAAAGCCAGTGACGCCAAGCTTGATGGCATTTGCTTTCGCCAACTCGGAATCCGCAGCGCGAAGCTCTTGCACCAGATTTTTCGTCTCAGCATCCGTCGGACCCGTCTTCGGAATCAGGCTTATGATCGCCATATCGCCTGTTTGGTTCAGACCCATTGGCGTGACCAGCGATACATTCTCATGCTGCTGAAGCTGTTGAACCAGCATGCCAATCGTCTCCGGCGCCAGCGTATCCGAGGATCCTTGCGGTTCAGCCACAAGCAGCAGCGGGCCGTTGAAGCCTTCGCCAAATCCTTCGGAAATCGCGTCATAGCTTTGTCTGGCAGGCGTATCCAGATTGGCCGTAGCCCCTGAAGGAATGCCCATTTCCATCTTCATTACCGGAAGCGCCGCCGCTCCCAGGATCACGATGACGCCAATAATGATGACCCAGCGTCCTTTCACGACAGACGTTACCCAGCGCTGCGCTGTGCCGTTGCGCGGCTGCTTGGCCGCTTCCCGGCTCTTGGCGCGGGCTTTCTCCGAACAGATCCGCTCGCCTACCAGGGCCAGCAGCGCCGGCAGCAAGGTTAACGCGACAAGCACATTGACGAGAACCGCAACGGCCGCCACAAGCGCCATGGCGGACAAGAAGCCGATCCCGATGACCAGCATGCCGCACAGGGCAATAATAACGGTCAACCCGGCAAAAAAGACGGCGCTGCCCGCGGTGCCTACCGCACGGCTTGCAGCTTCTTTAGCGCTAAGCCCTTGCTCCAGAATCATCCGGCGCTGGCGGTTGACGATAAACAGCGAGTAGTCGATCCCGACTGCCAGGCCTACCATGAGCGCCAGAACCGGCGTGAGATCGGTCATATGGAACATCTTCGAGAAGGCGTATGCTCCACCTACGCTAATGCCAACCCCCATAAGAGCGGTCAACAACGGCAATCCCGCTGCAACCACAGAACCGAGCGTCATGAACAATACGACGGCTGCGACGGCAATGCCGATCGCCTCTGTCGAGCCAATAGCAGGCTTGCCCATAAGCGAATCGCTTGGCAGCGCCTGAATGCCCGTGTTTTCGGCGGCTTTGGCCGCTTCGATGACGGAATCCGGAACCGAATCCGGCAGCGACATCTGCTGCACCGTGAACTGGAATTGGAACAGAGCCACGCTGCCGTCCGTTGCCAGCATGACACCTGGAACCGGCATCCCGTTCACCATAAGCGGACCGTACGGAGGCAATTCGCCAGCGGCCGCCCCGCCATTCTGGGCATCGCTTCCCTGTCCCGCTCCTGCCCCGGCAGCATCACTGCCTTGCGCGGCGCCCGCTCCCTGAGCGGCATCCCCTTGGGCTGCCCCTGCCAGAGCAGCGGCGTCGCCTGCTGCTACACCGGCTTTCTCAGCCAGTTCAATCGGATTAATGACGTATTCCACGTTGTATACCTTATTAACTGCTTCAATAATAGAAGCTAGACGCTCTTCCGTATCCAAGCGCTCGCCTTGAGGCGCTTTGAACAGGATGCTGGCTTGACCGCCAGAGGCCTCCGGCAGCTCCGCAGCCAGCTTATCCAGCACTTTCTGTGATTCTGTACCTTCGATTTTCATATCGGAAGTGACATGTATGCCGTTAACCCCGAGAATGGCGAGTACGGCCCCGAGGATGACAATCCAGCTAATAATGAAAGCCCAGGGCTTGCTGTAAGCCGACTTGCCTAATTTGTACAAGAAAGTAGACATGAGATTATGCTGCTCCTTTTCATCCTTTATTCACATGTAACAATAGACTAGAATCCTTGGCGCAAGTAGCTGAACATGGTATCCAAATACTGCTCGAACGTAACGGCATCCTCCGTATCGACGACAGGATGATCCGGAAGCCGCACGTTCAGGCTGCCGTCCAAGAGCGGCAGGATCGCTCCATATACAGCGCCTGTGAGAAGATGGGTATAGCCTTCCGGATGGCGTCCGCGAGACAGCTTGGCCAGCATCTCTTGGGCGTCTCTCTGCAAGCCATGGAGAGCGCTTAGAATATACAGCTCAAGCGTCGGATGCTGCTTCGATAGCTGCACGAGCTGACGCAATTTGTGAAAGTGCTCGGTCGTCATTTGCATTTTCAACAATTGGTACAGGCTGTCAAGCGGAGACATCTCCTCATCGAGTGCCTCGATCCATTCGATGACTTCTTCCGCTCCTTTGAAGTTGATAGCGGCGGCGGCTACCGCCTCTTCCTTGCAGGAATAGTAGTTGGCGAAGGTTCTTCTGGAGTAGCCCGCCCGCTGAACGATCTCCTCCACGACGAAACCATCCGGCCCCTTCTCCAGCGCAAGCGCAAAAGCCGCATCGGCAAGCGCGCTTGCCGTAGCTTCCCTTTTCATATGGCGCAGACCAGGTTTGTTCATCATATTCCGACTACGTGTACACTCCTTTTCAAGATCATAGAAATTAGTGCATAAAAAGATGGCTCCCTCTTATTATTGCCCAATGAGCAAACTTGCACAATGAGCAACATGTGAAACTTATGTGGCAATGGCGGCTGTTATCGTCATTACCTGCTCATTCTGCTCACAAAAGCAAAAGCAACTACTTGGGATCATCTCCAGTGATCCTAGTATTTGCTCTTCTGTGAGTTTCCATTTCATTAGCGGCATGGTTTATGATAAATAGACCTATATCAGCTTACTTAAGGAGCTTTCACGATGAAACAGACCATCATATCAGACAAGTGGAAAAGACACGCAATTGTTACGATTGGCGGCGTCTTAATGGGGGCAGGCATAGCGGATTGCCTGTTCGCCATGAATGAATTGGATTTAAATCAAATTGCGAGAGGTTTGACGATTGCCAGCGCAGGCCTGACCATTCTGGTTGTCATAGACAACTCCAAAACGCAAAAGGAAGCCGAGCATATTCAAATCGAATCCCGGCTTCGCTTGGAGCAAGTAGAGAAAAAGCTGACGGCCATCGAGCAATCCCAACAAATGACGGAAAGCCAGCTTCGTGAAATAAAGGAGCTGCTGCTGAAGGCAAAATCATAACTATTCACGCAAAAGATCCATACTTAAAAATGCCACCCTTAAGGGCGGCATTTTTAAATTACTGTTTCAGTTGAAATATGAATGCAATTCTTCTTGAGGCTAATCGGTTGCAGGCGGAGCTATGGCTGTCGCTTTGCGGACCATGCTGGCCGCCCCATCGGATCCTATGACCGTTACAACATAGACGTCATACTCTGCCGCCGTCTCTTCAAGTTCAACTTCATATTGGAACTCCCGGTCCGCTGCAATATCCGCGCGATAATAAGCCAGCCAGCTCGGATTCTCCAGGCCTTCAATCAATTGTTCTGCCGCAGGAGCGGCCTCGCCGCGCGGCACCACAACGAAGAATACCATGCCCGATTGGTTCGTCTGCACAAGAACGTGGATGCGTGTAGTTTCATCCAAAGTGTCGGCATATGTTTTTGGATATCCCTCGGCAAATTCAGGCCGATCCTCTTCCGGGACAACAATGGTATAGCTTAGAGTTAAAATTGCGCTGCTTGTATACCCCGATTTTACGGCAACCGCTTTAATGGTTATATTGTCCTCGATCACCAGCGGCTCTGTATAAAGCGTGCCGTTGCTTGCTGATGGCGCGCTTCCGTCAGTAGTATAATAAATAGCAGCCCCCTCTGTCGCGGTCGTCAGCTCAATCTCGGTGCTCGGCTCCACAGCTCCGCTCACGATGCTTGCCATTGGCATTGCGGCTCTTGGCGCAGCCGGAATGGACGGTGCAGGCGGCGTCGGCGCCTGTGGCAGCTGCGCCGCATCCTGCTGCTGCTTTTGCCTATCCAACTCTTGCTTCTGCTGCTCGAACTTTTGCTTTTCTGCATCCGAAAGCTGCTGCTTCAATAAATCCTCCGCTCTCTTTGCCGCTGCTTCCTGCTGCTTCTTGTTCTCTTGATCCAGCCGCTCTTTTTCAGCCAAAAGTTTATTCTTCAAAGCCTCCAGTTGCGCCTGCTGTTGTTCGCGCAGCTTATCTTGCTCCTGCTGCTTCTTTCTTCTTTCCTCCTCCAGCCGCTTCTGTAGCTCCTGCTGCTGCCGTTGCTGCTCTGTTAATTGAAGAGGAGGGACATTGTTTATATCAATTTTGTTATTCAATTTCTTATTGGCCTCGTCGATTATTTCCTGAAGTTTGTCCTTATCCAGCTTCCCTTGGTCGAGGGCTTGCTTGGCAATATTCGCGAGCAGGTTCTCCAAATTTCTCTCGAATTGGTCAAGCTCGTAAGGAGAAAGATTGTACGGATTGCCGCCAGGGTCAGAACCGGCAGCCGCATTCTTCATTCTCTCCAGCATCTCTGCATTCTCTTGTTCAACCTGCTTCATTTGCTTCAACAACGCTTCAATGACAGCAGGTGAAGCTTGACTAATAAAATCAGCCAGATCTACTATATCAGGCAGATTAGGCGCTCCAGCGTCTGCTCCCGGGAATAAGCTCAGCTGCTGAGCGGGATAGACGGAAACGGGATTCTGATTGGTCCCGCTGCCGCTTCCCTGAACAAGGCCGCTGCTTACATATAGCTTGGAAACCCCCGTAACCGGATCGATTCCCACGATGAAATTCGTCCCGCGAACATCAGTCTGGGCTGTCGCGGTCATGATTTTGAAGGTATCCAGAGAATCGATTAACGGAGACACGCTAGCTCCAATCATTCCGCTCCATAGAACAAGGCTCGTGTGCTTCACTTGGGCCGCGTTGCTTAAATTGGAAATATACAGCTCCGAGTTCTCACTAATCGTAAGCTCATCCTTGCGGTCAACCGTATTTAAGATTGCGCTTGACTGGAATTCAGTGATGATACGATCGCCATGATGAAGACTCATGCCATCATAGGCTCTATAGCGCAATGAACCGCCTGCTTGGCTGATCCATACCGTCCCTTTGATCTGGTTAAGCGTCGCCTCTCTCGAATGGCGATCCGCTTGAGGAAGCTTATCGACGACTGTAGCTATTTCTCTTAAAATAACCGTTCTCGAAGTCCCGTCCCATGTTACATCTGCCCCAAAAGCCTCGCTGAAAAATCTGAGCGGGACATAGGTTCTGCCAGCTTTGATATAGGGAGCCCCCTCTATTTCCAGCTGTTCTTGCGTACCTGTCGCCACGTTCTCGGCCGCAATCACTCGGCTCCCAACCTGCAGCCTCAATTTCACATCGCCTTTGACCAGCTCAATCGTACGCTCGTTATTCTCGAATCCTACCTCATAGCCCATCTTTTCGCTTAACGCTCTGACGGGAACCATTGTGCGTCCCTGCACAATCTCAGGCTGCGCGTCAAACGGGATAATCTGATTCTCGAATACAACCTTCACTTGATCATTTTCCGGCAAATCGCCCGGCAGCTTATACCATTCAAGCTCGCGAATTTGGTTGTTATAGCTGTCGGCAATGAGCACATTTCCATCAGGCAATACAGCTACGTCAGTCGGGTGATGCAGAAGATTATGACCGTTAATGCCATCCAATTGGCCGAATTGTGCAGGCACACCGGCAATTGTGCTTACTTGCCCATCAACGAGATAACGAATAGTATGGTTCAAGCTGTCGGCAATAATCAGACCTTGCTCCTCCGTTACGGCAATGCCTCTTGGAGAATAGAAGCGCGCCTCTGAGCTGGAACCATCCGCATAGCCGCCTGCGGCATACAGAGCGCCCTGCTCATATACAGGCTGCTCCCCTGGGGACAAGCCTGCTGCCGTTGTCACTGTGCCTTCAGTCAGATCCATATATCGAATGAGATGATTTCCTGTATCGCTTACATATAAGTTGCCCTTGTCGTCTATTGCAATGCTAGCAGGTTCATTGAACTTGGATTCGGCCAATTTTCCGTCTGCATAATCGCCTGCAGGAACCGCATAGCCGGCAGCAACCTCAATAGCACGGACGGAAGGAGCATTCAGTGTAGCCACCTGACCATCTGGCGTTATACGGCGAATGGCATGATTCAAGGTGTCCGCGACATACAGGGTTCCATCCGCAGCAACAGCGACATCCTGTGGATGATAGAATCTCGCTTCTGAGCCTGCTCCGTCTTTAAGTCCGAGAACGCCGTCTCCGGCAACAGTCGAAACCGTTCCATCTGTCGAAATTTTTCGGATCGCATGATTTTCCGAATCTGCGATATAGATATTGCCTGCTGCATCCGTGTCTATGCCTGAAGGAGCGTTGATTGCAGCGGTCGATCGGGTTCCATCATTCCAGCCCCCGCTCGGAATTCCATTGGCATCCGTCTTCAGTATTAAACCAGCATATGTAGAAACTTGCCCATTCGCGATCTGGCGGATCAGATGGTTTTTGCCCTCTGCGACAAGCACGGATCCGTCCCTCAATACCGCAATTCCTTGCGGCATGCGAAAAGAGGCCTCCGATGCCGCTCCATCCCAAGCTTCAAAATCACCGCTGCCCGCAAAGACGGATACGCTTGTCAAAAAGCTCGGTCGATCGACGCTTCTCGTCGAATCCATCTTTTCATTGCTTGCCGAAGCATGTGGAATCACCGGCAAGAGCAGCATGATCGCGAGCAAATACATCATCACTTTCTTCATTGTCCTTATACCTCCGTAAGAGTTTGATTCGAAATCCATTCCCGGACGACCCCAGGCACGCCCGTCTAAAGCTATCGGAAGCTTACCAGGTCCATAAATCTGCGCAAGCACACTCCATAAGCCCTATTATAATGATTTTGGGAAAATAAAAAGTCATACGAAAGTTGTATAATTTCTAAAAAGGCCGAATATTCTTGTGCAAACCTTCCTTCAAAAAAAAAGGGGACGCGATATTCATCGCATCCCCATTTCACTATCCCTATATTCAAACTCAAAGTTCCTGTATGCTTACTGCTTAGACTTATTAAAACTCGTGTTCTCCAAAATCGCAAGCATTTTCTCGCCTTTCTCCATCAGAGAATTGCATTGGACACATACTGGTTGTTCTAAGAAAACGAAGTTATCCCTTGTCCATCCATTGCATTCTTTATTGGTACATGACCAAATAGCTGTTAGAACCAATGGAAGATCGTCCATTGGTTTTTTCCGTGAATAATACAAGCCGCATCCCCCTTTTCTCCTGGTATCATTGACGAAAAAAAAAGCCCCATTCTTGCGTCTGGGGCATTGTCACCAATTTGCGATTCTACAGTTTTACAACATTTTCGGCTTGCGGGCCGCGATTGCCTTGTACGACGTTAAATTCAACGCGTTGGCCTTCGTCCAGCGATTTGAAGCCGTCACCAGTAATTGCGCTGAAGTGAACAAACACGTCATTGCCGCCTTCAACCTCGATAAAACCAAAACCTTTTTCTGCGTTGAACCATTTTACTGTACCTTGTTCCATAGTGTATTGCCTCCATATTTTCGTTTTGAATTTCCAAAAAAAAATCACATATCATACAAGGTTACACATTAAAATCATAACCCTCTACAATATGTGCTCTCAGGTCGAAATTCCAATAGACTAATCATAACACATTCACCACTGACTTACAACTTTACTTCTCCCCTCCATGCATCTGCATGTTAGGATTGCAATTGCTGACCGCAGCTTCGCATGAAGAGCATCAATGTCGCCATTAAGATAATGGTCACGATAAACATGGCAATGGCACCCATAATGAATAACGGCGGAATAAAGATTAACACGAATAAGAACAAGCTGGCAATTTGGTAAATCAGAAAATAAGTCCATTTCTTCTCCGCTTCCTCCACGATGCCAGGCTGTTGCTGCCTTGCCGCCATTTCCTTGATGCCCATAAGAAGATGATACACGATCATGAGCAACAGAACGATTGAAACCAGCGCCACAATGGTACCCATAAAATTAATATGAACGCCGCCGCCCTGAGCAGGCCGCTCGTAGATCGAAAAGATGGAGAGAACGGCCATTATCATACTGTACGTTTTCCCTTGGGCAAAATGATGATTATATTCTGACAGCGCCAGCAACCCCAAGGTGAACAGAATGTACCCGATAATATCCGGCATAATATCAAAGCCTTGAATGCGGAAGTCAAACATGATGAACAAAAATCCCCAGAAAAACTTGTTAAAGCTATCCTGTACCATAAGCCCTCCTGTCAGCTCGCCATAATATAGCTATGCCATTTTTTCTTAACTCTGTCATTATCATACCAGATAAAAGCTAGTACAGGTTCTTATTCGCCCACAAAAAAAAGCCATCCGCAAACCGGATGGCGACTATCC
Organism: Paenibacillus pinisoli; assembly: GCF_003605435.1. Classification (GTDB taxonomy): domain Bacteria; phylum Bacillota; class Bacilli; order Paenibacillales; family Paenibacillaceae; genus Pristimantibacillus; species Pristimantibacillus pinisoli. The sequence continues at coordinate 1,263,298 of NZ_QXQB01000002.1, forward strand.
TTATTTAAATTTCCTGGCTATATAATCCTTTACGTCTTGAACAGCGTCTGCAATCGTGTTGGCTTGTATAATCGTAATATCTGTCCCATATTGCTGCATCGCGTGCTCATAACGCGGGTCGTAATAATGCTCCAGCAATAGCTTTACCGCTTGTTCATATTGCTCCGACTCCAGGCTGGCCATAATTTCTTTGGCTATGGGAGTATGAATCCGTCCCTTAATATGCTTGAAGCCCTCCATCAGCGCTTGCTTATGCTCCGACGGCTGGTAATCCGCCACAATATGACGCACGCGTTCCTCTAGCGGCAGCTGAATGAACAGCTGAGCAGCCTGCTCCCTCTTGTCCATTATGACCTCCGGAAGCACCACTTTGCCGATTCGCTTGCTTTCGCCTTCCAGCAGCACATAGGACGAGCGCTGCCATTGCAGCAGCTCCGTTACAAGCAGAGAATCGAATGTCTTCTGATTGTGCGCTTTCATGCCGACATGCCCGAATACAGATCCGCGGTGACCGGCCATGCCCTCCAGATCAAGCACAGGAAACCCTTCTTGCTTCAATTGCCTTAGGATCTCCGTTTTCCCCGTCCCCGTATTGCCAAGCAGCACAACATGCCTCGGCTTGAAGTCGATCCCTTCAAGAGTCTCGACAACCCATCTGCGGTAAGCCCTGAAGCCCCCCGTCAATCTGTGAACCTTGATGCCCATTAAGGATAAGACGGTTGCCGATGTTTTGCTCCGCATACCGCCCCGCCAGCAAAATACGGCTTTCGGGCCTTGAATCTTCTCAAATTGCTTAATAAATGCCGGCAGCTTGGCCGAAAAAATCTCCAGTCCTCTGTCCATAGCCGCTTTCACGCTATCCTGCTTATAAATCGTGCCAATCTCGGCACGTTCTGCATCATCAAAAAACGGAATGTTCACGCTGCCGGGAATTGTCGCATCGGCAAATTCCGATGGAGAACGAACATCGATTGTGACTACGCCTTTATCTTTGGTCAGCTTTACTAAATCATCTATGTTCATATCCTGGAACAACAAAATCGTCTCCTTACGTCCTCAATCCCGTTCTTATATAACAACAATGCGGCCAGGGTGATCCGCTGTCGCCTCTCCGATGATGCCGGCCTCTACGCCAGCTCCTCTCAGATTGCCGAGCAGCTCCTCGGCTTCATCGTTCGCTACTGCAATCAGCAGCCCGCCTGAGGTGACCGCATCGCACAGAATCCATTGGCCGATTTGATCCAACGATTCAGAGAAAGTAATGGAGCTCTGCACATGAGCGAAGTTGTTTTTGGTTCCGCCCGGCACGAAGCCCTCCTCCGCAAGTTCCCTTGCTCTTGGAAGTACCGGCACATCCGAAGCATGGATGACGATGCCCACCCCGCTTCCCTTGGCCATCTCAAGCGTATGGCCCATTAAGCCGAAGCCTGTTACATCCGTGCAAGCATGTACATTGAACGGCTCCATCTGCTCCGCTGCCGTCTTGTTCAGGGCAGCCATAACTTGCGTGACCCGCTCGATCTCCACTTCACTCAGCTTGTCCTTCTTGATCGCCGTAGTCAGGATGCCTACCCCGATCGGCTTCGTCAAGATCAGCTTGTCCCCCGGCTGCGCTCCCGCATTGGTGCGAACCTTGTCCGGATGAACCAGACCCGTTACGGCAAGGCCGAATTTCGGCTCGTTGTCGTCAATAGAGTGTCCGCCTACCAGCGTGACATTCGCTTCCTTCATCTTGTCTCCCGCGCCGCGCAAAATCTCCGCCAGCACTTGCTTGTCCAGCGTGCGAATCGGAAATGCCACGATGTTGAGCGCCGTGAGCGGCTTGCCGCCCATGGCATATATATCGCTAATCGCATTGGCAGCCGCTACTTGTCCGAATGAATAGGGATCATCTACAATCGGCGTAAAAAAATCAACGGTTTGCACCAGTGCCAGCTCATCATTAAGCTTGTACACACCGGCATCGTCGCTTGTGTCCAGTCCGACCAGCAGGTTCGGATTCGGCACAGCGGCAGGCAGCGCGCTCAGCACCTGAGACAAGTCCCCGGGACCAATCTTGCAGCCGCAGCCTCCTTTCGTGGAGTAAGACGTAAGCTTGATTTTCTCCATACTCATCTGCCTCTGTCCCTTCTATCTATTGTATCCGCTTAAACTCTGAATCCTCTAGACCATCATTATTGATATGATAAACCATTCATATCGTAAAATCTAATGAGATCTGCAGCATGATTTGGCAGAAAAAAAAACACCACCCGGATTAAGGGTGGTGTTCGAGCATTATTTCACTTTCCAGCTCTCTACGCCAGTCTCGTATTGCTCGAATGGGTGAGGCGTCGAAGCTTCCATAATATCTTTGTAGAACGGATGGCTCTCAGGCACGTCTGTCCACTTCTGTCCGACTTCGACATGCCATGGCGTGCGCTCCATCAATTGGTTGAAGATACGGACAACCTCTACTCTCGTAATTGGCTGGTTCGGGTTGAATGTTGTTTCTTTGAAATCAAATAGCAGGCCTTGTTTCTCAACAGTTGCAATGGCCTTCTCCGCCCAATGTCCAGCTATATCCGTATAGCTGCTTTCTTCAGCGGCCTCCCATTTGTACATATTCGCAAGCATCTGCGCGAATTCCGCACGAGTGATCTGTTTCTTCGGCTGGAACTTGTTCTCGCCGATACCGACCATCCACTTATTATTGGTTGCAATCGTGATTGCATCAGCAGCCCAGTAGTCAGCACTTACGTCAGCATATGATACTTTCTCAGCTTTTGCAGTAGCTGTATACAGGCGGGACAGAATGGCAGCCACTTCAGCGCGGACAATGCCGCGGTTCGGCTGGAACGTTCCATCCGGATAGCCGAGCATGTACGGCGTATGTTCTCCCACAGCTTTTACCTTCGGCTTTGCCGAGAAGCTGAATTTCACAATCGTGTCGCCGACATGGATTATTCCGTTTTTGATATAGCTGTCTTCGCCAAAACGCTCGTCGCGCTTGTCTTCACGGCTGTCAAACACGGTGTAGCCGTCTTTTTCGCCTAAGAAGTAATAGTCGCCGTCTGCGTATACCATCCAGCCATATTCACCGCTGTCCGAGCTGATTTGCGGGTTATGGTTTTTGTTTGGCGCGAAGTCTGGCAGCTCAGGCAAGTTAACCGGCGTTCCAGGCACTCTGCCTTTCGAACGGTTAAGCTCCGTATCCGCCCAGTACAGCTGCATATTCACGCCCGTAACGGGCTGGTTCGTTACGTCATCCAGAATCGTGCCATACGGATCAACCAGATCTACCGACAGGCTTGCGCTTCCGTTCGAGCCGACAGTCAGCTTGCCGGCAGGACCTGCCAGCCTCTCGCCATTCGGCGCGATAACATTCAGCAACAGCTTGTATTCGCCGGCTGGAAGCTGCGGGATCGAGAAGCTGCCGTCTTGGTTCATTGTAATCTCAGGGACGCTAATCTCTTGGCCGTTGGCCGATTTCACCTTGCCGGTTACTTTCAGATTCTCGCCAACGAGCTTCGTAATTTTGCCCTGAACGACTTCGCCGCCGTTCGATTGATCAGATACAATCACCTTGGTATCCATGTCAGGCGGTATCACTACGCCTGGCGAAGAAGGCGCAACCGGCTTCACTGTAACCACATTGGACGTACCTTCATATGGTCCGGATTCAACAACCAAACGGATGTGGTACGTTACGCCATTTCTCAAGCCCGTTACCGTTGCGCTTGTCGAAGCGTCATCAATCGTTTCTTCTGTAAAAGCCGGTGTGAAGTCTGTTCCGTTCTCGGACAGCTCCACGGTAACTTTCGTAGCGCCAAGCAATGCCGGGAAGTTCAATGTAGCTTCCTTGTTGCCTGCAACAACGTCTAACGTAGACAATGGAACCGGATCAGCTGCAGCGACGTATACGGTAAACGACTTCTCGCTTGTCAGCCCGTCCTTCGTAATCGTTGCTGTCAGAGTTACATAAGTGCCTGTCTGAGCAATAACCGGTCTTGTTACGGTGCCGTCCTCAGCGATAATGGAAGGCTGATCGGAGGACCATACGGTCGTTACATTTTCGTCCGCGTCTTGCTTCAGCGTAATGTTGTTCTTCACCGTATTTTTGCTGTCGCCTGATGCAAATGAAATATCCGTCTTTGTTTCTGCTTTTTCAATAGCCAGAATCGCATCTTTGTAACCATGGATGATCTGATCCGCAATGCGCTCTGCGATGGCATCGATAATCTCTGCGCTGGTTTTATCGGATTCTACATGCTGGCCGCCTTTATGAATCTCGCTAATAAAGGTTTCGCTGATATCCTTATATTCCGGATCGGAAACCCCAATGTATTGCGCCTCATTGCGATCGAAGGAATCCTTCAGGTTTGTTTGGTTGATATCGCCGTCCAAGAGCGTGCTTGGATCATCGTTGATGTCCACAACATAGCGCAGCGGCGCATGCTCGCCCCATGGAATTTGATCCACCGCTACCTCTAACGACTTGCCTGAAGTTGTGAACAGCTTCAGGTTGTCATAAGCAAATACCGAGATCTCCTCGCAGCCGTGGCTGGCATAGCTGACAATTGGGCCAAACTCATCACCGTACACAGCAGGGAGAGCCAAATCTCTAATGATCTGATCCCCATTATCCCACATGTTCAGTTTGGTATCCGTGACATTAATTTTGATCGTATGGTGGGTTGAGGCGCCTTTTGTATAAGAGCCGATCTGAGTTACGCCTGGTACCTGGCTCAGTACTCTGGTCTGCTCATTATGTAGAGCGTCTGCATCCACATCCGAGATTTGATAGACTTTAATTGCGCCATTGATATACAGAATGGCATATCCGCTTAATTTGCCTTCACTGTCAATCGCGGTATTGAAGAGGAAGCCGCCCCCCTCCATGCTATGATAATCCACTTTGGACTCATCCATGTCGAAGGTAATGATCTTCTTGCCTACAGGACTTCCGCTTGTCAGCATGAAATCCTTGTAAGCAGGCTGAGTGTAACCGAAGAAGGTTAGCGTTCTGCCATCGTTGGTAATTTGAACGTGATTATAGTCCGGCGTCTCCAGCTTCGGAGTAAAGCCGTTGCTCAAGTACCATGTGTTGCGGCCGGAATGCACATGTGCCTCCGATACATTCGCCGGATCAGCGCTTGCGTCCATAATGGACACGTATTTCGGATTAACGCCGCCTGCTTGCAGCTTGGCTTTAATCGCATCATTCAATTGGCTTTCGAAATCGCTGGAGTCATATGTACTGGTTCCGGCATTGTAATAAACCTCGGCTACCGGCGCCAATGCATGCACCATGGATGCATTCATGACAACGAGCATGAAAGCCACCAGCATTGCAATCGTTTTTTTCTTCATCTGATTCACCCATCCTGTAAGATTAGTCATAATGTCTTGTGTCTTAGTTCCCATCCAGTAACAATCCGCGAGGGCAACACCGTCCAAAATAAGAGTTAGGTACCTTGAAAACGATAAGCTCTTTTGAATCGTGCCGATTACATCTTAAAACATATCAAAGCCGCCTCTCAAAAATCTCTCAAGCCATTTTGGTAGTTTTTCGAGAGATAGATAACGTATGATAGTAACAATAGGGGTGTGACTAGACATGAAGAAGTGGATTGGCTGCCTGGGTGCGGTCTGCGCCTTAATCGCTATTCTCTATATGATATTTAGCGACAAGGATACAAGCGAGGTGAAGATAAAGGCCATAGACGGCGTGCTTGACTTGCGGGAGCTGACGGCTGATTCTCCGTTCGTATCGTTAGCCGGCGAATGGTCATTTATTGCCGAATCCTTTGTCTCCCCCGCCGAATTGTCTCAAGAAGCGACTTACATACGCGTACCAGGTCCCTGGACAACGCATGTGCAGTGGGGGTCCTATCAGCTTCTTGTGCAGCTGCCCGATGACTGGTCGGAGATCGGTCTCCGTGTCCGCAATATTTGGTCTGCCCATACCCTCTATATCGATGGAGCAGTTGTCTCCCAAGCCGGTCAGATAGGCACTTCCAAAGCGGATACGGTCATGGACAATCCCGCTTACGAGGTGTATCTTGAGCCGGAAGACCGGGAGCTTCTCATTACGGTCCATGCGTCCAACTTCTACAATGCCAGAGGCGGCATCGTCCTGCCCATCGATATTGGCGACGCCTTGCAGATGAAGGCGGACGTGCATCGGGATTTGACTCTGGAGTGGGCAGCGACTCTATGCCTGCTCTTATTCGGCATCTTCCATCTGACGATCTACCTGCTGCGGACGAAGGATGAAGCCTTCTTGTACAGCGGGCTGCATTTTCTAATTCTGGCATTCGTCATTGTGCTGCGAGGGGAGCGCCTGTTAATGCGCGAGTTCCCATCGATTCCGATCGATCTTTATTTGCGACTGCAGGATACCAGCACCTATGTGATGGCGCTCTTGCTTCTTGTGTTTATTGTCAAAACAATTCCGTCCATCATGAACCGGAAGACGATGATGCTGCTCTTCCTTCCGGTCTTAATCTATACGATATTAAATGCCGTTCTTCCGGCCAGAGTATTGTCTGGCGTGCAGTACCAGTTCTTTTATTACATCGATCTGTTATTCCTAATCATTATTGTTCGGTTATTCTCGTTGACGGTTAGAAATCAGACCACCACGCGCAAGAATGAAGCCATCATCATTCTCTTGATGCTTCTATTCCTGGCCGTATTCGCGATCAGCAGCTCGTCGGACACCCTATTCTTCTCCGGCCGCAACGAGCTCAGCCGAATCGGATTAATCGGGGGCGTCATTATGATGAATGTGTTTCTCGGCATTCGTCTCATGAACCGGGCCGAACAATCGGAGCAGCTCACCGCCCGGCTGCAGAAGGCCAACGATACGAAAGACGATTTCCTGAAGGTTGCGACACAAGATTTGCAGAGGCCGCTTCATGATACTATGCATTTGATCCAATCGATTAGCCGAGAACCGGACCGGCAAAGACAGGGCGAGCAATTATACCTGGCTGAGCAGCTGATCGGCAACATGGTTTATCTGCTCCGGGATTTGCATGATTTTACCCGTATCCGATTCGATGATTATGCCATTCAGCTGAAATCCACCAATCTGCGGATGGTCATGCTCCATGTTCTTTCGCTTATGCAGCTGACATTGGCCAAGAAGAAGATTCATATTCACGAGAATATTCCGAAGCAGCTGTATGTATGGGCGGACGAGCAGCGGCTGACTCAGGTGCTGCTGCGTGTGATGACCGAAATTGCTCATGATACCGCAGATGATAATCTGACCATTGAATCGATGCAGTCCGGAGAGACTGTCCTCCTGGAAATCGCGACGATCCGCAAGCAATCGGCGCTTCAGGGGAACTGGCAACAGCGTTCCTCCGGTCTTATGATGACAGAAGAGCTGGTCCAGCAGATGAACGGCAGCATCACCTATGAACACAAGGAGAACGGCATCCGCTGCGCTCTCCAATTGGCTTTCAGCGAGTTCAAGGAGCCGGCAGCCGCGCCAGAATACGAGGAACATGCGCAAGCAGCCGCGGCCGATGAAGAACGTGAGCCAGGCACGCTTCTTATCGTGGATGACGATGTTATGCACGCCGAAGTGATGAAAGACATGCTGAGCGATACCTACAAGATCAGAATCGCTTATACCGCTCAAGAAGCGCTGGATTACTACCATAACCATCCGGAAATCTCGATGATGATCATCGATGACATTATTCCAGGCACTCTGAACAGCCTCGAATTGCTGCAGCAAATCCGGACAAAAGCGTCATTGATGGAGCTGCCGGTCATTATGATGATTTCTTCCGAGTACCCCAAGCATATTGAACGAATCTTGGCTTCCGGCGCCAATGATTATCTGATTAAGCCTTTCTCAAGGGAAACCTTGATGGCAAGGCTCAATGCAGCTGAGCAGACGAAGCACTCGATGCTGAAGGCGATCGAATACGAGATGGCCTTCCTGCAGACGCAGATCAAACCGCATTTCTTATACAATGCGCTTAGCAACATCATCTCCTTCTGCTATACGGATGGAGAACGTGCGGCTTATCTGCTCTCGATGCTCAGCTCGTTCCTGCGCTATATCTTTGACACGAGCCGGGATGGACAATATTCTTCCCTGCAAAAGGAACTGGAGATTATTGAAGCTTATGTTGAGGTAGAGAAGGCCAGATTCGGCGAGCGCCTGACCTTCGCGTATCATATCGATCCGCTTATTGATGCCGAGAACATCCTTATGCCAAGCTTGCTGCTGCAGCCATTGGTCGAGAACGCGATCCGACACGGCTTGTTTGACAAGGAAGGCCCGGGTCATGTTCAAGTCTCGATCTACATGCTTGATTCCCGCTTAAGCATACATGTCTCCGATGACGGTGTCGGCATGTCGGAAGAGAGATGCGCTCAGCTCATGGAGGGCGGGGGCAATATCGGCATCGGATTTACCAATGTGCGCCGGCGCGTGCATGATCTCACCCAGGGCAGTCTGGAGATCAGCTCTTATCCCGGCAAAGGCACTACTGTTCAACTGAAGATCCCCATCAAGGAGGCACGAGAAGATGTGGAAAGTCATCATCGTAGAGGATGAGAAGCCGATTCTGGGGCTGCATGCCAGATTGCTGGAGAGCTACGGCCCCTTTCAGGTTGTAGGCCTCTTCGAATCGCCATTCGATGCGCTGCCGGAAATACCGAAGCTGGAGGTCGACGCGCTCCTGCTCGATATTGAGATGCCGAGAATGACGGGGCTCCAGCTCGCCCAGACCTTGGTGGAGAGCGGCATTGATGTGCCTGTTATCTTCACCACCGCGCATCAGCAATATGCCGTGCAGGCCTTCCGCGTACAAGCGCTGGATTATATCTTAAAGCCGATGACCCCGAATATCGTGAAGCAGCTCGACGAGCGCCTGCAGAAATATTACGGCCAGAAGCAAAAGCTGGCCCCGAAGAAGGAGCTTCTTGTCCAGCTGTATGGAGAGGCGCATGTGAAGAAAGGCGAGAATCCCATTAAGTGGCCTACCCGCATCACGGAGGAGCTGTTCTATTACTTCCTGCTTCATGAGAATAAGCTATGTCTGAAATGGAGAATCATCGATGATCTCTGGCCTCATGTCGAAGAGAAACGGGCGCTCCCCAATCTGTACAACACCATATACCGCATGCGCCAGCTCTTCATGGAGCTAGGCGTTCCCATCGCCATCGACCGAATCAACGACGGATACATGATGAGCACGAACAGCAGCATTGTATTCGAACCGAAAGAAAAGTCGGATGCCCTTCTGCTGGAGTCGAAAGGTTATTTGTGGGCTTATCGGTTGGAGTCGGGGATTTGAAGCCGTTCATACATATGCAGTTCAAACGTAAAACCCCGGCCGTATAAGGTCGGGGTTTATCCTTTTATAAATGGGAGTTGCTCCATTACTAGCGAAGAACATCGTCTACCCCGCATGCTCCTGCACAACCTCATAAATTTTTCCGGGCCTTAAAGCTTTGCTGATCGATTCTTCCGTCTGAAGGGTAAGCGCAGCGCCGGCAAGCCCCAGTTGGCATGCATGATGAAGCGGTTCATTGTTCATGATGCCATACATGGCACAAGCGGCAAATGCGTCGCCAACCCCTGTAATGTCCACAATATCCGTCAGGAATGAAGGCAAATGACCGGACTCCTCGGAGGAAGAATAATAGGCCCCCTGATCGCCAAGCGTGATAATCACGTTTTTAGCGCCGCGCTCTCTAATTTTCCCGCATGCGATGCCGCAATCCTCGATGGAGTCGATCTTCATGCCCGCAAGCACCTCTGCCTCTACCCGGTTGGGGAGCAGCAGCTCTACTCCGTCAAGCCGATAAGGAAGCTTATGCGTCTTGGCTACAGATGCAGGATCTATGTAGACAGGAATTTGTTCATCGGCGCAGCGTTTAATGATGTAGCTGATACATTCCTTGGGAATATTCGTATCCAGGAAAACAGCTTGGGCCGAAACAATATTGGACCATTTTTCCTCAAACATGGAAACCGTCATCTTTTCATAGATGTGCATATCATCCATCGAGACTACGCTCTCGCCCGTTGGATCCAGAAGAGTGATGAAAATCCCCGTCCGCTCAGTCGGCATCACCCATACTTGGCTGACATCAACGCCTTGGCTCTTGATTTCATTCAGGATCCAGTCGCCTTCCTTGTCGTCCCCGACACAGGTCATAATGGACGTGTTGCAGAGTAGCCGGCTTAAATTCTCAGCCACGTTGCGTGCAGCGCCGCCGCAAGATTCATTGATTTTGACCGGATTGGACGAGTGAAAGCTCACCTCTTGATTCGTCCGCGCTTTCTTGTCAATATTAGCCCCGCCGATACAAACAATCGACGACTCTTCCCGCAAAATATAGGCTCTGCCTTTGATTTCGCCGCGTCTGGTCAAGCTGGCAATATAATTGGCTACCGTCGGGCGGGATAACCCGACCTTACTCGATAACTCTTGCTGAGATATAAAAGGATTCATTCGTATATAGTCCAAAATTTGCTTTTCTTTATCCATAAAGGTACCTCATTTCTGCTTGTATTCACTAAAACACAAACCTCATGTTTGTCCCACATTTTATTATACAACTAAAACCACTTTCAGAATGAATTCATTTACCGTATTGACATATCGACTTGAAAGCGTATACTAAACTTATGTTTTTGTTATAAACTTTTGTTTGTTTGGAATTAGGGGGTGTACATTGGCTGTTCATGATGGCGGGCACAAGTCAATCTTGCATGAGACATTGGCATTAACATGGAGGAGATATACATGAATTTTGTTTTCTTGCTAACTGGCCTTCTTCTTGTTTTTATTATTGGTTTTGTAGTAAGCAACAACCGCAAAAAAATAAAATACAAACGCGTTCTAATCATGCTGGCCGTGCAGATCCTTCTGGTTTACTTCATGATGAATACGAGCATAGGGATCACAGCGATTACAAAAGTGGGCTTGCTGTTCGAGAAGCTGATGAGTATTGCCAATGCGGGAATTCAATTTGTATTTGGCGGCCTCGCAAATGAGGGTCAAACTCCGTTTTTCCTTGGCGTGTTGATGCCGCTTGTTTTCATGTCCGTTCTAATTGGAATTTTGAATTATATCAAAGTATTGCCGTTCATCATCAAATATTTAGGCCTGTTCCTAAGCAAAATTACCGGCATGGGCAGACTTGAAAGCTATTTTGCGATATCTACATCTGCACTCGGGCAGCCGGAAGTATTTTTAACCATTCTCAAGCAAATCCCGCTTCTGTCCAAAGAAAGACTTTATACCATCTGTACATCCGCTATGAGTGCCATAAGCATGGCGATGGTTGGGGCATACGCCAATATGCTGGAGCCGAAGTTCGTGGTAACGGCTGTTGTATTGAATATTTTCAGCGCTCTTATCGTTGCCAATATTATTAACCCCTATGATCTGGATGAGAATGAGGACTTAGTTGAAGTGGAGGAAAAAGAAAGGCTTCCTTTCTTCCGAATGGTCGGCGAGAGCGTCACGGACGGTTTTAAAATCGCCATTATTGTTGCCGCCATGCTGCTAGGATTTATCTCTCTGATGGAACTCGTGAATGTGATATTCCAAAGCACCCTGCACATCTCGTTCGATACGGTTATTGGCTATATCTTCGCGCCAGTCGCTTTCCTAATGGGTGTTCCTTGGTCGGAAGCTGTACAAGCTGGCGGGATTATGGCTACCAAGCTGATTACGAATGAATTTGTAGCGATGTTGAGCTTCGGCAATATGACAGGTGAACTCTCATCCCGGACGGTTGCTATTGTATCTGTCTATCTGGTTAGCTTCGCTAACTTCGGAACGCTCGGCATCATCTCCGGATCCATCAAAGCGATCAGCGATAAGCAAGGAGACCATGTGGCGAAATTTGCGCTTAAATTGCTGTTGGGCTCAACTTTAGCGTCTGTCATCTCAGGCACAATGATGGGTCTGGTCATGTAAATAAAAATTAGAGGTGAACGATATGACAACAAGAAAAATTATTATGGATTGTGACCCCGGACATGATGACGCGATTGCGATTATTTTGGCTGCCGCTCAGCCGCAGTTGGAGATCTTAGCGATTACAACGGTTTCCGGAAATGCAGAAATCGAGAAAACGACTCAAAACGCACTGAAGGTTTGTGATTTGATTTCATTAAATAAGGTGATCGTGTCAAAAGGGGCAAGCGAGCCTATGGTTCGGTTACGCGAGACGGCGCCCGGCATTCATGGAGATTCAGGCCTCGATGGTCCTGAGCTGCCAGAGCCTTCCCACAGCTGGAGCGAGGAGCATGGCGTCGACACCATTATAAGACTTGTGAAAGAGTCGGCAGAGCCCGTGACCCTGCTTCCGACAGGCCCACTAACCAATATTGCGTTAGCTTTAACAAAAGCGCCGGAAATTAAAAGCAATATTGAAGAGATTGTCCTTATGGGCGGCGGGACGTTCGGCAACTGGACACCAACGGCCGAATTCAACATTTGGGCTGATCCGGAGGCCGCAAGAAAGGTTTTTGAAAGCGGTATTCCGACCGTAGTGATGGGACTGGATATTACGCATCAAGCTTTGGCCACCAAAGAAGTGATTGCAGAAGTGAATGGCATCGATAACCGTGTTGCTAAAATCGTCGGCGAATTATTAGTGTTTTTCGCATCGACTTACAAAGAAATGTTCGACTTTGACGGAGCGCCGGTACACGATGTGCTGACTGTGGCTTATCTTGTTGCGCCAGAATTGTTCAAAACCAAGGATGTTAATATTGTCGTGGAAACTAAAGGTGAATATACAGCAGGAACCACTTTAGTTGATCTGCATGGGGTTACGGGCAGAGCCGTTAATGCGAAGTTTGGCCTGGAGCTTGATGTAGACGGCTTCTGGAAACTCATGATTGACGCGCTTAAAACATACTAGACCTAAACATCAAAAAGAGAGATAGAGCAATTCAAGAGCGAGCTTACATGGATCATGCCCACAGAGGCTCCTTGTAAGCTCGCTGAATATCAGGAGTGGAGAACATGAAGAGACCTAACATTGTTGTAATAGGAAGCTTAAATATGGATATCGCGGTCGAAGCGGAGCGTGCCCCTCTCATGGGAGAGACGCTTATGGGCAATGGGGTCCATTTCATTCCCGGAGGGAAAGGCGCCAATCAAGCCGTGGCCGCTGCCAGGCTTGGCGCTCGCACCACGATGATTGGCGCGGTGGGCAGCGACAGCTTTGGAGCTGAGCTCCGGGATTCTCTAGGGAAAAGCGGAGTCGATGTATTCGGGATTAAAACGGAGGAAGGCATTCCGACTGGCATTGCCACTATTCTTCTCGCGCAAGGGGATAATCAGATTGTGGTGGTCCCAGGAGCGAATGCCCACTGTCTCCCGGCAGACGTGTACCGGCATGAAGAACTCCTTGCTCAAGCTGATGTGGTGCTTCTGCAGTTGGAGATTCCTTTGAAAACAGTCATCGCTGCAGCAGAAGTCGCCAAACGTCACGGCAGAACAGTCATATTAAATCCTGGCCCCGCCAGAGACTTGCCGGAGGAGCTGCTGAAGCATATAGACTATATTACTCCGAATCGTTCGGAGCTTGGCCTGCTTACCGGAATGGATACATCGGAGGAGCAGTGGAGAGAAGCAACGAAGCGTATGGCCCAAATGGGTCCGCGCCATGTCATCACTACATTAGGCTCGCAAGGCTCAGGCTATATGAACGCGGACATGCAGATAACGGCCGTCCCGGCATACCGGGTTCCTGTCATCGATACGACCGGAGCCGGCGATTCCTTCAACGGCGGGCTGGCTTACGCTTTAGCCGCAGGAAGCGACCTCGACAGCGCCGTACGTTTTGCCACCAAGGTATCCGCTCTGGCTGTCACCAGATTCGGCGCCCAAGCGGGCATGCCTTCTCTTGAAAAAGTAGAGACGTTCGACTGGAGCGCCGTATAGGCGCGACTTATGTGAAGGTGCAGAGCATATGTGGATATAGTTCTTTCATTGAATAAAACCCCAGCAGCCGTGGTGGCTGCTGGGGTTCTTAACGTTTGTTCATTTGGAAGTGCTTTTCACGGTGGAGTCGAGGAAAATTGATCTCCTGTCCAAAGGTCCCTCTCGATACTATAGCGAAAATTCAGTAACGCCCTTTTTATAAGCATATTTCAACGTATAAGCTCCTTCTTCTATACCATAAGGCATTGTAGCTATTTTTATCTTGGTATAATCAAGTCTGCTCTCTCTCAAAACTCTTTTGATCAAGGCGATGCTCTGATCTTCTTCCGTCACGACACAAAATATGTTAAGCACATACTTCTTCGGATCGGCGATGCATCTCCCCATATCAAATCCATCCACTGAGCCTAACTCAGCATCTGCTAGAGAGATCTCTAAGTATTCCATTACTTTATCTTTTAACCAATGGTCGCGCGCACTGCCTTTGGCGCTTTTCAGAGGATATTGTACAACTAACCAAAACTTTTCACTCATTCAGATTTCACCAGCCTATATACAGATAATATATACTGCACGAATGCGTTTGCTCATCCTTATCCTTCAAGGGATTTGCTTATTCATTATAACAAAGAAATTTTGCAAATGGGATTGTTTGTTAATAACGAAAACACCATCCGACTCCGGATGGTGCCCACTAATCCCCAAATATTCACTCTCTCAAATGTATCCCTATTATCTTGCTTGCCAAATCTACCTGATTATGATTAAGTTCTACTTTAACAGCACCTATTCGACGCTGCTCACGCCATGTCACAAGATCCTCATCTGTATTTAGCTTTAGCTCAGCGATTTCAAAAGCACGATCAAACATATATTTAGAAGTATACAAAAGCGAATATATCCCTCTGCCTCCTGGTACGATTGGTTTCTCACGCTTAAACCATTCTTGTACCGTAAACTTCACATATAATTTTTCCTCTGAGCCGTATCTCGCTGGTCGCTCTAAGATCTCTTTACGACGTAATACCTTCCAATCAGCCACCTTACCGTACCAGTTCACGCCAGCTTCTCCCTGGCCATGAAACTGATTTCTTGACTGATAAAGCGCTATGTATTCAAGCTGTGTTAATAAAGAGTGATCGGATATATTCTCTAATGGAACATGGTAAAATTTATACCGCAGTGCATCCTCTAATTGTGAGACCTCTCTAAGTGATCCTACAAGAACATTTTTACCTGTCATCAGATTACGATAGTATTCCTTTGTTCCTCTTGGACGAATTGAACGTTCATAAGCCTTCTCCGGACTATCTAATATTATCTCATCCAAGAAGTCCTCCATTAACTTCGTAGAGTTGGGTAAAAACGGGAATGCACCCACATTAATTAATTCGATGCTTTTATAAAACTGATGATTTCGGTACTCTTCCTCATTATGATATGGAAATAATACATATGCACCAAACATACTCCGCTCCAACTCTCGGCTCTTGATATCAGTGTAGACGATTGCATCACGGTAACGATGCATCGTATTGATATCCTCTTCTTCCGGTCCTGGTATCCTATATTTACGGTGATATGAAGTGCCCTCATAAGCCGGGTTCAAGCGGTACTTAGCATCAAATATATACTTATATTCTACGGCGGAATCATTTTTCTTAAGTGTAAGAACATTATCAGGCTTCTGCCCCAAAGTCTCACTATGATCCCCTTTAGGAAGGCTATTGTAGTAAAGGGTGAATTTTTCACCATTCTTAGGGTTACGGTAAACCATCTTTGCCTGCTGAGATTTATCCAATGTTACGAACAAGCCCGTATGATACACCTTTATGATATCTTGTTGTAGCAACTCATATTTCCGTCCAAGAAGTTCATGGATTTTCAGGAAACACCAATATTCATATAATTGGGCCAAATCCTTCATCGATAGTCTGAATAAGTCACTTTGAATAGATAAGCCTTTCATGAGCATCAGGTAATTACGATAAACTTCTCGATAGCCTGGTGCCATCTGTAAGACAAGTGATACCGAAAGCTGGTTTATTTCCCCAACGTCCAAGAAATCAAATTTCAATAATCGCTGGAGTTGCGTTTGCATAAAGCCCAAGCGTTTAGTTAAAAGCGGATCCTGCTGGCGTTTTTTTTCGGATAAGCGTTTTTTTAAGTCATTGAGTTTATTGTAAATACGTAACAGTACCCAACGTACAAAACGATTTTCTATCGTATCATAATTAACCTGCCGTTTAGTTTCCACCGCATGACTTGGATAAAACATCTTATCTTTTACAGGAATAAAGCCTAGCTTCTCATCAGGAACAAGAAGATGTGGTCGTTTTGTTAAAAGGGTTAAGCTTTCTCTGCCAGCCTTCTTCACCTTCGCCACATCCACCATTCGCTTCTCGCACTCTAGCTTGGAATGAGGGGCTAGTTTAATCCGCTCCACAGCATTAACCAACTGACCGAATATATGTTGAAGTATAGTGAAGAATTCCGTTAAACTTTGATTACCTGTTCCCTTAAGCCCCGTTAAATTGTACGTTTTCCTAAGAAAATCAAATGACAGATTATAAATCTGTTGATTCACATCTCGAAGAATCATTTGATAGTCATGCTTATAATCAATTTTGGCAGGAAAGATCTCCAATTGTAATTGAAAGATAGGATTTCCGTTTAGCCGAAACTCTAGTTCTGTAAGCCCAACTTCGTTTTGAAATTGTAATATACCAGCTAAAATCATTTTGCCTAATGGTTTAACAGCCTGCCTCAGAAAGACATTATCATGATGAAATGATAATGCTATTTCTTCTTTTTTTTCGACTACTAACTCATAGCTTTGTGTTTCAAAAAATATTGGCAAGCTCTGTTCTCCCATTTGCCAAATAGCCAATTCTTTAAGCTCTGGATTAAATAAAGAAATAGCTTCAATCTTTAGGGATGGAGAAGTAGCAGATACCTGTAACCCAGCGGCCACCCATGCTTTCTCATTAGTACGGTGTAAATGTAAAGTCTCAACCGTAGGGTGAAAGGGTTTTCCTTTAATATATAGATTAAATAAGTTTGTCTCTACGTATAGAAGCTCAACACTTTCATTAGGAAAGCCAGAATGAGGTGAAGCCATCTTCCTCCAACCTCCGTAACATAAAAGCAATCTTTCGAGCGGTTTGCGGATGTTTCGCTGTTTCTACCGTATGGCTAGCGCTCCATCTCTCATATAAACCTGAGGCATCATCCATTAGCTCCGAAATCGGCAATGTTCTACCTAATGCTCCTTGCATCAATTGAAGTAATGCATGTTTAACGGAAGAACTACTCCCTTGAACACGGGGTAATATCTTTTGAAGCAGTTGTTGATCGAATGCAGCATCCTCAGTAAATAACTGAAACCGCTCATTATAAATCATATAAAAGCAAACTGCATCGCGAATCCGGAAACCAACATGGGAATGGATTTCTTCTAAAATTTCGTTAATCTTTACGAGCTTTTCAGTAGTTCTATGTACCAAATCATAATGATCTTGATAGACATCAACTAACTGTAAATACTCGCTACGTAAGAACGAATTATCTACTTTCTTTATCCCTTTGTCATGTGCGGATCCTACCTTAAACATTGGGAACTGCCCTAAATTGATATAATTAAACTCAATTGTATTTGCACGGTCGAGTACTTTTTTGCTGAAGGGATGTGTGGTCTCATCCATGTTCACAGTACCAACCAAATAAACATTATCAGGCAGGGTCAAGTTACCATACACCTGTTGATCCTCTAGACTTAGGGATTCTGTATAGATTAATGGAGCCGTTACGATATGGTTGCTTTTCCATTCTTGTGTCTCAATAACACTGAGTACATCACTGAAGTAATGTTCAACTCTAGCCAGATTCATTTCATCTAAGCAGATAAAATATGACTTCTGACGATTCTCCGCTTTTGATGCCTCAACCAGTACCTCTGCCAACTGCCCTGGGCGAAACGATCCCGATAGATCTTTATATCCTAGTAAATCAGAGGGATCACTCCAATCTGGTCTTACGGGGATAAGTGTGAACTGCTTATTATTACTTGTTGCACCAAGAGCCTCTGCGAATAACTTAACAAGCTTTGTTTTCCCTGTTCCTGATACACCTGCCAGTATAACAAATGGTTTGGTCTTAAGTGATAAATAGAGGTTCTCTATTAACAAGTCGGGAAAGTGAAATCCTTTTTGCTTAATATAGTCCTTAATGTTTTCGATTCGTTCCGGTACAATTGATGCATCCAAAGGTTCACTCTCCCTATTCCCTTGAAAAATATACTTTTCTCCTGACTTTTGAATAAATAAAAGTTCTTCCAACCAATTCAACATAAACCTCGATCTATTCTCTTGGGTGACCTTTCCCCATTCATCTTGCATTTGCATTATATTTATAAACTTCTCATTAAAAGTTCCCAAAGAGAACTCATTTAATTGTCGAACAATAGTTATTGCCATATTTATTATTTTTATTAGGTTGCTGCTCTCGTCACTGTTTTCATCATTGGCTAGCTTTTCTCTAAGTAAGTTAATTTGCTCCGAGCTCAACCGCCATGGATTTGAATCCAAAGCATTGAAATATTGAATTCCTAATGAAGTTAATGAATAATAACTATTATCTATATATATCAAATCGAGTTCCAGCAATGCACGTCCAATATGTTGGATTCGTTCCCTAGGATGTTTTACTTCATCACCTGAAATTAATACGATTGATTGATTGGCTACCAATTCATCTAAATCAATTGGAGTAGGTAATTCCTTTCCTAGATAAGCGATAATACCCTGCGCTAAGTAGAGATGAGCCAGTGTATATTTAAATATTGGTCTTTTATCAAGACTATTGGCTGTCACTGTTTCTGCGTAAAATTTATAGTTTGAAATCATATTGTCTAAATCAGCAATTAATTGATCATCATCTGGAATATGACCCCGTTCATAACGAATATATGCGACAGTGGAAATTTGATAATCTCGACCTAGACCACTGGAAGTTAGGTGGATATACTCATCCTTTTGCATATTATCAAGCGGTAGTAGCTCACGCATTTCCCTGACCTTCTGCTCGAGATATTGATACCCATTTCTTCTCCCACGATCTTTAAGTGGAAGGGTAACCCCCTGAGCCAACGTCAAATAGACCGAACTCATATCCTCGGCAAATAAATACACCACATATTCTCCATGCTGTGTAGTTTCAGTTATTCGCTTATCCATAATTGCTAGCCAAGGAATATTAGCCCAATTTCCCTGACCGATCGATCCCTGTACTTTGTACCTCTGATCGATAAATGATAGTTTTCTTATATTTTCTGGAAGCGCTTGTCTCAGTAATTCACCTAATGGATGATTGGAGAACGGTTGTGTCTTAGCACTTATGTAACTACTCATGATTTGGTTCAAAGTCTGTTTTAGTGATATGGGTGAAGTTAAATTATTATTATAGCTATCTAATTCAGTTAAGGCGTATCTGCGTAATTCATTAATCATATTGTCATTCAGCTGGTCCCAAATTAATGACTTAAAAGAAATCTTTTGTCCTCCGTCACTTTCCTCTAGTACCGAAGATAGTGCTTTAATAGGCGTGTAGAGCAATGACCTTGTTTTACTTAGAGTAAAATCTGACCAGCTTGCTGCTACACCACTCGGTGGTTCATCTACCTTTTCCCCATTTGCGATGCTACTTTGGTAATAGGTTAGGAATCGGCTTGCGACGCTATCAAGTGAAATCAATGGATTATTAGTGATCTGATACTCATCTATTATAGAAAGGATAAGCACCATTTTATATGACTTTTGCTTGCTTCTAAATATCGAGGATAATTCGGCAGGAAGTGACATGATTGTTTCCTCCAGTACTAAGGTTCAATTGGCACTATTATACTATAAGAAATATTCCATGGGGATATATTCCATCCTAAGAGAGCAATAGAAAGAATTTCTGCAAACATGACTAACAACTTAAACAAGCTGGCGCCAGTTTAATACCAACTCCAGCTTATTAGCTAATATTTTTTATGTCTGCTATTTTAACTAATGACCGGTATGGCCAAGTTTTTAATACCTGCTCAACTTAGCAAGCAGATTGGGGACATATATATGCGTTTCAGTCTTGGCCCGAATCCGTTTCCCTTGGAGATAAATGATGATTTCCTCTGAATACTGAATGATTTTGATAATATCGATATATTTGAAATCATAACGTTTGCCTCTACGATTGATATCGGTGAATGAATACTCCCACATCATAATCTTCCATTTGCGTCTGAGCACGTATAGGAAGCTCCGAACCAATATCGAAGTATATATACCGAAAAAACTAGCAAATGGCAGGATAAGTGAAAGCGTTGTCGAACAACTTATGAGATTGGGATATATGATTCATTGACATTCATGGGCACTAGGACCGAGGGAGAGAAACGGCATCATGTTTAAACTTAAGAATCGTTTGGCTGTAAAATTATCTATTAGCATTCTGGCGCTGCTCGTTATTTTGTCTGCCACTCTCATCTACATGCAAATCCAGAACATCAAGAAGGCCAGCAACGAAACGATCGGCAGCTTTAGTATTCATATAGCCGAAGCATACGCACAGCGATTCGACTTGAATGCTTACAAACAATTTTTGAATGATCCGCAAGAGAATGATTTGTACTGGAGCATCCGCGAAGAGATGAACCAGTTCCGCTCAGAGATTGGCGCACAGTATGTATACACCTTTATGATTGACGACCAAAGACAGCCTGTCCTGCTTATTGACGGACAACCTAAGGAATCGGATTCCGCTTCTCCAATCGGGGAAATCACCGATGTGCCTGAAGCATCTATTAATGCGCTGTTGAACGGGGAATCCTCGAAGAGCGACGTGATCCGCAACCTCGTATACGGAGATTATATCTCTTCATATGCGCCTCTTCACGATGCGGACGGAACGATGATCGGAGTGCTAGGCATCGATACCAATGTGTCCGTTGCATCCACGATTCATCGGGAAATTATGAAAAACAGCACCCCATTATTCATTATAATGGGAAGTTTAACCTTGCTGATTTTCGCTCTGATTGCATGGTTTATGTTCAGAGCCCTGCGGCCTCTACGCCTTATCGTAGGCGGTGCGGAGGCCATAGCCCGGGGCGATCTCGCGGAAGCGAGGACGATTCTGCTCGCCAGAAATGTGAAGTCCAGCGATGAAATCGGTCAAGCGCATTCCGCTATGAACAAAATGCTGGAGCGGCTGGGAGCCACCCTTGGCGATGTCCTTGGCAATATCACTGTAACGACAGACGATCTCGTCCAATCTACCGAGCGATTCAGCTTGGAGGTGAACCAGCTGGTCTCCTTGAACCAACAGCTTGAGCAATCCATTACCGAACTGGCGGACGGGGCGCAGCATCAACGTATCGCTGCTGAAGAGAGCGCCAAATCCATGGAAGAAATTATCGTTGCTATCCAGCGAGTGTCCGAAGCCTCCTCCGATGTATCCAACGCTTCCGGTGAAGCATTGGATACAGTCGAGCACGGACGCAGCTCCATTAACGGTTTGAAGGAGCAAGTCGCTTTCATGTCTCAGGTTGTCCACCAGACCACAACCTCCGTACAAGCGCTGAATACGTATATGGTGGAGATTGAGCCTGTCCTTCATTCGATTGCCAGCATTGCCGACCTCACCAAGCTGCTTGCGCTTAATGCTTCTATTGAAGCCGCGCGAGCAGGCGAACATGGCTCAGGCTTTGCCGTCGTTGCCGGAGAAGTGCGCAAGCTAGCGGAAGCCTCCTCGGTGTCCGCAGCGCATATTACCTCGCTGCTGCAGCAAATCCAGCAGGAATCCTCGCAGATCGGATCGTGGATGTTGAAAGAAAGCGATGAGATGGCGAAAAGCACAGAGCTGTTCAACCAAGTGGAATTGCTGTTCAACCATACGGCTGACCGGTTTCTGATCGTTAACGAACAAATTCAGGATATTTCAGCCGCTGCCCAAGAAATATCGGCCGGCTCCGAAGAAATCGCCGCATCGGTTGAGCAAATCTCGCAAATCTCAGCAACAGCTGCGGAAAACGCGTCAGCCGTTCAATCGATGTCAGCCAATCAGCTGCAAGCCACGAAACGTATAGCCGATACGAGCAAGCAGCTCGAGACAAGGACGACCGGCCTGGAAGAAGCGGTATCGAAGTTCAAGCTATAACCGTCTCGCGATATAAAGCAAAAATCCACAACCTCGCGGTTGTGGATTTTACTTTTGGGCCGGGTCAGGATTTCGCCCGTTCCGTAATCTTTTGGTCGACATTAGCGGCGCTCTGCCAGTTTTCTCCCTTCGGGATTCATTGAGCAACTGAATGTCGAAGCATGGCCCTCTCTTCTAGCTATGCAGCCCTCCCGTTAGACGAGGGCCTCGACGATAAGGTCCTACCGGCACTTGGATGAGGCTGGTTAATCCCTGCGAAGCCATCTTGTACATCTCATCACATAATCGGGCGTCAAATCCGAGGAGCGGATGCCCGCCTAACCCGATAGCTGATGCTGTTAACAGCAATCGCTGTACAAGCATCCCCGCCTCCATCTGCTGGATGCGGTATCCCCTGTACCCCAGCGTTGTTGTAAGATGATCCTTGTCTCCCGCAATATGAAAGCATAGCGGCACTTGAAACAGGTTCACATTATCGGAAGGCATTCCCCGCTGCAGCGGGAGCCGATGATCCCCTGGACGTACCAATCGCAACGCATGAGCATCGCTGTCATAATAATAAGCGCCCTCTGGAATACCCTCGACATTATACAGACATACATATAATGAGACGCGGGAAACGGCGTTCTCCTGTCCGACATCTATATCATTCCAATACCGGAAGGAAGCCGTCGTCTCCTGCAACAGTAAGGCTAGCTGTTCTTGGCTTATCTTGCTCATCATAAAATCGCTGTCCGGCGAATACCGCTTTCGGCTCACAGCCGCCAGATCATACAACAACCGATTCATACGGGGCAGAGCTATCACTGAATCCTCGCTGTGAACAATCTTCTTTTCCCTGATTTGCGGTATCGGCCGAAGGGATTCCAATAGAGAGGCCTCGTTCATTCTAATTAGCAGCGGAAATTCCTTAACCCTCCGGGACCGGACATAATGGTCATGCCGAACCGCCCTCAGCTTCCGGCATAGCTCGGCAGCGGAGACCAACTCCTCTGTCTCATTCGAATTCGCAGCCCCATAAATCCCGGGCTCTATCGACAGCGGAATGACCGCATACACGCTTTCCTCTTGTTCGGATACCCCGAGGAGATGATTCACCGCCCGATCAAGAAACCGGAAATGAACCCCCGGTGCAAAGCCAAACCGTTTGGCCACTTCCAAGAGCTGCCCGATCAGAGCACCCGCATCAAGTCCTTGCAGGCGATAGGAGAAGTTATTGTATTTAAAAAAGTTTTTCCAAAACATGCTCGATACCATTACAGCGCCAAAGCAAGCCGACACATCATAGCGATTGCCAAGAGCCCTTGCCAGATAGGAATCGAAGTTGCCTTCCCGCAGCAACACCAGGCGATGATGCGCCACATCATAATGATAGACTCCCGCAGGCAAATCCTCTATTTTTAGATACACATATAATTCATTGGGATACAACGCTCCCCCGGAAGGAGCAAACCTCCGATTCAGTTGAAGCAAGCCCATCGCTTGCATCGTGGAGTTCGAGGAAAAGACGGCTTGAGACAATTGAGTAAGCCCAAATACGTACCAGAGAAAATGACCCATTCGGCGAAGGTCGGGCAACAGCCGCGCTTCACTGCCTTCGAGCGTCAGCGGTACTTCCGGAGATAGCGGAACCACAGGCAGACCGCGATAGAGCTTATAGGCAAGCGGTCCGTCTTGCCAATCCACCGCCAAGTCCGGCGGCTTGGTCTTATCAATGTCATAATGCAGATTGTGCAAAAAAGCTTCCAGACTCATCCTTGTCCCTCCTTATATGAACGAGGGTGGTCAACCACGCCATATTGTTATGCTTATGGAAACGGATGCGGATATGGATTAAGTTCATCTGGTTCAAGCGGCTCCTTTACATACCCCAGCTCCGCAGGTACCCACAGCACTCGCTCAAGCCCTGCCAGGCGTGTAAACTGATGTCCAAATGTCATCGGCAGCATCCCGGGGATCAGCACTTTCACGCAATGCAGACCATTTCGTTTAATTTCCGGCGCTGTTACATCTACCACAATTACATCGAGATGAAGCCGGCGGAATGTATGAAGAATGTCCTTCAGGTCATCCGTCAAATCAGTATGCCTTGCTCCCCGCTCGAATTCCTCTTCAAACGTTCGCAATGGGCGACTCTCATCCAGCAGAAAGTTTAGACGCTCCTGCGCTTGCGGCAATCCGTAAAGCAGGGAATGATCCTCCATCTGCTGCACCAGCGATGAATCATGGAACATCCGGACATACGCCTCCCGGTTCGCAGCCAATTTCTCATCAAGCGTCTGCATCATGCCGGCAAGCTCGAGAACCGCGCTTTTCACGGCCCGCACCGGATCCGGATGAGCTCCGGCCGCACAGATGAGATTCGCTCCTGTTTGCTTCCTGTTTTTCGCTATTCCCCATACGCTTGGAATTCCATTATCCATCGTCGAGTTAAAGAAATGCACATCATACCCCGCCACTGCCTGCAGCCGATCGATCATCAAGCGCAATTCCGGGTCATTGGCTGAATTCAGGTCAAGGCGCGGGAGCGGCAGCTGTGCATACCAGGTCATCAGGAACGAATCCCGCTCCACCACCTCCAATATGCCGTAAAAAACAGCCTCCTCCAAGCTCCCGCCTAACGCGCACCCGTTGGATGTTTCGTACACAAAGTTGTGCCCGCAGCCCATGCTGTAATAGGCGAGCTGCTCTGGAACCAGAATGGGACGCTCCTGCAAAAACGAATGGCCCCATACCCACTTGATTGGCTGATCGGGATTAAACGCTGTGAGCGAAGTCCCCGGCTGGGCGTATTGCTCTTCTGTATGCACCCCCACTTTAACCGGGTCGAGCGCTTGATCCCTCAGGCTGCGGTAGCTGCCATGGACTACCGTCCGTTTGCTTCGGGGCGCCAATCCGCAGTACCGCTCGAGCCCCTCCAATATCGCGGTCAACTCACTCGCCGCATAGGAATGAGAGCGGCCGGCCGATCCCACATCCTCTCTGAACAACGGCAGATTCACGCTCACATCGGCGAATAGCGACTGAAGGCTAGCCATTTTCCCATTCAAAAAGCCGGTTCGGTAATCCAGATAGTCTTTGGCCAACACTTTACTGAGCTCATCCATGGAGCGGCAGCGGTAACTGTCTTCGCTAATCTTAGGGCTTGGCTGCAGCGAAATATGAGCTGCTGTCGATGAATCGTCAGTCATTCGACTGCAATACGGACATAGCGGGTCAGGGAGAATGCGGTGGAGGGTGCTCTCCAGCGATTTCAAGTTGACCAAAAATATCTTCCCTGCCAATTGAACCGTATTGCCTTGCAATGCCCTTCGCGTCTCATCTGCCAGCAAGTGAGCGACCTGGAAGAGTCCTGTGCGTGACGCCCATGCATCACGCGAAATCCCCCCTTGTGCTGCCATTCTCTGCTGCATTCCCCGCATTTCTTTGCGTTCACGTCCCGCCATAAGTCGCCGCGTATCAGCACACTGGGAGCAGCCTTGTATACCCGGGCGAACCAACGGCCCGATCACGCCTTCGCCAAATGAAACGAAACCTCGCAGCCAAGGAATGCCAGTCGCCCGCAGCGCCTCTTCCGCCTTTTGATGAACGTGAGGATGCCAAGCATCGTGCAACACTAGCACTATATCTACCGCTTCCGGTACTCCTGCCTCGAAATCAAACTGACGAACAACCTCGAATTGGGCTGACAGCTCCCCATGCACGCAGTCTGCCAACACCCCTTCTCCTACAATCGCAATCCTAGCGCTCACCGGGATTCCTCCTCTCGCAGCACCACACCAAATACCCCTGCTATTTCCTCCTTCAAAAACGGCTCTACTGCCAGATCGAGGGCCAAGAGCCTCGTATTGTTCCGATTCAGAACCTGCAAGGCGGACTTAAGCACCTCTTGTTGGGACGTCGCGTCACAGGCAGGGATGTCGACGAGCCTTACTGGCGCCTGCCCATCCAGATACACGGATGAAAACGCTAATGCTTGAGAGTTGAGACCATCCGATTGGTTTTGTGCTGCCAGCAGAGCCTGCTGCAATGCCTTCCGCAAAGCTAATGTCTCATTCAAGCCTGCATGTCCATACCAGCCATCCCTCGTACCGATCCACATCACAGGAAATCCGAACACTTCCTCTCCCCAGGCGAAGTGCGGCTCTCCCTTCATGGTCGTCAAAGCCTGCAGATAATAAGAGCAGTGTTGATCTTCTACCGCGCCTAACTGAACCCGGGATACAACGGATAACTGATGCGCCTGACGCCTGCGCAATGCTTCGTCCAAGCACCTTTGCAGCCCTCGGCCAATCCCCTCCGCAACCGTTTCTCCTGCCCCGATGCCAATAAATTGTTGCGTGTCTATCCTTCCGCCTTTTACTTCCTGATGGGAGGACAGCAGATCGGCTATTCTCGATACATAGGCTTCAATCCCGGCTAAACCCGCTTCCCGCCGCGCCTCCTCATGCGTCAGATCGTTACAGATAATCTCAGGCATCAGACCCGCCGGTCCTTCCGTTAGCGGATCGATAGCTTGAACGCGGCATTGAGACAGCGGCAGCTGCTTTAAATCCCCCTCCTCCCAAACATGAAAAATCCCTGATTCCGCCGATGTCAATCGGATGAAGTAAGGAATTAATCCGCTCTCGCTTTTGCTCGATCTCCGTTCAAGCTGCTGCTCCCAATCCTGAATCCATTCAGGTGTATGAATTCCGGTTACAAGCGGATGAGGCATGAACGAATGCCACTTTCCTTCCAAGGTCTCCAGGTCCAATAGATAAAATCGGGTACTTTGTTCCGAATCGTCCGTTCCCGTCAACTTTTTAAATAATTCAAATACCATCACATTAGCCAACATCGCTCCCGCTGTAGAAGAAAAGGCGTGCAACTGCGGGTCTTTAGAGATCGCAGATTGGTGTATGCGGCGCCATGCCGATTCCCAGCATCCCTCAGCGTCCGGATGCACTAACGGCCCCGCCATACCGACTTGCTGCACCATTACAGCAGAAAGAAACACCTTGTTCTCCTCCCTGCAAGCGGCATGAAGAGCGTGAAGTCCCTCGATATCTTCCTCACGCGACACGAACAATATCGAATCAAACGGGCTTATAATCTCCCGCCACCCGATCTCCTCCTCTTTTGGCAGGGTAATTTCCACAACAGCCACATCAGAATCTGACTTACGAGCATGTACCGCTATTTCCGCCATTCGTTGCCGGTCAGTGGCATCCGAGCCCGAGACCAGTACATAAAACCTGGGCAGCCCGGATTCAAGCAGCGCAGAAATCGCCGATATCAGAAACGGACCAGAACCAACAACCAATACATTGGCCTGACGATAGGCTTGAAACCGATATGCACCCGAATCGCCAAAATGCTCCAAAAACTCAATTTGAGAAGCATACCTGATGAAAACCTCTTCCGGCAATTGATGCGGGGCATCTTGGCTCACATCCCAAACATAGCCGTTGCGATACAAGACTTCTGCAATGTTATATACCTGGTTCCGGTGCTGGTCCGGCAATCCGTCGGTTAAATCCCCCAATCTATGCTCCCCGTTGAATATCGGTATCAGCTTTTCAATCCACTGATCGATCGCCTCACCTTCCATACGGAACGAGCTCACATTGTTTCGGAAATACACACCACCCGAATCAGGGAGAAAAAACGTATCCCGTTTCACCTTTAGACGCATGGAAGGATTTAACTCCATCATTCTATTCCTCCTCATAAGCAGTTCTCGATCTGCCCCAATACATTACATATAATTTTATGTCTAGCTATTTGTCCCTCATGTCAGTAACGTTGCAACTTCTGTCCTTTCACCGCGGACGCAAAACACCCCCTAAAATAGACTAGATTGACCCGGGGTCTCTCTAAAATCTATTCTAGAGGATGTACATCCATTTGATTCAAAGGCCTTCTCTTCTCAATAAGTAGATATAACTGCTGCCATATTAGAAGAAAGCGCCTTATTGTCCTCCGCGATGACAGTTATGGCAATTATGGCAGTTATGGCAGTTATGACAGTTGTGGCAGTGGTGGCAGTTATGGCAGTTGTTGCAATTGAAGCAATTGAAGCAATTAATACAGCTGAAGAAGCAATTAATACAACTGAAGAAGCACAGACGAGCTGGTTGCTCGTTTTGCACGTTCCAAGGGGTCACCTCACTGGCCTTAATTGGGGAAACACTTAGATTCGATAAATCATTTTGGAAATTATTCATACTCTTACCTCCATTTTTTGTATTGCTGGCAGCGTAACCTCGCACTGGAAGAAGAACAGAACCAACCGCCCCAATGAGATCCGCCAATTCATAATGACAACATATGAATGGAACTCCGCGCTTGTTACTGATTAAAATGCCTATATTTTGCTTTTTTCGCAAATTCAAGTTCGAAACATCTACAGCATGTCTGCATTTTTTGACACAACAAAACCCAGTCCTCATAAGGACTGGGTTTTCATGGTGGAGGCGAGGGATATCGTCCCCCCCACTATATACAACTTTCTTTAGGACAAGTTGCAAGGATTGAAGATTTTCCGGTAGGGAGCAAATTAAGGACCTGAAAATAGGTGACGGTGGCGACATTGTTATTTTCGGTAGTCCAACGCTCGTGCGATCACTTGCAAACGCGAATCTCATTGACGAATATCAGATAGTCATGCACCCGGTTGTGGTCAACGTAGGTGAGCATTTGTTTGACAATCTTAATGAGCAGAAGGAATTCCATCTCGTGGACGTCAAAACACTTAAGGTTGGTTCCCTCTTGGTAACCTACAGACCCGCTAAAGCTTAGCTCAACCCGGCAGATTATTACTGTCAACACAAACAGTTACCCAGTTAATAATGTGCAATGGACCGTCAACCTATACAATAATTGATTCAACACAGTAGTTCCATATACGTCCCAAAAATGAAAAGACAGTTAAGCTTGAACGCCTAACTGTCTTTTCATTAGTTGAACCAATGTGTTACTGCAAATCCACCAAGTAAGTATATCGTGTTCGTTTTAGTAAGGTTGGTGGAGGCGAACCGTGGCTGTGCAAAGCCACAATTCGCCGGATTGCACTGCCTTTTTTAATCAATAAGCCAAGACTCTCTTAATAATCTCTGAACCATAACCGCAGCTTCCGCCCGCATGATGAATGCTTTTGGTGCAAGCGTATGAATGTCTCGCCCTGTGATAATGCCGGCTCTAAGATTATCCGCAATGCTGCTCCGTGCCCATTCTCCAGCCTCATTAGCGTCGTCGAACGATGCCAGAAGCTGTTCCTCTACCTGTACAGGAAGTTTGTCGCTCAGCCTTGTCAGTTTCATTGCATTGGAGAGGATCTTCATCGCTTGCTCCCGTGTCAGCTTATCATCTGGACGAAATGCAGCATCCTCAAATCCAGATATAAGACCGTACTCGTATGCGATTTGGATCACATCACTGTACCAAGCGGAGGGTTGTACATCAGAATAAGGCGAGAATGGCTCTCCCTTCATCTTCAGACCTAAACCATTTACAAGAATCGCGGCGAACTCGGCACGAGTGATATCGTCCTCTGGATGGAACAGCCCCATGCTGTCTCCCCGTACAATGAGTCTCGCTCCCAACTCATTCACTGCAGATTTTGCCCAATGGGCCTGCACATCCTTAAACGTAAGCGAATGAGAGATTAAGACATAGGTATCATTGGTTAAGCTGCTTGCCACTGCGTATCGTTTGCCGTCTGCCGTCGACATCTTCGTCGGCATATGCCTGATCGCTCCATCCTTTCCCAGCGCAATGGCTGTCGTCACTTGGCCTGGCGTTATGTCATCCGGCAGCTTGATCATTTTCTGCGCAAAACGATCTGTCGTCAGCTCCCATTGGTCGTCTCCGTTGTAAGCCATCAAAGTAAAACGTACCGGTTCTGCCAGGAGGGTCATGCCATTATCCCTTGCTGCTTTCTTAGCAACATTCAGCAAGGTCTCCCCCGCTTCTCCTACGCCCATGCGCACTAGCCATTCCTGCAACTCCGTAATCGGCTTGCCTGCTCGATGTTGATGAAGATCAATGGATTGGAGGGGCACTCGATAGATGCCTGTAGGAGATTGCAGCTCCAGCACAATTTGCTTTTCGTGTAAGTATTCAAGCTGTATTCCACTTAGCTCGATGTAGATCTCTGCATCCAGCTGGCCGCTAACCCCAACCTCTAGCACAGCTCCTGGATCGGCATTCTTAAGCTGCTCCGCTAGCTTGGCCTGATTCAGTACGATCGCAAGCTCATTGCGGCCTTCTCGTGTCGACCGGGTTGCCGATACTGTTCCTGCTGCAGCCTCTTTCCCATTCAACCGTATGTCCACTTCTGCAACCGGCAGCTCTGGATTGCTCGGACCTGGTGCCGGTGTTGGCGGCATAGGCCTAATGCTGCCGGAAGCTGTCGACTCTACACTGCTGCCTGCGGCGTTGATCGCTTTCACTGTAAACGTGTATGCTGTCCCGTTCGTCAGGCCCGTAGCAACGATTGGACTGCTAGCTCCGATTATGCTCTGCCCTCCCGGATATACGGTGACCTCATAATCCGTTATGGGACTGCCTCCATCAAACACCGGTGCGTCGAAGGTGATTGTCGCTTGACGATTGCTTGGCACAGCCACAACGTTCGTTGGCGCTCCCGGCACTGTAAACGGAGTTGCACTTACGATATTGGAGGAAGGACTTTCACCTTGGACATTCTCTCCCTTAACCGTAAAATAGTAAGTCGTCCCATTGGCCAACCCCGCAGCCGTATAATCGTAGACTGAACCGCCCACCGTGCCTACTTCTGTTCCATTCATAGAAGCGCTCAAGCTTTGATAAATTTTATAGCCGGAGGCATTATCTACAGGATCCCAAGTCAAGCTAACTTGCCCATCCCCAGCTATAGCAAGCTGCAAGTGAGGCGCTTCGGGTATGGGTACAGGCCATTTGCCCATATAGTCTCCATTCGAATCAAACTTTTGGATGCGCGGGCTATTGGCTTCCGTTACATAGACATGACCACTGCTATCTTTTGCTATACTGTTAGGAAAATTAAACTGACCATTTCCAGTACCGATGCTCCCCCATTGACTAATATAGGTCCCAGTCAAATCGAATTTTTGGACTCGATTATTTTGAGCATCAGGAATATAAACATAGCCGTTATTGTCTATCGCAATATCAAAAGGATACCGGAATTGACCATTTCCAGTACCGAAGCTCCCCCATTGACTAATATAAGTGCCATCCGCATCGAATTTTTGGATGCGATGGTTTTCGCTTTCAGTTACATAAACATTCCCATCCTGAGCAATCGCAAGACCATATGGCCGATTAAATTGCCCATCTCCATTGCCATTGCTCCCCCACTTACCCAGAAACTGACCGTTCAAATCAAACTTTTGGACTCTATGGTTATCCCGATCCGTAACATAGATTATATTTGCGTTGCGGTCAATTTCAAGATTTGCCGGATTTCTAAACTCCCCATCATTGGCGCCGAGCACTCCCCACTTCGTGAGATAATTGCCTTCCGAATCGAATTTTTGGATGCGGTGATTCTCCCTATCTACTATATAGACATTATCGTTGTTATCAAATGCGATTCCACTTGGATAATTAAACTGACCATCGCCGCTTCCTGTTTCCCCCCACTCGGCAAGAATGCCTCCGTTACTGTCCAATTTAACAATCCGGTTGTTGCCGTAATCTGCAACATATATATTACCTCTGTTGTCTATCTCTATAGCGACGGGGCGATCAAGCAAAGCTTGTTGAGGTTGAATAAACGGAATAACCCCGCTTCCTCCATCAGCCCATGCCACTGGGTATGTACTGACCCATAACACAGCAATGAGAACTATGCTTGATACCTTCCTCATGAAGCCATTCCATTTTAGCATCCGTGTCATTCTTTACGCTCCCCCAATAATCGAACCGTCATCTCGTAATTCGTTCACTTTCTCTCCGCTCGAAAAAAATGCTGGGACCGTGCACCGGCATCGTCTATCCCATAAGCCCCAGTATAGTGGATTTGGGATAAAAATGAGTCATACGAAAGTTGTATAAACACAGATCGACTAATATTAAAAACCCCTGGCAATTGGTCAGGGGGATCATTATATTGCCCAAGCAGCTTTGATCATAAAAAAAGAAGGCTGCCCCAATAGTCATTAATCATGACTTATGGGACACCCTCATCGCGGTGCAGCCATTAATTATGCTTCGTTTGAATCAAATAAGATTTGATTGTTCCAATAACCGCCGAATGATTGTAGCCACTTCGGCCCGCGTAATATAGCTCTGCGGAGCAAGGCGATTATCCTTGTGTCCGGTCACCAGCTTCGCTTCGACAGCGATGGCCATCGCCTCCCTCGCCCACTCCGACACTTCCTGGGTATCCGTGAAGGAGTCGAGCCGCTGCATAGCGTCTGAAGAAAGGGAATGCTTCTGCTTCAGTCCGGTAAGCTCCATCGCGTTCATCAAAATAACGACCGCCTGTTCGCGAGTCAGTTCCTGCGATGGACGGAACGTGCCGTCCTCGAAACCGCCGACCAGATGATAGGACTTCGCCGACTCGATCGCACCGCTGAACCATGCCGAAGCGCTTACGTCCGAGTAGGAGCTGACGGCTTCATTCGTAGACTTAAACCCTAGAGCGCTCACGATGATCGCGGTAAATTCGGCGCGTGAAACCGCCAAGTCCGGCTTGATTTGGTTATTTTCAATGCCGCTAATGATTAAGCGCGATCCCATCTCGTTAACCGCATCCTTCGCCCAATGACGGGCTGCGTCAGCGAACGAGACCGGATGCCAGACAACGGCATAGGTGCTATTCGTCAAGCTGTTGATGATGGCTCTATGTTTGCCGTTTTCCGCAATGATTTTCGTCGGAACATGGCGCACCGTTCCATCAGGATCGATCGCTACTCCCGTCGTAATCCGGTATGCATCCGTGCCGCCAGGCAGAACGATGGATCTTTCTACATAAGAGGAGAATGATTCGATCTCGGCGCTGCGATCGCCATAGCTGACCTCTACCGTAAATTCAAGCGGTTCGCCGACCAGCGTCAGGCCCTCTTTCGCAATGGCGTCTTGAACGGCCTTTTCTTGATCCTCGGAAGTCTTGGCGATCTTCAGCCGTACCTTGATCTCCTCTGTCGGAACATTGGAGCCAAGTCGTTCGGACAAGGCTGCAAGATCAATATGAGAAGCCGGCAGCGAATACGTTCCGCTCGGGGTCTGCAGTTCGATAACCATATCTTTGTGCTGCAACGCCTTCACCGTGCTTGCTTTAAGCTCCATCATAACGGAATCCGACAGCACTGCGACCGGAACGGTCAGCGTGCCTCCCGCTTTTTCTTCATTTAACTCACTTTCCAGCTTAGCCTCATCTATGGAGACAACTGTCGTTTTTCTCCCGTTTTCCGTCTTCGTATCCGCTTTGGCTAAGCTCTCTCCCCTGCCATTGATCAGCAGGCTCAGGCTCTGCTCAGATGGCTCGGATGGCGTAGGCACACCCCCTCCGCCTCCTTGGGAATTTGGCGACCATTTGGCATACAGCATCGTGTTGGCAACGACCTTATCCGAGGTAAACGTCCATCTTTCCGTCAGCTCTTCGTTCTTGTACCAGCCATTGAAGGAATAGCCCGAGCGGGTCGGTCTCTGCGGCTCCGCGATCAAGCTATTGTAATCCGCCGTAACGCT
Organism: Paenibacillus pinisoli; assembly: GCF_003605435.1. Classification (GTDB taxonomy): domain Bacteria; phylum Bacillota; class Bacilli; order Paenibacillales; family Paenibacillaceae; genus Pristimantibacillus; species Pristimantibacillus pinisoli. The sequence goes on from NZ_QXQB01000002.1 coordinate 1,297,107, forward strand.
CGGCACCGCGCTGCCGCCGTTCGAATGGAAAGACACCGGATAACGGTTCACTACCCACTTGGCATACAGCGTACGGTGCATGGATTCGATCGGAAGCGAATCGCCCGCCATATAGATGGTTCCAAGATTGGCTTCATCCGTCGTCCAGCCTCCGAAGGTGTGCTCCGTCTTCACCAAATTTCCAGTGTTGCCGAGTACCGTCGCCTCTTGCCCCGTCTCGTAAGCGGTCGTATCCACAGGAACGTCGCCCTGTGTCGCGCCATTGGCTTCGTAGAGAACCTGGTAGGTCGGAACTCCAATCGGTCCCGTCCACGCGCTCTTCACCGGAGTCCCGGCCCCCGCTCCCGTAATGGCAATTGGGGTCACTTCGAAACGAATATATTTGTCTTTATCTCCCGATTGGAGAACATATGTCTTCGCGTCGGCTCCCGCAATAGGCTGCTCTCCCGCCCCGGCTGCGTTATTTGCCCGATACCACTGGTACGTCGACACGCCTTCCTCATCGAACTCTGCATCCAAGTAGCTGTAATTGCCATGCAGCGTCTCCCCAATTTGCGGTGTGCCTATTACGTTCACGTTACCGGCAGATGGAGGCTGATTCTCAGTGATGGTGATATAGCCTATTTGCGAATCCACTCCGGATAACTGCTCGCCAAATTCGTCTGAAAACGTGTAGATGTATGCTGGAAGCCCTTGCTGACCCGACGGAGTATCGCCATTGATTTTGAACTTCATCTTGAACAGCTCTCTGTTCGTCAGAAGCACAGAGGAGTCGTTATTGTTCCATTCCACGACTAGAACATCATCTTCTTCTTCATCTTCGTAATAGATCATTCCTTCCTCGGCCGCCGTCACATCCACGACCTCGAGAACGGAAGAATCGTACGGAATCTTTATCTTATATGCGCTGATCGGCTCGGTGGAGTTGGTGGATACCGGAACCTCCACGTAACCTCCCGCACTTCCGCTCGTATGACCCACGGACACTTGCTTCTTAACGGTGATCACGCCGTCCTCCGTATCATAATCCGTTGTGAAAGCTACATTTTCGCGGGTTGTCCCTTTTTTCACCCACATATTGTCTAGATCAAAGTACATCGGATAATCACCCGAAGGAGCGTCTTCCGCAATTCGAATAGACATCTGGACCCGAGTGCCATCGTCCTCCCATTGTCCCCAATACGCCTCCGTGATAGGCACAGATGAATCTACATAAGGTGTGTATTCGTAAAAGAGATTGTCGGCTGGTAAATCTACGGTCAAAGTAACGTGGATCGATTGCCCCGGTCTTCCTTCAATGCTCCATAGTTTGAACTTGATTTTACCCGGGGCCGCCGCGGCGACGGAGCTGAACGATAAAACAAGGCTCAATGCCATAATGATAGACAAACTTTTCCTTAACAGCTTGTTCAAGTTATAATCCTCCCCTATCATTCTTTCAATTGCTTGAATGAGAGGATTATAAACCATGTTTATCAACAAATAGTAAACAAGGGAATGGAAACAAAAAAAGGGGGGCATGTATTAAGCTTCAGCACAAAAACCCGGCCTCAAGCGGTCGGGTTTGTTAATGAGGTTATTGGGTCGGGCGTATGTTTTCGAGGAGCTGCCTTCAGACTATATAGTTCCTATTGATTAAATAAATTCCGCTTTTTGAAGAAATCGCTGAATGATTGCTGCAGTTTCGGCTCTTGTAATATTTTGCAGAGGATGCAGTTCGCCTTTGTATCCGCCGATAATGCCGCTTTCAATGGTTAACGCTGCAGCTTGATGAGCCCAAGAGGCCAATTGCTCGCTATCTGCGAAATGGTTGACCAGTTCTTGCTGCTTCGTATGGTCTATCTTCTTATTCAGCTTCACAAGCATCATTGCCCTAGATAGAATAACCATCGCTTCCTGTCTTGTAATCTTCTCATTAGGTTTGAAGGAAGCATCGCTATATCCATCGACCAGCCCATAAGAGTACCCGATCTGAACGGCTTGATGATACCATGCTTGCTCCGTTATATCCTTGAAATGAAACGTCTTGTTAGCTGAGCTTAAGCCTAATGCTCTGATCATAATAGCCATAAACTCTGCACGTGTAATTTCGCTATCCGGTAAAAACCGTTCCTCGTCCGCTCCATTAATGACTAGTCTTGATGCCAGGTCATTGATGCTTGATTTGGCCCAATGAGTGGATACATCATTAAAGGATTTGTCATTTTGGATTAGCCCATAGATGCTGTTGCTCATGCTGTTGAGAACAGCATAATAGCGACCGCCTTCTTGTATGATCCTAGTCGGAATATGAATGAGCGTTCCGTCTGAGGTTATCTTGACTCCCGTCATGATACGATTCAAGTTTACCCCTTCAGGTATCGCAATACGCCTCTCGATATAAGTATCGAATTGGTTCAACTCCACTTCTTTGCTGCCATAAACAAATTTTACAGAAAAGCTTAAGGGTGGAGCGACAAGTGTGACTTGTCCGTTGCCAGAGTCCTTGAACACAAATGCCGAATCAGATAGATTACTCAGTTCTAGCTTGATCTTCATATCCTTCAAAGGGATATTGGCTCCTAATTGATTGCGCCATCTATCAGCAGGGACCTGATCTAATGGAAGACTATACACTGCATTTTCCGTAACTACTTGAATGATCGCGTTGCTATTCTCAAAGCTTTGTAGAAGTGCTGCATTCAGTTCCCAATTGACAATATCTGATTTATTGCGAACCGCTATTATAATAACCGGACTATTGCCTGCTTCCTTCAACAAACCTTTGAGCTGCTCTTCTTCCAGGATGACAGTTGTTACCTTCTTCCCATCCGTTGTAGTGACGACAACTTTGGTCGCTTTTTGTGACTTATCACCTAAAATAAGTAAAACTTCTGAGGTTGATGTGCTTTCTGTGGTTTCGGAACCTCCTCCGCTGCTGCCTGGGCTACCGCTATTGTTTTTTTCAATTTTGAAGTTTATAGTCGTTTCATTCCCTGTCGCATCCGTTACGACAAGCGTGTATGTACCTTCAGCAACTATTTCAGTGCCGCTAGTAAATGGTACAGCATTCAACTTCGCTGTTCCTTCGGTGAATACGGGAGTTGCACTCCTATACACTCCGCCCTCAGATACTCCAGTAACGGTAGGCGGGGTCGTGTCGATCGCGAAGTTTATCGTCGTTTCATTCCCTGCCGCATCCATTACGACAAGCCTGTATGCACCTTCAGCAACGATTTCAGTGCCGCTAGTAAAGGCTGCAGCATTCAACTTCGCTGTTCCTTCGGTGAATTCGGGAGTTGCGCTCTTGTACACTCCGCCCTCAGCTACTCCAGTAACGGTTGGCGGGGTTGTGTCGATCGCGAAGTTTATCGTCGTTTCATTACCTGCCGCATCCGTTACGACAAGCGTGTATGCACCTTCAGCAACGATTTCAGTGCCGCTAGTAAAGGCTGCAGCATTCAACTTCGCTGTTCCTTCGGTGAATACGGGAGTTGCGCTCTTGTACACTCCGCCCTCAGCTACTCCAGTAACGATTGGCGGGGTCTTGTCGATCGTGAAGTTTACCGTAGTCACATTACCTGCCGCATCCGTTACGACCAGAGTGTACACATCATCTTGAGAAACCTGTGTACCACTAAGAAAAGCAGCTCCGTTTAAGGTCGCTGTTCCTTCGTTAAAGGTAATCATTCTGCTTGTGTTGTATATTCCGCCATTCGCTATTCCCGCCACGATAGGCGCCGTCATATCAATCATGAAGACCACCGTCGTACTATTGCCTGCTAAATCGGTGACGACCAGTATATACGTTCCATCCTGCGTGATATCTGTGCCACTGGTATAGGGGCTCCCGTTAAGCAATCCGCTGCCTTCGAGAAATAGAGGAGTAACTTTGCTGTTATATGCCTTGTTATTCACTACATTTGTAATAAGAGGAGCTATTGTATCTACAGTAATTGTATTGCTAATGGTTGAGCTGCTCGAATTTCCGACTTTATCTCTATATTGTACATATACAGTCTTAGCTCCCTCGCCAGCCGGAAGGACCCATGACCTCCCGTTAAGGTCAGCGACACTGAACCAACTAGTCTGCCAACTGCCATTAATATTGGAGAGACGCACCTGCTCAACTCCTGAGCCGCTTCCATCCGTATAGGTTCCTTTCAAAGTGACCGTGTGTGAGTTCGTCCATGCAGCACCATCATTAATGCCCAGTGTACCTGTTGGGGCTGTCTGATCCAATAGAATAGTCTGAGAAGAATTGGCTGAGATCCCGTTGTTGGAATCCCTCAACTGCATATAGATGGTCTTCGCCCCATCTCCTCCACTTAGACTGAATGTTGCTGTATTGCTGAAAGGCAACCAGGATGCCGACGATAAATTAGCAGCGCTATTCGCAAATCTCATATGGGTAACACTATCACCTGCATCAGGATCGGAGCCTGTTACGGATAGATTAACTGTGCTGGCGCTTGTCATTGCTCCCTCCGTAATCGTAAAAGAACCCGTAGGAGCGGTATTAACCGGTCCAGTCTCATAAGTAACGACTAGCTTTGGGCGGAATGCAGCATTTGAAGCTTCTAGTGAATACAATAAAAATCTCCCGCTGTCTGCATCTGCTTCATTGCCGTTAAGGGTAAAAGTTACTTTGCGATCAGAACCATCCGTAAAGGCATCGACAGCACTCTTAACGTTGAGTGTAATCGTTTGATCCTGAAGATAAGTGCCCATTGGCACTTCCGCAGTGCTTTTCGCAGTAAACTTGTCTGAGTAAGGGCTACTCGTATCTACAGAGGGGAAGGTACCATTAAAATTATGGTTCAAACTATTCGCAGCAGAGCCCCTTACCTCCATGTACAGATTGTGGTTTGGAACTCTTAATACAGTAGCAACCGTCACGACCAGCTCTGCTGATACTATGGTCCCTTCTGGAGCACCTAAATCGAAAATTACGGCCATTCTATTGCGCACATTGACGAAGCCGTCATTATTGCTCATGCCGACATAGAGATAACCATCGCCGTCATTATCATAGATTCCGTTATATTCAAGTTGACCATTTAATTGCATCGTATCGGCAGTTGCTGTATAGGTCTTTGTAACTGTGCCTCCTGCTGCTTCAGCTCTTGGTGCCGCCCTCGGTGTAATTATCGTGAATAAAATAGCAAAAGTCATTAATAGAATTAGTATTCTTGATTTCATTGTTTCTCCCCAATTCATTGTAAGGTCTTCAGAACATCATAAGTCAAATCCTATTAAGTTGTAGTCCAACTAAAGTTGTACATTGCAAAATTATCTAATCCATCCACAAACCCTTTCTGACTTAGAAGCCGTAGAATATGATTTCTCTCTATTCGTGTCTACTTGACTGGGATATGAGCATGCTTCACGGCCCGCTACGAACATCGGACTTCGAATAGTAAACAACGTTATTCGCGAGTATCTCCTATGTCAACGGTTCGTCGCTTATGAAGCTCCCGGATAAGAGGACCAGCCGGCTTTTCATAGATTGTTGGCTGGATATCATCGATCAATGATTAAATCGCATGTCGATATACGTTTATAACCCACTGAAATAGCAAAAACCCGACCTCATGCGGTCGGGTTAATGATGGTGGAGGCAAACCATGGCTGTGCAAAACCACAACTTACCCTCAGGCATACGGCATCAACGCTGATTGTTATTTGCCCTGTCTAAATGTTCTACCTAAATTGACTGTGATAAAATAGATGTGTTGATTCACATTGGAGGGTTACAGATACATGGCTGATGTAACATTTTATCGAGACGTGGCATTGCCTTTCTTGGAAGCAAAACGATGTCGTAAAAGCGACTTAGCGTATCAGAAACATTTTCATGAGGAACTCTCAATCGGATTAATAGATGAAGGTGAAACGCAGGCGTGGTGCGAAGGCTTGTTATGGCGTGTAGAATCGGGAAGAATGATCAACTTTCCGCCGCACATGCTCCATGCTTGTCAGCCTGCTGCGAATGCCAATTGGAAATACAACATGTTGTTCATTAAACCGGAATGGTTAGAACAAATTGAATTGCCTCATATCCACAGGCTTCAAATTCCTTTTCTACTAGAGGACGGGAAGAACAAAGCTTGCAGTCAGCTATTCAATCAAACTATGGAATCCCTTACCCGTAATGAATCTTCCCTGGAGATTGAAACTTCGTTAATCGAACTCGTGCACATGCTCATAATTAAGCATGATTCCGACCTTGTGCATGAACCGTATGGCGCGTTGGAGCAGAAGTACGTCAAGCGAGTTATGGAATATATTCATGCACATTTCAAGGATCGGATCACGCTTGAAAAGTTGGAGCAAGAGACCGGCGCCAGCCGTTATCATCTCATACGATTATTTAAGAAAAGCACGCATTTGCCTCCCCATGCGTATCAGAATCTGCTACGCATCAATTATGCCAAGATTGAACTGAAAAAACGACGGCCCATTGCCCAAATAGCCGTTGACACCGGCTTCTATGATCAAAGTCATTTTACGAAAGTTTTTGCCAAAATAGTAGGCGCGACACCTCAAACTTACGCGATATCCATATAGAATAGAGCAATTTTATACAATACTCTTCTGCTGTCTCGATTGTACACTGAGATGAGAGGATAAGAGGAGGACTACTATATGGTGACAAAAGATGATTTAGAAAAGCAATTTACAGAAACCATGAAATCCATTGCCCGGCGAGTAGATTTAAAGGCTTATGTCGAGCAGACGCCGTCCATCTACCATATGCTGCAACGCGCTGCGGCAAAGTATGTGACGGGCGATGATCGAGCAGCCGGTCTTCAAGCTGGGCGGATGCTGATTAATAAGGGTTATGCGGTTTCCTTAGAATACATTGGAGAAAATGCGACAGATCTCCAGTCTTGCGAAGCGGCGGCACTGGAAATGAAGCAGCTCATTCAGAATCTGAATGAGCGCGGAATAGCGGCTCGCGTATCGTTTGACCTTTCCCACATCGGACTAACGGTAGACGACGCATTGGCATTCAAACAGTTGGCAGCCTTGGCGGAACAGACCCAGCGGACTGGTATCGAATTATATATAAGTATGGAGGAATCCGCCAAGGCGGATGCGATCCTTGCGATCTATGAGCGTGCGGCAGCCATCTATCCGAATATCGGCATCACATTGCAGGCGCAGCTACACCGCACAACTCAGTACATGAATGACTTACAGGCTAGTCCTAGACGATTACGCCTTGTGAAGGGAGCATATCAAGAGCCGGAACAACTGGCTATTTCACGTTCAGACGCTCTAAATGAGCGCTATTTACATCTCTTGGAGCAATCCATCGATAAGGGGCACCGCGTATCCATAGCTACCCATGATGAGCGCATCGTAAATGAGGTGATCAATCGGGGATGGGCCCAGAAGCCGGAGGTAGAATTCGAAATGTTATATGGGATTCGGCCGGATTTGAGCAGCAAGCTCAAAAAAGCAGGCTATCCCGTTCGCATCTATCTAACCTATGGCCATGAGTGGTATTTGTATTTATGCCACAGAATCGCCGAGTATCCTCCAAATTTATATCAAGCAGTTATAGACATCACGTCTGATAAACCGGTTGATTCTGTCATAGATTATTTGTAGCGCTAATCCTAAGCCTATTTGTCGCATAAGCAAAAATCCATAACCTCAGAATCTCAATCTTAACTGCTAACGAAGGTCAACTCGTCGACGACAACCATAGCCAATGCCGCGCTCGTACGCGAAGCAGCTCTTCGAAGCATCATTCGCTCCCTCTGCGCGGACTGAACCCGGATTCGCCCCCTCTGGCTTCTCCATATATACAAAAAAAATTATTAACATGATCAGCCTACGTATTACAAGTGCGTTGAAAGTAGGTATTGCAATAAAAAAGCGAGCACTCCCTTACTCTACAAGGGAGCTCGCTTTTTAATTTTTATTTAACCGGTATCTGCACAGTTTCACCAGTTTTCTTTAGGATAAGTTGCAGGGATTGAAGATCTTCCGGTAGGGCCTCGTACTCCATTGAAAAAGCTCCGGTCGTCCACTGCCATGATTTGCCGGTCATATATACCGAATCTCCATTAGCGATCAGTTCTATTCCCTTCAGTACTGCTTGTTTCAGCTGATCATTTTCCAAATCAAGAGTGCCTTTAATTATAGTCATTGTTGGCGTTGCGGTGATCGTGCCGATGGTTATCGTTTGGTCATTTAAGGTAACATTTACGGATTGTTTGATCTTGGTAGGCAGCGCTTCATCCGGTCGGTAAGGGAATGTAACTTGTCCTACCCGTCGTTGATCACTTTCCGGCAGCTTATACCAATACGAAAGCGTTAATTTCTTGGCAAGCGGGCTAACCGCATTGAAAGCCACGTATCCTTTGGTCTCGGTAACCCCACCGGTTGGCCCAGTTGTTGCTCCACTTAGTATAAAATCGGAATCCGTTTGAAAGCCAGTAATCCCAATAGGATCAAAACCATCGTAACTCCGAAGTCCATTCGGGTTGCTCAAAGTATAGTACAAGATAAACTGATTTTCATCCGACATAAGGCCGTTGATGGTAAGCATAGTACCGTCTACAAGCTGGAACCGCTCGTTAAGAGCCTGTCCCTTCCCCTGTTTGTCTAGCTCACTAAGAGTGTTGTATACGGCTTTCTCAAAGCCGAGCAACATCTTGCCGTAATAGGCTAACACATGGTATTGGTTGCCCGCAACTAGCATAAACGCGAGGATAGCTGCCGCGATTGCCCAACTTCTTATCACATTCCATTTCGTTTTTCTTCTAGGGATTGCGGTGTTTAACGCCTTTATTAATCTTGCTTCCAGCTCTTCAGGGACAGAAAGTTCACTTAAGCGCACTCTCTCTTCCAACAACCGATCTTCAATGTTGTTCATCTGTATTCCTCCCGTATAACGCTCTCAGCTTCTGAAGCCCTTGATAAATTCTTGATTTGACCGTTCCCGTCGAAACGCGGGTCATCGCAGCAATCGAACCATAATCCAGATCATGATAATATTTGAGTTGAATGGCTTCGCGTTGGTCAGTGTTCAGATGGGTTAGTAACGCTTGCAGATCCATCTGCTCTTCCACTTGCCGGTACACGGATATTCCGGTAGAGCCGATGTGCCCATTATTCACATCTGGCTTGTCTCCTAATGGAATTACCCTATTGTTTCTTTTCAACAAGCGTTTGCATTGATTGACCAGAATGGTCTTGCTCCAGGAGTAAAAGGACTCTTCTTTCTTCAATTGGCCGATCCGCTCATAAAGCTTCACGATCATTTCCTCTAAGACATCCATGGCATCCGCTTCATTCCTCATGTAGGAATAAGCTAGCCGATAATATGCTTCTTTTTCTGCTAATATCAATTGAAGTAAGGCTTCCTTGTCCCCCTTTTGGGCTTTCTTAACTGCATTAACTACATCCATGTCTTCACCTCTATTACTAAGAGTCTCGAGCAACTCAAAAGGTTCACCTCGCTGCAAAAAAATAAAAAACGGACTTCTAATTCCCACACCAAGGTTTGAGATAATCAAAATGACCTTATGTTAGACGAAGGTGTGAAGCGTTAGGGGCTTCAACTCAAAAGGAACTAATGCAAACATCGTTATTGTTAAAGAAGATGGGAAGCGGAGAATAACGGAGTTAAAAACAGGATAAATAAAAAGAGCTATCTTATAACATCTAAGATAGCTCTTTTCATCTTTCAAGCCAGAGAGTCCGCCCTTGCATCCACTTAACGACAGAATGAAAATATTCTGTATTTAAGTGGAGGCGAGGGGATTTGAACCCCTGTCCGAAGATCACGCCACGCGGCTTTCTACGGGTGTAGCTGCAGTTTTGATGTCACCTAAGGAGGCCCCCTGCAACGCGGTACTCTTTAGGTCAGCCTGATTATCTTCTTCAGCACACCCCAGGCGGAGATGTGACAGCGTATCCCACTAAAGTTGGGCCCTCATCCCGGTACATGGGCGATACAGAGCGAGAGCACGTGAGCAGGTTATTAAGCTGCTACAGCGTAGTTTGTTTGTTGTTTGCCATTTAATTGGCTTTAGCGTTGATGAAGCAGACGACTCCCTGCTACCCGCTGGCTCGCGCTCGTCCAATCCCCGTCGAATCCATAAACGCCCCCGAATAATGGGCATAAACGCTGCTTATGCTCTTGCCGAGCATCAACGTCTAGCTTAACGGGACCTCTGGACCTAAGGCGATGCACTGGACTGCACAAGTCAAGTCATGTACATCTGAATCCGGCTGAGCTCGATTGCTCTCATACCGACTGGCAACCCACCGTTGCCGTATACCTAGTATACCACGAACATCCTGCATTTGCCCGAGATTGTTGCTGGCAGCGTTGGCCGTTCCATCCATGGGAAGAACGGGCTATCTAGCCACCTTCTGCTTCTCCCGAAGCGCGCGCTGGATATCGCGCTGCGCATCCCGCTTGGCTGCGGTATCGCGCTTGTCGTATTGCTTCTTGCCTTTGCCCAGCCCGATCAGCAGCTTGGCGTAGCCGTTGCGCACGTAGATCTTCAGCGGCACGATGGCGTAGCCTTCCTGCTTCGACAATCCCAGCAGCTTGTGAATCTGCGCCTTATGCATCAGCAGCTTCCTCGCACGCGTCGGATCTGTCGGGTTGTGAATGTTGCCCTGTTCGAATGGGCTGATATGCATGTTGTGAATGAAGATCTCGCCATTGCGAATCGTCGCGAACGCATCGCTTATATTCGCCCTGCCATTGCGCAGCGACTTAATCTCCGTCCCCATCAGGACCATGCCCGCCTCGAAGGTCTCCTCAATGAAATAGTCATGGGAGGCCTTCTTGTTCTGGGCGAGCTGCTTGCCGTCATTCTTCTTGGCGCCCATGCTAATTCACCTCGTTTCTTCTTCAAGACCAGCGTCTCTGTTGGTTCATTGTAGCAACTTTAGATGCCAAAATCAACAGCCGCAAAGGGTACTCTTTCCTTTAAACCGATCTTCACCTGTTGAATCGATATCGAACGTTTCGAAGCGCTTATGGCATCTCCCGCTTAAGCAAAAGACCGCCCGACACGTGGTCGAAGCGGTCTCTCCGAAATTAAGCTATTACAGCTTAACTACGTTTTCAGCTTGTGGTCCGCGGTTGCCTTGAACAACGTTGAACTCAACGCGTTGGCCTTCTTCAAGAGTTTTGAAGCCTTCGCCAACGATTGCGGAGAAGTGTACGAATACGTCGTTTCCGCCTTCAACTTCGATGAAGCCGAAACCTTTCTCAGCGTTGAACCATTTAACTGTACCTTGTTGCATGTGGAATTACCTCCAAAAAATTAAATTAATATGCGCCTATTTGTTCTTTAAACAAAAAATTCACACATTGAAAAGGGTTTCATGACTCTAATGACACCCTTTTCAATATGTGAATTCAGGTTCATCTCATCCGATTGCCTTGAGTATACTATCCTTGCCGCCAAAAAGCAAGCGACAAGCTTAAATATATTTTCCCATTATGTCCAGTTGGGAGCACTTTCATTCCTGGACAATGTAAGCGCATGCTTTGAATGGGCTTATGGGATTAGAGCAGTTTTACTGTAAACTGTCTAATCCCAGCCCTGACAATCCTTGGGCTACTTCCGCTTCTTCCTTACGAAAGCCGCTGTGGAGCTATTCAAGTCGCCTTTTTTCTTGCGCTTCTTTTTCTTGGCTTCTCCAGCTTGCGGAGCGGATGCGCCCGCTTCGCCGCCATTGAACACACCGCTTGTCGTCGCATTCTTCCGGCTTCCGCCGCCTTTGCCCTTCTTCTTGCCTTTGTCGCCGGTACCAGAGCCTCCGCCGTTTCTGTTCCCAGGACGTCCGCTCTTGCCGCGGCCATCCTTCCGTACTTCGCCGCCCTCGCGAATCGGCAATCCCCACATATCGATGCGCGGCTTGCCATCGGCCTCAAGCTCAGCGGCTCTTGCCTCAATCCAATCTCCGTCGTCTACAACGCCGCCCTCTTTGCCCCACGGATTGCTGCCGTTATTAGCCGCAGCAGGCGCAGCACCGTCCTTGCCGCCGCGTTTGAACCGGCCTTTGCCGGCAGGTTGAGGGGATGCTCCTGAGCGGTTTTTCTCGCCCGCACTCGCACCTGCCTGTGCTGCTCCGCCTTTGCCTCGACCGCCCTTGCCGCCGCCAAATCCACCGCGGCCTCCGCCGGAAGCATCTCTGCCTCCTGGTCGACCGCCTTCGCGCTTGCCATAGCCGCCGCGTTTGCGGCCTGCGCCGAAGCCGGCGTCTGCGACGCCTTTGAAGCTGCCGCGCGGCTTCATATCGACCATCTCGAAGTCAATATTATATTCATCCATATCGACGCGCGCCACACGAATCTTCACTTCGTCGCCGATCCGGTACACCTTGGATGTGCGCTCGCCAATCAGTACCATATGAAGCTCGTGGAAGTGGTAATAGTCATCCGTCAGATCGCTGAGGCGAATCAGGCCCTCGACTGTATTCTCCAGCTCGATGAACATGCCGAAGTTCGTGACGCTGCTAATAATGCCGTCGAACTCCTCGCCGACCTTATCCAGCATGTATTCGCATTTCTTCAGCTTATCCGTATCTCTCTCCGCATCGACCGCCGCACGCTCCCGCTCGGAGGAATGCTGGGCAATATCCGGCATTCGTGCCGTCAGCGCTTCATGGCGCGCCTCTGTCAGCGCTCCGCCTCCTTCAATCACTTCACGAATGACGCGATGAATGACGAGGTCAGGATAACGTCTGATCGGCGATGTGAAGTGCGAATAGAACTCCGCAGCAAGGCCAAAGTGGCCCAGGCTCTCCGCATCGTACTTCGCCTGCTTCATCGACCGCAGCATCATTGTCGAGATGACGGTCGATTCCTTCGTGCCTTGAATCTCTTCAAGCAAAGTTTGCAGCGCGCGCGGATGAACAGAGTTGTTGCCTTTGCCGCCCTTCACGACATAACCGAAGTTCGCCGCGAACTGCATGAACGTAAGCAGCTTCTCCTGATCCGGATCCTCGTGAATCCGGTACAGGAACGGCACGCGCAGCCAGTGGAAGTGCTCCGCTACCGTCTCGTTCGCCACAAGCATGAACTCTTCGATGATCTGCTCCGCAACGGAACGCTCGCGTTTCACGATATCGACAGCCTTGCCGTTCTCGTCCACAATTATCTTCGACTCCTGGAAGTCGAAGTCGATCGCGCCGCGCTTCATCCGCTTGGAGCGAAGGCGCATCGCCAGCTTCTCCATTAGCGCGAACATCGGCAGCAGATCGGCATAACGCTCCTTCAGCTCCGTCTCCGGCTCTTCTTCCGTCGCGGTCAGGATGCGCCGTACATTCGTATAGGTCATGCGCTCCTTCGTGCGGATTACGCTTGTGAAGACATCATGGCGAACCCGCTTCAGCGTCTTCGCGTCGAATTCCATCTCGCAAGACAGCGTCAGGCGGTCAACCTGCGGATTCAGCGAGCAGATTCCGTTCGACAGCCGGTGCGGCAGCATCGGAATGACGCGATCGGTCAAATAAACGCTGCAGCCTCTGCGGAACGCCTCTTGATCAAGCGCAGACTTCTCCCGCACATAGTAGCCGACGTCGGCTATATGGACGCCAAGCAGGAAGTTGCCGTTCTCCAGCAGCTTCACATGCACCGCATCATCGAGATCCTTCGCATCCTCGCCATCGATCGTTACGATAACCTCTTCCCGCAGATCGCGGCGGCCCTGCTCCTTGATCTCCTCTTCCGTAATGGTATCCGGCGCAGCCTCCGCTTCCGCCATAACCTCATCAGGGAAACCCTCGGGCAGCTGATGCTTGCGGATAATGGAGAGAATATCGACCCCCGGGTCATTCTTATGGCCCAGAATCTCCAATATCTCGCCCTCTGCCGCGCTGCGTCCCTCCGGATAAGAGACGATGCGAACAACGACTTTCTGTCCGGTCACCGCGCCTTGGAAGCCGCCCTTCGGAATGAAGATATCCCGGTTGATCCGCTTGTCGTCAGGAATGACGAAGCCGTACACCTCATGATTCTCGAAGGTGCCGACAATCTGCGTCACAGCTCGCTGGACAATGCGGACAACCTCGCCCTCCATCCGTCCGCCGCCTTCGCTCTTGGACGTAATGCGCACGAGGACGATATCCCCGTTCATCGCGCTTTTCAGATCGTTCGCATGAATGTAGACGTCGGGGTGATCCTTCTCATCCGGCAGCAGGAATGCAAAGCCCTTCGCATGAGCCTGCAGCTTCCCGCGCAGCAAGTTCATCCGTTCCGGTACGCCATAACGCTCGTTCCGTGTGCGAATAATCTTGCCCTCTTCCTCCAATTTATTGAGCAGCTGCAGGAATTCCTTGAATTCCGCTGCTCCCTCGATGCCGAAGTGCCCCTCCAGCTCTTGGTACGTCATCGGCTTATACGCCGTTTCTCTCATAAAATCTAGCAATTCTTGCTCGCGTTCCATCATGAATGGCCCTTCTCCTCATGAACCGTCTGCTAAGCCCTAAGCTCTTGCAACGGTTGATAGATTATCATATACCATGTAGTATACACGAAATGCCAGCGGCACATCCCCATTTGCAAAATAAAACGAAAAGCCGCTTCCATCTCAGTCTCTGCCAGCATTTGAAGCCTCTGCTTTAAGCGCTGGCCTTCTCCATTCCCTCGTATGCGCCACCCGCCAAATAAGCACACATGCCACCATCGAAGGCAGAACTGCCCATAATCCCAAAAGCCTAAACCCTGCGACTGCCGACCAAATCATCATATTCGGAAGCAGCAGCCAAAACCGCGATATCCGAAGTCCCGCGAACATATCCGCCGTATTCCATGGGAATTGTCCGACAAATTCCTCATTCCTCCACTGCTCCCACTGGGCACGCAGCCAAGGCACGATCAGGAACAGGAATCCGCCGATGAGCGCAAAACCCGCCGAGGCCGGCACAGCAATCAACGCCCCTGTCGTCACCGACAGAAAGCCAAGCCCGATTCGCAGCGTCGATAATGACCTTATGAAAGCAATAATGCGCAGTTCGGCAATAATCGTGCCGGTATCGGACTTTTTGAACAGCCGGCCCGACCGCCGCATAAACAGCGGCTTCTTCAGCTTCATAACCGGCTTGCGCTCGATCACTTGGCTCATCAGGAGCTCTGTGGAGGACAATCGCGCCGAACGTTCGTTTTTCACTTCCGTCTCGAATTGAATCGGCCTGCGGAGATATACGATCACCACGATAATGAGCAGAACAGCAGCACCTGCCAAAGCTTCTCCAAAGATGCTCGCTTCCGGCTTCAGCGTTAGGATCGGATATACATATGCCGCCGCGCCAATCAACAGAACGATCGCTTCCATGACGATCAGGCGCCACTTCCGGAACATTCCTGCCAGCATATGAATCGTCATCGACATCAGCATGGCGAATAGGAGCGAGTACAGATATGCTGCTCCAATCTCCTTAAGCTTGGCCTGCTCCACCCCTACAAGAAAGGGCAGCGCCACAAGAAACGGCGGCACAAGAACCAGCGCCTGCATCAAGAAGGAATAGATCATCCCGTAACGCTTCAGCTGCTTCAGCCAGCGGGACTGCTGCAGCAGGAACAACCGGTCTGCCTCATCGACAAAAATCCGAATGCGCACGCCGAACGCCATAATAAGAAACAGCACAATCGACAGGAGTAAAAACCACGGAACTCCTGCAGCCCACTTCGGCGTCTCCAGCCATATTTCACGATACAGCCCTCCGAAGACGAGAATAGCCGGTACAAGTATATACAACAAAACCGTCCAATCCAAAACGCTGCTCCATGCCTTTGCCTGCTCCTTGATATTGCGCTTAAGCCGGAAGAAGAACAGCCCTGACGGTGTCATCATCGCTTATCTCCTCCTTACGTCAACGCCAGGAAGCACTGGGACAACGTCGCATCCTCCGCGCATCCCGCATCTCGCCTGACTTGATCCAACGACCCTTGCGCCACAATCGAGCCTTGATTGATCAGGACAAAGCTCCGGCATATCCGCTCTGCGGTATCAAGCACATGCGTGGACATGAGAACACCGGCGCCTCTATCAAGCTCCCCCTGCAACAGACTCAGGAAGTCGCTTGTCGCCCGCGGATCCAGGCCTACGAACGGCTCGTCCACAATATAGATATCGGGCTCCAGCAGGAATGCGATAATAAGCATCAGCTTCTGCTGCATGCCTTTCGAGAAGGACATCGGATAATGATGCTTCTCTTCCGTCAGCCGGAACTGCTCTAGCAGCCGTTCCGCTTTGCTCGCGAACTGGGCCTCTGTAATGCCAAAGACAGAAGCAGCCAATCTCAGATGCTCCCATAGCGTAAAATATTCATAGTACACCGGCTGCTCCGGCACATATGCATACCGTTTATGCCTGCCGCCGATTTCCACTTTTCCCGTTACATTCGGCATCAATCCCATAATGGTCTTCACCGTTGTGCTTTTCCCCGCTCCGTTCGGACCGATCAAGCCCACCAGCTCGCCTGGGGCAACCTTCAGATGAATATCCCGAATTGTCGCTTTCTCCGCTTCATATCCCGCCTTCGCAATGGCCGCTTGAAGCACATAGGCGTTCTCTTTATCTCCCATACTCCACTCCTGGCTCATACTATCGACTCCCATCACATCTGCGCGAATACCGGCGCTGCCGGTACGATCACAAGCATTTCCTCTATTCTACGAAGCTCCCTGTTATTGGGTATCAAAAAGACATCAAAAAAAGACGAGGAATAAGCTCCTCGCCTTTCGATAGTTCATGTTATTTTTGCACAAAATAGGAGACAATCAGCGACAATAAGAAGAATCCGATTGCCAGCGCAACTGTCAGACGCTGCAGGAACAGGTCCAAACCGCGGGCCTTCTGCTTACCGAACAAATGCTCAGCGCCGCCGCTAATCGCACCGGACAAGCCAGCACTCTTGCCCTTCTGCAGCAATACGACTGCGATCAATCCGATAGAGAATAATACAAGCAGGATCTTCAATGTAATTTCCATTCCATCCACCTCCAGCGTAGCCGCTCGTAAAACACATAACGTTATTGTACCATAGCTGCACAGGATTGACAATAGTACGAGCCTGGATATGTCTGCTAGGCATAGCCAAGTTTTTTCAAATAAAGAATATTCGCCTTCGCGCTATCGAGTGAACTTGTCAGGAAATCCTCCTGCTCCACGAACATATATTGCACATCGGTTTTCTCAATCTCCTGCAGAAGCTGTTCCATTTCAATAACGCCTTTTCCAAGCTCCGTATCCTTGCGCCCGGTTTTGAAATTGCGTATATGGACGAGCGGCGTTCTAGCCTTATGCTTTTTCAAATATTCCGCCGGGTTATAGCCCGCTATGTAGATCCAGCCCAAATCCAGCTCCGCTGCCATCAGCTCCTCCGGCACCAGCTCCAGCAGGCGGTCGAATGCAGGCTTTCCGTCTACCAGCTTCAATTCATAATCATGATTGTGAAGCGCCAGCTTCATGCCCAGCGCCTTCGTCTGCTCCCCGCATCGAATAAGCACATCGGCAAGAAAATGCATATCCTCTATCGTCGGCTGCTCATGCATCGGAACCCATGGCACAGTTATATAAGACACGCCAATTCCGGCGGCATATTCAATATCATTGGCGAAGTCCCGGTCCAGCTTCGCAAGCGTCTTGAAATTGAGCGATACAAGCATGGACGGTATGTCGATGCCAAGCTCATCCGCCCTTTTCTTCAGCTGCTCCGGCGGCGAGTTGAAGTAGCCGATAGATTCAATGGCCTTATAGCCCATATCTGCTATCTTCTCAAGCGTACCCAAAATATCGCGCTCCGCTTCGTCCCGCAGCGCATACATCTGTATTCCTGCAATAGGCTTGCCCATATAGCCTCCTCTGTTCCACCGTCCGCATCTCCGAGTGGATCTCTCGTACATTATGCGCAATGAAGACATAGAGAATACTTGCTATGGACAATACAGACTGACACCACGACTTCCGATAGTTATGGGCGCTCGTGCAGCAAGCGCCTAATCTCCGTTATATGCGAAGGCAGCAGCACCTCCATAAAGCTGCCGTTCCGCCTTGCCCCAGAACCGATATGAATCTCATGGACACCCGTCTTGCTGACAAATCCTTCGATATTGCCGGCATGAAGTCCGTACCCGCCGAGTATGGAAATGCCAAGCCTGTCCCCTTCCTCCCGGAGCAATCTGATGCGCTCTGTGGACTGTGGCGCGGGCTTTAAGCCTCCTGCCGTCAGGATGCGGCTTATAGACGGGTAATCAGCCAATTGCCGCAACGCCTCCATCTGATCCCCAATCTCGTCGAACGCGCGGTGGAATGTCACATCCAGCCCTTCCGCGGCACGCAGCGCCCGTTCCAAAGCATCTCGATCCAGTTCGCCTGCAGGCGTCAGCATTCCAATGACAATGCCGGCGGCTCCCGTCTCCTTAATCGCTTCAATATCCCGAAGCATAATGTTCATATCCGAATCACTAAAGCAGAAGGACTGGCTATGCGGCCTGACCATCACTTGCACAGGCAGCGTGGAAGCATTAACGGCCCCTTCTACCAAGCCAATGCTTGGAGTAAGTCCGCCCTCCGCAATTCCGGTTACCAGCTCAATCCGGTCCGCGCCTCCCTCGGCAGCGGCTTCCACATCCTCAGTCCGAATGGCAATCACTTCGATCAACATCATCCATGCCCCCTTGCCCCATTTCTTTTATTCGAGCCTACCTCATAACCAAACAAAAAGGAAGACCCCCAAAGGAGGCCTTCCTTTCATAACCTTGCCTATACCTTGGACGGCTTGAATACAGAGAGCAGCAGCACGATTAAGCTTCCCCCTGCGATAGCCGCCAATATGGCTGCAGGGCCGCTCCAATGGAGGCCTTGCCCGAAAAAGAACAGCTCGCGCACACCATCCACCATGAACCGCATCGGCAGCCACGAATGAACCCAATCCCGATAAAATCCGTTCATGAATTCAACGGGCAATGCCAGCAGCGGCGCTCCGAAGAACAGGAGCAGTACAAATAAGACGATCCCTTTTATTCCCGTCCAGCTAAGGACAGCGGATATCATGAGGAAGAAGGCAAGTACCGCCAGCGCAAGGAACCAGCCCATGTCGGCCACGCTTGGAACATCCAAATCCAGCAGAAGCTCGGCCAGCCACGCCATCCCGAACCCTGATAGGACTGCAAGGATAATGCCGATGGCCACTTGCGAGATTCGCGCCATTCCCTTCTCTCGTCTCGATGCTCCTGAGTTGAATTTGCCGATAACTAACGTACTGATTGCAGCTCCGGCTATACTCGCCATCCAGATCGGCTGGAAGAGCGACACCGGCGCGTTGCCTCTGGACGGACTTGCTCCCGTTTCATTCACATTCGTTATTTTGCCTAGAATAGGAGCGGCGATGGTGGCCGCCTGACGCGGCGTGAGCGTCGCGCCTTTCGCTTCCAGCTCCATAACAAGCTGTGAGCTAATCATACCATTCATGTTCGCTAACATGCCGTTTATCATCCCAGTGACTACACTTGCTGCCGTTGCATTCATGCCTTGGTTCACCCATGCCTCGACTTGCGCTTGCTGGGGTTCCGGCGATCGAAGCGAGGCTTGCTTCGCGCTGAAGTCTGCAGGAATGACCAGTGCTCCATAGTAGCTCTGCTCATTCAAGCCTTCCCTCGCTTCTGCTTCGCTGCCGACAGGAACCCACTTCACGGGCAAAGCGCCCCCATTCGTCCCGGCAGCAGCTGTTGCCTGGCTGATCTGCCCCAGTAACTGTTCACCCAGCTTCAGTTCTGTTCCATCAGGAAGCTTAATCCCTGCATCCAAGTTCACCACTGCAATTGGCAGATTAGCAGGCTTCATCGTAGCCGACGGATAGATGACAAGCGAAAATATAAAGACGGCAAGCAGCGCTATGACCGGCGACACCAACAGAAGCTTATTGTTCAGCACCTTCATTCTTCCAACTCCCTTCAGTTTATGAGCAGCTACCCATAATGGACACTGTGTTGATTAATACCCACGTTGTTTATTATAATGAGGGCAATTCGAATTACAATGGTCAATAACGGCGAGTCTGACGCATAATCAACATGATTGTGAAATCTGTTCAGGAGGGATTCAATGACGGGTAAAGAACAGGGTCCAGACAGAAGGGTTGTACGCACCAAACGAGCCATACGGGACGCGCTGACAGAACTGATGGAAGAGAAAGGCTTCGACGGGGTGACAGTTAAGGACTTGACTGAACGGGCCGACATCAACCGCGGCACCTTCTATATTCACTATAAGGATAAATTTGATTTGCTGGAGCAAAGCGCAAATGAACTGATAGAGGAGATTTCCAATATGGCGGCAACCAGTTTCCTGACGGTCGCCAAAACGTACAAAAGCAGCCCCGACAAATGGATTCTGCTTCCGTTCGTGGAGAAGCTGTTCGATATTATGCAAGACAATGCGGACTTCATGCGGGTCGTTCTTGGGTCGAAGGGCGATCCGTCCTTTCAGAAGAAGCTGAAGGAAGTAATCCGGCAGCGGGCATTGCCTATTCTGAATATCGTGGGAGGCGAGCTGCTCGTTCCTGTGGACTACTTGACCGCTTACGTCAGCTCCGCCCATCTTGGCGTTATCCAGAGCTGGCTCGACAGCGGCCTTCGGACTCCGCCCAAGGAGATGGCGCTAATCCTGGCCCAGCTTACCCTGCTCGGCCCAGGATATGTGGCGGGCATTACACGGCACAATATCGATTCTATGAACCCAATTGCGAATCATGCCGAAGGGAACGAAGAGAGGTAGCTGCAGGAGCAATTTGCTTTAATAAAGACCACATCCTTACATCCGCCGTTAACAAGCAAAAAGAGAGCCTATCCCCGAAAGGACAGGCCCTCTTTTTATTTTACAAGCAGCCAAGCCGCCCGTTATTATTTGAAGTTTTTCAAGTTGTAGAATGCAGCTTTGCCGCCATATTGAGCTGTGGAGCCCAGTTGGTCCTCGATACGAAGCAATTGGTTGTACTTCGCTACGCGGTCCGTACGGGAAGGCGCGCCTGTTTTGATTTGTCCAGCGTTCGTTGCAACAGCGATGTCAGCGATTGTGCTGTCTTCGCTCTCGCCGGAACGGTGAGAGATAACCGCTGTGTAACCAGCGCGTTTCGCCATCTCGATCGCGTCGAATGTTTCAGTAAGCGTACCGATTTGGTTAACTTTAACCAGAATGGAGTTGCCCACGCCTTTCTCGATGCCGTCGGACAGACGCTCTGTGTTGGTTACGAACAGGTCGTCGCCAACCAATTGAACTTTGTTGCCCAGCTTCTCGGTAAGAAGCTTCCAGCCATCCCAATCGTCTTCGGAGCAGCCGTCTTCGATCGATACGATCGGATACTTCTCAACCCACGAAGCAAGCAGGTCTACGAACTCAGCAGGCGTGAAGGATTTGCCTTCGCCAGCCAGTACGTATTTGCCGTCTTTGAAGAACTCAGTGGAAGCAACATCCATGCCCAGGAATACGTCAACGCCTGGCTTGTAGCCTGCGCGCTCGATTGCCGAGATGATTGTAGTGATCGCTTCTTCGTTGGAGCCAAGGTTAGGAGCGAAGCCGCCTTCGTCGCCAACTGCTGTGTTCAGGCCTTTGTCATGCAGGACTGCTTTCAGGTTGTGGAAGATCTCTGCGCCGATGCGAAGAGCTTCTTTGAAGTCGGAAGCGCCAACTGGCAATACCATGAACTCTTGAACGTCGATGTTGTTGTCCGCATGCTCGCCGCCGTTGATGATGTTCATCATCGGAACTGGCAGAGTTTTGGCGTTGAAGCCGCCCAGGTATGTGTACAAAGGAACATCCAGAGCGTCAGCCGCTGCGCGGGCAACAGCCATGGATACAGCCAGGATTGCGTTAGCGCCCAGCTTAGCTTTGTTAGGCGTGCCGTCAAGCTGGATCATTTTGCGGTCGATCGCTACTTGATCAAGAGCGTCAAGGCCGATGATCTCAGGAGCGATAATCGTGTTTACGTTCTCTACAGCTTTAACAACGCCTTTGCCCAGGTAACGGGATTTGTCGCCGTCACGAAGCTCTACCGCCTCGTATGCGCCAGTGGACGCGCCGGATGGAACGATAGCGCGGCCTTTGCCGCCGGACTCAAGAGCTACTTCTACTTCTACAGTTGGATTCCCGCGGGAATCCAGCACTTCGCGTGCATATACGTCAACGATAATGGACATTTGAATGAACACTCCTTTTCTATAGTTCGCAAAATCAATACTGCTTCATTCCACTAGTCTACTATTATTGGCCAAGCAATGTCGAGCCTGTCATCTCAGCCGGCTTCGCCAGACCAAGCAGGTCCAGCATCGTCGGCGCGATATCCGCCAGGATGCCGCCATCGCGCAGCGCTGCGCCTTCTCTCGTTACAATCAAAGGCACCGGATTCGTCGTATGCGCCGTATGCGGACGGCCATTCTCGTCGAATACCATATCCGCGTTGCCGTGGTCCGCTGTAATGATGCAGACGCCGCCTTTGGCAAGCACCGCTTCCACGACTTTGCCCAGGCACTCGTCCGTCGCTTCTACCGCTTTGATCGTCGGCTCCAGCATGCCGGAGTGGCCAACCATATCCGGATTGGCGAAGTTCAGGATGATCGCGTCATGCTTATCCGCTTCAATCTCGCGTACGGTGGACTCTGCCAGCTCATACGCGCTCATCTCAGGCTGAAGGTCATAGGTTGCAACCTTCGGCGAATTGATCAGCACGCGCGTCTCGCCTGGAAGCTCCTTGTCGCGGCCGCCGCTGAAGAAGAACGTAACATGCGGGTATTTCTCCGTCTCCGCTGTACGAAGCTGTGTCTTGCCGTTCTGCGCAAGCACTTCGCCCAGCGTGTTGTCGAGATTCTTCGGCGAGTAAGCAACATAGCCGCCTACCGTCTCGCTGAACAGCGTCAGGCAGACGAAATGCAGGCCTACCGGATGGTTCGCGCCGCGATCGAAACCGCGGAAGTCATCGTTCGTGAACACTTGCGACAGCTGAATGGCGCGGTCAGGACGGAAGTTGAAGAATACAACCGCATCTTCGGACTCCACCAGACCTACCGGCTTGCCGTCTGCGCCTACGATTACCGTCGGCATAACGAATTCATCATATACGGATTTCTCGTACGATTCAACTACCGCCTGCACAGGGTCAACGTATTGAGGTCCTTCGCCGTACACCATTGCGCGGTAGGACTTCTCTGTACGCTCCCAGCGCTTGTCGCGGTCCATTGCATAGTAGCGGCCTTGGACCGTAGCAATGCGGCCTACGCCAAGCTCTTCGATCTTCGCTTGAAGCTGCTCGACATAGCCCTTCGCGCTATCCGGCGATACGTCGCGGCCGTCGAGGAACGCGTGGATGTAAACATCCGTCAAGCCTTCCTTCTTCGCCAGCTCCAGCAGCGCGAACAAGTGAGCGATGTGGCTGTGAACGCCCCCGTCGGACAACAGTCCATACAGATGAAGCTTCTTGCCTCTCGACTTCACATGATTGACAGCTCCCAGCAGCGTCTCGTTCTCAAAAAACTCGCCATCACGGATCGACTTGCTGATGCGAGTCAGATCCTGATACACGATGCGGCCTGCGCCGATGTTCAGATGGCCCACTTCGGAGTTGCCCATCTGGCCTTCCGGCAAGCCTACAGCTTCGCCGCATGCTGTCAGCGTCGTGTGAGGGTATTGCGCCATGTAACGGTCGTAGTTCGGCTTGTTCGCTTGTGCAACCGCATTGCCCGTTACATCGTCGCGAAGACCGAATCCGTCCATAATAATCAGTGCTACCGGTTTGCGGGAGGCCATATTACTTGGCCCCCTCGATCAGAGCGATATAGGAAGCAGGCTCAAGGCTCGCTCCGCCTACCAGCGCGCCGTCGATATCCGCTTGGCCCAGGTACTCCGATACGTTGTTCGGCTTCACGCTGCCGCCGTATTGGATGCGAACCTTCGCCGCTACCGCCTCGTCATACAGGCCAGCGATTACGCCGCGGATGTAGCCGATTACGTCCTGCGCATCCTCGGAAGTGGAGGACTTGCCGGTGCCGATCGCCCAGATTGGCTCGTAAGCGACAACCACTTCAGCCGCTTGCTCAGCCGACAGGCCTTGGAATGCAGCTTCCGTCTGTACTTTGCATACTTCTTTGGTTGCGCCGGATTCGCGTTCTTCCAGCTTCTCTCCTACGCATACGATTGGCGTCAAGCCATGCTTGAATGCCGCAACCGTCTTCTTGTTCACGATTTCGTCGCTCTCCGCGAAGTAAGCGCGGCGCTCAGAGTGACCGATGATAACGTACTTCACACCCAGATCCTTCAGCAT
Source organism: Paenibacillus pinisoli (assembly GCF_003605435.1). GTDB lineage: Bacteria > Bacillota > Bacilli > Paenibacillales > Paenibacillaceae > Pristimantibacillus > Pristimantibacillus pinisoli. Next base: position 1,321,389 of record NZ_QXQB01000002.1, read on the forward strand.
AAGGCCGCTGATCTCGCCTGTGAAAGCGCCATTGTCTTCGAAGTGAACGTTTTGTGCGCCGATTGCGATCGTTGTGCCTTTTGCCGCTTCGACCAGCGCCGGAAGCGCAGTGAATGGCGCGCAGATTACGCTCTCTACGCCAGCGACTTCCGCTTTGCCCTTCACTTCCGCGAAGAATGCCGTCGCTTCGGATACAGTTTTGAACATTTTCCAGTTGCCTGCGATAATCGGTGTTCTGCTCATAGGATGACCTCCCGTTATTCTATCGTAAAGATTCATTTACTTGTCGTTCAGTGCCACTACGCCTGGAAGGACTTTGCCTTCCATGAATTCCAGGGAAGCGCCGCCGCCAGTGGAGATGAAGTCCATTTGGTCAGCCAGGCCGAATTTCTCAGCCGCTGCTGCAGAGTCGCCGCCGCCGATAACCGTGTAAGCCGAAGTCTCAGCAGTCGCTTGCGCTACTGCGCGCGTGCCATGGGAGAATGGCTCGATCTCGAATACGCCCATTGGTCCGTTCCATACAACCAGCTTGGAGTTTTTGATCACGTCTGCATAAAGTTCACGCGTCTTAGGACCGATGTCGATGCCTTCCCACTCAGCAGGAATGCCGTCAACGTCTACGATTTGCGTGTTTGCGTCAGCGCTGAAGTCGTCAGTTACAACAATATCTACTGGAATGTAGAAGTTTTTGCCCAGCTTTTTCGCTTTTTCGATGAACTCAAGCGCCAGGTCCAGCTTGCTGTTGTCCACCAGGGATTTGCCGATTTCATGGCCTTGCGCTTTGAAGAATGTATAGGACAGACCGCCGCCGATGATGATGTTGTCTGCGATCTCCAGCATTTTGTCGATAACTGCGATTTTGTCTTTAACCTTCGAACCGCCTACGATCGCCGTGAACGGACGCTCTGGGTTGTTCAGCGCTTTGCCAAGCACTTCAAGCTCTCTCTCCATCAGCAGGCCGGATACGGCTGGCAGAATGTGAGCGATGCCTTCTGTGGAAGCATGAGCGCGGTGAGCGGCGCCGAAAGCGTCGTTAACGAACAGGTCAGCCAGCTTGGCAAAAGCTTTCGCAAGCTCTGGATCGTTGCTCTCTTCGCCCGGGTAGAAACGCACGTTTTCAAGCAGAAGCACATCGCCGTTCTCCATAGCGGCTACTTGAGCTTCTACTGCCTCTCCGATGGCTTCGTTCGCTTTCGCTACCGGCTTGCCCAGCAGTTCCGACAGGCGCACAGCGGATGCTGTATGGCGAAGCTCTTCAACAACTTGTCCGTTCGGACGGCCCAGGTGGCTCGCCAGAATGACTTTTGCGCCTTTTTCGATCAAATAGTTAATCGTTGGAAGCGTCTCGCGGATACGCTTGTCATCCGTGATTTTGCCGTCTTCCAGCGGCACGTTGAAGTCAACGCGGACGAATACACGCTTGCCTGCCAGTTCTGCTACGTCACGTACACTCTTCTTGTTCATGGTTGAAATCCTCCCCAATAGTGGTTGTCTGCCGGCATATCGGCCATATCTATCTCTATAAAGCAAAGGGCGCCCCTTCTCTCTAAAGGAAGGAACGCCCATAGGTCTGGCCCTGCGAGGGCGCAAACCAAGGGCCGAAGCTCTTACGTAAGGAGCCGCGGCCCATCAGCTTTCTTTCCTTACAGACCTTTGCTTGCGATATAAGCAGCAAGATCAACTACGCGGTTGGAATAGCCCCACTCGTTGTCATACCAGGAAACGACTTTAACCATGTTGCCTTCAACTACCATAGTCGACAGCGCGTCGATTGTGGAGGAAGCCGGGTCGCCGTTGTAGTCGCTGGATACCAGCGGCAATTCGTTGTAGTTCAGGATGCCTTTCAAAGCGCCTTCGGAAGCTGCTTTGAATGCTGCGTTAACTTCTTCAACTGTAACGTTGACTTTCAGTTCAGCAACCAGGTCAGTTACGGATACGTTAGGCGTAGGAACGCGCATAGCCATGCCGTTCAGCTTGCCTTTCAGCTCAGGCAGTACCAGGGATACCGCTTTTGCAGCGCCTGTGGAAGAAGGAATGATGTTCTCAGCAGCAGCGCGAGCGCGGCGCAGGTCTTTGTGCGGTACGTCAAGTACGGATTGGTCGTTTGTGTACGAGTGAACAGTTGTCATCATACCTTTAACGATGCCGAATTTATCGTTCAACACTTTAGCGAATGGAGCAAGACAGTTGGTTGTGCAAGAAGCGTTGGAAATGATTGTGTGAGCAGCTGGATCGTATTTGTCTTCGTTAACGCCGATAACCACAGTGATATCTTCGTTAGTTGCAGGAGCGGAGATGATAACTTTTTTAGCGCCGCCTTGCAGGTGAAGCTCAGCTTTTTCTTTCGCTGTGAAGATACCAGTGGACTCAACAACGATCTCAGCGCCTACGGAACCCCAAGGCAGATCAGCAGGGTTGCGCTCAGCGAATACTTTGATTTCTTTGCCGTTTACAACCAAAGCGCCTTCTTTTGCTTCAACAGTAGCGTCAAGAACACCATGAGTTGTGTCGTATTTCAACAGGTGAGCCAGCGTGTTAACGTCTGTCAGGTCGTTGACTGCTACGATTTCCACCTCAGAATTGTTCAGCGCTGCACGGAATACGTTACGGCCGATACGTCCAAAACCATTGATACCAACTTTAACCATTGTTTGTTCCTCCTAAGCGTTTTTGGATATTGCTATAAAAAATATATTTCAAGACGTGTCCCGGCGGCTGCCTCGGCAGGCCGTTCTCCGTCATGATGCCTTATTCATCTAGTTCTCTTCCAGAAGACCGGCCATCTCCAGCGCCGCAGCTTCATCGGTAACCAGCACGTCGTTATGGCCGAATCGCATCACTGCCGCGATCGCCTCGCCCTTATTCTTGCCTCCGGCGACGCCAATCACTAATTCAGTGTTAACGATATCCTCGAGCCGTAACCCTACGGTCTGCATTTGGTGAACGACGGCTCCGCTTCGGTCAAAATAAAATCCGAATGCTTCTGCCAGCGCGCCCTCCGCCTCGATCTCCGCTACGACTTCGCTGTCCAGCTTCCGTCTTCTAGCCATAATCATGGCGTCTCCGATTCCATGCACGACAACTCGCGCGCTTCGGATCACATCCACAATCTCCCGAATGTTGGGCTCTTGCATCAAGGAAGCGAAAGCTTCTTCGCCCAAGTGGTCCGGCACATGCAGCAGCCGGTAATGTCCGCCTGTCCGCTTCGCCATCGTCGAGGCCAGCGTATTCGCCTGATAATCCAGACTCTCGCCAAGACCGCCTCTTGCCGGTACGAACCAGATATCCTTCATGGCAGTCGTTGTGGTCAGCTGATTGGCTACCTGGGCTATGGTCGTGCCCCCGGTTACCGCTACGACATCCTTCGGCTTCAGCGCTCCGCGAAGCACCTGGCATGCCGCCCGCCCGAGCTCGCGCTTCGTCTGAATCGACGTCTCGGAATCACCTTGCACAATAATGACCCGCGATAGCCCGAATGCCTTGCGCAGCTTCTCCTCCAGCTCGGACAAGCCGAACATCGACTTGTACAGAGGCTCCAGCTGTTCCAGTGCACTGCGGCCTTGCTCGCTGATCCGCATGCCTGCCGTATGAATCTCCAGCAAGCCTTGCTCCTTCAGGAAATCGGTCTCTGCCCGAAGCACTCTCTCCGTCATATCCAGCGCATTTGCCAGCGTACGGCGGCCGATCGTGTCCGATAGCATCACCTGATGCAGGATCATGTACCTCTTCCGCATGACTTCCAGAAGATCCGGCACAAGCTGCTGCTGCAGTTCAATGAGCTGTCGCATCTCTTATCCTTCACTCCATCGGTCATTTAGCATATGGGAGTCGAATGAATCGTTTGGGACCGAAATCGTCCCGCAGGTTCATTTTAAGTCCCACCTTTATTTTAACGAAAACAAGAGCAGCCTGCAAGAGTCGAATCCCATTTGAAAACGATTTCCGACACCTTTTTCACAAATTTAATTTTTCCAGCCTGCTTGCTTTCACCGCATGAATATCATATAATCATCTACGCTACTGTTTTTTGAGATGCGCCCGTGGTCCAATGGATATGACGTAGGCCTCCGGAGCCTGAGATCTAGGTTCGATTCCTAGCGGGCGCGCCACTATAGGAATCACAAGCCGCTTAGCTGATGCTGAGCGGCTTTTTATTGTTTTCCTGCCCTGCAGGCATCAGGAAATCTCTCCATTTATATCAATCCATTAAGTTTTACGAGATGTAATTGGCGCAAAGTTATTAGTAAGGGCAGTAAGCTGGCTTATTTTGATTTGAAAGGATTATGGCTGGCCTTAAATGTGGAAGAAGGCATTCCTCGTAATGAAGTCCAGCATTCAACTACACATATAGCTTTTACAGTAGCTAGCCTTAAGACGAGTTTAATGCTGTAACGGAAATGAGCGACTTTAATCGGGCATATTGCCGTGAATTTTCATTTTAACGGAACTAGATGACGCTATTTAGCGATTAATCCAGTAAAATCACGGTTTTGGCGCTAATAAGGTCGCCTGTTTCCGTTATAACTTCAAAATCGCGTTTTGGAAGGATATAAGAGCTGTCACTTCCGTTACGTTGGAAGCAGGACAGCAGAGCAGCCGCACATCTGAGCATCAGGGCAGCAAGACAGCAGAGCAGCCGCACATCCGAGCTTCCAAAAAGCAAAAAAGATTAAATTCGAGTATAGCCTAAGCCCGAAGGTCAGACACCTGACGGAACAGCTAATTGAATATCCCGATTGCTTAAAGCCGAAAAGCCCACTGCGATACCTACAAGGATGCTCGTCCATCTGTAAGCCAAATTAAACGGGCAGCCCATGAAATAACTGCTGACAACCGAGGCGCTGCCCGATATTTGAATATGGTGTTAGATGAAGTATCAGAAAATACTGATCGCCCATACCCCTGCTCGGAATAGATACATATGATCACCTCGGCCATAGCTTGCGCCGATCTCTTGCAATTTATCGCATAACCGATCTCTTTCGCATGATAGAAGAAAGAGCATACGCGCCCTGCGCATGCCCTCTCTCTTTGATCGGATTATCCTCTCGGGTACAGAATCTCATACCGGGCCGATTCCACCCACGCAGCGTTGGCAAAATCTCTGCCGCGCACCAGCACGCGATTCTCATATACATCGACAAACAACCCTTGGCTACCGTCCTTATGCTGGTCCTCATCCGTCCATAGATAAGCGGTGGAGACAGCGTTCACCATCGCAGGAAGCTGGCCGTCGCCATCGTAATACGTATGGCCCGCTTCCAGCTCCCAATGCGTATGCCCAGTGAAAAGAATCGCTTGAGGATAACCTGCCAGCACTGCGCGCAGCTCCTCATCCTCTTCTACGCCATGCCATTGCTGCTCTTCATAGGAGCCAGCCACTGTATTTTTGAGCGGTTGATGCAAGAAGATAAAGATCGGCCTTCCGGAAGCAGCCTTCTCCTCCAGCTTGTTCTTCAGCCAGCGCAGCTGCTCCTGCGACAAGGAGCAATGAATCTTGAGATTCTTCTCCGTCCCCAGGAAGATGAAGCGATGCCCTTCAATATCATGCGCATGATAAGGGCCAGGCGTGCCGGTGCTGAACAAGAACCTTCCGATCCGGTCCTCCCATACGCCGAGGCCAACATCATGATTGCCCGTCGTCATGATCATCTCTGGCAGCTCGCTTCTATGACTCTCCCATATCCGCCAGAACTGCGCGAATTCATTCGGGAAGCCGTGATCCGTCACATCGCCGACATGCATTATTCCCTTTGACTGCGGGGCCAGCGCCTTGATCTGCTGCAGCGCATTGTCGAAATTCCGATTATGCGTATGCTCCGCATCCTCCGTGACATGCGTATCCGTAATAACCTGGAAGGAAAACAGCGGCGCTTCGGCAGCCGCCCTCGCCGCCTCCGTCTTTGCCTGTTCCATCACCGTTCCCCCATTCACTGCCGAGAGTCCATTGTTATCCATGCCGCATTACCTCCCTGATCATCATCCATGACCTTTGCTGCTTATATTCAAGCCGATGACGCCCGCCACAATAACTCCAATCCACAAGAGCGAGGACAGCGACATTTTTTCCTGAAACACGAAATATCCGAATATCGCGATCAGCACGATGCCTACTCCTGACCACACCGCATAGACGACGCTTACCTGCAAGTAGCCCAGCGCAAAGTTCAGGCAAGTGAAGCTCGCTCCGTAAAACAGAAACATCAGAATGGACGGCAGCCATCTGGTGAAGCTTTCTGAAAATTTCATGCTGATGGTGCCCGATACTTCCAGCACAATTGCAATCGCCAGCAGCAGCCATCCCATTCCGGCATCAGTCTTCATCTTGCTTATCCTCCACGGACAAATCGTCCATAGAGCGGATCGTGATATCCGCATGCGGCAGCTGTGCCTTATGGTTCGAATGAATATCTCTTATTCCAATAGCGAGGCCTGCACCTGCGGCCTTCGCCATCTTCATATCCCCATCCGTATCGCCGATCACGACGACACGCTCAGGCTGAACAGACAGCTCATGGCAGGCGAGCAGCACCAGGTCAGGGAATGGTTTGCCCCGCACCGCAAGATCGGTGCCGATGCAAGCTTCGAACAGATGGCGAATGCCCAGCCACTCCAGATGCTTCTCCGCCGCTATCGTCTCATCTGCTGTCACGACTGCGAGCTTAAGACCTGCTGCGCGGCATCGTTCCAGAAACGGCAGCACATGAGGAAGCAGCCGGACTGCCCGTTCTTCCTCAATAGCCTGATCCGCTGCGCGCTTGCCATCCAGCGCGGCTTCTCGAGCCTCGCCCCAGGATAAGCCGTTCTCATATCCTTGCCATGCCATTATGGCTGTAATATCCTCCACGGTGCCCATTGCAAGCGGCCCGCTTCGATCATAATCCACTATCGTCCCGTCTTCTCCGTGGCGCGTGCCAAGCAGTCCTTCCAATACCGATTGTTCATTCGGCAATCCCAGCCTGCCGGAGCAGGAAGCGAGCAGCTGCTCGCTCCACTTCCCCCACGTGTAGGCAAAATCCATCAACGTGCCATCTTTATCGAACAAGATGGCGTCAAAGCGGCTGCCGATATCTGCTACCACTGCTTGCGGCATTTGCCCTCTCCTCCTACTTGTTCGATCGATCCAGCTCGCGCTGTGCGGTCTCCTTCGCTTCCTTCAGCGCCTGCCCTGCCGGAACGTTGCCGATCTGCACCTTGTCCGCCGCGATTTTCAGCGCATCAACGATTTTGCCGCCCGTCGGATCCTGGAATGGCATCGAGGCATGCGCCGCTTGCTTGAGCGGTACTGTAATTTGCGGATTTTTCTTGCTGAATTCCACCATCGCCGGATCGTCCAGCGCAGATTGGCGCACCGCGATATAGCCTGTATTCATCGACCAGAACGCTGTATTCTCAGCGCTCATGAAGAAGCTGAACCATTTGAAAGCCGCTTGCTGCTGCTTGGCATCCGCCAGCGCCGGAATACCGGCCATAATCGCGCTTGCTACCGGCTTGCCAGGGCCTTTGCCTTCCCAGCCCGGCTGCTCCATAGCCGCTACGATGCCAAAGTCCAGATCGCCTTGGTCGCCGGAGGAACCTGTATAACCTGCCGCATTGCCTTTCATTACATCGTCAATCGTTTTGTACCAGTACTCCCAGCCTTGGCCGCCGGAGTGAATGCGCATAATGCCGTCTTCATGAATCCATTTGCGGAAGGAGTCCCACGTCTCGATCCATTCCGGCGAATCCACCAGCACCGTTTTGCCGTCTTCGCTAATGACGCGGCCGCCCTTGCCGTATACCGCATCCATCATGTTCTCCGCGCCCCACATCGGCTCCCAGCCGTAGAACGTCGTTTTGCCGCCTTCCTTCACCGTCATCGTCTTCGCAGCTTCCGCCAGCGCTTCCCAAGTCGTCAAGTCTTCCGGCTTGATATTATGCTTCTCCAGCGCATCTTGGCGGTAGTACATCACTTGCGTCGTGCCGTACATAGGAAGGAAATATTGCTTTCCGTCCACTACACCTTGCTCCAGGAACGTGGAGATTACATCATCTTTATTGAAATCCGCTTGTCCTGCGAGCAGCTCATCCAGCGAAGCATAGTAGCCCTTGCGCGCCCAGTCCACGTTGGAGGACAGCACCGCAGCAGGCACCTTGCCGGATGCGATTGCCGCTTGAAGCTTTTTCTCCGTCTCGGAGTAATCGGCTTGTACAACGGGCTTTACAATGACCTCGTTCTGGGAAGCGTTGAATTTATCGATAAGCACTTGCATATTCTCGCCAAGCTTGCCGCCAAGCCCGTACCAGAACTCGATCGTAACCGGTTCGGCAGCAGCCGGAGGAGCATCGCTGTCTCCTTGAGAAGCAGGCTTGCCCCCATTTCCCTGATTGGCGCCGCATGCGGACAGTACAAGAATCGAAAGCAAAATTACTCCGGATAGCCATTTTTTCATTGTCTTAAATGCTCCCTTCGAATGGTTGAACCTTTAATAGATGGATGCAGCTTTAGCCCTTGCTGGAACCCGCCGTCAGATTGACGCTTTGAATAATCAGCTTCTGTGTCAGCAGGAACAGGACGATGAGCGGCGCAATGGTGAATGCGCTGGCTGCCATAATAAGCGGCCACTTCAGTCCGTAAGCACCTCCTTCCACGAAGAAGCTCCGCAGTCCCGCCGAGATGAGCTGGAGATCGGGATTGCGCGTAATGAGCATCGGCCAGAAATAATTGTTGTATTGATCGATAAAGGTGATAAGCGCAAGCACAGCGAAGGAGGAACGCGTCAGCGGCACCAGAATGGTCCACAAAATCCGCATATGAGTAGCTCCGTCGATCTGGCCCGCCTCAACCAGCTCATGATTCACTTGCAAGAAAGCCTGTCTGATCAAAAAAATCGAGAAGACGCTCACGCAGTTCGACAAGATCAATCCGCCGTAGGAATCCAGCAATTGAAGCTTCCCGAGAATGATATAGCCAGGCAAATAGACAGCGGTCACCGGCACCATATAGCCGATCAGAACCATCGCCGTCATGGCCCCCTTCAGACGGAATCTCATATGCGTCAGGGCATAACCCATCATAGCGGAATTGATCACCTGAACGACCACAATCGTGCTGGCGACAAATACGCTGTTGAACAAATATTGCGCGAACGGCGCAGCTTGCCACGCCTCGACGAAATTGCTCCATAACGGCGTCTCCGGCCATAACGCAGGCGGGAACTGCCAGATCTCGTCATTGGTCTTCAAGGCGCTCATGACCAGCCAATAGAATGGGAATGCCATGACGATTGCAGCCGCCGCGAGCAGCAGATGCCGAATCGTGACCAAGATTGCTTTGGAGTAAGGCATGGGATTGCCCCTTTCAGAAGGATTAATGATAGTGAACCGTCTTTCTTCCCGCCATGAACGCAATGAGTGACAAGGCTGCGCATCCGAGTATGATCGCGACCGCCACTGAAGACGCTTCGCCTATCTGGAAGGAGGTAAAGGCCGATTGATAATAGAGATACAAGAGCGTCCGGGTAGAGCCCGACGGCCCCCCTTGAGTCAGAATATTGATCTGGTCATACGTCTGAATGGCCGCAACCAATTGCACGATTACCAGGAAGAACGTCGTTGGCGAGATAAGCGGCAGGGTCACGCTGCGGAATTTCTCCCATTTATTCGCCCCGTCCAGCTCCGACGCTTCCAGAAGATCGGCAGGCACATTGCGGATGGCAATTAAGTAGAAGATCATGCACCAGCCGGCCGATTTCCATATCGTCATAATGAGTATCCCGACAAGCGCCCAATTCGGGTCCTTCAGCCAGCCGACGCCGTCCAGGCCGATCAAATTCAGCAGGCTATTGGCCAGGCCAACCTCGGGCTCGTAGATCCAAGACCATACGATGGATACCGCCACCGTAGGCGTCACCCACGGCGCAAACATCATCGTGCGGTAGACGGCTCCTCCCTTTCCTTGACCGCCCAGCAGCAAGGCCAGCAGCAGACCGAGCGCCATGCTCGGAATGACGCTGCCCAAGCAGAACCACAGCGTCACGCGAAGCGACTGGTAGAAAGCCGGGTTCTGAAGCAGGTAACGGTAGTTGTCCAAGCCGACGAACAGCTTGTCCGGACTCATGAAATCCCATTCCATGAAGCTAAGGTACAGGACGTACCCGAGCGGGATAAACCAGAACAGCGTCAAAGGCACCAAAGCTGGCAATGTGAACAGGAATGCCTTCAAATCGCCTGCAAGTTTAAATCGTTTCATGGGTCCTCCCTTTTCGTTCAAAAATTGTTTAATTTATGATAGGATATTGATAGTTGAGCTGTTATCAACATCTTTGTTCAAAAATTATTGTACGTTCATTGGCGGGAAGAATGGTTATTCCTGCGTTAACTTGCAGTAAAGATTATGTAAATCCAAAAAAGTGTTCAGAATGATTAGCAGGCGGAGGAGAAATCGTGAAAAAAGCTACATTTGGTCAAATGAAGGAGCCCCTGTCCCCTCGTGAGGAGTGGCGGGCGCAGGTCATTGATGCCATTGCGGAGACGATGGATTTGTACGGAGTCAACTATACATTCGGGCAGCTGTACGGAATTATGTTTTTCGAGGACAGGCCGATGACGCTGGAGAGCATGCAGAAGAGCATGAATATGAGCAAAAGCAACATGAGCTACGCAGTCCGGGCGTTAACGGAATCGAAGATGATCCACAAACTGAATGAAAAGGAAGAGCGCAAGGATCTGTACGCTGCGGAGACAGACTTCTTCAAGGCATTCCAATCCTTCTTCACCTTCAAGCTGCAGCGGGAGATCGATGTGATGCTTGGAGCGATCCAATCCGTCATCCCTCCGTTAAGCGAGATGATTCTAGAGCTTGATACGAGCGAGGAGGAGCGGAAGCTGTGCCTCGAGGATCTGCACAAGCTGAAGCATGCCGTGAGCTATTATGAATGGCTGCAGCGCTTCGTTAACGACCTGCAGGGCGGCCTCTATTTTAGGGAGCAGGCGGAGGATAAAGCGTAGCATTGGCCTGAAAAATCAATTTCTTTGACCATCTTTGACTTTTTGATTTTAATCCGTTATGATAGGAATACGAATTTTTGATTCATGCTTTTACGTAGACGAAGGAGGATTGGTTCGAAATGAATTTTGTGCCTATGGTAATTGAGCAAAGCAATCGGGGGGAACGTTCATACGACATCTATTCCCGCCTGTTGAAGGATCGCATCATATTTCTAGGTTCCGGCGTGAATGACGTGGTAGCCAACTCCATCATCGCGCAAATGCTGTTCCTGGCGGCGGAAGACCCGGATAAGGATATTTCCCTATACATCAACAGCCCTGGCGGTTCCATTACAGCCGGTATGGCGATTTATGATACGATGCAGTACATCAAGCCGGATGTATCGACGATCTGTGTAGGCATGGCCGCGTCCATGGGCGCGTTCCTGCTGACTGCAGGCGCGAAGGGCAAGCGTTATGCGCTGCCTAACAGCGAGGTTATGATCCATCAGCCGCTTGGCGGCGCTGAAGGCCAAGCCAGCGACATCGAGATCCGCGCTCGCCGCATCCTGAAGATGCGCGACAAGCTGAACCACATCCTGGCGGAACGTTCCGGCCAGCCGCTCAGCCGCATCGAGCAGGACACTGACCGCGACTACTTCATGAGCGCAGCCGAAGCACACGCTTACGGCCTCGTCGACAAGGTTATCGAGAAGGTCTAATCGTTATCATCGCAAAGAAACCTCCCTTCCACGTTTGTGGATGGGAGGTTTTTTTCGTGTTCCGATTTCTTGGCTGATCTGATATTACTTTAAGAGATGAACCAGCTCGCGTAATGAATCACCGTTATTACTTTAAGAGATGAACCAACTCACGCAACGAATCGCCTTTAATATAAGCATATTTCACAGTTACATGATCAATAATGACAGACTGATGGTCATTCACCCAGAGCTCATAATTTTTCACTCTGTTTTCTACACCTTTACGTTCAAGCCAGAAGGAGTAATCGGGATCGCCGTTCGTCGGCAGGCTTCTGTCCTGCCATTGCAGCGGACTCAAGAGCTGATCGATTCGTTTGATGCGCTTCTGCTCCTTTATTTCCGTGATGGACGTAAGATGCGCAACCTTCATAACCTCTAATGGTTCCACTGAACAACCAGCTATGATCATAATACAAACCATTAATAAAACCATTTTACTCAAAGCATCCAGCCCTCTACTATCAAAATGAGATTTCACAGCGATTTCCGCAATCTTATTTCACTATTAGAACAATATTGAATGACGCAAAGTTGCACCCCTAGCTGGTCAAAAGTTCTGTTTGCTACTTTCTCCGGTCTTTCCGCTAAAGTTACCTCACAACACTAACGCAGCATCCCCCATTCGCCCGATTTCCCTCCTCCAACGCCGCCACACGGCGCTACATCCTCCATTCGCCCGATTCCCCACCTCCAACGCCGCCACACGGCGCTACATCCTCCATTCGCCCGATTTCCCACCTCTAACGCCGCCACACGGTGCTACATCCTCCATTCGCCGGATTTCCCATCTCCAACGCCGCCACACGGCGCTACATCCTCCATTCGCCGGATTTCCCATCTCCAACGCCGCCACACGGCGCTACATCCTCCATTCGCTCGATTTCCCACCTCCAACGCCGCCACACGGCGCTACACCCTCCATTCCCCGGATTCCCCAACTCCAACGCCGCCACACGGCGCTACATCCTCCATTCGCCGGATTTCCCATCTCCAACGCCGCCACACGGCGCTACATCCTCCATTCGCCCGATTTCCCACCTCCAACGCCGCCACACGGCGCTACATCCTCCATTCGCCCGATTTCCCACCTCCAACGCCGCCACACGGCGCTACATCCCCCATTCGCCGGATTTCCCTCCTCCAACGCCGCCACACGGCGCTACACCCTCCATTCCCCGGATTCCCCACCTCCAACGCCGCCACACGGCGCTACACCCTCCATTCGCTCAATTTCCCACCTCCAACGCCGCCACACGGCGCTACATCCTCCATTCGCCGGATTTCCCTCCTCCAAAGCCGCCACACGGCGCTACATCCTCCATTCGCCCAACTTCCCGCCTCTAACACTCCCCCACATCTCGCTCCAACCGCACTTTTACCTCACCTTTCCCATTTCTTTCTACTCCATAGTGACTTTTATCACATCTTTCCATTTCCGCCACGTGCTATATTGGCATCACACCGACGAAAAACAGATGCAACAGAGAGATAGTCAGGAGGAGTATCTATGGAGACCGAAGCCCTGCTCAAGGTGGAGCAGCTTGCCTTGAAAAAGCTGCGCATATTCCGGCAAAGCATATGGCGCTACCTGTCACGTTCCATGCTGGCAAGCATGTTTATCGGATTTGGCGTTATCGTCGCCTTCAAGACCGGCAGCTTCTTTTACCTGGAGCATTCTCCGCTCACCTATCCCATGGCCGCCCTCACCTTCGGCACCGCGATCATCCTGATCAGCTTTGGCGGAGGCGACCTGTTCACCGGCAACACTTTTTACTACAGCTACGCCGCCCTGCGCAAAAAAATGCGCTGGAGCGATACCACCAAGCTATGGGTTCTAAGCTATGGCGGCAACATCCTTGGCGCTGCAGTATTCGCGCTTCTGATCTGGCTGACGGGGCTATTCGCCGATCCGAAGGTGAACGGCTTCCTGCTTGAAGTAGTAGACAAAAAGATGCACACGCCGATGCTCGAGCTGTTCTTCCGGGCCATCCTGTGTAACTGGCTCGTCTGCCTGGCCTTCTTCGTACCGATGGGGCTAAAAGGAGACGGCGCAAAAATGTTCGCCATGATGCTCTTCGTATTCTGCTTCTTTATCTCGGGCTACGAGCATAGCATTGCGAATATGTGTACCTTCGCCATCGCGCTTGTCCTGCAACAGCCGGGAACTATATCGCTGGACGGCATTCTGCACAATCTGATTCCTGTTACGATCGGCAATTTGATCGGAGGAAGCGTGCTTATGGCAGCGATGTACCACTATGTAAACAAACCATTTATCGAAGAATAAAGGAGACTATTGTATATGAAAAAATCAAGAATCGTCATTATCGGCACGGGAGCTGTAGGCTCGACGACCGCTTATACTTTGCTGCTTCGCAATCGCATGGATGAGCTCGTGCTCATTGACGCCAACGCCGACAAGGCTGCCGGAGATGCGCTCGATATGAACCACGGCATGCCGTATCTAGGCGGTGCCAAGGTATGGGCGGGCACTTACGAGGATTGTAAAACAGCCGACATCATCATCATTACAGCCGGAGCGGCGCAGAAGCCTGGAGAATCGCGCATTGATCTGCTCAAACGCAATATCGCGATCTTCGACAGCATCATCGATCAGGTGCTGCTTCAAACACGGGATGCCATCCTGCTGATCGCATCCAATCCGGTCGATATCATGGCCTACAGATCGTGGAAAAAGTCGGGCCTGCCGACTCATCGCGTCATCGGCTCGGGCACGCTGCTCGACAGCGCGCGCTTCCGCTATCTGATCGGACAGAAGCTGCATATTGATCCGCGCAGCGTACATGCCCACATCATTGGAGAGCACGGCGACTCGGAGCTGCCGGTATGGAGCCTGGCGAATGTAGCCGGCACGGAGCTGCAATTGAGCGAGGAGGATAAGGAAGAGATTTTCACGAACACACGCGATGCCGCGTATCAGATCATTCAAGCCAAAGGCGCTACCTACTATGCCATCGCACTGGCGCTCGACCGTATCTGTACGGCGATTCTGGACGACGAGGGTGCCGTCCTGAACGTATCGACGCTACTGGAGAACTACCATGGGGTATCGGATGCGTATCTCGGCATCCCGTGCATTATCGACCGCAGCGGCGTACGCTCGACGCTGGAGCTCAGCCTGACCGATCACGAGAAGGCTCTCTTCACCCAGTCGGCCGATAAAATGAAGAATATTCTCGCCACGCTGGAGAACTAATCTTCGATAGGCTTCATCATTCAGGAGACGGCTTACGTTCAACTTACCCGCCTCCGACTCAACTCAAAAAGCCTCCCTTCTACTCCCGAATCGATAGGTATCCAATGCAAGCTCAAGCTTGCGAGCGGTACCGACCGGCCGGAGTGAAGAGAGGCTTTTTTATGTACAGAAATCCATCGTATAAACAAAAAAAAGAAGTCGCTTTAGCGCGCGAGCTAGTCATGCGGCAAAGCCACTTCTTTCCTCTTATTGGTTATCCAATTCCTCTTTGCTGACAAGAGCGACTAAAGCGTTTACAGCCTGCTCAGCGTCCGACCCGTCCGCACTGATCGAAATTTCTGTGCCAGAGCTGATTGCCAGGCTCATAATCCCCATAATGGATTTGGCGTTAACCTTCTTATCGTCCTTCTCTACAAATACCTCGGAGGAGAATTTGTTCGCTTCTTGTACGAATAGCGCTGCTGGTCTCGCATGAAGCCCCGTCTTCAGACGAACGACAACTGGAAGCTTGGTCATGGAAATTTACCCCCTATATTTTACTAAAAAATTTATCATGTGGGAATTGTTCAATATTATATATAAGCCCAATTACTCCTTATTATATCATTATACAAGCCGTTGCACTAGGCAAAAGTTGCGCCGCTTCGGATTTTTTCGGCTAATTCGTCGATTTTGCGAAGTCGATGATTGACGCCTGATTTGCTTACTTTCCCCCGAAGCATCTCGCCCACTTCCGTCAGGTTCAGATCGGGATGCTGCAGCCTGATCTCCGCCACTTCACGCAGCTTCTCAGGCAGGCTCTCCAATCCGATCTCCTTCTGAAGCAGCTTGATATTGTCGATTTGTCTCACAGCCGCTCCGATCGTTTTGTTCAGATTGGCTGTCTCGCAGTTGACGATCCGGTTAACGGAGTTGCGCATATCGCGCATGATCCGCACATCCTCGAACTTGAACAGCGCTTGATGCGCGCCAATGATGTTAAGCAGCTCGATAATTTTTTCGCCTTCTTTGATGTAGAAAATAAAGCCCTTCTTCCGCTCGATGCATCGCGCGTTCAGATCGAACTTGTTCGCAAGGTCGACCAGCGCGCCGCAATGCTCCTCGTACATCGACGCAATCTCCAGATGGTACGAAGACCCCTCCGGATTGTTCACCGAACCTCCAGCGAGGAACGCGCCCCTTAGATACGACCGCTTGCAGCAAGGCTTGCGCACAATCTCCTTGTCGATGCCGTTGGTGAACATGAAGCCTTCCGATACGATACGCAGCTCGCTCAGCACTTCCTGAACATGCGTCGGCATACGAACGATGTAGACGTTGTTTTTCTTCAGCCGCATCTTCTTGCGAACAAGCAGCTCCACATGCACTTCAAAGTGCTTTTTGATCAGCGAATATATTCTTCTGGCAATGGCCGCGTTCTCCGTCGAGATGTCCAGAACGACCTTGCGGCTGGATAGGCTGACCGAACCGTTCATCCGGATAAGGGCCGATAGCTCGGCACGCTCACAGCAGCTGTCCGATTCAATTAACGTCAGTTCCTTCTTAGTTTGCGCCGCAAAAGACATTCTTCCTCACCTCTTTCTTAACATCCAGTTCTCCACTAGTTTATAAATATGATGGCTCAAACGTTCCGCGTCATGGCGGAGGAACTTCCGGAATAATACGAGTCTGTCGGCAATCACCTTATAGCCTCTGCTTTCGACCTCTTCCATATCCAAATGGACGGCCTTCGCGCCCAACTCGGCGTATTGGCTCTCTACTTGCGGCGGAATTTCGCCGTCGTTGACGATAACATAGTCGAATAAATGATGGCCAATATGCGCATGAATCGCATCCAAATGATTGCTCACCGTATAATTATCCGTCTCGCCCGGCTGCGTCATGACGTTGCATACGAACAGCTTTACCGCTTCCGACTCCACAATGGCCTGCGCCAGCTTCGGTACGATCAGGTTCGGCATAATGCTTGTATACAGGCTGCCCGGCCCGATCAGAATCGCATCCGCGGTTTCAATCGCTTCCACCGCTTCATCCAGCGGCTCGACATCGGCCGGCTCCAGAAATACGCGCTTGATCGCCTGCCCCGCCTTCGGAATCATGGATTCCCCCGTAATGATCGTACCGTCCGCCATCTCGGCCTTCAGCACAATGGCCCGGTCGGATGCAGGCAGCACCCGTCCCTTTACGGCCAGCACCTTGCTGAGCTGCCGGATGCCCGAGACGAAGTCGCCGGAGATATCCGTCATAGCTGCCAGCATCAGATTGCCCAAGCTGTGTCCTGCGAGGCCCGTGCCATTAGGGAATCGATACTTAAGCACCTCTGTCAGAAGCGGCTCTGTATCGGCCAGCGCCGTCAAGACGTTCCGAATGTCGCCTGGGGGAGGAATTTGCAGCTCGTTGCGCAATATGCCGGAGCTGCCGCCGTCATCCGCTACCGTTACGATCGCGGTAATATCGAGCGGCTTCTCCTTCAGCCCCCGAAGCATGACAGACAGTCCCGTACCGCCGCCGATGACGACGATTTTGGGACGCCTGACTATTTTTTGTATGGTCTGCATGTTTCTCACCCCGCGTCAGTGCTTATCTCGCTCGGAATCGCGGTGGCTGACCCGCACCCGCTCCGTATCGCTGCTGCCAAGCATGCGTCCCAAATATTCGGCTATCGCAACCGAGCGATGCTTTCCGCCCGTGCAGCCGATCCCGATGACCACTTGGCTCTTGCCTTCCTTGCGGTAGAGCGGAATGAGAAATTGCAGCATATCAAGGAGCTTCGTCAGAAATTGCTGGGTTTCCGGCCACTTCATCACGTACTCATAGACATCCGGATTTTGTCCCGTGTTGGGACGCAAATGCTCTACATAATGAGGATTCGGCAGGAAGCGGACATCATAGATCAAGTCGGCGTCGATCGGAATGCCGTACTTGAAGCCGAACGACGTCACATTGACCGACATGCTATTTTGCTCCAGATGGGTAAAATGATTTATAATCCGCTCTTTCAGCTGCAGCGGCTTCAGGGTAGTCGTATCAATAACCTGCGATGCGGAGCCCTTCAGATCCTCCAGCATGCGCCGCTCGTTATGGATGCCTTCGAGAGGCAAGCCTTGCGGAGCAAGCGGGTGGCGGCGGCGGCTCTCCTTGTAGCGCTGCACCAGCACCTCGTCGGTCGCATCCAGGAACAAGATCTCGCAGCTGATTGTATGATGCTCTTTAATATATGCTAACGACTCCGCCAGCGCAGTGAAAAACTCCCTGCCGCGGAGATCGATGACAAGTGCTACTTTTCCTATCTTACCATTGGATTGCTCGATTAATTCCGCGAACTTGGGAATGAGTACCGGAGGCAGATTATCGACGCAAAAAAATCCGAGATCCTCAAGGCTCTGGACAGCAATTGTTTTGCCCGCACCCGACATACCGGTAATTATGACAAGCTTCGCCAATGTCGCTGTCGTTTCCATGAGAGACACCTACTATCCTCTTAGAATAAGTCCTGCTGCGCCGACGATGCCCGCGTTGTTGCCAAGCGTAGCCGGAACGATCTTAACGCCTTCCTTCGCCTGATCAAGCGTGTACTTCTCGAATACTTCGCGAATCTGGTCGAACAGGAAGTCGCCTGCTTTGGATACGCCGCCGCCGATAATGAAATATTGCGGGTTCAGCAAAATAGCCAGCGTCGACATCGATTTGCCCAGGTAGTACGCTGCGCGGCTTACGATACGCGCCGCTACTTCGTCGCCTGCTTTCGCCGCATCGATAACGTCCTTCGCCGTAATGTCTTCCAGACCCGACAGGGTTGTGCGGTCTCCGCGCTCTACCGCGTCCTTCGCCATACGGATGATGCCTGTAGCAGAGGAAACCGTCTCCAGACAGCCCATCTTGCCGCAGCCGCACTGGATCGCTTCCAGATCAGGCACAATCGCGGCATGGCCAAGCTCGCCCGCCATACTTGCAAAGCCTTCGACGATACGGCCGCCGATAATAATACCGCCGCCAACGCCAGTGCCGAGCGTATAGCATACGCAATTGTCGATGCCTTTGCCTGCGCCGGCCCACGCTTCTCCAAGCGCCGCCACGTTCGCATCGTTGTTGACCTTGATCGGCTTCTGAAGCTCTTGCTCCAGGAAACCTTTCAAATCTGTATTCTCAATATAAAGATTTGCAGAAAACTTTACAAAGCCTCTTGGAATATCAAGGAAGCCGGCGATCCCTACGCCCACACCCTCAACCTGTTCCCATTCAAAAGGCGAATCTTTCACAATCTCCCGTGCATAATTCGCAATATTATGAAGGATGACGTCCGTTCCTTTACCTGTTCCCGTCGGCCCTTCAAACGTGTGGAGCAACTGTCCCTCCGCATCGCAGATGCCTACCTTGATCGTAGTACCACCGACATCGACTCCAATGTAAATCTTCTCAGACATGACAAAGCCACCTCATCCATAAAGTTAACGTTCTCTGTTCTCAACTATAAGCGTTGTAACCGCTTCGGTCAAGCGCATTCCGTGACTCCGGACCCCGGTGAAAAGTGCCGAATTGCCGCATCACGGCTGACATTTTGCTATACCGCGGCCCCTCTTTCGCAGTATCCGCAATCGAGATGCCTATGGATATTTGCAAGCGCCTATCGACATTATATTTTCTTCATCTATATATGAAAAGGACTGCCGGATTGGAATCAACCCCACAGTCCTTAACACATGCCTGCCGCTTACAGCGATTGGCTCCAATCCTGCGTAATATGTCCCTCGAGGAACCGCTCGCAGTCCAGCGCTGCCATACAGCCGCTGCCCGCAGCCGTAATTGCCTGGCGATACTTGTTGTCCTGTACGTCGCCGCATGCGAATACGCCCGGTACATTCGTCTCGGAAGTGCCCGGCTTCACCTTGATGTAGCCATGCTCATCCGTATCGATTTGGCCGCCGAGGAATTTCGTGTTCGGCGTATGGCCGATCGCGATGAAGATGCCGTTCGTCTCAATCACTTCTTCTTCGCCCGTATCGTTGTTTTTGACTTTAAGGCCCGTTACACCCATGCCGTTCGCCACCACTTCCACCGGCGTGCGGTTCAGGCTCCAGCTGATCTTCTCATTCTCGCGCGCCCGATCCTGCATGATTTTGGAAGCGCGCAGCTCCGTACGACGGTTGACGAGCTCGACGTTCGTAGCGAAGCGAGTCAGGAAGTTCGCTTCCTCCATTGCGGAGTCGCCGCCGCCGATAACGATGATCTTCTTGCCGCGGAAGAAGAAGCCGTCGCATGTCGCGCAAGTGCTTACGCCTTTGCCCACATTGTCCTTCTCGCCAGGGATGCCGAGATACTTCGCGGAAGCGCCTGTGGAGATGATCAGGCTTTCGCCAACGATCTCGCCTTGGCCTTCAATTTGAAGCTTGAATGGACGCTGCGACATATCGACGCTGTTCACCCAGCCTGTCATGAATTTCGCGCCGAAGCGCTCCGCTTGCTTACGCATATTGTCCATAAGCTCCGGTCCCATAATACCTTCAGGGAAGCCTGGGAAATTCTCCACATCCGTCGTCGTCGTAAGCTGACCGCCCGGCTCCGGCCCTTCAATAATGAGAGGATTCATGTTGGCGCGAGCCAGGTAGATTGCAGCCGTCAGTCCGGCAGGACCCGTACCGATAATAATGGATTTGTACATATGCTTCACCTCATGATCAAAATTAGTCTTCCGTTGGCTGCTGCGCAAAAAATACAGAGTTGATCGACTTCATCTTCTCCTTAATGCCGCATGCCTCGTCAATCAGCTTCACATGCTTGCTCACCGTCGCAATGGATGTCCCGTATCGGACCGACACCTCATGATACGATATCGCGCGGCGATGCATCTTCGCTGTCAAATATTCCAGTGCCGCCGCCCAGCCCTCCGGCTTCGCCAGCTTCGGGACGTTGGGATAAACCCTGGTTAGAAATTCAACCCATAATGTCATCATATCATGCTGCTGCACAAGATCATAATGCTTGCTCATGCGGCTGATGGCCGCTTGCGCCACAGCCTCCCATTTATCATCCCACTCCGGCAGCCTGGACGGTACGCGATTCGGCTCAATGACCGTCTCCTTGCCCTCCAGCATGACCCGAAGCGGCTCCTGAACGCCCATTGTACGCAGCACGAATACCGCGATTTTTTTCAAATAATCGTCTTCCTCCGGCTCCAGCAGGAATGCGCGCAGCACATCCTTCACTTCATTATCGGCAATCATGCCGAAGGCCTGAATGACCTGGAGCTTCGTATGCTGATCGCCATGACGCAGCGCCCAGAAGAAGGAAGACCGCACCAGCGGATCGCGCTTCAAGTGATCCGGCATCCCATCCGACGATTTCTCCCACAGCTTGAACTGCTCTTCGAACGGCAGATGATAGTGGTAGCTGATCGGCGAAGCCGTCTCGCCGCCGCGGATAAGCTGAAGCTGATCCAGATAATACGGAGCAACTCCCGATGAGGGATCCAGCTTCATCGTGCTTCTCCATAGACGCTCGGCATCGTTCAGCCGTCCGGAGTTGTAAGCCGCGACAGCCGCGTAATGGTGCAGGCAAGGATCCTGCTGCGCCTCCCCGTCCTTGATCAGCCTGACGAAATGCCCATGCGCCACGTCATGCTCACCTAGTATTCCCATTGTCGTCGCCAGCTTGAATGCGTGCTCCTGGTGGAACGGCACGGTTTTCGTCAACAGCTCGACCAAGCCCTTCAAGTTTTCCGTGTCTTCCTCATGCTGATAGAAGATAGCCAGGTTGCACAAGGCATGCAGATTGCCAGGCTCGTGCTCCAGCACGCCCTGGATGCAGGCTTTGGCCTTATCGAACAAGCCCATGTAGTAATAGGCCAGCGCCAAGTTATTCCGCGCCGCGAGGAAGTCGGGCTGCTGCTCCGCTATTTCTTCCAGAATGCGGACAGCTTCTGTAAACTTCCCTTCCTCCAGCAGCGCCCGGGCCTGATCATGCTCGACCATGCCTTGGCGGGACTTGATGTTTTTCAGCGGCATCGGTCTCTCCAGCTCATACTGGAGCAGCTCCATCATTTCCTCCGCTTCATCCAAGTAATGGCCCTCCGCATCCTCCTGCAGGTAACGGACGAGCGACTGCTCGGCCGATTCGTACATCTCCATATTGGCAAAGTTATTCGCCATGTAGAAATGGCATTCCGTCATCTCTGGATCGAGCTCATCCAGAATCCAGCTTAGCACTTCATTGGATTCCTTGTAGTTGCCCATTTCCGACATAATGCCCGCCATATTGCAATGGTTCACGGGATTGTCCGGCTCATACTCCACGGCTCTGCGAAAATACTTCAGTGCCTTGTCATAATGAAACCGGTCCAGCGAACGGACCGCGCGCTCGAAAAAGAACGTAGCGTCCCATTGAACCGGTATAATTTTTGTTCCTGCTCCTTCATTAACAGCCATACGTTTCTTTCCCTTCATTCGCAAGGCACCTCCCTGTAAGTTCTGCTCATGCAGCCCGCCATTCGTACATCGCAGCATGGTTTTGCATTGGCAAAACAGCTTTCGTGCTTGATCAGCGTTGTTTTGCCCCCCAGGCAAAACAACCTTTGCATGCTATATTTCATCATTTGAATGTTTGTTTATCCTTTTGTTGGTATGTGGGGCTCGCTTGCAATGCTGCAAGCCGAGTTTTTCGGCTTAGAGCGCCCGCGGAGCTCAATAGCTGCCCTGCAAGCCGAGTTTCTCGGCATACAGCACCCGCGGAGCTCGCTCTCTACTCTGCTAGCCGAGTTTCTCGGCTTACAGCACTCGCGGAGCTCGCTCACCTACCTGCTAGCCGAGTTTCTCGGCTTAGAGCGCCCGGTGGAGCTCAATCACCTACCTGCTAGCCGAGTTTCTCGGCTTACAGCACCCGCGGAGCTCGCTCTCTACTCTGCTAGCCAAGTTTCGCGGCTTACAGCACTCGCGGAGCTCGCTCACCAACCTGCTAGCCGAGTTTCTCGGCTTACAGCACCCGCGGAGCTCGCTCCCTACTCTGCTGGCCGAGTTTCTCGGCTTAGAGCGCCCGCGGAGCTCGCTCTCTACTCTGCTGGCCGAGTTTCGCGGCTTACAGCACTCGCGGAGCTCGCTCACCAACCTGCTAGCCCAGTTTCTCGGCTTAGAGCACCCGCGGAGCTCGCTCCCTACTCTGCTAGCCGAGTTTCGCGGCTTAGAGCGCCCGCGGAGCTCGCTCTCTACTCTGCTAGCCGAGTTTCGCGGCTTAGAGCGCCCGCGATGCTCGCTCACCAACCTGCTAGCCGCGTTCCACGTCTTGCAGCATTCATCACTAAAACGTAAATTACGTTTTGCATAAGCAAAACCGCACCGCACAGCAGTTCCGCTACACAACCATCCAGCGGTCAGCGTGCTCTAGATATGTTTCGCACATGCAAAACGCAACTCAACTCCACAAAAATCACTTCTACTTTCAACCAGGAGTTCTCTCTCCTTCTCCTTCCCCTCCTCCTATATCTGCATGTCACCCATACAGCGGAAAAGGTGGAAGCCCATCGCAGCCAATTAACCTATCTCTCATTATAAGCGGTTATCTAAGTCGCGGGTGGTCGGCATAGCCCATCAACAGCCCGCTGGCACGTCTGGCAAGCGCATCCCTCGAAAAGTATATGCGTTCGACGCCTCAAGGCATGCAATTGGACAAATTCAAAAGTTAGAGGCAGCAAGCGCAAACCTTTGCGCACAACCACGCACACCATTGGCTTCAACAGCAAAAAAGCGCACTGCCCAGTGCGTCGATCGTCGGCTAGCCATGGCGGTTCTCCAGCTCTGACATTGTCAAGCTGATAACTTTCACCGTGCAGTATGAACAGCGGCAATATGCCTTGCCGGATATCATGTCTCGGTTTCGTTTTTTTCGATTATACCATAGCCCCGCAAAACTCAACACGTAAGATTATTGGATATCCCGAAAATTGAAAAGATCGCGGACAGCATAAGCTGCCCGCGATTCGCTCTTGTCGATATGCAATTACTAAAGCTTATAAGCGCTATACACCTTTGTTTTTGAATAGGGTGCTGATGGAGCCGCCATCCAAAATAATACGTGTCGCTTCCGCCAGCAGCGGCGCGACCGACAGGATTTTGAAGCGGTCCGGTGTCGTCTCCGGCAACATAATGGAATCGGTTACGACGACTTCTTTAATATTGGGATGATCCAAACGCTCAATTGCGGTTCCTGAGAAGAGCGGGTGCGTCGCGCAGACGTATACATCCTCCGCGCCTCTTTCTTTCAAGCTTTCTACAACATTGACAATCGTATTGCCCGTATCAATCAAATCTTCAATAATGATAGGCGTCTGGCCTGCAACATCACCAATTACATGCGTAATGGACGATTCATTGTGAGCTGGACGTTTCTTGATCATAATGGCAAACGAAGTGTCCAGGTAGTTGGCCAGCTTCTCCGCCGTGGATGCACGGCCTGCGTCCGGCGATACCACAACCGGGTTCTTAATGTTCTTCGACTTCAGATAGTCGCTGATCAGATCAAGCGCCGTCATGTGGTCTACCGGAATATTGAAGAAGCCTTGAATTGCCGGAGCATGCAGATCGATCGTAATGACGCGAGTAGCGCCTACTGTCGTCAGCACATCAGCCAGCATTTTCGCCGAGATCGGCTCCCTCGGAGCAGCCTTGCGTTCCTGGCGTGCGTATCCGTAGTACGGCATGATGATGTTAATCGTTCTTGCGGAAGCACGCTTCGCCGCATCAATCATGACAAGCAATTCAACGAAGTGCTCGTTAACGGGATGCGAGAACGACTGAACCAAAAATACGTCGCAATTCCGTATCGTTTCTTCGTAGTGGACATAGATCTCGCCGCTCTTGAAACGGGACAGCTTGATTGCACCTAGGTTCAGTCCTAGTTCGCTGCTGATTTTCTGAGCCAATACCGGATTTGACGAACCCGAAAAAATACGCACCTTGTCGCTTAACATGATACCCTCCTGAGCGTTTCAACCAAATAATTTAAAACTTCGATCATTCTTACTTGTCCTATTATACATTGATTTACCGATAATTCAAAAAGGTATTGCTACTATTTTTCGACAAAGTCATGACTTCCGATATTTACCGCATCTTATTCGTAGTCGGCTTGCCGTGGCGATTCTCCAGCTCGGACATAATGTCGTCAAGCGGAAGACCCCTTTCACGGAGCAGCACCATGAGATGGAAGAGCAAGTCGCCAGCTTCGCTGCGGAGCTCATCGTTATCCTTGTTCTTGGCCGCGATGATCACTTCGGCGGACTCTTCTCCGACTTTTTTCAGAATTTTGTCGACGCCTTTGTCGAAGAGATACGTCGTATATGTGCCGGACGGACGCTCTGCATGTCGCTGTGCGATGACGTTCTCCAGACGGCCCAGAATTCCGAATCGGTCCCCATTAGCCTCTTCCGTTTCTCCAGCCTCTTCACCCTGAACCGCAATCGGATTGAAAAAGCAGCTGTAGCTGCCGGTATGGCAAGCCGGTCCATGCTGATTCACGCGTACAAGCAATGTATCGCCGTCGCAGTCATAGGCCATGGAGATAATCTCTTGAGTATGTCCGCTAGTCGCTCCTTTATTCCACAGCTCGCCTCGCGAGCGGCTCCAGAACCATGTTGTGCCCGATTCAATCGAACGCTGCAGCGACTCCCGGTTCATATAAGCGAGCATTAGCACTTCCTTGCTCTGCGCATCCTGCACAACAGCCGGCACGAGACCGTCCGCATCCCACTTAATCTGATCCTGTATCTCTACTGTACCCATTATCTGACCTCGACTCCCTTCTTGCGCAAATCATCTTTCACTTCTTGTATCGTCATTTCCTTGTAGTGGAAAATCGTAGCCGCCAAAGCCGCGTCTGCGCGCGCTTCCTCGAACACTTCGTGGAAGTGGGCGATCCGGCCTGCCCCCCCGGATGCGATAACCGGAATGCCGACGGAGTCCGATACCGCCGCTGTCAGCTTGATATCGAAGCCGTCTTTCGTGCCGTCCGCGTCCATGCTTGTCAGCAGCAGCTCGCCCGCGCCTAGCTTCTCAGCCTCGCGGGCCCACTCCAGCGCGCGAATGCCTGTCGCCTGGCGTCCGCCATGCGTATAAACTTCCCATTCGCCCCACTCCGGATTGAACTTGGCGTCGATGGCCACGACGATGCACTGCGAGCCGAAACGGCGCGCGCCGTCGGATACAAGCGATTTATTTTTAATGGCGGCGGTGTTAATGCCGATCTTGTCCGCTCCTGCGCGAAGCAATCTGGTCATGTCATCGACATGCGAGATGCCTCCGCCTACCGTGAAAGGAATCGTAATCTCTCCCGCCGTACGCTTCACGACCTCGATCATAGTCGCTCTGCCCTCTACAGACGCCGAAATGTCCAAAAAGACCAGCTCATCCGCACCCTCGCGGTCATACGTCGCCGCAAGCTCCACCGGATCTCCCGCATCGCGCAGATTGACGAAGTTGACGCCTTTGACGACGCGGCCGTCCTTCACATCCAGACAAGGAATAATTCGTTTTGCCAGCATGCTCTCTCTCCCCTCTCCCTATCAGACCGTAGCTGCTTGCGGCTTGCCGCTTCCCGTCAAGGCAAGGAAGTTGCCCAGCAAAGCCATACCCAGATCTCCGCTCTTCTCCGGGTGAAATTGCATGCCGTATACACTGCCGCGTCCTACAATCGCGGTTACCGGTCCATAATAATCTGTCGTGGCCAGCAAGTCGGATGCTAAGCCCGGCTTCGCATGGAAGGAATGTACGAAATAGACATGGCCTTCCTCAAGCCCTTGGAATAAAGGAGAGCCTCCTTGCAGGAAGCTCAGCTTGTTCCAGCCCATATGCGGAATTTTGAAGTCGCCGCTGAACCGGATAACCTCGCCCGGCAGCAAGCCGAGACCTTCGTTTTGGCCGTATTCCTCGCTCTGGCTGAACAGCAGCTGCATGCCAAGGCAGATACCCAGAATCGGCTTGCCCGAAGCCGCGTAAAACTTCACAACTTCATCCAGTCCCGTATTGCGCAGGTTCTGCATCGCGTCGCCGAAAGCGCCTACGCCCGGCAGGATCGCGCCGTCCGCCTCCACGATCTGCTGCGGATCGGCCGTCACAACCGCCTCATAGCCAAGACGCTCCACAGCTTTGCTTACGCTGTGGAGATTCCCCATGCCGTAATCGATAATCGCGATCATCTTACAGCATTCCCTTCGTCGAAGGGACTCCTTGCACGCGAGGATCAATGGCGGTCGCCTCGTCAAGCGCTCTGCCCAGAGCCTTGAATATGGCTTCGACCATGTGATGCGTATTTTGGCCGTAGTGCACAATAACATGCAGCGTAATGCGGGCTTCCAGCGCAAGCTTCCATAGGAACTCATGGACCAGCTCGGTAGAGAAGCTGCCTACCTGGGAAGAAGGATATTGCGCGCGGTATTCAAAATGCGGACGGTTGCTTACGTCAACAACAACCTGCGCAAGCGCCTCGTCCATCGGAACGAACACGCTGGCATAACGCTTGATGCCGCGTTTGTCACCCAGTGCCTCGCGAAATGTTTGTCCAAGGCAAATGCCGATATCCTCCACTGTGTGATGGTCATCGATATCGATATCACCCTTCGCATCGACAGTCAGATCGAATTGTCCGTGCTTGGCGAACAGGTCGAGCATGTGGTTCAGGAATGGGACATCCGTCTCCAAGTTGACCTGCCCTGTGCCGTCTACCGCAAATTTAAGCGAAATATCCGTTTCATTCGTCTTCCGTGAGACCGAAGCCTCGCGCACCGCTTGTTCTGTCATTGTAACTCCTACCTCCATCTATAGATTCCTGCTATCAATTACTGTTTCGCAAACTACTTCGAGCCGTTCTCCTTATCCAGACGAACCTGAATCGCTCTGGCGTGGCCTTCGAGACCTTCATGGCGGGCCAGCGTCATGATGCTGTCGCCGTTCTTCATCAGAGCTTCCTTGCTATAGTAGATCAGGCTGGATTTCTTCATATAGTCATCCACATTGACCGGCGACGAGAAACGGGCAGTTCCGTTCGTCGGGATAATGTGGTTCGGTCCTGCAAAATAATCGCCCACAGGCTCGGAGCTGTACGGCCCAAGGAAGATTGCGCCCGCATTCTCGATCAGCGCCAGCAACCGCATCGGCTCTTCCGTCAGCACCTCCAGATGCTCTGGAGCAAGCTGGTTCACAACATCGATGCCTGCTTCAATAGAATCGACCAGCAGGACCGCGCCGTATTGATCGATCGAGCTTCTGGCGATATCTTGCCGCGGCAGCGTCGACAGCTGACGCTCAACTTCGCCCGCGACCGCTTGCGCCAGTTTCTCCGAAGGCGTCACCAAGATCGACGAGGCCATCTCGTCATGCTCAGCCTGGGACAGCAGATCCGCTGCGATATAGACCGGATCGGCGGAATCATCCGCCAAGACGACGATCTCGCTTGGACCGGCAATGCTGTCGATATCGACTGCGCCGAATACCGCTCGCTTCGCCAGCGCCACGTAGATGTTGCCCGGACCGCAAATCTTATCCACCGGCGCAATCGTGTCTGTACCGTAAGCAAGCGCCGCAATAGCCTGAGCGCCGCCTACGCGGTACAGCTCCTTCACGCCCGCTTCGGCTGCCGCGACCAGAATATACGGATCGATCCCTTCCTTGCCGCCTGTAGCCGGCGGCGTCACCATGACGATCTCCGGCACGCCAGCTACTTGAGCCGGAATGACGTTCATCAGCACGGACGAAGGGTATGCCGCTTTGCCGCCCGGCACATACACGCCGACACGCTTCAGCGGGCGCATAATTTGGCCCAGCATCGTGCCGTCCGGCTGGAGATCCATCCATGAGTTGCGCAATTGCTTCTCATGGAACTTGCGGATATTGACCGCCGCTTCGCGCAATGCCGTCAGGAAAGCAGCATCAACACGGTCATAGGCCGCATCGATCTCTTCTTGCGCAACACGCAGCGCAGACGCATCCAGCTTCACCTTGTCATGCTGCTCCGTGTAGCGCAGCAGGGCTGCATCGCCTTCCGCCTTCACATCAGCCACAATGCGCAGCGCACTTTCATTTTGCTCCGGCGTTCCGTATTCCACCTCACGCTTTAATCCGAATTGCTCCGCACGCATAATACGCATCATCCAACACTCCTCTCCCTGCGCTTTGGTGCCGCGCATCCTGCTCTATGTCCATAATGCCGACTCAGCCCGCCTGAGCCGCACGGGATGTATTCGGCTGCAATTTGTTTGATCCTGCTCCTAGAAATTCTTGGTTGCGATTGTATCTTGCAATCTGTCGCACAGGCTCTGAATGCTGTCGTTCTTCATCCGGTAGCTCACGCGATTGGCAATCAGACGGCTCGTAATGCCGAAGATGGTCTCCATCTCTACAAGCCCGTTCTCCCGCAGCGTCTGGCCCGTCTCGACCATATCGACAATGCGGTCCGCCAAGCCGATCAGCGGAGCAAGCTCAATAGACCCGTTCAGCTTAATCACTTCTACTTGCTGACCTTGCTCGCGGAAGTAGGCGGATGCGACGCTAGGATATTTGGTAGCCACACGCGGCTGAATGGTTGGCTTCCAGTCCGGCAGCCCGATTACGGACATCCGGCACTTCGCAATGCCCAGATCCAGAAGCTCATAGACATCCTTGTCTTCTTCCATCAGAACGTCCTTGCCGACAATGCCGATATCGGCCACGCCGTATTCGACGAAAGTCGGTACGTCCACCGGCTTCGCCATAATAAATTCCATCTTCGCTTCCGGCTGCTCAATAATCAGCTTCCGCGTATCGTCAAAGTCGCCCGGAATCGAAATGCCCGCTTCACGGAACAACTTGAGCGCTTGCTTGTATATTCTGCCCTTCGGCATCGCAACTTTCAAGATTTCCTTCTCGCTGTTCATGTTGCGCTGCCTCCTTTCGTCACTTGGCCTGCCATATAGGTCTGCAGCGCCGTATAACGCAGCCCTTTATAGTGGAAGCTGCCCGCCTCAGCGGCCTTGTGCAGCTCATCCGAAGGCGAGTCCGCCCGCAGCGTTACCGCCAGGGCGCCTGCTCCGCGAAGACGCTGCGCCTCTGCCAGCGCATCGTCGCGCCCTGCAGCATCGTATACGATCAGCGTGCGCTCTTCTTCCTCATCGCTCTCCGCGCCCAGAAGCTCCAGCACTCTCGTTGTCTTAAGCGCAAAGCCAGTCGCCCCTGCCGGGCGCCCGAATTGCGCCAGCAGATTGTCATAACGGCCTCCGCTTACGACAGGGAAGCCGAGATCGGCAGCATATCCCTCGAAGGTCATGCCCGTATAATACGAGAAGTCGCCGATCATGGTCAGATCGATCAGGACATGCTCGCTGACACCGTAAGCCTTCAGCGCATCCCAGATCTCGCACAGATGGCTGATCGACGCCCTTGCCGTCTCGTCCGTGCAGAGCTCCAGCGCCTGTTCGCATACCTCTCCGCCGCCGCGCAGACGCAATATTCCCTCCAGCTCAGCGCGTACCGGCTCCTCCAATGACAGCTTCCGCAGTTGATCGCGGTAGCCGACATAATCCCGCCCAAGCAGGCAGGACTTCAGCAGCTCCTGCTCCTCCGTGCGGCCAGGCAGCGCCTCGCCGAGCAGACCGTTCAGGAAGCCGACATGGCCGATGGCGAACTTGAAACGTTCAACTCCAGCCGCTTTAAGCGACGCAATCGCCAGCGCGACGACCTCGGCATCCGCTTCCGCAGATGAATCTCCAACAAGCTCGACGCCTGTCTGGAAGAACTCGACCTCGCGTCCCGCTTCCTCTTCGATCGATCGGAACACATTGGAATGGTAAGACAGGCGCAGCGGGAAATCCGATTCCTTAAGCAGCGAAGAGACGACCCGAGCAATAGGGGACGTCATATCGGAGCGCAGAACCAGCGTCGTGCCGCGGTTATTAAGCAGCTTGTATAGTTTATGGTCGGATGTGGAGCTTGCCGCTCCCACCGTATCGTAATATTCCATCGTTGGCGTAATGATTTGTTCATAGCCCCAGCCGCGCATGCAGTCCAGCACTTCGCGCTCGATATGACGCAGCTTGCGAACCGCTTCCGGCAGATAGTCCTTGGCGCCGGTCGGCTTCTCGAACATCTTTGGTTTAGACATAACCGTTCTCCTTCATTAATGCTTTAATGATTTAAAGTGTTACCATACTACCAAAATAAAGATATTAGTGGTTATCGTAGCATGATTAACGCTCTCCCGTCAAGCTGTGAACGCCCCATTTTCGGCATAACAACCCAGCTTCTCCTAGTATCGGCAGAACGCTTCCTTATGAATAGATGAATCCTCTTCTTCTCATGAAAAAAGGACATCCTTCCACGTTCGCGACCAGCGCCTACCTGCGCCAGCCGCTCTGCATGAAGGACATCCCCGCTGTTGAATCAATCACTAACTCTATGGACAACCCGGTTCCCGTTCTCCTACATGGATAAACGACTTGCCTTGCTTGCTCAAGACTCCTTGGAGCCGGTGCGGCGCTCGATCGGCCTCATCGGATTGCCGCCGACAAAGGCATATGCCGGCACATCCTTATGAACTACCGAACCAGCGGCGATAACGGCATGGTCCCCGATCGTAACACCGGGAAGAATCGTCGTATTCGCGCCAATCATAACATGATCGCCAATATGTACATGGCCAAGCCGGTATTCCTTAATTAGATATTCATGAGTCAGAATCGTTGTGTTATACCCGATAATGGAATTGTTTCCGACAGTGATTCGCTCCGGGAAGAATACATCGACCATCACCATGAGGGCGAAGGCCGTATGCTTCCCCACCTTCATCCCTAGCACACGGCGGTAGATCCAGTTCTTCCAAGGCAGCACGGGGCAGTATCTGGCCAGTTGGATGAAGATGAAGTTCCGCACTGCCTTCACTCTGCTTACGGTTGAATAGACCTGCCACAAGGCGTTCGGCCCTTCAACGGGATAACGTTCAACGTCTCTCAAGCGTCCCCAGCTCCGATCCGGCGAAAGCATACAGCTCCCGCATATCGTCTATCACATACGACGCGCCGGCATCCCGTAGAATCTGGCCTCCCTTAAGCGACCATGCAACTCCGACGCCGATCGCTCCAGCAGCGACAGCGGACTGGATATCGACCGTGCTGTCCCCAACCATGATTGTCGAAGCAGGATCAGCTCCCAGCAATGCCATCGCCTTCTGGACCGGCTCCGGATGCGGCTTCGGATGCGTGACGTCATCGATCGTCACAATCGCATCAATGTAATCGTAGATGCCGACGAACTTCAGGCCCCGCTCCGTCGTCAGCCTCATCTTGGTCGTCACTACGCCGATCTGAACGCCTTCGCCATGCAGCTTCTCCAGCACCTCGTTCACATGCATGAATGTGGTGACCAGATCATCGTGAAGCCTCAGGTTCACTTCCCGATAAGCCTTCACGAGATGCTCCACATCGTCCAGCCCGGAGAACAGCTTCATCTGATCCGTGAGCGTCAGCCCCATGCTTGGGATGATATGATCCCTGCAGAAGTCCTCTGGAACATATCCCTTCAGCGACTCCAGGAAGGAGCGGATGATCAGCTCGTTCGTATCGAGAATCGTGCCGTCCAAATCGAATAGCATCGTGCGAATTCCATTCATGCTGACTTGCCTCCTAATATAACAATGCTGTCGTTCCTATCTTCTATTCAAAGCTTACTTTTTATCTTTGTCGCCGCCTGCTGCAGCGGCAATTTCTTCCCCTTCAGCCGTCAAGCCGTTGCGCTCAGGCTTCGTGCTCACAATCGGATCAGAGTAGCGCACATCCGCTTGACCTGTTACACGCCGTACAATAATAAAGATGATCGCCGCGATAATAAGCAGCAGCGCAAGCAATTGAGAGATGCGGATATTGCCGTAAGACGGATCCAGATACCCCTGATCGAACACTCCGCTGATTGGCGACCATAGGCCGTTGATCAGCGAGGCCAGCCAGCTTGGACCCATGAAGGCCAGGCTGTCGATGCGCAGTGCTTCAATAAAGAATCTGCCGATGGAATACCAGATGAAGTAAGCGGCTGTCAATTCGCCGACGCGCAGGAACTTCTGGCGGCGCAGGATGAACAGAATAGCCAGTCCCACCAAGCTCCAGAGCGATTCATACAAGAACGCCGGATGACGGTACGCACCTTCCTGGATAGCCTGGTCTACAATAAACATATGATTGACGATAAAGGACGGGATATGCAGCGTATTGCGAAGGAACTCTTCGCTGACCGGACCCCCGTAGGCTTCCTGGTTCATGAAGTTGCCCCAGCGGCCGATCATTTGCCCTACCAGGATCGACGGTACGGCAATGTCTGCGATTCTGAGGAAACGGTAGCCTTTATATCGCGCATAGATAATGCCGCAGATAAACGCGCCGATGATCGCCCCGTAGATGGCGATGCCGCCTTCCCATATTTTGAACATATCGAGCGGACGGTCCTTGTACTGGTCCCACGAGAACGCTACGTAATATATGCGCGCTGCAATAATCGCGGACGGCGCTCCAAGCAGCAGCAAATCCATGAAAAAGTCCGGCTTGATGCCGAATCTCTTTCCTTCCCGCACTGCAAGCAGAAGCCCCGCAAGCGCACCCAAACCCAAAATAAGTCCGTACCACCGGATCGACAAGCCGCCGATCTCGAATAGGACGGGATTAATCGCGAACGTATCCATTGGTTTGATCTACTCCCTCATTTCATATATTGGCGTAAGTGCGATGTTGTGTTCGTGCTCAGGTCAATCATAATCATCCATATCGTCAGCAATCGTCTCGGTGAGTTTGTTCGTGAACTGCAGGGCGGCATTGTAGCCCATCCGCTTCAATCGGAAGTTCATGGCGGCTACCTCAATAATAACGGCAAGGTTCCGCCCCGGACGAACCGGAATCGTAACGAGCGGGATGTCAGTATCAATGATACGCGTCACTTCCTCATCCAGACCCAGACGGTCATATTGCTTATCCTGCTGCCAGTTCTCCAGCTTGATGACAAGCCCGATCCGCTTCTGCGTGCGGACAGCGCCTGCTCCGAACAGCGTCATGACATTGATGATGCCCAGACCCCTGATTTCCAGCAAATGACGGATAAGCTCCGGCGCAGTGCCGTGCAGCTGACCATCGGAGGTTTGGCGAATCTCCACCGCATCGTCCGCAACGAGACGATGACTCCGCTTCACCAGCTCCAGAGCCGTCTCGCTCTTGCCGATGCCGCTGCCTCCTGTAATCAGCATGCCTACTCCGTACACATCGACGAGTACGCCGTGAATCGTTGCCGTAGGCGCGAGCTTATGCTCCAGGAAGTCCGTGATGCGGCTGGAGAGAATCGTAGTCGCCGTGTTGCTGCGCAGCACAGGCACCTGCGTCGCATTCGACTGCTCGATCAATTCCTTGGGCGCTTCGAGTCCGCGCGTCAGAATGATACATGGCGTGTCCTCATTGCAAAGGCGCACCATGCGGTTCTTCCTCTCTTCGCTGTCCAGCATGTTGAGGAACGAAATTTCAGTTCGTCCAAGCAGCTGCACCCGCTCACTCGGGAAGTAGTGGAAGTAGCCTGCCATCTCCAGCCCCGGTCGGTATAAGTCATCTACAGTAATATTACGTTTAAGTCCGTCCTCGCCGGCTACTATCTCCAGCTGGAACTGCCGGACGAGCTCTGATACTTTCACTTTTTTCGGCACGGTGTGGACCCCCTTCATCTGCGCGAACAAGCATGATCTGTCCGTATGTACATCAATTTTTCCAATGTCTTCATCGTAATGCAAAAAGACGCCGAACGCAACGTTTCCGCCGCGCGGCGCCTTTCCTTTATTTGATTAGAACGGATAAATCCTGAAGGACATATCCATAATATTGGTCCACATCCAAAGTCAGCGGCTGAGCATAATCCTCATTAGGAATATGGAAGTAATAATGGCCGGTTTCTTCCTCGCTTATCCGTATGGATACGTAATTCTGCCCCAGTGTATCCCCGTATTCGATCGGGTAAGCCTTGCCCGAAGCGTCCCGGAACGTTCCTCCGTATTGAAACAGCCTATATCCGCCATAGCTGGCTCCCTCTATAGGTGTGTTCAGCCGCATATCAAACCGAAGATCAATTCCGTCCTTCCGCATATTGGCCTCTCCCAGGGACAATCTTTCATCAGGTGCGCTGATCAACAGCTTTTGGTCTGTATCAATGACTACTTTCAAGTCACGGTCGTTCATCATCAACCCTCTGGCCGTCAACGTGAGCGACTTCACCTTCTCGAATGCGCCAATCTGGAAGTGCCTTCTGAGCGAACCCTCCAGATCGCCCATCCCGCTCTGTGTAGCATAGCTTCGCCCGCGATCATCAACCAATCGCAAATCGATGAAATCGACAAGGCGCTTCTGATTGGCGGGGTCTCCCTCAAAGTCCACCGTAACCTGAAGCGGCGTAATCTTTTGGCCAGCTATCTCAATCGTCTGATTCAAATCAAATGTTTCTTCCAGCTCGGCAAATTTCTCATGATTAATAGCTACCTGTACCTCAAGCCATTCCTCACCCAGCTTCATCATGACGTCAAGCTCTCTCGGAATCGTCTCTCCCGGCTGCATGCGAATATCGAGATAATCCTGCACGATGCCCTCCTTTTGAGTCGCCTCCCGGAAGAAATGAGAGCTCATTGACATTGCTTGGAGATCCGCTCCGCTGCCATCCTTCAACTTGTATGGCAGAAAAGTTGTATTCTCTTCCGTAATCCCCGGCCCCTCTGCTGTATACAGAACAACGACCCTCTGTGAGTCTGCGATCACGCCATTAACCGTAAAGGTGTAGCCGTTCCTCTCATCGGATTGGTTCACGAGCTGGAAGTATTCATGGTTCAATGCATTCATTAGGGACCGGTCATACGACACTAACTCAACAAATCGCCCAAACCCCGGAATTTCCTTCACGATTGCAGCAAAAGCTGGCGAGATTCTTACGAAGGCTGTCAGCGTCAGCATCAGGCAAATCGCCAATGCGACCATCTGAAAGCCGATTCGTGTCCTCCGGGCAGTGACACTGCGTCTCCTTCCCTTCCTATGTCCATCGCGCAAAGCAAATTCCAGCCGGTCTGCAATGTCGGCTTCTAGACTTAACGCCATCTCTCTATCGGCCTGTGAACGGTCCTGCTCCAAGCTGTTCAATAGCTGCGCCATGTCCGGGTCATGCTGCAGCTCCTCATTGAAATGATCTCTCTCCGTCATGCTGTGGCTGTCACCCTTGGATTCATCCCGTCCATCCTTAGGCCAATCCTCCCTAACGTCTTCCCCAGCCTTCTTCGGCGACTCGCTCATGCCCGGCCCCCTCCTTCCCTAGCTCCATCTCCAGCCGCAATAGCTTCAGCGCCTTGTGCAGCCAAGTGCGTATTGTCCCGTCGGGCTTCTCCAGCAGCTCTGCAATCTCCATCACGGTCATATCCCGATAATATTTCAGTACGACAACCATCCGATAACGCGGCGGCAGCTTCGCAAGCTGCTCTGCCATGCCTAGCCGTTCCAGCGTTCTGTCCGAAGCCACAAGCCTATCCAAATTCGCATCTGGAGAAGGCAGCTCCCGCTTCCGCTTCTTGCGTTCATCCATACATACATTTATTAAGATGCGAATCATCCATGTTGCAAAATAACGCGGCTCCCTAATGCTCCGCCGTTTCATCCAGACTCTGCATACCGTCTCCTGCACCGCTTCCAGCGCATCGGACTCATTGCGCATATAAGCGTAGGCAATGCCGTACATCTTGTCCCTCTCTGTCTCTATCCGCTTAAGCAACGCATCATCGTCCTTGCGCAGATCGTCTTCGCTCTGTGCATCACGCTCCATATCTTCCCCCCGCTCTTGCCTTGCTGCCGTCCTTGTATGCATTAGACGGTTCAACCCTCCAAACGGTTTTCCCCTCCGGAAAATTAAAAAAGAGCCCCCGGAATGAACCGGGGACTCCTTGTTATAATCAGTTATTAGTTCTCGAAGATGTTCAGTTCTGTCTCTTTGTCGAACAGGTGAACCTTGTTCATGTCCAGAGCCAGCTTCACGCTTGCGCCATCGCGGATAGCGGAACGGCCGTCAACGCGTGCAATTACAGTGTCGGAACCGATACCGTTCAGGTACAGGTACATTTCGTGACCAAGGTTCTCAGCAACCTCTACGTTCGCGTTCACGATCGAGTTAGGGGAAGCTTCCAGGAACACAGGCTCTTCATGGATGTCCTCAGGACGTACGCCCATGATGACTTCTTTGCCGATGTAGCCTTTGGAACGAAGCGTAGCCGCTTTGCCTTCAGGTACAGCAACGTCAACGCCTGGAGCTTTGAAGCGAACAGCGCCGCTTTGCTCAGACAGTGTGCCCGAAATGAAGTTCATGGATGGAGCTCCGATGAAACCTGCTACGAAGATGTTCTTCGGATTGTTGTACAGTTGCTCCGGAGAATCTGTTTGTTGAATGAAGCCGTCTTTCATAACAACGATGCGATCGCCCATTGTCATGGCTTCAATCTGGTCATGCGTTACGTAGATTGTAGTAGTTTCCAGACGTTTAGTCAGTTTGCTGATTTCCGCGCGCATTTGGCCGCGAAGCTTAGCATCAAGGTTGGAAAGCGGTTCGTCCATCAAGAATACTTGTGGCTCACGAACGATCGCACGGCCCAAGGCAACGCGCTGACGCTGACCGCCGGAAAGAGCTTTCGGCTTACGGTCGAGCAAATGCTCGATATCAAGAATTTTAGCAGCTTCACGAACACGCTTGTCGATGTCTGCTTTTTTGAATTTACGAAGTTTCAGACCGAATGCCATGTTTTGGTACACGTTCATGTGCGGATACAGGGCATAGGATTGGAATACCATCGCGATGTCGCGATCTTTAGGAGCTACGTCGTTCACAAGACGGTCGCCGATGAACAATTTACCTTCCGAGATTTCTTCAAGACCCGCGATCATACGAAGAGTCGTCGATTTACCGCAACCGGATGGTCCGACCAATACGAGGAATTCTTTGTCCTGGATGTCTAGGTTTACATCGGTTACAGATGCTTTGTCCGAACCCGGATATTTTTTGTAAATGCCTTCTAAGCGTACGCCTGCCATGATCAATTTCCCCCTAAAAAAGAATTTCGATATGCATCTATCTTATCCCACGGGAAGACAGATGACTATGCACATACCTTACAAAAAATTTAATTCCTTTTCGTAACTTTGTACAATAGCAAAATGATCTTCACAAGTACGGCGTCGCGGAATTGGCGAACATCAAGTCCAGTCTCTTGCTTCAGCTTGTCCAGCCGATAGAGCAGCGTATTGCGGTGAATATACAGCTTCTTGGCCGTCTCGCTGACATTGCAGTCAAGCGAGAAGAAGGTATCCAGCGTGCTGAGCATCTCCGCTTCCACGAACAGATCGGCGCGCTTCAGCGACTGCTCC
Source organism: Paenibacillus pinisoli (assembly GCF_003605435.1). Taxonomy (GTDB): domain Bacteria; phylum Bacillota; class Bacilli; order Paenibacillales; family Paenibacillaceae; genus Pristimantibacillus; species Pristimantibacillus pinisoli. The sequence goes on from NZ_QXQB01000002.1 coordinate 1,359,748, forward strand.
AGATACTTGGACCGGTTAGATTCCGGTATCGCATTAAGCAATCTCTCAAGCTGGAGCATCCACGGCAGATGGATGTTGGTTCCGACATGGAACTTGCGGCCCAGGTGGATCGTCTCCCGCATCGTAATGGCGGCCTCAACCATGCCTTTCGCCGGCGACACCGGATGCGTCACGGCCAGATGGCACTCGCCCAGCCATTCGCTGGCTAGCATCTCGTGCAGGCCGATGGCAATGGAGGCAAGACTGTCCTCCAGCGTCTCTTCCTCCGCAAGCTCATGCATATCCGAGTCCTCATCCTTCAGCAGCGACATCGGGCCCCAGATGAGCCACTCTCTGCTCTTCAGCGGGATAAGCAATATATCGTCGGAGAGGAAGGAACGCAGCAGCTTCTCCAGCTCCGGATAGACATCCTGCTTGACGCTCGACTGTTCGGCTACGAGCAGGAACGGAATCATATCGTGGTACAGCCGGCTGCCTACGGTCAGGTGATCGGGCAGCGAATAGACGGGCTCTTCGGCTTCCAGCTGCTTCTGAAGCCATTCTCCAAGCTTGAATGCCAGCTTCTCGGATTCCGATGCGCCTTGGTCGCCGGCTTTTAGCCCGATGGATGCATGATTCAGCGACCAGCTGATCAAATCCTTGTCCTTCGCTTCCAGATCGCGCGCGTCCATCTCCAGGACGGTCAGCCCCTTCTGGCCCGGTTCTGCGATCATCCATAACTTGCCTTCATGCTCGATCCATGCTCCCGCCTTCAAACCGCCGTCCGTGTACGGCTCCGAGCATGCCTCAGCTCCTTCGGCGGCAGCCTTCCATTCCGACGGTTTCACCGTCAAGACCGCAAGCGGCCTGTTCATAATACGTTCCAGAGGCTTTACCCATTCATATGTGCTCATCCCAGTTCCACTCCCATGAAAAAAAGCGCTCTTTTTCGTCAATTTTATCATATCATTCTGCTTAATTCAGCCTATCCCGCCGTTTGACCGTTTCGACCGTTCATGGTACGCTTTTACAGATAAAACATATCGGATAAGACTACTATAACTGCGTACTCTTACGTATACGTGCTTACTATAAAGGAGATGCATATTTCATGTCCAACTCTATTGTAATCATATCGGGCAGCCCCAACGCAACGTCGCGCCTGAATGGAATCGTTGATTTCATTAGAAGAGAGCTCGATCAGAAGGGCTATCCTTCCAAGCAAATCACCGTAGTTACATTGCCGGCTGAAGACCTTGTCCATTCCCGCTTCGGCAGCCCCGCCATCGTAGAAGCGAATAGGCTGGTAGAGGAAGCCTCTGCCGTTATTATCGCCAGCCCGGTATACAAAGCTTCTTATACAGGGGTTCTGAAGTCGTATCTCGATTTGCTCCCGCAGAAGGGGCTCGAAGGCAAGCTGGTGCTCCCGCTCTTCATTGGCGGCACGCTCGCCCATCTATTGTCTATCGATTATTCCCTCAAGCCAGTACTGGCATCCATGGGCGCCCGCCACTTCATCCGCGGCGTATATGCGACGGACAATCAAGTGGAACGCATTCAAGACGGAAGCAGCGAGACGAAGTTCGAGATTAATGAAGAGCTGGCCGAACGGCTGCAAGCCTCGGCCCAAGAGCTCATTGACGAATTGTCCTTGCGCAGCCGCGTCAGCCAGTAATAGAAAGAAGCTGCCCACGAGTCATGCAGGCTCATGGGCAGCTTCTTTTTTATTGCCGTTGCTTCATCATTAATCATTCGTATGATTTCTTCCTTGCCTTAGTTGCGAACTTGAATTTCGTCAATAAAGGTCCATGCGCTGCTTGCCGGCTGCACTTCCACTTTCACATAACGCCCCGACACGCCGGACAGACCGGCCATCCGGTACTTCTTCGTCTGGTCGGAGCTGCTGACCGCAGGCTTCTCTACAGACCCGACATCCGAAAAGCTGATATTGTCCGTCGAGACAGAGAAGCGGACCTCCTTCGGCAGCAGCACATAGACGGATTTCACCTGCAGGAAGCTGGCATTCAACTCGCCGATTGTGCGCACTTGACCCAAATCAATAACAAAGCTGTACGGATTGGCTGTATTGCGCCCTTGCCATGCTCCGTCCACGTATGCAGCCGAGCCGTTCACGCCATTGGTCAGCTCCGTGCCTCCGGAATCTGGATAAGCCGAATCCGCAGGCATGGAAGCGGTATACGACTTGCCTGCCGACCAAATATTCGGGTAGGTCGTTCCCACCGGAGTCGCAACGGATACAGCCGCTGTCAAAGGCGACAGGTTGCCTGCCGCATCGAATGCGCGAACCGCATACGTATAGGTTGTGCCCGGCGTAAGCTGCTTGTCGATAAAGCTTGCAGCCGCCGTATAGCTGGCATGGACAAGCTCGCCATTGCGGTAAATCTGATAGCCCACCACTCCCGTATTATCTGCCGAGCTGCTCCAATTCAAGCTTACTGTCATCGAATCGGCCGCCGCAGCCGTCAATCCCGATGGCGTGGATGGAGCTGACGAATCCATAATACCGGTAGCTGCATAATCGGCATAAGTCTGATAATAGAGCGGATTAACCGTCTGCGGACTCATGTAATGGTTGAAGCTGAAGCTTGTGTAATGGCTCACATAAGGCTCCACTGCCAGCATATTGTCAAGCATCAGCCTCATGTCCATCGGCCTGAAGTCCATATTGAACGTCTCGGTGTCGGCCCACAACTCCGTGCCCGGGCTTGAAGCGGCAATCGCATTCTGTGTCGCTGCGAACCATCCCGCGAGATCGGATGTCACTGCATGCCCTGCTCCGATACCGTCCTGCAGCGCAATAATATCAATATCTGTACGGCTCAGAATGTAGCTCCACATCGTCTGCCAGCCGGACGGATTCAGTCCGCCGGATACGTTGTAGAACGGCGATATCATAATTGGCAGCCCTGGCGATACCGTATGGGCTACCGTAGTTACATCATTGTAGAAATTCGCCATCCGCTGCCATGACGCAGCATCGGGCATGTTCCAATTATCTACCTCGAAGCTTAAATACCAGCCCTTGAAGGAGTCGTAGCTGCCGTATTGAGCCCACAGGTCCTCGATCAATTCGCCCGCAATACCCGCTTCTTCATCCAGCCACGCCACATTATTCGTATAATTGGCGAACCATTCATGATTGAGCTGAAGGCCGATATAGATATCGAATCCATACTCCTCGCCCATCTGCAGCGCTTTGGCGACCACATCCTGCGACGTCTCTTGCGTCAGCCCGGATATAGTCGTCGGATAGACAGCTGTGCCGAACTCCGTATTCGCCGACCATTGCAGAATAAGATGATCCATGCCTACATCCTTCATGTACTGAAACTCGTCTTCCCACTGCGCATGGCTCCACTGGTCGCCTAGCTCCGGTTGGAGGAACGAACCGTTTAATATCAACGCGTTGGAAGGTGCGGGCTCCGCTTCAAGCACTCTCCATTCATCGACGAAGGACCAGCTGCCCGGCGTGCCGTTTACGGTCATTTTCACATACCGCGCCGTGGCAGGCGCGGCGGAATCACACCGATACGTAAGGCGAACAATATCGCTGCCCGCTCCCTGCTGGCCTACCGAGCAAGCCGGCTGGAATGCGGCATTATCCGCAGAATAGCTGTACTCCACGCTGGTTGGAGCCGGAATGCCGCCTCCCGCGTATTTGAAAAACCCGGCTTCAAACCGCTGGAATGTCTGAGCCGCTCCCAGATCAACCGTGAAGGAGTAGCCCCCCGGCGTCAGTCTTCCTTGCCAGGCGGCATCTGCAAGCAGCGGCGCTGCGGTATTGCCGTCAGTCAGCTCCATCCCTCCGCTGTCCGGATAGGATGCATTGGCAGGCATGCTGGCCGTGTAGCTTTTCCCGGCGATCAAGTTCGCGCCTGATGCGCCTGCCCTCTCCGTCCCGAGAGGTTGAAACCATGCCAAAACCATCATTAAGCATAATACTTTGATCAACTGGACCCTGGTACTTCGCAACCATAATTCCTTTTTCATGAATCGATCTCTCCTTTGAATGAGGATGGTTCGATCCAGCTAGAAAATCCGGATGTCTATATCATGAAGCCAGTGCTGATTCTCAGGCATAGATCCGTACGATGGTATACGAGCTTGCAGGTTAGCGCTTCAAAGCGGCCAGCGCTGCCCCGATGACACCGGCATGTCCCCCGAGTTGAGCTGCGGCGAGGACCACAGGCACAGGCTGCTGGTATACAGGCATGACTTGCCGATTCAGCAAAGTCTGAATGCGCTCAAGCAGGAATTCGCCTTGGCCGGCCACGATGGCTCCGCCCAGCACAATCGCAGGCGGATTGTAGATATGAATCAGACTGGTCAAGCCAGCCGCCACATATTCGCAATATTGATTCACGATGGACAGCGCCTGAATCCCGCCCTCTCTCGCAGATTGGAACAGTGCCTCCGGTTCCTCCCAAGGCCCTTCTTCCCACTGCTCGCGGGCCAGCCTCTTCAGTCCCGTAACGGAAGCGTAGGCTTCCCAGCAGCCCCGGTTGCCGCAGCTGCACTCGCGGCCGTCTATAGAGATCACCATATGGCCGAATTCGCCGGCATATCCCTCTCTTCCCCCATAGACGCGGCTATCGCTAATCAAGCAGCCGCCTACTCCGGTACCGAGCGCGACGCACAGAAAGTCGCTCCATTCCCGGCCGGCTCCAAGCCATGCTTCGCCCATAGCGATCATGTTCACGTCATTGTCGACCACGACAGGCAGCCCGGTCTCCCGGCCGACTCTCTCTCCGAGCGGCATGCCAGCCCAGCCTGGAAGCGTCGCGGTAGCGCCTCTGACCGTGCCGCTTGCGCGCTGAACCTGGCCTGCGGTGCCGATTCCGACGCTATCCAGCCCAATGCCAAGGCTGGCGGTGGCTTCAAGAGCTTGCGCTGCTATAGCCGACAGCTTGTTCAGCAATTCGTCTGGTCCGCGCTCTGATTCGGTAGGCACAAGTCCTTCCAGCAGCACCTTGCCGTCTTCTGCGGCGATGCCCCATTTGATATTCGTGCCCCCAAGGTCTATCCCTAAGGCGGATCGCATCGGCGTCATTCCTTTCCTACGAGCTCGGCTCTCTGCGTAAGCCCGTCTACGAATTTCTTCGTAATCGCCTCTGGCCGCGTAATAGCGCTGCCGATAACGACAGCGTGAGCTCCCAGCAGCAGGCATTGATAAGCCTGCTCCGGCGACTGGATTCTCCCTTCAGCGAATACGGGGATGGAAGTCTTGCGCGATAACTTGGCTACCAGATCGAAGTCCGGTTCCTTCTGTTGAGGTGAATATTCCGTATAGCCTGATAGAGTAGTAGAGATGATATCGAACCCCATCGCTTCCGCTTGCAGGCCTTCCTCTGCCGTGGAGACATCCGCCATCAGCAAGCATTGCGGATAGCTTGCCCGCAGCAGTGCGACAATATCAGAGAGGCTTTCCCCTCCCGGCCTGCGGCGGGAAGTAGCGTCAATCGCGATGATATCCGCCCCCGCTTCCGCGACGGCAGCCGCTTCCGTTACCGTTGGGGTAATGTACACCTGCGAATCCTCGTAGCGCGCCTTCCAAATGCCGATGACAGGAAGCGATAGAGTTCCCTTAATCGCTGCAATATCTGCCGGAGAGTTGGCGCGAATGCCGACTGCTCCGCCTTCCCGCGCGGCGACAGCCAGCTTCGCCATCGTATCGGAGCCGAACAACGGCTCCCCTGCGTATGCTTGACAGGAGACGATCAACCCGCCACTCAGAGCTTGTATTAGGTCCTTTTTCATATATGTTACACTCCTTACGTACGGAAACATCAGCCTTTGATTCCTGTCAAAGTAATACCTTCAATGAATTGCTTCTGTGCAAAAAAGAACATGATAATCAGCGGCAGCGTGAACAGCGCAGACGCCGCCATCAGCAGCCCCCATTCGGTGTAATGCTCGGCCAGGAACGCTTGCAGGCCCAGCGTCAACGTATACATATCCGCCTTGTTCAGATAGAGCAGCGGCCCCATAAAGTCGGACCATGTGTACAAGAATGTGAATATGGCTACCGCAGCAAGAGCCGGACGGCAAAGCGGAAGAATCATCGTGACATAGATGCGGGACTCGGACGCCCCGTCAATACGTGCCGCCTGGATGATAGCATCCGGGATGGACATAAAAAATTGTCTGAGCAAAAAGATATAAAGCGGCGCGCCTGTAAAAGTCGGAATAATAAGCGGCCAGTAGCTGCCGGTCAGCCCCATATCCTTGAAGATCATATAGATCGGGATCATCGTAACCTGGAACGGCAGCAGCATCGTCGCAATGACGATCGGGAAGATCCATTTGCGCCCGCTCCATTCAATCTTCGTAATGGAATACGCCACGAGCGGCGCCGCGAACAGCTGGCCTACGACACTCGCCAGAGTAACCAGCAGCGTATTGAGGAAATACCTCGCGAACGGAATAATGTCGAATACGTCCTTATAATTGCTCCAATGAAACACTTCAGGCCATATCGTCAGCGGAAAAGTCGAGATTTCCTCCAGCGACTTCAGCGACGTCAACAGCATCCAGGCGAACGGCGCCAGGAAGGCGATGCCAACCAGCACGAGAAGCGTATGGACCGGAAGACTTTTTCTAAGTTTGATTGACCTCATCTTATTCGCCTCCGTATGTGACCCATTTTTTCGACGAACGGAAGATGAGCCATGTAATGATGCCAGCTATGATGAACAATATCCATGCCATAGCGGAAGCTTTACCCATTTTGAAATAAATAAAGGCATTGTGGTACAAGTACATCGCATACATCAAAAGCGAATTCTCAGGACCGCCGCTGCCCGGCATATTGAGCGCACTGCTGGATACGACGAAATAAGCTTGGGTGAAATACTGCAAATTGTTGATAACCTGCATAATGAGCTGGAACAGTATAATTGGCGAGATCGTCGGTATCGTAATGCTCCAGAATTGACGCCACTTATTGGCTCCGTCGATCTGGGACGATTCATACAGCGATTGCGGAACCTCCTGCAAGGACGCCAGGAAGATAATCATCACATTCCCGGAAGCCCACAATCCCATCAACACGAGCGAGAATTTACTGAGACCCGGATCGGCAAGCCAGTTGGGTCCGGAGATTCCGACCATGCGAAGCATGTCGTTCAGCAATCCGTATTGCGGGTTCAGAATCCACATCCACAGCAGCGAGGTCGCTGCGAGCGGCACAATCGTCGGGATATAATACACAGTACGGTAGATCGACAATCCTCTGATCTTCGTATTCAGCAGCAGCGCGATCAATAAGGAGAAGAACAGGTTAATCGGCGTGCTGACGGCGGTTAGATACAGGGTGTTTTTCACACTCTTCCAGAACAGATCGTCTCCCATCAGCTCGGTATAATTGGCGAACCCTATGAATTCCGGCGATTGGAAAATATTGAAGCTAGTAAAGCTGTAATAGAATGATGCCAATAGCGGATACAGCGTAAAAGCGAGAAAGCCCAACAGCCAGGGACTGGCGAACGCTAATCCGATCCAAGTTTTTTTCTTCATGGTTGCTCCCCCTGAAGTCTGCTTACCCTCATAAATTCTGTACCGCTTCGCCACTCGGGCGAAGCGGTACACATGAACGACGTCATAGTTTATTTATTTCAATAAATTTGCTGACTTGTCTTTCATCGTCTTCAGCGCTTCGTCAGCCGTCTTCTTGAAGTTGACGGCCAGCTCGAATTCATCCGTAATGACCTTGCCGTAAGAGCCTTGCTCCCCGAAGGTCGGGAACGCCTTGAGATTCGGGTTTTTCGCTGCTTCCGCGAATGCTTGGAAGTCCGGAATATCTTGCAGCGCCGGATCATCGTATGCCGAAGTTCTGGCCGGCAAGTTGGCGAACTTGTCATTGAATTTAACCATATTTTCCTTTGCCATCAGCCAGCTCATGAATGCCCATGCGCCGTCTTTGTTCTTCGCATTGCTTGGGATAAAGAATGTCGATGCGCTCACTTCGCCGCCGCCTGCAAGCTCAGGCTTGCCAGCTGGCGCCGGATATGGAGCTACTCCGTAGTCGATATCCTTCTTCAGCACGTTTTTGACCGTATGGCCGAACCATGGCCCGTCGAAGCGGATCGCTTGATTGCCTTGGATGAACGGATCCGTTGCGTCCAAATATTTGGCAGAAGAGTTGAACTTCAGTATATTGTCAGCCCCGAATTGCTTGCGGTATGCCTGCATCAGCTCGATGCCTTTCTTCATGCCTTCGTTGTCAGGAGTAAGCGTCTTGCCGTCCTCGGAGATGAAGTCACCGCCCATGGCGAAAGCCATGCTGTTCGTATAGTACACGTTCGGGAAGTCCGGGAAGCCCATTACTTTGATCGTGCCGTCGGCATTCGTCTCCGTCAGCTTAATCGCATATTCCAGCAGCTCTTCTTCTGTCTGTGGCGGAGCGTCATAGCCCGCTGCTGCGAGAAGCGATTTGTTGTAGAACATCATATTGAAGTTCACGTTGATCGGAAGCGCATACAGTTTGCCGTCATAACGGCCGGAATCCAGTGCTGCCGGCACGAAATCGGAGACATCGTAGTTATCGCGCTCAATGTATGTGTCTAGCGGTTCCAGCATCCCTTTCTCTACATAAGAAGCGGTATTGTTGCTAAAGTTGTCCGTCACGTCCGGTCCTTCGCCGCTGGAGATCGCAACGATAATTTTTTGCATATCCGGTACAGACAAGCCTTTCACTTCATATTGGTCCTGGCTTGCATTGAACTCGGAGATCAGTTCCTCTACATACTCTCCTTCAACGCCGCCCCATAGATACCAGAAGCTAACCTCCGTCTTCTTGCCCGATGAGCCGCTATTGCCTTTGTCCGTGCTGGAAGGGCTGCCGCCATTATTGCCATTCCCGCAAGCGACAAGCGCAGCGGTCAGGATCAATGCAAGCGTCGTTGTGACCCATTTTCTCTTCAACATAATTCGCTCAATCCCCCTAAGTATGAAGTAATGATGAAGTTCCTGGAGCTATTATACCTCCGGGCGAGCTTAATTGTAAAGGATATTTCCTTTTTTATTTATTATAAAGGAGGAATACTCCAAAATTATCGTTGTTCACTCCTTTTTGTTCTGAAATAACGCTTCGCCTGATCTACTGGGCCTCTAGCCGGAAGCCAATCTCGAACATCCGCTTCCAAGGCGTAGATATCTCAGATATCGTCAGCGTTCCATCATAAGGGATATATTCATTCGTGAACTGCTGCAAATGCTCTTCAATCAGCCCGTTCACCTTATCCTGCACATGCTCAATGTGAAAGTAGGATGCCTTCAGCACCGGCAGCAGTTGATCGGTTATATGCTGGCGGACGACCGCCTGATAGCCCCAATCCTCAATAAGCCGATAATAATAGTACATGCGGCTGGCCGCTTCCTTCTGCGGATCTGGCTGCGCCTGCACGCGATTGTAAGCCGTGATGATCGCATGAGAGATGACGGTGCCCAGTGCATTGCCGGACGTATTCCAGGCTGCATAACCATCAAGCTTATCCAATAAGCCTTTTTTCGCAAGCAGCTTCATTAGAGTGTCATCCCCCCCGTTGCATAGCGCAACATCGCCCAGCACGATTACTTTCCCTTGTTTGGCATAGCGCTCCATGCTGCTAACAAATTCACGCATATTTACTTCGGAGAAGTAAGAGTGATGGCGCGCATCATAGCTGTCAGTTGTCTCAGCAACGGAGACGCCGCTTGCAGCCGGTGCATGAACCATTAAATAAATATCCGGAACTTCAAATCCATCCGCCGCATAAGCTCCAGAAGCTGTGATATGATGCTTAATGCTTTCATTCAAGCTGCGGTCCTCATACTTGGGCACAATGGTTGGGCCAAGCGTGGAGGAATACCGTACGTGAATGAGAGGTTCATATTGATGAAGCTCGCAAAATATCCGGCTGAACATCGTACAGCCGATTTCGTCTGCGCCGGGGTATACCGCGATCCGGTCCAACAGATTGCGCTCTTGGATCAGATGTACAAGGCTTCGCTGCTCTGAAGAGGTGTAGCCATATAGCGAATTGTCATCTAGCGGCACAACGAGATAATCGATAATCCCATCGTCAACGAGCGATACGGAAAGCTGGTTCATTTCCTTGTTGACAGCACGTCTGCCCAAAAAATCCTCGAAAATTGCGTGCGGGACCGTTCCTTCGATTGAGGTTAACTGTTCCACTTCAGCCTCATTCAATCCGTCACGCTTGCGCTTATCCCCTAGCCAGCCGAATTCATACAGCTCTCTGCCGTAATGGGCATAATAATCCGGCTCTTCCTCGCTGCTTGAATAAGCAGGCGCTCTCGTAATGAGATGGAAAGCATAGAGTTTAAGAGAAGGATTAGCCGATTTAATCTCCCGCAATATATTGAGGCGCCTCTCCAGCTCTGTCTGATCAAGGTGATGCAGCCTGGAAGGAACAATTCCGCCATATAGCAGCATATCGATGCTAATTAACGCATAATCCGCATCTGCCGATTCCTGAAGCAGCCACCGGGCAACGGCTTCTGTATTCGCAGGCTGCTTCTTATCCCCAAGCACTGTCCGGCTTGGCACCGCCATTCGCAGATCCGTCATGCCTGCCAAATATAACGGATAATCATAATTGCATGGTCTTTCGTCCAAAGGTACGTACACGATCTTGTTCATAAGATGCGCTCACTCCTGTTCGTTAATAAAAAATCCATACGCCCAAAGGTACGTATGGATAATTTCTTCATATTCATATTATAGTACGGAGAATTACTCCATTTCAATCATTTTAATAAATTTTATGGACAACAGCCATGGAGGTTTTCTCCAACGCGTCATACGCCTTCGTCCGGTAACGAATTGCCGTAGCCGTCGACAGAATATCCAAGACATGAATTTGCGACAGCTTGGAGGAGAATGCGCCGCCCTGCAGAGGAGTTTCCCGAGATTTGGAGAGCAGCACCACATCTGCGTATTGGGTCAATGGCGAGCGAAGATGGCTAGTCAGACATATGAAAAACACGGACTTCTGCTTTGCTATCTTTACAGCATCAACAATATCCTTGGTGCTGCCGGAAGTTGATACGGCAAACAGAACATCGCCCTCTTCCATCAGAATCGCGTTCATCGCCATAATATGCGGATCGGTCACGACCTCTGTATTATATCCTAATCGCATAAAACGGTATTTTCCGTCCATAGCCGTATTGGCTGACGAGCCCACTCCGAAGAAGTAGAGCTTCTTGGATGTGCCGATCGCCTCGATCGCTTTCTCCATTTGCTCCATATCAAGCAGATTCAGCGTATTTTCAATCGATTTTGTATTCTCTGCGGTTATTTTAGCCGCGATATCATGCAGATTATCCGATTCATCAATCTGACTATGCACGTTCTTGATGGGCACGACCAGATCTTGGGCCAAGGCCAGCTTGAATTCCTGGTAGCCCTTGAAACCGATCTTGCGGCATAAACGCAATACCGAGGTTTCTCCCACTCCAGCCATCTCAGCCAGGTCTGTTAAGGTCACATAGACGACCGCCTCCGGGTCTTTCCGAATAACGTCCGCGATTTTCTTCTCTGTCTTGGTCAGCGATTCGTAGATGCTGGATATCACTAATAAGGTATTGGCACCTTCGGAGAAACCTTTAAGCTTGGACATTGCATACACTCCTCAAGTTGAAGAAATATTCCACTTTATAAAATAATAATAGACTTTCACTCCATAAGTTTCAAGTACAAACCATCTCCAAATAAAAAAGCCCCTAACAAGGGGCTTAAAAACAAAAAAAGAGCCTTCGCTCTCTCTGCTTGTTTGCTTCTACAGTTTTTTAAAAAAACTGGTGAGCCATGTAGGACTCGAACCTACGACACCCTGATTAAAAGTCAGGTGCTCTACCAACTGAGCTAATGGCTCTCAAGATGAAAGTGGTGGAGGATGATGGATTTGAACCACCGAACCCGAAGGAAGAGATTTACAGTCTCCCGCGTTTGGCCACTTCGCTAATCCTCCGCATTGTGAGAGAATAAGTGGTGGCTCGGGACGGAATCGAACCGCCGACACGAGGATTTTCAGTCCTCTGCTCTACCGACTGAGCTACCGAGCCTAACCTTATTAAAAAAATGGCGGAGCTGACGGGATTCGAACCCGCGGTCTCCTGCGTGACAGGCAGGCATGTTAGGCCTCTACACCACAGCTCCAGGATTAAATATGGTGGAGGATGACGGGATCGAACCGCCGACCCTCTGCTTGTAAGGCAGATGCTCTCCCAGCTGAGCTAATCCTCCATATGGTAGCGGCGAAGGGGATCGAACCCCCGACCTCACGGGTATGAACCGTACGCTCTAGCCAGCTGAGCTACACCGCCACATGTCCCCGAAATTGTCGCTTGCAGCGCTCGGGGTCGCTTGCAAGGTCAGGCAATGGCATAGCCAAATGCCATGTGCAACTGTTCTCCTACTGATGAAGCTTGTCCACCAGAGGATGAGAATTGCGCCCTGAAAACTGGATACGAAAGTAATATTGAATGTTCCTTAGCGTGCTCGCCAAGTTCCAGGCTCACCTAAGCATATGCTTACGATGTCAGCCTTTCCTTCGGAAAGCTTGTAGGATAAGCCCTCGACCGATTAGTATTCGTCAGCTCCACACATTGCTGTGCTTCCACCCCGAACCTATCAACCTCGTCGTCTTCAAGGGGTCTTACTAATTGGGAAATCTCATCTTGAGGGGGGCT
>NZ_QXQB01000003.1 GCF_003605435.1 Paenibacillus pinisoli
AGGAGTGCAAGCACTCCATCAAGTCCGCTCGACTTGCATGTATTAGGCACGCCGCCAGCGTTCGTCCTGAGCCAGGATCAAACTCTCCATAAAAGTTAGTTTGACTTGCTCAATAACGTTGTTGCTTCAAAATTTCTCATCACCAGCAAGCTGATGTTGTAAACTTTGTATCGATTCAATCTTGCGATTGTATCGGGCAGTTTCGCTCGTTGTTCAGTTTTCAAAGAACAATTACTTATCTTTTGTTTCTTGTTTGTCAGCCGTTTCTCTCAGCGGCGACTTTTATAATATATCACAGGTGCCTATCTTATTGCAAGTACTTTTTTTCGACTTTCGACATTTTTTTAATCATGTCTGTTTTCGATATTTATCACTCGCAAAAGCGGCGAGTTCTAATGTATCACAGAGACCTAGAACTCGTCAACACCAAACGACATATTTTTTTCAGTCCTTATAATAAGCGAGACGCCAAGCCCCTTCGCTCAGCGTCTCTCCCATTTTAACTTCCTATGATGTGGCGGCAATCATGTATCTCAGCTCAAGGGCTCCAGACTCCTTGGGCTCCTGCATAATGGCGACTTCCCTGACATATGCGCGCTTGACCAGCTTATGAATGACAAGGGACAGCTCGATTTGCAAAGGACTGATCGACGGGTGGTTTTGAAGCTCCCCAATGCTCCAAGGCTCTTCACGGCTATTCATTACATTCAATAGAAGCGAGCAGCATACTTTCATCTTGCTCATTACGGAGAATTCGCAAGCCAGCATAACTAGCTGCACCCTTTGCTCCAGCGTCTCAGGACTCGCCGTCAGCTCTTCATACAACTTATATACGCCGGGATGTACCCGTCTGAGCTGCTTCCATACGGTAAGCTCCGGATGTCTTCCTTCTTCTATAAGCACAATATGCGCCCAATGATGTAGTGCAGTCAGGATATGACTGTAAGCATCCAGCAGATTGCCATCCAATAGATCCTGTTTTGCCTGCAAGTACGTTCTCAGAAATCCGGTAAACTCGATAAATTGCTTTTGCTCGCGCATGGACTCAGGAAACAGAAGCAACCTTTCACGTACGCCTGCCAGATAACCGTCGCGATCCAACCATATCTCCCCCCGCACTAACCATTCAATAATATTGCGATTCTCGCCGCCTGTAATCCACATATCCAGTTCATCTCGATGTACCAGTCGAATAAGCGCTCGTTCATCATCCAGTTGAACATGCTCCGCGGATTCCACGTCTACATATCGCTCGGTCACGAGAAGCACTAACATATCTAAACCATCAATAAGCGGGTTATAGGAGTACGGGTTTTTGATGACAGATATGGCCAGCAATCCAGGCAGTTCCCGATAGGTGTCTATTACATGCTCTCTGATATGCTCCACTGGGTTCCTCCGTATAGCTAATCGAAGTAGATTAAGCTATAATAATAATCTACAGATTTATTCCTTTTCGACAAACCGGATGCACATTCCTGCTTTCCGATGTAGAAATTGAGTCTTATTTTCGTAAGCCAATAGTCACAGGAAGGGTATGAATAATGAAAAAGATCTTTTTTAAATCGGCAAAAATCAATGAATTCCGCCTTTGGGGACTTGTCTTTACGCTGGTCGGCATGGGAATTATGATACTGGGAACCGCCGGTATTGTCCTGTGGGGACAAGCAGGCAAAATCATTGCCGGAATCTTCATGGTATTCGGCATGATCTCGCTGCTCATCAGCGTAGCTGTCTACTTCTGGGCCGGCATGATGTCGACAAGCGCGACCATGCTGCAATGTCCGGAATGCGGAAGGCAGACCAAGATGCTGGGCAAAACCGACCGCTGCATGTTCTGCCGTACCATCCTTACGCTGGACCCGTCCCAAGCGACCGATCTGAATGCAGAAGAAGCCAAAGCATAACTCAAGCGACTACATAACAAGACCTCCGGGCGATTACGCTCGGAGGTCTTTGTTATATAATGAGATATTCAATTATGGCATCTTGGTCAACGCTTCATCAATAGCGCCCCATATCGAAGGCGTCTGGAACGTACGCTGCCAGGTTGCTACACCGGCTAAATTATATTTCCGCGCAAGCTCCACTCTTGACTTCATCGACATCTCGTCCTCAATCCAGATCCGCTTCAGCGCGCCATCTTCTTGATACTCTACATAGTTCTGGCCAGCGGCTTCATCCAATACCGGCTTCAGCTTCTTCTCGCTGATGATGGATTTCATCGTCTCCATGCCAATGGCCTTCGAGGAAACCTTCACCGCTCCGGTCTCGTCCTTCTGCTCTGTCCAGACCCTTGTGTACAGCGGCATACTCAGAATAAGCTTGCTTGCGGGCACGCCGTCTTCCTCCAGAATACGGGCAATAGAACGCTCAACCCATGGCAGCGAAGCGACGGAGCCAGCCTTCGGACTGGAGCCCCAATGCTCATCATAGGCCATTACCATCATATAATCGACGACTTTGCCCAGCGCAGGACGATCCAGGAAGACCGACCACATCTCGCTGTTCGACTTCGGCGTCACATCGATCGAGACGACCAGTCCCTGCTCATGGAGCAGCGGCGTCATTTCCTTCACGAATTGAACCAGATTTTCTTTATCCTTCGTATATACGTTCTCAAAATCAATATTGATCCCTTGCAAATTGTAGATCTTGGCGAAGGCAAGCAGCTGCTGAATCATCGAAAAACGGGATTCCACGGTAGACAGAGCTTCCGTCGTCTGCTTCGGCTCAAAGCCGTTGCTGAACAGCGCCCACACCTGGTAGCCGCGATTATGCGCCCATTTCACGTAAGCCGGATCCGCTTTCCCCTCGATCGTGCCTTTGCCGTCCGTCAGCTCGAACCAGGTCGGACTGACCACGTTGACGCCTGGCATCTCCCCGATCTTGGCCGTATCCGTCTTCCGGTTATAGACCGCTTCCCAGGTCAGATTAATCTTGCTGCCCATGACCTTCCAAGGAATAAAGGCCTCCGGCTGCTCGCTCTCGGGGATCTTGTCGATCTTCGTCAGCCTAAGATCCTTCTTGTTCATATAACCGACATGACCAGCTGCGTTCTGAACGAGCATCCAGCCGTCGACTTCCTCCCAAATCCGCACGGTCTCGCCTTGACCAATCTTGAGCAAATAAGGCTCTCTAATGGAAGGCGCGACGCGGATGGCCGCGCCATCCTTTGGCGTAGCTTCCGCCAACTGAATCGTATCGGCTTCGCGCACGATCGTGATGATCGAGCTTGTCTCGTCGTATTCGGCATGGAGGCCGAACAGCTCCTCCAGCGGCTCAATCGGAATGTAGACGGTACCCTCTACCACTTCCGCCGCGATCGTGAGCTTATAATCGCTTTGATTCATGATGCCGGTCAAAGCATCCGTCTTCAGCCGCAATACTTTGTGCGCCGTAGTCATGACAAGCGTCTTGGATTCTTCTTCATAATGAATTGGCTTGTCCTCTCCAAGCAGTTCTTCCAGAAGCGGAAGCGGAAGCTTCACAGCTCCGTTGTCAATAACAGCCCCATACCCCGTATCCTTACCGGATACGATGATCGGATTCGCGGAGCTGTAGCTCGGCGCCTGATGCTCGTTGCTTGGGATAAACTTCATATATCCGAACCACCCGAAGGTAATAATCGCCGCAGCAAAAAACAACATCAGCATCAGGCCGCAGCCGCCTCTTCGTCTCTTGCGGGTTGCGCGCCCTGCATTCGTCTCCAATCCCTCACTCTCCAATCCGCGTATTGAATGAAGTCCTCTCTCAAACAAAAACGTGCAGTGTAGCGTATGATCGCTTCCGGCACGTTATGTGTAAGAACTTATCTAGTTTATATACGTTTTATTTCACGGATGTGTTGCAGGAAGAACACAAACCGTATATTTCCATCCGATGACCTTGCACCGTAAATCCCGTCTCCTTCGAAGCGGCTCTCTCCACTTCAAGCAGCGGCGGGTATCCGAAGTCGACAATTTGCCCGCAGCTCTTGCAGATCGCGTGGTAATGATCGGACAAATCCGCATCGAACCGGCTTGAGTCGTCGCCATACGTAAGTTCACGCACTAAGCCAGCTTCTACAAACAATCGGAGATTGTTGTATATGGTCGCTACGCTCATGCTCGGGAATGCCGGTGAGAGCGCTTTATAGATCTCATCCGCAGTAGGATGAGACTTGGAATCCATCAAGTAGCTTAATATGGCGTGACGTTGCGGGGTCATCCGGACGCCATTCATCTTCAGTTGCTCTAGTGCCAATTGAACGCTGGCTGCCATTCCCCTCACGCCTTTCTTCATTGTAGTTATTACTATTGTACGTTCACGTTCGCAAATTTGTCAATGAATGCGCCAATCGCCTAAAGGCCCTGACCATGTATCGATATGCTGTTCGTCGCATTAATATGAATCCGATAATCTCCGGTTCCGATGACTCCGCGCAAGGTTTTGCGTGTCTGGACAAGCGGAAGATCGGTCGTAATATTGCCGAAAGTTACCGATCCGTATACGGTGTAGCTGCCGCTGTAAGGGATGCGTAGATTGATCTCTCCTACAGAGCTGTCGAGATCCCAGTTGCCTCCGACAACCGGGCTGTCGATCTCCACGTTGCCGTTCAGCGTACTCGCTTTAATATCCATGGCAGCATTCGAAATCCGGATTCCGCCGTTCTTGGTCTCGGTATCAAGATCGCCATATATATCGATGAGTTCAAGATTTCCGTTCAAGGTGCTAGCGTAGACATCGCCCGCAGCTGACTCCACCCGGATGCTGCCGTTTTTGGTAACGAGACTGCTCTGGCCGCTAATGGAACTTGCCTCGAGGCTCGCATTGACGCCTTCTACCGAAATATCGCCATGTATGGCTGTCAACTGCACAAGACCGCTGCTGCTACGGACGGCAACGCCGCCTTTTGCATTCACATCCATAACGACGACCGAGCCGTTGCCGCTGTTGATGTTCAGCTTAAGCTCTCTTACGCCCGGCGCCCTCTGCTCCTCCGAATCAAACGAAGCATCCGTACCGGCAGGCGGCACAGCGCCGTCTTGCTCTGCATCGTCTTGCGCTGTACCGGAATCATTCGACGAGCCCTCTTCTCCAGGAACGATACCGTCAATTTCCGACGGCGCCCCCGTCTCTTGCGCGGTGATGCCAGCGTCTTGCGAATTCTCTTCCGCATTCAAGCTTGCTTCATCGCCATCGGCAGCATTGCCGGATACGCTGCCGCCATCCGCTTCTTGCTCTTGGCCGCCATCAAGCGGTTCCTCGGGAGGCGGCGGAGGGCCCATAAAGTCCTCCTGCGGCACTTCCAGCTTCGGCACAATAATCTCTACATTCATTTTGGGCAGCCGATTGCCGTTCGCGCCATAGGCCTGTCCCTTTCCCTCCAGTACCGTCTCCGCGCCGGGAACGGCATGAAAGATGGATTGGTCCGCAATCGACTTGGCCTCCGCCTCATCGGTCAGATCGACCCACACCGTCGCATGGATCTCAATCTCCTTCACTTCGCCCATGCGAACATGGATATCGCCATTGGCATTGTCAATTCGCAGGGACTCCACACTCTCGTCGAAGGGAACCTTCATCACATTTTTATCAAAACGGAATCCGTTCTCCTCGGCATATTCCTTCCGGCCGTTCAAATCCACGTTGAACTGATCCAGCCATTTCACCGGGAAGTCCGCATATTGCGTAACCCCATAAGCCGTCACCGCAATAACCAGGGAGGCGGCAATGCCCGCCGTATCGAACCGAAGTCCCGCAGCCTTCCGCTTCAGCATCGTGCTGTACAGCATAATCTCGATGCCCAGAAGCACAAATACGGCCGGCCACCAATCCTTAAGCAGCGCGATGTCATTGCGGCCCCGAAAATGGTCCCACAGCAGCAGCCCGCCGACAGCCAGCAGAATGACGCAAGCCGTTAACCGCCCCAGCTTGAACATAAGGCTTTCTCCCTTCCTTGTTGCGCGCAGCCATAAGAGCGAGGCCGTGATCAGCAGCGGGCCTACCGACCACTCCGCCAGCTCGTTCATCCACGGCAGCAGAATAGCGGGCGGCTTCAGCAAAACAAGCATAAGCGCGCCTGCAAGCGTCAGCCAGATGCCATCCTTCAGCCGCAATGAAATGCCTGCCTGCTTCTCCTCGCCGCTGAATTGCAGCACTTCAAAGACGCTAATAAAATAGAAGACCGGCAGCAGCAGCACCAGATATACAATGAGGAGAAGATGCCTTCCGCCATCAGAGTCCGCCAAGCGGAAGATCGCTACATAGTCGAGCAGCAAAGCTGCAAGCAGAAGAAAGCCTCTGGCATATTGCCCGCTGCGCATATGGCCGAGTCCCGGCAGCGCAAAAGCAAGCAGGACGGAAAGCAGCCTTCCGGCCCAAGGTTTTATTCCGAGCTTACCCAACGTATGCCCTCCAGTTTCTTCAGTTCGTCCAGCAGCTGCATCAGCTTCTCGTTCTTTCGCTGCGGCATGATCACATGCAGCACCAGCTTGGTCAGCTTTTCATCCCGCTTATCGCTGTCCGCTACGTCTTCCATATACATTTTTTTGATGACCACCTTGCGATGATCGAATACGCTGTTCAACTGGTTCATCACGGATGACAGATCTGCGGCATGGACGCTGATGAGTTGTTCCTTTTTAGCTTTAATATACCGCTTCTCCAATTTGTTAAACAGCCATAGCGTTAGCAAAACCATCACCGTCACGCTAGCCGATGCAAAATAAAACCCGGCGCCCACCGCAAGGCCGATCGCTGCTACGACCCAAAGCGATGCCGCAGTAGTCAATCCCGTAATCGACTTGCCTGTGAACAAGATGGTGCCTGCACCCAGGAAGCCTACGCCCGTTATAACGGCAGCAGCCAGACGCGCAGGATCGACGCGCACATTCGGCTCCTCGACAAAATCCGAAAATCCGTAAATAGACAGAAGCATCAGCAAGCAAGCCCCGAGACATACCAATATATTCGTCCGCAAGCCTGCCGCGTGATTCGACTGCTCCCGCTCCAGCCCGATCAAGCCGCCAAGCAGCAGAGCCAGCGACAAACGGATTAAAATATCCACTTCATCAATAAACCATGGATTATGCAACGCACTCAATGTCATCATCTTGGGTCTTGACCTCTCATCCTGTATTCTAAGCACCTTACCCCTGCCTACCTCATCATATGCGGCAAAAGGCGCGACTCATCTCTATTTGATGAATCGCGCCTAACAGGATAAAGGGTCAATCGTTATTGAAGACGCTCAAGCAACAGCTTGTTGACGAGTGCCGGGTTCGCTTTGCCCTTCGTTTCCTTCATAATTTGTCCCACCAGGAAGCCGATAGCCTTCTCCTTGCCTGCGCGGAAATCCTCGACAGACTGCGGATTCTTCTCGATGACAGCGTCGACTATAGCCAGAATCGCGCCTTCATCGCTAATTTGAACAAGTCCTTGCTCCTCTACAATCTGCTGAGGAAGCTTGCCGCTCTCCAGCATGGACTTGAATACGGTTTTGGCGATTTTGCCGCTGATGGTGCCCTTCTCCAGCAAGCCGATCATCTCGCCAAGTCCTTGTCCGGTAATCCTCACATCGGACAATTCCAGGCCGTTCGCATTCAGGTAGCCGAGCAAATCGCCCATAATCCAGTTCGAGACAGCCTTCGCGTCCTTCGTATAAGACAGGCTCTCCTCGAAGAAGTCTGCCAGCTTCTTGGAAGCGGTAATGACCTCAGCGTCATAGGCAGGCAGTCCGTAGTCTGCCGTATATCTCGCCTTGCGCGCATCCGGAAGCTCTGGAATGGAGGCGCGCACGCTTTCCTTCCACTCTTCGCTAATATGAAGACGCACCAGATCCGGATCCGGGAAGTAGCGATAGTCATGCGCTTCTTCCTTGCCGCGCATCGAGAACGACTTGCCCGCCGCATCGTCGAAGCGGCGCGTCTCTTGCACGACTTCGCCGCCGGCGTCCAGAATCTCCGCCTGGCGGAGCTGCTCGTACTCCAGTCCGCGCTGCACGCCGCGGAACGAGTTCATGTTCTTCAGCTCGGCGCGGGTGCCGAATTTCTCTTGTCCGTAAGGACGAAGGCTGATGTTGGCGTCGCAGCGCAGGCTGCCCTCTTCCATCTTCACGTCGGACACTTCGCAGTACAGCATAATCGCTTTGAGCTTCTCCAGATACGCCTTCGCTTCTTCCGGGGTGCGGATATCCGGCTCAGAGACGATCTCGACCAGCGGCGTGCCGACGCGGTTGAAGTCGACCAGCGATGCGTATCCGCCGTCTACGTGCGTCAGCTTGCCCGCGTCTTCCTCCAGATGAAGGCGCGTAATGCCGATGCGCTTCGTCTCGCCATTCACTTCGATATCAATCCAGCCGTTCTCGCCGATCGGCTGATCGTATTGCGAGATTTGATACGCCTTCGGCGAATCGGGATAGAAATAGTTTTTGCGGTCGAATTTGCTGACGTCGGCAATGGTGCAATTCAGCGCCATAGCAGCCTTCATCGCGTATTCAACAGCCTGGCGGTTCAGCACCGGCAGCACGCCGGGATGACCGAGGCATACCGGGCAGGTATGCGTATTCGGCGGAGCGCCGAAGGAAGTGGAGCAGCCGCAAAAGATTTTGCTGTTCGTATGCAGCTCGACGTGCACTTCCAGCCCGACGACCGTCTCGTATTTGTTCGATACAGACATTCTTATCGTTCCTTTCCTGAGCGTCCCTCTTGTACGCGATAATTACAGCTGCGGACGCAGCTTGTGATGGTCGGTATGAGCCTCGAAGGCATGAGCGGCGCGAAGCACCGTCGATTCATCGAATGCCTTGCCGATAATCTGCAGGCCGATCGGCAGTCCGTCAGCCGTTCCGCATGGAACGCTGATCGCAGGAATGCCGGCCAGGCTGACCGGAATGGTGCATATATCGTTCAAATACATCGTAAGCGGATCGCCGACTTGCTCGCCGATACGGAAAGCCGGAGTCGGAGCCGTCGGTCCGATGATCAGGTCGTATTGCTTGAAGATGTTGTCGAAGTCGCCTTTGATCAGCGTGCGCACCTTCTGCGCCTTCAAGTAGTATGCATCATAGTAGCCGGAGCTAAGAGCGTACGTGCCCAGCATGATGCGGCGCTTTACTTCAGGACCGAAGCCTTGGCTGCGCGACTTGCGGTACAAGTCGATCAGGTTGTCCGGATTGTCAGCGCGGACGCCATAGCGGACGCCGTCAAAGCGGGCAAGGTTGGAGGATGCCTCCGAAGAAGCCAGCAGATAGTACGTCGCGATCGCATAGTCAGTATGCGGAAGCGATACCTCTTCCCACGTAGCGCCCAGTGATTCGTACACTTTCAGCGCGTTCATTACGGCTTCCTTCACGCGCGGGTCAATGCCGGCGCCAAGGTATTCCTTCGGAACGCCGATGCGCAGGCCCTTTACGTCGCCTGTCAGAGCCGCCGTATAATCCGGAATGTCGATATTGGCGGATGTGGAATCGCTGGCGTCATAGCCGGCGATTGCCTGAAGCACATACGCCGAATCCTCGACATTCTTCGTCAGCGGTCCGATCTGGTCCAGCGAGGACGCAAAAGCGACCAGGCCAAAGCGCGATACAAGACCGTAAGTCGGCTTAAGGCCTACGATTCCGCAATAAGCAGCCGGCTGGCGAATGGAGCCGCCTGTGTCGGAGCCAAGCGAGAAGTAGACTTGTCCTGCCGCTACGGAAGCCGCGGAGCCGCCGCTGGAGCCGCCCGGCACATAGTCCGTATTCCAAGGATTGCGGGTCGGATAATAGCTGGAATTTTCATTCGAGCCGCCCATGGCGAACTCGTCCATATTCAGCTTGCCGATCGTAACCGCGTCCGCGTCCTTCAGCTTGCGGGCCGAGGTAGCGCTATAGATCGGATTATAATTGCTCAGGAATTGGCTTGCGCAAGTCGTCAGCAAGCCTTCCGTGACGATATTGTCCTTAATGCCGGCCGGAAGGCCGAACAGCAGCCCCTTCTCGCCGCCTTGCTGCAGACGGTTGTCCAGTTCGCGTGCCTCTGTGCGGGCGCCGTCCTCATTCAAGGTCAGGAACGCCTTAATCGATTCGTCCGTTTCCTTGATTCTCGCGTAAGACGCGTCTACGAGCTCCGTTACGGACAGCTCCTTGTTGTTTAGCTTGTTATGTACATCCTGCAGGCGTAGGTCAAACAGTGCCAACAGTAGCTCCTCCCTTCAAATAAAACCGTAATTTATTCAAGCACCGCCGGCACTTTGAATTGACCGTCTTCCTCATCTGGCGCGTTAAGCAGCACCTTCTCGATCGGAAGCGATTCTTTCTGCACGTCGTCACGCATGACATTCGTAATCGGAAGCACGTGGCTGGTCGGCTCCACGCCGTCTGTATCCAGCTCGTTCAGCTTCTCTGCATATTTCAATATCGCGTTGAGCTGCTCAGTGAACTGGGCTTTCTCCGCATCGCTCAGGTCCAGACGGGCCAGATTGGCGACATGCTCAACATCCTTCAATGTAATGCTCATCAGGGTACTCTCCTCTGCAAAAGTCATTCTTTTTATTATAGCCTACATATGCTCCGGTCAGCAATGATAGGGATGAATCGCAACCCCGCTTCAAAAGCAAAAAGGACGAAAGAGGCTGCATGCCTTCCTTTCGTCCTTCCGCTTATGCAGGCCGCTGCCAGATGCAGCCGTCGCTCTAATGCTTCTCCGGGATACTTCCCGGTATTAAATCCAAGCCTTCAAATTTACCTGACGGATAAAGTCCTCGCGGCTGATAGGCTCCTTGCCCGCCTGCTCTTCCTCGACTTCTTCCTCATCGCCCTTCATAATCCGGTTGAACAGTTCCTCATTATGCGTCGCAAGCGCATAATCGATCAGCGACTCCCGCTCGATGCGGTCCACTTCCAGTTGAATCAGCACCTCTTCCAGCTCCACGTCCTCGTCGGGCACCAGAAAATTGCGATTCGCGTTCGGTACGCGCACCACATAGTCGAATACATTGTCGGCATTGCGGTCATACGCGATTATATAGCCATACTCCCCAATAGGGAGCTTCTGTTCGAATTGGTCAGCCACTATGACAACCTTGGATCCTAGCTGCAGCATAAGTCTCAACCCCTATTTCATCGTTGCTGTGCTTCTTACTTTTCTATTATCCTACTAGAAATTAATATCCATGTCCAATAGGAGAATCATAGAGAAGAGATCCAGTCAGCGGCGGAATCGGACGAGCGTCTAGTTCTCTTCTCTTCCAAGCTCTAGCAGCGCGGAAGGCAGCTTGAACTGCTGGTTGCCCATCAGCAGCCTGGTCAGCTCCTCGGCTCCGTCCTCACCCTGCGTTTCCTTAATGACAGAGATCTCCCGGTGCAGGCGCTCCATCTGCAGATCCAAGCGGTTGGCCGAGTCTGACGCCTCCTTCAGCTCTTGAAGAAGGCTGCCCGGCACAGACTGATTGTATTTGTAAAATATCTTATGCTCCAGGCTCGCCCAGAAGTCCATCGCTATCGTACGAATTTGAATTTCAACGCAGACGCTCTCGCGGCCGTCCGACATGACAACCGGAACCTCTACGAGAAGATGAAGGCTGCGGTAGCCGTTCGGCTTCGGATTCTGGATGTAATCCTTCTCCTCATTGACGCGCAGATCGAATTGAGTAGTCAGCATATCGCGAATATGGTAGATATCCTTAATGAACGAGCAAGTAATGCGAAGACCTGCAATATCTTTAATATTATCCTTAATATCGTCCAGCACGAACGGAATGCCCTTGCGGCTGATCTTCCTCATAATGCTCTCCAGCGACTTGACTCTGGACTTGGTATGTTCAATCGGGTTGTAATCATGAAGGAATTGAAATTCTTCTTTCAATATTTCGATCTTGGTTTCCAGCTCGTTCAGCGCGAATTGATACATCATCATAAAGCGTGTAACTTCATTCTTCATCTTCTTGAACTGTTCGAATTGTATTGGTTTCATAACGAATCTCCCTCTATAGAAGCGGCGATGCCGCCCATCACTTCGGATGAATCCATCTTAGTATGAATGAGACCGCAATTGCAAATAGAGCAGCCGGATGCATCCTGCATATGGAAGAAGAAAGGGCATTCCGTGCTGCAGTCTGGCTGCAGGCGGAATGCCCTCCTATCATATGCAATAGCCTTTGCTGCCTCCCGGCGAGCTACACTTTCACAAGCGCTCCGCGATTGTCCGCGGAACGAATCTCGGCCTCCACGATCTCCAGCGATTCCGCCGCGCTCTCCGGCGAGCATACCGATACCGGCTGACCCTTCGATACCGCATCAAGGAAGTACTTCAGCTCGCGGTAGTAGCCCATATCCGCCGGCAGCTCCGCAAGAAAGCCAGGCTGATCATTCGGATTGACACGCAGCTGATCTCGCTCGAAGATCAGATTGCCGCCTTCAAAGTTGATGCGGTATGACATCGCGAAGCCGAAGTCGCCTTGAAGCGTCCAGTCAGCCTGCGCGTTCAGCACCTTGCCGTCCGCATAGATATAGTTGGTCGATACGCTGTCATAAGCGCTGCCTGGAATGACATTCCGCGCGATAGAGGATACCTCATCCGGCTTGCCGAACAGCCAGTTGATCATATCGGTATCGTGGATATGCATATCCAGCATGCACCCTCCGCTCTGCTCCCCGTTCAGGAACCAGCCCTGCGGCGTTCCGCTGCCGCGGAAGAAGCTGCCGGACAATACGCTGCCGAAGCGGCCGTCCGTCACGCATTGCTTGGCATATTCATAAGCCGGCCAGAAGCGGAGACATTGCCCGATCATTAAGGTGCTGCCTGTGCGCACAGCCGCCTCGGCCATGCGATGCGCCTCGGCGGACGTGCGCGCAATCGGCTTCTCGCACAGCACATGAATACCGCGCTCAAGCAGCGAGACCGCCAAGTCGGCATGAAGCGGCGTCGGCAGCGTAATGCTGACCGCATCCAGCTCCTCCTTCTCCAGCATATCGTCAATGCTTTCGTACAACCGGTAAGGCGACAAGTCGTACACGTCCTGCGCAGTTGCAATATTGCCCCATGCCGATGCATTCTTCAGCTCTTCGATGCGCAGATCGCAGATCGCAATCAGCTCGACCTCCGCGCCTTCCTGCATGAGCCGCACATAATTATCGAAGTGCATCCGTCCCATAAAGCCAAATCCGATAAGTCCTACTTTCAGCATCTTCATCTCTCCTATTCCTTTAATATTCAACTGGCCGTTAGCTGCGGCCGAGAATCGCATCCATCGATTTGGAAGTATTGAAAATAATCTGGTCCGTATGATGGGCATATGGCGGAATCATCTCAGCTGTGACATATCCGTTATAGCCGATCTCGCTCAACGCCTCGACAACTGCAGGATAATCGACGTCCCCCGCGAGAAGGTCCACAAATCCATGCAAGCCGCCGGCCTGCCTTCTATAGTCCTTGAAATGAACTTTCTTGATCCGATGACCCAATATCCGTATCCATTGCTCCGGATAACCGCTGTGCACGACATTCCCCACATCGAAGTAGGAGCCGACGTAAGGCGTATTATGCGTGTCGATGAAGCCGCGAAGCTCCAGCGGCGAAAGCAGGAATTTGTTCCATACATTCTCGATCGCGATAGCTACGCCCGCAGCCTCCGCATGCGGCACCAGCCTCGCGATCGCCTCCGACGCCCGATCATACGCCTTGTCATAGGACACGACCTCGGAGCCCGGGATAAAATCGACGCCTACCGCGCCAGGTATAACCAGAATGGCGTCCACTCCAAAGGCTGCCGCCAGCTCTAACTGCTTCTTGCATATATCAATGGCCTTCTGACGCTTCTTCTCATCCTCGCTCGTCATGGCATAATCCCAATATAGTCCCGTCGCAAGGCCTGCAATTTCAAGCCCCTCATTCTCCAGCATCGTCTTGATGCCAACAACTTCCTTGTCGGTCGCATCAAGCCCCAATTCCCCAGTCTCATTCAGCGACAGCTCCAGTCCTTCGAAGCCGGCTTGCTTGGCAATCCTTGCACATTCCTGAATGGTGCGGTCAGCCCGGAACGACCAGATGTTGATCCCTTTCTTCATCGGTAGTTCTCCTTCCTCTTTGTCGGATTCCGTTCACTTGTAGGGAACGGTTGTTCATGCCATAATACTTTTATAATAATCGCTTATGAAGCATTATTCTTTAGCAGGAAAAGTTATTATTTGCACAAATCCGTTCAATCTCATACTAGGTAAGAGCAGAGGAGGAATACCCTATGGAAGCACACCAAAGCAGCTTTCCGCTGCGCCGCCAAGCTCCGGTCAAGGAATGGTCGCCGCGCATCCATTACGCCCAATTCCAGCGGATGCCGACCGGCTCGCTTCCCGAGAGGCGCATCTACGACTTCGAGCTGCTCTATGTAAGCCAAGGCGAAGCCGTAACGACAATGGGGGGCCAGCGTCACCACTTGTCAGCGGGGCAGCTGATTGTGCTGCCGGCAGGCGTCTATCACCGGAATGAAGCGGTATCCAGTCCGGATACGCGATTTCTGGGCATACACTTTGACTTCTTCGATGAGCTTGATATCCAGACGGAAGCCGATATGATTGTGAATGATGACCATGTTCAGCCCAGCCGATTCGCCCATGAAGCGGTAGCCAGCGGCTTTCAGCCCTTGTCGCAGCAGCCCGTCTATACGCCAACGCTCGCCTGCGTGCAGCTGATGGAGCAGCTGGTGCAGGAATTTACGCTTCGCCCTGCCGGCTATGAGCTCGCATGCAAGGCGCTGATGCTGAACATTCTGACGCATCTGCTTCGGCTGCAGCAATCCCGCTCCCGCTCGCTCGCTACGCAGTACAGCGGCAAGCTGATGGACATTATCGACGAGATGGAGCGCAATCCGGCCAGGCTATGGACGAATGCGGGCATCGCCGAGCGGATGAACCTGAGCGTCGATCACGCCGCCAAGCTGTTCAAGCAGATGACGGGCTTGCCGCCCAATGAATTTCTGCACAATGTCCGCCACCGCGAGGCGCGCCGCCTGCTTCGCGAAACCGATCTGTCCGTGGAGCAAATCGGCGAGCAATTAGGCTATTCCGGCATTCACTACTTCAGCCGACTCTTCCGCAAGCATGAGGGCATATCCGCCACGGAATACCGCAAGCTGTCCCGCGTGCTGTAGCCGAATTCCGGATACATGCTTCTAGTCAGCAAGACTAATGTTTTCTGCAATCGCGCAGAAGCTGTTCCTTGGCCACGGATTCCGTATTTTCATAGGGCATTTATCACACCCATCTAGGCTGGCACATAGAATAATCCTGTCAAATTCGATTCCCGAAAGGCAGGTACCAGGTCATGGCAGTCTCCTATATGGATTTCACATCACCAAGCACGCAATATACTTATACATTGTCCGACAATCCTTTTTTCCAAAAAGACGCCCAAAACTTCATCAATACGCTGTCTGTCAATCAATTAAATACACTGGGCAATGCATCGCTGCTTGATATTTTCCTCAGCAAAGACAATGTGGTCGAGCCCCATATCCACCAGAACGCAACCGAGCTTGTCTATTGTATAACCGGCGGGGCAGTCGTATCGCTGATCAACCCTTTTACGAAAGAGCTGCTGAATTTCACGATCGGGCCCGGCCAAGTCGCCAATGTGCCGCAGGGCTGGTGGCATTACGAGATTGCCAATCAGGACAATACCCATCTGCTCGCCATCTTCGACGCTCCAGTGCCGGAGGTGATCTTCGGCTCGGATATCCTGCGTCTTACGCCTGCTCATGTATTGGCTCATTCGTATTGCCTCGATGAGGCGAAGGTGAAGGATACACTCGCCCCGATTACGGACAGCGTCATTATCGGACCTCCCGCTTCCTGCTCTAAGCAGAATGCCAGCGGGATGCAGCCCATGGGCTATCCGATGGGGCAGTTGATGAATCAGGGCAATTATGGCAGCATGAATACGTCCCAGACAACGCCTGCGCCTTACCAGCAAGGCAATCAGAATCAGACCTACCATTACCCTTATCGTCCAATCAGCGAAGAAACCGTGAGCAGCTATACACCGCTGGATCAGCCCTTTCATCCCATTCCGTTCCTCTACCGGAGATGGGGGTAACAAAGGCTCCGCAGCGCCCGCTGAATCAATCAAAAAGGAGCTGCGCCACACCAGTGACGCAACTCCTTTGTTTATTTCTTTTATGAGAAACGGACAGCATGCTCACACAAAATAGAGGTCGTCAAACGCAATCACGTCATCGTCAACGGTAAAGCGATTGGTCTCCAGACGTTTTAATATTTCAAGAGAAAACTCCTCAAACGACTGGGCAATGACCTCTTCATAGCTCATGCCGGAATGAAATTTAAACACCTGTCCGATACTGCCGTTCACCCCGGGGTCCAAATCCAAAATCAGATGCGAGGAACCTTCATATTCGGTAAACGGAATCCACTTCCTGCTCCAGATCAGCGGCTTGATGCGATCCTCCCGGACCCAATCCATTTCATCTTCATCCTCGAACATATCACTCAGCATGGACCAGGTTTCAATCATATCCGGAATCGGCAAAAAAGAATTATAGCCGATAAAGGGCACAAGCTCATGCTGACCGTTCCATACCGATAAGTAACGCCGGAAGGCGTCAGGCAATTGAACGTTCAAAGCATTCTCCAATTGAGTGATCTCGTTCTCTGAGGCAGGGGGGTTAACCGACTCGTAAATCGGATGAGACACCGCCTCGATATGCTCTAATATGCTGGCCCAGACATCCTTCGCCACCTGCTTATCACCGCCGCTCTTCATAGTCTACACCTATGGGCAAGGCGTCAATGCTGCTCCGCATCCTAGTCTTCCAAAGAAACTTCATGCTTCGCAAACCGCTCTTTTAGTCCCGCTTCATGCGGAACCCACTCCCAGTCGCTCCATAGCGGCAGGCCTGTAAGCCCGGTGAGCTTGTCCACCGCTTGCGCCGGAGCTGTCAGGCTGGCTAGTTCATCCATCTCTTCCTGGCTGATGCCGAGCGCTTCCCGCAATAGATCATCCTGAAGGCGCTGTTCCTGCAATCCATATTCATCTCTTGTCCACTCTTCGCAAAAGATTCGTTCCGCCTGAATCTCTCCATCCCGAAATACCGACAGCTCAAAAATTTCATCATGAATAAATCCGAGCGTCACTACCTGCTCTCCAATATGTCTGGACAGCAATTTGCCGACGCGCTTCACCGTTCCCCATACCAAATAGTTTTGGAGCACGCTGACCCAGTTTTCGTTGCTTTGGCTAATATACAGTACAAGCTGGCCCTTGTCCGGTTCATGGCCAGAATCGGATACATACGCGCCGCTTTGCTCTTCATCCGATAACCCTAAAGAGTCAGGGTCCTGTATCGCTAACGCTCTGAACGCTTCAATAGACTTCTCCAAGCTGTCCGACTTGATATGCAGATTCGCAAATGATCTTCCCAAAGTCTCGCCTCCTGTAGGTTGCCGGCAATACAGAGCTGCCTGCTTGCGGGCATCAAGTTAGTATCTTATTTCCATTATAGTAATAGATCTTATAGGGTCCTACCGACTATTTACCTGAATTTGGGGGAGCCTGGTCCCAGCTCCTCTGCTTCTGGATGCCAAAAAGAGCCCTCAAGTCACAAGGCGACTTGAGGGCTCCTTTTAACCTGCTTATAGACCAGTCTTGCTTATACCGCGTTGACGACAATCTCCTCATCCTCATTGCGATTGAACGCCTCGCGGTCGAACTCGCCTTCGGAATTGGCTACGAGCAGCGACGTAACCGTGGTGCCTGTAGCGTTAACCGCCGTACGGCCCATATCGATCAGCGCCTCAACGCCCGCTACAATCGCGATACCTTCAAGCGGCAAGCCCAGCGCAGTCAATACGACCGTCGTCGAGATGACAGCCGGTCCCGGCACGCCGGCAACGCCAATGGAGGAGATAATGCTGACCAGCACCAGAATAATGTAATCCGTCAGTGACAGCGTAATGCCGAACAGCTGCGCGGAGAATACAGCGACGATGGCCGGCCATACGCCGCCGCAGCCGTTGAAGTTGACCGACGCGCCCAGCGGAGCGACGAAGCTCGCGATTCGCGGGGAGACGTGCAGACGCTTCGTAATCACTTCCAGGTTAATCGGCAGCGTAGCGTAGCTGCTGCGTGTCGAGAATGCTACCGTGATCATCGGATAGATCTTGCGGAAGAACTTCAGCGGATTCACGCGGGCTACCAGCCATACAAGACCGCCGAAGATCAGGACGAAATGAATAATAAGCGCTGCATAGGAAGATACGATCACACTGCCAAGCTCCGTCAGCGTCTCCCAGCCATAACGGGCCGTCATGCCTGCGATGAGGGCGAATACGCCGTATGGTGTAAGACGAATGACGAACTTGACGACCTGATGCAGGATTTGCGTCAGCGAATGAATGAGATCGCGGACTGGCTTTACGGTCTCTTCGTTTTTGGAGCCTACTTTAATAATGGCGATCGCAATGAAGATGGCGAAGATCAGGACAGGCACAACCTTGCCCTGCGCCGCTTCATTAATCGGATTGGACGGCACCAGATCCAGAATAACCTGCGAGAAAGTTGGAATTTCCCGCGCGGCAAAATCAGCCGGGATGTCCAGATGAAGCCCTTTGCCCGGATTGAAGGCAAGCGCGACCAGAAGGCCGATTATCGAAGCGATTCCCGTCGTGCCAAGGAACCAAGCGAAGGTCTTAAAGCCGATTTTCCTCAAGTAGTCGAGGCTCTTCAGCGAAGCGATACTGTTCAGCACCAAGACGAAAACAAGCGGAATAACGAGCATTTTGATCAGATTGACATAGATGCTGCCGAAGGTAGTAATGCCTTTGATCTCGAATGAATCCAGACTTTGGAATACAATGCCTGCCACGACGCCAAGCCCCAGCGCGATCAATACCCGGGTGCCGAACCCGACCCGCTTCCGTGCGAGGAAAAATAATAGCGCAAATACAAATACAGAGACGGCGAAGCTGTACCAATTCGTTTGGATGGCTAGTAACAAGTTGTTATCTA
Source organism: Paenibacillus pinisoli (assembly GCF_003605435.1). GTDB lineage: Bacteria > Bacillota > Bacilli > Paenibacillales > Paenibacillaceae > Pristimantibacillus > Pristimantibacillus pinisoli. The sequence goes on from NZ_QXQB01000003.1 coordinate 18,981, forward strand.
TTTGATCCATCTCAGTAAACCCTCCTAATCCTATAATTTTTATCGGAATATCGTATTCAATTTACAAACAATAAATGACATTGTCAATTGCTTTTACAAAAATAAATTTCATGGAATGTTATGGAAATTGTTGTTTTTCTTTAATTCCGACAAAAACTATAGGAAAAATTAAAATAATCGTTGACAACGGGTTCCTGCCGCCTTACACTAAAGCCAGATACAGTAGGGTCAGCCACTTTTATATGGACTGCGAACGATCAAATTAATCGACTGGATAACCAGAGATTCAATGGGAGCGAAGATTTATGCTCTTGTTGGATCTTCTTTTTTTGTCCGAATTCATGATAAAGGAGGGTCCTCGGCGGACTGTATCCCTCTCGTACAGCAACAGGCAAGCTTTAACTACAACAATGCTCCCTAATGAAGGAGCCATCCGAGAAAGGAAGGTCTATCCATTATGAAAAAAACAAAGGTAAACAAGCTGTCCATTACACTGCTCGCATCTGTCGCCGCGTTCACCGTGCTTACGTATGCAGCCGTATCCGCCAATAAGGCTCAAGTGGAGTCTTCTAATAATGATCCGCTCACGCAAGAGGCAGCCGCAGTTATCGAGCCAGCAGCTCCAGCTGTTATAGAAACGGCGGCTCCAGCGAACGAACCTGCTCCAGCGGCTGAAGCTGAGACGGCTGCAAGCGAAGCTGCCGCTGAACCGGCAGCAGGGTCTGAGGAGAATACGGCTGAAGCGGACGTCCAGCTTGCCGTTGATACGCCTGCGGCTGCTCCTGCTGCAGCACCTGCCGCCAAGACAGCTGCTGAAGCGCCAAAGCAAGATTCGGCCAACGGTGCAGTGAAGACAGCCGCTTCAGCTCCGGCTGCGAATGACAACAAGGCGGGAGCAGACACGGCCCAGGCCGCGCCTCAGCCATCGGCAGCGCCGCAGAAGGAAGCTCCTGCCGCAACCGCTCCTGCCAAAGAAAGCAAGCCAGCTGCATCGGCTGAGCCGAAAGCGGCGCCTGCGCCGGCTGCTGTGGAATCCAGCCCGAGCAAATCCATTAGCTTCGTCAATAATTCCAACTCCTCCAAGCCCGTAGCGGTGGCAAAGCCTGAGCCTGCCAAGACGAATACGGCATCGGAATCGGCGTCATCCGGCTCTTCCGGAGGCTCTTCTTCGGGCTCGGCGCCTTCGAAGCCGACGCCTGCCCCTTCCGTTCCTGCGCCAGCGCCATCTACAGGCGGCGACAGCAGCTCGGAAGAAGAATGCTAATCACTTTATAATCAGAGGAGGAATGCAACTATGCAAAAGCGCAGCTTTAAAACAATCCTGACGCTGCTGCTTGCGCTTACTCTGGTGCTGCCGGCGGTCTCCGCCGGCACTGCCAGCGCTGCAGGCAACGCTCCAGCGAAAGCGGCCAAGTACGGCACTTACAACTCTTATTTCTCCGATTCCTACAGCGAGCTGGCTGGCAAAGCGAACGTATTCGAGACGCTCACCTACCACCAGCTATGGGATCTGTTCAATTCGAACGGCACATATGTCGTGCTGTTCGGAGGCGCATGGGATGAGCATACGCAAGCTGTCATCGGCTACATCAATGACGTAGCGAAGGATTACGGCGTTAGAGCCATTTACAACTTTGATACTAGACTCGACGGGGAGACAGCTTCCGCCGATATCGCGGACAGCAGCAGCCCAGATACATACCGCAAGCGTTATGTGGAGCTGGTGAACCAGCATCTGACGAATTTGGAGCTTGAGGGCGCGGATAAAATCTCCTATTCGGTCGGCTCCCAAGCCGGCGAGGCTGACCGCATCGAGTCCCCTTACCTGTTCGTCTACAACCGGACGAACGACGGCGGAGCAGCTCCGATCGTCTCGGATTTGCAGGAGCTGCTGACAGCGGAAGACTTCCTGACTGACGGCAAGATCGACTCCGCCAAGGTGGAGGCTTACAAAGCAAAGGTGCGCGAGGTATTCGAGCCGATCTCCAAGGAAACGGACGGCAAGAAGACAGCCTCCCATTCCCTGATTGATAACGAAAGCTATTTCAGATCCACTTACAGCACCGCTGCCGGCCGCACGGTCTTCACAGGCAGCCGCGTCGTGTTCCAGGCTGTTACCTACGATGAGCTGAAGAAGCTGCAAGAGAGCTCCGGCGATTACGCCATCCTGTATGGCGGTCCATGGTGCCCGAACACGCAGCCGGTCATCGATCTGATCAACCAATGGGCAATTGATGAAGGCATTCAGACAGTCTACACTTGGGATACAAGACTGGACAACGGCTTTGATCCGGTAACAAAAGAGTTCAAGAGCGCCGAGCTTCATGTGCGCGACGTGAATCATCCCAATGCCCGTATTTACGTCGACCTGGTCAATCAATATTTGCCGAACATTACGACGGCGAACAGCAAGCATGCCAACGGCAATCCGGCTTCACCGCCAGAAACGCCTAACGGCAACTATTTGATCTGGTACGGAGACGCTGGCAGCAGAGTATATGCGAAGCGCCTGCAGGTTCCTTATGTGTTCACCTACAATAAGGACAATGTGGACGCGACTGGCGCTGCTGCTCCAATCTACGGCCATGTCGAGCTCATGTACACATGGGCCAACATTGAAGAAGGCCATACAAGCGGCAACCGCGACCGGTTCAAAAAAGCGCTGAGCCTGCTGTCCAGCAGACAAGAAACGGTGCCGACCGGCCTGACCACAGTCAATGCTTCTTCATCCAGCGCCAGAAACGGCCAAATTACAGGCGTATCCGCAGCGCTGGAATACAAAGCCAACAGCTCTGACACTTATCTGCCGGCAGCAGGCACTGCTATTACAGGCCTGGCGGCTGGAACGTACCAAGTCCGCTATAAGGCAAAAACAGGCTATAACGCAGGCGCTACTGACCCTGTTGAAAATTATTATGAAGCAGGACAATCCGTTGATGTCATTGTAGGAGTAAGTTCCGGCTCACCTTCTCCAGGAGGCGGCGATCCGGGGCCTTCCACACCATCTCCGGAGCCGACGACAACACCTGAGCCTTCCGGCAGCAACGGCAAGCCTGTTGCCGTGACGCTCCCTGCAGCCAAGGATGCAACCTCGGGTATTACGGTAGCTGTCGTCAGCGAAGAGGAAGCCGCGAAGCTGATTGAAGCTGCGAAGCAAGATGCGGCGGCAGGCAAGCCGACAGCCGTGGAGCTGAACGTGAAAGCCGACTCCGCTGAAGGCACGACGCAAGTAACGCTGACGCGCGAAGACTACAGCAAGCTGATTGCCGGCTCCAATGTAGAGCTGAAGGTAAATGCAGGCTTCGCCTCCATTGTCCTTGATTCCGCTGCGTTGACAGCTATCGGACAGTCGAAGGATTCAGGAGACATCAGCTTTATTATCGCGAAGTCCTCGCTTACAGAGGAAGGCAAGGAAGTGCTGGGCGACAGACCGGTCTACGACCTGAGCGTATTCGCCGGCGAAACCTCCGTATCGGAATTCGGCGGAAGCAAAGTGCTGGTCAGCATCCCTTACCGCCTGCAAGCCGGCGAGGATGCGCATGCCATTATCGTCTACCATGTAACGGATGAAGGCGAGCTGCATACGGTGCGCGGCCAATATTCCGCTGCTGCGGGTGCCGTTGAATTTGCGACGACCCACTTCTCGCAATACATTATCGGCTACAACAAAGTGGAATTCTCCGATGTGCCAGCGGGCGCATGGTACAGCAATGCGGTTACCTTCCTCGCTGCAAGAGATATTACGAACGGCTCCGGCAACGGCGAATACAACCCTGGAGCGGCCATTACAAGAGGACAATTCATCGTCCTGCTGCTGAAGGCGTACGGAATTGAAGCGGATGCTGCGGGAGCAGCCAACTTCTCCGACGCAGGCAGCACCTATTACACCGGCTACCTGGCTGCCGCGAAGCGTCTGGGCATTACGACAGGCACAGGCGACAATCAGTTCAAGCCGAACGCTCCCATCACGCGCCAGGATCTGTTCACGCTGCTGCATCGCGCGCTTGAAGTTCTGAAGGAAGTTCCGGCCAAGGAGTCGAATGCTTCCACGGCGGACTTCAGCGACGCCGGTCAAATCGCAGCATACGCGAAGCAAGCATTCGAGGCGCTCGTAGCTGGCGGAGTCGTATCCGGCAGCGACGGCCAGCTCGCTCCTGGAGCGAATTCCACTAGAGCGCAAGTTGCTCAGGTGCTCTACAACCTGCTCTCTGCCAACTAATCTCTTCTATATAATATAGAAGGTTCCCGGCAGTACGAGTGAGCAGCTATAACAAGACATCCGCAACAGGCAGCCCCAGGCTGCCTGTTGTTTTCGTATATTTAGCGCTTTAATGGAACAAATCTCCGCAAGTGTACAGAAAACGCTTGCCAATTTCAGTCGAAATCTGTAGAATCATCAAAGGAATTTGTCGAATTTCATTAAAATTTCAAGGAGAATGATCTATGAGTAAAACGATCGGCGTCCATGAGAGGCCGCCAGCCGTCCCGAGCCTTCTGCTCAGTCTGCAGCATCTGTTCGCGATGTTCGGCTCGACGGTACTCGTACCCAACATTTTTGAAATTGATCCCGCCATCTGTTTGCTGATGAACGGTATCGGCACCCTGCTGTACATTCTCGTTACCAAAGGCAAGATCCCGGCGTATCTGGGCTCCAGCTTCGCGTTCCTCGGCCCTGGCGGCGCGATTATTTTCAGCCAAGCGGCAGGCGGCGGCTATGCGGCAGCGCTTGGCGGGTTTATCGCAGCTGGCGTAATCTTTACAGTATTAGCTTTCATCATTCAAGTGGCCGGTACAAAATGGCTGGACGTAGTTTTCCCTCCTGCAGCTATGGGCGCGATCGTTGCCATTATCGGTCTGGAGCTTGTGCCGGTCGCAGCGAAAATGGCCGGGTATATCCCTGGCGACAAGGACGATCCTGCAACTTGGGTGATGAACCCCACTATCGTCATCATATCGACTGCCACACTGGCTGTCACCGTTCTCGGATCGGTGCTGTTCCGCGGTTTTATGAGAATCATTCCGATTCTGTTCGGTATCATTTTCGGTTATGTGCTGGCTTACTTCATGAAAGAGACGAACTTCGACGGCGTTGCCGACGCTTCCTTCATCTCCAGCCCAACCTTCACCTTCCCTGAGTTCCACTGGTCGGCCATTATCGCGATCGCTCCGGTTGCGCTGGTTGTTATCGCCGAGCATATCGGCCACTTGATCGTAACGGGCAATATTGTCGGCAAGGACCTGAACAAAGATCCTGGTCTGCACCGCTCGATGCTCGGCAACGGCATCTCCACGATCCTGTCCGGCTTTGTAGGCTCGACGCCGAATACGACTTACGGCGAGAATATCGGCGTACTGGCGATTACGAGAGTATACTCTACGTTCGTCATCGGCGGCGCTGCGGTCATCGCAATTATCCTGTCGTTCTCCGGCAAGTTCTCCGCCCTTGTATCCGGCATCCCTACGCCGGTAATGGGCGGCGTATCGCTGCTGCTGTTCGGCGTTATTGCCGCTTCCGGCCTGCGGATGCTGGTGGAATCGAAGGTCGACTACAGCAAGCCGACCAACCTGTTCCTGACCACAGTTGTGCTGGTGATCGGCCTTAGCGGCGTGAAGCTAACACTCGGCGAAGTATCGTTCAGCGGCATGTCGCTTGCGACAATCGTAGCTATTGTGCTAAGCCTTCTCTTCAAGCTATTCGAAGTGCTTCGCATGACGAACGACGACGACGCAGCTGCTCATTAATCGGACAAGCTGTCCTGCCTGCAGACCTTCGGGTTTGCTGGCAGGGCTTTTTTTTTATCGAAACGAACGGGATTCGGCAATCGTATGTTATAGAACAGGCAGAGAAGCGAACCACACAAAATTACGATTTCTGTTAAGGAGGAATGACATACAATGTCCGCTTTCGGAATCTTAGGCCTACTAATGCTGCTCATTATGTTCATGCTGTTTCTTCTGAATATCGCCACCAGCGTATGGGCTTATCGCGATGCCAAGCGGATGGGCAAAAGCAATGAATACGCTCTGCTCGTTCTTATCGGCACAATCGTGTTCCCCGTAGTGGGCTTCATTATTTATTTGATAATCCGCAGGGACTGATTTGATCTGAGCTGATCTGATCTGATCCGCTCTATTCTCCTGCCGCCGCATCTCTGCACGAAACTCCAATCTAAACCGTTCCTCCTATGACCGCTGTCCATGGAGGACTCTTATTCGCGCCATGCTCCTTCCCCGCCGCGCATCATTTCACAATCTTGCTTTTCCATCTTATACACCGTACATTCGTTCCGTCTTTCCGCTATACTAAGAGCAGAAGGAGTGAAGCGGATGGCGATTCAACGCAATGATCGGTTAATGAATAGACAGGCAGGCCTTGTGCACCCAAGAAGGCTTGGCATCATATCTGAGGAGCAGTGGACGGCGATTTGCGGGAATGACGGCTCCTATGACGGGCGCTTCTATTATGCGGTACGGACGACAGGCATCTATTGCAGGCCGTCCTGCAAGTCAAGACCTCCGAAGCGGAGCAATGCGGAGGTTTTCGCCACTTCGGCGGACGCCGTCTCTGCCGGCTATCGGCCGTGCAAGCGCTGCAAGCCTGCCGGTGAACGGCTCCCTGACGAGGAATGGTCAGCGCAGATTGCCGCCTATGTGGACCATCACTATATGGAGGAGCTTGATCTGGCGACGCTTAGCGAGATTTGCCATGGCAGTCCCTATCATCTGCACCGCACCTTCAAGAGAACAACGGGCATGACGCCGCTTGCTTATATTCAGCAAATTCGGATGCAGCATGCCGCGCGGCTGCTGGAGGAGACGGACAGCCCCGTATCCCGCGTCGGCGAGCTGGTCGGCATTCGCAATACACCTTACTTTATTACGTTGTTCAAGAAAACAAACGGATGCACTCCTGCCGTCTTCAGGCAGCGGCATCAGATCGGAGGGTTTTGAGGATGGCATCACTGACTAAAGCTCGTGAAAGAACGATATATGGAGCGCTGCTGGAGCATGGCGGCTGGACATTGCCGATTGGGGCTACCGCGGACGGACTTTGCTGCGTTGGAGCAATCGGAGAATCACTTGAGGACTTGATCCAGCGCGAATCATCCCGCTTTAAGCCGTCTCAGTGGGTACGGGATGATAGCAGGCTGAACCTGTATATGGATCAGCTTAAGCAATATTGGGACGGTGAGCGCACCTCGTTTTCCTTTCCGCGCGATGTAACGGGAACGCCCTTCCAGCAGGCTGTATGGGAAGCGCTGCTCGCCATTCCTTACGGGGCTACCGTCTCCTATTCGGATATCGCGCAAGCTATCGGCAAGCCAAAGGCGGTTCGCGCCGTCGGCACCGCAATCGGGTCGAATCCTGCATTGATCACGATTCCCTGCCACCGTGTCATCGGCAAGAATGGAGCTCTCGCAGGTTACAGAGGCGGACTCGCGATGAAAACAAAACTGCTGGAGCTTGAGCATGCGAACAGAGCTTCAATATAGAGAGCCCAAGTCCATTCTGAACAAGGGGACAGGCTTTCTCTCCGGCTACACTCATTCGCTGAACCCTTATGGGGGCTGCGCTTTCGCATGCTCCTATTGCTATGTCAGGGGAATGCCCGTCTCACTCTTCAGGCAGCAGGAATGGGGGTCGTGGGTCGACATTAAGCAAGGCGCGGCAGAGGTGCTTCGACCGCAGCTTCGGACAGCTAAGAAGAAAGGTCCGGTCACCATCTTCATGTCGTCGAGCACGGATCCGTATCAGCCTGCAGAATACAAAGAGCAGGTGACACGCTCGCTGCTGGAGGCCATGGCTGACGAGCCGCCGGACTTCCTGCTTCTGCAGACGCGCAGTCCGCTTGTTGCGCGGGATGTCGATCTGCTGAAGGGTCTGGGAGAGCGGGTGCGCGTCAGTATGACGATCGAGACGGACCGGGAGGATATGCGCAAGCTGTTCTCGCCGTCGGCACCGCCCATAGCGGCAAGGCTGCGGACACTTGCCGCATTAAGCGAAGCGGGCATCCCGACGCAGGCGGCGATCGCGCCGCTTCTTCCGAGCAGCGAGAGCTTCCCGTGCCTGCTCCGCCAAGCGACGGGCCGGGTATGCGTCGACGACTACTTCAACGGAGACGGCAGCGGCGGCAAGCGTACGCAGCGGCTTGGTCTGGAAGAGCTCTATCGTAAGCATGGCCTATCGGAATGGTATCATCCGGACGCGCTGCAGCTCGTCATCGAACGTATCCGGGGGGAATTCCGGGATGGCGAATGGCTGGTCAGCCAAGAGGGCTTTGAGCCGTAACCGCAATCGGGAGAATCTTCTCATAGTTGCCTACGGAAGCCTTCCAGCAAAGCAGGAGAAGCGCGGAGCAACTCAGTCTCATGTGGCCGAGAGAAAGCTGAGCTGCAAGACGAAAACACGGCCTAGAAAGCGCCGCCGTGCGGAAAACAAAGCTGCTGGACGAGAAACTCGGCTTAGACAGCACCGACGTGATGAAAACGAAGCTGCTGAACGAGAAACTCGGCTTAGAGAACGCTGCCGTGCGGAAAACGAAGCTGCTGGACGAGAAACTCGGCTTAGAGAGCGCCACCGCGCGGATAACGGAGCTGGAAGCCGAGAAACTCGGCTTAGACAGCGCCGCCGCGCAGATAACGGAGCTGTACGCCGTAAAACACATCATGATTTTGCATCCCCTGCGACTCAAAAGAAATGCCTTCAAACCCACTTTTGAGGTGGTTTTGAAGGCATTTTCAACGTTTGAGTTTCGGTCGCTTCCCTTTTGGGAAAGCTCTTTCCCCTATAAGAAAAAACTCGCAATGATGCCGCCCAGCCCCACCAGCGTGCTCACGACGCCTCCCAAACGGGTGGACAATAAGTAGAGATCGGATGGTTCAGTCGCATCATTGGACTTCCACTCCTCGGAAATAGCCCATATCCATTGCGGCTGTATGAGCATCACGAGCCCCATAGGCAATAACACGATCGAGAGAATGAACAACATTTGAACGGCCTCCTCTACTATGAACCGATACCATGCTCATAACTATTGCTTGGCAGCCTCGCAGAACTGGCGCAGCGCCTGCTCCACAATAAACCGCGGACACGCCAGGTTGACGCGCAGCCAGCCTTCGCCCTCCACGCCGAACATTGAACCTTCGTTGAACGCTACCTTGGCTTTCTTATGCATCAGATGCTTGAGGCCGTTCTTGTCGAGTCCAAGCGCTCGGCAATCCAGCCATAGCAGATAAGTGCCGTCCGGCTTCATCGGCTTCACTTGCGGCAGATGCTCCTCCAGGTAAGCGAGCGCATAATCCAGATTGCCCTTCACGTACACAAGCAAATCTTCCAGCCATTGCTCGCCTTCATTATAAGCCGCCACTACCGCATCTTGCGCGAAGTGCTGCGCCATATGAATGCTGAGCGTCTTGATCCGCTTGTCGAGGCGCGCTCTCATGCCGCTGTTCGACACAACCATAAAGGAGGTATGAAGGCCCGGCAGATTAAAGGTTTTGGTCGCAGCGAGACACGTAATGGTAATAGCGGCAAGCTCCTCCGACAGCGTCGCGAACGGCACATGCTCATGGCCCGGGAAGATCAAATCGCAATGAATCTCGTCCGACACAACAATCACGCCATATTGCAAGCAGAGTTCGCCCAGCGCCAGCAGCTCATCACGGCTCCATACGCGTCCGCCCGGATTATGCGGATTGCAGAAGAGCAGCAGCTTCGCGCCGTCACGGAACAGAGACTCCAGATGCTCCAGATCCATCTCGTAGCGGCCGTCCCGGTTGATTAGCGGGTTAAGGGCCAGGACGCGCTCGTTGCTCTCTACTACATCGTAGAACGGATAATAGACTGGCGTCTGTATGACGACCTTGTCGCCCGGCGCAGTGAACTGCTCGACAGCCAGGCTCAGCGTTGTGACGACGCTTGGACTGTCGACAATCCAGGCTTTGTCGATCTTCCATTGATGCCTGCGCTGGAACCAGCTTATAATCGCGTCAAAATAATCATCTGTGCGGATTGCATAGCCATAGGCTCCAAGCTCTACCCGCTTATGCAGCACCTCTCTTACAGCCGGAGGGCTCGGGAAGTCCATATCGGCCACCCACAGCGGCAAAATATCCTTATCTCCGAATAGCGGCCCTACTTGATCCCACTTGTAGGAACGCGAATTTTTACGATCAATCAACTCATCAAATGAATAAGACAAAGCTATCACCCCGTCGTTGTTATCGCTCCTCATGCCGAGAGCTGGTCTATTTCTCTATCTTAACCATTCCTCTATCTGAAATCAAAGAAAATCAGCAACAGCAGCAGACCGCCCCTGCCTTCGCATGATGCGAAGGAGACGGCGGTCTGTATGCGGTCGGATATTCTAATCGAATGCCGGTATGACAGCGCCTTTATAGGTATCATTAATAAAGGTTTCAACCTCCGGCGATTTCAATGCCTTCACCAGCTTCTGAATAGCATCGCTGTCCTTGTTGTCCGGACGGACCGCCAGTATATTGACGTATGGCGAATTCTTGTCCTCGATAAACAGCGCATCCGCCGTTGGATTAAGATCCGCTTCAAGCGCGAAGTTGGTATTGATCGCCGCGATATCCACCTCGTCCAGCACCCGCGGCAGCGTCGCCGCTTCCAGCTCTGTAAACTTGAAGCCGCGCGGATTGCCCTTAATATCCGATACCGTCGCTTCGACGCCGGCGCTCTCATCCAGCTCGATTAATCCATGCTGCGCGAGCAGGATAAGCGACCGGCCGCCGTTGGTCGGATCGTTCGGAATGGCGATCTTGGCGCCGTCCTTCAATTCATCGATCGATTTGATTTTGCGGGAATACACCCCGAATGGCTCGATATGAACGCCGGCCGCTTTCACCAGATTGTAGCCGCGGTCCTTATTGAATTGAACCAGGTAGGGTTCATGCTGGAAGAAATTCGCATCCAGCTGCTTCTCGTACAGCTGCACGTTGGGCTGAATATAGTCGTTGAACTCCACAACTTCCAGCGCAACGCCCTGCTCCTTCAGCACGGGGATCAAATGGTTCAGAATGGCGGCATGCGGCACCGGCGAGACGCCAACCTTAAGCTTGACGGCCTCTCCTCCCGTCCCGGGGGCCGGCAAAGCAGCGCCCCCGCCACCATTGCCCGCTCCATTATTGCCGCAAGCCGCGAGCAGCATAGCCAGCAGCAAGAGCATCCCTATTCTCAGCGCATGTTTTCTCATCTGTAGGTTCACCTGTTTCTCTCAAGAGTGGTTGGAGCTGTTACCTTCGGCTGAACGCCTTGACCAGCATATCGCCCGCCGTTTGCAAGATTTGAACCAGAATAAGCAGCAGGGCGACCGTTACAATCATGACATCCAGCCGGAAACGCTGGTAGCCGAAGCGAAGCGCCAGGTCGCCTAAGCCGCCGCCGCCGATGACGCCGGACATGGCCGTATAGGAGACAAGCGTAACGGCTGTAATCGTAATCGCCGCGATCAGCCCGGTACGCGCCTCGCGCAGCAGCACATGCAGCACAATCATGCCCTTCGATGCGCCCATTGCCGTCGCCGCTTCGACAACTCCCTTGTCCACCTCCCGCAAGGAGGTCTCCACCAACCGTGCAAAGAATGGAGCGGCCGCAACGACCAGCGGCGGTATGGCGCCCTTCACGCCGATGGACGTACCGACGATCGTCTTCGTGAACGGCATAATCAGAATCATCAGGATGACAAAGGGAACCGAGCGCAGCACATTGACGATCACCGACAATAAGCCGTACAGCGCCCGATTCTGCAGCAGCTGCCCCTCCGAGAACAGAAACAGCACTATGCCGAGAAGCAGCCCCAGAATAACCGTGAACAGCAAAGAGAACGCGAGCATATATAAGGTTTCATTCGAAGCCTTGAAGATGTCATTCCACTGGATGTCCGAGAAAAAAGAAAACGGGGCAGCTCCGGCCATCTTCACGATCCCGTTTGTCATAGTCTGCTCACCTCAAGTCCCTGCTGGCCCAGCTCTTCAATGATGCGGTCGACCTCTCCGTCGCTGCCTCTGAGCTCCACAATAAGCTGCCCGTAAGGCACATCCTTCATCTTGGATACGGTGCCCTGCAATATCGCAAATGTCGCATCTGTCCGCCGAACGGTCTCATACAGGACAGGCTCATAGGTCTGCCCGCCGCGGAAGTGGATGCGCACCATCCTTCCTTGCGCGCGGTAAGCGTCGATTGCTTCGCTGCCGAACGCATCGGACACCTCGCTGACGAACTCTCTCGTCACACTATCCCTTGGGCTCAGGAATACATCCAGCACCGTACCGCTTTCTACAATCCGGCCATGGTCCATGACGGCGACGCGGTCGCATACCGCGCGAATGACGCCCATCTCATGGGTAATGAGCAGGATCGTAATGCCCATTCTCCGATTAATCTCCTTCAGCAGCGACAGGATGCTGTCCGTCGTCTGCGGGTCCAGCGCCGAGGTGGCCTCGTCGCAGAGCAGCACCTCTGGATCATTCGCCAGCGCCCTGGCGATGCCGACACGCTGCTTCTGCCCGCCGGACAGCTGCTTCGGATAATGATGCTGATACGCCGTCAGCCCCACCAGCTCCAGCAGCTCATCGACCCGAGGCTTAATGCGGCTGCCGCCAAGCTTCGCAATGCGAAGAGGAAAGGCGATGTTCTCTCTTACCGTGGCGGTCGTCAGCAGATTGAAGTGCTGGAAGATCATCCCGATCCGCTTGCGCTTCTCCTGCAGCGCCTTCTCCGTAAGCTCCGTCAGCTTGTCCCCGCCCACGATTACGGTGCCCCCGGTCGGCCGCTCCAGCAGATTGACGCTGCGAAGAAGCGTGCTCTTGCCCGCTCCGGAACGGCCGATTACGCCGAATATTTCTCCCTTCTCCACCTTCAGGTTAATGCCGCGCAAAGCGATGAAGGATGATTTTTTGCCGGTCTGGTATACCTTCTCGATGTCGATGAGATCAATCAACGGGAGCCCCCCTTTCTGCCCTATTTTTCATATTCGGCAACCATAATATTCATTGGGCAAGAACGGTAGGGCTAAGCAAATTAAACCATCAACGGGAAAGAGGCCAATCCGCTGGATGCGGACTAGCCTCTTAGCCTGCTGCATGGCAAAAACATTACATCGCATTCGGCATCGGATCGGCGAACGACTGCCAATCCACTGCCATCTCCCCTTCGGTCAGCAAACATGCGTCAAGTCCGGCAGTAATGCCGTCTCTGTCCATGCCGATCCCGATAAAAACAAGCTTGTTGGTCCGGTCGCCGTACTCCGGATTCCACTGGCGCGCAAGGTCGGGCTCCTCCCGCAAGATTGCCCTCTGCTCCGCTGCGGGAAGGGCAGCGACCCAATAGCCCGCCGGACCGAACTGCACAGATGGCCCCGCTTGGCTTAAGCTTTGTGCCACGTCGCTGCGCGTAGCCAGCCATACGATGCCTTTCGCCCGGACAACCTCAGGCGACCAGTCCTGCATCCAGTCCATCAGCCGGACCGGATGGAACGGCCTTGCACGCTCATAGACAAAGGAGGAGATGCCATATTCCTCTGTCTCCGGCGTATGGTGGGGCTTCGACAGCTCCTTCATCCAGCCGGCAGAGACGCTGGCTTCCTCGAAGTTGAACAGGCCAGTATTCAAAATGTCGGACGGCTTCACGCGGCCCTGCTCGGTACGAATCATACGCGCTCTAGGCTGAAGCTTGCGCAGAATGCCTTCCAGCTCCGCAAGTTCATCCTCCCCGACCAGATCACATTTGTTCAGCAGCAGCACATCGCAAAACTCGATTTGGTCCATCAGCAGATCGACCACATCCCGCGTATCTTCTTCTCCCACCGCCTCATTGCGGTCAAGCAGCGATTGTCCGGAGGAGAAGTCATGCCAGAACCGGTACGCGTCAACGACCGTTACCATGCAATCCAGCTGGCAGTATTGCGACAAATCAATGCCCAGCTCCTCATCGACGTAAGTGAACGTCTGTGCGACTGGAACCGGCTCGCCTACTCCAGTCGACTCGATCAGTATGTAATCGAACCGTCCTTCCTTCGCCAGCCGCTCTACCTCTTGCAGCAGGTCATCGCGGAGCGTGCAGCAGATGCAGCCGTTCGACATCTCCACCAGCTTCTCCTCCGTCCGGCTAAGTCCGCTGCCTCCCCTCACAAGATCGGCATCAATATTCACCTCGCTCAAATCATTGACGATCACGGCAACACGCAAGCCGTCCCTGTTGTTGAGCACATGGTTGAGCACAGTCGTTTTGCCCGAGCCCAGATAGCCGCTTAATACCGTTACCGGAAGTTTTTTCGAATGTCCAGATGCTAATTGTTCTTGAATCATGTTTGCAGCACTCTCCTTAATCGTAATCGTAATTATTACGATTATATGACTTGGACGAAGGAATAGCAAGTCTGAATTATATTCCAGAAGAAATCGGCTCTCCTCTTGCGATGAAAAAAGGCTGCCGGCCAGTTTTTGCGATGCCAGGGTTAGCCTGACCGGCAGCATAAGCGCCGCATAAGTTGGGCTGCGGCATAGCTTCTCTGACATCACCTGAATGCGGGCAGCCGCATAGAATACAAAAAAAAAGTCAGCACTCTTGTGCTAACTGCTCAAACTTTTGCCAAATTCATTTTAATAAAATTGGAGTGATATCATGTCATTTCTACCGCCATTCGGACCTCCCTTTGGGCCGCCAGGAGGACCACCGGGACCACCGGGACACGGTCCGGGCCCGACACCAGGCCCCCCAGGCCAGCAAATGGCGCCTACCTCGCCGCCGCCGTCATTCGTCCCGCAGCAGCAATCCGCATCCCTGCTGGCCGTTGACCCAGGCGCTATTCGCCGCTGCATGTTCCGCTTTACGTATATCTGGATGCATCACGGCCAGCAATTCTGGTTCTTTCCCGTATTTGTCGGACCGACTTCCGTTGCGGGCTTTAGGTGGACCGGTTTCTCCTGGATGTACACCGGCTTTGATCTGAGATCCATCCAATCCTTTACGTGTGTTTAAGGACGATCATCTTATCTTTGCAGATATATTTGAACTTCGTATTCAGTTTGTCTGGCCCAACCTTCTTGAGCAGCTTATAGACATGCTCGTTTAATTTTCTCACCTGTTTCGGAATCGGTACGCAAATATAGCCGGGATGTTGTCCATGGTCGCAGCACGGACAGCAGCCGCTTCTCGAAGCTGCGGCACCGGCAGCATGGTTGACCGCGGACGGAAGGACATCGGTTCCTCCCACAGCCACTAACGGAGCGCCGATAACATTCTCGCGAATGACTCTGCTTTGGCTGGCCACGTTGCATTGCGCGGCATTAATAAACGGGTTGCTTGCCGGAATGAACGGAAACATGAGGTTTTGCGGATCGTTGTTATGCCCCTCCCCAGGGTTCGATGGGTCGTTAATGGTGAAGCTGTCGGAATTGTTATTCAGGAACCGGCCAAACAGAACATGTCCCGCTTCATGCGCCAATGCATAGGTGTCGATAGCATCGTCGCTCATGACGCAATGGCCCGACAGGCGGAAATTCGCGGTGCTGACAAAATTGTCAAACTGCGGTCCCGCATTGCCGATCGCGCCTGAACTTAGAGTTGGCCCGCTCACATAGATAACATAGATCGCTACTGCATTGTTCACCGCCGCTTTCGTCTGCGAAATCAGATTGACAATTCGGGGATCGCCGATATTCGGGACGGTGCTGGCCACCAATGTAACGTCATCCCGAAAAATAACCTGCAAGGAGTTGAAATTGATATTGCAGCTTACGCCAGGGAAAAAACCTGTGCTCCATGCCGCTGTGGCTCGCGCAATATCGTTCGCTACCCTTGCCTGACGCAGCTCGGCCGTATCGCTTGACCTTGCGCCTCTTGTGAATACACTAACTACATCAACTGTCGCCATTCATAAACCGCCTCCTCCAAAATTCCAAGAATTAAGGGTTGTACAATATTAGAAGATGCAGCAGGTTCACGAATGGCTTGGACAAACAGACACGGCATCCAACAGTTTCTGCAAAAAAAAGCTTAACCGGGCAAGCTGCCCGGTTAAGCTTATTTGAAGGTTGCCGTTGTTATATTCCGCTAAAGCGGCCCATCATGTTTCATTCATCCCATTATTTCTGGATTCCCCTGGTGAAGATACGAAATGCCGCCATCAATTGATCTCCAAGATTCGTTTTGGCTCCGCTTGTACACCAATCCACTAATGTGCCCTTGTATAGTTTCAGCGCTGTCTGCGCCATTTCTTCAGCCGGAATGTCTTCGGTCAGCTCGCCCGCTTGCTGGGCTTTTTGAAAGATCAGCTTTAAGGCATCCACCTTGGCTTGCATGCTGCCTTGGACCGTTCCCTCCGAGCCTGCCGACAAGAGCTGCTGGAAGGATACGCGCACCAGATTCCGGTTATCATTGAACGAATCTCCCATATCCTTGACCAGTGTCAAAATCTTGGGCGTATAGGGGGCCTCCGCCCTCTCGCTGATTTGGGTAAGCTCGCTGAAAAACAGCGCCTTTTGAATGCGGATTAATACCTCATCTTTTGTACGGAAATAATTAAAAAATGTGCCCTTTGCAACACCAGCTAATTCGGTAATGCCAGCTACAGTCGTTAGATCATAGCCTTTGGTGGAAAACAATTGATAGGCAGCTTCAATAATATTTTCTTCCGTTACGCGCTTCTTCTCTTCCCGATTCACACATACAGCCTCCCTGTCCATCTTCATTGTAACATGAGCATGGCTCTTTCCATACCTGTCAATTTCAAAAGTTGACTACTGGTCATATTTTTTCTTATAATAAAGTCAGCAGCTATGCTTAAGGCATTCCTTTCGCTGCGGGTATCGAAAAACTTATCATTGGATCATAATAAAAGAGGTGTTCCCTATGTACAGCCGATTTTATAAAAATATGAGGCATAATAATGTGGTCAGACAGAAGCTTGGCATGCCGCCGATCCGGATGTCGTGGCTTGGATATTTCAGAAGCTTGTGTTTCTTCAAATAAGGCCAGATCCATAGAGAAAGCCCGGAGGCATCGATCACGAATCGATGTTCCGGGCTTTTATTGATACGCAGACTGGAGCAGCAGTCGCTCTTTTAGCGTTTCGGATAAAGGGGATAATCTACGGCTGGCGGCACGTCGATCAGAATGAGCCTGAGCGGCTCTTCTTCTCCGGCCTTGATCGTAATCTCATGATCATCATCGGCTCTCGCCACGATAAAGTCTCTGGGCTTGAACGGAGTCGATGTCCTGCCCTCTCCTTCCCCTTCGAGCCACGTGCCTCCTCCGCGTATGGCAAGTGCCGTCAATGCTCGGCCGCCCGTTGCCGGATGCCTGTATTCCTTGCCTGCATCAACGATAACATCCCACATTTGCGCGTCGACTGTAATCGAGACAGGCGAGTCTCCGCCAATGATCGTCTTCTTCAAGTATCCGTCTCCCGATTGCTCTGGGAATTGCTCGTGCTCGTACTGGTTGTACGTCGGCTTCATCTGGAGCGCCTTGTCGATATGCGGCTCAAACCAGATTTGGAAGCCTTCCATGTCCGGTCCGATGAACCTCTCCTCATGGCTGACGCCCGATCCTGTCTGCATCAGCTGCACGCCGCCTGGTCCCACCGTGCTGCGTGTCCCCAGCGTATCGCCATGCTGTGCCTGGCCGGAGATGACATAAGTCATAATCTCGAATGCCTGATGGGGATGAAGCGGAATGCGGCCTTCGACTGCCGACTTCGCCCAAGCCCAGTAGAATAGCGGTCCAACCCGCTTGATTGCGGAGCCTTCTCCGGAGAAGGCGATTGGCTTCTGCTCCGTAATAGTGCCGCCGTCGAAGGCGCCGATCGCTTGAAGCGCAGGTCCATATACCATGGTTTGCATGATGTTTCCCTCCAGTGGAAAATGTTTATTTGTACCCATCTGTCCTCTGCCCGTTCATAAAATTCTCTCTCCGATTACCAGCTGCCGATGGCGTATGCTCCCGGTCCGATCAGCGCTAGTCCAACAGCGGCAGCAATAAGAATCAAATTGTACTCCATGCCGTTTTTCGTCATCCACAATCCGTTTTGGCCATGAACCGTAACGATCGCTCCAATCATCGGAATGATGATCATAGCAGCAGCAACCGGCATCCACAGGCCGAGCGCAAGCAATATACCGCCGATCACTTCGAACAGTCCGATCACTACAGCCAATAAAGCACCCGGCTTGACGCCGATGGATTCGAACCACCCGCCTGTTCCCTTCAGTCCGGGCCCGCCGAACCAGCCGAATAGCTTCTGGGCTCCATGCCCCGCAAAAATCAAACCGATTACCACTCTCATAATAAGCAATCCAGTATCCATATTCATTCTTCATTCTCCTCTATTTTAAAATTCTTTAAATTAAGATGTTTGTTATAAAATTCCGCTTAACAGCCGCTATGGATCATTCTATATGATTTTCGGAGAAAAGCACCTATTCTGCGGCTTTCCGATATCCGTATTTCACGCTAATCCCCGGTATCGATTGTTTTTCTAGCGGGTACATGGCAGAACGATAAACATCCGTACCAAATAGTCCTGCCTTCTCTCATGCGTATCCCTCGCTTTCGTTTTGGTTCATATCATTTATCTTAAATTTAAGATATATGATTTCGAGAGAAGTGTCAAGCCTTTTCTGAAATAATGGCTGTCTATTCAAGTGAATAAGCCATGCCGCCGATTGATGCGGCGGCTGGCTTATGATTGGAGAGGCATAACCGAGTTTCTCGGCTTTCAGCTTCACTTTCCGCTCGGAGCTGCCAGCTAAGCCGAGTTTCTCGGCCTACAGCTCCACTTTCCGCTCAGAGCTGCCAGCTAAGCCGAGTTTCTCGGCCTACAGCTCCACTTTCCGCTCAGAGCTGCCAGCTAAGCCGAGTTTCTCGGCCTATAGCTTCACTTTCCGCTCGGGGCGGCCTGCTATGCCGAGTTTCTCGGCTTGCAGCTTCACTTTCCGCTCGGGGCAGCCAGCTAAGCCGAGTTTCTCGGCCTACAGCTCCACTTTCCGCTCGGAGCTGCCAGCTAAGCCGAGTTTCTCGGCCTACAGCTCCACATTCCGCTCGGGGCGGCCAGTTAAGCAGAGTTTCTCGGCCTACAGCTTCACTTTCCGCTCGGGGCGGCCTGCTATGCCGAGTTTCTCGGCTTGCAGCTTCACTTTCCGCTCGGGGCGGCCAGCTAAGCCGAGTTTCTCGGCTTTCAGCTTCACTTTCCGCCCGGGGCGGCCTGCTATGCCGAGTTTCTCGGCTTTCAGCTTCACTTTCCGCTCGGGGCGGCCAGCTAAGCCGAGTTTCTCGGCTTTCAGCTTCACTTTCCGCCCGGGACGGCCAGCAAACCTTTACTTCGTAAACCGGACGGTAAACGTCCGCCCTTTCGCTCCCGCCACATTGACGGTTAATTTGATGGATGTCGATACTTGCTGCACGGTTATGCCCGGGTCGCTCGAATCAAGCGTCCACCCCGCCCTGCTCAGCTCCATCGAGATGGAAGCTTGGCGCTGCGTCGGATCGGACACCGCAATGACAAGCTCGCTGTCCGTCTCCTTCACAACGGCTGAAGCCGGCCCCCGCGCGGCGATTCCGTCTACCACGGCGGATGCCCAATAGTTGATCGCCGTCAGGCCAAGCGTATGCTCCCTTACCGATTGTACGCTTGTGCCGTTGCTCAGCACGGTAATATCGGGCGATTCGCTATAGCTTTGCGTTGCTGCGGCATCCGCATTAGGGAGCAGCACATAGGAGTAATGGCCGATATTCGGATTCGCTCCATGCGGGAATGCCAGACTCGTGTATTCCCTGGTGACCGAGGCCGAAGATCCTCCGCTGTTCACCGCGCTCCAAGTACCTGTACGCGACTCACGTTTTCCTTGCAGCACAGCCGGTCTCGGGAAATAGTAGCCGATATCCCCTTTGCCGTCGCCGCTCAGATGCGCCCATGTTACATCGGACCATTGCGCATTCCAGCCCGGCTGCACCGGCTGAACCGTTCCGTTCACCGTCAGCGCCTGTCCGCCGGACTGCACCTTCCGGTTTTCTACGATCGTCTCTACCGGACGTCCGTCTCCGCCCGTAATGCCGGTGCCTATTGCCACAATTTCATTATCAAAGAAGAACCATGACTTCTTGCCCGTGAGCGAGCTGTTCTCCATATCAAGCTCCATGCCCGCCGCCCCGTACAGTCCTGCAAGCGTTGCTCCGCCCGCCCAAGGCTTGGAGCTGAAATAATATTTCCAATCCGTTAGCGGCGCCGTCGCATAATCCGTTGTAATGCCAGGCAGCCGAAGCATATCCACCGTCGCCCAGTATCCGTCGCTGAATTGCTTTAAATCGTTATTGTACAGAAAGATTACGCCATTGCCGGTATGCCATGGCTTCTTATTCTCGCCGTTGCCGTACTCGTAGCTGGCAATGCGGCTTGAAGACATGCTCACGCCTGCGGCGAAGCCCGGCCGGGCATGGACGACGCGGTCCATGGCCGCGAACACCTTGTTCCGGCTGGCCTCTTGCTCCGGCAGGACACCTGGATCATTCAGCAGCTGCTTAAGTCTGGCAATATCGTATACGCTTAAGCCGACATAATAATTGTCGAAGGACGTATCCTGCTGAAGCCAGTTTTTCAGAACGGACTTGATGCGGACTCCCTCAGCGGCCGGCGCAGACTGGGCCAGCCGGAGCATGCTGCGGATGGCGCCGCGCCCAGTCGTATGGTCGGTCGACAGCTCCCGCGAGATAGCCCTTCCCCGCACCATATCCATCATGGCTCCTTTGTACATCAGCGGCTCGAAGGAATCCTCAATCCAACGGTACACATTGCCCGCCTCCGGATCGTCAGGCATCCAAGGGGATTGATGCAGCAGGTCGAATAAATCGCCCAGACGGTCTATCAGCACCGTCCCATAGCTTCCCGTGTAGGCGATATACCCGTGCTGGACGAATGAGCCGTCCCTGTAAAAGCCGTCCCCTTGCGTCACATAACGAAACACGGGACTGAGCGCGTTCTTGGCTTGAGCCAGCTTGGTAGCGGATTGTCCTGTCGCTCCGCGCAGCGCAACGACGAACACCTTGTCCGCCAGATTGGCGCCGGTCTCGACCAGGCTTGGCTGAACGGTCCTTCGCGCCGGATCGGGTACAAAACGGTCAATTGCCCGATTGAAATTCCCGAGCTGCTCTGAAGACAGGCTGCCATAAAGCAAGACCGCAATATCATTCAAATGCTGGGGCGAGCCAATCTCCCAATCCCACCAATTCTTATAAGGAGACACGGTCTCGTTATACCGTTTCGCATACATCCAATCAAGCGCAGATAACAGATCCTGAAGCAAGACCGGGTTGCCGTTCAGCGGCGAGCCTGATGTCGCATAAGCAAGGGCCATGTCCCTCAGCCGGCCGTACGCCCCGGTAACATGGGCGGATTCCGTCGTACTGGACAGATCGCTCCAAAGGAAGCTGCGAACGCTTTGCTTGTTCATCGTATCCCAAAATCCGCTGCCGCCGCTATTGCTCACCCGGCTTGCCATTGCGCCTACAGCAGCGTTCATATCCGCATCGGCAGAATTGTAATAGGCGTTGCCCGTCAATTGCTGCAGGCGCTTCTCCCGCAACGCGCCGAACAGTGACGGATCGACGGGCGGCTGGGAGCCGCCGCCGCTGATGGATACGGCATCGAACCAGGCTGTTCCCGTAGCGCTTTCATAAAACAATTCGATTTTGACTCGCGTCACATTCGCTGGAATAACAAGCTGCAGCGTCTGCTCCGTCCATCCGGTCGTTCCCTTGACCGGGGCCGATGCCGGACCATCGCTTATTTTCACATTGGCGCTGTTCAAGTATTGCGTCCTAATAAACGCGCCGCCATTCGGTAATGCGGATTGCAGCGCCTCCGTCTTGATCCATCCGCTTAACAGATATGTTTCTCCCGGCACAACCTCGACGGTCTGCAGCACATCCCCCCGCGCCGCAGCCTCAGCGCTGATCCGGAGCGATCGCGCCCCTTCGTAATAGACCGAAGTGTCGACGGCTAGCTGGGGCGATCCCGCCGGCACCCAGTGGGTCCAATAGGCAGGCTGGGAGCCCTGCCAGTAACCGCTTGCCGACTGCACCGTCTCGAATCCGCCATTCTGCACTACTGCCCCCGCTGCCTCCGCGACGGACCGGCCCGCTTGCGGAAGCGCACCCGCGATTAAGGCTACCGATAATAGAATACTTGCCATATAACGCAGCCATACGTTCATGCTTGCATTCCTCCCTTTACCATTATGTAAGCGCTAACATAAATAGGTTTGAGAAAACTATACCCTGCTCGATTTTGGAAGGGAGGGGAGATTTTTGACTTTGTTGTGCGATTTTTTGCCACAGCAGCAAGAGGCGCTCGCCGGATCGAAGCTTTGCTTCCTCCAGCGAGCGCCGCCAACTTAGTGAAGTACCCTGCCTGCTATAGAACCGTCAGGCGAACCTCCCGTGGCGCTGCGCCCAGCTCATCGAAGATGAGCAGTTCATGATGCTCCCGCAGCTTATCTATCGGGATTTTATAAGTCCGGGAGCCTCTTCATGCCAATTCCAGGGGATATACGTCTCGACCGTATTGCAGCCAGCGAGCAGCACCTTGTCCAGCAGCTCGGTCCACTCGCCTCTTGTCAGCCGGTAATAATGGACGGCAGCGGAGCGGATGAACAGGCGCCGCCCCCCGATCATCCAGCTATGCCGGTCATACGTGATTTTTTTGTCCCCATATGCCCCTTCAGCCGCCCTGCTTGATCACGTCAGTCACTGATCCTTCTGGTCAGTCACGATTGTGCTTTCATGCCGTCCGCTCATGCTCGGCCTCCCCGATCCGCTTGCGGCGGATACCAATATCCGCGAATGCCGCGTTCCAGTCTCATTAAAGCCTCCAGATAATAATAGTCGCCCCAGATAATGAAGTCATCCGGCGCAATGTTGCCCCTGACATAATACGAGCCATGTCTCAGAAGTCCTTCCGCCTCAGGATCGCCCATCGTCGAATACCGCTCGATTAACGAATCGATGGAAGCCGTTAAGCCTGACCAAAGCTCGCTCCTATCGGAATCGTCCGCAGGCAGATGCTCCAACAGCTCCTGCAGGCCGGCGGCGACGATCGCGGAGGCCGAGCTGTCCCGGTAAGTATCCGGACAGACAGGGGCATGGAAGTCCCAATAAGCGACATGATCCTCCGGCAAGCGGCGCAGAAAATAAAGCGCCATCCGCTTCGACGTATCCAAATAGGCTTGGTCGCCCGTATAGCGGTAAGCCAGCGCAAAGCCGTATACGCCCCACGCCTGCCCGCGCGTCCAGGTGGAGCCGTTGCTGTAGCCCTGATGCGTCGTGCCTCCGATCGGCTCGCCATTCTCTTGATTGAATATAAAAGTATGATAAGAACTGTCGTCACCGCGTACCAGATAGCGTCTTGTCAACTCCGCTTGCCTTACGGCAGCTTGACGGAAGCGCTCCTCGCCGGTCTCATTCGCAGCCCAGAAGAGCAGCGGCAGATTGAGCAGGCAATCGATAATGATGCGGCCGCCTTGCGCCTCATCGCCGGCCGGCCCCCAGGCTTGAATGTACCCGCCGCCTGCCTCCCGCCAGCGCTCCATCAGCTTATCCGCCGCGCGCAGCGCAAGCTCACGGGCATCCTCATGGCCCAGCACGAACCATTCCGCCTTCGCCGACAACGAATACAGGAAGCCGATATCGTGATGGTCCAGCACAGTATTATGCTCCAGCCTTTGACGGAAGCTCTCTGTCACCTTCCGAGCCGCATCGGCAAATGCCCCATCGCCGCTATATTCATAGCACAGCCACAGCATTCCCGGCCAAAAGCCGTTCGTCCAATCCTCGTTTTCAATACGTTCATAGGGGCCCCCGCCGCTTCCGACATGAGGAAACTTCCCGCCAAAGGCATCCATATTCCGTCTGACTCTTGCGACGGCATCCTCAATAGCCTGCTTGCGCATTCTCATCACTCTCCCAAGCTTTCCCGTTTGCTCAGCATTGTACCGTTTCCGCGCTCCGCGACCTAGGGCGTATTTTTGCTCCGATGTGCACTATTTTGATCCTGCATGCAACATGCGCCGTATACCGCCTATCTATTGCATTCTATGAGGCAAGGAGGGCAAAAAAATCCCGGAAGACCGGAAAATTATTTTTCCCGATACTCCCGGGGCGTTGTGCCCATATATTTTTTGAAAACCTTGGAGAAATAGGTGCGGTCCGAATAGCCGAGCTTCAGCGCTACCATCTCGACCGATTCTTCTCTCTGCTCCAGCATGCGGGCCGCTACTCCCATCTTGTGGCGATGCAAGTAATCGGTAAAGTTCTCTCCCGTCAGCCGCTTGAAATAGCGGGAGAAGTAGCTGGAGTTGAGGCAAAGATGATTGGCCGCATCAATTGATGTAATATTGTCGAACAAGTGGTCTGCGATGTAATGGTCGATTTCTTGCAGCTTGGGCTCCTTGTTGACGCCTTCCTCTTCTGCCGCGCGAATATCCAGCAGCCGCTCCAGCCTCCAGCGGAGCATGCCCATCGTATCTTCCAGCGTCCCCGTTCCCTGCAGGCAGGCATAATATTGCTCGCTGACCGTATGCGGCGCATATTGCAGCTCCAGCAGACGCAGCAGCTGCACGGTGAACTGGATTAGCTCCGCAGAGTCGATCCCGCGGCTGCGCGCAGTCTCGGCCGCGCTCTCCAGGCTGTACAGAAGCTTGCTCCGGTCACTCTCCCGTACGGCGTCGGAGATTTCCCGCTTCTGCTGCTCCAGGAAGCTGCCAAGCGGATAGAGGAAGGGTTCTTCCTTGCTCCCAGACCAGGACAACAGCGCGCCCGGAACGTAATAGCTTCTCTCCTTGAGCCGCAGCAGCCGCTTGTAAGCCGGCCCGATATCGCCCGCCTCAAGCTTGCTCGGACCGCACAGCATCCGCACTTGCACCTGCAAGTATTGGCTGCACCGCTCCTGCACTTCCTTTAGATAGTCCTGCATCCGCTGCTCATAATTGACCGTCAGGGAAGGCTTGTAATTATGCAAAGCGACCAGCCCGCTCTCTTCGTCGAATACCGTAATGCCCTCATAGCCTTTGGCTACCTCGCTGGCAATATTGTAGACCGAATACCGGATGAGATGGATGTCCTTCGCTTCATAGCGCGGAAGCAGCGAGGCGTATTCCAGCATGCCTAGCGCCAGCATATAGGATGGATAATGCCATGCGATGCCAAGCCGCTTCGCCGCCGCAATATGAGCTCCCGTATCTCCGCCCTTCACCAGCTGGCGGAACAAAGAGAGCTTCAGCACATCGGCATTGCGGAGCAGATCATCGCGGTAGGAGATTTGGTCCGGCAGCTGGACGGCGGAGCGGAGGCTTTGGACACAGCCCCGCAGGCTGGCCTCCAGCTGCTCCGACGTCAGCTCGTCCTTGATCAGATAATCATTGGCGTTCAGCGTCAATGCCTTCTTCGCATAATAGAAATCTTCATGGCAGGTCAGGAAGATGATGCGCGTCTCGGGGCTTTGCCGCTTGAACTCAGCCGCCAGCTCCAGGCCGTTCATCTTCGGCAGGCCGATATCGGATATGACGATATCCGGCTTCAGCTCGCGGAACAGCTGAAGCGCCTTGACGCTGGAGTACGTATCGCCGCAGACCTGCAGTCCAAGCTCCTTCCAATCGATCAGCTGGCGCAAATATTTGAGCATCGGCACATCATCGTCAATGAGCATTACTTTGTACATCTTAAGTCACACTCCCCTTTCCGCAGGCGATCCATTCTCCGGTATTCGAATCTCGGCCACTATGCCGCTCTCCCGGCCTCTGGCAAGCTTAAGCTCCGCCTTTGAACCGTAAGCCAGCTGCAGGCCCTGATAGACGCTAATAAGGCCGACCCGCTCATAGGATGCATGCTCGGACGCCTCCAGCGGGTCGAACAGCTTGTTCAAATTCGCAAGCTTCTCGTCCGGCATGCCGCCGCCGTTATCCGTCAGTGAAATGACAACTATGCCCGACTCTTCCTCACGGCGAACCGTAATCCCGATGCGGGCCTCTTCCTCCAGCTCCGCAAAGCCGTGCACAATCGCATTCTCCGCCAAAGGCTGCAGCAGCAGCTTCGGAAGCATCACATCCTCCAGCTCCGCTGGAATATCGGTCACGAATGCGATGTGCCTGTCATTGCGCATCTCCATGATCTCGATGTAATGCTGCAGCAGCTGGCATTCCTTCTTCACTGTAGAGGGCTCATTCACCTTCATATACGCGCGCAGCAGGCTCATAAGCGCATCAATCTTCATGCTGTGCTCGCGGTCGTTCTGGACGGCAAGGCTGCATTTGATTGAATTAAGCGTGTTCAGCAAGAAATGCGGCCGGATCTTGGAGAAGATTGCCTGCATCTCCATAACCCGCTTCTGCTCCTGCTCCTGCTCGATATCGGCAATCAGCTGATTGATCCGATCCAGCATATCGTTCAGCGTACCGCCCAGGGCATTAATCTCATCCTTGCCCCTGACCGGATAGCGCACGGTGTAGTTGCCTTCGCCGAATTGACGTGCAACCGCTTCCAACTTGCGAATTGGACGGTGCAAGCCTCTGGCCATCAGCAGCGACAGCAGGTAGAAGCAGGCGACGAAGGCCACGATCAGCATAGCGCTGGCAAAATAGGTTTTGGAGATTTGGCCAAGCACATTTTGTTCCGGCAGATCATAGATGAGCCGCCAGTTCGTTCTCGATATGGTCACCTCGCTGCGGACGGAGCTGATCTGATCCTCCTCCAGCAGAGACGCATCCCCGGCAATCAACGCGCCTTTGGTGTCAAGCAGCGCATAGGAGCCTGAGCTGGTCTGGCTGAACAGCTTCTCGAAGTATCCCTTGGAGATGCCAATGACGATCGAGGCCATATATTCATCAGCGCGGTAGTCGCGCATCGCTCTTGCCGCATAATAGTATTCATTCTCGCCTTGCCGCTCGCCATGCGCCATGCCGAGCCACTGGACACGTCCCGATATCGTCGTATCAAGCCCTTCCTTCACCTGATTCCAGTGATGCTCCAAATAGTCCATGCCCCCCGGGCTTTCCGCTGAGGGAATAATAAATCCGTCGGGATTGACCAGGAACATATGCAGCTCCGAGTTCAGCGCCTTCATCGATATCGGTCCAAAGCTGTCCTTCAGCGCGATATATTGCTCATAGTCATTATATTGCTCAATGCCCTTCATCGTCATAAAATGCTTCAGCCGGGGCCGAAGATTCGCATCCTGAATCATAAAGTCGGATGCAAATACGAGGTCATCCACCGTCTTGGCGATATCGCGCGCCATCACATTCAGCGTCCCCTGGTTGGAGGCGCGAATCTTATCGACAATATTGTTTTTTGTCGTATGGTAAGACAGCAGCGATACCGCTATAAGCGGCAGCAGCACCAGGATCAGGAACGAAAGCTGGATTCGCCTGTAGTATGAAAATTGAAACATGCCCATCCTCCTCCCGCCTATCCATTATACTGGCCGCCCTCTGTCATGAACAGAGAGATGAAAGGGAAAAGGGAACATCCGCATAAGGGATGTTCCCGGGCGCTGGAGAAGCCGCCTTCTTATTTGCTGTTCTTCTGAATCACTTTATTCGCTTCGTCAACCATCCACTTCTGAGCTTCATCAGCCGACTGGTTGCTAAGAATGAATTTGCTGAAGCCGTCTGTCAGAATCTGATCCAGCTCCTTGTCGTACGATACCACTACATTGGAAGCCGGCAGCGGCTTGATCTCATCCGTGAACAGCGTATACATCAGGGAATCCAGATCGTACAGCTCCTTGTTCTCCCCGATCAGGCGCTCGACAATCGGCTTCGCGTCGCCCTTGATCCAGCCCGGAAGCTCGATACGCGCTTCGCTTAGATTCGTTGAGATGAAACGCGCGAATTTGTAGGACTCTTCCTTATGCTTGGAGTTTGCCCCGATCGATACAAAGTTGCCGCCGATGAATACGGACGGATCTGCTCCCTCAGAAGGCAGCGGCACAGGCGCTATAGCCGTCTTGAAGGTATGCGGGTATTTCTCCGTATCGCCGATCTCCGAGATCATCCAGCTTCCCGTCAGCATCATCGCAGCCTTGCCGTCGAAGAACTCCGTGCGGTAAGCCAGCTTCGCGCCGATGACATCCGAGTAAGGCTTGGCCGATTTGTCTTCCGCTTCCATCGCGCGGCGAAGCTCGAAGAAGTATTTGAACGTAGGATCGCTAAAGTTGGTCTCGCCTTCCTCCGTCAAGAACGGATGGCGCATATTCACTTGCGCTGCAGGGTTCATGTACAGCGGCCAGCTATGGAAATAAGCTCCGTATTGCTTCGTGCCGTTGTTGTCCTTCGTCAGCTTTTTGGCATAGTCGCGGAAGTCGTCCCATGTCCAGCCTGCCTTCGGAACTTCCAGTCCCGCTTCATCCAGCGCATCTTTGTTGAGCACAATAAAGTTCGTGGTTGCATTGGTCTGAATGCCGTAATAGTTGTCGTTCATTTTAGGGTTAACCATATATTCTTCATCCGGCTTGAGGCCATCCGCCGCATAGAAATCGTTGAGCGGAGCTAGCACGCCATTCTGGGCGCGGGCGAACAATTCGGATGCGTTCGGGAAGGCGATCAGATCGACCTGCTCTTCAGAAGCGACAAGGAAGTCGAGCTTCTTCATCGTCTCCAGCGAGTTGCCCGGCACCAGCGAAACCGACTCGACGCGAATATTCGGATTCTCTGCCTCGAACTGCTTGATATATTCGGCAGTCGTCTGGGCCTGCACATCATTGTCCCAGTTGAAATACCGGATCGTTACTTTCTCTTGAGCCGCCGGCTCCGAGCTGGACTTCGGAGCGGTTGTGCCGCTGTTTCCTTTGCTGTCGCCTGTCGATGACGAGCATCCGGCCAATACCGTTACAGCAAGCAGGATGACGCTTAATAGCAATGTCGCGTGCTTCTTCATGTTATTTCCCCCTGAACATAAATTTGTTAGCGCTGCCGCGATTACATGACTGATTATATAGCCGCCGCTCTTAACGGGGTGTGTACAATTTGATTCTATACGTGCAAAGATTTGACTTTATCGCGGGACCGCCCGTTATCCCTTTACGCCGCCGAGCGAGATGCCTTTGATGACATGCTTTTGCAGCAGGATAAAGATAATGACCAGCGGAATGATCGCAGACAAGGAGGCCATCATCAGCACAGCGAAGTTGTCCGCATAGTCGTCGCGGAACAACTGGATGCCAAGCGTAATGGGATACAGCTTCTTGTCGAGCAGGAAGATCAGCGGATTCTGATAGTCATTCCAGGTCCAGATGAACTTGATAATGCCGACAGTCGCCAGAATCGGCTTGCACAGCGGCAATATGATCTTCCAGAAGATCGTGAAGTAACCCGCCCCGTCCATCTTGGCCGC
This sequence comes from Paenibacillus pinisoli, assembly GCF_003605435.1. GTDB lineage: Bacteria > Bacillota > Bacilli > Paenibacillales > Paenibacillaceae > Pristimantibacillus > Pristimantibacillus pinisoli. The sequence goes on from NZ_QXQB01000003.1 coordinate 48,384, forward strand.
TTCCAGAAAGTCATTATGGATGCTTGCCATGAACTGGCGCATCAGGAAGGTGAAGTAGATCGAGAACATGCCCATGACAATAAGTCCGGTATGTGTATTATACAGCCCAAGCCACTTCATCAACAGGAAGCGCGGTACCAGCGTCGCCTGTTCTGGAATAATCATGAACGACAGCAGCAGCGCAAAGACAAAGCCGCGTCCCCGGAATTGCATCTTGGTAAAGGCGAAAGCCGCCATGGAGCTGATGATCATCGTAATGGCCGTCATCAGAATAGCCAGCTTCAATGAGTTGAAGTAGAACAGGTGGAAGGGAACATTGCCCATCCATACTGCCTTGAAGTTGCCGACGGCGTTCCACGCCTGCGGGATCCACTGGATCGGGAAGGCCATAACATCCTTCTCATATTTGAACGCGGCGGAGATCATCCAGATCAGCGGCACAAGAAAGACTACCGAGAAGGCGCCCATAAGTACCGTCGTGATCAGCTTGGTTATCTTGTTTTTGGTCGTATGCATTGCTCCGGCTCCTCTCTAGCCTAGTCTTGTGCGAATCGCTTCTGCAGCACCCACGTCAGCATCGTCAACAGTCCGACGATCATGAACAGCAGCCAGGACAGAGCGGACGCGTAGCCCATGCGGAAGTTCTGGAAGCCTTCCTCATAGATGCGGTAGACCAGCACGGTTGACGAGTTGAAGGGTCCTCCCGACGTGAGGAATGCCACGATATCGAATACTTTGAAAGAGCCGATCAGCAGCGTTATGAACAGGAAGGTTGTGGTTGGCGCAAGCAGCGGCAGCGTAATTTTGTAAAACTTCTGAAAGCTGGTAGCGCCGTCTATGCTTGCGGCTTCATACATCTCTTCCGGAATATTCGTCATGCCGGCGAGATAGATGATGATGATATAGCCGACAATCGCCCATACCGCGATAATCGCAATCGATATTAAGGCGAAGTGAGGATCGGCAAGCCACTTCGGAGGATTGTCGATGCCAAACGAGAAGAGCATCCGGTTAATCGGGCCCTCTGACGGATGGTAGAGGGCGCTCCATACTGCCCCGATTGCAATGATAGAGGAGATATAAGGGATGAAAAACGCCACTTTGAAGTAGCTTTGGAAATAGACGCGATTATGGATAATGACCGCCAGTATAAGAGACAAAATCATACTGATCGGAACGGTCATAACCGTATAAATGAGATTGTTGCGAAGAGCCATATGCACCTTCTGGTCGGACAGGATCTCCTTGAAGTTGTCGAAGCCGATTAGCTTCACGGATGATAGTCCGCCCATCAGATTCCACTCGCTAAAGCTCAGATATAACGAAAAAAATACGGGAAACACATACAGCAATACGATGCCGATCGCTTCCGGTCCTAGAAACAGCCAGCCGAACAACGCTTCCTTGCGGCTGTTGTTCCAGTAACGGCGTTTCGGCGCAGGAGCTTCCGCTCCCGCAGGCTTGCTTAATTCCATAAGGGTTCACCTCTGCCATCTGTTGTAGTGTCTTCATATTAAGCGGATGGCCGGCCGGCCACAGGCAAGAATTCTGACTGAAACGTGCATTTTTTTGACCTGCGGCCGGTATTCGGCATGAGGCGATTATTTTACGATATAGGCTTGATCCTCTTGCCCCTGTTGACGGCGGAGCCACAATACCTCGCCTGTCAATTGAACCTCTGCAAAGCGGCAGCTTTGCGGTCCTTGCCGCGAAATGACCACATAGTCGGAGGTCATCCCGCCGCCGCTGCGTATCTCAAAGCCGAGGGCCTGCTCCTCGCTCAGCGCCTGCTCGCTTTTGCCGCGAATGTCTATAGGTACAATCTCCAGCTCGGCTTCTTTCAGGCGGTTGAATGGACGGAGTACGGTCACGACCGTTGTATAAGGACCCTCTTCCTCCGTCTCCAACACAATCTTGGCGGAGGCGGCCTTCTCATTGTAGTGCCGCGCAATCCAGCAATCCTCTTGGCGGAGGCGGACTCCCGCGCCTGTAGCCTGCAGAAGCAGATTTCCGCCATTCTTATGATTCGTGACGACTCTGTTCCGCTTATGGTCTACCTGCAGCGGCGTATCCTCCGCAAAGTGAAAGTGAACGCCGTACGTATGCTTGCCATTGGATCTGAACGTATCGACCATGATCCAATATTCTCTTTTGATATATAGAACCTGACGGTATACGGCGACCGGCTCGCTAAGTCTCCAGTAGCCGTCATGGCCCGCTTCGGCGTAATCATAACGCTCGCTCGCCTTGAAGAATGCATTGACCGGAAGCGCGGGCTTGCCCCAGGTCCACGTATCGATATATTCCGTTGCGGGCAGCCCGTCCACCGACAGCGTATTATGCTGCAGCGAGGGCTTGAAGTAACGGCGCTCATCGCTCTCCTTGTACGTATACCGTCCGGTATCGATAAGGAAATCCCTGCCTCTGGCATGCAGCTCCACATGGAGCAGATCATCATGTCCATGGCCGGACATGGCCAGATGGCCCCCGTCCATCAGCAAATAATCATCGTGTCCGCCCCAGCCCGAGCGCATGACCATCAGCCCTGCAGGCTGCAAGGCTGCAGATGTATAAGCTGGCAGCTTCCAGGCCAGCCGGTCATAGGCTGCGACTCCTTGAGCGCCGAAGTACCATAGGCTGTCAAAGTCGAGGGACGAATAAGCAAGCGCCCTCAGGTCCTGCCGGCCCAGCAGCAGCGCTCCTTGGCACCATTTGTCCCGCACATCGACATCATCGCTGTCGCTCAGCATCGGCTGGCGGCGGTTCGGCTTCGCAATCGCAAGCGAGGCATCGAACATAGCGTGCAGCACAGCGTATAATCGCTCGCGAGGGGGCTCGCTGTTCCTTTCCCCAAGCCATACCGTCTCGAGGAGATGGTGCAGCACTTCGTGATGGTATTGCGGGGACTGCTCGCCATGGAAGCCGTCAGCGAGGAACTGGGCATCCGCCATCTCCTCCATCCGGTCCAGCGCATCCTTCTTCCACTCCGCAGCTTTCTCCAGTTCAGGATACATAAGAGCGATCTGATACAAGCCGTTAGCGGAAATAAAGCCCCAATTGCTCTGCACATCAAAGGCGGTATACGCCATATGCAGGAACTCGCCATGCAGCTCAGCTTGCTCGATCAGGAGCTTCTCCAGCTCTGCCCGCTCAGCCAGCCATGCCGCCGAGTTGGCAACGCATACATATCCCTTCAGCCAGTTGCCGAAGCGAATAGAAGCGTCAATACGGCGCCAGCGCGAATTCACGTGGTAGCCCCGATGCACGCTGTCCGCCATCTCATCCCGGCTGATACTGTTGTTCGCGCACCAATCCTTGAGCAGTCGAACATAAGCCTTGGCGAAGCGCTCTTCCCCTGTCAGCCAATATGCCTGTCCCAGATCGCGCATATAGCTCATTCGATTCAGCATATACGTCCACTCCGCATCCCCTTCGCGGATATAGTCCCACTCTATGCTCCCCTGGAACGATACCGGATCCTGGCAAGGCTCCATATCCCAGCGGGAGTTATAGATGAAGGTTCCTTCCTCAGCCAGCGCCGCCCGGCGAATGACCCTGCCCGACTCCTCCGGACACAGCTCCAGACATGCCTTCACAATGAAGGCCCGATCCCCCGGCGACCAGAAAAATTGCGGCTTGCCGCTCCAGCTCCGCTCTTGCTTTTCCATGAACCCATCCCCCTGCACTAATTGGTATTGGCAAAAGAAGAGCAAGCCCGCAGCCATCGCTGAAAACTTGCTCTTCTACTCACTTATGCGTATCTTGCTGCGCAGATATTCTAATGCAGCAGGCTTCTTAGTTAAAGGTCTGCTGCAGCATTAACGGGCCAGCCAGCCTCCGTCAACAGCGAGGACATGCCCGTTCACGTAATTCGAAGCGCTTGACGCGAGGAATACCGCCGCTCCCGCGAGGTCCGAAGCTTCGCCCCAGCGCCCTGCCGGAATGCGGCTCAGAATCGATTGGTTGCGCTCCGCATCTTCGCGAATCGCTTTCGTATTGGCTGTAGCGATGTAGCCCGGCGCAATCGCGTTCACCTGCACATTGCGGCTTGCCCATTCATTGGCCAGCGCCTTCGTCAAGCCGGCTACCGCGTGCTTGCTTGCCGTATAAGCCGGTACGAGAATTCCGCCCTGGAAGGACAGCAAGGAAGCGATGTTGATGATCTTGCCTTGCTCCCGCTTCAGCATGCCCTTGCCAACCAGCTGGCTGAGCTGGAAGACCGCATGCAAATTAACGTTGATCACTTCATGCCACTTGCTTGCCGTGTACTCTGCGGCAGGCTCGCGCCAGATGATGCCCGCATTATTGACCAGAATATCGATAGGCTCATCGCCCACCAGTTCCTGGTAGTTGCGATCCAAGCTATCGAGATCGCTCAGGTCAATGAGCACTTCCCGCGAGGAGCCGCCAGCTTCAGCAATTCGAGCAGATGTATCCTCCATATTGCTGCGATGACCGAGCAGCAGCAGCTCTGCTCCCGCTTCCGCAAGGCCGATCGCGATTGCTTGTCCGATCCCCGATGCCGCGCCTGTGACGATCGCTTTTTTTCCCGCTAACGAAAATGGCTGCTTCACTTCACTCATTGGCCGCAGCCTCCTTATTTCAAGGCGTCCATCGGGACGCTGTCCATGTCCGTGAACGTGTAGTTTTCCCCCGCCATCGCCCAGATGAACGTATAGCTGCTAGTCCCGACGCCGGAGTGAATCGACCAAGCCGGAGAGATAACCCCCTGCTCATTGCGCACGACTAGATGGCGGGTTTCTGCAGGCTCTCCCATAAAGTGAAAGACAAGTCCGTCCTGCGGCATGTCGAAGTAGAAATACAGCTCGCTGCGGCGGTCATGAATATGCGCCGGCATCGTATTCCACATATTGTTCGGCTCCAGCAGCGTCATGCCCAGCATCAATTGGCAGCTTTCTACGCCGTCCGCATGCACGTATTTGTAGATGGTGCGTTCGTTGGATTGCGCAATCGATCCCAGATGCGCAGGTGTCGCTTCCGCAATTGCTACCTTGCGAGTCGGACAAGACCGGTGCGCAAGCGTCGATACCAGATAATAACGCGCAGGCTGCGCCGCATCGTTGCTGTGGAAGGTCACCTCTTGGTGGCCTAAGCCAATGTATAGGCAATCCTTGGCCTCAAGTGTATATTTATCGCCGTCCACGATCACATAGCCAGGCGCTCCAACATTAATGATGCCGATCTCACGGCGCTCCAGGAAGTATTCCGTTTTCAGCATATCGCCCGCATCCAGCTTCAGCCCTTCCGCCGTTGGCACGGCGCCGCCCATAATCATGCGATCCTCATGGGAGTGGCACAGGCGCAAGCTGCCCTCCACCATCAAGCCTTCAACCAGGTAGTTTTCTCTCAGCTCTTCTGTTCCATAACGACGCGCATCGCGCGGATGTACTGCATATCTGTTGTCCATAGTTCCCGCCCTCTCTTATCGTTTCCTATTACTATGCGGTATAGAGCGGCCAATGACAGGACATAATTCTGACCCGGTTGTGCATTTTTTTGACTTCGATGGATTTGTAAAAAAAGAGCAGCGGATACAATCCGCTGCTCTCTTCATATACTATTCACCAATCATAACTCGATTTATAGAGGGAGTCCGCTTTCCGGTTTATACACTCTCGAGAAGTGGATTCCGCCACTCGCGTAAAAATGTCCGATCAACTTATATTTGCCCGTTAATTGGTTCGTTTCTGTTGAAAAAACGCCATTCCCTGTATAGGTCGTTTTTAGCCACTCGGTACCTTTATTGCCGGAATTCCTAACTTCAAAGAGTACCCATGATTCGCCGCTGACAGCCGACTCGTTAATGGCTAATGAAAGCTGGACCTTGTCGCTGGATTCCGCTATATCTTGAACAGAAATATCGATATCGAACAAACCGTCATCGCTTAACATTGAACAACCTGCTAGAACAAAAGCCAGCAGCAGCATTGGCACCATTTTAAGAGCTGCATTTCTCATTGCCCCTACTCCTTTCTCACATATCTTATCATGTATTCATATATGGCATGCGGCCCAATATTGACGGAAGATAAACAATTGGGCTTACAAATAGTTGATAGAAAACTACTAGCCATGCCAAAGAAAAAAGCTCCCAATATTGTACCAAGCTATAATACGCCTGCGTACCGTATGGGAGCCCTATCTATTCTCTCCAATCGAATGGATTACTTCTGGGAGTACTCCAAGGTTCTGAGCATAATAACCGCAGCCTCAGCCCGATTTGCCGTTTTGTCTGGGGCGAATGTGTTGCTGCCGATTCCTTGGACAATTCCTCTCTCTGCCAAAAATGCGATGGACGACTTAGCCCAGCCAGGAATTTCGGCGTCATCGCCGAACGATGTCATGGTTGCCTCATTTGATTGCTGGCCAAAAGCTCTTGCGATCATCGCAGCCATTTCTGCACGGCTGATTCTGGCATTCGGCCTGAAGCTGCCGTCGTCGTATCCCGTAATGATCCCCGCCTCTACAGCCTGAGCGATTCCCTGCCTTGCCCAAGCGCCGAAGGATTCGTTATCGGTAAACGTCAAGGCTGCCCCCGCTCCGCTCAGCTTTAATGCTCGCGCCAGCATAACCGCAAATTCGGCGCGTGACACTTCGCCGCCCGGTCTAAAAGCTCCATCTTCATACCCATTTATAATGCCTTCTATTGCAGCGCGTTTAATGAACGCTTCTGCCCAATGACCGGAAATATCGTTTAAGTTCCCTCCGGAGCTTTCTTCGGGCTCGGTACCCGGGGTTTCTGCTGACTTCTCAACGGCGAATACCGCGAACTTCGCAAAATGGTCGACTTCCGCTGTAATTTTGTCACCAGACACGGCACCGCCGACTTCTATCCATTCTCTGTTGGTCTCATCAAAGTAGAACAGAGATGCCGTTTGATTATGGCCAATCCGTTTCGAATCGAACTTAAAGGTCAACGAAATAGCCTTGGAGAAATTCTCTGTAAAATTTTTGTGAATTTCATACACGGAGCTAAGCAGAATATCTTCTTCCGTTATGATCCCCGAAGGATCCAACAGTTTCTCGACTGTAATCGTCAGCTGCTTCTCAGTCGCTCCCGCTGGTATGGTTACTGTGACAGCTCCGCCTGCAAATAGAGCCGAACCTCCCGTTCCGGCAGGGAAGGTATGGCTGTCCGTATCCGGAGTTGGCGGCGTTATGCCCCCTCCGCCGTTACCGCCGCTTGGAGCAGCTGCCCGTGTCACCAAAATCGTATAGACTTTCGTGGTATTCCCATCCTCCGCTGTGACGGTGATCTCGATCCTGTTCATTCCAACCGCCAGATTGTCTCCGCCCGTAATTGTGTATGAAGCTTTCGTGTCTGCGGTTGCGGCAGCAATGATGACGGCAGTCCGGTTATTGGACACACTCACATTATAAGTGGTTTGATCTGCGCTAAAGCCGCTTAGCACGGTTCCGTCTATCATAATTTCGCTTAGATTGGCGTTGTTAGACAAGACGGATTCAATAAAGCCGACTTCAATCGTATGCGCATCGGTGACAAGCTCGAACGTGTATTCACCGGCTTCTGCGGCAGCATCATTGTCGATGCCGTCGATCTTGACATAATCTACGATATAATTTTCGTTTGGCGCGAACGTAAAGGTCTGGCTATCACCGCGCTCTACAAGCACGCTTCCTTCTGGCGTGATCGTTCCGCCCGCTCCTGCGGCAGCAATGATAGTAACAAAGTGGTCTTCCTCATCATCGCCTGTTGCCAGCAATCGAGGCAAAGGCATTTGATTCGCTGCATCCCACTCCCAGACGTGCTCGAAGTCCCAGCCCAGCGACTCAAATGCCGCCTGCTGCGTAAAATCAGCCTCAGTCTTGCCTGCGAATGCAGATACAACACTGGAAGGGACGCCGCTAGTGTTTAACTTTTCATGGTTAAAGAAGTTCATTGGACTGGCATCTATGATCGGCCGGCTGCCAGACCAATACCCTGCGACTTTCCCCGGAGCGGCATCCTTCACCTCACCGACAACGGCGTTTCCATTAAAAGTTTGAAGCAAGCTGCCCGATGAACCGCCCATGTCGCCAAGAATAGCGCCAAAATATTGGCCGCCTGCCGGTCCGGAAACGGTACTCTGTATATAGTTATTTACAATAACATTGCCTGTCACCGTATCGCGTTCCGTTAACGGAGAACCTGAATTGTTCCAGTTCGTCCCCCCCAGCAAACCGCCCACGGTGTTTCCATTTACTTCAGCTTTTACAAAGGAATTTTGCAAGGTTCCTGCATGAAGCAAGCCTACAATTCCTCCGGTGTATCCATTGCCGGTAACTTTACCGGTCACGTAGCTGTTCTCGATAGTTCCCTTTGATGTTCCGGCAATAGCACCAGTGCTATGCGCACCTGTAATATCGGCTTGATCCAGCGCAAGATTTACAATTCGCCCGCCAGTACCCAGATATGCAAAGAACCCGGTGTTATTCGCACTGCTCACTATCTTCAGATTGCGAATCGTATATCCTTTGCCATTGAATGTGCCTATGAACGGTGTTGGCGTTGAGCCTCCTCCAATTGCAGAAAACGCTACATCTGCCATATCGATATCTGCAGTCAATACATAATGTCCATCGATTGGATAATCGGACGATCCAAACTGCTCAGTCAGCGCAGCCAATTCTTCTGCGCTTCCAATCTTGATCGCAGCCGAACCGCCGACGGCCAGCGGATTGACTTTCGCTGTTGCGGAGCTTCTCGCAATGCCGCTATAAAAACCAGTACCCGTCGCAACCGCACGCAAAAATTGTCCGGCGTCTTCCCCTTTGATTTTATATACCGCAGCCGTCTCGCTTGGGATGGTTGCCCAGTATGAACCATCTGCTGAACGCTCCCATTGTATAGAGGCCGTAGCGCTGCTCGGGGTAAGCGATGCGCGCAAAGTCTGCCCTTCCTTTGCAATTCCGGTCACGTCAACACTTTCAACACGCAGCTCTTCATCGTCCTGAGGTACAGCCGGGTATGTCCATGCTGACAAATTCGGCGTTCGCGGAGAATTGGTAATAAGCGCATCATCATCTCCGACGACCAGTGTGCCATTGGCATCAAATCCCTTGCTGGTCACACGAATTTCGGATGGAGAAATCGAGATGTTCGCATAACCTGGTCCGATCGGTCTCACGTCGACGTATGCAACCGTGTCCGGATCCTTGGTAAAGTATGCGCCTCGTCTGTCGTTATTGGCCGAGTAGTTGGTAATATACGTTGTCCCATTGCCATAGGCTTGCGGGTCAATGTTCCCCCCATTGGCATACAGCTTGGTACGCACATAGACATGGTCATGACCCATAAGCACAAGGTCAACGCCCGCTTCATCAAAAGCATTAGTCCAAGAAGCGACTGGATTAGCCATTCGATATCCGAATAACGATTTATGCAAAACCGCAACACGCCATTTGGTCGGATTTTGTTTGACGACAGATTTCATCCAATCTTGCTGCGCCTTGATTTGGGCGGAACTGCTCTGGTCTTGGTAATCCATCATAAGGAACAAGGTATCTCCGTATACAAAATAATAATTGCCTGCTCCGAATTGCGCCTTGTCCAAGCCCGCGACCATCCGTTCCGTACCGTCGCCTCCGCCATAGTAGGCAGCTCCGTTCTGGGGCGGATTATATCTTCCGAACAGATTTCTTAATGTCGGGTCTACCGGCGCCCAGCTGTTATTCGGCGCCCAGCTGTTGCCCGCACCATCGTATTCATGGTTGCCCGTCACCATGTATAGCGGTACATGTGAATAAGTGTCCGCATTGGCTTCAAAAAAGGCATCCCATTCCCAGGTATCGAAGCCATAGTTGACTTGATCGCCAGAGCTCAGGACAAACGAGGCGTTGGGAGATTCCATAAGCGCTTGCTGGAGTGCCTTTCTTGCATAATCCGTATACTGCTTCAAGGTTGCTTCATAGCTGGAGCCATTCTGTTGCGCATCGGTAATCCATACAAAATCAAAGGTATCCAGATCCTCGGCCAGTGTCGCAAAGCTGGCTGGCGATTGAATGCTGGTTACATTCGTTGCACCGTCTCCAACGCTGTACACATATTCCGTGTCCGGCTCAAGTACTCCCGTCTCCGCTTTGTGGCTTTGAACAGGCGCTACCGAATAAGCGGTTCCAGCTCCGTTATAGTTAGCATTTGCAATCGCTTGGGATAGATCGATCGTGGAGTTGGTTCCCACGACTACATCCGTAAACTTGCCGCCGTTACTGTCGAAATCCGACTTTTTCGCATAATAAAGCTGGGTCGTCTTGGTGCTGGGAGGAGTGACCCAGTTAAACCGGGCAATAAACTTGCCAGCATCCTGCTGGAACGAATCCAACAAAAAGGTCACGGATGCCGGCTCGATCCCGCCGCCTATAGGCTGTGTAATCGTCTCACCCGATTTGGCAATCGTAAAGGAATCAATGACGCGGAAAGGACCATCTGCGCCCGTCGCTTTATAGTAGGCTTTATAAATAATAGCATTGCTTGTCACTTCTACCTTGCTGTAGACGCCAGGGGAATAGATGGCTCCTCCGCCCGTCCCAGACTTGTTAATCCGGAGATCGTAAAAATAATCGTTCCACGATGTGTCGCGGGTATCCAAACTATATGCATAATTGTATACCGAGCCCCCGATTACATAAGTAGGCGCTTCACCAAATCCGGTATTCTGAATGCTGCCTGTACCGCCAGCTGAAGAAGTAGTCTTGAGCGTTGATCTGGCATAAGCATGCTCATGGCCGGACAGTACTAGGTCGATGCCGGCGTCCGTCAATCTTTTGCCGGATATGTTATCGACTTGATAGTGACTGGCGCCTGGATCATAAGGGGAAGCATGAATATTGACAATTTTCCATGCCTTAGGGGTCGCTGCCGCTTCTTCTGCCAAAAATTGATATTGAATATTGTTGTCTGCGGTAGAGACGTTGGAGTTAAGAGATATAATTAGCGCATCGCCATATTCAAAGGCATATACAGTGCCGTCGGCAGCCGGAGACAATCCGCTAGGCTGGCGCAAAGAAGAATAATTAAATCGCGCGTTATACTGTTCGAAATTCCGGTCGTAGGATGCTCCATCATGATTGCCCGGGGTTGCCATGATGGGCAATGAATCCAATAAATGTTGCGCTTCATCAAAAAAGAACTGCCAGTGGTCTGAAAAACTGGCATCTTCGACTACATCGCCATTGTGCAGGAGAAAAGCAGCATCGGGCTCGTTCGCCTTGATATAATCATACAAGAGCCCTGTATTGGCAAAGGAGCTTGGCGAGGTGCCTTGTGTGTCAGGACTCACGACAAAAGAGAAAGGTTTTTTCTCATTGTGGTCCGAAGGGGCGGTAAAGCTGGCAATCTCGCTATAACCGCTGGTTGCGTTTCCGACTTTATAATAGTATTGGTGATCAGGCGCTAGATCTCGAAGGATGACATTAAAGGCGTTAACCGCTTTAAAATTAACCAGCTTGCTGTCGGGTATGCTTCCTTCAGCAACGGGAACCTTCAGCGACGCATTTTTTTGTAAACCTCCCGCTAGATCGGGCGAGGTGCTATAGATAATTTCGGAAGTATTCACGGACGGATCCGTCACCCAGTTAATAGCCATTGCCGTCTTGCCTTCATCCGCTCCTCCAGCGATACTAATGGCAATTTGAGACGGAACAGATGCCGGCACAGCAGCTGACGCTGGTTGCAACGGTGTCCCGAGCCCAGTAACAGCCATTAGAACCGCCAGCATGGCCACTATTGCCCTTTGTGTCTTTCTTGATGCGATGTACATTTTCGTTTCTCCTCCTCTGAAAATGATAGGACCCTGTACATTATGATCATCGAATGTTAATTTTCACCCTTCTTTCTGTTATCAAAGTGATAACCAGATATTTATTAATTGTAATAGTAAATATATTCATGAAAAATAAATATAACAATGATTATCATTGTCGTATTATTATCTGTTTTTTTATTTATTTCATATGAAAAACAATGACGATATTCATGACTTTGTTCTGATGAAACAACTAAAATTCATCAGAAAGTCCCATCTCCTCCCTACAGCTCATAAAAATGCAAGGCCTTCCTCTGTCGCCATTCCTATTTTTGGCCGGGCACTCATCACTTCTTTTCATATTGTCTATTTACAAACCGACGGTCTGTATTTATAATTTGCGTATACATTTATTAACATGCCAATGGAGGGGTGACCTTGAAGCAAGAGGAGCGCAGGCAACAGACGATACGAAGACTAATGGACACGACCAAGGAATTAATCGCGGAAAAAGGATGCCATTCCATCACCATGCAGGACATTATGATGAAGTCCGGTTTAACCAAGGGCGCAATCTTTCATTATGTAAAGAGTAAAAATGAAATTTTTATCTGGGTGCTGCAGGAGCGTCTAGAGGAAACAAACGGCAGTTTTATGAATGAAGTTGAACATGGCCGCCGAAATTTCGACGATCCGATGCAGGAAATCAAAAAAAGCATCCTTGCCTACGAAAATCCGCAGGACATAACGAACAAAGTGCTGCTGTACTTGCTCGGAAAAGAAGATGACCCTATGGTCGCAGAAGCACTGAACCAGTACTACAACCGGTCCGTATATTTATCCAAGCTATGGATTGAAACAGGCCAGAAGCACGGAGTCATTCCTGAAACGGTTGATGCGGAGAAAACGGGTGATATGTTCACGCTGATGACACTCGGATTAAGAATCCGCTCTAGCATTCCGCAGGCAAAGGCGGCTTTTAAGGCCCAGGATTTATCGGAATTTATTCGCGATATTCTAAATGGCGGCGAACGGAGAAAGGGTGAGGAGCTATGAATTTGTGGTTAACTTTGCATTTGGTCGGTGTTTTGTTGATGGTTGGCAATATCATTACTGCAGCCTTTTGGAAAATTCGGGCCGATCTGACCAAGAATCCGTCTATCATTCATCAAGCTGCCAAGAATGTCATGATTGCTGATTATTCATTTACATTGCCCGGTCTTATCCTCATCATTATCTCAGGCGCTGTGATGGCTGGACATTCGGGCGTCTCGCTGCTGGGACTAAACTGGCTTACGCTTTCCCTTCTCCTATTCGCGATTTCCGGTATTATTTGGCTAGCCATACTCCTTCCGCTGCAGTTCAGAATGATCCGATTCAGTGCGGATAGTGTACGGGCAGGCGCCATTTCTGCGGCATATCGGCGAGCTTCCCGCCAGTGGGCTATCTACGGCGTCGCCGCTACTTTCTTGCCGCTTGTCATTCTTTACTTCATGGTGATGAAAGGTTTCTGAATGGTTTGTATGATGCATATTGTTTTTCTAGCCGCGAGCCTTGCCATTATGATATTCTATCTCCGCAATCGGCCTGTGCGGAAAGCAATTCAGCATAGGACATATTCTCCCTGATTACCGATTGATATTATACATGATTGCACTGTAAAGAAAATCCGCTAAATCCTCATTGCCGTATTGATTAAAGTAGTTTTTGAATCGCACATCGAATTTGTAGGTATTGGCAATGCAAGCAAGCAATTCTTCATCACACGTCATGAATTGCATTAGATTTGGTTTCCACTGCTCAATTAATCGCTGAACTTCATCGGAGGCAGGGTCCTGGTCTCCGCAAGACGCAATTTGTTTGAAAATGACCTCCATTGATTCAAAACGTGCCTCTTTCTCATCTGGTGATATACTTTCCAATGTTTCATTAAACTCTTTATACGTTTCTGTTTCGCCATAAATGAATCTCGCTTCATTTTCATATTGTTGCTTTAGTGGCAAAGCAGAAGTGCTGTTGAAGAGTTGCAATTGGCTAATATCTTTCCCCGAAACGTATTCTTCAAGTGCTGCCATGATAGACTCTAGTCTTTGTTTTCTCGATAATAAGGTTTGTCTCTGCTGCTTTAATATTTGTTCCTGTTCTTGTCTGGACAGCTTTACAATGTCCGCAATTTCTTTCAAGGAAAAATCCAATTCCTTCAAAAACAAAATAGTTTGAAGTTTTGCCAAACTGCTTCGATCATAGAGGCGGTAGCCTTTTTCCGTCAGATGTGTCGGTTTATATAAATGAATTCTATCGTAATAATGCAGGGTCCGACTTGTAATGCCTGTAATCTGAACAATATCTTTAACTGCTAATAATGGTTTCTTCATCCCAAAATCCTTTTACTTCGTCTAGTATTTGAGCGGCAGGTGTTATGGTGGCCTCAAAAATCGTTTTTCCTGTCTTTCTTAAATAATATTGGATTAAATAATATCCGCAAGCGTAGCCAGCGCTATAAGGCATATTGACCGGTTCAAAGCCTTGAAGTTTTGCGATCTCGTCACCGTAAAGATACGGAGCAAATTGATCAAATCCGGTTAATTGCAACTGCTCTCTGAGCACAGGCTTTATGCGCCTGTTAAGTGTTTCCGCGTTGGTTTTCGTTACCCAAGGACCGAGCCATTCTTCTCCAAACATAAATGTAGCATAGTTTTCAGCCAATCCTTCACTCACAATTAGCTCACCCAAATTAACAGTGTGATCCCACTGAATAAATTGATATCGCACATTATGGTTGCATTCATGCGCCAATGACGCCTTCATTCGAGGAATCGTGTACTCATTCGGCAAGAGTGTACCCCAGATAAACCCAGGAATGCCCCCAAATCCGCTATATCCTTCGTTTATAACTAAGGCACGGCTTCCGGGATTCCCTAGTTGAATGGTGAACAAATATTCGGATACGGGGAGACTAATTCCATGTTCTATAAATGGACGGAGGCTTTTTCTTACAGCATGCTCACACTCTAGCCAAAAAGCATCTGACGAAATCAACTCTATCTCAGGTGAAATCTGCCCGGTAATCTGCTCAGGGGAGCGATGCATTATACTATTAAACGTAACAACGTCAAAACCATTCGCCTCGTCAGCCCTAAAAGGAATTTGTTGAATTTCCCATTGTTTCATAAAAGGAGCCATCATTTCATTTCTGAACAATTCAAGCTTTTCCTCGGGCGAAGCTTGGGCAACCTTTTGATAAATTTGATCTGAACGCAATGTTGTTATGTTCATGTTCTCTCACTCCTAGTCATGTATTCATAGAGTGAATTATCGACTATGACCTAACGTCATAGTCAAGTACTTTGAATCAAATACTGAAAATAAAGTGCAAGGAACTCGATGCCTATAATTTCGTTATCGTATATTCACCATTCTCTATGTAAATAGAAAAAAGCCAGCAGGATAAAGACATCTCAACCTGCTGGCTTCAGAAAAAAGGTTCAAAAATAGGCTGTCAAAACTGATCCACTATTAAATTTTATAAGCTTTCATCGCTTTGCGGATTTCTTTCCAGCTTGGGCGCTTGCCGTACATCAGGACGCCTGTGCGGTAGATTTTGGCCGATACGTACACTGCGATGTAGATCGTCACCAGCAGCAATCCGATCGACAGGGCTGCCTCCCAGAAAGGAACATCTGTCAGGCCGAGACGCAGAATCATCACGAATGGCGAGAACAGCGGGATAAACGATGTTACTTTGACCAGCATGCTGTCTGGCGCGCTCAGGCTGAAGATTGCAATGTAGAAGCCGGCAAGCGAGATAATGGTCATAGGCATAGTCGCTTGGCCCAGGTCCTCTGTGCGGCTTACGATCGAGCCGACTGCTGCATACAGCGTCGCGAACAGGAAGAAGCCAGTCAGGAAGAAGATAATCGCATATGCGAGCAGAAGCGGATCAATCTTCGTCAGATCAATGTCAAGACCTGCAAGCGCGTCTTTGTTGTGCGGCAGCGATACGTTAGCCAGAATGACGATTATGAAGAATGACACCTGGCTCAAAACTACCGTGAACATACCGAAGATTTTGCCGAACATGCCCTTCAGCGGCGATACGCTTGTGATCAGAATCTCCATGACACGGGAGCTCTTCTCTGCCGTAATCTCCGACGCAATCAACTGGCCGGAAGTAATGATCGCCATGAACAGGAAGATGATGATGAAGTAGATCAGACCCATATTCACACCTTGCTCAGCCGGCGTTCTGCCGCCCTCAGCAGAGGAGATTTGCACTGCTGCGATATTGATCGGCGCATTCAGCTGCGCCACCTGCTCATCCGTCAGTCCTGCATCCTGCAGAATCGTGGCTTGGCGAATCAATTGGAGTGCGCCCGTCAAGTTCTCAGTCAGCGAGAACTCCATCATCTTCTCGGACTTGTAGCTCATCTCCGGATAGCCACTTGGCGTCATCGCGCCAAACTCCAGATAACCTTTAATATCATTGTCTTTAATCGCTTGCTTCAGCTGCTTCTCATTTTCTTCGCTGCTGCCTTTGTCAGGGTAAGCAATAAGCTTAAGCTTCGCATTCTCTTGCTGCTCGTAGAAAGCTTTCAGGCTGTCGCCAGTCGCTGTTCCTGCAGCCGCTTCAACATTCGTGGACTGAATGTAACCGATATTCGTCGCTTTATCTCCGCCCTTATCAAACTGGGAGATAATATAAGGGAGATTGACCCCGATACTTAAAATAACTGCAATAATAAGCGTCGTGATAAGAAATGCTTTGCCTCTAAATTTGTTGCGCGCTGTAAATCCTACTACTGTCCAGAAACTATTCATGGCGATCACCTACCGTTTTAATAAAGATTTCATTCAATGTTGGTTCCTTAATCTCGAAACGAGTGACAGTTGACTGAGCCATCGCATGGCGCAGGATCTCGCCGCCTACCGCTTCATTCTGGATACCGATTTCATAGCCGTACTCCTGAAGCTTTACGCCTGTTACACCGCTAATGCTCTCAAGACCTGTTACGTCGTTCTCTGTGGTCAAGATGACGCGTTCACGCGGATACTGCTTTTTGATTTCCTTGATGCTGCCCTTCACCACTGTATTCGAGCGGTGCAAGATCGTAATATTGCGGCATAGCTCCTCGACATGCTCCATGCGGTGCGTCGAGAACAGGATGCTCGTGCCGGAGTCTCTCAGCTCCTTGACCGTCGACTTCAGAAGCTCGACATTGACCGGGTCAAGTCCGCTGAACGCTTCGTCCATAATGATGATGCTCGGACGGTGATTGACGGCAGCGATGAACTGGATTTTTTGCTGATTGCCCTTCGACAGCTCTTCGACGCGCTTGTTGTAGTATTCCGGCACCTCGAATCTCTCCAGCCAATATTTCAAGTTCGTGTCTGCATCCTTGCGGGACATGCCGCGCAGCTGGGACAAGTAGATGATCTGATCGCTGACGCGAATTTTCGGATACAGGCCTCTCTCCTCTGGCAAATAGCCGAGGCGGCTAAGCTGCTCATTGCTGTAAGGCTTGCCGTTGTACTTGATCGATCCGCCATCCGGATAGATCAAGCCCAGTACCATACGCATGGTCGTTGTTTTGCCCGCGCCGTTCGCGCCCAGCAGACCGTAGATTTCACCTTCGCTTACTTCAAAGCTGATGTTGTTGACCGCCGTTTTCTCGCCATACTGCTTCATGACTTGTTCTACTACTAATGGTTTCATCTCGCTTTTCCCCTCGCTTCATGTACTCGTTTGCTTATTCCATCTTGCAGCAGCAATGTGCTCATAATTTCATCAAGCTCCAGCGCTTGCTTGCTTAAGATCGTAATGCCTTCCGTCTCGCACCACTGCTCCGCCTGGTAGGCTTCGCTGGTCGTAATTCGGAACGACTGGCCGCCGACTGATTCAATGCCGCATTGTCCCGGCATTCGCGAAGCCATCTGGCTAGTCAATCCTTCTCCCGAGACGAAGAAAGTAAACCAGCTGCTGAACAGCTCATCCTTCTCATAGACCCCAAGCACCCGGCCCTGTGCCATAAATACGATATAATCTGCCAGCCGCTTTACTTCCTCCACGATGTGGGAGGTCATCAGAATCGTTCGATCGCCTGGATCCATATAGCGGTGGAGAATCTCGATCATCGACTTCCAAGCCAGCGGATCAAGTCCGGAGGATGGTTCATCGAGAAGCAGCAAATCTGGTGCATGGGCCAAAGCAATCGCGAATTCGCACTTGCGCCGCATCCCCTTCGACATCTTCCCTAGGGGCAGATTATCATTGACCTGCAACGCGAGCAGCAGCTCCTGATAGCGGTTCACATCCCAGTTCTTGTACCAGCAGCTGTTGAATCTGGCTTTCTCGAACGCTTTTAGCTTGTCGTCATGCGGCAGTGATTCCTCCGGTAGATAGCCTATCCGCTGCTTGATAGGAGCATCATCTCCCGTACCGATGGGATGATCCAGCACCGTCACCGTTCCGTCCTGCGGCTTCTCCAGGTCCAGGATCATACGGAATAGCGTACTCTTGCCGCTGCCGTTCGGTCCAACGATCGCTGTAATGAATCCCTTCGGGATATCGAGAGTTATGGGCCCCATCTTGAAGTTCGGCTTGCGCTGCACGATATCCCTGAACTGAATCGCCTGCTCCTCTTGCCAGTCGCTCATGATGTATTCCCTCCTTGCCTGTAGTGTTTCTGAATCACTTCATTGAAGAGCTCTATCAATTCTTCTTCCGGACATTGCATTCGCTTGCCAGCCGTTACGGCTTGATCAAGTGCTTCGATCACCGCTGAGAGCCGGTGCCGGTCACGCTCTTGCTCGCCGACCTTCGCGACGTAGGTACCGGTGCCCTGCCTTGTCCGAAGCAGTCCCTCGCTCTCAAGATCGCTATATACTCGCTTTACCGTAATCACACTGCATTTGACCGTCTGAGCCAGCTCGCGGATCGAAGGCAGCAGCGTGCCTTCCTCCAGCTGGCCGCTTACAATCAATGCCCTTAGCTGGACTTCGATCTGATGATAGAGCGGCTCTGCACTTTGTTCATTAATCTGTATAGGCAGCCGCATCGCTTCACCCGCTTTCTCTATTAACTGATAAAGCTCCTTGTTCTCAGTTTCTTCTCCATTGCCTTCCGTATGCCCAAGAAAGATAATACTCCTAACAAAATCCCGATCAGCGACAGCCACCAGCCGCCTTGTGCAATAGTCTCGTAGCTTAGAAGCACCAGACTGTCTCTAGTGGTGTAAGAGTAAAACGCCATCACCGCAAGTAAAAGCAGCGAAATTACTGTACAGAACCAGAAGTACTTGATTCCCGAATATCCTGTCTCGAAGTAGAGATACATAATTCCGATTGCAATTGATATCCCGATCCAGAACAAGGCATACAAGACAAAGTCCATCAGTCTCATATTGGCACCCAGCGATCTGGCGAATAAGTAGTAAATTGTGAAAAAGACTATCTTAGCTATTAGGCCATTAGTGAGGTATAATACGATCCGTCCCAGTGCGATTTGCTTAATCGTTATAGGCATCGTACGCCATGCCGCCAGCTTTCTCGTAAAGGAATCCATCTTCCAATAGATTCCTGAATTCTGTGTAGACATTAATCCCAGCATCGGAAGAAGCGTGACCGTAATGAAATCCATGGCCCAGAATGCGAATGTACTATTGTCCTCTCTCGAATCAGCGAACATCGGTACAAGAAAAATGAGCAAGTAACCGATAAAGATGAGGGTGATAATGTGCTTCCACCTGATTCG
The DNA here is from genome assembly GCF_003605435.1 of Paenibacillus pinisoli. Classification (GTDB taxonomy): domain Bacteria; phylum Bacillota; class Bacilli; order Paenibacillales; family Paenibacillaceae; genus Pristimantibacillus; species Pristimantibacillus pinisoli. The sequence continues at coordinate 67,899 of NZ_QXQB01000003.1, forward strand.
TCTTAGTTCTTCCTTCGCCAGACACCAAGCTCCTTGCCATGTGTTCATCTGGCAGCCTCCCTTCGGCAACCGTATATACTTATTTTTCACTGTGTATACTGTGCTGTGTTTATATACTGTATATATCTATATACACAGTATATGCACACCTCGAATAGCTGTCAATACTTCCAGAACATTTTTTTTATCTTTTTTCCATGGGCATTTCCTCGCACAAAAAAAGCCATCCGTTCTTCACGAATGACTTTCTTCAACCGGTTACCCGAATATGGCTTCAAATAATGGTTTGGCGTCTGCTGCCGGGTACAGCACGTACAAGATCGAATAGACCGCTACGCCTGTGATGGCTGTAATAAACCAGATGATCGACGTCAATCTGCCGAGCCTGCGGTGCTTCTTGAACTTCTTCTTGTAGCCCAGTGTTATCGTCGTAATGCCGAATACTGCAGCCACAGTTGCAAGCACAATATGGAACAATAAGAATACAAGGTAATACGGCTTAAGTCCATCCGGACCATTGTAAGGCGTGCTCCCGATAATGAATGTTCTGGACGCGTAGATAATAAAGAACAAAATTGCGGCAACAGCAGCGTAGACCATTACCTTCTGATGCTGCTCCAGCTTCCGCTGAACCGCCAGCCGCCAGCCGAACGCCACAAGTGTGGCGCTTAGCACGATAAAGAATGTGCTGACTGTCGGCATGAGAATATTCAAGTCCATGTTAATCCTCTCCAGGTATAAAGATATAAGCGTGAGTTCAATCAGCCGTTAGGCAGTGCCGGGATTCGTGCCTGGCGTTCCCGGATTCGGCAACTCGTCATCTGCATGGTGCTCCCGCTTAAACCATTGCTTGAAGATGTATGCGAGAATGATGCCGTACATAAGCTCCTGTACCAGCTTCATTATAATGCCGCCTAGCTGCTGATCATCGACTACCCCAAGCGTATTGAAAAACTGAGGACCGCCGAACTGTGCTATCAGAGCGCTGCTATCGCTGCCTGGCATACAATAGCCCATCGCCGTCGCCCATACTTGCGGATCATTATACGTTGCGTACATGCCAGCAGGCGAGAAGATGATCAGTGCGCAAGCCGGCGTGAGCAATACGCCGTTGGCGAATACATACGCCATCTTTTTCACATGCGTCAGCCTGTTCCATTCCGGGACCGGGCTTGCAATCTGCCACCACATCATGAATGCCGTAATGAACAATGCCACATAATAAATACGATGTACGGTAAAGTTAGTCATGACGTAATCATGCACCATCGGAACATGATAGATCGAGAATAGCATATTGAACGCTACTAGCGTAACGATGGGATGCATAAGAAATCGAAGCTTCCTCCAGAAGCCAGAAGAAAACGCCGCTCGCCATATAAAAGCCGGAATTCCCAGCAAAATCATCGGCGGAACGATGAGATAAGAAACCGACATATTGACCATATGGAACGTAAACATCAAGTGACCAAGCAAATTGAAAGGGCCGCCATGACAGAGATAGACCAGCACGATCGCCGATACAAAAAGCGTCTTCTGCATTAAAGTCGCTGGGGCTGCCTCAGGATGGCGCTTCTCGCGCCATGGGCCGATCAGATAGAAGTAGAGGATGACTATCGCAGCCATCGCAAATAGAAACATAGGCGTCCACAACTCAGTGAAGGAGAAATACTTGTTTAAATCTAACACTAGAGGAGGCTCCTTTCTCATGCACTCAAGCATTTGTTACGAAAGAAGAGGGACCCAAACCGGGACCCTCCTCTGTTCAGTTGCATGTGGCGGTATCTGATTACCACCAAACCCAATATTCTGCCATGATCACGCAGGTAAATACGACGAATACACCAGACAGAATGCCGATTAACGCGTACTTATGACCACGGTCTTTCATGTGCATCCAGAACGCCATCTGTACGAATACTTGAAGAACAGCCGTTCCGAGAAGAATGATATAGATAAAGTCTTTGTTGATCTCGCCGCTAATTACAGTTGCGAATGCAATGAAGGTAAGCAGGATCGAGAAGATAAAAGCGACGATATGTTTCTTTGGACCTTCTACCTTGTGACGTTTGGTGTTTTGCTCCGTGGCGGGCTGATTGCTTGCCATACGTTAAACCACCTTTCCCATCAGGTATACAACCGTGAAGATGAATACCCATACAACGTCGATAAAGTGCCAGTACATACCAGCTACATATACTTTCGGTGCAGTAACGACTGTCAGTCCTTTTCTCATTAGCTGAATAATAAGCAGCGTAATCCACAGAATACCGAACAATACGTGCGCTCCGTGGAAGCCAACCAGCGTATAGAAAGAGGAGCTGAATGCGCTTGTAGTGAAGCCATGGCCTTCGTGTACATAGTGTACGAACTCGTAAATCTCAAGGCCAAGGAAGCCGAGGCCAAGCAATACGGTAACGATAAGCCAGTTGATCAAGCTTTTTACTTTTTGCTGATGCATCGCTTGAATCGCGAATACGCTCGTTAAGCTGGATGTCAGCAGGATTGCGGTAGCATAAGCTACCAGCTTCAGATCGAACAAATGATTGGCGGTCGGACCGTCAAGCACTTGATGACGGAGGGCAAGGAACGCTGCGAACAGCGTACCGAACAATACCGTCTCGCCGCCTAGGAACAGCCAGAAGCCGAGGACTTTATTGCGTCCCTCAAGGGTCGCCTTTTCCGGCTCATGAGGCAATTGGCCTTCTACATGCGTGTGCGCGCTCATGCTTTCCCCCCTAGATCCTTCAGAATTTCTTCTTCCTCGATATGGAAGCCATGATCGTCAATCACCGAACGGAGCAGCATACAGATTAGTGTAATGGCAAGACCCACGATTCCGATGAAGTGACCCATCGTCAAGCTCGTTCCGAGGAATTGACCCCAATCTGGCGAATACATGAAGCCGAAGCCTGCAATGAACAAGCCCATGCCCATGAAAAACGGCAGAATCGAAGGTGACGGCATATGAATCGGACCAACCGGCTCAGCAGGCGTCATGCCGCTGTGGCCGTCTTGCTTCTCTTTCCAATATGCGTCATAACCGCGTACAAGCGGAGTTTGTGCAAAGTTGTACTCTGGCGGCGGAGATGCAATCGTCCACTCCAGCGTACGTCCGTCTTCCCAAGGATCGTTCGCGACGCCTTTAGGTTTAACGCTAGTGATAACAATGTTCATCAAGAACATAACCGTACCAATACCCATCATTAGGGCACCAACTGTACTAATCATGTTCATTTCATTAAAGCCAAGTCCGTCCAGGTACTGCCAGATACGGCGCGGCATACCCATCAGACCAAGGAAATGCTGTACGAAGAACGTCAGGTGGAAGCCGATATAGAACATCCAGAACGTCCATTTGCCAAGCGTTTCATTCAGAATGCGGCCGAACATCTTCGGCCACCAGTAGTGCAGACCTGAGAACAGGCCAAGCACCAGACCGCCTACGATAACGTAGTGGAAATGCGCTACGACGAAATACGAGTCATGATACTGGAAGTCAGCCGGCGCTGCAGCAAGCATGACGCCTGTTACGCCGCCCATTACGAATGTAGGGATGAAGCCGACTGCGAACAGGTTCGCGGTCGTAAACTTGATGGAACCGCCCCACATCGTGAACAACCAGTTAAAGATTTTGATACCTGTCGGTACCGCGATCAGCATCGTTGCGATGGAGAACAGCGCGTTCGCTACCGGGCCAAGGCCCGCTGTGAACATGTGATGCGCCCATACCATGAAGCCCAAGAAGCCGATCAGGATTGTAGCGAATACCATGGAGCTGTATCCGAACAGGCGCTTGCGCGAGAACGTGCTGATAACTTCGGAAATGATACCGAAGGCAGGCAGGATGAGGATATAAACCTCAGGATGCCCGAAGATCCAGAAAATATGCTCCCACAGAACAGCGTTGCCGCCTGCGGATGGATCGAAGAAGTTCGCATCGAACAAACGGTCGAACATCAGTGCCGCCAAACCTACAGTAAGAGCAGGGAAAGCGAACAGGATCAATGCCGATGTAATGAAAACAGTCCATGTGAACATTGGCATACGCATGAATGTCATGCCTGGAGCACGCATGTTGATGATGGTAACAAGGAAGTTGATACCGCCGACAAGCGTACCGATACCGGCTATCTGCAAGCCCAGTACATAATAATCGACGCCATGGTCGCCGCTGTACGTTGTACCTGCAAGAGGCGCATAGGACGTCCAGCCTGCATCAGGCACATCGCCGACAATCCAGCTCACGTTCAGCAGGAGTCCGCCGAAGAGGAACGTCCAGAAGCCAAGCGAGTTCAGGAAAGGAAAGGCAACGTCGCGCGCGCCGATCTGAAGCGGAATGACCGCGTTCATTAATGCAAATATCAATGGCATCGCTGCCAAAAAGATCATGGTCGTACCGTGCATCGTAAGCAGTTCGTTGTATGTATCTGCCGACACGAATGTTCCTTGCGGCTTCCACAGCTGGATCCGGATCAGAATGGCTTCCAGACCGCCTACAAGGAAGAAAAAGCCCCCTGCAATCAAATACAAAATACCGATTTTTTTATGGTCAACCGTTGTCAGCCAGTCCATTATGCCGCTGTAACGTTTGACCGCATGCGCGTGTGCATGAGCCAAGGTAGGTACCTCCTTCAATCACTGATGATCGTATTATTCGTAATTAAGCGTTAACTCAGAAAGATACTTCGCAATACCTTCAAGCTCTTCTTCAGTCAGATCATATTGATTGACCATATTATTTCCTGGTTTAATACTTTCAGGGTCTTTGATCCACTTGTAAAGGTTGTTGTATACCGTATCTTCGTGGTCATACTTCTTATCATCAGCGTCCACATTCACCAGAATGCCGCCAACGCTCTCGCGGCTGCCGATGCCTGTAAGGTTAGGATATGCTGGTCCACCCATATCGCCCACAGCGTGGCAAGTCAGACATTTGCTTTCGAATGCAGCAGCAATGGCCGGGTCGCTTGGAAGCGCTACAGGTTCTTGCAGTGCGGCAGCCCAACGATCGAAGGCATCCGGGTTAACCGATTTTACTTTAAAGTCCATGAGGCCATGGGAAGGTCCGCACAACTCGGCGCATTTGCCCAAGTAAACGCCTTCTTTTGGCGCGGAGAAGTACATGAAGTTTACGTTACCGCCTGGGTTCGTATCGATCTTGCCTGCAAGTGACGGAATCCAGAACGAGTGAAGCACGTCAGCCGTCTTCGCTTCGATGGAAATCGTCTTGCCTGTTGGAATAACCAGCTCTTGAGCTGTCTTGATTCCAAGCTCAGGATACTCGAATTCCCACCAGTACTGGTGCGAGGTCACGATAACTTTAACCGCCTCTGGATCATCGCGATAGTCCTTGGCTAGATTGAAGACCGATTGTACCGTTGGCACGCCAAGGATAATAAGAAGGATGATTGGAATAACTGTCCAAATAATCTCCAGCTTATGGCTTCCTTCAACTTGCTTTGGAATCGTCTTGTCGCCAGGACGTCTGCGGAAACGGATAATTACGTACAAAGAAATTGCAAATACGACAACAATTACGAGACCCATGATGATAATTGCTGTCTTCATCAGCCCGAATTGCTCTTCCGCTACTGGACCCTGGGGATTCAGCGTGGACAAGTCTTCCCGTCCGCAAGCGGCTAGCACTAATACCATTAAGGCCATTAGCGGCGCAAGCCGTTTTACAAATTGCCACCGATTCATCATTAATCAACCCCACTTTTGACGTTTTCGCAGCTGCCTAATTTTCACGTGGCAAGCGGCTTTGCTGCGTGTTTCACAGATGTTTTGACAACTCCTGCAACTTAAATCACTTTATTAAATATAAAGTTGGGAACCCTATTTGTCAATGTTCCACAGAGAGTTCACAAATTGTTCTCAAAGCTGTCAAAAACGCATATTTTAGCCGTTTTTCAGCTCTTGCACTCGCCGTTTGGAGGCCGCAAAGCTTGTCGAATCGCCTAGCAGCAGCTTGCCTCATCCCTCCTACATTGTGCACCAAACCCATGGTCAATTATGTATGTCCCTTAAAACGTATATTTACTCCGCCCGAACCTACACTAAAGGCAAGTCAACTATACCTGAAACGGGGGTCCGCGATCGATGATCAAACGTATGGCCTTTATCCTGCTGACCGTTGCGGTCTTGACCGTAATGTCGGGCTGCAACTATGAGCAGCTTGTGCAGCAAAGCGATTACGACTACGGAAGCCGGAAGCCGGGCGATCCCAAGATGATTGGCGCCAAGGCGTACGGCAGCATGACGGGCAATGCCCATCAGCATGACAATGCCTTCTTCGAATACAGTTCCATTCTTTCCAATAAGGTGAGCTCGTTAAACGGGGTTGCCTCATCTATTGTGATGCTCACCGACAAAAACGCCTACGTCGCCCTGATGCTGGATTGGACAGCTGTAGGGACCAAAGGCTCAAGCGGCACAGAGGAGCAGAACAATACTGGCGCCAATACAGGCGTATACAATTTCGACAACGGCAGCCCCTATGGCAATGGCCGCGTTCTGGTATCGCCTTATAATTCCTACTTCTCCGTCAACGACCATAATGAATTGTCGCCAGAGCTGAAGCAAACAGCAGCCAAGCTGGTTCGGAATTATGTGCCTTCCGTCCAGGAAGTTCATATCTCGGCCAATATGGAGTTCGTCAATTACTTCAATGAATATGCGAAGGAAGCTTGGGGCGGCCGCTCGCTTACGCCATGGATTGATTCATTCAATACCGTCGTGAAATATCATTTTGCAGGCGGCAAGGTAATGCCGGAGCCGATTACCAATCCAGGGCAGCAGCAGTTCCTGCCAGACTCTAATCAAGTGCGCAGATAATTTTTTTCTTCTATAATATATGCGTTTTGTTTGCAAAGGCGGGCAGGCATCCGGCCATTCTGTCGCCGGATGCCTGCTCGTTTAATTCTCGGTGCCTTTCTTAAGCCGCATTGCTTCTATGCCCTGATTCAAATGAAACAGCGCCGACTCGTATGCCTTGCGGTCCTTCTCGCTTTGGGACAATTGCCCGAGCCGTCTTAGCTCCTCTTGAAGCTGACCAGTGAGTGATATGACCCGGTCCTTCGGCTTAGTGGCTGAAGGCTCAGGATATGTCCTGCCGTCAGCCGTCTGGAAGGTCACTTGTCCGTCGCTGTCCAGCTGCGCAAGGAATACATCCTCAAGCTTCAGCTTGTAACGCTTCAGCTCATGGTTCAGCCAATCCTCCGAATGTCCCGACAGCTGCAGCTCTTCCGGAATGACATGCCCGTCCATAATGATGGAATACGGCTGGCTCTCTTTGCTCATTGTCCATCCCAGCATAGCCGGCGTCAGCGGCTGATGCTCCTTCTTCAGTTGAACGTTCAGTTCTCCGCTGGACTCCATAACGGCAAATTCAACGTCTGCTACCCGGTATACGTCTTTCTGCCGCAGCTGCTCCAGCAGCTCATCCAGCGTGATGCGCTCCTTGCGCAGCTTTTTCTTGGACAGCTGCCCATTTTGAATCAATACGGTGCCTCTGCCGTCTACAACATTGCGAACCCCTCTACTCTTCAGCGTCCACAGCTCCATCGCAACCGAGACGCTTACCCATACAACCAACGACACAATACCCAAATACCAGAGATTGTCCAGATCAAGCGAAATATATGCGGCGATGTTACCGATTGAAATCCCCGTAATATATTCAAACAAGGACAACTCGGATATTTGACGCTTGCCAAGCACCTTCGTCATAATGAATAAGATAACGATAGACGCCAATGTGCGTAATACAATCTGCAGCCAATCTGGCATGTCGCATATCCCCTTTCCATCCATTAGCTTATCCAACAGGAGGAAAGTAATGCGCTTATTGCATTATTCAAACATTTATGCTATGATAATAAGAATGTTATATTTAACCCCTATATATCCCCAGTAAGATTCAATTTTACCCTCTGATTTTGATTTCTTGACTACAATTCCGGACTCATGTTTCACGAAGACGTAATTCTGATTCACACTGGCGCGGTCATTGGAGCCGCAAGGACGGAAGAGAGGTAGGGCTTCCGTTGTTTTGGGATACTACTAACACACAGCTTGGCTTACATGTTGTTTGCAATTTGCAAGGGGATGTCACGCGCCGCTTTATTAGAAGGCGGACCGGTTAAATATAAGAATTATAAGGGCTGCCTGGCCTGCGACGCTTTATCGTTGCTGGCAGGGCAGCCCTGTCCAATTCATAAGCTATTGCACCTTTACGGTAAACGGAACAATAAAGGTTTCACCTTGCCGCTGGAACTGGCCCCATATCCGGTACAGCCCTTCTGCCGGGAAGCTTGTCGCAAATTTGGCTTCAGGTCCGCTTCCGCGCTCGCTTGCAGGATGCACATGAAGATATTGCTCCAGATCCTCGCTAATGATCACCACATGGCCGATGGCTCCCAGATAAGGTTGAAGGTCTTTCAGTAAATCTCCAGTCTTCGGATGCCTGAACGTAAAGACCAGCTCCGATTCTCCCCCTGCTTCAAGGCTGGATACAGCAAGCTCGACAACCGCTTTATCCGTTGTCTTGATCCGCTCCTGATCCGCAATAATCCGCTCGAACTGTCCCTCGCCCCCTACTTGCAGCGAAGTAGATACCATGGCATGGGCGTAGCCAGCAGGCTGAAAATCTGCGAACAGCTTGTACTTTCCTCCTGCCGGAAGGACGATGTAATGTCTGAACAGCCCTTCCCCCGCATATTCGGGATGCACATGATCAAAGTAGCTCAGATCCTCGCTTACTATAATCAGGTGCAGCTTGCGTTCATGCGTATCCTCGAACTTCTGAAGCGGCTCGCCCTCCGCATCGGACAGCTGCAGGTCTATCGCAATCGCTTCTCCTGCCGCCGCTTCGCCAGGCTGAAAGCTCCATTCCGCATGCAGCTGCTCCACTTCTTCCTCGCCGCTATGATGGTTATGCTGATGCTCTGCCTCTTTTTCCGCAGATTGCCCGTCCCCTTCGGAAGCACCATGATGATGCTTATGCCCTTGGTGGGCCGGCAGCATTGATGAATGATTCGTATACGCCTCGCCATGAACGTAATCGGCACTGCCAAAGCCGAGCGTTCCCGCCAAAACAAAAGCGAGGACCGCCAAATACGATTGGCGATCCCTTACTATCCTTCTTATTGTCATAGGTAGTTTCATGCTCCCTTTAATTAAACAACATCGTAGCCTTGGTCTTCGATCGCTTCTTTGATCGCATCCAAGGTCAGCTTCGACTCATCGTATTCAACCGCAACGTTTTTGCTGGCCAGATCCACTTTGCCGCTTGCGCCTTTCTCCGCCAATGCTTTCTCAATGGAGCTGACACAATGTCCGCAGCTCATGCCTTCTACTTTCAATACTGTGTTTGCCATATCGATTACCCTCTTTCTTATTTCATTAATTTATTGATCGTCACCAGCAGCTCTTCCACAACCTCGTGCTCTCCCGCCTGAACCCTCTCGATCACGCAGCTCTTCAGATGGCCCTCTAGCAGCAGCTTGGCTACGCTTCCGAGTGCAGATTGGGCGGCAGCAATCTGAGTCAAGACATCGTCGCAGTAAGTGTCCTTCTCGATCATGCCCTTAATACCGCGAATCTGCCCTTCAATCCGATTAAGTCTGGACGTCAGGCCTTGCTTCATTTTATCGGAATGATGGCTCTTGCGCTCATCCCCATGGGAATGTCCACAGCCGTCTATTGCAATAGGCACATCGATCTCTTCCATCCATTATACCTCCATAGGGTATTTTTGCTACACCCTTATCATATCATACCCCCACAGGGTATGCAAATCTTTTTTCGCAAAGAAATGGTACTATGACAACCGTTCCGATTATGCTACGATCCAGATAATGGAGGAGACCTCCTCTAGTATGTGCATTCACGCTCAGTTGCAGTCGCTTAACCTTATGTTGACACGGGCTTAACAATGACAGGCTATATTCATTACAGGTTCGTATGACCAATTTCTAACATGAGAGGAAGTGCTCTTATTCAACAGACAATCAACTTTGCCCATCGGGGAGCAAGCGCTTATTGCCCGGAAAATACTATGGCCGCATTCCGCCGCGCAATCGAGCTGGGCGCTACCGGCATCGAGACTGACGTGCAGCGCACAAAGGATGGGCGTCTTGTTCTGATTCATGATGAATCGCTGAAGCGTACAACCGGAGACGCGCGGCTAGTCAAGGATGTTGATTATAGCGAGCTGTCAGCGCTGGATGCCGGCAGCTGGTTCTCTGACTCTTTTGCGGGCGAACGAATCCCCCTGCTGGAGGAACTGCTGGAGCTGGCGAAGGATACGGAGCTGGTTATTAATCTGGAGCTGAAAAACGGCGTAGTTCCTTACGAGGGAATTGAAGCTGAAGTGATCTCCATGGTTCAGGAATATGAACTAGGCGAGCGCATCATCCTATCCAGCTTCAATCACTATTCCCTTGTGCTCTGCAAGGAAATCGCTCCGGAAGTGAAAACCGGAATTCTCTATATGGAGGGACTATACCAGCCTTGGGAATATGCCAAGTCGATTAAGGCGAATGCCCTTCATGCTTACAAATATGCGGTACTGCCACAGTGGGTACAAGAAGCTGCAGGACATGGCATCGCTTATCATCCGTTCACGGTCAACGATGAGATAGAGCTGGAGCGGCTGCTTCGCTTTGGAGTATCGGGCATTATTACAGACTACCCGGACCGGCTGGATGCGATTATGAGACGGATCGAGAGGAGCTAACGCGGGATGAAAAAAACTTGGCTGCTTGGCTTAGGTTTTTTCAGCATTAGCATCACCTGGGCGTTATACAACGCATTTGTCCCTTTTTTCCTGGAAGAATACATTTCCAGCATCGCCTTGATCGGCTTTATGATGACGCTGGACAATTATTTCGCCATCTTCCTGCAGCCGATCATTGGCCGCAAGAGCGACCGGACGGATACGCGGTTCGGCAAGCGGATGCCATTCCTTCTTATTGGCATTCCGCTCGCTGCCGTATTCGGCGCGCTTATTCCATGGCACAACAGTCTGATCATGCTGGTTGGGTTCATGGTATTAATGAACTTATCCATGAGCTTGTACCGCTCGCCGACGGTTGCGCTTATGCCGGATATTACGCCCCAGCACAAGAGATCGCAAGCGAACGGCGTGATCAACTTTATGGGAGGAGTAGGGTCGGTGCTCGCTTTTGCAGGTGGCGCCTATCTGTATAAGCAGCACAGCTCGCTGCCGTTCATGACCGCTTCTCTATTATCCTTGCTTTGTCTAGTCATCTTGATCTGGGCCATTCGGGAGAAGCGAGACGCAATCTCCTACCAGCCGGCCGAGCCTGCCGGAAGAACCTCGTTCCGCGGAGAATGGAACCGGCCTACAGTTATGCTGCTTTTTGCGATCTTCTTTTGGTTTTTCTCGTACCAAGGAGTGGAGGCGCTCTTCTCTCTCTATGGCAAAAATCACTTGGGCATGACCAAGGAAGAAGCAGTCTTCTCGCTTGCCTTTTTCTCGCTCTCCTTTGTCATTGCAGCTATTCCCGCGGGACTGCTCGGCAAGAGGTTCGGCAAGAAGCTAATCATTATGATCGGAATTATTGGCCTCATCGCCACATTCGGACTCATTACATTCGTGGAATCCGTACTGGCTATGCGAATTATGCTTATTGTCGGGGGCATCTTCTGGGCCTGCATCAACATCAATTCCTATCCGTTCATCGTGGCGCTAGGCAAGGAAAGCAGCATCGGCACCCGCACAGGCATCTACTACATCGCGTCCTCTCTCGCGGCTGTCTCTTCTCCGCCGCTTATGGGAGCGCTTATCGATTGGTTCAGCTATTCGGCGCTGTTCTATATCGCTGCCATCGGCATGGTCTTTGCCCTGCTGTTCCTTCTTGGCGTGAAGGATGACGGGATAGCGAAGTCGCCTCAGCCTGAGACAACGGCAAACGCCATCTAACAAACAAGGGTTGCCTGGAATGGTCGTCGATGACCATTCCAGGCAACCCTTTAAGTTAGTGAATGCTGCTCTTGCTGAAGTTGCCGCCCATGACGTCGGATACATGCTCCACTGCGATGAACGCCTTCTCGTCAATAGCTTGTACAATTCCTTTCAGCTTAGCCAGCTCCAGACGAGATACCACGCAGTAGATGACCTTCGTATCTTCGCCGGAGTAACCGCCCGTCGCTTGCAGCAGCGTCGTGCTGCGGCCGAGGCGATCGACGATCGACTGGGAAATTTCATCGTATTCCTTCGATATAATCGTCACCGACTTCGATTCCTCCAGACCTTCTACCACAATGTCGATAACCTTTATCGCAATGTAGTAGGTGACCATTGAATACATGGCGGAGGACCATTCGAATACAAACCCCGCAACCAAAAAGATAATAACATTGAATAGCATGATGACCTGGCCTACAGCCATACGAAGCTTTTTCGAAATCAGAATCGATACAATCTCAATGCCGTCCAGCGCGCCTCCATAACGGATAACAAGACCTACGCCAGCGCCCAGAATCATCCCGCCGAACAATACGGCAAGCAGCTTGTCATCCGGGAAAGCTTCCACATGATGCAGCATCGCCGTGGTCAGCGACATGACCGTAATGCCATACAAGGTAGAGATGGCAAAGGTTTTGCCCAGTTGCTTATAACCCAATATAAGAAAAGGAACGTTGATAATGAACAAATACAAGCTCAGCGGCAGAGGCGTAAGGGCGGACAGCATAATCGACACGCCCGCGATGCCCCCGTCAATAATATCGAACGGAACCAGAAACAATTCCAACGCTACACCCATCATAACAGAGCCGATTGTAATAAATATAAAACGTTTCACAATCTCCGCCATGGATAATTTTTTATGCTCTTTGATACTCGCCACTGGTGGCGCACCTCCATATCCTCTTGCGGCCCGGTCGATCCCATTCGATATCGCTATGCCTTAAAGGCAATATTAATCGATGTATCCAGCTAAGCCTTTCTCCATAAAGTAGTCCATCTCGCATTCCAAAATCTCTTCTACCTGAGGCTCTTCGAGCCGCACATCGCGCTTGCTTACAATAAAATCCGTCAAGTCGTCAATATCGATGTCTACCTCGCCGTTCTTGTCGGCTTTGGCATTCCCGATATAGGCCTTCTCGTAACGCAGCACAAGTTCAATATCCTTCCGGTCAACCTTGATGCGTTCCGCTATATAGGCAATCAATTCCTGCTCATTCACCTGTTCGCTCATGTCCACCCTCTCCTATCAGAATCCTCTTACTACTTAACCATTTTTTTATTATACACCCGAAAAGGCCTATTGCGCACCCTCCAAGTCCCAATCAATTTCATCTTTTGCCACAGCCTTTCCCCCTTACAGCCTGCACCTTTTCCTGTAATCGAATACATAAAGCAAAAAACCTTCTGCGCCATATAGGCAGAAGAAGGTTCTTGATTACTGTATTAGGAAAGTAAGCTTAAAATATCCTTTTCGATCTTAGCCGGCTCATCCGCAGAGCCATACCGTTTCACCACTCGGCCGTCGCGATCGACCAAAAACTTCGTAAAGTTCCACTTGATAGCCTTTGAGCCGAAGACGCCGCGGGCTTCATTCGTCAGATGCTTGAACAGGGGATGCGCGTCGCTGCCGTTCACATTGATCTTGGAGTACAGCGGAAAGCTGACGCCAAAGTTGATCTCGCAGGTTTGCGCTACCTCGCTGTCGCTTCCCTTCTCCTGATTGCCGAACTGTGAGCTCGGGAAGCCGAGTACCGCAAAGCCCCGGTCCTGGTAATCATCATGCAGCTTCTGCAAGCCTTTGAACTGAGGGGCGAATCCGCAGCCCGTTGCCGTATTCACAATCAGCATGACCTTGCCCTCATAAGGAGCCAGTGTCTGCTGCTCGCCGCGAATAGTTTTCACTTCAAAATTATATATGGACATCTATTATTCCCTCCTGGCATCAATAACGATTATTTAATTAAATTGTATCCAATTTAATGGTCAGAGTCAATCCTTTCTTCGCTCGCATGAGAAAACCTTTATCGAGGCCTCTCAATGATGAGCGACCGCGTTTAGAGGTGGGTTTTATCGCCAAATAGAATTTCGGTTTCCGAATGCTCGAAAACTTATAATTCTATTGTGGTCAAAAAATCCCGACCGTAATGTCGGGATTTTCAATCTCATATGAACTATGAACGGTGACGAAAATTCATTATCGACTGAAAGCCGCGCCTGCAAGTCCTATCAGGACACCTAACACCGCGCCTGCCGCTACTTCCCCGGGCTGATGTCCCAGCGTCTCCTTGAGCTGCTTCTTGCGGCGTTTGTGGTAGATGCCGGGATGATGGCCTGCGAGCTTCTCGACATCGGCGTCCAGATCATTGACCTGAATCGCGATTTCGCCTGCATGCCTCCGAATATTCATCGCATCATACATGACAATGATGCCTAGCATGGATGCAATGGCGAACTCGGGCGTCCGCATCCCATGCTTGGCTGCCGTATAGGCAGCCAGCGCGGATACGCCGCTGGAATGGGAGCTCGGCATTCCGCCGGAGCCAGCAATCTTCCGCATATCCCACTTCCCCGTCTTGCGGTAATGCCATGGCAGCTTCAGAAGCTGGGCCGCTCCAACGGCGATAAGAGCTGTCGTCAATCCTCGGTTGGACATGATCGAATAACCTCCCGTTATAATGTCTTCGTCAGTGTGCCCTGAAGCGATTCCCGGCATTCGATAGCTGGCCTTGCTAATGCAAAAGGCTGCTCCATCAGGTACGAATACCTGGCAGAGCAGCCTTCACATGCTGGGCTATACTTATTTAAGAGCAGCTTCGATTTCTTTGGCCATGGAAGCTACAGAAATCAGACCGCCGCCGGACAGATACCAGAAGTCAGGATCAAGATACACGATATTGCCTTCTTTGTATGCTGTCGTATTTTTTACAAGGTCGTTTTCGACTGTTTCTTTTGCGCCAGCTTCGTCCGAGATTGCCGCATTGCGGTCTACGACGAACAGGTAATCCGGATTTTTCTCGGAAATGAATTCAAACGAAATTTCATCTCCATGCGTGCTTACTTTGATCGTTGGATCAACCGCGCCTACGCCAAAGACATCATGGATGATGCCGAAGCGCGAGCCTGGGCCATAAGCGCTGATCTTGCCTTCGTTCGACAGAATGATCAGGCCGTTTTTGCCGGAAGCTGTAGCTTTGTCATTTACTGCTTTCACAGTTGCGTCAATGTCTGCCAGCGCCGCTTCAGCCTCGGCTTGTTTGCCGAAGATTTCAGCCAGTGTATGCACGTTGGACTTGAACGATTCCATGTAGTTCGATGTATCTACGCCCATGTAGATCGTTGGTGCAATGTCGCTAAGCTCTTTATAAGCGTCGGATTGGCGTCCGGAAATAATAATCAGGTCAGGGGAAATGCCGTGAATCGTCTCGAAGTCTGGCTCTTTCAGGGAGCCGGCGTTCACATAGCGGGTATCCTTGTACTTCGCCAGGTATGCAGGCACGCCTGCTTGCGGAAGCGCCGCAACCTCAACGCCCAGCTTATCCAGCGTATCCAGTGTGCCGTAGTCGAATACGACAACCTTCGAAGGGTTAGCTTTTACCGTTGTTTCACCCAGTTGATGCTTAACTACAATATCAGAAGCCGGCGCTTCTGCCGATGGGGATGGAGACGGCGAGCTGGAAGCATTGCCTCCTGTGTTGTTGCCGCCGTTATTGCCTCCGCATGCAGCAAGCGCCATAGCGAATACGAGCACCATTGCGATTAGACCAAACCTTTTTTTCATCATCTTCACTCCTATTGTTTTTCTTTATTTGAAATAGACGCCAATCCGGTTGCCGTTCACCAGCTCGATCGGAATATCCATATCATAAATATGTTCGAGAACCTTGTTGTCGATAATGGCCTCTGTCGGCCCTTCCTTCACAATCTTGCCGTCCTTCAGCGCTACAATATAGTCGGAGTAGCAGGACGCGAAATTGATATCATGGATGACGATAATAACCGTCTTGCCCAGCTCCTCAGCCAGCCTGCGCAGCACCTTCATAATTTGGACCGAATGCTTCATGTCCAGATTGTTCAGCGGCTCGTCAAGCAGGATATATTCCGTATTCTGAGCGATAACCATGGCGATGAACGCTCGCTGATTCTGGCCGCCGCTTAGCTGGTCCAAATACTTGTGCTGCAGATCCGTCAGATCCATATAAGCGATCGCTTCGTCAACCTTCTCCCAATCTTCCTTCTTCAGCTTTCCTTGCGAATAAGGGAAACGGCCGAAGCTGACCAGCTCCCTTACGGTAAGCCGCAGATTGATTTGATTGGACTGCTTGAGGATCGAGATCTTTTTGGCAAGCTCCGTGCTTTTCCAATCCGAGATGTCCTTCCCGTCAATCAGCACTTTCCCGCTGTCCTTTTGAAGCAGCCGGCTGATCATGGCCAGCAGCGTGCTCTTCCCCGCCCCGTTCGGACCGATGAAGGAGGTGACGCTTCCCTGCCTGATCTTGAGCGATACTTTTTCGACTACCGGCTTGCCGGCATAGGATTTGGATACCTCTTGAACCTCAATCATGATTTACTCTCCCTTAGAAGCAGATATAAGAAGTATGCTCCGCCGATAAAGTTGATAATGACGCTGACCGTCGTCTCGAATGTGAAGACGCGCTCGACAATCAGCTGACCGCCGATAAGGGCAATAACGCTAATCAGCATCGTGCTAGGAATAAGAATGCTGTGCCGGTAAGTCTTCATGAACTGATAGCCAACATTGACGACTAATAGTCCAAGGAATGTAATCGGGCCAACCAGAGCTGTAGACACCGCAATCAGAATCGCAACGATCACCAGCAGGTTCATCACAACAAAGTTGTACGGAATGCCAAGGTTAACGGCATGTTCTTTGCCTAGCGACATGGCATCCAGATACTTCGAGAACCTCATGGCGTACAGGGCAACCACCGCCAAAATAATGACGGACAGCACCAGCAAGTCCGTATTCACATTATTGAAGCTGGCGAACATCTTTCCTTGCACAACCAGAAAGTCATTCGGATCTATCAGCACCTGCATGAAGGTCGTCATGCTGCCGAACATGGTTCCCATCACAAGTCCAACAAGCAGCAGGAAAAACAAATTTCGTCCTTCCCTTTTGAAAATAAGCTTATAGAGAACCGCCACAAACAGCAGCATAATCCCAACTGTAAAACCGAAGTTCATCATCTTGTTCGTGCTTGGCAGACTGACTGCACCGAAGAAGAAAATAACGAACGTCTGAATCAGCATGTATAGAGAATCCAGGCCGATCACGTTCGGAGTCAAAATCCGATTGTTCGTCATCGTCTGGAAAATCAGCGTTGCATAAGCGATAGCACCGCCTGTAAGCGCGATAGCCAGCACTTTCTTCACTCTGCGGTCAAGGGCATATTCCCAATTATGCGGCAGGTCCAAGAACAGAAAGGCGGCAATGACGCCAAGGGCCAGGACGGCGAGCATGGTAAGTTTAAGCTTCATAGGCTCTTCTCCTCATCAGCAGATACAGGAAAACGATACTTCCGATCACGCCGACAGTAAGCCCGATTGGTATTTCGTACGGATAAATAATGAGTCTGCCCACAATATCGCACACCAGCAAAAATACCGCCCCGAGCAAAGCTGTATGTATCAAGCTTTTCTTCAGGTTGTCGCCTACATAAAGCGTTACGATATTCGGAATGATGAGGCCGAGGAACGGAATAATACCGATCGTCAGAATGACCACAACCGAAACCAGCGCAACGATGATAAGACCAACGTTAACCACGAACTTATGATTGAGCCCCAGATTGACCGAAAACTCTTCCCCCATGCCCGCAATCGTAAATTTGTTGGCGTAGAGATAAGCAAAGATAAGAAGCGGAACGCTTATATACAACAGCTCGTAACGGCCTGTCATAATGGCCGAGGTGCTGCCCTGCAGCCAGGACGTCACATTCTGGATCATATCGTTCTTGTAAGCAAAAAAGGTCGTGATGGAGTTGATAATGCCGCCGAACATCAAGCCGACCAGCGGTATGAAGATCGTATCCTTGAATTTGATCCGGTCCAGAAACTTCATGAACACATAAGTCCCGGCCAGCGCAAAAGCAAACGCGATCAGCATCTTCTGCATGGTCGTCGCCGAGGCGAACACAAGCAGCGCCACCAAAATCCCGAGCTTTGCGGCATCGTCCGTGCCCGCTGTCGTTGGCGAGACGAACTTGTTGCGGCTAAGCTGCTGCATAATGAGGCCGGCGATACTCATGCTAACTCCTGCAATGAGAAGGCTGACCAGCCTTGGAATGCGGCTGATGGTAAGCACCTGCCACTGCCTATCCGTCATACTGAACAGATCCGTGATTGATAAATTTTCTGCTCCGATGAACAGCGATGTGACTGACAAGAGCACAAGCGCTGCGACTAACATCCATACTTTCATGCTACAGCCTCAGATCTGTTATACGTTAATGGATTAAAATGAGATATACCATATCATACCTAGTCATAAAAATAAGCCTCGATAATCTCCGCAACTCCTCGCGCGGTGATAATGATTATCATAAGCACAACGATATTATCCCATGCTCTCCACTCTGAGTCAATATTTTTGCCGATAATAATTCTCATTCTTAGCAAATCGGCCCCCTTATATGACAAAAACGTGAACGGGGCTGCATGATCTTTCCAGTTCCCTAATTGCCAGTTGCATGGCGCATGAGAACCGATGTTTAACGCCATTCTAACGAAGGAAGGAGGTGAATGCTCTTATGTCCACGTCCAAAAACCGCAGGGAAAACGCCTGGCACCAGCGCAAGCACAGACAGCGCCCTTCGCATGGGAAAGTGAAATCATTCGAGGAATTAAGCGAGGAAGGCACTTCATCCAAATCATAAACAAATCGCAAACAAAAAGGCGGGCTCGCTCACGGAAATCCGCAGCTTGCCCGCCTTATATATCCCGCCGCCGCTCAGCCTTTTAGGCGACGACCATCTTTACTTCTTCATACTTCTCGTCAAAGGAGATGCGTAGCTCCTTGTTCTCAACATACCAGACATTATCCTCTTCCATGTAAAAAAAGATGCCCTCAACCTGCTGGCTAAGCCCTGCGTTCCTCGGCTCATCCTTGGTGATGCCAAGCGACAATCCCGGGTGCACGCTGCCGCAGCCTCCCAGCCGTACGAAGATACGCAAACTATCCCCTTCGCTTAAATCCATCTGCTCTTTGTACCAACGTGCCGCATTCTGTTCAACAATCAGGTTCATCGCGTGCCAGCTCCTTTCATTCTGTCAGGATGCGCGAGGCATCCTTATTCCTCCATTATAACGCGAGATACTTGTCTTCATCACGCTACATTTTACGGAATAATGACGTTTGCTGGCAGCTAGTCGCGTGCAGGCGCCCGCTTGAGAAGCACAACAGAAGCCGCCAGCAAAGCTGCAATGGCGATCAGGGCCGTTATGACCGCCCACCACGACGCGGGCTCCATCTGAAGCCAGCCCGGACTTGTCGCAGCCTGATAGGCCAGTCCGGTCAGAGCTCCCGGGCTCCATGCCATATACTTCGGAATCAAGCCTGCAAGCACCGTCAGCAGAATGGCTGCACCCAGTGAAGTAAAAGCTGCACCTGCCGCGCTGCGAAGCGCTGTGCTGAACAGCAGCGTTACTGTCAATACAAATGAAAACCAGAGGCCATACAGGACAAAACTAAGCAGGAAAGGAACCACATCCACATACTCAATCAAAAGCCATGTATAGTACCATGCCGCCCCGTAACCAAGGAGCAACGATCCCCAGGAGAGCAGCATGATGCTCAGCCACTTGGACAAGATGTAAGAAGCATAGGACACAGGCTTGACCAGCACAAGAGCGGACGCTCCGCTATTCCGTTCGCCGGAGACAATGCCCATGCAAGCCAGCGCCAGAATCAGGATGCCCATCACTCCGAATTGGGACAGCGTATCTGCCAACACCTGCGACCCCATCGGAGCCGGAATTTCGATCACCGTGCCTTCAGGCATGTTGCCCGCCTTCTCGATAATAATAGGCATATAGTAGCTAAGCACAGGCTGCATGATGCCAAGAACAGCAAATACAATCGGCACCCATATCAGCTTGAAGCTTCTCAGCAGCTCCAGACATTCCTTGCCCAGCAGAGTCAGGAATACTGCTCCGCCTGAGCTTCTTGTAGCGGATCTGGGCGCTTCCGCTCCGCGGTGTGTTCCTCTGTAAACTTCATTCGCGCCGTTCATTCGCCCACCACCTTCATAAATAAATCCTCCAGCGACGAATAGCCAACTTCAAGGCGGCTGAACGGAACCGAATGCCTTGCCAGCTCCTCCAGCAGCGCTTGCCGCGCCTGATCCATATGAGCGGCGGTCAGATGAAGCCGGTTGCCGCGCAGCTCCGCTTCGCTTAGCCAGCTGTAACTCGCCTCACCGCTATTCGTTCTCTGTACGAATGCTCTCGCCCAGTCCATCCCTCGCGTATTGTCCTCATCCAGCTTCAGCTCAATAACCGGCTGGCGATGCTGGCTGCGGATGGATGCCAGCGAGCCCTGCAGCGCTACTTCTCCTGAGCGGATAATGACGACATCATCACACAGCTCTTCGGCATCATGGAGCACATGCGTAGAGAACAACACCGTCGTCTCCGACTTCAGCTCCTTAAGCAGGCGCAGCACCTCCCGGCGTCCAAGCGGGTCCAGCGCCGATACTGGCTCATCCATCACGAGCAGCTTCGGCTGATGGACGAGCGCCTGCGCCAAGCCGAGCCGCTGCTTCATACCGCCGGAATAGCCGCCAAGCTTCCGCTTCGCTGCATCCGCCAGTCCAACCCGCTCCAGAAGCTCCTTCGCGCGATTCTTCGCCTCGGATACGCCAAGCCCGCATAGCCGCCCGGCATAGACGACATATTCCATGCCGCTCATCCAATTATGGAAGGCGGGCGTTTGCGGCAGATAGCCGATCAAGGCACGCCGATCCTCGCCGGGAGCAAGCGACCGGAAGCTCACTTCGCCAGCAGTAGGAGCCAGCAGCCCGGTCAGCATGCGGATGGTGGTCGTCTTCCCCGCTCCATTGGGACCTAGAAGAGCAACGCATCTGCCCTCTTGTATGCTGAAATCGATCGATTTCACTGCTTTCATCGTACCGAAGGACTTGCTTAGTCCTTTAACTTCCATCAACTGAGCTGTCATTATGCTTGTCTCCTTCCGAACAGGAAGAAGGCGATCGGGCCAATCAATTGCCCGAATATGATGATAAGTACCCACATCAATTTGGGACCTCTTGTCTCTTCCGTCTTAACGCACAACACAAGTGCAATGATCATCAGTATGAGCTGAAGAATGATTAGCGGTACTAGAAGACCAACCATTTTTGATAATTCCAATGTCTCATTCATCGTACGCACCCCTTTATTTTTTGTTTCTGGCAGAGGACCTTAATTTGTCCCATACTCTCCATCTGACAGTCAGCCAGTAGAACAAGAGAGGGAACGGGCATTGGATCAATCCCCACAGCCCCCAAAACCACGGCATGCTGCCGCGCTTGCGCGCATCCAGGAAGAGCCAGGTTGATTGAGATAGCAGGATGAGGGCAATGAGCAGCCAGAACAGCACCGAATGCTTCAGTTGTTCTTCCATTGCTTTCGCCCCTTCCACACATGAGCAATACCGATGTATCCGACAGCGCTAACCGCAACCAGCGACTGCAGCGCCGCGAGCCAGATCCAATCCTGCTCCATAATCCAGAACATGCCCAGCAGAAGCATCGCCGCTACAAGCCAGAACAAGGCCAGGTCGCGCCACAGTCTTCGGCGCAGCGCCTGCTTATGGGAAGCTACGAACGACTCGAACGGCTCAAGCTCGGGCTCGCTTCGCTCGAATGCGGCGTCCATTCTCTGCAGCTCCGCGCCGATATGATCCTTGAACCATTGCTGATCCTCGTCATGAGCTTTGTTCTTCTTCATCGCCAGACAACTCCTTTCTGAGCTGTGTCATTCCTGCATGTATTCTTGACTTGACCGTCCCGACAGGGACATCTGCCATATCTGCAATCTCTTCCTGGGAATAACCGTAATAATACTTCAGCAATACGGCCATCCGCAGCTTTTCATCCAGCTTTCCTATAGCCTGCAGCGCTTCGGGCCAATCGTTCATCCGGCTGATCGTCTCATAACGGAGCGCTCTAAGCGCGCCTTCTTCCTCCACCCACTTGCGTTCTCGCGCGCTTCTTCTCCCCTTGTCGATCGCAAGTCTGGAAGCAATGGCGATTAGCCAGGTCGAAAATTTGGACTGTCCCCGGTATGTCCCGATTTTCTCGATCGCCTTCAGCATCGTGTCCTGCGTAATATCCTCCGCCCGGCTCTTATCCATCGTAAGCTTAAGGGTATATTGATAGAGGAAAGAATAGTGCCTGCGCAATAGCTCCGACAATGATCGGGTATCGCCTTTCACGGCTTGCTGTATCAGTCTGGTCTCATCGGTCACCGCGTGCACTCCCTTCTCACCTCCGCCCTTTAGTGATTAGACGACGAGGGTTTCAGATTCGTTCATTTGCTTTCAAAATAATTTTTTCCAAATCGGCAAAGCCCGTTGCATACAAAAAAAGCAACGGCGGACATGCAGCGCATATCGTATTCGCCATTGCTTGGATGATCGTGGATATCTATATTATTGGGCCTTGCTGCTGCGGCTATACCAGCTCCATACCGGCTGGACATCGTCTTGGTCCAATCCCGGCACCTTATAGCTGAACGGGCTGCCCAGCACTTGTACCGAGATTGCGGCGATTCCCTTCCGCCGCTGGGCGTCGGACCGCTTCACGGACATCGTGACAATGCGCGGCCGGCGCACATAATACGTGATGCGCTGCAGCGTACGCCTTCTTAAGGTGAGCTGGCCGTCCTGCAGCAGCATCCCCGCAGCCTTGTGGCAGCTGATCCGCCACCATAGCACAAGGGGAATTAATACTAGCGACCATGCTCCTATTGCGCCAAAGTAGACGATGCAAGCTCCCGCTAGTACAACCGCTATGAGCAGCGGAATACGGATGTAGTAGATCAACGCCTTCCGCGGCGACGGCGCAAGCTCCTTCGGTTCCGGCAGCTTGATGCCTGGTACGAACTGATCGATCAGCGCCTGAATCTCCGATACTTTGATGAAAGGATGCATCATCAGCTGCTCTTGCTTATCGGATGACACCACCTGCAGCTTCACTTCGCTGTAGCCCCATATCTGTCTGAGCCAGCTTTCGTTCACGATAACCGCCTGTACGTTTTTCGGATCGAACAGAATGCTCTTCTTCTCCAGCAGACCGTAACTAAGCGACAGCTGCTTGCCTTCCCGGCGCATCGTAAATCCGCTGTACTTCAAGATGTAGAGCAGGATCGACAATACCCATGCGAACAAGATAACAAATACGGCAAGCCCGACAATAAAGAGCGTATTCGACATTTGACTTACCGAGTCTTCGACGACCTGCTCGAAGAAGTGATCCGGAAGGATCAGATTCAGGAAGTCATCCGCGAACGAGTAAAGACCCGCAATAAACGCAATCGCAAGACCGAAGTTCAGCGACGTCGCAGCCGCTTGGAACAGCTTGCCTGCATCAAGAGTTACAGCTGGTCCCGCGTCTTCGTGGCGCTCTATGGAAGCAGGGGCCGACCCTGCTGGGCCGCTGCCGGAGTAGGACGATAAAGTGGCGGATTGCGCCGCAGTGTGCGCTTCTCCAGCTGCAGGTGCTGCAGCAGAAGAAGCTGTTGCAGCA
Source organism: Paenibacillus pinisoli (assembly GCF_003605435.1). Classification (GTDB taxonomy): domain Bacteria; phylum Bacillota; class Bacilli; order Paenibacillales; family Paenibacillaceae; genus Pristimantibacillus; species Pristimantibacillus pinisoli. Next base: position 91,668 of record NZ_QXQB01000003.1, read on the forward strand.
GGTGCATTCAGCCCAGTCCCCTCAGAACCGCCAGCCGGTATGCCCGCTGTAGCGCCTTCGTTTTCCCTGGCGTTCTCCGCTCGAACAGCACCCGCTTCGGAATAGCTTCGCAACAGCTGCTTGATGCGGTTCGCCTCATCTTTGGACAATGTCTCCAGAATGCCGTCCGCCTTGTTGTTCCCGCCCGGCGTCTCAATCTTAAGCTGTACGACGCCAAGGATGCGCTGAATGAGCGGCTGCTCGATGTTGACCGAGTGAATCCGCGTATAATAGATCGTCTTCTCTTGCCGGAAGAACAGCCCCGATCGGATAATGATCCGGTCCTCTTCCAGCCAGAAGCCGAATTTCTTCCACGTCAGGAATGCCATAAGAGCCATAAGCAATAAAAAACCGCCTGCGCCGGCATACCAATACCAGCCCAGATTGGACCAGTCCGGCTTGCGGAGCAGCACAATGACGATTAACGGCAAGAAACCTTTTATAACAGATAATACGCCAAACAATATATAGGTAGGATGCAGCATGCGGCGATCATTCATCGGCTTCTTCCACCCTCGCCAATTGTCCGATTCTCCGCTTGAGCGATTCCGCTTCTTCCCTCTTCAGACCCACGATCTGATGTGTCGTCGCCGCAGTCACGACAGATACGGACGCCAGCCCATACTTTCTCATAAGCGGCCCGCTGCCAATCTCGACATGCTGCACGCGAACCATCGGCACAAGCACGTTGCTAAGAAAGATCAAGCCTTTCTCAATCTCCAGCTCTTCCTCGAACAGCTCATAGCGGAATCTGGCATACTTCACCGACGGAATGAGCCAGGTGAACATCACGAGCGACAACACCAATACTCCCGCGCTAATCCATACCGGGATCAGCGTCCAATCCTGCCATAAAGCAATAATCAGATATGCTGCGATCAGCAGCAAAAAGATGCCGTTGCCGATCAGCTCCGATATACGGTATACCTTCAAATAATCACGATGGAGCCTGTTCTTCAATTCACGATTCATCCTAATTCTTCCCTTCTTTAGTCCCCCTCCTATTACACCAATTTTCGATATTAACGTCAACCTATGCCTTTGTGTAGTTCAAGTAATCAAGTGACGTTCGTTGTGTGTAGTTAGTTGTGTGTAGTAGGCGGGGAATGATGCAGCCGGGTGTAACGGCGCTACAGGAGGGAATTCGGCAGTAATGATGATGCAACGGGGCGTGACGGCGCTACAGCTCTGAACTCGACAGTAATGATGATGCAACGGGGTGTGACGGCGCTACAGGTATGGAATCGGCTGAAATGATGATGCAACAGTGTGTGACGGCGCTACAGGAGGGAATTCGGCAGTAATGATGATGCAGCGGGGTGTGACGGCGCTACAGGTGGGAATTCGGCAGTAATGATGATGCAACGGGGCGTGACGGCGCTAAAGGTATGGAATTGGCTGAAATGATGATGCAACAGTGTGTGACGGTGCTACAGGTGGGAAGTCGGCTGAAATAATGATGCAACGAGGTGTGACGGCGCTACAGGTATGGAATTGGCTGAAATGATGATGCAACGGGGCGTGACGGCGCTACAGCTCTGAACTCGACAGTAATGATGATGCAACGGGGTGTGACGGCGCTACAGGTATGGAATCGGCTGAAATGATGATGCAACAGTGTGTGACGGCGCTACAGGAGGGAATTCGGCAGTAATGATGATGCAGCGGGGTGTGACGGCGCTACAGGTGGGAATTCGGCTGAAATAACGATGCAACGGGGTATGACGGCGCTACAGGAGGGAATTCGGCAGTAATGATGATGCAACGGGGTATGACGGCGCTACAGCTCTGAACTCAGCGGAAAAGGATAACGACCTGCAGATTTATTCTGCAAGCCGTATTCGGGCAAGCGTAGCCGCTGCTAATATGAGATCTCCAGTGGCATCAAAAGCATCAAACCTTCAACCGATAACCAGCTCCGCAACTCCCCTGATTTCCCATTCCAGCGGCTCCATGACATTGAACGCTCTGGGGTAAACCACTTTCGCGATTATGACCACGCCCGGGCCTCTTAGCTCCGCCTCATAATGATATGCGGGATTCCAGTAACGATAAGGAAACGTCTCTTCCGAGTTAATCACATCAAATACGAGCACCTGCACCGGATGGCGAAGAAATGAATTCGGCAGCGGCTTGCCGCTGGCGTCCAGTTGCAAATTGTGCTGCAAATATAATGCGGCCTCCGTGGAAGCCGCAGATTCGTCTATACGAACGATGCCTTCGCTAAGCGCAGATTTGTCCACTTGCTGTGCTGCCGCATGTGCCGCCCGGTTAATCGCGCGCTTGCCTTGGGACAGCGTCTTCATGGCCAGCTCTTCCTCTACCTGCATCATATGGACGGTAATCCATAGCGTCATCATAGCAACAATAAGCACTGCCTTGTACAAGGATGCGCCTCCTTCCTTTACGGAACATACTCGCTCATCCTCATGCCGAATGCGTTCATCCGCTCATCAGGCGCTAGTGGCTGAATGCCAATCAGCGAATCAATGACAAACAAATTCTCATACGGATAGCTGATCGAAAGCGAGATGCCTGTGCCTCTAGGAACGGGATTGTTGACATCCGTAGCCGATACGCCGGAAGTTGTCGCATACTGGTATCGCAGATCCTGTTCCCGCAGCCCGAAGCCAGCCAGCCTTCTTATGGAATCACGCTCCATAGCAGGACTGATATAGCCGTATGTACCGCTTGCGCCAACCTCCAGCAAATAATCGACCTCTTGCTGCAGCAGGGCTTGCCTTACAATAACCACATGCTTATAGATAGGGGAGAACATGATCCAACAGAGCATAGCCGCGAACAGAATAAACAATAGCAGCTGCTTCAAGGACTCATCCCCTTGATATATTCCCTCATCACCACGCCGGACCGGCTGACGCTCTCATTCAATCCGCCTTCCCCTTCCGCAACGGCCGTATAGACGACAACTGCTGTAATAATTAGAAGAAGAGTCATTAAAATGGCTCTCATACTCCTCGCCTCCCACGACATTCTGCATCCCATGCCATTATTGCGGCAGCAGCGTGCTGATTCTCGTATTGGCTGCATTGCCTTGCGATTGGATTTGGCTCTTCGTTCCCGTCGAATCCTGCGCGATTATCGCGTTGAACAGAATGACTACGACGACAAGCATCATGACCGTCATCAAAATATTGCGCATTCTAATCACCTCCTCCCGTTGATTCTTAACCTTTTATAAATAGCTGCCTCCTATCGCATTGATTCAAGGCCGATCATTTGCAGCTATCTCCTATCGCATTGCTCATCCCAATGACTGAAATAGCTTCTGCCCCTCCCTTACCCACGGATAGATAAAAACCTGAAAGGTATACAGAATCGGTATGCCTGCTATGATAAACAGCACGTAAGAAGTCGATTCCTTGCGGCTGTCCTTCGCAAGCTCCAGCTTTTCCTTATAATCCGATATCCGGATTCGGAGCAGCTCATAATACTGGCTGCTCTCATGCTGGCGGATCGCATCAATCGTCTCGACGAAGCTCATCCCGTCATCCGTGCCGATTCTCAGCTTGAAATGACGCAAAGCCAGGGCAGGGTCGTGATACCATTCAGCCAGCAGGCGCTCCATATCTCCCCGCATCGCTTTGGTATAAGGCATACACCTCATAAGCTTGGCATGGATGTTGAGGCTGGAATCGGCGAAATACAGCAATTGATTGCTGACGGCATAAATTTCCTTCGTAAATTGCAGGGATCTCATCTTATGCGCCGCATGCAGCCAAGTCCGATCGATCCATAGCGCACCCGCAAGCAACAGAGGCAATGCGATCAAAGCTTGGCACCAGATGGAGGCCAGATCATTCCTGAACACTGCGAGCAGCAAAGCCCCTATTCCCATCCCTATAATCATCGCAAGCTGGCGGAAGAGCATATACCAAGACGGGTCAATTGTTATGCCGCAGCCCGCAAGCAAAACCTCCCTCTGCCGATAAGCGGAATGCTCCCTCTTGATGCCGCATAAGCGAAGCAAGCGCTCGGGAGGCGAGGAGCCGCGCAGCTTCAGAAAGGAAAGCCTCTTCCATCTAAAAGAGCGCTCCGGCAATAGCTTAAGCAGCATATAGATTCCTGCTCCGGCAATAAAGAACTGTCCCAGCACGACCCCTGCGCCAAGCCATCCGGCAATCCAATTGTACATAGCCATCACCCTTACATTTTTTTACGAGAGAGCCATAAGCCCATAAGAAAGGAACCAAAAATAAGCAGCAGCGCATTCAGCAATATGTCGCGACCCTGCGGATCCTGCAAATAATAATAGTAGGCGTTCGCTTGGTTGTAACGCAGATTGATGCCAATGAATACGGCCAGGAACAGAATTGGCGTAAAGTTGGCTACCCGTATCTCAAGCAGCCGGTGCCGCTCCTGATCATTAGCCCGGCGCGCCTTTCTCATATCGGCCAGCAGTTCTCTCAAGCTCTCCGAAACCGGAACGCCCTCCGACAATGCAACGCGCAGTATCTGCACAAAATAGTCAGACCATAGATGTCCGAGCGAGGCCCCCAGTATCCGCAGACTTGCTTCGTCATCCCCTCTAACCGACAAATTGCGGTACAACTGCTCGAACACCGCCTGCATCGGGCCAAGCAGCCGTTTCTCTTCGATCGTTCGCTGCAAGGCAATGCGGATATGACTTTCTCCGGTAACCAGATAACATTGATAGAACAGCTCCACAGCAGGCAAAAAATCAAGCTGGGCGCCCAACCGCCGATGAATCAGCAAGCCCCTCAGCCAAATGTAAGGCGCAAGGCCAACAATCAATCCGAACAGCAGGGCACCCTTCACCGACTGAAAGAACATCCCGCCTGTTACGACACCCCACACTAGCAGCAAAGCGGATATCCCGAGAAACGCATCTGCCCTAAGTCTCATTCTTAGCGTCTCCAGCAGCTCTGCTGTATGGCTTCTTAGCCAGGCATACGATTGAAGCCGGTCCGTCAGCATACTGCGCATGCTGTACGGCGACTCGTAAGTTAACCGGCTCCGAAGCTGCCGCTTGCTCTCGGCCGTAGCCAGAAGCACGCGAATGACGATATAGAATAGAGCAAAGAGAAGCCCGCCTCCGGATAAAAGCAACCAGTTAGTCATCTGTCTCTCCCTTCCCAAGCCATACGCTCGCGCGTTCCGACGGCGGATTCGGATATTGCCAGTCATTCGTTGCCTCATCATAAATCGCCCAATCCCGTATATGCACCTCGCCGTTATACCAGCCGACCTCGCCTATGCGGGATACCACTCTGCGGCCGCCAATCAGCCTCATCTCAATGCCGAGCTCGGTGACATATTCCGCGATTCGCTTCGTGAGCCGTTCAGGATTCATGCTTCTGCCATCCAGCATGCACATATCGGTAATGGCCTCGGGCACATCCTCCAGCCGATTGGCATGAACGGTCGTCATGCTGCCGGTATGTCCCCGCGTACATGCCCGTACGTAGATGTTGGCATCTTCGTCCCTGATCTCTGCATGGATAATGCGCTGGGGCGACTGGCGCAAGGCCAGCTTGAAGGCTTGAGACGAACGATGGCTTTCGTCTTCCTCTGCCGCTTCGTATTCAATGATGTTTTTATGCGGAAAATCTCGCCCGAGCATCATCTCATACCGGCCTTCAATCGTGATAATCCGCTCCTCATCCGGCAGCTCGGCAATAAGCGCCTTCATCAGATTGGTCTTGCCAGAGTTGGTTGGCCCGATAATGACCAGATTGTATCTGGCCTTCAGTGCTGCGATCAGCATAAATGCCATTCGCTCACTTAGCGACTGATACGGCGCCTCCGTTAGAGCTTGAAGCCGAAAGCTGCGCACGGTATAGAAACGAATTGTCAACGTCGGGCTTGATGTGTAACCGAATCCCGTCATCGTCACGCGCGAGCCGTCCTGAAGCATGACCTCCGCCCACCGCTTGCGGGGATTAATCCGGTCGTTATTGTACAGCACCAGATTTTGCTGAATGCGCTCAACTTCACGAACACTGTCAAAGCTATGGGAAGATAACGCAGCCTCCCCGCCTCGCACTTCGTATATTCTCGTTCCAACCACCTGGAGCTCCTCCAGATCATCGCGGCTTGCCATTACCAGCTCCAGCACATTCAGTCCCACCACTTCCGCGAATAACGCTCCGGCAAGCGTCTCATAAGGATGCTTCCACCCCGGCAGCGTATGAATGCGAAGGCGAATAAGCCAATCCTCAATCATAGCCAGCACTTGCTCCCGTTCATGCGGGAATCCCAGTACAGCCCTGTTGAGCGTCTCGCTATACTTCCTGCGCTCCTCTTCCGTCATGCCTCTGGGCGCGCTCAGATAGGATCTGATTTCCTCGGCAAGCCGAACGAAATCCTCCGCTTCACGAGTCTCCCGTTCCAGAGCGGACTCTTCACGTGAAGTCGCTTCGCTCTGTATCCTAGCTGCAAATTCCACGATAGAGAATCGGTCCATTACTTTCTTCATGAGGAGCCAACTCCGTTCCGGTGCACATTCAGCCTGCGGTACCATGGCTGCCTGGCCATGGAAGGAAAGGCGCCGCGGACGCCATGACGCTCCAGCAGCTTCGTTGCCTGCTTCCTCATTGCTGCCTTCCCTGCGGAATCTGTACTCAGCCACTCGTCATAGCTGCCCTTGTCCAAGCTGGCAAACATGGATTCGTTCATTCTGAATTTCCCCATCGGAACGGCTCCCAGCTCCTTGCATATGTCGTTCATACGATAACCTCCCCTTCTCCATGGATAGTGAACAATGACGCAATCGTACTGGCTGGGCTGGACCTCAAAGAGCGGCGACACGCCCCCGATCCAGCGCCTGCCGTCCTCCTGAAAGTGCGATAGCGCAGGCGTCGTAACCAGCACCCGCGAGCCGGCTCGCCGGATGCCGCATATCGTGGCGGCATTATCCCAATATGCGCCGACATCCAGCACAACAAAGCCGTAAGCCTGCTCCGCTGCATCAAGCAGATGGTCGATCTCATCCGATCCGACGTACTCTGCCCCCTCCCGGTTCAAGTTGCCGAACAGGATATGCAGATTTCTTCGGCCGCCCAAAGTGTACGCTGCGCCGCGAAGCCTATTCGGCGTCAAGGACGCCGACCGCAGCTCAGGCTGAAGCCGATCGAGCGTCGAGCCTGGCGCATCCTCCCCCAAGAAGCGATGAAGCTTGGCGCTCTTGAGGTTGAGGCATAGATATCCGACCTCTATATCCGCGAGCTCTGCCAGCCTGTAGGCGGCCGCGAAAGCTGCCGTGGTCGTCCCGATATTAGGCGTCGTACCGATAAAGGCGGCAATGGGGGCCCTCCTATTCATCCCGCTCACGCCCTTCACCTTCTCGCTTCGCTTCTCGCGCGTTCTTCATCCGGTCATATGACTCCGGACTGTATGCGATTACAATCTTGACGCTTCCTCCCTTGCATAGCCGGTCAATCCGCAGCCATTGCGCTTCCGTCAGATTGAGGTTCACATATTCAATCATGGCATTGGCATCGCGCCTCGCCGCGTACATGCCCTCCATATTGCTCTCCACAAGCGACATCAGATGCGATTGCTTCAGGCTATCGACCTCTACATTGGCTGAGCTCTTCACCGATGCGACAATGACCGGCTCCGGGAAAATTCTCAAGGATTCCTCCTCGGCACCAGACGCATAAAGGGCCACACGGTCCCCTGCGCGAATCCCGTTCGAGACCGACCTTATGTACTCCCTTGGAATTTGAAAAGTCGACTCCCCTGTCCGCGGATGCAAATAATGCTCGTTCAGCTTCCAGGAAAGCAATGCCTCTCCTTTGCCGAGCGGCATAGCCGCTTCCATCCCCGATGCCGCATCTATCTTCGACACCATATCGAGCGTGTATGCCGCGACCGGCAGCCGCCGCAATTCCAGGTCCTCCCGTTCAATACGCTCGCCGGCTGCGATGAACCGATTGGGCACGACTACCGCAACCGTCTCCTGCTGCTCCAATTGATCGCGCTGCACCACATACAATCCGTACACCAGCGCGGCCGACAGCGCTGCCGCCGTCAGGCTTAGCCATAAGCTGCTACCCCTTCTCATCGCTCCCCCTCTTCCGAGCAACAAAAAAAAGAACGCATCCAGCAGCCGCTCCCGGCTACTGATTGCGTTCTTCGCATTAGATTGCTCTATCCATTAGACAAACAAGAATTTGAGCCTATAATAGCAAATACATCCTCAAATTGTCTACCCTTAATTTTCCGTCCATAACTATCAGTCGGGAAAAAAGCCGGTTTGCTGCCGCATCCGGACAGCCGGCCTATCCCTATTTTAAAAGTCGATCAAGCCAACGCTGATCAACAAAGCGTCGTCTACTTTGCGCATCGTCTCATCGTCCAGATGCGTGATTTTATCCGTCAGGCGCTGCTTATCGATTGTGCGGATCTGCTCCAGCAGTACGACCGAATCCCGGTCGAAGCCATGAGTTGCCGCATCCATCTCGACATGCGTGGGCAGCTTAGCTTTCTGGATTTGGGCCGTGATGGCGGCTACGATTACAGTTGGGCTGAATCGGTTGCCAATGTCATTTTGAATGACGAGAACGGGACGGACTCCGCCCTGCTCCGAGCCGACGACAGGTGACAAATCGGCAAAAAACACATCTCCGCGTTTTACGATCAAGCTCTACACCCCGCTTACGAGACGGCCTAACGTATGGTCGGCTTCTTCCTCCGCTTGAAACGCTTCCGAGGCCATATTCAGGTTGATTTTTGCCATTTCCATATATCCGCGCTGCATGGATTCACGGATCTGGCGTTTCTTGCGCTCCACCAAATACAGCTTCATGGCTTGCCGAATAAACTCGCTGCGATTGGAGTTCTCCTTGGCTACGATACCATCGACCTCCTCAAGCAATTGATCGGGCAAGCTGATCATGATCCTCTTCGTATTATGCACATTGGCCACCGAACTCGCACCCCCAAGACTTTTCCAAAAACCCCTAATACACATTATGACAAATTCTTGCCATTACTATACTTCATCATTAGTATGCCTATCGTATATCAAATATGCTGCATGCGGATTCTGCCCATAATAAGGCTGCTTAGATACATTCGATCTTCGCGGCCGCATTCCCTGCACAAAATGATAAATAATCCAATTGGAATAAATTCCAAGACGTTGCCCGCTTATATCAAGTGGTTGCTCGTCTTCACAACCGCTCCGCTCTCCGTATAGATCCGCGGGACGCGCGCGGCTAGCATGCACACAACCTCATAGTTGATCGTGCCCAGCTGATCCGCCACTTCCTCCGCTGTAATGGAGGCGTCTCCTTGCGATCCGATCAGCACGACCTCTTCTCCCGCTTCCACAGGAGCCGCACCCGGCTGATTCCGGACAGGGTCAAGCGCAATCATGCATTGATCCATGCAGATTGTGCCCAGAATCGGCGTCTTCACACCGCGTACCAGCCCATGCGCCTTGCCGCTCAGCATCCGGCTGTAGCCGTCTGCGTAACCGATCGGCAAAGTGCCAATGAGCTCATCCTTCTTCGTAACATACCGCGTGCCATAGCTGATTCCCCATCCCGGCGGCGCGGTCTTCGTCCAGACGATCTGCGTCTTCAGCGCAAGCACCGGCTTCAGCGCAACCCGATCCTTGTTCACTTCTTCGGAAGGGTACAAGCCGTACATGCCGATTCCGAGACGAACCATATCGCCTGCCCATTCCGGCGTATCGATGCCCGCGGCGCTATTGGCGGCATGCACGATCGGAATCGTCCAGCCTCGCTGCCTGACACCTTCAACTACGGCTTGAAAGCGCTCGTATTGAAGCTTCGTGTACGCCTTATCCGCTTCATCCGCCTTCGCATAATGCGTAAATAATCCTTCAACCTCAAGCCCGGGAGTGTTCAGCGACCGCCCGATAAAGGCAAGCGCCTCATCCCGTCCCAGCACGCCGAGACGTCCCATGCCGGAGTCGATCTTCACATGAACCTTCAGCTTGCGCCCATCCTTGCAGGGCGGCAATTGCCCTGCAGCCTCCCGTACATCCTCCCGGAACAGGCTGACTGCAATATGATGCTCGCGTGCGATGGCCAGCGCTTCCGCCGGCACGAACCCCAGCACAAGAATAGGCGACTGAATGCCGGCCCTGCGCAGTTGAAGCGCCTCGTCCAGAAACGCGACACCCAAAAAATCTACGCCGAAGCGTTCAGCCGCCTCTGCTATTTCGACCGCGCCGTGACCGTACGCGTTCGCCTTCACCGATGCCATCAGCTTGCATCCGGCCGGAATGGCTTTCCGTACTGCCTGTATGTTGTGCCGAAGCGCATCCAACGAGATCTCTGCCCATGTCGGGCGATAATACGATTCCAAGTCGCTCACCTTCTCCTCATTGCCAAAAACGAAACAGTCCGAGCAGCAAACATTAATAAAATAATGTTAAACGTTGCTGCTGGGACTGTCAATGAAATGAGCGCCAGAATTGGCTAGCACCTCTTGGAAATTCGTGAGCCGCTTGGCATACTGCAGGTTATTTCTCCATTTGTCCTTGCACCGATTGCGCAACCTTTCTCATCTCGACATCCGGCAGATCCGCGCTGGAGAGGCGGAACAGATTGCCTTGATACGTCCAGGTCAGCGTCTGCAGCGAGTTGTCTTCACTGGTCGTCAGCTCCCCTACCGTCGTGCCCAGATCGATCAGGACGCCCGGCACCAGCGATGTTGCGATATCCTTCGGCTGCGTCTGAATAATGGTGTAATTGTACTTGCCGTCATATCTTGTAATAATGCCCTTGTTGCCGCCGTAATCGATATCCATGCTGTCCTTGAATGCGACGCCTTCAGGGAGATAGGACGGCGCCAGCGCGAGGAATGGCAGAGAAGCAGTTCCTTCATTGCCTGTGGACGCGCTCTCGTCCGGGTTGCTTGCCTCTTCGTCGTCTGTCCCTTCCTTGTCAGGGCTTGCATTCTCTTCAGGCGCCGTTGCTTCGTCCGTATCCTTCTCCGGCGTCGTAATCGTCGGCTTATCGCCGCCGCTGCCCGTCTCGCCGGAGTTGTCCGTTGCCGGCGGCGTTGCAGCCATATTGGCTTGCGTCTCGAATACGCTCTTGTCGAATTTTTCGCCGAATTTGAACGTATCGAACTTCACGTCTACCATGACCGAAGCGTTCGTGTCGCTCACTTCCACTTGTACCGGGCTCAGGTCGTCTTTGTTCAGCCAAATTTTTTGACGGGCCAAGGAGCCGTTATTGTAATTCGCCATCACATCGAACACGTAAGCGTCGTCGTTGACGGCGAACTGTCTGGAGTTGTCTACAATAATGCTTTGAATGAGGGTCTGATACAGGTAGACCTGCCCCTGGTTTTGCGGCCAGTCGCTTTGGAAGCGGAATACCTTATTCAGCTTCGGCGTCAGTACGAACACGCCGTCGTCGTTGCGGAGCACGATTTGCGTAATGTCCTTTTCCTCGTTCGTCAGCTTGATGCGGTAATACGTCGGCTTCTGGTACGAAACCTCCACTTGATACTCCAGCGGCTGCTGGCCGGTATGAAGCGTCATCGTCCCGCTTCCCTGATAGCTCTCCATGCTGTTCACTACCTTGTCGAGCTCCTTCACCACGGACTCGGCGTCCTTCGTACCGCAAGCCGACAATAGTAGTGAGAAGCACACAATAATTGCCGCGGTCCATGTCATGCGACGCATGAAAATCATCCCCTCTGCACTCATAGTATTTTACTGGCTGATACCATGCTTATGAGGGGACTTGGACATTTATTCGGACAACGTTGACAAGCAGATAAGAATTTTTTTGTTGAGGGAAGCAATGTGCATGCAAGCATGGATGGCTGCTTGATTCTGCCGTCGCTAATTCTGTTCGCGCAAAAAAAAATAAACCGTACATCCCCGAGCTGCGCATTCCAATGTTAGACGGTTTCTAACAAGCAGAGGGCAGTTCATCTATGGGACGTGCGGTTTATTGCATTTGGCAGCGTGTCCGGGAGGCGCTATTTCGTATAAAATGCATCCTTAGACGTCGTTGAGATGCCGATTAATGGAAACAGATGCTGCTACAAGTCGTAGTAAGCGACTTTTCCTTTGCCCGCCGGACCGACCAGATTAGATTGTCCGGAGCCGTACACCTGCTGTCTTACACCGTCAATAGCAGGATCGACATATTGCAAAAACCAGGCTTCAAGTCCTGCGCGCATTTCCTCGAGCCTTTCCCGATGCACAGGCTCATCGATCAAATTGCGCTTCTCATCCGGATCATCCAGCAAGCAGTATAGCTCATGCGGTCCATAGGGATAACGGTGCACATATTTCCACTCCTTGCTGCGGATCATTCGCACCGGCCCATACTCATCAAAGATGACAACATGCGTATGCTCCGCCTTGTCTTCGCCAAGCAAGTATGGCAGGAAGCTTGAGCCTGGAAGCTTGTTATCGCCATGCGGCGGCAAGCCTGCATATTCTAGTATGGTCGGCATAAAATCATAGCCGCTGACGAGCTCATCATTAACAATGCCTTGCGGTATCCTGCCTGGATGCGAGAATATCGCCGGCACTTTCACCGAGGTATCATACATGTTCTGCGGGTAGGTTCCGTTGCCTTTTCCCCAAATGCCATGATGACCGCAGTTATAGCCGTTATCGCTCATAAAGCAAATCATCGTGTTCTCTCGCAAACCCATCTTCTCTATTTGGTCTAGAATGCGGCCTATGTTTTCATCCATTGCAGTAATTGCCGCAAAATATCCTTGCAGATTCGTATTGCGATCCTCCCAATAAGGCTCCGTTTTGATATGCCACGGGTGGATCGGATCCTGCGGACAAGATTCGAATGTGCTATCCGCGTAAGAGTCAACCAAATGCTGCGGATGGTTATTAATCCAAGGCGTATGCGGTGCAGTATAATGCACGCTCAAATAAAATGGCTGCTTCGCGCTTTGCTTGGCCAGGAAATCGATCGCATCGTCTGTAATCAGATCGGTTACATATCCAGGCTCATTCACGGGCTTACCGTCCCGTATCATCGGAGCGTTATAGTAGCTGCCTCCGCCGAATTGGTGAACATACCAATGACTGAACCCCTTTTGCGGATTTATGCTGTCGCCTAGATGCCATTTGCCGCTTATTGCGCATACATAGCCATGATCGGCAAGCATCTCCGTGTAGGCAGGCTGCCCCTGCAAATACTGGATCGCATTGTCGCCCATACTGCCCTCGCAAATCCAATCATGCACGCCATGCTGCGATGGGATGCGCCCTGTGAATAACGAGGCGCGCGCCGGGGAGCAAACAGGAGAGGTGCAGAAGAAATTCGAAAAACGAATTCCTTCTGCCGCCAGCCTGTCGAGGTTAGGCGTTCTAATATCGCTGTTGCCAGCGCAACCCATGGCCCAAGCACCCATATCATCGCACAATACAAAGATTATATTAGGTCTTGTATTCTCTCTAGTTGCCATACTCCACACTCCTTCCAATCCGCGGGGGCTATTTTTGCTGCGCTTCATAGGCTGCGTTAACTGCAGCCAATACTTTATCTCCGCCCTGCTCGCGCCATTTTTTGGACAGCTCAGCCAGACCTTTATCAATATCAACCTTCCCGGAGATCATGTCGAAGTAATATTGATTAGCCAGCTCGCTCAAAATGCCTTTTCCAAATACCCCGCCCATTTCGATTTCTTCAGGTGTTGTCACATTAACGAGATTCGGCACCAGATTGCTTGTAGCAATCTCTACGGATTCCTTGGCGCGGTCAGCTTGAGCCTCTGTATTAGGCAAGTAGTTTCTGGTAAGCGGCCATACTACGTTGCCCCATGCAAGCGGGTGAGACCAGCCGTTGGATGCAAAGTTGTCTTTTGCACGTTCTTCTTCATTGTAATTCACTTTGTCCCCATCCTTCGTATAATGGACGCCTTCAATACCAAGCTCCAGCAGCTCTCTGCCTTCAGGCGAAAGCATAAACTCCAAAAACTGTGCTGCCTTTTCAGGATCCTTTGCCTTCGTTGTAATAGCTGTAAACAGGCCGCCCTTAGGTTTTCCTACCATACCATGCTTGCCTTCCGGTCCTGCCGGCGGATTAATAAAGCCCAATTCACCTGCTGGCGTTAATTCCTTCAAGCTTTTTTCAAGACGATTAACATGGCGGAACAAATTAGCTACCATGAACCCCGCCTTGCTTTGGAAAAACTTTTGCTCGCGCTGCTGTGTATCATTAAGCAAAAACTCAGGATCGATCAGCTTCTCTTTCCACAGCTTCTGAATATATTCAACTCCCGATTTGAAAGCAGGATGCTCGAATACGGGAGCTACCTTGCCGTCATTGTCCAAAATCCAGTCTCCATATGGGAGACCATAAGCGTAGAATACAAAGTTAAAGGAGGTGTTAAAGCCATTTTCCTTGGTGCCTGTCAAACCATACGTATCCTTTTGGCCATTTTGATCCGGATCGCCGTTCGTAATCGCTTTTAGCGCTTCATAGAACTCGTCTAATGTCGTTGGAGGAGCAATGTTCAAGGTTTTCAGCCAATCCGCGCGATAAGTCATGCTTACATTCGATTTCTCCTCGATGAACGGATAGCCATAATAGTTGCCGTCAACTGCAGTCCAAGAAAATTGGCCCTCCAGCTTTTCTTTGACAGTCGGCATTTGCGGCAAGTAATCATTCAATGGGACAAGCAAGCCTTCTTCCATCCATTGGCTCAAAGATGAAGACGGGTATTGTGCTGTAACCAGGTCAGGAAAGTCCCCTGTAGCCATCGCTACATTGACTTTTTCGAAGCCGCCTTCCGGCACAAATTTAATTTCCAGTTCAATGCCTAGCCGCTTGTTGATTTCCGCAATAATGCGGTCGTCAGGCTGAATAGGCTTGGCTGCGGAATCACCTGGCGTTAAATAGACGATCTTTACCGGTTTTCCGCCTTCTCCGTCCGTTCCGGAGCTGGATTGCGGCGATTTTCCGCCGCTATTATTGGAACACCCTACAATCATGGCAACGATGAGAATGAGGCAAAGAATCGATACGAATCTGTTTTTATTGTTTTTTTTCATATAACTTCCCCCTCTGTTGTCAGATCTTATCCTGGCATGAAGCTATTCTTTTACTGCACCAAGCGTTGCGCCTTGTACGAAGTAACGTTGAAAAAATGGATAAATAAGCATGACAGGAATGGTAGACACCATAATCGATGCCATTTTTATAGATTGCCCCAATAGGAACGGGCTATCACCGCCGGATTGATACACGGCTTCATTATCAATTAACATCGCTCGCATAAACAATTGAAGCGGCCATACATCCTTGTCTGTGATATACATAACGGCTGTAAAAAATTCATTCCATTTGGCAACCGCATAAAAAAGCGATACTGTTGCAATTGCAGGCAATGAGAGCGGCAATACCACCCGCACTAAAATCCGGAAATCGCCGCAGCCGTCAATGCGTGCTGCTTCCTCCAGACTTTCCGGCACAGAAGCCATAAATGACCGCATAATGATGAGATTATAGGTTTGCACCATTAGCGGCATAATGAGCGCCCACACCGTATTCATCATGCCAAGCTGCTTCACCACGAGGTATGTGGGGATAATGCCCCCGCTGAACATCATCGTAAATACAATTAAAAACATGATCGCTCTGCCGCCGGGCAAGTAGCTCTTGGACAGCACATACGCTGCGAGTGTGGTCACAATCATACTCAGGATGGTGCCTGCTACCGTAACAAAAATACTGACACCGTACGAGCTCCAAAGCTGCTTCATTCCAACAATATACTCATAAGCTTCAAATGTAACCGTTTTCGGAAATAAGTGTACGCTGGATTGCATGCTTTCGCTTATTGGGGTAATGGACACAATTAATGAGTCCCAGAAAGGAAACAGCGTCAATAATGTAATCAAACCAAGAAAAGTATAATTGCATGCCTGAAATAGTTTTGCGCCTAATCCAGAGTTGTCCATGATCTGTTGTCCTCCTTGCGCTAATTAGCCGCGTCCTAAGCTTCTAATTAGAAAATGCCTTGATCGCCTTTCATACGGGCAAGCTGATTGGCTATTATGAGCAGTACAAAGTTAATAATCGACTTAAACAGTCCAAGCGCTGCCGCTAAGCTGAACTTGCCGTCTGCCAATCCCGTCCGGTATACGTAGGTGTCTATAATATCAGCTACGCGATATACGCCAGAATGATACAATACAAAGATTTGTTCAAAACCGGCCTCCATCAGACCTCCGATACGCAAAATAAGCAAAATAATAATCGTTGTGCGGATACTCGGCAAGGTCACATGCCAGATGCGCTGCATCCGGTTAGCGCCATCCATCCAGGCCGCTTCATAAAGGGAAGGATTTACGCCTGCCAGAGCCGCCATATAGATAATGGTGTTCCAGCCAAATTCCTTCCAGATCATAGAGCCTACTAATGTAGAACGGAAATAGGATTCATCACTTAAAAACCCTATGCTTGATCCGCCGAGCGAGCGTATCACCTGGTTGACGATGCCCGAGTCCGTCGACAGCAAATTAATAAGCAACCCGCCCATGATGACCCATGAAATAAAGTGAGGCAAATAAATAATCGTTTGAACCGTTCTCTTAAATGCCATCTTGCGAACTTCATTAAGAAGAAGGGCGACAATCAATGGCAACGGGAAACCAAATAACAGTCTATACAAGCTAATGACAATCGTGTTCCAGAATACTTCCCAAAACTTGTCTAGCTGGAGCAGCGTCTCGAAATGCTTAAGACCTACCCAGGGGCTGCCATTGATCCCTTTTATAATGCTGAATTGTTTGAAAGCAATCGTTGCGCCGTACATCGGATAGTAATGAAAAATGATATAATAGGCGATTGCCGGAAGCAGCATCAGATACAAATTACGATAACGCAACACTCGTCTGATGCCTTCCATTCTGCTGCTCTTTACCTGCGCGCTTATTCTTGATGTAGGGGCTTCCAAATGGGTGAGCCTCCTTTCTTTTTTGGTTTGTGAAAGCACTTTCATCATACGGCGCATATCGTTTTTTCAACAAGAATCAATCGCTACGATTAGGCTTAATCTATAGGAATGGAGCGGTATCATTTGATCAGAATAGCTTCATTTATTACAATTTAACCCCGATCAGGCCTTCAGCCTTCGTCATTTTTTATAGAAGAGAAAAAAAACGCCTGACGGCGTTTAAAGCTTAGGATTGTCGAATTTTTCAAAAGAGGCATTTATAGCCGTTTTTCAATTTCTTTATTGCGATACTCAGTCGGTGTCATGCCCGTTAATTTCTTAAGGGTCCGATTCAAGCTTTGTTTATTGCTAAAACCGGACAATTCTGCAACTTCGTTAATGTTGCAGTCCGTTTCCGTTAACAAGCGGCAAGCTTCTTTAAAGCGAATTTCTGTTAAATAATCAATAAACGTCATGCCCGTCGCATCCTTAAACAGCTTGGATACGTAATTGCTGTTCATATAGATCATATCCGATACAAGCTGCAGACTAAGCGGCTCTTGATAATGCTCCCGAATATAGGCAACGAGCTTCATCATCACCTCAGAATGCTTCGAGCTGCTTCTGGATTCGAGGCTTCTGGAGATGCCCTCCATAATGCGCAGCAGGTAGCTGCTGATTTCCTCCGTCGTCCGCAGCTTCATAAATTCATAATGCCAGGAGCTGCTTTCAATTTCCTCTTCAGGCAGCGAAAGCTCGATGCGAACTTTAACTAAGGCATTGAAAAGATGCGACAATATCACATGTTTCAAATACATGCCGGATTGCTCGTCCTGCTGCACCTGCTCCAGTATAATCGCTTTGGTGGCTACCGCTTTATCAAAATTGCCCGATTTCAATTCGCCGGTCAGACGCTCGATATATTGCTGGTAATTAATAAAAGAGTTGCGGTTGGCACGATTCACATTGAGATCATGGATCGATAAAATGCTGCCCATCCCCGAAACCTTCTCATAATTCAACACTTCCACAGCTTCCTCGTAAGAGAGATGGATATCCGTCAGCCGCTCGTATTTGCCGCCTATTCCAACCGTGATGAATTCAAGCCATTCGATATCCTCAGCAGCCTGCTGCTGTATTTTGGCGGCAAAGCGCTTCATTTCCTCCACTTGCCGTTCTTCGCTTTGCCAATCCTCATGATGCAAAATAAGCACATCATGCTTATGATAAGCGCTTATATAGGCCCCTTTGTATGTCTCCGCAATCAACTGCTCGCAAATCGTTCTAATCTGGAAATAAATCCAGTTTTTCATCTTCTCATCCACTTGAATCGCATTATGACCGGTTACTAGATGAACCCTTAAAACAAGCACAATATAATTGGCTTCGCCCAAATCCATATGGTAATAACGCAGTTGATCTCTCGTTTCGGCTTCATCTGACAATTTGCCCGACAACAAATTCGTGAGCAAATGATCGCGCAGCAGCAGCTCCTGGCTTTGAAATTTTTGACGGAAAGTTGTATTTTCCAACTGAATAGCATCGATAGAAGTGCGAATGTAACTGAATTCGTCCTGATGCTTCTGCCGTCCTTCCGTATTTATGGCCAGTGCTTGCACCATGCTGCGGATCGGTCGATAATGGCGATTGGATATAATAAAAGCGAGCAGAAGCCCAACGATGAGCCCGGTAGCCGAAATAATAAGGGTCATAATAATAACATCATAGGAGCGCTTAAATAAATCGTTATAAGGATTAAGCGTTACGTATATCCAATCATTAAACGGCGAACGCAAATACGTAATGAACATATCCATCCCATCGATATTTTGCACAAAATATCCGTTCTTTTCATTGCTGAATGCCGACATATCTACCCAATCAAAGCGATCCAGCAGCACACTTTTATCTTTATAAGACAGCACTTCCCCATCACTGTTCAAAATAGCCACATTGCCAAGTTTTCTATTATTGGTGTTCACTACGGCATTATAAAGAACATCTTCCTTCAAGTTGATCATTAATACGCCAAGCTTCTTTTGATTGCGCAGCGGCGTGCTGACCATATAACTAATAAAGTGCTCCTCGCCGTTATCACGCGAAACTAGCCGGGTAGCTTCCCAGGAAGAAGTAAGCTTGGATTGAAGAAAGCGCTCTAATGTTTCCCGATTGGAAAATTCATTCAAGCCGGTGATGCCCGAGCTGGATATAAGCTTTTTATTATTTGCGCTATACAGATATATGGAATGAATATAATTGGAAGAAGTCAGCCTTGTCTCAAACGTTTGAGAGGTTTCAAGCAAAAAACGATATTCGTCTTCCAGATTCCAAGGCAGCACGGCAGATTTAAGAACGCTTGAATTCAAGCTGAGCGAAGTGGTCATCTGCTGTACTTCATGCAAGGACTGATCTACGATTTTGCTTGTTTGCAGCAGCAGCTCGTTATTGGCTCCAACGATCTCATCTTTCAACAGATTGGACGTATAGTGATACAATAATAATGCCAGCAAGCTTATACTGACGATAATGACGACTGCAAGCTGAAGCAGTAAGCGCAAGTAGACCGATTTCTTCATGCCTTTCCCCCCGATGTCTAAAACACTGCGTAACAAGGTGACTGCCGCCGTCCTGATGGCGGTCAGCTAGAATTGAATGCGCTTTCATGATGGCTGATAATTCTTATATAATAACAAAAAACTTGCTTATTCAGCACTATTTTTAAGTGCTAAGTAAACAAGTTTTTTATTTCCAATTTATTCGCCGCGCTGCATGAATATTTCGCTGCTGAATTGATCCGCTTATTTATAATAAGAAGTGTTCAAAGGCACAAAGACGGCTCCGTCTTCTTTGATTTTAAAATGGACAAACAGCGAGCTTACTCCGCCAATATCGGCTTCGATGGTGACAAGTCCGTCTGCGGTTTTGATTACCTTCGTCTGCTTCAAGATAATATCGTTATCGCTATCCTTGATTTCGATATCCTCCAGATCCTCGCCGACAGCCGCTATTTGGAGATACAGCTTTTGATGCTCTTTTTTCGGATACAGCATGAAGCTGCCGCTGCGGTTGCCAGGTCCGTTATTGAAATACGCTTCCTTGTAATTGATGCCTTTATAAGTCGTTTGAGCAGGGTCTTTGGTATGGTACATATCATCAAAGCCCTTTGCGATCGCAGTTCCATCCACTTTTTCGCCTAAGATGATTGTTTTTGTGGCAGTATCATAATCAACTGCTATCCCCAGAGCGTCGGAAATCGCTCGAATCGGAAAATAATTGGAGTTGTTATAATTAATCGGCACGATGGCATTCTGATTCGCATCTCTCAGTTGAATTGGCTTGCCGTCTACCTTCACTTTAATTTCCGGATTCAGGAATGCCTTAATCTCTTGCATCTTGGTTGCTGCTAATGCCCCGGTTCCCATGCTTACCAGCATGGCTGCGCTGATGACAGCAGCAAAAACGCTCTTCTTCAAACTTTTCACGCTCCCATTTCGTTAGTTAAAAGCCCCCCATAGAATACCTAATCTTTAACAGGGATACAAGAGACTTTTGGTATATTTTTCATTTTGGACAATCGTGAATTGTCGTAAGTGCGCAGCACACAGCACAAAAAGACTCTCGACGAATGAGAGCCTTTTTGTGATTATCTATAATGCATAAGTCCGTTTTTAAAGCGTTACACGCTCTCCAGCTCCGCAAGCCGCTCCTCATACTGATTCAGCAGCTTATGGAGATTGCGGGTGCTGGCTTCGAGACCGCCTTTCCGGTTGCGGACCAGCCATAGGCGGTCGAACTCCGCTATGATGGAAGCAAGCTCGCTGTGAAGCTTGCGCAGCCATGCGAGCTCCGCAGCGGCGTCCGGCAGCTCCAGGCCGAAGATGAAGCGATGCAAGCCGGAGCCGTGTTCGATTATGGAGAGCGCATGCGCAAGCTCTTGCGAGACACTCTCAGCGTCTCCCGACTTTAGCTGCAGCTCGCCAATCGCTTCCTTCTGCTCCTTCAGCCATGCCAGCATATCGTCATACCGGTAATCCAGCTGGAACGGAATGCCCCGGCCGCCGATCTCCACGAGCAGCTTAATGATCATATCCGTCTCCGACAGCAGCTTCTCCTTCGTCGACAGCCCGCGGTTCAGCAGATGGTTCGTATAAGTCATATTCTCCAGCGTGCTGTTCTCCAGATTGATGTAACGTCCAAGCTCAAGAATCAGCTTGCCCGCATGCCCCGAGTCATCCTGCAGCATGCAATCCGCCACATACCGCTCCATCTGCTCGTGCTGCTCCAGATTGGCTTCCGTCTGCCAGCCCGTCCCTGCGGCATAAGCGTAAGCCGGATAGCTCATGACAAGCGGCTGCCAATGGCCGGAATCGCCCCAATCCGTCACGATCATGCCGGCTGCTCCATAGGTCTTGCCGCTGCGGGCTGCATCGGCGATATTGGCCAGCATATTGTCCGTCCGTCCCGTAACGGCAGACCAGGTGCTGGTGCCCGGGCAGACGTAATACGGCACGCCGTGGCGCTGGAGCAGCTTCCCGTTCGTCTCGAACGAGGTGTGGCTTTCATAGTTCCAATCCAGCACGGTAACATCCTTCGGAAGCAGCGGAATAACCTCCTCATGCTTCGTCAGAATATCGCCCCACATCAATGTGCGTTTGCCGTGGCTGCGAATAATCTCGAATACCTGCTCCGCATAATCCATATACAACTTGCCCACTCCGACCTCTTGGGCGCGCTCCTTGCTTTGCCCAGTGCCTAGACCGAAAGGCTCATCCATATTCACATTGACATAGCCGGAGGTAAAATGCGGCAGCAGCTCGCCGAACATCGCGCGCACCAGCTCAATTGAACCGCCATCCAGCGGATTAAGCGTAAGCGGCGGCAGCTTGATTCCGACTGGCGTTTCCTGTCCGCCTGGATGCTCCGCCAGCTCGGCGAACTCCGGCTTGGCCAGCCAAGGACCCATATGGCCGAGGCAATTCTGATTCGGCACCAGGTCGATGAACCGTTCCTTCGCATAGGCATCCAGCTGGCGGAACTCCTCGCCGCTAATCGGCGTCGCCTCCGGGAAGGAATCCCGGAACGTCTCGTAGTCGAAGCAGAAGCCTTCCATATAGAGCTGCAAATGATTCATTTTGAGCTCGGACATCCGGTCGATCAAGGCATACAGCGTCTCCATCTTCGGTATCTTGTTGCGGCCAATATCCAGCATGAGTCCACGGACCGGGAAGTCCGGCTCATCCTCGATGCGGTAGCTCGTCCAGGCAAGTCCTCGCCGGGCAATCAGTTGCTCCAGTGTTACGACTGCATAATGCAAGCCTTCAGGGTCGCTGTAGCCAATCTCAAGCCGCTCGCCATTCCATTCCGCCGTGTAGCCTTGGGCATGAAGCTCCGGGCGGCATACTATATGCAGAGCTGTCGCTGTCACGGAGCCGTTCGGCTCCGCTCCCTCAGTATCGCCTGCACTCCCTTGCCAGCGGGCTGCCGCTGCTTCAAGCCTCTCCTTCACGCGCACGGCGGATGCCGCTTGCATCGCCTCTTCGCTCAAGCGCTCAAGCGCGAAGAGGGCCGAGAAGGCACCGCTCCCTTCCCGCAGCTCCAGACTGCGGGGCTGCGGGTATAACGGAAATAGGGATGTATTCATCTGTTCAGCCTCCTGTCCCATTGTTGATTCAGTTGCTCTCTTCCGCATTCAAGCCCTTGATCACTTCCGCCAGCTTCGCTTCCGTGAACTTGCCGCCGCTGAAGGAAATCAGTCCGCGAAGCGGCATGTGCGCCATGAACGCTTGCAGCATCTCCTTATGCTCCTCCATGGCTGCTCCGGCAAACGGAAGAACGCTCATGAACTGCTGGACAAACGCTTTGCCCTTCTCCGACTTCATCAGATCCGACACAGTGGAGTTGCGGTGATAGACCAGCGGCTGCGGAGTTGTGGAGCGGACGGTCACTCGCTTCGACAGCACGATCTCCCTTGACGACTTGCCGATCAGAATATCGAACGCTCCAGTCTCTACTCTCCAGTCTCCAGCGTCGGCATCATAGTAGGCGAAGCTCCGCTTATCCAGCTCGAACGAGACTGTCCTCGACTCTCCTGGAGCCAGCTCGACCTTGTCGAAGCCCTTCAACTCTTTGTCGGGCCGAATCACTTCTGTCTCCACATCGCGCACATACAGCTGCACGATTTCCTTGCCCGCCACAGAGCCGGTATTGCGCACCTTGACCCTCACGGTCAGCTTCTCCGCATCGGTCAGCTCATGCTTGTCGACGGCAAGCTCGCTATATTCGAACGTCGTATAGCTAAGCCCGTGTCCGAACGGGAACAGCGTCTCGATAGCCTTCTTGTCATAGTAGCGGTAGCCCACGAATATCCCTTCCCTGTATTCCACCTTGTCTCCCTCGCCCGGGTAAAACAGATAAGAAGGATTGTCGCTTAGACGCACGGGGAAAGTCTCCGCCAGTTTGCCGGACGGGCTGGCATCGCCGAACAGCAGATCGGCGATAGCGCCGCCGAGCGCCTGGCCTCCCAGATACGCTTCAAGCACAGCTTTGGCGCTGCCAAGCCAAGGCATCTCCACAGGCGCTCCGTTGCTCAGCACGACGATGAGATTCGGCTGGACAGCCGCTACCGCTTCGATCAGGGCCACTTGATTCGCCGGCATGCGCAGATGCTTGCGGTCGAAGCCCTCCGATTCATAGCGCTTCGGCAATCCGGCGAACAAGACGGCTGCGTCCGCCTGGGCAGCCTGCTCCAGCGCTTCCTTCGTCAGCTCCGCGGAGGAATCATCCAGATTCAGCTCATAGCCCTGGGCATAGGTCAGCTTCACGCCGTCTCCTGCCGATCGTGCCAGCTCCTCGCTAATATCCTCCAGGCGGGTCGGATTGATCTGGGAGCTGCCGCTGCCCTGATAACGCGGCTCCTTCGCCAGCGCGCCGATGACCGCCAGCTTGCCGGTCCGCTTTAAAGGCAGCATGCCGTCATCGTTTTTGAGCAGCACCATGCTTTCGCGGGCCACCTCGCGGGCCAACTGATGATGGGCTTCCGGATCGAATACAGTGCCCGGCTTACGTCCATCCACCGCTTGGAAGATTATACGAAGCAGCCGCTCAACTGCGCCATCGAGCTTCTCCACCGGCAGCGTGCCGTGCTTGACCGCCTCGATAATGGCGCGGTCTCCCTCGCCATGGCTGGACGGCATCTCCAGCTCCATGCCGGCCGCCAGCCCCTTCACGCGATCGTTCACCGCGCCCCAATCGGACACGACAAACCCTTCATGGCCCCACTCTTCCTTCAGGATCGCGGTCAGAAGCGTCTCATTCTCCGCGGCGAACTCGCCGTTCACCTTGTTGTACGAGCACATGACCGTCCACGGCTGAGACTGCTTCACCGCGCCCTCGAAGCTGGCCAGATAGATCTCCCTCAGCGTCCGCTCATCCACGATGGAATCGGAGGTCATCCGGCGGTGCTCCTGATTGTTGGCGGCAAAATGCTTTAGCGAAGTGCCGACGCCCTCGCTCTGCACGCCCTTGATATGGTAAGCCGCCATCTCGGAGGAGAGGTACGGGTCCTCAGAGAAGTATTCGAAGTTCCGTCCGCAAAGCGGAGAGCGCTTAATATTCGCGCCCGGCCCCAGCAAGACCGCTACGTTCTCCGCCTGGCATTCTACGCCTAGCGCCTGGCCCATCCGTTCGATCAGTTCCCGGTTCCATGAGCTGGCTACGCCTGCCGCTGACGGAAAGCATGTCGCGGGCACGCTGTTGAACAAACCCAGATGGTCAGCCGACGCCCGCTGCTTGCGCAGGCCGTGCGGGCCGTCCGTTACCATAACGGACGGAATGCCGAGCCTCTCGATCCCTTTCGTATGCCAAGTATCGAGGCCGGAGCATAGCCCGGCCTTCTCCTCCAGCGTCATCTCTTTGATCAGCGCCTTAATGTCGCGATTGTTCCCCATCGTAATTCCTCCCCGCATATTCATCGATTACTAATTCTATGACTTGCCCGCCGTCCATACGAATTCCGCCGCTTGCACATCGCGGCTGCTAGAGCCTATATACAAGCTGAATCGGCCTGGCTCCGCCGCGTAACCCTTGCCCGGCGACCAGAACGCCAGATCCGCCTCTCCAATCTCGAATACGGCATTCCCGCTCTCGCCTGGCTCCAGCCATAGCTTGCGGAAGCCCTTCAGCTCCTTGACGGGACGCACTATGCTGCCGTGGAGATCCTGAATATAGAGCTGCACGGTTTCTTCGCCGGCCGCATCCCCTCTATTCGTGACTGTAACCGCAGCAATCAGCTTTTCGTCCCCTTCTATCGCTGAGCGGTCCAGCTTTAGCTCGGAATATTCGAAGCGGCTATAGCTTAGGCCATAACCAAACGGGTACAACGGATCATTAGGTCCGTCCAGATACTTCGAAATATATTTGAGGTTCTTGTTCGCTTCCGTTAGCGGCCTTCCTGTCAGGAAGTGATTGTAATAGACCGGAACCTGGCCCTGATGCGCCGGGAAGCTCATCGTCAGCTTGCCGGACGGGTTGTATGCTCCCGTCAGGACATCCGCAATGGCAAGCCCCGCTTGCGAGCCAAGGAACCATGTCACTACGATGGCGTTAACATTCGCGGCATACCAGTCCAGCACAAGCGGACGGCCGTTCGTCAGCACCAGCACCGTCGGCTTGCCCAGCGCCGCAATCGCCTCCGCCAGTCGCTGCTGCGCCTCCGGCAAGTGAATGCTTAGACGGGACGCAGCCTCCCCGGACATGTCGCTGCTCTCGCCCAGCGCCAGCACGATTACATCCGCTTGCTCGCCAATTCGCAACGCCTCCTCGATGCCGCCCTCCAGCGAATCGTTAATACCGCTGCCCTGCGCGAATAGCAGGCGTTCCTCTTCTATGCCGCTTGCGGCAAGCCCTTCGTAGAGCGACACCGTCTCATGCCCGTAGCGGGAGAATTGCCATGGGCCAAGCAGATCCTTGCTGTCCGCGAACGGACCGACCAGCGCAATCTTGCCGCCGTCTTTTGCCAGCGGCAGCGCGCCGTCATTCTTAAGCAGCACGATGGACTTCCGGGCAAGCTCTCGGCTTGCCCGGAGATGATCCTCATGGAAGTGGTATTCCTGCTCCTTCTCCGGCCGAACGTAGCGGAACGGATCATCCATCAGCCCCAGCTTGTACTTCAGCCGCAGAATACGCCGGGCAGCCCCGTCAATCGTCTCCTCCGCCACGCTTCCTTCGCGGACTAGCTCCGCGAGGTGCTCATACGAGCGCGTCGCCATCTCGATATCCATCGTTGCGCCCACTGCCATCTTCGCCGCTTCGCGCACATCCTCGGCAAAGCCGTGCTCGACGATCTCGTCCACAGCGCCGTAATCCGAGATCAGCACGCCTTCGAAGCCCAGCTCCTCGCGCAGCAGCCGCTTCAGCAGCTCTTCGCTGGCTGCCACCGGTACGCCTTGATAGATATTGAAGGCGTTCATGACCGATGCGGCTCCCGCTTCAAGTCCGGCTTGGAATGGCGGCAAGAAGACGTTGCGCAGCGTCGCTTCGGACATATCCACCGTGTTGTAGTCGCGTCCCCCTTCGGAAGCGCCGTATCCGATAAAGTGCTTCAGGCAAGCGACGATCGTCTCCTTATGGAACAGCGACTCCCCTTGGAAGCCCTCAACCTGCGCCTTCGCGATTAACGCGCCCAGATACGGATCTTCGCCCGCGCCTTCCACGACGCGTCCCCAGCGCGGATCGCGGCCGATATCGATCATCGGGCCGTGATTGTAGACCGTGCCCGACGCGCTGGCTTCCTTCGCCGCAATGGCACATGCCTCCTTGATCGCTTCCATATCCCAGCTGCATGACCAGGCCAGCGGCACAGGGAATACCGTCTGCGAGCCATGAATGATGTCCGCGTTGAACAGCAGCGGGATGCCGTGCGGCGATTGCTCCACGGCGATCTTCTGCAGCTGGAACACCCGGCTGACATCGAATGCGCCCAGGACGGAGCCTGCACGTCCCTCCGCAATAAGCTTCTCCGGCGGATCGGTTGCAACCTCATTGCCGAACGAGAAGTTCGAGGCCAGCACCTGAAACATCTGGCCGATCTTCTGCTCCAGCGTCATGCGTCCCAGGAGGGATTCGACCTCCGAGTCGATCTCTTCGTCGGACCGTTCTCTGACCGATTCCTTCCGGTATGGTATAATCTCCTCGATAAGCGCCTCCGACAGATGCGGACCGCGCCCTCTTGCGCCTTGAAGCGGCAGCTTGCCGATCGCGGGGATATAGATTTCCCCCTCGAAGGCCTCTTCCTGGAAGGCCAGACGCACCTCGATTTCCTCGCCCGGCATCCAGAACGCCTTCGCCCTGGCCGTCAGCCGGTTATCCTCGACCAACAGCGTATCGATCTGTATTGGAATAGCAAGCGGCTCCGTCGCCATGTCCAGCGTATAGACGGCTTTCTTCGAAACCTTGAACTGCAGCTTCATCTTCATGGATGGCGTCTCCACGATCGCATGCCATAATCCGATCATATCTTGTTCTCCTCCTTAGCCTTTAACCGCGCCGATGGTCAGACCTTTGACAAAAAACTTCTGGAAAAACGGATACGCGATCAAGATCGGCAATATGCCGATAACCGCAATCGCCATGCGGAAGGTTTCGCTAGGCAGCTGAGCAATAATGCTGCCCGAACCCATGCTGGCATTGCTGGACAGAAACTCGATATCGCTCATAATCCGGTTCAGCACGTTCTGCAGATTGAACAGACCGGCGTCGGTCACAAATACAAGTCCGTTGTTCCAGTCATTCCAGTAGGCCAGCGCCTGGAACAGTCCGATTGTCGCCATAATCGGCAGCGACAGCTGGAGCACGATTTTGTAATAGATCGTAAATTCGCCCGCTCCATCGATGCTCGCCGACTCCAGCACAGGCTTCGGAACGCTGTTCATGAAGAACGCTCGCATAAGCAGCACGTTAAAGCCGTTCATCAGCAGCCATGGGACGATTTGCGCCAGCAGCGTGTTTTTGATATCGAATAATTGCGTGTAGACCATATAAGTAGGGACCAGGCCCCCATTGAACAGCAGCGTAAAAAAGACGATAAAAGCGAGCACCATGCCGCCGGGCATATCCTTGCGGGACAGCGGATAAGCGAGCATGGAGGTCATCAGCAGGCTTGCCGTCGTGCCGACCACCGTCGTCAGAATCGTAATGCCGTAAGCATTGAAGATCATCTTCGAGTTCTGCCACAAGTAATCATAAGCGGCAAAGCTCAGGCTGGAAGGAAAGAACGTGTAGCCTTCCGTCACAATGACCTTCGAATCCGTTACGGAGGAAGTGAACAGCAGCACAAACGGCAGGATGCACGCCAGCGCGAATAGACCTAAAATGATATGCGCCGACCAGCGCCAGCCCCGGTATTCCTTTGTCATATGAATCTCCCTCCCTAGAACAAGGCGTTGTCCTTATCGAATCTGCGCACAATATAGTTGGATACCAGGACCAGAATGAAGCCGACCAGCGATTGATAGAAACCTGCCGCCGCCGACATGCCAATGTCGCCAAGCTGCATCAGCCCTCGGAATACATAGGTGTCGATAACGTTCGTCGTCTCATACAGCGCGCCGGAATTCATAGGCACCTGATAGAATAGGCCAAAGTCGGAATAGAAAATGCGTCCGATGCCAAGCAGCGTCAGCATGGTGATGATCGGCGTGATCATCGGGAACGTAATTTTGCGGATCTGCATCCATTTCGATGCGCCGTCCAGCTCCGCCGCCTCGTAATACTCGCGGTCGATGCTTAATATAGCGGCCAGGAAGATGATGCAGGAGTAGCCTGCTCCCTTCCATATATGGACAATGGTTAAGATATACGGCCAATACTTCGGCTCCAGATACCATGAGATGGGATCAAGGCCAAGCATGGGCAGAATCGTCTTGTTGATAAAGCCCGCATCCACGCTGAGCATGGCATATACGAGATAGCTGACCAGAATAATCGAGATCAGATAAGGCAGCAGAATTACGCTTTGATAGAAGCCCCTCGCCATCTTGCCTCTAATCTCGTTCAGCAGAATGGCAATCGCGATTGCTATCAACAGGCCAAGCACAATAAAAACAGCGTTGTAAAGCAGCGTATTTCTCGTAATGATGTAAGCGTCGGTCGTTTTGAACAAATATTCAAAATTTTTAAGCCCTACCCAATCGCTGGCCCATATGCCCTTGGCATAGTTGATGTCCTTGAATGCGATGGACAAGCCGAACATCGGCAAGTAGTTGTTAATGAACAGATAAGCCAGCCCCGGCAGCATCATGATGTATAGCGGGATAAATCTGCGCAGACGGGCTCCTCTCTTGCGTCTAGTTGTCGTATTCACCCTGTTCTCTCCCTCTCCCTCCGAGACTGCCCGGAATAATAAGCCCGGCCAACTCGTCATTGGCCGGGCAGCATGTGTGGCATCCCACTATTACTGAACCGAGTTGTTTTTAGCCCACTCATCCAATTGCTTTTGCTTCTCTGCGATAATCTTGTCCATGCCGGCCGACTTCAGCTTGGCGATGAACTCCGGCAGCAATTTGTCCGGATCTACGCTCCCTGTCTCCAGCGGCAGCTTGTATTGGGTAACGACGTTGGACACCGCCGCCACTTCCGTCTTCACGGCAGACGCATCGAATACGAAGCCAAGCGCTTTGGACGGCCTCGAGGTGCTGTTGAATTCCGCCGTCTTTTTCCAAATATCCGGATCATCGGTTTTCATGACATAGGACAGGAACTGGTTGCCGAACATCCAGCCCAGCATGTTGTAGCCGATCGTCGTAGCATCCTGGCCGGCAGGGTAGGAGATGATATGGTCGGCTTCGCCCTTCTCCTTCACATAATGCTTGCCTTCAATCCCCCAGTCGAACAGGTTGACGATATCTGCATCGGAATACATCAGGTTCAGGAATTGCATTGCTTTCTCTTGATGCTTGGAGTTTACCGGAATGCCCCACAGCGCATTCGTCACGTTGCTTGTCGTCGCTACCGGCGCAAGCAATTCCTTCGTGACCATCTGTGTGCCGGATGCCTTCGACTCCTGCGCGGCGAAGCCCGGCTTCTGCAGCGCCATATAGGAGAAGGCTTTGCCGGATTTGATCAGCTCGAAGGTAGTGGTCTTATTCGTAGCCGCATCCGGCAGGATGTAGCCTTCCAGATACCACTTGCGGATACGATCGATAAATGCCTTGTATTCCGGCATCTCGTACATATTTACGATTTTCAGATCGTTATCGTAATCAGGCAATACGCCCATGAAGTCGCCAAGCGGATCGACGAACACATGGTTCTCACGGAAAGACTGTCCTACACCGCCCGGCACAAGCGGGACAACATGAGGCTCGTTTGCTTTGATCGTTTTGAACAGGTTCTCGACATCATCCAGCGTCTGAATCGCGTCGATATCAATGTTGTACTTGTCCACCATGTCCTTGCGCATCGTCAGGCCATAGCTGCCCGCCAAGTCGCGCACGGTCGGCACGCTGTAGATTTTGCCGTTGATTTTGGTTGCGTTCAGATACTTCTCGTCGAACGCTTGCTTGATGCCTTCGCCATGCGCATCCAGGAGCTCATCAAGCTCGATCAGCTGGCCTTTGGCAACCATATTGCTGTACATTAATCCGGAGACAAATGTCAGGTCGAGCGTCTCGCCGCCGCTGAAGATCAGGTTCATGCGCTGTGCCCATTCGCCTGCGTTGATCGGCAGAAACTTCACCCGCACTTTAATTTTCTCCTCGGAAATTTTGTTGATTTCGTCCTCCACCAGCTGCAAGTCCTGCTGAGAAGTGCTGACGAGCGGGAAGGCTACTGTAATTTCCTCTACCTTGCCATCCTGCTGATTCCCCGGATTGGCGCTGCCGCCCGGCTCGCTGCCGCTGCCATTGCCGCCTTTGCCGCAAGCCGATAGAATCAGGACAAAACACAGCATTAGCAGAGTAGCCCCGCGCATGATGTTTTTCATTTTGTTCTCCCCCGCTTTTCATATAATGGTTGGTGCTGTGTACATTGTACGATCGTCAGCCTATGCGCCTCTGCCCTCTTTACGACTTCCCGCTGTCACTTTCACGACTTGCATTCGAAGGGCTTGCAGCCTGATGGCGGCTTCGGTATTCAAGCGGGCTCAGGTTCAGGTACTTCTTGAACATTCTGGAGAAATGCGAGAAATTGGCATAGCCGACCTTGCTCGCAATCGCGCTCACCGGCAGCTCCGACTGCGCTAACAATCCTGCCGCTAGCGTAAGCCGCTGCTGCAGCACGTAATCGGAGACGGACATACCGGTCTCCTTCTTGAAGATCCGCGTCAAATAATCCGGGTTTAGGTAGACATGGCTTGCAATATCGTCTCTTGAGATATCCTCGGCAAGATGCTCATGGATGTACGCTTTCGCTTTATCGGTCACGCTCTGAGTATGGTCCAGAGCGGCGTCGAATTGTATCGACTTGTCCACGATATGGCGCATCCAGCTCAAGGCATCGGTCGATGTCCGCGTTGCCGCCGCATGCAGCGTAATGGAGTCATTGTCACCGAAGAGCTGATGCGCCTGGATGCCTTTCACTTGCATGACGTAATAAACCATCTGCTGAAAGTCCTGAATCAATTGATTGAGCCGGTCAAAGTCCAGACCGCCGGATGCGACTTGCTCCTCCATATAATCTTCAATCGCTCGCAGGAGCGGCTCGCGCGCGCCTTCCTTCAGTAGAATAGACCACATTCCGATATCGGGAGGCATGCCTACCGGAGACAAGGTCTGTTGATCCTGCAAGGAGAAGACGCCCTGATCATGAGCCACATTATTCTCATCCAGCTTGCGCAGGCGAAGGAACATATAAGCAAGCTGGTCGGGATGCGCCGTCTCGCCGATATAGCACGACACGCCCGCGAAGAAGTACGTGCGGCATGCTTCAATCCATTGCTCGCAGCCCGCCCTCAGCTTCTCGTTCACGTCCGATTGCGACTCCAGATTAAGCATGGCGAGCATATAACCGTCCGCCAGCGAAATCAGCAGCCCTCTCTCCAGCTCATTCAGAAGCAGCTCCTCGGCTGACTTGCGGATAGCGTACTCCATAATTTTTTCATCGCGCAGCGTAATTTTTTTATGCCATCTCCGCACATGGATCAGCACCGGCAGAAACCGCATTTCATTCGTATAAGGAATATTGCGCTCCTCTGCAGCCTTCCTGATCGCTTCCGCATCGCCCGGGATCGTCTGGTTCAGAATATCGAGCCAGAACCGCTCCACAAGCAGCGGCTGATACTGCACCCAATACTTCCCGTATTGGCTGAACTCGCTGTTCCGGTTATCCTGGTCCAGCTTGCGTATCGCCCTCTTGATCGTTTCCTCCAAATCGGGATACGGAATCGGCTTCAGCAAATAATCCAGGCTCCCCAGCTGAATCGCTTGCTTGGCGTACCCGAAGTCCGCATGGCAGGTGAGAAAGATCGTCTCCGTCCGGGGATAATGCAGCCGCACCCATTCCAGCAGCTCAAGACCGGTAGCCTGCGGCATCTCGATATCGCATAACAGGATATCTATCCTCTCTTGCCCGAATAAGGTCTTCGCCTGCTCTGCGCTATGCGCAGTGAATACCTTGCTTATGCCGATCGATTCCCACTGCACGCCCGACTTCAGCCCCTCCACCGCTATAAGCTCATCATCCACGATTAGAAGCTGACACATCATTCTTCTCCTCCTTAAGAGACGAATCCGCTCTGAGCGGTATGCCCAGCTCCACCACTGCCCCATGCGGCTCGTCATTATAACAATCCATCCACGACCGGTCCCCGTATTGCAGCCGCAGCCGTTCCCGGGCATTCCACATGCCGATATGCTCGCCCTTCTCATCTACTTGCTGCTTGCCTGAGCGAATCGCTTCCAACGCCTCATCCGAGAAGCCGGGGCCATTGTCGCGCACCGACAGGATGACCGTCGGCTCCTCCTCCAGCCCGCTTAGCGAAGCTTCAATCGTCACCGTGTTCGTGCCGTCCATCCGCACCGCATGCTTGACCACATTTTCCACGAAAGTCTGCAGAAGCAGCGGCGGCACTCTCGTCTCCTGCAAATAGTCCGGCACATCGATCTCAATCGCCAGCCGATGCGGGAACCTGAGCTGCTGGATTCGCAGGAAGTTGCGTACATGCTTCAGCTCGTCTCTCAATAGCACAAGAGATTGATTGCTTTGCAGCGTATAGCGGAAATATTGGACCAGGCACATCGTCATCTCTTGAATAAGGCTGTACTGTTTCACTTGCGCCAGATTGTACACAATATTTAATGAGTTCATAAAAAAATGGGGATTGATCTGCAGCTGAAGATGCTTCAGCTCCGCACGCTGCTTGCTGATCTGCTCTTCATAGATATGGATTTTCAATTCCTCAATCTGCGTAATCATATGATTGAAGGTCCGGTTCACCAGCTGGAATTCGTCCTGTACGGGAGACTCCTCAATTTTCGTGTTGAAATTGCCCTCTCCAATACGGCGCATCGCCTTGGTCATCTTCTGAAGCGGCAGCAGCAGCACCTTGCGAAGAAACCATAGGCTTAGCGGCAGCATAATAATCGCGATTATAATGACGACCCCGGCTGCCTTCGCCAAGTACGGGAGATTCTCCAAAATGAGCTTGTCCGGCACGACCGAAACCAGGCTGAAGCTTCCCTTCTGCGAGCTCTCGCCAACGACCAGATACTCCTCATCCGTCCCGGACAAGTAGTGGCTGGCGAATCCCCGAGTAAAATCAAGACCGGCATGCGACAGCTCCTCCGTGCCGGATAGGATTTGACCCGCTCCATCCACAATAAGAGAAGCGCCGTTCTCACCCGCATGCATATCGCTAAGGGGCTTCAGCATCGATGCTGCCTTCACCCAGGCGCCGATATAAAGATTGCCCTCACCGAACAAGCGCAGGATATAGAATTCGCCATTCATCTGCTGCACGCGCCATTTGTTGTTCAGATGAGTCGGCTGCTCGGCCAGTCCGGCAGCAAGCTGCTCTACCGTTGCCCGCAGGTTGGTCAGCTCCTTGTAGCTCATTTCGCCGCGGAAGGTCTCTACGATATCCCCCCTTGGGATGGAATAGACAAAAAAACCGTCAATATAGGGATAGACGATCAAATCCGAAGTCAGCCTGCGCGACACGCTGCTCTTCGCCATCATATAGTCATCCTCGGGACTGGCCTCTCCCATCGCCAGCAGGTTGGGCTCCGTCATCATCAAGCCCATCAAGTGGCGCTCCGCTTCGGAGAGCTGGTCATCCATCTGCTTCATGAAGACGGATACAAGATTTTTGTTCGAATTCGCAACCTGATTGTGAATGACATTGACGCTGTAGCGATTGTTATAGATCAACAGCGCAATCAATGGAATGGTAATGCATAGAAGGCCAAGCACCAGCCTGACCCTAATCGTTTGCCATGGGATACCGCTTAACCGTCCCCTCATGCCATCACCCTTTTCATGTTCGGTTATCCGGCAGCTATCATTTTCCGCAAAATCGTCCTTCTATCCTAACGTCTCTGCTCATTATGAGCTACCCGCCATACGACTATTCAATAGTACTTTCACGACTCTCGCAGCGGCAAGAGACCTCCGGCGCCAATCTGCGCATGCCAAAAAGACGCAGTCCGCTGGCTCATAGCCATGCGAGAACACTGCGCCATACGTTCAAGGCCTGTACAACAAGCTTTCTATAAGATAGGAAGCTCCATCATTCAATCTGCGGATTGTGCTTGCTCCGAGGTGATCGTACGATCCTTCTCTCCCGAGTTCTCGTAAGCTTCCAGAATGGAGGTGAGCAGCCCAGGGAATTTGGCCTCCAAATCCTCGGCGCGCAGCGAGATAAGCCGCTGCGTGCCGGCGCTTCGAACATAGATAATGCCGGCTTCCCTCAGCGTACGAACGTGATGGGATTGCGTGGACTTGGCCACAGGCAGCTCGAATTCGCCGCAGGCTCTCTCGCTCACACTCCGAAGCTGTGAGACAATCATAAGCCGGAGAGGATCGCTTAACGCATACAGCACGGAGGATAAGTGGATATCTGCACGGTCAGGATGCACTAATATTTTCATGTCTATAGCCCCCTGTAAAAAAATCATAACGGATGATTGCATTATAGCATAACGCGTGCTATCATTCTATTATTCGATAACAATCGAACTTTAAAACTCGGAGGTGAACCCCTTGATTCAAACAACTCATGATCCGGCTGTGCCGCAATCGATGAAGGAAGGCGCAGTGCTTGGACTGCTCGGCATTACGATCGTTGTCGTCATTATGAATACGATGATGTTCAATCTGGCCCTGCCTGATGTGGCGGAAGCCTTCCAGCTGTCGGCGTCCTCGACATCTTGGATCGTAACGGGGTACTCCATCGTCTTTGCGATCTCATCCATTACGTACAGCCGGCTGGCTGACTTCGTGCCGATCCGCAGGCTGTTCATCATCGGCATCATGTCACTCAGCCTGGCGGCTATCGCCGGCATATTCAGCAACAGCTTCCTGATGCTGATCAGCGCGCGCATTGTTCAAGCCTCGGGCGCAGGCGCGATTCCCGCCCTGGCGCTGGTCCTCATCTCCCGTTATATACCGCTTGAGCGGAGAGGGAAAGCGATGGCTCTTGTGATGTCCTCGGTATCCTTAGGTCTCGGCCTTGGTCCTGTAGTGGGGGGAGCCGTAGTAGAATACTTGGGCTGGCACATCCTATTCGTGCTGACAGCCGTTACGATTCTGCTTGTCCCGCTATATATGGCTTATATCCCGAGGGAAGAGATGAAGAAAGGCTCCTTCGACGCCCTTGGCGCCATCTTCATCGGCGGCGGAACGACAGGGCTGCTTCTGTTCCTGACGAGCCAATCCTTTATCGCATTGATTATCGGACTCGCATCCTTAATTTTGTTTATTGTGCGCATCCGCACCGCGGCCAATCCGTTCGTCCTGCCGTCGCTCTTCCGCAACCGCTCGTATTTGATTCTCGGCGGAGTCGGCATTGCCGCTTACCTCTGCAGCTTTGCGACGCTGTTCTTGATGCCGCAAATTCTTGTGAAGCAATACGGTCTAAGCGCCATTGAAGCAGGACTGATTATCTTCCCTGGCTCCATGCTCGCGATGTTCGTATCCAGACGAGTAGGACAATATATCGATACGCAGGGCAACGCATCGATCATCCGCTATATCCCGCTGTTCTTGCTTGCCGCGGTCGTGCTGTTCGCCTTGTTCGAAGGCCTGTCTTATTGGGCTATCCTGTTCATCTATATGCTGCTCAGCACGAGCTTTACGATTCTGTCCAGCAGCGTCTCGAACGAGATGTCCCGTATTCTGGAGCCGTCCCAGATCGGCTCTGGGCTTGGCTTGTTCCAGCTCTTGCAGTTTTTCAGCGGCGCCTTCGGCGTGGCGATATCGGCAAGTGCGCTGGTATGGCAGAAGAACCTGTCTCTCTCCCATGCCTACAGCAATATCTATTGGGGATTGACCGTCGTCGTGCTGGCGGCTATCGCTTGCTCGATGCTATACTTCAGAAGCGCATTTCGCAATCCGCAGGTCCAATCTTAAATGCCTGCAGAACCCAAAAGCCCAAGCTAATCGCCTCCCGGCGGCTGCTTGGGCTTTCTGGTTCCTGGTACAGTCAAGATTGCAAAGAATCTTGCACATAATCAAGGGCCCGAATGTATCCGCTGGCAAGTACAGCCTTATTCTCTGCATGAATCGCTTGAATCTCGATGGCATCAGACTCGGCTAAGCGAACCCCGGTATCTTCATCCAGCAAGCCGGCTGCTGCTGGAATCGAGATCGATACACTGCCTTTATGCCATGCTGAAGGCTCCAAGGCAGTAGGTTCCGCCAAGTCTCCGTTTACGCGGAGATGCTCCAATCCGATCAGTTCTCTCCACTTGCCATCATGAATGAAGATTTCAACATATACATTCTCCGCTGCGGCTGCTTCATTCCCAAGCAGATACTCGAACGTTACAAGCTTATCCTTGCCGTCAATGTCTATGATTGTTGCTTTCAATTGATCTTGGACAAATCGTATAGCTTCCTCTGCTGCGTCAGCTTCTGGAAGCTCAGCTTCGAGCTCATCTTGTACAACCTCTTTATGTTCGTCCGCTTTATAGTCTGGATAAGTATCCTTGCTTTCTTCATTCGCGCAGCCCCACAGCAATCCTGCAACGATCATCACTAGCGCCAGCTTGCCGAACATGAATATACAACCTCCGCTTCGTACTTGGCTTCACTTCTTATTAAGCCATACAAAGGGAAAAATTGTAAAGCGTCTTCAACTCTTATCGCCAAATAACCTACCCCTTCACCGCTCCCATCGTAATCCCCTGCGTGAATGACTTCTGGAAGAGCACGAAGATGGCGATCATCGGCACGGACGCAATGGCCGCGCCTGCCATCAGCACGCCGTATGGCGTCGTGTATTCCCCTTGAAGCGTCGCAACGCCAAGCGGCAGCGTCATCATCGGCGTCGAGCGCGTTAGGATCAGCTGGCTGAAGTAATCGTTCCAGCCATTAATGAAAGTAAAGATCGCAAGCGCGCCCATGGCCGGCTTCAGCAACGGCAAAACAATGTTGTAGAATAGCCGAAGCTCCGAGCAGCCGTCAATCTTGGCAGCCTCGATTAGTTCGCTTGGAATCGTCTGGGCGAATTGCTTCATTAAGAAGACACCGAACGGCCATCCTATAGCCGGAAGAATCAGACCATGATAGGTGTCGACCCAGCCGAAGTCGGCCAGCATCGTGAACAGCGGTACCAGAATGACCTGCTTCGGCAGGGCCATTGCCGCCACGAACAAGGTGAAGATGATGACGCGGCCGGGAAAAGATTTTTTGGCAAGCACATACCCTGCCAGCGAGGCAGCCAGACAGACGCCGATCATCTCGCAGGATGCGATGAAGAAGCTGTTGAACGTCCAGCGCCATACCGGATTTTTGAACAGATCGGCGAAGTTTTGCAAGGTCGGCTCAAGCGGGAACCATTCCGGCGGGATCGCCACCGCCACAGTCTGGATCTTAAAGGCGCCCGTCACAATCCAATAGAAGGGAAAGATGAACAGCAGCGCAAATAAAATGACAAGCCCATTGGAGATGACGGGACTTCTGTTTGTTTTCATCGATATCCTCCTTAATACTCCACGTCGCTGCCGAGATATTTGAATTGGATAATAGAGATGATGCCGATCACGATCGCCAGAATGACGCCCATCGCTGAAGCGAGACCGAAGCTGCCCAGCATAAAGGCTTGCTCGTATACGCCGTACATGACGGTCGAGGTCTCATACATCGGGCCTCCGGAGGTCAGCAATTGAATAATGGCGAACACCTGGAACGAATTGATCGTCGTGATGACGATAATGTACAGGTTGGTCGGCATGAGCATGGGCCATATAATTTTGCGGAAAATTTGGCCGGAGCTGGCCCGGTCGATCTGGGCAGCCTCGATATAGGATGCGGGAATGTTGCCGAGCGAAGCGACATACAAAATGATCGGCTGGCCGACGGAGGTCGTGATCAGCACCAGAATAATGGACAGCAAGGCAGTCCGGGGTTCGCCCAGCCATGCAATCGGCTCCGCTCCGAAGAAGCCCGTAATATAGTTGAGAATCCCATAGTTGGGATGATAGATCGATGCCCATACCACCGTTATGCTCACAACCGACGAGACGGCGGGCAAGTAGAAGATGCCCCTGAACAAGGAGCGCAGCCACTCCGACTTCCGATAGATCGTCATTGCTACGAAGATGGAGAACGAGATGACGACAGGGACCGCGATGATGACAATCATCACTGTATTGCGCATCGACTTGATAAAGGTCTCATCCTGGAACAAATGTTTGTAATTGGCCAGCCCGACAAAATCGAATTGGCTAAGCGTATAGTTAAAAAAGCTGATATAGACGCCCTTCAGCATCGGGTAAGCTACGAACAGCAGAAAAAATCCCATCGCGGGCAGCAGGAACAGATAGCTCATCAGCCAGTCGCGCCATACGTAGCGTTTCACTCTTATGATGGAAGACAACATGCGGACTTCCTCCTTCTGCAGTTATGGCAAGGAGCAGCGCGGGTAAGCACGCTGCTCCTTCCGTTTCTTATGATTGCGCCTTCGCCTTGCCGATCGCTTCATTCGCCTTGGCGGCAAAAGCGTCCAGCGCTTCCTTGCCCGACACCGCGCCAAGCAAAGCGCGCTGCAGCTCAGGGAACCAGAAGGTGCGGATTTCGGCAAATCCGTCGGCTATGGTAGGAGGGTCTGTGATGAACTGGCGGGCCAGCTCCGCATATTCATATTCCGCATCGTCGTATAGTCCCGTTATGGAGCTGCGCGCAGACAAGCCGCCGGTCTGAATCAGATTTTTGCGTCCCCACTCCGGATCATTGGCAATGAAATCGATCAGCTTCTTCGCAGCTGCAATCTTGGCATCATTGCCGTTGTTGAAGATCGCCATCCCGCCGAGATAAGGCTCCAGCTTCGGCGGGGAGCCGTCCAGCGTCGGGAATGGCAACAGCACTTCCTCGAACTCCGCTTTCTTGTTCGGGACATTCTGCGCCTTAAGCACTGCCGAATAGTTGATGGTAAAGGCCAGCTTGCCTTGCAGGAACAGGTCGTTCACATCTCCTGCGGCAAGGGAGGAGGAGCCGCCCACGACAAGCTTGTCCTTCTGCGCCTGCACAATCCAGTCCAGCGCCGCGGCTGCTTCGTCGGTATTGATCGCAACCGCGCTGTTGTCTTCGTTCAGGAAGCGGGATACGCCCAGGTTAGCGAGGTAAGCGCGCGTGCCTTGATCGCCCGCCTGGCTCTTCGCGAAGAAGCCGGACGGAATGACATCAGGCGCGTTCTCCTTCACCGCTTGCAGCGCCAGCTTGTATTCCTCGAATGTCCAGGTGCGGTCAGGGCGGTCAAGCGGAAGCAGGTCCAGCTTGCCGATCTTCTCGAATACCGTCTTGTTGACCGCCATCATGAAAGGCGCTGTGTTGATCGGATACATATACGTCTTATCCCCAACCATGGACTGCTTCCACAGTGCAGGGGAGATATCGCCGCGTACCTCGCTAGTAATCATATCGTCCAGGGGTGCCAGCAGCTCCTTTTTGCCCCAGTCGATAATGCGTCCCGGTGCGTCATAGATCACGTCAGGTGCCGAATTCGTGGCGATGGCCACATTCAGCTTCTGCGGTCCCCCGTCGAACGTAATCATCTCCAGCTTTACTTTGATTTCCGGATGCTTCTCGTTGAATGCTTTAATAATCTCTTTCTCATATTTCCCGACCTCTCCGTCCAGCGTCTGATAGCTTGGGAAGTTCCACCAAGTAATCTCGACCGGCTCGGCTTTGGCCGGCTCTTCGGAAGGCTGGCTGGTCGGTTCAGGCTGCGAGGAAGCCTCTTTCGTCGGCTTCGGTTCACCATTGCCGGAGCTGCATGCCGAGATCAGCGTGAGAAGAAGCGTCATAATCAAGCCAAGCGCAAGCCATTTGCTTTTTGCTGCCATTTCATTTCCCCCGATTCGATGATTTATGGAAGAACGTGTCAACGTTTACTTCCGTGCATCAAGCATAGACTACGTCGCAAGGAATGGAGAATCCCTATCCTTTTACATTCATGGGCCAATTTTGACCTCTTGCTTAAAAACGGCTAAAGCGGCATCCTTATCCGATGTATGCGCTTTATAATTCCGTTATAATGGACATATTCCACATCATTATCCCTTAGGAGAATGTTATGTACAAACTGATGATCGTAGAGGATGAACCGCTGATCCGCGCAGGACTGCTGCAGTACTTCCCTTGGGAGGAGCTTGGCGTAGGGCCTGTACTAGAAGCGGAGAACGGCATGGAAGGCGTCCGGCTGGCGCTTCTGGAACAACCGGATATGATCATTACCGATATTCGCATGCCGGAGCTGGACGGCCTCTCGATGATTGAGAAGCTGCGCTCCATGCTGCCGGATACGTTATTTATTATTTTGACTGGTTACAACGAATTCCATTACGCTCAGCGCGCGCTTAAGCTCGGCAATGTCAAAAACTATTTGCTCAAGCCTCTGGAGTATGAGGAAAGCATGGCTACGCTGCGGGACTGCCTGGATCAGCTGCGGCGCAAGGCGAGTGAAGCCAGCTCGCTGAGAGAGCTTGAAGAGGCGGCGCATGGACATGCCAAGCTTCAGTACGATACCGTCGTTCAGCATCTTCTGGAGGGTGCCGATCTCGAGACGACAGAATTCCAGCCGCTGCTGGAGCTGGAGGCGCAGCGCTATCATTATGTTCCCCTTGTCGCAGCATGTACCGGAGGAATCACAGCAGGCACCCGTCTTGATACTCTAAAGGATATGGCAGGCCGGGCATCGGACTTGCTGGGGCAGCTTCCCGAGGTCCGACGAATCATGAGCTTTTATCGCCATTCCAAGCTGTATTCGCTAATCGCCTATGATGGCTCTGACTCTGATGAGGCTCTGCCAGGCAGCATTCAAGAGGCATGGGAACAGACAGCAAATGATTCCCAGGCACGCATCTATCTGTCCATAGGCGGACCAGCTGCAAGGCTGTCGCTTGGCGGACCTGCGCTCAAGTCGGTGGACAAAGCGTTGTATCTGCGTTACTTCCATACTGGGCAGACGATATTCCGCCCAGATGCCTCTGCTCTCGCAGCATCTTCTGCCGACCGACCGATGCAGCTGAGGCACGAGGACAAGCAGGCGCTTGCCGCTTGTCTGGAGCAAGGCGATCGCGCAGCCGTCGAGGCCTTAATGCACCGGCTCGCAGAAGAGACTAAAGCACTGGCTGCCCCCGCCGATATCGCCCCGTGGCTGGCCTGCCTGCAAGAGCTGATGAGCCTGACGCTTCGCTTCGCCCATAAGAATGGCATTCCCGTGCAAGGCGTATACAATGACAAGGTATTGTCGCTTGCCTTCACAGACGACTTCGGCACGGCCGATGAGCTGTTCGCCTGGGTCGGAGACTGGATTCTGCAGGTAAGCGCCGACTTCAAGGCTGGCGGCCAGCGGGCACCCTTAAGCGACAACCATATTTTCGAATCGATCGAAGCCTATATCCGGCAGCATCTGGATGAGGAGATCACCCTCCAGACGGTAGCCGACCGCTTCTTCTACAATCCTTCCTATTTGAGCAGGCTATTCAAGACCAAGATGAACAAAAACTATATGAGCTTCGTGACGGAAATCCGTATTCAGGCGGCACAGCATTATTTGCGCGATCCGAATTATTTGGTGACGGATGTGTGCGGCATGTGCGGCTACAAGAGCTACAAGCATTTTGTCAAAACATTCCGGGTCGTCACCGGCATGACGCCAACCGATTATCGGAAAGGAATAGGACTGTGAGGCTATGAACCCGCTCAAGCGACTAAGCAAGCGCATGCAGATGAAGCATGTCAATCATCAGATCTTCCTGCTGTCCATCGTGACCATTACAGTGCCGCTCTTGATCATGTCTGGAATTGCCTACGGATTCATGCTCCAGAGCATGAAGAATGAATATCAGGACAGCGCGAGCCTGATCCTGAACAATCTGTCCTTCAATATTGACCAGTACCTGCAAAGCATCGAGAAAGGCACCGTCACGGCGCAGCTGGACGAGCAGCTTCAGGATTCACTGATGAAGTGGCGGGACGGAGACCATATCGACCAGTCCATCCAGTATCGCAATGTGATTGAGCACTTTGTCAGCACCATTGAGATGACGATCAAAAACGTCGACAGCGTGCGCATCTATGCCGGCGACCGGGTATTCTATTCGCTTAACTTTTATAGGGCCGATTATGAGGAAAGCGACTTTACGAAGGAGGGTTGGTACGAGGCAGCGCTCGCGGGCAAAGGCAAAGCAACGCTGATCGGCGCGCATCTTCCCTTCCACCGGATAGGCGCCAAGGAGCCCGTGATCTCCATCGCCCGCGTCATCAATAAAACCGGAACAAGAGATCCGCTTGGCGTTATCCTCGTGGACATCCGGTTGGATTCGCTGCGCGAAATCTTGAACATGTCGGAGAGCCGCAACCGCAGCTTCCTGATTGTCGACGACAAAGGCGGCATCGTCTATTCCTCCGAGCATGAGCAGCAGGATCCGCCGATCGGGAACGAAACGATCCAGCAGGTGCTCTATGCGGACAGCGGCGACTTCTATGCTGCGGTATCGGGCGAGAAGACCTATCTGAACTTCGTCACCTCGCCGTACTCAGGCTGGAAGGTTATCCAATACATTGCGGAGAAGGAGATGACGAAGGATGCCAAGCTCTTCCGCAAGCTCATGCTCGGCTTTGCCTTCTGCTCACTTGGGGCGGCGCTGCTGTTCCTGCTTATTCTCGCCGCGCGCGTGACCAAGCCGATCATCTTCCTCAGCAGCCAGGTAAGGGCTGTAGGGATGGGGAAATTCGACGTCGACCTAAGCAGCGACCGTCAAGACGAATTCGGCGTGCTCTATCGGGGCATCCGCAAGATGGTGGAGGATTTGGAATCGCATATTGAACGCTCCTCCCATACGATGGCCCAGCATAAGCTGGCGCAATACGGCGCGCTCAAGAGCCAGATCAATCCGCATTTTCTGGCCAATGCGCTGGAATCCATCCAGATGAAAGCGATTCTGTCGGGGCAGCGGGACATTAGCGAGATGGTCGGCTTGCTCGGCCGCCTGTTCCGCCTCCATATTCAGACGGGCAAAGAGATCGTCACCCTGAAGGAGGAGCTGGAGCATACCAGACTGTATGTAAAGGTACAGCAGATGCGCTTCGGCGACCGGATTCGCTATAGCGAGCAATTGGAGGCGGGCACGGAGACGCTGGCCGTTCTTCACTTTACTTTGCAGCCGATTGTGGAAAATGCCATTGTCCATGGCTTGGAGGGCAGGAGCGGTCCCGGGCATCTGCGCATCTCCTCTCTGATTGACGGAAGCGACCTGATCATTCAGGTGGAGGATGACGGGACCGGAATGACCGCGGCCAAGCTGGATGAGCTGCGCCGCAGCCTGAGCCAGCCTTCCGATACGCTCGGCAGCGAGCATATCGGCGTCAAAAATGTCCACGAC
Source organism: Paenibacillus pinisoli (assembly GCF_003605435.1). Lineage (GTDB taxonomy): Bacteria > Bacillota > Bacilli > Paenibacillales > Paenibacillaceae > Pristimantibacillus > Pristimantibacillus pinisoli. The sequence goes on from NZ_QXQB01000003.1 coordinate 135,638, forward strand.
CGGATCCGCTACTACTACGGCGAGGGATATGGGCTTGAGCTGATGAGCGCGCAGGGCGAAGGAACAACCGTAACCGTCCGTATACCGGCAGCGGCGTTGGAATTAGCGTCGGGGGAAGACTTAAAGCCTTAAATGATACAAGTAGTGAAATGATCTAGTCTTTCTTCGCAGTCGATACAATTGTGGCGCCGATAACAAGGGTTGCAACTATAACGGTGAGTCTAATAATGATGTCAATCGGACCATGAGGATAATACTTAAGATTATTCAACCGCAAAAAAGTGGGCTTCCTCTCCAAGAAGGAACCCACTTTTTTGATGTTATTTTAGTATAGCGCGTTAGAGCGATGCGGCTTCTACAAATCTGGCCGTTATTTCCTTCGGACGCGTAATCGCGCCGCCCACGACAACCGAGGATGCGCCCAGCTCCAGGCAGCGTCGGTACATATCCGGCGTCATGACATTGCCCTCGGCAATGACAGGCACGCGGACGGCTTTAAGCACGGCTTTCAAAAAGGCAAAGTCATTGTGATACAGTTTAGACTGCGACGTATACGGCGTATAGCCGTGCAGAGTCGTCGAGACGCAATCGAATCCAAGCGCTTCTGCTGCTTTCGCTTCCTCGACCGTCGAGATATCCGCCATCAGCTGCACCTTCGGATTGCGCTCGCGGGAGTAGGCCACCAATTCCGCGAGCAGCTCCTTGCCTGGCCGCTCGCGCAGGGTGGCATCCATCGCAATCATCTCGCAGCCGCTCTCCAGCAGCTCGTCGATCTCCTTGGCTGTCGCTGTAATGAACACTTCACTGTCCTCATAGTTGCGTTTCACGATGCCGATGACGGGAAGCTCGACCTCCCGCTTGATCGCTTCAATATCCGCTTTGGAATTGGCTCTGATGCCCGCAGCACCGCCTTCCTTCGCCGCCAAGGCAAGCTTGCCCATAATATAGGAGCTGTGCAGCGGCTCATGCTCCAGCGCCTGGCAGGATACGACGAGTCCTCCTTTAATGATGTTCAGCATCTCTACTCATCTCCTTAGACTGTTGCATATTGCCGAATAAGGGCCAATATATCCCCATTCAACACCGACAACGATTCATGATGCTCCGGCAGCACAGGCAGCAGCGGCAATCTCGGCTGTCCCGTCTCTACCCCTCGAAGGGACAATATATATTTGCTGGCGCCATAAAGCGACGGATAGGCAAGCAATCGTTTGATAACGGCATTGATTTTGTACTGCAGCTCCTGCGCCTCCGTTATCCGGCCCGATCGAAACAGCTCGTTCAGCTTGCAGAACAGCTCCGGCATAACCCCGTACGTTCCGCCGATGCCGCCATTGGCGCCCATAATGCGCCCCGCAAGAAATTGTTCGTCCGGACCGTTAAAGACGAGAAAATCGTCGCCGCCTGCGACCTTGTACTGCTGCAGATCAAAGGTGCTTTCCCCCGACATCTTCACGCCGATCACCTTGTCCTGCTTGGCCAGCTTCGCCAGCAAGGCCGTGGACAGCTGGAAGCCGGTCGTCTGCGGGATATTGTAGATAATGAACGGCAGATTGCTGCTGTCGATCATCTCCTGCCAGTGACGCTCTACCGCCGCTTCGGACAAGCGATAATAGATCGCTGGAACAGCGGAGATCGCATCCGCTCCATGCTGCTCCGCATGCCGGGACAATTCTGCGCTCACGCGCGTGGAATTCGCGCCGACATGAACGATAACTTTCAGCTCGCCGCGGACCTCCTCCATGACCGCTTCCAGCACGAGCTTGCGCTCCTCCGCCGTCTGCAGGATGCCCTCGCCGGAGCTGCCTCCGACATACAACCCCTTCACGCCTGTGCCGGCATAGTAGCGGGCCAGCTTCTTCACGCGTGAAGCGTCTACTTCTCCCGCTTCGTTATATGCGGAATACATGGCGACATAGATGCCTTCGAATGTTGCTACATGGTTCATAATCACAGCTCCGTCTCTTCTATATAATATGGATACACCGCGCCGTAGAGCGCGGCTTTGTTGCCTAGCTGCGCCGCTGCAAGCTCCGTCTGCGAGAAGGCTGGCGGCAAATAAGAAGCGACATGGCGGCTGATCTTCTCCAGCAAATAATCACCCTGCTCCGACACGCCTCCGCCAATGACAATGAGCTTCGGATCAGCCAGCACGATGACGCCCGCAATGCCCCGGGCGATCTCTTCCGTCCAGCCGTCGATAATAGCTGCGGCAGCCGTATCGCCCGCCTTCGCCGCACCGAACAGGGCATGACCGTCACCGGAGAAGCCGGGCAGCCTGCGGCGAGCCAGCTTCAGCAGCGCGGACATCGATGCCCGCTGCTCGTACGTAGTGCCCGTGGCCCTGTCATATAAGGAATGTCCGATCTCGCCAGCGCGGTAATGAGAGCCCAGCACAAGCTTCCCTTCATGAAAGAGCGCTCCGCCAATTCCGGTGCCAAGCGTCATGCAGAAGAAGGAATCGACGCCTCTTGCAGCCCCTCTCCACCATTCGCCCACAGCCGCCGCATTTACGTCATTGGCCACCATGACTGCCAGGCCAAGCTTGCCTTCGATCTCTCGCTTCCAGTTCGTTCCCTTATATCCCGGTATAGTTCCGCCGGCAAAAATAATCTCGCCGCTATCGGGATCGACGACACCTGCCGTGCTGATCCCGACGCCTTGAGCCTTGCCGAAGTTCACCGTCAGCTCCTGGACAATGCGAGCTGCCGCTTCCGGTATGAGAATGTCGGCTTCGCCGCCGCTTGGCGTATCGCATTTGCCATGATGGAGGAATTCGCCTTTCTCGTTCAACACGGCATACTTGATCTCCGTGCCGCCCACATCTACGCTGAACCAATGTCTCATGGGCTGTATCCGCCTATTCTTTCACCGCGCCAATGGAGAGGCCGCGGGTGAAATATTGCTGGAACAGGAGAAAGATGATCAGCATCGGGATCGCCGCTACGGTCGCACCGGCCATCTTGTAGGCAAAGTTAGGGTTCAAATCCTGCATGAGCGTGGCGATCCCTACCATCAGCGTCTTCATTTCCTTGTCCTGGCCGATGACCAGCTGCCACAGATAGTCATTCCATACCTGGACGAAGTTCAGGATGAAGAGCGCACCGATGCCCGGCTTCACAATCGGCAGCATGATCTGCAGGAACGTCCGTACCTCTCCGGCGCCGTCGATTCTCGCCGCTTCCCGCAGCGCATCGGGTGCCGAGTCGAAAAATCCTTTCAATAAGAAGACGCCAAAAGCGGTCGCGACGTTAGGCCAAATCATCCCGTGCAGGTTATTGACCAGCCCGAAGTCCTGCGCAATGCGGAACAACGGCACAATCATTACTTCCTTCGGAACCATGAGGCTCGATACGAAGATGACGAAGAGCACATTGCGCCCCTTGAACCTCAGCTTGGAGAATGCATAAGCCGCCATAGAGCTTGTAATGACAAGCAGCACGGTAGACAGACCTGCTACGTACAAGCTGTTCAGCGTCCAGCGGAGCGCCGGCTGGCTGTTGAAGACTTCCACATAATTCGAGAATGTGAACGTCTGCGGCCACCAGTCAGGCGGCATCTTGACGACATCCGAGCTGTTTTTCAGCGAGCTGGTGAACAGCCAGTAAAGCGGGAACAGATTCAGTACCGCAAAAAAGATAACTATGATATTGGACAGGACATCAAAGGATTCCCGTTGTTTCTTCGCTTTTACTTGCTGCATCGTTTGATCCCTCACTTATCCTTGAACATGGCCCGGAGCTGAGGCACCGAGAGCAGCATCGTAATAAGGAACATAATAACCCCTACTGCCGAAGCGACGCCGAGCTGGTTGAACTTGAACGCATTGTTGTAGAGATAATACATCATGGTCACGGAAGCATTGTTCGGGCCTCCGCCGGTCAGCAGTTGAATCACCACGAATATTTTGAGCACGGCAATGATGTTGATGATTGTAATGTAAATCGTGGTCGGCTTGACGAGCGGGATGAGAATTTGAAAGATAACTTTGAATCGGCTCGCGCCGTCTACTTCCGCGGCTTCGAACAGGTCCTTCGGCACGCCGATCATGGAAGCGATATATAGAATAATGGCCTGGCCTACATTCGTTGCGAAGGTGACGAGAATGATAACCGGCAGGACCGTGCTTTTATTCCCCAGCAAATTGACGATGCCCAGCTCCATCTCGCGGGCCGCATAGGAGATGAGGCCGTTGGCGGGACTAAGCAGGAAGCTCCATACCATACTCATGACCACCATGGATACCATGACCGGAATATAGTAGCTTCCGCGTATGAACGAGACGTATTTCGCATTTTTGTCGAAGACGGCAGACGCTACGAATAACGAGAAACCCACTGTCAGGATGACGATAAAGACGACAAAGATAACGGTATTGATAATGGACTTGAAAAACACCGGATCGCTGAACAATGTGGCGTAATTGTCGAAGCCGACGAACGTTTCCTGTTGATACTGAACCTTGTACAAGCTGAGCCTGATGCCTTCGATGATGGGATATACGATAAACAGCAGGAACAGCAGAAATTGCGGTAACACGAACAGATAGCCGGTTATGTTTTCTTTCAAGTAAGGATTGCGTAATTTCATGGTTATCCGTTACCTTTCTTCCCGCTGCCTGATGGGCATTCAGCCCGTCAGGCAGCGGGAACGTTATTTTGCTGGCTTTGTGAAAGGAGTTACTTCAGGCTGGAGTTCTCCCGCGCTTTGGCGATAACCTCATTGCCTTTGGCCTGATAGTCCTTGACGGCCTGAGCCGGCGTTTTCTCCCCAATATAGAGCGCCTGCAATTCCGGGAACAGCACTTGTCTGAGCTCGCTGTAGCCTGGCACATTGCCGGTGAAGGCGAACATGTAAGCCGCATTGGCATCATAAGCAGCGAAGAACGGGTACTCCGACTTGTATTGTTCGGCAACGGAGCTTCTTACCGGAACGCTGTTCTTGGAGGACTTCACAAAATCGGTATCCGTAGAGAAGTAGCGGATGAAATCCTTTGCCGCTTCCTCGCGCTTCGCGTCGCCCGTCTTGAACGCGCTGGCTCCGACCACATAAGTGAAGGTCAGCGGGTCGCCGCCCTCAGACGGAATATTGGCAAGGCGGATATCGAATTTAGGCGCTTTGCCCGCAGCCATATCGGCCTTCGCATTGTTGAACAGAACCGCATTCGTGAAGCTGATGCCTAGCTGCTGATTTTGGAACATCGCATTGGCGTCGTTGGAGGATACGGATTCCGCACCCGGGTTGGTGTAGCCTGCGTCATAGATTTTTTTGAGCCACTCTGCCGCTTTCACGCCCTTCTCGTCGTCAAGCACGATGCTGCCGTTCTCGTCGAAGAAAGAATTGCCGAACATGCGGAGGTAAGCAAGATTCCAGGTGTCGCCTTGGTTGTTCAAGCCGTATAGAGCCATCGGATAAGCATTGGAGAACTGGTCCTTCGGCATATTTTTTAGCCCTTCCAAAATTTGCTCGTACTGGTCCAGCGTCCATGTCTTAATCTCTGTCTCGCCGCCGATCATATTTTCAAGGCCAGCCGCCTTGAACATGTCCGCGTTGTACGCGAGGGTGCCTGGATTGTGGGCGAACGGATAGAAGTACACGTCGTCGCCGAAGGTTACGTTGTCCCAGTAGCCCTGCGCAATGTCGGCGCGCGCCTCGTCGTCCACGATGTCCGTCAGCGGCAGCAGCGCGCCGCGATGCGCGTAGTCGCCCATGGCGAACACGCTTTCAAAAAACACATCGGGAGGCGTTCCGCCGCTCAGATTGACGTTCAGCAGCTCATCCCGCTGGTCGCCCGCCACCACTTGAACGTTGACTTTCACATCGTATTTGTCGTATTGCTTGGCGAACTTGTCCGCCGCGTGCTTGAAGAAGCTGTCGTAGTCGGCATTCTCTTCTGTTGCGTCAAGCACGCCCTTCCATTGCGGCGTCAGCCATACGGCGATTTCCACCTTTTCCTTGGAGCCGCCGCTAGCGCTGCCCCCCGTGTTGCCCGGCGTACCTGCGTTCTTATTGCCGCCGTTATTGCCCGAGCAGCCGGCAAGTATAGCCAAAATGAGCACAAAAATGATTCCTGTCGTGAAAACCTGTTTTTTCATCTTCGATAAGCCCCCTTAGAGTGTGTTCGAACGTTGAATACAGCGCTTACACTTGCAGCAATGCGAGATGAATCTTGATGACAACCTTGCGAATGCGGGATGGAGCGTCTTCAGTCAGACAAGGGCGATGCAGATCCTCCGGGAACAGCACAGCCAGCATACCGGGCGTCAGCTTCACCAGGGACTCATTCGCAAGCTCTCCGTACAGCGCATAGTCCTGCTCCGGATCGTAGGCTTGCACAGGGCTTGCGGCACCGTCATCCTGCATCCAGCCGATCGTCTCCTCGCCTTCCAGCAAGTAGTGCACGTCGATATACGACTGATGCCGTTCTGCGGGCTGCTCGCTGGCAGCCTTCGTCGACAGCGTCATAATCCGCGCATACATCTCCTCGCCTTGGATAGGATGCTTCCCGTCCTCCATCGCGGAGAAATCCGCAGCAGACAAGTATTCAAGCGCCTGCGCGATAGCCGGATGAGCCAGCTTGCGCTCCCAGCATCCATGCTTCAAAGAGCCGACGATCATGTGCTTACCTCCTGTTGCTTGTGGAATGGCCCTCCATGCCTTTGCCGGCGATGGGCCGTGAGATCAGTATAGATCGCTGCCGAGCGGTGGAACATGAACGCATTTTCGCGATTTGTTCACGATCTTTGTCTCTTTATCCGAATGTTCACAATATTCCGCCTCCACCCCGCCAGCATTCACGATTTTTGGATAGACGCCCGGCCCCTGCTCTGATCAGTGCGGTATTTCTGCGGGCTGACCCCTTTAATCTTCTTGAAAATCCGGCCGAAATAATTGCTGTTCTCATAGCCTACCCGCTCCGAAATCAGATAGCTCGGCAAATCCGTCGCCGTCAGGAAAGAGGCTGCCTTCTCCACCCGCAGCTGGTTAATCCAATCGACGAAGCCTATTCCCGTCTCCCGCTTGAACACCGTGCTCAGATAAGCCTCGCTCATGCAGATCCGCTCGGCGGCATCTCTTAGCGTCACTTGTTCCGCATAGTGCTCCTCCAGATAGCGAAGCAGCGTCCGAATGTCCTCGCGTATCGCCTCCTTTTGCCGGGGGATCCCTTCCTCCAAAGCATCAAGCAGCTCCGCGTACAGGCGCTTGGCATCCCTCCATCCGTTCATAGGCGCGCTAACGCGCGCAGCAGCCTCAATGCCGAGCAAGCTCCCTGACGCATTCAACAAGCTGCCCAGCCTCGCATCCATACCCGCTAGCTCATCTTCATCCGGCTTCAGCAGTGCGGCGAAGTCCCGGTCGCTGATCTGAACCGGCTCTCCTTCTATCAAGCCTTTCAATTCCGCCTCGATCATATGCTTCATCAGCCCTGCCGCCGAGTGATGCGGCACGCCTTCCCGAATTTGGACAATGCGCACCGCCATCAGGATCGCTCCCTGGTTCAGCGGCGAAGCAGTTGCTTCTGGCGGAAGACCGTTGCCGTCATACGCCAAGACGCTCCCCAGCCAAGACGCTGCTTCTGGCTGAGCTGTACTCTGTTGATTCGGGATAGAAGGTGACAGCTCAGGCAATATCCCCCGCTCCTGCAGCTTGCCCGATGTCGCGATCAGCAGACCCAGCAGCTCTTCCGGCCGAAGAGAGGTTTTGAGCAAATAATCTTCTACGCCCAGCTTCATCGCTTTCCGCACATAATCGTATTCATTATGGCTGCTGAGCACGATGATGAGCGTGTCCGGATAGCGGCGCCGCACCGCTTCAATCAGCTCAATGCCGTTCATATTCGGCATGACAATGTCTGTGAGCAAAATATCCGGCGGCCCATCCTCCATCAGCTCCAGCGCCTTCGCTCCGTCCGGAGCATCCCCCATAAATTGAAAGCCGTGCGCCTCCCATTCGATAAGCGACTTGATGCCCAGCCTTACCAGCATCTCGTCATCCACCAGCATCACTTTAACTGCCATGAGCCCTGCTCCTCTCCGCTTTTCTGACTGGCAATACATACGTTACGATGGTCCCTTCTCCCAAGCTGCTGCTGATGGAAAGTCCGGCTCCTTCCCCGTATTGAAGCTGGAGCCTGTCATGCACGTTTTTGACCCCGATCCGCTCCGGCGGCGGCTCGCCTGCATCTGCGGACAGCCGCCCTTGCAGCTCCGCCAATCGGTCCTTTGGAATTCCAGCGCCATTGTCTGCAACCGTGAGCACGAACAGCTCATGTTCGATACGCGCCTGAATGCGGATCACCCCAGTTCCCGCTATCCCTTCAATGCCGTGAACCAGACTATTCTCGATAATGGGCTGCAGCATTATCCGCACGACCTCCTGATCCATAAGCTCCTCCGGAATGTCCAGCTCCATCGCCAGCTTGTCGTGGAACTTCATCTTCATCAGCCCGATATAATTGTCGATATAAGCGATCTCTTCCCGCAGCGGAATAAGATTTCCCTTACGGCCGATGCTCCCTTCCAGAATGCCGCCTAAATTCGAAAGCATATCCCCCACATCGCGGTTGTCCCGGAGATAAGCCATCCATTTGATATTGTTCAGCGTGTTCAGAATAAAGTGAGGATTGATCTGCGCCTGAAGCGCCTGGAACCGCATCTCTTCCTTCTGCTCGTATTCGTCCTTGACCCGAAGCAGCAGCCCGCGTATCTCCTTGACCATGTTGTTGTATGTGCTGATCAGCGATGATATTTCTTCAGGCCCGCCGACGGCGATAGCGGAATAAAATTGCTTCTCCTCCAGCTCCGCCATACGCTTCTTAAGCAGCTTGAGCGGCCTGGTAATGCTATAGGAAATCGACAGCGTAATGATCGTGAACAGAATAAAAATAAATCCGATGATTTCAATATTGGCCTGCCTGATGTCAAAAATTTCTTTGAATACGGTATCATAAGAAACGACCTGAACGATCTTCCAGCCGTTCAACTGGACGGTATCATAATTAAGAATCCATTTGCCCTCATCCGTCTCCATAATCCGTTGTCCCTGCGCCTGTCCCTTCAGCTCCTCATAATGAATCTCCGCCGGAAGCGGCTTGCCGATTCGATCCTTGGACGGGCTGGATACAACGATGCCTTCGTTGTTCACAAGATAGGCCTGTCCTTCTAGCCCGTTCAGATAAGGCCGGATATCCTCCTCCGCCACGCTGAAGGCGATCATGCCGATATTGCGTGTCGTCTGCAGATCCGTCACCGTTCGGGCGAGCGTAATGATCGGCTTGCGGTCTGCATAAAGCATCTCCTTATCGTTGAACATCCAGCGCAATTGATAAGGCCGCTCCATCATCTCGCCATACCAGCCGGCATTCACATATTGTGCAAGCAGCGTATGCACGATATAGCTGGTGCTCAGCCAATTGCCCTGCCGATCGAACACCGTCACATACGTATTCGTAAAGTAAGAGCTGAACAGCCGGTTCAGCACCTCGTCATTCAGCCTTAGCTTCTCGTAGCCGGACATCGAATCCGGATTTTTCAGCAGCTCGGTCATCTCCGGATTGATGGTGATCTCGACGGAGGACTTCAGCATGTCTTCAAAAAACAGCCCGATGTTCAAATTGACCAGAAACAGCGCATCCTGAGCCGCGCGTCCGATCTTTCGCTCAATCACGCTCTCCAGCGGTTTATCCATGAAATAAAAGGTCAGCATGACCGGAATGATGAGAAATGCCAGGATGGAGAAAAAAATCTTGTTGCGAATGGAGTTGAATTTGCCTAGCCTGTCGCGAAGCCTGCTCATGCTGTTAGCCTCCCCTGCGGACGAAAGCGCGCCCGTTATCGGATGATCGAGACCAGTGTAACGCAATCCGCCGCCGGCGATATCGCGCTTTATTGACCTCTTTGGGGCTCATTTTTGACTACTTGCCCGCAAGCCGGAAGACCCTTCCTGAGATGGATATGGGTTCGCTCCGAAGCTTGAAGAAACCATGCGACAACTATCCTTCGGTCGTATGGAACAGGGCAAATTTGGGGTCCAAGTATGCCGGATGGTATAATGGGACTAACATCCTACAAGGAGGGCAACATGTTTATCGCAATCGGCATTGTTTTTCTGTTGGTTTACGGACTTATTGTGTTCTACATAGGCTGGAGCGGCTGGTCCTGGATGCGGCCGTCCGTATCCAGAAGATTCCGCCTGCTCTACATCGCTGTACTGGTCTTTCTTGCTGTATCCTTCATTCTGGCCAGAGTATTCGCCGGCTCGGCCATTCTGAACGTCATCGGCTCCTATTGGCTCGCCATCTTCAGCCTGCTTGTCCTGATGCTTCCTATTGTTCATCTGATCGTATGGCTGACAAGGCTCACCTCCTTGCCTCGCCATCATGTGCAGAAGTGGGCTGGCGTCATTACACTTACAGCGCTGGTCCTGCTTATTGGCTACGGCAGCTACAATGCGTATACGCCGACCGTTCGCTCCTACGAGATCAGCATCGACAAGCCGGGTCCCGCAAGCGGCGAACTGACAATCGCAATGGCTTCGGATATGCACTTCGGCTATTTGTCCGGCAAGAATCACGCTATCCGGCTAGTCGAAGAAATCAATGCGCTTCAGCCGGACATCGTGCTGTTCCCCGGGGACATTATCGATGACGATATCGTTCCGTATAAGGAGAAGGGAATCGGCGAGATTCTGGCCGGGATCAAAGCGCCGTATGGCGTCTATGCCTCGCTCGGCAATCACGACCGCTTCAACGGCGAGATGCAGGAGCTGATCGATCTTCTAGAGGAAAGCGGCATGACGGTGCTGTATGACGAATCCGTGGAAATCGAGGATTGGCTGACGCTGATCGGGCGCAAGGACCACAGCGACAAGAACCGTGCAGAGCTCGCTGAGCTGACTGAAGGCATCAATTCTGCGAATGCCCTGATGATGCTGGACCATCAGCCGCTTGGGTTCGATATCGCGCAGCAGCAAGGCATCGACTTGGTCGTCTCCGGCCACACCCATCGCGGCCAGATCGCGCCTGCGCATCTGGTTACCCAGCGTTTATTCGAAAATGACTGGGGCTACCTGCAAAAGGATCAGCTCCATACGATCGTCTCCTCCGGCTTCGGCTTCTGGGGACCGCCGATTCGGATCGGATCGCAAGCGGAAGTTGTTCTTATTCAAGCTACTTTCTCGAACAAGGCGGATTAGCGCCTGCCATGTGAACGGGATGCCCCTCAAGCGGGGCATCCCGTTTGTATTTCTACAGACAAGTGGTGTGAGGAAAACATTGACAGCCTCCATTTATGTAAAGTATACTTTACGTAAAGTTAGCTTTACATTATGATTGCCGCATTTGGAGGGGGTCCGCATTAAAAATCATATCCGGGCATTGCGCAACGAGCATGGCATGACGCAAGAGCAGCTGGGGGAGATTATCGGCGTCTCCCGGCAATCGGTCATCGCGATCGAGACCATGAAATACAATCCGTCGCTGGAGCTCGCTTTCCGAATCGCCAAGGCTTTCCGCATGCAAATCGAGGATGTATTCGTATTTGAAGAAAAGGAGGAGAAGTAGATGGTATACCTAGGCATATATGGCGGACTCTTGTTCGGGATTGCAGGCTGGTACTTCGGCAGGCGCGCCGCAGCCAAAAATAACGGTCTGGATGAGATGCTGGCTTATATGACAGCCAAGTCCCGCTCGATCTCATGGTACTTTACAATTGCAGCGATCTATGTGCTGCTGTCTCTGGAAGTATTCGGCCTGTCCGTCGGCACGATTCCGGCGCTGGCGATTCTGCTGTTTGTTCTTCTGGGCAGCTGGGGGCTGTCGTTTTTCATCCTTCAGGCCCGTATGACGGCTGATCCCGACGACGACACCGGCAAAGGAAAGCTTCAGCTCGTAATCAGCATTACAATCGGCGCATCCATGCTGATCCTGTTCGCCATTATCTCCGCTCTAACCGGCGAATGGCGCTTCCTGCTTGCCGCTATCCCTCCCGTCATGTTGAACGTGCTTATTATGACGTCCCTCAGAAAGAAACAAGCGGACAGCGGAAAAAAGGCGGGGTGACTGGACTCAGCACCCCTGCTAATCAAGCCTCGTTAATGCAGTCAGGCTATTGGATAGGAGGACTGGAGCAGCAGCTCCTGCCGCCGCCATCAGACAGAATATCAAAGGAGCCCTCTATTCCACTTGGTCAGTGGAACGAAGGCTCCTTTTTCATACGTAAATCATTTAGCTTCCCTGAAGGTTTACAGCTCTGCAGCCGCTGCACGCCCCGCTGCTCTGCCGGAGAACAGGCAGCCGCCGAGGAATGTTCCCTCCAACGCCCGGTAGCCATGCACGCCGCCGCCGCCAAAGCCGGAAGCCTCTCCTGCCGCATAGAGTCCTGGAATCGGCTCGCCTGCGGCATTCAGCACACGGCCCGACAGGTCAGTCTGGAGACCGCCCAGCGTCTTGCGGCTGACGATGCTCAGCCTCACGGCAATGAGCGGCCCGTTCTTCGGGTCCATCAGCTTGTGGGGCTTGGCGGTCCGGATCAGCTTGTCGCCGATATAATGGCGCGCGCCGCGGATTGCCGTGACTTGCAAATCCTTCGTAAACGCATGATCCATCTCCCGGTCGCGCGCCACAAGCTGGCGCTCGATTGCTGCGGGGTCAAGCAGGCTGCTGCCCGCAAGCTTGTTCATTCCATCAACCAACTGCCTGATGCCGCGAGAGATCACAAAATCCTCTCCCTTATCCATAAAGGCCTGCACCGGTCCTGGCGCTCCCGGCAGCACCCGCGACAGCACCTTGCGGACGCTCTTGCCGGTCAGGTCAGGATTTTGCTCCGAGCCGGACAATGCAAATTCCTTTTCGATAATCTTCTGCGTCAGGATGAACCAGGAATAATCATAGCCGGTCTTCTGAATCGCCTCCAGCGTGCCAAGCGTATCAAAGCCGGGGAAGTTCGGCGCCGGGAATCGATTGCCTGCCGCATCCAGCCAGATCGACGAAGGCCCCGGCAAGATGCGAATGCCATGATTGGCCCATATCGGATTCCAGTTCTTCAGTCCCTCCGTATAGTGCCACATCCGGTCCCGGTTGACGACCCGGCCGCCCGCTTCCTCCGTAATCCCGAGCATTCGGCCGTCCACATGCGCCGGAACACCTGACAGCATTCGTGCCGGCGGTTCGCCCAGCCTGCCCGGCCAGTTACGGCGAACCAGCTCATGATTGCCGCCGATGCCTCCGCTCGTCACAAGCACCGCACCCGCTTCAAGCTCGAACGTGTCCTCGACTTCGCTAGAGCTGGCTTCACCTCGCGCGGCCTGGCTCGGTACCAGGATGGAACCGCTTGCACCAACAATCGCCCCATCCCGCTGAATCAGCTGATCGACGCGATGGCGCGGACGGTATTGGATCCGTCCCTCAGCTATGTGCTCACGGACCCGCCGCTCGAACGGAGCTACAATGCCGGGGCCTGTACCCCATACGATATGAAAGCGAGGCACCGAGTTGCCATGCCCCTCCGCCAGATAGCCGCCCCGCTCCGCCCAGCCGACGACCGGGAAGAACCGGACGCCCATGCCATGCAGCCAAGCCCGCTTTTCACCCGAGGCGAAGTCGACATAGGCCTCCGCCCATAGCCTGCCCCAATAATCTTCATCGTCATCGCGGTCGAAGCCGGCTGAACCAAGCCAGTCCTGCCAAGCCAATTCCCTGGAGTCTCTGATGCCCAGCCTGCGCTGCTCCGGCGAGTTGACCAGGAACAGCCCTCCAAACGACCACCAGGCTTGGCCGCCGAGCGAAGCCTCCGGCTCCTGATCCAGCAGCATCACCCTCTTCCCCGCATCGGCAAGCTCCGCCGCCGCCGCAAGTCCCGCAAGCCCCGCGCCTATTACGATCGCGTCCGATCGATGCATCCTATACCCCTCCATTGACCTGTTTCTTCTATCATCTTATGCGAGGAAGGAAATGACAATAGCTAATTTAGGCAGGATGGCGGACAAGAAATATTGCCGCCGGTTAATTGCAAAAAAGACGATACCCGCCAGGGCATCGTCTCTATTCATTCTCCAGCAAACTGCTAAATTCATCAGGATCTTCTTTCTCTGATTATCATCCTAGTTTCCTTGTTTTTTCACGCGTCCCATAAAACCATGCAGCGTACGAACAAAATCATTCCCCGTCAAATGTCCCAACCCTCCATATGCGCAGTCCATTTCATTGAACTCTGTGACGCGGTCTTTACGGATACTGGGCCCGCTTATGAGAACCGGAACGGGGTCTCCCGTATGCTCGCCGATTTCGCACGGAGTAGAATGATCCGCTGCTATAGCCAGATATACATCCTCAGGGATGCCTTTCTCAATTAAACCTATCATCTCATCGAACATTTCGATTGCTTTGGCCTTCTGAAAGGGCTCATTGTCATGACCTTGCAGATCCGGCGCTTTTAAATGAACTAATATCATATCGTTCTCAGCCAAAGATTCCGTAGCCAGTTTCGCTTTCAATTGAATATTCGTATCCATATTCCCAGTCATGCTGCTATGAGTCACGGTCTGAAAGCCAGCCATTCGGGCAACGCCTAATACCGTGCTCTCCCCTGCGATGCAACACCCTTTAATATTCAACTTGTCCGTAATGGGTTCCAGCTCTGTCATCTTGCCGGCGCCTCTTGTAAGAATAAAATTCGCAGGAAGCTTTCCTTGACTGATTCTCTCTGCATTGACTGAATGATCCTTTAATATCGAATGCGCTTTTAAGAGAAATGAATTCAAAACCAAAGCCGTTTTCTGTGCTTCTTTGGTAAGGTCCAGCGGTTCTATCCTAAGAAAAGGACTTCCGTCGTTCGGCGCTTTGGGATCGGAATCGCTCACTTGATCGCTTAAACCGTCACCACGAAGAATGAGTACAGCTCGATGCTCGGTAGCGGGTTGGAAATAAACCGTAACCCCATGAACGATGATCCCGTTAATGGCATCCGCAATCTTATCTGTTCCTTCACGAATTCTCCCTGCCCTGCGATCAACAACAACCCCATGCTCATCAACCGTCGCAAAATTGCATCTGAACACGATATCTCCCGGTCGAACATCCATACCGATCCCTAAAGCCTCTATTGGTCCACGCCCTGGATAATTTTGCGGCTCATAGCCGAACAATATTAAATGCCCCATATCCGTTCCGACCGGAATGCCTGAAGCGATTAAATCCATCATTCCGGTAATGCCCTTTGCGGCTAGCCGATCCAAATTGGGCGTAGACGCGTATTCCAATGGAGTTTTGTGACCGAGTATAGGGTTAGGACGATCTCCTAAGCCATCCGCTATGGCCAAAACAACTTTTCTGTACAATATAGTTTCCTCCCGTGTATCTATATGCCAATCACTTTAAACCAAGTAAAGACGGCCAGACTGATTACGCAAGCTCCGATAAAACAAGTGATAATCGCATATTTCACTTGATCCAAAACCGAAAAATATCCTGTACCGAAATAAATAGTGTTGACCTTCGAATGCGGTGGAAGAGTAATCGTATAGGTCATCGTCATGGCGGCAGCTAACGCCAGCGGAACGGGATCCATCCCGAGTGTCTTTGCCAATGCAATGAAAGCAGGAATCAAGATCGTAACCCTTACCGTCTTGCTTGTAAAAATCAGATGGCTGTACATGCTAAGGAAAACGACCACAACATAAACCCAGACATGATTCATTTTCTCGATTCCCAAAGCTACAACCAGTTTGTTAATCATCCACAGTGCGCCTTCCGATTTATCCAGTGCATTGCCGACGGCATAAGCGCCTGCGGCGAAAATCATTAACTCCCATTTAATATTGGCCTCTTTCCATGTCATTAAGCCGATTTTCGGGAGTAAGCACAGGAGCGCTGCAAGAACGGCCGTCTGCTCCGTGCTGATTTCAAAGCCGAACCAGCCGCTATGATAATCTCCGGTAGCCCAAAGGATGACGGTAAATAGAAAGATGGACACCGCTTTTTTCTCATCCAGGGAGAATGATCCCAATTTGGCCAGCTCGTCCTTTAAAGTATCCATTGCTTGATGGAAATTGGATTCGCCTTTTATCGGGAATATCTTTAAGCCTATAAAAAAAGTAAGCGTCATAGTAATGATTGCGGTAGGCATAGATGCCAGAAGCCAATCCATATAGCCGATGTTTCCGCCAGCTTGGTCGTTAATGAAACCGACCGCGATAATGTTGCCTGCCGTTGCGGTCATGACACCCGAGGTAGCGAGCGCATCCGACTGTACGCCCTGGAGCATCATCACTCTGCCAAGGTTGCTTTTACCAGGAATCGCTCTATAAACTTCTAACAAGATCAGACAGATCGGCACCATTAGTGTCGCTCTGGCTGTTGTTGATGGAACAAAAAATGCCAGAATGAAATTGATGAGCACCAATAGAAACAACGTCATCTTAGGCGTTTTGCCAAATCTCGTAATCATCCACAACGATAATCTTCTGCCCAGATTCGACTTCACCATAGCCGAAGTAAGAATAAATGCCGATACCATTAGCCAGATGACATCGAAGCCAAGCGTTCCGAATGCGACCTTCTGATCGTCAACGGCTCCTACCAGAGGAAGCAAAAGAATCGCCGAGAGTGAAGTCAAATAGATGGGGATTGGCGTCGTTACCCAAAGGATCAGGGCTCCGGTAAAAATAGCAATGGATTTCTGCGCTTCAATGCTCATGCCCTCGGGAGTAGGCATTAAAAATAGCAGCAGAGCAACCGCTATTGCAAGCGGAACCCCAATTTTCTTCATCATTTGTTCCGTCTTGCTTTTCTTGTCCGGCGCCATATTATTGCCGTCTTGTTGTACGGTCGATACGCCATCAGTCATCTTACATCCCCCTTGTCGGTTGTATGTTACCGCTTACATCATATCCAAAGCAAATCGATAAAACAATTTGATTTAATTGTCGTTATCATAACGATTCGTTATAATAGGTTTGACGATATACAAAATCCGAAATAGGCGGACAATATGAACATAAACAAACTGCAAACCTTTCTTACGCTTACCCAGTGCCTCAGCTTTACTGAAGCTGCTGATCGGCTTTATTGCTCCCAGCCTTCCGTAAGCATGCAAATACAAAGCTTGGAGGATGAATTGGGCGTCCCTCTCTTTGACCGAATAGGAAAGAAACTGTATTTGACCAAACAAGGTGAGCATTTCAAGCCTTATGCGGAGCAAATCATTAATTTATTCCATTCAGCCAAAGACCACATACGCCAGTTCGAGGACCTGTCTTATGGCACCTTGTCATTCGGGGCAAGCAATTTTGTCGGCGTCTACCTTCTGCCTTCCATTTTGAAGGAATTCACTACCGAATATCCGGAAATAAACATCAATATGAACATTACTTCATCTGCTCAACTCATCCGAATGCTTGAAACAAACAAGTTAGAATTTCTGGTTCTGTCAAGCCGGATACATATAGACGAATCCCAATTTCAGCGTACGACGTTTTACCAGGATAAACTTGATCTCGTCGTTCATCCGTCACACCCGCTAGCACAAAAAGAGAGCTGTACGTTCGCGGATTTGGAAAATGAAACTTTGATCATTAAACCTGATAAGTCGGCAACACGAACGTATTTGGAAGAAACATTTAAACAATACGGTTTTCATTCACCCAAATATTTGGAAATCAGCAATCTGGAAGGCATCAAGCAAGGGGTCATACACAATCTCGGGGTCTCCATTATTTCAAGCTTTGCCATCCAACAGGATATAGAATATGGCAGATTGGTTAGAGTCCCGCTTAAAGACATTGCCTTTCAGAGGGGAATCAGTTACGTCTACCACTGCAACAAACATCTTTCGCCTGCTGCCAAGGCTTTCATTGCCAAGCTCGATCAGAAATATAAAAACAGCATACTGTCATTGGATATATGACTTGGATGCAGATAACGCATGATCCGGCAATTCAAAGGGATCATGCGTTTCTTTATACGGCTTCCCCGCCGTCCGTCCCAGTCCCTCCCCGACTCAAGGCCAGCATCAAGAATAGACCTGGGACCGTTACCGGAACGCGGGGCGACCGGTAGAATAAGGACATAGACATGAGCGAGAGGAAAGGATGAGGAACATGAGAAAACTATTTCGATCTCACACGGACAATAAAATAACGGGGCTTTGCGGAGGTATTGCTGAATGGTTCGGCATTGACTCCACCATTGTACGATTGCTGGTCGTCATTGCCGCATTCTTCAGCTTCGGAGCTGTAGTTGTGCTGTACTTCGTAGCATCGATCCTTGTGCCGAAGGCGCCGCTTGGCGATATGTCCTTCATGAATCACTACAACCACAACCACTATTAATCTAATAAGCCAATCTGCTAAAAAACACATTTAAGGAGAGATGAGATATGGGAATTTTGCAACGCATGGTTAATATGACGAGGGCTGCTGCCAATGAAATGCTGGACAAGATGGAAAATCCGGTGATGATGCTGAATCACTACTTGAGAGATTTGGATGAGGAAATTGACCGCGCCGAGCGCGCACTGGTCCAGCAACAAGCTCAGGAGCGCATGATGGGCTCCAAATTTGAAGAGTTGAATACGCAAGCCCGCTATTATGAAGAAAAAGCTGTACAGGCAGCTGGGGAAGGCCGAGAGGCTGAAGCCCGCACTGCTCTGGAAGCGAAGCTGCTCTATCTGGAGCAAGCCGAGGACACGGATAGACTTCGCGGTATCGCCAAGCAAGCTGCAATCGACTTGCAGCTGCGCGTAGAATCGCTCAAAGAAGAGAAGACGCGTCTGCAAAGCAAGCGTGCCGAGCTGGTAGCCCGCGTTCGCCAGAATACAGCGCATACCGGCGGCAACGGATACGCTGCGCCGCATCTGCAAGGCAGCTCCGCTGCACGCGGCTTCGAGCGCATCGAGCAGAAGGTCATGGAGTGGGAAGCGGCTCGCGAGCTGTCCAGAACTTCCACTGGCGGCCATTACGGCAGCACTGTCATCCCTGACCAGAAGCAAGAGCAGCGCAATGCGCTTGTCGAAGAACAGCTTGAGCGCCTGCTGCAGAAGAAATCCGGCAGCTAGCCTTCATATAGACGAAGACCGCCCTGCTATCTGGCAGGGCGGTCTTTGCTTTATCCGGCAGCAGGCCAGTACAGACGAATAACCGTTCCTTGTCCCGGCGAGGTGTCCACCGTGATTCGCCCCCCCATCGCCTCGGCCAAATCCTTGGCGATCGCCATCCCGAGTCCTGTTCCTTCGACCATAGCCATGCTGTCTATGCCGCGGTAATAACGGTCGAACAGCCGCGCCGCCGTCTGCTCATCCATGCCTTTGCCATCATCGGCAAACGTGATCGCGATGCCGCCATTATGATCGTCTTCCGCCACGCTAACGGTCAATTGAGTTCCAGGCGGGTTATGCAGCAGCGCATTGGCGGTCAAATTCATCACAATCCGATTGAGCCACGGCGCATGCAGCTTGATGTACATTTCTTTACCGGACGGGACGAAGCTTACTCTTTGCTCGCCAAAGGACGGATGAGACGCGGCTTGCTCCACCGATTTGCGGAGCCACTCATTCAGCTCCAGCACTTCCCCCTCCGGCGGCTGTATGCCTGCGCTTATGCGATAGGTCATCGCCAGATCGTTGATCAGCGTATCCATATGACCCGACTTCTCCAGCATGGTTCGGGAGAATTGGCGCACCTCATCGGCGCTCCACTCATACCGCTCCTCCGATAACATATGAGCGTAGCCTTGGATGGAGGAGAGCGGCGTCTTGAGGTCATGGGTAATGCCTGATATCCATTCCTCTCGCAGGCTTCGGTTCTGCTCGCGCAGCTCCCGGTCACGAAGCAATGTGACGGACAAACGCTCGATGGAATGGAGCACATCGGAGAACACTCGGTAACGGGAACGCCAGCCTCCTTGCTGGTCGCGGCTTCTCGGGATTCCTTTGCGGTCGACCGGCTCTGTATATATGCCTTTGCCAAGCGAGTCCAGCCAGGCCAGCATATGCAGCATCGGCGATCCGAAGCGCCGCGCATTCCATAAGGACAGCAGGAAGAATACCAGCAGCAGAGAAAGAAGCATAACCGAAATCGCGATCAGCAGCACCTTCGCCTCAGGAGGCAGCCATGACGTCTCCGATTGTGCTGTCTTCATTGCATTCGGTACAGCCACGATCCAGGTCATCCCCGTCTCCGGAACATATTGGACATGCATGCGATAGCCGTAGCGGGCATTGTACATGGTACGCAGCGCCATCTCCTGCACGCTGTACTGATCAATTGCATCCGCCGGCTTGTTGAACGAAGCCAGCTCCGCCCCGGTGTAATTCAGCACCTGAGCATATCCTCCCAGTGCCAGAAGCCGCTCCTCCGCCGTCTTCGGAAGCTGCAATCTTCCGTCCGCAGCCGCTTGTCCCTGTGCTACCGCTGTCTCAAGCAAAGGTCCCGTCTCGTCTTTAATCCCATAGACAACCGTAAATAATCTGCCTTGCTTCTCTTGAATCCACAAATACAAGTGATAGGGGAACGGCCTCTCTCCTGTCCAATAAGAGATCATCTCCCCCGGCGCATAATTCAGCGGCACATCGGACGGCGTATTAAAGGACTGCTCTACATTCCCGTCTTCATCGAGGCTTTGCAGCCATCCGTTGTTCAATTTCACCTGCTCCAGCAGCTTCGGATCGAATTTGATGCCGTCCTTTGTCAGCTTCGAGGATTCCACTAGTCTCTCCAGGCCAATGGATGAAAAATCGATTGAAATATTAATTTCCGCATAACGCTGAGTGATCCATATAATGCCTGCTGCTACAATCAGCAAAGAAAGAACCACCGCTATGGTGAGCTGAAGCGTAAATCGCAGAATAAGCCGGCGCTTCATCATGCGTTCCTGCCTTCGGCATTCGGCCTCTGAACCAGCTTATAGCCCATGCCTCTTACATTCACGATAAACTTCGGGCGGGAAGGATCTTCTTCAATCCTCTCCCGTATGCGATGAATATGCACCATAACCGTATTGTCGTCATTCAGCGCATCGACGCCCCATACTTGCTCGTACAGCTCGCTTTTGCTGAAAATCCGGTTTGGATTTTTGCACAGGTAGAGCAGCAGCTGGAATACGAGAGCCGGACATCCGACGGACTGGCCGTTCACCATAAGCTCGCCCGCTTCTTCATGCACCTGAAATCTGCCGTAATCGTAGATCGTGCCGTTTTTCCCTTCGCTTCGCGCCTCCCCCTGACCGTTCTGCTGAAGAACAGCCATGTAGCGGCGGAGCTGAGACCGGATCCGGGCGACAACCTCCATCGGGTTGAACGGCTTGGTAATATAGTCATCGCCGCCTACTGCAAAGCCGGATAATTTGTCAAAGTCGGATGTGCGTGCGGTAAGGAATAGGATAGGCGCATCCGTCAGCTGCCTAAGGAATGGGGCAGCCTCCAGACCGCTGCGCCCCGGCATCATCACATCCAGCACGATGATATGATAGGTTTTGGCTGCGCATGCCTCCAAAGCCTCCTCTGCGGAGCGTACAGTATCGATATCGGCAAAGCCTTCTTTCCGCAATACAGTCTTCATCATTTCAAGTATAGAAAGCTCGTCATCGACAAGCAGAATAGAAGCATGGTTCATCGTCGTACTCCTTTGGGGACTGACTTTGACTTTATTTTAACATGACTTTCGGGAGGCGGAAGCTGCGCCATTCTTAACGGAGCCTTAATTCTCCGCGCTGCATCTCCCTCATCCTTAAGATTCCGTACATATTCCGTTTCATGTGCCTTTAAACTCAATTGTTACGATAGAAACGAACCAAAGATAGAGAGACGGACGAATAAATATAAAGGAGTGGAGTTTGATGACAAACAAATTGCCAAAACGCTTCAGAATAGCTGGAGCCATCATCGCAACTGGAGCTATTGCGGGAATGCTGACTGCCTGCAGCGGGGATGCGAAGCCTGCTGCTACGCCGCAAGCCACACCAATTAGCACGGGAGGGGAACAAACGGTGAATGAATCAAGCAGGATTGAGCCGGATGATTTGGCCAAAGCTATTTTGGACGGGGAATACTCGCGCATTTACAAGCAATTATCCCAGGATTTCCGCTCTCAAGTAGGCGAGGAAGAATTCAAGACCATCGCAGCTGACACTACGGCGGGCATAGAATCCTTCAAGGAATCAAGCTCACTCAAGTTGAATGGCCTCGATCAGCGGATATGGCTAAGCAGCTCCAATGATATCGGCATGCTCGCTGCATTTGATCAAGACAACGTAATTGTCGCCCTTCAATTCCAGCAGCTTGAGCAGCACGCTGATACCGACCAGCTCTATACGAAGGTAACCTATGATTGGCCAATGAACGGCGATTGGTTTGTATTCTGGGGCGGGACCAATGTATTCGACAACTACCACTATGCGCATCCTTCCCAGCGATACGCCTACGACCTTGTACAAGTGAAGGATGGCATGTCGTATGAAGGAGATCCCGGGAAGAATGAAAGCTACTTCGCCTTCGGCCAAGACGTGGTCGCTCCCGCTGACGGCACAGTCGTTGCAGTCGTCAATGATATCGCGGATAACGAACCCGTAGGCGTGATGAACGAAAAGGCTCCCGCCGGCAATGTCGTCGTCATCGACCATGGCGGAGAATTCAGCTACCTTGCGCACCTGAAAAAGGGCTCGGCTACCGTCAAAGCCGGCGATCAAGTGAAGCGCGGCGATAAAATCGGCGAGGTCGGCAATTCCGGCAACTCCAGCGAAGCGCATATGCACTTCCAGGTATCCGATGGCAGCGATCTATTCGAGTCCAAGTCCATTCGCGTCAAGTGGTCGAACGATCTTGAACCGGTTCGTGGAGGGATCGTTAGCGCTGATTAATAGAAAATGTTAAGCAAAGAAGACTGCCCATTCGCTAAACCGAATGGCAGTCTTTTTGTAAGGTATGGGCATGTCTGCAGGCAAGGCCGCTACTCCTCGTATATCATGCGCCGGCTCATCCCGCCATCGACATCCAGATGAATGCCTGTGACAAAGTCGTTGTCCGGATCCGTCAGATAGAAGCAGGCTTTGACAATATCCTCAGGCCTGCCTACCCGTCCAGCCGGATGCTGGGTATGATCCTCCTTACGCAGGGCGCTGTAATCCCGGGTCTCGATCCAGCCGGGGCATATCGCGTTCACGCGGATATGATCCGGGCCAAGCGAGACGGCCATGGCATGCGTCAGTCCCAGAATGCCTGCTTTCGACGCCGCATAGGCCTCGGAGTTCGGCTCGGACATATGCGCTCGTGTGGAGGAAAGATTCACGATAGCGCCGCCTCCGCGCGTCCTCATCTGCATCGCAGCCTCGCGCGAGCATAGGAAGGTTCCCCGCAAGTTGGTATGAATGACGCTGTCCCATTCCTCCAGCTCCAGATCGTACGGCGACTTCCATATGCCGAAGCCGGCGTTGTTGATCAAGATATCGACGCCTCCGGTAATCTCCCCGATTCTCGTGAACATGCCGGAGATCTCGCCAGGAACGCTTAGATCGGCTGTAATCGAAATGGCTTCATATCCCTCTGCTCCGAGCTGCTTCGAAGTGTCCGCCAGTCCGTTTTCATTGCGGTCAGCAATGATTACGCGCGCTCCCTCTCTCGCATATGCCAGCGCAAGCGCTTGTCCGATTCCCGCTCCGGCTCCTGTAATGAGAACGACTTGCTGTGTATAGCGTGCTTGCTGCTGCTCTTTTCCCATCATACTGCACCTCCTCTATCTTCTATAAATCACGCCGCATGAGATTTACTGTTATTATAGCTCTTCCCTTGTTGCGGAACAAAATAAGGAGGCATATGGCGGAAGACTGAAAAATGAGATATGATTTGTCAGCATGCATCTAATGATCAGTCTGATTAAAAGAACGGGATGAACGACAATGGGAATAGAATGGGAATGGACTTGGCAAGTCATATTGATTATTGTCGCAGGCGGCTTTATTGCGGCGTTCGTTGACTCGGTCGTAGGAGGCGGAGGCCTGATTGCCGTCCCGGCGCTGCTCGCCGCGGGCTTGCCGCCGCACTTGGCGCTCGGCACGAATAAGCTTGCCGGATCGATGTCTTCTCTTACGAGCACGATCGCTTTTTTCCGCTCAGGAAATATTGACCTCCGGTTATCCGGTAAGCTTGTGCCCGTGACCGCTGTCGGCGCGGTGGGAGGAACGCTGCTCTTGCAGCTCGTGCCTTCAGATTGGCTTCGTCCGCTGGTTATTGTCATGCTGCTGCTCGTGACGGTCTACACCCTCTTCCGCAAGGACTGGGGGAAGGTCAGCACCTTGCGCGCGCTGTCCCGCCGAAGCTGGCTTGCTATGGCGGCTGCCGCTTTGCTCATAGGCGGGTATGACGGATTTTTCGGGCCGGGCACAGGGTCGTTCCTGATCTTCGCTTTTCTCTTGATCGGCATGGACTTTGTGAAGGCGGCAGGGAATGCGAAGCTGCTGAACTTCACGAGCAATTTTTGCGCCTTGATCGCTTTTGCCGCGCTTGGCTCCGTATCGTATGGAGTAGGTCTGCTGATGGGCGGAGCTATGGTGCTGGGGTCCATTGCGGGGTCGAGAGTAGCCATCAAGCAGGGGGCAAAGTATGTGAGGCCGCTCTTTATCGGAGTAAGCGCATTGCTGATAGCAAGGCAAATATGGGTAATGGCGGTGGGGTAAGAGACCTCCCGCCATTTTTTTGTCACATGTTGTGAAAAAAATCACATAATTATTCCGGAGTCTATTGCGCTCCTCTTTCCGATCGAATATGATAATAACAAATAGATGTTTGTGAATCGTTTCACATTGTATTGTGGGTTGTGAAAAGATTCACTTAGTGCGAGGGGCGAACCTAACGTCCCTTGTTCCACACAAGGAGGAGATTGGAATGAGAAACATGAACATTGCTGTTATCGGATGCACGCACGCTGGCACGGCCGCTATTACTGGAATGGCTAAGCAATACCCTGACGCCCAAATTACCGTCTTCGAGCGGAATGATAACATCTCCTTCTTGTCGTGCGGCATCGCGCTTCATGTCGGCGGCGTCGTGAAGGATTCGAAGGGATTATTCTACTCGTCGCCTGAGCAGATGGAAGAGCTTGGCGTGACCATGAAGGTTCGTCATGATGTGCTCGATGTGGATACGGACGCCAAGACGCTAAGAGCCAAAAACCTGCAAACCGGCGAAGAATTCGTCCACTCGTACGACAAGCTGGTCGTAACGACCGGCTCGTGGCCGATTATCCCTCAGCTGGAGGGCATCGATCTGGAGAACGTCGTGCTTTGCAAAAACTACAACCACGCGCAAGCGATCATTCAGAAGGCAAGGCTTGCCCGCCGCATCGCCGTCATCGGCGCAGGCTATATCGGAATCGAGCTGGTGGAAGCCTTCGAGATGCTGGGCAAAAACGTAACGCTAATCGACAACATGGAGCGTGTGCTCTACAAATATTTGGACCGCGAATTTACGGATGTCGCGGAGTGCGCATTCGCCGATCAAGGCGTGAAGCTGGCGTTGGGTGAGACCGTCACCTCGTTCCAAGGCAATGCGAAGGGCGAAGTCAGAGGTGTCGTTACGAACAACGGCGTGCATGAAGCAGATATGGTGGTGCTGTGCATGGGCTTCCGGCCGAATACGGAGCTGCTGAAGGGACAGGTCGATATGCTGCCGAACGGCGCAATCATCGTCGATGAATACATGCGCACCAGCAAGCCTGACGTATTCGCCGCCGGAGACAGCTGCGCGGTCAAATACAATCCGACTGGCGAGCATGCCTACATCCCGCTGGCTACCAATGCGGTCCGCATGGGAACGCTTGTCGCCAGAAACCTGGTTGAGCCGGCCGTCAAATATCTCGGCACGCAAGGCACATCGGGCATCAAAATCTACGACTACAACATCGCTTCGACCGGCATGACCGAGACGGCTGCCATTGCTGCGGGATTGAACGTGAAAAATGTCACAATCATTGACAATGACAAGCCGGAGTTCATGCCGACGTACGAGAAGGTTACGCTCAAGGTGGTCTATGAAGCGGACACGGGCAAAATTCTCGGCGCCCAGCTGATGTCGAAAATCGATCTGACCCAGTCGATCAACACGCTGTCGGTCTGCATCCAAAACGGCATGACGATGGATGAGCTCAGCTTCGTCGACTTCTTCTTCCAGCCGCATTACAACAAGCCATGGAACCTCCTGAACCAAGCCGGCTTGCAGGCGGTGTAAGCTAGGCGGGCTAATAGAGGCGGCGTGACCGAATTGATCGCGGTTAAGAGCAATAAGTCGATCTAACCGACTTATTATACTGGACGCGGCTCGCGGCAGCTTTTTAATCATGCGAAACACACCTAAAAGGCGACGAAGGAACCATTCCTCCGTCGCCTTTGTCTCTTTCATCATCTTGCAGCTGCCTGTCGCCTACCAAGCATTCACGCCGATCTTCTCCACTATTTCGCTAATAAAGGCAGGCTCGTCCTCAGGTGTGCGCGATGTAATCAAATTCTGGTCCACAACGACCTTTTTATCGATAAAGCGGCCGCCCGCTTTCTCCACCTCGGATGCGATGCCCGGATATGACGTCAGTGTGCGCCCCTCCAATATTCCGGCTGCAGCCAGAATTTGCGGCCCGTGGCAAATCGCAGCGATTGTGATGCCGGCAGAGTCTGCCTCCTGGACAAATTGCTGGACCTTCTCGTTGTCCATTAGCTTGCCCGGAGAGCTTCCGCCCGGAATGATGACGGCAGCATAGTCGCTTGCTTCCGCTTCATTGATGGAAAGATGGGACGTATAGGCGATCGTTCCTTTTTTGCCCCGCAGCTCCTCACCTGCCCGCTCACTGATAATTACGGTCTCATGACCGTTCTTCACCATTTCGTCGAACGGATTCCTCATCTCGGAATCCTCGAATCCATCCGCCAGCAGAAACGCAACCTTTTTTGCATTCGTCATTGTCAATCGCTCCTCTCAAACCTGGAATACGTATACTTTACCCTGCGCACTCCGATTTGAAGCAACCGTCTCTGCTTCTAAAATAAATAATCGCATCCATATCTTCTCAATCCCGTATATCAAATTGGGACAAACTTCTAGCCCAATCGACTTTAATCTATTAATATAAGAAGAGATCAATTGCAGGGACTATTTTCCCATATTACATAAAAGAGGTGATGACGCAATGTCCTTGATTGATATCGTCAAATATGACGGCACGCCGGATGTGTACGCTTGGAAATTTCCGCATCAGGAGCTGGGCACTTGGACGCAGCTGATTGTCAATCAATCGCAGGAAGCGATCCTGTTCAAAGGAGGCCAGGCGTTAGACAGCTTCGGACCAGGCAGACATACGCTTAGCACAGCCAATATTCCGCTTTTGAACCATATTGTCAATCTGCCGTTTGGCGGCAAATCTCCGTTCACCGCAGAAGTTTGGTTCGTGAACAAAGGAAGCGTTCTGGATATTAAATGGGGCACAGCCACTCCGATTCAGGTGAAGGACCCCCTGTATCATATTTTGGTGCCCGTGCGCGCTTTTGGCCATTTTGGACTGACCGTCGAGGATAGCCGGAAATTCCTAATCAAGCTGGTCGGAACGCTCGGCGAATTCTCGAAGGAATCGATCACGAAGCATATTCGCGGCGTGATGATGATGAATATTACCGAAATCATAACGTCGTATCTGATTCATAAAAAAGTAAGCTCCTTGGAAATCAACGCGTACATTAGCGAAATTTCCTCGCATGCACAGGCCAAAATCGCAGCAGAGCTGGATGAATTCGGGATCAAGATCCATCATTTCTACATTGAAAATGTCAGCGTGCCGGATGGCGATCCTTCCATCGAGAAGCTGCGCAGCTTGCTGAACAAGAGACTAGAGATGGAAATGGTCGGCTTCTCCTATCAGCAGCAGCGCTCTCTCGACATCCTGGAAGGCGCCGCCAAAAATCCGGGCAGCGTTCACCCGCTCTTTGTCGGCGCGAATCTCGGTAGCACGCTTGGCGGCGCATTCAGCGGCCAGATGGATCGGGTCAGCGACGCGATGAATGCCTCGCCTCCGCCTGCTCTAGCGCGGTGTCCGCATTGCGGAACCAGCGGCTCGGCTGGCGTGCCATTTTGCAGCAATTGCGGTAAAAGCATGCGCGAGAAGGAGCCTGCGGCTGCAGAAGCCCCGGCCAAAAAGGTGCACCATTGCGACAAGTGCGGGACCGCTTTAGCCGAAAACGCCAAATTCTGCGCCAATTGCGGCGACAAGTACCATGCGTGCCCGTCTTGCGGAGCCGATACGGCTGAGGACAGCGCCAAATGCCATGAATGCGGGACAGCGCTGCCGATGTCTTGTATTAGCTGCAAAGAAACCATAACCGGCGGCTCGGCGTTCTGCAGTCATTGCGGCGCAAGCCAGAAGCAAGGAGGTTGATCAGGCTATGACATTGCGTCCGCAAGTGTTGAATTCGATCATCTTCTTGCTTATTGGAGGACTTACGTTATTCATCTATTTTGGCCTTAATCCGATTGCCGCCTGGGACTTGCGCCAGATCATAGCGCTCTCTGCCATCCTATTGGCAGAGCTGACTATTTATCTGATGATCTCCCGCTTAATTCAGGGAGCTAAGGCAGGCTATCAAGGCTCTTATATCACTTATGGAATCATCGCCGGCCTCTATTTCGTTGCGGTTGTTGTTGCGGCATTTCTGGCTTTTCTTCCGCTTGGTATATATATAACGCTTCATGGCGTCCTGCTGCTTGTTGCCATAATTGCTTCCGCACTGGTTCGCGTATCCTACTCGCATATTCAGAACGTGGAGCAGGGAGACAGCGAGCGTACTGCAGACTGGAAGCTTATGCTGACAGCAGCTCGGAATGCCAAGCTTTCGCTTCAGCGATGGGGACCGGCGGAACGTTCAAAAGTAGCACCCGCTATGGATGCTCTTATTGACGATATTACCTATAGCGACCCTGCTTCCCTTCCCGCTCTTGCCGAGCTAGAATATACGATGCAGCTGGATATCCAATATATCAATGGCGTCATCGAATCGGCGAAACAACCTAATGAGCAAACCGGCTCCGCAGAGGAGCTCATCCGTTCCATTCATCATCTGCGGGGACAAGTCAAAGCCCGCAACCAGCAGCTGGTTGCGAGCAAATAACGGAGGATATAGAACGCTATGCGTAATTTTGCTTTCGTCATTTCTATCATATTAACAGTGGCTGGTGCTATTCATACATTTCTTTCTATTATGTTTACATTCATTATTATGTCGGAAGTATCAACACAACCTTCACCTGTGTCAGCCAGCATCGTCTTTCTATTAATCCTTTTCATTATGTTCTATCTGCCTACATTCGCATTCTATTACTTCGGGCATCGCATTCGGAAAAAGCTGAAACTTACAGCAACGAACGTGGCCGCTGAATACAATCCAGGATATAGTGTCCCACCTGTTCAACAGCGCGTAGAAACCAGAACGGTCTTCCATGCCGCTGAACCCAAGCCTGCACCCGCTCCGAGAAAAGCACCTTCCGTGTCCGTAGAATGTAAAGGCTGCGGTTCCCGGAAGGCTGTAGCAGCAGGAGAAAGCACATCTTGCGACTATTGCGGATCGCCACTGACAGCCAATGCTTAATACTGAAAGATATATGGCGATTGTGCCGATAAGTTAACGGAGGATGAATTTTGCCTATGCGTATATTCAAAATTATAATCGGGAGTATTTTACTCGTACTCGGTATCCTGTATTCCATTCTTTCCATTATGTCCTCTATTGAGATGAGCCCTGGCAATTCCGCTGGCGAGGTAATTGGACATTACATTGGTGAGCTCTTGCTTTTTTATGGTCCTTCCTTTCTGCTCCTGTTCTTTGGCTATCGGTTGATCAGAAAGAAGAAACCCAAGAAACAAGCTTTGCCAAAGCAACACCCCAATCCTGCTTCATTTGTTCCGCCAGTGCAGCAACAAGTCAATACAGTCAATACAGTTAATAAAGCCATAGAAACCAAACCAACACCGCCGCCTGTACCGAAAAAGACTGTATCTGTAGAATGCAAGGGCTGCGGCGCTCGAAAGGCTGTTCCATTAGGCGAGAGCTCGCCTTGCGATTATTGCGGATCGCCTCTAACAGCATAGCTTGCTGTGCTGAGCCTTGTGTTCTTTCCGTGTGGTTGATCGTTCATATTGGAGGTACAGAAAGAAATGCGAGATTTAAAATATGTACTGTCAATTGCCATGACCATTCTCGGAGCCGTTTACATCCTGTTTTCTATAGGATTTACATTCATTATTTTTTTACAAATTGCGGGTGACGACGCTTCTCCATGGATGATTCTCTTTATTTTATTAATCAATACGCCGCCTGTTTTGCTATTGTACTACGGACAGCGCATTCGAAAGAAAGTACATCAAAACGAAGTGATACCAATGAGCAGGTATGGCAAAGCGTATCTGTATATAGGTATAGGGGTTTTGCTTTCCGCACTATCAATAACAGTTACATTTATTGTGGGAAAGGATTTATTTGACTTTATCCTTCTTTTTTTAATACTCTACCTCCCTTCTTACCAGTTCTTAATGCGCGGATACCGCATGAGGAAAAATCTGAAGTTAGAAGAGCTGGCTTTATCCCAGCCTGTTCCGCAGTGCTATCCGGTTCACAACTATCCGCCTTTCCAACAACAAACAGAACCAAAAACAATCATTAAAGTCGTGAAAGTCAAACCGGATCCTGTACCCAAAAAAGCGGTGCCCGTGGAATGCAAGGGCTGCGGTGCCCGGAAAGCTGTTATAAGGGACGAGCTTTCGTTTTGTGACTACTGCGGCTCTCCTTTAACATCGGGAGCTTAAGCCGCGGCAACGCGAACACACTTTTGATTGTCTATTGAAGAGTTTGCTTAGCGGCATCCTGCAACGGATCTTAAATTATGATATGTAAAAATTTAATTTGCCCCGCTAGCCTGGGGCCGGTTGCCAGTACATGACGAAGGGTTTGAAAGCCATGCGTTTTTTCTCACATATCCTGACCACTCTTGGCGTCTTGCTCGCCTTTGCTTCGCTCTTGTTCACAGTTGTAGTCGGGCTGATCACCTCGGAATCAGGCAGCTCTGATCTTTCTACATCCATATGGGCACTTGTCTTCATGTTCTATCTCCCAACGTTCCTGCTGTTGTTCTTCGGCCATCGCATCCGAAGAAATCTGCGGTTGAAGCTGGAGGCAGCGTCACAGCCAGTCCAGCAGCCTAGACCGGTTCAAGTCATTCAGCCGCCCCCTCAGCAGCGTGTGGAAACAAGAACCGTGATCAACGTCGTAGAGTCCAAGCCAGCGCCAGCTCCCAAAAAAGCGGTATCCGTATCCGTCGAATGCAAGGGCTGCGGCGCCCGGAAGGCTGTTATTGCCGGCGAAAGCTCGCCGTGCGACTATTGCGGGTCTCCGTTAACTGCTCGCGGTTAAATTCAGTTTCTTGGCATCACAAAAGGCCGGCCAGACGTTCAAACGTCTAGCCGGCCTTTCTTCACGAAACTCGCAGCTTAAGCCATCAGCTTCGCATGCTCCTGCCCTCTCCTTCTCCCCAGCAGCCGGCTAAGCGAGACGCGCGCGCACCACAAGGCAAAGGCTACAAATACGAAGCCCCATAACAGAGCAGGCACGCCTGTTGCTTTGGCTAAGTTAGTGGCGTCGCCCGCAGAGCCTGGAGATTGCAAGGCCAGATAGAGAATTACAAAGGCGGAGACAACGGACTCCACCAGGCACAAAAAAGCGATCAGCAAGTAATAGCCTTGCTGCAGCCATCTCGGAGCCAAGAAAGCGACTGCGGCCGTCACAGCCGCAAAGCCGACGCTCCATGCAAAACCGTAACCGTTCCGGACAAACAGAATAGCTGCAAGTCCCGCCATTATAGCAATGATCGTTAAACCCGTTTTCAGATTATCCTTGCGGAACAGGATAAACAGCAGCATGGCAAATAGCGACGCTCCCACATATCCCGCCAGACCGATCGGGATGATCATCCAGCCTTCCTGAAACTGAGTCCACGTCACGCCGCTCTGATCCGCATACAGATGTATCTCCATCACCCGGCCCTGCAGCAGCAGCGCGGCCAGCCCGTGAGACAGCTCATGCACCAGCGTATTCACGTTGCGGAAAAACTCCGAAAACGGTATGAAACGCGTCAAAATTAGAACAACAATAAACAGCAGCGCCGTACGAAACCATGAAAACAATAAAGTTCCCCCTCTATGCTGAAAATAGCCCCTTCATTCCCTTATTATCCTCACGGGATTCCAATATCTACTATACCATTAACCGCACCGCCAAGCCGCAAATAACGCTATTCGAACCGGGCCATCCGCTTGTATTTCTCCACCTGCATCAGAAACTCGCTCAGAAAAGCCTCGCTTGCCGCCGACATTCCTTTCCGGTCATGAGCCCAATACAAATGAACAGAAGGCTTCTCTTCGATCGGAATTGGAACAATCTTGCCCATTGCGACATGAGGATCGTTCCGAAGCGAGATATCCATGGAGAAGCTGATGGCAACACCTTCAGCCGTAACATATTTGGCCGCCTCCGTGCCTTTCGAATGGAACAGCTGCTTGGGCGTGCCGTAGCTCAGCAGCAATTCCTTCATATGCCCGGACACGCCAACGAGCGGATAATGAAGAATATCAGCGAACGAGATGCTCTTCCTGGCCGCAAGCGGAGTCTGTACCCCGACACAAGCCATAATCTCGCAGGAGAGAAACCGCTCCGCCCTAAGATGCTTATTCGCATATTCTCCCGTAATGCCCATCAACCCCAGATCAAGCCGGTTCTCCAGCAGCTTCTCTTCAATGCCGCCGGAATGCTCCTCCAGAATCTCCAGCTCGACATAGGGATGGCGGATGGCAAAAGCGGATAGCGTCCGCGGCAAAAAGCTGGTGCAGATTCCGGAGATCGCCCCGATCACAAGCTTCCCCCGAAGCACCTCCGTATGCTCATTTGCCGTCGCCTTTAATTCATGAAGCTTAGCCAGAATATGTCTGGCTTTCGCGATGACAGCCTCGCCCGCCTCGGTAGGCACCGTTCCGCCTCTGGTGCGATGGAATAGCTGTACACCCACCTCTTGCTCCAGCGCCGCTACCGACTGGCTGATGTTAGGCTGTGAGACATGAAGCTTCTCCGCCGCGATGGAAAAAGATCCGGTACTGGCGATTTCGACAATATACTGCAGCTGCTCAATTCTCATAACAACCTCCGTTGTATAAGTAAAAATAATACGACAATAACTATTAACTATTGTACATTACACCTATGAATATGAGTTAATAGTATCAGTTTATACCCTACTATTTCAATGAGATTAGGTGATATATTGACGATCAAAGGCGAGTTGATTATTCAAAACGTGAATAAAAGCTTCCAGCGCGACGGCTCCAGCCTCCACGTTCTCTCCCATATTAACGCCCATGTGAAGCCAGGCCAGTTCGTATCGATTATCGGTCCAAGCGGCTGCGGCAAAAGCACATTGCTCAAAATTATTGCCGGGCTGGATGCCGAATATGACGGAGACGTGTTCCTAAGCGGCGCCCCCGTGACGCGCCCCGGCAAAGAAAAAGGCTTTATCTTTCAGGAGCATCGGCTGTTCCCTTGGCTGACCGCCGAACAGAACATTGCCGCAGACCTGTCGCTTAAGAATCCGGCGGTCAGAATGCAAGTAGACAGCATGATCGAGCTGGTGAAGCTCAAAGGTTTTGAGAGAGCGTATCCCCGCGAGCTGTCGGGCGGCATGTCCCAACGGGTCGCCATAGCGCGCGCCCTGCTCCGGCAGCCGGACGTGCTGCTGCTGGACGAGCCGTTCGGCGCCCTGGACGCTTTTACCCGGAATCACTTGCAGGAAGCGCTGCTTGAAATATGGGCTAGAAACAAGACGACCATGGTGCTCGTTACGCATGACATTGACGAAGCGGTATTTCTGTCGGACAGAGTATTCGTCATGGGCGCGGGACCGGGAACCATCAAGCATGAGATTGCAATCGACCTGCCTCATCCCCGCAGCCGGACGGGTCCGGCCTTCCAGCAGCTTAGAGCCAGCGTCATGAACGCACTTCATCAATCCGAGACGACAGCGCAGGACTGGGAGATTTAATAGGCAAAAAATCGTATACGAGCTTGAAAGGAGCAACGGCATGAACAAAGCAACGCGGCCCGCCACCCGCAAGAAACGAAGGAATGGGCTGAGAAGAACGCTAACCGGCCTTATTGTGCCGCTGGCGCTGCTGATCGCCTGGCAGATTGCTTCTGGCGCAGGCCTGATCTCGGCACAGCTCTTCCCCGCCCCAAGTTCCATCTTGAAGGATTTCTATGACTTGCTTGCATCAGGAGAATATATCGGTCATTTGAAAATCAGCGTGTACCGGGCGCTGCTGGGCTTTGCGATTGGGGGCTCTGCGGGACTGCTGATCGGACTTGCCGTTGGCCTGTCCAGGAGAACGGAAGAAGCGCTCGATCCTACGCTTCAGATGCTTCGCACCGTTCCGCTGCTTGCCATCACGCCGCTGTTCATTCTGTGGTTCGGCTTCGGCGAGCTGTCGAAGGTGCTGCTGATCGCAGTCGGGGCTTTCTTCCCGCTCTACGTCAACACATTTCTGGGCGTCCGCAGCGTGGACCTCAAGCTGTTCGATGTGGCCCGCATCCTGGAATTCAGCCGTGCCAAGCAGATTCGAAGGCTTGTTCTGCCTGCGGCGCTGCCGAATGTGCTGTTAGGACTGCGCCTGTCGCTCGGCATGGCCTGGCTTTGCCTAGTCGTAGCCGAGCTGATGGGCGCGGACAGAGGCATCGGCTACCTGATTCAGGATGCGCGATCCTTCATGCAGACAGGCGTCGTGTTTGTCGGCGTCTTCACATTCGCCATCGTCGGCAAGCTGGCCGATTCATTCGTCCGGCTGCTGGAGAGCAAGCTGCTGAAGTGGCAGGACAACTACAGAGGGTAACCCGTTCTTCCAGCGATTATGAATGGACGCCTGGTTGATTAACGGAGATTGAACCTTGCGCTCGTCTTTCGCAAACAAATAATTACGAGGTGAATCAAGCTATGTCCACCCTATCATTGAAACCCTATTCCTTTGCCCGCAGGCTGCCGGCCATCGCGCCGATGGGAGCCGCCCAAGCTGCGAAGAAGCGCCAGGTGATTCCGCTCTCCTTCGGCTCGCCGCATTCGGATACATTCCCGTATAAGCCTTTAATCGGAGCCGCGACCGATGCGATTTGGACTCACGGCCGGGATTCGCTTCAATATGGCGGCGCAGGCGGTCCAGTCATCGTGCTGGATTGGGTTGCCCGGCGCTCTGCGCTCCGCTCGATCCACGTCGACCCGAGCCAAGTGCTGATGACGTACGGCTCGCAGCAAGCGCTGGATTACGTTGCCCGCGCACTGCTCGATCCTGGCGACCATGCATGGCTGGAGGGGCCGACTTACTTCGGAGCAGTCAGCACATTCCGCACAGCTGAAGCCATCCTCACTTCCTTCCCGATTGACGAAGACGGCCTCATCGTTGAGGAGGTGGAGCGAGCCCTTGAGGAAGCCGAGAGATTGGGCAAGCCGCTGCCGAAGCTCTTCTATACGATGCCGAACTTTCATAATCCGGGAGGGATCAGCCTATCGCTTGAGCGACGGCAACGGCTTGCCGAGCTGGCCTACCGCTACAACTTTTTTATTCTGGAGGACGACGCCTACACGGAGCTCTCCTATACCGGGCAATCGCTTCCTGCCATCTATTCCTTTGCGCCGGAGCGAACCATTTATTTGAGCACCTTCTCCAAGATTATCGCCCCTGGCATTCGGCTTGGCTGGGCGATCGCAAGCCAGGACACCATTGCGAGGGTCAATACCTTCTTCCAAGGAAGCAAAGCGAGCGTCTTCTCGCAGGAAATCGTCGCGCAGCTGCTGACGAGACTTCCATTTGACGAACATCTCGCCAGCTTGAATAAGCTGTACCGCGATAACCGCGACGCGATGGTGGATGCGCTAAAGATCAGCTTCGGAGATGATGTGACCTTCAGCATACCGGAAGGAGGTTTCTTTGTCTGGCTCTCCTTCCCTGAAGGAATTGACACCAGCGAGTTCGTGAAGGATGCGGAAGAGCGGGGCGTCAGCTTTATTGACGGCAAGCAATTCTTCATTAATGGGGGCGGTGCCCGCCATGCGCGGCTATCCTTCAGCTATTGCAGCGAGGAGCAAATCCGGGAAGGCGTAGCCCTCTTGGCACAATCCTACTACAGCTATCTCGATAACCGCCGCCGTTAACCGGCATTATCCCACTCGATAAACCACATCAAGAAAGGTTAGGTGTACCTTGAACGTGAACCGACAACGGAAACAAATGAGCCTTGGGGCATTCTTGTTCAGCTTCGGCCACCACTTTGCGGCATGGCGCCATCCTCTGACGGATGCCGACGGCGTCATAGATTTGAATTTCTACAAACGGAATGCGCAAGCTGCGGAACGGGGCAAGATGGATATGATTTTCTTTGCGGACGCTCTCTCGCTGCCGGATAAGGAGGATGTTGCGCATGATGTCAGCTCCGTCTATCCTGATGCTTCTACCGTCATCTCGGCCCTCGCCGGCGTTACGGAGCGGATTGGGCTGGCTGCAACCGTATCGACGACTTTCAATGAGCCCTATAACATTGCACGCAGATTTGCCACATTGGATCATTTGACTGGAGGAAGAACGGCATGGAATGTCGTAACTTCGACCAAAAATACGGAAGCGCGCAACTTTGGAGCTGAGGAACTTCCTGACCACGGCGACCGGTACGGCCGGGCGCATGACTTCCTGCATGCGGTTAATTCCCTGTGGGACAGCTGGGAAGACGGCGCCCTGGTCTTCGACAAGGAGAGCGGGCAATTCGCCGACACTGCGAGAATCCATGCGACTCAGCATAATGGGCTGTACTTCCGGGTACAGGGCCCGCTTAATATTCCTCGCTCTCCGCAAGGCAGGCCGGTTATCGTAGAAGCCGGCACATCTGAGGCTGGGCAAAGGCTGGCAGCGCAGACTGCGGACGTCGTGTTCACTGCTTGCGCCGAACTGGGGCAAGCCCAGCAATTTTACGCTAAATTAAAAGCTCAGCTGCCTGCATTCGATCGTCAGCCTGATGAATTGAAAGTAATGCCTGGCGTCATGTTCTTCTTGGGGGATACCGAAGAGGAAGCCAGAGCCCTGGAGGCGGAGTTCCATGAGCTGATCGTCCCCGAAGCAAGCACATCCTATCTCTCCCGCTTGCTGAATTATGATCTGAGCGCCTATCCGGTCGACGGTCCGCTTCCGGACATACCCGTTCAAGGCAATTCCAGCAGAGCCCTTATGGTCATAGAGAAAGCGAAAAGGGACAGCCTTTCGATCCGTGAGCTCGGCTTGTACTTCTCCGTGGCGCGCGGGCATCTGACCGTGACCGGTACGGCGGAGCAGATTGCGGACAAGCTGCAAGAGTGGTTCGAAGGAGGAGCCTGCGACGGCTTTAACATTATGCCTCCTTATTTGCCAGGCGGACTGGAGCAATTCGTGGACCGCGTCATTCCGCTGCTGCAGGCACGGGGCTTGTTCCGTACCGAGTATGCGGGAAGCACACTTCGCGGGCATCTTGGACTTAGCCGGCCTGCAGGACGGTACAGCTTGCTTGAAGCAAGCGGACAATCAACCTAATCAACCTAATTGATACAGTAGGAGGCTTCATACTATGAAAACTGCACGCGCATCGCTGCTTATTTTATCCGCTCTCACCGCCCTTATCGTATTGGCGGCATGCGGACAATCCTCATCCGGGAATGATCCCGGCCAAGCCAATAACGGCAGCGGGACGAAGAGCGCGGAGGGCGTCGTCGTCTCCATCGAGTCCAGCCAGATCGGACCGATTCTGATTGCGAAGGAGAAGGGCTACTTCGAAGAGGAATTCGCTAAATTCGGCGCTACCATCAACTATCAGCCGCTGCAGAGCTCCTCGCAGTTTCTGGAGGGCATTGCCGCAGGCAGACTCGACTTTGCCCGAATCGGCTATATCGGTACGATTACCGGACAGACAGCCGCTATACCCTTCCTCTCCATCAGCGAAGGAAGCGACGGCGCAGGAGACGGCATTCTCGTTCAGCAGGACAGCCCGATCCAATCCGCCGCTGATCTGAAGGGCAAAAAAATCGCCGTTGCCAAAGGCAGCAGCTCATGGGGACTCATCCTGCGGGCGCTGGACAAGGAGGGGCTGAAGGCCTCCGATGTCGAGATGATCAACTTGCAGCCGGATGAAGCGCAAAGCGCCTTCCAGTCCGGAAAAGTAGACGCTTGGGCAGTCTGGGAGCCTGCGCGGTCCAATCAGGTGAACAACTTCGGCGCCAAGGTTATCGCGGATTCGAAGAGCATAGGAGCCTATACGCCGGGCTATAATATCGTCCGGTCCAAATTCGCGGAGGAGCATCCGGATCTGGTCGTTGCGTACCTGAAGGCTTACGAACGCGCGCTCCGCTGGGAGAACGAAAATCTCGATGAAGCGATTGCCCTGCTCGCTGGACTGAAAAAGCTGGATGAAGAGACCGTACGTGTGTCTATTGCGAACAACGTTCCTCTTAACCTGCCAATATCGGATACAGCCAATGAGAGCCAGCAGAGAACCGCAGATATATTGCTTGAGCTAGGAGAGATCAAAGAACAAGTCGACGTGACCGCAGTAGTCGACAACACGTTCATTACACGAGCATTAGAGGAACTTAAGGCCGAGTAGTAAACCATCCTGCTTCAATTGAAGGGACTGTTCGGCTTAGTGAGCTCCGCCGAGCGGAAAGCACAGCTGCAAGACGAGAAACTCGGCTTAGAGAGCCGCCGAGCGGAAAACGAAGCTGCAAGACGTGTGAAACCCGGCTTTGAGTGCGCCGCCGAGCAGAAAACGGAGCTGCAGGACGAGAAACTCGGCTTAGAGTACGCCGCCAAGCAGAAAACGAAGCTGCAGGACGAGAAACTCTGCCTAGAGTGCGCCGCGACACAGAAAATGGAGCTGCAGGACGAGAAACTCTGCCTAGAGTGCGCCGCGACACTGAAAACGGAGCTGCAGGACGAGAAACTCGGCTTAGAGTGCGCCGCCACGCAGAAAACGGAGCTGCAGGACGAGAAACTCGGCTTAGAGTGCGCCGCCGAGCGGAAAGCAGAGCTGCAGGACGAGAAACTCGGCTTAGAGCTGCCCCGCAGCTGCCAATCATAGCTCACGCCGCAAGCGAAAAGCCTTCAAGTCCACT
The DNA here is from genome assembly GCF_003605435.1 of Paenibacillus pinisoli. Lineage (GTDB taxonomy): Bacteria > Bacillota > Bacilli > Paenibacillales > Paenibacillaceae > Pristimantibacillus > Pristimantibacillus pinisoli. Next base: position 174,865 of record NZ_QXQB01000003.1, read on the forward strand.
TTTACGGTGGTTTTGAAGGCTTTCATTCAAGGTTGGGGCATCCACTTAACCGTTGCTTCCCTTCTGGGACAGCCCCTTCCTTCACTTCCTGATCCATCAACCGCTTTATCCTTCAAATAAATACGCAACTTTTCCCGAAGTACAAGCGTCCTTACTAGTATATGTTTACATAACCTATGACGTACAACGGGAGAAGATCATGTTGAACAACAAGAAATGTTGGATTATAACCCTTCTTGCGCTTGCGATGTCACTCGCGCTGTCTGCTTGCAGCAGCGGCAATTCCAATAACCAGTCTAGCATGCCGCCCGGTCCCAGCGAGAACCCGATAGAGTCTACAGCGCCCTCTGCGACACCGGAGCCGGAACCGACTGCAAGTGCCGATCCCAAGGAAAGCAGCTCGTCTGCGGAGGAAGAGCCGCCGTCCCAAGCACCATCAGAGCAACCGGCAGAGACGCCTGTCGCAACAGAGAAGCCGAATGCGACAGCAACTCCAAGCGTCAAACCTACTGCTACAGTCAAGCCGACGCTGCAGCCATCAATCAGGCCAACCGTGAAGCCGACCCAGCAGCCTTCGCTGAAGCCAAGCGCGAAGCCTACCTTCACACCGCCGCCAACTTCAACGCCGACACCAACACCGCTGCCGACCCCGCAGCCGTCGCAGAAGCCGACAGAGAAGCCCAATACGGCAGTGACCGTTCAGGATATCGTAGACAAGATTACAGCCGATCTCGAATTTGCCGGTCAGGCAACCATAGAGAAAACGGCGGTTCCCGACTTCTACAACGGGATCGATCCGGATAGCCTCCTCGAGGAAGGTATCTTTCAGCAAGCAAGCTTCATGATCTCCGCCAGCGAGTTCTCGATCGTAAAGCTGAAGTCTGCGGATCAATACGATACGATTAAGCAAGCTTTCGAATTCCGCGCAGCGACAGTGCAGAAAACGTTCGAAGAATATTTGCCAGACCAATATGAGCTTGCCCAGAATTATAAAATCGTGCGGAACGGCAACTATGTGCTTTTCTGCATCTCCAGCAAGCAGGATAAAGCAATCGATATTTTCAACGGATTTTTCACGAAATAAACGCTATAAATAAAAAGGAAGCAGCGCCGATACGTCGGCCGCTGCTTCTTTTTGTGTAGCGTGCATGGCAGAGACAATTCGATTAAATAGCCACATTGTCGATAAATTGCTGCTCCACCAGCTTGGCATACAGCTCATGGGATTGCAGCAATTCGGCGTGCGTGCCTTGGCCGGTCACTTCGCCCTTCTCCAGCACGACGATCTTATCCGCATTGCTTATCGTAGACAGACGGTGCGCAATCACCAGAGTTGTTCTGGCCTTCATCAGTTCGTTCAGCGCCTCCTGCACCAGCTTCTCCGAATCGCTGTCCAGATGCGCTGTCGCTTCATCCAGCAGCAGAATATCGGGGTCGCGCAGCAGCGCTCTTGCAATCGCCAGACGTTGCCGCTGGCCGCCGGACAGCTTCACGCCCCTCTCGCCGACTTCAGTCTCCAGACCTTGAGGCAGCGATGCGATGAAATCCGTCAGATTAGATTGCGCCAGCGCCTCTCTAATGCTGGATTCCTCTGCTTCTGCGAGGCCATAGGTGAGATTATGGCGGATCGTCCCCGCCATCATTGGGCTGTCCTGGGACACATACGCAATACGGCTGCGCCAGCTCTGAAGCCCGATATCCGCGATCGGGACATTGCCGTACCGGATGACACCGCCGCTAGGGTCATAGAATCGCTCGATGAGAGAAAACAGCGTCGTCTTGCCTGTTCCGCTCGGTCCCACAATAGCGGTCATGCCTCCCGGCTGCGCCTCGAACGTCAAGCTCTTCACGATCGGTCTGTCAGGCGAATAAGCGAAGCTGACGCCCTCGAAGGACAACGCCTGGTCCTTGCCTCTTGCCAATGCCTGCGCCTTCGCGGCAGCTCCCGAACCATCCTTCTCCGCTGGCTCTTCCATCAACTCGATGATGCGCATCGACGCCCCCATCGCCTTCTGAAATTGTGTGAAGAACGATGCCATCTGAGTAAACGGCATAACGATCTGGAACATATAGAGTATAATGGCTACCAATTCACCCGTGGACAAGGAGTTCTGCGCGACCCTAACCCCGCCATAGCCGATCAATAGAACGAGAATGAGCAGCATGATGGTCATCATAAGCGGGGTTACGATCGACATAATCTTCGCTTCCTGCAAGCCGAAGCGGAATAAGCTCTTGATCCGCCCTTTGCCCTGCTTATACTCTACCTCTTCGGCCAGAGAAGCTTTGACGAGCCGGATATCGGACAATACTCGCCCGAGATCGCCTTGGAACAGCGCCGTCTCATCTTGCATGGACTTGGAGATTTTGAACATTTTGCTGCCGAGCGGCCATAGAATCAGCATCGCAAGCGGCACAGCGATGAACATGAGCACCGTCATCTTCCAGTCAATATAGAGCAGAATGACAATGCCCCCGATAATAGAGACGATGCCGCCCAGGAACGAGATGACATGGCTGATAATAAAATCCTTAATGACATTCGTATCGTTCGTCACCCGGCTCATCGTCTCCCCGGACGTATTCCGGTCATAGAAGGGAACCGGAAGGCGAAGCACACGCTGCCACAGCTCCTTGCGAATGCCTCCGATGATGAACTGGCCAACGTAAGACATCGTATAGACCGAAAAACCGGATGCCGCAGTCTGCAATACAAATACCGCGGCAAGCGCTATGATCGTAAAGGTCTCCAGTGCCGAGGCCGAAAGCTGCTCCACCACATCCTTCGTCAGCAGCGGAATGAGCAGCGACATGACGGTCTCCAGCAGCCCCAGCACAACAGCCGCCACAATGATCCACTTCGCAGGCCTATGCTTGCCTATCAGCGCAAAAAACGGTTTAATGTCCATCGGAATTCCCCCTGGCTTCCTGATTTTCAATCTCTTTCTCTCTTTTCTCGAGCTCCTGCATGACAGCCTGCACAAATGCCTCCTCTTCCTTGGATAGGCTGATCTGGAACAGAACCGGATCAAGATTCTGCTCGATTTCCTGCTCCAGCTTCGAAAGCTCCTGCTCGCTCAGCTGGCTAATTGCTGGTTCCAGCACCTCTTTTACGATCTCTACCATCTTGCTGCCGACAACCAGCACCTCCGGATCGATTGGACTTTTGCCGGCCTTGCAATGCGACAGAAGCTCGATGAGTGTAACGGTCATTCTGCGCTCCCGCTCCAGCCTGACCTCCTCCTTCACGCCCACATGGTAGATCGCGTCTACCAGAACGGAAGGCATGCGCTCCGACAGATATTGCTTCTGGCTCTCTTCATTCTGAATGTTGTGAATGAACATGAGGAGCAAGCCGCTATCCAGCTTTTCCGTTCCCTCAACATAAGTTCTGAGCCGCTCTATGGTAAAGATCGCCTGATCTAGCTGCTGCCGCTTCTTCTTGAGCAGCTCGTATTGAAGAGACAGCGATTGCTCCAGATGGGCCCCCGGCTTGGCGAATTGCTCCGCGATTTCCTCCAGGCTGAAATCGAGATACTTCAGCGTCAATATTTGCTGCAGCCGAAGCAGGTCCCGTTCCGTATAGTAACGATGCCCCTGGGTATTGCGGCCGGAGGGCTTAAGCAAATCTTTGCGGTCATAAAACCTCAGCGTGCGCTCGGTCACTCCGGTCAGCTTCGCGAATGCCCCAATGGTGTATATCTTCTCCGTATCCGGTCTGCTCTCCATCCTGTCGTCCTCCTCTCTCTATGATACGAGCATATCACTTGACGTAACGTCAAGCGCAAGCTTTTTTTCACAAAAAATTGTAGTCGGCCCAGCTTGTCATCATCGGTCGAATCGTGGATAAGCGCCGCGATAATTTTGGTTTTAATTACGGCATTCCTCTATATAATGAATTGTGGCTTTCTAGCTACCTATCCCGTTCGGAAGGAGCGATTAATGTGGAGAACAACCAGATTCCGCCATCCTTCGAAGAAGGCGGTCCCCAGCATACTTACCATCAGCATGCCTTGCAGCAATCCCGGGACACGGCGCCTATCGTACCGGTCAAGGAGTGGCTGCTCACGATGCTGATCATGATCATTCCTGTTGTGAACATTGTCATGATGTTCGTATTCGCCTTCGGGGAGGGCAACCCGTCGAAGCAAAATTACTTTAAGGCTGCGCTCATATGGGCAGCCATTATTCTGGCTTTTTATCTGCTTATCGTGGTGCTGTTGTTCGGCACGCTTTTTGCAACCAACTTTTAGATCAGCCCTTGCGAAAAGAATCAGCCGGCGATTGTGTCCGGACCGCGCATATAAAAAAGGCATAGGAGCCAGCCAAGACTTAGTCCTGGCAAACTTCTATGCCTGCGCGAATACTTTTAAGATTTTTTCCCTTTAGGCGCTTCCTTCTCCGGCGCCGCCTTCGGTTGAGGCTTCGCTTCCTTCTCCGGCGCTGCGGTCGGCTGAGGCTTCACTTCCTTTTCGGGCGCTGCGGTCGGCTGAGGAGTAGGCTCCTCGCGCTGCTCGCTTCTTTCCTTCCAGTGATGCTTCTCCTTGTCGCCGTGTGCCTTCTCGAGCTCTTCGCGAAGCTGATCCTCGGTCTTGCCCTTCGTCTCGATGCCATGCTTCTCGGCGATCTTCTGCAGGTGCTCCAGCCGCTTGGCACGATGCTCAGCCTTGAACGCTTCCCACTTCTCCTTGTTCGCTTCCTTGGCAACGAGAAGCTCCTTCTTCAACTGATCTGCGGACTTGCCTTCTGTCGAGATGCCGAAGTATACAGCCATTTCCTGCAATCTTTTCAACCGGTAAGCTTCGAATTGCTCCTTGGACATGCCGCCGTGATGATGCTTCAGCTCTTTGTCGTTCTTAAGGTCCGGCCCCTCCAGCATCTGAGCTACGGATTGATGCTCCGCATAAATGGCTGTATGGGACGAGCCCACGGAAGCTGCAGCTATGCCGATTGCGGCCGCCATTATCAGGTATATATTGACCTTCTTCATCTGTTGTCTCACCCTTCTGTCGCAATGTATGTGGAGCCAATGCAAGTGCAAGTGCATTCCCCTCATTTGGAATATTGTTTCCATACATGCGGCTGATTAGACATGATTCAACAAATTACGACTTCACTTGCAGCTCCTCAATCATCTTCCTTAGCTCGTCCTTGGAGAAGTGCTCCCCGATAAATACCGCTACATCATTCACATGGCCTTGCGGATCAATTCGGATGAAATCCGATTCCTTATATGCATATTGGAACAGATAACGGCTGCCGCTCGACATATCCGAGAAGGACACAACCCCTTTGGCACGATAGACAGCATCCGGCAATCGCTTCAGCAGAGCCTCGAACGCTTCGCTTTGAACGGGGCCGTCAAAGTAATGCGTATACGCCATAACATGGCTGTGGCTATGATGATGTCCATGATGCTCGTGATGACCGTCAGGCTCGCTATGCCCGCCTCCTGCCTCCGCATCCCGCTCCTTCAGCTCGGGAGCAGCCGCTTCATCCAGCCAGCCCCAATCGTCAATCCCGCATCGTACCGCAGGCACGATGGCTGCGTGGGCATTCAGCTCCCGAAGCAATTGCTGCGCCTCCACCAGCTGATCCGGCGCCAGCTTGTCGGTCTTGTTAAGCAGCAGAAGCGTAGCGCATCTGATCTGCTCCGCCATCAGCTTATAGGTCCGCCCTTTGCCCAGCTTCCTCCGCTCCAGCAGCTCAGGTCCGTCGACCACGGTAATAACGGAACGAAGCTCCAGCGAAGCGTACATCGATGCATCCGTCACCCCATCCAGCGTCTCCATCGGATGGGCGGCTCCCGTCGATTCGATGATGATGGCATCAGGATGATGCTGCTGGACCAGGGATGCAATCTCCACGCCCAGATCGCCGCGAATCGAGCAGCAAATGCAGCCTCCGAGCATCTCGGCCATCGGCACATCGCGGCTGACTAATTCTCCATCCAAATTAATGTCGCCCAGCTCATTCATAATGACGGCAGGCCGTTTCCCTTCATTCTTCAATCGGGCCAGCATACTGGTCAGAAACGTCGTTTTGCCGCTGCCAAGGAAACCCGACAGCAAGTATACGGGAATCCTTTGCGTTTCCCCTGCAAATTGATTATGTTCATTCATCATTCATTCTCCTCATACCGTTCTAAGAGGGCACCCTCCCCAGCAATTGTCCCAGCGCCTTGGCATGCGCATCCTGGACGCTCGCAGCTATCTTCTTCGGATCTCCTCCCTCCAGCAGCTCCTGCAGCCCGTCATTTAGCGCCTCTGCGCCTTCTGTTGTCAGTACACTGTCATAGACAGGGGTCAAGCTGACGCTGTTCACCAAATCATAGACTTCAGCGAAGATGGGCGAGACCTTGCTTTTATCCAGTTCAATCTTATAGCTGACCAATTGGTTGCTCTCCAGCGTCCGCTGCTGAGCCTCCGGGCCAGCCATTGCATAGATCAATTCGAAAGCAGCTTCCTTCGCGGCGCCCTCCACGTTCTTGCCCAGCGCCATGCCGGATCCGACTACCCCTGCCATCGTATTGGGATCGCCCTTGCCTCCCGGAATAGCAGGCAGCAGCTCAGCCCCCATCTCATTCATCGCTTCCTGCGAGGCATTCGCCGCCAAATTCGTAAGCGCCCATCCGCCGTCAATCATCATGGCGGCTTCGCCTCGGGCGAACTTGAGCTCCATCTCGACATTGTCGATATGCTGGTAGCCTTCTTGAAAAGCGCCCGAATCGCCAAGCTGCTTCATATAATTCAGCGCATCGATGAACGCCGGGTCCGTGAAGCGAACGCCCCGTTCCTGACGCGCCGCATTCATCAGCCATTCAGTGCCGGTCACGCGGTCTGCAAGCGTGCTGAAAATGCTGGATTGCGCCGGCCATCCGGCCTTGTTGCCGAGAACAATAGGCGTAACCCCATTTTTGTTGAAGGTATGGATCACATACAGCAACTCGCTCCATGTCTTCGGTACGGTTAGTCTGTTCTCTTCGAATATCCGTTTGTTGTAATACAGAATGGATGTAGGCGACAAGCCCATTGGAGCGCCGTATACCAGTCCACGGTCCTTGAAAGCCTCCAGCGAATTAGGCAGGAAACCATCCCTCCATTCCGGGTACGCATCCACCAGCTCGTCAATCGGCTGAATTAAGGATTCCGCCGCATACTCCCTAGTCATCGCCCCGCTCCAAAGGATGAATACATCCGGCATATTCCCGGACTTGGCGCTTTCCTTGAGCCGTTTTCGGTATTCATCAGGCGCGATTTCCCTTACTTGAACTGTAATCTTGGGATGCTCCTCTTCAAATTCTTGTATGATCGCCCGCATCGTCTGCGCGCGCAGATCATCTCCGGTGAAATTATGCCACAACGAAATGGTTGCCTTGATGTTGCCGGCATTGCCCGCGCCCTTCAAAAAGCTGCAGCCTGCCGACACGGCAAGAAGAACAGTCAAGGCGATAGCAGCCGTTACAGTTCTTTTCATCCCGTGCTTCCCCCCATATGAATAATAAATTAACGGCTAGCACGAGCCTACCCCCTGCGGCGGTATTCCCAAGGTGTATACCCTGTATAATTTTCGAATAATCCGCTGAAAAACTCCACATCTCCGTAGCCCACACGACTGGAAATCTCGCTGAACGATACATCCGTTTCTTTCAGCAGCTCCATCGCCTTATCTACTCTGGCCTTCGCCACGAATTCCGCATACGTCTGGCCAGTCTCCCGGCGGAACACTTCGCTGAAGTGATGCGGAGTCAGCTGGACACGCCCCGCCACAAGAGCCAGCGACAGGTCCTCATCCAGATGCTCATGGATGTAGGCAATCGCGCGATTCATAGGCGGCATGCTGTGATGGCCCGAAGCGGTCAAATAATGCTTCATTAATTCCAGCACGCGGCTTACCATCATCTCGCGCCCGTGCTCGGCAGCAAGCTTTAGCGGAACAGGCTGCGCCTTGACGGCCTCCGGCAACTCTGCTCCCGACTCTTGAAGCAGGCGATGGACCGTTTCCTCAGCACATTGCAGCATAGCGTTCAGATAAGCATGATAGGATTCCGGCGTCGTCTCCTCATCCGATTCCAGCGCTTCCGCCACGCCTTCCAGCCACAGCTGAAGCGCCGGCGCATCTCCCTCCAGCAGCAGCGCATGAAGGTCTTCCTTATCCGCTGGCGTGCATACCCGGCGGCTGCCCTTGCGGCTGCTGACATCACGGGTATGAATCATCCTGACGTCGGGCAGCAGACCGTGGTACAGGAAAGTGTGCACGGCGCTGTCAATGGAGCGCTTCAGCTCGTCCAAGCTGCAGACTTCCTCGCCAATTGCCGCGTACAGCTTGCACTTCAGCTTGCGCTCGATCCGCATCAGCATATCTTCCAGCTTGGCCAGACTGCCTTCATCGCCCTTCACAAGCGGGAGGATAAGCAGAATATGATCCTCCCGCAGGGCCGCTTCTCCGTCGACCAGCTCATCAATTACATTATGGGCGGCGAACAGCAGAAGCTTGCCGTAGCCGTTCTCCGTCCCCCATCCGGTAGCGCCGATACAGCAGACAACATAGCGCGAAGCCGTATCCATCCGAAGCCGCGGCAAGAGCCTCATACTCTGGCGCAGCGTCCCGTAGTCCACTTCTCCGCCTTGAACAAGCGTCTCGATCAGCTTCTCCCGCAGCTCATTCCGATTGCCGCTTTCACCGCGCATAATGATGCGCTCGCGGGCGGCGCCTATCGCGCTCTTGATTTCGTCGGGTCGGCTTGTCTTGAGCAGATAGTCGCTTACCCCTTCCGTAATGGCCCTTCTTGCATATTCGAATTGATCGTACCCGGTCAGGATGATGACTTCCGTGCTGGGCAGCAGCCGCTTCACTTCTCTCGCCAGATCGAATCCGTTAAGTCCGGTCATCTGAATATCGGTAAGCACAATATCCGGCCGCTCCGATTCCAGCCTTCCAATCGCCTCTTCCGCCGATGCGGCAGGGCGAAGCAGCTCATAGCCGTATTCCGACCACGGAATTACAGTGCTAAGGCCTGTGCGAATGATGACTTCATCATCTACAATTAACAGCTTCATTCCAACTCCGCCTCCTCTTTAAGCGCTAACGGTATGGCGAAGGTTACCTTCGTCCCCTCTTGGTATGCACTCTCTATCCTCAAGCCCGATTCCATGCCATAGTGCAGCTGAAGCCGCTTGTGCACATTGCGCAGCCCATAGCTGCCTCTCTCTAGCCGCTCCATATCCCGCTTCTGATCCTCGGGGCCGTGCAGCTCTTGCCTGATCTCGGACAGCTTCTCGGGCGGCATGCCGGCTCCGTTATCCTCCACGCTGAAGAGCATCCGTCCCTCCGCACGCTCCGCGGTTACTTTGATCTCTCCCGCCTCCGGCTGCTGCTGAATGCCGTGAATGAGCGCATTCTCGATCAGCGGCTGCAGCAGCAGCTTCAGCATGCGCTCTCCATTCAGGTCCGGATCGATGTCCAGCTTGATCCAGAACTTGCCCGGGAAGCGAATGGACTGGATATTGGCGTAGTGCTTGGCATGAGCGACCTCCTGCTCCACGGAGCAGAACTCTTCCCCTTTGTTCAGGCTGAACCGCAGGAAGTCGCTTAGGCTCCCCACCATATCGGCTATCTTGTCATCCCTGTTCATCAGCGCCATCCAATGAATCGACGATAGCGTATTGTATAGGAAGTGGGGATTGATCTGCGCCTGCAGCGCCTGCATGTCCGCTTCCTTCTTGCTGGATTCCTCCTGCTTCACCTGCTCGGTAAGCTGGGCGATCCGGTCGCTTAGCTTATTGTAGCTTCGCACGAGCTGGCCGACCTCGTCCATCGATTCGACGGGATACGTCTGAAAGGAATCCTCCGGGTTTGAATTTTTCATAAAGCTTGTCAGCATCATCAGCGGGTTCGTAATGCGTTGTACAAAATATAAAACCAATATGGAAGCAATGAGCATCGATACGCCAATGACCGCTACCATCAGCTTCAGCACGTAGCTGTTCTCATTGCGGAAGTCTTCCATCGGCATAATGCCCGTTAAGGTCCAATCCACGCCCTCGACTGTGTCATAGATTACAGTGCGCTTGTTATCTCCAGTCCCATCATAAAGCCAGCCCGACGCTTTCTCAAGCCGGGAGTCCATTAGCAAATCTGCAAGCTTGCCCGCCTGATCCGAATTCTCGCCCGTTCCGGACAGGACTGTGCCTTCGGCATTGCTCAGCCATACCTCTCCGTTCTCCGATATGCTGGCCTGATTCAAAATTTGCGTAAGCGCTCTTTCATTCACGCTGATGACAAGCGTGCCCAGATGCTTGTAGCTCGTCAAGCTTCGGATGGGCCTGACCAGCGAGATCACGTTGTTCGTGCCTGTTGCGGTATCCGTCACATATTTGCCTGTCCAGAATTTAGATAAGGATTGAAAATCCTCAATCCGATTGTCCGCCTCCGGAAGCTCCGTATGGAATATCGTTGTATTGGATATCGGCGGAGAGGAATGAACCGGATATATAGTAATATCGGAAATATAACCTTTGGAATAGACCAAATTCGATAAAAACTCAATCATTTTCGTTTGCTGCACAGGATCGGTGCCCGGGCCGCTCAAAAATTGCTGCACATCCTTCTGTCCGATCAGAAAAAGAGAGATATTCTCGGCGTCCTGCACGATGAACTCCATATTGGTCGCCATCTGCCTAAGAATGCTGGTGCCGGACTGCTTCGCCTTCTCCTCCGTCGCTGTCGCCGCCATATTGTAGGCGAACAAGCCAAGCGCAAGTAAAGGAATCAATACGGCCAACAATAAAAATACGGATAGTTTGCGTTTCAACGAGCTGCTGATCCAACGCATAATTTCTCATTCCTCCTGCCCCAAAACCTCTATTTAGAATGACCATTCCAGCCATCGTCTATCTGTTCAACAGCCTGTCATACTTTTTTTTAGTATAACAAAATTTTAGTTTGATTTTTCGTTTGCGTAGGTGTACCATTTGGACTAGATAAAGGTTAGAGGTATGGAAAGGGGGCGTACGTTGGAGACTATATCCCAGGAATTTATGTTTTTTGCCGAGCTTGCCAAAGGCTTGGCCGCTCAGTTCGGGGACAATTGCGAGGTCGTCATTCATGACTGGTCGAAGCCTTATGACAGCACCATCGTCGCCATTGAGAACGGGCATGTAACGGGACGAAAAGTCGGCGATCCCAGCACCAATCTCGGTCTGGAGATTATGCGCGGCACATCCGACGGCGACAATCGCCATAATTATATTACCCAGACGGCGGACGGGCGCATCCTACGCTCTACCTCGATGTACGTGAAGAACAAGGCAGGCCAGATTATCGGAGCCGTATGCATTAACTTTGATATTACCGACATCATGATGGCGGAGCGAACACTTCAATCCTTGACGGGAAGCGGACTTCAGCCGGTACGCGAATCGTTCGTCAGCAATGTGAACGATCTGCTGGATACGCTGATCATGGAGGCTCAGGAGACGATCGGCAAGCCGCCGGCGCTCATGTCCAAGGAAGATAAGATTAAGCTGATTCAGCTCCTCGATGAAAAAGGCGCTTTCCTGATCAAGAAATCAGGAGAGAAAGTATGCGGATACTTAAGCATCTCCAAATTCACATTATATAACTACTTGGAAGAATCGAAATCTTGATGGATCACTAGGAGGTTCTTATACAATGAGCCGTAACGCAAGCACAATCGCTGCAGCAATCGAAACACCTGGCGTCATCATCTCGCTGGAAGCGGTTGCCGCCAACATCGCCAAGATGGCGGAAGCGATCAGTAAGACGGGCGTTCAATTGCGTCCGCATGCCAAGACGCATAAGCTGCCCCAGATGGCGCAGCGCCAGCTTGACGCGGGTGCAATCGGGATCACCGTAGCCAAGATCGCAGAAGCGGAAGTCATGGCTGCCGGAGGCATCACCGATATCTTTGTCGCTTATCCGATCGTAGCGATGTCCAAGCTGGAGAGAGCTGTCAAGCTCGTTCAATCCGGCGTCCGTCTAATCATCGGCGTGGATAGCCTGAGCGGCGCGCAGCGCGTCTCGCAAGCTGCCGTGAAGCATGGCGTACAGCTGGAAGTAAGGCTCGAGATTGAATCCGGCTTGAACCGGACGGGTGTCGATGCGGCGGAAGCGCCGGCTCTGGCGCAGCAAATCGCCAAGCTGGATGGCGTCCTGCTCGGCGGCATATTCACTTACCGCGGTGCTATGCTGAGCGGTGCTGCCACGATGGACCTGAAAGCGGCAGGCCATGAGGAAGGCCGCATCATGGTACAGACTGCTGAAGCGATCCGCGCTGCCGGCGTAGAGATTCGCGACATTAGCGTCGGCTCTTCGCCAACCGCCCTGTACGCAGCAGAGGTTGAAGGCATTACGGAGGTTCGTCCCGGAACGTATATCTATCAGGATGTCATGCAAGCGGCATTCGGACTTTGCGAGACTGGCGATTGCGCTGGCGCTGTCGTGGCTACAGTAGTCAGCCGTCCGACGCCAACTCGGATTGTCATTGACGGCGGCAGCAAGACGTTCGCAACGGATGTGCAGCCGGACAAAGCCCCGCTTCATCTGAAGGGCTTCGGCCATATTGTCGGCGATCCCGACGCAGTGTTCGAGCGCATGAACGAGGAGCATGGTGTCATCTCGGTCAAAGCGGACAGCACTTATCAAGTCGGAGACGTCATTGCCATTATTCCTAATCACATCTGCAGCACGATCAATTTGCATAACTTCGTCTACCTGCAGCAAGCCGACGGCACGCTGGTCCAAACGCCAGTAGCCGCACGCGGTCTGCTGGAGTAGCGCCACACGAGAGGAGATTGGCTAACTATGCTTGACTTAGTATTAAAGAACGGCAAGATTGTCGACGGTACCGGCAACCCTTGGTTCCGCGGAGATATCGGCGTCAAAGACGGCATGATCGTATCGGTAGGCAGCATCGATCAAGAAGCGCATAAAGTCATCGACGTCGGCCGTCAAATTATTTCGCCCGGCTTCATCGACGGCCATTGCCACTCTGACCTAATGATTCTGGATCATCCGAACAGCGACATCAAGCTGCAGCAAGGCGTGACTACCGAAGTTGTGGGCAACTGCGGCCTGGCTCCCGCTCCGCTTGTGCCAAGCAGAGCGGATTTGCTGAAAACCTACATTCAGCCCGTTGTCGGCAATACAAGCTGGGAGTGGCCTTGGGAGACAGTGGGCCAGTATATGGAGCATGTCGCCAAGTCTTCCATCTCCGAGCACATCGCAACCTATGTCGCGCATGGCGCGCTGCGCATCGCCGTTATGGGCTTTGAGAACCGCCCTGCTACTTCGGCTGAGATCGCGCGCATGAAGGAGCTGCTGGAGGAAGGACTCCGTGCGGGAGCTATCGGCTTGTCCATCGGCTTGCTGTACGCGCCTGGCAGCTATACATCCCGTGAAGAGCTGGCCGAGCTTTGCAGCGTACTGCCGAAGTACAACGGCCTGCTGTCCACTCATATCCGCGGCGAAGGCAACAATCTGCTTCCGTCGGTAGCGGAAGTGATCTGGATTGCCGAGAAAACAGGCATCTCGCTGCACATCTCCCATCTGAAAGCCGCCGGCAAGATCAACTGGGGCAAGGTGATGGACGCGCTGGAGCTTGTTGAAGCGGCAAGAGGGCGCGGCATGGATGTAACCGTCGACGTCTATCCGTACAATGCGGGGTCGACTACACTGACGACCGTTCTTCCGCCGTGGGTATTGGAAGGCGGCATCGAAGCGACTTTGGAAGCTTTCCGCAACCCAAGCCTGCGCGCACGCATCAAGGAAGAGCTTAGCCACGAGCAGACCGAATGGGATAACCTTGTATGCTCTACCGGCTGGAACAGCGTCATCGTATCTTCCGTGAACTCGGACAAAAACAAACATCTGGAAGGCAAGCATATCGCGGAAATCGCCGACATGCGCAGCCAGCATCCGGTAGATTGCATGATGGATCTGTTGCTTGAGGAAGACGGTCAAATCGCGATTGTCTACTTCCATATGTCCGATGATGATGTGAAGAAGGTCATTTCTTACGAGAAAGCCTTGATCGCATCCGATAGCTTGAACTGCGAGATCGGCAAGCCGCATCCCCGCACTTACGGCACATTCCCTCGCGTCTTCGCCAAATACGTGCGCGATGACAAGGTATTGTCGCTGGAGCAGGCGGTCCGCAAGCTGACTTCCTTCCCGGTACAACGCTTCAAGCTGGGCAAACGCGGTCTTCTCGTGCCGGGTTATGCAGCGGATATTACCGTATTCGATATGGATACGATTCAAGATACGGCTACTTTCGCCGATCCGCGCCAGTTCCCGAACGGTATCTCTCATGTCGTTGTTGGAGGCCAGCTGACTCTGTCGCATGGCGTTCATACACATAAACGCGAAGGCTCGCTAATCCGGGCTCAGCACTGCTGCTCGCATCATCATTAATGAGCAGCAATCCAAAAAAAGTTTCAAAGGAGAAATGAACATGTCTAAAATCGAACAACGTCTTGCTGAACTAGGAATTACTTTGCCGGTATTGCCAGAACCAAAGTTTCTGTACAAAACGGTTAACCAAACAGGCAACCTGATCTACACATCCGGCTTCGACTGCCGTATCGACGGCGTTCTTATGTATGAAGGCAAAGTAGGCTCCGACCTGACAATCGAGCAAGGCCAAGAAGCGGCTCGCCAAGTTGTCATCAACCTGCTTGCTGCTATGAAGCAGCACCTGGGCGACCTGGACCGTGTGGTGAAAGTCGTGAAGATCCTTGCATTCGTGAACAGCGCTCCTGGCTTCGGCGACCAGCCATACGTAATCAACGGCGCTTCCCAGCTTCTGATCGACGTATTCGGCGAAGCTGGCCGTCATGCCCGTTCCGCAATCGGCACAAGCGACCTTCCGTTCCATACGCCAGTTGAGATCGAACTGATCGCAGAAGTTCGCGACTAATATCCTGACCTGGCGCATTCCGCGCGTCATGGCAAAATCCCCAAGCGACAACATCGCTTGGGGATTTTTTTGATTCCTATCGTCAGCATGTGGACTCGCTTATCATGTTGGTTCGCTGCAAGTTCGCTCTGAGTACGTATTAGAACAGAATAGTGCGTGTTATGATAACCAACAGAATAAATAGAACAAGGATCGCTCCAGCGTTATTTGAGCAAGGATTGCCGCAAGCTACGCCTGCGACTGGGAAGTGGGAGTTAGGTCCACCGGATACATTAGCGGCGGATACGTTGGCCGCTGACATGTTTGCCGCGTAATTCAAGTCGTTCAGCTCCTTTTTTTTGAAGGTACAGTATCCTATGTATTTCTCCCCAAGATGTATAGGCGATTCGGAAAATTGTGCATTTGCTCATTTTTGCGCTGCGCCCGCACCTTTTCTCTTGTGTCACGGCATGTGGCCAGGCCCTTCTGAGCCTCTGCCCCGCTAACTAGGCGTTAGCCGAAGTTTAATGTCCGCATGATAATTGCCCAATCATATTGAACCAGAGGCGAATAACATACAGAGTACTCAAAACGTAAGGAGGTGCATGTAGCAATGTCCGGTTGCGTTGGTGGTGCTTTCGGTAACAACTCCGTTGGAGCGATTCTGGTTCTCTTTATCCTGTTGGTGATTATCGCTTGCAGCTGCTTCGGCTTTGGCGGCTTTGGCGGCTTAGGCGGTTTCGGCGGTAAATTTTAATCTGACGTCTGATATGTATCCTCCATGCATGCAGACTTGTTAGGATGCCCTTGACTCATTCAGAAAGGCCCGCTTCGGTGGGCCTTTCCTTCAGTCTTGTAACGGGACAAGACTATAGCCGGCCAGCTCCATCTTGAAACGAAGCGTAGTTATGCCTCGTAAAAAATAGCATCAATCTTGAAAATTAGAAAAGAGAGCCGCCGCCGGCAGCTCTCTCTGTTAACCAAACAAAACTAATTAATAAATCCTGCTTGCTGCAGCAGCCTGCGCACCATCGCGGCCGTCTCGGCTCTCGTCATTGTAGCTTCCGGATTCAGATTGCCGTCCGGGCTGCCCTTCGCAAGTCCGCTCTGTACGATCGCCGCCACAGACTCCTGCGCCCAAGCCGCTACCTCACCCCCGTCATTGAAGCTGGATAACGCCGACCTTTGCTGCGTCTCCGACAAGGAAGGCTGATCCGCCGTAAGTTGCATCGCGCGAGCGATCATTACTATCGCTTCCTGTCTGCTAATCGTAGCGCCCGGCTTGAAGGTTCCATCCGTGTACCCCGTAACGATACCGTACTCTACAGCCTTGCTTACCGCCTGATAGTACCACTCGCTCTGGCTCACATCACTGAAGGAATTGGAAGCTCCATTGTCTTGCAGCCCTAACGCCCGGACAAGTATAGCCGCGAACTCTGCGCGGGTCACAGAGCCGTCTGGATTGAAGCGGTCCTCACTGATTCCTTTGACGACTAATCTCGAGCCCATATCATTCACATCCTGCTTCGACCAGTGTTTCTCCACGTCCGCAAATTGAACAGGGTTCCAAATAACGGAGTATACACTGTTCGTCAAGCTATGAATATGAGCAGAATATTGCCCGTCTTGCAGTGATACAAAGGTTGGTACATGATAGATGATTTTGCCGTCCTGATCGAGTACAACCCCTGTCGTTATTTTCGAAGGATCGATGCCTTTAGGAAGCAAAATCTCTCTCTTTACGAATCCGGTGAATGTATTCAGTTGGACAGACCGCTCTCCATTCGTGACGTGAACTGTAAATTCCACCGGGTGAACGATCAGCTGTGCTCCCGCTTGCTCAGCTGCTTGGCTAAAGTCTGATTGCTGCCGTTCAGAAGCTTTACTTAACTCAATCGTAATTTGAATATCTTCTATCTTCGCGCCCAGCTGTTCAGCAGCCTGAGCCAGATTCAAACTAGCTGCCGGCAAAGTATAAGCTGCGCCATTGGTCCGAATCTCTAGTGACGACTCCCGCGCAAGAAGCTTCGCAAGCAGCTTGCCGCTCAGCGTCACGTCCAACTGATCAGGATCGGCATTTACCTTTAGATTCAATTGAGAATGCTGCCCTTCTTCATCCAGTTTCTGCGCAGCCTTATCCTCGTTCAATTGAACATCGATCATTTTATGATCGCTAGAGACGGCAGCTTCTTTAATCAGATCCTCTGAGTCACCCTGTACATTACTGGACACAATGCTGTCCCCTATCGGCGGATTCGTTACCGGATCCGGATTCGGGTTCGTTCCAGGCGTCCCCGGATTGGGGATTGCCGCCCATTGGGCATACAAAATAATATTCTGTGTCCCGATGGTCAGTGTAGAGCCTGCTGTATAAGCTGTACCGGTTCCATCCGCCTTCGTATTCCAGCCGGCGAAGGTGTAACCCGTTTTTCTAACGGTTCCAATACCCGCAACCATTGCAGAAACGCCCGATTCATAAGCTGTAGCGTCTACAGGAACATTGCCGCCCGTATGCCCATTCCCTTGATACGTAATAGTAAAGGCAGGCGCCGGCACATTCGTCCATTGCGCATACAGCGTTACATTCTCAGACACCTGCAGTGTTGCGCCTGCTGCGTATGCTGTGCCCGTTCCATCTGCCTTCGTGTTCCAGCCTGAGAAGATAGAGCCTGCTTTGGTCATACTTCCCGCTATTGCCAGAGTAACTGGAGTACCCGGAGCATAGCTTGCGCCTGATGGTACTGTGCCTCCATCACTTCCATTGCCATCGTAGCTGATCGAATACGTGATCAGCTCCCACTGCGCGTACAGCGTTACATTAGCTGAACCCATCGTCAGCGTCGAGCCTGCTGCATATGCTGCTCCCGTTCCGTCAGCCTTTGTGTTCCACCCTGCGAACGAATAACCGGCTTTCTCCAGTGTGCCTTGCGGAGCCACTGTTACTTGAGCGCCTGGAGCATATGAACCGCCCAGTGGTGCCGTGCCGCTGCCACTTGTGTTTCCATTATAGTTCAGCGTGTACGTGATCAGCTCCCACTGCGCGTACAGGGTTACATTGGCAGCGCCCATCGTCAGCGTGGAGCCTGCCGCATAGGTAGTACCCGTTCCATCCGCCTTCGTGTTCCACCCTGCGAACGAATAACCGGCTTTCTCCAGCGTGCCTTGCGGAGCCGCTGTTACTTGAGCGCCTGGAGCATACGCACCGCCCAGCGGTGCCGTACCGTTATCACTTAGATTTCCCTCATAGTTTAACGTGTACGTGATCAGCTCCCACTGCGCGTACAGGGTTACATTAGCTGAACCCATCGTCAGCGTGGAGCCTGCCGCATAGGCTGTGCCCGTTCCGTCAGCTTTTGTGTTCCACCCTGCGAACGAATAACCGGCTTTCTCCAGTGTGCCTTGCGGAGCCACTGTTACTTGAGCGCCTGGAGCATATGAACCGCCCAGCGGTGCCGTGCCGCTGCCACTTGTGTTTCCATTATAGTTCAGCGTGTACGTGATCAGCTCCCACTGCGCGTACAGGGTTACATTAGCTGAACCCATCGTCAGCGTCGAGCCTGCCGCATAGGCAGTACCCGTTCCATCCGCCTTCGTGTTCCACCCTGCGAACGAATACCCGGCTTTTCCCAAAGTGCCTTGCGGTGCTGCCGTCACTTGTGCACCAGGGGCATGAGAACCGCTCGCTGGCACGGTTCCACTTTCATTTCCATTGCCATTATAGCTAAGTGTATACGTAATCTGTTCCCATTGTGCATACAATGCGATATTGGCTGTGCCCATTGTCAGCGTTGAGCCAGCTGCATAATGCGTCCCCGTACCATTAGCAGCCGTATTCCAGCCCTTAAACTGATAACCCGGCTTGGCTAATGTGCCCTGCAGCGCCACACTCACAGTCTGACCTGTTAGATAAGTATGGCTATCAGCGGGAACATCTCCGGATTGCTGTCCATTCCCGTGATAGCTTACGCTATATCCAGCCAGATCCCACTTTGCATATAAGGTAACATCAGATGAACCAATCGTGTAGGCCCCGTTAGCCGGATATGTAGTGCCTGTTCCATCTGCTTCTGTATTCCATCCTGCAAATGCATAACCGTCACGAACCAATGTCCCCTGATTGGCCAAGGTTATAACATTGCCTGGATAATTCTTGCTGGAAGGCGCAGGCGCAGAGCCATTGGACTGACCGTTGCCATTGTATACAACGCCATACCCGCTGCTCACATTAGATACTGTGATATTATCTAAATTAAGATTAGAAGGCGCAAGACTATCCGTAAACTTCCATGTAATTTCGATAGCAGCAACATTAGAAATGGAGTAGCTGGAAGAAGCTCCGAGCAGCGCCGACAACTGTGTAACTGTCGTCGTTATTCTTATGTTCCCAGAATTCGTTAAGGATTGAATGATCCCGCCATTATGATCTCTTAACACAACGGATAACTGAGAGAGCTGATACCCTGTACCGCTGCCCATATCATAGCTGCTGAATCCGAAATTATTAAATGCAAAAAATTTGTTTGTCGCCATTCCCTCAGCCTTTAAAACAAAAGTTCCCGTTGTATTTGGATCTTGTTGATTCATTGACCACAAATTCGTAGTTCCCGGATCGTTGACAAACCCATTGCTCACCAGAAACTTATCCCCGCTCTTCTGAAATCCCGTAACGTCCGAAGACGTTAAAGGACCGCCAAAATCATAGGTCCCATTCCCGGTACCTTGCCACGCGGCCATAGCCTTATCTGCGCCAAAACTAGCGATCCCCCATAAAGTCATTACCATCATAGCCGTCACGAGCATCATCGTTCGAATGGCTTGGTATGCCCTCTCATTGCCGCTGCCGCTCTTCTTCATTCGAATTCCTTCTCCCTTTCCTACAGTCCGCTATCCTATGAGGAATATGAACACTCACGCGGGCAATAGGGATTCAATTACATACGCTTTCTGTTATTTAACACAGAAAACTGCATAGAGCCGGATGCTCTATGCAGTTGTCATGCAGGCCTGATCAGCTTATAAAGTTTGTATCCTCGGTTACTGCTGTTTGGGAGGATATACACCTTCCAAAGCGATAATAAAATTCATGGCCAAAAACGGCTGCATATTGTTATGCGGCTGGCTTCCCCCTTGGACTGACAACGCTGTAGGCAGCATCTGAACATTCGGCTGCTGTCCATAAAGTGACAACTGCACAGGCGGACGCCCAATGGCGGCTGTCTCCGCCCAATACTGGTTCGCCGGATTGCTGGCCGTCCCCGGCTGATTAACGGCTTGCGGCACATGGGTATGCATCGGCATCTGATTTTGCGTTAAGGTTACCGACTGTGTCCCTGCCTGCTCTCCAATCGTACGCGGCGTCAAGCCAGGCCCTTGGCCTGTTCCCATCGCAGCTTGTCCCATTAAATTCGGCAATTTAAAATTCGTCTTGCCATCGCCGCCATATTGGAAACCAATTACGCTAAATAAAGCTGGGTTTTGTTCAATCCGGATTTCCTGCCCATTGCATAACGCCCAGCCTGCAGGCGGATAATTCCCGGCAAATATTCTTATTTCGCCAACATACGGATCCATGTTTTCCCCTCCTATTGTCTTGGTGGAAAGATACCCTGCAGGGCAATACAATAACGTACCGCCAAATAAGGCTGCATATTGTTATGAGCCTGACTTCCGCCCGAAGCTCCGATCGCGCCAGCATTCATGGTTGTTATAGCTGCAGCTGCCCCATAACGATCGCTTACACCGGCCCATACTTTCCCTTCCGGATCCGGCGATTCTGCCGGATTGGATGAAGCCGATACTTGATGCGTATGCGCAGGCATTTCATTCATAGTCAGCGTATGATTCGCCTCGCCGGCAGAGGTGCCATAATTAATGCCCGCTCCCGCATGAATCGGCACCCTTCCGCGCAGGTCCGGAAGAGCAAAGGTCGATCTTCCATCTCCGCCATAAGTCGCGCCTAACAAAGAATACAATGCCTGGTTGGTTTGAATATTCAAAATCTGTCCTTCGCAAGGCATCCACCCGCGAGGCGTAATACCGAATGGAAATAGACGAAGCTCTCCCAAAAATGGTTCTGCCATCTCAATTCCTCATTTCATAATTAGTGGTGGATAGAATCATTAGCCCTCCGATGGAAATATTCCCTCAAGCGCAATAATAAAAGATACAGCCGTCGAGGGCATCATATTGTCATGTGCCTGGCTTCCGCCTGCCGGAGCAACTGCATTTGCATTCATAGATACAATTTTGCTCGCATCTTCCGAATAATTCGTAATCGCAGCCCATACTCCATTCGCAGGAGAAGACTGATCACCCGTATTCGCAGTTGCTGAAGCCATGTGCGTATGCGCAGGAAGCTGCTGCGATGTCAGGGTAACTTTCTCCGATCCTCCTAAGCTGCCCAAAGGTATTGTATTATTGTTATGAATCGGAACTCTTCCTCTCAGATCCGGTAATGCGAACGTAGTTCGGCCATCGCCGCCATATGTCGTCCCTAATAGAACGTATAAGACTTCATGCTGAGAGATGCTCAGCAGTTGACCATTGCACAGCGCCCAGCCTTGAGGAGCGTAATTCCCTGCAAACATTCTAATTTCCCCAACGTATTGATCACTCACCATAATCACCTCGCGCATAGATTTAAAAGCGGCAACACTACTATTGAAATGTCATTTCGATATATATCTCATTTTCAGCTGTCTTCAGGAAGCCAAGGCGCTCGTAAAGCCTGATCGCGCGATTGGACCTCATCACATGCAGCATGGTCGACCTCCCCGTGGCCAGAGCTTCTTGCAGAAGATTGTTAATGACTAACGTGCCGATACCGTTATTTCTGAAGTGCGGGAGTATAGCCACATCAACCAATCGAATGGCTGTGTCCTCTCTCGCCACCAACAGATGGCCAACCTTCACCCCACCGTATAAAATGATTTGATAGGATTCATTCGGATAACGGGCGGCATATGACCTTTGCTGCATCATAAATTGCATCTGGAGAAAAGCATCCTGCTGGGCGTCATTCCAGCCCATCATCTCCATCTCCTCAAGACGGGTGCTTGCATATACCTCGTATTGAAAAGCTTGGTCTTCATGCCCTTCCCTGACAGGGTCCAACATTATGGGCTGCTGTTGTACCATGACTTTTCTCCCCCTGCCATTTAATGCATATTTACTAGTTTATACCGGAATTATTTTTTATTCTAGTTAATTTTCTATGATGAACCAACTATTTTGTCGATATATGTAACTCATTATCTCTTCACTCTGTCATTTTCTTCTTTTCACATTGCACTTCCCCCACTATACTAGAATTCGTACACCATTTTTCCAAACGAGGAGAATGCCAATTGAAAAAGAAAATTATGCTGCTTTCGCTTGCTCTCATGCTGGTGGCAATCGGAGCTGTCAGCGCTGCTGCAAAGTGGGGAACATTCGAGGGCTATAACATCGTCAAGCTTGTCATTAATGGCAAAGAGGTTATACCGAAAGATACCCCGCCTGTTATATTGAAAGGGCGCACCATGGTGCCATTGTCCATGCTGGAGCAAGCCGGAGTGAAATCGACTTGGGACGGCTCGACATACACCGTAAATGTGGAATCCAATGCCCCCGTCAAATCGGATAATGAGCAGCAAATCATCAACTATGTAGAAGCGATGGACTTCTACAAAACCCTGGATGACCTTGGCGTCCGGCTAATGGATTTGGCTGAGAGCCTGATGGATGCCTATGACGGCATTATCTATTACGACGAGACTGACACGCTCGACAAGTGCTATGACTATTACAACACAGCCGCCAAAAACTACAACAGCTTGCTGAAGGAATATGAGGCTTATAAGAAGCTGTTCACCAGCATTGGTATGGATACAAATGGCGTGACCAAAGCATTTACACTTTACAAAGGTGCCCTAGACGACTATAGCAATGCACTGGATTATTTGGAAGACATCGTTTTGAAGCCTGATTCGGAAGCATTGACTGATCAATTCCTCGATGTATTCGTCTCCGGGCACGACAAGTCAACCGACGGATCGATTATCGGCATGCAAGGCTACTATAAATACAGAGGACTGATTCTGGACTAGCTCCCTCTGCAGCCAAAAAAGACCCGCAAGCGGCAGCTGTGCATACAGCTCGCTTGCGGGTCTTTATTATTCAGGCAATCGCTCATCCTGATGAATATGAACGCTCAGCACCAAGCCGATCGACAGCATATTCGTCAATAACGAGCTTCCGCCATAGCTTACAAAAGGCAAAGCGATGCCCGTCAGCGGCATGAGGCCGGTATGCATAGCAATGTTCTCAAAGATCTGCAGCACCAGCATAGCGATAATACCGACGATGATATACGAGCCGGCGCGATCCCGGCTTTTGTAAGAAATAATGATCATACGATAGATTAACAGAAAGTAAAGCAGAAGCAGCACGGTGGATCCGATAAAGCCAAACTCCTCGCCAATCACGGCAAAGATAGAATCCGCATAATGATATGGAACATAGCCGCCTTGTACGAGACTGCCTTGCATGAAGCCTTTGCCGTACAGCTGGCCCGATCCGATCGCGGTTTGGGCATTTTTCACATGCCAGCTGTTCCCGGGATCCAGTGTAGGATCAAGGAAGGTCTGGATGCGCTCAAGCTGATGCGGCTTGATTACTTTCGAGAACAGATCAAATTGCACGTAATATAAGGCAGTTACTCCGGCTGCAATGACTGCGATAACGGATAACCCTATCACAATCTGCTTCCACTGCATATTAGCCATCCATAGGATGCTGACCAATATGCTGATAAAAACAATCGCCGTCCCCAAATCCGGCTGCTTAAACACCAGGTAAAAAGGAACAAGGAACATCATGAGCGACGGCACAATATCCTTCCAAAAACGGAGCGTCTGGCCTTCGCGGGTTCCCAAGAAACGGGCCAGCGTCAGAATAAAGGCGATTTTCATCAATTCCGACGGCTGGAACTGCTGCGAGCCGATCTCAATCCAGCGTGTCGAACCATTCAAATTAACGCCAATGAGCAGAACCATAACAAGCAGAATAATGCCAACCACATAAGACGGATAGGATAAATACCGGATGATAAGCCGATAATCCATCATGGCAACGATCAGCATCGGAACCAGCATGATGGCATACATCTCGATATTCGCTATATGCAATCCTTCATAGCGTGTGCCCGTCGTCGCGCTTTCGATAACCAACGTACTTATAATGGCAAAACATGCGACAATGCCGAGAATAATGCCATCCAATCGTTTAGCTTTTTGAATCATAATAATAGCTTAACCTTGCTTTCTGACCGACACGCATTACGTTTCGATCTGATAACGAATCAGCTTGCCGATTCGAGCGGAGGGGTGAGCGAAGTCAATTGCTCCACCAGCGTCTCCAGATTCTCATCATCCACGATCACAAACGGACTCTGCCATTCACCAGGGAATGATAGACTGTAAATATTATCCTTATTCATCTTACCATAATAAGCTCTCACCATCGAGAGCATGGTTCCTGGCGCCATATCTGTCTTAAGGTTAGAGGTCACAATATCTACGATCTCGAATGCTTTGGGAAGGCTGTTCCATGAGTTCAGCTTATCCACGAGTGCGCCAATCACCTGCTGCTGCCTCAAGCCGCGTTCAAAATCATTGGAATGATAGGCTTCGCCGCGGTTGTCCTTGCGGAACCGGGCATATTGCAGCGCCTGTTCTCCATCGAGCACCTGCAAGCCCGGATAAAGGCGGATGTACATATTTTCACT
The DNA here is from genome assembly GCF_003605435.1 of Paenibacillus pinisoli. Lineage (GTDB taxonomy): Bacteria > Bacillota > Bacilli > Paenibacillales > Paenibacillaceae > Pristimantibacillus > Pristimantibacillus pinisoli. Next base: position 199,551 of record NZ_QXQB01000003.1, read on the forward strand.
GGGGGCATCATATTCCATACGTCGCTCCACGTTGACCTCTATCCCGCCTACCGCGTCGACAAGCGACGTCAGCGTCTCGAAAGATACAAGAAAGGTATAATCAATATGGATATTAAAATAACGCTCTATCGTCTCTCTGGCTGTTACCATGCCTGAGCTTATGTATTCCTCTGCAACCTTAAGGCTGCCCAGCTTCACCTTCTTGCCGGATAACAATTCCGGATGGTCCCGTGCTTCTCGTACCGCATACTGGTATCCGCTCGCGAACATCGAATTCACTTTGGCCCCTGACCCGCGCAGATTGGTAACCCGAAGATCTCTTGGAATCGACAGAAGCTTCACGCTGTCCGATTGCGGAATGACATGCGCTAGCAGCAACGTATCGGTGTTCATCCCGCTGTGGCTGTCGCTATGGTCAAGACCGATAACAAGCATATAGAAGTCTTCCTGCACTTCTGCCAGATCCTCATCCAATCTATCCTCTTCATCCTGGTCGGCCGTCTCTATCATCTCTCTATCGAGAATGGGATTGTTCAAATTAATCGTCGTATCCGACATATGCTTATACACCGCAAAACAACCTGCCGCAAGAAGCAGCAGCCCAACTAACAACACTATATACAAGCGATTGATCCTCAAACGAGATACCCCTCCTGATGCTGGACGCGACATGGCTAGCGCTGACGCGCGTTGACACTAATATATCGAATACGTTGACAAATTGTCAACAGACCGATATATTCATTGAAATCAAAGCGCCTTATATCGCATAATATAATGGCAAGGAGTTAATACCGAGGAAAGGATCGTGTATCTGTCATGACCGAACCGAATCGCCTGAATCCCTTGGGGGAGCAAATGAAACACACGCTGCATCAGCGCGGTTACTCTTTGCGTAAGTTCAGCGAGCTTACATCCATCGATACAGCTACAATCTCGCGAATTATTAACGGGAAGCGCAAAGCTACACCAGAGCATTTGCAGCGTTTTGCCGAATGCCTGAACATTCCGGCTTCAGAATTGTTTCTGGCGGCGGGCTATTCTGTGGAGCCCCGTATGACGGATCTTCAATCGTCGATTGCCGACATTCAGTCGCTGCTTGCCCACTCGAACCTGAATACGCAAGCTTACAACATGGCCAATATGGAAGAAGAGCTGGCCAAGTACGAGCTGTTCTCCCAAACAGAGGAAGGCAAAAAAACCATTCTAAAAAAATTCGAGCAGAAGCTTGCAAAAGCCGGGAGCGCCGGTCCGTATATTCAATTTCTGAGCAGCATGTACGAGAAGTTCCGCCTGAACAAAGGGACCTGGGCAGAACGGGCTCTAATCGGGAGCGCGCTGATTTATTTCATCGTCCCCACCGATCTGATACCAGATTATATCTTTCCGCTAGGTTATATCGATGATGCTATCGCCGTTAATCACATCGTGCAAAAGCTGCATTTGAAAAACCCATCGTTTTTCAATTAAGCCCATACCATGCCTAAGTTTGGGCATGGCACGCGTATGTACACGTGTTGTCAATTTGTCATTATAATTGCCATACTGACAAAAAATGTTTTTCTCTCCGTTCACATGACCATGCCTGCGCCATATACATGGATATCATCAGACACAAAGGAGAGATTGACAACATGACAACATGGATTATGATTGCCGCTCTGACGCTATCATCAAGCTTGGACAATTTAGGGGTGGGCTTGTCGTATGGCATTCGGGGGATACGAATTCAAATTCGCGCCAATGCCTTTATTGCCTTAATCTGCTTTTTGTTCAGCATCTGCGGCATTTATTTCGGAATGTGGGTATCGGATATTCTGCCTGGGATTCTTCCCATCATACTCAGCGCAATCATTCTGGTATTGTTCGGCATTCGCATGATTTTATTATCGGTACCCCGCGGCGCCAGTCCTGCCGATGAACCTGCGGAGGTCCTTATATCCGGGAAGCTGCAAAGAGTCATGAATGATCCCACTGCCGCCGATTTCGACCGTTCCAAGAGCATCGGATTAGGCGAGGCTGCCTTTCTTGGCATAGCGCTCTCGGCCAATGCCTTAACCAATGGGGTTGGCGCCGGCTTGCTTGGATTGTCCCCCGTCCTCATCTCGCTGCTAGCCGCGGCTGGCAGCTTCATCACCGTATGGATCGGTGTCTCTTTCGGGATGAAGCTCGCTCATATACGGCTTGGCAAATGGACGATCGGGCAATCCGGAACGGTTATCAGCGGCGCTTTTCTTGTGTTGATCGCCGTCAGCTTATTTCTAGAAGGATAACTAGCTGCAGAACAATAGTTGATCGACCCTGCTATGTAGGATAAGATAGAACAGAATTTATGAAGGAGGCAATGAAACATTTTGGAATGGAGAAATCTTTACCGGGGTATGCTTATGGGCATTACCGATCTCATCCCCGGCATAAGCGGCGGCACCATTGCCGTCATGCTCGGCATTTATGAAAGGCTGCTTGCAGCAATCAGCGGGTTTTTCAGCAAAAACTGGAAGCGGCAGATCGGGTTTCTTATCCCGTTAGCCGTCGGCATGGGATCGGCCCTGCTTATCTTCAGCCGTCTCATCAAATATTTATTAGAGCATCATTATGAGCCGACGCAATTTTTCTTCATCGGTCTCGTCATCGGCGTGTTGCCTCTGTTATTGCGTCAATCCCAGGCCAGAAAGAACTTCCGTCCCGGACACGTTATTCTGCTGGTTCTGTCAGGCTTGCTTGTCGCATCGCTCGCATTTTTCAACGCAGACAAATCGGGACTGCCTATCGATGACCGTTCGGCCTTAACGCTGCTCGGCCTGTTCTTCTCGGGCTGGCTCGCCAGCATGGCGATGCTGCTGCCTGGCATTAGCGGTTCCTTTGTACTTCTGATTATTGGAGTATACCCGACTGCCATCAATGCGCTCTCTTCGCTGGACTTTTTACTTATTGCAGTCATCGGCGCAGGCGTCATGATCGGCTTCGTCGTCAGCAGCAAAGCGATCCGCGCGCTCCTGACCCATCATGCCAATCTGACCTATGCGCTTATGATCGGAATGATTATGGGTTCTGTCGCCGTCATGTATCCCGGATTCGCGGGTGAGACAAGCACGATTCTGCTGAGCGTGCTGACCTTTGTTCTTGGCATCGCTGTCACGCTGTTGTTCAGCTTAAGAAAAAAGGCTTAAACAAAAAGGCTCTGCTTTCGTTCAGATGAACGGGGGCAGGGCCTTTTAATTGGATAACTGTGCAGCGCGAGGTTAATCGCATGATGCGTTCAAGCTGCGCAGCTTCAATAGAATCCTCAAGAACACCTTGTCCTTAGCAGCCATCCCCCATATTCCCTCTTGAAACCGCTCTTGCCGAACAAAATAAGTGAGTGCTGCAAGCAGTATATCCCTGTCATTCGTTTCGTCTATCACTTTTAGGATATCCTTCTCGGGACCAATTTTATCATTCAATAAAGCCAAATAATTACTGTTCATCAGCCCGCTTTTATCTACAGCTCGAATAAACTCTTGCAGCCTATCATCATAAACGGGGTACGGCATGTAACTCATGCCATTCTCGAGCTTTTCTCCTGTTTGCCATCTGCAATACTCGATATCGTCGTCTTCGAAGTAGCTGATGAAACCAAGCAACTTTATTAAACCTTGCTGCTCGTCCAAAATGACCTTCCCCTTTCAGTTGCAAATTTTAGCGCATTCAAAATAAGAATAGCTGAGGACTGAATAATAAATAGGCTTCTCACAACATTCGGTTAGAACGCGTGAGAAGCCTATTTTAGTTCAATGCGTTAATGCATGGAGCGGTCTCCAGCTCCATCGGCAATGAAAACTACCGCTACAGCGCGGTCGCTCATTATCGAATTACTTCGATAATGATTTCATTACATCATGCCGCCCATACCGCCCATGCCGCCCATGTCAGGCATGCCAGCGCCGCCAGCGCCTTTTGGTTCTGGCTTATCGGCAACAACTGCTTCAGTTGTCAGGAACATAGCCGCTACGGATGCTGCGTTTTGCAGAGCGGAACGTGTTACTTTCGCAGGGTCAACGATACCCGCTTCGAACATGTTCACCCAAGCGCCAGTAGCTGCGTTGTAGCCTACGCCGATTTTTTCGTTTTTCAGACGCTCAACGATAACGGAGCCTTCTTGGCCAGCGTTCGCTGCGATTGTGCGGATTGGCTCTTCCAGAGCGCGAAGAACGATGTTCACGCCTGTCGCCTCATCGCCTTCTGCGCTAACAGCCGCTACCGCTTTATATACGTTCACAAGAGCTGTGCCGCCGCCGGATACGATGCCTTCTTCCACCGCTGCGCGAGTGGAGTTCAGCGCGTCCTCGATGCGAAGCTTGCGCTCTTTCAATTCAGTTTCAGTAGCTGCGCCGACTTTGATAACCGCTACGCCGCCAGCGAGTTTCGCCAGACGCTCTTGCAGCTTCTCTTTGTCGAAATCGGAAGTTGTTTCTTCCAATTGAGCTTTGATTTGGTTCACACGAGCTTGGATATCAGCGGAGTTGCCAGCGCCGTCTACAACGATCGTGTTTTCTTTTGTGATGCGTACTTGACGCGCGGAGCCCAGTTGCTCTACAGCAGTCGATTTCAGCTCAAGGCCGAGCTCTTCTGTAATCACTTGGCCGCCAGTCAGAGCAGCGATGTCTTGCAGCATAGCTTTGCGGCGGTCGCCGAAGCCAGGAGCTTTAACCGCTACGCAAGTGAATGTGCCGCGCAGCTTGTTGACGATCAGCGTAGCTTGAGCTTCGCCTTCTACGTCTTCTGCGATGATCAGAAGCTGCTTGCCGGATTGAACCACTTTCTCCAGAACAGGCAGGATCTCTTGAATGTTGGAGATCTTCTTGTCTGTGATCAGGATGTATGGATTGTCCAGGATCGCTTCCATTTTGTCCGTATCCGTAATCATGTACGGGGATACGTAGCCGCGGTCGAACTGCATGCCTTCAACCACTTCCAGCTCCGTATTGAAGCCTTTGGACTCCTCAACGGTAATAACGCCGTCGTTGCCGACTTTCTCCATCGCTTCAGCGATCAGTTGGCCTACTTCTTCGTCAGCGGACGAGATGGAAGCAACTTGAGCGATCGATTGTTTGCCTTCGATTGGCTTGGAGATAGCTTTCAGCTCTTCTACAGCAGCTTTAACAGCTTTCTCGATGCCTTTGCGGATAACCATAGGGTTAGCGCCGGCTGTAACGTTTTTCAGGCCTTCGCGAATCATCGCTTGAGCCAGAACAGTCGCCGTAGTTGTACCGTCGCCTGCTACGTCGTTCGTTTTTGTTGCTACTTCTTTAACCAGCTGAGCACCCATGTTTTCGAATGCGTCTTCCAGTTCGATTTCTTTTGCGATAGACACACCGTCATTAGTGATGAGCGGGCTGCCGAATTTTTTCTCCAGAACGACGTTGCGTCCTTTTGGTCCAAGCGTAACTTTCACCGCATTTGCCAGAGCGTCAACCCCGCGGAGCATGGAACGGCGAGCGTCTTCGCTAAATTTGATTTCTTTAGCCATGTTCAATTACCTCCCGAAAATTGGATTAAACTAGATTAAGTATGTGTTCGCGATATTATCCGAAAATCGCGTGAATGTCGCTTTCTTTCATAATCAAATATTCTTTGCCTTCATATTTGATTTCTGTGCCCGCATATTTGGAGAACAGAACGCGGTCGCCTTCTTTTACTTCCAATGCAACACGAACGCCGTCTTTCAGCGTGCCGCTGCCCACTGCTACTACTTTGCCTTCTTGCGGCTTTTCCTTAGCCGTATCCGGCAGCACGATGCCGCTCGCAGTTGTTTCTTCCTTCGCGATTGGTTCGATCAATACGCGTTCACCCAAAGGTTTGATCATTGAAAATAGCCTCCTTCTAAATTTGTCGCTTATTGTAAATTCGTTAGCACTCGTAAGCGTGTAGTGCTAACAACCATTTTTATCATACTTTTTTTTGCGATTGATTTCAAGTGCCTGGCTTTATTTTTGCACGATTTTTACACCCGCTTATTCGCCTGCTTGTCCCGCTGGCTCTAATATCCGGGCGTCATTCTCCATTGTAGCGCAAGCCATGCAGGATAAAATCCGTCAGATCATCGGCCAGCGCCTCTACATCCGGCTTCTGTTCCTCGCGAAGAAGCATCCAATACTCCTGATCCCGGTGAAACAGCAGCGTTCCCGTGACCGACATGAATGCCGTATCCAGCGAACGGAAGGTGAAGTACCCTTGCCTGCGCCCTTCCTCCATCCAATGCCTCAGCATCTGCCACATCGGCATGACATGCTCACGGATCTTCTGGATGCGCGGCGTATTCAGAATGATCTCCTGTTGAATAATGCTGATCAGCTGAGGCTCCGCATGGCGGTACATCGTCACCTCGCGGATAATCAGCCTCACTCCCTCTACGGGATGAAAGCCAGGATCAATCGAGGCGATTTTTTGATTCGGAAAAAAGTTCTCGAACAGCGCGCCGAACAAATTTTCCTTCCCGCCGAAATGATACGAGACAAGCGCCACATTGGCGCTTGCCTCCTCGCAAATTTGTCTGATGGTCGTACCGTCGAATCCTTGAACCGCAAACAGCTTTTTCGCCGCCAGCAGAATCCGTTGTTTAATATCATGTTCTTCGGCCAATATCATAATCAACCTCCGATAATCATTGTGCTTACTTTTCTTTGCGCTGGCCCGCAATCGCAACCTCCGGCTGGCGAACCGCCTGCCCTCTCCCTTTGGCAAGCACCGCTGCTGCGCTAACGACGATCGCCGCCAGCGCGATAGCCACCAGCATGCCGGCATCAGAGCCGACGCCCGGACCGCCGAACAGAATATTCATCGTTCCGTCAACCGCATACGTAGCCGGCAGCCACTCGCCGAGCCCCGTGTAGAAGTTCGAGAGCAGCTCGCGAGGCACGATTGCGCCTGAGGATACGAGCTGGGCCGAGAGCAGCATAATGTTGAACAGCATGCCTGCCATGCCGAACAGGTACAGGAACATTTGAGATACGAACATGAAGGTTAGCAGGAACAAGCATTGGAACCCCCACAGATACAGGAATCCGTGATCAAGCTGGCCTCCCAAAGCTACGAGCAGAGCAGCGCCTACCAGCGACACCAGAATAGCAGAGATGACATTGATGATTGCTCTTGCTCCGAACCTTCTCCATTTGCTTACAGCTGCGGCTGTAGCCATAGACGATTGCTCCAGATTCATCCCCATAATCATCGCTCCGACATAAGAAGCGAGCACCAGCATCATCGGCACCATCTGATTGTTCATGCCTTGTACGACGTTGGAAGACTCGACAACGCCCTTAACCCGCTCTGCCAGTACAGGCGCGGCAGAGGCTGCCTGGTCCTCCGGCATATGCATGCCCGTCAGCGTCTTCTGGATGCCCATCGTAACCGCTGTACGATTCACTTCATCCGTAATTTGAGCTGCAGCGCTGCTCATGATGCTTTTGATCAAAGCCGGATTCGATTCATTCAAGTAGTAATGCAGATCGGCCGGTTCGCCCGGCTGTCCCGCTTGCTCGCTGAAGCTTGCCGGTATGTGCAGCACCATCTGAACCTCGCGTTCATTCAGATCAGTACGCGCTTCCTCCAATGAAGAAATCTGTACAATGTCGAAAGGAAGATTTTGCGCCAGATTAGCGGCAATCTGCTCTCCCATTACGGCATCTTCGTTCACAACCGCAATACGAAGCTGGTCCACACGGTCTGTCACTCCATTATACCCTGTCATCCATATGACTGCGAAAATGATTTGGAACATAAATGCAGTAATAATGCCTACCCAAGTCGTAGGCCTCTTCATAAACGCTTGAATTGCTGACTTCATCCTATCCACTCCTATTTATATATGTTAAACGTTTGTTTAAAACATTTGTTTAAATTATGCTCCTGCTCCTCCGATCTGTCAAGCATAAAAAAAGACCTGCCGTAATCACGACAGATCTTCTGTAAGCTATGTCGGGCTTCGCCCTGCTATTCTTCCTCTTCCCGCCACTTCGCATCCGCAATCTGCTGTTTCTTGTAGACCACGTCAGACATGAACAAGCTAAGCTCGTACAAAGTAATGAGCGGAATCACAACCAGAATATCCGATATAAAGTCCGGAGGCGTTACGACGACGCCGATTACCGCTAGAATGAAATAGGCCAGACGGCGCATCTTGCGGAGCCGTTTCGGATTCAAAATCCGAATCGCCGTCAGGAACATGATTAGAAGAGGCAGCTCGAACAATAGCGAGATCGGAATCAATATGCCGAACATAAACGAAAAATATTGAACGATGCCGTACGTTTCCTCCAGATTCAAATGTCCCGCAATCGTACGGGTGAATTCGAAGGCAAGCGGAAAGACGACAAAATAGGCAAAGGCCAGTCCAATCAAAAACATAATAAGCGCGAACGGAACGTACTTCAGCGTAGAACGCTGCTCATTCGGCCTCAGTGCCGGCTTTACGAATGACCATAGCTGGAAAGCGATGAAAGGGAGCGTCACGATAAGCGCGATCACAAATGCGATCTTCATGTACATCCCGATGCCGTCCCATAATGAGAACGTATGTAGACTTAATGTGTTGGCCGGCTTTTGGCTCATCAGGAAATTGTAAGCGGGCTCGGCAATGGCAATACCCAGCACAAGGCTTAGCGTAAGCACGATCATCACATAGATAAGGCGCTTCCGCAGCTCTCCCAGATGCTCTAGCAAGGGCATCAGCCCTTCTTCACGTATCAGCTTTCTGCGTGATATCGCAGCCCCATCGGTTCTCTCTTTCGTCATGCCAATTTGCTGCTCCTTTCTACCCGGGCTTAAGCAAGAAAAAAGCGGACCCGTTTAATCCGGAAGCCGCTTATTTTCCTTCTCGTTATGCTCCGACCGATTCACTTCGGTGCGATTCTTGTCCGAATCTCTGCGATCATTGTCGTCCATAATGTCACGAGCACCGGATTTGAACTCACGAAGCGTCTTGCCGAAAGCGCGTCCCAGCTCAGGCAGCTTGTTCGGTCCAAACAGCAACAGCGCAATCAACACTAAAAAAATAATACCAGTAGCGCCAATACCACCCATAGGTCAAACCTCCACATCTGAAAATTCTATTCTAGTATAGGTCATAAAAATGGTACATTCAACCTGACCGCCGCATTAGCGGCCAAGCAAACCGCCGTAGCCCATCCCTACGATATCCTCGCGGACGATCCGGTCTCCTGCCAATATCTTGGGCAGCAGCACGTCGAAGGAGGTATACGGATCATGCATGACACAACCGGGCAAGCCCATAATCGGCACTTCCCCTATGTACCCTATCAATAACATCGATCCCGGCAGCATCGGCGTTCCGTAGCTCACAATATCCGCTCCGGCTGCCCCAATGGCGCCAGGCGTACGATCATCGGGGTCTACCGACATACCGCCAGTTACGAGTATCATATCATACCCTTGGCTCATCAAATAGTGTATTTCTTTGACAATTATTTGTCGGTCGTCCGGGGCGAAACGCTGCTCCGCTACTTCGGAGCCGAAAGAACGCAGCTTTTCTTCAACAGCCGGACCGAATTTGTCTTGAATTCTGCCGTAATACACTTCTCCGCCCGTCGTGAGCAGGCCAGCTCTCGCCTTGCGGAACGGCCGAACCTGGAGAGGTGCTTTCCCATGCTGCTCCCTGTATGCCGCAGCGATTCGTTCGACTTGCTCGACCTTCTCCTTCGAGACGACAAGCGGAATCGCCCGAGTGGCCGCGAGCGGGCTTCCTTCCTTCACGACAGCATCCGTCTTCACTGTCGCCAAGGCGATCTCGCCAAGCCGGTTGACAGCTTCCACCACTTCCTCGGCAATATGGGCAAGTCCCACAATTGGCGACTTGATGCTGACCTTGCCTTCATGAGGCTCCGTTAGCAGAAGAGATGGATCTGCAAGCGCCTTAGCCATGCGGATGGCGGCATCATCCTCGTGGAGCTCTGCCTCATCCAGCTCCATGATGTAGATATGCTCTTTGCCGATATCGAGCAGGCTTGGGATATCCGCTTCAGTGATAGCATGTCCGCGCTTGAACAGCCTCCCTTTGAACGATCCTGGAATGATCTGCGTCAAATCATGGGCTAGCCTGAGTCCAATCGCGTCCTGAACCCGCACTTCCTTTAGCTTTGTTTTCATGCCTGATGCGGTTGCTGTAAATTCTGTATCTATCGATTTTTCTGTCTTTTTCATGCGTTATGATCACCATGCTGGCCCGATAGAATAGCAAGCGCATGAGGCAGCTGATCCATAATGGCCATGAGGCTTTCATGAACGCCTTTTGGACTGCCGGGAAGGTTCACGATCAAGGAGCTGCCGCGGATGCCGCAGACGCCTCTGGACAGCATAGCCCTTCGCGTCTTGTGCAGGGCGCCCATCCTCATCGCCTCCGCAAGACCAGGGACTTCACGATCAATAACCTTGAGTGTGGCCTCCGGCGTAATATCGCGCGGTGCCAGCCCTGTCCCTCCAGTCGTCAGCACCAGATCGGCCTGGTAATATTCCGTCATCTCGATGATCGCCGCCATAATCTCGTCTTGTTCATCCGGTACAATCCGATAATCTACGATCTCACCGCCAAGCTCTTCCTCTACAAGCTCCCGAATCACCTGCGCGCTTGTATCCTCGCGCTCCCCACGCGAACCTTTATCGCTGGCTGTCAACAACGCAACCTTCCACTGCATATCCCGTTCCTCCCTCTCTATTTCGTTCATGGGTATGCTTAACGCTTATAATCTCCGCTCTTTCCCCCAGACTTCGCCATCAATTGGGTCGGTCCGATAACCATATCCTTCTGCAAAGCCTTGCACATATCGTATACGGTAAGCGCGGTAGCAGATACCGCAGTTAAAGCTTCCATCTCTACGCCTGTTTTTCCTTTGGTCTTCACCGTTGCTTCTATGTAAAGTTCATCCGTTCCGTTATCGCTGAACGCAATATTAACGCCCGTGAGCGGAAGCGGATGGCACATGGGAATCCAGTCCGATGTTTTTTTGGCCGCCATGATGCCGGCTACTTGTGCGACAGCCAGCACATCGCCTTTGCCGATGCTGCCTTCCTTTATACGTGCAAGCGTCTCGCTTGCCATGCGTATGGTCGTCTGGGCTGTCGCTTCCCGCACCGTAATATCCTTATCCGATATATCGACCATCTTGGCACGTCCCTGGTCGTTGAAATGGGTCAGCTCCATTCTTATCGCCCTTTCCTCCATCAATATAGCTATTGGCCGATCATCGCCAATTGCCGTTCCGTAACAAGTCCGTCCAGCCGCAAGTCATGCGGATCGGACGGAACAGCCCCTTCCAGAACCTGCGCTTCATACCCCGCTCCTATCCAGAGGGGCTTGCCGCCTGCATTCGATACGGCTTCTGCGAACCGGTCATAATAACCGCCTCCATAGCCCAAGCGGCCGCCATTCCGGTCAAAGGCCAGTCCAGGTACAATAATGGCTTCCGGTACTGTACCCGCAGGCTTAAGGGCGGACAAATCCGGGTCAGGCTCTCTGATCCCGTAAGCACCCGTAGCCAACTGGCTCCATTCTGTCACCGAATAAAGCTGCATAGAGCGGTCCCTCTTCACACATCTGGGAAGAAGCAGCTCAATCCCTTGCCCCCAGCACCATTCTATGAATCCGTTTATATTCAATTCGCTTCTGAACGATACGTAAGCCATGACACTCCGGCATGATTGCACCTCACACCACTGAGCCAGATGGCGGCATGCCAGATCCGACCACTCTGCACGAAGCTCCTCAGCCAGCCCGTTGCGCCTATCCGCAAGCTTCGTCCGCCAAGCTGCCTTATCATGCCCCGCATATTCCGTTAGCATTTGACTTCATCCATTCTTCCTGTTTCAACTAATCTTACCTGTAGTGTACCATTGTTATACAACTTTCGCCAATGGCGGCGCTGGTTTGTGGTACACTAAAGGGTAATAATTGATGACATTTAGGAGTGGAGGATTCATCATGTTGTTGCAAGTTTCCAATATTTCCAAAAGCTACGGCGTAACCGCCATATTATCTAATATATCGATGCAAGTACTGGAGAAGGAACGCATCGGACTTGTCGGTGTCAACGGCGCAGGCAAATCCACCTTGCTCAAGATCATCGCCGGGGAAATGTCTGCCGACTCCGGTGATGTTCATAAGCCGAAGGAGCTGAGGCTCGGCTATCTCGCCCAGAACAGCGGCTTGCAATCTGAACGCAGTATTATAGAAGAGATGCGTGCGGTTTTCTCCCATCTGATTGATGCCGAACAGGAACTGCGCGAGCTTGAAGTCAAGATTGCCGATCCAGAGCTTCATGCCGATGAGAAGAAATATGCCGAGGTGCTGGACCGTTATTCCCGCCGTTCCGACTGGTTCCGTGAGCAGGGAGGCTTCGAGATCAACACCCGGATTAATAGCGTACTGCATGGCATGGGGTTTGGCACATTCAACCATGACACGCCGATCTCGACGCTTAGCGGCGGACAGAAGACTCGCCTTGCGTTAGCCCGCATTCTGCTGCAGGCACCCGACTTGCTTATGCTGGACGAGCCTACCAACTATCTCGATATCGAGACATTAACATGGCTGGAATCCTATCTTCGCGGCTATCCCGGCGCGATTGTCGTAGTCTCTCACGACCGATATTTTCTCGATGCGCTTGTCGACACCATTATCGAGATCGAACGGCATCAAGCCAAGCGTTACACAGGGAACTATAGCCGTTACCTGGAGCTGAAGACCGCCGAATACGAAATCAACCTCAAGCACTATGAGAAGCAGCAGGAAGAGATCGAGCGAATGGAGCAGTTCATCCAGCGGAATATCGTCAGAGCCTCTACCACAAAGCGTGCCCAAAGCAGGCGCAAAGCGCTGGACAAGATGGATCGCATGGACCGACCTGCAGGCGAGCTTAAGAAAGCGCACTTCTCGTTCGAAATCGAACGAATGACCGGCAAGGATGTCCTGACCGTCGATAACCTGTCCGTGAAGTTCCCGGGAAAGGACGACCCGCTGTTCCGCAATGTCAGATTCAATCTGACAAGAGGCGAGACAGTAGCCTTGATCGGACCGAATGGGATCGGCAAGTCAACGCTGCTGAAGACGCTCGTCGGGCAGCTTGAGCCTTCCTCCGGCACTATTCAATTCGGCTCTCATGTCAAGCTTGGCTACTATGACCAGGAGCATACAAGGCTGAATGGACAAAATACGATTCTGGAGGAAGTATGGGGGATGTACCCTCATATGGAGGAAGCACGCATCCGAACGGTATTGGGCAATTTCTTATTCAGCGGCGAAGACGTGCTGAAGCGGATTTCTTCACTGAGCGGCGGCGAGAAAGCACGAGTGTCGCTCGCCAAGCTGATGCTGGCGCAAGCCAATGTACTCATTCTCGATGAGCCGACGAACCACTTGGACCTGTTCAGCAAGGAAGTGCTGGAGTCCGCTCTGCTGGATTATGAAGGCACGCTCTTCTTTATCTCCCATGACCGTTATTTCCTGAATAAAATGTCTGATTGTATTGTCGAACTCGGTCCGAACGGCGTCGATCATTTCCTGGGAAATTATGACGAAATGTTGGAGAAGAAACGCGAGATCGAAGATGCAAGACTCGAAGCAATTGCAGCGCAGAGCAAAAACCAAAAGCCCGGGGAATCATCGGATGTTACGCCAGCATCCTCATATGAAGCAGAGAAGCAAGCAAAGCGCGATGAACGCAATCGCCAGCGCAAAGCAGAGCAGTTGGAAGCTGAGATTGCTCTGCTGGAGGAAAAGATCGGCGAACTGGAGCAGCAGCTTACTGACCCTGAGGTGTTTAACAATTACATTCGCATCCAGGAGCTGCAAACTGAAATCGACGAATTGAAATCGAAGCTGGCCTCAGCCTATGAACAGTGGGAACAATATATGTAGCTTGTAATAATGGCGGCCTCATGATGGATTCATGAGGCCGCCTTCGCATTGTTTCTTCTATTAATATTGCTCCATGCTAATCAAGCCTAGCCGCTTCGCTTCCCTTATCGCTTCAGATCGGGATCTCACATTCAGCTTCTCGAAGATTTTGGTCAGCTGGTATTCTACATTCCGCTGGCTGACATGAAGCATCGCGGCCAGCTCTTTATTGCTTACGCCAGCTGCCACTTCATGAAGAATCGTCATTTCCTTCTCATTGATCGATACATCATCAATGGACAGCTCCGAGCGCGAGATCGCCACTTCATGTCTTCTGAGCTGCTTGAGAAGAGGAATCGGAATAACCGCCTCTCCCCTAAGGGCGCAGCGAATGGAATTATGCAGTTGATCCCTGGATGCAGTCTTCGAGATAAAGCCGGATACGCCCGACTCTACCAGCAGATTAAAGTGCGTCCCGATTTCATATCCGGAATATATAATAACTTTCCGCTCCGGGTCATTCTGAATCAATCGCTTCGTCAGTTCCAGGCCGCTAATGCCAGGCATATTCAGATCGCATAATATAATATCAAAAGGCTCGGAATGAACCTTGTCCAATGCCTCTAGCGCAGACAGCACTACCGTTACTTTCATATCGCTGTCTTGCTCAATCATTGTTTTGGTTCCTTCACCAACGGAAGGATGATCGTCAACTAATAAGATACGAATCACGCGATATACCCCTCTCCGAAAGTCCGCTCGACACAATGATCGGCATCAAAATAATGACCTCCAGGCCTTTACCGCGTTCCGAATAGAAGGAGATGTCTCCTTCAAGGCTAGCCACACGTTCTTTAATTCCTGACAGGCCCATATGTTCAAACGTCTCTACCATATAATTCACATCAAGGCCGACACCGTCATCCTGATAACGGAAGTAGATCGTACCCTCGCGCAGCTCCAGCTCAAGCTGGACGAGCTTGGCGCCGGAATGCTTGTCTGCATTGCGCAGCAGCTCTTGGACAATCCGGTAGATGGCCGTGATTTGCTCCTCGTCCATCTGTTCGTGAATCGCCTTGGAACGGAACTGCACCTCGAAATTAACCCTCATTTGCGTATGCTCGATAATGGACTCGACAGCTTCAACTACACCCATCTCCTTCAGCAGCGGAGGGCGCAATTCATTACACGTTTCCCTTATCTGATGAATGACATCAAGCAATCCTTCTTTAATATCCTCCAGCTCGTTCCCAAGCTTATCCGATATTGGATGATCCATCATGACAGACTCCAGCTTGCGGTACCATAGCAGTTGATCCTGCAGCGCAGAGTCATGCAAATCCGCAGCCAGCTTCCTTCTCTCATTCTCCGACAGACAGAAGAGAAGACGCAGCACCCATGGCGATGTCGTGTGCTCCTTGCGCACCTCCGACTCCAGATCCTCGATCAGCCCTTCGATCAAATACAGGTTCTCGAATACAATGCTGGAATAATTGGACATGGTCTTGAGCCATCTAATCTCATCCGAGTTGAACCGTGTATGGTTGGTCTTGAGACCAATCCACAAGATATGATAGCGCGAACGCTGTCTGCCGATAATGAGGCCAAGCCCGTATGGCAGATCGATCAATTCGCCCAGCTTGAACGTATTCATCACGCTCAGCAGGAAGTCGCCCGTTACTCTTTCCTCATGATCATCGCCCATCGGGAAGACGGCATTCTCCGCCTGATCCACAATGAGGAACTTAATGCGGCTCACCGGCAGCAAGGAATCAATCTCTTGCTTCAGGACAGCTTCAAGATCAGCCTGCTTCATAACCCGGGCGATGCTTCTGGAGAATCGGTCCAGACTATCTTGATAGCTGTACATCGCCTTGAACAGCTTCGGCCGGAAGCGCTGGTCGATCTGCTCCTTGGCATACAGGAATAAGGTGATGCCGATGAAGATGACAAGAAAAATTCCAACCCAATTCGTCCAGACAATACCCGGTGTATCCATTAATACGGCCGAGATAATGAGCGTGATCACAATAGAAGGAATGAGCGAAAGCGCAGTGTAATATTTGAAGCGCGTCAAAATAAAATCGATATCGAACAACTGGTTCGAAGTCGACAAATAGAAATAAACGACTGGCAAAATAAATAGGAACAACGCCGTAAAAGCTGGAGGCAGAATTTGCCCAGCGCCGAACATTTGCGGCAATAAGTTAAGTGTAGCAAATGGCGTAAATGCTACGAGATGGGAAGTCAGAGTAATTGTGAACAGCGACTTCAGTTTTGTCCGCCGATGCTTGATAAACTTTCCAATCAGCTTCAGCGCACAAATCAAATTGCTTATTAATACAATGGCGCTATATGCACCCTTAATATAAGTAAATACTTCAATAGTAAATAAATCCGTCCATATATAAATCAAGCTAAATAAGCTCTGTGCTCCTACAATGGCATAAAGCACAGACAGCGTTTTATTCCCGATTAAGTAATTATCGAACCGCTTCAAATAGATGTTCATGAAGCTCATGAATATAAGCGGTATATTAGGCAAAACGACATAAATAATAGAGATACCTATGGGATCTCGTAAAATCGAGGCGGAGGAGCTGTAATAGGAAAGTCCTATAGATAAGAAAAAAAGAATAAGCATGATAACAGCCGGATCATGCCTTCTTTTCACGTAGAGAAAGACGGAAAACGCACAAAAAATAATCAAAGATATCCCGGGTATATATAGCTGAAGCAAGAGTTCTAACGTGGAATGGTCACCTGACCATGCTTTAGAGAAAGTAATCAGTTTCGTCTCATTATCACGATTTAATATGAGGACATTATCGGCGTATTCCAGTGAATAATATTTTGTTACATTCTCGAACTCTTCTGCAGGCCTGTGATTGACTTCCAGAACCCGATCGCCAATCTGAAGGCCTGTCATCCTTGCTTGCCCTTCTGGTTCAATGGATTCAACCGTGTATCCATTAACCGGATCATGGGTAAGCACAGCTCGTATAGATGGCGCACTGGTTATGACCAAGGTCAGATATACCAAGAGACCGACAAATACCACCAGGAAGAAGGTTGTAGTGATGCGATTCAACATAGTAGATTTCATACAACCTCTTCCTTTCAGCCCGTTAGTCCATTAGTTCCAGATGAATGCGTATCCATTCTTTTCGTGTTTGTTGTTCATCTCGTTTAGCAGAGCCTTATGTTCTGCCGCGGAAACTCCAGCGAATTGAGGTTGTCCTCCCAAAGCCAGTGACATCTTTTCAGTGCTGCTGACCAGTTGACGAATTGTGTCTTTCAACATTAGAACTCCTCCGCCTCTCTACTAAATCTTATATTAATTCTAGTACATTTATACTATATCAAGATTTAATAGGATAGCCAACGCAAAACTAATTCGTATTTACCGAAATGGGTTTTGCGCGATTGTCGAAAAGTCTTATGCTGACTGGCCTCCCGCAAGCAGATGAAGCAGCTTGTCCTTCCAAACCGCATCCGCTTGCAGCTCCGCCAGAAGCTCTTGAAATCGGTTATAGTGCATACGGCTTACGACAGAACCGTATAATATTACGCCGGATTGCTCGCATGCCTGCAAAAATAATTCTTTCTTCCCGGTTGCATCATTTTGGCTTCCGCTGCCGTTGTAGTAGTCCCTGATCCAGCCTACCTGCTCGTCTGGCCCTTCAAGAAGATACATGGTCAGCAGCGTATGCTTGCGGTTCAGAAAATCGCTTTTCTCATCCCATCGCAGCAGATCTCTGCAATCGTTCCGAATCTGCGCCGATATGCCTAGCTCTGCCGCATACTCCGCAACCGTCTCATTCCATGGACGGCCGGCAAGCAGAACACCCGCCATGCATGCCATCACGAGCAGCGAAGCGGACTTGCTTCGCACCATCTGGAAGTAGCTTTCTTCCGTAAGCGTGTCATTGGCCAAATCCAGCATTTGCCCGTTGGCCGATAGGAGCAACTGCTTGTTCATCATAATAGCCAATTCGCCCCGAAGTGCGGGATCAGCAGCGCTGAGAAGCAGCGCTTGCTGAGAGAGTGTCACCAGCGACGTGGCAACGTGAAGAGCAATCGGCATAGGCGCCTTCATCCAAGGCTTCGACGGAGCATCCCCGTCCTCCAGATCATCCAGAATGTCAGATGCGAGAATAAAGAGTTCAACTGCAGCCGCAGCCCCTTCAATATCAGCGTCTTTGCCCCGGAACATATGATAATGGATGGCGGTAAGCTCGCCGAACATCATGGTCTCTCCCAGCTTTTCTTCTATAAAGGATAGCGAGACATCCAGCAGGGGCTGCGCTGTAAACCACTCTGAGGCATACTGCTTCATTCGGGTGCCTACATGCTCTTTCACAATTGACACAGCCAGTCCTCCGATGCATTCAATAATATTCCAATTATACTATGAATATCGGATTGTTTCATCCTTGCTTGACGACTTCTTATTTCCCCCCTCGCTTCTCTTCATTAAGAGATGTGCAATCATCTCCATACGTTTCTCCACTAGGCTCTTGCGCTCATTGGCCGGATCGTTGCCGCGTCTGCCGAGATTCGTGGATTTAAACTTCAACACCTCCCGCATTGCTTACGGCGTAATGCATATATACGGCTTCCATGGTCAATCCGCCACCAGGGAGTTCTGCAATCAATTTTGTCGGGCTGTCACAAGCAACTAAGCTTCCCTCCCTCATGACACCAACACGATCACAGTGGTACTGGATCTCGGTCATATCATGCGATACGATGACGATGGTTTTGCCCTGCAATTTGAGTGAGGCCAGGATGGCCCAATATTCCTTCTTCGCTTGTGCGTCGAGCCCGGTTGTCGGCTCGTCCAGGAAGATGATCGAGGGATCGTTCACGACGGCGATCGCCAAAGTCGTGCGCTGCCTGAGTCCTCCGGACAGCCTCCTTACCACCTTATCCTCATAAGGCGTAAGGCCGAATTGCTTCAAGATGCCTTCAATATTATTCTTCTGATGGTAGAATCCCTGGAACATGTCCAAAGCCTCTCGTACCGTAAGCCTGTCAACAAGCGAAGTGCTTTGCGAAAATATATTGATATGCTCCTTCAGCTTGTCCCCTTCCGTGCTCATATTAATCCCCATTACATTCAATACGCCTTCATCGAGAATCTGATTGCCGGATAGCAGCTCAAGCAGCGTCGTCTTGCCTGCCCCATTCTTGCCGATTAAACCGAATAGCTCGCCCTTCTTGACCTGAAAGGATACTTGCTTGATCGCATTATTCGTCCCATAGTGCTTGCTGACTGTGTCCATCTGAATAATCGCTTGCTTATCCATTCGGTTGCCTCCGTAATTATTTTATTGATTCTACGATAGCGCATTCAAAACGCGATTTCACCGAAAATCTGACTCGTAATTAACGCAAAACAATTGCGTTCCGAAAAACCTCAAAAATGTTATGCACAATGATATCCACAGACGTGAATAAATTGTTAGTTAATTCTGTCGAAATATATAACGAACTCCTTTACTAAAAATGTCGTTTTGGCGCGAGGCGGTCGTTTCTCAATAAAGAACGTGGATCATTATCCACGTTATACACATTATCCACAGTGTATAAGTGAAAAAACTATCCACGTTTGCATGTTTTATTTTATTATCGTAAACCCGCATAATTGCACATATTAATGCAATTATTCACACTATTCTGTAGGTATGTGGATAACTTTGTGCACAATTCATTCATCCACAGCTTTTTTTACGCTAAAAAATCATTTTCGCCGGCCAATATACAAAATATGAGTAGAACTGCCAAGCATAGACGGGTCATCCGACAATTCCGAGATGAGCTCCATCAGTTGACGGCAGCTTTCTTCTCCCTGACCGCTCCAATATTCGTACGACTGGCCATGCAGCGCAGACGCATATCCGTCTGAACCGACCAGTTTGACCGTCTCGAAGCCCTCTTCTTCCATAAAAGGAGCGATTCGCTCCACGCGCTCGCCATACATGCCAGTGAACCTGCCGGCGTCGCTATGATTAAATACCCCCGTCCGCGCGAATTCAACCAGCCCATCGATGCGGTCATTAGGCTTCCATTGCAAAGGGTTCTTCATGCACTGCTGCAAGAATGCGCCGCGGGGCATAAAGGCCACAGCCGCCATTCCGCCAGGCTTCGTAATGCGGCGCAGCTCCCGAACAGCCTGTCTGCGGTCCTTCTCCTCCTGCAAATGATAAAGCGGCCCCATCATGACCGCAGCATCAAAGGACACATCCGCAAAACATTCCAGCGCTGTTGCATTGCCGACATGAAATCCCGAGAACGCGCCTTCCACGCCTGCCGCCTTAGCATTCTCCCTTGCCTGCGCTGCAAAGCGCGGCATCATATCCGCCAGCCCTACGCGATACCCTCTCTTCGCAAGCTCGACCGCATACTTGCCTGGCCCCGATCCAATATCGGCAACATGCCCGCCTTCCGGCAAGTACCTTAGCAAGTAATGCAGATTTACAAAAAACTCGAGCGGCTCCCGATCGAGCCGCCCCCATTCATCATACTGTTCGTAATAATCCTGTACCGTTCCCACTGGAACTCCCCCTGCCTATTCGCCCGCAGTACGCTTCTCTTTCGCCTTGCTGCGCGCCCCTGCGGTCATTATCGCTTGGTTGCACGCCGAGATATAAGCTTCTGCCGCCGCCAAAATAATATCCTTGTTCGCTGACGTTCCGCGATATCGCGTGCCATTATGGATAATGCTGACGACTGCTTCTCCATGAGCATCTTCTCCTGTGGACAGCGAGTGCAGCTCCAGATCTTCGAACTCCACCGATACCGGAATCGCTTGGCCGATCGCATGAATTACCGCTTCGACAGGACCGGCGCCCATCGCGATGTAGGACTTCTCAGCGCTTTGCCCATTCTCGCGAACCGTTACGGTAGCGCTGCGCGAACGCTGTGTTCCGGCATGCACATGCAGATCGACAAGCGCGAACGGATCAGGCTGCGTCTTGGTCATCTCGCCCGCAATGCGAATCAATTGATCGTCCGTGACAATCTTCTGTCCATCCGCCACTTC
Organism: Paenibacillus pinisoli; assembly: GCF_003605435.1. Classification (GTDB taxonomy): domain Bacteria; phylum Bacillota; class Bacilli; order Paenibacillales; family Paenibacillaceae; genus Pristimantibacillus; species Pristimantibacillus pinisoli. Next base: position 220,484 of record NZ_QXQB01000003.1, read on the forward strand.
CTTGAAGCGGTTGTATACGCTCTTGAATTGCTCCTCTGTCACATCCACGCCGTACTCTGCCAGACGATGCTTGATGGCATGGCTGCCGGAGTGCTTGCCCAGAATAATCATGTTGCGGGAGATGCCCATCGCTTCCGGGTCCATAATTTCATACGTATTGCGATTTTTCAGCAGGCCGTCCTGATGGATGCCCGACTCGTGCTGGAAGGCGTTGCGGCCGACAATCGGCTTGTTGTACGCGATCGGGAAGTTCATCGTGCGGCTGACAAGACGAGAGGTCTCGTAGATCTCGCTAATATCGACATTCGTTGTCGCCTGCATGGCATCCTTGCGCGTCTCGATTGCCATAACCAGCTCCTCCAGCGAACAGTTGCCCGCACGCTCGCCAATGCCGTTCACTGTCACCTCGATCTGCGTTGCTCCGCCTTGAATCGCCGCCAGGCTGTTCGCTACAGCCAGACCCAGATCATTGTGGCAGTGCGCGCTGTAGCGGACCGTCTCCCCGCCTCTCGCTTCACGGCGGACCGCTTGGAACAAATCGATAATTTCATTCGGCATGGCATAACCAAGCGTATCTGGCAGATTGATGACCGTTGCCCCTTCAGCAATGACCGCCTCCACCAGCTGAATGACGAAGTCGCGACCCGATCTTGTCGAATCCATTGCCGAGAATTCAATCTCGTCGACGAACTGCTTGCCATAGGCTACCATCTCACGCGCAATTTGGACGACCTCGTCGCGAGACTTGCGCAGCTGATGATTCAAGTGAATGTCCGAAGAAGAGATGAACAGATGCAATCTGCGCTTGGCCGCGTCCTGGGTCGCTTGCACTGCAGCATCAATATCCGCTTTCACTGCGCGAGCGAAGCCTGCAATCTCTACATTTTGCAGCTCACGGGAAATTTGCTGCACCGCAGCAAATTCGCCCGGGCTGGATACGGCGAATCCAGGCTCAATAACATCAATGCCAAGCTTGGCCAGCTGCCGCGCAATAATGATCTTCCGCTCAGGCGCAATGGAAGCGCCCGGGGATTGTTCGCCATCTCTCAAAGTTGTATCGAAAATTTGTACATTCTTCATTGTGTTCGTCATTGTGTATTCCTCCTAATGGGTTTTGGGTAACAAAAAAGCATGCCGTCTCGATGAAGAGACGACATGCTTTCGCATATGCCGTGGTACCACTCTACTTGGCAGCATCGTATGCAGAACGCCGCATGCATACTGCATGCTTTATGCGCGTCCTGGGACAACTGCCCGCTTGGAGCCGGTTGACGACGGCTAGCCGTAACGGAGTAGGATATCCCCTGCCTTATGCCGGCAAGAGTATCGTTCCCCTGTTCCGCTCCCAGGCGAGTTTCAAGCCAGGCATTCGGCTGCGTCGCACCAACCCGCAGCTCTCTGCTTGAAGGACTGCCTTCTCGGGTTTCGAGAAGAGCTCCCCTTCGTATTCCTGCTCTGACTTTACTTGCTCCTGTTCATTGCGTTTGTGCTATAAGAATTGTCGGTTAATTGATGATTGAATCTACTTGCAACCTCCAGACAACAAGAAAAGCCTGTCGCCTCTACTCAAGAGACGACAGGCTATAATGACCCGCGCGGTACCACCCTTGTTGACCATCTCACGTTATTGGATCATAACGGGAGACATGCCCACCTTAGTCATAAGACCGGCTCCGGATGCCGATGCTTATGTACCCCGTTACGGAGGTTAACCGTAGCCATGTACGCAAGCTCGCCCAAGAAAACAAAGGCCGCTTCTTTCCATCGCTCCGCTCCCAGGCGAGCTTCGAACCCTTCTTCGGCTGCGTTGCACCTTCCCGCAGCTCTCTGCTTCCCCGATTGGTTCTACTGTTCCTGTTCCCAGCGTTTCATCCATATGTGATTGAAGTATTGTTGCTTATTATATCCATTCCCTAATTATCTGTCAATTCTGAAATGATTATTCCGCCAAAAAAATGATTATACGCCCCTGGACACCGACCACTCTTCAAGCGAGAGACCAGGGTCAGCCTTCATATCCAGCTCGGTGAATTGTCCTCTAGTCAGCTTCAAATAGGCGGCAGCCCCAATCATGGCGGCATTATCTGTGCATAGCGAGTTAGGCGGAATCAGCAGCTGAATGCCCGCTTCCCCGCACCGTTCGGAAAGCTCCGTCCGCAGTCCGCGATTGGCGGCTACGCCTCCGCACAGGAGCAATTGCTTCGTTTCGTACTGGGCAACTGCCCGAAGCGCCTTTGTCACCAGCACATCTATGACGGATTCCTGGAACCCCCTTGCAAGTGCCCCCTCGTCCAACTCCTGGCCCTTCATGCGGGCTTGATTAATGACCGCCAGCACTGCTGACTTGAGCCCGCTGAAGCTGAAGTCATAGCTGTCCGCCTCCAGCCAAGCCCTCGGCAGCGTGATCGCTTCGGATGCTTCGCCCGCAAGCCTGTCGATATGCGGTCCGCCCGGATAAGGCAGCTTGAGCGCGCGGGCCACTTTGTCGTAAGCTTCACCTACCGCATCGTCTCGCGTCCGGCCAATCACCCGGAATTCCCCTTCGCTCTCCAGCAGCACCAGCTCCGTGTGGCCTCCCGAAACAACCAATGCCATGCATGGATATTCCAGCTCATGCACAAGCGCATTGGCATAGATATGCCCCGCGATATGATGCGTGCCGATCAGCGGAATATCCAGCGCCAGCGCCAAGCTCTTCGCCGCCACAATTCCGACGAGCAGCGCGCCGACCAGCCCCGGGCCTTGCGTCACTGCTATCGCCGTCAAATCGCCCAGCTTATGGCCGGACTCTCGCACCGCCTGCTCCATAATGATTGTAATCGTCTCGACATGCTTGCGGGACGCAATCTCCGGCACGACTCCGCCGAATCGTTCATGCACATCAATTTGGCTGGAGACGATATTGGACAGAATATGTTTGCCGCCCCGTATGACCGATGCTGATGTCTCGTCGCAGCTCGTCTCGATCGCAAGGATCAGACTGTCGCCGTATAGATTATCTTGCTGTATATTCAATTCCATCTCTCTCCCGTCTTAAGCCGGTCCGCATCAAGCTCCGCCCACATAATAAGCGCGTCCTCGTCATTATCGGAATAATACCGGGGGCGAATGCCCGCAGGCTGGAACCCGAATTTGCGGTACAAATGCTGGGCTGTCTCATTGGACACCCGCACCTCCAGCGTCATGCGAGCCGCTCCATAAGATACTGCCTGCCGCTGAAGCTGCTCCAGCAGCAAGTGCCCGAGCCCCTTGCCTCGCAGGTCGGAGCGCACTGCAATGTTCGTCACATGCGCCTCGTCCATAATGATCCACATGCCTCCATAGCCAAGCAGCTCGCCTCGATATTCCATAACCAGATATTTGGCGAACATATTGTTGGTCAGCTCGTTGATGAAGGCATCTTCCGTCCAAGGACTGGTGAAGGCCTCCTGTTCAATAGCGATAATAGCCGGAATATCGCCCATCTCCATTGAGCGGTACAGCAGCTTGTCCGTATCCATGCTCATCGCTTCGCCTCTTCCGCTTCCTTCGCCTTCCACTTCACTTCTGCTTCCGTCAGCTGCGTATAGTTCGGCGTGAAGCCATGCACATGATCCCGTTCTCCGCTGTCGTAACGCTTAGCTCCTAGATAAGCAAGCGCGCTTCCCTTAAGTACATGGGTGAGCAGCCGCACCTCGATGCCCGCTGCCGAGCAACGCTCCTGCAAGGAAACGGCGGAATCGCCGTGCAGCGACAAATCGCCTGTCAGCCAGATGGTCAGCGGGCCTTCTTCCGCCTCCGCTGCCGCCGCAATCTCATCTCCCCAATCCTTCATCATCCTGACGCCATCATTCAGCCAGCGGCTCCAGCCTCCCTGCGCATCCATCGCAAAGCCCGCGCTGTATACCTGCCCGCGGCGCGCATCCATAATCGGAAGCAGCCAGTGCTTGCCCGTCGTCCCTGCCGGAAGCGCTTCGCCATACCGCATATCGAGACCGGCATGCAGCGCGCCAAATGCAATCGCCTCCAGGCTGGACACGCCGATAAGCGGCTTCTCCCATGCCCACGCCAGCGTCTTCGCCGCTGATACCGCAATCCGCATCCCCGTATAGGAACCGGGTCCGCTGCCGACTACAATCGCATCCAGATGCTCTGCCCCCATGCAAGTATCCCTAAGCATATCCTTCAAATGCGTAATGACATGGACGGAATGGTTGCGCTCCGCAAGCGATTCTATTTCCGTCAGCACCTCGCCATTCCGGGTAATGGCAGCCGCCATGGCCGCCGTCGAAGTGTCCAGCGCAAGGAATGTTCCGCGTATAGTCTGTTCCATTAAGTCGTCGCTCCCATCTTGTCCCGTTCATCGCACCAAGCGGCGTACGGCTCTCCAATCCCCTTCGCGCGGATAATCCGTTCTTCTCCGCCCGCATGCTCGATATACAGCTCCAGCCGGCTTGCTGGCAGCAGCTCCCCAATCAGGCTCGCCCACTCGACCAGCGTCACGCCGGAGCCGAAGAAGTAATCGTCCAATCCCAGCTCATCCGCTTCCTCAAGCGAAATCCGGTATACGTCCATATGATAAAAAGGCATAGAACTGCCTTCATATTCTTTAATAATCGTAAAGGTCGGACTGTTCACAATTCCCGGCACGCCAATTGCAGCGGCAAAGGCCTGGGAGAACGTCGTTTTGCCTGCGCCCAGATCGCCGTCAAGCGCAATGACCGTACCAGGTCCCGCCTTGCTTGCCAGTAAGGCGGCAAGCTGCGCCGTTTCCTGCAAGCTGCCGATCCGCCATTCGGCAAAGGTTGTTCGTTGCTCCATGTTAACCACCCGTTCATGTTCCAAAATGATTAAATCCTCTCTTGGGCAGCGGCAATCTGGCAAGCGTCTCATTCGCTGCCCCGTCTCCGCTGCCGTCCCATCCGCGAGGAAGCGGAATCAGCTCCACTCCCGGACTTCCCGCTTCCGTCCTGCCAATCACATAGAAGGGCAGTCCATGCCGCTCGAATTCCGCCTTCACAGCAGCCGCGCCCCCGCCATCGATTGTGCCGACAAGCACGTAATCCTCTCCGCCGTACAGCATCCAATCAAGCGGATTCGCTCCGGCTCTCGAAGCATAAGCGCTCATGCTTCCGCTTCTCGGCAGGGAACGCTCGTCCAGCACGATACGCAAGCCCGAAGCTTCCGCAAGCTCCCAGGCCTCGCTCGCCAGACCGTCGCTCACATCGTTGAGCGAATGGCATATTCCGGAGCGAAGCAGCAGCCTCCCTGCTAATACCGATGGCGCGGGCTGCTGATGGGCTGCAAGCAGAGACCGGTAAGCCGGGTCATCTGCCCCCGGGCGATCCGCTTTGCCGGCCGCCGCTTGCAGCAGGTGCAAGCCGGCTGCCGACATCCCGACCGGCCCCGTCACGAAGACGGCATCGCCGGGCTTCGCCCCTGACCGCACCATTTCCTTGCCGGCCTCTACCGCCCCTGTCAACGCTACCGAGATGACCAGATGAGACGGCGACGAGGTCGTATCTCCGCCTACAATCGCTACACCGTATTGCTCGGCACAGGCATACAGCCCGTCATAAATTCGCTTCATGCGATCCGGTCCCCAGGATGGCGGCACGCACACCGAGACGACCGCATGCAGCGGCACGCCGCCCATCGCCGCAATGTCGCTGACGTTGGCCGCCAGCGCCTTGTGGCCGATATGCTCGTCCGCCATCGTATGCTCGGCAAAGTGAATCTGCTCCACCATCGTATCGGCCGCGAGCAATTGCCTTCTCTCTCCCGGAATGCCGTCCTTTGCGGAGCTGAAGTCCAGCACAGCCGCATCGTCGCCGATGCCGAGCGCGACACCGCGCTGGAGCTGCCATTCGGCCGATTGGCGCTCCAAGGTCCAATATCGTATGCGTGCGAACTCTTCCACCTGCGTCCAATCCCCTTCTATGGCGCTTTCCTGCTCTATTTCTCATCATTTTACCTTAATCGCCACTAGAATCAAAGGCCATGCAAGCTTAAGCGGCAATCGAGCCTTTCTTGTAGCGGCTGCCCATGTGCCGGAACAAGAAAGGCTCGATTGATCTACAGTTCTTTTATAATCGTGATATGCGGGGTATCCTTCAGTTCAATCTCGTATGGAGATGCCGGCGGCTTGCCGTCCGGTTCCTTAATGACGCGAACGCGCGGACGATGCACTGCCAACTCGTTGTTGTGCGAGACGACCACCTCTTGCCCCGTGCTCAGCATCAGCGTCGTCGCCACCGGATAGACCGAGATATGGCTGCAGAACAGCTTGATCAGCTCCAGGTCGAAGAAGGTTCCGCCTGCGGCGAACAGAAACTCGATCGCTTCGCTTGTCGTGTAGCGTTTCCTGTGCGGCCTAGGAGATACAAGCGCATCGTAAGTATCCGCCAGTCCGACGATTTGCGCATAGATATGAATTTCGTCCTTCTTAAGTCCGCGGGGGTAGCCGGAGCCGTTATACCGCTCATGATGCTGAAGGGCGCAATGCGCAGACACAATGGAGATGTCGTGATATTTCCGTAAAATATCGAACCCTTCCATCGGATGGGTATGAAGAATTTTCAGATCATCGGTTGAGTAACGGCCTGTGTGCGTCAGCAGGGTTTGCGGCATCTTCGTCATCCCGATATCGAAGAGCAGCGCGCCGATGCCAAGCTCTTCCAGCTGATTCCGGTTGAATCCCTTTGCAATTCCCATAATGCCGGCGAGCACTGCCACGTTGAAGGAGTGCTGGAACAGATACGCATCCCTGGAATGGATGCTTGTCAGATTCACCAGCATATTCGGCCGTGTAGCGAGGTCCTGCATGATGCTGCCGAATACGGCGCGGAAGTTGCGCCCCATATCCGGAGCGATCGTCCGGTTTCTCGTCACGATTTCTTCCTTGAAGGAATTCATCGTCTTATATATGACATTGACTGCATTCGAACGCGTCTCGTCTCTGATCGTATCCTCAGGTACGATGTCGGTCGTGTTCCCGTCTTCGATATACAAAAAATCGATGCCCAAGTTTTCCAACCGCTGAATATAACGCTCGTTCAACTGGACGCCTTCCCCAAGAAGAACGTTGCCGTTATCTTGAAAAACGGATTTTGCAACCTTGTCACCAGGCTTGACCATTCCAAGTTGCACTTTTCTCATTAGACTTGTTCCCGCCTTTAAACAAAACTTTGCACTTGCAGCCAGATAAAACTATCTTAACAGACTGTGATCCTTCTTACTATGTAAGGAGCAGGTAACTACAAAATGGAAACTTGCCTCACCCGACCGCAGCTGCCGTACGCAAAAAATCCCAGACAACGCGCCGGGACTTTAGGCTAGCTTGCGCTTCACAATACGGTTGCGCCCATTGTACTTCGCCTCGTATAAGGCGGCATCGGCTTGAGCCATTAGCTCGCGAAGGAAGGCCTTCGGATTGTCCAGATCTGCCGAATTGAACTGCTCGATTGAGATAACGCCCATGCTGATCGTTACGGCGATCGATCCGTCGCCGATGCCTGTCGGCACCAAATTTTGCTCAACAGCGGACTTCACCTGCTCGGCAATAAGATCCGCTTGCTCCCGATTCGTGTGCGGAAGATAGACTGTAAATTCCTCGCCGCCGAACCTTGCAAGCACATCGGTCAGGCGCAAGGCGCTGCGCACCGCGTCGACTGTGCTGCACAGCACCTCATCGCCGATCAAATGGCCGTACTGGTCATTGATCGTCTTGAAATAATCCAGATCGAATATGAAAATCGAAAACGGAATGCCATAGCGGATATTGTTGACGATCTCGCCTTCAAGCTGCTGCAGCAAATATCTGCGGTTGTAGCAGCCGGTAAGCCCGTCCGTAATCGCCATATGCTCCAGCTTCCGGTTCGCTTGATACAGCTCGTCCTGCATAATAAGCAGTTCGCGGTTCCTCTCTTGAAGCAGCTCGTTCTGAGTATTGGTCTCCTCGACCAGCATACGCAGCTCCGTCACATCGTGGAAGGTCAGCACACGCCCCACAATCCGCTTCTTCTGATTGAGAATCGGCGCCGACTGGACAATGACGTGGCGGATATGGTTCATATCAAGGAACAGCTCGATCTCCAGCCGCTCCATCGGCCGCTTCCGCTGTGCCTCGAAGAAGGCATGCAGCTGCCTTGCGGTGTCGCTCTTGAACTGGGCAGCCAGCACGTCGGGATTGAAGCTGTCTCCGATCCGAATCCGCAGAATGGGCTTGATGACCTTGTTAACCTCAATAATCGTGTCGTTCTCGTCCATCACAATAATGCCCATCGACATCGTGTTCATGACATCCTTCTGGACGATCTGAATAATATCGAACACCTTGTTCCGGCTGATGGCATGGACAATATAGATTGCCGTTACCGTCATCCCCACCGAAATAAGCGGGATATACCGGGCAAAATATTCGATATAAGCCACATTGACGAAGAAGTCGGTTATGGAGAAGAACGAGAGAACAAATACGCTATTGAGTGCGGTTCTGACCATCTTCCGCTGCCGGATGGAGTCGTCTTTCCTGCCCACCTTATATAGTAGGATGACGAGAGATACCGATAAATACAGCACAAGCTGGATAATCATGACCCAATACAGCGAGCCGTGCTGAAGCTGTTTAAGCGGTTCCACGGATTGGTTAATATCAAGAAACCCGCCGTCAGGATTCCATATAACGACAATAACCGACACAAGTGCCGGTATCGATAGCAGAAGTAAGCGACTCTTCCGAATGATGTAGTACTGTCCTGTCAAAAAGAGAATAAATGCAAACCAGCCAATGCCTAGCAACGAAAGGCCTATGTACGATGCTGATAGGTAAAAAAGCCTATAACTAACCACGGTCGTCGTCTGCGAGGCGAACTGAAACAGGGGCCACAGCATGAAGACGATATGCAAGAAGAGGTAGATTCGGTGCAGAACCGTAACTGAGCTTGAGGAGAATAAATACAAAAATAAGCCCAGCAGCACCACAAACGTACTAAAGTCTAGCCAAATCATCCATTCCAATACGGTTCACCCATTCATTTGGTAGCCATCTTCTTCCATTGTAGCAAATGTTAATCCTATCGACAATTGGCTATTTCGTAGTTTTTACGAATTCCTATTCCGAGCCCGGCCAGCGATCGGACAGCATGCGCTCTAGTGCTGGAGATAGATGCAGAAAGTCTCTGAAGCTTTCATATTGCTTCCACTTGGCGAGAGATAGTTCTTTGTGCGGAGCTGCAACCGCACGGATGAGCAGGTTCTTCGGCGTATGCTCCGGATCTACGAATTCCAGCATATTCACCCTGTAGCCCAGCACCTCCAGCAGATTCCCCCTGACGGCATCGGTGGCGAGAGCAGCGAATCTCTCCTTCAGCAGACCCTGTGACAGCAGCGGTGCCATAACATCGTTCTCTACTTGCCGGAACAGCTCATGCTGGCAGCAAGGCACCGACATAATAACGGAGGCTCCCCAGCCTACCGCTTTGGCCAAAGCGGCGTCCGTAGCCGTGTCGCAAGCATGGAGGGTCACGACCATATCGGCCGCTTCCAGATCTTCATACTCCGCAATATCTCCCACGAGGAATTGCAGCTTGTCATACCCCAGCTTCTCTGCCAGACCGGAACAGAAGGCGATTACGTCCTTCTTCAAATCCAGACCGATGACGGAGATATCGCGTCCCTGCTCGACAGCAAGCAGATGATACAGGGCGAACGTCAGATAGGACTTGCCGCAGCCGAAATCAACGATCTTCAGCTGGCGGTCCCGCGGAAGCGCGTCCAGCACATCGGTCACCATCTCCAGGAACCGGTTGATCTGGCGGTACTTGTCCTGCTTCTTCGCATGAACGCGGCCATCCTCCGTCATGATGCCCAGCTCCACCAGGAACGGAGCCGGCTTGCCCTCTTCCAGGATGCGCTGCTTCTTCCGGTTATGCTCCTGCGGCGCGGACTTCTCCCTGCCGCTCACCGCCGCCTTGCGTACCGTAGCCTTGCCCTTCTTGCTGAACAGCAGCTGAACGTCCGTATCCGGCGTCTTCAGCAAGCCCTGCCGGTACAGCGGCCCCACAATCTCCAGCAATCGCGCGATTGTCTCATCTTCATCCAAGTTGTGGTGCAGCACTTTATTTGCAAAGTGGGACTCGAATTGATAACGCAGTCCCTCCTTCAGCTTCACCGGGCGCACAATTGTGCGCGGAGCCGTCGTCTCCCCGCCGCCGCGAGGCGAGCTAAGCGTCGCTTGCAGCAGCTGCCCGTTACGCACCCAGCTCTCGATATCCTGTTGCCATTGTTCCGTCATGCTTGACTGGTCACTCCCTCGTTGCCTTATGCTTTCACTGCCGATTCCAGATCGGCTATGCCTTGGCGGATCTCTTCTCTTGGAAGGCCTCCCGCCTCCAGCGCTTCATCACTATGCGCCAGCAAGCGGTGATAAATCCCCTCCGCTTCCTCCGCGGACAGCCCGCCTGATTCAAGCAGCTCATACATGATATTTTCGGTTTGATCGTAACGCCCTTCCGCCTCATGCCACTCCATCAGCAGCCGCTTGGCTGAATCAGGCAGCTCATAAGCGCTAAGCAGGCCAAGCAGCTCATGGATCTGCTCTCTCGGCTCTACGATCGTCGGCTCCGCCCCCATGAGAGACAGCCGGATGAAGAGCCGGAGCGAACGGACATACATGCCGTAGCACTCCGTCTCACGCCCAAGCTCGCCTTGAAGCAGCCCCTCTTGCTTCATGATTACCGCAATCGCCTGCAGATGGTCGGTATCGACCAGGCCATTCGTCGTCATCACCTTGATCAGATCCTCATCGGACAATGACCGGATCAGCTTGCTGCTTAGCCGAAAATGCTTATCCAGCAGATCGTCCAGCACAAGCAGCGCTTCCTCCTGCTTCATCTGCTTGCGGAGGCCAAGCACTTGCCCAAGCGCCTCTGTCATCTGGCTGATCATTCTCATGAAATAATCCCGCTGGAACATCGCCCGCGTCCCCCTCGCCCTTCCTCATTCCCAACCGCCTAAATCGACCTTACGAAAGAAGCAATCTCTTCCGCAAGCTGCGGCGCGCACTCCATCATGCTCATATGTCCCGCCTGCTCCAGTTCAACCTTTCTTGTCTCTTCATTCACAGCAGTAAAAGTGCTCTCCACCGGAATGACTCCGTCCCCAGCGCCTGCCACGAGCAGCACCGGAAGATTGGAGCCGCGAATAACCTCGCTGCGATCCGCTCTTTCCTTCATTCCCTTGGCCGTCGCGATGGCGCCATGCTGCGCCGTAATCTCACCGATCTCCTTGCACCAAGCTACCTCAGGCCCCATGCCCTCCAGACGGTCCTTGGCGAACAGCTTCGGAATGAGCCCGTCGACGAACGCAGCGACGCCGTTCTCTTGAATCGCGGCAGCTGCCTTGTCCCGATTGGCGCGAGCTGCCTCGCTGTCCGGCAGCGGCGTGGAGTGAACCAGCCCAAATGCAGACAGCCTGTCCGGATAGCGCTCCGCGAATGCCAGCGTAATATACCCGCCCAGAGAATGGCCCAGCACGATCGCTTGGCGAATGGACAATGCATCCAGCAGGCCAGCCAGATCATCAGCGAACAGCTCCATGCCGTACACCTCGTCGCCGGGAGCAGAGCTTCTCCCATGGCCTCTCGCGTCGGGCGCTACAACCCGGATAGACGCCGCCAGCTCGTCTACAATCTTCGTCCAGTAGGCAGAGCTGCCGCAGTAGCCGTGCAGCAGCACTAACGCCGTATCCAGTCCATGCGATTCCTTGGAATCATAATAAGCCAGCTTGGCCCCGTTCCCTGCAGCAATAGTATCCTCTGCTATTGATAGTTTGCTTCCGTCCGATTTTGAATGTTGTTCCATCACTTCATGCCTCCTTGTCAGTTTGAATTCCACTACCCGTTTTGCGCTTCGGCCAACCATGCTCCCCTGATCGCCGCTGCCGCTTGCTTCGCCATGCCCATGACCAAATGCAGCGATGTTGTCTGCAGCATCCCGTACGCCTTTACGCCGTTCTGGTTGACGACTCCGGCAATGCTGTAATCGCCCACGGCAGGCAATCTTCTTCCTCCAGTCGCCGCGCCAGGCTGCAGCGGTCCTTCCCAGGCAATAAAGCCTCCTACCGATTGCGGCTTGCCAAGACAAGCATCCACGGCAACAATCGTCAGCCGGCCGCTGCCTTGCAGCGCTATGGCCTCTCGAACAGCCCCTTCCACTGCGTGAGCATCGCAAGGCTCCTCCAGCGTGCCAATAACATGCTTCCAGCCTTGCTCCTTCAACAGCGAGCCCAGCAGCGGTCCGAAGGCATCTCCCGTAGAACGGTCGGTCCCGATACAAATGAACATAATGCGCTCACGGTCAGGCTCCTTCTCTGCAATCCTATCCAGAAACTCGGCCAATTCCCCGGCATCCCTTACTGCCGGAAGCTCGGCCACCGCTTCCCTGCCTCTCACTCTGGCCCTTGGACCTTTCGCTTCGCCTTGTCCTATAGACTGCTCTGTTATCCGCAATTGCTCTTCACCCGTTTCCGCACTCTTTCCCAATCCCGTTTATTGTACCGAAAATTGCCCTTGTCTTCAATTTGTGGCGATCGCCTCCCGAGTCGTGATACAATGACGGAAGCCAACTCCCAAGGAAAGGGGCGTATCCCTATGAGCAATATGGATCAGCAGACTCAAGAAAACGTTGAGATCATGATCGAAGCGATCAAAACCAAGCTAAGAATGGCGTCTGGCGCGGCCATGCAGGCATCCAACTTTAGCGTAGACCAATACGAGGATATTAAGGATCTGTATGATATCGTCAACGGCAAAGATAGATTCAGCATCAGTGAAGTCGAAGCATTGGTATCAGAGCTTGGCAAGCTCCGCAAAAAATAATAAATCGATAGACTTGCATATATCGTTTATTCTGCCATTAAGAACCATTAATTATCATTATTCGACAAAAAAGAACCGGGATCGTTCAAGACGATTCCGGTTCTCTTCTTATCCAATTCCGTTACTCCTGCGTATCCGAATCTTCGCTTTGCTCCGCATCCACCGCTTCAATAGACAGCTTAATGGAGATCTCCTTGTGCTCGCCCTTCAGGAAATGCGCCAATCTCTCCAGCTTATCGGCCAGCTCAGGTCCTGCAAGCGTCGTGTTGAGCTGATAGCCGAACGAGTCGGAAGGAAGCTTCGCGCCATAACTGCCGCCGCGCCAGCCGCGATCATCGGCATGGCCTTGCCGTTGGTTCAGGTTTTCTTGCGCAGGGTAGAACTTGTCCGATTTGTTCACAACACGTTCGTAGATTCTCAGCTTCTTCAGCAGCATGTAATATTGCGCAGAATGCTTGAAGTTCCAAGCCTCCCGAATATCTTTAAGCGTATAGTCCATCTTCCATCGCTTTAGTTTCTCCACCTGCTCATCTGAGCTGAGCTGCAAAAATTCGTCGAGCGGCAGCATTTTTTCTGGCATTACTATCCCTCCATTATGATCTATCATCATTAAAAATTATTAATTCTAAAAACAATATTTATTATATAAAAAATACCATAATCATTCAAAAAACACAACAAAGAACCTTCCCGTTCATCGCATCGCCGATTTTCAGGAAGGTTCGCTATTCATTTTGGACTTGTTCCTGCCGACGCAAGGAACCGATGGAAGGCTTCTTGGCCCTGCTTTGTACGCTTGAATACGCCAGCATCCGTCAGCACCTCAAGGAACCGCTCGCCGGTTTCCCGCTGCATGATTGCCCATGCCTCCGCCTCCGAATTCGCCGTGCCGTACTTCTCCGCCAGCTCCAACAGCCACTCTGCATGCTTGTGCAGCGGATGCTCGTCCCGCTCCAGCAGTCCGATATCCTCACCCGCATCCGCCGTCAGATACAGGGACAAGCTCCGCAGCTCCTCGCTCAGCCTGCCCGGAAGCACCGCCAGCCCCATCACTTCTATCAGTCCTATATTCTCTTTCTTGATATGATGCAAATTCTGATGAGGGTGGAAGATGCCGTCCGGATGCTCGCTGCTGGTCCGGTTGTTGCGCAGCACGAGGTCCAGCTCGTAGTCGCCGTTATCCCGCAGGCGCGCGATTGGCGTAATCGTATTATGAGGCTCACGCTGTCCGCCGGCATGTTCCGTCCATGCCAGAACTTCGGCAGCTTCATCGCTGTAGCCTCGCCATGCGTCAAGAATCCGTCCCGCTGCAGCCAGCACCGCATCCCGCGACGCTCCGTTCAGCCGGATGACCGACATCGGCCACTCCACGATCCCCATTGTGACGCCAGGGCAAGCGGCATCCGTAAAGCTCGCCTCAACCTTCGCCGTCTCCATCGGGAATACATGACGCCCGGCCTGGAAGTGGTCATGGCTCAGAATGGAGCCGCCTACAATAGGCAGGTCCGCATTGGAGCCGATAAAGTAATGCGGGAACTGCTCGACAAAATCAAGCAGCCTCACAAACGTGCCCTGGGAAATCGACATCGGCTCATGCGCCGCTTTCAGCACGATGCTATGCTCGTTGTAATACACATAAGGCGAATATTGAAAATACCAGTCTTCGCCCCCAAGTCTAAGCGGGAGCACTCTCAGGTTCTGTCTGGCCGGATGATCGAGCCTCCCGGCATAGCCTACGTTGTCAGCACATAGGAGGCATCGCGGATATCGCCCTTGCGGCATCGTTCTCAGCTTCGCGATTTCTTGCGGATCCTTCTCCGGCTTGGACAAGTTGATGGTCATCTCCAGACTGCCGTAGGAGGTATCATGACGCCAGTACAGATTGCTTGCGATTCGGTCCATGCGTATATAATTGCCCGCGATGCTCATCCGGTAGAAGGCGTCCGTCGCGCTTGCCAGCCCTTCCCGCTCCGCCCGCTCGCGGAAACGCGCGGCCGCTTCGGAAGGCCTTGGCATCAGCAGCCCCATGATCCGGGCATCCAGCAAATCCCGTTGCGTCATTGTGCTATCCGGCACAAGGCCGATCGAGCAGCCGTAATCCAGCAGCGGCTCCAGCAGCTCGGAGGCATTCTCCACAGCTCCCTCCGGGACCGCTCCGCCATAAGGCTCCGTAAATCCGAATAGATCGAGCAGGGCATTGCGCCCATAAGTCAGATCCAGCTCATGAAGCAGCTCCTGCCGCTGCGCGAATGCCAATAAACGTTCGATCAGCAGCAGCGCTTCTTCAGAGGAAGGCAACGCTTGCGTAGCGATACTCATGCTGTCCAGCTCCTCTCGCGCATGTGCGGGTTGATGCCCACTAGCCCTCGTAACCGTTCGGGCGCGATACATGCCAGTTCCATGCGCTTGTGATAATATGCTTTAGCTCGCTGCGGCGCGGCTCCCATCCCAGCTCCGTGCGCGCACGCTGGGAAGATGCGATCAGCACGGCAGGATCGCCTGCGCGGCGCGGCTCGATCACCGCCGGAATCTCCTTGCCGGTTACAGCCCGGGCATGCTCGATGACTTCTTTGACAGAGAAGCCCTGGCCGTTGCCCAAATTGTAGATCGCGCTGTCAGCGCCGGAGCGCAGGCGGTCGACTGCCAGCACATGCGCGTCTGCCAGATCGCTGACGTGAATATAATCGCGGATGCAGGTGCCGTCCGGCGTATCGTAGTCATCGCCGAATACGGAGATATGAGGACGCTTGCCAAGCGCCGCCTCCAGTACGATCGGCACCAGATGCGTCTCCGGCCGGTGGTCCTCCCCGATCTTGCCGCTCTCATGGGCTCCTGCTGCATTGAAGTAGCGCAGGGATATGAATTTGATGCCATGGGCCGTATCGAACCATCTCATCATCTTCTCCATCGCCAGCTTGGTCTCGCCGTAAGCATTAGTAGGCAATGTCCGGTCATACTCGTCGATTGGGACATTCTCCGGCTCGCCGTATGTCGCTGCAGTCGATGAGAAGACAATTTTTTGAACCTCGTATTCATTCATCTTCTCAAGCAGGCACAGGGTTCCGTATACATTGTTGTGATAATATTTGCCCGGCTGCTTCATGCTTTCGCCGACAAGAGAGTTCGCGGCAAAGTGAATGACCGCATCAATCTCGTTCTCTGTGAATACCCGGTCCAGCACGTCGGCATCGCGCAAGTCGCCGACATAGAGCTTGCCGCCAAGCAATGCTTCCTTGTGACCCTGCTGCAAGTTATCCAGCACAACGATTTCCTCGCCGCGCTCAACCAGCGCCGCTACCGCATGGGAGCCGATATAGCCTGCTCCGCCCGTTACTAATACTGCCATTTCACCATCTCCTCGTTCATATTGGCGGCAAGCAGATTACGCTTCCAGCCGTTCGACGCCGTTGCCGATGCTGCATACATAGAAGTCTGCCTTAAGTCCGGTAGCCCCTGTATACTGGCGCCCGACCTCTTCCTGGAACAGAGCCACGCTTTCCTCATGAACAAGCGAGACTGTGCAGCCGCCGAAGCCTGCTCCAGTCATGCGCGAGCCTGCCACGCCCGGCACTTCGCGGGCGGCATCTACCAGCGCATCCAGCTCGGGGCCGGTTACTTCGTACAAGTCGCGCAGCGATTGATGAGAGGCATACATCAGTTCTCCGAATCGCTCCAGATCTCCCTCGCTAAGCGCCTTCACCGATTGCAGCACGCGCTCATTCTCTTCCACCACATGCTGTGCGCGCCTTCTGACCGTCTCGTCTTTTATGAGATGCTTGCTGTTATGGAATTGCTCCGCGCTTAGCTGGCCCAGCAGCTCAAGGCTTGCATACTCGGCGCGAAGCTCTTCGACTGCGCGATCGCATTCGGAGCGCCGTTCGTTGTATTTGGAATCCGCAAGGCCTCTACGCTTGTTGGTATTGGATATAATCAGGCGGTAATCTCCTGTGCGGAACGGAACCTGTTCAACTTTCAACGTATCGCACATGAGCAGCATCGCATGATCGCGCAATCCATTCGCGACAGCGAACTGGTCCATAATGCCGCATTTGACGCCGTTGAACTCATTCTCCGATTTTTGGGACAATAATGCAATTTTTGTTTTATCCAGAGGCAAGCCCTCCATAGACAGCAATGCATAGGCCGTCACCACTTCAATCGACGCAGATGAGGACAAGCCCGCTCCATTCGGAATTTCGCCATGATAGAGCAGATCATAGCCTTGAGTGAACGCAATGCCTTGGCTCAGAAGCTCATGGACAATGCCTTTCGGGTAGTTCATCCAGTCGTCCTCGCGGTCATACGCCACGGAGTCGATGGACAACAGCTTCGACAGCTGAAAGTTGGTCGAAGCCAATCCCAGGCTCCGGTCCTTTCTTCTCCGGATCAGCAATGTTGTGCCGAAGGTAAGCGCCGCAGGGAATACATAACCTCCATTGTAGTCCGTATGCTCGCCGATCAGATTAACTCTTCCGGGCGCATGATAGACTTCAATATCCGACGGCTGTCCGCCAAAGTGTTCGATGAATTGAGTTTTTAGAGCTTCTATATTAGCCATTCGCCTTCACGTTCCTTTGCTGATGGAATTAAACTCTGGTCTCTTTAGCCTTAGTATAGTGGATGAGGGCTGGAAGGGAAATGGCGGAATGGTTACATCATATGGATTTATGTGACTTTTCGCAGCCTATTCATGCATGATAAGATGGTCGCACAAGCTTCGGATTACAGAGTCACGGAAAGGGGTAATGCTTATGAAGCCGGAAACCTATCGCGTCGCATCGAACCCGGCCATTGAGACTGACGAGGATACGGCCCTGCGCGTCTTGTTCTCCGGTGAGAGCCAGACCGCTCCAAGCCATCTTCTTGGGCCGAAGGTCTACGACTTCTACCTTATGCATCTAGTCTTATCGGGACGGGGCACGTTCGAGCTGGAGGGCGCAAGCTTCAAGCTGGAAGCCGGACATACATTCCTTATCAAGCCGGGCCAGCTCATTCGCTATGAATCCGATGCGGCCGATCCGTGGCGTTACCGATGGATTGCTTTCAAAGGAACGCAGGCGGACGACCTCGCGGCATTAGCCGGCTTCGACGCCGGGAAGGGGCAGCCTATTCGCCTATCCGACCTCCGCCGTGCAGCTATTTTGTACCGCAGCGTTTACCTTGCTCTAAGCGGCGATGGCGCTGCCGCCGCAATGGAAGCTGCCGGATATCTCCAGATTCTTATGGCGGCATACCGTAAGGCCTCCCTCGCGTCCAACCGTCAGCCGGGGGAAGAGGACAACCACGGCGATCAGCTGTATCAGCGGGTTGTGCGCTTCTTGTCCGCCCAATATACGCATCCTGTATCCATAGGAGCGATGGCCGATTCGCTTGGTTATAACAGAGCTTACCTGTCGCGTGTCTTCAAGAAGAAGACCGGCTTATCGCCGGTAACATTCCTGCTCAGGCTCAGGCTCGACCGGGCTAAGCTCATGCTTCGCGAGCAGCCAGAACTAACCGTAGGGCAAGTCGCCGCGTCTGTCGGCATACAAGATGCGCTGTATTTCTCCAAGCAATTCAAGAAGCAGCACGGACTGTCCCCAATGGCTTATAGACAGGATATACGAGGGCAGCTGGCGGATACGTGAGAACCGGCGATGGATATACTACAGATAGAGCTTTCAAGGGAAGGGTGTATCTATGAAGGAGCTTCACTCAGGACAACTCTATTGGCCGACAACACGGCCGGAATCAAGATCTTATCCCGCGCTCCGGGAATCGACATCAGCCACAGTAGCCGTCATAGGCGGGGGCATGTCCGGCGTGAATTGCGCCCACGCCTTCATCTCAGCGGGATTGGATACCGTGCTTGTCGAGCGCGGGGAAATTGCCGGAGGGAGCACGTCGGCGAACACGGGCATATTGCAGTACAGCAACGACGTGATGTTATGCGACCTGATCGGCCAGATCGGCCAATCCAATGCGCAAATCTTCTATAGAAGATGCCTGCAGGCGATAGATGAATTGGAGCAGACTGCCTCGGCCTTGCCTGAGAATGTCGGCTTCAAGAGAAGAAGCAGCCTGTACTTTGCATCTACGGAACAAGAGCTGCCCAAGCTTAAGAAAGAATTCGAGGCGCTAAGCGAAGCTGGTTTGCCAGTAGAATACTGGTCAGCCGATGAGATCTCAAAGCACTTTCCATTCCGGAAGCCGGGAGCGATTATTACGCATGGAGACGCAGAGGTGAATCCATTCCAATTCGTAAACGCGCTTGCCGATGCGGCATCCGGGAAAGGCGCACGTCTATATGAACACACCGATATTGTCCGTCATGAGAGACTTGATGGCGGCCGACACAGACTTCACACATCGGGCGGCCATACGATTGAAGCGAATTACGTTGTATTTGCTATCGGCTACGAGCCGGAAGAGCTTCGAGGCAAGCTGGTAAAAGCTATTATGAACCGTTCTTACTCTATCGCTACTTCCCCCGTCCCAGAACCGTACTTGAAGCAATGGCATCAGCATTGGCTTATCTGGGAGACAGCCAGACCCTACCTCTATATGCGGTTGACTGGGGATGGACGCATTATAGCAGGCGGTCTGGACGAGCAAATCGAGCAGCCCGTCCATAGCGAAGAAGTCTTGAGAAAAAGAAGCTTGCAGCTATTGAATCGAATTCAATCCTTATTCCCTGAATGGCCGCTGGACATTGAATATGTATGGAACGCCACCTTCGGAGAATCGCAGGACAATCTCCCCTTTATCGGAGAAGATCCTGCACTGCCCGGGGTTTATTACAATCTGGGATATGGCGGGAACGGAACCGTCTATTCTATGATTGGGGCGAGGACGATACTGGGACTAGTGCTTGGCGATTACTCGGCTCACCCACTGCCCTTTATCAGCATACGAACCTAAATCAAGCTGCCTCATCGGCATCATCCCGATGAGGCAGCTTTTATGATATAAGATCATTATGCGGCAGCCGCCTTCTTCCTCTTCCCTTTGCCTTTGCCCGGCTTCATGCCGAACAAGGCAACGACACAGCATAATAACGCTACTCCCGCCAAGGAATAAAACAGCCATTCTTCATGATTTAGAAGCGCAGACGCCGTTAACGGCCCTACGGCTACACCAATAAACCTCATACTGCTGTACAATGACGTGATTGTCCCCCGCTGCTCCTTCTCCACGCCTTCCGTAATAAGCGCATCCAGGCAAGGCAGCGATAATCCTATCCCAACGCCGCCTGCAAACATGACGGAGATTAGAAATACGATACTCTTTGTATTCACGAGTCCGCATATCAGCATAGCCGCTGTGAGCAGTGCCGCCCCGACAACGGAGAACCATTTCATCTTAGGCTTGCTCTCGCCAACAACTTTGCCGGCAATGAATGAAGACAAGCAGATAGCGCATAGCGGAATCGCAAGGATAAGGCCCTTCCAGAGCCCGTCGATATGATAATGATCCTCCAGTACGGAAGATAAATAATAAAGGAAGGCGAACATCACAAACATCAAAATACCGCCAATCGCGAAGATAGCGTAAAGCCAACGATTCTGGCCCAGTATTTCCTTTGTATTGCTTATGAAGTCCTTCAAGCCCCTTGGGGCTTCCTTCTTCTGCTTCTTCGGTTTTGGCACTTTTACGAAGTAAGCCACAGCAAAGATTGATATCGCCGAAAATAAAGGAATGACAGCAAGCGGCATAAACCAGATGATCAGCGCCAGAGCAGAGCCGAGTATCGGGCTAAGTACCTTGCCAAATGTATTAGACGTCTCGATCATGCCGAGTCCGCTGCTGATCTGCTGCTGGCTTCGGAACATATCTCCAACCAAAGGGAGCACAATCGGAAATGCGCCTGCTGCTCCCATGCCTTGTACAAGCCGTCCGCCTAAAATAACGTAATAAGCGGCTTGATCCTGTAATAGCCAGGCGCCTAGTCCTGAAATAATGCCTCCAATAGCTGCAATTATTAATCCGATAAGAATAATGAGTTTTCTGCCGAAACGATCCGACAGATAACCCGCAATCGGGATGCAGATAATGGAGACCGCGGCGTATACCGTAATAATCAGGCTGGATTGGACGGGAGAAATGTTCAGCTTTTTCTGCATCAAGGGCAGAACAGGGATCAACATGGAATTGGCAAGCGTCATGATGAGGGGGATAGAGGCTAACGCCGCCAAATCCCATTTTTTCTTATCGCTCACGCTTATTCCCCATTCTATAATGTGATAACAACAATAAACCACCGACGCTGCACCGCAGACTCGCCTATTCTCTCCCGATTAATTTGTACGGTTAGACCAAATATATTCCGCATCCCTGCTGTCAGAATATGAATAAGACAGGGATTCCACCCCATAGGCTATTGTAGGGAGGGATCGTACATATGGATGAACAAGCTTGGTTCGAGCACCGCTTCTGGCTGCAAATATTAGGGGATCATTCCAGATTTATTTACAACGCGCTGTCGCCCGTGGAATTAAAAGATATTCAGACCGCCTCGCAATTTATTCATCACTATGATCAGCTGCTGAATCAAGCAAGGGAGCAATCCATTGCTCTTGCCGAGCTGAATGCGGCGGCCAATACCTTGACCGGACAGCTTCGCGCCTTCAAGCTGGATCTGCTTGACCGCACGCTGCGCGGGAAAGTGAAAATCGGCTTTACTCCTACATTCCTGAATCATATGGTCAATGAGCTGGAGGAGTATCAGCGTATCCTGGCTTCCTTGCTGGAGGGAAAAGGAGTTCCCCAGTTCCCTTCGCTTCACCATGACCTGCTCTGGCTTCAGGATGCTTCCGGGCATGCCGCCTCCATCGCCATGGATCTGGATTCGGTCGAAAAGCGCCTGATCAAAAAAAGCCGAAAATTCGAAAAGCACTTTACCCAGTTCTATATAAAATCCATTGAACTGGTAGGCTACTTCCGTACCATGAGAGACCGTTATCCCGTATTAGGCAAATTCCATAACGACGTTAATTTGGAGATGAAGATATTCATGTCGTTCCTGAAGGAGCTCGAAGAGCTGGAGCTAAGCGAAGAGCTGCTCAGCCGTATCGATCCGCTTATGCCCAATCACATGTACCGGGAAGAATGTTATTATTTGCTCAAGCTGTCCCAAAGCGGCGATATCGCCAAACCTGATTGCGACCCGGCGGAGCCCAGAATATAACAGGGGGCCTTCACAAGCCCGACTTCAATGAGGCATCGGCTTAATGCGGCATTGCCATTTCATTGAAATGCTCGGCGAGCGTCGCTAATTGCTTCTCAAGCTCTTCATCCTGCATTGGCATGCCATGACCCGTTATGACGGCGCGCGGCTTTAACGCTTCCAGCTTGCGAACCGATTGCCTGGCCGCCTCCCAATCGGTCGTCAAATATTTGGGCGGCCCGTTCATCTCCCGCTCTTGCGTGAACACCTTGTACAGCGACTCTTGCTTGACTGTAACAAAAGCATCTCCGGCTATCAAAACACGGTCACGCTCACGGAATAATGAGATATGGCCCCCTGTATGACCGGGTGTATGCAGCCACTTCCAATGGGGCAGATAAGGGATGCTTCCATCCTCGGGCAGCGTATGGATATATTCCCCCAATTGAATCGGCCGGACGGGGAACAAGGGAGACATCTTGGCAACAAGGCCGCTATCGACACTTGGGTCCGGCTCTGGATAGCTCTCTTGTCCGGTCAGGTAAGGCATCTCCGCAAGATGAGCGTACACTGGCACATTCCAATGCCTGATAAGCTCCACAATAGCGCCGACATGGTCGAAGTGACCGTGCGTCAGGACAATGGCCGCCGGCTTCTTCCCGCTTCCGAATCGCCGCTCTGCTGCCTCAATGATCGCATCGGCAGAGCCGGGCATACCCGCATCGACCAATACCCACCCTTCCTGCCCAGGCATGCCGACAAAGCATATATTGACGATCTGAACCGTATATCCCGCAACATCCGAAGCCACTTCATGAATGTCCCCGCTCTCCAGCGAAGTTACTGGAAGATAATGATAGTCGCTTCCATAGGATAAATGGTCATGCTGCTTCTCTTCCATTCGTTCCTCCTCCTAACTTCCATCGGCAATACGATACGCGCCGCAGCGGCGGAAGGCCGCTTCCGCAATGCCTAGCTTGGAGAGATCCGGTCCGCCGTCCTTGTCGAGAAGCGACTTGCTTTCATCGGTTTCTACAATAAAGGCGATCGCGCCGCTTCTTACGGCCTCCGAGCATAGCTTCGATTCCTTGCTGTCCAGTCCAAGCGCCTGGTATGCGCGGGTGCTGCTGTTGTCGATGAAGCCAAGCGGCGCGCCCGTCGAGTAGTTGCCGTTCCATCCGCCTCCCGCCGAATCCAGAAATGAAGTCATGCCATACCCGCCCGCCACATTGGGATAGCCGTTGCTAGGATTAATGACCAAGCCCATATAGCTAAGCTCTCCTCCCCTTGTGCCTGTCTCCTCCAGCTCGCGCATTTCCTCTACATGAGTGTCGGTCTCCGTCTCGATTCGTCTGGAGTGCTCCCAATCCTTCGTCAGAATAAGCATCTCTCCCGGCGTAAATCCCGCCTGCTCAAGCTCCTCGATTGCCGTAATAACATCCTGCTGCCTTTCAAATAATCCGATTTTTTTGGCCATATTGATGGTTCGCTTCCCTTCCTTAAGCTATTGGTCCTTTCAGTTGGTATGCCCAATGGCACTCGGAATCAATCGAATTTGTCGCTTGAAGCAGAATTTTGACAAATAACGTCAGATTAGGAGCAACAGGTTGTGCGGCTAGCCAAGTTCGGGGTATGATGTTGTGTAGATATGGGAGAAAACGAGCAAAGGGGATGGAAGGATGATTCATCGGATGCTTCGGTATCCCGAGGGCTGGGAATGGCATGTCGTTCAGCAAGCCAGATACGAGCCCCTGGATCAGCAGCCGCTCCCGAGCAGGAAGGCCGCCGCTAGAGGCGAAGATGCACCTGCATTGACACGCGCAAAACCAAAACCTACGGTGTCCGAAGCACAATCGCAAGCCGAAGAGCACATTACGGAGTTGAAACGCGAATTTCCGGAATGCGCAATATGGCTGGATGAATGCCAGGGCAGACGAACGAATCATATATATGTAGACGAACAGCCGGTGATTGGCTCCATTCTGTGCGGCACCTTGATGATCCAGGTGACCGAGGATCAATCCGACTTGCAGCCCTTCCACTTCTGGCTGTCTCGAAGCCGATTGGTTACGATGCATGAAGATATGCGGGTACCATTACGGCTTCAATCCGGCTCGCATACGCTGAAGTTCGATGATTGCAAGATTGCGCCAGAAGCTTTCTTCATTATGATCAGCGTGCTGCTGGAGACCTTCCACACCGGCTTGGACGGCTTTGAGCGCAGACTTGGCGAGCTGGAGAAGACGATGAGGCAGCGCAATCAGACCGGATTGCTTGATGTTATCTTCGAGAGACGGTACGAGCTTCTCCACTGGAGTCATCTCTTTATTCCAATCAGAGAATTGTACGGAGCGGCTAAGGAGTCGTTCACAGACGATCTGGGGGACAAGGAAGCCTTCATCCGCATCACGCATAAGCTGGAGCGTATCGAGACGCTGCTGAAGCATTACGCACTGGAGATCGATACCCTAATATCCATGGACGATGCCATATCCAGCTTCCGAGGCAACGATATTATGAAGACGCTCACGATTTTCACTGTTCTGTTCCTCCCTGCTACAATTGCAGGCTCGCTTATGGGAAGCAACTTTAGCAATCTGCCGTACAAGGATCACCCTTGGGGCTTCACAGCCATGACGATTGGCATCTTCGCCATTACAATCGGCATCTACATCTGGCTATATAAAAAAGGCTGGACCGGCGACTTGCTGAACAAAAAAGGAAATCCAATTCTTATGGAAGACAAGCCGGATTTGCAAAAAGGCCGCAGCTCTCGCAGGCAGGCCAAACGGAAGAAAGCAGCGAAACCAAAAAACAGCCATGCGCCAGCACCTGGCGATACATCCCAGACTTCCCTTGCTATGCGTTCCCGAAAAAATCGCGTGTAATTCGCCGATTGAGTACGGGAACGTTTTTTATATGCGCGCCTGTGCAAGCACCTATTCTGGGCGATTCACATACATTATCCCATCAGTCGGTTGCGACGGAGGGATGACAATGATGTCAGAATCGGAGCATGCGAGAGGCATGGAGCCGGATTTGGGGACTGCGCTGTTCATGGCTGCGGTATGCGGACAAACTTACGTACAATTCAACAACAAAGATGACGGCTTATTCCTCGTTCCCCGCTCATACAGTCTGGTAGGGGAATTTACCGCTGCGAACGCTTATGATCAGCGGCAGGAACGCTTCGGCTTCCTGATCGTGTCTGAGCAATGCGCTATATTAGCCTTTAGAGGCACCGGCTCCGCGGTGGATTGGGTTTCAGACTTCATCGCGCACCAGACGGTCTATCGCCCTGTCCGCAATGCAGGACTGACACATAAAGGCTTTACCGATATCTATATGTCCGCGCGAGATCAGGTGCATGCCTTGCTCGGGCAGCTTCCATACGACAAGCCCTTGTTTATTACAGGCCATAGCCTTGGCGGCGCTCTTGCTACTCTGGCAGCGCTGGATATCGCAGCGAATACGCCGTTCCTGGCCCCCATGGTCTACACCTTTGGCGCCCCTAGAGTCGGCGATCCCAAATTCGTGCAAGCCTATAATTACATCGTACCTTTACACTTCCGATTCCAGAACGAATTCGATATCGTGCCGCATCTGCCTCCGCTTGTTTATCAATCGCCGCGAACGAAAGGCACGTATTTCTATTTGCACGTCAAAGGCGAAGTACAGCGCTCCTTCCGCATGGGCTCTGTCTCCAGCAATCATATCTTATCCAGCTACTTCTCCGATTTGGCCAAAGAAAAACCCGCAGACGCAGCACTGATGTGCGCTGAGCCTCCGGGCTGGTGTCCGGCTGTCGAGGATGAATAAGGATGCCTCTATGCCGGCAAAACGTAAAGCAGAATAGCAAAGAAATGAACAATCGATCCCGCCAATACGAACATATGCCATACGGCATGATGATACGGGAAGCTGCGCCACATATAAAAGATGGTGCCTACCGTATACAGAATGCCTCCAGTTACAAGCAATTGCAGGCCGCCTGGCGCCAAATGCGTCGTTAGCGGCTTCCATGCAAATACGATAATCCAGCCCATTGCGATGTACAATATCGTGGAGGTGAACAGGTATCTGGATGGAAAAATCGACTTAAATACCGTTCCGACGATGGCGATTCCCCATACAATGCCGAACAATACCCAACCAAGCGCTCCTTGGACGATATGGAACAGAATAGGCGTATACGTACCCGCAATAAAGACATAAATTAATGAATGGTCAAGCGATTCGAATACGCGCTTGGCCTTTCCAATCGGAAAGCTATGGACAAGAGTCGAAGCCAAATACAGCAGCAGCATGGCGGAGCCATAAATCGTGAAGCTGACGACATGCATGGCCGTGCCCTTTAGAGATGCGAATACAATGAGCAGCACAAGCCCCGCTATGCTGAGCAGCGCGCCAATGCCATGCGTAATCGCATTGGCAATCTCTTCGCCTTTGGAGAATGTATGAGTATTAGCCATAAGATAACCATCCTCTTCCGACGCGGCCTGCGAACATGCAGGAAGCGTCATGGTATGATGCTTACCTTCAAGTCTAATGGATTACAGCCATTCTTTCAACCACGCCCGCACCCGCCCGATCGTCTTATCCAGATTGCATACCGATTCCGTATCCATAAATGGCTCCGTATTGCGGAAGTAATCGGCATGTCCGCCCACCGTCGGAATGCCCTCCACATATCCCGGCGCATACTTGAAGCGATTCCAGGTCGGCATGGTCCGCCCCGCTCTCGTCCACCCGCCCCAGCTGCCAATGCGGCTAATGGGGTCGTTCAGCTTGCCCAGGTTGTCGATGGAGTGAAAGTAGCTGACCCGATCCTTAAGGACAGGATCGATCGGCGTTCGCGGCGAACCGACTTGTACAACGCGCAAGTCCCGCACGGAGCCCTCTTCGACCAGCATGCGGGCGGCCTGGTAAGCAGCTGCGCCTCCACCGCTATGACCAATGAATAGCGCCTTCTCCCCTTTGACGGTATCCTTGATTTGCTGCCATACATATTTGCCTCCGATTCTGCCTGCCCGCATCCGATTGGACAAGTCCGTCTTGACCTCCATCAGTTGCCTCATTAAGCTGCGGCTGGCGTCACCGTAAGGAAATAACACCTGTATCGTATGTTCAATTCCTTCCGCATGCAGCTGCTCAGTAAGCCTGGACTGGCATGCATTGAAGGAGCAAGGGTTTGTCTTCACTCCGGCAAGCAGATAGACGCGGAGCGACGATGTACTCACTGCCATAGAGAATCCCTCCAGTGAAATATCGATGTGTCGTTATCCTCATTATGCGGGGACTCCGGGATAATCATTCTTGAATTTCACTGTCAGTTCCGACCACACTTGCAACCCGGCACAACACCCGTCCAAAAAACAATTCATGCAAACAACTGCCGCTGGCAGCGCTCACATGACAACTAGGCTATATCCTATTCAACACATTGGCGGATTGCGAATCCGTCAAATATAAAAAGAACGCCAATCGCTTCTCGCGGCTGACGTTCCGTTCATGATATTGCGTGTTATACGCCCATTTTTTTGCGCTGGTTGTTAACCTTTTTTGTGTTCTGGCTTTTCAGCTCCTGAGTCCCGGTTGAAAGATGCTTCTGACCTGGCTTGCCGCCGGAGGCTGCTTGCTTCTTCTGAGCCAGCAATTGCTTGGCGCGCTCGGCCTGGGATAACGGCTTGGACGGCTGAGCTTCGTTTTGTTCATTCGTAGACATAGGTTCACCTCGCTTTATGCTCCAATCATTACTATTCTACTACACTTACATACCGCGTAAAAGAGCCTTTCGACAGCCTTGCCTGATTCCTTACCCTGAAATCCGCTTTGATGAAACGCTCCGGGATATCCTCCGTCGTCACAATGACCGCTCGCCCCGCCATTCTTCGGACAGCCCGCAGCATATCCAGCGATTCCTCCTCCGGCAAGACAGAGCAGAGGTTGTACGGCATGTCCACGATCGCCGCGTCATACTGCTTCGCCGCATTCCGCATATCGCCAAGCATCACCTTATCGGGATAGCCGAAGTGAGCCAGGTTCAGCCTCGCTCCCCGCACTGCAAGGGGGTTGCGGTCTATCCCGTCTATAGCAATGCCCATCGACATCGCCTCGATAAGCACCGTACCCATGCCGCAGCATGGATCGATCAACCGCAGAGACGCCGGCTTCGCCTCCCCGGCAGCAATATTCACGATCGCTCTGGCCGCGCGGGTTGGCAGCGCAGTGGAATAATTTTGAGGCTTGCTCTGGTGCTTGAGCCATATCGATTCAGCGTCCTCGCTCGGTCCGAACAGCCAGCCCCCCTTGTAACGGATCAGTCCAAACTGCCTATCCGGCCTGCGCATCTCTGCCTGGCCCTTCATGACGGAACCGACAGTTCGCTCCAGCTTGCGGCGCTCTTCATAATCGTGATGCTCGTCCCCTTCCGTGTACAGCACCTTAAAGCTTCCGCTCACAGGCTCAAGCAGGGCAAGCCGCTCCGTAAGCTCAGTCAGATTCTCCGCTTCCTCCAGTATGCGAATGCGCCGTTTGAAGAATGGGCTTCGGTTCACGGACGGCAAGTCTTCATTCGCCTGCACAGATACGATGCCAGGCCCGATAGCCGCCTCGCACCCGAACAGGGAATCCAGCTCCAATGCGCATAACTCCGCCTCGTCTTCATGCCTTGCATATGTATAGATGGCTTTCATGCTCTCACACCTTAATTTTTGCTTTCGTCCGCTCCATCCGCCACGCTATTCGGCTGCTCCTCTGAAGAGAGAGATTCCTTGTCGCCATCGTACGCATAGTTTGCCTCGAACTTATCCGATACAGACGGTCCCTCCGCTATGCGCTTCTCAAGCGACTTGACTGTCTTCTGAAGCTTATAAATCCGCAGCATCCCGAACAGCCCTACAGTCAGTCCGCCAAGCAGCGTCGATACGAGAATAACGAGAATAAGCGGTGTGTTCGTCTTCGCGAATAAGAAATTCACCTGCACTTGATCCACATTAATGACTGCGAATACTGCGATAACCAGCGCAAATGCGAATGCCGATATCAGTATGCCTTGTCCCTTCATGAATGATCCCTCCAGTTCTTAGGATTAGATTCTCATAATTAGTCCAAATAGTCTAGTGGTAAGGGGATCTCCGTATGGCAAAAAAAGAGCCGGCCCCGTCCTGTGACAAGAGGCCAGCCCTTCCTTTTCCTTTATTGATAATTAATAGCCGCGGATATAAGCTTTCGGCACATGGGCGCGGAAGTCGCCGCCCGTCTCCTTGATCGCGTGGATCGCCCAATACGGATCGCGCAGCAAGCCGCGTCCAATCGCCACCAGATCAGTCTTCCCAGTCGCAAGCGTCTCGGCTGCGAAGTGAGGATCATCCAGCATGCCGACTGCAATCACCGGTACGCCCAGAGCTTGCTTCACCGTATGCGCGGCTTCCAGCTGGAAGCCAGGCTCAACCTTCGGCCGCTTGGCCGGAGCAGGCGTGCCTTCGCCTCCTGTAGAGATATGAAGCAGATCGACTCCTGCTTCGAGATAAGCGCGGCACAGCTCGATCCCGTAGTCAATGCCGTAGCCGTCCTCGACATATTCGAGCGCAGAGATACGGAATAACAGCGGCATATCCTCAGGCATATGCTTCTTCGCTTCGGCAATAGCCTCTCGGCCGAACAGCGTCAGATCTTGCCCATATTCGTCATCCCGCGTGTTCGTGCGGGACGAATGGAATTGATGAATCAGGTATCCGTGCGCGCCGTGCAGCTCGATCGTGTCGAACCCGGCTTCTACCGCCCTGCGGACGGCTTCTCCGAATTTCTTGACCATATCCTTCACTTCTGCCGTTGTCAAAGCGCGCGGCTGCTTGTATGTCTCGTCGAACGCGATAGCCGATGGCGCTACAGGCTGCTCTGCATCCTGTGCCTTGCGCCCGGCATGCGCGATCTGGATGCCGATCTTGGCGCCATGCTCATGCGCAGCATCGACAATACGCTTCAGCGCCGGAATTTGGTCATCGGACCATAAACCCAGACACTGGTCCGTAATCCGGCCGTCCGGCTCGACATTCGTCATCTCCACGATGACGAGCCCAACGCCTCCAAGGGCTCTGGATGTATAGTGTACATAGTGCCACTCATTGGCAATGCCGTCCTTCTCCGTAACGCTGTACTGGCACATAGGCGCCATGACCGTTCGGTTGCGAAGCTGAAGTCCTTTCATGGCAAAGGGCGTTTCTAACGTAAATCCACTCATTGGTTTCTTCCCTCCCTGAATCTGTCTATGACCGCGCCGTTCGAACGGTACGTGGTTATCTATTGTACTGCTGCGGTCATAAGCTTGCAAGTATTCAGAGTGGCCCGCCGGCTCCAACCGCCTGAAGCCAGGCTCTAGCCATAAGCGCATGTCCGGCAGGAGTAGGATGGACGCCGTCCGGCGCCCAATAGGCAATGGATGCGGTTGCTCTCGCTTGTGCAAAAAGCCCGTCGAGCGGTATGTAGATAGCACCCAGCTCCTCCGCCAGATCGCGGATGGCATGGATCTTGGGATCGAGATCCTCGCGGCATTGCCTATGAACCTCCGCTTGCGGCAGCACGAAAGGCTCGATCAGAATGAGCTTGGATCCGCACTTCCGGGCTGCCTCCAGCAGCAGCTTCCGGTAGATGCCGATGAATCTATCCGCTGGCGTATGCTGATCGCGGTCGTAGCGCCTCATCGCATCATTAATGCCGATCATGACACTGATCCAGTCTGGCTTCAAGGCGATGCAGTCCTCTTGCCAGCGGCTCTCCAGATCGATGACTCGATTGCCGGAGATGCCCCGGTTATAGAACTTGACACCGAGATGCGGATACATGGCTCCGAACATACCTGCAGCCATAAGCGCATAGCCGCTTCCCAGACTGTGCGGATCACTATAGTTGCGCCCCCCATCGGTTATGCTGTCCCCGATAAACAATACGGTCTCGCTCTTCTGAATAACAGGACTGGACACTTCGATCATCTCCTTCAGAAAGTTTCGGCTGCCTGGTAGCGGATAAGCGTAGCAATCGATTTGCCAGGCACTCTGTAGTTCTCATAGGCCTCCGCAGCGCGCTCCAGAGGGTAGATGCCCGTAATGAGCGGCTTCATTGAGATGCGGCCTTCACTAAGCAAGCGAATGTACTCTGCGATGTTGCGGCCTTCCGTCCACCGGACGTGGCCGCGGGGATAATCCCGATTCTCCAGCTCATATTGCGGGTCGTACCGCCCCGGCCCGCCAGCCCGCGAGATGAGGATTTGCGCTTCCTTGGCGAACATAAGCGCCCTGGAGAACACCATAGACAGATCGCCCACGATAACGACCTTGCCGCGATCCCTGATCCACTCCAGCGCCTGATTGATTAACGCCTCTCCCGGACCGCCGGCGCACAACAGCACCGCGTCCGCTCCGCCCGCTCCCGCAGCCTCGCTCAGATTGGCGCTGAGCTTGGCCGCATCGTCGTACATCTGAGGGTACCCCTGCCTTCTCAGCATATCCGCCCGCTCTGTGCTGATGTCCACTCCAGCGGTCCGAATCGCAGCGGCGCCGGCAATCTGGACGATCAGATTGCCCAGTGTTCCAAGCCCGGCCACTATGGCCGATTCGCCGAAGCGAAGATCCGCCACGCGCAGCGCATGAACGGCAATTGCGCCCAGCCCGGCGAAGGCCGCTTCCTGCGGATCGACGTGATCGGGCACGACAGCGGTCAGATTGGTCGGCACGTTCAGCCACTCTGCATGTCGGACATATGGCACGCCGTAGCAAGCAAGGCGTTGTCCCCGCCGGAGGCCTATGACATCTGCGCCTATGTCTTCTATAATCCCTACAGCGCTATAGCCCAGAGGAGCCAGCGCATCCCCGCCGCGGGTGACAAAGCCCATCTCCGTGCCGGGACTGATTGCTGAGTATTCCGTACGGATCAGCACATGGCCCGGCGGAGTCTCCGCCCTCTCCATTTCGGCGATTACGATTTTTCCGTGCTGCGTGGCAACTGCTTTCATCCCGTTAGCCTCCTGTGCTTGTCAGCCCGTATTTTGTTTTTGTTTGCGATATTCGCTCGGCGAGATGCCGTAATATTTTTTGAATGTCGTTGTAAAGGTAGAGGAATTCAGATATCCGGTCTTCTCTCCTATCTCGGATACGCTGTAGCTTGTTTGCCTCAGCAGCTCGCGCGCATGGGACAACCGCACTTTGTTCAGATACTCCACATAGTTGACGCCGAACGTTTTTTTAAAGTAGCTGGAGAAGTACTTAGGCGAAGTGCCTGTTACCTCCGCCAGCTGATCCAGATACAAATTGCGCATATAGTTCAGTTCAATATATTGGGCGATGTACGCTTTGTTCAGCTTGCTCGCCGGTTCGACAGTCGCGCTATGCTGCACGATATGCTGCGCCGCTTCATGAAGAAGCTGCTCCAGCTTCTCAGGGTCAGCTGACGTCTCCGCGCAGCGGAGAAACTCGCTCTCAAGCAGGTACAGCTGGTCGTTCCGGTTAGCGGAAGGAGCCGCATGACGGACCATCGCATAGAGTAGCGATTTCGCAATATATGCGAATTGATGCTGATGCACATTGCGCTCCGCCGTCTCGCGAAGCGTCTCTGTTATGACCAGCTTGCTCTCCTTCAGCTTGCCGTTCATAACGAAGCTGGCCAGCTTCTCCAGCCTCTCGATCGGCAGCGGCATGCTCCACTCATACTCCAGCTTGCCCGCATCAATGACAGAAGCCTTTTCATTGACATGGCGGTAAGCCATAGCGCTTGTCAGGCTTTGATAAGCCTTGCTGCAATTCGCGAGCTCCGACGCATATACCTTGCTTACGCATGCAACGCCGGTATTACCGGCCAGCTCCCCATGCTGGAGCTGGCCGAGCAGCAAGCCTAGCAGCTTGAACAAGGTATCGCGCTCACTCGCCTGCCTGATGCCGATCAGCGCCAGGAATTGCAGCTCCCTCTCATGGTAGACATTCGCCATAGCCTGCCTCTCGCGAAGCCCTGTCTGAAGCAGCTCTGCAATCGACTCCGCAGATACTTGCGGCCCCTCCCCTGCCGGAGTGCTCCAGCGGAACATGACCATGACGAACTGCTTGTTCAGGAAGAAGTCCGATTCATAACGCCGGATAAGCAGCTCATGCTCAGCGGACAGCTCGCGGTTATCTAGAGCAAGCAGCAGAATTCCTCTGCGCGCTTCTCCATCTACGAATGCCAATTGTTTTTTATAAATGTCGTTCTCCGCTTGCATATGCTTGATTCCGCTCAAAATCTTGGCAAAGTCATTGCCGCTATGCCGTCCGCCCAACTGATGCAGAATACGCTTCACGGGCTTGTTCAGATAGATGCTGAGCAGGATAGACAGCAAGATGGCGCATAAGATGGCGGTGAACATAATAAGCCGGTTCGCCTGCGAGACGGAATCGATGTTCTGGAACTGGAACGGAATCTTCTCGATATAAATAAACCCGTTAAAGTCCGACTTGTAGAAATGGTATTCATAGTTTTCCCGGGTCAGCGAAGCTTCCTGGGTCGAGCTCAAATAAACCTCTTCCATCATGCCCGTAATGTTCAGCGCCGAATCTGTCGTATAGATGACCTGTTGATTCTCATCCAGTACAATTAGCGAAGCGCCTGGAATCATCAGGTTTTGGCTGACTTGCTTCATGAATGCCTTTTCATTAATAAGGAGAATTACATTTTTATTGGACAATCTGACCTTATTGCCGCCTGCCGCGACCATCAGCTTTTTGCTCGTTTCCTTGAACGTATCCGACGAGATGCGGTAATACTCGCCCTGGAACAGCTTGAACGAGTTGCGCTCTTTCATATAAGTGCGCCAGTAGCTGGCATTGAACCGGTCATGCTTATACTTCTGGTTGAAAAATGCTGGAAGGCCGCTCGTCCCTGATGAAGTAATAACTAGATCATAATCATCGTAGAAGACGACCGCCTCCTCGATAAAATCGACTGAGGACACGAGCGATGACAAATTATCTTGCAGCAAATAAACATCGGACATATCCGCATGCCCTTCATCGTCCGGCTCTAGCACGTTATAGGGCAGCATATGAATGGAATGAATCAAATTGTTGATCGATCGGAAGTTGTTGTCAAAGGAGCCGATCATCGCCTTCACGGCAAGGGAATTGTTCTCTGTCATCCGGTCGTAAATGCCCGAGATCGAATTTCTGTAGAGATAGTACATGGAGATCACCATGATTCCGATGACAAGCAGCATTGCGAAGAAAATCTGGAAGGTTCCTTGATTTTTCAACAATCGCTTCATCCTGTCGGCCACCCTTTCTGCCCATGCTGTATCTCAACTATTTCTACAAAGAGAGCAGCTACCCCTTCTCCGCCCCCAACATGACACCTTTGGCAAAATACTTCTGCACGAACGGATAGATGAGCAGCACCGGCACCATCGACAATACGATCGTCGCATTCTTCTTCGCCTGCGGCGCGAGCGCAGAGGCGTCCACCAGCCCAGCCCCGCTGCCTTCATTAAAAATTAGCATATCCCGGAGCACGACCTGAAGCGGGTACATATCCGAGTCGTTCAAATAAATCATCGGCAGAAAAAAGCTGTTCCAATGGCCCATGAAATAGAACAGGC
Organism: Paenibacillus pinisoli; assembly: GCF_003605435.1. GTDB lineage: Bacteria > Bacillota > Bacilli > Paenibacillales > Paenibacillaceae > Pristimantibacillus > Pristimantibacillus pinisoli. Next base: position 255,098 of record NZ_QXQB01000003.1, read on the forward strand.
CGATAGATGCAAGCGCCGGCTTCGACAGCGGGATGACGATATTGAACAGGATCCGGTATTCCGACGCGCCGTCAATAAGCGCGGCTTCCCGCACCTGCGAGGACATGCTCTCGTAAAAACTCTTCAATATAATAAGCTCCATCGTCCAGATTGCATTCGGGATAACCAGCGACCATACGGTATTCGTCAGCCCCAGCTCCGAGACGATCAAATAATTCGGAATTATGCCCGGATTCAGGAACATAGTCAGCACAATGCCGAGCATCCAATATTTGCGCCACAGAAAATCCGGCTTCGACAATGGGTAGGCAGCGATTGCCGTTACAAGCAGATTAATCGCCGTACCCAGCGTCGTATACAATATCGTATTCAAATAAGCGCGCGGAATGCGGACATCCTTCAGCACATCCGCATACGCCTTGAAATTAAGATCAATCGGATACAGCCACACGCTGCCCTGAATAACCTGAGAAGTGCCGCTAAGCGAGATAGCGAGTATATATACGATCGGATAAAGTGTAGCCAAAGCTGCGATCGTAAGGACCAAGCCGTTCAAGATGCCGAACAGCGTAATTCGTGATTCTCCTACCATAAGCCGCGACCTCCTAGCCTTCTGCTGATGAAATTAGCGGCAAGCAGCATAATCATGGCAATCAGCGCTTCGAACATGCCGACAGCCGCTGCATAGCTGTAGTTCGTCTCCAGCAAACCTTTGCGATAGACGAATGTCGAGAAGACATCGGCGACCTCATAGGTGGTCGGCGTATAAAGCAGCAGCACCTTCTCATAGCCGACGCGAATCATCGATCCCGTCTTCAGAATGAACATCACAAGCACTGTCGGCAGAATCCCGGGTAAGGTTATATGCCAGATGCTGCGAAGCCTGCTGCTTCCGTCTACCCTTGCGGCTTCGTACAGCGTCGGACTAATGCCCGATATGGCTGCAAGATAGATGATGGCTTCATATCCGGCAGTCAACCATATATCAGATACGACATAGACCGTCCGGAACCACTCCGGCAGGATGAGGAAATAGATTTTTTCCAATCCGAACCATGCGATGATTTGGTTAATAATGCCGCTCCCGGGCGACAAGAAGTCAATAATCATGCTGCTGATGATGACGACGGATAGAAATGCCGGCAGATAGGTAAAGGTTTGCACCGATTTTTTGAACCACTTCACCCTTACCTCGTTCAGCAGAACCGCCAGAATAATCGGGAAGGGAAACCCGAAGATAAGCGAGTAGAATCCAAGCAGCAGCGTGTTTTTGAACAAGAGATAGAAGTCATCCCCCGTAAAAAACTTGGTGAAATGCTTCAGCCCCACCCAGTCGCTCCCCATAATTCCCTGAAAGACGCTGTAATCCTTGAAGGCAATAATCAGCCCGTACAACGGGCCGTAACGGAACAGCAAATAAAAAACAATGCATGGAATAAACAAAATAAGAAGCTGCCGGTCGCGCTTCATATGCTTCCAGGTTGCTTGCAGCCTTGAACGGAATGAGGCGGAGCCTCGCCGGTTCTCCTTGACCGCCGTCCCGGTGACTGGACTTGCCATGTTTCCTTCCCTCCTTACGAGGATAGCGGCGGCGTCCAATGGCAGACGCCGCTCGCAGCATCCTGGCCGATCGTTATTTCGCGGCAGCATCCAGACGCTTCTGTGCAGCGTTGTACACTTCCATATACTTGCTCTCGCCCAGCTTCTCCGCCGTCTTCAGCCATGCTGTCCATTCTTTCTCGCCATACGACTTGTTAAGAACATACTTCGCGTTGAACTCATTGGCCGCTTTCTCCATAGCTACCTGATATTCCGCGACAATAGCGATTTCCTCATCCGTCAGATTGAGCTCCGGGTCCATGGGCTCGAACTTGTTCGCCGATACGATCTTGTCCTGCGCCTCCTGCTCCTTCTCGGTGAAGTTGTAATAGACGGAGCGTCGATCAGGGGCCAGATACATGCCCTCCAGCCATAGACCATAGCGGTCCTCCAGCACCTTAATGTCGACCAGCGGGACATCCGTAAGCTCCGGATACACCGGCTTCCCAGTTGCATCAAAGTTGAAGGTCTCGCCTTCCACGCCAAGCGTAACAAGAGCGGCACCCGACGGGCTTGTCAAATAATCCAGCAGCTTAAGCGCGGCCTCCTTATTCTGGTTGTTGGCTACAGCGATGCCAAAATTGGTATCGATCTTAGCCAGGGTCCTAATATTGTTTGTCGGTCCAATCGGATTAGCGTAACGCATATCATAGTCCGGGTTTTCCGCGCTGATCTGGTTGTAGAACAAGTCCAGACGGCCTATCCAGTCCCATGTGACGAATGACTTGCCAGTCGTCATCTTAGACGTCCAGGAATCCGGCGTATCGGTCAGAAATTCAGGATCAAGCAGCTTCTCATCGTACAGCTTCTTCAGGAAATCAAGCATTTGCTTATGCTCCGGCTGCGTAGAAGCAAACTTCCACAGCTTCTCCGATTCATCGAAATATGCCGGATAGCTGGCGCCCCCAAGCCCCCATCCATAAGCCAGATCGCGGAAAATATATTCCTTTGTCTTGGATGCCATCGGATACGAATCCGGGTATTGTTCCTTCAATTTTTTGAGCGCGTCATAGAACTCATCCGTATTCGTCCATTCCTCAATTCCGTGCTTGTCGAAAATGTCCTTGCGGAACATCATGCCGTGATTGACATCACGGTTCATATTATAGATAGGCCAACTGTACAGCTTGCCGTCCTGATCGCCATGGGAAGCGATAACCGACGGATTCTCGTCGATATACAGCTTCTTGAAGTTCGGCAGCATATCTGCGTAATCGTTAATGGCGACTACGGCTTTCTGTTGGCCGATCTTTTTCAGCTCGGATGGCTTGAGTCCATGAAAGATATCGGGCAGCTTGCCCGAAGCCAGCGTCATCCGCAGCTTATCCTGATACGTCGCCGAGGAATAGTTCTGAATATCAAGCTTGATGCCGGTGCGCTTCTCGATTTCTTTTACAATCATCTTGTCATTGACCGGGTTCTCGCTGACGAGCATCCAGGTCAGCGTGGTTGGCTTATCGACGAGCGGCAGCGTCAGCCCTCCCGTATCTCCATATGGATTCACCGCTTCTCCCCCGTCAATATCTCCGTCGCTTGAAGGCGGCGGCGACTGCGGCGGCGCCGTGCCCCCGCTGTTGCCATTGCCGCTGCACGCAGCAAGCATAGATGCGACCAGCGTCAAGGCAAGCACAATTGTCATTAGCTTCTTGGACATCTCTGTTTCCTCCCTGTGGTATGGTTTGGCTAATTCCATGCTGTATGTTCGACCCTCATCCGGCTGATTCACATTGTATAGAGAGGCTGCTGCATTCGTAAATAAAGCGTTTTCATTTCTGTCGTCTTTTTGCTTCCGCATATGATCATAATCCCTATGAACACAGTCCTGTCATGGGTTTCGTAGCAGTGGAATTTGCTAAACCGATTGAAATTGCTAAAGCAGCGCGGCGTAAATACAAGCAGGCTCGTTGCTGAATTCAGCAGCCAGTCTCTGCCGATTGGCAGACAATAAAAAAAAGACCTCTGTCGCAGAGATCTTTGATATTAAGCGGTACGGAATGCGCTAGCGGCCGGCACGGCATCGCAGCCTGCATAGGAATGAAGCTTGCCGTGATACACCAGCTCCAGCTCCGGCGTATGCTGCAGATCGCCTGGCGTCACCAGCAGCGGTGATTTGTTGACCAGGCTCATGCCGCTTCGCTCGAAGACGGTCGCTACAAACTGTGAGCAGAAGTATGCGTAACGGCGTTCCCACTCGATATTGAATACGACGCCAAGCATGCCTACCAGATTATATTTGTATAGATCCTGATATTGTTCAAAATGCTTGATTTGGTTGCGGATGCTGTTGTACGTCGCTTGGCTGACCTTGCAGCGGTACAATGCGCACATCGACTCCTCGAAAAAGTCGCCCCGCACATTCTCTCTCACAAATCCCGCAAAAAAAGGATTGCTGGGATTCTTGCGGCCGAAGCTGTATACCTCGTTCAAATCCTTGTCAAAGGCAATCGATGCATGGTTAAGCGGATCTTTCGTGAAGGTTCTTATAATTTTGGTTAAAACGGTTCCGGTATCGGTAAGCAATACATATATTTCTTTATCTCGGTTCATGACCTTTCTGACCTCCACATGAAAGAACTCTTCTAGGTATTAACTTTAATGCAGGAGACGCAATTTATTAACCTGCTCAGGTAATAGATGACCCTCGACTTTAGTCCAGTTGTGCCAGTCTCTCATGAAAGAGAAAAAGTGAATTTTTTATGAACGTCATCAATCCTTCTTCATTCTACTGGATTTTCCAGCTTTACTCAACCTATCAAATAAAAAGAGTCATCAAAAATAATTCATGTTCTTCCAGCATTTGCAGGTGCACTTCGAGGCGCCGTGATATAGTAGGAGATAGCTTGTTCCCTTCATATCCTACTCTATTCAAGAACGGGAGATCGGTTACAATGGACTGGTACCAAAGACACGCTGCAAGACTGACATCTGCATTTCGCGAAGCCCAGCTCCGCATCTCGCAATTTCCGCCGCCTCTTGGGGCTATCGGTCATGCCTACGCGGAGAAATTCAACCCCGTGGATGAGTCTGATCAGGGCAAAGATTACATATGCGCCTTGCTTCCGTATTGGATGCAGGAGGTTACCGGCATTTCGGACGAGCAGTCCCATAGGCTGGCGCTTGCCAATATATATGGCATGCTTTACTTTTTTATTCTTGATGATGTAATGGATAGTACGCATGCGGGAGGGATAAAGTCTCAACTTTCTCTGGCGAGCCTGCTGCAATTGGAGATGTATGCCCTGTTTCGGGAGCTGTTCTCTTCCGATAGCCCATTCTGGTCTTACTACGACCGCTATGTGACGACATGGGCGGATTGCGTCGTCAATGAGGCTTCGGCGGACTACTTTGTGAACGATCCTATTCGTACTGCCGGCAAGGCAGGACCTGTCAAAATAGCAGCCGTCGGCGCCTGCCTGCTCGGCGGTTATGAGCAACGGATCGAAGAAACCGAGCAATCCATTGATTTGGCGCTGATGACCTTGCAGATGCTGGACGACTGGGCGGACTGGCAAGAGGATATGGAGGAAGGAAGCTATAACGGTCTGCTCGCAATGATAGCTTCCGAGAAGGACATGGCCTTGGGTTCGCTAACAGAGGAGGCGGTCCGCACGCAAATCTACGTGCTTGGCTGCATGAATCGGTATGCGGACATTGCAAACCGCAATCACGACAGCTTATTAAGGCTTGGCTATCGCATTCCCTCGATTGAGGAATACCACTACTATATGGCGAGCAGCCTTCGACAAATTGCCGACGGGATCGAAAAGGCGAAACGCAAAGCGCTGGGCGGCGGCATCAACTTTTTGGGCTAGCGTCACACAAGCCTATTTTCCTAGACCTCAAATCCTAGTATTTTGTAGAATCTAGTAAAAAAGTTGTAGTAAATGTCGAATAATCATGCTATCCTATTCTTGGTAATCCTATACATATTTGAGAGGATGATTACGGTGCCAAGCGAAAAGGAACTACGAGAGAAGATTATTGAGAAAGCATGGTCCGACAGCGCGTTTAAAGAAAAGCTTCTAGCGGATCCGAAGTCCGCCATTGCAGCTGAATTTGGTATCGATATTCCTGCCGAATTCAACCTCAAAGTGCTGGAAGAAACAGATGATACATTCTACCTGGTTCTGCCTAAGAAGCCAGATGATAACGATAGTGCGCCTACTCAGGTCTGTGGACCAAGATGGATTTAATAAATAAAACCGTGATCTCGCAATAAGAGATCGACGGTTTTTATTTTTAAGCTGATCTAATTGTTATATAAGCTTCCGTTCCGATGCCTTTTGTACTTTCAAATTTCAAATTCCCATTCATCGCTTCGATTATTCGATAAGTAACCATTAGACCTAATCCCGTACCTTTGGTTTTCTTCGAATAATATGGTTCTCCTAGTCTCTTTAAATCTTCTGGGTCAATACCTTCTCCATTGTCTTTAACTTCAATTACGACATCATTGTTTTCGTTTTTATATGCATTTATCTCAACCTTTCCATTTTCCCCCAATGCTTCGATGCTATTTTTTATAATATTAATTAGTGCTTGCTTAAATCTTGATGAATTTCCACGGATTAATAATGCTTCGTCACAGTCTAATTTTACCGATCCTCCTGACATTGTTGCTAATGGAGCTATGATAGCTGCAATTTGTTGCAATTCCTCTGAGACATCAATTTGTTTTACTTCACCTAAATCCGGCTTTGCAAATGTAAGGAAATCAGTGATTATCTCTGATGCTCGGTCCAGTTCATCTATTGCCAATGTCATATAACTTCTGTCTCTATCGTTAGATTTTTGACCCAACAATTGCAAAAAGCCTCTTGTTACTTGCAATGGATTTCTAACTTCATGTGCGATTGATGCTGCTAGATTGCTGATTAATTCTATTTTTTCAGACCTTTGTAGCTCGTTGTTGAATATCTCTATCTGTTTTGAATATTGAATGGCTTGCTCATAGTTGTGCATTACCCTACGAACTAAAATAATAATGAGCGATGCCAGGAAAAATAGAATACTAATTTTCCAATAGAACATCTTATATAATTTGTTATTGTAAAAGTACCAAAGCAGCTCTAATAGCACTACCCCGGCGAATATAGAAATTCCTGTTGATAATATCATAGCTTCTTTATTTTTACTTTTGAATTGATAGGCTAACGATACTAATAATATTATGTTGCCAATCAGGATAGAAACCGTGAAACCAATAAACCCAACACTATAATATATCTGGGATATGGTATCAGAATATAAACTCGCTATTAATAAGCAGAGATAAAACACTATAAAATATTTCTGAATAGTTTTATATTTTGTGATTAACCCATATGGTCCGCTTCCAAATATTTTTTCGAAAAATGAAAATAGTGCTGGAATTAACAGAGATGAAGCAACATCAAAGAGGATATAAACCACTTTCCCATATTCAGGAAAAAACTTATCGACAAATGAAGAGTAAGTAAATATCATGACGCCAATTGTCAACATTACTAAAAAGAGCGAGTTCCATCCCGGCAAGAACCTTCGACTTAGAAATAACATACTTACCATCATAAAAAATGCAATAAATATTAATCCGGTACCTAGTACTACATCAATTAAATCAAATTTAATATAATTTCTATATAAGTCATCGTATTCCCCAATTTCGATTGGGTTCTGCAACCCTAATCTTTCTATATTCACAACAAGTTTCACGTATATCGTTTTAAAAGATTCTACATTTGATAATGGGACAATTACTTCATTAATATCATATGAGTAATTCCTGTGACGCTCCATCGTTATGCTATCTTCAATATAAATAAGCATATCCTTAGCATAGAGCTTGGAAATATTTAAAGCTGGTCTATTAAGACTTAGCTCTGGTAATTGAAATTTTAACCACGCCGATTTGATTCCCTCTGGGAGTACCGGGTACTCCCCTTCAGCCTTCACGGGGAACCAGCCATCTTGGTCGCCTAGCGCGCTGACTTGCTCGATTGTCATCTCTTCGCCGGGCTGCTCCCAGAGCATTTGCCACTCCGTAATGGCGCTGACTTGCTCTTCGCCTGCGGCATGCAGATGGGCCCAAGGCACTAGAAAGGACAAAAGAACTAATGAGATGGCAATTCTATGTATAAATCCTCGTGTTTCCCCCATTGTTGACACCGTTGACCAACCTCTTCACGTTGAAATATTTTTCATAATTCGACAATCTTCAGCAAAATTTTCCTACTAACATTTTCCTCTATTCCAAAAATAATAGCAACAGTCTAAATGGGCTGTTTTGCAAAAAAAATGTCCCGGTTGCCTCTCACTCCATGAAGAAGTGATAAGCACCGGGACATAACGGGACACATCGTTTAGATCAATTTTCGCTTAATAGCCGCCTTGCGAAGCATCGCATAATTGATGGCCATAATAATCGCAACAATGAACAAAATCAGCAGCATCTCTACTATGAAAGGAATCTCTGGCCATGCAATCGCGGATCCGAACAGCTCCATTGTTCCATTGCTGCCCACTGCCTCAATTAATATAAGAGGCAAGAGAGATAGTATGGAGATCACAACGCCAGCCTTCCAATTATAACGGTAGAAGCCGCTTCCGATCATCCATCCTACAACATAATAAGCCAGAAACCCAAGGAAAAATTCCACGCCAGATTGCAGCAGCGAAGGATTAGCCATAATCTCTTTCCCTCCAACCCAGTCCCTCAGCAATTGCTCCACAGGAAAGCCGAGAGTCATCACGACAGCGCTGATAAGCGCCATCGGGATGCTTAATAAAATGGTGCCTCCCACAAAATGCTTGCGGGTAATGCCATTAGAGACATAACTCGTCATGGATACAGGCGTAAGCAAAATGCCAATGACCAGCAGATATACTTTCGGCGAAAAGCCGGCTCCCGCCCAAATTCCTTGAGTTTCCATCTGGTCGGATAAGTTATTGGGCAGAAACAAATTAATGCCTACAAAGACAACAACAAAGATCATCCAATACCCGATTAGCGAGGCACGATAGCCGGACCATAAACTATTAGATACAATAAGCACGGGATGCTTGCGCTTCGCTGTCATGCTCCCTCGCCTCCCTTCTTCGTCAAATGAACGAACAGATCTTGCAGAGGCACAGGGCCAAGATCCAATCCATCCGTACGTGCGCGATTCACACGCTCCTGATTCAGCTCTCCGTAGACTGTCACGGACTTCGTCCCGCCAAGCCGCTGTTCCCCGAGCACTTGCAATCCGATCACAAAATCATCCACCCGCTCAGCCGGCCCTGTAATGGATACCCCCCGTTGTCTCAACGTGTCGGATTCCTCATGCAAGAGCAGCCGCCCTCTGTCGAGGATGAGCACCTCTTCGAACAAATTGCCTACTTCCTCAATGAGATGCGTCGACAGAATGAAGGTGCGGGGATGCTCCATATAATCGCGAAGCACCTCGTCATAGAAGGCATAACGCGTAGGCGCATCCATGCCGAGATATGCCTCGTCGAATATCGTAACAGGCGCCCGGCTTGCCAGGCCAAGCGTAACGCCAAGCGCTGACTTCATGCCTCTCGACAGGCTGGAGATGCTCTTCTTGAGCGGCAGCTGGTACAGGTCCAGCAAATGATTCGCATATTGCTCATCCCATTTCGGCCAGCAGCTTGCTGCCAGCTTGATCGCATCCTTCACCTTGTAGCCGTCCATCATATGGCCGTTCTCTTGAATGAAGCATACCTGGCTCATAATCTCCGCATTCTCGAAGGCGATCTTGCCGTCGATCAGCACTTCACCCTTCGTAGGTTCCCTGAAGGAAGCAAGCAGCGACAGCAAGCTGGTTTTGCCCGAACCGTTGCGCCCTAGCAAGCCGTAGATTTTGCCCCCTTCCAGCTTGAAAGAGACATTCTCCACCGCTACCGTGCGTCCGTACTGAACCCCTGCACCTCTTACATCTATAGCTAGCGTCATTGTCCCTCACCCTCCTTTCGAGCTTCAATATGCTTCAAAATATCCGTAATCGGCACGCCGATCTGTCTTGCTTCCTCAACCATCCGGTCGACAACTTCTTCAAAGAAACGATTCTTGCGCACCTGAACGAGCGCCTGCCTTGCATCCGCACTTACGAACATGCCAATCCCTCTCTTCTTATATAAAATGCCTTCCTCCGTCAAAAGCTGGAAGCCCTTCGCCGCCGTTGCCGGATTAATCCGGTAAAATGCTGCATATTGATTGGTCGACATGACCTGCTCCTCTTCCTTCAATGCGCCGGATATAATGTCAGCCTTGATTTGATCAGCGATCTGCTGGTAGATCGGACTCCGTTCATCAAACATGCCATCACCTCATTACTTATATGGTTCATTACTTATGTAACTAACCATACAACTTCTAATCATCAGCGTCAAGCCTATTTTGGAAAAAATCTATAAATCTTGCGTGCCAAAATGGTTTGCCCTACCATGTGAAGGGAGCGGTTAATGAAGCAAAGGAGCGGTTCAAATGACCAAAACTATACATGTAGCAGGGGCTGTCATCCGCAATCAAGACGGATATGTTCTATGCGCCCTGCGTTCCCGGACGATGTCAATGCCTGGACTATGGGAGTTTCCTGGCGGCAAGCTGGAGGCGGAGGAGACGGCGGAGCAATGCCTTGTGCGGGAAATTGAAGAGGAACTGGGCTGCATCATTCAGGTTGGACGCTTAATCGCCGATGTTGTTCACGAGTATCCGACCATTCGGGTACGACTCGTCACGTATGAATCCAGTCTGGCAAGCGGCACCCCAGCGGCGCGTGAGCACGAGAGGCTGATCTGGCTTCCGGTTAACCGTCTGACAGAGCTGGAATGGGCCCCTGCAGATTTGCCGACCGTAGATGCCTTAATCACCATGATCTGAACCTTGCATCATGATGCTGAGGAATTGTAACTTCTGAAACCGTTCTTGCGTTGTAGATGATAACAACAAGGAATTTCGGCACGATGTGAGAGGAACACATTTTATTCATTCAAAAGGAGGAAAAGGCTCATGAAGCGAACTGCCTTATTGGCGGCTTGCCTGGCGATTGCGTTATGTCTTCCTTCTTCGCTTCCATGGTCGGCAACTAGCGAAGCCCAAGCTTCGCAGAAGCCGATTCGCATCGAATTGGAAGGAAAGGAACTGCCGCTGGGGTCGTCCGCTTATATTGAACAGGGCTCTACCCTCGTGCCTGTACGGGAAATTGCCGAAGCATTGGGGGCGGTGGTCACCTATGACAAGAAAAACGGAGTACGGACTATACTCTTGACCAAAGGAGAGCGGGAAGCGCAGCTTACGATCGGCTCGAAGGAGATGCTGGCGCAAGGCAGAACCATCGCGCTTGCCACAGCCCCGCGTACCGTGAACAGCATCACGTTGGTCCCGCTCCGGGCGATATCCGAAGCGCTCGGAACCGTTGTGACATGGGACAGCTTGACTCGTACCGCCCATATCGACAAGCCGCTCGAGCTCCCGGCGATTAGATCGCAGGAGAAGCTTATCGAGCTTCTGAAGTCGGCTCCCACCGATGACAGAGCCAAGATCTCGCTGCCCGGGTTTTCAGGCAGGGACGAGATAGCTGTCGACAGCTCCAATTCGCCGCAGGCCGAAGCTGCCGGGGAGGGCGGATCTCCTGGCGCCGGTGATCATTCACAGACGAACATTCAAGTCAGCGGCGTTGACGAAGCCGACTGGGCCAAGACCGATGGCCGGTTCATCTATCAGATCAGCGGCGCCCGCGTCGTCATTACGGATATCTCCAACCCTGACAAACCGCGTCTCGCCAGTGTACTAACATACGAATCGGCAGAACGCTTCCAGCCCGAGCAGCTGTATGTAGACGGCACGCGTCTAATCGTAATCGGACATTCGACAGACTATGGCACTGACACGGATACGGTCCAGCCGCAGAACGCGGCAATCGCCGTTCTGCCTGACAGCGGCAGCATGCCGTTATTGCCTCCGTCACAGCTTAAGCAATCGGTAAGATCTTATATCTATGACCTGCAAAGCAATGGCCAGCCGAAGCTGCAACGCACGCTGGAGCAAGAAGGCACTTATCTGTCCTCCCGCAAGATCGGCGACGCGTTATACATCATTACGAATAAGCCCTATCGCAATTATTCGTTATATGCCAAATCCAAAGGGCTTCATCTGGATGCCATAACCGGGCAGTCGACTAACTTCAATGAGCTGGCTGCTTCCTTTCAGACCGGCTATACCGATACAGCCATATCCGATAAGCCGCAGAGCTTATCGCTTGACGATGTTCGTTACTTCCCTGACATCATTGATTATTCTTTGCTGCTTATCGGGTCTATCGATCTCGGGCAGCCGGAAGGGCTGCTTCAAGTATCGGCCTACCTGGGGTCCAGCGACAGAATTTTTGTATCCCAGCGGCATCTCTATGTGTCGCAGGTGATCTATAAGGCAAAGGGCGGCGCATTTGAATTCATTACGAAGTTCCACAAATTCCGGCTGGATTATGGCAGCGTGCTCTATATGGGCGAAGGCAGCGTTCCCGGCCTCGTTACCGATCCGTTCTCGATGAATGAGCATGAAGGCTACTTCCGCGTAGCCTTGACCAATGGCGATCTTACGTCTGACCATCCAGGGGAATCGAGCCAAATCTACATTATGGACGAGAAGCTTCGGATCGTCGGGAAGCTGGATGGCATAGCGCCGGGCGAGAAGATGTATTCGGTGCGCTTCATGGGCAAACGCGCCTATATGGTCACCTTCCGCAAAGTCGATCCCCTCTTTGCCATTGACCTGAGCAACCCGCAGCAGCCCAAAATTCTTGGCCAGCTTAAGATTCCGGGATACAGCGATTATTTGCATCCTTATGACGAGAATCATCTGATCGGCTTCGGCAAGGACACAACGGAAATCAAAAGCCACGGATCAAATGATACGAGAGCAATCGCCACAGGAATGAAGGTCGCACTGTTCGATGTCAGCGATGTCAGCCGTCCAAAGGAAAAATTCAAGGAAATCATCGGAGACACCGGCACTCACTCAGAGCTGCTGGACGACTACAAGGCGCTGTTGTTTTCCAGAGAGAAGGGTCTCTTGGCCTTCCCTGTCACGCTCTATGAAATCGGGGACAAAGGAAATACAGACCTATTCTCCTACGGCCAATTTGCCTATCAGGGCGCTTACGTGTACAGCCTTGATCTGGAGAAGGGTTTCCGGCTGAGAGAGAGAATTACGCATCTGTCGGATGAGGATATGCTAAAGAGCGGCATGTATGGCTACAACCCATCCAAGGCGGTTAGGCGGATCATGTATGCGGGAGATACGCTGTATACGTTATCGGATGCCATGCTGAAAGCGAACAGCCTAAGCGATCTTAAGGAACGCGGAGCGCTTCTATATCCATAGGTGCGGCAGGAAGGAGGCCAGCGATAAGCTGTCCTCCTTCACTATTTTTCGATTTGCGCGACATCCCGCTTTAATCTGGTATACTATTGACCGATAACCATGATGCAACAGAAGCTATGCTAACCCGAGGAGGAATTTCGACATGCCACAGCCTTATGACTTGCCTTTGGAACAGCTTCGCACTTATAAGCCGCTGCCAACCAGACAAAACGACTTCGACGACTTCTGGAACACGACTCTGGAGAAGCTTGCGGAGGTCCCTCTTCACTACGAACGCACGGAGTTATCCTATCCTGTCAAAGGAATCAAAGTGTACCGCGTCCTATATGCCGGATTCAATCATGCGACGATCGAAGGCTTGCTGGCTTTGCCCGAGCAAGCGGATCCTCTGCCGGGAATCGTATTCTACCACGGCTATAATTGGTGCGTGGACAGCGATATTCATGATACGGTCAATCTGGCACTGAAAGGCTACGCGGTCATGAAGATGGTATGCCGCGGCCAGCATGGGCTGAGCATCGACAATGTCGTGTCCTCGAACGGGCATGTGGCAGGCTGGATGGCAAAGGGGATTCAGGACAAAAACGAATATTACTACAGAGCCGTCTATATGGACGCGGTACGCGCCATTGACGTTCTGGCCGCTATGCCTGAGGTAGACAGCGAGCGCATTGCCGTAACGGGCGGCAGCCAAGGCGGCGCCCTGACTCTAGCGGCAGCTGCTTTGTCAGACAAGCCCAAGCTAGCGGTGGCGGACTACCCGTATCTGTCCGACTTCCAGCGCGCGATTGATCTTGCGCCGCGCGGGCCATACGGCGAGCTGAACGAATATTTCCGCCGCCACTCCGGCAGCCCGGAGATTGAGGCGAATGCGCTGCGTACGCTTTCCTACTTCGACCTGGTCAATCTCGCGCCGCGCATTCAGTGCTACTCCTGGCTTACGATTGGTCTGGTCGATGATATTACGCCGCCTTCCACCGTATTCGCCGTCTATAACCATATGGAATGCCAGAAGGATATCGCGGTATACCGCTACTTCGGCCATGAGACGATTCCAGGCACGATCGCGCCAAGACTCCAGCTGTTCATGGATTATTTGCAGCAGAGCTGAGCTTGCGCCGATGCCATATCCTATATCAACGAACGACAGCAACGGACTGCGCTTGCATTCCGCTTCTGTCGTTTTCTTTTTCCAACCATTGACAATAACGCTTTATTCCACTATCATTTTTACCGAGGTAAATATTTTTTCCTCAAGGAAACAATTTGGACTTGCGAGGTGGATGAAATGCCGAGAGCCGCTATTGAGCACCCGCTATTCGAGCAACTGATTGCTTTCCGAACAACCTACCCCAGACATACGATTTCGCGCAACGGATTGCAATGGAAATATCATATAAGCGGCAAAGGAAAGCCCGCGCTGCTGCTGCTGCCTGGCGGTCTGGGCAGCGGCGAAGCGTTTTTTGCGCATTTCATGGAGCTGGCGGGCCGCTACACCGTTATTGCTCCTTATTATGGCAGAGCCGAGCATATGGATGAACTGGCGGATGGCATAATCGCTATCATGGAGCATGAGGGCATCGATACGTTTCATGTGCTGGGCCAATCCTTTGGCGGACTTGTTGCGCAAGCCCTGTTATCGAAGGCGCCGCATCGGATCGACAGAATCATTTTATCCCATACCACCACCGCATCTCCCGACCCCACAGCTGCTTCCAGCCTGAAACGTATCGTTCGTATCCGCAATTTGATGCGCGTCATCAAGATGGTTCCGCGCTCCATGCTGATTACCGTATCCCGCAACAAAATCCAGAAGCACTTCCGTTCTATGCCTCCTGAAGAAACGCCGTTCTGGCAGTGGTATTTTGGTGAGCTGATACAAAATCAATCCAAACAAGAGCTTCTTGCGATCTACCGGTGTATGTTGAATCTGGATTCGAACCCTGTCCCGCCAGTAAGTCCGGCATTCGACCAGAGCAACATGCTCATTATCGATTCGCACGCAGATGCGTCCTTCTCGGAGGAAGAACGAAATGCGGTTCGCACGCAATTCCCGGAAGCCGACTTCCTGCGCTTCAAGCATGCCGGACATCTGAGCATCATTACGGAGCGGAAGCCGTATATGAAGGAAATCCGCAAGTTTCTAATCTCTTGAAGAAACATGAAGCAGCTTATACTCCGCTATTGGGGCGCAGTAAAAGCTGCTTCATTCCTTCCTGCCCGTTCTCTCTCGCTAGCGATATACCCGTATGCTGATCAGCTCCGCGTGCTCTGAGCCGTTCGTCGACAATACGGTAACCCGCAGCGCTTGAACCGGCAGAGGAGCGTCCAGCTTCAGCTCATTGCGGCGCTTGCGGTTGCCGTGAATCTCGAAGAGCGGCTTCCACGTCCCTTCCGCCAGCGCTTCAATCCGGTAATCCTTGGCCAGCTCCGGGATCACTTCGAAATCTGTGCGATGATGATGCAGGTTAATCAAATCTTCGTTCACGTCATCATTCCAGATCAGCTGTATGCTTCCAATCTCGACAGGCTCCTGCCAATCGAGCTGCAGCCATGGCGCTGCATCGTTCCGTCTGGAGCCGGACATCCACATATTAGGCCCGCTATATGGGCGCAAGTAGCCGTCCAGCGCTTTCGCCGGCTCGTATACGCCTGCCGCCGCATCGCTTCGGAAGCAGAACGGCCGCCGTACAAGCCGTTTCATACTCCATTCCAGCACCGGCTGTGTCGGGTCCAGATCCTCCAGCTCTCGCGCCGCATTCGGCGCGGGCCGCTTCTCGAACGCCAGAACTCCGGAGAGCGGGCGGGCGGATAGATGCAGACTGACGGCTTCGTTTTGCGAGATGACGACGAATGCATTCTGAGGCTTCTCAGGCTGCCATGCAAGCGGCACGCTTACCCATTGACGCATCCCTTGCCGCAGGCGAATCTCTACCGCTGCCCGCACGCTTCCCGGGATGTAATTATCCGGTCTGCCCGTATCATACAGCTCCACCCTCAGGGTCGTATCCTCCTCTGCATCTGCGAGCAGCTCCAGCATGCGAAGCTCGCGCCCGACCGGCAGAAGCAGTCCGGCTTCATGCTCCAGTCTGCAGGTTTCGCCGCTGCTCTCTTCAAGGGAGAAGCGTACGAGCGCCGAGGAACTGCTGGCTTGGGCGCTCTGCGCCAAGTCCAGGCGATCCGGCAGCGAGAGGCCCACGATGGATGCGTCCTGGCGAAGCAGCGTCCGCTGCAGCGTCTCCAAGTGCTCGCTGTAGAGCTCGCGCGGCGAGGCTCCAAGCTTGCCGCATAGCGAAGCCGCCGTGCCGGCTGCTTCGCCCATGACGGCACATGTCGCCATGACGCGTGTTGTGCCAAACGCAACATGGGTTGCGCTGATATTCCGACCAGCGAACAGCAGGTTGCCGACGTTCACCGAATACAGCGAGCGGAACGGAATGGAGTAGACGCCGTCGGGATGCATGTTCTTCGAGCCGCTTTCCGTGGCATACATGCCCTGGGGCGGATGCAGATCGATGGACCAGCCGCCGAAGCCGATCCGGTCATGGAACGGCTCTTGGGCGATAATATCGTTTTGGGTGAGCACGTAATCGCCCACGAAGCGTCGAAACTCCCTTTTGCCCGGAATGGAGCCGACCCACTCCAGCGTCATCGTATCTGCATCGAATTTGCCCGAGTTTTTGATATAATCCCAGACGCCATAAATAACCGCCCACAGCTCATCCCGAATGCGCTCATTCTCATGGACGGTATCCAGTTCGCCGCCCCACTCGATCCACCAATAATGGCAGCCGGAATCGCCGCTGCGGATGACCCGCTTCATCGGAATCGACGTCGCAGCAATATCCTTCGCGAAGCTCGGCGGCACAAACTTGACCGGATGGCCCGCATCCTTTGTATAGAACAGGATCGTACTGCCCAGCGTCACATCATCCCCCTGCTCGGGAGCCCATATCTCGTTGTATTCATGCCGCGCTTCCCGGCCAATCCGGTACTTGGCCCCTGCCAGAAACCCGACAAGCCCGTCTCCCGTGCAATCCAGATACATGTCACCGGTAAAGCGTATACGCCGCTCCGACCCCATCATCCAGCCCGTCGCCGACAGGATGCGGCGCTCCTGCTCGTCTCCCTCCGCCTCCACTTCATGCACATCGGTGTTCAGGAACAGCTCGATATTCGGCTCCGCCTTTACGGTCTCCAGCACGACCAAGTCCCAAATATACGGATTGCCATCCGGATTGCGGTATTGGTTCTCCACGAACATTTCGCCCATAATCCCCGTCTCCCGGGCATAGCGATTCACCCCATGCTTGGTCGCCCCGCACACCCATACACGCACCTCGCTGCTGGAGTTCCCTCCAAGCACCGGACGGTTGTTGATGAGCGCAACCGAGCTTCCGTTTCTCGCCGCCGCCACAGCCGCGCACACCCCCGCAAGTCCGCCGCCTATTACGATTACATCCTTCCGTACCTCTTCCAGTCTCATCTTGTCGTCATCCCTTCACCGCTGTATTGGATATGCCCTGCACAATAAACCGCTGCCCAAGCAAAAACACGATAATCATCGGAATAATCCCCGCCGTCGCCGCTGCCATCATGCCGTTGTAGTCAACCGTATTTTCCAGAATAAAATTTTGGAGTCCGAGCGGCACCGTATAGAGACTGTCGTCAATCAGGAACACCAGCGCATTCTCGTAGTCATTCCAGTGCCAGGAGAAGTCAATAATCGCAAGCGTCGCAAGCGCCGGCTTCGCCAGCGGCAGCACCAGCTGGAAGAAGATGCGAAAGTGGCCCGCCCCGTCAATAAACGCCGACTCCGATATTTCATAAGGCACCGACAGGAAAAACTGGCGCATCATGAACACGCCGAAAATCGTGAATAGTCCCGGCAATATAAGCGCCAAATGCGTGTTATAAATCCCCGCCCAATCGAACATCAGAAACTTGGGAACGAACAATACCTGCGGCGGCACCATCATCATGGACAAATAAATCATGAACAGCGCGTTGCGCCCCTTGAAGTAAATTCTCGCAAACCCATATGCGGCAAAAGCAGACAGAAACGTAGCGCCCGCTGTGCTGATAATCGATACCTTCAAGGAATTCAAGTAATAATGCACGAAGCTGTTGTCGCCGGTCCACACCTTAATGTGATGATCCCATCGCAGGTCCGCGGGGATCCATTTGATCGGATATTGGAACACCTCCGCCGGCGTCTTGAACGAGGTGCTGATCATCCATAGGAACGGCACTACCATCAGGATGCCAAAAAACAGCATGACCAGCGTGGCGGCCGATTGGAACAGCCCCTTCTTGACGACGGCGGTGTCCGGCTTGCGCGCAGGCTCGCGAGAAGGAGGCTGCAGAGATGCTTTTGCAATCGTGGTTGTTTTCATCGAGTCATCCTCCTTCTAATAGTGAACCCAGCGCTTCTGTCCCCACCACTGGATCATCGTAATGACCAGAATAAGCGCGAACAGCGCCCAAGAGATGGTGGCGGCATAGCCCATATCGTAGTAGCGGAAAGCATTCTGGTAGACGAACAGCGACAGAATCGTCGTACTGTTGCCCGGCCCGCCTTGCGTGATTGCCTGTATGATGCCGAAAGTTTTGATCGTCATGATCAGCCCCGTAATAAGCAGCAGGAACGTGGTCGGACTGACGAGCGGCCAGACGATGCTGCGAATAATCTGCCAGCGCTTCGCTCCGTCCATGCGCGCCGCCTCCAGCAGCTCGCTCGAAATCTCCTGAAGCGCCGCCAAATAGATGATCATGTTGTAACCGAGCATGAACCAGATCCATATGATATCAATCGCAAGCATCGATGTCTCTGTCGTCGACAGCCAGCCCGGCGGATTGCTGAAGCCGATTGCGCGCAGGAAGCCGTTAATCGGTCCTTGCTGCGGCTGGAACAGCAGCATCCATACAAAAGCGATGGCAACGCCGCTCGTAATATACGGCATGAAGAAGAGTGCCCGCAGCAGCTTTTTCATATAAACAGCGCCGTTCAGCACCACTGCAACCAGGAATGCCAAGCCGATGGATACCGGTACGGACAGCAGGAAGATGACCGTATTTTTGAGCGAAAGGTAGAACAGCTCGTCCTGGAACAGCCGCTTGATATTGTCCAAGCCGACGAAGCTCACCTCCGGATTCATGAACTTGTAATCGGTGAACATCAGATAGAACGAATAAAGCGCCGGAATTACGAAAAACAACAGCACGCCCAGCATATTCGGCCCGATAAACAAATAGCCGAGCATGGACTGGCGCCGCATCCAGTTGTTCATTTTCATTTGCGTTTCCCCCTTGGCAGGCTAACTAAGTTTGGCTGACCCCATCTTACCAAGGAGGAACAAGGCTTATAAGGAACATATCCACCGCTTTCGTATTACAAAATAACGCTTTTTCGCCGCCCTCCCCGCCAGCCGTAATCGTAGATTTGTTCTATATGTGCGGCGCTGGCACCGCTACATCGCATTTCCGCGCCATTCTCGCTCTCCAAGCACTCCTGACACCGCTACATCACATTTCTGCGTCACTCCCACTCTCCAAGCACTCCTAGCAACGCTACAACGCATTTCCGCACCACTCCCGCTCTCCAAGCGTTCCTAGCAACGCTACATCGCATTTCCGCGCCATTCCCGCTCTCCAAGCGTTCCTGAAACCGCTACATCACATTTCCGCGCCATTCTTGCTCTCCAAGCACTCCTAGCAACGCTACAACACATTTCCGCACCATTTCCGCGCTCCAAGCACTCCTGACACCGCTACACCACATTTCCGCGCCATTCCCGCGCTCCAAGCGTTCCTGGCACCGCTACAACACATTTCCGCACCATTCTCGCTCTCCAAGCGTTCCTAGCAACGCTACAGCGCATTTCCGTGCCATTCCCGCGCTCCAAGCGTTCCTGGCACCGCTACAACACATTTCCGCACCATTCTCGCTCTCCAAGCGTTCCTAGCAACGCTACAGCGCATTTCCGTGCCATTCCCGCGCTCCAAGCACTCCTGACACCGCTACAACACATTTCCGCACCATTCTCGCTCTCCAAGCACTCCTGACACCGCTACAACACATTTCCGCGCCATTCCCGCGCTCCAAGCACTCCTGACACCGCTACAACACATTTCCGCACCATTCTCGCTCTCCAAGCGTTCCTAGCAACGCTACAGCGCATTTCCGCGCCATTCCCGCTCTCCAAGCACTCCTGACACCGCTACAACACCTTTCCGTGCCATTCCCGCTCTCTAAGCTTTCCTAGCACCGCTACAGCGCGCATTCCACCCAATCTCGCTCTCCAAGCACTCCTAGGCTTGAACCGCTCCGCCCCCTAATCAACAAAAAAAGAGACACTCGTCTTCAACGAATGTCCCTGCTTCTGCAAACCCTCTATTCTATCGTACGCCAAGCCCACCTATCCTTGCTCTACAGTACGCCTATCCTAACCTTGCTCTACCGTACGCCTATCCTAGCCTATCCTTGCTCAACCCGACTACCCCGTCCAAATTCCCGAGGCTTGCCGAAGCTCGCCGCAATGCGCCACCACACACCAAAATCTACGCCTGATGCAGCTTCTCATACTCATGCTCCAGAATGGAGTACTGGTGAGAGTCATGCCATTTGCCCTTATGGAACATATGCTCCCGCATATGACCCTCATAGGTCATGCCAAGCTTGCGCATCACGGTGGCGGAGCCGAGGTTCCCGGGGCGGCAGGTTGCATAGATGCGGTGAAGGCCTAGCTCCCGGAAGCCGTACCGCATCAGAGCGCCTGCAGCTTCCGTCGCATAGCCCTTGCCCCAATACCGCCGGTTAAAGCAATAGCCGATCTCGCCCTGTGACGAAGGTAAGGCGTATAATCCCGCACCGCCGATCAGCTTGCCGCTTTCCTTCAGCACGACAGCAAGCTCGTACGCTTCTCTCGGCAGCTGCGCCTGCATGCGAAGCATATGCACAATGAAGTCTACCGTGTCCGCCGCCGAGTTCGGCCCCCAGATCGTATGGGTCGTCACCTCAGGGTCTGACGCATATTCATGCACGGCTTCATGATCCTCATGCGTAAACTCCCTTAAGCACAATCGTTCCGTCTCCAACTGCATGTCACACCGCCTCCTCTAATCTGTTTTCGTTCAAGCAGCACTGCGTGGCTCAGCGAAAATGACTGTTATGAGAATGCGCAGCACTGCGTGGCTCAGCGAAAATGACTGTTAT
This sequence comes from Paenibacillus pinisoli, assembly GCF_003605435.1. Lineage (GTDB taxonomy): Bacteria > Bacillota > Bacilli > Paenibacillales > Paenibacillaceae > Pristimantibacillus > Pristimantibacillus pinisoli. The sequence goes on from NZ_QXQB01000003.1 coordinate 276,277, forward strand.
GAGAATCCGCAGCACTCCGTGGCTCAGCGAAAATGACTGTTATGAGAATGCGCAGTACTCCGTGGCTCTGCGAAGATGAATGTCATGAGAATGCCAGCACTGCTTCCCCTTATATCTCAACCCAAAACCGCTTCAGCACTTCGCCGTTATCCGTCGTAAAAAGGGAATCCAGCACGCCTCCTGCTCCGCGGATCGTCCGCTCCGAAGCCGTGTTGTCGTCATCGCAGACGATCAGCACACGGCTCAGTCCCATCGCTTTCGTAATCTTCAGCGCTTCCGCAAGCTGTACCGAAGCGTATCCTCTGCCGCGGCGCGAAGGACGAATGCCATAGCCGATATGCCCGCCGCTCTCCAGCAGCTTCCTATTAAGCCGATGGCGAATATTGACCGCCCCAACCACTTCCTCATCCTCGTTGATCAGCCAGTACGTCGAATGCGGCACAAAGGCGTCATCCTTCAACTTCTCCTCGCTGTCCGCCGAGCTCAAGAATGCCAAATAAGCTTCGAAGTCCTGCGGATCTTGAGCCGCCACCCAAGGCACGACGGCATCGGCACCCTCCGTCATCCAGTCTTCGTAAAAATCCAAATAAGCTTCACGATAAGCCATAGACGGCTCCACCAGTCTCAGATTGCCCATGCGGCATCCCTCTTTTCCATTTCCAGCATCAAGATAATGGACACTATTATATCGAGGCGGCTGCAACAATGCAACATCAATAAAGCCGTCCCCAGGTTCATCCAGAACCCAGGAACGGCTTTTCTTAACTATAACTTACTTCTGCTGCTTCAAATAATCATTATGGCGCTGCGCCATGCGAGCCAGCGTCTCATCGGCTGTCTGGTTCCCGAGGAAATACTTCTCGTACTCCTGCGCGCGCAAATCCATGACCTCCTGCGGCACGCTGCGCACGAATGTAGGCGTCTTGTCTTCGTACAATACATAGCGCAGTGAATCTACATCATACGTATCCGCCTTGTCGCCAAGCAGGCTTGTCAAAGCCGTCTCCTGGTCCACATCCTTTGATGCCGGCAAGCGTCCGCCCGCTGCCATCGGCGCCATGCCGCCGTCAGCGTACCATTTCAGAAACTCCCATGCCGCTTCCTGGTTTTTCGACTTGGCGTTAATCGAGATAAAGTCGCCTAGTCCGCCGCGAGTGACGAAGTCAGCCCCTGAATCGGACAGGCGCGGCACTGGCGCAAATGCAATTTTGAAATCGCGAGGGAAATCCGTTGTATTGTTCGAGCTGCGTATCAGCCATTCGCCGATATTGAGCATCGCCGCTTCGCCGCCAAGGAATACATTTTCCACCGGCATCTTCGAAGTCAGCTGCTCGCCGAGCAGCGGAGTCGTCTTATCTTCGCGCATCATGCCGTTCATCGTCTCCAGCCACTGCTTCACTACCGGATTCTCCAGATTGGAGCTGCCGTCTTCCTTCGTATATCCGGCTTTCACCAGTCCCGAATCCACCGGATCGATCAGCGGCTCCGTGTGCTGAACCAAGCCGTAATTGAAGTCCGCCTTAAGCGTCTTCGCATACTCGCGCATCTCATTCCAGGTCCATTCCTTCGGCACCGCAAGCCCCGCTTTATCAAGCGCATCCTTGTTCAAAGCTACGAAGAAGACGTTTTTCTTCGTTGGGATTCCGTAGTATTTGTCGTTCACCTTCCATGCGGCTGCATCAGCGCCCATCTTCTCGTCAATGTTGTAATCGGAGAATCCGCTCAGATCAAGCGCAACATTGGAGGCAATTCTCTTCTCCACCTGTGTCAGCGAGTAGTTGACGTACAGATCCACATCCTGGCCGGTGAGCAGAGCCGTATCCAGCTTCAGGTTGCCGTCGTCGTCATTGACGAACCGCACATACTCCACCTGGATATTCGGGTTTTCTTTATTCCAAGCATCCACCACAGCCTGCGGACCGGACTCCGGCGGCACGCCTCCCCACATCTTCAGCTTGACCGGCTTGGCGTCGCCGCCGCCTGTGTTCGAACTCTCCTGCGGCTTGCTTCCTTCATTGACCGGAGCGCTATTGCCCCCTTTATTGCCCGCACAGCCTGCCAGCAGACTGAGCACAACGACCAGCATGACTGATAACGTAAGCCACTTCCTATTCTTCATTCGGTTATCCCCCTTGGAAGTAATCGCAGTATCCTGCATGACCAGAATAGCAAGCCGCGGGCAGCCCTCATAAGTAACAATTCTGTTTTCTTCATGGAACAAAATCACTTAATTAAGCGCTTTCTTTTAGCCGCATATCATCTATTTGTTCTATCGCTTCGCCTCGGCATGGCGGTATTGGCTCGGGGTGATACCCGTATCCCGCTTAAAGATTTTAATAAAATAATTATCGTTGGCAAAGCCGACTCTCAGCCCGATCTCGTGGACCGGAAGCTCCGTTTCCTTAAGCAGCCGCTTCGCGTGGCTGACGCGCACCTCATGGACGTAATGGATAATGTTCCGGCTCGTCTTTTTCTTGAACAGGGCACTAACATAATTTTCGCCCATCATCACGTATTGCGACAACGATTTGACCGTAATATCCTGCGCGTAGTTTTGTTCGATATAGTCCAGTATTTTGTTCACTTCGGGATGCGCGGTCTGGGGCGTTGTCCGATCCGGCGGCAAGGTCTCGGCTCCTCCGGAAGCTGAAGCCGCTGAAGCCCCCTTCTCTTGCCCCAGCAAAGCCGTCAGCTCCTTGTTCATCTTCATCAGCGTCTCCCGCAGGTCATTCACGCTCATAGACAGCTTCAGGATATAGTTGGACGCTCCGTATTCCATGGCTTGCCGGATATATTCGAACTCGCCCATGCACGTCAGCATAATGAACTTGCTCCGCATCCCCGCTTCCTTCGCTTCCTTCAGCAGCTGGATACCGTCCATGCGGGGCATAACGATATCGGTCAGCACCAGATCGGGCGCATCCGCCTTCATTTTCTCCAGCGCTTCAACCCCATCCCCTGCTTCTCCGATAAGCTCGAATCCAAGCTCCTCCCAGCGAATCAGCTCCTTCACCGACTCCCGCACAAAAAACTCATCCTCTACCAGCAGCACCTTCCACATCTCTCGTCCCCTCCTTCTGCTAAGCGTTAAGCTTATTCCCTTCAGCCAGCGGCAAAGACGGCTCATCCCCCAGCTTGAACGGCTCCGAGAGCAGATACGGAATCGTCATGCGTACCAGCGTTCCCTGCTCCAGCTCTACAGTCTCCAGCTCCCCCTCTTCCTTATAAAGCAGCCGAAGCCTCTCCCGCACATTCGTCAGCCCGATACCCGGCCGAGTACGGTGCCGCTTGCTCATCAACGACTGCTGAATGCCGATGCCGTTGTCCTCCACTTCAAGCTCCAGCGCATTCCGCTCAGGCAGCATCCGAATCCGGATTCGAATACGCCCTCCCTCCGGCAATGCCGATACGCCGTGCTGGATCGCATTCTCCACCAAGGGCTGCAGGCTGAGCTTCGGCACCAGCGCATAATGCAAGCTATCATCATAATCATAGCGGACATCGAAACGATAATTATGGCGCACTTGCTGGATGTAGACGAACGCCTCGATCAGCTCCAGCTCGTTCCGCAGATGGATCAAATCCACTTCCGCATTCAGGCTAGTCTCCAGCAGTTTGCCAAGCGATACGCACATATCGGCAATATCCTTCTGCTCATGGCGCAGCGCAATCCACTTCATCGTGTTGAGCGTATTAAGCAGGAAGTGCGGATTCATCTGCGCCAGCAGCATCTGGAACCGGACGGCATCCTTCTGTCTCTGCTCCGCGCGCAGCTCCCCGATCATCCGGTCCATATCGCCAAGCATCCCGTTGAATGTACGTGTCAGATCAAGCACCTCACCGGCATATTTTCGTTCCGGAAGACGGATTTTGAAGTTTTTGGCGACGGCATCCTTCATCTTGTGCTGCAAATGGGTCAGCGGCCTGACAAAGGCATGAGTAATCAGGAAGGTCATAGCGATAAAAGCGGCTGTCAGCAAAAAGAACGTCATAAAGTATTTATTCTTGAGCTCATCCAGCTCGCCGAACAGCAGCGACAGCGGTATCCGGTTAATCATGTACCAATCTACCGAATCCATATAGCTATAGTTGATCAGGCTGTCCGTATCCGCATCGATAAAATAACCGTCATCCCGATTGCCCGTAATGCGTTCCATCACGGTGTCGGGAAGCGCCGCATCGCGCACGGAACGCGCCACCGTCTCCCCTTCCTGCGTCACTATGAAATAATCCTGATCCAGTCCCGACCCCGACACAGTCGATTGGAACCAGTAAGAGTAATCGATGCTTACCCGGGCTTTGCCGTACGGCGTCCCGTCCCGCTCCCGCAATATCGCATACAGCGACAGCAGATAGGGGCTGGTCGAGACATCGCGGAACACGTAGTTCTCCTCATTCGGCACCCAGCGGTACGGAACCGTATCCTTCTCTGCCAGCTCGAACCATGGATTGCCCCCGAGCTCCTCATAATTCAGCGACTTCTTGGGCTGATAGGATGTATAGACATGCCCGCGCAAATCGAGCAGCGAGAAATAGACAGACGGATTATAGAGGAAGAAGCTATTATTCAGGTTTTTGAACTTCTCTTCCATCAAGTCCTTATTATCCAGCACATCTCTGGACTCCGGATGCTTCAGCACATCCTTGACGGTAGAATCCTGCTCCAGAAATATAAGAGTTTTGAAGGCTATGCTCATTTGGTCCAGGAGCTGGCTATGCAGATTTTCAAGCTGGTCATGGCTCTGTTCGCTAATCTTCTCCTGCATCAAATCTTCAATCCGATGATAGTTGTAAAAATTCAGCAAGCCGAACGGCAGCAAAATGAGCAGCACAAACGCGACGAAGATCCGGTGCTTCAGCTTGGAAGGCAGCAGCCATCTTCCCCAACTCTTCATGCGAGCAGCTCCTTTAAGTCATAATCGTAAGCTCCTTCATTATAGCACCCTCGTGTCCAAGTTCGGCTTCCCTCCAAGAAATGCATCGAATTGTTGCCTCCCGGCTGCATTCCGAAATCTGCATGTGTAGATTTGTTCTATTGCGGACTGCCTTTTGACAAAATATGCAACTCAATTCAATCCAAAAACGTATTAATGATGTAACTTATTGGATTAGATGGAATCAAAGAGTAAATTCGAAAGGAGAACACAATGAAAAACTGGTTTAAAAAAGGGGCAGCAATCGCGGTCGCAACTTCGCTATTGGCAGGCTGCAGCTTTGGCGGCAACGAGGAGGAACCCGCTGCGCCGCAGGCGCTGAAGGTCATGTATCACAATGAGGACGGCTTCTACCGGGACTACGGCATGCTGTTCAGCACCGCCTATCCGGAGATCGAGATATCCGTTGTCTCGACAGGAAATCTCTATCGCGGCAATTCAGGCGAGGACGGCGAAGAATTCGATTACGAAAAGGCGAAGCAGGAACTGATTGAGAAAGAAAAGCCCGACATTCTGATGCTTAATTCCAGCGAATACGAAACGATGGCGCAAGAAGGCAAGTTCATCGACCTTGAGCCTTTTATTGCAAAAGATAAATTCGATACGTCCGGCATTGTGCCCGGCCTCATTGACTTCATGAAAGAAATTGGCGGCGGCCAGCTGTATGGTCTGCCTTCCGGCTTCAACAGCCAAGTCTTGTTCTACAACAAAGGGCTGTTCGACAAATTCAATATTCCTTATCCGACGGATAGCATGACGTGGAATGAAGTCATTCAATTGGCCAGACAATTCCCGACCGACGGCGAGAAGGATGAGCGAATCTACGGCCTGAAGGCCGGCTACAGCGGCAGCCTGAACGAGCTGTCGCAGATGATTGCCGGCTCTGAAGGGCTGAGCTACGTCAACCCTGCAACCAAGACGATGACGATCAATTCGGCGGGATGGAAGAACGCAGTTCAGACTGCCCACGACGCCATTAAGTCGGATGCATTATATTTTGAGTCGAGAAATCATATGAGCTACTCAGGCAGAAATGAATACTTATTAAATAACCCGTTCACCGGCAATCGTATCGCGATGTCGCTCGATTACAGCTATTTGATCCGTGAGCTTAAAGAGGCAGCAAATTACTACAGCAATGAAGAAGGCAAAGTCGCGAAGGATTGGGATATTGTGACGATCCCGGTCAGTCCGCAAATGCCGGATCAGAGCTCGGGCACATGGTACAGCAACATCTTCGCTATTTCCAAGGATGCTCCGAACGCTGACGCGGCGTGGAAGCTGATCTCCTACATCTCCGGCGAAGAACATGCGCGCGTCAAGTCGAAGGTGGCTTTCAACAATGGCTTCCCGATCCATACGAAGTACATCAAGGATGAAGAAGGACGCAACTTTGCAGCCTTCTACAAGCTGAAGCCAGTCAAGCCTGCGGTTAACTACATAGAGATGGAGAAGCTCCCGAAGCAATTCGGCGTTATATTCTACGCCGATATGGAAGAGCAATTCAAGGCAATCCAGGACGGCCATACATCTGTTGACGATGCGCTTGGGCTCCTCCAGGCGAAGGGCGAAGAGCTGCTTGCTCAGGAATCCATGACCGATGAAGAGGTCAACAAGTTATGGGAAGAGCGAAATGCTGAAATGATGAAGAAAATGCAAGAGGCTGCCGGGGAAGCTGGAGAAACCGTTACTATAAATTAAGATTCGAATAGCAAACGAGACATCCCCTGGCCTCCGGCCAGGGGATGTCTCGTTTTTCGTTGCTTTTATTCTACAACAACAGAGTTTACAGCAGGGCTGCCAGACTCTTGGGCATAGCGTTCTTCCCACAGCTTGTTGATTTCCTCGTCCGTCATCGACTCTTGGGCAAGCAGTTCCTCGCCTTTCGTATGCAAGGCCGCAAGCGCATCGTCTGCAGACTTGTTGCCGTCTTGAACAGCTTTGAATTCATCTTCCATGTAGGAGTAGAACATCATGCTGAACTGCTTCGGAAGCTTCTCCATTTCCTTGTAGTCCATCGTAGGTTTTGCAGGCTTCAGCTTATAGAAGGCTGCGTAATTGTGGCCCTCTTCATCCTTGATGTACTTCGTATGAATGGAGAATCCGTTGTTGTATGTCAGCTTCGACTTCACGCGCGCATGCTCTTCGCTGGAGATGTAAGAGATGAACTTCCACGCCGCGTCAGCATTGGTCGAATCCTTCGTAATGGCAAAAATGTTATTATACCATGCGCTGGTGCTTTGATCCGGCATTTGCGGGCTAACCGGAATGGTCACGATATCCCAATCCTTCACCACTTTGCCTTCATCCTTGCTGTAGTACTCCATCGCTTCCTTCATCTCGCGGATGTAGTAGCTGCCGTCAATCGTCATCGCCGCCCGGTTGCTTGTGAACGGGTTGCGCAGCAAATAATCATTGTAGTCGCCAGACCAGCCCATATTGTTCTGGTCTTCAAAATATAGCGCCTCAGACTTAATCGCATCATAAGCGGTCTGTACCGCATTCTTCCATCCCGCCGAATTGATCGTCATCGTCTTGGTTGCCGGATTGACATAGTTCAGTCCTTCGGCGCTCGCAATCATTTGGGCGAGGCCGCTCAGGCTGCTGTTGTAGCCGGCTTTGAGGCCATAGATACGGTCTTCCTTCTCACCGTCGGTCGGGAACTGTCTCGCCAGCTGAATAACCTCGTTCCAGGTCATGTTATCCGTCGGGTAAGAAATATTGAATTTATCGAACAGCGCTTTGTTGTAGAACAACACTTGGCTGCTGAAGCCGGAAGGCAGTCCGTACAGCTGGCCTCCGCCCATTTGTTTCATATAATCAATCATGCCCGGCACTAGACCGGCCGTGTCGAACTTGTCCTTGGCAATATAAGATTCGAGATCGATGAACTTGCCTTCCTGCGCCATCTTCTCGTACTCTGTCATATCAAGCATGACGATGTCCGGCTTTTCTTTATCGATCAGATCCTGCTTAGCCTTCTCATAGTCGACCTCTTCGCCATTCTCGCCAGAATTGCTGCGGTAGATGCTCTGAGTCGAGACAACCGTAATTTCAATCTCCGGATACAGTGTGCTGAACAGCATGCCGTACTCCTGGAAGAAGCCGCCCTCATCGTAATACATGACCTTCAGCGCCTGCGGCGTAGCAGAGCTGTCCTCTTTGCCGCCAAAGCTGCAGCCCGCCAGAAGCGTCGTTACGAGCACGACGGAAGCCGCTTTTTTGAACCAATTTTTCATTTCTTTTTCCTCTCCCCGTCTTTTTACTGACTCCCATGAAACCCAATATGTACCATAGACTATACGTTCTTAGGGTCAAAAATGTTGCAGATGCCATGATAATTTAAAATTTTTTTTCATAGTTGCGATTTTGCCCTTGTCCCGCTTAGTATAGAAGGGGTTTTTCCCCCTCTTAACTATAATCGGAAATCCTTTTTTAGTTGTAAACATGTTGTAAAAATGTTGTAAATATTTTCTTAAACTTTCTTAAGAAGTGGACTGCCTAATCATAGAAAAAAGAGCCGGTCACTTGAACCAGCCCTTCTCCTTGAATCTCGTAATGGCTTCGATCCGATTGCTCACGCCCAGCTTATCCAGAATGACGGAGATGTAATTGCGTACCGTCCCTGTTGTCAGAAAAAGCTCGCTTGCGATTTCCTTCGTATTTTTGCCGTCGGCCACCAGCCCCAGCACTTCCTTCTCCCGCTCCGTCAGAGGATTGTCGGAGCCGCCGCCGTATGCCTCGTCCATCAGCTCGGATGCGTAGACTCTCCGGCCGGATATGACGCTTCGGATGGAGCTGGCAAGCTCCTCGCTGGGACTGTCCTTCAGCAGATAACCGCTGACGCCCGCCTTGATCGCCCGCTCGAAGTAACCCGCCCTCGCGAAGGTCGTCAGGATGATGACCTTGCACGTGCCTCTCATCTCTTCCGCCGCTTCCAACCCGCTCTTCAGCGGCATCTCGATATCCATAATGCAAATATCCGGTTTATGCCGCTTCACCAGCGTAATCGCCTCTTCGCCATTCGAAGCGCGGCCTACTACCTTCATGTCGTCTTCCAGATCCAGAAGCGAAGCAAGCGCGCCGAGCAGCATCCGCTGATCCTCCGCTATGACTATGGTAATCATTCGCCCGCCTCCTTCGTTGGCCGCTTCACCACATGCGGCACTGTAATATGAAGCTCGGTCCCGCTGTCCGACCTTATGCTCATGCTGCCGTTCACGAATTCCAGCCGCTCCTTCATGCCGCGCAGCCCGTTGCCCCGATAGTACCCCGGCCGCACGGTCATGCCTATGCCGTCATCTGACACCATCACCGTAAAGTCGGTAGGCGTCGATATGAAGGCGATCATGCACCGCTTCGCCTTGCTGTGCTTTACGACATTGGTGACTGCTTCCTTCAGGCACATGCTCAGCACATTCTCCGTCAGCAGATTCGTATCATTCAACCGGTAATCTCCTTCTACGAGCAGCTCGATATCAGCGGCGCTCAATATTTGGGTAACCCGGTGCATCTCTTCATCGAGGCGGGCTCCTCTCATCTGAGTAACCATCTCGCGCACTTCCTTAAGCGCCGTACGCGCCGTCTGCTGCACGTCGCGTATCTCGGCCTGGGCCCGGGACGGATTCTTATGAATCAGCTTGCCCGCCAGATCGCTCTTAAGTCCGATGAGCGACAGCTTCTGGCCCAGCGTATCATGCAGATCGCGCGCAATCCGCTGGCGTTCCTCCTGCTTCACCAGCTCTGCAATCCTTTTGTTGGCGTCCTCCAGCTGGCCTTCCAGCTGGCCTTGCTTCTTCTGGCTATACGTATTGAACGGCAGCAGGATGACGACGATCAAGCTGATCAGAATAAACGGAAATTGCGTGAAGAACAGCTGATTTTGAGTCGCAAAGCCATAATTGACCGTGATAAACGTACTTGCCAGATGAATCGCGTATAAAGTAAAGAACCCTGCGCGGTTCTGAATATTGCCGATAAAAAAAGCGAGAAAGATCGAAAAGTACACATAGCTGAACAGAAGCGTCATCGCTATAGAAATAAGGATTTGCACACTTGTCCAGAAATAGACAAGCCATCCTTTGGAGACAAAGGACAGCCGGTAGCAAACAAAAAATAAAATGATCATGACAATGCCGGATACAACCTCCGGCGTGGATGACGATCGGAATATAAAGTAGAACGGCAAGATGCAGAAGACGACCCATACGTACGGGCTCAGTCCTGTATTGCGGTGAAAGATTTGGTACCACTTGTTCATCTGCGCTCACCCTCTGCCCTGCGGCTCATGCCGCCTGTCTTTGCCATTATTGTAGCATACTCCGCATCAGCTTGCCTTGCGGGGATTGCCTGCCGCTGCCGCTGTCCGGCCTGGCGATGCCAGATTGCGCAGGCGATCCTTCACCGCGCGGAAGCTGACGAATCGCTTGCTCTCCTCGTCCCACAGCCGGAACTTGAGCGACTCCAGGCTTTGGAGAATCGTAATCGTTGTTGCTTTATGAAGGGGCGGCACAGCGTCATGCGCCGACTCCAGATAATAGTTCGGAACTTTCGGGCTCAGATGGTGCACATGGTGGAAGCCGATATTGCCGGTCAGCCACTGGAACAGCTTCGGCAGCTTGTAGTACGAGCTGCCGTCTACCGCAGCTTTCACATAGCTCCATTCTTCCTCATTCTCGAAGTACGAGTCCTCGAATTGATGCTGTACATAGAACAGCCATACGCCCAGCACGCCGGACAGATAGAAGACCGGTCCTTGCACAAGCAGCATCGCTTCCCAGCCGATCGCCCAAGTAAGCAGCGCGTATGTCACTACGATCAGAGCGTTCATCAAGTAAGTATTCATGCGCTCCTTGCGCCTTGCACCCTTGCGGTTGAAGCGGTACTGGAACAGAAACACGTAAATCGGGCCCAGACCGAACATGATGAACGGATTGCGGTACAGCCGGTAAGCCAGCTTCTGCAGCTTGGATGACGACGCGTATTCCTCCACGGTCAAGATCCACAGATCGCCGACTCCACGCTTGTCGAGATTGCTGCTTGTCGCATGGTGAATAGCATGCGAATTTTTCCATTGCTGATAAGGCACCATCGTGATGACACCCGTAATAATCCCCATGATATCGTTGGCACGCTTGCTCTTGAAGAATGAGCCATGGCAGCAGTCATGGAAGATGATGAATGTTCGAATAACAAAAAACGAAGTGGCTACGCCAAAAGCCAGCGTCAGCCAATAGGATATGGACAAGCTCCAATAAGCGGCGTACCATAAGGCAACCAGCGGGAGCAGCGTATTAAACAATTGTCTTATGCTTACAGAAAGCTCGGTACGCTCGTATGGCGCTACGCTTTTCTTTAATTGCAATTGCTTGTGATGATCAGCCATGTTGACGTCCTCCTCGAATATCCAAATGAGCGGGAGGAACTGCCTTCTCCGGCTCTTACTTCCTCTATTGTAGGGGAAGCGCATACCGGCTCCTAGTCATAAACGTCAAGTCGCCTATATGACATTTGTCATATAGGCGGCTTGCGCATCATGTATGGATACAACAGAATAAGGCCTGCTATGTACAAGAACACCGCCACAAATGCGGGAAGAAGATGCATGAAATCAACGTAGCCAATTCCGAAATGAACCGACAGTCCGGCATAGAATCCAGGCGCTCCTCCGATTAAGAGCGTCCACCATAACCAGCGCTCGCCTTGGCCGATTCCCCATAAGGCAATGATGAGTATGGCAATGGCATCGCAGAGCAGCGCTCCCCCGAAGCCCGCACGGTCATGGGCGATCAGCGAGATCAGCTTCGGATTCACAGCATTCAGCTGATCCGGCGTCGTGCCGAGGAAAGCCAGATCCGCCTTCACGAATACATTCGTTACGCCGACACCGGCAATTGCGATGCCGCCGGCTGCAAGCGCAAAGCCTAAAGCAACGAAGCAAAGCTGTCCCCACATCGCCAGCTTCCACGCCCGGTCATTACGCAGATTGACCGGCTTCAGATTCGGCCTGTCCGTATGACCTCTTAGCGAGAAGATGAACATGGGCAGCAGCACGGCAGCAGCTAGCGCATGGAGCGGGTCGAAATAACCGTAGCCCAGGTAGAGAAAAAAGCTGGAGAAGCCCACTATGCAAGAGGATACGATAGCCGTACGCGCCCAGTGCTGGCCATAACGCAAGCCATGCCTCGCAAGCTGATAGTAGATAATGCCAATCGAGATCATCGTCCCTGCCAGCGTAATCCGGTCATGGGACATAAAGTGGAGCAGATGATGGTTCACATGATGAATATCTGAGATGGCCATTCCGAGAAAGCGGGTATCGTAGGTGAGCAGCACCTCTGTCGCCCCGATCCACCAGGCCAGCAGCCCGCCAATAATCATGCCAATCCCAAGCAAGCACATCCACCCCCAATTGCGCCAGAAGGAAATCGGCTCGGGCGGCGGTTCCTTGCGAACCGTCTCATAGATGACCGCTTCGTTAATCCGCTTCGGCAAGCCAGGGCCGGAATGAACAAGTCCGCTATGCAGCATGATCAGGTCCGCTCCTGCCTCCAGCAGCCGCAGCGCATCCAGCGGCTCATGAACGCCTCCGCCGGCTTTGATGATAAAGCCATCCCCCATCCGCTCGCGAAGCAGCACCGTCTTGCCCAGCGATGCCTCCAGGCCCGTCTTGCCTACGGCAGCCAGCCTGGGAGGACTGCCGTTCCGCACTCCCGCCCTCGCTATCTGGCTGTCCGCTGGGATAATATGATCCAGCCAAGCTTCCCCGATGACAGCGCCTTGCCACTCTATATCTATGGTGCAATCCAGCCATTCGCTCAGCCGGTCATCGGGCAGCGACAGAGGGACGTATACATACAGCGGCAGTCCTGCAGGCATGCTTAGGCCTGCCAGGCCCTTCCCTATCTGCAATACATGCTCCCACGGCTGATTGCCTGAAGCGATATCGAGATAAAATCCGGCCGCTCCTGCCTCGCCCAGCGTCTCTATCATCCGTCTAATTTGATCCAGCGCCTCAACCGGCGATGCATCCGGCATCGGAGCCAGGCGCGCGAATTGGGGCAGCCCATGCCCCTTGCGCGATATCCGCCCGGCGATTGCGGTGAGTCCGTCATTTTCGAAGTAGTCGGGATAATAGATCATCTCGCCTCTGAGATCATTCCTTATCGGATCATCGCTTCGAATCGCGTCGACCGTTACAGGTCCCAGCTCCATAAAGCCGGGCCCGAACTGCGCAAGCGCCTTATGTGCCGCACCCGAAGGATCAACGCCGCCCGATACGCCGATAGGCGAAAGAAGCGTCAAGCCTGCCGCTTGACGCTTCAATATCGGGGACAGCTCCATATGGCCAAGCGTCCGGATGACGAACGAGCCGCCGGGCAGGCGGCTGATCATCCCCATCGCCCCTAGCGTGAATGACCGGCTGACGCGAGACGGCAGCCGGGACAACAGCGGTCGGAATATGGTTTGATAAGACCAATCCGGCATGCGTGCAGCTCTCCCCTTCCCTAAGCTTTGCCTTTAATCTTCGGCAAGCTTATTAGATTGCCCAAGCTCCCTTGCGGAAGACCGGTACGACTGTGCCGTCAGCCTGAATGCCGTCGATATCCATCTCGGCAGAGCCGATCATAAAGTCGTTATGCGTAATGCTGGAGTTGACGCCATGAGCTTCAAGCTCCTCCGGCGACATCGTCTTGCCGCCTTCTACGTTGAACGCATAGCCGCTGCCGATGGCCAAGTGGTTGGACGCATTTTCGTCGAAGAGCGTATTGTAGAACAGGATGCCGGACTGGGAGATAGGGGACTCGTGAGGCACCAAAGCTACCTCGCCCAAATATTTGGCGCCATCGTCCACATCAACCAGCTTCTGCAGAATCTCTTCCCCTTCCTCTGCCTCCACCTTCACGACGCGTCCGTTCTCGAACGTCAGCTTGAAGCGGTCGATAATGTTGCCGCCATAGCTAAGCGGCTTCGTGCTGGATACATATCCGTTCGTGCCTGTCTTCACAGGAACAGTAAATACTTCCTCCGTCGGCATATTCGCCATGAAGGAGAAGCCCTTCTCGTTCGTGCTGCCTGCCGCTACCCAGATATGCTTCTCATGCAGCTCGATTGTCAGGTCCGTGCCAGGCGCTGTGTAATGAAGCTTCTGGAAGCGGTGCGCGTTCAGCGTCTCGGCCTTCTGATGCAGTGTATCGTTATGCTTCACCCATGCTTGCACCGGATCGGCATCATGCAGACGGACGGAATCGAAAATCGCTTTCCAGAGCAAATCCACCGCTTCGCTTTCAGATACGTCAGGGAATACTTTTTTGGCCCATTCCGCGCCTGCCGCAGCTACGACCGTCCAGCTTACTTTATCCGATTGAATCGCTCTGCGGAATTCACGCAGGCCTTGGCCGGATGCCTTCTGGAATGCGGAGATGCGCTCCGACGGAATGCCTTTAAGCAGATCAGGGCTGGAAGCCGTGATCGAGATGAACGCCGCTCCGCGATTCACGAAGTCATTGCGCTTCGCTGTCTCCCACTCCGGGAAGTTGCTGAACACATCGTCCGCAGCTTTCTCGTATTTCAGACGGGACAGCTGGTCATCCGCCCATTCCACATGGACATTGGAAGCTCCCGCTTCATAAGCCTTCGCAGCCACAAGCCGCACAAGCGGCGCGATCTCGATGGAGGCGCCGTTAATGTATACCTCTTGCCCCTGCTGAATGTTAACGCCGGTGCGAACGATCAGCTCGGCATATTTCTCAAAGTACTGCTCCATATTTGTGCTCATATGTACATCTCCTCTATCAACAAAATAATGGATTCGGCATGCGCCTATCCTTAATTTATGCACGATTCCAGTATACCACTCGGAGCGCCTCGATTTCATCCATGATCATCTTTCTTAGCGCGGACGGCTCCAGCGCTTCCATGCCCGCTCCGTAGCTAATCATAATCTGGCAAGCCGACTCCAGCGTCTCGAATTCGACTCGGGCCCTCACCCATTCTCCGCCTGCAGTGCCATCCTCTTCTTGATGAACAGACAGGACATACCTCTCTGAATTCAACTGGCGAAGAAGGCTGCGCTTCATCCTGACCAATGCCGGATAACGCGGCAGCTGGTCCTTGAATTCCGCCAAGGAGCGCTCCCAATATTCCGCGAGAATGAAGCCTTCCGGCGGGCGGAATCCGCCTGGCAGCAGCTCTGCAGACCGAAGCCTCGATACGCGGAAGGTTCTGATCTCATCCTCTTCCGTCAAGGCTGCGACGTACCAGACATTCCGCTTCGCCACCAATCCCAGCGGCCTGATCATGCGTTCATATACTGCACCTTCGCGCTCATAGGCGATATGCAGTTCCCGTTCTTCCCAGACCGCTTCCTGCACAACCGGCAAGAGCGGATGCTGCACCTTGCCGAATTTCTCCGCATGCCAGCCCGCTCCGTCGATATGAATCTTGCTGCGGACCAGTTCGGCATTCTGCCTCGCCGCATCTGTCGTCGCCGCCAGCAGCTTCCGAAGCCCCGCCTCCAGCGATTGCCGCTGCCCCAGATCGCCAAGCGCTTCCCCTTGGCTGGACAGCAGCAAAGCCGTAAGCTCATCCGCATGCAGACCTGTCAGGCTAGCCCGATATCCTGGCGTCAGCAGCCAGCCTCCTTGCGGACCGCGCTCCGCATACACGGGCACGCCCGCGCTGCTCAGCTCCTCCATATCACGCAGAACGGTCCGCTCAGTGACCTCCAGCCGTTCCGCAAGCTGCTTCGATGTCAGCTTCCCCTCGGACTGCAGCAGCAATACAATAGAAACCAGCCTTCCTGCACGCATCCTCTTCACCCTCTGTCCAATGATTGTCGTCTGCTTTTATTTTATCATGTTTATATGACAAGGGATGTCGTATACAGCCGCTATGCTTAAAGAGAAGCATGCGGATACTATATTGAGAGCGAAGGAGCTGGACAAATGATGTCAACCAACAAACCGCTGAAAGGAAAAATCGCCGTTGTGGCCGGGGCTACCAGAGGGGCGGGCAGAGGCATCGCCGTCAGCCTGGGCGAAGCGGGCGCAACCGTGTACTGTACGGGACGCAGCATAGCCGGAAGCCCGTCAGATCTGAACCGGAGCGAGACGGTGCAGGAAACGGCGCAGCTCGTCACCGAAGCGGGAGGCAACGGCATCGCCGTTCGCGTCGACCATACGAATGAAGCCGATGTGGCGGCGCTGTTCGAGCAGATCAAGCGCGAGCAGAACGGGCAGCTGGATGTGCTCGTGAACAATGTTTGGGGAGGCGAGAAGCTGGTGGATTGGGACGCGCGATTCTGGAAGCATTCGCTCGCGAACGGCCTCCTTATTCAGGAGAGAGCCGTGAAGGCGCATCTCATCACCAGCTATTACGGCGCTCCTCTTATGCTTGAGCAGGGATCAGGCCTTGTTGTCGAGATTACCGACGGGATCGATTACCGGTACCGGGGCAATCTATTCTACAGCCTTGCCAAAATCTCGTCGATCCATCTGGCAGAAGCCATGGCCGCGGAGCTGAAGCCGCATGGCGTGTCCGCTGTCGCTGTGACGCCAGGCTTCCTCCGCTCCGAGGAGATGCTGGAGCATTACGGCGTGGCAGAAACCAACTGGCAGGACGCCGTTGGGAGCGGCAAACCGAACGCTGAGCACTTCGGGCAGTCGGAGACGCCCCGCTTCATTGGCAGAGGCATCGCGGCGCTGGCAGCCGATCCGGATTATGCGGCGAAGAGCGGCGCCGTGCTGGCGAGCTGGGATTTGTCGGACCTGTACGGCATTATGGACATCGACGGCCGATACCCGCATTGGGGACGCTATGCGAAGGAGCGCGGCTTTCTATAAGCCTTCATAGAATTGGCTGCGCATGACGCGAGAAGCCTCCAGAACCACCATGAACGTGGGCTGGAGGCTTCTTCTATGCGTCGCCTTATCCGTTCACGATCTCTCCGCCGTTAATATGCAGGATCTGGCCTGTCATATAGCTGGAATCTTCGCATGCAAGATAGACATAGGCTGCCGCCAGTTCATGGGGCTGGCCGGGCCTGCCCATCGGCGTATCCGAGCCGAAGGTCGACACCGCCTGCTGATCGAAGGAAGCCGGGATAAGCGGCGTCCAGATCGGTCCGGGAGCAACGCCGTTGACGCGTATGCCTTGTCCTGCGAGATTGGCCGCGAGCGCGCGAGTGAACGATACGACAGCACCCTTCGTCGAGGAGTAGTCGATCAGCGTCGGGTTGCCTTTGTATGCCGTGATCGAAGCGGTATTAATGATCGTGCCGCCTTGCTTGAGATGAGGCATAGCCGCAATCGTCACATGGAACATGCCGAATACATTGGTGCGGAACGTCGCTTCAAGCTGCCTTGGCGTAATATCCTCCAGCTTCTGGCGCACATGCTGCTCTGCCGCATTGTTCACCAGAATGTCCAGCTTGCCGTGGGCTTCGATAGCTGCGCGGATGAGCCCTTGCCCGAACGTCTCGGATCCGATATCGCCCGCTACAAGCTTGCATTTCACGCCATGCTGCTCCACAATCTCCTTCGTCCGGTTGGCATCGTCATGCTCGTCCTTATAAGCAATGACAAGCGATGCGCCTTCCTTCGCGTAAGCAACTGCGACCGCCCGGCCTATACCGCTGTCCCCGCCTGTAATGACCGCAACCTTGCCCTCCAGCTTGCCTGCCGCCTTGTACTGATTCGTCTCGAAGATCGGCTGCGGGCTCATATCCGCTTCAATGCCGGGCTGTCTCTCCTGATTTTGAGGCGGGAACACTTGCTTCTTCTCATTGGAGTTCGCCATTCTTACCCTCTCCTTTACTTTGCAATATGATAAAAAATTTCGTCCATCTCGCGCCGGAGCAGCCTTTCAATCTCCGCCTGCTCGCCTTCGCTTAACGAGTCCTTCGTATACCCGAACAAATAATTGTTCAGATCGAACTGCTTCAGCCTGCATTTCGTATGGAACGTATTTTCCTGATAGATGTTCACGTCAATCATGTCGTAGAGCCTGCTCTGCTCCTCCGGGATATAATTCTGGATCGAGTTGATCTCATGGTCGATGAACAGCATGTTGCCATCGATATCCCGGGTAAAGCCGCGCACCCTGTAATCGATCATCATAATATCCGTGTCGAAGGAATGAATCAGGTAGCGCAGCGCCTTCAGCGGCGATATCTCCCCGCATGTCGATACGTCGATATCCGCGCGGAACGTGCTGATCCCTTCGCTCGGATGGTACTCGGGGTACGTATGCACCGTAATATGGCTCTTGTCCAGCGCCATGACGACAGTGGAGGGGAGCGGACCCGGGGTCTCCTCGAAGGAGTCGATCGGCACTTCCACGACAGGCCCTTCGGATACGAGAAGCGTTACGCTCGCCCCTTGCGGCACATAATCCTGCTTCGCCGTATTGAGCACATGGGCGCCGATCATATCCGCCACATGATTCAATATCGAGGTGAGCCTGTCCGAATTGTATTGCTCGTCGATATAAGCGATGTACGCCTCCCGCTCGTCCTTCGTCTTCGTGTAGCAGATGTCATACATATTGAAGCTCAGCGATTTCGTCAGATTGTTGAAGCCATGCAGCTGAATCCGCTGCTCCGGCGTCAGTTTCACTTGGGAGCACCTCTTTTCCATACCTACTATTTCCTTTTACCCCCCTGCCAATTCCATGAATCTGCCCTCGGCTATTCCCTGCTCATCCGCCCATACCAAAAAGACACCCGCCTCGCTGCCCGTTATAGGGAACAAGGGGATGTCCTCGGCCTTAGCTTTCTTCGTTTTTTGCAACGTCAACCACAATGCTTCCAATCAGCTTGCCGTTCATATAAGGCAGCAGCCGCCATTTGCCCGGCTCCGGCAGCATCATGGAGGATGGCAGTCTGTCATAGCTGCCCGCCGGCCCGTACTTGAGGATAGATAACAGCTTATCGCTGCCTTCCCTGACAGCCTTCACCTCAAAATCGCCCTTCTGAGCCAGATTCCTGTCCAAGAAGAACCACATATATTTGTTGTGTTGGTTGGCGATAAAGCCGGGATCAACGAAAGCAATGGTGCCCGGAATGCCTCTTAGCTCGTAGGTTTCCTTGGAGAAGGTTGGTGTAAGCGACCAGTCCGGCTCCGCGACCTCCAGCACCACATCCGCATAATGCTCACCGTCTAAAGTGAATTCATATCGCCACATTCCCGGCAACGGCAGCGCGAAGCTTGCGGTCCATCTCTCCAGCCCCTCGTAGCCTGAGCTCGGGGCCTCGACTACAAAAGGCTCAACAGCCTTTGTCCTCTCTCCCGTGCGCAGATGCACCGCCTCCAGAGAAAGCGTCTTTCCTCTCAACTCTTCGAATGGAGCTGCAAAATGAAACAGATATCCGTACGAAATGCCTGCCTTCAGCTCAGGGTCGGGGAATGCCTCCAGCAGCAGCTGTCCATCCCGATAATAAGCCTGACGCGCCTCTATTTGCTCCCCCCTGCTGAAGAGCGAGCTTCCGTCCATCGCATAAAAGATAACCAATCCGATAAAAGCGACCGCCCCCAGGAGCACGGCCGGCACCCTAAGGCTCCTTCTTACAGCACCGCCTTTCACACGGCTTCTCACGTTTTCCTTCAGCTCCTCTGTGAAACGGGACGAATCAAAGGGCGATTCCGCCAGCCGATCCTCCCAGCTCCGATCATGCTTGCTCATACTCATGCCTCCCGTCTTCCCTGCGCGACCAGCATTCGGACATCTTTTTCCTGGCACGGGACAGCCTGGACTTGACCGTACCTTCCGGCAAGCCGAGCGCTGCTGCGATCTCCTCCGTCTTCAGCCCGAAGTGATAGGCCAGGAGCAGCACTTCCCTATACTTCCTTGGCAGCTCCAGCACGGTATCCCATACCTCCCGCGAAGCCATTCGCTCGAACGCGACTTGCTCGGCGGACGCTGAGGCGCCGTCCTCTCTGAACGAACCCATCAGCACGACTCTGCGCACAAAGGCATTGCGCAAATACCCCAGCGCCTTGTACCTCGTAATGCCAAGCAGCCAGCTCTTGACGCTGGCTTCGCCCCTGAAGCTGTACAGGCTGTTGTATGCCGCAAGAAACGCGTCCTGGGCTATGTCATCGGCAGCCTCCCTCTGGCGGGTCAGAAAGTAAGCGAAATTCCAGACATCCTCGCCATACTGACTCATCAGTTCCTCCAGCACGGCAGAGCGGTCGAAGCCCGGCGCCAGATGATGCAAGTAATGCTTCTCCACTGCTCTTCACCTCTATGAATAAGTGTCTTCAAGCGGCCTTCCGGTTCCCGTTTTCCAATATTTTATCGTTTCATGTTCCGTATCCGGGGTTATTTACCTTAAAGCTATCATGATTCGAGAGCAATAGGGAAGGGGACGAATGAGATGTCGTGGAGAGAAAAAAAGGGGCTGAAATGGCTCGTAGCCGCTATTCTGGTGCTGCTGTTGTTTTATCTGCTCCGCCTGAACCGCGAATGGCTTCGTCCCATCGGCGTCGTTCTGAATGCGGTGTTTTTTCCGTTCGCCGTTACCGGCGTCTTGTATTATCTGTTTCGCCCGCTCGTGGAATGGCTGGAGAGGCGAAAAGCACCGCGCGGGCTCGCGGTGCTTCTAGTCTTTGTCGCTATCGGCTTGTCGCTTGCAGGCATCATCTGGACGGCGGGGCCGTTCTTTCAGAAGCAATTCACCAGCTTCGCGGCGCAAGTGCCCGAGATGGTCGAATTCGTAGCCGACGGCATCGAGTCGCTCCGCAACGGGCAGGAGGCGCTGGCCCCGCCTATCAAGGAAGCGATCCCGAATCTCAGCCAGGAGATCGGGTCGGAGTGGAACCGGTATGCAGGCTCCATCGCAAGCAGCCTGCTGCGCGTCTTCAACTGGATGAGCAATGCCTTGTTCGTCCTTGGACTCGTGCCGTTCATTCTGTTCTATATGCTGAAGGACGGAGACAAGCTTGTGCCCCGCTTAATCGCCTTGACGCCTCCAGCCTACAGAGAGCAAATGCCCGCTTTGCTGAAGGAGCTGGACGAGACGCTGTCTTCCTTCATCCGGGGCAAAGCAGTCATCAGCATCGTTGTTGGCCTCATGCTGTTAGCGGGCTATTCCATCATCGGCCTGGAGTATGCGCTAGTCCTCGCCGTCATCGGCATGCTCGCCAATATCGTGCCATTCTTCGGGCCGGTCATCGGCGCGGCGCCAGCCGTGTTGGTCGCGCTGTTCCAGGACCCCGTCAAAGCGCTGTACGTCGTGCTGGTCACCGTCATCATCCAGCAGATTGAAGGCAACTTCATCTCCCCGCAGGTCATGGGCAAGACGATGGACATCCACCCCGTCACGGTCATCGTGCTAATCGTAGCGGCAGGCAGTGTCTCCGGACTGATCGGCATCCTGATCGTAGTGCCTGTATATGCGGTTGTAAAAGTGATCATCAAGCATGGGCGCAATCTGTATCTGTCCCGTCGCCGCGAGCATGACAAAGGCTGCCACGGAAGTCGGTTATGACTTCCGGGCAGCCTTTATTAGACCGTGGAGCTTCGCTTTATAGGAATACAATCATCGAAAGCACGAACATAAAGATGACTCCGGCAATCATTGGAACAGACGTCCGTTTGACAATGGCGATCGGGTCGGCTTTCACCGTTCCGGCCACGATTAGGATTACTGCGGCTACCGGCGAGACGGCACGGAAGAGATTGCCCGACAGGCCAAGCGGAACGGAAATCGCAATCGGGCTAATGCCCGCTGCAACCGCCAATGGCACGATAAGCGGCACCATCGCAAAGATCAGGGCTGTGCCGCTTCCGCTCAAGATAACGATAAGAGCAGTCAGCGCTACCAGGATGAGCGGCAGGATAAAGTCCAGCCCATTCCCTTGAATATGCTGCATCGAGGTTTGAAGCTCGTCCACCAAACCAATCGATTTCAGACCCGTTACGAATACGGATGCGGCTACGAGCAATGCCACGATCGGAATAGCTCCGCCCATGCCTTTGAAGAAGGCTTCCGTCTTCTCCAAGACACTCTTATTTCCTTTATGCCTGATCAATTCACACACAATAGCGAGAATCAGGGATACCAGTGTCGCTACCTCTACACTAATGTTGATCGATTCGCCTGTCGTGATCTGAACAGCGTATACACCTAACAACAAGATGATAGGGAAGATCGGAAGAATCGCATATACCGTTTTGAACAGCTTGCCTCCGCTGATCTCAGCAACAGCTGGCGCATCAAGGTTCTCTGCTTCATCGGCTTTTACATTCAGCTTTTCTTTTTTATCCATTCGCTTCTGCCAGAAGTAATGAACGATTGCGATAAAGATCAGCGTCGGAATGGACACGACGGCATGATAGTTGAAGACATAGTTCGTAACATTCATGCCCTCGAACATGGCATGCTTGGCCAATTCCTCGGCAATCGCCACGTTGTCGCTTCCTAGCGGAGTCGGTACAATGGTTGCCGACGTAGCGATGACCGCGCCTGCGGTCAGGGCTGTCATGCCCGCTTTTCTCAAGATCGGATAAAGAGTGGCGAGCAAGATGATTGCCAGGTTTGATGCACTAGGAATAACCAGGGACAATGCGTTGCCTAACAAGAATACGATTGGTACCAAGATATATACGGATTTGATTTTGGCGATAGGTTTCGTTAACGCATTTACCGTCACCTCATTGGCGCCGATGGAGGACATGTAAGCCGTATATCCGCCCAAGATAAGGACGATAAAGCCCGCGGCTCCAAAGGTTTGTTTGAACTGCGCAACTATGACTTCAAGCGGATCCAGCCAAAACGATCCCGTTGACTCAAATCCTTTAATCGCAATTTCTTTTCCCATGCCCATGCTGATGAGGATGAGAATGATGCCCATCAAGAAGAGCGTAATTTTGATATCCATCTTTTTGATCAGCATATAAATAACGATCGATACGGCTATAATCGCCGAAGCATACATGATGATGTTAGAATCCATGATGTTATTCCTTCCCTAATTGGAATGGTGTAGTTAATTGCATTTTCTCAAACTTTCCATGAACCATTGCTTGAACATGTCCGGATCCAGATCGACGCATACTTTGGCGTTGCTAGGCTGCTTCAAGTATCCCTTCAAATCTACGACCGTACATCCCGCAGTTAATGATCCGTTCAGCTCTACATCCACAAATGTGTCCGCCACTTGGAACATTTCCGGCTGCAGCAGGTAGGCGATCGCGCAGCTGTCGTACATCTTCAAGCCCGTCTTCATGCTGCCGCCTCTATATTTTTGGAACAATTGATAAATCATGTTCCCGGTCTTATTCATCACTTTCAGCTCAGCGCTGTCTTCCGGATACACCAATGCCTTCAAGCCCACATCGAGTCCCACCATGACAACAGGCAGACCGGCAGAGAAGACGATCTTCGCCGCTTCCGGATCGGCGAATATATTAAATTCGGACATGACGCCCATATTCCCGCGTGTTGTGGAGCCGCCCATCAATACGATTTCCGCAATCTTCTCTTTGACTTCCGGGTACATCTTAAGCAAGAGCGCGATATTGGTTAGCGGACCGATAGGCACCAAGGTGATAGGCTCATCGCTTTCCATAATGACGCGGCGCATAGCATTCACGGCATGCTCCTTCAACACCAGATCCTCCGTCGGCTCTTCAAATTCAAAGCCGTCCATCCCCGTTGAACCGTGGATATCGCTGGCATCAATAGGAGCCTTGATGAGAGGCCTATCCGCACCAAGCGCAACCGGGACGTTTTTGCCAAAGAACTTCAGCAAACGCAAAGCGTTAGTCGTTACCTTCTGAAGGCTGACATTGCCGGCAATCGTCGTAATTAAGCGGACATCCAGCTTTTCGCTATAAAGAGCTATGGCAAGCGCAACGGCATCATCAATCCCTGGATCTGTGTCAATAATGATTGGTCTTGGTTGTTGAGTCATCGTATAATTCCTCCTAAAATGAAATATGAAGTAAGCGATTCCAATGCATATATAAAGCAGCCGCCGGGTTATTACGCCCGGCTCTTAATAAACTCTTCCACTTCTGCTGCTGTAGGCATTCCTGTCTGTGCTCCAAGCTTCGTAGTAGACATCGCTGCAACTGCGTTCCCATAGTAGCAAGCTTCCCTGAGCGGAACGCCTTTCGAAAGCGCAAGGGCCAGCCCTCCATTAAATGAATCCCCGGCTCCAGTCGTATCCACTACATCGATCTTGAAAGCTGGAATGTGGATGTCCTTGCCGCCCTCGCGAATGGACACGCCTTGGCTTCCCTTCGTGACGATCAGCTTCCCATCCAGCTCTTCTGCGCTTCTCCCTTGTCTGAGCAAGGTTTGTTCGTGTTCGTTCGGAGTCAGATAATCGATATCGTGAATGAGTTCAGACGGCAGCTCTTGAATAGGGGCCGGATTAAGAATAACCGTTACGCCGTTCTCCTTCGCAATCTCAACAGCCTTCTGTACGCCTTCCAGCGGAAT
Source organism: Paenibacillus pinisoli (assembly GCF_003605435.1). Classification (GTDB taxonomy): domain Bacteria; phylum Bacillota; class Bacilli; order Paenibacillales; family Paenibacillaceae; genus Pristimantibacillus; species Pristimantibacillus pinisoli. The sequence continues at coordinate 300,661 of NZ_QXQB01000003.1, forward strand.
CTCCAATTGAAGAATGAGAATATCGCTTGCTGCAATCACTTCCCGCTTGGATTCAACGAACGCAGCTGTTACATAATTATTAGCCGCAGGCACAACAATGATACTATTGTCCCCGTCAGCCACTACAATCGTTGCCGTCGCCGTCGAATCTGTAACCGGTTCCACATTGCTTACATCGACACCTTCCTTTTGAAGATGCCTCAGAATCTGCTGGCCAAAATCATCATTGCCAATGCAGCCGATTAATTGAACATGAGCTCCAAGCCTAGCGGCAGCTACTGCCTGATTAGCTCCTTTGCCTCCAGGATTCATTTGGAAACGATTGCCGAAGAGCGTCTCGCCTACCTTCGGCACCTGGGAAGTTATCGTCACTAAATCCATATTAATGCTGCCTACAACGGTAATTTTGGGTTTCTGCTCCACACCGGTAACTCCTTAAGTAGAATTTCTCTCTATCAGCTCTACATCCAATTTATAATAAGTGTTCTCTATAGGTTGTTGCTCCATTAGACTAATCAGCATCTCAGCAGATACTTCTCCCAATTTGTAAATAGGCTGAACAATGGTCGTTAGCTCCGGCGTCATAACGGTGGACAGCTTAATTCCGTCAAATCCGATAACGGCAAGCTCTTCGGGCACCTTCTTGCCAAGCTGGTGAGCGACTTTAAGCGCCCCGATAGCCATAATATCATTGGCTGCAAAAATGCCGTCTATCTCCGGATGCTGACGCAGCAGCCCTGCCGTCGCTTCAATGGCTGTCTGCATATCGTAGTTTCCTTCCACGATATAGCTTTCTCTGAACCAAGCCTCACCCGCAACGACTTCTTTATAGCCTTCATAACGCTCTTCCGCATTGACTACGCCATAAGAACCTCTGATATGGCCAATGTGCTTGCACCCCTTGCTCTGCAAATAGCGCGTTGCCATTATGGCGCCCTTCTTGTTCTCCACTACAATTGTCGGAAGCCCCTTGCTGATCTCTCGGTCAATGCTTACGACAGGAATGTTAAGCTCTTCAACCTGCTGAGCAGTCAGTGTATTGGAAGAAACAATAATACCGTTTACATATTGCTGCTTCAGTACATCCAAGTAGGCTTGCTCTTTATCTCCATTACCATCGGAGTTGCACAGTATAACATTATAGCCAAGCTTCGTGGCCATATCTTCAACAGCCCGGGCGAGCTCGGTAAAGAATGGGTTCATGATATCAGGAACAATTAAGCCGATCGTACTCGACTGCTTCTTGAACAAGCTTCTCGCCACTTCGTTGGGCTTGTAGCTTGTTTCTTTGATAGCCTTTTCAACCTTTTCTCTTGTGCGCTGACCTACATATCCTTTATCGTTCAGCACTCTGGACACCGTCGCAACAGATACGCCCGCAATCCTCGCAACGTCTTTAATTGAAGTCATACTCTCACTCCACCCTGATAGGTAACCGGTTACACAATTAATATACACTTGATTATAACGTTAGTCAATATATCAGATTTTGTCGGAACGGTGTCGGCCGAGGTTCACTGAAACGACAAAGAGACCAGCGCGGCAAGCGGCTGGTCTTCTAGTTGAGAAATTAAGATAATCTTACGAGCTTACAAACAAAGCCATATTCACCCGGTTAAGGGTTAAAACGAAGTTTGGGATACTCGCCGGGCTGCATGTCCCAAATCCCAACAATCGGTAATGACATCCACCCATTATACGTACTGGGATTTTGCATCATTAAGGTTAGCATTCCGACGCCTTTTCCAATATCGAATTGCAGGCTCTTCTCCATGTCGTAGTAGCAAGCCATAATGCTTCCGCCATTCATGCCGACCAGTCCGCCCCTGTTCTGAGCGGCGCTATTCACGGGGCCAATCGAATAAGAGTGGGTAATGGAACCCTGGTTATAATTCTCGCCAACCAAGCCCCCGACATTGTTGGAGCCTCCCTCGACAGTAGCGCTCGACCAGCTATTGGTGATTGTACCCAGATTAATGCCTGCTAACCCGCCTAATCCCCAACCATTATTGGATACATTGCCGGTTGCGTAAGATTCCAAAATAATTCCCGAATTAGCCCCTACTAATCCGCCAATGTATTGCAACCCTTCAATATCGACATGGGCAGATGAGCGGAACAAAGTAGCCTGGGGCTCCAACCGGCCAATTAATCCTCCAGCATATGAAGCACCTCCATTAGGATCTCTGCGAATCGTCGTTGTCGCATGAACATTTGTAATTGTCACGCTGCCTTCCACATATCCAGCCAAAGCTCCTATGTTGAATGCTCCCTGGATGTAGGCATTCTCCATTCGCAAATTCCGGATATCAGCCTGTTCACTTATAGTACCGAATAATCCAAGACCAGTGTGACTTGAGTTATCTGTAATGGTCATATTACTTACCTTGTAACCATGTCCATTCAAGCTTCCGGTAAATGGGCGCTCTCTGGTTCCAATCGGCCTCCAGCCGTTACCTGTAATGTAACCGTTCAAGTCGATATCCGCACCAAGCGCAAAGCTGGAAGTCGGGAAGTCCCTCATCATATCCAAATGAGAAGGCGTCATTACGATAAAAGGGTTATTCAGTGTGCCTTCCCCATCATGGAACGGAGACTCGATCGTAATGGGATCGCTCTCTACGGCATGAAGACCATTTGATGTGAATTCAATCCTGACAGCTGTGTCCATCCCCTGGATGCTTAAATCCATGAACGCCGCCACTCCTTCTTCAGCCTGTACGGATGTAGTCCCGCTAAGCTGATGCCCGGAGTCTGTTAGCGCCGCTGTTACGATAGCTGACGATAACGTTCGGTTGCCGTATTTGTCCACGATATGAATAGCAGGCTGAACAGGCATAATCTCCTTATACTTAACTACGATGCTTGGCTGTTCCGCAATCACTAGTTGGGCCGGAGAAGAAGCTTCAATCGTCACAACTCCGGTAGTTGCCGGATGGACTAATCGTCCAATGGTAAAGGATAGGCGCTGCTCCGCAGCGTGATGGAGCTTCATACTTAGATTTGCTTCACCATTCACAAATTCGGCTTCCGCAAGAATGGAGTTTGCAGTGATCTCCAGCTCCTCCACGCTTCCAATTGTTCCATCCGGCGCTTTGCTGAATCCTGACAACAGCACCTCTTCCGTACCTGTGAAGCTTTGATCAACGCTATCGTCTTCCCTCATAACAATCAACTTAACTTCAACCACATCACCTGCGATATGATTACTCGTGATCACATGTGCCTCTGCCCGAAAAGCCCCTTGAACAGGTGTTGGCGTTGGTGTTGGCGTTGGCGTCGGCGTCATTGTTGGTGTTGGCGTCGGTGTTGGCGTTGGCGTTGGCGTCGGCGTCATTGTTGGTGTTGGCGTCGGTGTTGGTGTTGGTGTTGGTGTTGGTGTTGGCGTCATTGTTGCTAGCGGTCCCGGCCAAGTCGCTCCTTCGTATTCGATTTGCTCCACTACACCCAGCCCGAGGAAGCGGGCAAGCCCTTTAATGACAGCTTTTGCGATACGTGTCCCTTTCTCCAAATCGACTATTAAATCCGAGCCCTGATTGACGGTCAAGCGAATGATCTCTCCGCTGTTCAGTTCAATGCTAATAGAATCCGCATCGGATACAACTTCGTCGAAAGAACCAAACAGGCGAATCAGCGACTGAGCCGCAATTTCCTTCGTCAGCCATAGCGCCTCAAAACCTTGCCCCGAAAGCTCCAGTTCTTCCAATACAGCTCCCGACAGCAGCGTTGTATTAGCGATTGCTGTAGTGCCGGAGACGACAATACGCACGTTGCCGTCAAGCTTGTTTACCGTCAAGGAACGGATATCGCTGTCTTCCACATAGATGCTGTGAAGACCTCCACCTCGAACGTAGAGTTCTCCGTTAACGGTCACATTCCGCAGGTAGACTTCTCCTGCACCGACAGATTCGGCAATCGTCAGATTGCCGTCTATGATGATGTTGCTAAGCATTACGCCAGGTGCTGTGATGCTCGTAGAACCGGACAGTTCGAGATTACCGTCGGCCGGCCCGTACGATCCCGCGGCACGGTACGTATACGCAGCTTCGCGAATCATCTCATATGCTCTGTTCAATACGACAACAGCTTGCGCACGCGTTAACGGATTGTTGCCTCCGAACGAGCCGTTCGGGTAGCCCTTCATCCAGCCCGCTTCGATCACTGCTCCCACGGAATCCCGGCTCCATTCCGGCAATTCCTCTGAAGAAGTCGGCATCTCCTGCCCCTTCAGACTGCCAAGCCGGGTCAACATCACAGCCGCCTCGAACCTTGTCAGATCTTTCTCTGGCAGCAGTTTACCGCCTTCGCTCCCGCTCATATACCCCTGGGCGACGGCTGCAGCCGCATCATTGGCATACCAGTCCGATTCCGACACGTCGGTATAGACGACACTGCCGAAGGACCCCCTGAATCCAAAAAGGCGATTGACAAGACTCATCCACTCTGCCCGCGTCACGGAAGCATCAGGCCGGAATGTCCCGTCCGGATACCCGGACATGAATCCTTTTGACAGCCAATCCTTTATCTCAGCTTTGGCCCAGTGATTTCTCAGATCTGGAGGTTCGCCTCCAATGCCCGCTTGGCTGGCTTCTCTTGCATCCGCCTGCTCAGCTGTCAGCGGCAGCACGGATACGATGACCGCCACTGAGAGCGCAACAGCGGCTATCTTCCGAATGATCTTCTTCATTTGACTTGCCTCACTCCCTTGCTTTCTTTCATTCTAGTATTATAAATGGTGAGGTCTTTCAAGAAATCTACCCGCGGTTATAGGTAAGGTTATAGACCTTCTAATTCCTTGCCGCGGCGCAGCGCTTCAACACGGTTGCTCACTTGCAGCTTGCCGTAGATATGATTAATATGCGACTTCAATGTGCCCATGCCGATCCCCAGCTCTGACGCAATCTCCTTATTGTGCAAGCCTGCTGCCATCTTGGCATAAATCATATATTCCCTCTCGGTTAATATAGTCTTGAGAGACACCTCTCCCGCCGACGGGATCGAGATGGCCTGCTCTCCGAAGCCAAGCAGCACCCGCCTGACGAATGCCAGTGTCGGCAAGCCCCGGTCACCGCCCACATGGCCTCTTTTGCGATGCATCATATACTCGTTCAGCAAGCCTGCAACTTCCACTCCCTTGTCCAAAAAGATACGAGTGTACCCGTCCGGCTCCGCATAACCAAGCGCCTCCTCCAGCGTCAGCAGCGCATGCTCCGTCTTGCCCGTCCTGCGATACATCATCGCCTGCAGAATCTGAACTTCAAGAGCGTCCATTGGACGGTGCCCCTTCTCTGATACCTTCAGCAACTTAATCGAAAGCGGATAAGCCTCGTCGTAGTTCTCTTCCGCTATCAGAATGCGCAGAAGCAGAATATAAGGAAATAGCAGATAGATGGACACAGGGTCCGTAGACGATAATTCGTATTTGTCCCGCCATTCAACCGCCGCTTGCAGCCTTCCATGCTCTATCTCGATGGCTGCATGCTCCGCTTCAAGATACAGCCAAATATCATCTGACGCTTTTCTCGCTACGGCCTCAGCAGCCGCTTCATCCAGCCATCGGAGCGACTCCTCCGGATCCTGTCTCGCACGATAGAGCCTCGAGAGGAATAAGTAGACAGGCAGATAGACCTTCTCCGGTTGGAATGAATTGCCGGTGTTCTCTGCCAAAGTCAGACGCAGCTCCTTCTCTGACTCTTCCAGTTCGTCGCGCTCGTACAAATATTCGGCGTAGCACATTCGCGCCTGCGCCTGAATATTCATAGGCGTAAAAAACTCAATCATTCCACGAAATAATGGCTCGGCCACCTCCCGCGGCAAATGCTTGCCTCGTTTACCGTTATAATTGCGGAAGGCAGTAGGGACCAACTGGGGCGAAGGCGAGGCATACAGCAGCTCGCTCCCCTCTGGAATATAACGCATGGAATGCATAATATGCCCAAGACCGTCCACAACGTCCATCTCATATTTGGTTGCCTTGATGCTTCGCAAGAAATGGAGATTGCCGAGCAGGTTTTCTTTCTCCCCTTCTTTCCAATCTGACACCGGATCGCTTAAGCGCTCGTCGGCTTGCCTCAGCAGCAAGTCCGCCTGATCAGGCTTATTGTCCATTAACAAAGCAAGTATGTAGGATAAATAGAGCGACCGATTCTCCCATAGCAATGCTTCCGGAATAACCGACAGCCATCCGCGCAATGTAGAGAATTCGCGCCGAATCATGAATGCGTTCATCTTTGCGAGCAACCGGACCGCCTCTTCATAACACTTCCCCGCCAAGTAATAATCGACCGCTTCCTCCTCAAGCTTCTGGCTTTCGAACCATGCCGCGGCTGCTTTTTGGAGCTCGGTTACTCGCCCGTGCCGCTCTTTCTCCAATCTGGCCCGCAGGAAATCTGCAAAGAGATGATGGAATCTCCACCATCCCCGTTCATGGTCAAGCGGAATAAGAAACAAGTTGGCATTCTCCAAAAACTCTATGCACTGTCCCGCATCGCCCCTTCCTGTAACCGCGCGGCATAATGGCTCGCTGAATCGGTTTAATGGCGAGCATTCCATAAGAAAGGACTTTTGTTCGGCAGTCAGTGACTCAAAAATCTCCTCGAACAAATACTGCTCCATCATTTTTCCGTTTACCGGAAGATTGCTTACCTTTGCAAGATCGAATGACTTGCCTTCCCTTACCTGCGATAGCAAAAGCAGCTTCAGCCCAGTAATCCAGCCTTCCGTCATCTGCAGTATTTGTTCCTTCTGTGCGCCAGTCAAACCGCGAACGCCGCTCTGCCTGAGGAACTCCTCTGTATCCCCCAGATTAAATCGAAGCTGCGTTTCATCAAGCCGCATAGCCCAGCCCCTGCTGAAAAATCTGGCTTTCGACAGCATCGCATCGGTTCGCGCCGCCACAATCAAATGCATATCCTCAGGCAAATAATCGATCAAATAAAAGAAGGCTTCTATGACGAGCGGTTCACGGATCAAATGAAAATCGTCAAGGACCAGGTATACTCTCCCTTTATCGTTTCGAAGCTCGTTCATAAATCGAATCAGAAAAGACTCGAAGCCCTCTGAAGGCATGGATGCAAGCGCTGGCATGACCCGCCCGGCAAATCCCGGACGGCAGCAGTCGATGGCAGCGGCGACATATTGCCAGAATCGGACGGGGTCGTTGTCTCCTTCATCAAGGGAAAGCCAGCCGATTGCCCAGCCTTGACGCTGATGAGCCCATGCGCTGATCAGCGTGGTTTTTCCATAGCCTGCCGGAGCGGAAACATAGGTGATTCTTCTTCGGGCCCCTTCATCCAGCAAATCAAGCAGTTGAGGCCGAGAGACATATGCTTTTGACGGTATGGGCATGTGCAATTTGGAAGTCAATAGATGCGAGTCAGATCCAGTCATCCTGCTTCTTCCTCTCTGTGCATTATCTTTGATGTCATTATACCTCACATTTTGTCAGAACAGCGTCGAAAAGAGTGTAATGAACCGCAAAAAAAGACCAGTCCGGCAAATGACTGGCCTCTTCTTGATAAAACCGGCATAACTAGTCCCTGATGCTCTCTACCACAGAGCGGCAAGCGGTCAACGGTACCACTATCTGCATTTTACAGCAATAGCTCAAGCCACTGTTCTTTCGTAATTGCGCCAAAATAATACGGCAAATCCAGGCTGTCCGTCAGCTCGCGCAGCGAAGCTGCATCATAACGGGTGCCCGCAAGACGCTCCGCAACCTCGGCGCTGTCGCCCCTGCCGAAATAATCGCCGAAGATGGCCGCTTCCGCAATGACGCCCTCTTCCACTTGCAGACGGACGTCGAAGGTGCCGACGCCTTCAATCCGCTTGCGCTGCTGCACGTTGAAAGCAGGCGAGCGGCCATAGTTCCACTCCCAGCTGCGATAGCGCTCGTCCGCCAGCTTGCGGACCTTGTCCCAGTCCCCGTCGCTCAGCTCGTAGACCGGAATCTCTTCGGAATCCTCGAACAGCGATTGCAGCAGCTTCTGCCGGAATTCCTCGGTCGTCATCGGCTCCTGCAGGAATTCGGAAATGTTCGCCACGCGGCTGCGGATCGATTTCGTCGACTTGGATACATATTTTTCGGCGTTGACCTTAAGCGCCGACACCACGTTTTCAATCTCGGAGTCGAACAGAAGCGTGCCGTGGCTGAACATTTTGCCCTTTGTATGGAATTGAGCATTGCCGGATATCTTCCGCTCTCCGACCTGCAGGTCATTGCGTCCGGTCAACTCGGCTTCTACGCCCAGCTTGCGGAGCGCGCGGACGACAGGCTCCGTGAACTTCTTGAAGTTATGGAATGAACCGCCGTCATCTTTCATAATGAAACTGAAATTGAGATTGCCCAGGTCGTGATAGACCGCGCCGCCTCCCGACAGCCTCCGCACGACATGAAGATTGTTGTCCTTCACATATTCGGCGTTGATCTCTTCAACCGTATTCTGGTTTTTGCCGATAATGATGGACGGCTCGTTGATATAGAACAGAAGATAGTCGTCTTCGTCCGGCAAGGAACGAAGAATGTATTCCTCAAGCGCCAGATTAAGCGCCGGATCGGTAATGCCGTTGTTGCTGATGAACCGCATGAGTCATCCTCCTTCACGTTGTCGAAGCTATGGCCGCTTCCAAAGGTACATTGTCTAATAGGCATGTCCTTAGGGAGATTATACCTGTGAGCGGCTCTCCGGTTCAACCGGGATAGCTTTTGCCGCGGACGAGGAGTAGAATGGGTAAAAAATGGTGAGGAGCTGATCTGATATGGAATACCGTCGTTTGGGAAATAGCGGGCTGAAGGTGTCCGCTCTGGGACTGGGGACGAACGCGTTCGGCAAGCGGTCCGACGAGCGCGCTTCGATCGATATTATTCATGAGGCGCTGGATAACGGCGTTACGTTCATCGATACTGCCAATATCTATGCCGGAACGGAGTCGGAGAGGATCATCGGCCTCGCGCTGGAGGGCAGACGCCATGAAGCGGTGCTGACGACCAAGGCAGGCTTGCCGCGCGGCGCGGGCGCCTATGAGCGCGGATCATCCCGCCGCCATCTGATGAGCGAGCTGGAGGGCAGCCTGCGAAGGCTGAATACCGATTATGTCGATTTGTACCAAATCCACACCTTCGATCCCGAGACGCCGCTGGAAGAGACGCTGCGGACGCTCGATGATATGGTGCGCTCCGGCAAAGTCCGCTATATCGGCGCATCCAACTACTATGCGTGGGAGCTTATGAAAGCACTCGGCATCAGCGACAAGCTGGGACTGAATGCGTACGTATCGATGCAGACGAGCTATTCGCTTGCGGACCGGACGCCGGAGCGCGAGCTTATCCCGCTTTGCCTCGATCAAGGACTCGGCGTTATTCCATATTTCCCGCTGGCGGGCGGCATTCTTACCGGCAAATATGCCTCGGCGCAGGATGCGCCGGAGGGTTCGCGCGCAGACACTGACCCCGGCTTCAAGCGGTTCATGGAAGAGAGGAACCTGACGCTTGCGCGCCAGGTGAATGAATTGGCGGCGGAAATCGGCACGACGGCAAGCACGCTGTCGCTTGCCTGGCTGATGGCCCGGCCCGCTGTCTCCACGGTCATCGTCGGCGCGACACGTGTCAGCCAGCTCCGCGACAATCTCTCCAGCTTAGATCTGAGGCTGAGCGCTGAGACGCTGGCGCGGCTGGACGAGATCAGCCTGCCGTTCAGGCAAGGCGAGCCATTCGCCGTGTACCGGCTGTCTTAATCCAGCCCGTCGCTGGAGCTTTCGTGAGCTGCCGGCTCCGATACGGCCGTCACCCGGCTGGCCCGGATGACAAGCTCATTCATATGCTGCAAGCCGCTGCCCGAATCCAGCAGCGCGCGCAGCTCGAAGCCGCCGCCGCTTACGTCCAGCTCCTCATAGAGCCAGTGATTGCCCGGCAAGGGACTGAGCGCCTCATAATGGGTCACACCTTCGAACCGAAGGAATAGATGAGCATGGCCAAGCATCGAGCCGCTGCAGTCCAGCAGCAGCTCGATGCTTTTTTCATCCTCGCTGACCGTTGCGGCGATGACCCTCGCGTCATGAAGCCGGTGGATGATGCTGCGCTCCTCGGGCAGCTTAGACTCGACCCGCCGGTAACGCGTCCAATATGCATCCCTTGCCTCTTCCCATTCGCGCTCAAGGTCTTGCTTCCATGCCTCGGCTTTTCTACGAAATTCAGTGGACGGCATCCCCATTCTTTTCAAGTCGCCTTCGCCGCGCTTAATAGCTTCCTGTAGCTCTTGCGGCATATGGCGGGTAATGATTGGCTCCAGATAGGAATAGAAGGCAAGCGATTCCGCCTCGTAATCCCTGTCATTCTCCACATACCACTGCCTGTCGGCTGCATAGTCCTCCTCACTTTCATGAAAGACGAGAAAGCCCCGAATTTGCATCTTCCGATACTGCTCCGCCGTGAAGTACTTCAACCTAGTCCCCTCCTCATATGAACGCCAGACACCAATCATGCCAAAAAAAGGGCCGGATACGAGCTCCTCTCCCTCGCCCCGGCCTTAGACCTTCTATACGTTATCGGCTGGATAGACAATGCCGAGCTGCCTTCTGGCCTCGTCCATAATTTCCATCGTAATAAGAGACACCTCGTGCGTATTTACCGATGACTCTCGCTTGCCTTCATTCAGCAGCTGGATAAATTCATCCAGCTCATAGTACATCGTATGCTCGATTGTCGGCCTTGTCAGATCCTGAACCTGGCCGTCACGCGTATGCAGCTCGATCCGCACCGGCTCGCTGATTTTATTAATGACAAGATTGCCGTTCTCCCCTTGAATCTCATTCGGCAGCGATGAACTAGTAATCTTGGAATGCATCAGCACCGCATCCATCGAATCGTAGCCCAGAATGATGCTGCCTTCTCCGTCTACGCCTGTCTCAAGCTTAACCCCTTCCGCCTTGACCGTGCGAGGTCTGCCGAATAGGGCAACTGCAGGATAGATGCAATAGATGCCGATATCCATCAGGGAGCCGTTCGACAGCTCCGGCTTGAACGCATTCATCACCTCGCCTGCCTTGTAGGCGTCATAACGGGAGGAATATTGACAGAAGCTCGCAAAATATCGCCGTACCGGTCCGATTCGCTCCAGATTGTCGCGCAGAACGCCAAAGCCCGGCATAAGCGTCGACTTCACCGCTTCCATCAACAACGTGCCTGTGCGGTTCGCCGTTTCTATCATTTCCTTCAGCTCGCGGACATTGGAAGCCGCCGGCTTCTCGCACAAGACGTGAATGCCGTGATTCATCGCCGTGACCGCATGCGGAGCATGAAAGCTGTTAGGGCTTGCGATGTAGACGGCGTCGATCTCTCCGCTGGCGAACATAGCGTCCAGGCTCGTGAAGCGGTGCGGAATTCCATGCTTGTCCGCGAATGCCGCAGCTGTCTCTTCCGTGCGGGAATAGACCGCCGTCAGGCTGAATTGCTCGTGCAGCTTGGCCGCCGCGAGGAATCTTTCGGTAATCCAGTTCGTTCCGATAAGGCCGAATCGTATCATGTTGAACAGCTCCTTCTCATTTTGACAAAAACATATGTTCTATATTATATTGGGCGAGAGCATCAGAGATATCCTAACGGGAGGTAGAATATTGGACACATTGATCTTGCTTATTCCGGGTCTGATCGTATATATTTCCGTTCTGATCGTATACGGGACGCAGTCGAAGCCGAAGAACGGCATCCTGTTCGGCCTTAAGCTTGCTGAAGCTGCGCATTCGGACCCGCGTATCGCCGCGCTCCAAGCGCAATTCCGCAAGTCGTACCGCTGGTACGCCGGCGCCGCGCTGCTCGGGCTTGCCCCTTTGCTATGGCTCGGCTCGTATTTCACGTTATCTTTCATCTACTTCTTCTTGTGGGTCGCAGGTGTCATGTACACCTCCACCGTACCATTTAAAACCATCCATCACAAGGCCGTCGCGCTGAAAAGGGATGAGCAATGGTTTGTCGGCAAGAAGCGGTACATATCGGTCGATAAGGACATTGCCCGACTGGCAGCCATGAAGCCTTGGTCGCCTTATTGGTTCATCCTGCCCGCCGTTCTGAGCATTCCGCTGATCGCCTTGTCGATCTCGCATGACAATCCGCTGCTGCGCCTGACCGGCTTCGCCTCTCTGGCCATGACCGGCATTCTGCTGCTGCTGTCGCTCAGCTTCACCCACGGCAAGGCGCGGGCCTACAGCCGGAACCCGGTTGCCAACAATGCCATTCATCATGCGGCTAGACGGTATTGGTCGATCTTATGGCTGCTGCTGGCGATCTTCGAGGTCGCCAATGCTTTTATCGCCTATAACGTGCTTTCTGAAGGAACGATGATTCATATCAACCTATGGATGGGCGGCATCGCCATGGTCTCGCTCGTTCCCCTGCTTGGCATCTATTACGTGCACAACCGCGTCAAGGAGCTGGAATACCGCTTCGGCAGCACCGACGGCAAGGGCTACTATGCAGAAGACGACGACCTTCACTGGAGGCATGGCTTGTCCTATTACAATCCGGAGGACAAGTCCATCATGGTGCAGAAGCGCGTCGGCACCGGAACCACCGTCAATCTGGCCGCCAAAGGCGGCAAGCGGATTTATTACGGAAGCCTTGTGCTTGTTGCCGTCATCGTCCTGCCCGTTATCATCTTGATGATCCGGGCGGATGCTTCTCCGCCGCAGCTGCGGATTAGTGACCAGGGAACGGTATCGATCAAAAATACCGAATATGCCTACAGCTTCGAGCTCGACGAGATCAAGGAGCTGACGCTGGAGGATGCTGTGCCGACAGGCTTCCGCACGAATGGCATGGCGACCTCAGCTTATGCGAGAGGCAACTTCAAGCTGGCTGAGCTTGGCCCTGCCAAGCTCTATGTATTCAAGAAGACGCCGCCATACATTGTAATGAAACTGGATGACTTGGTGGTCATCTACAACGATGAAGAGCCAGCCAAGACAAGAGCTCTCTATCAGGAGCTGAAGAAAGCGTCTGGACTTTAAAGCGGCCTGTTATTATGGAGCGTTGGTGCGGCTACGCCTCTAAGCAAGCAGCCCCTGGTTTACACCTCATATCCGGAATCATATTTTAATCGCTTTAGTAAATGCCGGCTGGCCCTTCGGGGCCAGCTTTTTATTTGTTTATCCGATCCCTATTCTTCGTTCAGCAAATCCTTCAGCAGCCGGTCCCGATTGTTCAGAAATTGCTTCGTAATGATGTAATGCTCCGTCTCCTCCCAAGTCGTCGTGTTAACTCCATCAGCAGTCAGCTCATATATAACGGAATCCGGATAAGCCATGACGATTGGCGAGTGAGTCGCAATAATAAACTGAGAGTTGTCTTGAATCAAATCATGCATGCGGGCGAGCAGCGCCATCTGTCTGGACGGCGACAGCGCCGCCTCGGGCTCATCGAGAATATACAGCCCGTTGCCGCCAAATCGGTGGAGGAAGGTAGAGAAGAACGATTCCCCGTGCGATTGCTGGTGGAGCGACTTTCCGCCGTAGGAAGATATGATTGGCGGCCCCATCCCCACACCCTCGCGATCCATCTCGTCTATGTTCGTCGCCAGATTATAATAGCTTTCAGCCCGGAAGAAGAAGCCGTCTTTCGGCCTTTTTGCGCCGCGAACCGGCTTCAAATACTGGTGCAGCTCCGAATGCGTCGCTTCGGTCTGGAAGGTGAAGTTGACCGTGCCGCCCTCCGCATTAAAGCCGAGCGCAACTGCGATCGCCTCCATCAGCGTCGACTTGCCCGACCCGTTTTCGCCGACCAGGTAAGTCACTTTCGGGTGAAACTCCAGCTCATCCAGCTCTCGCACCGCATTCAGGCTGAAGGGATATTGGCGGAAGGAAGGCACGCTATCCCTCAGCAGGGCAATTTTGCGCAGGAACCCGCTTCGTTCATGTATAGACATGCTTCATCGCTCCTTTAATATTTTATCGCCCGCTAACCTATTCCTCTTGCCACTACTTTTACTGCTTCTCTTACAGCTTCCTTTACTGCTTCTCTTGCCACTTCTCTCCCTGCAGCTGCTTCCATACCGTCTTGTTGCTGTATTGCTTCTGCGAGCTGATGTCCTCCCCGAACCATTCCGGCGCCTGGAAGGAGTTAGCTTCCTCCAAGGAAGGGAACTCCACTTCAAGCACAGACAGCTGAATTTGGTCGTAGGTGTCGATCTCAACCGTTCTGCCGTTCCATGATGCGGTAATCCGGTTTTTGGTCAGCGGCATAAAGCCGAAGGCCTGGGTTACCTGCTCATAAATGCTTCCCGATATGCTGTACTCCACTTCTTCTCTCACAAGTCCGTTGCCGCTCTTGAACGTATGCGTGTGGGACACCTGGCCTGTCGCCAGATCAGTCAGCCTGCGGACTCTCAGCTCTTCATTTTCATCCATTGCCAGATATGTCTGCTCGATGCGCTGCTCCGATTGGAGAATCAGTTCTCCCGCTTCAATCTGCGCCGCCGGGTAACGCGGCAATAAAAACTTGCGTTCTATTTCCAATGACATACGAGTTCACTTCTCCTCTGTGATTGCTTCTCTCGATAATTGCTGTAATTGCTTATTCTCCAAACTACCAAATTCGCCAAACCGAATCAACCGCGCTGCCCGGCGTTTATAAAAAATACATTTCGACAGGCGTCCCGCACTGATACAATAATAGCTAATCTATGTGTGAGGAAAGGAAATTCCACTATGTCATCTGCAACCGTCATCCGCAAAGCGTTAACGATAGCCGGCTCGGACAGCGGCGGCGGCGCGGGCATTCAGGCTGATCTGAAAACCTTTCAGGAGCTGGGCGTATACGGGATGTCAGCGGTCACAGCGATTACCGCGCAGAATACGCTTGGCGTGCAAGCCGTCTATCCGATGGAAGCAAATGCCGTTGCCGAGCAGCTGCGCTCAATTGGCGATGACCTGCCGCCCGATGCCGTCAAGACGGGCATGCTGGCCCATGCCTCTATCATAACAGCCGTCGCTGACCAAATAGCCCGCTACAAGCTGCCCCAGCTTGTCATTGACCCTGTCATGATTGCAAAAGGAGGCACCTCCCTGCTGCAACGCGAAGCGTTGTCGGCCCTGATTGCGAAGCTAATCCCGTTATCCTTCATGATTACGCCGAATATTCCGGAGGCCGAAGTGCTGACGGATATGCGTATCTTGAGCTTGAACGACCGGGAAGAGGCGGCCCGCCGATTGCATCAGTTGGGCAGTAAAAATGTGCTGCTGAAAGGCGGACATGATCCCTCTACGCGCGACTTGGTCGTCGATATGCTGTATGACGGCACAACGTATCGTTACTGGGAGCATCCGCGCATCGATACACGCCATACGCATGGCACCGGCTGTACCTTCTCGGCGGCGATAACCGCCGGACTAGCTCAGGGCATGAACGCTTATGACGCAGTCGATCTTGGAAAAGCGTTCATCCACGCCGCTATCCAGCATTCGCTCCAGATTGGGGCAGGCCACGGACCTACCAATCATTTTGCCTATCGCCGATTGCAATGAACTGATAGATATACTCTCAATTTCTGCAACCTTTCTAAGCATCCGACCGTCTAGTTGTTCGACTTCAAGAGATGAAGGAGAGAACAGCATGATCAACAACAAGAAGCTATTCAAGACGGCGGCTGCCCTGGCCATTGCATTGTCATTATTGGCAGGCTGCAGCAATGGGAGCGGCAAAGAAGCCGGCAACGCAGATGCCAGCCCGAATGTGACCGCATCGGCAACGCCTGATTCTGGAGGCGCCACGAGCGGTGAAGACGCAGACGGTTCGCCAGATCCATCTGGCGAAGCGGAGCTGCAAGCCTCCGAGACGCCTGCTACGGATGAGCCCTCGCAAGAGAGCGCTGCACCGTCTGCAACAGCGAAGCCATCTGCGGAAGCATCCGCAACGGCGAAGCCGACACCGAAGCCTACAGCAAAACCAACAGTAAAGCCGTCTGAGAAACCAGGCTCCAAGCCAGCTGAAAAGCCGTCGACCTCGACACCAAGCCAAAAGCCGTCACCCAAGCCGACTGTGAAGCCTACCGAGAAGCCGAAGCCATCGCAGAAGCCGGAAGCTTCCGTTAATGTGAAAACTTCCGAAATCGTCGACAAGATCAAAGAAGAAGTTGAACTGCCGATGCTGTTGTCCGTATCGGGCGAGCAGGTGAAGGATTCGTATTATTTTGATCCGAGCGAGCTGATTGCCGAGGGTTCCTATAACCAGGCGATGATGAACACAAAAGCGACGGAGCTCGTGGTTGTGAAGCTGAAGTCGGACAAGCATTATGATGCTGTCAAAGAAGGTCTGACCAAGCGCGCCGAGGACATCATCAAGACGTTCTCGCAGTATTTGCCGGACCAGCACGAGGACGCAAAAAACTACCAAATTGTGCGTCAGGGCAACTACGTGATGCTTTCGATCTCCCACGATCAAGAGGCGATCAAGAAGGTTTTTGATAGCTTCTTCAAGTAAGAGAACTTGCGCCTAAAACTGCGGTATACATAAAGAGGCTGTCTCCCAGGTCAACAGTGTTGATCCTCCGGGACAGCCTCTTTGATTTGCTCCGCGCTTCGCTCCATTCACAGAATTTGCTCCTCTAACGACGTCACGCGGCGCTACATCGCTCCATACGCCGAGTTTGCTCCTCTAACGACGCCTCACGGCGCTACACCGCTCCATTCGCAGAATTTGCTCCTCTAACGACGCCTCACGGCGCTACACCGCTCCATCCGCCGAATTTGTCCCTCTAACGACGCCTCACGGCGCTACATCGCTACATTCGCTGAATATGTCTCTCTAACGACGCCACGCGGCGCTACATCGCTCCATACGCCGAATTTGCTCCTCTAACGACGCCTCACGGCGCTACATCGCTCCATTCACCGAATCTGCTCCTCTAACGGTGCCACGCGGCGCTACACCGCTCCATTCGCAGAATTTGCTCCTCTAACGACGCCACGCGGCGCTATACAGCTCCATACGCGAGTTTGCTCCTCTAACGACACCTCACGGCGCTACACCGCTCCATCCACCGAATTTGCTCCTCTAACAACGCCTCACGGCGCTACAACGCTCCATTCGCAGAATTTGCTCCTCTAACGACGTCACTCGGCGCTACACCGCTGCATTCGCAGAATCCGCTCCTCTAACGACACCTCACGGCGCTACATCGCTCCATTCGCTGAATCTGCTCCTCTAACGACGCCTCACGGCGCTACATCGCTCCATCCACCGAATTTGCTCCTCTAACGGTGTCACGCGGCGCTATACAGCTCCATCCGCTTAATTCGCTCCTCTAGCGGTGCCACACGGCGCTATACAGCTCCATACGCGAGTTTGCTCCTCTAACGACGCCTCACGGCGCTACACCGCTCCATCCGCCGAATCTGCTCCTCTAACGACGCCACGCGGCGCTACACCGCTCCATTCGCTGAATCTGCTCCTCTAACGACGCCTCACGGCGCTACACCGCTCCATTCGCGCTACATCGCTCCATCCACCGGATTCGCTCCTCTAACGACACCTCACGGCGCTACACCGCTCCATCCGCCGAATCTGCTCCTCTAACGACGCCTCACGGCGCTACATCGCTCCATTCGCTGAATCTGCTCCTCTAACGACGCCACGCGGCGCTACATCGCTACATCCGCCGCATTTCCACCTCTAACGACGCCTCGCGGCGCTACACCGCTCCATCCGCCGAATCCGCTCCTCTAACGACACCTCACGGCGCTACATCGCTCCATTCGCTGAATCTGCTCCTCTAACGACGCCACGCGGCGCTACATCGCTCCATCCGCCGAATCTGCTCCTCTAACGACGCCTCACGGCGCTCCCTAACTCCACCTCACCGCTCCAAAGCGTTCTGAATGACCAGACCATTGTACCCTTTCATACCCAGGTTGCTATCCAGCTCCGTGTAGCCCTCCGAATATTCGGTTCGCAGCGTGCCAAAGTCATGGAAGGTCCATTCAAACTCATCCAGCCTCAATAGTGCATCGAGATGGGCAACCCATCCCACCGCATAGAACAAATTAAACGCAAAGGTAACACGGATATTACCGTATTCGTCAAACCGCGCGTTGACCGGCTGCAAGGCAAAAGCGCGCGACGGATTCCCCTCCTTCTCCAGCTTCGCGAAGTCCGTCTTGAGCCGCTGGAAGCCAGGATTATGCCAAGCCTTCTCCGTAAATAACGAACGCAGCTTTACCCCGTCCATCTTGCCTTCCGGCAGCGCAATATCAGTCAGTCCCAGCGCCTGCTCCAGCCGGTTGGCATATCGCTCCACGACCGTGCGGATGCTTTCATACTCCTTCGTCCGGTCCTCGAGCGCAGTCAGCGTAAGCGTCTTGGCCCCGGTATCTGCCCTCCAGGTTAACTCCATGCGCTTGTCACCCACGTAGGACTGCATAATTGCCGTTTGCCCTGAGACGCCAACTGCCGATTCCTGATTCATAATGCATATCGACTCCGCTAATTGAACCCCTCCCGTGCCCGCGTAGCGGAATGTCAGCGGCGTTGCTTCCCCCTTCTCCGTCACTGCAAAGGCATATACATTGCTAGTTCCACTATCATAGCTAATATTAATCCGGGACTGATGCGTCAGCAGCATAACGAGATCGTATCCGTCCATTGACCACACCTTCATCTCTCCAACAGGCTGTTCCAACAGAAGCTCCGTCTCTTCCAAAGCAGGAAGACTGACTTTTTGTCCGGCAGCATTAATGAACTCTACATCATATCGTCCAAAATACCGCCGCGCTCCCTTATATTGCTCAAGCTCCCCTTCTTGAGATCTTACCTGCAGCGTGCCGTAGCGGCTCTTGCCCATTGCGCGAATCTCATTGCCGGGCAGTCGAACCAAGGTATCGTGATTCTCCTTCCACCAATCCGCCGAAGGTTTACGGGCCATTTCACCCGGCAAGAGAGGCAGCCCCTCCGTATTGCGCTCCGGCTCCGCCCGCGTATTCATATAATAATAGGAGCTTTCATTGCGATCCTTGAACATGAGCCAATTGCCAGCCACCTGGTACAGCTGCTGCTCCGACGAGTTTGTGCTGTATACCATACGCAGCGACTTAGTCTCTTCATTCCATTCAAAAATGCGCCTCTGCATGTCAGCATCGGCCACGTTGATATACAAGCTTCCGCCGGTATGATGCGTCCACCCCTTCACATCCGGCGTCCATATCCGTTTGCTCTGCTGATCAAGGTATACGAAAGCCTTGGAATCATAGGTTCCTCCAGCAGTCCGGAGCGTCAGCGTCTCGCCGTTTGCCAGCTTGGTTGCGTCCTGCTCCATGCGGTAAGCCGCTAGCTTGCCAGTACGCACATCATATTCTTTATAGACGATGTCGCCTTTGCTCCAGACTGCCCTTGATCTCTCTACCGGGCGATAGCTCTCAATTAACAAGCGATGCTCGTCCAGCCAATCGTACACGCTGAGCCGCTCACCGCTCCCGGCATGAAGCACTCGCGACCTCTCTCCATTCGCATCATAAAAGGCAATGTGCTGCGCGAAAACAACGGGTCCGCTGTCATAATTGACCCCCATCTCCTCGCCTTTCTTCGCATATTCCAGAAAAAATCGGCTGCTTTCTTTATTCCATACCAAGCCCGAATCCGACAGCTGCATGCCATCGTCGATACTGAACAGCTTGAATATCTTGCCGCTTTTCGAATCCGCAACCATAAAGTGATTGCTGATATCGATTGGATCTTTTGCTGTAAAAGAGTAGGCGAATCTCTCCAGGTCAGGCGTCGGGTACATGAGCGGCCTGGACGGGCCGCCGCTGCCGGCATCACCCGTCGCTGGGTAGGTCTGGCCTCTATGCCCAATGAGCTTGAACCCTTCCAGGTCCATCAGCCATCTCTTGCCCTCATAGCTCGTCAGCATGACCTCAACTACATGTCCCCTCTCATTCCATTCATAGTGGGCGCTTAGCAGAAAGTCGCGTTCCTCGTCGCTGTCCGGATGAACCTTCCAAAAGACTGGGAGAGTGAGCAAATTCCCGCTGCCCAATTGAAGCACGACAAGCTGGTATTGTATGACCTCTCCTTCCATCAAGCGTCTAATAAACATCACTTCATGCTCGTTCAGAATCTTGACCTTGGGATAGTAATAATGCTTTATTTCTTGTTCTTCCGTATACAAAGGGAATGTATCAACTTGGCCGCTATCTGGCCGAACGACGACAAGATCATACTGCTTCACCCATCTCCGTTCGTGATCACCCGTTTCGACCTCCCTCTCCACCATATGAACCGCCATATTCCCCATTGCGTCTTCAGCCACGCTGTTCATATACAAAGCATCGCCCTTGTCCAATACCAACCGGATACCGCCTACGGCCGGCTGCAAGTATGCGTTCAACGGCGGAATACCGTCTTCGCCGCTCTCCTTCACGACCGTTGACAGAGGCTGCTCTGCCTGATCAGGCGGAGCTATGTTTATCGTAAGCGGAGTTTCCACAGCCTCAAGCGCAGGCTGATTCATATCCCCCGGCTTCTCCAATGCCGGAATAATCAGAAGCAAAATAATAACTGCAGATACGAGCGCCATCATAATCATTTGTCGAATCATTCGCTCTTCTCCTTATGCTCTTAATAATGCTTGCAGCCTAGTAGACGGTATAAATATTGAAATTGTTACACTTTTTTACAAAATAAACGAGTGTAGTCCAATTTCTTCTACATGTCCGGCGTAGTCTGGTATATAATAGGGTCGTCCCATTCGGACATCTCCATACGAGAATGACAGATACGAAGGAGAATGAACGTGGATATCATTGAACTTCCGATTGCGCTTATTGATGAAGACAAAGATCAGCCCAGATACCAGTTCGACGAGGAAGCGCTGCAAGAGCTCATGCGCAGCATCGAAGAGCTTGGCTTGCTGTCGCCGATTAAAGTAAGAACGACCTCGGACGGACGCTACAAAATCATATATGGTAACAGACGCTACAAAGCGACCGAGCGGCTCGGACGCGCTACCATTCCTTGCATCGTCAGCAATACAACCGATGAAATGGAAATTTATCTGGAGCAGATTGCAGAGAATTTGACCCGGGAAGGCTTCTCGCCGATTGAAGAAGCGGAAGCTTTTGATAAACTGATGAATGATTCCAGATTCCGCAGCTCGCTTAAATTCCTGGCGGCAAAGCTCGGAAAGCCGGAAAGCTATATCAAAAATAAATGCGAGCTGCTGAAATTCAGCAATGCCGTGAAAAAGCTGATCGTCAGCGGCGTCGAGATCCGCAAGGACAAGCTGACAGAGGATCAGCTCATGCCGCTGAAGGATCTGCCGATGGAGCATCGCGATCCGCTGGCGCTTATTGCCGCCCGTGACGAGCTTCCCGTCAGCGACGTGAAGAAGATTGCCAAGCTGTTCAAGGACAAGACGATCTCGGACAGCACCAAAGAAAAGCTGCTGCTGAAGTCGGGACCAGGACTCATCGAAACCTGGTCGGTCTATGAGCAGAACCGGAAGGAGCGCGCCCGCCAGCAGGAGGAGCCTAAGCCTCAGAAGCCGGCCGCCCCAAGCGCCAGCCCAGCTGCAGCCGGCTCCGCCCCAAGCGTAACACCGCCCGAGAGCAAGCCGGCCGCTCCAGCCCATCCGAATCCGGCGGGACAAGCTGAGCCCGCTGCCGCTGCAGGTTCCGCAGCTGCGGCGCAGGCCACAGCGCAAGCTGCTGCTCCATCCGTCAGCGCGCAGCCTGCCGATTTGCTCGCTCAATTGCAAGCGCAGCTGAAGCAGCAAGATGAGCTGGCCGCGCAGCTTATCGCTCTCGACAAGGCTAACGGCGGCGTGTTGTTCCCGCATGAAATTGATGACATCATCACGCAATTAGAGAAGCAGCTCGCCCAGTGGAAAGCGCTTCTGTAACCTGAATAGGCTGCACGGAGTCTCCTTGGCTCCGGCAGCCTATTCTTTTACGCGCATACAGAAGCCCTGCTTCTTCGCATATTTTCCAGCCCGCAGGAGCACCTTATTCTGGAGCGGGTATGGCGATGCTCCCGTTCCAACTGCTCGATCAGGAGGGATGCAAGCTGGCTTTTCTCAAAGACTCGCTGCTCGTCATCGGCCGCATCTATACGATCTATCCGCTGCTCCTGGCGATCACCTTGTATATGGGGAGGCGCTCGATCGGACAGCTGCCCGTCTTCGACTTTCTGATCTTCCTATCGCTCGGCTCGGTGGTGGGCGCCGATATTGCCGATCCAAGAGTTCAGCATGTCCATACCGCTGTTGCGATTATTGCGATTGGCATTATGCAGAAGCTGTTTTCTTACTTTCTGATCAAAAGCGGCAAGTTCGGCAAATGGATGACCTTCGAGCCCGTCGTCGTATTAAAGGACGGACAGTTCCTGCGCAAGAACCTGAAGAAGCTTCAATATAGCGTGGATGATATTTTACGGATGCTGAGAGAACAAAGCATATTCGACGCCGCGCAGGTCGAGGTCGCGATTCTGGAGGGCAACGGCGAGCTAAGCGTCCTGAAGAAAGCGATACATCAGGAGACAACGCCGTCCATGCTTGGCATCCCGAATAGCTCGCTCGGCCTCTCTTACGCAGTCGTGAAGGAAGGGAAGCCCCAGTTGCTCACGCTAGGCGCTCTCCATCTCAGCGAGGAATGGCTGGAGCAGGAACTGAACAGCCTGAACCTAAAAATAGAGGGCGTGTTTTTCGCCACCTTGGACGAAAGCAAAAAACTGACCGTCACATCCTATCATCAGGAGCCTGCGGTAGAAGTTTTTTTCCGTTAAAGCATCAAGCAGGGAAAAGAATCGGCAGCTTACAATTCCACAAGACATCATCTCTCACTCACAAAAAACAGCCTTGGCCGTTAACCGGCCAAGGCTGTTTCGCATACAAGCGAGTGTCAAAACTAGTGTCCGATTACCGCAGGTTCCGGACTGTCTCCGCCGACAGCTGCCGATTCCTCCTTCTGCTGCTTCGGCTTGCGGAGCAGAAGCGTCAGCGCGACTCCCGCCGATACGAGGCATGCGGATAAGAAGAATGTATCGCCGTAAGCCGCAACAACGGCGGTCAGCGGATTGGTTTCCGCTCCCGTCCTTGCGGCGTGGAATGTCATCTGCGACGTTAGATAGCCGGTAAGGCCGGCAGCCGCGAATGAGACGACAACCTGCTGGGCTGCAGTGGTCATCGGCGTAACACGGCCTACCAGATGACGCGGCGCAGCGCTTAGAACATGCGTGTTGAGCGGCATCATCGAGAAGCCCATGCCAAGACCCATGACGGAGATGCACACCATAATCAGCCATAACGGAGTATCCATTGAAAGGCCGGATAAGATGAACAAGGCAATGGACACGACGGATAAGCCGCAGATGGCGAGCGGGCGGGCGCCAATCTTGTCGAACAATCGTCCGCTGATTGGCATACCGATCGCAGCACAGATGGCATAAGGCATTAGAATCCAGCCCGACTCAAGCGCGCTATAATGCATGACCCCTTGCAGATAGAGCGGCACAATCAGCAAGGCGCCGAACAATGCCAGCTGTATGACCCATGTCAAGACGATGCCGCGTGTAAAGTCGGACGACTTGAACGCTCTCAGCTCCAGCAGCGGCTGCTTCTGCCTCAGTTCTACGATGATGAATAGAATGAGCGCAATGCCGCCCACGGTCAAGCCTGTAATGGCCGATGCGCTGGTCCAGCTCGTGCCGCCTTCGCTTACGCCGAATGCCAGCATGGAGAAGGCAATCGGCGCAAGGCACATGCCGATAATGTCCAGATGCGGCGCGGCATGGCGGGCGGACTTCGGCAAATATTTATAGCCGAGAATGAAAGCGATAATGCCGATAGGCAGATTGATCATGAAAATCCAGTGCCAGCTGACCGAATCGACCAGCCATCCCGACAGCACCGGGCCGAATGCCGGTGCAATCAGCATGGGGATGCCTAGCACGCCCATAATGGAGCCGCGGCGTTCCGGAGGCGCAAGCTTGAATACCATAGCCATGCCGATCGGTCCCACCATTCCGCCCCCCAAGCCTTGTATAATGCGGAACAGGATCAGCTGTTCCGGCGTTTGCGCAATGCCGCACAATACAGAGCCGATCGTGAATAGGGCTATTGTCGTCATAAAAATTTGCTTAATGCCGAATTTATCCGACATCCAGCCTGCAAGCGGAATAACGGCGGATAAAGCCAGCGTATAGCCGGTGATCGTCCATTGAATCGTCTTCAGATCGGTGTCGAAGTATTCCACTAGCTTTGGAATGGCGTTGTTGACGACTGTGCTGTCGAGAATAACCATAATCATCCCGACCACAATCGCGATGAGCGGCGGCAGAATCGCTTTTAGCGAGAAGCTGCCTTCTTCTGGTGCTGGCGGATTCGTTGGCTTAAGAGTAGTCATAGATCCCTGCTTTCTGCTCATTTGAGCTTAATATCGATTAATAGGAAGCTTGCTCATATAAATCCGCAGGCAGCGCCTGCACGAATGGCGACCAGTCTCCCGTTGTATACAGATGAAGCCGGTGCATAGCTCGCGTGCACGCCGTATAGAGAAGCTTTCGTTCGTGTTCCTGACCGTAAGTCTCCGTAGAAGCGTCCCAGACCAATACCGCATCGAACTCGACACCTTTGGCGAGGTACACAGGAATAACCATTACTCCTTTCTCAAAAACCGGCGTTTCCTTCGTAATGAGCTGCAGAGCCTCGACTTCATGCATGCGCAGAGCGTCATACACCTCGCGGCTTTCGGCTGCGGTTTTCGTAATGATGGCGATGGAGTCGTAGCCCTCGGCGATGAGCGAAGCGATATCTCCCGCCACCTGCGCAGTGCGCTTCTCGCCGCTCCCCATTGTCGCCAGCAAGGGCTTTTGCCCTCTCCGGTCGAACGGCATAATGGCATCCCCGCCTGGAAGCATTAATTTCGTAAACTCAACGATCTCTTTCGTTGAGCGATAGCTGCGCAGCAGGCGGATCAGGGTCGTCTCATCTGCGCCATAGAGGCGAACCAGCGGCGAATTCGACGCGTCCAGGCTTGTAGCCTGCATGAAGATCGCCTGACCGAAATCGCCAAGCACCGTCATCCGGGCGCGAGGAAAGAGCTTTCTCACATATTCATATTGGAACGGCGAATAATCCTGCCCCTCATCGATGAAGACATGCCGAACCTCCGTATTCGTCCGAACGCCTTCAATCAGTTCCTTTAAATACAAATATGGAGTCGCATCCTCGTAATACAATGCCTGCGCGTCCAGCCTGTCTCGGGTCTGCCTGCAAATTTCAGGCCACAGAGCAGGAAGCTCCTCCCGATTAGTCCTCTCCCGATAAACGGCCTCGCTCTCGAATAGCTGGCCATATATGCTTTTGACATCGATAAAAGAGAACTTTCGGACACCCTTCCTAAGCGGTTTGAAGCTCTCCTTTGCCACTCTTTGGCGAAGCAGGTCTTCCTCCTTCGAGGCAAAGTCAAAGTCGCCTTCATCTTCCCGGCGCTTGTTCATTAATTTCTCGCGAACGGAGGTGAAGTGCTCCGTCAGGTCGAATAGCTCCTTCTCCTTATGCAGCGATCGGAATGCCTCCGCATATTGCTCATTGTCCAGATAATTCAGCTCTTCCTCCACCCAAGACGCCGCTCGTTCCTTGCGTTCCAGCAAAGTCAGCTCATCCAGCAGCCATTCCTGCAGCAGGGCGATTCGATTGTACAGGGGCAGGGAGCGTTCATAATCGTAAAATGCAGCCCGCATACGCTCTGCGGTGATCAGTGTGCGGTTTCGAAAACGTATAGGTTTGAATCGCATGCCTTCCCGGCCCAGCCAGTTCCCGTAGTTCTGCAGGTCTTGCAGGAAAGACTCCGATGATTTGTATTTCATCCCTTGCAGCCTGGCCTCATAGCCTGGCTCTTCTTGCGCAGTCAGCACATATTCGATCCCGTCAAACGGGTCCTCCAGCTGCAGCGTGGAACCGAGCCAGTAGTCGAGATATTCTTGAAAGGTCGTCTGCTGCATATTCTCTTCGCCAAGCTCCGGGAGGACGGTGGAGATATAGCTGGCAAACATCGTATTGGGCGAAAAAAGCACGATCTGATCAGCCTTTATCGTCTCGCGGTATTTGTACAGCAGATACGCGACACGCTGCAAAGCCGCCGATGTTTTGCCGCTCCCCGCGGCGCCTTGGACGATTAGCATCCGGCTCTTGTCATTGCGGATAATGGCATTTTGCTCTTTCTGAATCGTGGCTACAATGCTTTTCATTTGCGAGTCCGCGCCTTTGCCAAGCACCTGCTGCAGCAATTCATCTCCGATCGTCTCGCTTGCGTCGAACATATTGCGGATTTGCCCGTTTTGAATTTGATATTGGCGCTTGAGCTCCATCACTCCTTCGATTTGCCCTACCGGCGTGACATAGGCCGCCGGGCCCGGAGAGCAATCGTAATACATGCTCGCAATGGGCGTACGCCAGTCATAAATTAGGAAGCTTAGTCCGTCATCGTCTACGAAGGAGGATACGCCGATATAGATCTGCTCGTTCTGGCTAGCGCCCTCCTCTTGAAAGTCGATGCGTCCAAAATAAGGGGACGGAAGCAGACGATTCATGTTCCGCCATTGCTGCTTGAGGAGCTTGTGGCCGCGCTCCCGTTCCGCCAATATCGCCGATTGCTGGTTAATCGAGTAGAAGGACTCTTCGAAATCTTCATACGTGCTTGTGTTGATCGTCACTTCTTCCCAAAACCGCCTCCGGATATCCGCCGCCTGGTCGTACAGGCCGCCAACTTCCGGCTCCAGCTCGCTGATTCTCGTCTGAAGCTTGTTCCTGACCCAATCCAGCCGCTTCTGCTCCTGCTGCCAATTGTTTGTATCCATCTCTCGATCAACACACTCCTTTTTCCATTTTTCTGGGTTAAAAAAGGGCATTGACAAATCAAAACTCAAGATGTACAATTAAAGTGGGAATAAAACTGAATACATCCATTTTGTGAAATGTCAATGACGCTATCGATTATATCATAGCGCTATTTTGCGTTCAATTGGTTTTTTGTGTATTTTATTAAAAATGTAGATGAATTTATTGGGCGGCAGATTCGATCCCCTCCCCCTTGCCTAAATCATGAAACGGTGCCACACACCGCTAATTGCAAAAAAAGCGCTGAGTTTCGGATATAGCGACGTATAGCGTCGTTAGAGACTCGAAATCGCGACTTGAGATGATACAACGGTGCCACACAACGTTACACGCACCAAAAGCGCTAAATTTCGGATATAGCGACGTGTAGCGTCGTTAGAGACTCGAAATCACGATTCGAGATAATGTAACGGTGCCACACACCGTTACACGCACTAAAAGCGCTAAATTTCGGATATAGCGACGTGTAGCGTCTTTAGAGACTCGAAATTGCGACTTGAGATGATACAACGGTGCCACACAACGTTACACGCACCAATAGCGCTGAATTTCGGAATTAGCGCCGAAACGTACAGGAGTGCCCACAATGATTGGCTAGATAGAAAACGAGTGACGTCCTCTCAAAGTCGTATTAAACAAAAAAGATGGCGGTGCAGGGAACACCCTGACACCGCCATCTCATCATTATCTCCGATCTATATTCATCAAGCGAGATGACTCATCGAGTTAACCTTCTTTTGAAGACAGCTCCATCTTTTTAGGCAAGTGGAAGGCTTGCCCAACATTTGTAATGAAACTGAAACATTAAGTTCATCGTCCATTAATGAAAGGGGCATATAATAAATCTCGACCCCCTTTTTTATAATATAAACCTTTTGGCCCGCTGCCCGTTGCAGCGGGTCCCTTTTTGTTTTTAGAGAGCTTAACGCCACTACGGCGAGCGCGAGTCTTGCGGGAACCGCCCTTTCGTCTCGATACGCTCGCCGTGTTTTCACCCTGGTTCGCTTCATCTGCTTGCGCTGGCGTCTCCGTTGCCACCTCATTGGTGCTGGGCGCATACTGCCGTATATTCCCGAATATGATCGTGCCTTCATTTTTGCATATCTGCACATTTCCGAGGCAACAGGGCATACCATCATCCGCCTTCTCCGTTTTCTATCCTCCGTATACGATAGCGTATGCGATTGATAGAAGGGACGAATTGGCGCTTCCAACAGGTCATTCGCCTCTTTTGCGATGGTAACAGACTTCTCTTATGCCGCCGTTTCTGCAGTCAGCTCAACCACCACGATCTCGGGCTGATTGAACAAGCGCAGCGGAAAGCTGCTGTTGCCCAGGCCGCGATTGACGATCATGGCGCTGTCGCCGATCTCATGCATGCCCTCCGTCCATTCAGGCCACATGCCTTGGCCCGGGGAGAATACTCCGCCTTTGAACGGAATGCGGATTTGCCCGCCATGGGCATGTCCCGTCAAGCTTAAGTCGATTCCATTCTCCGCGTATACAGGGAATAGCTCTGTTCGGTGGGATAGGAGCACCGTGAATGGATAGGAGCCGTCCGCATCCGCCAAGGCTTCGGCCAAGTGGGCGTTCATCTTGTCGGCATCGCCGTCGCCTTGGCGATTGTACGTAGGATCATCCACGCCGATCAGCCTGATGACTCCATCACCAAGCGGAATATCCTCATGGGCATTCTTCATAATATGGATGCCAAGGGCAAGCAGGCGCTCCTCCAACTCCTCATACTCTCTGGAAGCCTGCTCATGGTTGCCCCGGACAAAATACACGGGTGCAATCTTCACCAAGCCTTCCATCAGCTTAAAGCTCGCCTCCCCGTCATAATGCACCTGATCTACAAGGTCTCCAGTAAAGACGATAACGTCGGGATCCAGCTTATCCACCTTGCGGATCAGCGGGCGCTGCTCCTTGCCGAACTCCTTGCTCTGAAGATCGGACAGCTGCACGATACGATACGAATCAAAGCCGTCAGGCAGCTTGGCGCTGGCGACCTTATAGGTCGTTACGACGATTGAATTGTTTTGCGCGTACAAAAAATAAATGCACAATACAATGGCAGCAGGCAAATAGATAAGCAACCACCTCTTTGTTCTGCTCATCCTTCACCTCCTCATTCATTCTTTCCTGCGTCACGGCAATTGACGATGGTAAGACAGGTTCCACGATTGCCAATGCTTTCGTCTCTGCGCTTCTCCTTCATATCCTTGCAGAATATCCCCCAGCTGCGTATATTCCGGATATTTCTCATATAGCTTCGCAATCGCTGGAGCGGCATCGGCGGACAACGATCCCAGATAGTACATATCGATCTTCCCTGTCTCCTCAAACCGTGCAATATTATTGACGGCAATACGGGCGTCAATGTTCACGAAATTCATAATGACATACGAAGTGATGGCTATGGCAATATATATTTTCGCTAGCGAGAACCTTGTATACCAAATTCGGACGAATGCCACAGCCATAAGCACGCCGAGGAAAATCATAAACCCATGGACAAGAAGGCGCAGCTCCGTATAACCGTAGATCTCCTCGTATAGCGACAGACGGCTGTAGGCCGAGATGAGCATGACAATCGTGCAGCCCATCAGCACGCTAAGCATCACTTGGCGCAGCCGCTCGAACAGGGCGCTGCCTTTGCCGATGAAATGCAAGCCTACCAGCAAGACGCCGATATTAATGAGCGCAACAATGACCAGCTCCGTGAAGCCTCTGCGCGCATATTCTGCATATGCTGTGCCTTCCGGAAGCAAGCCTTCGGCTGCCCCGAACAAGTAAGTAAACTGGATCGCAGCAAATAGGACATACACAATGTTGACGCACACAAGCACAGTAGCCGCCGAGATCGGATCAAACTTCTCCCGCTCCACACCGGGACGCTGCTTCGGCTCCCCGTCAGGCGTCAGCTCCGTGGCGCTCCAATCCGCAGTCTTGCGCTTCTGGAACAACAGGCCCCACAAATAGCAGAAAACATATATCGATAAGCAGCATGTAAAAATAATTCTGCTCACAACACTGTCGATAGAGTCGCCGGCGAACAGCGTGCCAAGCCCGTTCATCCAGGACATAAAGATGCCGTCGGCCGAGGCGAGCAGCAGGATAACGACAAATAAGAGCGGAGCGGCCAGCATAAGGCCGAAGCCGACTTTGCCTGCTACCGATCTCGCTTTATTGGTATCCCTTCTGCTGTTCACCCAATCCGCCATCGTATTGAACGGCGCAGTCAAATGGGCGAAGGGCGTAACCAGCCATTGCTTGACATGCTCCAGGATGAATCGGGGGCGATGCCACGGCTGCGAGCCTCCGCGCGCAAGCAGCATCGTCTGGGCTACAATCAATATAAACAAGGCGAGCGGATTCAAAAACCGGAAGAGATCATTCGCGAATAGAACAAACGTCATGGAGAGCAGAGCGACCGGCGCGAACAGGAACCATCCCATTCTCGATTGCCCTCTCCAACGGTCGAAGCCGCCCATTCTTCCTTTCATCGCATAGAAAAACAAGACGTAGAACAACGCGACGAATATCGGTACGGACACGCCGGCCGGACGGCTCACGAACAAATATTGTCCGAGAACCCCGAGCAGGACCGATAAAATCCACATATTGTTGTATCGCCTCTGCCATGGCGCGGGATCTCTCATCGCAAATAACCTCCCTTTGAGTTAATCTCCCTTTTATTGTAACCTATAAAATAAGAACAAAAAGTGCAACTTTCTATTGCAGAATTTCATATTTTGCGTATAGCGGAGGATCATCGTGAAAATTCGGAGACATTATTTCATATTAAGAGAAGCCTACCCGCAGGCGACTGACGGTATACCGCTGGAAGTGACGACAGCCGAGCTGGCCGAGAAGCTGGATTGCACGCACCGCAATATGGTTCTATTGCTGAAGCGGATGGTGCAGGAAGGCTGGGTCGACTGGTCGGCCCGGCGCGGCCGCGGCAATCGCTCCCTGCTCACCTTCATGCAGCCGCTCGACTCCTTGCTGCTGGAAGAAGCGCAGGAGCTCGCGATGAGGGGCGACTTGCAATCCGCGCTGGAGCTGCTCCAGCCGAGAGGCGCCGCTGTGGTCGGCCGCTTCCAGCAATGGCTGTCGGGTCAATTCGGCTTCCAGACCGTTGTGGAAGGCGAGCGGCGGACCGATACGCTGCGCTTCCCGATGCCCGGCATCATCGACAGCCTCGACCCTGCCCGTATCCATTACATCGGCGAAGCCCATCTGGTGAACCAGCTGTTCGACGGGCTGGTCAGGATGGATGTGCGCGGCGATAGTGTGCATCCTCATCTCGCCCATGCATGGGAGACCAATAAAGCGCGTACGGAATGGACCTTCTTCCTGCGCAAAGGCATATACTTCCACCATGGCCGCGAGATGACCTCCTCGGATGTCAGATATACGCTGAACCGCCTGAATCGGCTTGCGCCGAATGGCCTTTACAGCTGGGTGTACAACGGCATTGAGCATATGGATACGCCGGATGACCTGACGATCCGCTTCCGCCTGAAGGAGCGCAATGAAGCATTCCTGTCGTTTCTTTCCACCAACCGGGCCTCCATTGTGCCGGAAGATCTGTGCGAGCAAGTCGGCGATTCTTTCGGCCAAGCGAGCGGAGCCGTCGTCGGCACCGGCCCCTTCAGGCTGGCTGGCAGCAGCCACGGCATCTGGACGCTCGAGGTCTTCCCTTCTTACTTCCAGGAGCGTCCATTCCTCGACCGGGTAGAGGTATGGACGATGCCCTCCGGAGCAGAACGCAAGGAAGAGGACATAGAGGAGCTGCGTCAATTCCAAGTCATGCACAACGTTCGAATCGAAGGCATGGCTGGCGGCGAATGGGAGCAAGTCAGACAGTCCGGGACGACTTGCAAGTTTCTAACCATCAATGAGCTGAAGAGCGGGCTTCTTGCAAGTCCGGCCTTCCGGCAGGCGCTGGATTGCGCCATTCATCGGAAGGAGCTGCTGAAGAAGCTGTCCGGCGATGTCCTTGAAGAGGCAGCAAGCTTCTGGTCCCGGCCAGCCAATCATGATGCCAGAGATATGGATGACGATGATCTGCGAAGAAGATGCAGCGAGCTGCTGCATGAATGCGGTTATAAGGGCGAGACGCTGACACTGACGACCATTCCGCAATATGAGCATGATGCCGGCTTGATCGGGGAGCTTTTGGCAAGCGCAGGCATTAGGCTGCAGATCAATCTCATCGCGGCTGAGCAGTTCAAGGGACGGGACCGCATGTCTGCCGACCTGCTGCTATTCGCCATTATGCTCGACGAGCATCGCGAGCTGCGCCTCATCGACTTGTACAAAAGCATGATGCAGCATATGGACCGGCCTGCAGGAGCCATTCTGGGCGATGCGCTGCAGCGCATTCTCGCTGAGCCCGACGCGGCAGTCAGGATGAACTTGTTCATGCGGATTGAAGACGAGCTGATGGAGCGGCACTCCCTGCTGTTCCTGTACCGCAAGCATCTCAAGACCGCATTCCACCCTTCCGTCCAAGGGATCTCGTTAGAGTCGCTGGGCTGGGTCAGATTTCGAGACCTATGGTTTAGGTAAGTGCAACACGAGAGCCGGAAATTACGTATTAAGAGTAGCTCGCGCAATCGACGCGGCCGACAATAAATCAGGGGGTTATCGCCATGTTTGACTTTGGGCCCGGTCCATCATTTCCCGGCGGGGGCGGCGGATTCGATTTTATGTTTACGGTTGTGCCGATCATCATTATTATCGGGTTCGTTTTTATGTTCGGGCTGATCGTATATTCGATCATCACTCATTTCCGCAATGCCCGCGCGCCTCAAGAGAGCGCCTATGCAAAAATTGTTGCCAAGAGGATGGATGTCCAAAGCCATAGCAATCACCATCATCATCAGGAGAATCATATCGGCCACACCAGCACGTCTTCGCACACGTATTATTACATCACTCTCGAATTCGGCAACGGCTCGCGCAAAGAATTTCTGGATGTCAAAGGGTTGTATGGACTAGTCGTAGAGGGCGATGCGGGTTACGCCGCGACCAAAGGCGACTGGATCGTCGCCTTCGAACGAAGCGCGGGGTAAGTTCAGAAAGCGGGACTATCCGATTCTCTTCTCCATGCAGAGGCTGGAGGCACAGCCGATATATTCCCCGAATGCGGGAATCTCGTAGAAGCCCAGCTTTTTATAGAAGGCAATCGCCTCAACCTGCGGAGCGCCCGTCTCCAGCCTGATAATCGAGCAGCCAAGCTCCAGCGCTTGCTGCTCCAGGTACTGGTACAGCTGACGGGCGACGCCATGCCTTCTCATCCGCGGATCTACATAGAACCGCTTCAGCTCCACAGACTCCCCGTCCAGCTGCCGCAGACCGGCGCATCCTGCCGGCTCTCCATCTCCATAGGCCATGACGAATACCATCTCGCTTGTCTTCGGATCGTCGAAATCAACGACAAATATCTCCTCCGGCGGATACAATCCTTCCAGATAGCGGTCCAGCTCACGGATGAGCGCCGCAAGCCCGGGATTTCCGGCCGTCACTCTCTCAATGACAAGTTTCTCCATGCTCTAGCCCTCTCTCCCCGAGATCTGCTTCTCGAACCAATCCCATCCGAAGCCGACCTGTTCCGGCTTATGCGAGTCGGATCCATACACGCATGGAATGCCCAGCTTCAAGCATTCCGCCAGGAACCACTCCGGGACATAAGGCTTGCCGCAGGTTGCGACCCGCATCCCGGCCGTATTGACGTCAACGCCCACGCCGGATTTTACAAGCAGCGGCAGCATCCCTTCCAAGCGGCTGCGAATGAGACCCTCGTCGATCTCAGGAAGCGCCTGATTGAACTTCTCGATCAGATTGATATGGCCGATCCGCTTGCGCATCGGGAATCTCGCCGCCCATTCAATCGCAGCTTCGACATGGTCATAATATTCATCGACGACCCGCTCCATGGAGCCATAATACGTCAGCAGCTGCGCCTTGAAATGCTCGGCCTTGAAATCCAGGCAGCGCATGCCGTCTCTGCCCGGCAAATAATGCACCGAATAGACGACATCTTCCAGCTCGTCCTGCCAGCTGTCCAGCATGCGCTCCGTATAGTCCAATCTTCCCGGCAAATAGTCAAATTCCAGTCCGGCTGCAACCTCAATCCTGCCTTCATAGGCTCGCTTCATCTCTTGCACATAAGCCATATAGAGGGGAAGCTCCTCCTCCGGCATCGCAAGCTCGTCCCATATGTCATGATCGGCAATCCAGCCTTGCGGCAGCGGCGGATGCTCGCTAATGGTATAGCGCTCGAATCCTAGCTCAATCGCCCGTTCCAAGTACAGCTCCTGTGCCGCATCGCTGCCATGATAACAAAACTTCGTGTGTGTATGCCCATCCCACTTCAGCATGCCTCTCGCTCCTGTCCCAGCCCTTCATGCGGTTATTATTCACCAGCCTCAAGGCTTCTTTTTCAACTAGCGTATCACGCGGCGGGCCCGGCGTAAATATCGTTCAAAAGTCATGGAAACCCCTATAATTCCCGGCAATCCGATAAATCTGCAGCAATTGGACTCGAAATAAAGGATTTTTTTGGAGACGTGTCGAATAGGAGGAAGTTGAAGACGTATTGGAAAATCTAGGAGGAAAATCATGAAGTGGATGTCAAAGCGATTCACGTTCGTGGTCATACCCGACGCGAATCAATCCGTCCAGCGCTACAGCGTATCTGGACTAACCATCGTACTCATACCCGCCCTTATCATACTGCTTGCTGTCTGTTCAGCATTATTCATCGTATTATTCTCGGGACAGGCCGGTAATCTCAAGGAAGCGAAGCATCAGCTGTCCCTCTCCGAATCGGGTTATGAGGAGCAGCTGAAGGAACGGGAGGATACCATCGCCGCTCTGGAAGCCGATGTAACCGCCTTGTCAGCTCAGGCGAAGCATGTCGAGACCAAAATGTCCGAGATTGCCGAGCTGGAGCTTCAGCTTAAGGAAATTGCAGGCATCCAGGAATCCGAGGTTCGAATCTCCTCTGGCGGCGTTACGGTCGAGGAAGGAGGACAAGGCGGCGAAGAGCTTCTCTTGCCTGAGGATCTGAACGATGCGCTTGCGGCGGAGACGCTCCAGGAGCTGTCCAGCATGGCCTTGCAGATGGATGAGATGAAGCCTAGCCTGGAGGCCACGAAGGAAGCGCTTCTGAAGCACCAGCGCATATTGGAGATCACGCCAACGATATGGCCGGCCGATTCCCGCAAAATCACATCCACCTTCGGCGTGCGCCGCGATCCGTTCACGGGAAGGGCAGCCGTACATTCCGGCCTGGATCTTGGCGGCAGCCGCGGAGATCCGATCTACGCCGCAGCGGATGGTACCGTTACCTTGTCAGAGCGGACATATCCGCACGGCAACAATATATTGATCGACCACGGACGCGGCATTGAGACCCGTTATCTGCATCTGAACAAACGGCTGGTCGAGGTTGGCGACAAGGTGAAGAAAGGCGATCTCATCGGCGAGCTTGGCAATACAGGCCGAAGCACGGGACCCCATCTTCATTACGAGGTAATCGTAGGCGGCGAGCATGTCGATCCTATGCCTTATCTACAAGAAGACAGAGAGGAAAAGTGACCATGTTCAAAAGCAGCAAATCGGGAAACGGAAAAATCAATCCGGATACGACGGATACGCTGATCGGCGAAGGCACGATCTTCGAAGGCAAGATCAAATCCGAAGCCAGCATCCGCATTGAAGGCAGCATTATCGGTGACATTATGTCGAGCGGAGATGTCATTGTCGGGGAGAACGGAGTAGCCAACTCCAACATTATCGCACGGGACCTGGTCCTTGCCGGACAATTGAACGGCGACGTCGAAGCAAGAGGCAAGCTGACGATTTGCGCATCCGGCGTATTGAACGGCAACATTACCGCCCAGTCGCTTATAATCGAATCCGGCGGCGTGTTCAACGGCAGCAGCAAGATGGCGGCCAGTCCAGCCCCTGCAGCACAATCGCAGAAGGAACTGAAAGCAACCTCATAATTCAAGAACCGAAGAACAGTCGCTGCAGCGCCTCTCTTCGGTTCTTTTTTTCAATTTAACAAACCTTTATATCGCCTTGACATTCCGTTCACACTCATCAGGTACACTGGTCCTAATCAGACAACCTCGGGTAAGGAGGAACAAGCGATGAAGCTTCCAATCCGCAACATATTCCTCATGCTGTTCGCAGCCGCAACGCTGTACGGCGCGCTCGCCAGCCCGCCTGCTCCTGAGCAGGCAGCTGTCGCAGCTCCCGTTCTATCCGCTCATTCCGAATCCGCAATTAAACTGGCATCCGCCCAAAACCCGTCTTATGCTCCGCTGCATGAATTGGTGAATCAATATGGTGGCCTGCTGACCTATAACCGCGAGACCGATACGATCGACCTGACGGTAAGCGGCGCGAATTTCACCCTGCTGCTGGAGAACGGTACGGTCCTTCAGAACGGTTATGAAGCTCCGGGAGACTATTACTTGCAGGACGGTGTGTTGTACATGAACGCAGACCAGTTCAAGAAGCTGGCTGCGTTCTCCGATCTTGCCTCATGACCCTCGATGCTGCTCCATCCAGCTCACACCGTAATCCACCAACCTGCGAATCGGCATGAGCCGCACTTCCGCATCTCCTATCTTTCCTCTGAGCACGGCATCGGCACATTCCTTCTCGAACGCTTCTCCAATTGCATTGAAATCATCCGAATCGTAATCCAGATCCTGATACACCGTCCACTCGCGCAATCCATTGACAAGGCGTGGCGCACCTTGCTGCCTGTACTGTTTGGTCCGATACGCCGCTCTATGCTCCGACAGATGAAGAGATGTATTCCGGTCGTATCCTACGCCCAGCAGCATCACCCATCCGTCCAGATCATACAGCCTGGCCAGCGGCGATTGTTCGCCCAGACCATTGGTTAAACCATGACCCTCTGTCATTCTGGCAGCATGCGGACCTCGAGCCGCGAAGGATACTTGCGGATGCGAGCTTCTCAGCGTCCCCTCCTGCTTGCGGAAGCATTCTGCCGTATGGCCCATGCTTCTTGTAGGCGTCAGATCCGCTTCGAATGGCGGCATCTCGGCTCTAATGATAGGCCACCAGGCTTCCGGAACAGGCGGATTCTGCCACTCGGCAGGGTCCGACAAGTCAGACGTATGCGTCGGCATAACCAGCGTACCCTGCGGTCCCAGAGCATGCTCCAGCGCGTGTATGACGGCGGCAGGCCCTCCCACAATCCAGCGCCCGGTTGCCTTGAGTGATGTATGAAGAAGCAGCGTCAAGCCGCGCTGAACCCCCAGCTCCTCGAAATCCCGCGCCAACCCCGATACCGTCAGCGGCAATTGCTGTATATTCATAGGCTTAGCCCGCCTCCCTTTTCTCATGCATGTATAACAACTATTGTATCGCCTTCCGCGGGGACGGCGCCAACCCTCATTTGATTATAAGCAAAAAATACAAAAAACCATGCCAGCGCAGCATATGGCTCCGGGTGGCATGGTTTCATCTCGTTACTTATTGTATATCTATTGGACGGTCCTCTGCGTATTACAGCTGATCCGCATTCCTCAAGGCATGCTCCCAGCTAGGAAAATAAAACAGCGCATTCCGCATTAACTCAGGATCACTCTGCTTTACCTGCTTCTTGCTGGTGGCTCCTCCGCTCGATTGCAGCTTCTTAATCCGGCGAACGACCTCGTCCGCGCCTAGTGTGAATTCCATCGGCTTCGCTCCTTTCCTAGGATGCTCCCCCATTCTCCAGTCTTTCATCGAGAGGAAGATCTATACCTATGAAAGTGAAATTCGTGGAAGCCGCTAGAACTGGAAGTAGATAAAGCTGCTTGATTCGCCTTTCATCAGCAAGAAGAGCAGCACAATGGCAATGATCGCATATACGGCGCCCCGCACGATCGACGGCACGTTAAATTGCCATGCCAGCGACCATCTCTTGAATCGGGATACGACGATATATTCAAGGATATGAAGCAGGTAAAGCCCCGCTGCCACCGCAAGGAGCAGCAGATGCTGCTTCGTAAACTGAATGCCGTCCATCATCGTCATCTTCTTCAGCATATAGACAGCGTCCGACCAGCTGTTCGCCCGGAAGAAGACCCAGCCGACTACAGTCAGGTGGAAGAATACAAATATCGAAAATACTTTGTAAATCCGGTTATTAAGCGCATCCTTCCAGCCAAGGCGCTTAATGCCCTTGTCATACAGCCGGTGGCCCGCCGACAGCAAGCCGTGGTACAGGCCCCAGATGATGAACGTCCAGGCCGCGCCATGCCAAATGCCGGATATCGTCATCGCCGCAATCAAGTTGGCATATATGCGCCAGTTCGCTACGCGGGAGCCGCCGAGCGGGATAAAGATATAGTCGCGAATCCATTGCGACAGCGTAATATGCCATCTTCTCCAGAACTCGGCCGGATTCGCGCTCAGGTAAGGCGTCTTGAAGTTCAGATCCAGGCGCAGGCCCAGCAAGAAGCCGATACCGACCGCCATCTCGCTGTAAGCGGAGAAGTCGAAGTAAATCTGGAACGCAAAGAGATAGGAGGCGATCCATGATTCCACGCCGCTAAGCGTCTGCGCTTTGGAGAAGTAGTCGTTCACATACGGCGCGATCTGCTCCACAATCACCACTTTTTTGAACAGGCCGAGCAATATAAACGCCAGTCCCAGCTTCACGCGAGGGGTGCGGAACAGGATTGAGCTGATCTTGCGCAGCTGCGGAATGAAATCGTTGCCCCGCAGTATCGGGCCTGCCGCGGAATGCGCGAACAGGGAG
Organism: Paenibacillus pinisoli; assembly: GCF_003605435.1. Lineage (GTDB taxonomy): Bacteria > Bacillota > Bacilli > Paenibacillales > Paenibacillaceae > Pristimantibacillus > Pristimantibacillus pinisoli. Next base: position 339,337 of record NZ_QXQB01000003.1, read on the forward strand.
ATAAAGACCCAGAATTCCAGCAGCGAGCGGCTAGGCTTCAGCTTCCCTCTATGCACATCGACGAGATAAGCAATGAGCTGGAACGAGTAGAAGGATATGCCGATCGGCAGCGCAATGCTGCGGTCCGCGAACGCCGTTCCTTGCAGCGAGAAGGTCATTCCCAGCATGCTCTCGATATTTTCGAGCAGGAACATCGAATACTTGAAGAACAGAAGGTTGGCAAGCACGACAGCCAGTCCAAGCCCCAGCGCCAGCTTGCCCTTTGGTCCCTGCAGACCCTTGGATATAAAGTACACAGATGCCACAATGGCGAAGAACAGCAGAAAGTAGCCCACTCCCGCGTAAGCGTAGAACGCGGCATTCGCCAGCGCCAGAATGATCATTCTGCCGCGAGGGAACGCATAATACAGGGCAAAGACGGCAGCCAGAAATATGAGAAATGTCGGTGAATTAAATAACATGATTAAGCCCCCTTACCCGTCCAGGCGTCCCAAATGATACGGGCAAGGAGCTCATTGCCTTCTTTGGTCAGATGAACATGATCAGTGAATAAGTTCGGATCAATGCGGTCTTGCAGCGTGACGTAGTCCACGCCCAGCTCCGCCAGATAGGAGTCGATTTTCTCCATATTGGCGACATAGCCGGGATTCGTCACTTCTTTCTTGGACAGCTCGCCGTTGCTTCCGGCCACGAAGACAAACAAGCGTTTCCCTTGCTGGTGCTCCGCGATCCGGTTCATGAAGTAGACGGTCCAGTTGGAATCCGTCATATTGAACGGCTCCGGACTGAAGAAATTCAAATACTGCGGCGATGTAATCCACTTTTCCGAAAATTTCTTTTCGTTCCATGCCCGCGGATCGCCCATGACGTCGCTTTCTTTGCCCATTGCCTTAATCGCTTCCGGGATAACCGTCTTGTATTTGATAACCGGCACCCAATCCGTGATCGCTTCGATTGCGTTATGCTCGGTCCCTTTCCAGCCTGTCACATTTTTATAGCCGTTCGCTTCCAGATGCGGCAGCACCTTCTTGAAGGTAGCCGGATCCGCTTTCTTCAAATCGTCACCCAGCCAAAATACCTTCCGTACGCCAGGACTTGCCTCTACGAATGAGGAGTATGTCAAGCCGATCATAACGTTGTCCGTCTTGATGCCGCGCTCGTCCAGCATCAGAAGCAGCGTGTAGGCGTCGCCCGCCATAATCGACGGCGCCGACAGATTGAACACCGCCTGAAGCTTGCCGTCTCCGTCCGCCGTAGCGTTGTCGGACAGATATCTTCCCAAGGAATGATCCGAGCTCTCATTCGTGCCCCAGGCAACAGAGTTGCCAATCAGAATCGCATAGTTGGTCAAGCCATTGTCCTTAATATGCCGGGCCATCTCATCGACGACAATGCCCATTACCTTGGAATCGGCCAGGAACATGTCATAGTTAAGCCTGTGCTTGTATACGGTATCCAGCTTCACCATATAACTCGCCGCAAACTGTGCCAGAATGAAAAATAGTAACGCAAATGCAATGCCGTAGTACCCGTATCTCGCTTTCCGAAGCTTGGAGTAGGGGGCTTTCTTGCGCGCTGACGGTACTGATATCTGCGCTGTCGTGTTCAGTTCCTGGTTCATGACGTACTGTAAACCTCTCTTCAACTGATTGTAGTTGGATAATCGAAAGTTGTCTCTAACATTTATACCATGCGTGACGACAATTGGATAGATGTGTCGCATGCCAAAATATTTGTCAGCAAGGTGATTGCCAATCCTGATTCCGCCTCGCTATAATGAGTCGTTGAGATTCGGGGAGGCTATCTAATCATGCTGCTCGCGCTAGGTATTTTTGCAATTACGATTACATTCGTCATCTGGCAGCCGAAGGGATTGAATATCGGCTACTCGGCAGCGGGCGGCGCTATTATCGCGCTTCTGCTGGGCGTAGTGACGCTTCAAGACGTCTGGGATGTTACAGCTATCGTCTGGAACGCCACACTCGCTTTAATCGGAATCATGATCATTTCTTTGCTGCTGGACGAGACCGGATTTTTCGAATGGGCTGCGCTCCATGTGGCCCGATTATCGGGAGGCAGCGGCAAGCGGCTGTTCGTCTATATCATCCTGCTCGGAGCAGGCGTGTCCATCTTCTTCGCCAATGACGGAGCCGTGCTTATTCTGACGCCGATTGTGCTGGCGATGGTCAGAGCGCTGCGATTCGATGAACGGATGGTCTTGCCTTTCGTCATGGCAGGCGGCTTCATCTCGGATACGGCTTCGCTTCCGCTCGTCATCAGCAATCTGGTGAACATCCTGTCGGCCGACTTCTTCGGCATCGGATTCATGGAGTATGCCAGCCGCATGATCGTGCCGACCGTATTCGCGGTTCTATCCAGCTTGCTGGTGCTCTATCTGTTCTTCCGCAAGAGCATTCCGCAAAGCTACGAGAACAATGATCTGAAGGAGCCCCGCGACGCGATCAAGGACAAGCGAATGTTCACGCTATCCTGGTATGTGCTCGCCCTGCTTCTTATTGCTTATCTGGCAAGCGAATATATCCCGGTTCCGATCTCCGCCATGATCGGCGCCGCTGCGCTGGTGCTGCTCATGGCCGCCCGCAAGAGCGAGGCAGTCCGCACGCGGGAAGTGATCTGGAAAGCGCCGTGGTCCATCGTCATCTTCTCCATTGGTATGTATGTTGTCGTCTACGGGCTTCGCAACGCAGGATTGACTGACCAGCTCGGGGCGTTGTTCCAGTGGGCAGCCGATCAGGGCTTGTTCGCCGCAACAATGGTTACCGGCTTCTGCGCGGCGATCCTCTCCTCGGTCATGAACAATCTGCCTACGGTCATGATCGATGCGCTTGCGATTGACGGCGTTGCCGCTGAAGGCGCGCTGCGGGAAGCCATGATATACGCCAATATCATCGGCTCCGATCTGGGTCCCAAGATGACGCCTATCGGGTCGCTTGCGACGCTCTTGTGGCTCCATGTCTTGTCCAGAAAAGGAATGCGGATCACATGGGGCTATTATTTCAAGGTTGGCGTCATCCTGACGCTGCCCGTCTTATTCCTAACGCTGCTCGGCTTATATTTGTTGCTTTTTTCCATCTACTAATTTTTAGAAATTAAACAACAGAAAGGTATCTCTTCAGGGAGCTCGCTCCCTGAAGAGATACCTTCTTTTTATATACAGGGTGGGGAGAAGCCGTTATCCCCCAATCCCAAGCGCTCCGCCTGCAGCACCTATCACGACGATGATCCATGGCGGAAGCTTCCAATAGGAAAGCAGGACAAACAGGATAGCGGCAAAAGCAGCGTCCTGCGGCGAGCCTATGGCGCTTGTCCAGATCGGATCGTAGAATGCAGCAAGCAGCAGGCCGACGACTGCCGCATTGACGCCGGCAAGCGCCCGGCGCGCCAGCGGCACGCTCCGCAGCGTGTCCCAGAAGGGAAGCGCTCCGGCGACGAGAAGGAACGCAGGCAAGAAGATCGCAAGTGTTGCTATTGCGGCGCCTAGAGGCCCCTCCATAACGGTCCCCAGATAAGCCGCAAACGTAAAGAGCGGACCCGGCACAGCTTGAGCCGCGCCATAGCCGGCCAGAAACTGCTCGGCGCTTACCCAGCCCCTGCCTGCAATCTCGTCCTCCAGCAGCGGAAGCACAACATGCCCGCCTCCGAATACGAGAGAGCCTGAGCGATAGAAGCTGTCTGCCATAGCCATAAGGCCTCCTGTCTCCCGCAGCATGGGCAAGGCAACCAGCAGACCTGCGAACAGCAGCAAGCAGATCATGCCGAAGCGCCGGGACAGCGGTGCGCGGCGCTCCGGCTCCATCTCGACCGGCTTCAGCGTCCCGGCCTCGCCCGATTGATCCCGGCACAGCCACACCCCTGCCGCTGCTGCCAGCGCAATTATGGCGATCTGAGTGAAGGCAGTTGGCCAAAGCAAGGCTGACGCCGCCGATACGACGGCTATCGTAGCAAGCAGCCGTCCCGAAGCCAGCTTCTGGCCCATGCCCATGATGGCATGGGCGACAATCGCAACCGCTACAAGCTTAAGCCCGTGCAGCCAGCCGCTCCCGTCCGTGCCCGATGCTTGCATATACCATCCGAACAGCATCAGCGCCAGTACAGACGGCCACGTAAAACCGATGAACGACAGGATTCCGCCAAGCAGACCGCCCCGCTTCAGCCCGATGCCAATACCGACCTGGCTGCTTGCAGGGCCGGGGAGGAACTGGCATAACGCGACCAGCTCCGCATATTCCCCCTCGCCGAGCCACTTCCGGCGGCAAACATATTCATCATGGAAATAGCCTAAGTGGGCGATAGGCCCGCCAAAGGAAGTCAGGCCAAGCTTCGTCGATACCCATAACAGCTCCAGCCATACGGCCATCTTGCTTTTCAACGTATCAGATCCTCCCTGTATACTGATCCTATATAGCTAACGCCATTGTAAATTAACAATCAGCGGCTGGGAAGAACTATTGCAGCAGGCGAGTGTCCTTGCAGGGAGAATGCTTATCCGGCGAGCGTGCTTCCGCCCTTCTTCAAGCGCCATGCTTCCAGACATGCCCGCAAGCCAGCCGCTGTCGTCACGACCAAAAATGCGAGCGCCGCAAGCGGCAGCAGCGACCATTCCAGGAGCGGCCGCTCCAGCAAGGTCTGCACACCGATAGCCATAAGCCCTCCAATAAACGTCACCCCTGCAATATGGAGCAGCGTCCGCTGCAATCGCTCCGTCATCGCGCTTCTCCATGCCAGCCACGCGATAATCGGCAGCACCTGCAGCGCATGGAACCCAAGCCCGTGGAACCAGATCAGATTGCCATCCAGGCCGACGTATCTGCCGCCGTTAATCGAGATGCAAATTCCACCTATAAACGAGAACATAACGGCGATCATAGCGTAACGCACGCTCAGTACGACGCCCCGCTGCAGCTGTGAGGCGCGCTTCCGGAAAAACGCCGCCGCAAAAACCACATAATACGCAACCAGCAGCAAAGCGACCATTCCAAAACCGTTCGCTACCGCAAGATCAAAGGCGGAACCGTCTGTCACGAACCGGGGATTAACCCCGCGAATATGCTGGACCGTCTCTGCAAAATAAGAATACAGCCCAAGCGCAATGTACGACCATCGGAAGAAGGCTCTGCTCTTGCGCCCCATACCCGAATACGGGCTGACAGCTGCCGTAGACAGCAAGAAGATGCCAAGCGCCGCATTAAACGAAAAAGCTTTGGCCATGCCGGAGCCCGGCGTTTCGTCCGTGCCGAGCAGAAGCGCTCCTAATCCGCACACGAGCGCCAGGGCGAAGCCCAGAAGTCCCGTGAGCACCATCCACTTCTCGCCTTTAAACCATAATGGCTGTTCCTTCACCGTAACCATTCCTCCTGTAAGTTCGATAGCTCAACTTTACAGAAGGATGGATCATCCCGTTACGGTCGGCGGCTGTATTTCTTCCTCCGACATTGGTTCATGGGAAAAGCTGGACTTCAGTCGCATCGCCTGTCATTCTACAGACAGAACTTGGCCATCGCCTCCACGACTCCCTCGCCGTAGCCATGCTTGCATACATAATCAGCCTCCGCCTTCAGCTCATCATGAGCGTTCGCTACAGCTACTCCAATCTCGGCATATTGCAGCATGTCCAGATCATTCAGCTGATTGCCCAGCGCCATAATTTCCTCTCGCTTAATGCCGAGCCGCTCCGCAATCTTGCGCAGCGCCGTCCCCTTGCTCTGTCCGCCATTCATAATCTCCCAATAGTCCGCTTCCGACTGAAAGGCGGAGAACCGGGCATGGACTGGCTCATGGTGCGCCCATACCCCGCGGATCGTGGTCATATCGCCCATTAGAATGACCTTCTGAATGGGGACGTCCCTCCAAGTGCGGTCTCCCTCCCCCAGCAAGGTGCACTGCACGGCCTCCTTCACCTCGTAGCGTCTTACCGCTTCCGATTCGCGGAATACAAACACGCCATCCTCGCGGAACAAGAATGCGTCGACCGCAGCCTCTCTCGCATCCCCGAGCAGCGCTTCAACATCGCCGGCAAGGAAGGAGGCCGACTCCAGCACCTCTCCCTTCTGCGCGATGACAGCGCCGTTGCACAGAATATAGGGCATGCCGAGCGCCAGCTCTCTCTCGAAAGGGGCTGCGGTAAGCAGCGGCCTCCCTGTGGCGAACGTGAACAATCCTCCCCGCTTTGTGAATGCCTCAATGGCCTCCTTGACCGGATTCGCCAACTGATGTTCAGGAGACAACAGTGTGCCGTCCAGATCGCTTGCAATAAGGCGTATCGTCACCTAATTCCCTCCTACCCAAGCCTTAATTTCCATGAAAAAACCGAGTCGCCACACGAAGCGAACGGGTGACTGCCGACCCGCCCATCGCCTGATTCCTCGGTTATCTCGTCAACTCGATCCTTATATAAAGCTGTTATCGCTGCTTCCAGAAGCTCGGATGGCCGACGGACACATAATCCGCGCCGCTATTCAGCGCCTCTTGGATCTCTTCCTCATAGCGGATCAGCCCGCCCACGATAAGCGGCCGGTTCACCTTGGCCTTCACCTCGCGGATAATGCGCGGCATGAGGCCGGGCATCAGCTCGACCTCGTCGGGCTTGCTTGTGCCCGTCAGCCGAATGCCCGTCTCGACCGCAGCCGTATCTATCGCAAATACGCGCTGCACGCTGCGAATGCCGGCTTGTCTGGCCGCAGCAATAATATGACTTTTCGTCGTGACGATGCCGTCTACGCCAAATTCTCTGGCAATGAAATGCACGGCGGATGCATCCCGTCCGAGCCCGTTCACCATCTCCATATGGACATACACTTGCTTGTCCATGCTGTGCAGCTTGCTCACTATGCCGCCCAGTGTCGTAATGTCGCCTGTCATCAGGATGACGCGGGTGAGCGGAGCGTCCCATACATGAGACAACTGCTCCTCATTCGTAATCGAGGCAATAATCGGGCTGTTCATCGTCAATTCCTCCCTTGAAGCTTACTTAATGCCCGAATGAATAAAGCTGTTCATGAATTGGCGCTGGAACACCATAAATCCAAGCAGCAGCGGCAGGATTACCAGCATCGTCGCCGCCGTTACCTCGCTCCATTGCGCGCCCGTCTCGAACGACTGGGCGAAGATCGCCAGGCCAACCGTAAGCGGCCGGTTCTCGACGGAGTTCGTAATGATGAGCGGCCACAGGAAGTTGTTCCAATGATAGCTGACCGAGACAAGCCCGAAAGAGACATAGGCCGGTCTGGCTAGCGGCATATAGATTCGCCACAGAATTTGCCACAGGCTGCAGCCTTCCATCCGTGCGGCCTCGTCCAGCTCGAACGGAATCGTCTTGAACATCTGCCTGAGCAGGAACACCCCGAAGGCGGAAGCAAAATACGGAATCATAATGCCAAGCTTCGTATCCAGCAAAGACAAGTCTCTCAGCACCGTATAGTTCGGGAAGATGAGAATGTCTGCCGGAATCATGATTTGAGCAAGGAAAAGCAGAAAGATTGCGGACTTGCCCCAAAACTCTACCCGTGCAAAGGCGAATGCCGCCATCGACACCGTCAGAAATTGAACCGTGAATACCCCGGCAACGATGAGCAGCGTGTTCATGTAATAAGTGCCGAACGGCGCCGAGTTCCATACATGCGTAAAATTCGAGAGGGTAAAGTCAATCGAGATCGATGACGATAGCGCCAGCCGTTTTGGACGAAAGGCGGTCCATACCGTCCACACAAGCGGAATGAGCCAGACCGCCGCCAGTATATACATCAAGCCATAGCTTATTTTCTTCATCATAAAGCGGTTCCTCCTATCGGTAGTGAATGCGGCGGTCGAACCCGAAAAACTGTATGGCCGCAAGCACCAGCAGGAGAATAATCATCACAGTCGTCAGAGCCGACGCCATGCCTTGGTCCCAGAAGCTGAAGGCCGTCTCGTAGATGTAGAACAGCAGCAGATTGCTGGCGTTCTCCGGGCCTCCCTTGGTCATGATCCATAGATGGTCGACTAGCTTGAACGAGTTCGTAAGGGCGATAATCGAGACGAACAGCGTCGTCGGCATAAGCAGCGGGAATGTAATCCGCCAGAATACGCGCCATGCCGGAACCCCGTCCACTCTGGCAGATTCATAGAGCTCCTCGGAGATGTTCTGCAGTCCGGCCAGATAGAACAGCATGAAGTAGCCGGCTTCCTTCCATACAATCATAATAATCATGGCCCACATGACGAGGTCCGGCGTACCGAGCCAGTTGGGGCCCTTAATCCCGAAGGTTTCGAGAAATCGGCTGACCATGCCGTATTCCGGGGTATAGATGAACAGCCAGATGTTGCCGATGGCAATCATCGGCACGACTGTCGGGTAGAAAAATGCCGTCCGCACCAGACCTCTTGCCCGCATGACTTTGTTCGCAAACATCGCCATCAGGAGAGACAGCAGAATGCTGGTCGGCACGGTGCCGATTGCGAACCAAATATTGTTGTTGACCACTTTCCAAAACACGCTATCTTCCGCCATGCTTTTGTAGTTGTCCAGCCCGATAAAGGAAGGCTGCGGAGTGCCGAGGTCAGCCTGGAACAGGCTGAGCTTCAGCGCCCCCGCAACCGGATAGAGCGTGAACACAAGGAGGAAGATGAGCGAAGGAAGCAGGAGCAGCCACGCGAATGCGTTCATTTTCCATGCTCTTCTGCGCCTTGCCGCCATCTTCATGTCATAACCTCCCGCTTATTTGTTGAATGGCGCAAGCGCTTTGTCCGCTTCTTCCTGCGCCTTCTTCAGCGCAGTTGCGGAATCGGATGAACCTGTCAGGACGGATTGGATCGCGTCGCTGAAAATTTTGGACACTTTGCCGTTGTTGTGCGTCGACAGCTCTGCCGAAGCGTATTGCAGCTGGTCGCGCGCCACAAGGGCTGCAGGGAATTCCTGCACGTACGATTTCATCTTGTCCGTCTCATAAGCGGAGATGCGCGGCGCTACATAGCCGGTATCGATGCTCCACTGGGCAATGCGCTCGGATTCCGTCATGAACTTAATGAATTTCCAAGCCGCTTGCTTCTTCGCTTCGCTGATGCCTTTGAACATATAGAAGTTGCCGCCGCCTGTAGGCGTGCCGTATTGCTTGTTTTTTGGAAGCATAGCTACGCCGAAGTCAAACTTGGCATTGTTCTTTACGTTCGTCAGATTGCCTGTTGTATGGTACATCATAGCTGTCTTGCCTTCGATAAAGTCGGACGGAACTGTGCCCCACTCGATCGCGCCTTCCGGCATCGCCTTATGAACGGCTGCAAGGTCTCTCCAGAATTGCATCGACTGCACATTTTCCGGCGTATCGAAAAATACTTTTTTGCCGTCTTGCGTCATGATGTTGTCGCCGCTTTGAAGCGCGAACGTCTGGAACATCCAGTACAGGAAGCCTGTCGACGGAATTTCAAGGCCCCACTGTCCGTCCTTCGTCAGCTTCTTCGCATAATCAGCCAGCTCTTCCCAAGTCGCAGGCGCCTTCTCCGGATCAAGGCCGGCCGCTTTGAACATTTCTTTGTTGTAGAAGAGTACGATCGTGCTGCGCTGGAAAGGAATCGACCATGTCTTGCCGTCTGTCTGGCCGTTAGCCAGGAAAGCCGGATAGAAATCCTTCAGATATTCATCGCCGCCGTCAACCGCAATCAGCTCATCCAGCGGTTCGATTGCATCCATATCCAGCAAAGTGAACAGCTCCGTGCTCAGAAGCACAGCCAGATCCGGAGGCGTCTTGCCTTGGATCGCCGCTTGCGCTTTGACCATGGTGTCGGCATAGCTGCCCGTGTATACCGGCTTCACCGTAATGTCCGGATTTTCAGCCATAAAATCCTTCGCCATGTTCTCGATCACTTCCGTGATCGGACCGCCTACCGCGACCGGGTAATAGAAGCTGAGCTCTACCTTCTCCCCTGCAGGCTTGTCCGTCTCCTTAGCTGGCGTCTGTGTTGCCGTGCCGTTGCTGCCGGCATTGCTTTCGGATGGCTTCGCTCCGCCATTGCCGGAACAGCCGACGACAAACATGGCGCAAGCGCAAATGACAATCAGTGCTTTCATCATGGAACGCATGGATGGATAACTCTCCTTTTTACTTGTCTTTTTTATATAACATGGCGGCCCCCGCAGCCAGCGCGCTGAAGCTTGTGTGCGGCGAAAGGGCTGCCAACGTTATTGCAGCTTTATTGCGGCGTGATGCAAAAGAAGGCAATAAAAAAGAAAACACTTATTTGAGCAGAAGTAATCATCACGGCATTCCCCTTGCGGAATAATCGCTCGCGAACGACCGTACATCTTTTCAAACAAGGGTTTTCTCATATTCTCAACCCGTGTGTTGGCGTATTCTGTTGGTGCCTTGCTTCTAGGACAACTATAGCTCCCAACTATTAAAGCAGTGTCAACGAAATGTAGAGATGTTGTAAAGAAAAGATGATCTGTCTTTCCTATGCATTGCATTTACCCTGAACAAACTCACCCTGCGGGTAATTGAAAGTCACAAGTGTTTTTCGATGCTGCTCCTGATTCTGTTCCTATTCCTGTTCCTGATGCTGATCTTGATGCTGTTCCTGATGCTGATGCTGATCCTGATCCTGATTATGTTCCTGATGCTGATCCTGATGCTGATCCTGCCTTCTAACGGAACTGAGAGACTCTATGCTTCGATTTTTGAAGGTTTTAACGTCTAACGGAATCAAGAAGCCTTATTTGCACCATCCGACCCGTATTTCGGTTCATTTAAGGCAAATAAGGGCTCTCTGTTCCTTTACCGTTAAAAATGGTAGAAAAACAGGCAAATAGAGTCTCGTAGTTCCCTTACGAATTTCAAAAAATAACTAACCCCACTTCAGGACCTGCTTCAGCAACTTTAAGAAGGTTTTTGCTGCTTAGAACTCTCCTTTCGACGGATTTATCCGCATCATTTCCTTTCAATTAAGTTGCCTGGATTCATAATCCCGACATATCCAATATAAGAGGGTTGTCCCCAAGTCATCAGTGATGACTTGGGGACAACCCTTCTCAGTAATTGCATGACTAGCCATAACTTTAAATCAGCAAGCTCTCTTATGGTTTAAGGCAATAGATTAAGTTTCACTACAAAGTTGTATAGCGCCTGTACGCTTTCGGCTCGGCTTGCTTGCTCCAGCGGAGCGAAGCGATCTTCGCCGCGACCGTGCATAAGCCCCTGCTCAAGTGCTGCGGCTACCTCTTGCACGGCCCAGTCGGCAATGTCAGACTTATCCCGCAGCGCGTCAAACGAATTGGATCGCGCTATAGATGTTCCTGTGCCGCTCGTTTGTTCTTGCCCATGCTGCTGAGCCCACTGCGCGGCGCGCACAAGCAGAATCGCCATCTGCTGGCGAGTGATCTTCGACTCAGGCGCAAAGGTATCTTCCGACACTCCGCTTACGAGTCCCGCCTGGTAGGCTGCCGCAACGGAATCGGCATACCATCTTCCGCCTGCAATATCCGAGAACGGCATGTCGCCGGCCGTTGCCTGCAAGCCCAGCGCCCTGACAAGCAGAGCCGTAAATTCCGCTCGCGTCACCGGTCGCTCCGGAGCAAAGCCGCCAGTTCCCGTACCTTCTGCAATATGCTTGGCAGCTAGTCTCGTAATCGCTTCATGCCCCCAGTGCAGGCTTGGCACATCATGGAATGTCGGGCTGTATTCCATTACCGCATAGCGGCTAAAGTGCATGCTGCCTGTTTCGATATATCCGTTGTTCACCTTGCCTCCGGCATAACGCAGCGTTCCGTCATTCATCAGCTGGTAGATGCCCGCAAGCCATGGATCCGTTCCTTCCTCAAGCTGGAATTGCATAGCAGCCTCTTCACTAAACAAACTTACGACCTTCCGATTGCCGTCTCGATCAACGACCTCCAATTTGAAATCCATGATCATGCCGCGCTGCTTCATTCCATCAATCCCGTTCTGCGCTGCCTCGACCGGAATCATGGACAGCTCCAGCCTGCCATCCTCCCGCTGCTCTTTAGGCAGGGCTTGCAGCGCTGCCTGCAATAGCTTGGATGGGAGCTGCAGCGTCCATGAACCGGCTTGGACAGACAAGCCGTCCGCAGGAAGCCAATCGCTCATACCACCCGGCATGGACAGCAGCGTCTGCTTGCCGCTGAGCTTCAGCTTGCCGCCAAAGGCAGCAATCTCGGCTGCGGCAGGTTCATATCTGGATGCGTCCTCCGAACCTTGTCCGCCATCCCCCGGTGTGACCGGTGCAGTCTGATTCGCTACCGTCACCCGAATCGGCGCCGAATAGACTCTCCAGCTCGACTCCGGCACAGCCTCTCCTTCCACCGGCTGGAACAACGGGAAGTCATGATAGAATTGCAGAGTCGCATGACCGGGTTTAACTGCCTTGATCAGATTGCCGTCCAGTTCCACAGCGCCTGAAGCTTCGCCTAGAATGCGGACTCCGCCATTCAATGAAATGTCTGCTCCTGACCGTGATGCAACAGCAACAAGCTCATCAAAGGCCAGCTCTGCTCCCGGACGCAGCGTGTAGCTGCCGCTTGCCCGCAGGCTGCTTAGACCGGTTGGCAGCTCATTCATCCAGTTCGCATAATCGGTAATAATGCCGCCGACTCCGCGCGTCACCAGCTCCTGCATGCCGCTCTTTGTATTCACCGTCCAGCCTACGGCGGTCACGCCGCGCTGCTTGGCATAGGCGACAAGCTCTGGCGTCATCAATGTCGTATTGGCCAGCAGGAATGCGCCAAGCTGCACATTGTCCGTAATCAGCTTCTCCGCTTGCACCAGCTCTTTGCCCGCCTCAGGCGCGCCGCCGTCCAGCACGAAGCCGATGCCAATCTGCGGGTTCAACTCATGCACCCGCTTTAGTACCTCACTGCTGAAGCTGGACACATAGACATTGGCGACCATTCCGTATTGCTCAATCAGATCGACAAGCTCCCGCTCGTATCCGATCCCTTTCATCTCCAGCGCCAGTACAATATCCTTATCCTTTGCATAGGCAAGCAGCTCAGTCAGAGTAGGGATTCGGGCATCCGGGAATTGATCATAGATCGGCTGCCATGCTGCCTGATCCGTACGGTTGGCCGTCAGCGCCTGCAGCTCAGCCAATGTCATTTCGCTCGCCCGTCCGCTGCCATTTGTTGTCCGGTCTACTGTAAAATCATGCAGCAGCACCAGCTCCCCGTCCTTGGTGCGCAGCACATCTGTTTCAATCACATCAGCGTTCATCTCTACCGCAAGCTTGAAGGCATCCATCGTGTTCTCCGGAGCCAACGAGCTCATGCCGCGATGCGCGACGAACAACGGCGGAACGCTCAGCGTCGCTTGTTCGCCATAGCTTTCGATCGCTTCTACCGCCGCTTGCGGTGTGCTTGTCATCAAGCCGGTAACGCCTGCCGCGATCGCCTGGTGAAGGTCAGCCTCTTGCTCCATTCCGTATGCCCACACGGAGATTCCCCGCGCAGCCAAGTAAGAGGTCAGCTCGGCGCTTGCGGCCCGGTAATCCAGCAGAGCTGTCAAGCCAGTGCTGTTTCTCACGGCTATGACGATATCGCTCCATTGCTCCCGCTTGAAGCTTGTGCCCTCCATACGCACAACTCCGCGATATTCATCATTCAGCTCGCGCATGTCCTTCACGATGGCCGCATTCCCCGAGACGATCATGACATCCTGCATGCCTAGCTCGACCAGCAATCCGTGTACCGCCAGCATAAGCGAACGGTCCCTCAGCTCAAGCATCGGCAGTCTATGGCCGTCAAGCCGCTGCAGCGCATCCTTCAGCTCCATGTTCACATTGGTTGCCATCAGCTTGCCGCCCGATAAGCCAACCGTCAGCAGAAAAGCCGATGTTCCTGCGGCTAAGGTGTCCGGCAGCACGCCGGAAGCATCCGCTATCGTTGGCGCAGCAGCCAGCCTGCTCTGCGGCTCTTCGGTCAACAGCACATTCTCCTTCAAGTCCGGTACCGGAATCAGATCGGGACGTCCATATGGCCCGAACAGCAGCAATCCCGGCGTCGGATTCGGCTGATCGATAAAGTCGGCGCGGCTGTTTTTCGTATCCGCTTCGCTAATCCGCTCCAGTGAATGCCCGCCCGCAACGCCCGGATGGGCTTCAATGCCCATATACATGCCGGAGCGGTACACGACGACATCGATCAAAGCCTTATTGCGGTCAAGCAGCAGCACCTCGTCGCCCGTATTGGCAAGCTGCATATTGCCGCAGCCCCAATCGCAATTCGGAATCATTTTCGCCACTGCTGGATCGGACTCGTCAAGCTCGAAATCAGCTTTGATGCCATAACGCTCTTCAATGCCTTTGGCATTTTTGGCCACGACAATGACCTCATAAGGCGCAAGCACCGTCCCTTCCGGGAAGTTATACATCCCTTCCGCAGCTGCCTGTCCTTCCGTTTCTTCATCGCCCAAATAATAGCCGCTTATATCAATAGGCTGTTGGGAAATATTCGTCAGCTCAATATACTCGCCCGTAATCTCTTCAAAAAGGGGATCGTACACCACTTCTGTAATGAGCAGCGTCTGGCTGGTCGGAATCGGGATCGGCCTGTTCGGCAGCTCCGGCGGCGCAGCCGCAAAGTCCGCTGCCGGAACGCCGGTATCGCTGATGCGATGAATCGCATTGCCGTTGCCGCCCGCCGCAGCCGTTACCCCTTTGTAAGCAATGCCGCGGTACGTCATATCTTTCAGATAGGGCACAAAATCAACAACTTCATTGGCTCTATCCATCAATAGAATTTCGTCGCCGCCATTCGCCAGCTGGATGACGCCGGTGGACCATGTCGTCGGCAGCAGATTAGGAACGGACGGATCATCCTGCGGCCTGAATACGCCCTCCCATGGCACTTCGAAGTCTGGCGATACGCCGTACGTTTGTTTGAATATAAGCGCGGATTGGCTCACAACGATGACCTCTCCCGGTTCCATCACCGTACCGGCCGGGAATTCTGCCATGCCTTCGCCGCCGCCTTCGTTAATGCCGTCACCCAGCTTGAAGCCGCCGATATCCACCGGCTCCGTGCCGTAATTACGCAGCACAATATATTCCTTGCCGTCATCGGCACCCGGCGCATCGTACATGAATTGCGAGACGCGAACAGGCGGCCGCTCCGCTGCCGGAGGCTCCGTGCCGTAGTTCTCCCATGCCGCCAGGTTGAGCTTCAGCATCCGGTCCATAATGAATGTCGTGGTATACCGGTATTTGTTCGCCCCGGATTCCAACAATACATACAGCTCTCCTCCCGCCACGGCAATGCCTTCCGACATCGGCACCGTAACAAGCGAAGCATTCGTCTCTGCTGCGGATTGGCCGTCCAGGAACCACAGCGGCACGGTCACGCCGTTCACTACAGCGCTCGCATGCGGCGTGCCTGCCAGATCCGGCGTACGGTATCGGAATAGCGTGCTGTCATTGGCGCGACCGTACGATGTGCTCAAATAGACATTGCTGTCGTCGAATGCCGCTCCTTGCACTTTTTCCCGAATAGAGAAGAGATAATCAGGCGTTGCTGTTGCTGCCTTATCTCCATTCCAGTTGTCTGCGCCCGGAAGGCCGGTGTCGACCGACAGCTCGTAGCCCGCCATCCATGCATAATGCGTCTCGCCATCCCGGTTCGCAATATGATGCTGAGGATCGGTCGGATACGACTTCGCCTCATAGAACTCGCCTACCCACAGCACTCCGTCCGCATAAGTCATAAAGGCTGCTTGCAGCGGCACCGGAATGACTCCTGTGAAGCGCACCTCTCCGCCATGCTGGGCCGCCTCAATATCCGCAACGTCGAGCCGGTACAGGTACGTCTCCGAAGCGACCCACACATGCTCGCCGATAATGGATACGCCCCCGGCATGGCCCATGTAAGGCGTACCGTTCTCGTTCATCAGCGCGAGCGACTCCAGCTGAACGCCTGTCGATGCCTGCATGACCGACAGCACGCCGGGACGGCCGTCATCCATATACGACACTGTTACAAGCCAGTCCAACCCTTCATCGTAAGCAATGCCCTGCGGCACGACGCCTTCGGCAAGGCCGGGAATAACCGGCCCGGCTTCGCCAATCGCCCAGGTCAGCGCATATTTATCCGGCTGCTGGAACGGTGCCCGCTCCGTCTGCGTCAGCTTCTGATGATTAGGCTCTGCTGAGGCAATCGCAGAAGGAGCGGATTCCAGATCCGATCTGTTCACCGCGCTTACTTGGAAGTCGTAAGAAACATTGCCGATCAGCCCGTCTACCCTAAAAGAAAGCTGGGATGCCGGCACCTCGAATTGCAATTGTCCATCCATATAGATGCGGTAGCTCCACAGGTCCGCTTCTCCGTTCGGAGACCAGCTAAGCTCTGCCGAACCCTCGCCTCCAGCAGCGGTCAGCCCAGCCGGAGCTTGTGGCGCTTCCGTGTTGACGACTGGCTTCGGAGGAGCTTGTCCCGCTACGACATAACCCGGCGTCGGCGCCTGCAAGCCCCCGGTCAGCTCCATGGCTGTGCCGCCTCCGCTTGGATAGCGGAACGTAATCGATTTGCCTTCCGCCACATGCGAGGCGGAGTAGGAAGCTTTGGCAATCTCATTGCCTGTGATGCCTCGAACCGTGACGTTTTGATTGCCGCTGTTCGTCAGCCCGCCAATGTTCTCAAAGATGCGATAGCTGCCCTCGCGCACATATTTGCCCGCATATTCGGCGTAATAATAGCTGTTGAAAGCATCCATGCCGATTGGCGCAATCTCGCCTCTGCGCGTCCAGATCACATAGGTGCTCCACTCCGGCAGCACAAGAGAGTCTTCAATGGTTACAGTCCAGCTGGCGGAAGCAACCGTGTGGCCCTGAAGTTCTACGGGATGGCTTGCAGCATTGTACAGCTCGATAAATTCAAAGGCGTCGTATCCGGCAAAGTTAGCCGTATCCGGTATTAGCTCCGTAATGAGCAGCTCGCCCGGAAGCGGCGCCGCAATATCGCCCTCGCCCGGCGATGGCGTAGGCTCAGGCTCGCCGCCCGGATCAGGCGCTCCCGGCAACTGCTCCACCAGAAGCGTGCCCGGCGTCGGCGTCTCGTCATTGCGCAGCCGCTTCATCTCTGTTGCGTCTCCTGGCTTGTAGATAACGCTGCGATTTAGAAGGCCATCGGCTGTGCCTTCGTTGAACAAGGCCGACACTAACGGCTGTCCAGTTGTGTCCGCGATCGCCACTTTGCGAAGTGCGCTGTCATGAAGACCTTGCGCCGATGTTGTAAGCGCTATCTCAATGACATCTGCGGAGTCCATCGAAACGCCGTAGTTGGCGTTAAAGTCCTCCAGCGGGACATTCGGGTAGTCGAACTTTTTCAGCCATAGCACCTTGGTCTCCCCTGCCCCGATTGTCGTATTGCCAATAGGCCAGCGGTTGGCCGGATTCGTCATGCTGCTGGTAAAGTATTGAAGCTGATATTGATTCAGATTGATCGCTGCCTCGCTGCTGTTGTGCAGCTCGATAAATTCATAAGGCTGGCCCTCTCCCCCGGAACGCGGCACGATCTCGGTGATCCACAGCGCTGACGGCGACTCGGCCGCATGCGCGCGGTCTGTCCATCCCTGCGGCAGCAAGCCTGCGAGCAAGGCGGCAACCAGCACATACGCACTCCACTTCTGAAACTTTTTCTTCAACACGATCCCTCCCAGAAATATTGGTTTCTACCAATCTCACAACCTGCGAATCCGGGTCCGATAGCTTTTGCAACAAAAAAAGAGAAAACCCCGTTTGATTCAGGTAGAAGCAAATTGCTTCCAGCCTTCGTGCAAACAGGGTTTTCTCGTCTTCTCCGACCCTAATTCAATTCAGTTGTTAGCCTTATTATATACACGAATGTTACGAGAGTGTGAAGAAGATTTTGAGAAGTTGTAAAAAAAGTAACAGAAAAAGGGGACGAACGCCCTAAAAAAAGTAATAGTAATAGACTTGCCTGGCTTCAAGAATGACACGTTTAAAGAATCCATAGAATAACAAAATAACAGGAGAGCGTGCGAAAGGAGTGTTTGGGTATGACGATTCTGAACAGAGGCGAAAGAGGCGCGGAAAAGGATAGCTGTGATTTCACAATTGAGGTAAGCGGGGAAGGCATGACATCGGCAGCTCCGGACCGGACGATCATTACGCTCGGCGTTGTGACGGAAGGAAAAGAGGTTGTGCCTGTCCAGCGCGAGAATGCAGCTGCAATCAGCTCCATTATCGAAGCGCTGACGGAGCTTGGGCTGCCGCGATCGAATGTGCAGACGAAATCGTACAGCATCGACCCGCAATATGATTATGAGGACGGCAAGCAAGTCTTTCGCGGATACAAGGCCACGCATCTGCTGCAAATCTCGCTGGATGGCGTGGAGAATGCCGGCACGGTGCTGGACACGGCTGCCGCTCATGGCGCTAATCTGATCTCCGAGGTAGCATTTGCCTCCTCCGAAGCGGAGAAGCATCAGGCGGAGGCGCTAGCGCAAGCTGTGCGCCGCGCCCAGCAGAAAGCGGCCGGCATTGCGGCAGCGCTTGGCGTATCCCTGTCCGCCGTGCCGTGCAAGGTACAGGAAATCGGAGGCGAAGGCGAGCCCATCCGCTTCAAAACGATGATGGCAGCCAGCGACGGTCATACGCAGATCGAGCCGGGTCAATTGACTTTCAAAGCGGCTGTGCGGCTTTGGTATCTTTTCGCATAAGACACGTTCAGCTTATGGCGATCCAGCTCAGGATAGTCGGTCAGCTTGCCTTCGTACACCTTCTCCATCCGGGGGTGGTGATGGAAGTGCTGAGGCGTCACGAGAGCAGGCGGCAATTCGCCCGCTTCCGGGCTATTCCATAGCGAGAGTCCGCCTCTGCGGAGCACCTCCGCCACGAATTGCGAGCAGAAGTAAGCGTCCGGAATGTCGAGGTCGCGGTTCAGCAATACGCCGATCAGACCGATCAAATTGTAGGAATAGCGCTCCCGTTCATGGCCGAATTGCTCGATTGCCGCGGCGACGGCTTCCTTCTCCTGGCGCGTCACTTTGAGCCGCAGCACGATGCAGGATGTATTTTGATAATAGCTGTAAGTGCCATAATAGATGTCCTCTTGGACAAAGCCTGCATTGAGCGGATTGCGCGCCGTCTTGCGGCCAAAGCTGTACAGCTCGTTCAGCTCCGGATCTAGCGCGATGGACGCATGGTTATAGGGAGCATTCGTAAAGCATTGAATCAGCCTCGAAAATGCCGTTCCCGTATTCGTAAGCAAAATATATAAGTATGATGGGCGTTTGGAAGCAACCTTCGGATGATTGGTTTTGGTTTTGCCTGCTGTCATATCCGTCACCTCTTCGTTCATAATGGCAGCCAGTCGTATGTTTAAGACTTGGTACCAATATATCAACGGTCCGAGCGACGGAATAGTACCAACTCTGTGTGGTACTGGCCTGAACGTGCCTTAGTAGCGTGTGGCAGCGTTATTTTGCTCACGGCGAGCAAATTGGGGCATGCAGCGGGGCGTGGCAGCGTTGCACGCCAAAAAAGAGCATTTCCAGGCTTGCAACGGTGCCTGGCGGCGTTGCACGCCAAAAACAAGCACTTCCAGACCCGTAACGGTGCCTGGCGGCGTTGCATGCCAAAAATGAGCACATCCAAACCTGCAACGATGCCTGGCGGCATTGCATGCCAAAAATGAGCACTTCCAGACCCGCAACGGTGCCTGGCGGCGTTGCACGCCAAAAATGAGCACTTCCAGACCCGCAACGGTGCCTGGCGGCGTTGCACGCCAAAAACAAGCACTTCCAGACCCGCAACGGTGCCTGGCGGCGTTGCAGACCAAAATCGAGCATATCCAGGCTTGCAACGGTGCCTGGCGGCGTTGCACGCCAAAAACGAGCACTTCCAGACTTGCAACGGTGCCTGGCGGCGTTGCACGCCAAAAACGAGCACATCCAAACCTGCAACGGTGCCTGGCGGCGTTGCACGTCAAAAATGAGCACATCCAGACCTGCAACGGTGCCTGGCGGCGTTGCACGCCAAAAACGAGCACATCCAAACCTGCAACGATGCCTGGCGGCGTTGCACGCCAAAAACGAGCACTTCCAGACTTGCAACGGTGTGTGACGGCGCTATTTCGCTGAAGTCGAGCATAACCTGGCATGCAGCGATGTGAGGCAACGTTATTTTCTGGTTTTTAGTGCCAACTCCTAATTAGCGTTATGTCGTAAAGTTATTTCAATTTTGGCCCCTGTTCCTTCAGGTGAATAAAGCTAGCACTCCACACAGAGCATAACAATAGAGCATATATGTCTCAGAACATAAAGAAACCTCGCGACCACACAGGTTGCGGAGCTTCTTTGCTTGCTTTGCACATTGACGTACGCCTTGCATCTGCATATTACTCATCAGCACACGCTTTGCATTTACACATTACTTATCAGCGCACGCCTTGCATTTGCACATTATCAGCACACGCTTGCATTTACCTATTACCACTCGCGGCACATAATGCATTTACCTATTACCACTCGCGTAAGTTAATGCATTTGCATATTGCCCTCCCGTACACTTTGCATTTGCATATTTGCGCATTCGTTGCGACTATTTCAGCCAAGCATCAGCGTCTTAGCGAAGTCGTGCTTACTACGCCGTAACGGGACAGCAGCTTGCGGCCGATCCAGGCGACGCCGCGGTCGGTCAGGAAGCCCATGAGGCCAAGGCAGATCAGGCCGACGAAGATCCAATCCGTGCGGAAGAACAGACGAGAGTTCCAGATCAAGTAGCCAACGCCCTCATTGGATGCAATCATCTCCGCCCCAATAATCGCCATAAAGGATGTGCCCATCGCCAGCCGGATGCCGGTGAACATATAGGGAACGGTGGAGGGAATGATGACATGCAAGACAATTTGCCATTCCGATGCACCCATGCTGCGTGCGGAGCGGATTTTGTCCTCCTCCACCGACAAGACGCCGGTCAGCGTGTTCAAGACGACGATAAAAAATGTCGCGTACAGAATCAATGCAATTTTGGACGTTTCGCCGATTCCGAACCACACCAGGAAGAGCGTAATAAACGCAATCGGCGGAATGAACCGGATGAAGTTCAAAAACGGCTCCGCTACAGCGCGAATGGCCCCTACTTTGCCGATAATCAATCCAACCGGAATCGCAATCAGGCTGCCCAGCGTCCACCCCGCCAGCACCCGGTACGAGCTGATGCCGATATACTGCAGCAGCGTGCCGTCCTGCAGCAGCTCATATCCGCCTTGCGCCGTGTAGATCGGTCCCGGCAGTATCTCCGGTCCATACACGAGCGAAAGCAGCTGCCACACCGCTAATCCTCCTAGCAGGAAGAGGCTGTGAACCCCCCATTTTTTCAACCTCGCACTCATGATGATCACTCCGTTTCCCTAATCAAAATCATACGCCGTGCTCCCAACGATTGAGCTGCTATTCTTCAAAATGCGATTGGATCGCCCCATGCAGCTGGTGGAAATCCGGAGAGGCCAGATCGCGCGGATACGACAGCGGCACTTCGTAAATATGGGAGATGCGCGACGACGGTCCCGCTGACATGATCCCGATCCGGCCGCCCAGCAGAAGCGCTTCTTGAATGTCGTGCGTCACGAAAATGACCGTCTTGTCGGTGCTGCGCCAAATGTTGACCAGCTCCCGCTGCATCGTGCGCCGGGTCATGGCGTCGAGCGCCCCGAACGGCTCATCCATCAGCAGAATGTCGGGATCGTTAGACAATACGCGGGCGAGCTGCACACGCTGCTTCATGCCTCCCGAAAGCTCGCGCGGGAACTTCCCTTCATGCCCGGAGAGGCCGACCATCGCAATGTACTTGTCGGAAATCTCCTTCCGCTTGGCAGCCGGTATCCGTTTCATACGAAGCCCGAATTCTACATTTTCCCGAACGGTCAGCCAAGGGAACAGAGAGGAGTCCGCCTGCTGGAAGACGACGGCGCGATCCTGGCCGGGACGCACCACTTCCTTTTCCCCGACGCGCACCTCGCCCGAGGTTTTGGAGACGAAGCCGGCGATGAGGCTGAGCAGCGTCGACTTGCCGCAGCCGCTTGGCCCCAGCAGGACAAAAAACTCTCCGCCTTTAACGGTCAAGTCCACATCCTTGATAATGTAATGGAGTTCTCCTGCCGACGGCTGCGAATAGCTTTTATTCAATCGCTCGATATAAATTTCATTGCTTTTCGGCGCTGCGCTCATCCCATCATCCCCCTATTTCAATTCGACGCGATCCGGGAATGCCTCCCGCACCAGCTCCAGATTCAACTTATCGTCCAGATTAAAATCCTTCTCGATAATGCCGTTGTCGACCATATACTGCTTCTGGCCGGCCATGCCCTCATAAGCCTTTTGTGTAAACCCGATGTTCCACGGATTTTTCGGCAAATCCTTCAGCGTCGCCTCGCGCGGCTGCTTCACTTCCTTGTACAAAATATCAGCCGTCTCGTCGGGATGCTCCTGCGCATAACGCGCAGCTTCGTCGACCGCCTTCAAAAACGCGATGACACCGTCCCGCTTGCTGCCGATCAGCTCATTAGAGGTAATCAGCCCCGTGCCCAGACGCACCGGCGTCTGGGACATATCCGTCAGCTCGCGGGCTTCTTCCAGCGCGCCGAATTTTTCGTTCAGTACCGCGCCGTACACCCATGCACCGTCGATCTCGCCTTTTTTCAAAGCGACATAGGCTTCATCAAAGCCGCCTTGGCCGATCAGCTCAACCTCGGACAGGTCAATGCCGTTCTCCGCCAAATATACGTCCCACAGGTACGGAACAAAGGTGCCTCTGGAGAAGCTCAGCTTCTTGCCCTTCAAATCCGCCGCGCTGCCGATCTCCTTGCGCACGAACAGCTTCCACTCGCTGGCACTCAATTCGGTGGCGGTGCCGGAGGAGGCGATAATGGAATAATCGCCTTTGCTGACGGCATTAAGCAGCGGGAAATCGGCGCCGAACGCGACATCAACCTGCTTGATGAAGAGAGCGTTAACCCCCTCGGCCGGAGTCGCGAATGTCACCAGCTCGGCGTCAATGCCGTGCTTCTCGAAGAAACCTTTGCTCTTCGCAACCTGAAATACCGTGTTCGTTGTAATGTCTGCGATTCGGAGCTTAAGCTTGGCGTCTCCGTTTTTTCCGCTGGAGCAGCCAGCCATCAGTGCCGCAGCTACGGCCACGGTCAGCAGCACCAGATTCCAACGCTTGAACGAGCTACGATCCTTCATGGCTATCCCCCTCCTTCACTGGAGCCTCATCGGTGCGTGCCACGCATAAAGCACCCTCTCCATATGACAATGTGCCTTCCACTTCTACTGCTGTAATCGCACCTCTAGGCGCTGCGCCCGGCAGCCGATAGTCCGCTACATCCAGCAGCGCAATCTCCGTCTCGACCGGACGCTCCAGCTGAGGAACCCATTCGTACGGCACGCGATAAGCGCGATAGACCATGTTGGAGTTCCGTTTGTTTTTATACGGGGAGATATGCTCCCACACCAGCTCATGCTCACGCGTCACTTCGAAAATGCGTCCGTCCGCGCCCTCCGTAATGAGCGTATTGCCGTTCGGCAGCCGCTGGGCGGAGCTGATATACGGGCTGTAGAAGCGGTAGGAATCAAGCGGTGCCTGGAAGCCCGCTTCCGTCGGCGTATATTGCCATTCGATCTCGAGCGTGACCGGATTGATCTCCAGAATGCGGGAGTGGTCGCGCCTCGCGTTTTTCAGACCGTCCGGAGATTCCGGATTCGGCGAGCCGTAGCCGCCCCAGCCGCCGTTGTCGAAGATAAGAATATTGCCCTCTCCCGGCAGTCCTCTCGGAATCATGTGGGCATGGTGCTGGCCGATAATCCAGCCGATATGCTTCGTCGCTTCGTCATTGTAATTCGGGCCGAGCTTCCATACGATGCTCCCTGTTTTTTTATCAATAATGGCAATTATATTCGTCTCGCGCGCATCCCAAATGATATTGTCCGGATGGAACCGCTCGTCGCCCTCGTCATAAAATTTGTTCGGGCCAAGCACCGAAGCGGAATTGATGTGCATCCAGTCGCCTGCGTTTGTACCAAAAAATCTCGTATTCGGATCCTTGTACAGCGCCAGCTTCGCATCTTCGTCAAAGCCCAGCTCCTCGAAGTGGTCGCTGCACGTCCATTCCCATATCACATTGCCTTCCCAGTCGACTTCAAGAATCGTGTCGTCCAGCAGCTCTTTATCGGAGATCTCAGGCCTGCTTACATTTTTGTGGGCCAGTACAATTGTATTGCCGGAATCCGTCTTCGGCTCCTGGCCGGGCACGTAATAGCCGACGGGATTGCCTTCACGCTGATAATCATGATGCTGGCGCGCCATCCACTGAGCTGGATGTCCAGGATCTTCAATCCACTGATAGCGGTCGAACTTCCAAACGATATTGCCGTTCCAATCGACCTGCACCAAATTCAGCTCATCCTGAAAGCCGTATTGCGGATCGCGCTCCGCCGTGCTGCCAAGCACATAGCCGCCGGGCAGCAGCTTGTTCGGAAAACCTCTCAGTCCCTTCCAGAGATGCACCTCTCTTCCGTTCATATCGACCAGCAGCGCGCCCGTCTCCGCCGCCTGATAAAGCGTATAGCCGCTCCATGCCTTGACCGGGTTATATACCGTCGTTCCTGTCGGATAAATCGTAGGGTGTCCCATCGTAAAATTGCTCCTCTCTCGCGTCAAAGATTAGTAAGATATAAATCGATTCGTACGGCTTGACGGCTCTTGGCTCTTCGCCTTCTCGCTCCCAGCCTGCTTCTCCGCCGCATAAGCCATCACGGTATCCGAGAATCGTTCCACATTGCGGCTCAGTCGTTTGAAAGACCCGACTTGCGCAGCCAGTTCCTCGGACGTAAAGCCCTCGAACAATATCGAGATCATATAGGCTCCCGCATCCCGATTGCGCTTCAGCAGCTCCCGCCCTTGCCCGGTAATCCGCAGAACCACGGTACGGCGGTCTTCCTCGCTTCGCACCCGGACGGCAAAACCGCCATCCTCCAGCTTGTCGCATAACGCTGTGACTGCTCCGGATGTAAAATCCAATTGTTCCGCCAGCTCCCCAAGACGCTGGTCTCCCTGCTGGGAGATGGAGTTCAATATGAGCATGCCTGGCAGCGAAATGCCTTCAATCGTAATTTTGTCGCGCTCCTTCACAAAACGTCTGACCAGCTTGCGGAACAGCCAATCCGCTTCCTCAAGCAGCTCCCAATCCCTGTTGTCCATGTATCCCCCTTCATCCAACGCCAGGTAACAAAAAAACTCCTGGCTTCCTCTAGCAAGTAGAGAAAAGCAGGAGCCTTTGGCGGTCCAATCGGCGACTGATTGATTTAATTTTAAGATAATGAACATTCATCAAATGACCAATCATTAAATGAGCGTTCGTTGATTTGCGTTGAATACAGACTAAACCAATTATTCATACCTGTCAAGTGGGAATAATAAATATAAATGATGACACCTCAAAAAAAGCTCCCGCGCCCTGTTCAAGAGACGCGGAAGCTTCGTTCATCATATGGCGCTTTCGCTTTTGGGCTCCAGTCGTTCTGGCCCAGCAGTTACTTCTGCGCTGCGGCAAGGCCCGTCTTGCGCAAGTAAACTCTCCAGCTTGTGCACCACAGCGCCGGATCGTCGAGCGATGATTCGTCAATGCGATGCACGGTGCTGGCATGCGGCGCATCCTTGACGATTTGCGGCTCGTTGTACGCCTCGTAAGAGATATGCTCCAGCGCGGCAATGTACTCGTCCAGATCGTCCTTGGAGTACGATTCCGTCGGCTCCAGCGTGAACGGCTGCGGTACGATATACGGATGATGGCTGGTCCAGTAATGGAGGCCGAAATCGCACATTCTGCGCTGGACATCTTCGGTTGTCACGCCTGTTTCTTGCGCAAGCTGCTCCCAGCTGTAGCGCACTTGCTCCAGACGCATGCCCTCGACATACGGCGCGCTGGCTCCGCGGATTTTCGTAATATGGTGGTACAGATAATTGTTGTTGAGCACGGCGATTTGGGCCACATTCAGCAATCCCTCTGCGCCAAGGCTGCGGATCCAGGCGTACGAGCGCAGCACGGTCTGGGCGACGCCATGGAAGGAGCGCACTTTGCCGATGCTCAGCTCCTGATCCCACTTGAAGGTGTAACGGCCGTTCTCTTCCTCGACATAAGGCCCCGGAAGGAATGGCTTCAGCTTCTCCACCACGCCGAGCGCGCCCGTTGCCGGACCGCCGCACATATGCGGCGCGGCAAATGTCTTGTGCAGGTTGAAGAAGCACATATCGAAGCCCGCTTCCTTCGCTCTTGCAATGCCGAGCAGCCCGTTGGCGTTCGCCTGGTCATAGAAGCACAGCCCGCCCGCTTCGTGCACCAGGTCGGTAAATTCGCGGATGCGCGGATTGAAGATGCCCGTATCCTCCGGGTTCGCCACGACAAAGCCCGCCGTCCGCTCCGAGATGACCGCCTTCAGCTTCTCGATATCCGGGAAGCCGTTCTCGTCCGGGTAGAGGGTAATAATCTTGTAGCCCTTGACCGCAGCCGTTGCCGCTTGCGATGGATGGGAGAAGATCGTCGTAATGATCTCATCGCGCTGATCGCCTTCGCCGTTCGCCTCATGATAGGCGCGAACGATCGACGCCATGGCGAACAGCGCCTGCGTGCCGCTGCTCGGCTGGAAGCTGAATGCATCCATGCCCGAAATCTCCCGCATCGCCAGATCCATGCGATGATAGATTTCCAGCATGCCCTGTACGGTGCTTTCATCCTGCAGCGGATGCAGATCGGCTACCTTGTCGCTGCGGATCAGAAACTCGTTGACGCGCGGAATGTATTTCATCGTGCAGGTGCCTTGCCCGATCTCGACATTGAGGTCGGAGCCAAGCGTTTCCTGCGATAATCTCAAATAATGGCGCAATACCTTGGCTTGCCCGATTTCCGGCAGCTTGGGCGCTTCGCTTCTGCGCATCGATGCCGGAATTTGCGATACGCCATCGCCGACCGCTTCCTTGATTTCAGCCTCCGCCTCGGGCACCCAGACGCCGCGCTCGCCGGGCTGATGCAATTCAAATATAACCGGCTCATCCCATTTCGCCTGGTGAAAGGCTCTTACTTTATGCTCTCTCTTGATCGGTTTCATATGATCGCTCCTCCCCTTACGCTCTGTCCGTCAGACGCTTCAGCGCCGCAGCCAATCGGTCGATGTCTTCCTGGAAAATAACCTCTGTTACGCAATAGAGCGCGCATTGCCCTAGCTCCGGGAAGTCCTCCGACAGATCCTTGCCGCCGAAGATGCCTTCCGCCAGCAAGCCTTCATTCAGCTCGCGCACCGTCTTGCCCGTCCCATTGAAATCTACGACAAACTCCTTGAAAAACGCGCCTTCAACCCTGACTTGGACTCCCGGAATTCGCCCAAGCACGCGCGCCGCATACTGGGATTTCTGCATAATCGTTGTGCCCAGCTCCCGCATGCCGTGCGGCCCCATAATGGCGAGATAGACGCCTGCTACAATGCCCCACAGCGCAGTCTGCGTGCCGACCGATTCCTTGCCCTTCTCCCGCTTGGCGAAGGAAGTCCGCTCATACGCCACGTCGCCGAAGCCGTATTCGCCTTCCACGCTGGTCGGCGCAATGCCGAACAGGCGGGACGGATATTCCATCACATAACGCTCTTCGTCGCGTGTCGCGATAAAGCCGGCTTGCCCGCCGCCGTAATTCATCCGGATGCCAAGCGGCTGCAGGTCTCCGCAGACGATGTCCGCGCCGTAAGCGCTCGGCGGCGCAAGCACGCCGAGCGAGCTTGGATCTACGCCGACTACAAATTCCGCGCCATGCGCATGCGCCAGATCGGCGATCTGCCCGCCGTTTGCCTCAATCATGCCGAGATAACCCGGATTCTCGATATAGACTGCGGCAACGTCGCCGCCAAGCTTGCCCTTCAAATCTCCCAAATCAAGCGCGCCCGTTGCCGCATCGAACTTGACCGTCTCCACTTGAATGACCGGGGTGCAGTAGTTGGTGATGATTTTGAGCTTGTCGGGCGAGACAGAGCCCGCTACCAGCACGCGTCCTCTTCCCGTCATCCGGGCAGCCATGCGCAGCGCGGTGGAAGCCGCCTGCGCCCAGTCGAACGTCGGCACGTTAACGACATCCATATCGATGAGCTCAGCCATCAGGCTTTGGTATTCGAACAACGCCTGGAATCGGCCATGATCCTCGTACGGCTCGCCGGCATACGCCGTCACGAACTCGGAGCGCTGGCTGATCTCATCGCATACCGCCGGAATAAAATGCTGCCAGCAGCCCGCGCCCAGGAAGCTGACCGCTTCCTTCGCGCTAGTATTGCGGGCAACAAGCCGCTCTACATGCCGCTGCAGCTCATACTCCGCCAGCGCCGGAGGCATATTCATCGCCTCCGGCATCCGCAGGTGGGCGGGTACGCCGCGGTACAGCTCTTCTATATCGTGAATGCCTATGGAGCGAAGCATCGCTTCGCGCACCTCAGGCACTGTATTCGGAATATAAGGATGGACCGTTCTGTTAGGGGAAGTCATGTCATTCGCCTCCTGATTCTGATGAAAATGTTGCATCGCTTCTATAAGTCAAAAAGACCGTTGTTCAACACATGAGCTTCTGCTTCCGATGATGCGTTTTTTCAAAACGCTGCAGAAGACGGGATGAAGCTGAACAGCCTCTTTAGGCCAGCCCGCCGCCGTCCACGACCAGCACAGAGCCTGTCACCCATTGCGACATATCGCTTGCCAGGAACAGCACTGCATTCGCGATATCCTGAGGCGTGCCGAGCCGGGCCAGCGGACGATCCGCGGAGGAGACGAGGAACGACTTCTCCTCCAGCTGGAGCTGCCGCGCCTCATCCCGCAGCAGCGGCGTATCGGTGTCGCCGGGGCAGACGCAGTTGACCCGGATATTGTCCTTGCCGTGGTCAATCGCCATTGCTTTCGTCAGATTGACCATGCCGGCTTTCGCCGCGCAATAGGCGGCCGCCTTGTCGCCGCCCTTCAGCCCCCAGCCGGATCCGGTATTGATAATGCTGCCGCCCCCATTCTCCGCCATGAACGGAATGATGAATTTGGAGAGAAGGAAAGCGCCTTTCAGCGTAACGTCAAGGACGAGATCCCATTCCGCTTCTTCGGTCTCGACAACGGTTTTGCGGCGGATAACGCCTGCATTGTTGAACAGAATATCCGCTCTGCCGAACCGCTCGCGAATGCTCTTGACCGCCGCCTCGCATTGCTCCGCCGACGTTACGTCGCAGCGGAAGCTCTCCGCTTCTCCGCCGCCCTCGCGTATGCCCTCTGCGGCAAGCTTCGCTTGCTCTTCGTTAACGTCGAGAATGGCTACCTTCGCTCCGAAACGGGACAGCGTCTGCGCCGCTGCCAGGCCGATGCCCGACGCGCCTCCGGTTACAACGGCTACCTTCCCCTGCACATTCAGCAACTGTTCAAACATGTCCGCTTTGCCCATTGTCATGACTCTCGCTCTCCTCTCGTTGTTAATTCCGCGCCCAGCGCTACAGGCGATATCTCCTCCGCATGGTACGGCTTCAGCTTCACCGCGAATTGGAACGGCTCCGGCTTCGCCTGATACGGCGGGAGCTGTCCCGGACCGCAGCTGTTGCTGCCAAGGCCGGATTGCTTCCAGTCCAGATGCCAGACGATATACTCCCGCTCCTTCAGCTCGGTGCGATGCTTGGCAAGATCCAGATCCTCGGTCGTATAGCGATGCGCGCTGAAATTCAGCTCCGGCGCGCCTGCCGCCATCAGCCCGATGCCTCTGTCATCATGGAGCGTCACCCAGCGGACATCGGTCCGGTTGCCGTTCTCCTGCGGGTACACGTACGGGAATTCCAGCTCCTCCACACTGCTGCGATAGATGCCCACCGGGTTTGCGCGCTTGCTGTCGGCATAGTTCTCGCCCGGTCCGCGCCCGTACCATACAGCTTGGCGCAGCGTTTGCGGCACCACCAGCTCCCAGCCGATGCGCGGCAGCATCTCCGGCGGCTTGCCCTCCGGCAGGCCCGATACGTCCAGCGTAACCAAACCATCCGGCGCAATCCGGTAGACAACCTCGCAGCGGAAGCCCCAATCATAGACCGGAGGCGCGATGCGCAGCGAGAAGCAGATCAGCCACTCGTCTCCGTCCGCTTCGGCATGCCATCCATCTACACGCGTCTGCATCCGGTCCATATGGGCTTTGCGCCAATCCTTCACGACATACATATCGTTGTCGATCACCGCGCGCCAGAAGCTCATGCTTGGCCCCTTATGCAGCAGCGGGCTTCCTTCGAACGTCCACTCCGTCAGCTGCGCCTTGTGCAGATCGAATTCAAGCATGAAGCGGTCCCCGGCAATGACAGCGCGGCTGCCCTCTTGCTCATAACGCAATGCGCCGCTCATCTCTCGCTGCAGCTCGACTGCCCCGGCTTCTTCGGCTTCAGCAGCTGCTGCAAGCGGCAGCGCCCATTGGTCGAAGGCCAGCTCATGTCCTCTCGGCGCCCAGCGCTGATCCGACGCAAGCGTCACGCTGACGCGCAGCCAGGCGTCTCCGCTGCCAGCATTCAGCCCTCCGCGCTCATACGGCAAACTGATGATCCCCTTCTCCCCTGCCGGAATCGGCGGCAGACGAAGCTCTCCGCTTTGAACAGCCTCTCCATTCTGCATAACCGACCAGGACAGCGACAGATGGTCCAGCTTCAGAAAATCGTAACGGCTCAGCAGTTCCAGCTTGCCATCTGCGGCATCCAGAATCCGCATCGTAACCGGCTCAATCGTCTTCTTATATTCCAGCAGCCCCGGCGACGGGGTGCGATCCGGCAAGATCAGGCCGTCAATGACAAAGTTGCTGTTGTTCGGCTCATCGCCATAATCCCCGCCGTAAGCATAATCCGTTTTGCCGCCCTCGCTTTTCAGCAGCAGACCGTGATCGATCCACTCCCATACGAAAGCGCCTTGCAGCCGCTTGCTGCCGCGGAACGCTTCCTCGTATTCCTGCAATCCGCCCGGACCGTTGCCCATGGCATGAGCGTATTCGCACAGGATATGCGGCTTGCCCAAATCTTCTTTCTCGCCAAAGCCGATCATCTTCTCCACGGAGGAATACATCGTGCTGTAGACGTCGCATACCTCCGCCTCGCGGTCTCCCTCATAATGGATAAGCCGCGTCGGATCGGCAGCCTTGCACCACGCGCTCATCGCGCGCTGATTGCAGCCGAAGCCGGATTCATTGCCGAGCGACCACATAATGATGGAAGGGTGGTTTTTGTCCCGCTGCACCATACGCGCGACGCGGTCGACATAAGCGGCCTCCCATGCGGGGTCGTCGCTCAGCATATGCGGCTTGCCGATCAGCTCCACGCCATGGCATTCCAGATCGGCTTCATCCATGACGTACAGTCCGTATTCGTCGCACAGGTCATAGAAGCGCGGATCGTTCGGATAATGCGCCGTACGAACGGCATTGATATTGTGACGCTTCATCATGAGCACATCCTGCTTCATGACCTCATACGGCACATAGCGGCCGAGCTCGGGATGATGATCGTGGCGGTTCACGCCCTTGAGGCGTACAGCCACCCCGTTCACCTTCATCAGCCCTTCGCTCACTTCCACCTGACGGAATCCAACGCGGGCCGGAACAACCTCGATGGTCTCGCCATCCGGCGTTTGCAGCGTCATAAGCAGCAAATACAGGTTCGGCTCCTCCGCCGTCCATTTCCGCGGAGCGGCAATCGTCGCCTTCTCTCGCAGCACTGCTTTCCCCTCAGCATCCATGCGAACTGTATCGCTCGTCCACGAAGCAATCTCGCGGCCGCTGCCCCACTCGGACAACGAGTAATGAATCTGGCAATCGGATGCCCCGCCACGGCCTTTGCCCACAAGCTCGCTGTCAATCGACAGCACAGCGTCATCGCTCCCGCCTGTAAGCCCGGTACGAACCGTAAAGTCGCGAATATGGGTCTGCGGGCGGGCGATCAGCGATACGTCGCGGAAGATGCCGCTCAGCCACCACATGTCCTGATCCTCGATATAGCTGCCGTCCGACCATTGGTAGACCTTCACAGCAAGGCTGTTCCGCCCTTCCTGCACGTAGTCGGTAATGTCAAACTCCGAAGGCAGGCGGCTACCTTGGCTATAGCCGACGGCCTTGCCGTTGACCCAGACATGGTACGCGCTGTCGACACCCTCGAACCGAAGCGTGATGCGGCGCGACAGCCAGCCGCCCGGCAGGCGGAATTCCTTGCGGTAGCAGCCTGTCGGATTGTCGCTCGGCACGCGCGGCGGATCGATCGGGAACGGATAATACAAATCGGTGTAATGCGGCTTGCCGTAGCCTTGCAGCTGCCAATGTCCCGGTACGGCAATGCCGGCCCAGCCGCTGTCATCGTAATCCTCGCCGTGGCAATCCTCCGGCGCCAGCTCCGGCGCTTCGGCGTAGCGGAACTTCCATGTTCCGTTCAATAAGCGGAACCAAGGCGACTTGCCCCGGTCATATGACCTCGCGCCCGCCTTGTCCGGATATGCGATAAAGTAAGAGCGGCCCTCCTCGCGGTTCCGCTCCAATACGTCCAGCCGTTGCCAGTCCGGCAACCCAGTAGATGTTGTCATGCTGTATGGCCTCCTGTCTCTTTATGTTGCAATAATGGCTGTACGAACTTGTAGTAATAACCGTAGCCGAGCAGCAGCATAACGCCCGTCACGGCGAACGGCAGCTCCACTCGGCCTCCTGCCAGCAGGAGCCCCGCCGTATAGGTGGCACCCGCCGAACCGACGCTGCGGAAGACGGAGCGCATGCCCGCATAGATGTTGCGGTCGCGCTCATGCAGCGCCGACATCGACTGGCTGTCGATCATATTGCTTAGCATGGTGAATCCGCCGCCCCTCATGAGCAGGAGCATAGCGAACATGGCCACCGGCAATTGCATGCTCAGCACGAATGCCAGCAGCGCATTGCCCAGATACACCCAGCGGAACGCCTTCGCCGTGCCGAAGCGCTCCAGCACCCACGGCGTCAGCAGCGAAGCTATGAACAGCAATATGCCGTTCGCCGTAAGCAGCAGCGAGATCGCGCTGTCCTCCCAGCCCGTCCGGTGCTTCACCATCACGTTCAGAAACCCGCCGATCATCGCAAAGCTGATGCCGCTAATAAACGTATAGCAGGCCAGCGTCCATACCGTCCGGCTCGGCTTGCGCCATACGAACGTCTTCGGTCCGCGCCCGCTCTCTTGAGGGGTAGCTGGCGATCCGGCAGACTGGCGGCTTCCCGCAGCCTGAGCCGTAAGCCCTCCCTCTGAATTCGCTGCGGTCATTCGTCCGCCCCGGCGCTCCGGAGGGAGCCATAGCGCCCTCAGCAGTCCCAGTGCCGCGAGCGTGCCCGCAGCGCAATAGAGCACCGCCCGGTAGCCGGCTGCGGCCCCTTCCGGGTCCGCGCTGCCAGAGAGCCAGCCCGGAATCATGCCGCCAAGCAGCGTCCCCGCTCCGACGAACATGGTGAATACCGCAAACATCAAGCTGAACGACCGGGTTTCTTCCTTGCGCGACCGGCTGTAGGAGAACAGCAGCTGCACCTCCGTCGTCTCGATACAGCACAATCCCATCGATATCAATATTTGAGCCGCATAAAACCGAATCTCTCCACTGCCCGAGGCGAATAAGGCGACCCCGCCCGCTACGGCGAACACGCCGGACACGAGCAGGGGCTTGCGCCCGGCCTTGCCCGCCAGCAGGCTCACCGGAATCGCGAGCCCGCCCATCACGAGAATGCCTGTCGAGACGATGCCGCCGACCTTCGCTTCGGTCAATCCCATCGCCAGCAAATAATAATTAAGCACAAGCGTGTACAACCCGATGCCGATCCCGTACAGCGCCTCGCTGGTCAGAAACCGGCGCGCGCCTTCGCTCATTTGCAGCGTATCTCTAAAGTAGCTGTTGCCTGCCATGATGTGTCAGAACCTTTCCCTGCTCACCCTTTGATGCCCGTTCCCGCAACGCCTTCCACGATATGCTTCTGCGCCATAAAGAAGATGGCGAGCGGCGGGATGCAGATGAGCGTCGTTACGGCCATAATGCCCTCCATGTCGACGCCGTACATGCCGCGGAATTGCGCCAGTCCAAGCGTCAGTGTGTACTTGCTTTGATCGTTCAGGAAGATCAGCGGTCCCAGATAGTCATTCCAGCTGTTCAGCATATGGAAGACTCCGACCAGCACCAGCGCCGGCGTCATAAGCGGCGTAATGATGCGCAGGAAGATTTGCACGGGATTGGCTCCGTCGATCCGCGCCGCTTCCTCCAGCTCCACCGGGAGCGTCATGATGAACTGCCGCAGCAGGAAGATGAAGAATGGAGCCCCGAAGAACGAAGGCACGATAAGCGGCTTCAGCGTATTGATCCAGCCCAGATAATTAAATTCCATATAGAGCGGAATCATCGTCACTTCCCACGGAATCATCATCGTCGCCAGGAGCAGAATGAACAGCGCGTCGCGCCCCTTGAACTTGTATCTCGCAAAGCCGTAAGCGACCAGCGCAGAGGACAGCAGCTGTCCGAGCAGCGACAGGCAGGTGACGATCAGCGAGTTTTTGAGAAACAGATTGAAGGGCTGGGATGTCCACGCCTTGGCGAAATTATCAAAATGAAGCGCTGACGGGAGCCACTTCGGCGGGAACAGGTACAGCTCCGTAGGCGACTTCAGCGACGTCGTCAGCAGCCAGAAGAAAGGCGCCAGGAACAAGGCGGACAGGAACGCCAGCAGCGTATAGATGATGACTTTTTTCATGCGCGTCCCCTCATTTCGCTTTCTTTTTATTGCCGTTCTGCTTCATCTCGCCCTCGTAGTACACCCACATGCTGGAGGACTTGAAGACGACCATCGTGAGCGCCAGCACGATCAGGAACATAAACCAGGCGTTGGCGGAGGCATAACCCATCTTGGAATATTTGAAGGCGTTCTCATACATGTACATCGCGTAAAAGTAAGTGGACCGCATCGGCCCGCCGCCTGTCAGCACAAGCGCAAGCGTCAGCTGCTGGAACGCCGCAATAATCGTCGTAATCAGATTGAACAGCACCGTCGGGCTGAGCATCGGCAGCGTAATGCTGAAGAACTGCCGGCCGCGTCCCGCACCGTCTATCGAAGACGCCTCGTATAGCTCCTTCGGAATGTTTTTGAGCCCGGCAAGAAAGATCAGCATCATCGTCCCTTGCCCCCACAGGCTGGCGATGACGATGGCCACCGGCGCCCATGTCGTATCGTTGAGCCAATCCGGCCCCGTAATGCCAAGCAGCGACAGGAAGTAATTCAGAATGCCGTATTCGCCGCTGTACACCCAAGCCCAGATCATCGCCAGCGCAACGCCAGAGATGACGGAGGGCAGATAGAAGATGGTGCGGAAGATCGACTTGCCTCTGACATTCTGGTTCAGCAGCATGGCAAGCCCCAGGGCTATAATGATATTGAGCGGAACAAATAGTGCCGCGAACTTGAGCGTGACGCCCAGCGATGTCCAGAACATCGGGTCTTCCGTGAACATTTCCGAATAATTGCGAAAGCCTATAAACTCCACCTGGCCGACAACCGGCCAATCAAAAAAGCTGATGACAAGCGAAAAGAGGAGCGGCCCCAGCGTGAAGGCGAACAGACCGATTATCCATGGGAGAATAAAGAGGTAGGGTGTTGCCCTACCCCATTTGATCTTGCTTCGCCGTTTCGCCGCTTGCGGGGGGATGATCGCTGTCTCGTGTGTGCTCATGTTAATTCCCCTTCCCCGGCGCATTCATCGTTATTTCAAAAACTTCTCCGATTCCTTCACAGCCTGATCCAGCATCTCCTGCGGATTATTGCCGAGCATGATCGCTTCCACCGCGACCGACAGGTTCCGGTTGATCTGGCTCCAGTTCGGATGCAGCAGGAACGCCGGCGCATTGGAGGAGCGCTCCAGCATGGTGTAGAACGGTTTGTACAGCGCGTCCTCCTTGAAGCCCTTCTCTTCAACGATGCTGATGCGGATCGGCAGATCGGCCGTTCTCATCTTGATCGCTTCCTCGGAGACATAGAACTTCACGAACTCCCATGCCGCTTCCTTATGCTTGGAATCCTTGGCGATGGAGACGGCGGATTGCGCCAGCACGCCCTTCACATCCTTGCCCGGGAAGACTGGCGGCTCGACCGTACCGACGTCGATGCCCGCTTCCTTGAAGCCCTCCAGCGGCCAGATGCCGCTTTCCCACATGGCGATTTTGCCGGCTTTGAAAATGTCATCGCCGCTTTGCTGGTTTTTGCCGCCGACGAGCACGCCGTAGCCTTCCTTCACCGCTTGGCCGAGCACGCCGATGGCTTCCGCTGTTTCCTTGCTGTTCATATAGCCCTCGATAGCTTTGCCGTCATCGCTGATCAAGCTGCTGCCGTTGCTCCAGACGAAGCCTTGCAGATCATAGGTGTCGTTGTCGGCGCGTACGCCGATGCCGTATTGCTTCTTGCTCTTGTCAGTCAGCTTCTGGGCGATGGCCTTCATGTCGTCCCATGACCAGCCGTCCTGCGGATACGGGATGCCCGCATCGTCGAACAGCTTCTTGTTATAATAAAAGACCCTTGTCGTGAAGCCCGCCGGCAAGCCGTACAGATTGCCCTCTACTTTGTTGTAGGCGAACAGGCCCGGATAGAAATCGTCAATTTGGAGCGTCTCATCCTTCTCGACAAAGCCGTCCAGCGGCTCCAGCGACTTGTAGTACGTCGGGAAGTCCCACATGTACATCACATCCGGCGGATTGCTTGCACCGAATCCCGCAGCCAGCTTCTGGTCGAAGCCGTCGCCGTAAGGCTCCACCTGCACCTTGATGCCGGGATGCGCCGCTTCGAACTTCTTGGCGATTTCCTGCTGAATCTTCAGCGCCTCTCCGGTATCCCACGTTGCGAAGCGAATCGTAGCGTTGCCTGTGCCGTCTTTGCCTTCATTTTGCGTGTTGGTATTGCCTTTGTTCTGATCCTTGCTTCCTTCCGAATTGCCGCCTCCTCCGCATGCGGATAGGGCCAGCACGATGACCATCATGATTGCGGTCAGGAGCATTGCGGACTTCTTCATTTCGAATTCCCCCTGTGGTGTAGGATCGTTGCGGGTCCAAAATAATTGAACCGCTTTCATTGTAGCTCGATGAAAGCGGTTCAAAAACGTTCACGCGTCCGCTCTTTGGCATCCGTTTGTTCGATAACGGGCGAGCTTCGCGAATTTGTATGTTAGGATTCTCCTTTTTGTTGGCCCCGATACTGGCTCGGGGTCATGCCGCTTGAGCGCTTGAACCATTTGCTGAAATATTTGCCGTCGATAAGGCCGATATGCTCGGCAATATCCTGCTGCGTCAGCGTCGTATGGGCCAGCATGTCGCGGGCGGCCCTCAGGCGCATCCGGTGGATGAAGTCCACAAAGTTCTCCCCCGACACCTTCTTGAACAGCGTGCTGAAATGGCTGCGGCTCAGCCCCACACGATCCGCCACGTTGCTGACGGACCACGGATAGCGGAGATCCTGCGCCACAATGGCGACTGCCTTCTGCAGCGCCTCCGGCCATGATTCCGCATGTATGCCGTAGCTGCGGTCGCGCTCCGCCTTCGCATGCAGCGAACGGACGGTGCGCAGCCAGCCCTCCATGCCGCGCTGTGCGCCCTCCTTGTACCAGCGGAAGGAGGAGTCCTTGCCCAGCCTCTCCATCAGCAGCGCATCCAGCTCTTCCTTCAGCCCAGGCGCAAATACGAGATAGCAGCGATTGTGCCCGCACAACAGCGCAGCGGCTCGCGGCTTCTCCGCAAGCGAATGGGCGAGCTCGCCGAGACCTTCCTCCTGCTGCAGCAGGTAGACCTCGTGGCCGCCCTCCATCCAGCTCCATTCGGCCGCCCAGCGCTGCCGGAGCCCCTCCAGAAATTCGGCTTCGTTATGCGCTCCGAACAGCCAAGCGCAGAACAGATCGTCCAGGCGTCCGGCAGCCTTTGATTCCCGAGGCGCAGCCGCTTCGGCGGACAATTCGTCCCGAAAGCCCCCGAGCAGCCGCTCCATCTCTTCATCCTCGAAGGCGGTCTTGAGCAAATAACCAGCCACGCCCAGCTTGATGCCTTGCTGCGCATACTCAAAATCGCGGTGGCAGCTGAGCAGCAATATTTTGGTATGAGGGGCCAGCTCCTTGATTTTGCGCGTCAATTCAATGCCGTCCATCTCCGGCATGACGATATCGGTAATGACGACCTCCGGCCGATGCTCCAGAAAGCTCTCCCACGCCTTGCGCCCGTTCGGAACATCGTCGACAACCTCCATCCGGAAGTCGCTCCAGTTCACCGTAGCGCGCAGTCCTTTGCGGACAATGCTCTCATCATCGGCAATCAATACCTTAATGCGTTCATTCATGCGAAGCCGACTCCTTTCTGGGCCATACGATCATGATGCTGGTGCCTTGCTCCGGCGTTGACTCGATAGACAATCCATACTGCGGGCCAAAATGCAGCTTGAACTTCTGATCGACATTGGCGACGCCAAGCCCGCCCCTCGTCGTCCGCTTGCTGCCCGGATTTAGCAGCGCACGCGCGCGCTCCTCCGTCATGCCGCGTCCGTTGTCCTGAAGCGTCAAGCGCAGCAGCTCCTGCTCCGCTTGCAGCTTCAGCGTGATCAGGCCTTCGCCATCCTCAAAGCCGTGAAAAAATATATTCTCGAACAGCGGCTGCAAGCTCATGCGCGGAATAAGCGCCTCTGCCGCTCCTTGATCGACATCCACCTCATAGCTGAACATATCGCCATAGCGAATGCGCTGAATATGCAGGAAATGATCGATCATCGCCAGCTCCCGCTCCACCGTAACAAGCTCCTGCGTAATGTCCAGATTGCCCTCCAGTACCATCGTCAGATGGTAGAGCATCTTGCGGATGTCCTCGTTGCCCTGTAGCCGCGCCTTCCACTGGATCGAATTAAGCGTATTGAACAGCAGATGGGGATTGATCTGATAGTGGATCGCTCGCAGCTCGGCCTCTTTCTTCTGCTGCTCTGTACGGGTCACCTCGTCCAGCAGCGTCTGGATTTGGGCGACCATGTTGTTGAAGCTGCGCCCCAGCACGCCAAGCTCGTCCTCGGAGTCCACCTCAATCCGGGTCTGCAGCT
Source organism: Paenibacillus pinisoli (assembly GCF_003605435.1). GTDB lineage: Bacteria > Bacillota > Bacilli > Paenibacillales > Paenibacillaceae > Pristimantibacillus > Pristimantibacillus pinisoli. The sequence goes on from NZ_QXQB01000003.1 coordinate 378,461, forward strand.
TGCCCGCCCCCGCTTTGTTCATGGAATCCTTCACCCGCTTGATGCGCGAGGTGAACTTGGACGCCAGCCATACCGCCAATATCAAAGCAAGCAGAACAGACAGCGCCAGGCCAATTACCGTATATGAGCGAATGACATTCGACGATTGATAGAACGTCTCGTACGGCAAGCGCGCCTCTACTGTCCAGTCATTCTCCGCAAGCGGCTGCGACCAGATGACATCATCCGTCTGCGGCTCCCTGTCGCCTAGCGAATCGTAGATGACCTTCCCGGCGCTATTCCGAATGGTTAGCGAAGCAACCATATCCCGCTCGAAGCGCTTCAGCTGATCATAGATATCGTCTGCTTCCATCTCGATCAATATGCTGCTTTCCTTGAGCGGCCCCTCTTTATTGCGAATCGGCACGACCAGCCCCATCACCTTGCGGGATGCATCGCGATAGTCGGCGCGGTAATGATGCGTCTCGTACAGGCCTGTCCAGTATTGACCGCGGAACTCGGGGCTAATGCCGGTCCACCAGCTCTCCTGCCGCAATACGTCCGGCATCAGCGTATTCTCGCCATAGAAATAACCGGATTTCGTGACGATGAATACACCGGCATGCATCTCAGTTTTAAGCGCTTTCAAAAAATCTTCCAGATTGTTTTTCTCCTGAATTTGCGAATAGGACTTCGGCACTTCTTCCGTTATGACGCTTTTGGTCGGGTCAAGCAGATAGGAATGGATATATTCGGCCGTCAGCCTCATCTGGCGAAGCTGGGCATCGATTTGGTATTGAAGCTGGGATACCGCATTCTCCCCGTATTTGCCGAACTGCACATGCAGCAAGTCCGAGGAAGTGCGGTACGATAAGAAACCCAGCGACAGCAGCGGTATAATGGCGACTACCAGAAAAAAAGTGAGCAGCTTGAAGCGTATGCTCTTGCGCGGAAGCTGCAGTCCTCTCCGAATCCAACCTTGCGGCGTTCTGTCCACGCTAGTCGCCTCCTCCTGACATCATGCTTGTGTATCAGAAGTGTATCACGCCGGATGCCTCTCTTCAAACGGTGGAAAAATGTTCCTTAGATGCGTATTCATTCGCCAAAATCAGGAATACGCTTGATGTCCAGGTGAATGCCCGGTCCCGCAAGCCTTCGCCGGTCAAGGCATTGTAATTCTCCGCCATGCCGCTTACGCTCGCCATGCGGCAGAAGCGCTCCGCAGCCGTCCGCGCAAGCTCATGCTCCCCAGCGCTTGCCAGACCGTCGGCCAGCAGCATCATCACCGGCGCCCAGATCGGCCCGCGCCAATAGCCGTCCGGCGAATAATACGAGCTGCCGACGCTTTCGGTGGCAAAGCCGTGCTCTGTCAGGAAACGTCCCTCCTCCGCCAGCCCCGCCACCAAGTGGCGGAAGAGTGGCTCCGGAAGCCGCTTCCCAAGAATAACGGGCATATACAGCAGGAGGCTGTCTCCGCCCCGCTCCAGCTGTTCGTCGCGAACCCATGCGCATAGGGACGTTCCGTCCCAGAAGCGTTCGACTAGCCGGTCCGTCAGCGACTTGGCGCGATGCTCCCATTCCCGTCCCTCGTCAGTCTTGCCCAGCTCATGGGCAACCTTCGCAATCGCCTCGCATTGCAGGATGAGGAAGGCGCATAGATCCGGCGTCTCGATCGGACCGCCGAAGCGGAATACGGTGCTGTTGTCCCAGCCGCTGTCATTGCCGTGCTGATACTCCGGAATGTCGTTTCCGTTGTCGTCGCGCTCCTCGAACCACCAATTGGTCCATCTTACGAGCGGCTCGTAAATTTCCGCAAGCTTCTCCTTGCCGATCCAGCCGGACCGCTCCATCATCCAGTTCAGCGTCCAGCCGTGGATGGGAGGCTTACAGCAATTCCATAGCGCGTACTTGTCATTGATAAAATCGGGCAGCGCCCCGCTTTCATCCTGCGCATCAAAGAAAATCATCAATTGATCCCAGGCCAGCTGGGGCTGATGACGGATTAACGCCATCGCATTGAAGCAGTGGTCCCAGCTCCATATATTCGTCATCCAGTTCTTCGACATATACATGGCCGGCCTCGTCAGCATGCCCCGCTTCGGCACGACACAGGACCAGGTAATATAGGCCGCCAGCTTGCGCGCTTCGCTCCACTTGCCGTCCGACGGCAGCGTGCGGCTAAGCCATTCGCGGTACTCGTTCCCCGCTTCCCGCTTGCATGCCTCCATCATCCTCGTTACCCGGACCGGCGGACGCACTGTCCAGAATTGCTCCAGCTTCACTTCAGCCAGCCCGCTCTCGGCATCCTTGCGAAGCTCGGCAATTACATGGCTGCACTTCGTTCCCGACCATGGCGCATCCACCGCCAGCTCGCCCGAGACGCTCTCCAGCATGAAGCGCGACTCTGTCGAGAAGTGATTCACTTCCCATCGTCCGTCCTTCATCGGCGAAGCATAATCATAGCCTCCGCATACCAGCGTCAGCCGGATATCAATTCCGCAGGAGAGAAGCTGCATTGTAAGCTCCCCTGTAATGCAGCATTCCGCATACCCTTCCGCTGCCAGCAGCCGCACGCTCTCCGGCGATGCGATGGTCTGGCAGCTGACTGCCTCACCCTCATGGATAAGCTCCAGCTTAAAAACCGCGCCATGGCTATTATCCCCGCCATGCACCGTGCGGATATAGATTCCTTCCTCCAAATCGCCTTGCTTCTTCAGCGGAGATACAACCAGAAACGAGCCATAGCGGCTATACGGCACTTGATGAAGATCATAAGTAAACATGGTCGGCAATTCCCCCTCGCTTCAAGTTAAATCTACTTTCAGTGTAGAGGAATTCGGTTCATTAGCAGACTTGCATCAGTCGCTTATTGCTCTCCATTTTGTTCGGCCCAAGCTTTAAAAACGCTTACATTCGTTCTTTTGTCAGTCGGGATTCTTCTTTTTGTCCGATCCTAAATACGAGAACAGCCCCTTCCTGGCTCCCGGCGTTGGCCGCAAACGTTGGAAGGGGCTGTATAGGATTTTAAGCTAAGCTTATTTAAATACTTTCACACGCTCTTCAAGCGAACCGAATTGCTTCTCGCCAGCAGGAGCGACGGGCTTGCCGAATGGCATTTGAGCTAGCAGCTTCCAGCCGGATGGAATGTTCCATTCCGCTTTCACCGCTTCGTCGATAAGCGGGTTGTAGTGCTGCAGCGACGCGCCGAAGCCTTCAAGCTCAAGCGATGTCCAGATCACGAACTGCAGCATGCCGTTCGATTGATTGGACCATACCGGGAAGTTGTCCGCATATGCTGCGAATTGCTTTTGCAAGCCTTCAACAACGGACTGGTCTTCGAAGAACAGCACCGTTCCGTAGCCTGCGCCGAACGCATTCATCTTCTCTTGCGTTGGGGCGAATTGGTCGGCAGGCACGATCGCTTTCAATGTATTCGTAGTGATTTCCCACAGTTTTTTGTGCTGGTCTCCCAGCAGTACAACAACTCTTGCGCTTTGCGAGTTGAACGAGGATGGCGTATGCTTCACCGCATAATTGATTACTTCATGGATGCGGTCGTCCGATACGACCTGTTCATTGCTGATGCCATATATAGAGCGTCTTCCCTCAACGGCCGCGTAGAAGTCCGTTGCCGACGCTTCCGAATTTTTATTTCCTGCTCCAAATAAAGTGTCCATAATTCCCATTGTAAGTTCCCTCCGATTGGTTGCTCTTGTTGGTGTGTGACATATTCCTTATCCAATAAAGCTCTATCTATATGAAACGCGCCAGCCCGCTTACGCTTCGCCGACAACGGTATATCTTTGGTTGAGATGTTTCGGGTTTTCGATTTCATCCAGTACCGCAATGGCATAATCGGCATAGCTGATATAGCTGTCGCCTTTGGCATTGAGGATCAAATGATCCAGACCTGTTTCATAGGCGCCCGTTCTTCTGCCTTCCGCATGGAAGAAAGCCGCCGGACTAAGGAATGTCCATGTCACATCTTGCTGCTTTTGGAGAATCTCCAGATTTTTGCCCTGATTCTGCGCAGTCGCCAGATAAGCCGCCGGGAAATCAGGTGTTTCGAATACTCGGACCGACTTAGCTTCATCTACAAAGAGGCTGCCAGCTCCACCTACAACGAATAGGCGCACCGATGTGCCCTTAAGCGCATCAATTAGCGCATTACCTGCATCAACATGAAGATGCTCTTGACCGGGCGCAGCGCCAAACGCATTCACCACTACTTCGAAGGAAGCCAGGTCAGCTTGCTTCAGATCGAATACATCCTTCTCCAGCACGGCTGCGCCCGTTATCTGTACGTTCGCCTTGTTGCGGACAATCGCTGTAACCTCGTGGCCTCTGCTAAGAGCCTCCTGCGCGATCAGCTTGCCTGCTTTGCCGCTTGCTCCGACGATACCGATTTTCATTGATCTATTCTCTCCTTTATTTCATGTGTGTTGTTCAGACTGCTGCCCTAAGCTGTACGGCTATCCCGTTCGGGTCCTTCGTCCACCAGGACGAATCCCTCAGCTCCAGCTCTATGCCTAGCCGCTTCACCCGCTGGACTGTCGCTTCCAGTTCGGCTGCATTCGGCACAATAATCGTAAAGTGCTCAATGCCCGTACCGTTTGGCTTTACAGGAGGCGCGCCGGCTCCTGCCCATATATTAAGCCCCATATGATGATGGTAGCGGCCAGCCCCGATAAAGAGCGCGCCCATCTGCCGCATCAAATCCGCCTCAACCTCGAAGCCGATCGCATCGCAATAAAATTGCTTAGACTTGTGAAGATCGCCGACATGGAAATGCACGTGGCCGATGACAGTGCCCTCCGGCAAGCCGTTCCACTCGCTTCCCTTCGCTTCGGCAAGCAGCCCCTCCCAATCGATCGGGTCGGTTGCCATCTTCACAAAGCCTTGAGCATCGTATTCCCATTGTTCCCTTGGACGGTCCCGGTAAATCTCAATGCCGTTCAAGTCCGGATCAGATATATACAGCGCCTCGCTGACCAGATGATCCGCTTGCCCGATCTTTACGCCTGCATCCATCAATCTGCGAAGCGAAAGGCCAAGATCCTTCCTGGTTGGCAGCAAGATCGCAAAATGATACAAACCGCTCGATGAGCGAAGCGGCGTAATCGTCGCGTTCGGCACTTCTTCCAGCACGAGCAGCGGAGTACGACCATCGGCTGTCAGTTCAGCTATGCGTTCCGTACGCGACAACACGCGGAGGCCGACAATTTCCTCGTAAAACTTCAGCGAGCGCTCCAAATTGCTGACCCGCAATTTGACTTCGCCTAAGCGCGTATCTGCATGAAGCTTGTTAGCCATGCGATCACCACCTTGTTTTTCGCTTGTTACTTACTATTTGTAATTAAGTATATAATCAATATATACTTCAGTCAAGTTTAATATTTTACTCCAGATGTAGAATGCCCATATGCCGATATTTCACGCCTGCACGCGCCAAAAAAAGGATCAGGGAAACCCAAGTTCCCCCGATCCTTCACCTTACATGATTTAGTTCTGGCTCTGTCCTGTCAAAGCAGCGATCTCGGATAAATGATCGGCAAATCCGACGAATACTTGGCCGTCAATGACGAGCGTCGGCACGACTTGCTTGCCTGTCAGCTCCCATACTTCCCTGCGGTACGCTTCCTCTTCCTCGCACTTCAGCTCCGTATACGGCAGCCCTCGTTCGCCAAAATAACGTTTTGCAAAGGCACAATCGCTGCAAGTGGGAATCGTATAGATTTTTATCGAGTGATCCAATGGATATCCCTGCCTTCCAAGTTATATTTTCATACGCTGCAGCCGGAGCGCATTCAGGACAACGGATACCGAGCTGAGCGCCATAGCCGCGCCTGCTACCCATGGCGCCAGCAAGCCGATTGCCGCAATCGGAATGCCCAGCGTATTGTAGCCAAGCGCCCAGAACAGATTCTGCTTAATGTTCGCCATCGTCTTGCGGCTCATCATGATCGCATCCGGAATGCTGGACAAGTCGCCTCTCATCAGGGTCACGTCAGCCGCTTCCATCGCTACGTCCGTTCCGGTGCCCACCGCCATGCCGACATCGGCCGTAGCCAGCGCCGGAGCGTCGTTGATGCCGTCTCCGACCATCGCCACTTTTTTGCCTTGCGCCTGCAGCTTCTTCACTTCCTCGGCCTTACCCTCCGGCAGAACCTCAGCGAGTACATAGTCGATGCCAACCTTGGCCGCTATCGCTTTGGCGGTACGTTCATTGTCGCCTGTAATCATGACAACCTCGATGCCCATGCTCTTCAGTCTGGCAACCGCAGCCGGCGAAGAATCCTTGATGGTATCGGCTACTGCGACCATGCCTGCATACTCGCCGTCAACCGCAGCCAGCATCGCGGTTTTCCCCTCCATCTCCAGCGCCGTCATCGTATCGAGTGCATCTTTCACATTAATTTGATGGCGTTCCATCAGCCTTCTTGTACCTACCAGCACTTCACGGCCGTCGATTGCCGCGCTTATGCCGAAGCCAGGGATGGCTTCAAAGGATTGAGCGTCCGCAAGCTTGATGCCGCGCGCTTCAGCACCTGCTACAATCGCCTCCGCAAGCGGATGCTCGGAGCCCTTCTCCGCCGATCCGACCAAACGGAGCAGCTCTTCTTCATTCCATTCCGTTACAACATCGGTCAGTTCAGGCTTGCCTTTGGTCACCGTTCCCGTCTTATCCAGAACAACGGTATTAATGCGGTGCGTGCCCTCCAAATGCTCGCCGCCCTTGAACAGGACCCCAAGCTCAGCCGCACGGCCGGAGCCCGCCATAATCGAAGTCGGCGTTGCGAGTCCAAGCGCACAAGGGCAGGCGATAACCAGTATCGCAATGGCCTTCTCCAGCGAGCCGCCGAAGTCGCCCGGCGTAACGATAAAGTACCATACGAGAAACGCCGCAATCGCAATCGCTACAACAATAGGTACAAAGATGCCGGAGATGATATCCGCAACCCGCTGAATCGGCGCTTTCGAGCCTTGCGCGTCTTCCACGACCTTAATGATTTGCGCCAGCGCAGTATCTTTGCCGACCTTTGTTGCCGTAATGCGCAGCAGGCCGTTTTTGTTTATTGTTGCGCCGATGACATGGTCACCTGCATTTTTTGTAACCGGAATACTCTCGCCCGTCAGCATTGATTCATCAACCGCCGAGCTGCCTTCCAGCACCTGGCCGTCTACCGGAATTTTTTCGCCCGGTTTGACGATGACGATGTCACCTTTCAGCACTTCTTCAATCGCAACGGTGCGTTCCTCACCATCTCGAATGATAAGCGCCGTCTTCGCCTGCAAGCCCATCAGCGACTTGATCGCTTCCGAGGTCCGGCCCTTCGCCAGCGTCTCGAACAGCTTACCTAGAACAACGAGCGTAATCAGAACGGCGCTGGTCTCGAAGTACAGGGAAGGACCGTGATGCGAAGATGCTCCGTCCGCCCACCATTGCAAGGTGAGATAAATACTATAGAAGTAAGCCGCCGATGTTCCTAATGAAATCAGCACATCCATATTCGCGCTGCCGTTGCGAAGCGCTTTATACGCGCCTTTGTAGAACGGAGCGCCTACATAGAATTGAACCGGCGTAGCCAATACTAACTGGAACCATGGGTTCATGAACAAATCAGGCACATACATCCATGACGTGAACGAGAAGTGGCCTACCATGCTCCAGAGCAGCGGCAGCGACAGAAGCGCGGACAGGATGAGCGTCAGCTTATGCTTTCTCGCTTCCCGGGAGCGATGCTCCTTCGTCTCTTTCTCCTCTGCCTTTAGTGCCGCAGCATACCCTAACTGCTTCACTTTGCTCTGCATATCCTCCACAGAAATCTCCGAGGAGGAGAAGCTGACGCTTGCCGTCTCCATGGCGAAGTTGACGCTTGCCTGTGAGACTCCGGGCATCTTGTTAAGCCCCTTCTCTATGCGGTTGGCGCAAGCTGCGCAGGTCATGCCTGATATATCGAAAGTCACTTGATCGGTGCTTGCCGTTAAAGCTTCCTGTTTCATCTTGAACACTCCTATGCTTCTTGATGGGATATGATGGCCTAAAGTTCCGCTCATTAGCGGATGGATGAAGCCATTTCCAGTTCGTCGACATCATCAGTATACCCCACCCCCCTATATTCGTCAACGAAAATTTACGATACCCCCGTACCCTATTTTTCGAATAGTGAGAAAGGCTTGCTTTCTTCCCTTAGTATGTTCTTTTCTAGAAAAGTCATAATAATTGGCTGGCTTAGATACTAGGCTTGTATAGTCTCCCCTTTTTCGTCCGTATCCAAAAATGGCGGCCTCAAAAGAATATTTACTCGAAGCGCGAAAATGCAGAAATGGCGGTGCCAGGGTATTATACCTACACCACTATTTCTGCTAAGAAAATAGTATTATAACTGAACGATGCCTCCTTCAACTGCTACAGCTACTGCTTGAGATCTGGAACTCACTCCCAGTTTGTTGTAGATATTCGTCAGATGTGCTTTAACCGTACGCTCGGATATCCCCATATCACCTGCGATCTCTTTGCTTTTATAACCACGTGCTATAAACTGTAGAACGATTCGTTCTTTCTCAGAAAGCACCATATGCTTCAAGGATGTATCTCGCATATCCTGACGTTTTTTTCTTGCCGCAAATACTCTCTCCATTATCTCAGGCTGCAGCAACATATCGCCGTGAACTGCGGATTCGATCGTTCGAAATAAATAATCTCTACCCGTGTCTTTCAAAAGATAACCTTTGGCACCCATTTCTAGTCCGTTTAACATCAGTTCATCTTCATTATAAGTCGTTAAGATAACGACAGGAATTTCAATATTTCTTTCTTTAAGCTCCCTCATTGTATCTAATCCACTCATTACAGGCATATTTAAATCCATGAGAATCACATCTGGAGAAAGAGTTTCAAGCAATCGCAGAGCCTCTTCCCCGTTTCCGGCCTCACCAACAACTTGAAACTGATCATTCGTCTCGATCATAAACTTCAACCCTTCTCTTACGACCAAATGATCATCGACAATAAGCACGCTATATGTCACGAACACTCGCCCCCCTCAGCCACTGTGTCAATCTTAATCAACGTCCCTTGTGGCACGTTATTGGTTATGTTAAGCGATCCACCTAAGATACGCACACGTTCCTTAATACCTATAAGGCCATAATGTCCCGACATGTTGCCGATTTGATTTAAGTCAATGCCTTTCCCATCATCTTTAACCTCTAATTCTAAGTTTTCGTCCTCTATACGGATGTATACCCACACTTGCCTAGCTTCAGCATGGCGGGCGACGTTAGTTAAGCATTCACCTATAATGTGGAGCATATGCTCCATCACCAATTCAGAAATGCCGCCATCAACTCTCATATCAAGAACGACTTGTATACCTGTTGCTTTCTTGAAACGCTCTACTTCTTCACGAACAGCATCGGAAAAGTCAATCGTAACAAAAGCTTTTGAACGCAAATTGTCAATTGCCAATCTCGCTTCCGACAGCGTCTTCTTTGCATGACCCATGGAATGCTGTACAATTTCATGAGCTCTTTTCGAATTGCCTTTCATCAAATGTGCATCGGCTGCATCCAATTGCATGACGATACCCGCCAAGCCTTGGGCTAACGTATCGTGTAGATCCCGTGCCATCCGCTGACGTTCATTTGCCAGGGTCAATTCCTTAACCTTCCGATGAGCGAGTTCTAGTTCTTCAAGAAATGCTTGCGTTCGAATTCGAGCCTTCACTTGTTTTAAATATAAACCGGCGAATGAAACAAATACGAAAACCATCATCATATATAAGATCGACATTAATATCAATATTTCAGATTGCCCCATCAATAAGAGTGTTGCGACATATAAACCATAATACAAAGCGGACATAAGAATCATCTTGATTCTGTGATTGTATTTGCCTACGCTTTGACCAGTCAAAACGGGGTACATTCCTAACAACAATAAAAATGCGGCTTGATACATAATGAGCGCACAAACTTGAATAATCAGACCTTGAATCAAAAAATAAACCCAAGGATGTTTTTCTGTAAGTAATGGAAAGTGCCATATTAATGAGCCGTGAAGAAGCATCAATCCCGAAAAGAAAGCCAACGAAATGATCGAAGGCTCATACAGAATCTGTACAAGCATAGATATGATATAGATGAATAGAACCCACATCATGCTCGGAACTCTGGCATTGAACATGGCATCTGGCAAATCATTAAATCGATTGCGCTGCAGCCATTTCATGAACCCGCTTCCAATTACCATTTGTCCCCCTACTTTCATCCTCTAATTCATCGTCATCTTGCATATTTGATATTTCTCCTATTATACCCACATAGTAAAACCGAAAAAAATCGTACATAAGGGTAGTTCCCTCATGTACGATTGGGCAATGACACAAATCAGCTATTTTAGATTCAGCTTCACTGTATGACAGATTTTCTCTTTTCCTCAAAATTTTTGGTTATGGATTCTCCCTCGACATCTATATTTGGCAAGATCCGTCCAAGCCACTTCGGAAGATACCAAGCCGTACGGCCCATAAGGGTCATTACTGCCGGCACGATTGTCAACCGCACAATAAATGCATCGAATAATATACCAAAGGAGAGGGCTAAGCCCATTGACTTAATCATGGTATCCTCGACAAAGATGAAGCTTGCGAATACAGCAATCATAATTAACCCTGCCGCCGTTACGACAGTCCCGCTATTTTTAAGGCCAGACAAGACAGCGCCTTTCGCATTCCCCGTGTGGCTAAACTCCTCACGCATGCGACTGACCAGAAACACCTCATAGTCCATTGCCAAGCCAAACAGGATTCCTGCTGTCAAGATTGGCAGAAAGTTAAGAACGGGACCTGCTGCAGGAATATTGAATAGCTCGGCGAAATGACCATCCTGAACGACAAATACGACGAGTCCAAGTGTTGCTGTAAGGGTAAGGAGATATCCTAATACGGCTTTGATCGGCACTAAGATAGACCGGAACACCATCATAAGAAGGATTAATGCAAGTCCAACGATCAGAGCCGCAAATTTAGGCAATGCCTCATTCAACTTCTCACTTATATCAATATTAACGGCCGTTGAACCGGTAACCATCACCTCTACTTGGTCCTTCTCCTTGAATTCAACCGCCTTCTCACGGATCAAATGAACCAAATCAGTTGTTTTCTCATCCTTTGGATCTGTTCCCGGAAGGATCGTTACCATAGCAACGTCTCCTGATGCATTCGGTATCGGAGGCATTGCCATTGCCACATTCGGCAGCTCCCCTAGCTCCTTGGCAACTTTCGCAAAAGCCGCTTGGACATCATTTGTTCCGTCTGCTTTAATGATTATTGCGAGTGGTCCATTCATACCTGGACCAAACCCGTCCGCTATCAAATCATACCCTCGGCGCTCGGTTGTTTCAGTTGATTTAGATCCAAAGTCCGGGAGACCCGTCTGCATATGAAGTGCCGGTAAACTTATAGCTCCTAATAATAATATTCCTGCGAGGGCAATCGGCAATGGATACTTTGTAATGAAGCGCCCCCATGAATTTGATTGTTCATGATCCTTCTGAAGACGCTCTGCAGAAGCAGCTTTTGCCTTTGGACGAATCCGTTCACCTGCCATACCGAGAAGCGCAGGAACGACGATAACGGAGACCAATACTGCGATTAACACCGTAAACGCCCCGGCTATACCCATAATCGTGATAAATGGAATTCCGGTGACAGATAATCCAGCCAGTGCAATGATTACCGTTAATCCAGCAAAGATAACCGCACTGCCTGCAGTCGCATTTGCATGCGCAATGGACTCCTCTACACCTTTGCCTTCCACAAGATTCTGTCTGAATCTTGATATGATAAACAGACCATAATCGATTCCTACCGCGAGTCCAAGCATGATGGCAAGAATGAGCGAGAAAGAAGCCATTTCTACAAAATTAGATGCGATGATAACGGACATGACTCCTATTCCAAGTCCGATTACAGCTGTTAATATTGGCAATCCTGCTGCAAGCAATGATGTGAATGTGATTGCCAAAATCATAAATGCTGCGATGATGCCTATGATTTCCGAGGCTCCGCCTATCTCAAGAGCTGAGAATTCGACTGTTCCGCCAAGTTCAGCCTGCATCCCTTTGCTTCGCACTTGCTCCACAATCTCCAATACGTGCTCTTTAGAAGCCTCCGTGACTTTGGTTGCTTCGTTCTTGTACGTAATGACTGCATATCCAATCTCTCGAGTAAAACTAATCGTTCCTCCCTCATAAGGGCTTACTACAGATTCAATCTCAGGATCTTGTGATATCGATTCTAACGATTCAGCGATCAAGTTTTGAGCAGATTCCGATTCTAACGTTTGACCTTCAGGAGCTTTGAAGATCACTTGTATCGTTCCGCGTTCCGGACCTTGCGAAAATTCTTCCTTCAACACTTCCATGGCTTCCTCAGATTTTGTGCCAGGAATGTTCATTTCACCGTTCAGATGAACTCCCATGCCAAGACCTAGAGAAACAACGAGGATAAGGACCCCTATACTCCCAAACAACACTTTTTTTCTGTTTCTTGATGCAAAAAGCCCTAGCTTGTACAAAAACCTTGCCATACAAATCACCTTTCTCTACCTACTCTGCATTTCTCCTTATATTAACGTGTAAACAACACTTTGAAATCGTACAAGCGGGCAGCAGCAGCATGTACTTTTGGGCATGCCCTTTTGTGAATGCATAACAAATAAACAAATAAGACTCGCTTGATAAGACAGCTCAACTCTTGAATAAACGGGTGAAGATAAAGAAATGGCGGCGCTAGGGAGTTATCCCTGCACCGCCGTCTTTTGCTTATGGTTGTCTTTCTATTTAGAGGAGAGCGTCCCAAGTTTTCTAGCCATTCCATTCTGGACACCCCGTACTTTTGAAGTAATTAGCGGTGTGTGGCACAACTAATTCGCTTTTTCGGGGCGATTCCGAGCCTTTAACGTTGCTCAACAACGCTATTACAAGATGCTACCCTTTCGATTCGATTATTTGTGTACGGCACAACTATTCCGCTTCTTAAGACAGTCCCTTTCGCTCACTTCACCCTCTGAATCGGTACCCACCGCCGTTCTTCCGCCGCCTGCATGACGGCCTCCATGACAGCCTGCGCATAATACCCGTCGGCAAAGGTCGGGTAATCGGCCGACGCTTCCGCCGTTCCTTCCTTTCGGTCCCGTATCCGGTCGATCCACTTCCATACCTCATTGCGATCCGTCAGCCGCCAAGGCCGGAAGCTCGATTCCGAGGACGGCTCGTCTTCATTCCAAGCCGGAAGGCCATCCTCGCGAAGGTCTACTACTGTCTTGCCGCCTTCGTGCAGCGTATAAGACAATGAAGAGCCCAAATGGCTCACAGCAAATTCAATGATACCGAGCGCGCCGTTCAAATGCATGCGAATGGTCTGCCCCTTCTCCCCTTGATGCTCCATCCAGCTTGTGCGGAAAGAATGCTGCGCGCCCCCCTCTGAACGGGCCAGGAAGATGACGGCATCCGCCGCCGCATCAGGGTTCTTATCCCGATGTGCGAACGTCGCATCGGCGCTCACCTCGGACAAGCCGTCACCGGTAACGTATTGCGCCAGGTCGATCAGGTGCGAGCCCAGATCCGCCAGTACGCCGCCAATGCCGCCTTTGGCAATCGAGCCTCTCCAGCCCGGAGGGCCGGTGACGCCATAGTCTCCCGTATATTCAAAATGTCCGGATTGAAGCCGGCCGATCAAGCCTTCCGAAAGCATCGCCTTGATCCGGCGTACGCCAGGATGCTCCCTGTACGTAAAATTAACGCCATGGATGATGCCGCTTCTCTCTGCGGATAACATCATCTGCCCCGCTTCCTTAAGGTCGAGCGCAAGCGGCTTCTCGGACATGACATGAATGCCGCGATTCATGGCGGCCTCTGCGATCGTCACATGCACATCGTTGGGCGTAATGATGCATACGCCGTCAAGCCCGCCTCGCTCCAACATCTCCTCGTAAGAGCCGAATACATGCGGAATGCCGTATTGATCCGCCATTCGTCTGGCGCTTCCGCCGCCTTCGCTGCATATCGCATAGAGCTCGGCATCCGGATGCATCTGAACGACCGGCAAATACCATAAATCCGCAAACCAGCTTGCTCCCACCAATCCTATTTTCACTCGATTCTGCTCAGCCAACCGCAATCCCTCCCGAATTGATGTTGTCTTGCACACGCGCGGTGCGCCAGGCCGGCTGCAGCTAATCTGCCCTCTCCGGTCCCGGCCCACGCCTTGTCTCTATTGTAGTATAGGCTGCGTCATGTTGCACGGAAATGCCTGTTCCAGTTACTTTTTGTACAATAATGACTTTGCGCAAAAGCACCGTTCCTAACCCGGCGCTCAATAGAGCCATTACAATAACGCCTGCGATGACAGCCGCTTGCAGCGATCCCCACTCCGCCCATAACCCGAGTGCAATCGTCGTCAGCATAATCAAGACGGCCTCGACAAACCCGTTCACGCTGCCGAATCGTCCCATCATCTCTACCGGAATGTTGTTTTGATAGAACGTCGCAAAACCCGCGTTGGCGAATGCGATAAAAAACGCCAGAATAAAAAATCCGGCTGCCGCAATCCCGAATGAGGAGGAGGTCGCATAGAGCAAGTATCCGCCGCTGACGCCAAGCACGCCAAGTCCGATTAGGGCAACGGGCTGCGCTTTGCCTGCCACCGCCGTGTTTACCAGCGCGCCTGCGATGATGCCCGCTCCAGAGACGCTGACAAGCAGCCCGTAGCTGCTCTCCGACAGTCCCAGCACTGTCAGCGCAAAAGCCACTTCGAGCGAATCGACCGCTGAAGCCATGACCATCATGATAGCGCCGAATAACAGACACACAGCCGTGACGTATACATGCGACCGATAGAATCGCAGCACCGTTCCCCAGTCCGCTTTGATCACCGACCACTCCAGCTTGACGCTGCTCCCTTCGCTGTAAGCATTCTTCTCCAGATTCGGCATGAATAGCGTAATCACCCCGGACAGGAGCATTGCCGCGGCGTTAATATAGATCGCCATCACCGGAGAGCCGGCAAGGAACAGCAGACCGGCAATCGCCGGACCGATCAAGAAGGCTCCGGAGCCGATCAGCGCATTCAGCGAGTTGAAGCGCGGCCTTTGCTCAGGCGGTATCAGCATCGTAATGTATGTGCTGGAAGCCGGACCGAATACGGAGCCCGCCATTTGGATAAAAAACACAAGGCCATAGATATACCAGACGGAAGAATAGAGCGGCAAAAGCACGATCAGCCCCGCCCTCAGCACATCCAGCAAGACCATCAAGCTGCGCTTGTTCGTCCGGTCGATCAGGCTGCCCGCCCATAGATTGCTGGCCATTGTTGCTAACGGGCGGATGAGATATAGCAGGGATACCGCCAAGACGGACCCTGTCCTATCTAAGACAATCAGATTAAGCGCGATAAAATAGATCCATCCCCCGACATTGGATATGCCGATGCCGAACAAGAGGATGGACGGATACTTCCACTTTTCCAACCAGGCATCATTTTTCATAGACGCGGCTCCTTCACCTCATGATGATCGACAACAAAAAAATCTCGCCCCCAAGACCAATAGTCTTGGGGGCGAGATTGATCATCGCGGTGCCACCCATATTCGCCGGCTTGTCGCCAGGCCGGCCTCTTCAAGTACGGCATGCTGCGCGCATGCTTATACTCTAGCCCTGTAACGGGAGCACCCGTCACACCATCCCGGGGTTGCTCGCGCCCGTTCCAATGTGCCGCTCGGAGGCTTGGTTCAGCAGTATGTTCCATGACTCCTTTTCAGCGGGCGGAGCTCTCTGTACATGGACATGAAGGCTTACTCTTCTCGTCATTGCATTTGTGCTACTCTACCAGACGCCCTTGCCGCTTGTAAACCCCTATCTCTTAGAAAAATGGAGAGACCGCTACCGGATGCGAAGCCGCGTAGACTGAATCATGCCCCTTGCCGCACGCGGCGCCAGCCTTGCCAGCGCCGGCAAGGCGCGGGACAGCAGGGCGGAGCTGAGCAGCGATTCCGCGAATCGTCCCCAACGCAGCGGTCTGCTGAATTCCCGCGCAATCGCCGCCTTGTATTCGCGTTCCCATTCGCTAAGAGAGAATTCGCCGCGCAAGTACCCGTCAGCATATGCTGAGCATAGCTCCGCGGAGCGAAGCGCCATCGACATGCCGTCCCCGCACAGCGGCGGGATGCGGCAGATGGCATCGCCGATCAGCGGGATGCCGCTCCATGCCGCGGGACGCATGCTGATCCGGACGGGCGATACGGCGGCAGCGGAATCGGGCAGCGGGCTTAGCGCTGCCATCCGTTCACGGAGGGCTGGATGGCGGCGGGCAGCCTCCTCAAGCATGGCGGGCACGGAGCGATGATTCAATGGAATATCCCCGCGTTCAAGCAAAGCCGCGATATTCACCTTCCCATCCTCCACCCCATTAATGCCTGCATAGCCTCCCCGGAAGAAATACAGCTCCACGGAATCCCCCCCGCTAGCCAGTGCAGCCGAGTCTGCGCTTAGATAATGCATCTTCACGCCGACCAGGCCAGGCGCTTGCGCCGAATGCCGTGCGGACTGGCCCCTTGAGTTCCTTGCAGGCCCCTCCATTCTCCGTTCGCTCGAACGCTCGCGACCATCCGGCAAGATTCCGGTGAGACCCGCTCCGCCCCATGCGGCAATAACTGCCCTGGCACGTAGCACCTCCGTCTCTCCTCCGCACCGCACGATCAGTTCATAATGCCCGTCCAACCGTTCAACCGACAGGACCACAGCACCCTCCCGAATAGAGGCGCCGGCAGCGGACGCTTCCCGATGGAAGGCGCTGTCCAAGCTATATCGGCTAACTCCAAGCGCCGCGTCCGGGAGCGGAATCCGGATAACGCCCCCGTTCTCGAGGAACAGGCTGGTCTGGGTAATCCGACTTGGCGATAACGACTGCACAGGCTCCAGCAGCCCGAGCCGGGCAAGCGTCTCCAGGGATTCCGGCGACAGAAACTCGCCGCATACCTTATGTCTCGGGAATCGCTGGCGGTCCAGCAGAACGGCGCTCCAGCCTCGCGAGGCAAGCGCCTTGGCCGCTGCGCTGCCCGCGATTCCAGCCCCAAGCACCGCCGCATCATAGATCATCCGCGCCGCCTTCCTTTCTGATCATGACCGAATAACGGAACAATGGCCGCCAGACATACTTGAACTCCGATGGGTCCAAATCCAGCGCCTCCCGCAATTTCCTCCAGTCCTCTCCCCGAAAGCCCTTCGCCACCGACAACGGTCCGTCGTGCCGGATATAGGGATTGCGCGAGATGATTCGAGTGGCCATCCATACAGCCGTCCAGGATATGGGATGCCGATGAATGTCATTAATGACAACGCCCATCCGCGACGTTTTCAGCATCTGTCTTGCAGCCTGCTTCAGCTCGTCTCCATTGAAGTGATGCAGGAATTGGGTTCCTGTGACGATATCTGCAGATTCAGCCTCCAGCTCGAACAGATCGCCTTGGCATACCTGGACACGCGATTCATTCCAGAAGTACAGGCTGGCCTCCTTCACCGCTTCTTTCGTCATATCGACAAGCGTGACATTAAGGCGGACGCCTTCCTCCAGCGCCCATCTCAGCAGCTTGTCGTTCACATCGCCCGAGCCTGCGCCAACATCCAGTATCGACAATTCCTTGGGCGAGCCCGCCGCCTTCCATAAACGTTTGACCCCATACAGCGTAGGCGACGCCGCCCCGAACAGCCGGTTCAGCCGGCGCAGATGGACCAGCGCTTCCTGCAGCCGCGGACCGCCTTGAGATGCATCGTCCATATGCTCGGGCCTGTTCTCCCGTTCCTGAAGATTGTTAAGCATAGGCATCGGCCTCTTCGGCGCCAGCTGTCGAACCTCCCGCTTGGCAAAGTTGCGGGTATGGCGAATAGGCGATACGTATCATCTCCGCGGTGACGCCGGGTCCAAAGGCCAGCGCGATGCCTTCCTTGTAGCCTGCCTTCTCTTCGCCAAGCATGCGCTTCATCTCGCTCAGCACAAACAGGATCGTAGCCGAGGACATATTGCCATAGTTCCGCAATATCGAGCGGCTGGCGGACGTCTGCCCGTCGCTTAATGCGAACGTCTCCTGCATAATGTCGACGATGCCCCTGCCGCCGGGGTGAATGGCCCATAGCTCCGGCTCTGGCCCGCCTTCCAGCAGACGGTTAATCTCCGCCGGAACATGCTCGCCGATCAGCCTGGGAATGGAAGGCGACAGATAGAGATCGAACCCGTGGTTGCCAACCTCCCAGATCATCTCTCCCGCGCTGTCCGGCAGCAAAGCCGAACGCTCCTCGCCCAGCAGGAATACGCCGCGATGCCGCTCATCCGGCCTGCCAATGACACAAGCGGAAGCTCCATCCCCGAAGAAGGACGCGCCATAGAGCGCTTCCCTGTCGCTGGAGGGCTGAATATGCAGCGTGCACAACTCTACACATACGACCAGCGCCCGCGCATTCTGCTGTCCTGCAACAAGCCCCTTGGACAAGCAGACAGCCTTTAACCCCGCCGCGCAGCCGAGAAAAGTAAGCGGCACCCTTGCGACTGTCGGGCGAAGCCCCAGTTCGCCGATCAGCGCTGCATCCAATCCCGGCAGGAATTGCCCTGTGCAGCTCACCGTAATCAAATGCGTAATGTCCTCCGGATGAATGCCGCTATCCGCCAGCGCTTTCTCCGCCGCCTCAGCAGCAAGCGGTACGGAGGCCCGCTTATATAGGGCCATGCGCCCGCTGGTCGACGGCACCGCCGCTTCGCTGTCTGCGCTGGGGAAGTACCTGCAGCTTGCAGCCGACTCAAGCAAATTCGGCTCGCAGGTAT
The DNA here is from genome assembly GCF_003605435.1 of Paenibacillus pinisoli. Lineage (GTDB taxonomy): Bacteria > Bacillota > Bacilli > Paenibacillales > Paenibacillaceae > Pristimantibacillus > Pristimantibacillus pinisoli. Next base: position 397,318 of record NZ_QXQB01000003.1, read on the forward strand.
AGCGGCTCTCCACGCCGCACTGCCGGAATATTCGCTTCGCCCACCGGCTGGAGTCGGAATGCCCCGCACTTGACAGCGCCTCCGTCAGCCTGCGGGAGGTATCCTCCTGATCCATCCGATAAGCCGGCACCGCCGTCCCTAGTCCCAATATTGCTGCGCCTGATCGTTCCATGCTCATTATCGCATCCCTCTTTCCCTTTCATGATCAAGCTTGTCTCCTCGATCTGACCGTCAGACAAGCTGCCTGTTATGGAAAGTGTATTCGGGCTTGTACCCGATTATGAAAGAAGATGTCCATCATCACCTTCAGCCGAGCCAATCGAGGGACATCAGCCCATCTCCGAACACGCCAAAAAGCCCCGTTCCTTGCCTCGGCAAGAAAACGGGGCTTTATGTGTGCGATTAATGATTCTATCAGGAATGGTCGCCGGTAGAGTGGCGCAGCTTCAGCTCATGCGGCACCCAAATCTTGACGGGTATTGTATAGCGGCGTTTCAAATAGTCGAGCAGCGTACCTGCAGCAATCATGCCCATCTCCATCTTCGGAACATGAATCGTTGTGAGCGGCGGAGAAGTGAACTGTGACAGCTCGATGTTGTCGACGCTGAAGAACGCGACATCTTCAGGAATGCGCAGCCGCTGCTCCGTCGCCGCCCGCATAGCGGGTATCGCCATCATATCGCTGGCGCAGAAGAACGCCGTCGGACGCTTCACTTGCCGGGAGAATGCCTCCTTCATCATCTCATAGCTTTGAGAGACATCCCAGTTAACGTTAATGATCCACTCCGGATCAATCGCCAGACCTGCCTCGTCCATCGCATGCTGGAAGCCGCGGAACCGCTTCTCCCGCTGAATGTCGCCGTAGCGGCCGGGCCCGCCCACAAATCCGATCTCGCGATGCCCCTTGGCGATCAAATGCGCCACAGCCGCTTTGGCTGCCGCAACGCGATCATAAGCGATAACGGGCACTTCATGGTCGGAGATGTCGATGCCGACGACGGCGCGGACATTTTTTTTGATCCATTGATACGCTTCGGGCTGAATGCCTTCCACGACAATCATGCCGTCGACGCCATGGTCCTTCACGAGCCGCTGCAGCTCGCTTAGATCATCGCCGGTCGCCATGCTGTGTATGAACTCCAGGCGGTAGCCCTGCGAGGACAGGCCGCGCTCGACCCCTTCCAAAATAATTGAGAAATAAGGGTGGTTATATTTATTTTGAGGAACGGCTACGACACAGCCCACATGAAATCCCGGAATGGCGGCGTCGCGCTTTCCTTTTGCGCTTTTCCCGATTTTATTCGTCTTATAGCCGAGCGTATGCGCGGCCTCCAATATTCTGTTGCGCGTATCTTCGTTGACCGAGCGGCTCACATCGTGATTGATGACCCGGGATACCGTGGACACCGAGACGCCAACCTGATCGGCAATATCCTTAAGCTTTACCAAATTTTGAGTGCCTCCTTCCCTTCCACTTAGTTATATCATTTCTGCTCGTTTGCGGCAAATGTTTTTTCATTTCAAAAAAAGTTGCCGCAAACTACATCGGACTACGGCGTATACGTCAGCCGCGAGCGCGAGAAATGTTCACTGGCAGCAGAAGGAGGGAATGCAAAAAAAACTCCCCCGAAGCGTCTGAACAGTACAGCGCGCTTCGGAGGAGTTCCACATCCTGTCAAATTGGCTTATTGAATTTTGGATGCGAGGTCCGCGATGGCAGCGGCGAGGTCGCCGTCGCCTGCCAGCGGGTTCTTCATCACTTGCTCGCCGTATGTCCAGACGAGGTCGGTTTTTTTCACGGTGAACGGCGATACGATGCCGTATTGCTGCGCATCCAGAAAGATTTGGAACTCCGAGCCGGCTGTCTCCAGGTATGCGCTTGCCGCCTGCTTGTTGGCCGGAATGGAGAAGCCTTGCTTCGCAAGCGCCGTCTGCCCATCCGAGCCAGCCAGCCACGAAAGCAGCTTGTAAGCCGCCGCTTCATGCTTCGTCGAAGCGCTCATCGCGACGCCAGCCGGCTGCACTACTGTCTGCGTCGTCTTGAACTTCGGCAAATGCGTGATACCGTACGTAATGCCCGCTTCCTTGTAATGCGTCGTATTCCAGCTGCCGCCCGCGTTCATGGCTACCTTGCCCGTCGTGATGCCAAGGTTCGCTTGGCCGCCGAGGCCTTCCATTTGAGCCGGTGTCGTGTTGATGTTGCTGTTTTTGGTCATGTCGATAAAGTAGTTCAGCACTTCCTGAGCTTCCGGCGTATCCAGCGCCAGGGTGCCGTCGTCATTGATCAGCTTGCCGCCGTTCGACCAGAGCATCGGCTCCAGGAACCAGTCCATTGTCGAGCCCGGCACGAGGGAAAGCCCCCATTGCTTGATCGAGCCTTTGTCGAAGCCGTCTTCGCCCGGATTTTTGTTGTTGGCATCAAGCGTCATCTTGGTCGCGATATCCGCTACCTCTTGCCAAGTCGGCTCCATTCCCGGGTAAACCGCGCCCTTCGGATTCGTCTCCGGATTGTCGAACAGTCCTTTATTGTAATAGAACACGATTACGTTGGCATCGATTGGCATGGACACCTGCTTGCCTTGATATTGATGAAGCCCAAGCAGGCTCGGATCAACATCCGCAAGCGGGAAGCTGTTGCTTCCAAGCAGGCCGTCCAGCTCCTTGAAGATGCCAAGCTCGGCGTATTTCTCGATAAACGCGTAGCTCGTCTTCAAGACATCGGGAAGCGTGCCGCCCGCGGCATTGGCCGTCAGGCCGTCCCAATAGCTGCCCCAATCCTTGCCCTCCAGCTTGACCGTAATGTTCGGATTGGCCGCCATGAACTGGTCAAGCAGCTCCTGCACGCGCTGCAGCTCCTCCGCCGTTCCCCACTGGGAATACGTAATCGATACTTTATCCTCAGGCGCCTTTGTGCCCTCGCCTGCCGTCTCTGATGGTTGGTTTGTATTTCCGCCGTTGTTTTTATCTCCGCTGCCGCAACCCATCATAACCATGGAAAAGACGAACATCAATGATACGATCCATACCCATTTCCTCGAAACTTTCATGGACAAAACTCCCCTTTTCGATCCAATAGAATGATGATGCCGTCATGCCTGAACATAATTGCCTTAGCCCTTCGAACCGGTCAGCACCACCCCCTCGACGATATACCTTTGCGCGAAGAAATAAATGACGCCGATCGGGAGGATGCTGATAAACGCGCCCGCGGCAAGCGCGGGGAAGTCCTGGCTCGTTTGCCCGATCAGGAACTGCAAGCCGACGCTTAGCGTATAGTTCTCGCTCGATTTGAGATACAGGAACGGACCCAGAAAATCAAGCCACGAGTACACAAAAGCAAAGATCGACGCCGTAATGATAATCGGCTTGGACAGCGGCATCACAATCCGCGAATATACGGTAAAGCGCCCGCCTCCGTCCAGATAAGTCGCCTCGTCCAGCTCACGCGGAATGGTCATGAAGAACTGGCGGAACAAGAAGATATAGTAAGCGCCTCCTAGCCAGGCCGGCACAATCAGCGGCAGCCAGGTGTCAATCCAGCCCAGCTTCGTGTACAGCACGAAGGACGGCACGATCATGACGGAAGCCGGAATCATAAGCGTAATAAGCACGATGAAGAACAGACCGTTTTTCGCGCGGTTATCGAACCTCGCAAAGCCGTAAGCGGCCAGCGAGCTGGAGACGACCGTCCCGAGAGCGACCAGCACCGAGATCAGCACCGAGTTGCCGATCCACTGCCACATAAGCGGCTGCAGCGTGAACAGCCTTTCGAACGCCTCGAACGTCACGGTCTCCGGGAATAACGATGGCGGATATTTGTATGTTTCCGCTTTCGTTTTGAGCATCGTGGAGAGCATCCAGAGCAGCGGCCCGGTGAACAAGGCGAGGACGCCGATCAGCAAGATGTAGCTAAGCGCTTTGGAGGCCGCCTTGCTTCTTTTGTACGATACGTTCATCCATTAGCCCCTCCCTTCGCCTTCATAATAAACAAACCGGTTGGACGCCTTCAGGATGAACATAGTCACTGCCAATATCATCGCGAACAAAATGATCGATTGGGCCATCGCCATGCTGAACTTCAAATCCGTAAACGCCGCTTTATAGATATGGAACACATACGTGTAGGAAGCGTAATTCGGGCCGCCGTTCGACAGCAGCATCGCTTCCGTGAACATCTGGAAGTTGTACATCGTCTGGATGACGAGAACGAACAGAATCGAGGGGCTGATCATCGGCAGCGTAATGGAGAAAAATCTTCTGATTCTGCTTGCGCCGTCGATCAGTGCCGCCTCGTACAGATGGGACGGCACGCCCTTCAGCGCCGCCAGGAAGATCAGCACGCCGCTGCCGGATATCCAGATCTGAAGCAAGATGATGACCGGCTTGATCATGCCCGCTCCGCCAAGCCAGTTCACCTTCCCCATGCCGAACAAGCCGAGGAAGCCGTTCAGGACCCCAAATTCGGAGTTGAACACCAGCCGCCAAATAATAACCGTCGCAACGATCGGCACCAGCGTAGGCAAGTAGTAGAACGTGCGGAAGAGCGCGATGCCCTTCACGTCCAGATTAAGCAGCAGGGCGATCAGCAGCATGCCAGTGGTGACAATCGGCACCCCGAGCAAAACAAAATAGATCGTATTCGCTACGCTCTTGCCGAAGATCGGATCGCCCATCAGCGTCGAGAAGTTGCTCATCCCGATAAAGTTGAAATCCGTGGAGCCCGGCAGCCGGGCATCCGTAAAGGCATAGAATACAGCGGTTCCAAAAGGAAGAAGGAAAAAGATCGTGAAGCCGATAAGCCACGGGGCGATAAAAAGCAGAAACTTCCACCCGTCCAGCCGTTTTGATGAGATCAAAGGATCGCCCCCCAGCTATTTGATTTCGTCGATGTAGACATACCGTTCCTCGCGGATCGACTTCTCCGCTGCCAGCGCAACCAGAAGGGCATCGCGTCCGATCTGGCCGTTCGCGAACGGCTTCTTGCCTTCGAGGATGCACGCCACAAAATCCTTGCGCTGCGTCTGCCCGCCGGTATGGCCGCCCATGATGGAATCGGAGCGGACATCGACATCGATATATTCTTTCGTGTAGTCGTCGCCGCCGTATATGCCGATGCGCGAATCTCTTTTTGCTGTCATCTGCACGCCGTTATTGCCGATCAGACCGAACTCCAGGCCGTCCTCCATCAGATTGCGCGGCTTCAAGTACATGCATAACCCCAGACTTGCTTTGCTTCCGTTCTCGTATTCCACGATGACCCAAGCATGGTCGACGATCGAGCTGTCCGAAATGACCTTGGCAGGATAGTGGGTATAGGAGTTGTTGATCAGGATGTCCTCGCCGTTCTTGATGACATGCTGTCCGCCTGAGGCGAATACGCGCTTCGGCCGCGAGCCGATCATCCAGTTGAAAATATCGAAATGATGGCAATCCTTCTCCACCAGCGCGCCGCCCGACTTCGACGAATCATAGAACCAGTCCGCCGGAGGGAACGGATCGCGGAATTCCTTGCACCACATCATCGATACCTGGCCGAGCCTTCCCGAGGCCAGTTCCTTGGCCATGCGGCGGTACAAGTTAGAGTAACGGTACACAAGCCCGATCTGCAGCAGCTTGCCGCTCTTCTCCGCTTCCTCCAGAATGGCATCGCAATCCTCGATGCTTGGCGCAACCGGCTTCTCCAAAAATACATGCTTGCCGGCGCGCAGGAAGGCAACAGCGACTTCGCGGTGCAAATAATTCGGCACGCTGATGACGACCGCATCAATGTCTTCCTTATCCAGCAGTTCCTTGTAATCTTGGACGATGACCGGATTCCCGCTGCGGATCTCCTTCAATGTCCGCTCGATATTGCCCTCATGGAAGTCGCATATGTAACGCACATCGCATTCCGGCAGCATATCGAAACCGATCGCATGATGGGAGCCCATATCCCCAACACCAATAAAAGCCATTCCGATTTTCGTCATTGCACTCTCTCCCTTGCTGTGTCTGCTAGTATCATTTGCGCCAAATTTTACGCAATTTATTCGCATTATTTGCGCCAAATATTACTTAAATAGTAATCCAAACGGGCTTCCTTGTCAACGACTTTTTGCTTGCGATTTGGGTTCATTTTTTGCTGTTATGTTAGGCAAACAGGAGATGCTCAGGTCTACAGCCGGTACGGTCCAAAACCGCTAATGCGCATGAAAAAGGCAGGCCCAGCGGCCTGCCTTTCCCGCGTATCAAGGCAGAAAATACTGCAGCAATTGCGCAGCTTCCGCTCTTGTCGCCCCCTTCACGGGTCTGAAGCTTTCATCCGGATAACCGCGCATATACCCGGCATCCGCCAGCAACCGGACGGCATCAAGCGCCCAATCGCTAATCAAGTTTGCATCTGCGAATGAATCTGAAGGATTTTTTTGCGCCAAATTTATATCCAAATAATTAAGCGAACGAACGACTATCACGGCGATCTCTTCGCGCGTAATGTAAGCATTCGGCTCGAAGCGGCCGTCGGCTTTGCCGGATAGAATTCCGGCTGCCTGCAAGGCTGATACATGGCCGCGATACCAAGCGCCCTCGTCAACATCGCCAAATGACGTTCTTGCCGTTTCTGCAAGGCCGAGAGCGCTGGCAATCCACGCAGCGAACTCCGCCCGCGTGACCGGCTGAGCAGGCGCAAACGTCTCTGCTGTCGCGCCTTTGACGATGCCTTTCGCCGCAAGCCGCTTCACGGCGTCAAGCGCCCAATGGCTTTGCGGCATATCCGCAAACCGCTTGTCATAGAGCAGCGCAGCGTACGTGCCGGACGCATTCGCTTCGAACGTCCATCTGCCATCCTTGAAAGTCCCGCCCTCATAGCTGATCGTCCCGTCAGCAAATCGGTATACACCGGACAACGCGCCAGCGTCCGCAGAAGGCACGGATTGTGCCAGCTCCAACCGCACAGGCGCGGCAAACTCGCCTAATTCGACCCGCTCTCCGCTACCCTTCTGCAGAGACAAGCCGAATACAAGTGTCCGGCTAAGCTCATGGAGACTGGCATGCTCCTTCTCTCCGGCAGCCGCCCAGTCCGCGCCGTTCTCCTGGCGGAACTGGAACAGCAGCTTGGCCTCGGAATCACCGTCAGCCAGCTCCCGAAGCTGGGCGATCAGCTCTGCCGGCAGCTCTGCCGCAAAGCCGTCTCCATGCAGCTCAAGCGCATATTGCTCCTTCCCGCTCCATACGGTCAGCGGCACGATGACCTTCGATTTGCCTTCGGAGATAACAATGGCCAATTTGTTCTCGCCGGACAGGGCAGGCGAATCGACATGCTGCTCGTCAGGCGGAGGCGCCACACTCCCGCCGCCTCCCCCGCCGGAGCCTGACCCGCTGCCCGCAACCTGGATCTGGCCGATCCGATAGCTGCCATCCGCTTCTCTGCCTTCGTTCGCCAGACGAATGCCCGGCTCTCCCGTCTCGGGATCGAGAATCGCGACATTCAAAGCATAGCTGCCTGCAGCCAAGCCACCAGGCAGCTTGAGGCTGGCGGAAGCTTCTGTTCTTCCCGGCAGCCATTGTCTAATATCTGAGTTCTCTGCTGTTGCTTTAGCTGCAACCTGACCGTTATTATCGACCAGTCGAAGCTCGAGCGGCCAATCGAAGTAGAAAGGCGCCACCCCTTTGTTGTTCCACAGCATCGACAGGTTAAGCTCTCCGCCCGGGACTGCGGAGCCGGTCAGCTTTGCCGCTTCCAGCACAAAGCGGTAGCCCATCAGCTTGTGCATCGCATCGATGTTGCGCTGCAGCTCCGAGCCAAGCGGAATATCGCTTGGCGCAGCTGGTCCCAGCCACGACGTGTGGCTTTCGCGCGTTTGACGCAGCGTCTCCATAATGGCATCGTCCCTCAGCCACTTGGCCGGATTGCCTTCGGCGAACTCTCCACCGGAGAACGAATGCTTCCAGAAATCAGGCATTGCGGAAGCTGCCTGCTTCTCGGCAGGATCGTCGCCCGCATCGACAAATTCGCCGATGCCTGCCCAGCCGTTCTTCGACCAGCCCAGCCATTCATTGGTCGAAGACTTGATGCCGAACACGTCGTTGAACAGACCCAGGTTATGCTCGTTTGCAATCGGGAACGGTTTTCTCATGCCGATCTTTTTGTCTGTAAAATAGGCCAGATAATGTCCGACATATTGATCCGATACGCTCAAATTCGGGAACACGCCGGAGCCTGCCGGCCATGTATGCCATTCGCCCCAATGCCCAAGGCTCCCGAGCTGGATATATGCAATGCGCGGATCGTTGTTGTAGCGCTCCGCTACCGCTGCAATCAAACGCTCATGCTCTTCGAGCAGCAGCTCGCTGTTGTAGTTCGGACTGAAGCCGGCGCCAATCTCCACGGTGTTATACCATACCCCCGCATCGCCTTCATCCGCCAGACTATCATACAGCCAGTCCGGGATGTCCAAATGCGCAGGGTCTGAGGTCGGAAGATCAAGCACGATCCGCAGATTGACCCGTTTGCCCGACTGCGCCCAGAAGTCGAACTGGTATTTCTCCTCGACGCCCGCCCAGTCGAACTGCCCGCGCACCGGCTCCAGCTCCCTCCAGGAGACGCCTGCATAGACAAGACTATGCGGCTGCGCGTAGCTTTCGCCGTCCGGCTTACTTTTGTCCTTCGCCCACGGCACCCAGCCAGCGTACGGATTGTTCAGCACCTCGAACGATTCCTTGGGAAAGAACATACCTTGCCCGCCCGGATGAGCGATTGTGCTGTCGACCGCCAGCGCCGAATCGCCGGCAAGCGGGAGCGGCAGCGCATTTCGGCCCACGTAGCCAATCTTGATGCCGCTGTTCGCCGTCGCGCCGATATCGGACAAATACAAGTACATCTCGGCCGTTTCGCTTGTCACGTTCGTATAGACAGGGCCGCGCGCCTCCCATTCGCCTTCGTCGTAAGCGTATAATATGCCTCCACTCACTTTGTAGTCCATGCCGGCGTCCGGCCAGCGCTCGCTTGAGTAGCCGGTTGCGGCATTGCCGTCGCTGTCCAGGAAATAGTCATTGTCAAGATTCAGCTGATTGCCTGACACAAGTGTATACAGCTTACGGTCGTCGCGCACCGCCCGCAGCTTGGTGACGAAGCCGGAAGGAGACGCGCCAATTGCAATATCCGCCCAATCATCCTCCTGTCCGTCTACCACAATTTCCGCCGTAGTTGCTTTCAGCGCGATGGCGGCCGGATCGCCTGCGGTATCAGGCGCCGCCTGTGTATTAGACAGGAACGCCACATTAATGCCATCCGCATCCGATAGGCCAAGTACACTTAACGGGATGCTCCATTCGATAATCTTGTCCGCGCCTGTGCCTGCGCGGGCGTAATCGAATGCTGTACCGGTATCGTTCCATGCCCAGCCGCCATCCGCGGTGCTTTCATAGAGAAGGCCGAATTGGACCAGATACTCCGCGCCAAGCGTATTCGCCCATGCCCATGAGACGCTGCCTGTCGCCGGATTGCGGTCGGCATCGATCAGAATATGCTCCCATATGCCATCGGCAAATTCATTCGTATCGATCGCCCCTCTGATCAGCATATGAAGCGAGCCGCCCGATACATGGGCATAGATCTTGGTGGAATCGCCCTCAGATGCCGCCAGCTGCTCCACACCTGCCCACTCCGAAGGATCGCCGTCCGCTTCGACAGCTATGGACAGCGGAACTTGCACATAAGCGGGATCGCCTGCAGCATCAGGCGCCGCCAGCGTGTTGGACAGAAAAGCGACATGAATCGAAGTCGGCTCCTCCAGTCCCAGCGCCTCCAGCGGGACCGCCCACTCGATCACTTTGCCCGCGCCGGTGCCGGAACGGGCATAATCGAACGCTGTGCCCGTGTCGTCCCAGCTCCAGCCGCCGTCAGCCGAGCTCTTGAACAGCGAACCCGATTGCACAAGGAAATCCGCGCCAAGCGTATTCGCCCATGCCCATGAGACGCTGCCGGTCGCAGGATTGCGATCGGTATCGATCAGAATATGCTCCCACAGCCCGTCCGCAAATTCATTCGTGTCAACCTGCCCTTCGATCAGCATATACAGCGTCCGATCGTAGATGTTGGCCTTAATGGTCGTGGATCCGTCGGCCGTCACCGCAAGCGGGGACGCTCCTGCCCAATCAGCAGGATCTCCGTCGACGGCAATCGCTCTGCCCTCGCTTGCTGGCACCCCTCCTGCTGCAGCCTCTACGGTCAGCATGGCTCCTCCCATCTCCGGCAGCATGCTCGCCCCGTCCTCGACATAACCGACCCTCAGCTTGCCGGATGCGGCGAGTCCAAGCTCGGACAGGCTAATGCCGAATTCGGCGAAGCCTTCCTCATAAGCCAAGGCTGCCGGCGAGACGGGCGTCCAATCCACGCTATCGTAACGGTACAGCCCTCCGTCCGACACCTTGTAGTCAATGCCTCCGCCATTGCTCCACAGCCCGGAGCTCCAGCCAGTGTACGCATCATTGTCGCTGTCGATGTACAGCACGCCTCCTTCGGACACTGAATTCCCTTTTACCGCTACATGCAGCGAATCACCCGTTTGAAGCGCTTTCAGACTTAACAGCCCATTAGCCGCTGCCGCCTCGTCATAAGCGATGCTCTCCCATTCCTGCGGCGTACCCGCAAACGGTGGCGTTATACGGCTCCCGCTCCCGCCCGCGCCCTGCGCGGACAATCCCGGGATGTGAAACAGCCCTGCCAACAGAAAAACAGTAAGAGCTATCGATAATTTCTTGGACCTCATGGCAAATCCCCCTTTCAAATTTCGATAAATTTGGCGCAAATATTACGCAAAAATAGCATAAGTTGCCTGATGTTTCTTTGTCAATCCAAAAAAATAAAACCGTTTTTTATAGGCGTGAATTTGCCCGCCGCTGAAAAAATTAAGATAAATAGGGGATTTACAAACGCTCAGACCGCCACTTATAATCTCTACTGGAACCGCAAATTCAAGAAAATTTGCGCCAAATACAATATCGGAGGTGCTTCATGGATCAAATGAATTCATCCTCACCCGCATTGCATGAGCAAACGCGGCATCCGCTCAAGGCGTATGCCCGGCTGCTGCTAGCCTTGCTGCTGGCATTCGGCAGCCTGGGCGGAATGGCTCCTGCCGCGAAAGCCGCCACCTTTTACCCCGCCGAGCTGAACAGTCCGCTGAACAACCCGTTCAAGGGCTGGGCGCCGCGGGCCGAAGGCGGTCCATACGCGCAGTCGCACAAGCTGGTATATGCCGGGGTCACCTGGAAAGAGCTTGAGCCAACCAAAGGCGTATACGACTGGGCGGGCATCGAAGCCAAATACAAATTCAGCTACTGGAGAAGCCAAGGCGTACGCATCGTGTTCCGCCTGCTGCTCGACAGTCCTTCCGGCGTGGCCCATCGCGATATTCCGGACTGGCTGTACAACGATATGATTGCCCAGGAAGGAACAGCGGGCAAGCCTTACCAGGATAATACCGGCGGCATGGGAACCGGCAACAACACCGGGTTTGCGCCTAACTACAGCTCACCCTACCTCATCGCGCGCCACCAGCTCCTCATCAATGCTATCGCGAACCGCTATTATACGCAGGACGCCCCTATCGCTTTTGTCCAGATCGGCTCTCTCGGCCATTGGGGCGAATTTCACAGCTGGCCCTATGTCGGCCCGAACAATGAGCAGAATTATACCGGCGTCTTCCCTCCGAACTCGATATCCAACCAATACATCCAGCACTATATATCCGCATTTCAAAATAAAACCGACCGCATCCAGGTGATGATCCGCCGCAGCGTACAGCTGGCCGTGAACAACCAGCTTGGCATGTTCAACGACATGTTCGGCGACCAGCCTAGCTTCGATTCGTCATGGGGCTGGTACACCGGCACCCAGAACGGCTATTGGGACGATATCGGACAACAGCAGCCGGCCTATGCGAATTTCTGGAACAACGCGATCTCCGCAGGCGAGTTCTACGGCGGCGCGTCCGGGCTGCAGGCCAGCCTGACAAGCGGCGCGGGCTTCAACGAGACGATGCGCCAGCTGGAGCTTAGCAAACCAAGCTGGCTTGGCCCCAATTCGCCGGCGTCATACGCGATCGGCAATCCGTACCAGGCGAACATGGATGCGCTGGAGAAGCGGATGGGCTACCACTTTGTAATCAAGCAAGCCGTGCATGACGCTTCAGCCCCGCAAGGCGGCACCCTGCCCGTCGCGCTGACGGTCGAGAACAAAGGCGTTCAGCACTTCCCGTTCAACTGGCCGGTCGAGCTGCAAATCCGCAGCGGTTCTACGATCCATGCCAAGGCGACAACCTCGATTCAGCTTAAAAACTGGAAGACCGGCACATACACGCATAACGCGTCGATCGCCATTCCATCCGGCCTCCCGGCCGGCAGCTATACCGTAGCTGCGGCTATTCTTGACCCGGCCACGAACGCGCCAGCCGTTGATTTCGCCAACGTAGGCCGGCTCAGCGACGGCTCGTTCCCGATCAGCACGCTGAACGTGACGTCCGGCGGCGGAGTCACGCCTCCGGCCATTACCGTAGACGGCTCGGCATCGGATTGGAGCAGTGTTGCGGCGATTGCCAGCGGCAGCAGCTCCGTCGCCGCTTTGAAGGGCTTGAGCTCAGGCAATAACCTGTACCTCCTGGTCCAGGGCAGCGGACTGACCGATACAGGCGCATTCTACATCAACGCCGACAACAATACGGCTACCGGCTATAATGCGACGGGCTGGCCTAGCAGCGGCGCCGATTATTTGCTGGAGAACAACGTTCTGTATCAGTACACCGGCAGCGGCAACAGCTGGTCCTGGAGCCAGGTCGCCACGCTCGGGACCGGACAATATGCCAAAAACGCTTCTGTCGTCGAGATCGGACTGCCGCTTACTTCGATCGGCGCTAGCTCGGGCCAGACGGTGCGTGTCGGCTATATCCGGAACGGCTCCGCTACGGAACGGCTGCCCGCGCAAAACGCCGCTTTGCCGGCAATTTCCCTCTAGGAGGTACGGATCATGTTCGCTGGAATGAAGCTAAAGCGGCTTGCCTTCCTGCTGAGCCTGGCGACACAATCACGCTTTGCTTCCTGAAAAACAATTCCGCCACGGAGCGACTGCCCGGTCCTAACCTGTCGTTCCCGGCAGCTTTGCATGGAGGACACCTCCATGCAAAGCTATTATTATCTGGCAAAAGCTAATAGTTGCCACGCCGCACACAATTAAGCGTTTCTTGCACAACTAATCTCCTCAAACACACCCGTTTCAATCTTCTAAGCACTCTTGGCACCGCTAGACGCCCAAAAACCCTGGTTTCGCACTTCTAAGCACTCCTTGCGTCACTAGACACTCAAACACAACCGTTTCGCACTTCCAAGCACTCCTAGCGTCACTAGACGCCCAAACACACTTGATTCACACTTCTAAGCGCTCCTTGCGTCACTAGACGCTCAAACTCACCCGTTTCGCTCTTCTAAGCACTCCTAGCACCGTTAGACGCCCAAACACAACCGTTTCGCACTTCTAAGCACTCCTGGCACCGCTAGGCGACTCAAACCCGCACGTTTCGCACTTCTAAGCACTCCTGGCACCGCTAGACGCCCAAACACACTTGATTCACACTTCTAAGCGCTCCTTGCGTCACTAGACGCTCAAACTCACCCGTTTCGCACTTCTAAGTACGCCTGGCACCGCTCGACGCCCCAAACACACCCGTTTCGCTCTTCTAAGCACTCCTGGCACCGCTCGACGCCCAAAAACCCTGGTTTCGCACTTCTAAGCACTCCTGGCACCGCTAGACACTCAAAAAACCCCGTTTCACTCTTCTAAGCACTCCTGGCACCGCTAGACACTCAAAAAACCCGGTTTCACTCTTCTAAGCACGCCTGGCACCGCTAGACGCCCAAACACAACTCTTTCACACTTCTAAGCACGCCTGGCACCGCTAGACGGCTCGAACACACCCATTTCCCTCTTCTAAGCACTCCTGGCACCGCTAGACGCCTCAAACACAACCGTTTCACTCTTCTAAGCACGCCTGACACCGCTAGACACCTAAAACCCACCCGTCTCGCACACTTAAGCGCCCCCTATACCACTATCCCCCGCCAATCACACTTCTCGCGCATTAAACCTTTTATTACTCTTCCATCCCCCTCCAGCTCCCCTGATGCACCAGTTGCCTTGCACAAACACACACATCAAAAAGCGGTTAACCGGAGCCACGCTCTCGGTCAACCGCTGTTCCCTCATGCCGCATACTCTACGACGAGCCTAGCAGCGCATCCATCTTCCGCGCAGTTTCATCCAACGTTGCTTTGACATCTTTGCCGCGAATGAACAGGTCCTCCATAGCCGTGTCGTACAGCTTCTCGATCTCGTTCCACTGCGGAATCGACGGCCGGTAAAAAGCATCCTGGATGCCCTCCATATAGGGCGCAAGATATCGATTGACCGGAAGGTCAGAGGCTTTGCCCTCATCGAACGCTTCTGTATTAACGGGAATCAATCCCGCTTCCATCAGCTTCAGCTGCGTATCCTTGCGGGTCATCCAGCTCATAAAGATCCATGCCTCCGGCTTGTTTCTGGCGCTTTTGGTCATAACCAGATTTTCGCCGCCTATGATGGAGCGATACTCACCCCCGCTCGGGAACGGCGCAGGCTTCGTGCGCTCCAGCAAATTAACGTCTACCCCCGCGCTATTGAGCAGAATGCTGTAGTACCAAGGCCCCTCGTCCATCATAAGAAAGCGCTGCGACAAATATACCTCCCGCCACAAATCCGCGCCGGTCTCCAGCAGTTGGGGATTAAGGACGCCCTCACGGAACATTCGGAGCAGCTCTTCCATCGCCGCGATGCTCCGTTCGCTGTTGAAATACCCTTCCGTCCGGGTAAACGCCTCATCCGCAAGCTGTCCCCCTGCGGCAAAAAAATACGGCAGACTGTTCCACAGTTCAATGCCCGACATGCCCAGCGAATACCCGTTGTCCTCCGCCAGAGCGGCAAGCTCCGCAAAAGAGGCAGGCGGCTTCAACACCTGAAGCTTCTCTAGCAGCCTCATATTATACACAGCCGCTTTGGTCGTGACATTCAGCGGCAGGCCGTATACGTGGTCCCCGTAGCGGTTGGTGTCCAGCATTTTGCCGCGCAGCTGCTCCGACACTTCCTCGAACATCGGCATCGTCTCGATGGGATGCAGCAGCCCTCTTTGCGCAAAGACCGGAATCCAGGTGTAGTCCATCCGAATAATGTCGGGCGTCTTGCCTGCCGAAGCGCGCGCAAGCAGCGCAGCGTGATATTCCTGGTTATGCGTCTGCCTGACGGATTCAATGAGAATGCCGGGATGCTCCGCCTCGAATGCAGGCAAAATCTCTTTCTCGAACAGAAGCGTCTCCTCGTCGCTGTACGTATGCCAAATGACAATCCGCTTCTGGGGCTCCTCGCCAAGCCGCTTCACCGAATCCGGATCGTCGATGATGGAATTGCCCAAGCAGCCCGGCAGCATAAGAAGGAGCACCAAAGCAGAGAACCACCGCGAAGCGGCCCGCCTCATGACGGCTCCTCCTCTCGCGTCAATGAGCTCGCGGGAAGCGCCAATCGCTCGCGGTACTCCATCGGCGAGCAGCCGGTCAGCTTCTTGAACAGCTTGCTGAAATATTTTACATCGTTGAAGCCGGATTGCTCCGCCACCTCGTATACCTTCAGCTCCGTGCCGCCAAGCAGCTCCTTCGCCCGCTGCACGCGCAGCGTAATGACATAGTCGATAAAGTTCTGTCCGGTTACCTTCTTGAACAGGATCGAAAAATAGTTTTTGCTCACATGCACATAATCGGCTACCTGCTGAAGCGTCATCGATTCCAGGTAATGCCCGCGAATATATTCGAGCGCCTTGTCGATCGGATGGTGAGAGCCCGGCGCATCGAAACCCGCGATACGCGCCTTGCGCAGCTCGCTAATGCCGGATTGCAGCGCGGTGCACAGCTCCCCAAGCGATTCGGTCTTGAACAGCCGGTCGAAGGACTCGACCAGAGCATAAGGATCCGCTTGCTGCTTGAACATGATTGAGAGCACCCGGCTCGCCTCTTCCTTCAGCGCAAGCGGCGGACAGCCGCCCTGCTGCCAGTCGGCTCGCCATTCTTCAAGCATCTCCGCCAGCCTGTCGTCGCTTACACCTTCATTCGCCCGGTACAATACCGGAAGCCGCAAGCCTTCACGCCTTTCGGCGTCCGAGAGCTGGTAGCGGTAAATGCCGCTCCCCCAGAAAAAACCGCGGTCCGAAGCCAACTTCCCGTGCTCGAACGTCTCGCGGATCGCAGCCGCACCGCGTCCCCAGGTATATCCAATCGTGACGCTTGCCCCGACCTCTTCCTCCATCCTCGCTTTCAGTTCCGCAAGCCGTTGTCCCGCATCATCGCCAGATGCGGCAGGCAGCAAGAGGAACAGCTCATGCTCTCCCGTCTGCACGCTTATGCCTTCAGGCTCCGCAGCATACACCGCATCCGTCAATTGCTCCAGCAGCACGGACTTGAACAAATAGCCCTGCTGCTCTTCAATGGCAGACACCCCGTTCAGCACAATCGCCAGTCCCCAATAATCGCCAGCAACCCAGGCAGGAAACTCGCCGCCTGCAAGCAATCCGCGCTGCTGGAGCAACAGGCGCTTGAGCTCCCCTTCCCAGCGCTTGCGCTGGCGCGCCGCCTCTTCACCGTCCGTGCCTGGACGAAGATCCTTTGACCGCTCTTCTTTCTCCAGCATCGCCAGACAGCGCCGAACCACCTGCTGCAGATCCTCCGACTCCAAGGTATGCTTCAGGATATAGTCGGCTACGCCCAGCCTGAGGCCTTCCCGAACATATTCGAAATCGTTATGGCTGCTCACCAATATTACCTTAGTCGCAGGATGCAGCTCCAGCACCCGCTTCGTCAAGGCCAGACCGTCCATGACCGGCATCTTGATGTCGGTGATCAGCAGGTCGACCGGCTCCTCCTCAATCAGCTGCAGCGCCTCCGCACCGTTGGCGCAATCGCCCGCCAGCTCGATCCCTTCCCGGCTCCAATCGAGGGATGCCTTGATCCCAAACCTTATGATGGGCTCGTCATCTACAATGATGGCTCTCCACATGATGCTCCTCCTCTCTGACCGCCGCTTCGCCTAGCTTCACCCGATTGCAAAAAATCAGCCTTTCCCATCCGGGACCAGCACAATCCTCGCCAGCGTGCCGCCTTCCTCCCGTGCCTGGATCGATACGCCCGAGCCTCTGCCGAAGTAAAGCCGCGTACACTCGTAGACATGCTGCAAGCCGATGCCGGTATCGCCGTCTTTGACCGCCCGCTCGACCGATTCCTGCACTTTCTCCTTGCCGGGCAGCAGACCGATGCCGTCATCCGTTACCGTAATGACCGTTGCTTCACCCTCTCGCGCCACCTCGATCTCGATGTCGCCATCGCTATCCTTTGGCACAATGCCGTGGAATATCGCATTTTCGACCAGCGGCTGAATAAGCATTCTTGGCACCAGCAGCTTCGCCGCCTCATCATCGCTGCGGATCGTCAGCCGGAATTGCCGGTTATAGCGCATCTCCAGAATAACCAAATATTTTTCGATAATATCCAGCTCTTCGGCGATCGTCACAAAGTTGCCCTTGCGTCCCATATTCGCTTCAAGCAGCCTGGTCAGCGCCGATATGCCCTCGTATGCCCGCTCGGACTGGCCGTATTTGATCAGCCAACGAATCGTGCCCAGCGTATTGAACAGAAAATGAGGGTTGATCCGATGCACGGCCGCCCGCAGCTCCGCCTCCTGCTTCAGCCGCTGCTCCTCCGTCACCTGCTGCATCAGCACATTGATGTCGCCGATCATTTTATTGAACTGATGGCTCATTAGGCCGAACTCATCGTTGGTATCCACATCCGTCCTTACCGTCAAATCGCCTTTCTGCACTTGGCGCATGCCGCGGGTAAGACGTTTGACTGGCTGCGTAACCCGGCTTGCGATAACTAATCCCACACCTATGCCAAGCAAGGTGAAAACACCAAATGAAAGCAAAATATTGCGATGCAGCGCACTGAGCCGATCTGTAATTTCATGCACCGGCACAGTGCCGACAAGCAGCCAGCCGTTGCTAAGCGTCTGCTTCACGCCGTAATAAGGCACCTCGTCATGCTTGAATTCAAACTCGATATGGGGATCATCCATGATATGGCCGAGCAGCTCGCCATTCCCTACCGTCTTCCCTATCCGCTCCGTCTCGGAAGCGACCATAATCCGGCCCGCTTCGTTGACGACCAGAAAGCCGCCCGTTTCGCCCAGCCGCATCTCATCGATCTTATCGATCACCTTCCGGCCATTGAGATTAACAAGAATATATCCGATCGTCTCGCCGCTCGTATAGTCTTTGACTGCCCGCCCGATGGGAAGAACAAGCTCCGTATTGTCGCCGCCGCTGCTCAGCTGGTCCGCCCGGATCTCATTCCAGACGAGACCGCCCTCCAGCCCTTCCGCCTGCTTCGCCCAAGGCTGCTCCTGCACGTAGTAACGCGCAAGCTTGATGCGGGAAAATGTGCCGCTGCCCCAGCCCGTCTCGTGATCCTTAAGCACATATACGATATTGACGAAGGAGCTGGAGTAGACGATATTGTTCAAAAAGCTTTTCATATATTCCTCGTTCTCCCGCCACAGCAGCAAATCCGCGCCGCTTGCCGGCTGATTCGCAATCACATGCCGCACTCTGGGATCGATATAGATCATATCGGACACGTCGCTGCCCGCATTCAATATAAACGACAACGAATCGGCGCCTTGCTTGGCGATTTGAACGGAGGCTTCGCGCACGTTTTGCTTGACCGTAGAGTTGGACACGACATAGAAGGAGAAGCTGGTGAACAGCGTCGGGATTAGAATAACGAGAACAAACGCCATAATCATCTTGGTCGTAAACGACATGCGCAGCCGCTTCCGCAATTTCTCGGTCATGCTTCTCCCCCCCTTTGTTGCCTTAGTATACAACGCTGAAGTGGCATTTGTCCGAAGGCGCCGCAAAGACGCCCCGACAGGGCGCCTTTGATTACATTAATATTCCAGAACAACCATATTCCAATACTTCAGCTTAGGCAGCGTTACCGTCAGTTCGCCATCCTTCTGCGTGAAGTCCAGGCCGACAGCCGAGCCGCCGTAATGATCCGGCGAAGCAGTCCATACCTTCTTCACCTTGCCGTCCGCCTTCACCGTCAGCTTGATGTCCGCAATTTCCTTTGGCTCGGCCTGCGACGCCTTGTTGTCCTGCCATTCCATCGTCGTCGCGTCGGTGAAATTGATAAGATGCAGCATGGTGCGGCCTTGCGCTTCCTTGGCAAAGCTCCATACTTTGCCGCGCTCCGGCATAGCTGACAGCTCAGTTCCCTCTGCCGCTGCAGCATCCAGCTCCTTGTCGGCAGTTCCGTCGCGCAGCAGATTTTGGTAGGCGGTCAAGAAATCGTAATAGGAGACCAGCGAAGTCTCCAGCTCATCCGGTATGCTCAGATTGCGGTTCGGAAAATATTCCTTGGCCAGCATGTTTTCGCCCAGCTCCAGATGGGAGCCCCCGGAGGCGAAGATTACGGCGTTCGTCAACAGGACGCCCGGCGTATTGAATTCCCCTCTGGAGTCGGCATGGTCGTAGTTCATGTAAGCCGCGAATACCGTATTCAACGACCCCGCGCTGTACTTCAAGTTCTGGTCTACAATTTCCTTCAAATTGCGGTATTGCGGGTGAGCGTCCCATACCTCCGTATACAGGAACTTGACGGGCGTCTTCGCAATATAGCTCTGGCCGAACTGGCCTACGGCGTTCATGACATAATCGACATCAATCGCTTTCTTGGCCGCATTCATGAATGGCACGTACGTCTCCGGCAAGTTGAGCTTGCCGGCATTGCCGTCATACAGCACGCCGCGGTCGCCAAGCTGGTCGACATGCCAGCCGTCGAACGGCAGATGCTTGAACGCATCCTTCTCCTTCGCGAACAAATACTTCTGCCATTCCTCATTCGCCGGGTTCATCAGCATAATGTCGCTGGCCCAGCTCTCCGGCAGCGGATGGCGGTCCTGGCTTGTCAGCAGCGGGTCTTTGAACAAGCCCCATTCCCGCTTCACGCCGTCCTGCTCCGCATCTTCAAATGCGCCGAAGAGCAGATTATAGTTCATCGCCTTCATATTCCGGCTATGGGCCAGATCGATATAATTCTTCACCGTATCATAGGATACGAGACGATTGGCAATCTCCGGCCACTGGCTTGCCGGCTTGTCGCCGTCAAGCTTCAGCGGAATATGATGCTTCCACTGCCAGTCGTAGAACTGAATGCCGTTAATGCGGAAGCGATTAAGCCGTTCGATCGTATTCTCCTGCTCACCCGCATCCATCGTCATAAAGTCGGCCAAGTAGCCATACCTTGGGAACTTGCCCCAGTCCGATGATACATCGACGGCAATGTTCGTATGATCGACGATCTCTTTGCCCTGCCTCAAATAAATCTCTGCCATGTAGCCCTTATAATCAGCAGACTCCGGCTTCCATTCCCACTGCACCTCCGCAGCTGCTCCGTCCCATTTCACCGTCGACTCGCTTACCGTCTCATCGAGATGCTTATAGCGGATTATCACATCGCCGCCTTCTTCCGACGGATTCATCGACAGCGTATACTTGACCGGATCGCCGGGGCTGTACCTAGCCTTATCCGTCGTGACATAGGCGAGCAAGCCGGCGTCGCCTGCCTGCTCGGGCGCCAGGGCCGGCTTATCGGCGAGGCACCCGGACAGCAGACCCGGGATTAACAGTATGCCGACGCAGACCGCCGCTGTTTTTTTGCGAAAAACATGTCCAGGCATGGATGGTCTCCTTGTTTGTTGGATTCGTTGTATCTGATGCGCTTGATTAACCCTTAACGCCGCCTTCATTGTAGCCGGATTGCACGAATTTCTTCTGGAACGTAATGTACAGCAAAATGACTGGCAGCAGGGCAATCATTGAAGCTGCGAATACTTGGCCGTAATTGGTTGAATATTTGTCATTGAACATCAGGATGGCGATTGGCAGCGTACGCATCGCCTCGCTCTTGATCAGCGTGAGCGCCAGGAAATATTCCTCCCACGTGCCCTGGAAGATGAAGATCGCCAGCGTGCCAAGCGCAGGCAGCGATTGCGGCAGGTAGATGTTCCAGAAGATGCGCCAGTTGCCTCCGCCGTCGATCAGAACGGATTCCTCCAGCTCCTTCGGAATGCTCTCGAAAAACCCGCGCAGGAAAAAGACGTTGCCGATGACGCCGCCCGCAATATAGACAAGCCATAAGCCGCTGTACGTGTTGACGAGTCCCATATCCTTGATGATGACGAATTGCGGAATGATGTTAATGACGCCCGGAATGAACATGGTGAGCAGGAAGATCCGGAAGACCAGCTCTTTGCCCGGGAAGGTGAATCTCGCAAAACCATATGCGGTCAGCGCGCCCAGGAAGAGCGAGCCGACCATAGCAACCGAGGTAACGATCACGCTGTTCATGAAATAATTGACGAAGTTATTTTTGTTCCAAACGGTAATGTAGTTGGCGAAGTTGACTTTGACCGAAAATACTTGCTCCGGCTTAGGCAGCGTATTGGTGCCCTGGAAGAAGGTCGTCAGGATCATATAGATGAACGGGAAGACGAAGAGAAGAGCGCCCGTTATGATGACCGCATAGACGACGATCTTGTTGATTAGCGATGTTTGCATAGGCGATCCTCCTTAGAACATTCTCTGCCTTCCGATTTTTTTCATCTGCGTATACGTCAGGATAAAGACGAGCACGCCCATCATGACCCCCATAGCCGAAGCCGGTCCAAACTTCAGGTTCTGGAACGCTTCGATATAGATCAAGCTCGGGATAACATGCGTCTGGTTCATCGGTCCGCCCTGCGTAATGAAGTAGACTTGCGGGAAAAATCCGAATGCTCCGTTGATCAGATTGATGACGATGAAGAGCGTAATCGGCTTCAGAAGAGGAATGGTTATTTTCCAAAACTTCTGGCCCGCGTTGGCCCCGTCGATATCGGCTGCCTCATACAGGTCCTTCGGTATGCCCTGCAGCGCCGCAAGATAGATGACGACGCCCCATCCGACTGTCTTCCAAATATGGAACAGCCAGATCATGATCATGGCCGACCAATAGTTGTTGCGCCAGGAAATCGGCTCGCCAATGATGCCTAATTGCTTATGAAGAATGAAATTGATAAAGCCGCCGTCGCCGTCTGCGAACAAATATTTGAACAGCAGCGCGATAATAATCCACGATGTGACGATCGGCAAATAATAAATGGTGCGGAACGCAATTTTGAATTTGACGAACCTGGCGTTGATCAGGACGGCGAAAAACACTGCCAAAAACCAGTTGACCGGCACCGTCGCCGCCACGTTCAGGAACGTGTTGCGCAGCGCGATCAAGAAGCGGTCGTTCGGGTCCTGGAACACCTTCGTATAGTTGTCGAAGCCGACCCACGGATTCGCCGCATTCGGCATAATGCTGTAATCCTGAAAGCTGATCATAATGTTGCGGATCATGGGATAAATCACGAATACGGCGATGCCGATAAAGCCGATCGCGACAAAAGGCAGTACGGTCAGCCATTGCTTGAGGCCGAGCTTGAACTTGCTTTTGCGCATCAGAGGCGGCTGCTTGGTATCCGGCGTTAATGCGGAATCGGGCATAAGCGGATGCCCTCCTTTCGCTGGTTGAGAGAATGTCTGGTTGTTGCAAGGAGGAAAGGGCGGCTTCGCCGAAGCAGCCGCCCCGCAAAGTTACCCTTTCCATCGATGCTGCTTATTTCAATATCGCTTCGATCTGCTTCACCGCTTCGTCCAGCGCAGCCTTCGGCTCAGACTCGCCGCGAATCGCTTTTTCGAATGCCAGGTTGAAAATCGCTTCCACTTCGCCCCATTGCGGGATCGGCGTGCGCGGCAGCGCCGTCTCGAGCTGCTCTACGTACGTATCAACGAACGGAATGTCCATCGATTTCATTGCATCTGCCGCTGCTTTATTGGAAGGGATGAGGCCTGTTTCGGCCATAATTTTTTGCGGCTCTTCGGTCAGCATCCACTTTGCAAATGTCCATGCTTCCTCCGGATGCTTGGAATTCGCGAACATCACCAGATTCTCGCCGCCGATGACGGAACGGCTGCCGCCGTCTCCTGCCGGCATAAGCGCTCTTACCGTCTCCTCCAGCGGATCGAAGCCTGTTGCTTCCTTCTCCGCAATCTTCGTGCTGTAGAACCAAGGACCGTCATCGCTCATCAAATATTCGCCGCTAATGATGCCGTCCCATGTGCCCGGCTCGCCGCCAAGCATAACTGGCAGCACCAGCCCTTTGCTGTTCCAATCCATAATGGTTTGCAAAGCCTTTACGCTGGCTTCGCTGTTCAGATACCCGTCTGCTTTGGTATAGTCATCATTCGTGATGGAACCGCCCAAGCTCCAGAACCATGGCGCGAGCCCCCAGGCATGAATGCCCGATACGCCCATGCCGTATTTGCCCTTCGCCTTCAGCGTCTCCGCTGCCGCAACCAGCTCATCCATCGTCTTCGGCGCTTCTGTCAGGCCCGCTTCCGCAAGCGTCGCCTTGTTGTAGATCGCAACCTTTGTATTCGTGTTGACCGGAACGCCGTAATAGCCGCTGTTAAAATAATTCGTGGCCATCGGAGCTTCAAATACCCTCCCTTTCAGCTCCTCAAAGCCGTCCAGCTTGCTCACTTCCATCAGCGCGTTCTGTGCCGCAAATTCCGGTACCCATACGATATCCATGCGCATCAGGTCCGGCGCCGCATCGCCGGCTACACCGGCTATGACTTGCTGCTTCAGCCCTTCATAAGGCATGCGCGTCAGCTTCAGCTCGATGTTCGGATACGCTTCCTCGAAGGCCGGCTTGATTTTGTCGGTCAGCACCATTTCTTCCGCGTCGCTGTAAGTGTGCCAGTATTCGATCGTTACTTTTTTGCCTGCGGGCTTATCGGTTCCGCCGTCCGTCCCTGACCCGCCATTGCCCGAAGACCCGTTATTGCCTCCGTTGCCGCCAGAGCACGCGGCCATTACCAATACGAGAACAAGCGCCATAAGGGCGATTGCCGCTTTTCTTGTCTTTTTCATTCTCTATTGCTCCCCTCATGATAGGTGTGTAATCCATAGGTCGATTATCACCCAGGGGCCGCGCGGAAGTAACCGCTTACTTTCTCATCATCGTGTCGTATAATCTCCTCTTCCCGGCGGGCGGAGAGCAGGCTGCAGCTTGTATGGTGTTCGATTTTATGCTGGGGTGTGTTTTATTCTCTTGGGTGAGGGGAGGGATAGGGCGTTGCGGCATCGCGATTATTTCAAAGTGACAAGAAGGATAATGCTAGCAGAAAGGGGATTTTTCAGAAGGTGCACAATATTACGATGGGGTGAACATAAGACACCCCACCGTTCATGTGCGCGTTAACTGGAGAGCATTACTTGGTTAAAGAATAGACACGTGCTTCGTATGGGCGTAGAGTGAATTGACGAATATCGGCCGGCGCTTCAATATCATCGTAGTTGCTAATGATCAATTCCCTGGAGGCATGCGCCAGCTCGTCAGGAAGAATGAATTCAGCTGGCTCTCCAAAGAAATTAAGGATGATCAGCCACCGCTCGCCGTTCAGTTCCCGCGTATAAACGTAAATGCGGTCATCGTCCGGCAGGATCAGCTCATAGCTGCCATACACCATAATATCGTGTTTCTTGCGAAGCTGGATCAGCCGCTTGTAGTAATGGAAGATAGAATCCGAATCGGCTGTTGCCTGCTCCGCATTGATCCGGTCGTAGTCCGGATTCGACGCCAGCCATGGAGTGCCGGTCGTAAATCCGCCATTCGGCGAAGCATCCCATTGCATCGGCGTGCGCGCGTTATCCCTGCCTTTAGCATAGATAGAAGCCATGACTTCCTCTTCGCTTCTGCCGTGCTCATATCTGTGCTCCCGGTACATATTGAGCGTCTCAATATCGCGGTAATCGTCGATGGACGGGAACTTTACGTTAGTCATGCCAAGCTCTTCACCCTGGTAAATGTACGGCGTGCCTTTAAGCGTATGCAGCAGAGTTGCGAGCATTTTGGCGGATTGCTTATGATATGCGCCTGTGTCGCCGAACCGGGATACCATGCGCGGCTGATCGTGATTATTCAGATAGAGGCTGTTCCAGCCGTCCTCCGCCAATCCCACCTGCCACTTATGCAAAATATCCCGAAGTCCTTTCAGCGTCCATGGTCTGAGGTCCCATTTGCCGTATGGCCCGGAATCGACGTCCATGTGCTCGAACTGGAACACCATGTTCAACTCGCCGCGGTCCTTGCCCGTATAATCCTTAGCCTGCTCGACCGTTGCGCCCGGCATTTCCCCTACTGTCATAATGTCGTACTTCGACAGCACTTCACGATTCATTTCTTGCAGGTAATCATGGATCTTAGGCCCGTTCATAAAATGCTCGCCGCCCCATGCGTAGCGATCCCCGCCAACACTCGGCAGCCCTGGCGTCTTGGAAATGCAATTGATTACGTCCATCCGGAAGCCGTCGATTCCTTTATCGAGCCAGAACGTCATCATGTGGTACACTTCCTGGCGGAGGACAGGATTCTCCCAGTTCAGGTCGGGCTGTTTTTTCGAGAACAAATGCAAGAAGTATTCGCCCGTCGCTTCATCATACTGCCATGCCGAGCCGCCAAAAAACGAAACCCAGTTATTCGGCTCTTGCCCTTCGGGACCGCCCGGACGCCACATGTAGTAATCGCGATAAGGGCTGTCCTTGGAGGAACGCGACTCCATGAACCACGCGTGCTCGTCCGAAGAATGGTTCACCACGAGGTCCATGATCAGCTTCATGCCGCGTTCATGAATGCCCTGGAGCATTTCCTCCCAATCCGCCATCGTGCCGAACTCATCCATTATGTTGCGATAGTCGCTAATGTCGTAGCCATTGTCATCATTAGGCGACTTGAACACCGGACTCAGCCAAATGACGTCTACGCCCAGCTCCTTCAAGTAATCCAGCTTGGAAATGATGCCTCGCAGATCGCCAATGCCATCTCCATTGGAGTCCATGAAGCTCCTTGGGTAAATTTGATACACAACGGCTTCCTTCCAAAACGCTCGCTTCAACTCGCTCATCCCTAAGTCACTCCTATTCGTACGCATTATCGTAACTGCTACCTAGTATGAAGAAGCTCCCGCCCCGCGAAAACGTACAACCTTCTCACGTTGCGGAATATAATGCACCCTTGCGGCGTTGGGCACGCCTTGGGTTCGCTGCAAGCCGAGTTTCTCGGATTAGAGCGCGCGGCACGACCCATTTGCGTGCTGCAAGCCGAGTTTCTCGGATTAGAGTGCGCGGCGCGGCCCGTTTGCTTGCTGCAAGCCGAGTTTCTCGGATTAGAGTGCGCGGCGCGGCCCGTTTGCTTGCTGCAAGCCGAGTTTCTCGGATTAGAGTGCGCGGCGCGGCCCGTTTGCTTGCTGTAAGCCGAGTTTCTCGGCTATCAGTCGCCCCATCCCTGCGAGTGCGGAAATAGGCCCTGTCTCTAATGCTGGACCAAAAGAGAACAGGACCTATTGTCAGCGTATGCCGGCTGCTTCGACTTTAGCCGGCTTGCTTTTTACCCCAATCGTACGTGCCAAACAAAAACTAACCTGCTTACTGCTTACTTGCTTTTGCCGATCGGTTCGATCGGATCCATCCGGCCGGAGCGAGTAGCGGCGCCTGCGATAGGCGCGGCCCAGCGAACGGCGTTGCCGATTACCTTCAGCACTTCCGGCTGATGGTAGATCGGGAATGTCTCATGGCCCGGGCGGAAGTAGAACAGCTTGCCCTTGCCGCGACGGTAGCAGCAGCCGCTGCGGAACACTTCGCCGCCTTCGAACCACGAGATGAAGACTAGCTCGTCCGGCGCCGGAATCTCGAAACGCTCGCCGTACATTTCTTCCTTCGGAATTTCAAAGTAATCGCCAAGACCTTCCGCAATCGGATGACCGTGCTCGATAACCCATACTCTCTCGCGCTCGCCGTCATCACGCCACTTCAGCGTCCCCGTCTTTGTGCCGAGCAGCCGTTCGAACAGCTTCGAGCCATGACCGGAGTGAAGCACGATCAGCCCCATGCCGTCTGTCACAACGCGGTCGCGCACCTTCTCCACAATGTCATCGCGCACTTCGCCATGCGCCAGATGTCCCCACCAGATGAGGACATCCGTATTCGCCAGCACTTCATCGGTCAAGCCATGATCCGGCTCATCCAGCGTAGCTGTGCGAATCTCAACCGGCTCATTGGTTTTCAAATAGTTGCCGATTGCGTTATGAATGCCCTCCGGATAAATGCTTGCTACATGCTCGTTTTCTTTCTCATGCCGATATTCGTTCCATACGGTAACGCGAATGGTCATAATCTTCATCTCCTATTCCTGCTGCATTTTTGATTTCACTTCGGCATTGCCTTACCTAGGTCAATTTCCAGCTCAACCTTACTTTCCTTCAATCCTTCGATCCATTCCAGCTTGGCCTGGCCTTCTCTAGATGATTTCCAGCTCGGCTTTACCTTCCTTCGATACTCCCGGCTCAGCCTGGCCTTCCCTACATCGCTTCCAGCTTCGTCACGCTGTCCTTCACTACCGTGGACACCCAGCGCTCCTCCGCAAACGATTCAATAATGGCATCCAGCGTTAACTGATTAATATAGCCGTCCTCGATCGTCGCATCCAGCCCGTCGCCCTTGCCCTGCAGCAAATTGAAGAACGCCTGCATCTGCTCAGCTGCGCAGCTCTCCGGCACGGCCGCATCCCTGAAGCCGCCCTCTTCATCCGTAAAGTTCACCTGCAGCGAATCCGATTCCTCCAGGTTGTATACAAGCGAACCCTCAGAGCCGTAAACTTCGATGCGCTGGTAATTGCCCCGGCCGAACGCAAAACGAGAGATTTGCATGGAAGACGAAATGCCGCCCTCCATCCGGCCCAGCACATGGCAGAAGTCATCGACATCTACTTCGCCTGTACCGTTGCCGCCGATCAGCTCACGCTCGCGGATAATGGTATCGGCATGCCCGATGACCTTCTCCGTCTCCCCGACGAGGAAACGATGCAGATCCAAAATATGCGATCCCAAGTCGCCAAGCGCGCCGGAGCCGGACAGTTCCTTGCTGAAGCGCCATACAAGCGGAAGCTTCTCGTCAATGGCCCACCCTTGCAAATACTGGCTATATATATGATGGATGCGTCCAAGCTTGCCCTCGGCAATCAACTGCCTTGCATAACGCGCAGCAGACTTGTAGCGGTATGTGAAGCACACCATATGAGGGATCGGAGACTTCCGCAGCTCTTCACGCAGCACAAGCGCTTCCCCCGTGTTCATCGCAATCGGCTTCTCCAGCGCAAACGGCTTTCCGTAGCGAATCGCGTCCCGCGCCACCGCAAAATGGTTGAAATTCGGCGTGCCGATCATAACCGCGTCGATCTCTCCGTTCTGGAGCATATCCTCATGGCGCGCATAACGCCTCTCCGCCGGAATGCCCAGCGACTCTCCCCGCTCCGCAAGCGCAGTCACATTGACATCGCAGATGGCCCATAGCTCGGCATCCGGACTTTGCTCGATGCCCCAGATGTGATAATTCGCAATTCCGCCAAGCCCAATGACTCCGATTTTCAGCTTCCCCATATCCACCATCCATTTCACATTCGAGTTGGCCGTTCACCAACAAGTATAGAGTGTGCTAGAATGATCGAAAATGAGCAATGGTGACGCTTTTTGTACAATACCGACTTTTCCAAAATAGAGGATGTGATCCTGCATGTTAAAAATGAATGTCGAACGGGTCCCCAAAATCATGCTGATAGGCTACGTTTCCTATACCGCTCCGTGGATTCATTTCCACCGTAATACCGACGAGCATATTCTGTACATCGTAAAAAACGGCGAGCTTCACATGAGGGAGGACGGCCGCGACTACGTGCTGAAGCGCGGTGACTCGCTGCTGCTGGAGCCTGGGCTTGAGCACGAAGGCACCAAAAAAGCGGCATGCGACTACTACTACTTTCACTTCAAGCATCCGGGTCTGTCATCCGCTGAAGATCTGAATCCCGTGGAGCTGGCCAAAAGCATTCTGCTGGAGGAGCAATCCGACCCGGAGGAGGAGACGACCTACTACTTCCCCAAGCTGCATTCGCTCTCGGACAAAACCAGCTTCAGCCAAATGATGCATGCGCTTAATGAGCTGCTTATTCTATACAGGCGCAAGCATTACAACCGCGGATTAACTGCGCTGCGCTTCTCCGAGCTGCTCATTGAGCTGTCGCGCGATTATTTCCTGCACAAGCTGCGGCATGAGGGCGGCAAAGGCTCCAAAGCGGTTGCCAAAGTCCATGCACTGCTCGACTATATCCACCAGCATTACACGGAGAAGATTGGCAGCGCCATGATCGAGAGGGAGTTCGAATCCAATTACGATTATTTGAACCGGATTTTCAAGGAGACGACAGGCTACACCATTACGCGATACGTCAACAAGGTGCGCATCCAGCACGCGCAGGAGCTGATCCAGGCGACGCATATGAGCTTCGGGGAAATCGGATATCTCACAGGACTAGAGGATCCATATTACTTCAGCAAGGTGTTCAAGCAGTTCACGGGCGTAGCTCCGGGGCAATATTATAAGCAGGTGCGGGAGCTATAGTGTATAAACTACCCTGCGGGTGATTGAAAGTCACAAGTGATACTGGCCCTGGTCTTGGCCTGCTTGCTGGTCCTGATCCTGGCCTGCTTGCTGGTCCTGGTCCTGACCTGCTTGCTGGCCCTGGTCCTGGCCTGCTTGCTGGCCCTGGTCCTCGCCTGCTTGCTGGTCCTGGTCCTGGCCTGCTTGCTAGCCCTGGTCCTAGCCTGCTTGCTAGCCCTGGTCCTGGCCTGCTTGCTGGCCCTGATCCTGCCTCTTGAACTTGTCTCCTGATCCTGCCTCCTAACGGAACTGAGAGACTCTATGCTTCGATTTTTATACGTTTAAAACATCTAACGGAATTAGGAAGCCTTATTTGCACCATCCGACCTATATTTCGGTTCATTTAAGGCAAATAAGGGCGCTCTATTCCGTTACTGTTCAAATATGGCAGAAAACGGGCAAATAGCGTCCCGTAGTTCCCTTACGAATTTCAAAGCATGACTCCCCCCATCAGGATCGCTTCAGCCAACCTGCTTCAGCCAGCTTTAAGCAGGTTTTCGGCTGCTTAAAGCTCTCCTTTCGGCGAATGTATCCACAACTCTAAAATTGCATAATTTCCAAACAACAAGAAAACGGCCATCCCTTCAGGATGCCCGTTCAATCGTCATTGCCTTAATACAATAACCGCCACAAATAGAACGTCGCATACGCCTCCCAGCCGCTCCAGCCTTCGGACAAAGCGACCAGTTCGGGCTTGGTCGGCTTGCGGTCCATGCCAAGCTGCAGCTTGATGGCGTTATGCAAGCCAACATCATCGATCGGAAAGGCATCGGGCAGTCTCAAGCAACGCATAATGGCATAATGAGCTGTCCAAGGGCCGATCCCCCGCATGCCGGTCAGCAGCTTCTCCGCCTCCTTCAGGCTGCCCGCCCCGATAACCCGCTCCTTGCTAAGCGCGCCTGAAGCGACCGCCTCAGCTGCTCCAATCAAATACTCGCATTTCTTCACCGTCATGCGCATCGGCTCCAGATCGGATACCGACAGCGAAGCGATCAGCTCCGGCTTAGGGAAGAGCCAGTGCGTGGCGCCTTCCGCCACCACTGACACGCCGTAGGCCTCCACTAGTCTCCTCTTCAGCGTATAGGCAAATGCCAGATTGATTTGCTGTCCGATAATCCCCCAGCACAACGCCTCGAACAAATCCGGGATGCCCATCAGCCTTAAGCCATGGAATTGCTGGACCGGCTCCTGCAAGAGCCTATCCCTTGACGCAAGCTCATAGAACGGCGACAGGTCGCGGTCCAGGTCGAACCATTCCCGCACATACGCCTGAGCTGCGGCTATAAGCTGGTCACGAACCTCTACGTTTGCAGGAGCCGCTGCTATAAGCTGGTCACGAACATCCACGTTTGCAGGAGCCGCAGCTATAAGCCGGTCACGAACATCCACGTTCGCAGAAACTCCGACTAACTCCAGCTGCAGTCCGCCGCCGGGTGACGGACCAACCTTCATCACAGCCTTATCATCACCATGCGCTATCGCTTTATAGACATAACCATCCTCGATCCGGTACATGCATTCATTCGCCGACCTCTGCAAATAAGCCACATTCTTCTCAAAGCTGAACGCCTTCGGCACCTGCAATTCGATTGTTATTGGATTCAAACGTATTCCTCCGCTTCGCTTACGCCTTCTTCTTTAGTTGTAACATAGAATACGAAGAAATAAACTACGGAATCTTGCTCTTTTAGTCTGAAGCCGGCAGCACGAATCGGGCAAATCTCGAAGTCCAACTGCACCAAGAAGCGAGTGTCTGCGCGCCGCAAGTTGTCCATAGAGACACCCATCGCCATTCAAAAAGCGCAGCCCCTAAGCAGGAGCTGCGCCGCGAATACATCGATAAGTCCGCTAAAAAATCATATTATAAGCGGCGCCATGCTTAATGGTGTCGCCTTCCTCCGCCGGCAAGGACGTGCGATCCACGCCCTCCTCCACGCAGGAGAGGATACAGAAGAAATTCTCGGCGCCGAAGCCGCCGCCGTCCGCGACATATTTGCCGCCCTTGAAGTGTGCGCCAATCGAATGGAGCCGGTTGCCCGCGCCCTCGATATGGAAGTGCGCGGTGTCCGCATCGGCAGCCGCGCTGACGATCTGTCCGATGTTGAAGGTAACGGCGTTGCCCCCTTCGGTGCTTTTGAAAAAGGCTTTTTCGCCGTTGGTGCCGCTGAATTGAGCTCCGCCGCCCAAGGTGACGCTTTGCGCCGCATTGCCGCTTGTGGACTTGTCCCATGCGCCGGTCAGCACGAAGCCGCAATTAATAAAGCCGCCGCCTTGAATGACGATCTCCTTGGTGCCTACCCGAACCTTGCCGGTTGTCGGCGATGCTCCCTTGAACCAGGTGTTGATCAGCGTCAGCTTGTTCAAGCTGCCGATATTAACATCCTCGACATTATAGAATTCGCAGTTCGATATTTGCAGATCGCCGTTAATCGGCGTGTAGCCGACCGTATTGGCACGGATCGGACGGGCAATCTCATAGCCGTTCAGCATGCCGAAGGAGCTGCTGTCGATGATGTTTTTCCGCTTGGAGAGGGACGAGCCCTTGGAGAGCGTAATCATGTTCTCCGCCGTGCAGCCGCGCATTTGGAGACCATCGACATTGGCCCAGATGGAGCCCGAGTTGGCGAGCCCTTCCTTCACGATCGCGTAGCAGTCCTCCAGCGTCAGGTCCGTCAGCCGCTTGTTGGCGACAATGCGAGTGGCGATATGCTTTTTCACCGTAATCCGCTTGGCGCTGTCTCCCCAGGTCGT
Organism: Paenibacillus pinisoli; assembly: GCF_003605435.1. Classification (GTDB taxonomy): domain Bacteria; phylum Bacillota; class Bacilli; order Paenibacillales; family Paenibacillaceae; genus Pristimantibacillus; species Pristimantibacillus pinisoli. The sequence continues at coordinate 429,814 of NZ_QXQB01000003.1, forward strand.
GCCGCTGTTCGCAAAGGAAAGCAGACCCGAATTGCCGATATAGACGAGGTCATGCTCATATTGACCGTGTGTCACGAATGGACCGTAGTCGTCGCCGTCGCCATGGCAATTCTCCACCATGCTGTACGCTGCGCATGTGAAGTCATTCAGATGCCGGGCGTTGCTCGTATTGCAGTCGCGCACATGGCCGTACAGCACGTTCAGCTGCTGGGTCAAATACCCCGTGCCGCCCCAATCCCGTTCCTCCGGATTGACCAGCTCGCATTGCTCCGTTATGTAGTGGGAGCAATACCGGCGCTGAATGACCGGCCAGAACACTTTGGTCGCGCGGATCCCCGACACGTTGCACTCTACCGCAAATTCGTAAGCAACAGGATTGGAGCCGATCTGATCCCATGTCTCGAACGGACGCACGCTGGCAGACGGATTCGGCGGCACAGGCACCCCGACGAATTGCATATTGCGCACATGGCAATGGAAGACCGGATTCATCTTGGTATACGTAATCGTTCTGCCTGCTGCGAGCGGCCAGCCCAGCTTGTAATTGACGCGTATGCTGCTTGAGGATACAATCTCCGTTACTTTCACCAAATAATCCAGCTCGCGCTGCGCGCTGCCGCCAGAATTGTTGCTGATTCTGGCAATCCACCAATCATCGACCTGAAACGCTGAGGCATTGGATACCTCCAGCACATCCCTGCCCTCCGGCAGAGCTGCGCTTAGCGTCACCGTCTGGCTGCCACCCGCCTGTGTGCCCTGAAAGAATAATACCGCGCCAAACGGATTGTCTCGCGTATTCAGCTCGATGCCATCCGTTGTAACCGTATGTCCGCCGAAATCCAGCTCAATATGGCTGCGGTGGAACACATGTCTTCTGGCAAAATTCAAGTCGGTATGCGCCTCAACGCGATGAATAGACGGATCGTTCACCATGGCATCCAGCGCGTCGTCGGCATTCTGGTTCGGCCCGAATATGCCGAACCAGCGGAAATCCGCCGCCCCGTTATGAATAGTCAGCCAGCGGCCGGCGCCTATGCCCGTTCCCTGATGCACCGTACCTCCGTTGGCCCCAGCCGTGCTGCTTTGCGACCAGCGGACCACATGTCCTCCGCCGTCGCCAGCTGTATAGTATCCGCTTACATAAACAAGCGTGCCTTCTTTCAATTGGCCTTTCGGTATGGATGAGAGAGCTTGAACATTGGCCACTTGAAGCATGCTGGACGGAGCGCCCTTGTCGAGCTTCTGATCGTCCTTGCCCTGGGCTTCGCTGTCCGCGAATGCCAGCTTAGGAAATAAAGCGCTTCCAGCAAGCATGACACTTCCAATGCCAATCGCTTGGAGCATCTTTCTTCTGCTGATCGACACTTCTTCCTTATGCTCCGTCGGAAAGCCCGTTGCCGTCTCCGCTACAGCTCCAGATTGCATATCCTCAGCGAGATTATTGATGTCTTTCTGATTCACGAAGATTCCTCCATTCAATCAGTTAGATTGCAGAATTTCACAGCTAGGACTCGTTTTTCTTTTCTCCGGCTTGCTCTGCTGTCTTCGCTTGCTCGTCCTCTGCCACGAGCGCTCTCGTGCCGCTTCGGAATTCGCGAATCGTTGTCCCTACAGCCTTCCCCAATTCAGGAAGCTTCTTCGGACCAAACAGCAGCAGCGCCAAAATCCCAACAAGAATAATTCCGGTAATCCCGATATTAGGCATATACAACCTCCTCACCCTGTATTTGATCTCCATCTAGTGTACATTTAAGTTAACAATAATAAATTATAAATTAACTAATGTACATCTGATACACAGATTATACAAGCCGTTATTTTTGGATGTCAATCTAATATTTTGAATTGTGTAAATTGAATGATAATTAATGAAAAGCAACAAAAAGGGCCATCTCCTAAGAGATCGCCCTTTGTCAAACAACACGGCCCTTGACCGTAATAACTGAATACTTTCTGACTATGCGACATCAACTCTGTCAATATTCCTGATGCTCAGCAAAGTAAGCAAGATGCCCAGCGCGGCCAGCGACAGCGGTATAGCAATGATCGAGCCGAGGCTGAAGCCCATATTATTGGAGCATACAACCATAACAAGCAGTACAGCTGTCACTATCGTGGACGGCACCGATTTCTTCCTCATCCCGATCGTCAGCGGCAGCAAGCTCATGCCGGCTGCTGCGAGAGCATTGGTAATGACCGAAATCCCATGGTTGATCAGCAGCTCGGACGAAATCGTATCCGGCACATAACCCAGGTTGGCATTAACCGTTAGAAATATCGTTCCGATCAAGAAATTCGCAATGATTACATTGGCTAGGGTCCATACAAACACCATCGACAGCTTCGCAGCCAGCAGCTTCTTGCGGCTTACCGGATAAGCGAACAGAAGCGCCATCGTCTTATTCTGGAACTCCCCGATTACGAGCTTGGCAAGCAGCACCGAAGCATAAATAATAAACGTTGCGCGTATAAGCGTGTCAATCAGGCCCAGCATCTCCGCATTGCTTTGGAAGATCGGCTCGGTTTGCGTCGGACCCTCTACCAGGTAGATCAGGAGCAGGAAGCCGAGAATGACCGCATACGTAATCAGCGATCCCCACAGATATCCGCCCATCTTGCCCTTCTTAAGCTCAAGCTTGATCAAATGCATCATGCTTGCCCACCTCCCCGTGTAAGATCCAGGAAGTACTCTTCCAAAGAATGATGGCGTCTGTTGATCGCCGTCACCGGCACGTCATTCAGGATCAGCCCTTTGAACAGCTCTTCTTGCGTGATCGTCATCTCATAGATGCGTACTGCTGTATTGCCTACGATCTTGTAATTGCGAATTCCAAGTCTGTCATCCAGCACAACAGCACACAGCTTCACATCCGTCGTCGTAATTTCCACATATTCCGTTCTTGACTTGCGGATGCTCTCCATCGACACTTCCTCCAGCAGACGGCCGCGATCCAGCACGCCGATCGTGTCCGCGATCTGCTCAATCTCCGCCAGCATATGGCTGGAGATCAGGAGAGTCATGCCGTATTCATCGCATAATCTTCTGAATAGCGAGCGTGTCTCCTGAATGCCCTCCGGGTCCAGGCCGTTGATCGGCTCGTCCAGGATGAGCAGCTCCGGGCGGGTGCAGATCGCTCTAGCGATGCCCAGCCTCTGCCTCATGCCAAGCGAGAATTGCTTGACCGGCTTGTTCTCGATACCTCTCAGCTGGACCATCTCCAGCGCTTCCTTAATGGCGCCCGGGCGGTGATACCCCATATATTCGCAGTGCAGCTCCAGATTCTGCTCAGCAGTCAGCTTCTCATAAAAGACTGGCGCTTCAATCATGTGTCCAATCCGCTTGAGCGGCTCAATCGTACCTGGCAAGAGCCTCTCGCCGAATAGCTCAATCTCGCCTCCAGTCGGCTTGACCAGATTAAGCAGCATTTTCATAAGCGTCGACTTGCCCGCCCCGTTGGGCCCAAGAAATCCGTAGATTTCTCCTCTGCCGACCTTCATACTTACATTCGTCACGACGTCCGCTTTGTCATACGTCTTGCTTAGCAGCCGCGTTCGGATGATTTCCGTCATGTCCTCACTCTCCCGCTTGAATTCGTTATGGACTAATCTTATCGCGGGACTCTCTCTTTTTTCTGTCTGAAATCTTACTTATTTCTTACTTCCCGCATTTGCTGCCGCTTGAGGCTCAGCCGCCTTCAGAGATACGGTAAAGCTGGTTCGGACATCCGGCACGCTCTGAACGGCGATGCTGCCACCGAGCCGCTCGATCAGACGCTTCGTTATCGTAAGGCCGAGCCCGCTTCCCTGCACATTCTTATTGCGCGAATCCTCCAGTGTATACAGCCGCTCGAATATCCGTTTCTGCTCGCGAGGCGGTATGCCGGGTCCGCGGTCCGCAACCTCTATGACAATCTGCTCGCCCCGCCGCAAGATGGACAGCCCCAAATATTTGCCGATGGCGCCGTACCGGACCGCATTGGAGAGCAAATTGTCCAAGATGCGGGTCAAAGCCTCTTCATTGGCATACACCTGAAGCGGCTCTTCCCTAATATCAATATCGACCTCATAGCCTTCGGAAGCAAGCAGATCGTAATAAGCCAGGATACGGTGGCGAGCCACCTCTCCGATATCCAGCACCGCCATCTCCAGCTCAGAATCATTCGCCTCAAGCTTGGCCAGGTCGAAGAAGGCATTGATAAGCGCAAGCACCTCTTGCGTCTTCCTGTAGATCTGGCCGAGCAGCCTGCGCCGCTCCTCCGGCTGCAGATCCGGGCTGCGGTCCAGCATCTCCGCATAACCAAGCACGACCGTAAGCGGCGTCTTCAAATCATGCGAGACGTTAGAGAGCATGCGGCGCATCGCTTGTTCCGTCATCGCATAATCAGAGGCCGACTGGCGGGCGCGTTCCACCAGCTCGTTCACTGAGCGAAGCAGCTCCCGCAGCTCATTCAGCTCTGTTACGACCTGCACTCGTTCTACAGAAGAAGCCGGACGGCTTGCAATCTCGTCCAGCTTCGATTGAATATAGGTCAGATTAGTCCGAATCTCTCGGTTGCGGGCCCGTTCACGAGCATACAAGAGAGCGAACAGCACAGCGAGAACAAGCGCCAGCCACAGCATCTATGCTTCCCCCAGTCGATATCCGATTCCCCATAGCGTACGTATGTAGCGGGGGTTCGACGGATCATCCTCAATCTTCTCCCGAAGCCGCCTCATATGAACGTTGATGACATTCTCGTCGCCATAATAATCTTCGTTCCAGACCAGCTGATAAAGCAGCGCCTTCGTATAAACCCTGGTCGGATGCTGAACGAACAGCTTCAGAATGTGAAATTCCTTCGCTGTCAGCTTCACGTCCTCGCCCCGCTTGGTCACGGTGAAGTTGTCGATATCGATGCGCAAATCACCGAACGCCAGCAACGCTTGTTCCTTGTCCTCGGCAGGCGGAGGGGACTCCGGCGCCGAGACATATTGCGTCGCTCTGCGAATCGATGCGCTCACTCTCGCCGCCAGCTCCAGCAGGGAGAAGGGCTTGGCAATATAATCATCCGCGCCGAACCTGAGGCCAAGCGCCTTGTCCACTTCGCCGTCCTTGGCCGACAGGATGAGGATCGGCACTTTGCTCCGCTCGCGGATGCGCTGCAGAAGATCAAGCCCGTTCACATTCGGCAGCATCAAATCCAGCAGCACCAGATCGTAGCTGCCTCCGTCGAACGCCCGCAATGCATCGCCGCCATCATCGACGGTCGTCACGCGATAGCCTTCTTTGGATAAATAGTCGACGACCATCTCGCTGATGGAGAGATCGTCTTCGATGAGCAGCAGGCTGCCGGTCATGCAGAGCGCCCCTTTCTTATTTCTTTCTGAATACGAGCAGCAACACCGTAATCAGCGTAAAGGCGATCAGAGCCAGGAACGGGATCGTCACGAAGCCGAACCAGTCAATATAATCCTTGTTGCAAGGAACCCCTTGCGTGCACGGCCTGATGCCCGAAAACCCCGGAATCTTCTGCTCCATGTAGTGGAAGGAAGAGACCAGCATGCCCATAATGGACAGCGGCAGCACGTATTTCTTAATCGAATGCTCGTCGAAGAAAGCGGCAATGCCCAGCATAATGCTAAGCGGATACATCAAAATGCGCTGATACCAGCAAAGCTCGCAAGGGATATAGCCTTTAATCTCGCTGAAATACAAACTGCCCAGCGTCGCCACAACGGCCACCAGCCAAGCCAAATACAAGACATTGCGTCTCATCAGCTCCATAATTAGCCTCCTATTTCAGCTGTTGCTCGATTGCCGCCTGAATCGCCGCATAATCGAACGGATTTGCGATTTTCACATCGTTAATCATGATGGTAGGCGTAGCCTGAATGCTGAACTGCTTCACAAGAATTTCGTCAAGCCCGACTAGCTGCGCCGCTTCCTCTGTAGCCATCGTCGCTTTCAATGCTTCCTCATCCAGATCCGGCACAACCGCTTTGGCCGTCTCCATCACTTTCTCTTCCGTCAGCCACAGGCTGTCGTGATCCTCATTCGGCTGGGCGTCAAACAGCTTTTTGTGGAAATCCCAGAACTGCTCCGGATGCAGCTTCAGCATCGATTCGCTCGCAAGCGCGCCCACCTTGGACTCTTCGCCGTGGAACAAAACGTTGATATAAGAGAATGTTGCTTTGCCAGTGTCGATATAATCCGCCTTCAGCTTCGGCCATAATGTCTCGCCCCATGCTTTGCAGGATGGGCATTTGTAGTCGCCGAACTCCACGATGGATACTTTGGCAGCGCTATCGCCCATAACAGGCTGCGCTACCGTCGAAGGCGAGCTGCCGATCGACACATTGCCGTCTCCGTTCTTGGACTGCTGGTTGATGACAAACAACGCAACGACTACAACAATGATGATAGCCGTGTACAGCACGAAATAACGCGATCCGCCCGGCTTGGTTCCTTTTTTGGAAGCCATATTCGTAAAACCACCTTTTTCAACATATTAGATTGGCTTGCTACCTCACCAAACAATATCATATCGAGGGCTCTTCCACTATAGAGCCGGACGGGCGAAAACGCACAATTTTGAAAACGCTGAAGGCTCCATGCGTGTAGCCCCATTCGCTCATATCCAGCAATCCTTTAGCTCCTCTGAAGATTCAAGCTTGTCTAATTTTAGTTATATCATGACTCCCGATATCCGACTATAACCAACGGACAAAAAAAGCACAGTCGGAAGTCATGCTCCCGTCCTGTGCTTTACATCCATTGAACTAGCTGTGGAAATCCGTGCCGGAGAGAACAGGCTTCACGTAGCCTGTACGGATCACGAAGTCGCCAAAGTGCTCGTTGTTGTCGCGCTCTGCCGCATAGCGGTGCAGAATCGGCGTCAGTGTATCGAGAATTTCATTCTCGTCCACGTTCTCGCGGTACAGCTTGCTAAGACGATCGCCGGAGAAACCGGCGCCCATGTACATATTGTATTTGCCCGGGGACTTGCCGATGAAGGCAATCTCGCCCAGCGCCGGACGAGCGCAGCCGTTCGGACAGCCGGTCATGCGGATGTTGATCTCATCGTCGCGCAGGCCGATCTCTTCCAGAATCGGCTCCAGCTTATCGATAAGCGTAGGCAGGTAACGCTCAGCCTCCGCCATCGCCAGTCCGCATGTAGGCAGAGCTACGCAAGACAGGGAGCTGCGGCGAATAGCAGAATGATTCCCGCCATCCGTTATGCCGTGCTTGCCGAGCAGCTCGATAATCTTTGCTTTTTTGGCCGTCGTAATGCCTGCGATCATCAGGTTCTGATTCGCCGTCAGGCGGAAGTCGCCGGTATGGATCTTCGCGATCTCGCGCAGGCCTGTCTTCAGCTCATAGCCCTCTTGGTCCGCCACGCGTCCGCTCTGAATGTACAGCGTCAGGTTCCAGCGGCCGTTCTTATCCTTCTGCCAGCCGTAGCGGTCGCCGCTGCTCTCGAAGTGGAATGGACGAGCCGGCTCCAGCTCCCAGCCGAGGCGCTCTTGCAGCTCCGCTACAAACCAGTCCAGGCCGTGGCGGTCGATCGTATATTTGAAGCGAGCATATTTCCGAACGGAGCGGTTGCCGTAATCGCGCTGGATCGTCACCGTCTTCTCAGCGATATCATTGACTTGCTCCGGTCTGATAAAGCCGATTACGCGGCCAAGCTGCGGATACGTATTCGTATCGCCATGCGTCATGCCCATGCCGCCGCCGACTGTAACGTTAAATCCTACAAGCTTGCCCTTCTCAACGATAGCGATATAACCCAAGTCCTGCGAGTAGACATCTACGTCATTGGAAGGCGGCACCGCGATGCCGATCTTGAACTTCCGCGGCAGATACACCGGTCCGTAGATAGGCTCTACCGGATCTGCGCCTTCAGCTTTCAGCAGCTCCGTGCTGTCAATCAGCTTCTCGCCGTCCAGCCAAATCTCATGGTAAGCCGGCGTGCGAGGAGCCAGATGGTTCGTAATCTGCTGCGCCCAGTAGAACACATCCGAATGCACTTGGGATTGCTCCGGATTCGGGTTGCACATCACGTTGCGGTTGACGTCGCCGCATGCCGCAAGCGTCGTCAGCAGCGTGTCGTTAATGGTTCTGATCGTATCCTTCAGGTTCCACTTCAATACGCCATGGAGCTGGAACGCTTGTCTGGTCGTCAGCTTAATGCTGCCGCTGCCGTACTTCTCGGCAAGCTCGTCGATGACGAGCCATTGCTCCGGCGTGGAGACGCCGCCCGGCGTGACGACGCGAAGCATGAATTGGAATGATGGCTCCAGCTTCTGCTTCTGGCGCTCGTTGCGCACGTCGCGGTCATCCTGCATGTAGCTGCCGTGGAATTTCAGCAGGCGGTTATCCAGCTCTGAGAGCCCGCCAGTTATGCGATTTTGCAGCGATTCGACCAGCGATCCGCGCAAGTAATTGCTTTCCTTCTTCAAATGTTCAACGTCGCTCGGCGGTCCGCCGACCGGCTCAACTTTATGTCCCTTTGTCATTGCTGCAGGCCCCTTTCTCCGATGCGCATTACGCGCACACGCTATCTCTATCGATTCGATTAATATACGTCACGTTGGTAGCGCTGCTGCGCCTGCAATTCTGCCAAATAAGCTTTTGCCGCTTCGGCATCCAGTCCGCCCTGCTGCTCAATAATGGTTAGAAGCGCATTATGGACGTCATGCGCCATATGCTTCTCGTCGCCGCACACATACACATGCGCGCCTTCCTGCAGCCAAGCGTACAGCTCGGCCGCTTGCTGCAGCATACGGTGCTGCACGTACACCTTCTCCTTGGTGTCGCGGGAGAACGCCACATCCAGCTTCGTCAGCACGCCGTCCTTCAGCATCCGCTGCCAGTCCGTCTGGTACAGGAAGTCCGTTACGAAATGGCGGTCGCCATAGAACAGCCACGTCTTGCCTTCCGAGCCCAGCTCTTCGCGCTCTTCCAGGAATGCGCGGAAAGGAGCGACGCCCGTACCCGGACCTACCATAATAATCGGCGTCTCCGGATTGGCAGGAAGCTTGAAGTTCGGGTTGTGCTGAATAAAGATCGGCAGCGAGTCGCCTTCTGCCAGACGCTCCGACACTTGTACGGAGCATACGCCTCCGCGGGCGCGTCCGTGCGCCTCGTATTCCACTTTGCGGATCGTCAGATGCACTTCGTCTTCGTTCGCTTTGTTGCTGCTCGCGATGGAATAGAGACGCGGCGGCATTTTGCGAAGGATGGATACGAGACCCGCTGCTGTCAGCTTCCAAGGTCCGAAATCTTGCAGCAGATCAAGCAAGTCGCGTCCGTTCGTATAAGCTTTCAGCTCGGCTTTCTTCTCGGGAGCCAGCAGTTCGGCCAATTGTCCGTTGTCCGTAAATGCTGCGGCCTTCTCCAGCAACGGCTTCGTCAGCACGGTAATCTCAAACTGGCGAAGAAGCGCGGAACGAAGGGTGCCTTCGTCTCCGTCTTTGCCCGGCACCACCACCTCGGATGGCGACCAGTTCATCGCGGCGATAATGGAGTCGACAAGAGCCGGATCGTTCTCCGGATAGATGCCGACGCAATCGCCCGGCTCATAGCTGAGGCCGGAGCCTTCCAGAGACAGCTCCAGATGGCGCGTCTCGCGGTCGGAGCCGCGTCCGTTCAGATTAATCGTCGTCAGAACCTCGGCCTTGAACGGATTGGAGCGCGAGTATTCGGATTCTGCCGGTGCTGTCGCAGCAGATGCGGACGGAGCGCCGGCTGTTGCTGCCGCTGCTCCCGCTCCGGTTGCTGCGTCAAGCGCACCGATTACACTAGCCATCCACTCGCCTGCAGGCCCTTCAAAGTCGAGATCGCAATCGACGCGAGCGGTCAAACGCTCTGCGCCAAGCTCGGCCAGGCGTTCGTCGAAATCGATGCCTGTTTTGCAGAAAAATTCATACGAAGTATCGCCGAGCGCCAGCACAGAGAACTTCAGTCCGTCCAGCTTCGGTGCGCGCTTGGAATATAGGAATTCGTGGAAGGTGAGCGCATTGTCCGGCGGATCGCCTTCGCCATGCGTGCTTGCCACGATAAACAAATGCGCTGTCTTCTTCAGACCGTTCGTTTTGTAGGCGTTCATAGCAGACAGTGTCACGTCAAAGCCTTGCGCCTTCAGCTTCTCGGCCAGCTTGCCAGCCAGACGCTGCGAGTTGCCCGTCTGCGAGCCGAATAGAATGGTCGCTTCGCGCGGAGCTGCCGATACGCTTGCGACAGCTTGCGCCGCTTGCTCCAATGCTGGCGCAATAAGCTGCGCGCTAGCCGCGGTCTCGGCCGATGCCGCACCCGCCCGATAAAATGTCAAAAACCCGCCGAGCCATTGTGTTTGCGCCTCCGTCAACGTCGGCAGGAGCTTGTTAAGCAGCTCTACCTGCTCTTCCGTAAACGGACTGTTCGTCACCTTCAGTTGCAACAACATCCACCTCGCATCAAATCTCGTTCATCATCATCATTCGCATTCGTTCATTTTCAGGCTAATCCCAAGTATATCACTATGATTTTATTTTCTGCTCTAAACCTACCACAGACTTACATATATGGTCAATGAAATCCGCCGCATTCCCTCTATAAGAAGTTTTGAATTTAAAATGAGGGTTTGCTTATAGAAAGGATTTGGTAATTGGATTGGCAGTGAAATGTATTCCTATGTAATTAACACGAACAAAAAAACTGCTTCAGTCATCTCGTGACCAAAGCAGCTTTGGGATCATTCTATTCTATTACCCCCGCGCCAAGCTATACCGCTGCTTATGGAGCCAGTCAATATCCTCGGCGAGCGCGCTTAGCGGGGAAGGGCCGAACCATTCCAGTGAAGCATAGCAGTCGAGGTGGGCGGCTTCCTCCAACAGCTTCCGGTAGTCGAGGAAGCCCTGGTGCAGCGGCACCATGCCCTCCCGGTCGCCGGAGGCGGAGTAGATGTTGCCAGGGTTGAACAAGCCGACCTGGCTTGGCGATGCGATGTTCTTGAAGTGGAAGTGATCGATCCATGGCTCCAGCACATGCAGCATATGCAGCAGATCTCCGCCATATTCCCATACATGAAGTACGTCGAAGTTAAGCCGAAGCGAGTCCTGACCGATATCCGACAGCAGCGTCAGCGTGGAATCCAGTTCGTCTGCCAGTGTGCCGGGATGCGTCTCGACAACCAGCTGCACGCCCCCTTCTCCGCACATGCGGCACAGCTTTCTAAGCCGCTCCGTATAGATATCCCGCTCCGCCAACGATACGAGACGGCTCGCTTTGTTCCCGGCAAAGGTTCGCAGCCGCGGCGTGCCCAGCCAATGCGCCAGACGAATCAACTGCTCGCACTTTCGCTCTGACCGGGCAAAGCCCTCCTCCGAATCGATATCCAAATAATCGCTGAGCATGGATACAGCCAGATCGTCTTCCGCCATGCCGCGCAGCAGCTCCTCCGTTTCCTTGCGCTCATGCTCATACATGCCTATCGCATGAACGCCCCATATCTCAATGCCTTCGAATTGCTTCTTCCGCATAAACCGGAGAAGGTCGGCGAAGGAGATCAGCTGATGCCGGAAGGAGATTGTGCAGAAGGAATATTTCATCACATCGCCTCCCATAGACCGTATAGCCGGTACAGCTCGCGCTTGATCTCTTTCTCGATGCGATCCATCTCCTCCAGCTTGCCCAGAATGGAAGGCAATTGGCCGCGGTTGCCTGTCATCGCAAACTTCATACATTGGTACTGAACATTGTTGAAGCCCCGCACCAGCTCCTCCACCTTATCCGTATACGCTTCGAATGTCTCGTCGGACGAGCCTGTTGCTTCAATAAAGTACATAAGCGCATGCTCGTAGCTATACTTGCGAATAGCCAGGACGGGCAATTGCTTGACCGCCTTCTCCACCATATCCATGGTATATCCTGCATCGCCGCTTCCGATTGCCGCCAGCCGTGTCCATAGCGTATCCGTCAGCTTGTTCTCCCAGCGGAATACCTCCTGAAAGTAAGCTTCAACCCCCTCTCGCGAAGGCTCGGAGATCCGTCCTGAATCGACGTAAAAGCCGCCTCCAAACGGGTTTTCCAGAAACGCTTGGACGACTCTCTCCTTCTGTACAATGCCCCGCCATCTAAAGTCGGCGTCGATCATCTGCCACTCGCCCTCACACTCCGTCCTCGCAAGAATAAGGAAATGCGGGAACGGCTTTTGATGAAATTTGTTTTCGCGTTCCGGCATGAGAGACAAGTCAATCTGAGCTATGATGTAACGATCGGGCGGACAGTGCTCGATGAGATCCAGCAGCCGCTCCAAATTCGCCTCCCTCGGCAAAGCCGCGTCATACCATTCATGGACTGGAGCTCCGAACAGCTTTTCATACCATTGGAAATAATGGCTGTGGTCCAGATCATGCTGATAATACGTAATTTGCCCGTCTTCCGTCACATCGAACGGCGCATCCCATAACCCTATGTAGAACGGGCGGTAATCATACTCGGTCCGCTCGCGGATCACCTCGCACAGACAGCTGACGATACAATGAACCTTAATGCTGACTTCCTCCTTGATCACCATGCGCGCTTCACCATCTCTGCAGACTGCTCTTCCTCTGTCGTTCCCTCCGGATAAGGCTCCAGGCTTTGCATGAAATCAAGCAGCGAGCCCACCGTTGCGAATGTTCTGGGGTCAACCTGGTCATCCGGCACTTGCAGCTTAAGCTCTACCTCAAGAAATACAATCAATTGCACAATCATAATCGAATCGACAGCCAAATCTTCATTCAATCTTAGTCCGTCATACAGCTCATCGACGTTTATTTTAAACTTATGGCGTATAAGACCTTGCAGCTCACTCTTCAACGCTTCCCGAGTACGTGTCATCATGGTCATACTCCTTCCTGCTCCAGCAGCTTGCGGCTTATCTTGCCTGACGGCATTCTTGGTATGCTTGCAGTCATTCGCACCTCTGACGGCGCTTTGTAAGGAGGCAGATGTCTCAGGCACCACTCCCGCACATCTCCTGCCGTTACGCTATCCGAAGCGACGACTTGCGCTCGGACCGTCTCGCCGTTAATAGGGTGAATGCCCCGGTAGACGACTGCTTCCACAACGCCTTCCAGCCTGCAAATCACCTCTTCGACCTCAGCGGGCATCACCTTCAGCCCTGAGACATTAATCAGATCATCCATTCTCCCCAAAAAACGCAGGTTGCCCTCTCCGAACGTACAGCCCAAATCTCCTGTAGGAATGGTTCTTCCGCCAATCGTAATCACCAACTCCGATGGCTCGGCTGCCGCTTGCATCGACAAATGGCCGAGGGGTATACCCAGATCGTCATAGGCTTCCATACCGACGGCAAGGCTCGCGCAGCCTGCCTCTGAACACCCGTACTGCTGAAGCAGCAAGGCCGATGCCTGTCTGTAATGCTCATACAGAATCGGCGACATAGGCGCGCCTGAACTCATGACGCCCCTCAGCTTCACGCCTCCATGCTCGAACAGCGGAGCAAGTCCTTGCAGAAGTGCCGGCACTCCGTACAGCAGATGTTTTGGAATTGCCCTCAGGCATTGCGCAATGGCTTTCGGGCTTGCGCCGCTCATCACAACAGGTTCGGCGCCTCGCTCCATCGCAGACAGCACGCCCGAGATCAAGCCGTATGCATGCGTAATCGATGCAAGCACCACAGGCGTTTCCTCTGCAAGCGAATATGAAGCAAATCGGTCGTTATATGCGGCTATCTCCCTGCTCACCTCTTCCCATGAACGGCGGATCAGCTTTGGCTCGCCCGTCGTGCCTGAGCTGAATTGATAGATGGACGGCGGTTCATCCGCTCGAACAGCCGATGCTTGCAGCGGATAATATTGCTCTGCCGATCCATAGAACAGCCCCGCGCATCCGGCACGCTCTGCCATACGCAATGCCGTCTCAAGCGGCGTATCTCCATGCAGCGGCAGGACGGACTGGTCCGTCTCTCGCAGGAATAGAATCATAGTCAATGCGAATAGGGGATCAGAGGAACACACCGCGTAACTGCGGGCTTCACGAACCCCATGGCGGAAGATCTCCAATTGCCCGTAACGTTCTATTGCTTGTATATAGGCAGAGCGGCTGATCCGCTCTTGATTTACTGCGAACATGATGAATTCTCCCTTTGATTAGGATTGTCCGGCGGGCGGACTTGTGACAGTGGATTAGGCGCAGGGCGCGGCATAATCTTCGTGCCGCCGAACATTCTGCGCTGGACCAGCGGCTCAATGGCATACTGAGGCGCAAAGATGCCTAGCGAATCGAATCGCTCCTGCAAGGCAGGGAAGGATGCCTGATACGTCTCAAGCTCCTCCGCTACAACCGTCCACAGCTCCCGTTCCCCGATTGGATACCGGCTTGCCATAAAAGCAATAATCGTACCTACATTCATGAACCATAACGCATCCATCAGCATCTCGCTCAAATCCTGCATGCTTCCCATCTCAAAAAAGTCGCCAGGCTCCCCTTCCGCATAAGCGGGATGCAAACGCCCGAAATCCGGCACCAGCTCCGGCGCAGCCAGGAATGGCCCGTAATATTCGACGCCCTCGTGGAAATCTCTTAACGCTGCGCGTTCCGGCATGCCGCCTCTATGCACCAGCACCATATTCTGACCATGCGACTCCAGCACGATGCCATGGGCGACAAGCAGATGGACAACGGGTATGACGCTCCTGCACAGCAGCTGCCGAAACCATGCCTCCATGCCGTATTTGGCAATCCATGGACCAATATAAGCAGTACCGTCTGACTCGGTCGCAGCCAGCGTAAAGAACGGCACCGCTTCTTCTCCCGGCCGCAGATAACTCTGCACATTTTCCCGCCAGATCGCCCCGATGGCTCCCTCTCCGGCATTCACGGAAATGCCCGCGTACTCATGAAGCAGAATCAGCCCCGATTCTTGCAAATAAGGATCGGAGTCTGCCACCTGCTGAAGCCAGGCCGATACGGCTGGCGCCGCTGCCGTGGAATGTACCGTCAAGTGGCGCATCGAAGACGTATTGACGATGCCAAGCGACAGCTTCACATCGCCTCGCGCTGCATGGCTGACGCATGACAACGTTCGAATCGATTGTTGAGGTCGGTACGCATCAGAGCCATAACCTAGCGGCACGATCCGCCCCTCTGCAAGCAAGTCTGAACGCTTCTCCTGAAGGAAGTCCCATTGCCACGGATGCACTGGAAGAATAGCATAGGCCTCTGAAGACAACCCGCGGGAAGCCAGCACTTCGCAAAACTGCCTCCGGTCCGCTTCCGCCAGTTCTTTGCCGATAAAGCTTCCCCAGTCCTGCTCTTCCCCCGCATGCCAGCTAAGCTCAACATAAGGGGCAGCCAGCCAAAACAAACGGACGTCCGGCTGATATTCAGGCCCGTAGGCCCGATTATGCTCAGGGGTAAAACCAATTCGGGATTTATAGCAGGGATGATAGGGGTGTCCCTCCGTCGAGATGCTCTCCAGCTCCGCAAACGATAGGCCTAACAGCTTACGGCCTCCTGGATGCAATTCCCGTTCTTCCATCCACTGGGCTTGCTTGCGCACCGTCTCCTCCAGCTCTGCGATAAAGGAAGGCAGCACTGTAAGCTCCGGATGGCTCGCCGCAACCGTCTCTTCCAGAAACAGCGCTATACTATCCGCTTCTCCGCATTCCAGGCCATGTCCCTTGAAGCAATTCCTGAACATCGGGTTCCCGCTCATCCGAATCATGCCGAACGAATACGACTTCCAGCCCTCGAAGGAATACATTACGCGATTGCCCGCCTTGTCCCTTCCTTTAATGACATACACATCGATATGGCTCTCGCGCATCTTCAGTCCCGCGCAATAGGATACGGTACTGCGGGCTTCCAATACGTCTTCAAAAATTAAAGCCTCCACCAGTTTGCGAAAAACATGCCTTCGTGCGATTGCATTCATGTCACTCTTCCCTATTGGGACCTGCTGCTTCATATCACCTCTCCATTCCTGTTACGCATGACTAGACTGCTGAGCCGTTCTCTCCCTTCTCCATATCGCTGTAACCAGCCTTGCCTTGCGAATCGCCTCACGGTCAGGAAGCGCTGCGCATAGCGGATTATCCATCTCGGCATAGACCGCTTGCTCCAGCTCTGTCTCCAGCTCATCCACGTCGTACAGCCGTGTCAGCAAATTCGCCTTGAACCGCAATGTGCGGCGTGTCAGCCAGTCGCGAGCCAGCCTTGAATGTGCGCCTGGCACTGCGGCCAAGGATTCCAGCTCGTCGCGAAGCTCCATCAGCAGCACCCGCTCATCCAGCAAGCCAAAGACGCCGAACGATTGAATCAACCCCAGCATATGATTGACAATGAGATAATAGCCGAAGCGCTCCTCCGCCAGCTCGTCATCATATACGTTCGGACCAGACCCGATCCCGGGAACCAGCTCCTCCAAATATCCCACTCTCGATCTGGCGTAATAATACCCTTGGCTGTCGCGGTAATAGAAGTGCTCTGGGTAGCCATTAGCGCCAAGCTTCACTACGCTGTTCTGCAAATGCGCCTCCAGCGCAATGCCGTATTTGGCATACATCATCATCATGGGCCTCAGCGAAATCGCCAAGTAAGCCCGGAACCAAGCCAATCCGGCTTGGGCAACGGAGCATCCCTCCCGCCCCGCCGCCTCTCGGAGTATATTCACAAGCAACGGCTGCGAGCCGCTGGAAGAGATCGCTTCCTGGGTAAACGCAGCGGCTAGCAGAACTTTCTCTCCCTGCGGTCCGGCAAAAGGATTCTCCCGTATAATCAGCTCGAATCCGCTCTCTTCCGTATCAGAGTGGCCAAGCGTCACATAAGCGCCATCCTTCACAATATGGAAGCCGGGACAATGATCCCGAAGCCAAGGCTCAAGCTTGCCGGCCAGACGAGCGGCTTCGAGCGCTCCGAACAGCTCATGCCTCTTGTTCACCCGCATGGAGTTCGTTATCTTGGCGCGCAGAGACAGCTTATACATATAATCCGAATCAGGCTCGCAGACGGTACGTATGGAGGAGGTCGGATAATACATCCTTCCAATTGCCCCTATGTAGATCAGCTTCCCTTGCCGCATCCAGCTCTGGACATGTCCATCATGCAGCAGTTCTTCTCCCTGCACCGGATGGACGGGAATCCACTTATAGGACGGATCGTGGATGGCTTCTGCAGCAGCAGACGACAGCGCCTCTCCAGGAGCGAGCGACTCCAGCAGCTCACGCTTAATAATCTCGGTTGCGCCTGCCCTCCATACCGAATCCTCCTCCACAAGACTGTGATGGGCAGCAAAATAATGCAGCTGAAAGCTGCCTTTCGTCTCGGGCGAATACAGATGCTGTCTCCACTCGGGGAAGCCTTGCCTGCTCTTAGGTGTCGGATGGAATACATGGCCGAATAGAAGGGATTGTTCGGACTTCAGGAAAGTAAGCGAAGGACTGTATAGCTCGGGGATATCGCCTGATCGCATCGACAAGAATGCCTCCAGCAGATTGCAGCTCTGGAGCGCGCGCAGTAGCAGCTCCTTCGTCTCGGAGCCTTCATGCTTCGATCCCAGCTCATCGGCAAGCAGCGATACAGCAGTCGCAATACCGATCGGAGCAGGCTCGCCTGAGCCGCTCTGCAGGCAAATCGGCAATTGGAACAGATGCCTTCCTGTTGGGGATTTGTAATGCGCTGTTGCAACTAGGGCCAGCTGAGTGGCCGAAAGCGGAAGCCGCAGCACGTTCATCTCGCCTTCGCTTCCCTTACGCACATGCCACTGGCCTTCACCTGTCTCGCGCAAGTAACAGTTCAGGAAGCTGGTAACGGCGGCTCTCTCGGCAACTTGCTTCGGATTAACCATAGTTCTCCTTCTTCCTAATTAATAATGATTATCAGTATCAATATTATAAGGGTTCTATCTGAAGGTATACATAGACAAAAATTCCAATTCTTATGGATAATTTATTCACTCTCTCATGCACTTTCATGCACAAAAAAAGCCCCCGCGCCATAAGGAGCGGAAGCTTTCGTTTGCCAAGACCTGTTATTTCATCGATGCCAGCCAATTCGACAACGTATCGATATCGGCGCTGCTCAGCTTATCCTTGTATGCCGGCATGCCGCCTCGGCCGTTCGTAATCGTCGCCTTGATCTCGTCTACGGATAACTTGGCGCCTACCTTCGTCAGGTTCGGACCTACGCCGCCCGTCATATCAACTGCGTGACAGCCGATGCAATTCTGTTTGTAGATCGCTTCAGCCGCTGCCGCATCGACGGCTCCCCCTCCTGCATTATTGCCGCCATTCGTAGCCCCATTGTTTGTGCCGGTGTTGGTTCCGCCGTTATTTTTGTTTCCTCCGCCGCAAGCGGACAGAGCAATTACAAGCACAACAGCCGCAACTAGCAATAACCACTTCATATTGCGCATCATGAAATAGCCTCCTTGATTGGTAAATCTGTTATTACATTTCCCTATATTCGGCTTCCTATTCAACTTCCTATCGCCTTGCTCAGCTTCCCAAGCAGAGATTCCAGCGCGAACGCATAACGATTCGCAGGGTGGACACCATAAGGTAAGGTCATGACAGTATTTAGCAAAATCCATCTAATTGCCGAGGTGATGCCATGAATACGCAAGAGGATCTTATCGGCCATCTTGCGGAGCTGAGAAAGCGGCTGATCGTCGTTGCGGCGAGCTTCCTTGCGGCCATGTGCGGAGGCTTGTACGCTTCCCCGCATATATTGCGCTACATCAAAGCCGGACCGACAGCGGAGTCGGTGGAATGGAACGTCTTTTCGTTCACGGACGGCCTATTCATTTACTTGCGCTGCGCTTTTCTGTTCGCAATCCTGTTCGTGCTGCCCGTCCTGCTCTATCAGCTATGGGCTTTCGTCAGGCCGGGACTAACGTCGACAGAGGCAAAGGGAACATTGGCTTATGTCCCGGTATCCTTTGCGCTCTTCCTGGCCGGCGTGTGCTTCAGCTACTTCCTCGTCTTCCCCATGATGATGCAGTTCATGATGGAGATGAACCATAACATAGGCGCTGTAGAGACATACGGCATCGACCGGTACTTCTCGTTTATGTTCAGCATCGTATTCCCCCTTGGGGTCGCCTTCGAGATGCCGCTCGTCATGCTGTTTCTGACCAGGCTCGGACTGCTGACGCCGGAGAGGCTAACCTCGACGCGCAAGTACGCCTATGTGGGACTGGCTGTCGTAGGCGCCTGCATCTCGCCGCCGGATTTTGTGTCGCATTTGTCCGTGACCGTCCCGCTGCTCATACTCTTCGAGATCAGCGCGTTTCTGTCGCGCCGTTTTGCCAGGAAGATGTCCCAAGCCGCTCCGTCCCCTACTTAAGAGGTCGTTCGTATTTAAAAGTACTTCAACACAAAAAGGAGTTTTGACACATGTTCAACAATATTGGCGTTTCCGGGTTGATCATTATTCTGTTGATTGCGCTTATCGTCTTCGGGCCAGCCAAGCTGCCGCTGCTCGGCCGGGCGTTCGGCGATACGCTTCGCGAATTCCGCAGCTCGACACGCGGCATTGTAGAGGAAGACACGACCGCGAAGCTTGACAAGCCGGATGAGCTGGAGAAGCTTCTCTAGAGGCCCAACTGCAGCAAGAAGGGGCTGTCCCAAAAGGGAAGCAATGAATAAATTAATTCCCAAACGTAGATGAAAAAGCCTTCAAAACCACTGCAAAAGTGAGTTTGAAGGCTTCTTTCTTGCTTTAAATCTTGTATAAGGTAGGGGCTGCAAAATCATAAAATGACCTATGGGACAGCTCCTGTTTTTTGGGTTAATGAGGCGGCAGCTATTTGTTTGGCAGCTGCGGGTTACCTTTAAGCCGAGTTTCTCGGCTTGCAATTCTGATTCCCGCTCAGCGGCACTCTCTAAGCCGAGTTTCTCGGCTTGCGGCTCTGATTCCCGCTCAGCGGCACTCTCTAAGCCGAGTTTCTCGGCTTGCGGTTCTGATTTCCGCTCAGCGGCACTCTCTAAGCCGAGTTTCTCGGCTTGCGGTTCTGATTTCCGCTCAGCGGCACTCTCTAAGCCGAGTTTCTCGGCTTGCGGTTCTGATTCCCGCTCAGCGGCACTCTCTAAGCCGAGTTTCTCGGCTTGCAGTTCTGATTCCCGCTCAGCGGCACTCTCTATGCCGAGTTTCTCGGCTTGCGGTTCTGATTCCCGCTCAGCGGCACTCTCTAAGCCGAGTTTCTCGGCTTAGAGCTCTGATTTCCGCTCGGTTTAACGAGACTGTCCCAAAAGGTAGCTTCTTTAGATAACTGAGGAACGCCCGTCTTACGATTAACCATGCGGCACAACTATTCGCTTTTTGGACGGTCCCTTTTGTCTGACCTGTTCTAGAGCAGCCTGCTGCCGGCTTCAGATTCTTTTTATACCAGCAATCCGCCGGACTGTCTGTACTTCAGAATCCCTTCCGCCGTACGGTACGCGAATGCGCCTACGGTTGCCGTCGGGTTGTAGCCGGCATTTTGCGGGAAGCTGCTCGCGCCTACGACAAACACATTGTCCGCATCCCACATTTGGCTGAAGTTGTTGACAGCGGATGTGCCCGGTTCAGCTCCCATAATGACGCCGCCGGTATTGTGCGTAGACTGGTACGACATAATCTCATACGGTCCAAGCTCCTTCAGATAATCCACCTTGTCGGCGCCCATCTCCTTCACGATCTCGTTGCAGCGTTCTGCGAGGTACTTCGCCAGATTCTTGTCCTGATCGCGGAAGTCGAACGTAATGCGCATGAGCGGATCGCCGAATGTATCCTTGTACGTCGGATCAAGGTCAATGAAATGCTGCTTGAAGGACATGGATGAGCCTTGCGCGCCAACGGCAAGCGTACGGTTCGCATAATGAAGCGACTGCTTCTTGAATTCCGCGCCCCAGCTAGCCGTGCCGGATGGAACCGTATTGTTCTGAATCGGCCGCGCGCCTGTCTGGCTTATCGCGATTACGCCGCCATGGATAAAGTCGACATTGGAATGGTCGAAGTTATCGCCATTGTAATCATCGAGCGATACGCCGAGCGAGCCGGCGCCTGCGAATGTATTGAATTCTTTATTTTCGAAAAATCCGACCGCGCTGCCCTTGATAACCTGATAAGCATAGTTTTTGCCGACAACGCCCCTACCGCTGGACGGATCATAAGGCTGTCCTAACTTAGATGTGAGCAGCAGCCGCACATTATTGAAGACGTAGCTCGTCACAACGACGATATCCGCAGGCTGGATGATCTCTTCGCCTGTAGTGACGTCTATGTACATAACGCCAGTCGCTTTGCCGCCCTTATGGAGAATGCGCCGTACATTGGAGTGCGTGCGGATTTGGAATTTGCCTGTCTTGTTCGCTACCGGAATGACCGTCACGACCGGATCGGCTTTGGCTCCGTACTCGCAGCCGTACCGCTCGCAGTAGCCGCAATATTGGCAAGCCGCGCGCGCAACGCCGTCCGGATTCGTATAATTCTCCGACAGATTGGCCGCCGGCATCATATACGGATTCAGCTTCAGCTTCTTGGCTGCATCGGTGAACATCTGCATTCCCGGCGTCTTCTTCATGGGAGGAGTCGGATACTCGCTGCTGCGCTTGCCGCCAAGCGGGTTGGGCTCCCCGGAAATGCCCGCCATCTTCTCGAACTTGTCGTAATACGGCTCCAGCTCATCATACGTAATTCCGTAATCTTGGATCGTCATATCCGCGGGAATTTTGTTTTTGCCATAGCGTTCAATCGTTTTGCTTCTGATCTCAAAATCATACGGCAGGAAACGATAAGTCTGCCCGTTCCAGTGAACGCCAGAGCCGCCAAGCCCGTCTCCAAGCAGGAAGGAGCCGTACTGGCGCATCGGCAAGGCGCGCACCTTGTCGTTGCTGCGGAACGTAATCGTTTCTTTGGACAAATCCTGCATCATCTCGTAGCGCATGGAATAACGAAGCTCGTCATGCACCATGAAGTAATCCTCTGTCTTGCGCTCCTTGCCTCTCTCCAGTCCGACGACATTCAGGCCGGCTTTGGTCAGCTCCGCCGCGATAATGCCGCCGGCCCAGCCGACGCCGACGATAACAACATCTGTTTTTGGCAATGTCTTGGCCATTCCTATCCTCCCTTTCCTGTGGGCTCCGCTAGTGCGAGGCCAAGTGAGCCTGCAAGCTGGTTGGCTCAATCTTCGTAAATTCTTTGTCGATAATGTTCAAGTAGCTCATCTGAGAGCCCGGGTAGCTGCGCATGCGCCAGCCTTCCATGTTGGCATTGCCGCCGTATAGCGGATCGCTGTATACGCCTTCGAGCGTAGCGGCGCGCAGCATCCGGAAGAAGAAGCTCTCCGAGATGGTCGGCAGATTGGCCTCCTCATTCTCGAATACCTTCAGCACCTCATCCTGCTGTGCGCCCTCCAGCTCGGCAAAGCCTTTGCTGTACTTCGTCATGCTGTAGTTCTCCAGCTCCTGGATGCCGATATCGAAAATTTCTTTTCGCTTCAGCCTGCCTTGATACCCTTGTACCTTCTCGCCTGAGTAGAACGGCGGACTCATGTAATCCCTGCCGTTAAAGCCCCAATCGCCGGCAAGCTGGTGGTCGATAAAGAACGCTACGCCAAGCTTCTTGGCGCCCGGACCATTGTCATCCTCCGGATAAATACGCTCTGTTGCGCTGTCCACGATGCGGAATTGCGCCTGCGTGAAATACATAAGCGCGCGGTTGTAATTCGGAATTTCGGTTTCCTTCCCGCCTCCGGGGGTCGCTGTCGGCTCCTGCGCGTTGCCGCCGTTGTTGTTCGTGCAGCCGAACATCGTGCTCAGCGCGCCGCCAACCGCGAGCGTGCCGATCACATAACCAGAATTGACCAAGAACTTGCGGCGGGAGTTGTTGTTGATTTGTTTGTTGTTATAATCGTCTCCGGCATGCTCGAGAACTGCGCCTTCATTCGCCTCGGCTTGCTGCGCTTCGCGTTCCGCTTCCTTATCCGCTACAAGCCCGTTGCCATTGTTCCCTACCACCTCATGCACCTCCTGTATGATTCTTCTTGCTGTCTTCCCGCTTATTATTTTCCAAGCCATCATGAATATTCATTTCAGAGGAAGGGTTATCCTAAAGTCGAACGAGTGAACCCTTAGTGGAGGATGATACCCGATGATGAAAACATTCAAATTGCTCGCCTGCACTTGCCTATCGGCAGCAGCCTTGGCAGGCTGCTCCATGACCCCGGCAACCGACGGCAATATGACAGCCCGCAACAATGCGGTCACTCAGCAGGCCACGCCGATTCCGAAAGGCCACCATAAAGCCCATTCGCTTAACGATTCCTCGCTTATTCCAAGCGAGAACGGACAAAAAACGTACACGACCAATAACCTCGGCCAAACGACGTATGGCCTTGGCACTTCCGTCTACAGCATGATCGGCAGCTCCGGGCTGCATGCGAACGGATTCTCCGCCCATCTGGAATCGCGCCTGAGCAGCGCAGGCATTGCCGATGTGCGCGTATTCGTCTTCGACGACTCGGTCGTCCTCGCAACAGCGAAGCGCGAGCCAAGCGCATCGAGCTACGACGAGCTTCAACGCAAGTTGCTGAATCAGAACGAAGGCATGTCTACAACCGGCACAGCTCCGCGCGAAGGGCTTGGCGGCGTGGAAGGATCGGGCGGCCAGCATGATAATTTGAGCAACGCAGCGGCGCATATCAAGCAATTGATGGGCGCTGAGGTCAAGGTGCTGCTGGCCGAAGGCGAAAAAGCGGTGCAAGCCATCGACAAGATCCGTACCGACGCGCTGGCGGACAACATCTCGCCGGATCAAATCGCGCAGGATATCCACGCGCTGCTGAGCATGTCGACGCGGGCGGGGCAGTAAACTCGAGAAGTGGGCAGGGCTGCCCTTAATAGCAGTGCGGCTCGTCGCTAAGCGAGACAAAAGGGCGGAATTACGCAGATAACGGTGTAAGGCACCGTTGCATGCCTAAAATCGCCCCAAAAGTCGATGTAGCAGTGCCACTCGTCGCTAGGCGCGACAAAAGGGCGGAATTACGCAGATAACGGTGTAAGGCACCGTTGCATGCCTGAAATCGCACCAAAAGTCGATGTAGCAGTGCCAGACGTCGCTAAACGCGACAAAAGGGCGGAATTACGCAGATAACGGTGTAAGGCACCGTTGCAGGCATGGAATCGCCCCAAAAGTCGATGTAGCAGTGCCACACATCGCTAATCGTCCGAAAGTATGGGATTGTCCGAATGAATGGCAAGATAAATAAGGACACCCTTTGTAAGTTGTAAGCCAATCCAAAAGCCAAAGATGGCGGTGCCGGATAACAACCCGGCACCGCCATCTTTTCGTTTCGCTGGTTCATCATCCAATGAGTTATCTCTTCGAGTTAACTCTTTTGAGGAAGCTCCATCTATTATAAATATATTCCTGCAATCTGTTATGGTGCTACCGAGAACGCTACTTCCTTTCCGGTCAATTCCATCGGCTCTTTATTCTCATTTTCTTCCCCAAACTCGCCTACGTTGAAATCTGTAGAGCCGACAACGGTGTAATTGCCAGCTGGAAAAGGAATATCAGCAGGTTTCCCAATAATCGTATCGGAGCCGTCGTTTAAATAAGCCCAGCCGTTCGAATACTTCTCTATAAGAGGCTTGCCCGGATACAAAGTCGTATGAATTAATGGCTGAGGCATCACGAACATGAATGTATATTTGCCCGTAGATTCTTGAATACCATAGTAGAACGGCGACATCGCATGATTAATCGTCACCGATTTGCGATCGCCTACATACTCCAGTTCTGAAATAAAGGTCACTTGATCGCCTTCCTTGTAATCGTCCCGCTCCAGGTAGAACCTGTGAACAAAATCCGATGCTTGCACCGGACTTACGCTCTCCCTTTTGTTCATCGCTTGAAGCACTTCGCTGCAACCGGCAAGCTGCATAGCTATCACCAATAGAAGTACGCCCATGATCAGTCCCTTTGATTTCCTCTTCATTGCAGAGTGCATTCTTTCCATTGCATCATCCACTCCCGACTTCGCTTTACTACTTTTAACGCTCGTTTCCCAAAAAATGTTTCTTCCCATCCCTCTTTCCAATTCATTAGGCTAGTGCAGCGATCTGCAGCGCTCAGGCAAGCTCGCAAAAAAATTGGTCTAAACCAAAAAATATACTTGTCAAACGATATGCTGCCATGATAAGATACTGTTTGTGTCTGTGAGACACCTTGAAAGTGTGGAGCTGTGGTGTAGAGGCCTAACATGCCTGCCTGTCACGCAGGAGACCGCGGGTTCGAATCCCGTCAGCTCCGCCATTTTCGACTTAAATGCTCAACGGATGAGCTATACATAGGAATGAATGAAGAGCGGCCAAGCCTGCTCTTTTTTTGCATGTTACGAGGAGAGTGATTAGGATGAAGCGACGCGGACGATTTGCACCGACGCCTTCGGGATTGCTCCATATCGGCAATGCGTTCAGCGCACTTGCCGCTTGGCTTCAAATGCGCCAGTGCGGCGGGGAATTCCTGCTCCGCATCGAGGACATCGACAAGCCGCGCTCCCGTCCGGCTTTTGCGGAGCAGCAGCAGGACGACCTGCTGTGGCTAGGGATCGACTGGGATGAGGGACCGCGAATGGGCGGCCCATTCGCGCCCTATGAACAAAGCAAGCGCGGGCAGCTATATGAAGCAGCTATGGATGTCCTGCGCGAGAAGGGTAGAATCTATCCCTGCTACTGCAGCCGCAGCGAGCTTGCCTCCATCGCCAGCGCGCCGCATGGCCTTTCGTCCGAGGGGCCCGCTTATCCGGGCCTTTGCCGCCATCTCTCCGCCGAAGAGCGCTCGAGCAAAGCAGAGAAGAAGACGCCCTCCCTCCGATTCATCATGCCGGAGGAAGCGATCGTCTTCCAGGACGGCGTAAGCGGTAGGATGCGCTTTGACGGGGAAGCTCTAGGCGACTTCATCGTCAAGCGGGCCGACGGCATATTCAGCTACCAGCTAGCGGTAACGGTCGATGACGCGGCGATGGGCATTACTGATGTACTTCGCGGAGCCGACCTGCTCGACTCCACTCCGCGACAGCTGGCACTGTATGATGCGCTAGGGCTTACGCCGCCATCCTTCTCGCATGTTCCGCTAATTGCGGACGAGCAAGGCGATCGATTATCAAAGCGGGACAAGTCGCTTACGATAGCATCGCTTCGGGAAGACGGGGTCTTTCCCGAACGACTCGTTGGCGCTATCGCCTATGCCGCCGGATGGACGGACCATCTGGAGCCAATAGCCGCGCATCAGCTAATCCCCATCTATCAGCCGCCAAGCGGCAATAAGGAGCCTATTATCATCACACAACACATGTTAGATTGGCTTCGACATGATTAACTAGGCGTTGTCTCAAAAGCAGGTTAAACCCAAGTGATACACCACACTTGACAAATGAACCAGCAAAAAATGAAAAGATGGCGGTGCAGGGATAACAACCTGTCACCGCCATCTCTTCATTTTGCTTTCAATTATAGAGGGGTGTCCCTTAGTAATCTAGTCTTTCAGTCTGTACAACACCGCCCTTATGGAGCGATTAGCGATGTGTAACACTACTATTTCCCCCCCTCGAACAGCCCCTTATCCCGTTTCATTACCCTTCAATAATCTTCACATGAAACTTCCTAGTGCGAGGGCCATCGAATTCGCAGAAATACACGCCTTGCCAGGTACCCAGCACCGGCCTGCCGTCCTGAATCAGCACGAGCTGGCTCGTTCCTGTCTGGATCGCCTTCATATGCGCGGCAGTGTTTCCTTCGGCGTGGCGGTCCTTCGGATGCTCCCAAGGATAGATTTCGTCGAGCCTGCGCAGCACGTCCCGCACAACGTCAGGATCGGCATTCTCATTAATTGCGATGCCGGCAGTCGTATGAGGGCAATAGACGATGGCATAGCCATCCTGCACGCCGCTCTCCCCGACCGCTTCGCGCAGCCGATCGGTCACTTCCACCATTTGATCCCGCTCTCGGGTTGCGATCTGATACGTCCTCAGCTTCATGTCAAAGCCTCCCATCTTGCCCACAGCTCCTGCGGGTTCAGCTCGTATACTTCTTTGTCCCGGTACATGTACTGATGCATGATGAATTCACGCCGGATCGTCGCGAAGTCGTCGTGGTAGCCTTTAATAAACTCGTTCATTTCCTTCTCGCTGTATGTGCGGCCCTTCTCCAAAGCAGACACGATATGCTCCAGCACGATCAGCTTCTTCTTCAGCTGGCTCGGGATATTCTTCAGCCTGCCTTCCGCTGTGAAAAAATTGCGAATGACAGAAGCGCGCAGCGCCTCGTTCTTCTCCTCCATCGTTCTCCCTCCTTCCTCCGATCTGCGGTAGATCAGCTCTTCCGTTGCAGCAGCGCTGTTTTTGATAAAATAATGATTGAGACTGAAATAGATCGTGTTCTTGTCGCGCCTCTCATTAATAAGGCTGGCTTCTCTCAGCTTCGTTGCATGATGGGTAATCGTTGCAGGGGTAACGTACAGCCTCTCGGCAAGCTCTCCCCCGTTCAATTCCCCTTCCGCGAGCAGAATAAGCATCTTGATTCTCGTAGGATCAGCCAGCGCCTTATGGTAGTTAACCACTTTCTCCAACTGCATGCTGATGGTCGCCCCTTTAATTTAACATATATCTAATTAGATATTCATTAAATCAATAATAGGCATGATTCCGGCATTTGTCAATTCTATTCATGAATTTATATCGTTGAGGCTTCATCATGAATTGTATATACTGGGCTTTGGAGGGGATATATTGATCATTGCCTATATGGAAAATGAAGAATTGGAGTCGATGGAGGACCAGTCGCTGGGAGCCGCTTGTTTTGCGCCGCTGATAAGGGCTTACAAGGAAGAGGAGAGCTCTGGCGGAGATTTCGCCGGGAAAGTCTATCCGCAATTAAGCCGTGGACAGCAAGCATTGTTCGCATTCTGGACGTACTACAGCCATGTACGGGATTCGAAAACGGATCTGTATTGGTGGAGCGCTTATTTCATGGCTATCCCATTGCGATGGAAAGCAGTGCAGGCAGGCTTAGGGCTTTTTGGAGACAAAAGCACGCTGAAGATCGTCAAGGCGATGGAAGCGGCATTGTCGGAGAGAGGGCATCCCCGCAGCTTGGCGGGTTTCGATGTGTCATTCGAGGATTTGGAGCATGACCCGCCATTGTCCGCCATCGTATCCGAGCATTATGATCAACTGCTCTCGGCATTGCCGGCAACGCTTGGCCATATCGCAGCCTATATTAAATCCCATCGAGAAGAATTCATTCATATCCGCTCATAATGGCATGCCAATAGACCGCTCAGGCAATCATCTTGCTTGACCGGTCTTTTTCGATTAGCTAGCCAGGCCAGCGCCTGTATAGTGATGCGTTACTGCTGTTCAGCTACTGCCGCAGCGAGCATTGATTTCCAATCCGAAAACCGCGTTTCTCTGGCAACATGCCGGTTAAGCAGTTCCTCGGGAATCAGGTTCATATCTTCCTTTGTGTATGCCTGGAAGTTCCCCTTCTCCAAAAACTGCTGCATGCTTTTGCAATTCGAGTTTTTACTCATAAACGATTCATTGAACAGATAAGCAAGCGACGATTGTTCCCGTTCCGCCTCATTCGCTTTCTGTTCCTTCAGCTCCACCAACAGATCATCAAATGACATCGGTTTGTTTCTTCTCAAATTACCACTCCTTGGATTGTATACGTCATTATTGTATTAAGATTGGGAATTGCTGCCGCCGCTATTCTTTGTGCCCGATGCAGCAGTGTCATCCTTCCTCTTCGTTCCTTTGCTCTTGTAAGGCTTGGGAGCGCTCTGTGCGCGTCTGGCGCTGGCTTGCCAACGGTTCCAGCCCTTCTTATCCGTGCCTCTGCCCGTTCCGCCTTTACCTTTTCCTTTGCTCAATTGATCACTCCGTCACAAATGCTTGTCTTTTCAAGTCGCACGTTCCATTATACGTGATAACTCTCCTTCTTACTATGAATATCCTGATTACGGCATCTCTAAACCCAAAAAAAACTCTGCACGAAGCCGCAGCCTCGTACAGAGCCAAGTTCCAATCTATATGTCGAGAAGCATGCAAGCCCCGGCGATTAAGCTCCGTATACCTCGAATTCCCAAAGCGAATATCCGTATGCGGTCGCTCTTGTCGTCGCATAGACGCGAACGAATTTGGCATTGGCCGCCGCAAATGCAATATCATCTATAGCGCCGTCGCCTGTCGTCGTGCTGTATACGGTCGTCCAGTTCGTCGGCGTCGTGCCGCTGTCGTTCGATACTTGAATGGAATAAGCGGTCGCATAGGCGTCTTCCCAGTTCAGCTTCACCCGGTTGATGCTTTGCGTCGATCCCAAATTGACATAAATCCATTGTGGCGATGCGCCGTAAGCGCTGGCCCATCTTGTTGCCGCATTGCCGTCTACCGCTTTATCTCCTTCATGGCCTGCTGTCTCGACCGAGCTTGTCGCTGTCGCTTTGTTCAGCGCCAGGTTAGAGGGGGCAGTGCTGCCCCCGTACACCTCGAATTCCCAGAGCGAATACCCGTAAGGCGTGCCTCTGACCGTCCCGTGCACACGCACATATTTGGCCGTGCGTGCCGCAAACGTAATGTCATCGATGCCTCCGTCGCCTGTAGTTGTCGTATATACTGTCGTCCAATTCGTCGGTGTGCCGCTGTCATTGGACACCTGGATCGTATAGGAGGAAGCATATGCCGCTTCCCAGTTCAGCTTCACGCGATTGACGGTCTGCGAAGAGCCCAGATTCACATAGATCCACTGCGGATCCACGCCTTCAGCGCTCGCCCATCTCGTCGTGCTGCTGCCGTCAAAAGCTCTGGACGCCTCGAACCCGGTCCCTTCAACGGAGCTTGCGGTTGCCGATTTGTTCAAAGCCAGATTGGTACCTGTCGGCGGCGTCGTGCCGGATAAAGTCGTCGCAGAAGCCGTATTGCTGTTGCCGGACAAATTGCCCGCAGCATCGAACGCTCTTACCGTATAGCTGTAGCTTGTATTCGCGCTTAGTCCGGAATCGGCATAAGACAATCCTGTTGCCGTGCCGATCTGATTGCCGCCGCGATAGATGCGGTAGCCCGACACTCCGATATTGTCGGTCGAAGCCGTCCAGGTCAGATTAATGCTGCTGCTGGAAGTCGCCGTCGCCGTCAAGCTGCCCGGCACCGTAGGCGCCTGCGTATCGCTAGAAGCTGCCGTCGGCTTCCACCAGTTGCCCGTAATGAACAGCATCGTCATCAGGTTATAGGAATCGCTGAAGTAGTTCTCCTGCTTGTTCTTCATCCAATCCCAGCCCGCATTGACCCAAGCCTGATGGCTTGTGCTGGTTGTGCCCGCCGCAATGAACGGCGATACGAACACCGCTGTTGCGTACCCGCCAATTGTCGTGCCGTTCAGCTGGTAGCCGTCACGGATATTGGCCGGGCTGTTGCTTGCTTTGCCTTTAATCCAGACCGCGATTTTGTCTGCGATCGTCTTGCCCCGCGTATCGCCGTACATCGCATAATCCATGACGATGCGGAGCGGCACGCGCGCTGCGTTATAATAGTAAGCATTGGTTTGCTGGAATTCATTCAAGTACCATTCCGGTGCAGGCTGCGGAGGATTGTTCACGACGAAGTCGGAGATCAATCCTGTCGATGAAGCGTAGTTGTTGCTCACTTGCGTATAGACATTGTACAGATTGTTGATGACGTTGATCCATGTCTGATCGCCTGTGAACTCGTAGAAAGCGCGAAGATGGGACAGCATCCAGTCGGAAGGACGCGTAGCCAGCGAGCTCTTGGAATCCCAGTCGCCCAGGTTCAGACGGTTGTTCGTCGTTACATAGCTCGCTTTGATGCCGTTCGTAATCATGTTTTGTGCTTCGGCCAAATAATTGACCGTACCATTCGAGCCCCATTGCTTATGGGCAAGCAGCAGGGAATACGCGATGTCGAGATCTCCGTCCGTCGCAGAGCCAAAATGCCCTTGGGCATTGATATGGTCCGCCACGACCCAGCCCATCAGATTGGGATTGCCCGAGCTCTTGTAAGCGCGTGCAGTTTTGAACAGTCCATTGAAGATGGTTTGGGCATTGGGATCATGTCCGGCCATCAGCGCCGTAATGACCATGCCGTAGCCTTGCCCCTCGGATGTGCCTAGCGGCACGAAGCCGTCAGCGCTGCCTGTAATCTCACCTTTTACATAATACCCGCCTGGAAGCGTAGAGAGATTGTTTTTCAAATACTTGCCTTTCCAGTAATCATAATAGGCCGCTACGGCTGTATTCATAGCCGCTTGCGTCACATGGTTAGGCTTTATAATGCCGGAATAACTGACTTGCTGCGGGAACGGCATCATCTCGCCAGCGGCGTGAACCTTACCCACATTGCCCTTCGGAACGAAACCAATCGATACAACCATAGCCAAGCACAGAAGCAGAAGAAACGCGGACTTCAATCTCGGTGAACCGGATAACGATGAAGTAAACAAACTGCAACGCCTCCTTAATTGGATGTTGGCTAACCTAGGCTCATAAGTTTAAGCGCTTAAACTTTTGAACCAAAAAAATAGGGTTTCGAAACCTGCTTTTAAAATAACACATTTCGATTCCCGTGAAAACACTTTCTTCTAAACTCTACAAACTCTCTATTATTTCGCTATTGTTCCGCACTATTGTCGAATGGAGGGCAGCTCGAACAGGGCAAGTCTGACCTCTGGCGCAATCTCGATCTCGCCCGCATCCGCGAAGCCGAAGCTCCGGTATAACGCAATGGCCGGTTTGTTGCCGGCTCCGGTACTCACCTTGACCCGCTTATGCTTGCCTGCGCCTTCCAGCACATAATCAACCAATGACCTAGCGATGCCTCTGCGAAAATAATCCGGGTGGACGACCATTCGGCAAATATCGATCGCGTCTCCTTCATCTTCGTATGATATGAATCCGGCCAACGCACCTTCTATTCGATAGCCGACAAAGGTCTCTCCGCTCGCCATCATCGTCTCCGCTGTATCCCGAAGCGGCGGAATGTCCCAGAAGCCGATCAGCTCCGCTTCGATTCGGTATGCGGGCAGCTGCACCGCCAGCAATTGCTCCGCGACTCCCCGGTCTTGATGCTGCTCAATTCCAATCATGTTTTTCTCTCCTACTGTTCAGTTAGGTGCCGGGCCGGGCACTGCCTGCGCAAGATCGTTACCCGACCAATGTAGCACAAGTGATGAGGTCCAGTCTAGCATTTGAGCCCATCCCGTGTAAGGGTTTCCATGTATCCCGATTTCAATAGGAATTATCTATAAGCTTATAGTTAAACTATTGAATTAGATTCAGACATGTAATATAGTAGAAAAAATCAATTTAATCCATTAGACAGGGGCATGCTTCGCCTATGAATCAACCGACTAAACATCTGTTTCGCTTTACGATCAACCGCAAGCTTTTTGCAGGATTTGCCGCCGTACTCCTCATCTTGATGGCCACCGTTGCCATCGGCTACTCTCAAATCACCCGGGTAGATAGTCAATATACGTCCATCATCGAAGACAAGGCCCACAAGCTGATACTCATACAGGAACTGAACGCCGAGGTCAAAAAAGAGCAAGCGGCGATGCGCGGCTATCTGCTGCTGGGCGATGCTGAATCGCTGCAAGACTTCACCGACGCTCACAATGGCTATCGGGCGCTAAGCCGCAATCTGGAGTCGATCATCGAGCATCCGGAGGCCGCTGCCATGCTCCAAGAGCTGAACCAACTGGAGAGCGAATACTACTTTACCTCTAATAAGGCTATCAAGCTCAGAGTTTCCGGCGATGCCAAGCAGTATCTGGAGATTGCTTCGTCCCAAGCTCAGCCTATTCTGAAGCAATTCGACCAGAAAGCCGAAGAGCTGGCCGTCTATCAGCAAAGCCTGCTCAATGAAAGCAGGGAAGAAGTACATAGCGAGATTGAATCCATCAAGCAGTTGGTGTTGCTGCTTGGCGTCGCAGCCGTAGCGATCAGCCTCGTTATCTCGTGGTTCGTCGGCCGCATCATATCCAGGCCGGTCAAAGCTATTGCGGCGACGGCGGAGCGAATCGCGGCAGGCGATCTCACCTCCGAGAAGGTCAATATCCGCAACCGGGATGAAGTAGGCGATCTCGCACGTTCCTTCAATGCAATGTCGGAGCAGCTTCGCGGGCTTATCCGCCATGTCCATGGCAGCGCCGAGCAGGTGGCCGCTTCCGCCCAGCAGCTGACCGCGACAAGCGAGCAGGCCTCTGCCGCTTCAGGACAAATCGCGGGTACGATGCAGCAAGTCGCGACGGACGCGAACGACGGCTTTACCCATCTGGAGGAAGCGTCCCGTACGATAAGCGACATGTCGGCCGGCGTGCTGCATATCTCCGATAGAGCCCGCCAAGTATCGGACTCTGCATCCGAGGCTTATGAACGGGCCGAAGACGGCGGCCAAGCGATCCACACGGCAACCCGGCAAATGGGCTCGATTCATGATGCGGTATCCGGATTGTCCGTCCAAATCCATACGCTCGGCGAGCGCTCGGCCCAGATTAGCCATATCTTGAATGCCATTACCGAGATGGCGAAGCAAACGAATATTTTATCGCTGAACGCCGGCATTGAGGCGGCCCGTGCAGGAGAGAACGGGAAAGGCTTCCTCGTCATCGCAAGCGAAATCCGCAAGCTGGCTGAACAATCCTCGCATTCCGCAGGCCAAATCTCGGAGCTGATTGCGTCCATCCAAGAGGAGACGGGCCAAGCGGTGCAGAAGATGGATGCCGCTTCGCAAGAGGTCGCATCGGGTCTCGGAGCTGTCCGTTCTGCCGGCACTGCGTTCGAGCATATTCAAAACTCTGTTCATGCCGTGAACGGCCAAATCCAGGATGTCTCCTCCTCGATCGAGCAAGTGGCTGCGGGCGCAGAGCAAATTGTCGGCGCGATGAAAGCCGTCATGACCGCGTCCGAATCGACGGTGCGAGGCGCCCAGGAGGTAACTGCCGCAACGGAAGAGCAGCTTGCTTCCATGGAAGAGGTAGCTGCTTCCGCCCGTATGCTCTCCCGCATGTCTGAGCAGTTGCAAGGGCAACTGGAGAAGTTTAAATTATAGAGCTAAGAGAGAAGGGACTCCGCTGCTTCAAGCGGAGTCCCTTCCTTGCTCTCTCTATTTCGCGCCGTGCAGCGCTTCTAGTCCCTCTTCCTCAGTAGCCTTGAAGAAGAAGTGATTGCCGTGATTGCACTCATAGATAAAGTCCCTCAAGCTTTTGCTGTTATAGCCGCTAAAGTCACCGACAATAGCCAGCTTCGTATGATAATTGGTGCATTTTTGAAAAATCTCACCTGCCAGCCCCGTCTTCAGCTCGAAAAAGTCCTCATGGATCAATTCCTTCCGAATCAGCACCTTGGCGCAGTCCAAATAATGAGCGTTCATGATCGCATCCAGTGCATCCTGCACACCCTCGATCACAACACCGTCTCCCGACAGGATCGCAACCTTCGAGTCGTCCTTTGCATCTATAGTTAAGTTCATCATCATCTCTCCTTCCACAATTCAAAAGCTTTTTCTCATATAATAATGCTTGTATCCCCCGGCATTGTCAATTTGTCCGTAAGTCTCGAATCCTAACTTTCTGTAAAAATCGTACGCCTGAAAGCTGAGCGTATCCAGCTTCATAAAGTCGCATTGACTCGCGCGGGCCAGCCGTTCCGCTTCTTGCATCAGCATCCGGCCGCAGCCATGCTTGCGCGCATGCTCCTCGATATAAAGAATATGGATCTCCATCCAGTTCCAGCAGATCTCGCCGATAAGCCCGCCGCAGGTCCGTCCCTCCCCATCGATCAGAAGCAGATTTACCTCGCGATACCTATCCCTCAATTCCGACGGGAAATGAGCCTGGTTGAATGCAATGAGACCATTCCGGACAAATGATTTGGACTCTGCCGAGTTTTGTTCTTTGATTACATACTCCATGCGTCTGTGCTCCTTGTATTTATTTATCGCTGATTTCCACTGTATGACGGGTTGGCCTTTTTCGATTAAAAGAACACGCCGCTGCGATTAAGGCTCCTTTTCAGTGCGCTCATTCGCAGCCTGCCCTTGTATGATTTCCTGGCTCCGTTAGATCGTACACTAAGCTAATTGGCTGTATCCTAGCTCCGTTAGGTCATACGCTAAATACTTGGATGTATACCCAACTCCGATAGGTCATACGCTAAGTTAATTGTTTGACAAATGCACGGTAAACTTCTTTCCCAGGCTTCGTATCATATATGGCAAACACAACTTTGCGGAATACGCCCCGGAACTTGTCGCCTGTAAGCGCCTGCCGGAACCAAGCAGCCACTTCTTCCGGATTGTTCCGGAATACACCGCAGCCGTATGCGCCCAGCACTAGCGTTGTTTGCTTATGTGCCTGTGCCACCGCCAGCACCTTATCGATTCTGCGACGCATCACGGGATCAATCAGCGCTATATTGTGAGGCTCTCGCTCTCTTACTACTCCCGCATTTACCGCTGGCGCAGTTATGATCGAGACCGGATATGCCTCATCCAGCAAGGCACCGCTATCATCACGGAATACCGGAACCTTTGGCGAATAAATCATAAAGTCGGAGTACAAGCAAGTGCGCTGCCCGGCATTGTGACTGTACATTTCCTTCATCTGAGCAATCGTCGGGTAGAGGCCGGAGGCGCGTGCCAGACTTTCCTCCTGCGCTCTGGCCCCCGTCAGAAACCCGCCGCCCGGATGCTTCGCGGAAGCGAAATTCAAACAAGTCAGCTCTGTATCCTCCTTCGCCAGTCTGGCCGCAGCCTCAAGCGTCGTTTCCTCCGTCACTTCGATAATCGTCTTGTTCGTGTGCTCAGGCTCCAGCTCGGATAACAGTTGGTCCGTATCCTCGATCCGGTAAAGCACAGCTCCTTCTATCGCATAGGTCAGCGCGCCGCCTATATCCACATTCTTATTGTTGGCATTCCGGTAATGCCCCTGCTCTATTATGGTCAACGTTTCTTCGGCAACTCTTGCCGCTGCGTTTCGATTCATGGCCCTTCACCTCTTCAACTTTTCGTCTACATATTGCTTGCTTATTAGGTCGATTGTAATGGATTTTGAACGGCAACCCTACTGACAGAATAGTTTAAATAAAATTTTCCTCCCATTTCAGCCAATAAAGCAACAGCGCTTTCTGGCCATGCATCCAGTTTTCCGTCTGCTCTTAAATTACCTCGACAGTCTAAGCCGGGGGCCACGCTTCTAACGCCGCCTCGCATCGATACAGCTTCATTTCTGCCAACTCTACGCTTCTAACGCCGCCTCACACCGTTGTAGCAGCATTTCTGCCAATTCCGCGCTTCTAACGTCGCCTCACACCGTTGCAGCGTCATTTCTGCCAACTCCACGCTTCTAACGCCGCCTCACATCGCTGCAGCATCATTTCTGCCAACTTCACGCTTCTAACGCCGCCTCGCATCGCTGCAGCATCATTTCTGCCAACTCCACGCTTCTAACGCCGCCTCACACCGTTGCAGCATCATTTCTGCCAATTCCGCGCTTCTAACGCCGCCATACACCGCTACAACATCATTTCTGCTAACTCCACGTTTCTAACGCCGCCATACACCGCTATAACATCATTTCTGCTAACTCCACACTTCTAACGCCGCCATACAACGCTACAGCTTCATTTCTGCCAACTTCACGCTTCTAACGCCGCCATACAACGCTACAGCATCATTTCTGCCAATCCCGCGCTTCTAACGTCGCCTCACACCGTTGCAGCATCATTTCTGCCGAGTTCACACTTCTAACGCCGCCATACACCGCTACAGCATCATTTCTGCCAACTTCACGCTTCTAACGCCGCCATACACCGCTACAACATCATTTCTGCTAACTCCACACTTCTAACGCCGCCATACACTGCTACAGCTTCATTTCTGCCAACTTCACGCTTCTAACATCGCCATACACCGCTACAGCATCATTTCTGCCCCGACGGCCGATCCGGCTACTGTAAGCCGAGTTTCTCGGCTTACAGCCGCCTAAACAGCGGAACCAACCGCTGCATGCAGAGTTTCTCGGCTTACAGCCACCCAACAAAAAAAGCCCCGGCGCACTCGCGCCGAGACCCTGTATAACACATTATTTTTCACCAGATCGACTCATGGATAGCATACTGCCAGCTTATTAAACCATCTAATAGGTGAACTCTGCTATTCGACCATTCGTCTAGGTGAACTCTGCACATATGCATAGTATTCGTCCATTCGTCTAAGCGAACCCTGCACACATGCATAGTATTCGTCCATTTCCATTTCCATTGTCATTCCTATTCCCATTCCATCCCATTGAGCGTCCTCACCCTATATTACTGGGACAAATAAGAGCGCTGTTCTTCATACACAGCTTTGCTGCGGGACTTCAGCAGCCGGCCTGCCCATCCGAAGATGACATGGCCAAGCATAATTCCGGCGAACACATCCATCACCACATGCTGCTTTACGAATAACGTCGACAAAATAATGGACCACGTAATGATGCCGATCCCAATCTTCGTACCGCGCCCGATTGACTTCGACTGGGTAGCGGCTCTGAACAGCAAATAGCTGGACAAGCAATGAATGCTTGGAAAACAGTTGAACGGCGCGTCATTCGTATAGACGAACTGCACCAGCCAGCTCAGCAAGTCGTTCCCCTGCAGCTCCGCTCTCGGTACGGTCGTTTGGAAGATGGCATAAATGACGTAGCATATCAAGACACTAATGACATAGGCAAGCAGCGTCCGGTAATACGTGGGACGATCCTTGAAGTAGAAAAAGATAAACGTAAGATACAGAAAAGGCATCCATATGGCGTAAGGAATGATGAAGACCTTCATAAACGGAATCAGATCATCCAAATCCGTATAGAGCATCCACACCTGGACCGGCTCCTGGTTAATTAATGTGTAGATCAAACCTAAAGTCGGAATAGCAAGCAGCATCCATAGCGGATGGGCAAGCACCCTCTTCATTCCTTCCTTCGTCAACATGGAATCCCCCCGGTAAATATCTATGTCTTAAAATCGATAGGTCCAAAAATGCTCCGTTCCAAAACGGGCTTCAATTTCTTGCTGTGTCAGCTCATTCTTGCCAAGCAGCTCAGCCGCCTGGAACTGGGAACGGTGCGATTGGATCGAAGCAAGCTTATGCTTCAAGAAAGCTCTCACATCATAATGAACATCTGGCCGTCCGATAGCCTCCTCATGATTGCGCGAGAACGCCAGACAATGAACGGTCGGCCGCTCTTCAGCCGGCATCTGGCTAATGACCCGAATAACCGCCGCGCCGCAAGCGTCATGATCCGGATGCACGCTATAGCCCGGATAGAACGTCACTACAAGCGTTGGCGACAGCTCCTCGATCAGCTCGCGGATTCGGGAATCCAGCAGCTCCTGATCCTCGAATTCTATCGTCTTATCATGGAAGCCCAGCAACCGGAGATCCTGAATGCCAATCGCGCGGCAGGACGATTCCAGCTCAGCCTTCCGAACCGCCGGCAGCGTGACCCGCGAAGCAAAGGGCGGAATGCCCATATTACGGCCCATCTCGCCTAGCGTCAGGCAGGCGTATGTAACGCGCGCCCCGTTATGAACATGCATAGCCAGCGTGCCGGACAATCCGAACGCTTCGTCATCCGGATGCGGCAATACGACTAAAATTTGTTGTTCCATTGTATGATT
This sequence comes from Paenibacillus pinisoli, assembly GCF_003605435.1. Taxonomy (GTDB): domain Bacteria; phylum Bacillota; class Bacilli; order Paenibacillales; family Paenibacillaceae; genus Pristimantibacillus; species Pristimantibacillus pinisoli. The sequence continues at coordinate 468,500 of NZ_QXQB01000003.1, forward strand.
CATCTCCTCTCGCCTAGAAGGGCTCCGGGCTTAATTGAAGCGCTACGATCAGCTTCCCTTGGCTGTCGTGGCCTGCCATAATAAGCCGCTCGGTCTCTGTATCCTCGTAGTGCGTCAACCCTTCCGAGTATACCCAGCCGTGAGCCATCTTAAGGCCCACCCGAAAAGGTCCGTTTCCCGAGATTGCCCCGTGGCTGTAGCGGATTCGCGCATTGGTCAGGAACGATGCCGCCGGATGCTTCGAGCTGTCGAAGTGTGCAGCATAGGCGCCTGTCGTCTGTTCGATATGAACATACAAATCTTGATCCTTCAGCTTTTCTATCAGCTGTTGTACTTTCGATGGTTGGATAAGCTGCATGCGAACTCTTCCTCTCGTTATTAATCATGCCTGTAAAAGGCTTCGATGGAAACTGGACATTAGTCCAGAGCGAGCCTGGACTGACGGCCCTTGCTTAGCCCAGACCGACAATCGATCTAAGCTCGCTCAAGTGGCGGATTTCATATTTCGGCTTGACCGAAGTCGTATTCGGTTTCCCGAGCGGATTGTACCAGCATGTATCAATGCCTGCGTTAATGCCGCCCTGCATATCCGAGGTTAGAGAGTCGCCGACAATAAGCGCATTGCGGCTGCCCGTCAAATTCAGCTTCGCAAAAGCAAAGTCGAAGATAGCCGGGTTCGGCTTCTGAATACCGGCATCCTCTGATACAATAATATGCTCGAAGGCATCGGCAAGCTCCGACCGCCCGATGCGGCTGAGCTGAACTTCCTTTATGCCGTTCGTAATAACCGCCAGCCGGTGTCCTCCGGCAAGCAACTCCCGGCAAATCTGGACGGCGCCGTCAATCAGGAAAGAGCCTTCTCCCAAATAACGAAGGTACGCCAGGCTGAACTCCTCGGCTGTCCAGCCGATCGTCAAGCTGTTCTCAGCGATCAGTCTTGCGAAGCGCTCGCTGCGCAGCAAAGCCAAATCGATAGCGCCCTGCTCATATTCCCGCCAAAGCTGCTGGTTGATCGCCCTGTAGCTGCCAGTCAGCTGCTCGGACATTTCCAGCTTTGCCTCTCTGAACGATTCAGCCAGCGCATGTGCTTCCGATTGCGCGTAATCATACAGCGTATCGTCGGCATCAAAGAAAATGACATCATAAGACATGGTATAAATCCTCCTGCAATCTGTACGCCAAAAAAGCGGCAAGACTTCCGGGCGTGAATAATTCGACCGCAAGGAGCGGAGCTGACAGCTGTATCCGGTCACGCAATAATGCCGTACTCCCGCGCTGCTTCCGCCTACTTGCCGGCTGCTATAAAAAATCGGTGTTCCCTGCTCATGAAGTATCCATCTTCCTCTATCTTCTCCTGAAGCAGACTTAGTTCATTATAACATTTTTCGACGGAAAACCCGGCAAACTCCCACTCCACAATTTTCGCCAAATATACAAAAGCTCCTACATCGTAGAACCGCTGCTCCGGGAAAAACTCCGCGCGCTCACGGATGTCGAAACCCGCTGCTGCCAGATCTCTTGCACTGTTCTCCAGATTGAACTGCGGATCCACGGCCATCGCGCCTTCACCAAGCAAAAAACGAGACAGCTCACGATTGTTCTGCCCGCCGACTTGCTGCGTAATGAACAAGCCGCCCGGCTTCAATACCCGGTAAACCTCCTCCGGATTGTACATCTCATGACGGTTAATAATAAGATCAAACATTTCGTCTTCGAACGGCAGCGGATCATCGTCGTCATATACTTGTCTAATATCGATGCCGTATGGCGGCAGCTTCTGCTGGCATAAAGCCACATTCGGCGGATACGCCTCAGTCGCATAGGTTCGGCCTGCAGGCGGAGACAGCGATAAGAGGAACTCGCCTCCTCCGGTCCCCATATCCAGCATAACCTTCTGATCGGCCATGCCGGCTTGCACCGCTTCTTTATAATTCCAGGGAAGCTCCTGTTCCCACACGCGATCCGCGATGTAGGAGAAGTCCCATCCTTGAAATACGTGCTCTTCCTCCGAAAGCCAATACTGCTTTCTTTCCTCAGGCGTCATCTTCTTCTCCCCCTTCTGCGTACTTCTCGAAATCATGTATCTCCCAATGTCAGCAATCTGGCGAAACGCCTTGCCCGCTGCTTGTTATTTGACAGGCGGAACCGGCCTTTCCAGCGCATACAGCTCCTCTTCGATCGAAGCCATTCGCTGCTCAATGACACGCCTCGCGTCTGCCATTGCTTGATTATAAATATAGGGAGCCAGCTCCTTCATCATAAAATCAAGCATGTTCTCTCCGGCTAGCTGGCCCATGTCCACCGACAGCTCATCATAAGCATATTGCTGGAGATTGGAGACCAGTTGAAGCTTCTGTTCCCTTGGCAATTTTATAGGTACCATCGTTAAGCCCCTTCTTTCCATCATTTCTTTCCTCGATCATATCACAGGAATCGCAGGTCCACGATAGCCCGCTAGAACGTGCGCATCATGAGTCAGTATGGCTGATCCTGAATCATTGCAGCCGCCTCTTGCATGGAGAGAAGAGATTCTTTCGATTCTCGCATATCCTTCAGCCTCACTACCCCGCTGGCCGCTTCATCGCTCCCAACCAGCACAACATATCGAATACCTTTGGCAGACGCTGCAGCCAGCGTCTTCTTCAGCCTGCGGCTGCCCGTCTCCAAGGATGTTCGGATGCCGGCACGGCGAAGCGCTGCGGCCGCCTTCAACGCTCCGGACTTGCCTTCTTCACCGATCGGCACGACTGCCGCTTGCGCAACAGGCAGCGACAATTCCCTCTCCCGCAGCATCTCCATAATAGACTCCATTCCAAACGAAAGACCCGCCGCCTTATATGATACATCCTCCCTGCCGATCAGCTTCCCGATAATGGCGTCGTATCGCCCGCCGGCGCCCAGGCTTGAGGTGAACACGCCGCTTGCGTCAAAGATTTCGTAGACCGTCCCGGTATAGAAGGACAACCCGCGGGAGAGGAACGGATCGAAGATGCAGGTCTGCTCCAGGCCAACCTCGAGAATCAGTCTCTCCAGCGCCGCAGCTTCCCTCGTCCCTTGCGAATCCGAGATGCCTTATCGAATCGCGATAGCTTGCAGGTCCTGCTTCTCTTCCGAAGCGAATGCCAGAATCGCATCCTGGACGTTATCGGCGATCCCCTTCTGCCTCAGTTCCTCCGTCATGCCAGCCAGCCCGATTTTGGCCAGCTTATCAAGCGTGAGCATCACAGAGAGCAATACATCATCCGGCACTCCCATCGCCACAAGCACTTCTCCCAGGAAGCGGCGGTTATTCCAGCGCAGCGTTACTGGAATATTAAGATGTCCAAAAGCATCAACTGCGAGCTGCATCAGCTCAGCTTCGGCTTCAGGCCCGGCTATGCCGACCATATCGACATCGCATTGCAGAAATTCACGGAGGCGCCCCCGCTTGACTGGTCCGTCGCGGAATACTTTTCCAAGCTCATACCGTTTGTACGGCATCTCCAGACCGGGATTATTCGCAATGGTTTTGGCGAACGGAATCGTTAGATCGTACCTCAAGCCCAGGCTGCGGCTGCCTTGATCAGTCAAGCGGTACATTTCCTTCAGGATCTCATCCCCGCCTGCGTATTTGGATGCAAGCAGGTCCAGCTCACCTGAGCATCGCCGTCTCCATCCCTTTGAAATCGTATAGCTCGAACAGCTCCGTAAGCACATCCTGCACTTTTTTCCTAAGCGCCTGCTCCGGTCCGATGAAATCATAGGTGCCCTTTACGTTTTGCATCATGGCCATCTCCTTTGATAGGTTGGTGGAAAATAAAAAACGCGCAGGACCTCTTGGTCCTGCGCGCTCCATATGCCGCAGGGAGGCTAGGCGCGAAATGCGCTAGCCCGCCCTGTTCATTCAGGCGTGCTAACGCTGCTTGTGATGATGAAGTTGATTCAGCTTGGAAATACGCATAGCTTAAAACCCCTTCATGAATAAATTAAAGCTGATTATAACGAATATGTTCCTCATACGCAAGGGCCCAGCCGCTACAGCTTACACATCGCCGCTTAGATGCTCGTGTATGAGCTGCCATCCGTCATGCTCCGACTTTACGAATACATTAGTGGCCCTTCCGCTTCCCGATACCGGCTTCCCTTCGTGAAAGCCTTCGAACCGGTACGTATAAAGACAAGTGGCAGAACGCTCATCAACGCTAATCCAGCTTACGTCGTTCGCGGAGTAGACCTCTTCTTCAATGATGTCCCAGGCCGTCTCGAAATAAGCCTGAATATCATCTATTGTTCTGCATGTTCGATCCGAGAACCAGTAGACAGCTTCGGGATGCAGCAGTTTTTTTACATTTTCAAAATGGTGGGTATTCGTAGCTTCTATGTATTGCTTCAGCGCTTGCTGATGACTCATCATTGCGGAACTCCCTTCCAGTCCGTCTATAGTGTTAGCGCACTCCGACAGCTATTAGGAGAGATGGTATTCGACCGTCTCTATCATAACTTCGCTATTCAGTGAATTGCTTATGGCACATGCCTGCTCGGCTACAGCGATCAGCACTTCCTTATAGTCCTGCTCGATGGTAGAAGGAAGCTTCACCAGCACCGTAAAATTCGTAAAAGCGTTAATCCTGCTGTCTGTCTTCTTCGCTGTCACTTCTACGCTAAGCGGAAGGCGCTCGAAATCGATACCGTCCGTCTCCAGCTTCTGCTGAAGCGAAAACGAAACGCAGAGCCCCAGCGCCGATTCCAGCAGTTCTTTGGGCGACAGTCCGCTTTGATTAGGTCCGCTGCTGCCAATTAACTGCAGGCCCGCTTCATTATAGATTTCATTCTGTCCGTTCATCAGTTGGATTCTGGTAGTCATGATAATCTCCTTTCATTGCACCGAGCGGCAAGCCATAGAGATTTGGCGATATCAATAGAACGCTCCTTATGAGCCTTTAGTTCAACTTTTTATAAAACAAATTTCTATGTTTTCCGTTAAATTTCGATGAATGACGAGTTTATTTGACAAAATAAATTCATAGTAACCGTATAGTCTTAATGTAATGGCAAAATAGTAATGCACTTTAATAACTGTGTCAACCTAGAGCTTTTGATAGTAATCGCCTTGCAGCCCGCTGACGGGGGGCATATCTCGTCGATTTTTTACACTTTTCATGAATGTAAGTGCTTTATTTATCGTATAGAGATCGTTTGTATGGAACAAAATGTAATAAACTTTTTTCGTGATCGCCGCTCCTTGCTTCCGTAAAGGAAAAATAAGGGCAATAGCCTGCTCCAGGCGAAGCTGAATCTTGACCTCGAAACCGGTAATCAGAGATAATGGGTATAATTTAACGTCGTATGCGACTGGCGAAGAGAGTGGAATGAACCACGAGGAAGCATACGATCGGCAATCATCCGTTCGCCTGGGAGAAGTATCTGCAGCGGCTCGTCTTGAGCCTTCGCGGATGCTTTTTTTCGTTTTATTCGATCATGTCCGCTAAGGAGGATGCAAGAATGGCATTACTGATGAAAGCAAAGGAAGCAGCAGATCAAGTCTGCTCAGAGATCATTGCGGAAGTGAATGAGCTTGGAAGACACGGCATTCAACCTCATCTTGCCACGATCATCGTAGAGGGCGATCCCGCTTCCGCTTACTATGCAGAAGCAAAGCGCAAAATTGCCGAGCGGCTTGGCATCTCCTTCCGCCTGCATGCATTCCAGGCAGATGTAGAGGAAGACCGGATCATTGCGCTCATCCGTGAGCTGAACGAGGACGTAGCCGTGCATGGCATCATGCTGGAGCTGCCTCTGCCGCAGCATATCTCCGCCAGAAGGGTCGAACGGGAAATCCATCCGGGCAAGGACATCGATGGCGTCACGCCGCATAGCAAATTGGCGACTCTGACAGGAGAGCCGGGCCTATATCCTGCCACGCCCCAAGCCTGCATCTATCTGCTCAAGCATTACGGCTTCGCTTTGGAAGGCAAAAACGTCACGCTGGTCGGAAGAGGACAAACGGTCGGCCTCCCGCTGTTCCACTTGCTTCAGCGCGAGCAAGCCACCGTCACCGTATGCCACTCCCGTACGCCGGACATTGCTTCACACCTGAGCCATGCAGACATTGCTTTCCTGGCCGTTGGCAGGCCGAACCGAATTACGTCTGACATGGTTCATGAGAGGTTGATCGTAGTGGATGCCGGGATCAATGAATCAGAGGATGGCCGTATAACCGGCGATGGCGCCGCTGATCTAGCAACCCATGTCGCGGCTGTATCCCCGGTGCCTGGCGGAGTCGGCACGCTGACTACAGCCATTCTGTTTCAAAACCTGATGAAAGCCATCCGCATGCAGCAAGAGGAGGCGTGTCCATGAGCAATGTATCATGGGATCATTCCGTACGGCTCTTTCTCCAACAAGCAGGAAGCTCCGAACCGACTCCCGGCGGAGGCAGCGTTGCGGCACTGGTCGCCGCGCTTGGCGCTTCTATGACGGCGATGGCCGGCAGCTTGTCCCAAGGCGAGAGATTCGCCCCTTATGAGGAGCAAATACGGCAAACGCTGACGGAGATGCAGCAGCTGACGGCAGCTTCGGAAGAGCTGCTCCATGCAGACATTGAATCATTCAATGCCTACATGGCAGCGTTAAAGCTGCCGAAATCATCAGAAGAAGAGACGTCATCACGCAAGCATGCCCTCGCCTCCGCCACGATCCGCGCCATCGAGGTTCCGCTTCGGCTGATGAAGCTATGCTTGGATGGCATAACCGGCACTGCCGCTATAGCCGATTCGGCCAACAAGCATGTCATCTCCGACCTTGGCATCGGCGCGATCTTGTTCGAGGCGGCAGCACGCTCCGCTTTGCTCACCGTGGAGATTAACCTGCGCTCCATGCCGGAGTCGGATGCGAGAACCCGTTATACCGAACAGGCGGCTGCACTCATGGAGGAGATCGAGACGCACAACAAAGCTATTCTCCTTACCGCGCGTCAAAGAATGTAACTGCCCAATTAATAAGAGACTCCCAGCCGCAGTATCGCGGCCCGGAGTCTCTTCGTTTTTCATATTCATAACCCTTATGAAACCATTAGATCAAGTACTCCAAAAATGCCGTCGCAATCCCGAAGTAGATCAGCAGCGACAAAATATCATTCAGCGTCGTAATAAGCGGACCGGACGCTACAGCAGGGTCAACCTTCAGCTTATACAGCAGCAGCGGAATGACTGTGCCCGCCAGCGTGCCTATAATAAGCGTCATAACTAGCGATCCGCCCACGACAAGCCCCAGAATGGGACTGCCTTGCCAGATGTAAGCAATCACGGAGATCAGCACGCCGCAAATGCCGCCGATCATCAGCCCGACCATCAGCTCGCGCCATACCAGCCTGCGGACGACGCCGCTGGTCACTTCCTTCGTCGTCAAGCCGCGGACGACAACGGCCAGCGACTGCGTTCCTGTATTCCCCGTCATCCCCGCTATCATCGGCATGAAGAACGCCAGCGCCACAACCTTATCCAGCGTCTCTTCGAATCGGCTAATAATCGTGCCGGATATAATGCCAATCAGCAGGAGGAGGATCAGCCAAGGCAACCTTCGGTATGCCGCCACATGGGCTTTCGTATCGAAGTCGATCGACTTGCCCGATGCGGACAGCTTCGCAATATCCTCCGACGCTTCCCGGATGACAACGTCGATAATATCGTCGACGGTTACGATACCGACAAGCACGCCGTCCTCTTCCACAACGGGAATGGCCAGGAAGTTGTAGCGCTCGATCTGCCGCGCCACTTCCTCTTGGTCCATGTCGGCCGGAACCGAAATCACGCGTTCATACATAATATCCGTAATCTGATCGCCAATATCAGCCAGGATCAAATCACGGTACGACACGACGCCGATCAGCTTTTTCTTCTCATCCACAACGTACAAATAGTTAATAGATTCTGCAATCTCAGCAAAATCCTTCAGCTTATCGACCGTATCGCGCACATTGTAATGGCTCGGTATCCAGACGTACCGGTTCGTCATGATCCGGCCGGCCGTCTCCGGCGCATACGCCATCAAGTGCTGTACCGCGAGCGCCTCTTCCTTCTTCATGTAATCCAGGAATGACTTCTTCCGTTCCTCGGACACGCCTCCAAGCAGGACAGCCAGATCATCATTGTCCATCCGGTCCATCAGCTCCGCCGTCCGCTCCACGCCCAGAAGCGCAAATACCTCAACCTGCTGTCCTTGCTCCATCTCGCCAACCATCGACGTGAGCTGCTCGATCGTCATATAAATGACGAAGCCCGCGCGGTACTTCTCCGGCAAGCGGTCGTATACAACCGCCATGTCGTATGGCTGCAGCTCCTCCGCAACCTCTTGAACCTTCGTACGGTCGCCTTCCTTAATAGCATTCTGGACAAGCAAGTCCAGCTCCGTACCGCTCAAATTTTGAATCATTGGGCATGCCACCTCCAATCCAGCTTGCAGTGAAAATCCTACTTCTTACCCTTATACCCTTTTTGCCCGGAAATATTGCAGCAAATCCAGCTTCTACCCCCAAAGTCCGAGGACGATAATTCCCGCCGTGATTAATATCGAGGTCATAATCCGTCTCGGCCCTTGCTGCTCCTTTAAAATAAATATGCCCAGAAGCGTTCCGAAGACCGTCCCGATCTCGCGCATAGGAGCCAGCTGAGCTACCGGCGCAAGCGATACGGCGAACATAAACAACAGATATCCGCCAGGGGCCAGCACGCCTCCAAGCAGCATCGTCTTCCAATTCACACGCAGCTCCTGACCGATCGCCCGTGAACGCAGCGCAGCCCAGGTCAGCACAAGCACATTCCCGACATTAGTTGCCTGGAGAACGATAACGGCGGGAAAATAGTCCAGCGCCATCTTATCCACCACGATATAACCGGCAATGCAAAGTCCCACGGCGAATGCCAGCAGCGGAGCCTTCGTGGACGAGCTCCGCTTCAGCTTGATCTCGCTTAAGAACAATATGCCTGCCACAATGGCGGCCACCCCGGCCCAGCCCATCGGACTAAGCGATTCATCCAGAAATAGGACCGCCAGAAACGGCACAAGCAGCGGGCTGGTCCCCCTCATAATCGGATAGACCTGCGACAGATCCCCCACCGTATAGGCCGCAGCGAGCAATAGCACATACATCCCGTGAAGAACTACGGAAACCAGCATAATAAGCAAAGCTGTTCCAGTAAAATGAAACGCATCCCATTCTGCAATCGTCCAAGGCATCAGCACAATAACCGCAATGATTTGGCAAATCCATAGAAACACAATCTTGTTCATGCTTTTTTTCGTATATAAGTTCCATATGGAATGGACAAACCCGGAGCCGAGCACTAACGCAAAAGCTAGTCCTGCCATGACTTCACTGCTTTCTCATATAATGTTTCAATTTCGAGTCGATCCGACCCCTTTTTCTTACAAAATCTACATAAAAACGATCTAAAGTCCCACTTCCAGCGTCAAAAACATACTAATCGACCCAAATACAACGATTGGTTATTTTTGTAGAATGTAGTAGTAAATAGAGAGCGCTTACGACGTCCTTCGCTAAACCTCGCAACTCGCTTCACTATTCCGCATGCTGACCGCAACAGCTGTCGAAAATTTGATTAAGGGGGAATTCAAGTGATAAGCAAAAAACAGAATTTGACAAAGCTGTGGTCTTCCTCGTACCAACTGCTCGTAACGCTGATGAGAATCCTGTTTGGATTAGGCTGGCTGATGGCGGGGTTGACCAAAATGACGGGAAAAGCAGGAGAAGCATCCTGGTACCAGTACCCGGGGCAGTTCCTTAACGACTACTTTCACGCCGCACTTCTGAAGCCCAATGTTCCAGAGTTCTACAAAGTCTTCATCGAGCACTTCTGCCTGAACGAAGTATTGCCCTTCAACTACATCATTCCTGCTGTCCAGGTCATTCTTGGCGTACTGCTCATCCTTGGCATCTGGATTCTGCCATCCGTCCTCATCTGCATGTTCATGCATATCAACTTCATTCTGTCCGGCAATATGAACATCATTAGCTTGACGCTTTATACAAGCGCTTTCGGAATCATGATGAATCTGGAGAGAGCTCATGCGCTAAGCCTTCACAGCCTGCTAAAAAGCAAAAGAAGCGGCAACCAATCGTCCGCTCCCGCCTTGTCCGAGGTATCCGAAGAAGTCCTGCAGCCTGCCGGCGTCAGTCTTCCTTAATCGCCGAAGTCCAGCCCCAGAAGAAAGCGTCGCGGTCCCAGGCGGCCTTGCCGCCATGCAGCTTCTTGAAGGCCTTCTTAACCTCCTTGTCGATCGACGCATGACCCTTTTCATTGACGTAAATATAGGACTCTCCGTAATGCGTCCGGATATGCTCAACGGCCTTAGCCTGATAGAGCACGCCTGAATTCTTCATCTCGCTGAACATCCATTTTGCAATTTCATCCGTTGCTGCGCTCATGCCCGTCCTCCTGATTGCTGTCATATCCATATCCTGCTTTCGTTAATGGAACCTATTTCCTTTCATTGTACCATAGAAAAGGGCCAAGCCCAGATCAAATGGACTTGGCCCTGCTATTCAGGCAACTTATTCGTTACGAACTCTGCTTCTTATCGTCTCCAGGCTCGATCATGCCGTATTTGATCTTAACCCGCTCAATCTTCTCGATCATCGGCCGGGCAATCAGAAAGAGGAAAACAATTGTAGACAAAGCGTGGATGATATCGAACCAGAAGCCGGAGATGTAGGTCGCCAGCAGCGCTTTCCACGAAAAGTCCGACGTGAACATTAACAGGCTTCCCAGATTAATAATGCCGCCATAAATAAGGAATGTCGCCAGTCCGCCGAACAGGCACAGCGACAGCCTCGACTTCGGCAGCTTCCCCTTCTGGAACAATAACCCGGCAATAAATCCGATTATGCCGAAGCAGAACATTTGCCACGGTGTCCATGGCCCTTGTCCAAAGAAGAAATTCGATACAAAGCCCGCCAGCGCTCCAACCAGAAATCCGGCTTCAGCGCCCAAGCATACCCCTGTAATAATAACAATCGCAACAACCGGCTTGAACTGCGGCACCATATAGAAGGCTGAACGACCCGCCACCGCCAGCGCAGCCAGCACGGCAATCAGAATCAACTCCCTCGCCCTCGGTCCCCGCTGCTCGAATACCATAGCAAAAGGCAGCATTGTGTAGACGATGATTAGCATGCTGATGAAATAATACTTGCGGTCATCCAAGTAAAATACGCCCGCCAGTATAGTCAAAGGAATGACGATCAGGATAAGGAACGCGGCAAGCAGCTTTCTCTTGCTCCCTTTGTTCAATGACTGGATCGGCATAGTCTTATTACATCCTCCATTGTAATAGCTTCCCGGCATAAGTGCCTCGCCATTCGGTTGGCGGCTGTCGTATAAAAGCTGTTGCCTGCAAAGAAATCGCGCGTCCGGTTCGTCGTAACCACATCGCCGTCGAAGAAGAGCGCGCATGTATCGGCATGCTTGGCGCAAAACTCGATATCATGCGATACCATCACGATGGTTACGCCTTGCTGTGTCAATTTAACCATGATGTCTGCCAGCTTCTCCTTAAAGAATGCGTCAAGCCCTTTGGTCGGCTCATCCAACAAGATAATTTGAGGCTCCATCAGCAAGATTTTGGCCAGCGCCGCCCTTTGCTGCTCCCCGCCGCTTAAATCATAGGGATGCATAAACCGAACATCCTTTAGCTCGGTCAATGCAATGACTTCCTCTACCTTGCGCTGCTGCTCTTCCTTGCTTAGTCCCGAGTCAAACAGCATCTCCGCCAAATCGAGCTCGACCGTCTTTTTCAGGAACAAATGCTGCGGATTCTGAGGCAATAGGCCCAAATTTCGGTGAAAACGCTCCTTAAGCCCCTGTTTCTGAATGTCCTTCCCGTTCACAAGCACCTTGCCTCTATAGGGAATCAAGGTTCCGCCGATAAGGGATAAGGCTGTTGTCTTTCCTGTTCCGTTGCCCCCGACGATGCAATACCATTCGCCTTCCCTTATTGTAAGCGACAAATCCTTGATGGTGTCAGGAGCCGCCCTTTCGTAACGGAACCAAATACCCTTCAGCTCGACGACTATTCGGGCTTCACTTGCTTCTTCATCAGCGGATTGCGGTAATTCGCCTACCGTCTTCCCATTCATCCAATTGCCGATCCAGCTTCTCCCCTCATTGATGGTAAGCGGATACGCCTCATGTGAACTGGGTTGCAAGGCTGCGGCAATCTGCATAGCGGCAGGCATCGCCGTGAACATCGGATGGTTCAGCCCGGCCAGCACAGCTCCAGCCTGTACTGGCGGCGCATCCGCAATAATCCGTCCCTGGTCCATTACAATCAGCCGTTCCGTCAGCGGCAGCACCTCCTCCAGCCGATGCTCGGACAGAATGATAGTCGTGCCAAAATCCCGATTGATTCTGCGCAGCGTCTCCAGAAACTCCTGAGCAGCGATGGGATCAAGCTGGGAGGTCGGTTCGTCCAGAACCAGGACGGATGGCTGCATCGCCATGACGCCAGCCAGGTTCAACAATTGCTTCTGACCGCCAGACAGCTCGGCTACCCGCTTGTGGAACCAGGCTTGAATCCCGAAGAAGCTGGCCATCTCCGCGACGCGAAGCCGAATCGTCCGCTGGTCGCAGCCTAGACTTTCAAGTCCAAAGGCAAGCTCATGCCACACTTTATCCGTTACAATCTGATTATCCGGGTTCTGCTGCACAAAACCGATCTCCGACGCTTGCCTTCGTTGGTCAATGACGGACAACGGCTCCCCTTGAAAATAAATGATGCCATCCCGCTTGCCATGAGGAGTGAGAATCGTCTTGAATTGCCGTAACAGCGTACTCTTGCCGGACCCGGATTGCCCGCATAAGGTAACAAACTGTCCGCTTCCGATTGTAAAGTCCAATCCGTCAAGCGCCTTCCGTTCCGTCTGAGGATAGCTGAAGCTTACATTTTCGATTCGATACGCTTCCATTTCCAAGCCTCCTGCAAGTTAATCATGACCGGAAGCATGCACAGAAGCGCGTATGCGGCATATACCGCCCCGCTCCATCCCGTAACCGGGGCCAGCTTCAAGGATGGAAAAAACCGCATGCTGACTGTTCCCAACATCATTCCGGCGCCCATAGTGAAAGCCAGCACAGCCATAATGGCAAGCAAGATGCCGTCCCTGCGGTCAAAGCGGAAGATCGAGAAGCTCGTTCTGCCTGGCAAGCCATAGCCCCGCGACTTCATCGAGTCTGCTGTCTCCATCCCGTTCTCCAGCGCCCATGTCGTCATTATCGATAAAATATGGATGCCATTCCTCGCCCTTCTCCATAGGCTTCCTTGCGACATATCCCGCCCAATCGAACGCTGCGCATACGATATCGCCTTGATCTGCACGATATACCTCGGCACAAACCGCAGCACCATCGACAGCACTAGTGAAAGCGCGGGAATAACTCTGCCGAACAAATAAATGAATTTGTCCGACGTCATTACCGCATTGTAGCAAGAAAACCACAGTATAACGGTAATGAACATGACGGCCGCTGCCACGCCGTACAGGATCGACTCCAGCGTGACGGGGTTCCCGCTTTTCAAGTAAAACAAGATGGTCACGCCCTGATGATTAAAGGCCGGGTTCATCACTGCCATAATAAGTAGCATCGGAAGCAAGTAGAAGAGATTGAATCTCAGCGCCTTGGCCCCTTTCGCGAGCACCGAATAGCTGAATGCCCCTGCCAGCGCAATGGCTTGGGCAACCGGGTGCATAACGAGCATGCTGCATGCAATCATACTTACAAAGTAGCCAAAGGTTACGGCAGGATGCAGTGCGGCGAAGCTGTCTCTCATTGCTCGCCTCCCGCGACAAAGCCTCCGCCGATATCACGGCCCAAATCGCATGTATAGACCCAATCGACGACATCGCCATCCTTCAGCACATAGCGGCTTGCGCCATAATTGGGGAACCAGTCGTTGACCTTGTACATCCAGCCGCTAAGCTCCCCGCAATCGAACTCATAAATATTGTTAATGCCCTCGACGTAATTGCTGTTGTACATCGGCGTCATGACGAACTCCATATGAATTTTGTTGCGCTTCATCTCTCTCAAGAGCACGTCGAATACCGATTCGCCTTCATAGAACGTCACCTTTTGAGCGGGATAGATGACGCCATCCTCTGGCAGCACCTCCAGCTTCTTCTCGTTGAACAGCTTCATATTGTTCAGAATGGTCTTCGCCGTCACGGATAAGGTAATGCTCATCTCCTTATCCTTATTGATCGTGACATCCTGCCACTCCACCGGCTTCGGCTTGCCGGTCGGCACAGGATCCGTCAGGTAGCGGTCCTTGCCTCCCTCTGAAGGTGCCGTCGTAGCAGCCGGCTTCGGCGTGGCGCTTGGCTGAAGTGAGGGCTTGACTGTCGCTTCAGGACTCTGCACGCCTTCCGGATTGCCGGTTGCGGGCTGACCCGGCGGCTCCAAGGCAGGAGGCGCTTCCGACGGCCGCTCCTCCTCCGCCGCTTCCCCGCCTTTCTCCGTGCCGGGAGGCTCGCTGGCAAGCTCCGGCTTCTGTTCATCCTCCCCAGGGACGACCTCTTCGTCCACATCGCCATCTGCCGTCGCAACCGCGGATGGCGCTGCAGGCTCGTCTGCATCAACAACATGTGCAGCCTGCTCGGGCGTCAATGGAACTACCTCATGCCGCGGCCCAAGGAAAAAGGCAATAGTGAGGGCCAGACCAATGCAGATGCCAAATAAAAGTTTTTTATTGCTCATCCATTTTTTCATTTCGGCTTCACATCAGTCAGATCGTACAGGCGATTGTGCTCTAGCAGGAATCGATCGTACGCCACAAGCGCATACATAGCCTGATCGGTCGCCATCGGATCTACGGTGCCAGGCGCAGCTCCGCCATTGCTTTGATTGCCCTCCAATATATGATAGAACCCGCCGCCAGGGACAGCATAGCCAAGCAACGCATCAACGGCGGAACGGCCGTTCTTCACAAACCTCGGGTCTAGATGCGCATCAATGCCCAGACCGGACAGGGCTACGATGACTTGCGCTGTGCTTTCCGAGTTGACTGCGCCCCAGCTCTTGAATCCTCCATCCTCATGCTGTGCCCGCGACAGCCACTGGATGCCGCGGTCTACTGCCACCTTCACTTCCGGCTTTGTTGTATAATATGGAGTCAGCGACTGAATCGCCATTGCCGTAATATCCGGGTCCGCTTGCGCAGGTTTCTCGCCAAGCGCCCAGCCGCCTCCCTTAATCTCTCTTCCCAATATAAACTCGATCAGTCCGTCTCTAGTCGTCTGTACTTCTACTCCGGCTACCTGCGGAATTTCGTAAGCGCGACTATCTAATGCGATAAGAGCAAATATTGGCCCGTTAATGCCTTGCACCGTGACAGCATTGAAATCCGCCAGCGGCTTCAGCAGGTTGTAGCCCGCCGCATCCGTCACGTCTTTCCCGATAGCGCCAAGAGCAAGAATGACCCTGTCGTACTCTGTATACTTCACAGAATGAAGCACGCCATCCTTAGCCTTCAGTGTATTAGTCATATTGGCATAATATGTCTCGTAATAAGTATCAGGCACTTGCACGCCTGAACGCGCAAGGCCAAAGACAGTCCACTCACCCCCGATCGATGCCACGACCGGATTCGTAATAGTCTTCTGCATATGGACGGCCGTGTCCGTTATCAACCTGTTTACCTGCTTCTGAATGGAATCCTGCGATTCTTCGCTGGATTGCTCCTGCTCCTGATAATGGTAAGCCCTGACCGCAACCACAATGGCCATTTCTCTTGTTACTTTGTCTCTTGGGCTGAACTTGCCGTTGCTTCCAGCCATCAAGCCGGAAGCTGTAACCGCCTGAACCGCAGGTTTCGCCCATTCCGAAATGTCTTTCGCATCCGCTGGCTGAGCCTGTCCTTTAGACTCTCCCAGCTTCAGAGCACGAACGATCATGACAGCCATCTCTTCGCGGCTAATCGGCTTATCCGGATGGAAGCGTCCCTCATAACCCGTCACAATGCCTGCTTGATACGCTGCATGCACCGCTTCATAATACCAGTCGCCCGGCTTCACATCAGCAAAGGATGCAGCAGGCTTGGCCGCCTTCGTCAGCTTCAGCACTTGCGAAATAATAGAAGCAAATTCTGCTCTCGTCACAGAAGACTTTGGATTGATTTTGCCGTTACTGCCCTTAACAAAGCCGTTCTGCACCGCTTCGGCGATGGATGTATAAGCCCATTCCGAGATAAGCTTGCTGTCGCTGAATAACTTGCCTAGATCAGGCTTTTCGCTGCTTCCGTTATTCTCGGACGGCTTGCCCGGTTCTGTCGTCCCAGGCGTCTCCGGTGCGGTGCCCGGATCAGGGTTATCCGGGTCTTCCGGCGTCTCCCAATCCGTATCCGCACCTACATCTCTGCCTAGATCCGTCGTATAACGCCATTGAATGTTATCTCCGTCCTTCAAAACATAGCGGCTTGCTCCAAAGTTCGGGAATACGCCGTTCACGCTATACATCCAGCCGCTTTCATCGCCATGGTCGAACTCGCCGTCCCCCGCAATCGAGGCCACATACACGCTCTCGTATTGGTCATACCAGGAATATTCGTAGGCAATTCCCTTTTTATCGAGGATACGCTTCAACACATTCCATACTGTCTCACCTTGCTCGAATTCCACCCTCAACGGCGTGATAACAAATCCTTTATTAATCGTCAGCTTGTCAACTGACAGCGTCGCATGCTTGAGCTGCGGCGTTCCGCCTCCTGGAGGTACGGTTGCCGCTGTGGTGCTATAAGCAACATAATCCGTAAAATGATTCGTTCTTACTATCAAATCATTGCCATTGTCGAACGCATACTCCGCTTTACCGCTCTGTTTGCCCAACTGCTCGCTCTGGAACTTGGCGATAGCATGAATCTCTCCATCAGCGATATAAGCGGCATCCATTCCTTTCATTCCGGCAAAGGTGAGGGTAATATACTGATCGAACGTCACTCCGGAAGCTCCACCCATCGTGAACAGAGCCGCCACCTCCGACAGCTTCTTTCCGGATGGAACGAGCGTGCCGACTTGCTCCTTCAAGGCAGTTCCTTCCGTATCCAGAAAAGTCATAAGCTCAATCGCTTGAGCTGGATCGCCGGCGGACATCTGCATGCCTGCCGGGAATAATGCAGTAATATGGCCCTTCGTTATGGTGAGCTGAGGCAGCAGCCTGCCGTTCGGAAGCGCGGCCCATACTTTGGAGGTCTTTCTTTCAGGGATGACAATGGTAATTTCTTTGTCTGCATCTGAAGGCTTAACGACGACCTTATAACCATCTTCATCATTCGGTATGACAATAGATGGCTGCACTTCGCCTTCCGGCAACGTAATTATGTTAAGCTCCGGTGTTTCAAAACGAAGCTTGCCAAGCTTGTACCAAGTGGACTCGCCGTTCACCACATCTGCGACTGCGACAGCCGATTGCTTCGTTGCCATTCCAATGGAACCGATTTGATTCAACTGCCAAGTGAAAGAGCCATTGTCAAGCTGATGCTTCAACAGCGCGTCAATCGGTGTCTTGCCGTCAATTGCCCAATAGCCTGCCCGATCAGTCATATCCTCTCCGATTGCAACCAAACCTTGAATGGCACAGGCAATGCTGTTCGAGTTCTCGGTATCCCACGAGCTAGTGCCGGCGAAACCGCCGCCTTCCTTCTGCATGCTCTTCAAATATTGCTTAGCCTTAACGATGCTTTGTTCGACGGCCGCTCCCTCAAATCGGGATAATACAATGAGGGCCCAGCCCGTGTAGTCTATCTGGCTGAAGGAGCCGAAGCTGCCGTTGTCCTTCTGTTGCTTCAGCAGTGACTGAAGCGCCTTATTGCGATTCTCTTCATTCCAAGAGCCTACATCTGCGCCCAGATCAGCCCCAATCTCCAGCGCAACCATGGCCCATATTTGCTTGCCCAGATTGGAGAAGCTTCCTGTCTCTTTGTTCTGCTGGCTCGCCAGCTCGGCGAACAGATTTCGCTTAGTATCAAAAGCCTCCGCCGGATTCTGCCCGACGCCAAGCAAGCCGTATATATAGTAGATATGGCTGTTATCCGCGGCATCTGGCTTAAAGCCCGGATCCTTAGTGCGCCATTCATAGTTCGGCCAAGGCGTAATGGCAGCATGATTGCGCGCCTCCGCTACGGCTACGAATGCTTCCCAATCACCGCTCGGCTGAGCCGGAAGATGGCTGCTATAGTAGTCCGCAAGCTTGAGTAAAGCTGACTCCGGTGTAGGATCAGGCTCTGGCTCGAAGCTTAATTCGCCCAGCTTGTACCAGGAAGACTCGCCATTCAAAACATCCAATACCGCAACGGCGGATTGCTTCGTCGCCATGCCTATCGAACCTGTCGTACCAACCTGCCAGGTAAAGGAGCCGTTATCGAGCTGATGTCTGAGCAGCGCATCCATTGGCGTCTTGCCGTCAAAAGCCCAATAACCCGTCCGGTCAGTCAGATCCTCTCCGACTGCAACCAGACCTTGTATAGCACAGGCGATGCTGTTCGAATTCTCGGACTCCCATTGGCTGGCGCCATTAAAGCCGCCACCTTCCTTCTGCATGCTCTTCAGATATTGCTTGGCTTTCTCAATGCTTTGGCTAACCATTTCCCCCTCGAATCGGGATAAGACAATAAGCACCCAGCCTGTATAGTCAATCTGGCTGAAGGAGCCAAAGCTGCCGTTGTCCTTCTGTTGCTTAAGCAGCGACTGCAGCGCAAGTCCGCGGCTCTCTTCGCTCCACGCACCGACGTCCACGCCCAGATCGCGCCCAATCTCAAGTGCTACCATCGCCCAAATCTGCTTGCCGAGATTGCCGAAACTGCCTGTCTCCTTATTCAACTGGCTCGCCAGCTCGGCAAACAAATTCCGGTGCGTGTCAAAGGCATTGGCTGGATTCTGCCCAACGCCCAGCAGACTATAAATATAATAAATATGGCTATTGTCAGCAGCATTGGCATTAAAGCCTGGATCCTTCGTACGCCACTCATAGATCGGCCACACAGGCAAATCTACACGCTCCGAGGCAGCCTTTAACGCTACAAATGCTTCCCACTCCCCGGAAGGCGAGCTAGGCATCTTACCTGCATAATAAGCGGCAACCTTCTCCATAGCTTTCGTATAAGATGCTATGGCATCATCCTCTGCGGCCAAAGCGGCTGCTGTTTCCTCCACGGTTCCTTCTGATTCATCCGATTCGGAGGCTTGTCCTCCCGTCTCCTCATCTTGAATTGTCATGCCAATATCTTGGCCAGCCCCGGATTCATCTGGGGTAGCTTCAGCAATCTCCTCAAGCTGCAGGAGCGGCATGCCTGCCTCGTCCGCCGCCCATGCATAAGCAGGGCTGAGGACAGAGATCAGCATCATCAAGCTGAGAATTAGTGCTGCGAATCTAGTTTTCGCTCGGTTGTAAAACATTACGAATTCACTCCTCTTAGTAGTTGGACACAACAAAAAAACACCTTCCTTCACTTAGAAGAAAGATGTTGTACGAAACAAAACTATCATTCAATAGAGCAAGACAAACGAAGCCCTCCATTAAATGGCGCCAATACCTCCCTTCCCATCCGCGTGGGATTCCATAGAGCATTTTCATGGCAGGTCTCCTGGCTTCGCTTCATCGCCGGGTGATCTCCTTCCCATCCTAAAGAGACAGTGGATTATGATCATAGGCTCTGCGTTACAGTGGCGGGACCGCGTTCGACTTGCACGAACTTCCCTTTTAACTTGGATAGCAATGAACCATCTACCCAAGCACCATAAAAATCTTATTCAGTTGGCTACATGCTACTACATGCAACCTATGAAGGCAATAAAAATCTATGACCGCACACGAAATTGTGCTAACTTTCAGATCTGTTTTCAGACGGCGCCAAGCTTACAAACTCCAATACCGGTAGCCTTCCAGCTCGAATGCCTCTCTATTGTAAATCCCTTTCACGTCGCATAGAAGCTTCTTCTGGCTGTCCCCGAACAGCTTGTCGAAATCCGCAACGCCCATATCGGCAATCATCTCGTGCGGTGTTGCCACAAGCACGGCATTCAGGTGATGCAGAGCCGATAGGTCGGACAGCTCTATACCATATTGCTCATAGGCCAGCCGTCTGTCCACCAGAGGATCGACAATAATGGGATAAATCCCGTATTGCTGCAGCTCATCCACAATATCAGATACCTGCGTATAGCGGATGTCAGGGTTATTCTCATGCGCGGCAAATCCGATAATGCCTACTCTCGCAAAACGGATGTCCATTCGGAGTCCCGTCAGCTGCTTGATGAACTGCTGGGCAATATATCTGCCCATGCCGTCATTAATATGACGGCCAGCACGCAGAAGCGGAAAAGCGTAACCGGCCGCTTCGGCATGACGCAGCAGATCGCAGGCACCGGCTTCTTCGCTCTGCGACCCGGGCAATCCGGGACGAACGGGAAGCTCCTCCTCATATACACAGGCAGCCTCCATCGCCGCCCTCGTATCGACTCCCAGACGATTGCACAGCATGGACAGCTCGTTCATAAAGGCCAGATGGAGGTCACGCCGGGCCTTCCCGATGGCCTGGGCCGATTCAGCCGCCTTCATGCTCCCAGCGCGGAATACGCCGCTGTCTGCAATCATGCTGTATACGCTGGCTACGATATCCAGCGCTTCATCGTCCATGCCGGACACAATCCTCTTCGCTGCCCTGCGGGACAGCTCTGGAGAATCATCGCCTCTGCCGCTTCCCGGCGAGCACCCCACCTTGAAGTCCTCGCCGGACAGAAGGCCGGACACTTCCTCCAGCACAGGGATGCAGGTTTCTTCGATCATACCGGGATAGAGCGTTGTTTCGTAGACGACGACTGCTCCAATCTTCATCCGTCTGGCGACCGTCTGGCTCGCTTCAAGCACAAGAGACAAGCCCGGGGCAACCCCGCGTCCCGTTGATGCCGGAACAGCAATAATATAGAAATCAGCATGCTCCAGCCGAGTTTCGTCGGAAGTAAACTCTATATGGCTGTCCCGAATGGCTGGATAGCTCCTATCGCCAGTCGCGTCGATCCCCTGGCGATACCGCTCGATCAGATCTGCACGGCTGTCAAAACCGATAACCGGCGCATGCTTCGAGAAAGCCAGCGCCAGAGACAATCCGGCATGGCCGAGACCGATGATTGCAATTGCAGTCTCCCGATTGGCTAATCGCGTATACATCATCCGCTTCATCCCCGTTTCTTCATTCATCCTGCATCAATTCCTTATGACTCCTGCTTGCCGCATGATTCAGCCATTCTTCCATGGCAGGCGCCTCCATGGGCTTGCCGTAATAGTAGCCCTGCATCACATGGCAGCCCAATTCCCGAAGCAGCGTCATATGCTGCGGATCTTCCACGCCTTCGGCTATAACCTCAACGTTCAAGCTTTCCGCCATAAGCACAATCGCTTGTACCATCGTCTGCTTCACCGGCTTGTCGAGATCGCTGGTGAACAGCCTGTCCAGCTTGAGCGAGTCGATCGGCATCCGGTCCAGCAAGCCGAGGGCAGAATAACCGCTGCCGAAGTCATCCATCGCAACCCGAATGCCCAGCTCGCGAATTCCGGTCAGCTGCTTCATAATATCGTTCACATCATGCAGCACGACGGATTCCGTAATCTCCAGCTCCAGCCGGTCCGGAGGCAGCCCCGTCTGCTTCAGCACCGTCCGAATGGTCTCCAGCAGGCTGTCATTGCGGAACAGGCTGAGCGATACATTAACCGCTACCGGATGATCCAGCCCTTTATCCATCCATTCCTTGCACTGGAAGCATGCCGCCTGCAGCGTCCATTCCGTTAACGGCATAATCAGCCCGTTCTCTTCGGCAACGGGAATGAATTCATCCGGATGCACAACGCCCAGCCTGCCGTGATTCCACCGGATGAACGCCTCATAGCCGGACAAGCTGTTCGTCTGCACATTCCATTTGGGCTGATAGACCAAATAAAATTGCTTCTGCTCCACCGCTCTGCGCAGCTCCTTCTCCAGCTCCATCCGCCGGATTTGCGCATTGCCGATCTGCTCGTTGTAGAAGCAATATTGATTTTTCCCCAGCGCCTTCGCCCGGTACATGGCCGTATCGGCGGCCTTCAGCAGCGTAAGACGCTCCTGCTCGCGCACAGAGCCTACGCTAATTCCGATGCTGCATGTCACATAGAGTTCATTGCCCTCGATGAGGAAAGGCAGCTTCATGTCATGCAGAATTTCTCTTGCAAGCTGCTCCGCGCCCTCTATATCTGCGGATTGCCTGATGAAGAGAAACTCATCTCCCCCTATTCTGAATGCATGCTGGCGAACACCATCCGTGAATGCCCGGAGCCGCGCTCCAACCTCTTTCACGAGCTGATCGCCGATATGGTGGCCTAATGTATCGTTAACGGCTTTGAAGTGATCCAAGTCCATAAACAATACACCCGCAGAGCCTCCCGCCTCATAACTGTCGAAAAAACGCGTCATCGCATGCCGGTTGGGCAAGCCGGTGATGCTGTCCCGGTATGCCAGCTTCTCCAGCTCCTGCCGATACGCGGCGTTTGTTCTCTTTTGCAAAACAATATAGATCAATGAGCCTAATAATAAAAAATAAAGAACAACAATAGTAACCAGTCCTTGTATGTAAATAATGAATTTGTCCCAATACTGCTTTCATCCTATCAAACCATTCTGAACAATTTCTCAACAAGGCTGCTCGCTATCCTGAAAAACAGGTCGAAGGGATGAGATATGACAGAAGTTAATAAGAGCTCCTGAACAGGAAATTGACAAATCGTGTCGAAAAAATCAGATATGATGACTACAAAAAAACTGATTGTTCTCACCTTCATATTCATAATCGCGCTCACTGCTGTACGCATGCTTTGGTACAGCCCCGCGCTATCGCCACAGCCCCAAGCGGAGCAAGGGCAGCTTGACCTGCGTAATTGGCACCCTTCATCCAAGAAAGTTGTGGCTCTGAATGGCGAATGGGAGTTCTATCCGATGCAGCTGCAGGATGCAGGGCATCCCGCTCCAGAATCCTCTTCCTATATTCAAGTGCCGGGAGGCTGGTCAGAAGCGTTCGATGAAGGGGACGGCAAGTTCCACTACGGTACCTACCGTCTGCGCATATGGCTGCCGAAGGATGTGCAGAGTTACAGTATCCGAACCGGCAATCTGCGATTCGCTTCCGCTATATATGCCAATGGAGCGCTAGTCAAGCAGATGGGCCAGCCTTCCGCATCATTGGAGCTGTTCAGTCCTGTGAACCGGCCAACGACGATTGAGCTGCCTTCAGGGACTGATTCGATCGAGCTCCTGATCCAGATGTCCAGCCATGCGCCGAAGAGCGGTATTACCAGCGCAATGTGGTTCGGGACAAACGAAGCCATTCTATATAAGAGCAGCGTCTCAATTGCAATGCAGCTCATCGTGTGCGTCGTGATTCTGCTTCACGGGCTTTACGCCATCATTTTGTTTTTCATCGGGCCTTCCCATAAGACGCTGCTCTATTTCTTCCTTCTCGTGCTCGCGGCAGCCTTCAGCGTGCTGGTTGATAACGACAGGCTGTTGTACCATTGGATACCTGTCCCTTTTGAGCTGGGAATCAAGCTAATATTAATGGCCTATATGGGAATTGCGGCTGTCATTCCTCCGCTCATCAGACAGCTTTTCCCTCTATATAAAGGAGACCGCTCCTTAATCTGGTTCCATGTATTAAGCACCGTTCTTTTTCTCTTCGTCATTCTGGCGCCGTCAGAGGTTCTGCTGGACTACTCCGCCTGGCTGGTCCGCCTGCTGCCTCTGTCCTTGCTGGTGTCGCTCGGGACGCTAGGAAAGGCGATTCGTTACGATCGGGATTCGATCTTCCTGCTGCTTGCCACATCAGCCGTCATTTTGAATGTCACTTGGGGAGCTCTCTCCAACAGGGCGCTGTTCTCTCAGCCGGTCTATTATCCGATTGACCTCATTATCGCGTTTCTTTGCTTTGCAGCCTTCTGGTTCAAACGCTTCATGCGCACCAGCGAGCAAAGCAAGCAGCTGGCGGACAAGCTGCAGCGCGATGACAAGCGGAAGGACCAATTTCTGGCCAGCACCTCCCATGAGCTGCGCAATCCTCTGCACGGGATTATTAATATCGCCCAATCCATGCAGGAGGACAGGGAACAACCTCAAAGCAAAAGCAATGCTAGAAATCTGGAGCTTCTCATCAGCATCGGCAAACGAATGTCCTACTTGCTGAACGATATGGCGGATGTTGCCAAGCTCAATGAAAATCACGTTGCGCTCCATACCGCTCCCCTGGATATGCGTGCCGTGACGGCTGGCGTGCTGGAGATAGTGCGGTTCATAACGGAAGGCAAGCCTATCCGTTTCAGGACCGTCTTCCCAGACTCGCTGCCTCGCGTCATGGCCGATGAAAACAGGCTTATTCAGGTGCTGCTCAATCTGCTTCACAATGCGATCAAGCATACGGATGAGGGTGAAATTGTCGTGAGCGCAGCCCTTCAGGAGGGGATGGTATGCGTTCGCGTCACCGATACGGGGGTCGGCATTGCCAGCGATGACCTGCAGCGCATCTTCCAGCCGTATGAGCAAGGACAGTCCAGTCTGGCCAGGGCCGCCGGCGGCTTCGGTCTCGGGCTCAGCATCTCAAGGCAGCTTGTAGAGCTCCATGGCGGGAGCATTGAGGTCAGCTCCTCCCCCGGCAGGGGTTCGACATTCAGCTTCACGCTCCCGGCGGCAGGAATAGAGCCTACAGCTGCTGTATCTGAACAACGGTTTTCATTCTTGCAGGCAAGAGAACACACGGAGGAGCAAGTAACGTATCGGGTTATAGAAGCTCCTGAGCCTCGTCCGGGGAGTAAGGATAACCGCCCTGTCGTGCTCGCTGTCGACGACGATGCGCTTAATCTCAACATTGTAGAGAAGGTTCTAGGCAAGGAGCAATATCGCATTCAGAAAGCAACCAGCGCTTCCGAAGCGCTCCTCCTGCTGGGACAGCAGCTTCCGGATCTGGTCATTGCCGATGTGATGATGCCTTATATGTCGGGTTATGAGCTGACTCGTACAATAAGGGAACGCTTCTCGATGGTCGAGCTGCCAATTCTGCTGCTGACCGCAAGAAGCAGCCCGGAGGATATCTATACCGGCTTCCATGCCGGTGCCAATGATTACGTGACGAAGCCTGTGGACAGCCTGGAGCTGAGAAGCCGCGTGCGGGCGCTGACAGACATGAAGCAGACGATGGCCGAGCGGCTTCGCCTGGAGGCGGCTTGGCTGCAGGCGCAGATCAAACCTCACTTTCTGTTCAATACGCTGAATTCGATTGCTGCGCTCAGTACCTTTCACCCGGAGAAGATGCAGCAACTGCTGGATACGTTCAGCCAGTACTTGCGCATCAGCTACGACTTTCACAGCTCCGACCGCCTTGTTCAGCTTGGCCGCGAGCTGGAGCTCGTTCGGGCTTATCTGTATATCGAGCAAGAACGATTCGGGGAACGGTTGAATATCGAATGGGACATCAGGGCAGACAACAATACAAAGGTACCGCCCTTGTCCATCCAGCCGCTTGTGGAGAATGCCGTCAATCACGGCATTCTGAAGAAGGCCAGCGGCGGAACCGTCACTATCCTGGCGATAGAACACAACGGCCGAATAAGAATTGCAGTAAGCGATGACGGCTGCGGCATGAATTCAGCCACCGTCATGCGGCTCCTGGATGATGGCGCGCCTGCTGGCGATGGCGCGCCTGCTGGCGGCATCGGATTGCGCAATACCGACCGGCGGCTTAAGCAGCTGTACGGCCAGGGATTAACGATTAAGAGCACGCCCGGAGAAGGAAGCGAGGTCAGCTTTCTCATCCCAGCAAACAGGGAATGAACGGTTGATCCGCTCATTCCCTGTTTTGTTCGAGCCACCGATTGTACCACTCTTCAATATACGGACTCGGATGTTCATTCAAATTGGCCAGCAATGTTTGCTCCAACAGGCGGTATTGGCGATTGACCGCGGCAAGATTGCGCTGGGACGCATACAGCTTCATCAGGCCAAAATGCGCCTCCTCCGCGATGGGCTGGCGCAGCCCGATCTCCAGATAGCGCAGAATGGCCTGATCTGCTTGGCCGCATGCCTCATGCCATTCGGCGATACGCAGGGATGCCCGCAGCCAGAGCTGGCGCAGCCGCTCGCGCTCCGACTCGGCCCACCAATAGTCATACTCTTGCAGATAGTCGCCGCTATACCATTCCATGGCGGTCGTATACCGCTCGATCGTCTCCGCCGTCAGAGGCTGTTCGAGAGCAACAGAGCTCTCCCACTCCTCCACGTCGAACTGCACATCGACAACGTCCAGCCGGTAACCATCCGTCGTGTTCATAAGCTCAAAGTGGCGGCCAAGGCTCGACAAGCCCTTGCGGACATGATAGACGGTCGTATATAGCTGCGCATATACCTTCTCGGATTCCCCTGCTTCCGGCCATAACAAATCAATCAGAGTCGATTTGCGAACAAGTTCCTTCCGGTGGTGGAGCAAATACAAAAAAAGCTCTTGGGCCTTAGCCGTCCGCCAATGCATAAGCTCATAAGAATGCGAGCCGGTCCCGATCTCCGCTTGCCGGAACAGCTTCATGCGAATGGAAGACGCCCCCCGATTCTCATCTCCGGCGGACTCGCGCCGCTCCTTCAGCCGGTTAATCGTCTTGAGCAGCCGCTCCTTCAGCACCGGCTTCACGATATAGTCCAGCGCATCAAGCTCAAAGGCTCTTACCGCATATTCGTCGTAGGCGGTCACGAACACAATATTGAGATAAGGCTTCTTCTCCAGCAGCTGCTCCGCCAGCTCCAATCCGCTGATCTCGGGCAAATGAATATCCAAAAAAACGATGTCAGCATCGCTTTGAATGATTTGTTCCTTCCCCTTAAGAGGATCGATATGTTGGCCTATGATATCAATCTCCGGCAAATCGGCAAGTTGATAAGCCATATAATCTAGCGCAAGCCGCTCGTCATCGATCAGGATTACTCTCATATGCTACCGCCTTACTCTTGATATGCTCCTATCTATCCAAACAAACTATCGATTTATTGTGCAAGTTGACAAGTAGATTATACCATCTATACATTCTCTTTATCATCTTGGTTCCACATCTCACTTGAATGATCCTTCCAGACGTGATAATTTAATGTTCGACAACTTCTGCAGGATCATTATAAAAAGGCGGTGACAATATGAGAGCCTTATTAGTAGACGATGAGCGGCTGGCGCTTCAGCGTATGGAATGGCTCATCAAACAGCATGCCGGCAGCGAGCTGGCTTGGTCGGGAGCCTTCCTTGATCCCTATGAGGCGCTGGAGGCCGCGCAAGAGGAGCAGCCGGATATCGCATTCCTCGATATTGAGCTGCCCGAGATGAACGGCTTCGAATTGGCGGAGCGCCTGCTGCTCATTCGTCCTAAAATCCGCATCGTATTTGTAACAGCCTACCAGGATTACGCCATCAAGGCCTTTGATATTAATGCGCTCGACTACTTGCTGAAGCCGGTAACCGCCGATCGCCTAATGCTCACGATACAGAGAGCGCGCGAGACGATCGTTCCCGTGAAAGCAGAGCCCCCCTCCATTGAACCGGCAACGCTATGCTGCTTTTCCTCTCTCTCTTACCGGGACGGATCGGGACAAGCACAATTCTTTACATGGAAGACGCTGAAGGCGGAGGAATTATTCGCTTATTTGATCCACCGCCGCGGGCTCACCGTGAACAAGCAGGAGCTGCTGGACCTGCTGTGGCCGGACTACGACGCCAAAAAAGCGACAGCCCAGTTGCATACCGCAATTTATCAAATTCGCAAAGTGATTGAGTCCGCCAATCTGGATGTGCAGATTACGTATAAGGACGGGGGTTATCGGCTGACGATCGGCTCGCTTGC
Source organism: Paenibacillus pinisoli (assembly GCF_003605435.1). Taxonomy (GTDB): domain Bacteria; phylum Bacillota; class Bacilli; order Paenibacillales; family Paenibacillaceae; genus Pristimantibacillus; species Pristimantibacillus pinisoli. The sequence goes on from NZ_QXQB01000003.1 coordinate 496,432, forward strand.
GGTCGATATTGAGCTTTGGGAATCCCATGTCCGTGAGCTGCCGCCGCTGACTGCCGATACGCTGGCGCTGCACCTCCGCGTATGCATGGAACAAAGCGGCGACTACTTGGCCGATCATCGTTACAACTGGGCAGAATGGGAACGGGACCGCATTCGCCTCGTCTGGCTAAGGCAAATCACTCCGATTGCGGACTGGTATTACCGCTGCGGCCAATATGACGATGCCGCCGCAATCTACCAGCAGATGATAGACCGGGCTCCCGACATGGAGGACGGCTACTTCGGTTTAATGAAAACGAATGCCTCGCTTCATTATTCCAGCGAAGTCATGAAGCTGTATGTTACGGTCAGAAGCAGGCTGCAAGACGCGTTTAACGTCGCCCCCAGCCGGGAGCTCACGGAGTGGTATACGGAGTGGAAGCGTGCTGCGCTGTCGTCGGATTAGCTTCTGCTAACGAATAGATCTGAAATGCGAGCACCGGCATTGAGCTCCCGCCCCCAGCCTAACAGGCTAGGGGCTTTTTCATATGCCCGGTAACTTTCAGAAAATATTTAGTGGCATGCGGTATATTGGTGGGTGTTCTGACAACCTTCGACTATCATCGTCAGACCATCCAGAAATGCGTGTCGAACAAAAGATTTTTTTGGAGGTGCATCATACAGGCATGAAGTTACGAAGCAAGGCATTAAAATGTGTGGCCGCAGCCATCCTGCTGTTCCAGGTCATGCTCCCTACTTCCTTCGCCGACAGCGGCCCAGTCGCTGATCCGCCTGAAGAGATTGTAGAGGCGGCGGACCCGGCAGAGGAAGCGGCTTCTGGGGAGGAGGCGCCAGAGATGCTAGCGGCAGCAGCCGCCAGCGTTATCGCAGAAAACCTGATTACCTCAATCAAGATGGTGGATGAAAACGGCGACCTAATTCAGGACATCAGACCTGATCAGGGCTCGCGGGTGGATATCCAACTGGAATGGACTCTGCCGGCCAATCACGGCTACGGGGCCGGATCAACGTATACCTTCCAGCTGCCGAATAAATTCAGGACCGATCGGGTGCTGACAGGAGATCTGACTGGCGGAATCGGTACATACGAGGTGACGCCAAACGGTCAGGTGACATTCACCTTCAATGAAGAAATTGAAGACAATCTTCAGCTTGACGGCGACTTTACGGTATGGAGACAATTCGATGCCAGCAAGCTCTCCGGCGGAACCAAGCAGGATATCTTCTTTGACTTTGCAGGCATTACGATCCCTGTCCACTTCAAGAGCAGAAGCGGCAGCGAGATGAACAAGACGGGCAATGCCAACAAAGGCATGAACCCGAACCGGATCAGCTGGTCCGTAGAGTTCAACAAAGGCGAGAAAGCGATTCAGAATGCCGTCTTCAAGGACAAGCTGCCGGCCGGACTTGCACTGGATCAAGCTTCGGTGAACGTCTACTTGCTGGAAGTTCAGCTCGACGGCACTACCCGCAAGGGAAGCCAATTGACGGATGGCAGCGACTATACATTCAGCTCGGTTGCTGACGGCTTCGAACTGGATATGGGCAATATTACCGGCGCTTACCGCGTCGAATATGCAACCCATATTACAGGAACCGCCGATACCACCTATCGCAACGAGGCGACGCTAAGAGGCGCGAACCTGACTACGCCGCAAACCGGCAATGACAGTGTACAAGCTATCTACAGCAAGCCAATCGAGAAGCTGGCGAATTACAATTCATCCACACAGTCGGTGACATGGACGGTTCGGTACAATTACAATGAACAATCCATTGCTCAGGCTAATGCCTGGATCAAGGATACGTTCGACACAGCCAATCATACGCTGGATACAACCTCATTCGAAGTGTATAAGATGACGATTGCCGACAACGGCAGCGCAACACGTAACGGAGCGAGGCTTACTTACGGCACAGATTATACGGTATCGCCGGATAGCAGCGGCTTCACGCTGAACTTCGCCGCCGGAATTGATTCGGCTTATGAGATCCGCTATATCACGAAGTCGAACGACCGGGTCTACGACGATACAAAATCAATGAGCAACAGCGTTGAGATGATCGGCGGCTTAACGGATTCGGAGACGGTATCGTTCAGACAAGTCATCTTCTCCAAAGGAGCTGGCACGGTCGACTACAAAAACAAAACGATCGAATGGCAGCTGACGCTGAACGAAGATTCGAAGACGATGGATGCCGTGGTTATTAAGGACCGCTTCGCGGGCCAGGGCATGACATTCCTGGAGAACAGCATCGCGATCAGCGGATTGACGAAAGGCACGGACTACTCTGTTGCGCTGGATTCATCCGCCTCCGAAGGCATCATCATTACTTTTGCGAATACGGTAACGGGCAGACATGTTATTACGTACAAGACGGAATTTGACCCGACGTTCTATACGCCGACCCAAATCAAAACCGTTAATTACCACAATAACGCTTCGCTTGAATGGGAGGAGTCTGGCGTCAAGCAGACAGCCATTGCGAAAAGCGCAAGCGTCAACCCGGACAACTATACGAAAAACAATGGCGCCAAGCGTGGCGTATATGATGCCCGCACGAAGGAAATTTCCTGGACGATCGATATCAACTACAATCTGCATTCGGTCAATAAGCCGGTTGTCCGCGACTTCTATACGGGAGAGCAGACCTTGAATCTTAGCTCTATCAAGGTAGAGCACCTTACGATTAATAGCGGCAGCAACAATGTATCACCGGGCAGCGCTTTAACGGCCGGCACGGATTATACCGTTACGCCTCAGACATCAGGCAATAAGAACGGCTTCGAGCTGACATTCGCGCAGCCGATCGACTCCGCTTACCGCATTACGTACAAGACAAGCCTGATGAATCATCCGGTAACGTCCCAATACGTCAATGATGCAGTGATGTTCGATGCTGATGCGCCTGCCGTTCAGCTGTTCAAGCAATCGAGTACAGTCAGTCCGCTTCATGGCGGTGAATATGTGAAGAAGACGGGCAGCCAAGGCACTGGCGCGGATCAGGACTTTGCCTTCTGGACAATCTGGATTGACCGAAGCCAATCGCATATGGAAGCCGGAGCGGTCTTGACGGATACGCTGTCGTCCAATCAGATTCTGGTGGCCGATTCCTTCAAGCTGTATACGACAACACCAGATCAGGCAGGCAACCTGACGAAGGGAGCTCTGCTGCCGGAAGCGGCTTACGAGCTTGAGGTTGCAGGCAACACGTTCAACCTGACCTTCAAGCAATCGTTCGATGCCGCATACGTGCTGGAGTATAAATCCTTCATTAACGCTGGCGATGGAGATACGATCGGCAATGACGCATCCTTTGCCGGACAATCCTCCGGATCGGTCAGCGAGCAGAATTCCAGCTCGGTCAATGTCAGCTTCTCCGGAGCAGGCGGCGGCGCCTCGGCATCCAAGGGCAATCTGAAAGTCGTGAAGGTTGATGCAGCCGACTCCAGCACTCCGCTAGCCGGAGCAAGATTCGGACTATATGATGCCAGCGGCACCAATCTCCTGAAGGAGTTGGTCACGGACAGCGATGGCATTGCTGAATTTGCGAACTACAGATATAGAGAATATGTCGTAAAAGAATTGGAAGCCCCATCCGGTTATCTGCTGTCAAGCGTGTATAAAGACGGGGTTAAAGTGACGCTGGATGCGGCGGAGAAGGAGATTCAGGTCACCAACCAGAAAGGCGTCTGGGACCTCGAATTCGTTAAGGTCGACAAGGACGCTCCGTCCAAGACACTGAGCGGCGCCACATTCGCCCTCCAATTCAAGAACGGCGCAACGTTCGAAGCTGTCGACGGCATGGATGAGCTGACAACGGACAGCCAAGGCAAGATCTACTTGGCTAACCTGCCCCATGGCGATTACCAATTAATCGAAACCAAAGCGCCTCGCGGCTACAAGCTGGACCCGACGCCGGTTCCATTCACGATTGCTGCCAACCAGGCAATTGCTACTCAGGTAACAGCAACGAATGAAATCAACCGCGGCGATGTCGAGTTGACCAAGGTGGACGGATACAATGACGCTCCGCTTGCAGGCGCGACATTCGATCTGGTGACGGCAGCCGGCACGACGGTGAGAACAGGGTTAATCACCGATGGAGACGGCAAGATTAAAGTTGAGGATTTGACAGCAGGCATCTACCGCTTCATCGAGAAAGCTGCCCCGGCCGGCTATGATCTGGCAACCGATCCGCTGCAGTTCGAGCTGGTAGACGAGGCATTGCTGGAAGTCAAATTCGCCAATAAAATGACTAGCGGTTCGGTCAAAGTTATTGCGATATTCGACCGCAGGCCTGATCTTCCGATCAAGGACGCAGAATTTGTAGTGCTTGACGAGAACAAGCAGCCGGTCAAAGACAGCAGCGGCAATAATATTATCGTGAAGACCGGCGCTGACGGGACGGTCAAAGTGACCGATCTGCGTCCGGGGAAATACTATATTAAGGAATTCAGAGCACCACGCGGCTATACTTTGATCGAAAACAATATTCCATTCGAAGTGGTTAGCGAAGAGGAAGCCGAAGTGACAGCTCGCTATAGGACGGTCTTCATCTCTCCTGATCCTGAACCGCCAACCGGCGGCGAGCCTGAAGGCACCGAGGAACCAGGCTCCGGTGAAGAAGGCAACGGCTCAACAACGGAGCCGGGCTCTACGGATAACCCTGACAAGCCTGACGGCAACGGGCCGGGCGATAATGGCGGAACGGACAATGGCAACGGGCAAGTCGGCAATGAAGACGACGGCAATTCCCCGGGCGGCGGCAATTCCGCAGGCGGCAATGGCCAGGTGGCAGGCGAAAATGACGGAAGCGAAGGCGTGAAAGGTGTTGAGGTCCTCCCGAAAACGGGTGAAGACAGCACGCTGCCATACACGCTATCCGGCATGTCGCTGGTTCTGCTTGGGGCAGCCATGCTGCTTTACCGCAAGAACCGCAGCGTACGCCAGCCATAATGAACAGAAAAGACCTTGCAGCAAGTCTCCCGTTTTTTCCCAGGGGGCTTGTGTGCAAGGTCTTTTTTTCAACTGTATGACGCTTGTGTTGGCGGCTCTGCCATTATTTCAACGTAATGTCCTTCTTCCATGCCAGCTCCTGCCCCTGCTCATTGGCAAAGGTGAAAATTGCTTGGCCCTTCTCGCCCTTCATGGAATCGGGATAGATAAAGCCGGAAAACTGTCCGTTTCCGCTAATATAGAAGCCGTCTTCGCCGTTCCCGCCGTGCTCGGCTGCTTCCGCTACCGTATTTTTAATATGGCTCGTGTCCGATTTCCACTCCATCGCCGTCAAACGATAGCCTTCCGGCGCTTTATTGACCGCAAAGTCAAACATATTTCCTTCGATCGGCTTTTCTGTCTGATCAATGACAATCAATATCTCCTGATCCCCTACTGGCTGGTCCGGCTGTGACGTTGCTTCAGTGGAAGGAGTAGAAGAGCTTGCTCCTGAGCTCTCGCTTTCGATTCCGCAAGCGCTAAGCGCCAGTGTCATCGCAGCCACTACGGCAATCCAATAAACGGACATTTTTTTATTCATGATTATTCCCTCCGCTTTCTACTAATGTGAAATAAAATGCGACTCCGCGGGATGTGTTTCTTACGCCGTATTCGCTTCCATGCAGCTCCAAAATGTGTTTCACAATAGCAAGGCCAAGGCCCGTGCCGCCAGACTTGCGGTCCCGAGACCGCTCCACCCGGTAGAAGTGATCCCAAATCTGGTCCAGATCCTCATCTGCGATAGGCATCCCGGCATTCTCAATCGTTACGTGAATCCGCCCGTCCAGACACCGCTCCACCGTAATGTCGATTACGCTGCTTGCCTCGGCATGGCGGATCGCATTGCTTAATAAATTCAATACGACTTGCTCGAGCTTGGCTGGATCAGCCTCTACAAGCAGCTCATCCGCTCCGCCAAGACTTAGCCTGTAAGACAAGTTCTTGCCCTCCATCTGATGCGTGAAGGAATCCAATGCTTGCTGAATAAGACCCTGCAAAGAACAGCTCCTGACATGAAGCCGAACGGCCTTCAATTCAAATTTGGACAGCTCCAGCATATCCGCAATCAGCGTATTCATGCGATCAGCCTCGCTAGCAATAAGGGCAAGGTAACGTTCCCGCTTCTCCTCCGCTACGCCATCCTGCAGCCCTTCGGCAAAACCTTTCACATTGCTGAGCGGCGTCTTCAGCTCATGGGATATATTCGCGATCAGCTCCTTGCGAAGCTGCTCGGTCCGCTCCTTCTCCTGCATGTCCTTATACAGCATGGCATTGGCAGCCGTCAGATCCTTAAGCGCGGCATCCAGATTGGTGGACATCGTAATCATATTGCGCGACAGCTCCCCGAATTCATCCTTTGACCGGATATTCGGCCGCTCGGAGAAATCCAGCCTCGCCAGCCGCTCCGCCGATCGGCTGAGCTGAATGAGCGGGCGGGAAACCATGCGGGAGTATATCAGCGACAAAATCAGAACGAGCAAAATAATAATCGGCGCCATGAAGGCGGAATACTGCTTTAGAATACCGACCGCTTCGCCCACCGGCTGCAGAGAAGTCACAACCATGACATAGCGTTCGCCCTGCCCGCCCGGCAAGCCGTGCACCAGAATGACGTAAGGGATACCGCTCCACTTATCCACCCATTCCGTCCTGAACTGCCCTTTCGTCCTCAGTGTTAGCAGATTCGATTCCTGCATGCCGCTCCACTCTCTGAGCACATCGTCGGTCAAGGCGTCCAAATAGTACGGATTGTACGACCGCTGCTCTGGCAGTAGAAATTGTTCAATTGTCCCGCTGACTCTTGCGAGTCCCGTATCAGGAGAATTCCCCTCCGGCAAAATCGTGTATGGCTGCAGCACCGTATCCCGCTCATCCATGAAGATCCCGTCAATGGTTAGCCTGTCCCCGGGCTTCAGCCCCTGCGGGAGGCTCTGGCGCGTCAGCCCTTCCCTTGGAATGGCAATGGTAATGACTCTCCCGTCATCGGTATGCATCTCCAGGAAATACGGATTCAAATTAAGGCGCTCCAGCCGGTTGTTCAGAATCGAAAAGCTCGCATCCTGATCGTTCATAAAGATGCCCAGCATTCGGGCCAGCTCTCTGCCGCTTGGCTTCTCCGCCGTGTAGCGATCCGCGAATTCGCCGATGCTTTGCTCCAGCTTGTGAATTTTGGAGGAACGGTAAAAACGCTCAAAAAACAGCCCTTCCGACACCATGACGACCAAAAATACCAATAAGACCAATACCGAAGTCACAACAAAGAGCTTGAACGCAACGCCGCGGTTTCTCATCCTTCTGCTCCAAACTTATAGCCCGATCGGACGACAGTGCCGATATAACGGCTTTCCTTGCCCAGCTTGGCTCTCAGCTTCTTCACATGCGTGTCCACCGTGCGGAGGTCGCCCAAGTAGTCGTAGCCCCACACTGCATTCAGAATGTAATCGCGGGACAGCACCTTCCCCGCATGCTTCATCAGAAACAGCAGCAGCTCATATTCCTTTGGTGCCAGATTCACAGGCTCTCCATCTATAGTGACGGCATGCGACTTTCGGTTCACGGCGATCCCTCCGAAGATCAGCATGTCGCCGTCGCGGCCGACCGTCCCCTCCGTTCGCTTCATAAGCGCGGTGGCGCGGGCAACGAGGACACGAGGACTGAGCGGCTTCATGACGTATTCATCGGCGCCAAGCTCGAAGCCAAGCAATTGATCATCATCATCCGTTCTAGCGGTCATAATCATAATCGGCACATCGGACTGCTCGCGGATTCGCCTGCACACGCTCCAGCCGTCCATCTCCGGCATCATAATATCGAGTACGATTAAATCAACCGTATTCGTCTCGAACAGCTCCATGGCTGCCTTGCCATTCTCCGCCTCCAGCACGTCCCACTGTTCCCTTTTGAAATAATCGGTAATAAATTCACGCATGAGCGCATCGTCTTCCACCAGCAATATTGTTCGATTCATGCCAAGACTCCATATCTAACCTTTTTCTATTTCTTATCCTCATTGTTGCCCTATTGAAACCTTGATATAAACCTTGCTTCGGTATCCGGTCAGCGTCACGAGCTCCGCACCTCCGTTGCCCTAAGACGAACTATAACGGAGTTCTGTGTACAACGTGTGTCTGAGGCCAAATAAAAAATACTCTCGAATGAGAGTATTGAGTGACTGCTGCCAGCCGCCTGAATAGAAGATTGCGAGGCGGATTCCATTCCGCTCAACCGTAAATCGACAATTCCGGCGTATAGTCTGTGAATCGGTACAGCTGGGCTGGACGCTGAGAATATTGATTGGACATAAGCGGCTGTCCCTCCGCATTCCGAACCTCCTCAATAATGCCTCTCCGGCTTTGCGTCGATGTAATCTTGCGGATGAAGTTGCGCTCCTGGAATGACGGCACGACGGTCTGAATGACCTGATACAGCTCGCTCATCGTAAAGCGCTCAGGAAGAAATTCTCTGGCAATGGTGGTCGTCATCATATGCTGCCGAATCTTGTCCAGCGCGTCAGACAGAATCGTGCCGTGATCAAAGGCAAGATCCATCTCCAGGGCTTCCTCTACCGGGATTAACCGGACATCCGCCGCCTCGTCCGACGTGCGTCTGCTTGCGACATACGCCTCCTGCACCAACGCAAAAAACGCATGAGAAATCATCCACCCGCGAGGGTCTCGTCCCGGCGCGCTATATACGTTGAAATAGTCCAAATGTACGCCTGATACTCCCGTCTCCTCCATGAGCTCCCGCTCGGCGCATTGCCGCACCGTCTCCGTCTCTTTCGTGAAGCCTCCGGGCAATGCCCACTTGCCCTCGAACGGCCATTGCTTCCGCTTGATCAGCATGACTTCAAGCGCACGGATAGGCAGGGACTTCTTAGCCCCTGCCTTCTCCGTCGATGTAATGGTAAAGACGACGATATCGGTCGGCGCGCCATCCGGCGTCCGGTATTCTGTTGATGTATACGTTGTAGAATGGTCATTCATAGCTTAATCTCCTGCTACTATTAATTGGAATTACAAATTCGCGAGCAGCCGGGCGCGAATATCGGCCAGCGTATGCGTACGAACCAGCTTCCCGTCTGCAAATACATCCTCCAGCAAATCTGTTCCCTCAAACTGATTATACTGCTCCATGCTCAGATTATCGATAAAGTTCATCGTTCCATCCTGTTCGACAACCCGAACCAGGCCGGTTTGCGATTTCTTCATCTTGTTCGTGTCGGTTGCCGGGTCCTTATAGATTTTGCGTTCTTCTCCGTCCACCACCGTAAAGGTCGACTTCAGCGCAAAGCCGAACGTATCACGCGTGTTGTACTGGTACGTAAACGAGCCGATACCGTACACCATGTTCGTCGAAGCAAAGCCCTTCTGGGCCAGCTTCTCGCAAATCTCCCGGCAGCGATCCAGCGTAATCGCATCGCCATAGATTGCGCCAATGTGGCTGTCCAGCTGCTTGTAGCCGCGTTCGGTAATCGTTCCGCCAAAGATATCCCACAGGATCTCAATGACCCCTTTGCGGGCAAGCGGATGCTCCGAATCGGGATCGCCGCACAGAATGAGGACAGGGTCGCCGCTATCCGGACGGATGACTACCCTGCCGTCCCGGCTCATAATATCTTCCTTCAGCCCGCGGATGACGACATCCAGCACGCTCCACAAATCCCAGGTATCCGACACAATCGATACGAATCCGCTAGGGTAGACTTCCTTGATCAAGTAGCGGTACGAAGCCATCTCGTCGCGGCCATGCGCGCACATGACGCTGTGCTCCGTAGCCGGAATCGACGTGCCCACCAGCTCCGTCTCTATATTCGCATGGTAGTGGTCCTCCAGATACAGAATAGCCGGAATCGTATCCGTACCCGTGAACGACAGCAGATGTCCCGCGCCGCTGCTCTTCGCCGCTTCCAGCGAGCCCATGCCGCGCATCGAGAAGTCATGCCCTTGGAACGGCACCCCTGTCGTGTCTCCATTCGTCCGAAGCGCATAGTCCTGAAGGATTTGGCGGTATTCGAAAGCAATCGTGGCGCTGTTCGCCGGCAGCCAGAGCTGGCACGACATTAATGTCTCCAAGTAGTTCGTCAGCCAGAAAAACTCCGGCTTGGTGTTCTCAATGGTCAGCATCGGCACTTTGATCGGCACCAGGCTGCCTTCCTTAACGGCCTTGATCCGAATCGGCAAGTAACCCAGCTCATGAAGCTCCGCAATATGAGCGGCATCAGGATCGGCAATGCCTAACGTAAACTGGATAACCCGTTTATATTCGCGCACAACCTCATCCTGCGGCCTGTTAAAAAAGTTGCGGTTAAAGTAATCGATCAAGTAGTCCTGAATAAAGGCTTGGAAGCCGAAGGCCACCACATGCTCGACGCCGGCCAAGCGGCTCGTTCTGGCTGTCCAGGTCGAATATACGAGCTCCGTGCCCTTTGGATATTGATTCTTATGGCTTACCTTATAAAAATCGCAAAGCAGCGTGGCTGGATATACGTAATTGCTGTTCATTTGTACATACCTCCGATTGGGAACATTTTCATTAGGTCCGTGCTGGCCTGGCTCAAAATCGTGTCCGTCGTATACACCCGGTCGATTAAGCCGGATGTCAGAAGCTTGCCTTCGTAGATCGAATCCTCGCAATGGCTGACTAGCAGATACACTTCCGAAGCGCCTAGCTCCCTCAGCCGCTCTGCGCTTAGTAAAAACGTGCCTCCGTAAGAGCATAAATCATCTATTATAATGGCCTTGAATCCTGTCTCCCCGACTGTCCCGACGACATCGAGCTGCTCGATGCGGCCCGTCTCAAAATTTCTTTTCTTGAACCCGACCAGCTCTCTGTAGCCCCCCAGCTTGCTGTAACGCTTCTGCGCTCCCGCATCCGGAAAGAACAGATAGTCCTTCTCGGTGTGAAAACCCGTCTCTTCTATGACGTGCTGAAGCAAATCGCCGGTAGGATAGATGGCCTCGCTCCGATGGATGAGCGCTGTAGACACATCCGAATGCGGCTCTATAATGGTGACGCGCTCAAAGTTCATCGCATTAATCATATGTGCTGTATATTTCAAGGTGAATACGGAGCTGCCTTCGACCCGGTCCATCCGGCTATATGGCATATAGCTGATCAAGAGCGATGCCTTGCAACGATGGTCATCCAGAAAGCTCTTCACGAACAACAGCTTCAGCAAATCGCCGTCGGTCTCGTATTTCAAGCTGATCCGATTCTCGGACTCCGCAAGCTTCAATATTTGCTCCCCATCCACTCGGGTCTCCCCGTTCGGATAACTCATGAACGTCAACTGCTGCCCATTTAATGCGATCATGTTCGATCACGCTCCCGCTGTTTGTTTGCTCTTATTCGATAACTTCATCTTGATATTATCATAATGACAATATTAAAAATTGTCAATAGTTTTTTTGTAGCTGCTGCCTAATTCTAAACATAGCTTTCATGGCTGGAAGCCAAACTACGCAAGACCTATCCCTCCGATCGCTGTTGGGCCCAGATTCCTTGAATGTGATCAAAGGAGGGAATCCGGGCACAAAGGCGAACGCTAACGCTTCTCCAGGACAGGTCTTACTCCGTTTGTTTTTGCCATGTACACTACATTAATAAACCCATAGACTAAACCTACTGTGGACAATTCCGACTTCGTCCCCACTGTCTTGATGAAGAGATATCCTAATCAACTAAGGCCAACGTGCGAACTCAATTCGCAATACTCAGCGAGCCTCCTCGCCCACCAGCTTCCAGTCTGAGGCTGTGTAATTGCCCATATGCCATAAGGAGACGCCTTTCAGTCCATAGAACTTGGCCAGCCATACTTTCTTGTCAATGCTTGCCGTGTCTTCATAATAGATCAAATGAGTGCCCCGCTCGTCCGCAAACGTAATTTGATTCAGAAAATGCGGCATCATCAATTGACTGCTCACACCCGGCATAGCCAGACGCTTCTCCACGTCCCCGATAGACGGTCTGAACACGTTGGAGGTTACGCCATCCGCCGTAATCCACTGATTGGCCTGCTTGGAAATCCCCATTACCAGCTTTTCTTTCGGAATCGATTGCAGCGCGGTCTGTACCGTATCGTTCACAAGCTGCAGCGGCGCCGATGGCAGCCTGCTCTCGCTATGCGTGAAATCATACGCCATCAGAATAACGGAGTCGGCGAGTTTGCCGATTGCAGCCAAGTCATAGCCTTTGTAATAGTGAATAGGCGGAACCGCAACGGACAAGGTAAAGGATGTGCCCAGCTGCTTCTTCAAATCCTGGAGAAAGGCAACGAAATCCGCCGCGCTTTCCGCTTCCTTCAGTCCCTCAAAATCAATGCTCACTCCGGTGAACGAGTAAGCCGAATCGTTGAGCGTGGCATACAGAGATTCGATAAAAGCCTTCTGCGCAGGCTTGTCCTTCAGAAAATCCTTCAAATTCGCCTGATTGTAAAACACCATCAGTTCCTTGCTAACTTTCGCCTGATCAGCCTTTGTCAGCACTTCTTCATACCCGAGCGGTACCCGGTACTCCGTCGTTCCCGTATTCAGCTTGGCAGCTCCCGGACCGCTGTACTCCAGATTAGACCAACCGAGAATAACATCCGAAAGCTTATCCATATGCTGAATCGCCGGATAGGATGACAGCGCGTAATAGCCTGTAAAGTCCATCTTTTGTCCCGATACCCGCTCATCAATCAGACGATAAATCACCGCCGCAGCTTGCTTGCGGATTAATGGCTGTCCAGGCTTAAAGCCCGCAGCATCGCCCTCCATAATGCCGCGATGCGCCGCATAATACACGTAAGGCTGCATGGCCTCGCTTATCGAATCGCGGTCCTTAAAGCCGCGGGCGTCCCGCTCCTTCTTCCAATCCGCAGACAGCCACTTCTCGCGCGTCTCCGGCTTCTCTGCCTCCAGCAGCGACTGGCCAACCAGCATCGCCACTTCTTGTCTGGTAATCGTCTGCGCCGGGAGAATGGCTCCCTTCTGATCTAGCAATCCGCCAAGCCACTCACGCTCTAGCGCCGCTGAGATGTATGGCGCGGACCAGCGATCGTTCGCGACATCCGCCGGCAGCTTCCCCGCAGGAGCATCCGTCTCTAGCTGGCTAGCCATAACCAGCAGCTTGATGAACGCCTCCCTGGAAAGATCCACATTCGGGCGGTAGGTCCGATCCTCATAGCCATTAATAATACCGAGCGCCGACAACGCATAGATCGGCTCCCTGGAATAATCGTTCTCCTCATCCTTAAACGGCAAAAGCTGAACATTGTACGCCAGTGCACTGTTAGCGAGCAGCAGCACAAGCGCCATGGTTAATATTGCTGTTTTTTTGAACATGTCATCCGGTTCCTCCCCATCCTTCTAAATCTACGATCACAGTCTCTACCATGTAATAGACGCAACTCTATTCTATGTAGTTACAGGTTTGGATAAATTAATAGAGCAATCGACATATCATAAAGCAAGGGCGCGACACTTTGCAGTGTCGCGCCCTTGTCATCGCGGATGGAGATCGCCATATACGATCGTGATCGACTCGCAATCGGAAGTTAAACTCCGTTTTTGCGAAGCTCAAACTCCTTCAAGACTACATGACTCTCTACCAGTCTGTTTAAATGCTGCACTACTTCGGGCCTAGCCAATACATGGCCGTTGCGATTCAACAGCATCCAGCGGAGAATGCCCAGCGCTTCATAACGTTCCAGCTCCTGCTGCGGCACATCATGCGCCGCCTTAGCATAAGCCGTTCGAAAATGATAGGCATGCTGCTCCGATAGATAGAGCCGGAGTAAAAAGTAGGACCAGGCAAAGTCATACCTGGGGTCTCCCAGCTGCCCGTTCGTCCAGTCAATTACCGTGTAACGTTCCCCGTCTACCACAATATTTTCCGGATGAAAATCTCCGTGAACAATTCGGTCCTGTTTCATTTCAACCGTAGGAAGAATGGATTGAATCGCAGCGGCAATATCGTGATGAGCGTCTAAGCCTTGGAAGTGGTAGGCGACAAAATCATAGCAGGGCAAATTCAGCCCTTCGATGTCATGCGGATTAAGCAGATGCAGCTCCCCCAAAATCCCTGCAATGGCTGTCATCTTCTCTGGATGCAATGGGTTAACGGATATGCCATCATAGGCAGTGAGCAGCGCCTGCGCGCCGCCGGGCATAACGCCCCAACCGAGGGGCCGGGATACAGATATGCCGCGTTCGAACAAGGTGCTAAGCAGCCGATATTGAAACGACACATCAGGCCTGGAATGCTTATTCCATATTTTCAGGATATAGCTGCCGTGCGTATCGGAATGAAGCTTCACAACCTCGGCTTCGAAGCCTTGTTTCATTGGAGATACAACAAAGGAACCCTCTTGCTTCAATAAGACTTCCAAACTTTTCGTTTTCTCCGCCCAATCCATTGCAGCCAATACAGCTGACATTGTCACTCCTCCTATAGACGAATATAAGAACGATACCTATCCCGCTTAGATCCGAGTCAGCTTATCAGGATTTCTCACGAAGTAAATATTTTGAATACAGTCTTCCTGCATGTTCAGCAGCACGACCGTCTCCACAATATTGTCAGAAACGACAACAAGCCCTGTCTGCCCGTTTATCCGTTCCATCACCAGCTCCGTACGCCCTTCCCCCGCCGACATATTGCGGATAAGACCAGCCAAAAACCGGATAACACGCTCGCGGGATTCGATTGGGTGCACCGCCGCCACCGCTTTCCCGCCTCCATCCGATATGAGAATGACATCCTCAGCCAGCATAGCCGTGAGCTCCACTGCCTGATTCTGCTGAAGCGCCTTGAGGAAACGGGCAATCCATGCTTCACTCGCTCCTTCAATAGAGGTATATTCCCCCGGAGATATTCCCATCTTCGCTTTTGAACGGCTGAACAGCTTGCGGCAATTGGCCTCGCTCATCTCGATCATCGACGCAATGTCTGCGTATGAGAAGCCAAGCGCCTCCCTCAGCACGAATACCGTACGCTCGGAGGAGGATAACCGCTCTAGCAGGACTAGTATTCCATACGACAACAGCTCATGCTGAATAATAGACTCTTCAATGGACTCATCAGAGGAGAGAAGAGGCTCGGGAAGCCACGGGCCAAAATATTGCTCCCGCTTCTTCCGTGCCGACCTGAACACATCCCGGCAGCGATTGGATGCCATCTTGCATAGGTAGGCTTTAGGGTTATCTATGTGATCAAGCCCCCCAACGGCATAGGCCTTCAGAAAAACATCCTGCACCACATCCTCCGCATCCGAGACGGAGCCTGTCATCTGGTAAGCAAGCGCAAATAGCAGACTCCGATATTGCTTATACAGCTCTTGCATGCCGTCACATCCATTCTTTAAGCCGTTCTATACTATATCCTTACTGGAAGCTAGCTGAATCCCATGTAAACTTCCTTATAATCCAGCCCAGCTTACCCGTTATGACCATATCAATGCCCCATTTGCGCGTCCAGGCCATTCCTTGCTCCGGCCCTAGGCCAAAGCAGAAGAACTCCATATACGGCTCATGCTCAGGAGCCCGGCGCCCTTCCAGATCGGCAGCGATTATCCGGCCTAGCCTTGCGGCTTGAGCGATAGCTTCCTTGCAGGTTTTCCCGTCTGCCCGGCCGCTTGCCGCATCTGTAATATGGGCGCAATCTCCGATGCAATACACTCCTGAAGCGCCTATGACCCGATAGCTTTGATCGACGATAACATAACCCTCCGGGTTAACCGGAAGCCCCATCGCCTGCAGTCCTGCATTAGGAAGCAAGCCTAATGTCCATATGCATAATCCTGCAAGAACTTCATGACTGGCGGACAATGTCAGGATGCCATCCTTCTCTTGGAGCACTTTGCAGCCATGTATCGTATCGACCCCGCTCGCAGACAAATGGCGCTCCAGCTTCTGCCCTACCTTCTCCGGGCCTTCAGGGAATAACCGGTCATTCGCGTTGTAGAGATGAATGCGGACATCATTTTCAATAAGACCTTTGTTTCGCGCTTCAATTCGTGCATAGTGAGCCAGCTCCGCCGCTGTCTCAATTCCGCTAATTCCCGCTCCCGCAACGGCAATCGTCATGAGCCGCTGA
Source organism: Paenibacillus pinisoli (assembly GCF_003605435.1). Lineage (GTDB taxonomy): Bacteria > Bacillota > Bacilli > Paenibacillales > Paenibacillaceae > Pristimantibacillus > Pristimantibacillus pinisoli. Next base: position 512,511 of record NZ_QXQB01000003.1, read on the forward strand.
CGTTCTTTCCGGTCCGATTCCCGGGTCGCCTTCTCCAAATTGTACTGCCAAGCCTCGCGAATGCGCCGAGCCGAATCGAAATCCGCCAACGCAATTCCCCCTTGGTCGGATGCAGGTGTCCGCGCCACACTCCCGAGAGCGACCACAAGCATATCGTAATGGAACGACTGAATGATTCCTTGAACATCCTGTACAAATATATCCCGCTTCTGCGAATCCATGCTTACGACGGTTCCTTGCATCCATTCAACGCCTTCGGGAAATAGTTCCTTGAACGGCACCTGAATGGCTGCATCTGCTGTTGCAGCAGGCTTAAACAGCAATACTTTGCGTATATGTTCATTTTGCTTATCAATCAGAATAAGTCTCAGGGTCTCTTTGTCGCCTCTTGTTCTCCAAGCTTTCAGAATTGCTTTTACTGCATGAATGCCAGCGTATCCTCCGCCAATGACGATACATGTTTTTCGGTTCATTGCAACCACTCCTTTTTTTCGGCTGCATATGTAACGAGAAAGGACTTCATTTTGTGACAGAGGCACTGACACTTATGAATTAATTCTCCCTGTAATGGGACGTATCTCCGTATAACTCCACTGTTATCTGGTCACCTTCGCATACGACTTTGCATAAGGCTGTCGAATGTACAATGGGAGGCAGCCACAAATTGGCTAGCTCCCGGCCTTCGAAGAAGGCCATAATAACCTTCAGCGTAGCGGCGTGGGTCACAATTAGGACGTTCTTCCCTTCACTAGAGGCAATTATATCTTGGATCTTGGGAATTACGCGCCGCTGCAAATCGTGGTAGGACTCTCCGCCATTCGTCGGCACATACTGATGAGGATTATTCCAAAAATCGAAATGGCCGTCTGGGGAATGAGCCTCGATGTCGCTGTTCCGCTGGCCTTCCCAGCTGCCCATAGAGATTTCCTTCAGAGCATCCTCCGGCACAATATCAATTGTTCGATCACGGCGCAAAATCTGGGCTGTCCGAAGCGTCCTTGGACTGGAGCTGGCGTATATCGCATCGAGCGATATGCCGCTCATCGATTCGCTGAGCCAAGCTGCATGCTGAAGGCCCAGCTCGGTCAAGGGAGAATCCTGGTGCCCTTGCAGCCTTTGCTCGATATTCCATTCCGTCTGGCCATGCCTGGTCAAATAAAGGGTTGTTTTCATGAGATGCCTTCTTTCTATAATAGGGTGATTTTTCAAACATAAGGTGCGTAATCTTCTTCGAACGATTTTTTTGTCTCTTCGTAGGATGGGATGTCAATAAACTCAATTTTGCCGAATTCCAAATGCAGAAAGTCGTCATTAAGAATCTTTATACTTTTTTCAATTTCTTGCATGTCCCATGCCGTAGAATGTGGTTCGAGGTATTAGAAAGCATTCAACATCAGCGTAATGAGGTCACTATGAAAGACTTAACAAACGAGGCAGATTAGTTAAAAAGGGATTACTGTCAATTTTGTAGAATTATCAATTTATCTAAAATAAGGCGTGGTCATATCAATGAAAAAGAATTTTAAAAATAAGCACCGCATGTTAGAAAGTTTCGGTTATGAGTTTCTTGTTGCTTGTCCCAATTGTAATAGTAAATCAAAGGTTATTTCATTGGGAGAACACTCCCCTCATAGCACAGGAATTACAAAAAGGTTTGTTTGTTTAAACTGTGGAATGACCAATGATATCCGCTTTAACCAATCCATAATATCATATAGTAGCAAGTGGAATGAGGGCATTATAAACATTGGAGGGTCATTTGATTGGTATTTTGGCTATCCTTTATATTTACAAATACCTTGTTGTGGTCAGACTTTATGGGCATATAACCTCGAACATTTAGAGTATCTTAAAAACTATGTTCAAGCTGAACTAAGAGAAGACCATCCCTATTATCTTAGCGTAGAAAGTAGGCTTCCTTTGTGGATGAAATCTGCTAAAAATCGAGATGCGGTTCTTAAAGCTATTTCAAAATTAGAAAAAAAAGCAAATGAGAACTAAAAAAGTGCATTCAATAAGAAAAAACCTTGTGAAGTGTTTTCTTCAACTGCTGGGGACGTTAGTTAAGGAAATGAATAGAATAAGCCTTTGCATAAAAAGCCCTCTCCATCAGAGAGGGCTTCGCGAGCTGCTAAATAGGCTATTCTGTTGATTCCGGATCATATTGGAGGAATACATCTCTGCCTTCCATGTGCGAGAAGTATATTAAGTGTCCGTCCATCCAGAATCGGGTGTGCACCGATTCTATAGCTGCACCTAGTACAACTTCGGAGAGCACCTGTTTCTTTTGACGTTTCAGATCATATACAACGGTGTCTTCTTTCCCATCCATCAACATCTCTACCGCCACATAGCCCTGTTCCGGTTCCATAATCATGAGATGTGTCGCATCTGCCTCTCCGAGCGATGTAAGCTCCGCAAACTTCCCAGTGCCTGACTCATATTTCAATAGGTCCATTCGGCTCTGTTGCTGCTTCTGCCGGTTAAGCGTAAAGTATACATCCCCTGTTGTTTCATCATACACCAAGCTGTAAATATTTCCGTTCGTCCAATCCCCTGACACTGGCATGTCCTTGAGCGCAAATATAATCTGAGAAGCTGCATTATCGGCTGCTCGTGTAACCTCCCCATTGGAGATCGTGACGACCTGATTGTTTAATTCCTCCATGTCATCAATCAAATATCCCCTGTCGCCTTTGGACAGCCAATAGCGAGTGGATTGAATCTCATAATAAGGATCTGAGTAGGATAAATAGGTGTTGGCATCTACATATGTCTTTCCGTTCTCTTGGCCGCTGTCTAAGATCCTGTAACCGACCTGGCGAGGGCTTGTTCCTTTCAGATAACCCGGGTCGTAGCTGAAAAAGCTATGGGCAAAATCTTCATCCCGGTAGATTAGCGCTTGAATAGATCCGGCGACCACCTCTTCTGGCCCGGCCATCTTGCCGGAAACCTCGAATTGCATCAGCTTTTTCCAGACGACATTGGTATGAAACACTTTGTAGACAAATAATTGTCGGCTGTCATGGCTCCACACAGGTTCTTCAAAGGTATAGCGCGGCTGCTGTTCACCTTCAATTAGCTGTCCGGTATCCGGGTCCCATGCTTCAGCCAAGCTATTATGGCTCACTTGCTTGCTCGTCCTGAAATCGGAGTCCGCTACCCAGATATCTTCAAGCGCAGGCTCTCCTTGGGATTTTTTAATATATGCGATGTAGGCGCCGTCATTGGAGATAGCCGGATACCGCCCTGAATCCAGCACCGTTTCCTGTCCGTTGCCCAAACTTTTGCTCATAATGTTATTGTCGCGCTCGAACAGAATCGACTTCTGATCAGCCATATATGACGGGTATGTTCCAATCGCAATTTCCTTCACAGAGTTACTCTTAAGCTCCAGCTCCATAATTCGGCTTTCTGCTTCCTGATCTCCCGTCCCCTTCTGTACAAATAAAATGTGGGTGCCGTCCGGCGACCATGCGGGAGTCTCCATTCTTTCCTGAGATGAAGCTCTCATTATCAGATCGCGGCTGCTTTTGCTATCGATTTCATAAATTCTCAAGCTTCCATCCTCTACATAAACCAGTTCCTTGCCGCTCGGAGATACCCGAACAAATTCAATATTACCGGCAATCAGCGGATAGAGACCCTTCTTATCATAAGCGTACAATCCTCTGTCCTTCAGCGGAAGGTAAACGGTACCGCCATATTCCGCCATGCCGGAGCTGTTCTCCTCTCCTAATTGCTCTAATAGGGAAAAGGAGTGGTTAAAATGCAGTGTTGCCGCTTCCACCCTTGGAACAGAGCTGTTGTTAAACCATATGTTCCCTGCAAAAACTACACAAAGAATGAGAGCGACAGCGCCGGCCCATATGCGGCGAGAACGTCGCCGTGGAACAGACCTTTGATTAAATGATTGGCGGAGTTCCGCCTTTAATTGCTCATTTACAGGAAGCTTGCTCTTAAAATCCTCCATAAGCACATCCAGCTCCTTGTCGTTCATTTCAACACCTCCATGCATTTGTTGATCGACAATGCCATCTTTTGTCTGATGCGTTGGACCTTTGTTTTAAGCCACAATTCGGCTTTTCCAACCACTTGGCTTATCTCGGAATACTTCATTCCGGCAATATATTTAAGGTTAATCATTTCACGCTCATCCGGAGCGAGAGCGAGCAAGGATTGCTTCAAGCAATCATGCTGAAGATCGATTGTCTCCATAAGCTCGCTTATTCGGGTGTACCCAAGCACCTCAGGATCATGTCCGTATACCCATTCTTTTTTCTTCCGGTAATGATCGATTACCGTGTTGCGGGCAATGGTGAACAACCACGGCTTCACTCGCCCCTCGTCCACCTGTTGATTTCGATAATGCTGGAAGGCTTTTCGAAATATGTCGCTCACGAGATCATCCGTATCCCATTTGTTTCCGGTTTTATAAAGCACAAATCGATAAATATCATCAAAATACTCGTCGTAGACAGAAACGAACGGATCATTCACTTGCCTGCACTCCCCTTTCCATAAGTATTAACGGCATCGACTCAAAAAAGTATCAATAGCTATCCCAATATATAAAAAAAGACCCTGCTAAAGAGTCTGCGAATACATGGCCGCCTCCACTGCTATTTTACTAGATAGATCTACCCGAGAATTTTCTCTGTTACACGAAAAAAGAGCAGCCTTCTCATGGCCGCTCTCCAATCTTTTGAACTACCCTTTAACCGAACCTGCCGTCAATCCTTTAACGAATGACTTATAGGTAAAGAAGCCGATGAGAATAGGCACTATTACAACCATCGTACCTGCCGCCGACATCTTGCCCCAGAAGAAACCTTGCTGTGTCATGAACTTGCTCATATATACCGGCAAGGTTGCGGATTGAGTAGCGGTTGCCGTTACAGCAAAGAAAAACTCGTTCCACGTCACAACAAACACGAGCAGCGCGGATGAGATAATGCCGTTCTTCACGAGCGGCAGCATAATCTTGAAGAAAGTGCCCGCCTTGGAACAGCCGTCTATCGTAGCCGCTTCTATAATTTCACCGGGAATCTCCTTAAAGTAGGTCGTGCACATCCAGATCATCAAAGGAATTCCCGCTCCTGTATTCAACAAAATTAAGGCAAGCTTTGTATCCAACAAATGAGCTTTCGCCAACAAAATATAGATAGGCGTAATCACAGCAACTGCCGGCAAAAAGATGGTCGTAATAAACCAGAAGTAAATACTATTCGCTTTTTTGATACCGGAATAGACTAACGCATAGGCGGCAAGCACGCCTAGTACAGCCGATACGATAACCGTACCAAAAGTAATTTGCACAGAGTTGGATAAATATTTGAAAAATTCAGGGGTGACAACAGCCCGATAATTGTCCAATGTCGGTGTAAAGGTTAAAGATGGAACGGCAACCTGGCTTTCAAATTTGAAGCTGGACAGAAACATGTATAACATCGGGAATAGCCATAATATTACGATTACATACGCCATAGTTGTCAACAGATTTCTATTCAATCGTCTACTCAATTTCCTCACCGCCTAGACTATGTTCATATATTCTTCGAGTTGTTTTTGTTCATAAATCCATAAAAACGTTGGACAACAATAAGCGTAAGAGCAACAGTTACGACTGCAATCGCAGCGGCGGTTCCCACGTTCCAGTCATAGAACAGCGCCTTGTACGAATAATACGGCAAATTGCTTGACGAGCTGCCCGGACCGCCGGATGTCGTGACATAGATCAATCCGAATACCTTCAAGATATTAATTAACCCCAGCGTCATAGCCACATTGATGTGATCTCTGATTAAAGGCAATTGAATGTGCAGCAGCAGCTTCCAGCCCGTAGCTCCATCTATTCTTGCGCTTTCCAATATTTCAGACGGCATGTTCTGAAGCCCGGACATAATGATGAGGAAGAAGAACGGAGTCCACTGCCAGATAATCAATAACATGATGGTGAGCAATGCATATTTGCCGAAGAAATCTATGGGCTCTAGTCCGAGCGCGTTGGAGATGTAGTAATTGAGACCAAGCGACGGGTTCAGCATCAAGGTTTTCCATATAATTCCGACTACAGCCTCCATCACAAAATAAGGGATGACAAACAGCGTTCTGAGCAGGTTCACACCCTTGAACTCACGATTGAGCATCAAGCCGAACAATATGCCAAGCACGGTACAAATCGTTAGACCAACGACCACAATGAGCAGGGAATTTAATATCACCTGGTAGAACTGACCATCGGACAATATTTTCTTGTAATTGCTAAATCCAGCGAAACTTATACCCAGATCGGGTCTCTTGACGTTCCAGCTAATAAAGGAATAGATAATGGTAAGGATAAATGGAATCTGGGTTACAATTCCTACAACAATGAGTGCCGGAAGAATTAATAATTTGCTCTTATCGCCCTTTGTAGTCATCATTCTTCTCCTCTTGTCTATTAATAAAATTACTGGTACGTACCTCGCACGTACCAGTAATTTTGGAGAGTGAAGTTCTATGGTTTACTTCGCATATTCTCCCGCAACAGCCACATCCGTCAATATCTTTTGCCCTTCTTCCAATACGGCTTCAATATTCTTTTGACCGACTAGATAAGAAGCAAGCAATTGTGCGATTTGTTCGCCCCACGATGAGTATTCAGCCATATTCGGAATGGAATTGCCTGTATACGGTGTTTTATTCATAGAAGGATTAAAGAAATCAACCTTCAGGATCGCTTCTTTGGTAATGTCCGCAAAATCACTGGCCTTCTTATAGTTTTCATTGTCATAAGTGGATACGCGGGTGCCGGAAGGCGTGCTTTCCCAGCCCTTCTTCTCGCCAACCAGGTTAATGTACTCCTTGCTTGTCGCCCAAGTTAGAAACTGGAATGCTGCTTCTTTCTTCTTGGAGGAAGCGTTAATCGCTATGCCCCATCCGCCAATAGTATTGGTCGCATCTTGCTTCACTTGAAGCGGCGCCATTGCATAGCCGATTTTCCCCGTGACAAGGGAATCCTTGGAGTTGGCAAGCGTACCAGCCGATACGCTGGCGTCATACCACATGGCCGCTTTTCCAGTAGACATGAGATTCAGAGCTTCTGTATAACCTGTTGAGGTTGGTCCCGCTTGTCCGGCATCGGCCAAAATTTTCTTATAGAACTCGATCGCATTTTTCATCTCTGGCGTGTTGAACGTCGCCTTCCAGTCCATATCGTAATATTGCGCCCCGAATGCATTGGCGATTGAGCTGAAAATAAACATGTTCTGTCCGCTGCCAGGCAAGCCTCTCAGCGCGATACCGGCAATGCCCTTATCCTTGTCCTGTGCCGCTACAGCCAGCTCATACACTTGCTCCCACGTTGGGTTTGCAGGCATCGTCAGGTTTTTCGCTTCAAAAATTTCTTTATTGTAGAATAGCAGAGTTGTTTCTGCGTAGAATGGCAGCGCTCCCAATCCTTTCGATTCAGAAGACAGCGAATCTCTGACTACTGGAAAAACATCTTCCAGGTCATAGTTCTTTTTGTCTTCCTCGCTCATGCCATTCAGCAATCCATCCAGCGGCTCCGTCCATCCATTGTTCAAATAAACGGCAGAGTCCTGAGCGCCGATTGTAAATAAATCGTATTGCCCGCCGCCGAGGCCAACATCCTGTGTAATTTTAGAGCGAATCTCATTTTCAGAAAGAACGGTATAATTCACTTTGATGCCTGTTTTTGCTGTGAACTCGGACGTCATCTCTTCCATAATGACCATATCGTTGTTATTGACAGTAGCGATATTCAGCACGGCTTCTTCATTTGCATTTTTGTTATTGCCGCCTGAGCAGCCGACTAACAAGGTCCCTGCCAGAGCAATAATTGAAATCAAACTAATCGCATACTTAAACGGTTTCTTCATACATAGACCCTCCATTATATGAAATAAGAACAACTTCATTATGTGTTGCTTTCCCGGCTTGTCTCTGTTCTCACCCTTCATGACTACCCGTAGTGGGTTTCAATGAAATCGATAATGTCGAGCGAGTCCATATATTTCTTCACAACCATCAATCCGGCTCCTTCCAGCATGCCTCCTTTTTCATAGCTGGAGAAACGAATATCAATAGAGTCCACGATTTCCTCCGGCAAATCATAGCTTAAATTAAGCTTTAATTGCGCCAGCAATTTGGGCGAATTGACAATCATGTCGCCGAAAACAATCGTATCCGGATTCAGGATGTACAGAAGATTTTTGATTCCATAGGAAAGAAACCAAGCCATCTGATTCACTGCCCATACGGCCAGCTCATCATCCTTCTCGTAATAATGATAAATATCGCTTATCGTAGAATGCTCATGCAGCTGCGAATGGGGAAAGTCATGCAATCTCTCTTCCACTGACCGGATCAGATTGATCGGAGCCGCATACCGCTCCAGGATGCCGACCTTATTGAATTCATTGCGCTTGGCATTGAAATTGATCCCCATGTGCCCGATCTCGCCTGCGATTCCATTCTTGCCGCGGATCAGATTGCCGTCAATAATGATGCCTCCGCCAATTCCATCACCCAAATTGAGATACATCATAATGCCTTTGGTAAGACCTGTTTCCTCTACATAGTCTCTCCATTCTCTTAATGCAGATACGTTGGCATCATGGTCGATAAATACGCTCAATTGCGGATATTGGGCTTGGATTTGCTCCTGAAAATCGATCTTCGAAAGCTCCGGCATATCATATACCTTAGCAATCGTTGTGTTGTTAAAGGTCATAAGCGGTCCAACGATCGCTATTCCGATGCCTAATACCTTCTTGTCCTCCATGGCGAGCATCCGGTCTATCCCCTCGTAAGTTGACGCCAATATAGAAGCAATAGGTGTAGACTTATCGATTCTGACCATGCTCTTATGCAGCACGGCCGCGTGAATATCGCATAAGGCGAATTCAATTGCATCGCGGTTAATCCTTACCGCCACTGTTGCCACATCATCCAGAGCCAGCGTTATTCCTGTAATTTTGCGCCCATTGTCCGATAAGATCGGCCCTTGCTCCCTTACCACGCCCATCTCCACAAATTCATTCACAATATTGGTAATGGTCGCTTTATTCAATCCGCTCTTGGCCGCTAGCATCGATCTTGAAATAAGCCGGTGTCTTAGCAGCAAATTCAGTACCAACCCCCGGTTGGCCTTTTTCACTTCATCTATGTTTTGTGCTCGTTTCATTTGTCCTCCGTTCTGTTTATTATATAAACTAATTTTGAAGAAAAAATTTACATGATTAACTATTCGTCATTCGACAACTTGAATATATTACACACTGGAAGCGTTGTCAACTCCTTTAACGCTATTTTCATACGTGAATATGCCAAGTTTTTTGTCGAATTTAGAGGAAACCATACGTTTTCAATTAAATTTTTTCATCCACTATAGTTTACATGATAAACTTTATAATTTATGATATGGGTATATTTTATCATTAATACTAGATGAGATGAGGAGAAATAGAACATGGGCAAAACAATGAAGGTAGCCATTATGAATACAGTAGGGAAACTGGATTTTGAGCAAAAGCCGATTCCTCAAGTGAAAGATGATGACGTGTTGATCAGATTGGATTATGTCGGAATCTGCGGTTCAGATATGCATCTGTTTGAAAACGGTTTTATTGGAGAAAAGCATGTAACCGACCCGATTGTGCTTGGCCATGAGCCGGGCGGAATCGTAGAAGCGATCGGAAAAAATGTAACCGGACTGAAGCCCGGAGACCGTGTTGCTGTAGAACCCGGCATCCCCTGCTATAGATGCGATTATTGTAAATCGGGAAAATACAATCTTTGTCCAAAGGTATACTTCTATGCCTCGCTGCCTGTACTGGAAGGCTGCTTTGCCGAGTACATCGCTCACCCTGCCGACCTTTGCTTCAAGCTTCCCGATAACGTAAGCACCATGGAAGGAGCGATGATGGAGCCTCTGGCTGTCGGCATGCATGCCGCGCTGCAATCCGGCGCTCAGGTGGGAGCGTCTGCCGTCATACTAGGAGCCGGTGCGATCGGGCTGCTGACCATGCTTTCGCTAAAAAGCATGGGTGTGCATGATATTACGGTCGTTGATCTTGTGCAAAACCGTCTGGACAAAGCCAAGGAACTGGGATGCGCGCATACCGTCAATGCCAGTGAAGCCGATGCAATAGACACTGTCATGGCGCTGACGAACAATGAGGGCGCAGATTACGTGTTTGAGACAGCCGGTTCCGAAGCAACGATACTGCAGACAGCCAAGCTGACCAAGCGCGGTGGAACGATTGTGCTTGTAGGCTATACAAGCAGCGGCAAAGCGCAAATGCAGGTGAACCATATCGTTGATAACGAGATTACAATCAAAACCGTATTCCGCTACCGCAATATCTACCCTAAAGCCATTGAGGCTGTGTCCAAAGGAATCATCCCGCTTAAAGCTATTGTTTCCGATATTTTCGAGTTTGAACGCATCCAAGAGGGTATGGAGAGAGCGATTCAGCATAAAGACAAGGTTACAAAATGCGTCATCCGCATTCGCTAACCATATCCCCCTATGGCTGTTGCGTCGATTAAAGGAGGTCTTATCTTGGACAATAAAGCAGGCGCTATCGTTGCCGGCGCAGACTTTGGCAGCGATTCTGTAAGAGTCATTATCGTTGAAGGAGCAACGGGCCGGACCGTCTCAGAAGCATCCTGCGCCTATCCGCGCTGGGCCAAACGAATGTATTGCAACGATGAGATCAGCCAATTCCGGCAGCATCCCCTCGATTATATCGAAGCCTTTACCGCTGCTTTCCAATCTGCGTTGCAGGATGCGGGCGAGCATGCCGGCCAGCGTCTGCTCAGCATAGGCATTGATACGACGGGATCGACGCCATGTCCTGTCGATGAAGCAGGCATTCCGCTGGCTCTCAGACCTGAATTCGCAGATAACTCGAATGCCATGTTTCATCTATGGAAAGACCATACCGCTATTGCTGAAGCTGAAGAAATCAATACGATCTTCTCTACAGCTGATACCGTGGACTACACGCAATATCAGGGCATCTATTCTTCGGAATGGTTTTGGGCCAAAATCCTGCACACAATTAGAAAAGATCAGCAAGTAAAGCAAGCTGCCTTCACATGGATGGAGCATTGCGATTGGTTTGCCAGCTTGCTGGCCGGAGGGACGGATCCGCTGGCCATGTACCGCTCCTCTTGCGCGGCAGGCCACAAAGCGCTTTGGCACAGCGCCTTTGGCGGCTTGCCATCAGAAGAATGCCTTCGGCAGCTGGACCCGTATCTCGTACTGATCAAAGAACGTTATGGCGCGGGGCCGCAGCATGCTGATGCCGCAATCGGGACGATCTCCAAGGAATGGGCGGCCCAATTAGGCGTCAATGAACAAGTCATCCTATCCGGCAGCTCCTTCGATGCCCATGCGGGAGCTGTAGGAGCCGGCATCAGGCCGCGCACGTTAGTGAAGGTGGCCGGCACCTCCACCGTCGATATGATGATCGAGCAGCCGGAGCGTTTGGCGGGCAAGGATATGAAGCATATATGCGGATTGGCTGAACATTCCATCATTCCCGGCTATGTCGGAATTGAAGCCGGGCAAGCCGCTTTTGGCGATATTTTCGCCTGGTACAAGTCCCTGTTGATGTGGCCGGTCGAGCAGATGCTTCAGCAAACGGACCTCTTGTCCGAGGATCAGAAAAGGCGGCTGCGGGAGCAATGCTCCGAGCAGCTTCTATATAACCTTGAAGCGGCGGCAAAGGAAATCCCGCTCACGGCGGTCAATCCACCCGTTGCTCTGGATTGGTTCAACGGCAGACGGTATCCCGTATTAAATGAGGCTGTGAAAGGAACGATTGCAGGTCTTCATCTGGGCAGCACCGCGCCTGCTATCTATCAATCGCTGCTGATGTCCGCTATTTTTGGCGCGAAACGAATTTTTGACAGCTTCATCGAACACGGACTGCAAATCGACCGAATTGTCGTCATTGGCGGCATCGCCAAAAAATCACCCTACATTATGCAGATGATGAGCGACGTATTAGGCAGGCCGATTATGATCAGCAAGCAAGATCAAGTCTGCGCGAAAGGAGCGGCTATCTATGCTGCGGTTGCAGGCGGCCTGTTCACTAGCATCGAGGAAGCGCAGCAGATGTATTGCGAGCCGTACGAAGCCGACTATGAGCCGGATCCCGAGAAGCAGCAAGACTACGCCAAGAAGTACAGGCAGTATTGGCGACTGGCTCAATCTATTGAAGAATTCCATAGTGTGTAAACTTCATTAAACAAAGGACGTGCATTTGAGATGACGAACATCGAACAGCTGTCGGTTCAATCGCTGCGCAGCTTATCTATTGATATGATCGAACAAGCGAATTCGGGCCATCCCGGCATGCCGCTCGGCTGCGCCCCGATGGCCTATACGCTGTGGACTCAATATATGAACCATAACCCCAAAAATCCGGACTGGTTTAATAGAGACCGCTTTGTCCTGTCTGCCGGACACGGATCAAGCCTGCTGTACAGCTTGCTCCATCTCTCCGGGTATGCATTATCGATTGAAGACTTAAAGCAGTTCCGCCAGTGGCAAAGCAAGACGCCAGGGCATCCGGAATACAAGCATACACCGGGAATCGATGCGACCACCGGTCCGCTTGGCCAAGGCATAGCATCCGCTGTAGGCCTTGCTATTGCAGAGCAGCATCTTGCCGCTGTATACAATCAACCCGGGATGCCTGTTATTGACCACTTTACGTATGCGATTTGCGGCGACGGGGACTTAATGGAGGGCATCTCCTATGAAGCGGCATCGCTTGCGGGTCATTTGAAGCTAGGCAAGCTAATCGTTCTGTACGATTCGAATGATATATCACTCGATGGAGAGCTGCATATGTCGTTCTCCGAAAATGTGGAGCAGCGCTTCGGGGCCCAAGGCTGGCAGTATATCCGCGTAGAAGATGGCAATGACTGCGAACAAATCTCTCAAGCTCTGAAGCTTGCGAAGGCCGATCTCACAAAACCGGCTCTCATTGAAATCAAAACGACGATCGGCTTCGGCTCGCCGAATAAGGCAGGCAAATCCGCATCCCACGGCTCGCCTCTAGGCTTCGATGAAGCCAAATTAACGAAACAGGCGCTGCAATGGACGCATGACACTCCTTTTTATGTGCCGGAGGAAGTCTACTCGCATTTCCAAGCAGAGGTTGTTCAAAAAGGAATTCAGCAAGAGGAAGCATGGCAGGAGCTGTGGGACACGTACGCCCTTGCTTATCCGGACCTGGCCAAGCGGCTGCTCGCATCCATGGAGAATCATCTCACATTGAACTGGGATAGCATACTTCCGGAATATTCGACAGGGAGCTCTGCCGCAAGCCGCGCTGTCTCTGAAGAAATCATCAACGCGCTGGCCAAGGAGGTCCCTGGCATAATAGGCGGATCGGCTGACCTTGCGAGCTCCAATAAAACGATGATTAAGACAACAGAGCCATTTCTGCCCGGATCCTACCACGGACAAAATATTTGGTTCGGCGTTCGAGAGTTTGCCATGGGCGCGATCCTCAACGGCCTGGCCTTGCATGGCGGATTAAAGCCTTATGCCGGTACCTTCTTTGTCTTCTCCGACTACTTGCGCCCGGCAATCCGCCTAGCAGCACTCATGGGATTGCCTGTCACTTACGTCTTTACGCACGACAGCATCGCAGTAGGCGAGGATGGGCCCACGCATGAGCCAATCGAGCAGTTGGCCTCCTTGAGAGCCATGCCAAATCTGTCCATCATCCGTCCGGCCGATGCCAATGAAACAATAGCGGCATGGAGATTAGCTATAGAATCTCAAGACATCCCTACCGCCCTCGTGCTAAGCCGCCAGAATCTGCCGACTATGAAAGATACCCGGCAGCGCGCATACGAGGGAGTGTCAAAAGGAGCTTACATCATCTCCAAGGGCAAAAGTGACCAGCCGCAGGCGCTATTGCTCGCTACCGGCTCTGAGGTTCACCTGGCGGTGCAAGTCCAACAAACACTGGCCGAGGAGCAAATCGATACAGTCGTTGTCAGCATGCCGTCTTGGGACCGCTTCGAAAAGCAGAGCGTTGAATACAAACAATCTGTATTAGCTCCTTCTATCAAAAAACGGGTTGCTATCGAGATGGCTTCCTCCTTAGGCTGGGAACGTTATGTAGGCGATGAAGGCGAAATTATCGCCATTGACAAATTCGGCGCTTCCGCGCCGGGAGATACGATCATCGAACAGTACGGCTTCAGCGTTAGCCAGATTGCGAAGCGTGTGAAGAAGCTGCTTCATATAGATTAATCTGTCGAAGCAATTCGCTTCATCAAAAAAAGTTGCAGACATGATGTCTGCAACTTTTTTTATTCTTACTCCTTCACAATACCATCCGCTCCGAACGTTTCCGCTGCAGCCTTATTAACCGATTCGAACATTTCCTCCGGGGTGATTTCATTGGCAAGCAAAGCTTGCAATTTAGGTATAATGACCTCTGTCTCCACTTTGATCGCTTTGGCGCCCAGCTCAATTGGAATATCCGGGCGGGCCGGCGCCGCCTGCTTGAGCAAACGTTCAAGCGCGGCAAAGTTATCCGCATTTTGGATGGACTCCATGCTTTCTGCCGCTTTGCGGCCGCTGTCTGTAATATCAGCCAGGAACGACTCATGATTGACCGTGGCTGCGATTTCACCGCTCGCCAGGAAATACGCCGCTTTCACCACATTGGCTTTATGCTCATCCGTCGGTTCTTTTTTGCCGCGGAATGTCACGTAACCGTCAACAGCGGTATGGGATACCGCTTTATGGCCTCCAAAGGAAGGCAATGGCAGCACGACATAATCCACCTTAATGCTATCCTGCACGGCGCTGTCGTCATTCGCATCGATTTTTTTATTATTGATGTTCGCCGAATTTTCGAATGAAGTCATGCCTTTGCCTGTAATCATGGTTTGTCCCGTCAGGAACATATTCCAGCGTTTCCCGGCATCAATCGAGCTCAGCTCCTTCGGCATGGAACCGTCGTCAATCATCTCGCGAATCGCTTTTAATACGTCAAGGAAATTCGAGCTTGTGTAAGCGTACTTGTGATCCTCCGTAAACGGCGAAGGCAGACCCGCGTTTTTGACCAGTATGGTTAAATAGTCTTTCGATGTGACGCCGGCAGTGGCAAAAACAAAGCCGTAACGGGTGGTTTTTCCATTCTCTTGCACCACGCCTTTTTGGATCGCCTCCCGGAATTGGTCATAGGTCCAGCCTTCTTGCTGCACCTTCTTCCAATCAATCCCGGCAGCCTCCATAAACTGTTTGTTTCCGCCGATGGATTGAACGGACATATACGCCGGGAAACCGTATAAGCCGTCCCCATTTTTCATATATTCCAATGGCACCTCGTCGAAGTCCTCCACCATCTCTGGAGTTACAATGTCCTTAATGTCCATGAGCATGCCCATTTGCGCATACTTGGCGACCACATCGGCTCCGATAAATGCCAGGTCGGGAGGGCTTCCCGCATTGACTTGCGTATCAAGCTTTTGGGCCATATCTTCCCAGCTTGCGGGCTCGATTTTCAAGGTCAAATGAGGATACAATTCATTGAACTTTTTTTCCATAGCGTCAAAATTACTTTGAAAGTTGGCAGAGACAGGCGGAAGCAAAGCCGTGATGGTGTCCTTGGCAGGCGAATCCGTTGCCGTACTGCCGGTAACGGCAGACTGGGTTGCGCTCGGCGTATTCACAGGGTCCTTCGTTCCACAAGCAGCTAATATCATCCCCATAGATAACGTTATGGCCAACACGGTTGAAGCAACTTTTGTCTTCATGTTCAGGTTCCTCCCTGTAATAGGTTCCTCATTCCGCAAATAAAGCGCTTTCAATCAACATCATCTTAAACCGATTGGCAAAAGATAGTCAATAGTTTTTGAAATATTACTTCTTTATGAAGTATATATTCGAAATTTAATAACATAAATCTCATTAACAGCTACTTGATCGATTCTGATATTTTATTCCGTTTTTATAATACAATATGATTTTTTATTACAAAGATTCATTGTCTACTCTGCTTTGGCATGCTAGTATGGGTTACAGGAATGCGTTTATGCGCTTCGAAAGGAAAGCGGTTCCAGATATCTTACGGATTTGACAGCAGCATTTACGAAGACTTGATGCTCTACATCACCCAACCATTCTATTTTCTGGAGGAGATTACGTATGTCAAAGATTCTTAATGTGATCGTCATTGCAGCGCATCCCGACGAGCCGGAGGAATATGCAGGCGGCACCGCTGCCCTTTATGCCGAGCTCGGTCATCGCGTAAAGTTCCTTACTCTTACTAACGGAGATATTGGGCATTACGACTACAAAGGCCCTGAGCTTGTCAAACGCAGAGGCGAGGAAGCGCTTGTAGCTGCTGAACGCCTGGGCGTACAGGAATATACAATCTGGAACATATCCGATGGCTGGCTAGTCCCTAGTCCCGACAACCGCGATAAGGTGATTGAACAAATTCGCGAGTGGGACGCAGATGTCGTGATTACGTTCCACGGCCATGGCGGCGGCCATTTCGATAATCGCAACGCGGGCAGAATCGTCCGCCAAGCCGCCGAATATGTAGCGAGCGGCGCTGCTTCATTCAACAAACAACCTCTATTCCTTCTCATGCCGGACTTCACCGCACGTTCCATCTATAGAGCCGACCTTGCCATTGACATTTCCACCGTTCTGGAGAAAAAACTGCTTGGCTGCGACGCCCACGCTTCACAATTCTATGAACTGGCCCCTTGGCAAAAACGAATCGATCACCTCGTCCCAGAGAGCCTGGAGGACAAAAAGGCCTTTATTCTGAAGTATTGGGCTAATTTCTTCAACGTGTCGGAAGAGATGCTCCCTGCGCTGGAGCGCTGGTACGGGAGGGATAAGGCCGCCGCGATCCAATATGCCGAGCCTTACGAGATTGCCGGCTACAACTTGCGCGAGTGGAGCGAGGAGGATATTAGAGCCTTGGTTCCGATGCTGCAAGCTTAGAGCCATAGATCAATAGATCCTTTTACTTTGAAAAAGCGGCAAACCAGATCAAGCCATCGCTTGATATCAGGTTTGCCGCTTTAATGTGCTTATTTTGGCACAGATTTTGATATGGATATCTGCTATTCTCATAGTTGACAGAATGTTCCCTTAATTCTATAATACACTAAACATATTACAATAGTAGGAAATATATCAACTATTAACTCCATACTCATTCATTATCCAGAAAAAGGAGACCTCATCCATCATGGCAAATGTTAAAACATTTAAAGCAACTGCGCAGCTGCAAGACGGCGTCAAAGTCCTCACCAAAGCAAGACAATTCGAATTGCTAATTGACGAGCCGCAAAGCCTTGGCGGAACTGACACAGGCATGAATCCCGTTGAAGCTTTGCTTGCCTCCCTGGGCGCATGCCAATCCATCGTGGCACGGGTCTATGCTCCCAAATTCGAGGTGCAGCTTGAGGATTTCCGTGTAGATGTGGAAGGCGAACTCGATCTTGACGGTTTCTTTAACCGTTCCGAAGTCCGTCCCGGCTACTCCGACATCCGATACACCTTCTACATCAAGACCAATTCTCCTCAAGAGAAAGTAGAAGCATTCGTACAGTTTCTGGAGAGCAAATGCCCGGTAGGCGATACCATTGCCAATCCGGTCAATCTTAAGCTGAATCGGATTGTTATTGAAAGTTAGACTTACTGTATAAGCCATTCCAGCTAATTGAGAAAGGCCCTCCATAATGGAGGGCCTTTTATCTATATCCTATTTGATCAATTGCAAGATGGATTGCGGATTGGAATTGGCGTGCGATAACATTGCTTGGGCTGCCTGAGTCAAAATGTTGGATTTCGTCAACTCCATCATTTCCTTCGCCATATCGGTGTCGCGAATTCTGGATTCGGCCGCCATTAAATTTTCGGCATAATTGTCTACCGACTTCATCGTATGCTCGAGACGATTTTGCAGGGCTCCATAAATCGATCTAAAATTGTTCACTCTTTTTAAAGCGCCTTCGGTCTGAGCCAATGATGCTTCCGGATCAGCCGGCGGCAGAATACCAATATTTGCGATTCCAAGTCCGTCTGACTTCACATTGAATAATGGAATATTAAGTACCTGGTTTTCTCGATCCCCCGTTTGAATGTCTACCTTGGGCGGAATATAATCAATGTCCTTAATATCCGTGGTCACCGTCTCGACAATAGAATGGATGGTTTCAGTATATTCCTCTTCAAATCGGAAGACGTCTTTTTTAAAATTAAAATTGCTCAGCGAAAAACCGAATTCCAGCACTTCTCCGTCATCTAGAACCGCATTTTCCCAGGCTGTCGTAATTGCATTGTAAGCCATAGCCAGCTCTGCACTATCTGTCGTCAACGAATCTGGCTTGGAATAGCTTCCGCCATTCAGAAATGCAAATTCAAAATCGACCAGATCGTTGGACAATTCAAATACCGGTCCTGTATCAGGAATGTCCGCACTGGCTGCCGGGGTACCGATCGGCACTCCGTTAGAGGAGGAAATGTCGTAGTTAGCGTCGTATCTCGGTTTAAAAACTGTACTGAACTTGATTTGCTTGTCATCCACGCCGGACTGATTGCGCACCTTGAACTCCGCTGTGAATGACGTTCCGTCAGTCGTTATCATTTTTTCGATTTCGATACCGTCCTTGGAATAAAAGACCGATATAGAACCTGGCGATATGTTCGCACTGTCTACCGTAAACGTACTCAGCGTGTGTGGGACACCGTCAATTTCGATTATCGTACTCCCGTCCTGGAATCCGCCGAAATCGGGGTATTGGCCCGCCACCGTTGAATTGACAACATATTCTGTCTGGAAATAAATATCGCCAATCGTCATGTTTTTAATATCCAGCTCTTTAAATTTCGGTTCGTTGTACCAGATGCGTTCGAAGGTAAACTCATTTGTGGCAGTCGTATCCGTTTGCGTATGAACATTTTTTTCGTAATCGTTATAGCCCGGTCTGCCATCCGGTGAAACGATCGGAGTTAACTGCGCCTCATGATCGTATTCGTTATTGGTCGTCGTTTCTGTTGTTGACCTTACGACATACTTAGGCTGGTCGGGAGTGTCGACAGGATAAAAACCGTAATATACTTCCCGATCTGTTACCGTAGTAGGAAACGGACCTGAATTCGTCACATCAACATTCAGGCTCGAACGATCCTCCAGCACTTGATAATCTTCTCTGGAAAGAAGATTAATGGTATTAAAATCGGTTCTGCGCGCAATATTGTCGATTTCCTCCGTAAGCTGCTTGATCTCAAGCTCTATATTGCGCCGGTCGTGATCGGAATATGTGCCGTTCATCCCCTGAATAATCAGTTCTTTCTGACGGTGGATCATGGCGGTGATTTCTTGGAAGCCGCCCTCTGCCGTCTGAACGAGCGATGTGCCGTCCTGAATATTTCGGCTCGCTTGCTCCAGTCCCCGGATTTGTCCCCTCATCTGCTGGGATATGGCAAGACCTGCCGCATCGTCTGCCGCCCGATTGATACGAAGTCCGGAGGACAGCTTCTCCAAGGATGCGCCTGAGCTTTTGTTGCTTTTATTTAAACGGTTTGTTGTATTTAATGCCGAGATGTTATGCGCTATTTTCATTAACCCCACCCATAATCGTCGCTTTCTTATCTATATCGGCAAGTGGTATCCTAATATTTAGCATTTCTCGCATCTTTTTTGTTACTTTGGTCACAAAAATTTACGACCAAAGCTTCCCAAGCTCACCTTCCATTAGTCCAAAAGTAGCAATTCATCATTGTGCATGTCACACTTGCACATTTTATGAAAGTCTATATTTATAGCTATCAGCATCTCACATGTCTGCGCTTGAAGCCAATCTCCTCTTTGTCGATGGCCTTCTGAATACGGTCGGAAGCGTTCAGGAAGTCCCTTTTCTTGCCCTTCTGCACCTCTACCGGGCCCACTTCGCCAGCAATCTCGACCGCTTTCTCATGCAGCGGCACAAAGGATACCCCTACAGTGTAGATGAAATTATTCATGGAGTATTTCGCACGCTCGGGTGCGTCGTGAATCGTATTTTTGGCCAAATCCAGCAAATCGGTCATCTTTTCTACGGAAAACTCATGGTCCTTGCGGTTCCCCAGCAGCCAGCAATAACAGCTCCAGCCCGCTGACCTCTTCAGCTCTTCATCGCTTGCAATCCATTTGTCCGCGACTTGCTGCGCGATATCAGCCTCGGCGAGAGTGACTGCAACGATATAGTCGGAGATCATATAAAAATAAGCACGATCGATCCAGCGGTCAAAATCCGCTTCCGTCATCACTTTCGGCTCTGCAATAACCCCTGCGAAATACATGGCGTCATAGTTGCCTGTAGCATAAAGCTGCTCGGCCAAAGGCTGGTTTAATCCTGTTTTTTTCTTGATCGGCTTCATTTGACCGGTCGCTACGCCGAATAACGGCTCCTGTGCGCCGTTGGACATATATATCTTTTTAGTGCGTTCCTTGCCAAGCGCTTCAAGCTCCTGCATAACCGCTTCAAATTCCATCGTCATTGCACATCCTTTTGTTTGAGTTTACCGTGACGCTTCCATTCTTCATATCGTTCTGTAATAACCGGCTCGAGGATGAGGTAGTTTTGGAGGGAATCCTCTACATGCAGCTCGATATCGGATTTATCACTCCTCAGCGCTCGCTTGCTGACGAGATCATTTTTGACCAGCCAGGCGATGAACATACCTGTCGGCACATAGCCTGGCTGCGGTCAGCTCCTGCGGGAAGTCTCCGTCATAATGCCTTTTGGCTTTATCGTATACGTACTTTTCTTTCTCCACAAGCTGAAGCAATATATCTACCGGCTCTTCGGCATAGCCTTTCGCTATCCATTCCTCCGCAAGCTCTATAGTAGATTGTACACTCGTGCCACAAGTCTTGTCTCTTCTTCAGCAGAATCAAAAAGCGCCCTGCAGACGAATCTGCAAGGCGCTTTGATCAGGGACAAGTCCCGGATCAATCAAACCCTATTATTTTTTCAGCCATAATGCCGGCACAATAGACGGTTCCCAGCCTGTCATAGAAGTATGTGCTTGACGGCACACGTAGGTTGCGCCGCCATAAGTCACTTCGTCCCCGATCTTATACGATACCCCTGGGGCCCAAGGAGTGGTCGGCTGTGTCGAACCGGAATCCGTCGTTACGGTTACAGCATTGCTTGCGGCGGACCGGTTGCCTGCGGCATCCATGGCTCTAACCGTGAACGTATAGGCTGTATTGGCCGTTAAGCCGGTGACCGTAGCCGAAGTATTCGCGACTGTAGCCGCTAATGAGCTTCCGTTATATACTTCATAGGCTGTTACGCCCACGTTGTCGGTTGAAGCGCTCCAGCTAAGCGATACGCTTGTGCTGGTCTTGCCCGTGGAGATTAGATTGCCTGGGGCGGTCGGTGCTTGCGTATCCCCGCCGCCGCTGCCGGCGCTGAACTGAATCGTTGTATTGGCTGTGCTAGGCTGATAGCCAGAAAGTGTAGTATTGGCCGAGATTTGATAAGTGCCGAGCGCCGTTTGCGCATTCGAGGTTATCGACCAGGCAGCTACACCTGAACTGTTCGTTGCAGCCGCGCCTGTAACCGTTGTTCCATTGGGACGGGTCAGCGTAAAGTTCACCGAAGCGCCTTGCAGCGCATTCCCTTGCTGATCCGTGACTCTTGCCGTGATATTAATATTGTCCCCGCGCTGATACACGGTTTTGTCTGTCTGAACGGTTGTCGTCGTTACCCGATTAGGCTGAGGCGTCCCGCCTGCCGCCAGTACAGCAGCATGAGCATCAACAATGCCATATCCATACTGATTGGCGTTACCTGCAGGCTGGGCTGTATTCCTGAGTATCGTTCTGGCCGCGGCAGGGGTAAGACTCGGATTGACCGATCTCATTAATCCTAAGACGCCGGCCACATGAGGAGTTGCCATGGAGGTTCCGGACATGCTTCTATATTGACCGTTCGGAGAGGTGCTGTAGATGTTCGACCCAGGCGCCATCACATCAAGGCCCGCTCCATAATTGGAGAAGCTCGAACGCGTCCTGCTCGATGTCACGGAGCCCACTGCGATCGAGCCGCTGTAAGCAGCCGGATAAGAGATGCTTGAAGCCCCCTCATTGCCAGTGGCCGCCACAACGATTGTGCCCAGGCTCACTGCCGTTTGAATCGCTTCATCCATCCCACGGTCGTAACCGCCGCCGCCCAGCGACATGTTAATCACATCAGCTCTAATATTAGCGGCATGAAGGATGCCTTGCTGAATGCCATACATCGAACCATTGCCGCTGTCGTTAAGTACTTTTACCGGAATCAAGGTCGCGTTCTGCATCACGCCCGATACCGGTCCGTAGCTGGCGATCGTTCCCGCTACATGCGTGCCGTGCCCATGGCGGTCCAGTGTGGTGCTGTCTACAAAGCTGCGGCCCAGGCTGGTATTCACCAGATTGCTCAAGCTGGGATGATTGCTGTCAATGCCTGTGTCGAGCACGGCGATCCGCACCGAGCTTGATCCTGTGGTTACTCCCCACGCTTGCGAAACCTTAATCATGTCATAATGCCAGCGTTGATTGTTATGAATAGCCTGTACGGAAACATCCTGCACGGCTGCTGTTTCGAGCGCATACATTTTGCGGTTTTCCGAGATGTAACGGACCTGTTGGCCGAGGTTCTCTAATTTTGCTTTCAATGCTTGTTTGGCGGAATCGATCGAAGCATAATCATTAACGGAGTACTCAACCAAATAGACCAAGCCCATTTTCTCTATCGCCGCAGCCTTGACATCGCTATCGAGCGACTGTACCGAGAAGGTCCCCGCATCCTGACCAAACAGCGAATTTGTAACGGCAAAGCCGCTCTGCGCAAGCGATGCCGAATGGATTAATAGATCATCCGTGCTTTGAATCGAATACGAATCGGATTGTTCCGCGATGGATACCACGAGCTGGCCTTCAATAAAATCAGCTGACTGCCCTTGTACAGGGCTGCCGAACGCTGCCCCTGCAAAAAGAGTCGCCATTAGCATCGTAGTCATTAAGATGGAGCTTATAAACCTCTTCATCCTTAAACCCTCCTTCATGAAATAAAAACCGATCCAGTTGCGCTGGTTTCTTATTTACTGCATGATGAACAGAGTTCTCAACCCTAAATTGAAAGCGTATTCATATTGGGGCGCGAATTTGCCGGATCACCTTCTTTCCTCTCAATTTCCCTGCATCCCTGGTTCCCTCCCTTCTTGATTCCATTCATTATTATTTGGTATTTAATATAAATATTCCCAACCGATAACAAAAAGCCATGAATCCCACACCAGGCGGATTCACGGCTTCTTTATCATATACCCGCTCTGCGAGCGATTTCGTCCATTCGATTCTTGCTCTCATGCATGATGCGCTCTTCGTCAAGCGTCAGCATCTCACGGTTTTTCATGACGATTTTCCCGTCGATAATGGCATCCTCCACATCCCGCGGCGTGACCGACTCCACAAGTGTGTTGATCAGGATGCGCGACGGAGTAATGTGAGGCTGGTCGATATCGATCAGAATCAAGTCGGCTTTCTTGCCGGCTTCAACGGTCCCAATCTCATCCGCAAGCTGAAGCGCGGCAGCTCCGCCGATCGTGATCATCTTTAGCAGCTCCGGCACGGGAACGACCATAGGATCGAATACAGGGAGTCCCCAGTAAGCATGCATGCCAGAGCGGAAAACGCGCATCTCATCGAACAAGCTGAGGTTCGAGCCGGACGCGCCGTCGCTGCCCATGCCGATCGGCATCCCCATCATGATCATGCGCGGCGTTTTGGGGAACCCGTGCGAATTGAAGTTGGCCCGCGGACAGTGAACGATGTTCACGCCATACTGCTTCAGCAGCTCCAGCTCCAGCTCAGAATAAACGACATTGTGCGCGGTCAGCAGATTCGGACCGAGCGCGCCGAGCGACTCCAGATACTCGACCGGGCGCTTCTTATACCGCTCCAGGCAGTACCGCACCTCGTCGCGGTGCTCGGCCAAATGCATATGCAGCCCCGTACCGTATTCACGGGCTTTCTGCGCCGCAGCTTGAATCAGTTCAGGCGAGCAGGACATAACCTGCCGGATGCCGAACCAGATCTGGATCCGGCCATCTCCAGCTCCATGATATTCGCGGTGCAGCCACTCATTGTTGTCGATGATCGTCTCCAGCGGCTGCTTCATCGTATCCGGCAAAAAATCGCCAATATCGATACTAGACCGCGTAATAGCCGCTCTCATCCCGGACTGGACAGCCGCTTCGGCAACCTTATGCATATGCACGCCGCCGGCATCGGCAAAGGAGGTCGTGCCCGATTTGATCATCTCCAGACAGCTCATCTCCGCACTTACGCGAACATCGTCTTCGTTCAGGTTGCTTTCGAACGGAACGAGAATACGCGACCAGATCATCGGAAGCTCATCCATCGTCTGGCCTTTCAGCAGCTGCTGGCATGTATGCGTATGGGCATCGACCAGGCCCGGCATGCACAGCTTTCCTTTGCCGTTCAGCGTGTCGGCAGGTTCATATTTGGCTATCAGCTCTTCATTCGGCCCGATCTCGACAATACGCGTTCCGTCGATTGCGATAGCGCAATTCTCGACGATTTCGAAGCCTGGCGTCATATAGCTGCAATTTTTGATTAACAAACTACATTTCATGTTATCACCTATTTTCTTTCTGTTGCATCACTTCACGCCGCCTTCGGTCAAGCCTCTGACGATATACTTCTGGAAGAACAGCACCAGCAGCAGCACGGGCAAGCTGCCGACGATACCCGCCGGGAACATAATCTCGTAAGCGATTCTGTCTTCTCCTATAAACTCCGCCATACGGACGGACAGCGTCTTCACATTCATATTCGTCATCGCGCTGGCGAACAAAAATTCGTTCCATGCACCCATGAATACGAAAATGCCTGTCGTAACCAAGCCGCCCATCGAAAGCGGCAGTACGATTTTCCGGATGACCTGCATGCGGGAGCAGCCGTCCAGCTTGGCGGCTTCTTCGATCTCATAAGGAATCGCGATAATAAAAGAGCGGAACATCCATACGACGTAAGGCAGCGAAAAACTGATATAAGTCAAAATTAAGCCCTGATGCGTATACAGCAATCCCGTTAGCTTCATAATCATAAACAGCGGAATCAGCAAAGCCATATGCGGAAGCATTTGCGATGCGAGCACGGTTAAAAAGAATGCGTTTTTGCGCGGAAATTGAAACCGCGCAAACGCATATGCGCCAAGCGCCCCTATGGATAGGGAGATGGCAGTCGTAAAGCCAGAGACGATCAAGCTGTTCAGCATAGCGGAAGTAAACGATTTCTCCTGCAGCAGCTGAATGTAATACTTGAATGTCCATTTGCTAGGCCATAGCTCCGGAGGGTTGCTGAACAAATCAAGCGGCAGCTTGAAGCTCGACAGCAGCAGCCACAGCATGGGAAACAGGATAAAGATCATCAGTGCAATCGAGATCATGATCTGAACCGTTTTTTTTGCGTACTTCACGCTCAAAAACATCCCCTCGTTTGTGTATTGGGCAGCATTACTTTTGGCCGATCATGGCCAATATTTTGGTCTCGGCATCTTGAAGCGCCTGCTCCGGCGTTACTTTGCCGAGTACAGCCGCCAAGATGTTGCGGGACAGCTCGTCTGTAATTTTCGTTGCATCCTCGTGGCGGAACAAACCGAACGGATACTGCATTTGCTCCGGCAGCAGAGCGTAATGCGGATATTTGGCCAGCAGGTCGGCGTCCTTCACCACTTCGACGTCGCTTGGGATTTTACCGTTAGCGAGCGACATTTTCTTTTGCTGGTCGGCATTGGTTACAAATTTGATATATTCCATGGCCCACTCTTTATTCTTTGAGGCAGCTGGAATCGCCAGCCCACCGGTCTCGCCGTAGGAAGCGGTCTTCAGCTTGCCGCCCGGAATGAGCGCTACGTCCATTTGACCGACAACCTTCGATTTATCTTCATCATTCGCCATCGGCAGCGTTTGCGGCGTGTTCATGTTCATGGCGATAGCGCCTTGCGTCAATACTTCCGTCATAGCGCCGGAGCTCGTAAATTCCTTCGACAGCGGGCTCATGATGTTATGCTTCAGGTTCATATCGGCCATAAATTGCAATGCGGCTACGCCTTCAGGGCTGTTAAAGGTCGGACGGTTGTTCTCATAATCCCAGAACTCCCCGCCATTGGAGCGCAGATGAACGATAAAGCTGGAATAGGACACGATGCCGCCCCAAGTTTCCGCATACGGAGACACTTTATCGTCTTTAATTTCTTTGGCGACCGTGATCAGCTCATCCCATGTTTTTGGAGGATCCTTGATCAGCGTCTTGTTATAGTAGAACTGCCATAGCCATACATAACGAGGAATCGCATACTGCTTTCCTTGGTAGGACATCGCTTCCATCGTTTGCGGGTTCAAGCGTGTTTTCATATCGTCGGTGATATAGGAATCCAGCGGCTCCAGGAAGCCCTTGGAGGCGAACTCGGTCGCCCAGTCATCGCGGACATGCACGACATCGTACTCACTGCTGTTAGCCATAAAAGAGACGAATACTTTATCGTGCAGCTGCATGAAAGGCACAGTCTCGTATTTCACCTTGATGCCGGTAGCTGCGGTAAACTCTTCGTTTTGCTGCTTCCAGAACGGCTCGTCCAGGTAAAGGACGGTGATTTCCTTATTCTCATTGTTGTCCTTACCGGTTCCTTCGGCCGCTTGTCCGCCTTTATCGGCAGATGTTCCGCAAGCCGCCAGCATCGATACGAGCAATGCCGCAATAACCCCCATTTTCATCCATTTGACATGTTTTTTCTCCATGACTTTTTCCCCCTATTCGTTTTTGCCGATCGTTTTTAAATAAACAACTGTGAAAATCAGCGTACAAATCGTTATGAAAAACGCCAGCGCCGAGCCATAGCCCATATCGAAGTTACGGAAAGCTTGCTCATACGCATACACGTTCAACACCATGGTCTTGTCCAGCGGACCGCCTTGCGTCAGCACCCATATGAGGTCGAAGGCGCGCAGAGCCCACATCGTCTCCATCACGAACAGCACCATCAGAACCGGCTTCAGAGAGGGAAGCGTGATGTGGAAAAACCGCTGGATTGTCCCTGCGCCGTCCACTTGACCTGCGTCATACAGTTCCTTGGAGATCGTCTGCATGCCGGCAAGCAGGATGAGCGCTGCAAAAGGAACGCTTTTCCAAATGTCGGCGAGAATCACAGCGCCGAGCGCTGTCGTGCTTTCAGCCAGCCACGATTTATATTCATCGATCAGGCCAAGCCTCATCATCAGCTCGTTAATGATCCCGTTGTTGCCGTTGTACATCCATTTCCACATCAGGCCGTTGACCACGTTCGACAATGCCCATGGGATAAGAAAGACTTTCTTGAAAAATTCGCCGCCCCAAATACCGTGAAATATAGTGAGGGCAATCCCGAAAGCGATGATCAAAGTGCCAATGACTTTAGCCGCCGTAAAGGTAAATGTCTGCAGCAGCACGTTCGGGATGCGCAGATCCTGCAGCATCTTTGCATAGTTATCCAAGCCGATAAAGGTGAAATGGGCGCGGCCTGAAACAAAGTCCATTTTCGCAAATGAAAGGAACAAGGCGTACGCCATCGGAAACAAGATGGTCATAGCCAGCAGTATTAACGTCGGCGTCAAATAGACGCCGGCCGCAGCCGAATCTGACATCCGGTCAAAGCGGCTCAGCCAGCCCGTATGCCCGGGTGTCTTGCGATGCTTGCTCATGCGGGTTGTCCTCCTTTTATCTGCTGAATGCTTGATCGGTCCTGCTCAGAAAATCGGAGACAAACCGCTCCGCATCGACTCCCATGCATACCTGCGTATTCGGGCTGGCAGGAGACTCGCGGTGAATGTCTTCCACCGTGCGGCCTAGCGCATCCTCATCCAGATCCACGGTAATATGCATGGGCACGGTCCCCACCAAATCCGGACAGGCGGCCACGCCGACGGCCAGCGGATCATGCAGCGCACAGCCTTGCAAATACGGATGATATTTCTTGTAAGCCTGCAAATAATATTCCGTAAAGGTCGCGAAGAATACGCTGCTCTCCGTGCCCTTCTCCCGCCACTTCTCTGCGGCTTCCTGGCGCAGCACCGTCTTTCTCGTCACATCAAGTCCGACCAGTGTAATGGGCAGGTCGGAGGAGAAGACGACGCGGGCGGCATGAGGGTCAATAATGATGTTCGCTTCCGCGAACTTTGTGACATTGCCGGGCGCTGCCACCGCGCCGCCCATCGTAACCACGCGCCCGAGCTTGCCCACTATGTCGGGCGCCTTCTGGATCGCCAGCGCCAGATTGGTTAGCGGCGCTGTCGTGACCAGCGTCAAATCGCTGCCGTGCTTGCGCGATTGCTCGATAATGAAGTCGACGGCATGCATCTCCTCAGCCGTCCGCTTCGGCTCGCGACGGTTGACGTCGCCAAGCCCGTCATTGCCGTGGAACGTGCCGCTGTAGACGCGGCTTCGGACGAGCGGCTTCTCAGCGCCGCGGTATACCGGCGCGTCGCACTTCAGCAGCTCAAGCACAAGCAAGGTGTTGCGCACGGATTGATCGACGGGAGCCATGCCGTAAGTCGTCGTGACGCCAAGCAGCTCAAGCTCGGGGATTGCGCAGGCGTAAGCGATAGCCAGCGCATCGTCGATGCCCGTATCCATATCCAAAATCACTTTGCCCAAGGAATGTCCTCCTTCGCTGCCGCCGGATATTCGCAGTACATCCGGCAGCCTTCTGTCGTGTATGAATAGTGTTCCATTCGAATCCGAATGGAAATCATTCACGGTATTTATGACAAAAAAAGCTAGTTGTTCTTATATGCGGAACATCGTTCTTTCTTATGGTTAAAAAAATTAGACTCCTCCGAGTCTAGCGGATATTAGCTCCGCAGCATTCTGGCATTGCAGCAGCAGTTGATCCGTGATTTTATTCATGCGGAATTCGAGTCCCGAGATCGACAATCCGGCTATCACTTCTCCTGTATGGTCTCTAATAGGAACGGCAATCCCCATACCGCCTAGCGAGAAGTCGTTCGCGGAGATACAGTAGCCCTGTTCTCTAATCGTCTGCAGATGATCCAGCAGCTCCGACGGGTCTACGATCGTATATTCCGTATACTTTTGCAAACCATTTGATATAATTTTGTTAATCTTGTCGGGCGAAAGATTAGCGAGTAATATCTTGGTAGTGGCTCCCGCATGCAAGGACACTCTTTTGCCCAGAGGCGACGTATACCGCACGCTCTGCGAACTTTCGACCTTTTCAATACAAATGCCTTCTAACCCGTCGACGATCATAAGCATAACGGTCTCATTGGAGCTTGCGCACAAATCCTCCATGATCGGCTTGCTGACCGCGCGCAGACTCATCCGGTTCGTTACGATCGTCCCCAGCTCGAACAGCTTGATGCCGAGCGAGTATTTCTGTGTGACCGGACTTTTGCTGACAAAGGCGCGATTCTCCAGGGTAACCAGCATCCGGTGAACGACGCTTTTGTACAAGCCCAATTGCTCGCTAAGCTCGGTAACTCCCCACTCCGGCTTTTCTGCGGTGAAGCATTCAAGCAATCGTAAAATGCGGTCTCCTGTTTCTAAAACGGCGGTTTTCTTCCCATTATTCTCCATCACAACATGACCTTTCGTTCCGCAAATAAGAACAGCGTTCTTTTATCATAAAAACTTAATTTCATTATATATCATTTTATGTAAAACGCAATCACTTTTGTAGAATTCCGCTACAAGAAGAAACTGCGGCTATCCTTCTTCGAGGATGCCGCAGCCGAATGTCTGGCCAAGTACGGCCTCACGAGATTTCTTACGCTTCCGCCGCAAAATCCGACAGGTTCACCGCAAAGCCTTCATGCAAGCGGGAATGCTCAGCCGCAAAGGCCATCAGATGGCTTTGCAGGGAGGCGGTTGCCGACGTCAAGCCATGCGACGGATTAAGCTCAAACTGGCGAACGTCGCGCAGGAACGAATTCACCATCCGCTCATCGCCGCCGCCATGCCCGTCCCCTTCCACATTGCAGCGAATCTCCACCTGCTCGCCGGTCGCATAACGGAACAGCGTAAAAGCTCCTTTATCCATATCTCCGATAATTTCGCCATGCGTCCCCATAATCTGAACCCGGCGAGTGCCGCTTTGCGTCAGCCCCGACATGATAAAGGAAGCGTTCGCTCCATTCTCAAAGGCCAGATTAACCACCTGGTGATCCACGACATTGTTGTCGCAGCGATAGACGCAGCGTCCGAATGGCCCTTCCCTCAGCGCCTTCATGATCCCTTCTTGGGATAAATCGCTTGTCATATAACGCGCCCATGGATGATGCGGAGGCTGAATATACATCTTCATAGCCGAGAATGGACATTCCCGCTCCACTGCGCAGCCGTCGATGCAGCGGAGCGTCGAGCCTTCCGGAGCATTCTCTTCCCGAAAATGCAGCAAGGAGCCGTACGAGCTCACACTCGTGCAGGGCTGATCCATCAGCCAGGAGATGATGTCCAGATCATGGCTGGACTTCGCCAAGATCATAGGGCTGGTCTCCTCCGAATTGCGCCAATTCCCTCGCACATAGCTGTGCGTCATATGGTGATAGCCGACATTTTCGGTTAATTGAATCGTCCCGACGGTGCCCAGCTCCCCATCCTGAATGCACTTCTTGATTCCCGACCAGAATGGCGAGTATCGAAGCACATGCGTCACCACCAGCAATCTCTGATGGCGAAGCGATGCTTGCTCAAGCTCAATGCATTCCGCCAAGGAAGGCGACATCGGCTTCTCCAGCATGACATGATAGCCCAGCTCCATCGCCTTCATAGCCGGCACATAATGCATCCGGTCGAGCGTGCATATAATCATCACATCCGCGATGCGGCCTTGACGGAATGCCTTCTCCCAGGAATCATACACAAACTCCGGCGGAATCCCATGGATCTCCGCGAACTGGGTTCTGCGCTCTTCATCCGGCTCAGCTACCGCTACGATCTTCAGCTCATTCGGGAATTTCTCCGCATAAGGCCCATAAATATATCTTCCTCTGCTGCCTGCGCCAAGCAGTACGGCCCTTAATGTTTTCATGCCTCTTCCCCCTCTTATCCCCATCTGTACTTCCCATTGTAAAAGGAGGCTGGAGGAGGAGAAAGAGACTGTTCATGACATCCATATACAATTATTGACCTTTCATCTGCCCCCGGCGCGAGCTGTGCGGAAATCCTGCGGCGTCGTGTCGTTCATCTTCTTGAAGAAGCGGATAAACGCAAGCGCCGAATTATAGCCAAGCTTGGCGGATATTTCATTGACCTTCATCGACGTGTTCAGCAGCATGTCGATCGCAATGACATTCCGGTAGTCATTCACGTATTTCGACAAGCCGATGCCGGTCATTTGCTTATACAGCCGCGACAAGTAAGACGGATTCAAGCCTACGTAATCGGCCAAAGCGGTGAGGGAGATGTCCGTCGCTATATTCTCCTCGATATAGCGATGCACCTTATTGACGACTTCCGTCGGCAGCAGACTGCCCCTGAGCGTATTCCACTCGAAGAAGCAGTCGGCCAGCCGTTTGTAATAGTGAGTCAGCTCAGGCCATGAGGTCGATTCGCCGTGGCGGAACAACGGATCAAGGTCCATCTGCGTATTGACGTAATCGCATATATCCCGATTCTGGTGCAAATAGAACAAGAACACCGCAGATAAAGAATGATACAATTCAATCTTCCGCTCATGGTTAGCACCCGTATCCGCCCATACCGATGTAAGCTCGGCATAAAGCTTGTTGAACGGCTCGCGATGGTTATTTTCAAGGCAGCTCATAAGCAATTGAACGCGGGTATGGTAGAAGCTGTCCCGGTAGCCTCCCGCTTTGTCGCCGGACTCCCTGCTTTGAATATCCTTGTCGGTCATAATGACCTCATGAAACAAGCCATGCCCCTGCACCAAGCCGTATTTGATGGAATGGAACCGGTCCGACACCTCGCTCCAAGGGGCCGGTTCACTGCCCAGCAGGAACGATACCGACAGCCCCAGCAGCTTCTTGCAGGTCTCCTGAATCGTCTCCAATATTCCGCTGGCGTAGCGGTGCGCCCTGATCCAATCGAGGCTGCCCGGATCGCCAGTCATGCCCCCCGATGCTTTCGGCTGGAATAGCCACACGATCTTGGACAGCTCGAAGACGACCGAATAACAGCTGGCCTGCGCCGTCAAATATTCATCGCCAACGTTCTGCAGAGCATAAGCAAGCAGCGCTTTGTCAGGTGTTGTGAACATCTCTTTCCAGGCATCTATTCGTCCAACAAGCATATAGACCGGCATTGACGCATCCAGCGGAATATTGATTTCTTTAAAAATTTGCGCCAGCTGGCTCTCCGTAACTTGCTTCCCTTGAAGCAGGCTCCACATGTACTCCTTTTGCAAAGAAGGCAATGCCCTTCGCATGTTAGACTCGGCCCTTGAGATCATTTGCGCCTGGTCCTGCTCCTCCCTCAGCTTTTCAATAGCGCGTTCGATGGCTTGAATGATTTTCTCATCGCTTTCTACCTTCAGAATGTAGTCAAAGCCGCCATAGGTCATCGCATCTCTGGCATACTGGAAATCATTATATCCCGTCAGAAAGATCACTTTACACGCAGGCCATTGCGGCAGTATTTCCTGGAGCAGCTCGATCCCCCCGATCCCGGGCATCTTAATGTCGGACAACACGATATCAATGCGATGCCGGGACAGAATTTGAAGCGCCTCTTCGCCTGAATAAGCTTTGTGCACCTCCAGCTGCAAATGCTCCGTCTGCTCGAACAGCTCGAGCAGGCCGTCAACTATAATAGGCAGGTCATCCACGATTAGCAGTCTGTACATGCTGATTCCTCCTCTAGCTCGCGCTCAGTTTAATTCTGACCTGCAGTCCTCCCAGCTCGGACCGCGACACCATGAGACCGTATTCCGCTCCATACCGCAGCTGGATCCGGCGATGAACATTCAGGATCCCGGTCGTCTCCTCGATCCGGTTCGTCGAGTGCAGCAGCTTCTTCCGCAGCAGCTCAATGCCTTCATCCGTTATGCTCCGCCCGTTATCCTCCACATAGATGGAGAAGTCTTCTCCCTTCAGTTCGCTGTGAACCCACAGCTCGCCAGGCTCCAGCATATTGCCCAGCGCATGCTTGTATGCATTCTCGATAATGGGCTGCAGGATCAGCCTTGGGACCATAATATCCGGCCCATCGCCTTCGAACAGCACATCAATCTTCTCGCCATAACATATCGATTGCATCTTCACATAGGTGCGGGAATGCTCCAGCTCAAGCTCCAGCGGGATATCATCTTCATCGTTGCGGGTAATGAACTGGAAGTATTGTCCGATATAAAGGCAGAATTGATAGGCCTTCTCCTTCTGGCCCTCTGACTTGATCAACCGGCATAGCACAAAAAAGCAATTATATAAGAAATGAGGATTAATCTGCGATTGCAGCCGCTTCAGCTCCGAACGCTGATTGCGGATTTGCCCCTCGTAATTTTCTTCGATCAGTGTCTTCAAATATCGGACCGTATCGTTGAACGCTTCATACAAATAACCGAACTCGTCGGCCCCGCGGTCGATCACGATTGGATCAAGCCTGTTCTGCTGAACGCGGCGGAAGGAATGGACCAGCTTCATGAGCGGCCGGTAAATAAACCTTAAAAGAAAATACGTGAAGAATAGCACGATGACCGCCGCAAGCGCACAGGCCCACCAAAATAAAGTGCGGTACACCTGAAGCGAACCGAGCGCCGTCTCCTCCGGAATGCAGGTAATGGAGTACGCGTTCCAAAGCTCGGAATACTGATACACGGCAAGATATCTCTCGCCCTTGTAATGGATGGTTTCATACCCGCTAGTTGAGAGCGCTTCCTTTTTTCCCTCCGCAAAAACCTTCATTTCCTTCAGCCAATCGGCATCCGCGCCGCTGTCCACGCTCCATTCCCTCTCCAGGTTGAACAGCGCCGTGTATCCGCCCCGCTTTCTGCCGATCTGCGCCAGCGTTTCTTTGATCTTGGCGGTAGACAGCTCGACGCCTATCAGATACAACGGTTCCCTGGACGTGTTGATCGGGTATTGCATCGTAATGAACAGTCGGTCTCTCCAATAGATGAACGGTTCCTCGTACAACTTAGCGTTATGCTGCATCGCCTTGTATTCCTCATCGTCCAGGAACGTTTCATAGCTGTTGCTGAGCACCGTGCGCCCGATGAGCGGAATATAAGCTTTGGCTTCCCTTATGAACGGACTGGAGTTCTTCATCAATTCCAGCCGCCTCTGGACATCCAAGATAATGCGGGAGCGGTCATACGAGCTCATCTCATTGCCCGTTGCCGCAATTTCCATAAGATCCTGGTCCATGACGTAATTGGGCAAATAACGGCTGATCCGGTCCGCTTCCTTATCGAGCGAATCCATATAGAACTGCGTCGTATTCAACACCGACAGCGAAATTTCGCTGCGGATCGTATCGGAGCCTTTCTCTATAATCATCCACGTAATGGCCAGAAGCGGCAATAAGGCCGCCAGAAAGGCAGCCATAATCTTTTTGAAAATAGAGGAATCATGCAAGAAAAATACGCTTCTCATAAGGTGTTCTCCCATCGGAAAAGGTAGAGCGCATATATCCTATTCTTTGACACTCCCCATGACGATGCCTTTGATAAAAAACCTCTGCAGAAACGGATATACGATTAATATCGGGAAAGCCGCCACAAAAATTTGCGCCGCCCGGCTCGTACGGTCCGACAGCTTCAGCAGAAGCTCCACGTTCTCCGCCTTGATGAACCGGAAATCCATCTTGATGATTACGGTCTGCAGGAAGGTTTGAAGCGGATAATTTTCAGTATGATTCATATACAGCATGCCGTCAAACCAGCTATTCCAATGGCCCACCATCGTAAAAAGTCCCGTCGTGGCCAAAGCCGGCAACGATAGCGGCACATAGATTTTCCAAAGGGTTGTAAAATGGCTCGCGCCGTCAATCCGAGCGGATTCCTCCAGCTCCTTGGGCAAGCTGCGGTAGAAGTTCAGCAGCAGGATTACGTTAAACACAGGGATTGCGGTCGGCAGCACAAGCGCCCACAGCGTGTCGATCAGGCCTAGCGACTTGACCGTCAAGTAGGACGGAATAAGACCGCCGCTGAACAATATCGTGAATACGAATACCCAGGCATACAGCGTTCTGAGCCTAAGCTGACGGTTGTCTTTCGATAACGGATAGGCCGTTATGATCATTAGCACCATGCTAATCGAAGTCCCGAGGACGACGCGCTGGATCGACACCCAGAACGCGCGCAAATATTCCGGCTTGCCAAATACGTTCTGATAGGCGGCGGTTGTGAAATCAACCGGCCAAAGGGTTACCTGACCGGCTGCCGCCGCGCTCCCCGAGCTGAATGAAAGCGCCAGGATGTGAATGATCGGCATTAGACATAAGACGGATATGAACAACAGGAATGTGTAGTTGCATGCTACAAATATTTTTCTGCCGGGTGATCTGCTAGTAATCACGGTAAGTCTCCCTTCTGCATGGCGGATGAATCGTTAAAAGATGCGGTAATTCGCAAGGCGGTAAGCCATGACGTATGAAAGTGAAATAAAAATAAACGAAACAATGGATTTGAGCAGTCCTACGGCGGTAGCGAAGCCGAACTGCGCCTGCTGAACGCCCATGCGGTACACAAAGGTATCGATAATATCCGCGCTTTCATAGACAGGAGGGCTGTACAGGTTAAAGATTTGCTCGAAGCCGGCATTCAGCACATTGCCGATGTTAAGCGTAAGCATTAACACGATGATCGGCATCATGCCGGGCAAAGTCACATGGAATGTCTGCTTCCACCGCCCCGCGCCGTCAATCTCTGCCGCTTCATACAGGGAAGGGTTGATGCCCGTCAGCGCGGCGAGATAGACTATTGTGCCGAATCCGAATTCCTTCCACACATCGGAGCCCACCATAACATAAGGGAACCAGGCATTGTCCCCCAGAAAGAAGATCGGCTTGATGCCGAATATGCCCAGCAGCTGATTGAGCACCCCGGATGATGGCGACAGCACATCCACCAATATGCCGCTCAGCAATACCCATGACATGAAATGCGGCAAATACACCAGCGTCTGGAACGTCCGTTTGATCCATTCCCTCCGCAGCTCATTAAGAAGGATCGCAATGGTAATGGGCACAAACAGCCCCGCTACGATTTTCATGACGGCGATATAAACGGTGTTGAAAAAAATGCGGCCGATATCGGGATACTCCATCAGCAATTGAAAGTTTTTGAGCCCGATAAAGGGCGATCCGAATCCCTTGTTCGGCACGTACTTCTGGAAAGCCATTATAATGCCCGCCATCGGCACATAGCTGAAGATGAGCACCAAGCCAATAGCCGGAAGCAGCATCAGATGAAGAGGCCATTCCCTCTTCCATAACCGTGATAGTCCACTCATGCCTTTCACCTCGTTGTTAACTGAATCCGAACCGTTAAAGCCTAACAAAAGAGGGATTGTGCCACTGTCACCCAATCCCCCGATTTATCCGCTTTGCGATTCTTGAATTATTTATGAGTCGCGTACCACTCGTTTACTTCCTTCGTGATTTCATCTCCGCCAAGCTTCTTCCACTCTGCGACGAATTTATCGAATTCATCGATGGATACCTGGTTCATGATGATTTTGAAGAACACTTCATCCCGCTTCTTAATCAAAATTTCTTGTCTGTCCGCCATAGCCGGGGTTGGCGCTCCATAAAATTTGTTTTGCAGGAATTGATTGTTTTTCTGGATTTCTGGCACGAGCGAATATACGCCTTTTGGACCGGAGATCAAATATTCCCACCACATGCTGGTGTCGCCGTCCTCCACATACTTCATCGCGCGCTCATACCGCGTTTTGTGATCCTTCGTTTCCAGAATGCTTGGATCCTTGTTCTCAATCGCTTTCGGCAAAATCTCGCCGTTGTTGTCCTTTTGCTTGCCTACGCGCAGCGGGCTGAGCAGCCAGTAGTTATTGCCCTTCTCCACGCGGTCCTTGCCGAACTCATACACCTTCTGCTCATCTGTCGGATGGTTGTCGACCGCAATCCATTGGTTCAGCAGTCTGATGACGCCTTCCGGATGCTTCGCTTTTTTGGAGATGACATAATATTCATCCACGCCAAGGCCGATTTGACCAAGCGTCGGATTGCTGTCCACGGAAGGAATCGGGAACGCGCCCCACTCCTGCACGACTTTGCCGTCCTTCACCGCGCCCTTGACCAATTGTGCCGGCGTCCAGGATGCGCCGAATACCATGCCGATGCTGTTGTCGTAAATCAGCTCAGCCGCTTTTTCGGTATCTTTAACCGCAAACTCGGGATCGATCAAGCCTTTTTTGAACATGTCCTGCAAAGCGGCAAGCGCTTCCTTCACCTGAGGCTGGATGTCGCTGTTGACCAATCCGCCGTTGCCGTCTTCGATCCAGATGTTCTCGTAAGCATGATAGCCGTTCAGAAAAGCTCTCAGGCCTGTAACGCCTGTCTCGATGTTGAATGGGTTTTTGCTGACAGCAAGCCCGTAAGGAGTGCCTGTGCCGCCCGGATCCTTCGCCTTAAACGCCTCAGCGATCGTCATCATGTCTGCCATTGTTTTCGGCTCCGGCAAGTTCAGCTCCTTCAGCCAATCCGTACGCACAAACAAGGTCTGGAATTGGAATGGATTGTAGGAGCTTGGAATGCCCATCAGCTTGCCATCGAACGTGGCCGTCTTCATCTGCATGCCGCCGTCCATCGTCAGAAACTTTTTCGTCTCTTCCGTAGCATGCTGGTCATACACTTCCGTCAAATCCATAATCATGTCCGCTTCAGTCAATTCTTTGAGCTGCGTCGCATTGACGAGCAGGAAATCCGGAAGATCATTGGAAGCGATGGTGATCTTCACTTTTTCCTTGAACTGGCTGACATCCGCTACCCACTTGTTCGTAATTTTGACGCCGATATCTTTTTCGTACGCATCATATACCGCGTTTTTCTCGAAGCTTTCGCCTTCGTCAAACTTCAGATATTGATCGCTTGGCGAAACGGTGGAAACTTCAATCACTTCATTTTGTCCGCCTTGCTCAGCAGGCGCGCTTGCACTTGCGCTTGGACTTGGACTCGCGTCATTCCCGTTGTTGCCCCCGCCCTTGCCGCATGCGGTGATGGTCAGGCAAAGGATCATTGCGACGATCATAAGCACTTTCTGTTTCTTCTTCATGCTACCCCTCCAGATGATCTCAATGTGAATATCGCTTCGGCTTTCATAGTTCTAGTATAGAAAGGTGATCGCCAGCCAGCCATATACTACTCTTTACTTTCATATACACCTCTTGACAAAGCCTTATAATTTCCATAAATTTACTAAAAATCGTATTGACTCTCCCAATAAATTGGTTAAGATGTTGAAAAAGAACAGCAGCCTATACCATTCAATCGGAGGGATAAGATGAAAAGTGTAAGCCGAATTTTCAATAAAAAAGGATTAATCGTATCTTGCCAGGCGCTGCCGGATGAGCCGCTATTCGGCGGAGATACCATGGCGAAGATGGCGGATGCGGCAGTACGGTCAGGCGCTATCGGCATCCGGACGAATGGGGCCGACGATATTAAGGCCATTAAACAAAAAGTGAAAGTGCCGGTTATCGGGCTGATCAAACGGGACTTTCCAGGCTCGGACATCTTCATTACGCCGACGCTTGATGAGGTCATCACGATCATAGCCGCGGGCGCTGACGTCATTGCGCTGGATGTGACGGACCGGGAAGGACGGCTGGAGGCAGTGCAGCCTCTCATCAACTATGCGCATCGGCACGGCATTGCCGTCATGGCCGATGTATCTACCTTTGAAGAAGGAGTTGCCGCGCAGCAGCTCGGAGCCGACTTCGTCGGGACAACGCTGTCGGGCTACACGCTCTATAGTCCGCAGCAGGAAGAGCCCGATCTTAGGCTCGTAAGGCGGCTAAGCGCAGCGCTTGAGGTGCCTGTTATAGCGGAAGGCCGCATATGGTCGCCTGAAGATGCCGCGAAGGCAATGCAAGCAGGCGCTTCCTATGTGGTCGTAGGCAGCTCCATTACCCGGCCGCAGCTCATCGCAAGCCGTTACGTTGAGGCGCTGAGCGGACTGGCGGCTAAATAATGGCTTCTATCAGAGAAGGAGCCATGCAGGCTGATATAACAGAGTTGTTCGATCCTACGTCGCGGTATGCAATCGGCGTCGATATCGGGGGAACCAAAATAAATGCGGGCATCGTGACGTATGAATTGTTCGATCCGGCATCCAATTATGCCATCGGCGTGGACATCGGAGGAACCAAAATAAATGCGGGCATCGTAACGTATGAAGGAGAGATATTGCTTTCGAAGAGCTTGGAGACGTTAGCCGGACAGGAAAACACAGTTCACCGCGTTCAGGGGGTCATCCAGCGTTTGCTCGAGGGAGCAAGCAAGTTGTGGCCGGATATTCGCTATCGGGGGATCGGCATCGGGAGCGCGGGCCAGGTCAACTGGCAGGAGGGCAGCATCCGGCATGCTTCAGAGCTCATTCCCGGATATAGCGGTGCGCAGCTGAGATCTATTTTGGAGCAACAGTATGGTATGACGGTATGGGTCGACAATGATGTGAATGTTATCGCGCTGGCAGAGATGAGGCTCGGCGTTGGGCTTGGCAAACGTCAATTCATTTGCCTCGCGCTTGGAACGGGAGTCGGCGGAGCCGTTGTTGCCGATGGCCGCCTGCTTCACGGCGCATGGGGCGGAGCCGGGGAGCTAGGCCATATGTCGGTCGACTTCCGGGGCATTCCGTGCATCTGCGGCGCAAGAGGCTGCCTGGAGCAATATGCGTCCGGCACGAGCATCGCCCGGCGGATGCGCGAACGACTAGCGGCAAGAGGCAAGCCTGATGAGCAGGTGAACGCCCGTGATGTATTTGCTCTCTGGCAAGCGGGCGACCCGCTGGCAGCTAGCGTTATGGACGAGACGATTGCCGCGCTTGGCACAGCCATCACTTCGCTCATCCATATCTTTAATCCGGAATTGATTATCATCGGCGGCGGAGTTGCTGAGTCCGGTCCACAGTTGGTGGATCGGTTGCGCCAGGAGGTCAGCAGACTGGCTATGCCTTCGTTCGCAGAAGGTGTCCAGATCGAAACCGCCCGCCTCGGCAATTGGAGCGGCATGATCGGCGCTGCGTTGCAGGCTTGGGAGTATGGAAAGCAGTAGCGTAGCGAATAACCACTCGATGGCCGCATATAGCGAGACAGCTGAGATGATTGGAGCGGTGATCGGCGCAGCGTTGCAGGCTTGGGAGTATGGAAAGCAGTACCGTAGCGAATAACCACTCGATGGCCGCATATAGCGAGACAGCTGAGATGATTGGAGCGGTGATCGGAGCGGCTCTGCAGGCTTGGGAGTATGAACAGTAGTAGCGTGGTGAATAACCACTCGATGGCTGCATATAGCGAGACTGCTGAGATGATTGGAGCGGTAATCGGAGCGGCTCTGCAGGCTTGGGAGTATGAACAGTAGTAGCGTGGCGAATAACCACTCGATGGCTGCATATAGCGAGACTGCTGAGTTGTGTGCAATTCTTTTGTGTGCTTGACG
The DNA here is from genome assembly GCF_003605435.1 of Paenibacillus pinisoli. GTDB lineage: Bacteria > Bacillota > Bacilli > Paenibacillales > Paenibacillaceae > Pristimantibacillus > Pristimantibacillus pinisoli. The sequence goes on from NZ_QXQB01000003.1 coordinate 553,214, forward strand.
CACGCCGCGCAAAAAAGGACATCCTCCCCCATACTGTGGGGTGTGGATGTCTTTGCTTTTTGCTTTCCTCACAACCACTTAACGTAGCGCTAGTGGAACTGAGCGACGTTATTTCCTGAATTCCAGCTGAAATGAAGCTCTAACGGAACTATATAGCGTTATTGTCCCTTTTCGAGGAGTAATCTTCGCATTTATCAGGAAATAACGTCTCTCAGTTCCGATAACCCTCTCAATACACCCTCATTTGCTCAAATAACGACTGTGAGTTCCGTTACCGTCTCCGTCGTCAAGGGCTTGAACGATGAACACTTAAATACTGACTGCTACTTTGCAGTTTGAGCCCATATATTGGGGAGCAAATTATACGAATACTGCATGTAATCCCATATAGGAAAATTGAATATAGTAGACTTAATTGAATGGATTTGATTGTACAGATGAATACGAATTTCCGCGCGAAAAAGGTTGTAAAGAAAGGAAGTTTGACTTGAACATTATAGAGAACTTATACGAAGGAAACATTGACCCAGCAGCATCGATTGTCCCAAGAAATCCTGAATACCGCGTATTAATCCAAAAAATATCAGACGACTTACTCAAATGGAAAAAGAAACTTTCGGAAGATGAATTTGCGGAGCTTGAACGATTACTGGACTTACGAAGGAAACTCGAGATAATGCAAGCACGGGAGTCCTTTATACAAGGGTTTAAGATTGCCGGGCAAATGATGGTCGAGGTGCTTAACGTAGAGGATTAAAAGGGGTATAGCTGGAATGGAATGACTCATTTGCCGCAGTTGGTGAGGAGCAAGGCCTATTTATTTTATGAGCAAATAAAATCATCTGTCTTGGTAACATCCGCCTTCATTCACTTTCCATTCGTGTATTTTTCCAGAAAATAAATAGTAACTACCAACACCCAACTGTAGATAGCGAAAAGCACAACCGACTTAATCCCAGCCCCAAAATGCTGGCTTGAATTCAAACCATTATTGATGATACGGTTCAGCTTAACGAGCCTATCGACGAAAAGGCCTAAAAAACAACCATCGACGACTTTGAAAGTCGGCGACAATCACACCCGCGCTAAATCATGAGAATTGCCAAAAACCTGCTACTGGATCCTGTATCTCATCCGTCCCTACTTTGGCGAAAATATAGAGTGACCCAAAACCAAAAGGATAACTGTAATCATCTTGAAGCAAGGTTTCGGGGTAACCATCTTCATCTACCTGAAATAAAAAAGAAAATGACTCCTCCCTCAACTTCGTAAAATAATAATCTTCATTTTGAATAAGTCTCGGGTTTCCCCCTACTTTAATTAAAAAAGACTGGTCCCTCGATTTCTCGTCATTGCTTAGTTCCCCGTCTGAAATTGCATGTTTGATAAGACCTGGGTTAGTAAACATATCTTTAACGCTTTCAATTGAAATTGGATGCTCAAGCACTTTTATCGAGCAATTAGGATAAATATTGTTTTCCAAATATTCCTCATAGTCCTCAGGAATGAAGATCGAAATCATGCTCTCAGGTTTAAAGGGATGGACGAGACTCAAGTAAAAATAATATTTTTGGTTACCTTCGTGGATGAGGTCTGCTTGGTCATCAAAGAAGGCAGGTGCATTCCCGCCGATCCAGCCTTTACCCTGTTCGTTCGATAGGCCTGATTCCGTATAATATAGAATACAGTCTGTTCTCTCAACTAAAATATTCATGTGATTTTCCATAGTCATATTACTTACGAATCCTCATTGTTAAAGGATTCATTCCCCTTCCTGATAGGATCAATGGCAAATTCCCGATTTAAACATTGATGTAAAATACATTTAATTTTACTCAATACTATCATATCCAGCAGGATATTGGACTAATTCTTAGGTGTTGGCTCTTTTCTCTTCATTCACATTCGTTTAGCTCTAATTCCAATGCTTCAGCGAAGTTCCAGCTTTAATAACAAATCTTGTAAATGCGTGAATTGACGTAATAGCAAGCACTTTTCGAGATAAAATTCTCTTCACCGCGCTGTCCTCAACGGCAAGTTTTAGAGCCATCCCATGCGGGATGGCTCTTCTTGAAGAAATACAATATCGTACCCATTAGTGAAATAACAGTAAGTTAACACAAATTTATTTTACACAGATTACTCGTCCTTTTGTCATTTGCACTAATTCTTCGGGTGTTAATTGAAACACTGCTCTTGGATGTCCGGCAGCAGCCCATATCTCTCTAAATTGTAACAAATCTTCATCAATAAGAGTGATGATTGACTCTACATGTCCTAAAGGTGGTACGCCTCCAATAACAAATCCTGTGTGTTCACGTACAAAATCGGCGTCAGCTTTTCCTAATTTGTCATTCAGATGGGTGTTAATTTGTTTTTCATTAATTCGATTTACTCCACTGGCTATAACCAATAAGGGTTTATCGTCATTTTTGAGTCGAAAGATAATTGACTTAGCTATATGTGCAACCTCGCAACCTATCGTATCGGCAGCTTCCTGTGCAGTTCGTGTACTGTCAGGCAGTTCTATAACTTTATTTGCATATCCCAACTCTATTAGTTTGTTTTGAACCTGTTGTGCACTATCTTTAAGTTGACTTGTCAACGTGTATCCCTCCTTAATGATTACAGGCAATTAAAATTCTTCATAATACATAACAACCTGTATCGTCACATCTTCGTCCGATTTATTTATATATCGGTGTTCAACATTGCCTGCAAATCTTATAGCCTGTCCTTCTTGTAAGGCGTATATTTCATCCTTAATCTGTAGACTAAACACTCCAGCGATAACTGTGATGTACTCTTGAACCCCATCATTGTGTGGGAGTGACACATAATTACAAGTAGGACTAAGAATAATCGTAAACATTTCAATACGTGTTTGTGGGTCAAACGGAAACAATAAGTATACTCTGCAATTTCCATTGTCTTCTGTTACATCTGGAATTTCTTTTCGAGTTGCAATGGATACTACGGCCTCATCCTCTTTAAGTAGAGATGAAAACGAAATATTGAGTCCCGTAGCAATTTTCCACACGGTTGTCACTGTGGGCTGCGTTTCTCCTCGCTCAATTTGATGAAGCATACCTTTACTAACCTTTGTTAAATCAGCGAGCTTATCTAAGCTTAACTGCCTATGTTTTCTAATACGTTGCAGGTTGTTTCCTATCCTGATGTGTATAGCATTCAAGAAGTAACACCCCCTATCGTTTATTATATTATACAAATATAACATTATACAATACGATTTACAAACGTGGCTATTGGACTAAACTGCCAGTTAGCTGAATGATTGTTACAAAGATACACGGATTCCTGGCGAAGCTGGTATTGAACTTGTTAGGGAGATAAATAAGCCGCCAAACGAACTATTGCCCGATAGCAAGGGTCGTTTAATGCCGTTATAAACGAAACAAACCCGGCCTATAGAAAGGTCCAGGTTTGGAATAAAGTTGTTAAATATTCATAAAGTCATAAAATTCATTTTTTACGCAATGGAGTCAACTTTGTAAATCGAAATATTTACAAGGCAGGAGCAGGTGGTTCGTCTATTTTCATACGGAGTAGACTATAAGGCTTCTGCCGCACGTCATCTCCATAATGAAATCTTGCCTGCCGATGTAATTGGTTCACGATGAAATATAAGTATTGATCTGGACCAATAGAAAAAGTATCCGGCCATAAAAGCCTCGGATCATGTGCGATGGTTTCCATTATTCCATTCGGCAATATCTTTCGAATACTATTGTTTTCATAGTCTCCAGCGTAAACGTTTCCTTTTGCATCGGTGATCATTCCATCTGAAGCACCTTTTTCTCCCCAATACTTCACGTGAGATTGTAGATTCATATCCGGTATCGTTCGGTCTCTTAGGGCTTCCGTTGAAATCGAGAACAGATGACGACTGGAGAGAGGACAAAAATACAACATCTTGCCGTCCGGGGAAATCGCTATACCATCGGAGGCCAGTCTAAAGGGTGAAGCAGATCCGTCTTTGTTTCGATTCATCAGGATTTTACCTTCGACTTTCGGCAAGAAAAAGCGATCGGGTGAAGTTGAATTTGCCCCGTTTAACCGCCTCCAGGCATAACCGGTTTCTAAATCAACGACAATAATGGCTCCTGGTCCTCGGGAAGACGAATCCGTTATATACGCATACCCTGCTTTACCAACACGAAAGTCAACTCGGACATCATTCAGATAAGTGGTTGGAAGGACAACATCCTCCGTAAATGTATATACCCTTCTTATGGTATTTGAATTTAAATCTACAGCGACTAACTTCGCCCCCCCTTTGATGGGTTCTGAGAAATTAGGAGCCCCCGTATCCAGTACCCAAAGCGTTCCCTTTCCATCCGCAACGACACTTTGGACACTAACGAAGGTCGTTGTAATATTCGATGGGCTTACCACATTGGCGTCTAAACTAGGATAAGGCTGCAAAGTGCCGCTAACGATTTCAGCCACCGTAAATTCAACGTCGTCTCCCCATTTTGGAAAGCAAATAAAAATGCGCCCAGTTTCAGAAACAGTAACACCTGTAGGCATGGCTCCGTAAAATAAAAAAACCGCCTCGAACTTACCGAAATACTTTTCACTCGGTAACATCACTTGTATAAAATCCTCCTCAACAAGTTCGAACTGCTATCACTATTTATATGACTGAATGTGGTTCAAGTGCCTGGATAATAAAATAATTTTACGGCCAACTTTTAGAATGGAACTCATAGGTAACCTACTGTGTTGGAGCGATTCTTCTGACTTTTTTCTCTGAGAGCCGAACGAAATTCAATATATTACATGTATCACTATCTTGACTCAGCGCCAATCCCTGAATTCAGCTTTTCACATTAGAAGAAGAGCCTGCCAACCCGCCTAAACGGATTAACAGGCTCCTAATCGTTCTATTTCATCTTATAGTTTATTGAACATGTTCAATATGGCTTGCGCGGTTTGGGCGCGGCTGGCGTCGGAAGCAGGATCGAAGATTCCGTTTCCTTTGCCCTGCAGAAGTCCTGCAGCAATGGCTTTATTCACTCCATCTACTGCCCATGAAGAAATGCCTGAGCCATCCTCGAGACCGGCTGTTTCTTGACCGGTCGCTGCAATTGCGCTGTTCTTGTACTCATAGGCACGAACGAGCAAGACCGCCATTTGTTCACGGGTGATTCTCGCATTTGGATCGAATTTGGTCTCCGATACTCCCGAGAGGAGCCCCGCTTCATAAGCTATTGCAACTTCCTTCGCATACCATTGACCCGCTTGCACATCGTCGAACGGAACAGTGCTCGCTGCTTTCGTCAGGCCAAGTGCCCGCACTAGCAAGGATGTGAATTCAGCGCGAGTTGTTAGTCCATTTGGAGTGAAGTGCGTATCGCTTGTGCCGTTAATGATATGCTTCGCCGCCAATACTTCCAGTGTCCGAGCAGCCCAGTGGATCGAAGGAACATCCGTGAATGACTTCGAGTATTCCAGCACCGCATATTGGCCCAGATGCTCAAGAGCAGCCGTCACTAGATACTTGGCAGAATCTACGCTTCCTCCAACGTATTCCCACTCTTTGCTGCCTTCATTGTAATAATAAATGCCCAGCAGGTCTTCATCTGCCTCATTGTGATAAGGCAAGGAAAGTTCAACTCCGCCGCCTGCCTGGCTGATGTCGATGACTTGGTTGTCGTGCTTCAGCCTAAGCGTCATGTCGTAGGCTACGCCTATAACTTCCACACGCGCTTGACCGCCTTGGACTGGAGCATTCGCGATATCTCCAGCGGTCACTGGAGCTACGGTTACTTCAATACTTGCCCCGGACGGATTCCCCGCCGCAGCCAGCCAGCGCTTCAGCGTATCAGCTTGAACCGTTAGAACTGCATTCGCTGCCCTTACCTGCAGGGATAGACCGCCTATATCCTGTACAGGGATAGACTTCGATGTAATGCCGCTGCCAAGCTCCACAATCGCTTTGTCTCCGTCCTTCACTACATCTGTTGGCGGTGTCGATGGTTCTGGATGGCTAGGAGGATTAGTTGGACCTGGATGGCTTGTTGTCTGGCCGCTAATCGCAATCGATTTCGTTCCCGTGATGCCCGATCCGTCGCCTGCCGTCGCCGTCACCGTTACGGTGCCGTTGCTTACAGCCTTTAATAGACCCGACTCATTGATCGTTGCGCTGCCTGTTCCATTCTCGACAGACCAGGTGACCGCTTTGTTCGTTGCATCTGCCGGCAGCACCTCTGCTGTTAGCTGAAGCGTGCCGCCTTTTGTTGTGATCGCATCATTACCGCTGACATGGATCGTTGCAACAGGTATAGCCTCGATTTCCCTCGACCAGTGCGCATAGATGCTGACGGACGCGGCCTGCCAGTTGTCCTCAAATACTCTAACGCCGTCACTATTGTAATACTGCTGGCCATTCCCGCCAGTGTCTTCGTAGAATCCTCGGAAATCATATCCATCCCTTTCAGGGCGGGTGATTCCCAGCGGCAGTCTACCGCCGTAGGAGACCGATACGCTTCCCGTACCGCCTGTCCCGTTCTGAGGATCCAGCGTAATGCTGTAGCTATTCGCCGTAAATCGGGCGTAAAGGGTCAAATCGCCGACGGAGTTGACTGCAACGCTGGTGAGCTTGGCGCTCGGCAAGAATTGCGGGTCGGTAAACCAGCCGTTAAAGGTATATCCTTCCTTGGGGCTCGGGTCGCTCAGGTTAAACGTCGCCGTTTCAATGGTATAGATGGCGGGCTCGCTGCCCGGCATGGCGGCAGAGACGGCACCATCCATATAAGCAATGCTGTAAGGCACAATCTCCCACTTGGCGAAGAGTGTTGTCGCCTCTGTCACGGTGTCTGAGTCAAAGCTCCACACATTATTGTAATCCGAATCCTTGAACCATCCCTCGAAGGTATAACCGTTCCTGACCGGCGGTTCTGGCGCAGTGATGGCGGTGCCGCTCACCACGTTAGGAATGGACATGACCGGGCTGCCGCCCTGAGAATTGAACTTAACCAGAAATTTGTCGGCTTCCAGCTCAATCCATCCGGCGTAAAGCGTCATCGCGTAAATATGATCGTCGCCGAGGGTGTTGACCACAGGGGTATCAAAATCATACTCCTGGCTGAACGCCGAATCGGTGTACCATTTTCCATCGAAGAGATAACCGCTGCGGGTAGGGTCGGTTGCCGGACGGCTCGCCTTCTCCCCTTCACGGACATATTGATTGGCGACCAGGCTGCCGCCCGATGTGTTGAAAATCACGCCGTTGCGTCCCGGCGGGAATACGCCGCTGGCTTCGAAGCCGATATTGTTGCCTGCGGCAAAGGCCGTGTCCCAGTTAGCGCGAGCGTTATTGCCGCTATCGGATGAGCCGTTGATGGTAAAGCCAGTTGCTCCGGTGCCATAGAAATAGAATTGCTCATGATTGAGCATGGAGGCGGTAATCGCCGGTTGATTGGTTTGTTGCCCTGAGTTGTTATTGAATATAATTCCGCCGACGGCAGCCCATGGCATTGCAATCTTATACCAATGGGTGTCGGCGCCATTGTATTTCATTCTCGTCATAGCGCCACCGGGCCATCCGCCAAACAGCTCGGGGTTGAAACTATAGGCCCACACTCCAGAGCCAGCCCAGGCCTGGAAGTCCGCATTACGGTTGACGGAAAAATAAACGTTGACGTGCGTTGGCTCTTCGACCGGCGGACCGACCACTTGTTCAGGCTCGACCCTAGTGTAGGTAAATGCTCTGGTGATCCAATTGCCTCCGGCTGCCCGGCCCACCAACGTGACGGTGATGGGGTCGTTATAGTTGCCGCTCACGCTTATGATGTCGTCATGAGCAAAGCTCACGGCGTCGCCGTTGTTAATGGCGTACATGGCATTGCTCACATTGACGGCCGACATCCTTAGCCGGAGCTGATTGCCGGTAAAGCTGTTGCCGGCGACCACATCGTCATCGCTCGGCAAAGCGGCCAGAATGGCGGGGATTGCTTCCTCCCTGTCCATCAGAACCACAAGGCCGGGGTTGGCAGTGGTGTCGGTGTTGGATATTTTGGCAGGGTTGCCGGGAATAGTCCCGCTGATCCTGCCTCCTGATACGGTAAAGACGTTGGTCGGATTCAATGCATCGACATAGAAGCCATCCTTCAAGAACTTCACTGGCACACTGCCCAGAACACGATCGGTTGTACTAGTGTTTAGCAGCACCGCACCGCCGCCGTCCGCAATTGTGCCGCGTTCGACCATGACGGCATTGTTACCAAGGCTTACCAGATTCTCGTCCCGCCCCGCCATAGCGTTGTGGAACTTGTTAACGGCCACGACTTCAGGATGGCTCCACTGGGGCCTGTTATTATCTACGTGATCTGCGGTCCGTACGCTATTTCTCTGACTCCCGTCGGCATTGATATTACGGGCAAAGAACAGGGGCGAGGCGTCCTTGCGGGCGGCAATCATGGCCCAGCCCTGTCTGATCTGCTTCGGGCTGAAGCTCAGAGACTCCCCTTCGTTGTTGTAGGTGTCATGGGATTCCACCCAAGGCACCAGCCGGTCGGCCGTCAAGCCCTCGGCGGCATAATCCTCCCATTTGTCGAGACGGCCGATATCCCCTACCTCAAGAACGCTGCGCACATCATGCCCGTACCTGGAAGCAGTCATGTCGATATACTTGGCATAGCCGGCCATCCTGTCGTTGCTCGGGTCTCCCCCTTGCAGCACCTCGCCGTACTGAAAGTTTACTTTGCCTTTCTCCTCAAAGTAGGCTTTGGCGGCGCCGGTCACATTACTCACATAATCGCTTTTGAACTCCCCTGCTGGATATCTCTGATTCGTTGCACTCGCGGCAATGCTCGCCGGGGAAGGCGCGTCGTCATCCAACTCAATGTGCTTGATGGCGTCATAGCGGAAGCCGCTCGCGCCAGCGTCGATCATGTCCTTTAAATAGGCGATGAAGGATTCTTGGACAAACGAGCTGTGCGTGTCCAGATCCCTTAGCCCGCCGATCATTTCCGGCTGGGTGAGAAGAAAACGGTCATTATAACCTACGCTGCCGCTCACATTGTGGAAATAGGTGTTGTCATTCCACGGGGCATGTGAGTTGCTGGTGCTGCCCATATGGTTAGGCACCACGTCGACGATCACCTTGATGCCGAGCGCTTCGGCGGCGGAGGTCAGGCTGACAAACGCGTCCCTGTCGCCGTATCTGTTGTCTTCACCCCCAGCAACCATGTTTCTGGGCTGATAGGCAGCATACCATTGGGCCCCGGAGCCGACGCCCATGATGGGCGAAGTCTGTATCGCCGTGTACCCGGCGTCGGCGATAGCCTGCAGGTTCTCCTCTATGACACTTAAATTCCAGTCAAAGGCGTGCAGGATAACGCCATCCCGGATACGTTCCGGGATATCACTGTTCCCTGTGGAGGCCGCCTCAGTTACAGGTACATCCGGCAAGGATTCGGCCAGGACAGCAGTCGGCATGGGAAAGACCGAGACCAATAGCACTAGAGTGAGAAGCAGGCTAAGGATACGTTGTCGGTTCAGTTGATTTGTCCGTTTCATTGAAATGTTCACTCTCCTTATAGATAAATTGGTAATCACAGAACACTATTTCACGAAAAGAGCAGATTGTTGCTTAAATCTTGTACCACGTACATCACCACCTTTGTAAAAACAGCTAAATGTAAGCGCATTCAAAAACGGGCTATTTGAATACATTCGCATTATCTTGACGCTCCCAAGGCAACGATCGTCGTCCGGAGACCGGATCGTTGCCTGCTTATTGGAACGACTAGCTATGAGCGCGAACCGTGATTTCAATAGAGTCCATAGGGCGGTCGATCTCTATCGTGAGCTCTCCCGCTACTTTGTCGTACTGCCACTCCGCAGCTTGAACTGGCGTCCAATCGCCATCCGCGGCAGCAAGATCTCGCCCCTCGCCGGAACGCTTCACTCCCACTTGATGAGGGAGGAAGGACAACCCTTTGAACGTTAGTCGCCAATTCACGCGACCTCCTGCATAACCGCTGCGTACGAGCTGAACCCGGAACGTGGCGATTCCTTCCGCCTCTCTGAGCGAGAGCCGGGCCGAATAGTAGCTGCCGCCGCGATAATCCACGGTCAGCCCGTCATCCTCGTAATAGTCGAATATAGATTCAGCCGCGCCACCACCATAAAGATCAATGGATAACACGCTAGCGCCTGCCGCTGCTTCTTCGCTGTCCGATCCACTCAGCCACTCCATCGTCGAGCTGGCGACATCGGCATGCGGAATGATGCCGCCTGCCTTGACGTATAGCGGCAGCTTATCCAGCGGCGCATAAGCCAGCACATGACGTCCGCCCTCCAATGTCTCTCCCGTCCAGTAGTCTTGCCAGCGGCCGGAAGGCAGGTACACGGCCCGATGGTCGGTGCCCGCGCGATAGATCGGCGCGACCAGCAGCGAGTCGCCCAGCAGGAACTGATCGCTCAGGTTCGCGACGCTCGGATCGTCCGGATATTCCAACACCAGCGGCCGGATGACCGGCAATCCCGTCTCCGCCGACTCGCGGAACACGGAGTAAATTAGCGGCATCAGCCGGTAACGCAGCCCGATATACTCGCGGCAGATGGCTTCGATCTCCGGACCGAAGCTCCACGGCTCCTGTCGGATGGAGCTCAGCTCGCTATGGTTGCGGCAGTATGGGAACAGCGCCCCCATCTGCGTCCATCTCGCGAGCAGCTCACCGCTGCAGTGGTGGGCAAAGCCGCCGATGTCCGGCCCCGCGAAGGATACGCCCGACAGCCCAAGATTCAGCACCATCGGCATGGCCATGGCCATATGCTCCCAGAAGCTCCGGTTATCGCCCGTCCATACAGCCGCGTAGCGCTGAATGCCCGCATACCCCGCACGGGTCAGCACGAACGGCCGGTTGCCGCCGAGATGGCGGCCGAGCCCCTCGAACGTCGCCTTGGACATCAACAGGCCATACAAGTTATGGATCTCCCCATGCGTGACGGGACTGCCGTTGTTGCCGTGAATTGTATCGATGTCCATGGTCTTGCTTTCGTTGAACACGGCGGGTTCGTTCATGTCGTTCCACGCGCCTTCAATCCCCATCTCTGTGTAGAACGTATGAAGGTCTCCCCACCACCGGGATACGGCATCTTCCGTAAAATCAGGGAATACGCTCTGTCCCGGCCAGACAGGCCCAACGAACGGTTCTCCGCTTGGCTTCCGGCAGAAGTAGCCTGCTGTTACACCCTCGCGAAACACCTCGTAGTTCAGATCCAGCTTCACGCCCGGATCGACGATCGGCACGATGCGAATGCCCATCGACTTCAGCTCGGCAATCATGCTCCGCGGATCCGGGAAACGGACGGGATCGAACGTAAATACGCGATACCCTTCCATATAATGAATGTCCAGATAGATGACGTCGCAAGGAATGTCCTTCTCCCGGAACGTGCGCGCGAGCTCCAGCACCTCGTCTTGCGACATGTAGCTGTAGCGGGATTGATGGTAACCGAGAGCCCACTGCGGCGGCAGCTCCATCCTGCCCGTCAGCGAGGTGTACCGACCGACGACCTCCTTCATGGCCGGACCCGCAATAAAATAATAATCGAAGCTTCCCGTCTCGGACTGAATCAGGAAACCGTCGCCTTCGCTTCGCATGTCGAAGCACGTGCGTCCCGGATTGTCCAGGAATAAGCCGTAAGTCGCCTCCTCTTCATGAACAACCAAGAGCGGAATCGATTGGTACAACGCGTCGATCTCCGGAACATGCGGCGCGTAGACATCGCTGTTCCACATCTCGTAGCGTTCGCCTCGCTTGTCGAGCCCTCCGGTCTTCTCGCCAAGACCATAGTAGCGTACCGTCTCCGACGCAGCGAATCGCGCGGTCACCGCCCCAAGGTCGTTCCAGAGCAGCCCGCGCTGACGAGCAACCACCATGCCGCCGATCTCCGCGAACGTCACGGAGCCGTCTTCCTTATCCACGCCCACGCGAAGGAGTTCCGTCGTCAGGACATACGCCGACTCCTCTTCTTCGACCGTGAACGCCGGCTCCTTGCTTGCAGCATCCTCCACGATGGCGATCGTCGATGCCATGCCCGGCTGCCCGCTCTCCTCAGCCGTGAACAGCTTCACCCGAATTAATCCATCCTGTACGACGCGAACGGCCAGCATGCCGCCCTCCGCCGCAACGTTCATTCCCTGCTCCACCGTGGTTACGCCTGTCGCCTTGCCCAGCGCAAGAAATCCGAACGCGCCTCCCAGCGCCCTCACCTTGTCCGGGCTAATTGCTTCGCTTGTCAACATGTCTTCCTCTCCTCCTGCTTCGATTGCCATCTATTAGGATCGCCATGCCGCTGCCCGCTTTGCTGCCGGATAGAGCGGGCGGCGGCGCCTGTCTTGCCTGCTTACATCACACTGCACTCAGCCTTTGACCGAGCCCAGCGTAATCCCCTTGACGAAATACTTTTGCAGAAACGGATAAATTACCAGCAGCGGCAGCATGGAGATGAAAATTTTTGCCGCGTTCAGCGTCTGGTTGGACAGCTCTGCCGTCCGCTTCACTTGCTCCGCGTCCATCTTCGTAGGGTCGATGACGACTGCCACCTGCTTGATATACGATTGCAGCGGGTACATATCCGACTTGTTCATCAGCACCAGCGCCTGAAAAAATTCATTCCAGTGATATACGATCGTAAATACGAGAATCGTCGCGAGCACGGGTACCGACAGCGGCAAGCAGATGCTGAACAGTATGCGCCAAGGTCCGGCTCCGTCGATCAGCGCCGACTCCTCCATCTCCTTCGGCATATTGCGCAGATAGTTCATGACGAGAATGACGTTGAAGACGGGCAGGCCTCCGCCCAGCACCAGTCCCCAAATGTTGTTGATCAAGCCGAGCGACTGCATCGTCAGGTACCACGGCACCAGACCGCCGTTGAACAGCATGGCGAATATGAGCAGCCACATGAATACGTTCCTCGGCTTGAAATCCCTCGACGTCTTCGACAACGGATAAGACATGAGCAGAATGACGAAGAATGAGATGGCCGCGCCGAGTACGACCCTTTGCACAGAAATCCACGCGGAGCGGAAGAACTGCGCATCCTCCATTATTTTCATATAAGAGCCCATCGTGAAGCCCTTAGGCCACAAGAAGACTTGGCCTCCCGCGGCAGCCGCCTTATCGCTCAAGGAAATGGACAAGGTATACCAGACCGGGGCGAGGCACAACAGCATGATAATAATAAGCAGTACGAAATTCAGTCCGTTTAACAATCGGGACGCTGCCGAACGTTCGGCTATCATGGCGATCCACTCCTGTCTCTATGTTTAGAAGATCCTGTAATTCGCGAACCGGTAGGCCAGCGTGTACGATACGGTGATGAGCACCAGGCCGACAACCGACTTGAGCAAGCCGACAGCCGTTGCGAGACCGTGCTGGAAGTCAATGAGTCCGGCGCGGTATACCCAGGTGTCTATGATATCGCCCGTCGAATAGACGGATGGATTATACATCGTGAAGACCTGATCGAAGCCCGCATTGAGAATATTGCCGAGGCTCAGCGTCGCAAGAAGCGCCGCAACAGGCATGATGCTAGGGATTGTGATTTTGATCAGACGCTGCCACTGGGACGCGCCGTCGATAGCCGCCGCCTCGTACATCTCCGGATTGATCGACGTCAGAGCCGCGAAGAAAATGATGGCATTGAAGCCGAACTCCTTCCAGATATCGCTGCCGACGATAAGCGCCGGGAATGCGTTCGCGTTCGCTAAGAACAAGATCGGCTCCACTCCCATAGCGGACAGAAGCGAGTTGACCGGACCGTTGTACGCGAAGATATCCAGCATCATGCCCCCGACGATGACCCACGACAGGAAGTGGGGCAGATAGACGATTGTCTGCACCGTCCGCGTGAACAGCCGGTTCTTCACTTCGTTCAGCATCAGCGCGAAGACCAGCGGCACAATCAGATTGCCGATCATCTTAGAGAACGCGATGACGACCGTGTTGCGGAAGATGATCTTGCTGTCATCGAGCTCGAACATATACTTGAAGTTCTCGAGACCGATCCACGGCGAACGCCAGAGGCCCAGCCCCGGATTGTACTCCTTGAATGCCGCAACGACGCCGTACATGGGATAGAGGTTGAAGAAGATTAGCCACAGCAACCCCGGAATCAGCATGATGTAAAAATGTTTGGCAAAGCTTCTAGGTATCACTCTCTCCACTCCCTGCTTAGAAGATCAAGACGAGCGGCCGAGCCGCCCGTCTTGATCTTCGCTTTCTATTTCAGCGCGTCTACCTCTTCGGTAATTTTGTCGCCGCCCTGACTCTTCCACTTGCTCACGAACTCGTCGAACGCGCTCAGCTCCACGCTGCCCATGATGATCTTGAGGAACGTCTCGTCCTCGAGCTTCTTGAGATTTGTCCAGCGGGATTCCATTGTCTTCGTCTGAGCCGTCGCGATGCTTCGCGTCCAGTTGATATCGGCGTCGACGAACGTGGAGCCGCCGTTCAGATGCGCGTAGATGTGGGAGAAGAATCCAGGGTCCGCTTTCTGGTCGAAGTATTGAATGTCGTAGTTGTCGAATGGCTCCTTCTTGATCGCTTGAACGTGTCCAGCCATCTCGTAAGCCCAGCTGTAATTAATGTCGTCGACATCATCCAGCTTCATTTCGCCCGTCAGCACTTTGCGGAGCGCGTCCACCGCGTACTCCAACTGATCGCCCGCGCCGAGAATCAGGAACAACGGCACCTCTTGAGAAGTCATTTCCTTGCCATTGGTCAACGTTTTGTACTCTTCGTCCTTGGTCCACTTATGAAGCGACGTCATCTTGATAACGGCTTCGGGATGCTTCGCGTTTTTGCTCACGACGATGTAGCTGCTGCCTGTTGCCTGGTTGGAATTGAACTGGCCCGCGTCGTTCAGCGGAGCCGCGTACGGTCTCCAGTTGGCATTCGGATCGTTGGCCATGGAATCGCCGATGTTGTAAGCCGCCCACCAAGGACCGAAGAAGATGCCCGTCTGGCCGCTGGCTACGACTTCGGCTGTCGACTTGCGGATGCCAAGCTCTTTGTCGAGGATGCCGCTTGCATACCAGTCTCTCATCATGGACAGAGCATTCTTCGTCTCTTCCGTCGTGGAGCCGTATACCGCATTGCCGTCCTTATCTTTCACCCAGATGCCCGGGTAAGCGTCGTTCGCGAAGAACAATGGCGAGAAGTTATACCAGTGATCCGTCGAAGCCAGGAAGTTGGAGGACAACGAACCGCCTTGCTGCGTGCCCACGATGCCTATCGTGTTGTCGCCGCCCATCTTGTTGTCGATGAACGCCTTCGCGATATTGCCGAGATCTTGGAGCGACTTCGGCTCTTCCAAGCCGAGCTTATCGAGCCAGTCCTTGCGGATCCACGTCATCGGAGCGGAAGGGAGCGTCGTCTCCGGCAATGCGTACAGCTTGCCATCGAAGGTCACGCCATCCAGCAGGCCCGGGTTGGAATCGTAGACCGCCTTCAGCTCGGGACTCGCGTACTTGTCGTACACTTCTTTCAGGTCGGCCAACTGACCGGCTTTCACCATTTGGCGAAGCTGCGTTTCGTTGACAACCATCGCATCGGGAATATCGTTGCTGGAGATGGCCAGGCTGACCTTCTGCTGATAGTCGTCGCCTTGCGCCGCTTCCCAGGCATGCTTCACGACGATGTTGTATTTATCCTTAAGCCAGCGCGTATAAACGTTGTCTTCCGCTATGTCGTTGCCGTCGTATTTGTAGTTGGGATCGATGCCGCGACCAATGGACACTTCCGTCGCTTGCTCGAACTTAGCGAATGGATCGATGACTTCTTCTACTGCCGGAGCGTTCGTGGACGTTCCTGCGTTATTGCTTGGTTTGGCCGTTTCCGTGCTGCCGCCATTACCACTGCATGCAGCCAGGCTTGCGGTGACGATGACCATGGCAAGCGTGGTGAACAAGGCTTTTTTCATGTGTATCCCCCTTAAAATTCGTTCGTTGTCTTATCGACAATCTCAATATAGCACAGCCGGCTTGGGGCCCTGGATAGAGAGCCTTATGGAGTCGGGGTAGAACATTTATAGAGAATGGAGCGGCTCAGCACACCCTCGCAAGACGATCCGATGCCAGCTTGCCGCATCCTCTTCCAAGGGGGACTCTCGCAACAAAAAAAGGGTGACATCTTTATGATTTCTCCCCCCCTTCCGGGAAACCTCAAAAAAATGTCTACCCTATTTACTAAAAGAGGCCAGGACACGTCGACGCAGCATTGATACCTATTTTTATGCTTCATTCCGCCCAGATCGCCTATTGTACTTCCTACGCGGCTGAGACCGGCTCGAACCGCTGCCTGCACTAATGCCGCTGCCTGAACTCGCTGGGCAGGATGCCGACATGTTCACGGAACAAGCGGCTGAAGTACTTCTCGTCGTGATAGCCGATCTGTTCAGCGACCCACCCGATCGTTTTATTCGTGCTGCGAAGGTAATCCTTGGCGCGGTCCATCCGAATGTCCCGGACGTAGTCGGTGTACGTGCGCCCGACGTATTGCTTGAAGCATTGGCTGAAGTAGCTGCCACTCATGTTGACCATCGCCGCGACCTCCGCCGAGGAGATCGGCTCGCTGACGTTCTGCTGCGCGAGGCTCATCGCCTTCACGATGCTGCTCTGAATCTCCTGCGAGAACAGCGGCTTCGTTCCCCCGCGCTTGATCCGTTCGCGCGCCTCCGTCAGCCAGTCCCGGAACAAGGACCAGCTCGGGAAGAAGTCCTCGATCTCGATCGGCTGAGCCAATATAGCTTGATAGAGCCGGTTCCATTCATCCGTCAACGAATAAAAAATCCGTATGAGCCGCACGGGCGGCATGCGCAGTTCCTTCAGCTCGGAGAGCTGCTCCTCGAACCGGACGTCGTCGGATATCCAATCCGCTGCCGACCAGCGCTCCTTCAGCTTCCCGATCGGCGTCGCGCCGCCCGCTTCCCGCTCCTGGTCCAGACAAGAGGAGGCATCCGTTTCCGTGAACGGCCTATCCGGCTCATAGTCATAGAACAGATTCCGCTTGCCGTAAGAGCGAATCATCCCCAGCACGGACTTGCGATCCATTCCGGAGAAGCCTCGGAACCGCACGCAGGCAACGAGTGAACGCTGACCTTCGGCCGCCTGCTCGGCCGCTCTCCGAGCGGTGATGACCGGCGGCTCTGACGCATACCAGATGCCGGCTTCCGCTTCTTCCGCCATTACCGGAATGACTGCATGACGATGCCCCTCCTCAGGGTTGGCGCTTAGCGAGTAGTACACATAGAGCTCATCGCCTCCCAGCGCCGATTTTGTCAGCTGGTCGCCCACGTCTCCCGGCAAGCTGCCATCTCTCCTGCCCATCAGCCGCACGATGCGTCCCAACACTTCTTCGAACTGTTCCTGCTCCAGCTGGGTTTTGGCGATATAATCAATGGCTCCTAATCGGAGCGCCTCCTGGACATATTCAAAGTCCTGATGCAGCGACAGCACCACGATCTGCACCAGCGGATACTTCTCCCGTACGATCCTCATCAGTTCAATGCCGGACATGACCGGCATGGACAGATCCGTTATAAGCAGGTCGATGGGATGCGATCCCATGAACTTCAGCGCATTCTCCCCGTTATTCGCTTCGCCTACGATTTCCATCCCAAAAGCCTTCCACGGCATGGAGGAAGCCAGACCTTTGCGCACCAGCTTGTCGTCGTCAACGATTAATACGGAAATCATGGTCATTCCTCCTTTGCTGCCGGCCATTGCGGCTTCATTGATGAAACCGCAGCAGATGCAGTCTCGTGTGCAACGCCAGGCGAAAATCTGTCGTCAAGCTCATGCCCGTCGGTTGCCTTGCGCTCCCGTGCAAGCCTGTCGGCGGCAGCCCTCGCTTCTTCCGTAACTGGCAGTCTTAAGGAAACAACCGTGCCTTGGCCTACCTCGCTGCGAATGTTCAGCTTCGCTTCGTCACCGTAGCTTGCACGCAAGATCCGCTTCACATATTTCATTCCGATGCCCATGCCAACCTTGTCACTGTCCTCCGTATCCTCGTCCAGCAGCTCAGCAATGATCTCGCGGCTCATGCCAGCTCCGTTATCCTGGATCGTAATTTGCAAGCTGTCCTCCTGCAAAGCGATGCCCACATAGATGTAACCATCGTCGCTGACGCCATGGTACAGCGCGTTCTCCACCATAGGCTGCAGCAGGAAGCGCGGACTTGGCAGCCCGAGACTGTTCTCGTCAACATCGATATCAACGTCGAACTGGAAATCGTACCTGATCTGCTGGAGCTGCAGATACTCCTTCAGCGCTTCGATCTCATCGCCGATGGTAGAGGTTTCGCCCATTTTGCCCAAGTTATAATACAGCAGCTTGTTCAGGCTCAGCACCAGCTTGTCGATCTCCTTCTGCCCGTTCATAACCGCCAGCCAGTGCACCGTATCGAGCGTATTCATGAGAAAGTGGGGATTAATCTGGTACAACAGCTTCTCCACCTCCAGATCGGCTCGGCGCTTCTCCTTCGTCTCGATCTCGTCGTAGAGCGTCCAGATCTTGCGCTTCATGCTGCGCGTCTGATAGAGCAGATAATCGAACTCCGGAATATGGGTCAGCTCCTCCTTCTCCCGCTCCTCCGATTGGGTAAGCGACTTGATCTCGCGGTGGAACTTATCGAGCGGCCGATACACCATCTTCCATAACAGCCAGGCAGCGAATACGGCGAGGATGAGGAAGAGCAGGAAGAAACCCGCGATCTGCAGCAGCCAGCGATTGCGTTCTTGATTGATCTCGTTCTGCGGTACGACGGACACGAGGCTCCAGCCCTGATTGCTGACCTCCTTGCTCCAGAAGTAGCCTCCCGATGTACCCGATGATGGGGCCGCTTCACGATGCGGGAACGGCGTCCGCTCCTCGAACACCTCGTTCACTTCGCTAAACGCGACCTGCCCTTCATTGTCGAGCAGGAGCAGCCTGCGCGAGCCTTCCTTGTGATTCTGCGGCGCGAACAACGTGGTCAGCGCATTACGACCGGTCTCAATGTAGAGGTACAGATTCTGATCGGGCAGAGTTACCTTGCGCATAATGCTGAACACATATTGATTGATCGAGCCATTATAGCTCAGATGGGGACCATAATACGTAATTTCCGGATACTCCTCCATTAGCGGCAAGCGGTCCGGATGGAAGTCGCCTCGCACACGGAAGTTCTCGAACTCGTACTCTCCGGTGTCGGGAGCATAATACATCAGCAACCCGATATTAGGGTTCGAAAAAGTTATATTGTTAAGCTCGCTCCGAATCTCGTTGTTGAGACGAAGCCGCTCATACGGATCGTTCTCTACCTCCAGCTGCTCAATCAAACGATTCGTGCTGCCGCCGTAGGCGAGCTGCTGGGATACATGGTTCAGGTTGTTCAGCATATTCTCCAGCGACATCAAATCCTGCTTCAGGTTGCTCTGGAGCGCTCCCTCCACTTTATTGCCGATAATGGAGTCAATCGTATAGAACGAGGTCAGGCCAAGGCAGATGAACGGGCCCAAACTGCTAATGATGAAGATAAAGATGATCCGGTTCTTGAACGTGACGTTATTCAGCCGTTTGGTTAGCATAAGCGCTGGTGCTCAGCCCTTTCGTCATCATCTCGCGGGTACGGGAAACTTCGGTTTCCGGCCCGGCGTGTTGTGCAGAAGTTTATACCTCTGCCTACTCTATCATAACCTGAATTTCCATGCCTCACGTGCGAAGATTATGAGGAATTAGGGGGGGAGAATTTTTGAGGGGGAATGTCCGTAACCTGAATGAGCCTTACTGCAAATGAGCTGCAAAAACGTCCAATTCACTCCTTCACCATTCTGCTTGAAGCCTCTCCTTGCATGTAGCGTTCAACCGACCGCTGCAACGCCTCCTCACATCGCTGCAGGACCCAAATAAACAAACCGACCGCTACAACACCGCCTCACATCGCTGCAGGACCCAAATAAACAAACTGCCAGCTGCAACACCGCCTCACATCGCTGCAGGACCAAAATAAACAAACTGCTCGCTGCAACGCCGTCACACAACGCTGCAGGACCAAATTAAATCAACCGCCCGTTGCAACGCCGCCTCACATCGCTGCAGGACCCAAATAAACAAACCGCCCGCTGCAACGCCTCCTCACATCGCTGCAGGGCAAAAATAAACAAACCGCCCGCTGCAACGCCGTCACACAACGCTGCAGGACCAAAATCAACAAACCGGCCGCTGCAACGCCGCCTCACATCGCTACAGGCCTAAAATAAACAAACTACCAGCTGCAACACCGCCTCACATCGCTGCAGGACCAAACTGCCAGTTGCAACGACGTCACACAACGCTGCAGGACCAAAATAAACAAACCGACCGCTGCAACGCCGCCTCATATCGCTACAGGCCCAGAATACGCAAACTGATCACTGCAACGCCGCCTCACACCGCTGCAGGATCAAAATAAACAAACTAATCGTTGCAACGCCGCCACACTTTATTCTCTTCCTTGAACCAAATTAAGATAGAATACCAATCATCATCCGAAGTTCTTAAAGCGTCTCCGTATGCTTACGCCTCCTAGCAGCCTATGATACAATTGAATTGTTTTACATTTTACTTATTTGGAGGCGTATTTAAACATGCGACAAAACCATTCTGCTAGGGTACAACAATTAGGGGAAAGCGCATAATTGGCCCTATAAACTGCGACTCCCCTTCACCTTAAAGGGGTTATATGCAAGTGTTACATCGAATTAAAGCTCACGATTCCCGGCTCATCCTTTGGCTGAGCATTTTGACGTTCTTCAGCGTGATGAATGAAACTATGTTTAACGTGTCATTACCGGATATTGCTGCTTATTATGATATTTTACCGTCGGCGGCCAATTGGATTAATACCTGCTTCTCGCTCTCTTTCGCGATTGGCATCGTTGTGTACGGCAAGATATCGGAACATACAGGAATGAAAAAGCTGCTGTTATTCGGGATGTTAATCTATGGTTTCGGTTCGATTGCTGGCCTATTAGGCCATACCTGGTATCCGGGCGTGCTGATCGCGCGGTTTTTGCAGGGAGTCGGCGCTTCGGCCGTACCATCTCTGATTATGGTGATCATCGTCAAGATGGTCGCACCTGACAAACAGGGCAGGGCATTCGGCCTGATAGGCTCTGTGGTTGCATTCGGCGAGGGGATCGGCCCGGTCATCGGAGGCGCAATCTCCGGTTATATTCACTGGTCCTTGTTATTTGCACTGCCGTTGCTGTCACTGCTGGCCCTTCCTTTCGTACTGCGGACCATGCCTGACGAGACCTCGGAAAGAAAGCCATTCGATACCGCCGGTGCCGCTCTGCTGTCTGTCGGCATTCTCTCATTTGCTCTGTTCATGACGCTGTACCATTGGATTTATCTGGCTGCAAGCCTGGTTCTGTTCGGGCTTCTCGCTCGTCATTTCCGCCGGCAGCAAGAACCGTTCCTGGAGCCCTCCCTGTTTCGGAAGAAAAGGTATATGGCCGGTGTGCTCACAGGCGCTTTGCTGCTCGGCACGATAGCCGGTTTCTTCGCCATGATTCCTTATCTGATGAGAGCGGTATACCATATGCCGACGGGGCTTATCGGAAGCGCCATTCTGTTCCCGGGCACACTCAGCGTTATCTTGTTCGGGATGCTCGGCGGGATGCTGGCAGATCGAAGGGGACATACCGCCGCGATGTTGTCCGGACTCGGCATGATTGCCGCCGGTTTTCTGATCGTACTCTTCTATACGGATCGAGCTCCCTGGTTGATTGCAAGCTCGGTGATCTTGACGTTTGGCGGCCTTTCATTTGTAAAAACGGTCATTTCCGCAAGTGTCGCCACGACGCTGGAGCCGGAGGAAGCAGGTTCCGGCATGGGCATGCTCAACTTTGCCTGTTTCCTTGCCGAAGGGATTGGCATAGCCAGTGTAGGCGGACTGCTGACTAAGCCATGGCTTCACTCCCCCTTGATCACGGCCATAACCAATCAAGCAGCCGCGCTTTACAGCAATATCACGCTGATCTTCATGGCACTTGTATCGCTTGGCGGCCTTCTGTTCATCTTGTCGTACAAGCGCAAGCGTCATTGATTGGCTGCTCCAAGGATGATCAGGAACTGACCTCATGCATAGCAACTGAACTTCATAAATAGCAATAGAAAGCCTCCAAATCCATTTCAATAATGGATTTGGAGGCCTCTTCACGTTTAATTCAGTCCCTTTATTCCTCTTTCAGTTGTCCAAGCATGCGAAGCAGCATAACGATTGCTTCCACGCGTGTTGCCGTTTCATTCGGCACAAAATGGTTCCCGCCGCGACCATCCACGATGCCAAGCGTGCGGATTGCCTCTATCGATCCTTTTGCCCATTGCGGAATCGCAGCGTCGTCATCAAAGCTGGTAGAAGCCGTGACGTCGATTGGCAGCTGAAGCGCCCGCTCAATCATAACCGCCATCTCAGAACGGGTAATGGAGGCATTCGGACGGAAGCTGCCGTCTGCATATCCGTTGATAATACCTGCTTGCGCCACCTGCGCAACCGCCTTTGTTGCCCAGTCCTCGATAAGCTCATTATCGCTGAACGACATCGGCAGTCTGTTCTCTTCCAGCTTCAATGCACCTGCCAGCATAACGGTAAACTCGGCACGGGTGACGTGATGGCCCGGTCTGAATGTATGATCCGGATATCCGCTGACGATCCCTTTCTCCACGGCACGCTTGATATCATCTTCCGCCCAATGTCCTGCAATGTCGGTAAAATGGGTGACTGGCTCAGACGGGTTTAATATTTCGCGGTAAATGGACAGCGTATACTCTATTCTGTCCCCGTTTTCCGCCTGCACGATCAGCACGATCGTGTTATCCCCTGCTTCCAGCTTCACCTTCGTTCTCTCTGTAATCTCTTTATCCTGCAACAGCACTTTCGCCGCAAAATGTGCGGCCTTCACTGCAATGTCGATCTGCTCCGCTGCTGTTCGAGCTGTATAACGATTGGTTCCGGCTGGAGTAAGCACAAGCTCCCCGTCCATAGCCCATATCTGCAACTCTTCCACATCGGCATTATTAGATAATACGGGTCCGCCTCCGCTGCCTCCGCTCGAAGAGCGGGCTGTCGTTACTTGTATGGCAATAGTCGCACTCTCGTTGCCAGCCAAGTCGTAAGCTGCGACTGTGACCGTATAGGTCGTGCCTGCTGTTAAGCGGTCGATGGTCGTTGTATGGACACTGCCGACTACCGTCTCATGCTCCGTACCATTCACGTATAACCGGTAGCCGATCACACCAACATTATCTGTCGCAGTAGGCCATGACAGCTTCACGCTCGTCTGCGTAATATCTGACGCCTTCATCTCACTGCCATCCGGCCATTGCGGCGCTTCGGTGTCCGGGTCCGGCGGCTGTGGTAATGTTCTAGCCGATACGGTCAGGGCATTACTCTCTTTGCCTTCTGCGTTAAAAGCTATGACTTTGACTGTATAGGCGGTGTCTGCGCTCAAGCCTTCAACAGTGGTCACATTGACACTGCCGACTACCGTCTCATGTATCGTACCATTCACGTATATCCGGTAGCCGGTTACTCCGACGTTATCTGTCGCTGTTGGCCACGACAGCTTCATGCTCGTCTGCGTGATGTCCAACGCCTTCAACTCGCTGCCATCCGGCCATTGCGGTGGTACACTAGGCGACAAGGCTTGCGGCGTTGCGCTAACTTCCTCCGAATAGTCACTTTCGGTCTCATCGTTTCCTGCTTTTACAACATAGTAACGGGTAATGTTATTAGTCAGTCCTCTGAAAGTATAATCGCCCGTGAAATTTGTGATTCTCTCAGTTTTTTGATAACTGCCCGAAGCTTCACCCTCAAAAATATCATAATAAGTGGCTCCCTCCACGGGCTCCCAGGACAAAACAACCTCGCCATCCCCGGCTGTTGCTTTTAAACCGTCAGGCGCAGGGAGTCTGTCAGGCTTATAGATAATAACACCCCAACTTTTGAGCAGTTGCTGTTCGACCCCCGGTGCCGCTACTACTATGAATTCGTTCACGGCAGACAAAGGCGCCGTGTATACAAAAGAGAACTGTCCTTGGTCATCTGTGTAATCGTTGATCGTTTCCTGGATAGTTGAGATCGTAATCGGCAAACGAGCCTTGGTATCGATGTGTCCATTGATTGTGATCGTTTTGCCTGTTTCCAATATGTGCGGTGCATCAAGGGAAATAACCGTTGGAGCTTGCAGCAAAACAACAGATTCCAAATCGTCGCCGGTAGTCTTATTTGCCGAAATATCTATTCGGATGCCTGTAGCAGGAACTGGCTGTGATGCGAGACGGAACATGCTAGTGTCCATCAAAGGGTCTGCTGAGTCAATCTTTAGCCACTCTGCGCCATCTTTAACGTCTAAATTACCGGACGGACCTCTCGCTGAAATCCCTTTACGAATATCATCAACGAATATACTGAGCCCATCAGCGCCTTTTGTCGTGAACAATAGATCTGCATAAGGCTCGTTCGTGAGATAGACGTTACTATCCATTTTTTTAAACTTCCTCGAATCATCACCTACATGCGGATGATCAGGGTCGTGGGGAACAGGCTGTAGCTGCGTAATTAATTTGCCGGTGTAAATCGGGAGCGTCATGGTTGTGCTCTCGACTGGCGGCAAGCCCTCCGTCTCGAACGAGAGCTTTGCTTCCGTTACCACTACTCCATTCGCTGCACCAAGACCGGCAAAGGTGACGACACCTGCGCTGGCCCTTGCCGTCGCTGTTCCGGTAAGCGTCCAAGCCCCCTTATCCTTTTTCGATGCCGTTACGACCGTGCTGTTATCCCCTGCACTCTTATTGCCGTAAGCATCGAGAAGCGTGATGACAGGCTGTTGCGCGAATTGGCCTCCGTTGCTGGCTGGAGCCTCCATGTCTGTAGTCAGCGACATCGCAGCCGCCTTTCCTGCCACAGGCGTAATAATCAAAGAATTGGCCGCTGGCGACAATACACCCTCCACACTTAGATTGATCGTCTGCGCTTCCGCTTTGTTCAACGCCAAGTTGACGGTTGCTTTCCCTTTGGCAAACGCAATACTTGCTGTATGCGCCGATTCAAGCAAGGCCGTCCCGTTCAACCTGCCATAGGAGTTGTCCGGCGCTTGCAAGTATCCCGAGATCGTCACCTCACGCTCTCCGTTAAATTGCGTATCCGTGTTCCCATTCTCATCCTTCACGGTCAACGTGATCGTATTATCCACACCGACTCCGGGAATGGACGACGCGGCGAATGCAACGACAGTTTGTGCGCTCAAGCTTATTTTCCGGATTCGATGACTGAACACTTCCGCTATATACAGATTTCCACTGCTGTCTACCGCTGCTTCGTAGGGTCCATGCAGCTCTGCCGAGGTCGCCGGTCCGCCATCTCCCGAATAGCCGAACCGCCCCGCACCCGCTATCGTGCTAACGATCCCCGATGTATCGATTTTACGAATTCTGAAATTGGAATAATCCACGAAATATACATTTCCGCCGCTGTCTGCAGCTATCCCAATGGGGCGGTTCAAATAAGCCGAAGTCGCCGGCACCCCGTCTCCCCAATAGTTCATTTCACCCACACCTGCTATCGTGCTGATCTTCCCCGCAATATCCACTTTGCGAATTCGGTGATTAGCTGTATCCGATATATACAGGTTTCCGCTGCCGTCCGCTGCCACTCCAGTAGGGGAGTTTAATTGAGCCAGCTCGGCATCTCCTCCGTCCCCTGAGTAGCCGCGAACGCCGGAACCCGCTACCGTGCTAATGGTTCCCGACGTATCGACTTTCCGGATCCGGTGATTGCCTTTATCCGCGATATACAGATTCCCGATGCTGTCTACCGCCACACCGTCCGGATAACTCAATCTAGCCGATGTCGCAGGTCCCCCGTCACCCATATAGCCATTGCCTCGCCCGCCCGCTACGGTGCTGATCTCCCCCGACACATCAACCATCCGTATACAGTCGTTAGAGTAGTCCACGATATACAGATTTCCAACGCTGTCTAATGCGAGCCTATAAGGGTTGTTCAATTGGGCCAACGTCGCAGGCCCCCCATCCCCTGTATAGCCGGCCGTGCCTGTGCCCGCTATTGTGCTAATCGTTCCCGTGGCATCGACCTTCCGGACCCGATGATTGGCAGAATCCGCAATATATATATTGCCGTCGCTGTCCACCGCCACTCCGCCAGGATTATTCAATGTGGCCGATATAGCAGGTCCCCCATCCTCTGAAAAGCCGCCTGCTCCCGTGCCCGCTACCGTATCTATCTTGTAAGTGCCTGCAGCATAGACTTTTCCTTCCAACCATTCAGGCAGCAACGACGTGATCAATAGAAAAGCCAGTACGCCAGCTGTCAGCCTTTTTATTTGCCTTCGAATGTTGTTCCACTCCTTTCATCCATTCTGTAATGTAGATGTACAATCCCATTCATTGTATAGGACTATATTCGCAGCGGTATCTCACATTTATCGCAAATTCGTCTCATGTATCGGATGGCTGCTGTCATCAGGAAAAGGAGGTTTGCCTTTTATGTCGAATTGGTACGAAATGCGGACGTTCCGGCGCAGGACCAATATCCCGATTTGCCGAAAGGAGGGACATAGCGGTGATGCAAAAGCTCGCCGAAATACTGGATTTAGAACGAAGCCGCCTGTTTGTCGGCAGAGAATCAGAGCTTGATCTGGTGCAAGCTTGGCTAGGACATGCGCAAGCTCCCACTGAAGTGCTGTTCCTCTCCGGTATGGCGGGAATGGGGAAATCCTCGTTATTGCTGCAATTTATGAATATGGCACGACGGAAAGACGCTGCCGCAATCTGGCTGGACGGCCGCGCTTGCACCGGTTCTGCTGCTGGCTTTATGGAGGCGCTGCAGGATTATTTTACGTTTCATCCGCAGGCCCCGAGTGAGCCGGGCAGCATCTATCAGCAGCTTGCGAATCTCATTGCGACCAAAAAAACCTTGCTATGCATCGATCATTACGACTCCATACAGCGAATGGAAGGCTGGCTGCGCGAAGCGTTTCTCCCCCAACTGCCTGCAGCAGGCTTGCTCGTTATCTTGGCGTCCAGACAAGACTTATCCGCAGCCTGGGCAAGCGACTTAGCTTGGGGCAGCCGCAGCAGGAGCATCCAGCTTGGCGCCTTGTCGCGCGAGGAGATCATCAGCTGCTTAAGCCAAATGGGCTGGCAGAATACGAATGAAATGGAGCGGCTGTGCAGCCGCTCCCGCGGACTGCCTCTGGCCCTGAACCTGTATGCCGAGCAAATGCGGCGTTCGCCGCTGGAATCAGGCGGATCGGACTGGCCGATCTCCATGCGAATCAGTGCAGCACTGCTTCGCGAAGAAGCCTCTTCCGAGTTCAATGACCTGATCGAAATCTTATGTATCGTGCCTTATGCAACTATAGAGTGGCTGGGGAAATTCCTGGGCACTCCGTTAACTTTGCAAGAGCTTATACGGATCAACCGGCTCTCTTATATCCGGCCCACAGCCGGAGGGATTGCCCTGCATGATGCAGCGCGGTTCTTCCTGGCCGATGACTTCCGAACTCGCGAGCCTGAGCGGTATCGGACATTATGGCGCCGCATTATTGATGAACTGGCATTGGAGCTGGGCCATGCGGCCGGGCAGGAAAAGGGCCGTATTGTCTCCTTGATGCTGTCTGCCTCACAAGATATGTATCAGATCGATTCGATTCCCTTGTTGTCTCCCAAGCTGGATGCCTTGTATATGGAGCCCTTCCAGCCTAAGGACTTGCCCTGCTTGCATCAAATGATGAAAGAAGAGGATAAGTACTCTATTTCATCCGAAATCGACCATGCCATCATGGACGTCTTAGCCTCCTATTTTCCAGACTGCATCCGCGTGTATCGCGGCTCAGAAGAGAAGCCTCTTGCATTTACGGCAGGACTTCTCTTATATAAGGAGACCGCAGCATTATTAGAGCGTTTATTTCCCGGACTGCTGGATGCCGTCTTCCCCAAAGAGATCAGGCTGCTGAGGCGAGCATCAATGGAAGAGGCCGACACCTATTATCATCTGCGCGCAAGCGCATCATCCCATAGCCCGGACTATTCCTATCATGAGCTCATTGGAATTATTACGAAGGATCTGATCACACACCATTCCATTGGAATGCGTTTTATCCTTGTGACAGCTTATAGGGAGACCAACGAGCTTCTCGGCAATGCTGGATTTCGAATACGCGATTTGCCAGATCACATCAGGGACCATCTGTTCCAGGGAGCGAAAGCATCCATTCATGAACAGGATTGGCGCGGCACCAATTTCGTTGATCAAATATTTGACCTCATCCACTTTACTCCGGACGGCAACGAAACCTTGTCTAATCCCTTCGAGCTGACGGAAAAAGAAGTTAAAACCGCAATCGCTTTAATGAACGATCATGAGGCGCTGGCTCAAAGCGAGCTTGCAGACAAACTATCCTGCAGCGGGGTCACCTTGCAGCAAAAATTGCACAGTGTGTTCTCCGACTCCCCGCCCTTCCCGCTTAACAGCAATAATCTCGCATTGCTAAAGCTATATGCGAAGGCACCGCAGCTAGGCGTAGAGATGGCTGCCCAGCAGCTGCACATGAGCCGGGCTACTTACTACCGTATCCGCAAGGAAACGCTGCTTAATCTGAGAGATGTGCTGTGCCGAAGGCTTGTATAAGAAAAAGAGGGGCCCTCAGCCCCTCTTTTGCATTTTCGCGCAGCGAGTTACTCTACGCTTTTTAACGATTCAATCATGTGGATGCGGTTCACTTTCCTCCTCAACAGCATGCTGGATAGCATGGTAAGCAAGAACGCGAGAATAATTGAAATCAGCATGTTCACCATGTTCAATTGGTCCGGGATTTGCTGATGGGCACTAGACAGCGCCCTTACAATGATTGCATAAACATAGCCGCTGACCGGAAGGGCCACAAGGACTGCGAATGTGGTAAGAATAATATTTTCAAAAAATATAAGCCTGTTTATTTTATGTTTGGGATAGCCTAATACCTTAAGCGTTGCAAGCTCACGATTCCTTTCATAGATGTTGATGGAAGAGATCGTATAGATGGCGCCAAAGGAAAGCATGACTGCACTAATAATAAACATGATGAATACAAAGCTGTTCTGCTGCAAAATATATTGGGCTGATTTTTTTAAATCGCTTTTATCGGCAATAGCGTCAACTTGTTGGTCTTGTTCAAAGAAGCTGCGGATGCTTGCCAGATCCGCCGATCTGCCGGTTTGAATGAATAGTGAGGTTGGACTGTAATTTACGCCAAAGCTCCGTATATAGTCTGGCGTGCTGTAAAGTGAAGGATTCGAATACTGATTGGATATATTCAGTACCTTCATATCCACAGCTTGATTGTTCAGCCCTGGCGCAGTGAACTTGATTGGAATGATATCTCCTACTGAAATCTGATGTTTGTCGGCATAGGACTTGGGCATGAGCACACCATGATCCTCCAAAGCGATTCTGCTGTCATTTTCATCAAAGAAATGAACGAGGCTGTTTGCCTTGTCTGTAACAATTAATGTTGCTTGTTCTCGTTCATTATTTTTTTCGAATTCAACAGGAAAGGCAGATAAGGAGTATCTCTCTTTAATACCAGAGGGCAATTGGACTGATGCTAGCGAAGTTCCCGCCTTATAATCTACTCTTAGATCATAGGTATACACATCTTCAATCTGGTTGGCTACCTTCAGCAAAGCCGATTGTGTGCCGAAGGCCGTTATTAATAACACTGTGCTTATGACAACGCCAATGGAGCTAGCCAGAGCTTTTTGCTTATTTAAAAACAGGTTTCTCAATATGAGCTTGTAGCTGTAGGGAATCCGGCTCCAAAGTCCGGGGATTCTCTCTGCCAGCAGCCGCTTCATCTTCTTCGGCGGTTTCGGGCGCATGGCCTGGGCTGCACGCTCTTTTAATATGGCTCTGCCGCTTAAGTAACAGGCCGCGATTCCGAATGCGCTGGAGAAAATAATGGGAGGAAAGATCGAATAGAAAGAAAGAGAAAACGTAATATCGGGCAGCGAGTAGGCCCTTGCATTAGACACCGTTACGAATGGAATAAATACAGTAGCTGCAATCGCACAACCTATGATTGAGCCTATTATGCCTACCAGCACTGGATACCCCATGTAATGCAGCATAATGCTTCTGTTTTTCACACCCAAAGCCTTCATGATGCCCACTTGTTTTCTTTGCGAATCGATAACACGCGACATAACAAGAAACAGGATAATCGCTTCAATCAAAAAGAGAACCAGAGGTATAACCTTGCTCATTAATTTATTGTTATGTATCGTTTGCTGGATCTGAGAATAGTTGAACGTACGTTCCTTGCTTACCTGCTCCACATAATCGAGTTCCTTGGAATGCGCTTCAATGGATTGGCCCAAATCAGCCGTGTCAAAACCCTCCTGGGCTGTTATCATGATCTCATTATAGTAAAAGCCGCCTGCGATTGCGGATATCGTCTCTTCGGCAATATAACCTACCCCATAGGTTTTATGGTCTTGGATGTCGTTCTTTTTGGCATGCTCCACATTCTCGCCCAAGCCGCTAATGGTAAGCGTGATGTCTTGCTCATTCGTTCTGAGACTGATTGGGTCTCCGATCTGAAAGTGATGCTCCTCAGCATAGCGGGAATCCAATAAAATTTCGCCATCTTTTGACGGGATGCTGCCTTCAATCAGAGCAGGCGTGTTTATTTCATTTTGTGCCGGGATCGAATGAATTTTTATAGCGGCCTTATAACTATCAAAGGCTTGCTCGGCATCAAAGGTATAGCGCCCTTCTAGTTTCTTAATGCCTTCCAGCCTGCTTAATCGGGCCGCATCCTCCTTGGATATTTGACTGTAATAGACATTCAGATCGCTAAGACGATGTTCTTCAAAATAATGCTCCGTATAAGTGCTAAGATTATCGCTATACGTTACCAGCCCCGCATAGAAAAAAGCGCCTACAGCGATAACCAAAACCAACGCGATCGTTTGGCCAATAGATTGCTTAATATCCCTCAGCAGCTTTAATAACAGCTTCATCACCACTCAATCCCCTCAACGCTTTGTTTCTTAGGATTGATCATCACGCTTTCGATCTTTCCGCTTTTAACCTTTATAATCTTATCTGCCATAGGAGCAATAGCAGAATTATGCGTGACTAGGACAATGCACTTCTTCGTCTCCGTGTTCAAGTCTTGAAGGAGCTTGAGGACAGATTTGCCTGTCACGTAATCCAGAGCCCCGGTTGGCTCGTCACAAAGCAAGAGCAGAGGATTTTTGGCAATGGCCCTAGCGATAGCCACTCTTTGCTGCTCGCCTCCCGAGAGCTGGGAAGGGAAGTTACGGATACGATCCGATAATCCAACCTTATGTAAGATGTCTTGGGCATCCAGATGGTCCTTGCAAACTTCAGCGGCAAATTCAACATTCTCCAGAGCGTTAAGATTGGGTATCAAGTTGTAGAATTGAAAAACAAAGCCCACTTTCTCGCCGCGATACTCGGTTAATTTTTTTTCACTGAGCTGTGATATTTCCTGTCCGCCGACAAACACTTGTCCCGAGGTTGCCGTATCCATGCCGCCAAGAATATTCAAGATGGTGCTTTTTCCAGCCCCGCTTGCTCCCAGAACAACAACAAATTCCCCCTCCGATATGGAAAAGTCCACGCCATTCAGAGCCTTGATCGGCACTTCTCCGATTTGATATTCTTTCGTTACTTTTTTGAATTCAATCAGCGTTTTCACTTAGGACATCTCCCCGCATACTATAATCGACTATCTGGATTTAAGTACCATATTATAGAAATTAAAAAATACTGCATCCTGCAGCCGATGTATTTTGGTATCCGTCCCCGGAAGGAGCTTGACCAAAGTGGATCCGATCTCTCGCAAAAAAAAGAAGCAGCCGCTTAATGGCTGCTCCATCTCCTGTTGTGCATTGCTTATTCTATTTCTCCTTGCCTGATTCGCCTGACGTTTCGGTTCATCAGATGCCGTACGACTCGGCTAAACATCATTTTTTTGAGCGGACTCAGCCTTTGCTGGTGAACGGAGAAGAACGCATCTGGACTATCGTAAATCCCAAAGTCCCGTACAATTCCTTCCTTCTGCACGTATGTATCGTTTTCATCCCAATAAATGTCCGGATTTTGGAAATTATCGGTAGCAACACCGTACCCGCAGAACGAGCCTGTACACTGGCCGAATTTTTGCTGCAGCTTAGTTAAATATGGAATGTCCAAAATAAACCCTTCGATATTCAACCACTTGCCGTTATAATGCACTTCAACCCAGCTGTGTACGATTTCCTGGGGCGACAATCGATAGTACCATCCTTTCATCGCACCCTTTTGAAGTTTTTTATCTATGGTAAATCCATGCATACGGCAGGGCACCCCAACACCCCTTAGCAAGGCCATAAAAAGGATCCCCTTTGTATTGCACTGACCATAGCCATCCCGCAGCACTTCCGATGCTGAAATCGTATCCTTACGATTATAGCCAAACAGGATCTCGTCACGGACGTAATTATAAATGCCAAGAATTTGTTCTTTCTTGGGCAGACGGTCCCATTGGCGACTGTTAATGACTTGCTGGATGGATGGATAAGTGTAATTCAGCAAGTCTGTTTCCTGCAAGTATGCTTTCATTGGAAACACCTCCTGCACCCATTGTAAGGTCAATGCAGACAGGAAACTTGCAAAAAGACGCTATCCTTGCGAATATCCTTCGCCGTCATCCCCAGCAGCCTCTTGCTGGTGGCAGCCAGATGCGATGGGCTGTCAAACCCTGCCGCCATAGCCGCATCCGTTATGCTAAGCCCTTTGAAAATAAAATAGGTTGCCTTCTGAAGCTTGTGCAGCAGCATGTATCCGCTAAGCGGTATGCCTGTATTTTCTTTGAACAGATGCGACAATCTGCTGTTGGACAACCCCAGGCTTCGGGCATATTGACCAACGGAGTGCTCAGAATCGGTGCATTCTTTCACGAGCCCTATGAACTCCCTTATCCTAGGATCGGCAATAGCTGTGTTCAGGTGTTCCACGCCCAATAGCTTCATAAGCTGTTCCAGAAAAGAAAGATAGCTCTCGCTATCCTTAACATTGGGGTACTCTCTGGGCACATATTCGCGAATGCCCTTCATCTGCTCCGGCGGAAGCACTTCATACTTTCGATCGCCAATTAATCGCTTAAAGCTTGCCGCCATATCAGAGGTGCTGTCCATAAGGAGCAGCAGCAAAGGGTGTCCCGATCCTTCCAGACGATGAGCAACGTTGGAATTGATGACAATGCCGGAGCACCTCAAGCTCCGCCCTTCTACATCAATTTCAAATTCGCCCTCCAAGGATAGGGTCACCTGCAAAAAAGAGTGCTGATGCTCTTCCGCCGCAATCGCATCGGATAGCACCAGCAAGTGATGTTCCGCCCCATACAAAATCATCATCGTCCAATCACCCCATGCCCTATTCTACTAGCCTTTATTTTTTCTGTCTAACTTAGCCGCGCAAAAAAAGAGAGCCCTTAAGGCTCTCTATAAGCTGGCTGCATTAACCCTTTAGCAGGTTCATTCACTGGCTGATCATCATAATATTGCATCGGATACGGCGATTGCATTGGATTTCGCAATGGCGCTGTCGGCTGCTGCGCGGTTTGATACGGCTCATCCACATACATGAGTCTGCGCTGAATTTGCATAAGCCCGTTCACGACGCGAAGCGCGATCCAAAACATGACAAGGCCAATGCCTGCGTACAGCATATATTGCTGATTATAGGTCCAATCGATATGGAAATAGCTGAATAGGCTATTCTCCAAAATATCGAGCTGAATTTCATTCATCAAGACGATATGCACGACTGGAAGGGCAATAAGCCCAATTCCTAGTGAAAGCGCCGTTACCATAATCACAAAGAATACAATGCCTGTTACAAATCTCAGCAGGATGAGCATCAGGTTTCGAATGAACAGCCCGCTGTCAAAACCTCTAACCATTCGAATAAACCAGCTATACCCGGCTTCAGTCTCTCGATTGTTGCTATGCGTAACAGGAGCTGCCGGCAAACCCAAAATGTGACGAATCATGCTTTGTTCAAAATTCACAATTCCGTTCAACATTTTAGCGACTCCAAAAAACAGAGGTATGCCGATAAATATTGGCGTTAAACCGATCGATAGCGCCAGCCCCGTTACCGCTACTGTAAAATAGAGAATCCCTAACGGGAGAGATAGCAATAAATAAAGAATCGTTGCATAGGTTTTGGGATTAAAGAGCACCCAGTTCACTTTGCCTGTCGGCGCGGCGGCCGCTTCTGTTGCCTTCATATTCGAACACTTCCTTTGGATTCATAAATTCACGCTCAAAGTTATAAATCCATTGTAACCGCCTTATTCCATCGTTATAACCGTCTTAGGAAGTGTCTGAACCTAGCCTTAAGGCTAGGAGCTGGCGAGCACCTTCCTCAATCGGCTTCCCGAGAGGATGCTGCTCACGAGCAGTACGAATCCGCCAAACAGATAAGGCAAGTTGACTTGGACTTCAAATAAAATCCCTGCCAGCATCGGCCCAAATATCATGCCAAGGCTCGTATACGCATTATTCATCCCTGCCACAAACCCTTGTTCATCTCCAGCCACTTTGGACAGCAGCGTATTGATCGTGGGACGCAAAATATTGGTGAAGGTAAAGAAAAGCATCGTAACCGCCATCACATAATAGAAATGGCCGGAGAATAACAAGAGCACAAGGGATACCGCCGACAGCAGCAGCATGGCGCCGATGATCCGTTTTTCGCCAAATCGCTGTGTGATCCGGTCGGTCAACAAGAGCTGATTCAACGTGCCGATGAGCGAGCATACGGTCAGCAATATAGCGATCTGACGCGTTGAGAATCCATAGACCTGTACGACAAATAGCGGGAAAATCGCTTCAAAATGCGTTAAACCGAAGGTCATGGCGAAAACAATCAGCAGCAGGACAAAGTAGCGAGTACGAACCGAAAGCACAATTTGCCGGAACACATTCTCCTTCTTTTCCTTCACTTGCTGACGCATCCTGCGAATGTCCGCCGACAGCGATTCCGGCAATCCCCATAGACTGCAAAGCATCGCCAGCAGCCCTACACATGCGGATACATAGAATGGCGCCTTGATGCCCCATTCCGCAAGCAGTCCGCCGACCCCCGGTCCGATAATAAACCCGGATGTCATCGACGCGCCTAACCAGGACATAGACTTGCTGCGCTGATCGGCTGTAGTAATGTCGGCAATATACGCAATAATGGACGGGATTAAGGCTGCTGAGCCTACTCCGCCGATCAATCGCGATACGAATAATAAAGTGAGATCACTTGCTAATGCTGCGAGCAGGTTGGAGAGTCCGAACAGGATCAAACCGATAATAATCATCGGCTTACGGCCGTAACGGTCTGATAAATTGCCTGCAAGGGGCGAGAATAAAAACTGGGTCAGGCCGAAGCAAGCAACCAAATAACCCGCGGCCTGTCCGCTTGCCGAAAACATCTCGAGAAGCTCCGGCACGATCGGAATGACAAGACCCATACTTAGATTAGCGAGGAACATATTCAACAACAGTAATGGGAACGCTGACTTCTTTAACATGAAGGACCACCTATACGATTGATTAAAAGCACGGCACGAAGCGGAGACTGAATACCCGTCCCCTTTCTAACCGCATTTGTATATGTTAGCATGCCGCTCTCGACAATCCTAATATAAAAAACATTGGCGGACGTAATTTTTTTGATATACATAGGGAAGCTTCTATACGAAAAGAGAACGCCCCTGAGTTGAAGGGACGTTCTCTGACACACTGCTTATAGCGTATAAATTTGCGTTACCTTGCCATTCGTAAAGGCGACATATTGACTGCCGTAGCCCCACACTTCAATCGTTGTCTTCTCGCTCGTTAATTTGGAGATATCATTAGGCCGTCCCCATGAAAACTCCACTTGCGTCTTGTCCATGCCGATTGAAATTTTGGATGCTTTGATAGATTGCCATGTTGAGGCTGACCAGTTGTACTTCTTGTACGGATCATAAGACAAGAAAGTATACGGATCATTCAGAACGCGAGAGACAAAGTCCCTCGACATAATATCGGATTGAAGCGTATTCCCTTTGGCATCCTTAAAGACTACTTGGAAATTGTCGCTGCCTACTGGATTTTTGCTGAATTCTGGAGATGCTTGACCTTAGGCCTGGCCTAAGCTGTATCGTGGGTTTTATACCTTACACGAACAGAGGATGAAGCGGAATGAACCAGTTGAAAACACGGATAACAGCCCTTGACTACACAAGAGCTTGGGCAATCTTTGGCATGATAATCGTCAACTATAAGCTTGCCATGCAAGCAGGGAACGGCGGATCGGAGCTGTTGCAGAAGATCGCTGGATTATTGGAAGGAAGGGCGTCCGCCCTGTTTGTCCTGCTCGCCGGTATCGGGGTGTCGCTCATGACCACGAAAGCCCGGATGGCAAAAAATGAAGAGCAGATTCGGCGCAATCGGTACAGCCTATATAAAAGGGCGGCTTTTCTGTTGGCGGCCGGCATGGCCTTGCTGCTGCTTGACTGGAACGCTGATATTTTGCATTACTACGCGGTGTTCCTCGTTGCAGCATCGCTGCTTATAACAGCGCCAGATAAACGTTTATTGGGACTGTTTATCTTTGTCTTGGTCACTGCGCAGTTGTTGTTAGTCCTATTCGATTACACTAAGGGATGGGACGCGGGCTTTCAGTCGTACGCAGGCTTCTGGACAGCAGAAGGCTTCACCCGCAATCTGATGTTTAACGGCTTCCATCCATTCTTTCCTTGGTTCGGCTTCTTCCTTATTGGCATGTGGATAGGCAGAAAAGGATGGCTGAGTCCTCAGCACCGTTTGAAAGTGTTGCTTTATTCCTTATCAGGGGCCGTTGTGATTGAATCTCTTTCATACTTTTTGATCAAGCTTATCTCTCCTGTTCTGGGAAACGAGGCCGCGATTTTTCTATTCGGGACAAAGCCGATGCCGCCTACCATGCTATATGTGCTCTCCGGTATTTGTACCGCTGTGGCCTTCCTTGCGCTCTGCCTATATACAGTAGAGAAATTCGATCAATCTATCCTGACCCAAGCGATGATTCATACCGGGCAGCTCTCCTTGTCCCACTATGTTGGCCATATCGTGCTTGGTCTGGGGCTGCTTGAATTTGCCGGCTATTTGGAGAATGGCAGCCTGGAGTTTGCAATGGCTTACGGAAGCTTATACTTTGCAGCGGCTATCGTCTTCTCGCATTGGTGGCGAAAGCGAATGGCAAGAGGACCGATCGAGTGGGCCATGAGGAAACTAGGCTAGGTGCTGTGGAGTGCTTGAAAAAAGAAACCTCTCGCTTCTTGAACTAGATGCTCAAGACGGGAGAGGTTTGGTTATTATTCATCCGCTGCAAGCTTGGAATAGATGCTAATATCCTTAAACTTGCCCTTTATTTTTTCGTACTGTCTGAGTGTGCCTTCGTGCGTAAAGCGCAGCTTCTGCAGAACTTTTATGGAACCCGCATTTTCAGGCTCTACCTTGGCCTCAACCCGATTCAGCTTCAAAGCCGAAAAGGCGTACTCTAACAATGTACCGACAGCCTCCGTTGCGTAGCCTTTGCCCCAATAGTCTTTGGCAATGTCGTAACCGATCTCTGCCTTGGCATGCTCCATATCCAGGAAGTTGTACCCGCCAGAGCCAATGATCTGACCGGACTCCTTCTCCATTATGGTGAAACGAATCGCTTGGTCATCCTCAGAGAGACTATTTAGGAACCGAATCATTTCCCTGGCCTGGCTCTCATCTGTAAATTGATCGATATTCATAAATTCGGTAACATCCGGATCAGACCAAATGCGGAACAAACTGGCCGAGTCCGAAGGATCCATTTTGCGCAAATAAAGGCGTTCTGTGTGCAGCTCTGGGTTCAATGTTGTGCCTCCAATACGAATACTGTTATTTCATTTTAACACATTGATCTATAGCAACCGTAATTTCACCCTGGGTGAACTCATTTCAGTCTATCTCCTTAAAAACAAAACAGGCTATCTCCCCATTTAGAAATAGCCCGTTTCGGTTTTACCGCTTTTGCATTACGGCCAATCATAGCCGCCGCCTTGAGGATTACAGCGCTTGAGCCGCTGTATTCCCTTGCGTGTACCTTTAAATGCACCATACTGAGATACCGCAAGAATCATATACTCGGAGCAGGAAGGCTCGAATCTACAACGATTGCGTATGTAGTCAGGTGCAAAATGCTGATAAAGACGTACGATACAAAGGATAATTCTTTTAAGGCGTACAATGCAATATCCTAATGTGAACATCGCTGCAATAAACATCGCTGTCCAACGAGCCGCCCCCCAATATCTTGTCAGGTAAAAGACACCTGCAGCTGCCAGCAACACCACTATGATATGGAGAAACAGCGCCCCCCACTGGATTGCCGGTCTAACAAGCGTCCGTTGGTAATGGACACTTCTTGGATCACCCGCATCCCCTTCAGGAAAGAGAGCTTGAATGAGCATGTTTTTGTCAGGATGATCGCCATAATGGGCCTTCGTTTCTTTGAGTTCCGATTGCAGAATTCGTTCATTATGCATCTGTATTTTCTCCATAAATATATTCACACAGTGGCTTTCACTATATTAATTTCTCTATGAAAAAATACGGCTTACTCTTGGACAAAAATGAGCATATAATAGTTGGTAGGGGTAGCTTGCTGAAAACAGCCCGGCTTCTCTGTTACCGTAATAGTTTCCATCGAATGATACTCCCAGCCATGTTGAGCCTCGTTATTAATGATATCGGCAAAAAGATTGAATGCTGCCTGAGTATCTCCTTTGCCAACCTGTACGTTTTTTGGACCAGCTACTGCTTTATACCTCTTCATTTAAAAACCTCCATTGTCATTTAAATTATGTGAAGTCATTTATTACTCTTTTAAAAATAATTATGTATATCCTGTATAGGTCAGTGGTCGGAGGTAAATCGAACCATCTATACATGATTTTACATTGAATCGGCATAATTTCAAGCAATATTATGAAAAAAATGTCGATTAACCAAGAAAGACGTTCTCCTTCGCTCTGTCCTTCTAACCTTATATACGTGAGGCAGCAGAGTATTTTTATAGAAACATTGCTAGTTGAGAGAGTAGGATCGCACTTAATACAAATTTGGCATTACTTCCAATTTTGTAAATCTTTTTAGTAAAATCAAACTATACTCTACATATGGAAAGGTGCGTATGATGAAAGGTACTGTAAACATTTTGGGAGTGCCCTTCTCCAAGCTGACGCTCAACGAGACAGTCGAGGAATTAACCGACCATATTCAACAAGAACAGCCGAAGCTGTATCATCTGATAACCGCGAATCCTGAAATTACGATTACCCACCAAACGGACAAGCTGCTTCAGACGATTGTGAAAGAGGCCGATTTGATAACGCCTGATGGAATTGGAATCGTCATGGCTGCAAAGCGCAAGGGCGACCCCGTCCCTGAGCGTGTCACAGGGTATGATCTGCTGCTCCGTCTGCTGGAGAGAGGGAACAAAGAGAACTGGAGCTTCTACTTTCTCGGTACTGATGAGGAGACCAGCCTTAAAGCTGTGCAAGAGATAAGTAGTCGCTATCCGAATGTAGTAGTTGCCGGACGGCATCACGGCTTCTTCTCCGAGGGCCAAGAATCGGGCATCCTGCAAGGCATTGGGCATTTGAAGCCCGATGTGCTGATTATCGCCATGGGAGCGCCTTACACGGACAAATGGATCTATAAAAATAAAGCTAACCTTACTAACGTTAGGGTTGCATTTGGCGTCGGAGGAAGCTTGGATGTCATCGCCGGCAAGGTCACGGCTACGCCAGCGATCTGGAAGAAGCTCAATCTGGAATGGCTTCACCGGCTGCTTACCGTCCCTGTAGCGAAGGGGCAAAAATCTCGCTGGCGGCGTCAATCTGCGTTGCCCAAGTTTTTTTACCGGGCAATTATTCGGAAGTAATCCCTAAGAATACATTGATTGGGGCTGCCCAAACGTTACCTTCTGGGACAGTTTCGTGTGAGCGGAGAGGAAAACTACGCTGCATCACGAGAAACTCGGCTTAGAGCGTGCGGGCAGGGTGGAAAACGGGCTGCATCGCGAGAAACTCGGCTTAGAGCGTGCGAGTCGGGGGGAAAGCATGCTGCATCACGAGTAACTCGGCTTAGAGCATGCGGGCCGGGTGGAAAACGGGCTGCATCACGAGAAACTCGGCTTAGAGTGTACGAGCCGGGTGAGAAGTCGGCTGCATCTCGAGAATCTCGGCTTAGAGCGTGCGAGTCGGGGGGAAAGCATGCTGCATCTCGAGAATCTCGGCTTAGAGCGTGCGAGCCGGGGGGGAAAGCGGGCTGCATCGCGAGAAACTCGGCTTAGAGCGTACGAGCCGGGTGGAGAAGTCGGCTACAAGCCGAGAAACTCGGCTTAGAGCGTGCGAGTCGGGGGGAAAGCATGCTGCATCACGAGTAACTCGGCTTAGAGCATGCGAGCCGGGGGGAAAGCGGGCTGCATCTCGAGTAACTCGGCTTAGAGCTCTCCCCACAGCTGCCACTCAATAGCCTCCACCCCGCAAAAGCAAAAAAGAAGCCTTCAAATCCACTGTAACCGTGGGTTTGAAGGCTTTTTCCATCAACGTTTGAGAATGACGTATCCGTTGCTTCCCGCATGGGACAGGCCCATCTGAGTAAATATCAAATTCTCAGCGACCCGCGAAAGCCCCTTGCAGCATAATAAGACTCTGCCCCGTTGTGGTACACAAAGACAGTGTCATAGCGGCGGTCGCAAAAGAGGGCCCCGCCGAGCTTTCTAATAGGAGCAGGTGTAATCACCCAGCTCGAGGATTTGGCATCAAAATTCCCAAGCTCCTGCAGCGACCGGTATTGCGCTTCCGTTAACAGCTCAATGCCCATCTCGGAAGCCATTCCCACCGCACTATTGGCTGGCTTATGCTCCTTCCTCGACTCCAGCGCCGCCTGGTCGTAGCACAGGCTTCTACGGCCTTTCGGGCTTTCCGCCGAACAATCATAGAAGAAATATTCACCTGTTTTATTCTCATAATGAACGACATCCGGCTCGCCGCCCGTTCTCTCCATCTCATTAAGCGACCACAGCTTTCCGGCGTTTGCCTCAAGCTTCGCTTGTACACTCGCCCATTCCATACCCTCATGACGGTTCATGTTTTTCTCAAACCGGGCTTTCAATGCTTTGAATAAGGCTTCGCGTTGTTCTGCTGTAATTTCATTTTTACTCGCCATGGTAATGACTCCCTTCGAATTGACCTGCAAAAGATTCGTTGTTACAATGTCCCCATCAACAGGAAAAGGATGAGGACGATGATACGTCGTTTGAAACGGTTTAAGAATGTTGCCATTGTACATGGCTTCTAAGTAAAAAGAAATTCATTTACTTGGAAGCGAGGAATCGACATGACACAGCATCGGTTTAACCATTGGTCGGAAATCAAATATTTGAAGGATATCGTCACCAATCCAATGATTGAAGTAGGGGAATACTCCTATTACTCCGGGTATTATGATCAGCATGATTTTGAAGATGGATGCGTCAGATACCTGTGGGGCGACGAAAAATCAAGAAAGTTGTTTAATCCCGCCGAAGACTACGGCTGGGTTTTAGATAAATTAATTATAGGAAATTATGTATGTATTGCAAGCGGCGTCGTTATCCTAATGGGTGGAAATCACAATCATCGTTCGGATTGGATTACCGTATATCCGTTTGTGGAGCAGATTGCTGCCTCTTATGAGCCCAAAGGGGATACCATCATTGAAAGCGATGCCTGGATTGGCATGAACGCCATGATTATGCCCGGCGTGAGAATTGGCGAGGGAGCCATTGTGGCAGCGGGATCAGTGGTAATTAAAGATGTCCCGCCCTATACGATCGTAGGCGGCAATCCTGCCAAGGAGATCAAGAAACGCTTCACAGATCAAGAAATCGAATGGTTAATGGAGATGCGCTGGTACGACTGGGACCGCAAGGATATTGAACGGGCCGGCCACATCTTATCAAGCTCTTCTATCCATCGGTTGTATGATTTCTATCAAAGGGAAATAAGACCGTGCCCAACTAACGGAAACGATAATGAATTGGATTTAACCAGAACTTAATATGGCGTATTAAAAGCCGCTCTTGTGCTGTTCGGAGGAACAGCAAGAGCGGCTTTCTCGTCACCCATACAACATCTAGGCTAGGCTGCCGTCTCCAGTTTCTAGATGTGAGACCAATAACTTGGGATCCTTCTTCGCAATATAGCTCTCTAGAGTAACCCGATCAGCCAATGAATTGATGACTCCATCGCGGGAAACTGAAAAACCAGCGGCATAGGTAGCGATTTGAATCGCATCCTCCAAAGAGCAGCCTCTTAGCAGATAGGATGCTAACGCACTAATGAATGCGTCACTTGCACCCGTGCTATCGACAGCCGAAAACTCCGATGCAGGAAAATATCTTTCAACATTTGTTGTCTTTAAATAACATCCTTTTTTCCCTAATGTTACAATGACATTTTTAACCCCTTTAGATAGAAGAAAATCCGCTTTTTGTTCTATAGAATCGAATTGCGGGCACAACTCCAAGAGCTCGTCTTCATTCGGAATCAAATAATCGATTTTTTTCAAGATCGTATCTGGAATGATCTTTGAAGCTGAAGGTTTGAGAATGATGGATAATCCCTCATTTTTTGCAATGGAGCAGGCCTTTTCAACAGTCTTGAACGGGATTTCGGTTTGAATCAAACAAAATTCAGCATCGGAAAATAATCCTGTCTGTTGTTCTATTTTTATGGGTGAAAGATCCGCATTTGCTCCTGGAAGGACGGATATCATAGAATCTCCGCTCGATTCGACAAAAATGTATGCCTGGCCTGTTTCAGTATCACTTGAACGTGTGATTCCGATCGTACTGACACCATTTTTCTCTAACTCTTGGAAGATGCTATTGGATTCCATATCTGAGCCTAAGCATCCAATCAGCCTGACCCGGTGTCCAAGCTTTGCCGTTCCTACTGCTTGGTTGAACCCTTTTCCACCAGGAAGTTTTGTAAAGCTGGATATAAAATTCGTTGCACCATTGTGAGGCAGTTGAGGAGAGTAGAGAAAAGTATCCATATTTATACTTCCAACAACTAGGATTTTCGGTTTCCCGCCCTCATCTGGCAAACCTAAAGTGTTGGTGTTGTCCAATACCATTTTTTCCTCATAAGGTTTTATGGCATCAGCTCCAGCTATTGTGTTGATCAGCACATTGCAAATATAGGCGCCAAAATTAGAATTATTGATGGTTACGGTCGATATCGTCTTTTGATCCGCAACTAAAGAGTAGTCATAGTCATTT
Organism: Paenibacillus pinisoli; assembly: GCF_003605435.1. Classification (GTDB taxonomy): domain Bacteria; phylum Bacillota; class Bacilli; order Paenibacillales; family Paenibacillaceae; genus Pristimantibacillus; species Pristimantibacillus pinisoli. The sequence continues at coordinate 596,683 of NZ_QXQB01000003.1, forward strand.
TGTATGGAAAGCAAGGAGTAATCCTTTGGCGATTTCAAACCGCTCTGGATAGCTAAATTATAGAGCTCAATGGACTTATATAAATGCGAGGAAATAAATCCTGAAATTTGTCCTCCAATGATAAAGTCATTAATGGTTTCATCAAGCGATGAAAGCACCATAGATTCATGGAATTTGAGATTACTGTCAAAAAGCGCATGCTTATATCCCTCTATAAAAGCATTCTTTCTGTGCCCTTCCCCAACTATACATGCAATCTTCCTATGTTTCTTTTCAATCAACTGTTTGGTAAGGAAGTACGCTGCCAGCTTATAAGGCAATTCCAAAGAATTAGCTTCTCCACCCCCTCCGACTAATACAACGGGAATGTCTGAAGAATTAAAATGAATGCGATTTTTTAAGCTTTCTTCATTTACCGGTTCCCAGATAACCCCATCCACTTGCTTCGTAATGAGTGAAGTCATGTTCTTTAACTCTTGGTCCAAATCTCCGCAGCTATTTAAAATCAATGGACTATATCCCTTGCGTTGGGCTTCGTTGATAATTCCGTTTAGCATCGAGTCCGTCGAAACGGTTGAATTTATCAAAACCCCTATTATTCCAGTAGAAGTCGCTTTGTTAATACTAGAGGAATAAGGAGTGTAGTTGTATTCATGGACGATCTTTAATACTCGTTCACGAGTATCTTTACTAATGCTGTGATCTTTTTTATTCACAATTTTGGAAACGGTAGAAACCGAAACTCCCGCCAATTTGGCGATATCTTTGATGTTCATAGCCTTCTCCCCTCTTCGTATTTTTGAAATCCGGCAAGCATCTGCATCAAGATTTTAGCTTGTCCTTTTCATTCTACAATAAATTAGAACGGATAGATTGGATAAATAATCTAGTTGACATTTCAATTTATCGATGATAGTCTCTGGTTACAGGAAAGCGTTTTCCGAAAGCGATTTCTTAAATGATTATATTACATTTTTTAAGAGAAGGGCTACTATGAGACAATCTTTTTTTCGAAGGTTTCTTCAGACTCAATTTTCCACAAAAGCGCTGGTTTTGATACCAATCGCTGTAGGGATAAATTTAATCGGAGGCACCTTATCCTCAACCTTAAAGCTGCCGCTTTTTCTGGATATGATCGGAACGGTCTTGATTGCATGTCTTGCAGGCCCTTGGGTCGCCGCACTTTGTGGATTGGCAACCAATTTATTCTTATCCATCGTCACAAATCCAGTTTTTCTTCCATTTGCAATTGTAAGCGTTTTATGCGGATTGGTAACGGGCTACATGGTCAAAGCCGGCCTCTTTAAGAATGGGTTTGGTGTCGTGATCACTTGGTTGGCCTGTACTTTAACTAATGCAATAAGCGCAGCTTTGATTACGATTTTTGTTTATGGCGGCGCTACAGGGATTAATAGCAGCTCCCTCTTTACAGCAGCCTTGATCGCAACTACAAAAGAAATCATGCTTTCGGTATTTTCAACTTCGATACTCGAAAATCTCATCGACAAAGGGATTGTATTTCTAATCGCTTACTGGTTAGTAAAGAAAATCCCACGACGCTTTTCAAGTCAGTACGCTCCGCTGGACAAGGATTATTTACTACTTAAAAGCCGCAAAGGGTCATGAAGGTGATGGAACAATGGAAACGATCGACAACTCTATAGCTGTTCTAGTTAGAAATATAAATCCGATCACGAAGCTGCTTATCGTATTTTGTTTAGGAATTGGCTGTCTCATTTATCCGCTGCCCTTTGTTGGATACGGAATATTATGCTTGCTTGTCATACTGGGTATTTTGATCGGGCAAGGAAAACAGGTATTAAAGCTGATTGCTGGTTTTGGCATTCCGGTAACGCTAATGCTGCTTTTTATCCAAGGCTTATATAGTCCTAAAAATATAACCATGATTGCCGACTTCGGTTTTGCACAAATGGGACTAGAGGGCACGATGTACGCATTAAAGATTTCATCAACGCTTTTAATATTTTTAGCCGCATTCTATCTAATGCTGCAAACAACCAAAAATTCAGAGACTGTAGCCGCCTTAACACAGTCGGGGCTGAATACGAAAATTGGATATTTAATTTTGGCAAGCCTTAATGTAGTTCCTCAAATGCAGAGAAAAGTCAAAGTTATTCAAGAAGCGCAAGAATCACGCGGGGTTGAAATCTCAGGCTCATTCATACAACGGGCGAAAGCATTTTTGCCGCTTATCGGGCCGGTTGTTCTCTCCTCTCTGACAGACGCTCAGGAAAGAGGAATGACACTCGAGATCCGGGGTTTTGGAATCAATGGAGACAAACCGACGAGCTATATAAAGGTTGAAACTACAAGCTTGGACATTGTCCTGAGAATAATTGCAATTTGTTTCTTAATCTCGAGTTTGATCCCAAGACTCCTCTGAACAATTGGAAAAAGAGAGGAAGTGAAAAGGTTGACGAGCACATTAATACAAGTCAGTCATTTCTCTTATCGTTACAACCAAGAATCAGAAGTTGCTTTAAAGAATGTCCATTTGGAAGTTGCAGCAGGTGAATTTGTTGCCATGATTGGCGCGAATGGTTCAGGAAAATCCACCTTATGCAATGCCTTAGTCGGGCTGATTCCTAATTATTTTGTTGGATATAGTGAAGGGAGGATAACAGTAGATGGCAAAGATACGGCTTCCGTGAGTGTCGGTGAACTTTCGCAAACGATTGGGCTTGTATTTCAGAACCCGTTTAATCAGCTGTCTTATACGGCAGATACTGTTGCTGAAGAATTAGCATACGGGCTTGGCAATCGCGGGGTCCCCAGGGACGAGATGTTCAGCAAGATAAAGAAAATAGCCGAGCTGATGCAGATCGATGAATTATTGGATAAAAACCCCCTTGAGCTGTCCGGAGGCCAGGTTCAAAGAGTCGCATTGGCATCAGCCATTATTCTGGAACCAAAAATTCTCGTCTTGGATGAGTGTACAACACAGTTGGACCCTATAGGCAGTGAGCAAATCATGGATATTATTAAAAAGTTAAATGAAAGCGGTATCACTATTGTAATGGTAGATCATGACATGGAAAGGGTTGCTGAGCTGGCAGATAAAGTATACGTCTTGCAGCATGGCTCGATTGTTCTGGGAGGCACGCCAGAGGAAGTATTTTGTTCACCTCAGCTAGCAGAGTTCTCAGTAAGCCCGCCTGATTATTATGAGATAACCAAGAACGTTATCCAACCTGGCTATAGGGAAAAAGATTTTGCCTTAACAGAAAGCCAAGCGATTGCATTATTACAGGAGGTTCTCTATGAAGATAGAAATCAAGAACCTCAAGCATAAATATCCTTCTGGAGGTGAGGCCCTCAGAGGAATAAATACTGCTTTTGAGGGAAGTGACCCTATAGCCATAATCGGCCAAAATGGAGCCGGCAAAACGACTTTTGCCAAGCATCTCAACGGTTTATTGCGGCCTACCGAGGGGCAAATCCTGATAGATGGCGAGAGCATCCATGAACACACGACTGCCTATTGGTCAAAGTATATCGGCTATGTGTTTCAAAATCCCGATAATCAGCTTTTTCTAGAAACGGTAAGAAAAGAATTTGAATTTGGACCTAAGCAGCTAGGCGTGCCGAGACATGAAATTAACGACCGCATTGACTTTGTCTCAGAATTGGTTGGACTCAAGCATCGGCTTTCCACACATCCCTTTGATCTCAATGCCACTGAGAAAAAGTTTTGTACGATTGGTTCCATACTCATGATGGACCCCAAAGTCATCATTTTGGATGAGCCCACTTGCGGCCAGGATGTTGAAGGCAATCAAAGATTAACTGAAATCATCACCTATCTTAAGAACAATGATCGGCTTTGTATCACGATTACTCATGATATGAAATTTGTAGTTCGTAACTTCGATCAGATTGTCGTGATGGCAAAAGGCCAGATATTGATGTCTGGCAGTAAAAATCTTGTATTTTCTGATACCAAAACATTGTTAGAGAGCTACGTTACTCCGCCGCCTATCACCCGTGTAGGACAGGCGTTGGGGCTTAAAGATATCTCTTTCAGCAAAGAAGAGTTTATCGATCATTTCACAAGAAGATTACATCAGAGATGAAGGCGAGGACAAATGAAATGGAGAAAGTAATTGGTGTTCCTGTACCCAAGGAAGGGACAGAAGAATTCGAGCGAATGAATAAAATGGCCAAGAGGGCCATTCCGCTGGTTTTATTGATTTTTACATTAGGTATTTTGGAACAACAAGCGTTTGGCATGATTTTTGTTAATATTGGCGAACAGCTAGGCGTACCCAACTTATCTTCGTTAATTACTTCAATTCCCGGTATTGTATTGGGCATCGTATGTGTTATTTATGGTGCATTAGGTGATTTTGTTTCACTGAAGAAAATGACCCTTTTGGGCATAATTCTTTTTGTTGCAGGTTCAGCGATTGGGTTTATTTTTGGGCCAAGCAGCATTTGGGCAGTCGTTATTGCTCGCGTATTGCAGTCTGCAGGCGGTCAGGTGGCAGGCTCCGTATTCCTGGTACTTGTCTCTAAATATATTAAAAAAGTAAATCGCGTAATTTACTACGGTATTTTCGTTGCTGTTTTCCGCTTTTCTGCTGCACTAGGCGTAGTAGCTGCCGGATATATCACCAACATCGACTGGCGCTGGCTTTTTGCAGTACCTTTGATTGCTATACTGTTCATCCCTTCTTTATTAAAAAATCTGCCGAACGAACGCGCTAAGGGCGCAAATATCGATTGGGCCGGATTTACACTTATTGGCGCTTTCGCCGCCGCAATGACCATGTTCTTTACAGATATGAATCTGTTCTGGGCTATCTCCTCGGTCGTTACTTTGATATTGTTCCTTGTCTACATCAACAAAGCTAAGAATCCATTTATTACGCCTAAGTTCTTGAAGAACCCGGCTTTTGTCGCAACGATGACGGTTATCTTCATTGGTTACTTTTTCAGCTATACCCTCAATGCGGGTGTGAATGCTATCGGATTGAACGTATTTGGCATTGACTCCGCTCAAGTTTCCTTGCTCTTAGTTTGGTCCATTCTTCTGGCGGCTGTACTGGGATTCGTGTCTGGTCCAGTTGTGAAGAGGATTGGCCGCTCCGCTTCCATCATTATGGCTTTAACATTCATGGGGCTTGGATTGCTTGCAGTTGCGTTCCTCATTCCTTACGGCAAGGTTCTGGCTTTGGCTGTAGCGCCATGCATTTATTACTTTGGCACCTCCTTCCTCTATTCGCCAATCGTGGATACCGCAACGCTAACCGTAACGCCCGAAGAATCAGGCCGTGTACTTGGTGTGAATGACCTGGTTCAAGCCATTACTGGCTCTGTAGGTGTAGCTGTATTTGTGGGAATGATGTCATCAGGTGTGATGAGCGGAGGAAGTATGGCTGGTACAGATGCTGGACAAGCATCCACCTATGCCAATGTGTTCATGGTTGGCGGCGGCGTTATATTCTTAGCATTGGTCATTTTCCTCTTCACCAAAAAAATGATTTATGCGCATGCTGAAAAAATCCAACAAAAAAACTGATTTACGGAGGAGATAAATATGACAAAAAAAGTGATTTTGGATTGTGATCCCGGACATGACGATGCACTGGCTTTATTGATGGCTATCGCCTCTGAAAAAATCGATTTACTTGCCGTAACTACCTCTGCGGGCAATCAAGTTCCCGAAAAAACATACGTAAACGCTAAAAGATTGTTAACCTTGGCAAAAAGCGAACATATTCCAGTAGCAAGAGGCGCTTCAAAGCCTTTGCGCCGAAATTTGATTATTGCGGATGATGTTCATGGAGAGTCAGGAATCGATGGTGCAGAATTGCCTGAATCTGCTATTCAGGATCTTGATATCTCTGCGAATGAATTGATCGCCAAAATATTAAGAGAATCAGAGGAGAAGGTTACGCTTATTGCGACAGGACCTTTAACCAATATCGCTATTTTCCTGTTGTCACATCCTGAGCTGAAAGAAAAAATTGAAATGATCTCATTCATGGGCGGTGCATGCTTCGGAGGAAACATCACTCCCCATGCCGAGTTCAACATCTATGTTGATCCGGAAGCTGCAGATATTGTTGTGAAATCAGGAGTTCCTGTCGCGATGTTCGGATTGGACGTTACGTTAAAAGCTCAATTGTTTGAACATGACATCAAGGAAATTAGAGAAGTCGGAAATGATGTTGCACGAACAATGGCTGACTTATTGGATTTCTTCAACTTAACAACAACTCGTCCATTCTGGGCAGATGAGGATCATGTTGAAGGCATTCATATGCACGACCCTTGTGCCGTTGCGTATATCATTGATCCCGATATGTTCACTGTCTATCCGATGAATGTACAAGTGGAGACGAGTGAATCACTGGCACTGGGCAGCACAGTTGTTGATTATGACAATGTGTATAAAAAAGAGAAAAATGTCTTGGTGGCGTTTAATCTTGATTTAGCTAAATTCAAAAAATTGACTATGGATACGATTAAGTATTTTTCCTAAAACAAAATCTGTTAAAGGGCGGTATTAAGTGGAGACGAGAAGATATGAATAAGATTACAGTAGTTGGCAGCATTAATTTTGATACCACTGTAAGAACAGAGCATCTGCCCAAACCAGGCGAAACCGTTCATTCCAAAGAAATGTTTACGAATGGCGGCGGCAAAGGCGCTAATCAAGCGATTGCTGCCGCCAGAAATGGCGGGCAAGTCAGCTTCATCGGCGCAATAGGCAATGATGAAACAGGACAAGCATTGCTTGGATTGCTCGATCGAGACCATATCAATACTGCAGGTGTCAGAAAACTAGATACAACAAGAACAGGCAGCGCTTATGTCATGGTCAACGATGAAGGCGAGAACAGCATTATCATTTATGGCGGCGCCAATCAAGCGATTGCAGACGAACATATCGAGGAGATGCGCGGCTTAATCGCTGAGAGCGACTATGTCATCGCTCAATTTGAAACCAATTTATCCAGCATCGAAAGAAGCTTTGAAATCGCGAAACAATATCAGGTTACAACGATCCTAAATCCGGCGCCTGCGAGAGCAACTATTCCTGAACGGATTATTCAATTGACCGATATATTGATTCCTAACGAAACGGAGTTAGAAACCATCTCCGGACAACCCATTACGAATCAACAAGAGTTGATTGCTGCAACACAAAAGGTACATGAGATGGGGATTCAAACCGTAATTGTTACTTTGGGGAGCAAAGGCGCGTTCTATTCCTTTGACGATGGACGTACGGGCTTTGTGCCAGCATTCAACGTCAAGGCAGTGGACACTACGGCTGCCGGGGATACATTTATTGGAGCGCTGGCTACCAAACTTACTGCTGATTTCAGCAATATCAACGAAGCAATTGTCTATGGATGCAAAGCTGCATCGTTAACCGTTCAAAGATATGGAGCACAGCAATCTATCCCCTACGAATCTGAAATTAACCTGTCTGAATCAAGCAGCTTAGTGACAGAGTAACTAAAAATGCTGAGTTGTAAGTTGATGAAGAAGCCTTCAAAACCGAAGCAGCCTCCTAAACCGAAGCAGCCTCCTAAACCACCGCAAAAGTGGGTTTGGAGGCTTTTGTCTTGCTTGGGATCTTGCCTAGAGTAGAACTGCAAGATCATAAATGACCTTTGTGACAGCTCCTGTTTATCTGATTTTATGAGGCGGGAGCTATAATTGGCAGCTGCGGGCAGCTCTATGCCGAGTTTCTCGGCTTGCAGCTCTCGTTGCCGCTCGGCAGCACGCTCTATGCCGAGTTTCTCGGCTTGCAGCCCCATTGCCGTTCGGCGGCCGCTCTCTAGGCCGAGTTTCTCGGCTTGCAGCCCTCGTTGCCGCTCGGCGGCATGCTCTAAACCGAGTTTCTCGGCTTGCAGCCCCATTGCCGCTCGGCGGCACGCGCTATGCCGAGTTTCTCGGCTTGCAGCTCTCGTTGCCGCTCGGCAGCACGCTGTATGCCGAGTTTCTCGGCTTGCAGGTCTCGTTGCCGCTCGGCAGCACGCTCTATGCCGAGTTTCTCGGCTTGCAGCTCAGCTTTCCTCTCCGCTCACAAGAGACTGTCCCAAAAGATATGGTTAGTTGGCTAGGGTTTGAACAGTATGTGACCCAACGAATTCGCTTTTGGGACAATCCCTGTTGTAACGTGAGCCGCACTCTAGAGTGGAACCCTCAATGGACAATGGGGGTTGGCGAGCGCCTGCCATTCTCTACTCCCCCCCATAAACATCCCAATATGACAAATTCACTATTTTAATTGAGAATGATTATCATTTATAATGAGTGGTAGTTTATTATTGCTACGCTGATACATTTAGAAGGGAATGAATTCGCTCAATGAAGATGAGTGATCACCTGTTGCTATGGAATCAAGCCTCGATCAAAGTGATAGATGTTCGCCGCACTGTCATGGAGCCGGGAGAGATGCTGCGATCCTATCGACTGCCTTCCAGCACCTTTATTTATACGATTCGCGGTAGCGCTCAGGTGTCGATGGATGGAAACGCAAGCTTCGTAGACCGGTTTCATGTGCTGCATGGCGGCAAAGGGATGTGCCTGGATATTGCGGCCCAGCATTTTTTTGAATATTATATGATTTTTTATAAATCGGTTCTGGCCTTGCCTGCACGCCAGCCATTGGTGAAGCTGATGGAGATGAACAATCCGTTCCAATTGCAATTGAGCTTTGCCCCGGATTATCCAATCCCCCTGTACCACCAGGTTGAACGAATGGAGAAGGAATGGCTGCAGCCGAGCCTGATGGAGAAATTGCATATAAAAGTTCTATTCTATCAATTTGTATATGAGCTGTTGAATCAAATGAGCCGGCAAGGCATTCAAGGCAAGAAGGTCGATCTTGTCTCGCAAGCGATGCGCTACCTTCAGGAGAATTACGCGGACCGGGTCACACTGGACGAGCTTGCCGAGCTGCTCGATTGCAGCGTGAGCTACTTGTCGCGCAAGTTCAAGCAGACCGTTGGGAAGAGCCCTATCGACTACATGATCGCGCTTCGTATTGACAAGGCCAAGGAGCTATTGCTGAACACGGATGCTACATTGCAAGAAATTGCGGAGAGCGTTGGCTTTTCGGATGACAGTTATTTCAATCGGATGTTCAAAAAGCATGTGGGCCTCTCGCTAGGCCAATTCAAAGTAAAGGTTCAAAATAATCCTGCTGATCGTTCAAGATATGCAATTGTCCCACACAGACTCAGACGTTATATTGGTAATGGTTATGAAAATCATTATCATTACAAGAAAGTGGGAAGATCACCTATGTACAGCGGAAAAAGAACACCGATGGCTGCTTCATTATTGCTTTGTTTCATTTTGTTGCTGAGCGCTTGCTCAACGGGGACATCCAATACAAATTCGGCAAATGGCGGCTCTAATCCAGTGAGCGCCAATGTCTCGACTTCGACGCCCGCTCCTACGGATGCGGCATCAACTGAGGCTCCTCGCGTTATCAAGCATGCGATGGGAGAAACAACGCTGACAGGCACGCCTGAGCGTGTTGTTATTCTTACGAACGAAGGTACGGAGGCGCTGCTTGCCGTAGGCATTACACCGATCGGTGCTGTCCAATCCTGGATTGGCGACCCATGGTATGACCATATCAAGGATGAAATGCAGGAAGTTACAGCAGTCGGCGACGAGCTGCAGCCGAATATCGAGATGATCGCCAGCCTGAAGCCGGACCTGATTATCGGGAATAAGGTCAGACAGGAGAAGATATACGAGCAATTGAATCAGATCGCTCCAACCGTATTTGCGGAGGACCTGGGCGGAGATTGGAAAGTCAACTTCAAGCTGTACATGGATGCTGTCAATAAGACTGAAGAGGGCGACAAGGCTATGGCAGAGTTTGACAAGCGCGTGGCCGAGGTAAAATCCAAGATTGGCGACAAAGCGAATACCAAGGTTTCGGTGGCACGCTTCTCGGCTTCTCAGGTCCGGATCTACCAGAAGCAGACGTTCTCTGGCGTACTCTTGAACGATCTTGGCTTCGCACGTCCGGAATCGCAGGATAAGGATTCCTTCATTGAGGTTATGACGAAAGAAACCATTCCTAGCATGGATGGCGACGTCTTGTTCTACTTTGTTACAGAGGCTGCCGGCAAGACGGACGCTGCCAAAGTAGTCGAAGAATGGATGAATGATCCACTATTCAAAAAACTGAATGTCGTGCAAAACAATAAAGTCGTCCAAGTGGATGAAGCCATCTGGAATACGGCAGGCGGCTACAAAGCTGCAAACCTGCTGCTCGATGAGATTGTGGCTTATTTCGACATCAAGTAATTCGGCATAGAAAGACGCAGGGCTGACGTCGTGATTACATGACGTCAGCTTATTTATGATGAAGGGAATGAATCCATATGGCTTTTGGGCTGCACAGCCGCAGGAGGAAGCAGGCGGGGCTCGTTATTGGCTTGCTTCTGCTGCTTGCCGGCATGCTTGCCAGTATTTTGTACGGCATCCATTCCTTCGAGATTAGAGATGTATGGCTGGCCTACACCCAATTCGACGGTTCCGACGCTCATATTATCATTACGAACACACGGATGCCTCGTGCGCTTATCGCGGCAGCGGTAGGAGGAAGCCTCGCTATGGCGGGAGCTATTATGCAGGTGCTGACCAGGAATCCGCTTGCCTCCCCTTCCATATTCGGCATTAATGCAGGAGCCGTGTTATTTATCGTGATTGCGCTGGCCCTTCTCGGTTCATCCCTAACGATGAGCGGAATGGTATGGATTGCCTTGGCTGGAGCAGCAGTCACCTCGCTGATCGTGTTCACGCTTGGCTTTCAGGGAAGAAGCGGTTTTGAGCCGATCAGGCTCACACTGGCCGGCGCATCCATCGCGGCTTTTGCCTCGTCTATCACCTCCGGCATTATGCTGGTGAACAAGCAATCGCTTGAGGCCGCCTTGTTCTGGATGATAGGTTCAGTTGCCGACAGGAAAATGGATCATCTGATTATTGTACTGCCCTATCTCGTTATCGGCTGGATATTGTCGCTGCTGCTGTCAGGCTCTCTTAATGTGATGGCACTCGGCGATGACAGCGCCAAGAGTCTGGGCCAGCGGATGCTGCTTATCCGGGGACTCTCCGTGATTGCCGTTGTATTCCTGGCAGGCAGCTCAGTCGCCACCGCTGGCCCTATCGCCTTCATCGGCTTAATCGTGCCGCATCTTTGCCGCTATCTGGTGGGCAACGACTACCGCTGGCTTCTGCCCTACTGTGCATTAACGGGCGGCCTTCTGCTCGTATGCGCGGATCTCGCTTCGCGATTCATCCTTATGCCGAAGGAAGTTCCGGTCGGTGTAGCGACCGCTCTTATCGGCGTGCCATTCCTGATCCATGTGGCTAGAAGGAGGCAGCATGCATAAAAGAAAAACGCAAGGCGCCGTTATGATCATAGCTGGCTTTAGTCTTGCCATGGTGGCATTAACTGTTGTCTGCTTGTCTTTTGGCGGGACGAACATCCCTTTCAGGGAAACCCTTCTGTCACTTGTCGGCCAGAATGAAGAAGCAAGCGACTTGATCATTATACAGTTCCGTCTGCCGCGCATCCTTGCCGCCATATTGATCGGAGCTGCTCTGGCCGTTGCCGGCGCAGTGCTCCAGGGCGTCATTCGCAATCCGCTGGCCTCCCCCGATCTGCTGGGCGTAACGGGAGGAGCTTCGGTAGCTGTTGTCGCATTCATGACCCTGCTGACTGGTTACAGCATTCACTGGATACCGGCCATCGCTGTTGCCGGTGCGTTTCTGACCGCTTTGATCAACTATGTATTAGCTTGGAAAAAGGGGATTTCTCCCTTTAGACTAGTCTTAATCGGCATCGGCATATCTACCGCGATGGGCGCGTTGACCATGTTTTTACTTATCAGCGGCCCCGCTTACCTGGCCGCGCAGGTTCTGAACTGGATGACGGGAAGCATCTACGGGACGAATTGGAGTTACATCGAGGTGCTTTGGCCGTGGGTCGCCATATTTATCCCCCTATCCTTCCTTTATGCCAAAGAGCTTAATGTGCAATCACTGGGAGAATCGACTGCGGTCGGGCTTGGGAGCAGGCTTCAGCTTAGCCGGATGATCTTGTTGTTCTACAGCGTCGCGCTCGCGGGAGCAGCTGTCGGCGTTGCCGGCATGATCTCATTTATCGGATTATTGGCGCCGCATATGGCAAGAAGGCTTGTCGGCCATTCGTATAAGCTGATTATCCCCTTATCGGCAGTGCTTGGCGCCATGATCTTGTTGCTCGCGGATCTAGCCGGGCGCATGCTCTTCCTGCCGCTCGATATCCCTGCGGGCGTCTTCACTGCCGGGATCGGCGCGCCTTTCTTTATGTACCTGCTGTTTAAACGGAACGCTGCGAGATGAGGCATCTGCTTATATTGAATCACGAATAGGGCACTTCGAAGTGCCCTATTCGTTATTCAATTCTTCACGTATGTCTTTGCTAGTGCTATCAAATCGTCCTTCGCCATATCTCCCCAAAGCTCTAAGGTGATAACATTATGGTCGGCCGTTTTATAGCTTACTAATAATCGATTCTCAATATCGCCAGCACTAAACATAGCCAGTATATCATCCGTAACTTCAACATATTCCCATGAAGCTCCAAAGTTCAATTCCAGAGTCTTGCTTGGATCTTTCACAGTATCCGCCATATGGCCATCAAGATCTTGTTTGACCATAACCTCCGATTGTTTCCATCGAAATATATCGAAAAACCCGCCAAGATACCATTCATCTATTGTCTTCATACGATAATCAGGATCTTTCGGGATGACACCAAACGATTGAACAAGTGTAAATTTGCTGTCTTGCGGTCTTAATAGCGGAAACGGAAATTGAACCGATGCTTCATCTGCCGATATTTTCTCCCAAATAGTCGAGGACTCCGCTAAATATGTCTCAAACTTATCCTTAAAGGAAAGCTCATCCTTATCAGCAGGAATGAGTATACTCTCGCCCCTATCACTGATATTAATTTGGATTCCATTCCAATTGGTTTTGAGGAGAGCAGCAGCGCTTACCGATGCGGTAGAAATAACGAGTACGGCACAAATCGCGGCCCAGATGGGGCTCATTCTGAACCACTGCCGTTTTTGATTGCCCTGAAAGGAAAGTACTTCTTGCATCACTTTACCGGATATCTCGACCTCAGGTATCTTGGTCTCTTTCATTTGGTGAATTAATTGGTCAATATTCAAATTGCTGTCCATACCGGGTACCCTCCAATTGGTTTCGATTTCTTATTAACTTTCCCTTAATGCGCTCGAACCGCTTTCGCACTGTAGCAGAGCTAATACCCAAAATAGCTGAAATTTCTTGAAAAGGCCGATCTTCAAGGACTCGCAATGCCAGAATTTCCTTCTCTGCCGCGGTCAGCCCTTCAAGCAGTTGCAGTTGTACATCGGCCTTATCGGAAAATGTCTGTTCGGCACTCTTCTCGTTACCCTCGTTCCTAAATAACGGCATCAAAAGGAGCCATTTATTTTTCCTTTTGAGCAATGTCCTGCAATGATTCGATGCAATCTTGTACAACCATGCCAAAAGCAACTCGTCACTTTCATGCCGATAGCTTGCCAAATTCCGATAAGCCTTAAAAAACACTTCTTGCGCTGCGTCCTCTGCCTCCTGCCGATTGGCAAGCATGAAATAGCAAAATGAAAATATCTTTCTCTCAAAATGACGAACAATCATTTCAAATTCATCGAGATTTCCGTTCAGTACCTGATCGATATGCCTCCTCATCTCCTAATAGAGTCCTCCTTTCTTCTTTCAATTTTTGTCCGCTCATCATGTATAACTATCCAAGCGCCCCCCCTGTGACCGACTCGCAAAATTATTGATCCGCCACACCCTAAGTCTCTTCTATTTTTTATACTACCCCTTGTTCCTCCAATATAAAAAGAGTTCAGGCGTATTTACCTGAAGCAAACAGGAGCGAATAAATGAAAGCTGGTCATCCTACATCTCCTCACCTTGGCTTATTCATAAGCTTCCGTTCGTTTTCTAGGGCTTTAGACCAGTATTATAGCTGTGCAATTTACTTGATAAAATGTATTAGATTTGACACTTATGTCCAAGGTTCCTTGAAACACATAATTCCAAGATGTTACATTTAGATCATGCAATATAGTCACGACTAATAATGGAAGGAAGGCTGACAACATGGGAATGCGCGGTTATTACTTTACTTTGGATGACAACCTGGTGCAGCAAATCGCTGCAGGCGACATTGCATTGAAGAGTTTAAAAATAGACAACTATCCCGGACTTAGCATCGATAGAGCCTGGGAGGCGATTCACTACTTGCTCTGTGGAGTTATTTCCGATGGTGAGCCCCCTCTCGGGTATATTGTTCCGCTGACGTCTGACAAAGGCATCGATTTTGGCTCATTCGGAGCATTTTCATTGCGCGCCGAACAAGTAGCAGAAGCGCTGCAGGCTATGTCCCAGCTGGATGAAGCACAGCTCCGCTTGCGATTTGATTTCCCCGTCATGCTCAGGGAAGAAGTATATCCTCTTGAGCCCGGCATTGTCTCAGAAGAGGATGCGGACGAGTTCTTCGCCTACATCTTGCAGCATTTTAACGAAATCCGGCGGTTCTTCAGCCAAGCTGCAGCCGAGGGCAAAGGTCTCATCTTCTATATTTACTGATCAAAAAAGACCTGGAATCCCATTAGGTTCCAGGTCTTTCTCTGAGTAATGACATTAAATCAGATCGGATTTGCGAAGCAGCCGCTGGATAACCGTCGCAACCTCGGCTCTTGTAATATAAGCCTTCGGCGCGAGTTGAATGGCGCTTCTTCCCATGATGATGCCTGCTTGAATGCTATCCGCGCTGCTGCTCCGCGCCCAATCGGACACAGCGGCTGCATCTGCAAACGGATCAAGCAGCGATTCAGCCGACGGCACCGAAAGCTTGGCGCTTAGACCGGTAATCTTCATCGCCTTGACGACGATGACCATTGCCTGCTCCCTTGTAATCTTGTCGTTCGGGCGGAACGTCCCGTCGCCGAAGCCGTCAATCAATTGGTATGCGACTGCTGTACTGATCGCTGTATTATACCAATCGGTCCCATGGACATCTGTGAAAGGAGCGGCTTCTTTGCTCGGTTTGAGCCCCAAGCCGCGGACGATAATCGCTACAAATTCAGCGCGGGTAATGTCGCGATTGGGACTAAACTTGCCGTTGCCGGTGCCGCTCGCAACCATGCGGGAACCCATGTCGTTCACCGCATCCTTCGCCCAATGCTTCTCGACATCACTGAATTCAAGCGGATGCCACACGACTGAGTACGTGCTGTTGGTCAAGCTATTGATCACGGCGTAATATCTGCCGTCGATCACTGTGATCTTGGTCGGCACATGGCGAGATGTGCCATCCGGGTCGACTACGACACCAGTCGTAATCTTGTTATGATCGACGCCATCCGGAATGGCAATAGCGCGTTCAACATATACGCTGAAGGTTGAAATTTCTACCGTCTTGTCGCCATAGGTACCCTTGACGATAAAGTCCATCGCTGGCATTACAGGCGTAAAGCTTCCCTTCGTTGCCGATTGCTCGACGATCTTCGCCATATCGGCCGGTGTTGAGCCAAATTGAAGCTCTACGGTAATGTCCTGCAGCGATACATTCGTTCCGAATTGCTTCGACAACTCATTCATGTTGATCTGAACGGAAGGCACCGTGTATATTGCACGATCGGTCTTCACAACAAGAGTAGCTTGCAGGTCCTCCATCTCTTGGATCAGCTCACCATTAAGCTGAGCCACCACTATATCGGAATTGGTTTTCACCGGAACTGTCACGACTGCGCCAAATCCTTCAGCCGCAAGCTTGTCCTCGATCTTTTTTTGATCAACGATGATGATCATCGCCGACTGACCGTTAATAGTAGTGGGCTTTGCTATGCCTGCATTTTCGGCTTTGCCATTAACCAAAACAATGACGCCAGTTTCAGACTCGCTTGAATCGATAGGTTCTGAAGGATTCTGCGGCGTCGACGGAGTCGAGCCGCCATTCCTAACGGTTACAACTATCGTTTTGGTATCCGTCGCTCCGGCAATATCTACCCACGCCGTACCGTTCCACGTTTGCTTCTGGAACGTTGCTGTCACTGTATAGGTTCCAGCGGACGAAGGCCTGTAAGCAGCCGTGTATTTGCCGTTATTACCCTTCGTGAACGTCCCCGTCTTGCCGCTCTCTGTCGAGCTCCAGCTTACCGGCAAGTAACGCTCGTCACCGGCAAATGCTCCGTCCTCCGACTCCCTGTCGCCAACAGCTGTCAGCGTGGCTGCTGTGCCCGGCGTTACGCTGCTCGGGCTTGCGCCCACAATGTTGTTGTCCGGGTTCGCTTCCGTCGATTCCGTTACAGCCGTGACCGTCATCTGTGTCGTCTTCGTATTCGTCGCTCCGGCGACCGCCACCCAGGCGGTGCCATTCCAGGTTTCCTTCTGGAAGATCGCGGTTACCGTATAGCTTCCAGCGGCGGAAGGCTTGTAAGCAGCCGAATACTTGCCGTTATTGTCCTTCGTGAACGTACCCAGCTTGCCGCTCTCGGTAGAATTCCAGCTTACCGGCACGTAGCGCTCGTCACCAGCAAGCTCTCCATCCGCCGATTGACGGTCGCCCTCAGCCGTCAGAGTAACTGTTGCGCCTGGCTTTACGCTACTCGGGCTTGCGTTGACACTATTGTTGTCCGCGTCCGCTTCCGTCGGTTCTTCAGGCTCCGGTGCCGCCGTGACCGTCACTGTAGTCGTCTTTGTATTTGACGCTCCGGTGACTGACACCCACGCCGTACCATTCCAGGTTTGCATCTGGAACGTTGCCGTAACCGTGTAGGTTCCAGGGGCGGAAGGCGTATACGCTGAGGTGTACTTGCCATCATTATCCTTAGTGAAATTACCAATCTTGCCGCTTTCCGTCGAGCTCCAGCTTACCGGCACGTAACGCTCGTCACCATCAAGCTCTCCATCCGCCGATTGACGGTCGCCCTCAGCCGTCAGAGTAACTGTTGCGCCTGGCTTTACGCTGCTCGGGCTTGCGCTGACACTGTTGTTGTCCGCGTCCGCTTCCGTCGGTTCTTCAGGCTCCGGTGCCGCCGTGACCGTCACTGTGGTCGTCTTTGTATTCGACGCTCCGGTGACTGACACCCACGCCGTACCATTCCAAGCTTGCATCTGGAACGTTGCCGTGACCGTGTAGGTTCCAGGGGCGGAAGGCGTATACGCTGAGGTGTACTTGCCATCATTATCCTTAGTGAAATTACCAATCTTGCCGCTTTCCGTCGAGCTCCAGCTTACCGGCACGTAACGCTCGTCACCAGCAAGCTCTCCATCCGCCGATTGACGGTCTCCTGAAGCTGTCAGCGTGACCGCTGTACCCGCTGTTACGCTGCTTGGGCTCGCGCTGACACTGTTGTTGTCCGCGTCCGCTTCCGTCGGTTCTTCAGGCTCCGGTGCCGCCGTGACCGTCACTGTGGTCGTCTTTGTATTCGACGCACCGGTGACTGACACCCACGCTGTGCCATTCCAAGTTTGCATCTGGAACGTTGCCGTGACCGTGTAGGTTCCAGCGGCGGAAGGCGTATACGTCGACGTGTACTTATCGTTATTATCTTTCGCGAACGTACCTGTCTTGCCGCTTTCCGTCGAGCTCCAGCTTACCGGCACGTAACGTTCGTCACCGTCCAATGTGCCATCCGCCGATTGACGATCCCCCTCAGCCGTCAGCGAAACCGCTGTACCCGCTGTTACGCTGCTCGGGCTCGCGCTGACACTGTTGTTGTCCGCGTCCGCTTCCGTCGGTTCCGGTATCGCGGTTACCGTCACCGTAGTCATCTTCGTATCCGTCGCATCGGCAACCGCTACCCATGAAATACCATTCCAAGCTTGCTTCTGGAATAGCGCCGTGATTGTATAGCTTCCAGCTGCCGAAGTCATATAGTCGGATGTGTATTTGCCGTTATTGTCCTTCGTGAACGTCCCCATCTTTCCGCTCTCCGTCGAGCTCCAGCTTACCGGCATATAGCGTTCGTAACCAACAAATGCTCCGTCCGCCGATTGCCGGTCGCCTACAGCCGTCAGTGTGACTGTTGCTCCAGCTATCACGCTGCCCGGGTTCGCGCTGACACTGTTATTGCCCGCGTTCGCTTCCGGGGCTTCTGGTGCAGCCGTTGCCGTCACCGTTGCCGTCTTCATATCCGTCGCTCCGCTAACATCGCTCCACGCCGTACCGTCCCACTTTTGCAATTGGAATGTCGCCGTTACTGTATAGGTGCCCGCAGAAGCAGGCGTATAATCGGATATGTAGCTGCCGTTATTGTCCTTCGTAAACGTACCCGCCTTGCCGTTCTCCGTCGAGCTCCAGCCTACCGGCACGTAGCGTTCGTCACCCTCCAATACGCCTTCCGCCGATTGACGGTCACCCTCAGCCGTCAGCGTAACCGCTATACCTGCTGTTACGCTGCTAGGGTTCGCGCTGACACTGTTGTTGCCGGGGCTGGCTTCCGTCGGTTCCGTCGGGACCGTTACCGTTACCGTTGTCGGTTTCATATCCGTTCCGGTATAGTACCATATGCCATCAAAAAGCATTTCCTTGTGGAAAGTTGCTGTTACATCATAACTGCCCGCCGCCGAAGGCGTATAAGCAGACGTGTAGTTGCCGTTGCTGTCCTTCGTGAATGTTCCTGACTTCCCGTTCTCCTCCGATGTCCAGCTTATCGGAACAAACCGTTCATCATAGGTGTTTCCGGTACTTGCTTCCTCACGGTCGCCTTTGGCCGTGAGCGTCACTGAGCCCCCTAACGAAACTTCGCTCGGACTTGCCGTCAAGCTGTTATTGTCAGGGTTTGCAGTTTTTGCAGGAGGCCGATTTACTGTCAAAGCCGGGAGGGGAGACGTCGCCAAAGATTCTTCATATTGATCGTTCCAGCGGCCGTCATACCACCTTTGCAGCATAAACTTAACATCGATTTCAAAGCGCCCTTGATTTCCAGGAGCATACTGGGCGGTGTAACTGCCATCATCGTCAAGTGTGAAGGAGCCTGTCTTTCCAAGTTCAGTGGACGACCATGTTGTCGGTATATAGCGTGTGTCCCAATGATAGTACGTACTGCCCGGAGGGCTGTCTCCTTCCGCTGTCAGAGTGACTGCCTCGCCTACATTAATAGTCGTTGAGCTCAAAGTAAGCTTGTTTTTGAATTTATCTGCCTCGAAAGACTCAACAATTACACCTAATAACTTGGAGAGGTCGCGTCCATTTTTAACTTCTTTCCATTCTTTTGAATATCCATTGTACTCCAACTCCTTGAATATAACCGTCACAGTAAAAACTCCACTGCTTGAAGGCGTGTATACAGAAGTGTACCTGTTCTCGCTATCCAAGGCAAAAGAACCCTCCGGATTGCCAGATTCCGAGGATCTCCATTTGTCCGGAATAATCTTCTGATCGCCATGTCCGACTCCTTCTTCGAACTGCCGTACTCCTTCAGCAACTACCGTGAAAGACGAACCGCTGTTGATTGTCGTAGAAGGCTCGACCAAAGCCCGAATCTGATCTGAAGGAGCAAGCACTGGCCATGGAGATACCAAAAAATGAGTTGTTTTAATATCAACAACGTCGGTATCCACCCAAACGCTGCCGTCCCATACTTGTTTTTTGAAATAATAGTTCAAATCAAACAATCCCAAGGTAGTACTTGTGGTAAACCATAATACCCCGCGGTTTTCTTTGTTTGAAATGCCCCCATTATAGTCCGTTTCCCAATAATCAAAGATATATCTCTCATCTCCGATCACTTCCGGAGCCATATCTTCTCTATCTCCAACTACGTTTCCATTTCCTATCCGAATATTGCCATTAGGGGGATATGATTGTACGGAAAGATCCTGATAAATATTGCGGCTGGGATCCGCCAAGGTCGGCGAGGCTGCCATTGCCTTCTGTCCGCCAACAACAAAATCAGGCAAAAGCAAAGCCAACACAAGAAATCCCGCAAAAAATCCTTTTAATACTCTTATCCTCTTTCGAGTCATCTTCTAGTCTCCTTCGCAGCATATTGTGAACTCGAACTGCCGTTTCTTGTAAATCTATCAATGAGACTCGATCCTCATTAGATAGGCACCCGCATCATTGTACATCTCGAGAATAAACATAAAATAAACAAGAGTAACCTCCATACAATATGGAATACATTTGATTATTTAACATTTTGATGGACTCGAAAATAAAGCTTTGATCTCCTTGCAGGCAGCGAAGCGCTCATCAAAAAAGCCCTCTCATTCAAGAGAGGGCATTCTGCATTAACCTTCAAATTAACCCAAGAAGGCAATAGATTGTTTCGTTTTCCTTGCAAATGCAATGGGATCATCGATCGACTCCCAGTGAATATACATAATGCGCGGGTTCTCGAACAGCCAATGATTATGGACTGCTGTTACTTTGATCCCGTGCTTGCGAAGGTTGGACAGCAATTGATTCACTTGACTCTGCAAGAGGGCCGTTTCTCCCAAACAAAGCGCCCGGCCCGATTTGTCCAGCGATTCGAACGAAAATAACTGATAAAAAACGACTGGCGATGTAGTGCGTCTTCCTAATATTTTGGCCTTAAATACTCTATTTCTGGAAACAAAACAAACCGGGCCCTTTGTAATCTCATGTTCTGTTCCGCCTAAAATAGTTGAGAATTGGTTGCATAGCCTTCTAAAACGAGGACTTGCTTTCGCTTGAGCTGCCACAAGATATCATCCTTTCGTAATATGATGAATATAGTTTCATCGCTAAGCCGCATTAACCCAAGAATGCAATGGACTCCTTGGATTTTTTAGCAAACACAATCGGATTCTCAATGGCTTCCCAGTGCACATACATTATACGAGGAGTTTCATTCAGCCAGTGGTTGTGAAGCGCAGTCACTTTTATCCCGCGTTTACGAAGATTGGACAACAATCGATTAACTTGGTTTTGGTGTACGGCGGTCTCGCCCAAGCAAAGTGCGCGGCCCGACTTATCAAGAGATTCGAACGAAAACATTTGCATTTGAACCAATGGGGAGCGCGTTCTTTTTTTCAGGATCGTCGCTCTTAAGTTTGTCATTCGCATGACAAAACAAACCGGGCCTTCATCAACCTCCGATGATGTACCTCCCAAGATTCTGCTAAATTGGGTACAAAGCCTTTTGAATCGAGGACTAACCCTTTTTGCCGCCATATGAAGCCTCCTCTAATTATTTTCCGGATAGCTTATGATCAAAGCAGCGAAGGTGTATGGGTATATTGCTATGGTACAAGTATAAGGAGCAACTTTAGGCTCCTATCAAGCCTTTAACCCCGGGGAGTCCATGCTATTTTCGGTCTAATCCAATGAGTGAATCATACGCTAATAATGATAACGACAACCGGGAGGGCATGTAGTTGAAAAAAGTTAAAGTCCGTCTGCAGCCTATTGTCAGCAGGATCAATATGCCGACTATTATAAAAACAACGGTCTTGCCGGGGGATTCGATCGAAAGCATTATTGTCGCAACCCAGGTCGGAGAGATCTTCTATATTAGACGCGGAGTGATTGGGACCTTGGCAGATATACGCCAGCAAGTCTTGCAGCTAGGCGGCACCAGTGGCGGATACGACGAACGAGGACTGTTAGGCCTGGCCTTTCACCCTCAGTTCTACTATAACGGTTTGTTCTACCTCCATTACTCAGCGGCTGGAACCCAAGGGCCGACAGCTTTTTCGGAGTCTTTTAAACCTAACCCGTGCGATCCTGGCACTTTGAATCTAAAGTGGATCAACAGGGAGCAACAATACGACCATATCGATACCCTTGAAGAATGGATTCTGCCATCGAACGGCCAGCCTCAAAGACGGCGGACACTACTAAATATAAGAAGGCCCTTTCTAAATCATAATGGCATCAACAGCTTAAACTTTTCTCCGGAGACAGGTAATCTTGTATTAACGACCGGGGATGGCGGATCAGCCTATGACCCTTTTAATTTGAGCCAAAACATCATGGAGATTGCAGGTAAAATCATTGAAATGGATGTCGGGATGCACACATTTACTGATCACCCGCCCGTCGTTACACGATTTAACGAGCTGCCCGTGCCTATTCAGGAGACGCTTACGGTTATCGCCAAAGGGGTACGCAATATACCAGGCATTTCCTATCAAAGGTTCAATAATCATTATGTGAAATACGCAGGCATTGTCGGACAGGAGCTGGTAGAATCCGTCTATTCATTCGTTCATTACACACCGGTACCGGTTACTCAAATTGTTCAAGCTTCCATGATGGGAGCTGATCTTGCTCAGGAGGAATTGATCAACTTTGGCTGGAGAGGGTGGGAAGGCGCCTTGCCTACCTCTGTGCCAAGAGACTGCTCGGCGAATGCGATGCTGAACGAGAAAACCATTGCCTATTACGATGAGGCTTTAAAAACCTCAGTGCTGCGTCTACAGCCTTTAACCAGTTATTATCATGAGGATTCCCGCCCAGACAAGTTTGGAGGAATTGCGCTCACTGGCGTTCAGGCCTATAGCGGGAATGAAATCCCCGATTTGACGGGGAGCGTCGTCTTTACTGACCTTGCCCGGAAACAAGCCAATTCTCCTGTCAGGGGAGTTTTAGCCTATACCAGGCTCAAAGCGGATTGCGGGCCAAATGATTATACGGTTATGGATACGGATTATCATTTCGGCTCTCAAGCCGCTTATTATGTTGGTCTAGGGGCTAACATGAATCAAACCCGGCTATTTTTAGGGGTTTACGGCTCTATGAAAGTCGCTGATGCTCATCTGGGCACTGTATTTGAGATTGTTCCATGGGGGCCGTAAAGAGCGTGGTATCAGTAACATTAGAAAAGATGCCCCTGACGAGTACAGAGGCCATCTTCTTGTTAGTTAAGTTCGTGCATTTTCTAAATCGCATCCACAAACCTATGCAGACAATTGGTTTTACAGGTACATAAATCATTTTGCTAGCTGAGACATTTCTATATTTCGTATGACTAAAACTTAAGGAGAGCCTAAGCGCTGCGCTGACAGCACTTAGGTTATTTATCTTTAATGGAGTTAAGTCCATAATTTGATAGGAAAGACCTCCGCTGCAAGCAAGGCGTGAGAGTTCTTTAGCAACTATAATGTCAATTCATGTCCTCCGGCATCCTGTAAAGGAGAAAAAAGGGGTTTTGGGAAACATTGCCGAATAATAGAATAGTGCTATACACCTATAACCATCTCAGGAAGGGGTCAAAAGAAGTGCAACAACGTAACAATAGAACTACATTCAATCAGCCCAACAGGCCAACGCCTGCCCAAGCTAACAGAGCGGTTAGCGGTCAATCACGTCCGGCTAGTCCTCAAGTAAATAGGACTGCTGTCAGTCAGACAGAGGGAGCAGGCAGTCCCTCCACAAATTCGAATGTACCTGCAACAAAAGCCGCAATGAAGAACCAACCGAAAGATAGACTTGGATCAGCGGTAGTGTCCATGATATTCGGTATATTCGGAATTATATTGTTCATAGTAGGAATGATGAAATTGAACGATGATTCACTGTACAGCTATACGACTTCGCCGGGTACAGCAATTAGTCTTTTTTTCGCTTTTGTTCTAAACCTCGTTGGGTTCATCTTGGGAATTAGAGCAAAACGTTCT
The DNA here is from genome assembly GCF_003605435.1 of Paenibacillus pinisoli. Taxonomy (GTDB): domain Bacteria; phylum Bacillota; class Bacilli; order Paenibacillales; family Paenibacillaceae; genus Pristimantibacillus; species Pristimantibacillus pinisoli. The sequence continues at coordinate 620,371 of NZ_QXQB01000003.1, forward strand.
TCTAGTGGAAGAGGTATGGCAATAGCGGGAATTACCCTGACAACATTGCCGCTTATCGTCTTTTTATTATTTATTGTAGGGATTATCCTTATCTCGATTATGAATAATGTTGAGATAAGGTAAGTCTAAGAGTCGCTTCCTGCTTCAACAGGGACGGCTTTTTCTTTTTCTTTTTCTTTTTCTTTTTCTCCCTCCTCTTCCCCTTACTTTTTATTCGAATCAGGGCGCCGCGGATTGACCGTGCCAAAGATATGATACGGCGTTATCCCATTTGCAAATAGGCTATCGATCAGCTTGACCAATTCTTCCGACGATAGATCTTTGCCGTTGCGTATCCAAAGGCGAAACATAGATATTAATGTTGATATGTAAAACTCAATGATGTATGGCGCTAAGACATCATTTGTTGGAAAGTCCACAATCAATCTCTCAAAGGGAATTTCTCTTTTCAGGCGTTCAACAAAATGAACAGAACCATAGTCGCCCAAGAGGGCTTTAAGAACTGAAATTTCCTCTGCATTTTCCAAGCATTGAAGTGCATCTTGAAAAGTATGCGTAGAAAACTCTCTGCTTGCCATTTCCTCGTGAATGGATTTCAAAACATTCTCTTCAACGTAGTCCAACAACGCATAGATATCTGTAAAGTATTGATAAAATGTACTGCGATTATATCCTGACTTGTTAGCAATCTCTTGAATAGATATTTTTTCAATTGGTTTTTGGCTATATAAATCACAGAATACATTTATAAAGGTTTGCCTTGTTTTGTCCGTAATTTCAGGTTGCTTGTTCATGCTTTGCCCCCATTTCCGGTTCAATAGATGATCCGACAAATATTAAAAATCTGATGGTTGATGACCCTATAGTGAATTCATACAATATTATTATACAACACGTTGTTTGATTATTAACAAGGAATATCAACTATTTTAAGGAGGCTAACATGAGAATTTTATTCTTCGGTAGAGGTGTAATATCGACCCAATATGCGTGGGCTTTTGAGCAGGCAGGGCATACAGTTGAGTTTTACGTTAGAAAAGGAAGAAAAGAAACCTTCGGAAGCCGCATAGAGCTTGAAATGTGGGACGCACGAAAAGGGAAAAAGCTCATACAAGAAAACTGGAACGTCAAACTGCATGAGGAGATGCTTCCAAATTATGATCTTATTTTTGTGAGCGTCAACACGGAACAGCTTCCGAAAGCTGTACAGTTCCTATCAACTGCTGCAGGCAATACCCCTATCCTCATATTCAATAACATTTGGCAGGATTTGAAATCATCGATCGCACCATTGTCTATGAACAATGTTGTCTTTGGTTTCCCCGGAGCAGGAGGCGGCATCGCGGACAACAGGCTTAGAGGCGGCTTTTTGAAAATGGTATTTCTTGAAAAACCGCGGGCAGGCACTGAACATATCAACAACAAGGTCAAAGAACTATTTGAAAGTGCCCATTTTAAAATTAGTTGGATCAAGGATATGCAAAGCTGGCTATGGAATCACTTTGCCATGAATGCGGCAATGGAGACCGAGGTGTTAAAACGGGGAAGTTTTCCAGCGATCTTGAACCATAGCGACTCATTCGTAAATGTTGGTAAGCATATGAGGGAAATGAACCCTGTACTTAAAGCAAGAGGCGCAAAGAGTGATATGATTTTGCTACTGTTGACTAAGATTCCGCCGGCACTTCTCGGCACGCTTTTTAACATGGTTATTTATGCAAAGGGCAGCTTACCGCGACTTTTCGTCGAATACAACAATAGTAAAGCGGGTTTTGCGGTATCTGAACTTGTGAGAGAAGCAAAAAAGTTAGGCATACCTTTGCCGCGTCTTACTGTGGCATTGGAGAATACTGAACAACACAAAGCTATTTAAGATCAAATCGGCGTTTTTGCCGATATCCACGGTCCCCATATCATTCATCCGGCCGAGAAATCCAGACCCGTTCAGGGTTGTCATTTGAAGAACATGAAGCGCCGGGATACCGGCCTTGTGATACATTAGGACTCATTCAGGTAAATCCAAATACTACTCCCTCACCAACAACACACAGCACTCCACATGTAACGTGTAGACAGTGACAACAAAATATGTACGTGTTCGAAGGAAGAGTGTTTGCTCTAAGTGAACCGATGTTATTCGGTTCTGTTTAATCTCGCCACATTTCCAAATGTAATTTTCATGTTGGAAGCATATGTTAAATACGATTAGATGTACAGGAGTTTCGATTTTCCAAATTTATATTATTTATGTAAAAATCCGAAATCGCCAAACCTATGGCGATTTTTTTATTGCTCTACTTGCCCCTGATGTGTACATTTCAATTCAAAAATTGAAATTATTCTCGAAACGTAAAAGGAGCGTCTAGTCGTCAGTTTCTCTGACTTTCTAGGCACCCACTCTCACAAAACAGTGCAACAAAAAAAGTTGGAGTGGAAACTTTTTGACTTTAGAGACTAATTGGACAGCCCGCCCATTTTAGTAACGAAACAGCCTCCATAATCCCTATTTCCTGTATTTTTCTATATCTACATCCCATGCTTCTACGTCATAAGCATCTGCTTTAAATTTATCGTGATTCCCTTTGTATGCTAAATAATTCATTTTAGCAATCCAGTCATTATCATTTCTATGTATGATTTTAAAAGCAAATTTCGATTGAAGATAGCTCTCTCCCGATTTCTTTGCTTCCTTACCCTTATCATTTAATTCCATTACATAATGATATGCTTCATACCTGACATATTTAGAAACTTCATGGAACGCTTCTTTGAAATCATAGTATTGATTAATAATATCATAGGGGATATAGTCACAAATCAATCGCATGACGTTATCAAGCTCAAGATCATGCTTTTTTTCATAATCAGAAAGATTTATTGTAACATTCGTAATGATACCATTATCGCTGTCTCCGGTAGTAACCAATAGCAAAGCATCTTCATAAAAAGTTGTTCCACTCGCATTCACTACTATAGCCTTATCATATTCCTTCCAGAAGCTCTTTGCGGCTTTATAATCTCCATAAAATTTAGGATGCTCTTTTAATGTCAACAGTTCCATATCAGGTAAACTCTGGCTTATCGTATTCTTTTGGCTTATCGTATTCTTATCAGAATTCGAAGAAGAAATTACCCCAATAAATACAACAATAAACAATAGCGTTATCAGACTAGCAACTATTCCACTTTTCTTTTTTGGTATTTGCTGCACAGCAGTCGGATAAGGATTAACTTGAACTATTCGTCTATTTATCAAATCCGCTCTACAATCGGAACAGACTGGCTCAAACGAATTCTTACCGCAATTAAGGCATGTTCTGGGCTTATCACCTTTCGTAACATTACAATTAGGACATTTATTACCTAAAAAAGTCGTTTCACAGCTTGTACATATATTTTTAAATTCTTTTGCCCCGCAACCAGCACATTGTACAACATCATCTGCAGCCTTTGATCCACAATATTCACATTTCTTCATTCTCTCATATATCCCCCTACAGATTCACATCTTTACGAACTCAAGAGAGCTCGGGCAGTTTAATCTATACAAACAGGTTAATGTAGCCTCCAAAAACAACTTTCGTTTGTTCGCAGGCCTTCCCTATTCCGATGACTTCACCATCTTATAGACCAATATTAGCATGTTCGTTACCTTTGTTAGGAACATTTCTCAATAAAAACTTTATCTATTCTGAAATAATAAAGCTCAAGCGCAACTACGCCTGAGCTTCGTCTGATGGGTAAATGTCCAACAAGCTATTTCCTGATAAGCAACACACAGCACTCCACATGACTTGAGTGTCGGTCACTGATAATAAGCCCTAAATATCGGCGGTGGCGGCGAACTTATAATGAATGTTCGCAGTACCATCCGCCTTGACTACAATCTTACTTATCAAACGATGAAGCATCTCGGGCGTAAGTTCTTCATGCCCCATGTACTTCTTTAGTTCCTTTTTCAATCGCAACATACTTTCCATACTGCCATTGCTATTACTCGCAGTAAGTTTCATTAACTTGGTTTGCAAGCTTGCAATTTCTTGGTTGTTGCTCTGAGTAACCTCTTTATAGTCACCTTCCGTTATCGTTCCATTGGCTAGAAGTTTAATGAAGTTCTTCTTTTCCTCTTTCAACCTCTCAATTTGTCTTGACAAGGACTGTACTTGTCTCTCCGCTTGTTTAGCCGCCTGTTTGACTTTGAACTCAAGTTGCCCCATATACTCTTTCTCATTAAGCGTGGCGATTAGGCGGCGCAAGTCATCAAGGATTACCCCAGTAAGTTCCTTTTCCTTAACACTATGTTGGCTACATACGGTCTTACCATGCTTGTAATAATTACCACAAACATAGCCTTTACGATGCTGTACGTACCATAGGCTCTTTCCACAATCTGCACAGTACAAATGATTCGTATACAGATGCTTTTTAGCTTTCGGCTTTGCCTGTTGTCGCTTTCTTCCCTCCATGTACTTATGAACAGCTTCAAAGTCTTCTTTAGAGATAATGGCAGGGTGGGCGTTTTCAACGATAATCCTCTGTTCCCTTGGCAGTTCAGAGCGTTCTTTGCAGATTACGCTTGTTGTCGTCTGCCTACCTTGTTCTAAGTTCCCGACATAATGAGGATTACTGAGGATTTTCTTCACTGATGAACCCTGCCAATATAACCCTGCGTTCCTTTTCCCTATTACTTGAGCAGGTGTCGGCAATCCTTCACGTGTCAGTGTTCTAGCGATTGAATCGAACCCTTTACCTTCAAGGTACATGCGATAGATTCGCTTGACTACGTTAGGTGTGTCATCGTCAGCAAGTATCAGCTTACTTTGTTGAAGCCTGTACCCATAGGGCGGAACAGAACCCTTGAACTCACCTTTTCGCGCTTTACTGTTGAGGGCGGCTTTGATTCGATTGGACGTTCTCTGAGATTCTTGCTCATACATCCAAGCATATAGTCCAAACATCTCACTGTTGCCTTCAAGAGTATTAATAGCGTTGTCCAAAGTGATAATTTGGATACGATTCTTTAACGCAATATCCCTAATTTGATACGACAGCCCACCATTACGAGCAAGCCTTGAAAGTTCTTTGGATAGGATGACATCGAACTTCTTTTCTTTAGCATCGGCAATCATTTGAACAAGATTCTCACGCTTTTCAGTTGTCCCACTCTCGACATCGACATACAGATGATGGATGTCCCATTTCTGCTTCTCAATATAGTCATAGAACAAGCTTTTTTGATTCTCTAAAGACAACTTCTGTTCTTCTTTATCTGTCGAAACACGAATATATACTGCACATCTCATAGTTACGCAATCCCTTCACTATGAGATGTATTGGCGTTGCCTTCATTATACTGGAAATCCGTTTCTTGTTCTATCAGTCTGTCAATCACTGAGTAAATAAGCGGCTTAAACAGTTCATGTAACATTACATTTTCTTCATAAGTTCGTTCAACTTTCATATATGATTCCTCCCTGAGCGTTGTCATGCTAACAATCGCGGCAGGGCATTAAAAAATTGCGATACGGTTTCTAATTTTTTATATGGGCGGCTAATGCAACGAACCATATTCAAATTTCGATTGCTAATTCGATAGCATAACCTAGTCATTACATTAATCCAGTTCCTTAATAACCCACTATCAGCAGTTCCAATCGCACTTTAAGGACTCTGTTAATTTACAGAAATGTACATGGTATAAACTGATTTTTGTTAGCTTCGTTCTCTGCCTAAATGTTCGAATGGAGATAACCTTTAAATAAAATCGTAAACAGCATTGCTATGGCAGTCACTTTAGCATCCATAGCGTTATAGGAATAATACAAATGCTTGTACACCGAAATAGTAGTTTCCCTAGATAATTACTGGTTTTATCCTCTGTTTTTTCTACCATACCTAACTATAAAGCTAACATGAGACTTCACGAAGTGAAGGCTCGGGTGGGCATCAGAGAGTATCGACTGGTATAGAACACTTACCTAGATATATAAACAGAAAGGAATATGGAATATGAACATCATTAAGGACAAGCTGAGAATCGTTGCATCTTTAACCCCCGAGGAAATAGAACATATTAAGAAACGGTTTCCTTGTAAACGCCCCAATCCATACTTCAAGTATTGTTACTTTCAACGAAAGCCCCATTTCTTTGCAGTTTGGTTGCTACCGATGAAAGGATATGTTTACCGATATTTCAACGCTATGCTGTCCTTTAATCCTGCAAACCCACCGCTTGAAGCTTTGGAGATATTCAATATGATTGAGCCCGAGCGTTGGAAGGTTAGCCGATTGGATATTGCTTTTGACTTCTTAACGCCATATGAGGACTCCTTTCTACTACCGCCGCCAACAAACATAAAAATCAATCGTTTCAATACGACCCTATACTATGGGGCGGTTAGGTCAGCATGTACGGTCTGTCAGTACAATAAGCAGAAGCAATTAAAAGAAGTTCATGGGATTGAATCTGTACCTTTGACAAGAATTGAGTTTCGATTCAAACCTAAACTCAAGCCTATAACACAGTACGAGAAGAAGGACTTTGTCAAAATGGAGGGGTATCGTTTTGTCTCCAATACGAAGGAATTGACAGGCTTGAGATGCTTACTAAAAAGCATAACCAACGGGAAACGTGATTGGAAAACGCTTGGGCGGAAAGACAAGCAAGAGATTTCAGCGGCGGTCAAGGAAAGAACGGTCGACATGCTCGATTTGTTCTTAGAATACATTGAGGGAGATATAGAAGGTTTTATGCTTGATGGTCTTAGTATCAATCCAACGAAAAACGAACAACTTCATGCTGTATAAAATGCTAGGGCGGCTAATTTAATCCGCCCTCAGCCTTTTTTACTGGTTTAGTACGAAGGGGATGGAGTGCCTAGTAGGATTCAATGTTGGCTCTTGTGGAAGTTTAGGCTCGTGATATAAGCGAAAAATTTTTCTGAAATGTTGTCCCACATAAATAAATCATTTTAGATTGTTACACGAACTATATAGCGTTCGAAGGTTATAGGTAAGCCCTTGTCAGTAGCGTGTTTCTCAAATATCTGCGTTATCTCGGACATAGACTCCTGAATTACCGTTTCAAATACGGAAGGCTTTTGACCGAAAAGACTCATTTTTATTAAATCAATTGGCTCATGCAGGTATTCAATGCTTCTTACAGTTTCAATTTCAGCATTTTCTAGTCCCCCTTCCTCTAATCTTAGGGTTATATTGTCGAGTATAGGAGTACCCGAAGGGGAAGGTTCAAAAAAGTTAGGGAATAACTCCCACAACCCCGAGGTAATATTATCACCGGGGTGAAGACCGATGAGTTTCCCACCCTGTTTGATAACTCTCTTTACGTCAAGGTAAGCTGAGGTAGGTCCTCTACGGTTATAAGCACAGTCAAATTCCTCGTCTTCAAAAGGGAGCTTGTCTTTCGTGTTTGCCGTTATAAAGGTTACATTTTGCCGACCTGCATCATTTCCCTGCTTAATGAAGTCACTCGTTATATCTATACCAACAATATGCTTTACGACCGGGCTCCATTGTAAGGCAAACTCACCGTGCCCACAGCCAATATCCAGTACCTTCTTGCCCGGAACCATCTGAGACACTTCATTAGTGAAAATCAATTCACCATTGGGCTCAGTAATTGTCGATTTCCAAGAATACGAATATTGTCCTGTTAGTCTTCCTAATTGAGCATACCATTCGATTGAATGGGGACGCACCCAATCCGTATGTGTTTTCGGATTAAACAATTTAATATTCATAAAACACCTCCAAAAATAATAGTGAAGAACTCATATTATAAAATTTACCAGTCAGACTTGCAATACAATTTCGGAAGAAAGAAAAAGAGGGGTTCGCCGCCCCTCTTTGCTATTTCCGCCAATACATCTCCGATTTAATTGTCCTTCCGTACTAACAGTGAGCAACACTCCACATGGCTCGTCTGAGGAAACATATCCACCGGCTGAACCCATTCCAGCTGGTATCCGCTGTCCAGCAGCACCTTGCAGTCCTTCGCAAGCGTTGAAGGGTTGCACGACACGTACACGAGCCGCTTCGGCTGCGCTTTCGCAATCGCCTGCAAGAGCGGCAGCTCGCAGCCTGTGCGCGGCGGGTCGACGACGACGACGTCTGGACGGACGCCTTGGGCGACCCATTGCGGGAGCAGCTCCTCAGCGCGGCCTTCGAAGAAGCGCGCATTGTCGATGCCGCTGGCACAGGCATTATCCCGCGCATCCGCTACGGCCTCCGGAATCACTTCAATGCCGCGCACCTCGCTTGCATCCTTGGCCAGCCACATGCCGATCGTACCGGTGCCGCAATAAGCGTCGACAACCAGCTCTTTGCCAGTCAACGCAGCCGCTTCCTTCACCGCGTCGTAAAGCTTGACCGTCTGCTCCGGATTGAGCTGGAAGAATGCCCGCGGCGACAGCGCGAACCTCACATCGCCAAGCGTTTCGTTCAGACGCTCGTCTCCCCACAGCACAGTCGTTCGCTCGCCAAAGATAAGCGGAGACTTGCCTTTGTTCACATTCTGCGCGATCGTCTTCACCATCGGCAGCTTCTCGCGAATGCGCTGGACAAGTCTTCTGGCATCAGGAAGGCGGTCTGCCGCTGTAATCAGAGTCAGCTGGACATGCTCGGAAGCCCGTCCTACCCGCGCCACAATCGTCCGCACCGCTCCCTCGCGGGTCCGCTCATTATAGATAGGGATATCCAGCTCGCCAAGCACCGCCTTCGTTCCCTCAATGACTTCATTCACAATCGGATCCTGCACCTCACAGCCGCTAATATCGACCAATCGATGCGAGCCGGCAGCATACAAGCCGGTCAGGATCTCCCTGCCTTGCCGTCCCGCCTGGAGCTGCGCCTTATTGCGATAGCCCCAAGGGTTGTCCATCCCCAGAATCGGCCGCATGGGCAGTGAATCGATACCCGCATAGCGCTGGAATGCTTCTCGCACAATCTCTTCTTTGGCCATCAGCTGCGCCTCATAGGTCATATGCTGAAGCTGGCATCCGCCGCATTCCTCATAGACTGGGCATGGAGGCTGCTGGCGATGCGGGGACTTCTTCTCAATCTCTGTCACCGAAGCTTGGATATAACCGCGCTCCGCCTTCGTCACCTGCGCTTTCACGACTTCGCCGGTCAGAGCCCCTTCGATGAAGACCGCCTTCCGCTTGTAATAGCCCACGCCTTCGCCATTGATGCCGATACGCTTGATCGTAACCACAATACGATCTCCCGCCTTCACCTCTTCAGCCGACGAATGAGCGTTTAGAGAAGAAGCTGGTTTGATTTTGCTGCCGCTGCGACCCTCATGAAACGTACGCTTTCCTTTGACTCCCGCATCTTTCCGTTGTCTCTCGCCTCGATTGCGATCCGCTCTCTTGTCTTCCATTCGTGCCATTATGACTTCGCTCCGTTTCCGCTCTTGGTACATCCACTATACCATAGCGCATGGCCAATCCCAACGGTAGCATCAGCCAGTTGACTTGCATCCATCACGCAGGCAAGCTATGTTATGATTATAGGAATAAGATGGACGAGGAGGCCAAGCAATCATGTTTCTGCGCAAGAAAAAAACAGCATCCGGCTCAGCGCCTTCCGGCAAACGCGGACTTGTCATGACGCGAATATTTAACCTGCCTAAGGAAGAGCTGTTCGAGCTGTTCACCCAAGGCGAACATATGAAAAACTGGTGGGGACCGCGAGGATATGAAATGACGATTCTCGCTCAAGAACTGACGCCTGGAGGGATCATTCACTATAAGCAGCAATCCCCTGAAGGCAACGTGATGTGGGGCAAATTCACATATCGTGAGATCGCGGGACCGGACAAGCTGGTCTATGCGAACTCCTTTGCAGATGAGAATGGCAAAACCGTTCGAGCCTACTTCAGCAAGGATTGGCCGCTGGAGATTCTGAACACGGTAACCTTCGAGGAGCAAGAGGATGGGACAACCAAGCTAACCCTGCATGGCCTGCCCGAGGATGCCAAGAAAGCTGAGATGCGCGTATTCGAAGCGCTCCGCGACCATCTGCGGCAAGGCTTCGCCGAGACATTCGACCTGCTGGACGAGTATATCCAGAGCCGGTCCCAATAAAGAGAAGGCGCAGATCGCTCAAGGGAGCTAATCCCCAAAGCATCTGCGCCTTTTTCTAACCAATCGGCTCTATTCTTCCATTACATATGCGATAAGCAACGCCGCCGTATTCACAACCGCCTGCTCATGCGTACGCTCCATGCCGTGCGAAGCATGTACGCCTGGCCCCATAAGTGCGGCCCGCACATTGCTTCCCCCGCCTTGGGCAGCCGAAGCATCCGAGCTGTAACGCGGATAAATATCTACCGCATAAGGAATCTCCTCCCGCTTCGCTAGCTCGATCAGGCGGGTCGTCATGCCATAATCGTATGGACCGGAGGAATCCTTCGCGCAGATGGATACATCCTTCTCTGTCGCAGACAAGTCATCACCGATCGCGCCCATATCCAGCGCAAGCAGCTCCGTAATATCCGGCGGGATATACGCGCAGCCATGTCCTACTTCCTCGTATGTGGAGATCAGCAGCTTTACCGTGTAAGCCGGCTCTTTTCCTTCCCGCTTCAGCCAATCCAGGAATCCCATCAGCGCCGCTACGCTTGCCTTATCATCCAGATGGCGGGACTTGATCCAGCCATTCGGCAATATGCGGGTCCGGGGATCCCATGAGATAAAGTCGCCTACCGAAATGCCTAGCTTCAGCGTGTCTTCTTTGGAGGCAACAGATTCGTCGATGCGAATCTCCATATTCTCTTCTTCCCGTTTCATATCGCGGGCGTCACTATATACATGCACCGAAGGTTTGGTTGTCAGCACCGTTCCTTCATATTTGCGCCCGTCTCTCGTATGAATAGTGCAATATTCGCCTTCCACTGTGCCCATAGCATAACCGCCGACCGGAGTGAACCGGATCATGCCATTCGACTTGATCGAACGGACCATTGCCCCCAGCGTATCCACATGCGCGGACACACCGATGACCTTTTCTGTGCGCTTCCCGGGAATGGTGATGATGCCTGTTCCTTTCGGCGTCTGCTCCATCGTATAGCCCAGCCGTGCAACCTCTTGGCCCAATTCCTCCATGATCGCCATGCAATAACCGCTCGGACTCGGGATACTTAACAGATGGCTGAGCTGCCGAGCCATATAGGCTCGATCCAGCTGTGGTTTTAATGCGTTAGACATGATGCTCCACTCCTTTTCATAGCTCGGAACGATAATTTTGAATGATTTCATCTTACCACAACTTCTGAAATGGAAGCCAAACCCCTTGCCTGGCGCACCCTCTCAGGCCTTAATCGCACAAAAACACAATTGATTTGTATCACAAATCGTTTCATATTGACAAAAATAAAATCATTCGCTATACCTATGTATATTTTGTAAAAAATTCCCCCTTTCATTCCACGAATTTACCCCTTCCGCTTACTCATCGTTCGAATCATGATAGGAGTAGCTACACTGCATTTCCACTAAAACTAGGGCCTGGAAGGAGGGGCAATTACGCATCTATTGAACCGTTAGCGGACTAATGTGCTTGCTAGCCAGAATGAATTCCACAAAAAGAAAACGCTATCACAAAAAATGCTCCCATTCAAAACGGACTAGCTTATCCTCAGTCCAACTTGTGCAACAACCGTACATGGTATCCAACTATTGCGGCTCGATCGCAGACATGTACGAGACAACGGCTGGCACACAGCACGAGATTTCCGCCACACACTCAAAACTCCCTGTTCAACATCCAATGAATCATCTATTTCTATTTCGACATCATGAATCTACCCTCATCAGCTCCGCTGCAACACCTGCTTAGCGGCTGATCTGTCATGCCGCGAGGACAGACTATTATAATGAGGTGATATGGTGTATTTTGCTGCACGAAAAAAAGAAGTGAAATTAGCATTTATGATTATCCTGGCAATCGCTCTCGTATTCAGTCCACTGTTGCAATCTATTGCCTATGCGGATGACACGGCTCCTGTCAATCAGGAACAAAACAATGAGCCTGCGGAAAATAATGAACCCGAAGAAAATAATGAACCTGAAGAAAATTCAGAAGAATCGCCTGCATCAGAAGTAGATCTGCTGGCGCCTCAAAATTTAAGAATTGCCGAGGGCGGATTAAAACATAACAGTGTCGTAATAGAATGGGATTATCGTGCAAATGAAGACGATAATAATATTCAAATTTATAAAGAGGTTATAAACTCTAGCGGACAGGCAGTATGGGCATGGCAGACATGGGGCAATTTCTGGTCACGTACAATAGCACTTGTGCCTGAAACCTCCTATAAATTTATGATTGTCTGGAACGGAGATACAACGCTTGAGCATAAAAGCAATGTCATCGAGTTTACTACGCCATCTGATGAAAGCGAATATGCAGAGCTGCCTCTTCCAGCTCCGCAAAACCTAAGACTAACTTCCATCTCCGAGACATCTGCCACCTTCAAGTGGACTGGCAGCCCAGGTGCTGATGGCTATGACTTCTATCTAAATGCCAAATGGGCTGGTGGTGTATGGAATGGTTCCAATACATACGTCCACACCTTCACGGATGCAGAGAAAACACCTGGCGCCAAAAATACTTTTTTAGTTGCGGCACAGAACTCTTCTAAAAAAACCGAATCTGAAAAAAGCAATGCCGTTACCTTTAAATGGGGTGAGCTGGCAGCACCGCAAGGCGTTACCATTGCTTCCGCTACACTTACGACAATAGCGCTTGGCTGGGCACCTACGCCAGGAGCAACAGTGTATGACGTCTATCAGGATGGCAAGCTGATTGGATCTACCGAATCCAATCGATATGTCATTCATGACTTGAATGACGGGCAGTCTTATGACTATACCATCGTTGCCAAAAACGCTCTCTGGTCATCCGAGCCTAGCACAGCCTTGGCAGCTGTCCCTGGCAGCCAATACAGCAATATCACGTATTTCACTTCTTGGGCCAGATCGGATACGGCTCGCAATCTGAAGCCTGCAGATCTTGATTTAACCAACATCACTCATGTTAATTACGCATTTGCTGATCTTTGCTGGAAGAAAGTCGGCTCCAGAGCGAATGCATGTCAAAACGAGAGCATTCCACTTCAAGATCGTTATGTACATGACGGAGAAATGATTTTGGGCGATATCGAGTTTGACCCGCTCAATATTGAAGAATTTGTTCCAATCAAGGAAGCTAACCCGCATTTGAAGCTGCTCGTTTCCGTTGGCGGCTGGACCTTCTCCAAGAACTTCTCCAACATGGCTGCTACAGAAGAGAATAGACGTATTTTTGCGCAGTCAGCCGTTAAGTTTTTACGCGCATATAACTTTGACGGACTTGATATTGACTGGGAATATCCGGTCGAAGGCGGAGATGAAGCCAACTCTCACCGTCCAGAAGATAATGTGAACTTTACACTGCTCATGCAGACGGTGCGTGAAGCATTGGATGCTGCAGGATCTGAAGATGGAAAATACTATCTATTGACCATCGCTTCGCTGCAAGCTGATCGCTTCATCCCTAATGCGGATCTTGCAAATTCCGTGAAATATCTGGACTTTGTGAACATCATGACCTATGACTACAGTGGAGACTGGAGCTTACTGGCGCATCACAACTCGCCTATCTACTATGATCCCAATCATCCTTCCGTCAATGCCAAGCGCAATAATGTTCGCGGAGGCGCTCTTGCACATTTGAATGGCGGAGTGCCTAACTACAAATTAATGCTTGGAGTGCCGTACTATGGAAAAGCTTGGGCGGGCTGCGAAGAGCCGGGCGAATATGCTACTTGCAAATCCATAGCGTTTGGCACATGGGAAGCCGGATTATTTGATTATAACGATCTAGAAGACAATTACTTCAATAACAGCAGTTACGAAAGATACTGGAATCCTTATTCGAAGGTTGCCTACCTGTTCAATAAGGAAAACGGCTTGTTCATTACGTTTAACGACGAAACGTCCATGGTATACAGCGCGTCGCTGATTAAGTCGCTGGATATTGCAGGTGTGATGAGCTGGGACATCACCAGTGACAAGAACGGCACTCTGACCAATCGGCTTGCCAATAACCTGCCGCAAAACGGAGTCTCGCATGCAGATGCTCTAAAAGCGCCTAAAAACCTGAAAGCAAGTTCGGCAAGCAATACCGCAGCTACGTTCACTTGGGATGCTGTAGATGGGGCTTCTGCTTATGAAATCTTTGTTGATCATATTTACCTGGGCACTACTGAAGGTGACGAAACGGAGGGAACCATCGAAGGGTTGTTCACTGGCACGGAATATACGATTAATGTTTATGCCGTTAGAGAAGCCGGCGGCAAAATTATTGACGTATCCCCTGCGAGTAAGGAGCTAACAGTTAAAACTACAGGCTTATCTTCACCATCCAACGTTCAAGTAGTTACTAAAGGACACAATTTCATTGACGTGCAATGGGACGCGGTTCCAGAAGCGGATAAATACGCAGTTTATTTATCCGATGAGCTTCTAGGCTACACTTCTAATACAACATTTAAAATTGACGATTTAGAACCGGGTAGTCCATATTCCTTCTATATCACTTCTGTGGCTGTAAATGAAGAGGACGAGGTGATAGATGAATCAACAAGAATAGTTTTAATTGATGTTGTTACACGCAGTATTGCTCCTCCGACAAATCTTGCTGTAGAAAGCACGTCAACGAGTTCTATTAAAGTAAAGTGGGATTCTGTCTCCAATGCAACAAAATATGAAGTCTATCTAAATAACGAATTAATAGGGACAACCGAAGAATTGGACTACACATTCAATGCACTTACTCAAAATACGGCTTATTCAATTAAAGTTATAGCTGTTATCACTGAAGGTGACGTGATAATTGATTCTTCATTAGCTAGTACGGTTGATACGAGAACCACATCCGTTCCTGTAACTCCATCGCCAGGACCAGTACCAAGCATAAACCGAACAGAATTTTCAGTATCTGTTAACGTTAATGATGGAAAGTGGCTTCTGAGCGTAGAGGAATACCCTACTGTAGACAACATTGCAGGAGCGGACGCAACAGACTTTACGATCACGGTTAGTGAAGGAGCTCAATCCATCGAAGTGGAGCTTCCGCAAAAGGTTGTAGCCGCTCTGGCTGCAAAAGGCGCGAATGCTCAATTGTCTATCGTTTGGAACGGTGTAACGTATGTCATTCCGGCACATGCGCTTCCGCTTGGCGTCGATCTGCAAATCTCGATTGCGCCTGCGTCTGCAAGCACAACAGCCGCAATTGAAAAACTAGCCAAGGACAGCGGACTGAAGCTTCTGGTCCAACCGCTCGACTTCACCATTTCGAAGCACACCTCCGATGGCAAGCTGGAGGAAATCACGGACTTTGGCAAGCATTCGCTAAGCCGCATCTTCACGCTCGAAGGAGCGGATGTGACTCCAGCGAACGCAACAGGTGTTGTATATGACCCGGCATCCAAGACGTTCCGTCCGGTTCCAACCCTGTTCACAAAGCTGTCTACCGGCAAAGTAACGGCTGAACTGAAGCGCAGCGGCAACAGCATCTACACCATTGTACAATCTAATATTTCGTACAAGGATGCAACAGCAGCCTGGGCTAAGGATGCCGTAGCGCGCGCCGCAGCCAAGCTTCTGCTTGCAGGCGAGTCTGCAGACACATTCGGCGTAAGCAGCAGCATTACGCGCGCTGAGTTCACGTCCATGATCGTCAAAGGTCTTGGCATCCTGCCAGTGACCGGCTCGGCTCCATTCCAAGACGTCGCAGCTGATTCCAAGTATGCCGGCGACATCGCTGCCGCGAAGAAGCTCGGTCTGATTCAAGGCAAGTCCGAGACAGCCTTCGATCCGAACAGTACGATTAGCCGTCAAGACATCGCGGTTATTCTGACGAACGTCCTGTCCTATCTGGGTGTGAAGAAGGATGCCGATGCATCGAAGCTGAACGCTTTCGCCGATGCGAAGGATATTGCCGCTTACGCGAAGTCGGCAGTCGCTCTGGCTGTTCAAGAAGGCATCATGATCGGCAAGTCCAGCACCACATTTGATCCGAAAGCAGATCTGACGAGAGCTCAAGCAGCTGTCATCGTCATCCGCATTCTAGAGGCTCATAAGCTGGATAAAGTATAGTCGTACAATAAAGAGGGACGGAGCAAGCATAAGCTTGCTCCGTCCCTCTTTTCTCTTACAGCACGGCTTTCCCGCCTTCGCAGCTTATATCAGCTCCAGCAGCTCTCTCTCCAGACACATCGCCATAGCTAACGTCTTGACATTGTTCTCCCCGAAGCGGATTACAATGCTTTCACCGTCGGAACGCTCTATGCAGCCTACGCCGAATACGCGATGCCGCACATTGGCTCCAGCCGTCAATTCTGCCGCATCCTTGACGGCATTGGGGTTGGCCTCAGCCTTCGCAGGCTCCCGGCTGGTAGTGAAGCTCGTGCTTTTCGGCCTGGCGGAATTACGCCTAGACTCTTCGGCGGAAGACGGAATCGATTGACGCTTCGAATCTGAAGCCATACGAGTGCTTAGCCGGCTCGGGTCTATAATATCTTTTACAGCAGACATAAACGAAGACTCCGTCGCTTGCTCCCCGTCGCGCTGCCCATACGTGACCATTTCCAGCGTTTTTCTTGCACGCGTCATGCCGACATAGAAGAGGCGCACCGCCTCCTCCATAGGGGGCGAATCCCCGTCTGCCCCCTTCTTCCCATCGTCCGATGCCGGAATAATGCCTTCAATCAGATCCACCATGTAGACATGGTCGAACTCCAAGCCTTTGGCGCTATGGAACGTCGAGAACGTCACCGCATTTTGCCCTTTTCTCGACTTTGCCCCTTTCAGCACCTTCTCCAAATATTTGAGACGGGCCGCAAAGTCAGCCATCGTCTCCAGTCCCTCCGCGATATCCTCCAGCGTATTCAATATGCCGATCAGATACTCCTTGCGGAAGCCGAGACGCTCGCATAGCTTCTCAAGCGCCTTCTCATAACCGAGCCGCGTCCGTATGACACGAATGGCATGCAGCGGCGGCATGCCGTTCATCTCGCGGAATGTTTCCTTGGCCTCCTGCAGCGGTTTAATCTGATATTCGTGAAGCTGCACGACTGACAACAGGTTGTCAAAAACGGATTCGCCGTTTTGAACGGATTTCAGAACGGACATTTGATGCTTGCTGATATAACCGTTGAATTTGAGATGAATGCTCTCCAAGATGTCCGGCCGCTTGTCCGTATAGGACATGCGCATGAAGTTCAGCACATCCTCAATGACCCAATGAGAGAAGAAGCGATTATCCGCATCCTTCATATAGAAAGGAATTCCCGCACGGTCAAATTCATTCATCAATGCGATCGAGGACGAATTGTTCCGGTACAGCACGGCTGCTTCGGCAAGCTTCTCCACCTTCGCGATTTCCCGCGCTGCGTATTTGGCCTGCTCCCTATAGTCCCGAAGAGTCTTGAACGTTATAGGCTGATAGGAGGCGTTACGGGTAAACATTTCTTTCTCGTAGCGGTTTCTGTTGCGCTTGATAAAGGTATTCGCCGCCGTCACAATTTCAGGCGAGGAACGGTAATTTTGCACCATATACAGAGTTTCCGCAGTGGGGTAGACATCCTTGAACTTGAGCAAATAGGACGGCTCTGCCCCTCTCCAGCTGTAGATGGATTGGTCATCATCGGCTACGACGCACAGATTGCCATGCGACTTCGCCAGCTTCTCGATCATCGTATGCTGGACCATGGACGTATCCTGACTCTCGTCCGTCATGACGTAATCATAACGGCTCTGCAGCTTGCGCAGCATGGCGTGATCCTTCTCCAGCACATCATTAGCAATCGTCAGCATATCATCGAAATCTATCAGCAGCTTAGGCGTTCCGCTGCGCTTGAACACCTCATATTCACGCAGAATGCGCTCTGCTTGCGGCACATCCGTCTTGATGCTGGCCCATTGCTCCGGCGGCAGCATCTTATTCTTCACATAGCTGATATAGGTCGTCAGTTCCTCCATGGCATCATCGGTTGCATTCTCGCCGACAACATCCTTGAACAAATTGCGTAATATAATCTTCTTATGAAGAGGCAGCGGCTTCTCCGCACCGTTCGCCTCATCCTCCTCTTCTATCTCCACTGCGCCTTCGATTATGTCATATGCGGTTCTCGTCTTATAGAAGTGTGTGCGCACGATCTCGAAAGCCAGGCTATGTATCGTTGAGAAATCCACTGGTTGAAGCTGCGGAAAAAACCGCTTGAATCTCTCCTTCATATCTCTCGCCGACGCTCTGCTGAACGTAACCGCTTTGATCCGTGCCGGGTCCGCTCCAAGCTCCTCAATCAAATAGCCGATTCGCATAATTAGAGTTGTAGTTTTACCCGAACCAGGCGACGCCAGCAGCAATAGCGGCCCTTCCGTCCGGCCAACAGCCTGCTTCTGCACCTCATTTAATAGGACGCCCAATTCCTTATGCTTGCGCTCCAAAAACAGCTCCAATTTCCCCATGCCTTGCAAGTCCCCTCCGAACAAAAACAATGTCGCTATTATAGCACATTTCAGCGGCTTGTCCTTTTGGCAAGGAGTGGACGCGACAATCTGCGGCGCTTTGAATAAAGTTATACGAATCACCGTAAGCCGACATATCTATGTTGCGGCTACGCGGGCTCTAAGCCGTAAAACACGGCTTACAGCGGGAAACCAAGGCCATTCAGTTATGCGACCCCCTAGCTTCTCTTCTCACACTTAACGATACGGCGTCCCCCTGAATATACCTGGAGATGTCCCCAAACTCCGTGGTCTCCAGCAACACTTTCTGATGGTCCAACAACACATATGTAGGCGTATGCTTGATTTCGAACATTTTCGCTAAGCGATAATTAGGATCATTGGTGTTTACTTGAACAACCTGAACTCTCGCAATGTGCAACGATTGGCGGAATGCATCCGATTCGAATGGACGGAGCAAAGATGCAGGCAATAACGAACCTTCTGCGTTCTCCTTGTTCCAAAACACATAGACGTTGTAGTAGCCGAGCTCGTCCGCCGCCATTTCCTGAATGAAGTCAGCGTGATCCTGCTCGTATACGATGGGTATGCACACAAATATAATCAATAACAAAAGCAATACCCATCTCTTCATAATCCACCTCCACGGGCTCTTCATATGATTATCTCTATAACACGCGAAACAACAAGAAAGTAGCAGAATTTTGTCGAATTATTTTACCATACTTTACTTAACTCATGAGATTAGTCGGATAAATTTTTGCTTATTTCGAGAGAAATTGCAAGTTTTTATAAAATTTCTAAAAAAAGCGCAACGAACAAAACCTTTCAAGTGTTTATATAGTGGATACGGTTCATGATTATCTATACTATCGTCATGAAAGAGGGTGCAGGGATGAAAAGGGAAGATTTTGATGCGAGGTTTGACCATGCATTAAGCGAAAGTGCCAAGCTTACCCGTCTTGTGCCCGATCATGAGGAATCCTGGATACGAATTCAGAAGAAGCTCGCACAGAGAGATCAGA
Source organism: Paenibacillus pinisoli (assembly GCF_003605435.1). Classification (GTDB taxonomy): domain Bacteria; phylum Bacillota; class Bacilli; order Paenibacillales; family Paenibacillaceae; genus Pristimantibacillus; species Pristimantibacillus pinisoli. Next base: position 639,932 of record NZ_QXQB01000003.1, read on the forward strand.
TGAGAAAAGGCAATAGAGTGCTAAAATTATTACCTTATGCTGTCGCTTCATTTTTACTTGGCGCGTTTCTATTTGGAACTCCATTGGCCTCAAGCGCCATTCACAGCATTGCCGCAGCCTTCAAACAAGACCATGCTCAGAATGTTAACGATACACCAACCCCCGCTCGCTATGTCATACCTAAGACTGCACCGCCTCCCGACGTTAATTACAGGCTTAACGGTGTCCTATCCATTTCAAAACAATCACCATCGGGCTCGTCTCCTGCTTACATCCTATATTCCAGTACGACTGAGCCAGAATAGACGGGGCATGATCTTGCCATCGTCTTTTTTTGTTTCTTTGCATTCCCTCAACTATAAAGATTGTCTAATTTTCCTATAATACATTAACCCCCATATACGGTATAATGGCAACAGACATAGACTTACACGATCTTCCAAACTACAGAAATCCATATGCATCCGTAAGGGGGTCGCTTTACCTGTGGGAAGCAAGCTGTTTCTTCTGTCAGGCGCCAACTACCATGCGCTTAGTCCGCAGCTTCAAAAGGAGATCTACGAGGAGTTTTACCAATTCGTATATTCTCCCATCATATATATGGTTAAGGATCATGCTGCGACAGAGGACATTATTCAAAACTCTTTTATAAAGATCATAGACAGTGTGCCGCGCGCCGAGAACGAAGCCCAGCTGAAAAGCTGGCTTAAAGTCGTGGTCAGGAATATGGTTTATAATTATTTTCGAAAAACGAAAAAAAATCGCAACGAGATTGACTCTGAGAGTGTTTATATAAATGAAAGCGCGCCGATGTCTACCGAGGCAGCATCTCTGGAGAAGGAAGTAGAGCTCAAGCTGATGACGGAGACGATTAGCCAATGCTTGAATGAGCTGCGGCCGGAATACAAGGCGTTAATTGAATTAAGATGGAAGCGAGAGCTTAGTTACCGGGAGATTGCAACTGAACTGGAGACGACAGAAGAACGGGTGAAGTATAAGCTTTACCGGGCAAGAGAAGCGATGAAACGAACCTTTTCCAAGAAGTGGGGTGAGTAGGGTGAACAAAGAGGAATTCGATCAATTATTCGACCAGGCCTTTGAGGAGAGTGTCCAAAACCATAACTTCACCCCTGATGCGGGACCCTCCTGGGAAAAGCTGCAGTCGCAGCTTGCGAAGAAAAAACGCAGAAAATCCCAGCTTCGCGCCTTGCCCTATATAGCGGCTTCGTTTATTTTAGGCGCATTTTTATTCGGCACGCCTACAGCATCGAATGCATTTCAACCCTTGTTTCAAGCCGTTGTGACCATCAAGGACGACGTGGTACGAATTGTGTTTGGAGAGAAGAATACCAATAAAGTGGTGCCCAAAACCCCTCCTCCTCCTGGAGATGATAATGTCTTTATACAAGAAACAGTGCCCTCCGACGGCAGTTCTGCCGTGTTTGAATCGAAGCGCGTAAACTATAAGACATGGGAAGAAGCTGCCCCCTTTCTTGACTTCCATGTTCCCGAAATTCATTACATTGCAGAAGGCTTTCAGCTAATGGATGTGAACCTTATTTATGATCAAGTCGACTCCCCTTCTCCTCGAGTAGCGGTTATCACTTATATCAATGATGAAGGATTCGTATACTCCATTACGGTCCAAAGAATACTGCCCGGCACGTTCTATAAGATAGGCGGAGGAGCTGGAATTGATGTAGAGACTTTAGAGATTGGCAACATTAAGAACTACATCACCTCCACAAAAGATGGAACAGTTGCTCAAGAATTTGTAATTGATGATATCCGTGTCTCCATAATAGGTCCTCTACGCCATGAAGAAGCCAGGCTTATATCGGAGGAGATTATTAACGGGATGACTTGATCTCATAAGGAGAGGGGCGCTGGATGCGCCCCTCTCTTTTTTGACGGTGAATATATTCGTTTTTAATGAGCCAGGACCGTATCCGAATATTCTGTCACCGTCTCCGTTATACCGTTGTGCGTAATGGTATGGGTCACTTTGGCTCTATAATAATAGCCGCTTCTTACTGTCTTCGATGTATTTCCATTAGCAGAGGTTACATTTTTTGCGCTGTATGTGTGACTCGGAACAAGATTGATCCATGAAGTGCCGGACCACTCTTGAAGCTGAATATTGCCTCCGATGTTGGATACTGATGATTTCGCATTGGTAACTGAAGCCACGTAGAGATTCAAGTTTGATTGCATAGTAATGGTTACATCTGAAGACTGAAGATATGTGTAACCATCAAACACAGCCATTGGCTGCACCATCATAGGGGGTGGAGAGGTTTGCGGTACAGTTGCTTCTCCGGCGGCGGCGAGTTGTGGAACCATGACAAGTGCAAGTGCGAGCATCAGACTAATTGCTGTTGTTGAGAAACGTTTGATTTTGACCATCCTAACCATTCCCTTCGTTTGTGTAATGTGTTGATAATACTTAAACGAATTAATGATTAATCAGGTTACATTTATTTTTCATAAATGTTCAACATTCGGTTGCTTCATCCTGCTGCATAAAAAAACAATAACCGATGAACGGTTACCGCTTTGCTATTTCGGATGATTGGACTTGAATACTTCTCCAGATCGACGGTTCTAGTCCAGTTATTGTTTCTTCATCAATTGCGGCATCTGAAGTGCCATTGATACATTGCACAGCATGCCTCTAGCCATGAAATCGGTTGTTCTCTCATCCACGTCTGAAATTCCAGCCTGCTGGAAGGCGTCCTTCACCAGCGTCTGCACTCTAACCATACCTGATTGCATCGCCTCGCGAACAACCGGCTCCTGTATCGTCAGCGCCTGCATCTGAAGGAGCACTTCATGCCGGTGGGATTCCATAACCTCCTCATAGGCACGAATCAAGCTGATCTCCAGTTGTTCCGGCACAGCCGTATCCGTAATCACTTTGTGAAAAGCCTTCATGATGCGTTCCCATGACAGCTCAAGAGCCGCAACGAGCAGTGATTCCTTCGTAAAAAAGCGGTACACATAAGGCTGCGAAATATCCGCCTTCTCCGCGACCTGCGCCGTTGTCGCCCGGTAATAGCCAAGCTCGGCGAACACCTCGACTGCCGCCGCTATTATATCGTCTCTTCGGTTGGATGCCGTTATGCCGCGAACCATAGAATAGACACTCCTCTTTGCCACAACTTTATTGATCGACCAATTACTAATCATTTGTACCCAGTATAGTACAGCTGCCGCATCATAGCAAGCTCCTGACCCCGCACCCTAAATACATTACCCGCTCGCCGCAAATGAAAAAGCCCATCCGCTGCAACGGCTGAGCTTTCTGGCGTCTATTGGACCTGCTAGTAACAATTCTCTTCTACCGAAACCGCCTTGCCGATAACCACCTTGGCGCTGCCGGACAGCGTCTCCGTATATCCGCATACTCCGGTCGTTACGATTTCTCCGCTAGCATTGGTGTGATTCATATATATGCCGTTTTCGCCAGTAAGCTCAAGCTTTGGCTTGAAGGAAAGCCTCTCGCCGCTCTTAATGGTACGATTGATTGTGTCCTTGGAATCACCTCTCACCAAGCCTGCCTCAACAATGACGATATCATGCTCCGTTTGATTCTCTACCTGCACGATAAATCCGCGCATGTAATTAAGCACGCCGCTGCTCTCCAGCATGCTGCCGCCCGCCCATCCAAGACATAACACCGCAGCTGCAGACGCTGCCCAGATTCCGATCTTTGTCTTCTTCTTCATGTCTCTCCCTCCCTCGTATGTATAACGATAGAAGCGAGACAAATGTTTCCATAACGCGTCCAACGGCAAGCTACTGATCCTTGCTCCCGTTATCCTTTTCCTTTGCCGACCATGCAGCAAGGCCCCATACCGATGCCAGCAGCATAATCAGAAATGCAACCAAAATCGCATTCAACAAGATGAATCCTCCTTTCGGAACTCTTAACCTTCATTTCCCTGTATCCCTCCCGGCCAAATAGGCGCAAAAAAAGAAGCCTGCGAAGGAGGATCCCTCGCGGCTTCTTCATATAGGCATGGCGAAATAAACTTCGCTCATGCTGAAGAGCTGCAATTGGCCTCTCTCGAGTCGCTTACGAGGTTAGCTGTCGGATTCGGGCGTGAGAGTCGCCCTACCGGACCTTCCTGGTCCGGATTCACCCCGGGATTTCACGCTTGGCGCAAAATCGAGTGGTTCCCCCGCTTTCTGCGATATGCAGAAACTCAGCGTATTGCCTGGTTAACATCCTTATTTGCGCATCAAAAAACCACAGAGGCACGTGTCCCCTGTGGTCGCTAATGCGATCACAAGCCACTCCCTCCCCATCTACGCTTACGAGGTTAGCTGTCGGATTCGGGCGGTGAGAGTCGCCCTACGCTTGGCTCTGCGCCTAATTGGCGCTGCAAGCGATTCACCCCTTGCTTATTTGGCTGCCGGCTCTCACACCGGACTGCCCCTTAAGCGGTTGGTTCCCCCGTTTTCCCGTCTTCTGCGGGAAACTCAGCGATTGCAGTAAAGCTTAATCCGAATATTACTCCTGTCTGTGAAAAGTGTAAAGCTGCGGTAAATGCTGCTTTCCCCCGTTTTAATACATGGCCTTCCGATTTATCGCATACATCGGGTCTTCTCAGAGAAAAGCTCCTCTACACTCGCGTAATCACGCTCGCACACCATTTGCTCTTCGCAAGCGCGCCCTTTTATTGTTTTTTCCGCAGACCGCCTGTCGCTAGAAGCAGCACAAATGAGATAACGACCATGCCGGCCGTCCATGCCCATGCCATTGCCATGCTCCCTGAATCGACAGCCACGTAGATGGCAGTGGGGATTGTCTGGGTCTTGCCCGGGATGTTGCCCGCAATCATTAGCGTAGCTCCGAACTCGCCCAGGCTGCGCGCAAAGCCCAGAATATAAGCCGTCATCACGGCGCGCATCGTCAGCGGAAGCGTCACGTAGCGGAATACCTTCCACTCGCCTGCGCCCGCCGATCTCGCTGCATCCTCCAAGTTCTTGTCCACCGAATCAAGCGCAACCTTCATCGTCTGGTACACCAGCGGGAATGCCACTACGATTGAAGCGATGATGGCCGCCCATGGCGAGAAGAGCACCGGAGCGGAGAATATCCACTCTGCTGCCTTGCCCAGAATCCCTTGCCGCCCCCATAACACGAGCAGCAGGAAGCCAACGACCGTTGGCGGCAGCACAAGCGGCAGCATGAAAGCTGTCTCCAGCAGCACTTTGCCGCGGAATGACCGCCTAGACATCCACCACGCGGCAGCAATCCCGGCCACTGCCGCGACAACGCTTGCGACAAGCGCCACCTGCAAGGACAATACGACTGGCGGCCAGAACGACTGCCAGTTCATTAAGGCTGATTCGGCAGGCTGAATCCGTATTTCACGAACAGATTGAGCGCCTCTTCCGTCTGCAGGTAGTCGTACAATTCGCGCGCTTGCTTCTCATGCTTGTTCGCTTTAATCATCCCGATCGGATACAGAATCGGCTTGTAGCTGCCCGGATCTGCCGCAAAAGCGATATCCGTCTTGGATTCCGACTGTAGCGCGTCCGAACGGTATACAAATCCCGCATCAACGTTGCCCGTCTCTACATATTGAAGCACTTGGCGGACATCCTTGGCCTGCACCGATTTATCTTGCAGCTGCTCCCACAGGCCGGCGTTCGTCAGCGCTTCCTTCGCGTAAGCTCCGGCGGGCACGCTCTCCGGAATGCCGATGGCCAGCTTGCCTACTTCGTCAGACAGCAGGTCCTGCACGCTGCCAAGGCTGTCTCCCTTGCCTTCCGGCGTCACCAGAACCAGCTCGTTGGACAGCAGATTGGTCCGATCCTTCTCATCGATAAGTCCCCTCTCAACCAAAGCGTCCATATTCTTGGTCGCGGCAGACAGGAACAGGTCAGCAGGCGCCCCTTGCTCAATCTGCTGCTGCAGCGAGCCGGAAGCCCCGTAATTGAACAATAGCGTTACGCCTGGATGCTCTTTCTCATAACCCTCTTTCAGCTCGTTCAACGCATCGGTTAAGCTTGCCGCTGCGGATATTGTCAATTCGACTTTCGGATTTGCGGATTCTTTCCCGCATGCTGCCAATACGACCGCCATGATGATGGCCATCATCAGTGCAATTGCATTTCTTTTCATTCGTTCATTCTCCTCATCCCAATCACTAGATATATCTATTTATATTTAAATATATCTAAACATCATTATACCCACCCCTTTTTGGATCTGTAAATCCTATTCGGCTACTCCGACTTTTCGGCTTCATATGCTACAATTGGCTATATCGAAATTGGAAACGGACCAGGAGGACAATCCGACATGTCTCAGCACCTTTCCTATACAACGGAAGAAATCGCCCAACTGCTGAAAATATCAAAGCTTACCGTCTACGATTTGATCAAAAAAGGGGAGCTTCTCTCCTATCGGGTCGGCAAGCAGATGCGCATCGACGCATCCGACCTTGATGCCTACAAGCAGCGCAGCAAAGCCAGATCCGCCGGACAAGAGGCTTATGCCGCTTCAGCAGCAGCCTCAATCGTTGCCCATGGGACGGGTACAGCGCCTGTCCTCACCGGTCAGGATATCAGCCTCGATATGCTCGCGAGCCATCTGGAGCGCCGTATGCCCGGACTGCGTCCGCTGCGCTCGCATACCGGAAGCCTCGACAGCTTGATCAGCATGTACAAGGGCGAGGCAGATATCGTCAGTACGCATCTCCTGGACGGAGACAGCGGCGAATACAATATCCCTTATATCCGCCGCTTGCTTATCGGCATGCCTTACATGGTCGTCAATCTGCTGAGCCGCCCTGCCGGATTGTACGTGGCGAAGGGCAATCCCCACAGGCTTGCCGGCTGGCCGGATCTAAGCCGACCCGGCCTAAGGCTCGCCAATCGGGAGGTAGGCTCTGGGGCGCGTGTACTGCTGGATGAGCAGCTGCGGCTGAACGGTATCGCGCCTGGCAGCATTGCAGGCTATGACAGCATCCACACCAGCCATATCTCCGTCGCCTCCAAGGTCGCATCGGGCGAAGCCGATGCCGGAGTAGGTACGGCAAGAGCTGCATCGATTGTAGAACAGGTTGATTTTATCCCGCTCACGCAAGAACGATACGACCTGGTTATCCTGAAGAACGGCCGCAGCAAGCCATGGCTGAACGAGCTGCTGGCCATCTTGCGCTCGGATGAGTTCCGGCAGGAACTGCAATCCGTCTCCGGATACGACCTGTCTCTGACCGGCCAAGTGCTGTATGAGACGCCATAATTCATCCATATCTTTACACATATTGGACTGGTTCATATAATAGATATATAAGGAACATATCGGGGTATGGCGCAGCCTGGTAGCGCGCACCCTTGGGGTGGGTGAGGTCGCTGGTTCGAATCCAGTTACTCCGATGCTTTTTCTAAACCAAACTCGATAAAAAAGACTTCACACCGACATACCAGTGTGAAGTCCTTTTATTATGCTCGAATCCAACCTATTTATCCTATTCCTATAAGAACTATCAGATCGGTAAAGAGAGGGTTATACTTCCATTATCTTGTTTTTCTGTTTCTCATATTCTTCCCGAGTAATTAACCCTTCCTTAAGAAGTTGTGACAGCTTCATTAGCTCATCAGCAACTGACGTATTTTGCATTTTTCCCTCACTTTGACTTGAGCTTATTTCGTTATTATCCTTTTGAATAATAAAAGAAAATATATTGTACCAATGCGTGGCATTATCATGATCTCTTTTATATTCGGGAGTACTCTTGGTTGTTTTTTCAGGATAATAGCCAAAAGTAATCCTAAAGAATGATTTTTTACTGTTATTAACGACAATTTGAAGTTGAATTTTATTAACGCTATCAGTTGAACTTGTTGATGCCCCTAAACCACCGATAATCGCTCCAACACCTCCGGCGAGTACACCTCCGACAAGCGCACCACCGATCTGACCAGTCCGTGAGGTTTTTGTAATACTAATACCATCAATTATTATTTCTGACTGCAGAATCTCACTATAGCCAAATTCAAATACACTATAGTCATATTTGCTCAATCCATCAATTAATTCTGAACCACTATTATCGTTTTGATTCTCAACTATTAAAATCTTTTTAGCACTTTCATCAATTGCAATTAATGTTTCTCTGTCCTCAGAAATAAATGTTTGACTCGCTTTAAAACCATTCACCTTCACAACTTCTTCCATTTGTATTCTTAATTTCTCTTTTAAATTTGCCGTTTCTTTATTATCAAGAATTAAAGCTGCTAACCCGCTTATTCCTAATCCAATCACTCCAACCCACATAAGAAAACCATTTTGACTCGCAATTCCTATAATTAATAAGATTCCAAAAACGACCCCCACTGAACATCCTATACCCAAACCTCTCATCTTCCGCCTCCTACACTTTTGTCTTGGTTTTCTATTGCTATGATCCCTTCTATTTCATTAATACGTCCTCCAGTTCAAGAATTTATACTATACTACCACATATCGACAAAATAGGTCTCTGGTTTTATATTAAAGCTAATTGAATGGTGATGATTTCCTATTTTTTTCACTTATATTGCAATCATTAAACATATTTTTAAAATTTCCAATGACAAATGAATAATCTTGAAAAAGGTCTCACACACAATAATATTGTAATTTCTTTGACCACTTTAATTAATCGTACAAATTTCATAGACTGCCTAACGGTTCTCGGACAGATAAGTAAGTTCACTTTCTCACATCAATCCCACCCAAGGAATAATTTCCATATTTAAGCACATCCTAAAGCTATTGCCGTTCGAGCGACGGTTAAATTTACATGTCCATACTTCAGGAGGAACCCATGAAAAAAATGATGATGCTCCTTACTGTGCTGCTGCTTGTCCAGACAGCAGCCATCGCCAGCGCGGAGGAAGGCAACGCTCCTGCGGAGCAGTCGGTCACCATTGTGAACACTAAAGGCGAGGAGATCGGCAGCGCCCAATTGAAGCAGCAAGGGGGCAAAGTAATGATTCAGCTGGAAGCAAAAGGCCTGACTCCAGGCGTACACGCCATTCACATCCATGCCGAAGGCAAGTGCGAGCCGCCGGAATTCAAGTCGGCAGGCGACCACTTCAATCCGCAGCATAAGCAGCATGGCTTCAAAAACCCGAAGGGCTTCCATGCCGGCGATCTGCCGAATATTAAAGTGAAGGAAGACGGCACAGTCACCGCCATGCTGGAAAGCGAGACGGTTACCTTATTGCCGGGCAAGCCAAATACTCTGAGCAAAGAAGGCGGCACGTCGCTTGTCATTCACGAGAAGGGGGACGACTACGTCACCGACCCTTCCGGCAATTCCGGCGCACGCATCGCCTGCGGCGTCATTAAGTAACGCCCATACAGCCGTTCCCGCCATACTAATGCGCGGGACGGCTTTTTTTTGTTTCGTACTCCGCGAATCGGGTTAATAAACCCTTAAGAGGCGATATACAGATTCGTATGGCCCAATAGATTCGAAGGAGAGATGCACTATGTCCAAAAACACATCCACTAGCGGAGTTGTCGTCGGAGCATTGGTAGGAGGGGCGGTAGGCGCGATTACAGCCCTGCTGTTTGCGCCGAAGTCAGGCCAACAGCTTCGTGCGGATATCGGAAATCAGCTCCAGTCGATCGGTCAATGCGCCAAGGAGCTTGCAGCGAGCGTAGGCACGCATACCAAAGAGATGGTGACCAGCGTAAGCGAGCAGGCAAAAGAAAGCGCCCAGGCCGCTGTAGAAGGCGTCAAAGCCGATGTTAATTCGATGGCTCCTACAGAGGAGGACATCAAAAAGCTTGGCAAGGAAATGGATCAAATGCCTACCAATTCCGAGGTCAAGAGCAAGGGACGCACACCCGATCCGGCTCAATAATAGATCATCCCAATGAAGAAGGAGCGCCGTCAAGGCGCTCCTCTTCTTGTGTCTGCTTGCCCATCCATATGCTATGTCCGATCTCTCCTGCTGCGATATAGTCCCCAGCGAATCATTCCGCAAAGCAAAATAGCCTGCAAGCCATCCTTATGGCTTACAGGCTATTCTATCTTGGCAGAGGCGGATTCCGGCCGGCAGCATCAGCCAGCCTTAACTCCCACCCTCCTCATCATCGTCGGCTAAGAGCGTTTTCAACCGCTCGATCGCCCGTCTCTGGATGCGGGAGACACTCATTTGCGAGACGCCCAGCCGCTCGGCCACATCGCGCTGCGACAAGCCGTGCGTGTAGACAAGGGTCAGCACATGCTGCTCCTGCTCCTTCAAGCGGCCGAACGCCTCTCTGAGGTCCATCCGGCCCTCAAGCGCTTGGAAGCCGTCAGCTTCCCCGGCAATCATATCGCCGACCGTAGCCGCGCTCTCCCCTTCCGAGGACAACGGCATATCCAGCGATACATATTGATACGCCTCGCGCGATGTCATCACTTCAATGGTCTCTTCGACGCTCAGCTCCAGAACCTCCGCAATATCCTCAATCTTGGGGGAGCGGCCTAGCTTGACCGTCAGGTCGTCGATCGCCTTTTGCAGCAGCAGGCCTTTCTCCTTAATGCGGCGCGGCACCTGGATGTACCAGGATTTGTCCCGCAAAAAATTTTTCAGATGGCCGATCACGCTCTTCATCGCATAGCCTTCGAACGGAATGCCCTTCTCCGAGTCAAATTGCTTGAACAGCCGGAGCATCGACATCTGTCCCACCTGGAACAGATCCTCGTACAGATCGGGTCTGCTCCTGGACAGCTTGCCTGCCGCCATCCGAACGATGGATTCATAATGAAGAAGGAGCTGCGTCGCGCTCTCATTGCACTCATGCAGACGATAACGCTCCATAAGCATCAATGCGTGCTCCGGCGTCAATCCCGAGGATTGTCCAGTCATACCATCTCCTCGTTTCTGCTCATGCGCTTAATGAGTACAACCTCCGTACCATTCTCGGAGCGTACGTGAACCTCATCCATCAGAGCCTCCATCAAGAAGATGCCCAGTCCGCCGACCGCAACATCCGCAATCGGCGACTGGTGCAGCACGGAAGGCGCTGCGCTGTGCGCGGCTCTAACCACGTTCCCTCTTCCATCATCCTTGACCGTAATGCTCAGCACTTGCTCATCCCACAGGAAGGACAGCTCGACCATTCCGCCGAAGCCTTCCTCATAGGCATGCCGAATCGCATTCGTGCACGCCTCGGTGACAGCAACCTTCATATCTTCAATAGCCTCATAAGAGAACCCGGCCTTGCTGGCAATCGCGAACAAAGCGGCTCTGACAATGTCCAGATAATCGGCTCTCGCCGGAATACGTATAATAATAGGTAACGGATTCATGCTTCACGATCCTTTCTCGCACTTTCAATTATAGCTTAATTCTGCCTTAGACGGTTCCATATTCGGATGGACGAAGCGATGCCGTCCGCAATCGCGGCGATCGTGCCGCCCTCCGGCCTCCCAATATCCCGGCTCGTCCGTTTCACCTTCGAAGCCGCTCCTGCAGCGGCTTCCTTGACCGATTGCGTCACCACATGAGTCGCTTGGCCAATCTCCTTGACGCTGGAAAATAATGCGTCAAGTTCCTGCATTTTTTTCTGCGCATCCACCGTTACGGCATTCGTATTGCGGACAACCTCGCGGGCGTCATGCGTGATTTGCAAGATTTCGCCTCTCAGATCGCCCAGCGTTTTTTTCGCGTCCTCAATCGCCGCTCCCGCCAGCTTCAGCGTTTTGAATGCAGCGAAGAGCATGACGACCGCAGCTATTGCAACCACTACGATACAGATTTCCACAACTAGACTCATAGGAACACGGCCCCTTTCCAACTATCCTTTCTCCCGTATTACCCTGCGCGGCTAAGGTTGAAACGGCGAATAGCGGAATCGCTCAAATTTTTCCGATTGGGCCCGGCATGCTATAATAGTAGAAAGAAAAGGCTCACACAGAGTACGGGCATCCAGATTCAGATACAAGTCCTGCACAAGAAGGAGGCTGTCATGCTTACGCCACGCAACATAAGCATCCGCTTCAAGATCGCGGTTGGCTATATTCTCATCATTTGCTGTCTTGGCGCAGCAGTCGTTATCGTATCCGAGCGAATTCAATCGCTGCAGAACGAGATTGAGACCATCACATCAAGAGATATGGAAATTCATAATCTGATTACGAGCATCCGGTACAACGTTATCAGCATGGAGACGAGCCAGCGGGGCTATCTGCTGACTGGCGACGAGAATTACTTGAAGCCGTACACGGAAAGCAAGGCGGAGTGGGAGGACAATCTGAACCGCCTCAGCGGCTACTTTAACGATGATGTCGATAAGCGGAGGGATCTCGATAATATCCGGGCCACGATTCAGCACTGGATCGAGACCTCCGGGGAACCGACCATCGCACTCAAGCGGGAAAATCAAACCGAAGCCATCATCGATTATTACAAAACCGATTCGGGCAAAGAAGACGTCGACCAGCTGCGCGATCAGCTAGAGCAGCTGCGCCTGAAGCATCTCGATACCAACCGCATATATATCGGAGAGCTTGAGAAACGGAACGAGCTGCTTACGCTCAGCCTGATCGGCATCCTCATTGCCGTCGCAGTCGTCTCGTTCTTTATCGTTGCTTACGTATCCAATGCTATCGTGCGCACGATACGCCAAGTTTCTTCTACGATTAACGAAATCGCCGATTCCAGAGGCGATCTGACGAAACGGATTAAAGTGAATTCCAAGGACGAAATTCGGGACTTGGCCGACGCAACCAACGTGCTGCTCGAGAGCCTGGAGTCCCAGTCCTGGGTGCAGACGCATGTCGCCGATGTGGCGACCATGAACCATGGAGTGAACGATCTGAAGGAGCTTGCTTCTTCTTTCCTGAGCAAGGTCGCGCCGATGATTGGCGCCTCCTACGGCGTCTTTTACTACCGCAGAGGAGCCGGCGAGCAGCTGCGCCTGGACAAGGTCGCAGCCTACGCCTCATCCGGTGACGAGCAGGCGAAGAGCAGCTTCCGCTTCGGCGAAGGCCTGGTCGGCCAGTGCGCTCAGGACAAGCGCCCGTTCCTGCTTAATCAGCCTGAGCAATACAAGGCGAGCATCACGACAGGCCTGACGGAGCTGCAGCCGCGAAGCGTGCTGGTCATTCCGGTGGAATTCGAGAGCAAGGTCATCGCCGTCATCGAATTTGCGTCGCTTGACCCGTTCCTTGCCCAGCATCTGAAGCTGCTGGAGTCAATTGAAGAGCACTTCGGCGTCGCCATCGACAACGTGGCAGGTCGCATGGAGGTCGAGCGGCTGCTCGGCGAGTCCCAAGCTATGACAGAGGAGCTGCAGGCCCAGACGGAGGAGCTGCAAGCGCAATCCGAAGAGCTGCAGATGCAGCAGGAAGAGATGCGCATGACGACCGAGCATCTGGAGGAGCAGAATCTGTATGCGGAGCAGAAGACGAAGGAGCTGGAGCAAGCCAAGGCCGAGCTGGAGGACTATGCAGAGAAGCTGAGGCAGAGCGCGCAGTACAAAACCAACTTCCTGGCGAATATGTCCCACGAGCTGCGCACGCCGCTTAACAGCATTCTCATCCTGTCCCAAATGCTGTACGAGAACGACAGCAAATCACTTACTCCCGAGGAGGAAGGCTACGCCCGCGTTATCCACTCCTCCGGCAACGACTTGCTGACATTGATTGACGACATTCTCGATTTGTCCAAGATTGAAGCAGGCAAGATCGACCTTGTCGTGGATGAAGTGAATGTGTCCGAGGTTCCGGAAATGCTGAAGCTCAGCTTCGACCCTGTCGCCGATAAGAAAGGGCTGTCCTTCCTGATCGAGCAGCAGTCCGAGTTGCCGCAGATCATCCGGACTGACGGCCAACGCCTGCAGCAAATTCTGAAAAACCTGCTGTCCAATGCCTTCAAATTTACCGAAAGCGGTACGGTAACGCTGAAGCTTCATCTGGCTGATCCGTCCATTATCGAAGAGCGCATGCCGGATGCGCAAGCGGAAGGCTTCATCGCCTTCTCCGTGATCGATACCGGAATCGGCATACCGAAGGACAAGCAGGATCTTATCTTCGACGCATTCCAGCAAGTCGACGGCAATACGAACCGCATCTATGGCGGCACAGGGCTCGGCTTATCGATCTGCAGCGAATTTGCCCATCTGCTGGGCGGCTGCATCGTCGTGGACAGCGAGCTGCATAAGGGAAGCACCTTTACCCTGTATTTGCCGTATGAGATTAATGAAGCGCAATTGGAGCTGAACCAGGCCTTGCTGGAAGTCGCCGCAGCCGCTCCAATCGGAGCGCCGTCCAGGCCGAGCGAGCACGCTGTGCCTGTTGCAGATGTCTCCGTCCCAGAGCCCGATTCCTCGATTTCGAACGCAGAAGAACCGGAGAGCTCCGATGAAGATTCCGCCTTCCAGAATAAGCGGGTGCTGCTTGTAGAGGACGATGCGCGCAACGTCTTCGCTATTGTCAGAGCGCTGGAGACCAAAGGACTTGAAGTTACCGTTGCCCGCAATGGGCAGGAATGTCTGGAGATCGTCGATACCGATTCCAGCTATGATCTGGTGCTTATGGATATTATGATGCCTGTTATGGACGGCTTCGAGACGACCAAGGCGCTCAAGAAGCATCCGCTGATGAAAAACACGCCAATTATCGCCCTGACGGCCAAAGCCATGAAGAGCGACCAAGAGAGCTGCCTGGCAGCCGGCGCGTCCGACTATATAAGCAAGCCAATCCAGATGGAGCAGCTGTTCTCGCTCATGAGGGTCTGGCTGACAAAGCAGGTGGAACATTAACATGGTGGATGATGGCGTGTTGCGTCACGGCGGATCGTTGCGGGATATGGATGAAGAAGCGTCTGACTATGGAGAGATTGAAGAGCTTGAGCTGGATTTGCTGCTGGAGGCTATGTACCGGCTAAGAGGCTTTGACTTCCGCAATTACTTGCGCTCTTCCCTGCGCAGAAGAGTGCGGCACCGGATGAATCTGGAGAAGCTCCCGACCATTTCAGCTCTACTGGGCAAAGTCCTGCATGAGGAAGGCTTCCTTGAGAAGCTGCTCGAAGACTTCTCGATCAAGGTGACGGAGATGTTCCGCGACCCGGAGTTTTTCCTGTCCTTCCGCCAGAAGGTCGTCCCGCATCTGAAGGCGCATGATGAGCTGCGCATATGGCATGCCGGATGCGCTACTGGCGAGGAAGTCTACTCCATGGCGATCCTGCTGCAGGAGGAAGGACTGCTGGAACGCTCCATCATCTATGCGACGGACATGAGCAAGTCGGCTATTGAACAGGCCAAGCAAGGAAAATTCCCGCTCAAGCGGATGCAAGCCTATACGCGCAATTACTTGCAGGCAGGCGGCACGCGCGAGTTTTCCGCTTATTATAAGACGGATCATTCCTATGCTTTCTTCCAGCCTGAGATTAAGGGGCATATGATGTTCGCGGAGCATAATCTGGCGACAGACGGCTCCTTTAACGAATTTCACGTCATCCTGTGCCGCAACGTGCTCATTTACTTTGATCCCGAGCTTCAAAGCAGGGTGCATCGCGTACTAACGGAAAGTCTGGCGCCGAACGGCTTCCTGGCGCTGGGAGGGAAGGAATCCTTCCTGTCCCCTTACAAAGCCAAATTCGCTGAATATGCGCCGGAAGAAAGAATCTTCCGCAAGCTGTAGGCAGATCCCATCGCCTTATCCATCAAAAATGGCGTGTCGCTAACGGTAGCGACACGCCATTTCTTATTGTTTATCTATGATAGCAAGCTCTGCATTCCATCCGTTGCTAAGGCACAGAAGCTCTTATGTTCATCCCCGGTATTTCATGAGCCGTACTTCCGTCCTCTGCTCATCGGAACTCATCTCCACTTCATCCATCAATGCTTCCATCAGATAGATGCCGAGGCCGCCTACGCGCAGCTCGCTGGGATGGTTGCCCTGAATGCCTGAAGCTGCCTTCCGCGCATCGGAATACGCAAAGGGAACGCCGTAGTTCACAACGCGAATAACCAGACCAGCAGTGTCGAATTCGAAGGACACATCGATTACGCCGCCAGTCTCCTCCTTCGCGCCATGCAGCACCGCATTGCTGCAAGCTTCGGATACCGCTACCTTCATATCTTCAATCTCCTCGAATGAAAAACCCAGCTTGGTCGCAACGCCCAGGAGGTTATTCCGAACCAAGTCGATGTAGTCCGCATCTGCCGGTATTTGCAAACGTACAGCCTTCATGCCCCTGCCTCTTCCTTCAAGTAGCCGGACAATCCCGTCATATCGAATAACCTCCGGACAGTCGGCGGGATATGCCGCACATAGAATGGCGCATTCACGCTATCCCTTGTCTTCAGAATGGAGACAATAATGCCGATGCCTGTGCTGTCGATATACTTCAGCCCCTCCAAATCCAGAACCATAGCCAGATCCGTTCGTCTCAGATAAGGCTCTACTGCCGCCTGCAATTGAGGAACGACAGCCAGATCGAGCTCCCCGCCAAGCTTTAATACGAACTGTCCGTTCGTCTCTTGTTGTTCCATACGAAAAGGTTCCATTTTCATTCTTCCTATTCACTCCGCTCTATTTGACCTTATATTGATCCTATCAATTGAATCCCCATTAGACAAGTTATACCGTTGCGATATGGTAGTAGCTTACATATTGCGGCTCATGCGTCTCCTCATCGAGGAACAGCTTCAGCACCGCATCATCCCGCTGGAATACGATGCCGTCCTCGGCCGTATAATCCGGCTGCCCGAACGCTTCCGTCAGGGCGGATTCTGTAATGGACAATGTCTCCCCGTCCACCTGCAGCTCTTTATCCGCCTCAATATTGACGTACTGAATAAACTCACCGTAAAAGGCAACCTCTACATCCGGATATTGATATACCGTCAGATCGCCCCATATCTCATCTACCGATTTGCCGGCCGGCTCGCCCAGCTTGGATACGACAGCCTCAGGGCTGTCATACAGGCTGATTCCGTTAACGCTATTCAGCTCAAGATCGTGATGCGAAGCGGCGTCGCTCTCTGCTGCCGGCTGCGGCTCTGCGTGCTCCGCCTCCAAGTACATCGATACTTCCTCCGCGTGGTTCAACGACCCGCTAGGCTCATATAATGCCGGCATAATGATCAATGGTGCAGCAACACTCTTCACTGACAGCTGCGCATCAGCCGTTTGCTCTGGCGACTGTAGCCCCGTTGCAATTACACTTGCTATTATAAAGACATATAGAATGATCGCTTTCATGATGAACTCCCTCCCGCTATGGATGCTTATGCTTCACTTAGCCTTCAAGGTTCCTATGATCATGTATAAACCATTCTCTGTCATTTGAAACATGGGGTTCAGTACTACTTGAGCGTAATCTGCAGCAAGCAAATATCATCGCGCTGCCTGCTGGTGCCGTCTTCGCTTTGGATCAGGCCTTCCACTACTTCGCCCGGCCCTGCGCCAAGACTCTTGCGCACTCCCTCTGCCAGACGCGCCACAAGCGCATCGTCGTCCCCATCGCCCATTGCTTCCAGCAGTCCGTCCGTATAGAGCGCAATTACCGTTCCCGGCTTATACGGAATCATGCCTTTGCTTACGCGGATATGCTCGAACAAGCCGATAGCCGGTCCGCTGGGATTCAGCATCGCCAGCGAATCGTCCGTGACGACAAGGCCGGGCGGATGGCCCGCATTGACGTATTCGACCGTATGCTTCGCTGTATCGATCAGAACAAACACAGCCGTAAAATAATAATTCATCAGCTCATCGGAGCGATAGAGCTGCCCCATATACCGGTTCAGCTCCAGAATCACTTCCTCCGGATCGGTAATGCGCAGCATCATGTCCTTCAGAACGGACGAGATGAACATACAGACGAGCGATGACGAAATGCCATGTCCCATCATATCCAGCAAAATAACCGCGTACCTGTCCCGGTCGATGCGGAACCATGCATAGTAGTCGCCCGCCAGCTCGAAGGAAGGCCGATAATCGGCTACAATGCTGATCTGCTCATTCTGAATCGGCGAGCTCAGCACGCTGCGCTGCACTTGCTTGGCCAGCTCCAGCTCATAGCGAATGCGCTTGTCCCGCTCCTTATGCCAATCCTTCTCATGCTTCAGGCGAAGCGCGGAACGAATGCGGGCCATCAGCTCCAGCTTGTTGATCGGCTTCATGACATAATCGGTCGCGCCCGCGTCAAGCGCCTCCGCCAGCTTAAGGGAATCGCCGACCGCAGTTACGAATATAATCGGCACATCGCGGTAACGGGTATCCGCCTGAATTCTGCGGCAAGCTTCAAGCCCGTCGATTTCCGGCATCATCATATCCAGCAGGATGAGATCAACCGGCTCCTCGGCACGGCATTCGGAATCAAGATGCAGCATGCCGAACAATTGCTTGGCGGATGAAGCGATGCGCAGATCGGAATAACCTTCCTTGCTTAATATCGTTCTTATAATCATCTGGTTCGTCACATTGTCGTCTACGATTATAATACTCAAGTGGGTTGTCCTCCTATGACAAGTTGCTAGAGAGGTATATAGCAATAGCCTACCCTTGCGGGCAGGCTATTTCAACCTATTTGTACGGAGGCATGTTATGCATCGTATAAGGGTACGGGTAGAAGTACACTTCGCGATCGAAGTCGTCGTCGTAATACTCTCTGCCGCCCCAAGCGATCACAACAATCGCATCGCGGTCCATTGCAGCCTCCAGCCTCTCGGCTTCTTCCTTCGAGACGCCAAGCGATCTCATCTTGGCTCTTAAGCCATCGCCCGTCGATCGGAATATATTGGCAATCGATGTGCCCAGACCTTGCTCCGCTACTCCGATTTCTTCCGCATCTGTGCGCTCCGCCAGACGCTTCGTTCTCGTCTTGTCATGCGTCAATACAAAGATGCGATCCTCCGCGTAGCCTTCATGGCGGAATTGTCTCACTTGCTCCTGCACTTCGTCGCGTGTCATAACCGTGCGTACTTTGGTTTGCTCCGTATTTGCTGTTTTCATGATAAATCCCTCCTGAATAAGTATGGTTAGTGGTGATGCGTTAATGTACTGCCTTGGATATCATCAGACTTTTCTTCTGCCCAGAATCAGGGAAGCCAAGAACAAGACCACAAAGATGACGAATAGTACCTTGGCTATTCCCGCCGCAGCGGAAGCTATGCCCATGAATCCGAAGATTCCAGCTATTAGAGCGAAAATGAAAAACATCAATGCCCATCCCAGCATAGGAATCACCGCCTTTCCCGGTTGCTGGCGATTTGTGCTCGCCGGCTTGTTTGTTCTTAACCCGATCCGACCGGCTTGAAACAAGCGGTACAAGCATAAAATTTGGCAGCCATTATCCGATTCAACCGTTCAATCCCCGGGTAAGGAGAGCTATACCTTTCATAAAGGAGTGGAGTGTTATGAATACCAATATTCCGCAGCGCAACGTGGAAATCGAAGAACGGCATGTTCAGAAAAAGTCGGACTCCAGCCAAGTTTTATCTACCCTTATCAAATATACCGCATACATTGTCATTGTCTTTGGCGTCCTGTACTTCCTTGTCCGCTTCGTGTTTCCTCTTTTCTAAAGGAGCTTGCGGCAGCAAATACCGCTTGAAGAGCGCACACTCTTCAAGCGGTTTTTTGCGTTCGTCCTTCGAATGACGTTCCATACGATATCGTTCCACCCGCTCAGGCCACGAAGAAAACCTCCCTGTTCTCAGGGAGGTTGCTACAGCGTTATCATCTATAATTATTCCGTCACCGTATCGTCGGCGTCGCCAGGAACGACAGGGTCTGCGTCACCAGGCACAACAGGATCTGTCACAATCGGATCATCCGTTACAACAGGTGCGTTATTGTTCAGGTTATTGGATGTACCGTTCGTGTCGCTGTTGCAGGCTGCGGCTGTGAAGATCATAATTGCACACATTGTAGCTGTCAGCAGCACCTTAGTCATTCTTTGTTTATTTGCGAGTTTGTTCATTGAGAATTTCCTCCTGATTGATGGTTTAGAGTAAGGAGCACTGCGTCTCCTATCCCTACTTAACCCAACCTTCCAAGGATGAATCATCCCTGCCGATGAGAAAAAACTCATAAACGAATGTGGTCTGCAGCGCTAATCCGCTGGCCCAGCCTTATTCTGATTGCTCCAATCCATGCTCCTGCAGCAATTCAATCAGCGCAGCTCTGGCATCCCCATGGAACAGTCCGCCGTGATAGCAGACAAGCTCGCGGATCGGGTAGGTCAACATGCGTTCAACTGAGCTTATAGCGGCTTCCATATCGAGCGTGAACTGCGGATTGGCAATGCCGAGCTTGCCGTTCTCCTCGATGACAACCGCATCGCCCGCAATCATCGTGCCGCTTTCCCTCACGAATAAGGAGGCATGGCCCGGCATATGGCCTGGCGTATGAACAAGCTCCGTCCCTCCGCACCACGGCAGCAGCGCGCCGTCAGCCTCCGTGCGGTGCACCAGGGCGGGCTCGATGCTTCTCAGAAAGGCGATAAAGCCTTCCGCATGCTGTCTCTCCGCTTCCGGCATTCCGTCGAGAGAGGCTTCGGCTTGGATCAGCCTGAGCGACTTGCGCTTGCCGGCCACATACAGCGCCTCCAGCTCATAGGCAACCGTCTCCGCCTGCGGATATGCCCTCTGCAATTCCGCAAGCGCTCCAATATGGTCCATATCGTGGTGAGTCGCGAATATATGGGTCAAATCCTGAAGCGACAAGCCCTGCTGGCCTGCCGCTTCCTCCAGCAGCGGCACAAAGCCGGGATAGCCGCAATCGACGAGCACCATATGGCGCTCATCCCGCAGTATGACGGGGGTTATCGTCTGCCGCTGCCCGTTATTCTCGAAGGCGATCGGCAGAACGTACACTTGATTCATTGCGCTCACATCCATTTCTGCAACTTCGGCGGGATGCGATGGCGCGTGGCCTGCTCGAATCCATATGCCAGCTTAATTAGTGTCGGTTCGCTCAGGGCAGGCCCGGAGAAAATGACGCCGAACGGGCCTTTCGTCGAATCGCCGTCCGGATCGATTATGCCGTTCTTCGAATATCCCGCCGGAACGCATACGAGCGGATAGCCCATTCGGGCAGCCATATATTTGCCGTCCGCATCGCCAGGCAGAAGAAGCGCATCCAGCCCTTCCTGCCGCATCAGATGCTCGATGCCTTCACGGCGCGCCCTCTCTTTGTATGTGGCCTGCTCCAGATCATATTGTTCCTTTGTCATTTCCGCAGCGTCTGACTCCTCCAGCGTATCCTGCCCATAGGCCAGCGCTTGCTCCGAATGGTCACGATGATAGGCAATTAACTCCGTTAAGGAATGAACGGGAGAGGATTCGTCCAGCCGCGACAAATAGGCGTTAATGCCCTCCTTGAACTCATATCCTACGACGCCTTGGTTCCAATTGCTGTATTCTACAGGCAAAGGAATATGGTCGACGATCGTTGCTCCTTCGCGCCTCAGCACCGCAATGGCATCCTCCATGATCGCCAGGCGTTCCTCGTCCAGATGCTCATAGTACGGACGCGGAATCCCGATTCTCGCTTGCGCCACATACGAAGAATCGAGGAATTCCGTATAGTCCAGGCCAGCCGCTTCTCCCCCAGCCGCCGTGAGCGCATCACGCTCATCCCGCCCCGCAATAGCGCCGAGCAGGATAGCCGCATCCTCTACGGTTCGAGCAAGCGGACCCGGCGTGTCCTGATTGTACGAGATCGGTATAATGCCCGATCTGCTTGCAAGCCCTACCGTCGGCTTGATGCCTACCAGCGCATGCTGTGCGGCAGGCCCTACAATAGAGCCTGCCGTCTCCGTCCCGATCGCAGCTGCCGCAAGGCTTGCAGCGACGGCTGCCGCCGAGCCGGAGCTGGAGCCGCTGACGAACATCTCGCCCGGGCCGTAAGGATTAAGCACCTGCCCGCCCCGCGAGCTGTAGCCCGCCGGCATGCGACTGGACATAAAGTTCGACCATTCCGTCATATTCGTCTTCCCCAGCAGTACGGCCCCCGCGGCGCGCAGCCGAGCCGCAATATGGGCATCTTCCGCCGCCCGGCTATTCGCCAATGCGACAGAGCCGGCGCTTGTATGCATGCGGTCGCCCGTATCGATATTGTCCTTGAGCAATATCGGAATGCCATGCAGCTTGCCCCGGCTCCCCCTCTCCTTCCGCTCCGCATCAAGCGACCGGGCAATTGTGATCGCGTCCGGGTTCAGCTCCAGCACCGCGTTAATAAGGGGATTGATCTCCCTGATCCGGTCGATATATGCCGCTGTCAGCTCCTCCGAGCTGATCCGGCCTGACTCCATCGCGGATTGCAGGCTCATGATATCCGCTTCTGCAACCCACTCTTTCAATGGCATATTCATCAATCCCACTCCATATCTACCGAAATGTATAGATTAAACCTACCATATCCCCCAGGCCACAGGTACGGAAAGATCAATTATATTCAATTGTTAACGCCTTCCCGCCGCCCTAACACCATGTCTATAAAAGCCTGATGAGCGCGGGATATCCATTTGTTCTTGTGATAACAGACTTGTCCGTAGAACATCAGCGCATCGTCAGACCGAAGCGCCGTCATCTCCTTGCCGCGCAGCAGTCCCTCTACGCTCATGCGGGGCATGAGGCTAATGCCCAGGCCGCTGACGATGCATTGCTTCATCGCTTCCATGCTCGTAAATTCCATATGGCTGCCGGCTGTCCAGGCTTTGTCCTCCATATAGGATTCGAAGGTTCGGCGGAGCGAGCAGTTTTTTTCGCTGAAAATGATGCATTCACTCTGAACTTCCTCTACCGAGCAACCAGTCAGATGGTTTCCCCCGACGAATACCAGCGGCGACTCCAGGAATGGGATCGCAATCAGCCCGGCATCTTCAACGATAGGCTCCAGCGTCACGGCAATATCCAGCTCTCCGCTATGCAGCTTCTCTCGAAGCGGCATGCAGTTGTCATTATGAAGCGATAAGGTCACATCGGGATAAAGTCTCTTGAATTGCGACAAGACAGGTCCCAGCTGATAGACCGTCATTGTCTCGGAAGCTCCGATCCGAAGCTCGCCCCGTACGGTATGCTCACTATCGGAGATATGCTTAATCTTCGAATACGCTCCCAGGAGCTCCAGCACATATGGATACAGCTCCTTGCCTGCAGCTGTCAGCGTAACCCGCTTTCCGAGCCGGTCGAACAGCGGATAGCCAAGCTCCACTTCCAGCTGCTGAATATGGGAGGTAATGGTCGCTTGGGAATATTGCAGAGCTTGAGCCGCTTTCGTGAAGCTGCCTAGTTCCGCCGCAGATTTGAACGTCTGGAATTGCCGAATGTCCATTCTCTCCACCTCTTAGAATTCAGAAAATCTGAATATATGGTTCAAATCATTCAATTTTACGAATATCTCTATCTATTCTATCATGTTTTCAACAGGACTAATTCATCATTCAAGGAGTGACGTTCATGAGCAAGATTTGTCTGCTGCTGCCGAACGGCTTCGAAGCCGTTGAGGCAAGCGTATTTACCGATGTGCTGGGATGGAATTTGGAGGAAGGAGACGGCACGACCGAAGTGATCACAGTGGGGACGCGAGAGAAGCTGCGTTGTACGTGGAACTTCACCGTACAGCCGGAGAGGCTGCTGGCTGACGTGAGCGCAAGCGAATTCGATGCGCTCGCCTTGCCTGGCGGATTCGAAACCGCCGGATTCTATGAAGATGCGTTCCGGGAGGATGTACTGGACTTTATTCGTGAATTCGACCGGCAAGGCAAATGGATGGCATCTATCTGCGTCGGGGCGCTTCTGTTCGGAAAAAGCGGAGTTCTGGAGGGAAGGCGGGCAACGACGTATAATCTCAACAATCGAAAACGCCAGCTTATGCTGAAGGAGATGGGAGCGCTGGTTGTTCCGGATGAGCGCATCGTCGTTGACCGCAATATTATAACTTCCTTCAACCCTTCAACCGCATTCGATGTCGCATTCATGCTGCTTGAGAAGCTAACGAGCACAGACAATGCGAATGAGGTCAGACGATTGATGGGGTTTGCTTAGAAGAGCGTTCCGTCAGCTTCGCCCGTTTCTCGATTTCCTCGAGCAGCTGAGGAAGCGGGCAGCGAAGCAGCTTCAGCGGGATATGCGCTTGCGCGGAGCTGAGTCCTTTGTTCATTCTCGTCAGCATCCGCTGGAGCCCTGTCATACGGTTCACAATCAGGTCGGGATCATGGGTGAAAATACACAAAAATTGCTGATTCGCCATGCTCATCGTTCCGATATCTCTAATCTCTTCCCAGCGTATAAAGCCTGCGGACCCATAGCTTGCCTGATCGGTTAGGCCCTCTTCGGACAGAATAAGCAGCGGCGTATTCGCAACCAGCTTGCGGATATATATCCAAAGACAGAAGCCGAAGAACAAGATGCTCACCGCGCCAATCACGGCCAGCATTACCCCTTCGCCGGCATTATCCGCCTTAGAAGCCAACGCAACCATTAGAATGCCAATTGCCACAAATACCAAGGATGCAAAGCTAAGCGCGACCATACGGCCTCTTTTTGCAAATACTCGAAAATCATCCATCAAAAAATCCTCCTGATTCTAGTTCATTCTCTTGCAACATCTTTCCTTCTCCAAGCGTACTATTCCATAAGACTAGCAACCGAAGGGAGCGGATAAGAGATGGAATTGTACTTTAGCGATCAATTCTTCAGCACGGGCCAGACGGATATTATGGATGGTGGAGGGAATCCGGCCGGCACGCTGGACCTGGAGAGTATGCTCACCTCTTCTGTATCCGTCTTCGCACGGGACTCCAGTCTGACCTGCACCGGCAAATTCCGATTCATGAGCAATACATGGGAGGTGTCGAATGCGGCCGACGAAGAGCTGGGCGCACTGCGTGCCAAGTTCTCCTTATTCAGCAAGCGTTATGAATATGACGCGGGACACCGGGGCTTCTATACGATAGAATCGCCTGCCTTCTCCCAGGACTATGCCATTCTGGACCAACGGGAGACGACTGTCGCTACATTCCAGAAAGTAAGCGGCTGGCTGCAGCCAGGGGCATTCCGTCTTCAGAATTATGCCAGCGAGCTCGACAGCTATGAGCTGATTGCCGTTATTATGGGCGTGCACAGCATTCAGAAGCGCCACAACAATAACCATGCGGCTCACACATGAATCATATCCGACCGTCCCTTCGCCTTGCCGGCAAGGGATTTTTCAGTTTATTCAGCTCATTTGACTCCCTGGCCGTTGCTCCTCTACAAGTCTTGCGACAGACGTATCATGTCCACGACTTGTATCCCGTTCTCGAATATGGCTTCCTCATAATGCCGGATGAAGAAGTCTCTGTCGACACCCGTTATTCTGAACCCGCATTTCTGATAGAGCGCGAGCTGGCTGACGCTTGAATTGCCGGTGCCAATCTCGATCGTCTTATAACCCGCCATTCTAGCCTGCTCAATCGCATGGTTCACCAACTGCTTGCCATATCCTTGTCCGTGACAGCCCTCATCTACCGCCACATTCACAAGCTCGACCGTATCCGGTCTCGTCGGCAGCAGAACATAGACACCAATAACGCCACTCTCCGACTCTCCGGCAAAGCATTGCCCTCTGCCCACATATTGCTCCACCAGCTTCCGGGAAGGATCAGCCAGTAAAAGCAAATCCATCGGCGGCTGTTCTCCTGCCTGCAGCATACGTATCTTCATTACTCATTCTCCTCCTATGCTTGAAAATCGTATATAAATAGTTAGCTTACCAACGGGAGCTATTCACCAGACTGCTCCGGCGCGAGCTCAAGCTGGCTTTCATTCATAATGGGGACAAAATCCACATCCACATCGCCGCTCTTGGAGTATCCGCGGCTCGAACGGACCCTATCTTCGAAATAGTCAGGAATCCAGCCCGTATACATCATGGAGCGCTGCTGTGTGCCGAACATGATGCCGAAGAGGCCGTTGACGGGCCTTCTGCTCTGCTTCAGGTCCGCCTCTATCAGCTGTGCCCACTCTTCCGGGAATCGAATGGCCCCGTAATTTTGTTCGGCTAGCGTTACCGGCAGCTCCAGCTGAATTCGCGGTATATAGAAGAAGTCATCATAATGTCCGTACGCATTCCGGTCGCGCAGCAGATAGAAGGTAAGCTGCTCCATCTTATCCTTGGGATCGATATGATAGACAAATACGCGCTTGCGGGGATCCTTCTCGTCAAGCTTCCATATATGCGGCATCCCGTTGTCGTCCACTCTAGTAAGTCTCCATGCCCGCTTCTCCCACTTCCAGAAGCTCATCCCATACTCTCCGTACTCCGACACAAACGGTACGAAGGCATGCCTGCTATCCAGCAAATCAACGGCAGCCAATTGCTCGACCTTTCCTTGATTATAGGTTTCATTAATGGCATTCACCATATACTGCTCATCGGGCAGCGCTCCCGGCTTGCCTTCCCACTGGGAATACCCGATAACAGCTGCAACAGCGACAATTGCCACTCCTACTGCTGCAATAATAACGGCTTTAATCCTCATGGGCTGTCACCTCCAACTTCACCAGAGGTTCTTCACTTCGGAAGTAATAATGGCGCTCTGCGGTCTGAATCAGCAGCCCTTTGCCGTCAGACTCGAGGAATACGGCGGACTCGTAGCCGCTGCCCCAGCTCGGCTTGGCTCCGAGCAAGGCGTAAGGAAACTTCTCGCTTGCATGCATCGTTTCACCTGCCGGCCTCGATTCGTAATACCAGTCTAACGTATTATAGGACTGCTCTAGCAACAGATCTGGAAGCCGCTTCTCGAACATCGCCTGATCCCAGCCGATATGCCCGGCGGAAGGATGGATGCCGATGACTTGCACCTGCTGTATATCCGCCAGATAAGTGGCGGGATCGGTCTTATCATATACCGTCTGATGCAGCCAGCTTCCAAGAAGGGTAGTCGCTACAAGAATATAGCTGGAGAAGAAACCGATCCATGCGAACCGCCTATACGTGCTCCAGGTGCCGTTTCTCATAAAAAGGAATACAAGCAGCACGCCAATCGGCACGACCGAGAGCTTAACGGCTGTAGAGAAGACAGAGACATGGATTGAAATGGAGAGAATGCCCACTAGTGCGGCGAGAATCATTTTCCATATAGCAGGCTTCTCTTGCAGCTTGCGATATCGCAAAATGATCCAGCACAATACGATTGTCCAGCCCACAATACTTGCGGTGACGGCTATTATATTTTGAGGTAAATCCAATTCCAGTGACATAGGTACAGCCATGCCCCCTTTCGCAATTCCTCCATCTCCACGCTCCACACTGCTGCCAAGCAACGCTATAGCGTCCAATGGACCATTTCACTCTATCACACCTGTTTTGGAAAAGTAACCCACTTCTTTCATTTCGTTAGCGTTAACTGGTGAATATTGCGGGATGACTGTAAACATAAAAAGCGACTGTTCCCAAGCGAACAGTCGGGACACACGATTAATCGCAAGATGGGGCCCCCTTCGTCATGTAACGATACACTTTTGCCGAGAGGAAAGCTGGGCTGCAAGCCGAGTTACTCGGCTTACTGAGTGCGATCGAGCGGAATGTCGAGCTGGATGCCGAGAAACTCGGCTTAGAGAGCACGAGCGAGCGGTAAGTCGAGCTGCAAACCGAGAAACTCGGCTTAGAGAGCACGAGCGAGCGGTAAGCTGAGCTACAAACCGAGAAACTCGACTTAGAGAGCACGAGCGAGCGGAAAGCCGAGCTGGATGCCGAGAAACTCGGCTTAGAGCGTGCGAGTCAGCGGAATGGCGAGCTGCATGCCGAGAAACTCAGTTTAGAGCATGCGAGCGAGCGGAATGGCGAACTGCATGCCGAGAAAATCGGCTTAGAGCGTGCGACCGAGCGGAGAGGCGGACTTTACTCCGAGAAACTCGGCTTACAGAGTGCAAGTCAGCGGAATGGCGAGCTACAAGCCGAGAAACTCGGCTTAGAGCGTGCGACCGAGCGGAGAGGCGGACTGCAACCCGAAAAACTCGGCTTACAGCTACCACGAAAGAAGCCTTCAAACCCACTAAGCGTGGTTTTGAAGGCTTTTTCAATAGGTTTGGTGAATGATTTATCCGCTGCTCCCCCTTTTGGGACAGCCACATTCATTATCATTTTTGCTTTATAACGTACAAACTACTATTTCAACTTCGGTATCCTCAAAAGCCTCTTTAATGATTTCTCTTACTTTGCCCCATTGCAGCTTATCAAGCCCACAGCCGATTTGCGGCATGGCAAGCTTAGCAATTCCTTCGTTCAAGCACACATCTTTCATAGACGCAACGGCCCTGGTCAATGATTCGTATGTTGGTTTATGCCAGTATTTTGATTTGGTAATCAGATTCAAGGTTCTGCCTGCTTTATAACATCTTCCTATGGTTAATGGCCATATCTTGCAGGGATTTAAGTTTAAATCTCTTTCTAAACTCAACCGCAATGCCCGCACCCATTTTGGCATCCGAGGAAATACAGTGCGCCAAGAAATATTCATCTGCCATAGAGAACAGGTCTTTTTTGATTTCTATAAACTCCACGACTTGTCACTCCTTATCAAATGATGACTTGTGCCAGAGTGTCTTGCTTGATTCCCAAGTTATGCGCCAACTCCCATATCCCGCTGCATCGTCCGCTTTTCGCCCAGCAGGTAGAACCAGATGGAGATGATCGAAACGACTGCAACGGTGATGAACAAGCTTCGTCCCCCGTAGCCCTGCAGCAGCATGCCGCCCAGCCACGGACCGAGGAAGTGACCCAGATTCGTGAACGTCTGGGCGCCAAAGTAAGTGCCCCGCATCTTGTCTGGCGCCAGCCGGTCAATAATCATGGCACCGGCCGGGAACGTCAGAATCTCGCCCCAGGTGAAGATGACCATCGATACAATGAGCATCCACCAGCTGTCACTGAAGGCAAAGCCGACATGGCCGATCGCATAGCTGATGCTGCCGACCGCAATCGCCGTCATCGGCGACTTCTTCTCCGCCCACTTGGAGAATGGAAGCTGGAAAGCAATGACGACTACGGCGTTAATGCTCATCATCCAAGCGAACAGCGTAACTCCATTCGCGAACTGCCCGTCCACAAATTGCGATAGGGTGGACGTCATCTGCGCGTAGGAGATAGCGCTAATTATGCCCCCGATAATGAAATATCGGAACGCTTTGTCCCGGCGAATCACATTCCAGGACTGGCCGATCGTAACCGGCTCCTTCTTCTCCCCTTCAATGCTGCGGATGCCGAATTTGTTCAGCAGCACATGAAGCAGGACGCCATAGCACAGATAGATGCAGCCGGTAATGATCCACGGCAAGCGGCCGCTCATCGCGGCGAACAAGGTTCCAAGAAGCGGACCGACCGATACGCCGATATTGATCGCCATGTAACGGAGGGAGAAGACCTGATACCGCTTCTCCTTCCCGGTCAGATCGGCCATTAGCGCCTGTGAGACAGGCTCATAGAAGGAGCGGCACAGCCCGTTAATGGCATTAAGCAGCGCGAAAATGATGGGGACGCCGGTGAAGGCAAAGCCCAGAAAGACGAAGCCCCACATATAGATCGCTGCCAGCATAATGATTCTGCGCCCGAACCGGTCGGACAGATAGCCGCCGAAGAAGCCTCCGAGCATGCCTGCCAGCGAGCCGATGCCGACGGTGACGCCGATCATCGTAGGACTCATATCTGTCGCGGCTAATAAGTAGATGGCGAGGAAAGGCAAGCTCATCGAGCTGGCAATTCTGGCGAATATGGTGCCCGCCAGCAGCACCTGAACGATGGGATGGAATTGGGTAACCGTCCCGAAGACACGACGCAACAAACAAATCCCTACTTTCTCTTGCTGCAACGATACAATCCTAGGAATGCGATGTTTGTAGTTACCGCGCCTGCGCAGGCTATCGGTTCAGCAAATTTTTGTATAGTTTAATAACACTTTGGTGCTGGCCTTCATGATACAAGGCAAGGCTTAGAAATTGCTCCGGCGAATCCATCGTAAAACCCGTCGAAGTGGTGTAAGGCGTAATCTTCTCCTGCAGCCGATCCTGCAGCGTCGCCTGAATACGGGCATTCTGCTCTCCGAGCAGCTGCTCCAGCTCAGGCAGAGACGGCAGAGGCGCAGAGCTTGCGCTTGTTAATGGAGAGGTGCCGTATTCGAACCGCTCCTTGAAGCCGTCCGGCAATTGCTGCGGAAGCCCGATGTATTGAAAGGCGAACCGCTCCAGCACGACATAGACATGCCCCATGTTCCAGCGAATCGAATTGCGGAAGCCGTCCGGTATAAGGTCCGCCATCTCCTCCGTCACCCCGCTTGCCGCCTTCAACGTGCCGCTTCGGACAAAAGCCAATTGCTTAAACAGATAATGCTCCACTCTACCCGCTCCCAACATTTTTAAATGGTATATAAAAAGAACCTTTTCAATGGAAAAAGGTTCCCTCTACTCGGCTACAGCTATTGCATCCCGCACTATTCACATCGGAATAAAATAAGAAATTCGCAGGAATTGCAAGGCCAAAAAGTGTCGATTCTGTGAAAGGTATGCCCATTATACCTGACATCGTGCGAACGGACAATCTCTTTTTTGCCAAATGATCAAGAGCGCATGCATTCAAATGCAAATAGCCGCCTCCCGCAGATTCCTCTGCAAGAGACGGCTCTATACTTGCTCCTATCCTTTATAGCTGTATGTGTATGACGGTATTATTCCCCTGCAATCAGCCTTTTGTTGTTTTGCCATACTTCTGTGCGCCATTCCAGAAGCTTGGTATAGCCGGCATCTTGCGCGTTTTGCTCCGCTTTGTCCAGGATGCTGAGCACCTCTGCGTCGCTCTTCGCCATGACGCTTTGCGCATAGGCTTGCGTGAAGATATCGTCCACACGCTGCTTGACGAGGCCCAGATCGCTATTCGGCTCCGGATCCAGGTTGATGTATTCCGTAACGTCGGCTTGAGTCGGCCAAGTCACTTCATTCTGATAACGCGCCGCCCAGTTCTGCTGCTCCGGCGGGAGCTTGCTTTCATACTTCATTTTAGCCGGGTCGATGTAGCCCGTGTTGCCGTTCCACATGATGCGGTCATGCGCCTGCTGAAGGTCCAGCACTTCCTTGGCATCGTATTCGTCCGTGTAGACCGGGTGGCCGTCTTCGTCGAAGCCCTTCCAGTTCTTGCCCTCCGGACCGAAGAAGAGAAGCGCCTGTCCTTCCGGTCCTGTGTACCAGTCCAGGAATGCGAAGATCTTCTCCGGATCCTTCGCCGTCTTCGTGATAACGCTTACGTTCCAGCCCAAAGCGGAGTAAGTGCCCGGGTAAATTTTGTTTTTGTCCAAGCCTTCTTTATGAATCGGCCAGATCATGAAGTAACCGGCTTCAGGATCGTTCTTCGAGAGCTCTTGATGGGCATCCATCGCAATCGGGTTGGAGCCTGCGTAGACCGCTACCCGGCCCTGCATCACCTTCTCCTCGATCTGGTCCAGCGTCTGTGTGAATGCGTCCTGGGAGATCAGCTTCTCGCGGTACAGCTTGGAGATATACTGCTGCGCCTCGCGGAAGGTCGGATCTGTGAACAGGGATGTCAGCTTGTCGCCTTGCGGCACAGCGCGCATGCCCAAATATTCATAGAGAGCGTTTTCAGCAAATCCCGTGTAAAGCACGCCAAGCCCCTGCAGGTCCTTCGCCAGATGCGGCTCGAACGGCACGATGCTGTCGCCGTACTTCGCTTTTACTTGTACGAGATAGTCGTACAGATCTTCTGTCGTCTCCAGCTTGGGCGAACCCAGCTCGCCGTAGATTTTCTTGTTGATGACGTAACCTGCGTTGCCGTTCGGGCGGTTCGTATACCAGTTAGGGAACTGATACAGCTTGCCGTCGGAGGAGCGGAGAAGGTTGATATTGTCGCCCATCCAAGTTTTCAGATTGGGATATTTGTCCAGATAGTCATCGAATGGAACGAGCATGCCTGCTTCACGCAGTCTCTCTACCTCTGCACCACGGTCCATCCATATCACATTCGGCAATGTGCTTGAAGCAATCATTGTGCTCAGCTTCTGATCGGCATTGCCGCTTGCCGTAATCGGAACGATGTTGACCCCTTTGTTCTCCTTGATCCATCTTCCTGCTACCGTGCTGTCCCATGCCGGCACATCGTACCAGTCATAATGTCCGTACATGGTGAATTCGATCGGCTCCGAGCCCAGTTCCCACTCCGCCGTTGCTTCGGAATCGGACGGGCTTGGAGCAGGCTCCGAGTTCGTCTTCTTCGAACTGCTGCAGCCTGCTAGGATGGTTCCGCATACAAGAATCGCGGACACGATCAGCATCGTGGTCTTTCTGGCTTTCGTCATGCTTGTATTACCCCTCTCCATATGATGTTATATGTCCAAAGCGAAGCTCGCCCTAAACCAATGGGATATTACGAAAGTAGCAAAATCGATCAGCACGATATGCACGATGTTGGTCAGTTGCCCGGATGTTGGTGTGCCAACCCTCTTATCCTTGCTCGCTACCGCCTAGGCGTAGTTGCCCGGCTGTGTCTTGCTCTTCATAGCCATACCGAAGTCGGTATAGATGCGGTTCGTCAGGTCGATGCCTCTCGCCCCCGCAATATGATGCGCTAGTATTTGAAAAGGAATGATCAGCGCAAAAGGCGCGGCGTACTCGTCAATAGCGAGGTCCAGCCCAATCACATTCGCTTCGGAGGAGCTTCCTGTCGTAATCGTGTAGACATGCCTCGAGATGCGCTCTTCATAGCTGCGAAGCCGCTCCAGACGATCCTTGACCGGGCTCTCCGTCTCAACGAAGAAGAAGCGGTGCTCTGGATTGACCTCCAGATACGGGCCATGCATGAACGCCTCCACCTCTACGCCCTGCGATGGCACCCGGACGGTCTCGACGAATTTGGTCTCGAACTCCTTGATTGTCCCTACCGCAGGTCCATAACCGACCGCCGTGAACCGCGGCGCGCTGGCAAGCTCTTCGCGGAACGTCTCGAAGAACGCCTCCGTGCGGGCAATCGTTGCCGGAATAGCCGCCGCAGCGCGCCGCAACGAATCCAGCTGCACCTGCACCTCGACAGCGCTCATGCTGCCGTTCAGCTCGCCTGTGCGCAGGCCCGCAAGCATCAAGGTGAGCACAGTAGCCAGAAAGCCCTTTGTCACATAGCCGACCCGTTCCGCGCCGCAGCCGATATCGACCGTTAAGTCGGCAGCTTCGCTTATGGCGCTCTCCGTATCCGCGCTCAGTGCGATTACAGGCAGCCCCGCCTCCTCGCGCATGCGCTCCAGCGCTCCGATCGTTGAAGTGCTGTGACCGCTCTGGGAGATGCCGATCGCAAGATCCGTATAAGGGCTCATTTTGTCATAATGCGTGAACGGGAACGGCTCCTTGATGTCTACGCGTACGCCCGCCCAGCGCTCAATGGCGTACCTGGCACTCAGCGCTGCGTTGTAGCTGGAGCCTGTTGCGACGAGCAGCCAGTCCTGCTTGCCGGAGGCAAGCTCCGCGAACTTCTCCACATTGTCCGGATAGGCGGCGAGAATACGCTCCGACATCTCCTTCTCTTCATTGATATAAGTCATCATGGTTGGTTTCACAGTCTACACCTCCGCTGCGTACAGATCGGCTACGATGGACATCCATTTGCCCGCTACGCCGGTCCATACTTCTTTATAAGTTGCGTTATTGAATTGCGGCCAATACGGCTCATCCTCATTGCCGAAGGTTTGTACGCCGACCGGCAATTCGCCCGTCATCTCGCCGCACAGCACCGAATATTGCTGCGCATAGCGGTACCCTTCGCCGTGCATCATGGATTGGCCGAACGGATTTTGCCCGACGATCCAGCGCAGCTGGCCCTCCGCAATATCCAGCAAAGCCTTATCCTTCAGATGGAGGCCTGCGACGGAAGCCGCCTTCCCTTGCGACAGCATGATCGCGTTGTTGCCTCTGAACGAGAACCATACCGGGAATCTGCGCAAATAATACTCTTCATTCAGCTTCACGCCCGCATTAAGCTGGTCGCCGTAATCTTCTTGCGCTTGATGGTCGATAAGCAAATGCTGATAGTTGAAGCTCTTGTCGTCCTGATGCTCATTCACATGGTAGACGCCGCTTGCCAGCATCGGATACGGCAGCGTATATGCTGCAAGGCGCTTGACGTATTCCGCGTAAGCCTCGATCGATGCCAGCCAATCGCCAGCTTCAGGATGCTCCCCCTGCGTCTCATGGATGGCGGAGAAAGCCATCATATAGAGATGCTCACGCGCCTGGTGATTGAAGTGCTGTACGACCTCTTGGCTTGGATTCCGGTAGAAGAAGCCGCTCAGCTTGGCTCCGCCCTCTACCTCGATGCCTTCAAGCTCCTGGGATCTCCTCACAAAAGCGATGAACTCCGCTGCCTTCTTCGCATAGAAGCTGTCCTTGGTCGCCTTGTAGAGCATCGACGCCGCCCATGAGGCTGTTGCCATGTACAAGCTCTCGGACGATTGGTACGTATGCTCCCAGAAAATCGGCTTTTGGTCGAAGCCATGCTTCTTGAACTCTTCCAGCGCATATTGGAAATCTTCCTTGGCGATCACCAGCAGCCGCTTCGATAAGGCTGGATGATGCACTATCCGGCTATGGATATAAGCTTCAATGCCTGCGCAGTAGAAGTTCTCATAGGCCTGGTTATGGACTCGCGCTTCCGCGTCATCCATATTGCCGATGCGCCCGTCCGTCCAACGGGTAATACCTGCGCTTGTTGCGCGATAACCGTCTCCGAATCGGGTTTTCAGCATAAAATCAAGTCCCCACTCGCCTTCCTCCAGCAATCGAAGATAGAGATCCTCATCGAATGGCTTCACTTGCTCCGCCATCTCGAACAGCGAATGCGTCACCTCTGCCGACTGGATCAGCTGTTGAGAGACATCGCCCGCATCGTGCCAGCCGCCGTTGAACGACAGCATAGTTCCTTTATGGTTCGCTACAATATCCGCATGGCAGCTGCCGTGGATGCCTGGAACCGGGTAGCCGCAGCGCTCGCAAAAAATAAAGTTCAGCGATTTCCATACGGAGGCATGCCATACGCCCGGCGCGGCTCCAATGGCGAAGCTCTGCGTCGCTGCGCCGCCTGCGCTTAGCGTATAGCGGCCGTTCTGCTTGAACTCGGAGAAGTCCATCACTTGGAACGTTCCCCACTCCGTCTCCATCTCGCTTAACTTGCCGGTGAATACTGCCGCCCCGCTGACTTCGTGAAGCAGCTGAAAGAGCTCCCCCTCAAGTCCGACAGCAAAGGCCGTCTTGCTTCCATCGACGGAATAGCCGCTATGGGAATACACAATCTCCCCCCGCTTCGGCACCCAGCCCTTGGACACATGATGTCCGTCCACTTTCTCCAGCGTAATATCCTTGAGCGCCAACTCAATGACGTCTCCCGTCGCCTTCTCTTTGCCGTTCAGGTAATATCCGATAGTCAGCTCTGTAATGACGTCCCTAGGAAGCTCTTGAATGTCCAGATGAACGGTGTTCCACTCATGGTTATCCATATTCACGCCATGTACGCCCTCGCGGTGATACAGATCAGGAATCGGAATGGCGCCCTCGTTCTTGAACTTGATCATAATGTAGGCGTTAGGCACGCCGTGAAAATCAGGATGCAGGTTAAGCGTGATGCGGTTGAAGGCTTCCCAGTTCACCTGCGGAAGCTTCAAGGTCATCCATGCGCTGCCGAAATTCACATAATCACCGTCAGCAGGCGCTCCTTCCGGCCAATGGGGCATAATGGAAGGCGATACGAGCTGGACTGCTTGCTCGCTTGTTCTTAGCGACCCTACGCCGTGATGAACCCATTGATGGCTTTCGCCGACAGCCGCATCGAATAGTGTTTCACGGGAGAGCACAGCCTGCTTCGCTTGTTCCTTCTCCATCGAATGTTCCCGGTAGATGGACAGCGGGCGATGAAGATAACCCGACTTTCTGATGTCCTGCTTGAAGCTTTCGTTCATCATGAGACAACACTCCCCTGCTTCATAGTCCATGCTTCCAACCCCACCATGGCTGCGCCTACAAGTCCCGCTTCCGGCGTCTCTTGCTTCGTGCCTGCAATTCCGTTCGCAACAAATCGCATCGTCTTCGGATTGAGGTATTGCCCGACCAGCTCCTTGAAGTACGCATTGCCGCCTACTCCGCCGCCCAGCACGATCGTATCCGGGTCGGATACGCGCACCATGTTCATAATCGCGGCAGCCAGCGCCCGTGCGCCTTCCTCCGTCACCCGCTCCGCCAGCGCGTCACCCGCTTGGGCTTGCTCGAAGATCGTCTCGGCCGCTACCCGCTTGCCCTCTTCAATAGCGATCGCGGTATCCGGGTATTGGCTGCGCAGATTAATAACCCTTTCGTGCAAGCCGAGGCCGGAGGACAATCGCTCGACGCAGCCTCTGCGGCCGCAGGCGCATATAGCGTCACTGTTCATATCCACAACCATGTGCCCGATCTCTCCCGCATTGAAATGCGAGCCTTCGATGATTGCGCCATTAACGACGAAACCCGCCGCAATGCCCGTGCCAACGTTGAGGTAAATAAAGTCCTTCGACTCCCTGCCCCAGCCATGCTTCAGCTCTGCCAGCGTCGCGCAGGACACATCGTTGTCGATTCCGCATGGAAGGCCAAATTGCTGCTCGATGATGCTCCTTACGTCGGTCGGGTTTGTCTTGCCCGGCTGGATCTCCATCCACACGCCCTGGGCTCTGTCTACCCGGCCTACTACGCCGATGCCAATCGCGATGAGCTCTCGCGCTATTCTCGGCGCGGTACCCAGATAATCGGATATAGCCTTCTGTATATTCTCCATGGCAGCTGCTTGTGTCGCCGTATTCGTGGGATACGACTGCGTATGCAGCACTTTGCCGTCCAATGTGACTTCTCCGAGCAATATCGACGTACCGCCCAGATCGACTGCGAGTATAGATTGCGTAATTGGCTGTTCCACAGCTGCACCTCCTATCAATTTGGTATCGTTACCAAAAACGGTTGCATTATTTCGTTGTTGTCATGAGATTAACAAATGAAAAAGAAGCTGTCAACAGCATATTCAAGCGAAATTTTGAGTAAAATCGAGATAAAGCCAATGGAATCAACCTCACCCTTCATTTCGTGGTAACGATACCAAACATCTGTTGAATAAAACCTGATCTTGGGTTAAAATTTAGCTATAAAACACAGCATCGGCCAAAGGATGTGCCCCGTTGAAAACGAAAATGACCATTCAGGAGATCGCCCAAAAAAGCGGCGTATCCGTGTCCACTGTTTCGCGTGTGCTTAACAACAGTCCGTCCGTCTCTCCCAAAAAGAGGGAGAAGATTCAGCAAATTATCGACGAATACAACTATACGCCAAGCGTGTTCGCCAGAGGCATGGTCAATCACACATCGAAGAATATCGGCATTATTTTGCCGGACATTACGAACCCTTACTTCGCTTCCTTGTTCCTGGAGGTTCAGAACTTCGCGCTGAAAAATCAGTATGCCACGCTGCTGTTCAACACGATGTTCGTCCGCCATCAGCTGCAGAATGAGCTTCATCTGAATGAAGAGGACTATTTCAAAATGATTTTGGAGAAACAGGTGGATGGCGTGCTGATTCTCGGCGGCAGCATAGACAAGGAGGATGTACCCAACTCCTTCATCCATGCGCTCAACCAATTGCAGCGCCGGGTGCCCGTCGTCATTGTCGGCTCCAAGATCGACGGCTGCGACTGTCTCTTTATCGAGCGGAACTTGAAGCAGGGAGTCACCTCGATCGTGCATCACTTTATCGCGCTCGGCCACGAGCGAATCGGCTTTATCGGCGGCGAGCCCGGCATCCGCATCACATCTGCACGTATCGATGCGTTCAAGCACAGCCTGCAGGTGCTGAACAAGCAGGTCGACGAGCGGCATATCGTCACATCCGACTACTATGCGCAGGACGGCTATTCCGCGATGATCCAGCTGCTGGACACCTCGGCGGATAGCTTGCCGACGGCGGTGATCGCCATTAACGATATGGTTGCCATCGGCGCTATTCGGGCCATGAGGGACCGCGGCCTGGATTGCCCGGGCGACATCGCAATCGCCAGCTGCGATCAGTTCCTTCAGAGTGACTACAGCATCCCGCGCCTGACGTCGCTGGATCAGCACAATGAATACTTGGGCCGCATGGCGGTCATGCAGCTCATTAGCGCCATTAACGGCTCCGAGGAAATGCTCAGCATCAACCATTCCCCGGAGCTCATCATCCGCGAATCCTGCGGAGCCGCGGGCGACGCCGGCTCCCGCACGTAATTGAAGCCGCTGCAAGCCGAGGTTGGTCGGCATGCAGCGGCTTCGCGCGTTGGTGCGGCTTTCGCTGGCGCTCTAAGCCGAGTTTCTCGGCTTGCAGCTCTCTTTGCCGCTCGGCGTCACTCTCTATGCCGAGTTTCTCGGCATGCAACGCTCTTCGCCGCTCGGCGGCGCTCTCTATGCCGAGTTTCTCGGCTTGCAACGCTCTTCGCCGCTCGGCGGCGCTCTCTATGCCGAGTTTCTCGGCATGCAACGCTCTTCGCCACTCGGCGGCGCTCTCTAATGCCGAGTTTCTCGGCTTGCAACGCTCTTTGCCGTTTGACGGCGCTCTCTATGCCGAGTTTCTCGGCTTGCAACGCTCTTCGCCGCTCGGCGGCGCTCTCTATGCCGATTTTCTCGGCATGCAACGCTCTTCACCGCTCGGCAGCACTCTCTATGCCGAGTTTCTCGGCTTGCAGCTCTCTTTGCCGCCTGGCGGCGCTCTCTATGCCGAGTTTCTCGGCATGCAACGCTCTTCGCCGCTCGGCGGCACTCTCTATGCCGATTTTCTCGGCTTGCAACGCTCTTCGCCGCCTGACGGCGCTCTCTATGCCGAGTTTCTCGGCTTGCAACGCTCTTCGCCGCCCGACGGCGCTCTCTATGCCGAGTTTCTCGGCTTGCAGCTCTCTTTGCCGCCCGACGGCGCTCTCTATGCCGAGTTTCTCGGCTTGCAACGCTCTTCGCCGCTCGGCGGTGCTCTCTATACCGAGTTTCTCGGCTTGCAACTCTCTTTGCCGCTCGGCCCCACGCTGTAAGCCGAGTTTCTCGGCTTACAGTTTATCTATACTCCCAAACGCACCAATAGCCGATACAGCCCTTGAGGCTGTACCGGCTATTATGTTCTAATCAGTTATTTCCATGCACTTCTCGCACTTTAAACCTGATCCCTGCATGCGATCCACCAGCCAAGCTGTGCGGTGATCGGAAATTTTGCAATTTAACCCATTCGTTCGCATAAAACTAACTACTCACCATCCCCCGCTACCTGGCTTTCTTCGACACGACCATAATGGACAGCAGATAGAACAGCACCGTCGTCCCGAGCAACACTCCGATGCTCAGCGCTGTTGAAGAGATTGTGCTTCCATACTGAAAAGCGACGCCCATCTCCAGCTTGAACTGCTGCACCATCTCCGTGCTCGCTCCCGTGAAGGAGGCTTGCATCGGCTGCTCTACCATAACGCTGCGGATCAAGGCTCCGGCGTGAGAGACGGGAAATAGCTTGATCATCCATTGTACTGGTTCCGGCAGCGAGCCAATCGGGATGTAGATTCCCGTCAGAAAGCCGATTAGCGTACCGATGATCGTTCCTGCCGTGGAGAATGAATTGCGGCTGTTCAACAGCGACGTTATGAAAAATACGATGGAGCTGCTGGAGAGCACCGACAACAAAATAAGACCGATTACTTTGATCCACGCGGCAAAAGGCAGCCACTCTCCGCCCTGCAGCACAATATAGATTTCCGCCAGCACAAATGTAACTAGACTAAGCAACAATCCAATCGTAAAAGCGCTAAGCAAGTACCCTCCCACAAGATCATAACGTTTGATCGGGGCTGCCTTGAAATCTTTCAAAATATTTTGCGTGCGATCCTCGACCATAATGCCGAGCGCGCCAAGCGTTGCCGTGACCGATGTAACGGCCAGAATGCCCGCCATCACCCAGCTGTCCAATATGAATCCGACACCCGGCATATCCGACAAGCCTGACTTCAACGTATCTCCAAGAAACAATATATAAAGGCCAAATATGATAAACACGGACATAAAGGACATAACAACATTTCGGCGGTCACGGAAAAATAACTTGATATTACGCGCTGCAATGACGTTCATTATGCTCTCATCCCCGTTCCTGTCAGATTCAAAAACACATCATCCAACGAGCCGCTAACAATTTCGATGCCGGTAATATTGCCCTTGCATTCCTCGATCAGAGGCAGCGCATCAATTGTTCGCTTTAGCGGAATCAGATAGATGCCTCCCTGTACGGTATGCGGCAGCGATCGGTCATTCAAGTATTGAGCCAGCTCAGTCGGGCTAGTCGGTATCAGCTTGAGCAGATCTGTGGCGTACCGGTCCTTCAGTTCGCTAGGCGTTCCTTTTGCCAACAGCTGCCCATGATCCATCAGCGTAATATAATCGGCTTGCGCAGCTTCTTCCATGTAATGCGTCGTCAAAAATATCGTCATGCCCTGCTCCTTCTGAAGCTGGCGGATTGTGGTCCATACATGCTTGCGCGTCTGCGGATCCAGGCCTGTCGTCGGCTCGTCGAGGAACAAGACGGACGGCGCATGAATGAGCGCCCTCGCGATATCTGCCCGTCTGCGCTGACCGCCGGACAGCTTGCCGTACGGACGGTCCAGAAAGCCGCTGACGTCGGCCACTTCGACCGCTCTTGCCACCGCAGCCTTAAGCTCCTTGCGCGTGAGCTTATAGAAGCTGCCCCGGACGAACAAATTCTCCTTCACCGTCAGGAACCGATCAAGCATACTGTCCTGGAATACGATGCCGATCGAGGAGCGGATGCCGTCATCCTCTTTGCCAAGCCTGTAGCCGCCTACGCTTGCCTCCCCGCCGTCCGGCTCCAATTGTGTCGTCAGCATATCTATCGTTGTCGACTTGCCGGCTCCGTTGGGCCCGAGGAACGCGAACATGCTGCCCTGTTCCACGTAGAAGTCAATGCCTTTTACCGCCTCGAGCTCTCCGAACGATTTGCGCAACCCGTTAACCTCAATGATCTTATTCATGCTACTCTCCTTTTCCCTGCTTCATATCCAGCTTCCGCTGGGAAAGCTGCTTGTTAATCGCCCTTGCATCCGCCTGATCCCGTATCATCATCAAAGCGCTGACTGCAAAATAAGTGAGCAGAATCATACCGATGATCGGACCAATATACTTCCATTCCAGCGGGAACATTTCGAACACAATCCCGATGGTGAACACAACCGCAGCAATGGCTGCAATCCGAAGCAGCGAGACCATCACATAGCTGGTGACAGGCAGCAGATCGATCAGTGCAATCAGGCCCGTCAGACAGACTGTCATCAGAAAGTAGATAAACACGTCATCAACCGACAGCGGCGTAAACAATTCTATTTTCGCAAAAATCGAATACATCAGCGTAATCAACGTAAAGGTATAGCAGGTAATCGTAAAATAGCTCTTGAACCTGAACATGCCATCCCCTCCTTAAAACTGAATTTTATCTTTGATCGCCTGAACATAATGGCGGTTAATAATCAGCTTCTCCTTGTTTACGAGCTGCGCCTCGAACTTGCCGTTCAACAGCGCACGCACATTCGCCAGCATGGCGATGTTCAGAATGCAGGACTTGCTGATCCGCACAAAGTGACTGTTCGCCAAATGCTCCTCCAGCTCATACAGCTTGTAGTGGCATTCGTACACATCCTTTTCGCAGTAGAGGAAGGTCTTGTTGTCTGTCGATTCGAAGTAGTAGACATCCTCCAGCCGAATGAGATGGCTGCGCCCATCCTTCTTGCCTGTAATGGAGAATGAATAAAGTCTGATCTGGGCAATTAGCCGCTCCAACTGTTCGTCGATGATGCCGCACTTAATTGTAATTTCGACGTCCTGATGATCCAGCGACTGGTCTATAATAAGCTTCAAGCTCACAGCTCCTTCCGGCTTGCCGATTCCTCTTTTCTGTAACTCAGAATACCATTTTTCGTCTGCACTTCAAGACCTTGCGCGGTCAGTTGCATATAGGATGAGGTGAAATGCATCAAAACAATAATGACCCAGCGCCAGTAAGGCTCCGGGTCATCGTTCAACTCTCTCATGCGGGCGCGATCAATTGAATGGCACAGAGCAAAATTTCCGTGCATAGTTCATGCAAGCTTCCAGCCATATGACATAGCGGCACGACCATCAACGTTAATGGCAACATATCAGCGGCTTTTGCAAATTAGAGCTGCCCGAAATCCGTCCAAGCAGCCCCTTCCATATGTCATTCGGCAATTCTCCGTTCATACAGATTGGCGCTCCAGCCTTCTCCATCAAAACGGCCCTGCAGCCCAAAGCCTTGGCTTTGGTAATAGCGATTGAGGCCGGCATTGTCCGCCATGCAGT
This sequence comes from Paenibacillus pinisoli, assembly GCF_003605435.1. GTDB lineage: Bacteria > Bacillota > Bacilli > Paenibacillales > Paenibacillaceae > Pristimantibacillus > Pristimantibacillus pinisoli. The sequence goes on from NZ_QXQB01000003.1 coordinate 682,313, forward strand.
CGAGACGCAGCCAGCGCTTTCCTTGGCTGCGGATATAGCTCTCCGCTGATGCAAGCAGCTGCCGGCCTATTCCCGCACCTTGATATCGCCGAGAGACAGCCAATCTATGCACATAACCCGCATCTTCATGGTAGCGTTCCCCCCAGATTTCCTCATACGTCCAGTGCACAGAGTAGCATCCAACCAGCTCCCGTCCCCGCTCCGCAACAAACACCTCATGCTCCCCGATGAACGCGTCGACCGAAGCTTGCGTGAAGTTCTCCTCCCTCCATTGCCGCAAGCCATGCGCTGATTGAATCCATCTGGCTGCCTCTTGCAGTAACTCCTGCAGTTTTATTGCATCCTCTGTAGTCGCTCTGCGAATCGACAGCTGATCATCAAAGACATTGAGAACAGGAGCTTCACGATTCCAGTGGTATTCAAGCTTTGCTGCCGTTTCGAGCGCGCGTCCTTCGCCCGCCAGTCGTTCCACCGCATGCAAAGCCGCATCTATGCCAGCCGTCACGCCAGCCGACATAATAATACTGCCGTTGTCTACATAGCGGACGCCCTCCACAATGCGAGCGGAAAGCGGCGCTGCTTCACGAAGCAGATCCATAGCGCGGCTGTTCGTTGTAATCGACAGGCCATCCAGCAATCCCGCCTTGGCAAGCAGCAATGCCCCGGTGCAGACGGATATCGTAAGCTCCGCCTTTTTCGATAAGGCTCTGATCCACTCCGTCATCACCGTATGATGCATCTCCGTACGCGCTCCCCAGCCTCCCGGCACAATCAGGATATCCGGAGTTGGACAATCCTCGGCGCTATAAGACGGAACAAGCGTGATGCCGCTAATCGACCGATACTCCCGCTTCTCCAGCGCTGCTGTATAAACCTGAAAATCCTGCCCCCAATTGCTCGCCACTGCAAACACATCGAAAGGACCTGCCAGATCAAGCGTATCCACACCCTCATACATCAGCACCGCTACTCGCTTCTTCGGTTTTCCCATCCTATCTACGCTCCTTTGAACATAAAAAAGCATTCGATCGATGATCAAATGCTTTGCCCAGGCGAACGGCTTGTATGACAGATGTGCTCCCCCGTAGTCATCTACGCTCTCGCCAGTTACACATCCAGATATTTACTGATTATTATAAATTTTCTGATGCAAAAGTCAACTCTCTACTTTCTTCTTCTCATCCCGAGCAGTGCAACAATGAGGACAACGGCTATCGCCGAAAATAAACCAATCATCAGTCCGCCAGAGATGCTGTTCCCGGAATCGGATGGCTGCCCTTTTTCCGGACTGCTTGCGATCATACGGCTCTGGGGGTCATCATCGTCTGTCCGATCGGTTGCTGCCGGGGCTTCGGATGCATCTATTGCCGGCGGCTCGCTCGCAGGTTGTAGTTGGATCTCCTTATCTTTCAAGTAATCCAGTTCTACTCCGGCTAGAGATAATTTTCCGGTTGGCGAGCATAATTGGTTCTCCCACTTGCCGTCGATATTTTTCAAATAGTACAGGTACTCCTCGCCTTCCTGGCTTTCGCGATGGTCTTTCTCCCAATATTGATCCTCTTGAATCGTGATGTGGTCAACCTCAACCCCTTTGAAGCTTTGCTTCACGTTAAGCTTTATCTTGTGCTTGGACTTGCCCTTTGCAACTTCCAGCACTTCTGCCACTATGATCCCGTCATGCTTCTGATATCGTTCCTCAAGCGTTCCGGGCTGCACACATTCAAGAGCCATCGCTTGACCGGGTTGCATGAGCCAATACGCGAGCATAACCGCCACTAACAAGACCGCTTTTCTCATCTTATCCCCCCTTGCATCCATAGACGAGAAGAGGTGCCGAATTTGTTTCGTGTGGGACAAATGATAAGCAGCTAAAGATTTGTTCGCATGGGGCTGATCTAAGCCGAGAAACTCGGCTTAGAAGGCGCGCGAACCCGCGGCTGGCGGCTGCATGCCGAGAAACTCGGCTTAGAGGGCGCGCGATATCGCGGCTGGCGGCTGCATGCCGAGAAACTCGGCTTAGAGGGCGCGAGACCGCGACTGGCGGCTGCATGCCGAGAAACTCGGCTTAGAACGCGCGCGAAACCGCGGTTGACCACTGCATGCCGAGAAACTCGGCTTAGAGCGCGCGAGAGACCGCGACTGGCGGCTGCATGCCGAGAAACTCGGCTTAGAACGCGCGCGAGACCGCGGCTGAACGCTGCATGCCGAGAAATTCGGCTTAGAACGCGCGCGAGACCGCGACTGGCGGCTGCATGCCGAGAAACTCGGCTTAGAACGCGCGCGAGACCGCGGCTGAACGCTGCATGCCGAGAAATTCGGCTTAGAACGCGCGCGAGACCGCGACTGGCGGCTGCATGCCGAGAAACTCGGCTTAGAACGCGCGCGAGACCGCGGCTGAACGCTGCATGCCGAGAAATTCGGCTTAGAACGCGCGCGAGACCGCGACTGGCGGCTGCATGCCGAGAAACTCGGCTTAGAACGCGCGCGAGACCGCGGCTGAACGCTGCATGCCGAGAAATTCGGCTTAGAACGCGCGCGAGACCGCGACTGGCGGCTGCATGCCGAGAAACTCGGCTTAGAACGCGCGCGAGACCGCGGCTGAACGCTGCATGCCGAGAAACTCGGCTTAGAGGGCGCGCGAGACCGCGGCTGGCGGCTGCATGCCGTGCAACGCCAAATAGCATCCAGGCAACCCGGATGCTATTTGGCATAACTTTATAAAGACAAGCTACTTCTTCGATTTGGACGAAAAAGACGACCATGGCGAAGGAAGAATCGATATAACCTTGCCCGACTCCTGGTGTACTTCCTGCCGCGGCTGCAGCTGCGAATTACGGCTAGTAGAAGACGGCCTCTGCTGATGCTGGGATCTGGCCGGCTTGCCCGATTGACGCTGGCTCTGTCCTTCGCGCGTACGGTCACCCTTCGCATGGCGGGACTGATTCGGCTTCGCCGCTGCCTGTCCCTGCGAACGCACCTGCTCCTTCTCTTGCGGCTTGGAGCCGTCCGAGCGTTTTGGCTTGCCGGCCTGCTGCCCCGCCTCACCGGATTGCGCAGGCTTACTTTGCCGCTTCACCGAACCAGCCGCGTTCTCGCCCGGGCCAGCCTCCGATCCCGACGCTTTACCCTGCGGCTTACCTTGCCGCTTAACTGAACCAGCCGCACTCTCGCCCGGACCAGCTTCCGCTCCCGACGCTTTAGCCTGCGAATTGCCTTGCTGCTTCTCCGAACCAGCCGCATTCGCTCCCGCACCCGCGCTCGTTCCTTGCGGCTTGCTCTTCTTCCGGCGAGACTTCTTGCCGCTGCCCGCGGCTCCTTCCGCCGCCGGCTTCGCTGCAGAAGCACTCGGCTTAGAGGATGCCTGCTCCGCCACAACAGCAGGCGCATCTCCTGTCATCGGATAAGCGTGATCCTGGACGACCGGAATTTTCTTTTTAATTAATTTCTCTATATCCTTCAGGTATGGAAGCTCGTCCTTCTCGCAGAAGGAGATCGCCGTACCATCGTGTCCTGCCCTGCCTGTCCGGCCGATGCGATGCACGTAGGTCTCCGAAATATTCGGCAGGTTGAAGTTAATGACGTGCGACAGCTCCTCCACGTCAATGCCTCTCGCCGCAATATCCGTCGCCACAAGCACGCGGGTCGCGCCGCTCTTGAAGTTGTTAAGCGCGTTCTGGCGCGCATTCTGCGACTTGTCGCCATGAATGGCCTGCGCCGTAATCCGCTGCTTGTTCAGTCCGCGGGCTACGCGGTCCGCGCCATGCTTTGTCCGTGTGAACACAAGCGCTGATACGATCGACTGATCCGAAAGCAGCTCGTTCAGCAGCGCCTGCTTGTTCGCCTTGTCCACCAGATAGACGGATTGATGAATGCGGTCGACCGTTGACGATACGGGCGTGACTTCCACCTTAACCGGATCCTTAAGCAGACTGTCCGCTAGATGCGCGATCTCCGGCGGCATCGTTGCCGAGAAGAACAGCGTCTGGCGCTTGGCCGGCAGCTTAGCAATTATTTTTTTGACATCGTTAATAAACCCCATGTCCAGCATGCGGTCCGCCTCATCCAGCACGAGCATCTCTACTGCGCCCAGATTAATCACCTTCTGGTTCAGCAGATCCATCAGACGGCCTGGCGTTGCAATCAATATATCGGCGCCTTGCGCAAGCGCACGCTCCTGTCCGCTCTGGGATACGCCGCCTACAATAGCAAGACAGCTCACCTGAGTAAACTGGCTGTAAGCCTGGATATTGTCCGAAATTTGGAGCGCGAGCTCCCGCGTTGGCGACAAAATCAATCCCCGGATAGGGCGGTCTCTCCTCGCCCGCCCCATGCTGCCGCTCAGCAGCTGGATCATCGGAAGCGAGAATGCCGCTGTCTTGCCCGTCCCGGTCTGCGCGCAGCCCAGCAGGTCGCGGCCCTCCAGCACGGATGGAATGGAGCGCTCCTGAATCGGCGTAGGCGCTGTATAGTTTTCTTTGCTCAAAGCTTGCAAAATGGGCTGTATCAGCTTCAATTCTTGAAAATTCATTAGTGTCGTTCTCCTATTTGAACACGCATGTGTGTTGTAATCGTATATAGCGTCTAAGGATACCACAAATAAGTGTAAAATAGTAGAAACATTCGAAGATGTTCTGCATTTTTCACCTATTTCCCCAGTCGCCTGCCCTCATTCCCGCAGTTCCTCTCCCAGTCTCCCGAACCAATCTCTCGCATAACGATGCGCTCCCAAGCCATAATTCAGCGTCAACAGCTGATACCGGAAGATGTCTCGATATGGCTCCGGCACATCTATCCGCTCCAATTCCCGTCTTGTCCGCTCAAGACCCTCCAGCGCCCGCTCCAGCTTGTCTGCAATCTCGCCAACGATACGCTGCTTCTCCGACGCATCATCCATATGCCCCAAAAAAAACAGCTTCGATAACGCCGCCACCTCCAGCTTATGGTCCGGCGTCTCGCTCAGCATCCAGAGGCGGAATTGCTCGCGCCCTTGCGGGAGCACGCGGTATATCTTCTTGAGCCTGCCGTTTTCAATGAGCTCCTCGCAGCATACCCACTCCTTGCCAAGCAGCTTCTTCAGCGCCGTCTGCAAGCTGCCGTAGCTTGCGCTGTAGAACAAGGAAATTCCCCGCTTGAAGCTTTGATACAGCTCGTACAAGGTCTGGCTCTGAATCATCAGCAATCCCAATATAACATGTTCCATCCCCTCACCGCCTTTCCATCCCGATTGCCGCAGTCATGAACTGCCGCTATTAGCAATATATCTATTAGGGATAAAAAAAAGAACGGCAGGAGGCCTGCACAATGACATCGCAAACTGAATTAGCCTCATCAAACAATCCCGAGCTTTCGCAGAGACTGAATGACATCTTTCGAAAATATGAGCAAAAACAGATTGGCGTGCCGAAAGGCCGCAAGACGGAGATTCAGGGACGGATATACTCCGCCTCATCCGGCATCGATTACCGCTTCCCCAACAGCCCAAAGCCGTATCACGCCGCCAGCGTCGGCAAGCTGTTTACGATGACGATGGCGGGTATGCTGGCCGATCAAGGACTCATCGGACTTGGCGACCGCATCGCTTCTTATTTTGAGAAAGAGGAGCTGGAACAGTTGTTCCTGCACCGGGGACGAGACTATGCTTACGAGGTGACGGTCAGCCAGCTGCTGAACCATACATCGGGCGTCGGCGATTATTTTGAAGGTCCCGTCACCAGCGGACGGAGATTCCCCCACAGCATCTTCTCCGAGCCGAACCGAATATGGACACCGCAAGAGCTTGTCGCTTTCACAAGAGAGCGTCAGCGGGCATTCGGCCCTCCGGGAGAGCAGTTCCGATATTCCGACACAGGCTATATTCTGCTGGGACAGCTCATGGAGAAGGCAACCGGCAGCTCCTATGGCAGCCTTCTTCGCAAGCATATTTTTGAGCCGCTGGAGCTAAGGGATACTTACCTGATGTTCTATACCGAGCCTATGAATGCGCCGGCTCCCCCTATCTCTCCGCTCTGGTTCAAAGGACGCGATCTAAGCAGGCTGGACAGTCTCAGCTGCGATTGGTCTGGAGGCGGCATCGTGTCAACGACCGACGACTTGATTGCCTTCAGCAAAGCGCTGCATAACGGGGAGTTGATCGCTCCTTCCACCCTGCAGCAAGCCGCCTCATTCCCTTACCGGTTCCGACCTGGCATCTATTACGGGCTCGGCATGATGGAAATCCGGTTTGAGCGGCTGTTTTTTCTGCTGCGGGGATACCCCAGATTAAGAGGACATCTCGGCATTACAGCCGCTCATCTTCACTATGATCCCGCCAGCGATACCCATATCGCGCTTAATTTCGGCTCCGATGCCGCCATGAATGCAAGCTTCCGCGCCTTGGTCGCGGTCTTGAACGAGCTGAAGAAAGTGCAAATCAAATAGCTCCCAATATTAACAGGCACACAACCGAGATTGCGTGCCTGTCTACTTATTGCGACCATTCTCCCGGTCTGTGCTGCAGATTACTCCTCTTCTTTACTATCCGGCTTCCGCTCCGGCTGCTTGATCAGCGAATAGGCAATATGTCCAATCAGGCCAAGGAACAATCCGGTGCCTACAATCACATAAAGCATCATGAATACCTTGCCCAGCACGGTCTGCGGCTCGAACGTCGGATGTCCCACCGTACTTAGCGTCAAGACGCAGACATACAGCGCATCGACGATGGACAGCCCCTCATTCCGGACAAAAAACACAGTGCCCGACAGCAGCATCACGACAACCAATACAAACAATGCCTGAAAATCTTTACGCTTGAATGAACGCCACAGCGCGCTAAGCAGGCGCTTGACGGTTAAGAGGAATGATAGCATGGCACAAGCTCCTATCTTCTCGAACATTAACAATCAGACCCATAGAATAAAACATAAACCGGCTCTTCGTCCAATGGTTTACCGTGCGCCTCGATTCAGCAGTCTTCAGCGCCATCCCGTTAAACTAGCGCCGCAGCCGTCCAGTCTAAGCCCTGTACGCCGTGTCCAATCCGCTTCCCGCTTGCCGGAATATGCTACAGCATACCGAAATGAAAGGGGCGAGAGGATGGACGCTTGGAGAGACGAATACGAGCAGCTGCTATTCCTGCAAGACAGGTCGATCGGGTTCAAAGCCATCGTCGCCATTCATAATACGAGACTCGGCCCTGCGCTTGGCGGCTGCCGGATAAGGCAATATGCCAGCGACAAGGATGCCGTCATCGATGCGCTGAGACTGGCCCGCAGCATGACCTACAAATCGGCGCTGGCCGGTGTTCCATACGGCGGAGGCAAGGCCGTCATATTGGATTCTCCGAATGCCGGGCCTCGCGATGCGTTGTTTCGTACATTAGGAAAGCATATCCAGAAGCTTCAGGGGCAATACATTACCGGCATGGACCTGGGCTCGACCGTTGCGGATATGGATACCGTGCGGCAAGAGACATCCTTCGTCACGGATGTGAGCGGCTCACTAGGGGCGGTCGGGGATTTGACCGCTAAGATGACGGCCTACGGGGTATTTCTTGGTATTCGGGCCTCGCTGAAGCGTCTGTTCGGCTCCGAGTCGCTGCAGCATCGAAGCGCAGCCGTTCAAGGATTAGGCAAGGTAGGCTATCATCTATGCCGTTATTTGAAGGACGCGGGAGCCAGACTTACGGTGGCGGACATTAATAGCGAACGGGTCCGGCTGGCGGTGAAGGAATTCGGCGCAGCCGTCTCCCGGCCGGACCAGATCCTGGCGGCGCCGTGCGATGTGCTCGCCCCCTGCGCGCTCGGCGGCGTGCTGGACGACATCGCGATCGGCCGGCTGAATTGCCGAATTGTCGCTGGAGCTGCTAATAATCAGCTGGCGGAGGAGCGGCACAGCATCAAGCTGCAAAGCCGCGGCATTCTGTACGCCCCTGACTATGTCATTAATGCAGGCGGCATTATCGTAACCGCGTCCGAGCTTAGCGGCGGCGACGCGGCGGAGGCCAAGCGCAATGTAGAGACGATCTATGGCACATTGTCGCGTGTTTATGATCTGTCCGATGCGCAGAACATCCCCACATCGGCAGCAGCGGACCGTCTGGCGGAACAGCTTTTCCTCACGCCATAAAATGAAAGCCTCCAGCTCCGCATAAAATTGCAGAACTGGAGGCTTTATCTCTTTCACAAAATAAAGACCCGTATTAATACTCGCATACTTCCAAAGCGTTGCCATCAGGGTCATAGAATGCAAAATACTTTGCCCCGTATTCCAAAATCCCCTCTACTTGCACATCATGGGACTTCAAATAGGCGAATGCTTCTTCGGCATTAGCAACATAGAAATTAAAGGCAGCACGCTTGGATTGAAAAGCGGTCTCGTCATCGGTCAAGCACAGCGTGAGAGAAGTCTGCCCGAACAAGATGCATTGGTATTCGCCCTTCTCGCTCCTCCAGCCTAGACTGCCGCCCATGATGCCGGTATACCATTCTGCAGCTCTGTCTATGTTTCTGACTGGAATAAAGACTGTATCGATATGCTGAAAAATCTTGGTCATCTTTTTCCTCCTTCTAATCATTCTAGACCGCTAAGCCTCCGCCGCTTTCACAGCGAGCGCCAGTGCGCCGCTAATCCCTGCCTTGTCGCCCAGACCCGGACTTACGATATAACGATCAATGTCCCGGTCCAGCGCAGGATGATGCACATAGCCCTTTAGCAGCTCTTTCACCTGCTCTCGGATAAGAGGGAACAGATGCGCCTGATGCATGACGCCTCCACCCAGAATCAGCCGCTCTGGCGACAGGATCAAGATGTAGTTCATGAGCGCCTGAGCGATATAGTAGCTTTGGAAGCGCCACGCGGCATGATCCTCGCCAAGCTCGGATGCATTCACTCCCCAGCGCGCCTCAAGGGCTGGGCCTGCGGCAAGCCCCTCCAGGCAATCTCCATGAAACGGGCACTTCCCCCCATAATGGTCCTCGGGATGGCGGCGCACGATAATATGCCCCATCTCCGGGTGCGTAAGGCCGTGGACAAGCCTGCCCTCCGCTACGGCACCTGCGCCAATACCCGTGCCTACCGTCATGTAGAGGCAGCTTTGCAGCCCTTGGGCCGCTCCCCACAACAGCTCGCCCAGCGCCGCGGCATTGACGTCCGTATCAAAGCCCACTGGTACCTTCAGCTCCCGCTTCACGTAGCCGACCAGATCATAGCCGCTCCAGTGAGGCTTCGGCGTCTTCGTGACAGAACCGTATGTCGGACTGTCCGCATGGACATCGACCGGACCGAACGTCCCGATGCCGATTGCCTCGATCTCTTTGCCTGCGAAATAAGCCATTGCCTTGCTCATCGTTTCTTCCGGCGTGGTTGTCGGGATGGATACCGTATCCTGTATCGTGCCATCCTCCGCGCCGATGCCGCATACAAACTTCGTTCCCCCGCCTTCGATCGCTCCATATCTCTTCACGTCTGCATTCCCCGCCATTCTTGTGCCTGTTTTCTATTAACGTATCAGCAAGTCCGGCAGATTTCAAGCTGGCAGCGAATAAACGCAGGGAACCCCGCTGTCATCAGACAGCGGGGTTCTCATTGGCAATGCTTGCTGGCCAATCCCATATGGAAAAACAAAGGGGGAAAGGCTATATTTTCTTCCCCTAATCGTATATAGTAAAAGTGCTTTCCATCTTTCAGATCGGAGTGAGAATACCATGACAAAGCTGCGTTTTGGGGTCACCTACGCGCTGCTGTTCGTCGCGATTGGCGGGATCGGCGTTCTGATCTATCAATTCTATAATAATGACACTCCCGTATACGCCTACCAAATGGATGAATCCATTATGCTGCAGGACTTGAGCAGCCGTAGCTATGTATCCATCGATTACTCCGACAAACCGACCGTGCTTCTGTTCTTCACCTCCTGGTGTCCCTATTGCAACGAGGACGCTCCGAAGATTGTTGAGCTGCACGACAAATACAAGGAATTCATTAATGTGTATGGCATTAATGTCATTCAGCGGGACGAATTGTCCGAAGTCATCGGCTACGTCGAGAAGCATAATATCGACTATCCGGTGCTGCTGGACGAGTCGAATCAGCTCTATACGAATTACGGCAGCCACGGCTTCCCGTCCATGTTCTTCATTACGCCCAAAGGCAAAACCATCGATGCGATTGTCGGATCAGCGGATATGGCCTATATCGAGGAATCCTTCCTTAAGCTCATGAACTAACAACGCGACAAAAGCGCGCGACTCATCCCCAATATCATGTTCGAGCCTTATCATGCAGAGAGCACCGCGCGTCGGGAGATTCGGGCCGTGCGAAAAAAGCCTCCGTTCGCTCATCGCGAGCAGGAGGCTTCTTCTTCCTACTTATGTTATGAATGGCTTATCAAAAAGGCTTCGATCTCCGCTTTGTCCGGAATCGAGGATTGCGCGCCCGGCCGAGTAACAGCCAATGCGGCAGCAGCGGCGGCGAAACGCAGCGCTTCCTCGGTTGCAAGACCATCCGTGCACGCTGCGGCGTAAGCGCCGATGAACGTGTCGCCCGCAGCGGTCGTATCGACCGGCTTCACGCGGAACGCAGGCACGGCTGCGCGAACGCCAGCAGCGCTGGCATAAAAGCAGCCTTGCTCGCCCAGCGTCACGATGACGCTGGCAGCGCCTTTGGCCAGCGCCCGCTCTGCAGACGCTTCAGCGGAAGCGAAATCTATAACCTTTACGCCAGTGACGACAGCTGCTTCTGTCTCGTTCACAATCAGCGTGTCGATCAGCGGGAACAAGTCGTCCGAGAGCTCTCTCGCCGGCGCCGGATTCAGAAAGACGCGTACGCCTTGCGCGCTCGCGCTGCGAATCGCAGCGACTGTCGTCTCCCACGGAATCTCATTCTGCAGCAGCACCGCATAAATGCCATCCCACTGCACGCCGGAGGCGATATCCTCTTCGCTTACCTTTCCGTTCGCCCCGGCGGACAAGATGATATTGTTTTCGCCTTCCTCATTGACGGTAATGAGCGCTATGCCTGACGTCCCTTCCTTGCGCAGGACCGAATCCGCCTGCACGCCCTTCTCCGCCAAAGATTCGACGAGCGTATCGCCGAACGGATCAAGCCCGACAGCGCCGACCATGGTGCACGCCGCTCCCGCTCTGGCGGCAGCAACGGCCTGGTTGGCTCCTTTGCCGCCCGGTACAAACTTCGTGCCGCTGCTGTGAATGGTCTCTCCCGGCAGCGGGAATTGCTTCACGTTGCTAACGACATCCATATTGACGCTTCCGATAACAAGCAGTTGCTTCAACGCTGCAACGCTCCTTTCCCCTAATCGTGCTGTGCTTTATTCCTATTATTCTACTTCTGTATATACCCGCACGTCGCGAATTTCATTTTCGACCGGTCCCAGGCTCCCGAAGCCATACATGCCGCTTGCGAAGTAGCCGTCTCGGCATTCTAGAACATTAACCCCATTAATAAATAGGTCAAAATGATCCCCGTCCGCAACGACCTTCATACGATATTCCTCGCCATGCTTCCAATCATACGCTGCGCTGATTAAGCGCTCCTGCCCGAAATCCTCGCGGATGAAGGAGACCTTGCCCGCTCCGTCTAGGCCGGCCAGATAATGGCGCTTAATGCCCTGCGCCCGCGTAATAAGCAAGTGGCTATCCCCGGCAATCGGCTTAACCGTCGCTTCTACAATGATCCTGCCGGCATAGTAGTTGCCAGAGTATGCGGAGCAGTCCGTCTCGCTTACGCAATGCAGCGCTCCGTCCTTCAGCTCCCACTTGCCGCGGTGCTGGGCGAATGGCGTGACCGAGCCGAACTCCTTGTATTGCTTCGCAAAATCTATGGCGTACTCCGCTGCTCCCGTCACATGGAACCGCCCCAGGAACAGGCTGCCGATCGCACGGTTCAAGAGCGGAGAATCGCTCTCCAGCACCCAGCCGATCTCGTCGATTACAGCCCCATCGGTGTCCGGTACCGTAAAGACAACATCGGTCCACGCTCCGCATACAGGCGCGAACGAGTCCAGCTTCACTTCTTCCTTCGTATGCGTGTTGCGCACATACGGCGTAAGCGTAAGCGGCTCTCCCTCCCATTGGTCGAGATAGAAGGATGCTGATACTTGCTGTCCCGCAGCGATAAGCGGCGCAAAGGTGGGCTTATACTTCTCGTCATTGAACTCCTCGCGCCGGTAGAACGGCTTGAAGTACAGCTTGCTGCTGTCGCCTGTCACAAGCCGGTCGAACACCACTTCAAGCGAGCCGCGGCTTTCCTTCGTATGCTGCGCGGAATGCCGGACGACCGGTGTCTTGAAGCTGTTGCTCGTACGGAACCCGTGCGTCGAGCCCGGCAGGTCGAAGTCGAAGTAGACCTCTCCCTTCTTCACGCGCTGAGCCAGCCCCTCCGGCGCTTGCTCTCCGTTCATCCGGTAGCCAAGCAGCGCCAGCTCCTTCGAGAAGGTCGGGAAGTCGACCAGATTGAGGTAGCCGGAGACGCTGGAGGCGACGATAAAGTCGTTGATCGGCTTGCGGTAATGCGCCGGAATGCCCTCCAGCCCTGCCATTACGCCCAGTATAGTTCCGACGTTGCCCGCGTTGCAATCCGTATCCCAGCCGCACATCGATGCGATCTCGACGGTACGCGCGAAATCTCCTTCGCCGTACAGCATCGCCAGCACGCATACGCCCGCATTCGGAATGATATGGCAGACGCCGGTATATTTGTCGTAGCCCCAACGCCCATCCAGGTAGTGCCAGCAAGCGCGGAAGTCCTCCGGATTGTCGCGATGGAACTCCATGACGGCATGGACCACTTTGGCATAGGTAGAGTCGGCCGGAATAACGCTCAACCCAGCCTCGATGACATCATCGATGGACTTGGTCTCGAATGCCTTGGCGATACAAGCCGCCATGAAGCGCGCGCCGTACAGCCCATTGCCGTCATGGGATACGCTGGCCGCCTTCTCTGCGTAGTCCGCCGCTTTCTGCATATTGCCCGGGAACAGAAGGCCCCAGGAATCGATAAAGATCTGGCCGCCGATCTGCTCAGCCATCTCCAGCCCGTTCACTTCGATAGAGCCGGATCGAGGGGCGGGAATGCCCCTCTGCAAGTTCAGATATGCGGTATGCTCGGTGCTGACGTTCTCGCCGCCCCACCAGAACATGCCGATGCCTTCCCTGGCGTAGTTCAACCAGGCCCTGCCGACATCATCAGGCTCCAGCTCACGGTTCACAGCGTCATCATACAGCGCCCGCAGGAAGAAGACCGGTCCATTCGCATCGTCATCTGCGGAGAACGTCTTGTATTCCTTCACATAGGTGCGGATATCTCCGTATACGTCGCGAATGCGGTCATGCGTCCATACGACAGGCTCGATCGGCGCTCCCAGCCGGATGCCGACATTCATGCCGAGGAAGCCGGCATAGATCGTTTCTACATAGTTGTTCGGTATCATTGCTCTCACTCCCGTCCCTATTGCGCTAGCTAAGTCTCTTTATCTACAAATATCGTCTCTGGCTGCTATTCCAATATGCTCCTCCTTGCTTCATGCGCGCGGAGATCATCCTTGATGATATTCGCCGCTACATCACTGAATTGGTCGGCAATGGCGAACAGGTCCAGACGGTTCACCTTGTTTAGCTGTTCAATATCGGACGTGCTGATCACTTCGTGCCCATACATCGCTCCCAGGATGACACCAGCCATTACACCGATAGAATCCGTGTCGCGTCCGGAGTTGACCCCGTCCAGAATGGAGCGGTAATAGTCGCCGTCGTTCAATACGATGAACGCAAGCGCCATCGGCAGCTCCTCGATTGACCACAAGCGGCTTGGCGTATAGTGATTGCTCGGCACGCCTACCTTGTCGATATGGCGGCTGACATCGTCGCCCATAGGCGAATACTTGAGCATAATGGCCTGGAATTCGGCGATCACCTTATCCATATCGTCCCGCTCGGCGCGCAAGGCTCTGGCCTTATTCGTCAGCTCCTTAATCGCAGCCTTGGTGCCGTCCTTCGCCAGCCCTACCGCCGTCTCTACGATATCGTCTACCGTCACGCCCGGCTCGAACGCCTTGGCTACGCAAGCGGCGAGCACGCCCGCCGCCTCCAGCCCATAGCTGTTCTGATGCCCCATGGCGAACAGAATCGCTTCGTCATACGCCGCCTTCGGATGCCCCGCATTCACAATCCCGATGGGGGCGATATACATCGCCGCCCCGCAGTTCACCATGTTGCCCATGCCGCCCTCTCTCGGATCGCAGTTCGCCAGCACGTGCCGCATAAAGATATATTTCTCGGGATAAAACAGCCGGTCTATAATGTACGTCTCCTGATTCAGCTCCGGCACGAACGTCTTCCGGAAGGCAATCTCCTTCACGAACTCATTGCCCATATCGTAGGCGTCCAGATGCCGTCCTTCAGTGTTGTACACGTTCATCAGCGCAACCGTCATGAGCGTATCATCGGTCACAATGCCGTCGCCCCTTACTCGCCCAAGCCGGACGTCTGCGGGCAGGTCCATCTTATGCCAGCGGGTCATGATCGACTCCACTCTGCCATATTGCGACTTGATCCCCTCATAGGTCAGCTTCTCGATTGGCGCGCCCATTGCGTCGCCCAGCGCGGTCGATGCGACCACGCCTCTCACTCGGTCACGAAACGAAGTCATGGCATTAGCTCCTTACTTGATGTTTTCGTTAGCGTATTTTGTAATGTCCGTGCCGCCTGCCGCATTCCAAGCTTCTACGAACTTGTCGAACTCGGACAGGTTTTTCTTGCCGGTAATGAAGTCAGTCGCGTATTCCTTGTACAGGTTGTTCATCGCATCCCAGTTCGCAATGTATTGCTCTGGAATGATAAAGTTATTGTCTTCCGTGTAGAAGTCGGCTGCAGCTTGCAGCGAGCTTGTGCCCGGCTCGCCCAGCAGAGGCGTCTTCAGCGGCGTCTCGGATTTCATCTCAAGCGGCTCCCAGAAGCGCGCGTACCATTCGCTGTAATATTTGTCGTTCAGCTCGATCTGTCCGTCCGCTACTGTGTAGTGCTCATTCTCAAAGCCAAGACGGTCCAGCATTTGGCCTTTCGGGCTTGCGAGGTAATCGAATACCTGGAATGCCGCGTCCTTATGCTTCGATTGCGAGGAGATCGCCAGACCTCTGGACTCCTTCGTGACATCGGTTGCCCCGAAGCCTTGCGCGACGCCTTTGGCAGGAGGCAGCACGACCAGGTTTGCGCCGTCGCCGTTCAGCTCTTTCATTCTGCCGTCGTACAGGTCGATGATTTTGCCCGCAGTGCCTGTGATGACTGCCGCATCGCCCTTGTAGAACGCATCTTCCTTCGTATCCCATTGCTTCGTGATGAATTGCGGGTCAAGCAGTCCTTCGTTATACAGCTTGTTGTAGAAGGCGAGCTTTTCTTTTTCGTTCTGCGATACTTTGGAATATTCGTATGTGCCGTCTTCCTTCTTCAGCCAAGTTGTATCCAGGCCGAAAGCGGAGTTGAAGATGAAGTTGATCTCTGCGATATCGCCGGCTGCCGTCAGCGCGTAGCCAGGCTTGTCGCCGCCAGGCTTCTTCTCGACCAGTTCCTTGAAGAAGGCATAGTAGTTGTCGATGGTCGGATCCGCCAGCAGTGCCTTGGAGCTGTCCATGGCGTTCAGCCAATCCGCGCGCACGACCGGCGTTTTGGACGCAAGCGGCTTGATCCACAGCAGGTATGGATAGCTCGCCATTCTTGTTGCGTTATGCGGCTCGATGATGTCTTTCACATACTTGGATTGTTCGATATATGGCGTCAGGTCCTCCAGCAGGCCTTGCTCGGAGATTTGCTGGTCGCCGCCTTGGAAGTAGATGATGTCAGGAATCGTCCCGCCCAGCAGGAGCAGATTCAGGTTCTCGGCATAGCTGCCTTGCGCCAGGTCGACCAGCTCGAACTTCACGTTCAGCCCTTCGTCTTCCTTAAGCGCTTTCTCTAGCGTCTCAAAAAATTTGACGGAGACCGGGTTGGCCGTTCCCTCGTCTTTGTATACGATCTTCAGCGTGACAGGATCAGCGCTTGGATTCGGCGATGCGGTTCCGGGTTCATTCGACGGTTGGTTGCTGCCAGGCGAGTTCGAGTTGGAGCTGCAAGCGGCAATAACCGTAACCAGCATTGCAATGATGAGTACCAGACTTACTTTTTTCATGGTTGATTCTCCCCTTTAATAAATTGGCACTTCCATTCCTGCTTTCGCAGTGTGTCTTCCCGAGCTAATCCTTCACCCCTCCCTCAAGCGCTCCTTTCGCGTAATACTTCAGAATAAATGGATATAGGATCAGCAGCGGCACAATCGCAATCATAATCGTACCGGCCTGCAGGGAAGCAAAATCAAAGTTGACTGAGCTGTCGAACAAGTTGTTCTGGTTGCCGATAATGGACGTATTGTCTTTCCTGACGACGAACTGCCTTAGCACCACCTGCAGCGGCCACTTGCTCGGCTCGGAGATATAGATGGTCGCCCGGAAATATTCGTTCCAGCGGAACACGCCGTAGAACAAGCCAAGTGTCGCCAGTCCCGGCTTCGACAACGGCATCATGATGCGGGTATACATGCGGAAGTGTCCAGCCCCGTCGATCCGCGCCGCCTCCAGAATCTCCTCCGGAATGTCCTGGAAGAACCGCATCAGAATGAACAAGTAATACACATTGATGGCTTTGTACAGAATAAGCGCCGTCAGCTTGTTCATGAGCCCGAGGTCCTTCACCAGCAAATATTCCGGAATAAGCCCCGGCTCAAATACCATGATGACGATTAGGAAGAGCAGCACCAGCTTCTTCCCGATAAAATTCGTTCTGGCCAGCACATACGCCGCCATCGACGTCAGAATCAAGTTGAGCAGCGTGCCTGCGCCCGTAATCCAGACCGAATTGACGATACTGCCCGTAATAAGCGGATTGGACAGGAGCAGCTCGTAGTTCATCAGAGAGAAGCCTTTCGGAATAAGATCGAGGCCGCTCATCAGATGGGCTCTTCCAGGTGCCGTCAGGGACAGCGCCAGCAGGTTCAGGATCGGAACCAGCACGGCGAGCGTGGACAGAAACAGAATGGCATAGATGATGATTTTCGATAGTTCCAGTCGTCTCATTGCTTGATCCCTCCTCTACCAGACGCCTTTGCCTGAGATGCGTTTTGAGATGAAATGTGTGCCCAGAATAAGGACGATGCCAATAACGCCCTTGAACAAGCTTGCTGCCGTCGCATAAGCGAACTGGCCGTTGCCGATGCCGATCCGGTATACGTACGTATCCAGAATGTCCACGACGCTGATGACGGAATCGTTCATAAAGTTGAACACCTGGTCGAAGCCCGCATTCATAAAGAAGCCCAGGTTCAAAATGAAGACGGTTACAATTGTGCTGTATAGATGCGGGAGCGTAATGAATGTCATCTGCTGGAGCCTTGTTGCTCCGTCAATCTTCGCCGCCTCGTACAGCCCCGGGCTAATCTTCATAATCGCCGCAAGATAGATGATGGAATCCCACCCGGCGCTTCTCCAAATCTCCGATACGACGAACACCCAGCGAATATGGTCTTTGCTAGTCATATAGTCGACAGACGGAAGGCCGAAGAAATTGCCGATCAGGTTCACGCCGCCTTCGGTCGGATTCAGCAAGCTGATCCAGATGCCCGCAATGACAACCCAAGACAGGAAGTGGGGCAGATAAACGACTGACTGTACGTACTTCCGGTACTTCGAGCTGCGCACCTCATTAATCAAGAGCGACAGCGCGATCGGAATCGGGAAGACGAAGATGATTTTCATCAAGCTGATAATAATGGTGTTCTGCATCACCGACGCGAAGGCTGGTGAGCTGAACAGGACGTTAAAGTGCTTCCAGCCGACCCAGACATGATCGCCAAGGATGCGGTAATCCTGGAAGGCCAGCTTCATGCCGTACAACGGTATAACATGAAAAATGACAAAGTAAAGAATGGGCAAAGCGAGCATGGCATACAGCACCCAGTCCTGCCGCATGCGTCTTAGAGCTTTCATGTCTATCCCTCCTCTGCGGTGTCGATGGCTAGCATCATAAGAGGCGCATGCTGTTGGGCGCCGTATACGTCACGATCGCCGACTGTGCCTGACGAGATGTCCCGGGAGATCGTAATTTTGAAGCCAAGCGCCTGATCGAAAAAGACCAAGTGATGAATCTGCTCCTCCGCAATGCCGTACAGCTCGCAGACGGTAGCTTTCGTAATGCGTCCGGATGCCTTCACCATACGGTAGTTCTCTTCGGAATCGAACAATACGTCTAATGTAAGCTCGAAGGGACCGGAGTTTTTGCTTCTCAGCACCTTCGCTAGCTGGCCGAGTTGGGTCATGTTCTATCCACTCCTAAAAGTTTTGCTTCAGCAAAACTGACTTCGTAAGCATTGACTTAGTTTTGCCTAGCGTAAACGGCTGTCGCCGACTTTTTTGAGGTAAAGCTTCGTTTCGCGTTTGAAATATAAGTACTGTATAGGTACAACCTATACGATCTTATATTTGAAGCAAAACTGACTTCGTAAGCATAATCTTTGGCTCAAATCCGCTCAATGCGGAAGCTTTCCCCCGACATCTCCATCAGGTGGTATACCGAAAATTCGTACACCGGACCGAATTCGATATCGCTTGGCGCGAACGGGAAGGCGAGATTGCCAGCCGTCGACTTCCGTCCTTCATAGCCGTAATGCAGGAAGGTGGATCGGACGGTGGCACATAGGCTGCTGGCCAGCTCCTGCGTCTTCGCCACTACTTCGAACATGACGCCGACCTCATGCCCCCGGAACGTCTCCAGCTCCTTGCTCCCCAGAACGCCGTTAATGCCGTAATTATAGAAATGAATGCTGTAATCGGATTCCGGAATATCGCTGTAGTAATCCTGCGCTCCTTGCTTCACCAGCGCCTCGACCTCCTCCAGCTTGCCGATCAGAATCGGATCGCGGATGCCGGCTACGACAAAGGTACGGTAAGCGACCAGCCTTGCGCCTTCCAGCTTGATGTTGTAGGTGTCGGCCGGGATGAAGCGGCTGCCCGTGACCCGTACGACGCCCTCCTTCTGCTCCTCGAACCGGCAATGCTCCAGATCCAGCGTGAAGCCCGGTCCATGCAGGATGTAAGGGTGCTCTTTCTCGTAAAAGGTATGGGCCGCCACGCTCGTCGGGCTGCACTTCCGCGCCGGATTCAGCGACTGCACCAGGAATGCGTCATCGGTAATCGTGCCGAGTATGCTGTCCTTGGTCGTACCTGGCTCCGCGCATAACGCGCCGCATTCCAGAATTTTGCCCAGATGATAGGATAGTCCGGGGTCTTTGCCGTGGTAGATGCCAATCGCCGCGAATGGCGAAGGATCATAAGCGCGCCCGCATACAATGATATCGGCGCCCCCGTGCAGAGCCTCCACGATCGGCTCGTGGCCCATCTGGGCAACGATGCTGTTCGTCTCGCGAATCGCCGCTTCATCCAGCGGAGGAATGTTGGGACTAAGCCCGTGAATGCGGCCTTCGCGTCTCGCCTGCACCACTTCCTCCTGCGTAAAATCTGCCCAGATAACGGATATGTTCGCCTGCAGATTGCGTTCCTGCAATATCTCTTGGATAATGTCCAGCGTCCAGTTCACATGCTTCGCCGCGCCCGAGCCGCCTGCCGACCCGATAATGATCGGGATGCCCCGGGGAACGCCGCCGGCAATCATAATGTCCAGGTCCTTCTTCGCCGCCCGCTTGCTGACAATCGAGACGCCTGCGCCCAGCTTGTGCGGACCTGCGTCCGTCGATCCGGCATCGACGACGATCCCGTGAATCTCTTGATCCATGCCTCTCAAAAAGGATTGCTCCGGGAATCCGTATCCCAGCATGCCGCATGGCGATAAAATCCGAATGTCTGTGTTCATGTGCAATCCCTCTTTTATGCTATAAATTCATTCATGCAAGATTTGGATAACTGGGTGATCCAATTTAATGAAGAGAGGGCAAGATTTCCCCCTGCTTACGCATGAACGTAGTTTTTCTGAATATTCTCCTTCACTTTGCCCAGATGATGAAGCAGCGCCAGCTTGGCTTTGACCGGATCCCGTTCCTTAATGGCCTGAACAATAAGCTGATGCTCCTCGTAGACTTCGCTCTTGCGGCCCGGAATCTTCGCCGTCTTGCTGAGCGTCCGCTGCAGCAAATCCATATGCAGCTCAATCATATTGACCAATACGACGTTATGCGTCGCCTTCGCGATGGACAAGTGGAATGCCTGATCCGGCTTGGACCGGTCCTCGCTCTCCTGGTCGATCTCGCCCCACTTCTCGAACGCCGCCTCGATCTCCTCAATATCCTCCGCCGTAGCGCGCTTCGCCGCCAGCTCGACGATCCCTGTCTCGAACAATTCCCTCGCTTCAAGCAGCTCCATAATGGTCGCCCGCTCGATATTGTCCATAATGCGGTTCTTGTCTTCCGCAACGTCAAGCGCCTTGCTGAGGAATCTGCCTCCGCCGGGCCTTGCGTCAATCAAGCCTTCGCGCTCCAGAATGCGGAACGCCTCGCGCAGCGTCCCCCTGCTGATGCCGAATGCCTGAGCGAGCTCCCGCTCCGTAGGCAGCACATCGCCTGGGGCCAGATTGCCTTCGAGAATGAGGTTTTTGATCTGTTCGATGACATCCTCGTACACCCTATGGTATTTAATCCGTTTAATGGTCATATGAATACCCTTTCACTTCGTAATGCGCTAGCGGCAATTGGTCCAAAATTGGATCACCCAATTAGCCGCATCACTAGAATAAACGTTACTCGCCTATAGTGTCAAGTAAAAATGCAGCGCTTTCATTAAGTATTGACAGGTTATTTCCATCATATTAGTATAGTAATCGGACAATTGGATGACCCAATTAAGCCATATTGCCAACTGGAGGGATGTTCATGTATCGCAGCAAGAAGAAGCTCGCGGCTGCGCTGCTGGCGGCTGTCATGACCTTCTCCGTTGCCGGCCAGATGAATCCTGCCGCTCAAGCCGCGGGACTGACCAGCCGCACAACGGATGTCGTAACGTTCGCCTCGAATGCGCTCGCGCAAGACCGTAAGCCCGGCAACGACGAACTGACTTACAAGCTGTATCTTCCGAAAGGCTATGATGAAAACCGCAAAGAAGGGTATCCCGTGCTCTATCTGCTCCATGGCAGCTGGGGAGACGAGAAGGGCTGGGACGATTTCTGGAGCACGCTTGACGAGATGATTGAAAGCGGTTCCATCGATCCGGTCATAGCCGTTGCTCCTGCATCGGGCAACAGCTACTGGGTGGACTCCGACAAGTACGGCGCTTACGAATCTGCGGTCACGAAAGACTTGATCGCGAAAATCGACAAAGAGCACAACACGATTGCCAATCGCGGCGGACGTTATCTCATGGGCTACTCCATGGGCGGGTATGGCGCGCTTCGTTACGGCATGGCGTACCCCCAGCTATTCGGAGCTGTAACGCTGCTTAGTCCAGCGATCCAGAAGAACGAGCCCCCTGCAACATCCGGCGCTGTCGAACGCGGCTCCTTCGGCGACCCCTATGATCCGTCGCTCTGGACCGCGAACAATTACCCGACAGCGATTGAGAGCTATGTGAAGCAGCCTTATCGCGTTCCGGTCTATATTTTCGCCGGGGACGACGATTGGAATCATCTTAGCGAAAAAGAAGATTTGCCTGCCGATTCCTATAAATACAATATGGAGGTGCAAGCTGTTGAGCTCTATCAGGAGCTGCACCGGAAGAATCTGTTCGGACTGCCCTTCGAGAAGTGGGAGGATGTGCCGGGCAGCCCTGCCGAGCTTCGCATTATCGATGGCGGCCATGATACGGACCTGTGGCTGACCGGCTTCCGGGACGGACTTCGGTATATGATGGGCAAGCCGGAGAGCGCTGAGCTTGATCCTTCCTACAAAGCTGAAAACTACGCGCCAAAGCGTCAAGGCACCGTTACAACCGAGACGGCAAAGCTGGCCAGTCTGGCCGGCAATACGGAAGGCTCAGTCGGGACGGAGCTGAGCTACCGGCTGTATCTGCCGCACGGCTACACAGAGAAAGCATTGACCCGTTATCCAGTCATGTACCTGCTGCACGGCAGCGGCGGAACGGAGACGAGCTGGGATCAATTCTGGCCGATTCTCGATTCCATGATCGAAAGCAAAAAAATCCCGCCCGTTATTGCCGTAGCGCCTGTAACAGGCAACAGCTATTGGGTGGACTCCGGCAAATTCGGCGATGTCGAATCTGCCGTCATTCGGGACCTGATCCCGCTCATAGACGATACTTATCCAACCCTTGCATCCCGCGAAGGGCGCGGACTCGTTGGCTTCTCTATGGGCGGCTACGGCGCGCTCCGCTATTCGCTCGCCTATCCGGAGCTGTTCGGCGGCGCCTCCTTGCTAAGCCCGGCGATCCAAGACGGCGAAGCTCCGGCGACATCGGGCGCAGTGGAGCGCGGCTCCTTCGGCGAGCCGTTCGACCCTGCGCGCTGGGCGGAGCTGAATTACCCGCAAGCGCTGAAGGCCTACGCGGAGAAAAAGCTGCCCGTCCCGATGTACATCATCGCAGGAGATGATGACTGGAACCATCTCAGCGAGCAGGAAGACTTGCCGAAGGACGCCAACCGCTACAACATGGAGGTGCAGGCCATATCGCTGTATCAGCAGCTTCACCGGTCGAATGTGTTCGGCTATTCGTTCGAGAAATGGGAGGATGTGCCCGGCAGTCCCGCTGAACTGCGAATCGTGAACGGAGGCCATTCCATGAGCGTATGGGCGGAAGGCTTCGAGCAAGGCCTGCCCTATCTGTTCAAGAACGGCCTGGAGGCTGGAACGGCGGGCTTCAAGGATATCGAGAAGCATTGGGCGAGGGCGGATATTGAAGCTCTTGCCGCCCAAGCGATTGTGGCGGGCCGCGGAGAGGGACGCTTCGCGCCGGAGGCCGACATTACACGGGCCGAATTTGTATCTCTGCTTGTCCGGGCGTTTGATCTGAATGCTGAGGCTGAGGAGGCCGACCCGTTCTTCGATGTGGCGCAAGACGCCTGGTATGGGGATGCGCTCGCTGCAGCTATGAAAGCTGGCATCGCCCAAGGCAACGGCGACGGCAAGTTCTGGCCGGATAAGCCGATTACCCGCGAGGAGATGGCAGTATTCGCCAGCCGCGCGATGGAGGCTCGCGGAGCTGCTCCAGTGAAATCTGAGCCTGGCTCAGCCGCAAGCTTCAACGATGAAGCGCAGATTAGCGCCTGGGCGCTGCCGGCCGTTAAGCAGACGACGGAGCTTGGGCTGCTCCAAGGCTACCCGGACGGCACATTCGGCCCGGCGATTCAAGCAACAAGAGCGCATGCGGCCGTCATCCTGAACCGCTTGCTTGGGATTATAGAATAATTAAAAAGCTGGTTTCGGTTTTACACCGAAATCAGCTTTTTTTATCGGAACTATTTTCCGCTAGATTGCATTAACCGCCTGCAGCGCTATTCCCCTTCGCCTTTTCTTGCCGCCCGAACGCGAATTACCCCATATGCGGCGAAGCCGACAATGCCGAGTGGAATCGCAGCATACTGCCATGCAAATGACGATTTTTCATCGGTTGGTGTGGAAGCTGCGGCTGCCAGCCGCGCTGCGGATTCGTCTTCGGCTTTTTTTACCGATTGAAGCTGAAAGCTGTCAGCCCCATTCAGTTGCAATGGAACCGCAGAATCGAAGTGCAGTTGAATCTCTCGCTCTTTCAAGTAAGCCAAATCATCCGCCGCCTCGTCCAGCGGTTTGGTTGGAGAGCAAAGCGGCAGCTCCCACTTGCCGTTGTCCTTCTTCAAGTAGAAGAGATAGCTCTCCCCTTCCTTACTGGTTCCCCAGTCTGCATTCTCGTACACCTTAATGGAGGTTTCCTTCACCTTTTTAAAGCTTTGCAGGACTTTCAGCTTAAGGATATTCTTATGCTTTGACTCCTTGATCTCGTCTACCTGAGCAACAACAATCCCGTCGTAATGCTCCGCATTCTCTTCTATGTTCGGCTGCTCCATGCATTTTAGCGCATCCGCCCGCTGACCAGGCAGAGCCAGATAACAGACAAGCATCAACGCTATTAGCGCCAGTGTTCTCGCCATCCCCTATCACCTCTTGCCTATTCAGACGCAAGCATGGAAGGAAAAGGTTGCACACGACTATTCTGGCTTGCCAGCCAGCCTGCTTGCTTAGAGCTTCCTAACGGGCATCCGCAATATCGTTTTTCGGCTTGCAGGGGCACTTTTTCGCGGATCGGACAAATAAATTTCGTGATGCGGCCCGTTGCCGGTCAAACCCTGACGGGTCATATAGCCATGCAAGCGCTCCAGCGTGGCAGGTTCATCGCTATAAGGGCCGATATGCATAATTTGCACGCACTCGCCTTCATGAATAGGAAGAAAAGCTATTGCCTGAATCAGTCCATTCAGCGCAGGCTTCTTCTTGCCGGCTGCAAGCTTCGCGATGACTACCTTATCAGCTGTCACAAAATCAGGCATCCGAATGAGAATCCGCCAGCGCCACTCCTCGCGCGGGACCTTAAGCGGATCTTGGGCACCCGAATCGACCCACCACAGCCCCTCCAGCTTGGCTACCGTAAAATCCGCTTGCTCGCTCTTGCAGAGCCCTTTGACGCCATAAGCAACTGTATAGAGCGCTTCTGTCGATTCCCGGAATGCTTCTCCATTGGGATCCCCCCGCCCTTCTAAAGCCAAATAGTTCAGCTCCGGAAAATTGACAAGTCTCGGCTCAAGCGCTGCCGTGTAATAAAGCTTGTCCTGCTTGGCCAAATCCAGCTTCTGTCCATTCATCATGCCATTCATCACCCTTCTATATCAGATAGAGCCACTATACAACAGCTTCCCTGACAAGATGGCTGTCAGGGAAGCTGTCGGGCTGGCAGATGAGTTCAGGATTCATGATGTCGGGCCAGCTCCCTCGCGAGTGCGACCAGAGCTTCCTTCAGTGACTGTGGCTGCACCACCTCGATCTCCTTGCCGAACGAAAGCAGCATATGGGGCATATAAGCCATCATCGCGTCCTCCGCAAGCAGCAGGCTTGCTTCACCCTCGCTCCGTTCAATCTCGGCGCTGTGCTTCAAATACCATTGGCTGCAAATCGCGCTCAGCATTTCTTCGCTAGCCTTTAACGTAACCCGCACCTTTTGACCGGCATGCTGCTCCGATGCAGCCATATAATTGGCCAAATAAGCTTTTGCCGAGAAGGATTCCGGACGCGCGAATCGGCTTCCGTCAGGCGACGCCTCGCGGATGCGGTCCCCTCTGAACACCCGAATCGACTCCCGGTTATGGCAATAAGCAATGATATACCAGCGCCCTTGCCGATACAGCATGCCATAGGGATCTATGGACCGGGAGCCAGGAGGCTCCTCAGCCGTTTTCGCATAATGGATCTGCAGCGTCCGGCCTTCGATAATCGCTCCATCGAGCACATCCAGCACGCGCTGCAAGCCGTCTGCCTTGTCCGGCTCATCCACTTCAATGCCTGTTGTGCTCCGCTCCAGCTCCTCCAGCTGCGACGCATTCAGCCGATGCCTAATCTTATCCAGCGCCCTTATGAGCGAATCTGAATACGGATAATGCGCCTGCTGCGCCAGCAAGACGCCATGCGCCATCGCCTTCAGCTCGCTGGTGTCGAAGAACAGCGGCATGCCTGCGAAGCTGCTTGGCAGGCTGTATCCTCCGCCATGTCCCGCCTCGGCAACGACAGGCACACCGCTCATGCTAAGCGCATCAATATACCGGTATACGGTTCGGACGCTTACTTCCAATTCCTCGGCGATCTGCTCGGCAGTTACCCGTTTTCTGGAGCTTATAAGCCACAGTACGGACAGCAAATAATCCAACTTAACCATAATGGAATACGCCTTCCCGCAAAGTTGCCAGCTTGAAACCCGTCATCATATCCGTCCTTTACCCTGGAATACAGAAAGTATAGCATGCCGCACGGCCGAGCTTAAGGGGACTTACAGGTTATGACTCAGGCAGATCAGTAACTGCGCCTTTGTTCGCCGACGATACAAGCCGGGCATACTTCGCCAGCGCGCCGGATGTGCGTTTCAGCGGCGGCTGTACCCAAGACTTCCGACGCCGGTTCAGCTCTTCATCCGTTACGTCGAAATCCATTCTCTGCGTCTCGCTGTCTATCGTAACCATATCCCCGGTGCGCAGCAGCGCAATCGGCCCGCCAGTCTGTGCCTCCGGCGCGGCATGCCCGATGACAAAGCCATGAGAGCCGCCGGAGAAGCGGCCGTCGGTCAAGAGAGCCACCTCGCCGCTTAAGCCTTTGCCGACAATCAGCGCCGTCACCGACAGCATCTCCGGCATGCCCGGTCCGCCCTTCGGCCCGCAATATCGGATGACCAGCACATCGCCGCGCTGGATTTCATCCCGGACAATCGCTTCAGTAGCGGCTTCCTCGCTGTCATACACTTTGGCCGGTCCGGTGAAGCGCAGCTTCTTCATTCCCGACATCTTCGCAATCGCCCCGTCTGGCGCAAGGTTGCCGCGAAGCACAACCAACGGCCCGCTAGATTTAAGCGGCTCGTTGAACGGACGAATGATCTTCTGGCCCTCATGAAGCGGCTCGCTTGCCGCCAGATTGTCCGCCAGAGTCCGCCCTGTAACGGTCATGCAGTCGCCATGCAGCAATCCTTGCTCCAGCAGCAGCTTCATCACACCAGTGACGCCGCCCGCATCATTCAAGTCCTGCATAACGTATTGGCCGCTTGGCTTGAGGTCAGCCAGATGCGGAACCTTCACCCGGATGCGCTCGAAATCATCGTACGTCAGCTCCACGCCTGCGGAGTGAGCAATGGCGATGAGATGGAGGAACGCATTCGTAGAGCCGCCAAGCGCCATAACGACCGTAATCGCATTCTCGAATGCCTCTTTCGTCATAATGTCTCGCGGATAGATGCCCTTCTCCAGCAGCGCAATAACTGCGGCGCCCGCTTCCTCGCATTCCTCCGCCTTGCGTCCTGCGATGGCTGGCGTCGAGGCGGAGCCCGGAAGGCTCATGCCCATCGCCTCGGCAGCGGCCGCCATCGTATTGGCGGTGTACATGCCGCCGCATGCCCCAGGTCCTGGACAGACGCTGCATTCCACTTTATGAAGCTCCTTCTCCGTCATTTTCCCGTCATGATATTGGCCGACCGCTTCAAAGGCGCTTACGATATCGACCGGCTTCCCGTCCAGTTCGCCCGGCTGTATCGTCCCGCCGTATACATAAACGGATGGAACATTCAGTCGCCCAATCGCCATGAGACAAGCCGGCGTATTCTTGTCGCAGCCGCCAATCGCCACTAGTCCGTCGAACCGCTCAGCGCCTGTTACAATCTCGATGGAATCAGCTATTGCTTCGCGGCTCGGAAGAGAATAGGTCATCCCTTCGTGCCCCATTGAGATCCCGTCCGATACGGTTATCGTATTGAAGATCAGCGGCGCCCCTCCATGCCTAGCCAGTCCCGCCTTCGCGCTGAGAGCCAGCTCGTTGATATGCATATTGCAAGGGGTAACCTCGCTCCAAGTGCTCGCTACGCCGATCATCGGCTTCTTGAAGTCCTCGTCCGTAAACCCGACTGCGCGCAGCATCGCCCTGTTCGGCATCCGATTGGCGCCCTCGCTGATCACCCTGCTGCGAATTCTCAAATCCTTTTTGCCCGCCATACCCATCACTCCTTTGCAATTGATCGCTTCTTGTAATATGCAATATATCGCATATGAATGCGAAATTCAATCATTAATTTATGTATGCAGGCTTGGTTAATGAATTTAGTTATTCTCCATAGAATCGATGTGCAGCACGGAACTTTACGTTGCGCTTCAGCAGGAAGACGAATATACTTGGAAAAAACTATGAACGGAAAGATGGCAAGAACGCTTGATTGCAACTACACAAAGGAGGCCTGCCTTCATGAAGAATAGATCTATTCTAACTATCTTGTTGATGATCGTCTGTGCCGTTCTTATTGCAGATCGGCTTACCTTTACTTCATTCCAAAAACAAGTCTTGAAGCCATTAGAAGACAACGAACCGATTAAAATTACCGTTAACCGAATATCCGATCTGGCCAGGCTGACTATAAGAGATGAACAAACGATGCAGAGCATCTTGGGGGATCTGGCGAATACGAAGCTGTGGAAAGTAAAAAGCACGCCTTCAATCGGAGATATACACTTGCGGATCTATCATGCCGATGGGCGCTCTATCGATCTTGATATTACAGCAGACAAACGTTACGTCACGATTACGGAACACCCTATTCATACCAGCTATAAGGTGTTGAAAAATGATGGTGATTATCTGAAGACGATAGAAACTCTGGAATGGGAGTATCCTGAATGACAAGACGGCTCTCCGAACTGCCGGAGAGCCGTCTTGTCATGTTGAGCAACGGTTATATTGGACGCCAGACGCCCAGCTGTCTTCGAATAAGTACGATTTGGCCGCTATGGTACGCATCATGCAGCTGCCATCTGGCCAGCTCTTGCCCGATTGTAGAGTTGCCGAACGGCTTCTCCAAATCTTCATCGGACAGCGATGAGATGGTTTCCTGCAGGCCTTTCGCCAGCTCATGCGTTCTAGCGACCACAGCCTGCCAGCCCGCCTCGTCATCTGCACTGCCTGTTGTACCGAAGGTGGCTTTGTTGTCCACTCGCGTTCCCAAAGGCAGATCCTTCAGCCTGTATAACAAATCTTCATTGTAATAATTAATATGAAGCAGCGTCTGCCATATGGAGTTGCCGCCCCCTTCCGGCTCCCAAGCTGCGGCCTTCGCCGTCAATCCGTCAAGCGCAACGGCCAGCGGCACAATCCAGCCTTCTTTATTCCAGGCCTCTTCCCTTTGCTGCAGCAGCAGCTCAACCTTGCTCAATCCCATAAACCCGTCAGCTCCTCTCAACTTGTAACTAGCTATTATTGATTTGGAACGTTACAATGAAAAAGTACCATATATAACTATTCATTGCAACTACCTATTTCAATATAGGTGGTTACATATATAAGTTGGAGGTCAGCAAGAATGAACAAGCTATGGACCGACTTTGCCAATAGCTTATGGCATGATTGGAGAGGCGACGGTCATACGGAGGATCGGCTGCTCATGACAAAATGGCAAGCTGCCTTCCTGGAAACCTGGAAGCTTCAGGCTCCCCTTCCCATTCCAGCAGGGGAAATAGCGGGCTTGCAGCAATTTAGAGAAAGTCTGAGGGGCTTTGCGATCCAATTATCTATGGATACCGCCATAACCCAGGAAATGGTGGATGCCATTAATGAAAAGCTTGGGTTAAGCCCAGCTACACGCCAATTAAAACAAGACGATGATGCCGTTCAAATGGTATGGCTGCCGCAAGAGCACACTTGGAGGAGCGTAATGGCGGAGGTAGCCGCCAGCTTCGCGCAGTCGCTGGCTGCTGGACTAGGCAGCCGAATTCGGATATGCGAAAACAATAACTGCAAATGGGTGTTTCTTGACGATACTCGCAATCGATCCAAACGATTCTGCGACGACAAGATGTGCGGCAATCTCATGAAGGTTCGGCGCTTCCGGGAACGGAAAAAGTCCGATTCTACGTAAGGCAGATTAGATTAAGGCTGTCCGAGCAAAACAGCCGACTGTCTTTCATATAATACTTTAAAGCTCGTGATGCAACTGAATGGGGTGAGAGATTTGAATCCTAACGAACAAATGGCAGAAGCGCTTAAGCAAGCGAAACGGATCGCCGTCTTGAGCGGCGCCGGCATCAGTACGGCCAGCGGCATACCGGACTTCCGGTCCCGCGGCGGCATATACGATCAAGAGCTAGACGTGGAGACGATCCTCTCGGAGACGTATTATCACCGTCATCCCAAAACCTTCTGGGCACATTTCAAAACGATTTTCCATTTCCATGCGATCCGGCAGTATGAGCCTAACCCCGGCCATCTGTTTCTGCGCGAACTGGAACAAGCCGGCAAGCAGGTCACCATTATTACACAAAATGTTGACGGGCTGCACAGCAGAGCGGGCAGCAGCCGCATTCTGGATGTGCACGGCTCCATCCATACAGCCCACTGTCCCAAGTGCCGCACCACCTATGGCCTGGAGCATCTGATTAGCGAGGAGATTCCGCGCTGCGGCAAGGACGGATTCATATTGAAACCGGATGTGGTGCTATTCGAGGGAATGGTGAAGCATCTGGAGGAAGCCTTTGAGGAAGCGGCGGAGGCCGATCTGTTCCTGGCCATCGGAACGTCGTTAAAGGTTTATCCCGTTAAGGAACTGCCCCGCTACAGCAAAGGCCGCCGAATTCTGTTGAACCGCGAGGCAACTGAGATGGACGGCTTGTTCGATATCGTCGTTCATGGAGACATAGTGGAGACGTTCCAAGCGGTTAAAGCGTCGTGGTGAGAAACTGGCATGGACAAATGAATGAGTAACAATAGGACAAGCAAAGCCCCTGTGGCGGCCAATGGAATTGGCTGCTGCAGGGGCTTTGCTGATGCCATCTCATCCGAGCGGACCGCCTAAATTTCAGTCTCGAGGATGAGGTAAGCATACCGTATGCACCATATACTGTTTATATAATAAACAATTTAAGCAGAGGTGATTGCACTTGAACCAAAATGCGATTGAAGTAAAAGGATTAGTCAAATCGTTCGGCAAGGCGGCGATTCTGAAAGGAGTCAATCTTACCGTGCCCTCCGGCACGATCTTCGCCTTGCTCGGGCCGAACGGCGCAGGCAAAACGACGCTTATTCATATTCTGTCTACCTTAACCAAGCTGGATGAAGGCAGCGTCAAGGTCGCCGGGTTCGACGTCGAGTCCGAGCAAAAGGAGGTCAAACGCTCCATCAGCTTAACCGGGCAATTCGCTGCCGTAGATGAACTGCTGACCGGCGCTGAGAATCTGCGAATGATGTGCAGACTGTCCGGCTTGTCAACAGATGACGCCAATTCCAGAACAAGAGAGCTTTTGCGGCAATTCGACCTGGAAGACGCTGCAGACAAGAGGGCCAAAGCCTATTCCGGCGGCATGCGGCGGAGGCTTGATCTGGCAATCAGCCTGGTCACGCATCGGCCAGTGCTTTTTCTTGACGAACCTACTACCGGGCTGGATACCATTAGCCGCCGTACGCTTTGGGAGATGATACTTGGCCTTAAGCAGCAAGGCATCACGGTCTTCCTGACCACACAATACTTAGAGGAGGCGGATGAATTGGCTGATGAGATTGCTGTCATACACGGAGGGCGGATCGTCGCATCAGGGACAGCAGATGAGCTGAAGTCACGGGTAGGCGGCGAAGTCATCGAATTGCGCAATAGCCAGGATGAGCTTATAGGCACCTATCCGACATCCGGGGGGCTGGCCGATGTGAGGCAAGTGCTGAACAGCGCCGCGCATGCTTTCCACCCCGACACCAAAATCACAATACGGAAACCGAGCATGGACGATGTCTTCCTGGCCTTGACCTCAACCGCAACAAAGGAGGCGTCCATCTCATGAATAGTGCCAAAGCGGTCCAGAAATCGCCGTCGCTCTTGACAACCAATCTTGTGTTTATTGGAAGAAGCCTGCGCCACAGCCTGCGCAACGTTGAATCGCTGCTGATGGCGATACTCCTCCCTATCTTCCTTATGCTGCTGTTCACTTATGTATTCGGAGGCGCCATCGATACAACAGGACAATATGTCACCTATGTCGTTCCCGGCATCATTCTGCTATGTGCCGGCTTTGGATCCTCCAGCACCGCCATCGATGTGGCGACAGATATGACGAACGGCATCATCGACCGCTTCCGGACGATGCCGATTAGAGCCGTCAGCGTAGTGACCGGGCATGTCGTCGCAAGCGTTGCCCGCAATATGCTGGCGACATGCATCGTCATTGGCGTTGCGCTTCTGCTCGGCTTCCAGCCTGAGGCGGGCTTGAGCGACTGGCTGTTCGCGCTTGGGCTGGTCGTCTTGTTTATCCTGACTTACACGTGGCTGTTCGCAGCGATCGGCCTTGTGACAGGAAGCCCGGCTGCCGCCGGCGGATACGGCTTTGTGCTTCTGTTCCTCCCTTATCTGTCGAGCGCATTCGTCCCGACCAACACGATGCCGTCCTGGCTGCAAGGCTTCGCGAACCATCAGCCTATTACACCGGTCATTGAGGCGCTTCGGGCGCTGCTCATCGGCGGACCTATCGGGAACAATGGGTGGATCGCGCTTCTCTGGTGCGCAGGCATTCTGCTCCTGTCCCTCATCTGGTGCGCAGTTGCCTTCCGCATGAGAGCGGGCCGCCGTTAATCCTTTTGACTTCATCCTAAAAAAAGCAGCGACTCGACTATACTCGAATCGCTGCTTTTTGCTTCTATTCACCTAATGCCTTCTTAGTCTCCATATATTGCTCCATGCCGTCGAGGATGCGCTCCAGTCCGAATGCGAGGTCGTCGCCAATGGGATTGTCCGCCTCTCCCGTATAAGCGCCGCCCATTAGGACCGGATACAGATGCGGATAGTCTGCTTGTTTGACGAGCGCCTTCAGGCCAGCCGAGTAGGCCAATCCGCTGAACGCCTCCAGACTGTCGTCGCCTTCCTTGATGATCACGTCCTTATCCCGCTCAATCAGGCCGCATGCTCTGGCATAGCTGTTCAGCAGCAGCACAAAGGACATTTTCTCGTAATCACTAAGCGGAAAGTCCCGCATGATTCGCAGCGTCCAATCGATCAGCCTAAGTGTATTAGGCGTTAACGGCACATTGCGAATCGTAATGTCGCTATACCAGGGGTGTTCGCGGAATATGCCTACGCAAGCTCTGACAAATTCGCGCATCTCTTCTCGCCAATCCCGCTCCGCTTGCTCTTCAGGCACGGGAATATCGCATGCCGCGTCCTGCATGAGCAGCAGCAGATCATTTTTGCTCGAGACATATCGGTACAGGGACATCGTGGTAAACCCCAGCGACTTCGCGATCTTGCCCATAGACAAGGCTGCGAGGCCTTCACGATCCGCAATCTCGATCGCAGTCTGAACAATCTGGGCGATGCTAAGCTCGCCCTTCGGCCCCCTGGTCGGCTTCTTCACCAGGCCCCAGCTTAAGGTGACCCCGCCCGGAAAGCTCTTGAACACTTCATGATTCGGATCCATTGAATTGCCGTCAGACATAGCATTGCTCCTCCATCTAATAGCCCGTACGGCTCTGTTCATCACGGTTTGCTTCAAATTGTGTATGTCGCAAACAGTATACCATAGGCCGAACGCTAGAAGGAACCGGCGGCATTCTACCGCTGAATCATATAATACGTGCCGAGCGATCCGATTTGAACGTTGGACAGATCGGTAACGGATGCTTGATCAAAAGCCTTGATCAAAGAGTCCTTTAATTCATTATCCGACAACGCTTCCGTCATTCGAACAACGATGAGGTCGTCGTCACCGCTCTGCAACAGTTCAGCAACTTTGCTCGCAAATGTATTGGCGGAGTTGACCTCCAGACCCTTCACCACGTAATAATCCATTGAATTATCCGTTGATGCGAATTGATCCAGCTCATGGTCAAGCCAATAACCTTCGTCCAGATAGAAATTCAAAGCCAAGGCCGTGTCGTCGCTGGCGCCATAGAGCAAGAATGGAATACCCGAATTGGTCGCGTTATTGGTCGCATCTACATGAACCCATGAGCCGCCGATCTTCGCCTTATTCCAGGCATGCGGCACGCCGTTCATATCGCCAGTGACGACAACAGACTCCAGGCCGGCCAGATCGCTCAGCATCTTGTACGTAGAGGCATAGGACGCGCATACACCTACTTTTTTCACCATAATGCCATAGGTTGTAAATGAATCGTTGAACTTCGGATCAACCGTCTTGAATCCATTCTTCTCCGCTTCCTCGAGCGCAGCATCGTCATAGACGGTATTGTCATTCAAATATTCATATAAAGCCAGATGCTTCTCTTCCTCCGACATACCCTCCTTGAAGATCGATGCGACAAGCTGGGCTGCTTCTGCAACGATCTCCTGCTGCTTGCGGGCAATCGTCTCGCGGTCATCCTCATAGGCAACGAACAATGTAAGCGACTTATAGTCATAGGCATATTGCTTAACGCCTAGAATCATTGGATTCTGAAAAACGACCTTTTGAAGAACATCGGTCAAGGTATCGAAGTTCTGCGCCTCCGGGAACGCCTTCAGCGAAAGCTCCTCCTGTCCGTCAATCAAGCCAAGAGCCAAATATTCTTCCAGAGCCGAGTCGGCATTAACCGGAACATCCGCCACTACGGCAGGTACTGTGACCGCCTGGGCATTCCCTTCATCAACTGTCCTGCTCGTATTCTCTTTCTGGGCCGTAACAACTGAAACCTCGTCATCCGCAGAAGGCGTGTCTGTAATAATTGTCGGAACTGTCGGATCTGGAACGTGGTCTGTCGTATTGCTCGGCGGCACATAACCGTTCGCTTCCTTCTCCGTTCTCGCGGACAAGGCGTCCAACTCTTCCTGCGTAAATGAATTCACACTGACGTATCCAACGAAGGCCGTACCGTCAGTTGTATGTTTGATTAGTGCCGCTCCATTGCCTTCAATCACGACTTCCTCTGTCCAATAATGCATCCGACGCGGCGCGATTGATCCGTCAATATACTTCACATCAACGGTCTCCGGCAAGTCCTTGACCGTTGCATATTTTTGATAAACAATACTATCCATCATCTTAGTCGGCAGGCGTTTCGATAATGGAACGGTATCAACCGGCTTACTGAAGCCCGACTCCTTGTCGCCCGCAACAGCGGTAACGTAATATTCCCCTTGAACCAGACGGTTCTGAGCAGTAATAAAATAGTTAATTTCGTCCAGCGCCTCGGTTATCTGCAGACCGCCGTCGCCATCTTGCATGAAGTCGTTGAACTGCGTCTCGGTCACCTCAGCAATCGCCATTGGATGAGGACCTATATAACCTTCCTCTGCGCTCGACTGCGGCAGATTGAACTGGTCCATAGTCGGCCTCGAGCGCTTATAGACACGGTAGCTCTCCGCACCCTCCACTTCGTTCCAGGACAACAAGAGCCGGCCTGTAGTATCAATTTCATATTGGAGGGTCGGGACAGGCAAATCCGATTTGACCGTAAATGGAATAACGAGCGGTTTCTCCAGCTTCGTGGCAGTTGTCGCATCCATATCATAGTTGATGCGAATATAGTAGATAGGAGCGCCGCCCCATACCGAAGTGCTCTGTCTCATCGTATCTGTCGCCAAAGTAGCAGTGAAGGGTTTGACGGATACACTGGTTTTGCCATCCGACAATTCCTCTCTCGTCATTTTTTCCTTCACATTATGCCAGATCGTGGCCATAATCTGACTTTCCGGAAGCACCTTCTGGTCTGTATGTATGGAGACCAAATCTTTAATTGAGAGATCTGCATCTGACAGCTCAAAATTAAAATCAAATATGAATTCCTTATCCTGCTCCACATTATAAATAGGCATAATCGCCTTTTCTTGTTCCGAGCCGTATTTCTTCTTTAAATCCAGCACGGTAGCGCCGGAGGGTACTTCCGACTCCACAACCTTCGTACTCTCCGGCGCCGTCGCCGATTCGCCGTTTTCGCTAGCTTTGCATGCCGTTAATAGAATGCTTAACGCTAATAATAAGTATAATAATTTCCGCAATGGTTAACCCTCCGTTGATAGAAAAAGATTCAAAGATGTTTCGCCTAGTCCCTTAACCTCATAGAATTGCGCTACATTCGTCAGCAATTCAAGCGGATCGCAAGCGAGCAGCCGGAATGGAATATGTACTTGTCCGTCAGTTAATCCTTTGTTGAATAGAATCAGGAACTTCTTGAACCCGCTGTAGCGATTAATCATAAGGTTTCGATCATAAGTGTGGATGATTAGAAAGCCCCAGCCCTGCACTCTTGCAACGCTGATATGCTCAATCTCCTCCCACTTGATCAGTCCCCCAGACATGTACGTGGAGCGATCCAGAATCCCATTCTCAGACAGTGTAAGAACCGGATCTGCATTCAACATATTCCTAAAGTTATGAATAAACACACCAGCTAAGGCAACCGCCATTAGCCCGCCTATCGCTCCTATCATAAAACTGCTATTGCGAATAGCCAAACTAACCAAAAATATTCCGACTGCTGTCCCGGCGATGCCGAAGATGGACATT
Organism: Paenibacillus pinisoli; assembly: GCF_003605435.1. GTDB lineage: Bacteria > Bacillota > Bacilli > Paenibacillales > Paenibacillaceae > Pristimantibacillus > Pristimantibacillus pinisoli. Next base: position 718,468 of record NZ_QXQB01000003.1, read on the forward strand.
CCGATCAGCCGACCGCGTCTTCTGTAATAACTAACCTCACCCATACCCAACTCCCCTTCATCTATGACTATATACCTATGAACGAGACTAGCATATATTTCCTATGAATTCAAAGGTTTTTTCGACAAATTTCGGGATTTAAGAAAAAACAATCCTCAATTGATAGATAAAAGGGATGCATAAAAATCTGCGGGATTAACATTGCAAATATACTCCCGTGGAATATTGACGCCCTGTTATTCCGTGTACAAACGGGAAAGTATTTTTTCAATCCTGGGAATTATGCTTATAATATAGTCTTTAATAAATTGATTATGGGATTCTGTCTGAACTATAGAATGGATATATATGCCGACATCTTCGTGATACACTAAATTAAATTCAATACCATTCTTATTGCACTTTGCTATCCGGGAGTATACACCTTCAATTACATCTAGCACTTCACAACTATCTTCCTTCAAAGCCCTTAGAACAATTTCGAAGTCATCAAAATATTCTAATTCAACTAAATAAAATTCCAACTGTTCTAACCGGTTTACAACCTCTGCTAATCGGACTCCCAAAATCCTTCTCCTTACCTAAACCAATTTGGAATTAACGTTATATAAGTATAGATAGATTCCAATCAGATTAAAGTCCGGTACCAATTGTAAAATTCAAAGTCGCCGTATAATAACCTTCGCGGGTACCTACATAATCGCCAACTTTAAATTTGCTATCCGTACCTGTCAGGCTGATGATCTCCAGTGTCTTAGGAACCAATAGCGTATAGCGAATAGGCACGTTATAGGAGCCCATGCCGAATCCCGGCTGTGCTCTTACGACAGTTTGGCTGAAGTTGCTCGCTGTGAAACTGCTTGCGGCTGGACCATATGTAGCATCCACAGGCTGCCCGGATACCAGGTTTACGCTTGATGTCTCCAATTGCAAGTTGGACACAGGAAGCTTGAGCACCAATGAAGCCTTGCCGGCAGATGACGGATCAGCCAGATCCTGGCTGAAGAAATCTGTTGCTGAGATTTTGACTGCCCACCCCTCGCCGTTGCCCCGATTATCTGTAATATTAGCTGTTGTAGTCATGGTAGTTGTCATAGTCGTCTGATGATTCAACTGTACATCCATAAAGGATCCGGAAACGGTATTAAGCTTCAAATCGCCTCCAATGATCCCAACTTGGGTAGTATCTCCAACCGATACCAAGCGCTGTAACTGAACATCATCAATAAAGAGGTTATAATAGCCGCCGTTTGCGTTAATGACCACCTCGAACGCAACGACCATAAGGTCTGTATCTGCAGGCACCAATGCGGTTACTTCATATGCGGAATAGTCTGATGTGGCATTTGTTATTTCTCTGAGCGACCGGCCCAGGTAAGTGCTGTCAGCCTTATAGTACTCAACCTTTGCTCTAAGCTTAGCCTCTGCCAGCGAGGTAATGTTAGTTTGGAAGGTCAATTGAAAGGAGTCGCCTGCTGTAAAGCCGGAGTCGATTTTGTTGACAACTCTCAAGGTTTGTCCCGGAACAGTCGTTCCGTCTTGCGACAGTCTCTGAGCATAAGCTCCTTCGCTCACGCTTGCAGTAGATAGCTCTGCTATATAAGAATCAGGTGCTCCTTCTGTACGGAAAGTCCAATGATCAGCCGTATTGCCGGATGCATGCACCTCAAATCCGCCATTGTTCAATAAATTGCCTGTCGCGTAAGTTGTTCCCGGTGCAATCGCAGCCATTAACAAACTAAATACCAATACCATTCTTATCGTTTGCTTCAACATTGCTTATTGCCTCCCTTTGAATTGTCTCTGACTCTTTCCTCTTCTCCTTCTTCCTTTTCCAGAGGAGAAAGATAATAAAGAGCATCAATAAAAGAAAAGTAATCATAATAATTAAAAACCATATCCAGTACATGTATATAAATTCTATGAAACTAAGCTTATACGTAGGATTAATCTGCTCTGCTTTATTAATAGTGGATACGACTTCTCTCGGAGAAAGACTGAATGAATATTCGCCTTCTAAATCGCCGCCTTGAAAAGTTGTTTGATAAGTCAGTACATAATCACCCGAACTTAATAGATCCGGCAATCTCATATCATAGAGTCCAGTTGTGCCCACATATACAGAATCCATAGCATATTGTTCGGACTTAATGATGGTTCCCGATGAGTTCCTGAGCGTCAATAATCCAGAAGGCTTAACCAGTATGGTTCCTGTATTTCTATGAGGAATGTAAATCGTGATTAGACCATTCTCCTCGATTTGGTGATAGATAGGATCTATGAGGATTTGACGAGCAGCTTTTGCCTCATTTAAATTTATTACGGTCTGTATGGGTTGCCTGATATAAATGTCCGATAAGACTGACATTCCGGACTCATTGGTGACTGTTTGCGCAGGGATAAATTCTTCGAGGACAATGGCACCGATATACTGGCCATCTTGGATATTGGCGGGAACTTTTAGCGTAAAGCTATACTCGGCAGACTCTCCCGCTTTAAGAGAGCCTGATTTCACTGGCTCTTCAAACCAAGTGCCTACAAGACGATTCTCTTCTGAGCTTGAGGGATAGCTCCAGCCGCCTCTTAAGGTAGATAATACATCTGTAGCATAAATCTTGAACGCCGCTTCTTGGCTAGCGATATTGCTCACTTGTACTTTGAACACTAGTGACGCATCTGCCTTGGAATTGGCCATAAAGATCGACTTGCTGTCAGATTGCAGCGCACTTATGGAGAATGAAGAGCTGGGAGCAGTCCCTTGTACGGATTGAGCTGACACTCCCAAACAGCCAACTAAGAAAAGAGCAATTGAAAGAATTAGCGTCCTATTCACCGTTCACTTCCCATTCCTGTACTTTCATGCTGATTTCCAAACGTATTAGTAAATCTTTTCTATTACTGTTTTTCTATATTCGCGATCCCGAATGTTCCCATGTATATATTAGCACATTTTTCCTAAGCCTTAAATACTTATTCTTACAAAATTCGGGACTATTCGATCATTTTTTCGATTTATTTGCTGTGAAATTAATTCATCGATTAGTTCTCAGGGCACTCTATTTTCCAAATACAGAATTAAAAAGGCTTACTCCCGCGTTTTAATAAAACGGGAATAAGCCTTTTTACATATATATAATCCATTAACGACACAACGTCGAACTGGAAATACGCAGACCAAGCACTGTACGTTAGTTACTCAAGAGCACTCACTATGATCCCAAATTCTTTTTCCCACTCGCTAAAAAAGACTTTTTTATCCTTTATAAAAATCTTGCCTTCAGAATAAGCCTGCAACACTAAGGAGTTTTTTTTCATAATTGATAATACCCAAAAAATCTGAAGCTATGATTAGATAACTCCCCTTTTCATCTCGATCAAATACCTTTTTGAAAAATCAGTTAACGTTGCATTTATATGTCCATAAAACTGCTTGTCTAAAGCAAGGTTATTCGTTAACAAAAATGGCGCGACAGGGATATCATTTGTTTCTAGTACCCATTTAAGTCCCTTATGTGAAATGTGAATTGTACTTACTTCCCCATTGGAAATAATGGACTATTATCGTCTCACTTGTTTGAAATTCGGTATTCTTCTCTTACTTTTCTTATCGTCAAAAGTGATTAGATCAACGAATTCAGGCGCTCGCACTCTAGAGAAATGAATGCCATTCATACATGAATTACACCATATATCTAAACATCCAATTCTTGTTTCACTGTTCCCTGTATATTGAAAATATATCGCCTCTTTACGACATTCAGGACATTGTAACAAGCAGCTCTGCTGTGAATTTCCTGAAATACTTGCACTTAACTTTAGCCAAGCAGAAAAATTAGTCATTATAACCCCAACTCCTTACATCGGCCTGAGAATTTCTCAATATAGTCTTTTAATTTTTCTGGCTCATTTGTTAGATCGACTACCGTGCTTACATTCCTCTTTTTACTTACTGAATAGGCATAGTCCCAAGAACGAAATCCATCATCCGGCCCTTCAATTTCTTTATTTCTAAAGAAAAACCAACAACACTCTGCCTCATGATATTCCTCTCTTAATAAAGGAATACTTTCATATCGTCTATATTCACTTAATTTAGAATATGCTACTTGATTCGCTAACTCCCTCGCATCTTCCAAAGTAATCTCTTGAATGTACTCTTTCAAAAAGGGCACCCCTTTCTTCTACATTCGATTTTCACATCATTTTATTTTTTCTCTCTTAAAATTATGATTCAAATGCAGTTTTATCTGGAAATATCCCTCCCTCTTTAATTAAGCAAACCGCGAGTCTTTGAGCCGCTCTATCAAAATAAAATTGGTTTGGAAGGTTAGGATCAGATAACGCTTCTAATTCAGAAAACATCTTGGTTATCTTATTCAATTCAATCTTCCCCATTACATCTTCATTTGGACCGTACCTATAAACAACTGTTTCGTCATCTTCGTGTTCTTTTAGAAGCAATACATATGAAGCCAAATTTACTCCTCCTCAGGTGGTTACCACGGACGACCAGAATAAATTGTTCTATCGTTAGCAGTTCTATAATCTGAACGTTATATTATAAATCTTTCTCTTTAAAATGATTTGACATGACTTGGAGATATTCATGCAACTTATCTGGTTCATCTGAAAAATCAGCAATGAGTCTTAGTTCTCCCTTTTTGCTTATTGCATATGCAGCTCCCCATGTTAGACTCGGCTTCAAGATACATATCATTTAGTCATTCTCTATGATCTCTAGTTCTGCTTAAAAAAGCTCATTCCTACTTATTTTTCAAGTTGGAAAGAGCTTTTGAATATTACAAAAATTATTCCTTTACTTAGTGTTTAGTTTGACTTGTATATCTTTCATAAAAATCATCACTCTTATAACTCTGTTCTATCATATAAAATAGATCTACATCGACTTCCTCTGACCATACATCAAAATCAATGTATGGAGACTCTCTGTATTCAATTTCTATGTCATAGTCTGAAATTGTAAATTTACGTTGCTTATCATTTTTCAATAATGAAATTGTTAATTCCTTGTTTATTGAAAATTCCTTACCTCCATAATAGATGCATGGCCCTGATTTTGTTGGATAGATTGCAAAAAAACTAGCTTGATCCATATAATAAAGCCCAGTAAACCCCGGAATTTTCTTTATTGTCGAAAACTCTTTTTTTCCAGTTATTAAGTCCAATTCGCAGTACTCTCCAAAACCATACTTTTTCAATTCAATACTATTCATTACTTTATTGCCCCCTTAACCATTCTTCAAATCCCGAAAGCAGTTTATTTACATCAGGATTTGGTCTGGACGAAGATTTAATAATTTGTGCGTCCGTTTTACCATCTGCCTTTAAAAACTCATATGTCGGTCCTAACGGATCACCGCCATAACGCTCCTTATTGACTGCATATATATAGTCTCTCAATGGTCCAGGTGTAACATCCTTATACTTAACGCCCACATCGCGTCTCGCTTGGTTCATTATCTTTGCAACCTCTGCTTCTGATTTACCTTGCTTTAATAATTCCTCTGCTTTCTGCGCTAGCCCAGCAACTTCATCTTCATATGCCCGTCTAAGGGGGTGAGCTTTTATACCATTCTCCGTCTCCTTTAAAATTTTTTGAATTTCTTCATCACTATATTTAGGAACTCTGCCATTTGGTTTCTTTTTGATATCCCCATCCTTCACAACAGCCTTCTCCAGGCTATTTATTAATTTCTTTTCAACTTGCTGAAGCGTAGCTTTTGTAGCAGTAATCGCTACCTTGCCTGCAGCGCCTACCGGAATGGCTGATACCGCCACGTTTCCTAGCAACTGGCCAATCGCCTTCGACTTCTCCTCCGGGCTCATCTTGGCAAATGCCTGGTACGCCGCCTCCAGCGAGCCCCATTTTTCCTTCATGTATTTCTCCGGGTCCGCTATCAGCTTCTTGGCCTCTGCCTCCAGATCGACCACGAATTGAACCGCTCCGTCCTTGAGCGCCTTCATTGTCCCCACAGGATCTTCATATACCTGCACCGCCAGGCCTGCCACATCTTCAAATACCTGGGCCACCCCTTGGCCGAAACCGGATATAAACGCTGTGACTACATCCTGCTTGAACACAAATTCTGTCGTATCAAAATAATGCTTTCGTTCCGCAATATACTTTAGCGCTTCGGCTTGGTCGATCCCGCCAGGACCCACCTTCTCGAACGTCCGCGGGTCATAGCCCTGCTCCAGTGCAAACTTCAGAAAGGCCTCCAATTTATCACCATCGAAATTCCGGGTTTGCACCATGATATCGCCGGTCATTAGCGGCACTTCCCGCCAATCCAATCCGTTATAAATCCATAGCGCGTACTCCAGATTCTCTAGATTAAGCGTTTGCTTTTGGCCTCCGTCGGTGTTGAATACAAACTGGTTTCGGTCGTCATCGAATGCGTAACGGTCAGCTGACGAAATACCAGGACCTGCTGGTTTCCGGCCGGCTTCCAGCCAGCTAGCCGCTTCAGGCATTAGTGCCTGAATCTCCGATAGCAGCCCTTCTACTTCGCTGGCTTTGGATGCCAGCATGCGCTGCGCCCATTCAGAAGCCCCGCCCATTCCCGAGTTAGCCAGATCAACCAAACCCCGATGCTGCTCGACCCAGTCGTATGCCGCTTTCTTCTGATCCAGCATCCGCTGCGCCCACTCTGATGCAGCCCCCATGCCAGCTTCCGCCAAGTCAATAAGATCCTGATACCGCTCCCGCCACTGAGCCTCTCTGAGGCTTGCCCGTATACGGTCTTCCATGGTCTGAGCGGAATAGACCACGCCTCGTTCGGTATTGCGCCAGCTTTCGATCCCTTGCTGCTGATGCCCCTGGACAGCCATTAACGCTTCCTCTAGCCGGCGAATGGCTTCCGATACCCGGCTCAACCGTGTGCCAATACTTCGCCTTGCCCGTATTCCGGCATCTACTTGGCCCGTAACCATGAATACATCCCGCCGAGTATTCCCCGTCTGGCGAAGGAGTATCCCCATCCGGGTCAAGGCACCCTCTGACCTATCAAAATCAACGCTGCTAAGCGCCATTACCCATCACCCGATCTCTTATCAATTTTGCGATGGTGTCGGTCTAGTTGTCGGTGCATGGTCTACCAGCTAATTTTGATCAAATAATCGGCTCCCAAAGTTTCTATGATGAAATTATTGCTGCGAATCGATTCAGCTGTCTTTCCGTTAATCGCGACATTAGGGAAGTTGTGCGATACCGATTCCCATAGTTCCAAAGCAGATTTTGGGCTTTTCTTGGAGCCAATCTTCACATAGTTCGCCCCTACTCTTACATCGAAGATGGTGTCCAAATCAGCATAGACTTTCCCTCTATATGAAACGCCTTTGACTTCAGATGCAAAATCCAATAGCCGTTTCATGGTGACAATAGATTGTTCTCTTGTGTATGGCTTATCAGGCTCCATACCTGCTGCAGTTCCTTGAAAAATTTTTGCATGGTAGGTGATGTTGGCTGACTCTGCAGCCCAGGAAGGGATAACGGAGTAATCCACATAAGGCGCCTTATCATAGGACAAGCCTTCTAGACGCAGCGATTTCATCAGATTGCCCATCATCACAACCGCTTCTTTTCTCTCGATATTTCTTGCAGGCTTAAACTCAAGATCGTTAATTCCGTTTACAATTCCTAGTTTATATACATGATATACTTCTGCATTAATCGTATCCTGAAACAAATGCTCATTGAGGATATGATCCATATGATTAGTGCCCCCAACTAATTGAACCACTACGGGATAAACTAGCGATGCATATTCGGATCTTGTAATTTTGGCTGTATAATTCCCTTGAAGACCATCAGGGACCAATCCGGCTTTAATCATGTAGGATACATCGTTGGCTGCCCAGCCGGAGGGCTGATCGGCCGTTCTACCGTTCGCATATGCTTCGCTCGTTATTCCATAAATTCCTGTTAGCCAGAATAACGACATCATAGACAGAATAGAAATCATGATTCTCTGAGCTTTCATAACTGTTCGTCCTTTCCTGTAACGAACTTGCTATAAGGCAAAAAGCACACTCGCTTAGTCGCGAATATAAAGGAAGGGAAAAGGGGCTCCCCCTCTCCCCCTCAATCTGTTAATGAGTACCCGATATCTGCAAATCGTCCGCAGAAGACTTATTCGAAGAATACACAGCCACTACAGGATAGGGAATGCTGTTAAGCGGCCATGAGGTTCCTGCTAGTTGCAGGCCTCCATTGCCGTTAGGCGCTTTGTACTGCAACGAGTACGTATCGCCGACAGCCACAATATCGGCTGCCAGCAAGATAACCCCCGTATTGCTTCGAAGGGCATTAATATTAGCTTGGGTCGCCGCCTGCCCTTTCCGTACCGCTACAGCTGACGAAGGGAGCACATAAGAATAATGCCACCGTTGCGCCTGCATGGCATATTCAAGAATAGACAGCCTGTTCCCCGGATTCTTGTCGGCGCCGTAGGTTGTGTCCTGGCCGATATAGGTTCTGTTGCGGCCTGTCAATTGCATCAATTGAGAGTTGCCATACGGATAGATTCCATAAGGCTCAGAAGCCTTGCCCGTTATGTTATCTCCGCCAGACTCTGCGAAGAGCGCCGCTATGCGATTAGTCAAGTCGGTTTCCGGCACGGTTACATTCCGTCTCCTGACATCCCGCTCTTCCCAATTTAATGTCACCGCATTGGAATATACGGTCGACGGGTTCCAACTCGGCTGCACCGCTCCATGTTTGTTAATGGCCTGATAACTATCGCCGACCTTCATATATATGTCTACCGGCGTAATCACTCCGCTCTGCAAATTCAAATGGTAATAATAAGGCGTAATCTGCAGGTTGCCATAATAATTCCCCATGGTCTGAATATCCGTGAACACCTCATAGCCTAGACGGAGCGGCTGCTTCTTCAGGGCTTCAATATTGTTCTTTTCCGCGGATAGAGGGAATGAGATAGGTTCCCGTTCGAGATGTCCTAGCAATCCCCATGTATTGAGATACCTTGTTGGTACATCAACCTTATCACCTAGTATCGTGACCCTATCTCCGACAATATGATTTTGCGTATAAGGATCCACCTTTTTCACAACGTTCGGAATTAGCCATTGTATAGGATTCAACGGTTTCTTGAACAAATTGGAGAATCGGAAATCGCCGGTATCCTGAATGGTCATATTGCCGATTCGTCCCACCACATCAATGTCATACTTCTTGTTCGTACTGTGCTTAGCCGATAATGGCAATGGCGTATTATATCTGACCTTATTAGTTGGCGTATCATTGTCTTCATATGCAGCGTTAATCGCAATGCTCTTCCATTCGACGAGTGCGCTTATCTTCTCTCTGTTGGCTAGTGGCAAATAGAAGTCGAACACGGTCTGATCTACCTTTAACGGAATCCACTCATTGGCAAGATATAATGAATTATCATAGATTACGTTAAAGTCAAATTTGACAGATTTCGCTCGAGTCCACTCCGTCGTGTCCATATTATCCGTGAAGCCTTTTCCCCGAATCTCCGTTGTCTGGGACCAGCCCCATTGGCCATTGCCAAAGAAGTCGCCCGTGTTAGGGAAGTAGAGCTGGAACTTGTAATCGAGCAAAATGAATTTGCCCGGGGTATATCCGCCGGCTGGCTGATTGGGATTCACTGTTACCGGTACCAAGATGTAAGCATCCGATGGAGGCGAGGTATCCGAACCCCCGGCTAGTGTTGTGATCGGTTTCGTTGGACTGCCGGATGCAGGGAGATCTGGAACAGAAATCGAGACTTTGCCGTTGCCGCTTTGGATACCGCTTTGCATGGATCCGCTCTGAACGCCTCCAATATAACCAGAGCCGCCGCCGCCGCCGGAATCATCCGGATCATCATAGCTTGGGTAGTCGTTGCCGCCCGCTCCGCCTCCATACCAGCCGCCACCGCCGCCGCCGCCGCCGGAGCGTGTGCCTGCGGTATTGCTACCTCCATGACCCAAGGTCCCGGCAGTTCCATAATTAGAGCCGCCTGCCCCGCCTGAGGTTTGGGTGCCGCCTGTGCCCGGGCTTCCATATCCGTCATCGCCTATGCCGCCGGATTCACCGCCGCCGGAGCCGCCCTGGCGGGTACCGCTAGGTCCGCCGCCGCCTCCTGCTACAATAATGCGATGCTGCAAGGAAGTTCCGCCCTTGCGGACATCGGATGCGCCGCCGCCAGACTCTGTATCTCTTCCATGACCAGAGCCGCCGCCGTTCCACCCCGTATTGCCGCCGACATATATATTGAGCGTTTCCCCTGCATTCAGGTTTATCTCGCCTTTAGCATATCCCCCTTTGCCGCCATAGGCTGTCGTACCGCCTTGGGCGCCCCACACTTCAATCGTATACGTGCCTGATCCTTCCGCTTTAAAGGTTTGTTCAGCTCCCGTATATTCAAATGTCTGTGCCTTGGCAGGGGTTGCCGGTCTATAATCCGGATTTGCAATCTCTTCGGTTACAGCTACTGGCTCAACTGCCACAAACTCTTGCTTGCTCATATTTTTAAGCGAGAGATTATCGGCAAACAAATAATCTCTATCATAAGACTTGGAGTCCACATTATTGCCTTTTATCATATGAACCCGAAGGTAAGCCGCATCGGCCGGACTTGTAAAGGTAAACGTTTTGTGCTGCGCTGTTCCTGTCGCCGTTACAGGAGAGTTGGCTCCGATAGCTGATCCGGTGGACTTCATATCAGAAGTATAGAAGTTTAGCGAGAAATATCCGGTACATCTATGGCAGCTGATATCCCCATCGAATTGATATTCCGTGCCAGGCTTGACCGGTATATCCTTCCAATAGCCGCCTGTCGTGCCTGACTTGGCCAGAGTATTGACCTCAAATGTTTTTTGGCCCGGACCGATGACCCATGTATCTTTGGCTCTGTGCGTAAATACAATATTGGCCGCATCACCCGTCGCTACCCAAGTATTCCAGCCCGCAACTGTACCGTTCACATTCACAATCTCGGCATCCGGATTCGCAATAATGTTCTGCCGGTAATTCGGATCAAGAATACGCTGGTACTCTGCAATGCCTTCTTGATTATTCCCGCCGATTGCTTTCGACTCCGGTGTCCGCTGATCCAGGTGGGAAGACAACGGTATGACTAATGCGTCCTGCACAGAGACCGGATTATGGATGACGACATCATTGACTTTAGAATGAATGGGAGAATACGCCGTTGTATAGCTCAGCCCTCTCCCGCCAAAATGAGCATCCTGCTGCACAGGATAGGCAGTCGGCAATTTATCGGGATTATCATTCAACACATTGCTATAAAACAGTCTGGACGTTCCGGTCATGTACTCCCCATTCGGAAGCCAATCCGGCACATCCAAGCCAGTCTGCATGATTCTTAGAGCAGCCGAAGGACGGGCAGGCCTATTTAGTCCTGCAGGCTTGCTGTCGAATACGGTGCTGACAGTACTGCCTCCTGCCGGTGAATACTTATTGGAAGGAGAACCATAGTTTCCATTGTACGATCCGATATGAATCGTATCTTGCTTGCTCCAATTAGCTGCAGATAACGGATTGTTAGTCCACATTGTAGCGAAGTCCGTTATAGGAACATCCAACTGCTCTGTCGTTTTTGCAGTATTCGATTGTTTCTCGAAATACATCACAGACTGGTCGCCCGAGGAGGTTTGCAAGATCAGAAAATCGGACACTGCTGTTACATTGCCGGTTGTATTGCGGCGCTCATCGAATTTCTTTTGTTCGTTGACAGGGCCTGCCTTGGAATTGCTCAGGCAATTGTCAGAGTCGCCTTCATTCCAATACACCGTATCATGCTGATTGGTCTCAACCGAATAACGCAGTCGTCCGGATGCGCTCGTATCGGTGGCACGATTGTAGAACCAGGTTGGATCGCCTTGTTTAACATTGGCGGTAACCTCATCTGTGCCCACCAGCGTCGCCATTCCATTCACTTCGGAGCGTTCAATCTTCCATACTACTGCCTTCTCGATTTTCATATAATCGAAGGTTACCGTCTGCGTCCATTCATCGATATATCCCCCCACTTTCGTGTTTGGATGCCCGGATTGATACCATCCGTACTCCGTTCCATAAATTGGCTGAGGATTTTCACCTGTAGTATATCCCTTAATATAAGGTGCGCTCGTCTGAGTAACCTCTTCTGTAAAAGAGACGCCGCAAGCATCCTTTACAACTCTGGCAGCCGGCTTGGCGGGCGCCGGATCGGACTTTCCTCCATCAATGGACTCCATTGCCCAACCGTTCACTACCGATTTGAATTCGGATTTATATGTTCGCTGTTGTGTCACCTTAGGCACATACTCTACTTGAACATCTACAATAAACTCGGATCCGCCTGTTGCAAAATAAAGATTGCGGGTCGTCGGTGTCCCAGACATAGCATCGAATGTCTCATTCGAGCTTGTACCGGAGGTTTGCGGTGAGCCTTCCTTTATTTCCGAATAATACTTAGGCACGCTAAAGAAAAAACCTTCATCCACATCCGGCTTTTTCGGTCTATACCAGGTCATTTCCGTTGACGGGCTAAGCTTGATGCATTGCCTGAATACTTCCTTGCCGGCCTCGTCTTTGGCGTAAATGTACACATCTGCATTGTAACGGAAGCTGACCGTCCCGCCTTCAGGTATCGGATACTTGGTCAAATCGTCATCGAACAATACCTTGCTGTCCTTACTACCGTCCAGATAACTTATCAGCGCTTTTGAATTGGCAAGCTTATTTCGCAGATTGGGAGCGTCATCTGTAGCGGGCTCCAATACCTTACTCTTGGACCAGACTGGCCTTTCCCCTGTATTAGCCAGATCTTGCAGAACATCGGTTTGATCAGAACGCCAAACGCGTATTCGAATCTCGAAGTCCGTCTTGCCCTTGACCCATTCCTTCCAGTCCTTCAAATCATCTTCCTTCTGCTGAAGATTGACCTGCATGGTCACTTTTTTGCCTATGACCTCATCGTCTACAGGTACTTCTCCCTCAAGTTTATCCTTGTTAGGAATGGTCGTTTCCGCACTGCACTTACAGTCTGCGAATCCATATAATGCGACTACATAAGTGCCGCCTACATAAACTGGGGGTTCCCGTTCCGTAACCGTGCCGTCCCGGATCCAATAGGGTTCCCCTTTTTCTTTATCGTCACAGTTTTTCGTCTCAGGATTTTCTATTCTTGTAATATAGGAGCACTGGAGCACGTAGGTCTTATTATCTTTCGTAATAACCCTATCGAGCTGAACACCCTTTTTATCTTTTGTTTTCCCTTTGGCATATTTCCAAGCCGGCCATTTGCCACTCTCATAGTCTTCATCATTTGGCGGACCGTAGGTGCTTATTATTTCGGTATCGTTCTTAAGCGAATTCTTTCGATTCGTTTCCAGTTGGGATTGGACGACGAGTGGGTACGAACCGTAAAAGGTTACGGGTACATCATAATAGTTGCGAAAAAACTTTGGATTGGCCCAGGGCTCTGCGTCATATATGCCGCTTCCGCCATACCCCGTATTCCCGTATCCTTTTCCATTATGTCGCAATTGAGTGAATTCATAAGTCCATTCCGGAAACTTAGGATCATTAATCACTCGAAATATAGTGTTCAGATATACGGTCTGTCCATCTTTTAAATTTTCAAATTTCTTATGCAGTGGTTTGGTTAATAACTTCACAAAATCATCTTTGTCTATTTCAAAATGTGCTATAACAATCATTGGGTCGCACTTTCTTCCCAAATCTATTTTACGCTTCAGCGCGTACTCGCACTCATTAGGATCACCTCCATCTTTATTTAAATACGGAAGTTTCCATTGTTCATTATTTCTATTTCCTTTATTATCATATAAGTCGACTCTTAAGTATTCTTCCTTGCCTCCAGTAAGCGGTCCGCACTGAGCGCGATCAGGATCCACGGCCGCAGATTTACTGTTCGAAAGCTTATCGCATGTAGTATCAGCCCTTATTACAAAAGCTTTGGTACTGTAACGAATATTCGAAGTAGCCTTCTTATTGGGACTTACGAATATAAGCTTTCCATCTTTGAACCATGCCCCTTGACGAAACTCTTCACTGTCCTCTTCCGCTGCTTCAACTACCGTATTTGGACCCATCGGGAAACTCATTATTAAGATCAAAAATGCTAGGATACCTATCTTTAATCTATTCACAAAAAAGCCTCCTTAAAACTTTAGACAGAGAAACTAAGGAAGTCCTCATTCTCAAACTCGGTATTACTCTAAAATATTGTAAAAATATTTATTAATATAGAACATATTCTCTAAATAGCGAATCCCTTGAGATTCTCCCCAGGTACTGTTAGCAACGTTAGAAGTCATTCTTATTACGGAATAGCCATCGTACCAGACGCCCTTCTTAAGTTTAAAAGAGTCAGAGGAATTAGATACATCCCAGTTATCTAAGAAGGTTTGTGACGAGTCATTAGCAGAAATAATCATAAATTTAAAGCGAGTAGGGAACCAGTTAAGTGAACCCGATTCGTAAACTGTTGATAATTCAGGATCGGCATAACCCTTGGCAATCACTTTGTTTTTCTTCACCCAGTTTACATAGCCTTTGATGAATTCTTTGTTTCTAGCTGTGATATAAGCATTTTTTGTCACATCACCAGAAAAGCTATTCATCATGGCCTCAGATAGCTTATCCGCACTGATTGTTCTGTAATCCACATTAAGCTGAACAGCATAATAATTGCGTATTTTATTTCCTAGTACATCTGCAATCTCCTTGTAGGATTCAGTAGGTCTTTTTTCAATAAACGCCCTGCTGTTACGAAATTCATGATCATAAAATTTATAAAACCCTGCACTCTCGAGATCCGTAAGCTTCATCCATCTGGCACTCCATGTTTTGCTGTACTCGCGCCCCCATGGATCTAGAGCTACTTTGCCTGCATCGAGTTTGGCTTGATATGCTCCATCCGTAACTCGAACCGCACGCGCACCTTCATCCCACACCACTGTAGAGTCTAGTACTTCACTTACAAAACGGAGCGGAACCATGGTACGTCCATCGTACTTTTCAGCAGCCGTATCCAGTTCTGTCGGTTGCCCGTCCAGCGTAACCGTTTTGGAGCCAATTGACATGCGGATCTCTTTGGAGGAGTAATGAATCACAACCGTGCTCGTCGCTTCCTCCCACTTCACATTCGCACCCAGCTTCTCACTAATAAAACGCACCGGAACCATCGTCCGCCCGTCCGTGTTGATATAAGGCTCCGTATCCGGGAATTTCACTTTTTGACCGTTCACAATTACAGGAATGATGCGAAGATCCTTCCCAGGCGCCGCAGATGCCGCACCAGACAAAACACCGCCTGCAATCATAGTTGCTGCTAAAATAGCTGTTATCGTTTTCTTAAACATTTTAAAATCGACTCCTTTTCTAGTTATCATCTGCCAAAAATATTAACCTGCCAACATCACCTAAAACCTCAAATCACTCTACTATATTGTAAAAATATCTATTGCTATCGAACATATTCTCCATATAACGAATTCCTTGAGATTCTCCCCAGGTACTTTCGGCAAAATTGGGAGTTATTACCACTGGAGAATAGCCATCGTACCACACGCCTTTTTTAAGTTTAAAGGAGTCAGAAGAGTCAGATGCATTCCAGTTATCCAAGAAGGTTTGAGACGAGTCATTAACAGAAATAATCATAAATTTAAAGCGAGTAGGGAACCAGTTAAGTGAACCCGAACCCGATTCGTATACTGTTGATAATTCAGGATCGGCATACCCCTTTGCAATCACTTTATTTTTCTTTACCCAATTAACATACTCCTTAATGGTTTTTTTCGCTTCCGAAAGCTCTGACTCAAGACAACAATATTCAACAAACCACCTAGACCTTAGGCACTATAAAGAATACTTTCATTTCCTCATGAATCTAACTTCCTTTCTATTTTTAGTACTATTTATATAAAACTTATCTATCATTAATTTAGCACATTTTTCCTGCACATCCAATCACTTTTTGCATAATTAAGGACTTTTCTACCATGAGAAAATTGTTAAACTTTATATTTGTTTGTTACTCTCATAACACTTGTGCCTGCTACTCTGTATATGCAAATACAATAGAAAAAAGCCAGTCATGGTATGCCCATAACTGACCAACAATAGCCTGTACTAGTATGATTATTTTATGAATAATACTATATCATCATCATTAAATTCCTCTGTTAACACGCCTCTCTCCAAATACGTAGATTCAATCATTTTCAACAAGTGAAGCGCATAAGTTAATCTATAAATCACAAAAAAACCTCTTTCTGCTTCTAAAGGCATGGTAGTAAATCGTTTTTGCATATTTTCATCTATATAACTCACGATTATTTTATCAGCCTGTGCTTCGGCATAAACTTCTTGGGGCATGATTTGGTTAAAACTATAGTTCTTATCTTCTATACCCAAGTGTCGAAATAATGTTTCTAATTCCTCAAACGATTGAACTCTATGGATTGGATGATTCGGAGTGTGAATTTTTTGGAAAAAGAACTTTTGTAATGTTTTTAAGAAGAAGAACTTGATTGCCTTCTCCTCCGATATAAAATTTACTGCCCCTTCTTTCTCTGGGGATGGCCTCTTTTCGAAATTCATTTCAGAAAAGTACCAACCTGCATCGTCAGTCTCTATTTGATTGTAATTCTCGTAGTACCCTTTCATTTCTTTAATACAATTATCGTTAACATGTAATTCAATTCCTATATCACCGCAAATGAACTGCAACTGGTTTCGATTCATGGTATGAACTCCCGTCCTTAATTAGAGAATTATGATATTCTAAAGTTACGCTTTATCCATATCAGAAAATAATTACACGCACTCTCTTCGCTATCAAATACCCTACATTCCTTTTTATTACCACGCTCACTATAATACGTTTTCCACCCATCAGTATTTTTGTCGATACAAAATGTCTCGTTAGGCAGCCCACCATTTAATGAATAAGCATGATCCGGAATGTTCATTTCTAAGAGTTTATTCTGAAGCTCATTTAGATTCATTAAATCAAAACCTCCTTCGAAAAACTACTATCTTGTACAATTCTCCAATCATTATTTAGGTGGATATACTTCGCCCTGTGGTAGACATCATCATCCTACCCCCATAATATTGACTGCTTCAGTATAGAATTCATCGAAGTAGCCTTATACACACCTATAAAGTCAATGACAAACATTATGTATTAAAATAATTCTGACTATTTATTATCCAGTATCTTTCTGGTATTGGTACGTTATCTAAAAAGCTTTCATATAATCCAATCATGAGGTATATATTTCTTCAAAGATGCGGGTTCAGATGGATTCTTCTTTTAATAACTTTGTGGGATTGCAGTTTCACTTACAAAAAATCATCAAACCATTTAGATACATCAAACGCCACTATTTCTCCGCCTTGCCATTTCTCTATGAGAAAATATTTCGCATGCTTAATGTTGTACTTATATAAATGTGAACATCTTTTCGAAATTCAAAAAAATCGTAAGGAAGCAAAAATAAGGTCAATTATGGTGGTATCTGACCATTATCGACCTGTTCAATGTAACGGAATAGCGTTATTTAGGGTATTAGATTAAAGCATTGTTGTACGTCAATAGAAATTACAAAATTCTTATACGGATATTATATGAGTTATATATGTTATTAGTTGAATGATGGCCTCATTCCTTACTGGGTAGCTCCCAAGTATAATACAACCATCCTAACAACTTCTAAAATTTTGATAATTCTAATATTCAGAGTCATCAGCTACAACAGGTATTAATGGTGACAAAAATGGATCGTCTCTTTCTTCAATGTTACCCCTCGCAAGAACGTAAACTTTAAATTCGTTAAAATGTTTTGGGTGCTCATCATTAAAAACATAGAGCATTCCATATGAGCCAGGTGCAATAATTCCTACATTCTTCATTATTTCCACTGGATTAAATTTTGCTGAAGGCTCACGATTCCATAATCCTGTCATCCAAAGATGAAATTGTCCATTTATCGCCTTCATGTCTAACACATCTACATTCGGCTGTAAATCTTCAATATACTTTTTAACTGTATTAAAAATATTTACTTCTCTTTCATTACTGGCCTCATCACCAGTACTTTCTAAAATGACCGCCCAACCATGATATTGATACATACTTCACCTCTCTAGTCCTTCATTAAAATGGCGAGATATCAATAATAATCTCAACGTCGTATCTCTTCTCATATTCTCTTAATTGTCTAATTACTTTATCAGCAGGTGCTGTCTCAAAATGAAAGTATGCCTTCCTACCTGTTTCAATAGCAGCTTCAATGGTTGCCTTTGCTTGTTCCCTAAATTGGGAGCTTAGACTGTTCATTGAAGTTTTGGTTTGACCAATGTACTGGTCAGAAATCACATCAAATTCTCGACCTTTAGGGTCTTTATTGAATATCATTCGAGACTGTCCGCCGAGTTTTTCTGCAAGCAAATCTGCACCTGCATCTTCCTTAGCTGCTTGCTTTATTCCACCTGAATACTGGGTATAGATACCTTTACCACTATTTAATCTAGAAGCAGCATCACCCAACCCCTCAAGCGGACGATCCTTAGCAGCCCAGTTATAATAGTCCGTATCATCAAACTCATCGATCGGTCTGTTAACCCCTGGCCCGCCTTTTTTTGTGCCGCCTTTGACCGCGTCAACCACTTCATCCCCATGCTTAGCAACACCCGCTAACTTGCCTGCTTTGCGTATCCAGGGAAAGAGGATTCCACCTGCGGCGAGCGCTCGCTCCGCCGGGGTGAGTACCTCGCCTGTTATAATATTTTTGCCGATGATTGCCTCTGCGCCAGATTTGACATTGCCCACAACAGGAGCGAAATCCGCCCCCGTAGAAAAAGCTTCCAGAAACCACTTCGGACCTTCCTTGTTGTCCTCGTAATACTGCTGCCGCTTTTCAACATAGCTGTGGGCATCCGGATTATCCTGCATCTTCTTCCCTTTGTACTCGAAGGTGACCGGGTCATAGCCCTGAGAGATCGCATAATCCAGAAACTCTTGTATTTTTTTGCCGTCAAAGCCGCGCACCTGCTCGAAGACATCCGATGGCCACATCTCTACCATTTTGCCTGCATTGTATTGGTAAAGCAAGATCTCCAGATTCGAAAAACTGATCTTCGTCTGCTTCCCGTCGGACGTGTAGACCACATAGTCATTCACATCGTAATTGAACTCATAATACTTCACCGAGACATCAGGCGAAATCGTTGTTGGAGGCGGTGCGCTCGCTTGCCGTTCTTTGAGCTGTTGTTGCCACTGTATTAGCCACTCCAGCCCAAACATAATGCCTTGCCCCATAAGCGCCAATGCCGCCAATTGCTCCGGCGTCCAGTCCCCCGAGCCAGGAGAGCCTGCACGGAGCGGAAAGTTCCCCACCCAAACTCCGGTATCCGATGATTTGCGAATGAGCCCGTTCTCTACTTTATTATACTGCTCCGTAGCATTCTTAATAAAAAGTTGTATATCACGGAACCGCCGATCAATCTCCTGCAGATCGCTTCTCGCGCGAGATATCCGGGAGCTGATAGAGCGTCGCGCCGCTATTGAACCGTCTACAGAGATGAAGTTAACTCCGCTCTTCGCTGTCGTTAGACGCATCGCCTGCGTATTCAGAATAGCATCCTGGCTCTGTACCCTTCCGGTATCAATCTTGATTTGGGACATAGCTTCCCTCCGACTCTAAAAGTATCCGTTCTCCTAACGGAACGCCTCTTCGAATATATCTGCTACTTCTTTGCTCTCAAATGGTTTGACCCGATTCAACGAGCACGCCCGGATATGCTGGGATCGCGGAAGCACAATAACCTTCGCCAGCAGCGGATCAATCGATAGATCTTGCACCATGCGCATCGGATCAACCGGCGGATCAATAAGAATCACTTTCTGGGCAATATTCGGCTCCTGGAACGATTCGACGGCAGGCTTAAGCAATTCCGTACCGCGCGGTTTGCAATCCGGAGGGGCTGTTCATAAGCCACCAAGATAGAGCACCACTAGGCATAAGGGGGATTCTATAGTTATTTCTGTGACAGTCTCACTTTAACTTAAGTACATCAGCTTTGAATTCATCGAAATCATCTTCTAATTCCAATTCATTTAGTCGTTTCGCATAAAATTAATATTTCAATTTTTACCAATCATAATAAGAGCATAAATAACATATATACAACTCGTTTATTTGTATAAATTATGGATGTCCCCCCCCTTTTACTCTCTGTTTACTTTATCTAAATACCTTCTCGACGAGACGAAGCACTTCAAAAACCTGTGAGAGAACGAAGAAAACAAAAACAGGTCATATTACAGTTTCATCTGTCCATAACTAACCTGTTTGATGTAATGCAATAGGTAGCGAATTCAGTTTACACAGTTAAAGCATTTGATGTGAATACAACCGAAATACAGCTAGCTTTATCTTTAGTTATTCGCTCTCGGTAGTCCCCAAAGCTTTAGTTGAGTCAAGTTGATATTCAACCAATAACCTCAACATTCTGTATCTCTATTTCAAGTGATTCAACACGCCGACTTAAATCCTTAGCATCATCTAAACCCAATTCTTCAACAAAGTTATCAATATCAAAAACTTTAATGATATTTTTGATTTGTTCATGGATGCGTGCAGATATTATCCCATTATTAATTTGCAAATGGGCTAAGCTTATATAAAATATAGTTTTCTCAGTTTCGCCCTCTTCAATTACATTTGCATTCATACAAGCATCGTCCCCCGGCTTGTAGAGCATTTAGTCCATCGTTAACTGAAATATTGAATACCTCTTCAACATAATCTATTAGCTCGTTATAGCCCCATTCTTGCATAACGTTCCCCTCTCTGCCTATTTTACGACCTTACCATCATTTGTGAGTACATTCACTGTGATGTTTGGATATTCTCTTCTAAAAGCCATTATTATATCAGAGCAACTTTGACAGGTAAGACGTTCAGTAAACAGATTAATTGTTCCTTTTGCATTTTTGTTACCAGAAAGTTGTGTTGCGATATCATTTAAAATTTTGTATTCCGTGTCATAATCTCTTAAGTATGATTCAGGTGTATCAATCTTTGCGTTATCTGGGTCAACCTTCTTAGCTTTAAATGCAGGCTCTCCCTGAGGTTTCAAAGAGATACCAGATAGTGCATCCTTGTCTGTAGCTTCGTTTATTGAACTGTGGGCAAAGAATTCCTTATTATTAATCCTTGAATATCTACTTTAGCATCCACTGGGCGACTACTGAGTAGGAAAGATTGCTAGCCTGACACGTATCCTCACCTGTTCTATGTCAACTGGTCGTCACCAGATTTATTAACTTGCACAATATCTATCTCGGCAAATAGCCCGATTGTTGCGGACAATTTACCAATAAGTCCTGACAATATTAATGGTCGATCTATCCATTTTAGAAGGTAAGATGGCTAAGACAGCTTATCTATCGGACAGCGTACCCTACAAGAGAAAGTGAACATAACAAAAAACAGGTCAATCATGGAAGTATCTGGCCATAATCGACCTGTTTCATGTAACGGAATAACGTTATTTAGGAAATAAAATTAAAGCATCTGATGTGCGTACAATCAAAATGACGAAATCTTTATACGGGTATTACATGGGTCACATGTATTATTAGCTGAATGATGGGTTCATTCGGCACTGGGTAGCCGACCGACAGAAAATAAACCGTTAGTAGCAAATGGGGCAATTGGTTGTTAATCGTAGCTTACTAATCTCTTTCCGATTAAATCCTCAGCAATATAGTCGCCTGGCTCTAATTGAATAGTTATGGATTCTGTAAGGCTAATGTATTCCTGCCTATTAACCAGTGCAACCCCTTTAACAAAATAAGATCTTGAAATGTCGGTTTCATCATGTAGAACTTTTCCCTGGAGACTTCCATTTGGTTTTCCTTCAATAGCAACTATATTGGCAACCCTGATATAGAAAGCTGTTTTGACCTCAATTGAAAACATATTCTCACCTCGTCATTTCCCTAATTCATCTAATTCTTGTCTCATTCTTCTCAATCTCTCAATCGTAGCTCTTGTCTCATCATTAGGAATCCCATACGCTTTTCTGTAATTTATGAGTTTTTCGGCGGCTTCAATTTCCACAGTGAGCACTGTTCTTGGCGTTTGGTCGGGTATTTTCCCTGCTCTGTATTGTGCAGTATGAATGAATTCTTCAAATACCGCAGAAGTCGTTGGATTCTGCCTTAATTGTATTGTTTTCTCATTCCAAGTGACAGCCTCTGCCCCACGATAATCTAAATATCTTATTGCCTCGTCGGACTGATCAATTACTCCTCCTTGTTTTTCAAATGCCTTTTTCATCCTATCAAATTTAACAGGGTCTATAGAACCGGTAGATTGCCCCGTACTTCTTGCAAGACCTTCTCCCGTCCCCTCAACCGGACGATCCTTAGCAGCCCCTGGCCCAACTTTTTTTGTGCCGCCTTTGACCGCGTCAACCACTTCATCCCCGTGCTTAGCAACACCGACTAGCTTGCCTGCTTTTCGTACCCAAGGTAGCACGACCCCGGCAGCAGCCATCCAGCGGTCCGCAGTGCTCAGATCTTCTCCGGTTATCGCATTCTTTCCGCTAATCGCTTCCCAGCCTGCCTTGATGTTGCCCGCCACTGGAACAAAATCCAAACCGAAGGAAACACCGTTCAGAAACCACTTCGGACCTTCCTTGTTGTCCTCGTAATACTGCTGCCGCTTTTCAACATAGCTGTGGGCATCCGGATTATCCTGCATCTTCTTCCCTTTGTACTCGAAGGTGACCGGGTCATAGCCCTGAGAGATCGCATAATCCAGAAATTCTTGTATTTTTTTGCCGTCAAAGCCGCGCACCTGCTCGAAGACATCCGACGGCCACATCTCTACCATTTTGCCCGCATTGTATTGGTAAAGCAAGTTCTCCAGATTCGAAAAACTGATCTTCGTCTGCTTCCCGTCGGACGTGTAGACCACATAGTCATTCACATCGTAATTGAACTCATAATACTTCACCGAGACATCAGGCGAAATGGTTGTTGGAGGCGGTGCGCTTGCTTGCCGTTCTTTGAGCTGTTGTTGCCACTGTATTAGCCACTCCAGCCCAAACATAAGGCCTTGCCCCATAAGCGCCAATGCCGCCAATTGCTCCGGCGTCCATTCCCCCGAGCCAGGAGAGCCTGCACGGAGCGGAAAGCTCCCCATCCAAACTCCGGTATCGGATGATTTGCGAATGAGCTCGTTCTCTACTTTATTATACTGCTCCGTAGCATTCTTAATAAAAAGTTGTATATCACGGAACCGCCGATCAATCTCCTGCAGATCGCTTCTCGCGCGAGATATCCGGGAGCTGATAGAGCGTCGCGCCGCTATTGAACCGTCTACAGAGATGAAGTTAACGCCGCTCTTCGCTGTCGTTAGACGCATCGCCTGCGTATTCAGAATAGCATCCTGGCTCTGTACCCTTCCGGTATCAATCTTGATTTGGGACATAGCTTCCCTCCGACTCTAAAAGTATCCGTTCTCCTAACGGAACGCCTCTTCGAATATATCTGCTACTTCTTTGCTCTCAAATGGCTTGACCCGATTCAACGAGCACGCCCGGATATGCTGGGATCGCGGAAGCACAATGACCTTCGCCAGCAGCGGATCAATCGATAGATCTTGCACCATGCGCATCGGATCAACCGGCGGATCAATAAGAATCACTTTCTGGGCAATATTCGGCTCCTGGAACGATTCGACGGCAGGCTTAAGCAATTCCGTACCTCGCGGCGTGCAGTCCGTAATAAAATGAACCGATAATGCCGATGGCGCAAGCTTGCTTAGAAGCTCCGTCTGCGAAGCATCCAGCAGAACATGAATATGGGCGTAATAGTTAAGGCGCAGCTTCAATTCCGCTACCATGCCTTCTGCTTGCTCCAAATCGATATCCGAGCCTCCGGCTACACATAGGAACGGCTGCTCCAACCGCTGCTCCAGGAAAGTCGCCAGCGACACCGCCTCAACGCCGTATTGGCCTAGCTTGGTATTCCCGGTCAAATCCAGCAGCAGCGTATTTTGCCGTCTCGATACGACGCCGGACCATGTCAGGGCAGTTGCCGTGCGGCCAGTATTGGACGGGCCTACGAACAATCGCAGCGAGTTTTTTATGACATGATCCACAATCACAACATCCTCGATCCGCTGGGCTTGCAGCAGCTTGATCAGCTTCTGCTGATACTCGATAATCGTAGCGTCCTCTTCGCACAGCTTAAACACCAGATTGACTACGCTTTTCACTTTTTCTTCTATAATAGAGAACGTTACTTTGTTTCGATTAAGGTCCGACAGCAGCCGGCTTGTAATAGCCGCCATATTCTGCGGAATAAACAACGGCTCCAGCGGCTGCAAAATATCATTAACGTACGGATAGCCGCTCGGCCCTTTGTCCTGGAACTGGTCGATCAGCTCATTCACGCTAAGGTCCATCGCTTGGTACATCTCGATGATCTCTTTGGAAAGCTCCATGAGATCCATCTGTACCGACATACGCGCATCAACCAGCTCTTGCAGCTTGCCATAATCCTCATAAAGGAGCCGCGTCGACGTAATCGTGTCCAAAGCATCGCGCATCTGCCTGATACGGGCATCCACCGCTTCTTCGGCTGATTGAACGACCAGGTCCATGACAGAGGCCAGCTTGTCCGCCAGCAATCCATTTTCGATTCCTTTATAGGCGGCCCGGTTCACGCCGATCTGCCTTAATTGCTCAAATCGCATATCGGGAGGAATCGTGCTGTCCTTGAACACCTTGGCGATCTGCGCGTCCAATTCCTCCAGCATGTTAACGGCTTCGGCATACTGTACATTCTCATGCTTAAGCTCGTATTGAATCGTTTCCTTATCCATCTGCTTCTTCAAAGCATCAAAGCCGCTAAACTTGCCGATCGCCTCAAGACGAGCCTCAAGACCTGCAGCCGTCTCCAAGACCACTGGCGGCTCTTCATACACCAATGACTGCGAATCATCCTCTTCTTCATCTCGCCAGGACTCAGGCGCTGCCTGCTCTTCCTGCTCGGCATCATAGCTGTAGCCTCTTGTATCCCCGGATTCGATCCTATGCTTGCCGCTGATCGATTTATTCTGGATAACGGATTGAAGGGCTCCGACCACATAATCGAAGGACAGCTTAATCAGCTGCGTCTTTTGCACATCGCCCTCTACAAGATCGGCTTCTGCGTCCTTTTGATACAAATACACAACGTCAATAGCGTCATGCTTCTTTAGAATGGCCTCCCTCAATGCCTTGCCTTTTGAGCCGCCCATATCTTTGGGACCAAGCACGACCACATCCATTTGGGTTACTGCAGGATCAATAGGCAACAGCTCAATTAATTTTTGACTGTTGGTTTGAAAGCCTTTGTCCGGCATGGACTTTTTGACGAAAGCTCCCAATGAAGCGCCATATATCATGATTGCGGTCCTCCTGGCAAGAAATGATCTTTATAATCGGTATAAAACTTAAAATTAAGCTGAGCATTGCGGTTTTTATTGTAGATAAACGGGAAATAGTAATGTTCCACAATATCAATCTGCTCCTGCACATACTCATCAAGGTTATAGGCATATTTGTAATAATCATTGACATAA
This sequence comes from Paenibacillus pinisoli, assembly GCF_003605435.1. Classification (GTDB taxonomy): domain Bacteria; phylum Bacillota; class Bacilli; order Paenibacillales; family Paenibacillaceae; genus Pristimantibacillus; species Pristimantibacillus pinisoli. The sequence continues at coordinate 744,145 of NZ_QXQB01000003.1, forward strand.
CGCATATAGGTCTCTGTAGCTGCGAACACCTTCTCATGCAGCTCCTGGTCCTGTGCAGAATCCTTCTCTGCCAGCTTCTGAATCTCGCTATACTGCTCCAGCAGCTTCTGAACCAATTCATCGCTGCGTTGGCCAATCGGCTTGCGAAGCTCTTCGATCTCCTTGCTCATCAAGGCAATCGCCTTGTCTCTGTCTGCAAGCTCCTGCTTCAACTGCGCAATCTCCGCATTGACCGCCTGCTTCTGTGCTTTGGTCTGTACAGGCCCGGCATCCGCTAGTCCTTTGAAGTAATTGTACGCCCAATAACCGCCCGTTCCGATCACACCTACTATCACAAGCGCAATAAGCGGCTTCATCAGCTTGCCAAGCAGCTTACCCGGCGAACGCTTGCGCTTCTGCTTGCTTTGATCTGACAATTGCTTTTGCAGGGACTCTATCGCAATCTCAATTTCCTTGGCTACACTCTCATGAGGCTGAAGCGCAAGAATAGATCGGTAGGTTTCAATAGCCTTCGGCAAATTGCCTTTGCTCTCATAATCTCTTGCCTTGCGCATGAGCTTGGCGCTGCCATTCTGGTCAGGCTTTGAAGTCGCAGTAGGTCTCACCGGTTGAGCTGGTTCAGGCTTGGGCAAAGCTGCTGCCGGACGAGCTGCAGGGGCTGCAGCAGCCGCTGCTTCCTGTCTGACCAACGGTGCCATTGTCTGCTCTTCGCGTCGCGGCAAGGCCGCTCTCGGCTCCTCGCGCTTTTGCATCGATACCGTTACATCCTCGCGCAATACGGACTGGTCGATCTTGGACAGCTCCAGCATCCATTCACCAAAGGTCGGACAGTGCCCCAGCTCGTCGCTTTCCCATGCACGTTGCATCAATGAAGTGACTCCCGCTCCCCATAGCGGCTTAACGGCTTGAACGAGCTTATCATAACGATCGCAATGTGTTTGCAGCTCTCCTGGGTCAAAATAACTCTCTCCCCAGGCATGCTGTGTGAAAGTGCCTGTACATGCAGCCAGCATCTCCATAATAAGAACAGCTCCTGCAAAACGGTCCCCTTGCGCATTCCACATCTGCGCGCTGGCATATTTCGGGGCATAACCCGGAGAACCTGCCGGCAAATACTCCGGCCGCTCGAATTGCACGGAAAACAACTGTTCCAAATCGATAAGCTGCACAAAATTAGAGGACTTAACAGGATTTCTTCCTTCGGTGAACATCGGCATCATGACGTTAGGGCCTGACAGATCGCAATGCGCAAGGCCCCGCTGCTCCATCGTCACCAGAATTTCGACCAGAGCGTATGCAGCCGTGTAGCTCTGCCTCCGCGTGATAGGCTGCTTGTTCAGAATCATATCCATCCAAGTCGGACCTTCGATCCACGGCATTAGAACGGCATAGAGCAAATCCGGTTCCTTGGCAAGCAGCTCCGGGTTATTATGAGGGGTAATGGTAGCCCGTTCGCAGGCAGCGAGTCCGTTCATTGCGGCAAATTTGCTTATCTGCGAAGACAAATGCACAGTGGATGGATTAATAAGCTTGGAACGAAACACTTTAATCGCTTTCTTATGACTCGTATCCGTTGATTCCAGAAGATAGACAGTGCCTTGCCTGCCCTCCTGCCCGTAAGGTATGCCTGGCGCAAAAGGATGCTCGCCAATTGCATAAGTCTCTCCGTCTATGGTCAGCTTCGCATGAACATCTGTTTGAAAAGCCATCGTCCGATTCTCCTTCAATTTGAATGAATGGGGGGATGTCAGGGCGTCTGCCACTGAATATGTATAATGGACATATCGTCACTGGACGGATCCGCAGCTTCGTGCGCAATGATATCGGTGATCTTGTCTTTTGTTATCCGGCTTGAGGCGTCCAATCCCTTTAAGCCGTCCGAATACGCCAATACAGCGCCACTGCCGCTTCTCGAACAAGGCAAGCTGCCGACATGAATATGCGGTGACCCGCCGACCGGTCCGGACTTTGTGCTCCAGCGCTCGCTCGTATGGAAGCTGTCCCCCAAGAGACCTTGCTGCTCGACGCCATTCTCCCAAATTCTGATCCGAGTATCGCCCTGCCAGGCTAAGAGCAGCCTGCCGTCAGCGTTATTGCTGCTGGGCCACTCGATTTTGCCGCAGCAATAGATGGTGCTGCTGCCCATTTCCTTCTTAGCCAGCAGCACCTCGCGCAATATGCCTTTAATATGAGAAGGAATTTGATGGCGCTGCAATTTCTTGTCCGCTTCTTGGGCCTGTCCTATGAGATATCCATGCAAGCTCTCACGCAATCGAGAGGCATCCATTAAAGCGGAATCTTCCGAAATCAACCAATCCAGCAAGCTTTCCCCAAGAAAGCTCGCCGCAATATCGCCGTAATAGGACATGCTGATGCCATCGCAGAGCGCAAAGGCAAGATATTCCTTCTCCTCAATGATGGTCAGATAGTCCTGGCCAGCCTCCCCATTCTCCCTTGCTTCGGCCGAGCGGGAATAACTGTACTGATAACGCCCAATACCGCTCTCGACACTTGCCGTCTCGGTCTCGCTTCCTTGTGGAAGTCTGATTCTGGCCATCGTTAGTGGATCGGCGTAGCCGCGGACATCTGAAAGCCCAGCGACACCAGCTCAGGATTCGTACCGGGGAACATAAGATAGGAACCGTCGGCAAGATTGAAATTGGCCTCTCGCATCATTTGCCTGTAGCTTTCCGGAATGGGCGAGGACATCCGCATCAGCTTGCGGCCATAGTCATCCCTGAATTCAGTGTTGTCCTGCACCCCTGGCCAACGCTTCGGCTGATCCACTTCGCTCGACAACACATCGTCCGAAATAAATATATTTTCGACCAGGACATTGCCGTCCTTTACTGTCATCTCCATCAATCTGCGCGCGATCGGCTCCGGGTCCTCGCCTGTATAGATGCCGTCCGTCATATGGCAGATGAGCGGGGCCGGTCCATCCTGAATATGCGGAAGCTCCGCCTTCAGCAGCTGCTCTGCATACAGGAAGGCCTGGGCTGTATCCGTAAAACGCTGAGTCTTGAGCGTCGGCAGCATGCCTGTATTCATCAATTCGTCGATGCGCTTAATGCCTCCGAACACATCGTGAATATCTTCGCTATAGGCGAGCACGGCTACCCGGTAACGCGGGGAAATCCGGCTGCCTTTCGTCGATCGGAATACCATTTGCTTCAAGGCTACATATAGGGAATCAGTAACAATATCCAGACGCCTGCGCGAACCGTTCATGAGTGTCATGGAGCCGCTGACATCAAGCAAATAGATAATAAGCGCCGGATGGCTCTGGGTGGCTTGAACCGTGTGCATTTTACGGGAAGAAAAACCGGTCTGCTGCTTATAGAGATGTGTTGTCGCCTGCTCATGAACGGGTGCCGCAACTGCGCTGCGGGGAGCCGCTGCAGCAGACGACTGTATCATCATGGTTTTAGCCAATTCGCTCTCAGGCATGGATACTGCCCCATCTCCTTGCAACTTCTGAAGCACAGCAGCAATATCCCGTATGCTTTGATAGCGCTGATTCGGGTCGGTCTCCAGCAGTCTTTGCACCATGTGCCTGAATTCTTCAGGGTAAGAGGCAAGGGCCTGCGCTAGCGGCATCGTATTGCGGAAGTAATAGTGGCCTCTGCTTGCGAGGTAGTATAGAATGGCGCCAACCGCATATATATCCGTGCGAGGATCAGTCTGTCTGTTCTCGAACTGCTCCGGAGCGGCGAACGCGATGGTTCCCATCTGAACCGTATCGGAAAGCTTGGATTCGTCGTATTTGCGCGCAATGCCGAAGTCGATCAGCTTCAGGCGCCCATATTCATCTATCATAAGATTGGACGGCTTCAAATCGCGGAATACAATCGGATGCTCTTGCTGATGCAGATAGTCCAGCACCTCACATAATTGCGAGGCATAAGAAATAATAACCTGGAAGGGCAGTTGAAACCCTTGCCCCTCAAAGTGCTGCTGCAACGTTACGCCCTTAATATATTCCATAACCAGATAGCAGTAGCCGTCCTCATTCGGTTCGAAATAGTCCGTAATTTTGGGGATGCTGGGATGAGTCAGACTGGTAAGCAGCCTTGCCTCTTCCGCAAAGCTGTTATCATGCTCCATATGGGCCATTTCTTTGACAACCCATACCTTATTATTCAGCTTCGTATCCTGAACCAGGTATACGCATCCCATTCCGCCCTTTGCCAACAACGATTCTACCCGGTAACGTCCGCCTATGACGTCATTCTGCTGCATCATTTGTGCTCACCATCCATTGCGAATATATGCTTCAGGCAGCTAGTCCTTCCACACAAGCTCTGGCTCCCTTTCCTGCTGCTCTTCCTCGGCGGGAGCATATCCGATTTTTATATGTACATATTGCATCGTGTTATCGCCAGAGAAGAGATGATAGATTGGCGTAATTTGCGTATATCCGTTAAGATTCATATATTGAATCAAGCTGGCATAAGCCTCCTCCGTCGCTGTCTCAAATTGCTTATGTATGGCTACACCAAGCATATCTTCGATATTATAATAGCTATGGTAGCGCATATCCTCTGGAAGCTCGACCTGGTCCTCTTCTACCGGCATAAAAAACTCTGCCATCATCATTTCATCAAGCGGCACATTGTACAGGGCATAAAACAATGGGCCCTTCACCGTTGCATGAACACCAATAATTTCGTTAATAAAGCTCTCCATCACCGTCTTCATGTCATTGAAGTGGTAGTAGTATTTCTTGGAAATCACATTGGTGAATCGGATGGAATCGCCAACCAGTACCATTCTATTCCTCCCTTGCGATTGGGGCGCAAATATCGATGATCCCGCCGCCAAACACATCGAGATATATATTGTAGAAAGGCTCCTCTAATTTCAGTTGATTCGCCTCTGCACACGCGCGGAGCAGCGCGTAGGATTCGGAGATATCGTCATCCAGATCAGCATGCCTCAATAACAGCGCATCTTGCACAACCCATGTTTCTTCAAAGCTGTACTCACTTCCTTCTTTCATTTCCACAGGGCGATCGACTGGGATGTGGAAGGTGAATTCCGCTGTGCCATTCTCCGTGTCCACTTCTCTTACCTGATACATGACAGGGCCGGTACCATACAGCCCGTTGCGGATTACCGCATTGCGCATACCGCGGATCCCTTCATGCCATTGATCCAGTTCCGTCGTCAAGTTGGCGCTAATCACATTGTTGAGCACAATCGGGCAGCGCTTTATTTTCATCATGGTTCTCTCCCTTTTTTATGTAACGTGTTATTTCTCTGACCTAACCTTCTCTTCTGCCGTTTAACCGTGCTATGATATTGTAATTCCACCAAATCCATATCGGCAGCATACAGAGGATGAACAGCAGCAATCCAGGCTCCGTATCCAGCGAGTCCTGCTCCGCAATATAGAATCCGAGCTTGAACAACACAATAAAGCTGCCTAACGATAACATGCTATTAATAAAGAAATGACCTATGAATGCAACCGCATAATGGCCAATCCACTTCAACAAAGCTATGAAAATTACGATATATAGTCCAGCCCATATAGGATTTAATGTGCTCAGGGAGACATCAGTCAGTCGAAATATCCATATAGCCAAGCACAGATACTGGAATACGATTACCAAAGTGGTACCACGTGCGTAGGTTGTTGCTCGCGAGGCGCCCTCACCGCTATGCCCTTCGTTGGCAGCAATACCTTCTTGAGAGGATTGCCTCGACATGCAGGTCTTGCCGGTCCATTGTGCCGATATATAATATTGCGCTAAGGCTAGATGATAGACATATAGAAACGAGAATCCTTCTGTCAGTATTCCGAGGCTGTGGGTTATAAGCCGTAATATGATCAAGACAAATAAATAGAGAAAAAGCTTTCCCCATATAGAGCCTAATAACCGGAACCTCGCCTTTCCCGAATGTTGAACAGTATGTTCTCCCTTATTTTTGTTCCGATAATTAATTCCGACAATGCACGCATTAATGACTCCCGCTGCAAAAATCACTGCTGCCAATCCATTATCCTGTGCGGATAATTCAAGCCTATTACCTAAAACATAAAACAATAGATAAGCATCTATAACAGTCTTCCAAATAAGTATGTTTAATAGTACTAGCTGTTTTTCAGGTGTGTATCTCCACTTCTTCCATACTGCGGAACCCGCTATGAACATAATCAATGTGAGCAACGCGGAAATATAAACAACCACCTCCATAATTGCTGCAGAGGAGTGTTTCATCTGATACAGGCTAAATATAGAGAACCCGTTAATCAGAAAGGCTATCATTCCAACGATTAACCAATACTGCCGCAAGACAGTAATGGAAACGCCTGCGATGCTTGATAAGCCTTTATTCATAACCCTCAATTTCAATCCCCCCATTCATCTGTCTACCAGAATACAGCAGACAATGATTTGCCTATATTATTCAGTCCGTCTTTCACGCTATTGCCGACGTCGTTGATTTTACCCCCGATATAGCCGACTGCCTCTGTTGCCTTCTGGCTCACATATTCTTTGGCTTCTGTCGCCTTCTTGCCGACAAATTCATTTAACTCTTTTTCTTTTTCCCGCAAATAATTTATGCCTGTATTCAATCCCTCTTTAGTGAAGTCCGTTATGCTTTTATTTCCAAGAGCTTCAAATTTGTGGTTTATCGCAATATTTGCGACCACTCCGACTCCCGCGCCGACGACTGTGCCTACCGGTGGCAAGAAGAGCGAGCCCACTGCTGCTCCGGCGGCCATTGAACCCACTGCACCAGCGACATCAACGGTTGTGCTTACGGCGAATTGCTGTATATTCTTTGTTGTCCAGCTTCCTGTATCTTTATCATACAAGTAGGTAAAGGCATTTTCGCCGATTGTCAGCACCGTTCCGGCAATACCCGCTGCTTTCCCCACCTTGGTCAGCTTGCTGGCATCCCCCCAACCGGTAAAGTCCCTATAAATAGCGTTGTCTTTGACTCCTTCCCAGGCCGCTTTTCCCATTTTCGTAAAAGTTCCGTCTTTCAAGCCTGCAATGGCACTATTGAGTCCAGGAAAATCTGTTTCCATGAACTTCCCGCTTCTTTTGGTGTAGCTGTCCATTAATTTGCCATTCTCGTCTCGCAATTGATGCTTGCCATAGATGAACAGCCCATCCTTCAGCATTCGCTCAATGGTTGTGCTGTCCCACTTTTTCCCCGTTCCGCCGAGGGCATCCGACAGCAAATTTCTATACTTGGAGTAATCAATATTTTTGATATCATTCGGGATCTTCAAATGCACATTCCCATTCTTGTCGACAAACTTAAATCTCAATTGATCAGAAGCGATCAACAATTTATCGGCATCCAACAGATTGGCTCCCAATAGAAGAAGGGCATTCCGATATACAATCGGGTTTGCATAATCATTTAGGAAGTTAATATAATTAATGATTGCCGTTTGTACCGGCGATTTCCCTACCAGTTCTGCTGCTCTGACCACTTTCGTCTCGTTCTGATCGTATAGAACAGCAGCTTCGCCGGTTAACTCTGCAATTTTTTTCAATCTTCCTTCAACCGATAATAGCTGATTGCTGGCTTGGCTCAGACGCTCGCCGATTCGCCGTCGGGCGCCAATTCGATAATCCAGTCCGTTATTAACCTTGACCAGATTCATCCAGTTGCTATTCATGCTGCCGATTTGCGAATTCATTCTTTTTGTTGAATTTCGCACAGCATCTATCGTTATCGATATTTCCGCCACAGGAGCTCTCCTCTCGCCAACCTATGAATCTATACTTTGCCCAAAAGAAAAGCTATAAGCCAAAGGGGCTTTTTTTGCCCGTTGTGCTTTGCTGCTGTCTGGCCCTTGCCTCTGCTTCGAGCCTCGCTCTTTCCTCAGCCGCTCTCCTTGCGGCTTCTTCTTCTTGCTGAATTTCTCTGGCAACTGCCACAATATCGCTGCTAAGAGAATCCAGATCGGAACAAATTGTACTAAGCTCGATATTAAGCTTATCCAACGCCTGATTCACGTATTTCATCTCTCTGGATTGCCAGGCCGAATTGATCTCCGACTTGTATTGAAGGAGGCTGCTTTTAATTCCTCGAAGATCGCTAGCATACCTGCTAATACTGCTTGCCTGAGAATTGGCCTGCACTACATTGATTCCCATAATGCCACCCGCCTTTCTTCATTTATAAGTAGACGGCAAACCGGGGAAGGTGACTCCCCCGATTTGCCGCTTATTGCTGCTTATCTAAACTTGTCAGCGTTATTGTTGATTCTAGTTTCATTAGCAGTGTACTCACTTACCGTGTGGTCGAGGAATTTTGAGTATGCTTGAATAACTTCAAAATGCTCGTCAAATTTCGCCGAGAACTTATTGAAGTTATTGCGAATTGTTGTTCCGGCCTCACTTTGCCAGCTGTTATTCAGATTATTCATTTGAGTTTTTACTTCATTTAGTTTGTCTTTAAGACTGCCATTAATTGTACGGATTGATTCTGCAGTTCTGCTAACCTCTGCAAACGAAATATCAATTCCATCAGCCATTCTAAATTCCTCCTCTATTTATAATTCAAAAATTGTTTAGGTAACGATCCTGCGAGCCCCAGACTCCAGTGTATCCTGTACCAGGGTGTAATCTTTGGCACTATTGGTCAAAAACAACTGATAATCGGAAAGCATTGCTTTCATCTGTTTAAAATCATTTTCAAATTCCTTAATTTTTTCCGTGTAGGCGCGATTGTCCCTTCCCTTCCAAGCAGCTCCCATCGCATTCACTTCCGTGTACAGGGATGTATACAACCTTACATAATCCCCTAGCATGCCTTCGATATTCTGAGCAGCTTCAGTTAGTTTTAGCGGATCAACCACAACTTTTACTTTTGACATGTTCATTTCTCCTTTCAAATCGGAATTTTTATATTAACATCAGCCTGGAGCCATTTTGCAAACCTAGCTCCAATGCTGATTTGTTAATATCCAGCAGCATGCCGCTCGACTTGTCGCACAATACAGTGTCGGGCCGTACGGTAAAGTAGCCATCGGATAATTCTGTTACAGCTGAGGCAAGCAAAGCCTCCACCTCGCTCAGCCGTGTGGTGGCCGGGATATAAACGTCATAACTTCTGTTCAATACCGGAATGTATACCTCTACCAAATATTTATCCAACCAGCTCCACCTCCAGCTCAGTCGTTACAGATGAAAGCAGCTTCACCAGCTTTGCTTTTCCTCTCACGATGCAGTAGCCAAACTCTTCGCCAATTTCCTGATAGAATTCGCTCGACGTTTTGTTGGTCTTAAGTTGATATTGATCAGCAAAGCCGTTGCCAAGCCAGATCCCATCGTTGGCTGATACGTGGTTTTTATACCAGGCATCGTAAGCATAAGAAGAAGTAGCTGAGACGGCATCGCCCAAAATAAAGTTGACGTTATAGGCAATACTGCCTTTTTCAAGCAATATTTTAAGATTGTCCTTAGAATCATCAGTGATCATGGACAATAAGCTTGAGAAAGAAGGAATAATAATGGTTAACTTGTCGAACTCCGGCAATGGCTCCCCGGCTTCCTTAGCATCCTTATACGTATTGTTGCGGGTAACCAAGGTATTAAACAACTCCGAGATCACATGATCGAATTGTCTTTCATCGTAGTAGTAGCCATACGCTTTTGCCGGATCCGCTTCAAACTGCGCCTGGCAGTCAAGCACCTTAACCTGCGCATCTGTCAGACTCCCGATGACCTCTGCCAAGCCTTGCATAAACAACGGACGATCAATAGCTTGCCATAGAACAATATTGATATAGCGATTGAATGAGAATTGAGACATTTGCAGGCTGCTCTTCTCTACGCCCACCGGAATAACCGTCCAATCAGCAATGCGACTTTCTTCTCTGATGTATTCTACATCGATTTTATCTGGAAGAATCGGTACCCTCGGAGCCGTATATCCATTCCAGCTTGCAGCATAACGACCGCAATATTCTCGGATGCAATCAATCGTACGATCTGCTTCCTTGAACGCATGCGCAGTTTGGAATTCATAGACCTTATCGGTTTTCAAAATGCCGCGTCCCTTGAGCTTCGAAGGGAAAACTCCATCTACATTGCCGAGTACACCCGAGTAATCCGCCTCATCGTTAAGCTGCAGCACATAAAGCTGTTTAAAGTTCTGCAACATACGGTAACGGACTGCATTCGTATTAAGCGCCGTCAGTATAAAGTAGATGCCATATTTGACACCCTCCCTTGTTAGATACAAGAGTGTCTCTTCCAAGTTTTCGTATGTCTCTAAAAATGCCGCAAAATTATGAATCACAACAACAATAGATGGCATACTGCTCTGAGAAGTGCGAATGTAGGAATGATAATCGCCGCCGTAATCAGAGAACAGCTTCTTGCGCTTTTCAACTTCTTGATGAAGCATTTTGACCAAATTGCTTGTCTTCTCGGTATCGTGAGCCAATAGCACATCACCGACATGCGGCGCTTTGGCAAATGCCTTAAGTGTCTCCGAGCCAAAATCAAGAAGATGCAGATTTATTTCCTCTGGTGTATGGTCCTGCATAATCGAATATAGAAGCGAATTGATAAAGGTCGTTTTGCCGTTGCCCGCAGAACCGTATATGATTGCATTCCCCTCTTGGCTAAGCGGGAATGTCATAAGCAGCTGTCGCTGGTTCGCCGGATCGTCTATCTCGCCGATCGTCGGGTTAAGCCAGTACGGCTTGGCTTTGGGCACGCCATACTTCTCTTTCAATTCATCCACAAATATAAATTCAGGTATCGGCTCCAGCCACAGTGGCTTCACCTTAATGCCTTCTTCTCTGGCAATCTCCGCCAAATACTTGTTGATCTCATCGATCTGCTTAGGCGGATTGCTGGATACTGCCTTACGTTTGTCCATTTTCGCAGATTTGAGCGTACGGCCAAGATTGTCAATAATGATTACACTTTCATCCTTATGCTTCTCCACACGATCTGCCGGATAATAAGGAGCGCCAGCCCATGCGGATTGGCCAAGCTCGAACAGCTCATTGAAGCCGACTTGCACATAATAACGGCCCGTTACAGAGAGCTCCGCAGCATCAGGACGCTTGATCATGTCCATACTGTCCGCTTTTTCCTGAACCTTCAGGCATATTCTGAACTTGCTGTTGCTCCAGATTTGGTCATCGACCACGCCGGACGGCTTCTGGGTTGCCAGAATGAGATGGACACCGAGGCTTCGGCCGATCCGGGCCGCACTAATGAGCTGTGCCATGAATTCAGGCTGCTGCGTCTTCAGCTCCGCAAATTCGTCGGAAATCATAAACAAATGCTGCAGCGGCTCGCTGACAAGCCCGTCTCTGTACAACTTCTGGTATTTGTAAATATCAATGTTGCTCGTATTGACTTTTTTGCTAGTTTCGCTGAAGATCGCCTGCCTGCGCTTCAATTCACTCTGAATGGAAATAAGCGAGCGCTTGACGGCGGCCCCATCCAGATTCGTAATCGTACCCGCCAAGTGAGGCAGCTGCGTAAAGGCATTGGCCATCCCGCCGCCTTTATAGTCAATGAGTATGAATGCGACCTCGTGCGGATGGTAGTTAACAGCCAGCGATAAAATATACGTCATAATAAATTCACTTTTACCGGAACCGGTCATTCCCGCAATCAAACCGTGCGGACCATGATACTTCTCATGCAAATCAAGCTTGAACAGCTCGCCAGACGGATCGATTCCAATCGCTGCCTCCAGCGACAGTGTCGGATCATTTTCCTTCCATCGCGACAGAGCATTCAAGTGATCGATTTTACCCACCTTAAACATATCCAGAAACGTCATCATATTCGGCAATGCAAAGTTAGCATCCGAGGAATGAAGTTTCAGATTCGCCAGGTTCACAGCAAGCTCCCGTTCATCCTGCTTCATATAGAAGTCAGGTTGAAAACCAAGATATTGTCCTGTAATATTGTCGCGGTCATAAAGCTTGGACTCGCCCCGGTCAGCCTCCACTACAATTGAACATTCCTTGGGCAGATTCATGAGTTCGTCATACAGATGGACGACGCTGATACCTAAGTTCTTCTTATGTTTGTAAATGGTAGTCAGCAATTCCGTTCTTGTTGCCAAATCTTTGTCCATTGCAAAGATAATGTAATAAGGAATCAGCTTATCAATCTCTTCGTTGGAAGAAATTAATTCTTCTCGCTTGGACAATTCTTTCTCCAGGAAGACGGACATTTCTTTCACTTCGCTGGCCTGCGTAGCAATGAACCGTATGCCCGGCTCTGAATTCCATACATGCGGCAACCACTTGACGAAGTCCCAGACCGGTTGTTCCTTGCGGTCATAAATAAATACAAATTTCAGTTCGTCATAGCTGTGCAAGGAAGCCAACTGCAAGATAAGGCCTTTGGTCAAATCAATGACGCTATTGCGCGATCCAATAATGCCGGTTATCTGGTCCTCTAACAAAGAGAGTGTAATCGGAACCTGTTCCAGCGTTTTCGGCTCGTCCGTCAGCGTATGCAGCTCATCCAGCAAATTATCGTCTTCCAGAGAGAATTGCCGCTCCTGAACTCTAATATCCGCATCCAGCGGCAACGTGCCCATACCCAGTCGGATTCTCAGGAAGTCGTTCTGCCCAAAGGTTCGTTCCCACAAATTCCTCTGACGGAAGCGGATCCGATTGAGCGTGTGGTCAAGCGACGGATGATTCTCCCGCAAAATCTCACTTTGCCGTTCGGATTCTTCCTCAATCTTTTCATTCATATCAATCAAATATTGCTTATACTTCTCTTGCCGAAGCTTCTCCCGGGCTTGCCGTTTCTTACGTTCATGGCGCCTGGACAAAATCGGCCAAAGAATCGCGCCGAGAATCATGCTCGAAGACATCATAAGCGTAGGAAGCGCCTGGGTAATATCCCCCGAGTTTCTTAGCGAGTTCTGAACGGCGAAGAAGGCCATGAACATGGATGACATCCCCATCGTTAGCGCCGGACCGAGCATCAGCATGATCGGTGTCTGCTCTTGATTGCCTAATGCGGGCGGGTTATCGATTTTGAATTCCGCGCGTTCAATCTCGCGTTTGAACCTCGGCGAGCGATAGAAGAAATCAACCTGTGCCTCGTCATCCCAATCATCATCGTCTTCGATTGGCAAGGCGGTCGGCTTGGCGAACGGAAATAGCAAAGCGCGGTTATACTGCAGCTGTCCGTCCGGATTATTGACCGAAATAAATCCTTGGCCGGCAATTATCTTAAGGCCCATAATGTAGACGACATCGCCTGGAGCGAGCGTCTTCTGCTTGACCCTTATCCCGTTTACAAAAGTTCCGTTAGAGCTCTCAAGATCCTGGATCATTAGCTCATGATTCGAGATGACCAGCTCCGCATGCCTTGAAGAGGTGTACAAATTGGAATAGCACATATCGCAAACCGCTGCACGGCCAATCACAATCCTGCCTTCGGAGGGGAGCTGAAGCTTGGTGAAATGCTTCCGGTCCTCCGTGACCGGCTCGGTATACAGCCAAGCCCGCTCATTGGAACGATTCAGCGACAAGCCGTAAAAGGCCAGCGGCTCGAGCTCCAGTTCCTTGATGCGCGTTTGATTTGGGTTAATCAGAGTGGCGTGCTTGTTGGATTTGATTATCCATTTCCCTTCTGTTCCCTCGATCCCGATGACACGTTCCTCGTATCCCTCGTCATTGATCTGCGTGACCCAATACTGTCCCTTTCGCCGCTCAGGAAGCACGCAAGTATATAACACATTCTCTTTGAGCAATGAAAGCTGCATGGATACACCCCCTCTTAACTCTTCTTATTGGCGATCTGCATTCATTTCCTGTATAACAAATCCGGGATCAGATCCGGCATCCATCGCAATATCCCAATACTCCACCATTTCATCGCCAAGCTTAATTCTCATGCCCCGCTTCACCTTCACTTGCCGATGTGTAATTTCTTTCTTAAGCACGACGCGCGCAGCATCATACTCCATGACCGTCCAAGTTCGCATCCGATGTTTTCTGGAGCCGAACATTTTGGGAGGATTGCGGTACAAAAATTCAATCAGCTCGTTGCATACTTTGCCGGTGGCAAATTTGCTGAAGGGCATGATGTCCAGCGTAGCATGTGTTAAGATATAAGCATCATCCGCTTTATTGGCAAATGCGATCAAAGCTGGAAAATCAAACGGGTAAGGATGATCGGGCTTCTTGTTTTCTTTCACTTCCTGCAAGACCAGCCTGACCACATAAATTATTGCCGCTGCAAATACGGCCAAAATCAGGATTATAAGCATCAGTGTCACCGCTTTGCCAGTAATCACTCCCAAGGAGCTGTTGAACTTGAAAACAACGGAAGTGACCGCCCAACGCTTTGCCGACAAGTTCGGACCCGAGCATGTCGCACCCGGTCCGTTCGCCTATTACGAATGCGACAATGGCCTGGGCATTATTAAGGATACGGTCAAAAATACCATTCAGCTGGTTAAGCATTCCCAGTTCATAGAACAAGATTTGTCCCCTGAGGACGAATTCGCCATGCTTACCGCTGTTAGCGGCCCATTCGTCCCGGACACGATTCATCCGCCGTACGAGACCTTGGCAGACTTCGAATTCCGGGAGCGTAAAGCTGCAACCGCATTATCGGCGACTTGGAGCATTCTCATTCTCGTATTCTTGACGTGTCTCGTTCTTGCTATATTACTGGCAGTGAACTTGCTCTCTTAACCTATTTCTTAAGCAGCATCATAGGCACACCGTTCATAATATGGTGACGCTCCGCCTGCTCCGCGCTTCTCTCTCGCTCCATGATGACAGCGTCGGATAACCGGGGAGTAATGAAGAGCTGAAGCTGATCTATCGCATCCTTCACCGAAGCTGCCAGCTCGCTCAAGCCATTAATTTGGTCCCTGTCGACCTCTGACTTCTCCTGCCTCAGCGCCTGGCCTACCGAAACGTCATTCAAGCGGTTCAGTTCCGCTTGGATAAGCTTCAGCTTGAGCTCGGCATCCTCATAGAATTGAAGACTCTCTTTATATAAGCCGCTTAATAGCACAGGGTCGAGCAAGTTGCTTTTACCGCCCATCCGTCTCGCCCTCCACTTCATCAGTGGGAAAATTCGAAGCTTTGCCTTCCGCCATTGCAGACAATTGGGATAATTGAAGGAGCAATTCTCCGTATTTATCCTCTATGATTTTAATAAAGGTCAAGTCGCTGGCTGCCGCTGCCGCTGCATATTTGTTTTTCATTTGCTGCGCCATTTGCTGCAACAGCTCCACTTCCTCAGTCACTTTGGCCATAGGATCAGAGAGGCCTTCCGCTTCAGGGGCATCCATATCCAGCTCCAGAAATTCTACACTCATGCCGGGTTCCTCCTTTGCTCACTGCTTCCGTTCTATAACAGCAATTGCTTGGTCGCTTTTTTCTCTGCCGCCGTAGAAGCATACATGCTTTTAGGCGCTTCGGCCTGCTCTTCCTCTCGACGAACGGAGAACCCTTCCAGCATGGAGGTCGCCAGCGCTTCCGCAGGGAGAGCTTGAATTGGCGCCGGCTCGGCTGAATATGCTCTCTCTGGTGGGGCTTGCTGCACTTCGAAACCCGCCGCATGTTCTTGATATACTGGCAGAGCGGATGCCATGGCCAAATGGCGCTTCTCGTAAGGGATTGCCGTCATGAGGAAGCTCTCCCAAGCCATCTCGTATTCATCCTTGATGCTGAGCGAGAAGGATACGCTCTTCCGCACCTCTTGAGGCTTATGAATGAAATGGCGAACTTGAATCAGCGATGTAATGACATGCAGCGCGCCGCAGCACAGCTCAAGATCCCGCTCCAACTCCCCTTCAATCAGATTCAGAAATGGAGCCAGTATGTTCAGCGGCTTTGGAGCTTGGCTGTAAAACCAGCGTGCGGTCTCCCTATTGTCCGCGCCGCCTCCTACAAGCGTTGACAGCTCATCCAGCTCAGCATATTGGTCCGCAAGAATGACAGCCTGGTCATATACGTCCCTATGAATGTAGAAATACAGCCCTCCTGCATGCAGCACCAGCGTATTTACCGCAACCGGCAAATAGCGTTTTGGGGATACTACCAACATCTGTCCTCACATCTCCCGTTTTTTAATAAGGCACGAAGCGGCCAGGGTCTACTGATTTCCCGTTGATATATACGCCGAAGTGCAGGTGTGGACCGGTTGTCCTGGATCCGGTGTTGCCTGATCTGGCAATGGACGCATACTGGAATACTTCCTGTCCGACCTCCACATGATAGCTTTCCAAATGTCCATATAGCGTTTTGACGCCGCAGCCATGATTGACGACTACATAATTGCCCAGCTCATCGGTGCTTGAAGCCTCTTCGACAACTCCGTTGAATGCAGACAGAACTGTCGTACCCTCCGGCGCATATAGATCCATGCCATGATGGAATGTAATGGAATCCAATGTGATTGGATCCAGCCGCTCGCCATACGGAGAGGTCATCTGCACCGGAATTTCAAGCGGTGAACGGAACGTTGAGATTTCGCCTATAGCCGGGCAGGATAATGCCTGCTCATAGGTTTGCTTTTGCTTCTCCAGCTTAGGGCTGAGCGATTCCAGACGATTGCGCTCGCGCTTAGCGTCTTCTAGGCTTAAAGTCGATACGACACCTTCTTTGGGAACCAGCAGTTGCTCCCGCTCATCCTGATTTTTTTTCAGCTGCCTCAGCACAGACCTGTACTCGCCATCCAGCTGCATAATGGCCTCGACAGTGTCTTCCTTGCTCGCTTTCATTTGATGCTCCAAATCCTCCAAGCGGTTGCTTAACTCATAGGTATCGGAGTCTATTCGAGTCAGGATGGCTTTGCGGCGTTCGTCATACAGCTCCATCGCCGCTTCCAGCATCGTATTGGTATTGACGCGATGAGCGATATCCCGGTATTCCTCCTCTAACAAATACAGCTTCCTGCCTTCCTCTTCGGGGTCGTATCCGGATATGTTGTATAGCTTAAGCAGCTCCGACACCGATTCTGGCTCAGCGGCAGCGGATGCCGGGAGCAGCATAAGCAGCAGCAATATATAGATGGCTATCTTATTCCGCATCGTTCATCTCCCCCGTTATGGTTTCTCCAGCCTCTTAACATCGGCGAAATAGCCGGCTTCAGCTGCCTCATTAATGGTATAAAACAACTCTTGGATCTCTACATTGGATGGAGCCCGGTCTGCAAAGGCATAGTACTTGGTTCCCGACAGCTGATAACCAACGACCATTCGTCTGGCCTCTACCGAGGTCCCTGATATGCTGAATCCGCTAATCGGCTTGGTTGAGCTTAAATTCACGCCTTGGACTAGCACCAGTAAGCTCGGCCCTTCTATGGGATTAACCCCGCCAAAGGTCGTTAACTGGTTCGGGATAAAAAAGACGTTTTTCCAATTCGGATTTTCCTCGTTAATGGTATTAATCTGGTAGGCCATATCATTGGATATCGTCGTATTGATTAACGCTCTTGCCTCTTGGCTTGACATCGTTCCGTAAGGCGTCAGCGGCAGGCCATCGATTCGGTATAGCTGATCGTCCGTCAGCGTCAACGTATCCCGCAGGCCCATATTAAGAGCATAATGAATGCTGCTGGTAGGCGTTGGCGAATAGCGGTAGGGCTTCTTCATGCTGAACACCAGATCCCAATCGCCGTCTCTTGCCGGAGACTCCGGATGATTGACTGCGCTTCGAATCAGCTCCTGCGTTGCAATATAATAACCGTCGTAAGCCGCCACCGCTGCAACCGGTATAAAATCCTTAACGGTCGCCCGATTGAACTCCGTCGGGTACATCCCATAGTTGAAGCAGAACACATCGATAAATGTATCCAGCGCTAGTTGAGGATTCACCTTAAAATACTTTTCCTTGGTATAATCCATATCCAGATCAGACGTTTGCAGCATCGCCTGCGTTCCCGCATCTGATGCATAGTCAATCGCGTAGGATAGCTTCAACCTCTCGATTTCATCTCTTTCTTTGCCGACATAGCTGATGTATCCCATAAATAGAGCAATAACAAACAGCAGCGAAACAAAATTGACGACGCCAAAACTTTTTCCCACCCGATCACCTACTTCCTGATCATGCCTGCCAAGGTCTGGTCGAACTTCGGCGGAGTCAGACGCAGCAAATAGTTTTGCAAACGCTGCGCTCCCGAGAAATCTACAGCCCTGACTCTCACTTTAATAATGTCACCTGTATTCCAGTGCTTATGATCATCGACGAGCATATAGGAAGTCACCGTTCCTCCTGCTGCGTCGGGATTGACAACTTTCATATAGCGGGAGATGGTGCCATCCATCGCCATGCCATGAGACGAGATGTTGACATAAAATTCGGATAAATCCTGTTCTGATAATCTTCCGTTATCGCTGACCTTATCGATTAAATTGGTCATTTCATTCAAGACGCTTCGATTCATCGTCAAGTCTTTTTGAAGAGCAGTAATGACTAACGGAGCCCCGACTAATAGAGTAAACGCGATAACGACTCCCAATATCTTATTGATTATATCTGTCATATCCGTTCCTCCTAAGGCTGCTCCTTTACATTCCAATACCGCATGCCAGAGGGACCTATATACAGCTGCAGGTCAATCTCCCTGTTGAACGGCATGACCTCTTTGGCTCCAAGGATATGGGCGGCTCGATTGAGCAGAAATACATCATCAATCGGCACTTCCAGGGAGCTTGTGCCGCCGTTGAATTTAAGCTTGCGCGGCTCAGGCGCAAATTCATCGGCAATTACAAGCATGAGCAAGGCATCATTTGTTTTCATCTCAGGTGGCTTGTTATAGATCTCTCTAGCTGTTTCGAAAGCCGTCTTTTCAATTTGGACGTTGAACCCGCCCACCTCTCCTTTAAAGAAAGGAATGGAATAGTAGACCATGAACGGAGTAAAAACAGCCAGCAGCATGATCAAAATGATCATATCGAACGCATCATTGGACTCATGCACGGGTATCGTTCTCCTCCCTTAGCTCCACATAATAGATTCCGTCTTCGTCATCGTCATGTACCTTCATGCGGATTTTTCGATCGAACAAAGGCATTAGATCTTCAGGCTTCGTTATCCATTTGGAATAGATATAAGAGGGCTGAAACTCTATCACCTGCTCATTGCGCTGCAGCAGCACGTATACAGATGCAGCCGGAACTGGTCCATGAGCTGCTGCTAGAATCAAATCGGAAGAATAGACAGCCTTCGTCAGATTGGCCGTCTTATCCAATTGCTCACGGCTGAAGGCTTGTCCCAGGTTTGTAAAAAAGGTAATCATGCCAATGACAGCAGCGATAACGATGAGATTGATCATGATATGAATACTGTTGCCTACCTCATTATCCATCTCATTGCCTCCTGAACTCGATTCGGGATACGACCCCGTTCAAGTCTCGAACTAGCTTCGCATCATATAGGGCGACAAGCGGGAATCGCCCTACTAGTTTTGCAGTTGTGTACTCTTCCGGAAGGGTGTTTTTCGTCCACTTCCATAAGAAGTACTCCCCTTGGCCCTCCTCTATATCAACCCATATCTCCGGGAACCCCCGGGACTCGGAGATCGCCGTAATGACATCTGACGGATACAAGCCTTTGGTGCTATCATAACGGCTGTATTCCCGGTATTCTTGTATGATGGCGATAGCATCCTCATCCGTCTGCTGAATCTTAACGGCTTCCCTCGCGAATGACCCCAACACAAAGACAAGGGACAACACTAACGCTGCCGTCATGGCGCTAATACTCGCCCATACTGCCGCAGGCCATTCGTTCATAATTTACCTCCATAGCATAATGTTGTAAGCGAAAGATCGAACTTGTACACGTACCGGCAGCAAGCCCGGCTTTCGCTTACTCATTTTTAATAATATAAATGCTTACGATGCTTGTTGAGTGAAGCAGATGCCTACGATAGTTCCGGTGGAATCCTTGATCAGCTCTGCCAGAAATTTAGCCGTAGGTCGGACAAATGAAGCTGTCCCCGATTGTGTAGTCGGCAGGTAATACATGTTGTATTTAATACCATCTGTACTCTCTAAACCAACCTCATAATGAGAACCTTTTTTTGCAATCGTAGTTTTGGTATATAACTTCGTACTTGTATCTAACGTTGCACCAGTTAGAAGCGCACCGTAATTGTGTCCTCCCCTTGTGTCCAATGAAGGATTAGCACCCAAAAAAGAAGTAGTTCTAACCAATTGTGCCACCGGACGACCCTCGAACAATTTAATTGCGGCAACAACTTGCGTGCCGGACATTATTTTTTGATCGTAATCATCAAATTGAGCCAAGGACATGGAGTCCATCGAGTTCTGTACCGTTGTGATGCCCTGGTTGGTTGTCCCTCTAGTAAAACCTAAGATGACAAAGATGATTGAAATAATTACCCCGATTACAATTAGTGCGATGGCTATTCGTGCTCCAGATCCCAGTTCGCCTTCCATTGTTTACTCACTCCTCTTAGTTCATTTTTTTATAATCAAGCCTGGTTTCAGGCTTAATTCACCTTTAAGCGTTGACGTGAGACAACGCGGTCAAGAACTCTTTGAATCCCAATATGCCTAGCGGCACGAGAATGTATAGAATGGCGGTCATCACCAGCGGCGCCATGGACAGCGGACTGACGAACATCCGCTTTTTGCTCAAGGTCGCATTTTGCGAGATTTCCCTGATTCGCATGACATGATCGCGCTCCGTCACGAGATCGCTGAAGGCTTCCGCCAATGTGATCTGATGAATCGTCAGCAGCATCTTGTCCACCAGCCGTTTGAAGCTTGGCAGTACAGCCTTTGCTTTCATGCGGTTAAGCGCCAGATCGGGATCAGACGGATATTCGTGATAGGCATCGAGAATCGCGTTCTTATGCACCCGGCTTTGCTTCTCCAGCCAATACAGCGTCTCCAGCGTATCCGCCGATGTATTCATCAGAATGGAGATAATCGTCTGGAGCTGCAGCACATCCTCCTCGCTTTCCGTCTTAAGCATCCAGGCTCTCGCCCGCAACATTAGCTCTGGAATGAAGAAGCTCCCTGCCGCTGCCCCAAATGCAATGACCAACATCCACCATTTGAAATACGTATTGTAGTAGCTTTTATACTTCTCAGTCAGACGCTTGACTTGCGCATCCTGGTCGAATGGCGGCAGCTTAGGCAGCATCTCCTGCACAAATTCGCGTGTGTGGCTTTCCTTCGGCAGCGTCGGCATGGACAAGTAAATATCATCCATGCGCTGCCGTATGCGAACATCCTCATCCTTCAGCTTCTCGCCTCCGACAAGCGATACCTCGCGCACATTGTCCCGAATAAACTGCTTGCCCAGATTAACCGCAAAGAACATGCAGCTGATCGATAATACAAAAGCCATTACGGCGAACAGCACCTTGCTCGCATACAGATGGCGAAGGTCCTGCATGCTCATCGCGCCTTTGACCAGCCTCATTTTTCTCGCTTTTTTGAACAGCCGCTTTGGCGCAATATCGTTCACCATTCTCGAGAACCAAGGCTGTCTGAGCGCATACATGACTATCGGATTGCGGTCATCCTTCTTGACCGGCACCGCACTATTTACTTTAACAATGACGGTATAGCCGATAATGGAAGCGAGCAGGATAACCGCTCTGGATATATATCCGATTGGGCCGTGATAAATCACGGAAGTGCCCGGGATAATGTTGACAAAGAAGTTCTCAATGACGCCAATTGCCAGAATCGGAGCTATCGGCAAATATTCCAGCATGCCGAACCGCGCCTTTTGAAGCGAGATTCTACGGATTTCCAGGTTAACTTCATCCGCCATCATGCCCATAGCTTGCAGGAAGTTCGAGGAACCGTCCCTTAGCTTCGTATCCCCCGAATTGTTCAAGATGTAGCAGACCCCGGCAAGCGTACTGAGCAAGCGGAAAGGCGTCGTGGCGTAGAATTCGTTCAATCGCGCCTTGCCGTCAGGATCGGTAAGAATATTGTAGATTTCCTCAAATGCCCGATGCAGCTCCGAGCCGGTCTCGGCCTCTGCAATTGCCTGCGGGATCGAATTCAGCCTCAGATAATTTTGCCTGAGCGAGGACAATGCGTTCGAGAGCTGCTTAAGCAGTCGGAAATGAACCCTGTCTATCTGCTTTCCGACCAAAATGTTATTGATAATGACCGCATACAGCACAACTAACAAGATGGTAAACAAATCTCTGAAAATAATCGCGCCTACCAGTACAAGCAGCAAGGAAGAAATGGTGGAGATTGCATATACCTGTACGGCAAACACTTTAATTTCTTGACTGGAATAGACGGAGAGCATGGCTATCCGCTCTTTCACTTTCCGGTATCCCGTACGAGTCAAGAAGAACTCTTCAAGAAACTGGCTGATTCTGAAATACGACGACAGAGATATAAGTCTTTTGTTCTTGCGGTGAGTCCCTTTGCGATTCTTGGCACGCTTCCGATCATTGACTATGATCATGGTGACGCCGACGATGGCCGTTAGAAGGATAGCTATTATAAGAAATAACACCTGTTACAGCCTCCAATTGTCCAGAATGAATTTTTTGAATTCCGGTATTTTATCCAGAGGCATCACATCAAGCATTTTTTGCGTCAACTCGGTCGTGAACCAATCAAAGGTCTCGTAAGTGTTCGTTTCCAGATCGTATTTCAGAATATCCCTTGTCGTGAAAGACTTGCGGTCGGTTCTGCGCGTGTAATATTCCTTCGTAATTTCATTCATGGAATGCAGCGGATCATCCCTCATATAGTCGGGATAAGGCACGCTCTCATCCAGCTTCACAATCTCGGATACACGCTCGATATACCTGCGGCCGTCAGTGGTGTAGTTCAAATGAATATCTACCCGGATGACGTCGATAACCTGTTGTTCCGCTGTGATCATATTCCCTGAAAACCCGCCCGCATTAACAAGCGAGTTTCTAATCGCATATACTAGCTGCTCGGCCAGATTGGCATGATGCGAGAATATGGTAAAGATCGATGCTACCTGGCCCATCTGAATCATTCGCGCTGCGATGCTGTCGGTAGCTACCTCGCCGATAATCGATACCGCGGCGTCTGATTTCTTCAAGGCATCCTGCAGCTCAGCGGCGGATACATAGTCGGTCTCTTGGACGGATAAGATATTTCGCTCCGGATACAATTCCCTCAAGTACATCTCGGGAGCCATCTCCAGTACGCGAATGGTATAGCGCGGATCGATATATTTGACCGCGGCCGTCATCATTACCGTCTTTCCGGCGCCCTGTCTGCCTGTGAAGCCGCATGTTATCTGCCCCAGCATCAGATATTTCACGAGATTAACCGCCAGATACCCTTGATTGACATAAGGCTTATCGATCAAGGCCTCGAGAGAGGAATCGCTCAAGGTGAATTTCCGTATAAACACAGCCCAATATTCGGATGCAGGCGGCCTCAGCGCCAGCACGCGGGACTTGTCATACATCGTATTAACCATATAGCCGCGCTTCTCTGTAAGCGGCCCCGGGTTATTGTATCTGCATAGCAATTGAACAACCCGGCGCAGTTCTTCCTCCGTGTTAAAGCTCAAAAACCGCAGATGTATATATTTCCCGTTGAAATACAGCCATACCGACCTCGGCGCTTTCATGATTTTGATATCTTTATTCAGCAATGCGCTTAATATGGAACCGGAGGTTCCGCAGTTGAACCCGTTGATATTCATTTCGCGAAGTGTGTCCACAACGCCAAAGCCCTTATATCTCTGATAAATCATAATAACAAGCATATCCAGCATTACATTGTAGTTAAGCTCAAAGTTTTTCTCTGCGAAAATCGTATCAATATCTTCTTCGCTTATGAGATAAGACGGCTGGGATTTATCCTCAATCTGATACCGCTCCCGAGCAAGCTTGTACTCATTAATCATCTCGGCCAATGCATCTTTGCCGAACGTTTTTTTATAGTGATACATTAGAAGCTCAAACTTAATTCGCGGCTCCAAATAATGCGAGCGGAAATCATAAACCTCCAAAATTTCCTCTTCCGTTTTCAACATATCGGCAATAATGCTGCGAATCAGGTCCTGAACAATCAGCTTGGCTGAATCAATACCGTATACGCAGTTCTGCATTGCATCTTGAATTCTCGCTTTGCGTTTATACATCGACTCGAATTCTTCATCGGCCAACCCCGTAAAGTTCTCGTCTTTAATAAGGTCCGCCAAGCTGTATTTGACAATCTCCAGCAGCTTGTCCATCGTCAGCTTGTCGCTTTGCTCTACATCCGGCTTCTCGCGCCTGGATTTCCAATAAAGCACCCCTACGATCAGGACGATACTGAGGAAGGTGATCAGCATAAGGAGCGTATTCAGATTCATTGATTTACCTCCACTCCACCTGGCTCTCCAGGGCTTCCATTATTGCAGCCACACCATTTTTCTTCCCAAATTGGCTGTTACGATGGCCAAGCATTCCTTCAAATCATTGTTCAGTTCAATCACTCGCGGATCCTTATCCAATATATAAGGGAGTATGGTCTGCAGCTTGCCGATATTGCTTGTTTTTTTAATAAACGGATTATAGGACAGCTTCGCGCATCGAGTATGCTTGATCTTCATGCTCTTGCTCGTCATTCGGAACGCCTCGACATACGGATCATACTGATTGACGATAAATACCAAGCCTTTGGCATTCAGCCTGCCCATAATTTGAGCTTGTTCCCATTGCCGCAGCTTCTCTTTAATCTCGCGCGATTGGGTGACGACCATCACAATAAGATCCGATTCATCGATGATAGACGCTGTAATCTCTTCATAGATTTCGGTGGATACATCTGTAATCACGATCTGATGGCTCAGCCGGTTGATAAAAAACTTCAACAGCTTTGCCGTCTCTTCATCCGTAATTGAGTCAGAGGATGTATCCACAAGCTGCAAATTCGGAACGCCGGGAACCTGAATGCAATAATCAAGAATCTCCTCATTGGAAATGGCATTCGATTCCAGAAGCTTAATGACTTGCGTTAGGCTTCTTGTCTTATCTTCTAAGGGCTTTAAGCCTAGCATTCCGTTAATCGAATTCTTGCTGCCTGTATAGGTAAGGCATGTCGTATAGTTTTGCGTCTGTGCCAAAGCAAGCGCCAGCAGCACGCTGACCGTCGTCCCGCCTTGTCTCCGATCGGGCGATATAACCGAAACTCTCATCGTAACCACTTCCTGTTAAGCAATGTTAGAGAGGACTTGGGCGGCATATTCAGAGAAGGTGTCAGCAAGCTCGCAACTCCCATGTTCAATTCTTTGGAAGGTAGAGCATACAGCACTTTGTAAAACTCAATGTTCTCTACCGTCTTCCATAACAACGGAGTAGGCTGAATATTGACAGCGCCTCGCTCCGGCTTGCCGTCGTACGTTATCTTGAACACTTGGTAATCGCCCAATAAATCGAGGAAAGCCTCCTCTTCTTCATCTGGCTTGTAGCTTTTGACATAAATGATATGCGTCAAATCATCCGGAATCGTATCTTGGATATCGAACACAATATGCTCGAAGTCATCCGGGGAATGGCCGATTTCCCCGAATATTTCATCCGGCGTTGCATCCGATATCGCAATCATGATATTGGCCATATGGCCTTGGGATTCGCCATGCTCCAGCAGACGCTTGTAATGTCTGTTATTGCTTATTAACGCTACATCGCCTGTAGCTTGCAGCAGCTTCAGCAAGGCATAAATGACAGGACGCTTATCCGTATAGCCGTATACTCCAATCTGCATTACTCCACTACACCTTTCTCAATTTCCAGCAATGGGTTGCCCGAAGGAGTACTGGTTCCCGTGCCGGATGAACTGCTTGAACTGCTCGTACCGCTTGAATTGTTTGCGCTGCTCGTACCATCAGTTGCCGAAGGCTCTTGAGCCTGCACTTCGCCCAGTCTATCAATCATCTCCTGGCGTTCTTTCTCGGCATTTTCATATTTGGTTTTGCCTGTATCTATTTTTCCTGTAACTTCGCTTCGCCCAGCAGCTATTAAAGAAGCTTCGAGAACATCGATGTCGAATCGGCCTGCGTCGATCAGATCTCTCGCCGTATTGTTGATTGCGGCGTTCACCTTCGGCATTAGATTTGGATCTGCTGCCATAATAGCCAGTATATTTTCCGGTACCGCGTAGTACGCTTCCGCCGGCTGCTGCATTCCCGGCTCCAGATACTTGGACAAATAGATCGATGCCCCCATCTTGGACTGTAGGAAATAGTCGATTAACGCAGCTTGATAATAGTGAATCTCCGTTTCATTCAGCTTCAGCTTAATGGTATTGTCATTAATCGCCTCAACCCGCTTATGCGGAAGCACAATGTAGTCTTCCCCTCTTGGGTAGATCAGCCTGAAATCAATATAATCTCCGACTTTAAGGCCAATCGGCATCACGCTTGCCACAACGTCAAATTCCCGGACCGTATCATCGACGGGATCCTCCATCACTAAATCCATGGACAGCGGCGTGCCTGGAAGCAGGCCAATCCGATAGTACTTTCCGATGATAGTCTCTGGATTAAGAACCAAACTCTGAGTAACAAAGGATTCCGGCAATTCGCGCTGCACCAAATCCTGCATCTGAATTTCTCTGCCTGCATACAGATCGGTTACGCCATCCCCGACTGTCCATATATTGACCAGCGGGCCGATCCGATCAAGCTCCGCTTCCAAAACGGAAATTCTCGTCTCATAGGTCAGCTTCATTTCTTCCATCTTTGGCTTCCAAATCATATAGTACTGGCCGATATTCGTTCCTATAAACAGAACTGCGACTCCAGCCCATATTAAAATGGTTTTCAGATTCCACTCAATTCTCATTCCTGCGTCCCCCAATAAAAGACCTTTAAACTGCCATCCAGCATAATTACTCTTGATTGGGCCCCATTTTTCTCCAAAACGTAGTCCACATAATAATCGCCATGATCAACCGTAACGATATTCCAGCCATCAAAACGTAAGGATTCCACATAAACAGCGCCTTGTTCAATAGTCGCGTTGTATGTAAAGGGAATTGATTTTTCAATTCCGAGGTTAAGACTTGTCGGGTTTATAAGTGTCGTATCTTCGATGTGTGAGAAATCAAGCACAGCATAACGAGGCGCATCCAGTAATTTTTCATTGAATTTCTTGTTGTAAGCGGCCCATGATAGGCCTTCAAGTGAGGAATAAGCTGATTCGTCTACTTCGGCTCTAATCCACCAGTTTCCATCCGTTTCTATACCGAATTGTTGAATAGGAACTTGAGAACCGCCAGAGCGGACCTTCTTCTGAATATCTTCCGGATTTCCATAGAGCAAATAGATACTAATCTTGTTTGCTAGAGAAGAATCATAATCCTTCGATTCATTTTCGAGAAAATCTTCAACCCATTTCCCCATCATCTCGTTTTGATTAACATATAAATCCATATTATTGTTAAATACACCATTAGATATTGTATTTATTATTCTTTCCATAACCTGTTCCTTGATTAAACCAATATCAGTCTGTTGATTTTGATTCGTCGCATGGAGTATCCCCTCGCTTTCCGCATTTCTGTCACCCCAATAATCTTTCAGAATCCATATAGACAGTGCCATAATCCCTATCAAAACTGGGATCCCAAGCCAATATCGTATACCCTTAGTCATGCAACCACCTGAACAGATAGCATATAGCAGGACAAAATACCCACAATAACCACCACTTCCATCCAAAGTTCATCTAATTTCTATCCTAGGAAAGGTATTCTCGAAGTTCTTTTATGAAGAAATATTGTATAATAATACCTAGGTAGAGATTAGCATATTCAACCTATTGTTTCAAACGTTTTTTTGACATTAATCGGGACTATTCGATTATTTTCATGTATTCTCTCAGCTAATTTTGCCTAGTTTAAGAGACCTAAATACAAAAGATCCTCTCCACTTAATACATTTACATAATATTTTTCCATTTTAAGTAACAAGGACTTTAGTCACTATTTTCAACACTTCATAGCATTTTGTTGATATTTTGTTGATACGGCTTACCATATAAAAAAGTCGCGTTATATGATGAGAGAACAGCCTTCTCTTCATTCATATAACGCGACTTCGCGTTAATCTTTATAGCTAAACCATATAATTTAAAAAAAGTAATGATAATACGCTTTCTTACAACAAACTATCTTGTTTTTCATAAACATTCTGCCATTCTCATTTCCACTCCGTCATTCGGCAGAAAAAACAGATACTAAAGTCACTTTTCCATAAAACGACATATTTACTGATGTTTTTTAAGCTACTTGTTGTTTATTAGTTGTGAACTTTTAGAGAAATTACTTATTTTGCAAAGCTATGATGCCCAATAGTCACAATGACATCCAGACTCGACCAGAACTCGCCTTTGGACACCTTCGGATTGAAGAAGTAGACGGCATCCTCCACGTTGTTCTTGCCGTTCAAGGCATCCTTGGCTGCGCGAAGCACGCTTGCATTCGGCTTGCTCTTGTCGAGCAGCCCGTTATGCGCCGGCGGGAATTGCTTGCCGGAGTAGATAACGCCCTTAACCGTATTCGGGAAGCGTGAGTCCTTCACCCGGTTCAGAATGACATTGGCGACAGCCAGCTGTCCTTCATACGACTCATAGCCTGCCTCAACCTGCGTAATCTTGGCCAGCAGCGTCATATCCTCTTCTGTGAACGCCTTTGCTTTGTTCTTCAATATAGAGGGCATAACGACACGCAATTTCGCGCCAGACTTAATCTCATCCTTCGCATCAAGGCCATTGCGCTCCAGCAGCTTTGCCTTGCCAAGCCCGGTTTCCTTTGCAATCTCGGCTAGCCCGTATTCCTCTGTGACGATTGCAGGCTCTACTGTTGTCAGCTCTGCCGTGTCCGTCTCCGCATCCCACTTCACATTGGCGTGAAGCAGCTCTGCTACATAACGCAGCGGAATGTACATTTTGCCATCAGCCAGGAACGGTGTTTCCTCCAGCTTGTAGCGTCCTTCATTAAAGTACACCGTAGGCACTTCATTGCCTAATACGATCGTATCGCCCAATAAGGTATGTATGGTCGCTTCTTCGTTCTTCTTATCCCATTTCACTTTCGCGCCGAACATCTCTGCCACTCGCGCAACGGGCATATAAATTCGTCCGTCCTGCTTCCGTACCGCTTCTATTATATCCACTGTTTCGTCATCCAGCTTGATTGTAATGCCCTTCGCGACCGGCGGTATATCCGCTGCCGCGACCGAAAGCGGTCCGACGCAAAGCAGCAGCATCGCAATGAATACCATAAGCGTGCGCCTGCCCATCGGCATGCTTCTTCTGATCATAGTAACCTCCCGTTTCAATTGGAACCGTGCGGAACCTGTTATCCATGCTCTTCGCAGATTATATCACAGCTCTAAGCGCTTACAGGATTAACGTTTTCACAGAATTGGCCATTTTTACGTCCAAATTGCGAAAAATTAGCCGCTTGCTTGTCCCGTTTCATGGAAATTACACCTTTTCGCGACGCAAAGCATCTTCCTTTATAGCATTAACTTTTGGGCTTTCACGTTATTTCAATAGCAAAAAATCGATCCCAGCCCTTCAAATTCGTTCAGCTAACAAAAAAGAGCCGCAGTGCGGCCCTCTTCCGTATACGCTACATGCTCTTGGCATCAGGACTCAGCTCTCTAACCCTTTGCCAGTAGGCGGTGACCGCCACATCCTCCTCCAAGGGATAGAGAAAATCAAGCTCGCCGGCCACATATTCGGCAGTCTCCCGGAACAACTCTCCCATTAAGAACAGCGCTTCCCAGACACTATCGTAGCTGCCTGCCGGATACGTCGCCATCAGCTTCTGCCACCTCTCCTCCGGGATATAGCGGTCCAGGAACTTGCCGTTCTTGCCCACACTTAGCGTGAAATCGGTCCGAACCCCCGCTTCCCACTCCAGCATCTTCACCAGCATCGGCCGCATCAGATTGTTCAGATGGTCTTGGGCGTACAGGATTTCCTGCCTCCATAGCCCTTTGGCCACATACGTCGACACCCACCAGAACTCGTTGCAGCAGTCCGCATAAAACGCCGCCGACGGCCGCTTCACCCAATAATCGATGTCCGTCGACGGCGGCACATTAGGGAAGAGTCCATCCTTATCAAGCAGAACCTGCATCAGCTTGTCTTCCTTCACATAATCGTCCTTCTCCTCGATCGGAATAAGCGTCATATCAATGCGGTTGCCGTCCTTGAACAACATCAGATAAGAGAAGCGGTTGCCCAGATCCGGCGGGAACATCGCCATTGCCTCAGGCATCTGCATAATCAATCTCTCGCCGAAAGCATCAATCCAGTCCGGCTGGTCGATGTACGACTGCATATCCGTCACATGAAAGCTGATGTCATAATCCCGGAATAAGTCCTTGGGCACATTAGGATTTGTCCTGGAGCCCTCCAACGTGACGGCCCTTACCCGCTCATCCCCCTCGGCCATGCCCAGCACCAGATTCATCATTTCCTGTTCGCTTCTCATTGTTCTCCTTCTCCTTCCACAATTCGCCTCCCAATGAACTCTACTTCTGTGCTACCATAAATAAATACTAGTCCATGAAGGAGGCGCAAGATGTCTCATCCCTATACAAGCTCTGCGAGCAGTTACTCCGCCCAGCTGCAAGCAGACTGCGAGCGCTGCTTCGGCTTATGCTGCACAGCGCTGCCGTTCTCCGCATCGGCAGACTTCGCCATCGACAAGGCAGCAGGGCAGCCCTGCACCAATCTGCAAGCGGACTACCGCTGCGGTGTTCACCGTGACCTGCGCAAGCTGGGCTTCAAGGGTTGTACCGTATACGACTGCTTCGGCGCGGGCCAGCATGTATCGCAGGTTACCTTCGAGGGGCGCGATTGGCGCAGCCATCCAGACCATGCACAACTGATGTTCGAGGTGTTCCCCGCCATGTGGCAGCTGCATGAGCTGCTCTGGTACATGAACGAGGCGCTAACCCGTCCGGAAGCAGCCGAGATTCATAACGAGCTGCAAAGAGCGATTGCCGAGACGGAACGGCTTGTGTCGCTCGACGCGGACTCCCTGCTGAAGGTAGACGTACCCGGCTGGCGGGCAGAGGTGAACCAGTTGCTGCTCCGCGCCAGCGAGCTTGTCCGTCAGAATGAGCTCCGCCGAATCAAGAACCCGAAGGGCGGACGCAGAAAGACATACGGACGAGGGGCCGACCTTATTGGCGCCAACCTGAAGGGCGCCGATCTGCGCGCGGCCAATCTGCGCGGCGCTTATCTGATCGCCGCCAATCTGAGAGATGCCGACTTGCGGTCGGCCGACCTCATTGGCGTAGACTTCCGAGATGCCGATCTGCGCGGCGCCGATCTATCAGGAAGCCTCTATCTCTCGCAAGCCCAGATGAACTCGGCAAGGGGCGATGCAGCAACCCGTATTCCGCCAACGCTGACGCGGCCGGCCCACTGGAGCTAGCGTATACAACTGGAACTAGCGTATGCAGGCAACGAAAGTTTTCGCTGCCTGTCGCTTTTTCTGGGCTTATATCCCAATATCATCTAAAGATCATGCTCATAGATTCTCTTCTCTTCATTCTTCAAATTCAAGGAATTCAAGGCGTCCACTACAATATCTCGAATCTGCCCATCATGCCATAAAACGAAGTTTTGCTGAAGATCACGAACCATAGCCAACTTGGAAACTGCGGGGGCCGTACTCATATACCGCCTCAGCTCTTCGATATCCAGACTTTCATCTTTATGTACGTAATACGGAACATGGATCTCACCTTCCCCAAAGTTGCCGATCACGCCAAGCAAGTCCTGCGTCTTAGCGGCAACTCTTTCTTGGCGCTGCTGGGCTAAGTCCTCCAAATGCTGGTATGGGTTCTCGATATAAGGCAGCGAAATACGCTCCTTTACCAACCGGATAATATCATTTTTCTGCTGCACCTTTTCCTCCGATGGCCGGTAAGGCGACGCTTCCTCTTCCTCCCTCCAACGTTGCTTCGCTGCACGATAGTCCTCCTCCGTTGCGAAAGTATTGTAGAACAGCTCCTCGTCTGTCAGCACTATGCTCAGAAACTCCTTAATGTCGTTAGCTATGATTTTGGTAGGACCGTCAAAATCCATCGGACTGACGCATACAACGGTCGCATGCTCCAAATCCTCCGCCATCCCAAAATCCGTCAGAAAGCCGTAATGAATGCCGTCCCCTCCAGTTGTGCCAAATACCACAACATCGCAAGGCGTATTGAAATATCGCATCGCGCCTAACTCCAAATAAAAATTCAGCCCCGTGTAAAAAGGCTCTTGCCCGCCTAATTCATCCTTCAGACGAATAAGCTCCTTCAAGGTAGGCGGCACCTCATACGAACCGTAGTTTCTATTTTTCATCCCCGTCTCCATCCTTCTCCCGATTGAAGCTCTATACGTTACGCAGCTGCCACTGTACGGTAACGAGTTAGCAGCCCAGCGAGAATAGAAGCCGCCCTGAATAGGACGGCTTCACACTTTATTGATTTGACAGATCAAAAACATATTGCGTTATTACATTATCAATGAACAGATAATGCGCCAAAATCAGCTTGTTGTCTTTAATCTCAACAACTTTCAAACCGTCCCATCGACTGAACTCGTAGCCTATTTTTTCAAGCGACTGAAAAATCCCCCAGGTTTCCTCATCCAATACCGCTTCTGCGAGCAGCGTCGTCTCCTTGGTATTCCGGTCAACAAGCGTCAGCCACCCTGTACGCTCCGGCCGTACAACCATATAGTTGTCATCGAACCACTCAACTTGGTAGTCTTTATCCTCGTAGCCGGTCAAAGCTTTAAGGTCATGCTTGCCTACCAGTTCTCCTTCCAGATTCATTTCATAAAGCGTAGCACCGTCTATTAGAAGCGCATTGTTGTTAGCCGATCGTTCTATATTGTTATTTGGATGCCAATAATAAAAGGTTCTAGTCTCAAGAGTAAGCTTTTGATTAGCAATCACTAATTTATAGATGACATTATTAAAACCGGGTTCCCCAAAACTATCGTAGACTTGCAGCACATGAACATTAGCCGACAATGATTCTACTGTAAACTCCGATGAGCCGAGCACCTCAGCCTTTGTATCCGCAATCAGCTTGGCAGAGTCCGCGTTGCTCGCGCTGTATAGCTTGCCGTTCGTCTTTTCCAGCCAGTAGCTGGTTGCGTCTTGAGTTGTGTATATGTACTTGGTTTCCATCGTGATATTTACACGGCGTTCCTTCTCATGCCAGTCGACCTGGGCTCCAAACGCTTCGCTAATGAATCGAACCGGCACATAGACAACGCCGTTTTTGTTATAAGGGACAGTCCTTAGTTCCACATTTTTGCCATTAACCTTCGCTTGCTTGCTGCCTAGCGCCAGCTCGATGCGCGCCTGCGGATTCGTGATGACGATACGCTTGCCCTCCGGAATCCAGGTCGTCTTGCTGTTCAGCAGGTTGCCGATTTCCCTCAGCGGCAATTGTGTCGTACCGTTCTGAAGAATAGGCGGATTCTGAAGCTCTACCTCTCCGTTATTGTGAGTAACGGTAACCGGCTTTCCGGCCGCATCAGCTTCCCCAGGCCAGACTGTTGCCATTAAGGCAACGGACAGCATCAGTGCGAGTACCCATTTGCTTTGTTTCATCCTTAATTCCTCCATCGCCAAAAAATACGCTCTCTAGTTAAACGCCCAAAATCAGTAAAAGGTTTCCTTTTTAGGAGTTGTTTTTCACACTCCATAGAAAAAAGGCAGCCCATTAGAGCTGCCTTAGTATAAATAGATAATGGACACAACGACAATTCACTCTATTCGCCGACTCCGCACCTGTAACGCCGCCTCACATCGCTATTTCGCTCTATTCGCCAATTCAGCACCTGTAACGCCGCCATACAACGCTATTTCGCTCTATTCGCCGATTCCGCACCTGTAACGCTGCTACGCAACGCTAATTCGCTCTATTCGCCGATTCCGCACCTGTAACGCCGCCACACATCGCTAATCCGCTCTATTCGCCGATTTCGCACCTGTAACGCCGCCATACAACGCTAATTCACTCTATTCACCGATTTCACACCTGTAACGCCGCCACACATCGCTAATTCGCTCTATTCGCCAATTCAGCACCTGTAACGCCGCCACACATCGCTAATTCGCTCTATTCGCCGATTCCGCACCTGTAACGCCGCTACACAATGCTATTTCACTCTATTCGCCCATTCAGCACCTGTAACGCCGCCACGCAACGCTAATTCGCTCCTTCTGCCCTCTCGCTTTCCAAAAAAGCACGGCCACCTGCAAGAGAAGGCCTGGAGCCGCTTATTAGGCTGAAGTATGTTGATGCAGGATGCGATCCAGCCTATCTGAGAGCAGCTGAAGCAGCTGCGGGGCTTCGCTATGAATGAAGAAATGTCCGCCAGCCAGCATATGAAGCTCGAATGCCTGTCCGCTCTGCGTCTCCCATGCCTGGAGGTCGTCCTGCGGAATGCCGGAATCGGCTGTTCCGCCGAACGCGGTCAAGCCGCAAGGAAGCGGAGGGCTCTCCGCATAGACATACGTATCGCAGAGCTGCATATCCGCACGGATCGTCGGCAGATAAAGCTCCATCAGCTCATCGTTTTGCAGCAACGCCTCCGGCGTGCCATTCAACCGTCTGAGCTCTTCCTTCAGCTCATCATTGGACAGCAGATAACGTCCTTGATCCGTCCGCGGAAGCTGGACAGCCCGGAAAGCAGAGACGAACAGATGCTTGAGGCTGCCCGGAAACGGAAATACGGACTCCAGCCGCTTCGCGGACTCATAAGCAAGCATCGCACCCATGCTATGGCCGAATAAGACGAATGGCTTGTCGCCTAAGTAAGGAATCAGAACAGCCAGCATCGGCTCGATAACCGCGTCCAGTACGCCGACCGGCTTATCCATAAATCGATTGCCGCGCCCCGGCAGCTGAATCGCAACAACCTCAATGTCCGGCGATAACGACGCCGGCCATTCCCGGTAGATCGTTGCGCTCCCTCCCGCGTATGGGAAGCAGACCAGGCGCAGGCGGGCGCCCGGATTCGGCTTCGGAATATGCAGCCAAGGGCTGTCGGTTCTCTGTGGATTCATAACGGTTCTCTCCAATCATGAAAGGGATGCGACAGGCTGTTCGTCCCAAGTCCTCATGCGCGCCGCAAGCCCTGCGATGGTCGGCTGCTCGAACAATACCCGAAGCGGCTGCGGACAGCCGGTATCGGCCTGAAGCCTGACCATCAGTCTGACCGCCAGCAAGGAGTCACCGCCAAGCTCGAAGAAGTTGTCGAACACACTTACCGACTCCAGGTTCAGCAGCTCCCTCCAGATCGAGGCAATCCGCTCCTCCATCTCCGTTCGCGGAGGGACGGCCTCTGCCGAGCAGGCAATCTCCGCGAGCTCCACGACAGGCAGCTCCTTGCGGTTCACCTTTCCGTTCGCCGTCAGCGGGAGCGCATCCAGTACCATAAAGTAGGACGGAATCATGTAGTCAGGTAGTTTATTCGCCAGATAGCCGCGAATCTCCTCTTGATCCATCGCCCCGTCCTGATGCAGCACCAAGTAAGCTGCCAGCCTCTGCCGGTTGCCCTCTCCCGCCACTGTCGCAACTGCCTCTCGAATATGCGGATGCTGCGCAAGCGCCGCTTCAATCTCCCCGAGCTCTATACGGTAGCCCTGTATTTTGACCTGGAAGTCCTCTCTACCCATAAATTCAATATTGCCGTCCGGCAGCCATCTGCCCAAATCACCGGTCCGGTAGAGGCGCTCTCCGGTTCGCGGATGAACCACGAAGCTGGCCGCAGTCTTCTCCTCGTCTCCGTAATAGCCTTGGGCGAGGCCGGTTCCTCCGATGTATAGCTGACCTGATACCCACGTCGGGCACGGTTCCATTGCCTCATTCAGCACATGCATGGTCTGGTTGCGCATCGCCTTGCCGTACGGAATGCTGGACCAGGCTGGATCGACCTCACCGATCGGGTATAGGATCGACCAGATGGAAGCCTCCGTCGCTCCGCCCAAGCTTATCAGCTCCACATCCTCGCATAATGCGCGAATCGCATCCGGCAGGGCAAGCGGAATCCAATCGCCGCTCATCAGTACAAGGCGCAGCGACTTATTAAGCCGCTCGCGCTGGCTTGAGGCGAATTCGACCAGCATATTCATTAAAGCCGGCACCGAGTTCCAGATCGTCACCCGTTCCTTGCGCATCATATAGAGCCAATGCGCAGGATCCTTGCGATGCTCCGAATCCGGAATTATGATCGTGCCTCCCGCAGCGAGCGTCCCGAACAGGTCATAGACAGAGAGATCGAAGCTAAGCGCAGACAGAGCAAGTACCCGATCGGAGCTGGACATGCTGAATCGCTCATTCATGTCCAGCACCGTATTGACCGCGCCAAGGTGGTGGATCATAACGCCTTTCGGCTTGCCGGTCGAGCCGGATGTGTAGATGACATAAGCCAGATCCTCCGGCCGCTGCAACGACTCCAGCGGACCATCCTGCAGCCCTGCGAGCCCGTCATAATCCAATGCAACCATGACCATATCCTCACCGAGCCAATCGAGCTTCGCCTCCAGCCATGGCTGGGTCAGCACGATACCAACCTGCCCTTGCTGAAGCAGATATTGCATGCGCTCCTTCGGCGTATCCGGATCAATCGGCAAGTAGGCTGCTCCCGACTTCAGCACGGCAAGCACAGCCGCCGCCTGCTCCCAGCCCTTCTCCATCACCACGGCAACAAGCCGGTTAGGGGCTGCCCCGTTCTTGCGAAGCTGGCGGGCATATCTGCTGCTTACCCGGTTCAGCTCGCCATAGGTTATCTCGAACTCAGAGGTCGCAATAGCCGCTTGCTTCGGATCCCGGCGAGCTTGCTCGCAGAACAGCTCATGCAGCAACGGGTTAGTCTTACAGCTTGAGGCAGCCCTATCCGAGTAAGCCTCCTCTGCTGGCATAGCATCGGAAACAGCAGCCAAATCGCTAGACTCCACCGCGGTATCGGAGACTGCCGCTATAACCGCTTGCCCCTCTTGGCTGGCGCCTGACGCAGCCTCTCTGCCGGCGCGAATAACCCAGCCTTCATGCCAGACATCATCTTCGTTCGCGAGCCGATGCAGCAAGCCGAAATAAGCGGCGAACATCTCCTCCAGCATGCCCTCCGGGAATAACTCGCGGACGACATCCCAGTTGCAGTACAGCACCTTCTCGTCTTCCCATACGCCGCAATCGAGCCATACCTGAGACGTCTGGGTAATACTGTAGAATGGCTTCAGATCAAAGCCGCTGCTTGCGCGGTCCGGAATCGGAAGCGTAAGCGCGCTTGTAAAGACAACAGGCA
This sequence comes from Paenibacillus pinisoli, assembly GCF_003605435.1. Lineage (GTDB taxonomy): Bacteria > Bacillota > Bacilli > Paenibacillales > Paenibacillaceae > Pristimantibacillus > Pristimantibacillus pinisoli. The sequence goes on from NZ_QXQB01000003.1 coordinate 781,416, forward strand.
TGAGCGCCCGGGTCACGCCGCCCTGTGCGCGGCTCAGCTCGCGCAGCACATGAACGCCGCTCACATGATGATGCTCCAGATCGTTCCACAGCTTCTGCTGTGTCTTGCCCGCCCGGTCAACGAAGCTGATGCCGGCGGCATGATCGATCTCCAGCAGCGTCAGGGACGTGAACTCGCCCACAATATCATGAACCTGCGGGTGAATCTGCAGCCGGTTCAAGAAGGTCAGGTTCAAGCAGAAGCTATGGTTCTTGCTCCAAGCAGCCAGCACTTCGGCGTAAGCCGACAGCAGCACCCCGGAAGCGGTCAGACCCATGCGGGTAGCCTTGGCTTTCAAGCGGCTCCATACATCAGGGTCCAGCCGGTTGTGCAAGCGGGAGAAGTACGGGTTCTTGAGCGAGCCCGGACTTTTTGCCATCGGAAGCTCGGGAGCCGGCGGCAAGGAAGGAATCCGTTCCTTCCAGTAGGCGAGCGAGCGCAAATAAGCGTCCGTCTCCTTCATTCGTGCCTCCGCATGCACGTAATCCCGGAATGTCAGCTCCAGCTCCGGCAATTCAGCCTCCGGATTCTGATGAAGCTTAGACAGCTCCTTCAGCAGAATGACATAGCTCCAAGCGTCGAATATTAATGCATCTGAACTGAGATGGATGCGGGCCCTGCTATGGTCAAGCAACGTGAGGCGCAGGTCAAAGACCGGCCATCGGTCCGTCTCCAGCATCTGATGAGACATGCTCTCCCGCAGCGCCGCCAGCGCGGATTCCGTTGACTCTGCCGAATGGCCTCGCAAGTCAAGCACGGTAATCTCATACTCAGGCACCTGCTCCAGTACCTGCTGCATGCCGTCTTCCGTCACAATGGCGCGCAGCATATCGTGGCGCTGCACCAGCCGATTCCATGCCAGCTGGAACCGGGCAGGATCGATGTGCTCAACCTCCAGTTCGTCATAGCTGTGCGTCGACACATTGCCCATCTCGAACGCTTCATTGCGCCCGATCCAATAAGCCTGCTGCACTTCCGTCAGCGGGAAAGGATCATGTCTTCCTTCGGGATCCTTCTGAAGCTCCGGCAAGGCCTGCACCGCCTCCTGATAGTATTGCTGCTGACCGCTCTTCTCCGCGATAACTGCAGCCAGCTCCGCAATGGTTGGCGCTTGGAACAGCACCTGCAGCGTCAAGTCCACCCGGAACGCCTCGCGGATCGAAGCGATCAATTGAATCGCAAGGAGTGAATGGCCTCCGTTAACGAAGAAATCGGAGTGAATTCCCATGCGTCTCACCTGGAACAGCTCCGCCCATACGCAAGCCAGCTTCTCTTCAATAAGCGTGCGGGGCGCCGCATAGGAGCCGTCATCCTCCGACTGCAAGGTCGGAGCAGGCAAGGCGGCTCGGTCGATCTTCCCGTTCGCCGTCAGAGGAAGCTCCTCCATGACGACGAAGGAAGCCGGCACCATGTAATCCGGCAAGCTTAGCTTGACAGCGCTCCGGAGCCTGTCCGTATTGATGCTCATGCCCGTCTCGGGAACGACCCAAGCCGCCAGCATCCGGTTCTCCCAGACTTGCACGACACATTCCTTGACCGATGAGTCACGGATAAGCGCCGTCTCGATCTCTCCCAGCTCAATCCGGTAGCCGCGCAGCTTCACCTGATTGTCCATGCGGTCCAGCAGCTCGATATTCCCATCCGGGAGGTACTTCGCCCTATCCCCCGTCCGATAGACCAGCATTCCCTCATGTCCGGGAATCGGATGCGGAATGAAGCGTTCCGCCGTCAGAGCGGGGCGGTTCCAGTAGCCGCGGGCCAAGCCGCGTCCTCCAATATAGAGCTCACCCGGCACGCCGACAGGAACAGGCTGCTGATCCGCATCCAGCACATAAGCCTGCTGGTTCGGAAAAGGCCTTCCGATCGGGATAAGCTGATTCGGCGACATCGAGGCAGCATCGCCTTCAAAATATGTACTGTCGATGGTCGCTTCCGTCAGACCGTAAGAATTGATCAGGCGTGTATCCGGCCCGCAGAAACGTCTGTAGTGCTTATACTCATGTACGTACCACCGGTCCGAGCCGATACACAGCACACGCATGAAATCCAGCTTTTGCCCCGTTGTCTCCAAGTAACGGATCAAATTCCGGAATACCGCAGGCACGAACTCGGCGGCATCGACCCGCTCCTTCTTCATCAGCTCAAGCAGGCGGGGAGCGTCCAGCATCGTATCCTTCTTGAGCAGCACAAGCTTGGCTCCGGAGCATAACGCCCTGACCCAATCTCCTGTGAAGACATCAAAAGAAAAGCTTGCCAGCTGCAAGTGAACTTTCGCATCCGTCTTCAGCCGGTACGCCTCTTCCCAGCCAAAATAAGCGTTCACAAGGCTTGCATGGCTTACCATTGTTCCTTTCGGCTGGCCCGTCGTTCCCGACGTGTAGATCAGATAAGCCAAATCCTCATCCTTAGTGTCCGGCTGAGTCAGCCGTCTTGTCTCCTCTCCCGGTGTTGCCGTCTGCTCCGCATCAAGCAGGAATAGGGCTAACCCGCCTCCAGCAAATCTGTCTGCGAGAACTTGCTGCGTCAGCATAACAGACAGCTGGGCATCCTCCACCATGTAGGCAATTCGCTCTGCCGGATAATCGGGGTCGACGGGCACATAGGCACCGCCTGCCTTCAGAATCGCCAGCACGCCTGCAATCATGTCCAGAGACCGCTCGACGCATATGCCGACGCGGGATCCCTGGGCGATGCCCATTTCCTGGAGTTTCAGCGCAATGCCATTCGCCCGCACGTCCAACTCCCTGTACGTGAGCGACTCGCCTTCCATCGTGACAGCTGTGCCATTCGGAAGCCTTGCAGCCTGGCGTTCGAACAAATGATGGATCGCCGCAACCCGCTCATACGGCCTGGATGTGCGATTCCAATCTGTCAGCATCCGCTCCCGCTCCGCTGCCCCGAGCAGCGGCAATTCAGCGATACGGCAGCTCTCGCCGCCCGCGACCGCCTCCGCCAGCACTTGGAAGTGCTCCGCCATGCGGACGATGCGGTCGCGGTCGTACAGGTCTGTATTATATTCAAATATGCAAGTAGGGCCGTCCGGACCTTCGAAAATATCAAGGGATAAATCAAATTTGGATGTGCCGCCGTCTATAGCTTCATATGTAATGGAACGATCCCCTGTCCGGATAGGCGGAAGGGCGTTCTGGTAGGTGAACAATACTTGGAACAATGGATTATGGCTCAAGTTTCGATCCGGCTTTATCGCTTCGACCAGCCGGTCGAACGGCACGTCCTGATTCTCGTAAGCGCTCAATGCTGTCTTGCGCACCTCGCCGAGCAGATCGGCAAAGGTCTGATCGCCGGAGATGCCCGTCCGCAGCGGCAGCGTATTGACGAATACGCCGATTGCATGCTCGGTATGAGGCAGATGGCGGCCGGAGATCGGAAACCCTACGATAATATCGGATACGCCCGTATAGCGGTAAAGCAGCACCTTGAACAGCGACAGCAAGGTCATGAACAGCGTAGCCTCATGCTCCCGGCTATAGCTCTTCAGCGCATCATACAGCTCTCGCGGCAGCACCAGCGTATGCATCGACCCGCGGAAGGTCTGCACCGGTGGTCTAGGCCTGTCTGCCGGCAGCTCCAGAACGGGAAGCCCGCCTGCCAGATGGTCCTTCCAATAGGCAAGTTGCCGCTGCTGCAGCTCCTGGCTCGCCCGCTCCCGCTGGGCATATACATAATCCGCATATTGGGTTGCCGGCTGAGGAAGCGCCGACAGTTCGCCTCCCGATAACAGCGTGTCATAGATGGATGACAGCTCCCGAATGAATACGCCAAGCGACCAGCCGTCGAATATGATGTGATGCATGGTGAACACGAGCCGGTATTCCTGGTCCTCCAGCCGGATAAGCGTCGCCCACCAGAGCGGTCCGATTCTAAGATCGCATGGACGCTGCACATCATTACTCACGATCCGCTCCGCCTCCGCAAGCCGCACTTCCTCCGGCCATGTCCGAAGATCGACGGAGCGCAGCGTTACCTTAGGCGAAGGCGCTACGATCTGTACGGGTCTGCCTTCATCGCCAAGACGGAACGATGTACGAAGCACTTCATGCCTGCGCGTCATCTCCATTAAGCTCTCCGACAACAGCCCTTCCTCCCACTCTCCGAAGAGCCGGAAGGCGGAAGGAATATTGTAGAACGGGCTGTGCGGGTCCAGCTCCTGCAGGAACCACAGGCGCTGCTGCGTGAAGGAGAGCGGGATCGCTTCTCCCGTCCGCGCTCTTGCCGGAGCAGGCTCTGCCGCTTCCGCTGCCTCCCCGGCTTTCTTTTTCTTAATCGCTTCCAGCAATTGAAGCCTCTTCTCGGGCGGCAACGCTGCCAGCTTGTCCGTCAACTTCTCATTCATTCCATAGGCCCCCTGCCGGCTGCAACCTCTTGAAGCAGGGCTTCCACCTCTTCCAATGAGAGGGAATCTGCTTCCGATAGCAGCTCCTTCAAATCTGCATCCAACTCCTTCATTTCGTCCGCCAGCTGAGAGAGGAGCATAGCTGTCAGCTGCGACACGCTTGAGCCTTTCAGCAATTCGACGACGGCGACGCTCGTGCCCAAATTCGATTCAATCCGATTCTTCATCTCAATGGCCATCATCGAATCCAGACCCCAGATGCTAAGCGGCTGTTCAGGCGACAGCTGCGACCGGTTGATTCGCAGAATGCCCGATACCGCTTCCATCAAATACTCCTCCAGCAAACGGTACCGCTCATCGGCGACGGAAGCCCCTTCGAGCCGGCTCCGTATACCGGCTTGTCCATCGTGCCTGCCCCCTGCTTGCCTGTCCTCCCCGGTCTGTGCCGACAGGCGTTCCAGCATGATCGGGGCGATTCCCATCGGGAAGTTCTTCTCCGCTACAACCGGCCAGTCGGCAGCCAGCACCGTCGCCTGGGAGAGCCTCTGGCCGAGCAGATGCTCCATTGCCTCCAGGCCTTGCGTATTGCTCATCGGGTAAAAGCCCCGATTGCCGAAGAACTCAACCAGATCGAGCTGAGTAGCCATGCCAATCTCGCCCCATGGCCCCCAGTTGATGCTGAGCCCCGGCAAGCCAAGCGATCGCCGATGATGCGCCAGCGCGTCGAGAAAGGCGTTGCCCGCCGAATAGTTCGCCTGCCCCGGCGATACGACCACCGATGCCAGCGATGAGAACAGGACGAAGAAATCGAGAGGCGCGTCCGCGAACTGGCGATGCAGATTCCACGCCCCCGCGACCTTCGGCCGCAGCACATCGCTGAATTGCCCTTTCGTCATCTGAACGAGCAGCTGCGGCTCCGCCACGCCGGCTGCATGGATGATTCCGCGCACCTCAGGCCAACCCTCCAGCTCATACGTCTGCATGAACTCGGCGAGCTGCCCGGCATCGGCAACGTCCAGCGCAGCTACATGCACCGACGCTCCCATCGCTTCCAGCTCGCGTACCGCCGCAATGCGCTTGGCCGCTGGCGCATGATCCCGCTGCGCAGCCTTCCATTGCGCGCGCGGCGGCAGCTGCTCGCGGCCGGCCAAAATAATCCGGCGCGCCCCGCGCTCCACCATCCACTTCGCGACAAGCTGGCCGAGGCCGCCGAAGCCGCCTGTAATCAAGTAGCTGCCGTCGGGACGCAGCTTCGCCGGAATCCTCGCCATTGGAGCGCATTCCTGGAGCCTTGCGATATATCTCTCTCCGCCCCGGAAGGCCACTTGATCCTCGCCGTCCGAGCGGAACATTTCCTCCACCAGCATATCCATGCAGAGCTTCTCCGTATCGATAATCCCGCCCCATATATCCTGATGCTCCTGATGCCCAAGCGTCCTCGCCAGCCCCCATAGCATTGACTGATGGATCGCAAGACCGCGGACGCCAGGCTGAACAGGCTGGCTGTCGCTTGTCACGAGCCACAGCTTCGGCTTCCTTCGCCAGCTGCGCGCGGCAACGGCCTGCACCAGATGCATGACCGCAATGACCCCCTGCCGCTCTGCCTCCAGCAGCTCCGCTTGATTCGCTTCTTCTCCATGGTCCGCATTCAAGCTCCATAGATGGATAACACCGCGAATGTCCGCTTCTTCGCCCGCGCATACCGATTCCAGAAGGCGAATAAAATCGTCAGGCGATGCCGGATTAACTCCGTATTGGCCAAGCGGCTCATCAGCCCGGTACTCTACCTCCGGGTATATCCGAATACAAGCCGCGCCTCGTCCGGCAAGCTCGCCGGCAAGCTTCTCTCCAGCACCATGCCGGTCCATGAACAGCAGCCAGCGTTCACCCGATTGCTGATCTTCTATTGCCTCGGACGGAAGCCGTTCCTGACGTACCCAGTTCAGCTCGTACAGCCCTTGCGGCTTATTCAGAGCAGCCGATTCGTCCCGCAGCGAGACGGCGCGGCAGCCTTGAATATCCAGAATAAGATTGCCCTCTCCATCCATCAGCCGGATGTCGCCAAGCAGTCCGGAAGCATCCTGCTCCGAGATCGCGGCATGAATCCACATCTCATCCGAGAGCCGGCGATAGACATGGCCCCGCGCAACTCCGACCGGCATGTATACCGACGAAGCTTGCGGATCAATCGGCAGCGCGGCCGCCATAACCTGGAAGCATACATCGAGCACGGCGGGATGCACCCGGTAGTCGGGCAGCTCCGCCGACAGACTGTTCGGCACTTGTACTCTAGCCAGCGCTTCGCTGCGGCCTTGCCATAATTGGCTAATCCCCTGGAACGTTACGCCATACTGAAGTCCCATTGTTTTGAAATGGCTGTAACAATCCTCGCGGGCGATTTCATTCCCGCAGCGTTCCCGCAACAACTGCAAACTAACGGCCTGCTCTTCGCTATAGTAAGGCCGGACGGAGCCCTCCGCATGGAGTGTCCACTCCGTGTCATCCCGGCTGCTGAATATGCTGAATCGGGAGGCTTCGGGATCGACTGTCAGGCGAAGCTTGACCGTCTCTCCCTCCCCGATAAAGAGAGCCTTTTTGAATGCGATTGATTCGGTGTGAAGGACGCCCGCTTCCTCGCCGTACAGCTCCTTCGTCGCAGCAAGCCCCATCTCGACATAACCCGCTCCCGGAAATACAACCGCATTCTGAATGCGGTGGTCGTCCAGAAATGGAAGGCGGCGGGTATCCAGCTCCACCTCCCATGTAGGGAAAGGCGACGGCAGCCTGCGTCCGAGCAGCGGATGGGAAGGCACCCCGATCCGGTCCTGCTCCGATAATGCCGATTCATGCCAATAGCGCTGGCGCTGCCAAGGATAAGACGGGTAGGGGACAAACGGCTTCTTGCCTGGGTACAGGGCGTCCCAGTTAATCTCGTAGCCGAACTCGTACAGCAGGCCGAGCGACTCCAGCACCGTTCTCCGCTCCGAGGCGCCGCGCTTCAAAGAAGGAATGGTGTGGCCCGTCCGGCCAAGCTTCATCAGCAATTCCGAGATCGAGCTCGACAATACGGGATGAGGTCCGATCTCGACGAATACGCCGTAACCGTCGCGAATCATGTCCTGTACGGCTGAGGCGAAGCAGACGGGCTCGCGCACATTCCGCCACCAATAGTCCGCATGAAGCTCCGTGCCTTCGATCCGGCGGCCTGTAGCCGTGCTATAGAGCGGAATAGCCGTCTGCGTCAGCTCCAGATCGCGAAGCACTTCCAGCAGCTCGGCCTGTAGAGGCTCCATGTAATGGCTGTGGTACGGAACGCTGACATGCAGGTACTTGCAGAAGATGCCCTCCGACTCCAGCTTGTCCGTCAACGACTTAAGGGCCTCCGGTTCTCCGACCAGCGTCACTGCGCTAGGGCTGTTAATCGCAGCGATGGATACCTCTCCCTCGGCACGAGCCAGCCTCCGCTCCGCTTCCTCCAGCGAAAGCCCAACGGCGGCCATCTTGCCTTGCCCCGTCGTCTTCTGCTGCAAGCGGCTGCGATGATAGATGACCCGCACAGCCTCCTCAAGCGACATCGCGCCTGCGATATAAGCAGCCGCTACTTCTCCTGCGCTGTGGCCGACAATCGCTTCCGGCGTAATGCCCCAAGATTGCCACAGCTCAGCCAGCGCCACCTGTATGGCAAAGTTGGCTGGCTGGGCCACCTCGGTCTCGCCCATGCGCGACTCCGCTTCCTTCGCCGTCATAGCATCCAGCAGCGACCACCCGGCATGCGCCGCAAACAGCCGGTCGCACTTCTCGATTGCCGCGCGGAAGACGGGCTCGTCACCGAGCAATTGGCGGCCCATCGCCCACCATTGCGGGCCCATGCCGGTGAAGACGAACGCAAGCGGCGGCAACGCCGCAGCCGTGCCATCCCGGTTCAGCCCGCGCTGCTCCGAGACGGCATCACGCTGGGCAATGGACTCCAGCAGTTCTGTCCATTCCTTCTTGGTTCCCGCTACTGCTGCAGCACGAACACCATGATGGTCGCGGCGTCTCGCCAGCATATAGCCGGTATCCTGCAGGGATGCCGCTCCCGCATCGCGCTCCAGCCTCGAACTCATCGCCATGGCGAAGGTCCGCAGCGCCTCCTCGCTTCGGGCAGACAGAGGCAGCAGCATATCCCGCTCCTCCTCTCCTCCGCCCTGACGCTGAATGCCGCCAAGACTCGGCGCTTCCTGCACAATGACATGGGCGTTCGTGCCGCCGAAGCCGAATGAGTTCACGCCGGCCAGTCGCGGCCCGTGCGCCTCCGGCCAATCGGTCAGCTGCTGCGGAACTTGCAGCTTCAGCTCGTCGAACCGGATATTCTCGTTCGCTTCAATCAGATGCAGATGCGGCGGAATCTGGCGATGCTTAAGGCAAAGGACCGCCTTGATCAAGCCTGCTACGCCGGCAGCCGCTTCGGTGTGGCCGATATTCGTCTTCACGGAGCCGATGAAGCAAGGCTTGCCGTCCTCCCTTCCTTCAGACAGGAACGCGCCCAGCGCATTCGCCTCGATCGGGTCTCCGACCGGCGTGCCGGTGCCATGGGCTTCGACATACTGTACATCAGCCGGGTGCACGCCGGCCCTTCGGTATACTTCCTCCATAAGCGCGCGCTGGGCTTCTCCGCGCGGAACGGTAATGCCGGAGCTGTGGCCGTCCTGGTTCACGCCTGTTCCTCTAATGACGGCATGAATCGGATCGCCGTCCTGAATCGCCTTTGACAGCGGCTTCAATACGATGATTCCGGCTCCCTCGCCGCGTACATAACCATTCGCCCGCGAATCGAACGCCTTGGATCGGCCATCCGGGGACAGCATGCCCGCCTTTGATTCGGCAATGAAGTAATCCGGCTTCAGCATGACATTGACCCCGCCTGCAAGCGCCATCGAGCTCTCCCCGTTCCACAAGCTCTGGCACGCCAGATGGACGGCTACCAGAGAGGAGGAGCATGCCGTATCCAGCGAAATGCTAGGACCGCGGAAGTCGAAGAGATAAGAGATTCGGTTCGCCAGCAGCGTCATCATCGCTCCGGTCGCCGTATGCGAATCTACTAGATGCCGGTTGCTCTCTGAAAATTGCAGAAGCTTGTAGTCCAGCGTGAAACCGCCCATAAAGACGCCGGTATCGGAACCCTTCAGCCTCTCGGCCGCCTGTCCCCCGTTCTCCAGCGCCTCCCAGCATACCTCCAGCAGCAGGCGCTGCTGCGGGTCCATAAGCGATGCCTCGCGGGGCGAAATTCCGAAGAAGGACGCATCAAAGCGGTCGACCTGCTCCAGAAAGCCTCCCCACTGCGTATTGGTCTTGCCTGGCTTCGATCGGTCCGGATCGTAATAGGACGCTTTGCTCCAACGATCCTGAGGAACATCTGTAATGCCGTCAACGCCCCTCTGCAAGATGTTCCAGAAGGCTTCGGGATTGCTCGCTCCTCCGGGGAAGCGGCAACCCATGCCAATGATTGCAATCGGTTCTTTTGCATGCTGCAACTCGTTGATGCCCATGGCTTGTTCCTGTCTGTTCACCCGACCCTCACCTCTTGTTTTCTATGAAATTTTTTGTTGATCCGATAGACTCTGATACCAGGCCATCGTCTCGGCAACGGCTTGCTCATGAGGTGTCGTATCCTTGCCGAACATTTTCTCATATTTGCTCGTGTTGACAACTAGCGGCTCCTCGAACAAGTAGAGCATTTCCTTGATTTCTCTCATATTCGCATTGAATAAGGAGAGCAGCGATACGAATGCCTTCGGCGCGACGCGGAACCTCGGCTCCCTGCCCGCCATGGAATAAACCATCGAGACCATCTGCCTTGTCGTTAGCGTCTCGGACGCCGGGATATGCCAGATATGGCCAAGCGATGCTTGAGATTGTCCCAGCTTCACCAGTCCCTTGGCAAAGTCGCGGATGTATATATAAGTGTGAGGAGCGTCAATGTTGCCCAGCACCTCGGCCGGCTTGCCCTCAAGCGCTGCCCGGAAGACACGTTCTCCCAAGGCGGAATCCAGCACGCCCGGACCGAAGAAATCCGGGGCGCGGCCGATCGCGGCCCGCAGCTTGCCGCTGCGATGAGCGGTCAGAAGCCTGTTGGCCATCTGGGCTCTTGTGATGCCTTTGCGCCCGTCGGCCCTGTTCGGAAGATCTTCTGTCAGGTCGCGCCTCGTAACGCCGTACATGTATAAATTGTCGGCATAGACCACAATCGCCTTCTCGTTCTCTGCCGCTTCGATAATGCCGTCCATAATGGGCGGGAACATCTCGGGCCAGGCCGTATACGGCGCTTTGGCGCAGTGGTAGATGACGGACGCCCCGCGGCAAGCCGCTGCGAATTCAACCGAGCTCGTCGCATCCCCTTTCATGACCTGTACGGAACTGGGTACATTGGCATGTCCGCTTCGATTCACCATGCGTACCTTTTTGCCCTGAAACAGCAACTCCTCCATAACCGCCATGCCGAGAGGCCCGGTACCAATGACTACATGAAGTTCATCCATCTCCTCACTCATTCCCCTTCCTAATATGGAGTCTACAACCTACGATGCTAATTATACCCATTTTGAGAATCGCAGTAAATATCTTTAGTCAAGTAAATTTTATTAATTGTGTTCACTTATTTACGCACATACCCAAAACCATCGGTCCGCTCAAAAAAAGCAAGCAGACAGCGGGTTTGACCCGTCTGCCTGCTTGCTTCAGCTTGGCAATCGCTATAATACATTCACGTGCTGTCTAGAGTTCCTATGCCTGCTACTGCTCTCTGCCAAGCCTTTCTCTTGCCGTATCCTTGCTTGCCACAATCGGCTGATGAGTGCCTGCCTTGGCCAGGCCGTATATAGGCATATTGTTGTACATGGCTTCATAGCCGCCCGCGCGCACCTCATATGTCTCATGGTAGATTCCGACGCTGCCGCTTGCTCCGACCTTCCGGTGGAAGTTGCGCCAGGCTTTCAGATGCTTCTGCCCATGCCTCGCGTAATGCTCCAATTGGTCAAAGGAACGCCAGTACTGAATAACCGTCAGGCCGCGCCAGGAGAAGTGGAAGCTGGAATGCAAGAAGCCCAGCTCCTTGTTCGTGTACAGCTCCTGCAGCATGGGGCTCATCGCAAGCGTCACCGGCAGCCACTTGTGAATGGCCCATATCCGGTTAATCCGCACGCCAATGAGGAAGACAACAAAGTCTCCTTCCATCTCCGCGGTATGCCTTCCGGGAAAAATGCCGGCCATCGTCGCTTCTACCCTTTCTCCAGCAGCTGCAAATGAATCTCGTAGAACCCGATAATATCGGTAGAAGCATATTGCTGTGCCGTCAGGAAAGAGCCGTAGAAGATCGTGAACAGCACCTTGACCGCGCGGTCCAGCGAGATCCCTTCCTTCAAGGTCCCGTTCTTCTCCGCATATTCCATGCTGGTATGAAAGATCTTGTATAAATCAGGCGTAGAGCTGCCGATCTCCTCATGATCAGGGAAGAGCAGACACACCTCGGCTTCGGTTAACTCCTGCAAGTGGGGATGCATCCGCATCTCCGCCAGGAACGAGATCAGACTCGGCAGAATGCCCGGCGTCACCTTCGTCTGCTCGGCCACCTTATACAGCAAATGCCGGATCGCATCGAAGCCCATCTTCTTCTCCTGCTCGATCTCGATAATCCGCTCTGTCAGCCAGACACGCATGAAATAGACGAGCACATCTTCCTTCTTCGGAAAAAACTTAAAAAACGTAACACGCGACACTTCGGCCTGTCGACAAATGTCTTCCAGCATCACTTCATGGAACATTTTGTCTTCCATTAAGGACAGGCTAGCTTCATATAAAGCAATCTTGGCTCTAGCCTTCTTGATCTCCCTCAATGAAATATCCGCTATAACCACGAGCATCATCCTCATTTTTTCGTTAACTCATGTCAATAACTTTACTTACGATAAATATTATTGTCAACATTTATTCCAAACTTTAACAAGATTGCCGCCATTCAATAGACATCAAACCACATGCGGCACACTCTTTCTTTTGCAGCAAACGGCTCTTGAACGATTTCTCCCATCATACCATTCCGGCAGGTCCATCCGATACGTCGTCTCGTCTCATTCCTATCGCTTATTCTTGTCGGCTTTTGTCGAACGCAGACATGTAGATTTATCGCGGATTTTTGCATACACTCGAGTAGGCTGCCGTAGGCATTATTCGCCGATTTTCTCCATGCAGCCGCAGCTTTGGGGCTGCCGTTTTTATTATATTTTTTTGTGTCTATTTGGCTTTCAGGCCGTCTAATAGAAGAACGATGCTGCGGAGATGCGGGAGAGGTGATGGTTTGCAGCGGCAACTTCACCGTACGGATACAGCAGAAGGAACAAGCGATCTTGGTTCATCGCATCCTGCATGCGCTGCCGGAGTCTTATAGGAAGTGTTCACGCTGAAGGTATTCGGTGAGCTCACCTTTCGGGAAATTGCGGGGCTGTTCGGCAAAACCGAGTCTTGGGCGAAAATGACCTATTATCGCGCAAAAGAACGAATCATAACGGAAATGGAGGAGCATCGATGAGCACATCTTGCCGCATTGTGTATGGCCTGCTGCCGCTTTGTGTCGATGAGGCATGCTCCGTAACAAGCAGGGCTATGTGGAGAAACATCTGGCAGCTGCCCGTCATGCCGGAAGAAATATGAGGCAATGGCGAGCAGAGTCGAAGTTGGGGCGTTTGCCTCACTCTGTGCTATTCGCCCCCTCCCCCATCTCCAAAGATCATTGCGCAGCAACTGTGATATGATGAAGATACTTGGAGACGGACAACCCACATTTGGATACGGAGGATGAACAACAATGAGAATTGCATTTATTGGACTTGGCACGATGGGCAAACCGATGGCGATGCATCTTCAGCGCGCAGGACATACGCTAGCCGTATACAACCGCAACCGCGACAGAGCGCGTGACTTTGAGGGGCTGGAGTCGGTTACGGTCGTCTCTACGCCAAAGGACGCTGCGGGACAAGCAGATATTGTTTTCACGATGCTGACGGATGATGCGGTAGTGGAGGCAGTTTATTTGGGAGAGGATGGAATATTGTCTGCTTGTACAGATGATGCTTTCGGTACACCAAAGATTGTCGTGGATTGCAGCACCATCTATCCCGATACAACCACGATGCTGGCAGAGCGTCTGGCGGCAGTCGGCGTCGATATGCTGGATGCGCCGGTATCGGGCAGCGAGCCGCATGCCATCGAAGGCATTTTGACCTTTATCGTTGGAGGCAAAAAGGAAGCGTATGAGACTTGCCTTCCCCTGTTCGAGCTAATGGGCCGAAAAGCGCTCTATATGGGGCCTAACGGAACTGGAGCCAATGCGAAGCTGGCGAACAACCTCATTGTCGCCGCCAATATAACAGCGCTGGCTGAAGGCATGTCCATTGTTCAGAAGTCCGGCGGCAACCCGGAGCTGTTTCTGGAGATTCTGGCTGGCGGAGGCGCGCGCAGTGCTGCGGCCGAGGTGAAGGGTCCACGCATTCTAAACCGCGACTTCTCGCCGCAATTCATGGCCCAGCTCATGTTCAAGGACATCAAGCTCGCCGGCCGTCTCGCTCAATCCCTGCAAGTGCCAACCCCTATTCAAGCTACGGTGCAACAGCTGTTCCAAATGACATGCAACAGCGGTCTCGGGCAAGAAGATCTGAGTGCCGTCGCGAAGACTTATGAGTCGTGGATCGGGCAGACGATCGGGGAGAATTTGGAGAAGAAATAAATTGTATAAAGAGAGTGCCGAGAGCGACCTTTCTGTCGCTTTCGACACTCTCTTTTATGTTATTCAACTTTTCTAAACGATCTCGCACCTACGTGAGACAACGGCCGGTTGTTGGCCCTTGTGGATGAATTGGATATTTTCAATCCACGCACCTAAATAAGGTGCGACATTTCCTACAGGCATGTTGCCTGTGCAACTAATTATTTCAATCCACGCACCTACACAAGGTGCGACAGCGATTTTCAGCCAAGAATACGACCTTTAATCACTTTTCACTTAATCCATCAATTCTATCCATTTTATATACTCTCTCATTTCAAAAACACTATTTCATGCCATCAAATTGGTGCGAATCCCCCAGGGATTTCATGTGCGCTTTACATTCGCACCAACGCTTAGCACTACACCCGTATGACACGAATCACTTTGTCAAAAGTATAAGCCAACCATCATTTTTTTACAATTTCATTCTCGTCCGAACTTCAACCCCGCAATTCAAAAGAAATGATACCTGTCCCAATCGGTTATAGTAAGCATATACCTTAAATTCACGGGAGGATGCTAACCAATGGGAAAGTTGAAGCCGTACATCATTTCGGAGAATGCCCGAACGCAGGGCCAATTCTACATAGACGCGCTTGGAGGTCGGCTGATGTCGGCCATGACGCACGAGGAAGCCATGGGAGCGCAGCACGATGACAAGGACAAAGTCATGCATATGTGCATTGAGGTCGCAGGCGAGAACTACATCTTCTTGGCGGATGGCATGGAGCCGTTCACTCATGGTTCCGGGCTATATCTATCCCTGGAGCTGGATTCGGAGTCGCAAGCTCGCGAAGCATTCGAGAAGCTTTCGGATGGAGGACAAGTGAAGTACCCGTTCGAGTTCCAGCCGTTCGGCTTATATTTGGGTGAAGTTAAGGACAAATACGGTGTATGGTGGATGATTACAGCGCAAGGCGAAGCAAACTAAGCACGCGATCTCGAATATGCCCTTCCCCAATTAAAAAGACGAGCTCATATCCCTTCGGATATAGCTCGTCTTTTCCATTTAAACTTCCACTGACAACAAGTCCAACCTTAGAAAATCGTCGGCACCATTCCCCCGTCCATCCGGATCGGCGATCCTCTGAACGCAGAGGCATACGGACTGCACACAAAGGCTGCCAGTCTGCCGATTTCCGCTGGCCGGATGAATCGCTGAAGCTCGGACTGGGGCAGATTGCTCTTTATAAATTGCTTTTCTTTTTCCGAAAAAGTCATGCCTTCATCCGTATAGATACCGTCGATGATCCCATGAACATTTTCCGATAGCGTTGGCCCCGGCATGATCGTGTTGACGGTTACCTCTGTGCCTGCCGTTAATTTGGACAAGCTCTTGGCCAGCGACAGCAGCATCGACTTGGTCGCGGCATATTGCGGCATTTGGCCGGATGGCATGACGGCTTCTTCGCTCGCTATGAAGATCACCCGGCCATCATTGCGATTCACCATGCCTGGCAAATAAAATCTGGTCAGCGCATTGGCTGCGAGAACATTGGTGCGAATATATTTCTCCCAAACCTCATCGTCCGCTTGCTCATACGGCATGATTTCATAAATGCCCATATTGTTCACCAGAATATCAATCGCGGGATGCTGCTGGAACAAGCCCTCTCTTTGCCCCGCATCGACCAGATCAGCTGTTGCCTTAAGCGGCGAAGTATCAGGAAAAGCCGCCTTTATCTCCTGCACCGTACGTTCCGCTTCTTCCTCATTCCGGCCGTTTATGAGCACATTCGCGCCTTCTCTAGCCAGCTCATAGGCAATGGCTTTGCCGATGCCCTTCGTCGATCCTGTTACAAGAGCCGTTTTATTGGATAATCCCATATTCATCAATAATCACCTTCCCATTATTGTCGCTCAAGACATGGCCCTGAGCTCCGGATAGGCATTAGTTTACCGCTTATGGATTGTCCGGTAACTAGCGCAATGCGCCAACATTCTTGCATCACACGCCAAATGAACTGCAAGGTTAATCTCATCCATTGTCTGCAGCTACTCGTCTACAACAATCCGTTCTGCCCGCCAATGCGATGGCGTATCCCCCTCCCAATAACGGAAGGCCCGGTAAAATGAATTTTGGTCCTCATAGCCCAGCAGGAAAGCGACCTCTTTAATATCCAACGAAGGGTCCGACAGATACTCGCGCGCCTGCTCATGTCTGACCTCTGCCAGCAGCTGCTTGAAGCTTGTATGCTCATCCGCAAGCCTGCGCTGCAAGGTGCGTTCACTGATGCCAAGCTCCTTCGCTATCTTCCCCATATCAGGGCTTCCTCCGGCAAGGCTGCGCTTCATCATCCATTTCACCTTCTCGGTTATAGAGCTGTTGTTCAGCTCCTCCTCCAAGGACCGGTCCAGCACCGGTGTGAGAATCTCAAGTAATTCTTCGTTATAGGAGATAAAGGGGCGATCCAGATCTCTTCTATTCAATGTCAGTCGATTGCAAGCTGCATTCACTCGAACGCGGCAGCCGAAGTAAGCTTCAAGAACCTGCACATTCCCCATAGGCTGCGAAAACTCCACCAGCTGCGCGGTTAAATACTGTCCGGTCCCCCGGCGTCCAAGCTCCAGGAGATACGCCAGCGTAATCCCGATCAGCATCGCCGGACCTTGTTGTCCGGCGTTATACAGCCATGCAAGTTCAATAGTACACTTCTCGCCCTGCTCGGTGATGAGCAAGCTTTCCGGGGGACATAACTGCTTATAGCGCGCCATGCGGTGCAGCGCATCCCGATAATCGCGGGCATGGTAAGTCGCCAGGACGGTAGGCGGATATTTCGCCGTCTCATACAAGGTGGCCAGCTTGACGATGCCCTCTGCGGTATCGCCCATCAGATCGGAGTAAGCTTGCCAGATAGCAAAATATTCCGCGGCAGTCACTGCCGGCTCTTGAATAATGGCCAGAGGCAGTCCGGCTTTGCGCGCAATATCATCCGCTGCAATTCCCGCCAGACGCACGCCATCCCAGAAGCCCGGCGGGAACTTGATACGGCTTGCCAGATCAGTGTTCATACCGCCAGCCCCTCCTTGTCATATAAAGCATAAATCATCGATTCGCAGCTCCGCTCTTATGAAAGACTTGTATGACTATGGTACCTCATTAAGCCCATGAATAAAAATAAAGCGCTTAATCTTATGTCCATGGCCGCCAGACATTCCTTCCTCCGAAAGCCAAACTAATGTCAAAGTCAGACAAAATGAAAAAAGGGCTTGAATTAAATTTTAATTAACGTTAAATTATTTTTAACGTTAACATAAATTAAACGATGGTTTATGCAAAGTACAAACCATCGTTGAAAGGAGGATTCAGATGAGTATCCCTGCAGCCCAGACTTATACCTCGCCCACGGCTTCATCTCCCATGCGCGCGTTGCTGCTGCACAAGCCCTTCCTTGTGCTGCTCTTTGCCAAAATGGTTACCCGATTCGGAGATTCTATCGATTCCATTGCCTATAGCTGGATGGTGTATCAGCTTACCGGTTCCAAAATGCTCATGGGGGGCTTATTTGCGCTCAATTTTGTGCCGGGCATTTTGTTCAGCCTGTTCGCAGGCGTTCTTGTCGACCGCTTGCCTAAGAAACCGCTTCTTATCCTGTCGTACGCCTCAAGATTTGCAACTGTCGCCTTAACGGTGCTGCTGTTCTCTATCGGCCAGCTTAGGCCATGGCATCTATTCTTATTTACGTTAATGAACTCTTCCTTTGAGTGCTTCTCCAATCCTGCCGAGACCTCGCTAATCCCAAGGCTGCTGCCGAAGCATCTGCTGCTCAGCGGCAATTCCATCCTTACATCCTCTTCCCGGATTGCCGAGCTTGCCGGGCTGGCCCTGACTGGCCCGCTTATCGCATGGATCGGGATTGCCGGCGCCATCTGGGTCGATTCAGGAGCCTTTCTGCTGTCTGCTCTGATCCTGTTGTTTATTCGAATTCCTGCCACTGAAGACGAACAGGCTGCGAAAGCAGCAGAAGCGAAGCCGCCACAATTCTGGCAGCAGCTCCATGAAGGGCTGAGCTTTATACGCTCTGAGCGAATCATGATCTACACCTTAAGCACAAGCGCTGTAATCAATGTCGGCCTGACCCCGCTTAATGTCATGCAGCCGGTCTATGTCCAGGACATTCTGCAGTCCGGTCCGGCCACGCTAAGCGTGCTGGGAGGCTCGATCACCCTGGGCATGATTCTAAGCGGGCTGGCAATGGGAGCTTGGGGAGGACGGTTCCGCCGAAGCACGCTGATCGTAACCGGCTGCTTCCTGCTTGGAATCGGGCAAATCTGCTTGTTTATTCCGTCGCTGATTTCTTTGCAGCCGCTATTCCTTGCGGGAGTGGGTGCTTTCGCCAGCGGGCTGGCGCTTCCCTTCATCAGCACGACATCGGCAACGTATATGATGGAGGCCGCTCCCCAAGCGATGCTCGGCCGCGTCAGCTCCGTATCGAGTATGATCGGCGTTGCCTTCATCCCGATCGGCTCCCTTACTGTCGGCGCTGCAGGCAGCCTATTCAGCGTGGAATGGCTTTTTCTAGGGGCAGGCATCCTGGTGTTGATTCCTCCATTCTTTCTCCTGACGCAAAAAAAATTCATGAAAATATAGTATACTGAAGACTGACTATACTTCTCCAGGAGACAGGAAGTGGCCGATATCGATAAAAAAGTGCTGACGACGATCGAGGAAATCCGCATTTTCTCCGACCCGTACCGAATGAAGATTATGAACCAGTTCCATAAGGCTTCGCATCCGGTTACGATCAAGGAAATCGCCGACAAGCTGGGAGAGGTTCCCGCCAAGGTCTACTATCATGCGCGCAAGCTGGAGAGCATCGGACTTCTGCAGATCGCGGAGACTAAAATGATTAATGGCATTACGGCCAAATATTATACAGCCTATGAAGGCACGATTGAGATCAACCAAGATCACGTGGACGACTCGATCAAAGAAATCTATGCCTCTGAGGCGCAGAAGCTGATCGCCCGAACCTTCGATGAAAGCAAAGATAAATATCTGACGAACAAAGCCTCTATTTCGGCAGGCGTTGCACTCTTAATGAATTCCGATCTTTATTTGACACCGGATGAAGCCAAGCAGCTGAAGGCTGACCTGGAGAAGCTCACACGCCAATACGGCAAAAAAACAAAGCCAGAGCAGGCCTCCTACCATTTCTTCACCTCCATGTCCCAAGATTCCGACTAAGCGGACGCTCAGGTTACGAAGAATTCAGAAGCCGGAATAGACAAGCGGCAGCCATGGACCTTTAGTCCGGCTGCCGCTTCTCTTTATTCAAAATCCCCCATAATCAGCTGATCCAATGTCGTCCCGCCAAGAACCATCGGATATACATTCTCTTCCCTAGGAATCACAAATTCCACCAGCACCGGTCCCGCTGTATCCAGCGCCTCCCGCCAGACGCGGCCCGCCTCGGTCTTGGTCCTCGCTCTCAATCCCTTGACGCCGTAAGCTTCCGCAAGCTTCACAAAGTCGGGACTGCCCGCCAGCTCGATCTGGCTGTATCGCCTCTCGTACATGAGCTCCTGCTGCTGCCTTACCATCCCCAGCACTTCATTGTTAAGGACAACAATCTTCACGGGAATGTTCTGAATGGCGCAGATCGCAAGCTCCTGTGCGCACATCTGCATGCCGCCGTCGCCATTGATCGATATGACCAGCCGGTCAGGGTTCCCGATCTGGGCGCCGATAGCGGCTGGGAAGCCGAAGCCCATAGTCCCTAGTCCCCCTGAAGTCACGAGCGAACGGGGATGATTGAACTTGTAGAATTGAGCGGTCCACATTTGATGCTGGCCAACATCCGTCGTTATAATCGCTTGGCCTTCCGTCGTCTGATGAATCATCTCCAGCACGTACTGCGGCTTAATCTCAGCTTCGGAATCCTTGTATCTCAGCGGATACTGGAACCTCATCTGCTGTACCTCTTCAATCCAGAGGGAGGATTGCGCAGGCTTGGCTTTGGCATTCGCGTAAGCCAGTACAGCTTTAATATCGCCGACACATGCAATATCCGTTTTTACGTTTTTGCCGATCTCTGCCGGGTCAATATCGATGTGGGCTATTCGTTTGGCCCGGGGTGCGAAGCCGTCCACCTTCATCGTTACCCGGTCATCAAAGCGCGCGCCGATGGAAATAATCAAATCCGCTTGTTGCACGGCCATGTTCGCTGCATACGTGCCGTGATGGCCCATCATGCCCAGACACCAATCGTGCCCGCTAGGGAAACCGCCTAATCCATGCAGTGTGGCAGCTACAGGAATACGGGTTTTATCCACAAATGCCAGCAGTTCGCTCGACGCGCCGGAATAGACGACTCCGCCCCCGGCGATAATGACTGGCTTCTCCGACTCGGCAATGGCCTGTATAAGCTGATCGACCGCCTCCCAGTTCGGGCTTGGAGCCCCTCCATATCCCCGCAAGCAGAGCTCATGGGCTGGCCTGTAAAGCATCTTGTGATTGGACACGTCCTTCGGAATGTCGATCAATACCGGGCCCTTCCTTCCTGTGCTGGCAATGTGGAAGGCCTCATGAACAATACGCGGCAAATCATTAACGTCGCGAACAAAATAATTATGCTTCGTGATCGGCATCGTCATGCTAATAATGTCCGCTTCCTGGAAGGCATCCGTGCCGATGACAGCCGTAGAGACATTGCCTGTAATAATGACCAGCGGAACCGAGTCCATATAGGCTGTCGCAATGCCGGTGATCAGATTGGTTGCGCCGGGTCCGGAGGTGGCGATGCATACGCCCGTCTTCCCTGTCGAGCGCGCATACCCGTCCGCCGCATGAATGGCTCCTTGCTCATGCCTGGTCAAAATATGCTTGAAATCCGGACGGTCTACCATTGCGTCATAGATGTACAGAACATTGCCCCCCGGGTAGCCGAATACACAATCTGTTCCTTCCTCCAGCAAGCAGCGCAGCAGCACCTCCGATCCGGTTATCCACTCCTGCTCCTGCTGCTGTTCCATGCCCGCCATTTTTTCTTTTCCCATTTAAGCTCCTCCTTCAATCAAAATAACCCCTCTCAGCAAGCAGTTATAGCTGCCACGCTGACAAGGGGCGAAGGGGAACATTTCGCGGTACCACCCTGGGTTTGCCGTCAACCTCACGGTCCACGGCCTCATGAGGCAAGGCTTCCCTTGCCTCCAGCACGATAACGTGTGCCAGTCCGTCTGGATCTACTCATCGAACCAGTGAGTCCGATTTTCCGCCAAAAAGCTCCGAGACGACATCGCATAAAGGGTTATGGCAAAGGTTCCACCGTTTCCTCTGCTCTCTGTACATAAGATCCCTTATGCTCTTCTCTTCATCGCTATATCCGTATCCATAAAGAAACCCCTCTCATCCTCGGCAGGCAGACGCAAGCTGCTTGCTGAAGGGACGAAAGGGGAACATTTTCGCGGTACCACCCTGGTTCGCCGGAAACCTCGCGGTCTCTGGCCTCATGAGGCAAGGTTTCCTTGCCTGCAGCACAGTAACGTGTGCCAGTCCGTCTGGATCTACTCATCGAACCTGGAGGGGTCCGATTTTCTGCCAGAAAGCTCAGAGGGTGACATCGCATAAAGGGTTATGGCAAAGGTTCCACCGTTCCTCTGCTCTCTGTACATAAGGGCCCTTATGCTCTTCTCTTCATCGCTATATCCGTATCCATAAAGAAACCCCTCTCATCCTCGGCAGGCAGACGTAATCTGCCGTACTTGAAGGGACGAAAGGGGAACATTTCGCGGTACCACCCTGATTCACCGGAAACCTCGCGGTCTCTGGCCTTATGAGGCAAGGCTTTCCTTGCCTGCTGCACGGTAACGTGTGCTTAATCCGTTTGAGTCTACTCACCGAACCCTGGTCAGAGTCGGCTTTCTGTCAAAATGCTCCGAGACGACATCGTACAAAGGAATATGGCAAAGGTTCCACCGTTCCCTCTGCTCTCTGGACATAAGAGCCCCCGTACTTTCTTCTCTTCATCGCAACATTTATTGTTTTTCATGGTAACACAGAATATTGGGATTATCAATTGGATCATGGCACACTTCCCGCTACTCTCCGTGCTCCAGCAAGCGCCTTGCCGTAATATGATCCGTCACAAGCACGTTCGCGTAGCCTCCGTTCAAGGCTCCGATGATTCCGGCGATCTTGTTCATCCCGCCAGCGACCAGAACCGTCCTGTCCTTGCGCTTCAGCTCCTCCAGGCTTATGCCGATCGTGCGCTGATCAAGCTCCTCTGAGCAAATTACACCTGCCTTGTCGATATAGCGGGAGCAGATATCGCCTGCTGCATTCGAACGGATAATGCCCTTCTCCTCTTCGGTGAAATAATCGGCCCGAATCAGCACCGAATCCTCGCTTGGCGCGCCTACGGTAATGACGGCGATATTGGCCTGCTTGCCAAGCTCCAGGATGCCGCGGATATGGCGGTCCTTCTCAATCGTCTGCTTCACGACCTTATGGTCGACCAGTGCCGGCAGCGGGATGAAATACGGCATAGTGCAGAACGCCTTGCCGAACAAATGGACAACCTCATGCGCATACGTATTCGTCTCCGAATGGCTGACGCCGCCGTTCAACTGCACGACCTTCACATCGCGGAGGGGTTTATGCTTCAGCTGCCGGGCCACCTGGTACAGCGTCGTTCCCCATGTGACGGCAATAATGTCGCCGTCCAAGGCCGTATCATACAGGTAATGCGCCGCCGCTTCGCCGATATAGGTTTTGACGACCTCGTTCTCGTAGCTCGATACGGGCGCGATGACCGCCTTTTGCAATCCGAATCTCGATTCCAGTCCTGCCGCCAGGGCGTCATAGCTTTCGCCCGGATGGACGATCTTGATCTGCACATAACCTTCGTCTCTGGCCTGCTGCAGAAACCTTGAGATGGTCGGGCGCGACACGCCGAGCTTCTGGGCGATCTCCTCTTGATTCAGATTCGATTCGTAATACATTCTTGCTGCGTCAATCATCTTGCCGAGCTTGTCATCCGATCGTTCATCCGCCATCCTGTCCACTCTTTTCCGCCGAAATTTTACCTCCTACACTATACTAGACGACCGTTCAATTGACAATGGCCGCCGCTTGCGCAGGCAACAAACGTCCCGGCTCACTCAGGCCGTGAGCCGGGACGCTGTGTTCGTTAAGACAGAAATATGGGATAAAGCCTTACTCTTGCTTGCTCTTCACGTAATCCAGCACGGACAGCAGCAGCGTCACAACTTGTGCTCTTGTGGCGTACGCTTCCGGCACGAAGCGGTTGCCTCCCATACCTTCCACCAATCCTGCTGTGGCTGCCGCCGCAATGTACGGCTGCGCCCATGGCTGAATGTCGTTCGTATCGGCAAAGGCCGGCTTCGCATTGGGATCAACCTTGATGCCGAGCGCACGGACCAGAATCACGGTCATCTCGGTCCGGGTGAGCGGCTTCGATGGACGCAGCGTATGATCCTCATACCCCGTAATAACCTCATCCTCAATCAGTCGGGCGAAGAAGCCTTGCGCCCAGGCCGGCACTTGCCCGGCATCCGCGAAATTCAATTTGCCATTCGCAGCTTGGTCAAGCTTAAGCGCGCGGCCGACCATCGTCACAAACTCCGCTCTTGTCGCCTGGCCGTCCGGACGGAAGCTTCCGTCCCCGTAACCGTTGACGATCCCCGAAGCTACCGCTTTGTTGATCGATTCCTTAGCCCAGTGGTTGCCCACATCTTCAAACGATGCCTCCAGTGCTGGTGTTGGTGTTGGTGTTGGTGTTGGTGTCGGTGTCGGCGTTGGTGTTGGCGTCGGTTCCGGCGTTGGCGTCGTTGGTGTAGTCGGCGTCGTTGGCGTTGGTGTCGGCGTCGGAAGCGGACTTCCTTTCAAGTCGACAATTCTTCCTTCAACAGCCGATGTCTTAGCCGTAATTGTGCCTGCCTTCTGAATATAATTGGTGAGCACCTCGTAATCCGGCAAGTACAGCAGATTGACGCGCCCTTCATTATAAGCTTTCTCGAGAGAAGCATAGAAGTCGCCGCCCTTGGCTGTAAATGCGTTCGTAGCTACCTCATAAGTCTTATTCAGCTCAAGCGGCACGTAACGATTGCCGTTCTTCACCTCGATACGCACGACGCGTTCGTTCACCGGCTTCGTAGAGTCATAATCGAAGCGCATGCCTGCGATATGCGGGAAGCGGCCGTCCTTCGTCGTTGTAATCGTGGATACGCCGTTCTCCATCGCATCCTTGATTTCTTGTCCTGTCAGCATGATCGTAACCAGATCATTGTTGAACGGAAGCACGGTCAGCACTTCGCCTTGCGTAATCGGGCCCTCGTTGATGGAATCTCGAATGCCGCCTCCGTTCTGAAGCGCGATGACCGCATTGGTGCCTGCCGCCTTGGCTGCACTCAGCATGCCGTCAGCAATCAGGTTGCCGAGATTCGTCTCCTTGGAGCGTACATCCGCCCGTACGCCGTTCAGCACAACTTCCGTGTTGCCGACTACGGTTTCGGTAAGCTCCATAATGCCCGGCTTATATTTGGTATCCAGAATCTGCTTCGCCTCTTGATCCTCCGCGATGACATAGCCCGCGCCATCCTTCGCATCAATGGAGATCAGCTCTTCATCCCAGTCAACCAGTACGCCCGCTTCATCGAACAGAACCTTCAGTCTGCCGAGGAACTGGCCTTTCTCGCCGGTCTGTACAATAAGCTTCGGCGCATTCGGCTGAGTGCGGTCTACTACCGCTTCATCCAGCTTGGTATGGCTATGTCCGCCGACGATGATATCAATGCCAGGGACAGCTTTGGCAAGCTCCAGATCCGCCTCATAGCCCAAGTGGGACAGAACGATAATTTTGTTGATGTTCTCCGCTTCCAGCATAGCCACGGTATCCTTGGCGCTCTGGACCGCGTTCTTGAATTTCACATCGCCCGGAGATGCGATATTCGCCGTATCCTCCGTCGTCAGGCCGATAATGCCTACTTCCTCGCCATCTACATTCATAATAATAGCCGGGTAGATATTCTTCTTCATGCCTGGCTTGCCGATCTCGTTCTTGAACATGCCCTTCAATATCGCATCCGCTGTGAAATCCACGTTGGACGACACGAACGGGAACGCGGCATTGCCAATGAACTCGGACAGCACTAGCGAGTTTTTGTCGAACTCGTGATTGCCGAACGTCATCGCGTCGTAGCCGACCAAATTCATGAACTCCAGGTCCGCTTGGCCCAAATATTTGTTGAAATACAGCGTACCGGAGAATACGTCTCCCGCATCGACGAGAAGCGGATTCGTCGCGCTTGCCTTGGCTTCCTTGATCGCCGTCACGCGGCGCAGAATGCTGTTCGGCGAGCTTGTGGTATCCAGGTTCGCATGGGTATCATTCGTGTGCAATATCGTAAGCGGGAAGCCCTCTCTCAGGTCAACCTGCGCCATCACCGCGTCGTGGTCGGATACACGGCCTGCTGAAGGAGAGAAGTCCGCGTTCAAGTGAACCACATCTACTTCTGCGCTCGCAGACAGATTTTTGCTGACCAGGATATGGTCAAGCACCTGCGAGTTGCCGTCAAATGTATACGTGTAACGCTCATTCAGCGGCAGCTTGTCGATCAGATTGTCCAGCTCATTGCCTTTCAGAATAGCGGCTGTGTCGGTGAACTGGAAGTCATTCAAGTCACCCAATGCGACGATATTGGCATCCGGATTTTGCGCCAGTACGTTCTTCACGAAGCCGTTCACAACGGCTGCGATCTTATGGCGCTGCGCCTCGCTAGACAGCACTGGAGGCTGAACGACGCCGAACGGTCCGTTATCGCCCGATTTGGAATTGAAATGGTTGGCGATCACAATGACCTTTTTGCCTTTGAATACGAACTGAGCGGCAAGCGGCTTACGCGAGCTCGCAAACACTGTATTCGCAGGGTCAATTCGGCCCGGATTATGGGTCAACTCATCTGTTGCAGCTGTATATTGGACGGCCTGGGTTGCGCTGCCCTTGCCATTTGCGCTGCTTGCCAGACTTACGCGATCCGGATTGTACAGGAAGCCGACGCGGATATTGCCGCCCGGCGCTCCGCCATCCTGCTTATTCTGCGGCGCAATGTCCGTATAGATATATTCAGGGCCGCCCTTGGCTTTAATCGCCGCAATCAGAGCAGAGGCGTCTGCCTCGACCAAGCCCGTGTCAGCCTCGCCGTTGCCGTCCTGCATCTCGACGACGCCGATAATATCCGGCTTCTTCATATTGGAGACAATGGACTCTGCCAGCTTGTTTGTCTTATCCGCCCCTACGCCCGGATAGTAGTTCTCGATGTTGTAGGAGGCGATTAGCAGCTTGTTGTTATCCACTTCAATTGTCGTCGTTTCCTGCTGGAACGTGCCCCGTTCAATGGAAGGAAGATCACCGCTCGCCGGAATGACTTTGAAGTTTCCGTTGTTGTAGCCAATTACCCCGGTCACGTCTGCTGTGAATTTGTCGCCTGTGCTCACCTCTTGACCCGGATTGCCGTAAGCGATCAGCAGACGCTGCGGGTTCAAGTTGCCCAGCTCCTTCAGCACGAGGCCTCCGGCAGGCGTAATGACATCCGTGCCGTCGTTCTCTATGCGTGTCGGAATGTTGTATACCATGGAACTGCCGCCGCCGCTTGTCCAGTACGGGCTAAGAATGGTCGGCGTCGGCAGCGTTACGAGCATGCCTTCGAGCGATTCATAGAAGTCGATCGCATCCTCTTCCGGCTGGAATTCCTGCATCGCATCATTGTCGATGATCGAGGACGGGATGACTCTGCCGTTTTTGCCCAGCACCACCGGCTCCGGCATCTTGTAATTATGATCCGGCGTGATCGTTCTCGAGGTCATCGTAATCTGTGTCGAGGTCAGATTGCTGGCGCTGCCTTCATTGTATTCGGATACTGTGCCCGATACGGCAACCAGATCGCCGATCGCCGGCTTCAATGCCGCGTTCGTGCTGTAGACAAAAATCCCTTCGGAAGTCTTGTCGTTATCGTCCGGCTGCGGATCTTGCATGAAGAAGCCCTTGTAAGCTCCTGTAGCGAAGGTGTAGCCGTACTGCGTTACAATGCCTTCAATATCCGATACTTGCTGGCCGTCGAAGTCCGATTGATGGGACTCGCCTTGAATATCGTGAATCCGTACCTGCTCGGACACCTCATAAGCGAAAGTATATACATCGCTCTCCTGGGCATCGGCAATGGCGATCGCTTTGATGACAACATCCTCATTGACCTGGATCGGTCCGCCGTACAGCTTGCTTGCAGCCGTCGGCTCAGAGCCGTCAAGGGTATAGTAGATCTTTGCGCCGCTCATTGGGCTTGTGAGCACCACATCGCCGCCGGCAATAATGCGGCCCGCTCCCGGGCTTGCCATAACCGACAGCAAGTTCTCCACAAGCGCCGTCTCGCCAAGCGGAATGAACTGATAATCCGCGTTGAATTGCTTGATAACGCCCGTAATCTTCTCGAATGTTGCTCCTGCTTTCAATTTGGACAGGCTCGAGTAGATCGTGAACGTATCGCCGCCTTGGCTTGCCGTCACACGGCTGCCGTTCACGGCCTCAATCTTCACATTCTCCAGCGTAACCAGCTCTGCCTCATGAGCCTCGCCATTGGCTGTCGACAGGTCAGCCCCAGTCAGCAGCTTAGGCTCCGGCAATCCGGCATTTTCTTCTACTACCTTGTAAGTCAATCCAGTCTGCGGCTTAAGCTCCTGCAGATTGCTATAGATCTCCATGACGCCGCCAGCTTCCACACGGTCGCCGACTTTGGCGAAGTTGTTGAAGCCATACAGCACAATACCGGCTGTCTCGTCCTGGATGTACATTTCTGCGCCATCGATGAAGGTGACTATACCTTCCGTCAACGCATTTTGACCCTTATCTCTCACTCGGGTGGCGGCTACATCCGATTTCTCCAGAATCGTATAGTCGAAGGTCGATTCCGGGCTGTCAGACATGCCGTCAGCCTTTGCGTAAGCCTTGATCGTCGTCGCTTCGTTAATAGCGATTGGTCCTGTGTATGGCTCGTAAGCACCCGCTCCAAGGGCCGCCTCGATCGAAGCGCCTGCCGTAGCCGTGTTCAGCGTGACTTCCGTTCCCGCAGGCCATGCATTAGACTCTGGCGAAGCTGTCACGGCGCTTACCGCCAGCTCATTGAAGGAGCTGTTGCGCGGGTCAGGAGCCTTGACCTCGAAATCCGCCAGGTTATTGTCCGTGTCCTCGCCGCGGCTGGTGCTTGGCGCGCCTGCAGCCGCTTTCCGAATCGCCGCCGTTGTGTTCGTCAGCGGCAGAGTCGGGCTCGTCTCGGATTGATTGGCAGTACCATAGCCGACCAGGTCGATGGTGCTGCCGGAGCCGTCTACCAAGTCTACCTTTCCGTTGGTTCCGGCCATAGCCAGAGAACCGATTACATCGGGAGCCGGCAAGTCCTTTGTTCCGCCTGTCCCTGCAGCTTGCTGTATAAGATAATACCCTTTGGCTTCAATCGTTCCGTTAATTGGGGTCACATTTGAATCGTTGCTGAACGTCCCGGCAGCGCTTGCATAACGCACCTTCCAGTCCGTCATCGTGACGGCTTGATCCGTCGGATTGTACAGCTCGATGAAATCGTGCTTGTACTCCGCTCCAGAGTTTCCGCCGCCTCCGTATACCTGTGAAATCACAACATGGCTTGCCTCTGCCGCCCTGGCGGGCGCGCCGATACTGCCGAGCGTGCTGCCAGCCAGCAATACAGCCGCCAGCACCATGCCTGTCTTTCTCTTCATACGAGAAATCCATCCCTGCATGTCTCTTATCTCCTCTCTTTGCTTGGGGATTCCATGAACTAGATTCAGTACTAGAATCACGGCCTCATATAGAGTAGCCCCCGATTGTCATCGAAACGTCATCATGAAATTAAGTTCTGGTAAAGATGAACATTTGTTCATGACAAGGAACAGCTTATCTGGAGATTTTATTAAGCTGCTCGTCCATTTATGCGCAAACCATAACAAAAGGCTTCGCCGGTGAGGGCGAAGCCTTGGTTCCCGGCTTGATTGATTTTTGAAACCACCCTCACAAAATGACAAATGAAAACAACACATTATGCTATCCTTTTGCTTGCCCTAATTGACTATAATGATAGGCAAGAAGGAGCTGATCCGATGAAAAAGCCAAATATTTTGCTCATTACAAGCGACCAGCAGCATTGGAATACAATAGGCGCATTTAACCACGAAATCCATACTCCCAACCTGGACCGGCTGGTTCGTGAAGGGACAACGTTCAGCCGGGCTTACTGCCCCAACCCTACCTGTACGCCGAGCCGCGCATCGATGATTACCGGCATGTACCCAAGCCAGCATGGAGCTTGGACTCTTGGAACGAAGCTGCTTGAGGATCGCCACACCATCGGCGAAGACTTTCAGCAGGCCGGTTATCAGACCGCGCTGGTTGGCAAAGCCCATTTTCAGCCTTTGCATTCAACGGAACAATATCCATCGCTCGAATCGTACCCGATTCTTCAGGACCTGGATTATTGGAGAACGAATCAGGATTCTTTTTACGGCTTCTCTCATGTGGAGCTGGCACGAAATCATACCAACGAAGCGCATGTCGGGCAGCATTATGCCGCTTGGCTGGAGGATAAGGGCTGTACCAATTGGAGGGATTATTTCTTGCCGCCGACAGGCACCATGGATCCCAATCAAACTTACAAATGGCCAATCCCTGAGAAGTACCACTATAATACATGGATCGCTGAACGAACCAATGCTTTGCTAGAGCAATATAAAGAGAATGACGACAGTTTTTTCTTGTGGTCCAGCTTTTTCGATCCACATCCCGAATACCTGGTGCCTGAGCCATGGGATACGATGTACGATCCCGATCAGCTTACCATCCCCTCTCTGGTTCCGGGTGAACATGATCTGAATCCGCCGCATTTTGGGATGACACAGGAAGAAGCCCCTGACTTCACGGGCTTGCGGGAGAGCGGCTTCGACATCCACGGTTACCGCTCCCATCACTACTACGAATACGGCAGCAAGTTCAGGCTGACGGAGGAAGACAAGAAAAAATTAGTCGCCGTCTATTACGGCATGGTCAGCATGATGGATAAATATATCGGGACCATTCTGGATAAGTTGGACCAGCTCGGCATGGCCGATAATACCTTGATCGTCTTCACGACCGACCACGGCCATTTCTTCGGGCAGCACGGCTTGCAAGCCAAGGGAGGCTTTCACTACGAGGATTTGATCAAGCTTCCGTTCATTGTGAGATACCCGGGACATGTAGCGTCCGGCAAAACCTCTGCGGCTTTCCAATCGCTCGTCGATCTAGCCCCTACCTTCCTGTCTTTCTCCAATCTGCCTATCCCCCATGCCATGACAGGAGTAGATCAGAAGGAGGTGTGGCTCGGCACATCGGATCAGGCAAGGGACCATGCGATCTGTGAATTCCGGCATGAAGCAACCACCATTCACCAGAAGACGTACGTCGATGCGCGATATAAAATTACGGTTTATTACAACCAGACATACGGTGAGATATTCGACCTGCAAGAGGACCCAAACGAGCTTCGCAACTTGTGGGACAACCCTGATTACGCCGCCTTGAAATCAGAGCTTCTGCTCAAATACGCATGGGCCGAGCTTGGGAAGGAATCGATGCCGATGCCTAGAATTTGCCACGCTTAAACCGTCCGGTCTGAAGCAGAAAAGCCCGCAAGCTGAAGCCCATAAAAGCATGGCGCCAGCTTGCGGGCTTTATTGGAATAACGCGCTGCTATTCTATTCATCCGCCCTGATGTTAAAATGATAGGGACATCCATCACCCTTTAACATTGGAAGAGGTTGTGTGCATGATAGAGTTCATCCATGAATATGCGGAGCATTTATATCACACGCCTAATGCACTGGAGAAGCATAACGGCGTGATCCCTATACGTATAGGCTATAATGAGGCCAAGCCAAATTATCATATCGGACCGCGCTTTATCGCCTATTACAGCTTCCACTTCGTTCATGAAGGGCAGGTGACCTTGCGTGTGAACCAGGAAGAGATTGTCCTGACGCGAGGCGATCTGTTCGTGTTATTCCCGAATAGCATTCATGAATATTACATTACCCCTCATGAAGAACCTGCTCTCAAAATGTTCTGGGCGGCTGCCGAGGGCAAGCAAATGCCGCTAATCACCAGCCGTCTTGGACTTACGCTCAAAACTCCCTATATCAGAAACTTTTTCGACCAGGAGCTGGAGCAGTCGTTTTTTCAGTTCGCCTTAGAGTGGAAACATCTTGTGAAGCAGGATGACTTCACGTTAACGCAACGGTTTTACGCTTTACTGAATCAGATTGTCCAATTGTCCAAGCCGGCAGAGACAGCCTTAAGCTCCGATGATTGGGTAGCTACAAGCATAGACTACATTCACCTGTATTATAAGGAAGGCATCACCGTAACCGATATGGCCGATCATGTCGGGATCCACCGCTCGCATTTCTCCAACGTCTTTCGCCAGAAGGTCGGCATGCGGCCGCATCGGTACCTGACGAAGCTAATTATGGAGGATGCTATGAACATCGTGAGCACGACAGTGCTGCCGATCTCTCATATCGCTCTTTCTCTTGGGTATTCAGACGTGTACTCCTTTACTCATGCCTTTAAAAGCTACTATGGTCAGCCGCCAAGCTTCTATCGGAAGCCATAAGTGAATCGACAATAAGAAGCGGACTGCGCATCTTGCACAGTCCGCTTCTAAATGTTCATTTATGCTAAATTAATGGCCTTAATCGTATCCAACGGAATTTTTGGCTTGCGATCCTCTGTCAGAAGCCCGTTGATTTCCTGCTGGACGTCGGCAAGCTGCGTATAGCAGTACCCGCTAATATAGGCAACGTCCTTAATCGCTTGGGTGATGCCGCGGAACCGGTTAATGAAATCCTCTTCCGATGCAACCTGATCGCCATAGCCCCAGCCCTTGTCCGACTTGAATGCGATTCCGCCGAACTCGCTGATTATAATCGGCTGCCCCCGGTATTCGTAGCCTTCGGCAAACGCATACTTCCATTGATTGCAGGTCGTTTCATTGGTGACTATCGCTTCCTTGCTCACATAACGCTTCAGGAAATCGTCTCCTAACGCGACATAGTCATGCAGCGTTAGAATGTCCGACACGGTATGCTCCCAGCCGTCGTTCGTAATAACCGGACGGTAAGGATCGATGGATTTGGTCAAATGATAGATGCCCTCGGTCAGCTTCTGCTGCCGCACATCTCGCAGAATGAGCGGAACTCCCCATGATTCATTGAAGGGAACCCAAGTAATAATGCTTGGGTGATTATATTGCTGCTTCACAATCTCCAGCCATTCCTTCGTGAAAGCCTCAACCGCCCTGTCATGAAATTCGAAGGTAGCCGCCATCTCGGACCATACCAGCAGGCCTTTCACATCGCACCAATAGAGGAAACGCGCGTCTTCGATTTTCATGTGCTTGCGCACGCCATTGTATCCCATCGCCAGAATATGATCGATATCCTCGATCAGAGCTTCCTCGCTAGGCGGAGTCAGATGGCTGTCGGTCCAATAGCCCTGATCCAGAATCAATCGCTGGTAGATCGGCACATTGTTCAGCAGCACTTTTCCATTCTCAATGGAAACCTTTCGCATGCCGAAGTAAGAGAACACCCGGTCCACGACCTGGCCATTCGCATACAGCACAAATTCAACGTCATAGAGGTTCGGTGTATGGGGAGACCAGAAGCTTCTCTTCCACGGTCCGTTCGCCTCATGCAGCAGATCCACCTCCACGGTCAAGCAAGGGCGGTCAATCGCTAGGCTAACCCGCTTTACAGGCCTGTCCTTGAACGTAACGATGGCTTCCAGCCTTAAGTCGCCGGCTGCCTCTACCCCACGCACTTCATAATCGAAACGGACGATGGAACGGTCGAAATCCGGGGTGATCTTGACCGCATCCAGACGTTGCTCCTCGACATATTCCATCCATACCGTCTGCCAGATCCCGGTCGTCTGGACATAGAAGCATTCGAAATTGTTGTCGGTCCAGCGCTGCTTGCCGCGGGGCTGATAACAGCTGTTGCTGTCTTCGGCTTTCACCGTGACTTGGTTATCCGCCCCGAATACAAGATACGGGGTGATATCTATCGAGAAGGCCGCATAGCCGCCTTGATGCCCGCCTGCCAGCGTTCCGTTCACCCACACCTTGGCTTCATAATCCACCGCTTGAAAATGAAGGATAACCCGCTTCCCTTCAGCTTCCTTCGGGATGTGAACGGCCCTGTTATACCATACTTGCGGATGGAACTCTTCGATTCCGATTCCGCTCGCCTTGGTCTCATACGTAAAGGGAACATTGATTTTATGCGTCTCTTCGAATTTCTCCTGCCACTTCTCTTTCTCTCCTGCATTATGGTCATCGAAGCGGAAGCTCCATTCGCCGTTCAAGGAGAGCCAGTGATCGCGTACGAATTGAGGTCTGGGGTAGTCTTTAATATATGCCTTGGTTGTCATGCGTGCCTCCTATTTATGATGCTTTGCCTTTATTTCCAGTACATACACAGAAGCAGGGCGCAGCAGGTAGCCGAGCTGCCATTGTTCGGCAGGAACGGCTTTCTCCTTACATAAAACCCGTTCTGGCTCGAACACGGAATTCATATCATCGCAGGCTTCTCCTGTAATTTCATATAGAATCGTCTCCTCCGAAGCCTCGAACGCTCCCAGATCAAGCGCCGCCTTCACCTCGTTCAAGCTGCGGTTCACGATAAATACGGTAACGGAGCTTCGATCGCCGTTCGTGCCTGCTACAATATCAAGATCAGGCAGCGCGTCCAGCTTCATCGGAGTCTCCTTAAGAGCCGGAACGGCAAACGTCCCGCACTCCGCTTCGACGGGGAGAATATGCCGAACATCCCGATTCGCGTAAAGCTTCATGACTTCATAAGTTGGCGTTCCGTATACCGTAAGCGGCAGCCCGCTCCAGCCGGATTCCTTGCCGCAATATTGGTCGGCATAATAATCGCCTACGCGAATGCATCCGCCAAGCCAGCCATTCACCAGATCGGAGAAGCTGCCGATGTGAACCAGGTCGCTGCTGCGGATCATTTCGTTCAGGTTGGCCGCATTAGCGACAGCCGCGCCCAGTGTATGCTCGTTCGGCAGCCCTTTCCGGGTCGTGTTCGGATAATACATCGTGTTGTATTCGGTAATGGCCAGCTTCACATGGCTATGCTTCGCGTCCGCCAGAATATGTCCAGCCGTCTGCTTGATATGATGGCGGGTAAATTCAGGAAAAGCAGCAATCGCCTTATACCGGTCCTCCTCCGGCGTATCGCGATTCATGCCGAAGAGGCCGTAGCCATGATACAAATGCAAAGTAAGATAATCCATATGCTCGCCGGCTATATCGAGGATGGTCTTATTCCACTCCTGTTCAAAATGGCCGCAGGCCAAGAGCACGATGGAGGGATCGGCCGCCTTCATGGCTTCAGCGAAGGAAACCGCGCGCTTCGCGAATTGCTCCGCGGTGCAAGTGCCTACCTGCCACTGTCCCCACACCTCGTTGCCAATCTCCCAATAGCGGACATTGTACGGCTCGGGATTCCCGTTCGCCGCACGCAGCGCTCCCATGGGAGTATCGGCGCCGCCGTTGCAGTACTCAATCCACTGGGCAGCTTCCTCAGGCGTACCCGATCCGTCATTGACGCAGATAAGGGGCTCCACCTGAAGCTCGCGGCAGAACTGGATAAATTCGTCCGTGCCGAAGTATTTGCTCGCCCAGCCGCCCCACGCTTCGTTGTACATGACCGGTCTCTCGAGCACCGGACCTACGCCATGCTCCCAGTGATAGGCACTAATGTAGTTGCCGGCAAGCCTCATCATCCCCGCATTCAGATCCCTCGTCATGTCGATGACTTCACGCTTTACCATGGCGATGCTGTCGTCTGGCAAGAGAGACACATGATCCAGCCACAGCATGCCGGTGGACACATGATCGGTCCACCTCGGGTGATCCGCCGGAACGTATACGCGGATTTCGGCGTCAGCACACTCGCGGACAATCGATAGCCGCGCCTCATACTCGCGCCAATTGTGGCCCCCCAGCTCGAACCGGACTCTTCCCAGAAGCTCCTCCGAGCGCCGGTCCACCGCTTCGATGATGATCGCCTTCAGCTCGATGGAGGCACGAGCCACAAGCTTGACCATGTATTCCGCAGGTCCCTTGAGCGCTGCCTTCTGCGCGATGCCGGCATAGGCTTCGTCATCGCTCAGAAGACGGATGCGCTGGGCGCGCCCCGAATGCTTCGGGGCAGGCGACTCCAGTGCGTACTTCGTGTTCCGTCCGTTCGTATAGGCGTACCAGCTTCCGGATATCTCCCTCTTCGTCTCGGATTCGCTTTCGAAATCCATATCCTTAAGCGGGAACGCAAGCATCGCTTCCATATGATCCCGAATGTCCTCTACAAAATGGCCGAACAAATAGGGGTTGACCGTATGCTCGCTTGCCTCACTGCAGTCGATCCTGATCTTTGCGTGTGTATTCAAAATAAACCTCCAGCTGATTTGTCGTAATGGTTGCGGATTTAGCCTTTAATCGATCCGATCATAACGCCCTTGACGAAATGCCGCTGCACGAATGGATACATGATCAATACCGGCAAAGTAGACACGATAATGACCGCGAACTTAATGCTCTCGGAAAGCAGAATCTGCTTCTCCAGCCCGACACTGCCGCCCTCAATGGCTGACGATGCGCTGATCATCAGTATTTCGCGCAGCACCAGCTGAAGCGGATGCAGCGCTTCGTCGCGGAGATAGATCAGCGCCGGGAAGAATGAATTCCAATGGCCAACCGCATAGAACAGAACCATAACCGCCAATATCGGTTTGGAAAGAGGCAATATAATGCTAAATAACAGTCTCCAGTTGGAGCAGCCGTCCATGTGGGCCGCCTCCTGCAGCTCCCATGGAATGCTGGACTGGAAGTACGTCCGCATCACAATCAGATTGTACGTGGCGATTGCCCCGGGAATGATCAGCGCCCACATGGTATTGACCATCCCCAGGTCCTTCACCAGCAAATAGGTTGGAATCAATCCGCCGCCGAGAAACATCGTGAGCGTGATCAAGACCATAATGACGTTACGCCCGGGAAGGTCCGGCCTGGACAATGGATAGGCCGCCAGTATGGTCATGATGATATTGATGACGGTGCCTATCAAGGTATAGAGGATCGTATTGCGGTACCCCGTCCAAATTTTATCGTTGTGCAATATGCTCTCGTACGCTTCCAATGTCACGCCCTTCGGCAGCAGCCATACTTCTCCATTCAGCACCTTGGCCGGATCGCTGAACGAAGCGCTGACAATAAAGATCAGCGGATACAGCACAATAATCATGATGACTGCGGCGATCGCGTACACAATGAAGTCGAATATCCGTTCATCCGACGGCTTGCTTATGGCCTGTTGCTTCGACATGTCTGGATTTCCTCCTTTACCATAAGCTCGTCTCCGACGTCTTGCGCGCGAACCGGTTCACGAGCAGCAGCAAGATGAGATTGATAACCGAGTTGAACAGCCCGATAGCCGCGGTATAGCTGTATTCACCCTTCAAGATGCCTGTTGTATAGACAAACGTGGAGATGACATCGCTTGATTCCAGATTCAAGTTATTTTGCATGAGCAAAATTTTCTCGAAGCCGACGTTCATGAAGTGGCCGATATCCAGAATGAGCAGGATGACGATGACCGGAGCTATGCCCGGCAGCGAGACATGCCATATCCGTCTCAGCCTCGACGCTCCGTCCATCTTGGCCGCTTCGTATAGCTGCGGATTCACCCCGCTGAGCGCTGCGATGTAGATAATCGATTGCCACCCCATGTTCTGCCATATATTCGAGCCGATGAAGATCGTCTTGAACCAGCCGGCCGACTCCAGGAATCGGACGGATGAGCCGCCGAATGCCTCGATCAGCATATTGATCGGCCCTGTCGGCGACAGGAACACGTTCAATATGCCTACGATGACGACAACGGAAATGAAATGCGGAATGTACGTAATATTTTGCAGCCATTTGCTGTAGGTTTTGCTCCGGATTTCATTAACGAGCAAAGCCAGCATAATGGGAATGGGAAATGCGATAAGCAGCGAGAACAAGTTGATGGACACCGTGTTCCATAACAGCCTCCAGAAATAATACGAATCGAAAAACCGTACAAAATGCCCGAACCCTTCCCAAGGGCTTCCCATGATGCCCTTGGCTGGATTGAAATTTTTGAAAGCGATTTGCAGCCCATACAGCGGACCGTAGTGAAAGATCAAGTACCAGGCTATCGGCAGAAGCAGCATGAGGTACAGGTCATACCGCTTCGCTATATTCCGGATTAGGCCGGAGCCGCGCCTTGGCTGGATAAGGGACACATCGGCTGCATCTTCTGGCAAGCTCTTCATGAGCATTCACTCCTTGCTAATGCAGTGTCGAGATTACTTTGCCATCTTGTCATAAGCAGCCTGATAGATCCCTTCCAGCTCGTCGATCTTCATCTTGTTCAACGTAGACTGGAATTCCTCCCACTTATCGAAGCTGAGCGCGCCGACGATAAACTTCGTGCTCTGCTCGTTGACATACTTGTCGATGTCGTTGCGCAGAATGTTAACCTTCTGAGCCGTCTCTTCATCGAACATCGGATTCGCGTAGCGGATTTCCGGCATGTACGGCTCCAGCTTCTTGAACGCCTCTTGCACTTGCGGCGGATTGATGAAAGACGCTACCTGATCGCTGATCAAGTGAGGAGCGCCGCCTCCTGCATACGGAGTCATCTTTCCTTGTGCGCCTGTAACGGCGATAAAATCATCAAAGTAATACGGAACGCCGTCCCTCATCTCGTAATGCTCGCCCTCTCTGCCGAAACGCAGTAAAGTAGAGCCTTCGTCACTGTAGAAATAGTCGATCCAACGCATCGTCGCTTCCGGATGTTTGTTCACGGATGTAATGGCGAAAGCTCCGAAGTCGCGCGGCACCGGCGCCACTGCGCTTTGCATCTGGTCGCCATTCGGGCCGGCTGGAGGAGCGATGCCCACATATTGATCCATGATAGGCAGGAAATTGTTGTTCGTCTGATCGAAGAACAGACCCGCATTGCCCGATCCTTGCTTAGCCAGATATTGCGCTTCCGTATGCGAGAAGATCTCCTGATCCAGCAGCTTCTCCTTATACAGCCTGTTCAAGTACATCAGCAGCTCTTTGTGCTTCTCGTCGCCGCTCCAAATATTTACTTTGCCGTCTTCAATGTTGATGTTATAGCCAAGCTGCAAATCCAGGCCAAACGATCCGGCCATCATATTGACGATAATGATCCCGGCAGCCGCATTGCGTGCGGTCATCGGAATTTCGTCCGCTACGCCATTGCCGTTCGGATCTCCATCCCGGAAAGCGACGAGCACATTATAGAGCTCTTCCGTCGTGGTCGGCTCTTTCAGGTTCAGCTTCTCAAGCCACGCTTTGTTGATCCAGCGTTTGTCCGTACGCGCCGAGCCTGTCGTTACGATGCCGGGGATCGAATAAATATGCCCTTCCGGAGTCGTGATGGCCGAGCGGATCTCTGGATATTGCTCCATCAAGGCTTTCAGATTAGGCGCATACTCCTCAATCAAATCCTCCAGAGGGATCAGCTGCCCGGCTGTCCCGTAGCGAATCGTCTCAAGCGGATTGAGCTCGGAGCGGAACAATGCATCCGGAAGCTCATTGGACGCGAACAACAGATTCTTTTTCTCCGCGAAGCCGTCTGTAGGCGCTTCGGTGAATTCAACTTGAATATTGCTTAATTTCTCATAGTCCTGGAACACCGGCATTTCTTTGAACGGTCCGTTAGCCGGCGCAATTCTTGTGAACATCTTGAGCTTGATCGGTTGATCTACGATCGGGAAACCCTCCGCTTTAACAGCGCTTTCAGTTGAAGGCGGCGGACTATTGTTCTCTTTCTTTGAGTCTCCGCCATTGCTGCAGCCGGCCAATATAAGACCGGCAATGATCAGCGTGGCAAGCGCGCTTCTTCCCCAATGTCTACGCATATATCTGTGACCTCCAATGTTCGATTCACCGTGGTTTGAAAACGTTTACTTCCGGTGTTCACTCATTATAGTTCACCCGTTTCATCGCAAAGTTATAAATATATGACTATTTACTCCACATATTTTACGACTTCGCCGCCGCCCTGCCGCCTCCCAATCCATTCAAGTAAGCCTGAGGCGTCACGCCGGTTATTTCCTTGAACACTTTAAAGAAGTAGTTATAAGTAGCAAAACCCGCCAGATTGCTGATTTGCTTGATCGAATATTGACCGCTGCCCAGCAGCTTGCGGGCCGCATCGATTCGAACCCGGTTCACATATTCCGAGAATGTCGACTGCGTCTCTTCTTTGAATATCCGGCTTAAGTACGACGGATTCAGGCCAATGGCCCCTGCCGCAAGCTCCAGCGTAACGATGCCCGAATACCTCTCCAGAATGAATACGACCGCTTGTGACACATGCCGGGAATAAGCCCCCGCCGCGTGCTGCTCCCTCAGCAGCTTCAGCAGTCCGGCATAGAAGTCTTGCAGCCACTGCTCCAGCTCTCCCACGCTTCCTAACCTGCCCAGCTCACTGCGCGCAGGCAGACTATCCATCGCAGAGTCGGCTTGCGATATCCATTTCTTCAATGCCTTATCCCCGATATGCAGCAGCTCGCTGATAATCATCTGCACCGATTGAGAATGAACCGGCTGCTCGCGAATGGAATCAAATACAGAGGCAATCAGCCGATGCATGCCTTCCTGATCCAGTATCTCGATAGAGAGAAGCAGCTGCTTCTGCTGCTCGATGGTTAAGGACACACGCTGACTGTGCGCGCCACCCTTCCATACTGTCGCTTGGCTTGCCGGCTCGGCATCAGAAGTAGAGTCAAGCTTCCGCTCAGCGGAAACGTAGCTCTCTTCAAGCTGAGACAGGTTATGGCATACATGCCCGATGGCATAGACACATTTCAAATTCAGAAACAGCTCTAATGCATGGCTAAGCTTGCTCATCATGCGTCCGGCTTCGCTTATCGCGACATGCTCGCTCCGTTCCTTGAATGCAAATACAACAGCCAGGCGTCCATTCTCCAGATAAGCGACCGTGCGTTCTTGCACATCGCCTAAGCTCTGCTGCATAATCTCTACAGCCTGCTGGACGAGCCGATTCGTCTGCATGTCGCTGTACGATTGCGTCAGCAGCAGGAATGGGACAATCTGAAGAGACGCTGCCGCATAGCGGATCGTCCCGGGATATAAGCCATTCTTGCTCGCGAAGGCTTCAAGCTCCTGTGCGGATCCCGGCTTCCCCCTCACGAGATCGGCTATAAACCCGCGGATAAGCACAGGATTCATTCGTTCCGCTATTGCCTTCTGAGCGCTTAGATCCTCAAGGATCTGATGATCCTGCCGCAGCTCCAGAACCGCTTTATTCAACATCCCGATAAGCGTAGCGCCGTCCAGCCGATGCTTCAGCAAATAATCGATGGAGCCGTTCTTCAGGCAATCGCGCACATAATCATAGTCGTCGAAGCTGCTAAGCATGATCGTCTTGATGGCCGGATATCGTTCCTTAATCGCCCGATTAAGCTCCACACCATTCATCTCGGGCATATTCACATCAATAATGGCGATATGCGGCGGAGACTGCTCGATCATCGCCAAAGCCATGAGTCCGTTATGGGCTTCGCCGCATATTTCAAAGCCGTGCTTTCGGAAATCCACTAACGTCCATACATCGCTGCGGGCCAACGGCTCATCGTCTACCAATAGCACTTGATACATGACTTATATCACCTCTTGGACGGATTTTCGCTCCTC
The DNA here is from genome assembly GCF_003605435.1 of Paenibacillus pinisoli. Lineage (GTDB taxonomy): Bacteria > Bacillota > Bacilli > Paenibacillales > Paenibacillaceae > Pristimantibacillus > Pristimantibacillus pinisoli. Next base: position 822,458 of record NZ_QXQB01000003.1, read on the forward strand.
CCGCAGATCGGGAAAAGTGATAACGACCTTCGTATACAATGTCAGCTCGCTGTACAGGCTCACCCCATACGGCTCTCCATACTGACGGACGATTCGTTCATGTACATTGCGCACCCCCATGCCGCTAAAGCGTGAAGGGGTCCCTCCTTTGAAGGGGCCGCCCAGCAGCAAGTCCATCTGCTCCCGGGTCATGCCTTTGCCGTTGTCCGTCACTTCAACCTTAAGATCTTGATTCTCCATATAGATCCGAATCGTGACCAGCCCGCCTTCCTCCAGAGGACCGATCCCATGAAGGATGGCATTCTCCACAATCGGCTGCAGCATAAGCTTCGGCACCGGGCAGTCCAGCAGCTCTTCCTCAATCTCCTCCTGCACTGGAATCGGCTGCATGTATTTATATTTCACGATGGAGATATAGCTGCGCACATAGTCCAGCTCCTCCCGAACTGTAACATATTCGTTGGAATGGCCTAGAACCCCGCGCATCAGCTCGATTAATGAGCCGGATACCTCCTCGATATTAGGCACCCCGTTCATCTTGGCCAAATATTTGATGGTATTAAGAGAGTTATATAGAAAATGAGGGCGAATCTGTGCTTGAAGCGCGGTCAGCTCCGCCTCTCGCTTCTCCTTCTCGCTGACTCGGATCCCCTCCATCAGCCGATTCAATTCCTCCACCATTCTGATAAAAACTTGGTACAGCTGCCCGACCTCATCCTTCGTCTTGATCTCCTTCATAGGGAACGTCAAATTGCCATCCTTGACCAGCATCATCATCGACTTCAGGCGGCGGATATTAATCGTGATGCGGGAAGACACTTTCAGCGAGCCGATTAACACGACGATCAGCACAATGGCCGACACTTCTGCCATCAGCTTGCGGAGCTGCGCGGATTCGCCAAGCAGCGAATCCATCGGTATAAGCGCCAGCGTCGTCCAGCCCGTGTATTGGGATGAACGGCTGACCACGATATAGGATTTTCCGTCGATACTCATCTCCGCGGCATCGCCGGGCCCTGAGAACTCCTGCCTGATGCTTGTGATTTTCTCGATGGAGGGGGCGAAGGAAGGCGCCGATTCGGACTGATAGACAAATCCGCCCTCCTTATCCAGCACATACAGCATGCTATCGGCGGTCGGCTTCACACCGTACGTTTTTTTGATAAAATCATAGTTCAAATCCACCATCACGACGCCGATGGTCTCCCGGTTATAGCGAACCTCACGGCCAACCGTAATGGCATCCGATACGCCGGTCTGCTTCCAGTAGGCATGGCGCGATCCGTTCTCCAGCATGTAATGGATCATCGGCGTCCCGATGACCGTCCGGTCCAGCCAGGGGCCTCCGGTAAAAAACACCTTTCCGTTCAGACCGACAACGGCAATTCGCGAAATATAAGGCTTGTAGTCAATAAGCACCGATAGAAATTCATCAATTCGCTTCTGCTCCAGAAACCATTCATAGCTGATCTCCACCGACGGGCTGAGAATCGTATCGATCACCGTATTTTTATTCGTCACCACCACGGTATTCAGACGATCGATCTCCTCCAGCATCATATTGAGCGATTCATCCGCTTGGCGAATACTATCCGACACTGAGGTGACTGCGTTTTCCTTTATGTTCTCACGCATATTCACGTAGACAATTGCGATCGTGGAGAAAATGGAAAGCAGGGCGACCAGACTGAATGCGATGAATATTTTCCCCTGGATGCTAAGTCTGGGCGAAATCCATCGCCTAAGAGTGGACAGCTTCATATCGGGAAGTCTCCTTTGCGTTCGTAGGACATGTTAGCTTTAGATCGACATAGCTATAAAGTGCCGTTCCCGGTTAGTTGATCATCCTCCGCAGAGCTTGAGGGGATTCCTTAAAATAAATCTTGAACGCCCGGGTGAATGTGTACAGGCTCGGATACCCAAGCGACAAGGCGATTTCCGTAACCGTCGCGTCTGTATCGATCAGCAGCTGCCTTGCCTTCTCCATGCGGATCTTCTGTATGTACTTCATCGGAGGCATGCCAGCCTGGCTCGTGAACACATGGGTAAAGTAAGAACGGTGCACACCCGCGAAATCCGCTACCTGCTGAACGGAGATTCCCTCCGAAGCATGCAGGTCCATATAGTTCATGCATTCATGAATCCACTCGGCAAGATCGGCATCAGGAGCAGGCGCCGTCTCTGTTATTAACTCGGCGAACAGCGCATACACCAGGCTTTGCAGCTCCAATGCCCCAGCCGGAGACCACCGCTTGGCGGATGCCAGCGTATGAATGATGCGGTCCGCCGATACTCTGACGCCCGGGCTGACCGCTTTTTTTCGAAAAGGCTTCTCCTGCGTTAACCCCGCAAGCTCCAGCAGCCCCAATGCCCTCTCGCCATCCACCGCCAGCCAGCTCATTTGCAGCGGCTTTCCCGAGGGCAGCATATCGTAGCTATAGGTTCGTCCCGGAAACAAACAAAACAGGTCATCCTTCTGCAGTTCAACCTGATTGCCCTCATACTCCAGCCGAACCCTTCCCTCCTGAACGAAGTGAAGGCTGTAGCACTCGATCCTTTTGGGTCCTACTTTGTAGTTCGGCTTGGCTATGCTGCTGCCCGCCCGGACCGGCCATATGCGTCCTTCCTTATCCAGATCCCCTGGCGTATAGTAAATGAAATCAGCAAACTCGTAATCGTATTCCTGCATCATAGAGCCCACTCCCATCTCTTGTTCGCTTCCTCTTACTTCCAACAAAATGATAATTATAATTTCTATATCCTTTAAATATAAAGCGCTTTCTTATAGGTAATATCATAATTTGAGCAGGAGTGTCCTGTCTAGTAGACCTAACATATTGCTAATAATAACCTTATCCTCGACCCAATCCAAAAAGTTCCTATGGGACGCTCTGGCGTATATCTACCCTTTGACAAAACAAGAAGAACAAACTTACCCTGCGGTAATTGAAAGCACAAATGTTCGATCCTGATGCTGATCCTGCCTCTGATCCTGTTTCTGATCCTGTTTCTGAACCTGTTTCTGATCCTGCCTCCTAACGGAACTGAGAGACTCTATGCTTCGATTTTGATATGTTTAAAACGTCTAACGGAATTAGGAGGCCTTATTTGCACCATCCGACCCGCATTTCGATTCATTTAGGACTATTAAGGGCTCTCTGTTCCGTTACTGTTCAAAAATAGCAGAAAACGGGCAAATAGCGTCCCGTAGTTCCCTTAAAAACTTCAAAAAATAACTTACCCAACTTCAGGAACTGCTTCAGCCAACTCTAAGCAGGTTTTTGCTGCATAGAGCTCTCCTTTCGATGAATTCTTAAATTACATAATTTCCTAAACAAAATAAAAGGCCCCAACCCTGTAGAATCCAGGGCTAAGGCCTTATTCACGATGAATTAATTCTGCTGACTACTCGACGAGATGCAGTTCGTAGTGGAATCGATCTCTGTGTGTGCTTAAAGCTATATCCCGAGCGCCGCCAGCAATTTGTAAATCATAGCGGCTGCTTCGCCTCTCGTCGTTTCTCGGCCCGCGCGGAAAGCGCCATCCTCATAACCGCTCAGAATCCCCGCGGGCAAAGCCTTATCGACCGACGAGTTCGCCCAGGACGGTATGTCCGAAGCGCTTTACCCGTCAGCTTCCGAAAAGCTGCAAAGCTCTTGTCCGTCATAACGGCCGCTTCCGCTCTCGTCTCTGTTCGCCCGCCCTTGAAGCTTGTCATGCCCGCTTCCTCGTAACCCAGAATCAGACCGGCTTCAACTGCAGCTGCGACATGCGGCTGCGCCCAAGACGGATATCTCTATTATCCGAGAAGTTCGTATCGCGGGAAGCTTCTGTATGGCCCAAGGCCGAAGCCAGCATCTTCGCGAATTCGAACCTCGTAACAGCTTCTTCCGGCCGGAAGATTCCATCCAGGTATCCGGTGGCGACTTTCATCCGTGCGAGTCGGCCCTTTTACTAAATAGCTCTATTTTATAGAGGTTTTGATTTGTCTTACGTGATGGGGGTAATTTCCGACCTATTTTCTTAGTGATAAGCTTTTCTGGCTTGGTCGATTGTTTCGTTAATAATGGAAGCTGCAGATTGATCCTTAGCCAGTCTCAAGCCTTGCCCCGCCCAGAGTGACATATACTCCGGGTTGTTGGCCTTTGCCGAAGCCTGTCTGATATCCTTTGTCATGGCATGCTGAATAGGGTACGCAGGAATTTCACCTGGATATAGCAACATATCGCTCATAAATTTCGTTTGAATGCCCCTTGCTGCTTTTCCAGAGTAGGCACGCGTAACTTCTGTGGCATCCTCGCTAGCCGAGAGCACCTTTTCTTTATAGGCCGGATGCGCTCCGCTTTCCGTACAGGCCAGAAAAGCAGTGCCCATTTGCACAGCCGAGGCTCCCAATGCCAGACTGGCTGCCAGCCCCCTGCCATCCATGATTCCACCTGATGCGATCACGGGAACCGAAACATGATCAACCATTTGAGGGACCAGCGCCATAAGTCCTATCATTGAATTTGGTGCGCTTTTCAGAAATGTCCCCCTGTGCCCGCCTGCTTCACTCCCTTGGGCTACAATAGCGTCTGCGCCAGAAGCCTCTAATTGTATAGCCTCATCCACTGTAGTTGCTGTGCCGATGACTAACGTTCCGCGCTCCTTCATGCTTTGAATCACATCGGGTGAAGGGATGCCGAACGTGAAGCTAAAAACAGACACACGTTCTTCTAATACGGCCTGTACCTGCTCTTCAAACGATTCTGCGTACTTTTGAGGTAATGGAGGTTGTGGAATGCCAAGCTCATGACGGTAGAAGCTGAGGTGCTTGGACATGTTCTCAATCGTATTTTCTTCTGATTCTTCCGGTTGATCGAGGACAAATAAATTAACTCCAAATGGCCGGTCAGTGAGCTCTCTAATCTTATGGATTGTATTTCGAATTTGTTCCGGAGTTAAATACCCTGCCCCCAGATTGCCTAATCCGCCTGCATTGGATACCGCCGCTACTAATTCGGGAGTCGTCGGCCCGCCTGCCATCGGCGCCTGAAAGATCGGATATTTGATCTTGAGCTTGCGTGTCAGAAATGTGTCAAACACGTCTGAACACCTCCTGCAATTATTGTTTATTGATGTCCGCCCCGCTCTACAATCATTGTACCCCCCTTCATCTATCACGTAAAATGCAATAGAAAAAGCCGAACGATCATCAGTTCATAATGAACTGATGATCGCCGGCTTAGCAGCAAATTTACTATTATTAAATATCTATGTGCTTAATCCAATTGTCTCCGTTTCTACTTCTGCTGCTCCTCCACCAACTGAAGAGCGCGATACAGGAACGTCGCCGCTTCGGCTCTGCTGGTCTTGCTCTTCGGCTTCATGTAGCCGCCCGAGCCCGTAACTAGCCCATGCTCAAGCATCGCTGCTACGCTGTCCGCAGCATATGGCGCAATCTGGGTCGCATCACGGTAACCTTCAAGCTTTGAACCGGATGCGGACGGCTTGATTGCCCCCGTCGTTTGCAGCGCTCGGGTCAGCATAACCATAGCGTCTTGGCGGCTGATCGATTCGCGAGGGGCGAAGTTGACTCCGTTCACTCCCGTAACGATGCCTAGCTGCTTGGCGATGGAAACCGCATCGTAGTAATAATCCTCCGGATGCACATCGGCGAATGTCGAGGAAATCTCGGTGCGCAGGTCAAGCATGTTCACCAGCATCAGAATAAAGTCCGCTCGCGTTACCGGGCTTGCCGGGCTGAAGGTGCCGTTTTCGATGGAGGTGCCTTTGACGAAGCCCCTCTCCGCCAGCATCTCGATCGCCTCGCGTGCCCATTCATGCTTGCCAAGATCGGTGAATGCAGCCTTCTTCGCACCTCCGACGGCATAGATGCCGACATGATCGATGGAGAATCGCAGCACACCTTTTTCTTTATCATACGATGCGTCCTTGATAGCCGCCGCACGGTCGCCCGTCAGCTCGTAGGCCTGCAGCAGAGCCGCCTGCTCTCCCTTCTGCAGCGAATACGGAATCGCAATCGGGATCTTACCCTTCGAATTGCTCCATGCCCAATCCTTCCCGTCCAGCTGCAGCGCAACTTGCACGATCGGCCTGTTCCCGATCCGGCCGGCCGCTTCGTTGCCGCGATACTCGCCCGTATGATCGCTTAGGATAACGAGCAGCTTCCCGGCGTTCGCCTTGACTTCTGCCAGCATGTCGCCGGTCAAAGCAAGCTGGGCGTACGCCGTGGAGATATGCAGGATCAGATTCGGCTGGTTCGCCAGACTAGTCGCGGGAAGCTCCAGCGCATAGCTGCCAGCCGCGTTCGACGGCTTTAATTCAAGATGAATATGCTTGTTGCCGCTGCTGTCGGCCACTGCCTTTTGCATGGCGGCATTCAGATCGGATGCTTCGACCGAAGCCGCAGCCTGTTTGCCGCTTAGCGTCGGGACGAGCACAGCTTTGACTGAACCGTCCGCTTGCAGGGTATACGGATCCGGCGCCGAACCGCCCGCGCCGCCGCCGTTTCCTCCGCCAGTGGAAGGCGGCTTGCGATATTCGAACGCAGCCGTCTCGGGAGTCGTCATATCGTCCGTTTCAAGCTCGACCGTATACATTCCTTCTGCTTCTCCGGTCAACGTAAAGGCGATCCGGAAGCTTCCATCGTCCTCAGTGACCGTCTGACCGGCATATTGAATGCTGCCGCTTGGGTCGAGCACTTTGACATACACCTGCTCCTTCTTGCCGTTCATGACCAGCCCGTCGATCGCAACTTTTTTGGTAGAGGCGTTCACGGAGGCTTGTATGCCGTCGAGCGTCTTCAGCTCTTGCTGCTGCGCAAGATGATAGACGCCAAATTCGTAGAAGGAATACCCATAGAACGTTGCCCGGTTCAGCCCCTCAAACTTGATGTATCTGGCCGTCGTTGCCGGGAATACCAGCGTGTTCTTGCCGTCCGCCGCTTTAACTACGCCATTGCTGCCGACGTTCAAAGTACGCCACGTCTGCTGATCATCCGAGACGGTCAGGCGGTATTGGTCCGCACGCGCATATTCCCAGTCAATGCGGATCGTATCGAAGGTTTGCCCGCTGCCCAGATCGATCTGGAACCAAGCCGTATCGCGTACTTCGCTCGCCCATCGCGTGGCCGGAGCGCCGTCCAGCGCCTTCCCTGGCTCCAGGCCTGCCGATTCTACCGAGGACGCTTCCGCTTGCTTGTCTTGAGCGATGCTTCCAATCTCGTAATATACGCCTTCCTTCAGCGCCGTATAAGCGCCTTCTGACACAAACTCAAGGCTTTTGGCCTCTTCCAGCTTCGCATTGAAAGCCAGCAGATAGTGCTTGGCTTGCTCAGGATCGCTCTCTTGCGTACGCTTCATCATGATCAAGGCGTTGCGCATTGCCCGGTTCATGCTGGCGTTGCTCAGCTGATTGTTCCCGGCATATTTGTCCACAAGAGCCAATAGGCCTTCAGCGCCCAAGCGAGCCTCTATGACATATTTAACGGTCTTGGATTTGGCCGCCGCCACCGTCAGCTCCAGCACATGCTTGCCCGGCTTGCCCGTGAGATCCACTACAGTCCCTTGCGTATATGGCTTGCCGTCATACTTGGCCGTTACTTTGACAATCCCGCTGCCATCATCTCCCGGAATCGTCCAGGTAAAGGCGGCCTGGGTCATATCAGGCACGATCGTATGCTCCGAGATCGGCTGCCCGTTCATGAGCGCAACAGCATCAGGCGGAGCAGCGTCTTGCTTTTGATAAGTGCCCTTCGAGAATTGATATAACCAATCGTAGAGGACGCGGGTAGCAGGGTCCGCGCTTTTCGCCGCGTTGTACACAGCGTTGTTGCCTTGATAATAGGCTTTATACCCTTGCTGCATCAGCCCTGTATCCACGCCGCTGTTCAAGTAATCGATAAACCGCTCGCGGAAGACGGCGTCGTTGATCATGCGGTCATCGAACTCTATCTCTAGCGACATGCCGTACCGCTTTGCCATATCCGCTGTATCCTCCAGACGCGAAGGATCCAGCTTCTCAAAGAAATAGTTCGGCTGCAGAGATACGGCATCGATGCCGACATCCTTCCACATGAATGCCTTATAGGCCAGAAAATGAGGAATCCAGAATAGCTTAAGGCCTGCGTTATGAACGATGTCGCTTGCTCTCTTCACCATCTCAGGGCCGGTCGCATGCGTGCTGATCTGTTCCTCCAGCCAATACATGCCGACAAGCTCCAGATTCGAGTAGCCCGCAGCCGTCCATCTGGCCTGCACTTCATCGGTCCACCACTGAATCGCTTTGGCCCGATTGTCCAGTGATACGGCATTACCCACCGCGCTAACATCGAAGTTCAGATTTTCGCCGTTAATGCTGCCGAAGTCGGACTGATATTCGCCCGGATCGGGAATCATCAGGACAACCTTCGTCCTACGGTCAGGCTCGCCAAGCTTCGCGCCTACCTCAGCCGTCGCCTCGTTCAACGCGCTCATATCGCCGCCGGCGTTAAACGTTTTATCCAAATACCATTCCCATTCCGCCCTTCTGGCCTTGCCGGGCGCTTCCACCGCTCCGAAGCCTCTGCCGTTCTCCGACGTCAAGCCCAGATAGAGCACGCCGTCGAACAGCCAGTCGACAGGCTCCCCTTGCTTGTTCACATAGCTGATATTAGGAATAACCCGCTCCTTCGTCCAAGTTCCTGTGCCGTCCGCGTAATGCCCGTTATACAGCAGGCCCAGATTCTCGATTCCGCTAGTATCATTCCCAGGCTGCTGGAGGCCGTAAGGCTCGGGCTGCACCGTCTGAGCTCCGTCAATCAAGCCGTCCGCGCCGGTAATTGTCACTTCGTCGATCATGCTCCATGCCCTTGAATGCATGGAGAATACCACTTTCACATACCGGGCGTACACGGGCCCTTCGGTATAATCGCCGCGCCTCACAACTCCAGTCTCCGCGCTGCCGTCCCATGTAAAGGTCTCCATGTTTGTCTGATCGCCCCATAACAACTGAGTTGCATTATGGGACAATATGCCCCAGTTCAACCCATCGTCCGACACGTAAAAGGAGACGGTGAGCGGGACGAGCGTTTCGTTATTCGGCCAGTCGTGCAGGAAACGCGCGTTCACTTCCTGAATCGTCTTCTGCTCGCCTAGATCAAACACAACCGACCGGGATTTCTTGCTGCGGTGGCCCACCCAGTTGCCGCTGTCGCGCGACGGGTCGGCGGCATTGCCGTCCGTCAGCTTCGTCCCGTCATCTGGAAAGGCTCCCTCCGGCTGTTCTGACCAAGTGTACGTTTTCCCAAGAGCCAGATTATAGAAACCGGCGCTTTCTGCGGCCTGCTCCTCCGCATACACGGATGACATCAACGACAGCAGCATGACGTGGACAAGCAGCAAAGCAGTCAAACTTCGTCTTGTTTTCACCTAAGCTCACTCTCCCTTTCTATGCCAAATTAATTCTGCTCCTGCGCCTGCAGCTTCGCAAGCGCATCAAGCAAGTTCAGAATAACGACCGCAGCCTCAGCACGCGTGGCCGTAGCAGCCGGCGCAAACCGGTTGTCCCCGCGCCCGCTCATCACTCCGGCCTCCTGAGCCGCCGCCACATATGGCTTCGCCCAAGCCGGGATTTGGTCTGCGTCCGCGTATGAAAGGGCAGAGCCCTCCGCAGGCTTCAAGCCCAGCCCCCGTACGACCATTGCCGCCAGCTCCGCGCGGCTGATTGAAGCCTTCGGACGGAAGGTTTCATCCGCGTAGCCGCTGACCAGGCCGGATGCCAAGGCCTGCGCAATATACGGCTTCGCCCAAGGCTGAATCGAGCCTGCGTCCGCGAACTCCAGTGAACGGCTCGCTCCTTGCAGCTTCAACGCTTTGACCAGCATGACAACGAACTCATCCCTGCTGACCGTCTTATCAGGCTTGAACGACCCGTCCGTATAGCCGGCCACGAATCCAAGCTCGACGGCCCGCTTGATCGGCGCTTCCGCCCAGTGGCTCGCAATATCGTTAAGCGTGACCGTTGTCGATCCGCCGGACTCCGAGCCATTGCCGCTTCCATTCCCGTTGCCATTGCCTGGATCTCCACCGCCCGGATTGGAGCCGCCGTTCTGGCCTTCTTCCGGATCTGGAATGACCGGACTTGGAACCCATCCTCCGCCGCCGGAGCCCGTCAGCGCTTTAATTTTGACCTTGAACGTCTTATCGGCGGATGCGGCTCCCTTGCTGATCGTCGCAGTCAGCACAACCTCCAGGTCGCCTGCTCCGCTTGACGGACGTCTCAGCAGCTGTCCGTTGGCATTCAGATAATCGGGCTTCGAGCTGCTCCAGACGATGCGCGTGCCCAGCTGTCCTTTCTGAGGCAGATAGAGATTGGAGACGATGCTTCCGTCCACGTTAAGCTCGATCAGGTCCATCACGTCTTCGATGGTTAGACGGTCGCGCGCTACGCTCAGCCCGGCATACGCTTGCTCGGCTTCAGGACGGGAGGGCTGTGCGGTCTGGATAGCCGCCATCGCTTGCCTCATCGCTTGCTGAAGCTGTGCCCAGCCCTCCGGGGAGTAATTGGCTTCCGCGAGCTTGTCGGCCTCGATGGACATTAACAAGTCGATAATCGGCCGTATATTGCCTAGCTTATACTCCTCGCCGTACACTTCGAATTCCTCAAAGGAATAGCCGAATATGGTAGCCCTGGACACGCCTTCGAACTTCACGAATCTGGCCGGCGTGCTCTGGAAGGTGGTTACGACGCGTCCCGGCTTGCCGTTGATCTCGCCGTTATTGTCCTTCACAACGTTCGTCCAGTTCACCTTGTCCTCGGATACGAAAATGCGGTATTTCGAACCGTAAGCCGTTTGCCACAAAATAGATACGGCATCAATGTTCTTCACTTCGCCCAGGTCCACCATGAACCAGCTATCGTCCACCCAATCGCTGGACCATCTGGTGTCCCCTCTGCCGTCCACCGCTTTGTCCGCCGTATAGGACGAGGATTCCGGCTGCGAGGATTCGGCTTGCTTATGCAAAGCCAGGTTTCCATGCAAGTCCACGTAAGTGTTTCTTATGACTAGTTCGTCAATCAAGCCTTTAAACGCGTTCGTTGCGCTGCCGATTTTGGCAACTGGCAGCACGAACGTTTCCAGCTTGGAGCCGTCTTTTAGAGCTGCCGTGTATTCACTGCCGTCGATGAAAATGGAAGTTCCCGTATCGTCGCCGGCAATAATCACATGCGTCCAGCGGTCGGTCGGCAGCTTGTAATTAAATTCGCTGACGTAATTTTCTTTCGTGATGGCGATTTTGCCGCTGCCCCCGATGTTGTATTTCAGCGCTCCGTCCGGAGATTCCAGCAGCACGGCCCCCTGCGGATTGTCGGCATCCGGCTTGATCCACATGGACATCGTCCATCCGAACCCGAGCGTGCGAAGCGGCGTCTCCACATAGCTGGCTCCGCCTTTGAGCCTCACGGCTTGCCCGAAGATTCCTTTCTCCGCGCTTGCATTCACCGCATTGCCGTCAAAGCCGTTGCCTGAACGGTCCGCGAAGCCTTCGTCGAAGGTGTAATCCAGCACGATATGGCGCTCATTGCCGACTTGAAGCTTGTGCGACTGATGAACGCCTGGCGGGTCCCCATATCTTGCGGCATCCGCCTGGAAGCTTGCGAAGTCCCGATCGATGCGATTGCCTCTCCACAGCTTCTCCGCCAACACTTGCATGGAAGGCAGAATCCGCTGATGCGAGTCCGCCATGGAGACGCCTTTCTCTACTGACACATCGTTCCATAGCGCGAACATGCCGCCTTTTACCTGCGGATGCGCATAAGGAAGCTTCGTCTCCAGCCAATCGTTAGGCTCCCATTCGTTGTAGATGAAATCGTAACTCAAATAGTTGCGGTACAGCTGCGGAACGATATAGAGCAAATTGGTGTTGGTGTTAATAATGTCATAGCCGAGTTCAACGGCTTGCTTGGCGCTTCCGTACGGCTCATACCAGATGTCCATCGTCGCATTGTTGCTGACCGGCGTCGTGCCGTCGTATGCGGACAGGCTGCCCCACAGACGGGCCCGCTTGCCTTTTCCGTTAATGTGGTTAAGGAGCATATCTGCGTACCTGCGGAACGCTTCCTTGTCGCTGCCGAAATATTCATCCGTGCCGACGTGGACGTCCGGGCCGACGAAGGTCGGATCGCTGCCGTCCAAATATTCGTCAAAGAGAGCCTTGATGAATTCAATGGTCTCTGAACGATTGATATCCAGCTGATTGTTGCTGCCCAGCCGGGAATCGTAAGCGATGAAGGCGCCGGAATGGCCCGGCGTATCAATCTCCGGCACGACGTTTACGCCGTATTCCATCCCAAGCAGCTGCAGCTCTCTGAATTGCTGCTTCGTATAGAAGCCGTCCTTGCTCGTAATTCCCGGGAACTTCTCGCTCTCCAGACGGAAGTAGCCGACATCGCCGACATCATCGTTTAAGTGAATCTGCAGCCGGTTCATCTTATAGTAGGACATCAGCTTGACATAGTCCTGCAGAAACTCGATCGTATAAAACTTTCGGGCCACATCGAGCATAAAGCCTCGATCCGGGTATTTCGGATAATCGCGCGTTTGCCCTTTAGGCATCGCCTTATGATCGGCAGCATGGCCGAGCAGCTGCAAGATCGTTCTTGTGCCGAACATAACTCCCCTCCCATCAGAAGCGGCGACGGAAGCATACTCGCCGATATTCAGCTCATACCCCTCTGTCCCCAATTCCGCTTGCGCGGCATCCAGCGCCAGATAGATATCTCCCGCCCCGGGAGAGCCAGCCGTCACCGTCAGCGGCAGCTTCGTTAAGTCCAGCAATTCCTGTTGCAAAATGCCAGCCGTCCCCCGCAGAGCCGCTTCATCCTCCTCGCTAATGACGATTTTGGATTGGTCCGTCAAGCGGAACTCGCCGGTTGCGCCCAGCCACTCCCTTAATGAAGGAATGACGCGCGGCTCCGGATTCCGGTCGCTTGTCTGCTTATTGAGACCAGGCACAGTGACAAGCGCATTATCCGTCAGGAGATATGCCGGATCGCTGTCGCTCTGGATTTGCAGCAGCAGCTGAACCTGCGTATCGACAAGCGGCGCATGGATATTGCCCTGCGCGTCGATCACCGGCAGGCTGTCCGTGTTCACCAGCGACAGCGTAAAACCGGCCGGCACTGCGGGCAGGTTCAGATGAGCATCTCCTTCGGAGACGGCGATGCTGGATTTGACCCCCTCCATCATAGGCGGCAGCAGCGCTCTGCCTTTGTAAACCTCGAATTCCCAGAAGGAGTATCCGTAATAGACACCCTCAATCGGACGCCGCGTCACTCCTTGGAACTTGACATATTGAGCCACTGTCGGCTCGAAATCAATCGTATCCTGGACCGGACCGGGAGCGGTAAGCACGCGATTGTCCGCGAACACATTCCGCCAGGATTCCGCATCGTCGGACACGAGAATTTGATACTTCTCCGCCGGAGTCTGCCAGTTGATGACGACTCTTCCGATTTCCGCGGGTTCGCCCAGATCAACGTAGAACCACTGGTCATCCGTTCTTTCCGAGGACCAGCGGCTTGCATTCTGGGTGCCGCCGTCCACCGCTTTCTCCGGGCCGAAAAAATCCACTTCGTTCGACGACGAATATGCCATTTTCCCTAGAGCCAAATTCCCTGTTGCGGCGCTGGACTTCTCCGAAGGAGCAGCAATGATTATGAAAGCGGTAACAAAAAGGGCTAGAATAATAATCCCATGCCGTAAACGCACTCTAAAACCTCCTCGTTGTACTTGCACGAATTAATCAAGCTTGTCGCATTACCTCCATGCTTATTAGCTGCAGCAACTTCATTATAAGTAGGGGGGCATTCCAGCATCGATATACTTATGTTTACATTCCATATACAAATGTGGACATTGGGCCTCCTCACCCCACTTTCTCAGCTTGAAATCGGAAGGCCATCCTAATAATGTAACTGTCCAATAAAAAGAAAGCCGAACGAAATTCAGCTATGGTAACTGAAGATCGTCGGCTCAATAGCAAACTTATGAAGGTGATAAGAGGGCTGAAAATGAGTGCAGAGCCTGTTTAAATTGGCAGACTGCTTGAATAGAATTAAGCAATTCCCAATCTCCGCTAGCCTTTGGTCGCGCCTGCCGTCAAACCGCGGTCGACAAAGTGGCGCTGCAAGTACATGAACAGCAGCGAAATCGGTATGGCAATGAATACCGCTCCCGCGGCGAACAGAGATTCCCCCTTATTCATATCGTTTGGCCTTGCATCCAGCTTTGGACTTCATAGCGCAGCGTCTTGCTGCCGTCGGCGATGAACCGCCGCTTCGGCACGTCCTCCCCCTCCGGACCCGCTTCCCTCAGACCCGAATGCTCCGAGATGTGGAAAGCAAATCCCGTATTTCTCGGCAGGATAAGCCGTCTGCGGTAGGAGCGCGGCCCGGACTTCTCCAGTTCCGCCCCCGCGTACACTCTCGCTGTGGCCGGAGTGTCGTCGGGAACGATAACTTCCAGCTCCACTTCGACCTCTTCGGACAATTCCGGCACGATCCGGATTGTTGTCGAAGCGGTCAGCGCATATCCGCTGTATATGATCTCGCACTCCCCCGCCTTGGCCGCCCGGATCAAGCCTGCCGGGTCGACCGCTGCTGCGCCTTCGGGCGTTACGCGGAAGCTTGCATCCAGATCGACCGACACTAAACCGCTTTCATACGAGACAAGCGGGTAGACCCATGCGTCGGTTCCCGCAATCCCTGCGATTGGATCTCCAGTCAACTCGGCCGAGACAGGCGCTCCTTTGTCTCCGAAGAAGAAGATAAGCGGCGCATGCACCCTCCGTTCCCAGGCGGCTTCGTTATGCTCGGCCATCGGCTCGTAACAGAACACGAGGTCGTCTCCGGACCGGTAGCCAAGCTTTGTGAAATGCTCCGCCATGCGCCTGACGTGATCGACGCGCACGGTCATGCCTTCCATGCCGCCCGTATCTATCCAGATTTGAAGCGGCCCTTTCTCGTCGAAGGTCTGAACGATGGGCAGATGCGTCATCGATTCCTCGTCGTATTGGGCAAAATAAGGCGAAACGATAGCCAGCTTCCCGAAAACATTGGAACGGCGGAACCCGATATGGTAAGTCGCAAGCCCGCCTCTAGACGAACCCATCAATGCGGTATGGCGGCTCTCCCGCTTCGTCCGGTATGCACGGTCGATGTGGGGCTTCACTTCCTCCGTCAAGAAACGTTCGTAGAGCTCTCCCCGGCAAGGGTAATCAAGCTCCTCCGCGTATGGGCCTTGATGCGCGAACTCGCTGCTGCGCTCCAGTCCCATGTTCGAGACCGCCACGACGATTAATTGTTCAATTCGCCCTTCCGAGATCAGC
This sequence comes from Paenibacillus pinisoli, assembly GCF_003605435.1. Lineage (GTDB taxonomy): Bacteria > Bacillota > Bacilli > Paenibacillales > Paenibacillaceae > Pristimantibacillus > Pristimantibacillus pinisoli. The sequence continues at coordinate 837,826 of NZ_QXQB01000003.1, forward strand.
CGGTCGCATACGCGGTGCAGGTTCCAGGACTGCCCATTAAACGCTTCATGGAATACATTCTGCCCGTCATGGACGTACAGCACCGGATACGTTCTGTCCGCTTCCTCCCCGTAGCCGGGCGGCAAATAAACGAAAATATCCCTTTCGTTGCCCATAATGTCCGATTGAAACCCCGCGATGGTTTCCACTCGCGATAACTGCGTCATTCACACCTCCTCCCCTCTTCCCGCATCGGGCCTTATATCTATCCAATTATGAACCGTATAGGCGACTCTCTTGTCCCCGTCCGCGACAAGCCTTCTGTAAGGCAGGCGCCCGAAATCCTGGTCAACCTCTTCCTTATCGTAGCCGCGGGTGATGAGAAAATCGAAGGTTAATCCTCTAGGCAGCCGGACCGTTCCGCCGTACAATCCTTTGCCGAGCTTCGGAACGCCGAACGTCGCATAGATCTCGGCATCGTCCGGCGTCGTATCCGGCACGCGAATTTCAAGCTCGACGTCGACTGTCTCGGACAGCCGTTCCACGACCGTATACGTCCGGGCCGCTTCCTGGCCCCCATAGCTGCAAATAATCGTAGCGGTGCCTGGTTTCTGCGGAAGCAGCCGTCCGTCTGGCGAAATCCCGAGTACGTCCGGATTGTCAGTCCGGTAATCGGCACTGAGCAGGCTGAAGCGAATGCCGTTGTGAAGAGCGGCAACCGCGTTAATGACGACTGCGGGCCCGTCGACTCCGACGATATCGTCTCCTTCAAGCGCGAGTCCCGATACCTCGCCGGCTTCACCGAAGAAGTGCAGCAGCGGCATGTGCGCCCGGCGGCTCCAGTCCCATTCGGAATGCGCGGCTTCCATGTCCAGGTAATAATATAGCTCCTCGCCTTGCTTCCAGCCCGCCTGCTGCATGTTTTCCGCAACGCTCCGCACGTGGGACGGCATGAAGAACCCCTCCGCCCCGCCTATGTCCATCCATATTTTCTGCCCATCGTTATAAGGGTATAGCCGATACTGATGCGTTTCCGCCAGCGTGCCGGGATCTACCTGGACGAAAAAAGGCGACAGGATGCCTAGCATGCCGAATACGTCCGGACGGCGAAGCCCGATGTTGTACGTCGCAATCCCGGCCGCCGAGGCACCCATTAACGCGGTATGCTCCGCATCCGGCAGCGTCCTGAATCCGCGGTCTACGATCGGCTTCAGCTCTTCGATCAAAAAATGCTCGTACAGCTCGCCGACGCAGCGGATGGGATACGCGTACAGGTCATGGAAATATTCGCTGGTCCCGTCCTCGTACTTATGCTCGACCGCCACGATAATAACGGGCCTGATGAGCCCTTCGGCTATGAGCCGGTCGGCTACGCGGTGCATCCCCCAGGACTCTCCGGATGGCTTGCTTGGCTCGAATACATGCTGGCCCACGTGCATGTACAACACGGGATACCTTACCGACAGATCATCGTCATAGCCCGCAGGCAAATAAATATATATGTCTCTCTCGTTCCCTAGCCGGGATGCGTGCACCCCGGGCAATACGATCAGCTTCGATGGAGCCGAATTCGCCATTTTGCATAACCCCTTCTGCGAACTTAGTTCTTCGAATATTTTAACTTAACCGGTTAAGTGGTTTCAGTATAGGTCGTTTCCCAAGGCTTGTCAACGGCTAGTTTGACATCCTTCCAAGTCCGGACTTATGATTATCTAAACTTATGATCCTAACGAGGCGGTTCCCGATACGATGAAAAAAACGACACTCCGCGACGTAGCCAAAGAAGCTGGCGTCTCTGTCGCCACGGTAAGCTACGTCCTTAATCACGTGAGCACCCAGACGATTCCGGAAGAGACGCGGCAGCGGGTCTTCACAGCTGCGAGCAAGCTCCATTACGTTCAGAATCTGACGGCCAAGTCACTCTCGCTGGGCAAAACCAACGTCCTCGGCGTGCTGTTCGTCAGCACGGGCGGCGCCCGCATTCCGAAGCCGGTCAGCTACGGCGTATTCCTTGACGGGCTGGAGCGCCGATGCCGGGAGCAGGGCTATCATCTGCTTGTATCCCAGATCGATCCGGCAGAGCCCAATTTCGAGATTATAGCCGAGCGTAAGCTGGACGGCGTCTTTCTGATCGATGCTATCGAGCAATCCTTCCATGCGATATCGAGGAATCTGCAATACGGCTCGCCGCTGATTATCGTCGACAGCCTGATCGACGACTCCTTGTTCCGGCAAGTCAATCCTGATTTCCAGCGAATGTTCAACGATCTGAGCGCGTCATTGCCGGCCGGACAACCTTATGCGCTTATTCACGAACGCATGTCGAACGAGCGTTATCAAGAGATCATCCGGTCCGCTTCAGGATTGGATGAATCGAGCGTATTCGCGGCTGGCAGCGACGAGGATCAGCTCAGGCATTTTATCCAGCGGCACGAGGACAAGCCCCTCGTTGTCGTCAACGAATTTCTGGCCTTGCAGGTATTGAAGTACCGGAGTCCGGAGAGCCTTGTCGTGGTCTGCACCTCGGAATGCCCGGAGCTCCTTCCCGAGCGGGTCAAGAAGTTCGTCTTCTCCCGCTCCAAGGCCGAGGTCGCTTTCAGCTTGATGAGCGCGCTGCTGCACACTCCCTTCGGCGCTTCTGAGGATGAGTATATCTCGCTGAGCATGACGAATTAAACTGCTAATGACGTCACAGACCTGTGAGCACTCGGGGACCAAGCATCGAACCATGAAACGAGCAGCAGTGAGCGGCTCGCTTGGCATAAACCTGTTCGAAACAGCAAATGGCTTCGCCCATGTCAAGGGTGAAGCCATTTGTCGTTTCATATTTATCTAGCGGCAATAGAGGTTTCAGCCCTGCTGCTTTTTTTAAATAGCAAGACGGCAAGAAGCAAAGCAATGCTTACAGCGGCAAAACCCAGCCAATTCAAATACAGGACAGATGTGCCACTGATAACAAGCCCGCCTAATCCAGATCCCAGCGCAAATCCAAATTGGATGAACGAAGTATTTACGCTAAGGGCAATGTCCGGATTCCGAGGCGCCAGCGTAACCAGATATAGCTGCTGGGCAGGGGAAATGCTCCACGTTGCCAGCATAAAAATCATGATAACCAAAATAAGTACAAAGAGATTCACACCGGCTAAAGCGAACAAAAGAAGAGTCGCCCCCTGCAGCACAAGTCCGAGAAAAATGGTGAATTTCGATCCCTTTGCATCTGCTAGTTGTCCGCCCGCTTTCGAACCGACAAAGCTGCAAATTCCCGCCAGGAATAGCACACCGCTTATTTCTGTTATAGAAAGAGAGGAAGTGGCTTGCAAGTATGGCGTGATATAAGTGAAAAGGGTCGAATAGCCGCCGACATAAAATAAAGTAATAGCCAAGGCAGTCAGAACTGTCGGATTCCCTAACATAGAGAGCTGCATGCCAAGGGTTACTTTTTCTTCTTCCTTGATTGACGGGATCTTTTTGTAGATGATAAGTAAAGGAAGAACACTTAATACACCGATTAAAATAAATAGAGCTCTCCATCCGAATATCTCGCTAAAAAAAGTGCCAATGGGAACGCCGAGCACCAGCGAACTGCTCAGCCCCATCAAAATGATGCCGATGGCATTGCCCCTTTTTTCTTTTTCCACAAGTCGCGTGGCTATGGCCATGGCTACTACGGTAGCGATTCCTCCGCTGGCCCCTTGAATCATTCGCACCCATAGCAATGTTTCATAGGCGAGGTCCGCCAACATAAGTACGTTGCTGGCAATAAACACAGTAAGGGTGGCCATCAGCAGCTTCTTGCGATCCGCATTAATCGTTAATGCAATTAATATCGGAGCGATAATGGCCGCTGCGAGGGCAAACACAGTCACCATTAACCCGGCTTCGGAAGTCGATACTCCCAAATCCAAAGCGATCATTTCAATGACTCCCGTAATAATGTATTCAATGGTTCCAATCAGAAAAACAGCCAGTGCCAAGACATAGATGATCCATTTATTACTCATTCCCTGACTCCTTCTCCGGTTATCTATTTATAATTGGTATTTGTATTTCTATGAATTGAGCATCTTGCTCTGGGGATAATGGCAAATAGATTTCCCTGCTATATTCATTTTCCTTGATTTGATAATTATTTTTTTCTATCCATGAAGCTAAATAAACACAAGCCGTACCGGCAAAGTGAGAGTTTGAACGGAAAGCCAGTGTAGCCATCATCGGCTCAGGAGGAAGCGTCCGCAGCTGAAAGGAGTCTAGAGGCAATAGCGGCTCACCGGTTACAAAATAGCCGACTTCAAACTCAAATTCATCCTCTGTTCCGTGTAGTTCCTTCCACAACACAACCTGCGGACCTTGCGCCAATTGGCGCATTTCCTTTGTTAACAGCTGATCAAATTGACGGAACAACTCTGGAATGTCCTCTTCCCTCCCGCATGCTTTCTGAAAAAGAAAGGACTTGGCGCCTTCCGATTTGAATCTGACTTCTTGTCCCGTTTCGGCTTGCCCTTCTGTTTCTATAAGCTGCATACGCTCCTCAATTCTGGCGAGCTTGGCTTGTTCCGTATCGATGATTTGCTGGATTTCGCTTCTTTTCAGCTTAAACATCCCTTGAATATTCTCCAAAGTGATATCTTCCTGGAGCAGCTGTGTAATCTGCGGCAAGGTGAAGCCCAATTCCTTATAAATTAAGATTCGGTTGAGCTCGAGAAGCTGATCTGCGGAATAGTAACGGTAACCCGTATCGTGATCCACCCTTCTCGGCTTTAATATGCCAATCTGGTCATAGTAGCGCAGTGTTTTTAAGGAAACCCTGCTGAGCCTGGAAAACTCACTGATTTTAAACAAAATATCAACTCCAATCTATAACATAAGGCGAGTATACAGTTTCCCCTGCAGGGGAAAGTCAAGGATGCAGCTTCATTTTGTGCTAGTTGATTTTTATGCCGTTTGGTGTGATATTCCGTAGTATACTTTTATCACAACAAACTAAAGGAGCTCAATTTCCCTATAACTGAGATTTAATTTGGCCATCTCCAGCAGGCAACGATTACTTACAAAGATTATTAAGTACCTAGAATCTTAAAAAACAAAAAGTTATTTACACTTTCTCAGCTTCCTAAATCTTAGTAATTGGAAAAATCCAGGATAGGATCACGTCCTCTTTAGGAAGATTCATTAGTCAAAGAGACTACTCAAAAGCTTAAGGAGGTTGCGGATTTTTCCGGCAGCTTCGTCCTGGTTGTATTATGGACTTAATGTTTCCCGTTAGCAGAATGACAGTCTCGCCGAAGACTCAAGCTGCTAACGGAACTCACAGGCCTTATCTGCGTTCAAAACCGTATTCGTAGATTCTAACGGAAATGTAAGCCCTTATTGGCCCAATATCCACTGTCCACCACCGAAACACTGCAAATAGCGTCTGTCAGTTCCGTTAAATGAACAATACTGCCTGAAATAGGTAGAATAACGTCTGTTGGTTCCGTTAGAATTTTGCAATTTACAGATTTAAAAATACCATCCTCCACCACTACGAACAACGGCAGCCGATCTTAGGCGGCTGCCGTTGTGTTTTGTGGGGCTAAAACTTCCCGATAGTTCAATTCCTTGCTGTATAGACTTAGATGCCGAAATGAACAATCAGTTGGTCATTATTTGAAGCTTTGACGGCTAAGTTAATTAATGATTCTAATTCACTCTGCATTGCTTCTCGCTTCAGCCAAATTGTAGTCTCTACCCAGTAACCATCTTCATTCTTCTCTTCTTTCCAAACGGTTTCTCCTCTTAAACTAAATGTATCAGTTGCTTCTTCGATTAGTTTAAGCCATTTAGCTAATATACTTATCAGCTTCTCTGCTCCCGTTTTGTTAATAACAGTTACCCCATAATAGTTTAACCCTATGTGACTCTCTCTCTTTTGTCTCAGGATTATATAAAGGCAACCAGTTCAAAAAGTCCGTCATGTATTGAATAATTCCATCTGATACTACAGACTTCCCAATCCATGTATGACGATTAGCTCGGTACCATTCATATCTGTCATTCAAGTCAAAGTCGCAGTTAAGCAGAAAAAATTCATGGGTTAAACTCATAGAATTACCTGGGTTTGCCCGTGCAAAATTAATGTCCTGCAAAAACTATATTACCACACATTGGAACTAAACTACCCATTAGCTTAATGAGGCCAAGATAATCTATCGCTTTACCTACTCAATCTGATGCTTTGTTTTCTTTGAACAATCTAGCTTGCAGTTTTATCCTTGCTTCAGCGGTTGTAAACCCGCTGCCAACAAGATTTGTGCTCTTCTAATCGCCCGGGCAGAGGCTTTTAGCTGCGTAAGCTTACTTGTTCTTGCATCGTCAAACGAACTCGATTTTTAATGGGTTGCATCTATGAATTCTTCTTTTTGATACTACTAATCAATAAAATGCACGTATTGCAGGAACCTCTTCAGCATAACCGCTGCCTGCGCCCTCGTTGCATACTCTGTCGGCGCGAAGCGTCCGTCTTCAATCCCGTTCATAATGCCGACTTCCAATGCTCGGATTACCGCCGCTTTCGCCCATGAAGAAATGGAGTCTCGATCCGTGAAAGCGGCCAGGCGGCCCCCGTCTTGTCCATCGCCACCGCTTCCATGTCCGGTGAAGGTTAAGGCGCGGCCGATCAACACGGCCATTTGCTCGCGGGTAATCGGGTCGTTAGGCGCAAAACGGTCGACACCGATGCCGCTCACCAACCCGCTCGCCACCGCCGCTTCAACCGCAGACGCATACCATGCGGACGCAGGGACATCCGCAAAACGGGCACCGCCCTCGCTCTCCTTCACGGACAGCCCCAGCCCGCGAACGAGCAAGGCCGTGAATTCCGCTCGAGTAATGGTTCCCACTGGCCCGAAACGGTCAGCCGCTACGCCGTTCACCAGCAGCTTGGACGCCAGATGCTCCACATCCTCCTTCGCCCAGTATCCGTTTAAGTCGACGAATTTTCGGGCCTGCACATCTACGACTGTGTACAAGCTGTTATGCGGCACGTTCAGAATCGCTTCCGTTGTGCCGTCTGGACCGGTTTCCAGCTGTGCCGGAAAAAAATCGATGGTTCCGGCTGCCGGGATATACTGAACGGCAACCAGGTTACGGTTCGTTTTCTCTCCGTCCAATTTAATGGTCCGGATCAAGTATGATCCGCCGAAGTCGCGCACCTCCAACGTTTTCCCGTTTGCTTCCGCCGTCACCTTGTAGTCGATGACGTCGGCGAATACAGCAAAACCTTGGGAAACGCCAATCCGATCGATCTCCTGTCGAACATCCTCTCCCGCCTGCTCCTGAGTGATGCTTACGGCCAAATCCGACACTTCCGCGTCGAGACGCTCTGCCAAACCGGTCAGATTGATCGCGCTTATCCGCAATTGAAAGCTGGAGTCGTTCAGCCTCACCTCGATAATCGCATTCGGATAATCCTTGGCCATATCCGCTATCCAGTCAGCGGGAAAACGTGTCTGTACCGCTTGCTCCCGATCGCCGATTTTAATGCTGACAAACGGTTGCTTCGCATCTTTCAGCAGTTCCAGCACTCGCTCCCTCGTCCGTTCGGAGAGGATGACCTGTTCGATCACCGTGCCGTCCGAACGCGTGACCCCTTTGATGTCGGTTGGACCGACAAGAACAGTAATCCCAGCCCCCTGATTTATCTTCACGGTCGTCTCCAATGTGATCGGTTGATCGCCGCCATTCGACGGAGACGGTGTTGAGATGCCGGTGAGGGTAATGGCTTTCACTGCTTCATTGCCTACCTCGTCTCGGGCATATACGGTATAGTCGCCGTTGGCAGCTACGGTGAATTGACGCGCGGCCAAAATATCGGTTCCTTCCGTTCCGCCGGCAAAATCAGCCTCGCTAAGGTTTCCAGGCAGCCATCGGAGCTCCGTCAGCGTATTACCCGCAGCTGCTCCGTACACGCTTGCCATCACGCTGACCGCTTTACGTGCCGATCCGTTCGACGCAACCGTCAGGGTAACATCGGGCGGTATCGCTACTATACGTATTCCGCTCGTGTCCGGTGCTTTGTACGACAGTGAAGCGGCGGCTCCGCCGGAGGCGCGAACGATGCTTGCGCCGTTCGGGAGCGCAAGCGCGGCGGCAACTTCAATACCGTCCACATCCGCGAGCCCGGCCGGAACTTCGTATTCGAAAGCAAGTTCCGTCAAAGCCGTGCCGCGCGCTCCCGTGTACGTGGCATATACCGTCTGAGTCACGGAATCGTCTCCGACCATGATCGGAACGGCCGGTGTCCCGGCCACGGTTACCCCGTATCCGTAAAATACCGTAAAGCGAAGCGTGTCGCTCGTGCCGTACAAGTCATTAGCCGAGGCGGTTAGCACCAACTCCACCCAAGCGGCTTCGAATTCCGCCAGAGCATGGCTCAAACTGGCGGCGGCCTCATCTAATAGAATCTGAGATTGGTTTTCCGCATCGTCGGCAATAGCCTGCGCCGCATCTATCGCGGTCTGCAGGGCAGCGCGGTCGTCTGCCGACGTCTGCCCCACGTTGACGCCTTCCGGATGATCCGTCAACGCCTGGTGCGCCGCCGTGATTGCCGCGATTAGTGCCGTCGGAATGCCCGGTTGAAGAACTGCGGCATTAAACACTTGAACCGATGAATTTAACTGGCCGACGGCAGTATCCAATTGAGCCTGCGTGTAATTACTCGCGTTATCAAAAATCTGCTGCGCAGTACCGATGGCAGTTGCCAGCGTGGTGCGAGTTGCCGCCGACGTCTGCCCCACGTTGACGCCTAGCGGATGATCAGTCAATGCCTGCTGCGCCGCCGTAATCGCTACGCCCAGCGCCGTCGGAATGCCCGGTTGAAGAACTGCGGCATTAAACACTTGAACCGATGAATTTAAATGGTTAACAGCAGTATCCAGTTGTTCCTGCGTGTATTTGCTCGCGTTATCAAGAATCTGCTGAGCAGTTCCGATGGCAGTTGCCAGCGCGGTGCGAGTTCCGGCCGACGTCTGCCCCACGTTGACGCCTTGCGGATGATCCGTCAATGCCTGCTGCGCCGCCGTGATCGCCGCGACCAGCGCCGTCGGAATGCCCGGTTGAAGAACTGCGGCATTAAAGGCTTGAACCGATGAATTTAACTGGTTAACGGCAGTATCCAGTTGTCCCTGCGTATAATTGCTCGCATGATCGAGAATCTGCTGCGCAGTTCCGATGGCAGTTTCCAGCGCGGTGCGAGTTCCGGCCGACGTCTGCCCCACGTTGACGCCTTGCGGATGATCCGTCAACGCCTGCTGCGCCGCCGTGATCGCCTCGGCCAGCGCCGTCGGATCGCCGGATGAGATAATCATGTCTTCGAATGCATCTATCGCCGTTTCCAAACTTGCGATAGCCACGTCCAATTCGTCCTGCAGATATTGGGCGGCCTGATTGAAAATTTGTTGGGCTGCAGCAATCGCATTCTGCAAAGCGATGCGGTCTCCCGCCGACGTTTGTCCCACGTTTACGCCTTGCGGATGATCCGTTAACGCTTGCTGCGCCGCCGCGATCGCCGCCCCCAACGCCGCGGGATTGCCGGCCTGGACAATTTGCGCATGGAATGCCGCGATTGAAGAAGTCAGTGGGGTAGCGGCGTCAGCCAAGTCGGAGGCGACGGTGGCATTCCCGATTCCGTCGACATAAAGCTTGGCTGCGTCATAGGCTGCAGACAAGTCGTTGTAGGTATTCGCCGGCACTTGTCCTACGCCGGTGCCCGGCAGGTGAATTTTCAACAACGACTTGGCGCTTGCGACCGCTTTAAACAGCCCCGTTCCGTCCACAAACGCATGTCCGTTGCTCGCCGCATAAGCGGCTGCGGGAGAATTGGCAATTCCAAATATTTTGAGATTGCCCGGATTGGCCGCAAATACGCCTGTCCCAAAAGTTGTTGCATCGCCTAACACCGTTACGCTTGTCAAGCTGTTATTATAAAATGAGCTGCTGGCGACATTCGTTACACCAGCCGGGATGACCAGATTCGTAATGCGATTGGTGTCGAAAGCCCCGCCATTAATCGTCTTCAGATTTTCCGATAATTTAATTGATGTCAAACTATTCATATAGAATGAATAGTTGCCGATAGTCGTCACACTGTCCGGAAAAACGACGGTTGTAAGCGGATTGTTTTCGAATGCGCTGGCGCCGATCGTTAACAAGCTATCAGGAAGGTCTATGGAAGTGAGGCTAGTATAACGAAATCCATACGTTTGAATGACCTTCACACTGTTCGGAATTACGACACTTGTAATTTTAGGTTTGCCCGTACCGTATGTATCAAATGCTGATCTCCCAATCTCGGTTACAGTTGTCCCTTCGTACGTAGCAGGAATAAGCACGTTCAGATCCGTGCCCCCGTAGTTCGCAACCGTTGCGCCGTTGGAACCGACTGTAAAAGTAAAGTCGTTCTCGGCTGCATTTACAGTTCCAATCTGAGAGAATGAAGTCCCGAATGCAAATAATGCAATTAATAGGCAAATGACTGAATTTTTCATGATTTTTCTCCTCTACTATAATGGATGAAGCAGATAGGTTTCTGCGGTATCTGCAACTGGACGAATACTTCATCTCATTATAAAGAAGGCCAATAAAAGAATTATGAAAGAATCAGTCAAATTCGCGCACTATCAAGCCTTGCGGGATTTTGACGTTTTTGTGAAGTCGACTTTCGGATCATGATGTTTTATTTGCAAGTGAGCACAAAGCAGAGTCAAAGATTATATCTATTTTTATAACAATCATCGCCCGCAGAGAAAATTAAATAAGCTGTCTCCGGTACAATACCGAAAACAGCTTATTGGGTTGGTTTTTTCTAAATGTCCACTAGCAGTATAGCCAGTTCGGTTAGTCTAACACTTTATTTTCTTCGGACAACAACCGTTATTGCGTCTCTTCCCCCTACTCCACCGTCACACTCTTCGCCAAATTCCTTGGCTTATCTACGTCATGTCCTAGCGCCAGGGAGGCGTAATAGGACAGCAATTGCAGCGGTACGACAGCAAGCGCTGGCGTCAGCAGCGGAAGCGTACGCGGGATGACGAAGGTCTCGTCGACGGACTTCGCGATCTCGTGTTCGGAGCCGCTGTTCGCTACGGCCAGCACATGAGCGCCGCGCGCCTTCACTTCCTTAATGTTGCTAAGCGTTTTCTCATATAGCGCTTCTTGCGTGACGAGCGCGATGACCGGTACGCCTTCTTCGACAAGCGCAAGCGTGCCATGCTTCAGCTCGCCGGCTGCGTACGCCTCGGAGTGAATATACGAGATTTCCTTCAGCTTAAGCGAACCCTCCTGCGCAACAGCGTAGTCGACGCCGCGGCCGATGAAGAACAGGCTTCTGTGATGGGAGATCGACTCCGCTACTTGCTTAAGCACCGGTGCCTGCTCCAGAATCTGCTCCACCTGCTCCGGCAGCGCATGAAGTCCAGCGATCAACTCCTCCACGGTCGCCCGCTCCTGCGAGCCCAACACTCCAGCCAGATGCAGGCCGAACAGGTAGAACGCGATCAATTGCGACGTATACGCTTTGGTAGATGCGACAGCAATCTCTGGGCCTGCCCAAGTGATGATGACATCATCCGCCTCGCGGGCGACGGAGCTGCCGACCACGTTCGTAATCGCCAGCACTCTGGCGCCATGGCTTCTAGCTTCGCGCAGCGCAGCAAGCGTATCCGCTGTCTCACCCGATTGGCTGACGACAATGACCAGCGTATCCGGCGTAATAATTGGCGAACGGTAGCGGTATTCCGAAGCGACATCCGTCTCCACCGGAATGTGCGCGAGCGACTCAATGACCGACTTGCCGACAAGTCCGGCATGGTACGCAGTGCCGCAAGCGACAATATGCACCTTCCGAATCGAACGAATGTAGTCTTCCGACATCGTTAGCTCTTTTAATTGGACGGACTTTCCATCATCCGAGATTCTGCCGCGCATCGTGTCGCGATATGCCTTCGGTTGTTCGTGGATCTCCTTCAACATGAAATGATCGAATCCGGCTTTCTCCGCTGTCACAATATCCCAGTCGACATGAAATATTTCCTTGGAAATACTTTCGCCGCCGGTCGTCATCAGTTCGACACCACTCTGTGTCAGTACGGCCATTTCGCCGTCGTTCAAAATATACACATCCCGCGTATGCTCCAATATTGCGGGAATATCCGAGCCGATAAAATTCTCGCCGTCACCGACACCAATAACGAGCGGGCTTGCGAAGCGTACGGCAACCAGCCTTTCAGGCTCGTATTCCGTCAATACGCCTAGCGCGAATGCGCCGCGCATCCGTGCTACCGCGCGCTGCACCGCTTCGACAATATTGCCGTCGTATTCATCGGCGACAAGATGCGAGATGACTTCTGTATCCGTCTCCGACACGAATACGCGGCCTTTCGCGATCAGTTCATCCTTCAAGTCCAAATAGTTTTCGACAATTCCGTTATGCACAACTGAGAACTTGGCGGAATTGTCCGTATGCGGATGGGAATTGACGTCCGACGGCTTGCCGTGCGTCGCCCAGCGCGTATGCCCGATGCCGACAGAGCCTTCCAGCGGCTCACCCTTCAGCTTATCCTCAAGTACAGCGAGACGGCCTTTCGATTTCTTGATCTCAAGCCCGTTCGACGTGAAGACGGCAATACCCGCGGAGTCGTACCCCCGATACTCCAGCTTTTTCAGACCTTCCAGCAAAATATCCTGAGAGCCGCGTTTACCAATATATCCTACGATACCACACATAATTTAATAGACCTCCGTTATCGGTATATTTCCCCCGTCCAACGGATGCCTGCCTATGCGCAGCCAAGGCAGCTATGAAGTTGTCACATATTCATTCTTATAGAGGTTGTTCAAAAAGTCCATGCTCAAAGAGAGGCCGCCGTCACTAAGGCGCCTGTCTTTCCTGAACGTCCATTATAGTCTCTCGAAAAAACGTGTAACTCTCCTGCCCGAGCCGGCCCCACAGGCGGCATCGCAGACATATGGGAGCAAAATTTGCAGCAGCCTGCCGCACGTTTGTCGGATCGGTCGCCCGATCGTTTTGCGTTACGGCTTACGGTTGGCCCGCTATATACCGGAAGGTCCCCGCCGAATGCTTCGAACACCTTCACCTCGTCAGCTTCCCGTATGAATGGCATATTCCGCTAGCCCCTCTCAGGACCGCATCCCCCACTCATCACGAAAGCTCTGGCGCTTGTGGATCACGTACAACCTCTATCCTCGCTTTCCTTCTTGAATCATACTACCTATCATATTCATTTTGCCGTTCTCGCGCAACCATTTTCTGAAAACAGCCCGATATCGACGACAAGCCTATTTTTATAACAGGTATTGCCAATTCCCTCAATCGTATGCTACTATTTGAATTAGATAGGGTTGTGAAATTAATCACAAAACTAATCTATTCGTTTATTTATCCTCTAAAATACCGATGCTTTGATTGTGAATTTTTTCCCAATCATCGGCTTGAAGCAGTAAGCACGCCTATTGTGATGTACTAAAGGGGCGATCCTTTTTACCTTCATAAGTTTGTGATTTTTTTCTCAATATAAATAAGAAATGGCTGCCCCTATTCCATTAAGGAGATGATCGCTTGAAACAAATTGTCATTTTAGGCGGAGGATACGCCGGACTGCTCTGCGCGCTCACTGTACGGAAATTTGTCTACGACAATGAAGCTGTCGTCACACTTATCAACCGCTCATCCTCCCATCAGCTGATTACCGAGCTCCATCGTCTTGCAGCAGGCAATCTGCCGGAACAAGCCGTTGCCCTATCACTGACCAAGTTGCTCAAGGGCAAGCGCGTGCAGCTTGTAACGGAGGAGGTTACCGGCATCGATGCAGAGCAGCGTGAAGTGCGCACCAGCGGCGGCGACTACAGCTATGATTATCTGGTTGTCGCCATGGGCAGCCAGACCGCTTATTACGGCATTCCGGGGCTGGAGAAGCATAGTCTGCCGCTGAAATCGATACACGAGGCCAACCGGATCAATAGGCATATTCAGGAGTCGCTCTCTCGCTACAATCAATCCCGCAGGCCAGCCGATGCAACAATCGTAGTCGGGGGCGGCGGTTTGAGCGGCATCGAGATGGTAGGCGAAATCGCCGACATGCTGCCTAAGTGGTGCGGCGAGCATGGCATCCAGCGCGAGGACATTAAGCTGTACGGCATTGAGGCTTCCCCTTCCATCCTGCCTGGCTTTCCCGCTGAGCTGGCGGCCAGAGCCCAGTCCAGTCTGGAGCGGCGCGGAGCTAAGTTCATTGTCGGCGTGCCTATTGCGGCTTATGATTACCCTGTTGTTCTGCTCAAGAACGGCCAGTCCATCGCAACCCATACCTTGATTTGGACCGGCGGCATACAAGGGAATCCCATCGTAGCGGACTCTGCTATCGATACGCTTCGCGGACGCGCTGTCGTTAATGACTACTTGCAGTCGACGTCCCACCACAATATTTTTGTCGCGGGCGACAGCGCCATCTGCTATCAGGATAACGGCCAGCCGCTGCCGCCGTCCGCTCAGCTCGCCTGGCAGATGGGCGAAGCCGCAGGCTACAATCTGTTCGCCATGATGAACGGGATGCCGCTGCAGCCCTTCAAGCCGGTCATCTACGGCAAGCTGGCGAGCCTGGGACGCAAGGACGCTGTCGCTGCACTAGGCAGACACGACAGGCCGCTTAAAGGCCTTCCCGCTTCCCTGATGAAGGAAGCCAGCAAAGCCAAATATTTGACCCATATACGCGGCCTGCAAGCCTACCTGCACTAAATGCAACTAATCACAACACCCGGCATATACCCATTTCCCTAGGGGCGCCTTTCCCTATCCGAAAACAACAAAGGACAGCCAAGCGAAGCTTGATGCTTCTCTCAGCTGTCCTTCTCTATGTCTATAAAGCCTTACTTAACCTAGTTCACGTTTCACCACATTAGCGATCTGATCCACATACGCTTCTACCTGTTCCTTGTCAGGACCTTCCGCCATGACACGAATCAGCGATTCCGTACCAGATGGACGCACAAGCACGCGGCCATTGTCGCCTAGCTCCGCTTCCACCTGCTTCACCGCTTCTTCAATAGCGGCATTACCGTTGTACAGGCTCTTATCGGCTACCCGCACGTTCACCAGCTTCTGTGGGAACTTGCGCATCAGGCCTTTCAGCTCGCCCAGCTTCTTGCCGGAAGCCGCAACTGTCTCTACCAGCTGCAGAGCGGTCAGAATGCCATCACCTGTCGTAATGTAATCAAGGAAGATGACATGGCCGGATTGCTCGCCGCCCAGATTGTAGCCGCCGCGGCGCATTTCTTCCATAACATAGCGGTCCCCGACAGCTGTCTTTGCCGTCTTCAGGCCAATGCTCTCTGTACCTTTGAAGAAGCCGATGTTGGCCATGACCGTCGTTACGATAGTATCCTCGGCCAGCTTGCCCTCCCGCTTCAAGCGGTCGCCAACGATGCAGAGGATGTAGTCGCCGTCGACTTCCTCGCCCTTCTCATCGATTGCAATCAAACGGTCAGCATCGCCGTCGAAGCTCAGGCCGAGATCGGCGCCATGCTCCAGCACTTTCTCCCGCAGGTATTCCGGATGCGTCGAGCCTACGCCGGCATTAATATTGCGGCCGTCCGGCTCCGCGCCTACAGTCGTCACGTCCGCGCCAAGCTCGCGGAAGATCGCCGGAGCAAGCTGGTAAGCGGCCCCGTTCGCGCAGTCGAGAACGATTTTAAGACCGGAGAAGTCGCCCTTCACCGTTGTTTTCAAGAAATCCAGGTAACGCTGCTTCGCGCCTTCATCGGTTGTTACCGTTCCGATGTCACCGCCGACCGGGCGGGGAAGCTCGTCCTTCTCCGCATCCAGCAGCGCCTCGATCTCAAGCTCCGTCTCATCGGACAGCTTGAAGCCGTCCCCGGCAATAAATTTAATGCCGTTATCTTCAACAGGGTTATGCGAAGCGGAGATCATAACGCCGGCATCAGCACCCAGCTCCTTCGTCAAATAAGCCACCGCAGGCGTAGATACAACGCCAAGCCGCACGACACTTGCGCCGATCGACAGCAAGCCGGCGATTAGCGCCGCCTCCAGCATCGGGCCCGATATCCGGGTATCGAGGCCAATGACCACCTTCGGCTGATGTGCCGTTCTGGTCAGGACATAGCCTCCGCAGCGTCCGATCTTGTAAGCGAGCTCAGACGTAAGCTCTGTATTGGCAACACCGCGCACGCCGTCCGTTCCGAAATATTTCCCCATATTTATGTTTCCCCTCTATTCCCCATATTGTTACGATCCTTCTTACGATTAACGTATGAACACCCTAAGTGGTTGCGTCCTCTTTTTGCCAAGACATTAAAGAATTCGACGGGGATCGGCGGTTTGCGTCCACCAGCGCGTACTGGATGCTCCCGTTCGAGCCTGCTGACCGGGCGCTGGCATTGCCAGTCCCGCTTCCGCTATTGCCCGGACTGCCGCCTTCGTGGCCCTCTTCAGGCGGGCTTGTCGGGTTGCCGCCCACCTCGATATCCTCCGGCTCCTCGCCGCCATTCGAAGCGGTCGTATCGATAATCTCGATCGTTGCGCTTAGCGACTGGCCGTCAGCCAGCACCGGCTGCACATAGGGAGGCAGCTCCAGCTCCAGCGCGACCGTATGCGTCCCGGGATCCAGTCCGGCGACCTTCGCGACAACGGCAATATCATCCGCACGCACATCAGCCAGCACAGCCTCCGCCCCGCTTATCTCCAGATCTATCGTACCGCTCGCAGGGGTCGCCACCTGGGCGGCTATTCCCGGACCAGCGCCTGTTATTGTAATCGGTATATTCGACAGCTTGCGGGTCGTCGCTACCTCGACGACGATATCCAGGTCAATCTCTCCCGGATTGACTGCTTGAATATGATCGACAGGCGGAGCCTTCACCTTGATCGTCCCCGATTGCCTCACCTTCGACAGGTCAAGCACCGCGCCATCATAGATCGAGACCGCATCCAATTCTTCTTGCGTCGCATAGACCGTCACATGATCGACGCTCGGCTTCACCGACACAAGGCTCATGCCTTCTGGAAGCTCTCCGGAATACCGCAGCTGCAGAGGCACTTGCTTGAACGGCAGCGTCACCTTGACCTCAGCATGAATCGTTGACGGCTGGGCGACGGCATTCGGAATTTCCTGGCCTTCCGTATCGTAGACGACAAGCTTTGCTTTTTTGTTCACAACCGTTTTCTCTGCATCCGAGATATCCAGCGTCGCCGCAACAAGGCCTACCCGGTCCATATCATCTTTAGGCAGCGTCACCTGAACGCTTCTGCCGCCCTCCGACAGAATCTCCGGCTCGCCCACGACAAATCCGGAAGCCGGATCCCCTACGGTCATCACCTGAGCATCAAAAGTTTTGGTCACAATCTCCTCTATATGGACCATAACCCGTCTAGGCGAAAGCTCCACTTCCTTCACTCCGCGAGGCAGCTTAAGCGCCAGCGGCAGCTCCTGGAATCCCGGCTTGGTCACGCCCGACAAATCCACATTCACCACATAATCCGCGTTCGTCGCAGCTCGCAGGTTCGAGATCTTCCCCTCTACTACGAGCCTGGCTACCGTCGGTTCCATAGCCGTCAGCACGTACTTCTCCTCATCAAGGCCGATCGGGACAATCGTAGCCGCCTCGATGACCTTCGTGTCAATGCTGGAGGTTAGCGTCTGCGGCGACGTCTCCGGATCTATATGTACCACTGCGAACAACAGTACCCCTAATAATACAGAAATGATTTTCAGCGCAGTAGGATGACTTAGCCATTTATCCATGTCATTCTCCCTTCCGCTTCCATAACGCGGCGAAGCCGCGCTTCTCCTTGTCCTTGCCGTCATTCGATGTCAATTCCTCGAACAGCTTGGAGATAAGCGATTCTTCGTTGATATCCCGGACAATCATGCCGTTAATGGAGAGGGAGACTTGTCCCGTCTCCTCCGATACTGTGACGGACAGCGCATCGCTCACTTCACTGACACCGATTGCGGCGCGATGCCTTGTCCCAAGCTCTTTGCTGATAAAAGGATTCTCCGACAGCGGCAAATAACAGCCCGCCGCCATAATCTGACTGCCTCTAATGATAACCGCTCCATCATGCAGCGGCGAATTCGGCGTGAAGATGTTGATCAGGAGCTCCGATGAAATGCGGGACTCCAGCGGAATGCCGGACTCAATTAGCTCCGACACGCCTGTCTTGCGCTCGAACACAATCAGCGCGCCGATCTTCCGTTTCGACATATGCTGTACAGCCCGAATGATTTCCTCTAATTGCTCGCTCAGCGCATTGCGTTCGATGGACGAAGTCCGTGAGAACAGATTGCCCCGTCCAAGCTGCTCCAGCGCGCGCCGCAGCTCCGGCTGGAAGATGATCACGACGGTAATGATCCCCCATGTGAACATCTGATTCATCAGCCATTTCAGCGTATACAGATTGAACCAGGTACTGATTGCCCATGTGGCGACGAGCACAAAAATCCCTTTGAGAAGCTGGACCGCCCGCGTACCTTTCACAATCAAAATCAATTTATAAATAATAAAGCTAACGATGCCGACATCGATAATATCCTTCAGCCAATCCTGCCATGTCGAATCTGTTAAGTAGCTCATACGCCAACCCCCAACTGCAGACCACGTCAGTATGTTTTTAATCGCGTTTCAACTTTATTGTTTTCTATATCGGGGATTGGAAATCCTTTATTTTTAAATTATTTTCAGAAATCTTTTCAGAAGTGTGTAGAAAAAAAGCTTCCCTTCTACATAAGGGAAGCCGCTATGCTATTTCAATGAGGGATTACGCCGCCGAAAGCGGACGTTACCTTATACCAGAACCAGTCCAGCGCCTGGTCGATCGTACGGCTTTGTCCCGCGATATGGCCGGTCGAAGCCAGCACCATGGAGCCGTCGATGACGGTCACGTTGCCGTCGACGGACCCTTGCACCTCTACTCTGCCGTTCTCTACGGTCAGGTTACCCGTTACCTTCACGCCCTCGGGCACAATCACCGTGTTGCCGTTAATGACGACATGCTGCAAGTCCTCGCCCGATACGATCATCCTGGCGTCCTGATCCCATGAGGAGAAGAAGCTGCCCAGCATGACCAGCAGAAATACAGCCGCGGCGGTCAGTCCCGGATAACGGTACAAGATGCGGATAAAGCGATTGCGCTCGGTGTTCTTCGGCTTCGGCAGCTGCGCCATGATGCGATTTTTCAGATCAGCCGATGCGGCGCTGCTGAGCTGCGCGGCTGGCTTGACCGATTCCCAGGCGGCGAATGCCGCTGCATCGGCCTTCTCCAGCTGTTCTAACCGCTCGCTGCAAGCGGAACACGACTTCAAGTGTGTTTTTAGTTCGGTAATTTCTTCACGTGGCAGCTCGCCGTCCAGATAGTCATGGATTTTGACGATGGCGACTTTGCATTCCATAGCAGCCATTCCTTTCTTCTATGCTCGATTATACGAATGTCATCCCGCTTCGGTCGGGAGAATAAATTGCCTGCTAACGCCCTAATGATTCTGCTTGCCCGTATGATTCCTTGGTAAGCATGATCTCGTTATAGGATACGTATCAGAAAGAGGGATGTTTCAAAAAAATAAAATTGCTTCTGCTTATAATCGATGCTCGAGCTTCTTGCGAAGAAATTCTCGGCCTCTATGGACGCGGGTTTTGATTGTGGTAACCGGCATATCCAGTATATCGCCCACTTCCTGCAGCGACAGGTCCTGTATATATCTAAGCATCATAACGGACTTGTACTTCGGCGGCAGCGACTCCATCGCCTGATGGATGATCCGCTGCGTATCGGACAGGATCAGCTCCGACTCCGGTGTCCGGTTATCGCTTGGAATCATGGAATAGCCGTCAAGACCGTCATACTCCTGCGATTCGGCATCCAGCGAATAGGTTGGCTTCCGCTTGCGCAGACGGTCGATACATAAATTGGTTGCGATCCGGTAGATCCAGGTTGAAAACTTGAGCGTCTCGTCAAACCTCTCCAGGTTTTTGTATACGCGCAAAAACGTATCCTGAACGACATCCTCGGCTTCTTGCCTGTTGTTCAGCATACGGTAAGCCATATGAAAGAGCTTGTCCTGATATAGGTCCACAAGCTCAGCGAACGCTTGCTGGTCGCCCTTCAGCGCGAGCCTCGCAAGCCTATTCTCCAACACGTTCACCTTGTCATTTCCTCCAAACGTTACGATCGTTCGTCTCCGCCGCCTTATGAGCGGACGTCCGGAACGATACCTCTACCACCTATGCTTTATCTAATCCAATCGGCAATCACTTACAAGGGACATGCAAATAAGAATCCTTCTAGAAAAATGGTAATCGACATGAACCCAAAATGCAAGACCATTACGCAAGCGATTAGTCTCATTGGACGAGATTATGAGGCTTCGGTCCGGGATGGGGACACCCTTGGCTTATCCGGAGTGGTAATATCTAACTAAAGAGGGGCGAATGATGAAAAAGAGGCCGCTTGCCAGCCCGAAGCTGCAGCGTCCTCTCTTCACCGTCTTCTTACAAAGTGTTCGTCTTCAGCTTCTCCAGCACTTCCAGAATCGTCGTCGTCGGAATCGCAAAGCCAATGCCCTGGGCTTCAGCATTCACCGCCGTGTTCATGCCGATGACCTCACCCTTCGCATTCAGCAGCGGACCGCCGGAGTTGCCGGGATTAATCGAGGCGTCGGTCTGAAGCAGATGCTCATACTTATGCTCCCCTTGTTCATCCTGGATCGTAATCGGACGTTCCTTCGCGCTTAGCACGCCCATCGTCAGCGTATGGTCGAAGCCGTACGGGTTGCCGATCGCCAGCACCCATTCGCCGATCTGTGTCTCATCGGAGCTGCCCAGCTTGAGTGCCGGGAATGTGCCTCCGTCCGGATGCCTCACCTTCAGCACCGCCAGATCCAGGTCATAGCTCGAGCCCAGCACCTCCGCCGTCAGCGGCTCGTCGTAGCCCTGCACTTGCACCTTCACTTCCGATGCGCCGGACACGACATGCTCATTGGTCAGGATCAGCCCTTCCTTATCGAAGAAGAAGCCGGTACCGGAGCCATTCAACACCAGCGAGCCTTGATCGTTCTGGGGCGTTGCCGAGCCGCCATTCCGGTCAGGCGAGACTTGTCCGCCAAAGAACTGCTCCAGCCATGGGTCCATCCTCATGCTGCCTTGCGCCTTCGACTGGCCGTAGTTCTCGATCTTCACGACGGCTGGACTGGCCTGCTCGTAGATCGCAGCCATATCGTCCTTCGTATTCACCGACGCTGTCGTCAGGCCTGCATCTTGTCCGTTGCCGCTGCTAGCCTGTATGCCGGCTGCGCCCTTCTCACCCATTAGGCCGCCTGTGAACAGGTTGTTTTTGTCCGCCGCATACGTAAATCCGCCAATGACCAGCGCGCCTGTCAGAAACGCCGCGAATAGCGGAAGCGCCGCATTTTTCTTTTTCCGGCTAGGCCGGCTTTGATTCACTTCCCTATAATAAGCTTCGAATTGTGGAGCAGCCAGCTGCCTTCCCGTATCCGCATCATTTCGGCTAGTCGTGTTATAGTTGTTCTCTTCGTTCATTTTCATCATCCTCCCTCATGAACTGGTGAACTTTATAGCTCTATCATGAGGGCTGCACCTTAAACCAATCTTAAGAGGGACTAAAACCTACATAAATATATGCGCGCATGAAAAAACCTCCTCCCCGGTGTCGGAACCGAGGAAGGAGGCTGGAATTTGAAGCTACAGACATTAGCCCGTATTGCGAAGGCCGGCTGCAATTCCGTTAATGGTCAGCAGCACTTCGCGCAGCAGCTCTTGATCATCCTGATCATTCGCGCGCAGGTCGCGAAGCTCCGTCAGCAGCTGCACTTGCATGTAGCTGAGCGGATCAACATACGGATTGCGGAGACGGATCGATTCTTGAATGACTGGAACGTTGTCCAGAATCTCGTCTTGGCCCGTAATACTCAGGATCAGATTGGAAGTCAGCGCGTACTCGGCTTCAATCTGCGAGAAGATGCGATCGCGGATGCTTTGCTCCTTGATCATATTCGCATATTCCTTCGCGATAACCAGATCAGCCTTCGCCAGCGCCATCTGCAAATTATCAATCAGCGAGCGGAAGAACGGGAATTGCTCGTACATGGTCTTCAGCGTAGCCAGCTTCTCCCCATCGTCGCCGACGTATTGCTGAAGCGCCGTACCGGCTGCATACCATGCCGGCAGCAAGTAACGGCTTTGGGTCCAGGCGAATACCCATGGAATCGCGCGCAGATCCTCAAAGCGGTCGCTGTTCTTGCGCTTGGAAGGACGGGAGCCGATGTTCAGCTCGCCAACCTCAGGCAGCGGTGTAGACTCCTTGAAGAATGTCAGGAAGTCCGGATCGCGGAAGATCAGGTCCTGATACTTGTTCAGCGCCGTCTCCGAGATCGAACGGGAAATCGCATCCCACTCCGCTTCCGCTGCTGGTTCCTGCTGCGGATACTTCGCAAGTCTTGCGGAAGTAATCAGCGCCCAAGTCGCTTGCTCCAGGCTTCGGTAAGCGATGCCCTGCATCGAGTAACGCGAAGACAATACCTCGCCCTGCTCCGTGATCTTGATGCCGCCGCCAACCGTATGTGGAGGCTGAGCCAGAATACTGCGGTTCAGCGGCATGCCGCCGCGTCCGAGCGCTCCGCCGCGTCCATGGAAGAACTTCAGCTTCACGTCGTATTCCTTGCCGGCTGCCGTAATTTCTTTCAGTGCTACGCGCAGCTCCCAGTTCGCAGTAACCACGCCGCCATCCTTGTTGCTGTCGGAGTAGCCGAGCATGATCTCGTGCATGTTGCCCCGCGCTTCTACCGCCTTGCGGTAGACCGGAATCTCGAACAGCTCCTTCATAATGCCAGGAGCGGCATGCAGATCGTCGATCGTCTCGAAGAGTGGCACGGATTGCAGCGTGCAGCGAATCGTGCCATCGGCTTCCTTGCGGAACAAGCCGACTTCCTTAGCGAATACCATAACCTCCAGCATATCGCTGGCGGCTTGCGTCATACTGATCAGATAACTCGTAATACAGTTCTCGCCGAACTCCTGCTGCGCACGGTAGATCGTCTGATACACATCCAGACACTCGCGAGTCGATTCGGAGTAGTCCAGATGGCTCGATGTCAGCGGACGCGGATCGTTCAGCAATTGGTGAAGCAGCTTCGTCTTCTCTTCTTCCGAGAGGGAAGCGTAGTCCTCTACAACATGCATCTTCGCCAGGATCTCAGCCATGGCGTTCTCATGCTCTTGGCTATGCTGGCGAACATCCAGCGCCATCAGGTGGAAGCCGAACAGCTCCACTTGGCGGACCAGCTTCGCCAGGTCCGTATCGGCAACATAATCGGCATAGTGATGACGCAAGCTGCGGTCAATCACCAGCAGGTCTTCACGAAGCTCTCTTGGATGGTTGTAGCGATTCGCCGTGCCCTTCAGCGACTCATCTCGCGTATTGGCCAGCTTCTCCAGCATATAAGCCAGCTTGATGCGGTATGGCTCTGTAGCAATGCGCCAAGGATCTACGCACTTCAGCTCGACATGCTCGCGGTCGGACTGAATCGATTGCTGCAATTCGTCCGTAATCGTCACCAGGTTCGTGCTAAAGCTCAATAGGTCCGTAAGATCATTCAGCTTCTCTTCGTACTTGTTGAGCGCCAGCTGACGATGCAGCTGAAGCGTCTCCCATGTCACCTTAGCGGTAACGGAAGGATTCCCGTCGCGGTCTCCGCCGATCCAGGAACCGAAGCGAAGGAAGTCAGGCACATGCCAGCGATCCTCCGGATAGTACTTGCTGAGGCAGCGCTCCAGCTCTTCGTATACGCTTGGAAGCACTTCGAAAAGCGTCTCGTCAAAGTAATACAAGCCGTTGCGCACTTCGTCGATAACGGTAGGCTTGCGGTCACGCAGTTCATCCGTCTGCCACAAGGTTAGAACCTCGTTAAGCAGCTTCTCCTTCAGCTTCTCGCGCTCACGGAAGGTCAGCGTTGGATTGTCCAATTGCATGACGTCCTCTGCAATGCGCTTATGAATATCAAGCACCACACGGCGTGTTGCTTCCGTCGGATGCGCCGTCATAACCAGCTCCAGAGAGATGCCGCTCAGAATGTCGCGTACATCCTCTACGCCAATCTGGCGCTCCTTCAGATCCTGAATCGCGCTTTCGATGGAGCCGCGCTGCACGCTCTCGCCTGCAGACACTTCATAGTCACGCTTTCTTCTGATACGGTGGTTCTGTTCGGCAATGTTGACCAGTTGGAAGTAAATCGCGAAAGCGCGAATTACCTGGTGCCGAATTTCCGGACTTAGGGAAGATACTGTGGACTTGAATTGCTCGAACAGCTCCGGTACAAATTCCGCGCGAAGCGCTTTGCTTTGTTCCCGAATTTGCTCAACGATCTCAAGCAGCTCGCGTCCGCCTTGGTGGACGAGAACTTCGCCTAGAATGTTGCCCAGGAAACGTACATCCCGTCTAAGCAAATTGTTTGTTTGTGTTCGACTAGCCGCTGTTGATGATACAGATTGTTCCGACATACCGTTCCTCCTACAAATCTGTGCAGCAAACCCACTTTGAAAGCATCCGCTCAATCGATACGCACATGCCTATTTCAAACTTCGTAAGGTCACTCTCACTTTAAATGGCGTAATCACTTCTACTATCATACTACAAAACGACCCGCCGTTGAAGTCCCGCAGCGCAATCTGTCGCCTTATTCTGACGACTTTCATGATTTACCACAGGAAAGCGTGTTGGTACAAAAAAATCCCCCTGCATCGCAGAGGGAGTCGGTTGTGATTACTGGAGCGGGTGATGGGAATCGAACCCACGCTATTAGCTTGGAAGGCTAAAGTTCTACCATTGAACTACACCCGCAAGAATGATGGTCGGGACGACACGATTTGAACATGCGACCCCCTGGTCCCAAACCAGGTGCTCTACCAAGCTGAGCTACGTCCCGAAATATTGATTCATTCTAAGTAAAGATGGCGCGGCCTAAGAGATTCGAACTCCTGACCTTTTGATTCGTAGTCAAACGCTCTATCCAGCTGAGCTAAGGCCGCAAATAACTATGGAGCGGAAGACGGGAATCGAACCCGCGACCCTCGCCTTGGCAAGGCGATGCTCTACCGCTGAGCCACTTCCGCACATAAAGTGTATCGTCGCTTTCTGCAACTTATCGTCGCGGCGACAAGTAATAATATATCACCTTCTGAAATGAATTGCAACTCCTTTTTTCGAAAAATGTTTGGTTTGTAAAAAAAACCGCATTTCCCTTGGGGAATGCGGCTCTTTGTTCCTCTATTGGGCATTTCGCCAGGCTATCTAATATCTGCCTGAATCTAAGCGCCTGCAGCGGTGAGCTGTTCCCGTTCTTCACGGTTCTCTTGCTTCATAACACGATCGGACACCGGCGGCGCTGCCAGGGCGAACGGAAGGCATAGCGGCAGTCCTGTGCGCGGATCCGGCACGATGTCGGCTTCGATGTTGAACACCTCGCGCATAATCTCAGGCGTGATAACCTCTACAGGCGATCCTTCACCCTTGACCACACCGGACTTGATCGCGATCATATGGTGGGCATAACGAGCCGCATGGTTCAAATCATGGACAACCATTACGATTGTCCGGTTATTCATCTCGTTAAGCTTCTGCAGCAAATGAAGAACTTCCAGCTGATGCGCCATATCCAGGAATGTAGTAGGCTCATCCAAGAACAGAATATCCGTCTCCTGCGCCAAAGCCATTGCGATCCAAGCGCGCTGGCGCTGGCCGCCGGACAATTGGTCAACCGGGCGGTCCGCAAAGTCAGCCATGCCCGTAGCCTCAACCGCCCACTTCACGATTGCGCGGTCTTCCTTGCTCAGCGAGCCAAATCCCTTCTGATAAGGGAAACGGCCATAAGCAACGAGTTCGGACACTGTGAGGCCGTCTGGAGCTGTAGGGTTCTGAGGCAGGATTGCAAGCTGCTTCGCCACTTCCTTCGTGGATTGCTTATGAATCGACTTGCCGTCCAATAGCACGCTGCCCTTGGAAGGGTTCATAATACGCGCCATTGTCTTAAGTATGGTAGATTTCCCCGAGC
Organism: Paenibacillus pinisoli; assembly: GCF_003605435.1. Classification (GTDB taxonomy): domain Bacteria; phylum Bacillota; class Bacilli; order Paenibacillales; family Paenibacillaceae; genus Pristimantibacillus; species Pristimantibacillus pinisoli. Next base: position 863,928 of record NZ_QXQB01000003.1, read on the forward strand.
CGTTAGCGCCAACAAGAGCCGTAATCTTCCCTTGGGGAATGGAAATATTCAAATTCTGAACGATCAGACGTTCCTCATACGAAATATCTAGTCCTGTAGTCGTTAACCGAATCATGCCATGCACGCTCCTTCCGCCATCACTGGGCTGGGCTTGGCTGTCCTGCGCCTTGAGCAGTGATAACGATTATCAATACTATTGATGATAATAGTTATCAGTCCAAATGTCAATGGCATTCTTCATCCACTCTTCATAATGGAGGAAAATATTAAAAACTAGGCATTCTAATAGATTGCCAGATTTGATTACAGGCCTTCGAATCTAGTACACTGTGAGCAAGGGAGTGGATGAATCATGATGAACAAAAGATATACGCTTGAGGAAGCCAATGCACTGCTTCCTGTCATCAAGCAAGAGCTTCGGCAGCTTCAACGCATGGCTGAAGAAATGGAGGATCACTACACCGCTTATCGCAAAGTCAAAGCCATCTATCAAGACGGCCAGAGCGATGCCCTGTTCGAGATGGAAAGCAGACTGGATTTCATGCAAGTTGAGCTGAACTTATATATGGAGAACTTCTCCCGCAAAGGAGTGCTACTCAAAATGATCCATCCCGGCTTGGTCGACTTTCCGGCTATCCTGGATGGCGATGAGGTTCTTCTCTGCTGGCAGGAGGGCGAGCCGAATATTACGCATTACCACGGCTGGACAGAAGGATTTATGGGCAGAAAACCGCATCCTGAGGCTGAAGGAAATTAAATAGACATAACAAAAGACCCTTCTGCTCGAAGGGTCTTCTCATGTATGGTGCGCGTAGAGGGACTTGAACCCCCACGGTCGCCCGCTAGATCCTAAGTCTAGTGCGTCTGCCAATTCCGCCATACGCGCGTGGGTAACTCTAGAATTAGATCATACACGATATTCGATCAAAATGCAACCTCTACACAATAATAAGCCAGGCATCCACACGGGATGCCTGGCTTACATTTATTCAATCGTTTGAACTCGCGATCACTCACGTTTATTCGCGACCGGCTTTCTCGACTTCTACATCGTCCTCATCTTCTCTTGCATTCAGTACAAGGGAAGCCTGCAGAATCTGATGGTTGTCCATCTCAACGATGGTCCACCGGTGCTTGCCGTGGTAGATCGGCACAGGCTCCTCATCGAAGGAGATTAGCTGGACTTGCAGCCATCCGCCGATCGTGTCGACATTGTAATCATTGTCGAATTTGATGCCGAATTGCTCTTCAATATCGCTAAGCAGCACTCGGCCGCTGAATACATATTCTTGGTCGGATACCTTCATAATATCGGGCTTCTCATCCGCATCGAATTCGTCACGGATCTCGCCTACGATCTCCTCCAGAATATCCTCCATCGTTATGATGCCGGCCGTACCGCCGTATTCATCAATGATAAGAGAGATGTGTACGCCCTGCTTCTGCATCTTCAGAAGAACGTCTTGCAGCGGCGCAGTCTCATGGATCGCTTCGATATCATGAATCAGGTCCTTGAGAGGCGTTGGACGATTCAACACCAGGTTTGTAACCAATTCCTTCGCATTCAGGAAACCGATAATTTTGTCTTTATCGCCATCCTGCGTGACAGGGTAGCGCGTATATCGATTCTCGTCAATAATGCTCAATATTTCATCATTGCTCATCTTCTCGTCAATGGCCACGACTTGAAGCCTTGGCACCATGACATCTTTCGCCACGCGCTGGTCGAAGGCAAAGATGTTCTGCATGTACGAAAGCTCTGTCTGATTAATCTCGCCGCTCTGGAAGCTCTGCGTCATAATGATCTTCAGCTCTTCCTCGGAGTGGGCCTGTTCGTGACCGGCAGGCTGAACGCCGAAGATGCGAAGGAAGACACGGGCAGAACCGTTAAGCAACCAAATTAACGGGAACAAGATCTTTCCGAACAAGACGAGCGGTCTGGCAAGTAATAACGTCATCCGTTCTGCATACTGGATTGCTAGTGTTTTTGGCGCAAGCTCACCAAAAACCACGTGCAGGAATGTCATTAACGACAGGGCTAGTGCATAAGAGATCGGTGTGGCCCATGCGTCTGATACGCCCCAATCATGGAATAACGGATGCAACAATTTCTCGATTGTCGGTTCACCCAGCGCACCGAGTCCGAGCGCTGTAACGGTAATACCGAGCTGACAGGCAGACAAGTAGTAATCGAGGTTCGATACAAGCTTCTTGGCTGCTAAGGCTGTCTTGTTGCCTTCTGCAATCAATTGATCAATACGGGACATTCTGACTTTGACGACGGCAAATTCCGATCCGACAAAAAATGCAGTTAACACAATTAATAATAATACCAGTAACAAATTGATGACTATGGCTACGTCCAACTAGTTCCCTCAGCTGAGGGATTCACCTCCGTGTAGTTAAAAATGCTTTCCCTATTGCTATACGTCCATCCGAACACCGCGTTTCAACAATCTTCAGATTTCTTCACTGCTTTATTATGCTAATACTCGGGGAGGTTAATTCTCACTGTCCCGCCAGCCACTACATATAAAGTGGCTATGCTCCTTCTCAGGGGCGTAATCGACTAAGACAAGATCAGTCACATCCTCAACCGTATAAAGGCTTATACCCCGATTGTACACCGTTCAAACACTTTTATAGACAGCAAAAAACCCTTCTGCTCGAAGGGTTTTCTCATGAATGGTGCGCGTAGAGGGACTTGAACCCCCACGGTCGCCCGCTAGATCCTAAGTCTAGTGCGTCTGCCAATTCCGCCATACGCGCGTGGGTCTTGCCGGATAAAAAACTGGTGAGCCATGTAGGACTCGAACCTACGACACCCTGATTAAAAGTCAGGTGCTCTACCAACTGAGCTAATGGCTCTTAATAAAATGGCTGGGGATCAAGGATTCGAACCTTGGAGTGACGGAGTCAAAGTCCGTTGCCTTACCGCTTGGCTAATCCCCAGCGTTACGGTATGGTGGAGGATGACGGGATCGAACCGCCGACCCTCTGCTTGTAAGGCAGATGCTCTCCCAGCTGAGCTAATCCTCCATAATGGTGACCCGTAGGGGATTCGAACCCCTGTTACCTCCGTGAAAGGGAGGTGTCTTAACCCCTTGACCAACGGGCCTAACGAATAATTGCTGCTATTAGCTTGTCCATTGCAATGATACAGACCTCTTCAGAGAAGATCTGGAGCTCTCAACCGGGATCGAACCGGTGACCTCATCCTTACCATGGATGCACTCTACCTACTGAGCTATGAGAGCAAGTATGGCTCCCCGAACAGGACTCGAACCTGTGACAACTCGATTAACAGTCGAGTGCTCTACCAACTGAGCTATCAGGGAACATTGCACATTGTTGTAATAATGTGTCCAAGAGCTGCAATTGCTTTAAGACAAGACAATTCAAAGTGTTTTGCACCTTGAAAACTGGATACGAAAGTAATGCTTCAACTTCTTTAGCGTGCTCGCCAAGTTCCAGGCTCACCCAAGCATATGCTTACGATGTCAGCCTTTCCTTCGGAAAGCTTGTAGGATAAGCCCTCGACCGATTAGTATTCGTCAGCTCCACACATTGCTGTGCTTCCACCCCGAACCTATCAACCTCGTCGTCTTCAAGGGGTCTTACTAATTGGGAAATCTCATCTTGAGGGGGGCT
>NZ_QXQB01000004.1 GCF_003605435.1 Paenibacillus pinisoli
AGCCCCCCTCAAGATGAGATTTCCCAATTAGTAAGACCCCTTGAAGACGACGAGGTTGATAGGTTCGGGGTGGAAGCACAGCAATGTGTGGAGCTGACGAATACTAATCGGTCGAGGGCTTATCCTAAAGGAACCCCACAAAGTGACGATATGCTTTGAAGCGTATGCCGATTACTTTGCGTGGACCCCAAAATGCTAAAGAACATGTAAGCACTACTTTCGTATCCAGTTTTCAAGGTACAAGCCTTGTTACATATCCATATTCCCTGATAGCTCAGTTGGTAGAGCACTCGACTGTTAATCGAGTTGTCACAGGTTCGAGTCCTGTTCGGGGAGCCATTTCCTGGAGAAGTACCCAAGTGGCTCAAGGGGACCCTCTGCTAAGGGGTTAGACTGCGTAAGTGGTGCGAGGGTTCGAATCCCTCCTTCTCCGTACGACTTTTATCTACATAGTAAGGCCCGTTGGTCAAGGGGTTAAGACACCTCCCTTTCACGGAGGTAACAGGGGTTCGAATCCCCTACGGGTCACCATTTTCTTCAATGACGCGGGGTGGAGCAGCCCGGTAGCTCGTCGGGCTCATAACCCGAAGGCCGCAGGTTCAAATCCTGCCCCCGCAACCAAAATATTTTTTAAACCTACTTGCCGTTGTAGCTCAATTGGTAGAGCAACTGACTTGTAATCAGTAGGTTGGGGGTTCAAGTCCTCTCGACGGCACCATTTTTTGCGGAAGTGGCTCAGCGGTAGAGCATCGCCTTGCCAAGGCGAGGGTCGCGGGTTCGATTCCCGTCTTCCGCTCCATAATGTCGGGATGTAGCTCAGCTTGGTAGAGCACCTGGTTTGGGACCAGGGGGTCGCATGTTCAAATCGTGTCATCCCGACCACTTATTTTAATAATGAAAGTCCACTAAAGCCAGGGTATCGGGCTTTTTTTGTTTGTATAACGAAAATAACCAAATGATCAACGATTTGCAAAAGGAAGCCTCCAAGGCTTCCTTTTTTTGTAATTTTCTAAATCAGATAGCTTTCACAATCTTACAGCGAACCGTTATCGCTCGTTCAGATGAGGCCACTTCCGTGCTGGGTATGGAGACTGATCGCAAAATTTTGAGGAATCAAGAATGAAAAATGAGGGGCGGTGTGCCCCTCATTAATATTTGGTTAGTTGCTGTTTGAACTCTCCGTCAAGGAGCAGCTCTCCGTGCTTCTTCCGTTCCGTCTTCGCCGTACCATATCCGGTCGATCCGCACCTGGTAGGTATCCATGCTCGTATTCATCGAGACGAGATCACCGCATGAACGCATGAGCAGCTGCTCTGCAATGGGCGAATAGAATGAAATACGGTTAATATCGGGTTGAGCTTCTTCAGGGAATACGATGGTAAAGGATTCGCTCATGCCGTCATCCATATAGGTGACTGTGACGCCGCATCCGATCAGCACAATATCGCCCCATTCATGAGACGGCCGCTCAATAAGCCCTTCAAGCATGCGGGTATACGAAATAAGCAGCTTCTCCACTTGGGTTCGTCTGCTTCCATAATCGGGGAAATAAGCGGCGAGAAATTGATCTTTCTCATCGCGCAAGGCAATAAGCTGCTTGGTATACGTATCCTTCAGAGGCTGAAATCCAGACCTATGGTTCATAGTAGATATCACCTCCTATATGCTTGGCACGTGTATGGAAGGTTAAGCGGTTATTGATTCTCATGTCCAAATCCTCCTTGGATAGTAATAGAGGCCATCTGCGAGGGCAGAGGCCTATGTAATCAGTGTAGCAAATTAGCACAGGATTACAACCCTTTTAGGTGGAAACAGGGGAATAGTACAGGGGAATTCAGGAAATAGTAATCGCAAACACCGATGAGAGGAGAGCAAAACTTTGTTCAGGAAGAAAATCATGAATCTGTCCGCAGCGCTGGCGCTGATTGTGGCGGTAATGGCAGCCCCTGCCGACTTGGAAGCGCAGCCGGGAGTTTTTCATTTTGGATTCAAGAAAAGCGTTGACGGCAAGCTGCCTTCGATTGACGAGGAGGGCTTTAAGCCGATTATTACGAAGCATGGCGCGCTGTTTCTAGGCGATACGTCGCGCAAAGAGCTTTTTCTTACCTTCGATAACGGCTATGAGAACGGACTGACCGCCAAGATCCTGGACGTGCTGAAGGAGAAGGGGGTGCCCGCCACTTTTTTCGTCACCGGTCACTACATTAAAGACCAGCCGGAGCTGCTGAAACGGATGGCGGCGGAGGGGCATATCATCGGCAACCATTCCTGGAGCCATCCTGATATGACCACGCTATCGGAAGATGCGATCCGTATCGAGCTGGAGAAGGTGAAGGAACAGGTTCGCGAAGTGACGGGTCAGCAGGAAATGACGTATTTGAGACCGCCGAGAGGCATCTTTAGTGAAAAGGTGCTGGCTGCGAGCAAAGGCTCGGGCTACACGAGCGTCTTCTGGTCGATCGCGTACAAGGACTGGGATGTCCGGGCGCAGAAGGGCTCGGCATATGCCTTCCAGCAAGTGACGAAGCAGCTGCATCCGGGGGCAATTCTGCTGCTGCACTCCGTATCGCAAGATAACGCGGATGCGCTTGGCAGCATTATTGACGAGGCAAGGGGACAGGGCTATGAGTTCAAGAGCCTCCCTGAACTGACGCAGGCCGCTGAGCCTGCCCCATCCTCAGCGCCTGAAGTTACGCCTTAATGGATATAATCGTGCAAGCCCCCGGCGTTCAAACGCCGGGGGCTTTATGCAGTTTGGAGCGTTCATCCCCATTTATCCGGTTGCGCCTTCGCGCTTGCGGAAGAACGACTTCAGCGCGTTGTATACCTCGCCTTTTTCTTTGATCACGTAATACATGAAATGCTGAAGGTTGATATGTTTGTAAGCGGACATAAGCGTGCTGGAGCGGTTGTATTGGTTAACCTCGCCATAGCCGAACAGATTGGACCGCTTGAGCAACTCGCCGATCAGCTTCACGCAGCGCTCGTTGTCGCTGGTCAGATTGTCTCCGTCGGAGAAGTGGAACGGGTAGATATTGTATAGGCTCGGACTGAATCGGCTGTCGATGATCTCCAGCGCTTTCATGTAAGCCGAGGAGCAGATCGTTCCCCCGCTCTCGCCGCGCGTAAAAAACTCTTCCTCGCTAACTTCCTTCGCCTCCGTATGATGCGCAATGAACACGATGTCCACCTTCTCATACTGATGGCGGAGAAACCGGGTCATCCAGAAGAAGAAGCTGCGGGCTACATACTTCTCGAACGAGCCCATCGACCCCGAGGTGTCCATCATAGCCAGTATGACGGCGTTGGACTGCGGCTTCACGATCTCCTCCCAAGTCTTGTAGCGGAGATCATCCGGGCTGATGCCGTGGATGCCGGGCTGCCCGGATGTGGCATTGCGGCGCAGGTTCTCGATAATGGTCCGCTTCTTGTCGATGTTGGACATAATGCCTTTCTTCCGGATATCGTTGAAGCGAATTTCCTTCGTTTCAAGCTGATCCTTGTCCTTCTGTTTCAGAAATGGAAGCTCCAGTTCCTCGAAGAGCATCGTCTCCAGCTCCGCCAAAGAAACTTCTGCCTCAATGACATCTTCGCCCGGCTGGTCGCCGGCGCCTTCCCCTTTGCCGCCTTTTTTGGACGCTTGCGGATCTACCCCGAGTACATCGCCTACCTGGCTGTCCCCGTCGCCTTGGCCGACATGCTTGTTTTTATTGTAATTATACACAAATCGGTATTCATCCAGGCTCCGAATCGGCACTTTAATGACTTGCTTGCCGTCAGACATGACAATGCTTTCTTCGGATACGAGATCGGGCAAATTTTGCTTGATGGCCTCGCGTACTTTTTGCTGGTGGCGGGCTTGATCCTGATACCCCTTGCGGTGCAGCGACCAATCCTCGCGCGAAACAATGAAATTGCCGTTGTCAGCTGGACTCATTTTCGGAGCACCTCCCTCGTTTATTTGTTTGTTGTTAATCAATATATTCAAGTGGCGAGCGGTTATGTGAACGAATTGAGTCCAATTCTATTAATCTGTCAGACAAGCCGCGGCTGCATCCCCCCAAAAACCTAGCTAGGCAGCGCGCCATGGTGATAGAATAATAGGAAGGACCGCGGAGGAATGCCGCGGGAGAGGAAGTGATGGAATGAAACTGTTACATACGGCGGATTGGCATTTGGGCAAGCTGATTCACGGTGTTTATATGACGGAAGACCAGAGCCATGTGCTGGAGCAATTGTTGGATGCCATTCGGAATGAGAAGCCGGATGCGGTTATTATTGCGGGCGATCTGTATGATCGTGCGGTGCCGCCGACAGAGGCGGTCGAGCTGCTGGATGAGGTGCTTCGGAGAATTGTCATTGATCTGGATACGCCGGTGCTCGCGATTTCTGGCAATCACGACAGCCCTGACCGGATCAGCTTTGGCACGAGCATGATGGAGAGCAGGGGCTTGTATTTGGCCGGACAGCTGCGTGAAGACGGCGATCCCGTCGTGCTTCGCGATGAATACGGCGAGGTTCACTTTCATCTGGTCCCATATGCGGATCCTGCCCAGATCAGGCATCGCCTTGGCGATGAATCGATTCGGTCGCATGACGATGCCATGCGGGCTATTGTAGGCCAGCTGGAGCAGACAATGGACCGTTCAGCGAGACATGTGCTGATTGGACATGCTTTTGTGACGCCGTACGGCGAAACCGCCGATAATACAAGCGAATCGGAGCGGCCGCTCGCCATTGGCGGCGCGGAGCATGTGAGCGCGGCTCATTTTCGCCAGTTCCACTATGTGGCATTAGGCCATCTGCATCAGGCGCATTACGTGCTGCATGAACATATCCGTTACGCGGGTTCCCCGCTGAAATATTCGATATCGGAAGAGAAGCATCACAAGGGTTATCTGATGGTAGAGCTGGATAAGGACGGCCAAGCGGCTGTGGAGAAAAGAGAACTGACCCCCCTGCGCGACATGAGACGGGTGGAAGCAACCCTGGAGGAGCTGGAGCAGCATAAGGTGTGCGACGATTACGTCTTCGTGACGCTGTTAAGCGATCATCCCGTCCTGTACCCGATGGAGAAGGTGAGAGCCGTCTATCGCAATGCGATGCATGTAGAGAGAAGAAACAGGACGGCGGTCGCGGAGTTGGCCGTAACCGGCGAGGCTGCTCATGCTGCTGCTCCAAGGCGCAGCGAGAGCGATCCGTCAGAGCTCTTCGCCGCCTTCTATGAAGAGGTGAAGGGCATCCCGTTGACGCAGGAGAAGCGCGCGCTGTTCGAGCGGGAGTTTGGAGCGCTCCAGCAAGCGCTCGGAGGTGAAGCATGAGGCCGCTGCGGTTAATGATGAAAGCATTCGGCCCTTACCGGGACGAAGAGACCATTGATTTCACAAAGCTTGGCGATCGCAGGCTGTTCGTTATTTCCGGCAATACAGGAGCGGGGAAAACTTCGATATTTGACGCGATATGCTTTGCGCTCTACGGGACGGCGAGCGGGGAGGACCGATCCGATCCCCGAATGCTGCGCAGCCACTTCGCCGACGATGAGACGCATACAGCCGTTGAACTGGATTTCTCCGTAGGGGGAAAGCAATACCGCATATTCCGCCAAATGAAGCATCGCAAGGGCAGCAACCGTAGCGAGACTGGCGAGAAGACGGAGCTGTATGAGCTGAAGGGCGGCGAGGCCATTCCGGCTGTTGACCGGTTCATCACCACGGAAGTGAATGCGAGACTGCTCGCCGTTGTCGGCTTGACGAAGGACCAATTCAGCCAGATCGTCATGCTTCCGCAAGGAGAATTCCGCAAGCTTCTAACGTCCGATACGGACAATAAGGAGGAGATCTTGCGCCGGATATTCCGTACAGAGCTGTACGAGAAGCTGGAGGCGCGATTCCAGCAGCGCAATCGGGAGCTGCAAGACCGTCTCAAGGATGCGCGCTCATCGGCATCCGCTCTTATGCGGCAAGCGCAGGAGACGTTCCCTGCCCGCGAGGAGAGCAAGCTTGCGGATACATTCGCACAAGAGGTCTACAGCACTGCGCAAGTATGGGAGGGCTTGACCGGCGAGGCCGGTTATTATCGGGAGCAGGCCGAGCAAGCCCGTGAAGGCAAGCAGAGGCTGTCGGCGGAGATGGATGCGAAGCAAGAGCAGCTGAGAAAAGCGCAGGACATCAATGCCAAGCATGATGAGCTGGAAGCGAAGCGTGTAGAGCTGGCAGCTCTTGCAGAGCAAGAGCCTGCGATGAAGCAGCAGGAGCAGAGGCTGGAGCTTGCGAAGAAGGCGGCATTGCTGCTTCCTTATCAGGAGCAAGCCGACCAGGCCATACTGGCCAAGCGGAGCAAGCAGGAAGCGCTGGAGAATCGCAAATCGGCGCTCAACACCGCCGAAGGCGAGTGGGAGGCTGCTGGGGCGGCTCATCGCGAGGAGGCGGACCGTGAGCCTCTGCGCCGAAGCGCCGAGCGCGAGCTTCTCCGGCTTCAGGAGCTTAAGCCTGTCGTGGCCTCTTTGAGCGAGCAGCAGAAGCGGGTCGATGAATTAACCCGGCTAGAGTCACAAGCAAGAGAAACTTTGACTTTGAACGAACGAGCCATTGTGAAGCTGCGTGAGCAAAGAACACAGATTCAGACGGAGCTGAAAGCTGCGGATGCGGCTGCCGCCAAGCTCCCAGGCGAGCTGGAGAAGCTGAGAGTGGTGGAGCTGCAAGGGAAAACGATCAAGCGGCTGCTGGATGTGACGGAGGAGCATGCACGCTGGGGGCAGCTTGAGCAAGAAGGCACTCGTCAATTGGAGAGAGCATTAGCCGAGCATGAGCGGGCGGAGAGATTGTGGCTGGAGGGGCAGGCAAGCCTGCTTGCCATCCATTTGACGGCAGGCGCGCCATGTCCGGTCTGCGGAAGCACGGAGCATCCGTCCAAGGCTCATGCAGAAGGCGGCGAGCTTCCCTCGAAGGAGAAGCTGCAGCAATCGAAAGATGCGTTAACCGCGATCCAAAATGAGCTGATTGCGGCGAAAGCCCAGGCTGCCTCGACTGCCGCTTCCCACTCTGCGCTTGTAGAGGAGCTTGGAGAGCTGGGTATTGTGCTGGAGCCAAGCGGGTCTCCAGAGCAATTGCGCAGCGCTTTGCGCGACCGCCAGGGCGAGCTTCGTGTCCTATGGCGGCAGCATAAGGAAGCGGCAGATCAATGGCAAGCGGAGGCGAAGCGCGCCGAGGAAGGGAGAGAGTCGCTGGGAAAAGCGGAGGAGGAGCTTGCCCGGCTGGAGCCGGAGCGAGAGAAGCTTCAGAATTCGCTGCAGGGGCTCGCCGTGGAGCGATCCGCCGGTCAGGCTTCGCTGGATAAGGAATTGGAGCGGATTCCGGAAGAGCTGAGAAGCCCGAAAGCGCTGGAATCACGGACATTGGAGCAGGATATCGGGTTCAGACGCATGGAGCAAGCCTGGACGAATGTTCAGGAACGGCTTCAGCGGGCTTCATCTACCTTGTCGGAATGCAAGGCGCATGCCGAACAGGCCGCGAACGCGCTGGCGGAAGCGGAAGAGCAGGAGGCCCGTACAGCCAAGAGACTGGAGCGGGAATCGCAGGATGCAGGCTTCTCTTCGCTGGATGCCTACCGTTCGGCTCTTATGTCTGAGGCCGAGAGCAGTAGCATTAGCGAATCTATTGAGGCATATCGATCTGCCATTGCTGCGGTAAGAGAGAGGCTCACGGCTCTGGAGCAACTATTGGCAGAGGAGCCAAGACGCGATACTGATGAGCTGCTTGCAGCCATTGCGGCGACGAAGGAAAGCTATGAAGCTGCGGTTGGCCAGGAGAGCCGCTCCCTTCGATATGAAGAAGAGGCGGCCCGGCTTGCCGAGTCGATTAGACGTGCAGGAGAGCAGATGGCAGGGCTGGAGCAGGAGATGGAGGGCGTGCTTGATCTCTACTCCATGCTTAAGGGGGACAATGCGCTGAAAATGTCCTTCGAGCGCTATATTCTGATCGAATATCTGGACCAGATTCTGAGTATGGCGAACGCGCGGCTAAAGGAACTGTCTAATGGACAATATGAGCTTCAGCGCAGCGACAGACTGGAGACTCGGGGCAAGCAGAGCGGACTTGGGCTGGATGTCTACGACGCATATACTGGCCAGCTTCGCGATGTAAAGTCGTTGTCGGGCGGCGAGAAATTTAACGCGTCTCTGTGTCTCGCGCTTGGCATGACGGATGTCATTCAGTCGCATCAGGGCGGCATCTCGATCGAGATGATGCTGATTGATGAAGGCTTCGGCTCTCTTGACGAGGAGTCGCTGCACAAGGCGGTAGCGGCGCTTGTCGACCTGCAGAGAGCAGGCCGCATGATTGGCGTTATCTCGCACGTGGCCGAACTGAAAGAAGCGTTCCCCGCTTGCCTGGAGGTTAGCAAGTCCAGGGAAGGCTTCAGCCGGACATCCATTCTGTTGAAGCATTAAGCAGAAATAGAAGAAACCCGCTTGCCGGCCATCAGGGCAGGCGAAGCGGGTTTATAGGTGAACGGGCTTTAGACGGATGCTGCGAGCCCAAGCAAAAACATCAAGAACGAGCCGGCAGTAATAAGCGCGTTCAGCACGATGCCGATAATGCTGAATACTTTCTTGCGGTTCTTGAAGCATGCGCCGATAATGCCGAGCACAAGTCCGATAAAGGCAATGCCGATGGACAAAAATATAATAAGGCTTCCGATGACCAAGCCTTCGAATCCTGCTCCGTTGCTGTCAATGATGGTTTGCTGCAGCTCTTCCTGCGTGGCGAAGTCCGGTATAGTCGAGAAGCTGGATAAGATTAGGATAAAGGATAAGATAAAGGTGAGAAGAGCAACCAGCGCCAGGATAAATGATGCGATGCCGAGTCCGGAATGCTTCTTCACGATCGGCCCCTGGCCGTATGGAGGCGCGCCTACCGGTGCGAATCCGGTAAAGGGCTGTCCCTGTCCAGGCTGTTGTCCAGGCTGCTGCCCTTGCTGCTGTTCATGCTGATTTTGATTGTCGTTCATTCTTATGTAGTCCCCTTCCAAGAGTTTGGTAAAATTATACACAATAAAGAGAGGATTGAAAACCGATGTTTCCAAAATATTTTGTAATCGGCGCTGTGAATGCGGCGCTGGCCATTGCGCTTGGCGCCTTTGGCGCTCATGGATTGGAAGGCAAAGTAACCGATCATTATCTGGATGTATTCGAGACAGGCGTGAGGTATCATATGTACAGCGCGCTGGGGCTGATGCTGATTTCATTGCTGGACAAGGTGCTGGGCGGCAGCCGCAAGGTGATGATCGGGGGCAGGCTGATATTCGCAGGCACGATTATTTTTAGCGGAAGCCTCTATATTTTGACGTTGACAGGCTTCTCCAAGCTGGGCATGATTACGCCTATTGGAGGAGTCGCGATGATTGCGGGATGGGTCTTTGTAATCCTGGGTGCGGCAAAACAAGCGTCAAAGTGAGGAATCTTGTCACATAATCGAGCGATTTTCGACAGAAACCGATCATTTTTAGCCGCTTTTTTATAGATCGTTAGCAAATATTTCTATGCCAATTCGTCCAATTCGTTTATAATGTACCTAGCTATCACTTGACCGACTTAAGAGGAAGGAAGTTTGTGTGTGGCGAAACGAATCGAAGATTGGGCTGGGATGAAGAAGCAGCCGCGCACGCTGCTGATGCTGAACGATTCATGGGCGATCAGCGCCGTCATAGGGGCTATTGCCGCAATATGGATCATCGTATCTTTTACGGTTATATCCAGTGCGATGTACAGATGGGCCTCGCTAGCCGTAGCGGCCTCGCTGCTGGCTACAGCAGCTATCGTATTCATCAAGCGCAATTCGATGGGCAACTTCCATAAATACCATACCGCCATTGTAGAGACGCTGCTTCGTTCCGAAGCGGTCCCTCTTGCTGTGCTGAACCGCTCAGGGGAGCTGGTGGAGATGAATGAAGCATCCAGCCGCATCCTGGGCTATCAGCGTTCGGAGATGATCGGGGAGCTTATTATCCGAATGGTTGATCCTGCCAGCCGAATACAGCTGCAAGAATCGATTGAATTGGCGCTGAACGGGGAGACGACTCAGAACAATATTCAAATTACGCATCGTTCGGGTTTTCCGCTCGAGCTTCAGGTGGTCTATGCGCCAATGATTCAGGAGGGCGAAGTGATCGGAACGGTGCTGATCAGCCAGGATTTGAGCGACCGGAAGCGCAATGTGGAGCGAATTCGATACATGGCCTATTATGACGATATGACGGGCCTTCCCAATCGTACGCTCTTCCAGATGAAGCTGACGGAAAGCTTGACCCGGGCCAAGGAAGATGAGAAGATCGTCGGAATCTGCTATCTAGACCTGGATCGATTCAAACTCGTGAACGCATCCTTCGGACGGGAGTTCGGAGACATGCTCCTGATGCAGGTTGCGGAGAGGCTGAACCGAGGCCTGTCGGAGCAAGACTTCGTTGCGAGGATGGAAGGCGATGAGTTCGCGCTGCTGATTACGTCTATCCAGACCGAAGTAGAGCTGCTGGAGTATTCGAAGCGTGTATTGAAATCAATTGAAGAGCCTTATGAGCTTAAAGGCTTCCCCTTACATATTACAGCCAGCATCGGACTGGTAACGAGCCTCAATAATCAAGATGACGGGTACACGCTGTTCAAGAAGGCGGATATGGCGCTCGTCAAAGCGAAGGAGAGCGGCAAAAACGACTGTTTGCTGTATTCCGACAGCTGGAGCAATTCCTCCTTCGAACGCCTCAAGCTGCAGCATGAGATGTACCGGGCTATCCAGCGAAGCGAGTTCATTCTCCATTATCAGCCGCAATATGATCTGGACAGCGGACGCATGGTTGGCGTCGAGGCGCTGGTTCGCTGGAAGCATCCGGTTCGCGGCTTGCTTTCGCCGGGAACCTTCATTCCGTTGGCGGAAGAGAGCGGCATGATCGTTCAGATTGGCGACTGGGTGCTGGAGGAAGCATGCCGCCAGAACAAAGCATGGCAGGATGCGGGATTGCAGCCGATGCCGGTATCGGTCAATCTGTCCATCCGTCAATTTCTGCAGCATGATCTGGCAAGCCGCATTGCAGAGGTGCTGGAGAAGACAGGGCTTGAGCCCAAATATTTGGACCTGGAAATTACGGAGTCGATGACAATTGATGTCGGATTGGTATCACGCTGCCTGCTCGCGATTACGGACCTGGGCGTCGGCATTAGCGTAGACGACTTCGGGACAGGCTACAGCTCGTTCCACTATCTGAAGAATTTCCCGATTGACCGTCTGAAGATTGACCGGTCCTTCGTAAGGGATATTCAGCAGGACCCTAGCGATGCGGAGATTGTGGCTGCTATCATTGCAATGGCGCATAACTTGAATATTCAAGTGATTGCTGAGGGCGTGGAGACAGAGGAACAAATGGAGTTTCTGAAGCGGCATCAATGCGATGAGATGCAGGGATTCTATTGGAGCCCGCCAGTCTCCAGCGACAACATTGAAGAAATGCTCAAAGCAGGTTGATCATAATGAAATAAGCCCGCTGTCAAGAGAGGATGCAACGGCCTCTCTCGGCAGCGGGCTTATGTGTTGTTATCCAGCTATAAAATCTTCAATCTCATTCATTCTGAACGTATAAACCTGCTTCTCGTCGACATGATAGACCGTGATAAGGTTTTCCTGTTCATCCATATTAATGACGCGGCAAGGAATGTTCAGCTTGATTCCGAGTCCTCTATTCACAATGAGCCGGATTAAGGTATTCGATTTCATAAATGCCCGTATCGGTCCGAAGCCGTCTGATTGAGGTGGCGGAGCAACGGTTGTTTTTGCTGTTTCTTTCGTCTGTTCAGCAGCAATGGGAACAGGGGCGGATGATGAAGCTTCCGCAATTTTTTGTTCGATCAGATCTCCGAGTTGAATGCCGGAGTTGATGCGGTAATCAGCCCATCCGGCTTGGTTCAATCCTTGTAACAGCTTCTCCAGTGCGTTGGCGTGGTGGCCGTCCTCCACCATAATGTCTACATTGAAGATGAAGGTGTGTTGTTGCTTGTCCAATTGCTTTTTTGTCATATGCTTGCCTCCGCACTTGTGATGATAGTCTAACTATACCACTATTTTGGGTGGTGACAAAAGACCTATATCTGGCGTTTGACCACACTGGGTAAGATTCCCTGCATATACTGGTTGTGCGGCATCAGCGCCGCTTCAATCGGCGGGCAAAGGAGGTGGGTGCCAGTTGATCAGAATGGTTCCATTCGTGCTCGAAAACGGGGAGACCGTTCTTGGAGTGGAGGTGAAGCTGCCGAAAACTACTCTCCTCTCCCTATCGACAGACCGTGGATATATTATGTGCGGAGCACTGGACGTGTCGCTGCTGAACGACAAGCTTCGTGACCGCGAGATTATAGCAGGCCGCGCCGTAGGCGTGCGCACGCTGGAGGAGCTGATCGAAGCGCCGCTGGAATCGGTTACGCATAAAGCGGAATCGCTCGGTATCATGGCGGGCATGAAGGGGGCGGACGCTCTTCGACTCATGCTATAGGCTGGAGAATGAATAAAGCCCCAAGCTGCGGCAGCTTGGGGCTCATGTCATTAATCTTGGAACAGCTTGCGCAAATTCTCTTCGAAAGGCGCGGTAACGATGCCCTTCTCCGTAATAATTGCCGTTACATATTCATGCGGCGTAACATCGAACGCAGGATTGAATACCTTCACGCCTTGCGGAGCGGTTCGCTTGCCGAAACCTTCCGTAATCTCTTCCGCATTGCGCTCCTCAATTGGAATCTCAGCGCCTGTAGGCGTGGAGAGATCAAACGTGGAGAGCGGGCAAGCGACGTAGAACGGAATACCGTGCGCCTTGGCAAGAACAGCTACGCTGTAAGTGCCGATCTTGTTCGCAACGTCGCCGTTAGCCGCGACGCGGTCGGTGCCGACGATAACAGCGTCGACCCAACCCTTGGACATGACCATGCCAGCCATGTTGTCGCAGATGAGTGTAACATCTACGCCTGCTTGCTGCAGCTCGAATGCGGTCAGGCGAGCGCCTTGCAGCACCGGACGAGTCTCATCGGCGAATACGCGAATATTCATGCCTTGCTCCTTGGCCAGATAGAAAGGAGCAAGAGCTGTGCCGTACTTCGCAGTAGCCAAGCCGCCTGCGTTGCAATGCGTCAAGACGCCCATGTCATCCTTGAACAATCCAAGCGCATGCTCGCCGATCAGGCGGTTCGTTGCTTCGTCTTCGCTCTGAATGGCGATCGCTTCGTTCGTCAATGCTTCCTTGAGTCCGTCAACGGACAGGCCTTCGCCAGCAAAACGGTCAGCCGCAGCCTTCATCCGGTCCAGCGCCCAGAACAAGTTGACAGCTGTCGGTCTCGAAGTAGCCAAGTATTCTGCATGTTTCTTAACGTCAGCCAGCCATTCGCCCGCCGCTAACGCATCGCGGCTGCCGAGGACGACGCCGTAAGCTGCAGCGATGCCGATAGCAGGAGCGCCGCGAACCTTCAGATGTCTGATCGCTTCCCAGACATCCTCGGATGTCGTAAGCGGCAAATATACGATTTCCTCCGGCAGCAGCCGTTGGTCGAGCAAGTCAAGCTTGTCGCCTCTCCAGATGACGGATTGCAAGCCTGCGTAATTTTGAGTCATGATGTTGTATCCTCCCTGCGTAAATTGCAAAGCCCGCGGTTATCTTTGCAGTGCTGTTTCTGTAATATCAATCAGTTCTTGTATCGATTGCGCGCTGCGATTGCGGCGGATCAGCTCGGTGCCGATCGCCAGCGCTGCCCTTTGAGCCTGCTCGCGAATTTCATCGTTTGGAATCTTGTCAATGTCCGCGACATGCGCCAGCCCGACAATGCGCCGCACGATCTTGCAGCCTGCAAAGCCGATGGAATCCTGCAGCAATCTCTGCATGTAGTAATCCTGATATCCCGGAGTGGAATTAGCCAGGCGGTCTATGCCATTCTCATTCCAGAGCGCGCGGAACTTCCGGTCGAATTGAGTCCAAATATCCTCGATCGATTCAAGAAGGTATCCGCGGAAGTCCTTGCGGGCTTCGTCATCGCTCATCCAGAATTGCTGGCCTGCGTAATTGAGAATCAGATTCGCAAACAGGGCGCCTACATCAAAGCCCATCGGTCCGAAATATGCGAATTCAGGATCGATGACCTTGGTGGAAGCCGGTGTGGCAAAGATGCTTCCCGTATGCAGATCGCCGTGAAGCAGCGCCTGCGCGTTCGTCAGGAACTTGTCGCGAAGAATCGCAACTTCCAGGTGAAGCGCGCTGTCATTGCGGAGAGCTTCTGCGGCATCTTCAATTGCAGGCGGGATGTTGTTGTTGGCCGAAACCGTATAAGGATCGTCGAAAATCAGATCCTCTGTAATTTTGCAAAGCTCGGGATTGATGAAGTCCTTCACTCTAAGCTTCTTGTCCTGCTGGTTCATGCCGAGATCGGATGTATAGAATAAGGTGTTGGCCATGAACGTCGAGATATGATCTGCGAACAGCGGGTATTTGGTGCCGTTGATCAGCCCTTGTCTCATAATTATATGATCGCTTAGATCCTCCATGACGGTAAGAGACAACACCGGATCGTACTTATACACGACCGGAACCAGTCCAGGAGCCAGCTGTCCTTCCAGCATGAGCTTCTCGCTCTCGATCCGTGCGCGGTCAAGCGTCAGAGGCCAGGACTCGCCTACAACCTTGGCGTATGGCAGCGCCTGCTTCATAATCAGGCTCTTGCCGCTCGCGCTATCCGTTATATGAAAGACGAGGTTCAGGTTGCCGTCTCCAATTTCCCGGCAAGCCAAATGAGCGCCGGCAGGGAAAAAATCTTCGATGCCGCGCGCGATTTCGATTGCTTCTTGTTCATTTAAGGCATGATACGTGGTCAGCTCGTCCACCTCCGATTTCTCTATTCGTTCCATTACCATGCCTAATAGTATAATGGATATTATTTCGCCATGGAATACCTTTGGACGCCAATGATTGACTTCACGGGCTGTTTTTTTCAAAATAGAGATAGGGAAGGCGGACATCAGGAAAGAACCGCCACATGGATGGGGGAGCTGGGATGACAGAAGTTATGACACGAGAAGCCGTTGCGCTGAAGGAATGGGCTGTTTCCGTGAAGGCGCTTCATGACGGGGAGCAAATCATTGTCATGCGCAAGGGAGGCATTATTGAAGAAACGCGGGATTTTCAATTGCTGAGCCAAAGCTTCTACTTAATGCCTGCATACGAGCATCAACGCAAGGAGCTGCTCAAGGAAGCGTATCGGGACGGAATGGACGAGACGCTGAAGGAATGGTCTCCTGAGGCTGAGACGATCAAGCTGTCCGCATATGCTGTTGTGGAGCGGGACATCGAGATTACCGATCAGGAGACGCTGGACAAGCTGCGGGATATGCATATCTGGACGGATACATTCGCAGAGGAACGCCTCAAGTGGAAGAAGAAAAATCCGCTGCATGTGCTGCTGCTTCGCGTGTACAAGCTGGAAGAGCCGGTCCATGCGCCGATGAAGCCTGCTTATTCCGGATGTAAATCTTGGGTAAGAATAGAGGATGAAATCGCCGAGCCTTCGATGAAGCCTGTTCTAACGCAAGCGCAGTTCGACAAGGAAGCCGGTCGAATCCTGTCCGCGCTCGGAATATAAGAACGAATTTCCAGGGCAGAGGCGGGCGGCATGTCAACTCGTACGTTGCTTTATAACAAAAACTATATTAAAATGATTATTGAGAATCATTGAGAATCACCTAATCTACGATTAAACCAACCTTGGAGGGATCAGTATAATATGGCAACACAATTTGTCATCGACGGCCTTAAAGCCGAGATCGAAGGGAAAGAGATTCTGAAAGGCATTAACCTTGAGATTAAAGGCGGAGAAATCCATGCCATCATGGGTCCGAACGGTACGGGTAAGAGTACGCTGGCTTCGGCGCTGATGGGCCATCCGAAGTATGAAGTGACAGCTGGCAGCGCATCGCTAGACGGCGAAGACCTGCTTGAGATGGAAGTAGACGAGAGAGCGCGCGCAGGCCTGTTCCTGGCTATGCAATATCCGAGCGAGATTCCTGGCGTTACGAACTCCGACTTCCTGCGCAGCGCAATCAATGCCCGCCGCGAGGAAGGCAATGAAATCTCCCTGATCAAATTCATCCGCCAAATGGAAGGCAAGATGAAAGAATTGGAGATGAATCCGGAGTTTGCACACCGTTACTTGAACGAAGGGTTCTCCGGCGGCGAGAAGAAACGTAACGAAATTCTTCAAATGATGCTGCTTGATCCGAAAATCGTCGTGCTTGACGAGATCGACTCCGGTCTTGACATCGATGCTCTTCGCATCGTAGCGAACGGCGTGAACGCTATGCGTTCTGAAGACCGCGGCTTCCTGATCATCACTCACTATCAGCGTCTGCTTAACTATATTACTCCTGACTTCGTTCACGTTATGATGCAAGGCCGCATCGTGAAATCCGGCGGACCTGAGCTTGCTCAGCGCCTGGAGAACGAGGGCTATGACTGGGTGAAGGAAGAACTGGGCATTACTGACGAAACTGTAGGCCAGGCTTAATCGGAGAAGGGGGATTTGACGATATGAGTACACAACTAACCACTCCGACTGACCGCGTTTCCGCTGAGACGCTAGCTCGCGGGAAGGGCGAGCCGGATTGGCTGGTAGCGCTTCGCGGAGAAGCGGCCGAGCTTGCCGCTGCGCTCCCGTGGCCGAAGCCTGAGAAGGTCCGCATCGAGCGCTGGAACCTGACGGCTGTCGGCAGCTACGAGGGAGCTGGCGCTGCGGCGTCGCTGGCTGATCTGCCTGCTAATGTGCAAGAGCTGGTCGCGGAAGGTACGGAGAACCTGCTTGTACAGCACAATTCCGCTGCTGTATGGAAGCAATTGTCGGCCGAATTGGCTGCGAAAGGCGTAATTTTCACCGATCTGGAGACGGCATGCAAAGAGCATGGCGATCTCGTTCAACAATATTTGTTCCAGGCTGTGAAGAAGGATGAGGACAAGCTTACTGCCCTTCACGCTGCGCTATGGAACGGCGGCGTATTCGTGTACGTGCCGAAGAATGTGGAAGTAGAGCTGCCGCTTCAAGCAATCTTGTTCAATGACAAGGCTGAAGCAACGTTCGCACCTCATATTCTGATCGTAGCCGATGCGAACAGCCGCGTATCCTATGTCGATACAGTTGTATCCGACAAAGGCGCTGTCAAAGGCGAATTCGTGCACCCATCTATTGTTGAGGTGTTCGTGAAGCCGGGCGCGCTTGTGCGTTTCGGTTCGGTGCATTCTCTTGGCGATAGCGGCGTGGATATGACATTGCGCCGTGCCGTTGTAGAGAACGACGGACGCATCGAGTGGGTAGTCGGCGACCTCAACGACGGTCATACGATGTCCGACACGAAGTCGATCATGAAGGGCCAAGGCTCCACGTCCGACGTGAAGGTCATCAGCGTAGGCAAGAACGCCCAGCAAATGAGCTTGACGACGCAAGCAGTGCACTTCGGCAAAAGCTCCGACAGCAACATGATTACACGCGCGGTAATGAAGGATTCCGCGTCGGCAATCATCAACGGCATCACGAAGATCGAGCATGGCGCGACCAAAGCGAACGGCGTTCAGACGGAAAAGGTTCTGATGCTTAGCCCTAAGGCGCGCGGCGACGCGAACCCGATTCTGTTGATCGACGAGGATGATGTAACGGCGGGCCACGCGGCAAGCGTAGGCCAAGTCAACCCTGAGCAAGTCTACTACCTGATGTCCAGAGGAATAAGCAGGCAAGACGCTGAGCGGTTAATTATTTACGGATTCCTGGCTCCGGTCGTATCCGAAATTTCGGTCGAAGCGGTACGGACTCAGCTCCAGCGCTTGCTCGAAAGGAAGCTAGAGGGATGAATATAAATGCGATACGGGAACAATTCCCGATATTGCATCAAGAGATAAACGGGCATCCGCTCGTTTACCTGGATAGCGCGGCGTCTTCTCAGAAGCCGCGTTCCGTCATTGATGCGGTCAAACGTTACTACGAGCTGGATAATGCCAACGTCCATCGCGGCGTTCATACGCTTGGCTCCAGGGCGACGGACGCTTATGAAGGCGCCCGTGCGAAGGTTGCCGCATTTTTGAACGCGGAGACGCCGGAGCAGATTATTTTTACCAGAGGCACCACTACAGCGTTAAATCTTGTAGCATCCGGTTATGCTAGAGCCGTCTGCGGGGAAGGCGATGAAATCGTCATTACGCCGATGGAGCATCACAGCAACCTGATTCCATGGCAGCAGGTTGCCAAAGCTACAGGCGCAACGCTGAAATATATACCGCTTCAGCCTGACGGCACAATCTCGCTTGCGGATGTGGAGAAGACGATCACGCCGAATACGAAGGTTGTATCGGTCACCTACGTATCGAATGTGCTGGGTGTCGTGAATCCGATCAAGGAAATCGCGGCTATTGCCCACCGCAACGGCGCGATCATGGTCGTAGACGGGGCGCAGAGCACGCCTCATATGAGGGTTGACGTTCAGGAGCTTGGCGTAGACTTCTATGCTTTCTCAGGCCACAAGATGTGCGGTCCGACCGGCATTGGCGCCCTGTACGGCAAGAAAGATCTTCTGAACGGGATGGAGCCTATCGAGTATGGCGGCGAGATGATCGATTTCGTGGAGCTGTACGAGTCTACATGGAAGGAAATTCCGTACCGCTTCGAAGGCGGTACGCCTATGATTGCCGGAGCGGTAGGGCTCGGCGCGGCAATCGACTTCCTGGAGAGCATCGGCATGGATGAGATTGACCGTCATGAGAAGCAGCTTGCGGCATATGCTTACGATAAGCTGTCGACGATTGAAGGCATTACGATCTATGGGCCGAAGGAGAACCGTGTCGGGCTCGTTACGTTCAATCTGGACGACGTGCATCCGCATGATGTCGCCACGGTGCTGGATTCGAAGGGCATTGCTGTCAGGGCGGGCCATCATTGCTGCCAGCCGCTCATGAGATGGCTGAATGTATCGGCTACAGCCAGAGCAAGCTTTTATCTATACAATACCGAAGAGGACATCGATCGGTTAACCGACGGCCTAATTCAAACAAAGGAGTTCTTCGGTCATGCAATTGGATGATTTGTATCGCAGAGTCATAATGGACCATTATAAAAATCCTCGCAATCGCGGAACGCTTGAGGATGACGCGGTTACAATCAATCTGAACAACCCGACCTGCGGAGATCGCATCTCCTTGCAGCTGCAGGTTGTAGACGGCAAGGTTGTAGACGCGAAGTTCACAGGCGAAGGCTGCTCCATCAGCATGAGCTCCGCATCGATGATGACGGAAGCCGTGAAGGGGCAGACGTTCGAATCGGCGATTCAAATGGCGGAGAAGTTCTCTGCGCTGATGAAGGGCGATTCGGTCGAGTTTGAAGAAAACGAGGATATTGAGGCGCTGTCTGGCGTGAATAAATTTCCTGCGCGGATCAAATGCGCGACGCTTGCGTGGAACGCATTGCGCAAAGGAATCGAAAATCAAAACAAGGAGTGAGATGAATGGCTAAATCGATGCCGGAAATGGAAGAGTATAAATACGGTTTTCGCGACGAGCACAAGGCGATTTTCCAATCGGGTAAAGGTCTGACTCCGGAAATCGTCCGTACGATCTCCGAGATGAAGAACGAGCCGGAATGGATGCTTGAATTCCGCTTGAAGTCGCTTGAGCAATTCAACAAAATGCCTATGCCGCGCTGGGGCGGAGATCTGGACGATCTGGACTTCGACGATATCCAGTACTATGTTAAGCCGTCCGAGAAGCAAGGCAAGACTTGGGAAGAGGTTCCGCAAGAAATTAAGGAAACGTTCGACAAGCTGGGCATTCCTGAAGCGGAGCAGAAGTTCCTGGCGGGCGTATCGGCTCAATACGAGTCCGAGGTTGTCTACCACAGCATGCAAGAAGATCTGGAGAAGCAAGGCGTTATCTTCACAGATACTGATACTGCGCTTCGTGAGTATCCTGAGCTGATGAAAGAATATTTCGGCACAATTATCCCTCCGACGGACAACAAGTTTGCTGCGCTGAACAGCGCGGTATGGTCGGGCGGCAGCTTCATCTATGTACCGAAAGGCGTACAATGCGAGATCCCGCTGCAAGCGTACTTCCGCATCAACTCCGAGAACATGGGCCAATTCGAGCGCACGCTGATCATCGCGGACGAAGGCAGCTCCGTTCACTACGTTGAGGGCTGTACAGCTCCGATCTACAGCACGAACTCGCTGCATAGCGCGGTCGTAGAGATTCTTTGCAAAAAGGATTCCCGCGTTCGCTATACGACGATTCAGAACTGGGCGCCAAACATCTACAACCTCGTTACAAAACGTGCCGTTGCGGATGAGAATGCGCAGATGGAATGGATCGACGGCAACATCGGTTCCAAGCTGACGATGAAATACCCGGCTGTTGTACTTCGCGGCCGTGGCGCAAAAGGCATGGTTCTGTCCATTGCGGTTGCAGGCAAAGGCCAGCATCAGGACGCAGGCGCGAAAATGACGCATCTGGCCCCTGACACAAGCTCTACGATCGTATCCAAGTCGATCAGCAAGCATGGCGGCAAAGTAACGTACCGCGGCCTTGCATCGTTCGGACGCAACTCGGATGGCGCGAAAGCGAACATCAAGTGCGACACGCTTATCCTGGATAACGAGTCCACGTCGGATACCATTCCGTACAATGAAATCTTGAACGACAACATTACGCTGGAGCATGAAGCTACCGTATCCAAGGTATCTGAGGACCAGCTGTTCTACCTGATGAGCCGCGGCTTGTCGGAGGACGAAGCGACTCAAATGATCGTAATGGGCTTCATTGAGCCATTCACCAAAGAATTGCCAATGGAATACGCCGTAGAGATGAATCGTCTCATCAAGTTCGAGATGGAAGGCTCCATCGGCTAATCGATATATTGAAAAACGTGCCTGGCTGCCCAGGCACGTTTTTATTATGTCGGCACAGCTTATTGATCTGCGCTGTCTGGATCTTGCTATACCATACATAGCCGATTTGGGTATAAAATTGGAGATAGCCCTGCTCCCTAGAATGGGCGGCAGGGCTATCGTGTATGTAATGAATTAGATATAAACATGCTTGATTTCGTAGTTGCGCTCGATCGTGAGGTCGAGGAACTGGTCGCCGATCTGAACGAGAGGGCGGAAAAACTCCGTCGGATGGGTCATGACGATAATGCCCAATTCTTCCTCATCTGTCTCCTCGTTGCTGAGCTGCACATGCTTGCCGATGAAATTGGGAATCATATGCTTGATGAAGGTGTGGGTTGTGACGGGATCGAGCTGAGAGAAGCTTAGTCGATGAAGCTCTCTTAATACGAAGAGCAAATCGCGTTCCTTCTGATAGACACGTGCGGAAATCATAGCGCTATAAATATCGACAACTGCGATTATCTTCGAGACGGGATGGATTTCCTCGCCTTTCAGGCCGTGCGGGTAACCGCTTCCGTCCATTCGTTCATGATGCTGCAGAGCTCCTACGGCCAGTACGGAATCGTTAAAGGATTGCAAAATGATATCGTGACCGTATACGGTATGACGCTTCACTTCGTCGAACTCTTCCGGGGAAAGCTTGCCCGGCTTATTCAGAATAGCCTCGTCTATTTTGCATTTGCCAATGTCATGCAGGAACCCGGCTTTTCCGATCATTGCCGCTTCGGTCGCCGAATGGCCGAGCCATGAAGCCAAATAATACGAAAGCATGCCGACTTGCGCAGAGTGCTGATACGTATAGTTGTCAGACGTATTAAGCAGCAGCAACATCGACACGACGTCACGCTCAAGCTGCAGATTGTTCAGAAGGGGCTGCAGCACAGCCGTTACTTCTTTGTCGTCAACCTTGCCGGATTCTACGGCAGAGGAGAAAAACTTCTCGAAGCTTTTGACTGCGTTTTCATAGATGGGCTGCACTTTAGGGAGCCACTTCGGATTGACCGTGGACTCAATCGTTCGCCCGGAACGCGTATTCCTTTGCGTAGGTGCTGTGCGCTCTTCAATATCGACAAAGTCGATTTGATGCTGCAACAGGCGAGAAATTTCTGCATTCGTCACGATGGTTCCCTTGGAGAGCACATGCAGCCCGTAATTATTAAAGATATCGCGGCTAAGTAGGTCTCCGTCTAGCAAATCTGTTACATGAATCCTCATAGAGACACCTCTAATAATTATTGTCTATTGAATAATAGTATGTTAGCCCTATGCAGCATAATTAACTTTAATAGTAGCAATCTATTCTCGCAATGGCAATATGAGGGACTGACAAATGCAACTAAATACCTAATAATTCGGCATAAATCGACCTTGCTCTTGTCGTATCTTCGGTCCCCTGGACGATAGCGCGTCCATCCGGGAATAAAACAAAGGTCATGCCCCCTGACAGATCTAACCTGAGCAGATAGGGATTTTGATAGACGTTGCCGGCCGCAGACAGCTTGCGGGCCATCGAGCTGAGGTCAAGCCTGGCGGACTGGCCGGGCGTAAGCTGCACGGACTGGCGGCCGCATAGCGCGGTTGCAACCGTCTCGCGGTCTTGCTGGTCAAGAAACTCGTATTGCCCCATCCCGCAAGCCGGACAAGCTTCCTTCCGGGCATGGCTGATGCCGACTGGCAGCCAGGCATGATTCCATAGGTCGACTTGAAAAAGTGTGCTGTGAAGCGCTTCCCGATTGCCGGAGAGCAGCTTGATTGCCTCGGCGGCTTGTATCGAAGCGATAATATCGATTATCGGCGAGATAACGCCGGCAGAATCGCATGTATCCGTCGTGCCCGGTGCGGGCGGCTCGGGAAATAAGCATCGATAACAGGCGGTCTCATGGGGAATGACTGTCATGGTCATGCCGGTCGCGCCAACAGCTCCCCCGTAGATCCAGGGGATGCCGGACTTCAGGCTGTAATCATTGATCAGATAGCGGACGGAGAAGTTATCCGAGCCGTCCAGGATCAGATCGACGCCTTCCAGCCACTGGGATGCATTAGACGAGTTGAGGTCACCCGTAATCGGCTCCACAGTGACAGAGCTGTTGATGGCTCTCAAGTGCTCTGCGGCTGCGGCCGCCTTAGGGAGCAACCGCAGAGCATCCTGTTCGGTATAGAGCATCTGGCGCTGCAAATTGCTCCATTCTACGATGTCGCGGTCAATCAAGCGGGTATACCCAATTCCTGATCTCACCAAATGCTGGGCGAGCACGGTGCCGAGCGCGCCCATCCCGACGATTGCGATGCGGGAGTCTTGAAGCCGCTTCTGTCCTTCCAGGCCGATGCGGCTATAGCGGATTTGGCGGGAATAGCGCTCTTCCATAGTGGAGCGGCCGGTTGCCGGATGCTTGGCAGTGGTATCGGATGGTTGTATGAGGTCAGTCATGATTGCGCCTCCTGCTATTCTGGCAAAGGAACGGTCGGGTTCCAGGGCCCTTGCTGATGGCCTTTCCATTCGGAGCCATCCGCCCAGATTTCTTTCTTCCATATCGGGACGATCTGCTTCAGTCGTTCAATGGCATAGCGGCTTGCTTCATAGCAGCTCTCCCGGTGCGGGGCAGAAACGGCGATGACGACGCTGATCTCCGCGAGGCCTACTACGCCGGTACGATGGCTGATGGCGCATAGCGCCCCCGGCCAACGCTGGCCGATCTCATCGCCGATCTGGCGCATTGTAGCGACAGCCATAGGCTCATATGCCTCGTATTCCAGCCGTACGGTCTGCTGGCCTTGTGTCCACTCTCTTGTAGTGCCCACGAATACGATGGAGGCGCCATGCTCCTTCGAGATGACCTTGCGCAGCACGTCTTCAGATTGAATCGGTTCTGCTGTCACGATATAGGGCTCCATATCTTCTGCGGCTGCGCCAGCATCCTGCAGCGTATCTTGGCCGCCAGAGACAGGAGGCAGAAGCGCAAGCTCGTCCTCGGCGCGGACGATTGCTTCATCCGCCGCATAAGTGTGATTGCGGGCTACGAACGATACGGCAAGAATGGCGGCATGCTCCGGATGAGCGCTTGCCAGACGTTCCTTCAGATCTTTGGCGGTCATCTGTTCTTCCGCCAGCACAAGCGTGAGCTGGGGGGCGGCCAGACGCTCCTGCAAGCCGGCAAAAAGCTTGATTTTCCAATGAAATTCCATGTATGTAAACCTCTCGAAAGTATGATGTTCAGACCTCTCTAGAATACCATATAACGAAAAAAAATGTTATGCTTATAGGTACGATAGAAGGGAGCGAGCAGCATGGAAGCACTTAAGGACCGCTTTGGTCGAACGCACAATTATTTGCGCATCTCGGTAACGGATCGCTGCAATTTGCGCTGCGTCTACTGCATGCCGGAGGAAGGTGTGGCATTCACGGAAGCTTCCCATCTGCTTACGTACGATCAGATTGCTGAAGTCGTGGAGGCCGGAGCATCGCTGGGTATTACGAAGCTTCGGATTACGGGAGGCGAGCCGCTTGTCCGTCCGGACTTGCCTAAGCTTATAGCCAGATTGTCGGCCATTCCCGGCATTGAAGATATTGCGCTGACAACCAACGGGGTATTCCTCGCGAAGCAGGCGCAGGCGCTGAAGGAGGCGGGGCTTACCCGCGTCAATATAAGTCTAGATACGCTTGACCCCGGCAGATTCGCCTTTATCGCGAGGCGCGGCGAGCTGCGCAGAGTACTAGAGGGCATAGAAGCGGCGGCGGAGGCGGGATTCCATCCCATCAAGCTGAACTGTGTGCTGCTGAAAAATGTGAATGAAGACGAAATCGCGGAGTTTTTGCGAATGGCATACGAGAAGCCGCTTCATGTCCGGTTCATTGAATATATGCCGATCGGACATGCGGATGATAACTGGAGGAATCATTATTTGCCGCTTTCGCGCGTGCTGGACATTGCGGGCGAACGGTATACGATTGCAAGGCGTGAAGGTGTGATCGGGAACGGACCTTCGGAGGATTGGGAGATCGAAGGCGGCGCAGGCTCCTTCGGGCTTATTCATCCCATATCCGATCATTTCTGCAAGAGCTGCAACCGGCTGCGCTTGACAGCTGACGGCAATTTGAAGCCATGCCTGTATTGGATGGATGAGCTGAATGTGAAAGGCGCACTAGGCAATCATGCCGCGATGCAAGAGATGTTCGCCAAGGCAATGGATATTAAGCCGGAAAATCACGAGATGGCGGCGAAGCTTGCCGATACGGCGCTGTCGCATGTTCCGACGGAGCGGCGCATGTCACAGATCGGCGGCTAAGGTTTAGAATACGGATCAGATGGCTGCGATAGGGAGGCTGGTTAAAGTTGACGGAAGCCAATGATGCACAAGTAGTGCTTCTGCACAGCAATGATATTCATAGCCGGTTGGAGAATGCCGCCCGCATCGCCGCAATTATTGCCGACGAGCGCAGAGTAATAGGGGCAGACCGCGTCCTTGCCGTCGATATCGGCGATCACATGGATCGCATGCGCATGGAGACGGAAGGCAGCGAAGGCAGAGTGAATCTGGCGCTGCTTCAGGAGGCAGGCTATGAAGCGATTACGCTCGGCAATAACGAAGGGCTGACGTATACGGGCGCAGCCTTGCACGAATTGTACAGTTCTCCATCGCGATTTGCAGTCGTGTGCGCCAATATGGCGCTAGACAGTACGGGAGAGCGGCCGGAGTGGATGCAGCCGGCTATGATTGTGGAGAAGAATGGCCTAAGCATCGGACTGGTGGGCGCAACAGCGAACTATGCTCCGTTCTACAAGCTGCTGGGGTGGACGACGACCCCGCCGCTTGATGCGATCAGGGAACAAGTCCGTGAGCTTCGGAGCCGTTGCGACGTTATGGTCGTCATGTCTCACTTGGGCTTGCCGCTGGACCGGCAGATGGCGGAGGAAATTCCGGGCATCGATTTGATATTAGGGGGACATACCCATCACTTGCTTGAAGAGCCGATTGTAATAGGCCAGACTACGCTATGCGCTGCCGGCAAGTTCGGCGATTATGTCGGACGGGTCGAGATTCGGATTGACTCCGAGACGGGCAAGCCGGTATTCAGCGCTTGCTGTCTGCCGACTGGTGCGTATCCGGAAAGGCCGGAAGCGGAAGCAATCATTCGCACATATGGCGAGGACGCGAAGCAGCGGCTCGGCAAGGTGCTTGCGACGCTGGTTCACCCGCTGCCTGCGCGTGTGGACCGGGAATCTGCGCTTCCTAATCTGCTTGCAGCTGGTTTGCGGCGGCATGCCGATGCGGAGATTGGCATCGTGAACGCGGGGCAATTGCTTGGAGGCCTGGCGATAGGCGATGTATCGGCGGGTGAGCTGCATGCATTGTGCCCATCC
Organism: Paenibacillus pinisoli; assembly: GCF_003605435.1. Lineage (GTDB taxonomy): Bacteria > Bacillota > Bacilli > Paenibacillales > Paenibacillaceae > Pristimantibacillus > Pristimantibacillus pinisoli. Next base: position 26,348 of record NZ_QXQB01000004.1, read on the forward strand.
CCCATTAATCCTTGCCGTATGATGATTGCCGGAGCCCATCTGCGGGAAGCGCTGGAGCAGTCGCTGCTGGACGAATATGTATTTAAGCCGATCAGAGGCTTCGGCTTCAGGGGAGAAGTGCTGGGCATGCTCGCCGTAGACGGGCTGTCCGTTACCTATGATGCCAGCCGTCCCCCTATGCAGCGGATTATTGCGATTACTGTAAATGGAGAGCCGTTCTCGGAGGAGAGGATCTATTCGGTCGGCTCCATCGACATGTTCAGCTTCCGGGCGGGTTATGAATCGCTGGCCAACGGCGAGAGCTATACGTTCTATTTGCCCGAATTTATACGGGATATTATTGCCGGCGAGCTCCTGTCCGAAAGCGCCTTGTCGAGCTGTCATCAGCTCAAATGGAGAGCGCTGGAGTAAAAATGTCGCAATAAAACGATAAATTGGCGTTTTCTGTCGAAAAAATAGGATAAAATGGTTGAAATCTTGCGCATTTTCACGTAAATTAACAATAAAAGCGGTTTACTCCGATAAATATTGTATGACGACATAAATGGGGAAGGACCGAGAAAATGCGTTTGCTACCGATTTCGCAATGTGCGCCTGGGATGAAGCTGGCCAAGAAGATTTTTTCCGAAGACGGTATTGTCCTTCTTAGCAATCATATGGAGTTGACGACACGTCTCATTGCGCGGCTTGAGCAATGCGGCGTTCAATATGTATATATTGAAGATCCTAGGACGGCGGACGTTGAACTGCCGACCCTTATTACCGAGGACACATTCCGGATGGCGATCAAGGAAATCCGCACGAACTTCCGCGAGATGATGGATCGGCCGAAGCGGCGGAAGGGCGTGACGTACCCATATATCGCCCAGCCGTTCAAGAACCTGATGAATTCCATTATGGATGACTTGTCCAACCATAAAGATGCGATGATCATGCTGATGAACATGGGGACGGTGGACCACTATTTGTTCCAGCATTCGCTGAACGTATGCGTCTATACGACGCTGCTGGGCTTGTCGAGCGGCTATTCGCGGGACGAAGTGATGATGCTCGGCATGGGAGCGCTGCTGCATGATATCGGCAAGACACAAATCTCGACGAATGTGCTGAAGAAGCCGGGCTCGCTTAACGTTGACGAGTTTGAAATGATGAAGCGGCATGCTCAGCTGGGCTATGAGCTGCTCAAGGATGAGCCGAATTTGCCGCTGCTGGTGGCGCATTGCGCATTCCAGCATCACGAGCGTCTGGACGGAAGCGGGTATCCAAGAGGCATCAAGGGCGACGAAATTCACGATTACGCGAAGTGGATCGGCCTTGTAGACTCCTATGATGCCATGACGACCAACCGGGTCTATCGCGCGCCGATGCTTCCCCACGATGCGATGGAGAGGCTGTACGCCGGTTCTGGAACGCTGTATGAGCAGCGGATGCTCCAGCTGTTCCGCGACAAGGTAGCCATTTATCCGATCGGAATCTCTGTCAAGCTTCATACGGGCGAGAGAGGCGTAGTGGTCGATCTGAACAACAGCTATCCGCACCGGCCTATCGTTCGCGTTCTGTACAATGAAGCGGGCGAAGAGCTGAAAGTTCCATACGAGGTGGATTTGTCGAAGCAGCTGACCGTTATGATTACCGGCGTAAACGACGAGGAGCAGAATGTGCCGCTTGTATCCGGCATTTGACTCATTTGGATGGGATTCGGAAGGGGCCGCAAGGCCCCTTTTTCTATTGGGGTTTTCTGATTTGCTTCCTGCACCGTCTGACATTACAATGATAGAGATATACGTTTACGAGATTAAGAAGTCAGGTGTTGAACTAGATGAACATGCTACATACGGAAAATAACCAACTTCGGGACATAGCCGCTGCTCGGCTTGCCCCTTTAACCCCCGCCAATGACCCGTGGGACCCGATTCGATCCATTCGCAAGTTCGGCAGACATCGTTTGACGAGCGTTGAGATGACGGTTACGAATTTGTGCAATATGCGCTGCGAGCATTGCGCTGTAGGCGATACGCTTGTGATGGCGGAGCCGGATAAAATCCCGCTGCAGGATATGATTCGCCGTTTGGATGAAGTGGAGCATCTGGAGACGATCAGCATTACGGGCGGCGAACCGACATTCTCGGGCAGCACTGTCAGGGACTACATGGTTCCGCTTCTGAAGTATGCCCGCAGCAGAGGCATCCGCTCGCAGATCAACTCCAATGTGACCTTGCCGTACAGCCGCTATGAGCAGCTTGCTCCTTATCTGGACGTGATGCATATCTCGTTCAATTACACGAATGCGGATGAATTCCACCAGATCGGCTTCGCGAAGGCGGGCCATAGCGTATCGCGTGATGCCGCAGCCAGGCTGTATGACCGGATGATAGACAATGCGCGCCGATTGAGCGAAGCAGGTGTGCTTGTATCCGCGGAATCCATGATCAATTACCGGACTCATGACAAAATTGACGAAATTCATCGGCTGATTGTGGAGATGGGCTGCCAGCGCCATGAAGTCCATCCGATGTATCCAAGCTCATTCGCCAAGGATCTGCCAGTCATTACGAGGGAGCAGATGCGCCGTTCGATTGAGCTTCTGCTGAGTGCGCGCAATCCCGATGTATGGATGCTGTTCGGAACGCTGCCTTTCTACCGCTGCAGCGACGACAAGGGAGAGCGCGAGCTGCTCTCGCGCCTTGCCAAGGAGCCGAACGTAACGGTGCGGAACGATCCCGACGGACGCAACCGGCTGAATGTCAATTTGTTCTCTGGAGAAGTGTTCGTAACGGATTTCTCCGATGTGCCGTCCTTTGGCAACATTGCCGATTCAAGGCTTGACGATTTATTCGATAGATGGCTTCAGCATCCGCTGGCTGAGGGCGTAAATTGCCATTGTCCGGCGGCATCGTGCTGCGGTCCCAACCTGCTTGTCAAAGATATGTACTACAAGGATGTTAATTTTCACATGAGAAGTGCCATACTTGAATAGTACTAGAGTAAGGAGGGATACGGGATGTCCATACGGGCGATTGTGCTGATTGCAGTCGGTCTGCTCTTGATTTATTTGATGTTTACGGTAGGTGCTCCGTTCCTGCTGGCGCTTGTGGTAGCTATATTCCTCGAGCCGCTGAACGGATTTTTCATGAAGCGCCTTAAGGTGAACCGGCTCGTCGCCGCTATCATATCAAGCACGCTGTTTACGGTTATATTGATCGGACTCATCGTCTTGCTGGGCATCAAGATAATAGCGGAGCTGATCGCTTTCCTGGAGAAGGTGCCGCATTACTTTGAGAATGCGAGCGAATATGTTGACCAGCTTCTGGTCGATGCAAGAGGCTTGTATCAGAACCTGCCGCCTGATGCGGTTGCGACGCTGGAAAATTACTTGATGAAGCTGACTGACACGATCACGTCAATGGTCGGCAAGCTGTCTTCGACCGTTGTCGCTTTTGCTTCTACGCTGCCGGGCATGTTTATTTTCTTTATCGTATTCCTCGTGGCCGTGTACATGTTCAGCTTCAGCCTGAACACGATGAAGGCGACGGTGCTGTCGTTCTTCGACGAGTCTTCCCGCTCGCAGGTCGATCAGGTACTGAACAATCTCAAAAAGTCGATTTTCGGGTTTCTGCGCTCGCAAATTATTTTGAGCGGCCTCACGTACATCATTTCGCTTGCGGGATTGCTTATTCTGGATGTGAAATATCCGATGGCTATCGCGCTGCTGATTATCGTCGTAGATATTTTGCCGATTCTGGGCACGGGCTCTGTGCTTGTACCGTGGGCGTCGTATCTGCTGTTGACGGGCGATTTGTATACGGGAATCGGGCTTATTGTGCTGTTCCTGTTCATTACGGTGTTCCGCCGCATTATTGAGCCGAAAATATTGGGCGATTCGGTCGGAATCGGCGCTTTGTCTGCTCTGATAAGCCTTTATGTAGGCTTCAAGCTGGTCGGCGTAATCGGCGTATTTATCGGTCCTTTGGTCGTCATTATCTACATGGCGGCAAGGCAGGCCGGATTGTTCCAGCAAAAAATCAAATTGTAACAGAGGTTGACACCCGCTAACGTTCAGCGGTATAGTGTCTAACAAGGAAATCCACTAGGGGCGCCGTGAGGCTGAGATAAAGCATTTGCTTTGGTCCCTTTGAACCTGATCTGGGTCATGCCAGCGTAGGAAAGTGGGACAATCGGCTTCACTTGCGGAAGCCGAATATAACGCGCGCGGTAACGTATGCTATGTGCCATGACAGCCTGCGCACGTCCCTTAGGGGCTGTGTGCTGCAAGATCATCGGCCTGATGTCCGCGGCAGCGTCCTCTAAACTTTCTTATATGTCTGCGTATGCCTCCAGGTGGAATTCCATTATTCCATTTAGGAGGTTTTTTGTTATGTTGACAACACCACTGCCGGGAAGCCGGAAAATCTATGTGCAGGGCTCAAGTCCAACGATCAGCGTGCCCATGCGGGAGATTGCGCTGACGCCAAGCCAAGGCCGCAACGGGGAAGAGCTGCCGAACGAGCCTGTCCTCGTCTATGATTCAAGCGGGCCTTATACGGATACTTCCTACACGGCGGATGTGCGCGCCGGATTGCCGAAGCTGCGCGAGGGCTGGATTACAGGCCGTCTTGATGTGGAGCGGTACGACGGGCGCGAGGTGCGGCCGGAGGATAATGGATTTTCGAACGAGGAGAGAGCCCGCGAAAAGGGGGCGGAGCTGTTCCCGAATTTGACGCATCGGCCTCTTCGCGCCAAGGAAGGGCGCAATGTTACCCAGCTGCATTATGCCCGCCAAGGCACCGTGACGCCGGAGATGGAATACATCGCGATCCGGGAAGGCATGTCTCCGACGTTCGTACGGGATGAGATAGCGGCAGGACGTGCCATTATTCCGGCCAATATCAATCATCCGGAGAGCGAGCCGATGATTATCGGCCGCGCGTTCCATGTCAAGATCAATGCCAATATCGGCAACTCTGCCGTCGCATCCTCAATCGAGGAAGAAGTAGAGAAGATGACGTGGGCGACCCGCTGGGGCGCCGATACGATTATGGATTTGTCCACCGGCAAAAACATACATACGACAAGGGAGTGGATCATCCGCAACTCTCCGGTGCCGGTCGGAACGGTGCCGATCTATCAAGCCCTGGAGAAGGTAAACGGCAAAGCGGAGGATCTAAGCTGGGAAGTCTTCCGGGACACGCTGATCGAGCAGGCGGAGCAGGGCGTGGATTACTTCACGATCCATGCGGGCGTGCTGCTGCGGTATATCCCGCTTACGGCGAAGCGGGTGACCGGCATTGTATCGCGCGGCGGCTCCATTATGGCGGCTTGGTGCCTGGCGCATCACAAGGAAAACTTCTTGTATACGCACTTCGATGAAATCTGCCAGATCATGAAGCAATACGATGTGTCTTTCTCCTTGGGCGACGGCCTCCGCCCCGGATCGATAGCGGATGCGAATGACGAAGCTCAATTCGCAGAGCTGGATACGCTTGGCGAGCTGACGAAGATTGCTTGGAAGCATGACGTGCAGGTGATGATCGAAGGCCCTGGCCATGTGCCGATGCATCTGATCAAGGAGAACATGACCCGCCAACTGGAAGTATGCGACGAAGCGCCATTCTATACGCTTGGTCCGCTGACGACGGATATTGCTCCTGGTTATGACCATATTACGTCTGCCATCGGCGCGGCGATGATCGGCTGGTTCGGCACGGCGATGCTTTGCTATGTTACGCCAAAGGAGCACTTGGGCTTGCCGAACAAGGAGGATGTGAAGGAAGGGGTCATCACGTACAAAATCGCGGCGCATGCGGCCGACCTGGCCAAAGGGCATCCGCGCGCGAAGGTGCGTGATGATGCTTTGTCCAAAGCGCGCTTCGAATTCCGCTGGCGCGACCAGTTCCACCTTTCGCTCGATCCGGAGCGCGCCATGGCGTACCATGATGAGACCTTGCCTGCGGAAGCGGCAAAGTCCGCGCATTTCTGCTCCATGTGCGGACCGAAGTTCTGCAGCATGCGCATTACGCAGGATATTCGGGAATACGCAGCTCAGAACGGAATGGAGACGGCGGATGCCATTGAAGCCGGCATGAAAGAGAAGGCGGATGCGTTCAAAGCGGCAGGCAGCTCCATTTATGCATAAGCAAGGAAATGACTTATGGGCGGACCGGTATGACCGGCAAATCAGGTTCGCCCCCATTGGGACGGCGGGGCAAGCAAAGCTGGCTGAGGCACAGGCGCTTATTGTAGGCTGCGGCGCGCTTGGAGCATCATTGGCCCAGCATCTGACAAGGGCGGGTGTAGGCAAGGTGAGAATCGTTGACCGCGACTTCGTGGAGCCGAGCAATCTGCAGCGGCAGGTGCTGTTCAACGAAGCGGATGCGCTGTCGATGCTCCCCAAGGCTGTCGCCGCCGCTGATAAGCTACGTGCCATTAACGGAAGCATTGAGATCGAGGCTCTTGTCATGGATGTTAATCATCATAATCTGGCAGCACCGCTAGAAGGCGCGGATATTGTGCTGGACGGTACGGATAACGCCGCGACGCGGCTGCTGCTGAGCGAAGCGTGTTTTGCGCGCGGCATTCCGTTTATATACGGAGGGGTTGCGGGCTCGCAGGGAATGAGCGCGGCGCTTGTGCCGGGCGAGACCTGCTGCCTGCGCTGCTTGATCGGCGAAGAGGCGGACGCGGAGGAAGGCCAAAACTGCGATACAGCCGGTGTCCTGTCTTCGTCCGTCGAGTTTGTCGCATCGCTGCAAGCGGTCGAAGCAGTCAAATGGTTAAGCGGGAACCGGGACGCTATCCGTAAAAGCTGGATTGCGGCAGATTTATGGACCTTCTCTGTACGCGAATCTGCACTGCCCGGGCGCTCCGCTGGATGCCCGATATGCGGAAGGGTAATTGCTAAAAGGGACATGACTTCGCATGAGCAAATGCAGGCAGGGAAGGAAAGTGAAGCCGGATCATCATCAGCTTCCTGGTGCCATACAGCAGCAGTTGCCTTATGCGGCAGAGATTCCGTGCAGGTAACGCTTCCCGTGACGTTCCAACTGGAGAAGTGGAGAGAAACGTTCGAGCGGCTGGGATATGAATATAAAGCTAATCGGTATTTGCTAAAGGTAGAGCTGCCGGAGAGTGAGAGATTGGTGCTGTTCCCGGATGGCCGCGTGCTGGTACAGGGTGTTGCCGATCCTGCAAGAGCGCTGCAGCTGTGTTCATTCTACTTGACCAGGCCTTGAAGCACAGGCCAGAGAGGGGGCAACAACGTGACAGAGAAGCCATGGAGCGACTTTGAACTATACGTCATTACCGCTTCCTCCAATCATCCCGGCAAAGACTTAGTCGAGGTGATGGAGCAGACGCTGATTGGAGGAGCGGATATTCTGCAGCTTCGGAATAAGACGGGTCCGTGGGAGAGCGTGCTGCAAGAAGCGGCAGCGCTGCGGGAGCTGACAAGGAGGTACGGTGTCCCGTTTATTGTGAACGACTACGTCGATATTGCGATTCAGGTTGATGCGGACGGCGTTCATATCGGCCAAGACGATATGCCGATTGCGGAAGCCCGGAGACTGCTCGGACCGGGCAAGCTGATCGGCGTATCGACGCACAACCTGGAGCAAGCGCTGAAGGCGGAGCGGGACGGGGCAGACTATATTGGCGTCGGACCCGTCTATCCGACAGATACGAAGCCCGGAAGAGCGGCTGTGACCACTTCTTATGTGACGGAGGCTGCAGAGCATATTCGCATTCCGTTCGTGGCGATCGGCGGCATTACGCTCGATAATGCGGATCTGGTATTGGAAGCTGGAGCCCGCCGTTTGTGCGCAGTATCCGCTATTGTGGGAAGCGAAGACCCGGCAGATGCTTGCCGCTCGTTCCTGGAGAAGATTGGCCGTTGCAAAGCAATAGAGAGAAATGCTGTAACGACGATCAAATTAAACGGCGAGAAACACCAGACTTCGGCAGGCAATCTGGAGGAGCTGGTGAGGGAGCTGGGGCAAGGCCATAAACGGATTGTTGCCGAGCTGAACGGCGTTATCGTCTCCAAAGGCATGTGGGCGGATACGGCGATCCAATCCGGTGTGGACATCGAGCTGATACAATTTGTTGGAGGGGGCTAACAGCATGTTGGCAAGTTATGATACGGCTGTCCTTCGGCTTGGAGGGAGGGAGCTTCGCTCCCGCTTTTTCCTGGGCACGGGTCGCTTTCCAAGTCCGGCAGTGATGCAGCAGGCGCTTGATGCATCGGGAGTTGAGGTGATCACCTTTGCGGTGCGGCGGGTTGATCTCGACAGCTATGAGGATGATTCGATCCTGCAGCATCTGGAGGAGAGGGGACTTCATTTTCTGCCTAATACATCAGGGGCCAGCACTGCAGAGGAAGCGGTGCGGATTGCCAGACTGGCGCGGGAGGCAGGCCTGGGCAATTGGATCAAGATTGAGATAAGCGGCAGTCCGGTGACGCTTCTGCCCGATCCGATTGAGACGTTAAAGGCAACGGAGCTATTAGCCAAAGAAGGATTTGTCGCGCTGCCTTATACGTCCGATGACCCTATTCTTTGCAAAAGGCTGGAGGAAGCGGGAGCGGCCGCAGTTATGCCTGGTGCTTCGCCTATCGGCACAGGGCTAGGCTTGCTTAATCCTTATAACCTGGGGCTGATTATCGAGGAAGCGAAGGTGCCAGTCATTGTGGATGCCGGCATCGGATCGCCGAAGGATGCCGCAGAAGCGATGGAGCTGGGCGCCTCGGCGATTCTGGCGAATACGCCGGTAGCCAAAGCTAAGGATCCTGTGAGGATGGCGCGAGCCTTCGCCATGGCAATTGAAGCCGGCAGGCTCGCCTATGAAGCGGGCAGAATACCTAAGAAGAGATACGCTTCGGCAAGCAGCGATCCGGCAGGCTCATTATTCCGGCATCCGGCTATGAGCTCCACAGGGGAGGGCTATTGATGCCGCAGTCGGTTATCATTCTTGGCGGCGGCATCATCGGCTTGTCTTGCGCCTTCGAAGCTGCGCTTAGAGGGTACGAGGTCAGCGTAGTGGAAACCGGCGCATTCGGAGGCCAAGCGTCTGGCGCGGCAGCCGGCATGCTGGCTCCCTATTCGGAGAATACGGATCAGCCGGATGCCTTCTTCCGGTTATGCCTTGATAGCTTGAGGCTGTATGAGAGCTGGAATGGCAAGGTAGAGGAACTATCCGGCATGAAGACCGATTGGGTCAGATGCGGAAGCCTGAATGTGTATCGGCATGAAGCGGATCTGCTTCCTCTGCAATCCCGAATCCGATGGCATAATGAATGGGGAGCCAGGGCAGAGCTGGTCAAGGGGGAAGCGCTGCGTAAGCTGGAGCCGGGGCTTTCGCATGATATCGCAGCTGCCCTGTACTGCCCGGAGGAGAGCCATATCTACGCGCCTAGCCTGGTTGCGGCGCTGGAGATTGCATGCCGCAGGCTCGGTGGGCAGCTGTACGGTCATGCAGGACATTTGCTTGACTTGGCGTTCAGCCAGTCTTCGGGCGTTACAGTGAGAATGTCATTACTTCCCGAGATCAATGCCGATCGGATCGTCATATGTTCAGGGGCTTGGTCAGGGGCGCTTGAGCGCTGGCTTGGCATTGCCATTCCTGTACATCCCATTCGCGGGCAAATTTGCTCTTATGAGAGCATGCCTGACGATTTGCGCCATATGGTCTTCTCCAGTCAGGCTTACTGGGTGAATAAGCCGATTGGACGAATGGTCTGTGGCGCATCCGAGGATGTGGCCGGATTCGATTCATCGGTTACGGATCGCGGCATTCAGCGGCTGATCAGGGCAAGCGAGCGCTGGCTGCCGCAGCTCGCAGGCCGGGATACCGCGCATCGGTGGGCCGGGCTTAGACCGGCCACCATGGACGGCATGCCGCTAATCGGCAGCGTCGATGGCAAGCCGGGCGCAATTATGGCGGCGGGGCACTATCGCAATGGCATTCTGCTTAGTCCGGCCACGGCGATGCTGGTCTGCGATCTGTTGGACGGCCAGGCACCAGCAGATCAGCTTGCAGCTTTTTCCCCGGGTCGATTCACGGCGTGAGCTGTATAGCGAAAGCTTTTTGTTGTCATATCGATTCCATGTACACGATGGAGCAGCATGATTCAGATGATGGGACGGATCGCCAAGATCGGCTTAGATTTCGATGTTGAGTCGCAAGTCATTTCGTCTGAGAAAATAAAAAAGGATGATCCGGCCTAGCAGGCGGGCCATCCTTTTTTGTTTTATGCCAGGTGCCAGCGCAGCACGACGCCCGCTTGCGTCAGTCCACCGCCAAAGCCATGCAGCAGAAGCGTATCGCCGGCTTTCACCCGCCCGTCTCGCACCGCATCGTCAAGCGCAAGCGGAATGGAAGCCGCAGAGGTATTGCCATATTTGGCTATGCTGGACAAAGCCTGGTCTTCACGGAATCCGACCCGCTCGCATAACGCGTCAATGATTCGCTGATTGGCATTATGCGGCACGAACCAGTCGATGTCTCCCGGCTTCAGGTCACATTGCCTCAGCAATGCGCTGATTCCTTCCGATACTTGGCTGATGGCCCAGCGATAGACCTCTCTGCCGTTCTGGACAAGCTTGCCGTGAGTCTGAATGGAGAAGTCGCCGATGGAAGGGGCAAGGTTGCTTAAATACACATGTTTGCCGCCATCACCTTCGGTATCGGAATAAGCGCCAAGAATAGCTCCCCTGCCATCCGCCGCGCGTTCCATCAGTACCGCGCCTGCGCCGTCCCCGAACAGGATGCATGTGGTACGGTCTGTGTAGTCCGTAATCTTCGTCAAAGCGTCCGCCGCAACGACAAGCACCTTTCGGTACATGCCCGACAGGAGCAGTCCGTTCGCCAACTGCAAGGCGGCAGTGAAGGCGGCACAAGCGGCTTGAATATCAATGGATCCGCATTGACGGATAGGAAACCTGGATTGTACCGATGCTGCTACGCTCGGGAATATCGTATCCGGAGTGGACGTAGCAGCGATTATATAGTCAACGTCGCTTAGATCGGAGCCATATCGTTCCACCATATTGTCAATTGCTTTTGCGATAAGATCCGTCGTGAACTCGTTCTCCGCAGCGACGCGGCGTTCCTTGATGCCGGTCCGCTGCACGATCCATTCGTCGTTCGTATCCACCATAGCGGCAAGATCGTCATTCGTCAGCCTGCGTTCAGGCACATAGGTGCCAATAGCAGTAATGACGCTGTTGGAGAGCAGGGGCTGAGCTTCGTTGGATATCGATGATGTCATGCAGAACACCTCTTTCCATAAAATTAGTACCAGATACTAATACTTGATACTAACAATATAGCCGCTATATTGCCAATTGTCAACGGGCGTATAGCCGTGAGCGGAATGACAAACGCTATAGCCAAGTCTGAATAAGGCTGATGGATTACAGGAACAGGAGGTTGGCCAATGCGGAAAACAATGATGACGCTGACGGCTGGCGTTGTGCTTGGCGCTATGCTTGGCGGCTGCGGAATGGAGTTTCAAGGCGACTTGGGCAACAAGAACATCCGCCAACACTCGATCCGTTACGATCAAAGCGGCTCGCTAATCAAGGACAAGCGCTTTGCCGATGACGGCATGAATGAGCGCAATAGGGTGAATGGAAAACCTTTGGGAAGCAATAATGTAATCGGATCTCATAAAAACTACCGTATCGAAGCAAGCCGTGCTATCGCTCATAAGTTAACCGAAATCGACGCGATTCAATCATCGTCTGTTATGCTGACCGATTATAGCGCTTATGTCGCTGTATCCTTGGACGATGGCGGATTATCGATGCAATCGCAAGCTCAATCGCATAATAGTCCGCAGCAGATCGGCCGTACCCATCTTGGCTTGTTCAGCAAGGATGGCGCAGCGGCGGGCAAACGAATGAGCAGCATGTCTACTGGAGAAGATAAGCTTACGGAAGAACTCAAGGCGCAAATCGCCACTATGGTCAAAGAATTAAGACCGAATGTCCAGCATGTGTATGTATCGGCTAATCCAGAGTTTGCGGGAAGAATGGCCGCTTATATGAAGGACGATGAGATGGGGTATCCCGTTCAAAACTACATTATGGAGTTTAATGGGCTGGTTGAGCGGGTATTCCCTGTTGTCCGCCCGGGGACTTCGGATCAAAGCATCTTGAAAACAACAAGCGTTTCGCGAAAATACAGACTCCTTGATTAACGAGTGGAGACAAAAAAGCTGACCGCCATTTAGGCAGGTCGGCTTTTTTGCGTATCTTCGAACCAATCGTCCATTCCAGCTTAGTGATTTCGTCATATAGTAATCTAGCGATTTGACAACCGGCTGGGAAGAAGGCGAGAGACGGATGATGGAACCGCAATGGAGAGAAGGCAATGACCAAAAGACAGTAGCGATTATCGAGCTCGGCTATGTCGGCTTCCGCTTGCGCTGCTTTTTGTGAAAAAAGGATTCCGTGTGCTGGGCATTGACCTGAACTCCGCTAGAATCGAAATGCTGACGCAACTCTACGAAAGGAAAACGAGGCAAAGCCAAAGTGCTGCGGCTAGACGCAGGCAACATCTAAGCGGCATGCTAGGTTCGCGACACGGGAAAGGAGAGCGGAGGAATGTGCACAAAGTCTATTGCTTTCAAAATACGATGTGATTCGACCGCCGAATTTTTCCCGCCGGCTATTGGACAAGTACGTGGCTTGCCGAAGGCCGGATTATTGCGGATATAGCTCGGATAGAGCATCACTACAACCGACAAGGGGGCTAATCGTGAAAAAAATAATCGTATTCGGCGGCAGGGGAATGGCCGGACATCTGCTGACACTATGGCTGTCCAAGGACGGGTACGACGTTATCGCTACTCAGCGCAGCGGAGCAGAAGCCGCCCCTTTTACAAGTCTTGACCTCAGGGAAGGGAAGCAGCTTGCCCGGCTGCTGAGGCGCCACAAGCCGGATGTAGTGATCAACGCGGCGGGATTACTGAATGAAGATGCAAAGCTGCGGCTGAGGGAGGCGGTCGAAATCAATAGTCTGCTCCCGCACTCGCTGGCTGATTATGGGGATGAGTTAGGCTTTCGGCTTATTCATATCAGTACGGATTGCATCTTCTCCGGCATATCAGGGCCCTATGAAGAGGCGAGAACGGCAGACGGAGCGACAGCTTATGCCAAGAGCAAAAGCTTGGGAGAAGTCATTCGGCCGAATCATCTGACGATCCGAACGTCCATCATTGGACCGGAGCTGAAGAGCGAGGGAGTCGGGTTGATGCATTGGTTTCTCCGGGAAAACGGTCCAGTGCAAGGATATAGCCGGGTATATTGGAACGGCGTGACCACGCTGGAGCTGGCGAAATTTATCAGCCGAATCATGGAGCACCCAATTGGCGGGCTGGTGCATCTGACCGGCAGGAGGAAGCTGTCAAAGCATAAGCTGCTTCAGATCATGAACGCCGCCTTTCATAAAGGAACAGTGATTACTCCTTGCGGGAAGCTGCATCACGACAAGAGCTTGTTGAACACAAGAACTGACTTCCTCTATGAGCCGCCTGACTATCCCTTTATGCTGAATGAACTCGCGCACTGGATGGCGGAACATCGCCATCTATATTCCCACTACAACCTTATGGATGGCTCGTATTAAGACATAACGTTCAACGCGACAATATCATTCACTCTTTCTTATTTGGAAAAGGGATTCTTTAGGATATAGAAGGTCGTGTCTCAGACAAAGGACTGCCTTGGGGACACGGCCTAAATCTTTTGGCTGTCACTTATTTATGTGCATCATTTCTATTCATATATTCAGCCTTATTACGGCCTGTACTAGATTGGCATCCAATCGCAACCAAAACCATGTATTTTTTGCTATTTTCATTGACCTTGAAAGTTGCATTCGATAAAGTGGTTATGTGTTTGTATAATGATAGGTAATGAATGGTTGAGGAAAGGAATCGTGATGAAGATGAGCAACGGCTTTTCCCGAATAACGGCTATCGTGCTCCTGCTCTTCATGCTGATACCCGGCATTGCGGCGAATGCAGACGGCAACCTGCTGGCGAACGGCGATTTTGAAGCAGCAGCCGGCGATATGCCGGACGGCTGGATGACGGAAGCGTGGATCGACGATAGCGGCGTAACGCAATACGGAGTCGATCGGAATGAATTTTATTCTGGGAAACAGTCTGCCTATATACATAGCAGCGGGGATAATCATGCCCGCTTGCTTCAGAGGGTGAAGGTCAAGTCCAATACGACGTACCGGATATCCGGTTATGTCAAGACAGAAGGAATCGGCAGCCAAGGCGCAGGTGTCCATCTGTATGTCGAGGGTGTAGCCGTGCATTATCCCGAATTCCGCGATACGAACGGAACTTGGGCTTATCTGGAGTTCTACGGCAAGACAGGCAAGAAGCAGAAGGAGATGCTTGTCGGGGGCAGCCTTGGCGGGTATGGAAGCATCAATTCGGGCAAGGCTTGGTTCGACGGGCTGAACGTTGAGAAAGTGTCGGGAGCGCCTGATGGCGCAGAGGTATTCTCGCTGGAGGAGACTGCTTCGGTAGCCGGGGAGTCAGAGGGCCCGCAGAAGGTATCTATCTTCAGTACGATGATTTATTCAGCCTTATTTTCTTTGCTGCTGGCGTTTGTAACCGTGAAGCTGTTCCGCGACCGGCATTGGCTGGAACAGGGCCGCGGCCGCGTGCCTGTGCTGCTGGCGGTATCATTCATTGCGGCGCTAGCGCTGCGTATCGTGCTTGCTGCAGGACATGAAGGCTATGCCAATGACATCGCCCTGTTCATGTTCTGGTCGGAACAGGCGGTACGCGAAGGACTGGCAAACTTCTATCATACGGAGATGTTTGTTGATTATCCGCCGGGCTATATCTATGTTTTGTTTGCGCTTGGCCACATCAAGAGCTGGCTTGGAATAACAGGTGACACGGCTTCGATGCTGCTGTACAAGCTTCCCGCCATTGCAGCGGATCTGGGCGCGGCAGCCGTCATCTTCCGCGCAGCGGCGAAGAAGCTGGGCCAGCCGATCGCGCTTGGGCTGTCCATGCTGTGGCTGTTCAATCCGGCGGTCATCCTGGATTCCGCCGCATGGGGGCAAGTCGATTCGATAATTGCGCTGGTGCTCTCCCTGTCGCTGCTGGGCATCTCGGAGAACCGGTTCGGCAAGGCTGCCGTCTGGTATGCGATTGCAGCCCTGATCAAGCCGCAAGCCTTCATCTTTATGCCGGTGCTGCTGCTTGCCCTGCTGGCCCGGAAGAAGTGGAAGCATGTGGCGGTTACCGCCTATTACGGCTTCGGCACGTTTATTTTGCTTGCCTTGCCTTTCTTCTGGTCGACTGGCGGGCTTAAGGCGTTGTACGAGCTTTATAGCGGTACATTGTCTTCGTATCCATATGCGACGTTGAATGCCTTTAATCTATATGCGCTGAACGGTGCCAATTGGAAGCCGCTGACGGAGAGCTGGCTATTCCTGAGCTATCAGACCTGGGGCAATTTATTTATTCTGGTTGCGGTTGCGCTAGCCGTATGGTTCAGCTTGATGGGCAAGCGCCGGGAAGGCGAGGACCGCAGCTTTTTTATCGCCATGACGCTAATCGCGGTAGTGTTCATCCTTGTCACCAAGATGCATGAGCGGTATATGTTCCCGCTTCTGCTGCTGAGCTTGTTTGCCTTTATTGGGATGAGGGACCGCAGAATGCTCCATGTGTTCTATGGATTTACCATCACGAATTTCTTCAATATGAGCTATGTGCTGGAATTCAGCAAGACGACGACCAATGTCGTCATGGACGGTGTTGTCCTGCTGGTTGCCGTCAGCAATATCGGCTTGCTGCTCTACATGCTGTATGCAGGCTATGATTATTATAAGCGGGGTCGGACGCTTGAGCTGGTGCCGGTCACCGAAGACGACAAACAAGCGAGGGATAGGGAGCTGTTGTCGGAGGCTGCCGGAGAGGCTGGAAGCGTCCGGGTTAAGCAGCGTTTGACGCGCAAGGACTGGATTTGGATGGGAGCGATAACGGCCGTCTACGCGGCAGTTGCGCTTGTCAATCTTGGTTCCATGAAGGGGCCGGAGACGCCTTGGCAGCCATCAAGCAGCACGCAAAGCTTTTATGTCGATCTGGGAGAAGAGAAGCATCTGGAGCGGATCACGACATTCGGCGGCGTCGGCACCGGCAAGTTCCGCCTGGAGTTCGGCCTTCAGCCGGACCAGTGGACGAATCCGGTAGAGGTGGACAACAACCATGTGGCGGTGTTCGCATGGCGCAGCCAGACGGTTGATCTCACCGCCCGTTATGTGAAGCTGACTGTCACAACTCCGGGCTTCTCCCTGCATGAGATGGGGATATACGAAGCAGGAAGCAAAGAGCCGCTTCAGATCGCCGCCATCAATGACGAGAAGGCGGGAGAGCCAAGACGGGGCAGCGTCGCCCAGCTGTTCGATGAGCAAGACTTGATGATATATGGGCATAATTACATGAAAGGCAGTTATTTTGACGAAATTTACCATGCCAGAACGGCATATGAGAATCTCGAAGGCATTGTGGCTTATGAGAATACCCATCCGCCGCTAGGCAAAATCATCATTGCGCTCGGCATCAAGCTGTTCGGTCTTAATCCGTTCGGATGGCGCATTGCAGGCACGGTGATCGGCATTGCTATGGTTCCTATCATCTACATGACGGCGAAGCGCCTGTTCGGACGAACGGCGTATGCAGCGCTGGCCGCCGGGCTGCTGGCGGCGGATTTCATGCATTTCTCGCAGACAAGAATAGCGACGATCGATGTGTACGGCGTATTCTTCATTATGCTGATGTTCCATTTTATGAACAAATATTTGGCGCTCAGCTTCTACCGTACGAAGCTGCTTGCGACGCTGGTGCCGCTCGGGCTGGCGGGCCTCTTCTTCGGACTAGGCGTCGCATCCAAGTGGATCGTTCTATACGGCGGCGCAGGGCTCGCTGTCATGCTGGGCATTTCGCTTTGGGACCGTTACAAGGAATATGCGGCGGCGAAGCGCATGCTCAGGCGGAAGGATGGTGCCGAGACGGCATACGATCCGGATGCGCTGAAGCGTATCGTATCGGTGTTCCCGTCTTATACGGTGCTGACGCTGGCCGCCTGCCTCATCTTCTATATCGCGATCCCTGCAGGCATCTATGCGCTCTCCTATATACCGATATTGACGGTCATGAGCGAAGGCTATACGCTGAAGTCGCTGATTGATTACCAGGTGCATATGTACAGCTATCACAGCCATCTGGTATCGTCGCATCCATTCTCCTCTTCGTGGTGGGAGTGGCCGTTCATGAAACGCCCGGTCTGGTATTATTCCGGGGGCGAGCTGGCGGCAGGAATGAAGTCGACGATTGTTGCGATGGGCAATCCGCTCATCTGGTGGACGGGCATCGCCGCGATGCTGGCGACGATTTGGATCAGCATCAAACGGCGCGACAAACACGTCTATATGTTATGGATCGCTTTTCTGGCGCAATATGTGCCTTGGATGCTCGTGCCGCGCGAGACGTTCCTGTACCATTACTTTGCGATGGTGCCGTTTGTAATCTTGAGCATTGTTTATTTGTTCCAGCTGGCGGAGGAGAGAAATCCGAGGATCAGGAAGGCTCGCAACGGCTTTGCCATTGCTGCGGCCCTATTGTTTGTTATGTTTTATCCTGCGCTGTCAGGCCTCACTGTGCCGAAATGGTACATCGATCTGCTGCGCTGGTTCCCTAGCTGGGTATTTTAATTTGGAGAATAGATGAGGAGCATCGTCATGGAGAACAAGGTCAAGTATAGCGTTATTGTGCCAATGTACAATGAAGAAGAAGTGATCGAGCATACGTATGGCAAGCTGAAGGAAGTGATGGACCGGGCGGACGGCGGTTATGAGCTGATCTTCGTTAATGACGGCAGCAAGGACCGCTCTGTGGAGCTGGTGAAATCGTTCAGCGTGAAGGATCCTAACGTAAGGCTGATTGATTTCTCGCGCAACTTCGGGCACCAGATCGCGATTACGGCCGGCATGGATTATGCGAAAGGCGATGCGGTTGTTGTCATTGATGCGGATTTGCAGGACCCGCCAGAGGTCATTTTGGATATGATCGCCAAGTGGAAGGAAGGCTATGAGGTCGTATACGGCCGCAGGCTGAAGCGCAAGGGAGAGACGATCTTCAAGAAGCTGACTGCGCTTGCCTTCTACAGGCTGCTGCGCAGCATGACCAATGTCGACATTCCGCTGGATACGGGAGATTTCCGGCTCATTGACCGCAAGGTATGCGATGTGCTGCGCGGCCTCAAGGAGAAGAACCGTTTTGTCCGCGGCTTGATCAGCTGGATCGGCTTTAAGCAGACAAGCGTCGAGTATGTGCGCGAAGAGCGCTTCGCCGGAGAAACGAAATATCCGCTGAAAAAAATGATCAGCTTTGCGCTGGACGGCATTACGAGCTTCTCCTACAAGCCGCTGAAAATCGCAACCTATCTCGGCTTCTTCCTTTCGCTAGGCAGCTTCATCTACCTGCTTGTCGTGCTGTACCAGCGCCTGTTCACGGACACGACTGAGACGGGATGGACAACCATCGTTGCCTTGAATCTGCTGTTCAACGGCATTATCTTGCTCTTGCTGGGCGTTATCGGCGAGTATATCGGACGTATCTACGATGAGTCCAAGAACCGCCCGCTCTATATTGTCAGAGAGTTTCAAGGCTATACAGAGCCGAAGGCCGAAGAAGAGAGCGCCAAAGACAACCCGGAGCGTGCAAAGCAGTATGTCTGATCAGGCCGGCAATCGTTCCATCAAGCAATTCGTATCGTTCGCCGTAATCGGCGGACTGAATACGCTCATCGATATGGCTGTATTCACACTGCTGATTGTGGCGCACACTCATTATTCCATTGCGCAGGTTGCGGCCTATGCGGCGGGCATGCTGAATAGTTATATCATGAACAGTGTTTTTACATTTCGAAGCGAGACGGCGGAAAGCGGCAAGCGCGGAGGAGCGAAGAGGATGCTGCGGTTCGTTGTCTGGAATCTGTGCATGCTGGGCGTATCCCTGCTGCTTCTCATTGCCGCGGCGGAATGGCTTGGCCTGCATGAGCTGATCGGCAAGGCCATTGTGACGCTGCTGGTTGTCGCTTTGAACTTCTACGGAAGCAAGAGGTGGGTATTTGCCGGGCGCAAGCCGGTGGAGACGGGAGGCATGTCATGAAGCGGCTGCTATCATATGGACTTATTGTTATCGGTCTTCTTATTATTGTATACCCGAAGGCCAGCGCGTGGCTCGATGACAGGCAGCAAGAGAAGCTGATGGCGCAGTGGGCAGAGACGATGGAAGACGAGCAGGCGCGGCAGGAGGCGCTTGACCAGTATGACCGTCTCTCGGCCTTGTTCGCCGAGGCGGAGTCTGATGGGGACGATGCCAGCCCTGCGCCCGATGTTGTGCCAGAGCCAACAGAGACGGCTGCTCCATCCAAGGAGCAACCCAAGCTCGATGCGATTGCAACCATTCGGATTCCCAGCATCAAGGTGAACCTGCCGGTTCTGGAGGGCGCCACGCAAAAAAATATGAAATACGCCGCGGCGCATCTGACGGAGACAGCCCCTATTGGCGAGGTTGGCAATGCGGCGATCGCCGCGCACCGCATGAGAGCAAAGGGGAAGCTGTTCAACCGCCTCAATGAGGTGAAGGAAGGCGACAAGATTATCGTCGAGACCAAAGGCGAGACGTATACCTACGTGGTGACAGGAACTTCAATCGTGGAGCCGACGGACGTATCCGTTCTCAATTACAATAAGACGGACCGGAGATTGACGCTTATTACGTGCGATCCTGTCGTCAATCCGACGCACCGGCTCATCGTGCATGCCGAATTGGCATAACCTTAAGTTCTGATGCGCCCATTTTACTCATAGACAGCACCATCGCTACCCCCCCTTCATATGATAATTTGACTGTATCCCTTGCCCTTGTTATACCATAAAAACCCGAGCAAGGAGGGGTGACAAATCTTGAAGGGAAGCGACCATAAGAGCAAGTTTTTACTGACACATCGTGAACGAGAGGTATTCGAGCTGTTGGTGCAGGACAAAACAACACGAGATATCGCGCAGCAATTATTCATCAGCGAGAAGACCGTCCGCAACCATATTTCGAATGTCATGCAAAAGTTGAACGTCAAAGGTCGTTCGCAAGCGGTTGTCGAGCTGATTAAGCTTGGGGAGTTACAAATCTAACATATCAAGGTCTCTCCATTCTCGTTTGTCAGGGCTTATGCCCTTTCTACATGCTTAACTATAGGATTGTTTTGGAGACAGCATAGCGATATGCTGTCTTATTTTTTGCGTACTTGAGAACATATCGGATTGGAGATGTGATTGCTGAAGGAGTTTTAATATAACTGGGGAAAATGAACTTGCATGGTATGAAAGTCAACTTTACATTTGGTTTGAATCATAAAATCAATGCCCAATATTCCGTCAAAACCGTAGGGTTCCAGTATGGATCCCAATTGGATAGGAAAATCATTTAAAGCAAATAGCTCAATTTGTAGTTCGGGAATAATCTGTTCATAACAAATCTCGCTTGTTCCACCTACACCATACATACGTTTGGCTCTGCCATTTACGAAATCAATAAAAATACCGATTTCGGCAAGCGCATCGGTATCAAACACAGTAGCTGCGCATCCTGTATCAAATAAAACATTCCGCAGTATGATTGTTCGATTATTATGAGTTAAAGTCAAAGAGATAATGGGGAGACCATGCTGGAGCTCAATCTTCATGTGCGTTGCCGTACCCCCGAAAAAAACTCTTCCACAACCTCTACGTCTCTTCGGCTAGTGTGGAACACGTAAAGTTCACGAGATGGATGAAGCTTGTGCAAATGCTTATAACCGTCCCATGCTTCTTGCGGATTATCATAGTCTTGAATAACAGCCATGTCCTCTAGCTGGCGCAAACGGTTATTGGAGCTTGCCTTGATGGCCTCAACCAAAACAAAACGACCGGGATGCAACTCGGTAATCTCTTCCCATTTCATTGGCTTCACCTCGCTTGCTTGTACTACATTTAGTATAACATAATCGCATGCAGTAGAAGGGATGTCATTTAGCTTTCATCGATTTTAATGGATTGTTTTGGAGACAGCATAGCGATATGCTGTCTTTTTTTGTGTTTTTTTGGCCGAATTTAATCGAATTCACGACTTTGATAACAAGCCGTTTCCCGCCATCTTGTCTTTCTAACAATTTCCATAACTAGTGGCAGGCGACCTTGATTTTTTATCATTTTTCAAAAAAAAAGTAACTTCTGGAGTGCAAACAATCGTGCTCCTCTTATATCGTTTCGCTTCCAGGGCGGCGGTAGAATGTACATAAGCCGGAAGGAAGCAATCGCCCTTCCACCACTACATTCCAGAGGAGGATACTATGTCGGAGACAACGACGAACAAGCCATACCCATCGTCTTCGCCAGGGCTGAAACCGGTGAAAAAGACCAATCCTTTCCGCCGCTTTTGGAAGCAGATCGATGTGCAGCTTATGGTTCTGCCCGGGATATTGCTTGTGTTTGTTTTTTCTTACATCCCTATGTACGGCATATTAACAGCGTTCATGGACTACGACATCTTTACTGCACACCGAATATTTGAGAATCCATGGGTAGGCTTCAAGCACTTCAAAGCGTTCTTCGACGCTCCGAACTTCATGACGCTCATACGGAATACGATTGTGATCAGTTTGCTGAAATTTTTTATCGGCTTTCCGGCGCCAATCGTGTTGGCTTTAATGCTGAATGAAGTTCGCCATATGGTGTTCAAGCGGGTAGTTCAGACGATTACGTATCTGCCCCATTTTATGTCTTGGGTTATCGTAGGCGGCTTGGTTATGTCGCTTCTCTCCACAGACAACGGCAGCGTTAATATTCTTCTAAAGGGAATCGGGGCGATTGAAGAGCCTATTAACTTCCTTTCGATAAAAGAGTACTTCTGGACCATTCTGATCTCAACGAACGTGTGGAAAGAAGTCGGATTTGCCTCCATCGTATACCTGGCCGCGATAGCCGGTGTCGACCCGAATCTGTATGAAGCGGCGGATATCGACGGAGCGAGCAAGTTCAAGCAAATTTATCTCATTACGATTCCAACGATTATGCCGGTTATATTAATCTTTATGATTTTGGCTATCGGAAGTCTGCTTAACGCAGGATTTGAGGATATTTTGATCCTGGCTGAGAATCCGCTGCTTAGGCCGGTATCAGATGTTATTGATGTGTATGTCTATCGGATTGGTCTGCAGAACTTCAAGTATTCTTTTGCCGCAGCGATTGGCCTGTTCAAAGCTGTCATCAGCATTATGCTGCTGACGATCGCTAACTACTTGGCGCGAAAAGCGGGAAGCAGCCTATGGTAATTTCGGAGCATGCCGGATCAATGCGGGAGGTTGAAGGACAGTGAGAATGAAGCGTATCGCTCCAAGCGATCAAGTGATACTGGTTGTGATTTATATTTTCTTGATTTTGTTAACGATTTCGACGCTATACCCCTTTTGGAATGCGCTGGTTGTTTCGTTTAATGCCGGCATCGATACGGCCAAAGGCGGTGTGACGGTATGGCCAAGAGTGTTCACGCTGGAAAACTACAAGACGGTCATGAACGACAGCAAATTGCTGAATGCCTTTATGATCTCCATTTATAGAACAGTAGTTGGCACCGTGTCTGCGATATTCTGTACAGCTTTGCTGGCCTACGGAATGACCAGATCGTACCTGATGGGACGAAAGTTTTATATGATCTTTTTCATCTTCACCATGTACTTCGGCGGCGGATTGATTCCGACGTATCTGGTTATCCGCTCCCTTGGGCTTATGGATAATTTCCTGGTATTCATTATTCCTGCGCTTATCAGCGTGTGGAACATGATTATATTCCGTACTTTCTTTAAAGGTTTGCCCGCCGGTCTTGAGGAATCGGCGCAAATTGACGGCTGCAGCACATGGGGAATCTTTTTCAGAATCATATTGCCGCTGTCGGGTCCTGTCATTGCCACGCTGGGATTGTTTACCGCCATTGCACACTGGAACGACTGGTTTGTGCCAAGCATCTATATTTCCAATGTGGACCTGCTTCCGGTTCAAACGATACTGAGGCGGCTGCTTAACGCCAACATTGTGGATTTGGCAGGCGTGGATTCAGGCACCGTAGCAAGAATTCAAGGGATGCAGCAAATTACGAGCAAGTCGCTTACGACGGCAACCATGATGGTGGTTACGCTTCCGATCATTGCGGTGTATCCATTTGTCCAAAAGTATTTTGTAAAAGGCGTATTGATTGGTTCCCTGAAAGAGTAGCGGGTTATGAACCATGGTTTAGGGCGAAGTCGCTTTGAACATATAACATTTATTGAGA
This sequence comes from Paenibacillus pinisoli, assembly GCF_003605435.1. Classification (GTDB taxonomy): domain Bacteria; phylum Bacillota; class Bacilli; order Paenibacillales; family Paenibacillaceae; genus Pristimantibacillus; species Pristimantibacillus pinisoli. The sequence continues at coordinate 49,746 of NZ_QXQB01000004.1, forward strand.
GGGGCAACTGCAAATGATGAAAAAGAAGTCGCTGCTATTGATCGTATCTGCGGTCTTGCTGTTCAGCACGATGCTGGCAGCTTGCAGCAACTCCGGTTCGAACACGGAGAAACCGTCGCCTACCGCGCCGGCATCCAACAATCCTGGCAACAATGGAGGGGGAACAGAGGAGCCGAAAGGAGATGCATGGGAATTTGGCTCTGAGCCGCTGTCGTTCTCATTGTACTACCATTACAACTGGGCTGACTTCTTGGGAATGGATGAATATCCGGCAACCAAATGGCTGAAAGAGAACAAGCAGCTGGATATTAAAGCGATCCAAGCCAATGGCAGCGCCAACGATGTCATGGCTACGATGATTGTCGGCAACAAGCTTCCAGATGTGATCTGGATGGATCGTTTCCACCAAGACTTTGACCGTTTGTACCAAGCGGGACAGCTCGTGCCGCTTGACGATTACCTGGAGAAATATCCGAACCTTCTGAAGTGGGCGGGCAAGGAGAAGCTGGATTTGCTTCGTTCCCCTGACGGCAAGCTGTACAAATTCCCGAACTGGTATACAGATAAATCTACCAATACAGCAGGTTATGCCATCAACAAAAAGATCCACAGAGAAATGGGCTCCCCTACGCTTGAGACGATCGACGACTTGTATAAATATCTTGTAGATGTAAAAGCGAAATACGGAGACCAGGTTATCCCGTTTGAGCCAGACCGCGCAGTAGACGGCCAAGGCGTGGGCGTTCTCTACACGGCATTTAAAGAAGGCGCATTGTACGATTCCGTGGGCAGACAGCTGATTGGCGTTCCTAATGGCGATAAGCTGACTTCTTTGTTCACAGATCCTGCTTTCCGCGAATCGCAGAAGTTTGTATCCAAGCTGTACCGTGAAAAGCTGATGACTCAAGACGCATTCACGCAGACGGATGAGATGGTCACAGAGAAGCTTTTGGCCAATCGCGTAGCTGTATATGCAAGCTCCAACGTTACGCAAAAAACGAATTTGGCGCATTCCGAAATTATTAAAGAGAATCCGGATGACGGTTATTTTGTAATCTGGCCGTTCCATAAAGCGGGTCTGGATAAAAACAAAATTTATCCGGGCGGATACGATAAACTGGGCTGGAACGTTGCCGTTATTACGAAAAATGCCAAAGATCCGGAAAAAATCTTTGCATTCCTGGATTGGTTCACAGGTCCGGACGGCATGAACCTGCAATTCTTCGGACCAGAGGGCAAGAACTGGAAAGGCTACGACGGGGAAGGCTCGCCGATCTTCACCGATCAGTTCGATCCGGTTGAGGTAGCGGACATTCAAACGAAAAACACTTGGATTCAAATTGTAGGCAATACATCGTATATTGATCCTGCGAAGATGAAGATGGAAGAAAGGCTGCCTGAGAAGGACCGCAACTGGCAAGCTAAGTATCAAAGCGAAATCACATGGCCGACAGGCATTGATATTACTGAATTCAAGGACTTGACGCCTCCGACCGACAGCGAGGAAGCGAATATCCAGACGCTGATGACTGAACTGCTTACGCAAGTGCTGGCAGAGTCCTCGCAAGCCAAGTCTGACAGCGATGTCGATAAAATTCTCGATAAAGCGGAAGCAGATGCGAAGAAGTCCGGGTATGAGCGATTGCTGGAATGGCGCACAGAGCAATGGCAAGCAAAACGTAAAATTCTGGGACTTAGCTAATCCCGCATAGCAGATCCAAGCATCCCAACAGGTTCGGCAGAACCTGCTGGGATGTCTGTGCATTCTTTTATATTCATCTTTTCTATATATTGTTAGTGGTGATTTTGGTATCATTAGACTAATCAAAATCGAAATTACCATTCTTTCAAGGGGGCGCAAGGTCAGTGAACAAGAAGAGAGAGATGTTCATGCGACTTCTGCTTACAGCTTTGGCGTTAGGATTGATGTGGGGCTGCAGCAATTCCGGGACTAAGGTTAACGAATCGGAGAAGAATGAACCTGCGCCAATCGACGACAGCGGGCTGTATGAAAACGGCTTGTACATCCTGGGCAAGGAAAGGCTGGATATTACGTTCTACGGCCATTACAGCTATTATTCCATGCCGGTATGGGGGGCGGATCCCGCATCCAGGTGGATCAGGGATCAATTCAATATCCATATTACGCCTATCAGCTCGGACGGAAAGGCAAGGTATAAGCTGCAGAAGATGATTGCCGGCAATAACTTGCCGGATATCGTGTGGGGCGATCGGGATTATGACCTGGAGCAGATGCGGGAGGCAGGCATGCTTGTGCCGCTGGATGAGTATATCGAGAAATATCCGAACCTGAAGCAATGGGCTGGGGAGAAAGTGCTGGAATTGCTCCGTTCTCCCGACGGGAAAATCTATTATTTCCCCAACTATTATACAAGCCAGCCTTACGGCAATGCGGGATATGTCATTAACAAAAAGATATACCGCGAGCTGGGATTCCCGCCGCTGGATACGACGGAGGATTTGTATCAATATCTGCTTATGGTGAAGGAGCATTATCCGAACGTTATTCCGTTTGAGACGGGGCAGACGATGGAAGGGCATGGCATTGACCAGCTGTTCTCGGCTTTCAAGGAAAATAATCTGGGCTTTACCAGACTTTATGCTGTAACGGAAGGCGACCGGATGACGTCTATCTATAAGGATCCGGCATTCCGGGAGTCGGCCGTATATGTGGCGAAGCTGATGCGGGAAGGCCTGATTGCCGGAGATGCGATGACCCAGACGGAGGATCAGGTGACCGAGAAGCTGGTGCAGGGCAGAGCGGCCGTCTATGCGAGCGCGAATCCGATGATTAACGGCATGGTGGGAGATGCCGCGCTGCGCAAGATCAATCCTGATGACGGATATATGTTCATCGAGCCGATCTACAAGCAGGGGCTGGACCGGTCCAAGATCTACCCGGGCACTTACAATCTCTTGGGCTGGAATGTGGCGACTATAACGACCAGCGCGAGAAACCCGGAAGCGATCTTCGCTATGCTGGACTGGATGACGGGGCCGGAAGGCTCGGCTGTCCAGATGTGGGGACCACCAGGGCCGGAAGGGTACTGGAATGGCTTTAGGGAAGACGGCATTACGCCTAACTTCACGGCCCGTTACGGGACCGATCAGAAGGAACTGGCGGAGATCCAGGCGATTTCGGGCGACATGATATGGGTAGGCAATACCGTTTATCTAGATAAAACCAAAAGCGAATACGAGCAGACCTTGCCGGAGGAGCAGCGGAACTGGTCGTCGTATTGGCAGCAAAATATTACGTGGAAATCGCAAGGCGATGCGACGGAATTCATCAATGTGCAGCCGCCGCCGAATTCGGAGGAAGGCAAAGTGATGAACAAGCTCAAGGAAATATGGCTTGATGCGCGCAGGGATGCGTTTTTCGGCAAAACCGACGAGGAAGTGCTGTCCATATTGGACGATGCGCATCGAGCTTCCGTCGAAGCGGGGTTTGACCAGTATTTGAGTTACATCACGAAGAGATGGCAAGATAATTTGAAAGTTCTGAATAACGAATAGCAACTTACATTCAGCATTGATGCTTCATGGGGGGAAGAGACGATGTACAATGTGCTGTTGGTGGATGATGAAGAACTGGATTTGGAAGGAATGAAGCAATTTATTCCTTGGACGGAGCTGGGCATGGAGGTCAAGGGTTCTGTCAACAATGCGCTGTCCGCCTGCGAGGTGCTGGATCAGCATGCCATTGATATACTCGTAAGTGATGTGAATATGCCCTATATGTCGGGCCTTGAGCTGGCCCGTATCGCCCTGCAGCGGAAGCCTAATATCCGCATCATCTTCGTAAGCGGATTTCAGGAATTCAGTTATGTGCAGCAAGCCTTGTCGCTCAAAGCTTACAATTATGTGCTGAAGCCGATGGACGACAACGAGCTGATCGCTTCGCTTATGAAGGTGAAGCGCGATCTGGACGAGGATATTAAGCACCGGGAAGTCGAGGAAGCGTATCAGAATATGATTCCCATCGCCAAAAGCGACCTACTGCTGCGGCTCTTCGAAGGGGAGGATCCGTCGGACCGCGACTTCATGTCGAAATTGACGAAGACGCATGAGCTGCATCGCATGAAGTGGCCGGTGCGGGTAGCGGTGATGGAGCTGGATCTGCTCTCCAGAACGGACGATAATGACCGCTCTAGGCTGGAAGTGTCCAGAGTGTTCCTGAAGCAGCTTCATGAAGCGGTTAGCGCCGGGGGGATTATTCCCTATTGCAAGCTGAATACCCAGCGGATCGCATTGCTGCTGGAGGCTGACGGGATTGAAGCCAAGATTGCGAAGCTGCTCGATTCGGCCCAGCGCCGTCTGAACTTAACAGTCACGACAGGGCTCGGCGCGCCGGTGCATGTGCCGGAGAGGCTTCATGAATCGTATGCTCAAGCTATTCAGGCTGTTGAAGGCAAGATGTTCCTCGGGAAAGGCGCCATTATCAATTACGAGGAAGTGAGCGCGGAGCCGGGCATGCTCGATTCGCGCATGCTGGACGCCCATATGAACGCTTTGATGAAAGCGGTTAAAGAATATGAACTGGTTCAAATCTATGATGAGTTCGAAGGATTGTTCCGGTCATTGACGAGCCTTCGCTCCAAGTTTACGGTCCATAACTTGACGAACTATATTATATGGAAGCTGGATCAGCATCTAAGCGCGATGAATGAGGATCTGTTCGAGCTGCTGGGCATCGATATCCGCAACCTGGATATCTTGCTCCAGTTCGAGACGGTTAACGATATCCGCAGATGGCTGCTTTACCGAGTATTCGAAATTTCGGAGAAGCTGCATCAGAAGAACAGCACGAAGGACAGCAAGTTTATCCGCAACGTTATGAAGACGATCAAGGACAGAATGAGCGAAAACATCACGCTGAAGGATATTGCGCAGCATTTTTCCTTTTCGCCAAGCTATCTGGGCTTTCTGATCAAGGAAAAGTCGGGTCATACGTTCAATGAGCTGCTCGTTCAGCTGCGCATGGAGCGTGCGTGCGAGCTGCTTAAGACGCCGGGCATGAAAATTTATGAGATTGCGGATCAGGTAGGCTATCGCTATCTGCCGTATTTCAGCAGGCAATTCAAAGAGAAGTTCGGCATGACGCCGTTAGAATACCGCAAAAGAGAGCAGTAGCTTATGGAGGGAAAGATGAAATCGGCCTGGGAGAAGCGAAAACGCCTGGGATATATGCCAATCGGCTATAAGCTCATGCTCTCATATCTTGTATTTATTATTATTCTCATTACGGTGAACGGCTACATCTCTCACACGATGTATGATAAATCCATGCGGAATCAAACCAGTGCGAACATAAAAAATACACTGGTTCAAATTCGGGATAATGTGTCGTATAAAACAGACGATATTATCCGAATATCATCTACCTTGTATGAGGACGATAGTTTTATAGATAGTTTGCGGATCGAGCCCACTGATAAAAGGGAAATTAATGAGCGCTACGATAAGGTGCTGAGGCCGAAGCTCGAGAGCGCGTCCAAATCAATCGGATTAAATTTAAGAATGTTTGTCTACTACAACAATTCGACCATTGATGAAGTGTATGTCAACTATAATAAACCGGAGGCGCAATATCAGGAAAAGGTCATTAACCTGCTCAAATATAACCGGATCGTTCACCAGCCATGGTATTATTCTTTTCCTAATGAAGAATACGGTGTAACGATGCAATGGAAGCAAGTAGAGGACGACCGGGGGGACGACCGTATATCCATGATTCGCCGGATTATGGATTTGTCCGTACCGACCAAGATGAAGGAAGTCGGCATGATGAGGTTCAGCGTGCTGATTGAGGAGTTATTCGAGAGCGTCTACTTCCGCAATCTAGGGGAAGGGGCTGTCTTGCTCGTGAAAGACAGGACGGGGAAAATCATTTATGCCTCCAATCAGCAGCTGCATGATGCGAAGGAGGCGAGCGAACGCGCCCCCATCACTTTGGCTTCTATGGCGAAGGCGCATCCTCCGGGCGAGTTTCTAACGCTGCAAGAATACATGCCCAAGCAGGGGTGGACAATTGTCGCGTATGTGCCGCTGACGATCATCAAGCAGGAGGCCGAGCGCGTCCGTACATATATTTTGTTGATCTGCCTTCTCTGCTTCGTCTTGTTTACATTTACAGGCATCTTTATGTCCCGGTACTTCTCCAAGCGGATTACGAAGTTTGTCTCCGTCCTGAACGCGTTCCGCGAGGGCGACTTGCACAAGAGGATCTCATATCGGGGGAAGGACGAATTCTCGCAAATTGCTACGGCGCTTAACGGAATGGGCGAGGATGTAGAGGCGCTTATCAATAAAGTGTATTTGACCCAGCTGCAAAAGAAGGAAGCGGAGCTCGAGATGCTGCAGACGCAGATCAATCCGCATTTTCTATACAACACGCTGTCGTCTATCAACCGGCTGGCCAAGTTCGGGGAGAATGAGAAGCTGCAGAAGATGGTCGTGGAGCTGGCGAAGTTCTACCGGCTGACGCTGAATTCCGGCAGAACGCTTATTCCGGTCTCCTCTGAGGTGGAGCAGGTCAACGCCTATCTGGATATTCAGAAGGTGAAGTATGGACGCAGGCTTGAGGTTACGTTCGATGTGGACGTCAACGTATGGCAATTCGAGACGATCAAGCTGATTCTTCAGCCATTCGTAGAGAATGTGCTGAAGCACGCGTGGAGCGGCGACCGGATTCATATCCGTATCGTGGCCAAGCTGGATGGCGGCGACATTCTGTACCGGGTGATCGATGACGGGATGGGTGTGCGGCAGGAGCGGATTGCGGAGATTATGAGCGCTTCGAACGAAAGCGAGACGGGCTTCGGCATCCGCAATATACATCAGCGCGTTCAGCTGCAATACGGCGAGCAATACGGGGTGTCGATCTTCAGCCTGAGAGGCGCAGGGACCTCCGTCAATATTCGAATTCCTGCCCGAAAGCGAAAGCTGTTCCTGGAGGACTTGGAGGACGATCAAGGGAGCGGCTAAGATGATTGCCGTAATGCCATGGCCAAAAACAAACTGCGCAAGACTTATCCTTCCGATTGCTGTTGTAACCAGATTCCTTCTGAACAACGAGGCTAAGGGGGGGAATCCGGTTACAAAGGCTTCTCCAGGATAAGTCTTGCTCCGTTTGATCCGGCCTGGTCAAAGGGCTCTGCAGCAACTTAGAATACACATGAAAGGGCAGTGCGGGAATCCTGAAGTGCACCCCCTAAAGTATTCATCGGTTTACACCATGGGTGTTTTCCAATGTCTACTTTAAGGGGTGCACTTCATCCCCCAGCACTGCCTTTTTTAAACCTTAATACCCGTCAGTGGAGTGCCCGAGTTCCGCCGACAATTCCATGCCTTCATTGGCGGGATGGGTGCCCACATGGTCTCCGGGCCCTCCCGCCGTCTTCAAGCCTTCCGCTACACGTCTGCCGTAATCGGCATCCGCTTCCGTGAAGTGACGAACCATCGTCTCCTGAATATAGGCGGTGCAAGTGCTGAGCGCATCCACCAGGTTGGAGATCAGCTCATCCTGCTCCCAAGCTTCCAGGCTGCGATAGGTATCGCCCGCCTGCTTGAAGTTGTTTTGGCGGTCAATGGGCTGGCGGGTCAGCTTGTCGTTGTACGGAGGCTCATGCGGCTCGCCCGGCCGGTCCGCTTCCGCCAGTCCGCCCAGGGAAGACGGCTCGTAGTTGACGTGAGGGTTTTGTCCCGGCGCCACATCGACGTAGAAGGCCATCTGCCCGTCTCGCTGGTTGGTCGCTACCCGCTTTTTGGGAGCGTTGATCGGAAGCTGCAAGTAGTTGCTGCCCACCCGATAACGCTGTGTATCCGAATAGGAGAAGGTACGGCCTTGAAGCATTTTGTCATCGGAGAAGTCGAGTCCGTCCACTAACACGCCCGTGCCGAAGGCGGCTTGCTCGACCTCGGCAAAGTAGTTCTCCGGATTGCGGTTCAGCACCATCTTGCCGACAGGCAGCATCGGGAATTGCTCAGCATCCCATAGCTTGGTGTCGTCGAGCGGGTCGAAGTCCAGTTCCGGGTGCTCGTCATCGCTCATCCACTGCACCCGAAGCTCCCACTCGGGATATTCGCCGCGCTCGATGGCTTCATACAGGTCCTGAGTCGCATGGTTGAAGTTTTTGGCCTGAATTTCCTCGGCCTCCTTCTGCGTCAGATTGCGGATGCCCTGCAGCGGCTCCCAATGATATTTCACAATAACGGCGTTGCCTTCGGCATTGACCCACTTGTATGTATTGACGCCGGAGCCTTGCATCTGGCGGTAGTTCGCAGGAATGCCCCATGGAGAGAACAGGAATGTAATCATATGCGTCGCTTCGGGCGATTGCGAGACGAAGTCGAAGAAGCGCTCCATGCTTTGCACGTTCGTCACAGGATCGGGCTTGAACGCATGCACCATATCCGGAAACTTCATCGCATCGCGGATAAAGAAGATTTTCAGGTTGTTGCCGACAAGATCCCAGTTGCCGTCCTCAGTATAGAACTTCGTAGCGAAGCCGCGCGGATCGCGGAGCGTCTCCGGCGAGTGTCCGCCATGAATAACAGACGAGAAGCGTACGAATACCGGCGTGCGCTTGCCCGCCTCCTGGAACAGCTTGGCGCGGGTATATTTGGCGATCGGTTCATCTCCCAGCTTGCCGTAGGCCTCGAAGTAGCCGTGCGCGCCAGCGCCGCGTCCGTGCACGACGCGCTCCGGCACGCGCTCGCGGTCGAAATGCGATATTTTCTCGATGAAATGGTAGTTTTCCAGAGTAGACGGACCGCGGTTGCCGACCGTACGGATGTTTTGATTGTCTGTGATGGGATGGCCTTGGCGGTCCGTCAACGTTTCTTTCGTCTCGCCGGGCGCGGGCTCCCCGCTGGCAGCGCCGGAAGCCGGCCTGCCGTCATTGTGCGCAGTCATAGGATCTCTTTCCACCTTCACATTAATTTGGAAATCGCTCCAGCGTATTATGGGCCAGGGGTGTTTTTTTTATGCGATGAACCTAGGGAGAAATTCGTATGAAAGGGACTCATGACAACTCTGTTTATGATATGATTGGACTATATGCCATTTCATAAATATTGGGTATTGTGGAGGATGACATGCTTAAATTTACATTTTTATTCCTTTGGCTAAGCTGGTTGCTCGGCAATCCAATAGTCGCTGTTATAATATTGCTGCTCATTCTATATGCGCTGGACCGCAGATTCGTTGGCCTTATGCCAAGCTTGTGGAAGCCGTTCAAGCGAAGGAGCCGCATCGCGAAGCTGAAGCAGCATATCGCTTCATCTCCAAGCGACGTTTCTTCCAAGCATGAGCTGGCGCGTCTGCTGATTGAGGGCAAGAAGTTCAAGGAAGCCTCTGCCGTGCTGGAGCCGCTGCAAGGGGCGCTCTCGGAATCAGCCGAATATTGGGATGATCTCGGACATTCTTATTTGCAGCAGGGTGATTCGGAGAAGGGCGAGGCCTATACCGAGCATGCTCTGAAGCTGAATCCCAAGGTCAAGTATGGCGCTCCATACTTGCGGCTGGCGGCTGCTCGTATGAGACATAATCCGGAGCAGGCATTAAAGGATTTGGAGGATTTCCAGAGCATTCATTCTTCTTCATGCGAAGCCTACGACAAGCTGGCGACGATCTATAAGGAAATGGGCCGGACCGGGGATTCCAAGCTGGCGGCCCAGGAAGGACTTCGCTTGTATAAAGCCTTGCCGCGATACAGGAAGCGCTCCGAGCGTAGGTGGGCGGTGCGATTGCTGCTCAAAAAATGATCAGATAAAGGGGCAAGAGTGGACAGATGCAGCGCAATGTATGGCTTATGGCAATCAGCGTGATCGCCGCGTTGATCCTAATAAACAATACGGTCTATTACTTCTTGACGAAAAAAACGCTGGAAGACGGTCATAAGCAAGAGATGCTGCGGCTCGCAAAGCAAATTGAGCAGTCTGTGGAGCAGGCGCGCAAGGGTGCGGAGTTCTATGAGGAGCAAATTGCCAGAGAGCTGAGAACGGCGTCGATCGCAGCCCAATATGCGCTTGATCCGGATATCGAGAAAGTAACCAATGAGCAGCTTCAAGAGCTTAGCGAGAAGCTGGATATCGCCCATATCAGCTTGCTGAAGCGAACCGACGACGACATTGTGCTGTACCAATCCTCTGATCCTACACAGCCGGGAACAAGCACGAAGAAGTGGAAGCCGTGGCATGAGATCTTCCAGCAGCTGTTCAACCAGGAAGACTTGGCGGGCGACTGGCTGGGCCAGAGGATGACGAATTTCTGGAGCGGTCCGTTCGAGACCTCCTCTACCGACAAGAAGAAAATATACAAGTGGGGCTATTATTATGATGGGACGACAAATTACATTATCGATCCATACGTAGACTTCAAGAGCAGCCAGGAAATGTACATGCAGATTGCCGGTGTGGACCGGCTGCTTACGGATTTGGTAGAAAAGGATGATTCGCTTCTGGAGATTGCGGTATTCAATCCGCGCACATTCCCGGAGGGCATCCAATCGGCAGATAGCGAGGGCGAGCTGAAGGAGCATGTCGTGCAGCGTTCCCTCTTGTTCGGCAAGTATGGGATAAAGTCGGACAGTGATGCGCAATCCGTTCAAGAGGCCTATCATTCCAATAAGATAGTGACCTATATGGACAGGATCGACGGACGCCATGTCTATAAAATGTTCATTCCTGTATCGATGAGCGACCGCGAGATGAGCGTCGTGGACGAGCAGGGCAATCCGCTCAAGAACTACGTCCTTGCCATCAACTCGGATTACGGCATTATTCAGGAAAAGTTGAATGAGCAGTTTCTGAACCTGGGACTTATTATTACAATGCTTACGCTGGCAAGCTTGATCATAGCGGCTATTGCCATGAGATATGCCAAGCAGTCCAGGGACAAAGCGGTAGCTGTTACCCAGGAGACATACGCCGAGGAGATCAACAGCCTATTTCATTCCATACGCGCGCAGCGGCATGATTTTATTAATCATGTGCAGACGATTCATTCCTTGGCTGAACTGAACAAGCATAAGGAACTGATCGCCTATACGAAAGAGCTGACCGGCGAAATCAAGGTGATGAACGATATTATCAATATCGGGAACCCCGCTATTGCGGCTCTTATTCGCTCCAAGATCTCGCAGGCGGAAGGATACAGAATCAACTTCCAGTGCCGGTTCAACGGGCTCAGGCTGCAAGGCATGGGCGGCAAGACGCTTGATATGAATCGGATACTGGGCAATCTGATCGATAATGCATTCGACGAAGTGCTGAAGTATGAAGAGGCTAAACGAAATATTCTGCTTGAAGGCGACCAAACGGAGCATTATCTTGAATTCCGGGTAACCAACACATGCGATGAAGCAGAGGATCGGGCACTGAAGCCTTTATTCGAGGCAGGCTATTCCACGAAGCAGGATCAGCATCAGGGATTGGGACTTGCGATCGTCAAAGGGATCGCAGAGCGTTACAAAGGGGAGCTTATGGTCATTGCAGAGAGTCGGGACCAGCTTGCTTTTATCGTTCGACTTCCGTTATAAAGAGGGACTTGTTAAGATGTGAAATAAGCGTCATTCGACGGAAGGCAGTCGTCGTTATGGCGTTTTTTCTGTTATAATGGAAAGAATGCATTGTACGGGAAAGAAAGCGGGTGAAGAACTCCTATGCGCCTCGACGAGAAGCTGCACGCTGCCTTCGAGCAGCAGCTTGGCAACCATGTATCCGGCACAATCATTAAGCGTGGATGGAGTTATTATAAGGACGGTCATGTCCAGAACGCGCAGGAAACCGTTCATGATACCTTGACGGGAATTGTACGGGGGACCGATCTTTATGCTGTTGTCATGGATGCGGAGCATTTTGGCTACAGCACATGCACTTGCCCATTTGATGGTTACTGCAAGCATATGGTTGCCGTTTATTTTCAATATTGCGCGGATGCCCTTGGAGGCGAACCGGCTGCGGAGCAGTCTTATTTCCGCCTGCTTGGGTTGGTGCCGGCCAGCACACTGGCCAAAAGGGGGAATTCCGAAGAATCTCGCGGCGAAGAGATTAGCGATTTGGGAGAGGAAGGGAGCGCTCTTGAATGGCTGACTTGGATGGAAGGGGAATATGGTGAGACGTGGAGAAAATGCCGGCACTCCCTCCATGCGCTGCAGCCTGTCCTCTCCGGACTGAAGGGCTTGTCCAAGGATTGGGACACGAAGCGCCGGCGTCTGCATTGGTCTGCCGCCATCATGTTCGTGCTGGAGCAGGCAGAGCGGGCGATTAATACAGTAGACAGCTTCAGCCGGTATTATCACGAGATGTCGTTTCTGAGAATGGCGGAGCCGTGGATCGAGCATCTGCATACGCTGGCCGGAGAACTGGAGCCGGCTTCGATGAGCGATGCGGAGCGGGCGTGGTGCGACGAATTGATAGGCCGCATGAAGGCGCGAGCGCTCCTTATGGAACGCCAGCTGTTCGAGTGGGGCTATATCTATCTGTCATTCTGCGAGAAACTGTCTGCCGATCCAATCTGGCACAAGCGGGAGCTGGATTCGCTGCTCTCAGAGCTCGGCATGCCGCATGCGGGCGAACGCAATGATTCGTTCTTGCATGCTGCGATAGGCATGCTGTATTTTTTGCGGAATGAAGACGAGAAATCCTTGCATTATTTCGCCCAAGGCGCGTTCGAGCGTATTCAGAAGCTCATCTATCCTTGTGTTGCCCAGCGCATGGAAGAAGGCTCGTGGGAGTCGGCAGAAAGCTGGATGGCATTCCTCTATGAACGGGTGTACCAGAACCGGAACGCCCGCAACATTGGACCCTTCATGGCGCTGTGCCGCCGTGCGGACACAGACCGTCCGGAGCTTCCGCTCTGGAACGATTATATGACGGAGCTGCTTCCGTATTCCTACACGGAGCTGTCGGAGCACTGGCTGAATCTGCAGCGGTACGAGGATTGGGCCGATTTGCAAATGTTCCTGGGCGTAAAAGCGGAGGAGATCGATGCCGCCGCTATGCGGGAAGTCGCGAAGGCGGCGCCGCAAGTTCTGCTGCCGTTGTATCACCAGTCCGTCGACAGCGCTATTGCCTCACGGAACAGGCAAGGCTACCGCCTTGCCGTCAAGCAGCTCAAGAAGCTGGAGAAGCTGTACAAATCGACCAAGGAATCGGCGAAATGGGACGGTTATCTGGCGGAGCTTGTCTCCAAAAACCAGCGGCTGCGCGCGTTGCAGGAAGAGCTGTGGAAAGGGAAGATCATCACATGAGAACGCTGACGAACCCGAGAGAATGGACCATAGACGGAGCTTGGCATGGCGAGCAGGGCGAAGCCGGTATCCGATTGTCGGGTATCGAACGCAAGGATATGGCTGACGGCAAGCTGAGGGCGCTGCTATTCGGGTGGCACAAGGCATCGTGGTATGGGGCGGAGGTCGAGGAGCTGCGTTTAGGCGCGGATCTGTATTTGAGGCTAAGCCCTCTTCTGGCCATCGATTATTTGTCCGCTCCGGCGCCAGTGCGTCTGATGCGGATCATCTGGACCCCTCGATTGGCGGTATTGATGCGAATCGCAAGCATGTTAAGGGAAGCTCTGCTTAGCGGCTGGTATGAGCCGGATTGGGCCAATTGGTCGGAGGAACGCAGAGCATGGAGCCTGGCGATACCGGATGAGCGGGAGGAACTGGCAGGGCTATGGGAAGGGCTGCTCCAGCAGGCGGCCGAGCACGGGGACGCCGATGTCCATCGCTGGCTTGGCGATGCCATTGAAGAAATTATTGAGGGTGACGAGGAAGCCGGCAAGCATTGGCGCTCGATTGCAGCCTCAGCAGGCGAAGGTGTCTTGAGGCGGAAGGGCGCCGACGAATCGGAATGGCTTGTTGCCATTGGATTCAAGAAGGATATGCTGCCGTTCCGGGTGGCGCTGCAGCTGGCGGAGCCTGCGGAGGGCAGAAGCTGGCGCTTGCTGCCCGCGCTTCAAAGCCGTGAGGGCGGAGACTGGATGCAGCTGGAAGCCGACGCTCCCGGTACGGGTGCCGCTCCTGCCCTGCCGGAAGAGTGGGAGCCCTTCCTGGCGCCGAAGCTGGAGAAGGAGGAAGCGAAGTGGGCTGCAGTGCTGGCGCATCTGGAAGAGCGTCCGGGTGCCATCAGGAAGACGCTTGCCGAGCAAGAGGCATGGTCGTTCCTGGAGCATGACAGCATCGCGCTGCTGGAGGCGGGCGTCCCGGTGCTGCTGCCTGCATGGTGGGAGGCAGTGCGCTCCAGGAAGCTGCGCCTGCGGGCGAAGCTGAAGTCTTCTGTCGGCTCTGCTGCGCAATCGCTGTTCGGACTGGATCAGATTGTTCAATTCGATTGGAAGCTGGCGCTTGGCGACGTGCAATTGACCGAAGGCGAATTCCTTCGCATGGCGGAGGAGAACAAGCGGCTGTTCCAGGTGGGCAATGAGTGGGTCCATCTGGATCCGCAGGATGTGGCGGAAATCCGCCAATGGATGAAGCGCGTCGGCAAGCGCAGCGGCTTGACCTTCCGCGATGTGCTGGAGATGCACTTGCGCGGAGGCGCCGAGCTGGACCTGGGCGCCGAGGATACGCATAGCCTAAGGGCTGAGGTAGAGCTGAACGAGCATTTGACTGCCTGGCTGGAGCAGCTGCAGCATGTTAGCAAGCTGCCGCTAGTCGATCCTCCGTCCTGGTTCAGAGGGGAGCTGCGGCCGTATCAGCAGCAAGGGGTTTCTTGGCTCCTCTTCTTAAGAAGGTTCGGTTTTGGAGGTATTCTAGCCGACGATATGGGTCTTGGCAAAACAATTCAGTTCATGGCATATTTGGCCGCGGTGAAGGAGCGGGAAGACGGCGCGAACGGCCCGTCGCTGCTCATCTGCCCGACATCCGTGATCGGCAACTGGGAGAAGGAGATCGCGCGGTTCGCGCCAAGCCTGCGGACGGTTCTTCATTATGGCGGTAAGCGGCCGAAGGGAGAGGAACTGGAGGAAGCTGTACGCGACGCGGATCTGGTGATTACCTCCTATTCGCTGGCGCAGCTGGACGAGGAGGAACTGGCGCGGGTGCACTGGAACGCGCTATGTCTGGACGAAGCGCAGAACATCAAGAATGTCTATACGAAGCAGTCGGGAGCGATCAGGAGACTGAAGTCCCGCCACCGGATCGCGCTTACGGGCACGCCGATGGAGAATCGGTTGACGGAGCTATGGTCGATCTATGACTTCGTCAATCCGGGTTATCTCGGCAGCCTGCACGATTTCCGGCGGGCGGTGGTCGCGCCGATCGAGCGTTCAAGGGACAAGGAGATGATCGACGGCTTGCAGCGGTGGGTGAAGCCATTCATGCTGCGGCGCGTCAAGAAGGACCCGCTTATTCAGCTTTCATTGCCCGATAAGATTGAATCGAAGAGTTATATGACGCTGACTACCGAGCAGGGAACGCTGTATGAGAACATCGTATCCGACCTGATGGAGAAGCTGGATAAGCTCGATGCGATGCAGCGGCGCGGGCTGATCTTGTCTAGCTTGACCAAGCTGAAGCAGCTGTGCGATCATCCTTCGCTGCTGCTGAAGGAGGCGGACGATGCCGCATGGGATGTTGAACGTTCGGGCAAGATGGCCCGCTTGCTGGAGATGTGCGAGGAGATCGCGGCAGAGGGCGAGCGCTGCTTGATCTTTACGCAATATGTAGAGATGGGCGAACGCATTCAGAAGATGCTGCAGGAAGGACTCGGCATGCCTGTTCCTTATCTCCATGGAGGAGTGCCCAAGGTGAAGCGCGATGAGATGATTGCAGGATTCCAGTCGGAAGAAGAGCCGCGCTGCGCATTCGTGCTGTCCCTCAAAGCAGGAGGCACCGGACTTAACTTGACGGCGGCCAACCATGTGTTCCACTTCGACCGCTGGTGGAATCCCGCAGTCGAGAATCAGGCGACGGACAGGGCGTTCCGGATCGGCCAGACGAAGCAGGTCCAGGTGCATAAGTTCATTACGCTCGGTACGCTAGAAGAGAAGATCGATGAGATGATCGACAGCAAGCAAGCGCTGAGTGAACAAGTCGTCAGCGGATCGGAGAACTGGATTACCGAACTCAGCACGGATGAGCTGAGAGAGCTGTTCGCGCTTCGCGAGGGCTGGCTGAAAGGGTGATAGGGTCTAATGGCAGGAGAAGAGTTGCAGGATAGAATCAATCGTCTTAATCTGGACGGCAGGAAGAAAGAGCGGACGGAATCTGCCGGGAGCGAGGCCGGCGGCCGGCAGCCGCTTGATCCGGGGCCGGTTCATGCGAATGAGCAGTGGCGGTCTCTCTATGCAAGAGTGAGAGAGGTCACGGAAGCGCTTCGGCGGTGACAATAGAATTATATCCCTAATTGTCGTTTTTTTTAGCCTTATTCCTGCTTTGAGAGTAAGGCTATAATAATAGTATGATCGGGGAACATGTATCTCTGCGAGGAGGCTTTCCTACGTTGAAGAAAAGCTATATTCTAATTGCTGTTCTTCTTGCATTCATGACGAGCACTGCAGCCTGCGGCGTGAACAAGCCCAAGGATTCCCATGATCAGGAAGATACTTTCCGTGAAGTGACGTTGTCGCTTCGGCATACGCAGATTAAGGAAACAAGCAAGACCCGCCTTAGACTGCTTGAGGATGTTGTCGCCAAGACGATGGCCGAGAACAAGGGCGTTACGATCAAGATGGAAGGCATCGAGGAGATCGTCAATCGCGACACGAAGCTGAAGCAGGAGATGGCCGCCGGCAATCCGCCTGACATCTTCGAAGTATTCGGCGGCGCCGATCTGAAGCTGTATGTCAAGGCGAACCGGATGCTGGACTTGACGCCAATACTGGAGGAGCTTGATCTAATGGACAAGTTCCAGAGCCTTGAGGAATTCACCATTGACGGCAGGGTGTACGGCGTTCCGTACGGCGGGTATAGCGAAGGGCTGTTCTATAATAAAAAAATATTCGAAAGCCTGGGTCTAGATATTCCGAAAACATGGGATGAGCTGATGGAGACGGCTGAGATCATCAAGGATGCGGGTTATGTGCCATTCGGCCTTGCCGCCAAGGATGCCTGGATGACCGGCATGATGTGGAATACGATTATGGAGAGATATGTTGGCATTGACGCCTTCAACAAGCTGGTCACGGGCGAGACCAAGTGGACGGACCCGCAGTTTGTCAAAGGCTTCGAGGCTTACGCCGAGATCGTGAACAAGGATTACTTCACGAAGGGCGCTCTCGGGCTGCTGACGCCAGCGCAAGGCTCGCAGCTGCTGCGCGGGCAGGCGGCCATGGTGTTCACGGGCACATGGGATGCCGTCCACTTCACGAGCCAGGATGCCGGAGGTCTGCAGGGGCAGCTCGGCTTCTTCTCCTTCCCGGAAATTCCGGGCGGGCTTGGCGACCAGCATTCGATTAATGCTTCGTATTCCAACGGGTTCGGGTTCTCTTCGACACTGTCGAAGGATCAGATGGAGATCGTAAAGAAATTCATAGCCAACTTCTTTAATGAAGGGGTGCAGAAGCGTGCGCTCAAAGAAGACAAACTGCTGCCTTCGATGAAGATATCGGATCTCTCCGATATCGATCCGCTTATGAATGAGGTGCTTACCGTCATGAACAACGCCTCCAGCTCGTGGCCCGCGTTCGATGCGATCGTGCAGCCTGTTGTCACAGCCGAGATTGGTGTGCGGCTGCAAGAGCTTCTTGGCGGGCTCAGCACTCCCGAGGAAGTGGCCGCCAATATACAAGCCGCCCAGGACAAGGCGAATGCCGCTCAAGTGAAGTCTGCCGGACTCGGTACTCCCCCGGCGTGGGACAGCAAATAGGGGGCAACTCTTACATGAATCTTAGACCAAAGCTGATGCTGGCCTTTATCTCGCTCATCATTATTCCGATGATTGGCCTCGGCATCTTCTCTTTCGTGAATTCGGAGTCGCTGCTGGAGAAGAAGTACAGCGAGCAATCCGAGATAACCCTGAAGGCGATCGGGGGCAACATATCGTATTTCTTCCGGGAGCTGGACCAATTGTCCAACGGCAACGTTATCAGCTCCGAGGTACAGGATCCGCTGCGGCTGAGCGAGCTGCCGATGGACGATCCCAGCACGCTTATCCGCTTCACCCAGGCAGAGAAGGAGATGAGCCGGATCCTGTTCCAGCATCCGGCAGTCAGCTATGTGGTCATGTACGCGAAGAATGGCATGATGTTCCGCTCTTACCGTAATGATCCCACGACATTCAAGCCGATCTCCTTCAGCGAATTGCAGCGCCATTCGCTCTATGACGATGTCATCCGGCTGGGGGGCAAGCCGCTTTGGATCGGACCGCATGAGCAGCGCGATCTGACCGGCGTCAACCCGCCGCTGTTCACGATGATGAGAGTCGTCAAGGATTTGGAGTCCTTCAACGATCTGGGCATTATGGTTACACAGTTCAAGACGGAAGAAGTCATTGCCATGCTGAAGGCGTTCCAGAATCCGGACGCCGACTCGCCCGGGACGCGCTACTTCATTCTGAACAGCCGCGGACTGGTCATGCTGGACAGCAATAAGAAATATGACGGACACAGCATCGACAACTACACCAATTCCATGCCGCAGTTGACCGAGACGTATGAAAGCTCGCGGATGAAGTTCGACGGCGTAGACAGCCTTGTATCCTCCTTCCAGCTTGACCGGAACGGATGGGTCCTGCTGTCGGTGCAGCCGTGGAACTCGCTGACGAACGAGAATATCCGATTCGTGCAATGGATCGGAATGATTACGGTGCTTGGCCTGCTGTCGGCGGTGCTGTTCAACGTATTCTTCGTGAACCGGGTTGCCAAATCGATTATAAAAGTCGTTCGCAAGATGAGGCTCGTCGAGCAGGGCTTGCTGGATATCCGCGTTTCCGCCCAGGGCAAAGACGAAACGGTGCTGCTGGCCAACAGCTTCAACAGCATGGTAGAGCGGATCGGGGATTTGCTCAGCGAGGTTAGAAGGGAGCAGGAGCGCAAGCAGCATGCGGAGATGATGCTCATGCAGGCTCAGATCAAGCCGCATTTTCTGTTCAATACGCTGGAGTCGATTAACGCGCTTGCCGCGCAGAATGAAGGCGGCAAAATTATGCTGATGGTCCGGCGTCTGAGCAATCTGCTTCGGACAAGCATGCATCATTCGGAGGAAATCGGCGTTAAGCAAGAAGTGGAGCATGTCCGCAGTTATCTGGAAATTCAGAAATACCGGTTCGAGGAGCTGTTCTCCTACGAGCTTAACGTGCCGGAGGAAGCTTTTGAATATACCATTCTGAAGCTGTCGCTGCAGCCGCTTGTGGAAAACAGCATTCAGCACGGGTTCGAAGGCTATGAGGATGGACAGGGACTTATCTCTATTAATGTTGCGGTTGAGCCGCACCACATTATCATAATGGTTTGCGATAACGGCACCGGCATGAGCTATGATGTGCTTCAGAAGCTGTCGGACGGCTACAATCCTTCGCGCAAGTCGCATGACGAGGCGGAGATGGGCGAGCGCAGGGGACTTGGCATCCGCAATGTTGCGGATCGCCTGCGCATCCATTACGGAGCGGGCTATGGCATGATGATTTGCAGCTCCGAGGGGCACGGCACGACGATCCGGATAATTATTCCGAAGAGCAGGGGTGAGGGACTATGATAGGCAAAGTGCTCCTAGTCGATGATGAAGCGCATATTACAAGAAATTTGGAAAAAGTCATACCATGGGAGATGCTTGGCCTCACCGTGGCAGGCGTAGCGAAGAACGGCGTAGAAGCTCTGCAGCAGATGGAGCAGGAGGCAATCAATTTGCTTCTGTGCGACATTCGGATGCCGGTCATGGATGGCCTGGAGCTTGTCCGGCAAGTCCGGGAGCGGGAGATTCCATGCGATATCATTATGCTGTCGGGCTATCAGGATTTCGCATATACGCGAGCGGCCATTCAGTACGGGGTGAACGATTATGTGCTGAAGCCGATCCCATACGATGAATTGACGGGCGTTATCGCGCGTGTCATGTCTAATCAGCGGAACAAGCAGAAGCAGCTTTTTGAGGAGCAGCAGAAGCTCGGCCGCATGATAGACCTTGCCAGCGAGAAGATTTTGTATGATATTATAATGGACTATACCGACTTCTCGGGAAGCCACTGGCTATTCTCCGGCGACGAGCAGCAGCTTCGGCTGCAGCAATTCGTCATGATCGTGCTTGATCTCGACGTCAGCTCGGAGAAAACGAAGGACTGGCGCGACTGGTCGGATAAGGAACGCAAGCTGTGGAACTTTGCCGTATGCAATGTTCTGCGGGAGAAGCTGCAAAGCAACGGGCTTCACCATGCCGTTATTCAGACCAGAGACGGCGAATGGTGCGTGCTCATCGAGTCCGACAAGGAGATGGCGTTCGATACGGCTGTCATTCGCGCATGGGCGGAGATGCTCTTGACTGCGGTGCGCAACCATATCAAGCTGTCGCTTAACGCCGGCATCTACCGGCATTTCGTGCGGGTAGAGGAGCTGTCGGACGCGTTCAAGCTAGTCCAGATGGGAATGCAGCTTACGCCCGCAGCCAATCTGATTACGTATTACCCGCTGGAGCAGGAGCGTTCCGCAGGAGCCGATCAGGCATTCTGGGTGACGGCAGAGAAGCTGATCAGCGCTGTCAAGCGGGGAGACGCCGCGTCAGTCGGCTCGGAGGCGGAGAATATCTCCCAGCAGCTGATGCTGCTGAACGAGAGCAACAGCTCGAGAGTCAAGCCGCTGCTTCATTTTTTTGTCCTTCATTTGATGAGGGAGATGAAAGAGATGGCGGTCTTCACCCGCGAGCAGGAAGAGCTGCTCTGGCGAAGGCTGGATCTCCGGTTCGGAATCAAGGATTTGCTTTCCTTTATTCAGCAGGTTACATGCGCGGTATCCGAGCGCTCTATGGATAAGAAGAAGCAGTCCGAAAATTCCATGGCGGAAGCCAAAATCTTTTTGGACCGAAACCTTTACCGGGATATCAGCGTAGAAGAAGCCGCTACACATGTTGGTCTAAGCACGTCTTACTTTAGCCTGCTGTTCAAGCAGACTTACGGGGAGACATTCATTGAATATGTGACCAGACAACGGATGGAGCGCGCCAAGAGCTTGCTGGCGGAATCACAGAAGAGCGTCGCTCAGATTGCGAAGGAGGTCGGCTATGCGGAACGCAGGTATTTCACGAAAGTATTCATGAAGTATACGGGCGACAATCCGACCGACTACCGGAGCAAATTCCAGTCGCAAGGAAAAGACTTCGTGGCAGATGCAGAGGAAGAAAGCAGCTAACTAACACACAACACACAACGCAAGGAACATGTGGGAGGATGAATGGAATGGCACTTTATGGGGATTGGAAAAACTGGGATTTGAAGCAAAAGATCGGGCAGCTGTTCGTTTTCGGCTTTAACGGATTCGAGCCTACGGAAGAGATCAAAGGGCTGATCGAGTCTTACGGCATCGGCGGCACGATCTACTTCACGCGCAACGTCGAGAGCGCGCAGCAAGTGCACGGCCTGTCCGTGAAGCTGCAGAAGATCGCGAAGGATGCCGGCAAGCCGCCGATCTTTATCGCGATTGACCAAGAGGGCGGCATGGTAGCCCGTCTGGTTGACGGCGTAACGCTGATGCCGGGCAACATGGCGCTTGGCGCAACCGGCCAAGAGGAAGCAGCCGAAGAGACTGCCCGCATTTGCGGCGAAGAGCTGAGAAAGCTCGGTATTACGATGAACTACGCGCCGTGCATCGACGTGAACAACAATCCGGACAATCCGGTTATTAACGTCAGATCGTACAGCGACCGTTCGGATGTGGTATCGAGACTTGGCGTAGCTGCGGTGAAAGGCTATCAATCTGCTGGCGTAGCCGCTACGGTGAAGCACTTCCCGGGCCATGGCGACACTTCTGTCGACTCCCACCATGCGCTGCCGGTTCTGCCGCACAGCCGCGAGCGTCTGGACGCGATCGAGCTGCTGCCGTTCCAAGCGGCGATTGAAGCGGGTACAGACTGCATCATGACTGCTCATGTATGCTTGCCTGCATTGGAGCCAAGCGGAGTGCCTTCGACGCTGTCTGAGAACGTGCTGACCGGCCTGCTGCGCAAGGAGCTGGGCTATGATGGCGTAGTTGTAACGGACTGTCTGGAGATGAGCGCAATCGACGAATTCTACGGACCGGCGCAAGGCGCTGTGAAGGCGATCAAAGCGGGCGCTGACATGGTTCTGGTCTCGCACCGTATCGAGAAGCAGGTAGCGGCGCTGGAAGCGGTAGCAGCGGCTGTCGAGAGCGGAGAGCTGTCCATGGAGCGTATCGATGAAGCGGTCGCTCGCGTGCTGAAGCTGAAGGAGAAGCGTCAACTGGAGCAGGCGATCGAGCCTTGGGACAGCGTGAAGGATGAGATCGGCACGGCTTCGAACAAAGCTGTTGCTGCCAAGTGGAGCGAATCCTCCGTAACGCTGGTGAAGAACGAAGGCGCATCGCTTCCTTTGAAGCGCGACGTACAGACGCTGGTATTGTGGCCGGATATCGTGCCGGTATCGGTAGCCGACGAGATGCTGTCCGGGGACGGAACGCTGGGCGATTTCCTGAAGCATTACGGCGCTAATGTGGTAGAGCGCAAGATGAACAGCGGAGACGCGCTGCAAGGTCTTGATGAGTTCGAGCAGATCGTAGTTGTGACTTACGATGCATCGAAGCATCCGCTGGAGAAGGACGTAGCCCGCGAGGCGGTCCAATTGGCAGGCGACCGCGTTGTTGCGGTATCGGTGCGCAATCCGCTTGACCTGCTGCTGTATCCGGAAGTGAAGAGCTACCTTGCCGTGTACGAATGCAGACCGCTTGCGCTGTCTTCCGCAGCGAAAGTGCTGCTGGGCGATCTGAAGGCGGCAGGCACATTGCCGCTGGAAATTTCCCCGGCCTATCCGTTCGGCTGGAGCGCACAGCAATAATTCATCATTTTATACAAGAAGACGTGCGAATGCTTGCTGCATTCGCACGTCTTTTTTGCCGTCTATAGAACTTCTCTCACCGGACAAAATGATCATAGGTCAAGTCGTGTAAAATATACGCGAGGAAAAAGATCACGCATGGATTCTCGTAGTGATGCTGGATATGAATGAGCTGCTGATAATATTTGTCGCCGTAATGGGGGTTATTGCGCATCTCCAGATTGCTCTTGATCAGCGCGTCGATCTTGTCCGCGATATCCACCAGCTCGCCCTCGTAGCTTTCATCCTTGGCATCGACGAGGAAGTCGGTCAGCTCCTGGTGGAGGAATGCCGGCAGCTGCGCGACCATCTCCTTCGCCACTTCCTTTTCATACTGCTCGAAGGCTTGCCGGATGGCGGGCGATGATTTCTTGATCGGCGAGGCGACATCGCCGCTGACCCCCTCAACCACATCGTGCAGGAGCGACTTGCCGAGAAGACGGTACAGATCGATATCCTTGCGGTCGAACCGCTCTGCCTCCAGCAGGCCGTTGAACAGGGACATCGCGGCGACCCGGAACGAATGCGTGGCGTCGTTGTCGGGCACCAGGTTGAAGCTGCCGCCCCAGCGTTCGATCAGATCAAGGTTCAGGATGTGGTCCAGATACTGTCGGATGCCTGCGTCCTGTTCCGATTGCTCCAGCAGCCACTTAATCGAACGGCAGGGAGATTGAAGCAAATCCGCTCTTAGCTCCTCATATTTCTCCTTGAACAGAGCGCTGGAATCCCGTTCGTACTCCCGCTTGCAGAATAGCATGGCATCGAAGGAATCGATGCCCCTTACAAGCTGTCCGATGTAGGTGTCGTCTTCGGCATCTACAATATAGTCGTAGAAGCGGGGCTGAAGCGACTTGGACAGACGCGACACAATATCCTTGCTGACCTCCGTCTCCAGCGTCTGGATGTGCCCGGCGACATGCCTGTCTTTTTTGGTCACATATTTGATGGAGCCGGTAACCGTCTCGTTAAGGTCATGAAGCAGCGCTCTCGCTGTCAGCTGCAGCTTATTGACGGGATTGCCGAAGAGCTGCTCCTCCGCAATGCCTGCAAGCACGGCGATTGAAGCGCAGCGAAAGCTGTGGCTGGCGGCATTGTCCTTGTAGCGCGGCGAAAATTCCTTCCATCTGGATACATATTGCATGCCGATTATGGCACTGACAAAACGGCTGTTGTTCATGGCGCACCCCTCGCTAATCATCGTTTGAAGTGTATGAACCCTATACTGTCTATGCTATTATAAAGCTTAAACATATAGAGAGACTAGAGAGAAGATTGAGGGATGGACATGCGAGAGCGGGGACTTGCGTTTAACCGTTTTTTTGAAAAGTGGATGTTTCTGATTATTCCAGGTTCGCTAGTGCTTGGATTTATATTTGCCGATGCGCTAAGCCCGATGGTTCAGGCTGTGCCTTATTTGTTCGCGTTCGTGACGCTGACGATGGCACTGGGCTGCGGCCTCTCCGAGCTTGGCGGCGTCCTGAAGAAGCCAGGCATTATGGGGCTTACTTTGATGCTAGCCCATCTGGTGTCGCCTCTGGCGGCATACTGGGGCGGCACAGCGCTGTTCGGCGCTGATTCGCCTTATGTGGTCGGACTTGTGCTCTTTACGATTATTCCGCTTGGCGTATCCACCGTGCTGTGGGTCAGCATGTCCGGCGGCAGCGTTCCGCTGGTGCTGGCGCTCGTCGTGCTGGATTCGCTGCTAAGCCCGCTTGTGGTGCCTGCCGCCATTCACCTCTTCTTCGGAACGACAGCACATATAGACGCAGGTCCGATTATGCTGGACCTCGTCATCTTGATTGTAGTGCCGACTGTCATCGGTGTTGCGCTGAACGAATGGTCGAAGGGCAAGATTCAGGGGCGGACGAAGCCGTATACGGCGCCCCTGTCGAAGCTGTGCTTTGTCGGTGTGGTATCCTTGAATGCGGCGGCGATCTCGCCGTATGTCGATCAGTTGAAGCAGGATATGCTTGTGCTTGTGCCTGCTGTCATTGCACTAGTCGGGTTATGTTATGCATTTGGCTTCCTGGGGACGTCATTCCTGCGCAACAGCGAGCTGCAGATCACGGTCTCGTATGCGACGGGAATGCGCAATATCTCGCTTGGCATTGTGCTTGCGCTGGGTTACTTCAGTCCGCTGGCAGCCGTGCCTGTCGTATTGTCCATTCTGGTGCAGCAGCCGCTGGCGACCGTACATCATTACGTTTTACAAAAACTTAATAAAGATAAGACTGGCGCAAGCGGCAGTGCGCATGTAGGATAAACGATGGATAGCCGAATGAGAAGGAGCCAATAAGATGAACAGCTTTCGTGCGAGACTAACGTTCATCATGATATCGATGATCGCCATATCCGTCTTTGCGGCGGGCATGCTCATGATGAAGACATTCAAAGAAAATCATATTAATGCGCTGGAAGACAACATGGTGCGGCAGATGAAGGTCATTGCGGCCAAGATGGATTGGCATAAAGGCGAAGATTTGGGGTCCATGACATCCTACTATACGGCGGAAGCGAATGAGCTGAAGACTTATACGGATGCCAGGGTTACGTTTATCCGCAGCGACGGGGTGGTCGTCGGCGATTCGGATTATGATGCCTCCAAGATGGACAACCATCTGGACCGCGAAGAAGTGGTAGATGCATTCAAGAAGGGGACAGGCCGTGCCGTCCGTCCCAGCGAGACGATGCATCAAAACATGATCTATGTGGCGATTCCGGTCGAAATCAAAGCAGGCCAGGAGCCGTACGTGCTTCGTCTGGCGATGAGCCTGCAGGAGGTCGATCAGAGCATAAGCAGGCTCACGATGGTGCTGATTGGCGGCTTGCTTATCCTCTTCGTGATTGCCGCATTGATCAGCTATCAGATTGCGCAAAGCTTGACGGGGCCGCTGGAGCAGATCACGAAGGTTGCAAAACGAATTAAAAATATGGATTACCGCGCGCGCGTAAAGGTAAGAAAGCATGACGAGATTGGCGAGCTGGGAACGGCGATTAATGCCATGGCGGACAGTCTGCAGGTGCAGATGACGCGCATTAAGCAAAATGAAAGCCAGCTGGAAAGCGTTCTTGCGAACATGATTAACGGCGTCGTGATGATTGATGCAAAAGGGCAGATTCTGCTCATGAACCGCCGGGCGGAGGAAGTGCTAGGCTTCTCGGCCAGGGATCTGGTCGGACGGCATTTCATGGAGGCGAAGCAGCAATACGAGCTGGCGCAAATTATTCAGGAGGCGCTCGATACGCGCAGGCATCTGCGCGAAGAGATTACGTTCTACTTCCCGGAAGAAAGGCTGCTGGAGCTCAATCTCGTGCCGATCAGCCAGAGCGGGCCAGGCGAATTCGGCGGCGTGCTGCTGGTGCTGCAGGACGTATCCGCGATCCGCAGACTGGAGCGGATGAGAAGCGAGTTTGTGGCGAACGTATCGCATGAGCTGAAGACGCCGGTCGCAGCGGTGAAGGGATTTGCCGAGACGCTGCTTGGGGGCGCGGTGAAGGACGAGGAGACGGCAAAGTCGTTCCTCCAGATCATCTTCGACGAGAGCGAGCGGCTTAACCGCTTGATCGGAGACATTCTGGAGCTGTCGAAGATCGAGTCGCGCCGGGTACCGCTGTATTTCTCCCCTGTGGAGCTGGAGAGCTTCGTAGCCAAGACGTTTACCCTGCTGGAGCCGGTTGCGAAGCGCAAAAATATTGAGCTCAGCCACACCATTGAGCCGGGTCTGTACGTAGAGGCGGACGAGGACCGTCTGCGCCAGATTATGATGAATTTGCTCTCCAACGGCATTAACTATACGGCTGAAGGCGGACGCGTGAGCGTATCCGTGCTTGCATCCGATCAGGACCATATTCGGATTCAGATATCGGATACGGGCATCGGCATTCCGAAGAAGGATCTGCCGCGCATCTTCGAGCGCTTCTACCGCGTCGACAAAGCCAGATCGCGGAGCTCGGGCGGAACAGGGCTTGGCTTGTCTATCGTTAAGCATCTGGTGGAGCTGCATAAAGGAACGCTGTCCGTGACAAGCACGGTCGGGGTCGGCACCACATTTACGATAGAATTGCCAGTGGTTCAATAAAAAGGTTTACCTATTCTTTATGAAACCATGGTAAACTAAGGATGATTCATCTTGATACGGGAGACAGGGCGCCCTTGCCCAGGATCCCAAGGTTGGAGGTCATTATGTCGCATAAAGTGCTAGTTATTGAAGACGAACCGACGCTCGCTAGACTGCTGTCGTACAACTTGACGCAAGAAGGGTACGAGACGACAGTGATCGACCATGGCGGCGAAGGCTTGCAGACGGCGCTGCAGCGGAGTTTCGATCTTATTATTCTTGATATTATGCTGCCTGGCTTGAACGGCTTCGAAGTGCTCAACCGGCTCCGGCAGAACGGAGTGCGTACGCCCGTCATTATTCTGACCGCGCGCAACGCGGAGGAAGAGGTCGTGCAGGGGCTGAAGCATGGCGCAGATGATTATATTACGAAGCCGTTCGGCGTAGCGGAGCTGCTCGCGCGCGTGTCGGCCGTACTCAGAAGGACGCAGCAGGATGACGCCCCGCCGGTGGCGACCAATGAGAAAGTCATAACGGTAGGCGAATTGTCGATCTACCCGGAGAAGTACGAGGTTATCGTAGGCGGAGAGCCGATTCCGCTTAGACCGAAGGAATTCGAAGTGCTGCTCTATCTGGTGCAGCGCCCGGGCATGGTCATTACCCGCGACGATCTGATGAATGTCGTCTGGGGCTTCGACTACATCGGCGGACAGCGCACGGTTGACGTTCATGTCAGCTCGCTGCGCAAGAAGCTCGAGCTCGGACAGCAATCTGTCCAGATCGAATCAATACGCGGCGTTGGCTACAAGCTGGTCATGCCGAAAAAGCTCGCAAACCCTAAATGATTAGGGATGCGAGCTTTTTTATGCCTGTATGAAAGTTATGGCCGCTGCCATGTAAGCATCTTGCGCTGGAATTGCTTAGGCGAGCAATCGTTGTATTTCTTGAACATCTTGTAGAAATGCGCCATATTCGGCATGCCGATCTTCTCGCCGACCTCGGAGATGCTGAGGTCCTTGGTCAGCAGAATGCGTTCTGCCCATTTCACTTTCCGGTAATTGACATATTCGGTGAAGGACAGGCCGATCGTTTTTTTGAAATACTTGACGAAATAGTAATAGCTCATATTGGCGATTTTGCAGACCTCTTCGACTTGAATGCGGTCGTTCAGATGGTTCTCCACATAATCAAGCACCGGCTTCAGCCTGATCTTCTCGAAATTGTCTTGCTCGACGAGCATTTTGCGCGTGTCGCCTCTCAGCAGCAATAGCAGAATCTGCTTGATCAGAATGCTGACGGCCAGCTCATAGCCGGTGTCCTTGCGCTTTACTTCCTCCAGGATTCCCTCAATGCACGCAGCAGTCCGCTTCTTGAGTTCCTCGTTCTCGCGGAAGATATAGTTCGCTTTGCTAAGTGGCGTATGCGTCTCCGAGAAATACCGCATATAAGGAATGGAGCTATGGTCGAAGAACTGCTCCAGATCGAACTGGAGCACGATGTAGTCCAGCACTTTGCTGCTCCGGTCGCGGTGCAGCTCAGAATCGCCGATAATAATTACTTCTCCGGGTTCGAGGTGATAGCTGTCCTCTTCCAGATAGACGTCAAGCTGGCCCTCCATAATGAGCAGCAGCTCAAGCTGCTTATGATAATGCCAATTCGTAAATCCGCCTTCATCCCGAAGCGTACGGAATATTCGAATGGACAACAGCGGATTCTCGTATACGACTTTTTCGTTGATTGCCTCCATTGCTTCGGGCCCTCCCTCAACGTTCTGATCTGCGAATAATTTGATTAATCACTTCAGAGAATACAAGTCCGATCGCGATGGCGCCGGATATCATGAAGGCTTTTACCGCCAGCTGCACAGCGGTGTCATATTGGTCCTCGACCACATGGCGCATGGCATCGTAGGCGAGCCCGCCAGGCACCAGCGGGATAATGCCGGATACGCTGAATAAGATGATGGGCGTCTTGTTCAGCTTGGAGAACCACTGGCTGAGCACCGTCACCAGAAAAGCGGCAATGAGCGTGGCGGGTATCGCATCCAGATTCAGCTCAATTCCGATAATGTAGACGATCCAGCCGGCCATGCCGACAGCGCCGCAATGAGGCAGCAGCCGCAACGGGACGTTGAAGACGAAGCCGAAGGCGGCGGATGCGATAAAGCTGGTTAAGATTTGGGCAACGAAGTACATGAGCTCTTAGCTCCCCCTGCGCGTGTTCTATATTAATTAAAGGTCAAGACAGTTGCGATGCCGGCACCGATGGCGAATGCGGTCAAGAAGGCTTCCGCGCCCTTCGACAGCCCGGATACGAGATGGCCGGCCATGAGGTCCCGGACGGCATTCGTAATATGAAGGCCGGGAACAAGAGGCATGACCGATCCGATTATGATCTTGTCCAGATCGACCCCAAGGCCGAAGTGGACGACAAGCGACGCAGCCGCCCCGATCATAATCGCTGTCAGAAATTCCGCAAAAAATTTGATTGGCACAAAGTGATGGATAATTAGGAAAAATAAAAAACCGAACCCGCCGATCAGCGCCACCGGCAGGAAATCCAGCCAGCTGCCCTGGAACATGATGAGGAAGCAGCCGCTCGCGATCGAAGCGGCAAGCACCTTGTACACATTCCGGTAAGCATTCGGCGTGCGGTCGATATCCTCCAGCAAGCGGAAGGCTTCCTCTACAGGCAGACTGCCGCCGCTGATTCGTCTGGAGATATCGTTCACCATCGATACTTTCATCAGATTGTTATTGCGCTCCGAGATGCGATACAGACGGGTGACATGCGACGCCCCGTCGATCGCGAAGATAAGGCCCGTCGGCGTAACGAAGCTGTGCGAGCTTTCAATGCCGTACGCGGCCGCGATGCGAACCATCGTATCTTCGACGCGATACGTTTCTCCTCCGTTCTGGAGGATGATTTTGCCTGCGAGCAGACAGGTTTGGGTAATAAGATCGATTTGGGATTTGGGTATCCCCGCATTCAAGCTCTTGTTCTCGATTGGAATCGGATTGTCCGACATCGTCATATCATTCCTCTTATAGGTGTTCGGCCCTGGTCTGCTATGGCCTCGAGGTCTGCGCCTGGAATTCTGCGCGGATCCGCTCCAGCAGCTCGGGACTCGATGCTACATCATAAGCGGTTCCGGCCAGCATCTTCGCGCCAAAAATCATGCCGTCCAGCGCGCGTTCGTTCATGGCCGCATCGCGGAACGCTTCCGTATGCAGCAAGTACCTCTCATCAACGACTTTCACATACGGGTGAATCGCCGGACAGCGTACGGATACATTGCCAAGATCCAGCGAGCCGTTGTCCTTGCCGGATTCGATCTCCTCCGGAGCGATTCCTGCCTCCATGAGATTCGCGTTGAATTGGCTGGACAACGTCTCGTTCGTCAGCAGCTCGTCGTACGAAAATTCATAGTTGCTCATCGTAAGCGTCGTGCCTGTCGCCAGCGCCGCCGCTTCTGCGATGCGCTTCACTTTCTCTGTCAGCTCATTCGTATACACGCGATTGGCCGAGCGTACATAGAACTTGGCAGAGGCGTAATCCGGAATAATGTTCGGAGCCTTCCCGCCATTGTCGATAATGCCGTGGATGCGGGCATGGCTCCTTGTCTGCTGGCGAAGCGCATTCACATTGTGGAACAGCGACAGCACGGCATCCAGCGCGTTCACGCCTTCATACGGGCTTGCTGCGGCATGGGCAGCAACGCCTGCATATTCGAATTGGATGGCGTCGAGCGCAAGCGATTCGCCGGAACGCTCGAAGGAATGGTAGGGATGCGCCATAAGAGCGATGTCGCAATCGTCGAACAAGCCTGCCTCCGCCATCGGCACTTTGGCGCCCTTCGTCTCCTCGGCCGGCGTTCCGTATACCCGAATCTTGCCGCCAAGCCCGTCGATGACGGACTTCAGTCCGACTGCCGCGACCATGCTCATGGAGCAGATCAAATGATGCCCGCATGCATGGCCGATCTCAGGCAGGGCGTCATATTCGCATAGGAAGGCGATTGTAGGCCCTTGCTTCCCGGAATCATATTCGCCGATGAAGGCGGTCGGAATGCCCAGCGTTCCCCGCTCAACTGCAAATCCTTGCCGCTCCAGCTCCTCCGTCAGCAATCCGGAAGCAAAAAACTCCTCATGACCCAGCTCCGGCCGGCTGCCGATCGCGCGGGAAATGGCGCGGAATGTCTCCGCATGCTGCTCTATCGTTTCCATAACGGTGTGTTTGGTTGTCATCATGTTTTCCTCCAATGGTTGCGTGTTTCCTGTACAGCCTATTTCTTTGATACCTAGTTTATCATACTGCCTTCATAACCGATATGCCTGCAATTATTTCGGAAAAGTATGACATTTAACATTGCGTTAACATCTCCATTAAACCGGGATGATGCTAAGGTCCTATAGTGTACCCAGAGAAGATAGGACAGGAGAGTGAATCCATGACAATCGAATTACTGGATCAACGAGCCCAGCGTGCAGGCACTGGTGAGGCAGAAGCCGCACCAATATCCCCCCCTATCAAGAAGCCTAATGGTGAGAAGGCGCCTGAGAGCGTTCCTGCGAAAAAAACGGAGATGATTCGCGCAGCCATGCCTGAGGTGCGGCTGGAGTCATTCCTTCAGGAAGCGCCGATTGCCGATGAATCGTACACATGCAGGCAGGTCATGGGGATCTTTAAGCAGAATCCCGCTGCGGAGTGCGTCGTTGTATGCGGATTGGACGGTACTGTGAAAGGCCTTATGATGAGGAACAGGTTCTTTTTGAAGCTGGGAAGCCGCTACAGCGCGGATTTGTATTATGAGAAATCGATTGTCGTCCTGATGGATTCCGCGCCTCTTATTGTGGAGTCGGGCATTGCGCCGCAAACGATTATAGATCAAGCGCTGAGCCGCGATGAGAGCGTATTGTATGATTGCGTCATTGTATCGAAGCACGGGCGGTTCACCGGCATATTGACCGTGGGCCATATGCTAGGCTTGTCCAGAAAGCTGCAGCAGCAGTCGGTGCAAAGCCAGCTTCGCGTCATTGAATCGGTCGAGCGGCGGATGAAGGACATTCAGGCCGCGATTGAAAGCGTGCGCCAATCGACCTCGCAAGGAGAGGCGTTGTCGGCGGATATGGTGGATTTGACCTTAAGCGGCAAGACCGCGCTGGACAGCGTTACCCATACCTTCGGCAATATGTCGGATGCTTCGCGGCTGCAAGAGCAGAAGATGACAGAACTGCAGACGGAAGCGGGCTCGATCAGCAAAGTGTCGGGATTGATCAAGGAGCTTGCGGATCAGAGCAACCTGCTGGCGCTTAACGCTTCGATCGAGGCGGCAAGGGCGGGCGAGCATGGGCGCGGGTTCGCGGTTGTCGCCGGCGAAGTGATGAATCTCGCCAATCAGACCAAGAGATCGGCGCTGGAGATTACGACGCTGACGAAGGCCATTCTGGACGCTATCGGACACACAGCGAGCCTGGCCCAAGCGGGACGCAATGAGACGGTTGCGAGCGAGCGGCAGGTGAAGGCGGCAGAGGATGCATTCGGCTCTCTGTTCCAGGTTGCGGCGAGGAACCGGGACAGCGCGAAGCAGATCGAATTTTTGACCGAACAGGCTTACCGCCAGGCGGAGCAGGTATCGGAGGAGCTTGACCAATTGCGCAGCGCGACATTTAACACTACGTTAACATAATGGAAACATGCGATTTACATTGCAAAAGTATGATAGAGAACGAACTAGAATCGCTTTTTACGCATAATGGCTGTTCAAGATAAAGCTAGCTGCTTGCACGCGATAAGCCAGCTGCTTCGCAAATGCCCTGGCATCATGCGAATCGACCGAAGGGGGATTACGGCTTGAAAACATTAATTGACATCAATCGTCTCAACTTATACTATACCCAGTTTCATGCGCTGAAGGACGTCTCGCTTACGATACCGGAGAAGGCGATTACGGCTTTCATCGGTCCGTCCGGCTGCGGGAAGTCGACGCTGCTTCGTACGCTGAACCGGATGAACGACATGATTCCGGGCACGCGCATTGAAGGCGAGCTGCTTATTAACGGGAAGGATATCTATTCTTCCGAGGTGGAAGTGGAGACGTTGAGAAGAAAGATCGGCATGGTGTTTCAGCAGCCTAATCCATTCCCGAAATCGATCTACGATAACGTCGCATACGGACCGCGTCTTCACGGCAAGACGACCAAGAAAGAGCTGGATGAGATTGTAGAGACAAGCTTGAAATCGGCTGCGCTGTGGAATGAGGTCAAGGACAATCTGAAGCGGTCGGCGCTGGGGCTGTCCGGCGGGCAGCAGCAGCGACTATGCATCGCACGCGCCATTGCGGTGAATCCAGATATTCTGCTGATGGATGAAGCGACCTCCGCGCTTGACCCGATCTCGACGCTGAAGATTGAGGAGCTGGCTCAAGAGCTGAAGGACAAATATACGATTGTGATGGTTACGCACAATATGCATCAGGCGGCCAGGGTATCGAATCAGACGGTCTTTTTCTTAAATGGCGAGGTCGTAGAGTATGCGGAGACGGAGAAGCTGTTCTCGAACCCGATAGACCAGCGCACCGAGGATTACATTACGGGACGGTTCGGCTAAGCGAGTAACCATCAATGGACGATTGGGGAGGCAGGCACGATTATGATGACGGTGAGAAAAGAATTTGACCAGGGGCTGGAGAAGCTTCATCAATTGATTATCGAGATGGGGAGCTTTGTTGAGCAGGCTCTTGCGGATTCGATGGAAGCGCTGAAGACGATCGACGTTGCGCGCGCTAAGGAAATGATTGCGAATGATCCTAAGCTTAATCAAATGGAAGATCAAATTATGGAGATCGGCTCCAAGCTGATCGCCACCCAGCAGCCGGTTGCCAAGGACCTGCGCCGCATTCTGGCTGCATTCCGCATCGCGAGCGATCTTGAGCGTATGGGCGACCTGGCGGTGGACGTCGCGAAGGTTGTGCTCAGACTAGAAGGCCAAGAGCTGATCAAGCCGCTGATCGATCTGCCGCGCATGGCTGAGGTCGTTGGGCAAATGACTTACGAGTCGATCCAATCTTTCGTTCAGGAGAATGTGGATCTCGCCTACAAGATGTCGAAGGACGACGATCAGGTCGATGCTTTGTACGGTCAAATCACACGCGAGCTTTACTCGCTTATGATGGAGAACCCGCGCAACATTACGCAGTCCTCACTGCTCAGCTTTGTAGGACGTTACTTGGAGAGGTTCGGCGACCATGCAACCAATATCGGCGAAAGCGTCGTTTACCTCGTAACGGGCTCGCGTCCTGACCTCAATGTGTAATTCGATTGAACCTGCAATTATATAACGCATAATCATAAGATGGCGGTGCAAGGAAGAGATTCCTTCATTGCCGTCTTTTTCGTTATGACCAAGCGTGGATGCCAGCCGGTCAGAAGAGTTGGAATGACTCAGAAGAGGAAGCAACGGGCCAAAGCAAAGATGCCTCTCGGGCCGGAACGATCTGCAATCGTGCAGGAAGGGCCGGTCCCAAAGGGCATCATAAGCATAACGTTTGGTTACTGGAATGCAGCCGAGTAATGCGAGCATGCGTATAGATGCCTGCTTGGAAGGTCACTTTGTACGTCCCTTGCGGCAGATTATGCAGCACGGTATAGGAGCCTGTGACTAGTCTCATACGAATTACGCTGTGCATGATAGCCGCTTACACGAATAGGGAAATTAGCGCTTGCTAGTGCGGGAATTATTCCGAGAAGCATGTTTGATGATGATTTATGGTTACTGAAATACTGCCGAGAAATAGGAGTTGATTGTCCAAATATTACCTACTTGGAAAGTGATCTTGTACGTTCCATATGGAAGATTGTCGAGCACGACATAAGAGCCTTGATTTTGGCTGTACAGCACATCTCCGTTAGGAGCTTGAATCGTTAATGTCCACATTGCCGGTACATAAGCTTCCGGAATCGGATGATTTGCTTCTCCTATTGCGCCTACCACGAGCTTGCCGGAGCCAGTGACGAGTTCATAGAATCCATAGGCAGGAGGCGTCAGCGGATACCTCGTACCTGCATTAACTTGAAGCACAGGAAGCAGAGCCATCAATATAGCGGAGAAGATCATAATGGTTATTGCTTTTTTTCTCAATCTCATCATCATTACACAACCCTTCTTCTTAAAATGATATGAATCGTATGGGCATGCAAGCCTCTCTAGTACTCGATTCCCCCTTCAACGAGAATTAAATCGCTTACATAGAACCATTTTAAGAGAATTAGCACATTTTGTAAATATTGGATATGAAAAGAATAAACGTTTTCTATTACTGATTGGTGGAGCTGTGAAAGAATCATGCCAAATTTCTGCCGATTAAGCTGCAGATTCTGGCGTCAGCAAACGCATGATGGAAACGATCAGCTCTTGATCCCAATAGTGGCGGGACCAGCTCGCATACAATTTCCACGCGGGAACATCGCCCCATAGCGCCGATACGGCATAGCGGCCGTCACGCGGAACAAGGCATTCGGGCAGCAGAGCGAGCGCTTCGCCATCGGCAAGATGATTCAGGACAAGCTCGACGGAGCCGTAGGAAACGCCAGTGTGGAAATAGTGGATTTCGCTTTGGCTCCATTTTGCGATACATTGCTGTACCGATACGTCTCCGAGCTCCACCATTTCTGCCGCACTCTTCAAGATGTCGGCGGACAGGGCAACGTCCGCTGCTGCCGCCAATAGGGGATGCGCGGCTGCGCCGACGAGCTTCAAGGCTCCGCTGCTTACCTCTTGGTGGCGATAGTTGCTGCTTTCGCCGTGGATACGATCTTCCCCGCACAAGACCAGATCGACCGTACCTTGCTCCAGCTTATGGAACAGCTCCTCGCGCTCATGGACGGCTACAGAGATGTTGGCGATCTCCCGCAGCGGCTGAAGCTGCCGCAAAGCGCCGGAACTCGCCATATAGGCGGCGGCGCTGTTGGTGCAGCCGATCACGAATCGCTTGCGCTTGCTCTCATGCATGACGGACAGGCGGGTCATGGCTTCATCATATAACGCTGTAATTTGCAGCGCGTAGTTCAACAGCATCTTGCCGCTAGGCGTAAGCAGCACTTTGCCGGTCCGGGATTCGAACAGCTTGACGCTCCATTCCTCCTCCATTTTTTTCATATGAAAGCTGATGGTAGGCTGCTTGAGGTCAAGAGCATTGGCAACGGCGGTGATCTGTTTGTACCGATCTATGTAGACGATTAACTTCATTTTTAACAAACTCATAAGATGCCTCCACGATCATTAGTTTTATCAATATTATAAGAGAAAACATAGATGGATTCTATAATATTTAATTGTTAATTTTACAAACAGAAAACATTAGGTTAATAGCGCCGCTCTACAATAAGTCTTGTAAACAAAACCAAACAGGTAGTGAGAGGGGAAACTAGGAAATGAAGAAGACGGTCATGTTGATTATGGCATTGGTATTGACATTTACGCTCGCAGCATGCGGACAAAGCTCGAACAAGGGAGGTAACGCAAGCACGCCTCCTGCGACGAATAACGCAGGCAACGCATCCACAGAGCCGTCTGGCGAGCCAACTCCTGAAACAAAGCTGGAAGGTTCGATTCTGGCAACAGGTTCCTCGGCGCTTCAACCGCTTGTTGACCAAGCATCCAAAGCGTTCATGGACGCTAACAGCGGCGTAACGATCCAAGTTCAAGGCGGCGGCAGCGGCACTGGCCTGACGCAAGTATCCGAAGGCCAAGCGGACATCGGCAACTCCGACGTCTATGCAGAAGAGAAGCTTGACGCTGACAAAGCTGCTGAGCTGGTTGACCATCAAGTAGCTGTAGTTGCAATGGCAGCTGTTGTTAACCCTAAAGTGAACGTGGATACACTGACAAAACAACAACTGATTGATATCTTCACTGGCAAAGTAACGAACTGGAAAGAGCTTGGCGGCGACGACCAAAAAATCGTAATCGTTAACCGTCCAGCAAGCTCCGGCACTCGCGCTACTTTTGAGAAATATGCACTTGGCACAAAAACAGACGACCTGCAAGGCTCCATCCAAGAGGATTCCTCCGGTACTGTTCGTAAAATTATCGGCGAAACACCAGGCGCTATCGGATATCTTGCCCTGTCTTACCTGGATGATTCCATCAAGACTCTTGCATATGACGGCGTAGCGGCTAACGAAGAAAACGTAGCAAACGGCACTTATCCGGTATGGGCTTACGAGCACATGTACACGAAAGGCGAGCCTAACGAAGTGGTTAAAGCTTTCCTGGACTACATGCTGACTGACGAAGTGCAAGACGGCGCAGTGGTTGAGCTTGGCTACATCCCTGCGAAAAACATGCAAGTTGTGCGTGATATCGAAGGCAACATCACAAAAAAATAAGATAGCTTCCTATCCTAAAAGCACGAAAGAGGCGGACAACCGATCTGCCTCTTTCAAGCTCTGTAGAGGAGATCCATATGGCCCAAACTACCGATAAAAAAATATCAGCCAACAATCATTTTGCAGAGGAATGGGTTGGACGCATCTATACGACTCTCTGTGTTCTGGTTCTCGTCACGACGATTGTTGCGATGGTGTACTTTGTAGCTTCCAGAGGTCTCAGCACCTTTTTTAAAAATGATGTAAATGTACTCGAATTGTTAACAGGCCTGAAGTGGAGTCCTGAGGGACAGCCGCCTGCCTTCGGCGCGTTGCCGTTCATCTTCGGTTCCTTCAGCACGTCTATTCTTGCCGCGTTGCTCGCGGCGCCGCTCAGCTTCTGCGCAGCGGTATTCATGATTGAGATTACTCCGAAGTTCGGGCGCAAATATTTGCAGCCTGTAATTGAATTGCTTGCGGGCATTCCTTCCGTAGTATACGGCTTTATCGGACTTAGCGTTATCGTGCCTTTCTTCAGGGATGTATTCCCCGGGCAAGGTGTCGGCATCGCCGCAGGCGCGCTTGTCCTGTCTATTATGATCCTACCAACGATGACTACAGTTGCCACGGATGCCTTGGCGTCTCTGCCTTCCGGCCTTAAGGAAGGATCGTATGCGCTTGGCGCTACCCGCTGGCAAACGATATATCGGGTTGTGCTGCCGACGACGCTGCCTTCATTGTTGACCGGCGTCGTGCTTGGCCTGGCCAGAGCGTTCGGCGAGGCTCTCGCCGTACAGATGGTTATCGGCAACGCGCCGTTCATCCCGCGCAGCCTGTTCGAATCCGCTTCGACGCTGACAAGCGCAATCACGCTCAGCATGGGCAACACGGTCAGCGGATCGGCGCATAACAATGCTCTTTGGTCCTTGGCGCTCATCTTGATGCTTATGACCTTTGTCTTCGTCTTTATCGTACGCTGGCTGGAAAAGAGGTCGAAATTATGATGAAACCCAAAACAGTAGACAAGATCGCCACTGCCGTCATTATCGGCGTAGCGGGTTTGATCGTGCTTGTGCTGGCCGGCTTGCTCGGCTTTATCATGGTGCGCGGCCTCGGGCATCTCAGCTTTGACTTCCTGACATCGCCTCCGCAGTCCATTCGCGCAGGCGGGGGCATCGGTCCCCAATTGTTCAACTCCTTGTTCTTGCTTGTATTAACGATGATCATTACGGTACCGCTTGGCATCGGCGCAGGCATCTATATGAGCGAATATGCGAAAGCGAACAAATTTACGGACTTTATCCGTCTCGTCGTGGAAGTCCTGTCTTCCTTCCCTTCGATCGTAGTTGGCCTGTTCGGCCTTCTAATGCTGGTCAACTACTTTGGTCTTGGCTTCTCGCTAATGGCAGGCGCCCTGGCGCTGACGATCTTCAACCTGCCGCTGATGGTGCGGATTACGGAGCAGGGTCTGAAGAGCGTGCCGCGCGAGCAGAAGGAAGCGGCTCTGGCGCTTGGCCTTACGAAGTGGAAGACGATCACGTCGATCATGCTGCCGATCGCGCTCCCGATCATCGTATCCGGCACGATCCTTGCCGCCGGCCGCGTATTCGGCGAAGCGGCTGCGCTGCTCTTCACAGCGGGCATGAGCTCGCCGCGGCTAGACTTCACGGATTGGAACCCGCTTAGCCCGGTGTCTCCGCTCAATCCGTTCCGTCCTGCCGAGACGCTTGCCGTCCATATCTGGAAGATCAATTCCGAAGGCCTCGCTCCTGATGCGACGGAAATCGCCGCAGGCGCATCCGCCGTGCTTGTCATTACTGTACTGCTGTTCAACCTTGTGGCAAGGTGGCTTGGCCGATTCATGTACCGCAAGTTTACCGCTACGAAATAGGAGGCAACTGGCATATGGCTGACAAAGGGATATCCGTAAAGGATTTGAGCGTATATTACGGCGACAACAAAGCCGTCAAGAATGTAACGATAGACTTCAACAACAAGGATGTCACGGCGCTGATCGGCCCGTCCGGCTGCGGGAAGTCGACCTTCCTGCGCACGCTTAACCGGATGAACGATCTGATTCCGAACGCGCGCATGACGGGCGAGATCTGGATCGGCGACGAGGATATTAACCATCCGAAGACGGATGTCGTCCTTCTGCGCCGCCGCATCGGCATGGTCTGGCAGCGTCCGAATCCGTTCCACAAATCGATCTACGAGAATATCGCGTTTGGTCCGCGTTATCATGGCTTGAAGAACAAGAGCCAGCTGGACGATCTCGTCGAGGAGTCGCTGCGCAAGGCGGCGCTGTGGGAGGAGACGAAGGACAGACTGCATACCTCCGCGCTCAAGCTGTCGGGCGGACAGCAGCAGCGCCTGTGCATCGCGCGTTCCATCGCGGTAAAGCCCGACATTATTCTGATGGATGAGCCGGCTTCGGCGCTCGACCCGGTATCAACCTCCAAGGTCGAGGAGCTCATCTCCGAGCTGAAGCAGGATTATTGTATTGTCATCGTCACGCATAACATGCATCAAGCGGCGCGCATATCCTCCAAAACCGCTTTCTTCCTCTCCGGCGAGCTGGTGGAGTATGACAATACGGAGACGATGTTCACCAATCCGGTGAAAAAGGAAACAAGCGACTATATCTCGGGACGTTTCGGTTAAGCCATATTTCTTCGGCAAGTGGGCCATTACTTGAAGGCAATTTCCAGTCTGCGGCAAGCAGGCGGGAGGTTGTCTTTTTTTGTGCCGAGGGACAGGAGTGACGGAGAACTAGGTGAAAAGTCGCGGTTTCCCCTATATTTTTACGCGCCCCTAACAATTGTATAGATCAATGTTCACAAAAATCCGGTATGGTGGGAGTAAGGAAACATTACGATTCATCATTTCTGGCATCGAGGGGATTCGCATGGGCGAGATCGGCTTGGGATTGCTGCATCAAGGAATGATTCAGTCCATTCGGAAGCAATGGAGCGCAGGCTGCGGCGTAGCCGTCCTGTACATGCATGCCGAGGCTCCGGAGGACGACTCCTCGGCCATGATAGAGAGCTGGCAGGATGAAGCGAAACGGGTGTTCTGGAAGATGCGGCTGGAGCATGACTATTATTTTTTGCTGCGGATGCTGCCTGAGGAGGATTGGAGTCCGCATGGGGCAAGTCAATGGACAAGCCTGCTGCGCGAGCGTATCGGCGCAGCAGGCATGCGCAGCGGAGGTGTGGCGGTCGCCGCTGGCGCAGGGCTGCGGATCGGGCTGTGCGCGGTAGAGCCTGCTCAGGAGACTCGCACGGAAGCGTCTGTCTTCCGTTCGATTCAGACGGCGAGGGAACATGCTGACACTGAATCATGGGACACGGATAGGGCGCAAGCTCAGACTGTATCGGCTTTAAGGAGAGCCGTGCGGGAAGGGAACCCGGTTCTTGCGCGGCCTGGCGTGCAGACCATTGGGACGCTTGCGTCTCCTATTGCAGCCATCGCATCCTATGCGCATGTATCAGAGGCGTCTTACTTGTTCGATACCGATGCGCAAGTGCCAGGCATTGTCGTAGTGAGGGACGGGGAGCCGGCAGGGCTCTTGATGAGAGAGAAGCTGCATCAAATGCTGGCCGGCCAATACGGCCTTCCGTTGTACTGGAACCGGTCGGTAGAGCGCATTATGGACAATCAGCCGCTTATTGTGGATGAGGGCATGGCGGTAGAGCGCGTCTCCCAGCTTGCCATGGAGAGGAGCCACTACCGGCTCTACGATGTGGTCATTATTACACGCAACGGCCAGCTTATGGGAGCGGCTTCTGTCCGGGCCATATTGGAGTGCATGACGGCTCTTCGGACAGAGGAGGCCAGGTCGGCCAATCCGCTTACGGGATTGCCGGGCAACAGCGGCATCCAGTCCGAGCTGGCGAGACGGATTGGCGGGCAACGTCCGTTCGCCATGGTGTACGCGGATATGGATTTTTTCAAATGGTTCAATGATTTCTTCGGGTTTGGACTTGGCGATGAGCTGATACGCTACTTGGCCGAGTTGATGGAGAGCGTCTTGCGCTCGATGGGCGGTTCAGACGTATTCATCGGACATATCGGCGGCGACGATTTTATTGCTCTTGTAGATCCTAATAAGGCAGAGGCGGCTTGCAGCGAGCTGATCGGCTTGTTCGACCGGGGCATTCGCCGGTTCTATGGCGGTGAAGAGGTGACTTCGGTAACGGACAGGAGCGGCAATATGGTCGAGCAAGCAGGCGTATCGCTGTCGCTGTCGGTGCTCGTATGGGAGGGAGAGGCCCCGGTCAGTCCGGCCCTTATCTCCAAGCAAGCCGCAAGACTGAAGAAAAGCGCCAAGTCGATAAAAGGCAGCATATGTGTGATGGAGCACCTAACGGAATAGCAGCATAGAGAGGATACGAATCGACGGTGAACATACAGCAGAATAGGACTGGTGCAGAGCACGCTGCGGCCATTCCAGAAGGCTCCGAATTTGCGGGCTTGATCTATCTGTCATGGCAGAATCCGGGCAATAGGCCCGGTACGGAGGCTCCTTGCAGCTTGCGGGAGCAATGGCGAAGGATGGCGGAGCAAGTATTGCCGGGCTCCTTGCAGGAGATGGCGCTTAAGATGGAGTGGTGCTGGCAGCATGATGATTTATTTCTCAGGGCATGGCTTAAGGGCAAGGAGCAGGCGCGTTGGGAGAGCTTGCTGGAGCAGCATGCCTTGCTCTCAGCCCGTGAGCTGGAGCAGCTCATAAGTGCGGGAACGGGCAGTCAAGGCATAGTAAATGCCGGAGTTGCAGTGCTGGAGTGCCGAGGCGGCACTGGCGACGCGGAATCCATCTGGTATGAAGCGGCAAAACGGGCAATTGTCCAGGCCCGCCAAGATGGAGATTCGAATCGCCATCTTCAGCGCAGAGCATTGCGCGGCATCTTGGCCGAGCGGGCGATTTACCCCGTCTATCAGCCCATTGTCGCGCTTGGCGGCGAAGCCGTCGTATTCGGCTACGAAGCTTTGACCCGTCTTCAAGACAACAGCGTATTCCGCGGCCCGATGGAGCTGTTCCGCTTCGCGGGGGAGGAAGGCGCGGTCTATTCGCTGGACCGGATTGCGCGAGAGCGGGCGATCGACGGCTGCCTGAAGCTTGCGCCCAACCAGAAGCTGTTCATTAATGTGATGGCGCAAATTATGGAGGATCCGTCTTTCTCCCCGGGAAGGACGCTCAGCTTCCTCCGGCGCCATCACCTGCAGCCGAATCAGGTCGTCTTCGAGATTACGGAACGAAGCTCGATCGAGGATTATCCGGCTGTGAAGAAGGCGCTGCAGCATTACCGCAATCAAGGCTACCAGATTGCGATCGACGATGTGGGAGCCGGGTATTCCTCCTTGCAGTCGATCGTGGAGCTGCGGCCCGATTACTTGAAGGTTGACCGTTCTATTATCCATCACATTCATCAGGACGACGTGAAGGCGCATATTCTACATACGCTTCAAGAGGTAGGCGCGAAGCTTGGCGTTCCGCTTATTGCCGAGGGCATCGAACAGGAAGAGGAGCTTGCGGCTTTGCTTAGGATGGGCATCCCCTATGCGCAAGGCTATCATCTGGGTAGGCCGGGACCGTTCCCGTCATAATTTAAGGGCTTTTTCCAAGCTTGCCGGACCTGCGATGCTTGGGAAGAGCCCATTTTGTGGTATGATAGGAAGTAGGATGTTTAGCTTTGGAGAAACGGGGTGCTTCTTCTTTTTATGGATAAATGGATGTTGATTGACGGAAATAGCATTGCATACCGCGCGTTCTTCGCTATGCCGCCGCTGACCAATTCGGCCGGCCAGCATACGAACGCGATTTTTGGCTTTACGACGATGCTGCTGAAGCTGCTTGAGGAGCATAAGCCGACGCATGTGCTGGTCGCATTCGACGCGGGCAAGGTGACGTTCCGCCACGAAGGCTACAGCGAATACAAGGGCGGCCGGCAGAAGACGCCGCCGGAGCTGTCGGAGCAATTCCCGGTATTGAAGGATCTGATCGCTTCCTTCGGAATCTCCCAGTTCGAGCTCGACGGCTACGAGGCCGATGATATTATCGGCACGCTGACGAAGCAGGCGGATGAGCGCGGCGTGAAGACGGTCGTCGTGACCGGCGACAAAGATATGCTGCAGCTGTCCTCGGACGGCGTTACTGTCGCCGTGACGCGCAAGGGCGTCAGCGAAGTGGAGCTGTATACCCCGGAGTCGATTCAGGAGAAATACGGCCTTGCGCCGCTGCAGATTATTGATCTGAAGGGGCTTATGGGCGATACGTCCGATAACATTCCAGGCGTGCCTGGCGTTGGCGAGAAGACGGCGCTCAAGCTGCTGCATGAATATGCCTCGGTGGAGAATGTGCTTGGCAATCTGGACAAGCTCAAGGGCAAGCTGAAGGAAAACCTGGAGAATCACCAGGACGATGCGATCATGAGCAAAAAACTGGCGACGATCTTCCGCGAGGTTCCGCTGGAGCGGGATACAGAAGAGCTGCGCTGGAGCGGCTACGACAATGATAAGCTAGGCGAGGCGTTCCGCAAGCTGGAGTTCAAGTCGCTGATCGAGAAGCTGTCGCTCAGCTCGGACAGCGGCGCAACGGAATCCGAAGCGAAGGCTGCGCTGGCAGAGCTCAATATTACCGTTGTGGCAGAGGGTGATTCCGGCGAGCTGGAGCGTCTGGTGAAGGCGCTGCTGGCTTCGGACAAGCATGGTCTCTATATCGAGGCGATCGGCGAGAACCCGCATCATGCGGACCTGCTTGGCCTCTCTGTAGCTACGGAGGATGAAGTGTTCGTTCTCTCTATGGAGACGGTGAAGGGCTCGGGCGCAGAGGGCTTCCGCGAGTGGCTGGCGGATGAAGGCAAGCCGAAGTTCGGCTTCGATACGCATAAGGCGGAGCTGGCGCTGCGCTGGAACGGGCTTGCGCTTGGCGGCGCGGCATTCGATGTCCAGCTCGCCGCGTATCTGCTCGATCCGACGGACAGCGCGCTGTCCCTAAGCGCGATCCATGACCGCCAAGGACTGAGCGGCGTACCGTCCGACGAATCCGTCTATGGCAAAGGCGCCAAGTTCAAGGTGCCGGACGCGGAGGCGCTTCACCGCCATCTGGCGCTGAAGGCGGATGCGGTCAGAAGGCTTGTGCCGATTATGACCGAAGAGCTGAAGAGTC
Organism: Paenibacillus pinisoli; assembly: GCF_003605435.1. Taxonomy (GTDB): domain Bacteria; phylum Bacillota; class Bacilli; order Paenibacillales; family Paenibacillaceae; genus Pristimantibacillus; species Pristimantibacillus pinisoli. The sequence goes on from NZ_QXQB01000004.1 coordinate 94,343, forward strand.
GAGGTATGAGCAAGCTGTATTTTGATCTGGAGCATCCGCTCTCCCGCGTGCTTGCGGGCATGGAGCATCAAGGCATCAAGGTGGAGAAGGGCGTGCTGGAGGACCTGGGCAAGGATCTGGAGTCGCAGCTCTCCCGCATCATGAGCGAGATCTACACGCTTGCAGGCACGGAGTTTAATATCAACTCGCCGAAGCAGCTGGGCGAGATTCTGTTCGAGAAGCTGGGCCTGCCTGCGAAAAAGAAAACAAAAACCGGCTACTCCACCGATGCGGAAGTCTTGGAGGAGCTTGCTCCTTACCATGACATCATTCCGCTTATCCTGCATTTCCGCCAGCTCTCGAAGCTGCAATCCACGTACGTGGAAGGCTTGCTGAAGGAGGTCCGCGAGGAGACGGGCAAGGTGCATACCTATTACCGCCAGACGATCGCGGCGACCGGGCGACTGAGCAGCCAGTTCCCGAATCTGCAGAACATTCCGATCAGGTTGGAGGAAGGCCGCCAGATCCGCAAGGCATTCGTGCCGTCGGAGCCAGGCTGGACGATTCTTGCTGCCGACTACTCGCAGATCGAGCTGCGCGTGCTCGCCCATATCTCCGATGACGAGAACCTGAAGGAAGCGTTCATCCATGATATGGACATTCATACGAAGACGGCGATGGATGTATTCGGCGTAACGGCTGAGCAAGTGGACAGCAATATGCGCCGCTCCGCGAAAGCCGTCAACTTCGGCATCGTATACGGCATCAGCGACTTCGGCTTGTCTCAGAACCTGGGCATTACGCGCAAGGATGCAGCCCAGTTCATCGAGCAGTATTTCAGCGTATTCAAGGGCGTGCGGGCTTATATGGACAATATCAAGGCCCAGGCGAAGCGCGACGGCTATGTGACGACGCTGCTGGACCGCCGCCGTTACTTGCCGGAGATCAAGGCATCGAACTTCAATCTTCGCTCGTTCGCCGAGCGGACGGCGATGAATACGCCGATTCAAGGCACAGCCGCCGACATTATCAAGCTGGCGATGGTGCAGATGGACGAAGCGCTGCGCGAGCGCGGCCTGAAGAGCCGCATGCTGCTGCAGGTGCATGACGAATTGATATTCGAGGTGCCGCCGGATGAGCTGGAGCTGATGAAGTCGCTGCTGCCGGAAGTGATGTCGAATGCGCTCGCGCTGTCTGTGCCGCTCAAGGCGGACGTCAGCTTCGGAGATAATTGGTATGAGGCGAAGTAAGCCCCATATAAGGCGCGCCAGGCTTGAATGAAGTATAATGGTTGTTGAGGTGAGGAGACATGCCTGAACTGCCAGAGGTAGAGACGGTTAGACGAACATTATTGGAGCTTGTCGCGGGCAAACGGATCAAGTCCGTCACCGTGAAGCTGCCGCGTATTATACAAAGGCCGGCCGATCCGGGGCAATTCTCGGACGCGCTTGCCGGCCATACGATTCAAACGGTAGAGCGCAGAGGGAAGTTCCTCCGCATTGTGCTGGACGGACTGGTGCTGGTATCGCATCTGAGGATGGAAGGACGCTACGGCGTATACAAGGCGGATGAGCCGGTAGAGCTTCATACGCATGTAATCTTCCACTTCGATGATGGAACCGATCTCCGCTACAAGGATGTACGCCAATTCGGCACGATGCATATCTTCAAGACGGGCGAGGAGCTGGAGCTGCCGCCGCTGAACAAGCTTGGCATCGAGCCGCTGGACGATGCTTTTACAGTGAATGTGCTGAAGAGCAAGCTGGAGAAGCGCACGACCAAGATCAAGCCGCTGCTGCTTAATCAAGAGCTGATCGTCGGACTTGGCAATATCTATGTGGATGAGTCGCTGTATCTGGCGCGCATTCATCCGGAGCGGTCGCCTGGTAGCCTGACTGGAGCGGAATGGAAGAGGCTGCATGAGGCGATTCGCTCCACCCTTGCGCGGGCGATAGATGCCGGCGGCTCGTCCATCAAGTCTTATGTGAATGGACAGGGTGAGATGGGCATGTTCCAGCATCAATTCCATGTGTACGGCAGGAAGAATGAGCCTTGCAATACATGCGGCAAGCCGCTTCACAAGTTTGTGGTCGGCGGCAGAGGCACGCATATCTGCACGAAGTGCCAGCCGATGAAGGAAGCTAAGCCGGCTAAGCCATAATCCAATTTGCCGCTATCTGTGCACCGAGGCAGAACCCCCGCATATGATGATGTTACGAACGATAGGCGGATGCCCTGTCGCAGGCCCCTCGGGAGATGAGCCGTGTAACAGCCATCCGCTCATGCGGGGAGGAGCTTTACGTTGATTGCACATTTGATATCGCTGGTCGTGCTTGCTTTTGCCGTTAGCTTGGATGGATTTGGCGTCGGCGTGACCTATGGCCTCAGGAAAATCCGCATCCCTTTTCTGTCGGTGTTCATTATCGCATGCTGCTCCGGATTTATCATTTGGCTCTCTATGCAGGCTGGAGGATGGATCGGCAAGTATATCTCTGAATCAGCCGCGTCGCTTATTGGCGCATCTATCTTGATCGCAATCGGATGCTGGGCGCTCATCCAGCTGGTGCGGGGCAAAAGCAACGACGACCCTGATTCGGCGGCAGATGGCAAAGGAACGGGAAGCGAACCCGCCAGAATTGCAGCCGCCGCAGAGACGGCCCAAGTGCTGAAGCTGGAGCTGAAGCGTCTGGGGCTGGTGATCCAGATCTTGCGCACGCCGCAGGCAGCGGACGTCGACCGGTCGGGCACGATCTCGTCTTCTGAAGCCGTCATGCTGGGCGTTGCCCTGTCGCTGGATGCGTTCGGCGCAGGTCTTGGCGCTGCGCTGCTGGGGCTTCCGACGCTTCTGACGCCGCTGGTCATTGCGGCCGCGGGCGCGCTGTTCCTGGTCGCGGGCACGCGGATCGGCATGCGGTTCGCGGCAAGGAAAGGCATGCATGTGCTGTCGTATGTGCCGGGCATATTATTGATTATGATAGGCATTATGAAGCTGTTATAAATGGAGGTGGTCGCAATGATCATTGGTTTGACCGGCGGAATCGCCAGCGGCAAGAGCACCGTCGGGCGCATGCTCGTCGAGCTTGGCGCAAGGCTTGTGGATGCCGATACGGTCGCACGCGAGATCGTGCGGCCCGGAGAGCCGGCGCTTGAGGCGATCGCCTCTCTCTTCGGACAAGCTGTCCTTCAGCCGGATGGCACGCTGGACCGGACTGCTCTGGGCAATATCGTCTTTAAGGATCCTGACCTGCTGGCCAAGCTGGAGGCCATCACGCATCCGGCTGTACGGAAGCGAATGTGGGACCAGATACATACGTATGCAGAAGCGGAGCCTAATGGACTGATCATAGGAGATGTGCCGCTTCTGTATGAGACGAAGCAAGCCGAGCTGTATGAAGGCATACTAGTAGTCTACGTGCCTCCAGAGCTGCAGGTTGAGCGGCTGATGAAGCGCAATGGGATGGACGAGGAGGAAGCGAGACGCCGGGTTTCTTTGCAGATGGATATCGAAGAGAAGCGCAAGAGGGCGGATTGGGTAATTGACAATAGCGGGACGGCCGAAGAGACGCAGGTTCAGGTTCAAGCGTTGTGGAATCGTCTAGTCAGGACGCCGGGATGAAGAGAGTGCGGATGAAGAAACGGTACGCTCTTGTATTGGTACTAGGTCTACTCGCCATCTTGTTCTTGAAATCTGATTGGTTAGCAGAATGGATGTATCCGATTTATTATAAGGAAGATATACGGGCAAGCGCATCGAATTACGATCTTGAGCCTCATCTGATCGCAGCCATCATACGTGCAGAATCCAATTATGTCACGGGCCGCGAGTCTAAGAAGGGCGCTTTGGGATTAATGCAGATTATGCCGGACACGGCTCATTGGGTCGTGGAGAGGGCGGGATTCGCCAAGGTGGATGATGACATTTTGCGTCACCGGGCGGATGTAAGTATTGAAGTGGGGGCTTGGTATCTCAATTCCCTGCATGCGCAATTCGAGCAAAATCCAGTGGCAGCCGTAGCCGCATACAATGCCGGTCCTGGCAATGTGCGCAAGTGGCTGGATGGCGGAAGCTGGGACGGGAGCATGAATAGTGTAGGCGACATCCCGTTCGGCGAGACGCGGCACTATGTACAACGGGTCTTTTACTATTATAATAAGTACAAGGATTTGTATCCCCGTTTCTAGGACGCATATGACCATTGAACGTTAAGGAAGCCTTGGAGAGCCCATCTCTTCTGGACAAGCTGCTCCAAGACTTTCGTTATTCATACAGATGAATCATTATTTTGTGCCGGCTAGGGATTGTTCAGCAATTTGAACCAGGCGACGGGTGATGGAACCCCCGATGGAGCCTGCGTCTCTCGTTGCCATGTTGCCATAGTAGCCGTCTTGTGGGATCGCGATACCCAGCTCTTGTGCAACTTCATATTTCAGTTGGTCCAGAGCTGCTGTCGCTTGCGGTACTACCAATTGGTTGCTGCTGCGGGATGCGCTCATTGATGTTCACCTCCTTGCGGTTGGTAACTGTATTATGCGCGATATTCCAAAGTTCATTACAGGAAACGAATGGGATTTCATGGATTGAGTTAACGTGTAAGGATGTATTCTGATGAAACAGTAAGTTGAAGGGAGGATATCACTATGAAATGTCCGTATTGCGACTATGCGGGAACCAAGGTATTGGACTCTCGTCCAGCCAACGAAAACAAGTCTATCCGCCGCCGCAGGGAGTGCGAGAAGTGCAACCGCCGCTTCACGACGTTCGAGATGATTGAAGAAACACCGCTAATCGTCATCAAAAAAGACGGCAGCCGCGAGGAATTCAGCCGGGACAAAATTCTTCGCGGCCTCATCCGCGCATGCGAGAAGCGCCCCGTGCCAGTCGAGCGCCTGGAAGTGATCGTCTCCGAGGTGGAGAAGGAGCTTCGCACGACAGCACATGCAGAGGTCGACAGCAGCGAGATCGGCGGCATCGTCATGAGCCAGCTCTATCCGGTCGACGAAGTAGCCTACGTCCGCTTCGCATCTGTCTATCGCCAATTCAAGGACATCGACATGTTCATGAAGGAGCTCAACAGCCTGCTGCATAAGCATCCGCTTAATGGCGGGGATAAGGGTTAGCGCGTGGAATAAAAGCAAATATAGAGCGGGGGAGCGTTGGTCTCCCCTGCTTCTTTTGTTGAACGAGGTAGAGAAATTGAGAAGGCGTATGAGGTAGATCGACATAGTGCCTGCATTATTTATTGAGAAGGCGTGTGAGGCGGATCGAGCATGGTGCCTGCATTATTTATTGAGAAGGCGTGTGAGGCGGATTGAGCATGGTGCCTGCATTATTTATTAAGAAGGAGTATAAGCGGAGCGGGCATGATGCCTGCCAAAAGGCAATTGACATCGCTTTCCTCCCATGGTATGATCTATCTTGTCGCTAATTTAATCACGGGGCCATAGCTCAGCTGGGAGAGCGCATCGCTGGCAGCGATGAGGTCAGGGGTTCGATCCCCCTTGGCTCCACCAAACACAAACTTCAACACGCCAAGTAACGGCGTGTTTTTTTGTGTTTGATGGAGCCCTTCACGAGGGCGAACCCCGGGATTCAGTTCGCGTGCAGGAAGTGATAGGGATGCTTCGAAGAAGAGGCTTCCAACGGACGAGCACGGCGTCCCAATTCACCGCTAAAGACGTGCGCTGGGAGATTCGGACCGTGTCATCGTCAGGTTGGCTTCGTCAGCATACAATCAGGATTTGGATATTCCATGAAGATACAACGAGGCAATAAGCTGAGGCATATCCTCTTAGGCCAATAGGCACTATAATTGCCACAAGCTCCAACCTAACGGAACAGAACGATCTTATTACGAAGAACAAGACCCAAATTAAAATGTAACGGAACTCAGCGGCGCTATTTGAGCAATTTGAGGCGAAAAACAAGGCATTTGCATCAATAACGCAGTTGAGTGCCGTTAGAATTTATTTTCGACTAATTTGGCCCAAATAAGGCTTCTTAGTTCCGTTAGCCCGATGCAAGCATCGCAAACATTCGCCAACATCCAAGGATCGCAAACTTTCGCCAACTTCCAAGCATCGCAAACTTTCGCCAACATCCAAGCTTCGCAAACTTTCGCCAACATCCAAGCTTCGCAAACTTTCGCCAACATCCAAGCATCGCAAATTCTCTTCAACATTAAGCTGATAAGTCCAATATCTAAAAATTTAGCCGGCTAGTATCAAATGGTGGAAGCCCGAAGGAGGTGGTTGGCAGCTTTCAAGCAACACCGCCTCTCACGATGGGAGATTCGCAAGGGGCGAGTTCAGTTCGTGCGGACAAATGAATCAATGTGCTCCCTTGAATCTGCATATCGGAGAAGCAGTCGTCCCAATCCACCGCTAAAAATCGTGCACTGGGAGATTCGCACCATGTCACAGTCGAGTTGGCTTCGTCAGCATACAATCAGGATTCGGAGATCCCATGACGATACAGAGAGGCAGTAATCCAAGAAGTATCTCTTCTTTCAGCTAAGCTCCATTGATGCCATAAACTCCAACGTAACGGAACAGCACGATCTTATTACTATGTACAAGGGCCAAAGTGAAACTTAACGGAACAGAATGATCTTATTAAGATGAACAAGAGCAAAATTAAAATGTAACGGAACTCAGTGCCGCTATTTGAGCATTTTGAGGTGATAAACGTAAAAATTTGCATCACTAACGCTTTTGAGTTCCGTTAAAATTTATTCTCGGCTATGTTGGCCTACATAAGGCTTCCTAGTTCCGTTAGCCCCATGCAAGCATTACAAACTCTCGCTAACATACAAATTTCGTAAATTCTCGCCAATTTACAGGCATCGCAAACTCTCGCCAACATTAAGCTGATAAGTCCGATACCTTATGTTTCCGCCTGCCACTACTAAATGATTGGCATCTACCAGTTTACGTAATACACTTCGAGCATATCGGTCTGTGACCCGAAGATGTACAGCAAGTTCATTCGGCGTAAAAGGTCTGAGTTGTCTGCGTGCATATCGAACCGCTTCTGCTTCCATGCAATTCAGCCGGGCATCCAACTCGAATGACAGAAACTTTCCAATGAACGATAAAATCAGTTGCTTGCAAAATTCCGGTTCTTCACGAATTGACAAGTACGCAATCGGCAAGAAGACCCAATCATCGAGAGACAATAAACTTTGTCTGCGGCAAAGATCTCTAAACCTTCGTGTATCCAAATCACGGGCATGCGACCGGTAATCTTGAATTTCAATATCTCCTTTCATATTTCCCGGTAAGAAAGCCAAATCGAGATACCTGTATCCGTGATTGAAATCACGAACCTCCCATTCGGGATATAAATAATCGAAGTTACCGACTACTGGATACCAAATGGAACGCAACATTTCCACCGTCCCGTGGCTTAATCCTTTTTGCAACAATTCGCGTCTTCGGTGATTCTTTTCATGCTCGATCTGATTCTGCATCCATAACTCATACTTTGTCTTAAAGATATACTGCCCCTCCTTATCACTTGAAAAATAAAAAAGCCGCTTCGATACATTTTAAGTATCAAAGCGGCATGTGCTTCATGTCCGTTGGTCCGAGTATAGCATTGAAGTCTGTTGTGATTCAAGGTGCATGCAAGAAGGTGTATTGAATTGATAACTTTTCTAAATACTCTGTTGACCAAGTATGCGATAGATTGCACCACTGGTAGATCATCTGAATGCGAATTATTTGTTATCTGATGATGATCGATTCTGGGAAAAAATTGATTTGGAGCCACATTTACCAAGTCCCAACCCCTAGGTAGAACCCATCCATAAATCCCAGATTAACTATCTATTTATGAGATTTTGATATCTGTTATCCTGACTTTCATAATCCCAAGAACAGCCTGCATTCGCAGGCTGTTCTTTCTGTTTTGCAATGAATAATTATTAGAGTTCTAAAAATTTATTAATGTCGTATAGGCCCAGATTTTATTGAGCGGGCTTGTCGCCTTATGCTACAGTATTGAGGCGCAGCAAGCGGCTTCAAGCCGACCGATCGTATATATGAATGCTTAACATATGACTAGAATACAGACATGAGGAAGAGGGCAATGAAAAAGTTATTCAAAAGTGGTTTTTTCAAAATAGGACTTGTTTTTATAATCGCGGGAGGAGCTGTCGCTTATTGGTTGATGCCGCCTGTGGCAAAGGTAGAAAGCACCGAAATCGGTAAAGGATATAAGGTGAAATTTAAAACGAACGGAACTCAAATTGAACAATTTCAAAACCAGTCATGGAATCCCTATTTTGCCAAAGGGGTCAATATGGGAGCAGCTGTTCCAGGACATTTCCCCGGCGAGCTTGAGATTTCGAGGGATGACTATATGAGATGGTTTGAAATGATTCAAGATATGGGCGCCAACGTCATTCGCGTGTACACCATTCTAAAACCGGAGTTTTACGAAGCTTTGGTCCGGTACAATGAGAAGCATCAGGATAATCCGCTCTTTTTCATTCAAGGGGTATGGAGTCCAGAAGAACAATTAATTGCAGGCCAAAACGCCTTTGACCCGAAAGTAAAACAGAAGTTTGAAAAGGAGGTTCGAGAGGCAGTAGAAGCGGTGTACGGAAATATCGAGCTTGAAGCTGAGGCGCATTCCGGAAAAGCCAGCGGCAATTATGTGTTTAATGCAGGGCCCTATCTCATGGGATGGATCGTCGGCACAGAATGGGATCCTATGATGGTGGATAAAACGAATAAGAACAATTCGGGTGCAGCTGATTATAAGGGAGAACATTTTCAAAGCAAATCTGATGCTAGTCCCTTCGAAAAATGGTTGGCCGAGATGGTCGACATAACAGCCACAACAGAAGCTAAGCACGGATGGCAGCATCCGATCGCATTCTCGAATTGGGTGACTACCGACCCGCTTGAGCATCCAGGTGAGCCATTAATTACTGAAGATATGGTCAGTGTGGATCCGTCGCATATCGAAGCCGTAGATTGGGATGCCGGTTATTTTGCCTCCTATCACGTTTACCCGTATTACCCTGATTTCTTTACCTTCGACAAATCGTTTCAAACGATGAAAAATGATAAAGGTGAAGTGGATAGCTACAAAACCTATCTTCACAAGCTGAAGGAATACCATAATGATATGCCGGTTATGATTACGGAATTTGGAGTTCCCGCCTCACAAGGCATTGCCCATACAGGCATGCTGGGGCGCAATCAGGGAGGACACGACGACAAAACACAAGGGGAAATGGATGCGGATATGTTCCGGCAAATCCATCAGGAGGGATACTCCGGCGCGATCTTGTTTACATGGCAGGACGAGTGGTTTAAGAAAACCTGGAACACGTTAAACTACGACATTCCTGACCGGCGGGCTTATTGGTATAACACGCTCACGAATGAATCGCATTTTGGAATACTCGGTATGTATCCAAGTAAAGATGATGTGATTCACATTGACGGGGATTCATCAGACTGGGACAAGCTCGATGATGGGGATAAGACTAAGCTAGATATGCAAATGAAAGGTTTTAATGAGATATGGGCTACGCATGATGAAGGATATTTATATCTCTTGGCCAAGTTAACTGAACCTTTAGATTTAACAGAAAATTCCGTCTATTTAGGATTCGACACATTAAAGGGTGGCAACCGCCATGCACCGCAGCTCCAAGAAAAGACGCTGGATGAAGGATTGGAAACCTTAATCGAACTCGGAAACAAGGATAAAGGGCAAATGATGATAGCCTCCAATTATGACTTCCATACCCGAATCTATGGCAAGCTGTCGAAAATATTAGCTTACGATCCAAAACATTTTCAAGACGATAGCGGACTCTTTAACCCATGGAAATTGGTCGTCAATTATTTGCTCGAATATCCGGATTCCCGTGTCGATCATCCCTTCGGCGATATCGAAGTAGGAAACTTGCTGAGAGGAACTAGCAATCCGCAAGATCCGAACTATAATTCGAAGGCAATGTGGCAGGCAAAAGGCAATATATTGGAGATTCGTATTCCATGGATGCTGCTAGGATTCAGTGATCCAAGCTCACTCAGCGCCATTAGTTACAAAGATACGGGAACGAAACAATTCGAATCCGAGAAAGTCGAGGGCGTTCGCATTGTTCCATGGATCGTCCGCAACGATTCGAAGGAAGTTATCGGCCTCGAAGGCAACAATCCCTATCCGATATCGAAACTTCCGCTTTACACCTGGAAAAGATGGGAAGATATCGACGTCAAATATGTGGAACGCCCAAAACAAAGTTATTCGATTATGCAAAAAGCGATGCGTGAAGTGAACCAACCGGTATCCGAGCATAAATAAAGGAAGGAAGGATTTTATTTGTGTATATCAACTTCGAAGTTGCAGTCAAATTTTTGTATGTTCTTATTATTTTGAATGTTGTATTCGTCGCCGCGGTTTATGCCATAAAAATCAAAAGGTTGAGAAGAACCAGAATAGAACGCAGGTTTGAGGTCAAATTCAAAGATTATTTTACCTATGTCCTGGTCAATATCGAAGGAAAAGAACCGCTGCAGGCACCGCCGTTTTCTTTGAACAAAGTAGAACAAGAAATATTGCAGGAACGCTTGAATGATATGATCGAAAATTTTACCGGAACACCTCGCGAAAAAGGTAAGGAGCTGTGCCAACGCTTGGGACTGGTGCACTATCATCTGGATCGTTTGAAAAAAGGCTCTTATGCTGTGAAAATCGATGCGGCGTATCATTTAGGCTGTATGAGAGTGCAGGAAGCTGTTCCGGATTTACTCCAGCTTCTCGCAACGCATAAGCTGAATTCTTCCCTCTTTGTCATCGCCCGGTCGATTGCGAAATGCGCTCGCAATGAACAGGATGTGAAGGAAATGGTAAAGCTCCTTCTGAGCCATAACAAAGGATTTTATGATTTGCTTGTAGACATGATTAAGGAAGCGGATATCGAACATGGGGCGCTGTTTGCTGAATTCATTCAACGGGATAGCAATGAGTATATCCTAATCGGACTGTGCGGATTGAGAGACTATACCGAGCCGACGGTAGCATCGGCTGTCTATCGTCTCATCGATTCCGAGGACAGAATGATTCAATCTATGGCCGTGGAAATCTATTTCAAATCAGTACACTTTATACCTAGAAACGTCGTTCAAAAGCTGCTTCAGCATCCGCTGGATGAACTGCGTGTCCTTACGATTGGGGCGATCGCCGATCAGAAGCTGGTTACGTATATCGATGTCATGAAAAACGCATTATTGGATGAAAGCAAGCGAGTATCCGCTGCCAGTGCGAAAGGGTTATTGCTTCTTGGAGAAGAAGGCATAGCCACATTATGCGGAGTCACTGCAGAAGTAAGAGGGTCAGAGCAAGGGGAATACCTCCAAATGCTTATTGAGGAAGAACTCAAATTTCTTTCGGTACAGCTCCATGACCTTGTTAAACTAACACGATATAATTCGCTCGCCTACCATTACGAAAAAACGCTAGGCAAGAACAAACGAATCTATCGTGTTGTATAGCTTATAGGTTTAGGAGGGAACAAAGCATGAGGCTTCTGGAATATTATTTACAACAAGCAATGGACTTCTTGCGCGACTTTTTATTGGGATACGGCTACTTTGCCATGTATTATGGACTCATTATAACGTTCATTTATTTCCTAATCTTCGGTTTGTCGATTCGTCATACTTACCCTCTGCAAAGAGGGATAAAATACAATCGCGTACGAAAGCTATCAGGTTCTGAACACGTACCGCCGGTGTCCATATTAGTTCCGGCATATAACGAAGAATTAATGATTAAGGAAAATGTGCGAAATTTATTGGCTTTGAATTATCCGGAATATGAGGTCATCGTCGTTAATGACGGCTCAAAAGACGATACAGCCAAAATTATGATCGATGAGTTTCAACTAAAAGAAATCAAGCCTTATGTTGCAAAACATATTAAAACCAACATGGTCAGAGGTTACTATCACAATCCTGAATATCCAAACTTGTATTTCATCGATAAGGAAAATGGGGGGAAAGCGGACTCCTTGAATGCAGGGATTAACCTTTCTCACTATGGTTTGATTTCTACGATTGATGCGGATTCACTTTTGGAAAAAGATGCTCTGACAAGAATCGCCAGAGTATATATGGAAAACCCCGAAGATACGGTAGCGGTCGGCGGAAATGTTCGAATCGTTAACAGTTGTACGGTAGAAGACGGGATGGTCAAAAACATCAGATTTCCCAAAAAAATGTGGCCTGCCCTCCAGAACGTTGAGTATATCAAAGCTTTCTTAGGCGGCCGGATCGGCTGGAGCTCCATTAACGGATTAATTATTGTATCCGGCGCCTTCGGCGTTTTTCAGAAGGATAAAGTGATAGCTATAGGCGGGTACCGCGGCGGATACCCTGGGGAAGATATGAACATCGTCATCAAGCTGCATCGTTATTGCTTGAAGAACAATATACCTTATCACGTCGGTTTTTGTCCGGATGCTGTTTGTTGGACACAAGCACCGGATACGTACCGGATTTTAAGCAGCCAGCGAATGCGCTGGGGGCGCGGTAACTTAAAAAACATGATCGAGGAAGGAATCCATATGATCTTCCGCCCCCGTTATAAATTGTTCGGATGGTTAACAATTCCTTATAACATCCTATTTGAAACCTTAAATCCTTATATCCGTCTGAGCGGGCTAATCGCCATGATCGGTTATTGGCTGCTTAATATGGCGGATTGGAAAACAGTCGTTGTGTTTATGCTGGTGAACTTTTTCTCCTGCTTCATTCTTAGCCTTGGCGCTTTATTTATCGAGGAAAAAGCTTTTAGCCGTTATCCTAAACTGAGTGATCTCAATAAAATGATGCTTTACTCTTTCCTTATGTTTCTCGGTTATCGTCAAGTTGGCGTTCTATGGAGATTCATGGGACACATCGACTTCTTCCGCAACAATAATTCGTGGGGAACGATGGTTAGAACCAATTTCAACAAATAATATCAAGTATATAGATAAAAGGAGTGGAGAATGTGGCCATTGTCATTCGAAACAACATTCAGGAAATTACGCTGCAGCTTTTACAATTCGTTCATTTGGCAACCAAGAAGAGCGCTTCGTGCGGAGTCATTTTGGCTCCTTGCAAGAATATGAACCCCAAAACACTCGAACAGGCAAAATTACTTATGAGCAACAACGATGCCTCTCTTTCGGTCCAATTTTTCTATGACGATCCTAATCAGGTGCTGTGTGCGGTTTTGGACAATGGAACCATGGGCAATACCCATTACGCGTCTCTGGTGCTAAAAGATTTTCTCCAAGATCAGCATCTGCTGCAAGGGCAATTGATTGTATCCAGCTTTCCGGAGAGCGGGAACCCGACCAAGTCTACGATCGAGAAATTCATGCTACAAGCGATTCGGAGCAAAGGGAAGGAAGGAAACATTCACTTCTTTACGGGGGCCAATGCTGCCGCATCCGTTCTTATAGTCGATACGGACGATATTATACGTGAATTTATCAAGACCCGGCTGGAGTTAAAGGGGTATCGCGTACATGAGGCCAAAGATGGACAAGAAGCTTACCATGTATTCGTTCGAGAATTGCCGGGCCTCGTCATTACCGAATTGAATTTGCCTATCATCGATGGATATCAACTCATCCGCAAGATTCAAGCTACTAACTCGTATGAAGGCGAGGTTATCGTTCTGACAGACAAGCAGCTCACGGAAAACATGAGTCGTGCTTATGAGTCAGGAGCTGCCGACTACGTGACAAAACCTCTTTCGATCTCTGAATTAGAATGGAAAATTAAGAGATTGACTAAAAACAATTAAAATTGTGAATTCGAGAGGAGCGGATACGATATGAATTACAACCATTTAAAAGAAAAACTGCAAAGTAAAACGGCGAAGGTAGGCGTCATTGGTCTAGGGTATGTAGGATTGCCATTAACGATGGAAATGGTGAAAGGCGGCTTTACCGTCTATGGGATTGATTTGGATAACCGTAAGGTAGAGTCCCTTCTTGATGGGGAGTCCTATATTCAAGATGTGCCAAATTCTATGGTGGCCGATGCCGTGGGCAGCGGGAAATTTGTGCCAACGAACCGATTCGAAACGATTCGGGAATTGGATACGATCAGCATTTGCGTGCCGACTCCGCTCAGCGAACACCAAGATCCAGACACCTCCTTTATCGTGAGCGTTGTGAATGAGATCAAGAAGTATATCCAAAAAGGAACCTTGATCGTCCTAGAAAGCACGACGTATCCCGGAACGACCGAAGAATTAATTGAATATGAGCTTGAGGCTCTGGGATTAACGGCAGGCCGGGATTTCTTCCTATGCTTCTCGCCGGAACGCGTGGACCCGGGTAATCCCAATTACAATACGTACAATACGCCCAAGGTCATTGGCGGAACTACCGAGAAATGCAAAGAACTAGGCGTCATGCTTTACAACAACGTGGTCAAAACTGTCGTTCCGGTTTCTTCTCCGAAAGTAGCGGAGATGTCAAAGCTGCTTGAAAATACGTTTCGCAGCGTCAATATCGCTTTCGTCAACGAATTGGCCATGATGTGCGATCGAATGGCCATTGACGTGTGGGAAGTTATTCAAGCTGCTTCTACGAAGCCGTTCGGATTCATGTCCTTTTATCCGGGGCCGGGAATCGGCGGTCACTGCATTCCGCTGGATCCGATGTATTTGTCTTGGAAAGCAAAAGAATTCCGTTTCTATAGCAAGTTTATCGAATTGGCCCAATCTATTAACGATAATATGCCAGAATATGTGCTCAACAAAACGGCTCAAGTCTTAAATGTATATGCGAAATCAATCCGCAACTCGAGAGTGCTGCTATTAGGTATGTCCTATAAGCCGGATATCGACGATCTGCGTGAATCTCCCGGCTTGGAAATCTATGAATTGTTCAAAAAAAGCGGAGCGAAAGTCGAGTATTACGATCCGTATGCAACTACGTTCAAAGACGAGCAAGGTCACGTCGTTCAGACGGTAAAATACGACCCAGATGCATTCTCCCAATACGATTGCTTGGTGTTGATTACCAATCATCGAAGCTTCAGCTATCATGAGTTAGCCGAAATTGGAGTTCCGATCATTGATACACGTAATGCCTTTGCAGATATCGAGTCGGATAACATTCATAAGCTGGGAACCGGAATGAATCAAAAAGCTGCGAAAGTTCCTGTTGGTGCTTAAGCTCGTAACTCGAAGAAAGATGCCATTATTTAAAATTATCCTGATTACCTTGCTACCCTGCATGGTGATCGGGGCGGTTCTTATGCTGAAATGGGGATCCGAAAAGCCGCCTGTTAAGGCAACCTGGGTATGGGATACAATGGCTTTGATGAAGGACAAAAACGAAATGCTCGCCTTTGCCGAAGAGCAAGGAGTGAATGTAATCTACCTGCATGTCGACCGCAAAGCCAGAGACTTTGAACCTTATCGAGCCTTCATCGAAGAAGCTCACGGATTAGGGATTGAAGTCGAAGCGTTAGGAGGAGATCCAGCCTGGGGATTAACCGAATATCAACAGGATATTGAATCCTTTATTGGATGGATTAAAGACTATCAGCTTGCTGCAGGTGAACGAGCCGCATTTGACGGCATCCACGTGGACATTGAACCTTATCTGTTGAAGGAATGGAAGCAGGATCGTGACGATATCGTACGCCAATGGATGGGGAATGTGGAGTTTTTGGTTAAAAAAGCAAAGAAAGACACGTCCTTGCGGGTATCGGCCGATCTTCCTTTTTGGATTCATAAGATTCCTGCCAGCGATAGCGAGAGCGTCGGTTCCTGGATGATCGATCAGCTCGACGGTGTGGTGCTCATGAATTACCGGAATTTCGCGATCGGAGAGAACGGCATTATTGCCAATGCTCTGCCGATGATTAAAGAAGGAACTCGAGCAGGGAAACCTGTAATTATAGGTCTGGAAATGGCTCCTTCTGATGAAGGGGAGCATATTTCTTTTTATGAAAGTGGCACCTCCAGCATGCATCGGCAAATGCAGTTGAGCCATATGGTCATGCGGTGGCATACCGGATATCAAGGCTTTTCCATCCATGACTACAAAAGGTGGAGAGAAGCCGCGAAATCGTAAGGAAAGGAAAGATACGTATGGGTAAATATTTTGGAACAGATGGGGTACGAGGAGTAGCAAACAGTAAGTTGACTCCTGAGCTGGTATTTCGATTAGGCCGGTCAGGCGGATATGTGCTGACTCGGAGCAAGCAAGGGAAGCGACCTAAAATTGTAATTGGACGGGATACCCGCATTTCAGGAGAAATGCTGGAAGCTGCTCTTATTGCAGGCTTGTTGTCAATCGGTGCAGATGTTGTACGTTTAGGGATTATCTCTACGCCAGGCGTAGCGTACTTGACGAAAACAAGGGGAGCGGATGCTGGGGTGATGATTTCCGCTTCTCATAACCCTGTGGAGGATAACGGGATTAAATTTTTTGGAGGAGACGGATTTAAGCTATCGGATGAAATGGAAGCGGAGATTGAAGCGCTCCTTGATTCGGATGAAGATCGGATTCCACGTCCAATTGGCGGCGATGTGGGCAGGGTGCAGGATGATCTCGAAGGCGGACAAGCCTATATTTCTTATTTAAAGTCTACGGTTAAAAATCGGTTCGATGGGCTTAAAGTGGTATTGGATTGTGCCAATGGGGCAGCTTCGATGCTCGCTCCGCAGCTTTTCCGCGATTTGGGTGCCGACACGGTTGTCCTGGCGCATCAACCGGACGGGTTAAATATTAACAAAGAATGCGGCTCTACGCACCCTGAAGCGGTTCAACAGGCTGTTTTGGAACATCAGGCCAATTTAGGCCTTTCCTTTGACGGAGATGCGGACCGGCTCATTGCCGTCGATGAGAAGGGAACGATCGTTGATGGGGACCACATCCTCTTCATTCTGGCCGGATTCATGAAGAAGCAACATCGTTTGAATAACAATACGGTGGTCTCTACTGTGATGAGCAACCTGGGCTTCTATAAGGCGATGGAGAAAAATGGAATAGAGGCTAAACAAACCAAAGTCGGAGATCGCTATGTATTGGAGGAAATGGTACAAGGCGGATATAGCCTGGGCGGGGAACAGTCGGGCCATATTGTGATGCTGGACTATAATACGACTGGAGACGGCATGTTGTGTGCGATCCAGTTAATGGATGTGCTGGTGTCCGAATCCGAGTCTCTAAGCGGGCTTGCTGAGTGCATGACCAAGTACCCGCAGCTTCTGGTGAATGTTCAAGTAGAGGACAAGTCGATGCTGGCAGGGAATCAAAAGATCGAAGAAGCCATCAAATCAGTAGAGCATAAGATGGGCGGGAACGGAAGAGTGCTAGTTCGCCCTTCAGGCACAGAATCGATTGTTCGAGTTATGGCAGAGGGTCCGAATGAGCAAGAGCTTTCCAGCTTTGTAGGTCTAATTGTCGATGTTGTTAAGGAAGAATTGGCATACAATCTTGTTTAATCGAATGGGGCGAAATTTCGGAATGCGGTCCTCAGAAACCTAGTCAGAACAAAGCTTCCGCGGTTTTAATCGGACTACATCGGACAACCATTCCATCGCTGGCAGCGATGAGGTCAGGGGTTCGATCCCCCTAGGCTCCACCATAATAAACAATTTAACCACATCCATTGGATGTGGTTTTCTGTTTATTATGGTGGTAGCCCATAGGGGGCGAACCCCGGGGTTCAGTCCGCGTGGACGGAGTGGATGAAAAGTCATCCTGTATAACTTCGAACGGAGGAGCACGGCGTCTGAATCTACCGCTAAAAGTCCTCGTCGATTCGGCTTCGTCAGCAGATTCGGACATCCCATGATGATACAAAGAGGCAATAAGCCAAGAAGTATCCTCCTAGGCTCCACAAACTCCTCAAATTCCAACGTAACGGAACAGAACGATCTTATTATGATAAACAAGAGCCACGTTAAAATGTAACGGAACTCAGCGGCACTATTTAAGCAATTTGAGGCGAGAAACAAGAAATTAGCATCAATAACGCATTTGAGTTCCGTTAGAATTAATTTTCGACTACTTTGGCCCAAATAAGGCTTCTTAGTTCCGTTAGCCCGATGCAAGCATCGCAAACTTTCGCCATCATCCAAGCTACGCAAATTCTCGCCAACATTAAGCTGATAAGTCCGATACCTTATGTTTCCGCCTGCCACTACTAAATGATTGGCATCTACCAGATTACGTAATACACTTCGAGCATATCGATCTGTAACCCGAAGATGTACAGCAAGTTCATTCGGCGTAAAAGGTTTGAGTAATCTGCGCGCATATCTAACCGTTTCTGCTTCCAAGCAATTCAACCGGGCATCCACCTCGAACGACAGAAACTTTCCAATGAACGATAAGATCAGCTGCTTGCAAAATTCGGGTTCTTCCCGAATCGACAAGTACGCAATCGGCAAGAAGACCCAGTCATCGAGAGACAATAAACTTTGTCTGCGGCACAGATCTTTAAACCTTCGTGTGTCCAAATCTCGGGCATGCGACCGGTAATCTTGAACTTCAATATCTCCTTTCATATTTCCCGGTAAAAAAGCCAAATCGAGATACCTGTACCCGTTATTGAAATCACGAACTTCCCATTCGGGATGTAAATAGTCGAAGTTGCCGACAACTGGATACCAAATGGAACGCAGCATTTCCACCGTCCCGTGGCTTAATCCTTTTTGCAACCATTCGCGTCTTCGGTGATTCTTTTCCTGCTCGATCTGAATCTGCATCCACTGCTCATACTGTTTCTTAAATATATACTTGCCCCTCCTTATCACTTGAAAAATAAAAAAGCCGCTTCGATACATTTTAAGTATCAAAGCGGCATGTGCTTCATGTCCGTTGCTTCGAGTATAGCATTGAAGTCTCTACTGATTCAAGGCGTATGAATTAAGGAGTAATGAATTGAATGAATTAATCTTGCTAATATTCTCTGATCAAATTCGCGATAGATTGCATCGCTTGTAGCGATGTGACCAGAGTTCGCTCGTACGCAGATTTAAGCTTCGAATGGAAACTTAGCTTCTGAATCTACC
This sequence comes from Paenibacillus pinisoli, assembly GCF_003605435.1. Classification (GTDB taxonomy): domain Bacteria; phylum Bacillota; class Bacilli; order Paenibacillales; family Paenibacillaceae; genus Pristimantibacillus; species Pristimantibacillus pinisoli. Next base: position 113,385 of record NZ_QXQB01000004.1, read on the forward strand.
GCTAAAATCGCGGACTAGAGTAGCTTCTGAATCTAACGCAAATTCTTCGTCGAGTTGGTTTCGTAAGCCATATCAGAAATCGGACATTTCAAAGTTGGATTTTTGTTCTGCCCAACAATATGCTAATTACACAATTAGATTACTCATTGACCATCTTAAGTACATGGAATTAATTTTAGTATTGGTGATCCTGTCTAGACTGAGGTTATTAGTTATTATTTGCTATAATAAAAATAGGAAAGTTCAAAAAAGTGTGAAATTCGTATATTAAGCTTAATCAATACACGGCAGAAAGGATTTCAGAAATGAAAAAGGTTATTGTAATCGGCGCAGGAATTTTAGGGGCTTCAGCGGCATACCAGCTAAGTAAGTTAGGTGCTGAAGTTATCATAATAGATCGTAAAGATGCAGGACAAGCAACGGATGCAGCAGCGGGAATTATTTGTCCATGGTTGTCGCAACGCCGGAATAAAGCATGGTATCGTCTTGCGAAAGCGGGAGCAAGCTTCTATCCGTCACTTATTCAGGAGTTGGAGGAAGCGGGAAATGCAGGGACTGGTTATGCGAAGGTGGGCGCGATATGTATTCATGATGACTTAAATAAACTGCTCGCAATCAAAGAAAGAGCGGAACTTCGCAGGGAGGACGCCCCTGAAATAGGCGAACTTACGCTGCTGACGGATCGTGAAGCGCAAGAGAAGTTTCCATTATTGTCGGAAGGTTATCATGCTCTGCATGTATCGGGTGCGGCAAGAGTGGATGGACGCCAATTGCGTGAAGCGTTATTAAGAGCTGCACAGCGTAATGGAGCGCAAATGATCGAGGGGGACGCTATTCTAGAGCATGATCATCATGAAATTAGCCATGTTAGAGTTGGACAACAGACATTCAGGGCTGATGAGGTGATGGTGTGCGCAGGTGCCTGGTCCAATGCACTGCTTCATCCGCTTGGGATAATGGTCAATGTGCGTTATCAAAAGGCGCAGATCATGCACTTGCATTATACCGGGCAAGAGAACACTGAGCAATGGCCTGTTGTCATGCCGCCAACCGATCAATATTTACTTGCATTTGCTGATCAGAATATCGTGATAGGCGCTACTCATGAAAATGATGTTGCTGGATACGATACTTCTGTAACCGCAGGCGGAATGCAAGAATTATTAAATAAAGGTCTTCAAACAGCTGCCGGTCTTGCGGATTGCAGCCTGAATGAGATAAGAGTAGGATTCCGTCCATTTACTGCGGATTTTCTTCCGGTGCTAGGAAGGGTTCCTGGATGGAAGAAACTCATTGTTGCTAATGGGCTCGGTTCATCCGGATTAACGATGGGACCCTTTCTGGGAGAGCAGCTAGCCAAGTTAGCGATGAATCAACAGGCAGCTATTCCGCTAGAAGACTATGCGGTAGAGAAAGCCATAAGCGAGTAACGGAGGTTGCTTAGATTTTCGCTTAGCATATAAGAAGCAAAACTCGCCTTAGCATTGGCGAGTTTTCTTTTTGTTCCCCAATCATCTTGAATGACTCCGCTCATTAAGAACATCTATACGAATGCCTTGAACAACGATAGACTGTAGGGAATCAAGATGCATAAGTAAAAGGGAGCGAGTGGGCCGCATGAATCACACGAATGTACGGATAAGATGGTTAACGCTTATTGCGTTAGTTGCGGCAGGATTTGTTCTTCCGTTTATTCCCGTTGGGATGGCCTCTCCTATCCAGCCAGCAGCGCCTGCAAAAGTCGTATGGGACGCCTATTATTATGGGAATTTGCCGGAAGAGCAGGTTCCCGTCCAGTGGCACTCTTTAGCATCTGAAGATTACCGCGATAATGCTACAGGTTTTGGACAAGATTTGTGGCTGAAGGGCGAATTGCCGACTGGGATAAGGCCATCCGGGGAGCTGCTTATCTATTATTATATGGTTGATGATTTTGAAATCGCTTTGTTCGCAGGGAACAAGCCTGTTTTTGTATCCGATCCGTTGTTGCCTGCCGGGTTTGTTACGTGGCGGATCATTTCCTATGAGTTGGAAGGCGACGATACAACATTGTTAGTCCGATTGTCACCGCATCAAGATGTGGAAAAAGGGTTTGAAGTATGGTCTGGCCCGGCGGCCTCCTTGACGCTGAAGCAATTGCAGAGAGAAGTGCCAGCATGGGCAGGAGCGGCAATATTAATGGTACTGAGCCTGATTTCACTTATCGGTTTTTGGCTTCAGCGCTCACAACTGCTATTTATATACTTCTCTGTATTTTTCATGAGTTTAGCTATTGATCTGATGATTCTGTGGGGAGGCTGGCAGTACGTTTTGCCGGAGCAATCGTTGACGGCATGGGGGACCGCTATTCATTTTAATTGGTATATGGGGCATGCCATCGGCATTCTAATTACCTGTGACATTGTTGCAACTTCCAAAGAAGCATGGGTGCACAAGCTGGGATACGGTGTGGGCCTCTACGCCGCAGTGGCTACAGCAGTCTCAATCATTCTGGGCGACCGCGTTCAGCTTGTATTGTACAAGCTGTTTTACGGTTATATTTCTACGGCTATTCTAATTGTTATCCTGTTCGTGCTTTTTCGCGCACTCAGACGACGGCGGGATACGGAAATTCGGTTGTTTGCAGTTGGCAATGTAGCCTTTGTTATCGGACTAGTGATTGATCGGATGGTTGGCGGTCAACTTGGAGGCGCACCACAGGCAGAGACGATGATGAATGCAATGGAAAAGCTAGTCCATGTGAGATGGACATTTGCCGGCTCTGCCGTAGCAATCGGCTGTCTAAGCATCATTATGGCCATGAGGCTGATGCGAATGCTTCAACTCCATTCAACCAATCGTGCGCTTCAGGAGGCCAACAGCGAGCTTCGCATAGCAAATGATAAATTGGAGCGATTGGATAACATTCGCGGCAACATGTATTCCGAAGTAAGTCATGAATTGAATACTCCGATTACGTCTATTAAAGGGTACGTCCAGCTCATGCTGAATGGAACGATTCAAGCAGGGAATTCCCGGTATCTTCAAGTGATTCTCGACAAAACATTGACAATGGAAAGAACCGTCGAAGATATGATGGAAATGGCTCGACTTGAAAATAAACATATGCTATTTGAACCCGAAATGCTCCCTATTAACGAGTTAATAAACCAAATTTGCGGCAAGTTTAAATTTGTGATGTTGGAGAGCGGAATTGATTTACAGTGGTCTTTACTTCCATTCGATACAACGGACGGACGTGTGCCTGCTATCTATGCAGATCCGCATCGTGTGGAGCAGACGCTCGTCAATGTACTCTCCAATGCACGTAAATTCAGCAAGGACGGAAGTGTGGTACATGTCGAATTATCGCTGGAGGACACGGACGACAAGCCGCTGTCATCGTTATTGATTAGGGTCATTGATCAGGGATCAGGCATTGCGAAGGAGGATCAGCCGCATGTTTTTGAACGGTACTACCGGGGAAAGACGGCTAAGGCGAACGCAATCTCAGGCATTGGACTCGGGCTGTCCATCTGTCGTGAAATTATGGCAGCCCAGAAGGGTGAAATCCGTCTTGAGCATTCTTCCGCGACAGGCAGTATATTTCAACTCCGATTCCCGCTGTGTTGGGCAAACGATGAAACAAAAGATAATTAATGGAGGAAAAAGCAAAATAAACTCACTTTTAAACTACTCTTAAACTTGGTTTATTACGATAAGCTTGTGTCCTTTGCGAGAATACAGGCTGGCAGAAAGGAGATACAGTTGATGAGCACTGGACATATTTTGATCGTAGAGGATGAGGGGGATATCCGAGAATTGCTTCGTCTTTGTGTGGAAGGCGGCGGATATCGCACATCGACTGCAGGGGGAGCGAAGGAAGCACTGGCTTTACTGCAAGTCGAAATGCCTGATTTGGCATTGCTTGATGTAAATCTGCCAGATGGTGACGGCATGGAATTATGTGCGGAAATCCGTGAACGATCCAATATTCCGATCATACTGGTGACAGCTCGCAAGGGCGGTGAAGATATTGTGGCTGGTCTCGAAGGCGGAGCGAATGATTACATTGTGAAACCCTTTGATGTGAATGTGGTCATAGCTAGGATTCGGGCGCAGCTTCGCGGCTTCGCCTACTGGAAGAAGACGTATCAACCGTACAAATTGATTAGCGGCGATTTGCAGATTGATTTGAAGAGCTGCAGCGTGACGGTGGGAGAGAAAGAGATCATCCTTTCGGCAAAAGAGCGCCAGTTGCTGCTGTTCTTGGCAGAGCATCCCAATCAGGTATTCAGCGCGAGTCTGTTGTATGACCGGATTTGGGGCTTGGATGGGACAAGTGAAGAGAATACAGTCAGTGTACATATTCGCTATTTGCGCAAGAAAATTGAAAGCAATCCTTCATCACCTCGATATATACAAACCGTTCGCGGATTCGGATACAAGCTTTGTTGGACGGATGAGTAAAAAACGGAGGAAACCTTGTGAGAAAATATATTAGCTGCGTATTGTTGTTGTTCCTCGTGTGGAGCGGTGCAGTTCCGCAACTTATGCCTTTAGCCGCAGCAGACGGACATGCGTCGGAGCCCCCGCTAACGGTGCAGGCGATAGCTGCAGGCGGCAGTGCAATGCTGGTTTTAATGAGTGATGGAACAGTCAGATCCTGGGGAAGGAATACGGCTGGTCAACTGGGCGTTGGTTCAACGGGCAATCGAAATTACGCCTCGATTGTTGAGAACGATATGGGACAGCCGCTGGAAGGAATTGTGGCCATATCATTAGGATCGCAGCATGGACTTGCATTAAGTAACGATGGTATCGTCTATTCTTGGGGAACTAACAATATGGGACAGCTTGGGCGCAGCGGCAGAGCCAATCTAGCTGTGGCAATCGACGGGTTTGATCAGAAAAAGATCACGCAAATTTCCGCCGGCGATTCTCATTCTTTGGTTCTCGATGAAGAGGGACAAGTATGGGGCTGGGGGCTGAATATGTATGGGGAAGTCGGCAATGGAAGCGGTCAATTCACGATTAACCGGCCGGTAAAAGTGATGGCGATGCCAGGGGTCGAATTACAGGGCATTCAGGCTGTTGCGGCTGGACAATATCATTCCATTGCTCTAACCGAGCTAGGAAGTGTGATAGGCTGGGGAATGAACACTAACGGCCAATTGGGAGATGGAACGCAGAGCTCAAGGAGCTATCCTGTATCCGTCAGAGATACGAATGGACAAGATCAGTTAAGTGAAATCAAGCAAATTTCTGCCAATGGCTACTCTTCTTTTGCGTTGAAAACGGATGGTACGCTTCGAGCATGGGGAGATAATTCTACTAGGCAGTTGGGTACGGGAAATAATCAATTCTCCACAAGGGCTGTTGTGGTTATGGACCGGAACGGCGAGCCGATTGACAATGTGACCAGTGTCAATGCCGGTTGGAGTCATGTGGCAGCCATAAAAGGCGACGGCTCCTTATGGAGTTGGGGATCTAACGTTGATCATCAACTGGGCTACACTACAGAGGAAACATCGATCGGGCAGGCTGCCCAGGTAATGGATGCTGACAATGCACCGTTGAACGATGTCATTTCCGTAGTTGGAGGAAGCTATCATACAAGTATATTGCGTTCAGACGGCTCGGTATGGAGCGCAGGCAAGAATAGAGATATGGTTTTGGGCGGGAACAGGCCTGAAGGAGCTCAGGAATCGCTCCAGCGCTTTACCCCCATCACACTAAGCTCTCGAAGTCTATCGAATTGGACAGCGAATTCACCTCGCTTTGCGACAGCAGGCGAGACGGTCGAAGTGTCGTTCCAGCTTGCCGACAACAAAGGTAAGGCATTGCAGATCGGTACGGACGACGTTAGATTCGCAGCGGTCAGCGGTACGCTAAGCGATCCTGTGTATCAAGACGGAGGCATCTTCACAGCTGCTTTCCGGCCAGAGCAGGCGGGAACAGTAGAAATTTCGGCAACTGTTAACGGGGTGGCGGCTGTCTCCAAACTAACGGTGCAGGTTATTCCGGGTGTGCCCGATGCCAACATGTCTGTGTTGCGAGCGGTGCCTGAACGGGTTGCAGCGAACGAGACGAGCGGTTCCATCTTGCGATTGGAGCTTGTCGATGCATGGGGCAATACCATTGACGTGGATGCGTCCAGTATAACGTTCAGCACGACAAGAGGAACGGTAGGTCCAGTCCATAAGGTTGAGCCTGGTAAGTATGAAGCTCCGTTATTTTCGTCTGAGACGGGAAGCGCAGTTGCGAATGTAGAGCTAGACGGCGAGAATTTGTCTGGTTTCGAAACGGGGGTGTTCTTCTACTCAGGTTCACCTGATGCGATCCGTTCAACGTTGAAAGCAACACCGGAACGATTAATAGCTGACGGGAAGCAAAAAGCAGTTGTTCAGTTACAGGTGTATGACCAGTTGGGCAATGCATTGACCCAAAGTGGAGGGGCTGTAATATTTACGACTAGCCTTGGACAGATTGGAACGGCAACAGAAGCGGAATATGGGGTTTACACCGCAGAATTGTCTTCTGCGATTCCAGGCCTAGCCACTGTCAAGGCTATAATGGACGAACAACAGCTGGGGAATGCAGTAGAAGTAGAGTTTGTGCGTCTTCCGAATCCAGGGACGGGAACAGGGCCAGCAACAGGACCGGAATTAAGTCCAGACACAGATCCGGAAACCAAGCCTTCTGAAGAGCAGGGGGAGCAGCCCGAGGAAGAGGCTGGACAATTGTTGCGATTAACAGATATTACAGGACACTGGGCTCAAGAGGCTATTGCCAGAGCAGTGAAGGAAGGAATCGTGTCCGGTTATCCTGATCATTCCTTCCAACCTCAGAAACAAGTGACCCGAGCTGAGTTTGTGGCTATGCTCAGCAAAGCGCTTAATTTAAGCGGCAAAGCAGGGCAGCAAGCGCCCGAAGATGAGAAGTGGCCGGACTGGGCAAGTGAAGCGATTGGGCAAATGCTGGAACAAGGCATTATCCAAGGCTATCCAGACGGAAAATTTCACCCGGAACGCCATTTGACCAGGGTTGAAATGGTTGCCATTGTAAGTCGTGCTTTGAATTTAAACCCTCCAGCAGCTGCAAAAGCAACAACATTCAGGGATGATTCAGCGATCCCGGCTTGGGCGAAACCAATGGTCGCTGCAGCTGAGGAACAAGGCTTGGTAAAAGGACGCGAAGGCAATCAGTTTGCACCGGACGGAACTACCACACGGGCAGAAGCTGTAGTCTTGATTCTGAGAGTGAAAGATTTGAAAAATTAATTGATGCAGCCAAGGGGTCAAGAGTACGCCTGCTCTCGGGGAATAAGAAGATCTTCGATGAAGTGCTTCGAACGTACGAGCACGGCGTCTGTAAACTGAAGTTGAAAGCCGCATGAGCAGGCATACTGTGCATGCGGCTTTTTATCGTATGACTTTCGCGAGATCTTCATTTATCCTTAATTTTATAACGAAGTGCAGCGGAAAAAGCGCTCAGGCCGTCTAATTAAGTGGAGGTGATGATTCAGTGAAGCCGGCCGGCTCGATTAACAAGGATAAGTTTCCGAAAGATCCCTCTCAAGCGCTAGAGCAACTGATGGAAAGCTTCGGTTCAACGGTCATTTACACCGCTTATTTTTATACTGGAGATCGGCATCTTGCCGAGGATATCAGCCAGGAGGTATTCCTGCGCGCTTATCGCAACTGGAACTCGTTTCGCGGAGATAGCGCGGTCAAAACCTGGTTAACGACGATCGCTATCAACGTTTGCAGAGACAAGATGGGTGTACGGATGTTTGCGGAACAGCCGACCGATCCCAGCCAGATGGAGCGGGGACGGACAATCAACGTGGAAGAAGAAGTGCTTGGCAGATTGCAGAAAAGCGAGATTTTGCGGTATTTGCTGCGCTTGTCTTTGCCCTATCAGGAGGCTTTGTACTTATATTACTATCAGGACCTGAGCACAAGGGAAATTGCGAAAGCGACGTCGTCGCCCGAGGGTAGCGTCAGAAATAGACTGCACCGGGCGCGCGAGGCGCTGGCTCGGGAAATGAGCAAGGAGGAGATAGCCGATGAAAGGCATGGAGAGTAAATTGCGTCAACAATTGCGAAAGGAGTCGGATGATATGTTGTTCTCAGGATTAGAATTGAGCGATAGCGTTAAACAGAAAATAAGGAAGCAAGCCGCAGCGGAGCAGACTAGCCGCAGATTCGTTCTTCCAAAAGCCTGGCTTGCGGGAGCGGCTGGACTGATCGCAGCGGCCGTCATCATCGTGGCGGGATTGCCGATGATGCAAGAGCCCGCCGCAGTACCGACGCCAACGGATTCGACGGGAATCGTGCTGCCCGGAAACGGGGGAACCACAGGCTCGGAGCTGTCCCAATTGATTACGACTTCGTTCGGAACGGAGGAGGCAGCGAAAACGGCATTCGGACCTGGAGTGCTTGTTCCTCGAGTCGCCCCGAAAGGCTTCACACTGACTGAAATCGCCGGCGTGGGGATGAAGGGCCAGCCGCTCAGAGATTTGAACTTCACATACGGCTCGGGTGATAAGACAGTGACGTTCAGCGCGAGCCGCATGCCGGCAGCATTCCCGGCGGATCCCTTCACACTGACGGAAGTGGGCGGAGTAGACGCTTATATTTTCGAGCAAGACCAGTTCACGGAGCTGTTCTGGGTGGTTGACGGGATTCAGTATGGTTTGGCCGGGCCGATCTCTGGGGAAGAAGCAATGAAGGTCGCCGAATTGGTCGAGCCTTAATAAGTAGATGCGTTTAATTCAAGAGTTTAATGGAAGGCCCACCCGTCGAGGTGGGCTTTTTTCGTCTTTAAAAATATGCATAAGGATTTATAAGCTAAGGAGGATTTCGGAGGGGAATAAATTTTTTCAAGTCATTATTATAAGCCGACTTGCCTTGATACTATGCGGTTTTTGTGTTTTTTTGTCTCATTCTATCATTATTCTTTTATTTGGCTGTAATAAGCTTATGAAAAAGGATGAAGGAGAGGAGAAAGAGCAATGCGTAGGTCAAAAATGAAGATCATGGTCATACTATTAACAGCGGCCATGTTATGGAATGGCATAATTGGAGGGAGCTTGGGAAGCGGCAAAGCCTTTGCGGCGAATGAATTTTCAGGCAGCGGCACATCGAGCAGCCCGTATCTGATCGGAACAGCCGATCAGCTCAACCAAATCAGGGGTTCATATCTGAATAGGAATCTCTATTTCAAGCTGACAAACCCTATTGATTTGAAGACCAGCAGCTATAAGGATAACTGGACGCCGATTGGTGATAGATCGAATGCGCCTTTTCGGGGGAATTTCGACGGCAACGGATTTGTGATTTCTGGGCTGACGATCGATATGCTGAGCAATAACCTGGGATTGTTCGGCAATACCAGCATAGAGAGTGTTATTCATAATGTAAAGCTGGAAGATGTGAATGTTACCGGATTGAAATCGGTAGGCGGTCTGGTTGGCGCTAATAGAGGAAAGATCACAAACAGCTCTGTAACGGGTCAAGTGAAAGGAACCGATTATATAGGCGGTCTGGTTGGCCACAATGGTGTTACGGTTTTCAACGCGAATGCGATAATTGAACATAGCTTCGCTGTTGTGGATGTGAAAGGAGCGTATGGAACAGGCGGCCTTACGGGCAGCAGTACGGGAACAATCACGTCTAGCTATGCTACGGGCAACGTGGAAGGAGATTATGCAGTAGGGGGCCTAGCTGGTGAGAATGATGGATCGATTAGTTACAGCTACGCTACTGGGGAACTGCTGGATGGACAAAGCGTAGGCGGCTTGGTTGGCAGCAATGTTGGAGCAATTACCAGCAGCTTTGCCACAGGACGGGTGAACGGAACGTACTCTACGGGTGGTTTGACAGGCTATAATTATGGAACGATCAGCAAGAGCTATTCCACTGGTGATGTATACGGAGAACAGCATGTAGGAGGCTTGGTCAGCAACCTTGAAATTGCGGGATCGATCAGCGATAGCTTCACCACAGGGAATGTAAGCGGATCCTATTTTGTGGGCGGCTTGATCGGATATGATTACGCTAATAGTACAGGGGCGTATACCAATAGCTACGCCAGCGGGAATGTGAGCGGAATTGCTTATGTTGGAGATTTGAGCAGCTGGAACCTGGGGAATAATGTCGGCAGTCTGTACCTTGACGCAAGTATGAAAGGACCTGTTGCCGGGTGGGATTTTGTCAACCTATGGGCGGTAGATCCGCTGCGTAATAACGGTTATCCATATTTGAAGGATTTTCTGTTTCAACTGCAGTATGATGGGAACGGGAACACCGGCGGGACTGTTCCAAGCGACGCCACGTCGTATTTTCCGGGTGAAACAGCCAGTGTTTATGCGGGTCCAATTGACCTGACGAGGACGGGATATACGTTCAGCGGCTGGAATACACAGCCGAACGGGCACGGGAATAGCTATAGCGGATCTTTCCAGATCATGCCGTATACGACCTTGTATGCACAATGGGATGCACAAAGCTCTGCGGCCACATTGACTTCCGGTATCGGAATCGTCAGCGTGGGCGGAACGGCGAACGAAACGATAACCCACATTCCATATGGAACTTCACTAGCTGCATTTAAGCAAGAAATCAGGCCGGCAACAAATGCGACGTTTGAAATTTACGATGCAGACGGCACGACAGTGGCGACGACCCTGACTTCTGGCAAGAAGGTCATTGTAACTGCGGCGGATGGCATGACAAAGGTTACCTATACCGTGACCGTTATTGCTAACAATGAAAAGGATATTACAGCCTTCAGCTTCGCTGAACAGACTGGAGCAGCAACGATTAGCAGGGCTTCCCATACCGTTGTGGTTGAGGTGACGGGCGATACAGATGTGACCAGTTTGAAAGCCGTTTTCACATTATCTGATGGAGCCGCGGCTTCGGTTGGCTCTGTTGTTCAGGTAAGCGAAACGACGGCTAATGATTTTACAAATGCGGTCACCTATATGGTGACGGCGGAGGACGGCAGCACGCAGAATTGGACAGTCACCGTGACGAAGAGCAGCGAGAAGGATATCACGGCATTTGCAGTCATTGGGGTTACACAAACGAAAGCTGCAGTTATTAATACGATGGATCAAACCGTATATGTGGAGGTCGCCTACGGAACCAGCCTGTCCAGCTTGTCTAATTTGAAGGCAATGTTCTCCTTGTCTCCGGGAGCGACAGCCCAAATCGGCAACGTCGTTCAAGTGAGCGGTGCTACTGCCAACGATATGAGAACGCCTGTCCCATACATCGTAACAGCGGCAGATGGCAGTTCTCAGGAATGGATCGTCTCTGTCTACATTGAACCAAGCAGTGCAAAAGACATTACGGCGTTCAGCTTTGCTTCACAAACCAAGCCGGCAACAATCAATGCAGCTGCCCGCACGGTAGACATTGAAGTGAGCAGCGGCACGAATGTGGCTAATTTGGTCGCCGCTTTCACGTTGTCCTTATCATCCACAGCCAGGGTTAACGGCTTATCGCAAAGAAGCGGCATAACGTCTAACAACTTCACGAATCCCGTCATGTATGTCGTGAAGGCGGCAGACGGAAGTACACAGAGCTGGACGGTCACGGTGAGTGTACAGACAGTTCTAAGTAGTGATGCAACGTTAACTTCGGCAATAGGGACTGTTAGTTTAGGTGGAACAGCAAATGAAACCATTAAGAACATTCCGTATGGCACCACGTTAGCCGTATTGAAGGCAGCAATCACACCAGCGGTGAATGCAACGTTCGAAGTCTACGAATCAGATGGAGTAACGGCAGCAACAACACTAGTGACTGGCGCAAAAGTTATCGTAACCGCGGAGGACAGAACGACGATGGTGACATATACCGTAACCGTGAATAGTGCACCACCTAGCGGCGGCGGAGGTCCAATAATACCGACTGATACCAAAGTTAGTTCGACGGATGGGAGATTAACGATTCCGACCGGCTATACGGGCGAGATGAGTCTGGACAATGCAATTATCGTCACTGTCCCTGCAGATGCTGCCGACAAAGAATTGATTATAACTATTGAGAGAGTAACGGACACAGTGAAGCTTCTCGCGAATAATGAAGTTCTCGTTACTGCGATCTATGACGTTATAAAGAATATCCCTGAAGACCTTCATAGAGCGGCCACAGTTACTTTTACCTTTGATCCGGCTAGCTTGAAAAGCAATCAAAGGGCGGCAATCTTCTCTTATGATGAAACGAAGAAAAGATGGATTGAAATAACCGGTGGTCAAATTAACGGGAACCATATTTCGGTTAAGGTCAATCATTTTACGAAATTTGCAGTACTTGCTGTAAGCCAATCGACAGATGTGCCTGCCGATCCGACGGTTAAATGGAGTGATATTGCAGGCCACTGGGCAGAATCATCTATCATGCAAGCATGGAGAAATGGCATTGTTGCGGGTTATCCAGATGGTACCTTTAAACCGAATCATCCCGTGACTCGCGAGGAGTTTACGGTTATGCTGATAAAGGCGTTAAAGTCGCAAGAAGCAACTGGGGAAGCGGCTGTTCTTGCTTTCACCGATGCGGCGAAGATCGGCACGTGGGCGAAAAACGAAATAGCGCAAGCGTTGCAGTCAGGCTATATTACAGGTTATGAAGATGGAACATTCCGTCCAGATGCACCTATTACGCGTGCAGAGATGGCTGTGATGGTTGCAAGGGCGCTGGGTCTTCCGCTGCAAGCGAATGTCTCGACTGAATATGCAGATGACAGAGACGTACCGGTATGGGCAAAGGCTTCGGTCACCGCTATGAAGAAGTCCGGCTATATGGGAGGGAAAGGATTGAACCAATTCGATCCTAACGTTATGACGACAAGAGCAGAGGCTGTATCCGTTCTTCTGAAAGTGCTTAACACCATGTAAGGCTTGTACAAAAAAGAAGGGGCTTTCCCAAGTCATCATGACTGGGGGATGCCCCTTTCTTCATAATGTTAAGCAATAGGTAACCGTTTCTTGGTAAAATGGAGGTACCGCTTAACCATTTACGAAGGGGAGTAATCTTATGCTGTACATGGTTTTAATTGTAATAACGGTTGTTTTAATCCTTCAATCGGTTTACCTTGTGTATTACAAAAACCAAATTAAAGATATCGGCAACCAATTATCTTTTATATCAGAGCATCATTCATTCAAAATGATTCAAACGCAGATTAAACCAAAGGAACTAAATCAGTTAATCCATTTATGTAACGCAATGCTTCGTAATCAAAGAAAGCTGAACCAAAATTTTATTGAGCAAAAAGAAGAAATCAATGCCACCATTATGAGCTTGTCCCACGACATACGAACCCCGCTGACTTCACTTGACGGTTATCTTCAATTGGCGGAAAGATCCCAGAGCTCCAAAGAAAAAACAGAGTATGTCTTGATGGCTCAGAGCAGAATCAAGCAAATTATTACACTCATAGACGAACTGTTCCTGTACACAAAGCTGAAAAATCCTGATTACAATTTGGAGCTTAAACCGGTTGATGTGATCAAAGTGTTAAATCAACGTTTGTTTACATTTATTTACAATTTTTCGCGAATTGGCTATGAGCCAAACATCTCCTTAGCGGAAGCACCGCTTTATATAGAAGGAAATGAAAGTGCGTTGGAAAGAGTATACGAGAATATTATAAAAAATTACTTTTTGCATGGTGCAGGCGCTCTAAGCGTTCGTTATGAAGAGCAGCAGGACGAGGTTTTGTTTCATTTTTCCAATATGCAGAAGCGAAATCAACTGCTTAATCTTGATAAAATATTCACTCGTTTTTACAAAGACGATCCGTCGCGCCCTAATCAATCTTCCGGCCTGGGACTCTTTATCGTAAAATCGCTGATGGACAAAATGAATGGTTATGTGCAGGCTGACCTGAAGGATGACCAATTTTGCATTAGCCTGGCTTTTAAGAAAAGCGCAAAGGAGAATCGACATGTACATCGACACGAACCAGCCCAGAATTTTAATAGTCGAGGATGATGAGCATATCAATAATATTATTTTTGATGTGCTTCAAAGGGAAAGTTTCATATGCACGCAAGCGTATTCCGGAAGTGAGGGAATCATGAACGTTACCCGCCAAGCGTATCAGCTTATTATTTTGGATCTTATGCTGCCTGGTTTGTCGGGAGAAGATTTCATGCATCAATTAAGAATAAACTTAAGCATCGACACACCGGTTATCATCCTTTCGGCCAAGGACAAATTGGATCATAAGTTAAACTTGTTTAAGCTCGGAGCCGTTGATTATATCACGAAACCGTTCGAAGTGGAGGAATTGCTTGCCCGAATCCATGTACATCTAAAAAGAGCATCTCGAACAGAATCAGTCGCTCGGTATCGTCATAAAAATTTAGTTTTAAATAGTGAAACGATGAATGTAAAAGTCAATCATACAGATTTGAAGCTTACGAGACAGGAATACAAAATTCTTGAGTTGCTGGTCAAAAATCCTGAGCGGGTGTTTACAAAGCAAGACCTATATGAGCTTGCATGGGAAGATACATACATAGGTGAAGATAAAACCATTACAGTCCACATTAGCAATATTCGCAATAAAATAAAAAAGCATGACGAGGACACTTATATCGACACGATATGGGGAATTGGTTTCAGGTTAAAAAAATAATTTCTCTTTGAACATTCTTAATGATTTATTGACGATATGTTAGCTTCTTTTTGTTATTTTATTGCAAGGAGGTGTGAATATGTCTGAAGCAATTATTGAAGTTAGTCAACTTACCAAGCAATTCAAATCGAAAATAGCTGTGAATAAGGCGGATTTCAAAATAGGCAAAGGTGAAATTTTTGGCTTGATTGGCCAGAATGGAGCGGGGAAATCTACCTTGCTAAAGATGATTGCAGGTTTGATGTACCCGACATCAGGGGAAATTAAATTATTTAATCGTACAATGAAGGATAGTCATCCTTATTTTGAACGTATAGGCATACTCATTGAAAATGCAGGATTATTTCCTCATTATAATGCGTATGAAAACTTGGATTTAATAGCGATTTCCTACGGTTTGACTAATCGGAAAAGCCATATTAACAAGCTGCTGAAGCTTGTGGGATTGGATGTGTCAAACAAGTCCAAGGTAAAGAATTATTCAATGGGCATGAAGCAGAGGCTAGGGATTGCTGCTGCATTAATTGGAAGCCCGGATGTTTTGATACTGGATGAACCGATTAACGGGTTGGACCCGCAAGGCATTTCCGAGATTAGACGAATGATTTTGGAATTGAATAAAGCAGGGATGACCATTATAATTTCAAGCCACATTTTGGAGGAGCTATCGAAAATAGCGACCCAATATGCCATCCTTCATCAAGGAGAGGTTATTGAACACCATTCCAGGGAGCAATTGCTGCTTCAATGTGAAGACCGTATTGAAATTGAAGTGGAAAAAGCAAGCTGGGCTGTTCCCATCTTAGAGCAAAATTTGAACATTAATCATTACAAAGTGATCGGTGAGCATGTTGTGTATATATATGATTCCCATATTGAAACCCAACATATCATCAAGAGCTTAGTAGAAAACGGAGTAATGGTTCATTCCATCACCAAGCATAAGCAAAGCTTAGAGCAATATTTTTTGGCACGGACGGGAAGCGGAGGTGGTAGCCATGATTAATATTTTCAAAATGGACTTTCACCGTTTTAAAACAAATAAAATGATATATCTATTATTGCTGCTCTTTTTTGCATTTCAAATTTTCGGCATTTATATGCTAAAGAAATATGAGGAGCCCGGAGGAAACGGGGGGATGCTGATCAGCACGATGAATGAAAGTCAATTCATCCAAGTCATAATGGCTCAAACCCCATCGTGGATGCTGGTTTATATTGCGGTCTTCAGCGTTTATTTTTATATGAGCGAATATAGCTGCGGGTTCTATAAAAATTATATAGCTATGAAGAATGCCCGGATGTACTCCGTACTATCAAAAATTTTAATTACAGGTCTATTCACGCTTTGTATGTTCATCGTCATGTTCGTTGCGGATATGATCGGAAGATCGCTGTTCTTTGACCATGCAGCTCTTGGAGATGGGGGTTATTTAGCGAAGTTATTGATCGGACAATTTTTTCTTCATTGGGCATTTTCGATTGTAATCTTATGCATTTCCATCATTAGTAAAAGCCTGATTGCCAGCATTGTCGTTGGATTCCTTCTATCATTGAATGTTTTTGGAATGGTGATAAGTGCTTTCGAATCTCTAGTTGGTCAGGTTAATTTGTCTTCCTTCTTATTAGTCAATACGATCGTCAGCCCAAGAGATTTCCATCATATAAATGATCTTATGCACATAGCTGGCGTGGCGATTGTCTTCCTTCTTCTATTTTCATTTATTGCTGTCAGATATAAGATCAAAGAGGACTTGGGATAATCGTTAGGGCTGTTATAGATCCGAACTCTTGATTTGGGGAGTTCGGATTCCACTACATCTCCCCCAACTGCTCAACAACACTCCCATTACCAACAAATACGGATTCGCCATTTCGAACCGTCCTCCGAATAAGCTGAATCAAATTGTCCTTGTCCATCGGGATATTGGTTAATCCAGCAAAGGTTTCTGCGGTTTCGGGTTCATGCTTGGCTCCCCAGGCGGATAACTCCCACAGGACCGGCAACAAATCCAATCCGGCCTCCGTTAATGCGTACAAGTCTTTTCTCCGGTCAGCGGGATGGGGGCTCTTGGTAATCAAGCCCATTGTCTCAAGACGGGACAAGCGATTCGTTAAAATATTTCTCGCAATCCCTTCATCCGAGGCGAGGAATTCCCCGAACGTCCTCTTTCCTGCAAATATGATATCCCTGATGATTAGCAGTGACCAGGAGTCGCCTAACAGATCAAGAGAAAATGAGATCGGGCAATCCGATCTTCTTTGTGGTTTGGAATTTTGCATAGGGCCTCCCTTGACTTCATGAATTCATTATCATTATAATAAAATCAGTTTCAAAATGCAACTGAAATGGAGGGGATCCAATTGAGATTTATGTTGGTGTATAGAGGCGGTGTCGTTCCGGACGATCAACTTGATCAGAACATTAATGAACTATGGGGATGGCTCGACAATCTAAAGGAGAATGGGTACGAGAAAGTGCGTTTTGCGGGAAGCGGCCGTAAAATCGTTTCGCGGGATTCCATTAAGGATTACTCCGGAGATATATTCGGCGTTTCCATTATCGAAGCTGGATCATTGGAGGAAGTGGTCTCGTTAACCTCCGACTGGCCGGAGTTGCAATATGGGGGCAAGATTGAGATCGTAGAAGCGATAGGCGATTAACATGTCCGATACCTATATTCTGAATTTGTTCGCAGATCTTAGAAAACAAATATTGAGTGTCATAACAGGAATGTCAAAAGTTCAAATCGAACACATTCCGAAAGGCTTCAACAACAATCTCCATTGGCAAATCGGACATGTGCTGACGATAACGGATGATTTAATATTTGAGTTTTCGGGTGTTGGGGCAAGGATGCCACAGCACTATAGAACTTATTTTGCTTCAGGCACAAGTCCCTCAAGCTGGCCGGAGCAACCTCCAGGGATTGACACGCTTCTTAAGGAATTGGAGAATCAGATGGTGGAAATAGGCAAGAAGTACGACGGTCGGTTGGCCCAGCCTGTAGCAGATGAGAACAACTTTCTTCAAGCAAGTGTAATCGGCGAGCTTTTCCATGTTCTAATTGCCCATGAAAGCACACATCTAGGAATGATTATCGCGATGAGCAAGGTACTGCAGCATGAATAACAGGATCACGCGCAACTGTGGCAATCTGTGTTCAGCCATGCAAAAAAAGCGATGAGAAGAATAATATTCTCATCGCTTTCGTCGCAACCTACGGTACTACAAAAACACTACAGATCTCGTTTTACATACTCAAAAGGATGCTCACACGAATAAATTTCATCGAAAAATCCCCTATACGGGATATCGTCTTCCAGACATTTGATGCGATATGCCAATTCTTCGTCGCACTCCGGAGCCTCGCCGTTGTTCCGCATGACCTCGAATGAATCAACAATCCCTTCCATGAGGGTAATCTTTAAAAATAAAGGAAACTTATCCAACATCGAATAGTCGATGCTGGTCTCGGACTTGTAGCCCTCGATGACCGTTTCAAAATAATCATCCATAAACTTTCTGCGTTTGCCGGCATCCGGTTCGAATTGTACCCAGCCCACACCGCTCGTCCAGAGATCTGTTAATTCATACATATACCAGCCGTAACATGAATTATCGAAATCATATACCGTGATTTGCCCGTTATCAAAATCGATCGAATAATTCCCGTCGTTGAAATCAAAATGGAGCATGCCGAAAGACTCACGATCCATATCCAACCCTTCCAAGGTTTTCAGGAGCTCTGCCATCTTCTCCTTAAGCAGAGATAATGAATCGGGTATCAATTGATCGATATATTCCGCGTTATATTTATCAAAAAAGCTATACCGTCGTTGGACGGGCGTATAGCCCTTCGATATTTCGTGCAGCTTCCCCAAGACCTTCCCGCAATTATAAAAATACTCGGAAAGCGGTACGCCTTCCCGGTACCGATAGTGGTTTTCGACCATCATTTTTCCTTTGGCCTTTACGAACAGGCAGATAAAAAAGGTATGCTGACGATGGACGATCTCTTCCAGCAGCTTCCCCTTCTGGGAGCTGACCACATCGGAGACACTTCCGCCATGCTGGAATAAATAGCGGATATACTCCACTTCGGCGAGAAAATCCTCCCGGCTTCTGTCAGGCAAGAATGAGATTCGAAGTATAAATGCGTCTGCTCCTTCTTTCTCACAGGTAAAAACAACATTCCGCCCCCCGTCATGCGCAGGAATCGGCTTGAATTCATAGCCTTCCAGTCCATACAACTCTGATACTAACGGGAGCAAATAAGCATCACTGATTTGAACAACCTCGTTATGATTTATACAATCTCCTCCAATCAAAATGTGTTACAACAACTTCCCGCAAACCACCTTGTTTGACATGAATAATGCACTCCTTTCAGTTAGTTTATATTTTACCTAGAAATACCAACCAGCCCCTAGGTAAACTTTATGTATAATCATTTTTGTTGCGGAAGGACGCCTCAATGAAATCCAACCGTCCCGCAGCTAGCTTATTTAAGGACTGGCTTCCAAATTTTATTAATCACCTGTATTGACAAAGCCAGGTACTACGTAATACTATGTAGAGGTAGTAAGTAATACTTGATACCAGTGGTACAGAATAGCAAAGGGATGATTAGGTTGGAAAACTTAACGGAAATGCTAAAAGGCGTGCTGGAGGGCTGCGTTCTTGAAATTATTAGCCGCAATGAAACCTACGGCTATGAAATTACGCGGCAGCTGAATGCCCTCGGCTTCCAGGATGTAGTGGAGGGAACGGTGTATACGATCCTGATCCGTCTTGAAAAAAACAAGCTTGTTGAGATCGCCAAGAAGCCCTCCGATATGGGGCCGCCGAGAAAGTTCTTCTCGCTCAACGATGCGGGGCGCAGGGAACTAGAGAAGTTCTGGGAAAGATGGGGATTCGTATCCTCAAAAATGAATGAGTTAAAGGAGAACAGACCATGAACTTTTGGGAGAAAATTACGGGAAGCGACATGACCAAAGCATTTAAAGCTTTTGAAGCGCGCGCCAAAATGCTGCCGGCTGAATATCAAACCGCATGGGAAAGCATAAAAACCCATCTTTGGCCGCACTCCGATTTCACCGGGCGCAATCTCATGCCTATTCTTGACGGCGTGCTTGGCCTGCTTGAAGAGACGGCGGCGGACGGCCAGAGTGTCGGGGAAGTTCTGGGCGACGATATCAAAGGCTTCTGTTCAGCGCTGGCAGGCGAAGAAGGGGCAAAGTCTTACCGTGACAAGTGGCGTGCGCAGCTCAATCATAATATCGCCAAAAAATTAGGCAAATAGGAGGCACATAAAATGAGCATACAAGATATTATCCAAGGCAAAAAAGAGTGGCGCGCGCATGTGGCGCGTGTCAAAGCGCTCCCGCAAGATTATCGGATTGTGTATAAAGAGATGCAAAAATATCTCTTTAAGGTCGGGCCAGTGGAGCTGACCGAAGGGACGGGATTGCTCTCGGGGATAGTCGATCTTTTTGAAGAGGGCGCAGCGTCGGGAAAAGGCGTGCTTGAAGTGACGGGCAGTGACGTAGCGGCTTTCTGCGACGAACTCATCAAAGACTCCAAAACTTACGCTGAACTCTACCAAGAAACGGTTGACCAGAAAGTGAATAATGCCATGAAAAAGGCGATGGATAAATTAAAGTAATGGGGGAATCGGCATGGGAACAGCAATCGCAGTGAGAGGTCTGCGAAAGTCATTCAAGGACAAGGAAGTTCTGAAGGGCGTCGATCTTGAAGTGAAGCAAGGTGAGATTTTCGCCTTGCTCGGCTCCAACGGCGCCGGCAAGACGACGGTTGTTAAAATCCTTACTACGCTGCTTGCTCAGGATGGAGGCAGCGCCGTCATTAACGGCTTTGACGTCGCGTCAAAGCCCGGCCAAGTAAGGCAGTCGATCAGCCTGACCGGCCAATTCGCCGCCGTGGACGAGATTTTGACCGGGAGGGAGAATCTGATCATGATCGCAAAGCTGCGGCATCTTGATCATCCGCGTCTGGTGGCGGATAACATGCTGCAGCGCTTTGGTCTTACAGACGCCGCCGACCGCAAGCCGTCCACTTATTCAGGCGGTATGCGACGCAGACTGGACATTGCTTTGAGCCTTGTAGGAAATCCGCGGATCATATTTCTCGACGAGCCGACGACCGGGCTTGATCCCGAGGCGCGCATCGAGGTTTGGAAAATTGTCAAGGAGCTTGCCGACAGAGGCACGACGATATTCTTGACCACACAGTATCTGGAGGAAGCCGAGCAGCTTGCCGATGGGATTGCCATATTGCATGAGGGCAGGATTATTGCGGGCGGCACGCTTGAGGAGCTGAAAAAGCTGTTCCCGCCCGCAAAAACGGAGTTTGTGGAAAAACAGCCGACATTAGAGGAAATATTCCTCGCCATCGTCGGCCAAAAGGAGGAGAAGTAAATGGAGTCCGCCAAAAACTATTTTTTCAGCGATATGCGTGTCATGCTCGGACGCTCCATGCGCCATGTATTCCGCAGTATGGACACCATTATCACGGTCTGTATCACTCCGATTGCGATGATGCTGCTGTTCGTCTATGTGCTAGGCGGCGCGATCCAGACCGGTACGGATAACTATGTGAACTACCTGTTGCCCGGCATACTGCTCATTGCGATTGCAAGCGGGGTATCCTATACGGCGTACCGTCTGTTTCTGGATAAGCAGCGGGGCATTATTGAGCGGTTCCACTCTATGCCGATCGCGCGTTCCACTGTGCTATGGGGACATGTGCTGACCTCGGTCGTATCCAACGCCATTTCCGTTGCCGTCATTATTCTTGTTGCGCTCCTTATGGGCTTCCGTTCATCGGCTGGAATTCTGTCTTGGCTTGCCGTAGCCGGCATACTTGCGCTGTTCACGCTGGCTTTGACTTGGATCGCGGCGCTTGCCGGACTGTCCGCAAAAACGGTGGAAGGCGCCAGCGCGTTTTCTTATCCCCTCATATTCCTTCCGTTTATCAGCTCGGCGTTTGTGCCGACGGAGTCGATGCCGACGGTCGTCCGCGTATTTGCCGAAAACCAGCCGGTCACTTCAATCGTGTCAGCCATCCGCGCCTTGCTTGCCGAACAGCCTGTCGGTCATGAGATTTGGATTGCGTTAGCATGGTGCTTAGGGATATTGATCGTCTCCTATCTCTTCGCGATGCGCGCATACAAACGAAAAGCAGTTTAATAGACGCAAGCTTAACACCTTTACGGGTATGCACTGGAGGGATATAGGAATGCCGGTCTATCTGCGCGGGCAAATTGCAAAAATGGCAAATATAAATATGGAAACGTTAAGGTATTACGAGGAACTTGGGCTTATAACGTCCCCTCAGCGGTCAGAATCCGGATATCGTATTTATTCGGATGATGTGATAGCTCAGCTTACTTTTATACAAAATGCCAAGTCTTGCGGATTTACATTAAGAGAAATCAAAAAAGCGCTGACTAAGGCCAGCAGCGGGCAAATCACAATCGGTGACTTTATTCATGCAATCGAACAAAAAACGTCAAAAATTCAAGCTGAAATTGCCAAGAGGGAAAAAACATTGAGCATATTGGAAAAGCTGAAACAGGATCTGCAAATTGAAGATAAACAGCCAGAGGTACAGATGACGCTTCGAGCACTCCATATGGAATCTTAGTTTGACCTTGTATCATACTACAGGCTATATACTTTCGGTATTAAACCTGTAGGAGGAATCGATATGGAAAAAACGCCTAATGAACAGCTTGAAGCCATTAAAAGCTACCTAAAGCAAACTAGCAGATTTGAAAATAAATCCGTGGAACAAATTCGACGGAATATGTTAGAGGCTGTCCAAAATATTCCGAATTATTCGAATATTGAGATCAATAAGGCGGCTATTGGTCCATTAAGCGGGGAGTGGCTCATTCCGAAGGATCTTATTCCGGAACATGAAAAACGAGCCATTCTTTACTTCCACGGCGGAGGATTTGTAGCTGGAACATGTGAATTTTATAGGGATCTTTGTTCTAGAATTGCCATATCCAGCGGCATTCCGGTGTTGACCATTGACTATCGTCTCGCCCCAGAGCATCTGTATCCTGCTGCGAACGAGGATTGCCTGCTAGCCTATCGTTGGCTGCTTTCGAATGGATATTCTGCACATCATATTATTTTCGGAGGCGATTCTGTCGGTGGCAGCCTTGTACTTATGACCTTGCTTTCTTTGCGGGAGAACGGAGTAGATTTGCCGGCGTGCGCCTTTTTAATTTCGCCGCATACCGATCTCGTTCATTTGGACGGTGAAATCGTATAGGAGCCGGGCAGAGCTTGATCCGACAGGGAGTCTGGAGGGGAATCAAAGGATCTTGCATGATTATCTGGGAGGCAGATCGGAGGAAATACCATTACTATCACCATTGAGGATGGATTTGAAGCTTCTTCCTAGAATGTTCATTCAAGTTGGTGATCAAGAGGTGTTGTTAAGTGATTCCTTACGCTTCGCTGATCGGGCAAGAGCTGCTGGAGTCTCAGTTGAACTGGAAGTTTGGGACAATATGTGGAGTGTCTTTCATTTTCTAGCATACATGCTGCCGGAAGCGCAGCAGGCCATCACGCATATTGGTCAATTTGTACGAACCACGCTGAAGATTGAGAGCGAGTGAGCAGGAGAGCCTCGCTGTCGCTGCCCGTAAGTCTCCGCCAAATAGATAACAAGCAACGCAACCTGAAAGAGGTTGCGTTGCTTGTTGGCCTTCCGAGGTGAATGATCCCTATCGCTTCGATCGCGCGTGTCCTATAATTTGGATCGAAGCCCTCTATAAAAAGCACGAATATCATCAGCCAGCAGCTCCGGTTGTTCCATAGCCGCAAAATGCCCGCCCCGTGGCATTACAGTCCATCGTGCCAAATTCAGGTTGCGCTCTACCCATTGCTTGGGAGGCAATAAGACATCTGCTTGGAATAGGGCAATGCCTGTCGGCACATCGATGCGGCCTAGTGGCGGCAGAGAATGTGAGTTTTCATAATACATCTGTGCGGAAGAACCAATGGTGTTGGTAACCCAATAGATCATGATGTGAGTGAGCAGTTCATCCTCGCTAAAAAGTTGACTAAGGTCCCCTTCGCAATCGCTCCAGGAACGAAATTTCTCTATCATCCAGCTGGCCAGTCCTGCCGGTGAATCAGAAAGTCCATAAGCCAGAGTCTGCGGTTTGGTGGATTGTATGGACATATACCCGCTTTCTTGAGACAACCATGCTGCAGCCTTAGTTTTGTATTGCCGCTCTTCTTCAGTAAGGTCTTCTGAATCCTTGGAGTTCAGGAGACCTCGAATAATACCGACATCCGTCAGATGGATCCCAACCAGTCGCTCAGGATGGTTGGCCGCCAAGTATCTTATGACGCCTGAGCCCATGTCCCCGCCTGCGGCAGCGAATGTTGGGTAGCCTAAAGCTGTCATGAGCTTCGTCCACATCCCGGCGACGCGGAAGTTATTGATGCCGGGGGAGGCTGGCTGGCCAGAGAAGCCAAACCCGGGCAATGAAGGGACGATGACGTCAAATGAATCCTCAGGGTCGCCGCCGAAGCTGGCTGGATCGGTGAGAAGCGGTATAATCTTTTCGTAACGGAGGTAGCTGTCAGGCCAGCCATGAGTCAAGATAATGGGCAGGGGGCTCGGGCCTTTGCCGCGCTCATGTATGAAATGCACATTTATATCATCAATATTGCACATGTACTGGGCATAGCCATTCAGCTTAGACTCCTGCGCGCGCCAATCATAATGGTCCCTCCAGTACGAGACGAGAGATTGCAAATAGCCTAATTCAGTTCCGCGTTCCCAATTGGCGTTCTCTGACTGCTCGGGCCAACGAATATGCTGCAATCTGTATTGGAGATCATCAAGCAGCTCATCGGATACATGAATATGAAAACGTTCGATAGCCATAATCAATTCCTCCTTTGTGACTTGCATGCTCATTATATCCCTTGAACGGGTATGGTACACTGTTATATATGAAGCAATGAACTATACGATTTGATAGGTGATTACGATGCCTCAAGTAGATCGGTACAAACAGCGTAATGTGAATATTGAATTTTACGCAGTCGAGGATTGCAGCAAGCTGCCTTAC
The DNA here is from genome assembly GCF_003605435.1 of Paenibacillus pinisoli. Lineage (GTDB taxonomy): Bacteria > Bacillota > Bacilli > Paenibacillales > Paenibacillaceae > Pristimantibacillus > Pristimantibacillus pinisoli. The sequence continues at coordinate 138,152 of NZ_QXQB01000004.1, forward strand.
ACGGACCGGTTTTCGCTGATTTTTATTACCTATGGCAGTATGAAAGGGATATTAAACGGTCGCCCTATATCAATTAACGCCCCTGGCATTCTTTGTTTGACTGAAGATGATGAATGGCAGGTGACAGAGAGGCATGGGCTTGCTGCACAATCGTTTAATTTCGATCCCGAGTTTCTCATATCCGCCGTTCATGTCGAGACACAGGATCACTCTCCTGCGGCTCCAAGGATTCAAAATGGCCGACTATTTTTTCAAAGAGAAGATCCGAATCGGGCAGTTCCCCGCATAACCGAAACCGCATATCCGTCTTTGTTCCAGTGGTTTTTTATTCTGGGCACAGAAGTGCAGGCGCAAAGCGACGAGCGCTGGGCATGCAGAATCAAAAAGTATCTGATTCAAATATTGGGATTGCTGGAGGATTTGAATCGGGTTAGCCATCACTCACCTGTTGATGCCGTGTTAGATTATATTCACACCCATTATCCCCAAAAGATTTCATTAGAGGATCTAACGAAGTGCGCTCATATGAATCGTGTGACGCTTAATCAATTATTTCAGGAACGATGCGGCTGTACAGCGATCGGCTACTTGCTTTCACATCGTTTGAAGATGGCTTGTGATCTATTGACCCATACAGATATGAGTCTTAATGATATTGCTGGCGCGATCGGATTCCAGTATGACACGTACTTCATCAAGCAGTTTACAGCCAAAAAAGGCATGTCGCCGACATCCTACCGGTCCATCTCACGAAAGCTCGCCACTAATGTGTAGGAGCGCATAATAAATCAAACCTAGGAGAATATCATGTCTTGGAGCAAATTGAAGCAGCAATTGGAGAGCTTTCTCAGTCCTTCGTTGCAAGGGAAAGTGGAGTATCGCGCAACGGGCTATCGCTATGTGCCCGATAAAGCGGGGATTTGTTATATTGCGGTTGATAAAAAGAATATATTGAACATGAACGATGCGGCGACCTCAATCAAATGGTATGCATCGGAGCAGGAAATCAAAAGCGACTCAGGCATCGATATTCCGGTCAGCACCGAACAAATCGAAGCAGTCAGAAACGATACGGGAGGCAAAATTCCGGAGGATCGTCTCATCGTCATTGCGCGAAGCAGAAAAATAGCCGAATTGGCAAAAGAGCTTATGGCAGCACAAGCCTCGCTTAGCAAATCCAATTTTATAACGGTGGCCAATCGATTTTTGTCCACATCTATTGAGGAAAGCATCGAAAGCAAGGATATACTGTTGAATATCCTTGCTTTGATGGACAGGCGGGTAGGGAAAAAACGAATTCTGAACATGTCCGATAACATCAGGCTTAAGCACCCGGCCGTGCAATATTTTTATGAGTTGCGCCTTAGCACAGTCTAACCCGAGCTTTCAAAGTAAACATACAAGCAAATCAAACACGTCGTATTCGGCGTGTTTGATTTGCTTTTAATTACAGAGCAGGCATCTAAAATTCACTCTCCATTAAATATAACATATAAATCCAATATTGGATTTATAAAAATTATGTTGTGAAAAGTAATGCGTGATGTTAGAATAATCTTTAAATTCAGATTAATTAGGGGGCTAATTAGAATGAGTAATATTAAAAAAGGTATTGCAACACTTAGTATTGCGGTATTGATTTTTACAAGCGTTTTCATTCCGCAAGCAGTTGTAAATGCTCAAGAAGAAAAGGACGTACATATTACACTTCTTGCTACATCGGATATTCATGGTCGCTCTATGCCTTGGGATTACGCGACAGACGGACCCAATTTGACTGGGAGCTTAACGCAATTATATACAATTATCAAAAATATTCGTAAAGAGAACCCCAATACAATCCTGTTGGAAAACGGTGATTTAATACAGGATAATTCTGCTGAATTATTCAATGATCAACCAGAATCTCCGATGATGGCTGCTATCAATGAAATGGGCTATGAAGCTTGGACCTATGGGAACCATGAATTTAATTTCGGCTTGGATGTGCTGGACAAGGTTTCCAGTCAATTCAATGGAGCAAGACTTGCCGGGAATGTTTATAAGGAAAACGGCGAACGCTATTTGCCGGCATATACAATTATTGAACGTGAAGGTGTGAAAATTGGAGTTATCGGGATGGTAACGCCAATGATTACAGAATATGAGAAAGGCACAGACCATCTAAAAGGATTAGTCGTAAAAAATCCGGTAGAGGAAACGAAGAAAGCAGTTAAAGAATTAGAAGGCAAAGTAGATGTTATGATTGGTCTTATTCATATGGGCTTGGAAAATGAAAACGGTGTCAAAGGAACAGGCGTGAGGGACATTGCTAATGCTGTACCAGAGCTGGCGGCTATTTTTGCGGGTCATAATCATGTGCTGATTAATAAAGAAGAAGTTAACAGAGTTGTGATTACAGAGCCTAATCGATACGGAACGCATATTTCACGAATCGATTTAACATTTACGCGTCAAGGTGAGCAATTCACATTAAAAGAAAAAGATGCATCAACGATTCCTGTAAAGAACGAGGATGGGACATTTGTTGAGTCAGACAAAGGATTAGAAGAAACATTAACGCCATATCATGAGTTCGCACGCGCGGATGCGAATATCGAAGTCGCACAGCTAAAAGGAACAAATCTGGTTCCGAAAAACGAAATTAATGGTATTCCTTCTGTTCAAATTCAAGAAACGCCTCTATCGGACTTCTTCCATGAGGTCATGCTGCATTATAGTAAGGCAGACGTTGTTGCGCATCAGATTGATAACGACAAAGCAGCATTAAATGTAGGGCCTATTAAGAAAAAGGACATTGCATATAATTATCAATTTGCTGGCGGAGAAGTATCTGTCTATGAAGTAACTGGCCAAGATTTAAAGGATTATATGGAATGGGCTGTTAGTTATTTTAATAGCACACGCGATGGAGATGTGACGGTTAGCTTTGAGAAAACCAGACGCGCATCTAAATACAGTACAAATGACTTTTTTGGCAATGTAAAATATGATATTGATTTAACGGAGAAGCCTGGCAACAGAATAAAGAATCTCCGCAAATTAGACGGAACGCCAATTAAGATGGAAGACCATTTAAAGCTTGGTATGAATGCATATAGAATGGACTTTCTGCTGTCAAAAGGTCAAGCGCTTGAAGGACGTCAATTTAATATGATTTGGTCTTCAAAGGATGAAAGTGCTTATGGAGAAACAGGCGGTACAATCCGAAATCTGGCCATTCGATACTTGAAGGAAGAAATGAAAGGTGTCTATGAGCCAGTAACCCAAAGTAACTGGAAAATCATTGGCGTTGATACCAAATCGCCTGCACGTGCAGCTGTTGTTGAGCTAATCAATAAAGGTATTTTAGCCATTCCTGCATCAGAAGATGGAAAATATACAAATATCGCATCCATTAATGTGAAGGATTCAATTACAGGGCAAGAAAAAGAACAATTAGCGGCAAAAGCAAACGTGGATGCAAGCCAATTTGCTAGTGTTAAAACAACCGGAGAATTTTATCAGAAACTAGTGAAAGCACTAGAAAAGCCGACAGATAAGCCGACGAAACCAAGCAAACCAACACCAGAAAAGCCACAGCCGGAAAAGCCTGTTGTGACACAGCCCAAATTAACTAAAGGTGTCGTTACAGCTTATCACTTGAACGTTCGTTCCAATCCATCGAGCAAAGCGAAAATATATGGAACGATTTCAAAAAATACCGAAATTACGATTTTAGGCGAAGAAAAAGGCTGGTATAAGATTTCTTATAAAGGCAAAACGGCCTACGTTTATAGCCAATATGTAAAAGTTAACGGTAAGTAATAGGGAAGAAGCAGCCAATGATGAAATTGGTTGCTTCTTTTTTTAATGACACTGCCTGTACATATTCCGTTCATATTGCCGTAATAGAGAGTACATATCCGTCGTGTAAGATTTCCTTGGAGGCTTGCAGCTAATAAATAGACCATGTCAGGAGTCGATTCGAGTGAAAGTTCTTATTCTTATACTGAAAGCAATAGCCGTAATAGCCATATTAGCAGTCGTATTCATCGCGATTGTTTTTATCGTGGATAAGGTCGCCACGAAATCGGAGCAGGGGAAAATAAAAACCTATGGCCAATTAGTGCCTGTAGACGGGAAAATGATGAATGTCGTCATTCAAGGAACAGGGGAAGAAACGATCGTGCTTTTGCCTGGCTTTGGAACAGCGGCGCCAGCGCTTGACTTTAAGCCGTTAATAGATGAACTAACGCCGTTCTATAAAGTGGTTGTGATTGAGCCTTTTGGTTATGGATTAAGCGATAAAACCGACAAAGAAAGAACCACGGAAAATATCGTTAGTGAAATTCACGAAGCGGTGCAGAGTCTTCAACTTGACCGTTACATTTTAATGGCTCATTCCATTTCAGGCCTGTACGGATTAGATTACGTGAACAAATATGAGAACGAAGTGAGTGCATTTGTCGGGCTCGACAGCAGTGTTCCTACGCTTAGTGAACAGGCGGTTGATTCTTCAACATTAGGAATTTTAAGCCTGATCAAAAAATCAGGGTTCTCCAGATTATATGCGAAACTAGGTAATGATCCGTATGCTGAGCTCCCGTCTTATAGTGATGAAACAAAAGAGCAATTGAAAATGATTGGCATCAAAAACCTGTTAAATCCAAACCATATTAACGAAATTAAATGGATGCCTTCTAATTTCAAAGGGGCTGAACAGTTAACCTTCCCCAATAAGCTTCCCGTTGTTTTCTTTATACAAGCGGAGCATCCTGTAACGGATAGATGGTTGCCTGAGCATGAAAAACAAGCAAAAGATTCGGATTATGGCAAAGTGATCACACTGGAAGCCGATCATTACTTGTATCGTACCCATGCAAAAGAAATTGCGGAAAAATTCCGGTCCTATATGGACGAGTTGAATTAAGACTAGCTGAAGCGGCATCATGTGCAAGGGTTCTTGCATAGGATGCCGTTTGTTTTTCCGCTGCGTATACGCCTTCCAAAAAGCGGGCCAAGCTAAATTTCGTAATTATTACGATTTATATTGACGAAACCCTCCAACCTTCGTATAATGCTTAATAGTAATTATTACTATTAATTGGAGGAGAGGGAAAATGAAAGTGACGATTAGAAACGGAATTTTTGTATTAGCATTGGGGGTATTGCTTGCAGGCTGCCAGAGCTCGAGCTCTAACGGCAAGCTTCCATCGAAGGAAGCGGAGACTGAGATTGAAATCCATGAAAGCAACGGCAGCCATAATCACGACCATGACCACGACCACGATCATGACCATGACGATGAGCACAGCCACGACCATGATGAAGAGGAAGCGGCGATCTACAAGGGCTACTTCGAGGACAGCCAAATTCAGGATCGCACGTTAGCGGATTGGGAAGGGGATTGGCAGTCCGTGTATACGTATTTGCTGGATGGAACGCTGGATGAAGTGTTTGCTCACAAAGCGGCGGATACCGGCAAAATGACGGCGGCAGAGTATAAGGAGTATTATGACGTAGGCTACAAAACCGATGCTGAGCGCATTGTCATCGATGGCGACAGCGTAACCTTTTATAAGAATGGCAAGGAGTATTCAGGCAAATACCAATCCGACGGATACGAGATTCTGACCTATGAAGCGGGGAACCGCGGTGTACGGTTTATTTTCAAATCGGTGGAAGCCATCGACGGATTGCCGCAATACATACAGTTCAGCGATCATCGCATTGCACCGGTCAAGTCCGGCCACTTCCATTTGTACTGGGGAGACGACCGGGATGCCTTGCTGAAGGAATTGACCAACTGGCCTACATACTACCCATCGAGCATGGATGGCCACAGCATTGCCCACGAAATGATGGCGCATTAATCCGCCTTCGTTCAGGGCTTGCCCAAACCTAAAACACGCCGTCATTGGCGTGTTTTTGTGTGTGAGATGAACGCGTGGGAATCGTCCAGCTCCATCTTTACTCTTCAAACGTCCACACACAGTTGCTTTGCGATATGACCGACTCTGTCCCGAGTTCAATGGCCGTTTTATAATACCATATCTTATAATCGATCTTATGCATATACGATTCAAGCTCCGCAATTTTATCCGCAACAAACCTTTTATGAGCCTCAAAAGCATCAAGCCGCTGATGCAAGGTAACGTCTCCCTCCATGCACCAGTCCATATATTCTCTAATCTTTTTCACGGGCATTCCGCTTTTTTTCAAACAAGTGATGATGGCTAGCCATTGCAGATCACTCTCTTTGAAAGCCCGATTGCCTGCTTTGTCGCGGTCGACAAAGGGCAGCAGGCCTTGCTTGTCATAATAGCGCAAGGTATGTGCGGTCAATCCGGTGATTTCGGCAATTTGGCTTATGGTGTACCCCAATATAAAAACCACCTTTTAGATGAAAGTTACTCCTATTGTACAGATTAGAGTATGCTCTAAGTCAACTCCGTATCCGATGCTACATGCACTCCAGAATCAGGATGCTTGACTTAGACCATGCTCTAACGGTTAGTGTTTGATTTGCACCACCCAAACTAACCGCCAAAGGAGATATCGCTATGAATAAAAATAAAGTTTGGATCATTACGGGATGCTCCACCGGATTCGGCAGAGAGCTGGCGAAGGCTGCCATAGAAGCGGGCTATAATGTTGTTGTAACAGCCAGGAATTTGAATGGCATTGCCGATCTTGCGGGCGGAAATGCGGACAACGTTCTCGCTATGGAGCTTGACGTGACGAAGCCCGATCAGATTGAAAAAACGGTGAAGGCTGCGATTGAGAAGTTCGGCCGAATTGATGTGCTGGTCAATAATGCTGGGATCGGTTATTTCAGCTCCATTGAGGAAGCTGTTGAAGAAGAGGCACGGAAAATGTTCGAAATCAACTTCTGGGGCCTTATGCATATGACAGGAGCTGTCTTGCCATATATGAGAGACCAGTGCTCCGGGCATATCATCAATATCTCATCCATCGGAGGATTAGTTTCCTTCCCAGGAGTGGGATACTACAACGGTACGAAATACGCGGTTGAAGGCATCTCCGAAAGCCTGTCCCAAGAGGTGGCTCCGTTCAACATTCGTGTAACGATCATTGAGCCTAGCAATTTCCGCACGGACTGGTCAGGACGTTCAGCTGCGAAAACAACCTCGGCAATCAAGGAATACCAGGAGCTTATCGCTCCATTCGTAACGGGAGAAAACCACGGCAACGAGCCGGGAGATCCTAAAAAAGCTGCTGAGGCGATCATTAGTGCAGCCGAATCTGAAGAGCCGCCGCTTCGATTGCTGCTGGGATCGGATGCTTATCATATCTCAGTGAAGAAGTATACGGAGACGCTGAACAACTTCGAGAAGTGGAAAGAAGTATCGGTTAATGCGGATTTCCCAAAGTGATTATTTCCTTCATGAAAAGCACGTCAGTTAATGGCGTGCTTTTTATTTGCATGGCGGAGCGAAGTTCGGATGGAGCAAATGGTGCGGCGAACTTGAGAGGATGCTGGTATAATCGAATTAAGCGACAGGCACAATGAAGAGATTGAAGATCATTATTGCTACTAGTGAATGAGGAGTGTTCCTGTATGGCAACAAGCAAGCTGAATCCTAAGGTTGACGGATTTTTGAGAAAGGCGAAGAACTGGAAGGAAGAATTCGAAGCGCTGCGGGAAATCGTTCTCGACTGCGATCTGACCGAAGATTTCAAGTGGATGCATCCTTGTTACACGTTTGAGGACAAAAACGTCGTCATCATACACGGATTCAAAGAATATTGCGCGCTTCTGTTCCACAAAGGCTCTTTGCTCAAGGATCCTCATGGCATCCTCATTCAGCAGACGGAGAACGTACAGGCAGCCCGCCAAATTCGCTTTACGAATGTGGAGCAAATTCAAGAGATGCAGCTGATGATCAAAGAATATATCTATGAAGCGATCGATGTGGAGAAGGCTGGCTTGCAGGTAGAATTCAAAAAGACGACAGAATACACCGTTCCTGAGGAGCTGGAAAATAAATTCGTGGAGATCCCTGAGCTTAAAGAAGCATTTGAAGCCCTGACTCCGGGACGGCAAAGAGCGTACCTCTTTTACTTCTCCGGTGCCAAGCAATCCAAGACGCGTGACGCGCGTATTGAGAAGTATTTGCCGAATATTTTGGACGGCAAGGGGTTGGATGATTAGATTCTTTGCCAGGTAACTACGGTGCTATGCAATCAGCGTCAGACAGGACTTTATTAAAAGTTCAGGTCGGGCGCTTTTTTATGGGTTAAACTCAAATATGACAATATATGTACGGATATATTCAGTTCGATTGCGATGTGATAGAATAGTTCCTTCAGTCGTTTAATAGAAATTGGAGGCATCATCGTTCATGACATCACAGTCGCAGCAGCATGTAAAAATCGTAACCGCAGACCCGAGCGCAATCGGGTTATTTGGTCTGGCCATCGTCACGCTGGTCGCATCATCGCAAAAGCTTGGCATCACTTCCGGCTTGGGTTTTGTTATTCCGTGGGCTATATTTCTCGGTGCATTCGCCCAGTTATTCGCCTGCATTCAAGATGCGAAGCATAACAACACCTTCGGAATGACGGCGTTCGGAGCTTATGCGTTTTTCTGGTTTGGTATGGCAGCCAGCTGGCTGATTAAGCTGGGGGTATTCGGGTCAGAGCTGGCATCCGGGCTCGATGTGAAGCAGCTTGGCTTTGTTTTTCTAGGCTACCTGATCTTCACGCTTTTCATGACCATTGGCGCGATGGAAACCAACAAAGTGCTGTTTATCATCTTTGTACTGATTGATCTCTTGTTTATTGGATTAAGCTTGGATTCATTTGGCGCAGGAAATGGCGCATTTCACTCCTTGGCAGCTTATGCGGAGCTGGCCATCGCCATTGTATCCTTCTACGGCTGTGGAGCTGCGGTGCTCAACACACACTTTGGACGTGTGTTCCTGCCGGTCGGCGCTCCATTCAACATCTTTAAGAAGTAATAGCTTGATTATTGAATAGAAGACTTGCCAAATAATCAGATGGTCGGTGACTCGCAGGATGAACATTTTCAAGTGTTCTTCTGCGAGTTTTTTTGTATCTTTTTATCCATCCAAGAAGCCTATGATGATATACTGAAGCTGTTTATTTGTGCTGCGGATGATGAAAGGAGGAACTAGGTTGGAGCTGCAAGGAAAGGTTGTTCTCATTACGGGTGCAAGCAGCGGGATTGGCCGCGCAACGGCGGAGTTAATGGCTGCAAGAGGAGCGAAGGTTGTCATTAACTATAATCAGAATGCAGCAGGAGCGGCTGACACAGTCGCAAAGATTCAAGAGGCCGGAGGGGAATGCATAGCAGTCCAGGCGGATGTGACGAAGAAGGATCAAGTCGAAGCAATGGTCGAGCATGTTGTTTCGATCTATGGCGCCATTCATGTACTGGTGAACAATGCGGGCGGAGGCATGAAGACAAGCTCCTTTATGGAGATGACAGAGGAGCTCTGGGATGAAACCTATGCTTTGAACGTGAAAAGCATTCTCCTATGTTCACAAGCGGCAGCAAAGCATATGATTCCGCGGCTAAGCGGTAAAATCATTAATATATCTTCAGCAGCAGCACGTATTGGAGGGGCAGGCGAAAGCATCCATTACGCTTCATCCAAAGGCGCAGTTAACACGATGACGATCGGGATGTCCCGAGAGTTGATTGAACATGGGATCATAGTGAATGGCGTTGCCCCGGGAATGGTCGATACGCCTTTTCATGAGAAATTTGCTCCTGGCACCAATCGTCTGAATCGACTTGCAGCGCCTGTTCCGATGAAACGAGCAGCAACATCATTGGAAATTGCTGAAGTCATCTGTTTCCTTGCATCCGATGCATCCAATTATATATTGGGTGAGACGATTACGGTTAGCGGCGGAAGGTGAAATCGAGCAGAAGGAACAAAAGGCCGAAGTAAACGAGCGCAGCCCATAATGGCTGCGTTTTTTAGTTCATACCAATCTATACAAGCCTGTAGTATTGCACATTCAGCCTGCATATTTTATAATGAGTAAAAATTCACTCAAAAAAGAAGGTGAAACGATGCCGCGAACAAAAGAACAGTTTGAAGAAATGCGGAACGCGACGCGGGCAAAAATTCAATCCGCCGCCATGCAGTTATTCGCCCAGCAGGGATTCGGCATGACGAATGTGCAGGAGATTGCCGACAAAGCAGGAATAAGCATTGGTCTTCTATACCGTCATTACAAAACAAAAGATGAGTTGTTTCATGAGCTGGCGGAGTTTGCAGCATCAGGCCTCGCTCGGGTTGCAGAACGATTCGAATCGGATGAATCGCCCGCTGTGTTGTTGAATAGCTTTGTTCAAGAAATTTATGAGGATATGGTATCCGGCGATGATTTGGCCAATCTGATGATTCTTATGTCGCAGTCGTTTGGCGGCCCTAATGAGGGGCAGAAAGATGTGGTTACAGTTAATAAAAATCTGATCATGGCTACCGGCAAGCTGATCAAGCGAGGACAAGAGCTTGGTGAATTCGCCGCTGGCGATCCCTGTGAGATGGCTATTTTCTTTTTTGCCTCTATTCAGGGGTTGGCTGAGATGAAAGTGAGGATGAAGGCTGACTTCGTCATGCCGGCACCTGCCATCCTGACTGCTTTTTTATTCTCGAAAGGGGGATGAGTATCGATGTTCACCATCATCAGAGCGGATCAGGCAAGGGCAGAGGTTAGGCCGCAAATGGCCGATATATTTGCAGACGGGTTTACGCAGTGGCTTGGTTTTTTCTCAAAAGACAAGCGGCAGATTGCCCGGGCTTTTGCGCATATATTCGTCGAAAGCCAGTTCTACCTGGCGATGTCGGGCGATAAAGTGGCGGCTATGGCAGCTTGCACGGACGGAACGGAGCTATCGGTAAGGCTCAGCGGGAAGCAATTGATCAAGCATTTGGGTTTATATAAGGGCATGCTTGCAGTACTGTTTCTCAAGCGAGAATTCCAAGTCCCTTTTCATAATCCCGACGGGACTAAAATTTCTTTGGAATTCGTCGGAACGGCGCTCGAATATCGGGGCCAGGGAGCTGCATCGCAGGTGATCAAGCATATCCTTGAGTACAAGGCCTACAAGGAGTGCTTGATTGAAGAGGTGGCGGACACGAATATTCCGGCTATACGGTTATACGAGAAGCTGGGATTTCAGGAGTACAAGAGGAAGGCTCTCCCGAAAAAGCTTGCTGCACAAAATGGTATTAATCATTTGGTATCGATGAAATATTTGAAATGAGGAGTAATAGAAGCTCATCGTCCGAGCGGCTGGAGAGCGGATGAATTCAGGAATCGCACAAATCCAAGTTACTATCCGCACGGACGATGAGTAAGTTTTATACGGACGCAGTCTTTACGCTGTCATAATTTAATCCTAGCTGATAAGCCTGCTTCAGCAAGCTCTCATGTATCTCCGGGTTTGAATCTAGCGTATTGTACAGAAGCTCTACTTTGCTGTTGGCTATTCCGCAGTATCCGGCTATCGCTATATTCAGCTGATGGCTCAGCATTTGGTCAAATTGCCTCTTCTCCATTCCTTCCTTCGACTCCGCTGCAAGAGCAAGCCACAGCACTTGCTTATGAGGCAGCTTAGCGGAGCCATATGCAAAACCGCTATTCCACACCCGATCGATATAACCCTTCAACATAGCAGGCACGCTGTACCACCATACCGGGAATATATAGGCGAGGGCGTCGAATTGCTTCATTCGTTTGATTTCGCGCTCCGCTTCAGGCGAGTAAATCTTGCGGTCAATGGACCAATCAGGTTCATCTGCCTCCCACAATATAGGGTCAAATCCGATGCGGTGTAGATCCAGCACCTCTGTCTCGTGGCCTGCCTCCAGAAGTCCTTGCGTGAATTTATCTGCCACTGAAAAGGTAAAGGAATTTACCCTCGGGTGCGATACGACTGTCAATACTTTCATGCTCCTTCAACTCCCTCTCTTTGCTTATCTGCAACCTATGCTACAATTGCATTATGAAGGATGTTGTAAAAGATAGGAAGAACGCACTTTTTTGTTCTTATATCACCATAAGGTTCTATAGGAACCTTATGGTTACTTTGTACACCCGTTCTGAAGGAGAAAAAAACCATGGCAAATCAACCGGCCCAGCCGTATAATCTTCCCGCAGAAGCGACTCTAGAGGTGATCGGGGGAAAGTGGAAGCTGCTAATCTTGTGCTATCTTAATTGCGGACCGATGAGAACAAGCGAGTTCCGTAAGGAAATTCCTGATCTCTCGCAAAAGGTATTGACACAGTCGCTTCGAGAGCTGGAGGAAGCCGGGATCATTACTCGGACCGTATATAACCAGGTGCCGCCGAAAGTGGTCTACGAAATGAGTGAATTAGGCAACTCGCTGAGGACGATATTGGACCAATTGGGCGAGTGGGGTGAATATTACATAGAGGCGCGCAAGTAGTTTAGTCATCATATTTTTCGAATAGGTATCTTGAGGTGGCGAACTGAGTGGACTATTGTATGGGATGTCTCAAAAGGGAAACGGTCATGTTTTTCGCTCGGCGACTCGCTCTAAGCCGAGTTTCTCGGCATGCGGTCATGTTTTCCGCTCGGCGACATGCGCTAAGCCGAGTTTCTCGGCATGCAGTCCTGTTTTCCGCTCGGCGACACGCTCTAAGCCGAGATTCTCGGCATGCAGTGAAGCTATCCGCTCGGCGACACGCTCTAAGCCGAGTTTCTCGGTATGCAGTCCTGTTTTCCGCTCGGCGACATACGCTAAGCCGAGTTTCTCGGTATGCAGTCCTGTTTTCCGCTCGGCGACATGCGCTAAGCCGAGTTTCTCGGCATGTAGTCTGCTTTCCGCCTGGTGACACGCTCTAAGCCGAGTTTCTCGGCATGCAGTCCTGCTTTCCGCTCGGCGACATACGCTAAGCCGAATTTCTCGGCATGCGGTCATGTTTTCCGCTCGGCGACATGCGCTAAGCCGAGTTTCTCGGCATGCAGTCCTGTTTTCCGCTCGGCGACATACGCTAAGCCGAATTTCTCGGCATGCGGTCATGTTTTCCGCTCGGCGACATGCGCTAAGCCGAGTTTCTCGGCATGCAGTCCTGTTTTCCGCTCGGCGACACGCTCTAAGCCGAGTTTCTCGTTATGCAGTCCTGTTTTCCGCTTGGCGACATACGCTAAGCCGAGTTTCTCGGCATGCGGTTCTGTTTTCCGCCCGGCGACATGTTCTAAGCCGAGATTCTCGTTATGCAGTCCTGTTTTCCCCACGGCGATATGTTCTAAGCCGAGTTTCTCGGCATGCAGTCCTGCTTTCCGCCCGGCGACACGCTCTAAGCCGAGTTTCTCGGCATGCAGTCTGCTCTCCGCCTGGCGACACGCTCTAAGCCGAGTTTCTCGGCATGCGTTCATGTTTTCCGCTCGGCGACACGCTCTAAGCCGAGTTTCTCGGCATGTAGCGAAGCTTTCCTTTCAGCCCCCGCACGAGACTGTCCCAAAAGGTATCGTTAGATGAATGAGGGACGCTCCTCTTACGATAAACAATGCAATGTGTGGCACAACCAGCCCATTCCCTTTTGGGACAGTCCCATTATTTTTGTCAGCAATGGATGGTCGCAGAGTATTCCTGGTTAAGTAATCCCCGCCTCATATCGTGCAACTATATCCCGAATGAGTGCCGCGGTGCGTTCGGCGTCGACGTTCTCAATGACATGCTCGCATTCCTTGCGGTAGGTGACCTCATCTGTGTAATGGCTCAAATAGCTATTCATAATCTCAAAGGACATGCCTTTCTCTTCGAGGCGTTCTTTTACAAGCCGCTTCTCAACGTAAAGGAAGATGCGAATAACCTTGTCGCCATACAGGCTGCGAATGCGATCCGCACCCTCCCGATTCAGGATCAGATAGACGCTGCGCCCCTCGCGAAGGGCGTCATTGAGCTCGGTGCCCGCGACCCCGTAGCGGTAGCGGTCGATCTTGACTTCTTCTGCGAAATAGTGACGCTTGCTCAAAGCATCAAATTGCTCCGGTGTCAGATAACGGTAATCTGCAGGCGGATGCTCCTTGTCTCTAGGCGGCCGATCGGTACAGGAAAGAAGGCGGGTAATGCTGGTATGCTTCAGCGCAAGTCTTGCCGTCGTTTTTCGTCCGGAGCCGCTTGTACCTGTGAATATGTAAATATACGGTGGTTTGCTCATGTGAAATCACTCCTCTCGGCATTGGGAAAGGCTGATTCAATTTGTTGAAACGGAAGAATGATAGAGGAAGGTCTATATTCTATTTATCGGCTTTAAGGGGGCTTATTGTGAAGTCGGGTTAGGGAGCGAATGAATATGTTTAGCTTAAAATATTTGTTTTGGCTCAGGGAATTAAATTGTTATAAACGATTTTGAAGAAAATGTGCATTGAGGAAGCGGAGGCGGCTAACGTACAATGATTTTATTGATAATAATAATCAATATCATCAAATGTATATCGGGAGAGGATAAAATCATGGTTAGGCAAGTTTGGACAACATTTTTGAAATCAGCGGTAGTCGTCACTGTATGTATCGGGCTGTTGGCCGGATGCGGGGGTGCCGGCAACGGGATCAATAACGGCGAAGCGGTATCCAGCCAGCCTTCCGGGGGAGCAAACACTGACAGTAAAGCGGAACAGACCGAACCGGCAACGCGCATCGTCAGCAACGATTATGGAGAAGTGGAAATTCCGGTAAACCCCAAACGCGTGGCTGCTTTATATCGCGAAGATTATTTGGTGGCGCTGGGCGTGACGCCAATCGTGCAATATTTCAACCCGATGTGGGGCAAGCAAGATTATTTGGAGCTGGAGGTGCCGCTGTTCGACATTACCGGAAGTGTAGAGGCGCTGCTTGTTTCCGAGCCGGATTTGATTATTACCGGTGTCATCGATGACGCTCAATACGAATTGTACCGTAAGGTTGCTCCAACGTTCCGTATTCCAGAGGATGTGCTGGTAGATCCGCGCCAGACGTTGAAAGTGATTGCCGATTTGCTCGGCAAATCGGAGAAGACGGAGGAGGTTTTGCAGAAATACGATCAGCAGGTGGAGGGGTTGAAAGGCAAGCTGGCCGCCTCGGTCGGGGATGAAAAAGTCGTTGTGCTGCGGATGAATTCCGTCGATAAGTCGGTTAATATTTTTGGCTACAACAACATATTTGTCGGCAAGCTATTGTACCAGGATCTGGGATTGCAAGCACCGCAATATGCCCAAAACATGACCGAAGGCAATATCGTATTGTCCATGGAGGCGGTTCCCGAGCTTAATGCTGACCATATTATCTTGCTGCTGTCCAACGGCACTTGGGAGGATGAGGGCATTGCACAAGCTTATGAGGACATGATGAACAGCCCAATCTGGAAAACCGTACCCGCCGTTCAGAAGGGCAACGTCTACCAGGTAGACCGCTCGCACTGGCAGACGACGGCAATTATCGGGGATCAGAAAAAGATGGAGGATTTGGAAAGGTTGTTTATCAAGTAACCAGCGAAAAAGGAGAGCTGCTTCAACAATGGTTGAAGCGCTGTCCTTTTTTATTTATTATATTAGTGAGAACGATTATCAATGTTTGCGGGGCTTATAAGTCCGTATCCAGATAAAGTCGGGAGTGTATGGGAAAGGTGAAAGAAATAAGTGTTGTTACCGTAAAGGAAAGCTATCGTTTTGAATGGGGAGAAGCGCGAAATAATCGAATTCTGGAGCATGAGACGGCAATTTGCCAGGATACGCGATTCGATCTGCTTATCATCGTCAGGAATGGAGCGGCTAAGCTGCAAGGGCGAGACGGCGGCAAAGGAGAAGAAGTCCTCCAAGCCGGGCAGTTTGTATGGCTGCAAGCGAGCGCGGCCGAAATCTCTTTGTGTGCGATCTCGCCTGTTTGCGAATACGATGTATTTTCATTTCTGTTCAGGTCCGGACAGGTTGAGGTCGTTACGGGACCTTGGAGAGAGGAGACTAAGGGTACGGAAGCTGCCGTTCCCTATGGCCAAGTGCTGGAGATGCGGCCTTTTGCTAAGGCTTTTGAGATGGCAGAGGAATTGCTGCAGCCGTCTTGTGGAGATGGCGCGTCGCTTCAATTCAATTACCGCTATTTGCGTTTTCAGGAGCTGCTGCTTATGATCATCAGCTGGCATGTGCAGCAATTGCGGCAGGCAGCCGATGCGGCTGATGTCGCCGCAGCGGGGATTGGCAGGTCTATTCAATATATGAACGTGCATTATAGCGATGCGCTCACCGTGGAGCAGCTGGCTGATATCGCATGGATCGAGCCTTGGAAATACCCGCGACTGTTCAAGGAAGCGACAGGCAAGTCTCCTCTTCAATATTTGAACGATATGCGTATGGATAAGGCGAAGCTATTGCTCTCAGACGGGGAGGATAAGCTTTCGGACATCGCGCAGCAGATCGGGTTTGCGAACGAATATTACTTCAGCCGCCGCTTCAAGCAGACGATCGGCATCGCGCCGGGGCAATACCGCCGGAATCACCGGGAGCAGCCGCGAATTATTGCTCCTTATTTAGAAGACTTTCTGGTGGCGCTCGGTGTTATGCCAGTTGCCCAGTACTGGCATGCCAAATGGGGCAAGCAGGATTATTTGCAGCTATCGCAAACCCCCGTATTTGACGAGATGGAGCTGGCGACGGCAAGCCTGCACGCCATTGCAGATAATCAGCCCGACCTGATCCTGCTTCTGGACCATTACGATGAAGCGCTGTACAAGCAATGCCGCCGCCTCTCCCATACCTGCGTGCTGCCTGAATCCTCGAATGAATGGCGCATGGTATTACGCCGCTTTGGCGATTTTTTCGGCCGCGGTGAATTGGCAGAGCGCATTCTCATAGAATACGAAGCCAAGGCTGCCGCAGCGCGCGTGGCGCTGCGCTACAAGCTTCGCGGGGAGACGGTTGCGTTTTTGCGCGTATCGGCGGACTATGTTTTGATGTATACGGATTGCGGCGGAGGGTTTGCCGTTTCTGTGCTGTACGAGGATCTGGGTCTCCAGCCGTATCGGCTTCCCGGTATGGAAGAGCCGAGCTCTGGGTTTGGCGACGGCACCATGATTGCTTTATCCGTGGAGCAATTGAAGCGGCTGTCCGCCGATCATCTGTTTGTGGTATTCGACAAATGGCATAGCGGCCAGCCGGGCGAGGAGCGGAAGCTGCTCAGCAGCCAGGCATGGCAAGGCCTTGCTGCCGTACGCAAGCGCCAGGTATACGAGATGGACTTCTTGACCTGGATGAATAACGGAGTGATCTCGAACGGCAAAAAAATTGAAGATATTATGCGGGTGTTGGCTATTTGAGAAAACAAAAACCACGTCCCTTCCAGGACGCGGTTTCCCCATCAATACACATTTCTCAAAAGCTCAAAAACCTCTTCTATCGTAAGTCCGAAAGACTTGTAATAGTCGGTGTCAATCGCCATCTGCTGCAGAATCATGTCATTGCGCTTTTGCAGCATCTCGTCAGGGGAGAGGTCGGCGACGAAGCAGCCTTTGCCGGTAACGGTATAGATGAGGCCAATCCGTTCCAGCTCTTCCCATGCTTTCTTCACCGTGATGATGCTGACGCGCAGCTCCGTGGCGGCTTGCCGTATGGGAGGAAGGCTGTAGCCGCTCTCCAGCTCGCCCTTCAAAATCTGTGCGCTGATCTGTTCGAAAAGCTGCTGATAGATAGGTTTTTCAGATGTGTTCGAAATTGCGATGTTCATTACATTTCCACTTTCTCAAACCGTTTGTTGGCAATATGATAAGCGATAAACGTAAATAGCGCAAATATCACGATGCCTGCAAGCAGGATTAAGAGGTGAGCGCCCAGATTGTCGCTGCCAGCGCCTTTGAACAGATCGGACACATACGAGTTTTGCAAGGCAAGCCATTCGGCGCCTCCGGCAAACAAGACTGCACCTGCATTCGCTGCGAATGCAGGTGCGCCGTATTTATACGACGTCTTATAATACATGGAGATGAAGATCAGATTGAAGATCGCCAGCATGACGAAGCATAGTCCCCAGAAGCCGAGGGTGGGCTTTAAAAAAATGTACATCATATCCGGATACAGATGAAGCGTGAAGATGCTGTAAATCATGGCAACGACAATATGCAGCAGCTCCAGAATGACGATAAAGGAGACTCTTGCTTTCACCATATCTCTTTTTGTAACCGGCATTATGCTTGTGAAGATCAGATCGTTCTGACTCTTATACCCTCCGAACATATTCGGAATTGTAATGAAACAGAAGTAGAGGATAACCAGAAAATACAGCCACCCCGGAATAAGCATCAATGCGCCCGTCAAAAATGGAAGGACATAGAAGAACGGACTTACGCCGATCTTGAATTCTTTCAATAACAAGTTATACATCCTGCGTATCCTCCTTCTTCGAGCAATAGATCATGATTTCCTCCAGATTCGGTATGGCGGACTTTACGTTCTGAGACGAATCGAAGTCCTTCGTATGAATAAGGCCGGTGAAGCCAAATAAATTGGTTTTATAGGAAATGAGCTGCTCCTTGACCAGATTCAGCTGCTCCTTCGTGCCGCTCAGCAAACGGTACGCATCTACGAACTCTTCCTTTTCCGCACTGTTGATGATTTTCCCGTTATGCATGAAGGTAATGAAATCTGCGCATTTCTCCAGATCGGATGTGATATGAGTGGAGAAGAGGATGCTGATCTCGCCGTCCTGCACCAGCTCACGGAAGATATCCAGCAGATTGTCCCGGGCTACGGGGTCGAGCCCGCTGGTCGGCTCATCCAGAATAAGAAGCTTCGCGCCGTGCGACAGAGCAAGGGCCAGGCTGTACTTCACCTTCATCCCGGTCGAGAGCTCGGAGATCTTCTTGTCCTCGATCAGGTTGAACTTCTTCAAATACTTGTGGTAGGTGTCATCATCCCAATTCTTGTAAAATGGCTTGATCACATTTGTTAAGGTCCTGACTTTGGTGCGGGTGTAGAAGTTGATGTCGCCAAAAGCAGAGCCGATCTCCTGCTTCAACTCAACCTCGTGCTGATCCATGTTTTTGCCCATAATATGAATTTCGCCGCTGTCCAGTCGAATCAGATTCAGTATCGACTTTATCGTTGTTGTTTTGCCGGCGCCATTCGAACCGATAAACCCCATAATGTAGCCCTTCTCCAACTGAAAAGAAACGTTCTTCAGATGAAAATGCTCATACTTTTTACTTACGTTGCGAATATCTAAAGCCAGCATGTGGTCTCCTCCGCTCCAAAATTGTGTATGTTGTGTATGCACAATATATCATCGAAAATATTCGTCTGTCAATTGCTGTTCAATTATTTTTTGCAAAAAAAGGAGAGCAGGAAGTTATTGTTCCTGTTCTCCTGCAAAAAAGATAAAACCCGCAAACTCTCACATAAAGTGATGAGCTTACGGGTTTCGTTCATTCTAATGCATGATTGCGGTGCAGTGTCTGGAATTAATTGCCGCAGCAATTTCCATATTCGGTATGTGTGTATACGCAAGTTGTAGAGCCGTCAGAAGTATCGAAGCAGCGTCTGAAGACATTGCGATAGGAGATACTTCTGGACGAACAAGTAGTGGTTGTTTGACAATCCCAGTTGCCGTAGCAGTTTGTATGAGTATCCTGACAGGCCATAGTTTTCACCTCCTTTCATGTAATCTGGGACGGATGGCATTAGTTCTGATTGATGATCCTGTCTAAATCATCGATGGAATGAATAACTCCGGAACCTTCAATCATACGATTGCTGTCCAGCCTGTATACGAAGGGAGTAGCAAAAACCTTATGAATATCCTTTTGCTCTATGGCGGATAAATACAGGATGGGAAAGCCCGGCTTGAAATGGCGGGATAGCTCTTCGTTTTCTTCATTGTGCCCATCCGTATATAGCTGCACATCGCCTGGGAACTGCTTGAACTCGGTTATTAGGGCCGGCAGCATGTCCACACAGGATTTGCAGGTTAAGGAGATATATCCGAGCAGCACCGGATTCTCATGATTGGGTCTTAGCAATGTGATTGAATCTGGAAAATAATCTCCAATTTCGTATTCATGATTGAGCTGCGAATTGCGCTGAAACAGTTCCTTGAAGTTGATTTTCCCCACTATTATTCACCTCATTGTTATCTTGTGTAGTCGCGAACATGCGATAATATCTTCCCCCAGCTTGAATAAGCTCTTGATGTGTTCCGGACTCTGCAATTTCTCCATTATGCAAGACGATAATATAGTCAGCCATCTGACAGATTTGCATTCGATGTGTGATGAAGAGGGTTGTTTGGCCAGCACGCTTTCTATTTTTGACAATAGAATTCATAATAGATTGTTCGGTTTCCGGATCTAGCGCAGAGGTAGCCTCATCCAGCAACAGAAAAGGCGAGTTTTTATATAAGGCTCTGGCAATAGCGATTTTCTGCCATTGTCCTCCAGAGAGCTGCCGGGATCCTGTGAACTCCCAGCCTAATATCGTTTCCTTGGAAACTTCTTCTGGAAATAACTCGGGATACTTCTCCGACAACTCCAATAAATTCTTATTAGATTCCTCCGATGGAGAATTCAAAATAATATTTTCCTCCAGCGAGATCGGATATCGGACAAAATCCTGTGAGACCATTGTCATCTGGCGAATTAGGCTCAGGTGATCAATCTCGTTAATGTCGGTGTCATTAATGTAAAGTGCTCCGGGAGCTACATCATATAGCCCAATTAGTATTTTGCCTAACGTTGATTTCCCGGATCCGTTTTCCCCCACGATAGATATGCAATGTCCTGCTTTAATGTTCAGATTTATATGCTTAAGAACATATCTATTCGTCGTTGGGTATTGAAACGTGAGATTTTTGATCATAATTTCTTCAATAGGCGATGCTAGCTTTCTATCATGAGCTTGCCCTGTGAGGCTAAGCGGAAAGTACTTTTCCATAAACTGCTGCAGCTGGCGGCTTGTCAGAAAGGTTTGTTTGACTCTTCCAAAGTATTGGCCAATGGCAAACAATGCGGATTGAAGCATAGTTACCGCGGTAGTAATTGCGATATATTGGCCTATTGATAATTCGCTTGCGATAAGGCTTCGCACTAAGAGGATCTGAATAATGACAAAGCCCAGTGGTTCGATTATGGCAAATAGCAATCTCTTGATATAGATCTTTTTTTGATGAGAGATTTCCCATTTAATAGATTTTAATGATACTTTGTCCCATTTCCGCAAGAAAAACGATTTGCTTTGAAAGATTAAGAGCTCCTTCTGAGCTAACGGCCTTACTAATGTCTCGAACATCATCAGTTTTTCTCTAGTCAATTGACTTGTGTTTTCTGTATACGAATGATTCAGCTTCGATATTTTAATTTCATTTAAGAAATGCGGCAGGCAGTAAATGGAAACGATTATCGGTATATACCACATGTAGTTTATAAGTATGATGCTATAGGTCATAAATAATATGATTTGATGAGCGAAATGAATGAAGGTAATGATTAAGCTGGATATTGAAAAAAAAGTGCTTTTAAGAAAGTTGAAATCATTTTGGTACTGGGGCGTTTCTAATTTTGTGACCGTCTTTAAATGAATTAAATCGATTAATTGATACTCAAGAAGGCGGTTCATTTGAATGCTCATTTTTTGTTCCAAGTACTGTCGGAGCTGCTCCATACATAGCTGAGTCAGCTTGAGGAGAAGCATAATGACAATTAATTGGATTATGAATGAGTAATGATGATTACTATTCGTTAATGCATCGAAAAACTGCTCTGTCAATTTAATGGTATAGGCGGCGATCCCTATTAGTATGACGGATAACAAGCTTAATATTGCAATTGTCCAATATGAGCCTGTCAGCATCTTGCGAATAATTTGGCTAAGCTTCATGGATGCCGGTGAAATACGGAATGATCGGTTGGCAGGTCTCTTTTAGAAGATTAGGCGATCCTACATTTTGGCTGGATAGAATCTTGCCGGATGCATCTATTGCATAACCCCATGGAACGGAATAAGACTGCAAATGCTTAACCATATCTTGAATGGAGTATTTGAATACGCTTGCTCGTCCTTCAAAAGCTTGTTGAATAATATCTAAATTCTCTTGTGTGGTATCTATTAATATGATGACGTTAAGTGAGGGATTGTGATGGGTGTAATCATCCAGGGCTTCAAGCGCATCTGCGCAAACGTCGCAGCTTGTGCTTAATAACAAGAGCAGCAGGTGATTCGTGATGAGCGGATGGAGGGTAAGCGGTGAATCTGATTCTATGAGGGTAATGTCGGGTATCTCGGAGTTGACTGGAAGCTTTTTCATTTCGTTAGACGAATGGGAAAAAGTGCTATTAACCATGATAACCTCCTAATAAATCCAATATTAGACATTATTATTGTTTAAGTGGATTCTATCATTCATTTTCACACAAATCAAGAGTTAATTGGGTTCCGATGGAAAAATTATTTGATTTCATCTATTATGGATGATAAAGTAAATTATAGATGATAGAGGTCTTTCTTCTATCCATTTATAGGAGGCTGCTTATGAATCGTTGGCTTGCAGTAGTATTTTGTATGTTGGTTGCAGCATTGGCAGGGAGTGCGTGTTCTGGCAAAGAAGCGGTCAAAGATCCGGTTACTTTAACCGTATTGTCCGGGTCAGGATCAACAGAGTTCAATAAGGCGTATGGAGATATCTTCAGACAGAAGTATCCGCATGTAACCTTGCGTGTCATTAACTACACTCAGCATGAAGCTTACAAAACGATGGATGATCTTACTAAAGTGATGAATGATGTTCAACCAGATATAGTTGAGCTTTATAGCAGCCAATTGGTTGATTTAGTTGATAAAGGACAGCTGGTAGAGTTGGACAGCTATATCCAGAGCTCCTCATTTGATATTGAAAATATGTATGCTCCAGTGATTGAAGCGTTACGGCTTTATGGAGAAGGCAGATTATATGGCTTGACGCCTTATTTTCCGGGAAGTGCATTGTACTACAACAAAACTTTATTCGACCTGAATCAAATACCCGTTCCTTCTGTGGGGGTTACATGGGAGCAAATCATTGACACGGCCAAGCTTTTTCCGCCAAACGAGGGGTATGTTGGCACATACATCAGGAAAGCGCCCGCCAATAAGTTCAACTATATCAGTTACATCGGCCTGGAAAACGGGTTGAGGGAAATGGATTCAACAGGAAAGAGAGTAACCGTTGATACGGAATCATGGAGGACTATCTGGGCGAAGGGCATCGAGGCCTTCCAGTCCGGGGCTATCGCAGAGGTTGCCTCTGAGCCATTCCCTCAAAGCTTCTCTGAGGATGAATATATTGAACTCTGGCTCAAAAATAATGCATTTGCCGCTGGCAAGGCAGCCATGGTCGTAGCGGGTTACGGCATGGCAGAGCAATTAGAGCTTATTGGGAACAGCCAGTCTCCGAACAAGCCTGATTTTGAATGGGATATCGCAGCCTACATACCGAATGGCAGTAAGCCGAGCGGTGCTTTTATTTCGGATATGAATAAAATATTCTCCATAACGACATACAGCAAGAATGTTCAAGACGCATGGGAGCTGCTGTCATTTATGCATAGCGAGTCTGCGATGTTAAGCCTGAATAACCAACAGGATCTTGGATATGGATATCTATCTTCCAGACCATCAGCTGCAAGGAAGATTGGCGATAAAAATATCGGCGCCTTTTATTCGGCTGCGGAAGCGGTCAATAGCGGCGGGGCAGCTAAGGTGCCGGATGCGTTTTTGCTTTCATTTATGAAGATTGGCGAAGAAGAAATTGAATTGGCTATCAGCGGTGAGCAGACTGTAGAACAGTCTATTGCGAATATTCAGGAGCGGGGGCAGCAAGCTTTGGAGGCGGCTTTGTTAGCGGAAGGAGAGTCGGAACAATGAGGCTTGGAAAGTGGTTAACCCTATCCGTGATGGTGATGATGCTATTAACTGCTTGCTCCTCTAATGCAGATAATAGCAAGAAGCAATCAGGGAGCGTCAAGGTAGCTTATCTGTCTCAAAATGGATTCATGCCGCAATACGGAAATCTGCTGAAGGGGAAATTCCCTAACGTTGAGATAGAAGTCGTTGAATTTCCATATGAAGCTTATCGAAATCCGGCGGAGCTTCATAAATTTGTTAACGCTTTTCAGCCCGATATTTTGGTGGCATTCAATTATCAAACCTTCAAGTATTTTACGGAGCAACAGCTATTAGCTAACCTGCAGCCGTTAATAAAAGATGACTTTGATCTCTCGGGTTTTCATCCGGAACTGCTGCCTCTATGGAAAGACGGGGCTGCTCTAATGGGAGTATCGCCTTATTTCAGATTAGAAGGCATCATTTATAATACGGAATTGTTCCAGAAGTATCAGATTCCATTACCTTCGCCAACTATGACATGGGATGAGCTATTCGTAACGGCAAGTCTATTTCCGCAAGAAGATGGTATTCTTGCGCTTGAATTAGTAGAGGGGTACGATCCGTTTTCATTAGTAAGATATTTTGGCGAGAAGGCCGGATTGCAATGGATCAGCAATGACGGCAAACAATTGACGATTCATTCGCCGTCTTGGGTGGATGTGTTTCAGCTGGCAGTGACAGCGAATCAGAATGAAATCGTACAATGGGATGCTGCTCTCTCACAGAAGGAGCAATCTCACATCGCCATGAGTTCAGATGTAATTGGCTCATTAAGACAATTGGAGAACGGATGGGGAGCGATACCGCTGCCTGCTGTGGCAAGCAACGGCAAATATAATGATATCGCTTTTGTTGATATATTTGGCATTAATGCCAATTCGCCTAACAGGGATCTGTCATGGGAATTAATCAAGTATATTACTGGCGATGAGTGGGCTTCACAAAAACAGAATGCGGATGGATATATCTCAACCCGCACGAAGCATATTGGGGAAGTCGGCGGCGTAGATGTGGAGCAAGTGTTGAGTCATATCGCATTTACAAATGCTCAGGCCCAGGTGTCCTCAGATTTTATTCAGCAATTTTCCCTGTTGGTTCGTGAAGCCTTCCGTCAAATCATTGAGGATAACCGGCCAGTGGAAGAAGTTGTTCAGGAATTGGAATCAGAAGGCAAGTTGCTATTAGGTCAATAAACAGGATACAAAGTTTTCCGCCATCGCAGACAAGCGGCGGTTCTTCAGCCATACCAGCCCGACGGGAGAGAGCATCTCGGACGGGCTGGTTATTTTGTAGGCGCGAATAGCTGCGCTCTTATGCACCTTGAGCAGCGTCTCCGGTACGATCGCCGAGCAGAAGCCGGACTCCACCAGCCGGACCAGCAGCGAGATATCGGAGCATTCGCCTACTATATTGGGCTGCAGATGAAGCTCGGAGAAGGCTTGCCGGATGATGTAGTGTACGCCGAGTCCCGGCGTGCTGGGCAGCATGAGCGGGAGGCCTTGCAGCTCGGCGAGTGCAACTCCGGCATCCGCAGACTCTGGTACCCATGATGGCTCTGAAGCGGATGTCACCCATTGGAACGGCTCGCTATACAGATACCGGACATCCAGATCATCTCCCAAATCAAGCGGCAAGCGGATAAACGCCAGCTCAACCGCGCGTTCTCTGACTAATTGACAGAGGCGGGCGGATTCATTCTGCTGAATATGGTAGGCAACTTTGGGATAAGCTTCCCGGAAGCGGTGGAGAAGATCAGGCAGCTCCGCGACCGAAAGCGTATTGACGCCAATCGCTAGCGTTCCGCTGCTGCCTTGCCCGACCTCTTTCACCTCAGACGTTGCTTCTTCCATTAGCTCCGTCATTTGCAAGGCATAATGATAGAGCTTCCTTCCCGCTGCCGTCAGCTTCAAGTACTTGCCGTCCCGCTCCATGAGTGCGGAGTTCAGCTCTTCCTCCATCGCTTTCAATTGCTGGCTTAGTGGCGGCTGGGAGAGATGAAGCCGCTTGGCAGCGGCTGATATGGTTCCTTCCTCTACAATTGCAATGAAGTAGCGCAGCTGCCGAATGTCCATCATCGTCCTCCTTATATATGCAAAACCTTAGTGAATGATAGGTTATCTATATTTTTCGAATGGATATGCTTATGATACCATGATTTTATAGCAATAGATGAACAGGAGGATATAATCATGATCAATGATACGGATATGAAGTTCTTGCGGCGCTGTGTAGAACTGGCAGAGGCTGCTCTGGAAGCGGGCGATGAGCCGTTCGGCTCGGTGCTGGTCTCTTCCTCAGGCGAAGTTCTGATGGAGGACCATAACCATGTAGCGGGAGGAGACCATACCCAGCATCCGGAGTTTGCGCTGGCCCGGTGGGCGGCGCAGAATATGACGATCGAAGAGCGGGAGAAGGCGACCGTCTATACGTCGGGCGAGCATTGCCCGATGTGCGCAGCGGCCCATGGCTGGGCTGGCTTGAGGCGGATTGTATATGCCAGTTCCTCGAAGCAATTGGCAGGCTGGCTGGATGAGCTGGGCGTTGCTCCGTCGCGCGTCCGCAACCTGTCTATCGGTGAGGTCATTCGCGATGCCGTTGTAGAGGGTCCGGTGCCAGAGCTTGCGGAGGAAGTGCGGCAGCTTCATATTAAGCTGCACGGCAAGAGATAAAGTTGGATGTATAAAGGGAGGAGCTGTCCCGAATGCCTGAAGCGGCATAGGGATAGCTTTCTTGCCCCGATCGCCTGCCATTTATTTTCGTAATTGGCCCATTCCCAGTACAAATGTCCTTCATAAGATATAGGGTTCCTATATGCGATTAACGTGGAATCATTTTCTCCAAGGGAGTGGGAAGAGTGACAGCAAGGACGGGGCTAACCGGACGTGTGATTTTTCGAGGCGATCCGGGTTATGAAGCAGCGCGTAAAAATTGGGATCCTCATACGGACAGATATCCAAAAGTATTTGTTTTTGCGCAGAAGACACAGGATGTAGCGAACGCAATCAAGTGGGCCCGGAAGCATAACATACCGATTCGTCCAAGAAGCGGCAGGCATTCGCTTGAGGTTAATCTCTCGCAGGTTAACGGGGGATTGGTCATCGATGTCAGCGATATGAAGAAAATCAAGCTGAACAGGAAGAACGGGACGGCTATCGTAGAGACGGGCAACCGCGTCGGCAGAATCTCGCATGCGCTTGCGCGGCAAGGTTATATTGCGCCTTTCGGCGACAGCGCGACGGTCGGGATCGGCGGCATTACGGCTGGGGGAGGCATCGGGCCGCTTATGCGGACGACGGGTCTCATCAGCGACAATCTGCTTGAGCTTGAGATGGTTGACGCGAATGGCAAGGTCATCCGTGCGAACAAACGCCGCAATGCCGATCTTCTGTGGGCTTCCCGTGGCGGAGGCGGAGGGAACTTTGGCGTATATACAAGGTATAAGCTCAAAGTATTGCCTGCTCCAGCCACAGCGACTGTATATAAGATTACCTGGCCGTGGAATCAATTTGAGAAGCTGCTTAAAGTATGGCAGAGATGGGCGCCTTCCGTAAACACGAAGCTGGGCAGCGAATTTTCGATTGGGCCGAAAAAAGGCGGCAATGTGTCGATGGAAGGTCTGTACCTTGGCTCCCGCTCGGAGGCTCTCCGGCTGTTGAAGCCGATGACGAGCGCCGGAACGCCAACCAGCAAGGTTATTCGGGAAGTGCCGTATCCTGAAGTCGTTAGCTTCTTGCTGGATCCTGATCCGGTGCTTACCCAGAGATACAGCAATCAGTTCTCGTCCGGCTTCGGCAGAAGGCCATTCCCGGATAAGGCGATCCGCTCGATGCGTCAATTTCTAGAAAATGTAGAGGGGAAAGACGCCGGTTTCTTCTTCTTGAACTGGGGCGGGGCAGTCAGCCGCAAGTCGCCTGCTTCCACAGCGTTCTACTGGCGCAATGCCCAATATTATGTGGAGTGGAACAGCTCCTGGCTCAAGCAATCCGATGCTCCCAAAAATATCGCTATCGTCCGCCAGACTCGCCGGAATCTGCAGCCTTATATCGTAGGTTCGTATATTAACGTTCCGGATCAAGGGATCAAAAACCCGGGACCCGTCTACTATGGAGCCAACTATCCAAGACTGCGGAGAGTCAAGGCGAAGTATGACCCTAACAATGTGTTCCGCAATCCCCAAAGCATCAAACCCGCGGGTCGATTCAAATGAGAAGGCACAATAAGCAACCGCCCCGAAGTGGCAGTTGCTTTTTTTTCTTTTTGCACAGCCGAAAACCCGCCAAATTTATGCACGGCATGGGCTTTATAGTATACTGGTTACCAAGTATAACGAGGGAAAAGAGGGGACGGATGGATGCCTACAATATTAGTTGCCGATGATGATGTGAACATTCGCGAACTCGTCTGCTTGTTTTTGCGCAATGACGGATTTGAGACTCTCGAAGCCGCAGACGGCAAGGAAGCGATGGCCGTATATAACTCGACGAGAGTCGATCTTGTCGTGCTTGATATTATGATGCCGCTTATGGATGGCTGGGAGCTGTGCAGAGAGCTGCGAAAAGCCAATCCTGACCTCCCGCTGCTCATGCTGACGGCAAGAGGCGAGACCTGGGAGAAGGTGAAGGGGTTCCAGCTTGGGACGGATGATTATTTGACCAAGCCGTTCGATCCGCTGGAGCTGACGGTTCGCGTGAGGGCGCTGCTGAAGCGTTACGGAGTCAGCTCGTCCCAGACGATCCAGATCGGCAGCGTTCTGCTGGACCGGCAGACTTACAAGGTGACGAAGGGGGACGAGTCGCTGGCGCTCCCGCTCAAGGAATTTGAATTATTGTACAAGCTGGCGGGCAAGCCCGGACAAATCTATACGCGCGAGCAGCTGATCGATCAGATCTGGGGAATGGATTACGGTGGAGATGAACGGACGGTTGATGTTCATATCAAGCGGCTGCGTGAACGGTTCGCAGAAACGCCTGATTTTCGGATCGATACCGTGCGCGGTCTTGGTTACCGGCTAGAGGTCTCTCCATGATCAGCTCTTTATACACCCGAGTCGTATTTACCTTTCTGGTGTCTGTCATAGGAGGTACGATTATTGCTTCGTTTACTACATCGTGGTTATATCAGGAGAAGCTGAACGATAACCTGATGCTCAACGTATTCCACTTCGGCGAAGACGTCTCGCGGATCTACGATGCCTTGCCGCCTGCGGAGGCTGATTTATATGTCAGCGGAATGAAGCAGCTCCATTCCTTTCATATTCGCATGTATGACGAAGGCGGACTTATTCAGTCTTTTGGGGAGTTGAACGGTCAGAGTGTATCCGAAGTAACACCGGAGCAAATCAGTCAAGTGCTGGCTGGAGAAGTGCTTCAGATCAGATCGCAAGGAATCGTGCCTGTTCTGATGGGCATGCCTCTTCGTACCGAGACAGGATTGAAAGCCATGTTTGTAGAGCCGCTTGCGTCTTCTTCCGTATCCTTGTTGGTGAGGTTTTTAACCAACTCCTTAATAACCGGAAGCTTGCTCATTCTGATCGCAGCCGTATTTTTGGTCAGGCCGATCAAGAAGCTGACTGAAGCAACCAAGCGCATCGCGGCGGGAGACTTCAATGTCAAGCTGAACATTAAGCAAAAGGGCGAGCTGGGCACGCTCGCGCGCAGCTTCGAAGAGATGATGCGCGATCTGAAGCAGCTGGAGCAGATGCGCAAGGAGTTCGTATCCAATGTATCTCATGAGGTGCAGTCGCCCCTCACCTCGATTTCCGGTTATGCCATAGCGCTCAAGCAAGCAGGCATTCCTGAAAGCGAGCACAATCGCTACCTGGATATTATCATCTCCGAAGCGAAGCGCATGTCCAAGATGAGCGACAGCCTGCTCAAGCTAAGCTTGCTGGAGTCCAGCACGCAGCAGCTGAAGGTAACTGAGCTCAGGCTAGATGAGCAGATCAGGCGGGTCATTGTGGCGATTCAGCCGCAATGGTCGGCACGCAGCATTAGCTTTGACATGAATCTGAAGCCCATACTCGTCACTGCAGATCACGACCAGCTCAATCAAGTCTGGACCAACATTATTGGGAATAGCATCAAGTTTTCCGAAGATGGCGGCACCATTCACGTCAGCATGAAGCAAGACGCCAAAACCGTAACCGTACGCATAGCCGACGAGGGCATCGGTATCTCCGGGGAGGACCAGAAACGTATATTCGAGCGGTTCTTCAAAGCCGACCGATCCCATAGCCGCAAGTATGACGGCAGCGGCATGGGGCTCGCCATTGCGAAGCAAATCGTATCGCTTCATCAAGGACACATCCGTGTCGAGAGCGAACTTGGAAGGGGCGCAGCTTTTATCGTCACTTTGCCGCTTGCGTCATCTGCGGAGTAGCTCGCATTATACTCGACGCTGTTCATATTCAGTTCATATTCGCGTCATGGTCTGTACATCTTCATCAGTTAAGCTTGCTATACCGGCTTGCTAAGGCAGCCGAATTATCTGGTGAAGAAGGGTGTAGGTAAGATGAAAAAGTGGCTGAGGGTTCTGCTCAAAACTTTAGCAGTAATTCTAATATTGATTGTAGCTTTTATCGCGATCGTATATATCGTGAACGTGGTTGGCAACAAGACAGATCAAAAGAAGATCCAGGCCTATGGACAGCTTGTTCCCGTCGACGGCAAAAATATGAATGTGCTCATTCAAGGGGAAGGCGAAGAGACAGTCGTGCTTCTGCCGGGTTATGGAACAGCGTCGCCTGTCCTGGACTTTAAGCCGCTCATCGACGAGCTGTCGCCGTATTACAAAGTGGTTGCCATTGAGCCCTTCGGATACGGATTAAGCGACTTGACCGATAGGGACCGCACGACCGAAAATATCGTTCAGGAAATCCATGAGGCTCTCCAAAATCTTAACATTGACCGCTATATCCTGATGGGGCACTCAATTACAGGTCTATACGGCGTAGATTATGTAAGCAAGTATAGGGATGAAGTTACTGCATTTATCGGAATCGATACCAGTGTACCAACGCAGGGCGGTATGGATGTCGAATTCCCGATCGGGCAATATAAGCTGCTCAAAAACTCAGGCTTTGCCAGATTGATGCTGAAATTTAGTCCCGATCCTTATGAAGGCTTGCCTTACGATGAAGAAACCAGAAAACAATTTAAATTGATCCAGCTCAAGAACATGTTCAACCCTACCATCTTGAACGAGATGGAGCATATCTCCTCGAATTTCAAAGAGGGCAAGCATATGAAGTTCCCGGTTGATCTTCCTTTGCTGCTTCTTGTCGGAAGCGATAATCCCTCTGAGGAATGGGTTCCGCTTCATGAAGAGCAAGCGGCTAGCGTAGAGAATGGCAAAATGGTTGTTTTCGATTATAGCCATTATGTGCATCATACAAAATCGAAGGAAATTGCGGAGAACTTCAGACAGTTCATGGCGGGCTTGAAGTAAGCCTGCCGAAGCAATCGAAATGCTACCTGACAAGGTGCATGGATGGCTAATATACCGTCTGTGCACTTTATTTTTTTATGATCTGGCTTGAGAAGGATAGCTAACTTGGCTATACCGGCAGCATCTATGATATACTGTGTAACGTTACACTACACTTTTCGATGGGGAGGGGGATATTCAATGAAGAAGCGGGCTTTGCGTAATTTGTCTTTCGGCATTGGATATTCAACAGCTGTTTTCTTCTAGAATGACCGCAGACGGGATACGTCTGTCCATTTTCGGTCATTCCAATAATAGCGTACCTATTGAAAAGGAGAATATACAATGCAAAACAATAACCCTTTCGTTCAACGCTCCAATCCGAATACGATCGCGCCGCCGGTCGGTCAATATAGCCATGTTACGAAGATTAGTCGCAATGCCGAGTGGTATGTCTTTTCCGGGCAGATCGGAACGGATGTCAGCGGCAATATTCCGCCAGATCTCAGTCAGCAAGCGGCTTATACCCTCGATAATATAGGGAAGGTTCTTGCGTCCCAGCAATTAACGCCTGATCATGTAGTCAAGGTCAATATCTGGGCTGTTGAGCCGATTGACTGGGATCACTTCTACGGGGTGTGGGGAGCGACGTTCGGCGCCACGCCTCCATCGATGACAATAGCGTATGTGCAGGCTCTTGGCTTGCCTGAACTGAAGATTGAGCTCGACGTGTGGGCTGCCGGATAGAGTCAGGCCAATTACAGTTTGTGAATGAGCACCTTGTCCTTTGTGGGGACAGGGTGCTTTTTAATGGAGTCTGAAGATGATTGAAATTAATTGAATGATTTATTTGCAGGAAAAAACTCCAAGCTGCCACAGCCTGTGTATAATGAAGACGTATGGAACGTGATGATTATAGGGTGTGGTCTGTAATGGCAGTAGAGTGGCCGTGGCTTGATAATACTAGGAGAGCGGGGAACGAATGTGAAATCATGGATGGCTTGGGTTGCTGGAAGGAAAGGCAAAGAACGGACAAGCAGCCGCGGACAGTTACTGTGCCTGGTCATCGCTTGTACGCTGTTCGCCTTGCCGAGCGGCAGTGAGGCGGCTTCAGACGGGGCATGGACGACGGCAATCAGTGCCTCTGAAGAGGCAGTGCCGGATTTCTATGCAGATATCTCTTCATCGTCTGGCCATGCAAGAATGGAGCTATCAACCGATGAGATTGCTTCGGGCACTATTCGAATTGCGGCGGATGCAGCTGCTGCGCAGTTCACCTTGTCCCAAGCGGTCTTGGAGAGATTGAACCAGAAATCTTTCGACATAACGCTTGTTTTTGCTACAGCGTCTGAATCGATCGTCATACCGTTAAGTGAACTGCCCGATGATGGTGCTGCGATTGTACAGGTAGGACGCGAGGGGGGTTCAACCAAGCTGGCTGAGGTGCTGGCGGGTCTGCCGACCGGCGTGAAAGCAGGTCCAATCCGCTTCGAAGTAACGTCTGGCGGCCCGCCAGCAGAAGGTGTCACATTCTCCCGCTACGTGGAGCGGTATATCAACCTTGGGCTTAGCAAAATTTCCGACTCTGCAACGGTCCTGCAGTGGGATGAAGAGCTTGGCGAGCTTCGCTTTGTACCGGCGCGATTCGAGAATGAAGGGGTCAACACGGTTGCAGTCATCCATAGCAGAGAAGACGGAGTATATCTGGTTGTCGATCAAGCGGTCAGCTTTGCGGATATGGAGGGGCATTGGGGGCGTCAGGAAGTAGAACGGTTGGCTGCAAAAGGAATCATTCAAGGGCGCGGCGCAGGGCAATTCGATCCAAGCGGTTCGGTTACTCGGGCCGAGACAGCCGCTCTCCTGGTTCGGGCGCTTGGCATTGTCCCTTCGGAATCAGCTTCCAGCTTCACGGATATGGAGGACAAGTGGTATGCGAGCTCTGTCGCTGCCGCACAGAAAGCAGGACTCATTACAGGCTACAACGATGATACATTCCGTCCTGATGATAAGGTGACACGCCAGGAATTGGCAGTTATGATGGGCAGAGCTATCGCGTACGCGGGCGGAGCGGGGCATAAGCCAACAGTCCGCGGCCATATGGCTGATACCGATCGCATAGCTCCATGGGCGCTTGAATCAGTAGAGCAAGCCCTTGAGCTTGGCATTATTAAAGGCGATGACTCTGGCAGCTTCCGTCCGCAAGCGGCGGCGACTCGAGCAGAGATGGCTGCCATGTTATCCCGCATGCTGCAATCGCTTGGCTTTATATAGAATTTAATAAGGGGGTGTCTCGATAGAGTCGAGACACCCCCTTATTTCATGTGCGACAAATACTCAAATGCCGTTGTGCCGTACATGCTTTTAAAATGTTTATTTAAGTGCGCCAGATCGACAAACCCGCAATCCGCTACCGCCGAATAGACATCCCTGTTCTTTTCGATTAATTGCTTTGCGAGTTCGATTTTACAGTTAAGGAAGTATTGATACGGTGAAATCCCCGTATGCGCCTTGAATAGCCGGATGAATTGAAACTTGGACAATTGAAGCTCGCCGCTGATCTCATCCAGCTTCAGGACATGGTCCAAGCCCGCATGAAGCATATCCTTTGCTCTCCGAATCATCGCATGCTCCTTTCTGTCATCCGTGGAGAGCGTGGTTTGAACCAGTCGGTTCGCCAAGGACAAGTACAATTCACTGCACAATGCTTCGTCCTTTTCTTTCAATATAGCGTCGGAAAGATTCAAGATGCGTCTCTCCAGCTGAGCATCATATACGATCGGGGTCGAGAAGCGCGGAGCCGCTTTTATCTCTATCGCCTCAAGCAGCAGCTCGGGCTCAATATAGAGCATGACATAATCCAGACCGGATCTGTCGTAAGCCATTCCATCATGCGCTTGCTCCGGATTGAACAGCATTACGCCATTCTGATAAGACAGCTGCAGGCTGCCGTCCAAGCTATATTTTTGTATCCCGCGCAGCGTAACGCCAACGGCATACTCCTGATGAGCATGCTTTTTATACGTAAAATCCGTCATGCTTGCGGTCAGCGCAGTTATTCCGATCGATTTTTTATAAATGAACCTGTTCATCTCATCCATATTTTCACCTCAATCAAAGCATGCCTACAGCCAGATCATAATCGCGGCATAAGCAAGTGATAATGCCATGCATATATTTACTATCCTCTTATGTTTCAGCAAAAAAGTTTTGAACATCGCTCCGAAGAGCACCCATGTCAGAAAGGCTAGAAATCCAATAAGCGTGACCACAGCTATGCCGCATATCCGCGCGCTGCTTGAGCTGTAATGAGGCAGAATGAACGCCGGAATGACTGTCAGCGAGTAGAGGACTACCTTCGGATTAAGAAATTGCATCATGATGCCCGACCAGAAGGAGGCTGCTTGGTTCGAGACGGCCTTTGACACATCCATCCTGTAAATCAGATAAGCAAGATAGAGCATATAGAGTGTTCCGATTATTTGCATCACAACCATGATTTTCGGCAAATAGGCAATCAGCCACGTATTGAGCGTAGCGGATATCATCAGTAATAAGCCCAGGCCAAGCGTTGCGCCATACGTATATTCCATGGCTTTTTTTGACCCAAAGCGATGGACAGTAGACAGGATGACGATATTCGTAGGACCCGGTGTAATAGTAGCAATTATACAGTAAATCAAAAAAGATGTAAGACTCATGAGAACCCTTCTTTCTGGTATTCTCACATCCTACATCTATAAATAGAAAAGCTATAGTATATTATTGCAGATTCAGCGCATCACGGCCTTAATAATGTGTATATTGGTGCATGTTTCTTTCAAGATGAACCAATAGGAGTGAAATTTTTAACAAAAAAAGGGTTTCGAGTTTAAGCTGCAGAAAAGTATTCTATACGCCAAATTATGCAGTGTATGAATGAATAATATTGTCGTTATCGGAATGTATCGTCGTTACCGGAGTGTGTTGCTCTGGCGACGCACATCTTATGGTTGGGGGAATTGCATATGCATCAATGGAAAAGAAGGAGGATACTGAGCGGTTTTATAGCGTTATTGCTTGTGCTCAGCATATCTCCAGTTCAATCAGCAAGCGCAGGCGCGCTTAATCCGCTTGGTCCGAATTATGAAATGACGGCCTATCCGGATTGGCCTAGCGGAATGGCCATGAACTATTCTCTCTTTGGCGGTGGAGTTTTTGACGGTCAAGATATATGGATGATTCCTGCGGAAACGGATAGAGTGGTGAAGCTTAATCCCGAGACAGGGGTGATGACAGGTTATTTGAACTGGCCTGCCGGGTTTACGAAGAGCAACGGAGCTTTCAGCGGAGGCGTATTTGACGGTCAGCACATATGGATGGTCCCAAGCCTTGCGGACAGGGTAATCAAGTTGGATCCAGCAACGGGAATCATGACAGGATATAACGATTGGCCAGCTGGCTATCAGAGTCAAAGTGCGGCATTTTCCAAAGGAGTTTTTGATGGGACTTATATCTGGCTAATTCCAGTCAATGCCAATCAAGTGATTCGAATCGATCCGGCAACAGGCGAGATGACGGGTTATGATCAGTGGCCGGCCGGGTTCCAAAAGGAAAACTATGCTTTCGCCGAGGGCGTGTTCGATGGCACCTCAATTTGGATGATTCCGTCAAGAGCGGACCGGGTAATCCAATTGAATCCGGCAACCGGTGAAATGACAGGATATAGCGACTGGCCTTCAGGATTCAATAGCACAGGCTATGCGTTTAAGGGCGCTGTATTTGATGGGAATTCGATATGGATGCTTCCATATAGCGCTAATCAGATTGTGAAATTGGATACGGCCACGGGCGATATGACTGGATTTGACCAATGGCCTAGCGGGTTCGATAAGAGCCAAAACCTGTTCACGAATGGCGCGTTTGACGGCGAGCATATTTGGATGAAGCCATCCAGGGATTCGCGTATTTTGAAGATTAATCCGGCAACTGGAGCTATAACAGGATTAGAGCCATGGCCAGTTGGTTTCAATGGAGAGTCTAAATCCTTTAATGATGCCGTCTATGATGGGCTCAGCGTCTGGTTTATTCCTTCCAATGCGGACCGGGTTTTTCGTTTGACAAGCGTTCCAGAACTCAGCGCGGTTACAGGGGGAGATGGCCAAGCGACAATCTCGTGGCAGCCTGTACATGGAGCGACGGGTTACCATGTCTATCAAAGCCTGACGCCTGGAGGCAGCGGAATAGAGATTGCCGCGGTAAGCGGAACGGAGAGTTCTCATGCGGCAACGGGTTTATCGAATGGAGTGACCTACTATTTTACGGTAAAAGCTGAATATGCTTGGGGAGAAAGCGCGGCGTCCAATGAGATGAGCGCCACGCCAATGAGCAGAACGATCCCGGTCTCGGTGCCATCCAAGCCTTACATTGACAATAACGGCATATGGGTAGACCCCGATTCGCTGGATAGCGCAAAACCATCTATCGTGCTGGAATCGGATCCAGGCGGCAAGGGCAGCATCTATGTCACTCTTCCAGCTAGTGTGCTGGAGAGCTATAGGAGCAAGAACGACAGTCTAATCATTGAGGTCAAAGCAACCTTTGGCCGCATTCATGTCCCGGTTCAACTGGCATCCCTGCTGCCGAAGATGAATGAACAGTTAGCTTCAAGCCATACGAATGTCGGCGATGCAGGCTTTAAGATCACGTTGACTGACAAGTCGGGGGATCAGAACATTCGTACAGCCTTATCCGGCCAGTATCCGCAAGTCCAGCTATGGGATGCGATGGCTGATTTTCAGATAGAGATCATGAACCTTGCAACGGGGCAAAGGATCGGGAAAGCTGAATCAACCAGTCTAGCGCTCACCAAGCTTGTTCCAATTCCCAATGAGTATACGGCTATACCGGTATTATGGGGCGCATTCCGTTATGAGGAATCGACCAAGACCTTTGCTTATGCGCCTGCGCGAATCATAACGATTGACAGCAAGCCTTATGCGGAGATACGCTCCTATGCCAATACGACATATGCAGCAGGCAAGCATGAGGTCAGCTTTGCCGATGCGCAATCCCATTGGAGCGAGCCGTATGTCGAGCTGGCAGCTGCGAAAGGACTGGTGGAAGGCAATGGAGAAGGCCGATATTATCCTGATCAAGCTGTAACTCGTGCCCAATTTGCTGCGATGCTGGTGCGTGCGTTGGGACGTAGTACGACTGTGGATAGCATCGATTTGCCTTATCAAGACGTTCGCGCTGACTCATGGTATTTCAGCGCAGTGGCAGAGGCGAAGAAGCTAGGGCTTTTGGGCTTCGCCGGCAATCAGCAATTCCAGCCGGGTCAGGCACTTTCCCGCGAGGAGATGGCCGGTATGCTTGCGGCAGCGTTGAAGCTGGAAGGAATAAGCGGATCTAGCGCTGACTTAGCAGCATTAAACCATTATCAGGACGTAAAGCACATCGATCCCGCAAGGCTGCAGGATGTACGAATGATGGCGGAGCTCCAGATTATGAACGGAACAAGCGAGGAATGGTTTAGTCCGAAAAGCGACATTACACGGGCGCAAGCGGCCACGGCGCTGATTCGTGCGCTGCAAGTGTTGGGCTGGATCAATAAATAAGGCCTTGCAGGTGCGTGGACGGCTGATTGCCGTCCATGCGCCTTTTCTTTTTTTTCAAGGGACGTACAGGCATACGAATGATTATATTTATTCGATTGGAGAAATAAGGTATGATCTAGCTAATCAGCAGGATTGCAAGAGATGGTGGTGAAATGGATGTACGAGGAACAGACGTTGCGTTATAAGGACCTGCTTATTCTGAAGACAATCGCGGAAACCTTGAACCGGAACCATGATATGAGGCTCATGCTTCAAAGCACGTTGGAGAAGCTGCTGGAACTGACCGGGCTGAAGACAGGCTGGATCTTTCTGGCGGATGATGAGCCTATCTATCATCATGCAGCAGATCATAATCTGCCGGCAGCGCTCGCGAGGAATGACAAGGAGCCTTTGCGGGGCGAAGCCTGCTTCTGCCTTCGGCTCTATTGGAGAGATTCGCTCAATCAAGCAGTGAACATCATTGAATGCGAGCGTCTCCATGATACCGCCACGCAGTCGCTTGGCGATATGAATAATCTTACCCATCACGCCACGGTGCCGCTCACGATATGCGGGGAGCGATTCGGGCTGCTGAATGTAGGATCGCCTGGCAAAGAACATTTCAGCGACGAAGAGCTTGCCCTTCTTGAAGGAGTGGCCTATCAGATTGGTACAGCGGTGGAGCGTACCCGGCTGCTTGAACAAAAGGAGAAGCTCGCCGTTGACAATATCGCGCGCTATATCGTGGATTATTATAACAGCACCAATGAAGTAACGCGGCATATCTGGACGATCAATAACTTGAGAGAGCTGCTGCTAACGGTTGTGTTGAATATTGGCACGTATTTCGAATGGCCGACGGTAGCTATTGCCGTTCATCAAGGCAACCGGCTGATGCTTAGAGCACTCTATGACAACGAGAATGCACGAATCTTGAATGAATCCAGGCTGCATCTGGAGGAAGGAACTTCAGACATTATTCATCAAGCTTACAGAGAACAATCCGTATGCCAGAGCAGGGGTACCCCCTTTGCCTTTGCCGCCCTTCAGTCAAGCCAAAACATGTATTCGATCGCAATTCCGCTGCAAAAACAACAGCCGTTGCTAGAAAACGAACCGTTCGGTGTGCTGCTTATCGGCAGAGAGTTGTCCACATTCAGCGAGCTGGAAATCAAAATTTTAACGACGCTGGCGGATCATATTTCACTGGCTATGGAAAGAATCCGCTTATACGACGAATGGCAGGATCTGCTGTTATCGGAAGAGAGGAACAGGCTCGCGCTCGACTTGCATGATTCTGTCAATCAGAAGCTGTTTTCGCTGTCGCTGACTGCACAGGGCATCAAGGAGCTGCTAAGGGACGAGAACCCGCTCGTCGCAGACGGAATTGGCGATATTCAGAAGCTGTCGCAAGAGACATTGTCCGAGATGCGCACCTTGATCTGGCAGCTTCGCCCTTATAGTGCCGAGAAGGGAATGCTTGTTTCTTTGAAGGAATACGCTTCAAAAATCGGCATCCATGTTACCTTGCAGATGAAGGATGATGTGCAATTCACCGAGAAGGTAGAAAAAACCTTGTGGAGGATCGGTCAGGAAGCGATCAATAATGTGAGCAAGCATGCGCGTACGAATCGCGCTACGATCACTATTAAGTCGATTGAAGACCAAATTCAAATGAGCATCATCGACCATGGCTGCGGGTTCGTACTGGAGCAAGCAGAGACGAAGCTCGCGACTCTGGGGATCAGCAGCATGAGTGAAAGAGCGGCGCAAGTCAATGGAAGGTTGAAAATCAACAGTACGGAAGGCAAAGGAACGATCGTTACCGTTATGGTGCCGCGTTTAAGGGAGAATTGACATGAAGACGATAAAAGTGCTGATCGTAGACGATCATTTGGTTGTGTTAAGGGGACTTCGCTTCTTCTTGCAAACCCAGTCCGCAATTGAAATTGTCGGCCAAGCCCAGAATGGCGAAGAGGCTCTCCGGCAGGTGCAAGAGCTGAATCCCGATATTGTGCTCATGGATCTCATTATGCCGGGAATGAGCGGGATTGAGGCCACAAGGAGAATAAAGGAGCAGCATCCGAAGGTGAAAGTTATCATTCTCTCGAGCTATTCAGACCGCGAGTCCGTGCTGCAAGCAATCAAGGCAGGCGCCATCGGCTACCAATTAAAAGATGTTAGACCGGAAGCGCTGATCGAATCCATACAGGCAGCTATGGATGGCAGGAAGACGCTGCATCCCGAAGCAACTCATCAGCTGATGTCCCACGTAGTCATGGAGAATGAAGAGGAGAAGCGAATTGACGTTCTTACTGCGAAGGAGCGCGTAGTCTTGCAGCATATCACGCTTGGCCAGAGCAACAAGGAAATTGCGGCAGATCTTCATATTTCCGAGAAAACAGTAAAGACCCATATCACGCATATTTTGGCCAAGCTTGAAATGCAGGATCGTACACAAGCTGCGCTGCTTGCGACCAAAAACAATTGGTTCGGCTAATGGGAAGGTCTTAGTCCAAGGTCTTATCTTCGGATAAGACCTTTTTCTTATGTGTTTATTAGACGAACGCAGGACGCTATGACTTGGGAATTGATGTAAATTTAGAGATGTTCCATAAACCAATTAGCGATTCGGAGGAGGATGTATACAGTTGACTATTCTAGTAACAGGCGCAACCGGGAATGTTGGACGGCATGTCGTTGATCAGCTTGTCCGTTCGGGTGCTCGCGTCAGGGCTCTTACGCGCAATCCTGCAACTGCCAATCTGCCGCAGTCCGTGGAGGTCGTATACGGAGAGCTAACCGATCCTCAGAGCCTTGTTCCGGCACTGGAAGGAGTAACCGCCATGCATTTAATTACATTTAATGGCGCCGACTCCGCTCCGCTGCAGACCGGGGCTGAAATTATAGCGCTGGCCGAAAAAGCCGGCGTACGAAAAGTGACGCTATTGTGGAGCGGCGAGAGAGGTCCGGTAGAGGCGGCGGCAGAAGAAAGCGGATTGGAATGGACCCATCTCCAGCCGCCTGTTGAATTTATGTCCAATGCACGGGAATGGGCGGAATCTATTCGATCTGAAGGTGTAATCAGAGGACTGAACCGCGAGGTATTAAGCGCCATGATTCATGAAGCGGATATTGGCAGCGTCGCTGCAACGGTGCTTATGGAGGATGGCCATGCTTTTAAAAGCTATACGTTGACCGGGCCTGAAGTGCTGTCCGTATCCGATAAGCTGCGTCACATTAGTGCCGAGATCGGCCGGGAGCTTGAATTTATCGAATTAACGGAAGCTGAAGAGCGGGCCAAGATGCGCCAAGCCGGCATTCAGGAAGACGTCATCGATTATGTCGTCGGCTGGCATGCCAATCCGCCCAAGGAGTCCTATCAGGTATGGCCGACTGTTGAGCAGATTACGGGTCGTCCCGCTCGCACATTCGCGCAATGGGTAGCGGAAAACAGAGAGAAATTTATATAAAAACGGAGATGAAACAAATGAACGAGCAGCTTAAGATCGGCATTATATTGGGGAGCACCCGTCAAGGAAGGGTGAGCCCGCAAGTCGGCGAGTGGATTAAAGGCATAGCAGACGGGCGCGGGGATGGACACTATGAGATCATTGATATAGCCGAATATAAACTTCCCTTTATGGGAGAAGGCGATCCGGAAGATGCGGGCGTAAAGTCATGGGCGCAAAAAATCGATGAAATGGATGGATATGTATTCATCGTTGCTGAATACAATCATAGCATAACAGGGGCTCTGAAAAATGCGCTCGATTCAGCCTATCATGAATGGAACAACAAGGCAGCGGGAATGGTGAGCTACGGCTCGACAGGAGGCGCCCGTGCAGCCGAGCATTTGCGGGGCATATTAGGCGAACTGCTGGTAGCGGATGTACGCGTTCATCCTACCTTGTCCATCTTCACGGATTTCGAACAATTCCATACCTTTAAGCCTGCGGAGCTGCATACGAAAACCGTTCAGGATATGTTGGATCAAGTGACAGCTTGGAGCGGCGCATTGAAAGGATTGCGATAATTCCGGGCAGCAAGGGGATAGCGTATGATGAAACAACAGAGCAAGGACAGTGGGAGCTATTGGTCGGCCGCATTTCTTAGCATCTGTATAAGCAATATGTTCGTATTTTTGTCTTTTCAGATGATGCTGCCCACGCTTCCCGTCTATCTGACGGACAGCGGTGTAGAACGGTCTGCCGTAGGGCTTGTGGTCGCTATTATTACAGTTGCAGCAGTCCTTGTACGATTATGGACGGGATATGCGCTGGATCATTGGAATCGCCAACGGATCGTTCTCGCGGGATTACTGGCATTTATAATCGCATCACTTGCTTACATGGCATGGCCATCGTTAGGCTGGATTATCTGCTGCAGCATCGTACTCGGCATCGGTTGGGGCATCTTGACTGCCGCTTACGCAACTCTCGTGTCCGATCTGATTCCACCGGGCCGGCAAGGAGCGGGCATCGGCACATATATGTTGTTCAGCTTGGCCAGCATGGCGGTCGGTCCGTACGCGGGCGGATGGATATACGGACAATTCGGTGCATTGGCATTGTTCATGACGGCTTCTGCAGTCGCCGTGCTTCCGCTGACGCTGTCCTTAAAGGGACGGTATGCAGGGACGGCCTCGTCCCAAGAGGCTGCTTCGTCCGGACACCGTTCACATGCTTTGCTGCCCAGCATGTTTGAGCGCTCCGCCTTGCTTCCGGCCGCGCTGTTGATGTTATTCACATGCTGTTATGGAGGCATTCTGACTTATGTTGTATTGTACGGGCAGCAGCTAGGCATCGCGAATGGCGGAATATTCTTCCTGCTGTCTAGCGGCGCCTCGATTCTAGTAAGGCCGCTGGCAGGAAAGCTGTTCGACAGGAGAGGGCCGGCGTATGTTCTTGTACCCGGCATTATGCTTGGCATTGCTGCTTTATCTATGCTGTCG
This sequence comes from Paenibacillus pinisoli, assembly GCF_003605435.1. GTDB lineage: Bacteria > Bacillota > Bacilli > Paenibacillales > Paenibacillaceae > Pristimantibacillus > Pristimantibacillus pinisoli. Next base: position 180,996 of record NZ_QXQB01000004.1, read on the forward strand.
GCAGCAACAGGCTTCTTGTTATTTGCGCTATCAGCCTTTGTTTATGGCTTGTCGTTCGGAGCCGTCCAGCCTTATATGCTGGCATGGACGATTCAACGGGCGTTGCCTGAGAGACGCGGTGCAGCCAACAGCACTTTTTTGATCGGGATGGATATCGGTATCGCAGCAGGCTCGGCTTTGCTTGGTCTAGGGGTCAAGAATGGCGAATATGCCTCCATGTTTGGCCTTTCTGCCGGTATTCTTGGCGTGCTTCTCCTTCTGTATATCGCCAGTCTCGTCTATGTGAGGCGGAGTCCTCGTTAAGACGCAAGAAGGGAGTCCCTTAGTTATCTAGCGTACCTGTTGGGACGCTCTCATGTGATCCGCGAGATAAGCTGAGCTGTAAGCCGAGAAACTCGGCATAGAGAGTGCGAGCGAGCGGAAAGTGGAGCTGCAAGCTGAGAAACTCGGTCTAGGGCGTGCGAGCGAGCGGAAAGTGGATCTGTAGTCCGAGAAACTCGGCCTAGGGCGTGCAAGCGAGCGGATAGTGGAGTTGCAAGCCGAGAAACTCGGCATAGAGAATGTGAGTGAGCGGAAAGTGTAACTGCAAGCCGAGAAACCCGGCCTAGGGCGTGCGAGCGAGCGGAAAGTAAAGCTGCAAGCCGAGAAACTCGGCCTAGGGTGTGCAAGCGAGCGGAAAGTGGAGCTGTAAGCCGAGAAACTCGGCATAGAAAGTGTGAGTGAGCGGAAAGTGGAGCTGTAAGCCGAGAAACTCGGCATAGAGAGTGTGAGTGAGCGGAAAGTGGAGCTGTAAGCCGAGAAACTCGGCATAGAGAGTGTGAGTGAGCGGAATGTGGATCTGTAGTCCGAGAAACTCGGCTTAGAGCGTGCGAGCGAGCGGAAGGTGGATCTTTAGGCCGAGAAACTCGGCTTAGGGCATGTGGGGCGAGCGGAAAGTGGAGCTGCAAGCCGAGAAACTCGGCCTACGGCCTAGGCAGCCAGTAATGCTGCAAGGCGTGAAACACGGCTTAGAACTGCCATGAAAGAAGCCTTCAAACCCACTTTGTGGTGGTTTTGAAGGCTTTTTGTTTGGGAGATGAATTAACAGGTTGTTTCCCTTTTGGGACAGCGACGTTTTTTGCCTGCTACGCAGGGTCCTGCTTCTGGCACATTAGAAGCCGATTAGCTTCTAACCAGGCTTGCCGCATGAGTGGCCTGATTCCTCCCGCTGCTCTTCGAAGCATACAGAGCCAGATCAGCTTGATTCAGCAGCGATTGATCAGTATCTCCATATGTTGCGGTAGCAACGCCGATGCTGATCGTAATCTGGTATTCGCCCAGCATGGTCGATGCAGCAGTGGCGCAGTATCGGTCTGCGATGGACAGACCCGTCTCTTGGTCCGTATCCGGCAGGATAGCTACGAACTCCTCGCCGCCGTAACGGGCGACGATGTCATTCTCCCGAGTCATGGATTGGAGCAAGCGGGCCAGATTGGTCAGCACCTGATCACCGACTGGATGACCATACGTGTCGTTGATATTTTTGAAATGGTCGATATCGATAATGAACAATGAAAACGGCACGTTATTCTCCCGATAGGAGGCGAGAGCGGCCAGCAGCTTTTCCTGAAAATACCGCCGGTTCCCAAGCCCGGTTAATGTATCCGTCCAAGCCATTGCCTCCAGCTGATGATTGATCCGCAGAAGCTCCTGCTGCTTGGTCTCATACTCCGCATGAAGCAGCTCCAGCTTCCGGTTCGCTTCGTTCGTCTTCTGATACAGCTCCTCGAGCCTTGCTTTGCTTTGAAGCACGTCCTTCTCATGCTCGATTCGCTTGCGCATCGCAAGCACGACGCAGTCGATAAAGGTCTCGCTGTCCCGCTGCTGGCGAACGCCGTTCAGCAAGACGGGCACATCCTGCCCCGTGCTGGTCCGGAAGGAGACATACATCTCATTCACATGCCCGTGCAGCTGAATATAAGGATAGAAATAGGTGTGAAAAAACAGCTTGTTCGTCACGGACATCGCGGATTCAATATGCCGTCCCAATAGCTCGCCGCGCTCATAGTCCAGCATGCTCAGCAGAGTCCCATTCACAGACTGGATGATGCCTTCGCTTGAGATGGAGAAGTAGCCGCATGGCGCCGTATCTAATTGTATATTCATTTTCCTACCGACTGCCTTTCTTCATGAGTTAGCCGTTTGCCGCCAAATATTCCTTGATCAGCACCGTCGTTTCCGCCGGATGGCTTAAGTGCGGATAATGGCCTTTGGCCGTCATTTGCCGGAGCGTGCTGTTTTTCAGGTGGCTATGCAGATAATGCCCGACTTCGACGGGCGCGATGCTGTCTTCCGAGCATTGAAGAATCAGCGTCGGGATCGAGGCTGAGTCCAAGTCCTCGCGGCAATCGGAGTAGAAGGTCACTTCGGCGAATTGTCTGGCGATATGCGGATCTCTGGAGCAGAAGCTCTTCTCCAGCTCCTCTGTCAGCTCGCGCCGGTCCGAATTCATGACGATGGGCGCCAGGTAGCTGGCCCAGCCGATGAAATTCATTTGCATCATCTGCAGCAGCTCGTCAATATCGGTGCGCTCGAATCCGCCGTAATAATTCGGCATATCGTTGACATAACATGGGGAAGGTCCCAACATGACGATACGGCTGAAGTGATGGGGCGCGCGAATGGATGCCAGCATGCCGATCATGCTGCTGACGGAATGGCCGACGAATATGGCGTCCCGCACATCCAGCGCCTCCATAATATCCAGCACATCTTGGGCATATCCTTGCAGGTCATTATATTTGTGAGAATCATAGCAATCAAGTTGAGAGTTGCCCGAGCCTACGTAATCGAATAAGACAATGCGATAGTCGTCCGCAAAGCCCGGCACAATAAAGCGCCACATATCCTGATCGCAGCCGAACCCGTGAGCGAGCACCATGGTCCGGCTTCCTGTGCCAAGCACCTTGACATTATTGCGTTTCAATACATTAACGGTCATAGGGAATCCCCTCCGGGAAATAGATGATCAATGACGGGGAGAAGCTTATTCCTATTATAACGAATATACAATTGAAATGAAGGACAAAAAATTACAAAATTCGCCATAGAGGTTGTTTTTTTGCCTACGTTATGCCATATCGTTCTAATTTTATTTTAAGCTTCCTCGCTTATACTTTAAGCATTCTCAGACTCGGAAAGGTTGGAAGGGTATGCAGGTGCTGGTAATAGAAGACGATGTGTCATTAATGCATGCCGTCTCCAGCGTATTTCGTGAAGAAGGCTTCAATGTGCACGAATCGTTGTGCGGTGACGAAGGTCTATTCATGGCAGAGCAAGATATATACGATCTGATCATATTGGATGTAATGCTGCCGGGGATGAGCGGCATTGCGCTTATTCATCATCTCAGGGCGCAAGGCATTATGACGCCAATTCTGCTGCTTTCGGCAGTGGATGTGATTGAACGCAGGGTGCAGGGGCTCGACGCGGGTGCGGATGATTATGTGGTCAAGCCCGTTGCCTTCCCTGAACTGCTGGCCCGTTCAAGAGCGATTCTGCGCAGGCATGGCAAGCTGGGCGAGACTGGTGACATTAGAGTCGGAGGCGTGATCCTCCGGCCCAGAATTCAAGAAGGCTTCGTCAGCGAAGTTTCGCTGAAGCTCTCGGCCAAAGAATATGAGCTGCTGGAGTTTCTGCTTATTAACCGGAATCAGATTCTGACCCGCGAGCAGATTTTGGACCGTATATGGGGATTTGATACAGATTCGGGGGCAGGCATCGTAGATTTGTACATTCATTATTTGAGGAAGAAGCTGACGGCCAATGGTTGTTCTGATCTGATCCAAACGGTTCGTGGCATAGGTTACATGGTAAAGGGGAAAGCCGATGTTCCGAAAAACGAAAACTAGGCTGACGCTGCTGAACGCTTCCGTCATGTTCCTTATTCTCGCTTTGCTGGGGTCGAGCATGTATGTGTACTTGCGCACCGCCATTATAGGGCAGATCGATCATGCCCTGCAAACGCGGGCAGCTGAATATACATTTCAGAGACCGCAGACGGCGGTGCTCTTCAGTGAGGGAGTTGCCGCCGGCATTGCCTCCATCGGGACCTTTAACGTGACGTCGCGCGCTTATGAACGTTCCATTAATACGATTGTGTGGGATGAGGAGCTTACCCCCTTAACCACGCTTATACCGGAGAGGTATCCCGTCCAGCTAGTAGAGAAGCTGAAACGCTCTATTCATCTGACGGACCAGTTCAATATTCGGCATGACGGATTGGTCTATCGGGTTATGAATATCAAGATTACGGAAGATAATGCAAAGGCGCTCAGCTATATTTCCATAATGGATCATGATGGCTACATACAATTAATTAGCGATATCAGCACGGAGACAGGCATGCTGAATGTGGTGATGGGACTTATCGTCATAGGCATCGTATTCGGCGGCGGGTTATCGATCTTTGCCGGCCTGTATCTGGCTGAGCGCGCGCTGGTGCCTATCCGGCTGTCGTGGGAGAAGCAGCAGCAATTTGTAGCGGACGCTTCGCATGAGCTGCGGACTCCGCTCGCCGTCCTGCATACACATACCGAGCTGCTGCTTCGCCATCCAGACCATACGATCGAGCAGGACAGCCGTGAAATCTCGACAATCCTTAATGAAATACGGCGAATGAAGAAGATGGTCAACGGGCTGCTGACATTGTCGCAGACCGATGCGGACAAGCTTGAGCTTCATATGAAGCCGGTTCTGTTGGGGCGTCTATCGGAGCAAGTGTTAAAGCAAGTCATGCCGCTTGCTTCTCTTAAGGATATCGATTTATCCTGGCAAGTGAAACCTGATATCGTGGTGCATGGGGATGAGGAACGGCTTCAGCAATTGCTCATGATTGTATTGGATAATGCGATCAAATATACACCTATAAACGGAACCGTCCATCTCACATGCAAGGCTTCCTCCGGATATGCCGCCTTGACAGTCACTGATAACGGAAACGGAGTTGACGCCGTGGATTTGCCGTATATCTTTGACCGGTTTTATCGGGGAGACAAAGGCCGTACCCGCACGGAAGGAGGGGCTGGACTTGGCTTATCCATTGCCAAATGGATCGTTACGAGACACAACGGCAGGATTGAGGCATCCAGCGTCCAGTATCAGGGGACGAAGATTACGATTGCACTGCCAGCCTTATAGTTATTCATTTTGCCTATTGTCGCAGCGCCTTTATATTTTTTGAGTTTATGCCTCCATTCGTGGAGGCTTTTTTTGTTTGTTTGCCGCTACCATTGAATTGCCATCGTCTTTTAAGCTTCGTTTAAACTTCTCTAAGACAATTCTAAGAGAACTCCTTCATGCTGACCAATGGATAACCATTAAAAGCTTGAAAGGGGAAAGAAACGAATGAAGTATACGCTGCGGAGAGGGTTTATCTATTGGATGCTGCTCTTAATATTTTTAGCCGGTTGCAGTTCGAAGAATGGAGACGGACAATCGCAGGCCATCGACCCGGACAAACCGGTAACGTTAAAGGTTGCTTTTATTAATGAACAGATGTTCTACCAAAGCTACGGCAATGTGTTCAGCGCCAAATATCCGAATGTGCAATTCGAGGTCATCTCGACGATGGATGCAGCCATGAGCAAGGATCCTGCGCAAGCGATGATCGACCTGGTTGACGAGACCCAGCCGGATGTCGTGATGCTGACCATGGCGCAATATGAAGCGATGGCTGCGGACGGCCGATTATATGAATTGGATTCGATGGTCACGCAAAGCGGATTCCAGTTGGAGCAAATGGTAGAAGGAGTGGTTCAACTGCTGCGCGATGCAGGAGGAGGCAAGCTCTACGGACTTGCACCTACCTTCAATACCAACGCACTGTACTACAACAAAGATTTATTCGCGAAATACGGTGTGCCGGAGCCTACGGATTTCATGACCTGGGAAGAAGTGCTCAAGCTGGCTGCGCGTTTCCCGACGGACGGGGATGACAACTCAAGGATTTATGGCCTTGCAAGCTCCATGTTTGCCCAAGACCCGTTCCAACTCATAAAGGACATGGCGGCTGCCAAAGGCTTGAATTATTTGAATGCGGATGCGACAGAGCTGACTATGTCGGAGCCGGAATGGAGAGAGATCTTCCGTGAGGTTGTGGAGGGCTATCAGTCCAAAACCGTTCATCAGCCTGTACCGCCGCAAGGAGACGGGGGGATGATGTTCTCAGCGGACAGCATGCTCTTCAACAACGGACGGGCAGCGATGGTTATCGATAACTCCAGCATGATTAATTTCATGGGCGGAGGCATGGCGATGGTCAGTTCGACAGACGGCTCCGACACGTCCAGCAGCCAGCCGGAGAAAGTGAACATGGGGATCGTGACAGCGCCGGTTGATGCTGCTACGCCGGATATGACAAGCGCTTATACGGTATCGCAAATTTTCTCCATCAACGCCGCATCGTCCCAGACGGATATCGCGTGGGCCTTCATCCAGTATGTTCATGGGGATGAAGCCGCCAAAATCAGGTCGAATACAGCAATCGATTTGCAATCGCGCCTCGGATACGAGACGAATGCCGATGGCGTTAATCTGGAGCCGTTTTACAAGCTTAAGCCTCTGCCGATGGAGACGACAAGCTGGTATCCTAAGGGCTTCCGCAGCAGCTTCGGCAAAATTGCGAGTGAAGAGATCAGCGCAGCATCAAGCGGAAGCAAAAGTGCGGATGAAGCTTTCGATTCGATTATTAGCAGAGGAGCGGAAGCGTTAGCGGAAGCTAATCTGAGCGGGGAGAAGGAGCAAGGAGGCGGAGGTGGCGGATTTGGAGCAAGCGTCATGTTCGCAGGATAGCCTCGAGGAGAATAGTCAAGAACGCGAAAAGAGTGCTTCGTATCCAGAGCCTATTGTCAGCTTATCTGGCATTTGCAAAACATTCGGGTCCGGTACTACGAAGATTCATGTGCTGAAGGGGGTCGATATGCGCTTGAACATGGGCCAGCTTGCCATACTGAAGGGAAGATCGGGTTCTGGCAAAACAACGCTGCTGAACATAATTGGCGGGCTCGATATGCCGACCGAAGGGGATGTTCAGGTCGGAGGCCACCACTTTCACCGCATGGGAGACAAAGAGCGCACCCGTGTCCGCAAGTGCGAAATCGGGTTCATCTTCCAAGCCTTTGCGCTTCACCCCTTGATGTCGGCTTGGGAGAATGTTGAATTGGGACTGCGGCTATCCGGGGTTTCATCTGCTCAATGGACGGACCGCATTGCCGATTGCTTGGAGCAGGTTGGCATGACGGGGAGAGCGCAGCATCGTCCGTATGAGCTGTCAGGAGGAGAACAGCAGCGGGTGGCAATCGCCAAGGCGATCGCCCCCCGGCCTAAGCTGCTGCTTGCGGACGAGCCAACTGCCGAGCTAGATACCCGCATGTCGGAGCGGATTATGGGACTATTCGAAAGGCTGCGTTCGGAGGAGAGGATGACGATATGTATGACAACACATGACCAAACGATGCTGGAGGTGGCAGACCATGTCTACGAAATGGCGGATGGAAGATTGGTTTAAGCGCCAGAGCCGCGTGTTGCTGATCGGTGTATGCTGTGCGGGGCTCATCGTGTCGATGTCTGCTTGCAGCTTCTCTTCGCAGTCGGAGGAAGCAGAGCTGATTGAGCTGATCCAGTCTCCCAAAATTTCCAAGAAGCCGGAATACAAAGTAGCCAAATCGACGATAGAGCTCAAAGTGAATGCGACCGGCAAGCTGATGTCGAAGAGGCAAGAAAGTTTGCATTTCCTTTCTAATAGCGGACAAATAGTTGAAGTGCTGGTAGAGCCCGGAGAGAAAGTGTCGAAAGGCCAGCTGCTTGCAGTCATCGATACCGGCAATCTGGAGAATCAGATCAAACGCAAGGAGATTGAAATCAGGCAAGCCGAGCTTAATATGACCGAAAAGATTAGAGCGAATACCCGCACCGAGGTTGACGACTTGAACTTTGAGCTGCTGAAGAGCGAGATGGAGGAGTTGAAGGCGCAGCGAGAAGCCTCTCGGCTAACCGCGCCATTCAGCGGCACGCTTGTTTCCTTCAATAAGAAAATTGGCGATGCCATCAAGGCGTATGAGCCGGTGGGGGTATTATCGGACATGAGCGCGCTAACTGTAGCAGCCAAGTTTTCTGCCTCTGATCTGGAGAAGATCGCTATAGGCATGGAGGCAACCGTCAACATCAATACAGCTGGCACCCATTCCGGCAAAGTCGCCCGATTGCCCCTCTCCAGCGAATCCAGCGGAAAGGATGATTCTTTGGATTTGTATGTGCTGATCGAGCTGAATCCTTTTCCGGCTGATGTACAGGCGGGCACTCCGCTAAGCATATCTGTCGTAACTGAACGCAAGCAAGATGCGGTGCTGATCCCTCCTTCCGCGCTGAAGAAGGCATCCGGCAGAAATTATGTGCAGGTTGTGGATGAGAACGGAAATAAACGGGAAGTGGATGTTGAAGTGGGCCTGACAACCGCTACTGAAGTAGAAATCGTCAAGGGGCTTGAACCGGGTCAGAGGGTGATCGGTCAATGAAGCCGCTGCTTCGATTTCTTCGGCGTAAAATGTGGAACAACCGCCCGCTGACGGTCAGTTCTTTTATTGGGCTGCTGCTTGCCGTTTCGTTTACTAGCAGCATTCCCTTTTATACGGACCACGCATTGTCCAGGATCATCTCCGCAACGCTCCATGAAGAGAGAGCGGGCTCGCCGCCGGGCTCGCTGCTGACCAGGTATCAGCCTGCGCGCAACGATCCTGCCGAGCCAGAGTCGCTAGCTGCGCTGCACGACTATATGATGAACAAGCTTCCAGAGCGAATCGGCTATCCGCTACTGCAATCCATTGCCACTTATTCCGTTGCGCAATCACAGCTTCGGCAAGACGCGGCGGCGGGCGGCGGGGATAATCGCCGAAGGCAAATGTCGCTTATGGCTCAATCGGGTTTAGCGGAAGAAATAGAGATAATCGATGGGGCGATGTACGGAAATTCATCAGACAGCGACGGCATTATTGAAGCGGTTGTCTGGGAGAATGCGCGGAGCCGGAACTATCTGGAGGTCGGGGACGTGTATCAATACACGCTGCCAACAGCCAAAGGCAATAAAGTCTTGAAGATTAAGGTCGTAGGAGTGTTCCAGCCGAAGGATGCGAATTCGGATTATTGGTATCAGGGGCTGGATGTTTTCTCCGGCGTACTGATGATCAACCCGGATATGTTCGCGGAAGAGGTGATGAAGGGCCTGTCAGCTTCGGTCAATACAGTGAATTGGTACGGGCTTTACGATCTGCAGGAACTGCAAAGCAGCGACTTGGGCAGACTGGAGAAGCTCTTGCAGAGGCTGGAGCCGGATATGTTCCAGATGCTGCGCAATAGCCGGGTCGATCTAAGCTTCCTGGATCTGATTAGAACATTCAAGAAGGAAAGCCAGCAGGTCCAAATGACATTATTTACGCTTGCTGCGCCGATGCTTGCATTATGTTTTTATTTTATCTACATCAATGCCAGACAATCTCTTGAGCGTCAGCGCAATGATATTGCGGTGCTGCGCAGCCGAGGGGCGGAGATGCGGCTCATCTTTGCCATCTTCCTGCTGGAGGGGGCGCTGCTCGGTGCAGCCGCATGGCTTCTTGGCATGTTAGGCGCAGCGGGAATGGCCCGGCTTATGGTAACTACGGATGGATTCATGCAATTTTCGATTGGCAAGGATGCGGCTATCGGTTGGAATAATGCCGCCGGTGCCTATGGACTCGCTGCCGTTGCGGCGGCCATTCTTGCCGGACTGCTGCCTGTTGCAGGTTATGGCAAGAATTCGATCGTCGGGCATAAGCAGGAGCTGGCAAGAGCCGATCGTAAGCCTTTTTGGCAACGCTGGTATATCGATATTGTTCTGCTCCTTGCTTCTGGCGCAGGCTGGTATCTCTTCCAAAGCGGCCAGTTGAATGCAGGCCAGCAGTCCGACTCCGGCAGCCTTCAGGTTCATCCGGCGTTTTTCTTCGTCCCGGCTGTTGCGGTCTTCTCCGCCGGGCTCGTCAGCCTGCGGTTGTTCCCTTTGCTGCTGAAGCTGCTTCATAGGATGCTGCGGAGATGGCTGCCGGTTACGTTCCACCTTGCGCTCGTCCAATTGTCCCGTTCCCAAAAAAGCTATTTCCCATTAATGCTCCTGCTTGTTATGACGATGGGATTAGGCATCTATCATGCTTCGGCGGCGCGAACGATCGACAGGAATGAGGGAGAGAGAATCATGTACAGCAACGGAACAGATGTCGTGATTCAGCCTGTATGGGAAGGCAAGCTTCAGCTGTATGACGAGAATGGCAATTATATACCAGACGATCAGCCGAGAGAGACGATCTATACGGAGCCGCCGCTCGCCCCTTTTGAAGAGATGCCGGGTGTGAAGTCGCATGTCCGTGTGCTTCAAGCCGAGGGCGACTTAACTGTGGCGGGCAAGTCGCTTGGGAAAGGGCTGCTGATGGGCATTGATAATGTCGCCTTTGCTTCCAGCGCTTGGTGGAGGCATGATCTGTACAAGGGGGCGCATCCCTTTCAACTGCTGCGCTGGATGGGGGATTACGAGCAAGGAGTCATTGTGTCAAAAGCTTTTGCGGACCGGAATGCTTTGAAGCAGGGCGATCTGATTCAGATGACGGTACAAAAGGTTCCGATCGAATTCGTCGTTGTCGGCATATCGGAATATTGGCCGTCGCTGTCCCCGCAGCAGTCCTTTGTTATTGCCAATCTCGATTATGTATATGACCTTATTCCGCTAATGCCTTATGGGCTCTGGCTGGATATGGAGGATGGCGCCAAAGTAATGCCGGTTGTAGGCCATTTGCGCGAGCATGGCATTGAGACCGCCAGCTTGCGGGATGCCCGCAATGAACGGATTCTCCAGAAGCTGCTTCCTTCCAGAGAGGGGACGTATGGCATTCTGACGCTTGGCTTTATCGTATCGGTCGCTGTATCTTTTATTGGCTATTTGCTCTTCTGGATCTACAGTCTGGCGAGAAGGACGGTGCAGATGGGCATATTGCGCGCTACGGGTTTGGCGCGGGGCCAGCTGACCTTCATCCTGCTGCTGGAGCAGCTGCTTACAACAGGGCTCGCCATTGGGCTTGGACTTGGGATCGGCCGGCTGGTCAGCAAGCTGTTCCTGCCGCTGCTGCAGACTAGCGGAGGAGCGCAAGTGCCGCCGTTTATGATTGTTTTCGAATGGAGGGACACCGTACAGCTGCTTGTTATTGTACTTGCCATGCTGTCCGTCGGAGCATGCGTATTGACCGTTCAGATATGGCGTCTGCGCGTCCATCAAGCTGTGAAGCTGGGAGAAGAAAGGTAGGGATCGCATGATCGACTGCGAAGGACTGGTGAAGATCTACAAGTCGGACGATGTGGAGGTCGTGGCTCTCCAGGGGTTGAATTTGAAGGTTGCGAGCAAAGAGATGATCGCCATCATCGGCAACAGTGGCAGCGGAAAGTCGACGCTGCTTAATATATTGGGCGGTCTGGATCGTCCGTCCGCAGGCAAAGCCGTCGTAGGAGAATGGGATCTGCTGCAGATTAATGAGAAGGAGCGGGTCGCCTACAAGCGGAATACGGTCGGTTTTATATGGCAGAACAATTCGCGAAATCTGCTTCCTTATTTGACTGTGCTGGAGAATGTGGAGACGGCTATGATGGTTGCCGGGAAAGTCGACGGCGCGTATGCCAGGCAATTGATTGAGTGGGTAGGGTTGACGCATCGCATTAACAATAAGCTGGTTCAGCTGTCCGGCGGGGAGCAGCAGCGAACGGCGATTGCCATCTCGCTCGCCAACCGGCCTTCCCTGTTGCTGGCGGATGAACCGACAGGCTCAGTCGACGCCCAAACCTCCGATCAGATTATGAATATATTCCGCAGCTTGAACAGCGAGACTGGAGCGACGATTGTCATCGTAACACATGATCTGTCCTTGGCGCGCAAGGTTGACCGTGTCGTGGCGATCAGGGACGGGATGACGAGCTCGGAGATGATCAAGCGTTCTGCATCGGAGCAGGAACAGTCGGCGCTGGCAAAGGAAGAGCACGAGGAATATGCGGTTGTAGACCGGTTCGGCAGGCTGCAAATTCCAGAAGAGCTGAGGCAAAGGCTGGGCATTCAAAATAAAGTAAAGCTATCCGTAGACGACGCCAGATTAATGCTGGAAGTGCCGCATACGAAATAGAAAGGAGACTTGCATAATGTCCTCCTCCCATTTTGAAACGCTCGTACAGTCGCATTTGCCAGAATTGCGCAGGTACTGCTACTACTTGTCAGGCTCCGTATGGGATGGCGAGGACCTGTATCAGGAGACGCTGGCCAAGTCATTCAGCTATTACGCTAGAAAGGGCGACATCAAGGAGGTAAGACCTTTCTTGTACCGGGTAGCCAAAAACCGGTGGCATGATGAATACCGGCGAAGCGGGCCGGGGGAGCGGGAGCTGGCTGCGGCAGAGGCAGGCAGTGCCGCCGATGCGGACTATGCAGAAGTGCTGGGCTGGATGGAGTGGGTAGCCCGATGTATGCCGCCCAGACAAATCATAGTATGGCTCTTGGCCGATTATTTCGGCTATACGATGAAAGAAATCGCAAGCGGTCTGCGTACGACCATGTCGGCGGTCCGCTCCATCTTGTTCCGTGCAAGGCTAAGGCTGCGTGAATGTCACGCAGCTCAGCCCAATGCAGCATTCGCGGCAGACCGTAAATCTATGAAGGAGCTTTGCTTTCTGGTGGAGCGATTGGTCTATTGCATAATCCGGGACAATCCGGAGCCGTTGTTTCGGTCAAGGGTCGGTTGGGGAACGCGGCTAAAGTAAGACGCAGATGGAGAGAGTCGGTGCTGCTGCTATGAGCAGCTTTATTGTTTTGGCAAGGGAGCTGACCCAAAAGGTGAAGTAGTAGTGCAACACACCGCTAAGCAAGCCAAAATGGCGGAATCGTGCAGATAGAGTTGCAGAGAAACGTTAAAGCTTGGAGTCGTCCCAAGAGCGGCGCGGGCTGCAAGCCGTAAAAAACGGCTTAGAGCGTGGAAAGTTACTGCGGCGAGCTGTAGAAGACGGCTTACAGCGTAAAAAGTAGCGATGGCGGGGGTTGTAGGCCGAAAAAATCGGCGGAAAGAGCGATATAGCGCCGCGAGGCACCGCTGCAGGTGCAAAATCGGCGAATAGAGCGAAATAGCGCCGCGAGGCACCGCTACAGGTGCAAAATCGGCGAATAGAGCGAAATAGCGCCGCAAGGCACCGCTGCAGGTGCAAAATCAGCAAATGGAGCGAAATAGCGCCGCGAGGCACCGCTGCAGGAGCAAAATCGGCGGATGGAGCGAAATAGCGCCGCGAGGCACCGCTACAGGTGCAAAATCGGCGAATAGAGCGAAATAGCACCGCGAGGCACCGCTACAGGTGCAAAATCGGCGAATAGAGCGAAATAGCGCCGCAAGGCACCGCTGCAGGTGCAAAATCAGCAAATGGAGCGAAATAGCGCCGCGAGGCACCGCTGCAGGAGCAAAATCGGCGGATGGAGCGAAATAGCGCCGCGAGGCACCGCTACAGGTGCAAAATCGGCGAATAGAGCGAAATAGCACCGCGAGGCACCGCTACAGGTGCAAAATCGGCGAATAGAGCGAAATAGCGCCGCAAGGCACCGCTGCAGGTGCAAAATCAGCAAATGGAGCGAAATAGCGCCGCGAGGCACCGCTGCAGGAGCAAAATCGGCGGAAAGAGCGAAATAGCGCCGCGAGGCACCGCTGCAGGTGCGAAATCGGCGAATGGAGCGATATAGTACCGCGAGGCACCGCTACAGGTGCAAAATCGGCGAATAGAGCGAAATAGCACCGCGAGGCACCGCTACAGGTGCAAAATCGGCGAATAGAGCGAAATAGCGCCGCAAGGCACCGCTACAGGTGCAACATCGGCGGATGGAGCGAAATAGCGCCGCGAAGCAGGTGGGGGAAAAGTCGTTGAATTCGACTGAAATGCAGTTTGCACTGCAACTAAATTGTAGAACTACCCGAAAGCCAAAGATGGCGGTGCCGGGACTGCGTCCTGGCGCGGCCATTCTTCATTTTCGCTGGTCGTTTTCACAACATAAAGCGTATTGTGGCAGCCTCTGAGGCTGCTTATTTATTTTGACACTACAAGAAAATATTGTGTATTCTTGATGGACAGCGGTATAGGAGATCGGTTGGTCCGAGGGGGAGAAAATATTGTTAGCGGCACTTAGGGATTATCCGATGGTGAGTATTGCAGCAGGAGAGGTCGCCTTAAGGGATGACCGGAAAAAGACGCAATGGACGGAGCGGGTGGATGCCTTTATGCTCGCACCCATTCCGGTTACGAATGAGTTATATGCTGCTGTTGTGCAACAGCCGATTGAACCGGATGCGCTTCTTCATGCTCCGGTCGTAGAAGTGTCATGGGATGAGGCCATCCTTTTTTGCAATTTATTATCTCGGCATTCGGGTTTGCAAGAATATTACGTGATAAGCCAAGATGGCGGGCAAATCGAATGTCTCCGTGGAGCTAATGGCTATCGCCTGCCGACGGAAGCGGAATGGCAGTATGCGTGCAAAGCCGGTGCAGACGGGTATCGCTATGGGGATCTAGATGCGATAGCATGGTACCGGGACAATGCGGAGGGCAAAGTGCAGGAGGCAGGCAGGAAGCAGCCCAATGCTTGGGGGCTTTACGATATGCTGGGCAACGTGTGGGAGTGGTGCTGGGATCTATATGATGTGAATGTATACGGCACCTATAGGGTATTCCGCGGAGGGAGCTGGGCGGAAGAAGCCAGAGGCTGCGGAGCGACATGCCGCCGGCGCAGCCATCCGACGTTCCGCATAGATGACCTCGGCTTTCGACTTGCGAGATCCATATAGAAATGAAGGTGATTCTATGAGGAAGATATTCATCATAGGAATCGTAGCCAGCGGAAAAACGACGTTAGCCAAGCAATTGTCCCAAACGTTACATATCCCATGGCATGAACTGGATTGCGTGGTATACCATCAGACGCCAGAAGGGCGGGTTAAGCGTACAGCAGCAGAGCAGCTTGAGGTCATTGAAGAAATTGACAGCAGTGAAGCTTGGATATTCGAAGGTGTAGACCGCGATTCCTATCAATGCCTGTTCGAGATGGCGGACACGATTATTTTTGTGGATCCGCCCTTGTGGAAACGCAGGGTCAGGATTGTGAAGCGGTTCGTGAAGCAAAAGCTTGGCATTGAGGCATGCCACTACCAGCCGGATTTGAAAATGCTGTATATGATGTACGTATGGACCCGGGACTTCGAGCGGGGGCGGGCGAGCTTTGAAGACAAGCTGCAAGGCTATTCATCCAAGCTGGTCAGGCTGTCCAATCATAACGACTTGCAGAAGCTGCTGAAGCAATAGATCGGCGGCTTTTTTTATGATGATCCAATTGATTGCAGGAATGACGAGATTATATATACCTTTTCCATACATCGGGATGGTACTATTTAACTAATTATATGAAACGGATTACAAAAATGATAAATTTTCGCCGCCAGTGGCATCAGTAGTTGAGAGGGTCAATTTCATAGCAGCCAAGAAGGAGTGGGATGGAATGGAAACAAGCCATGCAAACCCGATAATAGAGGTTTTTCGCGAGGCGCTTGAGAGATTTGTAGAGAAGATTAAAAGCGATGACCAAGTGATTGCCGCGATTCTCCTCGGAAGCATGTCCTACGATCAAGTATGGGAGAAGTCGGATATCGATATCAAGCTGATCGTCCATGATCAGAAGCTGGAGATTGGCTATACCTGTTTTGTCGAAAATGATATTCCGATCAATGCAAGCATTCAGACGCGCAATGAGTTCAAGCGGTGGATAGAGCGCTCGATGCAAAGCGCCTTCAGCCACTCTATGCTGGTGCGGAGCACGCTGCTGTTCACAAAGGATGATTCGATAGCCGAATATATGGACCAAATCCGCCATGTCGGCAAGCGGGACCGCGAGCTGCATCTCGTCATGCTAGGCTGCCATGCCTTGGGGCTGCTCGCCAAAGCGGAGAAGTGGCTGTACGTTAAGGACGATATGATCTATAGCGCCGCATGGATAATCAAGATGGCCGATGTGCTGGCCCAGATCGAAGTGGTCCTACAAGGTGAGGTTCCTATGCGCGAGGTCGTTCAACAGGCGCTCCGCTGCAATCCGGATTTTTTCAATGTTGTCTATACGGAGATGATAGGCGGCGATGTGAATCGAGACAAGGTAGAGTCGGCCTTGCTGGGGATTGACGATTACTTGAAGCAGCGGTCCGAAGCAATGTTCCAGCCTATAATCGCTTACTTGAAGGAAGAAGCGGACATCCGCACCGTAACGAATCTGGTTATGAGATTCCGCATGCTTATCCCGGTAGAGGCAGGCCCTATGGCATCTGCTTGTGACTTGCTGGCGGAGCAAGGCCTGATTACAAAGTGGGAATCGGAGACGAAGGCAACGCCGAAGAGCAGGGTGCCGCTGCTTGAGCCTGCTTATGCGTGCGATAATGACGAAATGGAGATGTGGGGGAACGGATGAAGACATTCATTGAGGTGCGCGGAGCAAGGCAAAACAATCTGAAAAATATCGATGTCAATATCCCGAGAGACAAACTCACGGTCATTACGGGCGTCAGCGGCTCCGGCAAATCGTCGCTTGCCTTCGATGTTATCTATGGCGAAGGACAGCGGCGGTTTCTGGACTCGCTGTCCACGTATGCCAAGAGCAGAATGAGCCAAGTGAAGAAGCCGGAAGTCGACTTTGTATTCGGTCTCTCACCGGTTATTGCCATCGAGCAGAAGAAAGGCATTCTCAATCCGCGCTCTACAGTGGGAACGATGACGGATATTTATGATTTCTTGCGGCTGCTGTTCGCCTCGGCAGGCGAAGCGAGCTGTCCGCTGTGCGATCATCCGATTCCAGTTCGTTCTTCCTTGCAGATGATTGAGCATATTCAGAAGCTCCCAGAAGGGACGGAGCTGGAGGTGCTGGCGCCGGTATACAAGCTATATGGCGAGACGTATGAAACGACTTTTGATGAGATTCGTGCCAAAGGGTTTCGAACGCTCCATATTGACGGCGTACGCACCAATCTGACCGATCACGTCGAGCTGGAGGAGGAAACGGATTGCCGAATTGACATTGTAGTCGATAAGGTTATCGTGAAACCGGATATTTACAAGGTGCTGACCAAAACGATTGAAAACAGTTTGAGCCTAGTCGGCGAAGGCTTCATCCGCTTCGAAATTGTATCGGTTCCAGACGGCGCTGTGTTCGATAAGGAGAAGTTTTACCGCCAATTTGCCTGTCCGGAGCATCATCTGACGATGGGTGAGCTTCAGCCCCATTACTTCTCCTTCAATGATAGCGACAGCGCATGCCGAACCTGCGGCGGCCTTGGCACCTTTATGAGAGCGGAAGCAAGGTTCCTGGTTCGGGATAGGAACAAGAGCCTGCTGGCTGGCGCCATTGAGCCCAAATTGCTAAGTACGGGCACCAAAGGCACATGGATCTGGGGACTTGTAAAGAGCATGGCGAAGCATTACGGCTTCGATCTGACTGTGCCTTTGGATGACATGCCCGAACCTGTGCAGGAGATGCTGTTTTATGGCACCAAAGGAGAGAAGTTTCCGTTCATCCCCGACGAGAGCTCAGGCAAGTCGCAGCACAGGCATGCGGGCAAGCTGATGACCTTTGCTGGATTTGTACATATCATCAATTGGTGGTACAAGCTGTTCCTGAAGCGGCAAGGCAGTCAGGGCGAAGCGGATTTCTACAAAAAAGTGATGATCGAGCATACCTGCCCGGATTGCGAAGGGAAGAAGCTGAGGCCGCAGCGGCTATGCGTCCGCGTAGGCGGGACCGATATTCATCAGATGAGCGTAATGCCGCTTAGCGAGCTGAAGCTATTCCTGGAGCATTTGACCTTTAGCGATACGAAAGCCAATGTGGGCGGACAGATTACGAAGGAGATTCTGACGCGTCTGGACTTGCTGCTCGATATCGGGCTGCATTACCTGAGCTTGGGCCGTCGCTCCGATACGATATCGGGCGGAGAAGCGCAGCGAATTCGGCTATCCACGCAGATCAGCTCGGGGCTGATGGGAATGCTGTATGTGCTCGATGAGCCCAGCATTGGACTTCATGCGAGAGACAGCGGCCGGATGATCAATACGCTGAAGAAGCTGCGCGATCTGGGCAACACCATTATTGTTGTTGAACATGATATAGATACGATACTTAGCGCGGACCATATTATCGAGATCGGTCCGGGGCCGGGAAGGGAGGGCGGAGGGCTGATTGCAGAGGGCAAGGCAGAGCAGCTGGCGGCATCGCCAGAATCGGTCACAGGCGCATTCCTCTCCGGTGCGCGCATGATTGGGGTTCCAGCCGAACGACGGCCCTTGACGGGGAAAGTCATTCAAATTCGTGGTGCGCGAGCGAACAATCTGCAGCGGGTGGATGTCGATATCCCTCTCGGTGTTCTCGCCTGCATTACGGGCGTGTCGGGGTCAGGCAAGAGTACGCTCGTGAACGAAGTGATGTGCAAGCAGCTGTTCTCCATCTTCCACGATGCCAGAATCAAGCCGGGCGAGCATGACTCGCTGACAGGGCACGAGCATTTGACAGGTATTATTACAATTGATCAATCTCCTATCGGCCGGAGCACACGCTCTAATCCGGCGACCTATGTCGGGTTGTTCGACCGGATACGCGAGCTGTACGCCGAGGCTGCTGCGGCGGCAGGCAGCAGATTGTCCAAAAACGATTTCAGCTTCAATCAGAAGAACGGCGGACGCTGCGAGAATTGCCAAGGCGAAGGCATCGTTGTGACCCAATTGCAGTTCATGCCGGATGTCGAGGCGATCTGTCCGGTGTGCAAAGGAACCAGATTCACGGATGAAGTGCTGGAGATCAAGCTGAAGGACAAGCATATCGCCGAGGTGCTTGATATGAGCATTGAAGAAGCGGTGGTCTTCTTCGAGGGGCAGACCTATGTTCAGCATAAGCTGAAGGTGCTGCATCAGCTAGGCCTAGGCTACTTGAGACTGGGGCAATCCTCGACGACGTTATCCGGCGGCGAAGCGCAGAGGATCAAGCTGGCCTACGAGCTGGGCAAGCTGAAGCGGGGCAGCCATAATCTGTACGTGCTGGACGAGCCAACGACCGGCCTGCATCATAGCGACATTCAGAAGCTGGTCGATTGCCTACAGCAGCTCGTCGATGCCGGACATTCCGTTCTGGTCATTGAGCACCATCTGGATTTGATCAAGGTTGCAGATTATGTAATCGATATGGGGCCTGACGGCGGAAGCAACGGAGGCCAGGTTGTGGCAGCGGGCACGCCGGAGGAGGTAGCCGGTGCGGAGCGATCGCTGACGGGCAAGTTTTTGGCGAAGCTGTTGGCGCCGCAGGAGAGGAGCGGTGCCGCGCAAGCCGGCCTGCTCATCCATTAGCAGACATATTCCAGAACGGAGGCGTCCTACATGCCAGCCAAAAGAAAGGAAGCCGGTTCACCCGGCGGAAGCAAATCGAGGTTGTCCGGTACGGAGCTAGTGGAAGCGTATATGAGGGAGCTGGAGCATCCCCTCAAGCTTGAGGCAGAGGCTGTCCGCAGCATCATATTGAACGCGCGCCCGGGAATCGGGGAGCATATCAAATGGAATGCGCCGAGCTTTCATATAGAAGGCGAGGACCGAATTACGTTCAACTTGCGGAAGCAAGATTGTCTGCTATTGGTGTTTCATACTGGAGCGAAAGGAAAGGACAGAGCGGGAGGCCGGCCGATTATTGAGGACACCACGGGGCTGCTCGAATGGGCTTCCCCCGACCGGGCGCTGGTTAAGCTGGGGAATATGGATGAGATCCGCGCGAAGGAAGCGCAACTGGTTGAAGTCATTCATAAGTGGCTGGATGTGAATCTATAGACAGTCTCGTGAGCGTGTACAAAAATCGATCCGCCAAGGATCGATTTTTTGTTATATGATGAATGCAAAAAAATATTTTGACTGTTTGTCGATTTCATCGTCAATCATTCGTCGTGTACATAGAAGCAGTACTTTAGCTCAGATTTGGGGAGGAATACACATGCATTATGCTATATCGAAGGACGGAACCAGGATTGCTTATGATCAGACAGGCCAGGGGCCGGCACTTATTCTGGTATCAGGCGCGTTCGGATACCGCAAGTTTGCCGGCGTAACCCAGCTTGCAGCCTTATTGTCAAAGCGATTCACCGTCTACAACTATGACCGCAGAGGCCGCGGCGACAGCGGCGATACGAAGCCTTATGCCATTGAGCGTGAAATCGAAGACTTGGAAGCTATGATTCAAGGGGCTGGCGGAGCGGCTTATGTATGGGGGCTGTCCTCCGGCGCTGTTCTATGTATGCTGGCTGCAGCAAGAGGCGTGCGGATGAAGAAGGTAGTCTTGCACGAACCGCCGTTTGTCGTAGAGAAGGCTGACAGGATCGTGCCTGAGCGCTTCGCCAGCCGCCTGACGGAGATGATTGACGAGGGGAAGCGGGGAGAAGCGGTCAAATATTTTATGACCAAGGGGATGGGTGCGCCTTCTTTCATCGTTGGCATGATGCGGCTGATGCCGGGCGTCTGGTCTTCGCTGACGGGTCTGGCCCATACGCTTCCGTATGATGCGGCATTGCTGGATGGTTATATGGAGGGCAAGCCGCTGTCGCCTGCGATGTGGCAAGGGATTGCGATGCCGGCTCTGGTGCTGGAGGGGACGGAAAGCCCTGCCGGCTTGCGCCATGCCGCCAAAGCGGTGGCAGACGTTCTGCCGAATGCGCAGCTCGTCAGCAAGAAGGGGCTTGGCCATACCAAAAAGCTGAATGCTGCGATGATTGCTTCGGAGCTGGAGGCATTTTTGCTGGCCTAATAGATTCGCAGAGCTGAAAGCTAGATACAAGAGCTGAAAGACATAGTAACATAATGGTAGAAAAAAACTTTTTGAATCTGTCGATTCGGTCGAACTTGATTCGTTGTGTAGATAGAAGCGCGGTTGATCGCCAGATGCAACAATCTGGCTCAGGCGATGCTGATCCCATTTTAGGAGGAATAAAGACATGAGATTTATGATGATTGTGAAGGCGACATCGGATTCGGAAGCAGGCGCAATGCCAAGCCAGGAGCTTATCGACGCTATGCAAAAGTACAATGAGGAGCTGGTGAAGGCCGGGGTGCTGCTGGCGGCAGACGGCTTGCAGCCTAGCTCGAACGGGATCCGCATCTCGTACCCTGAGCCAGGCGGGAAGCCGAAGGTGATCGACGGTCCTTTCACCGAAGCGAAGGAGTTAATCGCGGGTTATACGCTGATTGAGGTGAAATCGCGCGAAGAGGCGGTCGAGTGGGCGCTGCGCATGCCGGACCCGCATGGATTCGGGCAGGGAGAGATTGAGCTGAGACAGGTGTTCGATGTGGAGGACTTGATGGAGGACCCTGATACATTGGCGAAAGAGGCAGCGCTTCGGAAGCAAGTGGAGCAGCAAAGGAAAGCGTGAGCCGCGCATCCGCACACCGCACGGCCGATGCGATCTGGCGCATGGAATCGCCTAAGCTGATAGCGAGTCTGACGCGAATGGTACGCGATGTCGGGTTGGCGGAGGACCTCGCTCAGGACGCTCTGGTTATTGCGCTTGAGCGGTGGCCGGTGACCGGCATTCCGGATAATCCGGGAGCCTGGCTGATGACGACAGCCAAGCGGCGCGCCATCGATCTGCTGCGCAGGAACAAGGTTGGCGAGCGAAAGCATGAGGAGCTTGCCCGTCATGCGGCTCTATATACAGAGGCGGATATCGATGGCGCGATAGACGGGGAGGTCGGCGATGATCTCCTGCGTCTGATCTTCCTCACCTGCCATCCCGCGCTATCGGCCGAGGCTCGCGTTGCGTTGACGCTGCGGCTGCTTTGCGGGCTTACGACGGATGAGATCGCCCGTTCTTATCTTGTGGCTGAGCCGACCATTGCGCAGCGCATCGTTCGGGCCAAGCGGACGCTTAATGCCAAGGGCGTCCCGTTCGAGGTGCCGGAGGGCAAAGAGCTTAAGGAAAGGCTTGCCGCTGTGCTGGAAGTGATCTATCTCATGTTCAATGAGGGGTATTCGGCAACGTCGGGGGAGAATTGGACAAGGCCCCTCCTCTGCCAGGAAGCGTTAAGGCTGGGGCGTGTCTTGGCCGAGATTGCGCAGGATGAGCCGGAGGTGCACGGACTCGTCGCTCTCATGGAGATTCAAGCCTCGCGTTTGAAGACCAGAATAGGCGCGGGCGGAGCACCGATTCTTCTCAAGGATCAGAATCGCGCATTATGGGATCGCCTGCTGATCCGCCGCGGATTTGCGGCACTGGAGCGCAGCCGCAGGCTTGGCAGAGCGCTGGGGCCCTATTCTCTGCAGGCGGCGATTGCCGCATGCCATGCTGAGGCCACATCGGTGGAGGATACGAATTGGGTCCGCATTGCAGCACTCTATGAAGCGTTGTCGACCCTCTCGTATTCGCCGATTGTAGAGCTGAACCGCGCAGTTGCGGTATCCATGGCTTTTGGCCCCGCATTCGGACTGCAGATTGTCGATGCGCTTCATGGCGAGCCGTCGCTGCTCAGCTATCATCTGCTGCCAAGCGTTCGCGGCGATCTGCTGATGAAGCTGGGGCGGTATGGGGAGGCTGCAGGCGAGCTAGAGCGCGCAGCGGACATGACGAGGAATGAGCGGGAACGGGAGCTGCTCTTGGGCAGGGCAGCCGAATGCAAGGAGAAGTTAAAGCCAAGCACGGAATAAAGGCGGTGATGAAATGCGGTTTATGTTAATGGTGAAAGCGACGGGCTATTATGAGGCAGGCATAGATGGCGGCAAGGAGCTATACGCAGCGAGAGCCGCCTTCCAAGATCATATGCGGGCAGCAGGCATCCTCCAGTCAAGCGAAGAGCTTCTGCCTAGCGCCAGCGGCATCCGAGTTGTATTCCCGCCGGGCGGCGAAGCGCCGGCGATGCTGCCGGGTCCTTTTTCGCCGGAGCAAGAATGGATTGCCGCTTATACGGTTATTGATGTAGAGACGGAGGAAGACGCGCTGAAGTG
Organism: Paenibacillus pinisoli; assembly: GCF_003605435.1. Lineage (GTDB taxonomy): Bacteria > Bacillota > Bacilli > Paenibacillales > Paenibacillaceae > Pristimantibacillus > Pristimantibacillus pinisoli. Next base: position 204,115 of record NZ_QXQB01000004.1, read on the forward strand.
GGCGCTTCGCATGCCTCTACCTCCGGGGCAGGGCGAACATATCGTTGAGGTGCGCAGGCTGGCATCCACGGTGGCAGATACAGCTCTTGATGCGAGAACTAAGGCGCTCAGCGCCGATCTGCAAGATCATTTAAGCCTGCTGAATTCATAATAGCTAAGGAGAGAGAATAGATGAATCAAGAGATTAAAGATTTGATTGACGGACTGAAGGAAGCCTGGCAGCAGGAGCTGTGCGCTCAATTGCGCGACGTTGTATATGAAGCGATACCGGAAGCGCAAGAGAGATTGCAGTATAAGAAGCCGCATTTTCTGAAAAACGGAAAATACGCCGCTGTGATCTCGACCTCCAAGGACGCTGTAAGCTTCACCATTTTCCATGCCGCTGAGCTGGAGCTACCGGAAGGCGAGTGGGACGGGCCGGCTGAGCGGAAGACGCGGAAATTCCGCAAAGGGGACGCGGTTGAAGCGAAGCAGCTCGCCGCATGGCTCGCGCAAACTTCCTCTTCTATTTAAGAGGCAGCGCAAATGGCTGGATGCTTTCCTTGAGCGGAGTAGCAGGGCGCTCCATCAGCCGTACCAGATCGCCGGTTGTGGAAGCCGTATTGATGCTGCGGAGGAAACCGAACATCCAGTGCTGAAGCTCAGTATCCTGGATCAAAGAGACCGGTTTGCCCGCAAGCTCAGACAATGCGCCAGCAAGCTCCTCGAAGGTCCATGCTTTCGGCGCGGTCAGCTCATAGGTTTGCTGCTCATGGCCTGGACTAGTCAGAGCTGCGGCAATGGCGACGGCGAGATCGGGGCGGATAACGGAATTAAAACGCCAATGGCCGGGCTGAACCCGCAGCTCGCCCTTCGCAACAGCTGAACGGAGATCTAGAACCTCTACAAAGTCGGAATAGATCGCATGGCGGAATATCGTGTAGGGAACGCCAGAGGCATGAATGGCTTTTTCGGTTGCGGCATGCAGCCGGGTTAAGGATATGGCGCCGTCTTCGGGAAACGCAAAGCTCGTATAGAAAAGCTGTCCAATCTTTGATTGCTTGGCGGCTTCGATTACGCTCGAATGCTGGAGCAGGCGCAGGCCATCATCATGATGCGGGCTGGAGATGAACAGCAGGCGCGATGCGCCATGAAAGGCTTGCTCCAGCGTCTCTGGCCGGTCATAGTCGCAGTGGCGAACGGCAATCCCCAGTTTCTCGAAATCATGCCGATGCTCCGTATTGCGTATGCAAGCCACAAGCTCAGCCGCTGGCACGCGTTGCAGCAGCTCCTGAATGACAAGACGGCCGAGCTTTCCGCTCGCTCCTGTAATTGCGATAGGCATAGTGAATCTTCCTTTCCATGCGATAATAGAATTTAGTTAAGGACTTAACCAGTTGGATAAAAAAGAGCTAAGCTCTTTTCAGCTTCTGCAGCAGCGCCTGGAGCTGGTTCAACTCGGCCTCATCCAGCACGCTCATCCTTTCGGCGATTCGTTCCCGATTGCGGGGCAGATGCTGAAGCAGCAAACTTTGCCCTTGCCCGGTAATCGTTATGACCGATTTGCGCCCATCCCTCAGATGCGGCTCCCGCCGGATAAGGCCGTCCTTCTCTAACGGTCCGAGCAACAGGCTGATATTGGCCTTCGTGACCCCGATTTTTTGCGCCAGCTTCGAAGGAAGCAAGGTGCCCCCGTCCTTCATCAGCTCCACTAATATCCGTATGCGGGCTCCGTTCACGCCTTGCGCCTGCCAATACGATTCGGATACGTCGACAAGCTGCGCCGTCGTTTCGACCAGAGCAAAGAAAACCTGATTATGCAGAGGCAAATCGATGACGTATTGCTGCAGATCCTTCAAGCGAAACTCTCCTTCTTCAAGGCATTTGGTTAAGTGCTTAACTATAATAAATGTAAAGCGTGCCAGGGCGGCTGTCAATATCGGATTCTCGAGCCTGCTAGAGCACAACGGAGCATAAGAGGTCGTCTCCTTGGCTAAAGTAATCGTTATACTGGCAACGAAGAGATAATCCTGTCCTATCAAAAGCTGTTTGAAATTTGGTAACAGTACCAAATCGGTGATAATTAAGTAAAAAGGAAGCAAGATTAGCTCGCAATCTAAGTAAACACTTTTAAGGAAACAGCAGTGGCATGGAGTGCGATAATTGCGAGGGAATCCAGATTCTATAAGGAACAATCGTGTTGCCGTTGACACAATCGCATCCATTTGTTATGCTCCAATTAGTAGACATCAGTTATAGCATTGAATTTTGGTAACGTTACCAAATTGACATCCGAGTGTCAGGGGGAATGGCAAGTGGCATCCAAACCGTTGGAGAAAGAAATTTTGCTGTCGAATATCATTCATAAGCCGCTTAAGATTGACGAGAGAGCATCCCTTGAAGCGGACAGCCTGAAGAAGAAGGTGCTGGAACGTGTTGTCATATTGGACTCGGAACAAGGCGCCGATCAGTGGCGGCATAGAGGCGATGGCGAGTCCCGTTTTATCGATGGCATGCTGGAGCTGTCCTCACCGAATCTGATGGATCATTGGCCGGAAGGCTCGCCAAGCGATGGCGATTACAGCACATATGGGCCTGTAGCGGCATACCGTTCCTTCGACCATGAGAGCTGGGAGAGCTACAACCGCATATCCTTCGAGATTTACCCCGATTGCAGCGGCATGGCGAATCCGCATATTAAGGTAGCTATTCGCAATGACGGCAAAATCAAGATTCCGGATATGTATTTTCGTGAAGGCTTTAACGTCATTAATCTGAAAAACAAACAATGGAATCAGTGCTCGATGGAAATCCCTGATCTGCCGAGGGATGAAATTACGGAACTGAGCTTCAAATACGATATGTACGGCAAGGACCGGGCAACTGGAGATACCGTAAAATATTTCATCAAAAACGTGCATTTGGAGAAAGTAGAGTACCCGAATATCTCCAAAGGGTGGCAGCCGCGCCACAAGGATGTGATCTTCTCGCATAACGGCTATCATCCTGACCATGCCAAAACGGTTCTAATCGCTGGCAAGCGCGAGGCTTCCTTCAGCGTCATGCTGCTGGAGACCGGGGAGGAGAAGTTCAGCGGCCAGGTGCAAGCGGCTGAGACGACGATCGGCTCCTTCTCGGTTGCTGACTTCACACCGCTTGCGGAAGAAGGAACCTATGTCATCCGCATAGGCGACCTGATCTCGAAGCCGTTCCGGATCGGCTGCAGCGTCGACCGCTGGGAGGATTCGATCTGGAAGTCGCTCAACTTCATCTATTGCGAGCGGTGCGGCTGCCCGGTTCACGGCATTCACGGGTCTTGCCACGCGGATATTACCGCGAAGCATGATGGCGGCATGATTATTTTCAACGGCGGCTGGCACGATGCCGGCGACGTCTCTCAGCAGCTGGTGCAGACGGCTGAAGTGGCATTGTCGCTGTATGAGATGGCGGAGCAGGTGAAAGAGCATAATTTGCCGCTGTATCTGCGTCTCGTAGAAGAAGGGGAGTGGGGTGTCGACTTCCTGCTTAAGACAAGGTTCGGAGACGGCTACCGGGCGACAAGCGCCGGCATCCGCATCTGGTCCGACGGCATTATCGGCAATATGGACGACATGTATGCCCGTGTGCATAACAATCCTTATGAGAACTTTATCTGCTCCGGTATCGAAGCGAAGATCTCCATGCTGATGGAGGAAGGCAATATTCTGAAGGACAAGCTGGCGCAGGTTGCCTTGCAGGACTTTCAATATGCCGTTGAAGAGTTCGAGAAGGACGGCTTCTCCAGGCAGCCGATTTTCTGGGAGCATACTTATATGACGTCTGAGAGCTTATTCCTGGCTACGGCATCATGGGCGGCATCCTTAATGTACAACCTGACCGGCGAAGAGGAATATGCCCGCAAGGCTGAACGCTACCTGGACGATGTCATCGCCTCTCAAGAGGCGGAAGGCATCCGTACCGATGCGGGAGAGATGGTGGCAGGCTTCTTCTATCGCAATCCAGAACGGAAAGTAGCCATGCACTTCAACCATCAGGCCAGAGAGCATCTGTATCTGATGGCGTTCAGCGAGATCCTCGGGACGCAGCCGGATCATCCGAAGAAGGCGCGCTGGATGGAAGCCGTAGAACGATACGGTTCTTATATCAAGTTCCTGACCGCTTATACAGCGCCTTATCCGATGCTTTCGAGCGGCATCTATCATATTGACGAGCATAAGGACCAAGCGAGCTTCGACGTTCAGCATTTGCTTGTCGGCGACAAAGCGAAGGAGCAATATGGCGAGCAGCTTCGGCAGGGCGTTCGATTGAACAACGAGTATTATTTGAAGCGGTTTCCGGTCTGGTTCTCCTTCAAAGGGAATAACGCGATCGTGCTGTCCACAGGCAAGGCGGCGGCGCTGGCCGGTCTTCTCCTGAATGATCGGAAGCTGATCGAGATTGCGGAGGAGCAGCTGCACTGGATTGTAGGCAAAAATCCGTTCAACCAATCTCTGATGTATGGAGAGGGCTACAACTTTGCCCAGCAATATACTGTACTCAGCGGCGAGATGGTCGGCGAGATTCCGGTAGGCATACAAACCTTCGAGAATGAGGACGTTCCGTATTGGCCGCAGATGAACAGTGCTACTTATAAGGAAGTATGGGTTGGACTGGCGGGCAAGTGGATGACGCTTGCGGCCGATCTCTATGCTTACGACAAGCAGCAGGGCAAGTTCCCTAACGTATAGCTTTTGCAGCCTCAGTCCAGTCATCCGCTGGCTGAGGCTGTTTTAGATAGCGCGTTTTAAGAGAATGTAAAAAGGCTGCTCCAGGTGTAAGAGAAGGCAATTTAGGGAAGGATAGTTCATTGGCAACCTAGAATAAGATATAGACGCGAACGAGAATGAAAATTATTGTCGAACAGCTCTCAAAACACTTGACAAGCTGTCGCCTAGTAATTAATATTAGTTTATAATCATTACAAACAATAAACGATTCTCAGGAGGAACTAAACATGTCTCTAATTGGAACAGAAGTACTACCGTTTAAAGCATCCGCATACCACAATGGTCAATTCATCGAAGTATCCGAAGCTGACTTCAAAGGCAAGTGGAGCGTAGTATGCTTCTACCCTGCTGACTTTACTTTCGTATGTCCAACTGAGCTGGGCGATCTTCAAGATCAATACGAGACGCTGAAATCCCTTGGCGTTGAAGTGTACTCCGTATCGACTGATACTCACTTTACTCACAAAGCTTGGCATGACAGCTCCGAGACTATCGGCAAAATCACATATATCATGATCGGCGACCCGTCGCACACGATCTCCCGCAACTTCGACGTTCTGATCGAAGCTGACGGTCTGGCTGACCGCGGCACTTTCATTATCGATCCAGACGGCGTTATCCAAACGGTTGAGATCAACGCTGGCGGCATCGGCCGTGACGCAAGCACGCTGGTAAGCAAGATCAAAGCGGCTCAATACGTACGCAACAACCCAGGTGAAGTATGCCCTGCGAAATGGCAAGAAGGCGGCTCCACTTTGAAGCCAAGCCTTGACTTGGTAGGCAAAATCTAAGGAGCTGTTCCTATGGTACTAGACGGAGATATTAAGGCACAACTAAACCAATACCTTCAGCTTATGGAAGGCGATGTGTTGATCAAGGTCAGCGCGGCATCCGATCCCGTGTCGAGCGACATGCTGGAGCTGATGGATGAACTCGTCGGCATGACATCCAGAATTACGGTCGAGAAAGTTGAACTGGCGAGAACGCCAAGCTTCAGCGTGAACCGTGTCGGTGAAGACACAGGTGTGGTTTTTGCCGGTATCCCGCTCGGACATGAGTTTACATCCTTCGTGCTGGCTTTGCTGCAAGTAAGCGGCAGAGCCCCGAAGGTCGACCAAAGCGTTATTGATCAAATTAAAGGCATCAAAGGCGAATATCAATTCGAATCGTTCGTGAGCCTGAGCTGTCACAATTGTCCTGATGTCGTCCAGGCGCTCAACTTGATGAGCGTACTGAATCCTGGCATCACACATACGATGATTGACGGCGCAGTATTCAAGGAAGAAGCGGAAAGCAGAGATGTTATGGCTGTTCCTTCCGTATTCCTGAACGGCGAATTCTTCGGCAGCGGACGCATGTCCATCGAGGAGATTCTCTCCAAGATCGTCGAAGCGCCTGACGCTTCTGAATTTGACAACAAAGAGCCTTTCGATGTGCTCGTCGTAGGCGGTGGCCCAGCCGGCGCTAGCGCGGCAATCTATGCCGCTCGCAAAGGCATCCGTACAGGTATCGTGGCTGAGCGCTTCGGCGGTCAAGTGATGGATACGGTCGGCATCGAGAACTTCATTAGCGTGAAGTATACCGAAGGTCCGAAGCTGGCGGCCAGCCTGGAAGAGCATGTGAAGGAATACAATGTAGACGTCATGAAGCTTCAGCGCGCCAAGCGTCTGGAGAAACGCGACTACATTGAGCTTGAGCTTGAGAACGGCGCTGTGCTGAAGAGCAAGACTGTGATCTTGTCCACAGGCGCCCGCTGGCGCAATGTCGGCGTGCCGGGCGAGGAAGAGTTCAAGAACAAAGGCGTAGCTTATTGCCCGCACTGTGACGGTCCGCTGTTCGCAGGCAAGAACGTCGCGGTTATTGGCGGCGGCAACTCCGGCATCGAAGCTGCGATTGATCTCGCCGGTATCGTCAGTCATGTGACGGTTCTGGAATTCAATGCAGAGCTGAAAGCGGACGGCGTGCTGCAGGATCGCCTGTACAGCCTGCCTAACGTAACCGTCCTGAAGAACGTTCAGACGAAGGAGTTCACCGGTACAGACAAGCTGAACGGTGTCACTTACATTGAGCGCGACACAGGTGCGGAGAAGCATATTGAGCTGCAAGGCGTATTCGTACAGATTGGCTTGGTGCCGAATACGGATTGGCTGGGCGATGCTGTTGAGCGTACGCGCATGGGCGAGATCGTCGTGAACAATCACGGCGCGACAAGCCTGCCGGGCGTATTCGCTGCCGGCGATTGCACGAACAGCCCGTACAAGCAGATCATTATCTCTATGGGATCCGGCGCTAATGCCGCCCTGGGCGCATTTGATTATCTGATCCGCAATTAAACGGTCATTATAGAGCCGTCCGACTGTCATGTTGACAGTCGGACGGTTTTTTTCGTTGTATCAGGAAATGATGCAATGATAGAAATGTGGATAAATTCGTCGAAAGGGGATCTCTATGCAGCAAAAACCAGCTTACGTTAGCTAAACAGCCCTTGAGGTTAGCTGAAGCGGAGCCCTTGAAGTTAGCTGAAGCAACCCTTGAAGTTAGCTGAAGCAGAGCCCTTGAAGTTAGCTGCAGCAGTCCTTGAGGTTGGGCAAGCCATTTTTTGAAATTCGTAAGGGAACTACGAGACTCTATTTGCCCGTTTGTGTATCATTTTTAAACAGTAAAGGAACTGAGAATCCATATTTGTCCTAAATGAACCGAAATACGGGTCGGATGATGCAAATAAGGCATCTTAGTTCCGTTAGCCGTATAAACGTATAAAAAATCGAAGCATAGAGTCTCTTAGTTCCGTTAGAAGGCAAGGCAAGATCAGAATTGAGAGAGCTCAAAACTTGCGCCTCTGAAAAGGCATCCCTTGGCCTTCCTCGCAATACAGCTTCAGGCTATAGAGAAACATTGCCCAATTATAATTGCAGGAACGATAAAAGTCGGTAACCTTTGCCCAGTTCGTTTGGCGGAATGTGACATAGGTTTTTCCCTTTTTCTCTTCAAGCTCGAACGACAGCGAGGTACCTACCCACTCAGGATCCGATTCCACGCATAACCATTCGATGCGCTCCCCCGGAATCAGCTCCACGATTTGCATTTTAGTCAGATCGTCGGATCCGAATTGAAATTCGTTGACTGCTCCAACCAGTTCATGCACGGTCAATTCATTCGTCCAGACCTCGGACAGACCCTTTGCGGTCGTCAGTGCGAAGTATACGTCTGCGGCAGAGGCTTTCACAATTTGCAGATGCTCGATATCAGCCATCTCTTTCAATCCCTTCTTTACTGGTCTTATACACAGTATAACAACAAGATTGGCAACGCATTTCTTGCATCTTGCTATCCATATCAATGGATGAAATGCTATAATTTGATAATATTCAATTAGGATGCGGGTTGAACGGCAGCTTCATATACGAAGGAGTGCATTCGGGGATGATTCGTGATTTGCAAGGCGATTCCGCTATGACGCCTATTGTGGGTATGCTTTATGCGGCTGTACGGGAAAACAATGAGCGGTTGAAGGCCATTACGGACGGCATGTCTCAGGGTGAAGTGGATTATAGAGGGCCGGATAACAGCTTTAACAGCACGGCACAGCTCATCCGACATCTTCTTTTCGTGGACCTGAACTGGGTGTACCGGATTCAGGGGCAGCAGCTGCCGCAGGCATTAATGGAGCAATACGGACCTATGATTGACGAGAGCAACAGGCTTCCTATGATCTCTGGCGTTCCTCTGAACACATTGATTTCCCAGTACGAACATGTCTTGCATTTGCTGCAAGAGGCTTGCGTTCGCTTGAAGGATACCGACCTGGACCGCGTCGTTGCTTTTGGGCATGAGAACGAGAAGCGGGCTACCATTCGCTGGGGATTGTGGCATATCGCCGACCACAGCCGCTATCATCAGGCACACATCCATTTACTTCGAAAGTGGTATCGAACGGAACGAGCGTGAAGCATACTGCGCCAGAATAAAATCATCTCCATCGCCAGTTGACATTAGTTCATGATTTCACTATACTAACTCTTAATCTTATATGCGATATACGTTGAAAGAGCCCAGTAGCAGCTTCTTCCCTGTTCTAGAAAGCCGGGGGTCGATGGAACCCGGTACACAAGAAGACATGCGAATTACACTCTGGAGTATCCCGGGTAATGCCGGGCGGATACGGCGAACGATAACTCGCCAAGAGCGGTATCAACAGCATGCGCCTGGCGTATAGCTTCGTTGGTGCAATCTGGGTGGTAACACGGTTATTCAATCGTCCCTATGTCTACAATAGACAAGGGGCGATTTTTTGTTTTTCAACGCGGATTCATCATTCGTATAAGAACTAATAGGACATTGAAGGAGTGTATCGCTGTGAATATTATCGACGAACTCGAATGGCGCGACGCCATTAACCAGCAGACGGATGCCGAGGGGCTCCGCGAATTGACGAATCAGAAGGCGCTGTCTCTGTACTGCGGCGTAGACCCGACAGGCGACAGCATGCATATCGGCCATTTGATTCCGTTTATGGTGCTGAAGAGATTCCAGCTGGCAGGACACCGACCGGTCATTCTAATCGGCGGTGCAACCGGCACAATCGGCGATCCGAGCGGGCGCCAGACGGAGCGCTCCCTGCAGACGCTGGAGCAAGTCCAGGCGAATGTAGAAGCTCTTACCGCGCAATTGAAGAAGCTGTTCATCACTGACGGGGACAATGAGATTCGTATGGTGAACAACTACGACTGGACGCATAAAATCAATATCATTGAATTTCTGCGCGACTACGGCAAGAACTTCAGCATCAATTCAATGCTGGCCAAAGATGTGGTATCGAGCAGGCTGGACAGCGGCATCTCCTTCACAGAGTTCTCCTACCAGATTCTGCAGTCGCTTGATTACCTGCATCTGTACCAGCATGAAGATGTTCAGCTTCAAATCGGCGGCTCCGATCAATGGGGCAATATTACAAGCGGCCTTGACCTGATTCGCAGAAAAGAAGGCTCCGAGGCAAAAGCGTTCGGACTTACCATTCCGCTGATGCTGAAGGCTGACGGCACGAAATTCGGCAAAACGGCTGGCGGATCGATCTGGCTTGACCCGAACAAGACAACGCCGTTCGAATTCTACCAGTTCTGGACCAACACCGACGACCGCGATGTCGTCAAATACTTGAAGTACTTCACATTCCTGTCCAAAGAAGAAATCGAATCGCTGGCCGCCAAGGTGGAATCCGAGCCTCATAAGCGCGAAGCGCAAAAGACGCTGGCGGAAGAAATGACTAGATTCGTTCATGGCGAGGAAATGTTGGAGCAAGCGAAGCGGATTACGGCAGCCTTGTTCACCGGCGATATCAAGTCGCTTACAGCGGACGAAATCGAGCAAGGCTTCAAGGATATGCCTACGTTCGAAGCTTCGCAGGAAACCAAAAACATCGTAGAGTGGCTGGTCGATCTGGGAATTGAGCCTTCCAGGCGTCAAGCGCGCGAGGATATTACGTATGGCGCTATCTCCATGAACGGGGAGAAAGTAAGCGATTTGGAGCTGGCGGTAACGCCGGACCAAGCAATTGGCGGCCGGTTCATCATTATCCGCAAAGGCAAAAAGAATTACAGTCTGGTCAAGTTATCCCAATAGGCCATATAACGAGAAGCTGTCCTTCCATTGTGAAGGATGGCTTCTTTTTTTGTGCATGCAAATCGCCGGGTTGCGGCGCCTATTTCGAGTTGGATCGAAGGAATGAGCCGTTGCTTGTTTATTATTTGTTTATTGGCAATTGGTATGATTTTGTCGCCATTCCGACTGCTGTGATTCGGGAATGCTTGCGCTCCAGGAAAAACTTCTTTACTCCTATTCATAGACTAATATAATTACGATAGTGGCAGTGATAGCAATGACAAGGCCGGGCTGCCCCATACCTGCACTGGCCGTAAGCCGAATACCTGGTGAGCCTGTCGTCGAAAGGGGCAACAGCGGTGTTGAGAAGGATTTTAATTATTAGCTTTATTGGCATTCTAACCATTTCATTAATACCACTATCGATATACATGGATAAAGGCAACCGGGCGGAGGATCCGAAGGTTCGCCAAGGCGTTATGGATTTATCGGACTGGTCCTATAAGGACATCGGCAGAATCAGACTGGATGGCGAATGGGAGTTCTATTGGGATCAGCTGCTTGAGCCTGCGGATTTCGAGACTTCTTCTGCAGAAGCGCTGCCGGACTTTATCTATATGAAGGTGCCTTCCACTTGGAACGGCACGGCATATGACGGCAGCCACCTGCCTGCATACGGCTCCGCTACCTACCGGGCTGTGTTGAGGAATGTGCCTGAGTCGGGAATCTATGCGATCAAGAAGACGAATATCCGGTTTTCCAGCGTAGTCTATGTTAATGGAAAGCGCTTATTGGAGGACGGCGTTACGGCAAGCAAGCAAGAAGAGTACAGTGCGGGCAACGTTCCGAAGTTTGGGCTGTTCGCATCCGAGCAAGGGGCAATAGAGATAATCGTTCAAGTCTCCAACTATGATTATATTAATGGAGGTATTCCGCTCTCGATTTACTTCGGCGAGCAGACAGCGATGGTAGGGCATGAAGAGAAGACGCTTATGCGGGAGTTCAGCATACTTGCCATATTGGGCACGCTTGCGCTCATCTATCTCATTTGCTATTTTGCAGCGTTTATTTTTCATAGGCGGGATTATTCGTTGCTGGCCTTTTCGCTTATATGCCTCCTGTTTGCCGCCTACCACGGCTTGATCGGGGAGAGGTCGCTTCTGCAATTTTTGCCGGACCTGCCGTTTCAGTTGCTCTATAAATGGAAGGACATCATATCTACCGCATGCTTTATTATACTGGCCATCATCTTCTATCAGCTGCAGAAAAGCATCGCTTCCTTGAAGTTTACACGAGCGATTACGGCAGTGTTGGGCTTCTTTATCGTTTTGATTGCGATATTGCCGATTCATACCTACACGCCAATTCAGGTATATGTCGTCATCATCTATGAATTCATGCTGATCTGGATGCTGGTGAAGGTAGCGGGACTGTATATCGGAGGCGAGCCGAGAGACCGTCTCAAGTCCTTGCTGTGGTATGTTGCGATATTAACGATCAACCTCTATTCGCTGGACATTATATTGCAAGCGGTCTCCTGGAAGGAAAGTCTGTGGCTAGGCCAGTTCTACATTGTATTTTTCAACCTCATTATGATAGGGCTTATCGTGCTTAGATTTTTCGAGGCGTATCATACGATTAACGCGATGAAAAATCAATTGGTGCAGCTGGATAAAATCAAAGATGACTTCCTGTCCGATACATCCCATGAGCTGAAGACGCCGTTGAATGCGATCGTGAGCATCACTGACACGCTCCTCAAGGGGGCAGAGGGCCCGATGAACGAGGGGCAAGCCCGCAATCTCGCCATCGTGATGGGCAGCGGCCGCAGATTAACCCTGATGGTTAACGAATTGCTCGATTATTCCAAGCTGAAGCATGGAGACATTGTGCTGTACCGCAGTCCAATTGATCTGGCTGCAGCTGTCGATTCAGTCATCCGCATTCATTCCTTCCTGCTTGCCGGCAAAACAATTGCGCTCGTGAATCGGGTGGATGCAGCGATGCCGCCAGTCTATGCGGACGGGAACCGGCTGCAGCAAATCATGCACAATCTGATCGGCAACGCCATCAAATTTACGAATCAGGGCTATGTGGAAATAAGCGCAGTCATGAATGGCAATCAAGTTGAAGTTCTGGTGCGCGACTCTGGAATTGGCATTGCCGAGCATATGCAGAGCAGAATATTCCAGGCCTTCGAGCAAGCGTCCGACGCAATTCCATCGCCGGAAACAGGAACAGGCCTCGGACTTAGCATTACGAAGAAGCTGGTCGAACTGCATGGCGGAACGATCGGTGTCGAATCCGCTCCAGGCGAGGGATCGTTGTTCAACTTCACCTTGCCGCTGGCAACAGCCAAGACGATTAGAAGCTACTCGGAGACGGCGGCAGCAGCGGAATCGGATACCGAGATCCGCCAGCCGGATTACCCGCTCTATGTGAAGGGAGACATCGATGAAACGATTCTGGTGGTGGACGATGATTTCGCCAATCTGCAATCGATGATCAATCTATTGCGGCTTGAGGGTTATTCCTTCGTTGTCGTCAATCGAGGGGAGCTGGCGCTTCAGGAGATTGCGAGGCGTCCGGAATTTTTCCTCGTGCTGCTTGATATCTCGATGCCGGATATGACGGGATATGAGGTGCTTCAACGAATCAGAGAACGGTTCTCGATCTTCGAGCTGCCTGTCCTTATGCTTACCGCCAAGAACAGGGTGAACGACATGAAGCTGTCGATGGACAACGGAGCCAATGATTTTGTCGGAAAGCCATTCGAAGCAGAAGAGCTGATGGCCCGAGTCAGGAGCTTGACTCGATTGAAGGCCTCGATGAAAAACGCCAAGGATGCAGAGATGGCTTTCCTGCGCTCCCAGATCAAGCCGCATTTTTTGTACAATGCATTGAATTCCATTGCCGAGCTGTGTGTGGACGAGCCGGAGCGGGCGGAGCAGCTGACGCTTCATCTCTCGCAATATTTGCGTAGCAGCTTCGACTTCAAACAATTGGACTCCTTAACCACGCTGGATAGCGAGCTGAAGCTGGTGGAGGCTTATGTGCATATCGAGCAAGCCCGGTTCGGGGATAGGCTGCAAGTGGTCTATGAGGTGAAAGCGAATATGATGATACTGATTCCCCCGCTGATCCTGCAGCCCCTGGTGGAGAATGCGATTCGCCACGGGCTGATGTCCAATCTGGCCGGAGGCAGGGTTATCGTCGCCATAACAGAACAGAATGGGATCGTAACCTTCAAGGTAGAGGACGACGGCTGCGGAATGAGCGAGCAGAAGCTCGAGCAGACGCTTAGAAAAGACGTAGAACGCAGAGGCGTCGGATTATGGAATATTGACAGGCGCATTAAGCTCATCTATGGGCAACAGATTCATATCAGCAGCCGCGAAGGGGCGGGAACGGTTGTATCGTTCCAGATTCCGGTGCAGCTGCGCAGGCAGATCGGAGAGATGAGGCATGCTGAGAGCGATTATAGTAGATGATGAGCCGTTGTCGGTCAAACGGTTGAATAGAATTTTATCGGAAAGCGGAACGGTTGAAGTATGCGGCGCGTTTCTCAGTCCTCTGGAAGCTTGCCAGTATGCCGAAGAGAATCCGTTTGATGTTGCTTTTCTCGATATTTCGATGCCGGAGATTGACGGCATGTCCTTATCCGAGAGGCTGACGGAGCTTCACCCGTCCATCCATATCGTATTTGTTACGGGCTATGATGAGTATGCGGTACAAGCTTTCGAGATGAATGCGCTGGATTATTTGATGAAGCCGGTCACGGCAGAGCGTGTTGCGCGCACTTTGGATCGCATCCGAAGCAGGCCAGCCGCCCCGGCTCCGGAGCCGCTCTTCGCTGTCCGCTTGTTCGACGGACTTAGGCTGTTCCGTCAGGACGAAGAACGTATCCTGCTCAAGATGAGAAGTCCCAAGACGGAGGAATTGCTCGCCTTTCTGATCTATAGGAGGAAAGTAAGCCGCGAAGAAATTATCGATACGCTGTGGGGCGGGCTAGAACCGGAGAAAGCCCATAAAAATCTCAACTCCACCCTGTATTATATACGGAAGGCGATTAGCGGCGCCCAGCTCGACAATCCCATTAAAACCTACCGGAAGGAGATCTGGATTGAAGAGAAGCATATCGTCTGCGATCTGTACCGGTTCGGCCGGCTCGTCAAGCAGATCAGACAGGGACAAGGCACAGCAGTGCTGCCCTTAATTGAACAAGCGGTGGAATGGTATACCGGGCCGCTGCTGAACGGAAAGGGCTATGAGTGGGCAGACGCATACAGAAGACAGCTGGAGCGCGAATACACTCAGCTGCTGGAGCTCGCGGGGAAAATCCAGCTGGAGCGCGGCGAGCGGGAGTCAGCTTTGCATTATTTTGAAGCGATTCTGAAGCTCGATCCGCTGCGGGAGGATGTCAGCCTGGAAGCGATTAAGATCTACATTGCGGTAGGCAGAATGAATGAGGCAATTCGCCATTACTATCAATTAGAGCAGCTTCTTCAACAGGAGCTTGGCACACAGCCTGATCCCCGAATGGCAGAGATGATCCGTATTGCCATTCGATGAAAAGGTTGTATAACGAAGAAGACGGGGCTGTCTCAAAAGGGAAGAACGGATAAATCAATCCAAACGTAGAATTTAAAAGCCTTCAAAACCACCGCGAAAGTGGGTTTGAAGGCTTTTTGCTTGCTTGAAATCTTTTTTGGCAACTGCGGAATAGCTCTAAGCCAAGTTTCTCGGCATGCAGCTTGTTTTCTGCTGGGCGACACGCCTCTAGGCCGAGTTTCTCGGCATGCAGCTTTGTTTTCTGCTGGGTGGCACGCTCTAGGCCGAGTTTCTCGGCATGCAGCATGGTTTTCCGTTCGACGGTACGTTCTAAGCCGAGTTTCTCGGCATGCAGCTCTGTATTCCGCTCGGTGGCACGCTCTATGCCGAGTTTCTCGGCATGCAGCTTTGTGCTCCGCTGGGCGACACGCTCTAGGCCGAGTTTCTAGGCATGCAGCTTTGTGCTCCGCTGGGCGGCACGCTCTAGGCCGAGTTTCTCGGCATGCAGCTTTGTTTTCTGCTGGGTGACACGCTCTAGGCCGAGTTTCTCGGCATGCAGCTTTGTTTTCTGCTGGGTGGCACGCTCTAGGCCGAGTTTCTCGGCATGCAGCTTTGTTTTCCGCTGGTGGCACGCTCTAGCCGAGTTTCTCGGCATGCAGCTTTGTTTTCTGCTGGGTGGCACGCTCTAGGCCGAGTTTCTCGGCATGCAGCTTTGTGCTCCGCTGGGCGGCACGCTCTAGGCCGAGTTTCTCGGCAAGCAGCTTTGTGCTCCGCTGGGCGGCACGCTCTAGGCCGAGTTTCTCGGCATGCAGCATTGTTTTCCGCTGGGCGGCACGCTCTAAGCCGAGTTTCTCGGCAAGCAGCTCAGCTTTCCTCTCGCTCGCACGGGGTAGTCCCGTCTTGCAAGTTCGTCTTATTGGCTCACTGCTTGTTCTTTGCGTCTGCTGACCAATACGATAGCGGCGAAGCAGAGCAGCACCGCGCCAGTGAAGAGGAAGCCTTCGCTCTCATCGAACGGCAGCCAGCCCAGCAGCGAGGATCCGGCAACTACGCCCAGCGAGAAAAAGGCGTAAAAGTAGCCGTATGCCTTGCCCCGCAGCTCTGCCGGAGTCGCTCGAATTAGCATAGTGTTGATCGACGGGAACAGGAAGGCGAAGCCGACTCCGTAGAGTCCCAGCACGGAGTAAAGCGCCCAGGTCGTATCGGATTGGCTGATCAGCAGCTGGCTTATGCCCATTAGGCCGATGCCCAGCGCCATCGTAATGGACGGAGCAACCTTATCGAATATGCGGTTCGTTGGAAGCACGAAGATAAGAACCGCAATGATGCCGAAGGCGCTCATGAGCGTGCCGCTCAGTCTGGAATCATAACCTAGCGACTGGACATGGAGCGGCAGCAAGTAGGCAATGACGCCCTGCGAGAACATCAGGAAAAACGCGCCGCCGTAAGCTTTCAAGACTGCTGTATTAAGGAACGGTCCTGCCTGGGTATTCTCGTCCTTCTCCTTCTTGGCGATCTTGTACTTGCCAAGGAAGATCGCGGACAAGACAGCAAGCGCGAGCCCCATCATCGATACACAGGTGAAGACGAAGGGTACGGATGTTTTGCTGGCCATGATACCGCTGAACGCGGGACCTATAATCGCGGCAAGTCCGACGAACGTGCCGGTAAAAGCCACCTTTTTCCCTTGTTCGTTCTGCACGGTCGTGTTGGCAGAGAAGGTGAAGGCAGCCGGCACGATCAAGCCCGCGACAAAGCCGTGAATAAGCCGAACGACGATCAGCCAGGCCGGCTGATCGACGAATTGATAGAGCAGCAGCGCGCCGCTTGACAGAACCAGTCCAGCCATCAGGATTTTGAACGGGCCGATTTTGTCGGTCATAATGCCGGATAGAATATTGCCGAGCGTATTGGACAGCGAGTACAGTCCGATGACGAATCCGACTATGAACGAGCTGGCGCCGATCGAGGAGGCGAAGGTGCTCATGACCGGCAGCTGCGAGAACAGATCGAAGAAAGAGAAGAAGACGATGCTGTATACAAGCAGCGCGTAATTGAACGGCTTCACCGAATATTTGGCCTGGGCTTTCTTCAGCTGCCAGTCCAGCACAAAGTTGCCGAACGGAACAAATGCCGCGAGCACTGCTGCGCCTGACCAGAGCAGATTCCATCTGATTCGGAGCGCTGCGTACAGAATAGCGAGAGCGTAGAGGCTGAATATGCCTCCGTGGAGGCTGCCGACGATCGTGACGGCGTTGTCCATCCCCCATATATATTTGAGCGGCATCGCGATGCCGAGCAAGACTAAGAGCGACAGGCCGTCGAATAGTCCGGTAATGCGCAATAGTCGTATTGGATGTGCTTTCACTTGGGTTGGCTCCTAATATCATGATGTGCATCGATTCATGCTGACTCTATTCTATCACTTTATGGCGGCAGGATTGCATGGAAAGATGAACAAATAGGTAGAATTGAAGAGCATGGCATTCATAAATCAGTCAAATCATACCACTGACTCGCTGTTAGGGTTGTTTTACAATGAATAAATGCGGCCTCCAAAAATTTTTTATAATAAAATCGAACATTTTGCCTATCTCGATTGTGTTAATAGTAAAGGGGGGACAGCAGCATGGAGGATGCCTTGCAGCGTACGGGCAAGGATATCACTCACATCTACAATAGTCATGCAGATACGATATACAAGGTCTGTTTCATGATGTTAAAAAATGTGGTTGATGCGGAGGAAGCAACGCAGACGGTCTTCTTGAAGCTCATGAGATCAGGCCCGACGTTTCGAGACACCGAGCATGAGAAGGCTTGGCTTATTGTGACTGCCCGCAATCATTGCAAAAATATGCTTAGACATTGGTGGAGACGGCTGCGCGTCACACTGGAAGAAAGCGATCAGAAGCAGTTATCCGAAGAAATCAGGCACGACGATCTGTTAGATGAAGTGCTATCCCTTCCTGAGAAATACCGTTTGCCGATTTACTTGCATTATTACGAAGGATACAGCACGAAGGAAATAGCAGATATGCTTTCTATTAAAGAACCGACCATTCGCACACGGCTACATACGGGAAGGAAACTACTGAAGCTGTCGATAGGTGGTGAGCGATATGAATGAGAAGGAACTGATCGCCCGCATGTCGAAGCTTGGCCCGTCCAAGAAGCAGAAGGAGCGGATGCTAAGCCGCATTCTCAGCCAAGAAGCGAGAAAGAAGCCTCCATTGAGAAGGAGCGTTAAAATCGCCATTCCTGCAATCGGCTGCGCTGTGCTGTCTATGGCACTTGTCTTTCCTGTCTTCTTTAAAGCTGATCCGGCCATTCCGTCGCTTACAGCGCTTCAGCAAGTCCAGCCGACGACATTTACCGTGACCCCGCGGAGTATGCCGCTATCGGTATCGCTAGGCCCGCTGAAGATGCTGAATTACAATGGATACCGTTATACGTTCTTGAATGATGGGGCTCCATTCGATCTTACGGATAGGACGCCGAGGGCCGGGGATAAGCTCGGAACCTTGCAATACGATCTGAAATCGGATATGGAGAACGGCGGCAAGAACGGGTACGCCGTATTGGATTATGCGACGACCTACTTGCTTGGGGGCACGATCTATCAGCTTCAGGGCTATGATCCCGCCTTCCGGCTGGCGGTGGAGCATGAGGGACGTTATTATATTGTCCAACTATCCGGCAGAACGGATAATAGCGTTATCCCGGCCGGCGATTATGCGGAGGCAGCGGAGCTGGCACGGCTGACCAAAGAAATTGACATCATGAATCACAGCGGCAGCGTGCAGCTTCATGTCCTCCACCGGAAGAAGGATATTCGGGAGTGGATCGGGATGTTTAGCCAAAGTGAAACGGCGGTTAATAGAGATAGAGAAGCTGATGAGCAGTGGGCCAAAGCCCAGTCCGAAGGAAAATCCTATCTGGCCAAGCTTCGACTGAAGGACGGAACGGCGATTGACATGTTTGTTGTACCGGAGCTGGGCATGGCCGCAATCGGCGACAATCGTTATATCCTGCCGGAATCGTTCAGTGAAGCTTACGCCGATTTATTCCATAATCCATAATGAGAGGGAGAATGACGATGAAGAGATATGTGAAACATACCATTTGCGCATTGACAGCAGTAGCTTGTCTGACAGGAGGAGCTTCGGCATTCGCAAGCGAGGCGCCGCAACAGGCTGTTCCAATCAGCGCGCCGATTGTGCCGATAAGCGCCCCGGCTTATGAAATCATGCAGCAGAACTGGCTGGATTCTATTATGGTGTACGGTACGGTTTCGTTTTTGGAAGACGGCCGCATCATGCTGGAGAACAACAACGAGAATGCCCAGTTTGACAAAATCATTCTGAACGTTAGCGAAGATACGCTGATCCTGGACGCGGTGAGCGGATTGCCGAAGTCGATCAAGGATATTCGCGAGGACGAGATCATCTATGCTTATGTAGGCCCTGCGATGACGATGAGCCTGCCGCCGATGACACACGCTGAGCTGCTGCTCACGTCGATTCCGGCTGACTTTGCCGTACCGACTTATGAAGAGATCGATAACGTGAAGCAAGAAGAGAATGGCAATGTTATCGTCCATACGAACCGTGATGCGACTTACACCGTAACGGATGACACGGAGCTGTTCCCTTACCTGACGAAAAACATCGTGACCAAGCATAATCTGAAGCCGGGCACCAAGCTGCTGGTATGGAAGCAGATTGTACAGGGCGAAGGAGCCGAGGAAGCGGCTGAATCGACTAAAATGATGGTGTTCCCATACTCCTATAACGGTTATGTGCAAGCAGGCCTGGAGAACTTGTACGTGAATGACGAGAAGCTTGAGCTTGCGGCAAGCGAGCAGCCATACGTTTCGAACGGCCGTCTGATGCTTCCTTTCCGTCAAGTCGTGGAGTCGCTTGGCTACACAATCGAATGGAATGCGGAGACTAGCAGCATTAAAGTGCTGAAAGGCGACCAGGAGCAGTACAGCTTTGCTGCCCGCGGCACCGAGTTTTTGAAGGGCGAAGACACGTATACGCTGACCGAAGCGGCTGCTTTGAAGAACGGTGTAACGTTCATGGCGGCGGATGACCTGCTTCTGCTTAGCGGCGCGAAGCTGGTAGAGTAGTTATCAACAAGCATAAGCTAATATAGCTTTATGTTAAGGAGCTGTCCTGGAGGCCAATTGGCCTTGGGACAGCTCCTTTTAAGTTTCAGTAACCATTCATTACTTGCTGAAAAAATCAATCAGCCACTTCGTCAGCTGGCGATGGGCTTCGCTGATATAACGCTCCGAGCCGTAGATAAGCTCCAGATGGCGCATCGGCGCATGATCCGAGATCGGGATGGCGACTATCTCATGGCGCATGGATTCTTGTTTGAGCAGGTTCAAGGGCTGAATCGTCGCGCCAACACCGGCGCGCACCAACTGCAGGAGAGAGATGGCCGTGCTGGTTTCCATGACGGTCGAAAGCTGGAAGCCGCCTTTCTCCCGGCATACCGTCTCCACCAGATCGCGGCCAATGAAGCCGCGCGGGTACATGACAATCGGAATTTGCTCCAGTTCCCGCAGCTTAATGGAAGCTCTGCCGGCAAGCTCGCTTCCGGAATGGACAAGCAGGTAGTAAGGCTCAGAGCGGAGCGGGATTTGCACCAGCCGTTTGTCGGGCGGAGTTCTGAGCGCTATTCCGATATCGGCCCGATTGCTTAGCACCTCCTCCAGGATTTGAATGGTGGAGAAGGCCTGCAGCTGTATGTCGGGGTATTCGGAATGGAAGTGGATAAAGAGAGGCACCAGTTGGAAGTCTAAGTCTGAGGGCAATACGCTAAGACGGACGGTGCCCCGAGCCGACGACATCAGCTCCTTTATCGCGATCTTGGCATCCTGCTCTGCCAAGAGCATGCGCCCTCCGTGGAGGTGCAGCAGCTTGCCGGCTTCGGTCGCCACCACTTGCTTGCCGATCCGATCGAATAGCGGCATCCCAAGCTCTGCTTCCAGCACGCGGATCTGCTGGCTAAGTGTAGGCTGGGAAATGCCCAGCGATTCAGCCGCTTTCGTGAAGTGCAGATGCTCATAGACGGCCATAAAATATTGGATATGCCGAGTGTCCATCGCTTGCTCCTTGGATGATAGTTTTTTACTATTATAATAATAGAAATTATAGGATTGATCAATGGATTTGGAGTCTCTATACTTGTGTACACAGATATAGAGGGAGTGACCATATATGAAGAAACTATTTTGGCTGCTGGCGATTTTTATCGCAGCGCTTAACCTAAGACCGATCATCTCGTCCGTCGCGCCTCTGCTTGGGAACATGCAAGCAAGCCTTGGCATGAACGCGCTGACGGCCAGCTTGCTTACGACGCTGCCAGTACTGTGCATGGGCCTCTTTGCCCCTGCGGCGACTGCGCTGCGTGATCGGTGGGGGCTGGAGCGCACCATTTTTGCCGCGTTGGTGCTCATTACAGGCGCAACAGCGCTTCGAGGCGTAATCACCTCCGTCGGCGTGCTTGTCATTACAGCTATTGTCGGCGGAATCGGCATAAGCCTCGCTGGGCCGCTGCTGTCCGGATTTATCAAAAAATATTTTCCGACCAAGCCGGGCATTGTGAGCGTATATTCCGTATCCTTGACCGTAGGCGCAAGCGCCGCATCTGCGCTGTCGATTCCGGTATTTAATCGCCATAATCAAAGCTTATCCTTTACGCTTGCGATCTGGGCTATTCTGGGCATCCTCGCTTTGCTGATCTGGCTTCCGTTTATCGGGAAGAAGGATCAAGCGGCAAGCGCGGTACGTTCCAAGCTGCCGCTGACCAATAAGCGTGCCATTCTGCTGACCTTGTTTTTCGGCTTGATGTCCAGCATGTTCTATTCGCTAACCGCATGGGTTTCGCCTATCGCACAGAGCCTCGGCTACAGCAAGTCAAGCGCAGCCATGCTGCTCACCGTATTTACGATCATCCAAATTCCGGTGTCCATGACGCTTCCAAGTCTGGTAGCCAAATACGGCAAACGCGGGTTTTTCCTCGTCGCATGCAGCATCTCTGAGCTGATCGGCATCATCATGCTGCTGCTCCATATGCCGATGCTGCCTGCCGTAGTCTTCTTGGGCATAGGAGCAGGAGGATTGTTCCCGCTGGCGCTTATGCTGCCGATTGTGGAGACGAATACGGCGCAGGAAGCGGGCGCGTGGTCGGCCATGTCCCAATGCGGCGGATATCTGATTGCGGCAATGGGACCGCTACTAATCGGCGGATTGTATGATTATTACGGCAACTTCACAGTTGCTCTTGTCGCCATGCTCGTTATTATCATGGTTATGATTGTCGTCCAGCTGCTCCTGTCCAAAAGCCCGGACAGTGTCAGGGTGGCGGAAGGCCGGGGATTAGTCTAATAATGTTTTTGAGGAAGGGACTATTCTGACGGAAGCAGCGGATAAGCTATTTCCATATGTTGATGAAAAAGCCATCAAACCCATCACAAAAGCGGGTTTGATGGCTTTTCTCTTGGGAGCTCTAAGCCGAGTTTCTCGGCCAGCAGCCCTGTTTTCCGCACGACGATGCGCTCTAAGCCGAGTTTCTCGGCCAGCAGCCCTGTTTTCCGCACGACGATGCGCTCTAAGCCGGGATTCTCGTCCAGCAGCCCTGTTTTTCGCTCGACGATGCGCTCTAAGCCGAGTTTCTCGTCCAGCAGCCCTGTTTTTCGCTCGGCAACCCGCTCTAAGCCGTGTTTCACGGCCAGCAGCCCTGTTTTTCGCTCGACGATGCGCTCTAAGCCGAGTTTCTCGTCCAGCAGCTCAGCTTTCTTCTCGGCTGTCCCAAAAGTATCGATAGATGTCTGAGAAACGCCCCTTCTAACGATTAACCGTGTATGGCACAACTGTTTGCTTTTGGAACAGCTCCTCTTTTTTATCGTTCCGTAGTTTTGTTTAAATTCCGTTTAAATAAGATCGTTAAGATCGCTATAGATCAGATACAGAGGAGGAAATGCAATGATGGATAGGAGTGAATGGGCCGTTGAGGCCCGAGGGCTTGTGAAAGTTTTCGGAGACCATCGTGCGGTGGATGGGGTGGATCTGAACGTTCGCGCAGGCACGATCTACGGTGTACTGGGGCCGAACGGCGCCGGAAAGACAACGACGATCCGCATGCTGGCAACCTTGCTTAGACCGGACGGGGGTTCGGCCCGCATATTCGGACATGACGTGACGAAGGAATCTCAAATTGTGAGGCAGCTTATTGGCGTAACGGGGCAGTATGCTTCAGTCGACGAATCGTTAAGCGCCATGGAGAACCTCATTATATTCTCGCGGCTGCTTGGGCTTAGCCGCTCGGAAGCGAAGCGCAAGGCGGAATCGCTGCTGGAGGAATTCAGCTTGACCGAAGCGGCGAAGCGCCCGCTGAAGAACTTCTCCGGCGGCATGCGGCGCCGGCTTGATCTGGCAGCCAGCCTGATCGCGCAGCCGCCGCTTATCTTCCTGGATGAGCCGACGACTGGACTGGATCCGCGCACGCGCGCCCAGATGTGGGAGACGATCCAGCGGCTTGTGAAGACGGGATCGACCGTGCTGCTGACGACCCAATATCTGGATGAGGCCGACCAGCTGGCGGACCGGATCGCGGTTATCGACCACGGGCGGGTCGTAGCGGAAGGTACGGTAGATGAGCTCAAAGGCTCCGTCGGAACTTCGTCTCTGCATCTCAGCGTTCAGCATCCGGGCCAAATCGAAAGCGCGCGCCAGATGGTGGAGCGGGTGCTGAACGTCCTACCCAGCGTCGCGTACGATTCCGGCAAAATTACGGCGCCGATGGCGAATGCCGATGGCGTGACCGATCTTCTGATTGCGCTTCGCGAGGCGGGAATCCCGCTCGCCGAGATGAGCGTGCAGAAGCCAACGCTGGATGAAGTGTTCTTGACGATTACAGGCAGCGCTGCCTCGAAGCAATCGGACTCGCCGCCGCAGCAACAAACCAAAAAAGCGGAGGTGGCTAACGTATGAGCCAGACGACGATGAACACAAAGGCGCATCGCGGGCTGAAAAACCGGACCGGCTTTCTCCAGTCGGTGCGCCATTCCCTGACGATGGCATATAGAGGGCTGCTGAAGCTGCGCCGCACGCCGGAGCAATTGTTCGATGTGACGCTTCAGCCGATTATTTTTACCCTAATGTTTACTTATATATTCGGAGGCGCCATCTCAGGCGATGTGCAGAGCTACTTGCCTGTCATCATTCCGGGAATTTTGGTTCAGACGGTCATTACGACGTCTATCGTGACCGGCGTCCAACTGCGGGAGGACATGGACAAAGGCGTATTCGACCGGTTCAAGTCGCTGCCGATCGCGCGGATCGCCCCGCTGGCGGGGGCGCTGCTGGCTGACACGGTACGTTATACGATTGCAACGGTGCTTACGTTTGCGATGGGTTATGTGATGGGGTATCGTCCTGAGGGAGGGCTAGCGTACGTAGCGCTGGCGGCGGTCATTGTCATTTTCTGCTCGTGGGCAATCAGCTGGATCTTTGCTTTCTTCGGCGTCATCGCCCGTACCGCATCCAGCGTACAGGGCATTTCGATGATCGTATTGTTCCCCTTGACCTTCCTCTCCAATGCCTTCGTGCCGGTGGAGACGATGCCGAACTGGCTGCAATGGTTTGTGAATATCAATCCGATCTCCCATCTCGTCACAGCCGTGCGGGATATGACCAATTCGGGCACGGTCGGCTGGGATCTCGCCATCTCGTTAATCGGCGCAGCGGTTATCGTTGCGGTATTCGCGCCGATTACGGTGCGCGCTTATATGCGGCGGACATAAGCAAGAATAAGGCTTAAGTAGCCGCATGCTCCATGCAATATTGGCGAATGGAATCGGTAAGCTGATACGTCAGCTTGCCGATTTGCTCTGCCGACTGAGCATAGTGCTGAAGGCTCCATTCAATGAGAATGCCGTGCAGGGAGGAGGAGAGGGAGCGGAAGACATAATAATGCATGTCGCCGATCGACGCCTGTGGACTCATGAAATAAGGGGTGTATTTCTCCTGAACGTAATACTCCAGGCTTCGATATATGATTTGCCTGATCTTGCGATCGGACAATTGAATGTTGTACAGCAGGGAAGCGGGAAGGAACTCCCTCCACATCTCAAAAAAAGCGACCAGCACGTCTGCGCCAGCCAACTGCCGTCCTTTGATCCGGTCGTCGAAGAAGTCGAATTGATGACAGAGGTAGTCGTACAAGATGTCGTCTTTATCCCCGTAGTTGCGGTAGATGGTTTGTCTGGCCAGTCCTGACTTCTTGGCAATCTCCGTCACTTTGATATCGGAGTAGGCCTTCGTCTCCATTAGGTAGAGCAAGGAGAGCGTAATCCATTCCTTCGATTGCTGCTGGCCTTCAATGAAATTGTGGTCGATGTGTTACACTTCCTTTGTTTTGTCCATTTTGGAGCCCGATCTATTGAAAAGGGTTAGCAACTATATTAGTGTTGTTATTGTAACATTTACTGAACCGCATGCGCATCGGTTGCAAGAGAGTGTTCTTTTTTTTCAACATCAAATGATAATGATACTCATTATTGAGATACGGGAGCGTAAAAAAGTGAAAAAACATAATACAACGATGAAAATGATGACAGCCGCTATGCTGGTCATTGTAATGGCTATGCTTGCGGGATGCGGCAGCAGCAAAGAAGCGAACACGGGGAACCAGGGCAGCGCCCCGGAATCTGCGACAACGCCGGAAGTGGAAGAAACGAGAACAATCGCGCATGCGATGGGCAATACAGACATTAAGGGCACGCCTGCAAGAGTGGTTGTCTTGACGACTCAAGGCACAGAAACCTTATTGGAACTTGGCATCAAACCGGTAGGAGCCGTCCAGTCCTGGATCGGCGACCCTTGGTATGACCATATAGCGGACCAAATGGAAGGGGTAGAGATTGTCGGCGACGAGACGCAGCCGAATATGGAGCTGATCGCCAGCCTTCAGCCGGACCTTATTCTCGGCACGAAGGTCAGACAAGAGAAGATCTACAGCCAGCTTAGCGCAATTGCCCCTACTGTGTTCACAGAAAATCTGGGCGACAGCATGATCGAGAACTTCACATTGTTCGCAAGCGCGCTTAACAAGGAAGAAGAAGGCGCGAAGGCGCTTGCTGGCTTCGAGAAGCTGGTAGAGGAGACGGCGGCCAAATTGGGCGACAAAACTCAGGCGGAAGTATCGCTTGCACGCTTCCAGGCGGGCAAAGCCAGAGTGTACTATAAGCAGAACTTCGCAGGCGTAGTTCTGGATAAGCTGGGCATTGCAAGAACGGAAGCGCAAAACAAACCGGAATTCGCCGAGGAAATTACGAAAGAGCAGATTAGCGTTCTGGATGGCGACGCGTTGTTCTACTTCGCATCAGACCGCGACGGCGAGACAGCAGCTGCCGATACCGCCAAGGAATGGCTGGCCGATCCGATCGCCCGGAATATGAAAGTGAATGGGAACGGGCAAATCTATCAGGTTGACGAAGCGATCTGGAACTCTGCCGGCGGCATCCTTGCTGCGAAGCTGCTGGTAGCGGACATCGAGAAGTATTTTACGAATATTCAACGTTAGCATCATGCGTTAACGGCATAGAAGGGAACTAAGGACATGAACTCTCTTTTGTCGACCGACAAAGGAAAAGCTGCCGGCTTTGCCGGCGCGCTGGCGCTGCTGATCCTCTCAGCCGCGGCCAGCGTCTTGTTCGGGCTGAGAAATTTTAGTCTGGATACCGTCATCCAGGCTTA
The DNA here is from genome assembly GCF_003605435.1 of Paenibacillus pinisoli. Classification (GTDB taxonomy): domain Bacteria; phylum Bacillota; class Bacilli; order Paenibacillales; family Paenibacillaceae; genus Pristimantibacillus; species Pristimantibacillus pinisoli. Next base: position 230,780 of record NZ_QXQB01000004.1, read on the forward strand.
TACCTCGTATACGGGAAGCGATGAGCAGCTGATTATCCGCACCTCCCGTGTGCCGCGCGCCTTGACTGCCGCCGTTATCGGCTGCAGTCTTGCCGTTAGCGGCGTATTGCTGCAGGCGATGACGCGCAATCCGCTTGCATCGCCCTCGATTCTGGGCATCAACGCGGGTGCGGCTCTGGCGATTGTGTCGATGCTGTATTGGTATGGCGCGGTGTTTACGTTTGGCGATTTGATATGGGTGGCTTTTATTGGCGCTGGCATTTCCGCAGGGGCGATCTTTCTGATTGCGACAGCGGGCAAAGGAGGCATGACGCCGATCAAGCTGATCCTGACGGGATCGGCGCTTGCGTCCTTCGCCACTTCCATCAACTCGCTGTTCATGCTGATCAGCAATGAGACGCTGGAGGGTGCGCTTTACTGGCTGACCGGCTCGGTGTCGAACAGCAATCTGAATCATACGCTTCAATTGCTGCCGTATATGGCAGCAGGGTGGGTCATCGCGCTGCTCATGACACGCTCTCTCAATGTGATGGCGATGGGAGACGACGTTGCGATAGGGCTGGGCCAACGAATGGTCTGGGTTAAGCTGTTGACCTTGCTTGTCGTTGTGCTTCTCGCTGGAGGCAGTGTAGCGCTAGCCGGGCCGATTGCCTTTGTCGGCATTATGATCCCCCATATTTCGCGCTGGCTCATCGGCAATGACCACCGTTGGGTGCTGCCGTACAGCGCTGTGCTGGGCGCCGCTTTTTTGCTGCTGGCCGATACGTTGTCGCGGTTCTTGATCCATGGCAAAGAAGTGCCGGTAGGCGTGACTACAGCCGTACTTGGCGTCCCTTTTGTGGTGGCGCTCGTAAGGAGGAAGGCGCTTGGGCAGATTTAGACAATCTTACCGGAGGTTGACGGAGCGGCATCGCAAGCCGCTTGTTATGGTCCGGCTGCTGCTGCTTGCGGTAGTATTGCTTGCCGCCGTCATTGTGAGCATTGGACTCGGCAGTCTCCGTGTGCCGGTATCGGACGTGCTGCGTACGCTCGTGGGGCTTGGCGAGCAGAAGTACGAGCTGATTGTATACCAGCTTCGAATGCCGCGTATTGCGGCTTCTATTCTGGTAGGCGCCGCGATGGCGATCTCGGGTACGATCCTGCAAGCTTTGATCCGCAACCCGCTTGCTTCCCCTGACCTGCTCGGGACAACCTCGGGCGCGACAGCGGCGGTTGTCGCTTTTATCACGATTATGAACGGTCAAGTTGCCGTCGGCTGGATGCCGGTCGTGGCGATGGCTGGCGGCTGCATCGCGTCGGCGATTACATATTTGCTCGCTTGGAGAGGAGGCAGCTCGCCGCTTCGGATGGCGATGATCGGCGTATCCGTATCCTCTGCGATGGGGGCGCTGACCATTTATTTCACCCTTGCCGGACCGATTTATCTCGTCTCGCAGGCGCTTGGCTGGATGGCTGGAACGGTGTACGGCACGTCTTGGACTCATGTGCTTTATTTGGCTCCCTGGGTCGTAGTCGGCGGGGCGCTGGCGCTGTTCCAATCCAGAAGCCTCAACGTGCTGGAGCTGGGCGACCGGATTGCGATTGGCGTCGGGATGAGGGTGGAGCGGAACCGGTTCCTGTTCATCATTCTGGCTGTCGTTCTCGCCAGCGCTGCGGTCGGCATTGCTGGAGGAATCAGCTTTGTCGGCCTGATGGCGCCGCATATGGCCCGCAAGCTGGTGGGCAATCATAATGGCGCCATCGTGACGGCTTCCGCCTTGCTGGGCGCGCTGTTCCTCCTGCTCGCCGACCTTGTCGGTCGAACCGTCTTTGTTCCGCTGGATATTCCGGCCGGGATATTCACCGCGATTTTGGGCGCGCCTTTCTTTATCTACTTAATGTACAGGCATCGCCATGGATAGAAGAGGCTGACCTCTATTGCGCAATAGTTGCGCCACACACCGTTACATGCTCGAAAAGGGCGGGATCCCGTAAATAGCGTTGTCTAGCACCGTTGCATGCCTGGTTTCGCCCGAAAAGGCGAAATAGCAACGCCACCAAAACGTTAATCGCACTAAAAGTGCGTAGTCAAAATGAATGGCTAGATAACTAATAACGAACTAATTGTATGACACACCAAAAGCCAAAGATGGCGGTGCTGGGATATATCCTGGCATCGCCATCTATTGTTTTTTGCCGGTTCATTCATCAAGCGAGATGTGCTTCGAGTTAGCTTGCTTTTGAGACCCCCAAATTTTTATTACTCGGACTAGCCGACCATTTATAGTAAGATGAGGATACAATCAGAAGCAAGCGCGAGGAGGCAATACCGATGTCAAAAGCGGACAATATGCTCGCTATACTATGGCTGCTCAAGTCGCGGCGAAGAATGACGGCGAGGCAGCTGTCAGATGAGCTGGAGATCCATATCCGTACGGTCTATCGTTGCATCGACGCCTTATGTATATCCGGCGTGCCGATTGTAGCCGAGGTTGGACGGGAGGGCGGCTATACGATTCCCGATTCCTTGAAGCTGGAGCCGCTGTTCTTCGACGAGGAGGAGCAGAAGGCGCTCCTGCAGGCGGCGGCATTCGCCAGAGAAACGGGTTATCCGTCCGAAGAAGCGCTTAATCGGGCTATAGCAAAAATGAAGCGCTACACAAACCCGCAGCAGCTTGAGGCGATGGAGCGGCGCGAGACTCATATTGAAGTCATTCAGCCGCCTGAAGGCTCTGCTTTGACGGCAATTCTTGCAGAGCTGGAGGCTAGCATAGACGGGCAGGTCAGCCTGGATATGGCCTATACGAGCGCTTATGACTCCGGCGCTGCGAAGCGAAGAATCGATCCATACGGGCTTGTCCATTGGAGGGGCAAATGGTATGTCGTCGGTTACTGCCATCTGCGCGAAGAGATAAGAAGCTTCCGGGCAGATCGGATCGACCGGATTGCCAATACTTCGGAGCGTTTCGAACGGCCTGCTGCGTTCTCAGCACGGCAGCATTTGCTGGGGAGTCTGCTTGCCGGGCAAGGAGAAGATGATGCTTCAGATGATTCCCTAATCTCAGTGTTCATTCAAGGAACGCCGCAGGCGATCCAAGAGTTATGCGGACATTGGCTGCTCGGTCATGCCTTAATCAAGCGAACGGCGAGCGAAGCCAGCTTCCGGGTGGATGAACTGTCGCTGTATACACAGATAGCGTATTATCTCTTGTCCTTCGGCGGTAAGCTTAAGGTCGTCGAGCCGGAAGAGCTGAGAGAGCATATGATCGATATTACTGAAGATTTGCTGGATTATTATCGATCCTGAATTAAATACTGACCGTCCTTGTCAGTATTAACGTTCTATAATGAAGCATATCAATCGTCAGGAGGGTGCTGGATGCCGGGCTCCATTTTCAGACAAGAGGTTAAGCAAGCCACGGGAAAGACATGGGAAGAGTGGGTCGTTAGCCTTCAGCAATCCGTGGACCCTCAGTGGTCACATGAAGGAATCGCTTCGCATATCAGGGAACAATATGAGGCTTCGGAAGAATGGAGCGAGTGGATCGCTGTTATGTATGGCCAAGTTCTGGGCCGTATACCAGTCGGCGTAACGAAGGATGCAGGCGTGCAGATCGGTGTCAGAATAACAGTAGCGGTGCCGAAGGAACGGGTGTGGGATTATCTTGTATCTGAGGAAGGGTTGAAGCTGTGGATCGGCGAAGTGCCGTCAATTAAACTCAATCAAGGTGAGACCTATCAATCCGATGAAGGGGTATTCGGTAAGCTGACTGTCGTGAAGCCTTACCATAAGCTGCGGCTAACCTGGCAGCGCCCGGAATGGGACAACCCTTCCCGTCTGCAAATCTACGTGCTGTCCGCAAAAGGAGACAAGGCAACAATCGCCATCCATCAGGAGATGCTGGATGATGTTTATATGCGGGATATCATGAAGCTCTTCTGGGAGAAACAGCTGGATGAGTTGATAAGGGGGCTATAAGATGAACAGATTCAGCCATATCGATCTGAGAGTCAATGCGTGGGAACAGGTATGCGAGTTCTATGAGGGGCTGCTGCCCGAGCTGGGGTTCGTCAACACCTATCATTCCAGGGACTGGTACGTATTCGCCGCAGAGGGCGAGCTGCCGAGCGTTCCTTATTTCGCGATAACAGTAGACGCTAACCATAAGCCCAATAGTAATTTGATCGGATTCTGGGCTGTCGATCGTGCGGAGGTTGACCGGATTGCCGAGACGGTAAAGCGGCTGGGCGGGACGATCACCACCGGCCCGGGATTGCTGCCGATCAGCCCGACCTATTATGCTGTGTATTTCGAAGATCCTTGCGGCAACAAATATGAGATGATGCATCGCTTGAATTAGTATAAGAAGCAGAAAGCCGTTCGAGAGATCGAACGGCTTTCTTGCATTATACGCAAGATCCATCATAGATGTATGAAATAAATCCGTCTTCATCAGGCTCAGCCTTGTCAGCAGTAAATTGCAAGGCGCGGAAGCAAGCTATGCTCGCCTGATTATCCGCCTCGATGCCAGCCTCCCACCGCTGCAGATGACTTAAGCCGGGATGATTCATCGCTTCCTTCAGCAGCCGCTTGCCGAATCCGCGGTTGCGGAGGGCCGGATTGACCATCATAGCAATGTACCCAGCTTCTTCCTCAGTCTCTACGATGATCATACCGATCGGCTGCTCCTGCGCATATCCGATCCAAGCGAAGATACGGCCTTGTGACGAGTCATAATAACCGAACCATTGGGAGAGCGGCTGCAAGCCGTCCATCCTCAGACGGGTATCATGATCGTTCAGCCAATGCTCCAGAAGGGGCAAGTCGCTTTGCCGAACAGCCCTAAGCATTAGTCCAGCTTTATTCCAATCCGAGGTCATGATTATTCTCCCCTCCAAATTCAATCGATCTGCTTTGTTGCAGAATAACTAGAGGGGACCTGGCGCGGGCAGGGCGTTATACGCTGACAGCCGTACCGCTGACGGCTACCATCAGCATGCCGTCGCGAATGACCTCATAATCGATATCGACACCGATGACAGCGTTGGCTCCCATACGCGAAGCCTTCTGGCACATTTCTGCGAATGCCGCGTCTCTCGCTTCCTGAAGCTTGCTCTCATAAGCTCCGGAGCGACCCCCGACGATATCCGTGATAGATGCCATAAAGTCTCTGAATACATTGGCGCCCATAATGACTTCGCCGGTCACGATACCGACATATTGTCTTATTGGCATGCCCTCAATTGTAGATGTTGTGGTCAAGATCATAAGTGATTCCTCCTGGAATTCAAGTCTAGTGCTAAGCGTTATTACGAGGGACCGGCAAGGCGGTTCCAAATTTGCGAGCCATATTTTTGGCGCTATTGATTAGCATGTGCAAATCTTGGCCGGACGAATCGAATCTGCCGCTTAAGCATCTTTCAGGGCCATATTCGGCTTCAATAAAAACCTTAAAGTACTTGACGCTTCATGCGGGTAAAATGGGTGTTTTCATTCGTTAAAGAAACAGAAACATTATCGTTTGCATCAATGAAGTACACTGGAGTAGAAGTATTAAAATTCCAATAAAAAGGATGGATGGATGAATGAACCAAAACGATACTCGCCTTGGCAGCATGCTGGAAGAGGGCGCGGGGAACGCCCTTTACCAGATTTACAAGATTGGACATTTCATTGATACGCATATTCAATCGAACTGGCAGGGCGTCTTGAGCAACCATGCCGATAAGCTTAAGCGCGCATACGAGGAAGCGGGCGATATGGCGTATGGCACGTACTTGAATCTGCTGCTGAATCCTGTTCTTAAAGAGATGAAGGAACTTGGGCTGCGAGCAGAGCCGCGACTGCCTGGCGACTTCGATATTTCGCGTGAATGGGGAAACGAGGACGAAACGGACCAGCAGCGCTGGATGTGGAGCGCGATCTACGGTAAGGACGGCGAGCCGCTTGGAACCATTGTTATTCAGGTGTATCACGATCATACGCAGTTCCGCTTACCGCGCAAGCCGGGTGTTCTCGCATTGACGATGACTGCAAAGGAAGAGGTGGCGGAGGCATTGAGCGCGCTCTCCGAATCTTTTGCGCAAGCACTGGAATTTACGGAGGAATATAAGCTTTATCTGGCGAGCCTGAATGACGAGCAATCCGGCAAGAACTAGCGTTATGTCCGCTTGTATCCCGCCTTTTGGGAGCTGATCTGGCAGCAGCGGCTTTTGGTTGACTGACGGGAGCAACGATTATTATACTGGCTACATGAAGATGCCTATACTGACCACGAAATTATATATACCGCCGCCTCGTTCCGGTTATGTCTTACGCTCCCGCCTGACAGGAATGCTTCATGAGGGCCTTAATCGGAAGCTGTCTCTTATCTTGGCTCCAGCGGGCTATGGCAAGACGACGCTGGCCAGCGAGTGGCTGGCCGGCAGTCCTGCTCCGTCCGCTTGGTTATCCCTGGATGAAGGAGATAATGATGTCGCACGCTTTCTCTCCTATCTGATCGCCGCACTTCGCAAGCTGGCGCCAGAGCTCGGGGAAAGCGTGCTTGGCGTGCTTCAAACCCCGCAGACGCCTCCCGTCGAGTGGATAATGGCGCATATTCTCAACGAGCTTGACGGGATGCTCACTGAGCGCTGCGTGATTGTGCTGGACGATTACCACGTCATTGATTCCCCGGACGTGATCGGGGCTGTTGGCTTGCTGCTGGAGCGGCTGCCGAGTCAGCTTCATCTTGTTATGACGACACGTACGGAGCCGAAGCTTCCATTGTCCCGACTGCGCGCCAGAGATCAGCTGACAGAGGTGAGGACGGCGGATTTGCGCTTCCGATCTGATGAAGCAGCGGAATTCATAAACAGAGCTATGGAGCTGCAGCTGGACGGTAAAGAGCTGGAGCTGCTTGGAGCCCGCACAGAAGGCTGGATTGCAGGGCTGCAGTTAGCTGCCTTGTTAATTAAGGGACAGCCTAATGCCCTTCAAGCGCTGGATGCATTCGGCGGCAATCATCCCTATGTGCTGGATTATTTGGCCGAAGAGGCGCTGAATGGGCAAGATCCAGGAGTGAGATCATTCCTGCTTCGCACCGCTATTCTTGATCGGATGAGCGGATCGTTATGCGATTCGTTGCTTGACTGGGAGCGAGAATCGTCCCTTAGCGGCTCTGGTCAGGCAATGCTGGAGCAGCTTGAGCGAATCAATCTGTTCATCGTACCTCTGGATGCGGAGAGGCGCTGGTTCCGTTATCATCATTTGTTCGGGGAGGTGCTTAGGCAGCGGCTTCTGGCGGAAGAGGGCAAGCACGCTGCCGCTGAACTGCATATTCGCGCAAGCCGATGGTATGAGGAGAACGGCTGCGAGCTGGAAGCCTTCCAGCATGCAGCCAAAGCCGGGGACGTGGATCGGACGGCATGCTTGGCCGAGGCAGGCGGCATGCCCTTATTGTTCCGCGGAGCGGTTGCACCCGTGCTGGCATGGCTGGGCTCGCTGCCTGACCGGGAGCTCCATGCGCGTCCTTCGTTAGAGGTCATGTATGCGTCGGCGCTATTGATGAAAGGCGATTTGATGAAAGCTGTGCTGCATCTGGAGAGTGCGGAGAAAGCATTGCAGGCCATGCCGCAAGACGTGCGGACTTCGGATATAATCGGCCATGCCGCTTCGATCCGGGCTACGCTTGCTGTCAGCCGGCATGATGCGGAGACGATTTTGTCCCAGGCCCGGCGGACGCTGGCGCACTTGCATCCCCGCAACCAGGCGGTACGCACAGCAACGGTATGGACGCTAGGCTACGCGTATCAGCTGCAAGGGGACCGCGCTGCCGCGGAGGAAGCCTATTCGGAGGCATTGGCAGTCAGCCAGACAATCGGTCACGGAATGATTGCCCTGATGTCCATGCTTGGACTTGGCTTGGTACGCCAGTCGGACAATCAGTTGCGTGCTGCAGGGGACTGGTATCGGCGCGTGCTGGAGTTAGCTGGCGATCCGCCGCTTCCTGTCGCTTGCGAGGCTCATCTTGGTTTGGGCGCCATCTATTATGAGCGGAATGATATGGCGGCTGCGGAACAGCATGCGGCAGAGGCGGCGCGGCTTGCCCCGTTGCTTCAGCATACGGATCGGATTGTCGCTTGCAAGCTGCTCCAAGCTAAGGTGAAGCTTGCCAATAATGAGGCAAAGGAAGCAGCGGCACTTTGGACCGAGGCTGAAGGGCTTGCCAAGAACTATCGCTTCACGCACCAGAAGAAGGGGCTGGCAGCTATGCGTACCGCTCTGCTGCTCAGCAAGCAACAGCATGATCAAGCTGCCGGGCTGCTAAAGCATGATGAACCTACGATCAGCTTGGCGAAGGTGTTTCTGGCAAATAGTGATGCCTCGGCTGCGCTTAGCATGTTAGTTGACCTTCGTCATGATGCAGAAGAGAACGGCCGATCAGATGAGCTGCTCCAACTAAAAGCAATCCAAGCGATTGCGCTGCATATGCAAGGCAATAAGGACGAAGCGGTCAGTCTTTTGCTTGAGGTACTGACTGAAGCGGAGGGCGAAGGTTTTGTCCGGTTGTTTCTCGATGAGGGACCGCCAATGGAGGAGCTTCTTCTGGAAACGGCGAAACGACGACAATTACCGGATTATATCGGAACACTATTGGCGTATTTCCGCCAGTCGGCGGAGTGTGCGCATAATTCTCAAGTACGGCGGGCTGCAGGCAAGCAGCTTCTAATTGAACCGCTGAGCAGCAGGGAGCTGGAGGTTCTTCGGCTGATTGCCGAAGGATTATCGAATACCGAAATCGCGTCGAGGCTGTTTCTGGCACTCAGTACGGTAAAGGGGCATAACCGCATTATTTTTGACAAGCTGCAGGTGAGCAGAAGAACGGAGGCCGTCGCACGCGCTCGCGAGCTGGGGCTGCTGTAATTTTGGGTTCGGCAAAGGTTTGTACGCTTCTCTCTCAGAACCATACTAAAGTATCTATAGCGCCTCCTATCGGGGCGCTATACTTATGGGCAAAAGGGTCATGAGGAGGAAGTGCAGATGAAAGCAATCGTATGTCCAAAGTACGGCGCGCCTGATGTGCTGCAGATTAGAGAGGTAGATATGCCGCTGCCCAAGCCTGACGAAATCCGGGTAAAAGTGCATGCGACAACGGTAACGACGGGGGACTGCAGAGTCCGAGCCTTTAATAGCCCGCTCTCCTTCTGGATTCCGATGCGCTTGTTCCTGGGCATCCGGAGGCCTAGACAGCCGATTCTCGGCGTAGAGCTGGCGGGTGAAGTGGAGTCGGCAGGCCGGAATGTGCGCGAATTCAAGAAGGGTGACCGGGTATTTGCGCTAACCGGCATGCGTTTCGGCGCTTATGCCGAATATGCGTGCCTTCCCGAAAAAAGTCTGGTCGCGCACATGCCTGACCATGTTTCTTTTGAGGACGCGGCCGCTGTTGCTTTCGGTGGAACCACTGCGTTGCATTTTTACAGAAAAGGGAATGTTCATCGCGGGCAAAAGGTTCTCATTTATGGCGCATCGGGCGCGGTGGGTACATCCGCGATTCAGCTTGCGAAGCATTTTGGTGCGGAAGTGACTGCGGTGTGCAGCGCGGCTAATGCTGGACTCGTCAGATCGCTGGGCGCCGACCATGTGATCGACTATACGAAAGAAAACTTTTGGGAGCGGGAAGAGCGGTATGACATCGTATTTGATGCAGTCGGAAAAAGCACAAAATCCGCTTGTACCAGAGCGCTTGCGCCAGGCGGCCGTTATTTGACGGTAGACGGACAGGGCGTAGCGGCGGAACGCCGCGAGGACATGTATCTGCTGAAGGAGCTAATGGAGAACGGTTCGCTTAAGGCCGTCATTGACCGGCGTTATCGCATGGAGCAGATTGTGGAGGCGCATTGCTATGTCGAGAGCGGACGCAAGAAGGGCAATGTTGTTGTCGCCATTCCGTAAAGCTTGCGCCGCGCGCCGCTTCCTGTCCGGGTTGGCGGTTTGTGTGAAAATATAGGTATAACCGTTCAGTAGATAGCCATACCATTCCTCATCCAGTATAATATAAGGATGTTAATGGGAGGTGGCACATATGGCAAAACAATTTGCCGGGACTCGAATCGGCTCATGCAAAGCCAATAATTAGAGGCGATACTTTGCATGGGCGTACCTTATCCGGTCGCCTGAAATAATAATTTATCGTTTCTAATTTAGAGGGCTTTGCGCTTATTTTTGTAATTATCCACCAAAAAATAAGGAGCTGGAAGCCTTGAATACCTTTATTAGAAACCATCAGTACAATTTGATTAAGAAACAAGCCGGAATGGTGCAGCATGCCTACACATCCGTGTCCGACCGGAGAGTAGCGGAGTCGGTTAGACTCGGAGCATGCGCTGCGATTGCAGAAGCGTTCCCCGATGCGACGAAGGAGCAGCTGGATCTGCTGGGCAGGCTGGCGGATTTGGGGACAACAGAGGAAATCGACAAATATTTGTTGTCGCTTGAGCCTTATTTGGAGCTATTCCCTCTGCTTACGCCCAAGGAAGTGTCGCGATTGTTCCCGAAGGTGAAGAAGCTGAAGTCGCCGGATTTGGCGGCGGTCGACCGTCGCTTCCTTACCTATGCGGGCTGGACGGATATCGGAACGGGGCGGATGTTCCTCGTCTATGATCTGGATGGCAAGCCCGCCGGACTCGAAGGCAGATTTACGCCAGCGAAGAAGGGAGTATGCTTCCTCTGCAATCGGCACCAGGAAGTCGCGTTGTTCAGCGCCGTCTCCAAAGTGAAGCCGGCGAACGCGTCACCGGATTACTATAAAGCATTCGGCCAATATATTTGTTCCGACAGCGATGCGTGCAACCGCCACATTAAGGACATCACGCCGCTGGAGAAGTTTTTCCATTTGGTGCTTGGCTAACTCGCAGTTTGCGCTGATTTGCGCATTCGATAGCTTGAGCGTTCAGGTGGGAAATTCATAGTTGTACAGGAGAGCTGTCCCCATGTCTGAAGCGGCATGTGGGGACAGCTTTCTTTTTTGTGAAGCGGCGAATGCAGGTTGAGTGTACATGTCGTAATTACGTCCGCCTCCTCTCCACATTCAGGAAACATTCAGGCGGGACTAATCTTCCTTTTAGTTTCTCTTCACTTTCGCTTAAGCGGACCTGTCCATAATAGGTATTATCCCAGCTTGGCAGGAACAGGGAGCGGGACGAGAGCTGATTAAGCTCGAATATCCGTTAAGGAGGAAGATGACATGAACAGGTATGTGAAAACATTGGGTATTACGGCGGCACTGGCGGCTATGATTCCGCTTAGCGCGTATGCGGCGTCTGCGGTTCCGGGCAAATCGGGTGCGTCAACAGGAAGCGCAGTTGTGCAATCCGACTCGACAGATGCGGCGAAGGACTTCGGGAAGGCAAGAGGCGGCAAGTGGGGAGGCGGTCATGGACTCGGGGCTTCCTATGTGAATGAGGATGTGCTGGCACTGCTGAATTTGGACCGTGATGCGCTGCAGGAGAAGGTGGAAGCCGGCAGCACGCTTGAAGAAATCGCAACATCGCAAGGTGTATCGAAAGAGCAGTTGAAAACGGCTCTGACAGCTGCCTTTGAGAAGCAGCAATCCGAGATGAAGCAGCAGTTCGAATCGAATCTGGATACACTCATCAGCACAAAGCAGGATTTCAAAGGGGCGCGTCCAGGAGGGCACATGGGCCTGGAATCTGTTGCTGAAGCTCTCGGCATGACGGAAGATGCGCTCAAAAAAGCGCTGCAAGCGGATGGCGCTACCATCGCTTCTGTCGCGAAGGAGCAAGGAATTACGACCGATACTCTTATTGCTAAGATCAAAGAGGCAATTACTGCACAAATCGACCAAGCCGTCACAGACGGCAAGCTGACCGCCGAGAAAGCTGCCGAAGCTAAGGGAAGAGCGCAGGAGCAAGCGGAAGGGATCGTAAACGGGAAAGGCTTCGGGCCTAAAGGTATGGAAGGCGGCAAAGGCGGCTTCCATGGCGGCAAAGGCGAGCGGAAAGACAGCAGCGCATCCGCCGATTCGGCAGAAACCTCAGCTTAATTAATAGAAGTATAATCTTAATAGAATGTTGAACCAAAGCCGTGTCTTCTTCGGAAGACATGGTTCTTTGGCGTGTGTTGCAGGAAATCCGTGGCCAAACATTCGATCTGCAACTTATTTGGAGCTATTTCCGTTTTCTGTAATAAGAGAAACGGGAAGGGGCATCAATGTGCGGGGGAATAACGGGGGAAAGATGGCATTGATCAAATTCAGCGCATTAGCGCTAAGCTTAATGCTGGCCGCTTCATGCGGAGGAGAGCTCAGAGGGAATGAGTGCATGACTTCCACTGTCCGATGCAGCGAAGATAACGACAACGGAGGCGAAAGGATTGAGGCTGCCGCTTCAACCGCACCAGACGTGGAGCCGTATTTGGATTTTCTTCCCGATGGCAAAACGCTTGCCGAACTGCCTGAGCATGACATTGCTCTAACCGCAGTTGAGAACGGGGTGATTCTTAGAGCGGGCGAGCGGCAACAGGCTTTTGACTGGCTCTATATGACTCCGCGGGCAATCATGCCGAACATGATGCTTCGGGACTGGGATGGCGACGGCAAGAACGAGCTGGCCATTATTCTGTATATTGGATCAGGAACCGGTGTGTCCGTAAGCGATTTGCGAATCATTGAGATCGAGGAAGCCGGATTTAAAGATACTTATTTTGACCCGGATGATTATGTTCAGCAGGTCTTGAATGTTGCAGGATTTTCAGCGTTCAAAGAGAACGAAGAGCTGAAAGGAAAGCTGACACTCGGTGATTCAGCCCATATCGTTAGCTTAAAAGAGTACGATGAAAACGAAATTGGCAAGGTCATGGACAAACTTGTGATTGGTTCTATTTCAGATTTTTCGTTTGAGGCGGACCGGATCGTCGCCAGTTTCGGAGCTGGCATCGCGGTAGAAAAATTCGCGACGCCGATCTATGTTGGCAATATAGAAGCTGATGTTGCATACGAATCAGGCACATACCAGTTGGCTGATTTCCGGTTTGTGCCAAATCCGGAGCAAGAATAACAAGGAATTTTCCAAAGAAGATGGTCCGCTTGTCATGGAGACAGCGTGAGCATCTTCTTTTTATATGCAGAAAAGGACAGGCAGTTTTTGACAACTTTATGACTATTAAACGCATCGGATAACTTTTGCGATATTTTCATCTTTTTTCGACAGCCTTCACAAGAGACAGGTTGTATATTTTATTGGCGGTATATTTCCATTTTTGAGAATGATAGGATTCCGCGGAGAGGAGGGGCGGCTTTTATTTTTGGACTTGCCAGCAAACTTATAAATAGAGAGTAGGAGAGATGAAGATGTTTAACAGAAAAATATTAAGCTTGGTTTTATCCGCTATTTTATTTTTATCATTAGCAGTTGCCTTCACTCCTGTCCAAGCGGCGGACGGGCAATCGGCAAATATCGGGAAGGCGGCGCAGCAGCCGTCAGGGGAAATCGTAATCAAATTCAAGGAAGAGACGGGGCTGCCTTATCAGGACGGAGCCGAGAAGGCGCTCAAGGCATCGAGAAATGCCGCTCATGCCAATCTGCTGGCTGATCTGAACGGTTTGGAGCTTAACCGTTTGTTCTCTTCGCTTAATGCCAAGACGCAGCTGTCGAGCAACAGCCAAACCTCAGTCTTCCATCAATATTTTACCGCGGCTGTTCCGAAGGGAACGGATGTGAAGGCACTCCTGGCAAAGCTGAACAAGTCTCCGTTAGTGGAGGCGGCTTATGAAGCGCCGGCGAATATTTCGGACCCGACGTTGCCGTATGCGCCGAATTCAACGCCGGTACAGCCGGATGATGATCCGCTGTATCCGAATCAGACTTATGGACAAGCTGCGCCCCTTGGTATCGATGCGCCGTATGCCTGGCAGTTCGAAGGCGGTGACGGCAAAGGCATCTCGTACGTTGATGTCGAACAGGGCTGGGCGCTCAATCACGAGGATCTGGCGGCACACAACATCCTGGCACTGCCGGGCATTCTGATGCCGACTTCCGCTTCTCACGGCACTGCGGTGCTTGGCGTCATCTCTGCCGTCGACAATGCGATCGGGCATGTCGGGCTGGCGAATAAAGCGAAGCCGATCATCAATTCCTGGAGACGGCTCGACGGCACCAGCAATATCGCCGAGGCGATTCTTACATCCGTACCTGCGCTGAACAAGGGCGATGTAATTTTGATAGAGGTGCAATCCACGTCCAGTACGTCCAATGGGGCATATGTGCCGATGGAGGTGTTTCCTGCCGAGTTTGATGCCATTCGGTATGCTACGGATCAAGGCATCGTCGTAGTCGAAGCGGGGGCTAACGGCTCCGTCAATCTGGACACCTATCAGGATTGGAACGGCAAATATATTTTGAACAAAAACAGTGCCGACTTCAAGGATTCAGGCGCGATTCTGGTCGGCGCAGGATCGGCGGATGTCCCGCACGAACGACTGTATTTCTCCAGCTATGGCAATCGCATTGACAGCTTCGGCTTCGGGCATAGCGTGCATACCCTTAGCGCGACAGACCTTTCCTCCACTACAGGCTATACGACTTCCTTCAGCGGCACATCTTCGGCATCTCCTATCGTCACCGCTGCGGTCATTTCATTGCAAGGCATCGCAAAGGCGAAATACGGCGTAACCTTCTCGCCCCACGAGGTGCGCGAGCTTCTCAGAAACCCGGCATACAACACGGCTTCGGCGAATCCAGCGGCTGACCAGATCGGACATCTGCCGAATCTCAAAAATATAATCGACAACATGCCCGCGCCGTCGGCTTTATCGGATACGGAAGCGCCTAGCGCACCAGTCCAGCTGGCAGCGGCGAATGTTACAGCTTCCAGTGTAGACCTGACCTGGTCTTCATCTACGGACAATGTGGGCGTTACAGGCTACGACATCTATCAGGACGGAGTGAAGGTCGCGGTCACGCCTAATACGTCATATACCGTTACCGGTTTAACGGCATCAACCACGTATTCCTTTACAGTCAAAGCCAGGGATGCGGCAGGGCATGTTTCCTCCGCCAGCGCAGCGCTTGCGGTGACGACGACCGCCCCGCCTTTGCAAGGTCAAACCTTCGTGGTTACTGTTCCTGCCAATACGCCGCTTAACGCTGACATTTATATGTATGTACATGGTCTGAACAACAGCTGGTCGGTTAACGACTCTGCCTATAAATTGACGAAAAATACGAATGGGACTTATAGCATTACACTGAATGTTCCGATTGGAACTACATTCCACTTCAACTTGTCCAGAGGCACATGGGGCTCGATGGAGACCTCAAGCGGCGGAGGTTATGTGGGTCCGCGTGCCCATACCGTTACAAGCAGCACACAACTGACGCAAGTTTCAGTGGCGCGCTGGGGTGATTTGTAGGAGCTTGGTGGGCGGAGTGAGTTGAAGCGTTGAAGCCTCGACTGGCACGACTAATGGCGCGAATGAGAGAAATCTCGAAATAGCGCCGCCGCGCAACACAATATCGAAATGGACCAAAAAAATGACGGTACAGGGACCCAAGCTAGATTCAAGCTCCCTGATACCGCCATTTTTTTGTTGCCTATGGGCATAAAGCTTGGTCGGCGTACGCTGAACAAGCCATGTCTTCCCTATTCTTACCTAACAAAAATTGCTATTGAAGCTAGACTTAAGTCGAGCCTTGATTGGGACTTCGGCTAGGTTTCGATCCTATTCCATTGCGCTATGCTGTATGAATAACGGGCGGACGGGATGTCTCAAGCGTTTTGAAAATCTGGATCCCATTTAAATTTTTCTTCGTATATCCGCATAACCTCATCGTATAGCGGTCCTGACCGGGCGGACTTAGCGAATTTGTATAACCGCAGGAAGCGGTCCTTCGGAAGCAGGCGCGCATACCGGATGAGCAAATAAGGATACATCGTCATATACCGGCTTTTGCGCACGGCTGCGCCGGCGACAGCTGCCAGTACCGTTTCTCCGTTTGGCATGTTCAGAATGTACATTTCATGCTGCAGCATATAGCGGAACGTATTTTCCTTAATCAGATCCCGTCTGATCTTGGCCATCTCTCCGATGTAGGCGACCAGATCGGGGCTGAAGCTGTCCATCAGCAGAGGCTCGAGCATCAGATCCATGTCCTTGCGCAGCTGGAAGGTTTGCAGCAGCATGATCTGCTCCAGCTTCAGCTGGTCGTTATGCACCAGCGAGCCGATCTCACGCAGCATCTCATAAGTTCGCGGTTTGTCGCCTTCCTGGAATACGCGAATGGCTGCCTGGTGGTCGATGGCAAGGCCGGAAGCAAGCTCGTAGCTGTATTGCTGAAACATTTTTTGCAGTTGTATGCGTCTAAGTGCAGGGGTGAACCGTTTGGAAAGCGTCCATAATAAAGCGGCTGCCGCCGCTCCAGCAGCAATTAGCAGCACAGTCTGCAAAGCGGATGCGCTGAATAAGAGTCCAATTACGATAAGCAGCAGCAAGATCAGACCGGTGAGCCATTGGTCCCTGCGGACAATGCCAGCCGCCCTCTTCTCGACAGGCTGCAGGCCGCCTGTCTTCCCGCAGGACATGCAATCTCGCTCGCCCAGGACGGTGAAATGGCGGCAATTGCGACAAATTTTGAGCTTTTGATAGACAAAGGGCACACGGTTATAGGGCTTCAGGGTTACCGCTATTTTTTTTATCATTCGCGGTCACTCTGCCCGCGTCTCAAGGTAGATAGCACAAGCTTGCTCAGCTGCTTCTGCGATGGAGCCCTTTTGATTTGATAATAGTAGTGAAAAGCTTTTATACTTGCTAATATAGCCAATAGTCCGATCGCAACGTATGTAACCATGTAAAGCGCCTCCCGTATATGACAAAAAAAGTGATTTATGGGTGTCCTTCAGTTATACTTGTTTTTAGTATAGCATCATAGCGGCACTCGTGACTAACGATGACTTTTGTACTATTCTCTCCCGGATGAACGGGCGAGTACTTCGCGGTCTGGCGAACGACCAGCCTCGGTGCTGGAAACCCGAATATTTGAACACGCACTAATAGAGACAGCTTATTCAAGCAATATGGTTAAGGGGGACTATCATGAGTCTGCTAAAAAGAGGATTTCAATATACAATTCTGCTTACAATGCTTCTATCGCTTCTGCTAGGTTTGCATCTGCCGGCGGCGGCCGCGGCCGCGGGCGGCGCTGCGCCGATTGACGCCGTATTGGTGCTTGATGTGAGCTACTCGATGGACAGCAGCGACCGGGAGAAGATCGGCAATGAGGCGATGAAGATGTTCATCGATATGCTGTCCGAGAAGGGAGACCGGGTCAGCATCGTAGCGTATACGGATAAGATTCAGCGAGAGAAGGCGCTGCTGGAGATCCGCTCGCCGGAGGATAAAGGAAACTTAAAATCTTTTATCGACCAATTGAATCGCGGCTCTTATACGGATGTATCCGTAGGCCTGAAGGAAGCGGTCCAGATCCTGAAGGATGGAGCGGCAGCGAACCGCGAGCCGATAATCATCCTGCTGGCGGACGGCAACAACGAGCTTGATCCGAAGTCCGGACGCACGGAAGCGCAATCGAACGAAGAGCGGGAGCAGGCGGTGCGCACGGCCAATGACAGCGGCATCCCGATCTACACGATCGGCCTGAACGCTGACGGAAAGCTGAACAAGGCGGCTCTGGAGGAATTGTCGGAGCAGACGGGCGGCAAGTCGTTCGTTACCGACTCGGCGGATGACCTGCCCCAGATTCTAAGTGAAATATTCGCCAGCCACCTGGAACTGAATATCGTGCCGGTCAATTCATTTACGGCGAACGGGGATTTCCAGGATGTGAAGATTACCGTTCCGAACAGCAATGTGCTTGAAGCGAATATCTCGATCATGTCTTCCAAGCCGGTCGAAGCGAAGCTTGTCGATCCGTCGGGCAATGCCGTTGCGATACCGTCGGACGAGGTCGTGCTGGCTACATCGAAGAGCTACACGCTGCTTAAGCTGATCAAGCCGGTTCAAGGCGATTGGACCTTGAAAATCAAAGGCGTTAACCAGGATAAGATCGATATTAATCTGATCTTTAACTATGATTTGACGCTGGAGCTGGAGCCGCTGGCGGCGGCGGGCTATTCGAAGGGCGACAAGGTAAAGCTGAATGCTTATCTGGCCAGCAAGGGCCAGCGCCTTAGCGATGCGGAGCAATACCGCAACATGAATGCGGTTATGTTCGTCAAAGACTTAACGACCGGCAATACCGAAGAGGTAGCGATGAAGCTGGACGGCGATCACTTTGCCGGCGAATACAAGTTACCGGAGTCCCGGGACTATGAAATTATAGTCAGGGCGGAGGAGCAAAGCTTCTTCCGGGAGAGCGAGCCGGTTACGATCTCGGCATCATCCGGCAGCCCAGGCGGCACGACGAATCCGGCGGAAGTAGCGGACGACAAGCCGTTCCCGATATGGACGGTGGTCATCATTGCAGTTGCGGTCTTAGCGCTGCTGGGCGCAGGATATTGGTTCTTGGGAGTGATGAAGGAGCGCAACCGCGGTTTTGTGGGACAGCTCATTATTGAAGTCCGGGATGAAAATACAGGAGACAAAACTCCGCCGCAATACAAACGGCTAAGCCAGTTCAAAGGAAAGTTCCTGCTGCACCAGCTGCTTCAGCTCGCGCCAGAGCTGAAGGAGACGGAGAAAATCGTATTTAAGCCGGCGAACAAGGACCGGATTGCATTGCTCAACGGTTCCTTGTGCAGAGTGGAGAAGTCCGGACGGGCGGTTGGAGACGGACGCCAGCTGGAACTGCAGAGCGGCGACCGCATTACCATATCATTGACACAAGTAGACAAGACGATCTATATCGAATATCTCGTATAACCAATCGGGGAGGATCACTATGAAACCAATCGTAAGAGAGCATATTCAACAGCTCGACGTCTCGCTCGGCGGAGGGATCGTCAGTGAGAAGATAAGAGTAGATACGATCGACAATCCGATTCTTATCATCGGACTGGGAGGCACAGGCATTGATGCGCTGCTGCGCCTCAAATACCAGATTAACCGCCGCTTCAAGCTGCCGGAAGACCCGATCTCGAAGCGCAAGCGCGACAAGCCGGACAATGTGGAGTTTCTTGCGTTCGAGACGAACGAACAGGACCGCAACAAGAAGTACAAAGGCATCGGCCTTGATCCGATCAACGAATTTGTGCTGCTCTCCAATGCCGAGGTTGGGGGCTTGCTGCAAAACCGCAGCATTCTGGAGCCTTACATTACGGATTGGCTGTCACCTGAGCTCAGCATTACGGATGGGATGAACGGCGCGGCAGGCGTGCGTCAAGCAGGCCGGCTGCTGTTGTTCACCAAGATCAATCAAGTTGTCCAGAGCATCGACAAGAAGATCAAGACGCTATCCGTCGGCACGAACAAAAAGCTGATGGTATTCCTGCTGACGGGTCTTTCCGGCGGTACGGGCAGCGGCACGTTCCTCGATATTTCCTATATCGTAAGAGGCATTATCGAGCGCGATCACGGCTCTGCCGGCGTCGACCGTGTCAATACGCTCGGCTACTTGTTCACGCCGGATATCAACCTCGCGAACAAGAGCCTAAGCGACCATACGCGGGAATACATTAAGAAGAACGGCTATGCGGCTCTGAAAGAATTGGATTACTGGATGAATGTCGATGCGCGAGGCGAACGCTTCAAGCAGCAGTACGGCAACATTCTATCGGTTAACTCACCGCTGCCTCCGTTTAATCTATGCCATTTGATTTCGGCGACGAATACGGAAGGCAAGCTGCTCGACAATGCGTACGATTATTGCATGAATGTCACAGCGGAGAATATCACCAACTTTATCTCCAGCGAAGAGAAGCAATCGGGCGAGGAATTCGCGATTCATGACTATATCAGCAATATCCGGACGAATATTGCGCAGATGAACAAGATTTATCCGGCGAATTACGATTACAATATTATCGGGGCTTCTTCGGCGGTTCTGCCGATCGAAGAGATGACGACCTATCTGGCCTACCGCCTGTTCCAGAAGATGGAGGGCATGTTCCGGAAGGCGCCGACCCAGGAGGATGTCGAGAAGTTCGTACATAAGCTCGGCATCGACCTCGATTCGATGATGCGGAACTTTGATTCCCGCGTTCCTGAGCCGCTGCCGGGTTTCGAGCATAGCGAACGCCTCAATTACAACAATGTGATCAAGATGCAAGCGGTCAATATGGATACGGAGCTGGAACAAAATTTCCTGGCGCGCGCAAGAGAGGAATATATTAAAGCGAAGAAGCAGCTGCCGGGCGAGGTTGCAAGCAGCTTCACCGAGCAGATTCGCCGCATCTTCCTCCACCCGGAGCAAGGGCCGTTCTATGTATCGCGTCTTCTGTACACAGATAAGGGCTTCTGCCTGCTGAAGATGCTGCTGTCCTATATCGAATCGCTGCGCGAGAATTTGCAAAGGCTGCCGCGCGAGATCGAATCGGCGCGCGAGCAGGCTGAAGAGCGGATGGGCGATGCAAAAAGCGCGTTCGTGTCGAAGGACAAGAAGAAAAACAACTATATTGAAGCCAAAATCAACGAATATTGGCTCCGCGCGGATGTCGAGCGGATGGAGCAGCTGATCGAGTTCTATGAGGATCTGCATGAGCTGCTGAACGCCGAGAACAACCGGATTTATAACGTATATACCGAAATTTTGAATGTGCTGAATACGATATTCGCCAAAAACGGCGAGATTCTGACGAGCGGCGACGAGCAAGGCGACCATAAGGGCAACAAAACCTACTATTGGAACATCGTCAGCGTGCCGGATATTTCCCACGTCATTAGCCGCGTTATGGACAGTAAGGACGGGGACGACCTGATCCGCGACTTTACGCGCGAGCTGCTGGAATCTTCGAACCAGTGGGTGAAGGAGCAGGATATTGATATCGTGGGCTCCATCTCGGAGTTTCTCACCGATAAGTTCGGCGACTTGATCACGAAGTCGATGGAAGAATTCCTGGTTATGAAATATGGCGACGACGAAGCGATTGAGAAGTTCGTAGAGCGCCATATTGCGAGCAAGCTGGACGAGGAAGCGATTCCGGTCTTCCATTTGAGCAACAGCTCGGGCAATCTGCATGTGCCTTCATGGGGCTTCGTGTCCGTGCCAGTGCAGGCGCCGAGCATTCTGCGCGGCATTCGCAATTACCAGAACAGCTCGATCGGCAAGTCGCATTTCACCATCAAGGAAAGCGAAGTGCGCAACCGGATATTCTGGCTGAACACGCGCAACGGCGTGCCGCTCTTCGTCTATACCCCGCTGAAGGTGTACGAGGAGAGCTACGAGCGCACGATTCTGGACAAAGAAGGAATCGGACGCCATCTGGTGCAAAGCGACAAGGAGAACTGGACGTACCTGCCTTCGCCGATTCCGGAGAAGTCATGGGGCGAGACCTATACCAACCGCCGGGTGCAGGATTACAATGCCAGAATCCGCGAGGAATTTGCCAAGGCTGTCGGCTTCGGCATCATCGTGGAGAAGGGCATCGACAATCCGCTCAGCAACCGCTACAGCGTAAGATACACGAAGCCGTTCCAAGTGTCGGACGCGCTGCAAGGCTTTGCGATGCAACTGGACAGCGGGAAGCCGAATTTGGGCGAAGTGAAGCGTGCGTCGCAAGAGCTGAAGCGTCTTCTCGCTGGCGGCCTGGAGCTGGAGTCGACCAAGGATATATTCGGCAGCTACTCGGAAGAGCTGGCGCAGGAGAATCTGATCCGTTCGCCGCTGCAGCTGCGCCGCGTGCGCGAGGAGCTGGCGAAGATGGAGGCGATCGCAGCCGAGATCAAGAAGTTCGACGAGCTGCTGGTCCAGCAGGAAAGCGAAGACAAGTGGCTGCAGCAGTTTATCGAGGCGCTGTACACCGAGACCATCTGCAAGCGCGGCGCTTTGTATGTATACGACCGCGATGCCGAGGAAGAGGCATGGGAGCCGTTCGCCAACTTGATGAAGGGCAGCAACTATATCGAATACGAGGTATTCGAGCATTTCCGCAGCCTGAATGAGAAGAGCCTCGCGACCTTGCTCCGCAAAGCAGGCCGCAGAGTGAACGAGTTAACGGCAAATGAGGATACCTCCGCATTGGTCGCCAAGCTGGATGAGCTGTTCAATGTATTCCTGGATGCGCGCGAGCGGCTGGAATACGAGAAGATCGAGCTGGCCAACGGCGAGGAGCTTCATCAGTTCTATAAAGGCATGGCTTCCAAACTACATGATATTCGCAGAAAGCTGAAGTAAGGATGAGGGAAATGGTAGAGCAATTCGCGGCCGAATATTCGGCAGCCGAGCAGAGCTTGAAGGGGACGGAAGACGATCAGAGCAGCATTCATTACCCGACGGTGTTCCTGTTTATCGGGGATGAGACAGAGCAAGCCATAGAGCCAGTGATGAAGTCCAATGCGCTGAGATGGGCGAATCACGCCGGCGTCGTGTACGGCCATGTATCGGGCGGATCAAGCGCCCGCGAGGGGGCGGCTGCGAATCTATTTACCATCCCGCTGGCAGAGCTGGTGCCGCAAGGAAGGGAGAAGCGGACCATCCGGCAAGGGATCGGCAGCGGCTTCCATGATGCAGCCGAAGGTCTGGGACTGCTGAATCGCGCCCTGCGTCAAATGAATGATACGATTGGCGATTACGGCCGCATGTACGCTTCGTTCGACCGCCTTCACCTGGCGGTCATCGTACGGGCAGACGATCCTATGAACATATTGGTGCCGGATATTACGCTTCTGGCGCAATCGATATTCGGCTCGCTATTCAAGTCCGTCCAGATGGATCTGTTCGTGCTGCTGCAGGAGCGGGAGCAGTCCGATGCGTACGGCTACGCCGCCGCAACGGGCATCAGCTTCCTGCGCGAGGTTGAGCGGTTCCAAAGTCCGGACTACTCCTATCATGCGCCGCTGATGCAAGCAGGCGACGGCCTGAGCATTCCGGTGGTTCACCAGTCAGCGCCTCTATTTGATCTGGTCTATCTGCTGTCGGACCGGAATGAGAAAGGGATGTCTCCCTTTAACGGGATGGAGCAAAATTATGAAATCATCTGCCGGATCATGCTGCTCAAAAACCGCGGCCAGCGGGAAGCGGAGATGCATGTCAGCGGCGAGAGCTACAACAATACGTCATTCAAGCATAGCTTGATGTCGGAGTCCGGCAGAGTAGGCCTGGTCTCCGCAGGTCTCGCGAAGGTGCAGCGGCCGTCTTATGCCATCGCGCTAACGGTGCTGTACCATTTGTTCGATCAGGTCATTGTACGTTTGCAATCGGGACCGGAGCTGAGCTCGGCGGATAAGCTGAGGTTTTTCGGAGTAGATGCGGCTACGCTGGCGGCCCGAAGCAAAGAAAGGGTTCCTTTGCCCGACCGGCTGGCGGATATGAAAGGGCTTATCACAAGCGGCGTGCGTTACGAGGAACTGAAGGGCATGACGCTGTCCCAGGCGGAGCATGCGTTATACGGCAGCAGCTGCGAAAGCTTCTTCAACCAGCATTTCGTACAGAACGCCAAGCAGCAGCTGGAAGGGATCGATGTAGCCGCCGCCTTGAGACGCACGCTTTCCCGCAGCATGGCGGAAGAGCCACGAATTTCGTTCTATCATCTGTACAAGTGGACTGACGAGAGCCTCAGCAGAGGAGAAGTTATTGGCGCGGTGCAAGAGAAGATTCGCGAGTTGACCAGAGCGATCGAAGACATTCAGGAAGAGCTAATCCAGCTTTATGACAGCCGCGTGGAAGATTTGAAGTTTCAGCGGGTGCCGTTCATGGACAAACGCAATGTACGCTCCTTTATCCATGCGTTTCTGGACGAGGTGTACGGCTTGAGATACGAACGGCTGAAGCTGGAGACGGAGCTTGTTGTCTATCGCCGTTATGCCGCGGAGCTGGAGCAGTTGAACCAATGGTACCGGGTTCGGATCGAACGGCTTCATGATCTTCGGTCACAGCTGAAGACCAAAGCGAAGCAGAGCATCTCCTTAGGCGACGATTACATCGGGCAAAATGTATTCGACTACTATGAGCGGGTTACAGCCGAGGCGCTCCGCGAGCTGGAGGAGAAGCGGGGAGAGTCGATCCTGTTCGAGGAACGGTATATCGGCAACGTGGCGGAGCTGCTGGAACAGGAAGAGCCGGTCTTTATCGAGCGGCTCATTGCAGTTTGCCGGAGGGATATTTTGACCGCAAGCGGATTCGCCATGTCATTCGAGGAAGAGCTGCTGCAGCGCGCGAACGTGTCGGTTTCCTACACGAACCGGCAGGCTTTGCCGAAGGAGGAGCTATTCGAGCGGCTGTACCGGATGCTGGAGGAGCATGCGGCCATCCATATCCGGCTGTTCGATTATACGCACAAGCATCGGTATGAGGAGAAGTATTTCTTCGGCGACCGGAGCAGCGAGTTCATTCGGTATGCGTTCGGCATGGATGAAGCGTCGCGGCTTCATAAGCTTGGCTGTCTGCATGAGAATCGAAGCAGCGGCGTGGAGAAGCTTCATTTGATGGGCGGCTTCCATGTGGAGGATATGATGTATTACCGCAATGCGAAGGCGTTCTATGACGCGTATGTGCAGGATGGCCACCAATTCCATGCCATTGAGGAATCCGAGCTGCCTGCCCTTCGATAGCCGGGTAAAAATGTTGTGTATTGTTAAGGTGAGAGGGTGCTGTCCGTATGCAACGGAAAATAAATATGCTGCTTCTGCTGTTCAGCTTGATCGGCGCGGCGGTTGGTTTTGCATTAGGCGAGGCTGTGCTTCGCGTTTTGCCGGAGTCATGGCCAAGTTATGTTGTGATTGGCTTGTACTTTGGCATTCTGGCCCTGTGCGTCGGCTTGTTTTGCCTCATTGCTGAGCTGATGTCGCCGGTCTTGAACGGACATTCCTGGAGGCAGCGCTACACCGATTTATCCTGGAAGCTGATCGTTCCGGCAACGCTTGTGCTGCTTTTTGTAGTCGGCGGGGCGCTCCAGTTCGTCTATGGCCTCGAATTCGGCGGGACGAAGAAGATTCGCGATATCGTGCTGGTCATCGACAACTCGGGGAGCATGAAGGAAACCGATCCCAACAATGATCGCTACAAGGCTGCCAAAAGTCTCATTGACGAGATGGAAAAAGACAAGCGTGTAGCTATTGTTTCCTTCGCGAATTCGGCAGAGCTGATTCAGCCGATGGCGAACGTTGGATCGAATGCGCAGAAGACGGCAGTCTATAGCGTTCTTGATGCGATCGAACCGACAGAGGACGGAACGAATTTCTTTAGCGCCTTATCAGAGACGCTGCGGGTCATTGAGGCCGACCGGGGAACCATGGTCATCTTTATGTCTGACGGCTTCAGCGACTCCAACATTTCCGCGCAATTGGAGGAGCTGAGAAGCAAAGGCATCGCTATGCATACCATCGGCCTCAAGATCGGCTATGACCAGGGCACGTTGCTGCTTAGGGACATGGCGGAGTCGACAGGCGGCAAATATTATGACGTAGAGCAAGCGGACGGCTTGTCGACGGCGTTCCGGTCGATCTACTTGACTATCGACAACCGCTCGCTGCTTTCGATTAATCCGAATGCGCCGGAAGAGCCGACGATTTACAAAGGCATCCGCCTATTGTCATTTGTGCTCATTGGCCTTGCACTGGGCATCGCACTGGGCATTATGTTCGACAACCGCTTCCTGGCGCTGAGCTTCGGAGCGGGCGGCGTGGTCGGAGGCCTGGCGTCAGGCCTCATTCTGAATGCCGGCTTGTCCGGCGAGGCCTTTACCGATGGTCTATTCCGATTCATCGCGCTGCTTGTTCTGGCTGCGGTCATTGCTCTGTTCACGCTGGTCATTCCGATTGGCGAGAAGACGAATGCCCGCCGCGGGAGGGAGCGGACCGCTAGCCCGAGGGAGGGAAGCGGAAGAAGCCGGAACAGCCGCAGCAGCGGATTTTAGTTAAAACGAGGGGATGAGAACATTGCAATACAACGTCGCAGAAGAAGGCTCGCCCCTCATTACGGGACTTGCGAGATCGATTGAGGAAGACCGCTGCACGCTTCGCTGGATATGGCCTGCGGGAGTAGAGGCGGTCTATATTAGCCAGAGGCTGATTGAAGATGGGGATGAGCCGGAGGAAGACGAGATGGACAGCCTCCGTTTGTATACGAAGTCGGAGTACAAAGCCAATAACGGATATGTATGCCGGCTTGACCGGGCAAGAATGTACCGTTTCACGGTGTACAGCCTGTTGGAGCGGGAAGAAGGAGCTGTTCTTCTGCAGCAGCGGAATAAGGAGAACCGGATTGAAGTCAGCGCGAGCCGGGCGAAAATCTATTATTCCGTCTTAGAGAAATCCGGTCTATTCCGCAAGAATAAGAGCATCCAGATTGAAGTGAGGACGGAGGTTGCGCTGGGCAGCGACGTCTTGTGCTATGTGAAGAAGCAAGGCGGGTTTCCCGCGGACCGGGAGGACGGTCTCATGTACCCGTTCGTTGCGCCGTTCGCGGCCGGGAGGAATGTGCTGCCACCGATCGAAGTCGACAAGCAGGATCATATCCGATTGTTTCTGGCCGATATCCGGAGGCATGGACATCTGTACGAGCTGATTGCGACATCATAATATTCCGGCAAGTTAGAAGCAGGTTTGCGTTGCAAACCTAAGCTTATGCTTACGATGCCAGGTTTGCTTCGCAAACCTTAGCTTATGCTTACGAAGTAGGTTTGCTCCGCAAACCTTAAGCTTATGCTTACGATGCAAGGTTTGCTCCGCAAACCTTTTAGGAGGGAAGCGTCATGGGCCTATTGGATCTATTTAAGAAAAAAACCGAAAGCAAGCCGAAGCCGTTATTTTATGACATTGTATGTCCCTATTGCTTCAGCAAGTTCGCGCCCGACCAGGTCGTGTTCCGCGCAACTCATTCCCGTGAGGACGATGAGGACTACGCGCTGGGCGAGGACGAGGAGCTGAACAAGTATCGGGAGCGCTTCGGCCTTGACTCTGTGTATGATATTGAAGCAGTTATTCATCCAGTGGACGTGCCTGAGGAGTCCCACGTCTATTCCGATCATGTCCTGATCGGGCTGCGTGACCGGTACGGGGAGCTGACGCGCAGAAGGCTGTGTCCCAAGTGCCATAACGAGCTGCCGGTAACGGCAGGGAAGGTGCCGAGCAACATTATATCGATAATTGGCGCGTCCCAGGTCGGCAAGTCCGTCTACATGACGTCGCTTATTCATACGCTGCAGAATACGACTGCGGATCATTTCCATGCAGCGTGCATGCCGCTGAATGCGGAGATTAGCCGCAAGTTCCGCACGAATTACGAGGAGCCCCTGTTCGGGCGCGGTGATCTGCTGGCGTCTACCCAGAAGGAGAAGATGCAGGAGCCGTTCATCTTCCAGTTTGTGTTCAAGGATGAAGAGAAACCGCCGCTTACGCTTGTATTCTTTGATGTCGCTGGCGAGGGCATGGTCGAGCAGGATTACCTCGGCTTGCATGGCCAGCATATCAAAAACTCGGCCGGCATCCTGTTCATGGTCGATCCGCTGCAAATCCGCTCTATCCGGGAGAAAATCCGCATCAAGCATGGCGACAAGCCTGGCGAGTGGGTATCGCAATATGATGAGCCGCGCGATGTGGTGCTGACGATGTTCGGCGACTTTATTGCGTATCAGGACAGCGGCAAGACGGACATTCCGACCGCTGTCGTGCTGACGAAGAGCGACATGCTCCATTCGCTCAAGGATGAAGACGGCGAGTATATTAAGACGAACAGCAATATTTTCAAAAACATGGTGCACCGCGATTATTTCAACCTGACCGAATTCGAAAATATTGACGGAGAGATTCGCCGCTTTATTGAGAAGGTAGACCGTCCGTTCAAAGGGACGATGGATGTCTATTTCAAGGAAACGGCGTATTACGCCGTCTCTGCGCTTGGCAGCAATCCGGTCGACCAGAAGATGCAGACGGTTGTAAGCCCGATCCGGGTTGACGAGCCGTTCATCTGGCTGCTGTACAAGCTGAATTATATTGAGGGGAGAAGAGAATAGTGACTGAACATACGCCCCGCTTATCGATTCAGCAGCAGATGTACACCCGGGAGCGGCGCGGCATATTCCGTACAACAGAGGGGTATGACACGATCGCGAAGTCCGGCGGTCTGGACCCAGCTTTCGTGAAGAAAACGCTGCATCCGCTATGCGTATACGACTCTCCTGCAGAGCTGACCGCAAGCGGCGAAAAAAACAGCAGCGCTTATCCCGAAGCGATGCACTTGCTGCATCTGGAGCAAGGGGAGACTGTCATTGGCCGAAGCGTGTTCCGGGAGGCTGACTTTACCGGACTTAGGAGCACTTTCTTCACCCACCATTATGTCATTCCCGCGGGATACCCAACAGACCCAGAGCAGGATTACCGGAGCTGGCTGTCCGCTTTGTTCGAGGACAGCTATTCGCTGGAGAATGCTGCGGAGCTGAACGAGCTCTCGAGGCTTCCTCTTGCCGCACCAGCAGCACGCAAATCCGCACGCGGGCTTCTGAAGGAGCTAGGCATAGAAGAGAAGGAATTCAAGGCGCTGCTGCATGCGGTCATGATATCGCTGGGCAGCAAGAAGAAAGTATATATGGCGCTTCCTGTGCCAATCAGCCAGCTTGCCGACCGGGCGAAGCAATTGCTCGCCGTGCTCTACAGCTGCTTGCCGTATGCCTATCGGAAAACGCTTGGCTTTCTGACGTATGCGAAGGAGCCGGCAAGCCGCAAAGGCATTCATCTGACCTTTGTGGAATCGGGCAGCTTGCGTGGGGGCGACCGCGAGATTGAGAAGGAGTTTGTATTCGACCTGCCGAACGGGCGGATTATGAATGTGGATATGGAAGGGCTGGATCAGCCGTATTTGAATGCGGCATGGTCCCATCTGGACGACAGTGACGCGCTGGAGCGATTTTTCCGGTTCGCCGATGTCATGCTGAAGGATATGGATGCCGATAAAGCGCTCGCTGTCGCAACCTATCATGAATTATGGGTTTTGCATGATGCGGCTGAAGGCAATGAGGGGTTGCTGGATCAGCATCTCATTCCGGTATTAACCAGCGCGCTGCAGTACCTGGGTACCCCGAATGCGCTGGATACGAAGATGGAGCTTAGCGACTTGCTGTTGTCGAGATTCGATCTTGAATACGATAAGGTGACCCAAGGCGAAATTCCCGATGAGACGACATTATCCATTTTCATGAATTATTACGGACTGGTCGGCAAGCTGATCGAAAACAAGCTGGTCGGTTATTTGGTTTATGCGATTTCCAATGCCAATAATAAGGGCGATCAGGAAGCGGCGGCTTCCTTATATAGCAGGATCGAACGTGATCCTGCGCTTGGCAAAGCCTTTTTTCATAAAATAATAGCGGGACCGCGTTTTGCGGAAAGCTTGTTTTTCCCATATCTGCAATCTACGCTGAAGTCTGTGCCGCTGCGCAATATTATTCCTACTATCGTGATCTGGGGCGACGCTTATCCGAAGGTATACGAATATGACCAGGTCTACTCGATTGTAATAGACCTCGTACACGAGAAGCTGTCCAGAGAACGATATGCGCTGGGGGCTGTCAATGCCCTGTTTGAACAGACCAATCAATTGGCTGCTGGGGCAGGGCAAGGCGCACAAAGCCTTGGCAGGAAGCTGGAGCGTGAAGTCTATCAGACCATTCTGAAGAGAATTGAACCTGAGAGGCTGACGCGGAGCGAGCTTATGCAAGCCAAGTTTCTAAGCGACTCGCGCAAGATGCAGCGATGGAATCATGAGCTTATCGATTCGAATCAATCCGCTACGGCACGAATTATACATGTCCTCTTCCAATGGCTGATTGTGAGAGATCCGAATGAAGAGGTTTGGGACAGCTTGTCGGCTCAGGAACTGGCAAGGGTGCAGTCAATCGGTCGAGGCATTCTAGCGGAAGGCTTGAAGGAAACGGACTTTTCGGAGCTTGTGACAGCTTTCCTGGGAGGCTCCCAGTTCGATATGGTTGACTATGACGGATTGATTGATTTCTTGCATCATCAATGTCCGCTCAAGGAGACGATCTATCGCTTCTTCCTATGGTCGGAGACGAATCCGTATTTTACGGGAGGAAGAGGCCTTATCGCTGCCTATCGGGCTGCGATCATTCGTTACTTTAAGGATTACGATCCTGCTGCGCTCAGATCGAGAGAGAATTGGAAGCATTTCTTCGACCAAAGCGGGGACAAGCTGCTGGCCGTTCTGAAGCAAGCGCAGTCTGAGGTGTCTTCGCCGCTTTCGCGATTGTTTCGCCGCAATCGGAAGGGAACGCTGATCCTGTCCATCGTGGGGCTCGGCATTATTTTGGTGGTGTCGGGCATTCTGCTGTCGTCCGGCGGCAAGGGAAGCGCGGATCCAGAGAAGGCGGAATTGCCTGAGACCTCATCGACCCCGACTCCCGATCCTACGATTGAGCCTGGCGTTATCGAAGAGCCGGAAATGATCGTATCGATCGAACAGGTGGGCGCAGAAGAGGGGCAGCCGGCATCCACAGCGGTCAAGTTCCTGTTCAAGGATGCGGCAGCCTGCTCCGGGTTCGCGCCGAAGTCATTGAAGATTCAGGCGCCACTCTCGGATGCCGTTACCTATTCGGAGCTGGAGCTAATGCCGTCATGTGCCGGTGCGCCTTCCTCCACTACAGGCGGCGCAAATCTTCCGGCTGGATCGAATGATACTCCTCCGGCTTCAGATGAACTGGACGAGGCGGTCTCAACCTCCAATCCGGATTCACCCGTTTCCTCCGATGGTGGAGGGGCAACTGGAGCTCCGGCAGATACGGGAGCAGATGAGGCGTATCCTTATCATGTGTCTATATCCTTAGGTAAGCAAGTGGATATTCCCGTTAGCAGCACGATCTGGGTCGATGATTCCGAAGTCGCCCTAGTTGTGAAGTAATGACAGGGGAAGCAGTTAATAAAGAAAAATTTTGAATAGAAATGATGGAGAATAGCCGGCTATGGTCAATTGACCAGGCCGGCTATTTCTTCTGGGCTGAATGAGTACGTTTGCCCGCATGCATGGCAGACGAACTCGATCGACTGATCGTTCGCGGCGGCCTGCTTCAGTTCAATCATGCCAAGCGAATACAACACCGCTAATGAAGCCCCAGGCAGTAATTGAGCCGCAATGCCTATGCTCCTCGCCACCTCATTTTCTTCATTAAATAGAATGGATGGCGGGCTGTACGCCTATATCAAGAAAGCCGTTTCTTTGTTATAAAAAGCAATGATAAAGCGAAAGGACCTCAAAGCCCGCTAGCCGGGCGTGAGGTCCTTTTTAGTCATAGGGTTAAGCCGCTACATCGCGTTTGGTGAACAGAAGCCATGCGATGATCTGGAATGCCACATAATAAGCGGCAAGCATCAAGATGGAGAAGCCCATCGTCATCTCCGGACGAAGCGGGGTTCCGCCTTCGAGATATTGCGTCAGGTCGATATTGGAGAAGAGCAGGTACTTCGACCAGCTGTAGCCGCTTAAGAGAGCCGACAGCGTATTGCCGAGCAGCATGAACAGCAGCGAGAACGCTATAGCCATGGACGAGCTGCGGAACGCGGACGAGATCATAAAGGCCATCGTCACATACATGATCAGCGAGACTACGGAGAATCCGTATGTCTTCAGTGTATCGATGATCATCGAGCCTTCGTGGACTACACCGTTTTGAACAGTCAACAGAGGCTGATTGACACCTTCAAAGCCTGCCAATAAGCCGCCTGCCGCGAACGAAGCGGCGAAGCATAGAATAAGCAGCAGAAGCGCGAATCCAAGCGTGGCGATATATTTGCTCAGCATAATTTTCGAACGGGAAGCGGGACCTACAAGCAGCAGCTTGATTGTGCCCCATGAAAATTCAGCGGCAATCATATCCGCAGCGATCACGACCGTTAATATGGTGACGAGCATGATTAGGTTGGAGGAACTGCTGACATAACTCCAAAGAGACAGCTGATGGGGATTAATGCCATGCTCCAAATAATATTCGTTCAGCTTGATTTGCTCTGTCAGATAGGCTTTGTATTCCTCGTCTATCTCCCCGCTTTCAGTCAGCTGCTGCTGCAAGCCGGCATTCTGCCCCTCCAGCAGCTGCTCCCAGTTGGAATGGTCTACACGGGATTCATCCCATTTCATAATGCCGCTGAGCAGGGCAATGGCCAGCAGGAGAAAGCCGATCATAATCCAAGTGCGGGAACGGCGATAGATTTTCATGTTTTCATTGCGAGTGAGCTTGGACAGGCTAGACAATCATCTCACCTCCCGTTATTTCAAGGAACTGATCTTCAAGCGACTTCTGTACGGCATGAATGCCGAACACCTCTATCTCCGATGCTACGAGCAGCTTCGTAATATGGGGAATAGCGGATTTGTCCCCGATGAGCTCAATCTGGTTGCCGGACACCGTCAAGCGGGAGCCGTCCATAGCGGCTGCAAGCAGCTGCTCGGCGGCTGCCGGATCGTCAACCTCGATGACGATTTTCGTCTGAGCCTGGCTGCGGGCTTCCTGCAGCGATCGAATATCGACCAGCTTGCCCCCTTGAATGATGGCGACGCGATCGCACATCAGCTCCATCTCGGCGAGGAGATGGGAGGAGACAATAACGGAGATGCCTTCCTCCTTCGTCAGCTTGCGCAAATAATCGCGAAGCTCGCGAATGCCGGCAGGATCCAGCCCATTGGTCGGCTCGTCCAGAATGAGCAGAGAAGGACGATGCAGAATCGCCTGTGCGACGCCCAGCCGCTGCCGCATACCGAGGGAATAGCGCTTCACCTTTTCATGTATCCGGTTCTGCAGCCCTAGCAGCGTCACGACTTCATTGATCCGTTCCTTCGTAATGCCGTTATGGCGGCGCGCATAATGCACCAGATTTTGATAGCCCGTCAGAAATTTATACATTTCCGGGTTCTCGACGATGGCTCCCACATGCGTCATCGCAAGCTCGAAGTGCGAGCGGACCGATACGCCTTTGATAAGCGCTTCGCCCTTGGACATCGAGATGAGCCCGACGATCATTCGAATCGTTGTTGTTTTGCCGGCGCCGTTAGGCCCGAGAAATCCGAATATTTCCCCCGCGGGAACATCGAATGTAAGATTATCGACTATTTTTCGCATGCCGATCGTTTTGGTCAAATTGCGAAGCTGCAGTACGGCTTCAGACATACGTGTAAACCCCCTAATTATGTTCTTCCGTCATTCACTATACCGGATTGCGGTCCACTTGCGTAATAGACCTTTGATCAGGTTTTCCCCCTGCTTAAGTCGGGGTTCAGGCCAGCAGGCTAACTCGCATAGTTGAAAATACAGCCTCTTGGATGTATGTTAAGCGGTTGATTTGCTCAAATTACCAATCAGGAGGTGATGAGGGTGCCATTAAATCCTTATCTGAATTTTGACGGCAATACAAGAGAGGTTGTACTATATTACGCCAGCGTATTCGGATTGGAGGAGCCGAAGATTATGACGTTCGGCTCGAATCCGCAATCCAATATTCCGCCGGGGACGGAGGATCTGGTTATGCATGCTCAACTTGAAATCGCGGGCGGCAAGCTGATGTTCTCGGACAACTTCCCGGGCAGGCCGTTCCAGCAAGGCAATAATTTCTCGCTTGCTTATGTCAGCTCTGACAAGGAAGCGATCAAGACTGCGTTCGACAAGCTGAAGCAAGGCGGCAAGGTTGAACTGGAGCTGCAAGAGACAAGTTGGAGTCCCTACTACGGTTATTTGACCGACAAATTCGGCATCGGCTGGCAATTCAATTACGAAAGCTAACAGCTTCCGCCGTATTAATCCAACACCCCGGGCTGCTTGCCCGGGGTGTTTGGCGTCCTTCTATGATTTGTCGGCATAAAACACATGCCTGATCGGCTGTACATTGTCGTTAAAATCGATGATGCCGAACGAATACAGCGGCTGCCGTCTTTTGTCCGTAGGCGAGCCGGGATTGAATATAATCATATTGTCCACCCGTTTCAGTACGGGAATATGGGAATGGCCGTAGATGACGATATGCACCGGCGTATCCTTGAAGGCTGAGATTGCGTGAGACTCGGTTGAGGCTCGCTTCGTGGCGCCATGACCATGAACAAGGCCGATCCGCCATGATCCGAATTGAAGCAGCCGGCTCGTGCCGAATTTGGCTTGCAGCTCTGCTCCGTCATTATTGCCAGCTACCCCATAGGTGGGAGCGAACGCTGACAGCTGCTCATACACCTCCATACGAGACCAGTCTCCCGCATGGATGACCGCATCGGCATGCTTCAGCTCCGCCAGCAATCGGTCCGGCAGCTTCTTGGCCATTCTGGGCATATGCGTATCGGCTAAGACGATGATTCTCAGGTCGTAACAGCTCCTTTACATGGGCATTTGCTTTTATTATAACAATGGGAAAGAGCCGTTGCTTGCCGGTGATGACAGATGTGCTTTTTTTCGAAAAGCGCAGGTCCGGTATGTAATCGGGCAGCATGCCATTGTTTTCGATAGAAATCGCTCAGATAGAGGGGCGAAGCATGTATAGAATGCCCGCCCTTTGTGTCAGTCAGCTTAGCGGTGCCGACCAGGTGTCACGTTTCCGTCATGATGCCGCCATTGACATGAAGGACTTGGCCGGTGACGAATGAGGAATCGTCCGAGGCCAGATAGATATAGGCCGGAGCCAGCTCGAACGGCTGTCCGGCCCGTTTCATGGGCGTCTCCAGCCCGAAGGTTTTGACATAATCCGCCGAATAGCTGGAGACGATGAGCGGTGTCCAGATCGGCCCCGGGGCAACTGCATTGACCCGAATGCCCCTGTCCACAAGCTGAAGCGCAAGGGAGCGCGTAAAGGATACCATCGCGCCTTTGGTAGAGGAGTAGTCGACGAGCAGCGGGGCTCCAGCGTATGCCGTGACCGATGCGGTATTGATGATGGTGCTCCCCGGCTGGAGATGGGAGAGCGCGGCCTGCACCATATAGAAATGCGGAAATATATTCGTGCGATAAGTATCCTCCAGCTGGGCATGGGAAATATCGGCGATGGATTTTTGGGGAAACTGGACAGCTTGGTTCAGTACAAGCGTATCAAGCCTGCCATAATGGGCCAGCGTCAGCCGGATCACTTCCGGAGAGAATGCGGGCTGTCTAAGATCGCCTTCAATAAGCAGGCAGCGCCTTCCATACTGCGCAACCATCTGCGCCGTAGCCTGAGCGTCTCCCCGCTCATACAAATAGACAATCGCGATGTCTGCGCCTTCCTTGGCGAAGCCGATTGCCACTGCCCGGCCGATTCCGCTGTCTCCGCCTGTAATGACGGCAATCTTGCCGGCCAGCTTGCCGCTGCCTTTGTAGCTTGGATTGTCGGATATCGGAGCGGGCACCATGATCGACTCGATGCCGGGCTGCTTCTCCTGATGCTGGGGCGGGAACGTAATCGGCACTTCCTTGCACTGGGTTTCGTGACCGAAGTACGGGTATTTTGGAATCAACGCACAAACCTCCATTCCTGTTCTAATCAAGGATATTCACCTATCCAGCTAAAGGTGTAAATCGCCTTGACTAGCTTGGACTTACAATAAGGAGGCCAGTCTCAGAAAGGGCTTTACTTATGCGCCTGAGTCCGGATCGCGGCCTGTGATTGGCAAGATGGAAGCGGATCTTCTGACCCTGTTATAGCTCTGCATAACACCGGATTGTTCCGTTGTTATGTTTGTTTATAGATTTTTCAAACGTTTCATGGCAATATTGTAAACTTGTCGATATAAGTATCGCATTTGTTGACGCATTGAGAAGAACTCTGTTATATTATTTCTAAATTCGCACGAATCTACTAAATTTACTTTTATCGGAATCTATTGCATACTGTGAAGTCGAATGGACGCGCAATGTGACAGTTACCGGTATTCCCACCACGACAACGACTCGCAACACCCAGATTGTACCCGACCATCACCACGACAACTGCCCGCAACAACCAGATTGAGCTCCCTCGCCATCACGACCATTACCCGCATCACCCAGATGAAGCCTGCATGACCACATGACCGCGACATACATCCACCTTGAATCGGCCCGCAATCAGCCAGAATCGTTCAGCACCCAGCAAAGCAATACCGCAACGAGATTTGCTCCCGTACATTGGACAAGTGATCCCGTCCGCCTATTGGCGTATGGGAACGAATATCGCAGACAGCATGAATCGGCCCGCGTTCACGTTCCGTTACACATCAACCCGGAGGTGATTCGGATGTCTTTGGCGCCAGACGTTTCCCGTAACGTCTATGATTCTGTGCCGCTTTCTCATCCGCAGAAGCGAATCTGGTATTTAGAGAAGATTTTCCCTGATACGTCCCTGTCCAATATCGGCGGACCTGTAAAAATCAAGGGCCGCACGGACTTTCAATTGCTGGAGAAGGCAATAGGACATTTCATTGCCAGCCATGAAGGCATTCGTCTGCAGCTGGACGAGTCCGATGGCGAGGCAAGGCAGTACGTAACGGATTTTAGCCATCAGCAGCTTGAGCTCTTCGACTTTTCGTCAGAGCCCGACCCTGAAGCGGCGTTCTGGAATTGGGTCAATCAAGAGGCGGGCGCTCCGTTCAAGCTCATCCATTCACCGCTCTATTATTTTGCCATGTTCCGCATACATGAGGATGACTGCGGCTACTTGTTCAAGTGCCACCATATCATATGCGACGGCTGGTCCACCGGGATCATGACCTCGCAAATCGCGGAATACTATACGCTGCTAGCTCAAGAAGGCATGGCTGAGACTGATGTGCAATTTCCCTCCTACCTCGACTATTTGAATAGCGAGCAAAGCTACTTGCAATCGAAGCGTTATGAGAAAAACAAGCTGTATTGGTCTCGTCAATTCGATAGATTGCCAGAGGGACTGGCCGTGGGGGATTCCTTCCTGACAGACGGCAGAAGGACCACTATCGAGCTGGATCAGCACCTGTCCTCGCGAATTCGCGATAAGGCGGTACAGGCTGGCGTGTCGCTGAATACGTTTTTCCTGCTCGTCTACTTTACGTATGCCTACAAGCGGAGCGGCCAGATTGACCTGGTGGCAGGCACCCCGGTATTGAACCGGTCAGGCAAGAGGGAGAAAGCGATGTTCGGCATGTTCACGAGCACAATGCCGTTTCGCTTCCTGGTCAATCCAGATGCCTCGGTAACGGAATCGCTGGTCAGGCTCCAAAGAGAGCTTGTGGATAACTACTATCATCAGCGATATCCCTACGATCTGCTCGTCAGGGATCTGGATCTCAAGAAGAAGGGATATGACCAGCTCTTTCACGCGTGCGTCAACTATTACAATACAAGGCTAACCACCAGCATGAACGGAACGCCTGTAGAAAATATCGAGTTTTATAACGGCCATCAAGCGTACGAGCTTCAATGGATCGTTAAGAATTGGTCCGATTCAGGAGCTTTGACGCTTGACCTGGATTATCGAACGGATGTGTATTCGGAAGAGCAGATCAGCGAAATGGCAGAAGGATTGCTTGCGTTGATCGACGGAATGCTGGGCTCACCGGATTCGGCCCTCGGAAGTCTCTCGCTGCTGTCGGAGCAAGAGCGGCATAGGCAGCTTATGGAGCTTAACGATACGGCAGCCGAATATCCGCACGACAAGACGGTCGTACAGCTATTCGAGGAGCAGGTTCAACTGACGCCTGAACGCATTGCCGTTCAACATGACGGAGGGGCGCTCACTTACCGCGAGCTGAACGCAGCGGCCAACCGGCTGGCCCGCCGGCTGATCGGGGCTGGCGTCAGCAAAGAAACTACGGTCGCCATATGGACCCATCATGCAGCAGAGACGGTCATTGCCATATGGGGAGTGCTGAAGGCTGGAGGCGCATATGTGCCGGTGGATCCTGCTTATCCGGAGGAACGCATCCGCTACATGCTGGAGGACTCCGGAGCGAAGCTTGTGCTGACGAATATAGACGGCATTGAAGGCCAGTATCCGGTGCCTTTCCTGGATCTAAGAGCGGCGTCAAGCTTTGATGATGAGAGCATCAACCCGGAGGTTCGGCTTGAACCGGATGACTTGGCTTACATCATCTACACGTCAGGTTCGACGGGACAGCCCAAAGGGGCAATGATCGAGCATCGCGGGCTGACCAACTACATCTGGTGGGCGAAGCTCATGTATGCGAAGGAAGAGCCTGCCATATTCCCGCTCTATTCCTCGCTGGCATTCGATTTGACGGTGACATCCGTATTTACGCCGCTTATCTGCGGGGGCATGATTGTGGTGTACCGGGATAACGGCGAGCAATTTATCCTTTATCGCATTCTTCAAGACAACCAGTGTACGGTAGTCAAGCTGACGCCGGCGCATCTGTCCCTGCTGCAAAATATCGACTGCCGCCATTCATCCGTAAGGCGGTTTATCGTTGGAGGTGAGGATCTAAAGACGAGCTTGGCTCGCAACATATATGACAATTGGGGAGGCCATATTGACGTTCTGAATGAATACGGCCCGACGGAGACGGTCGTCGGCTGCATGATCCATCGGTTTGATCCGAATGAAGATACGCGGGCATCGGTGCCTATCGGCATACCTGCGCATAATGTGATGATCTATTTGCTTGATCCGCATTTGAATCCTGTGCCGGACGGCACGCTGGGCGAGATGTATATTTCCGGGGACGGGGTGGCGCGAGGCTACCGGAACCGGACTGATCTGACCAATGAACGGTTTGTAGACAATCCATTCCTTCCGGGCAAGCGCATGTACCGTACAGGCGATCTTGCGAAGAGGCTTCGGAATGGCAAGATTGAATATGCTGGCCGCACGGATCATCAAGTGAAGATTCGTGGGCATCGAATAGAATTAGCCGAGATTGAGAAGACGCTGCTGCAGGATGCGCGGGTGCGCGATGCGGTTGTCATTGATAGGGAGCATGCCGACCACAGCAAGTATCTATGCGCCTATATTGTCAGCGCCGGTGAGCTCAGTCATGCGGAGCTAAGGCAGAGCCTGTCGGCGCAGCTGCCGGCTTACATGGTTCCGTCTTATTTCATAACGATGGACGAGATACCGCTTAGTGTGAACGGGAAAGTCAACCGCAAGCTGCTGCCGGAACCGGAGCCGGCTTCGAATATCGATGTGCCGTACCAGGGGGGACGGAACGATGCAGAGCATGCGCTGCTGGAAGTGCTGAGCGAGCTGCTTGGCATTCATCCGGTTGGAATCCGGGATAACTTCTATCATCTCGGAGGCGATTCCATCAAGGCCATTCAGGCCGCATCCAGGTTGAACGGACTTGGTTACAGCATCAAAGTCAAGGAGATATTGGGATCTCCTGTTATAGAGGATATGGCCGGATTGATGCAGCCTATGAGCGAGAGTGCGCATTATCCGCAGACACAAGCAGCAGGCCCAATCCGCCCATGGCCGATCGCTTCCTGGTTTCTCCGCCAGAACTTCCGGGAGCGGAATCATTATCATCAATCCGTCCTGCTGGCCCTAAAGCAAGAAGCGACGCTTGCCGAGCTGGAGCAAGTGCTGCAGAAGCTGGTTGAGCATCACGACTCTCTCAGGATTGGAATTGATTCTGACCTTGATGCATTCGTGTATGTGAACGATCCGGAATATCAGGTTAAGATCGGCTTTCATTCTTTAGCGGACTGCTCGGATGAAGAGCAGTTGCTCAGCATGTCACGTATCGGTGAAGCCGTAAAAGGCGCATGCGACCTGCGGGCAGGACGGCTGCTTCAAGCCTGCTTGTTCGATCTGGGGCGCAATGGCAGACGATTGCTGCTGGCCGCCCATCATATCGCCGTAGATGGCGTCACTTGGCGAATTCTACTGGAGGACCTGGCTGCCGGCTTGCAGGGGCTCCGTTCAGGACAACCCGTAAAGCTTCAGGATAAGACGGCATCCGTGCAGGAATGGTCCGAGCAATGGCATCAGCACCGGCTGTCAGATCAGGAATCATTGTATTGGCAGTCGGCCGCAAGCGGTCTAAGGACGATTCCGTTCGATATGGAAGACGGCATCGACGATATGGAGAGTGCAAGAGAAGCGGTATTCGAATTTACGGAGGAGGAGACTGCGCGCCTGCTAAGAGATGCCCACTTCGCATACGGTACGAAGCCGATGGATATCTTGATCGCGGCGCTGGGTCAATCGCTATTTGAACATTTTTCGCTGGAGCAAGTCGGTATTGAGCTGGAGGGGCACGGAAGAGAGGCGGTTGGCCATTCCGCCGATATTACCCGCACGGCAGGGTGGTTCACCTCGCTGTATCCGCTCAAGCTGTCGAATACGGCAAGCGGCCTCCAGGCATGGATCAAGACAGTGAAGGAGCAGTTGAGAGGGGTGCCGGGCAACGGTACCGGATTCGGCTTGCTGCAGCAGCGGGGAGACATTCCTGTAGAATATGCCGCGGACAAGCTGGTGCGCTTCAATTTCATGGGCGGCTTTGACAGCGAGTTCCGCAATGACTGGTTCGACTTGGCTGAGGAGTCCAGCGGCGCGGAGTCTGGAAGGCGCAATGAGCTTACGGCACTGATTGATATTCATGCCATCGTCGTCCGCAGCAAGCTGCGGGTCCATGCCGCCTATAGCGCCAACCGGTTTCTGA
Organism: Paenibacillus pinisoli; assembly: GCF_003605435.1. GTDB lineage: Bacteria > Bacillota > Bacilli > Paenibacillales > Paenibacillaceae > Pristimantibacillus > Pristimantibacillus pinisoli. The sequence continues at coordinate 271,391 of NZ_QXQB01000004.1, forward strand.
GCTCGACTGTGGAGTCGTGGATGCAAGCCTATAAGAATAAGCTCGCGGCAGTCGTCAATCATTGCTGCGGCAAAGAGACAACAGAATATACACCGTCGGATTTCGAAACGGTCAAGCTGTCTCAAGATGAGCTGGATAGCCTCTTGATGTAACAAGCGAATGGGAAGGAGGAATCTGATGTCTAAAGTCGTGTTTTTCGGCGTGGATTTGCATGGGCACGTCAACCCGACGCTGGGACTGGTCTCCAAGCTGATCGAGCGCGGGGAGGAGGTTGTATATTATTGCAGCGACGCCTTCCGCGATAAGATCGAAGGGACAGGCGCATCGTTCCGCAGCTACCGGGGGCTGCTTGGCTTCAGCACTCATAAGGGAAGCGGGATTGACACCTTTCTTGTATTTGCCGATTTTCTCATGGACCGGAGCCGGATTTTGACGTCCGCCTTGTTCGATGAAGTGGCTAAGCTTAGCCCTGATTATATCATCCATGACGCTTTCGGTTTATGGGGGAAGGATATGGCCGCAAAGCTGGATGTGCCGGGCATCGCTTTTTTTGCCAATTTCCCGTTTATTGACGAGATGGCGGACAGAGACCCCCAGTTTTTTATGGAATACGTCCTGAGGGCGCAAGGCGATCCGCTGTACGAGCGGAACAGAGGCAAGCACGATATATACCGGAAGCTGCTGGACCGCCTCTCCGGGATGATAGCGCTCAGATACAACCTGCCGCCTATGAATGTGATCAATGATGTGTTTTGCAGCAAGCAGCCGCTTAATCTGCTTTTCACATCCAGGGAATTTCAAATCTACGAAGATGCCTTCGATGACACTCATCTGTTCGCGGGCTACAGCTTGCATCCGCGCCGGGAGGCGGTTGAGTTTCCATATGAGCTGCTGGATGGAAGGCCGCTGGTCTATATTGCGTTCGGCACCATTCTGAATGAGTTAAGGGATGCCTATGAAGCGTGCTTCGCCGCACTTGGAGATGGCCGGTACCAGGTTGTCATGTCGGTCGGCAGCACAGATCTTGCCGGGCTTCGCGAATTGATTCCGGATAACTTTATCGTCCGCTCTTACGTACCGCAGCTGGACATACTGAGCCGTGCAGCACTCTTTATTACCCACGGAGGCGCCAACAGCATTTATGAATCACTATGCAGCGAAGTGCCCATGGTCGTTCTGCCGCAGGTATTCGACGAGTATATGGGGGCGCTGATGGTCGAACGGGCAGGGGCAGGAATTTATATTCGCGATTCGCGGGCCGCGCCGGACCAATTGAAGCAGGCGGTAGATCGGGCAGTTTCGCTGCCGGAATTCAAGGCGAGCTGTGCGAGGGTCCGCGAATCGTTCGAGCGGACGGGCGGCCTGGACCGCGCTGTAGAAGAAATTCTCAAATATACGAAGCAGAAGGTGTACGATGATGCCTATTAGACGTTGGTTGTTGTTCATTGCCAGTATCGTAATTCTATTATCGGTAAGCCAGCCGGGAGCTGCTTACGCCGCCGACTTGTCCGGCAAGGAAGCGGAGATCGAGCAGTTTATCGAGAAGAGCTGGGACAAGTCGAATATACCGGGCATGTCCGTCGTTATCGTCAACGGGGGACAGACGGTATACCAGAAGGGATTCGGCCATGCCGACGTAAGCCGCGACGTGCCTGTGACGCCAGAGACGCTATTCGAGCTGGGTTCGACCAGCAAGGCGTTTACAGCGCTGGCCGTGCTGCAGCTGGAGGAAGAAGGCAAGCTGAATCTGGATAATAAGGTGACGTCGTATCTGCCTTGGCTGGAGCTGACCTACAAAGGAATGCCTGCCGACGTCACACTCCGGCAATTCCTGCATCATACAAGCGGCGTGCCGTTCAAGACAATCGGCGATATTCCAGCGGCAGATGGCGAGGGCGCGCTTGAGGAGACGGTGCGCACGCTCGTGGGGCTTGAGCTCGAGCGGCAGCCCGGTGAAAGCTATGAATACGCAACGATCAACTATGACGTGCTTGGATTGATTATTCAGAATGTATCCGGGCTGACCTATGAGCAATATGTGCAGGAGCAGGTGCTTGCGCCGCTGGGCTTGACCTCGACGTTCATGTTCCGGCAGGAAGCGGCGCAGCACCAATTCTCCAAAGGCTATAAGGTCAAAATGCTTAGGACGGCTGAATACGACGCGCCGATGTACCGGGGCAATACTCCGGCAGGCTATATCATTTCGAATGCGACGGATATGGCCAGATGGCTAAAAATTCAGCTTGGCGCCGAAGCGGTCGCGGGCTCCTTCGCCGATCTGCTGGCAAAGTCGCATCTTCCGGACCGGACGGTACCTCCCGGCGGCGACGGCTCCTCGTATGCGGCAGGCTGGAGCGTCTACCAGGATGGATCGGGCGAAATCTCGCATGCCGGAGGCAACCCGAACTATTCGTCCTACTTCGTATTCCGTCCCGAAGACGGTGTAGGCGTGGCGGTGCTCGCCAACCTGAACTCGCCGTATTCGGGAACGATTGCCCAAGGCATTATGAATATCATTGTCGGCAAGGATACGCCTGACCCGGTAAGCGACCAGTACAAAGGAATCGATAATATGGCGACCTTTATCCTGTTCGTGCTCATACCGGTGGCGATGCTTGTGCTATGGAAGACGGGCACGGTCGTTGCGCAAGCGGCGGGCGGGTCGCGCAGATTCCAGGGCAAGCCGCTATCAGTTCTCATGCAGCTGATGATGCTGGCTGTATTCCTCGGCGGAATGGCCTATGCTCTGTACCGTATCCCGGACATCTTGTTCTGGGGACTGAATTGGGACTTCGTTCTGGTCTGGGCGCCCGACACTCTTCTGTACGCAGTGATTATGCTGCTGGCGACTGTCGTATTGTTCGGTCTGTACATGATGGCTTCGAGCATGTTCCCGAAGCCGGGCGACCGCTCGATGTTTGCCCTGGTGCTGCTCAGTATCGCCAGCGGCTTCGGCAACGCCATGATTATATTCATCGTTAATGAAACGCTGAACCGCGGCGTGGATGACTTCCAAGGCGGGCTGTTCCTTTATTTTGCATTCGGCATAGCCGTCTATGTCGTAGGACAGAAGCTGGTGCGGACGAGACTAGTGAAGATAGCCAACGACATGGTGTACGAGACGCGGATGGAGCTGCTGGGGAAAATACTGAAAACCTCCTATCAGCGCATCGAAAACGTAGAGGACGGCAAAATCCAGGCTTCGCTCAATAACGATACCGAACGGATCAGCGGCTTCTCCAATGTGGTCATCACAGGAGCGACAGCTTTGGTCACGCTTATCTGCTGCTTTGTCTATATGGGCATTATCAGCTTGCAAGGATTGCTGATCGCTATGGTCTTTATCGTATTGGCTGCCGGGCTTCACTATGTGACGGGCATTAAGGCGAACCGGATATGGGGAGAGACCCGCGATATTCAAAATGTGTTTTTCCGCTTCATTAACGATTTGATGCACGGCTTCAAGGAGCTCAGCTTGAATAGACGCAAGCGCGCAGGCTTTCAGAGCGATATGGAAGAGAGCTGCAATACGTACCGGGACAAGCGGATCAAAGGCGATCTTCAGTACGCCAATGTCAATGTCATCGGCGAATTGCTATTCACATTTGTCATCGGTTCGGTTGTGTTCCTGTTCCCGCTGCTGTTCAGCGAGCTGAAGGAGCACACGCTTCGCAATTATGTGTTCGTATTGCTCTATATGACAGGCCCGATTCATGGCATTCTCAATACCATCCCCAATGCGATCCAGATTCGGATCAGCTGGAATCGCATCAAGCAGCTGTCGGCGGAGCTGGATACGATACACGAGGAGAACGAACGCAAGAAATCGGAGCCGCTTCCCGCGCTGCTGGAGCTTCGATCGGTCGCATTCCATTACAGCAACAAGGAAGGCGAGACGTTCTCGGTCGGCCCGATTAATTGCGAATTCCGCCCGGGCGAAATAACGTTCATCACCGGCGGCAACGGCAGCGGCAAATCGACCTTGGCGAAGCTGATTACCGGCTTGTACGCCCCTGCGGAGGGAGAGGTGCGGCTTGACGGCGAGGGGACGGATTCCAGAAGGCTGGGCGAGCAGTTCTCCGCTATATTCAGCGACTTCTATCTGTTCCAGAAGCTGTACGGCATCGACTACTCGACGAAAGGGCTGGAGATTGAGCGGCATCTTCGGGAGCTGCAGTTGACGGATAAGGTAGGGATTGAGAACGGCTCGTTCAATACGACCAAGCTTTCGACCGGTCAGCGAAAGCGGCTTGCGCTGTTAATCAGCTATCTGGATGATCGGCCATTCTGTCTGTTCGACGAATGGGCAGCCGATCAGGATCCGGAATACCGCGCTTATTTCTACCATCAGTTGCTGCCTGATTTGAAAAACCGGGGCAAATGCGTCATAGCCATTACACATGATGACCGCTACTTCGATCTGGCAGACCAGACCATCAAGATGGAGATGGGACAGGTCGTGGAAGTGAAGTCCCGGGAGCTCGCAAGCAATGCGGTCTTATCCTAATCGAAGTTTCTAGCTATAGCAGGGAGGGCGGGGAAGCATGACGGAGAAAAAGCTGGATCGGGCGAATGTCGAGGATATGCTGGCGCTGACGCCTACACAGGAAGGGCTCCTGTTTCATTACGCGAGCGGCCGCCATCAGGAGGAATATGTCCAGCAGCTGACGGTCAGGTTCACCGGCGAATGCCGGATGGACCTGCTGCAGGCTGCTTGGGAAGAAGTGATCCGCCGCAATGAAATGCTGCGCACCGTATACCGGTTCGAGTTGCTGGAGCGGCCAGTTCAAATTGTATTAAAGCAGGCAGGGACGCCGATACGAGTCGCAGATCTGTCAGACTTGCAGCATGAGGAGAGAAAAGAAGCCATACAGGCTGAGCGCGAGCGCGAACGGAGGAATGTGCCGGACCTAGAGACGGCGCCGCTTCGCGTAGTATTATGCAAGCTCTCAGACAGTGAAGGCGAGATGATCGTGACCTGGCATCATATTCTGTTCGACGGCTGGAGCAACGGCATTCTATTGAAGGAGCTGCTGCAAGCCTATCGGGCATTGTCTATGGGCGCATCCTCTCACGAAGCGGCCGGCAAAACGAGATTCAAAGAGTTTGTAAGATGGCATCAGAGCCGCGATCCCGAAGCGCAGCGGCTATATTGGCAGCGCGAGCTGGCGGATTGGACGGAACGGACGGCAATCCCGGAGCAATCTGGCGGCCGTGCTGTGCGTTCTGCAGAGGGGCCGTACAGGCGGAGGCTGCCGCAAGCTGAGGCGGATGCGGCCATGCAGTTGGCGCAAAGCCGGGAGGTGACGCTTGCGGCGTTAATGTACGGAGCGTGGGGACTGCTGCTCTCCCGCTACTGCCGGACGGACGATGTCGTATTCGGCACGACGGTATCCGGGCGGGTACCTCATATTCGCGGAATAGAAGAGATGGTAGGGCTATTCATTAATACGATTCCGCTTCGTACGCAGCTTGGCGCAGACATGCCGGTGGAGCAATATATTCAGACTGTCAATGAAGGGCTGAAGCGCAGAGAGGATTATGAGCATACCGCTCTGGTCGATATCGCTTCTTACAGCGGGTTCAACCAGAGAGAGCCGCTGTTCGACACGATCGTGGTGCTGGAGAATTATCCGCTTGATTTGAAGCTGATGCAGGACGATCTGCTGAGAATTGAGCATTATGAAATGACAGAGTCGACTCACTACGGCATCACGGTCGGCATCCAGGCCTTCGAAGGCATAGAGCTGGAGATCGCATACGATGAGAATCGGTATTCCCGGTCTTTCATTGAACGAATGGCTGGACATTACCGCGGGATTATCCGGGCCATGACAGAGACGCCAGAGTGCCCCCTCGGCATGGTCGATTTGATAACGGAAGAGGAGCGAGACGAGATTGTGCATCGCTTTAATCAAGCGATTGTCCCTGCTTCGGGAGAGCCGGTCCATCGCTTGTTCGAGAAGCAAGCCTGTCTGGCTCCCGGCCGGGTCGCGGTGCTATGCGGCGGAAAAGAGCTGACTTACGGAGAACTGAATGAACGCGCTGACCGCATCGCCTCAGAATTGAGAAGAAAAGGAGCGGCGGCGGGCGATCATGTGGCGATCCTGATGGAGCGCGACGAGCATCTCATCGCTGCGATGCTGGGCGTATTGAAGTCCGGCGCGGCTTATGTGCCGATTGATAACGGATATGCGCCAGAGCGCATTGCGCAAATATTGGAGGATAGCGGCCCAAAGCTGCTGCTCGCAGAGCCGGATGCCGCGGAGCGGTACGGATACCTCGGCAAGCATGTGAATCCGGCAGAGCAATCCTTCCATGAGGAAGCAAGCTGCTCGGCGGAGCCAATGCAAGCTTCTACCGATGCGGCTTACATTCTATACACTTCCGGTTCCACCGGCAAGCCAAAAGGCGTTGTTGTCGAGCATGGCAATCTGGCCGCATATGTGAAGGCCTTCCAGCATGAGTTCATGCTGACGGAAGAAGACGGATTCCTCCAGCAGGCGTCCTGCTCTTTCGATCAATTCGTCGAAGAGATGTATCCGGTCTTGCTGGCGGGCGGCAGACTCGTCATCGCAGACAAGATGGATGTGCTGGATCAGTCCAGGCTGAGCCGCCTCATTCATGGCAGCGGGGTAACGGTTGTGTCCTGCTCGCCTCTGCTTCTGAATGAGCTGAACAAGCAAGAGGGCTGGGAAGGCGTTCGTATCTTTATAAGCGGCGGGGATGTGCTTAAGCCGGAATATTACGACAAGCTGCTTGTTGGCGCAGCGGTATACAACACGTATGGACCTACCGAAGCGACGGTATGCGCGACGTATCATCGCTGTCTCCCTGGCGAGACAGGCTCCGTCCCGATCGGCAAGCCGATTTGGAACTACAGGGCCTATGTGCTGAACGCGGCCGGTCAATTGCAGCCGCTGGGCATCCCAGGCGAGATTTGCATAGGCGGCGAAGGGGTTGCCCGGGGGTACTTGAACCGTCCGGAATTGACGGCTGGAAGCTTCGTGCAAGACCCGTTTCTATCAGGCGGACGACTATACCGGACTGGCGACGTAGGAAGGTGGCTTCCGGACGGCAGCATTCAATTTCTAGGCAGAGCGGACGAGCAGATCAAAATCCGCGGCTACCGCGTAGAGCCCGGCGATGTCGAGCATCATCTGCAGACGCATCCTTCCGTTGAAGCTGCCGTTGTGCTGGCGGCAGACGATGCATACGGCCAGAAGGCGCTGGCTGCTTATATCCAAGCAGCCGGGGGACTCGTGCTGTATACCGAGGAGATCCGCGAATATTTGGAGGGCAGATTGCCTTTATATATGGTGCCGTCGCACTTCTATGCCATTCCGGAAGTGCCGCGCACGGCCAATGGGAAGACGGATAAGAGAGCGCTTGGCAGCATCGCGCAGCCGCTGGCACGCCGTTCCCGGGAGGATGCAGCGATGAGCGGGACGGAGGCGGACATTCGCCGAGCCTGGCAAGCGGTGCTGAAGCTGGAGGACGTAGGCCTGCATGATCACTTCTTCGATCTTGGCGGCAATTCCATATTGCTGATGCAGCTGCACGGCAAGCTGGAGAAGGAGCACGGATGGGGACTTGGCATTGTCGACTTGTTCACTTATTCCACTGTTCACAAGCTGGCCCGCTGGATCGAGAGCCGGTATACCGCTTACGACGAGACTGTGTTCGGAGGCTATCAGACGATGACGGAGCGCAGCTTTGCCCGCAATCCTCTGGCGAGCGGCATTGGCTCCGTCCGCTATCATGTGCAGAGCGAGCTCTACCGGCATATGCAGTCGATTGCAGAGGAGCACGAGATTGCGGCGGCAGATGTGGTCGCGTCTGTATACGCCTATCTATTCGGCGTCAGAAGCGGGAAGAACGAAGCTGTCGTTCAAATGCTGATGGATGACGGGGAGGAAGCGTCGCCGTGGCATGTGAAGCTGGACGCCATATCCGGCTTCCCGGATTTGTTCGCTGCCATTGCCAAGCTTCGGTCGGCTTCCGATTCCACGCGCTATCTCTATCGCAAAGCGCTAGAGGTACCGTCTGTGAAAGGCGACTTGGAGATATTGCCGTTGATCGGAAGCGGCGAGCTTCATGCGGATGCGGCTATGCTGGAGACCTATGAGCTTGTCGTTGCCATCGAAGAGGCGGGAGCTGCAGGCCAACTGACTGTTCATATGAAATTCAACGATCGGCGGCTGCGGAGGGAAGCTATGGAAGAGCTTGCAAGCCAGAGCGCCGACGTGCTCCGCCAATTGGCGGAAAGCCGAATTTTATCATAAGGGGGAATGGAGGATGAGAAAGCTGGCATTGGTTTTTCCGGGACAGGGCTCCCAATATGTCGGCATGGGAAAATCGCTGTTCGACCGCTATCCGTCCGCCAGAGCGGCCATTGAGGAAGGCAGCGACGTGCTTGGGTTCGACTTGCGCAAGCTGATGCAAGAAGGCCATCCCGATGAGCTTACCCGCACGGAAAATGCGCAGCCTGCGCTGCTGGCGGCAAGCGTCGCGGCATTCCGGGTGTACATGGAAGAGATCGGCGTCGCCCCCCTCTACATGGCCGGCCATAGCTTGGGAGAGTTTACTGCGCTCACTTGCGCAGGAGCGATCGCCTATGCCGATGCGCTTCGCCTCGTCAGGCGGCGCGGAGCGCTTATGCAGGAGGCAGCAGCCGAGGGTACGGGCACAATGTGCGCGATTATCGGGTTAAGCGCCTCAGCGGTGAAAGCGGCATGTCTGGAAGCGGAGGGGAATACGCGGCAAAGCGTCGCGATCTCCAATCTGAACTCGCCGGAGCAGATTGTCATATCCGGACATGGCCCGGCTGTCGAGCGGGCTGCGAGCCGATTGGAACAGGAGGGCGGCAGAATCGCTTACTTGAATGTGAGCGCGCCGTTCCACAGCGCGCTCATGAAGCCTGCGGCCGTTCAATTCGGGCAGGAGCTGCAAGCCATACGCTTCGGGCGTTTCAAATGGCCGGTCATCTCCAACGTGACGGCGAAGCCCTATGAAAACCCCGAGGAGATTGCAGGCTGTTTGTCGGCTCAATTAACAGCGCCGGTCAGATGGTCGGAGTCCTTGCAATATTTGTCTCGAATGGGCGTATCGGCAGCGGTCGAGCTTGGCGCCAAAAATGTGTTGACTAGGCTGATGAAGCCTAATGTGCCGACCATCGAGTGTTATACCTTGGATACGGGGGGAGATGTCGAATCAGTCCGAGAGGGGCTGGCGGCCGAGATGGCGCTTCAGCAGCGTACGAATGCCAGACAAAATGTAGTCACTCTATGCGTGGCTGCGGCAGTCTGCACCCGCAATCGCAACGACAGTCTATCGGAATACGAGCAAGGCTTTGTGGAGCCTTACCGCCAGTTGCAGCGGCTGCAAGAGCAGCTGGATGAAGCGGGTGAAGGCGCCATGCCGTCTCCGCAGCAAGCGGAGGAAGCCTTGAACCTGCTTAGAGGAATGCTGGAGACGAAGAAGGTGCCGGAGGCTGAGCGAAGGGAGAGATTCCGCTCGATTCTGGAGAAGTCGGGAACGGAAGCGCAATACCCCCAATTTGCTAACGTCTAAATCGCAAAGCAAGCCACAACATGCGGAGGTGTAGGGAAATGGATTTCGGTTCGATCAAGCTAAGCGACACCTCTTTGCAATCATCCGGCGACGTCACCTTCGATGACGTATCGCAATCGGACATTGCGATTATCGGCATTGCGCTGAAGCTCCCGCTGGCGGATTCGGCCGCTCAGTTCGCAGACAATCTGCGCGCCGGCCTGGACTGTGTCCGGCCGATTCCCGCCTCGCGCCGAACGGATACGGATCGCTATTTCCGCTGGATCGGCAAGGCGGAGAACGAGGTGCCGTACGGAGAAGCGGCTTTTTTGGACGAGGTGGACAAGTTCGATTACCGGTTCTTCAAGCTGTCGCCCAAGGAAGCGAGCCTGCTTGACCCTAACCAGCGGCTGTTCCTCCAGACGGCATGGAGCGCGATTGAAGATGCGGGCTACAGCGGCGAGAAGCTGAAGGAAAGCCGTACCGGCGTCTATGTCGGCTACGGTTCGGATTCCGACTACAAAAAAATGATTCAGGATGTGGAGCCGGGCAACATGGCGCTTGCGATGACCGGCAATGTGCGATCCATTATCGCCAGCCGCTTGTCTTATTTGCTTGACCTGAGGGGGCCGAGCCTGCTTGTCGATACGACATGCTCATCGTCGCTGGTTGCGGTGCATCTTGCCTGCCAAGCTATTCGCAACGGGGAATGCGATCTTGTTATTGCGGGCGGCATTCAGCTTCATCTCATTCCGCTGAGGGAAGCGGAGGTTGGCATAGAATCGACAACAGCGCGAGCCAGAACGTTCGACGACAGCTCCGACGGGACGGGGACGGGTGAAGGAGTTGTAGCAATCGTTTTGAAATCGCTGGAGAGGGCGAAGGATGATCGGGATTCGATCTATGCCGTCATCAAATCCAGCGCCATGAATCAGGATGGCAGCTCGGTAGGCATTACCGCGCCGAATGTTCAGGCGCAAGAGGCTGTTATTGTGGAGGCGTGGAAGAAAGCAGGCATTGATCCCGCGACAATCGGATATATCGAGACGCACGGCACGGGAACAAAGCTAGGCGATCCGATTGAGATAGAGGCGATTGAGCGGGCATTCCGGAGATACACCGATCAGCGGCAATTTTGTGCCGTAGCGTCGCTCAAGAGCAACGTCGGCCATCTTGACAATACGGCCGGAATCGCCGGGCTCGTCAAGGCGGCTCTCTCTCTTCACGAGAAGCGGATTTATCCGTCGCTTCACTTTGAGAGGCCGAATCGCGAGATTGATTTTGCGCAATCGCCGGTTTATGTCAATGACCGCGCCATCGACTGGGAACGCGGGAATGACCCGCGCAGATGCGGAGTCAGCTCCTTCGGCATGAGCGGCACCAATTGCCATGTGGTGCTGGAGGAAGCGCCGGAATATGGCATTCCTCCATTGCCGGCAGCAAGCCGTCCGCCAAGCCTGCTCGTCTGGTCTGCCCAGACGAAGACATCATTGAACATGCTTGCAGGCAGCTTTCTGGACTGCTTCGAGCGCGATCAGGGGCTTGATTTGGAGGATGTCGCCTATACGCTAAGCGTTGGAAGGGCGCATTACAAGCACCGCATTGCCCTGCTTGCTTCTACGATTGAAGAAGCTGCCGCGCTTCTTCGCGAAGCAGTCTTAGCGGACGGAAATACGGAGCAAGACGGGTTGTTCGCTAAAGTGCTGTCGTCAGCAGCAATCCATGGGGAAGGAAGCTGGGATGCCGAATCGGCGGCGGAGCTGCTGCGCCGTTATCGTACGCAGGCAAGCCAGCACGACGAGAGTCTGCTGCGGGAGCTGGGAGCGGCTTATGTCGCGGGGGCGTCACTGCCCTGGGAGTCGCTGTATGCAGGAATGAAGAGAAGGCGGGTCCATTTGCCGGCCTATGCCTTTGATCGTGAGCGCTGTTGGCTCGACATTCCAGAGCCGCCGCAGTCACAAGCAGTCGATGCGGCTGGTCGGCAGCTGTTCCATCGCCGTGTATGGAGCGAGCAGCCGATCGCGGCAGCTCATGGCTCCGTCTTGCCGCAGACGATTCTGGTATTCAAGGATAAGGGAGATGCAGGCATACAGCTCGTCGAAATCGGCAGAGCGGCAGGATGCCGCGTCATCGAAGTGGGTGCAGGGGAGAGCTATGCAGCGATTAGCGGCACATCCTATCTCATTCGCGATAATGATGCCGACTATGCCCAGCTGTTCCGGGACTTACAGAATGAGCGAATTGACCGGATTCTCTATCTTCGTTCTCTAGGAGAGCACGGGGAAGCGGAATCGCTGGCTGAGCTGGATGGGCAGTTGGAGCCAAGCGTCTACGGCTTGTTCTTCTTAGCGCAGGCGCTCGCTCGCGGACCGAATACGGGGCCAATAGAAATGATCGCAGCCGCTATGCGAGCGGACTCGGTGCTTCCATCAGATGAAGGGCGGGTTTTCCCTCAATCCCAGGCGATGTTCGGCCTAGGCAAAACGGTCGGTTGGGAAAACCGGCAAGTAAAGCTGACGTGTATCGATCTGGATGAATATGCGGATGCAGCCAAGACGATATGGAATGAATCTATCTTGCAAAAATACGACAGTTACGCGATTGCTTATCGGAACGGGAAGCGGTATGCGGACCGGATTCATCCCATTGACCCGACAGAGCTGCCGAACACCCGCATCAAGCTATCGAAGGAAGGCATCTATGTGATCACCGGAGGCATGGGCGGTATCGGCCTTCATATTGCGAGGCTGCTCTCTGCCGAAGGCGCCGGACGGATTGGGCTTATCGGCCGCAGCGCCTTGCCGCCGCGCGAGAGCTGGGAAGCGATATTGCGGGAGAGAACGGATGCCAAGCTTGCTGCTTGCATCGGGGCCATTCAAGAAATTGAACTGACGGGCACGCAAGTGACCACGATTGAAGCGGATGTCGCAGATTGCGGTCAGTTGACGGCTGCGCTGGAGAGCTTGCGGGGACATTATGGCCGTATTGCAGGGGTTGTCCATGCAGCGGGAATCTCGGCAGGGAACTTGATCGGCAAGCTTGAGCTGAGTGAGTTCAAGGAAATTACAGCCCCGAAGATGAAAGGCACATGGCTGCTGGACCGGCTGACGAGGCAGGATGCTCCAGATTTCTTTGTCCTTTTCTCCTCCGCCATCACATTAATTGGCGGTGTCGGATCGGGACCTTACACAGCGGGCAATGCTTATCTGGATGGCTATGCTTCTTATCGGAGCCGATTCGGAAGAACGCTGGTCCTGAACTGGCCGGCCTGGGAAGGAACTGGAATGGCGGCAAACTCCGAGACGGATGAGGACAAGGAGATGTTCCGCTCCCTTGCCCCGCACGAAGGAGTGGAGGCTTTCCGCCAACTGCTCGCTTTTGAGTGCAATCAGGTCTATGTCGGAGAATGGAATGAAGGATCCGGCATGTTCGCACTGGGAGAGCTGCTGCCATTCCGCCGTGTAGAGACCAGTCATCCAGCCGTACGGCCAGGCAAGGCTGGACCGCCGGGAAGGCAGGCGGCCGCGGCCGTTCCGATCCGGCTGAAGGGCAAGTCTGCTGGAAGCTACAGCGTGATTGAACAGCATGTTGCCGGGGCGTGGAAGGAAGTGCTTGGTTATGACGAGCTGGATGTTCACGCCAACTTCTTCGAGATCGGCGGAGATTCCATCCTGATTACGAAGATTCATACGCTGATTGAGGAGAACTACCGGGGCATGACGACGATCGCCGATATGTTCTCCTACCCAACCATTGCCCGAATTACCGAATATCTTCGGCAGAAGACGGCAAACGAAGTAACGGATAGCACAGACTCAGATGGCGGGAATGATGAGTTCGATCAGGAAATGATGCATCTATTGGAGCAGATTGAACGAGGCGAGCTATCCATTGATGAAGCGGTAAGCAGGTATCATACGCTGGAGGTGGCCAATGGATAACGTCATACGCACGATATTCGAAAGCGTCGGGGCAGGCAAGCTGGACGCCGCAACCGGCCTGAAGCTGCTGCAATCGGTGAAGAAGCAAGGGCCGAAGCCTTCCAAGGACATTGCTGTGATCGGCCTGGCGCTGAAGATGCCCGGCGCGGACAATCTGGAGCAATTCTGGCGCCATATTGTACAAGGAATAGATCTGATCCAGCCGTATCCGGCAGCGAGACAATCGGATTCGGAGGGCTTCATTCGCACCTTCACCCATTTGCGAAAGGAAGAAATCCGTTACAGCTATGGCGGTTATTTGGACCGGGTCGACGGCTTTGACTACAGCTTCTTTAACCTGTCGCCGAAGGAAGCGTCGCTCATGGACCCTAATCAGCGTTTGTTTCTTCAGACGGCTTGGGAAGCGATAGAGGACGCGGGTTATGGGGGCCAACGAATAAAGGGAAGCCGTACCGGCATTTACATCGGATTCGCCGATTGGCCGGTCTACGGACAGTATGTGTCCAAAAACTTCCCGCAGCAGATCGGCGCCGCCAGCGCAGGCAATACGCCTTCCATAATGGCAGGAAGAATTGCCCATATGCTGGATTTGAAGGGCCCTGCGATGCTCGTGGATACCGCCTGCTCGTCATCTCTGGTTGCCGTTCATCTGGCCTGTACCGCGATTCGCAACGGGGAATGCGAGATGGCGGTCGCTGGCGGCGTCAAGGTATGCCTGCTGCCGGTGGAGGGGCTGTACGAGATAGGCATCGAGTCTTCTGCAAGACGGACAAGCGCCTTCGACGATGACTCTGACGGTACGGTATGGGGCGAGGGTACGGCCGCATTCCTGCTGAAGCCGCTTGCTGCAGCCATGAGGGACGGGGATCCCATCCATGCGGTCATTAAGGGCAGCGCCATGAATCAGGACGGCGCGTCGGCGGGCCTGACGGCGCCGAATGCGGCAGCCCAGGAGAAGCTTCTCGTCCAGGCCTGGCGGGATGCGGATATTGATCCGGAGTCGATCGCATACATGGAAGCGCATGGAACGGGAACCAGATTGGGCGATCCCATTGAAGCCGACGGCATTCGCCGCGCTTTCCGCGCTTTCACCGGCAAAAGCCAGTTCTGCGCAATCGGCTCTGTAAAGAGCAACATCGGCCATCTGGACGCAGCGGCCGGAGTTGCCGGATTAGCCAAGGCGATAGCGGCCTTGAAATACAAGACGCTGCCGCCGACTCTCCACTTCGCAAGGCCGAACCGGAACATTCCGTTCCACCAATCTCCGCTCTACGTGAATGATCGGGCGCAGGAGTGGGAGGCGGGGAACGATCCGAGACGCTGCGGCGTCAGCTCCTTTGGCTTCAGCGGCACGAACTGCCACATCGTGCTGGAAGAGGCTCCGGCTGCGGCAGCGTCAGCGGAAGACACCGGCCGGCATGAGAACGGAACACCGCAGCTGATGGTGCTGTCGGCCAAGAACAAGACCGCGCTGGAGGAGTTGATCGCTTCCTGTGCGGAGTCGCTAATCAAGCAGGCCGCAAGCATTGGCGACATATGCTATACCGCTGCAGCAGGCAGAGGCCATTACAGCAGCCGGCTCGCGGTTATCGCCCGAAGCCTTCCGGAGCTTCAGGACAAGCTCGCAAGGCTGGCCCGTCACGGTTTGGCAAGCGATGAGGGGAGCGGAGTGTATTACGGCGAGCATAAGCTGGCGAGCGCCCACCGCGAGACGCGGGTGCCAGGGGAGCTGACTGCTGAAGGGCTGCAGCGATTGAACGACGAGGCAGCGCAGTGTGCCGATCGGCTTGAAGAATGCCAACCATTCGATATCGAGGAACTGAAGCGGCTTAGCGAATGTTATTGCCTCGGCGCGGAAGTGGACTGGAGCCGAGTATATGGCAGTGAAATTCGCAAGAAGGCCAGGCTGCCGACCTATCCGTTCCAAGCGGCTAGATGCTGGGTTGAACCGCTGGCTCCGTCTGCAGAGGAAGAATCGCTGGCGATCTCGCGGGAGAAGCCGGTGTCCGGGGCTGTACAGAAACAGCGGGCAGCTGTGAGGCTGCAGGGCAAGACCAGCGGCGAATATACCGGTTTGGAGCTTCAGCTTGCGCAAGCTTGGAGCAGGCTGCTGGGCGTCGAGGAGATGGATGTCGACGATACGTTTTTTGCCCTTGGCGGCAATTCCATTCTAGCCATTCAGCTTGAAGTGGAGCTGGAGAAGGAAGGAATAACCCTGCAGTCGGATGATCTTTATCGTTTCCCGACGATTCGCAGAGCTGCTGAGTGGCTGGAGCAGGGAGCTGTACTGCCGCAAAGCTTAGCCGGACTTGCGCATGACGATGCTATGCTGGCTGTAGCAAGCTCAGCGGAGCCATTAAGCGGAGACGGCTGGACAGCATCCGGGGCGCGCATCATTTTGCCGGATATCGAGCCATTCAACGATTTGTATTACCGGAATTGCTTCTACAATTCGCTGTTTCCGGCTGTCCGGCATTTCGAACGCAGCATTCTGCCGTTTATGCTTAATGATCTGATCGTCTACGGGCAGCCTGGCAGCGGCAGCCGGCCGTATGGAATCGACTATGTCCCTGTCCTGCCGCTTGATGAACTATTTCGTTTGCAAGGCATGCAAGTGACGATGCGCCATGATCATGAGCTAATCTTGTCCGAGACGGTAGAGGCCCTCCGGGCTGGCAAACCGGTTATTGCATGGATAGACAGCTATTACGAGCCGATTCGCAAGGATACGTACGGGAAGCGGCATGTGGACCATACTCTGCTCGTATTCGGCTTTGATGACCAGCTTCGCCAGTTTCATATTATGGAGCACGACCGGCAAGAAAACTTATCCTATGCGGCTCGCACCATCGAATACGAGGACTATGTCCGAGCCTCATTGGGCTTTGCCGAGAACTTCATGGACGAGTTGAATCGCCCCAGCCATTACATTCTGGAGAAGGCTCAGGCTGGCAGCCCTGATTCTGACATCGCCTCTGATTTCAAATCGTTTTTTGCAAGAAGCCAGCTTGAAGGCCGAGAGCGTCTGGAGAACAGTCAGCGCGTACTGGCGGAGATAGCCCGGTGGGTACGGGACATCGTCTCGGAAGAGGATGCTTTTGACAGGGAAGCGGACAGCCTGGTCGATTGGTTGAATGAAGTGATTAATGCGAAGCAGGTGGAGCGGTACCGGCTTGCTCATGCGTTCGGCGAGAACGATGAGCTGACTCTTCTGTTCTGGGGCATTGTGGGCAGTTGGGAGACGGTGCGCAAGAGCGCCGCCCGGTATATGTACATGCGCAAGTATGAGGCTGCCGCCGCGGAGGCTATTGCGGCAAGAATGATCGAGATTGCCTCAAGCGAGCGAGATTTCCAAGTACGTTTGTTTGCTAGGCTAGGCACAGTGCTTGATAAAGTCAACTTATAGGAGGAAACAGATATGGTGATCCATACGGAAGAGGAATTGAGAGAAAAGGTAATCAATCTGTTAAGAGACAACGTGGACGATCCGTCTGCACTGGACCAAATTGGACCGGATGATGAGCTGTCTTCGCTAGGCATAAATTCGCTTACGTTCATTAAGCTGGTTATCGCGACAGAGATGGAGTTTGGCGTCGCTTGGAAGGATGAGGATCTGGATTTCCGCAATTTCAGCAGCATTAATGCCATTATGCAGTACATCGCCACGTCGAGTGAAGAATAGCCAATACGAGGAGGGATTTCTTATATGTTGACGAAAGCAGGCAGTCTTGGTGGAACGGCGTTAGTCGAGCATGTCCAAAATTTGAAGCCGGAAATTAAGCAGCTGACGCTGTTTCCCTCGGAAATGTGCAACTATCGCTGCAGCTTCTGCCACATCTGGGGCGAGACCGGCTGGGCGCTCAAGGAGCCTCAACGGGCTATTCGCGAGCAGCTCGATATCGATGTCTTGAAGCGATTCCTTCATGACGTAACCGAGGTGAACAAAAACCTCAGCGTCATCATTACCGGCGGCGAGCCGATGCTGTACAAGAATTTCACCGAGCTGGTAGAGTATTTGCGCAGCCGCAAGGCGAATATCTATCTGCTGACGAACGGGTCGCTTATTAAACGGCAGGTTCAATTCATTATGGAAAACATTGTAGCGATGAACATCTCAATCGACGGGCCGGAGGAATTCCATGATTCCATCCGCGGGAAGGGCAGCTTCAAGACGATTTGCGAGAACATCGATGCTCTGATCGAAGAAAAACGCCGGCGCAAAAAGATGTTCCCGTTCATTAATATTACGATGGTGCTCTCCAAATACAACTATCACAGCATCAAGGACTTCCTTGGCGCGCTGCGCGAGCGGTTCAAGGATGCGAATGTCGTGCTTCACGATTCCAAGAATCCTTGGCTGAAGCGCCGCGATCTGTCGGTTAATTTCGCTCCTCTCTTGTTCACGACACAGGAGCGCGGCCTGGCGTACGCCAAGCAGATGAAAGAGCATCTGAACTGCGATGTATCCGCCGGCTGGCAAGGCTTTGTGGAAGAGGATATCGGCATTGACACATTGGCGCTTAAGAAGGATTTGGAGGAGATCTGGGAATCCGAAGGCGTCGACACGTCCAGCTTCGTCGATATCCATGAATATTTCACCGATATTGACAATGTGTTCGGCCGTACGAAGTGCGTGGCGCCTTGGCATGAGATGGTGATTCGCAGAACAGGCGAGGTGTATCCTTGCGTCGATCTGCCGGACTATAAGTATGGCAATATCTATGAAAATTCGTTCCAGGAGATGTGGGAGGGCGAGCGTGCGACCAGCTTCCGGGAATATTTGAAAACGACCAATCTGATGATGTGCAACCGCTGCACGAGAATGTTCGCCGACAAAGAATCGTTCTAACAGAGGAAGGGGACTATTGATGAGCAACGAAGCTGTGCGTACAGAGGACAGTGAATTCGACGGCGTAAGGAAGCTGCCTTTTACCATTCCTGACGTATACGGATTTCTGGGACATGCTTATGTGCTGGGCATTCTCCAAAACTATGAGGAGTGCAAGCCATGGATTTACACCCATTACAATCAGCTCTATATCTCCAAGGATTATATCGGAATCGGGGAGTATCGCCTCGACTTTTTCCCTAATCTGATGGTTCTGTTCGGCAATGTGCCGTGGCTCAAGTACCGGCAGACGTGCAAGGGCATGCTGGCCGATCTTGGTGTCGATATCCACGCTTTCCTGAAGCGGCATATTGATGGAGGCTATTATTGCTCGACGTATGTGGACGAATATTATATCCCAAACTCGATCAGCAACGGCGCGCATCACTTCAGCCATGACCTGATGGTATACGGCTACGATCTGAACCGTCAAATTTACAACATTGCGATTTTTGATAAAAACCGGCAGTTTTCCTTCCAGGAAGTGACCTTCGAGAACTTCGGCCTTGCTTATTACAAGGATACGGGGCAGAAGGGAATCAGCCTGTGCCGCAAGGTTGAGCCGCGCGAATACGGCGGTTCGCGCTACGGCGCGCAGCTGGGAAGATTCGATCTGGAGCTGCAGACGATGGTGGACAGCATGAGCGATTATTTGAATGGCGTCGATACATCGAAGCGGCTGCGATTCTATTATCAAAGCATAGAAGGGTATTATGGCCTCGATATTTACGAGGGACTGCAGGAAGGCTTTAGGCTGACCGCCGAAGGCAGCATTAATCTGGACGTCAGGCCGCTTCATATTTTATGGGAGCATAAAAAAATGATGACGGCACGCATTCGCTATTTGCAGGAACAGGGCGCGCTGGGTGAAGATAACGGGGCTCTGGAAGGCTACACGCGTTTGGAAGGCGAGGCGATGGTGCTTCGCAATATGCTGCTGAAATACTTTTACTCGCGCAACAATGCCACTTTGGGAGACATCGTAACCAGGTTAAGCCATATGCAGGCGGCGGAGGAGCAGGTATTGGGAGAGCTGGTGGAGGAGCTGTGCAGGCGCAATCATTTGACTCCTTACCAGTACGAGCAAGCGGAGAAGCTGGAAGTTTAATCATCGGGGGAGGCTTCTCCCGGAAGCCTTCCCTAAGATCGGCAGAGGATGGAGGGGAATGAAACGCATGGATATTTCAATCATTATTCCGGTGCATAACAAGCCGGATCAATTGGAGAAGACGCTATACTTCATTAGCGGGCAAAAGGACCTCGGCGGCATCGGGATGGAAGTGGTCATTGTCGACGACGGCTCCACGGAGCCGGTTCGCGAAGTCGTTGATTCTTACCGCGATAAGCTGCCTTCGCTGAATTATATTTTTATCCCGAGGGACAAGCATTCCTGCAGATCGAGAGCGCGCAATACCGGCATTGCCGAGAGCAAAGGGCGCATATTGGTTTTCTTGGACTGCGGAATCGTCATCCCGGATACGATGATCCGACAATCGGTGGGACGAATCGGAGACAGCGCGAATATGGTGCTGTACCATTATATATTGGGAGCTTTCACCGACCCGGACGTAGAGGATATGTCGGTCATTGAAGGCATTACGCCGCAGAACCTGGCGGACACTTGCGAACGGCTGAAGTTCCATCCCGGCTGGGAGGATATGCGGACGGCGCATTTCGAGCTGGTCGGCGGCGATTTGAACCGGATGGATGTGCCATGGACGATGGGCTGGAGCGGCGCGGTCAGCGCGTCGAGGGAAATCGTGGTGAAGTCCGGCGGCTTCGACGAGTCGTTCAAGGGCTGGGGCGCGGAGGATACAGACTTCTCCTACCACTTGCATCTGCATGGCGCGGCCATGTACGCCACGGAGGAGATATGCGTGCTTCATCTCCCGCATGCCGCAGACGACAAAATTGATATGAAAATCAAAACCAGCTTTATGAACCGCAAAAAAATGCATTTCAAGCATTACACATTCGATACGGAGCTGTACCCGTATTCCGCCGATATGCACTATGACGGGATTATGTCGAAGTTCAATCGGCTGGTCATCAAATATTATACGCCGCTTTATCCCGCGGAGTTAATCGGGAGGCTTCATGACGACTACCTCGCGGGCGCGGAACGCTCCGCTATTGTCGGGGCTGACAGCTACGCCCTCTTGAAGGAGCTTGACGTCTCGCATATTTTCTTGCAGAACAAGCATATCTATCAGGATTTCAAAAGCAAGCTGACGGATAAAGAGGTAGTCTACATGCTGGGTGCGGATACGCCGTATGCGTCGGGTTACTTTGATGTGCTCGTGGTAACCGACTT
The DNA here is from genome assembly GCF_003605435.1 of Paenibacillus pinisoli. Taxonomy (GTDB): domain Bacteria; phylum Bacillota; class Bacilli; order Paenibacillales; family Paenibacillaceae; genus Pristimantibacillus; species Pristimantibacillus pinisoli. The sequence continues at coordinate 292,086 of NZ_QXQB01000004.1, forward strand.
CTACCGGATGATCAGCGAGCCGATTGCCGGCATATGGCTGAAGGAGCTCCAGCGGATTTCGAAAAAGCTCGTATTCATCCACAACGAAACTTACGTATCCTACCTCGCAACTGTTGCAGGCTGGACATGGCATAGCCTCGACGAACTGCAGGCCATCTTAGGTCAAAAGCAGCTTGCATATTCGGTTTCCGCGCAGATTGGCGAATTCCTGCTGCTAGATATTGCGAAGGCTGCCCCGGCAGCGAACATTGCAGCTCCCGAGAAGGAGCCCGCGCTTAAAGGGTAAGCAGGGATGTTAAGATGGCGGTGACCAGGTGTTATTCCTGGCACCGCCATTTTTTTGTGCCGAGCCGCAGGCTCCAAGCCGTGATTTACGGCTTGGAGTCTGCGGAGCCGGCCCGCGTGGAGCAGCAAGCCGAGATTCTCGGCATAGAGCGTGCGGAACGAGCTCGCAAGAATCTGCAGGCCGAGTTTCTCGGCTTAGAGCTCGAGGAACGAGCCCGCATGGATCTGCAAGCCGACTTTCTCGGCATAGAGCCTGCGGAACGAACTCGCAAGGATCAGCAAGCCGAGTTTCTCGGCTTAGAGCTCGAGGAACGAGCCCGCATGGATCTGCAAGCCGACTTTCTCGGCATAGAGCCTGCGGAACGAGCCCGCGTGAATCAGCAAGCCGAGTTTCTCGGCATAGAGCCAGCGGAACAGGCTCGCGTGGATCAGCAAGCCGAGTTTCTCGGCTTAGAGCTTGCGGAACGAGCCCGCATGGATCTGCAAGCCGACTTTCTCGGCATAGAGCCTGCGGAACGAACTCGCAAGGATCAGCAAGCCGAGTTTCTCGGCTTAGAGCTCGAGGAACGAGTCCGCGTGGATCAGCAAGCCGAGTTTCTCGGCTTAGAGCCCGCGGAACGAGCCCGCGTGGATCGGCAAGCCGAGTTTCTCGGCTTATAGCATGCGGAATGAGCTCGCAAGGAACTGCAAGCCGAGTTTCTCGGCATAGAGCCTGCGGAACGAGCTCGCAAGGTGCTGCAAGCCGACTTTCTCGGCATAGAGCCTGCGGAACGAGCCCGCGTGGATCGGCAAGCCGAGTTTCTCGGCTTAGAGCTTGCGGAACGAGCTCGCATGGAGCAGCAAGCCGAGCTGTACGGCAGCGTTTATGCGTTGCGGCACATCTGCTCTTGTCTCAGCTGCTAGAGTAGTGGACAATAGAGATATTGAACATTACTTTTCCAATAAAGGGAATATGACGATGCGTAGATACAGCGTAGTTGAGAGATTACTTTTTCCGTCCGCACAGTTAAATGAAGATAAGCTGGCAAAGGCGGTCCAAGGCAAGACTGTGCTCATTACAGGGGCAAGCTCTGGCATTGGCGAGCAGACAGCATTATTGCTTGGACAATTCCCGGTTCATCTGGTGCTGGTGGCGAGAAGAGAGGACAAGCTCATGGAAGTTAAGAGCCTGATAGAGTCGAAAGGAATAGCCCGGGCTACGATTGTTGCTGTCGATATGAGGCGGGATGAGGAGCTGGAGGAACTTCTTCGGTTGCTACGAGAGAAGCAGAATGCCCCTGACATCGTAATTAGCAACGCGGGGCTGTCGATCCGGCGCTCCATCTTTGCGTCCTTGGACCGTCATCATGACTACACTCGTACGATGTCGATCAACTATCTGGCTCCAGTCAAGCTGCTGCTGTCCGTTATCCCAGAGCTGGAGCGCCGCCAAGGGCAAGTCATAAATGTATCTACTATTAATACTTCTTTAGCCCCTCTCCCGAAGTGGTCCGCGTATCAAGCCTCCAAGGCTGCATTCGATACCTGGTTCCGTTCGGCAGCGCCAGAGCTGAATGCTGCAGGAATCTTCACGACATCTATCTATTTGCCGCTGGTACGCACGCCGATGATCGAGCCTACTTCCGCCTACAAGTCCATGCCCGCGATGAACCCGGAGCATGTAGCCCGCATTATTGCAAAATCTATATATGCCAAGCAAACAAAGTGGCAGCCCTGGTGGCTGTTCATAGGCCAAGCAGCTTCACTCATATTCAGAGGGCAATGGGAAAAATGGATGGCGCGGAAACACGGCAAGCAACGGGGCAAACAAGAGAACGGATAGATTGGCGCAGATATGCTTGCGGGGACATTATAATTGGGAGGAGCGAATATGGGGATCGTAAAATTAGTGCAAGTGATGCGTAAAATAGGGATGTTGAGCCCACGGGGCCTGTATCGTTTGCTTGCCGCTATCTTCCGCTACGGTATTAATGTCATGGCGCTGCTGAAAATTGCCGAGCGAACCTATGGAGAGTCTGCCGCCATCGCGGATGACCGCGGGACGATTACTTACCGCGAGCTGCTGGGTCAATGCGAAGTGTTGTCGGTTTCGCTGCGGGAGAACTATGGAATCAGGCCGGGGAGCAAGGCTGCGCTCCTGTGCCGCAACCACGCATCGCTGGTGAAAGCTATCTTCGCATTATCTTGGTCAGGAGCGGATATCTATCTGCTGAACGCTGAGATGAACAAAGATCAATTGCAAGACTTGCTCACGGCTTATGATTTTGATTTGCTGGTCTATGACGAGGAGCTATCGCCTTTTATAGAACAAGCGGCATACAGCAAAGGAAAGCTGCTAAGCTACCACGAACAAAAACCTGCCATTAACTTGCTTTCAGCAGGGACGGCTGCCAAAAAGCGCAGCGGGCACCATCGTGCATCATCGGGCAGCATTATGCTTCTGACGGGCGGCACGACAGGCAAGTCGAAAAAGGTGCCGCATAAGCCATCGTTATTCCATTATTTGAATCCGTTCTATACGCTGCTTGAACGGCTTTATCTCGTACGTTACCATACCGGATATATTGCAACGCCGATTTATCACGGCTATGGCATTGCGATTTTGCTCTTGTTCGTTGCTCTGGGCAAAAAGATTGTATTGACAAGCGGCTTCCATGCGCCTAAGGCATGCGAGCTGATTCGGGAGCATCAGGTGCAGGCAGCGTCCGTTGTTCCGCTTATGCTGGACAAAATGCTGAAGCATAATGCTGACGATTTGCGTTCTCTTGCTTGTATCGCTTCTGGGGGCGCAGAGCTGAATCCAAGGCTGGTGGCCCATGCGTTCGATAAGCTAGGAGATGTGCTGTACAATCTGTACGGCACGTCGGAGACGGGGCTTAATATTGTCGCTTCGCCGCAAGACTTAAAGCAGTCTGCGCATACGCTCGGACGGAGAATTGAGGGGGTGCCCCTCTATGTGCTGGATTCCAATATGAATGAGACGGTACCCGGTGCGGTCGGCCAGTTCTGTGTCGAAAACTATTTTAGCCGCTCGCGCCAAAACAAGAAGTGGATCGAGACGGGCGACATGGGATATCGGGACAGCAGCGGTCTTTATTACTTGTGCGGAAGAGCGGATGACCGAATTGTATCTGCGGGTGAAAATGTGTATCCGATCGAGCTGGAGCATATTTTGATCCAGCATCCGCATGTCGAGGATCTGGCGGTCATCGGCATACCTGATGAGGCGTTCGGGCAGCGGCTGAAGGCCTACGTTCAGCTTGTCCCGGAGTCCCGCCAAAACGCTGAACAGCTTATGGAGTGGCTGCGCAGCCGGGCTGCGCGTTATCAGATGCCAAAGGAAATCATATTGGTCGAGCAGATACCCTATACCCAGCTGGGTAAGCGCGACAAGAAACAGCTAGTCTAACCGCTGCGGGCTCTATCCATGGAGAGCTGCGCCAAGCAGCCAAGAGAGGCTTATTGTCCGGCAAGCGCAATACCGCCGTGGGGCGTCTATTCGCGAAAGCGCCCCATGATTACGGTGTTATAATATTGCCCGTCGGATAATAATTTGTCATTCTGAAGCACGCCTTCAATCTGAAATCCGCATCGCTCGTACAATCGGATAGCGCTTGTATTCGTCTCCAGTACGCTTAACGTCATTTTGGTGATGCCGCATGAGTCTGCCCATGCCAGTGACGCTCTCAGCAGTTCCTTTCCGATACCGTATCCCCAGCACTCCTTTAGAATACAAACCCCGAATTCCGCTTTATGGGCAAGTCGTCTTAGTTGATTGCCCTCGCATCTGGAGAAACCGACGAGACGGCCGCCCGCTTGTGCAACGAGAAATAAATTACGCTCTAACTCGCTATCTGACTGAATCAGCTTTTCAAATCCCTTCGAATCGATAAAAGCTTCTCCCGCCTCTCGATCCATATGCTCAGTCTCGCCGTCGATCCTAACACGAAGCTTCGATAATTCCACCGCATCTCCTGCTGCGGCTGATCGAATGACATATCGCATGCCCCGAACCTCGAATTGTTGCTGCTCCATTTTCATTTATATCTCTTCCTTTCTATCAGCTTATCAACCAACATTTACTAACATAAAAACAGTGTTACGATCGTAACACTCCTCTCTATCAAATGACAACTTTGGTTGCTTTAACAATATTGTCGTTTCCTGTAGACTAAACCAGACTACGATGAAGAGGTGAATAGAAATGCCAGAAAATCATCAGCAAATTTCGTCAGAGTCCAGACAGAAATTACATTTGGAAGAATTGAGGGAAGAAGGCAAAGCGCTCACCGAGCAAGAAATGAAGCAAGTTACGGGCGGAGCTGGAGTTGGAAAGCTTCAAGGCACAGCCGGCATTAATATGAATGGAAAAACTATCCCTACTAATAAACAATTGAAATTTTAAAAGGTGGCGAGAACATGTCAGAGAACAATCAACAAATATCAAAGGAGTCCAAGCCAAAGCTTCGTCTTGAAGAATTGAAGGATGAAGGGAAAATGTTGACCGAACAAGAGATGAACCAAGTGGCAGGCGGAGTAGGACCCAATAGATATAACGTCGGCTCCGTTACGAATTCGGCTCAATTGCAGGGCAACAAAGCTGTATTGCCAGGTAGAACGATTTATATGAGCTAGGATAGGCGGCTGAAGATTGATCAAGATGAATCACCTCTACAATGAGGTGATTCTTTCTTTTCATCCTATTTATGAACTTAGATGAGGAGTCTGTATGTCAATAAATAACGTTTTAATGACGGTCAAAGGTCAGGCTGTTACGCATACGGAGTTGTTGAGGTACGTCCGCAATCATCAAGCTATCGCTGTCCTTCAGCTTAAGGCAAGACAGATGCTTATTGGCCAATATGCGGAGCAAGCGGGATTAACGGTTTCGGATGAGGAGCTGCAGGGCGGCATTGATGTGTTTCGCCGCGAGCGAGGGCTGTTGAAGGTTGCTTCAGCTTTGGAGTGGCTAGAACGTCATAGCATGACTTTAGAGGATTTGGGGGATCGGGTGCGGGATCAGCTATTGGAGTCGAAAGCGGCTGAGCACTTCTCCCAGCCTAAGATTGAGCCCTATTACTACGAAAATCGCCAATCCTTCGATACCGCGATCGTCTCCAGAATTGTGCTGAAGGAATACGGCGCTGCGCGCGAGCTGCTGTTCCGTATCGAAGAAGGCGGCGACTTCCATAGCCTTGCGCGCGAATTTTCCGAGGAAGACGAGACAAGAAGAGCGGGCGGATACGCCGGAGAGGTTGGACGCGACAGCTTAACCCCGGCTGAAACTGCCGCGGTGTTCGGTGCGCAGGCTGGAGAAGTGTTGGGGCCACTCAGGACCAACCAAGGTTATCTGATCTTTAAAATAGAGGAAATTAAAAGCGCGCGGCTCAATGAATCTCTTAGAAGCCGAATAGGAACGATTCTGTTCGAGGAATGGCTGCGCGAGCAGATGAAGGAAGTCGATATTCACTATGCGATGTGGCAGATATGAAATATAAGACCGTCGATGGGTGTGAAGCAAGTTGGAATCGCTGTTAAACAGGGTCTCTCTTTTTGATGTTATGAATGAGCAGGAGAGGGCCCTCTTATCGCAAAGGCTTGTGCCAGAGCATTATCAGATGGGACAAGCGATTATCGAGACGGGCAAGCCGATTGAAGCTTTTTATATTATTGCAACGGGACAAGCAAGACGAATCAAGGTGCAGGCGGACGGGGGCGAGATTAATTTGGGTCTGCTGCAGCCTGGTGAGCATTTTGGCGAGAGCGGATTGCTTGGTCAGGAAATCGCCGATATGACGGTTCGGGCTTCGACCGAGCTGTGGCTGTGGAAGCTGGAGAAGGAAGACTTCGCAGAGCTGCTTCTGCTGCAGCCGGAGCTTGAAGGCTACTTGAACATGTATATTGCTTCGGATTCCACGCTGACCTTTTTGCAGACATCCCCTTTATTTTCCGGGCTTGAAACCAGTGTCTTGCATTCCCTGTTGGGTAAAATGGCGGTGTGCCGTTATGAAGCCGGTACGATTGTAGTCACGGAGGGGGAAGTGGGAGACTTCCTATATATTCTGCGCTCCGGACGTGCGGAGGTGGTGTCAGAAAGCACAGGCGAGTGGCATGGCGAACTTCTGGAGGGCGACTACTTCGGCGGATTATCGCTGCTGGATGCCGTTGCATCTGATCGAACGGTTCGAATGACGGAAGAATCGACTCTTCTCCGGCTGTCCAAAGAAGTGATGGACGTGCTGATGCGCATGTATCCGGATATGAAGGAGGGGATCGTCAGCAATGCCGCCAAGCTTTATGGCATAGGCGGTCTTGCGAATCGGAGTGCTGCTGCAGCAAAGAATACTGAGGAGCAAACGGATCTCACGGGCAACAAAGAGCTTAAATTAGTAGCTGAATATGATGGCAGCGCAACCATTGGCCAGCCGTTGCTCCTTCCTGATGGGATGAAAGCGCGCAAGCGATTGTGGCGGAGATATCCGCTTGTGCTCCAACAAAGCGAAATGGACTGCGGTCCGGCATGTCTCAGCATGATAGGCAAGCATTATGGGATAAAAATTCCCGTTCATGCGATTAGGGCGATTGCCAGGACTTCCCGTTCGGGGACGACGCTTCAACAATTGAGCATGACGGCGCAGTCGCTTGGCTTCGCGGCGCAGGGCTATCGTACTGGCATGGAGGAGCTAGCCAGCCTGCATTTGCCGGCTATTGCGCATTGGAGAGGCAATCACTATGTTGTCGTCTATGCGATTACTAATGAGCATGTCATCTTAGGCGATCCCGCGGTCGGCATCGAGAAGCTGACCCGCGAGCAATTCACCGCGGGCTGGAACAGCATGCTGCTTCAGCTTGCGCCAACAGATGCGATGAAGGCAAGCGGCGGCACCAGCTCTACGATGCGCCGATATGTCTCATTCTTGAAGCCGCATGCCCGGATGCTGGCCCTTGTCCTCTTCATGTCTGTCGTCATTCAATTGCTTTCGCTATCGATGCCAGTCTTTACCCAGAAGGTTATCGATACGGTGCTGGCCGACAAGGATGAGGCGCTGCTGCTTATGCTGCTTCTGGCTATGCTGGGCATCTCGCTGGCGAATACAAGCTTTATTTTTATCCGGCAATGGATAGCTTCCCGAACGGCACTCAAGATTGATATGAATATGATCCATGCCTTTTATCAGCATGTGCTAAGGCTTCCGCTTTCGTTCTTTAATGAACGGACAGTTGGCGATATGCTGGCGCGGGTGAATGAGAACGAGAAGATTCGCAATGTGCTGACGAACAGCGCGTCGGGCTTTATTTTGGATTTGGTTACGATTGTCGTCTACAGCGCTCTTATGCTTTATTACAATGCAAAGCTATTTTTGCTGGCGGCTATTATTTTTCCTCTGTATGCCTTATTGATCTATGTAGTCAGCCCGCGAATGAGGAAGAATAGCCGAAAGCAATTTCTGGCGGAGGCCGATTCCGATTCGACTATGGTGGAAGTTGTGCAGCATATGGCTGCGGTTAAGAGCCTGACAGCTGAGCGCAAGATGTTCGACCAGCTTAAGCATAAGTTCAAGACTGCCATGGATTTGCGGCTCAAAGGCGTATTCCTGTGGGTATCGGCGGAAGCGGGCAGCGAATGGATACGAACGCTCGGCACGATCCTCGTGCTGTTCTTTGGCTCACGCTACGTGCTGGCTGATGAGATGACGGCGGGCGAGCTGGTGGCGTTCACCGTGCTTCTGGCGACGGTTACTCAGTCGCTGGCTTATTTGGTTCAAATGCTGGATGATCTCATGGAGGCGCGAATCTCGATGGAGCGGCTGGATGATGTATTCCAGACGGCTCCCGAGCAGCCGGATGGCGATGGACTTCGTAAGCTTGCAGACGTAAGAGGGCATGTATCTTGGCAAAATGTCACGTTTCGCTACGAGGAAGACGGCGCCAATGCGCTGCAGAATGTTTCTTTCGAGATGCTGCCGGGGCAGACAGTCGCATTGGTTGGAAGGAGCGGCTCCGGCAAATCCACGATTGCGAATCTGATGGCAAAGCTGTATCACCCCTCAAGCGGGGCAATCTTGCTGGACGGCCATGATCTGCGAAGCCTAGATGCAGAATCGCTGCGTGCCCATATCGGAGTTGTGCAGCAGGAGACGGCAATCTTCCGCGGCTCTATACGGGACAATATTGCATTCCGCAACCCGAATGCGTCCATTCAGGATATTGAGGCGGCTGCCGTTATGGCTGGCGCCCACGATTTTATCCGTATAGCCCCGCTAGGCTACGATACCATGATTGGCGAGGGAGGCATGAGATTGTCTGGCGGTCAAAGCCAACGTATTGCTATTGCAAGAGCATTGCTAGGCGATCCTCCGCTGCTGTTGTTCGACGAGGCGACTAGCGCGCTTGATACGGAATCAGAGAGGCTGATTCAGCGCAATATGGATGGGATGCTGAAGAACAGGACGACGCTTATTATTGCGCATCGCCTTAGCACGGTGAAGCATGCGGACCGCATCATCGTGATGGATAAAGGCAGCATCGTCGAAAGCGGATCGCATCAAGAGCTGATGGAGGCCAGAGGCCTATACTATTACTTGATCCACCAGCAGTTGACGTAGCGGACCAGTTGAACACTTATGCCGATTCTCTTTACAATAAATAAAATAAAATTTCGGAAAAACGGCACATTCGCCGTTTTTTTGTTATACTGGGGTAGAAGTCATATGACAGATTACGTCCGATTCTATTCAGGTTGAATAGATCGGGCTTTCTTTATGGACAGCGACGTGGATAAGTCAGAACAACAGGAAAAGAAGTGATGAGGCTGTGGCTGGTGGCATACGATCCGTCATTCAACGGAAGAGCGACTCGTTGTTAACGAAGTATTTTACGGGCAACTCGATGGATTACAAGCAAATATTCGCAATCATTATTCCCATTTTTGTAGACTCGGCGTTTATCGTATTAATGGCCATTATGAACACCGCCATGGTCAGCTCCTCCGGTGTTGCAGCCGTCAGCGCGGTCAGCATGGTCGATTCGATCAATATGTTTCTGGTGAACCTGTTCGTTGCGATTGCAACGGGCGGTACCGTCATCGTAGCCCAGTACAAGGGCAGCGGCAATGGGGAGATGGTGGCAAAGTCAGCTTCTCAAGCTATATCGTCGGTAGCTATCATATCGGTCGTTATTGCGGCGTTCATCATTGTGTTTCATTCGTCTACCTTAACCCTGCTGTTCGGCAACGCGGATGCCGATGTGCTGCATAATGCGAAGATCTTCTTGATCGGCAGCTGCATCTCGTACCCGTTTATCGCGATCTATCAAGCCGTCACCGGCGTGCTTAGAGGCGTTGCAGAGACCAAGGCTTGTCTGATGTTATCGCTGGTTTTGAATGTATCGTATTTTCTGCTTAATGTTGTGTTAATCAAAGTGTTCGATATGGGCGTCGTCGGCTTGTCGATCTCGTTAATTCTGGCCCGTGTGCTGGGGATGGCCGTATCAATGATTTATTTGTTTAAATATAATCAGACCATTCGCATCAAGCTGAGGGACACCTTCCTTGTTCATTGGTCGATTCTGAAAAAAATTCTGTTTATCGGCATTCCATTTGCGATGGAGCAAATGTTCTTCAACGGCGGCAAGCTATTGACCCAGACATTCATCGTTCACCTGGGCACGCTGGCTATTACGGTCAATGCGATCGGCAACTCGCTTTCGATGCTGTTCCAGATTGGCGGGACGGCGCTAAGCGTCGCTGTTGTGACGGTAGTCGGCCAGTGTATCGGGCGAAGGGATATCGAGGATGCAAGGAAGTTTGTGAAATCGTTTATCGGGTTGTCTACGATTTTCTTTATTGTCATTACGGTCATCCTGCTGCTTCTGTTCCCGATGCTGGTCAATTTGTACGCTCCTCCGAAGGAGATCGTGCCTTCCATCTTCTCGCTGATCCTGCTGATCTCAATTGCGCAGCCGATCGTATGGTCGTTCAGCTTCATCATGCCGTCGGCCTTGCGGGCAGCAGGAGATTCCAAATTTACGTCGATCGCATCTCTGCTGTCAATGTGGCTGTTCCGCATTATATTGGGATACGTTCTTGGCATTACATTGGGCTTTGGCCTGATGGGCGTATGGGTGGCGATGGTCGCCGAATGGGGCGTCCGCGGCGCCATCTTCGCGTGGCGCTTCCGGGGAGACAAATGGTATAGACATAAGCTTATATAGAAAAAAGCCGTCCTGGCAGTCTTCAGACTACAGGGCGGCTTTCTTTAATTAGCAATCGATGCGGAAACCGGATGCGGTCGTTACTGCTGGGGATCAAGTTTAATGATTCTGCCGGTAATGATTCCGTTCTCGTCCCGGTGGAATTGTTTGGCCCAATAGAGATCGTCTTTTCCGCTGACAGAGAACCTGTCGGAATCGCCAACCTGGCCCTCTCTAAAGAACTCCTCGGGAGATGCTGTAAAGCTCCAATCTTTATACTCATATTGGAAGTTTCCTGAACTGTCATAAGTAACTTCTTTCACCGATTCTGGAATCACCAAGCCGATCGATTCGCCATCCCGCAATTTCAGCCTCAATTCGTTAATCCACTCCATCCACTCTTGGTCGGGATGCGCTTCAGCCTTCAGCTGTGACGGCTGAAGGAGCTTTTCTATATAGGCTTCCGCTTCTTCATGATTTGCTTTAGCAATGTCGAGAGGCAGATCGAACAGCACCGCCGCGCCCTTATAATCTTCTTTGGCCTCAATCTCGCCTGTAGCTTCATCGAATGAAAACGCTTCGTTTCTAAAAAATGTATTGCCGCTGCTAATGGCCAAATATACGCCCCGATCTGCAAATATCTCTACCTGATCGCATTCAATCAATCTGTACATAATGCCGTTGATAACGGTCTCGTTGTAGGCTCCGTTCATGGAAGCAATGTTGAACTGCCACGGCTTCAGTCCCTTAATGAGAGGCGAGATAAAGAACGGAACTTTGCCGTATTCGTCATCAGCAGTTGCTGGCATCGGCTGCCCATCTTGTCTTGCTATCGACACAACCGCATAGGTTCTGTCCGGATAGATTTCTTCTGCCGAATGTTTGAATTGACTTAAACCTGCTCCCGATACAAGGCCGTGAAGAATAAAGCGATAATCGCCGTCTTCCTTGGACTGATTAATTTCTATGGCATCGGCGCTTTCAAAAGCTTCTGCTAACAATTGGTCTCCAAATATCTCGGTAACCTGTTTCGCGCTGAATAACTGAGTTGCGGCATAGGCGGACACAGACAGGACAAGCAGCAAGACGGCTGCCAATAATCCTGCGGATAAGCTTTTTCGATATTTAAAGTTCATGGTATTGCGCTCCTTTAATTGATGAATGAGGGATAAATGGAGTCGTTCATCGGGCTCAGCATCGGCAGCCAATGATTGGCGGAGTACACGCTCCAGATCCGCATCTTTCATAGGGATTCCACCTCCAACACTTGCTTTATCATTTTGCGGGCTTTGTGCAGCCTGCTTTTGACCGTTCCTTGAGGGATTCGAAGCGCTTCGGCAATCTCTTCAATAGTCATATCCGCTGTGTAATGCATATAAAGCGGGTGCTTAAGCTTGTCATTGAGCTTGCTGGCGGCCTTGCGAATCATGGCGCGAAGCTCTAACGACAGCAAGGATTCCTCCGGCGACGCTTCGCTTGCAGCTGACAGGAAGAGGTACGCCGCATCGTTAAGCTGGGCTGTAGGGGTAATTTTTCGCCGCCAGGCAAGCTTGAGGCGGTAATTTTGCTGCAGCCGGATAGCGATGGCTATGAGAAAGGCTTTTGGATTGCGGGATGCATCCAGCTTGTGCCGCAGCTCCAAGGCTTTGAGGAATGTTTCCTGATACAGGTCGTCGGTATCTTCTTTGCTCCCCGTCAGTTGGAAGCAGAAGCCGTATATGGACTTTCCATGCAGCTTAACTAGCTCGATCAACTCTTCAATAGTCAAGTAACTTCTCCTTCCTGAATGGCCATTCATCTATCTATTGTCATAAGCCGAGAGAACGGTTCATTTTTATTTCCTTGATCGTTTACAGAATTGTACCATTTTGGGACTATTCATTCGGACAAGTTTTTTTGAGCTTGTACATGCGAAATAGATTCATTGGATGAAACCCTGATGATGAAAGGATTAGCCTTTATCGGCATGGCAAGCCCAGAATGGTATGAATTGATAGGTTCAGTCATAAAAAATATATGAACATAAGGAGGAGGTGCAGGGCTATACCAAATCCAAGGCGGAACAGAAAATCGCTTCGGCTAAAACGCGGACGTTCATCTAAACCAATCGGAGAATCTCTCCATAGAAAAAAAGGAGCTATTCCTTCGAGAAAGCTCGGAGAGCGGGGCATTAGCGGAAGAAGGGAGAATTCACGGGCCAACGAGCCGCTTGGGCTGCCAGGGGAAGCAAAGCCTCCTTGGCCGCCTGGCTTGCCAGCAACAGGCCCGACCGGTCCTGCCGGGCCAAGAGGGCCGAAGGGGCCGCGCGGCCCCAGAGGAAAGCGGGGACATGCTGGCGATCCGGGCGTGACAGGCCCCATTGGACCAACCGGGCCACGCGGCATTGCAGGAGCTCGGGGGCCTGCCGGTCCAACAGGTGCTGAGGGTCCAACGGGTCCTCAGGGAAGCACAGGTGCAACGGGAGCTGCTGGTCCTGCAGGGGCAACAGGTGTGACAGGGGCTGTGGGCCCTGCCGGTCCCGCAGGGGCGACTGGAGCAACCGGACCAACAGGTGTAACAGGAGCTGTGGGCTCTGCCGGTCCCGCAGGAGCGACTGGAGCAACCGGACCAACAGGTGTAACAGGAGCTATGGGTCCAGCCGGTGCCACGGGGGCAACCGGAGCAACTGGTGCAACAGGCGTTACGGGGACGCCGGGTCCAGCGGGTCCCGCGGGAACAACAGGAGCGACAGGGGCGACCGGTCTTGCTGGGCCTGCGGGAGCAACCGGAGCAACAGGGCCAACTGGTCCTGCAGGCGGCCCGCCGGGAGCAACAGGGCCGACTGGAGCGACAGGACCAACGGGTCCGTCAGGTATGGACGGGGCGACAGGGCCGACTGGTCCAACTGGTCCTGTCGGTGCTACGGGTGCGACAGGAGAGTCTGGATTAGTCGGCCCGACAGGTGCAACAGGAGCAACAGGAGCGACAGGTCCTGAAGGTCCGACTGGAGCGACAGGCGTTACGGGTGCGACAGGTCCGGCGGGGGGACCGCCGGGAGCTACGGGGCCTACTGGCCCTACTGGCCCTGTCGGTCCGGCAGGTGCGGACGGAGCGACAGGTGCGACCGGTCCGACAGGACCAACAGGAGCCGACGGAGCCGCTGGCCCAACAGGACCAACGGGAAGCGACGGGCCTGCGGGAGCGACCGGTCCGACTGGTTCTGCGGGGGCTGAGGGGGCAACGGGAGCGACAGGCCCGGCAGGGCCTCCAGGCTTGACCGGAGCAACGGGAGTGACAGGAGCTACTGGCCCTGTCGGTCCGGCAGGTGCGGATGGAGCGCCAGGTGCGACCGGCCCGACAGGGCCAACAGGAAACGATGGAGCTGCTGGCCCAACCGGCCCTACTGGAGGCGATGGACCTGCGGGAGCGACCGGTCCGACTGGTCCTGCGGGAGCTGACGGGGCAACGGGCGCGGCTGGTCCAACCGGTCCGACAGGTGCGGATGGAACGACAGGAGCGACCGGCCCGACAGGACCTGCGGGTGCAACGGGGGCTACGGGAACAGCTGGAGCAGCCGGTCCGCAAGGGATTCCAGGTCCGACAGGACCAGTTGGAGCAACTGGCGAGCAGGGTCCGACAGGTCCGGCAGGGGCTGCCGGCGGAGAGGGCACGATAGGCCCTACGGGCCCGCCGGGAACAACAGGTCCGGCTGGCATACAAGGATTTCAAGGGCCGATAGGTCCGTTGGGACCGGTAGGTTTTACGGGGCCGACCGGAGCGCAAGGTTTGGCCGGCTTCGCTGGCCCGACAGGTGAAATGGGGGAGCTTGGCCCAACGGGCCCGCTGGGCGCGACGGGTACACAAGGAATAGATGGACCTGTTGGCCCCACCGGACCGCCAGGAGCGGCAGGTCCAACCGGTCCTGCCGGCGGCGAAGGTACGCCTGGTCCGACAGGACCGCAAGGCGTGCAGGGCGCTTTTGGTCCGCAAGGTCCGGCAGGAACAACAGGGCCGACCGGATCGGCCGGAGCGACAGGTGTCCAAGGCGAGGCTGGACCCGCAGGAACGACGGGGCCTACAGGTGTAGGGGCAACCGGCCCGACCGGCCCTACAGGAGAGATTGGTCCAACTGGAGCCACTGGTCCAACCGGTCCTGCTGGTGGACCGCCGGGTCCCACAGGTCCAACGGGACCTGCAGGTCCGGCAGGAGGCCCGGCTGGCCCGACAGGCGCAACAGGAGCGGATGGTCCGACAGGTCCAACCGGCCCGACAGGAGCTCAAGGAACTGTAGGTCCGACAGGGCCGACGGGGTCTCAAGGAGCGACAGGGGTTGTCGGTCCGCAAGGCTTGCCGGGCATTACGGGGCCCACCGGACCTCAAGGCCCGCAAGGAGCAACAGGCCTCCAGGGGTCAACCGGGCCGACTGGCGAGCAAGGACTGCAAGGCGATCCGGGGCCGACCGGCGCGCCCGGTCCAACCGGCCCCGATGGTCCGCCGGGGGCTACGGGTCCGCTTGGTCCGGCGGGAACGCAGGGAGCGCTTGGTCCTCCTGGTCCCCAAGGTCCGACAGGTGCCGATGGCACGCAAGGTCCGGCTGGTCCGACAGGTCCTCCCGGACCGATTGGCCCGCAGGGTGTAGCCGGTCCGACTGGCGCAGCTGGACAGCCGGGCCCCACCGGAGCGCAAGGTCCGACGGGCAGCATCGGCCCTACAGGGACGGCAGGCTTGCCTGGAGCGCAAGGTCCGCAGGGGCCAATCGGTCCGCAAGGCGCGACCGGCCCGACGGGAGCGGTAGGAGCAACTGGCCCTGCAGGGTTGCAGGGCGATGCTGGACCTACAGGTCCGGCAGGCGGGCAAGGCCCGACCGGTCCGGCAGGCGGGGTAGGTGCTACAGGTCCGACAGGTCCGCAAGGAACGGCCGGTCCGACAGGAGAAGCGGGAGCGCAAGGTCCGCAAGGTCCTGCAGGCCCTGCCGGTGATGCCGGACCGCAAGGTCCGATCGGTCCTGCTGGACCTCAAGGTCTTGTGGGAGCTACCGGCTTGCAAGGCCCAGTAGGACCCGCGGGAGCGACTGGCCCCACAGGAGTACAGGGAGCGGACGGAGCTGTTGGTCCTGCGGGAGCCCAAGGCCCTACCGGACCAGCAGGAGATGCCGGCCCGACCGGCCCGGTTGGTCCGCAAGGAACGCAAGGCCCGACAGGGGCAGACGGGGTGCAGGGGGCGGCTGGCCCTCAAGGGGCGCAAGGCATTACCGGCCCGACTGGCCCGGTGGGACCTCCAGGCGCTACAGGCCCTATCGGCGATGACGGCCCGGCAGGAGCAACAGGCCCGACGGGACCTGCCGGTCCGCAAGGCGCGGTAGGCCCGGCCGGCTCGACTGGTCCTGCCGGAGATGTTGGCGCGCAGGGCCCGGCCGGTGATACCGGCGACACCGGAGCGCAAGGCCCGGCCGGTCTTCAGGGACCGCAAGGCCCGACAGGAACGCAAGGCGTGACAGGCGCAGACGGCGCTGTCGGTCCGACCGGTTCGGTTGGTCCGGCAGGTCCGCAGGGGGCAACTGGCCCGCAAGGCGAATTAGGCCCGACAGGGCATTTGGGTCCAGCAGGAGCTACCGGCCCGACCGGCCCGATCGGCGCAACCGGCGTCCAAGGCGACATTGGTCCGACCGGCCCGACCGGCCCGACGGGCTTCGGCGTAACGGGTCCGACCGGTCCGGCAGGACCGCAAGGAGACACCGGCCCGACAGGTCCGGATGGTCCGACGGGTCCGGCGGGCGGCCCTCCAGGTCCGACAGGTCCGACTGGACCAGCGGGCCCAACCGGCCCGGAAGGTCCGGCGGGCGGTCCAACCGGTCCCACCGGCCCGACCGGACCTGCCGGTGATCTCGGCCCAACCGGTCCCATAGGTGATACCGGCCCTCCAGGTGATACAGGCGCAACTGGCCCGACGGGTCCTGTAGGCGCGACCGGTTTGGTTGGTGCATTGGGGCCGCAAGGCCCGGCAGGGGCGACCGGTCCAACCGGTCCGCAAGGCGTGCAAGGTCCGACCGGTACACAGGGAGTGACCGGCCCTCAGGGAGTTGTCGGTCCAACCGGACCAGCAGGTCCGCAAGGCGTACAGGGCGCAGACGGACAGCAAGGCGCAGTCGGTCCGACTGGACCGGCAGGAGTAACGGGACCAGCGGGAGACATAGGCGCGACCGGCCCGGCTGGCGTGACAGGGCCGACTGGCGCCACCGGTCCGGTTGGTGTCGCCGGGGCTACAGGGCCGACCGGCCCGGCAGGCCCGCAGGGCGCGGATGGCAATGTCGGGCCAGCGGGGCCAATCGGCCCGGCAGGTCCGACCGGTCCAGCCGGGCCGCAAGGCGTAACGGGACCGACGGGGCCGCTTGGTCCGCAGGGGCCCGCTGGCGCTCAGGGCGTTGCCGGTCCACAAGGCGATGTAGGCCCGACAGGTCCCGCAGGCTCGCAGGGCTCACCAGGTCCGACTGGCCCTGCAGGAGCTTTGGGAGCCCCCGGTCCGACGGGTGTTACCGGACCTGCTGGAGCGACCGGCCCGACTGGGGCTCAGGGCGTTACCGGCTCGCAAGGTCCGGCCGGCCCGCAAGGCGCGATCGGTCCAACAGGCGCCACAGGTCCGCAAGGTCCCTCGGGTCCGACTGGCCCGCAAGGCCCGACGGGTCCGCAAGGCATTGCCGGCCCGACCGGCCCGCAAGGTCCCGCAGGATCAACGGGTCCGACCGGTCCACAAGGCGCGCAGGGCCCGACCGGTCCGCTTGGCGCTACCGGTCCAACCGGATTTATCGGCCCAACTGGCCCAGCAGGCGCACAGGGCAATGCCGGCCCGACCGGCGCCACCGGATCTGTCGGGGCTACAGGAGCTGCTGGTCTTACAGGTCCGCAAGGCCCGACCGGTGCAACCGGCCCGCAAGGGGCGACCGGCTCGCAAGGTCCGACGGGAACGCAAGGCCCGACTGGCCCGACCGGTCCGATCGGAGTTACAGGCGCAACTGGCGCGACGGGAGTTACGGGTCCAACAGGAGCGCAGGGAGTGACAGGGCCTACCGGATCGGGCACATCTCTGCAATTTGCCCAGACTTCTGCAACATTGGCAATTCCGCTTGACGGTACGGAGACGGTGGTGCTTGCGATCGTGCAAAATGCGGCAGCCAATAACCGGGTCAAGGTGGATGTGTCCATGCAAAGCAATGTCATTCTCAGTTCGGGCAACCAACGTCTTGACTTGCGAATGCGGTTATACCGCGACGGGGTCTTGCTGACGGAATACCGGTCAGAGAGTAACTTCGCGGGGAATGACGGCAATCAAAGATTCATAATATGCTCAACCTATGTGGATACGCCGCTTGCCGGCGTCCATACCTACCAGCTTCGGGTTGCTGTCATTACAGCTACGAACGTTTCCAGCGTTACGGTAGAGACACGCGCAATGAATAATTTGATTACTACATTTAGTTAGCTTGGGATCGGTTCAATGAAAGGTGAGGTGCATATGAGAACCATCAGCTTATGCCTAATTGTGAAGAATGAACAATCCACCCTGTGCAGCTGCCTGGAATCGGTCCGAGAAGCGGTCGACGAAATCGTCATCGTCGATACAGGCTCGACGGATGAGACTAAAGAGATAGCCGGGCGGTATACGGAGCGCATCTTCGACTTTGGATGGAGGGATGACTTTGCGGCCGCCCGCAATTACGCATTCAGCAAGGCGACTTGCGATTATATCCTCTGGCTGGACGCCGACGACGTCTTGCTGGAGGAGGATTGCCGCAAGCTGAAGGAGTTGAAGTTGTCCATAGCCGAGCAAGTAGATGCGGTGTCCATGATTTATCATTACGCGTTTGATGAATTCGGGAATGTGACGATGAGCCTGCGGCGGAACCGGCTGGTCAAGCGGGAGAAGGGCTTTCGGTGGCATGGGGCGGTTCATGAATATTTGGCGGTATCCGGAATGGTCATCAACAGCGACATTATCGTGACGCATCGCAGGGTACACCGTCACTCGGACAGAAACTTAATGATATTCGAGAACAGAATGCGGCGGGGAGAACCATTCTCCCCCCGCGATCTGTATTATTACGGCAACGAGCTGTCCGATCATCAGATGTGGGAGCAGGCAGAGAAGATATATGAACGTTTTCTCGATACGGGGGAAGGATGGTCGGAAGATATTATATCGTCCTGCATGAAGCTCTCGGATATAGGCGAGCGGCTGGGCAAGCCCCAGAAGCAGCTTGCTTATTTGTGGAAGGCCATGGACTATGACGAGCCGCGCGCGGAGGGATGCTGCAGGCTTGGCGCTTATTTTTTGAAGAGAAACCGTTTGAGGGAAGCGGCTTTCTGGTACCGGCTCGCGGTCCGAAGGGAGAAGCCGAAGGAGCTGTGGGGTTTCGTCCATGACGCTTATTGGACATGGATTCCCCATCTGCAGCTCTGCATCGTCTATTGCGGGCTAGAACAATACACAAGGGCTTTCTACCATAATGAAATGGCCGGACGCTACAGGCCGGATGATTCGTCCGTGCTTCATAACCGACGATACTTGGAAGGAGTGTTGCGCGATGAAGCCCTTTGAAGCCACGAGCGGCCCGCTCACCATCGTTCAGGTTGCCCCCGATTATTATCCCGTTCCGCCTCCAGCCTATGGCGGCATCGAGCGGGTCATTCATACGCTGACGGAACGGCTGATCGGACTTGGCCACAGGGTGATATTATATGCGCCAGAAGGCAGCGGCACTTCGGCCGAGCTGATCGCGTATGCGCATGGGACGGGCAATCCGGAGGGCATTCGGGATAGGGTCACGCGTACGCTTCCCGTACATGTCGATGTCATTCATGATCACACGCATTCCTCTGTGATCGGTAAGCTGAATCTGCCAATCCCTACCGTATGCACGCTTCATGCTACCGTCCATAACCATATCGAGCATCCCGTCTATATTAGCCGGACCTCGCAGCTCGCGGCGGGCGATCCTGCCGGCTGCTTCATCTATAACGGTGTGAGTCCGGATGAGTTCGATTATGCGGAGCAGAAGAGCGACTATCTGCTCTACATGGGTGTAATGAGCCCGCACAAAGGCATACACCATGCCATACATATTGCGGAATCAACCGGGCAAAAGCTGATTATGGCCGGGCCGGTCTATAGCACGGACTATTTTCAATCGGATATTGAACCTGCACTGAAGCGCAATCCTTTGCTTCAATATGTGGGCGAGGTAGGCGGTTTAGAGAAGCGGCGTCTTCTCAAGGAAGCCCGCTGCATGCTGTTTCCGACATGCTGCGAGGAGGCCTTCGGCCTGGTCATGGTCGAGGCGATGATGAGCGGGACGCCGGTGCTCTCCCTTGCCAATGGGGCGGTGCCCGAGGTGATGAGCGGCTTTCCCGAGCTGGTATGCCAGACCGTGGAAGAGATGCGGGAGAAGGCGGAGAGGAGCCGTTTTCCCAGCAGTGCTGCGCTGCGCTCCTATGCCATGAGCAGATTCATCGATGAGGAGATGGCGCAGCAATATGTGCAGTTATACCGCCGCCTGATTGCGGGCAACAAATGGTCACGGGAAGGCATTGGGCAGTGGAAGGAGCTTAAGCGGAACGATCATGCGCTAAGACAATGCGAGCGCATTATTCTTAGTGACGCCGCTGAGCTGGATGACCGTCTGCATGCATGTTACGAAGAGTCGGAAATTCGCCATGTGCAAGGGGATATAGTGAAGGCGCGTGAGGCGGTCTACCGCTCCTTCGAATATGCGCCGCCGCGGGCTGAATTTTGCTGCAAGCTCGGCCATTTGTACCTTGAGAAGAAGGATTACGCCAAAGCAGCCTATTGGTACAAGCTTGCCACAGAGATCGAGCCGCCATCCGACCGCAGAGGGTTTTACAAAGAAGCTTGCTGGACCTGGCTGCCGCATCTTCAACTAGGCATCTGTCTCTATCATACAGGTAATATCCAGGAGGCTTACCGCCATAATGAAATAGCGCGCGAGTATTTCCCCGATGAGCGGCATATCCTGTTCAACAAAACGTTCCTGGAGCCGCTGCTTGCGAAAGAGCGCGCGAGCGCAAATCTGCAGGTTGAGGTTCAATTGACGGGACCGGAGGATATACCGTTCCGAATGCAGCTGGCGTTGCCCGGCTTTCTGGAGGAGACGATTGCAGAGCGCGGCGCTTGGGAGCCTGAACTTGCCAAGCTGCTTTGCAGGTATGTCAAGCCGGGCAGCATCTTCGTCGATATTGGCGCCAATATCGGCTACCACACGCTTTATATGGCGAGCCGGGGAGAGAAGGTCCAGTGTCTCGCTTTTGAGCCGCATCCCGATATTTATAGCCAATTGACTGAAAACGTGAGGTTGAACGAATATGGCCATGTAGAGACTTACAATCATGCGATCAGCGACAATGACGGAAGCCTATCCTTCTACCGGCAAAGCATGTCTGCCTATAACCGGGGGCTGTCTGGCGCTACATTAGCCGATTCGTCTGCATCGGGCAGCGACTTCGAGCCGATCGAAGTGGAGGCGCGGACGCTCGACCATTCCTTGAAGGATGAACAGAAGAAGCGTATAAGCGTGATCAAGATTGATACGCAAGGTTTTGAATACGAAGCGTTATGCGGCGCAATGGATATTATACGCCAGTCGAAGCCCGTCATCGCATTCGAGTATCATCCTTATGGATCAAGGCCGCTGGCGGATATTATCGGTCTGCTGGAAGGCTACGAGCTGTATAAGCTCCAGATCTGGACCGGCGAGCTGCGCCGGATGGAAGAGGAAGATCCGGTTGGATATGAGCAGGATTACATTTGTATCCCCAGCCATTATGAGCCATTGATCCCTTCTGCACAGCGTTAGATGTCGCTGCTGACGCCTTATTCGAGACGGATGAGGCTGATAAGCGAATTTGTACTTCGGAATAAATAATATGCACGCAAAAAAAATTGCGGCGGCGCGGGATGCAAGCCGTAAAAGCCGATTCTATCGATTTATTCTGAGCGTGCTGGTTCTGCGTAAATTCAAGACAACAAACACCTATGTAATACTCGAATAAAGTTCTAGCTGACCATCCAGAGAGGAAGCGGCATACGGAATAATGGGCCTCGGAAAAGGCCCTTTTGTTTTGCCTTCTAAGGAATGCGGCTTGAAAGGTATCTTCCTCTGGAATCTATGTTATGATCGTTTTAGATATTGGAATTTTTGCCTTTTTTGCAAGCTCGATATGCATCACTAGTAAGGAAACAGGCAACCTGACAAGATGGAGAGTGTGGCGAAAATGAAAGACAAAATTGTAGTGATTACAGGAGCGAACTCAGGAATCGGCAAAGCAGCCGCCATCAAATTTGCGGCGGAGGGGCATCGGGTCGTAATGGCCTGCCGTAATCTTGCGATCAGCAAGCCAGTGCAGGAGGAGATTATGGCGTCTGCGGGCAGTCAATCTATCGATCTGCTGGAGCTTGACATCTCCTCCTTCGGCTCCATCCGGAAATTCTGCGAGGCATTCAAAGCCAAATATGACAAGTTAGATATTCTGATTCATAATGCGGCTTTCCTGAGCCATGGCGAGAAGGAATACAGGCTGAGCCCGGAGCGCGTCGAGCTGTCTTTTGCGACGAATGCGTTTGGCCCGCTTTATATGACCGAGCTGCTCGCCGGCTGGCTGGAGAAATCCGAGGATGCCCGCGTACTGAATGCCTGCACGACGAATATCAAGAACTTTTTTGATCCCAAGAGAACGATTGAATACGACAACCTGCGCGGCGAGTATCAGACAACAAGGCGATACAGCTCCTACAAAATGTACGGCGATTCCAAGATGGCTTTTCTGATGCTGACCTTCAAAATGGCGGAGCAGTGGAGAGAGAAGGGCATTCACGTCAATGCGATCCAAATCAATCGCGTGAAGCTGTCCAAGGAAACGATTGCGAAGATGAGCTCGTACTGGAAGGCGCTGGCTTGGGCGCAGAATCTGACGAATCCGCATCCGTCGGCGATGGCCGACAATTACTATTACATATGTACATCGGATCAATACCGGAATGTTACCGGACAGCTCATTAACCATATGCGGGAGATCGTGCAGCCGGCTCCGAGCGAGCAAGGGCTGGACCAGCTGAAAAATATATTCGGCTCCGCGTACTACCCCAGATATGCAATCGATCGGACTAATGTGGATAAAGTATGGGGAATGGGACAGGAGTTGATCTCTGCCCATTCCAGCTAGTGTCAGGCTTGTCCTTGCAGGAGCAGGATGAAGCGATAGCCCAGATAGAAAGCTGTGCCCCACATCATTATCGCGGATAGGACGGGGATCAGGGTGATAATGCCAGATGACCCTGCCCGTTGTCTTATGAATCTCCCTGCGGCTCCAAGTCCGATGAACCAGATCCATGACGTGATGATGCATACGATTGCAAAAACTAGCTTGGCCGTTCCGGCGTATTGTACGGAGCTGGCGCCGATAACGCCAACCGTATCCAGAACGGCATGGGGATTGAGCAGGGAAACCGTGACCGCAAAGCCGATTTGCTTTTTGGGCGATAAGCCGCTGCTGTCTTGTTGAATGGAGCGTACCTCGAGCCTGCTTTTCCATGTTGTCCAGCCCGTGAAGATCAAGAAACCGCATCCCAGCACATACAGCAAGCCTTTGATCCAATCATGCTCCAGCACAATCATGGATACGCCGAGAACGGCCAGAGTGATTAGAATGGTATCGCACAGAGAGGCGGCAATAACAACAGGCAAAACTTTTATAAATCTGCGGTGAACAGTCCCTTGCGTCAGGACAAATGCGTTCTGCGCGCCGAGCGGCAGAATGAGCCCCAGCGCGAGAATAAAGCCGTGAATAGCAGCTCCGGTCATGATGATGCCTCCTCTTTTTTTACCTATTCTAGCGGGTGGAGGAGGCGGGGTCGACAACCAAGCCGCTATCGCTTGGCCCAACCAATCTGCTACAATAAGCACAAACTTATGAATGAAAGAATGGATGTTATGACAGAAGAATGGCTGCTTGACCGCAGTTCGGATACCCCGCTGTATCAGCAAATTCATGACCGCATCGTCGGGAAGATCCGGAGTGGAGCATGGCCGGTCGGTACTAAAATTCCGACACAGCGGGAGCTGGCAGAGCGATTCGGGGTTAATCGGAGCACGATTGTATATGCGCTGGATGAATTGTCGGCTGACGGTCTTATTCAGTCCAAGGTTGGACAAGGAACGGTCGTTGCCAACAATACCTGGAATGTCATCGCCTCCGCACGCACGCCGGATTGGGGCCGCTATGTGGCGGCTGGAGCGCACCGGCCCAACCAACAGCTGATCCAGCTTATTAATAAAGCGGAGGAGAATCCGGCTATCCTGCGGCTTGGCACCGGAGAGCCGGCTCCCGAGTTGCTGCCTGCCCGGGCTATGATGCTGTCGCTTCAGAATAGCGCAGCTTCTTTGTCGTTAAGCTACTCCGAACCGCGGGGAAGCCTTCGGCTCCGCGAGACGCTCAGCCGGTATTTGCTGGCAAAAGGGATCAATGCGGCGCCGTCGTCGATTCTGATCGTATCGGGCGGCTTACAGGCATTACAACTCATCGCGCTAGGCCTGCTGCATGATGGCTCGGCAATACTGACGGAGAGCCCCAGCTATCTGAACTCCGTACATGTCGTACAATCCGCCGGAATCCGCCCCTGCGGCGTTCCGATGGACAAGGACGGCCTGCTCGCGAGGAGACTGGGATCAATGAAGCGGAAGACGGATGCCGCGATGCTGTATACAATACCTGCTTTCCACAATCCTACGGGCTGCTTAATGCCGGCAGCTCGCAGGGAGGAGCTGCTGCATGTGTGCATGCATGAGAGGCTGCCTGTTGTGGAGGATGATGTGTACGGCGATTTGTGGCTGGATGAGGAGCCGCCACCGCCGCTTAAAGCAATGGACCGTGAAGGATTGGTGCTGTACATCGGAAGCATGTCCAAGTCGCTGGGGCCAGGCCTAAGGCTGGGGTGGATCGTTGCGCCTGTGCCGGTAATTGACCGCTTGGCTGACATCAAGATGCAGACAGACTACGGAACAAGCGCGTTGTCGCAGCATGCCGTCGCGGAGTGGCTGGAGACGGGGCGTTATGACGAGCATCTTTCCGGATTGCGCGCGGAACTGCGGCGCAGAAGGGGGTATATGGATACGCTTTTGAATCGTTACATGGGTAGTCGGGCTGAATGGAGCTTGCCGCAGGGAGGGTTCTACATTTGGCTGCGTATCCGAAGCCCGATACAGGTGAGGAGGCTATTCGATCTTGCCCTCAAGGAAGGCATCCTGCTCCATCCCGGGAGCGTATACGATCCCGGGTTGGACGAGCCGTATTTGCGCTTGTCTTATGCTTACGCCTCATTCGATCAGATGGAGCTTGGAATCCGCCGTTTGGCGGCGCTTATCTCCCAGCTTAGCGGCGACAATACGCAGGAGCTTTAAGGCAAACGCTGAAGAAAGCTCTTCGAGGCGGCAGAGAGAGGAACGCCTTTCAGCGTCGCGATGCCGATTGCCCGCTCTGGAAGGGGCGGATTCAGCGGAATTTCGATGAGACGCCCGTCAGCCAGCTCCTCCATGACATAGTCTCTCACAATAAAAGTCAATCCAAATCCGCGCTGGGCGAATTGAACCAGCAAGTCAAGGCTGCCCAGCTCGAACTCCGGCGCCAAGCGGAAGTGATGCGATGCCGCATACTGATCCAGATAGGCCCTTGTACTCCCGCCTGGCTCCAGCAGAATCAGCGGGCGATCCTGCAGGCTGGCAAGCTCGAATGGCGATCGGGCAAGAGCTGCGTAAGCCGGACCGCCGACAAGGCAATCCTGCAGCGGAGAGCTCTTCCTAATCTCTATGCTGCTGTCTGCCGCAGGAAGATTGACGATGCCAAAGTCAATGCGTCCTTCCTTCAGCAGCACAATTGTCTCTGGCGTGGTCCGGTTTGTGACGCGTACGCGAATGCCCGGATGCTGCTGATGAAAGGATTCCAGATATGGCAGCAGATAATGCTTGCATAACGAATCGCTTGCTCCTATATTGATTTCTCCATACTCCAAATTATGCATCTCCGCAATTTTCTTCTCTCCGCTGTCGATCGCCCGGAATGCTTGCTCAATATGCCGCAGCAGCACTTCGCCTTCTGCTGTAAGCGTAACGCCGCGCGCGGTGCGGAAGAACAGCTGGCCTCCAAGCCCGCTCTCGAGCTGCTTCAGCGTATGGCTGACGGCAGGTTGCGTAATATGCAGCTTCTCCGCCGCTCTCGTCAAACTCCCAAGCTTGGCTGTCCAGTAGAAGACCCGGTACCATTCCATATTAAATTCCATAGTCATTACCTCAGTTTATATCTAGTATTATTAATATCAATTATACTAATAAGTTATTGCCCATTATAATCATTCCTGTAAGAGATGACAAGAACAGGAGGCGGTTCGCAGGTGACGGTAACAGCGATTGTGGGAGCGAATTGGGGCGATGAAGGCAAAGGGAAGATGACGGATGTGCTTGCGGCTCAATCGTCTTATGTCGTTCGTTTTCAAGGCGGCAGTAACGCGGGGCATACCATTATTAACGACTACGGGAAGTTTGGGCTGAATATGCTGCCATCAGGCGTGTTTTATCCGGAAGTGATTAATATAATCGGGCCGGGAGCGGCTTTGGACGGCGAATCCTTCATTCGCGAGCGGGAGCAATTGCTGGCGAGAGGCATACCGGAGCCGAATCTGAAGATATCGGACCGGGCACAAGTCGTGCTGCCCATTCATCGGTTATTGGACGCGCTTGAGGAGAAACGGTTGGGCAATCGGAGCTTTGGCTCGACGAAACGCGGCATAGCCCCTTTTTATGCGGACAAGTATGCAAAGCTTGGCGTACAGACAGCGGACCTGTACGACCGGAGCCGATTGCTGGAGCGGGTGGGCCAGCTGCTGGAGCTCAAAAATGTACTGCTTACCCGTCTGTACGGACATCAGCCGCTGGAAGCAGGACCGATTGTGGAGGAATTGCTGGAGCTGGGCGACAAGCTTCGCCCGTTTATATGCGATACCACGATGATGCTGCAGCAAGCATATAAGGAAGGGCGGCCGATCCTGCTGGAAGGCCAGCTTGGGGCGCTGCGCGATCCCGACCACGGCATCTATCCCTATTCGACATCCTCGTCCACATTGGCAGGGTATGCCCCTGTTGGAGCAGGACTTCCCGCTTATGCGCTGACAAATGTGCTGGCGGTTGTGAAGGCGTATTCCAGCTGCGTGGGAGCGGGGCCGTTCGTCTCTGAGCTTGAAGGCGCGGAAGCGGAGCAATTGCGGCTTCGGGGCGGAGACGCCGGCGAGTTCGGAGTGGTAACGGGAAGACCGAGACGCGTAGGCTGGTTTGACGCTGTGGCGACAAGATACGGCTGTATGGTGCAAGGGGCGACGGAGGTGGCTCTAACCAATCTGGATGTGCTGGGTTATCTGGATTCTATTCCGGTATGCGTGGGTTACACATTGGCGGACGGCACGGTTACGGAGCAATTCCCCGTTAATGCCAAGCTGGAAGGAGCGAAGCCAATCTTAAGAGAGCTTCCCGGCTGGAAATGTGATATTTCTGAGTCGAGGACATTCGAGGAGCTGCCGGCGGCAGCGCGGCAGTACGTGACGTTCATCGAAGCGGAGATTGGTGTGAAAATCTCTTATCTGTCCATTGGGCCCAAACGCGACCAGCTTATGAAGCTGGTGTAATATCTATTGCAGGTTAGCTGGAAGGGAGCTGAGTGTTATGTCTGATGTGTCAGCTATGGAACGATTGCAAGCGCTTGGCATCGTATTGCCGGAAGCGAGCAAACCGGCAGCGCGATATACCAACTATGTTCTGGCTGGTAATCTGCTGTTCATCTCGGGAAAGGGTCCTGCCAGCATGCCGAAAGGAAAGCTGGGCATAGACTATTCGACCGAAGAAGGGTATAAGTATGCGTGTCTGGCCGGATTGGAAGTGCTGGCTGTATTGACGGAAGCGCTTGGCTCATTGAATCGGGTGAAGCAAGTCGTTAAAATACAAGGCTTCGTGAATGCCGGGCCGGAATTCGAAGAGCATCACAAAGTATTGGACGGCTGTTCCGATCTGATGCTGGATGTGTTCGGGGACAGAGGCGTGCATGCGCGCTCGGTACTCGGCGCGTCATCGCTTCGCGACAACTTGCCGGTTATTATCGATTCTGTTTTTGAGGTAGAGCCAAATCAGTCAGCAGCAATATAGGCTAACTAAAGTTAATCATGTACAAGTGACGGCAATGCGGGATGGAGTAGTCCTGCATTGCCGTTTCTTTTTGCGGCGGATTGGCAATATAGTCTTCAACGATGATTCGAAATGGAGTAAAATAGAAACGGATGAAAGTATTGGGCGCATTAGCGATTGACAGTTGATTGAACAGAACGTTTTAGCTTAAGCGGAGAGAGGAGTGGATGACATGTTCGATACGCTAAGGCGCTGGTCAATGGCCATTGTTATATTGGGAGTCGTATTGCTGGTATATGGTATCGCTGCTTATCTGCCGGGTTTTGACGAAATGCTTTGGGCCGCAGGGGCGAGCGGTATGTTTATTTCAATTATCGGCATTGTGTTGATGATTGTAGGGGCTTTGAATATGAAGCTGCAGGAATTGCTGCTTGAAGAGGTCTCTTTGGTAAAATATGAATTGAATAAGCTGCGCCAATCCGAGAATGGTTAACATCATATCCGTTTCATAGAAGGGACTGTAACGATGAAGAAGATAGCAGCTGGAGGCATTTTAGTATTTTGTGGCGTCTTACTCTACCTGGGTGTTTATATTCCCGCATCCCTGGAGGCCGTCAAGCTAAGCGGATGGTCCACGCCGCCGGGTCGTCTTGGAACGGCTCTGCAAGAAATAGGCGGAACTACGCCTTTTGTTTTTGCCATTATCATGATGGCTGCCGGTGCATGTTTGCTATTGTGGGGATGTCTTCTGGACGATATTCTCCGTAAAAAAACAGAAAACAAGACAGAAACATTAGAGCAACAGGTTAACTAAGATAAAGATGTTAGGCTATTGGAAGAACAACAACACAAATTAGGAGCGTGCAAGAGATGGCAAATCCAGTTCAGAACAAAGTCGGTTGTATCTTTATTCCAGTGAGCAACTTGGAGAAGGCAAGAGATTGGTATTGCAAATTGCTAGATTTGCCTGCGGATGGCGATATCATCTATGGACATCTATATATTTTGCCGATGCAAGGCCATTCCAATATCGTATTGGACAGCAAGATTTATTCGCCGGAGAAGGTGATTCAGGTACCGTTCATCCAGCTTGTGACCGCGGATATCGAAGCTTCGTATGCCTATATGAAAGAGCACAAAGTGGAGCTCCTGACGAATATTGAGAACGGCCATTGGTTCAATATTAAAGACCCGGACGGCAATGTGCTGATGATTTGCCAGTAGCGTAAGGGCAGCTACAACCGAAGTAGGCGAAAGCCCCGATTAGGAAACGCTTGAATATCCAAGCGTTTTTTTTGTTGTGTTCGTAGAAATGCGGTTGACGCTGCAATTGGTAAAATGCTACAATACATTCAATCGACCGACCGTCGGTCTATGAAAGTGGAGGGTGCCCGAAATGAGAATCTCAAAAAAACCGGATGAACGAAAAAATGAAATTTTGGACGCAGCCGAGATGCTTTTTGGCACCAAGGGGTATTCCAAGACGACGATCAACGACATTTTGAATGAAGTAGGCATTGCCAAGGGAACGTTCTATTACTATTTTCAATCCAAAGAAGAAGTGATGGATGCGATTGTGAGCCGGTACATCGAGGCTGGCGTGGAAGCGGCGAAGGCGGTTGTAACCGCGCCCGGGCTGACGGCGCATGAGAAGCTGCTCGGCATTCTGATGGCACAGAAGCCCGACACGGACCGCAAGGAGCAGATGATCGACCAGCTGCACCAGATCAACAATGCCGAGATGCATCAGAAGAGCCTCGTAGAGACAATTCTCCAGCTGACGCCTGTTCTGACGGAGGTGATCGAGCAGGGGATCGAGGAAGGCGTATTCCAGACGGCGTACCCGAGAGAGACGATTGAGTTTCTGCTCGTATCCTCTCAGTTCCTGTTCGACGAAGGCATCTTTGAGTGGGAGCCTCATGAGCGGCTACAGAAGGCTGCAGCATTCACTTCCATTATGGAGAAGACGCTGGGCGCCGAAGAAGGGAGCTTCAGCTACATTCTTGGCGTTATCGGTCAAGGCTCTTAATGCGGTCCGAGTTGAAGGAAGCGGCATGATTAGGAATAGGTTCGAGGAGGCTGTATCATGACTGACCCCATTATTGTCGTCAAGGATTTGGTGAAGCGCTACGGTTCCTTTACAGCGGTGGACCATGTCTCCTTTGAAGTGGAGCGCGGCAGCATCTTCGGTTTCCTGGGCCCTAATGGAGCAGGCAAAAGCTCGACGATACACGCATTATGCACGATAAGCGGGTATGCGTCGGGAGTGCTGACGATCGACGGGATCGATGTCGGCCGCGACAAGGACGGAGCAAGAAGCCGGATCGGGGTTGTCTTTCAGGATTGCACGCTTGATCCCAAGATGACGGTAGACGAAAACTTGCATATGCACGGCTGCTTCTACGGCATGCCGAAGGCGCTTATCCGCGAGAGATCCCGGTTCGTGCTGGAGCTTGTGGACATGACGGATTGGCGGAAGGCGATGGCCGGGAGCCTGTCAGGAGGAATGAAGCGGCGTGTGGAGATTGCCAGAAGCTTGATGCATATGCCGCAGGTGCTGTTCTTGGATGAACCGACAACGGGTCTTGACCCGCGCACCAGGGCGGAAATGTGGGCTTACATCGACAAGCTGCGGCGGGAGCGAGGAATTACGGTTTTTCTAACGACACATTACATGGACGAAGCCGAGATATGCAATCGGATTGCCATTATTGACAAGGGCAAGATTGTTGCGCTCGACAGCCCGTCTTCGCTCAAAAAAAGGTATGCAGCGGACAAAGCGACGATCGCAAGCCGGGATCCTGAAGCATTGGAGAAGCTGCTGGAGCGTCATGGGATGAGTTATGCATCCGCAGGCGCGGACGGGGATTATCTGATTCAAGTTGAGGATCAAGCCAGCCTAATGGAGCTGATCAGCGAGCATCGTACCTCGATCGGCAGAATGGAAGTGAGCAGAGGAACGCTTAACGACGTGTACCTCGAAATAACGGGCAAGGACATAAGGGGGTAACGCTATGCGTGTGATTGGGGCGCTGTGGCTTCGCAATGTGCGGCTGTTTGCCAGAAACCGCGTTCAGCTATTGCTGCTGTTCATCATGCCGTTTTTTTATCTATATCTGCTTAGCGCCATATTCAAAAGCACCTCCGTCAGCCAGCCGATTCCGTATGTGCTTGCGGGCATTGTGATGATCGTCGTGTTCCAGACTTCGCTGAATATCGCAACGTCGACGATTGAGGATATCGTGTCCGGCTATATGAAGGAAGTGCTCGTCAGCCCTGTGCGCCGCATATCCATTGTGGTCGGCCAGATCCTGTCCTCGACGACTGTTGCTGCCTTCCAGGCGTTCCTGATTCTCGCGGTCGGCTATGCGCTGGGGCTTACGTATACGAGTATGGTTACGCCCATTGCGATTGCCGGGTTTGTTGTGCTTGCGGGGCTGGTCTTCTCTTCGTTCGGACTTTGGCTCGCGGCATCGGTGAGGAATTCGCAAACGTTCCAGATTGTATCGGTAGCGGTGACGACGCCAATCACGTTCCTGTGCGGCGTATATGTACCGCTCAGCCTGCTGCCGGAAGGGCTGCAGACGGCTGCCTTGCTTAATCCGATGACATATGCCGCGGCATTCTTCCGGGCGCTTAGTCTGGAGAAGCTGTCGCTGCCGGCCGACGAGCTGGTCGCTGAGCAATTGGCGTTCCGCTTCCACGGCGTGCTGATTACGCCTGTGACCGGCCTTATTATTTTGGCGGTATTCGGGCTGATATGCGCCATGCTTTCGGCTATTGCCTTCACTAGGGCGGACTTTTCCGCCATGAACCGCTCTGCCATCCAGAAGGATGTGTTCCAGCAATAAGCAAGCGCTATGCCAGTTGATAGGAAAGGAGCTGTACCTTCAAGATGCTGATCCAGATGCTGCGGAGAGATTTTCGCAGGAAAAAGAGCATTTCTATCGCTTTATTTATTTTTATCTCCATCTCCGCCCTGCTGGTTGCCAGCGGCTCCAATATGCTGATGGAATTGACGCAATCGCTGAATGCCCTGTTCAAGCAGTCGAAGGCTCCGCATTTTGTCCAGATGCATGCAGGCGAGCTTAATGAAGCCGAGGTTCAGAAGTTTGCGTCAGCACATGACCTGGTTGAAGACTATCAGGTTGCAGCTATGGTGAATGTCGACGGCTCTCATCTCTACCTGAAGCAAGACGGGGAATCGGAAGAGCAAAGCGTTATGGACCATTATTTCGTCATGCAGAACGAGTCATTCGACCTCCTGCTGGATACGGGCAATAAGCCGGTCCGGGTAGAGAGAGGCGAGATTGCCGTTCCTGTCTATTACAAGCAGCAGAGCAATGTCAGCATCGGCGATACGATCAAGCTGTCTGACGGCGCTTTTGAGAGGGAGTGGACCGTAGCGGGATATGTGCGCGATGCGCAAATGAATGCGTCGATTGTCCATTCCAAACGGTTTGTCCTTCATCCGTCCGACTGGGCCGCGCTTAGCCAGCGCACGGGAGAGATGGAATATTTGATCGAGTTCCGCCTGAAGGACCAGGGGATGCTGCAGCAGTTCCGGAGCGATTATCAGGCCGCATCGATGCCAAGCAAAGGCCCGAGCGTGGATGAGTCGCTGTTCAAGGCGCTGAATGCGCTCACGGACGGCATTCTGGCGGCAGTCATTATACTGGTAAGCTTGCTGCTCAGCCTGGTAGCCATTCTATGTCTTCGGTATACGCTGATAGCGGCTATGGAGGAGGACTACCGGGAAATCGGCATTATGAAGGCGATTGGCATCCGGCCTAAGACAATCAAAAATATGTATTTGCTGAAGTATTCCGCACTAGCCGTCCTGGCTGCGATTATCGGTTATGCCGCTTCTTGGGGTGTGAATGCGCTGTTTACTTCCAATATGGAGCTGTATCTTGGCTCTGCCCCCAGATCTCTGCCGCTGCTTGCCGTCCCGCTAATTGCATCCGCATTGGTCTGCGCCATCGTTATCGGCTGCTGCAAGCTGACGCTGAGGGCCTTTGACCGGGTAAGCGCAGTAGAAGCGCTTCGAGCCGGGACGCTTGGCGAAGCGCGCTCTTCGGGAAAAGCGCCGGCGCTGCACCGCAGCAGATGGATGCCGGTACCGGTATTCCTCGGCATGCGGGATGTGCTGTCGCGGTTCAAAATGTACCGGCTGCTGCTTGTTGTCTTCATCATCAGCACATGCATCATGATTGTTCCGGTCAATCTGCTTAATACGTTCAAGTCGCCAAGCTTCAACACATATATGGGCATCGAACGAAGCGATCTGCGCATCGACATGCAATATTCGGAGCAGGTTACCGAAGAATTCATGAGAGTATCTCAGACGCTTACGAATGACGCCGATGTGGAGCGCTTCTCGCCGATCTTCGCCAGCGCGTTCCAGTATGTCAACAGCGATGGCGCTATGGAGGAAATGGCGGTCGAGACCGGGGATTTCTCCCTCTTTCCGCTGGAATATGCACAAGGCCGCGCGCCGGTAGAGGAAAATGAGATCGCGCTATCCTATTTGAACGGCAAGGATATGGGCAAGAAGGTCGGAGACCGAATCCGCTTACATGTAGACGGGACCGAAAAAGAGATGACCGTCACCGGAATCTACCAGGATGTGACGAATGGAGGCCGCACAGCGAAGGCAGTGCTGCCATTCCTGCCGGACCAGGTCATACGCTATGAAGTGAGTGTAGATCTGAAAGAGGGTGTTCCAGTCCGCGACAAGATGGAGCAATATGCCAAGTCGTTCTATCCGGCGAAGGTGACGGATTTGGAAGGGTACTTATCGCAGACGCTGGGCAACACCATCCATCAGCTTAGGCTGCTGACAGCGGTCGCCGTGATTGTTGCGATCCTGATCGCGATCCTGATAACCGCGCTGTTCCTCCAGATGGCGGTTGCCAAGGATGCTGCGCAGATTGCGATTATGCGGAGCATCGGCTTCTCGCTGCCGGCCATCCGCATTCAATATGTGACAAGGGCGCTGCTGGTACTGGGCATCGGAATACTATTCGGTACCATTGTGTCTAACACGGCGGGACAAAGCTTGGCAGGCTTGATCTTGTCCTTCATAGGCGCGTCGAGCATCAAATTCGTGATCAACCCGGTGCAAGCCTATGCCGGCTTACCTCTGGTTCTAATGGCGGCGGTGGCGGTCACAACGCTGCTTAGCATAGCCTCAATTAAAAAGACAACGATAACGGAGTGGAATGCGGGATAGAGAGGGGAAACTGCATGGAAGTTTTATTGGAATCCAGAGCGCTCAGCAAAACGTTCACATCAGGGAACGAGCAAGAGTATCAGGTGCTCAAAGCTATTGATCTGCAAATCCGGAAAGGCGAGTTCGTGGCGGTGATGGGTCCGTCGGGATCTGGCAAGTCTACGCTGCTGTACAATATTAGCGGGATGGACCAAGCAAGCGGAGGCAGTGTCAAGTTCGGCGGCATGGAGTTAACGGGCATGTCCGAGCAGGAGCTGTCCGATCTCCGGCTTACCCGCATGGGCTTTATCTTTCAACAAATCCATTTGCTCAAAAATTTGACGTTGCTGGACAACATCATCTTGACCGCCTATATGGCGAAGAAGCAGAGCAGAAAAGGGCTGAACGATAGGGCGATGTCGCTTATGAAGCAGTCTGGCATTGAAGGGCTGGCGAATCATGATATTACGCAGGCATCCGGGGGGCAGCTGCAGCGCGTTGCGATATGCAGAGCCCTTATCAATCAGCCCGATATGATCTTCGGCGACGAGCCGACAGGCGCGCTTAACTCGAAGTCGGCAGGCGAGATTATGGAGCTGCTTGCGGATATTAACCGCTCAGGCACGACGATTCTGCTGGTGACGCATGATGTGAAGGTCGCCGCCAAGACGGACCGCATCTTGTTTATGATGGACGGCAGCCTGGTGGATGAGAATCGGCTGGGGAAATACCGCAAGGAGCTGGATGATTTGAGGGCAAGAGAAGAGAAGCTGACGGGCTGGCTTGCGGGATTAGGGTTTTAAAATAATGCGAAGCGGCAGCCGGAGGGCTGCCGCTTGTGTTAGGGCAGCGGGTTTCGTGCGGCTGCCCACCGCATGCTGTTCCGGATTAATTGCCGGTACGAATCCGGCAGGAAAGACGGGGCGCAGTGTCCCGGCTGCAAATAAACAAGCCTGCCGAGGCCGTAGCGATGCTCCCAACCAGCCGGATAACGGCTTCCTTCAAATTCATACTCCAGCAATAGATTTCGTGGTGACAACGCATCGAATTCGAACATGTAAGGCTCTTCGTCTACTGTAAAGGCTTGTACGCCCTCAAGCAAGGGATGATCCACTTGCATGGGATGATAGGTTAGCGGCTGATAGGGCGGATGGCCCGTAAAGCGGGCACCGATCAGCCCTGCCAGCTCGTGGCTGGTCCTCCCCAGCGAGATGCCGTTGTGGATGACGAGCAGCCCGCCGCCGCCCGCAACGAAGCGGAGCAGGCGGCCAATCTGCTCTGGCGCAAGCTTTCTGTCAAAGCAATCGGCATATGAGATGACAGCCGAATATCCGTCCTGATCCAGTGTCGTAAGCGCCTCATAATCCTCGGTCGATACCAGCTCGAATTCGTCTGCGGCAATCTCCTCAAGCTGCTGGCGCGCAGGCTCCAGCGGATGCCAGGCGCTGCGGACGTTGTCTCCAATCAGCAATAGCTTGGTTAATGTAGTCACGGGCATCGCTCCTTATCGTTTCCTGGCAAAGGACAAGCCTTTTTCCTGAAGCGCCTCCCGGAGAATCCGGATGCCTTTGGGTCCCATGCCATGCAGCATCAACAATTCTGCTTCGGTCACTTGGGTGAATTGCTCCAGATTGTAATAGCCGGCCAGCCCGAGTGCCCGATTAGCAGGTTTGCTGATTACCGGGATATCGCTTGCGGGATTCGAATTTTCAGTCGTCATCGCTAAGCTCCTTTCCTTGCAGCCATGTTCATGTATTCCAAGTATAGCCTGATCCACTCGATCCGAACATAGAAAAAACACGCCTCGAGTGCGTGTTTTTTCTGTGCCTGGGAGATTACCCGGAACGTTTGAATTGGCTGTTGTACAACTCATAGTAGAAGCCCTCGCGAGCTAACAGCTCGTCATGCGTGCCTTGCTCGGCAATGCCGCCGTCGCGGATGACGAGAATCCGGTCCGCTTCGCGGATTGTGCTGAGCCGGTGCGCGATGACAAAGCTTGTCCGGCCTTCCATCAGCTTGCGCATGGCGGACTGGATATGCATCTCTGTACGCGTATCGATGCTGCTCGTCGCTTCATCCAGGATGAGAATGGCGGGAT
The DNA here is from genome assembly GCF_003605435.1 of Paenibacillus pinisoli. GTDB lineage: Bacteria > Bacillota > Bacilli > Paenibacillales > Paenibacillaceae > Pristimantibacillus > Pristimantibacillus pinisoli. Next base: position 328,080 of record NZ_QXQB01000004.1, read on the forward strand.
CGGCCAGCACGGCGCGTGCGATCGTAAGCAGCTGGCGCTGTCCTTGGCTGAGATTGCTTCCGCCGGAAGCCAGAAGGGTGTCGTAGCCCTTCGGCAGCTTGCGGATGAAGCTGTGGGCATTGGCCAATCTGGCCGCCGCTTCAATCTCGGCATCAGTCGCATCGAGTCTGCCGTACCGGAGATTTTCCCGAATGGTATCGGAGAATACATAGGCGTCCTGCAAAACGATGCCAAGCTTGCTGCGCAAATTGTCCTTGTCCAGCTCGTTAATTGCGATGCCGTCGATCGCAATACGGCCTGAGCCGATGTCATAGAAGCGGGTCAGCAGGTTTATAATCGTTGTTTTGCCTGCTCCGGTAGGACCTACAAGTGCAATCATCTCGCCTGGATTTGCAGTCAATGAGACATTGCTCAGGATCGGGGTGTCTGCCTTATAGCTGAACGATACATCATGGAATTCCACTTTACCTTTCATCGCCCCTAATGTCTTCGTAGACGGAGCATCTTCATATTCGGTAGCGGAGTCGATCGTCTCGAAGACGCGTTCGGCGCCGGCTACAGCCGACTGAACAAGATTGAACTGGTTGGCAAGATCGCTCAGGGGACGCTGGAATTGCTTCGAATAGTTCAAGAAAGCGACGATGACGCCGACTGTCGTCCAGTCCCGGAAGGCCATCCAGCCGCCGACCGCCGCAATCAATGCGAAGCTGGCATTGTTCAGCATGTTCATGACAGGCCCGACTGTGCCTGAATAGATTTGCGCACGGATGCCGGCTGAGGTCAGCTTGCGGTTAATCTCTGCGAATTGCGCTTCGGCATGCTGCTCGCGGCGGTAGATTTGAATCACCTTTTGCCCCGACACCGTCTCCTCGACAAAGCCGTTCAGCTCGCCCAGGCTGGCCTGCTGCTTGCTGAAGTTCTTACGCGTGCGGGAGGCGACCGTCTTCGTAAATAAAATGACGAGAGGAATGGTAACCATGCTCAGCAGCGTCAGCCACACATTCAGGTACAGCATGATGGCAAGCGACCCAGCCAAGGACAATACGCTTGCGATCAACTGCGTGACGCTTTGATTCAAGGTGCCGGATACGTTCTCGATATCGTTGGTCGTGCGGCTCATCAGCTCGCCATGGGTCTTTCCATCGAAATACCGGAGCGGCAGAAGCTGAAGCCTTGCGAACAGATCGCGCCGCATCGCCTGGACCGATTGCTGCGATACCTTCACCATCACATGCTGCTGAAGCCAGGAGGTCAAAGCCGCTCCTGCGTAGATAGCCAGCAGGATCCCGCCAAGACGAAGCAGTCCGTCATAGCGGCCTGGGATGATATAAGCGTCGACGGCATGTCCCAGCATATACGGGGCGATTAGCGATAGCGCCGTAGTTAGGAATGTAAGCAGCAGCACAGCGATCAAGCCGCGACGGTATGCGCGGATATAAGCCCAAATACGGCGAATGGTCTCCATCGTATTTTTCGGCTTAGCTTTTGGAGCGGACATGCCGGCCCGTGCGCCTCCGCGCATGGAGAGGTCAGGAGCCTCTACGCTGCCTGCCTTATTGCTGTCATTCGAGTTAGCCATAGACATGCTCCTCCTTCCCGTGCTGCGACCGGTAAATATCCCGATAAAGCTCGCAGCCTGCCAGCAGCTGCTCGTGAGTCCCCTCGGCGATCAGCCGTCCTTCATCCATGACGAGAATGTTGTCGGCATCGATAACGGAGGAGATGCGCTGGGCGATCATAATCGTGGTGCGTCCCCTCATCAGCTCCGCAAGCGCCGCCTGAAGCCGCGATTCCGTCCCCATATCGATGGCGCTGGTGCTGTCATCGAGAATGAGAATGCCCGGCTGCTGGATAAGGGCGCGGGCGATGGACAGCCGCTGCTTCTGGCCGCCGGACAGATTAATGCCGCGCTGGCCAAGCAGCGTATCATAGCCGTCCTTCATCGCGGCAATAAAATCATGCGCCTGGGCAGCTTGAGCCGCGGCGATCACTTCTTCTTCAGAGGCGTTGGGCTTGCCGAAGCGGATATTGTCCCGAATGGTGCCCGAGAACAGGAGGGATTCCTGCAGAACAATGCCAATCCGCTGGCGGAGCGAGCCAAGCTCGTATTCCCGTACATCGGTGCCGTCGACGAGCACGCGCCCTTCCGTTGCATCGTACAGCCTCGGAATCAGGCTGACGAGTGAAGATTTGCCCGAGCCGGTCGCGCCAATGACGGCGGTCTTCTGCCCCGGACGGATTGCAAAGCTCACATCCCGAAGCACTTCTTGTCCTGGCTCCTGTCCATACGCGAATGTGACGCGGTCGAAGACGACCTCGCCTCTCCAGATGCGTGCCTCCCCCGGATGCTCCGCGCTTCGTATATCCGATTCGGTCGCCATGACCTCTTGAATGCGGTCGGCAGAAACCTTGGCGCTGGAGAATCGGACCAGCATCATGGCAACGGAGGAGACGGCGAACAGCACTTGAGTGACATAATTGATGAAAGCGACAAGCTGGCCGACCTCGAATGAACCGCCGATCGCATCCTTGCCGCCCAGCAATAGAACGGCAACGATCGATACGTTCAGAATCATGGTCAGAATCGGCATGTTGACTGCAACCAACCGCTGCGCTTTCATGCCGGCCTCCGTATAATCCTTGTTCGCCCGGTTAAAGCGCTTGTTCTCGTAATCCCTGCGGACAAAAGCTTTCGATACCCGAATGCCGGCAAAGTTCTCCTGCAGCACCGTATTGAGCTTGTCCATCCTCCGCTGGACCTTCGTGAACAGCGGTAGCGTCGCGCGGATCAGCAGGAACATGACGATGAACAGGAGCGGTACGGCTATCGCGAGAATGAGCGCCAGCTTAGTGCTGATCATGACGGCCATGACTATGCTGCCGATCGCCAGAAGCGGCGAACGCACGAAGATGCGCAGCAGCATCTGAACCATCGTCTGCAATTGCGTGATATCGCCGGTCAGCCTCGTAATGAGCGACCCTGTACCCAGGTCATCCAGGTTCCGGAAGGAGAAGGTCTGTACCTTGCGGAATACGTCATGCCGCAGATCCGCGCCGAAGCGCTGCGCGGCAATCGAGGAGAAGACGGTACAGCCGAAGCCTCCGATCAGTCCGATCAAAGCTGCGCCCAGCATGATGAGGCCGGTATCGCGAATATGCGCCAGATCGCCTTGCATAACGCCTTTATCGACGATGCTGGCCATGAGGAACGGTTGCAGCAGATCCATGCATACCTCAAGCAGCATCAGCAGCGGCGCTAGCAGGACATAGATCCAGTGCGCCCGCAAATAGGACAATAATTTAAACATAAGTGCACCTCGGTTAGTTATCCATATTATCTTTCACCCGCATCAGAAAGCTGCGGAACAACGCTTCTTCTTCGGCGGTAAATTGCTGCAAGGCTTGTTGCTCCAGCCGATCGAGCGTTTCTCCGACGAGGGATACCGTGTCGAAACCCTTGGCAGTCAAATAAATGCGGGATATGCGCAGATCGGCCGGATCTGCTTCGCGCCGGACCAAGCCGTTCTTCTCCATGCGGTTCAGCATGACAGTCAGTGTAGCGGGCTTGATCTCGAGCCTGCGCGCAAGCTCGTTCTGGCTTTGTCCGCCATCTCTGGCCAGCGCCAGCATCAGCGGAGGCTGACCGGGATAGACTTCATGCCCGTTCAGCTCCGTATGAACCTGTTGATGATGTCTTCTTACAATATGGGACATAAGCCGGGTAATCGGCTTTTTGGATGTGGGAAGAGTCATCAGTTATCGCCTCCGGTTCAATTAGTTAGTCGGCTAATGAATAGAGTAGTCCCATTTCGGATTCTTGTCAAAATATTGTGGTGTGCCATTGTCTCCAATAGGAGAGCAACATTGTGCAATCCGGCCCGTGATATAACGGACATGAACACACGAAGAGGAGATGAAGGTTCATGAAAAAGCTGGACGGCAAGATCGCATTGGTGACGGGAGCAAGCAGAGGGATTGGCAGGGCCATCGCTTTGCGGTTGGCGCGGGATGGAGCATTGGTTGCCGTACATTACGGCAGCAATGCAGAGCTTGCGGACGATGTCGTGCAAGAGATTAGAGGAAGCGGCGGGGACGCATTCCCGATTGGCGCGGATTTGCTGGCGGCTGACGGTCCAAATCAGCTGTTGTCGGCGATGGATGCAGCATTAACGGTTCGGACAGGCGGAGATCAATTCGATATTTTGGTCAATAATGCGGGAATAGGGCAATACCGGACGATAGAGGATATTACGGCCGAATCGCTGGATGAGGTGATGGATCTCCATGTCAAAGCGCCAATTCTAATAATCCAGCAAGCGCTGCCCCGGCTTCGGGAAGGCGGGAGCATCATTAATCTGTCGTCAGCGGTCACACGCATCGCTTTGCCGAATGTGCTGGGCTATAGCGTCTCCAAGGGCGCAGTCAATACATTGACTCATGTGCTGGCTCAGCATCTGGGCGATCGCGGCATCAGGGTTAATGCGCTATTGCCGGGAATTGTGGAGACGGATATGAATGCGGATACGCTTGGCTCATCGGATGGACGGCAGTTCGCCGCCGGATTATCCGTCTTCGGCAGATGGGGCCAGCCGGAGGAGATTGCGGATATGGCCGCATTCCTTGCTTCGCCAGACAGCCGGTGGATAACCGGCCAGCTGCTTGATGCAAGCGGAGGCTCGCGCCTGTAAGCTGTATCTGCTGCCGGGCAGGAAGGAGTAATGAGGCTTGCCGGCTAATATTTAATCAGAAGAGCAGACCCTGCTGAACTTGAACCCGAATCGTCGGGCCGGCCTATCGGTCCGCATGCTAATCTGTGAATGAAAGGAGGCGATGAGCGGATATGCTGGAGCATCTGAACCGCGCAATTGCTTATATGGAGGATCACTTGGATGAAGAGATTGATGTGAGAGAGGCGGCAAGGATTGCGTTATGCTCAGAGCATCATTTCAAGCGCATGTTCTCATTCCTTGCAGGAGTGTCCGTCTCGGAATATATCCGGCGCAGGCGGCTGTCGCAGGCTGCTCTTGAGCTGCAGGGCACGGATGCGCGCGTCATTGATATCGCCTTGAAATTCGGCTACAGCTCTCCGGACGCCTTCACAAGAGCGTTCCAGCAGCTGCACGGTGTAACGCCGACGGACGCGAGGCTTCCAGGCCAGCGGCTGAAAGCTTATCCGCGCATGGCCTTCCGATTAACCATTCAAGGAGGCATGGAGATGAACGTACGAATTGTAGAGAAGGAAGCATATCGCATCGCCGGACTGATGAAGACCGTCAACATCCAGTTTCATGGCGTCAATCCGGAAATCGCGGGCATGTGGAGCAGTCTGGATCAAGACACCATCCTGCTGCTTAAGAGCCTGTCGAATATCGAGCCCGCGGGATTGATCAGCGCTTCGGTGAATTTCTCGGAGGGACGGATGGAGGAGCAGGGGACGCTGGATCATTATATCGGCGTAGCCTCAACTGAACCTGTGCCGGAGCATCTGGCGAAGCTGGAGGTGGCTGCGGGGACATGGGCGGTATTCGAGTCAACAGGTCCATTCCCGGAAGCGCTGCAGGAAGTATGGGGCAGAATTTATGCGGAATGGTTCCCGTCTTCCGGCTATGAGATTGCAGAAGGTCCCGAGCTGCTGTGGAATGAATCGAAGGATACCTCCTTGCCCGACTACAGGAGCGAAATCTGGATTCCGGTGATCAAGAAACGGGCATAAGCAAGCATCTCCGTTGCCATTGGCGCGGCGGAGATGCTTTTTTTCGTCTGTGAATGATAGGGCATGGATGGTCAAGCGAGAACCGATTGCAAACCTCTGCTGCATCATGGTATATTAGTTGCATTATGACGAAGGAGGTGAGGTAGGTGAATCTCGAAATGGCGAACAATCGTATTAGCCAGCTGCCAGTGGCAATGTCTGGCATTGTTCATGCTGTTACCGTTAACGGGATCAGTCTGTCCAATTTCAACTATACGATTACAACATTCGCGAGAAGACGCCTGCCTTAACCGCTACGGACTGCTTTACCATCCGGAGGGTCGCGTGCTTATTGCCGCGGCCCTCTTTTTTATTGCGCGCGAGGGTCAGGATCTTCAACTATTAGGAGGATCTTGAGATGATTATTGTACAAGTGCAGAACGTGAAAAAATACCATGCCGCCAATCTGGTGCTGGAGAATATAAGCTTCCAACTGAAAGAAGGGAGCAAAGTTGCCTTGATCGGGCGCAACGGCAGCGGCAAATCGACTCTGCTGCGGCTAATCGCCGGACATGACCGGGTCGACGAGGGTATATTGACGATCAGGAAAGGACTGGGGATCGGCTACTTGCCGCAAATCCCGGCCGAGTTCGAGAGCCTGACGGTCTATGAAGTGCTGGCATTCGGCTACAGGGAACTGCAAGCCATCCGAAGAGAGATGACAGAGCTGGAGAAAGTGATGTCCTCGCCCGAGATAGCGGAATCGTCCGGGAAGCTGGATCGGCTCCTGGAAGACTACGCGAAGCTTCAGGAGAAATTCGAGCAGGGCGGCGGCTATGAGATGGAGACGAATATCGACCAGATTGCAGCCGGCTTGCAGATCGACCGGAACCAGGACAGCCGCTTCTTCGGCAGTCTGTCCGGCGGCGAGAAGACGCGGATTGTGCTTGCTTCGCAGCTGGTCATGCGGCCGGAGCTGCTGCTGCTCGATGAGCCGACGAATCATCTGGATCTGAAGGGAATCGAATGGCTGGAGCAATTCCTTAACCGATATGCCGGCGCGTATGTCATCGTCTCGCATGACCGCTACTTTCTGGATGCCGTCACGACAGAGACGATTGAGGTGGAGGATGGTGAATCCCATCTGTATCTGGCCTCCTACAGCGGATATTTGAAGGAAAAGGAGGAGCGCTTGCTTCGGCAATTCGCCCAGTACCAGGAGCAGCAGAAGGTGATCAAGAAGATGAAGGAAACGATTCGCCAGCTTGAAGAGTGGGGCAGAAACGGCGATAACGAAAAGTTTTTCAAACGTGCCGCCGCGATGCGCAGGGCGCTGGAGCGGATGGAGAAGATCAAGCGTCCGGTGCTGGAGCGCAAGGCTGCAGAGTTCGAGCTAACGCCGCTGGACCGGTCTGCCCGAAGAGTGATTGAATTCTCCGGCGTGCGCAAGCAGTATGGCGACCGGGTTATCTTAGATGAGGCAGAGGGAAGTCTGCTCTACGGCGAGAAGGTTGCGCTGCTTGGCGACAACGGCGCCGGGAAGACGACGCTGCTGAAGCTGCTGCTCGGCGCGGAAGGCCCGGATGGGGGCGAGCTCGCAATCGGCTCCCGCGTAGATATCGGCTATCTGGCCCAGCAAGAAGCGATCGCGAATCCGAAGCAGACGGTGCTGGACTATTTCCGCATTGAAGATGGCCTTGAGGATGGAGAGGCCCGCAATGTGCTGGCTCACTATCTGTTCTACGGCAATGATGTGTTCAAGCCGCTGGGTTCGCTGTCGGGAGGAGAATGGTCACGGCTGAGGCTGGCGCTGCTCGTCAGACGCAAGCCTAACCTGCTTCTGCTGGATGAGCCGACCAATCATCTCGACATTGATTCGCGCGAGGCGCTGGAGGAGGCGCTGGAGGAATTCCCCGGTACCATTCTGGCGATCTCCCATGACCGCTATTTCATGAACCGGCTTGCGAAGCGGATCTGGGAGCTGGAGCAAGGGCGGATCGTCTCTTATCTTGGCGATTACAATGACTATAAGGCGAAGAGGAATGAACGGGCACTACAGGAGCCATCGCCTCCGATCAAGGACAGCGGCCGGAATCAGCCGGCAGCGGAAGAACGGCGGCAAGCGAGGGCGGTTGATCAAGAGGGGCGGAACAAAGGCGGCGAGCAGTTGCATGAGCTGCTGGAGCGCGAGATTGCCGAGCTGGAGCAGCAGCTGAAGGAGCTGGACAGCGAGCTGATGATACAGTCTGATAGCGGCGATACGGAGCTGCTGGAGCGGAGCTGGAGAGAGCGAGAAGCGCTGGAAGCGACGCTGTCGGACAAGATGGAGAAGTGGATGGAGCTTTCCAGTTAAGCGAAATGTGCTACTATAGCAATAGACTTATTCCAATGAAAGCGGTGATCCGTCCAGTGACCATCTATATGGCATTGCTTCGCGGCATTAACGTAGGTGGGAAAAATAAAATTAAGATGGCGGAGCTGCGGGAATCGCTTGCCGCAATCGGCTTGCAGCGCGTGCAAACCTATATCCAAAGCGGCAATATCCTCTTCGAATCGGCCCAAGAGGAGCTGCCGCTCCGAGAGCGTATTGAACGGCAAATCGAAGCGGATTTCGGATTGTCAATCAAGGTCGTCATGCGGACGCTTGACGAGCTTAGAACGATCCGGCGGAATTTGCCGTTCACTGAGGAGCAAGTTGCCGAGGCGAAGGCTGCCGCAGAAGGAGAAGTGCTCTATGTGTCGATGCTGCAGGAGCAGCCCAGTCCGGATAAGCTGGAGAAGCTTGCGGGCATCGACATTGGAGAAGACCGGTATGTGCTGGATGGCAACAACCTGTACTTGCTGTACAGCCTCAGCGTGCGCAACTCCAAGCTGTCCGCCCATGTGGAGAAGCTGGGGGTGGCTTCCACGGTGCGGAACTGGAATACGATCAATAAGCTGATCGAGCTGGGCAGCGAGATGGAAGGCGCTTAGCTCTCTTAAAGCTTAGGCTGCTGGCTGAGGCATCGTCCAGCGATGCTCGGCGGCTCCTTGGACTCTTCCATGCTGCCGCGTTTAGGCGCGCTTAGCTCCCAGCCGCTGAGCCTGATTGAGCCATTTGGCTCTTTGCTCGGGAGTGGAAGGCCGAACCGGCGTAATCTCGGTGACGCGTACAGGCTTGATGCCGCAAAACTGCAAGATGTTGCGCTTCATCACGTTATGGCCGGCATGACGGTAGATCAACCGGTTGATCCAGGACGGAGTATCCATCGTAACGATCAGATGCGCCGTGCGTCCGGTCAGCAGCTTATCCCACAGCTGAGAATTGGCCCGGTACTTGAAGGCGAAGCCGGGCAGAAAGACGCGGTCGAAAAAGCCTTTCAGCAGGGCAGGCATGGCTCCCCACCATGTAGGATAGACAAAGACGAGATGATGAGCCCAGCGGATATGCTCCTGAGCTTCTAGCAGTCCGGGCTCCAGCTCCGTTCTTTGGCGGTAGCCGTATTGGAGAATCGGATTGAAGCTGAGCTTGCTCAGATCGAGATACCGTACCTCTGCCCCGTTTTCTGCGGCGCCTTTTATATAAGCCTCGGACAACGCGGAGCAGAAGCTTTGGGGATCGGGATGGCCGTTAATAACCAGAATATTTGTTTTCATCGGAATGTTCCTCCTATAAGATAGTGATGCAGGATCTATATCAAGAATATAGGGAATCCGATTAAGGAACTATGATCGAATACGCAATTGAGATTGCTTATTTGCGCAGTTGGAGGTGAAGATGATGAGTGAAGCCAGTGTAGCGATCTCGATGGTATTTCCCGTCATGAAGACGATTGTGCATAAAGGATTCCATGCAGAGGAGTTTTGCAGGCATGCCTCTTTCGACCCTGCCTTGCTTCAGGACGTGGAAGCCCGTATTCCGGGCTCCGAGCTGAAGCGGCTTATGTTGGAGGCGGCTTCTTATACAGGCGATGAGCATTTCGGCCTGCACCAAGGGCTGATTATGGAGTTTGCCGATATGGGCTTGCTTGGCTACGTGATGATGCATTCCAAAACGGTTGGCGATGCTTTGGCGGCCTATCAGCGGTATAACGTCATATTGTGCAGCGGATTTCAATTGGGGTGGGAGGTTCAAGGCGAAGACTTCCTGCTGACGATGAAGCTTGATGACGGCGGAGGGTCTTCCCGCCATTGCATGGAGGATATGGCCAGCTCGCTCTACTGCATGATCGGCAAGCTGAGCAACCGGCACATTGCGCTGCGGGAGGTTCGCTTCTCGCATGAGGCGCCATCCGAATTGGAGCCGTATTATTCGGTATTCGGCCTGTCGCCGAGCTTCGGATGCGAGAGCAACTGTCTGCGCATGAGCAAGGAAACGCTGGAGTACCCTGTCATTTATTCCGATCCCAGATTGCTGTCTCTCTTCGAGTCGATTGTTCAGGAAACGAAGGATGGGATGACGGCAGCAGGCGGGCTGCAGGAGCAAATTATGCACTGGATGAGAAAAACGCTGCCGAACCGCTACCCGACCCTGCAGCATACGGCAGAGCAGTTCGGCATGAGCGTCAGAACGCTCCAGCATAAGCTGAAGTCGGAAAACACGACGTTTAACGATCTGTCCGTGCAAGTGCGCAAGGAGCTGGCGATGGGATATTTGCGCAATCGGAACACATCCGTCGGCGATATTGCATATGCCCTTCACTTCTCCGAGCCCAGCGCGTTCCAGAGCGCATTCAAGAAGTGGACGGGAATGACGCCGGGCCAATACCGGGCGAATCCGGAGACGGCTGAAGCGGAAGCAGCCGGTTATCCTTCAGCCCCGGGAGCGGCGGGGAGCAATCCGGCCTCCTAACAGAAGTACCGCTGGAACCAGCACGGCTACAGCGAACTGCGCCGTCACATTTTTATTGAAATCAATCAAGCGAAGGTCGAGTGCGGGCTTCGCTTTTTCCCCGTGCTTCCGTACCCACCGCTCCATCGTCACGATTTCTTCGCCGTCAAGAAGGAGAAACACCACAACGAATAGCCACATCCATACGTCCAAATAAACGGCTGCGTCCAGCAGCATACGATCAGACTCCTCGCTCATATAGTCCGATGCGTTGCGGCAGTCAATCCGTATGTCATAAAAAAAAGGAGACGCAGTCTCCTTTAATAAAGCCAAAGCTAATGATAAGTTCGATAGGTTGATCTAATGCCTGCTATGCAGAAAAGAAACGAATCAGTCCAAGAATGGCGAAGCCGAATAGGACGGTGCCGGCGCCGATGCCAGTAATGGCGCTTCTGGCCACTTGCAACTTGGGCGCCCAAAAAACGGCGATGACGGGTACAGCAACCAGCAGCGCGGCCAGCACGTACAAAGCAGAATCGTCGAACACGCTGACAAGACCGATGAAATGAATGCCGACGATAAAGGCGATCCATGGCGCGACGAAGTCGCTTTGTTTTTTGCGGATGAGCAGAAAAGCGCCCAGTCCCGCGAGGAAAAACTCGATATAGACGGTAATCAGATAAACGGTGAATGAAGCGTCATCGTTCAGGGCGGATGGCTCGCTCCAATTCTTAATGCTTAGGTATACGCCGAATAAGCAGACCAGCAGCGCAATGCCGGACGCAATGCCGAGGTAGGGGCGCCAGCCACTGCGCGGACGCTCCTGCGCCCATCCGAACCAGACAAAGCTGAACATGCCGAAGATTGACGCATACATGGCATAATCCCTTATGTAGTCCATGGAACTCCTCCTATGTCATAACCTGACCTTTGAAGTGGATGCATTTTTACTATATCATGGATAGGATAGAAAGCACGATAAAGATTTGGAAATAGGGGATATGGAATTATGATTGCGAATAAAGGGAATGCGTCTAAAAAAATCATAATGATCGCAGCGCTTGGAGGAGCAGCCGCGCTTCTGTGGGGAGCGCTGTTCGTATGGGCTGCCGGGCCGCTTGGACAATCGCCGGCGCAGGTTGAAGAGCCTGCCGTGCTGTATGCGGGGTATGACTTGGAAGGGATTGCCGAAGACATGACAATGTATGTCGGCGACAACTCCAAAGTATCCCGAATTGCAAGCTGGTTGCCGTCTCCGGACCCCGGCTATATGCAGAGATATATCGCGATTGCCAGCTCGGAGCAGCCATATGGCTTGACGCTGTTCTATGAGCCGGCAGATCCGGCCGGATACGGAGAGCTTCCCGATGCGGCTAGCGATCCGGAGTTTGCAAGGCAAAGCCGGAACAATGCGATTGTATTGTTCGCCATGATTGGCAATGTCGATCGGCTGACCTTCGCCTACCGCAATACGGGAGCGCCTGACGAGCTGATTCCGTCCGACTACGTGCCGCTGCTGGAATACAATCGATCCGACTTCGCCATAGAAGCTGATTTTGCGGATAAGCGCAATCATGTAGAGCGGTTGGGTCAATATTTGGAGCAAGCGCAATCAGAAGCCCTTGCCGTAAGCCTGCGGGAGACTGGGGCATAAGCGCGCCTATATTTTTAGTAAAGAGCAATAAGGCTTCCGAATTCGATTCGGAAGCCTTTGCTGTATTCACTTATTATTGTCTGGACCTGTGCGATGCTTCAGCGACTTATTGAACTTCGCAAGCAGCCGTCCGAATTGCTCACGGTCCTCTTCGTCCCAGCCCTCGACCAAGCGGCTGATGCTGGCCAGTCTGGACTGTCTATATTCATGAAGATCCGCTTCGCCAAGCTCTGTTATTTGGTAGAAATAAGCTCTCCCGTCCTGTGCATCCGGCACTTTCCGAACATAGCCCTTCTGCTCGAGCACGGCAGCTTGGCGGCTGACGGTGGAAATATCAAGCTGCAGCTCTTCGCCCAGCTGTTTCACGCCGGCTGAGCCCTGCTCCGAAATTTGATGCAGAAGCAAGTAGGCGGCCCTGTCGAGCTTGGCTCCTTTTTTGTTCGCTGTAATCGATGTGACCCTGCGGATCAGTACCGCAAGCTCGAATTCAATTGTATCTAATGAGCGGTCGCCCACCTTGAAGTCGCCTCCTTCTTTTTTCGGCTGTTCATGAACATCATAAGGGATACAGGGGGATTGTCAACAAAGAAACAGGATTACGGGTTCATTGACAGCTATATAATTGTATTATACAATCAAATAGTTGTATCATACAAGTTTATCTGAAAACAGATCAAAAGGGGATAGAGCAATGTCATCATTAGCAAAATCAACAGCAGCTCCGGCGGAGCTGAACAGCGCTCTGCAGAAGAGCGGCTTTCTCGGTCAGCCGATGTCGGTATGGGCCGTTTTTTTTACGAGTATTATTGCGTTTATGGGCATGGGGCTGGTCAATCCGATTCTGCGGGAGCTGTCGGAGAAGCTGATGGCCTCGCCAAGCGAAGTAAGCCTGCTGTTCACCAGCTACAACGCTGTAATGGCGGTGGCGATGCTGATTACGGGCGCAGTATCTACGCGGCTTGGCATTAAGCGTACGCTGCTGGCGGGAATCGGCGTAATTGCGCTTGTATCGTTGCTCGGCGGATTCGCCGGCGACATCTGGACGCTGGTCGGCTTGCGCGCAGGCTGGGGACTTGGCAATGCGCTTTTCGTCGCAACCGCGCTTTCGGCTATGGTTTCATTATCAAGCAATGGCACAGCGAAAGCGATCATCCTCTATGAAGCGGCAGTCGGCATCGGCATGTCGGTCGGTCCGCTGCTCGGCGGGACGCTGGGGTCCATCTCCTGGCGAGGGCCATTCTTCGGCGTCTCCATTCTGATGCTGGCCGGCTTTATTGTGCTCTCCACATCCATGCCGAAGCAAAAGCAGCCGGCAGTCGCCGCTCCGTCAGCGCCGACCTCTGTGCTCGCGCCGTTCCGCGCCATGAAGCATCGCTCGCTGCTAGTGCTCGGCATCGTGGCGGCGCTCTATAATGTCGGCTTCTTTACGATTATGGCTTATGCGCCGTTTGTGATGGGGCTGAAGCCGCAAGGGATGGGCTATGTCTTCCTGGGCTGGGGCGTGCTGCTTGCCGTCACGTCGGTCTTCATGGCTCCCAAGCTGCAGAAGCGGTTCGGCACGATCAAGGCGATGTACCTGATGCTGTTATTGTTCGTGCTCGATCTAGCTGTGATGGGCATCTTCACGGCAACCAAGGAAGTGGTTATTGCAGCGGTCATCTTCGCTGGAGCGATTCTCGGCAACAGCAACACGCTGATTACGACTGCGGTGATGGATGCCGCGCCTGTCGCGCGGTCGACGTCGTCTGCCGCATACAGCTTTCTGCGGTTCATTGGGGCGGCGATTGCTCCCTTTATGGCCAATAAGCTGGCAGAGCATTTCAACGTCCATCTCCCGTTTTTCGTAGGTGCCGGGTTTGTGCTTCTGTCGGTGGTTTTCATTGGGCTAAACCGGAAGCATCTGAGACGCATCGATGAGGCGAAGCCCGCCCATTAAAGGCGGCATTCTCTCTTTAAAGGCTCTGATAGGATATTCCTTTCGGAGCGTAGCGGCAGATTGCCGCAGCCAAAGCGGTCACGGACAAGATCGGCGCATATAATAAGACGTTGAAGCAAGCACAATCGCCCTCCTTCGCATGATTGCGAAAGAGGGCGATTACTGTATCGATCATTACGCTGCCTTGGTGCAGCGGCTCATTATTTTGCCGTAACGCCGCCGTCGACAGGCAGTTCTACGCCTGTCACATAAGAAGCTTCATCCGACGCCAGGAAGAGAACGGCCTGGGCTACTTCCGAGGCTTGTCCAACACGCGGCAAAGCGGTCTGGGACAGGAAGAATTGCAGCATTTGCGGATCCTCGACGAATTGGCTGCTCATCGGCGTAGAGATAAAGCCCGGATGCACCGAGTTGACACGGATATTTTGGCCTCCGAAATCGACTGCTGCCGCTTTGCTCAGCATGCGCACCGCGCCTTTGGAAGCTGTATAGGCGCCAGCGCCGCTGCTGCCGGTCAAGCCGGCAATGGAGGAGATGTTGATGATGGAGCCGCCTCCGCCCGCAACCATATGAGGGATAACATGCTTCATGCCGAGAAACACGCTAGTCACGTTAATATTCATGACTCTATTCCATTGATCTATCGACGTGTCCAGCAGGCCGACGGCCATGGAGATTCCGGCATTGTTCACCAGCACATCGATTTTGCCGTATTGGTTCACAGTCTCCGCGACAACCTCGCTCCAGTTGTCTTCCGACGCCACATCATGCTTGATGGCAATGGCGTCGCCGCCATCCTCTTGAATGCTCTTCGCGACGGCCTGGACCGCGTCAAAGTTAATGTCTGTCAATACGACCTTGGCGCCTTCCTGAGCCAGCAAGCGGGCCTCTTCCAGTCCCATGCCGCTACCCGCTCCAGTTACAATAGCTACTTTTCCATTCATTCGTGTCATATTATGTCTGCCTCCTCGATGGTGGTATGAAAGTTTAAATTAATGGTGATAGTGATGACTATCATCATCATAACGATTATATCATCTTCGATTTCATTATTCAATTCCCGGGGTGCGGGGCTGGCATTCCTTGTGATAGCGGACATGCAGAGGTTATAATTTGGACATACAGAGTCAGAAGGGATATACATGCAATGAAGCCTCAAGATCGATACAAGCAAGAACGCGACGAAAGCAAAAAAGCCCGTTATCAGCAAATCGTGCAGGCGGCGGAATCGGTATTTTTCCGCAAAGGGATCGAGGGAGCGACCATGAACGATATCGCCAAAGAAGCGGGAATCGGCGTCGCCACGGTATTCCGGTATTTTCCTGCCAAAGAGCAGCTTGTTACCGTGCTCGCGGACGGAATTATGGAAGAGATTCGGCTGACCTTTGCCAGCATAGCCGAGCAGAATGCGACATGCCTGGAGAAGATCGGCCTCTTGTTCGACTACTTTATTTCGCTGCTGGAGGAGCGGAGAAGCTCCTTCATCAAGTTTCTGGAGGATCTGCATCTGAATGTGGCGCATGCCAGAGGGCTGTACGGCGATGTCAGCGAGCATGGAATAGCGGGCCGGAAAATATTCGCAATCTTCACAGCGATGATTGAAGAAGGCGAAAAGGACGGCTCGCTCCGCACCGATCTTCCGGCGGAGGAGATGCTCATTACGCTTGTGAATGCGTTCGGGCTGTTTGCCAGCAAGCTGGCGTATCAGAAGAACGTGCTGATGCTGCCATCGGATGTCGAGCCGGAGAAGCAGCTGCTATTGGTGAAGGAAATGATGATGGCATTTATTAAGGCCAAATCTTAGCGGGATTGCGTCAGCTCCCGAAGGAGACATGTCAATGATGAAGCCAAGCATTACGGTATTAACGTTAGGCGTAGACGATCTGGAGCGTTCGCTTCACTTCTACAGGGATGGGTTAGGCTTTCCGACCGAAGGCATTATAGGCACGGAGTTCGAGCATGGCGCTGTGGGATTTTTTGAGCTGCAGGGCGGGCTGAGGCTGGCGGTCTGGGAGCGCAAGTCGCTGGCGCATGAAGCCAAAGTGCCGCTTGGGCCGGCAAGCTCGACCGAGCTGACAATTGGACATAATGTGGGGAGCAGGGAAGAAGTGGACCGCATTATGGAGCAAGCAGAGAAAGCCGGGGCCGTAATAACGGACCCGGCGCATGATGCATTCTGGGGCGGCTACTCCGGCCATTTCATGGACCCGGACGGCCATCTGTGGGAAGTCGTCTGGAATCCGGCCTGGGAGTAACGCGGTAAGCCTTAAGGTAGGATGTGGCCGGCCGCTGTATAGATGCCGTACCATTCCTCTCGCGTCAGCTTGATATCGGATCCTTGGCATGCATCCTGCAGACGGCCGGCATTGGTTGTGCCAAGAACGACCTGGATGTTCGCCGGATGTCTCGTGATCCAGGCGACGGCGATAGCGGTAGCTGTCACGCCATACTGGTCCGCCAAGGAATCGATCAGCTTGTTCAGTTCTGGATAGTTCTCGAGGTCGCCGAGGAACGGACCGTCGAAGAAGGCTTTCTGGAACGGGGACCACGCTTGAATGGTGATGTTGTTCAAGCGGCAATAATCCAGCACGCCGCTGTCGCGGTTAACCGATTGATCGATGTTCATATTCAGAGCGATGCCGGAATCAATCATAGGCGTATGCGTAGCGCTTAGCTGCATCTGGTTCACAATCAGCTTATGCGGCACGTACTTCTGCAGCAGCTCAATCTGCATCGGCGTATGGTTCGATACGCCGAAGTGGCGCACCTTGCCGCTGGCATGAAGCTCGTTGAACGCCTCTGCCACTTCCTCCGGCTCGACCAGCGTATCGGGACGATGAAGCAGCAGAATGTCCAGATAGTCGGTGTTCAGACGCTTTAGAATGCCGTCGGTTGAAGCGATAATATGCTCCTTGGAGAAGTCGAAGAAGCCTTTGCGGATGCCGCATTTGCTCTGCAGGATCATCGTTTCGCGCAAGGAAGGCGTCATGCCGACCGCTTCGGAGAAGTGCTCCTCGCAAGAGCCGGCTCCGTAGATGTCGGCATGGTCGAAGAAGTTGATGTCTTGTTCAATAGCTGTGCGAATAAGCTTCTCCGCTTCTGCAAGCGAAAGCTGCTTCAGGCGCATATTGCCCATAATAATGTTGGATGCGCGAAGGTCCGTTCCGGCGATGTCTATGAATTTCATGCCTTGATTCCTCCCGAAATTGAGTATAATAGGGTACATCACTACGATAACCGCTAGAGTGGACTCTATGTCAACAGCCTTTTATTAGAATGCCTCAATGGCCTGCAGGAATACCATCGCCGTATGTTGACAAGCAACATTAATCTGCAATGAAGAAACGGAGACGACGGGCATGTATTATACAATCTCGCAAGTCGCACAAAAAACGGATTTATCGATTCATACGATACGTTACTACGACAAGGAAGGGCTGCTTCCCTTTGTAGACCGCCAGAACGGAACCAGAGTGTTCAGCGAGCAGGATATCGACTGGCTCGATCTGCTTTGCTGCTTGAAGAATACAGGCATGCCGATCAAGGATATCCGCACTCTTATTCAGCACTGCATGGACAATGACGCGGTGCTTCAGAAGGGAGTCGACATTCTCGTCGAGCACCGGAAGAAGGTCGTAGACCAGCTGGGGGAGGTGCAGCGCAGTCTGGATACGCTGGATTACAAAATTCAGCATCTGCCCCGCATGTTCCGCGAGAGGTTCTCTTCAGAAGCGGCAGCGCCACGCAGCTAAGCGGCCATTATCGGGTATGGAGGAGAATTTATGGAGGTTAAACGAATCGTAGCCAATATCGCTGTCGCTGCTGCAGATCCGGCAGCCGCCAAGCGCTTTTATGGGGAGGTGCTGGGCCTTGATAGGCTGATGGACCACGGATGGATCACGACTTACGGACAGGACGGGCACATGCAGGTTCAGATCAGCGTAGCTTCCGAAGGGGGGAACGGCACGCCGGTCCCCGACCTGTCCATTGAGGTGGATGATGTCGATGAAGCCTATTCGCGCTGTGTTCAGGCAGGAATTAGCATCGAATATGGCCCGGCAGACGAGCCGTGGGGCGTAAGACGCTTCTATGTGCGGGATCCCTTCGGCAAGCTGGTCAACATCCTTGCGCACTTATGAGCCGAACTTGTTCTTATAATGGGACAGCGCCACGAGCGGCCAGATATACCGGTAGCTGTGGTAGTGGATATAGAAGTATCCCGGCAATCCCGCGCCCGTCGGATAATCCGTCTTCCAGTTGCGTTCATGCAAAAATGCGATCAGCCGCTCGACGCCGCGATTGATGGCGGGAGTCGCCTCAGGCGATACGGCGATCAGCGCATCAAGCGCCCAAGCGGTCTGGGACGGCGTGCTGGCGCCGATGGAGATATAATGCGGACTAGAGTCGCTGCGGCAGGATTCGCCCCAGCCTCCATCCCCTTGTTGCATTCGGAGGAGCCATTCGGCTCCATTTTTTAAAGCGTCATGGGTGGGCGGCAGACCGGCGGCAGCGAGTCCTGTGAGCGCCGCCCATGTGCCGTACAGATAGCAAACGCCCCATCTGCCGTACCACGAGCCGTTTTTCCCCTGATTCCGAATGAGCCAATCGACGCCTCTTTTCACAAACCTTTCATTAGATTGAATTCCTGCAAAATTTCCTAAAAACTCCAGCGTCCGTCCGGTCAAATCCGCTTCGGAAGGATCGATTGCCGCCGACTTGGCCCCCTCGATGGCAAGCCAGGTCAGCATCTGATTGTTGGTCTCCTTCTCGAAGGCCGGCCAGCCGCCGTCCCTGTTCTGCATGGAGAGAGCCCATCGAAAGCCGCGATGCCATGCTTCGGCATATACGGGTTCATCCACCGCTAGCCGGTGGATGGCACGGAGCGCGGCAGACGTATCGTCAACATCCGGATTCATCGTATTTGTCTCGGAGAACCCCCAGCCGCCGGGAGGCGTATTCGGATTATGCTTGCTCCAATCTCCTTTGCGCGTATGCTGTCTCGACAGCAGGAAGGCGCTGGCGCTCAGGATGGAATCATGGCGGTGGGAGACGCCTGCCTCCTGAAGCGCGTAGCTGATCAATGCGGTATCCCATACGTCGGAGGGGGAATTTTGTATCGTTGTTATGCCCTCCGTATGGAAGCGCATATCGGCCAGTCCCTGGCAAGCTTTCCGGACAACAGGATGCTCCTTGCCGTAATCCAGAGCCAGCAGGGCAAAGATCATAAAGATCGTGCTGGTGGCATAGCTGTACAGGGTGCCGTCGCCTTCAATCCTCTCCAGCATGAACGCCTCCGCCTTGCTAGTGGCGGCATCGGCGAGAGAGCGGGGCGAGCCGATCAATCTCGCCATGCCTGCCCGGATATGCTTTTGCATCTCGATATAGGAAGGAAAAGAGGATTCATCCTCGGCGTCCCGATTGGCATAGAGCGGCGACAGATCAGGCGTCCGTTCAGTGCGAAGCGAGTACTTGCGGGAGCCCATGACCAGCATCGGCACAAGATGCACGCGCGCATAGCCGGAGAAAGAGAATAAGCTAAGCGGCAGCTCGCTTGGCACAAGCATAATCTCCATCGGGATGGCAGCTATCGAGCGCGGCCATTCCCGCTGCCCCGTCGCCGCAAGGATCGTCTTGGTCAAGGTGCTGCGGACCATGCCGATGCCGCCGCGCGACAATATGTAGGCCTTGGCCCGCTGCATATGCTCGTCGCCAGCCGAGCTGTAGCCGGAAATAAGCAGGGCGTAATAGGCCTCGATCGAAGCGGATAAGCTGCCTTTCTCTTCATCATGGTACAGCCGCCAGCAGCCGTCGGGCTGCTGGCTTGCGGCGATCCGGTCATGCAGCTGGCGCAGCAGCTCCTCGTCTTCATGCTCCAGCAGCCGAAAGAGGATCAGGACATAGGCATCGATAATCGTGCCATTCTCAAAGCAAAAGCGCCAGGAGCCGTCCTCCTTCTGTTCACCGATCAGCCAATCGGCAAGCTGGCCGATGCTTTGATCGACCCGGTTGTGCAATTCATTCACAGTCCGTACCTCCAGCCGTTTTTCTACATTCTATGAGCGGCGAAGGACGGAAATGTGAGCAACCCTTACCGCGAACGGGCAGGATGGCTGCGGATCAAGTCGAGGAACCGGGCGGCAGCTGCCGATAACGGCTCGTTCTTGCGCGTGCATACGGCGATGGAATTGATGGGCTGCACGCCATCGACATAAACCCGGCTCAGCTCGCCGCGCTCTACCTTGTCCCGGACGGCAAGGGAGGATACGAAGTTCGCCCCGTAGCCCGCAATGACAGCCGTAATGGCTTCATGAAGGCCGTTGAATTGCAGCGCAACTCTTGGCGCTGGCGCATTGCAGGTCCGGCACAGGGCAAATAGCCGCTCCCGGGTCGAGCTTCCGGTCTCGCGCATAACGAACGGTTCCTTCATCATCTCCGTTAACGTCACATGGCGGCTGGCATACCGATGCCCCGGCGCCACAACGAACCACAGCTCGTCCTCGAACAGCTGCTCTGTGGCGATCGAATCGGGATATTCCTCCGGGATGCCGCCGTAGATGGCGATATCGGCTTCCATTTGCTGCAGCTTATGCAGCGCCCCGCTGGAATCGGTCGTGTGGATTGTCATCTCGACCCCTTCGTATGCCTGCTTGTACTTGGCTATCCAGGCCGGAAGAAGGAAGTGTGCAGGCAGATAGGTGGCTGCGACCCGGATTTGCCCGATAGCGCCTTCTCTGTAATCCCGGGCAAACTGCTCGATCTGGGATTCCACTGCAAACAGTCTGCTTGCCAGTACAGCCAGTTGTTCTCCGGCCTCGGTTAAGGCGATGCCCCGTCCCTCCGGGCGCAGCAGCCGCAGCGCCAGATCCTTCTCGAAGCGTTTGATCTGCGATGTAATCGCAGGCTGGCTTATATTTAACAGCTCCGAAGCGCGAGTGACGCTGCCGGTAGAGGCTATGGTATGGAAAAGGCGCAGCGCGTGCAGATTCATGGTTCATTCCCCTTTCAATTCATATACCGAATATATAGGTTAGACAGAAACATATATTATATTTATGATAATAAACCTTTTACAATATAGCTAGAAGTTCATTCTTGTAAAAGGGAGCTGGGAGCATGAGCAATCAACAGGAGTTATGGACGAGAGTCGACGGGTATGTGGAGGAGAAGCTGATTCCAGCTGACGCTGCGCTTGCTGCGGCGCTTGAGGCCAACCGCGAAGCGGGTTTGCCGCCTATCGACGTGTCGCCGGCGCAGGGGAAGTTGCTGCAATTGCTGGCAAGAATTCAAGGGGCAAAGCGCATTCTGGAGATCGGGACGCTTGGCGGCTACAGCACGATCTGGCTGGCTGGAGCGCTGCCTGCGGGAGGAAAGCTGGTTACCCTGGAATATGAACCGCTTCATGCCCGGGTAGCGGAGCAAAATATTGAGCGGGCGGGATTCGGAGACGTTGTGGAGATTCGAGTGGGTCTTGCGCTGGATCAGTTGGAGGCGCTGGCGGAGGAAGGAGCGGAGCCATTCGATCTGATCTTCATCGATGCGGATAAGCCGAATAACCCGCATTATCTCGACTGGGCGCTTCGCTTGTCCCGTCCCGGC
Organism: Paenibacillus pinisoli; assembly: GCF_003605435.1. Lineage (GTDB taxonomy): Bacteria > Bacillota > Bacilli > Paenibacillales > Paenibacillaceae > Pristimantibacillus > Pristimantibacillus pinisoli. The sequence continues at coordinate 349,768 of NZ_QXQB01000004.1, forward strand.
ACAGTCATAATTGGAGACAATGTGGTAAGGAACGGCGCGGTGATTGACGGCCAGGACGAGGATGCGCGGGTGATTGGCACACGCCAATTTTTTGATAAGCTGGCGTCCGCGCCGCGAGTGGCTTGCACCGCTATTCAGACGGTAGGAAGCAAAGGTTATGACGGCTTTATGATTGGAATTGTAGAAGCTTGAAAGTTTGGGCTTGCAAATTGCGGAAAGCAGAAGTAGAATATCGTTAAATGAAAGTGATCACTTGCATTTCATTACTGCGGGAAGGAGGGGTCTTATCGTTAACGGCAAGCTTGGCACCGCCGAGAAGCTGATGAGAGCGATCATTGATCTTGTGGCGGAGCAAGGCTACAACGGTGTGTCAACGAAGGAAATCGCAGCTTATGCCGGCGTGAATGAGGTGACGCTGTTCCGTCATTTTGGCAGCAAGCTGAATTTACTTGAGAAGGCGTTTCATCGTAATCACTATGCGGAAGAGATGGAGAAGCTGTTCCAGCAGAAGCTGACGTATAGCCTGCACGATGATCTGCTGGCGATCAGCAGGCGTTATCATGAGCTGATGAACCGCAACCGGAAGATTATGCAGATTGCCTTCAAGGAGAAACCGATCATTAAACAGTTCGAGGATTCGACGCACAGGCACCCGCAGAAGCTGCAGGAGCTGCTGATCGAATACTTCAATGAGATGAAGAGGCGCGGGAAGCTCTCGGAATGCAATTCCGAGCTGCAGGCCAAAGCGTTCATGTGGATGAATCACGGGGCGTTCATGAGCCTGCTGCAAGGGGAAGACTCCTCCCTCGGCTTGTCATCGGTAGATGAGTTTATCGATGAAAGCGTCAATACCTTTACTAGGGCTTTAACTCCCTAGTTTTTTTATGAAAGTAATGTAAGTAAGTACTTGCATTCAATATTCTTGAGTGCAAAATGATGATTCCAATGAGGAGAGATGTATAATGAGTGCGGAAGTTCAATCCGCCCATACGGCAAAGCTGCTTCGGGTGATACTGGTAACGCTGATGCTGTCGTCTATGAGCGCTATGATGTTTAATATCGTGCTGCCCCAGTTAAGTCTTGAATTTAACCTGAGCCTGGCGCAGGTTAGCTGGATGTCGGCGGCTTATTCGCTGATTTACGCTGTCGGCACTGTGACGTACGGCAAGTTGTCGGACCGCTTCAAGTTGAAAGATATATTGACGTTCGGCCTTCTGGTATTTGCGGCAGGCTCGATCGTCGGCCTTTTCTCTCAAAGCTTCGGCATGGCCCTGCTGGCCAGATGCCTGCAATCGGTCGGCGCGGCATCCATTCCGGCTGTCGCCATGCTTATTCCGATTCGGTATATCTCACAGGAGAGAAGAGGCGCAGCGCTAGGGATGGCTGCGGCCGGACTGGCGCTGGGCAGCGCGCTCGGTCCGGTCTTGTCGGCGCTGATGACGAGCTTTGCGGATTGGAGATGGCTGTTCAGCTTCCCGATCGCCCTGCTTGCGCTGATTCCATTCTATCGTGCTTATTTGCCCGATGATCGCGGCGCGAAGACAGCGTTCGACTGGCTGGGCGGCATCTTGCTGGGTGCGGCCGCTGGACTGGTGCTTTTTGGTTTCACGAATGCCTCCTGGCTCGCTCTGGGACTGGGACTAATCTTCCTTGTTTTGTTCATCTGGCGCATTCGCAGCGCCGCAGAGCCGTTCATTAGACCGGAGCTGTTCCGCAACCGCAAGTATTCATTTATGATATTCATTGCTGTAATGGTGAACGGCATTGGCGTGTCGTTCTACTTCCTGACGCCGGTGCTGCTGTCCCGCGTTCAGGAGCTTCCTCCGTATTGGATCGGGATGGTCATGGTGCCGGCGGCAATCGTATCCGCAATACTGGGCCGAAAGGCTGGCAAGCTGGCTGACCGCAAGGGCAATGCTTTCTTGTACACAATCGCTTCCAGTCTCATCATGGTTTGCTTTGTCCTGCTGTCGTCCTTCGCTGCTGCTCCGGGCTGGTGGATTGCCGCCATACTTATATTGGGCAACGTCGGACAGTCCTTTATGATGATTACGATGTCGAACACGGTATCCAGAACGCTGCCGAAGGAGCAGGCCGGGGTAGGGATGGGCCTGTTCTCCATGTGCGGCTTTATTACGCACGGCATGGCTTCCGGTCTGTATGGAATTATTGCCGAATGGAAGGCCGCGGCGTCCGTCAATCCCATCCATCAGGATAGCGGCAGCGCGGTATTCAGCAATCTCTACCTTGTGCTGGCCTTGCTTCATGCGGGCGTACTCATCTTTTATCTCGCTCAATTCGGATCACGCCGCAAGCTTTCGACCATGGCAGCCAGCCCGGGCAGCGGCGCGAAGCCTTGATGCAGCGGAGAAAGCGCGCAATGCGGTGACTTCAATGGCAGCGGGAACATGCCCGTAGTTGCATTGACATCTGATGACAGTGTGAGCATGCTCACATCTCATTGACGCCAAGAGGCCGTTGGTATAATGTGGGGCTTAGAGTATGACAATCACATGAACCATGGCCGGGAGAGTATTCTGGGAATGACGGGGATAAGAAATAAACGAAAAAAACGCTGGGCATGGGCGGCGCTTGCAGCCATTATAGCTGCAGCCGTCTTGTTCCATCCCACTTGGACGCCTGCCATTAAAAGCGATAACAGCATAAGTGTCTTGGAGAGCATCGACATCAATGGAGCCAGGCATACGGTGATGATTCGCGGCGAGAATCGAAACAATCCGATCCTTTTATTTGTACATGGCGGACCCGGCAGCTCGGAAATTCCGTATGTGCGGAAGTATCAGAATATGCTGGAGAAACAATTTACAATTGTTCATTATGACCAGCGGGGCAGCGGCAAATCTTATCATTTTTTTGAGGATTATTCGGTTTTGACAGCCGATCAGCTTGTGGACGATCTACTGGCTCTGACGGAGCAAATGAAAACGCGGCTGAAGCAAGATACGGTTATTTTGGCCGGGCATTCCTTCGGCACTTACATCGGAATGAAGGCGGCTGCCAAGTCGCCGGAGTCCTTCTCTGCCTATATCGGCATTGGCCAGGTCGGAGACCATCATGCCAGCGAGCAGGACAGCTTTGCCTATGTGCTGAAGGAGGCGAAGGCTGCACGAGCAGAAGCCGATATCCGCCAGCTGGAGCGGCTTCGGCCGCTTATAGAGAGCGGGGAGGAGATGACTCCGCGCAGCTTGATTCGCAAATACGGGGGTGCGTCAAGGCAAATCGACGACAACCGTGATTATTATGAGGGATTCTTGCTGAATCCGGAGTACAACGGGCTTGACGTGCTTCGTTATGTGCGAGGCGTTGCCGAGACGCAAGCAGGTTTGCTGGCGGAGGAGTCGGCGCGGCCTTTGCCGGAAATCGTAAGGGAACTCGCTATTCCTTGTTATTTTGTGATGGGCGCGCACGATTATATGACTTCCGTAAAAGCGGCTCAGGCTTACTTCGAGCTTCTGGAGGCTCCGAAGAAGGAATTCATCGTGTTCGAGCATTCCGCGCATTACCCGCAATTTGAGGAGAAAGAGCGGTTTGCCGAGTGGATGGCGGCTACTTTTGGGAGAACAGAGCGAACTAAAGGTTGATGGAAAGTGGGGGATGACAAGGATGGACAAGGAGCGCCGCGTTCGGCTGTTCGATAAGCAAGCGGATATGTATGACAGACGAAGGGGGGATTCGAGCCAGGAGCGGTTCCGGCGCGGGCTGCTGAGCCATGCGGAAGGAGATGTGCTGGAGCTTGCAGTCGGTGCCGGGGCGAATTTTCCTTATTATCCTTCCGGGGTACGGGTGACGGCTGCCGACTTTAGCGGCATGATGCTGGAGAAAGCCAAGGCTGCCGCGGGACGATATAACATCGATGTTTCTTTCCTGCAAGCGGATATCGATGAGCTCCAGTTTCCCGAGCATGGCTTCGATACGGTAATATCGACGTTGTCGCTATGCAGCTATGTGAATCCTCAACAGGTTGTTGCAAAAATGAAACGGTGGTGCAAGCCGGGCGGACAAATCCTGTTGATGGAACTTGGGATCAGCAGCAACGGTGTCCTTGCAGCGCTTCAAAAAACGCTGAATCCGCTATTGTACCGGTTGCACGGCTGCCATCATACACGCAATATGGAGGAACTGGTCAAGGGGGCGGGCCTGCATATCGTCCATATGGAGAGGCATTGGCTGAAGATGCTGTATCTGATCCATGCACGACCATCTGGGTAATTATGTCATAATATTTTGGGCAAAATAGAAGAAATCATGAACTTTTCGTTGTGCTAGACTTGGACATATGAAATGCAGCCCATTCATGAGGAGGAGCTCCCAGTGCAAAAGATTACGACGTTTCTGTGGTACAACCAAGAGGCGGAGGAAGCGATGAACTTCTATACGTCGATATTCGCGAATTCGGGCATTGTATCTGTGATGCGCAATGGGGAAAAGGTCGTCTCCGGCACGTTCCAGTTGGAAGGCCAGACATTTATAGCGCTGAACGGAGGCCCGCACTACACCTTTACACCGGCCATCTCTTTGTATGTCAGCTGTGAGACGCAGGAAGAGGTGGACGAGCTGTGGGAGAAGCTGGTGGAAGGCGGCGAGGAATCCCGCTGCGGCTGGCTGAAGGACCGTTTCGGATTATCGTGGCAAATCATCCCGAAGGCGCTGGAGAAATACCTGCATGGCGGCGGCGATGCAGCCCGCGCGCAGCGGGTCATGAATGCAATGCTGGGCATGAACCGGATCATCATCGAGGATTTGAAGCGTGCGTATGAAGGGGAAGGATAGCGGCTCCGGAGCGCGTTGTTTTTTGGCAAAAGGGTATGGAGAGGATCTACGGTAGCGTGGTACCTGCTAAGATGTACGGAAATGATCGGGTCCATGTCAGACTAGACAATTTATATTTTGAGTCGAAAAGACCAGCAGGGGCATGCGGCGCCCTGCTGGTCTTTGTTTGGGTTGCCCTTTCGGGTTCTTTTTACATCATAATCGTTATAGGCGGGCTTGCTTAAGGAATGACCTTCCAGACATCCGATGTTGCGCTTGGCGTCTGGCCTAATGTCCACCATTTTGCTTCGTAATTGACGCCGTTATGCGTTACCTTGTCGCCGCCCCAGTAGACCGTTGTCGAGCTCCATGCCGGATAAGTGGTTGGAGCGGACGGCGTTGTGACGGATACTGCATTGCTGGCAGCTGAGACATTGCCGGCGGCATCGATAGCTTTGACGGTAAAGGTATAGGCGGTGTTAGCGCTTAAGCCGGTTACCGTATATTCCAGTGTCGAGCCGGATACTGTCGCTACCAGCGTCGAGCCGCGGAAAATTTGATAACCCGTTACGCCATAGTTATCCGTGGAAGCGCTCCACATGAGAGGCACGGTCGTGGAAGTAGCGCTGCCCATGACATGAAGTCCCGAAGGCGCTGTCGGCGCCTGCGTATCGGGGCCTGTATTCGTATTGGTCGTCACGCCCACGGCATTGCTGGCAGCTGATTCATTGCCTGCCGCATCGACGGCTTTGACGGTAAAGGTATAAGCGGTATTCGCCGTTAAGCCGGTGACATTGTAGCTCAAGGTTGAGCCGGATACTGTACCGGCCAGCGTGGAGCCGCGGTAGATGCGATAGCCTGTAACGCCGACATTATCGGTCGATGCGCTCCAGGATAGGGATACGCTTGTTGCTGTTTTGGATGGAGAAGTCAGATTAGCTGGCGCAGTAGGAGCTTGCGTGTCGGATGGGCCGCTGAAGTTGGCGTCAATGACGTTGTAGAAGGCGTTGCCTGTGTCAGCAATTTCCCATACGGCGAGGATAACATGATAGCCGGAGCGGGCTGGAACGTTACAAGTGTTGGAGTAAGAATACGGAGGCTGGCCGCTGTACGGAACGTTGCAGAATGGCGTGAGGTCGAATTGATCGCGGGTCAGAGCCGCATTCGGATTCCAGTTTGTTTTTGTAATATAGTACTTCCAGCTGCTCGTGGAGTGAGCTGCAGTCAGCGTCCAGTGGAAGGTGACGGAGCCGGAGCTCATGTTGACCTTCGACCAGCGGGTGGCAGACTGCTCATCAAGCTTAGGGAAAGCGCCGCCTGCACTGGCTATTTTGCCGTCAGCAGGTCCGGCTGCCGGGAAGCCTTTGGGCGCTTCGAGGCTTTGCGGCTCGTACACGATTGCGCCGCAGTCGGTGTTCTGCCCTGTTTTGCAAAGGTAGCCGCGGCTTGCGGGTCCGTCGATATACCCGTGTGCGGATACTTGCTGGGAGAACAGGATAAAGCTTAGCACTGCCGCCAGCATCATGCCGCCAGCCAAAATCAGGCCTTTCATAGTGAAGCTGTTCAATCTTAACGTTTTGATCAAATCGAACTACCTCCTTTAGATGGGTGGGCTTCTTTCTTTTTGATAGGGCCTCCTTTCGTCTGAATCATTCTATTGAGGAATTTTAAAGAATATGAGGGCCATTTGAATAAATAAGTCAAAAGCTTGAACCCAAAATGCAATGAACCGTCACATATGTGCATGAAAACTAAATATCCACACAGAAATGGTTCTTATTTGTCTAAAATTATTAATTATGTATGAAATGTAATTTAATAGTTAATCTGTGGTGACGGGCGTAGGCGGCGCGAATTGTGCGGCATGGCGGCAGAGGGCGTGTGTTGGGGGGAATGTGCATTGTGAGCCGATAGGCTCGGCTTGCAGGGCGCGGATCGCGCGGAAACGGAACTGTAAGCCGAGAAACTCGGCCAGCAGGGCGCGATCGCGCGGAAGTGGAGCTGCAAGCCGAGAAACTCGGCTAGCAGGGCGCGATCGCGCGGAAACGGAACTGTAAGCCGAGAAACTCGGCCAGCAGAGCGCGGATCGCGCGGAAGTGGAGCTGCAAGCCGAGAAACTCGGCTAGCATGGCGCGGATCGCGCGGAAGTGGAACTGCAAGCCGAGAAACTCGGCTAGCAGGGCGCGGATCGCGCGGAAGTGGAGCTGTAAGCCGAGAAACTCGGCGAGCAGGGCGCGATCGCGCGGAAGTGGAACTGTAAGCCGAGAAACTCGGCTAGCAGGGCGCGGATCGCGCGGAAACGGAACTGTAAGCCGCGAAACTCGGCTAGCAGGGCGCGGATCGCGTGGAAGTGGAGCTGCAAGCCGCGAAACTCGGCTTAGCGAGCCCGCGCCGCGCGAACGGCGCCGCCGCAGCCATCGGCTTGCAGTCCCTCCTTAAGCTGCGAGCTTCTGAGCAGCTTTCTTCCGGCTGTACGAGAAGCTCAGCAGTGCGGATGCCAGGCCGAGCAGGATGAAGGAGGAGGCGAGCCATGGATGGTAGCGGAACGTAGCGGATTCGCTGGCCAGCAAGCCGCCGGCGCTGGCACCGCCAGCCAGGCCGAGATGGACGATCGAGGTGTTCAGGCTGAGCACGAGGTTGGCAGAGCCCGGCGCAAGCCGGATCATGTGGCTTTGGATCGCCGGTCCAGAGGCGAACAGCGTAATGATGAAGATGCCAATCAGGAGGAACGCCGGAACGGGACGATGCCCAGCAAGCGGAAGCAGAGCAAGTGCGGCTGCATTCGCCGCTAGTACTAGCCTCAGCACAGCCTGCGTCCCCCATCGGTCAACCGCGCTTCCGCTCATACGGGAGCCGATGGCGCCAAGGATGCCCAGCACCAGCATGACGATAGCGATATCGCCCATACGCAGCCCAAGCAATTGTTGCAGGTAAGGCGTCATATAGCTCATCCAGACGGAGCCTCCAAACTCCCGAAACAGGGAGATCAGAAACGCCGTTGCAATCACGGCGCTTCCCAGCAGCTTGAGCTGCTGCTTGAACGGAATTGCGGCGTCACCTTCGATTTCGGGGAGCAGCCGCAAGATGATTATTCCAACCAGCAGGCTGAGCAGTCCGAGCATAACGAAGATCATCTGCCAGCCCCGCCAATCCGCAATCGCAATACCGATCGGCACGCCCAATATCATAGCGCTGCTGAAGCCGAGAATGATCGTGCCCACCGCACGGCCGATCCGCTCAGGAGCAACAAGCTTGGAGACCGCGCCGAGCGCAACAACCAGATAGACGCCTGAGCTGGCGCCAAGCAATATGCGGGCAGCCATAATTGCAATAATGCTGGTGCTTATAGCGGATAGGAGCGAACCTGCGATAAACGAAGCAAGCGAGACAGCTATGACGGTTCTGCGATTCATCCGCGCCGTGAGTGCAATCAAGATCGGCGTACTAATAGCAAAAGAAAGCGAGTAAACGGTGATCAACTGGCCCGCCATGGCGAGCGACACTCCTGTATCCGCGGCGATACGGGGCAGGATGCCCGAGATGACCAGCTCGGAGGTAGCGGTTAGAAACACGCCCAAGGCCAGCACAGTAATGATAAGCGTTTGTTTATTCATGGAATGTCATCCTTTCATATCTCATTGCATGTAGTATAATAAGGCAACTTTAAAAATGTAAGAACGCAAATGAAATGGACATTATCCAAATAAATAGACTTACTTATAAAAAGTAAGTATAGGGAGATGCGAATAATGGATGATAAGAAGCATGAGGAGAGCTACCCGAGCATTTGCTCCGTGCTTGAAATTCTGGGGGCCAAATGGTCATTTCTAGTCATCGCGGCGCTTTCCAAAGGGACCATGAGATTTCAGCAGCTGCATCGCGAGGTGGCGGTGGTTCGCACCCAATCGCTTACGAATGTGCTGCGCCACTTGGAGCAAAGCGGCATCGTCCATCGCGAGGTGATCCCGACGGTGCCGGTATCGGTGCATTATTCCTTGACGGAGAAAGGAAGAGACTTTCAGGATGCTCTGAAGGAGATGGAGCGCTGGGCAGAGCGTTGGGGGAACAAGGAGGGAGGACAATGATTCCATTATCTGCATAAGCGAAGCTTGATTAGGAAAATATACCAAGTGCTACTCATGATGCCGGAGGTGTGTACACTTGGACGTTTCCTTCTCTAGAACGCAAATCATATTTATGATGATACTGACAGTCGGCATCTCCAACCATGTGCTCATCATTCCGCATTTGCTGCAAAATGTAGGGCGCGACGCCTGGGTCAGCGTAACGCTGGGCTATGTTGTGCTTATCCTCTGGGGCTTGATGCTGCTGCGGATATTAAAGTCCATGAAGAGTCTTTCCTTCGCGGAGTGGCTGAAGCAGCAGGCCGGGGCATGGGGCTATGCCATTATCGGGGGAAGCATGCTGCTGTATTTCCTGGTGGCCGGAATGATGATTATTTATGACACGACCAAAAATGTCAGTATTTACTTTTTGCCGGGAACGCCGTATTTGATTGTTATTGCCTTCTTTGCCTACATTGCGTTCAGCTCGGCGCGGACGGGCCTGAAGCCGCTTGTGTATATGTCCGCAGTGCTTCTGCCCCTGGTGTGGCTGCTTGGGATGGGCGTATCGTGGATGACGATGGACAGCAAGGATTACGGTATGCTTTTTCCGCTTATGACAGAAGGGGTGGACTCCTACTTGAACGGAGGGAGCATCGTTGTAGGCGGCAGCGTTGATCTGCTGATTCTGTTGCTGGTTCAATATAAGATGAACAAGCCCGTCAATTTTCTGACGATGTTCATATTGCTGACGATTTTGCTTGGTTTAATACTAGGCCCTACTATCGGCTCCATTACAGCTTTCGGCCCGTATGAAGCAAGCAATTTGCGATTCCCCGCATTCGAGCAGTGGCGGCTGGTCAGCCTTGGGGAATATATATCGCATGTCGACTTTTTGGCCGCATTCCAGCTGTTGGCCGGAAGCCTGGTCAGAACCGGCGTATGCATCTATGTGCTCTCCGAAATAGTCGTGATAAAAAAGCCCAAGCCCAGGCAGTGGGCGCTGCTCTTCGGCACGTTCATTATGGCGATGCCTGCATTGCTTAATATAAGCGATATATGGGTGCAGGATATCATCCATAAATATTTCTACAACGCGGCGATGATCTGGGGATTTTCGGTCACGCTTATGCTGTTTGCGCTAACGTATGTGACCCGCAAGAAAGCGGGTGAAGCAGCATGATAAAGGCGGATCAGGAAAAGAATTTTTTTGCGGAATATGAAGATGCGCTGAAGGAAGGCAAGCTAAGCGAGGAGCTGCTGAAGCAGGCGTTCTCCCGGCACATGGATATCGCGTTCCCGTCCGTTCCGGGTAATGAGGGCGAAGGCCCGAAGCTGGTCGCGCTGTTCTGCGAAGGGATGATCGACAAGACGCAGCTTAATGATTTTTTCATCCCCGTCTGCCGCTTCGCGAGGGAAGCGACTGCCGATACGGTTACCGGCACGAATACGACAATGGAATTGCCGATTATGAATACGGCCAGCAAGATGGTTCCGATGGTGGAGGCGCTGCTTACGGGCAGTCTGGTCATCTATCGGGAAGGAGAAAAGCATTTCTGGGTGATCCATCTCGGCAGCGTGCCGCATCGCCAGCTTCAGGAATCCAATACGGAAATATCGATCAAAGGCCCGAAGGATGCCTTCACGGAAGAGATCTTTACGAATATGTCGCTGATCCGCAAGCGCATGCATACCGGTCTGCTGCTTACAGAAGAATTTACGCTCGGCAGCTTGAGCAAAACAAAAACCGCGCTTGTTTATTTGGAGGACAGAATCAACCCTGCGATCCTGGCGGAGGTGCGCAAACGGCTGTCGACCTTGCGTACGGAAAGCATCGTCAGCAGCGGTCAATTGGAGCAATGGCTGACGGACCGCAGCTTTTCGCTTATACCGCTTATCGATTACATTGGTCGACCGGACTTTGTTATTGAGGCACTGCTGCGGGGAAGGTTTGCCGTTATAGTAGACGGATCGCCTATGGTGCTGATTGGACCGGCCAACTTTTTTGAGCTGCTGAAAACGCCGGAGGATGTACATTTTCCATTCTACAACGTCGTAGTCCAGCGGTTTCTGCGTATCGTCGGTATAGCTTTAAGCATTTGTCTTCCAGGCTTCTGGATAGCGATTGCATCGGTCAATGTAGATCAAATGCCATATTCTCTTGTGGCGACGGTCGTTGTTTCGCGCGAGGGTGTGCCACTGCCGATGTTTTTGGAAACCTTCCTGCTGCTGTTTCTGTTCGAGCTGCTGAGGGAAGCCGGCGTGCGCTTGCCGAGGGCGGTCGGACAGACTATCGGCATCGTAGGCGGCCTTATTATCGGGGATTCCCTTATCCGTGCAGGCTTGTCCTCGCCAACTCTTCTTGTGGTTATAGCAATCTCATCCGTCGCGACGTATTCACTCGTCAATCAATCCCTTTCCGGAAGCGTCAGCCTCTTCCGTGCAGCAATACTGGTGGTGTCGTCCTACCTCGGCATCTACGGCTTCTTTATGTCGGTGTTCGCGATACTCATCTACTTCTGCCGCTTGGAATCGTTCGGCCTGTCGTTTATGGCGCCGATCTCAACCTTGAAGTTCAAGGAATGGCTGTCTGCGCTCACGATCAATCCATTCAAGAGGCGAGATTTCTCCGCCGGTATGCTTGAAGATGTCAAGCCAAAGGGGGAGCAGTGAATGCGTATCCGTACCAGAATGATTTGGCTGGGACTCGTTGCAATAATGGCGGCAGGCGGGTGCACTTCGGATGTGAAAAACATTGAGAGAATTAATTATGCCTCTGCCATCGGAATTGACTATAGAGACGGCAAGTATTACAGCTACGTCCAGTTTATCGACATGCATTCCGAAGCCAAAACCTCAGAGGGGACCAAGGAGAGAGCTAAAATTTGGCTGGGGCAAGCAAAAGGCGACAATTTCGAGGATGCTGTTTTTCAACTATACCGGAGTGCTCAGGAACGAATATATTGGGGTCATACCACTGCGATCGTTTTCAGCGAATCGGTGCTTAAGGATGGATTCAAAAGCATCTACGACAGCATTACGAGGTATTATGAGTTCCGCTTTACGCCGTGGGTATATATTGCCAGGGGTTCGGTGAAGGATATTTTGCAGACTGGCGCTTTCTACGACCAGTCTCCGCTTAACACGATACTTCACGAACCGATGGGGATTTACTCGCAAACATCACTGATTGCTTCGGTGAAGCTGCACCGGATGATTAGGGAGATGCGGGAGCCGGGCTATACATCCCATATCCCTACTATCTCTTTAGAAAAGGAGAGCTGGTCGCAAAACGGCAAGAAAAAAACGATGATGATTATCGACGGAGCCGTATTTGTGAAAGACGGCCTAGTCAAGGGATATATTCCGGCTAAGCAATTGTCCGGCCTGCGCTGGCTGGAGCATACGACGATTCGTGCCGGAGTATCCGTACCCAGGGAGGATCACCCTGCTGTACAGATGGTGGTGGATAAGCCGAAAGCAAAAATTGTGCAGGTTGAAGGCGGAACATACCCCAAATTCGATATTCGCGTAAAGGGAGACGCCTATGTCGTCAATGAATCGAATAATAGCCTCTCGAATTTGGGTAAGCTGACGCATGCTACCGAAGATACGATCAGGAGGGAGATTGAAGAGCTGTACGAAACGGGGGTAAAAAAGAATCTCGATATTTTGAACCTGGAATACAATTTGTTCAGGCATCACTATCGGGAATGGCATGCGTCCGATCATTGGGACAAACGCCTGCTGACTGGTGAGGCGCTGCGCAATGTGGATGTGCGCATCGATGTGACACATGCCAGCGCGGCGAAAAACCGGAAGCGAGGGTAGCCATTCTCCAGCTGCGGATTAGTTGACAAAGAAATGGCGGTGCCAGGATTTCACATCCTGAGCACCGCCATTTTGACGTATACAGATTACAAGCTGTCTCCTAAGCGGGACGCTAATGTAACGATTATTTACTATGCGTTATCTTGATCTTGGTCCAGCCAAGCCAGAAGCAGCACAACAGCCTCCGCACGGGTAGTCATATCATTCGGAGCAAAGCGGTTGCTGCCTTTGCCCTGCATAAGGCCGGCTTCTACAGCTGCAGCGATGTAGCCGCGCGCCCAATCCTGGATGCTGTCGCTGTCGGAGAACGACAGGTTCGCGTCTTGAATTGGCTCAAGACCCGCGATGCGGACGATTAGCGCTGTCATCTCGGAGCGGGAGATCGCTTTGCCCGGACGGAAGGTGCCGTCGTCATAGCCAGTAATAAGGCCTGCGGCAACCGCCTTCTTCACGGAATCCATCGCCCAGTCCGGAATAGCGCTGCTGTCCTTGAAGGCTGGAGCGGCAGAGCCGGCAGCCTCTCCTTCGAATGCGCGCATCAGAAGCGTAATGAATTGCGCTCTTGTGACTTGCGCTTGCGGACGGAAGGTGCCGTCCTCGTAGCCCATAACGATTCCGCGCTTTACAGCCTCTTCGATGGAAGCCTTAGCCCAATGGCTGCCGATATCGCTGAAGTCGATGCCTGGCTCCGGCTTAGGCTCCGGATCTGTGCCACCTCCGTCGCCATCGCCGTCGCCGCCAGGCTGGCCTGGGTTGCCCGGGCTGCCCGGATCAACCGAACCGCGATAGGCTTGAACCTTCACGGCAGTCGACAATGCGCCTACGGTAATCGTAATGGTTGCTTCGCCAGCCTTCAGCGCCTTCATATTGCCGCTCGGGTCCACCGACACGATGGAGCTGTCGCTGCTTTGATAGTCAATGCCTGCGGTCAGCGCGGACTTGTCTCCGTTGCTGAACAGTCCGTTAACCGTGAGCTTGCCTTTTGCGCCAATGCTCAGTCTGGCCGGATGAATCGCTTCCAGACTTGTAATCAGCGGAGCGTTCAGCGAGACGATGTTCATATTCGCATAATATGCGTTCAATATTTGCGAATACGTCCAGCCTTCCTTGCCCAGCATCTGCGCGCCGTATTGGCTCATGCCGACGCCATGTCCGTTGCCGCCGCCGTAGAAGGTGACGGTTTCGATATCTCCGCTTTCTGCGGCTTTGATATCAAAGGTGAAGAAAGCGGAATACAGAATGCTTGGGTTTTTGACCGTCCCGGCAGCGTCATAGTCCGCCGAGCCGCCTTTTGCCCTGAAGGCCAGAATGTCTTCCGCGCTGCCTGTATCGGCTTTGGTCGGCCTGATAGTAAAGCGGATGTTGTATTCCTTAATAATTTTATAAGTGCCGGTTGTGCCTTCAATGATCAGTTCTGTAATATTGCCGCCAGCGCCGCGTTTCGCGACCGACATGCCGAGCAATTCGCCAATGCCGTCCTCAGGGATCGGCAGGCTTGCGAAGCTGCCGTTTGCCGTCTTCGTCAGGATGAAGAGGGGGTCGCCTGCATAGCGAAGCTTGATGTTTTTGTTGATCGTTGCCGCCAGCTCATCAGCAGTGAGAGCTACTTTCCAGCGGAAGAACAGCGACTCCGAGTCGTAGCCAGTGAGCGACAAGTCCTTATAGAACGCATTAACCGCTGCTTCGTCCGATGTATCGATATTCAGCATTTCATTGCTGTTCGGGCCAAACGTATAGCTTCTGGCAGTCAGGTAAGGAATGGCTGTGCCAGGGAACTTATTCGTACCGGTATCTGCCCATACTTCATGCTTCGATGCGCCGTAGCCGCCGGAAGTAGAGTAGAAGCGGGCATCGACCAGCATGCCGTCGCTCAGCATGATCAGGCCGGCTGTAGCGTCAACAGCTTGGCGCGTCAGCTCGTTCTCGGCGCTGTTGTTGAATACTTGGCTCAGCGTGCTGTCGTCGATATGGAAGCCCTGATCGGCAAAACGGCTTACCATATAGTCTGTAAGGGCGTACGTTCTGGCGGCGATGGATTGCGCCTTGAGCGCCTCCAGTCCGAATGTTGCCGGCATCTCGCTTGGCACGACCTGATACAAGTATTGCTCTATATTCAACTCGTTCACAATTCTCAGCTTATCTCCTTCAGGAGAGCGGAACACTTCCAGCACGCCGCGGTACTTCGGCTTGCCTTGCGCTCTCGTCAAGGACGAGATTTCAACCAGGGAACTGTCAGCCGGCGGCAAAATGTAAATGCGGTTTTCGGTTGACAGCAGAACCTTACCGCTTTGTTCCACGACGGTTTTGCCGTCTGCGATAGTGAACACGATAGGGGCGTTCGCTGCTGCTGTTACGTTTTTGCCTCCGATTTTGTCCGTGATGGAGACAGGCGCTGTCGCCAGCATCTCAATCCGGTTATGATTCAGCTGCGTCATATCCGTAATGTCAGCGATGCTGTTGCGGATGCCGACGCGCATCGTATCCCGCGGCGTCTCGCCGTTCAATGTGATTTTGCTGATCTCGCCTTTGCCGTTCAGGGAGAACATTACATTCTCGGCGCCGACCAATACCTCGCTCAGCAAGCGGGTAACCGTGCGCGCCGGGAACTTTTGTTCAATGACGACATTGCTCGCGAGCTTCAGTACGCCGGAGCGCTCCAGCTCGATGGTGCCATTCTTCGAATCCTTGGCCATGACTTTCTCTATCAATGTGTCGTCAGGCACATTAGCTAATGTCATTGCGTTGCTGACCGGACTTTCATTATGCAGCCGGTCTAGCGCAGTAATGGCATAAGTATAAGTCTGGCCTTCATGGATGCTGCTGTCGATATAAATCTGCTCGGTTGCTCCAGCTTGCTTACGGTGCGTTCCTATCAATTGGGCTGGATCATTGGTATCCGGTGCGATCGTGCCTTCCAATCTGTAGATCGCATAATACGTTGTATCCTGGCTGCCCACGGGATCCGTGAAGCGAAGCTCGGCAGCTCCTTCATTAGACAGCTTGGCAGTACTCAGCTTCGGCGCTTCCGGAGCGGCACCATTCAACCAAGGCATGATCGGCGGCAGGGCAGGGTAGCGGTACAGGTCATTGATCATGGCGTCCTGCATGCCTAAGTGATTGGCAATGACATCCTTCGCGCTGAAGAACATGCTGCCATGAACATCTTCCGCAAAGCTGCGGTTGAACTTGATCTGGTTGACCATTTCCATCGGATCATCCCAAGTCGGCACGCGGTAGATCGCATGGCCGATGTAGAGATGCGCGTCGGCATCAGCCGTAACGCCGCGCCACCATTCTACGACTTTCTCATAGGCGGCAGGACCGTTGCCGAAGTGCCAGTAATCCTGAGGTGCGATGTAATCGAGCCAGCCTTTGTCTACCCAGCCCTTCGTATCGGCATAAAGCGCGTCATAGCTCTGCAGGCCGTTCGTATCGGAGCCGGCAGGGTCAGTAGACTTGTTGCGCCAGATCCCGAACGGGCTAATGCCGAATTGGACGTAAGGCTTGCTCTCTTTAATGGCTGTCGCAAGGCCTTGGATCAACGTATCGACATTGTTTCTGCGCCATGCGGCTTTGTCCGCGAAGCCTTGGCCGTAAGCTGCATACTGGGCGGCATCCGGGAAGTCAACTCCCGTTACCGGGTAAGGGTAGAAGTAGTCGTCGAAGTGCACCGCGTCAATATCGTAGCTGTCGACGACTTCCATGACGCTGTCGATGACGAATTGCTTCGCTTCAGGCACGCCCGGGTTGAAGTACAGCTTGCCGCCGTACGATACGACCCAATCCGGATTTTTCTTCGCAGGATGATCGTCTACCAGCTTGTTGATATCGTCATGCATGCTAATCCGATACGGATTGAACCATGCATGGAACTCCATGTTCCGCTTATGCGCTTCTTCCAGCATGAAGGCCAGCGGATCATAGCCGGGGTCTTTGCCTTGCTGGCCAGTGAGCCATTCAGACCATGGCGCGTACTTCGAAGGATAGAAGGCATCCGCTGTCGGCTTGATCTGTACAATCACGGCATTGATGCCGGTCGCCGCAAGCTCATCCAGCAGCGCGATGAAGTCGCTCTTCTGCTTAGCTTCTGTCGTCACGCCTTTGCTCGGCCAGTCGATGTTCTCCACAGAAGCGATCCAAGCTGCGCGCAGCTCGCGCTTGTGCAATTGCTGAGGGGAGTTGACGATAAGCAGATGCTCGGTCACCTTATCCTCGAAAGTAGCGCGAATGCGGGTCGTGCCGGCTTTCTTGGCAGTGACCTTGCCGCTCGCGTCCACAGAAGCAATTGAAGTATTGCTGCTTGTGAAGACGGCGTTCTCCGTGACGTTCACTTCCTCATCCAGCAAGGTGTAAGTTGCCCATACATTCGCTTGTGCTTGATTTCCTTCAGTAAGAGGAATGAGTCCTGCAATGCGGATGCTTTGAAGCACAGGCACAGGCTTTGTAATGACGACATTGATGGATGCCGTATGGCCTTCAAGCACTGCCGTAATAGTGACAGCGCCTTCATTTTTGGCAGTGAGCAAGCCTGTGCCCGATACTTCTGCTATGTTAGCGTCACTGCTTGCATACGTGATATTTTCGGATACGCGCACAGGCTCTGTCTGACTGCCGTAGAATGCAAAAGCGCGCAATTGCTCCCTCTCACCCGTGTTCAGGGTTGTGCGGCCTTCCAGTTCAAGGCTTGACAGTACGGCGCCGCTGTCTGATACGGTCAGCTCGTATGTAGCTATGTTCGAACCGTTGGTTGCTGTGATGGTCGTGGTTCCTTTGGCAGCCGCCTGAACAAGCCCCGCTGCGGTCACGCTCGCCACCTCTGGGGAGCTGCTGTGGAATGCCGCGCTGCTTGTAACATCAGCACGCGTACTGCTTCCGTTCGAAGTGGCTAGAACGGCGGCCTGCAAGCTGTCGCCAGGCTTCATTTCGGCAAGTCCCGCAATCTCGATAAAGGCAGGGTTGCCGCTAGTGTAGATAGCGGAGACTTGGTCGATGTAGACGGTGCCTTTGTTTTTGTTCAAGTTGCTCGTCTCTGCAATATAGATTTGCCTGAAACTGATTGGCTGGCTAAGCCCTTGCGGCACGGAAGCGGTTACATATCGCCACCCGGTCCAGTTAAAACCGCCAGTTGATGTAAAGTCTGACGTATAAGTCTTGCCGTCGTTGTCTGCAAATTGCGCGCGGAGCCAATGCTTGCCCGCATCGCCGTATACCCAGGCGCCGATTCTCGCGGGATATCCGTCCAGCACCCGCTCTCCGTTTTTGTTGAAATTCAGATATGCGGCAGACGTGCCATCTGTTCCTGTGAAATCGTATTCAAGTTTCCCGGAAGCTTGCCCGTACATTACAGGCCCGGGACGGACACTTAGCTCCAGCTTGGTGGAGCCTGGCACCGTGCGTATTTCCGTGACACGCAAATCGGATATATCTTCAAAATCTTCAATCACGATGTGATCAGCGGCAGCTGCTGCAAGCGGGAGCATGGCCGCCGGCCCGGAAGCCTCATTTCCTTCATCTGGTGCAAGTTCGGATGTGATGTCCGGATCGGCAGGCGTTTGCTCCTCGGCGGCATAAGCCAGGCCGGAGAACAAGGCTCCCCAAAGCATCATCATGACAATCAGAATGGCTACGTTTCGGTTGGTTTTCCTGTGAAGGTACAAGCCAACACTTCCTTTCTCTCAATGTGGATAACGTCAAGCTGTTCATGAAGCCACTTTCCCAAATCGCTAGATTCATATTTTTTCCAAAGCAAAACCAGGATGAATCGCTGCCCCCTTTCCAGATAATAGAATACATCTTTCGAAATAAAATTTCAAAATATATTTTAATTTTAGTATAAAATTTCTGATTTTAAATGTACATCATGCAAAAAGGCCTGTTTTATCGGGCTGTTCGTATGTCGAATCCACAAAATCCTACAAAAATTTCTGAGAGTTTTGAACTAGAAGCGGTGCGGGATTGGAGAGGGCGGAGGGGAGTGCGCAGTCTAAAATGAAAAAAACCTCCAAAGTCCGCAATCAGCGGCTTTGAAGGTTGGAATTTAGAAAAACGGTTAGTTTGCCAATAAGTCATGGTTTTTTCAGCAGCAAATAAGCGAAGTATGGCACGCCGATCAGCGAGACGACGACGCCGGCCGGAATACCGTCGGGGTCGATCAGATTGCGGCCAATGGTGTCGGCGATAAGCAGCAGCAGGCCGCCCATCAGGATGGAGATCGGGATGAACAATTGGTTGCGCGGCCCGACAAGCGCTTTCGCGATATGCGGCGCCATGAGCCCGACGAAGGCGATGCCGCCTGTCACGGAGACGGCGGATGCCGCAAGCGCTACGGCAGCCAGCAGCAGCAGAATGCGTTCCTTCTCCACGTTAAGCCCTACGCCGATTGAGACCGGTTCGCTTAAGCTGAGCAGGTTCAGACGGTACGCCTTGTACAGCGTAAACGGAATAAGCACGATGAGCCAAGGGAGCAGCGCCCAGATGAACGGCCAGTCAGCACCCCATATATTGCCCGCGATCCACTTGGCGATGAAATCAACCTTCTCCCGTTCAGCGGAGGAGATAAGCACGATCATCACGCCGGACAACGCCATCGAGAAGCCGACGCCGACGAGAATGAGCCGGATTGGATTGAGGCCCTCCGATCTGCGGAACGAGAATAGATAGATGAGCGTTGCGGTTAGGAGCGCTCCTGCGAACGCAGCGATCGGCAGCATGTAGACGAAATTGCCCGGATCAATGGGAACGAACAGGAAGAATAGCGCTACCGCTACACCTGCGCCGGAGTTGATGCCAATAATGCCGGGATCGGCGAGATCGTTTCTGGTTATGGATTGCAGTATCGAGCCGGACAGCGCCAGCGCCATGCCTGCAAGCACCGTAATGATGATCCTTGGCATTCTGATATCGAGCAGGACGAATTTCTCCTTGAATGAGCCGTCGCCAAGCAGAGTCGGTATAATCCGGTCATACGAGACGGAAGAGTAACCGAGTCCGAGTCCAATAAAGCCTACTGCTAAAATAAGGGCGAACGTAATAGCGATGATGATGATGGTTTTGCGAATAACTGCTTGCTGGATCATGAGATCGATTTCCCTCCTTTATGTACAACGAACAGGAAGAAGGGCAGTCCGAGCACAGCGACGATGGCAACTACAGGCGTCTCATACGGAGCATTGATCAGCCTTCCGATCGTATCGGCCAGCATCATGAATGAAGCGCCGAAAATCGCCGACATCGGCACAATATAGCGGTAGTCGGTTCCGACAACACGGCGGACAATATGAGGGATCATAAGGCCAATGAACGCAACATTGCCGACCAATGCGACCGAAGCTCCAGTAAGCAAAATGACGACAAAGAACATCAGCGCTCTAACTTGCGTCAGCTTCTGGCCCAAGCCGACAGCGACTTCCTCGCTCAAGCTCAGAATCGTAAGCTGCTTGGATAATATGATGGCGATCAGGATGCCAACCAGAACAACGGGACTAACCAGCATGAGCTGCTTCCAGTTCGTGCCGATCAAGCCGCCGGCTGTCCACATGGATACGTTTTTGGATAGCTTGAACGTAAGCGAGACGCCTTCGGTCAATGCGATCAGAAAGGTCGAGATCGCTGCGCCGGCAAGCACGACGCGAAGCGGCGACAGCTTGCCCTTGCCGGAGGCGCTCAGCACAATGACAAGGATGGAGCCGATGGCCGAGCCGATAAAGCAGGCGATCATCATGCCCATGTAGCTCAGATTCGGCATGAAGGCCAGCGTAATGGCGAGCGCCGCCGTCGCGCCCGAGGTCAGGCCGAGCAGGCCGGGATCGGCGAGCGGATTGCGCGTAACGCCTTGCATGACGGCACCGGATACTCCGAAGGCAGCGCCGACAAGCGCCGCTCCGACTTCCCGGGGCAAGCGGATTTCCTGAATGATCAGGATATCCTTGTTGAGATCCGTAAAGGTGATGGCTCGCCATATATCAGCGATACTAATATTAGCGGCACCGAGTGTGATGGAAAGAACAAACATGCCGGCAAGTAGAACAATGCCGGCAAGCCATTTATATACCATTGGAAGTGCTGTTTTTTTAGTCATGGGTATACGCTCTCTATCTGTGGTTTATTCGCCAAGAAACTTCTGCTTGAAGAAGGTCAGCTGATCTTCAAGGGTGAGCGGGTCATTGAAGTAGAATTGATTGCCGTCTACCTCGAACACTTGATTGTTTTTGACAGCAGGGATGTTCTTGTACGATTCCGTTGACTGGAACGAGGTGTCTGCGTCAGCGAATTTGCTGAAGATGACGTAATCGCCCATATAATCCGGCAATACTTCGGTGGAGATGGCATAGTAGCCGTCCTTCAGCGCGTCTTGTGTGACCTTCTCAGGCATTGCAAGCTTCATTTCCTGATACAGGATCTCGGTTCCGCGGCCCCAATTGTCGCCGTATACATACAGCTGCTTGTCGAAGCTCTCAACAACGGATACTGTTGCATTTTCGCCGATCTTCGCTTTAATGTCAACGCCGGCTTGGCCTGCGCGGGCTTTGAAGTCGTCAATCCATTCCTTAGCTTCTTTCTCTTTGTTCAGAAGCTTGCCGATCTCCAGATGCTGGGTCAGGTAATCGACCTTGCCATACGTGTAAGTAACGGTCGGGGCGATTTCCTTCAGCTTGTCTACGTTCTTGATGTTGGACAGGCCAATAATCAGGTCCGGCTCAAGCTCGATAATTTTCTCCAGGCTTTCGTCGGATACTTCCGCTGCATCCTTAATGTATTCGTCATAACGCGGGTTCAGCTTTGACCAAGAATCGACGCCTACCAGATTGACGCCTAGCGCCATGACATTGCCGGCAAAGGAAGAAAGAACGACTACGCGCTGCGGGTTCGCCGGAACTTCCACTTCACCGTTCTCGGATTGATATTTAATGGTGCCTGTTGCACTGCCTGCGTTCTCGCCTGCATCAGCTGCAGGAGACGGGGAAGGCTGCGAGCCGGCATTGCCTGAATTGCCAGGTGCGTTATTGTTCCCTCCGCAAGCGCTGATGAGCAGCATCAGTATAATAGCGATGGGCAATAAAGTCTTTTTCATGGTGATTCTCTCCCTTTTCAATCGATAATGATTATCAACGTCACTTGCACATTTTACGTCTTGTTGATCGTGATTGTCAATTCATTTTTTCATTCATTTTCGTTCCGCTAAGGATATGGAAAATGCTGTGCGCGTTTGATACAATAGAAATCTATTGTTAACTTAAAATTATATAATTATAGTTAACAATTGGTTTGGCAATCATTTAGTTTCAGAAGGAGAATGAACTGCGCATGCTGAAAAAAACATGGGACGAGCTGGCTGACAAGGCACTGGCGGGGAGCTGTTTAACAACGGAAGAGGCACTGTCGGTGCTGCAATCGGACGATGAGGAGCTGCTGCCGCTCATGCAAGCGGCCTTTAAGGTGAGGAAGCATTATTATGGCAAAAAAGTGAAGCTGAACATGATCATGAATGCGAAAAGCGGACTGTGCCCGGAGGATTGCGGCTATTGCTCGCAATCTATTGTATCGACTGCGCCGATCCCCAAATATGTCATGCTGGATAAGGAGACGCTGCTGGCGGGAGCGCGCGAGGCTTTGGCCAGGCAAGCCGGCACTTATTGCATTGTTGCGTCGGGACGCGGGCCTACGGAGCGCGAGCTTGAGCAGGTGATTGCGGCTGTAGAGGAGATTCGTGCGACGATGCCGCTCAAGATTTGCGCTTGCCTTGGCCTGCTGAAGACGAGCCAGGGGGAGCGGCTGGCGCAAGCGGGCGTCCATCGTTATAACCATAATCTGAATACAAGCAGCGGCCATTATGCATCTATTACGACAACACATACTTACGAGGATCGGATCGGCACTGTTCAAAAAGCGAAGGAAAGCGGCATGTCTCCATGCTCGGGCGTCATCATCGGAATGGGCGAGTCAGATGAAGATATTGTGGAGATGGCCATGACGCTTCGCAGCCTCGATGTGGATTCTATACCCGTCAACTTTTTGAATGCGATACCCGGCACTCCACTCCAGCATGCAGTACCGATTGATCCGCTTAAAGCGCTGAAGACGCTTGCCCTGTTCCGATTGCTCTGCCCTTCGAAGGAACTCAGGGCGGCAGGAGGCCGGGAGATCAGACTGCGGTCGCTGCAGCCGCTGGCGTTGTATGCGGTCAATTCCTTGTTCGTTGGCGATTACTTGACGACCGAAGGCCAGGATGTAACGGTCGATCACCAGATGATTGCGGATATGGGCTTCGAGATTGAGCGCTACGCAGTTCCGGTATAAAATCGACTCGTGATTGCAGCCTTGATAAGGGTATGCCAAAAAGCATGGCGAATGTCGCCATGCTTTTTTTGGTAGGATCCGATTCTAACCTGTCTAACTCTCTATGTCTATTGGTAATGGCCTTATTTTTCTTCTGCTTGCAGCTGTTTGATTTCTTCTTTATATTGCTTGAGCAATTCGGCTAACGCCTCGCGGATTGCGGCCGCATCCTTGTCTTCCACTGCTTTCGCGAGCTTGCCGTGGGCTTCGAAGATTGGCGATGGCTTTGCGGCGGCAGTCGTGGCAGCTGTAATCGTCAGCTCACTTGCATCCAGTTCCTTTACGACTTCGAACTGGATGTCCTGAACAGCAGTGCCGCTCACGGTCAAAGCAGGTTTAGTGCTAGTTCCTGTTTCCTTGAACTGAACAGCGCTTGCCTCTTTTATTTCAAATGTGCCTTCTTTGATGCTCGCTGGAGCAACGGCCTTCGCAGCCGATAGCATTGCGACTGCAGAAATGCCAGCTTTCCCTTCTGAAAGCTCAACGCCATCAGCCTCAACGAAGGAAATGCTGAATTTATCTTTCAACAGCTCGTGATACAACTTCATAGCAGCTTCCCAGTCCTCAGCGGTATCCGGCGCATATTGCCTCGCAAGCTCGATCGGGTCAGGCAGCATGATCGCCTGCACCGCTTGAAGCGCTTCTCCTTCGATAAGCTTGCCTTCTATTTTGGCGGCAGGTCCAGTCGATAGCAGTTCCGCTGTTTTCGGATTTGCAAATACGGACGTGCTCGCGAATGCGGACAGCAGCAGGGTGGATGCGGCAACGCTCTTGAATAGTTTCATTTTGTTCATGGTCACACTCTCCTTGGATGTATGTTTGTTTGCCTTACATGTCCAAGTGTATAAGCCAGGAGTGGCAGTTCATTGGTGGAATTGTGGAAAAACAATGGCAAGCCCCCGGCATCGGAGCAGCCTTGCTATAATGATGGAAGATGAGTCAGGGAGGCAATAGCAATGAATGCATACCGAATCGCGGTCGTTGATGACGATCTTCATATAAGAAATCTGGTGGAAGCCTATTTGGTTCGTGAAAATTATGAAACGATCGGACTGGGAACCGCCGAGGAAGCCCTAGAGCTGTGGCGGAGCGATCCGCCGGATATGTGGGTGCTCGATATTATGCTGCCTGGGATGGACGGCTACGAGTTTTGCCGCACAATCCGGCGTGAAGCCGAGGTGCCGATTATTATGATTTCCGCCCGCGACAATGAGGTCGACAAGATTATGGGCCTTGAGCTTGGCGGCGACGATTATATGGTGAAGCCATTCAGTCCTAGAGAGCTGGTCGCGAGGGTGAAGAGACAGCTGCAGCGCTGGTACAAGCTGAAAGCCGAAGATGAGGCTGCAAGCCATGACCACGCTTCCGCCGATATCGTCGTAGGCGAGCTGCGCTTGTCTATAGAGGAGAGGCGGGTATTTTGGGAAGGGGCAGAGGTGGAGATAACGCTCAAGGAATTTGCTTTGCTCCAAACGCTGAGCCAGCATCCCAACCGCGCGTTCTCCCGTGATGATCTGCTCGCGATTGTATGGGGAGATGATTATTTCGGCAGCGACAGAGCGGTCGATCATTTGGTGAAGCGTGTCCGCAAGAAGATCATGCAGCTGCCGGTCGAAGCGGTATGGGGCCATGGCTACAGGCTCAGACATGAAGGGGGAGAGCGGGGATGAAGCTGATTCACCAGATCAATCTGGCTTTCGGCGCGCTGCTGCTTATTGTGCTGTCGTTAACGGGAGTGATCATTCATTATGTGTTGATGGATCATTTTGTAGGCAAGCAGAAGGATGACATGCAGGCGCTTGGCGTTGCTCTGCAAAAAACAATAAGCGCTGATTCCCCCGCCATGATTCCAAGCGCCGTTGCTGCCGCATCCGGCGTCCCGCTCTCTGTAAGCGGAGTGGCAGCGGTCATTACCGATGCCGAAGGCAATGTATTGCCGGGTTACGAGACGAGCTTCACGGCGACGGCTCCGAGCACATTAGTAGAGGCAGGAAGCATTACAAGCGCGACATCCATGCAAAACATATTGGACGGCAAAGACAGCCGGTATCTGGTCGATATCCAGCCGCTTCCTCAAGGCAAGCTGACGCTTATTACTCCAATGAGCCAAATCAAGGAGATCGAGCGCGCGCTGCTTGAGCGGTTTCTCATTGTCTTATGCGCCGCCGGCTTATTGGTATATGCGGCAAGCTTATTCATTACGAAGAAGCTGATTGAGCCATTGATGAAGCTGAAGGGCGAGCTGAAGAAGGTGAAGAGCCGTCAATTCTCCGAGGTCAGGCTGATCCAAGCCGGAGGAGAGATCGGAGCGGTGGCGGAGACTGTCCATGATCTTGCAGTCGAGCTTGACCGCTACAATCGCGTGCAGAAGCAATTCATTCAGAACGCGTCCCATGAGCTTAAGACGCCTCTTATGTCCATCGCAGGTTATGCAGAGGGGATTAAGGATGGCGTGTTCGAGGGAGAAGGTGCGCGCAAAGGACTGGAAATTATAATGAGCGAAAGCGGCAGGCTGTCGAAGCTCGTAACGGAGATGACGCTGCTTGCTAAGCTCGATAGCGAAGAGGATATATTCAAGGCCGAACCCGTAACGGTGCAGGAGATGGTGAAGGAGACGATTGAACGCATCAATCCGCTGCTGATGGCAAGGGATATGAAGCTTGAGGTTGATTATATAGGAGAGAGCATTAAAGAAAAGCGAATTGTGGCAGATAAGGATAAGCTGCTGCAAGCGTTATTGAATGTGGTGTCTAATGCCGTACGGCATGCCAAGTCAATCATTCGGGTCCAAGTTAGCGCTGAGGCGGATCAAATCCGGATAAGCATCGAGGATGACGGCGGTGGCATAGCGGAATCCTTGATTCCGCAGCTCTTCCATCGATTCGTAAGAGGGAAGGACGGAGATACCGGCCTCGGGCTTGCGATATCGCGAGCGATTGTGGAGCGCTGCGGAGGGGTAATATCGGCAGGAAACGCCGGGACGGGCGGAGCGATAATCTCCATTCGATTGCCGTCAGCAGCATAAGCGAAAATCTCCACTCGATAGCCCTCCACGGTATTCTTGAAACAAATAAGAAATATAGGCCTAAAGTATTGACAGATGCTTCTATCATTTTTATGGTGAAAGTAACAAATTCGACATAAGAAGTGATCCCATGCAAAAAAGACCAGCCCGAACGATGACCGAATATTCGCAAGCCGCTTCCCATGTACCGATGACGAACATTGTCGTTCCGCCTGTGTCCCCGGGCGATACGCTTCGGGAGCGGCTGCTTGAACGACTGGATGAAAGCGTTAGCCGCAAGCTGACGCTTATTTCTGCTCCGGCAGGTTATGGCAAGTCTACGCTTGTCCGTACCTGGATTCATGCCCGCAGCGTGAAAGCGGCATGGGTATCGCTCGATTCAGGAGATATGAGCGCCAGCCGCTTCTGGAGATCCGTTGCGGCCGCTTTGCTTATCGTGTATCCGGATATGCGACAAGCGCTGAATGACCGAATGCCCGAGGAGGATTCGGTCATTGATTCTTTGCTTACGGCTATCCTGGAGCTTATGTCCCTGCTTTCCGAGCCGTGCATTCTTGTGCTGGACGATTACCATTCCATCGCGAATCCCCTTATCCATAACAGCATGTCAGCCTTTCTGGAGCATATCCCTTCTTCCATTCGATTGATTATGATTAGCCGCACGATGCCTCCGCTTCCTATGTCGCGATTGCGCGTAAGCAAGCAGCTGTCCCAGCTGAACATCGAAGATTTGCGCTTTACCACTGGCGAAGCGAAGGCGCTTGGGCGTCTGACGCTTGCCGAGCCGTTAACCTCAGAGGAGCTTGCCTTGCTGGAGAAGAAGACGGAGGGCTGGGCTGCAGGGCTTCTGCTTGCCTTCATGTCGCTGCAGAACCGCCAGGACGCATCAGTCTTTATACAAGCCTTCTCCGGCAGCCAGCGGTACATCTTCGATTATTTGGCGGATGAGGTTTTAAGCCGCTTGGATGACCGCTTGCTGCGGTTTTTGCTGCTCACCTCCATTGTTGACCGCTTCTCAGCCGAATTGGCGAATGCGATTACAGAAGAACAGGACGCCCATGCCCTGTTG
This sequence comes from Paenibacillus pinisoli, assembly GCF_003605435.1. Taxonomy (GTDB): domain Bacteria; phylum Bacillota; class Bacilli; order Paenibacillales; family Paenibacillaceae; genus Pristimantibacillus; species Pristimantibacillus pinisoli. The sequence goes on from NZ_QXQB01000004.1 coordinate 376,862, forward strand.
GATGCGCTGGAGCAGAGCCATCTCTTTTTAATCCCGCTTGACGACAACCGTATATGGTATAGATATCATCATTTATTTATGGAAGCATTAAGAAGCCGCCTGCGGCTGAAGCAAGATGCAGGAACGATAGGTCTTCTCCATCGCCGCGCATCTCGCTGGCTTGACAGCAATCAGTCCTATGAGGATGCGATTCGCCATGCCCTGCTGGCTGGAGATTTCGATTGGGCGGCAGAGCGGATAGAGCGCCATCTTCCGCTGCTCCTTAAGAACGGACAGGAGTTGGAAATGATGGCATGGCTGTCGCAAATTCCGCTTGCGTCCATCGTCGCGCGTCCCGATCTGTTTTACTATCAGGCAGGGACGCTGGCTCTGACCGGAAGGGTACAAGAGGCGGATTCACTTCTGAATGGCGCTTTGGCGGCGCTCGGTGAGCAACTGAAGTCTCTGACTGATGAGGCATCGCGCGAGATGGCGATGCGCATGGGGATGTACCGGGCGTCGATTGCTTTCTACAAAGGCGATATCGATGCTTTTCTAGAGCTGCTTGACCGCCATCGTGAAGGGCTCCGCAAGTTTGCTTCAATTGTAAAAGTGGTCAATCTCGGAGAAGCGCTGCTTTATCGGGGCCCGATCGGTTTCGGAGGCAGGCTGGACAAGATGGCGGCGCTTTCCGCTAAAGTGTCGGGTTCTGATGAGCGAAGAGAAGCCATCCATTATGCGCTGCAAGGCCATGGCTTCGTCTTTCTCGCCGATCTGTATTATGAGCGCAATGAGCTTGATAAGGTTCAGCCGCCACTTGAGATGGCATTATCCATGCAGGTAACGCCATCTGGTCTTGGCGTATGGGTTCCGGCCATTATACTGCTGTCTAAGCTGATGGAAGCCAGAGGAGACTGGAATGGGGCAGAGAGCTGTCTGCTGGATGCGATGAGGGAGCTTGATCAGCTGCATACGCCGCATTGGCTCATGCTCCTTGAGGCGCGGCTGGTACGGTTGAAGCTGTCGCAGGGCAATACGGAGGAAGGTGCTGGCTGGATCGAACGCTATCCCGTTCTTTCCCATGAGACCGCTTCGGTAGACCGGGAATATGTTCATATTACGCTCGCTCGAACATGGCTGCTTCAAGGTCTTGCGGATATGGCCGTCCGCAAGCTGAAGCAAGCGGAGAAGGCCGCGTTCCAAGCTGACCGGCTAGGAAGCAGGATTGAGATCGGCTTGCTGCTGGCCATTGCTTACGATCTACAAGGCATGCAGCCCAGCTCAGTCGAAGCGCTGGACCAAGCGATCCGGCTAGCGGAGCCTGAAGGCTATGTTCGTCTTTTCTTGGATGAGGGACCCGCGATACGGCAATTGCTGCTGGAGCGCTTATCGGCGAACCTGTCCAGCGGCACTTGCCAATATATTGAGAAGCTGCTGGAAGCATTTGAAGGAGAGAGGGGAGCGCGGCTTGCTCCCCCTCGTGTCGAAGCCCGATTAGTAATCGAACCTCTGACCCCGAGAGAACTGGATGTTCTGAAATGTTTGGCAGACGGACTTTCCAATTCGGAGATTGCGGCAAGCTTGTTTTTGTCGCCAGGGACAGTCAAGCGCTATACCCACAATATTTATCAGAAGCTGAATGTGAAAAACAGAGTCCAGGCCATCACAAGAGGAAAAGAGATGCGATGGATCTTTTGAACGAGTCTCGTGTGAAACCTTAAAGCACCATGATAGGGTGCATGCTTATATATACAGTGTAATTTTGCTCAACCTTTAGACTTGCATCAATGTTGTAGAATGGAGGGGATTGATTAGAAGATAGCTTGGAGAGGGGTAATGCAATGAACGGAACGATTCAAATTCGAGGCGCCAGGGAGAACAATCTGAAGAACATCTCGCTCGACATCCCGAAGCATAAGCTGGTTGTGGTCACGGGGCCGTCCGGCTCCGGAAAGTCAACGCTTGCGATGGATACGCTGCAGCGGGAATGCCAGCGGCAATATATGGAGTCAATGGGCATGGTGTCGGATAGCGTAAGCAAGCCCAAAGTGGATTCCATTCAAGGATTGTCTCCCTCGATTAGCGTCGGGCAGCATCTGACGAACCGCAACCCCCGCTCCACGATCGGAACGGTAACCGATATTTATACGCTGATGCGTATCCTGTACGCCAAGCTGGGCGAGCGGCCTTGCCCGGCATGCGGCGCGCAAGTCGCTCCTGCTGTAGGTGAAGAGCCAGCTAAGCTAGTGTCGGATGAGGAAGATACAGGGTATAACGAGAAGGTCGCATGTTCATCATGCGGACATCAGCTCGATAAGCTGACCATGTCCCACTTTTCTTTCAATAAGCCCGAAGGCGCTTGCGAGGAGTGCAGCGGGCTTGGCCATGTGGCGACGCTGAACACGGATAGGGTGTTCGACAGCGAGAAGAGCGTACGGGACGGCGGGGTACGCTTCTGGTCGGGCATGTATATTGATTACAATGTTAGCATTCTGAAGGCTGCAGCCTCTCATTACCGCCTGCCATTTGATGAGAACGCCCCTCTTGCAAGCTATGATCCTGCGATGCTGGACCTGCTCTACTATGGTGCGGAAAGCGAGGCATTCACCAGCCGTATGCCGGACATGAAACCTCCGAAGTCGGTTACGCAAGGCAAATTCGAAGGCGTAGTCACCGGCATATGGAGACGTTACAACGAGAAGGGCGGCGAATCCGGCGAAGCAGCCCTCTTCCGACAGAATAGTTGCGGCAGCTGCGGCGGCGCAAAGCTGAAGAAGGAAAGCCGGCAAGTAACCGTGAACGGAAAGGCCATTCATGAAGTGTCTGCGCAGGCGCTGGGCGATTCGCTGGACTGGCTGGAATCTGTGAAGGCTGGCCTATCGGAGGATGAGGAGCAGCTGGTCGGTCCGCTTGTCTACGATATGTCTATTCGCTTGAAACGGATTATCGACACGGGACTTACTTACATGTCGCTGGACCGTCCAATTGTAACATTGTCGGGTGGAGAAGCGCAGCGGCTGCGTCTAGCTTCCATCCTAGGCTCGGGCCTGACGGGCGTGCTCTACATTCTGGACGAGCCTACCGTCGGCCTTCATGCCCGGGATACAAGCGGCTTGATCGAGGTGATGAAGCAGCTGCGCGATCTTGGCAATACAGTGCTTGTCATTGAGCATGACGAGGATGTCATGAGGGCCGCCGATCATATTGTCGATATTGGTCCAGGCGCGGGCACGCAGGGCGGAGAGGTCGTCGGACAAGGCAGCTTGCAACAATTGATCGGACAGCCGGAGTCCATCACTGGCGCTATCTTCCGGGATCGGAACGCACGGGCTCCGCGGCATAATAGACGCAGCGGCAATGGCCATCACTTGACGATACACGAAGCTCATTTGCGCAATTTGAAAGGATTTACGGCTGCATTCCCGCTGGGCTGTCTCATATCCGTAACTGGCGTCTCCGGCTCCGGCAAATCCACTCTTCTCTTCGATTTGCTTGCCGCCTCGGGACCGGATCAGCCGACGCCGGAGGGCTGCGGCCGGATTACGGGCTGGGAAGAAGCAGGTTCACTCATTATGGTCGATCAGACTCCGCTGTCCCGGATGCAGCGCTCCAATATTGCGACGTATACGGATGTCTACACACATCTGCGCAATTGGTACGCAAGCTTCCCGGAGGCGAAGGCAGCGGGCCTGACGGCGAAGCACTTCTCCTTCAACACGGCCGGCGGCCGCTGCGAGGAATGCCAGGGGCTTGGCGTGGTGCCGATCCATATGCATTTCTTGCCTGAGATCGAGGTTCGCTGTCCGGCATGCCGCGGCAGACGATTCAAGGATGAGGTGCTGGCGGTCACATACGAGGGCTACAGTATCTCAGACTTGTTGGATATGTCGATTGAAGAGAGCGTATCCCTGCTCGGCAGCCAGAAAAAAATGAAAGAGACGCTGCAGCTCCTAACCGAGGTAGGGCTTGGCTACTTGCAATGGGGCCAGTCTCTCAGCACCCTGTCCGGCGGGGAAGGACAACGCATCAAGCTGGCGAAGCAGTTGAGCAAGAAAACATCGCAGCATACCGTCTATTTGCTGGATGAGCCGTCTACCGGACTGCACCCAGGCGATGTCGAGCAGCTGAAAGTATTGCTGAACAAGCTGGTGGATGCAGGAAACACCGTAATTGTTGTCGAGCATAATCTGGAGCTTATCAGCGACTCCGATTGGATCATTGATATCGGGCCGGAAGGCGGAGAGGGCGGCGGAGAGCTTGTTGCCGAAGGTACACCGGAACAGGTAGCCGCATGCAGCCGCTCCCATACCGGTCGTTACTTGAAGGAGCTTTTGTAACAGCCATGCTGCGTTTAATCGCATTCGTCTTTTGCCGAAGAAACTTGTTTAGGTCTAGAAGAAGCTCGACGCCATAAGTTAAGCGGCAATATACAAGCCCCAAACCCTCAAAATCTGTTTGGCATCATCAATGCCACAGTGTCCTGAGAGGCTTGGGGCTTTTTGTTGTTTGCATCCAACCATTCACATCTAATGTTCTGTGCATCAGATCTAACGTGCATGCATGACATTTCATCAGTGTTTTCATTTCCATTGCGAATTAATAGTTGTTTAATATATAATTGTTTATGCAACTATATGATTCGGCTTGATCAATGAGACAGTCATGGATGGAGGTGTATGGATATGGAACGTAATAAGGAAAAAGGGAAGTTTGAACAACAGCAAGATCAAGAATTGCCTCTTGGTTCTGTCGGCTTCATGATGGGCGTGACGTACCGCAAGCTTACCGCGTTGCTACAGCAGAGGCTGAAAGATTATGAAATTACCCCTGAGCAATGGTCGGTACTGTATACAATTGTCCGTTCGCAAGGGCTGATTCAGAAGGAAATTGCTGACCGCACGCATAAGGACAAACCAGCGACTACGCGCATTCTTGATCATTTGGAGTCCAAGGGGCTGATCTTCAAGGAAGTCGGCAAGCAGGATCGACGTTCCTTCCTTGTGTATTGCACAGATAAGGGGCGTAAGGTGATCGAGGCGACAATTCCGATCGAGGCGGGCATGACGGATGTCGTGAAGGCAGTCCTTTCCGAGAACGAGCTTGTCCATTTGATGGATATGCTGATGAGGATTCAAGCGCATGCCAGCGAGATGCTGGAGCAGGAGTCGCGCGAATAAAATAAACATCTATAACTGATAAATAAGGAATGGAGTTTTAACATGCAGCAAGAGTCACAACATGAACCGTTATGGACCAAGTCCTTTATTTCGATTACCGTTTGTTCTTTTTTATTGTTTCTGAATCTGCAAATGCTTCTGTCATCCTTTCCCGCCTACGTGCAAAATGATCTTCATGCCGGCAATGTCGCCGTCAGTCTGGTGACTAGCGTATTTGCGCTTACTGCGATCGCAGCCCGTTTTATGACCGCGGCACTTATGAGGCGTATGTCCAAGGATTATTTATTGCTGGCAGGGTTGCTGCTTGCAGCCGTCACAACGCTTCTGTACCCGTCGGCTCATGCGGTGAGCTCGCTGCTCGTGATGCGAATTGGCTATGGGGTTGGCTTTGGCATGGCCAGCACGATACTTCCAACTTTGGTGTCGCAGCTTATTCCTCCCCGCAGAATGGGTGAAGGAATTGGCTATTTTGGCTTGTCAACAAGCCTGGCCATGTCGGTAGGACCGATGGTTGGCATGAATCTCATGTCGGGCTTCGGCTTTGGAACGCTTGCTTCTGTCGGGACTGCTGTTGTGCTGCTTGTTCTTCCGATCTTGCTTATTTCCGGAATCGTAAGAATGAGGAGAGACGGTCGCTATGTAAAGAATGCTGCAGCAAAGGTAAGCGCGGATGGGGGCAGCAAAACAGGCTTTAACCATAAGCTCTGGATGCCGGCTTTGCTGAACGTCTTGTTGTCGATTACGTACAGCGGGCTGCTGAGTTTTATCGTATTATTCGGGGAGTTTGCAGGCTTGAAGCAGGTCGGTTTGTTCTTTTTGTTCAACGCGATTACGATTGTCATTATTCGCCCTATATCGGGACGCCTGTTCGACCGTAAAGGTCCCGCAGCGGTGCTCATTCCGGCTGGCCTATCCGTTGCCATAAGCATGCTGCTGCTGTCTTATACTCATTCGATGAGTATGCTCATTATAGCTGCCTTGTTGTATGGGCTTGGCTTCGGGGCGATCCAGCCGACATTGCAGGCTTGGATGCTTCGCACCTCATCGAAAGACCAGTACGGCGCGGCGAACAGTATGTTTTACAATTCGACGGATTTTGGTGTAGCAATTGGAGCTTTGCTCTTGGGCGCCATAGCGACTATGACCGACTACGCTTCAATGTACCGTTATTCGGCTGGAGTTATGCTTCTATTCGTTGTTTTATTTTTGGTGATTTATGCGGGCTCAAAAACAACCATGCTTCGTAACAACCAAACATCAGTTTAAGTTATATATAGGGGTTTGCCTAAAGGGCTCACTATCCCTTCTGCTCAGGAAGCACCGGAATTACTTGATGTTGCTGATATCCTAATTTATCCATTTATCTCATATACCCAAATACCTAACTGATTCAGCTGTTGTGCCAGATGTCTGATACACTCGATATAACCGATATAAAAGATTAAACTGATTCGGTTGATGCTTGATTTCCCTGATGTAACTGATTCAGCTAATGCTTGATACTTGTATATCAGATGTAACTGTTGTGCCTGATAGTCCTGATTTAAATGACATACCGATAAGCCATCCTTAAAAGGTTTTACCCGATGGATGCTTACCTCATCATATTTGTATTAAAGGCTTGTACTCTCTTGTGAAAGAGAGTATGAGCCTTTTATCATCGCCGAACATGCCTTTGGAGCAACAATTATGAATCATTGATTCGTAAATTTTTGAATCGTTTGAATCTGGATTTTTGATTTTAGTTCACCTCATTTGGAAGTTATAAGCTTGACCCGTATTCTTATTTCCTAATCTTGTGATCCTGGATACCTGAGCAGAGGGGATAGTGAGCCCTTGTACAGAAAAAGATTATTGATTCAATATTTACATACATACTGTATGTATGTTAAATTACAGATAGAAGTTAGCGACTACAATCATAGAGGAGAGTGCCAATTATGCGTGTTAACAGTCTATATGCTGTGATCCAAACTGAAAAGCTTCAGGAGAGTATCCGTTTTTACAGTGATTATTTTGAATTTCAAATTGTGTTTGAGTCTGACTGGTACGCCAGCCTGAAGCTGGAGGAGGGAGGCTTGCCGTTCGAGCTTGCCCTCTTGGATTATTCCCATGAAACGATTCCTGCCGGGTTCCGGCGTCCGGCTGGCGGCATGATTCTGAATTTTGAGGTAGATGATGTTGATAGCGAATATGAACGTCTTGTCGTTGCGGGAAAGCTGCCCCTGGAGCGCGAGCTTCGGGATGAGGATTTTGGTCAAAGGCATTTTATCATTAGCGATCCGAATGGTATTCTTATAGATATCATTAAGATAATCCCGCCATCCGAGGAGCAAAGCGGTTTGTATCAGGAGCAGGTGTGGTAAGGAAAGGGTTTGGAACCGGTTATGAGAAGGACAAAGGAGGATGCGAACGAAACGCTGCGGACACTGATTGACGTTGCGAAGAAGCACTTTGCCGAGCACGGGTACGCGAATGCGGCACTCGAGTCTATCGCGGCTGAAGCGGATGTGACACGCGGCGCGTTGTATCACCATTTTCGAAACAAACATGGGCTGTTTCTTGCCGTATTGGAATCGGTCCAACAAGAGGTAGGGGAGCGGGTAGAGCAAGAAGCTTCCCGCAGCGAAGACCTTAGAGAGCAGTTGCTGCTTGGCTGCCATGCTTTTCTGGCTGCGGCGGTTGAGCCGGATAACAAGCGTATCATGTTGATTGACGGCCCTTCCGTGTTAGGCTGGGATACGTGGCGAATGCTGGATGGGAAAAATTCGATGAGCCATCTGCGCGAGCAGCTCACTCTTATGCAGGAGCAAGGCATGTTTGCGGAGGCATCCGTGGATGCGCTGGCGTCCTTTATCTCCGGCGGATTGAACGAATCGGCGCTTCGAATGGCGGAGATGCCGGATACTGCCGCTGCGATGGAGCAGACGATGAAGCTTATGGCCCAATTGGTGGGTGCCTGGCCCGGCACTTAATAAATCATAGCAATCGATAAGAAACGGCAATCCATATTTCGGGTTATAATGATATTAGTGAAATGGAAGTCCCACTAATATATGAGGTGATTGCAAATGGCGTTGGTGTCCAAGCAAATTTTCGTTAATTTACCGGTGAAAAATCTGGATGCGTCGAAAGCGTTTTTTGGCAGAATAGGTTTCGATTTTAACCTCAACTTTACAGATGACAAAGCTGCCTGCATGGTTGTAGGAGAAAATATTTTTGTTATGCTTCTTCAAGAGGAGTTTTTCAAGGGCTTCACCACTAAGGACGTTGCGAATGCGGCGGCTACCACAGAGGTACTGGTCGGAATTTCTGCCGATAGCAAGGAAGAGGTACAAGCTATTGTGGATCGTGCTTTTGCCGCAGGAGCTAATCCGAGCATCGATCCTGTGGATCACGGCTTTATGTACCAAGCGGGGTTCCAAGACTTGGACGGACACATGTGGGAAGTTATATACATGGATCCAAGCGCTTTGGAGCAGCCGGCTGAGTAAGCCCTTGAAGCGAACGGCATAAGATCCGCACGGATGAAGGCCGCTGCATGAGACCAGGAAACTGGCTCTTGCAGCGGTTCTTTTTAGGTTTTGGCGGCGGCATTTTGAATCGTCGCTCTCAGCACAGTCTCGACTTTAGTCAGATGCTCGCCGATAAGCCGGTTGGCGAGCTCGGCGTTGCCTCCCTTAATCGCTTCAAAGATAGAGCGGTGCTCGTCAAGCAGCCGTTCAGCCGTTGATTTCTCTTGGTAGAACCACAGCTCCCGCGTCTTGCCGATCGTCTCGCTCAGCCGCTGCGTCAGCGACTCCATAAGCTGAATGAGCAGGGAGTTGCGTGAAGCGGCCGCAATGGCGGTATGAAACTCTACGTCGGCTCTTTCTCCTTCTACGGTGTCGCCTTGAAGAAGAGCATGCTCCATCTTGTCCAATATCGCTTGCAGTTTGGCCAGATCCTCGTCAGTGCGGCGTTCGGCCGCGTAGGAGGAAGTGCCGGCTTCCAGCAGCTTGCGTACTTCGAGTATTTCCAGAATGGAGCTGGCTTCCTGGAATAGTGAGCTGCCCTGGGCGTTTTCGCTCGGCAGTACTTTTTTCACAAACGTTCCGCCGCCATGGCGAATGTCAAGCCAGCCGGTAGCTTTGAGCGCGCTTAATGCTTCGCGAAGCGTGGAGCGGCCAACTCCGAACTGCTGAGACAGCTCCACAACCGACGGCAGCTTAGCGCCCGGCTCCCATTCGCCGCTCGAGATTCTCTCCAGGATGAGACGGCTGACGATTTCGTGCCCCTTCTCCGTTTCTATCTTCATATTGCGCATTCCCGAATCCTCCATGAAATATTGACTATATTTCTATCTAAGCATAAGCTATAATGAAAGGAAAGTCATCAGATGACCTGATCAATTATATCGTTGACCATGAATTTGGAGGTTTATATGCTAAAAGCCGAAATTACAGCCAAGCTTCGCGCTATCGTAGGAGAGAAGCATTATCGAGACGACCAGGAAGCGCTGGTCGCCCATTCGTATGACGGAACGCCAATGCTGCAATCGCTGCCGGACGGCGTTATTTATCCATCCTCTACTGAAGAAATATCTCAAATTATGAAGGTGCTGAGCGAATACCGGGTTCCGGTGGTGAGCAGAGGCTCGGGCTCGAACCTGTGCGGCGGCACAGTTCCGTCCGAAGGCGGAGTCGTCATGGTTATGCACAGAATGAACCGTATTCTTGAAGTCGACATGGAGAATTTGACGGCTACTGTGCAGCCAGGCCTCATTACGGCAGAGATGATTGCCCATATTGAAGAGCTCGGCTTGTTCTATCCGCCGGATCCGAGCAGCATGAAGATCAGTACAATCGGCGGCAATATTGCCGAATGCTCAGGAGGCCTTCGCGGCTTGAAGTACGGCACGACCAAAGATTATGTCATTGGTTTGGAAGCTGTACTTGCGAATGGCAGTATTATTCGTACGGGCGGCAAGCTTATGAAGGATGTGGCTGGTTATGATCTGACCAAGCTGCTTGTCGGCTCGGAGGGAACGTTGGCAATTATTACGGAAGCGACCTTGAAGCTCATTCCGCCGCCGAAGGCAAAGAAAACGATGCTAGCCATGTACAAGGACATTTACGGAGCTGCCCGTACGGTATCGAAAATAATCGAGTCCAAGATTATACCGGCTACGCTTGAATTTATGGACAACCCGACCATACGCGTGGTGGATGACTTTGCGAAGCTGGGACTTCCGCTTGATATGGAAGCGGTATTGCTGATTGAGCAGGATGGCGATCCGGAGACAGTAGAGCGCGATATTGCGCGCATCCGGGAAATATGCGAGCTGGAGAAGGCGGACCGTCTTGAAGTAGCGGAGAGCCGCGAGGAGGCGGACCGTCTGCTTACTGCGAGACGCAGCGCGTTCACGGCACTGGCGCGTCTTCGTCCGACTACGATGCTGGAGGATGCGACCGTGCCGCGTTCGAAGATTGCCGATATGGTGCTTCGCATTAACGAGATCGCGAAGAAATATAACGTCACTATCGCAACGTTCGGCCACGCGGGAGACGGGAATTTGCATCCGACGGCGACGACAGATGCCAGAGATAAGGAAGAGGTGCATCGCGTCGAAGAAGCGTTTGCGGAAATCTTCGAAGCTTCGATTGAACTGGGCGGTACGATTACAGGCGAACATGGCGTAGGTATTGTCAAGGCTCCGTATCTGGAATGGAAGGTAGGCGCTCCTGGCATTGAAGTCATGCGCGGCATTAAAGCGGCCTTCGATCCGCATAACTTGCTCAATCCAGGCAAAGTATTCGCGAAAGAATCAAGAAAAAGGGTGGTCCTGCAGCATGGGTGAGACTAACATGATGAATAAACCGGACATCAAGCATACAAATCCGCTGGCGCAAACGCTGCTCAACAAGCTGGATTACGACCAGCTTACGAATTGCATGCGCTGCGGCTTCTGTCTGCCGGCTTGTCCTACGTTCCGCGAGACAGGCGTAGAGCCGGAATCGCCGCGCGGCCGGATTGCTCTGATGAAGGCGGTAGCGGACGGGCTCATGGATCCGGACCAGGTGTTCCAGGATCAGATGAACCATTGTCTCGGCTGCAGAGCTTGCGAGCCAGTCTGTCCTGCGGATGTGAAATACGGTCAATTGATCGAGCAGGCAAGAGATGCGATCGAGGATCATGCGACGCACAGCGTTCCGGTCACAGGACTAAGAAAGCTAATGTTCAAAGGCGTCTTCCCGAAAAGAGGAAGCTTGAAGCTGCTGGGCGGCTCGCTTGCCTTCTATCAGAAGTCGGGCCTGCGCAAGCTGGCTAGAGGAACGGGCATGATGCGTCTGTTCCCCGATCATCTGCGCGAGATGGAATCCATTCTGCCGGACTCGACTTCGCGAGGCGTTATCGAGCAGGTCGGGACATTCTATCCTGCCAAGGGCACGCCGCTTGCCCGCGTCGCCCTGTTCCGCGGATGCATTATGGATGTGATGTTCGCCGGCACGAATGTGAATACCGTCGAGCTGCTGTCGGAAGCTGGCTTCGAGGTTGTCATTCCGAAGGAGCAGGTCTGCTGCGGAGCGCTGCATGCGCATAGCGGCGAGATGGATCAAGCGAGATCGCTGGCGAAAATCAACATTGACGTATTCAAAGACGCGGGAATCGATTACGTTGTATCCAATGCTGGAGGCTGTGGAGCGCTGCTGGTCGAATATGACCATTTGATGCATGAGGACAGCGATCCTGAAGTTCGCGAGAATGCCAAGTGGTTCGCCAAGCGCGTCATTGATGTAAGCAAGCTGGTCGTGGAGAAAGGCCGCATCCCTCGGTTTGCCGAGAAAATGAGCGAACAAGCCGATGTTACGGTTACGTATCAGGATTCCTGCCATCTTCGCAATGTCATGAAAAGCTCGGGAGCGCCGCGTCAACTGATGCGCAGCGTGGAAGGCGCATGCTACGTCGAGATGAAGGAATCGGACCGCTGCTGCGGCTCCGCTGGCATCTACAATGTAACGCAGCCCGAGATGGCCGGACAGCTGCTGGAGCACAAGATGGAGCATGCAGCTACGACGAACGCGCGATATATGCTGACAAGCAACCCAGGCTGCTTGCTGCAGATGAAGCTGGGTATCGAGAAGCACAAGCCTCCATTCCAGATGGAAGCCATGCATATTGTAGATTATCTGCATGAAAGACTGGTTCCGGCAGAAGACCGCAATCACAACAAGTCATAATTAAATAATTGATACGTTCGATGAAGAAGCCGCCAGCAATAGGCGGCTTCTTTTTTATGAGTGAACGAAACCCTATAAAGGATAATGCTGGTATGGATCGGGCGAAAATGGCGAATAGTATGATCATCCATTCCGGAAGGAGCGAGAAGATCATGAACCGCAATGAATCTGATGAGCAGCAGCAGGATCAGTCGGAGCTATCCTCGCCCCCAACCTTGCAGCATGTCCTGGCCAACTTTTCGGACTGCTTCGATTTGACTCATCGGGTTTTTCCGAAGATTGGTGTAGATCTGGTATACTTCAGCCATCTATTGGGGAGTGAGGAGTTTACCAGAGATGTCATTATACCGCTCGACAAAGTGGATCCTGTCGATGTTGGCGTGCTGTTAGAACGCTCGCAGTTCTATTCCTCGACCGATTCCAAAACCGTCATTATAGGAATTCTGGAGGGAAAAGTAGCCCTGTTTCATGAAGGACAGGTTTATCTTGTTGATGTTTATAAACCGGATGCGAGAGCCATCTCCCAGTCAGAGACGGAGACGGTGATCAACGGTCCGCATGATTCCTTCGTAGAGGCGGCGAAACAAAATCTATCTCTTATCCGCAGAAGGGTAAAGAGTCCTCATCTGAAGGTTATAAAGCTGGAGGTCGGGGAAGTGACCAAAAACGATGTATATATCCTATACATCGATGGCATTGCCAATCTGAACTATGTACATGAGCTGGTCGGGCGGATACAGAACATCGAAATTGATGCCGTCCATGACGGCAATATGCTCATTCAATATATAGACGATTTCCCCAATTCGATATTTCCGCTTTTTCCAACGACAGAGCGTACGGATGCGGCTGTATCCAGGCTGGTTGGCGGCAGAATAATCGGGATTTTGGACGGAAGTCCGTCTGTCTTTTCGGCCCCGGCTTCCTTCTTTGAATTTTTTTCATCGCCGGACGATTATTATCAGCGCTGGGCACTGGGCTCTGCCATTCGTATTTTAAGGCTGGTCGCTTTTCTTATTACGGTTACTTTTACCGCCATGTATGTATCAGTGACCACTTTTCATTATGAAATGATTCCGGAGGATCTGCTATTAACCCTTACGGAATCCCGGGCACGAGTGCCATTTCCGCCGTTGTATGAGGCTTTGCTAATGGAGGTAACGATCGAGCTGCTTCGGGAGGCTGGGGCCAGATTGCCTACGAAGATCGGGCAGACCATCGGTATCGTAGGCGGTATTGTCATCGGGCAGGCAGCCGTCCAAGCAGGCTTGACCAGCAATATATTAATTATCGCAGTCGCTTCTTCAGCGATTGCGTCATTTGTTATACCGAGCTACGTGATGAGCGCATCCATTCGTCTTATCCGCTTCGGCTTAATTATTTTGGCCGGCATGATGGGGAATCTGGGGCTTATGATGGGTTTTGCCTTGATTGTTATTCATCTATCGGGGCTGACAAGCCTCAATACGTCGTATCTAACCCCGCTTGCTCCGTTTAAGCCGCAGGATTGGCGGGACGTATTTATTCGCGCACCCTTCTGGGCGATTAAGGAAAGACCTACGCAATCGGGTACACCTAACAAGTTGAAAAATAGAATGAGAAAGTAAGTGAGGGAACAAAGTGAAGGAGAAACTGAATCCTTTTCATATCGCGCTGCTCATCTATATGATTCAATCCGGTGTTGTCATATTCAGCTTCCCGCGATTGATGGCGCGGAGCTTCGGTTATAATGGCTGGGCTGCTGTATTGATTTTTACAGCCATTTCCTCGTTTGTGATTTTTCTGATCTCGTTGGTATATCGATTGGGCGAAGGGAAATCCATATTCGATATTCTTGAGCAAGCGATCCCTAAGTTTATGTTATACCCGATCTATGTCTTCTTATTATCGTTATGGGCGATTTTGGGGTGTATGGTTGCCAAGCAATATGTCATTATCTTTCAAATGATTGCGTTCCCCTCGACCCACCCCATGTTTTTCAAAGCTTTGATTGATGTTTTATCATTCATATTGGTGATAGGCGGCGTCTATACGATATCCAAGGCTTCGACAACCTTTTTTTGGATGATAGCATGGATGCTCTTTCTGCTGTTCTTTTATTTCCAGGATTTTGAATGGGCAAGGCTTACTCCATTTTTCTTTCGGGGCGGTACCGATATGATGTGGGGCAGTCTCGATATTTACGCTGCTTTTCTTGGCTTCGAGCTGGCCTTGCTGTTATTTCCGTATGTTGAAAAAAAGGGGAAGTTCATGAAGGCAGTCTATATAGGCAACCTAATTACATCCTTGACCTACCTCACGTTCACCTTCATTTGTTTTGGGTTTTACAGCTTCGGACAATTGACTAGAATGAAATATCCGCTCTTGGAATTGCTTTCTTTTATCAGACTGCCATTCGTTGAACGGATTGAGAATTTGTTGTTCAGCTTCTTTCTATTTCCCGCCTTGATTACCATTGTGATGTACATATGGGCCGCCGTAGAGGTAGCGAAACGAATGGTACCGAAGGCAAATGCAAAATGGCATGCGGCCGTCCTATTCGTCCTTTCTTTTGCCGTGTCTTGGATACCTGACGTAATTGGTGAAGTAGAGCAATGGCTGCAATATCTAGGCTATGTAGAAGCTTCGGTTTCACTCGCTTTGCCGCTCTTGTTGATTATCGTTTTGTGGGTGAAAAAGGGAGCGATGAGACGTGAATAAGAGAACCGGGTTTTTCACTATACTCATTTTGGCGGTTCTGCTTAGCGGCTGCGGCGATCAACGCATCATAGAGAGACTGGGCTTTCTTCATACGGCAAGCTTTGATCTGATGCCAGCGGAGAATGAGCATTCAGAAGATCAATTAATGGTTTCGCTTACGTATCCGATTATTGATGCACAGTTAAGAAAGGTGAGATACGAGGTATTTACTGAAATTGCAAAAACAAGCAAAGAAGCTAAAATGAAAATTTCTAGAAAAAGTGAATTGAGATTGGTAAGCGGTCAGATGCGCAGCACGTTATATGGATTAAGCTTGTCGCGGAAAGGGTTATGGGATCATCTTGATACGCTGGTCAGAGACCCTGCCATCTCTCAGCGAATCAAGATCTCTGTCGTGAACGGCAATGCCAATGAGCTATTAAAAAAGAAGTATCCCTCTCATCCTGCAACAGGACAGTATATCGATCGGCTGCTGGATAAGGAAGCACGCACCAATAATGTGCCGGAAATTACGTTGTACGAATTTGCAAGGGATTATTTTGACGATGGAATTGACGCCATTGCTCCAATCATTAAGGATATAGGGGAGGATGTAGCGATCGATGGCATTGCATTATTTGACGGGGATCAGTATAAAACCAAGCTTGATGTTGATCAATCGATCTACTTTGCTTTTTTAAGGGACTCTTTTAAACGCGGAGATTTAAGCATTGATCTGGGGGATGTCGGATTAAGCGGGGAATATGTATTTAGTACATTAAGCAATAAAAGAAAAGTGAAAGTATCACGCGACAGTTCAGGTTCGTTCATAGTGGACATCGCAATGGAGATCAGAGGCTCGGTTTTGGAGTATACAGGTGCGTTTAAGCTTAGTGATCAGATCGAACGAGGAAAGCTTGAAAAATTGGTGTCGCAGCACATTAGCCGCAAGCTTGATACGATCATCAAAAAGCTGCAAAAAAACAATGTGGACTGCATCGGAGTCGGAAAATATGTGCGCAACAGCATGAGTTATTCCAATTGGTCGAAGCTGGACTGGAAAAGTTTATATCCCCAGGTGGTCATCCGTCCTGCCGTTCAAGTTACGATAAAGGACTATGGGAAATTTGAGAGATGAATGGAAAGTAGGCAGTATGAACTAAAAATTGTTCATAAATTTGTGTCGAATTATTTATTATTTTGTCGAAAATCTCCGATGAATGAATTATGTATGGCATCATTGGGGGGGACTACTATGAAAATTGCGGGTTGGAAATGGTTGAAAAGTTTAAGGGGTTCTGTTCGGTTCAAATTTATTGCCTTGCTGCTATGCTTAACCGTGATTCCGGTTTTGATTGTGGCCTGGATATTAACAAGCTTATTTTCCGACATCATAGAGAAGGATCTTAAGCAGCAGCAAATGATTGTAGCGACATCGAATGCAACAGCGCTTAGCGATTTGTTGGAGGGCAAAGTATCTGCTGTGGAAAGCATGGTGGATACCTATAAAGAGCAGTTTCTGAAGGGCAACGAGGAAAGCGTGGTGCCCTTGCTTCAGTCCATGAAGGCGATGAATCCTGACGTTAATTCCTATACGTATGCTTCGGCTTCGGGAATGTCCATCAGCGACAAGAAGGAAGCATTGGATTTATCGAAATTCGACAACTTTAACCGGATCAAAGAAGAGAAGACCGTGGGCATATCGGACATTCTCCATGACGGGATTTCTGACGAAAACATCATTATTATCGATGTGCCTATCGTTGATGATGGGCAGCAATTCCGCGGTCTGGTTCAAATGATCGTTAATCCGAGCCACATTCTGGATAATCTTAACCGGAATAAAATGAGCGAATCCAGCTATGCGTATCTGCTGGCTAAGAACGGCACTTATTTGGCCCACCCATCCGAAGATAAAATCGGCGAAGACTTCAGGGAGTATGCCGACGAGGCCAAAATCAAGGTTTACACCGAGCAGGTTTTCACTCGGGAATCCGGCACGGTTACCTATAGAGAGCTTGACGGTTTGAATAAGCTGGCTTCTTATGCTTCGGTTGAGATGACGGGGTGGCGAGTCATCGTATCAGGCGATGAACAGGAGCTTCTGACGAGCGCAATAGATGCAACGAACACAGGAATTATCGTAATTATAATTTGTTCGCTGGCTGTAGCGGTTATTTCGTATATCATAGCGGGACTTATTCTGCGGCCGATTTTTGCAATGTCCAAGCTTATGACGAAAGCAGCTTCGGGTGATCTGACCGAGAGGCTGCAGGTGAAAGGTGAAGATGAGCTTGCCCAGCTAAGAATCAATATGAACGGGATGCTGGATTCGTTCAAGATGACATTAATGAAGCTGACAGAAGCGATAGAGCATACAGCGGTATCCTCCGAAGAGCTGACGGCGACATCGGTTAATTCGGCCGCTGCAGCAGAGAAGACAGCAGCTGCAGTTGCGAGTGTGACCACTGGCGCGAAGTCGCAGCATCAGGGATCGGAGCAATCCTCTGTGGCGATGGAGGAGATGGCGATCGGCATTCAGAAGATTGCCGAGTCTTCCGGGCTTGTCAGCGAGCATGCTCAAATGATGCATGCCGACGTAATCGAAGGCGATCGCATTGTCCAGCTTGCCGTCGGTCAAATTACGCAAGCGAGCGGCGCAGTAGGCCGGTCGGCTGAGATGGTGCGGGAGCTGGAGGCGAAGACGGCGGAGATTAACGGCATTGTAGCCTATATTTCAGAAATCGCCGGCCAGACGAGTTTACTCGCGCTTAATGCATCGATCGAAGCGGCACGCGCAGGCGAGCATGGCAGAGGTTTTGCTGTCGTTGCTGAAGAAGTGAAGAAGCTTGCGGTGCAGACGACGGAGGCGACGGTTACCATCGGCTCGATTCTGCATGAGATTCAGAAGTCGACAGCTTCTACTTCAACAGCTATTGCGGGAGGCATCAGTGAGGTTCATAAGAGCGTGTTGATGTTTGATCAGGTTGGCCAGGCGTTTGACAGCATTATGAAAACTGTAAATGGCGTTTCCGCTCAAATACAAGAAGTATCCGCAGCGACGGAAGAGCTGTCCGCCAGCACCGAAGAAGTGTCGGCTTCTATGCAGGAGATTGTCGGCATATCCGAGCACGCTCTGCAAGAGCTGAACCGGATCACGGAGGATACGAATCAGCAGCGCGACTCCATGAAGGATATATCCGCTTCATCAGAATCGCTAAGCCGCATGGCTGCCGATCTGCAGGAGCTTGTAGCCCTATTCAAATTAAAGTCATAACATAGCTTGCTCATAAAAAAGGACCTCGCCCGGTCATCAAACTTGGGTGAGGTCCTTTCGTATGCCGTTAGGCATTAAGCTTTACAGGCTGGCCTTCTTGAATGGATTGATATCCCGCAAGCGCAACTGCTGCGGACCGCAATCCGTCCAAACCTGTTATCGGCACAGGAGTGCCGCTGCGGATTGCTTCCACGAAGGATCGTATAAGGTGCAGGTCCATATTGTCGCCCCAGTAATTCCATTGACCGAGTCCGTCCTGCTGGCTGTAGACTTCGTTAACCTGGGCCAGGGAATCGACCGACAATACGCCTTTCGTGCCAATAATCTCCATAGTGACGTCCCCCCAAGTCGGGAACGGGGGCTTGCGTGACCAGCTGGTATCCACGACTCCAAAAGTGCCGTTTTCGAATTTCACATGGATCATGCCGGCATCGTCAACCTTAAGCTGATCGTTGAACAAGGTAGAGGCATATGCGTACACTTGAGCAGGCTCAGAACCCGTGAACCAACGCATAAGGTCCATGACATGGACTGTATGATCCAGCAGTGCGCCGCCTCCGGACAGACTGCGGTCAACGAACCAGCCGGAAGGGGCTGTGCCGCGGTTCGTACCCTTGATCGCGACAATCTCTCCGATCTCGCCGCGGTCTACAGTTTGCTTGGCCTGCACGACCGCCGCCAGATAGCGGCAAGGGAATGCCGTCATAAGCTGGACTTTATTGCGCTCGCAGGCTTCAACCATTTGGTTCATCTCATCGATAGAAATGCCGAGCGGCTTCTCGCAAAGCACATGAATGCCTTTGCTCGCGGCTGCAATAGTGATCTCTGCATGCAGCGCATTTTCGGAGCAAATCACAACAGCATCCATAGGCTGCTCCAGCAGTACGTGATAGTCGTTATAGTAAGCAATATTATGCTTGCCCGTTGCTTCCGCCACTCTTGCGGGTACAGGATCTGCGATTCCAACAATAGTAACTTCCGGGATAGACAACAAAGCATCCAGATAGGAAAAGGCATGCTCATGGGCGAAGCTGATCATGCCGACTTTCAGTTGGCTCATTGCGCGTTGCCTCCTTTCAAGTAAACAGCTTTGCCGGTAACGGCGCTTTCCCTTGCATACAGGGCTAGTTCAAGCGCTTTATAGGCATCTTCTGCCGTAACAAGGGCTTCGCTTCCGTCCTCAATACAGCGAATGAAGTGCTCTAGCTGCAGCTCGTAAGGACTTCTGTATCCGGGGCTGCCCGGAATGACGACAGTACCGGTCGTATCGCTGTTTGTCCCTTGCTTGACGAGCTGGAGGGAGCTGCTTTTCAGGCTATTGGCTCGGATAATACCGGCGCTTCCGGCAATCTCTGCCTTAGTATGGAACGGGCCGGGGTAACCCCAGTTCGCTTCCACATTGGCAATGGCGCCGTTTTCAAAACGCAGGGTAACCAGCGCGTAGTCAAGTCCTTCCTTGGCAGCGCTTAAAGCATATAAGCTTTCAACTTCGCCGAAGCAAGAGCGGAGGAAGTCCAGATCATGGATCATCAGGTCGACGATGACTCCGCCGCTTAAGCTCTCGTCCGCAAACCAGCTTCCCGGATGCCCGCCAATCCGGCTTGCATGCGCGACCCCGGGACGGCCCAGCTTGCCGCTGTCCAGCGTTTGCTTGAGATGGTTGTAATCGGGGAAGAAACGGACAACATGTCCCACAAACAGGCGCACGCCGTTCTCTTCACAGATTGCCATCATCTCTTGAGCGTCTTCCAGCGTCAAAGCGATAGGCTTCTCGCAAATAATATGCTTTCTTGCTTTTGCTGCTTGAAGTGTATATTCTTTGTGTAAATAGGTAGGCAGCGCGATGCTGATCGCATCAAATTCCGCATTGTTCAGCATATCGCTGAATGAATAATATGGTATGGCTCCTGTTTGGGCGGCCATTGCATCAGCCAGCTGACTGTTTGCATCGCAAACGGCAGTTAATTGAGCGTTCGCAAGGCTGGCGTATACGCTGGCATGAATAGCGCCCATGCCTCCGCAACCTAGGACTGCAACTTTCATCGGGGGTCACCTTCCTTTATTAGTGGTTAGCTATGTCCTAATCATATAGGGGAGCAGCGGTCTGCGTATATGCGATTATTTAATGTTTTTATATCCATTTTCAACATTTCAAAGATTTGGGAGCGAGATAGACTTGGATATCATAAAAGAGCCGATCCATTATCAGAACCAGCAGCTTTGTCTGAAAGTATGGACGTTTTTGGTGGAAAGCCTTGCGGGCGCAGAGATGCCTAGCTGGCACTACCATAAGGAAGTGGAGTTTATACTGGTGCTGGCAGGTGTGCATGAGATGGATACGTTAAGCCGAACCTATCGTTTGGAGCCGGGTGATGTCATCGTAATTGGAACCAATCAGCTTCATCGCGCCGTTGGCCATCCTGGACATGAAGTAGAATATATCGTGCTGCATGTGGATTTGGAGCCGTACTTCGACCCTGCGACGATCAATTATTTGAGCTGCTTTATGGAGATTCTCCAGCCGCTTGACGGACTGAATGAGTTGTTTAGATCCAACAAGGAGGCCAGGGAGGCGGTAGGCAAGGCAATCTCATGTATTCATGAAGAAGTTATGGCAAGACGTCATGGCTACGAGGTAGCGGTCAGCATGCACATCAAGGCGTTGATGCTAGCCATGTTGAGACATGATGTGAATGGCATATTGACTCCGGGCGGGAAGCTGGATGCCCATGTTCTAAAGCCGGTCATTGCCTATATAGACGAGCATCTTGGCGGCAAAATAAGTATGCAGGAGTTAAGCTCGTTAGCCGGGATGAGTTATGTTTATTTTTCAAAATATTTCAAATCGCATATGGGCTTGGCGTTTACCGAATATGTCAATCGCAGGCGAATTGCGAAAGCTACGCGCCTTTTAGCCTTGACCAACCGAAAAATAACGGACATCGCACATTCTGTCGGGCTCGAAAATATGGCGCATTTCTACGAAATGTTCAAACGGTTCAATGGCTGTACGCCAAAACAATTCAAAGGGAAAATGACGTTGCCTGCTGAAGCAGAATAGCGGAGCTTCCCCTTATTTCCAGCTTGTTCGCAATAGGATAATCGCTAGTTGAGAAAAGCATCAATAAACGTAAATAATTCACGATCCGCTGATAATGCAATGCATGTAAACGCTTCTATCGGGCTTTTTAGGCTTTTTCCGCCGAAACATGTCTGGAATGCGCTTTTACAAAACATAAAGAAAGGAGTAGCATAATGCTCATAAATGAATAAGCGTAACGCTTAATGGACCGTAAGGTCCGGCGGGGGAACCAAAGCGATCATAATGGATCGCAGGGGTGAATCCATAGTTATGGTAGGGGGCTCTCGACTCCCGAATCCGTCAGCTAACCTCGTAAGCGTTGATCGGGAGATAAGTGCGCGCGCTTGTGTTCGTCATGACCACAGAGAGCCTGTTTCTCTGTGGTTTTTTGCTGTGTCCAGCTCCAATCAACAATGAACAGAAGAAGAGAGGCTCATCAGATGGGAAAACAGTATGTAGTCATAGGGTTAGGAAGATTCGGGGGCAGTGTGACGCGAACATTGCTATCGCTTGGCTACGATGTTATGGGTATCGACAAGGATGAGAAGAGAGTGCAGGAATACGCGCCGATCCTATCTCATGTCTATCAAGCGGATTCAACCGACGAAGGGGTAATGCGGGAGCTGGGCGTACGCAATATGGACCATGCCATAGTGGCGATTGGCGAAAACCTGCAAGCCAGCATATTGACTACCCTTATTTTGAAGGATATCGGGGTCAAATTTGTAACGGCCAAGGCGACCAACGATTATCATCAACGGGTGCTTGAAGGCGTCGGAGCCGATCACATCGTCCATCCGGAGCGTGACACGGGAGTGCGTGTTGCCCATCAGGTAACCTCCAAAAACATGATTGAATATTTGGAGCTGTCCCCTCAGCACAGTCTCGTCGAAATGATTGCGCCGCCAATCTTCTGCGGAAAAACATTAAAATCATTGGATTTCAGAGCCAAATACGGCTGCAGCGTCATGGCGATACGCAGGAGAGACAATGATCTGGTCGTATCCCCCCATGCGGACGACCATATTTTCGAAGGCGACATGCTTGTCATCATCGGCAAAAACAGCGATATCACCCGCTTCGAGCGCACGTTCGCAGACTGAGCGTCAATTCGACCTAAGTCCCGTAACTTTTTGTGATGAACTGAAGCAGATAAATTGCAGTACATTTCATCCGATCAAATTCTAAAGGGGCATAGCGGGCATAGTAGTCACAATTGTAATCCCAATAGCAGAATCATGGGGGTACCACTATTCAAAAGGGCTCCATTCTCCCTTCAGCTCAGGAACATGTAATAGCAACAATTACTACTCAACGCTTGTAAAAGGTTGGGTATTTTGTTACAATGAAATAAGAACATATGTTCTTTTTTTGGAGGGTGTTATGGGATATTCAGTTTTATGGCAAGAGTTTAATTCACTTTATCGGAGAGATGAGGACCTGCTGCCGCTTATTGAACGTTTGAAGTGGCCGTGTGGCTTCAACTGTTATAGTTGTGGGCATCGTACTGCCTATAGGATAGCCACGAGAAACCTGCCCCTTTATGAATGTGCGAAATGCAAATATCAACAGTCGCTAACGGCACATACCATTATGCATAAGAGCCGAACCTCTATTAGGAAGTGGCTATTTGTCATGTATTTAGTTGGCAAGTACGAGCGCAGCATCAATGCTGTGCAATTATCGGGGCTGCTGGATCTGTCATATAAGACAGCTTGGCGTATGCTGAACAAAATTCGTTCTGTCTTATCCGTTGAGTCAGCGCAATTATGGGGCGAGAATGTGGAGATTAAACATGAGGTTTTTAATTTGCAAACTATTCTAACCGATGATAGATTGCAGAAGGAGCGGTCTGTGGCCATTGTCCAATCGATAACACGTGACGAGAGAGACTGCGACAGCAGCTTCATTGCATTTCGATTACTGGACAGAAGCAAACAAGCGAGAGAGAACCTCGAATATACTGAACAAGCTAATTTGTTGCTGCAATTGAACTTGAGCTGCCATAACAGTGTTGAGGTGAATCCAAGATTTCAGCAGTTTCAAAGAAAACCCGCGGAAGAGTCATCAATTCCCAAGCGCACTTGCCACCCGCTATCATCAATTGCCATAACCGCTTTTAGTTGGATGAAGGACATGTTTCATGGAATAGG
This sequence comes from Paenibacillus pinisoli, assembly GCF_003605435.1. Lineage (GTDB taxonomy): Bacteria > Bacillota > Bacilli > Paenibacillales > Paenibacillaceae > Pristimantibacillus > Pristimantibacillus pinisoli. The sequence goes on from NZ_QXQB01000004.1 coordinate 400,429, forward strand.
GATTAAGTATGCTCAGCAGTATATGGACGAATATTGCCTAAGACTGAACGCTTCCACAGGCGCTATTAAATGTGCATTTGAACATACTCTCCGTCTATCTCTCCAACGGCATCATTAATTTGTTTTACAATTCTCAGGGCTTAATTTTTTGTGGAATAAATTCCCTAGCCCAATTATGACCAGCATTCTTAAACTGCTATAAGATATGCAGCATTCTAATTCTCTCGTTTACCCATAAAACGCAACCCGTCCACCGGAAGCCCTGTAACCCCGCCTACCGTAAACAGTCGGCCGCAAGCCACGTACCTCATCAATCCCCAAATTGTCCGTCGCAATCCCCATATTCCCATCACCCAGCAAATTGTCCATCGCAAGCCCCGTATTCCCATCACCCAGCAAATTGTCCATCGCAAGCCCCGTATTCCCATCACCCAGCAAATTGTCCATCGCAAGCCCTGTAACCCCGTATACCAGCAAACTATCTACTGATAGCCTTATAATCTTATCTACCTACAAAGCGTTCACCGCAAGCCCCGTAACCATCTCCCCGTAAACTATCCACCTAAAGCTCCGTAAAAGCCATCTCCCCGTAGACTGTCACCTAAAGCTCCGTAAAACCTGGCTACCTGCGAGCTGTTACTGATTAGATCTGTAACCCGGTTTACCCGCAAATGTCCACCACCAGCCCGTATCCCCATCTAACCGTAAATTGATCACAGAAAGCGCTGTAACCACGTCGCACTAGTACTTTTTTAAATTGTTTATCCCTACCTAAAGTCGTCCATCCCCTTATTAATGCAGCTCTATCAACCGTGGCCCTGAAAGTTCAACTATCCTTGTCACAACATCCGTGTCATTAAGTCATTCGTGTTTTTATATGCACATCACCCTGAAAATCGAAAAAAACGAAAGTCCACGAAATCAGATATTGATCTTTCAGATACTTTTCAATTTCCCGCTGAGTCATAGGTTTTCTCCTTCCAGTTCCTGAGTTGATGGGATAGTGAGCAGGTTTGGATAGGGGGAAGGTGTCAGGAGAGTTTGGGGGAGCGTAGAGAGATTGGAGAGGGTAGAGAAGTTTGGGGGGCGTGGAGAGCTTGAAAGGGCGAGAGAGTTTTGAGGGAGCGTGAAGAGTTTGGATAGGGGCGAGAGAGTTTTGAGGGAGCATGGAGAGCTTATGCAGGGTGGAGAGTTAGTTTTGGATGGAGTGTTAAGGTGCTAGAGAATGATTTATTTATAAGGAAAAAAAAAGCCCGGGCCGTTATGGCCGGGCTTTTAGGGCGTTGTTGATGACTTCGTTGACGGCTGAGACGTCGATGTCTGGGGTTTGGGTGTCGGCAAGCTTGTATTTTTGCTTGAGGCTGAGGACACGGTAGACGCTTTCGTTCAAGCGTTCTTCGCTGATCTGGCCGGAATGGACTGCTTGTCTTAAAGCGTCCAGCGCTTCGATACGCAACTTTTCTTCATGGCTTACAAGTACAATGTCTGCGCCCGCATTGACGGCGGTTACGGATGCGTCCCCGATTTTGTTGCCGTTCAGCAGGCCGCCCATCGTCATATCGTCGGTAATGACTACCCCATCGTAACCAAGCTTCTCGCGCAGCAGGTCATTGATGACAGCATCGGATATCGAAGCGGGGTGCTTAGTGTCTAAGTCCATCATGAGCAGATGCGCCACCATTATGGCGTCAACGTCATGCTCAATTGCTTCTTTGAATGGAATAAGCTCGAATTTCTCCAGCTCTTCCAGCGACTTATGAACAAGAGGCAAGTCGTAATGGGAATCGACTGACGTATCGCCGTGGCCTGGGAAATGCTTGACGACAGCAGCAACGCCTTCCGATGTAATGCCGTCCAATGCTTCCAGCCCGTGAGCCGTTACCTTGTCAGGCGTTGAGCCGTAAGAACGGTCGCCGATGACAGGGTTCTTAGGATTGCTGTTAATGTCAAGGACAGGTGCAAAGTCCAGGTTGAAGCCAAGCGCCTTCAACTCCGTGCCCAATGCCTTGCCGATTCCGTTCGTATACGTCAAGCTGTTGGCTGATGCGACCTGGCCCGCTGCCGGGATTTTCACGAACTCGGAGGACATGCGGCTTACTCTGCCGCCTTCCTGGTCAACGCTCAGCCATAATGGTATGTCATTGCTGGCATTGGTTTGCTTCAATTCATTCAGAAGCGCTAGCGTCTGCTGCGCGTTGTTGATGTTGTCTTTGAATAGGATGAATCCGCCGACTTTATAGTCTTGGATCATTTTTTTGGCAAAACCGTTCATTTCGGTTCCATCGAGACCGACGATTACGAGCTGGCCGATTTTTTCATCTAAACTCATCTGGTTGATCTGCTCTTGTATCGCATCTGGCTGATCGGGAGTTGGTGTTGCTGTCGTCTCGCCGGAAGGATCAGGATTTGGACTGTTTGTCTCAGCTGGTGTACTTGAGCTTGTCTGCTCCGGAGAAGGATTTATAGGGTTCGAACCTTGGTTGGATGAACCGCAGCCAGCTAGCAGCAAGGCTGGGAGCAACATAAGAACGAACCATTTGTAAGCTGATTTTCGCATTTGTTACGTCACCTCATTTTGCAGGAATACCCCTTATTGTACGTGCTGGAGAGGGGGAAGGTCAAACCGCATGCTTTCTTCGGTCTCCTTGCTGCGTGCAGACGCAGATGAATGATATATTCGGCTTTGCCTTGAATGTATACACTATAGTATGGACGATCGGGGACTCTGTGTTTTCGACAAATCATACCTACATGGATATTAAACAGCTTGTCCAGTATGCAAGCATACTTTGTAGAAATCATTAAGATTAAAGGATAAATGAATTTTTTTTTGCATGAATGATATGTATTGTTATTGTCCGAGTGTACTTCTGTAAGCCGATAGTTGATGATCGTGATGCATTACTCATATACGGTTGGATTATAATGTGGCTTCCTTGATGCTGTATATATTTATGTGTGGACATGAATGCAGCCTGTATATATGCAAGTTCCCAAAAGTTTTGTAAATCAGCCCTGTTAAACGCCGTTTCGCTTGAACTCTTCCGTGCACATGATACTGTACAGTTAAGGTTGCGAAGAAAGGATGCAGCTTCATGAACATTGGAATTATCGGTGCCGGGTATGTCGGGCTGACTACGGCAGCCGTGCTAGCGGAGCTAGGGCATGTAGTCTATTGTGTAGATCGCGACATCGGTAAGGTTGAGCGTCTGAATAATGGCATCATTCCGATCTACGAGCCGGGATTAGAAGAAATGGTGGATCGTCACCGTGCTGGCAATCGCTTGTTCTTCCGCCATGATGTTGAGGAAACGGTGAAGCAGAACGAGGTTATTATGATTGCAGTAGGGACGCCGTCCGCTGAAGACGGCTCAGCGGATCTGGTGTATGTCAGAAGCGTGCTGAATGACATTGCCGGCGCGCTTGTCGATTCCAAGGTTATTATTATGAAAAGCACGGTTCCGCCAGGGACTGGCGAGTGGGCAGAGTCTTTCCTGCTCGAAAAAGGCGTGCCGAGAGAACGGTTTGAGATGGTATCGAATCCGGAGTTTCTGCGCGAAGGAACAGCCATCTATGATACGTTTCATCCGGACCGGATTGTCATCGGCACACATAATAAATCGGCAGCTGAAATTGTTCAATCTCTGTATGCCGGAATTGAAGGCAAAATCATTGTAACGGGAAGAACGGAGGCCGAGCTGATCAAGTACGGCTCCAATGCATTTCTAGCTACGAAATTGTCCTTTATTAATGAACTGGCGCGCGTTTGTGACGTTTATGGCGCCGATATTATGGACGTCGCCATGGGCATCGGCAAGGATAACCGAATCGGAGAGAGATTCCTGCAAGCGGGTATAGGGTATGGCGGTTCATGCCTCCCGAAGGATGTGCAAGCGCTAATGGCGGCGGCCGCCTCTAAAAACGAGCCGCTCAAGCTGCTGCAAGCCGTTACGGAAGTGAATGATACACAGCTCGAGGCTTATGTACGCAAGCTGGAGAAGGTTCTGGGCGGACTGGACGAGACGAAGCATGTTGCGATATGGGGTGCGACATTTAAAGAGAATACGGATGATTTGCGTTATTCTAGGGCAGTCGCTCTGATGGAAGAGCTTGCGAAAAAGTCATGCGTACTTACCGCGTATGACCCGCTGGCAGCGCCGCCTATCGCCGGTGTAGCGTGGAAGAAAAGCGCACTGGAGGCGGTTGAAGGGGCGGACGCAGTCATTATTGCGACAGGCTGGGATGAGTTCAAAAGCGGGGACTGGGAGCAGGTCGCGTCCCGTATGAAGGGTTCTGTAGTGTTGGATGGACGCAATGTGTTGAACAGAATAGCCGTTGAGCAAGCCGGACTCCGTTATGTGGGGGTCGGGCGGCTATGAAGATAGTAGTGACGGGTGCAGCCGGTTTCATTGGGTCTCATCTATGCGAGAAGCTGCTGGAGCGGGAAGAGCATGAGGTGATCGGGATTGACGCTCTGCTGCGCGATGAGCTGAAGGTGATCGGAAGACGGAATTTGGAAGCGATTCTGGATCATCCGAGATTTGCGTTCCAAGAGGAGAACCTGCTGAATATGGATTGGGATGACGTACTGGCAGGTGTAGATGCAGTCTACCATCTGGCAGGCATTCCGGGTGTACGCAATAGCTGGGGAGCGGATTTTGACCATTATGTCACCAATAATATAAATGTGACGCAGCAGCTGCTAGAGGCTTGTAAAGGAAAGCCGCTGAAGAAGTTCGTCTATATCTCAACTTCGTCCGTCTATGGAGAGGTGACAGGCAAAGTATCCGAGGACGCTATGCCGTCACCGCTGTCTCCTTATGGTGTATCCAAATTAACAGGCGAACACTTATGCAGGGTATACTGGCGCAATGAAGGCGTGCCGGTTGTTATTTTACGGTATTTTACGGTATATGGGCCGCGGCAGCGATCGGATATGGCATTTCACCGCTTTATCCATCAATTTTTGACGAATCAGCCTATTACCTTATACGGCGACGGGACGCAGTCGCGCGATTTCACGTATGTGGGCGATTGTGCGGAAGCGACTGCCGCTGTTGCGGAAGCGGACGGTGTTATTGGCGAAACGATCAATATCGGGGGCAAAGAGCGGGCGTCTATCAACGATATTATCGAGATGCTGGAGTGGATGACGGGGAAGCCGGCGCAAGTCATTCATGCGGGCGGCCTTGTCGGCGAGCCGCTGCATACATGGGCGGATATTTCGAAGGCAGAGCGGCTGCTTGGCTATTCGCCGAAGATCGGCTTGGCAGAAGGGCTGCGCCGTGAAGTCGTATGTGCGAAAAAGCATCTTCAGTCAAGCTAGCAGGCTATTTGGCGCAGCTAATAAAAAGAACCTTCGTACCGCCACTTTCGTTCGGCGCGAAGGTTCTTTCGGTTATTCGGACTTGAACAGCGTGGCGATGGAGCCGCCCTCTGTAATGATGCGAATAGCGGTGCCTAGCAGCGGAGCCATCGGCAGGATAACGAAGTTGTCCGGACGTTCGCGATTCAGTGCGATCGTATCGGTAATGACGACTTCCTGAATGTTCGGATGGCTGAGCTTGTCGACGGCATTTTCGGAGAACAGGCCATGCGTCGCGCAGATGAATGCATCCTCGGCGCCGCGTTTTTTGAGCGCCTCAACCACGTTGACGATGGTGCTGCCCGTATCGATCAAGTCTTCGATAATGATCGGCGTCATGCCTTCGACTTCACCGATAATATGCGTAATTTCGGACTGGTTGTGCGCTGGTCGGTTTTTGATCATGATGGCGAACGGGCAATCGAGCAAGCCCGCGAGCTTCTCGGCCGTTGTCGCGCGTCCGGCGTCAGGGGAGACGACAACCGGGTTTTTGATCGATTTCTCGCGCAGGTAGTCGATGATCATATCCAGCGCGGTCAGATGGTCGACCGTAATCTTGAAGAAGCCTTGGATCGGATCGGCGTGCAGATCAACGGTGATGATCCGGTCAGCGCCTACAGTAGTCAGCACGTCGGCAACCATCTTCGCCGAGATCGGCTCGCGCGGAGCGGATTTACGCTCTTGGCGCGCATAGCCGTAATAAGGCATCACGATATTGATCGATTTGGCAGAGGCGCGCTTGGCGGCATCGATCATAACGAGCAGCTCGACGAGATTCTCGTTGACCGGATGCGACAGCGATTGAATCAGAAATACGTGATGGTTGCGCAGCGACTCCTCATAGGAGACATGAATTTCTCCGCTTTGCAGCCGGGAGATGGCGGATTTGCCAAGCGGCAGGTCCAATTGTTCACATACATTGCGGGCAAGCTCCGGGTTCGATGAACCTGAGAAAATTTTGATGTTTTTCAACGTTCTGTCCTCCAATTATTCAGTCAGATCAAAGCGCTGAGCGCGGTCCACAAGGATCCGCTCTCAGCGCCTTCGCTCTCTATGCGTCTTATCTCAAATTCTTGATGGCTACATCCGGATTGACATCCGCTTCGTAGTCAATGCCATCCGTCTCAAAGCCGAACAGCTGGAAGAACTCGCGGCGGTAGCCTTCAAGATCGGACAATTCATACACATTCTCGGTTGTCAGGTCGGTCCATAGTCTGGACACTTCCTGTTGGATCTCCGGACGCATCTCCCAATCGTCTACGCGAATGAGGCCTTTGTCGTCGACCAGCGTTTTGCCTTCGCCGTAGAGACGCTCGGAGAACAGGCGGTACATTTGCTCGATGCAGCCTTCGTGCAGCCCTTTTTCTTTCATTACCTTGTAAAGTGCGGAGATGTACAGCGGCACGACAGGGATCGCGGAGCTGGACTGCGTCACAAGCGCTTTGTTCACGGATACGAAAGCTCGTCCGCCGGACTCGCCAAGCTGCTTGTTCAAGTTATGCGCGGTTAGTTCCAGATCGTTTTTGGCAGCGCCGATTGTTCCTTCGCGATAGACGGCATGCGTAATTTCTGGGCCGATATAAGAGTAAGCGACCGTAGTGGCGCCTTCTGCCAGCGCGCCGGCAGCTTGAAGCTCATCGATCCACATCTGCCAGTCTTCGCCGCCCATTACGGCAATCGTCTGGCGAAGCTCATCTTCCGTAGCAGGCTCGATTGTCGCTTGGGACACATCGCCGCTATGGAAATTAACCGTTTTGTTCGTGTACGTCTCGCCGAGCGGCTTAATGACGGAGGAGAACACTTCTCCAGTCTTCGGATGCGTACGGCGCGGGGAAGCGACGCTGTAGACAACCAGATCGATCTGGCCCAGCTCCGTGCGGATCAGGTCAATCGTCTTCGCTTTGATCTCGTCGGAGAACGCGTCGCCTACGATGCTGTATGACTTGGTGCCGGCTTGGCTTGCGGCTTCTTCGAATGCCGCGGAGTTATACCAGCCTGCGGAAGCGGTACGAGCGCCCTCTGCGGCTTTGTCAAAGTATACGCCGATGGTATTCGCGCCGGAGCCGAAAGCGGCTACGATACGGGATGCCAGTCCATAGCCGGTGGATGCGCCAACGACCAGAACGTTGCGCGGGCCTTCAATGGATGGCTTGCTCTTTACATAATCGATTTGACGCTGAACTTGCGCTGCACAGCCTTGCGGATGCGCTGTTGTGCAAATAAAGCCGCGTGTTTTCGGTTGAATGATCATATTGGGATATTCCTTTCTCTAATAAAATAACAAGGATCATATGTAGCGAGGACAACTCTATCCCATTTTACCGATTTTTGCACGCAAAGGAAAGGAGAAATGAAAAAAGAGAGCGCAGCGGCGCTCTCTGTTCCTGGCAACTATAAGAGAGTATGCGGTTGATCGGATACTTGTCTTATATGTATACGCTCTGCCGGAGCCGATCTGCCCGGGGAGCGCGTGTGCCGCGGGGAACTCCCTGGCTAGTAGCGGCCTGCCAGCTGCTGCTCTGCAAGCTGCACGAGACGGCGTGTAATGTAGCCGCCGATAGAGCCCATGTCGCGAGTCGTCATATTGCCGTAGTAGCCGTCTTGCGGAAGCTGGATGCCCAGCTCTTGGGCTACCTCATATTTCATTTGCTCCAGCGCGGCGCGCGCTTGGGGAACGACCAGGTTGTTGCTGCTGCTTTGGTTTGCCATGTTTATTCAGCCTCCTACCATCGTGTGGCGAAGCAAACTGTCAAAGTAAGCCATCGCCTTGAGGCTATTATGCGACATCCAAAAAAGGATTATTCGCTAATCCCACCTGTATTTACCGAAGAATCGATGTATGGATTCATGCTAAGATGGGGAATACGGGAGGAAGAGGCTATGTTCATACAACCGATGCTGATGATGGAGAGGGAAGGCCCATTCGCGGATGACCAATATTGGTTCGAGCCCATGGTGGACGGTCAGCGGCTGCAGCTTCATATGACGGCGGGAAAAGTGGTGCTGCTGACCCGGCACGGCAACGATGCGACAGCTCAATACCCGGAGCTACATAACGTGCCGCTCAGCTGGCCGGCGGATGTCGTATTGGACGGCGAGGCCGCCTGTCTGGACCCCGAGACGGGACGCGCCGATTTCGCCAGGCTGCAGCAGCGATTCCGCATGAAAGGCGCTCCCCGGATCAGAGAAGCGCGCAAGACAATTCCGATTGTATATTTTGTCTTTGATATTCTCATGTACAATGGCGCCGATCTTCGCGGCTTGCCGCTCGTCAGCCGGAGAAAGCTGCTGGAGTCGGTGCTTGAGGACAATCATTATTATATAAAAATGAAGCACTGGGAGCGGGATGGCCATGCCGTATATGAAGCGGCTGGCAGGCTTGGGCTGAAAGGGATCGCCGGCAAGCACAAGTACAGCCGTTATGTCGAAGGGAGAAGCGACAGCTGGCTGCGCATCAGTCTTTAGAGCAATCATGCATGAATTATGAAAAAGAGCCTTCATCCGGCTGGTGCAAGCCGGGTGAAGGCTCTTTTCTGATATGCACTTATTTCAATACGCGTCTGGCTGTTACATATTTGTTTTTCCAGTAGCTAGTGTTCATGTCACTGACCGTGACGCCTTGGCTGCTGGAGCTATGGATGATTTTTTGGTTGCCCGCATAGATCGCGACGTGGCTAATCGATTTGCCGTTCGTTTTGTAGAAGACAAGATCGCCCATGCTGAGGGAGCCTTTGTCTACTTTGGTGCCCATGCTTGCTTGTGCGGCGGATGTGCGCGGCAGCCATACCTTAAAGGACTTGAATATGTATTGGGTAAAGGAGGAGCAGTCGAAGGAAGCGGTGCTTCCGGCTTTTGCCCCGAATTGATAAGGGGTGCCGATAAATTCTTTGCTGGTTGCGATGAGCTCGGTCGAAGTAGGTGTAGCTGCATGAGCTTTATCTCCGGCTGTTCCAAAGGTGAGGGCAGACCAGACGATCGCTCCGCATGTTCCGATTTTGACGATGGTTTTAAGCAGGTTGCTGTTTCTCATGTTGTTCAGATTATCCCTTCTCGTTTCGTGATGTACCCACACTATAACATAGTGAAACAGGGCCGATTTTCCTGTATGAGAATGATAATCCAGCGTGAGCCGGGGATTATGAGCGTTTATGAGAAAAACATGAAAAAATATTAATGATGTGTTACATTACGGATAGCTTGACTGATATCACTTCCGAGGGGGATACATATGGCTCTTCTAACTTGTCGATTTTATTCGGAAACACTAGGTATGAGCACGTCCATGACGGTTATTCTGCCCCAAGCTACAAGATCGCAAATCGGGATGGACAACGCTGCGGCTGCAGGGAAACACAAAACATTGTATTTGCTGCACGGCTTGTCGGATGACGATTCGATCTGGGTCCGGCGCACATCGGTCGAACGGTATGTGGCTGAGCTGGGACTTGCTGTTGTGATGCCTAATGTGCATCGCAGCTTCTATGCGGATATGGAGTACGGGGAGGCGTACTGGACATTCTTGACGGAGGAGCTTCCGGCCGTGGCGCGTTCCTTCTTCCCGTTGTCGGAAGCGAGAGAAGACAACTTTGTGGCGGGGCTGTCCATGGGCGGCTATGGCGCCTTTAAGTGGGCGCTGCGCCATCCGGACCGCTTCGCTGCGGCGGGCAGCTTCTCCGGGGCGCTCGACATTGCGGCTCGTGTGGGAGAGGTTGGGCAGTTCGACCGCATCTTCAAGCAGATATTTGGGGACAAGCAGATTCAAGGGTCTGACGATGATCTGCTCGCGCTGCTCGCCCGCTCTGCTTCTGGCCCGAACGGAGAGCGGCCGCTATTGTACCAGAGCTGCGGCACCGAAGATTTCTTGTACAACGGCAACAAGGCCTTCCGCGAAGCATGCGAGAAGACCGATTACAAATTGACGTATTCGGATGGCCCGGGCGGCCATAGCTGGGTTTACTGGGATGAGCATATCCAGAAATTTCTGAAATGGCTCCCCCTAGGCAAATAAAGCTGGGATGCAGCGATATTCGCCTAACGGTTGGATTTGCTGATGATTTCGCGATTGTCCCATAGCAGCGACCGCAGATTGGACTTGGACCCCTGAATGATAAAGTGGGGGATGCCATACATCTTCGCGATGTCGATTCCGTCCCATGTCGCCCGGTGCGACGTGGAGGTAATGAGCAGGAACAGCGCTTGCGAACGGCGCAAATCCGCAGCGACACGCTCAGGATGGTCGCCGGTGTCATGGGCGAGCTCGGCGCCGCTTTCGTGAACGACATGCTCGAACCACTTGCGGACGCCGCCGACAATCGTAATCAGGCAATCCTGCAGGAACGGCGCAGGCTGCTCCTTGTACGTTTTGCGTTTTTCTTTGTTTTTCTTGTATATAGCTTGCTCAGCCTGTGCCGGGTGCACAGGCTTTGTTTTGCCCGCGTCGGCTGTCAGCACCTCGCCCTGCAGACGGTACAGCTTGGTCAAGCGAGCAATATGGCTGCCCTCCGCGACGTTGAAGGAGCAGGGATCGCCATGCGCGGGCTTCTGTATTTCGATATCTTTATAATGAATTTGATAACGGTTGGATGAATCGTTCATATCCACGCAGAACCAGAGATGGCCTTCGCCCGACTCGATATAACCGTCGTATTGATGAATCGGCGAGAATGCGTCGTCTCCCTGGAAGAGCAGCTGCAAGTCGTAATAGAGCGACTTGCCGTCCTGCTTGACCGGCGTGCAGAGCAGCTCTGCCTCATGCTGAAGCTCATGCTGCTGGACAAGCGATTCGGTTATGTTGAACGATTCGCCGTTCTCCAGCCGAACGAACCCTCCATGATCGCGGCGGAAGAAGGTGCCGTACAGCGAGTTCGGAGACGGCTGCACTTGCAAGAGCGGATGGGCGTCCGGCTCCTGCTCTTCCTGCGCCTGCTCCTCGCATTCAATCGGCTCCGCGGCACTCTTCGCGCGGCTGCGCTCCGCATTCTCCAGCGGCAAGTCGTTCAGCTGCAAGTACTGGTCCAGCGCATCCAGCAAATCCAGTGCCTTGCGCATCCGGTTGCGGGAGGCGAGGGCGGCATGTCGCGAATCGTCATTGCGGGACGACGGGATTGTCTGCGCGACGGAGGCCAGCTCAAGCTCAAGGCTCTGGGACAGCAGTCTGGCGATCGATTCCGGACTGTTCAGCTGATTGCGCACATCGGATATCGCCTGCCGTAAATTCGCCTTGTCCTTCTCCTGATAGTCGAGATCCTTCTTCTGCTCTTCGATTGTACGCTCCAGCCGCTTGTGCTGCTGGTTGAGCGAGCGGATCTGCTCCATGAAATGATGGCGCTCCTCCAGCCAATCGGCTTGCTCTTGCTTCCAGTGGCGGTCGCGCTCCGTCTGAGTATTCTGCTGCTGGCTTATCATCGCGGCCGCCTGATCCGCCTCTTCCCGCAGACGTTCGATCTCTTCCTCAAGCAGCTCCATTTCCTTCGACTTCATTCTCAGCAGCTTATTCTTCTGGACAAGATCATGCTCCAGCCTTTGCCGTGTCGAGCTTTCTTTTTTGTACAAGTCGCCGAGTATTTTAATTTTCTTATCAAGCTTTCCGTTGTCGGACTGTTCATCTTCCGGCGGCTCTTCATGCTCAGGGAGCTCGCTCTTCAGATTGGCTTCGCCGCTTTGCATCCAGCGCTCCTCCAGCTTCTTCATCTCCAGCAGCCAGAGGTCATGGTCGCCGGATTTGGCGGGGTGGAAGTAGATCGTCCAGTAATGAGGCCAGAATCCCTCCGCCTCCAGTCTCTCCTCTTGCTCGTCCAGCAGGGAGGCAAGCGGCGGAAAGTCTTCATCGTTCTTGTAAGGAAGCCGCTGGATGACAGTCAACATCAGCCTGCGCTTCAAGGCGATATTGCCCGGAGCCTGCTGCACATAGGACCGGAGCAGCTTCACGAACAGCATATCCGGCCATTTGCGCAATTCGCGTCTGGCAAATGGGAACTCTAGCGTCAGCGCCATCGCCAGCTTCTCCTTATCGGAGAGCTGCTTGGCATAATCGAGGAACATTTCGTTCGGCAGGGGCTGATGGGTCTCGCGCTCCAATATCGTACGATAGGCCTCCATCTCTTTTGTCCATTCGGGGGATTCCAACAGGCCCGAGATACGGGCTTTTGACTTCATATCCACCAGCGCTCCTCCTTCGCGAATTGCTCTAGCAAACATTCGACAAACGTTTGCACTTTTCCTTTGACCAGCAGGGACATTCTGTGAATTATTTACAGGACAATTGTTTCTTTGATCATAAAAAATTGCGACTTGCGGAATGGTCGGGGACTTTAGCACTATTTGGAAATTGTGGAGCGAGATTTCTTGTCGTTTTCGCCTTGTTATGAAATCGCGCACCCGGCAATAGAATAAGAGAATTACATCTCCTTCTATATGATATCTATTCCTACTAGGTTACTATATTCATCCATGGTTGTGCAAAGCCGGAAATTTGGACCAAAAACTTAAGAGGTAGTCCTTCCGGCATTCCTGTACGGATACAGCAGCGGCGCCGAAGCAATATTGCTTCGGCGCCGCTTGGAAACGAAGTGAATTAGAAATTGAAATTGTCAGGGTCCGGACCAAAACGCTGATTGCGGTTCAGTGCCGAGATTTGCGCAACTTCCTCTTCTGTCAATGTGAAGTCGAAGATATCCGCATTCTCGACCAGGCGGGATGGAGTCGTTGTTTTTGGAATCGTAACAACGCCTTGATGAAGATCCCAGCGGAGTACAACCTGTGCCGGAGACTTGCCGTATTTCGCTCCGATTTCGGCGAGCAGCGGAATATCCAGATTGCCCTGCATAAGCGGGCTCCAAGCCGTCAGGCGGATGTTATGCTCCTGGCAGAACGCTTGCAGCTCGGCTTGCGTCAGCAGCGGGTGGTACTCCACCTGGTTGACCATTGGAACGATCTCGCTCGATTCGATCAGATCCTGCAAGTGATGGATTTGGAAGTTGCTGACGCCGATCGCGCGGGCTTTGCCCTCGCTGTATATTTTCTCGAGCGCTCTCCATGTATCTTTGTATTTGCCTTTGACCGGCCAGTGAATGAGGATCAAATCCACATAGTCCATCTGCAGCTTGTCAAGACTCGCTTGGAACGCCGCAAGCGTCGTGTCGTAGCCTTGCTCGGCGTTCCAGATCTTCGTCGTAATGAACAATTGGTCGCGGGCTACGCCGCTTGCGCGGACTCCTGCGCCTGTGCCGACTTCGTTCTGGTAGGCCGCCGCCGTATCGATGCTGCGGTAGCCCGCTTCGACCGCCGCTTGCACGGTAGAAGCGGCTACGTCGTCCGCCACTTTCCATACGCCAAGGCCGAACTTCGGCATCTCAACGCCATTGCTTAGGGTATAGCTTTCTGTCAACGCTTTTGTCATGATGGATAGCTCCTCTCGTTAATCGTGATTTATTACAGGGACATGCGCAAAATTTCGCGTACATCATCTTTTCCGAGACGCTTGAACGAGCCGATGTCGCCATAGCGCACAGCTTCCTCGGCCATCCGGTCGAGCTGATCCTCGCCGATGCCGAAGTCCGCCAGCCTGGATTCAGCGCCGATGCGCGAGAAGAAGTCGCGGGTAGCCTGAATGCCGGCAAGAGCAATCTCATCGTCTGACTTGCCTGCCGGATCAATGCCCCATACCCGGACCGCGTACTGGACGAAGCGGTCTATCCGTTCCTGGTACACATAGCGCATCCAGTTCGGGAAGATGATGGCCAGGCCTGCGCCATGCGGGATATCGTAGATAGCGCTCACTTCATGCTCGATGCCGTGGGAAGCCCAGTCATTGGCCATGCCAAGGCTGATCTGCCCGCCGTTCAGCGCCATGGTGCCGCACCACATGAGGTTCGCTCTTGCGGCCGCGTCCGCCGGATCCGCGAGGGCGGGCTCTACATTCTCGATGACCGTCTGCAGGATAGACTCACAGAATCTTTCCTGGAGCGGGGTACCTTGCGTTTTGCTGAAATACTGCTCGAATACATGCGACATGATATCGACGGAGCCGTATACGGTATGATTGCGCGGTACGGAATACGTCAGCGTCGGATCAAGGATTGAGAACTTGGGATATAGATGGGGGCTGCCGGCTCCGCGCTTCAGCTTCTCTTCCCAGTTGGAAATAACGGTATTCCCGTTCATCTCTGAGCCGGTAGCGGCAAGCGTCAGCACTGTGCCGAGCGGGAGCGCCTGGCTGACCGAGGCTTTGTGCGTGAAGAAGTCCCATACGTCGCCCTCATACAGCGCGCCTGCCGCAATCGCCTTGGATGCGTCGATGACGCTGCCGCCGCCAATTGCGAGGATAATGTCGATGCCGTGCTCCCGGCATATATGTATGCCTTTCTTCACCGTTGACAGCCGCGGGTTCGGCTCGATGCCGGCAAGCTCGAAGATCGCCACGCCGGCGTCCTTCAATTGCTTGACTGCGCGCTCGTACAAGCCGGTGCTCTTGATGCTGCCCCCGCCGTAGACGAGAAGGGCTTTCTTGCCGTAGGATGAGGTCAGCTTGCCGATCTGCTCGGCGGCCCCTTCACCGAATATGATGCGGGTGGGGTTGTGAAATTGAAACGGGTTCATATGCGCGCCTCCTCTAAACGTTAACTTTGCGGGTAACTATATCGATAAAAACGGGCTTTCGGGTTTCATTTTATTGAATAGAATGTGGACTGTCAAGTTGGACATGGCCTGTTGTTAGATTAACTTTTAAGTTATATAATGGAGCTGAAAACGGAGTAACGACGACAGAAAGGGTTGTCAGGATGGACATTGAAGTCAGCAGCAGCAACATGGGATTTTTGGAATGCTTTTCTTCACCTACGCGCGTCCGGATTATTGAGCTGCTCGGCGAGCGGCCTATGAACATCAAGAGCTTATCGGAAGCGCTAGACATAAAGTCTCCGATCGTCACCCGGCATATACATATGCTGGAGGAAGCGGGCATCGTCCGCAGTGAAAGCGTAGCAGGCAAGCGGGGGATGCAGAAGCTGTGCTATCTGCACCTCAGTCAAGCTACCCTGCTATTCAAGGGCGCGCCGAGGCAGGAGGACCGCAGCCGCTATTTCGTCTCCTTGCCGGTCGGCACCTATGCTTCCTGCGAGGTCAAGCCGACCTGCGGACTTGCCTCGGCGCACGGGATGATCGGCATGTGCGACGATCCCCGGTATTTCGCTGACCCGGAGCATGTGCATGCACGGGTGATCTGGTTCGGCTCGGGGTATGTGGAATACCGCATTCCGAATTATATGGTCAACAACGAAAAGCCGGACTCGCTGGAAATATCGCTGGAGATCTGCTCAGAGACGCCGTGCAACGTTAACCATCTGCCCTCGGATATCGTATTTTCGGTGAATGGGACGGAGGTGGGCACCTGGACGTATCCGGGCGACTTCGGAGGCGCTCGCGGCATCTATACGCCGGCCTGGTGGTACAAAAACATCCATTACGGCCTCATGAAGACGATTCGCATAACGCGCCAAGGCTCATTCATCGACGGAGTGAAGGTGTCCGATGTAACGATCGACGGCCTGTCGCTGTCCTATGACAAGGAAATCCTGTTCCGGATCGCGTGCAGCGCTACAGCCAAAAACTGCGGCGGCGTTACGCTCTTCGGCAAAAACTTCGGCAATTACAATCAAGATATCGAAGTTACGTTAAGATGCTTGTAGCTCCTCACTGGTTAATTGGCCAGAGGATAGAAGAAGGGCAAGTCCCGGCGCAGCGCAGCTGCTGCCTTGGACTTGCCCTTTGTAATATCCCTTACGGCGAGGGAATCGTCTTCGCGTAATGCTCAATAAATTTGATGGCGTTGTCAGGACGCTTGGCGTTGGCGCGTACGCCCGCAATCAGCTCGACCTTCATCATCTTCAATTCCTTGAACAAATCCGATTTGCTCAGATCGATGCCGTAGACGGAGCCCTCCGGATTTTTCTCCGGCTTCAGCTCCAGCGCAGCCGGTCCGTCCGCATACTCGGCCAGCTCCGGACGTTCGTCAAGCGGCAGGAGCGCCTCTTGAAGCCCAATCCACTCGAACATATACTTATCCATCAAATAAAGATCGGGAATTTCGGACATGACCGTAACAAGCGCCTTTTGCAAATACGCGTACCGGTTCATGTCGTCCTGCGGGATGAAGATCGTGGAATACTCCAGTCGCTTCCATTCTGGAAACGGCTTCATCAGCGCGTTCGTGACAAGATCCTTTTCCTGTCCGCTTTCCTCCATGAAGGTGCCCATGAAGGTGACCTGCAGGTCCATTGGCGGCAGGCTGGCCAAATATCGTTGATGCTCCTTATGATCGATATAGCTCATAATGCCATAGATGATAACGCCTACCAGCGCGATGGCTCCGATCGTATGCCACTTGTAATACCGCCAGAAGTGATCCACCTTTTGCGCTTTGCCCGCCATGCCTTTGTATTTGCCGTATTCCTTTTCATTGAACTCCTGCGCGAATTTCTCGTCATCGCGGGCTAGAATGAGCCGGTACGCGGCCGTTACCTGCCGGAATTCTTCGTCTCCCGCGGGGTCTCCCGACTTGGAGCGCGCCTTCTCGCGCCTGACCAGCGTCGAATAGCGCTTCTCCACTTCTTCCTTGGGCGCGTTCTCCTTAAGACCCAATGTCTTGTAGGCTTGCTTCAAATCGTCCACTCTGTCACCTCTATTGAATTTGGAGATCTAGCAATCTGCTATATACAAGTATACGGAAAAAGGGAAGTGCAAAGCAAACCGGAATGCCGTTATTTTTTGCGGCATGATACAATAGAAGGAAGCGCCAAATTGGAATGGGCGCGCTAGCGTGGAATCAAGGTTTGATATAAAGGGGGAGAGGGGCATGTTCGACCCGACTGTATTTGATAATTTGAAGGTTGCCTTCGAGAACGAATTGTACGATCTGGACAATCTGGACCGGATCATTGCGATTACCGGCCGCAAGGATGTGCTCGACATGGCGGTCATGTCCCGCGAGTTCTCGCTGTCCTTCCGGCTTGCGGGGGGCGGCGACGGCGTGAGCGCCGAAGTGGTGCTGGATACGTCGCTGCGCGACTTGTCTGCCGAGATATTGGAGCTGCAAGGGGAGAAAGCGGCCTGCGGCCTCGCAATCCGGTTCCATACCGAAGTGGAGACGGAGGAGCTGGATGTCCGCTGCAGGGAGATAGAGCGCTGCATCGCCGATATTTGGCTGCCGGAGGAGCCGCCCGTTCAGACGTTAAGCCGGGTATTCGGCGATGCTGGCGGACGCTACCGCAATCAGGTAGAGCTCCGCTTCCGCCGACGGATCGGCGAGGAGCAGATGGAGGATATTCCGGAGCTGATCGACCATGCCGTCCGCACGCTGGAGGCGCTGGCGTAAATAATTGCTATTTGCATCCCTTTGCGGCTATGCTATAGTACGAATGAACAATTGAAGAGAAAATCCGGTTCAGCCGCAGGCCAGCAGGTCTCGGCGGCGCCGGGAGAGGTTCGCGAACTCCCTCTATAAAAAACTAAAACGAAAAGCGGTAGCCCTCTGTTTGGGCATCGTCGTTTTTGTGTTCGGCGCATTCGCGCTTCCGCAAGGGGGCCCGGGGCGCCGTTTCTTATTTCTATCCGCCGGTTCCCCAGCGGAATCGGCGCGGAGTTCCGCCTTCTCTATCTTGGGAGGAGACATTATGTTGAAGAATGAAAAGGCCGTTGTCGTATTCAGCGGCGGGCAAGACAGCACGACATGCCTGTTCTGGGCACTGGAGAGGTTCGCCGAAGTAGAGGCGGTCACTTTTAACTACGGTCAGCGCCATAAGCTGGAGCTCGACTGCGCGGCGGAGATCGCGGCCGAGCTAGGGGTCAAGCATCATGTGCTGGATATGTCGCTGCTGAACCAGCTTGCGCCGAATGCGCTGACGCGGGACGACATTGACATTGAGCAGAAGGATGGCGAGCTGCCGACGACGTTCGTCGACGGTCGCAACTTGCTGTTCCTGTCGTTCGCCGCGGTGCTCGCAAAGGGCATTGGCGCCCGGCATATCGTCACCGGCGTATGCGAGACGGACTTCAGCGGCTATCCCGATTGCCGCGACGTCTTTGTCAAGTCGCTTAATGTGACGCTTAACTTATCGATGGACTACAACTTTGTCATCGACACGCCGCTGATGTGGCTGAACAAGGCGGAGACATGGGCGCTTGCCGACGAGCTGGGCGCATTCGCCTTTGTCAGAGAGCGGACGCTGACCTGCTACAACGGCATTAAAGCCGATGGCTGCGGAGAATGCCCGGCATGCGTGCTGCGCCGCAGAGGGCTTGAAGAATATATCGCGTCGCGAGGGGCGGAGGGAGCGGCATTATGATGCTTCAGCAGATCTACCCTTCCGCGCCGCATGACTACTCCTATGAGCTGAACAAAGATTTTCAATTTGACGCCGCCCACTTCGTGCCGTCCGAGGCGGCAGGCAAGTGCCAGCGGATTCATGGCCATACGTATTATGCAAATGTGACCGTTGCCGGAGACGAGCTGGATGAGTCCGGCTTTCTCGTTAACTTTGCCCTAATCAAAGAGCTGATTCACGGCCGGTTCGACCATACGCTGCTTAATGACGATTCAGCGAGCTTTGACGGGGAGAATCCGGACCGCTTCCCGACGACGGAGGTGGTCGCCAGGACGGTCTGGGAGCTGGTGCAGGCCTATCTGGACGGCATGCCGAACAAGCCGGTGTGCCTCCAGGTCTACTTGCGCGAGACGCCGACCAGCTACTGCATCTACCGCCCGAAGCGGAAGGCGGCTTCCCATGAATAGCCCGAGACGCATTCCGGTGATGGAGGTGTTCGGTCCGACCGTGCAGGGAGAGGGCATGGTGATCGGGCGCAAAACGATGTTCGTCCGCACGGCGGGCTGCGATTATCAATGCGCCTGGTGCGACTCCGCGTTCACATGGGACGGCACCGGCAAGGACGAGATTCGGCTGCTGGCCGCAAGCGAAGTGATGGAGGAGCTGGAGCGGACGGGAGGCTCTTCGTTCGACCATGTGACGATTTCCGGCGGCAACCCCGCTTTGCTGCCCCAGCTCGGAGAGCTGATCGCGCGCTTGCATGAACGGGGCATCAAAACCGCGCTGGAGACGCAGGGCAGCCGCTGGCAGCCTTGGTTCGCAGATATCGACGACCTGACGCTGTCGCCGAAGCCGCCAAGCTCCGGCATGGCGACCGACTGGGCGCTGCTGGATGATATCGTCGCGAAGCTGATAGAGCAGGGGAGCGCCTTCTGCCTGAAGGTCGTGGTATTCGACGAAGCGGACCTGGCCTACGCGAAAACGGTGCATAAGCGCTATGCGGATGTGCCGTTCTATCTCCAGGCTGGCAATGGCAATTTGACGGAGACCGAGCCTCGTCTGATGCTGCCGTATCTCGTAGAGCGGTATGAATGGCTGATCGGGCTTGCGATGGCGGATAGTGAATTACGGGGCGTGCATGTGCTGCCTCAGCTTCATACCTGGGTATGGGGCAACAAAAAAGGCGTATAGCATCTATTATAGAAGAGGAAGTGAACATCCTATGGCAGGCAGAAACCAGGAAGAGCTGATACAGGGCGGCATTACGCAGCTGGGGAATCAGGGTACGAAGTATCCGTTCAATTACGCGCCGGAGGTGCTGGAATCGTTCGACAACAAGCATCCGGGCCGCGATTATTTCGTCAAATTCAATTGTCCCGAATTTACAAGCCTGTGCCCGATTACGGGCCAGCCGGACTTCGCGACGATCTATATCTCCTATATACCTGATGTGAAAATGGTAGAGAGCAAGTCGCTGAAGCTGTATCTGTTCAGCTTCCGCAACCATGGCGACTTTCACGAGGATTGCATGAACATTATCATGAACGATCTGATCGGGCTGATGAACCCGCGGTACATCGAGGTATGGGGCAAATTCACGCCGCGCGGCGGCATCTCGATCGATCCGTATTGCAACTGGGGCCGTCCCGGCACGAAGTACGAGGCAATGGCCGAGCATCGCCTGATGAATCATGACATGTATCCCGAAAAGGTAGACAACCGGTAATCGGCCGCAGCCCGCGGCAGGCTGCCGCCCATGCAGACGTCCCGTCCGCTTGGAGAGCCATGAGGCTTTCCGCGGACGGGACGTTTTTTGATGCGGCAATAGCAGGTGAGGGCGCCAGACCGGTAGCATCTGATCATGGCTGAAGCTTATTTGGAAAGAAGTGCCGCATGACACAGCCTATTTGTGCTACCATGTAATAGTTGTCCGCGCCGCTGTCCGCATCCCGGGCTAAGCGCTGCTGCTCTATAAAACGATAAAGGCGTTGTTCTCGATGAAAAATGTGCTCATCACCGGCTACCGCGCGCATGAGCTGAACATATTCAGCCAGAAGCATAAAGGCATCAAGTATATCCAGAAGGCGATTGCCGGCAAGCTGCGTCCGCTGCTGGAGGAAGGCCTCGAATGGGTCATTACGCCGGGCCAGTATGGCGTGGACCTGTGGGCTTGCGAGGAGGTAATCAAGCTGAAGCGCCAGTACCCGCAGCTTAAGCTGTCCATCATAACAGCCTATGCGAACCCGGAGGAAGGCTGGAAGGACGACAAAAAAACGTATTACCAGAGCCTGCTTCCGCGCGTCGATTACTGCGCTTCGATCTCGAAGGGGCCTTATGAAGGCGTCTGGCAGTTTACGGCGAGGGACGAGCTTTTGCTGCGCAAGACCGACGGCATCATTCTGGTCTATGACGAGGAAGCGGGCGAAGGAAGTCCGCGCTTCATCAAGGAGAAGGCGCTGAAGAAAGCGCATGCCGAAGGCTACCGCTACATTACCATTGCATCGGACGATATCCAGAGCATTGCGGACGAGGACAGCTACCGCGAGATGGAGGAGCCTTTTTACGAAGAATAGGGTTGACAGTTTCCTTGGGAGGTTGCTATAATTCACCAATGACATTAATTCCGATAGGTTATATAGGAATTATAAACATCTTTTATAAGGAGGCACTACCCATGACTACAACAAGAGTAAGATTCGGCCAGTGGACGGTCGCGCTTCTGGCGGCGTTCGCTATTCTGTTCGCGGCAACGGCTGCGCATGCCGCTCCATCGACGGCATCCCAGCATGCCTTGGACGGGGCTGCCGAATACAGGCTGTTCCTGGAGGACAAATTCGACGTCCGCCTGGAGGGCAAGCTGAGCAAAGGAAACTTCATCGAGGCCGTGGCCGGCGTTCTGAAGCTCGATGCGCCGAAAGAGCAAGCCGTCTTCGCCGATCTGTCCCCTTCAGACGATCTGTATCCAGCGGCTTCCGCGCTATATAACAAAGGAATTCTGCAAGGGCCTGCCATCGGCGGCGAACTGCAATTGACGAATGCCGTAGCCGTATCCATCGCAATCAGAGCTGCGGACTTGAAGGAGCTCGCTTATACATATCCGCCCGCGAAAGTGGACAAAGCGCTTGCCGAGCTGGGCATCTCTGCTGCTGGCCTTGGCAAGCATGTGGCTCAGGAGCTGGCGGCAGCGGTCGACACAGGCTTCATTCCTGCGGAGTACCGCCAAGGCTTCTCTCCTAAAGCGGCAGCCGGCGAGGCTTTCGCGAACGTGCTGCTCGGCAAAGTGCTGGAGACGAAAGGCCTCTACAAAAACTACATCGGCTACATCAGCGATGCCGATATTATCGCCAAGCTGAACCAGGCTTACGCGACTTCGGACATCATCCAGGCGCCTAAGCTGCAGAAGCTGGTCAATACCGCGCTGGAGCAAGAGCTGATTACGGGCTACAACCTGAAGGACTCCCGTTTTGAAGCCAATTTCGTTGACGAGCTTGCTCTTACGTACGGGCATTCCGACCTCAAGCATGCGATTCAGCTGATCGGCTTGCTGCGCAGCGAAGGGCTGGATGCAAAGGTGCAATTCGAGCCGAAGACATCGGCCTTCGTCCACCTGCTGGAGTGGGGCGATCCGGGCCCGAACGTCGTGAAGATTGCGAACGGCAATTATATCGCTTATGCCAAGGAATACGATTTGAAATTTGAATTCGCTACGAAGAAGGACAAGGAAGCATTCCAAGCGGTTATTCTGGCCTACGCCAAGAAGAATGAAGCCGATCAGACGGGCCTGATCGCGAGCTCGTGGTGGCAGCCGCTGTATTATTCCGCAACGGAGCTTGCCGATTACGAAGTGATCACGAACAACCTGATCACTGATCCGGACAGCCCGTATACGGTGCATCCGTTCTCCCTCAACGAGAACTCCGAGGCCGTGGTGAAAGGCTTCAAGGAGATTGATCCGGACGCTGTCATCACGCCATACAAGTTCTGGGTTGACGTGCCTTTCTTCAACTACCTGCATGGTGAATCGACCTAGGTCTAAGGTTATTTAGAATCAAGAGCTATGACGTCGCAGAGACGTTCGTAGCTCTTTTTTTATTTTTTCCCGATATAGGAAAAAATGGCCGTGCGCGGTCCATGCCCCTCATGCGCCTGATTCTTAACGATAGGGACAAGTCAACGGACAAGCGGAAGGAATGCCGCATATAGTATTTCATCTTAGATAGGAAAAGAGGTGCAGGACATGCCGTTAATCTGGACTTGTTCCCTGACGGGCATCATTGGATCTATTATTACATTTGCATTCGGCAGTTGGGTGGAATCCCTGACCGTTCTTATTGTGGCGATGGGAATGGATTATGTAAGCGGAGTTGCCGCATCGATCAAGGAAGGCAAAGGATTAAGCAGTACGTTCGGAGCTTTGGGGCTTGCCCGCAAAGGATTGATGCTGCTTGTCATTCTGCTTGCCCACCGGGTGGATATATTGCTTGACACAAGCAACGTGACGATGGGAGCCGCGATTTATTTTTATATTGCGAACGAGCTGATCTCGGTTACGGAAAATTACGGAAGAATGGGATTGCCGCTGCCGGAGAAAATCCGCAAATTAATTGCGGTGTTGAAAGAAAAGTAAGGGACGGCGCGGCAAATGGCACTTTCCAAAAACCTCCAGGGGCATGCGGCGGAGGTTTATTTCCGCTTGCATGGAATTGCTCGATTCGCATATAATAGGAACAGATGTTCTTATTTGTTGAAAGCGATGCGATGGAGGGGTGGCTATGGCCGCTAACGGAATAGAGGCTCGCGGGGGAACTGCGCCTGCGGCGACGCCGCCGATTCAGACGGAAGACGAGCTGACGCTCGTGAAGCGCTGCGTGCTGCTGGGGATTGTAACGCGCGTACTGGATCATGATATACGGGTTGTGGATTCGTCTGGCATGAAGCTGCCGCGCTTCTACGAATCGCTCCTTCGCGGCATTCAGGATCGGGTGCTGCTGGATTTGGCAGACCTGCGCAGGCAGTTCCGCAGCCGCGGAATCAAGATTTATGAAGAGAACCAGGAGAAGGACGGACTCCTTGCCAAGTACGTTTGCCGCGGTTATCATCATGAGTTTTACATGTTATGGGGGTTCGTCAAGGCGGAGTCGGAGCGTATATTGAAGCAATATTTGTCTAAATGATGGCTAAATGATGTCCAAATTGTTCAATGTTTTGTCAAAAAGGAAAAAAACTTTTCCACTTTGCGCAGTTTAAGGTTGAGAACTTCGGACGATCTTATGTAATATAAGAGGTAGACATTATGATCGCAAAGGGGAGCACGTAGCAATGCACAAATGGATTATGTTCGTCGTCTTCACAGCGGCAGCAGTACTGGGCATTTATTTGCTTACTTTCAACCTGCCTGAGAAACCGGTGGAAGAAGAACTGCCTGAAGGCGTAACGCGTATGACAATCGAGGCATACAGCGACTTTACGTTCAACAAGGAAGTATTTACGGCGAAAGTCGGAGACAAGGTTATTATGAAGCTCACGAACAAGAGCGGCGTTCACGGTGTTCATATTGACGAACTTCAAGTAGCATTGGATAACGATACTCCGGAGACAGAGCTGGAATTCACTGAGCCGGGCGAGTATGAAATATATTGTTCGGTTCCTTGCGGCGCCGGACATACAACGATGAAAGCGAAGCTTGTCGTCGAAGCAGCGTAAAGCATGAAGAAAAGGAGCCGAGAGGCTCCTTTTCCATTACGCTTTTGTTCCGTCCCTTAAGCGGCCGATCGTCTTCTTCTGCGGTCGCGCGCGATGAAGACGTCAACGATGTAGCCGATAACGGCCCAGCTGACAATCGTGAGCGCGTACATAAGCAGGACGCTCACCTCATGAATGTCGACAAAAAAGTCGGCGAACCATGCCGGAATGCTAAGCATGAAAAAAACCATGTTATGCGGGTCGTAGCCCGTATAGTTGAAAGCGCAGATCGCAACCGCGATCAGGGTGGCGATAATCGTAACCGTATAGCGCATAGGAATTGATCTCCTTTAACTAAAGATTGCCGTAATACGATTCCATAGGTTATTATGTGACAAAAGGACGAAACTCATGCCGAAGGCGCAGGTAGCTCACATAAACGATGATTCCAGGAGGCTTTGATTATGATTACACATATCGTTTTTTTCAAACTAAAGGATAACAGCGCAGAGAGCGTGGAGCGCACGGCACAGGTGCTTCGCGATATGGAGGGCAAGATCGACGAGCTGAAGTATATTGAAGTCGGCATCGACGTGCTTCATTCGGAGCGTTCGTATGATATTGCACTTATTACGAAATTTGATTCCATGGCTGCTCTGGAGGCCTATCAAGTGCATCCGGTGCACAAAAAAGTAATTGAACATATGACGCAAGTACGCGAAGCATCCGCAAGCGTCGACTTTGAAAGCTAAGGGGTATACGAAGACATGGAGGATATGCGGGACGTATACGAAATGCTGACTTATTTATTGGTCATCATTTTCAGCAGCATTATTATGGTCGCTTGGCTCAAGCGGAGAGCAAAACGCAAAAATAGAAGCTAACCGAAAGCAGGGAATGCAATGTATTACGTGAATCAGGAGCAGATCGCCGTCCGGCTGAACGCGATACCGGAGCTGGCGGAAGCGCTTAGCGCGCTGGCCTCCGACTGGAGAGGCGATTTGCTGCAAGGACTGGCCCAAGAGCGCGCGCTTCATCTTGCCATTGAGACCGTAACGGATGTAGGCAGCTATCTGATCGACGGTTTCATTATGAGGGATGCAAGCAGCTATGAGGATATTATTGAAATTGTAGGAGGAGAAGGCGTATATCCCGCCGAGCTCCAAGACGTGCTGACAGAGCTTGTGAAGCTGCGCAAGCCGCTCGTTCAAGACTATTATGCATGGCAGCGCAGCGAGCTGCACCCGTTTACAGCACAGCTGCCGGCGCAGCTGACGGCGTTTCGGGATTCCGTCGAGCGTTACTTAAAGCAGGAACTGAACGTATAATTCCAAGCTTCCGAATGTTTGATTACGGGGCTGAACGGCAGAACGTATGGGCGGAGGTGGAGTCGTGAAGCGAATGGATAACGGCAAGCATGGCGGGCGCGAGCCGAAGCCCGCTTCTTCGACCCGGGAACGCATTCTTCTGCTGATGAAGACGCGGGGAAGGATGAGCGCGAACGAGCTTGCAGCGGAACTGAATTTGACCGAGATGGCCATCAGGCGCCATATGTACGAGCTGGAGCACGCGGGCAGCGTGCAGACGGTAGCTATCCGCCGGCAGGTGGGACGGCCGCTGCATAAGTTCGAGCTGACGGCTGGCGCTGATGAATTGTTTCCGAAGAATTACCATGCATTGGCGCTGGATTTGCTGACAGAGCTGGATGAGGATCCTGAGACGGCAGGACTCATCGACCGCATGTTCGAGGGCCGCATGCGCAAGCTCCGCGACCGGTATTTGCCCCGGATGAAGGGGCTCGGCCTAAAGGAGCGCGTAGAAGCGCTGGCCGCGATTCAGAATGAAGGCGGCTATATGGCGCAGATCGAGAAGGACGGCGAGGGCCGGTATACGCTGCATGAATACAATTGTCCCATTACGGGTGTCGCGGGCAAGTATGAGCAGGCATGCGGCTGCGAGCTGGCGTTGTTCCGCAGCTTGCTGGAGGTGCCTGTGGAGCGTACGGAATGCCTGTCCAAGGGCGGAAGCCGCTGCAGCTACACCATTGACGGCAAGGAAAATCCGTAATCCGCGAAATATCAATCATTACGAAAGCCTGGCTAAGCAGCCGGGCTTTTTTTTGTTGTGCGCAGCGCCCGCAGGGGATGCGGGGAGAGGGGGAATATGCTGCATCCTCCAATTGTTCGCACAATTGCGAATCGCATTGTGTCAAGACGAGCCCATGCTGCTTATACTGTCATTACGAAGTAGGCATTCGTCTAGCCGCTGGGCTCTGGCAAGTGAGTGGAGCTGCAGCGCGGCTGCTTCAGAGGAGGCGTTCGGCATGGCGGAATGGAGCGCGGCGGTAGCTGCGGCGGCATTTGTCGCTTTGGTAGCGGGATTATTAATCGGGCTTCGCATCATGCTTCGCAGGCTGGGGCAAGCGCAAGCATCGGTAGAAGCGATGCAGGCAGATCTGCACCGGCTGTCTGCAGAGATTGGGGCGGTGCTTCAGCCTGTAGAGCAGACAGCAAAAGGCGTGCAGCAGAGTCTGGAGGCGGCAGGAGGATTGGTGCAGGCGGTACGTCAAGTGAGCGGTACGGTCGAGAGAACGTCATCGGCTGTCGAGCGTGTCGCAACAACCCTGTCCGCGTCAGCCGTCAAGCATGCGGAGCGCATTGCGGCCGGCCGTCAGCTGGATGAGGCGGCGCAATGGGCGCAGCTGGGCCTGACGGCGTGGCATTTGTGGCAGTCTAGAGGCAAAGCGGAGCCTCCTCGCGATTCCCGTGCGAATGATTGAATCAATAAGCCGAGACGAAGGGTACTCTAATGACGAAAGGAGCGATTATCGATGTCAACACGTAAAGACACAAAAGGATTTTTGCTGGGCGCAATAGCGGGAGGGATTATCGGCTCCGTTACAGCTTTGCTATTCGCGCCGAAAGCAGGCAAGGAGCTGCGCCAGGATATTTCCACTGGGGCTCAGAAGGTAGGAGAAGGCACGATTAAAGCGGCCAACAAGGTTGGCGAGACAACCGGACGTATTGTAAGGGAAATCGGCGATCAGGCTTCCACGATTGCGGGCAATGTCGTCAGCAGCGTGAAGGGCCTGCGCAAGCCGGCGGATGCGGCGGCAATTGCGACCATATCAGGCATCACTTCCGAGGAATTTGCCGAAGAAGCCATCGAAGCGGCTGTAGAAGCGGCAGAGGAAGAAGTGTCCTCCAAGCAGCTGTAAGAGGGTGGATATGGCTAAAGCAAAGAGCCGGCGCGGGCAGCAAGCGCTTGGCTCTTTTCCATGCCTGGAGCTTCTTGAACCTTGTCCATATTTGCGTTAAGATGTAGGTACGTTTTCGATGCCGAATACATATGCTATTCTGTCTCGAAATCGGATTCCATCATCTTGTTTAAGAAAGCGGTGTGTTTGTGCAGCAACCGATAGCGATACTAGATTCCGGCGTGGGCGGCCTTACGGTTGTTAGGGAAGTGATGCGCCAACTGCCGCGCGAAAAAATTATTTATTTCGGAGATACGGCGCGTACTCCATATGGACCGAGAACCCCTGAAGAAGTGACACGCTTTACTAGAGAAATCGTCGATTATTTGATACAGTTTCATCCGAAGATGATAGTCATTGCCTGCAATACCGCTACAGCGGTGGCGCTTGCCGATATTCGCGCAAGAGTTGCGATTCCGGTCGTAGGCGTCATTAACCCTGGCGCACGTGCCGCTATCGGGAGAACCAAGACGGGCTGCGTAGGCGTCATCGGCACGGAAGGCACCATCAAGAGCGGCGCGTATGAACAAGCGCTGCGCGAGCTGTCGCCTCATGTGCAGGTCGTCAGCGAGGCGTGTCCGAAGTTTGTGCCTCTGGTCGAGCAGGGCAACTTCCGCTCGATTGAGACGTATGACGTCGTAAGAGACTCAATCTCCCACATGCGCACGTATCCCATTGATACACTCATTCTGGGATGTACGCATTATCCGTTCCTGACGGAAACGATCTCCGAAGTCATGGGAAGCGAAGTCAATCTGATCAGCTCCGCCGACGAGACAGCGAGAGAGATCAGTACGATTCTGCAAGACAAGCGCAAGCTGGCGCGGAATGACCAAGTTCCTGTGCATCAGTTTTTCTGCAGCGGAGATCCCGAAATGTTCAAGCTGATTGCTCAGCAGTGGCTTGGCGAGCAGATTGAGCTGACGCCTGTCGTCTGGCAAATTCCGAATATCGTATAGGCAGATTTGTGCAGCCCCAATAATGAAGCGGACAGCCGTCTCCGGAAGGAGCCGGCTTTTTCATTGAAGCGGACATTGATAGGACAGGCTCCCCCGAGCATAGGATGAATAAAACATCATGGCGAGAGCGGGGGAGAAGTTCGTGAACCAAGATTACGGTTTTGGCGATATGATGCGGGAAATTCAAGACTTGAAGGCCAAGAACCCGTTTGTTGGCGTATTCCAATACGGACAAAGCGTGTTCGGCCGCCCGCTCGTGGCGTTGTGCTGCGGCCGCGGCCAGCGGCGGATGCATGTGAATGCTTCCTGCCATGCGAATGAATGGATCACATCGGCGCTGCTGATGAGGTTCATGACGGAGCTGTCCGGGGCTTATGCGGCAGGAGAGCGTCTGGGCGGCGAAGATGCAGGCGCACTCCTCGATACAGTGACGTTATGGGCGGCGCCAATGGTGAACCCGGACGGGGTAGAGCTCGTCCAGGGCCGGTTCGATCACTCCCACCCTCATTATCGGACGCTGATGGAGTGGAACGGAGGGCTTGAGGATTTCAGCGGGTGGAAGGCCAATATCCGCGGCGTGGATTTGAATGACCAATTCCCTGCCTTCTGGGAAGAGGAATGCAAGCGCAGGGCGGTCGTATCCCCTGGTCCGCGGGATTACCCGGGAGCCCATCCGCTCTGCGAGCCGGAAGCGTCGGCGCTGGCGGAGCTGACGGATCGACTCGGCTTCCATGCGGTTGTAGCGCTTCATACCCAAGGCCGGGAGATCTACTGGAACTACCGGGACTTCGAGCCTCCTCATGCCGAGACGCTTGCTGCCAGGTTAGGCGCGGCCAGCGGCTATGCGCCGGTTAAGCTGAGCGGCAGCGATGCAGGCTACAAGGACTGGTTCATCCATCGTTACCGCAGGCCCGGCTTTACGGTAGAAGCCGGCTACGGGGAGAATCCGCTGCCAGCCAGCGCATTCGATTCGATCTATGGAGAGCTTCGCCCGCTGCTGCTGGAATCGCTGAAGCTGTGAGCGCGGAGAGGCGGGGGGCGCAAGCGGCCGTTCCATGAGATGGCAGCACGCATGGAGCGGCCGGATAGGAGAATCGGGGAAGGCTATGTTATAATGCTGTAAAATCGGGGTTTAAGAGGGGTGGACGAACATGCGCAAGCTGCTGTCGCTGAAGCATTGGCAGAGAACCTTTGCCCTTATATTCCGGCTGCTGAAATCAAGGGATGTGCTGATCAGGGACAAGCTGCTGTTCCTTGTGCCTGTTATTGTCTATTGGGTCGTGCCGGATGTGATGCCCTTTGTGCCGATTGACGATATCGCTTTTACGATGATTATTGCGGAATGGTTTGCCCGAAGAATGGGGACGAAGTATAATATACAATAATGAATGAAGAACTTGTTGCCAAGCAGGCAACTTAAGAGGGAGCTGGATAAGCATGAAGTGCAAAATTTCCCGCAACGCGGCGAAGATGATAAAGCTTGAGCTGGAGAAGGAAGAGCATACAGGCAAGCTGCTGCGCGTCTATGTGACGCATGCGCACGGCGACCATGCCCATTACGGAATGGGGATCGACTCGCCGACCGACAAGGACGTTGTGGTATCAACGGATAAGGATATCGACGTTATTTTGGAGAAGGACAATGATTTTCTCGACGGTATCCGCATAGATTACTTCTACGTGCCGGAAGAGGGCTTCGCGATTACGAACCCGTCCAAGGGCAACCACGGAGATCATTAAGCACCGCTTTGCAGGCGATGGGGAATGGATTGATAGAAAATGGCTACAAACGAAATTAAAGTGTGCGAGAAATGCAAGCATATGAAGATGAAGACTTCGCTTGCCAAGCTGCAGAAGCTTGCGCCCGAGGCGGAGATCAGCCAGGTGACTTGCAAATCCTACTGCGGGCCTTGCGCCCGCTATGCCTTCGTGTTCATTAACGGCCGGTATGTGAAGGGCGCGACAGAGGATGAAGCGATAGAGAAGGCGCTGACTTATTTGAAGTCATAAGGTATAGTTTATAAGAGCGAGCAACCACTGAACCCAACAACCTAGATGCTGTTGGGTTTTTTACTTATTGCATTAAGCGGGGAAGGAGCATAGGATGGATATAAAAACACCGCAGCTGCTGTATCACGGAACGACGAGCGCAACCGTTGAATCCTTCCGCAGCAAGCTGCTTCAATCGCCTTACTGGCGGCCGGGCAAGGACTTTGGGGAAGGCTTCTATACGACGATTTCCATCGCCCAGGCGCGAAGGTGGGCGCACAAGACGGCGAAGGAAGCGTGGGACGGCGGCAAGCCTTGCGTGCTGGTCGTCGAGCTGTCCAGCATACCCTCCGATATCGAGCCAATGCTGTTCCTGTCGGATTCGCCTGCCTGGGCTTCATTCATCTACAGCCACAGAAAGCAGAACGTGAAGGGCGAAGATCCGTGCGCCGTACATCCTGATATCATTATTGGTCCCATGGCTGACAATGACACTGGAAAAATCGTACATAAAGGCGTACAATTGAAGAAAGACGATCAGTGGTTCTACGATCAGATCACCCGGTCCCAGAAGGGACGCAAGCTGGACGCCTTGAAGCTGGGCAACCAGGTTGTATTCGGTTCCGAGCGATGGGAGTCACATCTTGTCTTATTGGGTTATTATATATATACGAGAGGAAGGTGGTTGTATGGCGACGCCGGGGACGAGAGTGAGATTAAGCGCGTATGAGCGCGGCATAGCCGAGGCGCTGGTGCAAGGGTGGAATTATGAACCGTTAGCCGCCCGCGAGCTGGTGGTCGAATACATCAAGGTTATTCGCAGATTAGGCGGATATGAGCCGTGCACCCATTATGCGGCGCTTATCGATCGGGCCAAGCGCGCCGGACACACGCCTTCCATGTGGATTCAACGCATCGTGGACATCGAGCAAGGCGAAGCGATGGACCGCGGCATCGGAGAGGAGCAAAGCCGCCATTACGTGCAGACCAAGTAAGGGGCTTCGCTGGCTGCTGACGTTGCGCGGGCAGTAACATACAGGGAGACAAGGGGACATGCGGCAGCTGACTTAAGCATCCGCTTGTCTTTTTTTGTGAGGAAGAGGAGAAGGAGAGACCATTGTAACTGGGAGGCTTCATGGTGGACAACGGATATCGTGCAGGAAGACGGTTTTATTACGCCGGTTTTATAATGGCAATCTGCAGCTTGATTGCGGCAGAGCTGATATGGATTCCAGCCCCGCTTCGAACGGGCGGAGGCGTGCTTTGGATTGAAATGATCGACTGGATCTATTATGTACTGGCGCTTATTCCGCTGAGCTGGGCGGCCGGTGCAGGGAGGATGCTGCTATTATCTTCCAGGGCTGCAACTCGCGGCCTGAGAGGCGCAATTATTATCATCAACTTGGTGCTTACGGGACTGCTTATCGCTGAGGCATCAATGACCGCTATGCTGGCTGTATTGATCGCAGCAGCAGTGCTAGTCCTGGCAGATCTGCTGGCCAGCGGCAGCATGGGGCAGCCTCGCAGATCTTGGCGTACGGTCGTCTCAATCTCCGCAATGGCAGTTATCTTTGGGGTGCTGCTCATTCCGACCGGCTATAGCGTCACTTATCCCGGCATGACGCTGAACATGAACCGTTACGCGCATGTGCAAGGCGGGGCGGAAGGCGGCAGCATTGAAGGCGTGCTTGTATTCGACCGGCCTTCCGTCCTTGCAGACCGGCTGTACGGGTGGATGTTCCCGCAATATGATTTCCTGCCGATTCCGAAGGACGAGCCCCCTCTGTCGGAGACGTATGCGCAAGTGGTTGCGATGAAGACCGATGCCAATCGGGTAGCGGCGGCAATTGCTATGCAGAAGGCCGGCATCGGCAAAGGCATTGTTCCGGATGGGGTGCGAATTGTCGCTATCCTGAAGGACAGCCCGGCAGACGGCGTGCTGCATGCGGGCGATATCGTGGATGCGGTGAACGGGCAAGAGGTGCGCAAGGTTGAGGATATGATCAACTATATGATAGAAAACGTAAAGCCTGGGGATCAAGTGAAGCTCGCTGTCAGAAGAGCCGGAAAGCCGGCAGAGATTACAGTCCGCACCGTTCCGGCGGATCAGGACGCATCGCGTGCGGTATTCGGGGTATCCGTACAGACGGAGCCGAAGCTGGATACGCCTAGAGCGATTGCTTTTCATGAGTATATGGCGCATGTCGGCGGACCTTCGCATGGTGCGATGCTTACGCTTGCCTTTATCGACCAGCTGGTAGAGGGCGGCGTGACGGGCGGCCTGCATGTAGCTGGGACAGGCACGATTGAGGCGGACGGCTCGGTCGGCATGGTCGGCGGCATCCCGCAGAAGGCGTATGCGGTCAGCCGGACCGATGCCGATGTGTTTTTTGTGCCCAAGGAGGGAGAGCAGGACGCTAGAAGCGCCGCGCCGGACCTGCGGATCGTTCCGGTGGACAACATTGACGATGTGCTGGCGTGGCTGCGCGAGCATAGCAATGAAGCCCAAGGGAAATGAACCTTCCCGGTGCCGAATGCCCGACTTGTTGAACACGCGCGATAAGGGGAATATTCGTCTGATATAGTTGACATCCCATGTGAAATAGTTGACAATGAATCTGATGTCTATGTTTGAACAAATAGGAGAATTATACATGAGTCATAAATTAGAACGAGCATCCTTTCAGGAGCGGCTGGATCATTTCGTTAATGTCATTCGCACGGAAATTGTGAACGGAATTCGGGAAGAAGGCACCTATCTGCCCGCCGAGAGCGCGCTGGCGAAGCAATTCGAGCTGAGCAACAAGTCGATACGGAAAGGGCTGGAGCAGCTCGTCGAGGAAGGGCTTATCGTCAAGATTGACCGTGTCGGCAGCATGGTTACGCCAAGGGCGAAGGAGACGATTACGATCAACTTCGGCTGTCCGATCAGCTTGACGACAGACTTTATGATGGACGATCTGATCGCGGCGTTCTCTAAGCGCAATCCGGGCATTCATGTCCGCCGCATTTCACTTAACCATATCAGCTACTCGCAATCCGCCGAAGAGATGATTGCGAACGGCTTGCTTGATGTTGTTGCGTTCAACAGCCCGCAATTCCAGGAATGGACGGAGGAAGGGCTCACCTCGCTGCTGGAGCCGCAGCTGTCCGACGAGCGGCTGTACCGCATTGCGGAGGAAGCCTTCGTGCATGACGGAGCGCTGTTTGCGAAGCCGGTCTCCTTCTCTCCGGTCGTCTTGTGCTATAACAAGGAGCACTTCGCGAGGGCGGGCATAGACGCCCCCGACAGCTACTGGACCTGGCAGGATCTGATTGATGCAGCGGCGAAGCTGTCGGAATCGCGCGGGAAGCCGGGCATCTACTTCCTGCCGACCTCCGAGAACCGCTATTCCGTCTTCCTGCTGCAAGGCGCAGGAAGCTATCGGGGAGGCGATCGGCCTGAGGGGCTGCTGGACGGCTTGTCGACGCTTAACAGCCTGATTGAGAACCGTTCCATCTTCCCGAATTATTGGGCGCACGGCAATGACGAGACGATTCAGCTGTTCGTCGAGGGCCAGGTGTCTATCATCCTGTGCACGTACTTTAATCTGAATGAATTTGCCCATACGACGATCGATTACGACATCTGTCCGCTGCCTGTCCTGCACAGAGGCGATCCGCAGCGCACGCTGCTGCTGTCGATCGGAATGTCGGTTGTGAAGCAGTCCAGAGTGAAGGAGGCGGCTCGCCGCTTCGTCGACTTCCTCTCGTCGGAGGAAGCGCAGGGCATGATCAGAGACAAGACGATGAGTATTCCGGCCCGCAAGGAGTCTGCCAGCCGCAGCGCGGGCGGCGCGCTCAGACTGCCGTCCAGGTATGCCATGTTCAGGGAGCTTCAACCTTCCTTCGCCTACCATAGCGATCTTGGCTTTCAGATGAAGGATCTGAGGAAGATTACAAAGTGGCTGAAGGAATATTGGTCTAATATGATCGATGAGAACGAACTGAGCAGCAAGCTGATGGAGCTGAGCTCAGACGACCGCAAGAGCGGGCAGCCGGCAGGCATGCCCTAAAGCGGCAATACAGCACTAGAACCGTCCAAGCCTATAGGCTTGGACGGTTTTTTTTCCACAATCGAATTTGTAAGTTAGGCCTCGGGTAGAGGTTTTTTTATTTGCTATCCCTTGTACGCGCTTTCAACTTCTAGAGAATTCAGAAAAATAGTTGTTGACGTCTTTGTAAAAGCGGGCTTATAATCAATACATCAGAAGTACATCAGTGATGTATATCACTATGAAATTATTGGTAATTATCAATCAATAGTAAATCAGAATGGAGCGGAATGCATCATGCGAGCGATTAAGAGCCGGAATGGCGCTGCGGTAGTCGTCGATCTTCCGGAACCGGAGATCAAGCCGCAGTATGTCAAAGTAAAAATTCATTATTCCTCCGTCAGCATCGGCACAGAGCTCCTGATGATCCGGACGAATCCGGAAGCGGCGCTGGGCTACAGCGCAGCCGGGGTCGTCATTCAAGTAGGAGAAGGCGTCACTCATATCAAGCCGGGAGACCGGGTAGCTTGCTATGGTACGCCGGCCCACCGGGAAATTATGCTTTCACCCAAGCATCTCGCCGTCAAAATTCCGGATGGCGTATCGATGCAGGAGGCGGCGTTCTCCGGTATTGGAGCGATTGCGATCCACGCGCTGCGGCAAGCGGATTTGACCTTCGGCGAATCCGTAGTAGTGCAGGGCGTAGGCATATTAGGCCAAATTATTGCAGCGATTGCCCATGCGTCCAACTTCCGCGTAATCGGCCTGGACCCCATTGCCGAGCGCAGAGAGAAGCTGCTGGAAGCCGGGATCCGATACGCGTATGGCAGCGCGGATGAGATTGGCACAGCGCTTAAGACGGCTACGATCGGCGGGAAAGGCGCGGATGCCGTGCTGGTGTGCGCCAGCAACCGCAGCCACAGCCACATCGATACGGCGATCGGCTGGCTTCGGGATAGAGGCAAAATCGTCGTTGTCGGCGATACGGGCTGCGACTTCAACCGGGACCTGCTATTCGCGAAGGAAGCAAGCGTTCACATTTCGCGGGCGGGCGGCCCGGGGCGCTATGAAGCCGATTATGAGCAGCTCGGATTCGATTATCCGATCGGCTACATCAGATGGACAGAAGGCCGCAACATAGGAGATTTCCTGCGGATGATCGATGAGAGAAGAATCGATATCGCTTCCTTGATTACGGACGAAGTTTCCTTCGAAGCTCTCCCAGAGCTATATGAGCGTTACGAGCGCGAGCCGAACAAGATGCTGGGAATCGTCGTTCGATTCCATGACTAACGGGAGGAGTGAAAGCGCTTATGCAAGAGATCGCTAGGGGCGCCAAGGCGGCTAAGCGGCCGGAAGGATCGCGTCCGAAATGGGTCAAGACATTCCTTCGTTACCGGTGGCTCTATCTGTTCATGGTGCCGGGACTGCTGTACTACATCATCTTCCACTACGTGCCGATGTTCGGGCTGGTCGTCGCTTTCCAGGACTACAACCTGATGAAGGGCGTCTGGGGAAGCCCCTGGGTAGGCTTTGACAATTTCAGAACGGTCTTCTCATCGCCGGACTTTCTGGTCCTGATGAAGAACACCATTATCCTTAGCGTCTATCGGATCGTGTTCAATATGTTCCCCGACTTGATTCTGGCGCTTATGCTGAACGAGATACGGGTGCGCTGGTTCAAAAAGTGGATCCAGACGCTCACCTACGGTCCTCACTTTCTGTCTTGGATTATCGTATATGGCATTGTGTTTTCCTTCTTTGCGCCGGGCTCCGGCCTCATCACGAACTTCATCCGCGACTTGGGCTGGACGCCGATCGACGTCCTTACCAGCTCGGAGTGGTTCCGGACGCTGCTCCTGAGCACGGATATATGGAAGAGCACAGGCTACGGAGCGATTATTTATTTGGCCGCGCTGGCGGGCATCAACAATGAGCTTTATGAATCCGCTGCCATTGACGGAGCGGGGCGCTGGCGGCAGATGTGGCATATTACGCTGCCGGGCGTGCGGGATGTATTCATCCTTCTGATCATCCTGAGACTGGGGAATATTCTCGACGCGGGCTTCGAGCAGGTTTACATTTTCTTGAATGTACGCGTTTACGATGTCGGAGATATATTGGATACCTGGATATTCAGAAGAGGTATCGAGCAGCTTGATTTCAGCGTTCCTGCGGCGGTCGGCGTCTTCAAATCCATTATCGGATTTGTGCTCGTCATACTTGCGAACAAGCTGGCCAAGCGCTTCGGAGGTTCGGGAATATGGTAATGAAATGGCTGGAGGTGGTGGAGCATGCCGTTCCTGTTCAAAAAATCGCTGTCTGACCGTGTGGCGGACGGAATTATCTACCTGGTGCTTGCACTATTCGGTATTGCGACCTTGTTCCCGATTTACTACGTATTTGTCGTCTCCATTACGCCTTATACGGAAGTGCTCAAAAACGGCGGGTTCCTGCTTATACCGAAATCAATCACATTCGACGCTTTCCAAGCGATATTCAGCAGTGGAGTTGTCCCTCGCGCCTTGCAAATTACCGTACTCATTACGGTTTGCGGCACAGCGCTGAACTTGCTGGTTACGACGCTACTTGCGTATCCGCTTTCTAAGAAGTTTTTGCCGGGGAGAAATCCCGTCTTGCTGGCGCTGATCTTTACGATGCTGTTCTCGGGCGGTCTCATTCCGACCTTCCTGACCGTCAAGGCGGTCGGCCTGATGAATACGCTGTGGGCGCTTATTATTCCGGGGCTGGTCTCGACCTTCAACCTGCTAATTATGAAAACTTACTTCGAATCGCTGCCTCCGGAGATTGAAGAGGCGGCGAAGGTAGACGGCTGCGGCGACGCGCGGACCTTGATGTCCATCGTGCTTCCGCTGTCGATGCCAATCATGGCGACGCTGGGCTTGTTCTACGGCGTCAATCATTGGAACGCTTATTTCGGCGGCATTATGTACCTGAACGACCGGGATCTGTATCCGCTGCAGGTCGTGCTGCGCAACATGATCATTACGCCGAGCGTAAGCCAGGAGCTGGCCGTGCCGCAGACGCAGCTGAGCGCGCTGCCTCCCGAATCGATCAAGATGGCGACGGTTGTCGTCGCGATTGTTCCGGTTCTTATCGTGTATCCTTTTCTACAAAAATATTTCATTAAAGGGATGCTGCTTGGAGCAGTAAAGGGGTAATCACAGGCAAGACAGCCAGCAGACGGAGGGGGAATGTCCGGGCGCCTAAGCGCGAACTTCTATTAGAGAGAGACAAGAGCAATGCCGCATGAAGGAAAGAGCAGAAACCTTGAAACCTATCTCATACTTTAGGAGGTCATGCAACATGAAAGGAACCAAATCGCTATTATTGGTGCTTATGGCAATCATCCTTACACTGACAGCATGCAGCGGCAACAACAAGTCGAACCAGAAGCCGTCCTCGCAGCCGTCGTCAAGCTCGAATACGGGCGGAGAGACGTCGGAGCCGGCGCGGGAGAAGATCAAACTGAACTGGTTCGTGACGGCTTCGGCGGATGCGATTCTTCCGAAGGGCGACCAGGACTTTGTGAAAGCCGCAATCGATGAGAAGTTCAACGTCGATCTGAAAATCAACTACATGCCGTTTGGCCAGGACTATCAGAACAAGCTGAATTCCATGGTAGCTTCAAGCGACATTCCGGATGTATTTTTTATCGACGGCATTTCCTCCAACCAGTACATCAAGGACGGCATTGCCCGCGATATGACGGGAATCGTCACGCCTGAGAATATGCCGAATTACTTCAAGTATTGGGTAAGCGAAGACGCGCTTCCGAAGTATCAGGTGCAAGGCCAGTTCGCCAGAGCGCCGATTCCGTACGAGAAGTACTTCTACCGCTCCTATTATATCCGCCAAGACTGGCTGGATAAGCTCGGACTGCCGATGCCGAAGTCTTACGACGAGATGGTCAGCGTGATGCAAGCCTTCACGAACGACGATCCGGACGGCAACGGCAAAAAAGATACTTACGGCTTCACCGCTTTCGGCAACGGCACCAACATGTCGCTTGAATTCCCGACCTACGTCAAAAACGGCTTGTTCGGCGACTTCAACATTGTAGGCGACGAATTCATCGATACCCGTACCGATCTGAAGATGCAGCAGGTGCTGGAAGATACCAAAGCGCTGATCGGCTCCGGCGTAGTCGATCCGGACTGGCTGCTGAACAAAAACGGCCAGCAAATCGAAAAAGCGGTTCAAGGCAAAGTCGGCATCATTCTCGGCTTCGGCAAAAACCTGGCCTTCGACAAAAACCCGGAAGGGCTGCAGATG
Organism: Paenibacillus pinisoli; assembly: GCF_003605435.1. Taxonomy (GTDB): domain Bacteria; phylum Bacillota; class Bacilli; order Paenibacillales; family Paenibacillaceae; genus Pristimantibacillus; species Pristimantibacillus pinisoli. Next base: position 439,329 of record NZ_QXQB01000004.1, read on the forward strand.
AAAACAAAAGAAGTAACAGGCAACCAGGATGCCAACTGGATGCCGTTCGATCCATTCGCTGAAACTGGCACGTATATTGATCCGGTACCGGGCAACCCATTCCTGCTGAGCTCCAAGTCGTCCGAAGAGGCGATCAATCGCTCTGTGGAAATTCTGGATTGGCTCGCGGGCGAAGAAGGCTTCCTGCTTACGCACTACGGCCGCGAAGGCACAGAGTATACGCGTGACGGCACAACCATCACGCTAAACCAAGATGCCATCAAGTCCAATATTACCGATAACGGCAACTTCCTGTCCGTCTACAACTGGTTCACGCCGATCTCCGGTCCGGAGGAATTCGGCATCGTCGTAGCCGATCCGAACGTGACAGACCGCGACCGCGCGATCGTAGAGACGATCACTTCCTATAAGATCGTTCCTTCCGTAGGCACGAGCATGGTTGTTAAGGAAGGCATGGACCTCGGCGCGCTGCGCGCCAGAATGAACGAGCTACAAGTCAAAATTATTTATGACGAGAAGGATGCGTCCAACTGGCCAAAATACCGCGAAGAGCTCATGACCAAATACGGCGGCAAAGAAATTTTCGAATTCTATGCCGAGCAAGTAACAGAGGCAAGAGGACAGTCCGTTACGTTCAAGGGCGACAACAACTAATCGAATAGAAGGGGATGGAGAGTCGCATGATGCCGGCTCTCCTCTCTCTATCCGCACAAGAACGAAGGAGGCTTCATCATGGACTACAATGCCGGAGCACCAATGATTCGGGTACAGACGGTCAAGGCGCTGAAGGCGTTGCCGGAGGAGTGCCGGATACCGGGAGGCTCCGTCTGGGTGGAAGGCTATAAGGAAGCGGGAGATGCGGGGGCGAAGCTGGTGTACTGGTCGCAATTATGCATGTCCCCGGATAACGGCGGAACCGTCCATGCGCCTGAGGATGGCGGAGAGGGTCGCTGGCTGGTCAGGCATGACGGCGTAGGGCGCTTCAGCTGGTTCGGACATTTTGGTGCCGACCATGCGGCGGATGACGCCTTGGACGCCATGGTGAACGATCCATCCGTCCGCCGGATCGAAGCAGGCGCGGATCTGCGCTTTATCCGGCGCCATCAGTATAGCCGGAGCCGTATTGAGCTTGATTTTGGCGGCTTCGCGGTCTATACGGAAGGGATGGAGGATGCGCCGGACAATGATCCCTTCGCGGCGCTGCTTTTATTCCGGGGCAAGCTGGCTGACAGGGAGCAGACCATTGAGCTGATGGAGCCGCTTGCGGAGATGGATGAGAGATTCCCCGTTGCTGAAGCGGAAGCGTTCCTGCCCGGCGACTGGTGGATCGTCCGCAGCGACAAGCTGAGGGGCGGGGCGGAGCGCGAGCTGGAGAAGATGCTGCGGGTAACCGAGGTGCTGGACGACGGTCGCGTGCGCTTCGATTACAAGAACGGCTGGAGGCTGGAAGCCGGCCGGAAGATCAGCTACCGCAAGGTAGAGCCGGTCGTCGGCGCCAACGTCCGCAACATGAAATTCCACGGGGCGGGAACAACGATGGCTGCGGGCTCTCATCCGGTGGCTTATGAGTTCGCGTCGGAATGCCATGTGTCCGATATCGATGCCTATCGCACGTTTTGGCCGGTCGTCATGCGGCGCTACTGCTCCCACTACATAACGGAGCGATGCAAGCTGACCAATCCCGTCGAGGTGCTGATCGGGGGCACCGGCTACCTGACTCAGCAAATCTACTGTCTGTACGGCGTGGTGCGGGACTGCCTGACAAGCAACGGCAGGCATTTGAATGATTTTACCGGCTCCGCTTACGGCTATGTAGAGAATTGCCATGCCGATGGCGACGACCTGGGCGCATTCGTGACACACGGCCAATATGAGCATGATTTGACGTATGTAGGCAATTCCGGCCTGATGTCCTTTGCCAACAGCGGTCCGACCTGGGGCGAGAGCGCCAAGCGGATTACGGTGAAGCAGCATGTCGGCTCCTGGTTCATCGCCCACCGGAAGGTGACGGATTTGACGCTGGAGGATGTGCATGTATTCAAGCGGGACGGAGTTGAGAACGCAGCCAATACCGGCTCGTTCTGGCTCAATGCGGACGGCGTGCAGATGAAGAACTGCACGGCGGAGGCGATGGTCCGTTTCGTGCAAGTATCGGACCGGTCAAGCAGGCCGAATGTGGCTGAGAACAGCTCCTTCACCGTGACGAAGGGACGAAGGCTGTCGCATGCGGGAGTGGACGGCAAGCTGCAATTCGTCCGCTGCCGCTTCCTCGGACTGGACGGGAACCGCTTCGAGGGCGGCGGCGAGCTGAGCTTCCGCGATTGCGAGTGGCAAGGGGCAAGCGAGCATTCGTCCGCAGTAAGCATAGCCGGCGCAAGCTTCAGCTTCACCGGCGGCAGTATGGCCAATACCGGCGTCGAGATGACCGGCGCGGGAGCCAAGCTAATTGAAATTGCTGGAGGCGCGCGGTTAAGCGGCACCAATGCCGGCAAGGCGCTGCTGAAGAGAGCGGCGTCACAAGAGACGCAAGGCAGAACAGAGTGGCGCCTCGCAGGATACATCAGCCGGGCAGCCGATAGCGAGACGGCACATGTGGAATTGAACGGCGCGCCGCATGCGTACCTGGCGAGCGGCGTCACGTTCGAGGGCGGCCGTTTTCACTGTCCGGAGGGCGCATTCGGAGAAGGCGGCTATATGCTGCACAAAGATAATATCGAGCTGAACGTCTGCCGCGAGGTGATGCCGGCTGAGCGAAGCGGCGTCCAGCATGCGCTTCATAATATGAACATCACTACTGGAGGGTATTGAACATGAACGATCAACAACTATTTGAGCTAATGGAATCGAAGCTGTATGCGGCAGTAATCTCAGATACATTGGATGAGCTGGGCCACCGCAATCAGGTGATGCGCGAAAACATTAATCCGATCGTGAAGGATTGGGTCGTAGCGGGCCGCGCGAAAACCATTCTGTCCGTGGATGTGCATTATGTGCCAGAGGATCCGTACGCGAAGGAGATTGAGGCGGTAGACAGCGTGAAGCCTAACGAAGTGGTTATCGGCTGTACGAATGAATCGAAGCAGAATGGTCTGTGGGGCGAGCTGTTGTCCACCGCCTCGAAGATGCGCGGCGCCAGAGGCGCGATCGTCGACGGCTTGATCCGCGATACCCAGAAGATCGAAGAGCTGGGCTTCCCGGTATTCGCAACCGGCACGAAGCCGGTCGATTCGCAGGGCAGAGGCCTCGTCATCGACTATGACATTCCGGTGCTGTGCGGCGGAGTGATGGTGCATCCGGGCGACGTCATCTTCGGCGACCGCGACGGCATTGTGGTTATCCCGCAAGCGCTGGTGGATGAAGTGTTCCAGCGCGCCATGGACAAGGTGACGCGCGAGAACCATACGCGCGACGAGCTGCTTCAGGGCCGCACGCTGCGCGAAGTGTATGACAAATACGGCGTACTGTAAGACGCGCTGGCGAAGGAGCGAACCGGCATGAGGCTGCTAGGGAAAAGAGCGGTAGTGACAGGCGCGGCGCGGGGCATTGGCCTCGCGATCGCCGAGCGCTTCCTGCAGGAGGGCGCAAGCGTCGTGCTGATCGACCGGGACGGCGCCGAGCTGGAGGCTGCGCTTCGGGTCTTGGCTCCATATGAAGAGCGGACAGCGGCAGAGGTCTGCGATCTTCGCAGCTTGCCTGAGCTGGAGCAAGCGGCGGCATCGGCCTTCGGCAAGTTCGGCGGCGTTGACATTCTGGTCAACAATGCCGGAATTGCCTTCCGCGAGCCATTCATGGCCATCTCGATGGAGAGGTGGGAAGCCGTATTTGACGTAAATGTAAGGGCCGTATTCCGACTGGGACAGCTGGCTGCCGATTGCATGGCAAGGCAAGGGAAGGGCGGCGTCATTCTGAACATGAGCTCCAAGAACGGCCTGACCGCCAGCGGAGAACTCGCCCATTACAATGCGTCGAAGGCGGCGGTTATCCTGCTCACGGAATCGATGGCGGTAGAGCTGGCGGGATTTGGAATCCGCGTCAATGCGGTGGCGCCGGGCTTCGTCGATACGCCCCTTGACCGCAAGCTGCGCGAAGAGAACGGACTGCCGGCGTATTCGGAGCATACGCCCATGAAGCGCGGAGGCACTGTGATGGAGGTTGCGAATGCCTTCCTGTTCCTTGCATCCGACGAAGCCTCCTATATTACGGGAACGACGCTGCGGGTGGATGGAGGACATTTGGCGAACGGCAGCGAATTGTGAGATAGCCGCTAAGCCGACTATCAGCCTTGTCCGGTTGGCCGGCAAGCAGCGGACAGCATGAACAAGGGAGATGGTCAGAATGGCAACGAGCTTGAAACTGGTATTGGATGCAAAAGCTTTATTAGGTGAAGGCCCCCACTGGGATAGCGAGTCGAATCAATTATATTTTGTGGATATTGATGGCAAAACGGTACATGTCTATCATACTCACTCGCATGCCCATGAGCTGCATCGTTTCGAGAAACGGGTAAGCTCTGTTATTCCGGTGAAGGACGGCGCGCTAATGGTAACGCTGGATGACGGAATATACAAGTATTGTCCGGATACTAGTGAGCTGGAGGCGATCGCGCATATCGAAGCGGATATGCCGGACAACCGGTTCAACGATGCCAAGTGCGATCCTGCCGGAAGGCTGTGGGCGGGAACGATGAGTACAGGCTACGCCAAGGATCAAGGCAGCCTCTACAGGCTGGAGGATGGCGGCGAGCCTGTACGCGTCGTTGCCGAGGTAGGCTGCTCCAACGGCCTCGCCTGGGATGAGAGCAAGGGCTGCATGTATTATATCGATACGCTGAAGCTTGCGGTTGACCGATTCCGTTATGATAGCGGCACCGGTGACATTAGCGCAAGAGAAACGATAATAGAATGGCCGTCTAGAGAGGGATATCCAGACGGGATGACGATAGACAGCGAGGGCATGCTCTGGATTGCGCATTGGGGCGGCGGCAAAGTGTCGCGCTTCGATCCCGGTACCGGCAAAAGGCTGGCGGAGATTGAGGTTCCGGCGCTTTATGTCACGTCTTGCGCATTCGGCGGGGAATGTCTTGATGAATTATACATTACAACGGCGAGAGTCGTCCTCTCGGAAGACGAGCATGCCGTATATCCCCATGCCGGCGGCGTATTTATGGCGAAGCCGGGCGTGAGGGGGATGCCTTCCAGGCGATTCGGGCGTTAACAACAAGGAGGTACTGGTTATGCGCTTAAGAGACAAGGTGGCCATTATTACCGGGGCGGGCTCCGGCATCGGCCGAAGCTCGGCAATGCTGTTCGCTTCGGAAGGAGCGGCTGTCGTCATTGCGGATCTTGACCAGGCAAGAGGGCAGCAAACGGCAGATGAGATAACGGCATCAGGCGGTAAGGCGCTTTATGTGACTTGCGATGTCACGGAACAGGAAGCGGCGAAAGCCTTGGCGGCCGAGACGATAGCGGCATATGGGCGAATCGACGTGCTGTTCAACAATGCAGGCATTAGCCATGTCGGCGCGCTGCATGAGGTAGAGCCGGAAGCATGGGACCGCGTAATTCGCGTGAACGTGCGCGGCGTATATATGACAGCCGCTGCCGTCCTGCCTTATATGATGGAGAGCCGCTCGGGCTCCATTATTAATATGTCGTCCAGCATCGCAGAGATGGGCGTATCCGCTAGAGCGGCATATACAGCCTCCAAAGGAGCGGTCCTCTCGCTGACCAAAGCGATGCAGGTCGACTATGCGCCATACGGCATACGCGTCAACGCGCTGCTGCCGGGCACGATTATGACGCCTTTCGTGGAGGGGTACTTGAGCCGTTCCGCCGATCCGGAGGCGGCGAAAGCTTCCATCAAGCGCAGGCAGCTTAGCGGCGATCTGGGCCGTCCGGAGGATGTCGCCCATGCGGCGCTGTTCCTTGCCTCCGACGAGTCCCGCTTCGTCATGGGTTCGCCGTTTTACGTCGATGGAGGACTTGTCTTCGGCAAAAACGCATAGCTTCGGCAGCTGTCGCCGGGCGCCGCTTCATTCTGCTCTAGCAGCCAAAGGGCGATACCGGGCGCAAGCGCCAAAAAGAATAGCGAAGTGAAGTATTTGGACATAACCACACCTCGATAGAAAAGGAGAGATACAACGATGAAACTGATGACTTTTATGAAGGATGGGGAGTACCGGACAGGAGTGAAGACAGAGGAGGGCGTTCTCGATTTGGCAGCAGCGGTGCAAGGCAGCGCCTCCGGCGAGCCGCTTCCGACTAGCGTCAAAGAAGTGATTGCAGGGGGAGAAGGCGCCCGTGAAGCGGTAGAGGCGTTTATCGAGAGATTGAAGTCGGAGAGCCCGGAGCAGTACCGCGCATATCTGAATCACGAGGATGAGCTCTCCATTGGTCCATGCGTCACCGACCCCGAGAAGCTGATCTGCATCGGGCTCAACTACCGCAAGCATGCGGAGGAGTCCAACATGCCGATTCCGGCCTACCCGATTCTGTTCAATAAATTCAATAATACGCTGAACGGACATGGCAGCGACGTCCCGCTGCCGAAGACGTCGGGCGAGGTCGATTACGAGGCGGAGCTTGGCATTGTGATCGGCCGCACGGCGAAGTATGTAAGCGAAGAGGAAGCGCTGAATTATGTATTCGGCTATTGCACCGCGAACGACCTGTCGGCGCGTGATTTGCAAATGCGCACCAGCCAGTGGCTGGCGGGCAAATCCTGCGACGGCTTCTCGCCGATCGGGCCATACCTCGTATCCGCAGACGAAGTGGGCGATCCCAACGCGCTTGCGATAAGCTGCACGGTGAACGGCGAGCTTCGCCAAAGCTCCAATACGTCGGACATGATTTTCAATTGCAAGCAAATCGTCAGCTATGTCTCCCAATGCATGACGCTGAAGCCGGGCGACATTATCTTGACTGGCACGCCGGAAGGCGTCGTGCTGGGTTATCCGCCGGAGAAGCGCGTCTATTTGAAAGATGGGGATGTCGTCACCGTATCCATCGAGAAGCTGGGTGCGATCACGAATCGCATGGTCAGCGAGTAAGGAGGGACCCGGCGATGATCTTCGACTGCCACACTCATCTGTTCGGCCCCGGCATGTGCAGCGGACCTACGGAAGCGGCGATCAAGCGCGCTTGGGGGCCGGATATGGAAATATTGGCGACGCCCGAGATGCACGAGGAAGCGACCGCCGGCTGCAGCGGCTCGATCGTGCTGGCCATGGCCGCCCACGCAACAGGCCTTGTCGTGCCGAATGAATACGTCGCGGAATATTGCGCCAAGGTCAGCTCTAGACGCTTCGGCTTCGCCAGCGTGGATCCAAGCGACCCTGACGCGGTCGTTAAGTTCGAGACGGCGATCAGAGAGCTGAACTTGAAAGGACTGAAACTCGGGCCGATCTACCAAAACTTTTATCCCGATGCGAAGGAGCATTTCCCCCTCTATGCGAAGGCTGAGGAGCTGGGCGTGCCGATACTATGGCATCAGGGCACCTCATTTGTGCCGGAAGGTTACTTGGACGCTTCAAGGCCGGCGATGCTGGACCCGATTGCAAGAGCATTCCCCAAGCTGAAAATGATTGTGGCGCATATGGGACATCCGTGGATTGACGAGTGCATCTCGCTTGTCCGCAAGCATCCGAATTTGTACATGGATGTGTCCGCGCTCGGCAGCAGGCCGTGGCAGTTCTACAACGCGCTTGTCTCGGCGCAGGAGTACGGCTCGGTGCATAAAATTTTGTTCGGCTCGGATTATCCGTTTTTTACGCCGGACCGGATGATCGAGGCGCTGCGCCATATTAATGATCTGGCGGAGGGCACGAAGCTGCCGCGCGTATCCGATGAGACGGTCGAATCGATTCTGCATCGCGATACGCCGGCCATTCTTGGGTTTTAACAGACGGAGCATACAGGAGGAGAATGGCAGTGAAGAGTGAGAGCTATTTTGGCGAAAAGGACTTGTGGGGATTCATCCATCGCTCGTTCACCAAATCAATGGGCTATACCGAAGACGATCTTCGCAAGCCGGTTATCGGCATCTGCAATACGTTCAGCGAGCTGAACAAATGCCATTCCCACTTTAATGAGCTGGTCGATTATGTGAAGCGGGGCGTCTGGCAGGCGGGCGGCATGCCGATGGAATTCCCGACGATCTCGATCGGCGAGCCGTATGTGAAGCCTACGACGATGCTGCTGCGCAATCTGATGGCCATGGATACGGAGGAGATGATGAAGGCTCATCCGATTGACGGCGTCGTGCTGCTCGGCGGCTGCGACAAGACGGTTCCCGCCCAGCTGATGGCTGCGGCGAGCGCGAACATTCCGGCCATCGTCCTGACGGGCGGGCCGATGCTGAACGGCCGCCTTCAAGGCCGGAGCCTCGGCGCATGCACGGACTGCTACGGCTTTACGCTGGAGCATAAGGCGGGCAACCTGAGCGATGAGGAGCTGGCTACGGCGGAGAATTCCGTCTGCCGCAGCGACGGCCACTGCATGGTGATGGGCACAGCCAGCACGATGGCGTCCATCGCCGAAGCGATCGGCATGGCGCTCCCGGGCTGCGCGGCCATTCCCGCGCCAGACAGCCGCCGCAGGCATATGTCCGAGGCGACCGGCAAGCAAATCGTGGAGCTGGTGCGCCGCAATATCCGCCCGCGCGACATTATGACGATGGATGCGCTGGAGAATGCGATCCGCATCACGATGGCAAGCGGTGGATCGACCAATGCGATTATTCATCTGGTCGCCATTGCGGGCCGGCTTGGCTTTAAGCTGCCGCTGGAGACGTTCGACCGGATCAGCGCGGAGACGCCGTTCCTGCTCAACCTTCGCCCATCGGGCAAATACCAGATGGAGGAATATTTCGAAGCGGGCGGCGTGCCGGCGTTAATGAAGGAGCTGGAGCCGCTCTTGCATGGCGATTGCCTGACGGTGACGGGCAAGACGATCAAGGAGAATCTGGCGTCTGAGCCTCGAACCTGGAATCCGGATGTCATTCGCCCGATGATCGATCCGCTGGATTCGCAGGGCGGCATCGCCGTGCTGAAGGGTAATCTGGCGCCGAACGGCGCATTGATCAAGCAGACTGCCGTCTCGCCGCATCTGAAGAAGCATAGAGGCAAAGCGGTTGTGTTCGAAAGTCCGGAGGACCTTGCTGCCCGCATCGACGATCCGGACCTGGAGGTAGACGCGAGCAGCGTGCTGGTGCTGAAGAACGCCGGTCCGAAGGGCGCTCCAGCGATGCCTGAGATCGGGCAGATTCCCATTCCGGCCAAGCTTCTGAGGCAAGGCGTCCGGGACATGGTCCGGATCTCGGATGCCCGCATTAGCGGCACCTCCTATGGGGCGCTGATCGTGCATGTCTCGCCGGAGGCGGCTGTCGGCGGCACGCTTGCGCTGGTAGAGACCGGCGATGAGATTGAGCTGGATATCGCGGCCAAGCGGCTGCAGCTTCATGTATCCGTTGAGGAGCTCGCTGACAGACGAAGCGGCTGGTCGGCGCCGAAGCCGCATTACGACCGCGGCTACGGCCTGCTGTTCCATGAGCGGGTGCTGCAGGCTCATCTGGGCTGCGACTTCGATTTCCTGCTGCCGCCTGACCTTCGCGAGGAGCTGCTGCGGGAGGAAGCGGAAGGGCCTGGCATCTCCAAGAGCTAGAGGTTGCTCTTCATGCCATGATAATTAGATTTTAGGGCTGTGCAATTGCCCGTCATTAAGCGACAAGACAAGCATCAAGACTATCCTTGCAGACGAAGGAGCTGATGATGTGGACATTCATGCGATGAACCAATACGATCTCAAGGAAGCGGCGGCGCTGGCCGATCGCGTATTCAGAGAACCGGGGCATTCGTCGATGGCTGACGCCTTCCCTTCGATATTCTCGGGAGCTTACCATAGCTCGTTAGGGTTATATTTGGACGGCAGGCTGGTTGCCTTTATGGGGCTGGTGCCTCATCTGCTGAGAATCGGCAAGGCCCATGTTCCGATGCTGGCGCTGGGATCGGTATGCACCGCCCCAGAGCATCAGGGAAAAGGTTATGCCGGCTTGCTGCTGGATCGCGTGTTCGCGCATATGGAGGCATCCGGGGCTTCCCTCTTATATGTATCAGGGGCGGGCAGGCTGTACGCCAGAAACGGCTGCAAGCCTTTTGGCTCCACAAGAAGGTATAGACTGCATGCAGGTATGGCGTTCATGGATGCGGTATCGTCAACGGATGAAGACATCCAAATTCGTGAAGGCGGGGAGAGCGACCGGTTCGCGATTCACAGCTTATATGAGGAGACTGCCGTCAGATATGAGCGCAGCCTCTTCGAGACAGGCGTGCTTATGCAAGCGGAAGCGATAGCAGGCATCTACAAGCTGGAGCATCGCGTGCTCGTGGCGGTTCGGGATGAGCGGATAATTGCTTATACAGTGCTGGCTGTAAAAGGAAGACTGAACACCGATGCGGTTCCATTCCTGGTCGAAGGAGCCGGCGACGCCGGCGCTGTGGAGCAATTGCTGCTCTATGCGCTTAGGACCGGCATGGCGGTTGAGCTGGATGTCACGGTCCCGTGGCAGGAGCACGCTCTTAGAGAGGTGCTGGACCGCTATCCGCATGCGGATGGAACCCAGAGTGGAACGATACGCATCGTGAACCCGGAGCGATTCTGGAGAAGCATGGCTCCATACTTGGAGGAGAAGGACCCGGCAGCGTTGATCGAGGTGTCCTTGCAAAATGTATTGGTTCCCTCCGGCGAGGAGGGCGCTGTCCGGTTGAAGGTTGGCCGGGCAGACCTGACGCTGAGCCAGAGCGAATGGATTTCGCTGTTATTTGATGCAGCCTGGGACCTTCCGTCCATCTCTGAAGAGCAGCGCGCTGTCCTGGAGCGGCTATTGCCGATTCCAATGCCTTATCCTTCGGGATTAAACTTTGTGTGAATCTGCGGTACAAGGGAAAGGGTCGAAGCAATTTCGCGATAGCTGGCAACGATAGCAGTTAATCCGAAAACAGCTGAAAAACAGCTAAAAAAGCAGATAAAAAGAGGTCAGCCGGATTACGGTTGACCTCTCTTTTATGTTCTTACTGCTGTGATGATTTCGCAATGACCTCGACCGCGCCATTGTTTTTGAATGTGCGCAGAAGATTGCCCATGACAACCCGATCCGACATAGTCAGCTCAAGCTGAGCGGATTCCGTCATCGGCGCGCATATTGCCGAGTCGACCAGCTCGCCGGTATCGACAGCATAGCATTGTCCGTTCGCGGACAAGCCGTCTGCCGATGGAATGTAGTAGCGGTGGCCGTCCGTCCATGAGCCGTTGCGCTGCGTCACAATCCGCGTCTCTTCCTTCTGATCGGTCAGGAGCGGCGATCCCAGCCATAACGGCTCGGATGTCGACAGGCCTAGCAGATGCATAAGAGTCGGCGTTATGTCGAGCTGTCCGCCGGCCTTCTCATAGGTATCCGCATGTGCGCCATCCGGAAGATGGATTAGCATAGGGACGCTTTTAAGCAGCTGCTCGCGCTCCATTTTATTCGATGTATCCTTCATAAATCTGGCATATAGGTCCCAATCTAGAATGGAGTTGTCGTGGTCCCCGTACAGGACGAAAATCGTTTTGTCCCACAGCCCTTCGGCCTTTAGGCGATCGATCAGCTCTCCCAGCGCCGCATCCGCATAATGGATGACCTGCAAGTAGTCGCCCATCATCGTATCGGTCAGCTCTTCTGTATCCAGCAGCTTCTCCGCAGCGGGAAGCTTGTAAGGGTGATGGCTGGTGAGGGAGATCAGGAAGGCGTGGAACGGCTGGGGCAGCTCCGTAATGACATCCATCGATTGCCGGTAAAACGATTTGTCTCCCAGCGACCAGCCGAGACGTTCATCCATTTCGTAATGCTTCATGCTGTAGAACTTGTCATATTTCATGTTGCTGTACATGACGTTGCGGTTCCAGAAGCCGCCCTGGTAAGGGTGGAACACATTGACGCTGTACCCTTCATTCTTCAGCTGCTTCGGCAAGCAGCCGTATTCATGCGAGGCGTACTGGATGAAGACGGAGCCGCTTTTCATCGGCTGCAAGGAGCAATTGACGGCGAAATCGGCGTCGGATGTGCGCCCTTGAGCGGTTTGATGATAAAAGTTCGAGAAATACGCGCTTTCTTGGATCAGCTCATTGAGGACGGGCGTAATTTCTTTCCCGCCAATGGATTTGCCGATCATGAAGTTCTGCAGCGATTCTACTTGAACCATCAGCACATTGCTGCCCGCATAAGCGCCGAACAGGCTGTCGCTGCGTCCCAGCTCGGATCTCGCTGCCGCCCGATCTTCCATGAATAGCTGCGTATCGGAGCGCTGCTCCGCGGTTACAGGCTCGGCATTGAACCAGTTCAGCTTGGCATACCGGTACACATCATAGCCATGGAATCCAAGCGCGCCGGTCACGTTGTAGATCGATAGATTCCACCAGTTTTTTTCGAAAAGCCCCTTGGCCCATGTGTCCGTCGCATGATTCAGGTTGGTGAAGAAAAGCGAGAATCCGAGCATAAAAGCAGCTGCGCTGCATGCGATGCGAATACCGATTCTCCGCCAGCGGACTGCAGGCGCAGCAGAGGAGGGACGGTTCGATAAGACCGAACGGCCCTTCCATAGCACAAACACCGCATAGGGGATGATAATCAGCAGATCTGCAAACAACCGGAAATCCTTTGTCTTCATGAGCGCGGTGATGCTGCCTCCAAGCGACTCCACTTGACCCATCTGAAGCAGCACGGGCACGGTAATCAGATCCTGAAAGTAGCGGTAATAGATAACGTCCGCATACAGGATGAAGGACAATATCAAATTAAGCAGAACCAGAGCAATGAGCCTTCCGCGCGTAGGCAGAAGCAGCGTCCAGAAGGAAGCGAGCAGAATCGCGCCAGTCTCGATGATCTTGTCTGTTCTCGTCATGTCCATATAAGGGACGGACAACAGCTTGTTGAACCAATACAGCTTCATTAATATAGCGGCTGCAAAAAGAAGCAAATCCAGCGCTACCAAGCGGTCTAGCATGCGCAGTGAGAAGCCGAGCGCACGGCGAATCCAAGATTTGTTGCTTTTTGGCCCTAAGCGTACGGCCGGTTGATCATTCATTGACGCTTCTCCCTTGGAGGAAGCGGGCCAAAGAATTGGTAGTAGTCGGTCTGAATCCGGCCGTTGAACAGCTTCCGCTTCTTATCGGCGGGGCGGCCCATATAATGCTCGACCTGCTTGGACGGACTGATCGCAAATACGGACCATGTCGGGTAATGCAGCGTCATAAGTCCGAATTGGCGCAGCGCCGCCTCGGCCTCAACGTCGTCGCCAAGTCTTTCGCCGTATGGCGGATTCGTGATGATGACGCCATAGTCGCCTTGCGGCTTGGCCTTCGCAACGGGGAGAACGCTGACTTTGATATCCTTTGCAAAGCCTGCGCGCTTGATCGCTTGCTCGGAAATTTCGATCGACCGGGGATCGATGTCGGAGCCGGCTATTTGCAGAGGAATATCGTCCTTGACCGCATCAAACGCTTCCTCGCGCGCAGCGTCCCACAGCTCTGCCGGAATGCGCTCCCATCTCTCGCTGTTGAAGCTGCGGCGCAGCCCCGGCGCGATGTTCCAGCCGATCATAGCAGCTTCCACCAGGAAAGTTCCAGATCCGCAGAACGGATCGTAGAACGGTCTTTCCGCACGCCAGCGGCTCAGCAGAATGAGCGCAGCGGCCATCGACTCGCGAATCGGCGCTTCGTTCGAGACGAGGCGGTAGCCCCGCTTGTGCAGACCTGCGCCGGATGTATCCAGCGTCAGCAGCGCCTCGTCATTGAGCAGGGATACCTCGATGACATAACGGGCGCCGTTCTCGTCGAACCATTCCGTGCCGTAGCGTTCTTTCATTTTTTCGACGACGGCCTTCTTCACAATGCTCTGGCAGGCAGGCACGCTGGACAGCTGCGATTTGTGCGAGCGTCCTTCGACCGGGAATTCCCCGTTGACCGGAATCCAGTCCGGCCAGTCGAGCGCTTTGGTTCCTTCGAACAGCTCCTCGAAGGTTGTGGCTTTGAATGTGCCCATATTAATAAGAATCCGGCCTGCGGTGCGCAGCCACAGATTCGTTCTGCATATGTCCTCAGGCCCGCCCTTGAAATTCACGCGGCCATTCTCGACCTGCAGGTCGTGGTAGCCAAGCTCCTTCAGCTCTCTGGCGACGATGGCCTCGAGTCCCATGGGGGAAGTGGCGATTAATTGTAGTTGTTCCATCTTGCACTCTCATTTCCGTCACGATAATAATGGTTCTATTCTTGCTACGTTTCCTATAAAAACATACAATTAAGTATAGGTCAAACGGCCGTACATTTACAAATCAAACATACGGGGAGCATGCGGCAATGTCGATAGAAGAACAATACGTAGATTCATTATATAAAAAAGACGATCAACTGGAGCGCGTAAAAGAAGGGATCGCGAGCCACGGCATGCCGGACATCTCAGTGGCGGACGGCTACGGCAGGCTGCTGACGATGCTGGTCGGCATGTCGGGAGCCAAGTCCATCTTGGAGATTGGCGCCTTGGGCGGCTACAGCGGCATCTGCCTCGCGAGAGGGCTTGGCGAAGGAGGAACACTGCTGTCTCTGGAGCTGCTGCCGCATTATGCGGATGTCGCGCGCGCCCATCTGGAGGAGGCGGGTTACGGTGACCGTGTGGATTACCGCATCGGCGATGCAAAAGAAAGTTTGGCCCGCCTGAAGGAAGAAGGCCGCACATTCGATTTCTTCTTTATCGACGCCGATAAGGAAGGCTACCCGATCTATCTCGATTACGCGATCGAACTGGCCAATCCGGGTGCCGTTATTGTAGCCGACAACATCCTGCTGCGCGGCAGAACGACTAACATGGACAAGCAAGGCCCGTCCGTGCTCGCGGTACGCAGCTTCAATGAAAGATTCGCAGCCGACCCGCGCCTGGAAAGCACAATCCTCCCAGGCTATGACGGCCTCGCTATCGCGCGGGTGAAGGGGTAATTATCAGGCCAGGCTGCGACGGTCTCGCCATCGGGCTAGTCGAGGGGGAATCTCCAAGTTGCGACTGCCTCGGGATCTCGTGAGCAATGGGATGATTTCCATGGTGCGGCGGGTTCGCGATTGTGCGAGTGCTGGACGGTTTCGCAATCGTGCGATCAGGTGGGGGATTTCCAAAGTAGACGGGTTAGCGATCGTGCGAGAGAAGGAATTCCAGCATAGAGGAACAGCCCAGAGAATTTCGATTCTCCGGGCTGTTTTTTTGTGCTTGGGTAAGGCACGCGGGATAGCGAGTTTGTGGGCTCGTGCTCTAAGCCGAGAAGTTCGGCTTAGGTCGTGCATGCGGGTGAGAAGTCAGCTGCAGGCCGAGAAACTCGGCATAGAGCGTGAACATCGCACGGAAAATGAGCTGCAAGCCGAGAAACTCGGCATAGAGCGTGTGCGCTGCGCGGAAAATAAGCTGTAGTCCGAGAATCTCGGCATAGAGCGTGCGCATCGCACGGAAAATGAACTGTAGTCCGAGAAACTCGGCTTAGAACGTGCGCGCTACGTGGAAAATGAGCTGTAGTCCGAGAAACTCGGCATAGAGAGTGCGAGCGGGTGGGAAATGAAGATGTAAGCCGAGAAACTCGGCATAGTGCGTGTGCGATGCGCGGAAAATGAGCTGTAGGCCGAGAAACTCGGCATAGAGCGTGTGCACCGCGCGAAAAGTGAGCTGCAAGCCCCCGCCACGACAGCAAAAAGCCGAGCCGTCCAGCAAAAGTTGCTGGATAGCTCGGCTCCCCGTGCGGCGCCAGCCGCTTGCAGCAAACCTCCATTTACTAAGAAGTCATGACGATGATGTTCCGTTGCCGCGTCTTGGCGAACGGTTGTGCAGCAGCGAGATCCAGACCCATACGCCGTTCAGCAGCATCAGGATGGCCGACATGACGAACAAGCCCTGAATGCCGATGTAGCCGGAGAGCGCGCCGCCCGTAATCGGGCCAATCATGTTGCCGAGGCTCATCGTGCTGCTGTTGAAGCTGTAAGCCCGGCTCTCCATGCCGTCGGGCGTATGGACGCGTATCAGCGAGTTGACAGCCGGGATGAGTCCGCCGAGGAACAAGCCAAGTCCGAAGCGGGCGAGCAGCAGCATCAGCACGGAGTCGGCCAGCGCCTGCGGAATGAATGCCAAAGCCGCGCCTACCAGCGAGACAGCAAGCACCCGCTCCGCGCCGATCCGGTCGCTCAGCTTGCCGAGCAGCGGCGATGCGAGCATGTTCGACAGTCCGGTCACCGAACCGACGAAGCCGGCCAGGAACGCGATGTTCTCCAGCGAGCCATGAAGCTCCTGCACGAATAGCGGAATAAGTGTCATCGGGCTCATCATCGCGAATTGGATGAGGAACGTCACGCCATAGAGAGACATGAGCTGGGGAATGCGGCTGATCCGCTTGAGCCCGTCTATGACGGAGGCTTGTACGCGGGTTGCGGCTTTTGCCAGGTCGAAAGATTCTTTTACGACAAAAAGAGCCAATAAGGACGCCAGAAATAGAAGAGCCCCCGTTATATAGAAGATAGGCCGGTAGCCTACAGCATCAACCAGAAGCCCGCCCATTAATGGGCCTAAGATCGTGCCCGCCATTGCGCCGGACTGGATCGTGCCCATGGCAAAGCCCATTCGTTCCTTCGGCGTTGTTGCCGAGATCAGCGCGATGGAAGCCGGATTAAAGCCGGAGATCGTGCCGTTCAGCATGCGGAGCAGCAGAAGATGCCAAGGATTTGTCGCAAAGCCCATCATGACCATGACGATGGCCATGCCGAAGCCTGAGCGAAGCAGCATCATTTTGCGCCCGTAACGGTCGGCAAGCTTGCCCCAAATCGGCTGAAAAATAAACGCCGTAACAAAGTTTCCTGCAAAAATAAAACCTGCCCATACCCCGATTTCATGAGGATCGGAGAGGCCAAGCTCGAATTGCAAATAGAGGGTGAGAAACGGAATGATCATCGTCATGCCGCCCATAACGAGAAACTGTCCGAACCACAGCACAATTAGATTCTTTTTCCACTGTTCCATAGCGTTAGTATATCATAATCGTTCTGTTCTAATCGTTGCATAGTTGCGAGGCATAGCTTGCTGAATTGAGATGGATTGGGCTGACAGTCCGGCCAGCCCTACGTGAAGCTTGGCTGGATGTCAGGATGATGGGCGAGCGCGCGCTGGTATGCTAGGAAAGACAAGAGATGCATCTCCCCCCATAAAAGCACGTTTTTTACATGAATAGCCGATGATATATAGAGGCAAACAAGCGGCTTAGGAGGGAACTTTCAAGCAATCTTCATGCAACTTTCCTTTGATTGTCATACTATTGTCATAGGAACCAAAGCTACAGCGGTTGTTAGGGTTCGGGAAAAAGGGCATAATGTTAAGCAGAAGAAACTACATAGAAATGGGGAACGGGAATGTCTTATAACGACCGTTTCATTCGGGCAAGCCGGAAGGAACTTGTGGATCGCGTACCGGTATGGTACATGAGGCAAGCCGGGAGATATGATCCCGACTATCGCAAAATCAAAGAGAAGTATTCCTTGCTTGAAATATGCAAGCAGCCCGAGCTGGCTGCCGAGGTAACGCTCATGCCGGTGCGCAAGCTTGGCGTGGATGCGGCTATTCTGTATTCGGATATTATGAATCCGGTTGCGTCTATCGGGATAGATTTCGATATTGTCGCGAACATCGGTCCGGTTATTCATAACCC
Source organism: Paenibacillus pinisoli (assembly GCF_003605435.1). Lineage (GTDB taxonomy): Bacteria > Bacillota > Bacilli > Paenibacillales > Paenibacillaceae > Pristimantibacillus > Pristimantibacillus pinisoli. The sequence continues at coordinate 457,084 of NZ_QXQB01000004.1, forward strand.
GATCCGTTCCGCGGCTGACGTAGAACGTCTGAAGCCAATTGATGTAGAAGGCGATCTCGGGCATGTGCTGGAGACGATCCGCATTTTGGACCGCGAGCTGGAAGTGCCACTTATTACATTTGCGGGTGCGCCGTTTACGATTGCCAGCTATTTGATCGAAGGCCGCCCTTCGAAAAACTATCTTCGCACCAAAGAGCTGATGTATAGCGAGCCGGAAGTCTGGCATTCGCTTATGCATAAGCTTGGCGATATGGTCATCACTTATTTGCGTGCCCATATGGCTAACGGCGGCAAGGCATTCCAGCTGTTCGACAGCTGGGTCGGCGCGCTTTCGCCGGCGGACTTCCGCAAATTTGTGCTGCCAACGATCGAACGTATTTTTAGCGAGCTGAGCGATTTGCCGCAGCCGAAAATCTACTTCCCGGGCGTGAGCTCGGGCGAGCTGCTGCCGGAGCTGCATAAGGTGAAAGCCAATGTCATCGGCCTCGACTGGCGCGTATCGATTGAAGAAGGCCGCCGCAGACTGAATCATCAATATGCGGTTCAAGGCAATCTGGACCCTACGATTCTGACAGCGCCTATGAGCGTGATTGAATCCTATGCAGCAGAGATTATCGATCAAGGCATTCAGGAGCCGGGCTTTATTTTCAACCTGGGCCACGGCCTGTTCCCGGAAGCGTCGCTGGAGAAGCTTGCAGAACTGACGGCATTTATCCACTCGTATTCTGAAAAAGCAATTGCGGCACAGAACAAAGAGGAGGCTCGCAATGTCTAGCAACGAACATAAAATCGGCGTACTTGTTATGTCATATGGAACGCCGGAGTCGATGGACGACGTAGAAGCTTACTACACTCACATTCGCCGCGGACATCCGCCGACGGAGGAACAGCTGAAGGAGCTGACGGACCGCTACGAAGCGATTGTCGGCGGCGTATTCCCGCTCCGCGAGAATACGAACGGCCAAGTCGCCGGCCTGCAAGACAAGCTGGATACCTTGGCGCCGGGCCAATATGTATGTTACCAAGGACTGAAGCATGCCCGTCCTTATATCGAGGATGGCGTAGAAGAGATGGCCAAGGACGGCATTCGCCGCGCTGTAGGCATCGTGCTCGCTCCTCATTTTTCTACCATGAGCGTAGGAAGCTACATCAAGAGAGCAAAGGAGAAGGCGGAGGAGCTTGGGATCGCTATGTCCTTTGTCGAGCAGTACCACTTGCATCCGAAGCTCATTCAAGCCTTGACCGAGCGTGTGGTGAACGGCTTGGGCGTGGTCGCGGAGTCAGCTGGCGCTGAAGCGAAGACGAAGGTGTTGTTCAGCGCGCATAGCTTGCCTGAGAAGATCAGAGAGCTAGGCGATCCGTACGAGAAGCAATTGCTTGAGACTTCAGCTGCCGTAGCTGAAGCGGCGGGCGTGAAGGATTGGCAGTTCACATGGCAAAGCGCCGGCCGAACTCGCGATCCTTGGCTTGGTCCGGATATTTTGGAGACGTTGGAGACCATCGCGGGAGAAGGCGTAAAAGCGGTGCTTGTAGCGCCTGTCGGATTCGTCTCGGACCATCTTGAAGTGCTCTACGATCTGGATATTGAAGCAAAGGCGGAAGCGGAGAAAATCGGCATTACGCTGGAGCGTATTGCGATGCTGAACCGCGATCCGCTATATATGGAGACATTGGCCGAGTCGGTGCAAGCCGCTAGTGCCGGGAACGGAAAGGAATGAATAGAATGCGGAGTGCAGAAGCGATTGATCGAATTGTCATTATTGGCGGGGGGATCAGCGGACTGAGCTCCGCTTTTTATTTGCAGCGGGAAGCGGAGCGGCAAGGACGGAAGCTTCAGCTCACGATTGTGGACGAAGCTCCCGTGCTGGGCGGAAAAATCAATACGCTGCAACGTGACGGCTTTGTCATCGAGAAGGGACCGGATTCCTTCCTCGCGCGCAAGCAAGCCATCATCGATCTGGCGAAGGAGCTTGGTCTGGAGGATGAACTGACAGCAACCAATCCCGCCGCCAAAAAAACATATATTATGCATAACCGGAAGCTGCACGCGATGCCGCCGGGGCTAGTGCTCGGCATTCCGACGGAGATTGCCCCTTTCATGAAGACCAGCCTGCTGTCGCTCGGGGGCAAGCTGAGGGCGGTAATGGACTTGTTCATGCCGGCGAAACCGGCGGTTGGCGACGAATCGCTGGGCGGATTTTTGGAAAGACGCGTAGGCACACAAGTGATGCGGAGAATTGCCGAGCCGCTGCTTGCCGGGATCTATGCGGGAGACTTGAAGAAATTGAGCCTCAAAGCGACATTCCCGCAATTCGGCGATTCGGAACGGAAGCATGGAAGCCTGATTAAAGGAATGATGCATAACCGGAAGGCTACGGCTGCCGCCGCAAAAGGAAAGGCGCAAGGGACGACGTTCCTTACGTTCAAGAAAGGGTTGACCACACTTGTGCGTTCGCTGGATCAGGAGCTAGGCGGAGCGGAGCGCAGGCTTGGGGTGAAAGTAACCGAGATTAATAAAGCGGCTAGCGGCTATACATTGAAGCTTGCCGATGGCGAGACGCTGGAGGCGGATCGCATTGTCGTGACCGCGCCGGCTTTTGCCGCCGCCAAGCTGCTGGAGCCGCTCGTGGCATGTGAAGAGCTGAAGGAAATCCGGTATGTATCCGTAGCGAATGTTGTAATGGCTTTTGACAAAAAGACATTTGGACTCGATTTCGACGGTTCCGGCTTTGTGGTGCCGCGCTCTGAAGGGCTTCATATTACGGCCTGCACATGGACGTCGAACAAATGGCTGCATACGAGTCCGGATGATAAGGTGCTGCTGCGTTGTTATGTCGGCCATTCCGAGGATCAGGAAAGCGTGAAGCTTCCCGATGACCAACTGGTTGCGGCGGTGCGCAAGGATATCCGGGAGACGATGGGCATTACGGCGGAGCCGATTTTTACAGAAATTACGAGGCTCAACCATTCGATGCCGCAATATCCGGTCGGCCATATCGAGAAGATGCAGTCGCTGCGCAGCAGGCTCAAGACAGAACTGCCAGGCGTGTGGGTAACGGGAGCGGCTTTTGACGGGGTCGGCTTGCCAGACTGCATTCGCCAAGGCAAAGAAGCGGCTGCCGAGCTGTACAGCGTTTCGAACTAAAAAGCAGGACTTGAAGCTCTTTTTTGACAGATTCTCTTCGCTTCCTTACTAGTAACAGGTATAATGAGGAAATCTAGTATCTAGCTGAGAGATCTATCGAATAAGGAGCATTCTATGACATTATCCAGATCGGAATCGCGCCAAAGAGAGAAAGCGCAGCGCGAGAAACGGCGGCGGCGAACGCTCCGCATATCAATGGTATTAATAGGAACGCTTCTAGTTGCGGCAGCCTTGGGATTGACCTTGGGTACGAAGGCAGGCTTGCCGGAGTGGCTGTCTTGGCCGGGCGGCGGCAAGGAGCAGGTTGTTGTGAATGACCCTGACGGAGACAAAGACGGTGATGTCAGCCCGGCGCCTTCTGATCAGCCCGAGGCTACACCCGCTCCGGATGATCAAGAGATTGAGAATCCTGAAGCCAGTCCGCCGGCAGAAGCAGGAACCGGAGAGACGAGCGAGCATATCAGCTTGTCGTTTGTAGGGGATTTGATGCCAGGCGAATATATCAACCGGATTTTACTGGAGAAGGGTTATGATTTCCCTTATCAAAATGTACTGCTGTATTTGAGCGAACCGGACATAATGGCTGGTAATTTGGAGCTTCCCATTACGACGCGGGGAATTCCGATTGAAGGAACGCCTTATGTACACAAAGGATCTCCAGATGCGCTGCCTGCGATGAAAAACGCGGGATTTGACGTGTTGAGCCTTGCAAATAACCATGCCATGGATCAAGGCCTTGAGGGTATGCAGGATACGATGAAGTATCTGCAAGAAGCCGGCATAGGGTATATGGGTGTGGGCAATAACGATGCGGAAGCATTCGCTCCTTACATCGCAGAGTCGAAAGGGTTCAAGGTTGCGTATATTGGCGTTAGCGGAGTCATACCGTTCACGCATCTGAAGGCAGACCGCAACACGCCGGGCATCGCAGAGACTTACGAGACCACCCGAACGGTGGCGGCGATTGCAAGCGCGAAGGAAGAAGCGGACATTGTTGTCGTGATGGTGCATTGGGGCAAAGACGCGGCGGATAAACCTGAAGAACTCCATCGGAGATATGCCAGAGAATATATAGATGCAGGGGCTGACATTGTCGTAGGGAGCCATCCGCATGTCATGCAAGGCTTTGAAAACTATAAGGGCAAGTGGATTGCGTACAGCCTGGGCAACTTTGTGTATGCGACGAATCCAAAAAGCCCGCAGGGCGATACCGGCGTGCTGGATGCCGTCTGCAACAAAGCGGGCGATTGCTCGCTGAAATTCAATCCGATGAACGTTATCCAGTCGCAGCCAACGCCGCTTGAGGGCGAGGCCAAGCAGCAGCTGCTGCAGCGATTGTCTTCGATTTCATTCGGAGTTGCACTGGATTCCGAAGGCTCCGTCATCCAGCAAGAGACTGCGGGGAAGACACCATGAGATGGGATAGCGGAGAAGGGAAGGAACCTGCATGAATAACCCGTGCGTTGCGCATCGGGGTTGGTCCGGCCGCGCTCCGGAGAATACGATGGCGGCATTCCGAATGGCGCTGGAAGCTCCGGATGTGGAATGGATCGAGCTTGACGTGCAGCTCAGCAAAGACGCCGTGCCTGTCGTTATCCACGATTACAACTTGAGGCGAACGACCAACGGCAGAGGAGAGGTGCGCGATTGGACGGCAGCGGAGCTGGCTTCGCTTGATGCGGGCAGCTGGTATTCTCCGCAGTTCAAGGGCGAATCGATTCCGACGCTGGATGATGTTCTTCGCGAGTCGGCGGGCCGCGCCAAGCTGAATATAGAACTGAAGACGGATGGCATCCGTTATCCTCATATCGAGGAGAAGGTGCTGGAACGTATCTATGAATATGGCAGGATGGACGATGTCGTGCTTACCTCCTTTCACCTCGGAACGCTTGAAAGGGTCCGCAAGCTGTCTGAACAGGTTCGAATCGGTTTGATTCTTGACGGCTGGAGGAATACGCTGCTGCATGAGCTTCGCGAGTTGAAATCCGATTTTTTGTCTATCGGGTATTCCAAGCTTAATTCTGCCAGAATGGCGCTGCTGAACGAAGCGGGCATCCAGACGATGGCATGGACGGTCAACGACAAACGCAATATGCTCAAAGTGGCTTCGCTGGATCCCGAGCTTCTCATTTGCACGAATTATCCTGATCGCTGGCGAGAGCTGGTGACGGGCTCCGGTATCAAACTCTCGGGCAAACGAGTGCTGGAAGGAACAAAAAAATGGTTCAGATTCAGGCCTAATAAGTAGATTGAAGGGATGCTCATGGTCGGATATATCGATGAATTGTGGCTGAGGCTGCTTATCGGTCTTCTGGGAAGCGGTCTCGCTGCCGCAGCGGCTTATCGCGCCCGTGCGTTGTCCGGATCGGGAGCATGGTCGGCGCTGGCGATGGGGACAGGGTTTGTCTCCTTTGGCGAGCCGGTATGGTTCGGCGTGCTGATCGCTTTTTTCATTTCGTCTACGTTCTGGTCGAAGTGGAAGCGCCATGCGAGGTCCAAGCGTGATGCGGAAGCGAAATACGCCAAAGGCGGCCGCCGCGATGCAGGACAAGTCTGGGCCAATGGCGGCGCCGGTCTTGTGCTGTGCGCGCTTCATGCCATCTTCCCGCATGACGGCTGGCTGCTCGCCTATATCGGCGTGATGGCTTCGGTCAATGCCGACACTTGGGCGACCGAGATCGGCGCGCTCAGCCGCTCTGTGCCGCGATCGATCGTGAGCGGCAAGCGCGTAGTGACTGGCACGAGCGGCGGGATAACGCCGCTCGGCAGCGCAGCAGCGCTTGGGGGCGCCGCGTTCATCGGCGCCGTGGCAGCGCTGCTGCTGGCTATCCCGCAGCCAGGCGAAGCGGCTGCGGGCATGGGCGGCTACGCTGCGGCGGGATTGATCGCCGTAGCAGCCGCGGCCGGCCTGGCCGGCGCCTTCGCCGATTCGCTGCTCGGCGCCACGGGCCAGGCCATGTATCGCTGCCAGGTATGCGGCAGCGAGACGGAGCGGGTCAGCCATTGCGGCAGCCCGACCCGGCACATCCGCGGCTTCGCCGCGCTGGACAACGACAGGGTGAACCTCCTGTCGTCGCTAGTCGCCGGCCTGCTGGCTCTCGCCCTCGGCCAGCTTCTCTAACCCAAGCGGTTTCTCCCGCTGGCACATGCATCGTGTGCCAGCGCAGAGAAGCCGCTTTTTTGATTTGATTGGTAACGTAGAGGAGCACCGTTAGAACCACGATTCCTCCACATTTGCTCCTCTAACACCGCCACACACCGCCACACACAAGATTACTCCTCATTTGCCCCTCTAACACCGCCACACACCGCCACACACAAGATTACTCCTCATTTGCCCCTCTAACACCGCCACACACCGTTACACACTCGGTTACTCCTCAATTGCCCCTCTAACACCGCCACACACCGCTGCACCCTCGATTCCTCCACATTTGCCCCTCTAACGCCGCCACACACCGTTAGAACCACGATTCCTCCGCATTTTCCCCTCCAACGCCGCCACACACCGTTACAGCCTCGATTCCTCCATATTTGCTCCTCCAACGCCGCCACACACCGTTACACACTCGATTACTCCACTTTCGCTCCTCCAACGCCGCCACACACCGTTACAGCCTCGATTCCTCCATATTTGCTCCTCCAACGCCGCCACACACCGTTACACCTTCGATTACTCCACATTTGCTCCTCCAACACCGCCTCACACCGTTACAGCCTCTATTCCTCCACATTTGCTCCTCCAACGCCACCACAAACCGTTAGAACCACGATTCCTCCACATTTGCCCCTCCAACGCCACCACACACCGCTGCACCCTCGATTCCTCCACATTTGCCCCTCCAACGGCGCTACACACCGTTACACCCACGATTCCTCCACATTTGCCCCTCCAACGCCGCGTAGCACCGTTAAAACGTCAAATCAGCCGCCATGGATGAAATAACTTCGCTAAGCACGACGATTCTCTAGTTGCCGCCGTTCGATGTGAGCCAGCATTTTTATGTATCCCAACTTCTACCTTCACCAGCGCCCTTAACGCAATAGTCAACGATTAATGATATTACCGTCTCCAAACCTCTACATACAAAAAGACCCCCAATCCGCATAAGCGGATTATGAGGGTCTTTCCAACTGTGCAGCGCCAGCCGCATTTGATGAGTCACATCAACGAGCTGTGCAGCGCCAGCCGCATCTACTGAGTCACATCAACGAGCAGTATAAGTTTGCAGCTATACGATGAGCAAACTACTTACTTTTTAGCTCGGTCGCTCGTAAGCTGCTCCATTTGGGCAATCAGCTCTTCGAATACGCTCATCGCTTGCTCGATCGGTTCTGGCGTGGACATGTCGACGCCGGCTTTTTTCAGAATGTTGATCGAGAAGTCGCTGCCGCCGCTCTTCAGGAAGCCGAGGTAGCGCTCGACGGCAGGAGCGCCTTCGTCCAAAATCTGCTTGGAGAAGCTGGTAGCCGCGGAGAAGCCGGTCGCGTATTTGTATACATAGAAGCTGGTATAGAAGTGAGGGATACGCGCCCACTCCATCTCGATATCCTGGTCGACCACCATGCCAGGGCCGTAATACAGCTTGTTCAGATCATAATAAATTTTGCTCAATTCCTGAGGCGTCAGCGATTCGCCCGCTTCCGTGCGCTCATGGACGATTTTCTCGAACTCTGCGAACATCGTCTGGCGGAACACCGTCGTGCGGAACTGATCCGCATAATAGGTGAGCAGGTACATTTTTTCCTTCGGATCCGTCGACTTGCCGAGCAAATAATCCATCAGCAGCGCTTCATTCAGCGTAGAAGCAACCTCCGCCAGGAAGATCGTGTACTGCGCGTCCCGATAGTTTTGGGTCGTGTCGGAGTAATACGAGTGAAGGGCGTGGCCCATCTCATGCGTCAGCGTGAACATGCTGTTCAGATTGTCCTTATGGTTCAGAAGCACGTACGGATGCGTCCCGTATGCGCCCCAGCTGTATGCGCCGCTGCGCTTGCCTTCATTTTCGTATACGTCAATCCAGCCTTTGTCAAAACCCTCTTGCAGCACGTTCAAATAATCCTCGCCAAGCGGCTTCAAGCTTTCATGAATCGTTTTCTTCGCATCCTCAAAGCTGATTTCCATATCGAATTCCTCGACAAGCGGGGCGAACAAGTCGTACATATGCAGCTCATCCAGCCCAAGCAGACGCTTGCGCAGCTCCATATAACGGTGCATAAGCGGAAGATGCTTATGGATGGTATCAATCAAATTCGTATATACTTCCTTCGGAATATTGTCGCCGTAAAGGGACATACCGAGCACGGAATCGTATTTGCGCGCCTTGGCGTAAAAAACGTTTTTGTTGACGTTGGCATTCAGCGTAGAGGCCATCGTGTTTTTCAGCTTGCCGTATGTATCGTACATCGCTTTGAACGCTTCGCGGCGCACATCGCGGTTTTTGCTTTCCAGAAACTGAATATAGCGTCCATGCGACAGCTCGACTTCTTCGCCAGCTTCGTTTTTCACCTTAGGGAACTTCAAGTCCGCATTGTTCAGCATGCCGAAGATCGTGCCTGGAGCAGAGCTGATATTGCCGACTTGAGCCATAAGCGCTTCTTCGCTCTTGGACAAAATATGCGCCTTCTGCCGTCTCATCTCTTCGAGCGTATGACGGTACTTGGCAAGCGACTCATTGTTGATCATCGCATCCAGCTCGCTGTCGGAGAGACTCAGCACCTCAGGCGTTACGAACGACAACGCTTCGCCTGTCTCTACACTCAGCTTTTTCGATTTGTCGGACAGAGCTTGATTGCCAGGCTCAGCCGTATCTTCATGATGGCGCATGTTCGCATACACATAAAGCCGCTCGACATGGAGGGACAACTCGTCTTCCAGCTCGAAACATGCTTTAAGCTGAGCAGGATCGCTTAGCTTTCCTTGGAATTGGTCAGCTTTCTTGATCAACTCTTTCGCTTTGGCATATTCCTGATCCCAGGATGCTTGATTCGCGAACAAGTCTTCCAGCTTCCAGCGGTGTTCGGCCGCAGTCTCTGAACGTTTCGGTACGTTACTCATCGTATTCCTCCTTGAGATAGATGGGATGGATTGCTTGTGCCCGGCTTCCTGCGGAATTGCCGGTATTGCTGCTGCTCCTTGGGTCATAGATAAGGCAAGCAGCAGGGGCAGCCATTTCATGGGAAAGTTCACCTCGCAAGACACAGTTTGCCCATACTATGCCCTGACAAAATGAAAGTTATGCCAACTACGATAAAACTAGGTTGCGTCCGAGCCCATCGTGAACAGGCTGTACACGATGAGGAAAAAAGCGAACGCAATCATAGCGATCGAGACAAGCGCCAGTCCGCGGCGCATCTTAGGCGGCAAAGTATCCCGCTTCATGACGACGACGGCCCCTAGCGAAAATGCCGCGATAATAAAAACAATGGAAGATGTCATTGGATCCATTTAGTTTCCTGTTGCCTCCTAACGTTTGTATGCATACCGGTGTAACGTTATGTTCGCTGCCGCAGCGGGGAGTTCCTTTTATTTGCAGGATAGCGGGGGCAAGGCTTGCCCTAGCCCCGCTTTAGACCTCGCGAAAAGCTTCCATGATCGCTTTCAATTCATCTTCCCGTCCCACATAATCTTCCGTACGGAAGCGTCTTTCGGCCCAGTGCATCATTTCCGGGCGGCTGACGAAGGTATGGCATTCCTCGCCCCATTGGTCGGAGATCTCGCGAATAACCAGCGTTTTGCCTTGAACCTCGACAGTCAGCATATTGTAATTGTCTGTTTTGTAGATTTGATGTTTTTTAAACATAATATTTTCCACCTTCATGAGTTAAATATGGTATAGTTACCATCATAGCCATTATGAAGGCGCTAAGCAATACAAGGCGTCCCCGCTTGGCTGCAATCCGGCGCAGATTTGCTCGGGAAGCTGAGATTAGACGAGTCGAGATGAGATGAGACGAGGAGAGATGAACATGTCAAAAACGTTTTATGAGCAAGTTGGCGTCGCCATGACGTGCAGAGGATTTGCGGAATATCAGGCCATGTTTCAGTTGAAGGAAGAGGAGCTGGCGGCAGGACAGATATTGGATGTTGCAGGCGGCGGATCTTCGTTTACGGCCGAGGCGGTAAGAAAAGGATATGACGCAATGGCTGCCGATCCCCGTTATGCCGGGAATATTGGGGCATGGGTTGAAGAGGCGCGTGAGGAGATTGAGGTGTCCACAGAGAAGCTGGACGGACTCAAGGAGCGTTTTGACTGGAGCTATTACGGTTCGCTGGAGAATCATCACGGCGGCAGAGTGAAGTCGCTGGCATTGTTTGAGGAGCATGTGGCTTCTGCCGAAGGAGAACGCCGTTATATCGGCGGAGCGCTGCCGGAGCTGCCATTTGAGGATAACCGTTTTTCGCTGGTATTGTGTAGTCATTTTCTCTTTTTGTACGCAGAGCAATTCGGGTATGAGTTCCATGAGGCAGCGATTCGCGAGTTGATGCGGGTATGCAGGCCTGGAGGCACGATACGGGTATATCCTTTGCTGTCGCTCAAGTGGGAGCCGTATGCGAAGCTGAACGAGTTGATGGAGGCTGTGCGTAAAGCCGGGGGAACGCCGGACATTCGGGAATCAGGCTTGCCGTTTATCCCAGGCTCCGATCGAATGCTTAATATTGTGACGAACGTTTAAATACAACATTTTTTACTGAAATTGCATTTTGGATTTCGGCTCGGTATAATTATTTCACGCTGATGCAATCGGCGGAACATTTAGGAGGTCATGAACGTTGAAAGGTACAGTAAAATGGTTTAACGCAGAAAAAGGCTACGGCTTCATCCAAGCGGAAGACGGCGAAGACGTGTTTGTTCACTTCTCCGCGATTCAAGGCGAAGGCTTTAAATCTCTGGAGGAAGGCCAGGCGGTCGAATTCGATATTACTGAAGGAAATCGCGGCGCTCAAGCGGCCAACGTCCATAAACTATAGGTTTATTGGTCGACAGCTCAAACAAAGAAGAAGGCTCCCAATATAGGGAGCCTTTATTATGTTTTGGGGCTATAGTCCGCTTGAGGCGGCAGGGAGAAGTAAAAGCTCTTCCACGTTGGTTTGAAGCAATTTGGAATCGGTGAGGTAATGGTCATCGGTAGCAATGGTATCGAAAGTGAGCATTTGATCTCCTTTTTTCAATAGATAGACGAGGAACAGGTATCAGTTGGAATCCTCTATTTCGGATTATGCTGTGGTGAGGACTGTTGGTTTTTCCTATTATTTTCAGGGTTGTAGCTTGGCTCTATCTAGGGTACAATCGAAGCAAATATATATTCCCGCGTAAAGAATGCGCTGTTGGTCTCGTATGAGGCTGACAGCGCATTTTTGCGTTTGGGAACAAAATGAGGAGGCAATATGAAATGGATGTGTTATTCGAGAAGCAGTTCAACGTTTTTTTAGAAGATCAGAAAAGCAAGGCGAGTGCCAGGCGAATGGAGATGCTGGAGCGGGATTTGACGGGTACGGTCAAGCTGCTGAAGGAAGTCATTTGGCCGATTTTCCGCAGCTTCGATGGATTCGAGCTTGAGCATGAGATGAAGAGTTCGAGCGGTGTAAGTATGTTTATTGATGTGTTTTATAAGCCATATCGCATCGCGTTTGAGTGTGATGGTTTTGTTCCTCATGCTGAGACTATAACAAGAAAGAGATTTAATTTTGAAAAATACAGAGTGCGAACGATGAATCTTTATGGATATGTTTATATCCCGTTTACCGTTTAGCTGGGATGAACTTGATGAAAGGGGGCTGGATTGCCGTAACTATGTTGAACAATTGATTGGTAAATACGCAGTTGACGCGAAAACTAAAGTTAACATGTATGAAAAAGAAGTAATCCGGTTTGGAGCTGCATTATCGAGACCATTCAAAATGTATGAGGTATGCTCCTGTCTGGATAAAGAAGTAACCTTTTGCCGACTGGTTGTAAAATCATTGATTGAGAAGAAGCTGGTTGAGCCTGTCTATCCCGATCGAATAAGAAATCATGCGTTTAAAATTAGTTTGTCAGCTTTAGGATACTTGAGGTAGTGGTGTGTGGCGGCGTTGAAGGGTCGAAAGTGGAGAAATCGAGTGTGTAACGGTGTGAGATGGCGTTGGAGGGACGAAAGTGGTGAAATCGAGTGTGTAACGGTGTGTGGCGGCGTTGGAGGAGCAAAAGTGGAGGAATCGTGCTTCTAACGTTGTGTAGCGGCGTTGGAGGGGCGAAAGTGGAGTAATCGAGTGTGTAACGGTGTGAGGCGGCGTTGGAGGAGCAAAAGTGGAGGAATCGTGCTTCTAACGTTGTGTAGCGGCGTTGGAAGGGCGAAAGTGGAGTAATCGAGTGTGTAACGGTGTGAGGCGGCGTTGGAGTAGCAAATGTGCAGAAATCGAAGCTGTAACGGTGTGTGGCGGTGTTAGAGGAGCGAAAGTGGAGTAATCGAGTGTGTAACGGTGTGAGGCGGCGTTGGAGTAGCAAATGTGCAGAAATCGAAGCTGTAACGGTGTATGGCGGCGTTGGAGGAGCGAAAGTGGAGAAGTCGAATATATAGTGATGTGCGTCATAGCTACATATACGTTTGGAGCAGTAGAGTGAATATTAACGTCGTGCACCAACGCTAATAGAAAAGGGCAAGAGGAACTAGCCTCTTGCCCTTAGTACGCCCTTAACCCTTCCCATACTTGCTCAGGAAGTAGAGCAGAAAGCCGAGCGCGGCGGAGGTTGCGACGCCGGTGGCGATATGGTAGAACGCAACGCGGCCGAACTGCTCGTAAACCAGGCCGCCTAATACGCCGCTGATGAGGCCGGCGACGCCGGTCCAGATGACCGTGTAGACGGCTTGGCCGGAGGCGCGGAATTCGTCCGGGATCAGCTGTGAGATATAGCGCAGCGCGGTGGAGAAGTAGACGCCGAACGTTACGCTATGCATGGCTTGCGTGGCGACGATCCAGCGGGGATCCTCGATCTCGCTGAGGAACCACATGCGCAGCCCGTACATGACCGAGGCGAAGATCAGAAGCGGGAGCTCCTTGAACTTGTGGCCGTATTTGCCCAGCAAGAACAGGATCGGAATTTCGCTGCAGGCCGAGATAAGCAGCGCGAGCCCGATTAAAGAGTCGCTTGCGCCTAGTTGGCGCATCGTGACTGCGAGAAAGCTCTCGTACATGCGGTGGGCGGTCGATATGAGCAGGATGAGCATGAAGAACAGCATGACATTGCGCTGGCTCAGCAGCTTGAAGAAGCCGGAAAACTCGATTTTCCGCGAGCTGCCGCGGTAGTCTCTAATAAAGAGGCTGAGCACGATCGAGGTAGATATGGTGCAAAGCGCCACCAGCAGCGTCCATTCCGACCCGATGCCCTTGAGCAGCAGTCCGAAGCCATAAGCGCTAATGGCAAAGCCCAGCGAGCCGAAGATTCGCACCAACGCGTAAGGCGTTCCCGTATACTGGCTGGAGAGCAGAATGAGGCTGTCGCTCAGCGGGTTCATCGGCGTCTGGAAGAAGTAGAAGGCAGCCATGATGACGCAGACCATGACGAAGTTTTCGATAGGAAACAACAGCGAGATCATGGCGAGCTGTCCGAACAGCAGGACGATCAGAATCTTGCGGATGGTCTGGAACTTGTCGCTGGCCAGGCCGGTAATGATGTTGGCGAAGATGGATACGAACAGGCCAGATGAATAGATGATGCCGATCTGGCTTTCCGAGAAGCCTTGGGATAGAAAGTATAGCGGAATAAAGGACATGATAAGCGCTTGTGTCGAATAGGTAGAGAAGCTGAACGCACGCAGCGCAAGCGTTTCTTTTTTGGCAGTAGGGGAAATTCCGCCGGCAGCGGTGTCTGATGAATTCATGGCAGCACTTTCACTCCGTCTCTATTAATAAAACGTTTACCATTCAGTATAGCACGGTTACCCTTCCAATTGTGGCTGGATTATTACCCTGCAAAATGGTACATTTATGAGTGGAGGTTTACAATGGCGGAATACGATTTTGTATGGAATGACCGGCTTCGCATACATCTGCCTTCGCTTAAGAAGGACTGGGATCAGTACAGCGAAGAAGAGCAATCCCATTTGATTGAGAGATGGGAGTTGATCCGCGGGCGTATTCCGGACCTGATTATGGAACTGGAGCGTACGATCAACGGCAAGCAGTCGGAGCTTTACGAAGAAGAAGATTTCAAGCGTTCATGCGTGCTCAATTACGAGATTGCAGAACAAGCAAGCCGTATCAATGATTTGCAGATATGGTATCGGATGAATCAGGAATTGGAATCGCGCCGGCATTCATGACTGGACTTTCTCGCAAGGGGGTGCGAAGTGAGACTTACGACTTTATCGGGCGGCAGAGCGCCCAAAGGTCCCATTAAGCTGATGCATCGCGTGTATAAATATGTATTGCCCGGCGTAGAAGCCGAACTAGGCAAGCTGAGGAAGCTTGCCGAAGCTATCCCGAATGAAGAGCTGCGGACGCAGGCGCTAAGCAGCATGCACGACAAGAAGTTCCACTGCCAGGGCGGCGGCGTGTATGCGGCGGCCAATCTGGAATACCGCGATGTGCTCATTCCGTTAATTGTGGCGCTGCAGACGATCAGCGATTATTTGGACAACCTGTGTGATCGCAGCACGTCTCTGGATGCCGACGACTTCCGGCTATTGCATCAATCGATGCTCGATGCGGTCAATCCGGATGCGGAGCTTCAAGACTACTACGCGCTTCGCGAGGAGCGGGATGACGGAGGTTATCTTCATCATCTGGTCCGCACATGCCAGACCCAAGTAGCGAAGCTGCCATCCTATGGGAATGTTCGCGTTCACGTGGAGGAGCTGGTCGGCTTGTACGGCGACCTGCAGGTGTACAAGCATATCCGCAAGGATCTTCGCGAGCCGCAATTGCTGGCCTGGTGGGAGCTTCACCAGCATAAGTATCCTCACCTTCATTGGAATGAGTTTGCTGCCGCTACCGGTTCGACGCTCGGCATGTTCATGCTGTTCTTGGCCGCCAGCGAGGAGCGCTTGTCCGCGAAGGATGCCGAGAGTATTCGGCATATTTATTTCCCGCATGTATGCGGTCTACATATCATGCTTGATTATTTGATCGATCAAGAAGAAGACCACATCGGCGGCGATCTCAACTTTTGCAACTATTACGAGGATAAAAGCCTCATGGTCGAGCGAATCGGCCACATTGTAGGCAGGGCAAGGGAGGATGTCAAGTCACTTCCCGCGTCCCGCTTCCACCAATTGATTATTGAAGGGCTGCTGGCGCTGTATCTGTCCGATCCGAAGGTTCGGAACCAGACGGAAGTAAAGGATGTGTCCAAGCAGCTCATGAAGAACAGTCCGCTTACGAGGCTGTTTTTCCTCATCAATAGCATTTGGATTCGCAAGCAGCAAGCTTAATACTACGTAAATGTGGAGGAGTTAATCATGACTGCAGTTAAATCGATCGCAGTATTAACTAGCGGGGGAGACTCGCAAGGAATGAACGCAGCCGTACGCGCCGTCGTTCGCAGCGCATTGTTTCACGGACTGGAGGTTTACGGCGTACAGCGCGGCTATCAAGGCCTGCTGAACGATGATTTGCGTCCAATGGATCTTCGCAGCGTAGGCGATATCATTCAGCGCGGCGGCACCATTCTGCAGACAGCCCGCTGCAAGGAATTTATGACGCCTGAAGGCCAGCAGCGCGGTGCGGAAATTTTGCGCGCGCGCGGCATCGAAGGATTGGTCGTCATCGGCGGCGACGGTTCCTACCATGGCGCGAATAAGCTGAGCAAGCTGGGCATCAAGACAATGGCTCTGCCAGGCACCATCGATAACGACATTCCGTTCACGGACGTTACGATTGGGTTCGATACAGCTGTCAGCATCGTAGTGGATGCGATCAACAAAATCCGCGATACGATGTCTTCGCATGAGCGTTCATCGATCGTCGAGGTTATGGGACGCCATTGCGGCGACATTGCGCTTTATGCTGGACTTGCAAGCGGCGCGGAGACGATCCTTGTGCCTGAAGTGCCATTCGATCTGAATGAAGTGGCAGAGCGGATGAAAACGAACTTTGCGAACGGCAAGCGCCATAGCATTATCGTAGTAGCGGAAGGCGCAGCCAAAGGTGAGGACGTATCGCAGAAGATTACCGAGCTGAGCGGTATTGATGCTAGGGTTACGGTACTGGGCCACATCCAGCGCGGCGGCACGCCGACGGCAGCTGACCGCATCCTGGCGAGCAGACTGGGCGACTTTGCGGTAAGACAGCTTATGGAAGGCAATTCCGGCAAGTCTTGCGGCGTCGTGAAGGGCGAGCTTGTCACTACGGATATCGACACGGTAGTCAACACGAAGAAGCCTTTCGATATGGACATGTACGAGCTGGCGCTGCGCCTCTCGCAATAATAGAATCAGACGGCAGGGCAGTATCGTATACGGCCAGCCGCTATGACAAAAGGCGCTCCCGATTGAACGTTCAATCGGGAGCGCCTTTTTAGATTACTTGTATTCGACTCCTGGCGAATATTTGTTGCCTGCATTCCATAGCAGATATTCCGTCACCCCAGAGTCGTGCAGCGCCTTGATCTGGGCTTCGACTTCAGCTTTGCCGTATTTCATATAGTTGCCCTTGCCGAGCCAGCTTGCTGTGAAATCTTGAATCCATGGACGTATGATCGGCTTCAGCTCGCCCGTATCCTTCAGCTTCTCATGCGTATCGTCCATAGCGCCTTTGATAGTCTCGTAGGGACTAAGGTCAGGCGCCTTCTGCTTGAACCATCCCGTGCTGTAATGGCTCGGATAAATCATAGGGGATATGACATGGGCGTCATTCGAGATCTTCACAAAATCCTGGCCGATGCCTTCGGCTGAAGGCACGGATGCCGCATAGCCGAATATATCGATGGAGACGCGTACGCCAAGCGGCTCCAGCTGCTCCCGTGCGTATTTCACGAAGCCTGCCACAGTATCGACCCGGGATTGCTCTGTTCTGTTGAACGTAAGCGTATCGGCGCGATTCTCGAATCCTTCCGGGAACCGGACGTAGTCGAATTGAATTTCCTTAAAGCCAAGCTTGGCGGCTTCCTTCGCAAGCGCGATGTTATAATCCCATACTTCCTGGCGATAGGGGTTAACGAAGCTCTCGCCCCGCCCATTCTTCCAGATTGTTCCGTCAGGCTGCAGGAACGACAGATCAGGCCGTTTGACAGCCAGGACCGTATCCTTGAACACGACAATTCGGGCGATGGGATAGATGTCATGCATTTTCAAAGTAGTCATCAGCTCTTCGATATTGCCGATGAATTTTTTGGCTGTGCCCACTTCGAGAAGCTCTGGCGTTGTAGTAGGGTAAGTAATATAGCCGTTGTCGTCTTTAATATCAATGACCATGCTATTAAGATCGGTCTCGTCGACTAGCTTGAGAAGCGATGCCATGCGTGAGCCGCCTGCACTGTGCGAGGTGACGTAGATGCCTTTGATCGGCGGCGTATCCGGCTGCGGGTCTTTCTTGACGCTTGCGCTGCCTGGATCGCTTGGCTTGCCGCCCGGCAAGCCGGATGCGTCCGGTTGCACGATCGTCTCTCCAGCCGCGGCATTCAGATAGGCTACGGCAATCTTCTGTACATTCGCGCTGTCTTCACCTGACCCTGTCAGCAAACTATACAATAACATGAAGGCCGTAACGATTATGTCCATTGTGCTCTCTCCTTGCGGTCTGATCTGATGAAGCGGTACATACAAAAGTATAAGCCACAGAAGTTGTCCCGGTCATCCCCCTTTTTTACCACTTCCGGATGAATCGTAAACTTTTTTCTGAATGGAGGCGAACAAAAAGCCAGCCGAGAATTGGGTCGGCTGGCCTGCGGGTTTAATGCGTCATTCCCGAACGAACTGTCATTGTAATAAAGTTTGCTTCTGCCCGTTGCATATGCTGTGCTGCACGATCTCCATAGCGTCAGCGGGTTCCAGCACTTCCAGACCATCCCTAAGCACGATTGTGAGGTCGAGCTCGCGGGAAGTAAGAAAAGGACTGAGCTCTGGGGCAAGTCTTTCTACAATCTGTGACAATTTGACCGTTTCCATATCCATCTTAGCCTCACCCTTTCATCCTAATTGTGATGAACTAGAAAGCGACAGGGGGAAAACCTATGGCATGAAACTTGAGGGGCAAAACGAACAACGGCCTCCCGTTAATCGAATGCCCGCGTTAAGCTGCGGGATATAATCATTATAACAGGAAGATTTTCAAAAACATAGTTTTCACTTGGAAAATCCATACTTGCGTAGTTTAACTTGATTCATTCCGCCTGAAATCACCTACAACGCCGGCAGTCTCCACAATATTGATGAAGGCATGCGGATCAATTGTGGTAATTGTTTTACACAGCTCGGCAAGCTCGAACTTGGTTCGGACAGTCATTAGCATATCCCTCTCGCTGGACGAATAGGCACCTCGAGTCTTCAGGATCGTAATGCCGCGCGGATGCGGGAGCAGCTTGGCTAATATTTCATCTGCTCTCGTCGTGACGATGAAGGCGGTCACCTTCAGATGCTTCACATGAATCAAATCAATGATTTTGCCTGCGCTGAAGATGGCGAACAAGGAGTAGAGCGCAAGATCCCAGTCTCCGGTAAAAAGGATCAGAATAGCGATCACCATGCCATTGAGCAAAAAAATGATCATCCCGATCGGCAGGTCGCGCTTGCGGGTGACGATAGAGGCGACGATGTCGAAGCCGCCGGAGGAACCGCCGTAGCGGAGCGCCAAGCCGCTGCCGAAGCCGACGATTATGCCGCCGAATACGGCGCCAAGCAGAATGTCATCGGCAACCTGGGTGACAGGAACGAGCTGCAGGAACAGGGTGGCGAGTGCTACGGAGTAGATGCTCCATAGGACAAAGCGTTTGCCTAGCGCGAACCATCCCCAAATTAATACAGGCAAGTTCAGGATCAGATACAGCCAGGCTATATTGCCTCCTGTTATGTAACCGATCATCATGGAGATGCCGGATAAGCCGCCGCTTAACAACTGGTGGGGGATAAGAAATAAATTGAAGCCGGTTGCTACAAGCAGAGAGCCGAGGGTCATCATGGGCAGGGCCGTTAAATAGCGCCGTTTGTAATGATTCAATCCGATCGCTCCAAACTGTAATTGTAGTTGCTATAGTATGGCTTTTCAACGTTGGCTGGTATTCATATTCTAAGTTGTGCTATAATGGTTTGGATATTCTTAAGAAGGCTGTAGATAGAAGGAGTATGAGAAAAGTTTGAAAACATTTGCTGAATTTGGCTTGGAACCTAAAGTGTTGCAAGCAATTACGGAACTTGGATTCGAGGAATCGACACCGATTCAGTCCCAATCCATCCCAGTGGCTATGACAGGCCGAGACTTGATTGGCCAAGCCCAGACCGGTACGGGGAAGACAGCGGCATTCGGAATCCCGCTGATTAACAAAATTCCGACAAGCGAGGATCGCATTGTCGCATTGATTATGACGCCGACCCGTGAGCTCGCTATCCAGGTGGCGGAAGAGATCGGGAAGCTTACTCGATACAAAGGTTTGCGTTCGCTGCCAATTTACGGCGGCCAAGAGATCGGCCGTCAGATTCGTGCGCTGAAGAAACGCCCGCAAATCATTATCGGAACACCGGGACGTTTGCTTGACCACATCAACCGCAAGACGATCCGTCTGGAAGACGTTCAGACAGTCGTGCTGGATGAGGCGGATGAGATGCTGGATATGGGCTTCATGGAGGATATCCAATCCATCCTCAAGCTGGTACCGGAAGAGCGTCAAACTATGCTATTCTCGGCTACAATGCCAATCAACATCCAGAAGCTTGCCCAGCAATTCCTGAAGGATCCTGAGCATGTATCGGTTATTCCGAAGCAAGTAACGGCTCCGTCAATCGAGCAATCCTACATTGAAGTGCATGAGCGCCAGAAGTTCGAAGCGCTTAGCCGCTTGCTGGACATGGAGTCCCCAGAGTTGGCTATCATCTTCGGCCGCACCAAGCGCCGCGTAGATGAGCTGAGCGAAGCGCTGCAAAAGCGTGGCTACTCTGCTGACGGTCTTCACGGCGACCTGTCCCAGAACCAGCGCGACAACGTAATGCGCAAGTTCCGCGACGGCAGCATTGATGTGCTGGTTGCTACGGACGTTGCGGCTCGCGGCCTCGACGTATCGGGCGTAACGCATGTTATCAATTTTGACCTGCCGCAAGATCCGGAGAGCTATGTTCACCGTATCGGCCGTACAGGACGCGCAGGCAAGGAAGGTACAGCTTGGTCGTTCGTCACGCCTCGTGAGATTGATCATCTGCACTTCATCGAGCGCATTACGCGCCAACGCATGAACCGCAAGCCTCTGCCTAGCTTGGCGGAAGCGATCGAAGGCAAACAACGTGTGACTGCAGAACGCGTGCTTGAAGTCGTTCAGAACGAAGAGTTCAACGAGTACAAAGCAATTGCGATTCAATTGCTGGAACAATATGATTCCGTTCATCTTCTTGCAGCAACGATGAAGCTGCTTACAGGCGAGAAGAAAAACGTCGAGATCGAATTGACTCCGGAAGAGCCGCTTCGCGCTAAGAAACGCAGACCGGATATCCGTTCCAACGGCCGTCCGTTCAACCGCAGCGGCGGGGGCTCTTATGGCAGCAACCGCAGTAGCGGCGGCGGCGGATACCGCGGACGCGACGACAGACGCAGCAGCGGTGGCGGATACCGCGGCGGTGAGAACCGCAGCAGCGGCGGATATAATGGCGGAAGCAGCTACAGCAAGCGCAACAGCGAAGGCCGCAGCGACTATCGTCGTCCGAAGAGCTCGTCCGAGGACAATTAATACGCGACAAAAACGGGGAAAGTCCGTGATGCCTTGCGGGCATCGCGGACCTCTCCGTTCTTTTTATCTAGGCTTTAGAAGCAAAGGATTGTTCTGGAGATGATGACCAGAAGGATAAACAATACGAGAATGGCGCCTACGGAGTTAAAACCACCACAGCCGAAACCAGGACCAATGTTGCCCATTGTAGCAACCTCCTTTTAATCATCTGAATAGGTGAACACTAACATCCTATGCAAATCCGTCCACGTGGATTAGACGGAGGCCTAGAGTCTCTTAATTTGGGCGGTCCAATGACCCCTGTCAGCAACGGCAAGACACTCACTTATTGTGGAGGCAGATCTGATGGAACCAAGAGGACTTATGGGGGGATTCTACCGAATCTCCGAATGGATTATGAGGCTTGCGGTCATTAATCTTTTATGGATTATTACCGCGCTGCCATTTATGTTTCTAGTCTTTTTTCTGGTGTTTATTTATCCGCAGGGCATAACGGAAGAGGCGCTGGTTCAGCATGGGATATTAGCTTTTCTCATGTGGCCGATAATTACGATCTCTGTGCTTGCTCCGTTGACCCTATTCCCTTCAACGGCTGCCATGTTCACCGTAGCCCGCAAATGGGTGACGGGAGAGTCTGATGTCGCATTGTTTAAGACGTTCTTCCGCGGCTACAAGGAGAACTACAAGCAAAGCATGATTGGCGGATTCATCTACACCATCCTTATCGTCTTAATGGTCGTGAACTATTTCTTCTACAGAGACCAAATGGCAATTGCATCATACATCTTCTTGGCGTTCCTAGCTCTGTTATTTGCATCGTTGTTCAATTATTTCTCGATGCTCGTGCACTACCACATGAAAACGTTTCAATTGGTTAAAAATGCGATTTTGATTACGATTGGCAAGCCGATCCGCTCCTTGTCCACCGTCATGATGTGCGGCGTCATCATCTATATCAGCTTGTTCCAGCTGACGTTCCTGATTCCATTCTTTATGGGAAGCCTTGTCGCATTGGTCGCGTTCTGGAACTTTAATTTGATCTACATGAAGCTGCAGGAGCAGGCGGAGAAGCTGAAGCAATCCGAGGAAGAAGCGGCGGAGGAAGCGGCTGAGCTGAACCGCGAAGAGCTTCTTAAGGACAATCCTAACGATTCCAATAAATAATTGGGACGCCCGCGTTTACTTTTGCGGCAGAACGGTCTATAATAGCTATACATCCTGCGATGTTCGTAACGGCTCTTCGTTGTTTTGAACCAATGGCTGTTTCACGGGAGACCTACATCGCTTTGCAGCTGACACGCCCCCAAAAGGGGATCTCAAAAGCAGAGCTGCGGACACCCACCTGCGAGAGCGGGTTCAGAAACATGCGGGTCGGACGGCATAGGCGGGTTTTTTAAGTCAATGAAGAGCGATTAGTCGGTTAAATCCGATGAAAGCTCTTTTTTCGTGCATGAAAACATGGTATGATTAGAAGTAATGTATATAGACGCTAGAGGGGGAGATTCTTGTTGTTGAAGCGGACCTTAATCGGGCTGCTGCGCAGTCATGAACAGACAGGCGACAAGGCGAAGGATCCATTGCTGAAATCGCACTTCTACAAGCTGTCGAAGGACAAGGCGTGGGAAGAAGTGTTATCTACTCTGAAGAAGATGCAAGGCTACAAGGTATTACATGAAGTGCAATCCGTCGGAGAGATTGTGATGGAGAGACGTACAATGTTCGGTCGTACGATGGACATTACCGTTTCGGTCATCAGCGTGAATCCGCTAACATCTGCGGTTGATGTCTATTCCGCTTCCCGGGGCTCCTTGGGGGATCTCGGCTCCAACTATCGCGTTATATTGGAAATCTATCGTGTCTTGGATAAGAAGCTTGGAGCTTTTAAGGTAAATAGCTAATACATAAACAAAGCGAGGAAGGGGTGTCCTTCACTCGCTTTGTTTGCAGTCAGCCGCCGGAATGGATCGGCTGGATATACGATTATTAAACCAGGGCTTTGGCCGCTTCGATCGCTTGCTCGTAGTTCGGATGCTCGGTCATCTCAGGCAGGTATTCAACGTAACGGATCGTATTGTCTCCGTCGATGACGAAGATGGAGCGCATATCAAGGGCAAATTCTTTAATCAGGACGCCGTACGCTTCGCCGAAGTTATTGTTCTTATAGTCGGACAGCATGACGACTTTGTCAACGCCGGCTGCACCGCACCAGCGCGCTTGCGCGAACGGAAGGTCTGCGCTAACAGTCAGAACAACCACATTGTCGCCCAGAGAAGCTGCTGCTTCGTTGAAACGGCGGGTTTGCGCGTCGCAAACGCCTGTGTCGATGGATGGAACGACAGAAATCAGCTTGACCTTGCCAGCGTAGTCGCTCAGGCTAACGGATTCCACCAGGGATTTGTTAAGGGAGAAGTCCGGAGCTTGGTCTCCAGCTTTCAGTTCAGGTCCAATCAATGTAAGCGGGTTACCCTTGAATGTGGCAACGCCTGTGCGTTCTTGTAGTTGTGTCATGTTATACTTCCTCCTTGGAATGGATTGTACGATACGTGATCATTATAATCGCAATGAAATACGCTTGTCCAATAAATGGCGAATAATTAAGATCAACATAAAGGTTGATTACGGGAGAGAATCGAAAGCATATGGAACTTCGACAGCTTTATTATTTTGTGAAAGTCGCACGGAAAGAACATGTCACGCAAGCTGCGGAAGAGCTTCATGTGGCTCAGTCGGCCGTCAGCCGCCAGATCCACCAGCTGGAGGAGGAGCTTGGCGTCAAGCTGTTTGTTCAGAAGGGGAGAAATCTGCAATTGACGCCAGCTGGTGCGTTATTTCTAAAGCGGGCCGAAGTGATATTGTCCGATTTGGAGCGGGCCGTTATCGAGGTTCATGAATTTTTGGATCCGGAGAAAGGCGAGATCAGGCTGGGCTTCCCGCACAGTCTGGGCAATACGTTGATTCCGCAAGTCGTGGCGGCGTTCCGCAAGCTTCATCCGAATGTGAAATTCAGGTTCAAGCAAGGGATGTACCCTTCGCTTATTCGCGATCTCGTAAAAGGGGAGATCGATTTGGCCTTTATATCCCCTTACCCCAAGGAGAACGAACAAGTATGCGGAGAGGTGCTGCTGACGGAAGAACTGTATGCGATTCTCCCTCCCGGCCATCCGCTGTCGGACGAGGGAGAGATTGAACTGGCCCAGCTGAGGGACGAGACGTTCGTTATATTCAGCGAGGGCTATTCGCTAAGACCGATCGTATGGGAGGCTTGCATAGAGGCCGGATTCGAGCCCAAGATCGGATTCGAGGGTGAGGAGACGGATACGATTAGAGGGCTTGTTGCCGCGGGCATGGGCGTCAGCCTGCTGCCGGAGCTGGCGCTGCATCAATCCGGGCTGCTCCAGCCGGCGACGGTACGAATCTCGAAGCCTGCCGTTACAAGGACGATCGGATTGGTCCATCGAAGCAACGAGAAGCTGCCGCTTGTGGCTAAGCTGTTCCACGGATTTCTACTGCGGTATTTCAAGCGCGATTAACCATTGGCAGGGGGAAAGTTAAGGAGAACATAAGAAGAGCCCTCTGGCGGCATACAGGCCGTCAGAGGGCTCTTTCTGTTGCGGGCATTAATCGCGGTTCTGGGTGAAAATCAAAATGTAGCGAATAAGCTCCAGCAAGGAGAGCAGGGCAGCTGCTACATAAGTCAATGCGGCAGAGTTCAACACTTTGGCTACGCCGCGTTCTTCGTCGTTCGTTATGAAGCCTTCCGCAACCATCAGGTCGCGTGCTCTGCTGCTGGCGTTGAATTCAACCGGCAGTGTAATAAGCTGGAAGGCGACGGCTACGGAGAAGAAGATGATGCCGAGGCCAATTAAGTTAAACTGGTTGAACAGGAAACCGGCAATAAGCAAGAAAGGTGCGACGCCGGAAGCGAAGTTCACGACAGGGAAGATTCGGTGACGGGCAACCAGGAACGGATAAGACACGGAATGCTGAATGGCGTGTCCTACCTCATGGCAGGCGACCGATATAGCCGAGATGGAGTTCTCGTAGTATACGGGCTCCGACAAGCGCACTACGCGGTTAATGGGATCGTAATGGTCGGTCAATGCGCCTTGGACTGGCTCGATCGGCACGTCATGCAGACCGTTGTTGTCCAGCATCCTTCTGGCGGCTTGGTAGCCGGTAAGGCCGCTGTGCGCCGGCACTTGCGCCCACTTCTTGAAGGTTCCCTTGACGCGGAATTGGGCCCAGATCGTCAAAGCGAAGGCTGCAATTATCAGGATGATCATCAATACATTCCTCCAACTTATGGTGTAGGACACCGTTACATGAGAGAGCTCTTGTTCATGAGCAGCATCAGAGCTTCGATGCATGCGGCTGTCTGAGGCGTCAACGCTGAGTAGAAACGGTTCGCTTGGCGGGGCTTTAGCTGCTTAATAACAGGCTCAAGCTCCTTGACCTCGCGCTCCAGCTTTGTCAGGTGCTGCTGGATCTCGGTCAGCTTAAGAGAAATTTGCTCCTCTGGCGTCACTTTGCTCCAGCTATCCAGACTGGCTTTAATCTCATCTAACGTATATTTGTCCTTTTTCATATCCTCAATACGTTCGAGACGCTGCAAAGTTTCATGAGAATATAATCTGTAGTTTTTGTCGGATCGCTTCGCAGGCTCAATGAGCCCCATCGAGGTATAATAATCGATTGTCCTTGCGCTGACCTTGGCAAGCCTGGATAATTCTCCGATCCGGTACAAGTGGATAGCATCCATTCTATCACCGCCTTTGATCATTCTTCATTATAGTTAATGATAATCTTAAAGTAACCATACAGTCAAACGTCTGACATGTGAATTATAGAAGCAAGATGCAGCTTAGGCGGTTTGTCCCTATGTTTGCACGGAAGGGTGGAAATGAGATGTAAACGCGAAGAATGAGAGTGAGTTATATCTATTATATAGCTGTTTAACAAGAAAAGGCTAACGTTCGTGTCAGGTTTACTGCCGAACGTTAGATTTTTTTTGAAAAAAATGAAAATCCATATTGTCAAAATAAGCTGCTCTGACTATAATGACATTAAGTCTTTCGTAGTATGTGAGGAAAGATAACATTAAAGGAGTGGTCATATTGGTGAAGAAGACATTTCTCGCGTTAGGATTAATGACAATTGTTTTCCCGGTAGTCGCATTCGCAGCGGATCCTTCCGGCGCAATGCTTGACATGGGATTGAACTCCCTGTGGGTCATGCTCGCATTTATTCTTGTACTATTGATGCAAGGCGGTTTTATTCTTCTCGAAGCCGGCTCCACTCGGATGAAAAATGCAGGCCATGTGGCTGGCAAAACGATTTTTACAGTAGGTCTTGCGGCTCTTATCTATTGGGCTGTCGGTTATGGAGTAGCCTTCGGCGGGGCGAATGCGGAGAGCACGCTTAGCAAGTTTATCGGCTGGGGCGACTTCTTCGTCAATCCCGGCACTTCCGGCGACCCGGCATCTGAGGGCTTCCCGAGCGCAGTGTTCTTCCTGTTCCAATTGGCCTTTGCAGCGATCTCCTTATCCATTGCATGGGGGGGGTTCGCAGAGCGCGCCAAGCTGTCCTCTTATGTCGTATTTACCCTCTTCTATATCGCGGTTATTTATCCGGTGGTTGCTCACTGGATCTGGGGCGGCGGCTGGCTGGCCGACCATGGCGCGCAAGACTTCGCAGGCTCGACGGTCGTTCACTTGTCCGGAGCGGTTGCAGCGTTTGTCGCTACCGTTCTTCTGAAACCTCGTATCGGCAAATTCAACAAAGACGGCTCCGCTAATGAAATTTTGGGACATAACCAAGTATTTACGGCATTGTCCGTGCTTCTGCTGTGGGTGGGCTGGTTCGGCTTCAATGCAGGCTCCACCGTTGCGATCGGCGATGGATTCTTTACCTACGTAGCCTTCACGACGATGCTTGGCGCAGGCGCTGGCGGCGTCGCAGCGCTGATGATCTCTTGGGCGGTAACAGGCAAAGCTGACATAACAGCCATGCTCAACGGTACGCTTGGCGGTCTTGTTGCTATCACGGCTTCCTGTGCATTCGTTGATCCATGGGCGGCTGTCGTGATTGGTCTTGTCTCTGGCGTACTTGTATTCTACAGTGTGAAAATGTTCGAAAAGCTGAAAGTAGACGATCCGATCTATGCGCTGTCTGTTCATGGCATGGCAGGCATTTGGGGTACGCTTGCGAACGGCATCTTCGCAACGCAAGAGCTTGCAGATAAGGTAGGCGTCGGAACAGGCGGCTTGATCGACACGGGCAGCTGGAAGCAGCTGTGGGTACAGCTAGAGTCCGTTGTATTCGCCGGCGCATTCGTGCTCGTGTCGTCCTTCATCGTCCTGGGCATTATGAAGAAGGTTATGGGCTTCCGCGTAACGGAGGAGCAAGAAATTATCGGTCTTGACCTGAGCGAGCACGGAGTTTATGGTTATCCTGAGCAATTGAAAAAGCCAGGCCAAGGCATTCAAGGCTAACCGATAAGGCCTAACGGACTGACCGAAGGGGGGAAGGCGCATGAGTGATCCAGCGCGATCGCAATTCGCCAAGAAGATTGCTTCGGCCGATCATATTGACGGCATACGCTGCTTGCGCGACCAAATGCATGAGCAGATGGAAGCACTTCTCCCATCGCGGCCGGTAGAGCAATTGAATGAACAGTTGAACGAGATGCATGATGCCATCATCAGCAGGGCGATTGCCATCTCGGAAGCGGAAATGGCACGGATGGGGAAAGGGTCTCCCCCCGTGCCTTACGCATATCTGTTGTTCGGCAGCGGTGGACGGAAGGAACAGACGTTGTCCAGCGATCAGGACAGCGGTGTCGTGTATCAGGATTCCGATACGAATATTGAAGAGGTCAAGACATATTTCAAGGAGCTATGTACACTTATCGTCGAAAATTTAATTGCTGCCGGCTATCCACCTTGTGAAGGCAAAGTGCTGAGCGACAATCCGGAATGGTGCCATTCGCTCAGCGAATGGGGGGAGAAGCTGAACGGCTGGTTCAAGGAGCCGGAGTGGGAGGCAGTGCGTTATTTGCTCATTATTGCAGATGGCCGCTGCGTGTACGGAGATTCTGCTTTGGTCGATGCGCTGAAGGACATGTTCTATACCGATACGCTGGGTCATCCCGTCATTATACGCAGAATGACCGAAAATACGATGCGGCACAAGGTGCTGGTCGGCATTTTCGGCCAGTTGCTGAAGGAGCGTTATGGCGAGGATGCCGGCAGCCTGGATATCAAGTATGGGGCGTATATTCCCATGGTCAATTCCATTCGGCTGCTCGCCATACAAGCCAATCTGAGAGAGACCTCCACGCTGGAGCGCATTCGGAGGCTGGTGAAAGAAAGGCATATTTCTGCTGAGGACGGTCTCGGCTATGAGCAAGCCTTCCGTTTCATCATGAGGCTTCGGCTCATGACCACCGAGCAGATAGAGAACGGGGTATATGAGAATAATGGCAAGCTGCCCAGCAGCAAACTGTCCAAAGAAATGACGGATGAGCTCAAGAGCAGTCTTAGACTAGGCAAAAGATTGCAGAAAGCGGCATACAAGCAAGCAATGGGCAGGCTTACGTAAGAGTAAGGCGGTGCATAATCATGAAGGAGCAAAAAGGTGTAGGGCGGATGTGGAGCCTGTACAAGATGGGCGGCGTAACGCCTGCTATCGCGTCGATGCTCGGTTCTCCGAATGCACAGCAGATGGCCTTTATTCGCAATGCGAATCGGGAGCAGCGCAAGCAATCCATGCTTGACATTCCGCTCAGGGAGCTAGAGATTGTTGTATTTGATCTCGAGACGACCGGCTTTAATCCGAACAACGGCGACGAAATTATTTCTTTCGGCGCTGTTGTTGTACGTGGAGGGGAGATTGCGGAGGACGAGGCTTACTACAGCCTGGTGAATCCGAAGCGGCCGATTCCGAAAGCGATTGTGGAGCTGACAGGCATTACGAATGAAATGGTGCAGGATGCGCCGGATCTAATGAAGGTATTGCATGACTTTATGGCCTTTGTTGGCAGAAGGCTGTTAGTGGCTCATGCGTCGGGGCATGACAAGCAGTTCCTCAATGCGGCGTTGTGGCGGACCTCCAAGGTGAATCTGAATCATCGCGTTCTGGATACGATGATGATCGCCAAGTGGCTGGAGCCGGGCCTCGAAAGCTACAGCCTGGACGATCTGCTCTTGAAGCACGGCATTCCGGTTACGGAGAGGCATCATGCCCTGGAGGATTCACGGATGACCGCGCAGCTGCTGAACAAATATTTGAAGCGCATTATAGAGAGGAATATTGTTACGCTTGGCGATGTGTATGCTTACTTAAGCAAGCACTAGCGGGATAGGCTCGAACCTGCCGTCTTGCATGCGGTACGGCTCTATGACAGGCCGATCCCGCTCCTGCAAGGACACGATCCAGCAGCTCATTCCTTGTGCTGGGGGAAAGCCTGCGTAATCTCTTGCGGATGGCTGCGCATGCGAATGGGGATGGGAATGGAAGAAGCCGGCAAGCTGTTGTCGGTTTTTTTGCATGCCAAAAAATGTGTTGGTCCATTCCACTGGATGAAAGGCGAATGAATCCTCCGGATGTTCGTGCACATTCTGTATAGGCAATACGATATCGATTGTATCGCCTCCATCACTGCAGGCCAGCAAGCCGCAAGCCTCATATGGATATATTCGTTCGCATATCGCAAGCAGCTCTTGGTATGCGGCTGCAGTTATTGGGAGTTTCGTAATCATGTTCCCTGCCATAGCCATCACCTCGATGCAGCTTATTATACCGGAGGAGATGCTTAGCGAGAAGCCTTCTTCATTCCTTGCGATTGCTCGGGACGCACGAATAGCGCCACGCCTAACAGTACGACAGCGCTTAGTATCGTAAGGGAGATGAACAGCCAAGTTACAGAACGGTCGGCTGCCCAGCTCAATAGGGGCGGGCCTGCGGCAACGCCCAGAAAGCGCAAGCTATTGTACAAGGACGTGACCATGCCCCGATGGGATTGATCGACCGCGCCGGTTATAAGCGTGTTGAGGCAGGGAAGCAGCAAGCCCGTTCCGATACTGCTTAGCGTAATAAAGCTGATTAATGCAATGAACGCCGCATGCCAGATGGAAGCAGCCACTAGCGAAAGTGTGACCACAGACAGTCCGACCAGCATCAGCTTGCGCATTAGCGCTTTATTTTTTTTGATCACTCTTCCTGTTGTATAAGCGGTTATGACCAGGCCGAGCAGCGGAATGGCGAGGACGCCGCCTTTGGCGACGCCATCGATCGACAGCGGTGGCTTCTCCATCATATCGGACAGATAGAACAGCATGCCGAACAGAATGAAGAGCCCGAGCGCGCCTGCCAGATATGCAGGAAACAGCCACTTGCCGTTGCTTTTGAAGATTTTGCCCATCCCCTGCAAATATTGCCGAAGAGGCACCTTCTTGTTCGGCTTTCCGGGTTCCTCAATCAGCCATAAGACTGCCGCAAAGGCAGCCGCGCAAAAGATCGGAAACGCAAAGAAAGGGGCGTACCATGTCCAAAGGCCAAGCAGGGAGCCTAGGATAGGGCTGATCACCTTGCCGAAGCCGTTCGATGCTTCGATCAATCCTAGCGCTTCGCTTTCTTCACCGTCCTTGTACAAATCACCGACAAGCGCCATGGCGATCGGGGCAGTGCCCGCAGCAGCCATGCCCTGAATGATTCTGGCGATCATAAGCGTTGGATAAGAATGCCATACAGCGCCAAGCCCGGCAAGAATTCCGGCAGCGCCATAGACGGCTAGTGCGGGCAGAATGACGGCTTTGCGCTTCAAGCGGTCCGATAAATAACCGATGACAGGTATGAACAGTCCTGCAGATACCGAAAATAACGTAATAACGAGGCTGGATTGCAGCTCGCTGATATTCATGGCTTTGGCCATGTCAGGCAGAATAGGGACAAGCATGGAATTGCCTAGCACAAGCACGAGCGGCACGCTGGCGAATGCCGCGTACTGCAGCCATTTGGACGGATGGGAGCGGGCCATAGTTAACCTCCGGCGAATGTGGAATGGTGACGGTTTTATGGCTAATTTGCCCACTGTATTGAGCTTCCATACTACGCATGATACGATGGATGCAATTGTGTTCAAATGAATAGAAAAATGAAGGGGTGCCATATGAGAAGAGTTGCAGCGCTGGCGATAATCGCTATATTTTTCGCGGGGCTGGCCGTTTACCAATATAATCAGAACGATGCTTCCGATGCTTCGACATCCCCCGACTTCAAGCCCAAGGCGGGGTTCGCTGCAGAAGCGTTCGCGCTGCCGGATTTGGACGATAAGCAGATTGAGATTGGCGGCAAGAGCGACAAGCTGATTTTTGTCAACTTCTGGGCGTCTTGGTGCGGACCTTGCGAATTGGAAGCCCCCGACCTGCAGAAGCTTCATGAGAATTACGGGGACCGCATGGTTTTGTATGGCGTGAATGCCACGAAGTACGATAAGGAACGCGCGGCGCGAAAGTTTGTGGAAGATCATAAATTCACTTTCCCGATTCTGATGGACCGTCCAGGCGATGTGACGAAGCAATATAAAGTATCCACATTCCCGACTAGCTTCTTGATTGATTCAGATGGCGTTATCCGAGAACGGATCAATGGCGTCATCACATATGAGGAATGGGAACGGCTTATACAGAAATGGATTTAAAAAAGCTGTCTCGATTGAAGCCTTGCGGCAACCGTCGAGACAGCTTTTTTGTTGCGATTAATGGTTGATTAAGCCCAGACGCTCCGTAATGTCAGGCGAGCCGTTGTTCACCTTGTCCATGCTTAGCAGCGCGTAACGGATGCTTCCGAGCAGAGCCTCCCAGCTTGCTTCAATGACATTGCTTGATACGCCTACAGTGCTCCAAGTATTGTCCAATCCCGTTGATTCGACCAATACGCGGACCTTGGCTGCGGTCGCGTCCTTCTCGTCGATGACGCGAACCTTGTAGTCGGACAGATGAATTTGCTCGATCTTCGGGTAAAACTGCACCAGCGCCTTGCGAAGCGCATTGTCGAGCGCGTTGACCGGGCCGTTGCCCTCGGCAGCTGTGTATACTTGCTGGCCGTCGACATTGATCTTGACGATCGCCTCCGAGATCATAACCCCGTTCGACTTCTCCATGTGCATCTTGAATGATTCTACCGTAAAGATTTCCTTCATATCGGTGAAGGCTTCACGCAGCAGCAGCTCCAGCGACGCATCCGCGCCTTCGAATTGGTAGCCTTGATGCTCCAGCTCTTTGATCTGGTCGATGATCTGCTTCGTCTTCTCATTGTTGGAATTGACATCAAGACCAAGCTCATGTGCCTTGGAGATGATGTTGCTCTGGCCGGCAAGCTCCGATACGAGAATACGCTGCTTGTTGCCAACTAGCTCCGGCTGGATATGCTCGTACGTTTTGGAGTCCTTCATAATCGCCGAGACATGGATGCCGCCTTTATGGGCGAACGCCGCATTGCCAACATAAGCCTGGCCGACAGGCATGTGAACATTGGCGATTTCGCTCACATAACGCGCCGTGCTAGTCAGCGTGCGCAGCTTCTCATCAGGAAGACAGTTGTAGCCCATCTTGATCTGCAAGTTCGGAATGATGGAGCATAGGTTGGCGTTGCCGCAGCGTTCCCCGTAACCGTTGATCGTGCCCTGCACTTGCCGCGCTCCGGCTTGTACCGCAGAGAGCGTATTGGCAACCGCCAGCTCGCAGTCGTTATGCGTATGGATGCCAATTGATGCCGTAAGCTCCGATCTCACACGGGATACAATCTCATGAATCTCGCTTGGCAGCGTGCCGCCATTCGTATCGCACAGCACGAGCCAGTCTGCCCCGGCATCTTGCGCCTTGCGCAGAGCAGCCAGCGCGTATTCCGGATTGTGCTTGTAGCCGTCGAAGAAATGCTCCGCGTCATACATCGCTTCCATTCCGTTCCGCTTCAGGAACGCAAAGGAATCGAAGATCATGGCGAGATTCTCTTCCAGCGACGTCTGCAAAGCCGTATGCACATGAAAGTCCCACGCCTTGCCCACCAGCGTTGCTGCCGGAACGCCCGATTCCACGATGCGGAGAAGGCTGGCGTCCTGTTCGGCCAGAGAGTTTTTGCGGCGCGTGCTGCCGAATGCGGTAATGCGCGCATTCAAGCCCAGAGACTTGACGCGTTGGAAAAACTCGATATCCTTGCTGTTGCTTCCCGGATTCCCGCCTTCAATATAATGAACGCCCAAAGCGTCCAGCTTCAGGGCAATTTTCAATTTGTCGTCTGCGGACAGGCTGATGCCTTCTCCTTGCGTACCGTCACGCAGCGTCGTGTCAAAGATCGAGATGTTAGCGGACATTTCTGGATGACGCCTCCTTCACTGATAGCCAATACAAATCATAATTTATTATTATAACACTTTATCTATTTAAAGTAGAGGGGGAATGTTATATTTTTCACGGCCTTCTTCGGATTGACTTGGCTCTTCATCAATTATATGCTGGAAGAAAGGGGAACGGATATACGCATTTCTGTATTTTTAGGTGAGGTTGAGAGCCATGAGCGATGTGAAGGATCATTATCCCGCCAAGGGGCGGGTTATCATTCATCTGGATATGAACGCGTTTTATTGTTCTGTGCATGAAGCGGAAGAGCCAGAATATTATAAGGATAAGCCATCCGCCGTATCCGGCAGCGTGGAGCAGCGCAAGGGCATCATCGTGACATGCTCTTATGCCGCAAGGAAAAAGGGCATTAAGACGGGTATGGCCGTCAAGCAAGCTGTACGCCTGTGTCCGGAGCTGCTGTTGATCAAGCCGGATTTCAACCTGTACCGGAAATATTCCCGCGGGTTTATGAGCATTGCACGGCAGTTCACGCCGCTTGTAGAGCCGGTATCGATCGATGAATGCTATATGGATATTACGGGCTCCAAGCTGCTGGGAACGCCGCTTGAGATTGCGGATTCGCTGCAGAAGCGGATTAAGTCGGAGTGGCAATTGCCATGCTCTATCGGCCTGGCGCCTAACAAGCTTCTAGCCAAGATGGCTTCGGATATGAAGAAGCCTATGGGCCTGACTGTGCTGCGCCTGCGCGATGTGCCGAATCTGCTTTGGGATAAGCCGTGCGGCATGCTGTTCGGTATTGGCGGCAAGACGGCCGACAAGCTGGCGAAGATGAACATTCGAACAATCGGGCAGCTCGCGAGTACGGATGAGTCGCTGTTGATTAAGCAATTCGGCGTAATGGGCGCTTGGATGAAATCGGCTGCTCACGGCATCGACCATTCGGCGGTCAATCCGAACCGGGAGCAAAGCAAGTCGATCGGGCATACGACTACGCTGCCAAGCGATCTGACGGAGCAGAATGATATATTTCGCGTATTGCTTAATCTGTCGGATCAGACCGCTCGAAGGCTGAGACGCCAGAAGCTTGTTGCTTCTACCGTTCAGATTACGATTCGCCGGCCCGATATGTCCACCATCACAAGATCGCACACGTTAAATTCGCCTACCCAAACGACGGAGCAGATCAACCAGGAAGCGCGCAAGCTGTTCCTTCGCCACTGGAAGCTCGGCGATCCCATCCGGCTGCTTGGGGTTACGCTGCAAAACCTTTCACCGGCCGATGGGACGGCATTTCAGCTCGACTTGTTCAGCTATGAGGAGCAACCCCGGAAGGAGGCGCTTACGAAGGCGATGGATGCTCTTCGCGACAGATTCGGCGAGGATGCGGTGTTGACGGCCGGGATGCTTGGAGACGATCCGTCGACCCTGATCCGGAACAAGCGAATTCGGGGCACGTCCTTGCAAAAAGACGATGGTTTGTTATATATTGATGAGTGAGATACTACGCTTTAAGGCATCATACTAGCAGAAAAGCGAACGGAATTATTCCGTATATTATAAGGAGGGAATGTATACCATGGCTAAATATACATGGGTAGAGAAAGATACTTGCATCGCGTGCGGAGCATGCGGAGCGACTGCGCCAGACATTTACGACTACGATGACGAAGGAATTGCGGAAGTCATCTATGAGAACGACGGAAATACAGGCAACACCGAAATTCCTGAGGATATGTACGACGACCTGCAAGACGCTTGCGACGGTTGTCCGACCGACTCCATCAAGATCGCCGACGAGCCGTTCAACGCGCCGGGCTAACCGATCTCCAATACGATACAGCAAGCCCCCTCATGACCGCGCGGACGGATGGAGGGGGCTTTTTTGACGCCGCCGGCTGCCAAGTTGTGAAAATGGTATCGACGAATTCGCATCCTCTGCCGATATACTTGATAGAGATCAGCAGGCGGAGGGATTAGTGATGGAGAAGCCGGAGGATATTATTTATCTGAAGCAATTCGTAAAACAGCATCCCGACAACAAGATGGGATGGTACTTGCTCGGCAAGCATTACTTGCAAGCGGGCAAGGAGAGCAAAGCTAATTATTGCTTTATTCAAGCAGGCGATATATATGAAGCTTTCGAGCAGGAGACGCATCCGCTGGCCGAGCAGCAGCTGCAGGAGCTGAAGGATTGGAACCAGCAGCAGAAGAAAAAAAGACTGGTTTGGAAGATCGCGCTGGCAGCCATACCGCTGCTGCTCATCGCCTTGTTGCTTCCGTTCAACCCTTTGTGGCACAAAGAGCCCAAAGATGACGGTCCGGCATTGCCTGGCCCAAACGCGCCGGGACTTGGCGTTGTATTCGTGCCGCAGAAGGAAGGGGGGCCAGTCGGCTATGCCATGAACGCCATCGTAGCGGCGGGAGGAGCGGCTCCCAAGCAGTCGCTGGCGATTCGTCTGGAGGAGAAGGAGGGCTGGAGGCAATGGAACGGACATTCCCGTTTCCTGATGTCAGCCACGAAGGAAGGCGCTAGCAGCCGCTTGGCCTTATCGATGCTCGACCGCGATACATGCATATGCGAGCCTGGCGACACCAGCGGCATCAAAAAGCTGTTCGGCGAATGGCGGGAAGCGCAAGAGATGCACTGGACGCTGGCTAGCGCCATTCATCAGTACAACCGGCTGTATGGCAAGTGGCCGCAGAAGCTTGAAGACCTGATACGTCCTTACCCGCACAATGTGCTGTCTGGAGAAGGCGATGGGATGAAGGAATGGTTCCCTTATGTTCTGGCGAAACTGAAGGAGAAGCAAAGGGGAAATGGAAAGCAGGAGCAGGGCGGAGATGACGAGGGTTCCGGCTCGAAGGAAGCCCAGAGGGGCCGAGGCATCGGTACGAACGGCATATTCCAGCAAGACTGGAGCAAGCCTTTGGAGATTGTCATTGACGTGTCGAACTACCGGCTAGCCGTCATTCAGGACAAAATGGTGATTCGAAGCTACGAGGTGGGGCTTGGCGGCGAGCGAACGCCTGAGGGCAATTTCTATATTAGCGAGAAAGTAAGAGATCCTAACGGTACGGATGACGGCATGTTCGGCAGCAGAGGGATGACACTGTCGAATACGCTGTACGCGATTCATGGAACGGATGATCCGGACAGCATCGGCAAGGACAAGTCGCTTGGCTGCATAAGGATGAAGAAGGCCGATGTGGAGGAACTGTTCGATATGGTGCCGCTCGGAACGGCGGTGAAAATTAAAAACGGGACGCTCCCGTCAGACGCGAAGCCGTCAGCTGACCGATTCAAGCTGGAGCCGCGGCAGAACGAGACCAATCCCGCCAAAGTGTATCAATGGTTGACGTAAGCAAAGCTTACGAAGTGACGATAAGAAGTGCCGCGACGGCAATGAATACGACCCCTACAATGGAGGCGATCCAGATCAACGCCTTCTTGTTCACTTCTTCCTTCGGTTTTGCTTTTAATGTGGCTGGCTTTCTTTTGGCTGCGCCCATTTTCAATCAACCTTTCTATAGCGATTTTCGGATTAACATGATATGCCTATATTGTAATCGTTTTCGTCAAAAGCCGCAATACAGCTTGGCCAAATGAAGCTTGCGCAGCTTGCGCGAGCTCTTTTCTTTTTGCTCCAAAAGGGATAAACTGTTCGTTAGAGCATACATACTGGAACGGAGTGAAAGCTTTGCTTTATTCATCTATACTTAAACCTATTTTTTTTAAAATGGACCCTGAGAAGGCCCATCATTTGGTCATCGACGGCATGGCGACAGGGAGCAGAATTCCCGGCATGACTGGCATTATGAACGCCATGTACGGGGTACCGGAGTCTCCGGAGCTTAAGATGAAGCTGTTCGGACTGGATTTCCCGCATCCGGTCGGTCTTGCGGCCGGATTGGACAAGAACGGCAAAGCGCCTGACGGATTCTCCAGCATTGGCTTTGGCTTTGCCGAAGTCGGCACGGTAACGCCGAAGGGGCAAGCCGGCAACGAGCTGCCGCGGCTGTTCAGGCTGCCGCCGGACGAGGCGCTCATCAATCGGATGGGCTTTAATAACGAAGGCGCGGCGGCGATGGCGGCTTCGCTGGCGAAGCGCAAGATTCACCGCGTTCCGATCGCCGTGAATATCGGGAAGAACAAAGTGACGCCGAACGAGCTAGCTCATGAGGATTACGAGGCATGCATTCGCATGCTGTATGATTATGGCGATTTCTTTGTGGTGAATATCAGCTCGCCGAATACGCAAGGCTTGCGGGACTTGCAGCATGGGGACGAGCTGAAGAAGCTGCTCGCCGCCGTCATGGACGAGTTGGAGACGCAGGCTGGCGCGCGCAAGCAGAAGCCGAAGAGCGTACTGGTCAAGATCGCGCCGGATATGTCCGAGGACCAGCTGGAGCATACGGTAGCGACAATTATGGAAAGCCGCGTGTCAGGCATTATCGCTACGAATACGACGTTGTCCCGCGATGGACTGGCTCATGCCAATGCGAAAGAAACAGGCGGCCTAAGCGGCCTGCCGCTCAAGGAACGCTCGACGGAAGTCATTCGCTCCGTCTATCGCCAGACAGGCGGTAAGCTGCCGATCATTGGCTCGGGCGGCATTTTTACTGCGCAGGATGCATACGATAAAATTCGCGCAGGAGCTTCGCTGGTAGAGATTTATACAGCATTAATCTATAAAGGTCCGGGCGTGTTGCGCGAGCTGACAAGCGGACTGAAGGAATGTTTGCGCAAGGACGGCTACCGTCATATTGCCGAAGCAGTGGGCGCAGATCATCGTTAGAAACAGGAGGCGGCCGGATGGACGGACGAGACTGGAGTCTATTTTTACAGCCTTATGAACAAGCAGTAGAGGAACTGAAGGTAAAATTCAAGACGATGCGCATGGAGCTTAAGCTGCGGGAAGCCTACGCCCCGATTGAATTCGTAACGGGACGGGTGAAGCGGGTCTCCAGCATCCTGGAGAAGGCAAGGCGGCTTGGCGTCGCCTCGGATCAGCTTGATACAGGCATCGAGGATATAGCGGGCATCCGAATTATGTGCCAGTTCGTCGACGATATCCGGCGCGTGGCGGAATTGATCCGCAATCGCAAGGACCTGCAGCTTGTCTATGAGAAGGACTATATTACAAATTACAAGGAAAGCGGCTATCGAAGCTACCATATGATCGTGAAGTACCCGGTGCAGACTGCGCTTGGTTCAATGGACGTGCTGGCAGAAATCCAGATACGGACCCTCGCGATGAATTTCTGGGCGACGATTGAGCATTCCCTCCATTATAAATTCAAGGAAAGCTTGCCCGATGAGGTGCGCATCCGCCTTAAGAAAGCGGCAGAAGCCGCATTTCATCTGGATAACGAGATGACAAGCATCCGCAAGGAGATATTGGATGCGCAGACGGAATTCGAGGAAGAATCCAATGTCGTCTCGCGCGTGCTCAGCGGCATTCAGGATCTGTACTTCTATCATCGCATCCGCGAAGCGGCGCAATTCCAGATGAAGTTCAATGAGCTGTTCGAGCAAGAAGACTATGCGGGACTCTCTTCTCTCGCGGTGGATATCAGCCAATCGATTGCAAAGGCGAAGAAGACCAGCGCCAGCGATTAATCAAGGGTTGTAAAAACCTCCGGTACGGCCGCTTCAAGCGGCTGTGCCGGAGGTTTCTTGTTCACTTATGAGTCCTGATGGAAAAAGGATGGCTTAGGCAAAACTAGCTTGAGGATTTCTTCGGTTGATAGTTGTCGTTAATATACGTCAGGATTTCCTCAGCCGTCTTGCCTTGCTTGCTTAAGGCGATAACTTCCTCCATCTCTTTCTTGCAGATGCCGCAGCTCGTGCTGTGGTCTGTCCAGGTTACGCTGCCGTCATCCGCGGGGTGCTCTGCCCAATAACAGCGCAGCAGCGAGTCATGGGGCTCGTCGAATTCGGTGCCCTGCATGCAGCCGCAGTAGCAAGGAATGCCGCTAAGCATATGCATGTGGCTATGAACTTCAGAATAGAGATCCTTTGTCAGCTTCGTATGGTTTTTCAGAAAGCCGGGCAATG
This sequence comes from Paenibacillus pinisoli, assembly GCF_003605435.1. Lineage (GTDB taxonomy): Bacteria > Bacillota > Bacilli > Paenibacillales > Paenibacillaceae > Pristimantibacillus > Pristimantibacillus pinisoli. Next base: position 496,495 of record NZ_QXQB01000004.1, read on the forward strand.
TTGTGACGGATGAAGTAGTCTCCCACATCTCCGAACCATGGAGATGCGCCTTGCCTTTGTCGTCGCTGGTGCCGCAGGCAGCCAGCAGCGTAATGAGGGCGAATCCTAACAATAAAGCATACATAATCGATCTTGCAGTGCTTCCTTGTTCTTGGCTGCCAGCTTCATTAGGTTCGGAAGACGGTGCTTCGCTCCTTCTCATCACTGCGCATCAGCTCCCGCATGTTTGGTGAAGAATGCTTTGAAGTCGTCAAGCGTATGCCCGACCGTTGTGCCCTCTTCGCGGAGGCCGCCTTCCAGCCGGTCAACTTCCACGCCGTCCTTGTAGTACAGCAGCGTAGGTGTCGATTCCACATTCAGCTTCATGCCGTATTCGCCAAATTCCAGCAAGTTGAACATCGGCATATCAACTCCCATATCGTTGACGATCGGCATAATTTGAGGCGTTGTGTTCAGACAGTATTTGCAAGTCGAGGAAAACGCATACAAAAAGAAGTCTTCTTTTGCGTCAATCTTATTATCCATTTCAGCAGGCAATATGATATTCTGATAGTTAGGATTGTCAAGCAGCGAGCGTGTGGCGGGGTTCAATTCGGAAGCGGGCATCCCGTAAAGCTTATTGTCTTTCTCCAGATTGCCAAGCACAAAGATAGAACCGAATAAAATAATGACTACACCGATGTACACGTAAATCATACTAAACTTCTTCTTTTTCTTTTTCATCTTTTAACCTCCGCTTCAATGTGATGGTCATGTCAATATGCAAGTCGTTCATGCCTCACTTACTTTTTATTATATACCAAAGCGGAGTAGGTTTGTACATGCAGGATGTCCTACGGGACACAGCGGGAGGAAAGGCGCAGAATGGGCAATATACCGGCAAAGTTTCTAGAAAAAATGCAAAAATTGCTTGAATCGGAATTTGACAATTTTATGTCATCCTACGATGCTCCGAGAGTATATGGCTTGCGGATCAATCCGCTTAAGCTCGACCGGGAACAATGGAGGCGGATATCGCCGTTAGGCGGTGAATCCGTCAGACCCGTACCTTGGGCAAAGGAAGGCTACTATTATAAAGAAGGCGACAGACCGGGCAAGCATCCGCATTATCATGCCGGCTTGTACTATATCCAGGAACCGAGCGCTATGCTGCCTGTAGAACTGTTGGATGTGCGCCCGGGCCATCGCGTGCTGGATCTGTGCGCAGCCCCTGGCGGCAAGTCGACACAGATTGCCGGCAAGCTAATGGGAGAAGGCGTTTTGATCAGCAATGACAATTCAGCAGAACGAACGAAAGCGCTGGCCAAAAATATCGCGCTGGCCGGAGTGCGCAACGCAGCGGTATTCAATGAGGAGCCAGCTGCGCTTGTGCCTGCATTCCGCGAGTGGTTCGACCGCATTCTCGTTGACGCGCCTTGCTCAGGCGAAGGCATGTTCCGCAAGGATGAGGGCATGGCGGCAAGCTGGGACAGCTACTCGGTTGAACGCTGCATGGAGATGCAGCATGACATATTGGAGCATGTGGCGGCCATGCTTGCACCAGGGGGACTGCTAGTCTATTCGACATGTACGTTTTCGCCGGAGGAGAACGAATCGCAAATTGCCAAGTTCCTGCTTCGCCATCCCGAATTCGCAGTAGAGAAGGTTCATCCCGCTGGCGGCATCTCGCAGGGAAGACCGGAGTGGATCGACGCAGCTGCGGCTGGCAAGCTTGGGGAAGAGCGTGCACACAGCCTTCTCGGCACGGTAAGGCTATGGCCTCATCTGCTGGAGGGCGAAGGACATTACGCAGCAGTGCTGCGCAAATCGGAGGAGCGCGAAGCTGCCGGCGGCATATTGGACATCCGTGAGAAAGCTCCGGAGGACGTGAGCGCCGGCCCTGTCAAGCGCAAGAAGGACAAGAAGCGGGCCGAGGATACGAGGCCTGTTCGTGGGGACAAGACTCCAGCCATAGAAGTAGTACCTGCCGACGCTTGGCGCAAGTTCGCGGCGGAGGAGCTTGGGCTGATTCATACTTTGGAGACGATGAACGTTGTGCATTACGGTTCGCTGGTCTATTTGGCCTCTGCTCAGCTGCCGTCACTGGACCGGCTTCGAGTCGTGCGTCCGGGCTGGTATCTCGGCGATTCGAAAAAGGGCAGATTCGTTCCTTCCCAGGCGCTTGCAATGGGATTGACGCGTGCGGAAGCCAAGCGCTCGATCAGCTGGAGGGCGGAGTCTGACGAGATTCAGCGGTATTTGAGAGGCGAGACGCTGTTTGTGGATAAAGGGGAACTGGACATTGCCGATGGAGCTTTAGCGAAAGGCTATGTGCTGGTCTGTGCTGACGGGTATCCGATCGGCTGGGGGAAATATGTGGACGGCATGCTGAAGAACGAGCTGCCGGCCGGATGGAGGCAGCAATAACGATGGCAGAAAAATTACGGATAGACAAGCTGCTTGCGCATATGGGCTTCGGGACGAGAAGCGAGATCAAGAGGGCAGTCAAGCTCGGGAAAGTAGCAGTGGACGGCAAGGTAGTGAAGGATAGCGGACTCATTGTCACGCCAGCCCAGCATAAGGTTACCTTCGACGGCGAGACGGTCGTTTACCGTGATGTAATCTATTTGATGATGAACAAGCCGCAGGGCGTCATCTCTGCAACGGAGGATGGCAGAGAGCGGACCGTTGTTGACCTGCTGGCGCCGGAGGACCGGCTGCTAAACCCGTTTCCAGTCGGACGGCTGGATAAGGATACGGTAGGGCTGCTTCTGCTGACCAACGACGGGGGACTGGCTCATGAACTGCTGTCTCCCCGCAAGCATGTAGACAAAATGTACGAGGCGCTAGTGCAAGGGAATGTGAACGAAGATGATGCGAGCGCATTCCAGGCCGGCGTGACGCTGGATGACGGATATGTGACATTGCCTGCAGAGCTGCAAGTGCTAAGCCGCTCGCTGCCCCGAGATTCGAACGGTGTCATAGACGATGACGGAGATCAGGCTGCGCCAGTCCATTCTCTTATCCGTCTGACGATCAGGGAAGGAAAGTTTCACCAGGTCAAAAGAATGTTCCAGGCTGTAGGCAAAAAAGTGCTGACTCTAAAGCGTGTGTCCATGGGGCCGCTAAAGCTGGACGAGTATTTGCCTGAAGGACATTACCGGGAACTGACGGAAGAGGAAGTGGAGCTGCTGAAGGCCCATCGAGGCACGGGCAAGCAGTGAGAACCAAGACATAGAAAATGGGATAGGAGCGTTGACAGAATGAAACTTGCTTACGATTTAATTGCTCTTGACGTAGATGGTACGCTGCTTACGGATGACCATAACTTGCTTGAAGAAGTGAAGGAAGCCGTCCACGAGGCGGTGCAGGGAGGCGCCGACATTGTGTTATGCACGGGTAGAGGACCGATGGGAACCTTCCCCGTTCTGTCGGAGCTTGAGCTTAGCGGCATTCTCATTACGCATAACGGCGCGGCAACTATTCGTTCCGAAGACCGCGAGGTTTTGTTCCAATATGATATCGACAGCGGTGATTTGTTGGGAGTGCTCGATTATTGCAGGGAGCACCAGATTCACTTTGACCTGAACACTGCTTTTGATATGTATGTAGAGACGGTGACGGAAGAAGTCTTGCGAATGTATGAGCATCATAAAGTTGAGCCTATTATGAGCAGCTTTGCCGGGCAGCTTCCTGAAGGCATGGTCAAAGTGACGCTATTCGGCTCCAAGGAACTGATGGACCGCACAGAGTCGCATTGGGCGCAAAGGAAGCACGGCCTGCAATTCATCCGCAGCGGAGATTTCTTCATAGACGTTCAAAGTCCCAGCTCCAGCAAAGGAGTAGCGCTGAAGCAGTTTGCCGAAGGGAAAGGAATTGACAGGGAGAAAATATTGGCGATCGGCAATTATTACAATGATATATCCATGCTTCAATATGCCGGACTTGGCATTGCGATGAGCAATTCACCGGAAGCCGTGAAGGAAGCGGCCGACCGGATTGCGGGTTCCAACAATGAAGGTGGAGTCGCGGCAGCAATCAGGCAATATGCCTGGCAGCAGGAATAATAGATTTGCACCTGGCAAAAAAGGACGGATCGGGCAGAGCCCGAGAACGTCCTTTTTCTCATGCTATGACATATGGAGAATGCGCTATGCAGCAAGCTCAGGTTACGGCACGATCCGCTTCTTTCTCGCAACAGATGTCAAGGTTTGTTTATTACAGGAATACTCTCGTAATGATGACGAGCAGAATAAACAGAACCAGGATTACACCTGTCGTCGTGTAGCCTCCATACACACCGGACATGTCAATTCCTCCTAGACTGTAGTTACCGATAGGCGGGGCCTGCAGGCTCTTGGTAGGGGAGCTCCCCTTTATCGGTATACGATATCCTATGCGCCGCGTACGAATTGGCTTGGACGGCTGTCCAGCCGAATTAGAAACCCGATTTGCGGTTGGGGAAAATAATGAAAAAAAGTTCATGAAGAAAAGCGCATGGATTCATTGACAACCATGAATCAAAATGAATAAGATTGAAAGGATACTATGGGACATTTGACCAGTCTGGCTTTTTTCAGGCCTGCTATTACTCAGCTCCATCCTAGTGGCAGGAGTACGGCTATGCTCCCATGCAGATCCGTCATCTGACAGACGGATCTATGGATTGAATAACTTAGGACATAACAGAGCGACGATTCAATATACATCAACTTATTGCACAGCCTACATCTACTTAATGCGGAGGTACAACTATTCATGAAAGTCTTACAAGTGGAACGCTCTCCCGGATTGCGCGGTTCGGTCAAGATCCCGGGCTCCAAGAACAGCTCGCTGGCACTGGTGGCTGCGGCATGCTTAACGGATGAAACCGTTATATTACACAACATTCCTGACATCGCCGACTATCGCGTCATTAGGGAAATCGCTCATGAAATCGGAATTTCCATGGAAGTGACGGGCTCAGGCACGGTAGCTATTCATCCGGCCGGCATTCGCCATGCCAAGATCGACCCTGTCAAATCGGCAACTTTCCGAACAGCTTACTATTTCATAGGCGCGTTGCTGAGCCGTTGCGGAACGGTATCTGTGGGCTATCCGGGCGGGGATGACTTCGGCGATCGTCCGATTGACCAGCATATCAAGGCTTTAAAGGCGCTAGGCGCCCAGTTGTCTTTCCATGAGAAGTATTACGAAGCAAGCGCGCGTCAATTGCAGGGCGCCGATATTTACTTCGACACCATTACATCGGGGGCTACGATTAATGCGATGCTGGCAGCGGTGCGGGCCAAGGGCTCAACCGTGCTGCGCAATGCGGCGAAGGACCCTGAAGTTGTCGATACCGCCCAATTGCTTATCGCCATGGGAGCGCGCATAACGGGAGCGGGAACGGACACGATCCGTATTGAAGGCGTTCGATATTTGCACGGTTGTACGTATACAGCAGTTCCCGACAGGCTTATTGCGGGATCTTTCTTGATCGCTGCCGGCGTTACCGGCGGAACCATAACGGTTGAGGATGTCATTCCGGAGCATCTGGGATCGACGATTGCCAAGCTGAGAGAAATCGGTCTTCAGATTGAGACAAACAGCGACTCTATTACCGCTTACGGCGAGGGTCCGCTGCGGGCGACCCGAGTGAGAACAGGCATGTACCCAGGTTTCCCTACCGATCTGCAGCAGCCGCTCACTGCGCTAATGCTGCAGGCTCCGGGCAAAAGCATCGTAACGGACAAAATTTATCCGAAGCGGTTCGCGCATGTGCAGCAGCTGAGAAGAATGGGAGCCGACATCGAACTCCGCACAGGCTCTGCTTTTATTAAGGGCGGCTTGCCTCTGCGCGGCAATTTGGTTCATGCCTCTGATATTCGCGCGGGCATTTGCTTGCTGCTTGCAGGGTTGGCGGCTGAAGGAACCACGCAAATTACAGGCGTCTATCATTTCGAACGCGGCTATGAGAATATCGTGGACTCATTCCGTTCGCTTGGCGCGAAGCTGGAAGTGCGTGAAACCCATGATGCGGATATAGAGCTGCCGCAAGTGAATTAAGGTCGATCTCAAGATTGGGGGAGCTGGTAATGAGGGCTGTTTCATGCATATTGTTTGATTTGGACGGTACATTGCAGGATAGCGAGAATCTTGCTACTGAAGCGAATCGGGCCGGGTTCCGTTCTGTGCTGGAGCGGGAAGCGACGGAGGAAGAGCTGAATCAACTCAAAGGCAAGCCCGTTGCCAAAGTCATCGGCATTCTCTACCCGGAACACGGCGCTCGAATATTCGAGCATGCCATTCGCTATTATGATGCGAACTGCACCGCCATCTCGCTTTACGCTGGCGTGCGGAATATGCTGGAGCGGCTGGCGGAGTCGGGATACCCCCTGGGAATCGTATCTTCCAAACGTAAGGCATATGTCCTGCGCGAGCTGGAGGCGAACGGCCTGCTATCTTTTTTTGATTGCATCGTAGGCCAAGAGGATACGGAGGAGCATAAGCCGAAGCCCGCTCCCTTGCTGCTGGCGGCAGAACAAATGGGTGTGCCCGCCGCCGAATGCATGTACATAGGCGACCAGCTTGGCGATATGCTGGCAGCATCCGCCGCCGGCATGGCAAGCGCCGCTGCGCTATGGGGGGAAGGAGAGCTGGAGCTGCTTGAGCAGGGGCAGCCCCAGCATGTATTTGCGACCCCCGAAGAGGTTGTCTCGCATCTTATTAGCGCGAACAGTCCCCACGAATCAGCCGGTTAACACCAATGCAAGAAACCCAGTCCGATATTCGGACTGGGTTTCTTTGCTTTATCGATTGCCGCGTCCGCCTGAGCGCCCGCCGCCGCTTGGTTTTCCTTGTCTTCCGCTGCTGCGCCCGCCGGATCGTCCGCCGGATTGCTGGCCTCTCTGGCTCTTGCCGCCAGCCGCTGGAGAACGCTTCGGCCCGCGGTCGGAGGAACGACCGCTATCCCGGCGGTTGCCGCCATCCCGCTGCTTGCCGCGCGGGCTGCCGGACTCGTCCGCAACCGCCCACGGATTGCTGCTGTCTGCCACTGCAGCAGTCGGTTTCTGACTGCGGGCAGTCGGCTTCGCGGAGCCGCGGCCTCCTTCGCGTAGTCCCTTGCGGTCGCTGCCGCGTCCGCCGCTTCGTCCTGCCGGCCTGCCGGAAGCCTGGCCCCGTCCTGCCGGTCTGCCGGAAGCCTGGCCCCGTCCTTCACGGCTGCGTTCATTGCCGTTAGGGCGTTGTGCCCCGCGAGCGGAAGACAGTTCGCCTTCGCGGTCAATGGAGCGATGCTCCAGACGGGCGCCGATGCTCTTCTCGATCGCCGCCAACTTGGAGGCATCGTACGGCGTCGCGAGTGTGACGGCCATGCCCTTCTGTCCGGCGCGGCCGGTTCTGCCGATACGGTGAATGTAGCTTTCGCCATCGAGCGGCATGTCGTAATTGTATACATGGGTGACGCCTTCTACGTCAAGGCCGCGGGCCGCTACGTCGGTTGCTACGAGCACCTGGAGACGGGCTTCGCGGAATCGCTTCATGACTTGCTCCCGCTTCGCCTGCGTCAAGTCGCCGTGCAGCTCGTCCGATTCGATGCCTTGATCCTGTAGCGCTTCATTAAGCTTCTTCGCCCGAACTTTTGTTCTGCAGAAGATAACGGCCAGGTAGGGCCGGTGCTGCTCGATCAGATGGACCAGCGCGCGCTGCTTTCCGCGGTCAGTCGTATCTACTACAAGCTGCTTGATGCTGTCCAGCGTAACATTGGCGCTGCGGATCTGCACATCCTCCGGCGCGTTCATATATTCCGAGGCAAGCCTGCGGATGGCATCCGGCATCGTAGCGGAGAACAGCATAGTCTGGCGCGCTCTTGGCGTCTGAGTGATGATGCTCTCGACCTCGGGCAGGAAGCCCATATGCAGCATTTGATCCGCTTCATCAAGCACGAGCATGGACAGCTTGCCGAGGCTTACTGTTCCGCGCGTCATATGGTCGATCAGCCGTCCAGGAGTCGCTACTACAATATGCGGCGCGCGCTGGAGCTTGCGGATCTGCGCCTCCACGTCCTGACCGCCGTAAGCCGCCAGCACATTGGCGCCGACCGCCGGCGCAAGCTTCTTCAGCTCGGCTGTAATCTGGATAGCCAATTCCCGTGTCGGAGTGAGAATAAGCGCTTGCACCTGTTCTTTATTTACATTAATCCGCTCCAGAATTGGCAAGGCGAAGGCCAATGTCTTGCCTGTGCCCGTCTGAGCTTGAGCGATGACATCTTTGCCGTTCATCAGCAGCGGAATCGTCTGCCGCTGTACAGGGGTCGGCTCGCTAATGCCAGCCTGTTTCAATAAGTCGTTCAGCCCCCCGGTTACCCCGAGCGCTTGGAATGCGTTAGCCATTCGATATGTTCCTCATTTCATGTCATATGTAGTTAAGTATAACAGTTGCAGAGAACATGTGCATCTTAGAAATGCATATGCTATGCTTATAGCCATCATCAAGAAGAGGAATGAGAGCATGCAGACATCAGGAACAATCCGGTCCATGATTAAGCCCGGACTGGAAGTGCATATCGTGCTGAAGCAGGATCAGCGGACCGGGAAGCTGACCAGGGGCGTCGTGAAGGATATTCTGACGAATTCTCCGCAGCACCCGCACGGCATTAAAGTAAGACTGCAGGATGGCGCAGTCGGCCGCGTCAAAGAAATTTTGTCGTAAGATCAGAACATGAACAGCGGCTCTGGAGCGAAGGGGCTTCGGCGGAAGGCAAGGAGGATCGGCAGCATGGCATTCGGCATTACCCGCAAGGAGATGAGGGAATGGAAGGAGCGCGTCCTGCGTGGGGAGATCGCCTTCCTGACGCACTATTGGCTGGACGAACGCTTTCCCGGCGTTCGGACCGTTACGAAGGCAGGGTGCTCGGATTTGGACAAGCTGGCTGCCTGGTGCAGGGAGAACGGCTTGAATCCGGCCTACATCCATAAGCGCGAAGAGTATCCTCACTTTGATCTGATAGGTTATAAGCAGGCTGAAATTTTACAGAAAGAAGGCCGGTACGACCACATGGAGCGGTTCGGCATCCGGACCTTTGGAGCGGGTACGAGGGGAGACGGGGATCTTGCAGGAGAGAAAGCTTGGCAACAGACGGATTGAAGAACTAAGCTTGAACGGCTGGCCGGCTCTGCAGACGATTCTGCAGGACGGTTGGCTGCTTCGATTTACCGAGGGCTATACGAAGCGATCCAATTCGGTTCAGCCGATCTATGGATTTAGCGGCGATCTGGATAGGCAGATTGGGCGTTGCGAGGAGCTATACCGTGCTCAAGGCCAGCCGGTTGTCTTTAAAATTACGCCATTTGCGGAACCTGGCACCCTGGATGCCAGGCTGGAGGAGCTGGGTTACGAGCGGATCGACCATACGCTGGTCAAGACTGCATCGATTGACGAGCTTCCGGAACCCCGATATGGGGAGGGCTTCCATTGGAGCGCGGAACTAACGGACGAATGGCTGGAGGCCATTGTCCGGTTACAGGGCCTTAGCGACCGGGCACGGGATACGACACGGCGGATGCTGGCGGGACAGCCTTTGCGCAGAGCGTTCGGCCTGTTCAAGCGCGGGGATGTTCCAGTTGCAGCAGGGATGGTCGTGCTGGAGGAGGGCTATGCCGGCTTGTATGATATTGTAACGGACGCAAGCGAGCGCGGCCGGGGGTACGGGGAGGCGCTTACCCTCGGGCTGCTGGGATGGGCTGGCGAGCATGGCGCCAGAATGGCTTATCTGCTTGTTGTGAAGAGCAATGCGGCAGCAAATCGGCTATATGACAAATTCGGGTTTATGACACAATACGAATATTGGTACCGGGTGAAGAAATAGTGGATCAAAATGATGACTCCCTTCGGGGAGCTTTTTTTGTTAGGAAGTGCAGCGACATCATCATAAAAAGAATCTGGTGCAACTTGCGGTGGAAAAGCAGCGTTAGTAAGAGTAGATGCGGATGGATGATCATGGAAAAGGGCAAGCTGATGGAGATTATTCGTCATTGTGGAAATTGCTTAGTCCTCGTTCACGGCGAACATACAGATACAAGGAGAGATAGGTATGACTAGAACCTTTATTGTATTGGCAGGCTTACTATCTGTCATCGCAGGTCTCGCTTATATCGGCACAACCTGGCTTGCAGCAGACTTCCTGGGACCGGAGGCCGGTTCTGAACGGGATACCGTCCGGTTTTGGGGGATATGTTCGATCATTGCCGGCGCGCTGCTGCTTGGATTGCTGTCTGCCCGCCCTTGGATGAAGGAAGGACTTAGCGACGGCTTGCTTATTGCTGCTCTCTCGGCGATATTCATCATTCAGATTCCCCCGTTCGGGTTATGGATGCTGGGGTTTATCATAAGCGGGTATACCGCGGTATTGGGAATATTGTTGCACGGTGCGCTGATGGTCTGCGTATGCGTGACGTTTGGATTTGCCAGAAGAGGCTTGGCCAGGGAAGCCGCTTGAGAAATTATGAGCTGCAAGGCCGCTGCCGGCTTGACATGAAAGAGCAAGGACTTATATAATCGGTAGTAATTGTTTGAATGATAGGAATTGGCGTTGAAGAGGAACAGTACAGGCGTTGCATCGGAATAGAGAGCCGGCGGTTGGTGAAAGCCGGACCATGCGCGCAGGGAAGCTCGCCTCGGAGCCGAACGGCCAACCTTTAGCAGCTAAGGCGAACCGTTCCGCATCGTCCGCGTTAAGGACGACAAGTGAGCAAGGGCAGGGCATGCCTGATGCTAACTAGGGTGGTACCACGGGAGAATATCCTCTCGTCCCTAGCGTTAATCCGCTGGGGGCGGGAGGTTTTTTTATGTTTTCTAGACGATTAGGAGGAAGCACGAATGACTCAGGAACACCAACGACACGGCTATAATCCGCTAGCGATTGAGCCGAAATGGCAGCAATATTGGGACGCGAACAAGACGTTCCAGACTAAGGAAGACGCAGGGAAGCCTAAATTTTACGCTCTGGATATGTTCCCGTATCCGTCTGGCGCGGGGCTTCATGTAGGCCATCCGGAAGGCTATACCGCTACCGATATCGTATCCCGCTACAAGCGGATGAAAGGCTTCAACGTACTCCATCCGATGGGCTGGGATGCATTCGGCCTGCCTGCGGAGCAGCATGCGCTCGACACAGGGCAGCATCCGCGTGATATTACGTTCAAGAATATCGACAACTTCCGCCGTCAGATCAAATCGCTGGGCTTCTCCTACGATTGGGATCGCGAATTCAGCACGACGGACCCCGATTATTATAAATGGACACAATGGATCTTCATTCAGCTGTATAAGCGCGGTCTGGCTTATGTAGCGGAAGTGCCGGTCAACTGGTGTCCGGCGCTTGGCACCGTTCTTGCGAACGAGGAAGTGATCGACGGCTTGAGCGAGCGCGGCGGCCACCCGGTTATCCGCAAGCCAATGCGCCAGTGGATCCTGAAAATTACGGAATATGCAGACCGTTTGCTGGATGATCTGGAAGAGCTGGACTGGTCGGAGAGCATCAAGGATATGCAGCGCAACTGGATCGGCAAGTCGACGGGCGCGGAAGTTACATTCGATATTGACGGGCATGAAGGTTCTTTGGATGTGTTTACGACTCGCCCGGATACATTGTTCGGCGCGACATATTGCGTTCTGGCTCCAGAGCATGAGCTGGTGGCCTCGATTACGACTGCCGAGCAGAAAGCAGCCGTAGAAGCCTATCAGGAAGCTGCTGCGCGCAAGAGCGATCTGGAGCGCACAGATCTCGCGAAGGACAAAACGGGCGTATTCACGGGCGCATATGCGGTCAATCCGGTGAATGGCGCAAAAACGCCGATCTGGATTGCCGATTACGTGCTTGCCGGATACGGCACAGGCGCGATTATGGCCGTTCCGGGCCATGATGCAAGAGACTGGGAGTTTGCGAAGCAATTCGATCTGCCGATTATTGAAGTAGTGGAAGGCGGGGACATCTCGAAGGAAGCTTTCGCGGGAGACGGCAAGCATGTCAACTCGGATTTCCTGAACGGACTGAACAACGCAGACGCGATCAAAGCGATGATCGCGCATCTGGAAGAGGCGGGCAAAGGCAAGGCGAAGGTTACTTACCGCCTGCGCGACTGGCTGTTCAGCCGCCAGCGCTACTGGGGCGAGCCGATTCCGATCCTGCATCTGGAGGACGGCACGATGAAGCCGGTGCCGGAAGACCAATTGCCGCTGCTGCTGCCTGATGTCGATGCAATCAAGCCATCCGGCACGGGCGAATCCCCGCTGGCGAACGTGACGGAGTGGGTCAACACGGTTGATCCGGAGACGGGCATGAAGGCTCGCCGCGAGACGAACACAATGCCGCAATGGGCGGGAAGCTGCTGGTATTACCTGCGCTTCATCGATCCGAAGAACGACAAGGAGATTTGCTCGCCTGAGAAGCAGAAGGAATGGCTGCCGGTAGACTTGTACATCGGCGGCGCGGAGCATGCGGTGCTTCACCTGTTGTACGCGCGCTTCTGGCACAAGGTGCTGTATGATTTGGGCATTGTGCATACGAAGGAGCCGTTCCACAAGCTGGTGAACCAAGGCATGATCCTCGGCACCAACAACGAGAAGATGTCCAAGTCGCGCGGCAACGTCATCAACCCGGACGATATCGTGAACGAATTCGGCGCGGATACGCTTCGTATGTACGAGATGTTCATGGGGCCGCTTGAGGCGACAAAACCTTGGAGCACGAATGGCGTAGAAGGCTCTTACCGCTTCCTGGCGCGCGTATGGCGTCTGTTTGTGAATGAGGACGGAACCATCAGCTCCAAAATTGGTGACGGCGAGACAACCGACGTATTCAAGCGCACGTGGCATCGCTCCATTAAGAAAATTACGGACGATTACGAGAATTTGCGCTTCAATACGGTTATCAGCCAGCTGATGATCTTCGTGAACGAAGCGTACAAGACCGATGTATTGCCGCGTGAAGCGATGGCGCAGTTCGTGCAGCTGCTCTCCCCGATCGCGCCGCACATTGCGGAAGAGCTGTGGGAGAAGCTTGGCTTTGAAGGCTCGATCACTTATGCCGCTTGGCCGACGTATGACGAAGCATGGACAGTCGATCAGGAAGTGGAGATCGTTGTACAGGTGAACGGCAAAATCGTCGAGCGCATCTCGATCGCTGCCGATACGAATGAAGCGGATATGGAGGCCTTGGCGAAAGGACGGGAGAAAGTGCAAGAGCTGATCGCTGGCAAGACCGTCCGCAAAGTTATCGCGGTCAAAGGAAAGCTTGTCAATATTGTAGCCAACTAATCGAATACGACTCGCAATCCGAAGAGGTGAGCGGGCTTTAGCTGAAGAACAGCTATTGTCCGTTCACCTCTTCGCCGTAGAAAGCGGTAGAAACCTTAACGAGATCCTCGTTGTACTTGGCATGTGTCGTTCTAATCAGACTGTTGAAGATGCCGTCGGTCTCCCTCCGCAGCAGATGCAGCGCCTTCGCTGTGATGCCACCCGGCACCGCGACGCGCTCCTGAATTTCTTCCGGAGTCATCCGTCCTTCAGTAAGCAGCAAGCCGGTGCCCAGCAGCATATTGGCCGCAACTTGCAGCGCTTCGCTGCGAGGAATGCCCGTCTCTTCTACCGCCGCATCTATGAACTGCTGCAGCAGAAAAGCCATGAACGCCGGGCCGCAGCTCGAAATGTCAGATACGATGCGCGTATAGTCCTCCTCAATGCGCAGCGGCTCGCTGATGTGGGAGAATAGCGACTCCAGCCGCTTCTTATCCTTCTCGATCATCGTCTCGCCGTAGATGCACAGAGAAGCCCCGCTCCATACCATATTGGTTATGCTGGGGATTATTTTGGCAACCTTGCAGTTCAGCTCTCCTTCCAGGTGAGAGACGAGAACGGGACTTGTGATCGACACGACAATCTGCTGGGGCAGGATGACGGATTTAATATCCTGAACAACATGAATAAACTCATGCGGCTTGACGCACAGGAAGAGGATGTCGCTGCCGCGGGCGGTCCCCGCGTTCGTATATTCGGCTCTCATGCCGGGATACCGGTCGGCTATCGCCTGCGCTTTGGCATACGTGCGATTGCTGATGGCGATTTCTGCAGGCGCAAGGGCGCCGGAAGCGACCAGCGCTTCTATCAGCAATGTTCCCATCGAGCCCGTTCCGATAAATCCTACATTCATGCTAAGCCCTCCTATACCGATTACGCGTAATGTATGTTCTTATATCCTATTCCGCAAGACTTGTTTCGTATGTCACGAATTACCAATTTAATTATAGGAAGGAGAAATGGATATGAGCTTGCTTATGTCAGACCGTAAAACTGGGAGGAGGAATAAGCTGCTGGCTGCCCTTTGCGGAGCCGGCGCAATGCTTCTTGTTGCAACGGGATTAATCAGCGGCGCGCCGGAGAAGAAGGAGGAATGGATACCGCTGAATGATGCCGTGCAGGCGTCGCTGGATGCCATGAATGGAAGCGCCGCTCCCGCGCCGTCAGCGGACCCGCAGATCCATATGGAAGCTCAGCATGAAGATCTGACTGGGAAAGCGGCGGTTTCAGCCGAGGCTGCTCCCGAGCCTCCTGCTTCTGGTTCTCAAGCCGGGGAGGCGTCTCCGCTGCCTGCTGCAACGCCTGTATTCACGAGCAGGGATGAGATGGGAAGACTGGATTTGAACCGCGCTACAGCGGACGAGCTCACGGAGCTGAAGGGAATCGGGCCATCCAAGGCGCAGGCCATAGCGGATGACCGTCAGCGCAACGGAAATTTCAGAAGCGTCGATGATTTGATTAGGGTGAAGGGGATTGGCGAGAAGCTTTTGGCCGGGATCAAAGAAAGCGTTGTCGCCCGCCCGTGAATGTGAGAGAATGGAAGCGATACAGTCATATTTTACTAGATTTCGAAAACAATCGAGGAGGATCACAAAAATGACAGAAGAAAGAAAATTGTCGCTAGAAACGCTATCCGTCCACGGAGGCCAGGCGATCGACCCTACGACGCTGTCGCGCGCCGTGCCGATCTACCAGACGACCTCGTACGGATTCAAAGATACGGATCATGCAGCTAACTTGTTCTCGCTGCAGGAATTCGGAAATATTTATACTCGCATTATGAACCCGACGACGGATGTGTTCGAGAAACGCGTAGCGGAGCTGGAGGGCGCTCCTGCAGCTCTGGCGGTAGCATCCGGCCAAGCGGCGATTACTTATGCGATCCTGAACATCGCAGGCTCCGGCGACGAGATCGTATCGGCGACAAGCTTGTACGGCGGTACATATAACCTGTTCTCGACAACGCTGCCGAAGCTGGGCATTCAAGTGAAGTTCGTGGATCCTTCAGATCCCGAGAACTTCCGTGCCGCAATTACGGACAAGACTAAAGCGGTATATGCAGAGACAATCGGCAATCCGAAGGGCGATGTCATCGATCTGGAGGCAGTAGCGGCTATTGCTCATGAGCATGGCGTGCCATTCATTGTCGACAATACATTCCCAAGCCCTTATCTGTGCCGCCCGATTGAGCATGGAGCAGATATTGTCGTTCATTCCGCCACCAAGTTTATTGGCGGCCACGGCACGTCGATCGGCGGCGTTATTGTGGACAGCGGCAAGTTCGATTGGAAAGCTAGCGGCAAATTCTCTGGACTGACAGAGCCGGATCCAAGCTATCACGGCGTTGTATATACCGATGCGGTAGGCCCGATCGCCTACATTATTAAGGCGCGCGTACAATTGCTGCGCGATATGGGCGCGGCTTTGTCGCCGTTCAACTCCTTCTTGCTGCTGCAAGGCCTGGAGACGCTGCATCTGCGCATGGAGCGCCACAGCTCGAACGCGCTTGCAGTTGCGGAGTATCTGGAAGGCCACGAGGCGGTAGAGTGGGTGAACTATCCTGGTCTGAAGAGCCATCCGTCGTATGAGCTGGCACAGAAGTATTTGCCGGACGGAAGCGGCGCGATATTGACGTTCAGCATCAAAGGCGGCGTGGAAGCGGGCAAGAAGTTGATCAACGGGGTTAAGCTGTTCTCGCATCTCGCGAACGTAGGCGATTCCAAGTCGCTTATCATTCATCCGGCAAGCACGACGCATCAGCAGCTGTCGGCCGATGAGCAAGACGCGGCAGGCGTAGCGCCAGGCATGGTTCGCCTGTCTGTCGGCACAGAAGGCATCCGCGATATTCTGGCGGATCTGGAGCAGGCGATTGCGGCAAGCCAGCAAGGCTAATGCTGTCAGTACTGGCGTCGGCGCCGGCTTAGGATTACAATAGAATCAATCATATGGATTAGAAGCGGGCACATCCGCATCATCTTAGAATACAGGTACAGCCAGAGACGGGGAGGAAACGATGACCTCAGCAACAAACGATGCCATCCGCAAGGATTGGGACACTTATTTCATGGATATCGCTTATATGGTATCGACACGCTCGCGTTGTCCGCGCAGACATGTCGGAGCGGTGCTTGTGCAGGGCAAGAAGCTGCTGGGAACCGCGTATAACGGCGCCCCTATGGGCGCGCATGACTGTCTGGAAGCCGGCTGCATGATTTCGGAAGAGGTCGAGGTGAAGCAGGTTGACGGCGTGGAGCAGGTGATCCGCAAGCAGCGCTGTATCCGCACCATTCATGCGGAGCAGAACCTGCTGCTGTTCACCGACAGGGCGGATCGTGAAGGCTCGGTCGTCTATGTCACGGACCAGCCATGCTGGACATGCGCCAACATGCTGGCGAACAGCGGCGTAGAAGAAATCGTCTATCATCGCGCGTATCCGAAGGACAGTGAAAAGGTGTATGCGTTAATGGCTCAGCAGGGCATCGCGTTCCGGCAGGTGGAGCATTATACGCCGCCAGCCCAAGCAGGGATGGAAGTTACGTCATAATAGAGTTGGCAGATGCGATCCTGGCATCGGTCCATTCATAGAGCAGGGAGGAACCCTCAGCCGCATGGCATTTGCGGCTGAGGGTTCTTTTTATTTGGGCGATCGGGGGTGCTTGATGTGATGACCATGAATAGAAGGCCGCTTGTATGGTTCGCCGTATGCTTCGTGCTGGGAAGCAGCGCTGCGGCGGGACTTGGCTGGCGCGGCACGCTATATACGGCTGGCGCAGCGCTGCTGCTGACAATAGCAGCCATCCTTAGCAGACACGGGAGCAGAGGGCTTGCAATCATTTGCCTGCTCGGATTTTGCGCGGCAGCCGGAGAGCGGCTGTGGGCGGATTCTCGTAATGTAACGGAGCTGCAGGAGCTGCTTGCGGTCGCAGAATCGGACGGCCCCAGAGCGGCCTATGCGGTCCGCATCAGCGGCACGATCATCTCAGCGGTCGAGGTGGATGGAGACCGCGCCCAGTTCCGCTTGGAGGCAAGCTCCGTCCAAGCGGCAGGAGACGAGCCGCTCGCGGTGCGCAGCGAGCGCTTGATGGTCCAGCTCCGGCTTGCAGCGCAGCCGGAGCAAGAGATCGCCGCGGCTTGGCAGCGCGGCGATCAAGTGCGTATCGACGGCGAGCTGTCGCTGCCGGCGATGGCAACCAATAGCGGCGGCTTCGACTACCGCCGCTATCTCCGCAGCCAGGGCATCCACTGGCTGCTGAAGAGCAAAGGCGCAGCCGCCCTCGCCGTAGAGGCTTCGGCGGCTGAAGCCTTCTCCGCGGCCGCTGTATACGGCCGCGTCGACGCCGCGCGCGCATGGCTGGGCGCGCGGCTCGACTACCTGTATCCGGCAGAGCAAGCCGGATACATGAAAGGGCTGGTTCTCGGCATCCGCGAGGATCTCGATCCCGAGCAATTCAACCAATTCGCGCGGCTGGGATTGACGCATATATTGGCGATATCGGGGCTGCATGTCGGCGTCTTCATGTACGCCTTGACCAGCCTGCTCAAGATGCTGCGACAGCCGCGGGAGCGGATTCTGCTTATCTTAATGGCAGCCGTCCCTTTCTATGTGCTGCTGACGGGCGCCTCGCCATCCGTGCTGCGTGCGGGCTTGATGGCCATGCTTGGCCTTGCCGCCGCCCGGATGGGCAAGCTGAAGGACGGCTTGCACTTGATTTCTGCCGCAGCGGTTGTTCTGCTATTGTTCAACCCGTATCTGCTTAACGATGTCAGCTTCCAGCTGTCCTTTATTGTTACGCTGGGACTCATTCTCGGTGTGCCGCCATTGCGGCGCGCTATGCCGAAGTGGAGGCGAGGAGGCTGGCTGCTGGATCTGGCTGCGGTCACCGTTGTCGCACAATTGGTCTCGTTCCCCGTCACGATCTACTATTTTAACCAATTCAATCTATTGTCGCTGCTTGCGAACTTTGTGCTTGTTCCTTTCATCAGCATGATCGTGATGCCAGCGGGCGCCGCTGCGCTTGTGCTGTCGGTTGTATGGCCGTGGGGGGCCAAACGGATTGCAGATCTGTCCGTCCTTGCCAATGACGGATCGTTCGCAATCATAAGGTGGCTGGCGGATCAATCTATGTTCAGGCAAGTATGGGGCACCCCTCCGCTGTGGTGGGTGGTTGTCTGGCTGCTGCTGACGGGTGCGGTTTTTCGGGTGCTGGAGGGATATCGCGCAGGCGCCATGGAGATTTCTGGTACACGGGAACAATCGGAGCAAGAGATTGAAACGGCTCCGATAGATGAGCATAAGCAATATGGAAACTGGAAGCAAAAAGAGGGGAAAGCGTTTCCCGTTTCTGAAAAAAGGCGCACTTACAGGCCTTTCTTCATCTATTTGGCAGTCTCTATATTGCTGCTGGTTTACGCTTATATGCCTGATGCTTTCGACCGTAGGGCTGCGGTAAGCTTTTTGGACGTCGGGCAAGGGGATGCTGCGCTGATTCGGACGGCAAGCGGCAAACATATTCTCGTTGATGGCGGCGGCGCAATATCGTTCCGCAAGCCGGGCGAGGAGTGGAGAGACCGCAGCGACCCGTTCGAGGTGGGGAGCAAGGTATTGGTCCCTTTGCTGAGGGATAGGGGCGTGCACCGAATTGATCTTATGATTCTGTCTCATATGGATACCGATCATATCAAAGGGCTAATTGCGGTTATAGAAGAAATGCCCGTCAGGCAAATATGGTGGAACGGCACGCTGAGGCCTTCGGAGGATTCAAGCAGGCTAATGAAAGCCGCGCTTCGTGCCGATATTCCAATGTACGCTCCGCTTGCGGGCGAGAGCAGGTCGCTGGATAAGGAGACGCATCTGGAAGTGCTGTGGCCGGTGGAACGAAAGCCGGGCATTCCCGTAATGAAAGATCAGAACGAGCATAGCCTTGTCGTCGCCATACAGCTGTACAATAGCCGATTCCTATTCACAGGAGATATTTCCGTCAAGACGGAGAGTGCGATCGTCCGGGCAACGAGAGAGCGGAATCTTGCTCCGCAACAGCCTGTCGACATGATGAAGATTGCCCATCATGGCAGCCGTCATTCTACCGGCAGCGAGTGGCTGGCCTATTGGCGGCCGGCTGGCGCGGTCGCTTCGGCAGGAGCTGCGAATACTTACGGCCACCCCCATCCCGACGTATTGGGGCGATTGAGGGAGGCAAGCGTTGCAGTATGGAGGACGGATACCGGCGGCGAGGCCAAATTCAGAGTTAACCGCTTGGGAATATGGACTCTCCAGAAATGAATAGCTATACGTATATCTATTAATTTGGTATTCTTTAATGTGGAGTTCTCTACTTGCTGCGAGATAGGGCTCTGTTTGCACAATTCCGCAAAAGAAGACAAAATGATATAAATCCATGTTTTTTATTAATAAAAATAAAAATTCGTTTTAACGACCTGCAACATTTAACGCAACCCGTCCGTCAGTAAGGTTGCAAGAGAGGAGGATCCTTCGTGGTTGAGCCCGGCCTTATTAAAGCCGCCCAATCGGGAGATCGAGACGCATTAATTACTCTGTTGCGTGAGATTGAAACCCATGTCTATCGGACAGCCTATTATATATTGAATAACGAGCAAGACGCGATGGATGCGTCGCAAGAGGCATTAATCCGCATCTATACGAAGATTGGCTCTTATGAGGAGAAGGCGCAGTTCAAGACATGGATACAGCGTATTGTAACCAACATATGCATTGACAAGTTTAGGAGAAGCAAGCCTACGGTATCAATCGATGAGCATGAGATGGTATTCAAGGAGAAGCAGAACGTGGAAGACGAGGTGCTCTCCGCGTACGCGCTCCAGGATATTCGAAGTGCCATCGACAAGCTCCCGGAGCATCACCGTACGGTTGTCGTGCTTCGCTACTTGCAGGATTTTTCGTATAACGAAATTGCGGATTCGCTTGACCTGCCGCTTAATACGGTAAAGTCTTACTTGTTCAGGGCTAGGCAACAGCTGCAATCTTTACTCCATGATTATCAGAAAGGTGGTGTCCGGGGATGAATTGTCAAGAGGTGATGGAACTCATGCAAAGACAGCTGGATGACGATCTCAGCGACGCCGAACTGGAGGTCTTGATGAACCATACAAGACAATGTCCGGACTGTGCAGCTATGTTCGAGCGGATGAAGCAGTTGTCCGCAGAGCTCACTGCCTTGCCCAAGGTAACGCCAAGCTACAGCCTCGTGGACGCGATTATGCCGGAGCTGGAGCGGCTGGACCGTCTTGCCGAGAGTACTGCGACAGCTGCGGAAGCGGCAATCGTGGCCTCGGGCAGCGCCGCCGCTCCGCCGCGCCGCATGCCGCGCAAGAGACGCTGGACGACTTGGAGCGCAATTGGGAGCGTCGTCGCGGCCGGTATAGTGGCCGGATTGTTTATCTTGAACGATCCCGGTGCGATTATCAACAATGATGCGGCCAAGCTTTCCTATTCCGTAGCGGATCTGCCGCAGGATTCAAATGGCCAAGCAGCTGAAATGCGGATGAATGCCGATACAGTGTCAGGTCAGTCCGAGATTGAACTGAAGGCCCATGAGAAGGAAGACAGTCAAGGATTTGCGGCAGGAGGCAACAATCCAGAAGCCGGCGGCGATGTGAGCGTCAGAAGCACCGGCAACAGCTCTACCGAAAAAGGCATCGCCACGAATCCCACTGGAGTTGTGGATCAATATGAATCTTTCGGGGGCGAATCCGATCTTCATAATGAAGGCCAGCCTGACATGGGGATCGCTGTCGCCAACGCATTCCCTTCGCCTGACGGGCAATATGTAGCGCTCTTGGACCAGCATGCGATTACGATCGTATCGGCCGAAGACAAGAAGACGGTTATGCAGACCTCGCGCAAGAACGGACAGCATACCGCGATTGCTTGGTCCGAGGACGGCAGCCAGCTTACCTACGAGGTGCAGCTGGATCGGGGAGCGGCTCAGAAGTACGTTATTGAGACGGCGAGCTGGAAGGAAAAAAAAGCAGCGCATTAATTAACGGATTTACGCACATCCGGCGGTGATTTTCCGTATGATGTAGCGAGAGTTCAGTCTGCGACGTTTTCGCAACGTCGTTAGACCATTCGTATCAGGCAGCGCCATGGAGCTGCCGGCGAGTGTTAATATAAAGACAGAGGGATGGCCAATCGTTGGCACATCCCTTTGTTGCCGTTCTTACATCAATGGAATGGGGGAGCAGTACATGGATGTAAAGGAAGTCGCCAAAGAAATCAAATCCGGCAAGCTGAGGCCGGTGTATGTCCTATATGGCAAGGATCGCTATCGGATGGAGCAATTTATCAGCTTGCTTGCCGATACGATGTTCAAGCAAGACGAGAAAGAAATGGGCATCATGAAGTACGATACTTCGGAGACGCCTCTGGAGGAAGCGGTCATTGAAGCGGAATCGCCTCCGTTCTTCCTGGAACGCAAGCTGGTGCTTGTGCGTGACGCTTCCGTTATGGCTGCGGGCGGCAAAGAGAACGCAAAGCTGGAGCACCGTCCTGATTCTTTGCTGCGCTATATTGAATTTCCTTTGGAGACGAGCGTTATCGTATTTGCCGTCTATGCGGACAAGCTTGATGAAAGACGCAAGCTGGTGAAGACGCTGAAGGACCGGAAAGCATTAATTGCTTTTCCCGAACTGGATACGCCGGAGCTGATGCGATGGATGATGCGAAGGGCATCGGAGCAGCGCCGTGAATTGAAGGAAGGGGCGGCAGAGCTGCTTCTGTCCCGCGTAGGCGTGAACATGGGGCAGCTGGCCCAGGAGGTGGACAAGCTTTGTCTGCACGCGGGTGAAGGCGGCGTCATCGAGCGGGAGACAGCCGCGATGCTTACTGCGGCCACGATGGAAGAGGATGTGTTCGCCCTGATTGATGCGATTGCCGAGCTGCGGATCGGCAGGGCGCTTGAGATGTACCGCCAGCTGCTGATACGCCGGGAGGAGCCGATCAAGATTGCAGCTTTGATCGCAAGGCAGCTGCGCATCATGCTGCAGATCAAGGAATTGGAGCAGCATCATTATTCGCCGCAGCAGATGGCTGGGCAGCTGGGGCTGCACCCTTATGCGGTCAAGCTTGCGGCAGAGAAGAGCCGCAAATTCAAGACCGCCGCGCTTGGCCGCCTGCTGGCGTCGCTTGCCGATCTGGATTATGGCATGAAGACAGGAGCTATCGATAAGACATTCGGTCTGGAGATGTATTTATTGTCCCTGAGCGTGGATAAAGGAGCTTAGGCCGTCAAGCCTAAGTTCCGTCTAATCAAAGTGCACGGCTCTAGTTATGCCAGGCATGCAAAAAGGCTTCGCCTTCTTGGAAGAGGGCGAAGCCTATTGTTGTCTTGTAAGCTTACGCTTGAGCAGTCAATGCGTTCAGGCGTTTTGCAAGACGGGATTTTTTGCGGGCAGCCGCATTTTTATGGATCAGGCCTTTCGTTACTGCTTTGTCCAATTTCTTCGAAGCTGTGATCAGAGCCGCTTTAGCAGCATCTACATCAGTGCCAGCGATCGCTTGGTCAGCAGTTTTAACGGCCGAACGAAGTGCGGATTTTTGGGATGCGTTCAAAGCGCGGCGTTTCTCGTTTGTCTTTACGCGTTTAATCGCGGATTTAATGTTTGGCATGAATTTCACCTCCTACATAGTTCTGTGCAGAACAACAACACAACTTAAAATATATTATCATGCGACTGCCCAAAAAGCAATAGTAACCAATTGGCCGAAGGTACATTTGCCAAGGGCGAAGCAGCAGTGGAATAGAAGTATGAAATTGGCACAGCTGCGAACAATAAGGGAAGATTGTACGCAAGGAAGGGAGAATTGTGGCTGTGGAGAAAGATCTTGATTTGCAAAAGTTCAATGTTAGAACCGATTTGGCGCTTGAAGCCAAGGAAATGGCGGAACGTCCCGGCGCAGGACCGATTCCCGGCATTCACTCCGACACGACGGAGGATGATGGCATAACCATTACAACGCTGCATGTGCAGAACGAGCAAGGCTCGCAAGCGATCGGCAAGATGGTCGGGCAATACATTACGATTGAAGTGCCGGGATTGCGGGATGGCGATACGAAGCTGCAGGACCGGGTCGCCACGCAATTCGCCAAGCATTTCGAGACTTTCCTGCAGCGGCTGAACATATCCAAAAATGCGCGCGTGCTCATCGTCGGCTTGGGCAACTGGAATGTAACACCCGATGCGCTGGGACCGCTCGTGGTCGAGAACGTGATGGTCACCCGCCACTTCTTCGAACTGATGCCGGATCAGGTGGCGCCGGGCTATCGTTCCGTCAGCGCGGTTGCGCCGGGCGTGCTCGGCATTACGGGCATTGAATCAAGCGAGATCGTGCAAGGCATTGTCGACCGCTCAAAGCCCGAGCTGATTATCGCAATAGATGCGCTCGCATCGAAGGCCGTTGAGCGTGTCAATACAACGATCCAAATCGCGGATACGGGCATCCATCCAGGCTCCGGCATCGGCAACAAACGCAAGGGTCTTACCCGCGAAATATTAGGCGTTCCCGTCATTGCGATTGGAGTGCCTACCGTCGTCTACGCCTCCACCATCGTGAGCAATACTTTTGAGATGATGAAGTCTCATTTGGAGCGCCAGAAAGGCGATACGAATCAAATTTTCGGCCTCATGAACCAGATGGACGAGCATGAGCGGCTCCAGCTGGTGCGCGAAGTGCTCAGCCCAATCGGTCACGACCTGCTGGTTACGCCTAAGGAAGTGGATCAATTCATCGAGGATATTGCCAATATTATCGCCAGCGGCCTTAATGCGTCGCTGCATGATGCGGTGGATTCCAATAATGTAGGGGCTTATACCCATTAAAGCCAGTCAGAATACAGCTTAGGCTCCAAGCGGAGCGGATGCGAATGCAGCATCCGTTCCGTTTTTTTTGTGCGAGTTCACTGGGATGTGCCTGCCTCTTCGATTCTATCAGCTAGCAGCATTAGAAAACTATTGGTTCTATGAATCCGGCTTGTCTCATAGATTGATAGTAGCTTAGAGCAGCATAACTATCGCGCCAGCGGATAACAGGAGGTACGTGGGGATGATGAATCGGAAGCCGGCATGGCTGACTCAATGGAATGACAGTACGAAGGTAAAGCATCTGCTCGTCACAGGAAGGGCGTTCTCCTTACTGTCGCTCAGCTCTATGATCTTTTTTATTGTGCTTGGAGCAGCGGGGATTCTGCACCAGCAATCGACCAGCTCGCCTATCCACTCAATGAAGGGATTTTCGGCCGCGGTTTCGAGCGGTTTTTTTGGAGATATGATGGAAATGGAGATGCCTTCTTTCAAAAGCGGCCTGGAATCGGATTCTTTTACCAATAAGGAAATCAGCGCCTTTCTCATGAGGACACTTACGAGCATTAATCCGAATGATCCGTCGGGACTGCTGTCGGCAGAGCTGCCCGGCATGCATAATGATTCCTTCCTGATACGGAAAGGGGTAGGAACCGATACGAATAACGGCCCGCAGGATCATCTCCCAATCACTGATCCTCCAGGCGGAGCCCATGAAGATGACGAAGCGCAGCCGCCGGCTGAGGAGCCGCATGAGGAAGAGCAGGTTCCATCGGCAGAGCCTACCCCGCCGCCGACGCACAAGCCGGATACGGGGGACAATAAAGTAGCTTTTATCTATCACACTCATAACCGGGAGTCTTGGGTGCCGGAGCTGGAGAAAGAGTCCAAAGACGTCAGCTCGAAGACGACCAACATTACGCTAGTCGGCAAGCGGCTGGCAGAGAAGCTGGAGGAAGCGGGCATTGGCTCGCTGCACTCCGATACGGATTACCCTTCTACGGTCAAAGATTTTAATTACGCATACAGCTACAAGTATTCCAAAAAGACGGTGAAAGAAGCGATGGCGAGCAGCGGCGATCTCAAAATGTTTTTTGACCTTCACCGCGACTCGCAAAAACGCAAATATACGACAACAGAGATAAACGGAACAAGCTATGCGCAGGTTTATTTTGTCATCGGTAACAAAAATCCGAATTGGAAAGAGAACGAAGCGTTCGCTACCAAGATTCATAACGCGCTGGAGAAGAAGTACCCTGGTATTTCAAGGGGAATATGGGGGAAAACTACCGGTAATGCGGAGTACAATCAATCGCTGGCTCCGGAAAGCGCGTTGATCGAGATTGGCGGTATAGAGAATACGCTTGAGGAATGTTATCGGACGGCGGATGCTTTGGCGGAAGTGATCTCCGCCATCTACTGGGATGCGGAGAAGGTATCGGGAAAGGAGTAGACGGCTATGAAAGGTAATGCATGGAAGTGGCTTACGATTGGGGGCGTCATCGCGCTGTTGGTCATGTTCGGGCTGGAGATGTCGACCACGGGAATTGAACGTATCTATGGACCGATGAATGGCGAGGAATATACGGCAGGCGCAGGAGAGTCCGATTACAAGTCGGAGACAGAGGAGCGGATCACGGAGCTGGAGCGCGAACTTGCGGAAATTCGGCGAATCGCGTACGGCAACGGGCACGAGGGCGAGGAGACGCGCCTGCAGGGAATTCCTTATGAGAATGACCAGCCGGCTGTCAACAAGCTTGCCGATTCTACATCCGGACTGCTCCAATCGGCTTCCAGCAAAGGCATCCGGTTCGTCGTGGGTTTGTTCGACGGCTGGATGAACTAAACCTTCATTGCTGACATTCCTTCTAACTGGTATAATAGGAGGAATGATTGGAATTATTGGATGTGTGGGGGCTCAAGAATGACTGACGTTCGTGACCGGCAGAAGAAAATAAGAAATTTTTCCATTATCGCTCATATTGACCATGGCAAGTCGACGCTTGCGGATCGGATATTGGAATATACCGGAGCGCTTAGCTCCAGAGAAATGCAAGCGCAGGTTCTTGATAAGATGGATCTGGAGCGCGAGCGCGGCATTACCATTAAGCTTCAGGCTGTTCGGCTCAGCTATCGTGCCGACGACGGCGAAGAATATTTGCTTAATCTGATTGATACGCCAGGGCATGTCGACTTTACATACGAAGTGTCCCGAAGCATGGCGGCGTGCGAAGGCGCGCTTCTCGTAGTAGACGCTGCGCAAGGGATAGAAGCTCAGACACTGGCTAACGTGTATCTGGCGCTCGACAATAATCTTGAAGTATTGCCTGTCATTAATAAGATCGACCTTCCGAGCGCAGAGCCGGATCGGGTCAAGCAAGAGATCGAAGATGTCATCGGACTGGATGCCAGCGAAGCCGTTCACGCTTCGGCGAAGGCGGGTATCGGCATCAAGGAGATTCTGGAGCAGGTTGTCACCAAGGTTCCCGCTCCGAACGGAGATCCCGACCAGCCGCTCAAGGCATTGATCTTCGACTCTCATTACGATGCCTATAAGGGTGTAATCGTATATGTACGCGTTGTAGACGGCAATATTCGCGCAGGCAAGAAGATCAGATTTATGGCGACTGGCGCGGAATTCGAAGTAATCGAAGTAGGCGCGTTCAAACCTAAAATGACGATCGTAGACGAGCTGTCCGTCGGGGATGTAGGTTTTGTTGTAGCGGGCATCAAGAACGTTAAGGATACACGCGTAGGCGATACCGTGACTGACGCGAAGCGCCCCGCGCCAGAGCCGCTTCCAGGCTACCGCCGGATCAATCCAATGGTTTATTGCGGACTGTATCCGATTGAGACGCAAGACTATAACGATCTGCGCGATGCGCTGGAGAAGCTGGAGCTTAACGATGCTTCGCTTCGTTACGAGCCGGAATCATCCACGGCGCTTGGCTTTGGCTTCCGCTGCGGCTTCCTGGGCTTGCTGCATATGGAAATTATCCAGGAGCGGATCGAGCGGGAATTCAACATTCCGCTTATTACGACCGCGCCAAGCGTTATCTACAAGGTTACGCTGACGAATGGTGAGACGATGGATATTGACAACCCGTCCAACTATCCGGAATCGGGCAAGCTTGATTTCGTCGAGGAGCCGTACGTGAAAGCTTCCATCATCGTCCCGAACGATTTTGTCGGCACCATTATGGAGCTTTGCCAAGGCAAGCGCGGCGAGTTTATTAACATGGAATACCTGGATGCGAATCGCGTCACGATTACGTATGATATGCCGCTGTCGGAGATCGTATATGACTTCTTCGACCAGTTGAAGTCCAGAACCAAAGGTTATGCTTCGTTCGACTATGAATTGTCGGGCTACCGCAAGTCTAGCCTCGTGAAGATGGACATCATGCTGAACAGCGAGCAGGTTGACGCCTTGTCCGTCATCGTTCACCGCGACAGAGCTTACCATCGCGGACGCTTGATTTGCGAGAAGATGAAGGAACTGATTCCTCGCCAGATGTTCGAGGTGCCGGTTCAGGCTTCTATCGGAACCAAGGTTATCGCGCGCGAAACGGTCAAAGCGATGCGCAAAAACGTTCTTGCCAAGTGTTACGGCGGCGATATCAGCCGGAAGCGCAAGCTGCTTGAGAAGCAGAAGGAAGGCAAGAAGCGGATGAAGCAGGTAGGCAGCGTCGAGGTTCCGCAGGAAGCGTTCATGGCGGTTCTGAAGATCGACGAAGATTAAACCATACATTGAATACGTTCACGGGGGAGAGCGAACGCTCTCCTTCGTTTTTTGTAGAAGAAAGGAGAGAGCGGGATGAACAGATTGCAAGCGGCTCCGAAGGCGCTTTATATACACATTCCTTTCTGTACGAACAAATGCCATTATTGCGATTTTACCTCTTATGTGCTGAGAGGACAGCCAGTCGATCAGTACCTGGATGCGCTGGAGGAAGAGATGAAGCGCACGGTTGCTTCCCTTCCGCCCGAGCGGATTGAGACGGTATTCGTAGGCGGCGGTACGCCGACGGTGCTGACTCCGCCACAGATGGAACGGTTTTTGGGTGCGGTGTTCAAGCATTTCCCGATTGCCTCTGATGCGGAAGTGACGATGGAGGCCAATCCGGGCACAACGGATTTGGAGAAGCTTAAGGCTATGCGCAGCGGCGGTGTCAACCGGATCAGCTTCGGGGTCCAATCCTTTGACAATGGACTGTTGGAGCGGATCGGCAGAATTCACAATGTAGACGATGTTTATGCAAGCTTGGACAATGCACGCAAAGCCGGATTTGATAATTTGTCTATTGATCTGATGTTCGGCCTGCCGGGCCAGACGGTGGAGCATCTGTCCGATAGCGTTGACCGCGCGATGGCGTTAGGTTTGCCCCATTACTCGCTGTACAGCTTGAAGGTGGAGGAAAATACGCTTTTCCATAAGCTGTACGAGCGCAACGAGCTTCCGCTTCCGCCGGAGGAAGAGGAGTTCAACATGTTTCTTCTATTAATGAAGAAGCTGAAGGAGAACGGCTACCGCCATTATGAGATCAGCAACTTTGCCAAGCCGGGCTATGAGAGCCGCCACAACTCGACGTATTGGCGCAATGAGCCCTATTACGGGCTTGGCGCAGGCGCCCATGGCTACGCACAGGGAATCCGCCATGTCAATTTGAAGGGCGTACAGCCTTATATTGACGCTAACCGCGAGCGGCTGCCGCGGCTTGATGTGTACGATATACCGGAAGCGGAAGCGATGGAAGACTTTATGATGGTTGGGCTGAGGCTGCTCGAAGGGGTTAGAACGTCCAAGTTTGCAGAGCAGTTTCCAGGCCATAGCCTTGAGGAGCAATTTGGACCGATCATAGAGAAATTGCTTGGCAACAAGCTGCTTGAGCGGCTGGAGACGGACGGCGATACGGTGTATAGGCTGACGGATCAAGGGGTTCTGCTGGGCAATGAAGTATTCGGCGCCTTTATTGCCGTATAGGGATAAATTCCGCTTGTGTATTAATTCGATTTGATGTATATTTATTCATATTCTAAATGACATTGAATCGGGAACATGCGGGGGTGGAGGCAGTTATGCAAGCAGTGGAAGTGTTGTGCAGGACAGCGACGACGGATGATGTGGATACGTTATACCAATTAATTCAGGGTTATGCCGAAAAAGGAGTCATGCTGCCCCGCTCGCGCGAAGTGCTGGCCCGTTTGGTGGATACATTCGTCGTAGCGGAGATCGGGAGCGAGGTAGTAGGCTGCGGCGCGCTAACCAAGCTGGGGGATAACCTGGTGGAGATCCGGTCGCTTGGCATTACGGACGGGTATAAGAGCCTGGGTATCGGCAGCAAGCTGGTCGACAAGCTGCTGGAGCAAGCCAAGGAGCAAGGCATTACGAAGGTTATGGCGCTTACGTATGCCGTACCGTTCTTCGAGCGCAACGGGTTCAAGATCGTGGAGAAAGAAATTTTTCCAGAGAAGGTGTGGACGGATTGCGTCAACTGCCCCAAGCAGCACGCTTGCGATGAGATTGCCGTACTTATAGAATTAGACTAAGGAAATCATTCCGTTATCCTTTGCCGTATCAAAAATAGCCGTATAACCAATTGAAAATGTTGGCTGAAAAATACCGAACCGACTTGACAATGACAAAGCTGGTTTGGTATTTTTGTATTAGTGATTAGCACTCATTGAAGTTGAGTGCTAACGATGGATAGAGAGAGGGACAAATGCGATTATTTTGGGAGGGATTGGAATGCTAACGGATCGACAACGTATGATATTGCATGCCATCGTAGATGACTATATTCGTTCGGCTGAACCGGTTGGTTCGCGAAGCATATCCAAGCGCGGCGATGTCGGGTTCAGTCCTGCCACCATCCGGAACGAGATGGCGGATCTGGAGGAACTGGGCTTTCTTGAGCAGCCTCATACGTCCGCAGGCCGAGTGCCGTCTACCAAAGGCTATCGCTATTATGTCGATCATTTGATCCAGCTGAAAGAAATGCAAGAAGAAGACCTTGGCTTCGTTCGGTCATTCGTCACCGAGAAGATGAGCCAAATGGAGCAGGTTATTCAGCAGGCGGCAACCGTGCTATCGAGTTTGACCAACTACACATCGATACTTCTCGGGCCGGAGCTGTTCAATACGTCGCTGAAGCACTTTGGGCTTGTTCCGCTTAATGCGACCTCTGCCGTTGCGATCATTGTGACGAATACGGGGCATGTCGAGAATCGCACCATTACGATTCCGCCTGACCTGAATATGGACGATATGCAGAAGATCGTCAACATTCTGAACACGAAGCTGGTCGGCGTTCCGCTTGTCCGCCTAAAGGCGAAGCTGTACAGCGAGGTGGGCCAGGAGCTGGAGCGCCATGTCGATCATTATGAAGGTTTGCTCAATGTGCTGGATAGCGCCCTTCAGAATGATGACGAGCAGCGCGTCTTTATGAGCGGCACAACAAACATGCTGACGCAGCCTGAATTCAAGGACGTCGACAAAGTGAAGACGATTCTTGATCTGCTGGAAGAGACGCCCACGATTATGAAAATGTTCTCGTCTCTCCCTTCCGGAATACAAGTGCGGATCGGAACAGAAAATGACCATAAGGCAATCAGTGATTGCAGCTTAATTACGGCAACCTATTCCATCGACGGAGAATCGATCGGCACGATCGGCATCTTGGGTCCGACACGAATGGAGTATGGCAAAGTCATCAGCATGCTCGACCTCATCTCTAAGGATATGGGCGTCCTGCTCAGCCGGTGGTATAGATAAGGTCCATGGAATTGCTAATGGATATGCATTCCCTGCAAGTCGGCAATTTTATGAGGAGGTGAAACCAATGAGTGCAAAAGAAACACATAATGAAACAATGGACGCAGTAAAAGACGAAGCTGTGGAAGAGCAGAATCAGGCTGAAGAGAGCGCTCAGACGGAAGAGGCGAACATAGAGGGGAATGATAACCCGCGCATTGCCGAACTGGAGAAGCAAGCCGAGGAAGCGCAACAGCGTTACTTACGCGCACAGGCGGACTTTGACAACTTCCGTCGCCGCACGATGAAGGAGAAGGAAGAGCTGGCCCAATACGCTTCCATGAAGCTGATTGAGCAGTTGCTTCCAGTAGTTGATAACTTCGAACGCGCGATCGCCGCATCCGGCGCCAATAATGATTATGAATCGCTGGCGAAAGGCGTGGATATGATATTCCGCCAGCTCTCTCAGACGCTTGACGCGGAAGGCTTGAAGCCGATTAATGCGGTGGGCGAGCCGTTTAATCCAGAGTTCCATCAAGCGATTATGCAAGTGGAAAGCGATGAGTATGAGGAAGGCGTCGTAGTGGAGGAAGTTCAAAAAGGCTACATGCTGAAAGAAAAAGTTCTTCGTCCTTCGATGGTTAAAGTCAGCGGCTAAGGCTGCTGCTATAGATGCTTGTTAAGCTTGTTTTGCTCCCAAGCCGCTATTAGCGGTTCCATACACTATATTTATTAGGAGGATAATCATGAGCAAAGTTATCGGTATTGACCTTGGTACAACGAACTCCTGCGTTGCCGTTATGGAAGGCGGCGAGGCAGTTGTAATTCCGAACCCGGAAGGCAACCGCACGACGCCATCCGTTGTCGGCTTTAAGAAAGACGGGGAGCGTATTGTCGGCGAGACGGCAAAACGCCAAGCGATCA
Source organism: Paenibacillus pinisoli (assembly GCF_003605435.1). Lineage (GTDB taxonomy): Bacteria > Bacillota > Bacilli > Paenibacillales > Paenibacillaceae > Pristimantibacillus > Pristimantibacillus pinisoli. Next base: position 528,323 of record NZ_QXQB01000004.1, read on the forward strand.
CAAATCCGGATCGCACGATCATGTCGATCAAACGCCATATGGGTACAAACCATAAAGAGAAAATCGACGATAAAGAATTTACAGCGCAAGAAATTTCGGCAATTATCCTGCAAAAGCTGAAAGCCGACGCAGAGGCTTATCTGGGACAGCCCGTGACGCAAGCTGTTATTACCGTTCCGGCTTACTTCAACGACAGCCAGCGCCAAGCGACGAAAGACGCGGGCAAAATCGCAGGCCTTGAAGTTCTCCGTATTGTCAACGAACCAACTGCGGCGGCGCTTGCATATGGTATGGAGAAATCCGAGGATCAAACCATTCTAGTATATGACCTTGGCGGCGGCACATTCGACGTATCCATTCTGGAGCTGGGCGACGGCTTCTTCGAAGTTAAAGCAACTAGCGGCGACAACAAGCTGGGCGGCGACGACTTCGACCAGGTGATCATCGACTATCTGGTATCCGAATTCAAGAAGGATCAAGGCATCGACCTGTCTAAGGACAAAGCGGCTGTACAACGTCTGAAGGATGCGGCTGAGAAAGCGAAAAAAGAGCTTTCCGGCGTCATGACGTCTACGATCTCCCTGCCGTTCATTACAATGGTTGACGGAGTGCCTCAGCACTTGGAGATGAACCTGACTCGCGCGAAATTCGAAGAGCTGTCCGCAGCGCTTGTTGAGCGTACGCTAGGTCCGACTCGCCAAGCTTTGAGCGATTCCGGCCTGACTGCGAACGATATTGACAAAATCGTGCTTGTCGGCGGCTCGACTCGTATTCCTGCCGTACAAGAAGCGGTGAAGAAGCTTACAGGCAAAGACCCTCACAAAGGCGTTAACCCGGATGAAGTGGTTGCCCTTGGCGCAGCGGTTCAAGCCGGCGTATTGACTGGCGACGTGAAGGACGTTGTACTTCTGGACGTAACTCCGTTGTCCCTTGGCATCGAGACTGCAGGCGGCGTCTTCACGAAGATGATCGACCGCAACACAACGATTCCGACAAGCAAATCCCAAGTGTTCTCCACTTATGCGGATAACCAGCCTGGCGTTGAAATCCACGTTCTGCAAGGCGAGCGCTCCATGGCTGCAGGCAACAAAACGCTTGGACGCTTCACACTCAGCGATATCCCGCCGGCACCGCGCGGCGTACCGCAAATCGAAGTTACTTTCGACATCGATGCGAACGGTATCGTTAACGTATCTGCACTAGATAAGGGCACAGGCAAGAGCCAAAAAATCACTATTACATCTTCGGGCGGCCTAAGCGAGGAAGAAATCGAGAAAATGATGAAGGACGCTGAGTTGAATGCGGAAGATGACCGCAAGCGCAAAGAGCTTGTTGAAGCGAAAAACGCAGCTGACCAACTTGTGTACTCCACAGATAAAACGCTGAAGGATCTGGGCGACAAAGTTGATGCTTCTGAGATCGAAAAAGCAAACGCGGCGAAGGAGAAAGTTACCGCTGCGCTGGCAACGGATGATCTGGAGCAAATCAACGCAGCGACTGCAGAGCTGACAGAGATTGTGCAGCAGCTGTCTGTGAAGCTGTATGAGCAAGCTTCCCAAGAAGCCGGTTCCGCTCCAGGCGCTGAAGAAGGCGAAGCGGCCGGCACTAGAGGCAAGGACAATGTAGTTGACGCCGACTACGAAGTTGTCGACGATAACAAGAAGTAAGGACAACTGGCGAGGGGTCAAAGTGGGGCTTGCCCTTTCTTTGACCTCCTTTCGTGCGTCAATACAACAAAAGGTAGCGGGGGTGAGATCGGATGGCTAACAAACGCGATTATTATGAAGTGCTGGGTGTCGGCAAGGATGCCTCCGCGGAAGATATTAAGAAATCGTACCGCAAGCTTGCCAGGCAGTATCATCCGGACGTGAACAAGGCGGATGATGCGGAGACGAAGTTCAAGGAAGTGAAGGAAGCGTACGACGTGCTGAGCGATGACGGCAAGCGTTCAACTTACGACCGTTATGGTCACGTCGATCCGAATCAAGGCATGGGCGGAGCAGGCGGAGCTGATTTTGGCGGCTTCGGCGATATTTTCGATATGTTCTTTGGCGGAGGCGGCGGACGGCGCGATCCGAATGCGCCGCAGCGCGGGAACGATCTTCAATATACGATGACGATCGACTTCAAGGAAGCGGTCTTCGGCAAGGAAGCGGAGATTACGATTCCGAGAACGGAATCTTGCGATACGTGTCACGGTTCGGGCGCGAAGCCCGGCACGAAGCCGGACACATGCTCCACCTGTCACGGTTCCGGACAGCAAGAAGTGGTTCAGAACACGCCATTCGGACGTATGGTCAACCGGCGCGCGTGTACGACTTGCTCCGGCACAGGACGCATTATCCGCGAGAAATGCGGAACATGCCACGGCGCAGGCAAGGTCAAGAAGCAGCGCCGCATCAAAGTCAACATTCCTGCCGGCGTGGATGACGGCGCGCAAATCCGGATGTCCGGGGAAGGCGAAGGCGGCTTAAGAGGCGGCCCTGCAGGCGATCTGTACATTGTGCTGCGCGTGAAATCTCATGAGTTTTTCGATCGTGAAGGCGATGACATTTATTGCGAAGTGCCGCTTACATTCGTCCAGGCAGCGCTTGGCGACGAGATAGAAATTCCTACTCTGACCGAAAAGGTGAAGCTGAAGATACCTGCGGGCACGCAGACAGGCACTTATTTCAGGCTGAAAGGCAAAGGTGTTCCGAAGCTTCGCGGCTACGGCACTGGCGATCAGCATGTCAAAGTGACAATTGTGACGCCAACCAGCTTATCTGATGAGCAAAAGGATTTGCTGCGTCAATTCGCCGGATTGTCCGGGGAAACAACGAACGAGCAAGGCGAGCATCATGAATCCATCTTCGAGAAAATGAAGAAAGCGTTCCGCGGCGAATAGCGCGGAACGTTTTTTTGTATAGATTTTGTCCCGTCCACGCATGCTATACCGGTGGAAATCAATGCCGTAAGGATATGCGAAGGAGGGAACCAGCATGGTGAATGAACACAACGAGCCCGAAAAAGTCAATTTCGGTCAGCTGCCAATCGGCAAAAACGAAGATGTTGAGTTTTCGGAGGAATTGGCTGACGAGGCCGACCGCAAAGCTCAGCAGCGCGCCAATGAAGCCGACCAGCGGGCGCAGGAGCAATAAATATGTCTACCGTAGAAATTCATGCGGCGTTCAAGGACGAGCAGTCTGCGATGGAGGCGCTCCATAAGCTGCAGGCGCTCCGGGCAGTCGACGTATGCGGCCTGTATGAGCATGGACGCCTTACCGCTACGATTGAAGATGCGGTAGCGGATCGAGCCATGCGGCTTATTGAACAGGTCGGGGGAAGTATTACGAGTGGACACTCTGAATAAGCCTGTTAACACAAATGACGCAAAAAGCAATCCGCTTTTTGCGTCATTTTTTTGTGCTTGGACCTGGGATTGGTGTACAATAGAGGATAGGCATTTTTGAACTTTGGGAGGCATTACATATGAAATGGCATGAGATTACGATAGGCACGACAGAGGAAGCGACGGAGATGATCTCCAACTTCTTGCATGAAATGGGAGCGGGAGGCGTATCGATCGAGGAATCCGGCACACTGAACAAGCCGCGCGACACATCCCTCGGGCAATGGTACGAGCTGCCGCTTAACGATATACCGGAAGGCCAGGCTGTCATTAAAGGATACTTCAACGAAGAGACCGATACGGATGAGCTGATTGCCGCGCTTAAGCCGAGAGTCGAGGAGCTGAAGGAATTCGGAATTGATATTGGTGAGGTTACTTATTCGGCGGTTGAAGTGGATGACGAAGACTGGGCTACGGCGTGGAAGCAATATTTCAAGCCGATCCGCGTCTCGGAGACGTTGACGATCAAGCCGACCTGGGAGGATTACAAGGCTGGGGAAGGGGAGCGGATTATCGAGCTTGACCCCGGCATGGCCTTCGGCACCGGCACGCATCCGACAACGGCGCTTTGCTTGCAGACGCTGGAGTCGGTCGTGAAGGGCGGCGAAGAGATGATCGATGTTGGCACGGGCTCCGGCATTCTCGCGATCGGTGCTTGCCGGCTGGGAGTGAAAGGCGTGCTTGCGCTTGATCTTGATCCTGTTGCGGTATCCAGCGCGACGGAGAATGTGCGGCTGAACGAGTTGTCCGATCAAGTAGAAGTGAAGCTTAGCGATCTGCTTGGCGTGTTGAAGGGCGGCGAGGCTGCATCTGTCGGCAGCCACGGATTGCGCGTTACCGTGCCGGTTGATCTGGTCGTTGCCAATATACTTGCCGAGATTATTCTGCTCTTCATCGATGATGTCTATCAATCGCTCAAGCCAGGCGGCACATACATTGCTTCCGGCGTCTATAAGAATAAAGAAACGGATGTGGAGCAAGGCCTCATTGCCTCTGGCTTCCATATCGTTGAAAAACGCCGCGACGAGGACTGGATCGCCTTCGTTGCGACCAAGCCGCAGGAGGGATAAATGGAACGTTTTCTATGGTACCCGCTTGAGGATTTGCCGTTTATCGTCATTGTGCTCATGATTGTGTTCACGGTGCATGAATTTGCTCATGCGTACGCGGCCTATAAGTTCGGAGACGATACGGCTTACAAGGAAGGCCGGGTTACGCTCAATCCGATGGTTCATCTGGACTTGTTCGGCTCGATCCTGCTTCTGATCGCCGGCTTTGGCTGGGCCAAGCCGGTTCCGGTCAATACAAGCCGATTCAAGAATCGACGTCTGATGAGCATTATTGTGTCGGCTGTAGGCCCCCTCAGCAATTTGCTGATGGCTTTTATCGGGATGCTGATTTTCTATATCCTGCATGAGACGGGAGTCATGTATTCCGTATCGCATGGCGTTTATATGGCGCTTGTCCATTTCTTTTATTATTTGATCATTATTAATATTCTTTTGTTCGTCTTTAACTTTATTCCGCTTCCTCCTTTGGACGGTTACCGGATTGTAGCCGAGCTATTGCCGCTGCGCATCCGCTACAAGATCGAGCAAAATATTCATTGGGCCATGATTATCTTTTTGCTGTTTGTCTTCATTCCGCCGCTGCGCGCGGTAACGCTCGATCCGATTTTGAGCCTGCAAGCACCTATTTTCTTGGGACTCATCGATCTGTTCGACGGCGTCTTTTCGCCGATTAATTGGAATGACATATTAATGGATTTCTTCAAGTAAAACATGCTAAGATGAAGGATGGAATGAACGTCTATGCAGCGATATTTTATAGCGCCTGAGCAATTCAGCGAAGGCGTCATTACGATAACGGGCGAGGATGCCCACCATGCGGCAAGGGTTATGCGCATGAAGGCCGATGATAAGCTGATCGCATGCGACGGATCAGGCCGTTCGGCGCTGGCGGTTGTCCGCGAAATCTCGCCTCAGGAAGTGAAGGCGGAAGTGCTGGAATTGCTGGCGGCGGATAGCGAGCCTGCTTGGTCGGTGACGATTGCCCAGAGCTTGCCGAAGGGCGACAAGATGGAGCTGGTTATCCAGAAAGGAACCGAGATCGGAGCGGCTGCGTTCCTGCCCTTCGAATCGGAGCGGATGATCGTGCAGTACGATGCCAAGAAGGAAGCGAAGCGCCTCGAGCGCTGGGGCAAGATTGCGAAGGAAGCTGCGGAACAGTCCCATCGCCATCGCGTCCCGTCCATCCTGCCGCTTGCAAGCTGGAAGGGGCTGCTTGCAGCCATTGCGGAATATGATCTGGCTCTGTTTTGCTATGAGCGAGAGGGCGACAGGGCGCATGGCCAAGGCATAGGCGACGTCGTGCGAGCTTGGAAGCAAGAACGAGAGGGAATGACAGGCACTGTTCAAGGCGCGTCACCTTCGATTCTGCTGATCGTCGGCTCCGAAGGAGGCTTTACCGAGCGCGAAGCGGAGGAAGCGCAAGCGGCCGGAGCCAGGCTGGCCGGTCTGGGCAAACGCATATTAAGAACGGAAACGGCAGGGCTGGTTGGCTTGACCTGCTTACTATATGAATCTGGAGAAATGGGAGGAGCGTGACCAGTATGCCAACAGTCGCGTTTTATACACTGGGCTGCAAAGTAAACTTCTACGATACAGAAGCGATTTGGCAGCTATTCAAAAATGAAGGCTACGAGCAGGTTGATTTCGAGACGACAACAGCTGACGTCTATTTGATCAATACATGCACCGTTACAAATACAGGAGATAAGAAGAGCCGTCAAATTATCCGCAGGGCGATCAGACGCAATCCGGATGCCATTATTGCGGTGACGGGCTGCTATGCGCAGACATCTCCGGCGGAGATTATGGCGATTGAGGGTGTCGACCTTGTGATCGGCACGCAGGACCGGGACAAAATCATGACCTTTGTGAAGCAAATTCAGGATGACCGCAAGCCTGTCAATGCTGTGCGCAACATTATGAAGACGCGCAGCTTTGAAGAGCTGGACGTGCCTGACTTTGCAGAGCGCACGCGCGCTTTCTTGAAGATTCAAGAAGGCTGCAACAACTTCTGCACGTTCTGCATTATTCCATGGTCGCGCGGTCTTTCGCGAAGCCGTGAGCCGCAGAGCGTACTTGAGCAAGCAAAAGCCCTGGTTGCTGCAGGCTACAAGGAAATCGTGCTGACGGGCATCCATACCGGCGGTTACGGCGACGATATGGAGAATTACAATTTGACAAGCCTGCTATGGGACCTCGACAAAATCGAAGGCCTCGAGCGGATCCGGATCAGCTCGATCGAGGCAAGTCAAATTGACGATGCGATGATTGAAGTGCTGAACCGTTCCAAGAAAATGTGCCGCCATCTGCATATTCCGCTGCAGGCCGGCGAGAATTCCGTGTTGAAGCGGATGCGCCGGAAATATACGACGGAGCAATTCGCTTCGAAGATCAAGCGTCTGCATGAAGCGATGCCTGGCGTAGCGATTACGACGGACGTTATTGTCGGATTCCCTGGCGAGACGGACGAAATGTTCGAAGAGGGCTATCGTTTTATGGAGGAGCTGAAGTTCGCGGAGATGCATGTCTTCCCTTATTCGAAGCGAACAGGCACACCGGCAGCGCGCATGGATGACCAGGTGGACGAGGAAGTGAAGAACGATCGCGTTCACAAGCTCATCGATCTGTCTGAGAAGATGCAGCTGGAGTATGCGCAGCAGTACGTGGGTACCGTGCTTGACGTCATTCCGGAGCGCGAATACAAAGGCGCGCCTGGCGAAGGTCTTGTTATGGGCTACACAGACAATTACCTCCAAGTCATTTTTGATGGCTCCGAGGATATGATCGGACAGCTTTGTCGCGTCAAGATTACGGAAGCGGGCGTTAACGAATGCCGCGGCCAGTTCTTGCGCGTATTGGATTCCAGGCTGCCTGCGGAGGAGCAGGAGTCGGATTCATTCGTCTACGAGCGTCCGGAGGCGCTGCGAGCTTAACGATGACCTTATAGCGGGATTCCCTATTCTTTTTGCGCTTGAGGGTGAAAAGATGAAGGAATCCTTTGCTGCATATACTATTGCGTAAATGTTGCTAGGGGGAATAGACATGGTGGAAATTTCAGCGGGTGGAGTCGTATACCGCCACAATGAGCAAGGACAGCTTCAAATTCAGCTCATTCAAGACCGGTACGGCAAAGTGTCGCTTCCGAAGGGCAAGATGGAGGCAGGCGAGACGGTGGAGCAGACCGCTCTGCGCGAGATAGCCGAAGAGACCGGGCTGGAAGGCAAAATCGTCGCCCCGATCGACCAAATCAAGTATCAATATGAGCATGCCGAATTCGGCACGGTCAATAAGGAAGTGCATTACTATCTTGTGGAGGCAGTTGGAGGCAAACATCAGGCGCAGGTGGAGGAAATCCGCGGCGTTGACTGGTTCGAGCCGATGGAAGCGTGGCGCCGCCAGAAGCAATCCGGCTATGACAACAACCACCGGATTGTGGCAGGCGCGCTTCAGCTCCTGGGACTGACGGTCGATTAACAGCAAGAAAGAGCCGCGCGGTCAGCGAAGCTCAATCTTGTCGAGGCGCCGCCAAGCGCCCAAATAGCATAATGGCAGCGCCAACAGGGAGCATGCGATGTTGAAGATCGTCTGAGCATGGGCGATAAGCGAGGCGGGTGAATGCGACAGCCAATCGGATACGGCGGTCAGCTCGCTGATCAGCGGCAGGAATAGAAGGGCTCCGCCGATGTTCAGTATCGTATGTGCGTAGGCTACATATTGTCCGGATCTGGAGCCGCCGATCGAGGCGATCAGCGCAGTGACGCATGTGCCGATATTCGCTCCAAGTACTAAGGCAACGCCAATCTCCGGCGGCATAGCGCCGATCGTGACGAAGCCCATAACGAGGCCGATGACAGCGGCGCTGCTATGGATAGCGGCGGTCAGTATAGCTCCTGCCGCAAGTCCCCACCAGACGCTGGTAGCGGCTTTATCGATAAACCAGTCGAACATGGCGCTGCTTTGTACGACCGGTCCGATGGACTGCATGATCGACAGGCCCGCCAGCAGCAGCCCGAATCCGCATACGGCGACTGAGGACGAGCGCACCGGCTCCAGCCAGCGCGGACTGCCGAGCCGCGGCCATATTCTTACTTCGCCCAGCAGCGCAGTGAGAAGCCATACCGCAATAGAAGCGGTGAGCAGCGGAGTAGACAGCGATTGAATATTGAGTCCGATCAATTCTGTTGTCAGGCAAGTGCCGATATTGGTGCCAAGAATAATGCCTAGCGTTCTCGGGAATGAGAGAAGCCCAGCATTAACGAGACCGATAGAGATGACGGTAACGGCGGTGCTGCTTTGCAAAAAAGCAGTCGTTACGGTTCCTACGGCAAGCCCGTGCAGCGGCGTTTTGGTCGAGCGCTGAAGCGCTTGAGAGAGATAGGGACCCGCAAGCCGGTGCAGGGCCAGCTCCATCAGCTTCATGCCGCACATAAATACGGCAAATCCGAGCAGCACAGGTACGACTATGGATTGTATCATGTCCAGGCTCTCCTTCTGCTTGCTGTTCATTCATATATTTATGGTTATGCCGCCAGAGGGACGGGCATGACAAGCCTTATACATAGAGAGGACGACGGAACGGTGAAAGAGCAAGCTAGAATCGTGCTGAACAAGGCGCGCAAAAAAAGAATCGAGCAGGGCCATCCATGGGTGTTCGCCAGTGAAATTGACCGGCTAGAGGGCGAGGCGGAGGCCGGCGGCCTGGTTGAGGTAGTCAATCATCAAGGACGGTACCTGGCCACAGGATATTGGAATCCCCGTTCTCAAATTACGGTCAGAATTGTTTCCTATGATCCCCTTCGAGCGATGGACAAGCCATTCTTCACAGAAAAGCTGCAGCGATGCAAGGAGCATCGCGAGCGCTTCGTGGCGGATACCGATTGCCGGCTCGTCTACGGCGAGGCCGATCAGCTTCCGGGTCTTATTGTAGACCGGTTCGGCGGCGTGCTGGTTGTGCAATTGTTGACGCTTGGGATGGATGCCGCCAAGGAAGATTTGGTTGCCGCTCTTGTAGAGGTGTTCAATCCGAAGGGAATCTATGAGCGGAGCGATGTGAGCGTTCGCGGACTGGAAGGGCTTGAGGAGCGCAAAGGCGTCTTATACGGCGAATGTCCGCCGATTATCGAGATTGAAGAAAATGGCTTGAAGATGGAAGTAGACATAGTCGAAGGCCAGAAGACAGGTTATTTCTTCGACCAGAGAGAGAATCGGGCCTCTATCGCCCCCCTTATGAAAGGCTGGGGAAGCAGAAGCGGGATCAGGCTGGCGGAAGACCCGGACGGGGGCGACGCTCTTGTGCCGGTGAATGCCAACGGCAAGGCGGTTACATTCCCTTATTGGGACGGAGCTACGGTGCTGGAGTGCTTCGCGCACACGGGCAGCTTTACGCTGCATGCATGTCAGTATGGAGCTAAGAAGGTTACGTGCCTGGACGTATCCCAGCATGCGATCGATACTGCGAAGCGCAATGTGGAGAGAAACGGCTTTACCGACCGGGTAGAGTTTGTGGTGGCGGATGCCTTTCAATATTTGAGAGAGCAGACGAAAGGGCTGGAGGAGCGTAAGCTGCGCGCTGCTGGAGCCGCTGACACGTCGAAGAAGCTGGAGCGGTCCGGCCGTACGTGGGATGTCGTCATCCTTGACCCGCCTGCCTTTGCCAAGACGCGCAATGCGGTAGCCGGCGCATGCAGAGGCTATAAAGATATCAATTTGCAGGGGCTTAAGCTTGTGAACGAAGGCGGTTATCTGGTGACAGCGAGCTGCTCGTATCATATGCGCCCAGATTTGTTCCTGGAGACGATTCACGAAGCGGCGATCGATGCAGGCAAAATATTGCGTCTGGTTGAATGGCGAGCAGCGGGCAAGGATCATCCGCAGCTGCTCGGAGTGGATGAAGGACATTATTTGAAATTTGCGATTTTTGAAGTAAGAAGCAGAACTGCTGCAAAGTAAGCGGCAGAATACGTTCGCTCGGGAAGGCAAGGGGGAGAGCATATGCCGTTAAGACTCATAATCGGACGCGCCGGCACCGGCAAGACTACCTACTGTCAGGATGAGATACGGGAGCAGCTGCGCAGAGAGCCGGACGGCCCTCCGCTCGTCATGCTAGTTCCCGAGCAAGCGACGTTCCAGAGCGAATATACGCTGCTTCGCAGCGGCGAATTGAGGGGCTCGCTAAGAGCCCAGGCGCTTAGCTTCCGCAGGCTTGCCTTCCGCGTTATGCAGGAGACAGGCGGAACGGCGCTTGTGCCGATTGGGGATACCGGGAAATCGATGCTGCTATATAAAATCGTCCACCGGCTGGCAGGCAAGCTGCAGCTCTTCCAGAACGGAGCGGAGCAAGCGGGCTTTATCGCGAGGCTGTCCGAGCTTCTGACAGAGTGGAAGCGCTACGGCGTGGATGCGGAAGGCTTGCACGCCGTCCTCGGCGGGGCAGAGCGTCAGGAAGGGCTCCTGGACCGCAAGCTGCATGACCTGTCGCTAATCTATGAGGAGATGGAAGCCAGTCTGGTCGGCCGTTACGTGGACGCTGAGGATTATTTGGCTTATTTGTCGCGCGGCTTTGCTGACGCCCCTTCGATGAAGGATGCCTGCTTCTGGGTAGACGGCTTCCACGGCTTTACGCCAACGGAATTCGAAGCGCTGGGCACCTTGATGAAGCATGGGCAGCAAGTGAATGTTGCGCTTACGCTGGACCGCCATTATAGAGCCGGCGAGAAGCCGCATGAGCTCGATCTGTTTCATCCGGCGGCGGTGACATGCATCAGGCTGATGGAGCTGGCAGAGGCTCTTGGCGTTGAAGTATTGCCGGTATTGGACTTGAATGCGGAAAGCGGCATGCCGCCCCGCTTCAGCAGCAGTCCCATGCTAGCCCATCTGGAGAAGCATTACGACAAGCGGGTGCCGCTGCTCGGCAAGGGAGAGCGGGGGCAATCTGCCGGAATCAAGCTTTTGTCCGCATCGGGCAGAAGGGCGGAGGTGGAGGCTGTAGCCCGGGATATCAGATCAAGGGCTAGAACAGAAGGCTTGCGCTGGAGAGAGATAGCCATTCTGACCCGGAATTCGGGTGATTACGCTGATTATTTGTCGCTTATTCTGGACGATTACGGCATCCCGCATTTTGTCGATCAGAAGGAGCAGGCCCACCATCATCCCCTTGTGGAGTTTATCCGCTCCGCGCTGGAGACGGTGCTAAGCGGCTGGCATTACGATGCCGTATTCCGCTGCGTCAAAACCGAGATGCTGTTCCCGATGGATGGAAGCTTGCCCCGGGATTGGTTCGACCGGCTGGAGAACTATGTTCTTGCGGCTGGCATAGACGGGTGGAAGTGGCTGGACCGGAGAAGCTGGAGGCCGATTGCGTCCGTATCGCTTGAGGAAGAGGACGAGATGGAGACCAAGGTATCGGCGAAAGCGCAGCAGGAGATCGATATTGCCCTGGCCGCAAGGGAAGCCATCGTCCCCTTGCTGAAGCGGTTCGAGGATTCGCTGCGCAAAGCCTCCAGCATCAAGGAAATGTGCGAATCGCTGTACAAGCTGCTGGATCATTGCGACGCGGCGGACAGGCTGGAGCGCTGGAGCCGTGATGATATGGACCGCGGCAACGCCCAGCGCGGACGGGCGCACAGGCAGCTTTGGGACAGCGTGATGAGCCTGCTTGACCAGCTTGTTGAGCTGGCGGGAGAAGAAGCGGTATCCCCCGAGCTGTTCGCCGGCATGGTGGAAGCGGGCCTCGACAGCCTTAAGCTTGCTGCTGTTCCGCCGGCGCTGGATCAGGTGCTGGTCGGTTCCATGGAACGGACACGCTCGGGCCGGATACGGGCTTGTTATGTGCTGGGAGCGAACGACGGCATTATGCCCATGCGGGTGAATGAAGACGGCATTCTGACGGAAGCCGAGCGCGATACGCTCGTGGCGGAAGGCATGGAGATGGCGCCAAGCGTACGCAGAAAGCTGCTCGATGAGAGGTTTATGATCTACAATGCGCTCACGACGCCAAGCGAGCTGCTGTGGATCAGCTGGGCGGAAGCCGACGAAGAAGGCAAAGGATTGCTTCCATCCGAAATTATCCGCAATATCCGCGGCTTATTCCCTGGCCTGCCGACGCTTGGCATCGGGACTGAACCGGCGGAGAGCATGGCCGAGGAGGAGCAGAAGGAATATATCCAGCATCCTGGACGTACGTTGACCCATCTGATTGCAGCGCTTAGAAGCTGGCAGCAGGGAGGACGGATTGCTCCGTTTTGGTGGGATATGTACAACTGGTATGTCGTCCGGCCGGAGTGGCAGCCGAAGCTGCAGCTCTTATCAGGCTCGCTGGCTTATCATAACCGCGAGAACAGCTTGCCGGTGACGCTTGCCAGGGAGCTGTACGGCGAACGGATGACCGTCAGCGTCTCCCGCATGGAGCGGTTTGTCTCCTGTCCGTTCCAGCATTTCGCTATTCATGGCTTGAAGCTTCGGGAACGGAAGCTTTACCGGCTTGAGGCGCCTGACGTCGGCCAGTTGTTCCACGCCGCGCTCAGCAAGCTGGCAGGCTCGCTTGGGGGCAGCTGGGGCAAGCTGACCCGTGAAGAGGTGAAGTCAGCGGCTGCGAAGACGGTGGATGAAATAGCTCCGAAGCTGCAATCCCAGATTCTGCTGAGCAGCGGCAGATTCCAGTTCATCGCCCGCAAGCTGAAGGAAATTGTAGCTCAGGCCGCCGTCATACTTGGCGAGCACGCGAAGCGCGCACGCTTCCAGCCGGTGGCGACGGAGCTGGACTTCGGTCCCGGCGGCACGCTGCCTTCCTTGGTGCTGCCATTGCCTGACGGCTCGGAGATGGAGGTGGTCGGCCGGATTGACCGCGTCGACGCTGCGGAGACGGAGGAGGGGCTTCTGCTTCGCGTGCTGGACTATAAGTCGAGCGCAACCTCGCTCAAGCTGGAGGAAGTGGTGCACGGCCTCTCCCTGCAAATGCTGACTTATCTGGACGTCTTGATTACGCATGCAGAAGGCTGGCTGGGACAGCCCGCCTCTCCTGCGGGCGTGCTGTACTTCCATGTGCACAATCCAATGCTCGCGATGTCTAATAGCGTGTCGGCCGAGGAGGTGCCAGGCAAGCTGCTCAAGCGCTTCAAAACAAAAGGGCTATTGACGGACGATGCCGAAGTGGCCCGGCTGATGGACGGGGAGCTGGATACCGGTTATTCGGATTTGCTTCCGGTCGCGCTCAAGCGGGACGGCAGCTTTTATACCAGTTCTTCTGTGGTATCGAACGACCAATGGACGACGCTTAGAAGGTCTGTGCGCGGCATGATCAGCCGTATCGGCGGCACGATTATGGAAGGTGACGTCTCGATTGAGCCGTACCGGCTGGGAGCGAAGTCGCCATGCCAATTCTGCGATTACAAGGCCGTCTGCCAGTTCGACCCGCTATTCCAAGGCAATGATTATAAAAAGCTGACGAAATCGTCCAAGGAGGATGCTTGGCGTCAGCTGGAAGGAGTGTAAGACGATGACTACGCAGCGTGCGCCGAAGCCGGCGGACAGCACTTGGACGGATGACCAGTGGGAAGCGATTGTGACAGGCGGCAGGAATGTGCTTGTCGCAGCAGCAGCTGGCTCCGGCAAAACAGCGGTGCTCGTGGAGCGCATCATTCGCAAAATATCGCTTAGCACAGATGTTGACCGTCTGCTGGTCGCAACCTTTACGAAAGCGGCTGCCGCAGAGATGAAGGACCGCATACGCCTGGCGCTGGAGAAGCGGCTGGCAGCGGACCCGGGCAACGAGCATCTGCGCCGGCAGCTTGCGCTAATGGGCCGCGCTTCCATCACGACGCTTCACTCCTTCTGTCTCGATGTAATCCGCCGGTACTACCCGCTGATCGGACTTGATCCCGGATTTCGGATTGCCAACGAAACCGAAAGCGAGCTGATGCGCCTCGATGTGCTGGATGAGCTGTTCGAGCACCGGTACAGCGGAGAAGCGGAGGGCAGCGGCGACTTTCTGACACTGGCCGACCGTTATGGCGGGGAGCGCGGAGACGAACCCCTGTACCAGCTTGTGCAGGGGCTGTACGATTTCGCGCAAAGCCATCCGTGGCCCGAGCTGTGGCTGACCGAGACCGCAGGCGCCTTTGAGATTGCTTCCATGGATGAACTGGAGGCAAGCGACTGGATTGCCAGCTTGAAGGAGGACGCCCTGCTAAGTCTGGACGGCGCGATTGCCCAGCTGCGGCAAGCGCTGGAGCTGGCGCACCGGCCCGCAGGACCCGCACCGTACGCCAGTACGCTGGAGGAAGATTTGCACATGGTCCGGGAGCTTCGGGACATGGTGCAATCGACGGCCTGGCGCCACTGGGCATCACCGTTCCGGGCGGCTGAGTTCGGGCGGCTGAAGGCGATGCGGGGCGACGATTATGACAAGTCGCTCCAAGAGGGGACGAAGGAGCTGCGGGAGAGCGCGAAGAAGCTGGTGGGCGGCCTGGCGAATGAGCTGTTCGGACGGGATGCCGAGCAATTCCTGGAAGAGCTCGCTTCGCTTGCGCCGCTCATGCGCACATTGTCGGAGCTGGTCATTGACTTCGGCAGAAGGTATGAAGCTGCCAAACGCGCCAAGGGCCTGCTTGACTTTGGAGATCTGGAGCATTATTGCCTGCGCATTCTGCGCGACGCGTCCTCCACGCCGGACCGAATCGTACCCTCTGTTGCAGCGCTCGACTACCAGGGGATGTTCGATGAAATTTTGCTTGATGAATATCAGGACACCAATATGGTGCAGGAGGCGATCGTCTCACTCATTGAGCGTCCCGGCAAAGGGAACCGCTTTATGGTTGGCGACGTCAAGCAGAGCATCTACCGCTTCCGTCTGGCAGAGCCGAATTTATTTTTGGCCAAATATAAAGCCTATCAAGCCCAATCCGGTCTGCTGGACTCTAGCCCAACGGGACAGCGGATAGATCTCGCCCGGAATTTCCGCAGCCGGCGCGAGGTGGTCGACGGTGTGAATGGAGTATTCCGCAGCATCATGAGAGAGAGCGTCGCCGAGATGGACTATGACGACAGGGCGGAGCTAGTCGCTGGAGCATCCTATCCCGCGCCGCTGCAGCCCGGGAGCTGCAATATCCGGTTCGCCGTGCTGGACCGCGGGACTGGCTCGGCTGAGGACGGAGATGCCGGGGATGACGATTCCTACGGCGATGAGCAGGAGGATGCGCTTCAGCGTGCGGAGGAATTGGCGGAGCTGAATGTCGCCCAGCTCGAAGCCAGATGGATTGCAAGGCAGCTTAGCGAGCTTGTAGAGAGCGGCTATCAAGTCTACGACGGCAAGAGAGGCGGTTATCGCCCGATGGAGTGGCGGGATGTCGTCATCCTGCTGCGGGCTACGAAGCAGTGGTCCCCGATCCTGATCGAGGAGCTGCAGGCCAAAGGCATTCCGGCATACGCTGAGCTGAGCAGCGGATATTTCGAAGCGACGGAAGTGGAGACGATGCTGTCGATCCTGCGCGTCATCGATAATCCGCATCAGGACATCCCGCTTGCAGCCACGCTTCGTTCCCCTGTATTCGCGATGACGGCCGAGGAACTGGCACGCATCCGCATTCATGCGGCGAGCGCAAGCTATTACGATGCGCTGCTGCAGGCGGCAGGAAGCGAGGCGATGCCGGAGAGCTCCAGATTGAAGCTTGCAAGATTCCTGGAGCAGTTGGAGGGATGGCGATCGGAGGCAAGGCAGGGATCGCTTGCGGACTTGCTATGGCGCATTTACCGGGATACCGGGTATTACGACTTTGTTGGAGGGCTGCCCGGCGGCACGCAAAGACAGGCGAATCTCAGGGCGCTGCACGATCGCGCCAGACAATATGAAGCGACGTCCTTCCGCGGCTTGTTCCGCTTCCTGCGGTTCATCGAGCGGATGAGGGAGAGCGGTGGCGATCTGGGAACGGCGCGCGCGGCCGGCGAAGGCGAGGACGTCGTCCGGATTATGTCCATACACAAGAGTAAAGGGTTGGAATTCCCCGTTGTGTTCGTGGCAGGCATGGGCAAGCTCTTCAACCAGCAGGACACGCGGACGTCTTTCCTGAAGCATAAGGAGCTTGGCATCGGTCCCCGCTTTGTCGATCCGGAGCTTCGGATCAGCTACCCTACGCTGCCGTTTCTGGCTATCCGCAAGAAGCTGAAGATGGAGCTGCTGGCAGAGGAGATGCGCATCCTGTATGTGGCGCTGACCAGACCGAAGGAGAAGATGTTTCTCGTCGGCACCGTTGCGGATTCCGTCAAAGCAATGAACCGATGGCTCGCCGCCTTGGATGAATCGGGAGGCGTGACGGATTACCATGTTGCCTCTGCCAGGACGTATCTGGACTGGGTAGGCCCGCTTGTCGCGAATAAGCTTGCGGCCCAGTCCGAAGAGCAATCCGCAGAGGGGACAGCCGAGCCGGCTTCAATCGGCATCCATGACTGGGAAAGCGGGATTGTGCCGTCATTGCTTCTTGGCGGCGAAGCTGCGGCTGCGCTGGAGACGGACTATGCAGAAGACGGGGTCAGACAGCTTCGTATGGAGGCCATCCAGTCCTTGGCGCTAATTGAGGACGTGCCTGCCGAAGACGAGCTGCGTACCCGCATGGAATGGTCTTATCCGCATCAGTCCGCGCAGGGCATTGCGGCGAAGACATCCGTGACGGAGATGAAGAGGCTGCACGCTGAGCCGCTAGAGGACGCCGAGCTGCTTCAAGCCGTACAGGAGGCCTCGATTATGCAAGAGGCGGAGCAAGCGGCTGCAGCCGCCCAGAGCGGCGGTTCCGGCAGCTATACGCTGCGGCTGCGCAGACCTGCCTTTATGGAGGAGAAGTCGCTGACTGCCGCCGAGAAAGGCTCCGTTCACCATCTGCTGATGCAGCATTTGCCGCTGTCGGGCGCAGTGGACAAGGGAGCGATCGAGGCTGCACTGGATTCAATGGTTGCAAAGCGGCTGCTTACGGCGAAGCAAGCGGAGGTTATTGATCCGGCTGCCATACTGGCTTTCTATGAAAGCGAGCTTGGCCGGCGTCTTGTAAAGGCTGATTGGGTGAGGCGGGAAGTGCCGTTCAGCTGCATGTTCCCCGCCAGCCGGGTGTACGGCCAGCGGGACAGCGGTCTCGATGACGAGCCGATCCTCATTCAAGGCGTCATTGACTGCCTGTTCGAGGACAGCAGCGGCATTACGCTGCTCGATTACAAGACGGATCGCATCTATATGAAGGATTGGGAGCGTGCGGCGGAGCGCCACCGGTTCCAATTGGAGCTGTACGGAGAGGCGATCGAGGCTGTGCTGAACCGGAAAGTGGACGAAAAGTATGTATATTTCTTTGACGGCTCGGCAGTGGTCAAGCTTTAGAGGACCGTGCTGTCAATGAGAATTCGGGAGGGAGAAGCTTGGAACAGCAACAGAACGGCAAGCGCAGCTGGGCGCTGCCTATCACGCTTGTTTTGCTCGTTTTTAGCCTGATGGGCAACATCTTGCTTTATACGAAACATATCGAGCACACGAGAAGCAATACCGAGCTTACCGGAGAGACGATCTTCCAAGGGTTTAAGGACGGGCAGGAGCAGGTTGCCCGCTGGAGCGCAAGCATGGGGGAAATCGGGCAGTATGCGAGCAGCGAGCCTGCTCTCGCGCGTCTGACGGCTGCGCATTTGGCTGACAGCATACAAGGGGATAGGGACGGCCTCACCGTGCTGATGGAGCAAGCGGCGGCCATTGACGCTTCCGTATACGGCGAAGCTTCCGAGGCGTACCGTGCTTATGAAGAGAAGCTTACGGGGGAACTGCGGGTCATCGGAGCGGGAAGCGGCCCCATAACAGAAGCGGAGCAGGGAGCGATCGTCGAAGTGCAGTCTTCCTTTGTGAACCTTGCAGAGATTCTGTCGGCATTCCATTATGCGATGGAGGGCGACCGCAATTCGATGTTCCGATTGTCGGGCGGACACGACTGGATCGAGATTGCCGCCGAGCTTCAGAAGGCAATCAAGAGTTATACGGGAGCTTAAAGAAAAAAGCACTCGGCCTTTAGTAGCCATTCGCCTATCTCTGCATAGGATGTGGAAACAGGAGGCTGATGACTATGAACAATGTCAATCAACATTTGGCACATAATAAAAGCGTGTGTGAAAAGCATCTGAATCGTTATGTTGTCATTCAAACCAGCGACGGACAGTACCATGACGGAATTGTGGAAAGCGTAGATGGCGAAAACGTATATCTGGCAATTCCATACTGCCCGGGGGACGAAAGAGCATTTTTCCCGTTTGGCGGCTTCGGCGGGTTCTTCCCGCGCAGGCGTTTTTTCCGCAGAGGATTCCCGCTTGGAGGCTTGGTTGCCCTTTCTTTATTGCCGTTTTTTATATAAGGAATATCCGTGCGGCAAGCGCCGGACATGGGGCGCCCCGTGTCCGGCTTTTGCGCATTGGACTAGCGCCGGTTTTTTTTGTATGATAGTAGGTAGGAAATGGTGAGGAGGTAGAGGAAATATGGACTGCATTTTCTGTAAAATCGTTGAAGGTTCCATCCCGTCGACAAAAGTGTTTGAAAACGACCGTGTGCTGGCGTTTCAGGATATTCAGCCGGCGGCTCCCGTACATATATTGATTATCCCGAAAAAACATATTCCGACCATGAACGATGTTGCTGATGAGGATAATGAATTGATCGGAGAGCTGTTTGCCGTTGCACGGCAAATTGCCAAGGAGCAAGGCATCGCGGAGGCGGGCTACCGCCTGGTGAACAACGTGAACAGCGATGGCGGGCAAGTCGTCTACCACCTGCATATCCACTTGCTGGGCGGCAAGAAGCTTGGCGCATTACTCGCAACCTAACGGAAGTTGACACTGGGTTTTAGTTTACTTTATAATGAAGTTTGATAAACCGTGTTATAGCTCTGGACGGTCTGTTTCGGAGGGAGGGAAAACTGGTGTCTGAAACTAAAGTTCGCAAAAACGAAACTATTGATGCTGCGCTTCGCCGCTTTAAACGTTCCATCGCTAAAGACGGTGTGCTCGCTGAGGTGAAAAAACGCAAGCATTATGAAAAGCCAAGTGTAAAGCGCAAGAAAAAGTCCGAGGCTGCGCGTAAGAGAAAGTTTTAGGAGGAGCCTTGCATAATGAACCTGAGCGAACGATTGACCGACGATATGAAGCAAGCCATGAAGAGTCAGGACAAGTTCAAGCTGACCACCATCCGCATGATGCGTGCGGCAGTGAAAAACTTGGAGATTGATTTAAAGCGACCCCTGGAAGATAATGAAGTGCTTGATATATTGAGTCGTGAAATCAAAATACGTAAAGATTCCCTCCAAGAATTTAAAAAAGCCGGCCGCGACGATCTGGTAACAGGTCTTGCAGCAGAAATTGAAATTATTAGTCAATACCTTCCCGAGCAGCTGACTGAAGAAGAGATTCAAGAGATAGTAAGGCAGACCATCCATGAACTCGGTGCTTCTTCCAAAGCCGATATGGGGAAAGTGATGGGCGCCCTTATGCCAAAAACTAAGGGACGCGCAGACGGTAAACTAGTAAATCAAGCAGTAATGCAATTTCTGCAATAGCATACGAAGCGGACACAAAACACCCCTTATTCGGGGTGTTTTTTTCTGTTTATTGAAACAAAACGAACATTGTTACGTATTACTGGGAATACTAGCTTGAAAAAAGGAGGGCGCCCATGGTAAAACATCGACGAATATGGCAGCATACAAAGGCTTTGCTGCTTCCTTTGATGCTGATAGCTGTGCTGACCATTTCATTAACGTCGGTTATGCTTCCCGCTGCGCTTGCTTCATCCGAAGGAACGGCTGCGCAAGGGGAAGCCGGAACGGCTGTCGTCGTCGTGCCTGTGAAGCAGACTGTGGAACGAGGGCTTGAGTCGTTCCTCGAGAGAGCGTTCAAGGAGGCGCAGGAAGCGAAGGCCGAGCATATCGTGCTTGTGGTGAATACGCTTGGCGGACGCGTAGACAGCGCTAGTGAGATCGGGGAGCTGATCCGCACCAGCCCGATTCCGACAACTGCATTCGTGGAAGGCAAGGCGGTATCCGCAGGAACTTATATCGCGCTGAATGCTAATCACATCGCCATGCAGCCAGGCAGTACAATCGGCGCTGCAGCCGTCGTGAACGGAAGCGGTACGCTCATCGAAGATCCGAAGACGATTTCGTTCTGGGTCGGACAAATGACGGAGGCTGCCAAGCTGAACGGAAGGGATCCCAATATTGCCGCGGCGATGGTGGACAAGTCTGTGGCCGTGGATATGACGGAGACGATCGGCAGAGAGAAGAAGGCCGGGGACATCTTGTCGCTGTCCGCCTCAGAAGCTGAGAAGGTCGGCTATTCCGAGCTTACGGCGAATAGCGTTGATGATGTGGTGAAGTGGCTCGGTCTGGACAATCGTACGGTGATTGAGATCAAGCCTTCGCTTGCGGAGGAAGCAGCCCGTTTCTTAATTAACCCTGTTGTTTCTACGATTCTGCTTATTCTCGGCATAGCGGGCGTTGCGATTGAGCTGTTAGTTCCAGGCTTCGGGGCTCCAGGAATAATCGGCATACTGTGCTTTGGCCTCTTCTTCTTCGGTTCTTATGTATCGGGACTGGCAGGTATGGAGTCTATGGCTCTGTTCATTATAGGCATCATCCTGATGATTATCGAGGTGTTTGTGCCAAGCTTTGGTATACTAGGTCTGTTAGGCAGCGCGTCGCTGATTGCCGCGGTAGTCATGTCCGCGCCTGATCCGAAGACCGGATTTATTTCCCTTGGCGTTGCGGTTGCAGCAGCTGCCGTCATTATCGCATTGTTCGCGAGAACGAATAAAGGACGGGGCATCTGGAACAAATTTATTCTCCGCGACAAATTGGGAACGGAAGAAGGCTTCTTGTCGGCAGACGTTCAGAACTCGCTGGTCGGGGAACATGGCATCGCGCTGACAACGCTGCGTCCTTCAGGTACTGCGCAAATCGGGGATAAACGGGTCGACGTCGTGACGACAGGCGAATTTATCGATTCCGGCAAGCCGGTTGTGGTCACGAAGGCGGAAGGAACATGGGTTGTTGTAAAAGAAGTCAAGCATGAAAATTAAACAATCCCTGCTGTTATAAGGGGAGATGGAGGTAATCGGTATGAATCTATTTGCTAATCTGAGTATATTTTCAGGTTTAGATCCAGTTGTATCGTTTTTGATCATTGCCGTATTGGTTATTATTTTGCTATCGGTATTCCTGAGCTTCTTTCCATTCATGCTCTGGATCTCCGCGCTTGCATCGGGCGTTCGGATCAGCATCATTACGCTGGTCGCGATGAGATTGCGCCGGGTCGTTCCAAGCCGGATTGTCAACCCGCTCATTAAAGCAACCAAAGCGGGCTTAGGGCTTAATATCAACCAGTTGGAAAGCCACTTTCTTGCAGGCGGCAACGTCGACCGTGTCGTTAACGCGCTGATCGCAGCGCAGCGCGCCAATATTCCGCTGCAGTTCGAACGCGCGGCGGCAATCGATCTTGCGGGCCGGGATGTTTTGCAAGCTGTTCAAATGAGCGTCAACCCTCGTGTTATTGAGACGCCTGTCGTTGCGGCGGTTGCCAAAGACGGCATTGAAGTTAAGGTTAAAGCGCGCGTTACAGTGCGCGCTAATATCGACCGTCTTGTCGGCGGCGCCGGTGAAGAGACGATTATTGCCCGTGTCGGCGAAGGTATCGTAACAACGGTAGGTTCATCCAATTCTCATAAAGACGTATTGGAGAATCCGGATCTGATCTCGCGTACTGTGCTTGGCAAGGGTCTTGACGCAGGTACGGCATTTGAAATTCTGTCCATCGATATCGCGGACGTGGATGTAGGCAAAAACATCGGCGCCCACCTGCAGACGGAACAAGCCGAAGCCGACAAAAAAATCGCTCAGGCGAAAGCCGAGGAGCGCAGAGCGATGGCGGTTGCTCAAGAGCAGGAGAACAAAGCCAAAGTTGTTGAGATGGAAGCAAGAGTTGTGGAATCCGAATCGCAGGTGCCGCTTGCGATGGCCGAAGCGCTTAAGAGCGGCAAGCTTGGCGTAATGGATTATATGAATCTGAAAAACATCGAAGCCGATACCAAAATGAGATCCTCCATTGGCGAGACAGATGGTCAGACCGACGGGAAAGACGGCCGTTAATCGGCATGCTGCAGCTCGGCTTGAGATGCGGGCGGGCTGCCCAATGGAGGTGAGCTAAGCATGGATATCCTTGAGTTTCTGGCTAAAAACTTTTATTTTATATTGATCGCTTTGTTTTTTGTAGCCAGACTGTTCAGCAATTCCGGCAAGAAAGGCCAGCCGCCGGGAAGAATGCCGGATTTCAGCGGCGAGATGACCCCTAACAGCGCTCCGGAACGTTCGCCGGAGCCGCGGCCTGTGCCGCAGCAAAGCCGCCCAGCGCCGCAGCAGGAGCGTCCTGAGACGGTCTACCGGTCGCAGATGAGAATGGAGCCGGAGGCCGATGAGTTCCCAGGAGCCCATCGGATAGAAGAATCCGCCGGCGATCGTTCCCGCCAAAGCTACGGTGCTGCACCGCATCAAGCGCGATCGCGTACAGCTGCAAGAGGCGCATCCGACCATGCCGCCAACGCACAGATAGCGGGTCCGGGCAAAGGGCTTGCCAAAGACGATCTGCGCAAGGCGTTTATCTGGTCGGAGGTGCTTGGTCCGCCAAAGGCCAAGCGGCCGTACCGCCGGTCATAAGCTTAGGGCAAGACCTTCAATTCCACGCTGTGGAATTGAAGGTCTTTTTTTGTGCCCTCGCATTCATGCAAGCTTTCTCCCGAATTTTAATGGAATCACATAATTAGCCGGCACGGAGCATATTTTGGTATAGCACATCTATAACGTCATAGCTATGCATTCGCGGCATGATCGGACACTGAAAAGTTCCAGGTTGGTCGCAGACTCCATTGCTTTTAGATACTGCTTACGATGCCAGGTTTGCTTCGCAAACCTAAGTTGACGCTTACGATGCCAGGTTTGCTTCGCAAACCTAAGTTGATGCTTACGATGCCAGGTTTGCTTCGCAAACCTAAGTTGATGCTTACGATGCCAGGTTTGCTTCGCAAACCTTTTAGGAGGGGGCCCATACAGTCCATGCGACATCTGAAACGGAAATTTCATAAGCTGACTGCCGAACTGCTCGATATGCCTCAAGATGTCGTATATGACCTTCCTCGGCTCACGATGATTGGCGACAGACAGCTCTATATCGAGAATCATCGCGGCGTCGTCCACTTCTCCAGCGACCGCTTAAGACTGGCTTTAAGCAAGGGCGAGCTGGAGGTTACCGGCAGCGCGCTTGTCATTCGCACCATATGGACGGAAGAAGTATTCATCGAAGGCGTGATTACCAATATACAGCTGCTTCCATAATGAATAGGGGGAGAACGTTGTGAGGGAAAAAGGGGTATTATGGTTAAAGGGTTCCGTTGTCGTCGTGACGAGGGGCGGCAAGCCTGAGGAGCTTGTGAACAAAGCGATGGCAGGCGGGCTGAGCTTGTCCGCCATTCGTTGGACAAGCAAAGGCAAAATGCAATTCGAAGTATCGGTTGGCGACTTTTTTCGTCTTCGTCCGTATTTAAAAGAGACAAGCTGCCGGGTGCATGTGACGGAGCGCCGGGGCCTGCCATTTTGGCTGGTGAAAGCGGAGAAGCGAATTTGGTTCTCCGGAGGCATCGTTTTGTTTTTTGCGATTATCTTTATGCTGTCTTCGCTTGTATGGAACGTCGAGGTAGAGGGTAATGTGAAGCTGACAGAGGAGCAGGTGCTGCAAGCGGCTAAGCAGGAAGGGCTTTATCCGATGCAATGGTCCTTCCGGCTGCAGAATGCGGATGTAATCTCCAAGAAGCTGGTTCATTCGCTGCCGGGCACCACTTGGGTTGGCGTAGAGAAAAAAGGGACAAAGGTTCGCATCCAAGTCGTCGAGATGACGCTGCCGGAGACGCCATCGCTGCAAAATCCCCGCCATCTTGTCGCTTCGGCGGACGGCGTCGTAACTCAGATCATTGCGGAGACGGGCAAAGCGGTCGTCAAGAAAAACACGCGGGTCAAAAAGGGACAAACCTTGATTTCCGGCTTGATCGGCTCGGATACGAACACCAAGGCGGTTGTCGCGAAAGGAACTGTGCGCGGGCTGGTTTGGTATGAGTTTAAGGTGGAAGCGCCCCTGGTGCAGCAAGTGAAGGTATACACCGGCGAGAAAAAGACGAAGTGGTATGCGGTGCTGGGCTCCAGAGCGCTTCAGGTGAGCGGATTCGGCAAAGAAGGATACGGACAATCGGAGACCATAACCCATGAAGAGCGCATCTCGTGGAGAAATTGGACGCTGCCGATCGGCCGGATGAAGGAAACGGTCATGGAGACGGAGCTGCAGGAGCGCACGCTTACCGAAGAGGAAGCGAAAAGCGTCGGATTGCTGCAGGCGAAAGCGGATGTGATCGAAAAAGCAGGCAGGGATGCCGTCATCGTCGAGGAAATTGTTTTGCATGAAGAGGCGGACAATGGTAAAGTTTATATGAAAGTTCTTTTTGAAGTGGATCAATCATTAGTGACAGAATTGCCATTAGTCCAGATGCAGGGAGACTGAGTATTGTTGCAAAATGAAACGACTACAGTAAAAATTCCGCTCGAGAATA
Organism: Paenibacillus pinisoli; assembly: GCF_003605435.1. Taxonomy (GTDB): domain Bacteria; phylum Bacillota; class Bacilli; order Paenibacillales; family Paenibacillaceae; genus Pristimantibacillus; species Pristimantibacillus pinisoli. The sequence goes on from NZ_QXQB01000004.1 coordinate 553,431, forward strand.
CTGCTGAAGGCTTAGCTGTTTTCGGGCCTCAGGATAAGTTTTTGCGATTGGTGCAAGAAAGTGTCGAATCGTCTATCGCTACACGGGAGGCCGAGATTGTCATTACCGGCCCTGCCAAGGAAACGGATTCACTGGAGCAATTGTACCGCGTGCTGCTGCAGCTCGTTCGCGGCGGCTACAACCCGACCGAGCGCGATATCGCTTACGCGTTGGAGCTGGCCCGCACGCTGCAGGCGGAGGAGCTGCTGGATCTGTTCAAGAAGGAGATCGCCTCGACCTTCCGCGGCAAGAAGATTATGGTCAAGACGATCGGCCAGCGTCATTATGTTAAGACGATTAAAAAGAAGGATATCGTATTCGGCATCGGACCGGCGGGTACCGGCAAAACCTATCTTGCCGTCGTGCTGGCCGTTGTCGCTTTGAAGGAAGGCTCCGTCAAGCGCATCGTATTGACGCGCCCAGCCGTGGAAGCGGGCGAGAATCTCGGATTTTTGCCAGGCGATTTGCAAGAGAAGGTAGATCCTTATTTAAGGCCGCTTTACGATGCTCTGCATGATGTGCTTGGTCCCGATCAGACGGTCAAGGCGATGGAGCGCGGGCTGATTGAGATTGCTCCGCTTGCGTATATGCGCGGACGGACGCTGGATGACTCCTTTATCATTCTCGACGAAGCGCAGAATACGACGCCGGAGCAGATGAAGATGTTCCTGACGCGTCTTGGCTTCGGTTCCAAGATGGTCATTACGGGAGACGTGACGCAGATCGACTTGCCCAGGGGCAAGACGTCGGGTCTTATTGAAGCGCAGCGCATTCTGAAAAATATTGAAGAGATTGGCCTGATTTTTTTCACCGAAGGCGATGTTGTGCGTCATTCCCTCGTTCAAAAAATTATTATGGCGTATGATGTGGATGCCGAGAATAAAGCTTAGAGAGGATGGATAGCCGCATGAACCAGAACGGGACAAGCAAGCAGGCAGCCGTAAAATCAGCCAAAACCCGAGGCTGGAGACAAAGTCCTGCCGTAAGATGGACGCTCATGGCCATGTTCGTGCTGCTATTCTATATCAGCCTTTCGCCGCATGTCATACCGGAAACCTATGATATAGCGGAGGGATCAGTAAGCGAGAAAGACATTAAAGCCCCTTTCCAGATCAAGGACGAGAAGGCAACCCGCCAGGCAGAGGAAGAGGCGGCCAACCGGATCGAGGACATTTACAATATTGTTCCGATGAAAAACGAATTGCTTGTAGAGCAGATCTTGTACCGGATCGAGCAGCTTAATATGGACGATCAGGTAACCAATCAGAACAAGATAGAGATTTATCGCGGAGATATTCCGGTTCTTTATAATGAGCACATCAATACGTTTGTGAAGCTGAATAAAGGCAAGGGTACATATTCTGACTCGCTGCTGGAGGAAATGGTCAAAGTCACGAAGGATCAGACGTATGTGATCCCGGCGGAGACGTACTACAAGATGCCGCAGCTGACTAGCGAGCAGTTGACCGAGATGCGCAAAGTAGCCGCTAATATTGTCAAGAAGCTGATGAATGAGCAGCTAAGAGAAGCGGAGACGGCACGGACGCAGGTAGCCGAGCTGGTCAATGCGAGCTCGCTGTCCAACCGGACGGCAAGGGAAATTGTGCAGGAGTTGGCGCGATTCGCTATCATGCCGAACAAATTCCTCGATAAGGAAGCGACCGAAGAAGCGCGTGTGCTGGCGAAGCAGAATACGTCGCCGGTCGTTATCAAGGAAGGCGACATCTTCGTAAAGCGGGGACAGACGATTACACCGGAGCTGTACAAGCTTCTGTCTGATTCCAATCTGCTGCAGGACAAGAAGCATTATTGGCCGCAGATGGGCCTGCTCATGCTGTCCTTGATGTTCATCATCGTCATTTATGTCTACCTCCATCAATCTGGAGGCATTAACGGTCTGAAGCCTCGCTACGGCAACGCACAGCTGCTTATGCTGTGGCTGATATTCCTGATTAATACCATTACAATCCAGATTATCGGCTTTACTCAGACGGACAATGCTGCCTACATCGGCTATTTGGCGCCGGCCGCGCTGGGAGCGATGCTGATTACACTGCTGCTGGACATGCATTTGGCAATTATTAGCTCCTTTATTTTTGCCATTATGGGGAGCATCATCCTTAATACGCACTCCAGCCAGCTGTTCGATTTCAGATTCGGATTTTTCATTATGGTGGTATCCTTGGCAGCCGTGTTCGCCATACACCGGGCAAGCCAGCGGTCAGCCATCCTGAAGGCCGGTATTATGGTCAGCTTGTTCGGATCGGCCGCTGTTGCTGCGATTCTGCTTATGTCTGAGCAGTTGGACCGGATGCCTTTCATCTACTCGCTGTCCTTTGCATTTGCGAGCGGCTTGCTGACGGCAGTTCTCGTAATCGGCCTTATGCCATTCTTCGAAGTGACGTTCGGCATTCTTTCCGCGCTGAAGCTGGTTGAGCTGTCGAATCCGAATCATCCGCTGCTGCGCAAGCTGCTGACGGAGACGCCGGGTACCTACCACCACAGCGTAATGGTCGGCAATCTGGCGGAAGCTGCGGCGGAATCGATCGGGGCGGACGGGCTGTTATGCCGGGTTGGATCGTATTATCATGATATAGGGAAAACGAAACGCCCGAATTATTTTATCGAGAATCAGACCAATATCGAAAACCCGCATGATACGATCGATCCCAAGCTTAGCAAGTCTATTATTGTGGCGCATGCCAAGGACGGTTCAGAGATGCTGAAGGCTCATAATATTCCGAAGCCGCTTCGGGATATAGCAGAGCAGCACCATGGCACAACTTCGTTGAAGTACTTCTACCATAAAGCGCTTAAGCAAGCGGAGGAGCAAGGCGCGGAGCCAAGCTTTACGGAGGATGACTTCCGGTATCCGGGCCCGAAGGCGCAATCCAAAGAAGCAGCTATTGTCGGCATTGCGGATTGCGTGGAGGCGGCTGTGCGCAGCCTGCGCAATCCGACTGTGGAGCATGTAGAAGCGATGATTAACAAAATTATAAAAAGCCGGCTGGATGACAATCAATATAACGAATGCGATCTAACGATGAAGGAATTGGACAAGGTGGCGCATTCCTTGAAGGAAAGCATTATCGGAATCTTCCATTCCCGGATTGAATATCCGGATGACGTGAAGGCGAAGGAGCGGACAAGTTAGCATGAGCTTGCAATTGGATTACAGCAACGAACAAGATAAAATCGACATCCCCGAACAATGGATCGGCAAGCTGACCGAGCTTCTGCAGTTGGCCGGCGAGGCGGAAGGAATGTCGGAAGGCGAAGTGACTTTAACCTTTATTGATGATGAGGGAATCCATGCCCTCAATCGCGATTATAGAGGCATCGACCGTCCAACGGACGTATTGTCTTTCGCGATGCAGGATGAAGGCACGGAAGAGCTGGACATTATTTTCGAAGTGGAAAGCGAAGATGAGCCGGACCCGATATCCGGCATGCTGGGCGATATTATTATTTCCGTGGAACGCGCGGTGGCCCAGAGCGAGGAATACGGCCATTCGCTGGAGCGGGAAATCGGATTTTTGTTCGTCCACGGGTTCTTGCATCTAATCGGTTATGACCATCAGGACGAGGAGTCAGAAGCCGTGATGACAGCCAAGCAAGAGGCCGTACTGCAGAAAGCGGGCTTGACCAGATAATGGGCAAGTTTCTAAAGAGCGTACGCGTCGCGATGTCGGGTATCGGCTTCGCTCTCCGTACGCAGCGCCATATGCAGATACATTGCGCAGCCGCAGCGCTGGTGATCGGGCTGGGATGGCTATTGTCGCTATCCGCTGTGGAATGGGCGCTTATCCTATTCGCCATAGCGCTTGTCGTCAGCCTGGAGCTGGTCAATACAGCGATTGAGCAAGCGGTTGACCTCGCCAGCCCTGAGCGCCATCCTATCGCCAAAGCGGCCAAGGATACGGCCGCGGGCGCGGTGCTTGCCGCTACATTCGCCGCTATTGCCATTGGCGTTATTATTCTTGGGCCGCCCTTGTGGCGGCTGTTATTCGCTTCATGAGGAAGGAGATTGACACGTATATGGAATATAAAGGGCTGTCTCAATCCTATACATCGCTAATGCGCGCCGCGGGTGAAGTTATGCGGCGCGCTTATGTGCCTTATTCGGGATTTCAGGTTGGCGCGGCATTGCTGGACAAGGACGGGCATGTCCATGAGGGCTGCAACGTTGAGAATGCCGCGTATGGCCCGACGAACTGCGCGGAGCGGACGGCGATGTTCAGAGCTATTGCTGACGGAAGGCAGGCAGGCGAGTTTCAGGCCATTGCGGTTATTGGAGATACAGAGGGACCGATCTCGCCTTGCGGCATATGCCGTCAAGTGCTGGTCGAGCTTTGTCCGCCTGACATGCCGGTTATTATGGGCAATCTGAAGGGTGATTGGACGATCGCAACGGTATCTGAGCTATTGCCAGGGGCGTTTACACCGTCGTCGCTACATAAGGAGGAATAGAATCATTTATGAATCAATCTACAACAAATAATTCAAGCGGGAGCAAGTTCCGCTCAGGCTTTGTAGCCATCATCGGCAGGCCGAATGTCGGCAAGTCTACGCTGATGAATCATTTGATTGGCCAGAAGATCGCCATTATGTCGGACAAGCCGCAAACTACGCGCAACAAAATCCATGGCGTTTATACGACGGAGGACACGCAGATCGTATTTTTGGATACGCCTGGCATCCATAAGCCGCAGTCCAAGCTGGGCAATTATATGATGCAGACAGCGGAGAGCGCCTTGAAGGAAGTGGAAGCGGCGCTGTTCCTTGTTGATGTATCCGAAGGAATCGGCGGCGGCGACCGCTTTATTATCGAGCAGTTGAAGAAAGTGAAAACGCCAGTATTCCTTGTGATGAACAAAATCGACAAAGTGGAGCCCGAGAAGCTGCTGCCTATGATTACACAATACAATGAGCTGTACGAATTTGCAGAAATTGTGCCGATTTCCGCCTTGAACGGCAACAATGTCAGCACGCTTCTGGAGCAGATCAGCCGTTACCTGCCTGAAGGTCCTCAATATTATCCGGCGGACCAAATTACGGACCATCCCGAGCAATTCGTCTGCGCAGAGCTCATTCGCGAAAAAATTCTTCATATGACCCGCGAGGAAGTGCCGCATTCCATTGCGGTTGCGATTGAGGATATGCGAGTGCAGGAGAATGGTGTAGTCTACATCGGCGCGGTGATTTTTGTCGAGCGCGATTCGCAGAAGGGTATCATTATCGGGAAACGCGGAGACTTCCTAAAGGAAGTAGGCAAGCAAGCGCGAAGAGATATCGAGGCCTTGCTCGGCTCCCGAACATACCTGGAGCTGTGGGTGAAAGTGAAGAAGGACTGGCGGAATCAGGATCGGGTGCTCAAGGATTTGGGCTTCCGCCACGATTGACGTTTTTTGCTAAGGATACAGGACCGATATCTGTCACATCCTATAACTGTCTGGAGCAGCATTTCCGAGGCGGAAAGGGATGAATACGTATGCGAGATTTTTCGTGGAAGTATTTTACGTTGACCGGGGATGTCGAGTCTTTCATGCTTTATAAGGAAATGGATCAGTACGGCATGTCGGCCCTTCCCAGCGATGCCGAAGGTTATGAGGAAGATCTGGCGGGAGAAGAATCGGAGTAAGAAGCAGGCGATGCCTGAAGTCGTGCTCGTTTCATGGGGGAGACGAACTGAATGCTTTATCGTGTAGAAGGAATAGTCCTTCGCAGCATGGATTACGGGGAGAGCAACAAAATTGTAACTTTGCTGACGAAGACGAACGGGAAAGCGGGCGTGCTTGTCCGCGGCGCCAAAAAAGTGAAGAGCCGGCATTCCTCGCTGGCACAGCCCTTCACTTATGGCGAATATCAATACTTCCGGACCAAGGGTCTCGGAACGCTTAATCATGGTGAGATCATTGAATCTCACCATGATTTGCGTATGCAGCTGGAACTGTCTGCATACGCCTCCTATGCGGCTGAGCTGACTGACCGCATCATACAGGAAGAGGAGCCGACAGGCTTTCATTTTGAGCAATTGAAGGCCTATCTTGCCGCCCTTGATGAAGGGAAGGATCCGCAGATTGTCACTCAGCTTTATGAGATGCGGATACTGGCGCTGGCCGGCTACGCTCCCGAGCTGGAGGAATGCGTGTCTTGCGGCAACAGGGTCGGACCTTTCCGGCTGTCCGCGCATAATGGCGGCATTCTATGCGGCAGATGCGTCAATCGGGATCCGTCAGCGCCCGTATTAAGCGAAGGCGCATACAAGCTGCTTCGGCTGTTCAAGGGGATGGATATGCGCAGGCTTGGATCAATCGCGGTAAAGCCGGAGACGAAGCTGGAGCTGAAGCATGCGATGCGCCTCTTGATGGACAGCCAGCTGGGCTTGCAGCTGAAGTCTCGAAATTTTCTGGATCAGCTTGATAAATTAGTTTGACTTTTGCAACCAAGTTGAATACAATAGTAAATTATGAATAACGGACAGGGATGGAGAAAGTAGTTTTGAACAGTCGACAAGCTCAGCGAGCCGGGGATAGTGGAAGCCTGGATGGACGTTCACGATGAAAGGCGCTCCGGAGTCCTATCGAACTAAGGCGGGTTGTCCTTGCGAACAGCAGGATAGCCAAGTAGGGTGGAACCGCGGGAAAACAACTCTCGTCCCTACGTCTGTGAGCAGACGTAGAGGCCGGGAGTTTTTTGCATGCCGCAGCCAATACATAGTTGCTCAGAGTCCTAAGAGGACAATCAACGAAAAGGAGTCGAGCGGAATGAATTTTCAAGGCATGATTTTGACGCTGCAGCAGTTCTGGGCTGAACAGAATTGCATATTGGTCCAGCCATACGACGTGGAGAAAGGCGCCGGCACAATGAACCCGATGACCTTCCTGCGTTCGATCGGCCCCGAGCCATGGAACGTGGCTTATGTGGAGCCTTCGCGCCGCCCTGCAGACGGCCGTTACGGAGAAAATCCGAACCGTCTGTATCAGCATCATCAATTCCAGGTTATTCTCAAGCCATCGCCTGACAACATTCAGGAGCTGTATCTGGAGAGCTTGAAGCGCCTGGGCATTGATGCCAAGGATCATGATATTCGATTTGTCGAGGACAACTGGGAATCTCCGACGCTTGGCGCATGGGGACTAGGCTGGGAAGTATGGCTGGATGGCATGGAGATTACGCAATTCACTTACTTCCAGCAAGTAGGCGGCATTGATGCGAATCCTGTTGCTGTAGAGATCACATACGGCATGGAGCGCCTCGCATCCTACATTCAAGAGAAAGAGAATGTATTCGATCTGGAGTGGGTGGACGGCGTAACATACGGCGACGTATTCCTGCAGCCGGAATACGAGCATTCCAAATATACGTTCGAGACGTCGGATACGGCTATGCTCTTCACTCTCTTCAATATGTATGAGGAAGAAGCGAGAAAAACGATGGAGCAGCATCTGGTGTTCCCTGCTTATGACTACGTGCTGAAATGCTCGCATACGTTCAACTTGCTGGATGCGCGCGGCGCAATCAGCGTAACGGAGAGAACGGGCTATATTACGAGAGTCCGCAACCTGGCTAGACAATGTGCGGCTACGTACCTGGAAGAGCGCGAGCGCCTGGGCTTCCCGTTGTTGAAGAAAGGAGCGGAATAGGATGGCTAAGGATCTATTGCTAGAGATCGGTTTGGAAGAGGTGCCGGCGCGTTTCGTGCGTGCGGCTATGAACCAGTTGAAGGATAAAGCGGAGAAATGGCTGGCGGAATCCCGCGTTCCTCATGGCGAGATTGAGGCTTATGCGACGCCTAGAAGACTTGCGGTGCTGGTGAAGGATGTTGCGGAGAAGCAAGCGGACAGCAACGAAGAAGCAAAAGGCCCTTCCCGCAAAATCGCCCAGGATGAAGCGGGCAATTGGAGCAAGGCGGCTCTTGGCTTTGCCAGAAGCCAAGGCGTAGAGCCGGAACAGCTCTACTTCCAGGAGCTTGCGGGAGTAGAATACGTGTATGCGAAGAAGAGCAGCATTGGCGCCGAGACGGCTGGTCTGCTGCCTGAGGGTCTGAGCCACTTGATTACCTCCATGTCCTTCCCAAAAAACATGCGGTGGGGCGGCTATGAGCTGCGTTTTGTACGTCCGATCCGCTGGATGGTGGCCCTGTTCGGACCGGATGTCATTCCGTTTGAAATTACCGGCGTACCGACCGGCAATATCTCCCGCGGCCATCGCTTCCTCGGCGAAGACGCTGTTGTGCAGGAGCCGGGGCAATACCGCGAAGCGCTGCGCCAGCAGCATGTCATCGTAGATGTGAAGGAGCGGGAGGCGCTTATTCTGAAGCAGCTGGAAGAGCTGAAGGCTGAAAAGGGCTGGACCATCGCTGTGAAAGAGGATTTGCTGGAGGAAGTATTGTTCCTCGTCGAATATCCGAACGCGCTGTATGGCACATTCGATCCGTCGTTCCTCAACATTCCGCAAGAGGTGCTGATCACTTCCATGCGGGAGCATCAGCGTTACTTCCCGGTGCTGGATGAGCAAGGCAAGCTTCTGCCTTACTTCGTAACGGTGCGCAATGGCGATCTTCGTTCCATCGACCTGGTTGCCAAGGGCAATGAGAAGGTGCTGCGAGCCAGATTGTCCGATGCGAAATTCTTCTATGAAGAGGATCATAAGCTGACAATTGAGCGAGCGAACAGCAAGCTGGAGTCGATTGTCTATCATGAGGAGCTGGGCACGGTAGCTGACAAAGTGCGCCGAATTACAGCAGTTGCGGAGACGATCGCAAGCAAGCTGGCGATCGGCAATGACGAGGCTGCGCAGGTGTCGCGCGCTGCGTCGGTGTGCAAGTTCGACCTGGTTTCGCAGATGGTGTACGAATTCCCTGAGCTGCAGGGCATCATGGGCGAGGATTATGCGCGCAAGCTTGGCGAAAGCGAGCAAGTGGCCAAAGCGATCAATGAGCATTATCAGCCGAGATTCTCCGGCGATGCGGCTCCGTCTGAAGCGACTGGCGCTATCGTCAGCCTGGCTGACAAAATCGACACGATCGTCGGCTGCTTCTCGATCGGCATTATTCCGACAGGCTCGCAAGATCCATATGCACTTCGCAGACAGGCAGCGGGCATCGTGAGCATATTGCTTGCTTTCGACTTCAAGCTTCAGCTTTCCGACCTGTATGACATTGCGCTGGCGGTTCATAAAGAAAGAGGACTGAAACGTTCCGAAGGCGATGTACGTAAAGAATTAAACGACTTCTTCGCGCTGCGGGTGAAAAACTGGTTGTCCGAGCAAGGCTACCGCTACGACGTAGTCGATGCCGTCATGGCACCGGGCTTTGACGATCTGGCCGGGACGGCAAGCCGCGCTTCGGCAGTAGCCGCTTGCACGACGGAAGAGTCGAAAGCGGAATTCAAGCTTGTTGTTGAACAGTTCAACCGTGTAGGCAATCTGGCTTCCAAAGCAACGGCAGAGGGCGTGGATCCATCCTTGTTCGCTGAGAGCGCGGAGGGCAGCCTGTATGAAGCATGGCTAAGCCAGCGCGAAGCATTCCAAAGCGCGGTGGCAGCACGGAATATGGATGCGGCACTGCAGTCGGCAGCATCTTTGAAGCCGGCGATTCAAGCTTACTTCGATAGTGTAATGGTTATGGCGCAGGACGAGAAGGTCCGCGACAACCGCCTCGCGACGCTGAAAGGCATTGCAGGCGACATTGCGCAAATCGCTGATTTCTCGAAGCTGGTGTGGTAATACGACCTCTTCTTAAAGCCAAAGGAAAGGATGTGTAGGCATGACGGAAGCAAGCCACAGGCCGGAGGTTATTGTCTATGTCGTATCCGATGCGGCTGGCGATACCGGCGAACTGGTCGTTCGCGCCGCAATCGCGCAATTCCATCCGATCCATGCGGAAATCCGAAGAACGCCTTTTATTACGGATGAAACCGCTCTGCAGCGGATTACAGAGCAAGCCAAGCTAGCGCAGGCGATTGTTCTGTATACGCTAGTCATGCCGCAGCTTCGCGAAGGCATGAAGCGGCTTGCGGAAGAAAGCGGCATCGCCGCGATCGATTTGCTCGGTCCTTTCATCGAGACGCTGGAGCATCGCACAGGAAGAAAATCAAGGCAAGAGCCGGGTCTGAACCATGTCCTGGACGCCGATTACTTCCGCAAAGTCGAAGCTGTGGAATTTGCGGTCAAATATGACGACGCGAGGGATACATCCGGCGTGCTGAAAGCCGATATTGTGCTTGTCGGCGTATCCCGGACTTCGAAGACGCCATTGTCCATGTATTTGGCCCATCAGAAGTACAAGGTGGCGAATGTTCCTCTTGTGCCGGAGATCAAGCCGCCAGACGAGCTGTTCAGTCTTCCGAAGGAGAAGATTATCGGCCTTACCATTAATACTTCTTATCTGAATATCATTCGGAAGGAACGGCTGAAGGCGCTTGGCTTACCGAATACGGCGGCTTACGCGACGACAGACCGGATTGAGAAGGAGCTGCGTTACGCGGAGGACATCATGAACAAGCTGGACTGCTTTGTGATTGATGTATCGCATCGGGCTGTTGAAGAGACAGCCAGTCTCATCATGGAGTATATACGAGGCCAATAAGGACTGTATGAGCAGGATTTTTTTCAACAGCCGCCGTATATAATAGTTATAGCGGCAGATGCACATGCGAAAACGAGCGGTGATGATCATAGCGAACGATAAAAGAGCAATTGTAGTGGACGCAGACGCATGCCCCGTCAAGGCGGAGATTATCGCTGCGGCAAGAGCATTCGGCAATCCCGTATGGATGGTCGCTTCGTATGACCATCGAATGGAGCCGGGCGAAGGCGTGAAGGTGGTGCAGGTCGATCGAAGCAGTCAATCGGTCGATCTGTATATCATGAACCACGTATCAGCGGGAGATATTGTTGTGACGCAGGACTTTGGACTTGCATGCATGGTACTGGGCAAAGGAGCCCTCGTACTGTCTAACCGCGGGGAGCAGTATACCGACGCCAACATCGACTACTTGATGGAGCGCAGGCATGAAAGCGCCAAGTGGAGGCGCGGCGGAGGGCGTACGAAGGGGCCTCGCGCCATGTCGCAAGACGATCGAAATGCGTTTCAACAAAAGTTGACAAAACTTTTGAAAATCGAGCAGGAGAAACATGACGTTTAGCGAATATTATTTAGGACCTACTAAAAGTCTATAGCGTTCTCTTGCTGGATGAAGGTGTGATGAACGATGACATACGGTAAAATACCGGAGGAGATCATTGACGAAGTACGCAAGCGTCATGACATCGTAGACACGGTCGGGAAATACGTTCATCTGACGAAGCAAGGAAAATACATGAAGGGGTTATGTCCGTTTCATTCGGAGAAAACCCCTTCATTCACCGTTACGCCGGAGTTGCAAATTTTCCATTGCTACGGCTGCGGCAAGAGCGGCAATGTCATACGGTTCGTCGAGGAGATCGAGGGCTACTCGTTCCCCGAGGCGGTCCGGATACTTGCGGAGGAAGCGGACATTCCCGTAACCTGGATCTCCGAAAGCGGCAAAGCGCAAGCCCAGGACCCGAGCCGCCAAAAAATCGTAGAAGCGCACGAGCTGGCCATCAAATTTTATCATTACCTGCTGAACAATACGAAGCAGGGAGACCGGGCTAAGCAATATTTGCGCGAGCGAGGCATGTCGGATCGGCTCATTGATCATTTTATGATCGGCTTTGCGCCTGACGAATGGGATGTGCTCACCCGGTTCTTGACGGGAAGAGGCTTCGATCCCGCCTTGATGGAGAAGGGCGGTTTGTTATCGGCGAAAAATGACGGCAGCGGTTACGTTGACCGATTCCGCGGACGAATTATGTTTCCGGTGTGGGATGGCAACGGCAAAGCAACGGCTTTTGCTGCGCGGATCATTAACGACGGTTCGCCAAAGTATCTTAATTCGCCCGAGACGATGCTGTTCACCAAGAGCAGGACGCTATACAACTTGCATCATGCGAAGCCTGCCATCAGGAAAAGCAAGCAGGTTGTGGTGTTCGAAGGCTATATGGACGTCATCAAGTCGTGGAATGCCGGCGTCAAGAACGGCGTCGCGACAATGGGTACGGCATTAACGGAAGAGCATTGCTCCATTTTGAGGCGACATGCCGAGGAGGTCTTGCTTTGCTACGACGGCGACGACGCTGGACAAGCGGCCGCATACAAGTCTATTCCGATGCTTGAGGCGGCTGGGCTGAAGGTAGAGATCGCAATATTGCCGAAAGGCAAGGATCCGGATGAGTATATAGGCGAATACGGACCGGAAGCGTATATGCGGGAAATCGTGAACGAGCCCGTCTCCGTTACAAAATTTAAGCTTATATATTCAAGGAAAAACCATATACTGCTAAAAGAAGAGGGTCGCAAAAACTATCTGATGGAAGCGGTAGAAATCGTGGCGGGACTTGACTCCTCTACGGAACGCGAAGTGTATTTGAAGGAATTGTCCCGAGAGTTCGATATTTCATTGGACGCGCTGAAGCAGGATAGCCACAGCATCCGGATGGAACTGCAAAAAAAGAAACCTGCCGGGGATAATAACGACAATTCGTGGAATAATGGTAGGAATGAAAAGCGCCGTACGTCTAGGGCGCCTAAGCTTCTGCCGGCATACACGTACGCGGAGCGGAGATTGCTGCATGTCATGATGCGCGATCGCGAAGTGGCTGGAGCCGTACATGATCGGATTGGCGATTCCTTTAATGTAGAGGATCACGCAGCGCTCGCTGCTTATTTATACGCTTATTATGCAGGCGGATACGAGCCGGATGCCGCACGGTTCATCGCAACCTTGCATGATGATCGTCTGGAGGAGACCGCATCCTCCATCTTAATGATGGATGGCGACTTTCCTTTCGACGACAATGTGATGGATGCTTATATCGACACGATGCTGAAGGTTCCGAAGCTTCGTGAGATTGAAGAGAAGAAGGAAGAAATGGTGCGCGCCGAGCGCGCTGGCGACGCCATGAGGGCAGCGCGATTAGGTCTTGAGATTATAACCCTAGAGAGACAGCTTAAAGGTTGACTTCATGATTGATTTCTAGGGAGGAGGGAGTCGGAAATGGCGAACGATCAACATACTGAATTAGATACCGAACAAAAGCTGGACCACGTCAAGGATCAGCTTATTGAGCTTGGCAAAAAGAGATCCTCCTTAACGTATAAAGAAATTATGGAGAAGTTGTCTCCCTTTGATCAAGACCCGGAACAAATTGATGAATTTTTTGAGCAGCTGGACGACTTGGGCATTGAAGTGCTGAATGAAAACGATGAGGACAACCCGCTTCGGCCTTCCAATGAAGAAGGGGAGCGCGAGAGCGACGACTTCAACTTCGACGATGATCTGGCTCTTCCGCCAGGCATCAAAATCAACGATCCCGTGCGGATGTACTTGAAGGAAATCGGCCGTGTGCCGCTTCTGTCCGCTGATGATGAGATTGAACTGGCGATCCGCATCGAGAACGGCGACGAGGAAGCGAAGCGCAGACTCGCGGAAGCGAACCTCCGTCTCGTGGTCAGCATTGCCAAGCGTTATGTCGGCAGAGGCATGCTGTTCCTTGACCTTATTCAGGAAGGGAACATGGGCCTGATCAAGGCCGTAGAGAAATTCGATCATCAAAAAGGCTTCAAATTCAGTACGTACGCAACATGGTGGATCAGACAGGCGATTACGCGCGCGATTGCAGACCAGGCTCGCACGATCCGTATTCCTGTTCATATGGTCGAAACCATCAACAAGCTTATTCGCGTGTCCCGACAGCTGCTTCAGGAGCTGGGGCGCGAACCGACGCCGGAAGAAATTGCGGTGGAGATGGAGCTTAGCACGGAAAAAGTAAGAGAGATTATGAAAATTGCGCAAGAACCGGTATCCCTTGAGACACCAATCGGCGAAGAAGATGATTCGCACTTGGGCGATTTTATCGAGGATCAGGAGGCGCTCGCTCCAGCTGACGCAGCGGCGTACGAGCTTCTGAAGGAGCAGCTTGAGGATGTGCTGGATACGCTGACGGAGCGTGAAGAGAATGTGCTTCGCCTTCGCTTCGGACTTGACGATGGACGTACCAGAACATTGGAGGAAGTCGGCAAGGTATTCGGCGTTACGCGCGAGCGGATCAGGCAGATTGAAGCCAAGGCGCTTCGCAAGCTTCGCCATCCTAGCCGCAGCAAACGCTTAAAAGATTTCCTTGAATAAAGTAATTCTTTATGACCTTTCTGCTTGATGCAGCGAGGTCTTTTTTCCAATGAGCGACGTATTCAGACGGAGAGGAAGCCGACGAAATGAATCAAGAGCGCAGGCAAATCATTGTAAGAGAAATTGATCATTGGCGAAGAAGCAAGCTTCTTCCTGATCAATACTGCGATTTTCTGCTTAACCTGTATGCGGATCCCGAAGAGGAACCGAAGGCCAAGCCTTCAACGCATGCGGTTGGCAAAGCAATCGCGGCTGTTCAGAAAGCGACCGGCAAGCAGTGGTTGCTTACATTTGGTGCTTTTACCTTAATTTCCTTCGTTGTGCTTTATTTTAGCCGTTTTCATCCCGCAATGCAAATTGGCGTTGTAATCGGCGCTGCAGCTGTATTTCTATGGATGGGAAGCCGCTTCCGGTCCCGTCATGAGGCGATTGGACTGACGCTGACGAGCATTGCTATGCTTACGCTGCTGGGAGGCGGCTTGCATATGCTTGAGCTGCATGGCTTGTCGCATTGGGGCTGGAAGATAGGCATTGTCTCTTTCAGCGCATTATTCTGGATCATATACGGGATTAAGGCGCGTATTCACGGCCTGCATCTATGCGGCTGGCTGGCGGCATTACTGATATATGGCTGGCTGCTCTCCAGATTTACTCAAGATCCGGTATGGTATGAGATCCAACTATATTGGCTCCCGCTGGCGATTCTGTTCGGATGGAGCAGCTGGTTTTTCCACCGCTGGACGAAGCCGGTCTCCGCTATTCTGTTCGTAACATGCGCGCTGGCCTGGTTCATGCCTGAGCTTTATACGCTCGTTGTTGTACATAATTCGGCGTGGCTGCAAGTGCAGCTGCTTATAAAAATCGCAATTGGCGGAGGGCTCCTCTTCGCCTTGCGCAAGCAATGGATGGTGTGGGTAGCATAATGATTAAATTATCAAATCGTCTGCAGCGAATTGCAGACTATATTACAACGGGCAATCGGGTTGCGGACATCGGCTCCGACCATGCTCTTCTTCCGATTTATTTGCTCCAGAGCGGAAGGTGCCCGTCCGCAATTGCCGGCGAGCTGAATGAAGGGCCATTTCAGGCAGCGCGCAAAGGCGCGGCGGATGCGGGCTTGCAGCAACGTTTGGAGGTTCGCAAGGGCGATGGGCTGTCCGTGCTTAGCGGGGGCGAAGCCGACAGCGTGACTATTGCAGGTATGGGCGGCAGCTTGATGAGCACGATATTGGAAGCAGGCGATCAGGCGGGCAAGCTTCAAGGCGTTACAGAGCTGGTGCTGCAGCCGAATGTAGGGGAAGACGAGGTAAGGCTGTGGCTGCTTGGGAAGGGCTGGCAGCTATGCGATGAGTCGATACTTGAGGAAGACGGAAAGATCTATGAAGTGCTGCATGCCAGACGCAGTCAGGATGCTGCAGCTTCCAACGAAGCTGTATACGACGGCTCATTCCTGCCGCTAAGCTGGAGCAGAAGCGAGCTGAAGGGGCTTTTGGTGAGGATGGGGCCTCATTTGCTTCGCAAGCCGACACCTGTCCTGATAGAGAAATGGAAACTTGAGATTGAGAAGCTGGAGCGGATCTGCAAGCAGTTAGGCGGTTCGGACCTGCCGGAATCCGCCGTTAAGAAATCGCAGTTCGAGCGTGATATTAAGCATATCGAGGAGGTGCTTCAGTGCTTGCCAACGGAGCAACGATAGTTCAGTACATGGAGCAGCTGGCTCCCAAGCATTACGCTGTTGAGAATGACAAAATCGGCTTGCAGCTAGGCACGCTTAATAAAACGGTTCATAAAGTCTTGGTTGCGCTCGATGTGACGGATGAGGTGGTTGATGAAGCGATTGCTGAAGGCGCCAATCTAATTATTGCGCATCATGCCATTATCTACCGTCCGCTGGCGAAGCTGGACACATCCACGCCTGCAGGCAAGCTCTATGAGAAACTTATTAAAAACGATATTGCCGTCTATATTTCACATACAAATTTGGATGTGGCGGACGGCGGTGTGAATGACTGGCTGGCGGATCAAATCGGCATTCAGCCTGATGGCCGCGTGTGCCTGGAAGAAATTCATACGGATAAGTTATACAAGCTGGTCGTATTTGTGCCAGAGAGCCACCATGAGGCGGTGCTGGAAGCGATATGGCGTTCAGGGGCGGGCGAAATCGGCAATTACGGCTGCTGCAGCTTCAACAGCAAAGGTACTGGAACATTCAAGCCAGGCGAAGGCACGCAGCCGTTTATCGGCAGCGAGGGCAAGCTGGAGCGGGTGGATGAGGTGAGAATCGAAGTGATTGTGCCTCATAGCATTCACCGCAAGACAGTCAGCGCCATGCTGAAGGCACATCCGTATGAGGAAGTGGCTTATGATCTGTATCCGGTTGATTTGAAGGGCAGATCGTTCGGGCTGGGCCGTGCCGGCAAGCTAGCGGAGCCTGCGACGCTTGGCGAGCTGGCGCAGCGGCTGAAGGCGTCATTCGACGTTCCGATGCTTCGCGTCGTCGGTCCGGCGGACCGGCTTATCCGCAAGGCAGCTGTGCTAGGCGGCTCGGGAGCGCGTTACGTGAGGCATGCCATATTCGCAGGCGCGGATGTGCTGGTGACGGGCGATATCGATTACCATACGGCGCATGACGCGCTGGCTGCCGGCATGACGATTATAGATGCCGGCCACAATATCGAGAAGGTCATGAAAGGGAAAGTTGCCGAATGGCTGAATGCCAAGCTGCAGGAGAATAAGTCGGATACCGTTGCCGTTGCTTCCAGGCTAGGCACTGAACCGTTCACTTTTGTGTAAGCTGGCAATAAATCAGGGTTGAGCTTTCGCTTCAAACCTTGTATACTAGATCGTGCATCGGAAAGTTTGACAGACAATCGCTGGCAGCTTGGCTGCGAGAGGAAAGTCCGGGCTCCACAGGGCAGGATGCTGGATAACGTCCAGTCAGCGCGAGCTGAAGGATAGTGCCACAGAAATGGACCGCCGATGGCTGCCGCAAGGCATGCACAGGCAAGGATGGAACCGTGGTGTAAGAGACCACGAGGAGTGCAGGTGACTGCATTCCTGGTAAACCCCATCTGGAGCAAGACCGAGAGGACGCGGCAGCTTTCGAGGCTGCAGCCTTAGCCCGAGGCGCGTCCGGGTTGGTTGCTGGAGCCATGCAGCAATGTATGGCCTAGATAGATGATTGTCGCTTCACAGTGGGAGGGTCGTTCCCGTTCTACCACCAGAAGTACAGAACCCGGCTTACGGCAAACTTTCCGCACGGAATTGTAATGATCATAACATGTGTAAGAGGCCGCCTGTCGCATGACAGGCGGCCTCTTTGCGTTCGTATTATCTTAGGATCGATTCGAGCCGCCGCTTTACTTGCTTGGGATACGTCTGAAGCGTGCCGCCATAGCTTGTTGCGGCTTCCAGCGCCTTCACGATGTCAATCTCGCCGTAACCGAAGTAAATGTCCTTGCCGCTTGTACCCAGATCGCGAGCCGAGCCGCGCATAATTTCCATGACCTCTTCATTGGAGAGAGAAGGATTGGCGGTGCGGATCAGGCCGGCCAGCGCTGCGACATGGGGACTGGCCATGGACGTGCCGGACAAGGCGGCATACTGGCTTCCAGGGTATGTGCTTGCGATGCTGTCGCCGGGCGCCGCAACATCGATGTAGTCGCCATAGTTGGAGAAGGAGGCCTTCTCCTTGTTGTTGTTGGTTGCGGCAACGGCGAATACTTCGGGATAAGCAGCCGGGTAACCGGGCCTTTCCGTATTGTCATTGCCGCTTGCGGCGATCAGCACAACGTCCCGCTCGTAGGCATATTTGATGGCGTCGTGCAGAAAGTCGGCTTGGGCATAGTTGCCAAGGCTCATATTAATGACCTTGGCGCCGTTGTCTACAGCCCAGATAATGCCTTGTGCAACCGAGTAGGTCGATCCGGCGCCGCTGCTGTCCAGCACCTTGACGGGCATAATCTTGTTGTACCAGGATATGCCGGCTACGCCTTCGCCATTATTGACGGTTGCCCCGATAATGCCTGCGACGTGGGTGCCGTGTCCAACGTCATCATCCGGCGCTTTGCTTTTATCCACGATGTTAGTGCCGCTTAGAAGCTTGCCCTGAAGATCGGGGTGATTGCTCTGAACCCCCGTATCGAGGACGGCGATGATGACATCTTCCCCCCCTTTGGAGACGTTCCAGCCTTTTTCCGTTTCGATTGACGGCAAATTCCATTGGTACTTGGAGTAAAGCGCGTCATTCGGAATGATCGGATCAGCCGCCGCTCCCGTGTTCTCATTGGTCAGATACAAATAGTGAGGCTCGGTATAGCGCGGATTCCACTTTTGCTTGAAATATTGCATTAGCGCTTTGGTTTCCATCGATTTGGAACGGAATACGAAGGTATCGCCGATCTGCTGCATCGATTCGAAGTTGATGTCTTTGCGAATGCGGTTCATATCCGCTTCGGACAAGTCGCGGTTGAAGTGGACAACGACATCGCGAATATGATAATGGCTTGCATTGCCATTATCCTCGCCTGTTCTCACCGTAGTATCGACCGTAGAATTAGGCTTAACGGATTCGATGCGGTAGTTGCCTTCCGCAGGATATGGGATGAGCCGCAAGTTCCGTTTTTGATGCATCTCCACTTGCTTGATGATATCCTGCTTGACGATGCCGACAACACCGTTGCCGTTCTTCCGCTCATCCGGCACTCCAAGCACAATGTACCGGCTGCCGTCTTTGCCTTCAAACGGCGGCGATTCATAATCTGTGCCCTTTGATACATGATCGGCCGCTTCGCGGGCATAAGACTCGGATTCATTCGTTTTTGTATCCGGCATTTTCCCTTTTTGATGCGATTTGCCGCCAGTAATCCAATTGACATAACCGATATGGGAATGCTCCTTCAGAAGGCCATCCATGGTCAGGAAGGCTTTCGCTTCGGATTCGCCGGCGGCGTTCATAATGTTGCGGAAGTCCTTTTTGCTCTCCGCCGCAATGAGCAAAGCTGTCGCGTTCATATCGTTCTGCAAAGCCGCCATCTTATGCTTCTGCTCATGATGAACAGATAGCGGAGCGGGCTGCGCCGGCTCCTCCTGCTGCTTCTCCGGCCCATAGAATGGGGCAGCGGGAATAAGCAGCGCCGCTAACGCGATTAGGGTAAAGGCGGCTATCCAAGATTTTCGCATGCTGCATCCTCCATTAATACAAGGTGTGGTTCACAGGCTCCGTCTTAGATTCCGAATGAAGGGAACAAATTATGCGGCTGATTCAAGAAACGCCAGTACCGTTTCGCTGGAATTTGTGGTACGATGAGTGTTGATATAGTTTTTTTGTTTGGAATTAGGAAAGGGGATCTACCACCATGCCATCGACTAATGTAAAAGCGCTAGCTGAATCCACACGTGAAAAATTAAAAGGAGCGGTTGCGCAGCTGGAACCGTTCCTCAATGACCATTCCTTATCCCAGCTGGCAGGCGAAGAGGGCGAAGATGCGGTTATCTTTTACAAAGGGCTGCTTGCAGACCTTCGTCATCTGCTTGTGTATTCGGAAGTTTCGGTAGAAAAACTGGGTGTTCTGCTCAGAAGACCTAATTTCGATATGGAATTTGGCGAGCGCGCGCTGTATGAAGCGTATCACCAATGCGTCAATGCATTCTTCTATCCGAAAAATGAATGTTACTCCGAAGACGGCCGCTACGCCTACACAGGCCAAGATGCCATCCGATTCAGATTCAAGCCTGTACGCGAAGCGCGCAATGTCGTTTTGGGCGTATCGAAGGTGTTCGAAGAGCTCCGCGACGATCTTGCCTATTATGAAAGCGACTATATGACACAGCGCCGCATGCAAGGCTCAAAATAAGGCAGAATGAATCACTTCCGCACGAGGAACAATGTGTAGCGGAGGTGATTTTTTATGCCGAAGGGCGTATCCTGCAGCGTTGCGAATTGCAGCTTCTGGGAAGAAGGCAATAATTGCGGCGCAAGAGAAATCATGATCGATATCGACCAGCATTCCAAGGGCTCGTTCGACGCCGAATTTGCCGGTGATGAGCTGGGACTGTTCCACCAAGACCAGGCAACGGACTCCGCTGCCACTTGCTGCCACACCTTTAAGCCAAAGGAGTGAATGGGATGGACCGGAACAGAGACAATGAAATCGAATACCGCAGGTCTTCTGAGAAGGAAACTGAACCGGGCTTCGCCCCGACGAACGCCGGACAACCCAATCAGATGGCGAATGTCAATGAAGAGATGGGCGCTGACTTTGCATACGGCATGCCGGCAACGCATGTCGAGCGGATCGCAAGCCGTTCAGAGCGTGACGGCGAGGACACGGTAACCGAAACAGGCGGTTATGCGCTTGGCTGGGTATCGCTAGTATTTGCCATTGCATCCTGGTTTATCTGGCCGGTATTGATGGGGATCACATCAGCCGTGCTTGGCTTTATCGCGTACCGGCAAGGCTCAAGGGCGCTGGGCATCTGGTCCATGACGCTAGGTCTTATTGCAGTTGTCCTTAATCTGGTCATCGTTCCATTTTATTATGCTCTAACCTGATCGGAATGAAAGTTGATGCGAGGCTCCTCCGGAATCGGAGGGGCCTATCTTTTACGCCAGCTGGAAAACGGTGTATGATAGAATAGATGTCCATTTGCTATAGAAAGAGAAGCGGAGGGGAAAACGATGATTATCGATATATCTCATGTGACTTGGGAGCGCGGCGATGATACGATCTTGAAGGATGTAAGCTGGCAGGTAGGCGAGCGCGAGCATTGCTGCTTGCTGGGACTGAACGGTTCGGGGAAAACGACATTATTAAATATGATCAACGGATACATATGGCCTACAAGCGGAAAAATTAGCGTCATGGGCCATACTTTTGGCGAATATGATTTGCGCGAGCTGCGCAAAAGCATAGGCTGGGTCAGCACATCTCTTCAACAGAAGCTGTACGGCAGCCAGACGGCGCTTGAAATTGTGCTAAGCGGCAAGTTCTCCACCATCGGCGTATACGATAAGCTGGAGGAGGAAGATATGGAACGCGCCCGCTCGCTCATGGAGTCACTGGGCTGCTTATCCTTTGCCGGACGAACGTATGATACGCTCTCACAAGGCGAGCGTCAGCGGATTCTCATAGCGAGAGCATTGATGAATTCGCCGAAGCTGCTTATTCTGGATGAGCCTTGTACAGGTCTTGATATATTTGCAAGAGAAAGCCTGCTGTCCATGATTGACGCTATAACCAAGCAAGAGGATGCGCCTACGCTCATCTATGTTACGCATCATGTGGAAGAGATTTTGCCGTGCTTTACCAAAACGCTGCTGCTGAAACAAGGCCGTGTGTACGCTTCGGATTCAACGGAAAACCTGATGACCTCCGATCGGATGGGGACGTTCTTCGACGTCCCGGTTCAAATCGAGAATCAATACGGACGATACTGGCTTTCGGTCAAGGGTGACGCATGGAACGTATAATCGAGCCGCGTTCGCGCGCTCGCAAAGCGGCGAATTGGTTCAAATCCCGCCATGCCCTTCGGCTGAAGCGGGAAGGTTTTGCCACTTGGTTTGCCGGCATGATCTTAATGCTGTTCAGCTCTGTATCCATATCTCTGGCAGTACTTGGCATGCCGACAGGACTTGGCGTATGGGTCGACATCATTCTATTTGTGGCGGCAAATGCGCTCCTCATGCTGCTGCTCGGGTTTATCGTATCGTCGCTGCTGGCTTATCTATATGTGCCGCTTCCCCGCAGGCTGGCGGCATACGTGCTTTATACAGCGGCACAGAGCGCGATTGTCCTTTATTTTACCGAGCTCGGCACAATTATTTCTATCTTGTTCGGAGCAGCTTATTCGCTGGCGGGACTGCTCGTCGGACTGCTGTTCGGCTTTGTGCTTGGCTTGAAGCTGCCGCCTGTTGCCAAAGCTGCTCTGGCCATTGCTTCCGCTGTTCTGATTGCGGCAGTGCCGGCATACTCGGATTGGCCTGCGCCGGCAAGGCAGCCCGAACGCGTCGATGCAGCCATGCAGGATCGCAATGAGCCTTCCCTTGAACCCGCTCATATCGACGCGGACAATCCGGGCGAGCATGGAGCTTACAGTATAAAGACGTTCAGCTACGGCAGCGGCAAGGATAAGCATCGCGACCTATTCGGCAAGGATGTCGATGTCGTGACGGATACGATTGACGCATCGGATTATATTATAAGCTGGTCTAAGCTGAAAACGATGTTTTGGGGCTTCGATCAACATGAGCTTCCGCTCAACGGCCGAGTATGGATGCCGGAGGGCGAGGGGCCGTTTCCGCTTGTCATGATTGTACATGGCAATCATTTAATGGAGTATTTTTCAGATGGCGGCTATGCCTATCTGGGCGAGCTGCTGGCGAGCCGCGGCATGATTGCCGTATCGGTGGACGCCAACTACATGAATTACTCGGTCTGGTCCAGTCTTCCCAACGACGACATGAAGATAAGGGGATGGCTGCTGCTGAAGCATCTGCAGCAGATCCAGATGATGTCGGACAGAGAGGATACTCCGTTTGCGAATAAGGTTGATTGGGAGAAGATCGCTCTAGTTGGCCATTCCCGCGGTGGGCAGGCAGTGGCGATCGCCGCAGATGCCGACCGTTGGTTTGCAGACGATACAACGCTGGACAGCATCCGCGATGTGGGGATTCAATCTGTCATCGCTATTGCGCCAACAGACAAAAAGGTAGATGATCAATCGGCTCAGCTCCGGGATATCAATTATTTCACGATTCAGGGAGCCAAAGACGCCGATGTGAATAATTTCTATGGCGAGCGCCAATACAGCCGTGTGACGTTCAGCGGGGAAGCGGACCGCTTCAAGGCCCAGCTGTACCTTGCTCATGCCAATCACAGCCAATTTAATACCGATTGGGGAACGATGGATGAGCGCCTGCCCGGCGGCTTGTTTCTGAACAGGGAAGACCTCATGAATCCGGAGGATCAGCGCCAGGTGGCAAAGGTGTTTGTTTCCGCGTTCCTCGAGGCGACCTTGCATGAGCGGGTTGAATACAAAGCGTTGTTTCAGGATTACCGCTCGGGCCTTCAGTGGCTGCCGCAAACGGAATATGTGAGCCGGTACGAGAGCGCTGATTTCGTAAGGATCGTCCATTTTGACGCCTACAACCGGCTGCTCAGCCAAACCGCATATGAAGGGATGGTTGCTGGAGAGAAGGAGAAGCCTAAGGACCGTGACGGCAATACAAAAGGCACGTCAGGCATGTCTCTTCAATGGGAAGAGCCGGGCGCCGTCTACGAGCTGGAGCTGTCCGCTGCCGCAGCGAGCGAGCTGGAGAAAGTGGAGGAAGGCAGCTTGGTGTTCTCCTTGCTGAATCTGGAATGGGATTTAGTAACAGAGGAATCCGAAAGCGATGAACAGCCCTCAGACGCGGGGGACGAGGCATCGAACCACAATGACGATCCCGCTAATTCAGCCGAGGGTGCTGAAGTGCCGCCGCTTCCGCCTCTGCCTAGCATTGAGATTGTACTGACGACCGATTCAGGCGAAGAGCTGTCGGTTGAGCTTGAACAATTCATGAGTGTGCCTGAGCCCGCATACACATCATTTTTGAAGATGGGCTTCCTGGAAGAGAGAATTAAAAACAACAAGTACCGAAATCCGGTCGAAGCCGTCTATCAAACGTTTATTATTCCGATCGAGCTATTTGGCCCGGCGGAAGGCGAGACGGATGAGGAGGCCGAGCCGCTAGCTCCGCAAGACATTAGCGGAATTCAGTTCCGCTTTCAAAGCGAACGGGGCAAAGTCATGCTCGACGATATCGGATTTTTGCCTAAAGGAGGTTCATATGTCGAATATCGATAATGAACGGATAGATGAACAAGCTCGCGTAGATCGCCTGACGGGATTGATTCGCGATCGAATAAATGGTTTAAGGGAACGCACTGGCGGGATACGGGGAGAGATCGTCAATATTCGGCGCGATTTCTGGGACGATGTAACGGTGAACTTCGAGGACTCCGCCGAAACAGCGGAAACCTATGCCAGCATGAAGCAGCAAGCCGAACTGCTGTCGGAGCGGGAGAGAAGCCACCGTCATATGACCGAGCAACTCTCCACACTGGAACGACTAAAAAACACGCCTTACTTTGGCCGCATTGATCTCATCGATGAGGCTGATTCTGGCGCGAAGCCAGACGTCATTTATTTGGGGGTCGGATCGCTGCTGGATGATTCCGGCGAGGAATACCTGATCTACGACTGGCGGGCGCCGGTATCCAGCGTATACTACGATTACGGTCCGGGACCGGTCTCGTATGAGACACCTGCGGGAACGGTACACGGCGAGATGACGCTGAAGCGGCAATATATCATTCGCGACGGAAAAATCCGGAGCATGTTCGATACAGGCGTGACGATTGGCGACGAGCTGTTGCAGGAAGTGCTGGGCAAAGGTTCCGATGCGGCGATGAAATCTATTGTCGCTACCATACAGCAGGAGCAAAATGCCATTATCCGCAACGAGCGAGCCAGACTGCTGATCGTGCAGGGCGCGGCGGGAAGCGGGAAGACTTCGGCGGCTCTGCAGCGCGTTGCTTACTTGCTCTATCGATATAGAGGCGTGCTGACAGCGGATCAAATTGTTCTGTTCTCCCCCAATCCCATGTTCAACAGCTATGTATCGACAGTATTGCCGGAGCTGGGCGAGCAGAACATGAATCAGACGACGTATCAGCAATATTTGGAGCATCGGATCGGCAAGGATTTTGCGGTTGAGGATCCATTCACCCAGATGGAATATTCGCTGACCGCAATGGATGATCCGGATTATGCCGCACGTCTGAACGGTATAGCGCTTAAGTCGAAAGCGGGCTATATGGAGCTTATGGACCGGTATGTCGAGCAACTGGGTGAATCCGGACTTCGCTTCAAGTCGATTGTGTTCCGGGGAGAGAAGCTCATAAGCGGCAAAACGATCGAAGAGAAATTTTATGGGCTGGACCGTTCCGTCTCGATTCCGAACCGTCTCCGTTCGCTGATCAGATGGCTGCTGAAGGAATTGACGGAGCTTGCGAAGCTGGAGCAAAAGAAAAAATGGGTAGATGAAGCCATTGAGCTGCTCGATAATGAAAGCTATGCGCAGGCTTATGAAGAACTGAGCAAAAAAAATAAATTCAGCGAGCATTCCTATAATGACTTCGATTCGGAACGGGGATATTTGGCAGCAAAGGTCGTGCAGGAGAAGTTCAAAAAGCTGCGCCGCCGTGTGAAGCAAGGGGCATTCCTCGATGTTCCGGCTATCTATAAGGCGTTATACCGCCCTAATGCGGCTGTTGTGAAGGGATATGAGAGTAACTCCAGTGAATGGAGGCGAATTAGCGAAATTACGCTCGATAAGCTTGAAGAGGGAGTTATGCCCTACGAGGATGCGACGCCTTATGCTTATTTGAAAGAAAAGCTGGAAGGCTTCCATACGCATACGACAGTCAGGCATCTGTTCATCGACGAAGCGCAGGACTATTCGGAGTTTCAATACCAGTACTTAAAACGATTGTTCCCGAACAGCAAATTTACGCTGCTGGGTGACTTCAATCAATCGATATTCGCCCATTCCGGCACTGGCGAGATATTCCATTCGCTTAGCTCCTTGTTCGAGGCGGGCGAGACAGAGCGTATCACGCTGTACCGCAGCTACCGGTCAACCAGGCAGATCGTGGAGTTTGCAAGCCGGATTATCGATGGCGGCGAGCGAATTGAGCCGTTCAACCGCAATGGGGCAGAACCGACGCTGACGCAAGCGGCTTCCCGTAAGGAACTGCCGGCTGCCATTGCCGAGCGGCTGCGCATGATGGAGAAGGCGGGATACGAATCGGTAGCCGTCATATGCAAGACTGCCGAGGAAGCCAAGGCAATCAGTGAGCAATTGGCGCCGATCTATCCGGGATTGAGGCTGATTGAGAAAGAAACGGTAACCTTCGAGAAGGGGAATGTCATCATTCCTTCCTATTTGGCGAAGGGCGTAGAATTCGACGGCGTTATTATCAGCGATGCGTCAGAGGGCGCTTATTCCCGCGAGGAAGAGAGAAAGCTGTTCTACACCGCGTGTACCCGCGCGATGCATGAGCTTCATCTGTGCTATTATGGGCAGCTGACTCCGTTCCTCCAGTAGCGGGGATGCTTATTTGCGGATTGAAGGCCATATATGATGAACCTCAACTCCAAGCTCCGAGGCGATCAGCTCTGCTGTAAGCCTCTGGGGCTTTTCGATTTTTCCGTTTCTAAGCTTCGATATGGTCTGCAGGGAGATGCCGGTCGCCGATGCGAGCTGCCCTGCCGACATGTCACGCTTGGCCATCCATATCTTAAGCTTTGTGGCGGAATCGACAATCTGCTCATCGGCAGGATGAAAATCCCATACGACAAAAGCGAGCTCGCGGCAATTGCCATAACCGTCCAGCACGGGACAATAAGTAAGCTCCAGCTCCAGCTCGACCCCGCCTAATTTGCTTGTATGGATCGTAACGTTCTGCTCCTTGTGCAAGCGGGAGGTTTCCTGAAGAAGCTCCAACATTCGCGGACGCTCATTTTCGGCAATGAATTGAAGGAGGGTCTCATCCTCCATCGTGGAGTCGGGCTCGAACATGTGCGGGCCTAAATTGTCGCGCAGAAAACGGATATGCAGATGCTTGTCGACGATGCCGCTTATGAGCACCTTGCCCCTCTCCGGCTGACGGTCTATCCACTTGTATGCCGTCAAATCCTCAAAGATGAGAAAAGCCCGAGTCCAAGCGTCATCCGGCTGTGCGGGAAGCGGAATTTGTTCAATTCTTACTGCCAGCTCGCTCCTGCGCTTGGTCCGCATCTTGATTTCGCGCTTTACGATTCGTTTGCTCAGGTCGATGCGGTATTGGCTTCTCAAGTATTGGCTCTTCGTCGCGAGAATATGGGCAAGTGAATATCCCGACAGATTCATGAATGCTTCATTGGCATCTTCTATTCGAACGATTCCGTCATATTCCTTCATGATGAGCATCGGCTGATTCAATAAATGAAACAGGTGTTGGTGAACGGACAAATATAACCCCCCTCTAATTACCAGATTCTCGTATATAATTGAACTAAAGTATAGGTTAACGCTTAATGGTTCACAAGAAGGGCGCAGGCAGCTCGAACGATAAGGTAAAAATAGGTTTAATTATTTAAACTTCAGCGACCAAATGGAGCCTACGAATAGCATGTGGGGTCTTGGATAGTCTTAATCCCTTATAACGGGACTACAGACAGCTTTATTCTGCTCACATTTCCAGCTAATATTAATTTCGAGCCGCTAAGCAGCGATGTCGCAATACCAGACAAGCATTGCATACAACAGGGAGGAACATCGGGTGAATAGCTGCAGCATTGAGGGATGCATAAAACCGGTGAAAGCGAAGGGGCTTTGCGCCATGCATCATCAACGGATGTTAAGACACGGGGATCCTAACATGGTTAGGCCTCGCCGTGTGAAGAAATCTATCGAATGTAAGTGGGTCAATTGCGATGAAGAAGCCGTTTCGAAAGGATACTGTTCGAAACACTACTACATCCAACGGGTAATGAATATGGTGTAAAGTAAAGATTTCATTAAAATTACGTCGAAAAGTGAGGTATTGTGACATATACCTTCTCTTTTTGGTTATATTTTATGAAAACAGACTATTCTCTTTTCACGGCAGCATGTATAATGAGCGTAAATCCTTTTTCCGGCGGAGGTGAAGCTGCGCATGGCAGAAGCGACACTTGCAGGCTTGTCCGAACAAGACGTTTATTTGTTCAACCAAGGCTCGTCTTATCACAGCTATCGGTTTATGGGAGCGCATCTGACCGAAAGGGAGGGCGTATCCGGCGTCAGGTTTGCGGTATGGGCTCCGAATGCCAGTGAGGTCCGCGTTATCGGCGGCTTTAACGGCTGGGAGGGCAGCGGTCACTGCATGGGCCAGATCGGTACGACAGGCGTGTATACACTGTTCATTCCTCATCTGAAGGAAGGAGAGCTGTACAAATACGAATTGGTGACGCAAGAGGGCGTGCCCCTCAGGAAAGCCGATCCGTACGCCTTTCTCACGGAGCTTCGTCCGGGAACGGCATCGATCGTGA
The DNA here is from genome assembly GCF_003605435.1 of Paenibacillus pinisoli. GTDB lineage: Bacteria > Bacillota > Bacilli > Paenibacillales > Paenibacillaceae > Pristimantibacillus > Pristimantibacillus pinisoli. The sequence continues at coordinate 581,801 of NZ_QXQB01000004.1, forward strand.
CTGATCTGCAAAGTTACAGATGGAACGACAGTGCTTGGCTGCAGGATAAGAAGCGCCATACGCCATATTCAAGGCCGCTTCTCATCTATGAAGCCCATGCGGGCTCGTGGAAGATTAAAGGGAAAGAACATTTTTATACATACGAGGAATTGGCTGCTGAGCTGGTTCCCTATGTCTCGGGGCTGGGCTATACGCATATTGAGCTGATGCCGCTCTCCGAGCATCCTCTCGACCAATCCTGGGGCTATCAGATTACGGGCTTCTACAGCGCAACAAGCCGCTATGGAAAGCCTAAGGGCTTGATGAGCTTTGTGGATGCCTGTCACCGGCACGGTCTTGGCGTTATTCTGGACTTTGTGCCCGGGCACTTCTGCAAGGATGATCACGGACTGCGGCTGTTCGACGGGACGCCTCTCTATGAAGGCTATGATGCGAATCGGGCAGAGCTCCCGTTATGGGGCACGCTTGCCTTCGACTTCTCGCGCTGTGAGGTCGTCAGCTTCATGATCTCAAGCGCTCTCTACTGGATGGACCTTTACCACATCGACGGCCTGCGCGTTGACGCAGTCGCCAATATGCTGAATTTGCATATGGATAAGCCGCCTCACATGCACACCTACAACGAACTTGGCGGAAGAGACAACTTAGATGCTCTTCGCTTCCTCAAACGATTGAATGAAGTTGTGTTTCACTACTACCCCGACGCACTGATGCTTGCGGAAGACTCCTCCGCATGGCCTGCTGTGACTTCCCCGACGTATAAAGGGGGACTCGGCTTCAATTTCAAATGGAATATGGGCTGGATGAATGACATGCTCCGCTATATGTCGCTCCATCCCGATGAACGGCCGCATCATCATCATCTGATTACATTCTCCTTATGTTACGCTTTTTCCGAAAATTATGTATTGCCGCTGTCGCATGATGAAGTAGTTCACGGCAAGCGCTCGCTTCTGAACAAGATGCCGGGGAGCTATGAAGAGAAATTCGCCCAACTTCGGCTTTTTTATGGCTATTGGATGACTCATCCCGGCAAAAAACTACTCTTTATGGGAGGTGAATGGGGACAATTCGACGAGTGGAAGGACGGCGATATGCTGGACTGGATGCTGCTCGGATATGAGAGCCATAGTTCTATGCTTGATTATGTACGGGCGCTTAATCACGAATACCGCTCCCTGCCTTCTCTATGGGAGAGAGATGCGGAGCCGGAAGGATTCCAGTGGATAGATGTTCATAATGCGCAGCAATCCGTCATATCCTTTATCCGTCGCGGACGATCAAGCTTCTCTGTCGTCATAGCCAATTTCTCGGGTCGCGATTATGGCGACTACCGGGTCGGCGTGCCCGAGCCGGGGGATTACGGGCTTCGCATTCATAGCGGGGGCTTTGGATTCGGCGCCGCTGCTTTGGGGCAGCCAGACCGCTATGTCGCGGAGAATACCAGCTGGCATGGCCAAGATCAGAGCATCTCGATTCATCTTCCCCCTTTTACGTTCATGCTGCTTGCACCTTGCAAGGGGGACACATTTTAACCAAAGGAGTTGGTGTCCATGGGCCGTAAGGAAATGATCGCTATGCTGCTTGCAGGAGGCGAAGGTAAGAGGTTGGGCGTGCTGACCAAAGATTTGGCCAAGCCTGCCGTCTATTTTGGCGGCAAATACCGTATTATCGATTTTACGCTCAGCAATTGCGCCCATTCAGGCATTGACACCGTCGGGGTGCTTACCCAATACCAGCCCCTGGAGCTGAACCGCTATCTCGGCATTGGCAGTCCGTGGGGGCTTGACCGCAGAGACGGCGGCATGACGATTCTGCCCCCTTACATGAAACAGAGGGGCGGGGTGTGGTATAAAGGCACAGCCAACGCCATCTACCAGAATATGTCCTTTATCGAGAGATACAACCCGGAGTATGTGCTTGTCATATCAGGCGATCACATCTACAAGATGGATTACGAGCTGATGCTTCAGCATCACAAGCGGTGCGAAGCGGATGTCACGATAGCGGGAATCGCGGTGGATTGGAAGGAAGCCAGCCGGTTCGGCGTGATGCATGTGGATGACGAAGACCGCATTACGGCTTTCGAAGAGAAGCCCAAGCATCCCACGAGCAATATCGCATCCATGGGCGTCTATATTTTCTCCTGGAAGGCGCTGCAAAAATATTTGATCTACGATGAAGCGAGCCGCAGCTCTAGCCACGACTTCGGCAAGGATGTCATTCCGGCGATGATGCGGGACGGGCTGCGACTGCATTGTTATTCCTTCAAGGGGTACTGGAAGGATGTCGGGACGATCGAATCGCTTTGGGAAGCCAATATGGACCTGATCGCCGACGAGCCTCAACTATGCCTTTATGATCCGAAGTGGCGAATCTACTCCGTCAGTCCGAACATGCCTGCCCAATTAACGACTAATACCGCGCAGGTGACGTCTTCATTCGTTACGGAGGGCTGCATCCTGGAGGGGACGGTCGATCGTTCGGTGCTGTTCTTCGGCGTGCATGCCGAGAGAGAGAGCTATATATCGGAGTCGGTCATCATGCCGAATGTCCGCATCGGGGAAGGGGCGCGGATTCACAGGGCCATCATCGGCGAAGGAGCCGTCATTCAAGCCGGCGTGACAATTGGCGATCCGGCTGACGATGCGATCACGGTCGTTGCGGTCGATCAGTATGTTGCGGTCGATCATGAATTGCTGGAGGTGGAGCCGACATGAAGCATAAAGTTCTGGGCGTCATTAATCTGATCCATGAGGCGGATGAGTTGGAGCGTCTGACGCAAAGCCGATGCCTGGCGACCGTGCCTTTCGGCGCAAGATACCGGCTCATCGACTTTGCCCTCTCAAGCATGGTCAATTCAGGCATTAGCCAAGTCGCGGTATTCGCGCATACCAAATACCGGTCGCTGATGGACCACCTTGGCTCCGGCAAGCATTGGGATCTCCAGCACCGGCAGAGCGGGCTGTTCATTCTCCCGCCGGCAACGGATGATATCCAGGAGATCAGCAGGGGAGACTTGTACCATTTCTACCAGCACAGGGATTACTTCGAGCGCTCCTCGCGGGAGTATGTCGTCATTGCCCGCAGCCATATGGTGTGCAATGTCGACTTTGAAGAGGTTATCAGCTCGCATCTGAAGCAGGACGCCGACATCACGATTGTGTGCAAGCGCGAGCTCCAGCCATCGCAGGGAAAGGCGCGCAAGGTAAAGATGGCGGAGGACGGACGGATTACCTCCATCCAGGATCATTACGGCCGCATGCTCAGCGATATCGTATCGATGGAGATGTACGTGATGCGGAAGGAGCTGCTGATGGAGCTGGTCGAGACGTCGCTTGCGGAGGGCCAGGACCATCTGGTGCGGCATGCGATCTTCTCGCGGCTGGGACAGCTTAAGGTGTACGGCTACATGTACGAAGGTTTTCTGGGGGTAGTCAATACGCTGTCCAGCTATTACGACCACAGCATGTCTCTGCTGCAGCCAAAGGTATGGAAGGAGCTGTTCAACCAGCCGGGACCGGTCTATACAAAGGTCAAGGATGAACCGCCAGCCCGCTATTCGTCAGGTTCCCATGTATCCAATTCACTTATTGCCAACGGCTGCCGCATCGAAGGGACTGTGCTGAACAGCATATTGTTCCGCGGCGTGCATGTGGAGAAGGGCGCGCTGGTCAAAGACAGTATTATTATGCAGAACGGGAAAATCGGGGAAAACAGCTTTGTGACAAGCTGTATCTTGGACAAAGATGTGCAGGTTGAAGAAAATCGCGATCTTCGCGGGACGGAAGCCATGCCCTTTCTTGCAGGAAAGAAGCGGGTCATATAGCGCGGCTGCGGGGTCCGGAGCGGACAGTTCGCTGTCCGGCCCCGCTGCACGGATAGGAGGCGTTCAATCGGATGAATGTGCTGTTCGCAACTTCGGAGGCAGTGCCGCTCGCCAAGACCGGCGGGCTGGCGGATGTAGCCGGCGCGCTGCCCAAAGCGCTTAACGATCGAGGGATGGATGTCAGAGTCATTATGCCGAAGTATGAGGAAATACCGGATACGTATGCGGCAGAGTTCACATTCCTTGCGGCGTTCCAGGTCAACTTCGGATGGCGCAATCAATATTGCGGCCTGCTGACTGCAGTCATTGACGGTGTGGTCTATTATCTGATTGACAATGAATATTATTTCAGGCGCAAAGGACTGTATGGATACGGAGACGATGCGGAAAGGTTTGTGTTTTTCTGCTATGCGGTCATGGAAGCCGCCCGCTACATGGATTTCAAGCCGGATATCGTGCATGGCCATGACTGGCAGACGGGCCTTATTCCGTTTCTGCTGCGGACGAGATATGCATTCGATCCCGCATGGGCTTATGTGAAATCGGTGTTTACCATCCATAATTTGAAGTATCAAGGCTTGTTCGGCATAGACCTGATCAAAGAGCTGACCGGAGCCGGCGATGACATGTTTGTGGCGGAAAAGCTGGAATTCCATGGCGCGGCAAGCTGCATGAAAGGCGGCCTCGTCTATAGCGATCGCTTGACGACCGTCAGCGAATCCTATGCTGCAGAAATACAGACCGCCTATTACGGCGAAGGACTGGATGAATTGCTGCGCTTCCGAAGCGGGGAGCTGTCGGGTATCGTCAATGGGATCGATGAAGAGCTGTTCGACCCGATGAACGATTCCGTCTTGCATACGCCTTACCGGAACTCCCTACCGCGCAAGCGCAAAAACAAAGTGGATCTTCAGAGTGAGCTGGGACTTCCGCAATCTGCGGACATTCCGTTGATCGGAATCGTGTCGAGACTGGTGGAGCAGAAGGGCTTCGATCTGATTGCGGCAACGCTGGACGAACTGCTTCAGGAGGATGTGCAGCTGGTTGTGCTGGGCTCCGGCGAATGGCGTTATGAAGAGCTGTTCCGCGATGCCGCCGGGAGATATCCGGACAAGGCTGTGTTCTGGCATGGCTACAGTGATCGGATGGCAAGGCGCATCTACGCAGCCTCAGACCTGTACGCAATGCCATCCAAGTTCGAGCCTTGCGGACTAAGCCAATTAATTGCGCTGAGATACCGCTCTGTTCCCATCGTACGGGAAACGGGCGGGCTAAAGGATACCGTCCAGGCTTACAACGAATATACTGGTGAAGGCAATGGCTTCAGCTTTGCCAATTATAATGCGCATGATTTCTTGTATACGGTGAAGAGAGCGCTGGCGCTATACCGGCAGGAGGAGGTCTGGAGGCGTATCGTGGACAACGGCGCGCGCTTGGACTACAGCTGGGCCAGCTCCGCCAAAGCCTATGCCAGCTTGTATGCGCAGCTGTTGACTGAGCGAAAGGAGAACGAACCATGGCCCGTCATCTTGTAATCGGCAACGGAAAGCTGCTTCTGAACTTAGATCAGCATTGTTTTATACGCGATATCTACTATCCCTATGTCGGACAGCTTAACCATGTTGGAGGACATTACTGCCGTCTGGGAATCTGGGTGGAAGGCGTATTCTCATGGCTGGATGAGCCGGAATGGAACTTCGATCTGGATTATATCGAGGATTCGCTTGTGACGAATATTACCGCCAGCAATGACAGGCTTGGGGTGGAGCTTCATATGAATGACGGCATCCACCAGCGGGAATGCATCTATATCAAGCGCGTTCTGGTGCGCAACAAACGGGATGAAGCGAGGGAAGTAAGGCTGTTTTTTCATCAGGATCTGATGATTGAAGGGTCCGAGGTGGGCGATACTGCGGTCTATTATCCTGACAACCATACGCTGTATCATTACAAGCGGTCCAATTATTTTATGTTTAACGGCTTCTCCGACGAAGGCGGCATGATGCAATATTCGACCGGCATCAAGAGGTTTCAGTCGGCGGAGGGCACATGGCGCGATGCGGAGGACGGCGTCCTGATGGGCAATACGATCGCGCAGGGCTCTGTGGACAGCACGATCAGCTTCCGCTCGCGCGTCGAAGGGCATTCGGAGAAGACATTCTATTACTGGATGTCGATCGGGCGGAACCTGGAGGAAGTGAAAGAGCTTAATCAATACGTGCACGAGAACCATCCCGAGAAGCTGCTGAGCCGGATGGTGGTGTATTGGAACCACTGGCTGCGCAGATCAGAGACGGAACTTGGCGACCTCCCAGCCAAGGTTGTCAAGATGTTCAAGCAGAGTTTGCTGCTTGTCCGTACGCAGGTAGATGAAAGAGGCGCTATTCTTGCAGCGAACGATACGGATATTCTTCAGTACAACCGGGACCATTACAGCTATATGTGGCCCAGAGACGGTGCTCTGATTGCGGACGCTATGTCTATGGCGGGCTATCAGAGCGTCATTGCGCCGTTCTTCCACTTCTGCGCAACAGCTCTCGCGCCGGGAGGCTACTTGTACCACAAGTACAATCCGGACGGAACAGTAGGCTCCAGCTGGCACCCGTATATCGTCCAGGGAAGCAAGCGGATTCCGATCCAGGAGGACGAGACGGCGCTTGTCCTGTTCGCGCTTTGGAAGGACTATTCGCGCAATGGCGTCATCGAGCTTCCTCAGTCGCTCTACAGCAGCCTGATCCGCAAATCGGCTTCCTTCCTGAGCGAATATATCGAGCATTCGCTGTCTTTGCCTAAGCCGAGCTACGATCTGTGGGAGGAGCGGTACGGCATCTGGACCTATACGGCGGCTTCCGTCTATGGCGGATTGATGGCGGCGGCATTCTTCACGGATCTGTTCGGAGACTATGAGCGAAGCGACCACTACAAGAGTACCGCGCAGACGATCAAGCACGGCATTCTGACCCATCTATGGGATGAGGAGACGGGCCGCTTCGCCCGCGGGCTGATTCAGAAGGATAACCGCTGGGTGAAGGATATGACGCTGGAGAGCAGCCTGTTCGGCGTGTTTGAATTCGGCGTATTGCCAGTGGACGATTACCGGGTAGCCCAGACGATGCAAGCGATCAAGCATGATCTGCGCGTCAAGACGGATGTGGGCGGCATCGCAAGGTATACAAACGATTATTACTTCCAGCAGTCAGGCGAAATAGATAAAGTGCCGGGCAACCCTTGGATCATCTGTACGCTATGGGTGGCAAACTATGAGATTGACGCCGCAAGCTCGCTGGAGGAGCTGGAAGAGCCGCGCAGGACGCTGGAATGGGTTGCAAGTCATGCTCTATCAAGCGGCATGCTGCCGGAGCAGCTGAATCCGTATGACGGCACGCCGCTGTCTGTCGCTCCGCTGACCTGGTCGCATGCCACGCTGGTGCAAAGCGTATGCAAATATGCGGAGAAGTACCAAAAGCTGTCCCGATAGCTACCTATTATCTCCATGTTCCAGTCCAAAAACGGCGCAAGTAATAGGGTTCAGCGTCTGTTGAATTCCGAGGTAAGGCGGGAAATCGGTAAACAACGGCGACCGCTGCCGCTTCCTCCGAACATTTCTTGCTTCGTTTGATTCGGCAAAGGCCGAAAGTACAGTTGGGACTGTACTATTAGGGAAGCAACGGGTAAGCCGGCCATGAATCAAGATTTCCTCGAATGTTGAATCAAGAAAGCCTTCAAATCCGCTGCAAGAGCGGACTTGAAGGCTTCTTCTTTTTTGAAGTCTTATCTAGAGTGGGGGCTGCAAAACGAACAAAAACTATTTTGACACAGATCTTGCTTAGGTGCTGAGGCGTGGTCCTAATTCGAGTTTCTCGGGTTGCAGTTGCTCGGGGAGCAACTCGGACAGTTGTAAGCCGAGTTTCTCGGGCTGCAGTTGCTCGGGGAGCAGCTCGAACTGTTGTAAGCCGAGTTTTTCGGGTTGCAGTTGCTCGGGGAGCGACTCGGACAGTTGTAAGCCGAGTTTCTCGGGTTGCAGTTGCTCGGGGAGCAACTCGGACAGTTGTAAGCCGAGTTTCTCGGGTTACAGTTGCTCAGGGAGCAACTCGGACAGTTGTAAGCCGAGTTTCTCGGGTTGCAGTTGCTCGGGGAGCAGCTCGAACTGTTGTAAGCCGAGTTTCTTGGGTTGCAGTCGCTCGGGGAGCAGCTCGGAAAGTTGTAAGCCGAGTTTCTCGGGTTGCAGATACTCGGGAATGCTCTAAATACAAGCACACGCTCTTAATTGTGTTTTATAAGCTTGCAGCATGGCGTTACACCCACCCACGCACTCTTAGCTGTGTATTACGGCTTGCAGCAAGACGTACAGCCCCGCGCAAATTCTCTAAGCTGTGTTTTTTATGCTTTGCGGTTCATACTTCCTTTGGGCACATAATGAGATTTTCCCAAATGGCATCGTAGATGACCGAGAGACGCTACTTCTTACAATTAGCGGCGGTGTGCGGCACGAACTAATCTCAATATTGGACGCTTTCAAATTGGGCGCTTTCAAGAAAATAACGTTGCTCTACAACGTTATTTTTTGTCATTCTGCTCCTTCGACGCGATCAACAGCGTGAGGCACAACTACTCGCTTTTAGGACGGTCGCAATGCATTTTTCTTCCCAATTTATGAATTAATATTTAGGTTTGCATCTTCATCTTTATGAAGCAGCTGTTGTTGTCCGCCTGGGGTTCCTGGTCTCGTGATGCTTTCTTTCGGATATTGCCGGATATGCTTGATGCGAGATTGTCCGGTAATGCAATGCCCGTTCCCGAAGTGAATGCTGGAAGAGTTGCCCGCGGCGATGACGCGGACAAATCCGACGCGTATGCATGGATCGCAATGCGTCTTGCTCGTCCTAATGACACGCCCCGCCTCGAATTCGGGATCGACTAGTACGGGATCCGGCCTTGAGAAGATGCGGTATGATTCGAAGTATACATCGCCGGACTTGGCGTGGTCTTCCTTGCGCTGAACAGCAAGGGCCTTAAGCCGCATGTCCGTTCTGCAGCGGTCGCCGAACTGGACGGCGGTGGCGGTAGCGGCACTGATGATGCAGACCGCTCCGATCTGGGAGGTGCGTGTCTTATGCTGCGTAGAACAGACTTCTTCTGTGCCTGCATCAGCATTATCGCGGATTGACATTGGCTTCACCGATCGCCTCTCTAGCGCCCTCCGGCTCCGGCAAAGGAGCGAGCGGGCCGACGATGACCGACTCCGGCGGCGTATCGAACATGGAATACAGCGCTACGCAATCGGTATCGCCAACCTGCAGCATCGAAGAGCTGGATATGCCGAGCACGTCGATCTGACCGACTGCAAGCGAATGGTTCGTGACATGAAAATGAAACATCGTCAGCTTCCTCCGTTCATGGGATTGCCGGCCTTCAGGCTGCGCATGTAGCTGTCGATCGCGCTTTCTGCATCGCGCTTCGTCTTATCATAGACGCGATCGGCAATGAGGTCGGGGTATAGTTCGACCGTATCCGTACTATCCTTTGCCTGCATCTGCCAATAAAATTGGATGCGCGTAGGCATCTGCTTCCGGACATCTTCCAATATAATGCGGCGGTGATAAGGGTCAAGAGGCAAATCGAGCTCCTTCTCGCACTTGAGCAGCGATTGATGGGCTTCGGTATCTAGAAATCGGGTGATGCGCCGATAGATATTGTTGTAAGATTCCGGCGGCGGCGTAATAGCGGGGCTCGCTGACGGAAAAACATTACCGCCGCCGCCCTGCCCGACCGAAAATTGGTCAATATTGCCGGAACCGCCATTGCCGCCGTTTCCGCCATTCCCTGCGTTGCCCCCTAGGCTTCCGTTGCCGGATTCGGCACCGAACGCCTCGCTGTCCGGTAGAGACATGCCGATGTTAAGCGTTCCTTCCAGCTTCTCGACCTTGAGCTGATCAAAATGATATTGAATATTTTCAACCGTGTAAGCCGGCTTGGTCTCGAGCTGCTTCAACTGCTTGCACAAATCGTCAACTGTACATTCCAGCCGCTCAATCCGCTCCTGCTGGGACTTCAGCCTCTTCATGACTTCGTATGACCAAGCCTGCCAAGGAGACAGCTGTTTTTCATCCTTCATCCTCTCCAACTCCTCTCTTCATGCGGCAGGCTTTTTGGCTGCTATGCCGGATTAGGCAGCGGAACGAATGAGAGCGGATTCTCCTCCAGCATTGGAGCGGGACCTGTGAACCCGCCTGTATTGTACAGCTGGGAGAGGGAGCGGATCGCTCCCGCGCTTCCAATCTGCAGAACAGAGCTGTTCGATACGCTGTCAACGCGTATCTGATGAATTGTAATGGTCTGATTGATCGTCCAGCTCATGCAATGTTTGCTCCGTTCGGCACGTTGGTGTTGTCCTGAATATCGGGATCAAGGGTGTTGGTGGAGCTGACGGCGTTGTTGGAATTCGTTAAGCTGCCTGTCAGGAAGGAACCGGAACCGGCATACGTTTTTGTATTGCTGGACGGCGTAACTTGCAATGCATCTCCGAACTGGACGATGGAAGAAGATCCGACGCTTACGATTTTGACAAATCCGACTACAGCTGGCATGACTTCACTCCCCGCAATCATCTGGTATACCGTATCTTATGACGGCATTCGCCCATAGGTGAATTCGGCCTTCAGTATCCTGCGGCTGGGCGCCGGCATATGGTATAAAGAACGGGGAAGGAGGGACGCTCTGTGGCTTCGAACTGGGACGATCTGGAGAAGTGGATGGAAGGACAGCAGCTGCCCCGCGGCTTCGAGGTGCTGCGCGAGCCTGATTGGGTCGAGAAATTCGTCAGAAGAATGATGACAAAAGCGCTGCCGGATGTCGCCGGACATATGACGGGCTCGAAGGCGGCGCAGACAACGGAGTCCAAACAGTATATCGGCGTAAAATATAAGCTGCCTCCCGGCTGCCGCAAGGAGTCGCTGCGGATCAAGGTGAAGGAGGATGCGCTGCGCATTGAGGGCTTGCCTGGCGATCAGCATGAAATCGTGAAGCTGCCGAAGCTGGTCAAGCCGCGAATATGCCAGGCTGTTGTAAGGGACGGGACGCTTCATGTGAAGCTGCGCAAGCGTCCGGTTAGCCGGATATATCACGATCACTCCATCTATTGGCCCTAGCGGCGCAGGTGAACCGGAGCGGACAACGGCTCTGATGGGAGCCTGTGCTATTATTTTGTCACGAAATAGATTCTTTTTGGCGAATATGGCTGCTGGATAATGGACGGGCTATCCCTTATAATGATTAATTGGAATATACATACTGTGGCGCAAAGGGAGTGTCGTCGTGTCGTTAGTTGATGTAAGCAACGTGTCTCCTTCGTTATTTATATTGGGAGTCGTCTTTATTCTTCTTATATTCGGTCTTCTTAGTTTGGGAATCCTGCGCATGTTTCAGCAGCGGTTCAAGTTTGGATGGTTTTGCTTTGCGGGCGCAATCGTCAGCTTCAGCGTATTCATGTATGTGCTGAACCGATGGTATGTCTAGAGCGGGAGAGCCATAAGACGAAGAACCGGGGGTATGAATTTGTTCTGGACTGCAGTTTGGTTTATCACAAATATGCTGTTTGTCGCATCGGTCATCACTTTTTTATTTATGCACAGATTTGTAACTCAAGGGCAATTGCAAGGAGCGGGAGCAGACCGAATCGGTGTGCTGAAGCGCCGGCGGACGGTCATGGGCATCATCAGCATCGTGACGTTTGCGGCAATGTGCGCCAGCTTTATAATCAATATGAAGGTGAACGGTTAACGGGGCTCTCATTGACGAGAGCTCTTTTTTTCGGCATTATGGTAGATAGAAACTTTCAAATTCGGAGGTTCAGCCATGCATACAATGGAAGAAATCGTCGGGCGAATGTCGGCCCGCGGACTGCGGGTTACGGATCAGCGCAAGACGCTGGCCAAGCTGTTCGCGGAGACGCCGGGTTACTTGTCGCCTAAGGATGTCTATGAATATATGGGGAAAACCTATTCCGGCCTCAGCTTTGATACGGTCTATCGGAACCTGCGCGTCATGGAAGAGCTGGGGGTGCTGGAGCAGGTTGTATTCGAGGAAGGCGTGAAGTTCAAGCTGCATTGCAGGGAAGAGCATCACCATCATCATATGATTTGCCTGCAGTGCGGGCATACGTATCCGATCACGTTCTGTCCGATGGAGCAGACCGCTGTCCCTTCGGACTTCCGCGTTGTGAAGCATAAATTCGAAGTATTCGGCTATTGCAAGTCCTGTGAGCAGGAAGAAGCGGCGGCTAGCGAGGCATGAAGCAGGAGAGGCGGATCATGCGGCGAGCGCTGCAAGCGCCGATCCATGTCTACCGCAAGTACATCTCGCCTCTGAAGCCGCCGTCTTGCCGGTTCTATCCTACCTGCTCGGCATATGCGCTGGAAGCGATAGAGGTGCACGGGGCGGCGAAGGGAGCGTGGCTTGCGGCCAAGCGGATAGGCAGATGCCATCCCTTTCATCCCGGGGGTTATGATCCTGTTCCGGAGAAGATTCCCGCTGCCGGCGGCCGGAAGGAGAAGTAAGCTTGCGGTCCGTTAGCCGCCGCCTTGACAGGCGGGGACTGGATTCGGTATATTTTATAAAATAGCTTTATGCCAATGAATGGATGAGTACAGCGGAGGAGTCCTATGCAGAGAGCCGGGCATTAAGGTGCAAGCCGGCAAGGAGCGAAGCTGGAAGATGGTCCGGGAGGCACTGCTTTCGAGCCGGAGAATCCGGTAAGGGAGCGGCGTAACGCCCGCGTTAAGGGTATTGCCGTCGGCAGACGGCCTACGAAGCGGCAGTGCGGCTTGTGCGCTAACCTTGATCAAGGTTGTGCGGCAGGCGGAAGGATGCGCAGCCGGAATTTGGGTGGTACCACGTGAGTATGAGCTCTCGTCCCATGTTGGACGGGAGTTTTTTGCGTTTTTTTTCAGAACAAACGCCAGAAGGCGGCAGGAGGAGTATGAAGATGTCTGACAACAAATCGTTTTACATTACGACACCGATTTATTATCCAAGCGACAAACTGCATATCGGCCATGCCTATACGACAGTTGCCGGCGACGCTATGGCCCGCTACAAGCGCCTTCGAGGCTACCATGTATGGTACTTGACCGGTACGGATGAGCATGGCCAGAAGATCGAGCGCAAGGCAAAGGAGAAGGACAAGACGCCGCAGCAATTCGTCGACGATATTGTAGTCGGAATCAAGGAATTGTGGTCGAAGCTGGAAATTTCGAATGATGATTTCATTCGCACGACGGAAGACCGCCACAAGGTTGTGGTGGAGCGCATCTTCAAGCAGCTGCTGGAGCAGGACGACATCTACAAGGGCGAGTATGAAGGCTGGTACTGTACCCCTTGCGAATCGTTTTTCCTGGAGCGCCAGCTAGTGAACGGCAACTGTCCGGATTGCGGCAGGCCGGTGGAGCTGGTGAAGGAAGAGAGCTATTTCTTCCGGATGAGCAAATACGCCGACCGCTTGCTGAAGCACTACGAGGACAATCCGGACTTCATTCAGCCGGAATCCCGCAAGAATGAGATGATCAACAACTTTATCAAGCCGGGTCTAGAGGATTTGGCGGTATCCCGCACAACATTCGATTGGGGCATCAAGGTGCCGGGCGATCCCAAGCATGTCATCTACGTATGGATCGATGCCTTGTCCAACTATATTACCGCGCTTGGCTACGGCGAGGAAGGAAAGGACGCAAAGTACAATCAATTCTGGCCTGCTGATGTTCATCTGGTCGGCAAGGAGATTGTCCGCTTCCATACGATCTACTGGCCGATCATGCTGATGGCGCTGGGCCTCCCGCTGCCGAAGAAGGTATTCGCTCACGGATGGCTACTGACGAAGGAAGGCAAGATGTCCAAATCCAAAGGCACAGTTGTCGACCCGGTCGTATTGATCGACCGCTACGGACTGGATGCGCTTCGCTACTACCTGCTGCGCGAGGTGCCGTTCGGCTCGGATGGCGCGTTCACGCCGGAGAACTTCGTCGAGCGCATCAACTTCGATCTTGCGAATGATCTCGGCAATCTGCTGAACCGTACCGTTGCGATGATCGGCAAATATTTCGACGGCAAGGTGCCTGCGTTCGCCGGTTCGGTTACGCCGTTCGATTCCAGCCTGCAGCAGCTTGCGGGCGAGACGATTGCGTCGGTTGAAAATGCGATGGAGCGCATGGAGTTCTCCGTAGCGCTGGCTTCGCTATGGCAATTCGTAAGCAGAACGAACAAATATATCGACGAGACGCAGCCGTGGGCACTGGCGAAGGATGAAGCCAAATCCTCGGAGCTGGCTTCCGTTATGCATCATCTGGCTGAATCGCTGCGCCTGATCTCCATTATGCTGCAGCCGTTCCTGACTCATGCGCCTCGCGAAATGTGGCGCCAGCTTGGCTTGACAGAGGGCGAGCTGACGTCTTGGGAGAGCATGCGCAATTTTGGAAGAATTCCGGGCGGCACAACGGTGAGCAAAGGCACGCCGATCTTCCCGCGCCTGGAGACGGAAGAAGAAGCGGCTTACATCGCCGCATCCATGAGCGGAGGAGCTGCAGCTTCCAGCGGGCCTGAGGCTGCGGCAGCGGCGCCTGCAAGCAGCGACGGACCTCAGCCGTCGGATAAAGAAGAGATCGGAATTGACGATTTCGCCAAGGTGGAGCTTCGCGTAGCGCAGGTGCTGGCTGCGGAGCCGGTGCCGAAGGCGGATAAGCTGCTGAAGCTGCAGCTGGATCTGGGTTATGAACAGCGGCAGGTCGTATCCGGCATTGCGAAGTATTATAAGCCGGAGGAGCTTGTCGGACGCAAAGTGATCTGTGTCACGAATCTGAAGCCGGTGAAGCTGCGCGGAGAGATGTCTCAGGGCATGATATTGGCCGCTTCCCATGGCGATCAGCTGACGCTGGCGACCGTGCCGGACGGCATGCCGAACGGCGCAGTAGTGAAATAATAAGCTTGACCGCATAAGAAAAAGTCGTTCCGTTTCCCTAAGGGAGGTATGGGACGGCTTTTTTTGGCGTATGGCTTGTAAGTATGGGGCTAGCAAACTAAATCTTAAAAGTTGGTTGACAGGGCGAACAACATGGGCTTATAATTTTAAACGTAATCATAACGATTACTATAAAGAGAATCGGAGAGTACACACATGCTGAAAAGAAAACGCGGTAAATGGTTGAATTTGTTCGTATTGTTGATGTCGGTCATTCTAGTTGCGAGTGCTTGCGGGAAGAGCGCTTCTAATAATCAAGAGGCCAGCCCCCAGCCAACGCAGTCCGCAGGCAATGGGGAAGAGACCGCGCAGCCTAAGCTGCAGGTGGTGACAAGCTTCTATCCGCTCTATTATTTGGCGAGTGAGATTGGCGGGGAGCATGTAGAGGTAGTGAATCTGATTGCGGCAGGCGTAGAGCCGCATGACTGGACCCCGAAGAGCAAGGATCTGAGCACGGCGTCGAGCGCTGGGCTGCTGCTGTATCATGGTGCGGGACTTGAGCTGTGGATCGATCAGTTTCTGAAAGGGCTGTCGAAGGACAGCAAAGTGGTTACGAAGGAAATGAGCGCGGGCATATCGTTAATTAGCGGTGAGCATAGCCACGATCATGACCACGGCCATGATAGCGATGAGCATGACCATGATGCGGAAGAAGGCCATTCTCATTCGCATGATACGGATCCCCATACATGGGTAAGTCCGAAATCGGCGATTATTTTGGCTGAGAACGTGAAATACAGCCTGATCGAGACGGATCCCGTGAATGAGGACTATTATAATGAACGCTTTGAGAAGGTGAAGAACGAGCTGGTTCAGCTGGACCAGAAGTATACGGACGTGCTTGAGAACGCGCCGCAGAAAAACCTCGTCGTATCCCATCAGGCCTTCGGCTACCTGGCGAGAGACTACGGCTTGACGCAAACGGCAATTATGGGACTTAGCCCGGATGCCGAGCCAAGAGCGCAGGACATTCTGAAAATCGCCAAGTATGTGAAGGAAAACGGCGTCAAATATATCTTCTTCGAAGAACTGGTGTCCGACCGTCTGGCGAAGACGCTGGCAGGCGAAGCCGGAGTGGACACGATGGTGCTTAATCCGCTGGAAGGCTTGACCAAAGAGCAGGAGAAGAACGGCGATACTTATTTGTCTTTAATGGAAAGCAACTTGCAAAACTTGACGAAGGCATTACAATAGAATAGATTCAGATTGGCGAAAGCGGAGCTGAGAGGCTCCCTTTTTGCGCTAAGGAGAGGTTGTATGCTTCTATCAAAAGGAAACAACGAGAGCGCGCAAAGCTGCCATCGCGAAGTGGTCGGCGTAGACGGGGTGTCGTTCTCTTATCAGCATAAGTCGGTCATGTCGGATGTATCGTTCTGCGTCAAGGAACGGGATTTCATCGGGCTTATCGGTACGAACGGAGCAGGCAAAACAACGCTGCTGCGGATGATTGTCGGCCTCTTAAAGCCGACTGAAGGACAAATCCGGCTATTTGGCGTTCCCGTAGAGAAATTCAAGGACTGGGACCGGATCGGCTATGTGCCGCAAAAAAACTCGCTTAACCCGCAGTTCCCCGCCACGGTGCGGGAAGTGGTCATGTCCGGCCTCTACGGGCGCAAGAGGCTGTTTCGGCCGATCACCAAGGGCGACCAGATGAAGGCCGCCGATGCGCTGGAGGCGATGGGTATTATCGACCTGGCTGAGAAGCGGATTGGGCAGCTGTCCGGCGGGCAGCAGCAGCGCGTCTTCCTGGCAAGGGCGCTAATCAACAACCCGTCTCTGCTTATACTGGATGAACCGACTGTAGGCATCGATGCCGAGACGCAGCAAAGCTTCTTTCATATGATCAAGCATATGCATCAGCATCATAATATGACGTTCCTGATGGTATCGCATGACATGGATATGATCCGGGCTTATCTGGGACAAGAGCCGGCGTCCAAATCGGGCAAACTGAATTTTTATATCCGCCATTCGCATGATACCCAGGATTGTGTAGAGCATAATCTGGCGCATAGCTTGCGGGGGCTTAGAGAGCAATTGGAAAGCGGGAGAGAGGTAGTTGGCATTGGAGATCGTAACTAGCGAGTTTTTTCAAAGAGCGCTTATCGGCGGCGTGCTAATCGGCATTACTGCGCCGCTCATGGGACTGTTCCTGGTCCTCAGGCGTCTCTCTATGATAGGGGATACGCTGTCTCACGTAGCCATAGCAGGGGTTGCGCTGGGTTATATCATCGGTGTCTATCCGATTGCGGCGGGACTCGTATTCGCGATTGCCGCTTCCTTCGCGATCGAGAAGCTCCGCAAGGCTTATAAGACTTATGCGGAACTGTCGCTTGCCATTATTATGTCCGGCGGCATTGCGCTGGCCTCGCTGCTGTTCACAATGGGACGCAGCTTCATGGACGTGAACAGTTATTTGTTCGGCAGCATCTATACGCTGGACAGTACGGATTTGTATACGATCGGCGGCGTTACGCTGGTCGTGCTGCTAGTCGTCGGCTTGCAGGCAAAGGAGCTGTTCCTGCTGTCATTCGACGAAGAAGCGGCTTCGGTGAGCGGCTTGCCCGTGCGAATCTATAATGTTATGATTAGCGTGCTTACCGCGCTAGTTATTAGTGTTGCGATCAAGATTGTCGGGGCGCTGCTTGTATCCGCATTGCTTACCATCCCTGCGGCATGCAGCCTGATTATCGCCCGCAGCTTCAAGCAAAGCATCATGGCAGTTGTGATTATCGGCGAGCTCGCTGTCATCGGGGGCCTGATGATCGCAGGCGTATGGAACCTGGCGCCTGGCGGTACGGTCGTGCTGCTGCTTATCGCAATCCTGCTTGTGCTGCTGTTGTTCCGGCGCAGCCTTAGACTTGGCGGCTAGCTACAGCCAATTGGTACTGCGAAAGAGGTGCATATCGTGTCAGACATTAATATTTGGCTGGCGTTCGGGGCGGGCTTCGCCTCGTTTATTTCGCCATGCTGCTTGCCGCTCTATCCGTCCTACCTGTCGTACATAACCGGCATCTCCGTATCCGAGCTGAAGGATGCCCAGCAGCTTACAAACAAAAAACGCATGCTCATGATGACGCATACGCTGTTTTTTGTGCTTGGCTTCTGCACAGTATATTATACGCTAGGCTACGGCACGAATGTATTCAGCGAGTTCTTCAGCGAATACAACAAACTGATTAGGCAATTATCGGCCATACTTATAATATTGATGGGTTTGTTCCTGATCGGCATCTTCCAGCCGAAGCTGCTGATGAAGGAACGCCGGATGAATCTGGTTCCGAAGAAGGTCAATTACCTCAGCTCATTCATCTTCGGCATCGGATTTTCGGCGGGCTGGTCGCCATGTATCGGCCCGGCGCTTACAGCTATTCTGGGGCTTGCTGCGGCTGAGCCCGGCACCTGGTTTAGCTTGACCTCGGCGTATGCGCTTGGTTTCGCCATTCCATTTTTCATCCTCGCCTTTTTCCTTGGCACGGCGCGCTGGATTCTGAAGTACTCCAGCGTTGTCATGAAGATTGGCGGCGGCGTGATGATTCTGATGGGCGTACTGCTGTTCACGGATCAAATGACCAAAATTACAATTTGGCTTAACCAAATTACTCCAGATTTCTTGAAGTTTTAAGTGAAATATTCGATTTTGGATTCCGGAAAATGTTCAAAGACGCGCTCCGATATGAATAAGCGGAGCGCGTCTGCTTGTTCATCGGGGTAGACGTATTTGCCTTGGCCCCACCGGCCCCATTTATATTTGCGCTTCTCGATATCCATCTCCAGCTTTGTTTTGGGATACCGCTTTTCGATTACGCCTTTGGCTGTCTTCGTGAATCGGTGCTGAATCAGCTCGAACGTCAGATCGCCTCTGACGTCTTGGGGCAATGCGGCATCCAGTGCCGCCAGCAGCTCTCCGTAGCCTTCCTCCCAGCCGTCATGCCAAATGATCGGGGCAATAATAAAGCCGATGGGGTAGCCCGCTTTGGCCACTTTGGCCGCAGCTTCTATCCGCTGCTCGAAGCGGGAAGTGGAGGGCTCGAAATGCTTGATGACATATTTGCTGTTCACGCTGAACCGGATTCTCGTATGGCCGTTATGGCTCGCGTCCAGCAAGGAGTCGACATGATGGAACTTGGTGACGAAGCGAAGCCTGCCGAGCGGCTGCTGGCCCATGAACTCGATCAGCTCGCGCAGGCTCCCGGTAATCGGCTCAAGGCCGACGGGATCGGAGGTGCAAGCCGCTTCAAAACGAGTGATTTCGGGCTCCCGCTCGTTGATATAACCTTGTGCAGCGTCCAGAATTTCGTCAATATTGACGTATACGCGAATATAAGGCTTGGCGCCAAGCGTTGTCTGCAGATAGCAATAATGGCAATGAGCCATGCAGCCTGTAGCAATCGGGATCGCGTATTCGGCAGAGGGCTTGGAGGTGTCGAATTTGAGCGTCTTGCGCAGACCGACAACCAGCGTGCGTTTGGCGATCTTGTATTGCTCCAGCTCGGAGTCGCCGGGCAGGTTGGTGATGCGGTTATGAGAAGTCGTCATGCGGTACGGAATGCCTTCTTTTTGCACCCATTCAAAGATCCGCTTGCCCTTGGGATAATCCAGCGCTGCCGGCTCAAAATAGACAAGCTCAGGCACGAAGGACAAGGTGGAGCGGTCGACTCTTGGAGGGCGCGGTAATGTCTTCTGATTCATGAAGCCGCCTCCTGAACAGAGAATGAACAACGGTATTGCAATAAGATTATCTTTATGAGCTAGCATTCCGTATCGGGGGGCAGGGTAAACAGGTAAGATCAGCATCCCCTGAGATTGCCGTCCAAATTTGTCGGACGGGTTGCAGACGATCTATCGGACAGTGTATGATACATAGAGTAAAGCCGAGCAATTGGGTAATGAAGCAAGGTAAGGAGGTTCTTGGGTGCCGACTCCGAGCATGGAAGACTACTTGGAACGAATCTATAAGCTCATCGATGAGAAGGGCTACGCGCGTGTATCGGATATAGCCGAAGGGCTGGAGGTCCATCCGTCTTCCGTCACGAAGATGATTCAGAAGCTGGATAAGGACAACTATCTGATCTATGAGAAATACCGCGGTCTGGTCCTCACCAACAAAGGGAAAAAGATGGGGAAACGGCTGGTTGACCGTCATCAGCTGCTGGAATCATTTTTGACGATTATCGGCGTGCAGGACGATAATATCTATAAAGATGTGGAAGGTATTGAACATCACCTGAGCTGGGATTCCATTACTTGTATCGAGACACTGGTGGAATACTTCCGGAGAGATGAATCCAGACTGGAAGCGCTGAGAGCGCTGCGTTCAGAACTGGAGACCGAATAAGATACATAACGCAAAGAAGGTCAGCGGATGTCAATCCGCTGACCTTCTGTCGTTGATGCAGGTATTAATGATATTTGGGCATGTCGTCATCATCCTTGCCGCCTTCAATGACCCGGAACGGGACCGTCTTGGAGCGCGGACGGTCGCGCTTGGGCTTAGCCGTCGTGCGGGTTTGCGTCACGTGGGTGCGCGAATGGCTTGCTCCGCGGCGGCCGCCCAGGAAGGAAGGCGGGTATTTGTAGAGCAGGAAGATGCCGCCGAGGATGACGATGGGCAATATCAGGTATATAGCGAATCTCATAAAGCCCACGACAATGCCGATTGCCATTAGAGCAAATAATATGATAGCAGCAGGGCTCCATCTTTTTCCTCGATTGTACATCTTCATCACGCCTTTATTAGGATTTGGACATTTGCTGGTCGAGCTCGCGCATCCGGTTGAAGGAAGCGATCGATACTGCAACCTGCTCGTCTTTCGGTTCTTTCGTGGTCAACAGCTGCAGCCACAGGCCCGGGTAACCAAGGAAGCGAAGGAAAGGCACCTCGCGCAGCGCATTCGTCAGCCGCAGCACTTCATAGGATACACCCAGTACGAGAGGTAGCAATGCGAGACGGATAATAATGCGGTCCCACAGGCCTTGCCATTCAAATATCGGCAGCGAGTAGATGACAACGCCGACGATAATCGTAAATACCATAAAGCTGGAGCCGCAGCGGTAATGCAGTCTGCTGTACTTCTGGACATTGCGGATGGTAAGCTCTTCGCCTGCCTCATACGCGCTGATAACCTTATGCTCTGCGCCATGATACTGGAACAAGCGCTTAATAAGCGGCGTCATCGAGATAAAGTAGAGATATGCGAGCAATAAAATGATTTTGATAAGTCCTTCTAATAAATTATGACCGACGGCGCTTTCGAATAACCCGCTGAACAACAATTCTTCCAGCGCGGCAGGAACGCCTGTGAAGAGAACCTTGCCTGCGATAAAGGACAGGACGCCAGCGACGGCTACACTAATGATCATGCCGGCGCTTAGGCCGCTTTTCTTCTCTTCTTTGGGAGGAGCCTTCTCTACGATCTTGCCGTTCTTCGCATCTTCCTCGGTTTCGTCCTCCGCATAAGCCTCCATGGAGAAGTTCAGATGCTGCGAGCCCTTGGCGCTGGATTCAACGATGCCGATGACCCCGCGAAGAAACGGAATTTTTTTGAAAGGAGTCAACCATCGCTGAGTCGTTCTTGGCACTTCGTAAAAAACAATTTCTTCATTCTTGCGTCTTACGGCTGTCACGTTCACGTGCTTGCCCTGGAACATGACGCCTTCAATGACGGCTTGTCCGCCATAAATATTACGTGGGTCCTGAGACAAAAGCGTGTCACCTTCCTCGAATTCTCTTCTATATAGTCTTGCTTCTATTGTACTTGATCTGGCGTCTAAATGCGAGCCGCCGAAGCTTGCAGGCGGGCAGGTCTTGCCGCATGCGATTACAGCCCCAATCTTTGCGCATACTAGGAGAAAGCGGCATACGGTTTGCCACGTACTAAGCGCAAAGGAGCGATGGCTATGGCTAACGCCCATGACCATTTTCGAAGAAACCGGGAGGAGCGGCACCGCACGAATCCTTGGCTCTATCCCGTTCAGATCGGTTTTTTCGCAGGTTTGTTTTTCGGGATCTTCCGGTGGATGTGCTACGAGATGAAATTTACGACGCTGCTTCCGGGCTATATGCTTGACAATTTCTTCCGCCATTCTTTTCTGGCGACCGCATGGGGTTTTGTTGTCGGGATTGCCGGATACATCGTATTTTCGATTGTGATGGCGCTGCTCTACAAGATTGTGCTGGGCAAGCTGAAGGGCCCATGGCCTGGCATCTTCTATGGCCTGGCTGTATGGGCAATCCTGTTCGCAGGCATCGGCCCCCTAATCGGAATTATGGGCTGGCTGAACCAGATCGGCTGGAATACGATCTATACGGAGCTGTGCATCTCGACACTGTGGGGCGTCTTTATCGGCTATTCCATCGCATTCGAATTTACGGATGAGGTATCGCGCGAACCGATGGGAGCGAAGAACTGACTTCTCAAGGGGCGGACATTTGTGGTAAAATGTCTTGTGATCTTTTGACAAGAGTGACCAATCGTTCGTCCAGGAGGTGCAAGCATGCTCAGAATCGCAGTGCTTAACGGTCCCAACCTGAATATGCTGGGCATACGCGAGCCTGGCGTATACGGCAATGAATCGCTGTCCGCGATTGAGACGCAGGTGAAGAGCAGAGGAGATGAGCTGGGTGTCCAGATCTCATTCTTCCAGACGAATCATGAAGGCGACATGATCGACCGCATACATAGCGCTTACTGCAACGAGGACGGCATTATCATTAATCCGGGTGCATGGACTCACTACAGCTACGCGATCCGGGATGCGCTGAGCGCCGTCTCGATACCGATCGTGGAAGTGCATCTATCCAACATTCATAAGAGAGAGGCGTTCCGGCATGTGTCCGTCGTCGCTCCGGTTGCCCTGGGGCAGATCGCGGGTTTCGGCGCATCGGGCTATCTGATGGCTCTGGACGGGCTGGTTCGCAAGCTTCAAAGCGAGAGCAGCAAGGAATGAGAGGGAGAGCGATATGACGACAAAAAGAGTAGAGCGGCTGCGCAAGCTGCTGGAAGAGAACGGCCTTCAGGCGCTGTTGATCGCGAGTTCCCATAACAGACGTTACATAAGCGGCTTTACAGGCTCTGCAGGCTTTGTGGTTATTACGTCCAGGGACAATTATTTCCTGACGGACTTCCGTTACCGCGAGCAGGCAGCGGAGCAAGTGAAAGGGTTCCAGATCATTGAGCATGGGACTAGCCCGATTGACGACATCAGGGACATACTGGAGAAAGAGGGCATCAGCTCGCTCGGCTTCGAGCAAGAGCATGTCAGCTTCGGCGAATACCTCCAGTGGGGCAACACACTGAAGGCGATCGAGCTGAAGCCGGCCGCAGGGCTGGTCGAGAAGCTGCGGATAATCAAGGATGAGGCTGAGCTGCAAGTGATGCAGGATGCGGCCGATTTGGCCGACCGCACCTTCAAGCATATTCTTGGCGTTCTGGCTCCGGGCATCCGCGAGACCGACATAGCGCTTGAGATGGAAGTCTATATGCGCAGCAATGGCGCAACCAGCTCTTCCTTCGATACGATCGTTGCCTCCGGCGAGCGCTCCGCATTGCCGCACGGCGTAGCAAGCGACCGCATCATCGGCACGAACGAGTTCGTGAAGCTCGACTTCGGCGCTTATTACAACGGTTATTGTTCCGACTTGACCCGCACAGTGGTCATTGGCCAGCCTAGCGACAAGCATAAGGAAATATACAATATTGTGCTGGAAGCTCAGCTGCATGCGCTCGCGAACATCCGTCCCGGCATGACCGGAATGGAAGCGGACGCGCTATGCCGCGACATCATCTCGAAGTACGGCTACGGCGACAACTTCGGGCATAGCACGGGACATGGCCTTGGCATGGAAGTTCACGAGGCGCCCCGGCTTTCGCGCCTAAGCGATACGATTTTAACCCCCGGCATGACCGTTACGGTAGAACCCGGCATCTACGTCCCAGGCTTTGGCGGCGTACGCATCGAGGATGATATCGTCATCACGGAATCCGGTATTAAAATATTAACCTCATCTCCGAAAGAGCTTATCTGTCTGGGATAGGGACTATTCATTCAGGAGGGAATCAGCAATGATTTCAGTAAACGATTTTAAGACAGGCTTGACTGTACAAGTAGACAACGACATCTTCACCGTCCTGGACTTCCAGCACGTAAAACCGGGCAAGGGCGCTGCATTCGTGCGCTCCAAGCTGAAAAACCTTCGCAACGGCAACGTTGTTGAAAAAACATTCCGTGCAGGCGAGACAATCGGCCGTGCGCAAATCGAGAACAGAGCGGTTCAATACCTGTACAACTCCGGTTCCGAATATACGTTCATGGATAATGAAACTTTCGACCAGTTCAACCTGGACAAGAAGCAGCTCGAGTGGGAGCTGAACTTCCTGAAAGAAAACATGACGGTTAACATCACAAGCTACCAGGGTGAAATCCTTGGTATCCAAATGCCAAACAGCGTTGACCTGAAAGTAACCGAGACTGAGCCGGGCGTTAAAGGCAATACGGCTCAAGGCGCTACGAAAAACGCAACTGTCGAGACTGGTCTGACTGTACAAGTTCCTTTGTTCATCAACGAAGGCGATGTGCTTCTGATCGATACTCGCGAAGGCAAATACATCTCCAGAGCTTAGTTCTGGGGTGTACCCTAATAACCAGCCGTCTCTTGGTTCACATTAGTGACCCGGGAGGCGGTTTTTTTATGGTTATGCATCAAGCGGTGATCTGCATACTATAATACGATAACGCGGCAGGGCGGAAATGTTTTTTGCATGGAGCTATACCCATGGACAGGGCTCCTGTGCTATAATATGAACTTGTATGTAGATGTCAAGGTTGGGAGTGAAACAGCTTTGTCTTTGATCGTGATGAAGTTTGGCGGCAGCTCCGTGGGTACGCCGGAGAGAATGCAGCGTGTAGCAAAACGTATATTGGAAAGGCAGCAAGAAGGCAATGATATCGTTGTCGTAGTGTCTGCCATGGGTGATACGACAGATGATTTGATCGATCAGTCGAAGGGGCTGAATCCGAATCCGCCTACTCGCGAGATGGATATGCTGATGACGGTTGGCGAACAGATTTCGATCGCTTTGCTGTCGATGACCATTCATCAGCTTGGCGGCAAAGCCATGTCCTTCACGGGCTGGCAAGCCGGCATGAAGACGGATGAGGTTCATGGGAAGGCGAAAATTACCGATATTGAGCCCAGCCGGATTTTCAAGGCGCTTGAAGCGGGGAATGTAGCAGTCGTAGCCGGCTTCCAGGGCATGAGCGAGGAAGGCGAGATTACGACACTTGGACGCGGCGGATCCGATACAACAGCTGTTGCGCTTGCGGCAGCAGTGAAAGCCGATGTATGCGAAATTTACACGGATGTGGACGGCGTCTATTCGACCGATCCTCGTGTCGTGAAGAATGCCCGCAAGCTGAATGAAATATCGTATGATGAAATGCTTGAACTGGCGAATTTGGGCGCGGCGGTCTTGCATCCACGCGCTGTTGAATATGCGAAGCACTACAATGTGAAGCTGGTCGTACGTTCCAGCTTTACGCAGAATGAAGGTACAAGTGTGAAGGAGGATGCGGTCATGGAACAAGGCGTGGTCGTGCGCGGTATCGCTTTTGACAAAAACGTGGCTAGAATCAGTATTATGGGCGTGGAGGATGTGCCGGGCGTACTGGCCAATGTATTCGGCGCGCTTGCGAAAAACGGCATTGATGTTGATATTATCGTTCAGAGCGGTGTGCAGGACGGCAAAGCCGACTTCTCGTTCACCGTATCTGGCGATGACAGAGAGAAAGCGATTGAAGTCATCGAAGGCGTCCGCTCCCTTGTGCCATACAGAGAGACAACTTCGGAGTCCAGCCTTGTAAAAGTGTCGATCGTGGGCGCAGGCATGGTCAGCAACCCTGGTGTGGCGGCTCAAATGTTCTCGGCGATTTCTTCGCTTGGCGTCAGCATCAAGATGGTCAGCACATCCGAGATCAAATGCTCTTGCGTAATTGCAGCTGATCAGTTGAATGAAGTGGTTCGCTCGCTTCATACGGCATACGGACTGGATACGACAGAGCAAGTATTCGTCGGCGGTCCATCCGAGCGCCGCTAATTGCAATTATATTGGTTATTGACAAGAGGGTGTCCCGAGCGGGGCACCCTCTTTTTATGTTATTGCACAGAATTGTTTGGCTGCCTAAGGAGATCCGCCGAACAACTTGAACAGTTTGTATAGTATCGCCGTAATGCCAGCTGCCATCAGCGGTCCGACAGGGATTCCCCTTAGGAGAATGATGCCGGCGATGGAGCCCAGCACGAGTCCCACGACAATCTGCGGATCCATCTTCAGAAGGTCGAGGCCTTTGCTGTTGATAAATGTCGCTATCGCGCCGCCGGCGAGGGCAAGAATGCCGGGCCAGGAGGTCAGCACAGCGGTGAAATCCTTGAATTGAATGCGCTCGGCTGCGAAAGGCACGAGCACGCTAAGCGTCAGGAACAGCAGGCCTAGCTCCAGCCCCCGCCGCTCGATTGTGGGCAGGTATCTCTCCAGATGCACAAGCTTGATTACTAGAAGCAGGCATGCTGCCGTAGCAATGATCGGCGACCGGCCGATAACACCTATAACGATAAGGATGACAAGAATCAGTTCTCCGACCATGGAATGAGCTCCTATTCTGTGCAGAACGGCGCTCCGGCGGAGCGGCCTACCTCATTATATGGACAGGCCTGCCCCGTTATGACAAGTTGCGGAGGATTAGAGAGTCTCCCGAGAGGCAAGGCACGGCGTCAAGAGTGTTGACGCATGAGCAAGACTCGATATCCTCCCGCAATCCGAGCTTGATCAGCCGCTTGCCGGATTGGCTCTGCAGCAGCGTGTCTCTGATTGCCGCCGCCCGGTCGCGGAACAAGGCGTGCATGGCGGTCCCGAAGTCATCCAGCTCGAATCTTCCTACTCTCAGCTTCAACAATTCCTCAATGAACAGTCCCGCGCACAGCCCATCCTCAATAGCGAAGTCGTCATGGCTTCCAGCGCAGAGCACGACCACATCCCTTTGCAGATGAAGCGCATATTTGGCCGCAGCTGCCGCGTTCAGCAAGGATGCGGCGATTACGCTGTCGGCCTTCGTCGACTTATGAATGGCTCTGGTGCCGTTAGTTGTCGTCAATATAATTCTGCGTCCTTTTACGGCATCCGCATGATAGTCCTTCGGTGAATTTCCGAGATCAAAGCCGGCGATTTTGCGGCAGAAGCGTTCTCCTGCCATTATGTCTTCCGGGCGCTGCAGCGAGCGGGCATCCATGACCGTCTCGGCAGGCACGATGCTGGCGGCGCCGGCTGATAATGCTGTGGCGATTGTGCTTGTCGCCCGGAGCACATCGATGACTACCGCAGTTTTGTGGTGGAAGTTGGCCGAGCAGGCTTCGTTCACACTGGAAATAACCTGGACATGCATAGCTGGGCTTTCACTCCTTAAATCATGTAATCGGGATCTGCCGGCCGATGGCCGAATTCGAACGTATCCGCACGCAAGCCGCGGCGCATCGCCTCAAGCGCCAGCGCATCCGAGGGCGCGACATTGCCCAGATGAACGCCAGCTCCGAATTGCAGCATCAGCTCCGCTTGCTGGCTCTTCTGGGGTGCTTCCCACATTAGGCGGCTTGCCTGATCAACCTTGCCCAGCACATCTTCGAGAACGCTTTCCTTGCAGCGTCCTTGCTCATCGAAGAGGCCGATGTTGACGCCGGACTCCCTGGCTTCCACTGCCACCAGCTCTGCACCTGCTTCCCAGTCGCAGTGAGCGGTGAAAGCAAGCTCCTCCGGATCAATCTCTGAGCCTGCCGCTTTCTTGCCGTACTCGGTGACGACGAACAGGCCGAGTCTGACGCATTCCTTGATCAGCGAGGTTCTGCGGATACGGCCAAGTTCAATGGTTCCGTCCGAAATTTCGACGCCGGTAAAGCCAAGCGAGCAGATCCTGTCGAGAAACGATTGGGCCGCCCCTTGCTGCAGAGCGACTTCCAGAAGCGTTCCGCCGGGCATCACGATCATATTGGCATCCGAGGCAAGCTTCAGCTTTTTGCGCAAGACTTCCTGATCATACAGAACCGCGGTGCCGAAGCCCAGCTTGACGATATCGGTGAATGGCCCTGCTGTCTGGACGAAATCGGTGAAGGCGCCCAGCCCCATTCCTTTGTCGATGACCATCGTTTTGCCAAGCCCCTTCCTCCGGTCCGCAAGCCTGCAGCCGCTAGGGTCTCTCAAGAGCTGATGCCAGTTGTCCAGTACAGCACTTTTCATGTTCTCAGTTCTCCTCGCTTGAATGATCTTCACACACTATATGCGGAAGATGCTGGGCAGGTGCCCGGCATGAAATGGAGACAAGCATGCATATACATACTAAAAGCGCATGGACGAAAGGAGGTTTCTCCCATTGCTGAATAAAATCGTACTGAGCATGGCAATGCTGCGTCTGTTGTCCGGCAGTATCGAGATATGCGCAGCGTTAATTATGCTCCGGCTGAACCAGATCGACAAGGCGCTAGTCGTCAATTCATCGCTCGCCTTAGTAGGACCGATCATTCTGATCGCCACAACGACCATAGGTCTAGTCGGGCTCTCCGACAAGCTGTCGGCATCCAAGTTCGTATGGGTTGCCGTCGGGGTGATCTGCCTGATGATCGGCATATTGAAAAAATAGTAGAGTGCGAATCTAGCAAATCGGTTCATAAATGCATCAGACAAGCATACACATGTAACGACATAAGACAAACAACGGGGAGTGAAGGAAGCATGCTGTCCCATGTATCCCATTTGTTGCCGCTTGACTTGAAGAAGCTGCTCGACGGCTTGCCGGCGGATGTCAAAGGATCGCTTGAGGAAATCCGCATACGGGAGAATCGTCCCCTTGAGATCTCCTATCGCGGAGGCTACAGATTTGTCGGCGAGGACGGAAGCCTGAAGCTTCATTCGGACGGATCTATCAAGCCCACAGCAGAACAATGTCGCAAGCTTCTGGAACGCATCACGAACTATTCGCTTTATGCTATGGAAGAAGAATTGAGAAGAGGCTACATTACCGTATCGGGCGGGCATCGGATCGGACTGGCCGGCCGCACGATTCTCGACGGCGGCAGTGTCCGCGGGATTCGGGATATCGGAGGATTCAACATTCGGATTGCGAGAGAAGTTATCGGCGCGGCTGCGCATCTGCTTCCTAAGCTGATCGACAAGACGCGCGGCACAGTCGGCTCTACGCTTATTCTGGCGCCGCCGCAGCAAGGCAAAACAACACTGATCCGGGATTTGGCCAGAACGCTAAGCTATGGCAGCCAAACGGGAATGGAGAGAGGCGCGACCCCGGGCAAAAAGGTCGGCATCGTGGACGAGCGATCCGAAATTGCCGCATGCGTCAGAGGCATCCCGACCTTCGATGTCGGTCCGCGAACGGATGTCATGGATGCTTGTCCCAAAGCGGAGGGCATGATGATGCTGCTGCGATCGATGTCGCCGGAGGTGCTGATCGTCGATGAGATCGGCCGGCCCGAGGATATTGAAGCGATTCGGGAAGCCAGCCATGCGGGGGTAAGCGTCATTGCCACCGCCCATGCCTTCGATGTGCAGGATGCCAAAGGCCGGCCGGAGTTGTACAGGCTTATTCAGGAAGGGACATTCGTTCATATCGTGGAGCTGAAGCGCTCGCTGGACGGAGTCATGCACCGCATCATCCAAGCAGGCGCATTGCAGCCCGCTGCCGGCGCGAAGAGCCGAGAGCAGCCAACCGCCATAAGTATGGCGGGATCCGGGACCTTCCGGAGGCAGGAATGATGAAGCTGATCGGCGCAGTCCTGATTCTGCTTGCCGGGACGCTGATCGGATTTCAGCAAGCTGCCAAATTTGCGGAGCGGCCCAGACAGCTTAGAGGGCTTGCCCATGCGCTGCAAAGGCTTGAAACGGAGATCGGTTACGGCCACACGCCGCTGCCCGAGGCCATGGAGCGCACGGCGGAGGCTTCTGCCGGACCGATAGCCGCATTGTTCCGAAGCGCGTCAGAGCATCTAAAGGGTGAGGAAGGTTTGTCCTTTCAGGAATGCTGGGAGCGGTCCGTACAGTCCAGCTGGATCGAAACCTCGATGAAAACCAGCGAAAAGGCGATCATGCTGCGGCTTGGCTCAACGCTTGGCATCAGTGACAAGGAAGATCAGATGAAGCACTTGCGGCTTGCGCTGCTGCAGCTGAAATCGGAAGAGGACGCGGCAAGAGAAGACCAGGGGCGATATGAAAAGATGTGGAAAAGCCTTGGAGCATTGCTCGCTGTGCTGATCATCATTTTGATGGTGTAAGAGGGTGCGCTACTTATGAACATGGATGTCAGCGCCATATTTCAAATCGCTGGAATCGGCATCATTATTGCAATGATTCATTCCGTATTGAAGCAGATGGGAAAGGAAGACATGGCGCATTGGGTAACTGTAATCGGATTCGTTGTCGTATTGTTTATGGTTGTACGGCTGCTGAATGACTTGTTCCAGGAAATCAAAACGATTTTTCTGTTCCAGTAGGTGAACGCGGTGGAAATGATACAAATCGTCGGCCTCGGTCTGATGGCGACCGTGCTGATCCTGGTCGTCAAAGAGCAGAAGCCGATGTTCGCTTTCCTGCTGGCGGCATTCACGGGATTGTTTATCTTCCTGTATGTAATCGGCAAGATTGAAGCGGTCATCAAGGTGCTTGAGGATTTGGCGAACCGCTCTGGCATTCCTTCTATTTACTTAAAAACGGTTCTGAAAATAATCGGCATCGCCTATATCGCCGAATTCGGAGCCCAGATTGTGAGGGACGCGGGACAGGAAAGCATCGCATCGAAGATCGAATTCGCCGGCAAAGTGTTTATTCTCGTCATGGCTATTCCGATTATCAGTGTCATTGTCGAGACCGTTATGGGGCTGCTGCCGGCGGGGAGCGGGACATGATGGCGCAAGGCCGCTCCGGCGGCGCCGCCAAGCTGCAGCTGCTCGTATGGCTGTTCGTGCTTGTTATGTCGTTTCTGCCCATTGGGGCGGAAGCGGGGGCTGAGCAGAGTTATGCAGCGGCACCGCAAGTTTCGGGTACGAATGTCAATGAAATGATGAAGGAGCAGGCTGAGCTTGTGGAGACGCAGCCTGTTGAGGATTACTGGAACAAGCTGCGGGAACAGTATGGCGGTTTTTTCCCGGATCAGAAGGTGCCGAGCTTCGGTGAGATGCTCCTTTCGGGCGGCGGGCTGAAGCTGACCGATGTATTGCAGGGGCTGCTCCGCTATCTATGGCATGAAGTGCTTTACAATGGCAAGCTGCTGGTCACTATTGTGCTACTGACGGTATTCAGCATGGTGCTGGAAACGCTGCAAAACGCTTTTGAGCGCAACTCGATCAGCAAAGTGGCCTATTCCGTAACCTACATGGTGCTGGTCATCATCGCCGTTAACAGCTTTCATGTTGCGATCGGATATGCCAGAGATGCGATTGAGAGCATGATTGCCTTCATGCTGGCGATGGTTCCGCTGCTGCTGACGCTGCTGGCTTCCATGGGAAGTGTCGTAACGGTCTCGGTGCTGCATCCGCTCATCATATTCATGATCCATATTGTAGGAACGGTAATTTACAGCTTTGTATTTCCGCTATTATTTTTCTCGGCGGTGCTGCATATCGTCAGCTCGCTCTCGGAGAAGTTCAAGGTCACGCAGCTGGCGAATCTGCTGCGCAACATCGCGGTCGGCTCGCTGGGCGTACTGGTTACGATTTTCCTCGGCGTCATATCGGTCCAAGGAGCGACCGGCGCCGTTACGGATGGCGTCACGCTCAGGGCGGCCAAGTTCGTAACCGGCAACTTCGTGCCCGTCGTCGGACGAATGTTCTCCGATGCGGCGGATACCGTCATCTCCGCTTCAATGCTGGCGAAAAACGCTATTGGTCTCGCGGGCGTTATCATCCTGCTGTTCCTGAGCGCGTTCCCGGCGCTGAAGATATTGACGCTGGCGCTCATCTACAATGTGTCCGCCGCCGTCATGCAGCCGCTTGGCGATTCGCCGATCGTCAATTGCCTGCAGACTATCGGGAAAACAATGATCTATGTATTCGCCGCGCTTGCGGCGGTCAGCCTGATGTTCTTCCTCGCGGTAACCATTATATTGACTGCGGGCAATGCCTCATTGATGGTGAGATAGGGCTAAGTTTTGCTTCGCAAAACTAGGCCTATGCTTACGAAGTAAGATTTGCTTCGCAAAACTAAGTTTATGCTTACGAAGTAAGTTTTGCTACGCAAAACTAAGCCTATGCTTACGAAGTAAGATTTGCTTCGCAAATCTAAGCTTATGCTTACGAAGTAAGTTTTGCTTCGCAAAACTTTTTAGGAGGTGAGCTAAATGTGATCGGTTGGTTGAGCGACTGGCTGAGGGATATTATAGCGGTCATTTTGCTAGCCGTTCTCGTGGAGCTGCTGCTTCCTAATAAAGCGATGCAACGGTATGCCAGACTGGTTGTGGGGTTGTTTATTCTGCTGACGATTCTGTCGCCGATCTTGCGGTTGTTTCAGACAGATATGACGAACAGGCTGGATGCCGGAATGGAGCTTTGGAATGAGAGGTCCATGAGCAAGCAGGTGCAGATGCCGAGCCTGGAGGAGATTCAGCGCCGGGCAGAAGATATACAAGCCATGCGCAATGAAGAAGCCGCCCGCCTGATGGCTGCGACTCTGGAGGAATCGATGGAGAAAGCCATCTCTAACGAAACGGGTGCTGCAGTGGAGAAAGTGGTCGTTACGCTTGCTTGGAAAAACCAGGCCAAGGAGAATGAAGCGCCGGAGATCGCAGCTGTGAAGGTAACGCTGAAAAGAAAAGCTGAGCAAGCAGGCGCAGAGCCTGATAAAGGTCATAAGCCGATCGAGATCGAAGCCGTCGCTCCTGTTGATATCTCCGTGGGTGCCGGAGAGAAGGGGACAAATGCCAACTCTCCCGAGCCTATCGGGTTTGCCCCGCCTAGCAAAAGGGAGATGAGCGCCGTACAGAGCGTGCTTGCCCGAGGCTGGGGCGTACAAGCTGAAAGAGTTGATGTGCGCATACGGGCAAGCGGCAACTCGGCTGGCAACGGAATGGATTAGCCAGAGAAAGGGGGAGCCGAAATGGCGAAATGGCTGGAAGGATTGGAATCGGCAGTCGGCGGCGGGCCTGGCGGCCCGAAGCGGGTGCGCACGCTTAGGATCTTGCTTATTATTGGCGGGATCGGGGCAGCGCTGATGCTGTTTAATTCTTTTCTGCCCTTCAAGGATATCGCGCCGTCCGCCCAGGATCCGAACCCTCCGCCCGAAGCCTCGGAAGCATGGAACCGAGGCGCCGCTCCGGGCTCTCCCTTTGAACTGATCGAAGGCACGCTGGAGACTCGGCTCAAAGAAATATTGGAGAAGATTGTAGGGGTCGGGTCCGTGGATGTGATGATTACAGTCGACTCTACAGAAGAGATTGTGGTCGAGAGGAACAGGACAGAGAGCCAGTCTATTACCGATGAGAATGATCGGAACGGGGGGGTGAGGCATATTACGTCGATCAGCAAGGATGGCCAGGTCGTCTTGTATGAAGTATCCGGTGAGCAAAAACCGATCATTACCAAAACGATCAATCCCCGCATACGAGGTGTACTCATTGTAGCTAAGGGAGCCGAAAACGCAACGGTCAGACGCCTCATAATGAGCGCGGTTGAGAAGGGGCTAAGCGTTCCGGTCAACCGCATCTCGGTCGTGCCGAGCAAGCAGTAAGGGCAATGGGACTTGTATTAAATCAATTCATTCATGCTTACGAAGCCAGTTTTGCTCCATTCAGCTAATCGCTGAATATAACCACAAAACTAAGCCTACGCTTACGAAGCAAGTTTTGCCCCATTCAGCTAATCGCTGAATATAACCACAAAACTTTTAGGAGGAATCATTAATGAATACCAAAAGACAAACGATTTGGCTTGTATCGATGCTCAGCCTGATGGTGGTGCTCTCTGCGTATTACCTGTTCACGCAAGATTTGAATGACGCCGACAAGCTCTCGTCGGAGAAGCCGGTTGATAATGTAACGGAAGTGGTCGGCAGCGACGGCCAGATCGTAGTAGATGAAGTGCAGCAAGGCGACTCTGATGCGATCAGCTTGGCTAACAAGAAGATTCTTGAGCAGCTGGAGCGCGAGGGATATGCGCAAGGAAGCTTCTTCAGCGAATTGCTGACGAAGCGGGAACAGAAATATTCTGAAGAAGAAAACCGTATTTGGACGGTATTGGCAGACGTCAGCGTCAAGCCGGAAGACTCCGCAGCAGCATCGGCCCAGCTTGATCAGCTGGAAGAGAAGAACTCGCGCATTACTGCGCTTGAATCTGAATTGATGAAGCAATATGATATTGCGGTCGTAGCTGAAGAGAATGACCGCTACAAAGTTGTCGTCACCAGCGAGAAGCTTGAGAAGAAGGAAGCGGCCGGCATTATCGATCAGGTTATGACCGTGATGGAAGTAAGTCCGAACCAAGTATCTGTGCAGTATGTGCCGGAGCCATAACTGCGGCGCGGCAGCCAGGCAGCAAGCTCCGTTCGCCTTCGGCTAATGCCGAAGGCGAACGGGGTTTTTTCGATCAGAAGAGGGCAAAATCAGCTTGTCCAAAAAATGATTCGTGTTCGCGCCTTTTTATGGTATAATACTTTACGTTATGTGAAGAAGAGGAGTGATTACGTTCATGTTCAAGTTGAGCGAGATTAAAGAATTGATCAAGCTGGTCGATCAAACATCCGTTCAGGAGCTGGAAATTGAAAACGAAGGCGCACGTCTGCACATCCGTAAACCAGGAAAAACTGAAGTGGTGAATGTGCAAGCGGCTCCAATTACGCATACATATTCACAGCCTATCGTAGCTGCAGCTCCGCCGCAGCATGCAGTTCAGGCTAGTGCACAGCCGGTCGCTGCGGAATCCGCACCAGCCAAAGCGCCTGCAGCGGATCTTCACCAAATCGTATCGCCGATGGTCGGCACATTCTACAGCGCGCCGTCTCCGGATGCTGATGCATTCGTGAAAGCAGGCGACCGCGTCAATGAGAAGTCGGTCGTATGTATTCTTGAAGCGATGAAGCTGATGAACGAACTGGAAGCCGAAGTGAATGGCGAGATCGTGGAGGTTTTGGTTTCCAACGGTCAGTTGGTGGAGTATGGCCAGCCGCTGTTCCTGGTGAAAGCGGACTAACGAATGCCCATGAAGGGTAACTGACGTCTGAAAGGGGTTCCTACGTGAAATTCCAAAAAATATTAATCGCGAACCGCGGAGAGATCGCGGTACGGATCATTCGCGCCTGCCGTGAGCTGGGCATCAGCACGGTAGCGGTATATTCGGAGGCTGACCGCGATTCGCTTCATGTCCGTCTTGCGGACGAGGCTTATTGCATCGGACCAACTCCATCGAAGGATAGCTATTTGAACTTGACGAACATTATGAGCGTCGCGACGATTACAGAATGCGATGCGATTCATCCCGGCTACGGTTTCCTGGCCGAGAATGCCGACTTCGCGGAGATCTGCGAATCGTGCAACATTACCTTTATCGGGCCTTCTCCTGAAGCGATCAGCAAGATGGGCGACAAGGCGGTGGCCAAGTCAACCATGAAGTCGGCCAACGTGCCGATTATCCCTGGTTCCGACGGCTTGATCGAAAGCATGGAGGAAGCAATCTTGGTTGCCCGCGAGATCGGCTATCCGGTCATCATCAAAGCGACTGCAGGCGGCGGCGGCAAAGGTATCCGCATTGCCGAAGACGAGGATTCGCTAATTAGCCAGATTACGACCGCGCAGCAGGAAGCCCAGAAGGCCTTCGGCAACGCTGGCGTTTATCTGGAGAAATATTTGACTGGCATGAAGCATGTCGAGATTCAGATTATGGCGGACAAGCATGGCAACGCCGTGCATCTGTTCGAGCGGGATTGCTCCGTTCAGCGCAGACGCCAGAAGCTGGTCGAAGAAGCGCCATGTCCGATTCTTTCGCCTGAGCTTCGCGATGCGATGGGACAAGCGGCTGTCCGCGCTGCCCTTGCGGTTCAATATTCGGGAGCCGGCACACTGGAGTTCCTGCTTGGTCCTGACGGCAACTTCTACTTTATGGAGATGAATACTCGTATTCAGGTTGAGCATCCGGTAACGGAGATGATCACAAATGTTGATTTGATTAAAGAGATGATCAGCGTGGCGGAAGGCAATCCGCTGTCGTTCAAGCAAGAGGACCTGAGCATCAATGGTTGGGCGATTGAATGCCGCATCAATGCAGAAGATTCCGAGCGCAACTTCATGCCATCGGCCGGGAACATTCCGTTCTACTTGCCGCCGGGCGGAGCAGGCGTACGGATCGATAGCGCCGTTTATCCGGGATATACCATTTCTCCTCACTATGATTCCATGATCGCGAAGCTGATTGTATGGGGCTCGACACGCGAAGAAGCGATTGCGCGCATGAAGAGGGCTCTATCCGAATTTGCGATTGAGGGTATCCGGACGACGATTCCGTTCCATCTGAAGCTGCTGAATCACCCGACATTTGTCAAAGGCGACTTCGATATCAAGTTCCTGGAGGAGCATGATATTAACGCTCCGGCAGCGGTTGCGGGCCAGAAGTAAAGGCGTCCAAATCGTTTGTCATAAATCAGGCTGAATGTTATAGTATAGAAATAAGATGCGGATCACAGCTTGGCCATGGGGCCTGGCTACGCGACATTAGGGAGGTGTACAACGAACATGAGTACGATAGCTGAATTTGAGAAAACAGAAATCGGTACGATTCAGATTGCAC
The DNA here is from genome assembly GCF_003605435.1 of Paenibacillus pinisoli. Lineage (GTDB taxonomy): Bacteria > Bacillota > Bacilli > Paenibacillales > Paenibacillaceae > Pristimantibacillus > Pristimantibacillus pinisoli. The sequence continues at coordinate 618,455 of NZ_QXQB01000004.1, forward strand.
CTGAAGTCATTGAGGTTATTGCTGGTCTGGCGACGGTTGAAGTGGAAGGCGTGGCAGGAATGAGCGGCGGGTTCGCTGGCGGTATCGCAGAGCTGCTCGGTCGCAAGAACTTATCCAAAGGCGTCAAGGTCGAAGTCGGTCAGAGAGAAGCGGCTGTAGATGTGTCTATCATTATTCAATACGGCAACAAAATTCCGGAGATTGCATCCCGTATTCAACAAAACGTGAAGCGATCCATTGAAATGATGACTGGTCTTCATGTCGTAGAAGTGAACGTCCATATTCATGACGTTTATTTCAAGCCAGCAGAGAAGTTGGATGACGACGATTCCCAGCTGCGCGTTAAATAAAGAACATATCATGCTTTAATGTGTACAACCCCCTCGTGATTGGGCATGCCGCTCGGCGCAAGGGGGTTTTCATTCGGTTCCCCGGGAGGTATGGCTGACTTGATAAAAGTTGTGGACAAGCTACTATTGTTTTTGTACAGCATCGTTATCGGAGCCGTGTCCGTATTTCTGGCGAGCGTCGCCTTCGGCTGGATTTCTCGCGAGATGCTGTCGGATATATTGACTGATTTCTACCGGTACGACTCCGTTGCCATTACCGTTGGCGTAATCGGCGTAGTACTGTTTCTGCTTAGCCTGCGCTTTTTCTTTGTATCGCTGTCGAGAGGCTCCGCTTCCACGCAGTCCATTGATCAAAGAACGGAATTCGGCGATATTCGCATCTCGATCGAGACGATTGAGAATTTGTCTCTGAAGGCAGCTTCCAAGCAGCGCGGGGTCAAAGATTTGCGTGCGCGCGTACGCGCTTCGGATGCCGGGCTTGAAATTGTGCTCAGAGCAGTGGTCGACGGCGAGCATTCTATTCCGACATTGACGGAAGAGATTCAGCGCGCAGTTAAGACTCATATTGAAGACATTACGGGGATTCCAGTTATTAATGTCGCCGTGTTTGTCGCTAATGTAATACAAGCGAATACATTCAAGAGCCGCGTAGAATAGAGGTGACGTACCGATGTGGAGGGATTTTTGGGGAATCTACTGGAAACGTTTGATCGGCGCGGCAGTCGGTTTGTTTTTCGGTATTATTTATTTAGCATTCGGTTTTTGGGATATGCTTTTTGTAGCACTGCTTGTTGGCATCGGCTTTTGGTTTGGCAAGCAGAAAGAGCTTTCGGACGGTCCGGTTATTCCTTGGCAGCGAATATGGTACGCGCTGCTGGAGCGATTCCGCCCGTTTCGTTAATTCTGTGGTCTCCTCCGTATTCCGGATTTCGGACAGCCGCTAATTCGGGGCAGGGAGGAGATCATAGTTTTTTTCCACAATAGAATTTGGTATATGGGATCCGAGGTTAGCGGATTAATAAATTCTATTTGGCGAGAAAACCCGCCTTTATGCGCGGTCGCTCATCACGAAAGGCCTCGATAGAGGTTTTCTCAATGCACACTATATTTTGGCATGAACGGATGTGGAGGTCACATGAAACGTAGGTTAGCAAGGGAAATTGCGGTGTCGAGCTTATATCAAATGGAAATGAACGAAGTGACGGCGGCAGAAGCGGTCGATATGCTGATGGAAGAGCTCCGTCAGGACAATGAGCTGGGAGCGGATCCGAAGGAAGCAGGAAGCACGGACGATTTCGCCCGCGAGCTGGTATATGGCGTGCTGGAACGCAAGCAAGCGATTGACGGCATGCTGCAGCAATTTTTGACAGGCTGGCAGGTGGACAGGCTGTCCAGAGTAGACCGCCAAGTGCTGCGTTTGGCTTGTTATGAGATGGTATTCCGCGACGACGTTCCGCCGAAAGCGGCAATTAACGAAGCGATTGAGCTTGCGAAGCATTTTGGCACCGATGAATCGGGCAAGTTCGTCAACGGCGTATTAGGCAAGCTGCTGCAAGAGATCGACGAGTTGAAAGCATAGACGGCCAGAGAAGCTTAAGGCATGGGAGAGGCCTGCGGCATTTGCGCAATTCATTCTATCAGACACGATAAAGATGAAGGGGACGATTACAATCATGAGCGCTCAAATTATTGAAGGTAAAAAAGTTTCGGATCAGATGCGGGTAGAAATGATAGAAGAAGTGGCAGCTCTGAAGGACAAGAATGTCATCCCAGGGCTTGCGGTTGTTCTCGTAGGCGACGATCCGGCTTCCAAGGTATATGTCGGCTCCAAGGAAAAAGCTTGTCAGCAGCTCGGCATCTACTCCGAGGTGCATCGCCTGTCAACGGATACATCGGAGGAAGAGCTGCTCACCCTGATCGACCGTCTGAATGGACAAGCGTCGATTAACGGCATTCTGGTGCAATTGCCTCTTCCCAAACATATAAATGAAAAAGCGATTATCGACGCAATCAGCGTAGAGAAGGATGTAGACGGCTTCCATCCGGAGAGCGTGGGCAATCTGACGATTGGCGACGACAGCTTGCTGCCTTGCACGCCAGCAGGCGTAATTGAGCTGATCAAGCGCAGCGGAGTCGAAATTGCAGGCAAACATGCCGTGGTTATCGGCCGCAGCAATATCGTAGGCAAGCCGGTCGCGATGCTGTTGCTTCGCGAGAATGCTACCGTTACCATTTGCCACTCCAGAACGGCTAACATGGAGGAACTCGCGAAGCAAGCCGATATCCTGGTCGTCGCAATCGGCAAGGCAAAGGCGATCGGCAGTCGTTATGTAAAGCCCGGCGCGGTCGTTATTGATGTCGGAATCAACCGTCTTCCTGACGGCAAGCTGGCTGGAGACGTAGATTATGAAGACTGCCTTGACGCAGCTGGATACATCACGCCAGTTCCAGGCGGCGTAGGTCCAATGACGATAACGATGCTGATGAAAAATACGATTGCCGCTGCAAAAAAGGTTAACGGAATCGAGGTGTAGACGATGGGGAAGGAACCCAAAGTTTATTCCATAAAGGAAATTAACAAATATATCCGCATGAAGCTGGAGACGGATTTGGTGCTTGGCGATGTCTGGCTGCGAGGCGAGATTTCGAATTTCACCCACCACTCCAGCGGACATATGTATTTCACACTTAAAGATAGCGACAGCCGCCTGAAATGCGTCATGTTTGCCTCTCATAACGCGCGTCTTCCGTTCAGGCCGAAGGAAGGCGCGAAGGTAATGGCGCGCGGCAATATATCCGTCTATGAACGAGACGGCAACTATCAATTTTATGTAATGGCGATGCAGCCTGACGGGATTGGCAGCTTGTATCTGGCCTTTGAGCAATTGAAGGGCAAGCTGGATAGCGAAGGGCTGTTTTTGAGCGCCCGCAAGCGGGCACTCCCTCCCTATCCCAAGGCGATTGGTGTCATTACATCCCCGACAGGCGCTGCCGTCAGGGATATCATTACGACAATTCAGCGAAGATATCCGTTTATACCCGTCTATGTGTATCCCGTATTGGTGCAAGGCAAAGGCGCAGCCCCTTCAATTGTCGGCGCGATCGAAGCAATGAATCGTTTTGGCGATTGCGACGTATTAATTGTTGGCCGGGGCGGCGGCTCCTTGGAAGAACTGTGGGCGTTCAACGAAGAATCGGTCGCCCGGGCGATTGCGGGATCGGCTATTCCGGTCATTAGCGCAGTAGGCCATGAGACGGACTTTACGATTGCTGATTTTGTTGCAGATATTCGAGCGGCGACGCCAACGGCTGCAGCCGAGCTTGCTGTACCGCATATCGCGGAGCTTAAGCAGCAGCGCGAGCGGCTGAACCAGCGTCTCGTTGGCGCGATGAACAGAAGCGTAACAGCGGAGAAGGAACGGCTGGCCCGCATCAGGCGCTCGCCTTTCTTCCTGCATCCGCGCCGGTATATGCTGGATCAAGCGCAGCGGCTGGACCGTCTGAAGGAACAGCTGGAGCAGCGCATGCTTAAGCGTCTGTCCAAGGAGGACGCCAGATTGTCCCAGCTCCAAGCGAAGCTGGGGGCTCGTCATCCGGGATCCGCTCTTCAGCAATCCGCCAAGCGGTTGGCTTCCGTTACGAGAGGGCTGGAGATGTCGGTCGGCTCAATACTGAAGGAACACCGCTTGCGGCTGAATGGCGCGATCGGCCAGTTGGATGCCTTAAGTCCGCTTAAGGTAATGGCAAGGGGCTACAGCTTGGTTTACGACCACGATTCGGGAAGGCTGATCAAATCGGTGAGCGAGACCAAAAGCGGTGATGCCGTGCAGGTGAGATTAATGAACGGCCGACTTATGTGCCGGGTGGAAGCGGTTGAAGGAGGCGAAAGTAGTGAAAGCTGAGAAGCAGGAAGAGCTAACCTTTGAGGAAGCAATGGTGAAATTGGAAGGCATTGTGGCGAGGCTAGAGAGCGGCGACGTACCGCTAGAGACGGCTATTGATCTGTTTCAGGAAGGCATGAGGCTGTCGCAGCTGTGCGGCGGCAAGCTGGAGCAGATAGAAAGCAAGATCGAGCTTTTGGTAGAAACGGAGCAAGGCTTTCAGAAAAAAACGTTTGTAGCGGCAAACGAAGACAAAGGGGAATAAACTTGAACGTTAGCGTTGATATTCGAGAATATTTGAAGCAATGCGCATCTGAGGTGGAGACTGCTCTGCAAGCTTCTCTTCCCCGGGAGTGGGATATTCCCGCAACGCTTCGCGATGCCATGATGTATTCCCTGGAGGCAGGCGGCAAACGGATTCGTCCTGCACTTGTGATGACGGCTGCCGAAGCCATTCGAGGCTCCTCCGAGGCACGCGCCGCAGCGCGTCCGGTCGCCTGTGCAGTCGAATATGTACATACTTATTCGCTGATTCATGACGATCTGCCAGCTATGGACGATGACGATTACCGCCGGGGCAAGCTCACGAATCACAAGGTGTTCGGTGAAGCGATGGCCATTCTGGCCGGGGACGCTTTGCTCACTCATGCGTTCAGCCTAATCCCGCAGTCTGTCCGGCAAGGCGTTCCGCTTGAAGCGGCGCTTGCCATTGTGGAGGACCTCTCTTTGCTGGCAGGCGCATCCGGCATGGTCGGCGGCCAGGTCGCAGATATGCAGGGCGAGCAGGGAATGACCACGGTAAAGGAACTGGAATATATACATTTGCATAAAACAAGCGATTTGGTTATTTTCTCGGTCAAGTCTGGCGCTCGAATCGGGGGCGCAACACCGTTCCAGTTAGAACAGTTGACGCTCTATGCCCGCAATATCGGGCTGGCATTCCAAATTCAAGACGATATTTTGGATTTGATTGGCGATGAGAGCAAGCTGGGCAAAAAAACGAATAGCGATGTGAACCAGCAGAAGGTGACTTATCCTTATCTGATCGGCATGCAAGAGAGCAAGGCGCTTGTGGACCGATTGACCGAGGAAGCGAAATCTGCCGTATCGAATGCCGGTCTGTCCAATCCTTCCTTATTGCTCCAGATTGCCGATTATCTGGTGCAGCGGGACCACTAAATTGAGAATTAGTGTCTGATTGGGTTTCAAATCGTGTATTATGTTATAATTAAGTTAAAATGTTGACGTTCAATGAATGGCTTAACTGCTGTTTTCGAAAGCGAGGAAAACAACGTGCTGCTGGATCAAATTAACGGACCTCACGATTTGAAAGCTTTGACAGTTGCTCAATTGGAACAGCTTGCCGAGGAAATCAGGCAATTTCTAATCGAGAAGCTTTCCGTTACCGGAGGTCATCTGGCGCCGAATCTGGGTGTCGTAGAGCTGACTCTGGCTATGCATTACTTGTTCAATAGTCCAGAAGATAAATTTATATTCGACGTTGGGCACCAGTCTTACGTCCATAAGATTATTACCGGCCGCAAGGAGCAATTCGACTCGCTCCGCAAATATAGGGGGCTGTGCGGCTTTATCAAGCGCTCAGAGAGCGAGCATGACGTATGGGAAGCCGGCCATAGCAGCACTTCGCTGTCCGCAGCGATGGGCATGGCGCTTGGCCGCGATCTGAGAGGAGGCACCAATCGCGTTGTTGCTGTCATCGGAGACGGTGCGTTAACGGGCGGTATGGCGCTTGAGGCGCTTAACCATATTGGTCATGAGAAGCGCAACATGATGGTTATCTTGAACGACAATGAGATGTCGATCGCTCCCAATGTAGGGGCGCTCCATCACTATTTGGGCAAAATCCGTACAGACCGTCATTATCAGAAGGCCAAGGACGAGCTCCAAACGTTGTTGAACAAAATTCCGGCCATAGGCGGCAAGCTGGCGAAGACAGCCGAGCGGTTCAAAGACAGCTTGAAGTATTTGCTTGTCAGCGGTATTTTGTTCGAGCAATTCGGCTTGACTTATTTGGGGCCGGTAGACGGCCATGACATTCATGGATTGCTGGAAATTATGAAGCAGGCAGATTCTATGCCGGGTCCGGTGCTTGTCCATGTGCTCACCGTCAAAGGCAAAGGCTATAAGCCGGCTGAAGCGGATTCGCACAAATGGCACGGCGCTTCGCCGTATAAGATTGAATCCGGCCAGATGGTCAAGGCTGTTGGGCCGCCTATGTATACGAAGGTGTTCGGCGATATGCTGATCCAGCTTGCGGGCGAGGATGAGCGGATCGTCGCCATCACTCCGGCGATGCCTGGCGGGTCCGGACTGATGGAGTTTGCGGAGAAATTCCCGAACCGGATGATTGACGTAGGTATTGCGGAACAGCATGCGGCTACATTGTCAGCGGCGATGGCGCTGGAAGGGCTTAAGCCGGTGTATGCCGTCTACTCGACATTCCTGCAGCGTGCGTATGACCAAGTGGTTCATGATATATGCCGCCAAAATCTGAACGTGGTATTCGCTATCGACCGTGCGGGATTTGTTGGCGCTGACGGCGAGACGCATCAAGGCGTGTATGACATTGCATTCTTGCGCCATGTGCCTAATCTGGTCATCATGATGCCGAAGGATGAGAATGAGCTTAGACGCATGATGAAGACGGCATTTGTATACGACAAAGGTCCAATTGCGGTGCGTTACCCGCGTATTAACGGAATAGGCGTTCCTTTGGACGCCGATCCTGCTCCGATTCCAATCGGAACTTGGGAGTCGCTTCGCGAGGGCGACGCATTCGAGATATTGGCTCTAGGTCCGATGATCGAGGTTGCGGAGCAGGCTGCAGACTTGCTGAAGCGCGAAGGCATTAACGCAGGTGTCGTCAATGCCAGATTCATCAAGCCGCTGGATGAGGGCATGCTGCTGTCGTTCGCGGAATCCGGCAAGCGATTGCTTGTGCTGGAGGAAGGCTCGCAGCAAGGCGGATTCGGAAGCTCTGTTCTGGAATTTTATTCGCTGCGCGGCATCTATGATGTGCCGGTCAAAATCATCGGTGTGCCGGATGTATTTGTTGAGCACGGATCAATCCAGCAGCAACGCGAAGAAGTAGGACTCACTGCCGAGCATGTTGCGGCGGAGCTGCGTTCCATGCTTCCGCGCAGAATCAAACGTGTGACCGGTCAGACTTAAGAAGTCAGGGAGAGCTATGACGAACACAGGGAAAGAACGGATAGATGTCTTGCTCGTGGAGCGAGGCTATTATGACAGCAGGGAAAAAGCCAAAAAAGCGCTTATGGCGGGTTTGGTCCTTGTAGACAATGAACCCGTCGACAAGAGCGGCATGAAGGTGCCGCGAGCGGCTGACATAAAGGTAAAAGGCGCAATCCATCCTTATGTCAGCCGCGGCGGGCTGAAGCTGGAGAAAGCTATACGCAGCTTTGAGCTTGATATGAAGAATAGGGTCATGCTCGATATCGGAGCTTCCACCGGCGGGTTTACCGATTGCGCACTGCAGCATGGCGCTGCTTATGTTTATGCGATCGATGTCGGGACTAATCAGCTCGACTGGTCTCTGCGAAGCCATGAGCAGGTCAAAGTGATGGAGAAAACCAATTTCCGCTATTTGCAGCCAGAGCAGTTGGAAGGTCCTCCGCCTACTTTTGCGAGCATAGACGTTTCTTTCATATCGCTTAAGCTGATCCTGCCGACTCTGGCGACGCTGATTTCGGAAGGAGCGGAAATTGTCGCGCTAATTAAGCCGCAATTCGAGGCTGGACGGGAGAAGGTCGGCAAGTCGGGCGTAGTGCGGGATGCAGCGGTTCATCTGGAAGTGCTGGAGACCGTGCTTGGACAAGCTGCTTCTCTCGGCTACAAGCTGCAAGATTTGACGTTCTCCCCCATAACGGGCGGCGAAGGCAATATTGAGTTTCTGGCTTACTGGATCTGGGACGGCAAGCAGGAGCATGATATTCCTGATTCGTCGAGGCTTAGAGATTTGGTCAAGGAAGCGAACGATACATTCAAGATCAGCAAATAAATAACATGCAGCCAGGAAGGATGCCGATCAGTTGTTAACTGCTTGGGCATCTTTTTGCTTTACAGGGATGCCAGTTATTTGATACACTAATACCAAACAAACGTTCGCTAAATGGATACCGATGCAAAGAGGTGTATGGCGACGATGGACAAGTATGGCGATTGGCTGATTATGGCGGCAGCGGGAGTGCTGGCAGCCATCTGGTTATATGGGGCCTTTTACCGCTGGCTGCACGCCCCGGCTACCATGAACAAGGTTAAGCTAGGCAAGGGCGGAGCAATCAAGGACGATGACGAGCATGTGCAGCTGCTGGAGAGAAACGGCTACCGCGTCGTATCCGGCAAGCATGTCATCCCCGTTCCGGTCGAGCTGGACGATGTGCCGCTTGGTAAGGGAACGAGAATTTACATTGACTACGTTGCGGAACTGGATCATCTCACTTATATCGTGAAGACAGCCCGCGAACGCATGCCGATGGATTGGACGGCAAGCGGGCTAAGGGACAGGCTGCTGATGTATGCGCTGTTGCTGCCTGATTGCGCGGGAGTGCTGTATGTGGATCCTAAGGAAAATCTAATTCGAAAAATTACATTTGATATAGCCGACTAACATTGACGGAGGTTGCTGTTACTTATGAAGAGTATGAGGCAATTCAAAATCAGAGAAATCATTACCAATCAAGAAATTGAGACGCAGGAGGAGCTTGTAGAAGCGCTTCGCATAACCGGCATGCAGGTGACACAAGCAACTGTGTCCAGAGATATCAAGGAGCTTATGCTTGTTAAGGTGCCGCTGAACGAAGGCCGGTACAAGTATTCAATGCCGATGGAGCAGCAGCGCCAGAATCCGGTGCATAAGCTGAAACGGGCCATGCTGGACCATTTTACCCATATCGATTATACGGACAATTTGGTTGTCCTGAAGTGTCTGCCGGGTACGGCGAATGCCATCGGCGGTTTGATTGACAATATGGAATGGCCGGAAGTGATGGGCACGATCTGCGGGGATGATACGATACTTATTATTTGCCGCACGAAGGAACAAAGCGTGTATATAGTCGAACAGCTGCTTGCTGTTATGAACTAAGTTAGGAACAAACCATACAGGGAGGATATCGACCATGCTGCGTGAGTTATCGATTCGAAATTTGGCTGTTATTGAAGAGGTTCATGTTGCCTTTCATCATGGATTCCATGTGTTGACGGGCGAGACAGGCGCTGGCAAGTCTATACTGATTGACGCGCTGAGCTTGATTGTGGGCGGACGGGGCTCTGCGGACATGGTGCGGTACGGCTGCGACAAAGCCGAGATGGAAGCCATGTTCGATCTTTCTCCGCAGCATCCTGTATGGAAGCAGCTGGACCAGTTGGGCGTGCAATACGACCCGCAGGAGATGCTGGTCATTCGCAGAGAGCTGTCATCCCACGGGAAGAGCAGCAGCCGGGTCAACGGGCAATTGGTGACTATTACGATGCTCCGGGATATTGGCGAGCATTTGGTCAATATTCACGGGCAGCATGAGCATCAATCGCTCCTGCGCACAGAGAAGCATCTGGAATGGCTTGATCTGTTCGGAGGCGATCTGCTGCTTGACCGCAAGGAGCAATACAGCTCGGTATATCGCGAATTGGTCGGTGTGCGTCAGGCTTTGCGCGAAGTGGAGGACCACTCCAGACAGAATGTGCAGATGCTTGACTTGTACCGGTTCCAGATCGAGGAGATATCCAGCGCCAAGCTGAAGCCGAATGAGGATGAGGCATTAGAGGAGGAGCGCCGCAAGCTTCAATATGCAGGCAAACGGATGGATGCCGTTTCGGAGGCGTATTCGCTTATCTATGGCGGCAAAGGAATCGATATGCTTAGTCGTGCTATCTCCAAGCTAAGCGATATCCAGAGCTATGATCCGTCGGTGCTGAATCCGCTGCTTGAGCAGCTTCAATCTGCCTTTTACCAGGCAGAGGATGCGGCTTTCCAGCTTAGGGATTACCGTGACGGCATTGAATCCGATCCGGAAGCGCTGTCCATGGTGGAGGACCGGCTGGATATGATTAACGGATTAAAACGCAAATATGGTGAGACCATACCTGATATATTGGCTTATTTGGAACAAACCATTATCGAGCGCGATAAGATCGAAAACCGCGATGAACTGCTGGAAGAGCTGCGTAGTCAGGAGCAAGTTTATGTCACACAGGCCGTCAAGCTTGCGAAGGAATTGTCCAAGTTGCGCCAGCATGCGGCCGATCGATTGTCTTATGCGATTGAGGGCGAGCTGAAGCAGCTTCAAATGCCAGCGGCGAAGTTCCAGGTGCATCTGGAACGTTCCGCTGACGACGCGGAGGACAGCAAGGTGAAGCTTAACGCAACAGGCATGGATGAAGCTGCCTTTATGCTGACAACCAATCCCGGCGAGCCGCTGAAGCCGCTTAGCAAGATAGCTTCAGGCGGCGAGATGTCGCGTATTATGCTTGCGCTCAAGAGCATATTTGCGGAGATCGACCAGATCCCTACACTGATCTTCGACGAGGTGGATACGGGCGTAAGCGGCCGGGCGGCGCAAGCCATTGCGGAGAAGATGTCTGCGCTCGCGGCAAAATGCCAGGTATTCTCGATTACTCACTTGCCGCAGGTGGCCTGTATGTCGGATCATCATTATGAAATTCGGAAGCAGGTTAAGCATAACCGCACATCGACTTCGGTATCGGAACTGGTGCATCAAGAACGAATCGGCGAGTTGGCGCGGATGCTGGGCGGTGTGGAAGTAACGGAAAAAACCAGACATCACGCACAAGAAATGCTTGATTTGGCCCACACTTTGAAGGGGGCGTAAAGGAAGGGTTTCAGGGAATGTTTTTGCGGACATAAAAGCTGGGGTGCAGGGTAACTTAAAGGTACGCCAATGGCGACATAACCTTTATCGTCATGCGATGGAATGACAGGGAGCGTGAAATCATTGAACTCCAATCCTCGGAAACGATGGTTTGGGTTGATCCTCGTGTCCTTCGTCTGCATGATCGGTTTCTCCACCCCGTTTCAACAATTCGCCGCATTGCCGAATGAACTACGTTTATTCTCTGGCCAGATGAAACGACTGCAAGTTGGAGTACCCGTCCATGCGGAGGTCACGGTCGATCCCCAGATGCTGCAAGTTAACGGCATGTCGAAGCAATCCACATCCGTTAAATTGAGCGAACCGCTATCACTGCAACCTAGCCAAAGCGGTCAGACCGATATGAAAGTGAAATTATTTGGTAAAATTCCTTTCAAAACGATTAAAGTTCATGTAGTGCCTGATCTTCGCGTCATACCTGGCGGCCAGACGATCGGTGTGAAGGTCAAATCGGCTGGAATCCTGGTTGTCGGTCATCATCAAGTTGTAGACCGCAATGGAAGCAAGCAGTCTCCAGGTGAAGCAGCCGGACTTAAGCTTGGCGATTTGATCATGAGCATTAACGGAACTCCTGTGAACGAGGTTCACAAAGTGGGCGTGCTATGCGAGAGGTATGGCGTTGACAAGCAGCCGCTAGAGGTTACGTACAAGCGCGGAGGCCAGTTGAACCGAACGAAGCTTAGCCCCGTTTACGATGAGGATGACAAGGCTTGGCGCTTGGGGCTGTATATCCGCGATTCAGCAGCGGGCGTAGGCACCCTCACCTTTTATGCTCCTGATCAAGGCGTATACGGAGCGTTGGGACATGTGATTACGGATATGGACACCCAAACTCCAATTGAAGTTGGAGAAGGACAAATTCTGCAATCCAGCGTGACGTCTATTAACAAGAGCCAAACAGGCGAACCCGGCGAGAAACGGGCTCATTTTGTGAAGGAAAGCAAAGTGCTGGGCAATATTGAGCGGAACACGCCATTCGGCATATTCGGCAAGATGAATGAAGCGCCGACCCATAGTTATAGCGGCAAGGCATTGCCAGTTGCGTTCGCTGAGGATGTGAAGGAAGGTCCTGCCCAAATTCTAACCGTTGTTAACGGGCAGAAGGTGGAACGGTTCAACATCGAAATCATGCATGTATCCAAGCAGTCCGGCCCGGCAACCAAAGGAATGGTTATTAAAATTACGGACAAGCGGCTCCTAAGCAAGACTGGAGGTATCGTACAAGGCATGTCCGGCAGTCCAATCATTCAAGATGGCAAGCTGGTTGGCGCAGTTACCCATGTATTCGTTAATGATCCGTCATCTGGTTACGGATGTTTCATTGAATGGATGCTGCAAGACGCAGGCGTACTGATGAAATCATCAGGTAAGTCTGACAATAAAGCGGCTTAATGTAAATAAACGTCTTCTGCGAAGGAAATCGCGGAAGACGTTTATTCTTAATGGGATTCGACAAGGACGTGTCGAAGCTTCTCGAAATTGTTCGGTTCATGCAATAAATTATTAATTATATCGAACTCTAATAAAAAAATAAAGAAAAAAGATTTTCGACAGAAGGAATTCCATTATGAATGTCGAAAACTTAAACTCAGACAGCGAATGTACCAACACATAAATATCATTTAAGGGAGGATTAGACTTTGCATAAGATCGAAGTATTGTTGGCAGATGACAACAGAGAGTTCACCAATTTGTTATCGGAATACATATCCGAACAAAGTGATATGCATGTAAGTGGCGTCGCGTATAATGGAGAAGAGGTGATCCGTCACCTGGAGCAATCCAGAAATGTGCCGGATGTTCTTATTCTTGATATTATAATGCCGCACTTGGATGGACTAGGCGTTCTGGAACGTTTGAGAGAAATGAATTTGTCCCCTATGCCAAAAATCATTATGCTCACGGCGTTCGGCCAGGAGAACATTACGCAAAAGGCCGTACAACTGGGTGCTTCTTATTACATACTGAAGCCTTTTGACATGGATATTCTTGCGAATCGTATCCGTCAATTGGTTGGCAACACAACATTCCCGGCTTCTGCCAATTTCAGCGCTGGCACTTCGGCGATCAAGTCGAATGTGGTGCCGCTGGCCAAAGGCAAAAATCTGGATGCGAACATTACAAGCATCATTCATGAAATCGGCGTACCTGCGCACATAAAGGGGTATCAATATTTGCGTGAAGCCATTACGATGGTTTACAACAATATTGAAATTTTGGGCGCTATCACCAAGACGCTCTATCCGGCTATCGCCGAAAAGTTCAAGACAACGCCTTCACGCGTTGAACGCGCTATCCGCCACGCGATTGAAGTCGCCTGGACGCGCGGCAATATCGACTCCATAAGCCATCTTTTTGGATATACCATCAACATCAGCAAGTCGAAGCCAACCAACTCGGAGTTCATCGCTATGGTTGCCGATAAGCTGAGAATTGAACATAAAGTTTCGTGAAAGCAAGAGGATTAAGGAGTGATGATTGCCATCACTCAAAGTAGGATTTAGGAAAAAGAGTCACTTATGGATTGGTTGTCAAGCGCAACCAATGCAGAAGTGGCTTTTTTTGTGAACGGAATGCAATTCGGCGGATGTATGTATGGTGCTTATGCGCTGGAAATCCTGTCGCTTCAATGCCAGCAAACTATGCTATAATCGAACAGATATCTCACAGGCAGAAGGGTGAAGGAAGATTTGACATTTGTAGATACCATCGAAGACATCGTAGCAAACTTAGCCATTGTGACTGCGTATCTTTTTTTTACGAACCAGCTGATTCTGAAGAAAGTGGAACTGGGAGATAAGCTCTCATCCGCGATGATCTGGAAAGTAGGCGTTGCAGCGGGACTGCTAGGTATTCTGCTCATGAGCTTTACCGTACATTTGAACGGAACGCTGCTGGACTTCCGCCAGCTCGCCATCATTATTGCAGCCATGTATGGAGGCATCTATTCATCTATGATTGCGGCTGTCATGATTTTGGCCATGCGGCTGTTTGCCTTTGGCGAGGTGACCATATCTACAGTGATAGCGGCAAGCAACACGATTATTATTGCACTTGCGGTAGGAGCGGTATGCTACCAGTCATTTTCATATAGAAAAAAGTGGATCTATTCAATCGTGATTTGCAATGCGTGTACGGCACTTGTCTTTGTTATTAACGTTGGTGAGCAAGCGGTTATCCCAATTGTGTCTTATGTTGTCATGATGTTTATTGGCGGGCTGCTGACTGCTTACCTGGTCGATTTCCTGAATAAAGCCAATGTGCAGTTCAAACGGAACGAGAAAGAAGCAACTGTGGATTTTCTGACGGGACTAAGCAATAACAGAAGCTTTGACGCCAAATATCAGAGTTTGCTTCGGATGGCTGAGACCAAAGGGGAATGTCTTTCGCTTGCGCTGATTGATATTGATTTCTTCAAGAAGGTTAATGATACATATGGTCATGTGAATGGTGATGTCGTGTTGAAAGAGCTGGGTACTGTCCTGAGAGAAACGGCGAGGTCATTTGATACGGTATCCCGCAACGGCGGGGAGGAATTTTCGGTTCTGCTGTACGATACGCCGCATGAGCACGCACTTGGCATTGCGGAGAAGCTGCGCCTTGCTGTAGGCAAGCATCCGTTCAAGCTGACAGACGGGACAAGCTTGCAGGTGACGGTGTCTGTCGGAGTGGCAACCTACCCGCATACGAGCAAAGAGCGGTTGATGGAGCAAGCAGACGAGGCGTTGTATAAGGCAAAAGCAAGCGGCAGAAACCAGGTATGCTCCAATCAAAGAGTCCTCGTTCTCAGCCCATAAAAAATCGCAGATTGAATTAATATTCAAATCTGCGATTTAAGTAGACGTTGCGTCCATATTTGCGGATCAGGCTAGCGGCCTCAGCTTTGACAAAAGCACGGATGTCTTGCAACTTCTGTTTGCTCGGACGCAGCGTTTCTTGTTTCTTGCCGTCTACCAGGACGTCGAATACGATGTTCAATGGGGTTCACCTCGCTTTTTCGCTCGATGTACCCATTGTATGCTGTTATCGTTAGGAAGGAATCAATGGAATTCGCCAATCTTGTAAAGATTGGACGAGATCATCATCGCATTGTAAAATAAAGAAGCGCCATCGACGCTAAGCCTGTGGCTTGGGCGGACGAGGGCGCTTCTGTTTGAAGCGGGGCGCTACATAATTGCGCTTGCGGTCCCGGAAGAAAATCCAGCCGCCGATAAAACCTGCTCCGGCTGCGAACATAACGAGTCCAAGCAGGAACATAAGCCAGTCAAAGCTTGGCGTAACTGCGTCGTTGCCGAAATCGGAGAAGAACATAAACAGCGAGTCCTTCATCTTCAGAAAACCGAAACATGCGAGAATGCCGGGAATAACCAGCATAATGACGGCGATAAAGCGGGCAATCACTAATTTCATGGGATCAATATCTCCTTGCCTATGTACGGTCTGAACATATAGATACCTCTATCATACCTTTTTCTGCGTCAGGTGTCTATTTTACTGCAAGTCAGTGAAATGAATAGAAAAAAGGGGTACAATGATACTGCGGATCTATCAGACATCGCTTGCCGGAGATGAATACTAGAATCAGGCAGGCATATAATAGAACAACATTAATTGGAGGGACAGGAATGGCCATTACAGTAGACGTTGCCGTACTGGGAGGCGGTCCAGGCGGTTATACAGCGGCGATACGGGCCGCGCAAGCCGGCAAGAAAGTAGCAATCATCGAGATGGACAAGCTTGGCGGCACTTGCTTACATAAAGGATGCATTCCTAGCAAATCGCTGCTGCGGAGCGCAGAGGTATACCGGACGCTGCTGGCTTCTCAGCAATATGGCATCGACGTAGCCGAAGGAGCGGTATCGCTGGACTTCGGAAAGGTGCAGACCCGCAAATCCGCAACCGTGGATCAGTTGTTCCGCGGCTTGCAGGGCTTAATGAAAAAACACGGCATAGAGATCGTTCGCGGCAAAGGACGGGTCATCGGCCCTTCCATCTTCTCGCCTAAAAGCGGATCGCTTGCGGTAGAGCTTGCAGACGGGGAGATGGAGTCGGTCGTCTCGACTAACCTGATTATTGCGACGGGATCCCGTCCGCGTTCTCTTCCGGGTCTTGAGCCGGACGGAGAACGTATTCTGACAAGCGACGACGCCTTGCAGTTGGATGCGCTGCCGGAGTCCATTCTCATCGTGGGCGGAGGCGTCATTGGCGTCGAGTGGGCCTCGATGCTGCAGGACTTCGGCGTAAGCGTAACGTTAGTGGAGGCTGGCGCGAGACTGCTGCCGGGGGAAGATGCGGAAGTATCGGCTGAGCTGACTAGGGCGCTGCGACGCCGTGGCGTACGCATCCTGACGAGCGTTCAATTGGATACCTCCAGCTATGCTGTTGCAGGCGAAGGCATCTCCATCAAAGCATCTACGCAGGATGGCGACGTCGAGCTGACGGCGGACAAGCTGCTGCTGTCCGTAGGCCGGGTAGCGAATATTGAAGGCATTGGACTGGAGAACACAGATGTTCGGACGAAGGACGGCTTTATTGAAGTCAATCCATTCGGGCAAACGACCGAGCCGCATATCTACGCAATCGGCGACGTCATTGGCGGCGTCCAGCTGGCTCATGCCGCTTCTCATGAAGGGCTGAACGCAGTCGACCACATTTGCGGCAAGCAGATTCATCCGCTTCCGGATCACTTGATACCAAGATGCATCTACTCCAGTCCGGAGATTGCATCTTACGGGTTAACCGAAGACGGCGCACGAACTCGCGGGCATGATATCAAGATTGGCAAAGTTCCGTTCCAGGCGATAGGCAAGGCCATTGTGCTGGGTGAGGCGGAAGGCTTTGTGAAGGTTATCGCCGACCGCAAGACGAATGACATTCTTGGGGTGCATATGATCGGGCCGCATGCCACTGATCTGATCTCGGAAGCGTCGCTGGCAGGCTGGCTGAATGCTGCGCCGTGGGAAGCGGGCGCTATGGTGCATCCGCATCCGACGCTGGCTGAAGCTCTCGGCGAAGCCATGCTGGCTGTCGACGGCAAGTCCACAGTGTTTTGATGAAGACGGATTTCTTTTTGTCCGAAAAGCGGTTATAATAGGTATGACAAGGTCTTAGTACCAGGTTATAATAGCTGCCAACAAGGAGGAATGCCTAGATGGCCGGAATCTCTTCAGCAAGTAAAAATGCTCGCCATTTGGAATTGGGTTTAAGCGATGAGCAAGCTATTGATATGTATACGAATATGGTTAAGGCAAGAAGGTTTGATGAGCGGGTGCTGCTGCTGCAGCGCGCAGGCAAAATCAATTTCCATGTATCCGGTATCGGCCAGGAGGTCGCGCAAGTGGCGGCAGCCTTTGCGCTGAACCGCGAGGATGATTATTTCCTGCCGTATTACCGCGATTACGGGTTTGTGCTATCCGTCGGGATGACGCTGCGTGAGCTGCTGTTGTCTGTATTCGCGAAGGCGGAGGATCCCAACAGCGGCGGACGCCAAATGCCGGGTCACTTCGGTCATAAGAAGCTGCGGATCGTGACGGGTTCGAGCCCGGTCACGACTCAAGTGCCGCATGCCGTAGGCATCGCGCTTGCCGCGAAGATGAAGAAGAAGCCGCTCGTCAGCTTTGTGACGTTCGGCGAAGGCTCCAGCAATCAAGGCGACTTCCACGAAGGCTGTAATTTCGCGGGCGTGCATAAGCTGCCTGTAATCTTGATGTGCGAGAACAATCAATATGCCATCTCGGTGCCTGTGCACAAGCAGCTTGGCGGACGTGTGGCAGATCGTGCGATCGGTTACGGCTTCCCCGGTATACGGGTTGACGGCAATGACGCGCTTGAGGTGTACCGAGTAGTGAAGGAAGCACGAGATCGTGCGATTGCGGGTGAAGGCCCGACGTTGATTGAAGCGATGATGTATCGTCTGTCGCCTCATTCCACATCGGATAACGATTTGGCATATCGGACAAAGGAAGAAGTGGATGAGCACCGCGAGAAAGACGGCCTTCCGCACTTCAAGCAATATTTGATCGATTGCGGAATCTGGAATGATGAGCTGGATGCTGACCTTCAGACCCGCATACGCAAGGAGCTTGACGAAGCGACGGAGTATGCCGACAAGGCAGCATTCCCGACACCGGAGTCCACGCTTCACCATGTCTATGCGAATGATGACCAGCAAGGAGGGCTGCGCTAATGGCCGTCATGGATTATATCGATGCAATCAGGCTCGCCATGAAGGAAGAAATGGAGCGCGACGAGGATGTCTTCGTGCTTGGCGAGGATGTTGGCGTGAAGGGCGGCGTCTTTACGACGACCAAAGGCCTTCATGAGCAGTTCGGCGAGCTTCGCGCTATGGATACGCCGCTTGCGGAGTCTGCCATTGCAGGCGTTGCGATTGGTGCGGCGATGTACGGCATGAAGCCGATTGCCGAGATGCAGTATTCGGACTTTATGTTCCCGGCGACGAACCAGATCATCAGCGAAGCGGCGAAGATCCGTTACCGCTCCAACAACGACTGGACATGTCCAGTCGTTATCCGCGCGCCGATCGGCGGCGGCATCTTCGGCGGCTTGTATCATTCGCAATGCCCGGAGTCGGTCTTCTTCGGAACGCCTGGACTCAAGATCGTCGCACCGTACCGGCCGTATGACGCGAAAGGGCTGCTGAAAGCGGCTGTTCGCGATGAAGATCCGGTTCTTTACTTCGAGAACAAGAAGTGCTACAAGCTTGTGAATGGCGAAGTGCCGGAAGATGATTATATCGTGCCGATCGGCAAAGCGAACGTGCTTCGTGAAGGCGACGATATTACCGTAATCGGCTACAGCATGCCGCTGCGTTTTGTCGAGCAAGCTGCGGAGGAGCTTCAGCAGGAAGGCATCAGCGCGCATATCCTGGATCTGCGCACGCTGCAGCCGCTGGATAAGGAAGCGATTCTGGAAGCGGTCCGCAAGACGGGCAAGGTATTGATCGTGCATGAGGATAATAAAACAGGCGGCGTCGGAGCCGAAGTAGCGGCCATTATTGCGGAAGAGCTGCTTTATGAGCTGGATGCGCCGATCATGCGCCTCTGCGGTCCGGATGTGCCGGCAATGCCGATTAACCCGCCGGGCGAGAAGTTTTTCCTTCTGAACAAGGACAAAGTAAAAGAAGCCATGAAGCATTTGGCATTATACTAAGGATTGCGGGGCCTTATAGGCTTGGACAGTTAGGAGCTGGTTGAATGAAAACTTTGACGGAAATAATCGTGCCGCAGCTGGCGGAATCGCTTGTGAACGCTACGATTGACAAGTGGCTGAAGCAGCCGGGTGATTGGGTGGATGTATATGAGCCCATCTGCGAAATATTAACCGATAAAGTGAATGCGGAGCTTCCGTCCACAGTGTCTGGCAAGCTGGTAAAAATATTAGTCGGCAGCGGAGAGACGGTTCCCGTCGGCACACCGGTCTGCTTGATTGAGACAGAAGCGGCGGAAGGCTCCGCCCAGCCGGATGGACAGCCGGCGCCAAGCGAGCCGGCAGCAGCAGCTGTTGCCGCTATCGCAGTTGACGAGGATGCGCCGATGCGCAATCGGTTCTCGCCGGCTGTACAACAGCTGGCCGCCGAGCATGGCGTACGGCTGAGCGACGTTACCGGCACGGGACTGGGCGGACGTATCACGCGCAAAGACGTGCTTGCATATGTCGCTTCAGGCGCGAACAAAACATCGGCGTCGCAGGCGGCTCCTGCCGCGTCTGCATCCATCGATCCGAAAGCGCAGGTGCGCTCCTCCGGCATTCATTTGTCAGAGACGCCGCGCATTCCGAAGATCGAGATCGAAAGCAGCGCGCCGGGTCGCGGCGAGACGTTCATCGATGTAACGCCGATCCGCAATACGATCGCCCGCAACATGAGACAGAGCGTAAGCGAGATTCCACATGCGTGGACGATGATTGAGGTTGACGTGACGAATCTCGTTGTCCTGCGGAACAAGCTGAAGGATGAATTCATGAAGCGCGAAGGCATTAACCTGACTTACCTGGCGTTCCTGCTCAAGGCTGTCGTTAATGCGATCAAGGATTATCCGATTATGAACTCCACTTGGGCAGTGGACAAAATCATCGTGAAGCGCGATATCAACATCTCCCTTGCCGTCGGCACGGAAGATTCGGTATTGACGCCGGTCATCAAAAACGCAGATCATAAAAATGTCGCGGGTCTGGCGAAGGAAATCGATGAGCTCGCCCGCAAGACGCGCGAGGGCAAGCTTACGCTGTCGGATATGCAAGGCGGCACCTTTACGGTGAACAATACAGGTTCGTTCGGCTCCATCTTGTCTTATCCGATTATTAACTATCCGCAAGCCGCGATCCTAACGTTCGAATCCATCGTCAAGCGTCCGGTTGTCATCAATGATATGATTGCAGTGCGTTCCATGGCGAATCTGTGTTTGTCGCTCGACCACCGTATCTTGGACGGAGTCATCTGCGGCAGATTCCTGCAGCGGGTGAAGGACAATCTGGAAAGCTTCACGCTCGACAGCAAACTGTATTAAGAGAAGGGGAATCCATCATGAAGGAAACAGAACCAAATACTGATTCCAGAGCGGTGGCTGCCGGATACATCGGAACAGTCCCTTATGCGGAGGCATGGGAGCTGCAAAAGGCATATGTGAAGGAGATTGACCGGGAGGAGCGTCTGGAGACGCTGCTCCTTCTTCAGCATCCGCCTACTTATACGATGGGCTCCGACCGCCATCCCGAGCATTTGCTGCTGGATGAGGACGAGCTTAAGGAGAAGGGCATCTCGTTGTTCGAGATCGATCGCGGCGGAGATATTACATACCATGGCCCCGGCCAGCTGGTCGGCTATCCGCTGCTGTATCTGGATGCGGTCGGCTTGGATCTCCATGCGTATCTGAGAAGCCTGGAGCAGGTTATTATAGACTGGCTCGGGCAATATGGTATAGAAGCGGGGCGTAAGCCGGAATATACAGGAGTATGGGTCAAGGATGAGAAAATCGCGGCGATCGGCGTGAAATTTAATAAAGCCCGTCGTCGGAGGGGCTTTATTACGAGCCACGGCTTTGCGCTCAATATCAAGTCAGGCATCGCCTCGGAAGGATTCGCCGGCATTGTGCCATGCGGCATTCAGCAATACGGCGTCACTTCCTTTAACGACTTGACGGGATTGAATAAGACGGTGGAGGAGGCGGCTGCAGAATTGCTGCCATACTTCCTGAAGCAGTTCGGGCTTCACTTGTCCGAAAAAACGTTAACCCAGGAATAGCGAGCCGACTCCGGCGAAAAGCGTAGTTACAACTAGCGCGGCTACAACGACGATAGCCACGATGCGTATCATTTTTTGCTGGCGCATAGGGCAGTTCTCCTTTCTGAATAATATTACAACAAGTGAAACGATATCTTCTATTGTAAACGATAGAGACGGACGGAGGAAACAGGATGATTAAAAAAGATCGATTGGTTCAAGAATTTATGGAGCTTGTACAGGTGGACAGCGAGACGAAGCATGAAGCGGAAATCAGCAAGGTGCTGAAGGAGAAATTCGCGGCGCTTGGACTTGCCATTACGGAGGACGATGCCGCAGCCAAAACCGGACACGGAGCGAACAACTTGTTCGCCATGCTGGAGAGCGCAAACGGCGGGGACGCGAATGCGCCTACCATCTTCTTCACGAGTCATATGGATACTGTAACGCCGGGCAACGGCATTAAGCCGCAGCTGGATGCGGATGGCTATATCCGCAGCGACGGCACGACGATTCTGGGAGCAGACGACAAAGCGGGCCTTGCAGCCATGTTCGAAGCGATTCGCGTCCTGAAGGAAAACAATATTCCGCACGGCCGCATTCAATTCGTGATTACGGTGGGAGAAGAGTCGGGTCTGCTGGGCGCACGCGCGCTGGACGCTTCCAAGCTGGAAGCCAAGTTCGGCTATGCGCTTGACTCCAATGGAGCGATCGGCGATATTGCGGTTGCCGCGCCTACTCAAGCGAAAGTAACGATCAAGCTGTTTGGAAAATCCGCGCATGCTGGCGTTAATCCGGAAGATGGCATCAGCGCGATTCAAGTTGCGGCGAAAGCAATCGCCCGCATGCCGCTTGGCCGCATCGATTCCGAGACCACTGCCAACATCGGCAAGTTCGAAGGCGGCGGCGCAACCAACATCGTATGCGATTATGTGAAGCTTGATGCAGAAGCGAGAAGCCTTGTGCAGCCGAAGCTTGACGCTCAGCTGGCGGCGATGAAGAATGCGGTTGAGAGCGCGGCGCAGGAATTCGGAGCGCGTGCGGAGTTCGAGAGCGACATTATTTATCCGGCTTACCTTTACCAGGACGGGGATGATGTCGTAGAACTGGCCAAAAAAGCGATCGTAGCGATTGGCGCCACGCCAAAGACCTTCCATTCCGGAGGCGGAAGCGACGCCAACATCTTCAACGGCCTGGGCGTGCCGACCGTTAACTTGGCAGTAGGCTACGAATATATCCATACGACCAAGGAACAAATCAAAGCTGACGATCTGGCGAAGACAGCCGAACTGGTGGTAGAAATCATTAAGCAAGCTGCAGCTGGAGAATAATCCGCCGGGAGCCGCATGGCCGGGTTATGGCCTGCGGCTGCTCCCAAGAGATACCTTCATTGGAGGAAGCTCCTTCGTGAACCGGGACAGTATCATCCCGTCTTCCGCCGCAGCGAGCTTCCTCAAATGGTGGCGGATTTCCCATCCTTTGCCGACCAGCCTTAATTGATTCGATGCCATATATCGCTTCATCTTCGATCGCTCCTGTCCTTTGTTTTCATTACAGGATAGGTATGCGTATGAGGGACAAGTTATGCCTGCCGCTATTGGCGCGGCTACGGGAGGAATACGATGAGCACGGGAGATAAGAAGCCGATCTGGCGCGAGGAAACGATACATACTGAACCGGTCTTCCAGGGCAAGGTCATATCCTTGCAGGTGGACACGGTTGCTCTTCCTGACGGCAAGCAGGCCGCGCGGGAAATTGTCCGGCATCCTGGCGCTTCGGCGGTCATGGGGCTTGTGGACGGCAAGCTGCTGGTGGTCGATCAATACAGGAAGCCGATGGACAAATTCCAGATCGAGATTCCGGCTGGCAAGCTTGACGCCGGCGAGGACCCGATGGCAGCGGCCGCGCGCGAGCTTGAAGAGGAGACCGGCTACAGGGCCAAGGAGCTGAAGCTTGTCAGCGCCTTCTACACGTCGCCCGGCTTTGCGGATGAGAAGCTGTATCTTTATTTTGCGGATCAGCTGGAAGCGGGCGAGCAGCGGCTGGACGAAGATGAGGATCTGATCGTAGAAGCGATTACAATGGAACAAGCGGATGCTTATATCGCTGAAGGACGCATTAGCGACGCTAAGACGATATTGGCTGTTTATGCCTGGAAGCTTTATCTGAATACCGGCAAGATCTAGCATATCGGCGTCATACGAGCCCCTTTGCAGACATAGAATGAAAAGGACAACCTCTCCCGAAACGGAGAACTGTTCATACACATTCTGCGGAAAGCAAGGGGGCTTTGCGTCGTGAGGGCTCATTTTAATCTCTATTTGTTCGTTGCGGTATTGTTCGCTGTAGGAGGCATATTCGGGGCGCTGCTCGTCAACGCCCTGACGCTGGAACAGCAGCAGGAACTGGCATCCGAAGTCGGCCATTATGTGCAAAGCATGGGCATCGGATTCGGGGCAGCCCCTGAGGACATATTTTGGGAGCGGTTTTTCTTTCATCTGAAATGGCTGGTGCTCATCTGGCTGCTTGGCGTGACGGTAATCGGCATTCCGGGCATTTTGGTGCTTAATTTTTTGAAGGGCGCGCTGATTGGCTTCTCGATCGGCATCCTCATTCAGCAATATGAATGGAAAGGGATCTTTTTTTCGTTTGTTACACTAGCTCCCCAAAACGCGTTGGCCGTTCCTGCGTTAATGATTACTAGCGCAGCTTCTATTTCGTTCGGGGTCTACCTGGTGAAGAACAGGCTGCTGCAACAATCGGGGACGCTTCTGCCTGAGCTTGGCACGTTGACGTCGACGGCTATGCTCATGCTGCTTCTATTCGCAGGCGCGGCTTTGGTTGAAGCCTATATTTCTCCCTCTGTCATCGGTTGGGCAGCTCCCTATCTTTCGTCTCGTAACGGCATGATTTGACACCAATTTGTTTGACTTTCCCTGCAGTTAACCCCTATAATGAGAGGAACGTTTCCTATAAGTGCGTGTTCAAAAAGTCCGGTTTTGAACAATTCTATAAGAGGCGCGGACATGTGGCAGGGGGGAGATCATGGAAGCCCGGATTGAGAAGATCAAACAACAATTGCAGTCGCAGGGTTATAAGCTGACCCCGCAGCGTGAAGCTACGGTTCGCGTGTTGCTGGAGAATGAAGAAGACCATCTGAGCGCGGAAGACGTGTTCATGCTGGTGAAGGATAAAGCCCCCGAGATCGGCCTTGCGACCGTATACAGGACGCTCGAGCTGCTAAGCGAGATGCATGTCGTCGAGAAGATGAACTTTGGAGACGGCGTAGCAAGATACGATCTCCGTACGGATAGCAATAAGCATCACCATCATCACCTGATCTGCGTGCAGTGCGGGACGATGGAGGAGATAAAGGAAGACTGGCTGCTGCCGCTGGAAGAGAGGCTGGAGCAAGAATACGGTTTCTTCGTGGTTGACCACAGATTGGATTTCCAAGGCGTATGCGTACGCTGCAGAGAGAAAAACGATCATTCAAGCCCATCATAACGGCTTTGCGATCCATCCGTCGGATGGAAAGAGCAGGGCCGTTTTGCCGTTCAATAGGAGTCTTTTGGGTAGGCTCGTTCCGGCAAGGGGCGGCATACACATAATTTAAGCCAATGCTGGATAAGGTACGCTTAGCAACAATCCATTAGGAGGCGTGGCAGATGATTATTGGAGTGCCAAAGGAAATCAAGCAAAGCGAATATCGGGTTGCTTTGACGCCTGCTGGCGTTACGATGCTGACGGCAGCGGGACATACAGTCATCGTAGAATCCGGGGCGGGCGCCGGAAGCGGATTCGAGGATGAGGATTATGTCAGAGAAGGCGCAGCCATGCGCGCGGCAGCATCCGATGTATGGACAGAAGCCGATATGATCATGAAAGTGAAGGAGCCGCTTCCTGCGGAATACGGATACTTCCGCAAAGGGCTGCTCCTGTTCACCTATCTGCATCTGGCAGCCGCTCCGGAGCTGGTGAAGGCGCTGGTGGACAGCGGCGTGACGGGCATCGCCTACGAAACGATTCAGCTGGACAATGGCAGCTTGCCGCTGCTGACGCCGATGAGCGAGGTGGCCGGCCGGATGGCTGTTCAAGTCGGAGCGCAATTTCTGGAGGCCTTCAACGGCGGCAGAGGCGTGCTTCTAGGGGGAGTACCGGGCGTTCCGCCAGCAGAGGTTGTCGTTATTGGCGGCGGTATTGTCGGAACGAATGCCGCGAGAATGGCGCTCGGCTTGGGAGCCAATGTGGTGGTCATCGAGAGAAGCGCCGAGCGGATGCGGTACTTGGATGAAATATTCGAAGGCCGAATCCGCACATTGATGTCCAGCCCGTTCCATATAGCAGAAGCGGTCAGCCGTGCCGATCTGGTTATCGGCGCCGTGCTCATTCCGGGAGCGAAAGCGCCGCATCTGGTGACGGAGGCAATGGTCGAGCGAATGAAAAAAGGGGCGGTCATCGTGGACGTCGCTGTCGATCAAGGAGGCTCCATTGCAACAGTAGACCGTCCGACTACCCATAAGGATCCGGTCTATGTCAAGCATGGCGTCGTGCATTATGCGGTCGCGAACATACCGGGCGCGGTGCCGCGCACGTCGACCTTCGCGCTCACCAATGTGACAATGCCGTATGCGCTTGATCTTGCGACGAATGGACTCGCAGCGGTGCGGAAGAGCCTTCCGCTGCAGCGCGGCGTCAATACGTATGCCGGGATGGTGACGAATGAACCGGTTGCGACAGCTACGGGTTACGGGTATACTCCGATTATGAAGGCGCTGGAGAGCATCGCATACGATTCGCTGGAGCCCTAGCGCTCCGGCCAGGCGGGTAACATAATCCGGGCAGCGCGCTCATACTGTGATAGGGACAGACTATACACGGTTGTAAGAGCGAAGGGAGCTGCTTGGCATGGTTTTTTCATTCCGGGGATGGCTTAATCGGATCTGGTTTCTGCTTGTGTTTGCTTTTCTGCTGTTTTTCGCCGTTGGCGGGTACCGATGGCTGGTCGATATGGTCTCGCCCATCCATCCGTACGAGAAGCCGAAGGGCGCAGCGATGAAGGTATTTGTGACTGACCCGGAATCGCCGGAAGCGGGATATGGAGCTGACCGGCTAAGGTGGTTCTACTGGTACGGGGAGTAATAGCGCCAAGACGCATGATATTCGATGCAAAAGCAGGAATATTTATGTCGAATGTTGAATCATGATGGAGGTCCATCCTGAAGTATTGGCATTATCCCCGAAAGGAAGTTGCAATTGAAAGCTCAATTGAATCTTTATATGTCTCATCTGCAGCTTGAACGGAAGCTGTCACCCAATTCGCTCGCCTCGTATGAGCGGGATTTGAATCGTTTCATTCGATACGTTCAGGATGAAGGGATAGGGGAGTGGACGAATGTCCACCGCCATCATCTGTCCAAATATATGCTGCTGCTGAAGGAGCAGGGGCGGAAGGCGGCTACGATCTCGCGCCATATCGTATCGGTGCGCGCCTTTTTTCATTATTTGGCCTTAAGAGGCATTATCGCCTCGGATCCGTCGATTCATATGGAGTCTCCAAAGCAAGAGAAGAAGCCGCCGCATGTCTTGACTGTGGCTACCACCAGCGCCTTGCTGGAGACGCCGAATACCGCCACCGCAACAGGCAAGCGTGATAAAGCGATGCTGGAGCTGCTTTACGCGACCGGCATTCGGGTAACCGAGCTTGTATCGCTTAATGTGGAGCATGTCCATTTGAATTTGGGTTATATTCAATGCATAAGCTATGGCTTGAAAGAGAGAATTGTGCCATTCGGGAGCCATGCTAAGGATGCGATTGAGGATTATTTGGCGCTTGGCCGCGAATGCCTCTTGACCGGTAGAGAACCGGATTCGGCCCTGTTCTTGAACCATTTGGGCACCCGTATGACAAGGCAAGGCTTCTGGAAGATGCTCAAGAAATATTCGAAGGAAGCAGGCATTGATGCGGAGATAACGCCGCATACGCTGCGCCATTCCGTCGCCGCCCATCTGCTGGAGAACGGAGCGGATATTCGTTCGGTCCAAGAGCTGCTTGGCCATGCGGATATTGCGACGACACTGAAGTATACGCAGCTTTCCAAAACTCGGCTGAAGGACGCCTACGCCGGCGCCCACCCGAGAGCATGAGGCCGTTATCCTGCAGGGATGATGAGCCGTACATAAGTGATTACAGTCAGAAAGAGAGGCAAACAATATGAAATTTGAACGTATTGCAGTTATTGTATTGGACAGTGTAGGGATCGGCGAATTGCCTGATGCCGAGCAATTTGGTGATAAGGGATCGCATACGCTTGGACATATAGCAGAGCGTGTCAGCAGCCTGGAGCTGCCGCATCTGCGCCGCTGGGGGCTTGACCGCATTGCCTCTATAGGAGCTTGGAAGCCTGAAGGCGGGGAAGCGGACGCCTACTTCGGCAAAATGGCCGAGGTCTCTGTCGGCAAGGACACGATGACCGGCCATTGGGAGCTCATGGGGCTGAAGCTGACGGTTCCGTTCCAGACCTTCCCAGACGGCTTCCCGCCTGAGCTGATCGGACCGTTCGAGGAACGGACAGGACGCAAGGTGATCGGCAACAAATCCGCTAGCGGCACGGAGATTTTGGACGAGCTGGGCGAGGAACAGATGAAGACTGGAGCATGGATCGTATACACATCGGCGGACAGCGTCTTCCAGATTGCGGCCCATGAGGATATTATTCCCCTTGAGGAGCTCTATCGCGCCTGCGAAATCGCGCGCGAATTGACGATGGATGACCGGTTCACGGTCGGCCGTGTTATTGCAAGGCCGTATGTGGGCGAGCCGGGCAGCTTCAAGCGTACGCCGAACCGCCATGATTATGCGGTGAAGCCGCCGCAGCCGACTGTTCTGAACGCGCTTAAGGAGGGCAGCTTCGATACGATCGCCATCGGCAAGATCAACGATATTTTCGACGGCGAAGGCATCTCGGAAGCGACGCCTACCAAGAGCAATGCGGACGGCATTCAGCGCACGATCGACCGTCTGGAGCAGCCGTTCCGCGGATTGCTGTTCACAAATCTGGTTGATTTCGATTCCCTCTACGGCCATCGCAGAGATCCGGAGGGCTATGCCCGGGCGCTAGAGGAGTTCGACCGCGCGATCCCTGAGCTTGAGCGGGTCATCGGCGAGAAGGATCTGCTCGTTGTGACGGCAGACCATGGCAACGATCCGACTCATCCTGGCACGGATCATACGCGCGAATATGTGCCGGTGCTGCTCTACAGCCCTGCATTCAAGACAAAGGGCGGGCTGCCGGTTCGAGAGACGTTCTCCGATCTGGGAGCAACCATCGCCGATAATTTCGGTGTGCAGGCGCCGCCGAACGGTACAAGCTTCTTGCATTTGTTGGAGACGAAGTAGTTTTACTTCGTACTACTTAAGCCTATCCTTACGAAGCATTTGTACTTCGTAAAAATAAGCATATCCTTACGAAGTAGTTTTACTTCGTAAAACTTTCAGGAGGAAATAACCATGACTCAACTGACAGCTGCGCATATCAAGGAAGCTGCGAAATATATACAAAAACAAACGGCAGTACAGCCGGAAATCGGCCTTATTATGGGCTCGGGGCTTGGTGTGCTGGGCGATCATATCGAAAACGCGACGGTTATCGCTTACGAGGACATCCCGCATTTTCCGATCTCAACTGTGGAAGGCCATGCCGGCGAGCTGCTGATCGGATCTCTGTCCGGGCGTTCCGTTGTGCTGATGCGCGGCCGCTTCCATATGTATGAGGGCTACGGACCAGAGCTGACGGCTTTCCCGGTTCGCGTTATGAAGGCGCTTGGCGCTAAATCTCTGCTTGTCACGAATGCCGCTGGCGGCATCAACCTGGACTTCGCTTCGGGCAACCTGATGCTGATCTCGGATCATCTGAATCTGACGGGCAAAAACCCGCTGATCGGCCCGAACGACAATGAGCTTGGCGTTCGTTTCCCGGACATGTCGGAAGCGTACAGCAAGCGTCTGCGCGGCATTGCGAAGGAGATTGCAGCGAGCCAAGGCATTGAGGTTCAAGAAGGCGTGTACGCTGGACTGCTGGGTCCGACCTATGAGACCCCTGCGGAAATTCGCATGCTTCGCACGTTAGGCGCGGATGCTGTCGGAATGTCGACCGTTGCCGAGGTCATTGCGGCCCGCCATTCCGGCATTGAAGTAGTCGGAATTTCCTGCATCAGCAACATGGCGGCCGGAATCCTGGATCAGCCCTTGTCCCATGAGGAAGTTATGGAGACGACGGAGCGAGTCAAGTCCCAATTCCTGGGCCTTGTTACTGCATTAATTTCTAAAATGTAACAGTTTTTGTAACACAATTGTAACATTTGGCTCGACTCAATATGACAGTTTTCCAAATGGGAATCGTCGTATAATGTCCATGATCAAAGAAAGATGGAGTGGACGAGCATAATGGACAAGCAATTACTAATGCAGCTGGAGCAGCTGCGCAATGCAATGGTTGAGACGGCAATCACGGAGAAAAACTTGTTGCACCGCGATGTGCTGGTGCTCAGCCAGTCGCTGGACGAAATCATCGTTCGGGTTCAGTCCGAACGGCGGTTGCTCGCCCGTACGACGTAATTGCGCTTGCTCTTACTTGGAGGGAGCAGACATGCGGGTTGTTGATATCATCCACAAGAAGCGCGACGGCGGCGAGCTGTCGGCCGAGGAAATCGGATTTCTCGTGAGCGGCTACAGCCGCGGCGATATTCCCGATTATCAGATTTCGGCGTGGGCAATGGCGGTCCTGTTCCGCGGGATGACGTCTGCCGAGACAGCGGCATTGACGCTGGCTATGGCTTCTTCTGGGGATCAAGTAGATTTGTCGCCAATACATGGCGTTAAGGTTGATAAACACAGCACGGGCGGCGTTGGCGACAAGACCACGCTTATTATTGGGCCGCTTGTAGCGGCTGCAGGAGTGCCGGTAGCGAAGATGTCGGGGCGCGGCCTTGGACATACAGGCGGAACGATAGATAAGCTGGAGGCGATTGAAGGCTTCCATACGGAATTGACTCGCGAGGACTTTATCCGCCAGGTGAACGATATCGGCCTGTCCGTCATTGGACAGAGCGGCAATCTGGCGCCAGCCGACAAGAAGCTGTATGCGCTCAGAGACGTGACAGGCACGGTGGAATCGATTCCGCTTATCGCCAGCTCCGTTATGAGCAAAAAGATTGCGGCTGGTGCAGACGCGATCGTGCTGGATGTGAAGACAGGCAGCGGCGCTTTCATGAAGACGGTGGAGGATGCCGAGAAGCTGGCCAATGCAATGGTTGCCATCGGCTCGGAAGTGGGCAGGCAGACAGCCGCTGTCATTAGCGATATGGATCAGCCGCTTGGCTTCGCAATCGGCAATGCGCTTGAGGTAGAGGAAGCGCTCGCTACGCTTAAGGGCCAAGGCCCGGAGGATCTGACTGAGCTGTGTCTGGCGCTGGGAGCTCATATGGTGGTGCTTGGCGGCAATGCCGAGACCTTTGATGAAGCGAAGGAGCTGCTGAGGACGAAGCTGGCAAGCGGCGAAGCTTTGGCCAAGTTCCGGGCATTCATCGAAGCTCAAGGCGGCGACGGCCGTATCGCGGATCAGCCGGAGCTGCTTCCGAAGGCACCGTATACGATCGAGGTGCAGGCTGCGCAATCCGGCTACGTCAGTGCGATCGAGGCGGAGCAGCTTGGCCTTGCGGCGATGATGCTGGGCGCCGGACGCGAGACGAAGGACTCGGTGATCGATTACGCAGTAGGACTCACGCTTCGCAAGAAGGTTGGCGATCAAGTGGAGCAGGGCGATACGCTTGCCGTGCTTCATGTCAGGGAGAACAATGATGCGGCTCGCAAGGTGGGTGGCCGCGTGCTGGGCGCTTATACCATCGAGAAGGCCAAGCCGGAGCTGCGCCCGCTGCTGCTGTCGGTTGTAACTTCGGAGGGTATTACGCGGTATTAATTTTGTAAAACGCTCGTTGCCGAATAGCAGTCCACGTTGTGAAATAAGTATAGACAGCCGGTCCGTCTCGGCATATAATGGAAGTAATCATAGCTTAGCAGAGCGGTCGGAGAAAATGGAGAACCCTTTTGCAGAGTAAGCACCTATTTGGGTGTGTGCTCTTCGCAGAAGGGTTTTTTGCATTTCCGGCTGCACTTGCAATATGACTGGGAGCAACCAAGGAGGAATGCACGATGAAAACCCTATTCTCGGCGAGGGAACGCGAACGCTATCTGAATCAAATGGCCGGGGAGGAGCTGGACCTGCTTGTCATCGGGGGAGGCATTACCGGGGCGGGCATCGCTTGGGATGCAAGCGTCAGGGGGATGAAGACGGGATTGCTGGAGATGAATGACGTCGCATCAGGCACCAGCAGCCGTTCGACGAAGCTCATACATGGCGGCCTTCGCTACTTGAAGCAAGGCGAGGTCAATCTCGTTCGTGAGGTTGGCTCCGAGCGGGCGCTGCTGCATAAGAGCGCTCCGCATCTGGTCGATCCTATCCCGATGCTGCTGCCGATCTACAAAAAGGGGACATATGGCTATCTCGCCAGCGCTGTCGGGCTGTATATATACGACTGGCTTGCAGGGGTGAAGAGAAGCGAGCGGCGCAAGATGTACAGAAAAGAGCAGACGATGGCACTTGAGCCGCTGTTCAAGACGGAGGATCTGAAGGGCTCGGGCTATTACTACGAATACCGGACTGACGATGCGCGGTTGACAGTGGAAGTGATGAAAAGCGCCCGCTCAAGAGGCGCAATTATTGCCAATCATGCTAAGGTGGAGCAATTTATATACCGCAGAGGCAAGGTAGCCGGAGTGAAGGCATTCGATCTGGCAAGCGGCAATAGCTATGAGATTTATGCCAAAAAAATCGTCAACGCAGCAGGGCCATGGGTCGATGAGATTCGCAAGCGCGATAATTCACTTCACGGCAAAAAGCTGCTTCTGACAAAAGGAGTTCATCTGGTTGTCGACTACAACAAGCTGCCGATCCGGCAAGCGGCATACTTCGATGTCCCTGGAGGGCGAATGATCTTCGTTATTCCCCGCGGCAGCAAGACCTATATCGGCACGACCGATACCGTGTACAAAGGCGGGCTTGAGGAGCCGGGCATTACCGAAGATGACGTCGATTATTTGGTGGATGCGGTGAATGCGGCTTTTCCTGGCGTG
Organism: Paenibacillus pinisoli; assembly: GCF_003605435.1. Taxonomy (GTDB): domain Bacteria; phylum Bacillota; class Bacilli; order Paenibacillales; family Paenibacillaceae; genus Pristimantibacillus; species Pristimantibacillus pinisoli. The sequence continues at coordinate 651,043 of NZ_QXQB01000004.1, forward strand.
CGCTTGAACAAGCGGGATGTGGAGACGGGCTGGTCCGGCCTTCGCCCGCTATTGTGGGAGGAGGGCAAAAGCCCGTCCGAGGTATCGCGCAAGGATGAGATCATCTTGTCGGATTCCGGCCTAATTACGATAGCGGGCGGCAAGCTGACCGGCTTCCGCAAGATGGCGGAGAAAGTCGTGGATTTGGCTGCAAAGCAATTGCAGGACGAGAACGGCAAGATTTATCCGCCTTGCACGACCGATAAGGAGCCGATCAGCGGCGGCGGAGGAGGTTCGGGAGCGGGCTATCAGCAATCCATCGATGCTGCAATGCAGCTTGGCGGGGACATGAAGCTTACAAGATCAGAGGTTGCCGACTTAGCTAGCCGCTATGGCGCCAATACGACAGATGTCTTGAAGGCTGTGCAGAGCGCAGAGCATTTCCCAACGAAGAAAGATCAGCTGCTTTACGGGGAAATTCTGTATTGCATCGACCACGAGCTGACGCTGAACGCTGTTGATTTTCTGCTGCGGCGCACAGGCTGGCTGCTCTTCGACCGGCAACGGGCGGAGCAGGAGCGGGATGCCGTCGTCGAGATGATGGCTTCTATCCTGGACTGGAGCGAGCTTGAAGTGCGCAGGCAGCAGCAGCTGATTGACGACCAGATCAAGGAAGTTTGGAGGAGCCGCGCATGAGAAGCCTTCATCAATATTCGGCCTATATATTTGATCTTGACGGAACGATCTATCTGGGGAGCGACCCGATCGACGGAGCGGTGGAGACGATACAGAAGCTTCAGGCGCTGGGCAAAAAACTGCTTTTTCTGACCAATAAAACGATCGACTCGCGGGAGGCGTATTTGAGTAAGCTGAATGGCTTTGGGCTCTCCGTCACACTGGAGGAGATATTGAATCCGGCGCTCGTTACAATTCATTACTTGAAGCGCAATCATCCTGACGCCAAAGTCTACGTGATTGGCGAGGAAATCTTGAAAGATGAACTGAGAGACAACGGCATCTCGTTTGCGGATACGCCTGAGGAGACAGGAGTGGTGGTGATTTCATGGGACCGGAACTTCCATTATGACCATTTGGACTTCGCGTATCAGGCGATCAAGCGCGGCGCGAGCGTCATTGCGACCCATCCTGACCGCACATGTCCGATGCCCGGCGGTGAAATCCCGGACTGCGGGGCGATGATAGGCGCGATTGAAGGCGCATCCGGTATCAAGGTCGATATCGTCATGGGCAAACCGTCGCCGCTTACGATCGAGACGGCGCTGCACCTGCTGGGCGTTGATGCCAAGGACTGCTTGATGACGGGCGACCGTCTGGAGACCGATATCCGAATGGGCCAGCAGGCAGGCATGGGCACAGCGCTTGTCCTGACAGGCGTGACAGGCGATGGCGACTGGACAGAGTCTGACATAAAGCCAACCTACGTGCTTCAGTCGGTATTGGAGATTGGGCGGGCTGGCTAATGGAGGACAGCTTAATGGTGATGTTATTACGAGGAGACGAGGGTTTACGATGTTCGAAATTTCCTTGAGTACGGACACGATGCTGCTCCGGCTGCTGCTGGCCGCCCTGCTCGGCGGCATGATCGGATGGGAGCGGGAGAGAAGGAGGAAGCAGGCGGGGCTGAAGACGCATTTGCTTGTTGCGGTTGGGGCTGCCCTTATTATGCTTACGTCCATCTATGGCTTCGACAGCGATCTGATCAATCATCCCAATGCCAGATTCGATCCGGCGAGGCTATCGGCACAGGTGGTCAGCGGCATCGGATTTCTAGGTGCTGGCGCTATCCTGCGGCGCTCCAACCATGTCATCTCCGGCTTAACGACGGCGGCTACGCTTTGGGTAGCGGCGGCGATTGGGCTAAGCGTGGGCTCGGGCTTCTATTGGCCCGCGGTTGTGACGACGGCGCTTGTTCTGCTGAGCACGCTGGTGCTCAACAAATTTGAATCAAAGTTTCTTTTTATCAAAAAATCAGGCAGTCTGAAAATTGTTATTGATACCGGAGAGAGTCCGGTTGAAATCCATCGGATTACATCCTTGCTGGAGAAGTCGAACATGTCGGTTGAGCAATTAAATGTCATGAACGCCGATGCGGACGATCAGGGCAGCACCTCCTGCATGATGGAATTTCGCGTCCATTCCTTTAACGCTAAGGGGATTAATGCGCTGTTCCAGCAGCTGTGGCAGGTGAAAGGCGTGAAGCAGGTACGAATGAATTGGAGAGAGCGAGAGTAAAGAAAATAATCATGAAAGCGCAACCAAAATGTAAAAATATTTCTTGTCAAATTCGTGAACCGATTGTAGAATGTACATGTATAATTGAAAATTGCCGGGCGGAGATGATGAGAAGCCCTTTGCATGACGAACTGCTTTCGTATGTTTGAAAGCGTTTTTATGCAGAGGACTTCTCTCTTGTTTTTATCCGGCAAAAACGACATAGGGGGATATCCGAATGAAGAAGCTGGCATTATTGATTCTTGTATTTGCATTTATCATCTCGGCATGCAGCAACGGTGATTCATCCGGCGGAAAAGGCGGCGAAGGGGGAGACGGACCGGTCAAGCTCCAGTTCTACTTCCCGGTAGCTGTCGGCGGGCCGATCACCAAGCTGATCGACCAGCTGGCGAAAGACTTCGAAAGAGAAAACGAAAATATTAGCGTCATGCCCATCTACGGCGGCAGCTACCAGGATACGATGACGAAGGTGGCAACGGCTGTGCAGGGCAACAACTCGCCGGATATGGCCGTGCTCCTCTCGACCGATTTGTACACGCTTCTCTCGATGAATGCAATCGAGGACTTGACGCCACGCTTCTCGCAATCCTATTTTGACGGATTCTATGACGCATTCCTCGGCAATACGAAGTCGGGCGATCAGGTATGGAGCGTTCCGTTCCAGCGGAGCACAATCGTTCTGTACTACAACAAAGACAAATTCCGCGAAGCGGGACTAGACCCGGAGAAAGCGCCGGCCACTTGGGAGGAGCTGCGGGAGTATGCCTCCAAGCTGACAAAGGCGGACGGCTCCCAATGGGGGATCGAAATTCCGAGCACGGGCTATCAATACTGGATGCTGCAGGCGTTATCCCTGCAATCGGGTGAAAACATCATGTCGAACGACGGCAAGGAAGTGTTCTTCGACAAGCCGCATGTAGAGGAATCGCTTCAATTCTATATGGATCTGGGCCAGAAGGATAAAGTGATGCCATCCGGCACGATCGAATGGGCCACCGTTCCATCTGACTTCATCAGCGGCAAGGCGGCGATGATGTTCCATACGACCGGCAATTTGACGAAAGTGAAAAACGAAGCGGCTTTTGACTTCGGCGTGGCGTTCCTGCCGGCCAACAAGCAGTACGGATCGCCGACAGGCGGCGGCAACCTGTACGTATTCAAGGATATTCCTGAGCGGAACAAGGAAGCGGCAATCAAATTCATCGAGTTCCTGACTCAGCCGGAGCGGGTTGCGCAGTGGTCGATTGATACAGGCTACGTCGGCACGACCAAGGCTTCCTACGAGACAGAAGCGCTCAAGCAATACGTAGCGGACTTCCCTGAGGCTGCCGTGGCGAGAGACCAGCTGGAGTATGCCGACAGCGAGCTGTCCACTTACCAGAATGGACAAGTGACGAAGATTTTCAACGATAACATCCAGGCTGCGCTGATCGGCACAATGACGGCCAAAGAAGCGCTTGCGAAATCACAGGAGCAAGCGACCGGAATTCTGAAGCAGTTCCAATCCAAATAAATAACGAACAGGCCAGAGACCATGGAGAGCCGCGAGCAGCATTCGAACCCTTTCCTTTGGTGAAAGCGCGTTCATGCTTCGCGGCTTTTGTGTTGTCATTAAACCTTCTTCAAGGTGGAAACGGGTGATGAACATGACACGAAGATTTTCGATCAACTGGAAAGAGAATGCATTTGCTTATGCCCTTCTGCTTCCATCGTTAGTGTTTTTGGTAATGTTTACGTTCTATCCGACATTCAAATCGATCTATCTCAGCTTCTTCAGCTCAACGTTCGGCGCGCAGAGCTTTGTCGGGTTCGAACAGTATGCCAGAGTGCTGTCGGATGATGTGTTTTTCAAGGTAATCAAAAACAATCTTATTCTCGTCATCGGCACGGTGCCAACCAGCCTGCTGCTAGCCATCTACATGGCGATCTGGGTGAACAACAAGATGAAGGGCAACGGCTTTCTCAGAGCTTCGTTCTTCTACCCGACGCTGATCCCGATGATCTGTATTGCTAACATTTGGCTGTTCATCTATACGCCGGATTACGGACTGCTGGACAAGTTCCTTTCCTTATTCGGCATTGACGGCGCGAACTGGCTCGGCGAGCCGGGCTGGGTCATGTATTCGATGATTGTGATGCTGATCTGGAAGGAAGCCGGATTTTTTATGATTTTCTATTTGGCGGGACTTCAGAATCTGCCGGGCGACGTCTATGAAGCGGCGAAGATCGAAGGGGCGAAGCCGTTCCATGTTTTTCGCAAAATTACGTTCCCGCTCATCATGCCGACGACGCTGTTCTGCATGATCGTTGCGACGACGAATGCTTTCAAGCTGGTCGACCATCTGTACATCATGACCAAAGGCGGGCCGGACAATGCAAGCAATCTGTTGCTCTTCTTCCTTTATGAGACGGCATTCAGCTTCTGGGATATGGGCGCAGCATCTGTACTGACTGTCGTGTTGCTCGTTATTTTGCTGGCGATATCCATTTTCAACTACGCTTATCTGGATAAGCGCATCCACTACTAGGAAAGGGAGTGCAGGTGTATGTACCGAGTCATTAATCGAACCCTCATTGTATTGCTGGGCATTCTCTTTATTATGCCGCTAGTGTGGACGGTGCTGACCTCGTTTACGCCGTCAATTGAGGTTATTACACGCATGAACCCGTTTTCGGTGAAAAATCCGACCTTCGGCAATTATTTGGCGGCATGGGAGACGATCCCCTTCCTGCAATATTACTTGAACACGATCATCATCGTGCTGGGCATTCTGGCGGTGCAGATGATTACCGTTACGCTGGCGGCTTACGCTTTTGCCAGATTGACATTCATCGGCTCCAGCTTTATCTTTATCGTCTTTCTGGTGCAGATCATGATTCCGCCGGACATTCTGATCTTCCCGAACTACGCCATTATGAAGGAGCTTAACCTGATCGACTCCAAGCTGGCCATTATGCTGCCGTATTGGGCGTCCTCCTTTGGCGTCTTCCTGCTCCGTCAGACGTTCAAGCAAATTCCGGTCGACCTGGATGATGCGACGAAAGTAGACGGCTGCAAATGGTGGCAGACGCTGTTCTACGTCTATCTGCCTTCGGCGAAGCCGACTTATGTCGCGTTCGGCCTGATCTCGGTCAGCACCCATTGGAGCAACTTCATGTGGCCGCTGATCGTTACCAACTCGGTGGAATCCAGACCGCTGACGGTCGGCATTGCGATCTTCGCGCAGTCCTTCGAGACCGGCGCCCAATGGGGAACGGTAACGGCTGCAACTGTCCTGGTTATCCTGCCGTTGCTGGCAGCGTTCTTCTTCTTCCAGAGACAGTTCGTTGACAGCTTCATGCATTCCGGATTGAAGTAGGAGGCTGTTATGGAAATTGTATTTATGGGTACGGCATGTGCAGCCTCAGGGCGGGACAGGGACAACACGTCGCTGCTTCTGCGCGGCGAAAGCGGCAGTACGATGATTGATATTAGCGGCAATCCCTTGGGCAAATTGAAGCAGCTGGGCATGGGCACGGACGAAGTGGCCAGACTGGTGCTGACGCATCGGCATATCGACCATATCTACGGGCTTCCTTCCTTGCTGTGGGGCATGTGGCTGGACGGCCGTCAGAAGCCTCTGGATATTTATTGCGACCAAGGAGACCGGGAGTGGCTGGAGGGCTGGATCGGCCAGCTCGGCATGTCTGAGTGGCCAGCCGAGTTCAAAGCTGTCATTCGAACCTATGCTTGGGAGCAGCCCGCTGTATTGATCAGTGAACCGGATATGGTGCTGTCAATCTTCCCCGGCAAGCACGCGGTGCCGACGGTTGGCATCAAGGTGGAGCATGAAGGGCGGATAGCGGTCTATTCTTCAGATACTGAGCTGAATCCCGCGATTAAAGCGATGAGCCGCATCGATCTGCTCATTCATGAAGCGACGACGGCAAGAGCGCCGCTGGCATCGCACAGCAGCCTGCATGCCATCATTCAATATTACGGCTGGACGGCTGTGCGCCGGCTTGTATTCGTGCATCTGACCGATGGCGAGCCTTATGACGAGGTATTCGCTGAAGCGCCAGCCTTTATCCGTTCCCGGATGAAGCTGGCGCAGGACATGGAGAGCGAGCTGCTATAGGAATTGGCGGCTAACGCTGTTGATTGAACCGGAGACTAGGGAGATAGCGTTGAATCAACGATGAGGTGATAGCGATGAGAAAAGAGCATGACGGCGCCAGACGAATGGCGTATTTCCTGAAGCGCAAGCCGATTATTACATCTCTGATGAACGAGGAAGAGCTGCAGTCCGTGCTGGCGACAAGCTCCAGTGTCGTCTTTATTCTGAAGACGGATATTTTCCGAATCGATGCCATAGTTGAAGGGATCAGAGACGCCGGCAAGCTGTCCTTTGTACATTTTGATCTCATAGACGGAATCGGCAAGGATAAGACCGGGGTAGCTTACCTCGCGGAGAAGGTAGGCATCGACGGCATTGTGACTACCAAAAATAACATTATTGCGGAAGCCAAAAAACTGGGTTTGCTAACGGTCCAGCGCCTGTTCGTCTTCGATTCCGTCTCGCTGGAGAACGGGATCAAGATGACGAAAGCCTCAGAGCCGGATGCAATCGAGGTGCTCCCCGGCATGGTGTGCCAGCGGATTATGGGGCGCATTCGCGCCGAGCTGGACATTCCGATTATTGCCGGCGGCTTGATGGTGGATATGCAGGATTACGAGCTTGCGCTGAAGAGCGGCGTTATCGGCATATCGACCTCCAGCAAGGAATTGTGGCGCTGGCAGGATCAGCATATGGGCTGAGCCAGTCAATAAGCGTGACTATTGTTCGGCAAGTGCAGGCAGCCAGAGAACTGACATGCCGATGCGGGAATAGATGAACGGTCCTGCCAGAAGGCAGGCATCAATATCATAATCTCAAACGTTTGGTTAGGGCGGGAAGCTGGCGCTTAGGCGCCGGCTTTTTGTCTTTGCTTAGGAAATTATGCATTTTAGAATGGATACATTCGTCGAAATGAGAGCTCAAAGCAGCAAAAAACCTTCTTAAAGTTGCTGAAGCAGGTCCTGAAGCGGGGGTAGCTATTTTTTTGAAATTTGTAAGGGAACTACGAGACGCTATTTGCCCGTTTTTCTACCATTTTTATACGTAAAAGAACTGAGAGTCCTTATACGCCCTTAATGAACCGTAATATGGGGCGGACGGTGCAAATAAGGCTTTCTCATTCCGTTAGACGTTAAAACATATCTAAAATCGAAGCATAGAGTCTCTCAGTTCCTTTAGGAGGCAGAATAGGATCGCACACTTGTGATCTTCAATCGCCCGCAGGGTGAGTTCGTTCTGGTATGTTCTGATTAGTGTGATTGTTTGTATGATCTATCGTATAAATTCAAAGAGTTGAATGGGTGAAAGAAGATATTTGTACGTAAATCGTACAAATCGTTTCGAATCAAATGGATGATACATAGTTTTTGTATGACGAATCGCACAAGGTAAATTTGTGGAAAAGCGCGCCCTGAGTATTTCTGCCTGAGCAGGAATGACCGGGGTGTGTTTTTTTATTATTGGAAACAATCCGTTAATCCTGCAGTGATTGCAGTTTCTGAAGCAGCAGATTTTTATGGTCCCCTGCAAGACAAAGAAGAGTGAAGCTTTTTTCTGTGATCAGTGAATGAAGCCTGGCCGCTTCCTGCCTTGCAAGGTTATAGAGAGAGCGGTCAATGCTGCCGTTTAGCATGGCATCTTCAATCCGCATATTTTCTTTTCATTTCATCTCCTCCCTTATGATAATCTTCGTACTTTATGGTTACAGAAGTGGCAGTCAGCACAATGATGCGACCACATCCTAACAGTAAATCCTCTGCTTTGGAATAATTTCCAGCGTTAGCGTCAACACTGGAAAGGAAAATAGTGCCGTATTGCACATCTATCTATCAGGAGGGACATTTCGTTGAAGAGATCAGTAGCTTCATTAATCGCAATAGTTATGACATGTACGCTCATGCTGCCGGCAGCGGCGCTCGCTGAGGAGAAGTTGCCGCAGCAGGGTGCAAGCACGATTGACCTGGCGCCGTCGGCAAGGTCTTCCATCTTAATGGATGCCGATACCGGTACGATAATCTACGAGAAGAACAGCCATGACAGGCTTCCGCCTGCCAGCATTACGAAGATTATGACGCTGCTGCTCGTCATGGAGGCTTTGGATGAAGGGAAAATCAAGCTGACCGACATGGTGCGCACAAGCGAATATGCAGCATCAATGGGCGGATCGCAAATCTTCCTGGAGCAAGGCGAAGAGATGTCCGTGGAGGATATGATCAAGGGCATCGCGCTGGCATCGGGCAACGACGCATCGGTTGCGATGGCGGAGAAGCTTGCGGGCACAGAGAGCCAATTCGTCGCCATGATGAATGAGAAGGCTAAGGAACTCGGCATGAATGATACGCAATTCGTCAATCCGAACGGACTCCCGGTGGAAGGACATTATTCCTCCGCCCATGATATTGCTGTCATGTCTAGAGAACTGTTGAAGCATTCTGAAGTAACAAAATATACAGGACTCTATCAGGATTACCTTCGGAAATCATCAGAGAAGCCGTTCTGGCTTGTCAATACGAACAAGCTTGTCCGCTTCTATAGCGGTGCGGACGGCCTGAAGACCGGCTTTACAAGCGAGGCCAAGTACTGCTTGTCCGCGACGGCGAAGCGGGATGGCCTGCGCGTGATCGCGGTTGTGATGGGCGAGCCGACGACCAAGCACCGGAACAACGAAGTATCTCAGATGTTCGACTTTGCGTTCGCCCAGTACATGAATTATCCGATTGTAGGCGAAGGCGATCCGATCGGTACGGCGCGCATTGAGAAGGGCATGGAGTCTGAGCTGCAGCTTGTTGCTGAGAAGCCATACAACCTGCTGCTGAAGAAGGGGACCTCGACAGGAGACATCCGCCATGAACTGAAGCTGAACGAGAAGCTGAAGGCGCCGATTAAGGAAGGCCAATCCATCGGCAAGCTGATCGTCTACCAGGGCGACCAGGTGCTTAAGGAGTATGATGTGGCCGCGCCGAAGAAGATCGACAAGGCAAGCTGGTGGAAGCTGCTCGGCCGGGCAGCGGGCGGATTATTCCATTAAGCTGTCATTTTGCAGCTTTTGTCAGCTCCTAGCGGTATGCTTCTAGTTTTGTCGGTGTGCAGGAATCGGAAGGTCATTTAGAGAATTGCTAGTTCTATCTCGGCAAGAGTATCCATTACCCTGAAGGAGATGAACAGCGCGAATGAGTCTGCAAATTGAATTGGAGCATTACCGCAAGGTGCTGATTGTGCGGTTGCATGGCGAGCTTGACCATCATACGGCGGATATCGTCCGCTACAAGATGGAGGAAGCCTTACTGCGCGAAAGCGTCTCCCATGTCATTCTGAGCCTGAAGGATCTCGGGTTCATGGACAGCTCGGGACTAGGCGTCATATTGGGCCGCTACAAGCAAGTGAAGGCCAAGGGCGGCAAGATGGTAGTCTGTGATGTCAATCCCGCCGTCCGCAGATTGTTCGAGTTGTCGGGATTGTTCAAAATCATTGCCATTCACGACAATGAGCGCAGCGCGATTACGAGTTTGGAGGTGGTGTCATGACAAGCCGCAACGAATTGAAGCTGTCGTTCAGCGCCCGTTCGGAGAATGAAGCCTTTGCTCGCATCGCAGTCGCGGCGTTCGTATCCCAGCTTGACCCGACGATGGAAGAGTTGAATGACCTGAAGACGGCTGTATCGGAAGCCGTCACGAACGCGATCATACACGGCTATGAAAGCGACGCGACGAAAATGGTGGATATTGAAGCCGTGATCGACCGCGACATGGTTTCCATCGTCATATCGGATCACGGACGCGGTATTGAGGACGTTGAGCTGGCACGCCAGCCGCTTTATACGTCGAAGCCGGAGCTGGAACGCTCCGGAATGGGATTTACGATCATGGAAAACTTTATGGACCGCTTCGAGGTTTCCAGCTCGGTAGGCGGCGGAACCCGGGTAGACATGCAGAAGAGAATCGAGTCAAAAAAAGCGCTCTATAACTAGAGCATAGGGGTTGAGCCTCATGGATGTCGATTTGAAGCAAACAGCCCAGCCTTATTTGGACGACGCGGAAGTAAAGCGTCTGATCGCTCTCAGCCAATCGGGGGACACCGTCGCGCGCGATACGCTTGTCAGCTGCAACATCAGACTGGTCTGGTCTGTCGTGCAGCGCTTCATCAACCGGGGCTATGAGCCCGAGGATCTGTTCCAGATCGGCTGTATCGGACTGCTGAAGTCGGTCGATAAGTTCGATCTGTCGTACGACGTGAAATTTTCGACGTATGCGGTTCCGATGATCATTGGAGAGATTCAGCGGTTTCTAAGAGACGACGGCACACTGAAGGTAAGCCGCTCGCTCAAGGAGACGGCGAACAAGGTGCGCAAGATGAAGGATGAGCTGTCGAAGACGCTGGGAAGGCTGCCGACGATCTCGGAGGTCGCGGAGCGTCTCGGCATTACGCCGGAGGATGTCGTATTCGCACAGGAAGCGAACAAGCCGCCTACCTCGATTCACGAGACGGTGTTCGAGAATGACGGCGACCCTATTACGCTGATGGATCAGATAGCCGACGACTCCCAGGAGCGTTGGTTCGATAAGCTGGCGCTTGTAGAAGCGATTGAAGGGCTGAGCGAGAGGGAGCGCCTTATTGTCTACTTGCGTTATTACAGGGACAAGACGCAATCCGAGGTCGCCAGCAGGCTAGGCATATCGCAGGTGCAGGTATCGCGCCTGGAGAAAAAAATATTGCAGTCAATCAGAGACCAAATCGCTCAATAGCGGTTTGGTCTTTTTATTGTGCCGCTTCATTTTTTTGGCTGAGTATCCTTATCCTCCTTGTCTCATACTAATCGGGAAACGAAAAGCCATGAAAGGGCAGAAGGGAAGATGACATATGGGCAATTCCGGCCATGGGGTCCTCTATCTGCGATTGAAGAAAAGAATCTATATCCGTCCCCTGCACATCATCACGCTAGGGCAAGTGGCGAGGCTGCTGACCGAGGATGACGGGATGGAGGAGCGGCTGAGGGAGCTTAAGCTCTATGAGCATCATAAGCAGGACGGGAATCGCGTCGTGATCGATATTCTCCAGATCGTGAAGACGATCCGTCTGCTGTATCCCGATCTCTCTATTGAGACATACGGCGATCCCCAGGTGCTGCTGATGGTCGCGGACAAGCCGGTGAAGCCGCGGTATGCGCTGCTTGTGCTGGCATGGCTGCTGCTCTTCTTCGGAGCGGGACTGGCCATTATGAACTTCCATACGGATGTCAGCATGAAGGAGGTTCATATTCGCATTGTCGAGCTGGTTACAGGTAAGAAGACGGAGCATCCGCTGTGGTTCCAGATCCCTTATTCGTTCGGCGTCGGACTGGGCATGGTGCTGTTCTTCAACCATATCTTCCGCAAGCGGTTCAATGAAGAGCCCAACCCGCTTGAAGTCGAGCTGTTCATGTATCAGGAAAATATCAATGATTACGTCATTGCGGATGAGATGAGGAAGAAGGCAGATTACGACCAGCTGCACGGCGGCGGTTCCCATGATTAGCGCGCTGCAGAATTTGTTCATTGCTGTGCTTGGCATAGGCGGGGGACTCGCGGTCGGAAGCGGGCTTGTGGCGCTGCTTATCGTATTCGACCTGATTCCGAGGCTTGCGCAGCTGACGAACGCCTTCCGGCTGTCGATCTGGTTCGAGACGGCAATTATTACAGGGGCGTTGTACTGGACGTTCGCCGACTTTATGGACTGGCGCTTGTCGCTGACCGCGCCGCTTGTGCTGAGCGGGGCGGGATTGTTCGACGGAATATTCGTCGGCATGCTCGCAGCGGCGCTGACGGAAGTGATGAATGTGCTGCCGATACTGGCGAAGCGGTTGCAGCTATCGCGCTATATCATAGGGCTATTGATGGCAATGGTGCTGGGCAAAACGCTCGGTTCCCTGTTCGATTGGCTAGTATTCCAGTGGTAAGGCGAGCAAACAGAAAACGAGGTGGACCGATCATGAGCGATATGCAAAGAGAGAACGAGGAAGTGAGCAAGGACGGAGGCATGAAGCCGCAATTTATGCCGGGTGACCAGATGCAGGAGGAGTCCCGCAGCGGTAGCGGCGAGGGAGAAGAGAACAGCTTCGACGACATTACACAAGTCAGCCGCGGAATCGAGCAGGGGGAGGAGAAGGACCGGAAGCATCAGAAAAAGCCGATTCCATCCGAACTGGACGATGTGCTGAAGAAGCTGGAGGAGATGGGCTACAAGACCAGCTTTGACGTTGTCGTGCGGGAGATGACGTTCGGCGAGACAAGGACGGCTCTGTTCTGTCTGAACGGCCTGGTGAAGGAAGAGGTGCTGACGGAAGTATTGATGAGGCTGACCTTCCTGGAGCCCAGCGATTTGAGCAGCGACGCCCTTCACTCCTTCCTGGACTTCTACGTGCCTGCAGCGCAAGTTGACAAGGAAGAAGATTGGGATATGCTTATTACCTTCGTGCTGGCCGGCGGCAGCGCCATGTTCATCGACGGGGAGCGGACGGCGCTGAAGATCGATGCCAAAAACTTTCCGGCGCGCGGCATGGAGGAGCCGTCTCTGGAGAAGGTTGTGCGCGGCGCGCGCGACGGCTTTAACGAGACGCTTATGGTTAATATCTCGCTTGTGCGCAGAAGGCTGCGCGATCCCAAGCTTCGGTATGAACTTGTCATGGTGGGCGAGCGCACCAAAACGGATGTATGTATTGCTTATATCGACGATATCGTCGATAAGGAGCTGTTGAAGTCGATCAAGGACAAAATATCGATGGTCAAGGTCGACGGCCTGCCGCTTGCGGACAAGCAGTTGGAGGAAGCGACAATCAAGCGCGGCTGGAGCCCGTTCCCGCTTGTGCGGTATTCGGAGCGGCCGGATACTGTTGCTGCGCATCTGCTGGAGGGAGCGGTCGCGATTTTCGTTGATACGTCCCCCAGCGTCATGACGCTGCCGACCACGTATACCGATCTGATACAGCATGCGGAGGAGAACAGGCAGACGCCGTTTATCGGCTCGTATTTGCGCTGGGTACGGTTTATCGGCATATTCGCGTCGCTCTTCATGCTGCCGCTTTGGCTGCTGTTCGTCATGCATCCGGAATACAAGCCTCCAGTGCTGGAGTTTATCGGTCCGAGCAAGTCAGGCAAAATTCCGATTTTTGTTCAGTTTCTGCTTGTCGAAATCGGCGTCGACCTGCTCAGGATGGCCTCCGTGCATACGCCGACCACATTGGCAACTGCAATGTCTCTCGTCGCTGCGATCCTGATCGGCGATATTGCGGTGAAGACAGGTCTATTCGTGAACGAAGTCATCCTGTATATGGCGATTGCCGCGATCGGAATGTTCGCCACTCCGAGCTATGAGCTCGGTCTTGCCAACCGGATTGTGCGGCTTGTGCTGCTCATGGCGGTGGCTGCCTTCAATGTGCCGGGGCTTGTGATTGCCACCACAGTGCTAATCATATTCCTGATCAACGAACGGTCCATGAACCGCCCGTACATGTGGCCGATCATTCCGTTCGACGCCAGAGCGCTGCTCAGCATCGTCATTCGCCAGCCGCTTCTCTATAACCGGACACGTCCTAATATTCTGAAGCCGCAGCAGCGGGACAAGATGCCGGAGACAAGCTGAAAAGAACCTAAAAATACAAATGAAATGCGAAATTATCCATTTCGGATGCGTTGCTCTTGCGTTATACTGATGCTATAGTTGCAAATAATTTCAGTAGCGCTTCAAGTTGTGGGCGTCAAAAAAAGCGAGGGGTAGCAATGTATCTGCACGGTACGAGTAAAATTAATGCTAACGGACATTTGGAAATAGGCGGAAAAGACGTCACGGATTTGGCGAAGGAATTCGGCACTCCGTTATATATTGTCGACGAGGCTCTTGTGCGCCAGCGCGCCAGTGAATATGTCGAGGCTTTCAAGGCATCCGGCTTGAAATTCCAGGTCGCTTATGCGAGCAAGGCATTCAGCGTTATGGCGATGTGCGCCATCGCCGAGCAAGAGGGCTTGTCGCTCGACGTCGTATCCGACGGCGAGCTGTTCACGGCGCTGCAAGCGGGATTCCCAGTAGAGCGGATCCACTTCCATGGCAACAACAAAACGCCGGACGAGATCAACATGGCGCTGGACGCAGGCATCGGCTGCTTCGTTGTGGACAACTTCGACGAGCTGGCATTGCTTAACGCGCTTGCCGGCGACAAAGGCAAAAAAGTCAACATTCTGCTGCGCATTACGCCGGGCGTAGAGGCGCATACGCATGATTATATTTCGACTGGACAACAGGATTCCAAGTTCGGCTTCGACCTGGGCAACGGCGCAGCGAAGCAAGCGATTGAAGAAGCGCTGAAGTTGGACAATCTGGTTATTCTGGGCGTCCATTCCCATATCGGCTCCCAAATCTTCGAGGTTGAAGGCTTCCGCATGGCGGTCGACAAAGTCGCTCAGTTTGCAGTATCCATTCGTGAAGAGCTGAACCTTACCTTCAAGGTTATCAACCTGGGCGGCGGCTTCGGCATCCGCTATGTAGAAGGCGACACGCCGCTGCCGGTGAGCGAATATGTAGGCGCGATTACTGATGCGATCAAAACAAACTTTGCGAATGCGGACTTCCCGCTTCCTGAGATTTGGGTAGAGCCGGGCCGCAGTATGGTCGGCGACGCCGGCACAACGCTGTACACCGTAGGGACAAGCAAAAACATTCCTGGCGTCCGCAAATATCTAGCAGTGGACGGCGGCATGACGGACAATCCGCGTCCGGCCTTGTATCAATCCCGCTATGAAGCGATTCTGGCCAACCGTGCTAACGAATCGGCGGAAGAGACAGTTTCCATCGCGGGCAAATGCTGCGAGAGCGGCGACATGCTGATCTGGGATCTGGAATTGCCTAAGGCGGAGAGCGGCGATCTGCTGGCTGTATTCTGCACAGGCGCATACAACTACGCGATGGCGAGCAACTACAACCGCATCCGCCGCCCGGCTGTCGTATTCGTCAAAGACGGCGAAGCAGACCTTGTTGTCAAGCGCGAATCGCTGGACAATATTGTATGCAACGACGTGATTCCGGCAAGACTGCAGAAATCCCCCCTTGCGAAATAAGGGCGGAATTGGTAACGTAGTCTTATTCGGATAAAGAAAGGTAGATGCAATATGGCAAAACAAGCAAAAATCAAATTGGCGAGCGGCGGAGAAGTTCACCTGGAGCTGTTCGATCAAGACGCGCCTAACACTGTCGCGAACTTCGAGAAGCTGGCGAACGACGGTTTCTATAACGGTCTTACATTCCACCGTGTAATTCCTGGCTTTGTAGCGCAAGGCGGCTGCCCGACCGGCAACGGCACAGGCGGTCCTGGCTACACAATCAACTGCGAGATCAACCCGAACAAGCACGAGCGCGGTACGCTTGCGATGGCCCATGCAGGCCGCAACACTGGCGGAAGCCAATTCTACATTTGCTACCAGCCGCAGCCGCATCTGGATGGCGGACATACGGTATTCGGGAAAGTGACCAAAGGCATGGAGTTTGTTGATGCGCTTAAAGGCGGAGACAAAATGGAGACGGTTGAAGTTTCCGAAAAGTAAGGTCGCACAATCTTCATAACCAACCGCCTAACTCTTGTCCATGACAAGGGTTAGGCGGTTTTTCTTTGCATTCTATGTGATGGTGACGAGAGCAATGATCTATAAAAATGACCTATACGCTAATTTTGAAAATGAGAATGAAAGTCCTTGCATTTTTAGTTTTTAAGTGATACCATTTCATCAACGTTCTAAAATAATGTAAGTGACTTTTTAGGACATGATGAACAACTATATAAGATTACAGCTTTCCTTCGGGGCAGGGTGAGATTCCCAACCGGCGGTGATCGAAAGCGCAGCGAGAGAGCGGGCAACCGCATATGCTGAGGCTTTCGTTAGTCCGTGACCCGGGCTGATGAGCTCATGCGTAGCTTGTGTGACATTGGCACGGTGGACCTGGTGTAAATCCGGGACCGACAGTATAGTCTGGATGGGAGAAGGAGAAGCTTCGGCATTGCGGTACAGCATAGTAGCCGCTCTTCCTTGTGCATCTTTTCACATGCATGGGGAGAGGTCTATTTGTTGACTTTGCAAGTAAGAGCTCCGGATGACTGCTTAGCGCGGTCGGTTTGGAGCATGCTATGTCATGAAGACGCAGATCTGTCAGTTTATTTGTGCTGGCTGCTCGCGGTCTCTCTTGTTTGCATATACGCATTTTCAGCTTTTAAGCTATTGGATGCCGTAGTTCTCGAAATCTCACCCCCTGTCGGCCAGCTTGCCGGTATGGGGGGTTTTTGCGTCTTGATTGATGTATTGAACGATGAGTATTATATGTCTCTTGCTATTCAGATGGCTGCGAAGGCATCCGGACAAACCGGAATTAATCCCGCAGTTGGCTGCGTTGTTGTGAAGGATGGACGAATTGTCGGCATCGGCACGCACCTGAAGAGAGGCGAGGGCCACGCGGAGGTGCACGCGCTGAAGATGGCAGGCAGCGAAGCGCAAGGCGCGACAGTCTATGTGACGCTGGAGCCATGCAGCCATCACGGCAAGACGCCGCCTTGCAGCGACTTGATCATCCATTCCGGAGCAGCGAGAGTCGTAGTCGCGGCTACCGATCCTAACCCTGTAGTCTCCGGTACTGGCGTCAATCGCTTGCGGGAGCATGGCATAGAGGTGAGCACCGGTTTGATGGAAGAGCAGTCGCATGCGCTCAATGAGAAGTTCAACAAGTATATTGCGACCCGCCTTCCATTCGTGACGCTGAAGACTGCCAGTACGCTCGACGGCAAGATCGCGACGGAGCAAGGGGACAGCAAGTGGGTGACCGGCTCCGTTGCGCGTGAGCAGACACACACGCTCCGTCATCAGCATGCCGCAATAATGGTCGGCATAGGCACAGCCTTAGCTGACGATCCGCAGCTGACGACGCGTGCCGCGGTGCCTGCCATTCATCCCGTTCGCATTATTGTCGACTCCAAGCTCCGGCTTCCGCTAGGCGCTCGTGTAGTTAGAGACAAGACGGCGCCGACAATCGTGCTGACGACGGAAGGTGCCGATTCTGAGAAGCGGCGGCTGCTCCAGGAAGCCGGAGTGGAAGTGATCGCTTGCGGAGACGGTCCGTCCGTGGACATGAGAGCTGCACTGCAAGAACTGGGACGCATGGAAATCGGTTCAATTCTGCTGGAAGGCGGGGGCAAGCTGAGCGGCGCCATGCTTGATCAGGGCTTGATTGACAAGGTTGTCCTTTACTACGCAACCAAGTTCATCGGCGGCGCGTCGGCTCCGCAAAATATCGCGCTTCCGGGCCGGGCTTATATGTCCGAGGCGATTCAGCTTGAACGGGTACAGGTGGAGATGGCTGGAGAGGATATATGCGTAACCGGCTATCCAGGGTACGGGAAAGGTTAATGGCTAGTTGCGGCTGACAGTCGCGAGGGGAGGAGGGCAAGACTAATGTTTACAGGGTTGGTTGAAGAGATTGGAACGATGAAAACTGTTCATAGACAGGGCGAAGCGATGATCTTGACGATCGGAGCGAAGGTTGTGACAGAGGGTGTCAAATCGGGCGACAGCATATCGGTTAATGGTGTATGTCTGACCGTTACATCGTTCGACCGGAAATCCTTTGCGGTGGACGTCATGCCGGAGACCTATCGGCGATCCGGCCTGCATCTGCTGCAGACGGGAGAACCTGTCAATCTGGAGCGGGCCATGCAAGCGGGCGCCAGATTCGGCGGGCATATCGTACAGGGCCATGTCGACGGCACCGGAAGAGTCGTCTCCCGCAAGGCGGATGCTAATGCAGTCGTCTTTCGGATTCGCCTGGATGATCCGGAGCAGCTGCGTCATATCATTCCGAAAGGCTCCGTTACGATTGACGGAATCAGCCTGACGGTGGTGGATACGACGGAAGACGGCTTTACCGTCTCCATCATTCCGCATACGCTTGCCGAGACTGCGCTGCAATTCCGGCAGCCGGGATCGATAGTCAATATCGAGACGGACATTATCGGGAAGTATGTGGATCATCTGCTGCATTTCAAGGGCCATGATGCGTCTAAGAAAAAAGAATCATCCAAGCTGTCCACCGCCTATCTGGCGGAGCACGGATTTCTATAAGAGAGAATTATGCCAGGGAGGGAACCATCATGAGTTATGAAGATCTGGATGTATTTGATACGATAGAAGCTGCGATCAGCGAGCTGAAGCAAGGCCGTCCCGTTATCGTCGTGGACGATGAGGACCGCGAGAATGAAGGAGATCTTATTGCTTTGGCAGACGGAGCGACGCCTGAAGTGATTAATTTTATGATTACCGAAGCGAGAGGGCTTGTCTGCGCACCTATCACGAAGGAACGCGCCGAGGCGCTGGACTTGCCGCCGATGGTGACGCGTAATACGGATTACCATGGCACGGCATTTACGGTCTCGATCGACCATGTGTCGACGACGACGGGCATTTCCGCTCATGAGCGGTCGCTTACGATCAAAGCGTTGATCGATCCCGAAGCGAAAGCAGGCGATTTTCGCCGGCCGGGCCATATCTTCCCGCTGATTGCGAAGGATGGCGGCGTGCTGAGACGCGCAGGCCATACGGAAGCGGCGATTGATCTGGCGAAGCTGAGCGGCTCCAAGCCGGCTGCTGTTATCTGCGAGATTATTAAGGAAGACGGATCTATGGCGAGACTGCCGGATCTGGTTGAATTCAAGGAGAAGCACGGCCTTAAGCTTATTACCATCCAAGAGCTGATTCGTTACCGCAATGCGAAGGAGAAGCTGGTAGAGCGCGCGGTCAGCGTGAAGATGCCGACAGACTTTGGCGAGTTCAGAGCGATTGCCTACACAAATCAGGTAGACCAGAAGGAGCATGTCGCGCTTGTAAAAGGCGAGATTGAGCCAGGCAAGCCGACGCTTGTACGCGTTCATTCGGAATGTCTGACAGGCGACGTCTTCCACTCGCACCGCTGCGATTGCGGACCTCAGCTTGCGGCGGCGCTTAAGCAGATCGACGAAGCCGGCAGCGGCGTGCTGCTCTATATGAGACAGGAAGGCCGAGGCATCGGATTGATTAACAAATTGAAAGCTTATGAGCTTCAAGAGCAGGGATTCGACACGGTTGAGGCGAATATTAAGCTAGGGTTTGCTCCGGATTTGCGGGAATATGGCATAGGAGCTCAGATTTTGAAGGATCTTGGCATTACTCAAATGAAACTGCTGACCAATAACCCCCGCAAAATCAGAGGGCTGGAAGGCTACGGACTTGAAGTGGTAGAACGCGTGCCGATTCAGATGGAAGCGAACGAGAGCAACCGCAATTACTTGCGCACGAAGCAAGCGAAGCTTGGACATATGCTGAAAATTGAACAGCTGGAGCCGGAAGCGGTGCCCCAGCAGGAACAATAAATCGAACCAAAAAATACAAATTTGAGAGGAAGTTTTGAACATGACGAAAATTTATGAGGGACATTTAGTATCAGAAGGGTTAAAATATGGCGTAGTGGTTGGAAGATTCAACGAGTTTATTAGCGGCAAGCTGCTTGGCGGCGCTTTGGACGCATTCAAGCGCCATGGCGCTTCTGAATCCGATGTAGAGGTAGCTTGGGTGCCGGGTGCCTTCGAAATTCCGCTCATTGCGCAAAAGATGGCAGAGAGCGGCAAATACGATGCAGTCATTACGCTGGGTGCAGTCATCCGCGGCGCTACGCCGCACTTCGACTATGTGTGCAACGAAGCGGCGAAAGGCGTATCTGCGGTAGCGCTGAAGACAGGCGTACCGACGATCTTCGGCGTATTGACGGTCGATTCCATCGAGCAAGCGATTGAGCGTGCTGGCACGAAAGCGGGCAACAAAGGCTATGAAGCGGCTGTTACCGCAATCGAGATGGCGAATTTGACGAAGCAGCTGCAAGGATAACCGTACAGCTGTAATGAACGCGGGAGGTTGCAAGAGTGTCTGTGCTTTATAAGCTGGAAGCATTCGAAGGTCCGCTGGACCTTCTGCTTCATTTGATCGACAAGGCTGAGATTGATATCCACGAGGTATCCATTAGCGAAATTACAGTTCAATATATGGAGTACCTGGATGCCATGAAGGAGCTGGAGCTGGAAGTGACCAGCGAATTTCTCGTCATGGCGGCGACTCTGCTGGCTATTAAGAGCAAGCAGCTCTTGCCGAAACCTCCCGTCTTTGAGGAACATTACGACGATTGGGAAGACGATGGACTTGATCCTCGGGATGAACTTATTCAGAAGTTGGTTGAATACCGCAAGTTCAAGCAGCTGGCGGAGGAGCTCCGGGAGAAGGAATTCGAGCGAAGCCTCGTATTCTCGAGAGAGCCGGAGGATATGACGCCGTTTCTGAAGGAAGTGAAAGTGAATCCTGTGGAAGGCTTGCATGTCTCCGATCTGGTGGCCGCCTTCCAGAAGGCGCTGCGCAGAGCGGCAAGACGGAACGTGATTGCCACCGTTCAGCGGGATGAAATTTCGGTCAAAGACCGGATTAGAGACATTGTGGACGTGCTGAGGCAATATGAGACTGTCAGATTCTCCAAACTGATCCGCGAGAACATGGAACGGCATGAGATCGTGGTGACGTTCCTTGCGATATTGGAGCTGATGAAGATGAAGCATATCCGCTGCTTCCAGCATTCGCTCTTTGAAGATATCGTTATTCATTGGAGAGGAGAAACGGAACAAAATGGATTATCAGAAATTGAAGTCGATTATTGAGGGACTTCTGTTCATGGCCGGGGATGAAGGTCTGACCAAGCGCCAGCTGGCCGATATACTGGAGATGGACGCCGATTTTGCCTCTGAGCTGGTCTATGATCTGCAAAGGGATTTGCAGCGGGAGGAGCGCGGCATTCAAATTACCGAGGTTGCGTCGGCCTATCGAATGACGACTCATCCGGATCATGCGCCGTACTTTGAACGCATGGCGTATACGCCTACACGGGCGCAGCTGTCGCAGGCGGCACTGGAGACTTTGTCGATTGTCGCTTATCGGCAGCCTATTACACGGATTGATATTGAAGAAATCCGCGGTGTGAAGAGTGATCGCGCCATCCAGTCGCTGGTATCCAAGGATCTGATCGAAGAGGTGGGACGCGCGGAAGCGATCGGCAGGCCAATATTATATGGAACAACGAAATCATTCCTTGATTATTTCGGACTCGCCTCCATCCGCGAATTGCCGGAGCCTAAGCATATCGATGTGGACGACGCGCTGGACGAGCAAACCCAGATGCTGTTCGAACGTCTTGATGGCAGACAAATGACAATTGACGAATTGAAAGAATGAGAATTAGCCGCCAGGCCATACTAATTTCAACCCATATTGGGAAACGGAGGAAGCATTGACATGCCCGGTTACCCTTACGGTTGGATGTGGGCCGGCGGCTTTTTTGCGCTTGCTGTCATCGTGGTGTTGTCTTCACCAGTCGTCGTGAGCGGATTCGCGAGACGGATTGGCAATAATGACGATGTGGAGTTAGACGTTAGAGCGCTGTTCGGCCTTATTCGCTACCGTTATAAATTGCCGTCCATGAGTCTGGACGGCATGGCTGTTAAAGTAGATGAACAAGTGAGCACGAGCAAAGCGGGAATGAATACGTGGAAGGAATTTAACGATGAGATTGATGCGGACAAGGTCGTCAGCTCCATTGAGAAGTACAAGCATATCCTCTATGTAACCAGAGACTTGAAGGGCTGGATCAAAAATACGCTTGCCCGAGTCAACCTGACGGAGTGGCGCTGGTCGACGACTCTCGGCACGGGAGATGCCATGTGGACGGCTATGGCTACAGGTGCAGTATGGTCGATAAAAACAGCTATCATCGGCTTGCTGTCCCAGATGGTCCAAGTGAAGAACGCTCCGTTCATGGAGGTGCATCCGAGCTTCAGCGGGACTGTGTTCAAGACGGAGTGGTCATGCACAGCGCAAATCCGCTTCGGTTATGCTGTCCTTGCCGGATTGCAACTTTTAGTTCGCATGAAGAAATGGAAGGGAGGCGTAAAAGCATGGCAGAACAACTTATTCAGGGCCTAAAGCGAATTGCTATGGAAACTATTCTAGAGATAGCAGATGTGAATCAATTCCATAAGAAAAGCTGATCAGACTTGGCAAGCGGGTGTTTTTGCTGAATGGTTTTGGTGGAAAATAATTATATGTTCTTGGATATAAAATTAATATCGTCCACCTTTAGGGGTGGGCGTTTTTTTGTTGCTAAAACAAAAGCTGCATGGACATCAGCTCCTAGTCGACGGATACGCCGCACTGAATAAGATCGAGCAATTACCGCTCGCTGTTATTGCGGAATGTCGGTCATTCGGACGCGAATCATCAGAAAATGAATAAGTATTTTGTTGTAAGCACTGGCTAATTATTGTGAAATTCATGAATTTATAGTTCGCATTTCATGGAATACATGGTAGAATGATGGGTATAATGGGCCTGGTTAAGTAGGGCAAAAGGTGTGTTTTAAGGAATTCATGGTTCAAAATAACCAAATTATATTGATTGGATTGTTTTTGAAAATAAAAGAATCGGGGTTCTCTATGCGGATTGGAAAAAGTCTTATCTTACTGTTAGCCACAGTGTTTTTATCTTGTTCATATATTTTACCGGCGAGTGCAGAAGCTGAAGAAAAGAAGGGGATCATACCTAATCCTTCGTTTTCGATAAAGGCGATTAATTCGGATAGCAGCTCCATATTTATTGTTAATTCAGAGTTAGGGGATAACTTGAAATTCACTGTGAGAATCAAGAATATAGGCATGAAGGAAGCTTCTTTCGTCCTTTATGGAACTGATGTTTACTCATCAATCAGAGGAGGGTGGACATACCCTGCAAGTTGGGCAGCTCCTAGCCTTGTTGGTACGTGGTTCAACACTCCGAAAGTAGAAGGAACTCTAAAGGTGAATGAGAGTAGAGATTATACATTTGATCTTATGGTACCAAAGAGCATATCTCCAGGACAATATATAGGAAACATTGTAATTGAAGAACGGATTCCTGACGTTGATGAAGAAATCAAACCTGAAGACATTAAGGATTTGACGGTCAATCTACCTAAGTACATGAGGTTGCACATACAGACAGTCATAAATATTAACAAGGAAAAAGCGATTCACAAGCTGAGAATTTCAGATATTTTTCACGAGTCAGATACCTCAGGCTACAGTGTTGTTTTTTTACCGCATATAAACGAAGGTACAATCCTAGAAAAACCCTCAGGAACGTTAGCGCTTAAAAACTCTTCCGGTGAGATCATTTTAAGTGAAAAGTATCAAATGGATTCTGTGTATGTAGCGACAACTGGGCTATATGATTTCAAATTAAATCAGATATTAGCGCCAGGGTCTTATACTTTAGCGTATACCACTAATTATGATAAACAAACGATAACGGGTGAGTATACCTTTAAAGTGTCTACAGAAGAAGTAGTTTCAGCCATAAATCATGCAGATAACATAGGCAACTTAGAAGAAGGCGGAATATGGGAACTGTTATATAAGTATGGGGTATGGGTCCTGGCAATTGTTATGGTGATAATCATATTATTGCTCATAATAATACTACTTCTATTAAAACGGCGAAGAAAGGAGAAGAAAGACCAACACAACAATAATACAAAGGGTGAATGCGTGCATGTTTAGGAAAGTGAAATATTTACTACTGGTTCTAATAGTTGTTATAGCTTCGATAGGTGTTAGCGCCGTTAGCGCTGCAGGAAATCTTGTTTCGAATGGAAGTTTTGAAAATAACATATCAGGCCATACAGGTGATGGTTGGAATTACGCTACAAGTGCTAGTCCAGGTGCATCCAGTGCTGAAGTGACGTCAGCGGAAGCATATGATGGGACATACTCTCAAGCGATAGCGCAAGAAGGATCCACAGAACCAGGAGAATATGCGCGTATTACTACTGATGTCGTTCATCCATTTGACTCTGCTAAAGCGGTTCAGCTTAACTTTAGAGCCAAAATTCCCTCTTTGGCTTTGGCTAGAATTACAGCGAAACTAGAGTTCTACGATGATCAAGGAATGTATATTAGCAACGCATACAAGGAAATTACCAATACGACAGTAAGCTTTACGGTTTTTGAATTATACACTTTAATTCCGGACAATACTCAGAAAGTAGCCATTATCTTGGGTGGGGAAGTCACGGATTATGGCGGCTATTACCGCGTTTACATTGATGATGTTAGCCTAACTGAGCAGGCTGCAAATATGAATCAGACTCAAGTAGGAATAGTATCAGGGGAACTCAGATTCAGCACTTTATCAGGATCTTTCCTTGATGTGAAGCTAACCAATTCAGGCATCATGGAAACAGTGGCTACTACAACGGCCGCTATTACAGACGATACTGGCCGTGCTGAAGGATGGAATCTAAAGATTTCCGCAACGAACTTCATTAGCGATGAACTGAATGATCCTTCTTCCGAAGGACAAGCTGCTTATGCGCTGATGATACCTATCTCGGCTATGAAGTTGGAGACTTCCTCCGTGAATCATGTTGCCGGCCAGCAGGTTCATCCTGTTCATGGCCCTGTGGCCCATAGTATAACGGTAAGCGGATCGAGCCAAACCATAGTTAAAGCTGATCCAGGCTTCGGCAGCGGATCATATCAAGTAGTAATTGGATACAGATTGGTTATTCCTAAGACGCTTCAGATTGTCAGCCAGTCGGGAACAGGCAGCAAATTTAAGGTAGGGGACTATGTAGGTGCCCGTTCTTCCATATATACAGCAACGTTAAATTTTAGTGCTGGTACTGGTTTATAATTTTACACACATTCGATGGGTGATCCGGATCATACGGATCGCCTTTTTTTTGAGGTGCAATGAATTGCTACATGTCTTTTGACAGTTAGACAGTTACATATTAATTTCGAAATTGAGCAAAGTATATAAAGTACGAAATGAACTAATCGATAAAGGAGAAATAAATATGACAGAGCATCCGATACAAGGTCTCATGCAGACTGCAATGGAAAATATTAAGGAAATGGTCGATGTCAACACCATTGTCGGCGATCCGGTACAGACTCCGGATGGCAGCGTCATTATGCCGATTTCAAAAGTTGGCTTCGGTTTTGTCGCCGGGGGCAGCGATATTCGCATGGACAGCGAGCATAAGCATACAAGCGGCACTGCGGATGCACACAATGCTTCCGTTTCGCTGCCATTTGGCGGCGGCAGCGGCGGCGGCGTGTCGATTACGCCAATCGCTTTTCTGGTCGTAGGCACTCATGGCGTCAAGATCGTGCCGCTTGACAATCAGACCCATCTCATGGAAAAAGTAATCGATTCCGCACCGAAAGTATTCGACAAGCTGCAAACGATGATACGCGGCAACAACGCCGATTATGTAGAAACGACTACAACCATCATTGATGGCCACGTTGCGGACGAAACCACCGAGCGCCACGTGTAAGTGCTAAAGCCCATAGCTCGCCACTGACTGCCCGAAAGGGCAGTTTTTCATTTTTTAGAATGAATCGCCTCGTCTACCCGGAGCAGTACAAGCATATACTATGGCAAGAGCAAGAAAACGCCAGCTTACCATTGCAACGAGAGGAGTAATTGCAGCATGAACAGCGGAAAGCGAAGGGGACTGACGCGGTTAATCGCACTGTGGGCCATTGCCTCGTTCATCAGCTGGACGATCATGTCGCCGGGCAGCGCTACAGCGGCTCCTTCGCCGCTTGGCACGAAGGCAAGGGCAGCGGCGCTAATCGACGTGCAGTCCGGAAGATTGCTTTACAGCCAGGATGGAGACACGCCGATGCGAATCGCCAGCTTGACGAAAATTATGACGGCTATCGTTGCGATTGAGCACGGCAATCTGAATGATATGGTGAAGACGTCCAAACGCGCATTCGGCAGGGAAGGCTCATCGATTTATCTTCGTCTGGGAGAAGAGATGAGTCTATCGAATTTGCTGTACGGGCTTATGCTTCGGTCAGGCAATGACGCGGCTACGGCGATTGCGGAGCATGTCGGAGGGTCGGAAGACGGCTTTGTTCATCTTATGAACAAGAAGGCGGAGGAGATCGGTTTAGCCAACTCGCAATTCCGGAATCCGCATGGCCTTGACGAGGATGGGCATTATTCTACCGCCAACGATCTCGCGAAGCTGACTGCTTATGCGCTAAGGAACGATGTGTTCGCCGAGATCGTCAAAACAAGGGATAAAAGCGCGCCTAACCCGATAGACAGCTGGGATTACCGCTGGCATAACAAAAACAAAATGCTTTCTATGTACGAGGGAGCGGATGGCGTCAAAACCGGCTACACCAAAAAAGCATTTCGCTGCCTTGTCAGCTCCGCAACCCGGGAAGGCCAGCAGCTCGCGGCTGTCACGATCAATGACGGAGATGATTGGGCGGATCATCGAGATATGCTGGACTGGGGGTTTAAGCATTACCCGCTAGTATCCATCGTGGAGAAGGGGATGGATATTGCAGGGTACCCTTATGTAACGAGTCAAAGATTCCACTATCCGTTAGAAGCGGACGAGCAGAATGCTGTTCATTCGAAGCTTCAGCTTATCGATGCAGCTACAACTGCTTATGCCCTTGGCGAAAGAGGCCGTCTGGAATTTTATTTGAATGGACAGCCTATCGGCGCAGTTCCGGTGTACGAGCCGGGCAATCCAAGGCTCGGAATTTCTGGCGATGCGGCGCAGAGTCAAAGCTCGTCCAAGCTAAATCATACTACCAATTCAACAATTGGCCAGCGGCTGAAATCTACATGGGAGTCGCTGATTCATCGTTGACGGTTGTCCTTGGGAGAGGCGCCGTTCAATATCGGTATGCAGGGGAGGAAGTCTGTCATGGTGAACTGGATATGGTTGTTTTTTATTGTCGTCAGCGTTGTGGTAGCCGCGGCAACCGGCAAGATGGATACGGTCACGCAGGCTGCCTTTGACGGTGCCAAATCGGGCGTTACGGTAAGTTTCGGCTTGATTAGCATCATGGTATTCTGGCTGGGAATGATGCGCATAGCCGAAGACGCCGGGCTGCTCGCCAAGCTGGCCCGGCTGCTTCGGCCGCTTGTGCGCTGGCTATTCCCCGACATACCTAAGGATCATCCCGCTATCGGTTATATTATGAGTAATCTTAGCGCCAATTTGTTCGGACTGGGCAATGCGGCGACGCCGATGGGGATTAAAGCGATGCAGGAGCTGCAGAAGCTGAATCCTGACAAAGATACCGCTACGCCTGCCATGTGTACGCTGCTGGCGCTGAATACATCCAGCATTACGATTGTACCGACAACGCTGATTGCCATTCGTATGAATTACGGTTCGGCAAACCCTGCAGAAATCATCGGAACCACGCTTGCTGCGACATTCGTTGCGACAGCGGCAGCTATTCTTGCAGATCGCTGGTATCGCAGAAAGGCACAGGCTCCGCCGGCGAAGCCGCGGCCGCCGATAGTCGGCAAAGGAAGCGCGCGGCAGACAGGAGGTGGCGAGGTTGTATGAGCTGTTCACCAAGCTGTCGTCTTGGATGATTCCCGCCATTATTGTTTTTATCCCTCTTTATGCTGCAATGCGTAGACGTATACCCGTCTATGAGACCTTTGTAGAAGGGGCGAAGGACGGATTTGGAACGGCGATCTCCATCATACCTCCGCTGGTGGGGATGATGGTTGCGATCAGCATGTTCAGGGCATCGGGGGCGATGGATTTGATGCTGTCGGCCGTCAAGCCCGCATTCGACTGGATGGGGATCCCGAGCGAGGTGCTTCCGTTAGGAATCCTCAGGCCGTTGACAGGTGCAGGCTCGCTCGCCTTTACTGCGGACCTGATTCAAACCTATGGCCCGGATTCCATGATCGGACGCATTGCTTCAACGATTCAAGGCAGCACGGACACGACGCTGTATGTGCTGACCGTCTACTTCGGGGCTATTGCGGTAAGACGTACGCGATATGCGCTCAAGGTCGGACTTTTCTCCGATATCGTTGGTTTTTTTGCGGCAATTGCCATTTGCTTATACATATTCCGGTAACTGAGCTTGTGCTTTACTCTCGATATCGTTATGATGTAGAGTGAGGTGAAAGAGCAGTGGAACGTTTACAGAAGATTTTGGCACAGGCAGGAATTGCATCAAGACGTAAGTGCGAGGAGCTTATCCTGTCCGGCGCAGTTGAGGTTAACGGGGAGAAAGTGACGACCCTCGGGGTAAAGGCCGACGTAGCGGTGGATACGATAACCGTGAATGGAAAGCCGATCAAGGGCGAGAAGAAGATTTATTTGATGATGAACAAGGTTAAGGGCGTCATTACTAGCGCCAAGGATCCGCAAGGGCGCAAGACTGTTACAGATTTCTTGCCCGGCATCAAAGAGAGGGTATATCCTGTCGGCCGGCTTGATTACGATACCGAAGGATTGCTGCTGCTGACCAATGACGGTGAATTTGCGAACAAGCTGACGCATCCAAGCCATCATGTGCCGAAGACGTATCATGCTACAGTGAAAGGCGTTCCGCACGGTTCGGCGCTGGAGCGGCTGCAGAAGGGCATTATGCTGGAAGACGGCATGACATCGCCAGCTGAGGTTGAGTATCATGACGTAGATACGGAGAAGAACGAAGCGACAATATCGATTACGATTTATGAAGGACGCAATCGTCAAGTGCGCCGCATGTTCGATGCCATCAATCATAAAGTGATTCGTCTGAAACGGATCAAATTCGGCGAGATTGGCCTTCAGCAATTGGGCCGAGGCAAGTTCCGCCATCTGACTCCGCAAGAGGTGCAGGAGCTTCTGGCTGCTGCAGGCAAGACACATAAAGTTCATAAAAAGTGATCGGCGGCGGCAGTTATTGCCGTCGACTTTTCGTTATAATGATACTAGGACAATTGTGTCAATAGAACGGGTGGTGAATACATAAATGGGTAAGTCGCGCAAGAAGATTCAGATCGTGATCTTGCTCGCAGTGCTTGTGCTTGGAGGCTACGCCATCGGCTCCACTTTCTTCGGGAAGGACAAGACAGGGCTTCTTAAAGTCGGCGCAGAGCCGCCGGAATTCAAGCTTGCGGATCTGGACGGAGGCGTTCGCAGCTTGTCCGAATTCAAAGGCAAGCCGGTTGTCGTCAATTTCTGGGGAACCTTCTGCGAGCCGTGCGTCAGAGAGATGCCGGAATTCGAGAGACAATATGAGAAGTGGAAGGATAAAGGCCTGGTTATTCTGGCAATCAATTTAAGCGAGGATACGCTTACCGTGAACAACTTCGTGAATCGCTTTGATCTGACCTATCCGATCCTGCGCGATGTGAACCGGCAGACGGAGCGGAGCTACGGGCTGCGGCAATATCCCACAACCTTCTTCATCAAGCCGGACGGGACGCTGATGGAAGTGAAGGTCGGGGGCATGCTGGAGAAGGATATTGATGAAAGAGTCGAAAGATTGTTGCAGTTGTAGGAGGTCATCACGTGTTAACGGTAGAAAATACAAAATGCGAGTGCGGCCATCAGAATGCGGTCGGCACGGTGCTCTGCGAGTCATGCGGCAAGCCATTGCTGAAGGACCTGCAACAATCCGATGCTCCGCTGGAGATGCGCTATGACGGCGTAGCCCGCAGATCGCAGAAGAGCAATCAGACAGCGATCGACAAGATTTGGAGCTTCTTCTCCTCGGTCAAGATTGCGATCTATCTGATCGTCATTACGTTCTTGACAGCGATGCTGGGCACGATCTACCCGCAGGAGAGCACGTTCATCAATAATTTCGATCCCTCTACTTATTATGAGAATACATACGGGCTGCCAGGCAAGATTTATTATATGCTGGGTTTGTCCCATACGTACGAGAGCTGGTGGTTCATCGGACTGCTGGTCATGATCGGAACCTCGCTCGTTATTTGCAGCTTGGACCGGGTGCTCCCTCTATACCGAGCCCTGAACAAACAGCAAATCCGCAAGCATCACCAATTTATATTGCGGCAGAAGACCGTTTATACCGCCGATATTGAAGGTGAACCGAAGGAATGGGTGGCGAATTTTGGCGCCCAGCTGAAGCGCAGAGGCTATAAGGTGCATCAAGAGGAAGGGCAAGGAACGGCGCTGCTGGCGGAGAAGAACAGATTCAGCCGATGGGGCCCGTATATCAACCATATCGGTCTAATTCTGTTCCTGCTTGCGATATTGGCGCGAAGTATTCCAGGCTGGCAAATGGACGCTTATGTAAGCGTACCCGACGGCGATACGGTCAGAATCGCCGGGACGAACTACTTTATCAAGAGCGAGAAGTTTGTTGTTGAATTCTACAACGACGATGAGCTGCCTGAGCAGCTTCAGGGCAAGATGCGGGCCAAGAACTACGAGACGCAAGCCGTCTTGTATGCTTGTGTGAGCGATTGCAGCGATCCGCTGAAAGAGCCTGTTCTGGAGGAAGTCAAGCGTCACAATATTATTGTGAACGACCCGCTTGTCTATGACGGCTTCAAGTTCTATCAGTTCGACTTCGACCTGACGCCAAGATTGAATGCGGTCAGCCCGATACTGGAGGACAAGGGGACAGGGGAGAAGTACGGTCCGTTCTATCTTCCAATGAAGGATTCGGCGCTGCAGCATAAGCTGGGGCCATATACGCTCGACCTGTTCGCCAACTATATGGAGTTTGCGCTTAATAGCGAAGGCAAGCCGACGACGCTCTCGCGTGAGCCGAACGCGCCGGCCTTTGTCTTCACAGTCAAGGGGCCAGGCCTTAAGCCGGAAGGGGAGCCTTATATCTACTTCCCGATGCAGAAGGATAAAGTGAAGTTCGCACAGGATACGATTAACCGCGAGATTGCGGGCAAGATCGAGATTCGGGTAGATGGCATGGAGAATGTAGACTTCTCGGAAGCGACCACCCATCTGAACGTACGCGTGGACAAGGCGCTGCCTTATCTGTGGGTAGGCGCGGTATTCAGCATGCTCGGCTTGATCATGGGATCGTATTGGCAGCATCGCCGGATCTGGCTCCGCATTGACGGCGGGAAGCTGGCTCTTGGCGCCCATACGAACAAAAACTGGTTTGGCATGCGATCGGACGTTGCCAACGCCTTGAAGAAGGTCGGCATTGAAGTGGATCCGAAGACGCTAGATAACGGAGGGAAAAACGCGTGAGTTTATTAGACTTTAGCAGTGATGCGTTTATGGTTGCCTTTTTTCTATATTGCTTTGCATTCCTATTCTATGTCATTGCAATAGCGGGCAAGAAGTGGAGCAACCGCGATCCCAAGGCGCATGAGAAGCGCTGGGGCCGAATCGCATTTATCGTGTCGACCGCAGGTCTGGTCGCACATTTGACCTTCTTCTTTACACGCTGGATCGGAAGCAAGCAAATCCCGACCAGCAATATGTATGAGTTCATGACGTTCCTTGGCATGGCGATAATGATTGCTTACACTATCGTTTATGCCATGTACCGCAAGCCGCTGCTCGGCATGTTTGCGATACCGCTTACCATTATCATTATCGCTTACGCTTCTGTATTCCCGCAGGAGGTTCAGCCGCTTATCCCGGCATTGAACTCTGTGTGGCTGAAAGTTCACGTTACGACGGCCGCTCTTGGCGAAGCCTTTTTCGCTGTCGGCTTTGCAGCCGGTCTTATGTATCTGCTTCGTGTCGTGAACTTCACGGACAAGACGAAGGAAGCAAGACGCGCGCAATTCTGGGTCGAATTCACACTCTATTCGATTGTCGTCATTATCGGCTTTATCGTTGCGGTCTTCGGATTCCGTTTTGCAGGCTATGAAGCATCGTTTACGGAAGAGAAAGTGCTGATTGACAATAAAGGCCAGGAATCTACGATTGTAGAGACCGTGAATTACTATTTGCCGCCGATTGTACAGCCTTACAATAGCCAGATCGTTGAGGTTCAGTCGTTCATCGGCATGGACAAGCCGTTATTCGAAGCGCCTCACTGGATGA
This sequence comes from Paenibacillus pinisoli, assembly GCF_003605435.1. GTDB lineage: Bacteria > Bacillota > Bacilli > Paenibacillales > Paenibacillaceae > Pristimantibacillus > Pristimantibacillus pinisoli. The sequence continues at coordinate 683,316 of NZ_QXQB01000004.1, forward strand.
ACGGCGTTAATGCAGGCAGAAAGCTGAATACGGTTGTATGGTCGATTATTGCCGGTACGCTTCTGTACGGCGCATTGCGGTTGATCTTCCGCAAGCGTCTTGGCGCAGTCATCCATCCTGTGATGGAAGGCATTGATCCGGATGATTTGGATGAAATCAGCTATCGCGCCATTGCAATCGGCTTCCCGATCTTTACGCTTGGCGGGCTTATCTTTGCGATGATCTGGGCGGAGATCGCCTGGGGCAGATTCTGGGGCTGGGATCCGAAGGAAGTATGGGCGCTTATTACATGGCTGTTCTACAGCGCGTATCTCCATTTCCGCTTGTCCAGAGGCTGGCAAGGATTGCGTTCCTCGTGGCTTGCGGTTATCGGGTTCGTTATTGTTTTGTTCACGCTGATAGGGGTTAACCTCATTATTGCAGGCTTGCATTCCTATTCCGGTGTATAATAGAGCTAATGAAAGGAGTTGCTTGACATGTCCGACTACGGAAATCGCATATTGGTCGTAGACGACGAGGAACGTATCCGCCGTCTTCTGAAAATGTATTTGGAGAAAGAAGGCTATGTCATCGATGAAGCTGAGGACGGGGAGACTGCCTTAAGGCTGGCATCCAATACCGACTATGCGCTAATCTTGCTCGATGTCATGCTGCCGGGAATCGACGGAGTGGAAGTTTGCTCCCGTCTGCGTCAGGTGAAAGCGACGCCTGTCATTATGCTGACTGCCAAAGGCGAGGAGATGAACCGCGTTCAGGGCTTCGAGGTCGGCGCAGACGATTATGTCGTCAAGCCGTTCAGCCCGCGCGAGGTCATCTACCGCGTGAAGGCGATTCTAAGACGTTCGTCGGCAACCGCCTTCCTGACAAAAGAACTTAATACGAGCAACAATATTGTATTTCCTCATCTGGTCATTGAGCATGACGCGCACCGCGTCACTGCGGGCGGGCATGAGGTCAGCCTGACGCCGAAGGAATATGAGCTATTGCATTACCTGGCCGTATCGCCGGACAAGGTATTCTCGCGCGAAGAGCTGCTTAAGGATGTATGGAATTATGAATTTTTCGGAGATCTGCGTACCGTTGATACACATGTCAAGCGACTTCGCGAGAAGCTGAATAAAGTGTCCTCCGAGGCAGCGGCCATGATTACGACCGTATGGGGCGTAGGCTATAAGCTTGAGGTGCCGAAATAAATGAAGCTCTGGGATCGATTGGCGCGTTTGCTGTGGCATAGCGTCGTGGGCAAGCTGTGGGCGACCATCATGTTGTTGGTCGCCGTTGTGCTTCTTATCCTCGGCGTTTTTTTGCTGCAGTATATCGATATATGGTTCGACGAGAATTCGCATGATATTAAAGTGTTGTTTATTATCACGGCCATCATCGGATTTTTGTTGTCTACGTTTTTTGCTTTTTTCCTCTCGGCCAAAATCCAGCAGCCGCTCCTGCAGCTGAAGAATGCCGCGGATTCTGTATCGCAAGGCGATTACAGCACGCGCGTGCATATCAGCTCCTCCGATGAAATCGGCCAGCTTGCCAATACCTTCAACAATATGACCGGGCAGCTCGATAAGCTGATCCATGCGCTTAACCATGAGAAGAATCATCTGTCCAGCATTCTGCGAAGCATGGGCGACTCTGTCATTACTTTCGATTCCGAAGGACAGGTGATCTTGACGAACCCAAGCGGACAACTGCTCATTAACGGCTGGTCATCGCTGGAGTCGGCTTGGGAGCAGGAGCCGGTAGAGGATGTGCCGTCTTTTCCTGGCGTGCCGATGCCGCTGAGGCAGCTGTTCCAGCATGTAATGAAGGAAGGCAAGGACTTGACCGAGAAGGTGCATGTGCATAGCAGCGTATGGTCCGTCGTTATGGCTCCCCTGCAATCGGGGAACGTGATCCGCGGAGCGGTAGCCGTGATCCGGAACGTAACGGAGGAGCATAAGCTCGATAAGCTGAGACGCGATTTCGTAGCGAATATCTCACATGAGATTCGGACGCCGCTCTCTATGCTCCAAGGCTATAGCGAGGCGCTTCTGGATGATATTGTCGCTTCGCCGGAAGAGCGCAGGGAGCTTGTACAGGTTATCTACGACGAGTCGCTACGGATGGGCAGGCTGGTCAACGATTTTCTTGATATCGCGCGGATGGAAGCTGGCCATGTCGAGATGAATTTTCAAGAGATTGATTTGGGGCTGGTCATTCGCAGAGTGCATCGCAAGTTCCAGGTGTATGCGAAGGAAAGAGAAGTCACTCTTCATGTGAAGGCGATGGAGGATAAATGGCTCCAGATGAAGCAGGGTGATGAGGACAGGCTGGAGCAAGTTCTGACGAATCTGATGGATAATGCGCTGCGCCATACCCCAGCAGGCAAGTCGATCACAATTGGCGCAGAGCATCTTAACGTTAACGGTGTGCCGTATATACAGCTGAAAATTAGCGATGAAGGTGTAGGCATTCCTCCGGAGGATGTTCCGTACATTTTTGAAAGATTTTATAAGGCGGATAAGGCTAGGAAGCGTACAGGCGGTACCGGTCTTGGACTTGCCATCGTAAAAAATCTGATTGACCTGCACCACGGCAAAATTCATGTAGACAGCACAGCTGCAACAGGCACAACCTTCACGCTTTTGCTTCCTGTCGAAGGGAAAGAGTAATTGTCAAGGTTTCGTGAAGGCTGTCTCTATAAGCGGAAAATAAGAAAAAGCGTTCCATCGCTGGAACGCTTTTTTTGTTGAAGGATACCGATTAATCTTGTTGTTCGTGAAACAATTACGGTAAAATGATTTCTTTTGCTGTATTCAGCTCAGGCATGCTTGTCAGCTGCAGCAATACTTCTTTTGGCGTGCCTTTGTCGACGCGGAGCACCATAATGGCAGAACCGCCTTCAAGCTGGCGTCCAACCTGCATGGTCGCGATGTTCACGTCGTTGTTGCCAAGCAGCGTGCCGACGCGGCCGATAATGCCTGGTTTATCGTTATGCGAGATCAGTATCAGATTGCCTTCAGGTGTAACGTCAACCGGATACTTGTCGATTTGCACAATGCGCGGGCCATAACCTGTCAGCAATGTGCCGGCTACGATATGCTCTTCTTTCTTCGTGCGCAGAGCTACTGTCACCAGATTGGTGAAATCCTTCGATGCGTGCGATTTTTGAATGACGATATTCACATCACGCAGCTTCGCAAGGTGCATGGAGTTGACCACGTTGACTTGCTCTTGTCCAAGATGGTGGGACAGAACGCCACGAACGATATAGCGGGTAAGCGGCTGTGTATCGACTTCAGCCAGCTCGCCGGAGTAGCTGACGATAATTTCTTGTACAGCGCCTTCCGTCGATTGAGCGATGAAGCTGCCCAGCTTCTCGCCAAGCGTAAAGTAAGGCTGCAGCTTGCTTTGCAAATTAGCAGGGATCGGAGGCATGTTCACAGCGTTCATGAACGGCTCGTTGCGCAGAATATGCAGAACCTGCTCGGATACGTCAATCGCAACATTCTCTTGCGCTTCAATTGTAGACGCGCCCAGATGCGGAGTGACGATAATTTTTGGATGTTTCAGGAACGGATGATCCTCAGCAGGAGGCTCAACTTCGAATACGTCGAATGCCGCGCCTGCTACGATGCCTTGATCGATGGCTTCAACCAGGGCAATCTCGTCGATAATGCCTCCGCGTGCGCAGTTGACAATTCGCATGCCAGGCTTCATCACTTCAAATTGCGCTTTGCCGATCATATGGCGTGTTTCTGGAGTAAGCGGCGTATGCACCGTCATAAAGTCAGCAGCGCGGACGATATCGTCAACGCTGGCGAGCTTAATACCGATTTTCTCAGCGCGCTCTTCCGTCATGAACGGATCGTAGCCCATAATGTTCATGCCGAACGCTTTGGCGCGTTTGGCTACTTCGCTGCCGATGCGGCCCATGCCGAGTACGCCCAGCGTTTTGTTGCGAAGCTCTACGCCGACGAAGGACTTGCGGTCCCATGTGCCGCCGACTGTTTTCATGTATGCTTGCGGAATATGACGCGCAACAGCCATCATCATGGCGAATGTGTGCTCACAGGTTGTAATCGTGTTGCCGTCCGGCGCATTAATGACGATAATGCCGCGCTCTGTTGCAGCTCCCAAATCGATGTTGTCGACACCGACACCAGCTCGTCCTACCACTTTCAGCTTTTTGCCGGCTTCCATAATTTTAGCTGTTACCCGAGTCTGGCTTCTTACAAGCAACGCATCATAATCGCCAATGATTGCTACTAATTCGTCTTCTGTTAAACCAGGATTCTTGTCGACAATAATGTCATTCGCTTCGACAAGCTGTTGGATCCCAAGATCGCTGATAGGATCGGATACTAGCACTTTGTACATGTAAAACAGGCCTCCTAGAATTGGCGTCGCACGCGGCTCCGCTGTAATATGAACAGAAAAACCCTCGGCCCGCACCGCTCAGGAGCATCGGGTCGAGAGTTCAATCTACGAACGAGTTGGACTTTACTATTTTATAGCATTAGCGCGGTCAATTGCAATGCTGAAACTTGCTCATTTGTGAAATTTTCGTTATGATTCAAGCACAACCGCAGGGAATGCTGTCATTCCGCGTAGAAGAATGGCAGCTGCGGCAGCGTCTCGGATTGATAGAATCTGGCCTTATTCGCGTTAAAGTCGCCGGAATCGACAGCTCTTGTATTCAGCAGCAAGTCGACAATGCCGCCTACTGTTTTGAGCTTCATCTTCGAGGCTTGTCCCGACCGGATGAATTCATCCACCCGGCTCGTCAAATCTTGCGGCAGGAAGGCATACAGCTCGCTGCGTTCGCTCAGGTAGGAGACGATGACCTTGTTTTTGACAATTAGCGAAAGCTTGTCCCATTGCTCAACGCCAAGCGGCACTGCAATCTTGTAAGCAGCCGGGATGGCTGGGTCTACCGATGCCGCCCATTTCTGCATGGCATCATAGTAGGCGCTTTGAGCGGCCAGAGACTCGCTTACTGCGGATTTAAAGTTTTTATCGCTTTGGATATGCTCCAGAATTTTGGCAGGATCATCCGACTTGTCGGCTGCGGCTTTGGATGCTGCGTCCTTAAAATACTTCAGGCTGCGGATATAAGCGACCTGGGCTTCACCGAGCAGAGGGGACTTCTGCATATTGAACGAGCTTGCTTCTTCGGCTTTCGTATCGGCGAGCTTCGCCAATTTCTTGAATGCGGCAGCGGAATCGATATTGCCGCCGCGCAGCAGCTTGTCCGCAGCTGCCAGCCACTCGGACTGAAATTCACGGTAAGGCGAAAATACGGTAAGATAGAAGGATACCAGTTCCTGCTGCTGATAGGGAGTAGCGTCTTCGCCAGGTTGAACGGCTGCCGTTTTGGCAGCGTACTTGGCCTCTGCCTTCTCGGTGCCGAGCTGAATGCCGTAGAAGAATGCGCCAACGGCAAGGATCAGCATAAAAACAAATCCAAGGCTAAATAACATGGCTGTGGTCGTTAATCGTTTTTCCATAATAAATCTCCTTCTATGTATCAATTATGTAATCACTTATGTAAGCATAACTATTACCTGAGAGCGAGGCGCGCAGCTAAATGAAAAAATTCGATATCCGCAACATACGTGTGCGCAAGGTTAACATTGACGAGATTGATGACCGTATGCTACTTATAAACTTGTATGCTACTCAGGCGTTTACTCTTATTATCGGTATCATATGGATTTTATTTCAGCGTCAAAATTTATTGCAGGTTCTAGCCATTCCGAAGCAATGGGAATTTCTCGCATGGGGCGCAGGACTAGCCGCTGCCGTTATTGCGGTTGACCTGCTGATATCCCGCTGGGTGCCCGATGAAGCGACCGATGACGGCGGAGTGAATGATCGGATATTCCGCAGCCGGCCAGTCTGGCATATCGCGCTGATTTCCTTTGTCGTAGCCGTCTGCGAGGAGCTTCTGTTCCGCGGCGCGATCCAGCATGCAATTGGACCTTACTGGACAAGCATCGTATTTGCAGCCATTCATGTCCGCTATTTGCGCCACTGGATTCCGACAGGCCTTGTCTTCTCCATCAGCTACGGGCTTGGCTGGATCTATATTCAGAGCGGAACTCTGTGGGCGCCGATTGTTGCGCACTTCGTCATTGATTTTATAATGGGCTTAATCATTCGATTCAGGAGGGAGCCATGAGCAGGAAACAAAGACATAGCCGTACATCCAGATCTTATCAACCAGAAAAGGCAGGTGACATGATGAACGCCTCAGGGCAGGAAGACGAACCGCTTAAGCTTCCGCCCAGACGCAAAAAGTTTCCTTCAAGTCTCCATAAAGTGAACAAATGGTATTACAATTTATTGTTTGTTCTGTTTCTTTGTCTCGTAGTTTTTTTATTCTGGTACGGCAACAAATTCAGTTCGTAAGCTGAATCGTAGCCGGATCGATAAACGTATAGCCTTCCGCCTCGATCTTGCCGAGCAGCTCATCCAGCGCTTCTGCTGTCCAGGGCAGCTCATGCATCAGAATATTAGCGCCTGGATGAAGCTGCTCCATTACGTTTTTGATGACAACTTCCGGTTTGTCGCGCGCGGAGCTGTCCCAGTCCAGGGAACCATTGGACCACGTCATGAACAGCATGCCGTGGTTTTTTGCTATTTCCTTGACGGTGTCGCCGCCTGCTCCGAACGGCGGACGGAAAAACTTCGGCGTCTCGCCCGTCAGCTCCATTACCATCTCTTGAACGCCGGACAGCTGCTCTTCGACCACGGCCTTCTCTTCGTTCTTCAGATTGATGTGGTCATACGAATGATTGCCGATTGTGCCGCCTCGCTCATGGATGAGCTTCAGCAATTCCGGATTTGCTTTGATCCGGTAGCCGTTGACGAAAAAAATCGCTTTGGCGCTGTGCTTGTCTAATGTGTCGAACAGGCTGTTGATCAGCTTCTCTTCCTTCGGGCCGTCGTCGAAGGTAAGCAGGACGGCTTTCTTAGGCGCAGACTCATCAAGGGGAACAAAGCGGTACACTTCGTTCATCCGATACAGAATCTTTGCCTCCGCCGCAGGCTCAGGCGCTGCGGATGCTGCCGGTTCCGGTGACGGAGAGCTGGAGGGGACGGCAGAGGGCGTGGCCGCAGTTTGTTCCGACAGGACAGGGGCCGCATTGCCGCCGGATTGATCGGCTTTGCTGGCGCATCCGGACAGCATCGTTGCCAGCAGGCATAATAGCATAAGTTGATTTTTGATGGGCATGTTAATCTCCTCCGGCAGAAAAACGCGATTCTTGTCGATAGTACGTTCATTCTACCATAATTTTATGGGGCGCTGACGGTCAGCTTCCTTATTTTATACAGAATGTCGATGGGGTCATACGGCTACACTATTCTTGAAAACAGTGCATGAAAGAGGTGTTCAGCCTTATGAAATTAAGCGGATTGTTGTTTGGAGGAATTATTGGCGCGGCAGCGACCATGTATGTAGCGAAGAAAAAACCGGCCACCGTGGCATGGGCTTCAGCTGCCATGTCCGATATGTGCTCGGGAATTGTGCGCAAATCTGTTGCCAAAATGGTCAATACGGATTGGAAGAAGGAGGCGGCAGCCGGCCTGTCCCCAAAGCCTTCAGACGATACCGCCGAAAAATCCGCAGCCGCTTGGGAACAAATTGAAGCGATTGTGGAAGCCGATCCTTCATTGAAGCGCGAGGTCAACAAAATTAAAGCGGAATCGTCTGCCATGTCCCATTGACGTTCATTTTCGGCAGCAAGAGTCGGTCGGGCGTATTTCCACTTAGGAATGCTGCTTGATCGATTCTTTTTTTTCGTGTGATATTAGTGCATTCGTTCGTAAGACATGATAAAGTATTTACATATCGGTATGAGTCCATTTTATTCACAAGATGGAGATTGATTCATACGCTATTACGACAGATGCTGCAAAGGAGGATCCTGTCATGAAAATCGAGCGACTTAGTCAGGACAGAATACGGATTTTCCTGACGTTCGACGACTTATTGGAACGTGGGATCCATAAGGATGATATGTGGCGCGAGCCGCCTAAGCTGCATGAGCTGTTCCTTGAGATGATGGAGCAGGCTTATACCGAGCTTGGCTTTGACGCCAGCGGTCCGCTCGCAGTTGAAGTGCTGGCAATGCCGGCGCAAGGCATGGTCATTATTGTAACCCGAGGCAAATCCGGTCAGGCGGGGGATGAGCATTCGAGAGAAGACGATGATATGGAAGACGATATATATGATATGGAAGTGACGATGGAGCAGACAGATATTGTGATGTATGCATTCCGCGATTTTGAAGACGTCATATCCGCCGCCAAGCAATTGCGTTCGTCGAAGCTGACGGATAGTGGAAGACTGTATTCCTATAACGACAAGTGGATTCTTGTTCTGGAGCCGAATCAGGTAGACGCATCGAAACATCAAGCTGTTATCGCGCTGCTTGCGGAATACGGCGAGGCTACATCCGTTGCATATGCCATGCTGGAGGAATACGGCAAGGTCATCATGCCGGAGAATGCAGTCAAAGAGATTTGCAATCATTTTCTGTTCTAGTGATTTGTTGCGTCAATAAGGAACATCCGAAGGCCATGCCTGATGATGTTCTTTTTTCATCTTGCTGCTGGAATCAAAGATCCAACCAGAATACTCAGCGTGTACGGAGTTCATATTAGTTGTAGATAAGGCTAAGGGGACAGGATGGGTGACATGATGAATGATGTATTGCAAGCTACTCAAATCGTAATCGAACAAGCACTTAGAAGATTGGGTTACGGAGATGACATGGTCGATTTGCTGAAGGAGCCGATGAGGCTTCTGACGGTTCGCATTCCCGTGCGCATGGACGACGGAACAACCAAGGTATTTACCGGATATCGCGCCCAGCATAATGATGCTGTAGGTCCTACCAAAGGGGGCGTGCGCTTCCATCCGGGCGTAACGGAGAAAGAAGTGAAGGCGTTGTCGATATGGATGAGCCTCAAGTGCGGCATTGCGGATCTTCCGTACGGCGGCGGCAAAGGCGGCATCATTTGCGATCCGCGCAAGATGTCCTTTAGAGAGCTGGAGAGGCTTAGCCGAGGCTATGTTAGGGCGATCAGCCAGCTTGTAGGTCCAACCAAAGATATTCCGGCGCCTGATGTCATGACGAACTCCCAGATCATGGCCTGGATGATGGACGAGTACAGCCGGATCAGGGAATTTGATTCTCCGGGCTTCATTACGGGCAAGCCTATCGTGTTGGGAGGCTCCAAGGGACGTGAGACTGCCACAGCCCGCGGAGTCGTGATTATGATCCATGAAGCGCTTCGTCTGAAGGGAATCGATATCAACGGCGCCAGAATCGTCATTCAAGGCTTCGGCAATGCCGGCAGCTATCTCGCCAAATTTATGCATGAGGCAGGAGCGCGCGTAATTGGTATTTCGGATGTGAACGGAGCGTTGTATAATGAAGAGGGGCTCGATATTCCGTACTTGCTGGATCGAAGAGATTCCTTCGGCAATGTGACGAACTTGTTCCCGAATACGATCGGCAATGAACAGCTGCTTGAGCTTGAATGCGATGTGCTCGTTCCGGCTGCGATCGAGAATCAGATTACAGAAGAGAATGCGGACCGGATCCGCGCTTCTATTATTGTGGAAGCGGCCAATGGCCCGACCACACTGGAAGCGACACGTATTATTACGGACCGGGGCGTGCTGCTCATTCCCGATGTACTCGCCAGCGCAGGCGGTGTCATTGTATCCTATTTCGAATGGGTGCAGAACAACCAGGGTTATTACTGGGACGAGAAAGAAATCGACGAGAAGCTCAGGCTGATGATGATTCGCGGCTTCGAGAACGTATACGACATACATCTGACCCGCAAGATCGATATGCGCCTTGCTGCATACATGGCAGGCGTCCGCAAGATGGCGGAAGCTGTCAGATTCCGCGGGTGGGTGTAGGAAAGCAGGTCATTCATGCTTTTGTTTTCAGTATTGACCGCAGCGATCGCTCCCGGCGTATCGCTGCTGACTTATTTATACCTTAGAGACCGCTATGAAGCCGAGCCCATTCATATGGTGCTGCGCATGTTTGTGCTGGGCGTGCTTGTCGTGGTGCCGATAATGGTCCTTCAGCGCGGCTTCCAGATCTGGCTTGGCGACGGGCCGATTGCGGCAGCTTTTGTCCAGTCGGCCTTCGTCGAAGAATTTCTGAAATGGTTCGTCCTTTATCATGTCATCTACAATCATACCGAGTTCGATGAGCCTTATGACGGCATCGTCTACGCCGCTTCGATCTCGCTGGGCTTCGCGACGATGGAGAATGTGCTGTATGCGATCTATACGCCGTCATCCTTCGGCACACAGATTATGCGCGCCCTGCTCCCTGTATCCGGGCATGCGCTGTTCGGCGTTATGATGGGTTATTATCTGGGCAAAGCCAAATTCGCGCCCAAGTCCAAGACCAAGCTGTTTCTGGTCATATCCTTGCTGCTTCCGATTATGCTTCATGGCTTGTATGACTGGATCATCATTGCGACGAAGCATGACTGGATGTGGTTCATCGTTCCTTTCATGGTGCTGCTATGGATGTGGGGGCTGCACAAGATGAACCGGGCCAACGCCAGATCTCCGTTCCGATTCGGAAGCGGGCACGAGGATGAGGTTAAACTGTAGCGCATCCGTCTATACTGGTTCGTATAGAGATATGCGATTCAGGAGGTGCCTATGGAGGAAGCTCGAGTCAAAGTAACCATTCGCTGCAACGTATGCGGCGAGAAGTTCGTGCTTCGGGGCAGACGGGACAAAGGTTCAATCGATACAGGCTTCAAGCAGTGCATTTGCAATAATAGCAACGATCTGGACATTGAAGAGCATTCCGTGTAAGCGAGAGATGCCCGAGCAAAAGAATACAGAATATGCATAAAGCTCCTTTCGGCAAACCAAACTAACACCAGGTTTGGCATTAGAAAGGAGCTTTTGCATGTATCGTAGACTTAGCTCGATTATGTTCCCTATTGTTGCCGTGCTGTTGATCGGAGCCGTATATTGGGGCTATCAGGAGCACCAGGACAAAAACGCGATTCTGATCAAAGCCGAGAACCAATATCAGAGGGCTTTCCATGATTTGACCTTCCATGTGGACAAGCTGCATGACCAGCTCGGCAATACGCTTGCGGTGCATTCTGCTTCCACCGGCTCTCACCGCAAAGCGCTTGTCAACGTTTGGCGGCTGACCAGCCAGGCTCAGAACGAGATCAGCCAGCTGCCGCTCAGTTATTTGCCGTTCACGGAGGCGGAGGACTTCCTATCCCACATATCCAATTTTGCCTACAAAACCTCGGTGCGGGACTTGACGAAGCAGCCTCTGTCAGACGGCGAATTCAAGACGCTGCAGACATTGTATGAGAAGTCGGATGAAATTGCCAAGGATTTGAAGCGGATGCAGCAGGATGTGCTGTCCAACAATTTGCGCTGGATGGATGTGGAGGTCGCGATTGCGTCTGATGCAAAGGACGGGCACAACACGATTGTGGACGGGCTGCGTTCGGTTGAAGGCAAGGTGGACGGCTATCCCGAGATGGACTGGGGCCCTTCGGTAGCGAGCTTGTATCAGAAACGCACAATCAAGCTGCTTAGCGGCAATAAAGTCGGACCGGAGGATATCCAGAAGAAAGCGGCGCAGCTGCTTGGCATTGCGCCAGCCGACATCACTGTACAGGAGAACGGCAAGGACACAGAATTTGAATCGTATACGGCGGTCGCATTCCCGGACGATTCGAACCGCAAAGTGCAGATGGACTTCACCTCCCATGGCGGACACATCAGCTCGCTGATGAAGACAAGGGAGCTGGGAAGCCAGAAGATCAGCTTCGAGCAGGCGAAAGCTTCGGCTGACCAATTCCTGCAGAAGCATGGCTTCAAGGATATGAGGGCTGTCACATATGATACCTATCAAAATGCAGGCACCTTCACCTATGTCAGCTCCCAGAACGGCGTCCTGATCTACCCGGATAAGCTGACTGTGAAAGTGGCACTTGATAATGGAGAGGCCATTGGCTTGCAAGCAAGCGATTATGTATATGAGCATCGGGACCGGGAGCTGCCGAGTCCGATCATGACCAAGGAAGAAGCTAAGAAGACGCTCAATCAGGGCCTCAAGGTCACGAATGAGCAGCTGGCGCTCATTGATGGAGAGATGGGCGAAGAAGTGCTCTGTTATGAATACACGGGCAGCATTAACGGAACAATCTACCGGATCTATATCAATGCGGAGAACGGCATTGAGGAGAAGGTGGAGAAGATGAGCGCAGAGGACCGTAAAGCAGCGGCTGGAGCATAATCAGCGCGAAATTCCGCGAAAAATCAATGACAAGATCGATATAGCTCCCCTCCATTCGACATGCTATAATGTCAGGTATATGGGGGGGAGCTATTTTGTTGCCAACAGTTAATCAGATGCTGTATTACCACATCGCTTCTTCTGACGAGGCCGAAGCGGCGATCGAATACCGCTCCAGAATCGCCGATGAAGAAGAAGGGGCGTTACATATCGAATATCCGCTGCATGAGCAGACGGGCAGGACGAAACGGTTGTTTCTGGGAGATGAGCTGTCGGTTTATTTCCTGTCCCCGGACGGGGTGAAGCATTATTTCGACTCGCATGTGATCGGATTCAAGGAAGATGCGATCAGGCTAGTCAGGATCGTGAAGCCGGATCCGGAGAGAATGACGAAAGTGCAGCGCAGGAGCTTCTTGCGGGTGCCGGCAGAGCTGGAGCTAGCGGTGAAGATGTCCGAGCATGAGAGATTTGTCTGCTATACGGACGATGTCGGCGGCGGCGGCATTTCGTTTGTCAGCGACGGCAAATGGGCGCTGCAATCCGGCGGCACGCTGGACTGCTGGCTGCTCGTACCCTACAAGAACGGCGTTATCGAGCACGTCTCCTTCCAGGCTGAAATCGTGCGCGTCAATCTGCTGGAGTCCGGCCGCAAGCAGTGCATGATCAAATTCGTCAGCATCAGCGACACCGAGCGGGGCAAAATTATCCGTTATTGCTTCGAGAAGCAGCTGGAATACCGAAACCGGTAAATTCATGTAATTCATATGAATAGCTTTATGGAAGATTCCGCATGCTATCCCCATAAAGGAGGGGTTGCCGTGTTTCGGTTTCTTCTGAAGCGGCGCGACCGGGCTGAGTGGGTCCGGCTATCGGATCAAATAAACGGCTTTATGGTGAAAGCCGTCATTGCTTTGCTGCTGCTTATTGCGGTCTTCCAGGTTGCCATGCAGAATGATACCGTTAGAGGGATGCTGACAAGCGCGGATCGGTGGGAAGGGACCCGCCTGAACTAGCGCTTGTCTTTTGCATCCGGGGCCATAGTGTGGTATAATTTTCACGTTCGCAGGCAATGCCTGCTTTTTCTTTGAAGCGGCAGAGAGCTGCTTTCATGGATAAAGAGGCCGTCTTGATTTAAAGGGGGTTGACTGTACGTGGCATTGCAAGATGGTGACAGCGACCGAATCAACATTGCGATCGATGGTCCGGCGGGAGCCGGCAAGAGCACGGTCGCGAGAATGGTCGCAGGTCATTTGGGGTATGTGTACATCGATACCGGCGCGATGTATCGGGCGGTAACGTTAAGCGCGCAGCGCTTATCGATTGCGGCTGACCAAGACGCCAGGCTTTCGGAGCTGCTCGGCACGCTTCGAATCCGGCTGGAGCCGGGAGATAACGGACAATCTATCTTTGTCAATGAAGAGGATGTCACGGGATTGATCCGTTCGAGAGAAGTAACCCGTCAGGTGTCCTACTTTGCCGCAAGCGGTGTCGTGCGAGAGGTGCTTGGCGCCATGCAGCGCGAATTGGCCGCCCAGAGGGGCGTGGTCATGGATGGACGGGATATCGGCACGCATGTGCTGCCTGATGCGGAACTGAAGATTTTTCTAACGGCATCCGTACAGGAAAGAGCGCTCCGCAGATTCAAGGAGCTGCCATCCGATCAGGGAATTACCCTTGAGCAGCTCGAGTCGGAGATTGCCGAGAGGGACCGGTTGGACGAGCAGCGGGACATAGCTCCGCTTATTCAAGCGAAAGACGCGATCGAACTTGACAGCAGTCATATGACTATTGATGAAGTTGTTGCGTCGATCGTGAAATTAAGCCGAACCAAATTGGCGGAGGCGAAGTAAACTATGTTATACGTCATTTTTAGGTTTTTGCTTAGAGTGATCTACACGGTGCTGTTCCGCCTGGAAGCCAAAGACTTACATCATATTCCTGCCGACGGGCCGGTCATACTGGCGTCCAATCATATCAGCAACCTGGATCCGCCTACAATCGGCGTCAAGGTTCCCCGGAAAGTGTATTTTATGGCCAAGGAAGAGTTGTTCAAGGTACCTGTGCTTGGTCCGTTGATCCGTTCCTTCGGGGCATTTCCTGTGAAGCGCGGCGGCGTCAGCAAGGATGCGATCAAGTCTGGCATTACGCTGCTTAAGGAAGGCAACGTAATGGGCATATTTCCTGAAGGTTCCCGAAGCAATGCCGGCGCGGCCAAGAAAGGCGCGGCCATGATCGCATTGCGAAGCGGCGCAACCATTGTTCCGGTAGCCATCGTCGGCGGCTATAAGCTCTTCAGAAAGACCAGGGTATGTTATGGCAAGCCTATCATTCTTACTGAAATTATCGATGAATCTTCATCAGATGTTCTGGAGCAAGTGACTGAAGTGATGATGAGCCGCATTGCGGAGCTGATCAAGGAAAATCAATAACATTGTTTTAAATGCCGCAAAGCGTTAGCGCCGAGCGGGTTTAAATAAAGTTGGGGTATGAACTGAGGAGGTTATTTCAATGTCAGAAGAAATCAATGTGCAAGAATCCGTCTCGGAGGAAGTTAGCCAAGACGCGCTAGACAATTTCGTTTCTTTGAAGAAAGGCGACTCCGTAAAAGGTACAATCGTCAAAATCGAAGATAACCAAGCTTACGTAAGCCTTGGATATAAATATGACGGTGTCATTCCGATTCGCGAGCTGTCCTCTGTACAGCTTGAGAATGCGACGGATGCGGTTCAGGTCGGTCAAGAAGTTGAGCTGAAAGTAGTCAGCATCGACGACAACAAGGAAAGCCTGGTTCTTTCCAAACGTCTGGTAGACGGCGAGAAAGCATGGGAAGAGCTGCAAGCCCGCTTCGAATCCGGTGAAGTATTCGAAGTTGTTGTAGCTGACGTTGTAAAAGGCGGCTTGGTCGCAGACGTTGGCGTACGCGGTTTCATCCCTGCGTCCATGGTTGAGCGCCATTTCGTTGAAGATTTCAGCGACTACAAAGGCCGCACGCTTCGCGTTAAAGTGAAAGAGCTTGACTTGGAGAACAAAAAAGTGATTCTGTCGGCAAAAGAAGTGCTTGACGCAGAATTCGAACAAAACAAACAAAAAGTTATGGCTTCCCTGGAAGTCGGCCAAGAGCTTGAAGGTACAGTTCAACGCCTGACTCCGTTCGGCGCTTTCGTTGATATCGGCGGAATCGACGGACTGGTTCACGTATCCGAGCTTTCCTGGCAGCATGTTGCGCATCCGAAAGATGTTGTCTCCGAAGGACAATCGGTTCGCGTGAAAGTGCTGAAGGTTGATCCTGCTGCCGGCAAAATCAGCCTGAGCGTGAAAGCAGCTCAACCAGGTCCTTGGGACACTGCTGCTGGCCAATTCAATGTTGGCGACGTTGTAACGGGCACAGTTCGCCGCATCGTGACATTCGGCGCGTTCATTGAGATCGCACCAGGCGTAGAGGGATTGGTTCATATCTCCCAAATCGCTCACCGTCACATCGCAACGCCTCACGAAGTGCTGAAGGAAGGTCAAGAAGTTCAAGCGAAGGTTCTGGACTTCAACGCTGCTGAGAAGCGTGTATCCTTGAGCATCAAGGAAACTGAGGAAGCTCCTGAACAGCCGGCTCCGGCTCCAAGAGCAGAACGCGCGCCACGCGCTCCGAAGATCGAAGAAATCAACAACCCGAACGTAAGCTTGAACAGCTCCAGCATGAGCTACTCGCTGGGCGAGCGCTTCGGCGACAAGCTAAGCAAATTGAAATAATAGATAGACAAGAAGGCTATTCCCTGCGCTGACTGCGCGGGAATAGCCTTTTTTTGTTGGCGCATAATAGGGTTACATGAGGTGATTGCGAAATGATACCAGGCTATATCAGTATTTTGCTGCTGCTTATTGTTTCTATATTATGGGCTACCGGCTGGCGAGATATATTGCTCCCCAATATGCGTACGGGATGGACCGCAGCGGTTGCGCTTGCCATTGCAGTGCTGCTCGCATTCCCGTTGTGGACATCGCCCATTGCGAGCGAACCCGCTGTGGAGGTGCATGTCTCGGCATGGCTGCTTCTCGCCGCCAGCGCAATCTTGTTATGGCGAACCGCCCAGGATAGTCAGCGCGGCTACCTGATGTTGTGCGCGCTTATGCTCGCTATCGTATGGGGAAGCGCCAGAAGCCTCTATTCCCATGAGACGATGTTCTATTGGATGGACCCGTTATGGGATATGCCCCTATTGGCCGGCTTGTTGTGCGGCGCTTTCACATCGGACAGCAGGCACCAGCTTGTGCTTGTCGCATGGGGGGCGGCATTGGGCGAGTTCGTAGTGGCGCTGTTCAGGGAGGGCGTCATACATGCCAGAATCGGAGCATGGGAATGGTGGGACAGCGTGGCGATTGCATTCTGCTCAGCCGTTGCGGTTACGGTGCTGCTTAAAGCCGCGCGTGCTGTCGGCGTGTGGATTAGCGCGGCATGGATGTACGTGAGGGGAGGGCGGTCATCGTAATGCTAGCTTTGCTTAAGGATAATCATCACCTTGTCGGTGTCATGTTAGGCATTGTGTTCGGCGTAATTGCCAGACTGCTTATGCTGAAGACCGACTACCGCCAATACCCGACTTCCCCGCATGGACAGATCATTCATATCTCGCTAGGCGTCATTGCGGCAGCGCTTGGCGCCGTTGCTGTCCCCGCTTTAATGGGCAAGGATTATACGGCGATCACCTTTCTGACGCTGGCTGCACAGCAGTTCAGGGATGTGCGGAAGATGGAACGGGAGACGCTGACGAAGATCGACAGCCTGGAGCTGGTAAGCCGAGGAGCCACTTATATAGAAGGCATTGCCATGGTATTTGAAGGGCGCAATTATTTGGTTATCATGTCGGCGCTTATAACCAGTTTGTTCGCCATTCTCATCAATGGATGGGTGGGGATCGCAGCAGGCTTGCTGTCGCTGCTTATCGTATTCAAGCTGAAGTCGGGACATCAAATTTCCCATATCGCGACTGTCGAAATTGCGGATGTTATTGTCGACGGACCCGACTTGTTCGTGTCGGATATTTATATCATGAATGTAGGACTAAAGGCCAATCAGGATATAATCGCCAGGCGCGGGATTGGATACATACTGACGCCGACCAATCCGAACAGCAAAGTAACGCTTGGCAATATGGGCCAGCGCCAAGCCATCTTGTATGATCTCGCGACTATTCTGGGCGTGTATCGGGATGACGGCGAGCCGGCCCTTGTTCCAATGGCCAAGCTGGATATGGAAGACGGCAGGCTGGCTATCTTTATGCTTCCGCAGGAGAGGGATGTGGAGAAAGGGCGGGAAATTATCGGCATGGTTCAAATATTGGAATCGGCTGTGCGGATGCCGACTGAGGCTAAGGTGAATGAGAAGGAGGCAGGGAAAGTTGGCTAAAATCGTGGCCGTTGTGTCCGTTTATCCTGATGAGGTCAAGGGCGGGGCGCCGATATTTATTGCGTCCGACACGGGAAAGCTGGAGGAAACTGCCTTCCTTTTGGAGAAAATATTGGATGCGAGCGCACATGACCTTAAGAACGGGACAATCATTCTTGTCGACCATCATTAACATGAAAAGTTAGCCAAGCGCGCACTTTTTTGCTATGATGGGTATCGTGAGAATTGTTGAAGGAGTGAAAAACCAATTATGGCAAGACCCGTAATCGCCATAGTCGGCCGTCCGAATGTGGGCAAATCCACCATATTCAACCGAGTGATCGGCGACCGACTGGCTATCGTTGAGGATAAACCGGGCGTGACCCGCGACCGTCTGTACGGCACAGGCGAATGGAATGGAAAGCCGTTCAGCATAATTGATACCGGCGGGATCGAGATCGACGGCGAAGATGAAATTATGAAGTCAGTCCGGATGCAAGCCGAGCTTGCCGTCGAGGAAGCCGATGTCATCATTTTTATGGTAGACGCGAAGATTGGACTTACGCATGCGGACGATGAAGTGGCGCAGATGCTGTTCCGCTCGCGCAAGCCGGTTGTTGTTGCTGTGAATAAGGTAGACAACGAAAATCGCATGGATGAAGTGTATGAATTCTATGGACTTGGCTTCGGTCAGCCGATACCGATTTCCGGTTCCCACGGACTGGGAATAGGCGACTTGCTGGATGCCGCAACAGAGCTGCTGCCGGACATCGAGGACGACGGCTATGACGACGATGTTATTCGCGTTGCTTTGATCGGGCGCCCGAATGTCGGCAAGTCCTCTTTGGTCAATGCGCTGCTGGGCGAAGACCGCGTAATCGTCAGCAATGTAGCAGGGACGACGCGCGACGCGATAGATACGCCATTCGAGCATGACGGACAGCGCTACGTGCTGATCGATACGGCAGGCATGCGCAAGCGCGGCAAGGTGTATGAGTCTACCGAGAAATACAGCGTTATGCGTGCTATGAAGGCGATTGAACGCGCCGATGTGGTCCTGGTGCTGATTAACGGGGAAGAAGGCATCATCGAGCAGGATAAGCATATTGCAGGCTACGCCCATGAAGCGGGGAAGGCCTCTATATTTGTCGTGAACAAATGGGATGTTGTCGAGAAAGATGACAAGACCATGCAGCAGTTTACGCAAAAAATTCGCGATCATTTCTTGTTTATGACCTATGCGCCTGTCGTCTACTTGTCTGCTCTTACGAAGCAAAGGCTGCATAAGCTGCTGCCTGTTGTCAATCACGTATCGGAGCAGCATGCGATGCGCATTCAGACGCATCTGCTGAATGATGTGATATCTGACGCAGTTGCGATCAATCCTCCGCCATCGGACAAAGGCAAGCGCCTGCGTATCAACTACGTGACGCAGGTGGCGACGAAGCCTCCAACCATCGTATGCTTTGTGAACGATCCGGAGCTGATGCATTTCTCGTACGAGCGTTATCTGGAAAATAAAATTCGCGCAGCTTTCGATTTCGAAGGTACGCCACTTCGCATCTTCACGCGGCGCAAATCCGACGAGGACTAGGGGAGAAGAAGCTTGTTACTTAATATAGTCGCGGTTGTTGTCAGTTATTTGATCGGAGCGGTATCCTTCAGTATTGTCATTGCAAAGTGGGTGAAGGGCATCGATATCCGTACCCAAGGAAGCGGCAATGCGGGTGCGACCAATACGCTGCGCGTCCTTGGCAAAGGGCCGGCGGCGGCCGTGCTCTTGCTGGATATTGCCAAGGGCATTATCGCTGTCTATTTGGGTCATGCGCTGGGTGACAATGATTGGATGCCTGTGCTTTGCGGATTGGCGGCTATAGCCGGCCATAACTGGCCAGTATGGTTCAAGTTCAAAGGCGGCAAGGGGATTGCGACAATGATTGGCGTAGTCGCTACGCTGTCGTTTTTGCCGGCCCTATATGCTGGCGTCATTGCCATTCTTCTCATTGTATTAACCAGATACGTATCTCTGGGCTCGCTAGTATTCGCGGCTTTGATGCCGATTAGTATCGCGCTGTTCAACTATTCGCCTCCGCTCCTTTGCGGCACGCTTGTACTTGCGGTATTTGCATTTGTCAGACATCGCTCCAATATCGTCAAGCTGCTGCAAGGAACGGAGAACAAGCTGGGCGCAAAGAAGGGAGCGTAAGCGTGTATGACCAGGAATGAGAAAGCCGCAGTTCGCCGTGCAGCCGTGCTGGTAGCAGGCAGCTGGGGAACGGCGCTTGCGTCCGTACTGGCGGTTAACGGCTTCCGGGTTTCCTTATGGACCCGGAATGAAGCGCAAGCCACTGAGATCAATACGAAGCATCAAAACAGCAAATATTTGCCCGACAGTCAGCTTCCGGAAAATATCGTTGCGACGACTGATCTCGCTGAAGCGCTGACAGGAGCGGAGCTCGCTTTGTTCGTCGCTCCGTCGGGAGCGCTGAGACAGGTTGCGAAGGCTGCGGCTCCCTATATGGAACCCGACACCTTATGCGTTCATGCGACAAAGGGCTTCGAGGAGCATACGCTAAAGCGCATGTCGACCGTACTCGCCGAAGAGCTGAGCCGTCCGGAATCGACCATTGTTGTCTTGTCTGGCCCTAGTCATGCGGAAGAAGTTATTCGCAAGCAGCCGACGACCGTCGTCGTGGCGTCTGAATCGCTGAGCGCTGCGGAGCAAGCTCAAGATGCGCTCATCAACGGCGCTTTCCGCGTCTATACGAACAATGATGTGGTTGGGGTCGAGGTTGCCGGAGCCATCAAAAACATTATTGCGCTTGGTGCGGGCTTGAGCGACGGTCTAGGTTTTGGTGACAATGCCAAGGCCGCGCTGCTTACCCGCGGTCTCGCGGAAATCGGCCGTCTTGGAGCTGTCATGGGCGCTAATCCAATGACCTTTGCAGGTCTTGCAGGCGTAGGCGACCTCGTTGCGACAGGCACCAGCAAGCATAGCCGGAACTGGAGAGCGGGATTTATGCTGGCAGACGGCACACCGCTTGAGACTGTGCTGGAGAAAATGGTGATGGTGGTGGAAGGCGTGCGCACGACGCGAGCTGCCCATCAGCTGTCCAAGCAATTTGATGTGGAGATGCCGATCACGGCTCAGCTGTATGCTGTCCTTTTTGAAGGGAAGCCGCCTAAGGAAGCAGTAGAAAGCCTGATGGGCAGGCTGAAGACGCATGAGATTGAGCCGATAGGTTAAGCGGATGCGCCTACACCAATAACCCGCCCGCCTCATATGATGCTAGAAGCTCATATTTGAGGAGGGTGAAATAGGTTGTCTAAAGGAATTCCCAAAGACGTGCTAAGCACAATCAACAAAAAAACCGGCAAAAATATTACCGAAAATGCGGTCAAAAAGCTAGCCAGCGGCGTGGATGCCGGAACCCTGCAAAATGAAGCGGAACTGCGCAAGCTGATCAAGCAGGTAGGGGATATGGCTAAAATCAAAGTGCCGGAATCTACCGTGAACGATATTGTAAAAGCCATCAAGACAAGCGGCGTAAGCCCTGCAAACTTAGAGGCATTGGTCAAGATGATGGCGAAGAGATAACGACACATCGGGCAAAAGCGCGCGAAGCTTCACCGGATTTTTTCGGTCGAAAAATCGCGAATACGCTTTTGTCCTTTTTTTTGCCTAATGCTATAATAGCCTGAGAACAAATAACGATATAGACGAGGAGACCGGAACCTACATGGATGCAATGACGAAAATGTGGATTTCTTTTCTCGGCATTGGATTAATGGCGATTGCTGCTTTTCTAATTACCTTTGCACGAGTGAAGACCAAAGGCATTCTTAAATTCGTATTATCTTTTATCGCCTTCGTAATGTTGATCTTCGGATTTATTTACGGATTCTTCTCCATCATTTGACGCATCAGACCAGCCATACATAACCAACAATGATAGTTAAAGGAGTTATTCGGAGACCATGATTGAGCTAAAGGGAAGAACGATCACCGCAACCGTAGAAGCGGAAGCGGGTCTGACTATACTGGACCATGCGATTAAGCATAAAGTAGATTGGAGCTTCTCCTGCACACGCGGCACCTGTGCGCGCTGCCGCTGCCTGGTTACAGAGGGCAAGGAGTTTCTGGAAGAGATAACGGATGAGGAATGGGATCGACTGGAGCCGGAAGAATTCGATGAGGGCTTCCGCCTGGGCTGCCAGGCTGTAGTGAAGGAAGGCGCCGGCCGCATCGCGGCAGTCAACAAAACGTATTTCTAACGTAAAAGTGCGTGTTCAAAAAGTCCGGTTTTCAGCACATGAGCTTATGCTATCGATGATGCGTTTTTTCAAAACGCTGCACAAGATGAGATGAAGCTAGGAAATGAGGAGCGGAGCGTAGTGGAAGCTTTTGTGAGCACCGGAAGTTCCGGCTGAATGCCATATTCGATGTCGACTAGGCTTCCTGATCTGCTTCGTGATCAAAAGTGGACTTTTTGAACAACCTCTTAGAAGGAGTGCCGGTATGATTAAGGAAACAACAGGCGTGCATGAAGCGCTGTCCACCATTGTGCGCTTGGCCGGCAACACAACGTGGGTGCTTGGCGGAAGCGCGGCGTTGATGCTTAGAGGGCTGCCGCTTGGCGCTCCGCCGCGAGATATTGACCTGTACTGTGATGAAGCTGATATGGATGATATTCATAAGGCGCTTAGCGGCTGCGCGATCGATAGCCCGAAGCTTAGCGAGACGGATATCTATCGTTCAACATTAAGCCATTACCGGATCGGCTCGGTTCAAGTGGAGCTGGTAGGCGGGTTTTCCGTACAGGCGCTTGGCTGCTGTTATGAGGTGGAAGTCCGGAAAGTGCTCCTTCCATACGGGGAAGCGCTGGAGCTGGGTGGGCAGAGCGAAGGGAAGCCGGAATTGGTGCGCATTGTGCCGCTTGCTCATGAGCTTTGGTTCAATACGCTGCGCAAGAGGGAAGACCGTGTAGCGGTTATTTCGGCTGAGATGAGAAAAGCTCCTCATATCCATCAGCCCGCGCTTCAAGCGATTGAAGAGGGCAATGACATGGCAGATGATGTCGCGCGCGCAGTCTGCGGGAGTGTAGCCGGAGCGCAGAGAGGAGAGCAGCCGTGGATGCAGAAGTGAAGTTTTGGCCAGGCGGCAAAGCGGTCAAGGTTAAGCGCGGCACATCGATCCTTGACGCATCAAGGAGAGCAGGCGTCACGATCTCGACGCGCTGCGGCGGCAAGGCTGCTTGCTTCATGTGCAAGGTAACCGTGCTGCCGGGGAGCGAGCTGCTGCCTATGGGAGACGAGGAGCGGCGCAAGCTGGCTGGCCTGGAGGAGAAGAATATTCGTCTCTCTTGCCAGACGCGAGTGTCAGGCAAGGTAGAGGTGGAGCTTCCGCCGGATCCGCTGCGAGCAGCGGTCGCCAAGGCGCTGGCGCGCCAAAAGGAAGAGAGCGAAGATCTCTGGTGACGGAAATGGAGGACTATAGGCAATGAAAATTCATGCAGGAAATGCAGCGGGCCGCAAGTGGCGCTCAAGCGCGATGATTGGCCTGCTTGCCATAATGACGCTGGCGCTTTCGGGCTGTCTGTATCCGGAGGACCAGAAGCAGAATGTCCCGCCCAAAGAAGCGGTGCGCAATGTGCAGGCTGCGGTCGATCAATATTATGATGAGCAGGGACTTCTGCCGATTATTACAAGCGCGCAGGATGTCCCAAAATACGAGAAATACAGGATTGATTACAAGAAGCTGCAGGCCAAAGGGTATTTAAGCTATGTCCCCTCAGCTGCATTCGAGAACGGCGGCAATTATTACTTTATCATTATTGATGAAGAAACCGATCCCACCGTCAAGCTGATGGATATCGTCACGTTCCAAAAGCTGATTGATGTACAGAAATGGGTGAAGCTTCATATGGACAACCGGGGAGCTTTGCCTAAGAAAGACGAGATGTACCCGGGTTTCTACGCGATAGATTATGAGGCCATGGGCAAAAAAGCGCCTGATATCAGAAGCGTATTCTCAGGCGTAGGCTTGAACGTCATCATAGACGACAAAGGCAATCTCTATGTCGATTATGGCATCGATCTGATGCAACACATTCAGAAGAATGGGGAAGCCGCTGCAAGCGGAGTTGACGATCTGAGAGAATTGCTAGTGAAGGGCAGTGACTTTGTCCCTGTGAAGGCGCCGGCTTACAAGCTGGTAGGTGGCGAGCCTGTCGCTGTACTGCCGTAACCGCATATCTGTTTTTCGCCTCATCCGCCCGCCAGCGGATGAGGTTTTTTTGTGCCTCCCGTCATAGAAGATACTTCTTCCTCATATATTTCAATCTTGGAAGGGAAGCCGGTTCATTCGGTGAACGAAAAAAGTTTTCGTAGAAACAATCGTCATAATTGGACAGTCTGGACATAAGCTATTACTAGTCCAAAAAGTATGTACGAGTTGCGTCGCTGGCCTGCCCTCTTGTCCGGTGGATGGCGGCGAACCGGAAAATCAATTGGGAGGGGATATTCAGTGGAGAAAGTAGACATTTTCAAGGACATAGCCGAACGTACCGGCGGGGATATTTACCTCGGTGTAGTAGGGGCGGTCCGAACGGGCAAATCAACATTCATCAAACGATTCATGGAGACGGTCGTACTTCCCAACATCACGAATGAATCGGACCGGGTCAGAGCCGTGGACGAACTTCCTCAAAGCGCCGCAGGCAAAACCATTATGACAACAGAGCCTAAATTCGTCCCGAACCAGGCGGTTCAGCTGAAAGTGGCGGAGGGGCTTGAAGTGAATGTAAGATTGGTAGACTGCGTTGGCTACGCCGTTGAGGGAGCCAAAGGCTACGAGGACGAGAATGGTCCGCGCATGATTACGACGCCTTGGTTCGATGAGCCGATTCCGTTCCAGGAAGCGGCTGAGATCGGAACGCGCAAAGTCATTCAGGAGCATTCTACGCTTGGCGTTGTGGTGACGACAGACGGATCCATTGCGGAAATTCCGAGAAGCTCGTACGTCGTGGCTGAAGAGCGCGTCATCGAAGAGCTGAAGGAAGTAGGCAAGCCGTTCGTGCTCATCATCAACTCGACGCGTCCGAAGAGCGAAGAGACGCAGCAGCTTAGAAGCGAACTTCAAGCGAAATACGATATTCCGGTCATCGCGCTCAGCGTGGCGACAATGGGTGAAGAGGAAGGCACAGCCGTCCTGCGCGAGGTGCTGTACGAATTCCCTGTACATGAAGTCAATGTCAATCTGCCGAGCTGGGTTATGGTGCTGAACGATAACCACTGGCTGCGTACGAACTACGAGAACTCCGTGCGCGACACAGTGAAGGATATTCGCCGCCTGCGCGATGTAGAGCGGGTTGTGGCGCAATTCATGGACTACGATTTTATTGCAAAAGCCGGACTTAGCGGCATGAACATGGGTCAGGGCGTAGCGGAGATCGACCTGTACGCTCCCGATGAGCTGTATGACCGCATCCTGATGGAGGTCGTAGGCGTCGAGATTCGCGGCAAGGATCATCTGCTCCAGCTGATGCAGGACTTCTCCCATGCCAAGCGCGAATATGACCGGTTCGCAGAAGCGCTTGAGATGGTCAAGACGACCGGCTACGGCATTGCGGCACCGTCTCTTGCGGAGATGGCGCTTGATGAGCCGGAGCTCATTCGCCAGGGGTCGCGTTTCGGCGTAAGGCTGAAAGCGACGGCTCCATCCATCCACATGATTCGGGTCGACGTCGAATCCGAGTTTGCGCCGATTATCGGTACTGAGAAGCAAAGCGAGGAGCTCGTCCGCTATTTGATGCAGGACTTCGAGAACGATCCGATCAAGATTTGGGAGTCGGACATCTTCGGACGCTCGCTGCATTCGATAGTAAGAGAGGGCATCCAGGGCAAGATTGCCATGATGCCGGACAATGCGCGCTACAAGCTTCAGGAGACGCTCGGACGCATAATCAACGAAGGCTCCGGCGGTCTGATCGCCATTATTCTATAACAATCCCGAGCATCCGACAGGCTGCACCGAAGGTCGCCACGACCTTCGGTGCAGCCTGTTCTTTCATAACCGGGACTATAGTCTTAACTTCCCGGCAAAGCGCATAATGACAGACTTTTCAGCCTATTTGGCCGCAATATTAGAAAACATTCCTTTTCCACGCCAAATCAACGTTTCCACTTGAAAAAGCATTTCTGCTGTATTACTATAGGTTTGTTCGGTCAAAAGGTATATATTTGAAGTTTTCGGTTAATAAGAGGAATATGAATGTTTTTGGCTTACGCTAACGAGGCAAGTTTTGCTTATTTTAAACAAGCCTATTCTTTCAAAGCTGCGAAGCAAGTTTTGCTGTGCAAAACTTAAGTCAATGCTTACGAAGCAAGTTTTGCTGCGCAAAACTTAAGTCAATGCTTACGAAGCAAGTTTTGCTGCGCAAAACTTAAGTCAATGCTTACGAAGTAAGTTTTGCTGCGCAAAACTTTTAAGGAGGTGAAACCATGAACAAAACTGATTTGATCGCGAAAGTAGCTGAATTGACGGATCTGTCCAAGAAGGATGCGACAAAAGCGGTTGATGCCGTTTTCGAAGCAATCTCCGACGCACTGCAAAGCGGCGATAAAGTGCAACTGGTAGGCTTCGGCAACTTCGAAGTTCGCGAGCGCCAAGCACGCAAAGGACGCAATCCGCAAACAGGCGAAGAGATCGATATTGCTGCCAGCAAGATGCCGGCATTCAAACCAGGCAAATCTCTCAAGGACCTTGTATCCAATTAACGTATATGCATAAACAAGCGCTCGAACGTTACGTTTGAGCGTTTTTTCATGGATCGGAACAGGGCTTGGCATTGCACATTGGCGCGACTTCTACTATAATTCACATGGATAGCACGGAATGACGAATTGCGGAGGGATCACCATGGAGCCTACGGTTGGCGATTATATTGTAGTAAAGGCGAAGGATCAAGGCGTACAGGTTATCGGCCTGACGCGCGGCCAGGATACGCGGTTCCACCATACCGAAAAGCTGGATAAAAACGAAGTATTGATTTGTCAGTTCACCGATCATACCTCGGCTATCAAAATCCGGGGAAAAGCTATTGTCATGACGAAATACGGTACCGTGGAGACCGATCAATAGGATTGGCGCAAAGCAGGCGAAGCCTGCTTTTTTGTTTTGGGCATATGTGTGAGGGACAAAGAGCCGCATAATCGCCCACTCGTTCTCGTACAATGTACTATATGCCGGAAGTCCGTATGACTGTTGTCTGGAATGACCAGACTTGGAATAGGGACAGCGTATGGATGAGAACGAATGGAGGTGCCGCTTTGCGCGCCGGACCTAGAATTGCAGCCGCATGCGCGGTAACGTTAGCGATAACGATCGGGGCAGCATGGCTGCCTCATACGCTTATGCAGTCCAGGGACAGCAGAAGCGAGGTTGCCGTCTTTCGGGGCGCTCCGGTCGAACATTTGACTAATTTGAATGTCGTTGACGCGCTTGTCGGGATTGAACTGCATGAGCGTCTGGGACATGTAGAATGGAGCAACTCTGTCTTGTCGCTGGAGCTGGTAGTACCCAGCAATGCCGGCAGGCCGGAGCGCTGGTTCGATGACGTGGAGCGGCTGATCGGATTATCGTATCAGCAGCTGGACAATGTGAAGCGATTGCTTATCCGAATTGTCGAAAGCGACGGGAAAAAGAAACGGCTGCTCGCCGCAGTGGACGTGCGCGAAGGCGATGCCTGGCTATTCAGCGATATGGGCGAGCTTCGCAACTCCGATCCTGTTCACGACGAGATATGGAGACAGCGTCTAAGGCTCAGCTTTACCTCGGTGTGGATGGACCGGTTCGGGAAGCCGGAGGGCTATTCGGCGCGCTCGGTGCGGCCCGGGTCTTCGGATATAGCAAAATGATGAACATGTCCCGGGAGTCGTATGCTCTTATGTAAAGTTGTGCTATAATAGTTTAGATTGTTGAACGGAGATTTGTTGCTACATTTGTTCGGAGGCTTCTATCATGACGAGATACCGCATTCCAGAGATGACCAGACTTCATGCAAAGCACGATATGATCGATAAGCATACCGAACTGCCCCCGCTGGCTGAGCCGAGGGCAAGGTTGCTGCATGCGTTTCTTAGCGAGCAGAATTCTGTGAGAGAGCAAAGCGAGCTGTATACGCTGGTCGTGACGCTAGTGCAGTTGGGTATGGATACCCATGATTTGATCGATACGGAGACGACGAAGCGCTCCGAGGCGGACATGCGCTCCAGACAGCTCAAGGTGCTGGCTGGCGATTTTTTCAGCGCGAGATTTTACCAGCTGCTTGCGAACGCTGGACAAATCGAGATGATTACTAAGATCAGCAATGCCGTATGCGAGGTTAACCGGCTAAAGGTGAACCTATATACGCGTATGAGAAGCCTGCGCATGACGGCAGAGGAATATATCAAACAGGCCGTGCAGCTAAGAAGCGAGCTGTTCCAGCACTTCACCGGCTTGCTGGAAGGTGCCGCAGCCCGCGTATGGCCAGAGCTGCTGCAGGGCGTAAGCCGCTGCGAAGTTCTGCTAGAGGAGTTGGAGCGCAGCGAGAGCATGGACAAGTTCGAGAAAAGCTGGGCTTATTGGCATGTGTTGCAGGTTGGCACGGAAGACGAACGCCATCGCCTCGCCTCGCAGTCGCTTGCGAGCAGCGAGCTGTCAGCGCTTATCCAGAAGTATGATATTCGGGCGCTGCTGACAGCAAAGCTGTGGCAGGCAGCGGAGTCTCTCAAATCCGCAGCAGCGAAGCTGGATTCGGACAAGCTGGCCGCTGAGCTGTCTGCTGTTGCAGACGGCATGGTCGGCAAGCTGTCCGGCGGCATGCCCGCGCTTAACGAGACGAGGTGAAGAATATGGATAACACGAATTCCAAGAGCCATGTGCATGGCTTGTTCGAGACAATCGCTCCCAAATACGATTTGATGAATGATATTATCAGCTTCCGCCGTCACAAAGCCTGGCGCAAGTATACGATGGACCGTATGGCTGTTCAGCCCGGCCAGTCGGCGCTGGATATATGCTGCGGCACTTGCGATTGGACGATTGACCTGGCCAAGGCAAGCGGCACGGGACGGGTAGTTGGACTCGATTTCAGCCAGAACATGCTGGATGTAGGAAAGTTGAAATTACAGAAGCTGGGGCTTGACGAGCATATCGAATTGGTGCAGGGCAATGCGATGAGCCTGCCGTTCGAGGATAACAGCTTTGATTACGTGACGGTAGGCTTCGGCCTCCGCAATGTGCCTGATTATGTGCAGGTGCTGAAGGAAATGAGACGGGTCGTAAAGCCCGGCGGACAAGTCGTCTGCCTGGAGCTGTCGAAGCCGACATGGCAGCCATTCAAGAGCATTTATTATTTGTACTTCGAACGTATTATGCCATGGTTCGGCAAGCTGGTTGCAGGGCGATTCAAGGAATATCAATGGCTTCCCGATTCGCTGAAGCTGTTCCCTGATTCCAAAGGATTGACTGAGCTTTACCGTGAAGCGGGTATGAAGCAAGTGGATGTACGTCTCTTCTTCGGCGGCATCGCCGCTTTGCACATAGGAACGAAGGGAAGAGATGTTCAGCAATGATGCGCAAACTACGAATTATACTGGAAATGATTAAGTTTGAACACTCCGTGTTCGCGCTGCCCTTTGCTTATATGGGCGCTTTGCTCGGCGCGGTTGTGATGCTGGGGCGGCTGCCGTCCTGGGCCGAGATCGGCTGGATCTCGCTAGCCATGGTCGGAGCCCGCAGCGCGGCAATGAGCCTTAATCGTCTGATCGACAAAGCGATCGACTTGCGGAATCCGCGTACGAGGGACCGGGCTTTGCCTGCTGGCTTGCTGAAATCGGCCGAAGTCCTCCTGTTTATTATTGTTTCATTCGCCCTGTTGTTCTGGGCTGCGGCCAATCTCGCGCCAATCGCGATGAAGCTGCTGCCGATTGCGGTATTTTTCCTTGTTATATATTCCTACACCAAACGTTTCACCTGGCTGTGCCATATCGTGCTTGGCCTGACGATCGGACTCTCCCCGCTTGGGGGCTGGGTAGCTGTGACAGGGCAGTTCGATCTCTCGGCATGGCTTCTCTATGGAACGGTCGCGCTTTGGATTGCGGGATTCGATATTATCTATGCTACACAAGATTATGAATATGACCGCGACGCTGGCCTGCATTCCATTCCGGCGCGTTTTGGCATCTCCGGAGCTCTGTGGATCGCGCGCTCGCTGCATGTTGTAACGGCGCTTGGCTTTGTCGTTCTATTCTGGATGACGCAGCTCAGCTGGCTGTACCTGTTCGGCGCGCTGCTGTCGATCGCCTTGCTGTTCTATCAGCACTGGATGGTCAGGCCGCATGACTTATCGCGTGTGCCTACAGCGTTTTTCGGCATGAATGGCACGCTTAGCGTGGTCTTGTTCATCTTCACCATTGCAGATTTGGTGGTGCTAAAACAATGGTAAGCATCGAAGGAACGGCAACCGGAGGGGTGCCCAGAAAAAGATGGGTCGTCGGCATAACAGGCGCCAGCGGCGCCATCTACGGCATTCGGTTGATTGAGGAGCTGCTGGACAAGAACTTCGAGGTGCATTTGGTTGTAACCGAAGCAGGCTGGCGCGTGCTTAAGGAAGAGCTGGGCTGGGAGACAGCCCGCCGGACAGAGTCAATTGAACGGGCTTTTGCCAAAAACGCCCAAAACGGCAAGCTCGTGTATCATCCCAATGCCAATATCGGCGCTTCGATTGCAAGCGGGTCATTCCGTGTTGAAGGCATGTTCATTATGCCATGCTCCATGGGAACGCTATCATCAATCGCACATGGAGCCTCCAACAACTTGCTGGCGCGCGCCGCCGACGTTATGCTGAAGGAGGGGCGCAAGCTGCTGCTTGTGCCGCGGGAGACGCCGCTTCATGCGATTCATCTGGAGAATATGCTGACGCTTGCCAGACTTGGCGTGCGTATTGTGCCGGCGATGCCGGGCTTTTATTTCAAGCCTCAATCCATGGATGAGATGATAAATTTCCTTGTAGGCAAAGTACTGGACAACGTAGATATTGATCATGATTTGTACAGAAGATGGGGAGATGAGCACAATGAGCAATCAGCATCGGATCACCATCGGGGAGATTGACTATGCGAACGCTTGGCCCTTGTTCAAGGGCTTTGAGCGCGGGGCTCAAGGGTTGGCCTATGAGATGATCTCGCGCGTGCCTTCCGAGCTTAACCGTCTGCTGAGCGCAGGGGAACTCGATCTGTCGGCGATCTCATCCTTTTCGTATGGAAAGTATTGTGATGATTATGTGCTGATGCCGGACCTGTCTGTTGGTTCAATCGGCCGTGTATATTCGATTTTGTTATTCATGAAGGAGCCTCTGGAGAAACGCAAGCCGCGCAAGATCGCGGTAACGACTACCTCCGAGACTTCGATCAACCTGCTCAAAATCATTATGGCGATGCGCTTCGAGATCGAGCCTGAGTATGTGCGGGCTGAGCCTGATTTGAAAGCGATGCTGAAGGATGCGGATGCGGCACTGCTGATCGGCGATCCCGCCATTACGGCTTCCTGGCAGACTGAAGGCCTGCATGTGCTTGATCTGGGCGAGCAATGGAACAATTGGACGGGGCTTGGCATGACCTATGCGGTCGTCGCTGCCCGAAGATCGGCTGTACAGAAGTACGGAAGCGAGCTGCGCGCCGCCTATGAAGCGTTGCTGACGGCGAAAGCCCATAATCTGCGCGATATCGGCCCGCTTATCCAGCGAGCCTGCGCTGCTATTGGGGGGGAGTCCTCCTATTGGGAGACTTACTTCCGTTCGCTGCAATATGATTTTGGCGATAAGCTGCAAGCGGGCTTGTCCCTTTATTTCAAATATGCGCGTGAGCTTGATTTGCTGCAGCATGACGCACGGCTGACGTTTTATGAAGGACACTCTCCCCAAAAGGTGAAGGAATGAAACTATTAGAACTGTACGCAAAAATGAAGGGCGATTTGAATCAAATCGAAAAAGAACTAGAGCGCAGCGTGACGGATGATCACGCTCTGCTCAGCGATACGTCGACCCATCTGCTTAAAGCAGGCGGCAAACGCTTGCGTCCCGTCATTGTGCTTCTGGCAGGGAAATTCGGCGACTATAATCTCGATGTGCTGAAACGGGTAGCCGTGCCCCTGGAATTGATCCATATGGCTTCGCTTGTACATGACGACGTGATTGACGATGCGGAAACAAGGCGCGGTCAATTGACTGTAAAGTCCAAGTGGGACAACCGGATTGCGATGTATACAGGGGACTACATTCATGGCAAAGCGCTGACGATTGCGACACAGCTTCCAAATCCGCAAATTCACCAAATTTTGTCCAAGTCGCTTGTAGAGATGTGTATCGGCGAAATGGAGCAGATTAGAGACTTTTTCAACACAGAACAGACGGTCCGCAATTATTTGCTGCGCATTCGCAGGAAGACAGCATTGCTTATCGCCATAAGCTGCCAGCTTGGCGCGATCGCCGCGGGAACAGACCGATTGACGGCCAACAAGCTTTACCGCTTCGGCTATAATATCGGGATGGCCTTCCAGATACGCGACGACTTGCTGGATCTGTACGGCACCGAGAAGCAGATCGGCAAGCCGCCCGGCTCCGATATTCGCCAAGGCAACATTACGCTGCCGGTCATACTTGCGCTTCGCGACCCGGGAGCGAGAGAGCCGCTGCTGCAAGAAATCCGGATGATTCGGGAACATGAAGGGTTCCCCGATACGAAGCGCGCGATTTCCCTTATCCGCGATAGTGCAGGCGGAGAGCTTGCAGACGAGCTGGCCAACCGTTACATACAGAAAGCTTTGAAGGCTTTAGAAGGATTACCCGATCTTACGGCGAAAAAGAATCTTACCGATATTGCGCATTTTGTCGGGAAAAGAAACTATTAGATTATTTAATCTGGTGTTGGAAGGGATGGTTTGCAGGATGGAAAGAACGTTTCTGATGATAAAGCCGGATGGCGTTCAACGCGGATTGATTGGCGAAATCGTGTCGCGCTTCGAGAAAAAAGGACTTCAATTATCGGCTGCCAAGTTCATGCATATTACACGCGAGCGCGCGGAAGTTCACTACGCGGAGCATAAAGGCAAGCCGTTCTATGAGCCGTTGCTGGAATTCATTACTTCCGGTCCCGTATTCGCCATGGTATGGAGCGGCGACAATGTCATTGCGCTGTCGCGGGCGCTGATCGGCAAGACCGATGCGCTGGACGCTGCGCCAGGCACGATTCGTTCCGACTTTGCTGTACATACAAATTTCAATTTGATTCACGGCTCTGACTCTGCTGCCAATGCGGAGCGGGAAATTGGCATTTTCTTTGCACCTGAAGAGCTAGTGGCTTACGAGCATACGATTCAACGCTGGGTATAAGCCAGCCGCACAAGATGGAGGCTGCCGATATGTCTGAAGATCTGGACTTCTCACAATTCATAACCCGCATAAAGCGCAAGACGGATATCGATCTTTCGCAGTACAAGGAAGCGCAGATGAAGCGAAGGCTGACGACGCTCCGCATGAAAAACGGATTTACAACCTTCCAGGCCTACTACGAGGCGATTGAGCAGAATCGCGCATTGCTCAATGAGTTTCTGGACCGGATGACAATCAATGTGTCGGAGTTTTGGCGCAATCCGGCGAGATGGGAAGTGCTTCGCGATCGTTTCTTGCCGGAGATGGCGGGTGCGGGCTCCAGGGCAAAGATTTGGAGCGCGGCTTGTTCGACGGGCGAGGAGCCTTACACGCTTGCGATGATCCTATCTGAGATGGGCGCGCTCGGAAGAACGACGCTGGTCGCCACAGATCTGGACAACAACGTGCTCGATAAAGCGAAGGAAGGCATCTATCTGGAACGTTCGCTTCGGGATGTTCCCGCCGCTCTTCGGAGCCGTTATTTCAAGCCCGACGAAGGGGCTTACCGCGTATCGGACGAACTTAAGAAAGCAGTGCAGTTCAGGCAGGGCAATCTGCTTCACGACCGGTTCGACTCCGGCTACGACCTGATTGTGTGCCGGAATGTGATGATTTATTTTACGGAAGAAGCAAAGCATGACCTTTATCATAAGTTTTCTGCAGCCTTAAAGCCGGGAGGCATCCTGTTCGTAGGCAGCACGGAACAGATTTTCTCGCCCGCACAATACGGTTTCGAGACGGCGGATACTTTCTTCTATCGGCGTGTATAGCGGTTTCCTCATTCTCCTATACTAATCATAGGAACGTTGATTGGAAGGAGACAAAAGGGATGGATAAACGCCAAGTGATCGCAGCGTATCGCCGCGGTTTTCTAACGATACAGGAATGCGCGCAAATCATCGGCGTGGACAGCAGGCAAGCAGCCCGCATCGCGGATGATGCGAAATACATGAACGAAGGCGACAGCCGTCTTGAACAGCCGGCAGCCAAGAGCCTATAAGCAAGCCTGCCAGAGAGGCCGGGTTTTCTGATTGTAATCAATCGGGAGCCCGGCTTTTTGCCGTTCTTGCGGCATGCTGCCGCTCCTTTTCGATCATAGTGAGATTTCTTGTCAAACCAGCAGGGGTGTACTATAATGAGCAAAGATGTTTCGGGCTTATGGCGGATTTGTACAAATATTTTTGCTATTGGGGCGGTAGTAGACAATGCGTGAACTAACAGTAGATCTTGGCGAACGTTCTTATCCTATTTATATTGGCGAAGGCCTCTTAAGCGAGGCGGATACTTACTTCAGCAAGCACGGAATCAGCAAGAAATCTCCGCTGCTGATCATTACCGATACCAACATTGCTCCGCTTCATTTGGCATTGCTGGAGGAGAAGCTGCAAGCCGGCGGCTTTAATGCGTCGAGCGCAGTTGTTCCGGCGGGAGAAGGGTCCAAGTCGCTTGCGATGCTCGAAGATTTGATCGCGAAGGCGCTGGATGCCGGACTTGACCGCAAATCAACGATTGTAGCCCTTGGCGGCGGGGTAGTCGGCGACTTGGCGGGGTATGTGGCAGCATCCTTTATGCGCGGGGTTAAGTTCGTACAGATCCCGACTACGATACTGGCGCATGACAGCAGTGTAGGAGGCAAGGTTGCGGTCAATCATCCGAAAGCGAAAAATATTATCGGCGCCTTCCACCAGCCAGAGTTCGTTCTATACGACCTGTTGCTGCTGCAGACGCTGCCTGCCCGCGAGGTCCGGTCAGGCTTGTCCGAAGTCGTCAAGCATGGCCTAATCTGGGACGCATCTTTCGTGCAGTGGTGCGAAGAGAACGCCGGAAAGCTGCTTGCGCTTGATGCGGACAGCCTGGGGTATGCACTGCATAATGGCTGCAGCGTAAAGGCTTCAGTCGTATCGCAGGACGAGAAGGAGAACGGGCTGAGAGCCATCTTGAACCTCGGACATACGATTGGTCATGCAATCGAGGCGGTAGGGGGCTACAACGGACTTCAGCACGGTGAAGCGATAGCGATAGGCATGGTTGGCTCGGCGAAGCTGGGTGTGCGTTACGGAGCGCCTGAGGAGGTCTATCACACCACCAAGCGGGTGCTTGCCAAATGCGAGCTGCCGATCGCGCTTCCGCAGCATTTTGATGTGGATGCCATTATGGAAGCGATGATGCATGACAAGAAGTTCTCCGAAGGCACGATGGTATTCATTGTACCGACGGCAATCGGAGAAGTGGAGATTAAATCGGATGTGCCGGTAGCATGGGTAAGAGAGATCGTGGAGGAATTGAAACTGGAGGTTGAACAGCGATGAGTGTACGCGG
This sequence comes from Paenibacillus pinisoli, assembly GCF_003605435.1. GTDB lineage: Bacteria > Bacillota > Bacilli > Paenibacillales > Paenibacillaceae > Pristimantibacillus > Pristimantibacillus pinisoli. The sequence continues at coordinate 718,793 of NZ_QXQB01000004.1, forward strand.
AATACGCGGTGCAATTACGGTAGATGCGAATGACGGACAACAGATTGCCAGCGCGACGCTGGAGATGGTGAAGGATCTTGTCGCCCAGAATGAATTGGACCCTGCCGATATTTGCAGCGTCTTGATTACGGTGACCAATGATCTGGACGAGACTTTTCCGGCCCAGTCGATCAGACAACTGGAAGGCTGGGAGCTTGTGCCGCTGATGTGCGCGCTGGAGGTGCCGGTAAAGGGCAGCCTGGAGCGCTGCATCCGTGTAATGGTGCTGGCGAATACGGAGAAGTCGCAGGCGCAAATCCGCCATGTCTATTTGCGCGGGGCGCAGGCGCTTCGTCCGGATTTGGCGAAGTCAAAATAACGGGTTGACGTATCCGGCTCGGATGCTATATAGTTAGTGCAATAGATGAGAGTAGTCGAGTAGGTTTTTAGCTGAGTTGAGATGAGTAGAGCATTAGGAAGTTGCCGTAGGGCATATCCATTAGTTGAGATGAGTTGCAGGTGAGTTGAGCATTGTTGCGGAGTGTATTCGTGTATCCGCAGGCTGTTCTGCTTTACCGCATCGAAGCGGCTGAATGGGACCTATAGGGCACGCTATCATCGATACATTCTAAGCTCCTGCTGCGGCAGGGGCTTTTTTGATTATAAGCTCTTAGCCGAAATTCCATTTGTGGAGGTCGTTGAGGATGAAGAATGAATTGCAACGCGTAATTGGGCTTGCCGGAAGCTATAATCTGATCCCGATCGTACGGTATGTAATGGCGGATACGGAGACGCCGATCCGGCTGTTTCAGCATTTTGCCGAGGAAGATCACGCTTTCCTGCTCGAGAGCGTCGAAGGCGGGGCCAAGTGGGCGAGATATTCTTTCATCGGAACAGACCCCTTCATGAAGCTGCACGGCAAGCATGGCGAGCTGGTGCTGGAGCACAAGGGAGAAACAACGATCCTGCGCGAGAAGCCGATCGAGCTGCTCAAGGCAAAGCTTCGTTCCTTCCGCAGCCCGTCTTCCAGCGAGTTGCCTCCATTCACGGGAGGCGCGATCGGCTTCTTCGGTTACGATCTGCTTCAATATTACGAGAAGCTGCCTGCGCACCGGATTGACGATCTGCAAATGAACGATATGCAATTCATGTTCTGCGACCAGGTCATCGTCTTCGATCACTTCAAGCAGCAGCTGCAAATTATCGGCAACGTCCATATCGGGTATGGCGCAACGGATTCGGATATCGAGAAGTCGTATAATGAAGCGGTTGCCAAAATCGACGCTACGGTTGAACGGCTGGGCCAGCCTGTGCCGAGCAGTATTGCTCCTACTTCTCCGATTCCGCATGATCCGGACCTTGGGGATGTCCAGTCGAATCTGACGAAGGAGCAATTCATGGCGAATGTCGACAAGGCGAAGGAATATATCAGGGCCGGCGACATCTTCCAGGTCGTATTGTCGCAGCGCTTCAGCATCGATACCGACATTAATCCGCTGCTAGTCTATCGCGTGCTCCGCACGATGAATCCTTCGCCGTATATGTACTATCTGAAAATGGGCGAGGAAGTGATTGTGGGCACTTCACCCGAGGCGCTGGTGAAGGTAGCGAACGATCGGGTAGAGACACGTCCAATTGCCGGCACAAGGCCAAGAGGCGCTACGCCCGAGCAGGACAAAGCGCTGGAGCTGGAGCTACTGGCGGACGAGAAGGAGAGAGCAGAGCATCTGATGCTGGTTGACCTGGGACGCAACGACATCGGCCGCGTATCCGAATTCGGCTCTGTCCGCTGTGATTCCTTTATGGAGATCGAGCGTTACTCTCATGTCATGCACATCGTATCGAACGTATCCGGCAAGCTGCGCCAGGACAAGGACTTTTTCGATGCCTTTATCTCCTGTCTGCCAGCGGGCACCGTATCCGGCGCCCCTAAGCTGAGGGCGATGCAAATCATTGCGGAGCTGGAGAACGAGGCGCGAGGAGCATACGCAGGCGCGATCGGTTATCTTGGCTTCGGCGGCTCGATGGATACGTGCATTACGATTCGGACGATTATTTTCAAGCACGGCAAGGCTTATGTACAGAGCGGGGCGGGCATCGTGTGGGATTCCGTGCCGGAGAGCGAATACATGGAGACGGTCAACAAGGCGAAGGGCATGCTTAAGGCGATCAGAGCGGCTGAAGCAAGCTTCCGGAAGCCGGCGGTCCAAGCGAGGAGCTCGGCTGTCAATACCGATTATGAGGTCCATTCAGGAAAGGGGCGCGGTTAACGATGAGCGGAATGATGACAATGCAAGCGGCATTGAACAAAGTGATCAGCGGCGAGCACTTGACAAAAGCAGAAGCGGCTGCGGTCATGACGATCATTATGAACGGCGAAGCGGCAGCCTCCCAGATCGGAGCGATTGCGACCGCGCTGAGGATGAAGGGCGAGAGCAAAGACGAGATTACCGGCTTCGCGCAGGTGATGAGACAATTCTCCAGCAGGGTTCAGACGGAGCAGGAGGGGCTTCTCGATACATGCGGCACAGGCGGCTCCGGCATCCATAAGTTCAATATATCCACGGCATCTTCCATCATTGCTTCCGCAGCCGGCATTCGGGTAGCAAAGCATGGCAACCGCGCCATGTCCGGCAAGACAGGAAGCGCGGATGTGCTGGAAGCGCTCGGCGTTCAGATTACGCTGTCTCCCGATCAGGCGGCAGCTTGCCTGAGAGACATCGGCATCTGCTTTATGTTCGCGCAGCATTATCATCCGTCCATGAAGCATTCCGCTGGGCCCCGCAAGGAGCTTGGCATCCGCACGATCTTCAACATGCTTGGTCCGCTGACCAATCCGGCAGGCGCTGACCGCCAGCTGCTGGGCTTGTACGATCGTTCCCGCACAGATACGATTGCAGAAGTGCTGGGTGAACTGGGACTTAAGCGTGCGCTTGTAGTCAGCAGCCACGATGGGCTGGATGAAATCAGCATATCGGCACCAACCCAAATCTCGGAGCTGAGGGACGGCATCGTCAAGACGTATCATATCGAGCCGGAAGATCTTGGGTTGAAGAGACATTCCATAGAATCCGTCCAAGGCGGAGAGGCTGCTATCAATGCAGGATTGATTCGCTCCATCTTCTCCGGCGAGGAACGGGGCGCTTACCGGGACATTGTGCTTGCCAACGCAGGCGCATGCATCTATGTCGGCGGCCTCTCCGCAACGCACCGGGAGGGAGTCGCACTGGCAGCAGAAGTGATTGATTCCGGCAAGGCGCTGGCCAAGCTGGAGCAGCTTATTCATACGACAGGAGAGTTGGCACATGTTTCTTGATAAAATCGTAGCGACCAAAGGAGCGGAAGTGGAGGCATTGTCCGCAACCTTCCACCTATCCGAATATGAGGGCATCATTGATGAACTGCCGGCTTGCCGCGGCTTTGAAGCGGCATTGCAGCAGAATCGCCGCAACCGTGGCATGGCCTTGATCGCGGAAGTGAAGAAGGCGTCTCCTTCCAAGGGACTGATCCGAGCGGACTTTGAGCCGGCATCGCTTGCCCGGGCATATGAAGCTGCTGGCGCGGACTGCATCTCCGTACTGACGGACCGGGATTACTTCCAGGGCTCCAATGATTATTTGAAGCTGGTCAAAAAATCCGTGAATCTTCCTCTGCTTCGCAAGGACTTTATTATCGATTACCGGCAAATCTACGAAGCTCGCGTCATTGGCGCGGATGCGGTGCTGCTCATTGCAGCGATCTTAACTAAAGCACAACTGGCGGAATTCCATGACCTGGCGAAGTCGCTTGGCATGGATGTGCTGGTGGAGGTCCATGATGCGGTTGAACTTGAGACTGTGCTGGAGCTGGACAAAGCGACCCTGATCGGCATTAACAACCGCGATCTCAGATCTTTTGTGACGGATCTGGCCACGACTGAGAAGCTGATCGGTATGATGCCGCAAGATGTGACGATCATAAGCGAAAGCGGAATTGCAAGCTGCAAGGATATGGATTATTTGGAGTCGGTCGGCGCTCATGGCGTATTGATCGGCGAACACTTCATGCGCCAGGGGGATGTAAGCGAAGCGGTCCGCTCACTGATGGGCGAGGTCCGTTCATGAGCGTGCGCCTGAAAATTTGCGGCTTGCGCGACGAAGCGACCGTTAAGTTGATGAACGGGCTAGCCATAGACGAAGTAGGGCTCATATTCGCCCCTAGCAAACGCCAAGTGGGCAAGGCTGAGGCGGGCAAGCTGGTCGAAGCCATACATCAGCTTCGCAATGAAAGGGGAATCCGTCCTCTTGCAGTAGGCGTCTTCGTGAATGCCGGGCTGGAGGAAATGGCGGAGCTTCTGGCCGCAGTTCCACTTGATGTTGTACAATTGCATGGACAAGAATCAGCGGTCTACTGCGCTGAATTAAAAGCTAAATTCCCAAAGACGGCTATTTGGCGCGTAGTGTCCATCAAGCCGGATGCCGATTCGTTCACAGATGGGGAGGATGTCCCTGAAGAGCGTCTGGCCCCGTATGCGGGATTGATCGATGCCATTCTCATCGATGCGCCTGGCGGTGGCACCGGGCAGCCATTCAATTGGGCCGTTATCGAGGCGTACAAGCGCGCGTCTGCTTCGTTTGGCTTGCCTTTATATGTTGCGGGCGGCCTGCACGAGGGGAATGTGCAGGAGCTGCTGCATAAGCATCAGCCGGACGGCGTTGATGTATCGAGCGGAGTGGAAACCGACGGACGCAAGGATATTGAGAAAATCAGATTATTTGTCAGAAGGGTGAGAGAAGCATGATACAAGTACCTGACGTGAATGGCAGATTCGGCAAGTTCGGCGGCCGATACGTGCCGGAGACGCTAATGAATGCGCTGCTGGAGCTGGAAGAAGCATACGCTCATTATTCCAAGGCCCCTGACTTCCAAGCAGAAGTGCGCGAATTGCTATACAAATATTCAGGCCGTCCGACATCGCTTTATTATGCGAAGCGTTTAAGCGAGCATCTAGGCGGGGCCAAAGTTTATCTGAAGCGTGAAGACCTTAACCATACCGGGGCTCATAAGATCAATAATACGATCGGACAAGGCGTGCTTGCCAAGCGGATGGGCAAGACGAAGATAATCGCGGAGACGGGAGCGGGCCAGCATGGCGTCGCTTCGGCAACGATTGCCGCATTGCTGGGACTCGAGTGCAAGGTGTTCATGGGAGAAGAGGACATGAAGCGCCAGCAGCTGAATGTGTTCCGCATGAACTTGCTCGGCAGCGAGGTGGTGCCGGTAACGTCGGGCACACGCACGCTCAAGGATGCCTGCAACGAGACGCTGCGGTATTGGGTCAGCCATGTGGACGATACGTTCTATATCTTGGGATCTGTCACTGGTCCCCATCCGTATCCGATGATGGTGCGCGACTTCCAGCGCATTATCGGCGACGAGGCGCGCGAGCAAATTCTGAAGGAAGAAGGAAGACTGCCTGATTATGTAGTTGCGGCAGTTGGCGGCGGCAGCAATGCGATGGGCATTTTCTATCCATTCGTTGGGGACGAGGGCGTGAAGCTGCTGGGCGTTGAAGCCGCCGGCAGAGGCGTAGAGACGGAAGAGCATGCGGCTACGATGACGAAGGGACGCCATGGCGTGTTCCAAGGCTCTCTCAGCTATGTGCTTCAAGATCAATACGGGCAGGTACAGCCTGCGCATTCGATCTCCGCGGGCTTGGATTATCCGGGCATCGGGCCGGAGCACGCTTACTTGAAGGATTCCGGCCGGGCGGACTATGTGCCGATTACGGACGCCGAAGCGTTGGAGGCGCTCCAGCTTCTGTCTCGTACGGAAGGCATTATTCCGGCGCTGGAATCGGCGCATGCGATCGCGCAGACGCTGAAGCTGGCCCCTACGCTTGGCAAGGATCAAGTTGTAGTCGTCAGCTTGTCCGGACGCGGCGACAAAGACGTTGAGGCTATTATGGGTTATTTGGGAGGTCAAAGCTAATGAACCTGATCGATCAAGCATTCGCCAGGCTGAAGGCGGAGGGGCGCACCGCGCTTATTCCGTTCTTGACTGTAGGCGATCCCGACCTGTCTACCACGCTAGCCATTATCAAGCAGTTGGAGCAATCCGGCGCAGATATGATCGAGCTTGGCGTACCCTATTCTGACCCGCTCGCGGATGGACCCGTCATTCAGCGCGCATCGGAGCGCGCCCTCCGCAGCCAGATCACGCTTCTGGACTGTATCGAGTTAGCTGCACAAGTCCGTGAGGCTGGCGTGAAGATGCCGCTAATCTTGTTCACCTATTATAATCCTGTGCTCCAGTTCGGCTTGAAGCCGTTCTTCGAGCTTGTGAAGAGCAAAGGCATTAGCGGACTGATCATTCCGGATTTGCCGATTGAAGAAGATGAAGAGGTAAGAGCCCTATCGGAGGCGTATGACATACATTTGATACCGCTTGTAGCCCCAACCTCCAATGACCGGGTTGCGCGCATCACCAGTAAGGCGCGCGGCTTCATCTATTGCGTTTCCTCTCTGGGCGTTACAGGTGTGCGCTCCGACTTCCATACCGGCATTGACCAGTTTCTCGCAACCGTGAAAGCTTCTACGGATCTGCCGATCGGCATCGGCTTCGGCATTTCCAGCAGGGAGCAGGTGGAGCGGTTCGAGGGGCAATGCGACGCAGTTATCGTGGGCAGCGCGATTGTCAGAAAGATTGAAGAGGCGATTCCTTTGCTGGAGAACGAAGAGACAAGGGCGCAAGGGCTTGCTGCAATCGGCGAGTTTGTAGCTTCACTCAAGGGTTAATTCGCTATACGATCCGCCCCTTCGGCAGCCGGACGCAGCCAAAGGGGCGGTTTTCCGTTTTTTCGAAAAAGCTTTAAAACAGCAAACAGATGTGAGACAATGGGACAGTAACACTTCAATACATAGAAGAGGTGAAGAGTCATGCAGCCCAAATCGAATGTCGTCCATTTGCCTGTCTATAACCCGGGCAAGCCTGTGGAAGACGTGAAAAGAGAGCTTGGCCTCGATCATGTGATCAAGCTGGCCTCCAATGAAAATCCTTACGGTTTCTCCAATGAAGCGAAAAACGCCATGCTCGCCGAGCTTACGAATAGCAATGTTTATCCTGATGGAGCAAGCCTCGTCCTGGCCCAGGAGCTTGCAAGCAAGCTGTCGGCCCAGACGAATCAGCTGATCTTCGGAGCAGGCTCCAGCGAGGTCATCGTACTTGCGGCAAGAACGTTCCTGGCACCGGGCGACGAGACCATTATGGCCAATGAGACCTTCTCCCAATACAGGCACAACGCCCAGATCGAGAACGCGAATATAATCGAAGTGCCGCTGAAGGAGGGCAAGCATGATTTGCCTGCCATGCTGGCGAAGATTACGGAACGGACCAAGATCGTCTGGATCTGCAATCCGAACAACCCGACAGGGACGATTGTATCCGACGATGAGCTGAGAGCGTTCCTGAACGATGTGCCTTCGCATGTGCTAGTCGTACTGGACGAAGCTTACCGGGAATTCGTCGATGCCGCAGAATACAGCGATGGCGTCGAGCTGCTGAAGAGCTATTCGAATCTGCTTGTGCTCCGTACTTTCTCGAAGGTATACGGTCTTGCCGCACACCGCATCGGATACGGCGTAAGCAGCCCGCAAGTGATCCAATTCATGAATCAAATTCGCGAGCCGTTCAATACGACGCGGCTGGCGCAAGCGGGAGCGCTCGGATCCTTGAAGGACGATGCGTTCGTCGCTTCCTGCAAGGAGCACAATCTGGAGGGCATCCGCTATATAACGGAGCAATTCGATCGGCTTGGCTTATCGTATTTCCCGGCTCATGGCAACTTTATTCTGGTCGATGCGCATCGCCCTTCGGGTGAAGTATTCGACGCAATGCTGCGCAAAGGCGTAATCGTGAAAGGGCGCTGGGCCAACTACCCGACCTATATTCGCGTTTCCGTCGGCACGCCTGAGCAGAATGCTGCCTTTATCGAAGCGTTTGAGCAAGTTTTGCAGGAAGTGACGGTGTAAATTTAAATTTATGACGAATGTAGCGATTTTTGGAGTGGGCCTGATTGGGGGTTCGATTGCGCTTTGCCTGAAGGGCAAGCCGGGTATCCGGGTAATCGGATTTTCCAATCGGGAAAGCTCCGTTCAGAAATACCTTCAGCGCGGCGTGGTCGATGTCGGAACGACATCGATCCAGGAAGCCGCCGAGCAAGCGGACTTTATTTTTCTATGCGTGCCTGTCGGTAACCTGCAGGAGTATTTGGAGAAAATCAGCGCCTTTAATTTGAAGAAGGGCTGCATTATTACCGATGTAGGCAGCACGAAGTCGTCGGTGGCATCCTACGCCAGATCCGTGAATCTGGGGCATGCGACGTTTATCGGCGGCCACCCCATGGCGGGATCGGAGCGCTCCGGCGTAGAGGCGGCCTCTTACCATTTGCTGGAGAATGCCTTTTACGTGCTGACGCCTGATTCCACGACGCCTCCTGAAGCGGTAGAGCGCCTTACGGAGCTTCTTTCGCATACGAGGGCGAATATAGTGAAAGTGGACGCGGATTCCCATGATGATATCGTAGGAGCGATCAGTCATTTGCCGCATATGATTGCCGTTGCGCTTGTGAATCAGGTACGCGGCTATAATGAGCGCAACGAGCTGTATCAATCCTTGGCTGCCGGCGGCTTCCGGGATATTACGCGCATCGCTTCAGGCGATCCAAGCCTGTGGCGCGATATTTTGCTCGACAATCGACGTGTGCTGCTGCGACTTATTCGTGACTGGAATGACGGCATGGAGACCTTCGCACATATGCTTGAGAAGATGGATGGACCCTCTATTGAGGAAGCCTTTCGGACGGCGGGCGAATTCCGCAACCGAATGCCGGAGCGCCGCAAAGGCATGATTCATTCGGTGTACGATTGTTATGTCGATGTGCCGGACCATCCGGGCATCATCGGCAAGATTGCCAGCGAGCTGGGCAACAACCGGATTAACCTTAGCAACCTGCAAATTATCGAAAGCCGGGAAGACGTGCCGGGCATTCTCCGGTTATCGTTCCGCAATCAGGAATACCTGGACCAGGCGATTGCGCTGCTGGAACGTAACGGCTATTCAGTTCATCAATAGATCCATGCGCCCTTGTTTTCATTTTCATGACTCGTCACGAAAATGAAAACGCTTGTTGACAAATTGGAAGCGTATACATATAATAAAAGTACAGTATGGTTTCTCTCCACTCCTATCCAATAACTGCAGCGTTCATCATGAACGCAGACCACTCCTCGGAGTGGTATTTTTTTTGCTTGAAGATAACCTCTCAGGTCACACGCTTGCGAAAATCAAAAATGGACAAGCCCGCGGTCTTTGCTTGCGGGTTATATTTGTTTGGCGTTATGCCGGCTTGGTTTACTAATAAGAAACAGAGAAGAAAGGGAATGATTTCTAAACTTTCAGATTTATTAGGAAAATGAAGGTTTTGGAATGAATGTCGAAACAAGCAGGAATTTGCCTGCTGGAATCGAATTGTTAATCTACTCAGTTGAAACTGTATTTTAATGAGATGACGACCGCAACTTTTTGTTTTCGGGCCGGTACAATGATACATAGGGTCCGGGAATAATCTGCAGGTGGAGGAGGTTCGCCTGTCATGACTGATTCCCAGTTGATACGAGAGATTAAGGATGGCAATGTCGAGCTGTACTCCGAACTGATGCGGCGTTATCAGCGCAAGATATTGGCATTCATCTTTCATATGCTGAAGAGCGCCAAACTGGAATTGCTGGCTGAAGACTTATGTTCAGAAACATTTTATAAGGCATACCGCAGCCTTCACTCCTTCAGGGAGATGGATGCTTCTTTCTCTACGTGGCTATATACGATTGCGCGCAATACCGTTCTAAGCGAGCTTAGGAAAGGCAAGGCGAATAATGTATCGCTCGATGACGCAGGTTTTGAACCGATCGCATCGCATGAAGCCGCTCCTGAGCAGCAGCTTCTGCGCAATGAGAGAATGGCTATGGTTCGCGAGGCAATCAACAACTTGCCGGAGAAGCAGCGGTCCGCGCTTATTCTTAGGGAATATGAGCAACTGGACTACCAGGAGATCGCCAATATCCTTGGACAGTCGGTCAGCTCTGTCAAATCATTGCTGTTCCGGGCCAGAGCCAGTGTGAAGACGCAGCTTGAGCCTTATTATGGAACAATGCCGTCGGCGGAGTCTTTCGAGAGGATGAATTCATGATGAAATGCGAGGACGTGCAGCTCAGGTATTCCGACTACTGGGATATGTCCGAGGATGATCAGGAGAGAATAGAACTGGAGGCTCATTTGCTGGATTGCCCGAATTGCTCTGCGCATTACGGCTTCTGGGACGAAAGCGAGGATCTCGCGAGCCTATGCGCCGATGAGACAGCGGAGTTCGGCCCTTCCGAGCATGTGAACCGCGCTGTGATGGAGCGCATTTACTTGGACGAATCCTGGTACTTGCCTGTTCCAAGCAAAAGCTATCACTTCTCCAAATCATTCCGGCGAAATACGGCGATTCTAATTGCAGGCTGCATGGCCATGTTCGCTTGCGCGTTTTTTGTATTCGTATTCGACTATAAGGAAGCGCCGACTGAAGCCCAGATTCAAAAGATGACGGGATTAATTGAAGCGGCCAACGCTTCAACCGACAATGTATTTGTGACGGCGGGCTTCTATGCGGAGGTACCTGTAGCGAGCATCAGCGATCCGGTCGTGCTGAAGGTAGTGCCTACGTTCCCGCAATATTACGTAGCTCTATCGCTTCTTGGGCTTGTCATGGCATTGCTAATTCTGAATTGGCTGGCCAGAACGCGGCATTGACGCATCGGGAACGCATACATCGAAAGGGGTAATCGGCTTGCTAATCGGCTTGGTCCGGCATGGAAAGACAGATTGGAATGCAAAGGGCATTATTCAAGGGCAGACGGATATCCCGCTTAATGAAGAAGGAATCGCGCAAGCGCAGGCGCTGGCTTCAAGGTTAAGCAATGAAGAGCGGATATGGGACGCGGTTATTTCAAGCGATCTGCAGCGCGCAAGGAGAACGGCAGCCATTATTGCGGAGCGGCTCGGCATTCCGGTATTAGAGCCGGATATCCGGCTGCGTGAGCGTTATTTTGGCGAAATTGAAGGGACGACGGAGCAGGAACGGCTGGAGCGCTGGGGAGCGGACTGGCGCGAGCAAAGTGTCGGCATGGAATCCGATGCCGAAGTTCGCGCGAGGGGCACGGAAGCGATAACAGATCTGATGAAGCGAGAAGAGGCTCGCAATATTCTTGTTGTCTCTCACGGCAGCTTCATCGCCCAGATGTTAAAGGAACTGTGCGCAGATTTGGAGGATTCCCGGCTAGGCAACTTGTCCTATTCGATTCTGGAGCGGCAAGGCGATGCATGGCAGCCGCTGCTGCACAATTGTACTAGGCATCTGGATGAGATTAAAGTCTAACGTAGTCTAATGGCGTTGGTTCATAACAGCTTTCCGATTGTTATCGGAGAGCTTTTTTTGCGTTACGCATGACCTTTCCTAATGCATACGGGTATGAAATGCGCGAATTGTCCAATAATGGTACTAAAACCTTAGCTATAGAAGCCGCGGCCTCCGAGGGAGCGGCACTCTGCAGAAAGGGGAGGGCCATGAATCTGTCGGATATGCTGAGTTATGCCGATATCGGTCAGCTCAGCAAGATTGCGGGCGCATACCGGTGCGAATGCAACGGGAACTCCAAGAACGAGCTGATTCAATCCATCCTGTCGCAAATCAATCGGCATGACGTATTCGAGAACCAAATCAGCTCCATGAGGCTGGAGGATCTCCGTTTCCTCAATTCTCTGTTATTCGAGTCCAGGCAGTCCTACAGTCTGGAAGATCTAGTCGCAAGGGTTCAGCAGAGCCGCTTCGGCGAGGAGAAGAAGGAAGCTCTGGAGGAGCCAGTCAAAAAAACGAAGAAGAGCAAAAAGAAAGCCGCATTGCCGCCGGAGCCGCCCAGCCCAAGAGAAATTATCGTCCAGTTCAAGCATCAGGGCTGGCTCTTTAACGGATTCAGCGGACCGGGAAGGTATCTGTTCCAAATTCCGAATGACCTGAAAACCCGATTCCGCGAGACGCTGAGGCGCCGGTTCGCCGAGCAGCTGCGCTATACGGATGAGCCGGCCATGTACAGGGATGAGCAAGGCTTGATACAGGAAGACATTAAGCAATTGCTTCATTATGTATACCACAATGAAGTGCAGCTTGTATCGGACGGTTCCATGTATAAGCGGTCCCTTCAGCAGCTGCTGGACCGGATGGGCGTTCGGGAGGAGCTGCCGAGCAAAGGAGCGTGGCGCTTCGGATACGGACGCCATTTCAATCAATATCCGGACCGTTTCTCCTTGCTCTATGATTACTGCTGCAGCGTGAAGTACATTAGCGAACAGCCTGACGGCTTGCTTGTTGTAGAGGAAGCGGGCAAGGAGCGGCTGGAGAAGCCTTCAGCAGCGGATGAGCAAGAGCTGGTGTACCGTTACTGGCTAAAGCTGTACAAGGGCCCTGTAACCAATCTGCTGTCGCTTGTCCACTGGGTTCACGCACTGGCCGCGGATTGGGTGAGCGTCTCGTCGCTGCGGGAAGTGCTAGTTCCATTCATTAAGACTTACTACTATGACGATGCCAACTCCATTCTGGAAGCGAGGCTGCTTAAAATGATGGTTCATCTCGGATTGCTGCGCATCGGGGAGCATTCCGAGCACGGAACGGTTGTGCGCATGACGAAGTCTGGTCATGCGATAATTGACCGTTCGGCGAGAGGGGCCGATACCGCGGGGCTCGGTTTGCATTGACTTTGGGAATAAGCCTTGGTAGAATCTCCCCAATTCAAGCTGACAAGGGAGATGAAGTGTATGTTGTTGCCGTATAACAAAATAGTTCCCGCCGTTCACGATAGCTGCTATATTGCAGAAGGAGCCAAGCTGATCGGAGATGTCTCGATCGGTGAAAAAAGCACAGTATGGTTCAACGCTGTGCTTCGGGGCGATCTTGCTCCGATTAGAATCGGGCATAGCTGCAACGTGCAAGACGGTGTAGTAGGCCATGTGAATACGGATCAGCCCCTTATACTGGCTGATGAGGTATCGGTCGGGCATAGCGCGATTATCCATGGATGCACGATAGGCAGAGGTACATTAATCGGAATGGGGGCAATCGTACTTAACGGCGCAGACGTTGGTGAATATGCTTTAATAGGAGCCGGTTCGATTGTGACAGAGAATAAGAAAATACCATCCTATACGCTTTCTATCGGAACGCCCGCCAGAGTCGTAAGAGAGTTGACAGAGGATGATTTGCTGCGCATGAGAAGGACGATGGAGAGCTACGTGACGAAAGGAATCGAATATAGGATCTCTTAAGCGCCGGTGTGGAGGTGTATCCTATGGACAAAATGAAAGAAACGTATGAGGCGATGCTCGGATTGGTCGCTGAGCTTGTACTGGACGAAGCCGTGCTGAAATTTCAGACCGAGAAGCTGAATCATGCGATAGACAAAGCGCTTGCGTCCGGCGACGAGGATACGTTCTACCGACTCGTCAAGCAACTCAATGAGCTGAAGCATTAACGATAAGGAGCTTCCAAGCGCAGACGGCTTATGCCCGCCCTAGCGCAAGGAGGCTTTCTTTTGTAGAATGGTAAGGCAAGAGCAGACAACGGGGAAATGAGGAGAACCGATGAAATTCAGCGATATTACGGAAGAACAATGGGACGAGCTTAAGCCGTACCTTGATACATGCCTGCTTCCTGTGACAGGCCTGGGCGGCGGGGAGACGCCTTACGAAGCGACAGAGCGGCTGGAGGACCTGCGTGATTTCATGGATATGGTGGAGATTCCGTTCAAAGGCAGAGTCGTCACATATCCGGCATGCCATTACATAGCGGAAGGCGAAGCGTTCTCAGCTATGCTTGGAGACTGGTGCGGAAGGCTGAAGCAAACCGGGTTCAAATATGTGATTGTGATGACTGCGTTTTCAGCGTCAGACCTGGCAATTAAGGATGCGGATCTTATTTTGCAGCCGGGAACGGGCGGAGAGCTTCCGTCACCCAATGAAGTGTCGTCACAAATTAGAGAGCTTTGGGCGGCTGTTTCTCCTTAATTATGGATTTTCTTCGTATAATTAGATCGAATTATGGGGAAAACAAATGCCAGAGCAGGTCAAATGTGACAAAATGATAACAAATTCTTGAACGGCATTTCCAGAATGACGCAAATATCGGGCCATATTCTTGACGCTCCCAAACACCTAGGCTATTATAAGTTATGTCCTAGTTCGTCATGTGTTTTTGCCGTGCGGCAAGACGCGAGATATGGTTGGCAAAGGGGGTTAGAACAGAAGATGAGTAATCATGAACAACACGAGACGGCGCATCGTCCGGTTCAGCGCAAAGAAATGTCCCGGCGTCAATTTTTGTCATATACGCTTGGCGGCACAACGGCCTTCATGATGGGCGGCGCGGTATTGCCGATGGTTCGGTTTGCAGTGGATCCGCTTCTTGCGAAGAAGGGCGAAGGCAATCTGGTCAAGGTCGTTGAGGAGAGCAGAATTACATCGGAACCGCAAGAATTCAAGTTCAAGATTCATCAAATCGACGGTTGGTATGAGAGCGAGCCTGAACTCGTAGCTTGGATCTCAAGAGGCGAAGACGGCAAAGTATTTGCCCTGTCTCCGGTCTGCAAGCATTTGGGATGCACGATTTTCTGGAATACGAAAGGTCATAACGAATATGACTGTCCGTGCCATGACGCGAGATATTCCAAGGACGGCAAGAACTTGGCAGTAGCCAACTCGCCGCTCGACGAATACGAAGTTGTCATTGACAACGGCATCGTCTACTTGGGACCACTTATTCCGAACACTAGAAGCTAAGGAGGGCGTACTGCAGATGTTTAAAAATGTATACAACTGGATCGATGAACGTCTTGACATTACGCCGCTTTGGAGAGATGTAGCAGACCATGAAGTGCCGGAGCACGTTAACCCGGCGCATCACTTCTCTGCATTTGTCTACTGCTTCGGTGGCTTGACGTTTTTTATTACGGTTATCCAGATTTTGTCGGGAATGTTCCTGACCATGTACTACGTGCCGGATATTATTAACGCTTACGCGAGCGTTGACTATCTGCAGCATCAGGTCGCATTCGGCCAGATCGTTCGCGGCATGCACCACTTTGGCGCGAGCTTGGTAATCGTTATGATGTTCCTACATACTCTTCGCGTATTTTTCACCGGCTCCTACAAGGCTCCGCGTGAGATGAACTGGGTAGTCGGAATGCTGATTTTCTTCATCATGCTGGGCCTTGGTTTCACAGGCTACCTGCTGCCATGGGATAACAAAGCTTACTACGCAACTAAAGTAGGTGTAGAGATCGCAGCTTCCGTTCCGCTTATCGGGCCTTACATCGCCGACTTCCTGTATGGCGGCGACATCGTAGGGGCGCAGACGCTGACTCGCTTCTTCGCGATTCACGTATTCTTCCTGCCAGGCGCTTTGATCGCTATGCTGGCAGCGCACTTCCTGATGATTCGGAAACAAGGCATTTCGGGACCACTTTAAGCGAAGGGAGGGCTTACACATGGCTCACGGTCATAAATCGAACGAGAAGGTCGTCTATGTAGGCGACTCGCGCGTTAAGAAAGCGGGCGGGTTCCAGACTCCGCCGGACTATACGTCATTTCCGGGCAAATCGGAAGCTTTCATCCCGAACTTCCTTCTGAAGGAATGGATGGTAGGCTGCGTCGTGCTGGTCGGCTTCCTGGTATGGGTAATCGCCGAGCCTGCGCCGCTAGGCTACCCGGCTGACCCGACGAATGCATCGTTTATTCCGATGCCAGACTGGTACTTCTTGTTCCTGTATCAATTCTTGAAATATCCATATGTATCGCAGGAGTACATCCTGCTTGGCACACTCGGCATCCCGGGCATCCTGTTCGGCGGCTTGCTGCTTGCGCCATTCCTGGACACAGGCAAGGAGCGCCGCTTCTACCGCCGTCCAATCGCTTCGTCGCTTATGCTTCTGACGCTTGCGGCTTGCGTATACTTGACTGTTGTATCTTGGGATCACTACCAGCATATGCTGGAGAAGAACGGACAAACTCCTGAGCATCACTTGCGCGAGGAAGAAGCAAGGCTTGCCCATGAGAGAGGCTTGCCTCGTCCGAACCCGCTTAAGAAAGCGCCTGTTGCTGCAATCATCGAGCCTGAAGATCCGGCAATGACGATCATCCAAGCTCAATGTATCGGCTGCCATGCGAATGACTTGTCCGGCGGAATGGGCCCTGCGCTTCTAGGCGTTGGCAATCGTTTGTCCAAGGAAGAGATCGCGGAAACGATTACGAACGGCCGGAATAACGGCGCTATGCCTGCGTACAAGGATAACCTTTCTACCGAAGAGATTGATCAGCTGGCAGTATGGCTGTCTAAGCAGACACAAGAGTAGTTGATTTAGTTGAAGAGAACCTGATCGAGTTATTCGGTCAGGTTTTTTTTGGAAAGGAACAAGATCATGAACCTGAGTTTGTTCTGGAGCCGAAGCTTCCTGTTGAACCGCAATGTGCTTTGGCTGTTATTTATCGTTAATTTGGTCGGTACGATCTACGGCTATATCTGGTATGAAAATCAGTTGATCTGGACCCTGGAGAACAAGCCGGCTTGGATGCTGCCTTTTGTTCCGGATTCGCCAACCGCAAGCTTGTTTTTTACGCTATCGCTTTTGTTCCTTATGTTTCCTCCGCAGCGAGCTTCCCGATTCGGGAATGCGGTGAGAGTCATTATCGAAGCGCTGGCAGTTGTATGCTCCGTCAAATACGGCATATGGGCGGTGGCGATGATTGTCGCCGGCGCGGCGCAAGGCGATGTGCTGAACTGGCAGCATTACATGTTGATTGCCTCCCACTTGGGCATGGCCGCGGAGGCGCTGCTCTATTTCAGATTCATGAAGGCTCGCGCTGGCGCGCTGGCGATCGGTCTCGGCTGGCTGCTGCTTAACGATACGATGGATTATACGTTTGGCATTAATCCGTGGCTGCCGGCGGAGCTGGAAGATGATCGGGATGCGGTACGCACCTTCACTTATGCTCTGTCGGTTGCGAGCTTCCTGGCCGCATGGATCGTATTGCGTTTTAGGAAAGAAGAATAATGTTGGACATCCCCTCATAGATTGGGCTATGGGGGGATGTCCATGAAATCGCGTATTATCATTCCGTTCATCGTCTGTCTCTGCATGGCGATAGGGACGGCTGGAGTGGTATGGGGCGGCGCGAGTCCTGAAGGAAGCCACGCATTCCTGTTTTCGTCAGGTCCGTACCATCAGCTCGAGCGGATGGACGAGACAGCGACAGCTTTATATACGGCGGCTTATCATAACAATAGGCAGGCCGCATTCGCGGAATTGCAAAGAATGAACAAGCTGCTGGGCAATGAGATGGTTCGCAGCTACGGCAGCGCCGACGGCTGGACAAGAATGGAGCAGGATGCCGCGGCGGTTGAACGGGCGCTAGCAGGCGGCGTGAAGCACTCGTTGTGGCTGGAACATACCGTCCGGCTGCGCATGGGCGCGGACGCGCTGATGAACGGCAAGGCTGCTTTATGGCTTCAATATAAAGCGCTGCTTAACAATGATTTGAATATGCTCAAGCAAGCTTGGAAGAGGCAAGCCGGGGACCCTGTTGCTGCTGCAAGGGCATCGCTGCAAGGATTAAGCGAGCATGCCGCGAGAATCGAGACGGCTGCTATATTCGCTGGCGACCCGATTCGCATGAGAGAGTTGATGGAGCGCATTGCGTATACGGGGAGACTGCTTGAAGGCAAGCAATCCACGGTCTGGAAGTCTGAGGTTGATCAATCGCTTGAAGCGATTAGGGGGGCGATTAACAGTGTATTCCTGGAGGACAAGCAGGCTGCCGCCGTTCCAGTTGTCGCACCGCCTGGCGCCGGGAATCCATTGAAGTGGGCGCTGCTGCTCGGAACGATCATATCAGCCGTGCTGACATGGACAGGATGGCGGAAGTATAAGGCTATGCCATACGGGGTAAAGAAGCTTTAGGCCTATTCTGGGATTTTCCGTGGCGGCTACTCTTCTTTGAACCCTTCGCCAAGCACATCATGAACATCATTGATGACGATAAACGCACGGGGATCGATATTGCGTATGATGGATTTGAGGCGGCGGTTTTCCGCCCTTCCCACGACGCAGTAGACGATCTCTTTTTGTTCTCCGGAGAAAGCTCCTTTGGCCGGCATGAGGGTGACGCCCCGCTCCAGCTCATGGGTGATGGTTGTTGCCAGCTGCTGGCCGTGGTCGGTAATAATGGAAAAGGCTTTGGCTGCATAGGCTCCTTCCTGCAGGAAATCGATCATTTTTGATGCGACAAAAACAACAACGAGTGTATACAGCACTTTCTCCAGCGAAATATACAGGATGGAGATGCCGATGATGACAGTGTCAAAGGCGAGTATGACTTGTCCCATGCTAAGGCTGCGCCAGCGGGTCAATATGCGCGCTATGATATCGATTCCGCCTGTGGTGCCGCCGAAGCGAAACACGATGCCCAGTCCGGCGCCAAGCGTAACTCCGGCATATAGAGCGGCAAGCATATGGTCATTGGTGCTATGGAAAGGCACCAGCCAACCCTCGTGGATGAAATACTCCATTAACGCAAGAAATAGAGAGAGAGATACGGTGCCTATGACGGTATATAGCATCTGGAACTTGCCTAGCGCTCTCCAGCCTAGGAGGAACAGCGGGATATTGAGCGCCAGCGTCGTGACCGACAGCTTCCAGCCTGCCGCATAATTGAGTAATACGGCAATGCCGGTCAGGCCGCCCTCCATCAGTTGGTTAGGAATGATAAAGTAGTGCAGGCCAAATGCATAAATGGCCGTTCCGACCAGGATGGGCAGAATGAGGCGCAGCTGATTCCAGATTCTTTTCACGGATTCGCCTACTTTCTTTATAGATCGCTTTACATTAGTATGGCGAATTGGCGCATTCGAAAAACATTGATTTTGGTCGGACCTATACGGTAACATAGTAACGTGCAGCACTATACGAAAGGAAGCCGGGAACATGTCAGAGAAGTCATTGGCTCAAGTACAGCGCGAGGTGGACGAGTATATCTCGCAATTCAAGGAAGGCTATTTC
Source organism: Paenibacillus pinisoli (assembly GCF_003605435.1). Classification (GTDB taxonomy): domain Bacteria; phylum Bacillota; class Bacilli; order Paenibacillales; family Paenibacillaceae; genus Pristimantibacillus; species Pristimantibacillus pinisoli. The sequence goes on from NZ_QXQB01000004.1 coordinate 737,950, forward strand.
AGCCCGCTTGCACTCATGGCGAGAATGACCGAGGAGGTCGGCGAGCTGGCGCGTGAGATCAATCATTATTATGGAGAGAAGCCGAAGAGATCGGATGAGGCGGAGAACACCGTAGAGATGGAGCTCGGGGACATTCTGTTCCTGCTGTCCTGTTTCGCGAACTCGCTGGGCATCGATCTGACGGAAGCTCACGATAAAGTCATGCACAAGTTCAATACGCGTGACGCAAATCGCTGGACGAAGAAAAGCGACGAACTGTAAGCAAGCTCCATACATATGCTGTACCATCACCCCTGTACAAGGAGGATGGGCAGATGGATGGGGAGGCCTGCATCAGGAAGGCGTATGAATATATTTTTCACAGCGATTTCGAAGAGGCGATCTATTGGTTCGAGCAGGCGATAGCGGCCGAGCCGGATAACGCCGGATATTATCATAAATGCGCCGTATCCTGCGCGCGCAGCGGCAAGTGGCCGAAAGCGAAGGTTTATGCCGATGTGGCCGAGAAGCTGGAGCCGGACAACGAAGAGTACCGGTATCACTCGCAGGTTATTCAGTCCAGGCTGCTGCTGGCGGAGGCGAGCGGACTCGTCGCCGCAGAGAAGCCTGATCTGAAGGAAGCCGCTGAGCTGCTCAGGCATGCGGTTATGCTTGACCCACTTAGCTTTGAGGCGTATTATACGCTTGCAATGGTATGCATGACAGACGGAGGGCTGGACGAAGCCATTGAGTGCGCGCGGGAAGCGCTCAGGCTGGATCCCAATCATTCGGCGGCTCGCAGATTGTTCGCGGACATCAGCCGCAAACGGAGAATGGAGCGTATCCGTTCCACGATGAGAAGACGATAAGGAAAAGGTGATAGGGATGACGGTTGAACGGATTAGAGTCGCGGTTACAGGCGCTGGGGGAAGAATGGGCAGAGAGGTTGTCAAGATGGTGCTGGAGGATGAGGCTCTGCAGCTTGTTGCTGCCGTAGATCCGTCCTCCGGGCCGGTGGATGCCGGCATATTCGCAGGTCATTCCAATACCGGCGTAATCGTCAGCGCAACGCTGGACGAAGCGCTTAGTGGCGCGAAAGCGGACGTGCTGGTCGATTTCACCGTTCCGCAAGCCGCTTACGGCAATACGAAGACGGCGATTGAATACGGAGTTCGTCCGGTAATCGGGACAACAGGCTTTACTCCGGAACAAATCGAAGAGCTGGACGAGCTATGCAAGGAAAAGGGCATCGGCGGCTTGATCGCGCCTAACTTCTCCATCGGAGCGATTCTGATGATGAAATTTGCAGCGGAAGCATCCAAATATTTGCCTCATGTTGAAATTATCGAATATCATGGCGATCAGAAGCTGGATGCGCCGTCGGGCACGTCGATCAAAACAGCCGAGCTGATCTCGCAGGTTCGCCAGGAGCTGCGCCAAGGCAATCCGAAGGAAGAAGAAACAATTGAAGGAGCTCGCGGCGGATATTACAACGGCTTCCGTATACATAGCGTCAGACTTCCGGGCGTGTTTGCGCAGCAGGAGGTTATTTTCGGAGGCTATGGCCAAACGCTTAAGATCCGTCATGATTCCTATGACCGTGCCGGTTATATGCCGGGCGTTAATGTAGCGGTGAAGAAGGTTATGACTTATACAGGGTTAATCTATGGATTCGAACATATTATGGACTAGCCGACAAGGCTCCATTGACATCGGGAGAGGGGATTTTCATGCTGAACATTGCATTTATCGCGCATGACCGCAAGAAGGACGAGATGGTGAATTTCGTCATCGCTTATGAACATGTGTTCACGCCCCACAAGCTTTATTCCACCGGGACGACCGGTTCACGCATTATGGAACAGACAGAATTGTCGATCCATCGCTTTATGTCCGGCCCGCTTGGGGGAGACCAGCAGATCGGAGCGCTTGTAGCTGAGAACGAGATGGATTTGATTATATTTCTGCGCGATCCGCTGATGGCGCAGCCGCACGAGCCGGATATTATTGCTTTACTGCGTCTATGCGATGTACAGGGCATTCCGGTCGCTACGAATATCGCGACTGCAGAAGTGCTTGTGAAGGCTGTGGAGCGCGGCGACTTTGCATGGCGCGAACTCGTGCACAAATATAAGCCGGGAGCGGCTGAGTGATGGACAAGCTGGATATTCTCGTATTCGGAGCCCACGCGGACGACGCGGAGATTGGCATGGGCGGTACGATTGCCAAGCATACGGCGGCGGGACAGCGGGTAGGCATATGCGATTTGACCGAAGCGGAGATGTCCTCTAACGGCACCGTAGAGCTGAGGCGGCAAGAAGCCGCCGCTGCCTCTGCGGTGCTTGGTTTATCTGCGCGGACGAATTTGGGGCTGCCGGACCGCGGCTTGCAGCCGAGCAGGGAGCAGATTGAGGCTATCGTAGCGGAGATCAGGCGCTGGCAGCCGCGCTTTGTATTCGCGCCGTATTGGGTAGACCGCCATCCGGATCATATCGCTTGCAGCAAGCTGATCGAAGAAGCCGTGTTCAATGCCAAGCTGCGCAATTATATGCCAGAGCTGCCGCCTGTTCAGGTTGAACAGCTTATTTATTATTATATCAATGATGTAGAAGCCGTATCGTTGATCGTGGACGTCACATCGACCTACGATGCGAAGCGGGAGGCGCTGCGCGCTTACCGTTCTCAATTCGACCGGGCGCATAGCGCGGATTCGGTTGCCACGCCGCTAACAAGCGGGTATGTGGAGCGGGTTGAAGCCAGAGATTCCTTGCTTGGCCAAAGCAAGGGTTGGGGTCATGCCGAAGGCTTTGCGATAAAACGCCCCTTTGGCGTGGAATTATTTTGACAAAACGTACAGCCTGTAGGGAATAGATATAGATAAACCACATGAGTGGGAGGTGCATCACGAATGGCTAAAAAGCTGAAAATCGGCATTACATGTTATCCGACGCTGGGGGGTTCCGGCGTCGTGGCTACGGAACTAGGGAAGCTGCTTGCCGAACGTGGGCACGAAATTCATTTTATTACGCATAGCATCCCGTTCCGGTTAGGCAAATTTCATAAAAATATATTTTTCCATGAAGTTGAAGTCAATGACTATTACGTATTCCGTTATCCGCCATACGATCTGTCGCTTGCCAGCAAGATGGCTCAAGTCGCCAAGATGCAGCAGCTTGACCTCTTGCATGTTCATTATGCGGTTCCCCATGCCGTCTGCGCTTATCTTGCGAAGCAGATGGTTGGCAACGGACTGAAGACTGTTACGACGCTTCACGGCACCGACATTACGGTGCTCGCGCAGGATGAATCGCTAAAGGATCTGATCAGGCTGGCTATTCATCAGAGCGATGCCGTTACAGCGGTATCCAATGATTTGATTCAGGAGACGAGAAATCTGCTGGACATTCTGACTCCGATCGATTTGACTTATAACTTTGTGGACAAACGCGTCTATTATCCGCGCGAGGCAGCTTCGCTCCGCGCAGACTTTGCAGCGCCGGACGAGAAGATATTGATGCATATCTCGAACTTCCGCCCGGTTAAGCGGGTGAGCGATGTGGTGGAGATTTTCGAACGGGTATCGAAGCGGGTAAAATCCAAGCTGCTGCTTGTTGGCGAAGGGCCGGAGCTGACTAAAATCCAATGCAAAATTAAAAATTTAGGTCTCGAGGATCGTGTTCACTTCCTTGGCAAGCAAGAAGATGTCGCTCAGGTAATCTCCATGGCGGACGTGCTGCTGCTTCCGTCTGAGAAGGAAAGCTTCGGACTAGTATCGCTGGAAGCGATGGCATGCGGAGTTCCTACAGTCGGCTCCAATGCCGGAGGCATTCCGGAGCTGGTTACGCATGGCGTAACGGGCTTCTTGTCTGATGTGGGCCATGTTGAAGAGATGGCGGAGCATGCTGTGCAGCTGCTGACCGACGATGCCCTTCATGCCAGGTTCAAGGAAGCATGTTTGCATCGCGCAAGACATGACTTCTGCAACGATTCGATAACGGAGCAATACGAATCGATCTATTACCGTGTACTCGGCATTGATGCCGAGCTGCCGGTTTCCGTCTGCGAATAGCACTGCCTTAGGTGCTTGCCGCAGTCGCATGGAAGGAGGGGCGGCTATGAAGCTTGAGCTCACGAACGAGATGAGAGCGGCGATGCCCTTGATTGAAAAGCTGGAGACGGAAGGCCATGAGGCGGTATTCGTCGGCGGTGCCGTGCGCGATGCCGTGTTAGGCCTGCCCGTCCATGATATCGATATTGCAACTTCTGCCTTGCCGGAGCAGGTTATGGCCTTGTTCCCCAAGTGTATCCCGACCGGCTTGCAGCATGGCACGGTGACGGTTGTGCATGAAGGCTTAACTTATGAGGTGACGACTTACCGGACTGAGTCCGGCTATGAGCAATTCCGCAAGCCGTCATCCGTAGCATTTGTGCAATCGCTGGACGAAGATTTGCTTCGCAGAGACTTTACCATGAACGCCATGGCAATCCGGCAAAGCGGAAGCGTATACGATCCGTATGATGGACTGGCCGATATAGGGCAGTCCCGTCTTCGCTGTGTAGGGAATGCAGGCGACCGGCTCCAGGAGGATGCGCTGCGCATGCTGAGAGCGGTGCGTTTCCTAGGCGCTTACGGGCTCCGGCCGGTTCCGTCCCTGTGGCGCGGACTGCGTATGAACAAAGCGCTCCTTCGCCATATCGCGATGGAGCGTGTGCAGGCGGAGCTCGACAAGATGCTGTCCAGCGACACTCCGGAGAGAGCGCTGGCATGGCTTGGCGCCAGCGGCTTATGGGCTGATTTCAAAGAGCCGGTCCCATCCCGGCTAATGATGCGAATTCAAGCGTCTGCGGGTGGAGAAGGTTTTGAGATGGCGGAGCTGGGCAGGCTTAAGCATTTGGACGAGCGCTGGGCAGCTGCTTTGTTGTCGCTGCAGGCGGGCGAGGGAGACGCCCGGGAGCTTCTTATCCGCCTTAAGCTTCCAAACAAGAGGATAGGCTTGATCGTCACCATGCTGCAGCTGCATGCGGAGATTGCTCCACTCGTAAAGACGGGAGATATGGAGGGATTGCGTGCTGCTTGGCTGGAGGGCATTCTTCGCTTTGGCGAAGAAGCTGCGGGGCACTGGATTCATGTTGCGCAAATCTTAGAGAGCCATGCGGATCCACTGCCGCCAGCAGTCGCGCATCGTTTGTCCCTCCTGATGAAAGAGATGCCTGTCAAATCGCTGAAGCAGCTTGCAATAAGCGGCAACGACTTGCAGCAGGCGCTGTCTCGTAAGGCTGGCCCTTGGATGAGCGCGATGCTGAAGCGGCTGCTTTATGCGGCAGCAGCAGGGGAAGTGGCCAATGAGCAGGACAAGCTGATTGAGCTGTCCATACTATGGAATGAAGAGGGTACATATCATGAGTCATGATCAATTGCTGGACTTGCTCAGGCGCCATCCGAATCAGTATGTGTCAGGCGCCATGATGAGCGAGGAGCTGAATGTAAGCCGTACGGCGGTGTGGAAGCAAATTCGCAAGCTTGAAGGGGCCGGTTATGAGATTGAGGCGTCTACCAGGCTGGGCTACAGGCTCGTCTATTCGCCCGATGCGATTAGCAGTGAAGAATTGACAGAGGCGCGCTCCTCGCAGAGATTTGGTCAATCTGTTCACTATTATGAGCAGGTGAAGTCCACTCAGGATGCCGCAAGAGAGCTTGCGGAGGCTGGAGCGCCGGAAGGCACGCTGGTTCTCGCAGAGGAGCAGACCGGCGGCAGAGGGCGAATGGGACGCGGCTGGGTGTCTCCGCAAGGCAAAGGAATATGGATGAGCATGGTGATGCGCCCCCATGTTCCGATTCATTGCGCTCCGCAGCTTACGCTGCTCACAGCGGTTGCACTTTGCAGAAGCCTAAGGCGTCTGACCGTGCTGCCTATCGGCATCAAATGGCCTAACGATTTGCTTATTCATGGGAAAAAAATTAGCGGAATCCTGCTGGAATCGGCAGCTGAGGATGAGCGGCTCAAATATATTGTTGCCGGCGTCGGCATCAGCGTCAATCTGTCGGAGCGGGATTATCCGGAAGAATTGCTTACGAAAGCCACATCGCTTCGCATTGAGGCGGGCGGGGCATTCAGCCGCAGCGCGATCGTCAAGGACTTTTTGGCAGAGTGGGAGACGCTGTACGATCTCTTCCTGCAGGAGGGCTTCTCGGCTATTGCAGCACTATGGGAGTCGTTGTCGGTGTCGATAGGGCAGAAAGTCCGCTTAATCACTCCGCAAGGCGAGCTGGAGGGCGTGCCTGTCGGGCTGGAGGAGAGCGGAGCCATTCGTGTGGAGCGCGCTGACGGAAGCATCGTTACGATATTCTCGGCAGAGATGGGCGAGCCGCTGAGCCGGTCATAGGACAAAGGGCAAAGCGGTTCGTTTGTGCCGTTTACGAATGGCCATATTTTTGGTACACTACACGTATCAGGCGGTATTCCATGGGAAGCTGCACTGGTAACTTGCAGATCGAACCGTGTCAATGATTGGTGTTGTACACTCTGCTCTGAGCCGTAGGGACCGAGACAGAAGGAAGCACAACAAGCAACCGTTTCCTTTTTGTGTCCGGAACCTTTTTAGCAATCGGCTAAAAGGTTTTTTTGTGTTTACAATAGCACTAAAGGTGCGCGTTCAGAATGCTGGTGCTGCCGCTTGGTTCAGCGAGCATTATAGTCTCTCTGTTCGTCAACGAAAAGGAGATGAAAGCGATGAGGAAACGACTGACGATCCACAGCCTGCTTAAGATGAAGCAGGAGCGCAATGCGATTTCCGTGCTGACGGCTTATGATTACCCGTCGGCGAAGCTTGCAGAAGAAGCGGGAATTGATGTCATACTGGTAGGAGATTCGCTCGGCAATGTTGTGCTTGGCTATGAGACGACAATACCAGTGACAGTTGACGATATTGTGTATCACACCAGATCGGTAGCAAGAGCTGCGGGGAATACATTTATCGTAGCGGATATGCCGTTCTTGTCCTATGGAGCAAGCCGCGAGGCTACCTTGCTTAATGCAGCAAGGATTATGCAGCAAGGCGGAGCTCAGGCTCTGAAGCTTGAAGGCGGCGCAGAGATTGCAGCCGATGTACAGGCGCTGGTGCAAGCCGGCATCCCGGTTATGGGCCATTTGGGACTGACGCCTCAGTCTGTGCATCAGCTTGGCGGATATAAAGTGCAAGGCAAGACCGAGAAGGATGCCCAGAAGCTCATGGATGATGCTCTGGCCCTTGAGAAGGCGGGAGCATTCAGCATCGTGCTGGAGCTTGTGACAGAGCCGGTCGCGGAAGCGATCAGCAAGGCGCTTGCGATTCCGACTATCGGGATCGGAGCAGGCCGCGCATGTGACGGGCAGGTACTCGTGTACCATGATCTATTGCAATATGCCTCCCCCTATTTTGAAAAGAAATTTGTGAAAACATACGCTGATATCGGCACGACTATCCGCGATGCAATTGAATCCTATGTCGGCGAAGTGAAGTCCGGGCAGTTCCCGGCGGAGGAGCATGTATTCCAGCCGAACTCAGCGGCGCCTGCGGCGCTGTATGGCGGTACCAAGGACGCGGGTGCGGATAAGCCGCAGAGCAAAAAGGAAGAAAGCCAGCGAAAGGAAGTACCGATTGCATGATTGTAGCCCGAACGATTGCCGACTTGAAAGAGCACTTATTTGCATTATCCGAAGGCGGTAGACGATCGATCGGCTTCGTTCCGACAATGGGCTATTTGCATGAGGGACATGCAAGCCTGATGCGTGAAGCGAAGGCAAATAACGATATTGCCGTATTAAGCGTCTTCGTCAATCCGACGCAATTCGGGCCGAACGAGGATCTGGACCGTTATCCCCGCGATGAAGCGCGTGATCTGAAGCTTTCGGAGGAGAGCGGTATTGATGTCGCATTTTTGCCGACGGTACAAGAGATGTATCCGAAGCCGTCCAAGACCAGCGTCATTGTCAGCGGTCTGACAGACCGGCTGTGCGGCGCATCGAGACCAGGCCACTTCGATGGGGTCGGCCTCGTGGTGAGCAAGCTGTTCCATCTGGTGAAGCCGGACCGCGCCTACTTCGGTATGAAGGATGCGCAGCAAGTTGCCGTTATTCAGCAAATCGTCAATGATTTGAATTTCGATACCATTATTGTGCCCTGCCCGACAGTAAGGGAGCCGGACGGGCTGGCGCTAAGCTCGCGCAACGTCTATCTGTCCGCGGAGCACCGGGCGCAGGCGGTAGTCCTGTCCCAGTCTCTGGCGCTGGCCAAAGACTGGATTCAGGAGGAGTCGATGACAGCGGGCTTGCTTCTGTCGAGCGTGAAGGAGCGGATTGAGTCCGCTCCCGATGCGGTCATCGACTATGTGGAGCTGCTTCGCTATCCAACGCTAGAGCCGCTGGACGAACAGGAACTTATGCATAAGCTGGAATCGCCGGCATTGCTGGCAATGGCAGTCAAATTCGGAACGACACGCTTGATTGATAACAGCCTGTACCATCCGAATGGAGGGGTGTAACCATGTTTAGAACAATGATGAAATCCAAGCTGCACCGCGCGACGGTTACGGAAGCGAATTTGAACTACGTCGGCAGCATTACCATTGACGAGGATCTGATGGATGCGGCTGATCTGTATGAGAATGAGAAGGTTCAAATCGTCAACAACAACAATGGCGCCAGATTTGAGACCTATGTCATTACGGGGGCCAGAGGCTCCGGCGTCATCTGCTTGAACGGCGCTGCAGCGAGACTGGTGCAGCCGGGCGACAAGGTCATCATTATTTCGTACGGCATGATGACCAGCGAGGAAGCGAAGTCCTACAAGCCGGTCATTACGATTCTGGACGATCAGAATAAGCCGCTTAAGGTGATCACCGAGGAATTGCATGCCACCATTATTTAATCGCAGGATTACGCAACATACCTGCCTTATGTAAAGGCTGGCACGCCGTATGAAAAGAAGGCTGTAAACAAAAAATGACCGTATCACTCCTTATTCTAAGCGAAGGCGGGATGCGGCATGTTTCAGCATATGTTCACGTCAATGAACGAAGTGCTTGACGGGATCACCAAGCAGTACCCACAAGCAAGCGAACAGGAGCGAATGGACTACCTTCAGCAAGTCGCCGAGCTCAAAAAAATGAGCGACAGCTTCATTGAGCAATGGCTCGATTTTGAGGAGAAGGTAAGTGACTTTCAGGATAGCGTTACAGTTGTTGGACAGCTTGCCGGGAGTGACCCGTCCAGCACCGATGCTGCTCCTTCTGGTGAACAGAAAGAACAATCGTGCAATTCTGGCATAGAAACTCACACCTGCAATATGGAGGATCTTGTTATACCGGAAGAAGCGGATTTGCTTATTCAAAAGGGCCAGGGCTATTATAAATTATTTATGTTTTCTCACGCTGCCGGTTTGTTTCAAGATGCGATATCTATTGCGCCCGAATGCAATTTGGCCAGGCTGTTTCTAGGCATGAGCCAGATGCATATGCAGAATTGGCAGGAGGCCCAAAGGCAATTTCAATTATTAATTGTGCTGTCGGACTTTCCGAAGTGGCTGGCTTTAGGCTATAATGCCCTTGGATGCATTCATGCCGTTCACATGAACATTGCCCAAGCGGAGAAACTGTTCCGCAAGGCGTATGAGGTATATCCGAGCTTTACGGACTCATTAAGCAATCTTAAGTCCTGCCAAGAGACGCCGGGACAATTATCGTTATATTTTGGTAGCACGGAGCTGTGCTGTATGTGAGAGGATCGGGGAATCAATGAATTATGCTGTACTGGATTTGGAAACGACCGGACATGGCGCCGAAGACGATATTATTCAAGTCGGCCTTGTCATCGTCTCCGATGAGCTGGACATCGTCAAAACCTATAGCTCATTTGTGAAGCCGAGAATTCCCATTCCAGCTTTTATTACGGGATTGACCGGCATTACGGAAGATATGGTCAAAGATGCTCCGGAGCTGAATGAGGTTCTGCTCCAGCTTATTCCGCTATTGGACGATGCAGTGCTGGTGGCTCATAATGTCGGATTTGATGCCGGCTTCTTGAACAATGCGCTAGACCGCTGCGGCTATATGCCGTTCACCGGAAGAAGGCTTGACACCATCGATCTTCTCCGCATCTTCTACCCAAGCATTACAACGTATCAGCTCGGCGCCGTCGCCGAGCTGTTCGGCATTGAGAATCATCAGCATCATCAAGCCGACAGCGATGCGATGGCGACTGCGCTTATTTTTATCGAGTCGGTGCAAAAAATGCGTTCGATGCCGCTGCTGACTGCGCAGCGGCTATCTGCGTTAATAGATGAAGGCAAGGATCTGCATTGGTTCCTGAGATGGAATGAGAAGCGGGTCGAGCAGGATACCGTATTCGATATGGGGGACTATGACTTCTATCGTCAATTCGCGCTGAAAGCAAGGGAATGGAGCGAAGAGAAGCCGCCAAGGGAGGAAAATCCTTCTAGCGAGGGCGTATTGGACGGAATAAACTTCGAGGATTACCTGGCAGAGGTGAAATCCAGATTCCAGGATAAGTTCGAGCGTTATGAAGAGCGGGAAGCCCAAGTGACGATGTTCCGCGAAGTGTATGAAGCGCTTACGCAGGATAAGCATCTCCTTATTGAAGCCGGCACAGGAACGGGCAAATCGCTCGGTTATCTGATTCCTGCGCTGTATTACAGCTTGCAGAGCAAAAGCAAAATTGTTGTCAGCACTCATACCATTAATTTGCAGGAACAGCTTCGCCAGCGGGATTTGCCGCTGCTTGGCGAAGTGCTTCCGTTTCCGTTCAAAGCATCCATATTCAAGGGCAGGGGCAATTACTTGTGTCTGCGGAAATTTGAAGGGAAACTGAATGCTCAAGATATGGTAGCACCTATCGAAGACCCTATTACAGCCGCACAAATGGTGGTATGGCTCGGAGAGACGGAAACAGGCGATCAAGAGGAACTGAATTTCGGCAGCCGGGGCGCCGACTTCTGGTCAACGGTGGCCAGCGATGCCGATTCTTGCCTTAACCGCGCGTGTCCATGGTTCAAGCGCTGTTATTATCATCGCGCAAAGCATGAGTCGAATATTGCGGATGTGTGCATCACGAACCATTCCATGCTGTTCACCGATGTTCAGGCCGATCATCGCCTGCTGCCTACTTACAGCCATCTTGTCATAGATGAAGCCCATCATGTTGAGGAAGTGGCGGGCAAGCATCTCGGCATGAATGTGCATTATTTCACGCTCGTTCAAGCGATGGTGCGATTGTACCGCGATAATCGTTCCGGCTTGCTGCCGACGTTAAGACTGAAGCTGCAGCAGGAGGGTGACGATCATGTACCGGCTTGGACGGAAACCATCGATACGATCATTCCGATATTTCAGGAAATTCGTGAGCATTGGGATAAGCTGTTCGAAATGTTCTATGCTTTCACAGCTGCAGCATCCGACAGCGTCAGCGACAATGGCTCTTTGGTGAAGCGGATTAGCGCAGGCAAGCTTCCGGAGGGCTGGGACGACGTGCTGGCAGTCGAGAACAATGTGCATGTCGAGCTGACTAGGGTTATGAAGACAGCCGAGAAAATGATAAACGACATCAAGGACCGAGTCGATGATTTGTCCGTTCAGGCATCGCTGACCGATTTGAACGGAGCGCTGCGGGATCTGGGCAGAGTGAAGGACGAGCTGAGGCTGATTACAAAGCTGGAGGATGCCCAGTACGTGTATTGGCTGGAAGCCAGCACCGCTTACCGCCACCGGTCTCTGCAGCTTTATGCGGCGCCTGTTGATGTCAGCAGCCAGCTGCAGAAGTATTTCTTCGATGCGAAGGACAGCATCGTCATGACATCGGCTACCTTGACTGTGCAGAAAAACTTCCAATATGCCGAGGAGCAGCTCGGCCTGGCGGGTTATGAGAAGCAGGGCAAGCTGAAGACGGTACAGCTTCCGTCTCCGTTCAATTACAGGGAGCAGGCGCTGGTCGTGATTCCGCGCGACTTTCCGGTGCTTAAGGGAGCGGCAGTCGACGATGCCTATTTGGACAAACTTATCGGTTCGCTTGCCGATGCCGCGGTAGAGACCAAAGGCCGCATGCTCGTATTGTTCACATCGTACAAGATGCTGAAGCAGGTCTATGATCCGCTGAAGCTGAAGCTGGATGAAAGAGGCATAGGGCTCCTTGGCCAAGGCATCGACAGCAGCAACCGAACGAAGCTGACCCGCAGATTTCTGCAGCAGCCGGAATCGGTCTTGCTCGGCACCAGCAGCTTCTGGGAAGGCGTGGATATCCCGGGAGAAGGCCTGGTATGCCTGGCAATCGTCCGGCTGCCGTTCCAGCCGCCTAATCATCCGCTTGTGGAGGCAAAATCAGAGCTGCTGCAGCGCCAGAAGCAGAATCCGTTCATGAAGCTGTCGATACCGCAGGCCGTTATCCGCTTCAAGCAAGGATTCGGCAGGCTGGTTCGCACCGCCCATGACAAAGGGATCGTCATCATTTATGATACGAGAGTCATCGACACCTATTACGGCAAGCATTTCTTGTACTCGTTGCCGGGACCGAAGATCGAGACGATGCATACGAACCAGATGGTGCCCCGCATGCAGCAATGGCTGGCCCAATCGGCAACAGGAGACGAGTAAGCTTGAGCCCTTAGTCTATACAACCCTGATTAGAAGGAGTTGGTTCCCATGAAGTCCGCAAAAATATCGGAGGCTGTCGTCAGACGCCTTCCGATTTATCTGCAAGTGCTGAATGAGCTGCATATCCGGGAGATTCAAACGGTATCCTCGCAGGAGCTCGGGATCAAGCTTGACCTCAACCCTGCGCAAATCCGCAAGGACCTGGCTTACTTCGGCGAATTCGGCCGCAAGGGCATCGGTTATGACGTCTTGTATTTGATCGAGAAAATCAGGCAAATTCTGAAGCTCAACCAAACGATCAAGGTCGCTCTGGTCGGAGCGGGCAATCTTGGTCACGCATTGTGCAATTACAACAAGTACTCGAAGGACAATATGCAAATTACAGCCGTATTCGATGTGCATCCCGACAAGATCGGCTCCAGCATCAACAACCTGGTCGTAGAGCCTATGAGCGAGCTGGAACGTGTCGTCGCCGAGCAAAATATCCGGATCGGCATTATAACGGTTCCTGCCCATGAAGCGCAAAATGTAGCCAATCAATTTATTGCCGCAGGCGTAGAGGGCATTTTGAATTTTGCACCGGCCATCCTGCGGGTGCCGGATGATGTGCGCATTCACAATGCCGATTTCACCAGGGAATTGTTAAGCCTGGCTTATTATTTGAACCATGAAGGAGACGTAAGCGATGACGCAGCTTTGGATTGAGAATGGCTTATTCGTGACGATGGATGATGAAGCAAAAACGATTAAAGGGCATATGGTGGTGACAGACGGCGTTATTACATATATCGGCGCTGAGCCGCCAACAGGCTTGTCGCCGGAAGCAGAGAAGCTGGACGGCAGCAGGCTTGCATTCATGCCTGGACTGGTCAATACGCATGGACATGCGGCTATGACGCTGCTAAGGGGCTATTCCGACGATCAGAAGCTCCAAGTATGGCTGGAGCAGAAGATGTGGCCGATGGAGGCCAAATACGTCGATGCCGATACGAGGGCAGGGAGCGCGCTTGCGATTGTCGAGATGCTGCGTACAGGCACCACCGCATTCGTCGATATGTATGACCGCATGGATCAAGTGGCGGCGATGGCCGAGCAAGCCGGCATTCGAGGCATCTTGACTCGCGGCGTAATCGGATTATGTTCTGAAGAAGAGCAGAAGGCGAAGCTGAATGATGCGATTACATTCGCCAAGACTTGGAACGGCAAAGCTGATGGCAGAATCTCGACGATGCTGTCGCCGCACGCGCCATATACTTGTCCGCCTGCTTATATCGAGAAGTTTGTAGAGGCAGCACATGAGCTGGACTTGCCGCTGCATACCCATATGTCTGAGACAATTGCGGAGGTGGAGCAGAATGTCCGCGATTACGGCACACGCCCGGTTGAGCATCTGGACCGACTAGGCTTCTTCTCGCGTCCGTCGCTCGTTGCCCATGCCGTTCATTTGACGGATAGCGAGATTGCGCTGCTGGCGGAAAGAGGCGTATCGGTCTCGCATAATCCAGTGAGCAATCTGAAGCTGGCATCAGGCGTTGCGAGGCTTCCAGAACTTATGAAAGCCGGCGTGAAAGTGTCGCTCGGCACGGACAGCGTAGCCAGCAACAACAATCTGGATCTGTTCGAAGAAATCCGCTTCTCCGCTTTGCTGCATAAGGGAGTTTCTGGTGATCCAACAGCTATTCCGGCATGGGAAGCGCTGAAGCTTGGCACAACATATGGCGCTCATGCGATCTGGCAAGGAGATTCCATCGGAAAGCTGAAAGCGGGCTTTAAAGCCGACTTTATTGCAATCGATCTGGATCAGCCGCATTTCTATCCGCTTACGGATATCGTATCCCATCTGGTTTATGCCGGGACAGGCCGCGACGTCAAGCATGTATGGGTAGATGGCCGTCAGGTTGTGAAGAGCGGCGTCTGCACGTTTATGGATGAAGAGAAGATTAGATATGAGGCAGCTGCAAGCTTCGAGCGGCTATTGAACGGCTAATGAGAGCGGTCGAAAAAAAAAGGCCGCCCGTGATGACGAAAAAACGCTGGCTGCTAGCCATCATTGCATGTCTGGTTGCGATTGGCATCTGGTTCGGTTTTTACTTCCGCGATGTGCAGACGCCCAAGTGGTCGGAGGAAAGCGCCGTCCGGGAGGCGGTCTTCGCTACTGGCGAGATCGCGTTAATTGACAAGCTGTATAAGCATGTGTGGGAAGCGACAACGTGGGCTGTGCTTGGCGCTGCGGAGGATGAATCGCAGCTGTATGTTTTCCTGAATGAAGAAGGAAACGTGCTGCATCGCATAGCTTACAACCAAGTGATGCCGGAGGAGCAGCTGCGTACGAAGTGGCTGAACGATCATGCCGGAGCAACAATCATCCGGGTTATGCCTGGCATATTCCGGGGACAGCCGATATGGGAAGTGTATTACAAGGAGCCGGAAGGCGCCAAGGAACGATTCAAATATCAATTCTACAGCTTCGATCAGCAGGCGACGCTGATCGACACTTATACCTTGCCGACAAAAACGGGACCGTAACTGGTCCCGTTTCCTGTTTTTACAGAACGCATTATGCATATAAATATGATATACTAACGTATAGCAAAAGTGATATATCATTTACGAAATTCATATATACTAAGTACTGGAGGGATATTGTTATGAGAAAGCCTCGCATGATGCCTATCGCCATAACCGTCGTCATATCCGCTGCAGCACTATTTGGCGGCTGGATGCTGTACAAGCAGGTCGCGGTAGCTTCGCCATTAACAGATGCCGTTGCAACCATTCCGGGAATTGCCAAAGCGGAGAAGCCCGTAATCGATCAGGATAAAGTAAGCGTGTCGGTCGAGCTGAACGAGGAAGCAAGCTTGAAGGATGTTTACTCATCCGTCGCCGAGCAAGGAAAAGCGGTAGCAGGAAAGAGAAAGCTGGATATTGTCATTCAGAACGAAGAAGATGCATCGCTTAATGCGATCTGGCAGGAAGCGATGTTCGACATCGCCCAGGCTATGGAGACCAAGACGTACTCCGATATTCCGAAAACGATGGACCGTGTCGCTTCCGGGCATAATGGCGTCGAGACGGTAACGGAGATGGACGAGACGAACGTGTATGTAACGATTAAAAATGATGCGGGTTCGAAATATATCGTATTGCCTAGAACGCCTAACCAATTGGGGGTGTGGCCTAATGCGTAAGTATGGTCTGGAGCTGGCGATCGGATTTGTCCCCGTTCTAATTGTATTTTTGCTTTTTCTCGGGGTTAACGTCCTGCCGTTTCTTTTTCTGGCGGCAGTCGGCGGCGCCCTGTTTTTTATGGCGAAAGGCCGCGGCAAGCTGACGGCGCTGACGAGCGGAAATTCCAGAAGCGAAGTAAGGTCGCCTTCGTTCACCTTTGAGCAGATTGGCGGCCAAGAACGAGCGAAAGGAGAGCTGATCGAGGCGCTTGACTTTTTGGTCAAGAAGGAGCAGATTGCCAAGCTTGGCATTCGTCCTTTGAAAGGGATTCTGATGTCCGGGCCTCCGGGAACGGGCAAGACATTGCTGGCCAAGGCGGCTGCCCAGTATACAGATTCTGTCTACCTGGCTGCTTCGGGCAGTGAATTTGTCGAGATGTATGTCGGCGTCGGCGCGGGCCGAATCCGCGATTTGTTCAAGGAAGCCCGCACGAAAGCGAAGAAGGAAGGGAAAAGCAGCGCCGTTATTTTTATTGATGAGATCGAAGTCATCGGCGGCAAGCGCGATGGCGGACAGCAGCGCGAATACGATCAGACGCTGAACCAGCTGCTGACGGAGATGGACGGCATTCATGCCAACGAGTCTCCGCGAATTCTCATGATTGCAGCAACGAACCGCAAGGAGATGCTCGACAGCGCGCTGCTCCGTCCGGGCCGTTTTGACCGTCACATCGGCGTTGAACTGCCTGACAAGAAGGGAAGGCTCCATATTCTGAACATTCATGCTGCGAACAAGCCGCTGGAAGACGATGTGAATATGGAGAACCTTGCCGAGCAGACGTACAGCTTCTCTGGCGCCCAACTGGAGGCGGTTATGAACGAAGCTGCGATCTATGCGATGCGCGAAGACCATATTACGATCGGTGAGCGCCATCTTACTATGGCAATCGACAAGGTGATGCTGGGAGAGAAGACTGACCGCGAGACGTCGAAGGAGGAGCGCGAGCGTGTAGCGCTGCATGAGCTGGGCCATGCCATTATGGCAGAGCTTGTTCGTCCGGGAAGCGTATCTCAGGTTGCGCTGTCACCGCGCGGAGGCGCGCTCGGATATGTGCGCCACCAGCCTCAGAAGGATCAATATTTATATACGACTCCATTCCTGCATGGTCAAATTATGATTACGCTCGGCGGAGCGGCTGCGGAAGAGATATTCTACGGAGAGCGCAGCACGGGCTCGCGCGGCGACTTCGACCAAGCGGTCAGCATTGTGAAGACGCTGGTGGAATCCGGCTTGACGCCGCTTGGCATTATTGACGCTTCCATGATGACGCCGGACAAATGGGCGGACATCACCAAGAGCACGCTGGACGAGCTAATGGCGAAGACAAAAAACATGCTGGAGGAGCGCCGTCAGGTGTTCACGGATTCACTTGCTACGTTGCTTAAAGAAGAGACGCTGGACGGGGATGCGTTCCGTGCATTATTGTCAGGTTCGACAGCCGCATAAGTTCACAAAATTGTCTACAATATTACAAATTTAAGACGGACTCCCTGTCCGTCTTCTTTTTTGGTCGAATTACGTTATAATAAGGGGGAAACTATCAAGAGGGAGCAATTGCATCAATGATCAAAAAGGTTGGAGTAATCGGCTTAGGCACGATGGGGCAGGGCATCGCAGAGATGTTGGCTGCGAAAGGGCTCGACGTCATCGTCATTGAGCGCACCAAAGAACGCCTCGCCTATGGATTACACATGATTGAAATTAGCTTGGATAAGCAAATCGAGAAATGGGCTCTTACCGGAGCAGAGAAGAAGCTTGTCCTATCCAGAATCCAATCGGCATCGTCGTATGAGGAGCTAGCAGCCTGCGAGCTTGTCGTGGAGACGATATCGGAGGATTTGGATGCAAAAAAAGAAGTATTCAAACAGCTCGACGCGATCTGCGGAGAGAAGACAATTCTCGCAAGCAACACGTCCACACTCAGCCTGACAGAGCTGGCCAGCGCGACGAAAGTGCCGAACCGTGTAATCGGCCTTCATTTTATATACCCTGTATTAAAAATCGATCTGGTGGAGATCGTACTGGGTCTGAAGACATCGGACGATACGTATAACCGGACGAAGCAATTTGTCGAAGACGTTCTTCAGAAGAAGGGCATCATGGTATTCGAATCGCCTGGCTTCGTGACCTCCCGCTTAATCTGTCTGTTCATTAATGAGGCGCTGCATGTGCTGGAAGAAGGCGTGGCGTCAGCAGAGGATATCGACAATGCTATGCGAGTAGGCTATTCCTTCCAGCACGGGCCATTCGAGATGGCGGACCGTTTCGGACTGGATTCCGTTCTGGCTGCGCTCGAACGCATGTTCCGCGAGTATGGGGAGCTGAAATACCGCCCTTCCATCGTGCTTAAGAAGATGGTGCGCGCCGGACATCTTGGAGCCAAGACAGGCGTCGGCTTCTTCAACTATGACATGGATGGGGATCGGATCTAATGAAGGTACTGGTTATTAACGCTGGCAGCTCCTCGCTGAAGTACCAGCTTTACGAAATGTTGAATGAAACGGTGCTGGCGAGCGGACGAGTCGAGCGAATCGGCATGGATTCTTCCATTGTCACGCATGAGCCCGCAGACAAACCGGAAGTGCGCGACGTTAGCGAAATTTTGGATCATGTGACGGCAGTAAAACGAGTCATTGACATGATTACGCATAAGGAACATGGCGTGATCGGCGAGATGTCCGAGATCGACGCCGTAGGCCACCGCATCGTACACGGCGGAGAGGTGTTCAAGGGCTCCGTGCTTGTAACGCCGGAAGTGAAGCTGGAGATTCGCCGTCTGTTCGATCTGGCGCCGCTTCATAATCCCGCGCATATGATGGGCATTACGGCAGTAGAGGCGGTTATGCCTGAAGTGCCGCAGGTTGTCGTATTCGATACGGCCTTCCATCAGACGATGCCGCAAACCTCGTATCTGTATCCGATTCCTACGGTTCTGTATCGCAGGCACAAGGTTCGCAGATACGGCTTCCACGGCACATCCCATTCTTACGTGAGCGATAAGGCGGCGCGGTTCTTGAACAAACCGCTAGAATCGCTCAAGATGGTATCCTGCCATATCGGCAACGGCGCAAGCTGCACAGCGATTATGGACGGAAAGTCATTCGATACGAGCATGGGCATGACGCCGCTTGAAGGCTTGATGATGGGAACGCGCAGCGGTGATATCGACCCTGCGATTGTTCCGTTCGTCATGAACAAGGAAGAGCTGACGCTGAATGAAGCCAACTCCATGCTGAACAAGCATAGCGGCATGCTGGCAATATCCGGCATCAGCAGCGATATGCGCGAAGTGACGGAAGCGATGCATGACGGCGATAAGAATGCCAAGCTGGCATTTGATATGTACACATACAGGCTTCGCAAGTATGTCGGCGCTTATTCGGCGGCGATGAACGGCATCGACGTGCTTGTGTTTACGGCAGGCGTGGGCGAGAATGCGCCGGATGTGCGCGAAGCGGTATGCGAAGGCATCACCTTCCTTGGCATCGAGCTCGACAAAGAGAAAAATCGCATCCGCAGCAAGGAAGCACGGGAAATCTCGACGCCGAATTCTCGGGTGAAGGTGCTTGTCGTGCCGACGAATGAGGAACTGCTCATTGCGCGCGACACGAATGCGATTGTAAAAGGGTTGAAACCAAGCAATCATACGGTACAATAGGATAACATCATTAATATCATCAACGATTACGGGGAGGAGAGGCTGGTCATGAACGACGAACTTTGGAAAGCCTACACGCACGGCATTGCAGCGGCGATTGGCGAAGGGGGAGTCCATATTCCCAGCCTCCTCCTTCAAAGCTATAGCCGAATCGGCCTATCCGATTCGGAGGCTATGCTGTTGCTGCAGATTATGCTGTACGGACAAGCTGAGCGGAATGACTTCCCGACGCCGGAGGAGCTTGCGGCCCGAATGGGCGTTAATGTCCGGCAGATCGGCGTGCTGCTAGGCCGCCTCATGAAGGACGGGTTTCTGTCGATCGATGATTACATCGATGATGTGACTGGCTTGCGGAGTGAACGCTACAACTGGAGCGGATGGCTGATGAAGGCGTCCGAATGGCGAGCGGCGTCAAGACGCCAATCGAAGAAAGCGGATAAGCAGCCGATCGTGCTGGAGAAATCCGCGCCGGCATCCAATCTGTTTACAGTATTCGAGCAGGAATTCGGCAGGCTGCTGTCTCCGATGGAATGCGAGACGATCGTCAGCTGGCTGGATCAGGACCGCTATTCCGAGGAGATCGTATTGTTTGCGCTCAAGGAAGCTGTCTTCGCAGGCAAGCTCAGCCTCAGATACATAGATCGGATTCTGATCGAATGGAGCCGCAACCGCGTGACGAATGCTGAAGAGGCGAGGGCGCATGCGGGCAAGTTCCATGGCGGCCGCGCTTGAAGCGGTAGTTAGGAATATATAGATTGCAATAATAAAGAAACCATGCCTAGAGGCATGGTTTCTTTATTGTGGGACTATAACAAAGGGATGCAGTCATTTTGGCTTTGCGGCATACAGAATTGAGATATGCTTATCAAGCTGTTCCGTGACAACAGAATAGGAGCGTTGCTCCAGCCAATGAACAAGAGCGGACAGCATGGATGGCACGAGTCCCGCAAGTCGTATCGCTTCCGAAGTTTGTTGTTCAAGGAAGGGCGAAGGAGCGCATGCCTCTGCGTTCTGCAGATCATGTACCATCAAGCCAGTAATGATCATTCTGCCCCCCGGCTTTAAGGTCCGGTCCATCTCGCCAAGCGCAAGCAATTGACCGGAACCAACCAGATGCTGCAGGGCAAAGCTGCAGGCGACAAATTCGAAGGTTTGCGTCAGCGGGAGCGACAGCAGATTGCCCTGCCGGGCATCCACATGGGGCAGCCGTCCTCTCAGCAGGCTAATCATCTCGACGGACTGCTCGACAATAGTCATATGCGCTCCGGCCGCACAGAGCAGCGAGGTCAGATTGCCGCTGCCGGCGCCCGTTTCCAGGCCGCATTCATGGGGCGCCGGGTCAATCCATTCCAGCGTCCGGCGAATCGCTCTTTCGTACTGCTGGGGCTGCATAATGCCGGATAATGCCATAATAGGCGCCTCGTAACCGTATTGCCGGGCCAGAAGGTCGTAATTCCACTCATCGCTCCAAGAAGTTCGCAGCATCCGGTTGTGGCGGATACGGGCGGCCGCCTGCTCGGCATCCTCCAGCACGGGTGCGCCTTCGCGCTGCCAGCCGGCAATCGTCTCGTCGAACGCCCTCAGGGCATCGAGCGCGGCGGTCAATTCTTCGTGGAGGCGGGCTCTGGTTTGATCAACCTTCCGGATCAGCTGATCCGGCTCTGCGATCAAGGGAATCGTCTCGGCGATCTGCGCAACAGACATGCCCAGCTCCCGCAGCGATATAATCCAGCGCAGCCGGGTAATATCCTCATCCGAATAGCTACGATAGCCGTTTTCATATATTTTGCGGGGGGCAACAAGCCCTTTCTCCTCATAAAATCGCAGCGTTCTTGGCGTAACGCCCACAATGCGCGCAGCTTCATGAACCATCATGGCGCGAAGCACCTCCCATATCCGAAACCGTACATATCCTTTTATTATGAAGGTTGACGCAACGTTAAAGTCAAGCGGGGATGATTAAACGAAAAGCCGTCTTTAGGCCTATAGCCCTCAGACGGCTTTCATGTGCAGCTATACGCCGCGCTTCAGCAGCTCAAGGCGATAGACATATTCAAAAATAAATTCGAATGCCTCCAGATGGCGCTTGGCTTCAAAGGCGTTGGCTCCCCATGCGTATATGCCATGCTTGCGCAGCAGGATGCCTGGAATTTCATGAACGATCCGCTCTGTAATCTCCGGTACGATGGAAGGGATGTGGGCGAAGTTCGAGACAATCGGAATGTCGATATGCTTTTCTTCTTCCCACAGATTAAAGCCCTTGATCAGCTCAACGCCGTCTACCGGCACCGACTTGCGGTCCCAGAAATATTCGGAGATGACATTATTGAATACAGAATGGATATGGAAAATCGCGCCTGCGCCAGTCAACCGATAGATCTCGCAATGGATCAGCGTCTCGGCGGAAGGCTTAAGCGATGTTGCTTCGCAGGCTTTGCCGCTCTGGTCGACAAAGAGGTAATCCTCCGGCGTATGAACCGTCTTGTCCTTGCCGCTAGCCGTAATGGCGAATTGGAATTGCTGCGGCGAATAATCGCCTACACGGACGGACAGATTGCCGCTTGTGCCGGGGAACCAGCCTCTGGAAGCGAACAGCTCCTTCACTTCGCGCAGCTCGCCCAGCGCGCGCTGCTTGTCCTCCGTACGGATTTGCTCAAAACTCATGATGATGACTTCCTTTCTTCGTTCATAGCCGCGATAATATCATGAAATGTTTCGAATTCGGTATGCGGCAAGCCAAGCTCCTTGCATTTTGTGGTCAGATGGGAGCGGGAATAGACTTTATCCGCCAGCTTAGCTCCTTCGAAATCCGTTACGCTGTCTCCGATAATAATGCGCTCGTATTGATCTTCCGGGAAGCCCCGCATAATTGTCGTTTTGCACATTCCGCAATCGTTCGTGCAGTGTCCGTCACAAGGATGAGGCCACAAAATCTCGATACGCTCGCCCGAGAAGTCGCTGCCGTTGCAATAAATATGATCCTGCGGGATTTCAAACTGCGACAGCACCGGATAGACGAAAAAGTCGATCCCGCCGCTCGTCACATAAAAATCGATGTTCTGCTCCCTGCAGTATGCGATAAATTCGGCAAAGCCATCCCGGATGCGCACATTGCTGATGCCGAAGGAGACCACATCGTCCTTCATGGAAGCAGGCAGGAGGCGGAAGAGGGAGCCTACGCCTTCCTTGATCGACAGCTCGGTCGAGATTGTGCGTTCGGCGAGGCTTTCCCAGCCTTCAGGATTGAAGTGCTTAATAATCGCAATGATGTTGTCATTGATCGTGATGGTGCCGTCGAAATCGCAAAATACGATGCGTCTCTTAGATGTGTCTGATTTCGTCATGCTTCTTTAATCCCCCATGCTTGAATTGCGGCTTGCAGCGCTTCGTTGCCGCTAGCCTCGGCTGCTTCACGCAGCGGTATTCCGCTCGTCGCAGCCTTAATGGCCTGGCGGAATGCATGTCCGCCTGCAGCTGTACCCATCGGGTGGCCGTGGATGCCTCCGCCGGCGTTCACGACAACATCCGTGCCGAAGTCCTTCAAAATAAGCGGGACAAGTCCCGGATGAATGCCTGCGGAAGGCACAGGGAAGCTTGTCTTCAGCCCGTGCAGCGGGCTAAGCAGCGCGTCCTTGACCGCCAGGTTCTCCGCCTTCGGCATAACGACCGAGCCGTATGGCGAAGGGAAGAGCACGAGATCGGCCCCAGCCAGGCGCATCAGCTTGCCAAGCAGGAGGGAAGCTCCAATGCCGTAATGCGGCGAAGGATAGAACGCTCCGGCAAGCGCGGGATGCGCTGCAATCGGCACGTTGATCTCGGGATCCTTGCTCAGCTCATGCAGCACATCGTAGCCGTATGACAATACATTGAATAATAGCGCATTCGCGCCAGCGGCAACAGCCTTGCGGGCATTGGCCGCAAGCTGAGAGGTAGGTCCAGTCAAATTGACGGCATAAAGCAGCTTTTGTCCAGTCTCCTCCTGCGCTTTGCGGGCGGCTTCCATACAAGCCTCGACCCGTTGCTCCAGCGGCGTAAGCGGGTTCTCGAACAGGATTTCATCATCCTTGATCAAGTCGACGCCGCCAAGCGCTTGCTTATAGAATTGCTCTTGAAGATTAGCCAGATCGTGTCCGACCACGGATTTGAAAATGCTCATCAGCAGCGGCCTGTCATGGACGCCCAGCAAGTCGCGCACACCGCCAAGGCCAAAGCGCGGGCCAGGGAAAGCGGAAGCGAAGTCTTCCGAAACGTCCAAATCGATCAGCTTGATGCACCCGTCCATCGACAGCTTGCCGAATACGGTGACGAGCAGGGCGGGGATGTCGCGGCTGAAGTTGATGTCGGGATACGCAATGCGGATATCCGCATAACGCTCTCCTGCCGCGCCATTCGCAGGCTCATGGACCTCAACGGACAATACCTTGCCCAAATGCTTCTCCATCTCCGCTTTTTTGGCTTCCGGCAGCTCCGTCCAGCTGCCTACGGTCAACCCTACTGCGATGGACAGCGCTTTTTTATCAAAATCGGCTTTATCGTCATACGAACGATAAGTCGCAATACATACTTGGCTCATTCCGCAATGCTCCTTTCAATTACAGCCCCGATCTCGGCAGCGCGCTCGGAGGAGCGCTTCATGCCTTTCACAATCGCTTCCGGCAGACCGGCTTCCGTCATCGTCTCGATCGCGGCTTGCGTGGTGCCATTCGGCGAAGTCACCTTGCGCCGCAGCTCTTCAGGGCTTTCTCCGGTCTGCTTCACCATCTGAGCAGCGCCGAGCACGGTTTGAACGACAAGCTCCTTCGCCATGTCCGGTTCAAGTCCCAGCTCTTCGGCGGCTTTCAGCATGGCCTCCATGACGAAGTAGACATAAGCCGGTCCGCTTCCGGATACACCGGTCACCGAATCCTGAAGCGGCTCTTCGACAACAGCGGTAATGCCAATCGATTGGAACATCGCTTCGCTGATCAGACGCTGCTGAGGCGTGACCTTCGAGGAGTAGCTGATGCCGGTGGCGCCGAGACCAATCGTGCTGGATGTGTTCGGCATTGTCCGGACGATGGGCTGATCCCCGCCCAGCAGCTTCTCCATCGAAGCGATAGAAAGCCCTGCGATAACGGATACGATCAATTGCTTGGTATGAAGCAGGGGGGCGATCTCGGAGATCGCTCCAGCCGCATCCTTCGGCTTCATCGCCAGGAATATAATATCCGCTTCCTGCAAGTACGTATCGTTGGACGAGCCTTGCAGGACGGTGGTAACTCCGTAACGCTCATGCAGCTCTGCAAGACGGGCTTCGTTGCTGCGGTTCAGCATGGATATTTTCGCCGGATCGACGAGCTTCTCGTGAATCAAGCCGCGGGCAATCGCTTCTGCCATGGAGCCTGCGCCAAAGAAGCAAATTCGCATTGTAGCAATGCCGGTCTCTGTAAGTATGGTCATGGTCCGTCTCCTCCTATATCTGTTATGTTAGCAGCAGATTAACCTCTGATCTGTCCGTTGCCTGTAATCCGGTATTTCGTTGAAGTCAGGGCAGGCAATCCCATTGGGCCGCGCGCATGCAGCTTCTGTGTGCTGATGCCAATCTCCGCGCCGAAGCCGAATTCGAACCCGTCGGTAAAGCGGGTGGAGACATTATGATAGACAGCTGCAGCATCGACTTCTTGCAGAAAGCGGCCGGCATGCCCGCCCGTCTCTGTGACGATGCATTCGGAATGCTTCGTTCCGTAGCGGCGGATATGGCTAAGCGCCTCATCGAGCCCGTCTACTACTTTAACATTTATAATATAATCATTGTACTCGGTGCTGAAATCTTCATCCGTTGCCGAGCGGATATCTCCAAGGATAGACTTGGCGCGTTCACAGCCTCTCAGCTCGACATTGGCTTCAAGCATCGGTTTCACCAGCGCTGACAATTGAGACTCTGCGATGTCCCGGTGAACGAGCAGCGTCTCGATGGAGTTGCATACGGAAGGCCGCTGTACTTTTGCATTAAAGGCAATATCGGCCGCCATTGCCATGTCCGCCGTATCATCCACGAATACATGGCAGATGCCTGCGCCAGTCTCGATAACAGGCACGGTGGCGTTTTCCACTACGTTGCGAATGAGCGCGGCGCCGCCGCGCGGAATGACGACGTCGAGCAGGCCGTTCAGCTTCAGCATTTCATTGACGGAAGCGCGGTCGCTGTCTTCGATTAATTGTATCGCATCGACCGGAAGCGAAGTCGACTTCATCGCATCCTTCAGGATTTCAATGATTTTGCGGTTGGAGGACAGGGCAGCGGAGCCTCCGCGGAGCACGACGCAGTTGCCTGTTTTGAGACACAGGCCGGCCGCATCGACCGTTACGTTAGGGCGCGCCTCGTAGATCATGCCGATTACGCCAAGCGGAACGCGGCGTTTCTCTACCTTCATGCCGTTCGGGCGCTGGAACGATTCCAGCAGCTCGCCTACCGGATCTGGCAGCTCTACAATCTGACGCAGCCCTTCGGCGATGCCCGCGATGCGCTCGCTGTTCAGAGCCAGACGGTCGAGCAGGGAGGTGCTCGTGCCGTTATCCCGGCCGCGCTGCAAGTCATCGGCGTTCGCCGCGATAATCTCTTCCTCTCTTGCGGTCAAGGCATCCGCCATTGCCGACAAAGCGGTGTTTTTCTGCTCTGTCGTCAGCTTGTTCATCGCTGCTGCCGCTTCTTGCGCTAATGTTGCTTTTGCTCTCACTTCACTTATCATTCCAGTTCCCCTCCTGGTTCATTTATAAAAGGTTATTTGAGCGTGATCCATTCATCACGGTGGATGACTTCAATCCGGGTGACGTCTATTCTGCGGGCGACTTCCTCCGAGCCAAGACCGGCCGCTGCCTGCAGCTGCCAAGAATCGTAATTGACGACGCCGCGGCCCAGCACTTCGTTCTGGCGATTGACCACCTCGACCACATCACCAGTGTGGAAGTCTCCTTCGCTGGCTGTAACGCCGGCGGGGAGGAGGCTCTTGCCTCCAATGAGCAGGGCGGTTACCGCGCCGTCATCGACTGTTATCCGGCCTTGCGGCATGGAGTGAAACCCGAGCCATTGCTTTTTCATAGGCAGGCTGTGAAGCTTCGTATCAAAATAGGTGCCTCGTCCTGTGCCTTCAACGGCGCTTGTCAGATCGCCCTCCGTCTGAACCTTGCCGATAAAGGCGCTTACGCCGCCGCGCATCGCCACCCTTGCCGCTTCAATCTTGGAGCGCATGCCGCCGGTTCCGACAGAAGAGCCTGCGCCGCCGGCAATTCTCAGAATGTCCTCCGATATTTGCTCGACGCGCTCAATCTTGGTTGCTTGCGGGTTTTTGCGCGGGTCCTCCGTGTAGAGGCCGTCCATATCGGTTATGATGACAAGCTTGGCGGCTTTGGTCATCGCCGCGACGAGCGCGGACAAATTGTCGTTGTCGCCGAACTTGAGCACCAGCTCGTCGGTTGCGACGGTATCATTTTCATTAATAATAGGAATAATGCGCTGCTTCAGCAATTCCTCGATCGTCATCCCGGCGTTTTGAATGCGGCGGCGATTGGAGAAGTCTGCCCGTGTCAGCAAAATTTGCGCTGCGACAATGCCATAGCGGGAGAGCGCCTCCTGATAGGCCTGCATAAGCAGCGCTTGACCGACTGCCGCTGCCGCTTGCTTTTCGTGTACAAGTTTTGGTCTGCTCGCGTATCCGATTTGGCGGAAGCCTGCGGCAACAGCACCTGAAGTCACCAGCATGACCGCATCGCCTTGGCGATGGCGCGAGGCTAGCTCCGATGCGAAAAAGGCTATGCTTTCCCGGTTCAGGCCGCCTTCCTCTGAAGTAAGCGAGCTGCTGCCGATCTTCACCACGATTCTCTCCGACATGTTCATCCCATCCTATACTGATTTTATAACAGCAAAAAAGACTTCCGTCCTCTAAAGGACGAAAGCCTTCACTTCCGCGGTACCACCTTCGTTGACGATGCTGCCTTGCGGCATGAACATCGTCCATCTTGAAGCCTCGTAACAGGAGGCGCTGTCCGGTTTGTCGCCGGCCGTTCGGAGGTAGGTTTGGGCAGAGGGCCTACGGTAAATTCTTGCAGCCGGTGGAATTTACTCTCTGGGCAAGGCCTGATCTGCTTACTGGTCCCGTCATCACGTTTCTGAATTTAACTAAATTAAGGATAACATGATCTCATGCCCCTGTAAAGAAAGGCATCCCACCATAATGGCAGCATTACGGGGTGAACAGACCAAGCTTGCCAATCCGCTCAACCGCTTCTACGAGACGCTCTTCACTGGACAGCAGGCCTAGCCGCACATAGCCTTCGCCATGCGCTCCGAACCCGACGCCAGGAGCGACGACAACATCGGCTTCCAGCAGCACTTTATCTGCGAACGATTCAGACGTATAGCCTTCAGGCACCGGAAGCCAACAGAAGAAGGAGCCGCCCGGTTTCGCCGCTTTCCAGCCGATCCGCTTCAGCGCTTCGAACAAAGCGTTTCTTCTGCTCTCGTACATGGCGGTTAGCGAATTCACGCAGTCTTGAGGGCCGGTCAGAGCAAGAGCTGCGGCTTCCTGGATGCCTCCGAACAGGCTGCAATAATAGTGGTCCTGGATCAGGTTGATCATGGACACGACTTCCGCGTTGCCCAGAGCGAATCCGACGCGCCAGCCGGCCATGTTGTACGTCTTGGACAGCGTGTAGAATTCTACGCCTACTTCCTTGGCCCCAGGCGTCTGAAGGAAGCTGACCGGCTTTTCGCCGTCAAATCCAATTGCGCCATAAGCGAAGTCGCTCGCTATGACAACATCATTGGCTTCCGCAAACTTCACTGCCTCAGCGTAAAACTCCGGCGTTGCGACAGCGCCCGTCGGATTGTTGGGATAGTTCATGAACATAAGGCGGGCGCGCTCGGCTTTATCCGGCGCAATCGCGAGCAGATCGGGCAAATATCCATTCTCCTCAAGAAGGGGCATAAAGGACATTTCCGCACCAGCCAGCGCTACGCCTGACCAGTAATCGGGATAGCCGGGATCGGGTACAAGACATACATCTCCCGGATTGAGCAGGCACTGGCTTATTTCCACAAGTCCGGTTTTGCCGCCGAATAGAATGGCAACTTCCTTGTCGGGGTCCAGTTCCACGCCGTAATCTTCCTTATAGCGCTTTGCGACCGCTTGCTTAAGGAAAGCGAATCCGCTGAACGGCGGATATTTATGATACAACGGATTGGCTGCGGCTTCTTGCAGCTTGGCTACAATGTGCGGGGGAGTGGGCTGATCGGGATTGCCTTGCCCCAAATTAATGACATCCTTGCCTTTGGCGATCTGCGCATTCGCCTTGCCTACCAGCTTGGCGAAAAATTGGGTCGGCAGACCCTCCATGCGGGCAGCGGGCCGAATCCGCCGTTTTTCTAATCCTGCTTCCATTTCATCACACTCCGAAATTGCTTGCTATAGCGATTTGTCAGTCGTTGCCGAGAAGACATTAGCATTAATGTAGCATGAATGACAGGAGAATTGAAGCATGGAGCGCTGCCGACGCTATATTTTTATCACAATAGAATAAGTTTTCCGAGTGTATTGGTTTGTTAAGGATTTGCGATTGGCGATAAATCGGGCCTAGTGCCTGCGGGGCGGGATTGCCATGCAGGCTGCAGGCCGCTTATCATGAAAGGCGTCGTTAGAGGTCTTCTTATAGAGATGGAATGCCCACTTTTTTGATAAAAGGCTCGATGTCCGCTTTGAATAGGAAAAGATACGGCTTGCGGCGCTCGTCGAACACTAGCAGCATCGGTTCTTCGCCCTTGCAATAAAAAAGGAAAAGATCGCTTGTGCTGATTTTAACATCGCCCGATTGAACGGTGGCCGGCTTGGCAAGCGGCACGCGATAGACGTAGCTGCAGCTCTGGCCTGCCGTCATCTGCGGAGCAAGTCTTGTAACGGACTCGGTCCAGGACAGGGCCATTTTTTGAAATTTCTTATCGTTGGGCAGCGTGCTTACGACACGGCCGGCGGCAACATCGAATACTTGAACGGGACGCAGCTCGGTATCGGGGCTGGTTGCAGACCCTTTGGCTGGCGCTGCGGATACAGCGGGAACGGCTGATGCGAACAGAATGATGGCGGCGAACGCCAGCAGCAGCAATCGTTGGTAACGGGCAAGCAGCATATTAGAAAAACTCCTTTGTTGTGTAGTTTCTTGAGGTTATCCTTCTCCGTTACGATGCCCATCTTGACAGAGAACCATGAGAAGGTATCATTAGTGAAAAAGAACATGACTGGGAGGCATCACCTTTATGGCTAAGCAATTGCGGCTTGCATTGCTGCAAATGAATATAGAAGCGGGATTCCCTGACCAAAATCTGGCTAAGCTTAAAAGCTTGCTGGAGGAAGCGATGCAAGGGGAAGTGAAACCGGATGTTGTTATGTTTCCCGAGATGTGGAATACAGGCTACGCACTGACGGAAATTGAGCAATTGGCGGATCCGGACGGAGAGGCGACTATTGCATTTCTGTCCGAGTTCAGCAAGCAGCATGGAGTCTATATCGTTGGCGGCTCCATTGCGGAAGCGAAGGCGGACGGCGTGTACAATACGATCTACGCTTTTGACAGAGAGGGCAACCGGATAGGCGACTATTCCAAAATCCATTTGTTCCGCCTGATGGAGGAAGAGAAGTATTTGCAAGCGGGGGAGAAGCAGGGGCGTCTTGTTATTGAAGGCGAGCAGGCGGGGATGATGATCTGCTATGACATCCGCTTCCCAGAGCTTGCACGGACGCTGGCGCTGGGCGGAGCCAAGCTTCTGTTCGTTCCGGCTGAGTGGCCAAATCCGCGTTTGCATCACTGGCGCACGCTGCTAATGGCAAGAGCGATTGAAAATCAAATGTACGTGATCGCGTGCAACCGGATGGGCACAAGCGGAGAAACCGTCTTCTTCGGGCATTCTCTTGTCATTGACCCATGGGGCGAAATCGTCGCCGAAGCCGGCGAAGAAGAGGGCATCCTCTGGGCGGATATCGATCTGGACCTGGTTAGCGAAGTGCGCAGCCGAATTCCAGTCTTCGAAGACCGCCGCCCGCAGCTTTATTTTAAAGGTTAGTACGGCGGAGAGGTCTGCAAGCCGAGAAACTCGGCTAAGAGTGGATGCGCCCGCGCGAACCGGCGCTGCAAGCCGAGAAACTCGGCTTAGGGTGGCTGCGCCCGCACGAACCGGGTCTGCAATCCGAGAAACTCGGCTTAGAGTGGCTGAGCCCGCGCGTACCGGGTCTGTAAGCCGAGAAACTCGGCTTATAGTGGCTGAGCCCGCGCGAACCGGGTCTGCAAGCCGAGAAACTCGGCTTAGGGTGGCTGCGACCGCGCGTACCGGGTCTGTAAGCCGAGAAACTCGGCTTATAGTGGCTGAGCCCGCGCGTACCGGGTCTGCAAGTCGAGAAACTCGGCTTAGGGTGGCTGCGACCGCGCGTATCGAGTCTATAAGCCGAGAAACTCGGCTTAGAGGTGCTGCGCCCGCGCGAATTAGGTCTGCAATCCGAGGAACTCGGCTTAGGGTGGTTGCGACCGCGCGTATCGGGTCTGTAAGCCGAGAAACTCGGCTTAGAGGTGCTGCGCCCCGCGAGAATTAGGTCTGCAATCCGAGAAACTCGGCTTAGGGTGGTTGCGACCGCGCGTATCGAGTCTATAAGCCGTGAAACTCGGCATATAGTGGCTGCGCCCGCGCGTATCGGGACTGTAAGCCGAAAATTTCCGCTTGAGTATATCTCCATCATGTAAACAAAAATCGCATTCCATCGAAGCTGATAGCAGCCAGACGGAATGCGATTTTTATTATGAGATACTTTTTTGTGGATAGGTTATAGCGGAGTGACTAGCTATGTCCCTTGAGTAGTTTATTAGTTGAAAAGCTTTAATAGCTCATAGGAAGAGTTGTGTCCATTAGTGCTTATGCGTTCAGCCAGTTCACATCAGAAATACCAAGGTTACAGCCCGACCCGAATGCGGGCAGTGAAAGCAATTGGTAATCCACATCCAAAACTCAACATCCCGCCAACAGCAGCAAAATAATCTATAAACGAAACAGACAGCCGTACCGGCTATTATTTCCTCGAAACAAATCACCAAGCAGCCACTCAGCGATATAGCACCACTTACTCACTAACCGGGTTCGACAACGTATGATCAGGTTCCAAGTAGAGATCCGCCGCGATCTAAGAACCAAACACCAAACATCAGTAATCCCATTCACGAACACTCATATGTCACAAGGTTCACCATGTTCATTAGGTTCACTACGTTCACCATCTACACCAGGCTCACTATCATCTCCACACAGCTTAAAAGGCTAACTCAACCTAAGTTTCATTCCAAACTGTAGTTCTGGAGTTCACCAATGGAACCTAGCCTCACAAGGCTAACACTGCTATCCCCGATAAACGCTTATCGTTTCTTTTAAAGTAGAGATGAATGCCTGAGCGGCTTTGGACAGGTAGCGGCCTTTGCGGCTGGCGACGACAAGCGTCCGGGTCGGGTGCGATTGCAGCTGCAGATAGACCGGCGCGAAGTCGCCGCCAGTTCGGGTCAGCATGCGCGGCACAAAAGCGATGCCCATGCCGCCGGCGACCAGAGATTGCACTGTCTCTATATTGCTGCTTTCGAAAACGATTTGAGGTGTAAATCCTTCTGCCTCGCACAGCTCCACCGTAATTTGGCGGAAGCCTTGGCCGCGTTTCAAGCCTATGAACGGCTCTGAGCTGAGTTCAGCAATATTAACCGGCTCCTGTCTGCCTGCAAGTCTATGCTGCGGAGGGACGGCAAGCCATATTTCTTCCTCCAAATAAGGCTCACAGGATAGAGAGCTGTCGATAAGCGGCAAGGACAGCAAGCTCAGATCCGTGCCGCCGCTTGCAGTCAGCTGCTCCAGCTTAGCCGTTGTTTCCTCCACAAGCACAACCTCGATCTGCGGGTATTGCGCGCCGAAGGCCGGCAGCACAAGCGGGAGGACGTGGGATCCCGTAATAGGGAGGGTGCCTACAACAAGACGCCCTCTGCGCATTTGCGCCATATCGTCCATTTCCTGCTTGAGCTGCTCGACAGTATCCAGAATGGTCTGCGACTTCTCGACGAACACTTTGCCCGCTTGGGTAAGCTCGACTGAGTTCGTCGTGCGGCGGAACAACAACACCCCGAGCTCTTGCTCCAGCTTGGACAGCTGCTGGCTAAGCGAAGGCTGCGCAATGTGGAGCTTGTCCGCGGCTCGAGAGAAGTTTTTTTCATTGGCGATCTGGATGACGTAATTTAATTGACGCAATTCCATCCGGATGGACCTCCTTAAAATCGATCTATACAAATCAGATTACGCGAGTTATAGTTAATAACTATAGTCCTTATAGATATTATATCTTAGATCAATGAAGAAAGACATGGTATGATGGCAGTAATTAATAAAGCAGATTATTGCAGCTAGCAATAATGAACTCATGGGGTGAGCATAATGGCGAAAAAGACAATGTTTGAGAAAATTTGGGACAATCACGTCATTCATCAAGAAGAGGGCAAGCCAAGCGTTATCTACATCGATTTGCAGCTTGTTCACGAAGTAACGTCCCCGCAAGCGTTCGAGGGCTTGCGCCTGTCGGGCCGCAAGGTTCGCCGTCCGGACCTGACTTTTGCAACAATGGACCACAACGTTCCTACGAAGGATCGCTTCAACATTTCCGATCCGATCTCCAAGCAGCAAGTCGATACTTTGACCCAGAACTGTAAGGACTTCGGCGTAAAGCTGTTTGACCTGGACAGCATCGACCAAGGCGTTGTTCACGTCATGGGACCTGAGCTTGGCCTGACTCATCCGGGCAAAACAATCGTTTGCGGCGACAGCCATACGTCTACGCACGGCGCATTCGGCGCTCTGGCATTCGGCATCGGCACTTCCGAGGTTGAGCACGTGCTTGCGACTCAATGTCTGCAGCAGTCCAAAGCCAAAACGATGGAAGTTCGCTTCATTGGCAACCGCAAGCCGGGCGTTACGGCGAAGGATATGATCCTTGGCGTTATCGCGAAGTACGGCACAGACTTTGCAACCGGCTATGTTATTGAATATACGGGCGAGTCGATTCGCTCCCTGACGATGGAAGAGCGCATGACTGTCTGCAACATGTCCATCGAAGGCGGCGCGCGCGCCGGCTTGATCGCACCAGACGAAACGACTTTCAACTACCTGCGCGGCCGCGAATATGCGCCGGCTAACTTCGACGAGGCTGTTGCTGCATGGTCGCAGCTGACAACGGACGAAGGCGCGGCATACGACACAGTCGTCGAGTTCGATGTCGATTCCCTGATTCCGCAAGTCACTTGGGGAACAAGCCCTGGCATGGGTACGGACATTACGTCCAAAGTGCCTAATCCTGCTGACCTTCCAACTGAGAACGAGCGCAAAGCAGCAGAAAAAGCATTGGAATACATGGACCTTAAGCCAGGTACGCCAATGTCTGAAATCGAGATCGATTATGTATTTATCGGCTCCTGCACCAACGGCCGTATCGAAGACCTTCGCGCTGCTGCCGAAATCGCAAGAGGCTACAAAGTCAGCGACCGCGTAACGGCTATCGTTGTTCCAGGCTCCGGCCGCGTCAAGATTCAAGCGGAGAAGGAAGGACTGGACAAAATCTTCACAGAAGCGGGCTTTGAATGGCGCGATGCAGGCTGCTCCATGTGCCTTGCGATGAACCCGGACGTACTGAAGCCAGGCCAGCGCTGCGCATCGACTTCCAACCGTAACTTCGAGGGCCGCCAAGGCCGCGGAGGCAGAACGCATCTTGTATCGCCTGCAATGGCAGTAGCGGCAGCGGTCAACGGTCGTTTCACCGACGTTCGCGATTGGGAAATCAAGACGGAAGTGCTGAACTAAGCGCATAACGCAGGAGAGGGGATTATCATCCATGGAAGCTTTTAAACAATTAACAGGCATCGTTGCTCCGGTTGACCGGGTCAATGTAGATACAGACGCAATTATTCCCAAACAATTTCTGAAGCGTATCGAGCGCAGCGGCTTCGGCCAGTTTCTGTTCTTCGAATGGCGCTTCCACGAGAACGGTGACGTGAACGCCGATTTCGAGCCGAACAAACCTCGTTACCAAGGAGCTTCCGTTCTGATCTCCAGAGCGAACTTCGGCTGCGGCTCGTCCCGCGAGCATGCGCCATGGGCGATTCTGGATTACGGCTTCAAGGTTGTAATCGCACCGTCTTATGCGGATATCTTCTATAATAACTGCTTCAAAAACGGCATTCTGCCGATCAAGCTGAGCGAAGAGCAAGTGGAAGACCTGTTCCAGCGCACAGCGAAGCATGAAGGCTACAAGCTGAATGTGGATCTGGAGAACAAAAAACTGACTGACGATTACGGTCTTGATCTCGCATTCGATCTTGACGAGCACCGCCGCCAGTTCCTTCTGCAAGGTCTGGACGACATCGGCCTGACGCTTCAACATGAGGACAAAATTGCAGCTTACGAGCAAAAGCACGCCGCTCGTCTTGGCTAATAGACACTACGAAGAAGAGGACATACCGACTGAAGAAGGAGGTTGTCCTCTTTTTTCCTCTATACGCAACTTTTTCTGACACCGTGCGTCTATACAAGTGTCCTTGTATGTCGAATGATCACATTCGATGAAGGAAATTCAGTCATCGAGGTGGGAAATGAAAAAGTCTGTATCCATTATGTTGTTGATGTCGTTGCTGTTCACGATGTTCGCGTCCGTCGGACATGCTGCCAGCGTGCCTCCGAAGCTGTTCCTGGAGGGCAAGCAGTTAAAGTCTGATGTGGACCCGAAGATTGAAAACGGTTCGACGCTCGTTCCGCTAGCCATATTGTCCGAGGGGCTAGGCTATGAAGTGGAATGGGAACCCGTCATGAAGAAAGTGACCGTCAAAAACGACAGCACAGTCATCGAGCTGATTATCGGCGAAGCAATGGTGAAGGTAAACGACGTAATAATGGACATAGCCGCCAAGCCGCAGCTGATGAATCAGAGGACGATGGTGCCTGTGCGGGCAGTTGGCGAACTGCTTGGACTGGAATTCGAGTGGAAGGCTGCCGAACGCGAAGTACATATGTTCCGCATTCAGCCAGAACAGCCGGAACAGCCTGCGGAGCCTAATCCGACAGAGCCTGAAAAGCCAAAGCCGGTAGGGTACATAACAGGTGTCTCGATGGACGAGCATTCTGTCATCACGATCACCCATACGGATGTGCAGAAACCAGGCAAGCCTCTTGTGCTGGACAACCCTAAACGTCTTGCTTTTGACTTCAAAAACTCGACGTTCGAGCCTTACTTCAATGGGGAGACAAGAGTGGAAGTGGCGGAGAATCCGCTTCTGACGGGCTTCAGGTACGCTCAGTTCCAGTTGAACCCGCTTACAGCGAGATTGGTTATTAACATCGGGGACGACACGGGTTATGTGGTGACTGAATCGGAGAATGCCATCCAGATTGCGCTCATGCCTTCTGCGGAAGTTCCAGCAGAGCCTGAGAAGCCGGCAGATCCGGAGCCGCCTGTAACTACGCCGCCAGGTGAAGGCAACAATGGCGCTCAGTACACAGTCGTGCTGGATGCCGGACACGGCGCCAAAGACCCTGGCGCGTACAGCAAGCCTATGAACCGCTGGGAGAAGGAATTCAATCTGAACGCCGCTCTTAAGCTGAAGGCTGAGCTTGAGAAGGACAAGCGTATCAAAGTCCTGATGACCCGTTCAGACGATACGTTCCTCGAACTGGCGGACCGTATCAAATTTGCGCAAGACAATAAAGCCGATCTGTTTATTTCGATCCATGCCAACAGCTATGACAAAACATCCGTGAACGGTTCGGAAACGTATTATTACCGCGACAACAGCAAGGCGCTGGCAGATTTTCTTCATCCGTATGTGCTTGCAGGCACAGGGCTGAACAATCGCGGCGTGAAGAAAGCGGCATTCAAGGTCATCAAGGAAACGACGATGCCTGCCGTGCTGATTGAAGCCGGATATTTGTCTAACGAAGGCGATGCGAAAGCCCTTTTCACAGATTCCGTGCAGAGCAAATTCGCTGCGGAAGTAGGCAAGGGAATTAAAGCATATTTGAAATTGAAATAGAGAGCGGGGGTTCAGGTTGATGCATAAAACCGGACATGCCTTACGAGTGTTGATCGCTTCATTTGTTGTTATTGCCGCGCTATCGGGCTGCGGCGCTCAAGAGAAGACTAACGTGGACACGCAAGGCGGCGTCGGGGCATCCCCTACAGCTGAATCAACCGGCGGACCAACGAGCGAACCGGAGGAGAGCGGGAATGAGCCTTCTCCGGTTCCTTCCAGTCCTGCATCATCGGATGGACTGGAGATTACGATCTATGCAACAGACGCCGAGCTGGAAAAAACGCTGGAGCGAAAAGTAGCGATCCCGAATGCGGGAGAAGCGGATATCGTTAAGTCCGCACTGGCTGAATTGCAAAAGGATGCCGGTGACGGCAGCGTTTCGTTATGGAAGGACGTACATATACTGGCCGTCACTCTCAAAGACGGCATCGTTACGGTGGATATTCATATTCCGGACGAAGCCAGATTGGGCGCGCCTGGCGAGCTTCAGATGGTGGAGACGCTCAAGAGCACGCTGTTCCAATTCTCATTCGTGGAAGGCATCGACATTCTTGTCGTAGGAGAAGCGGTTGAGAGCATGATGGGCCATGTCGAACTGGATCATCCGATCGTTCGATAAGGATTTACTACTGAATTAATGAGGATATCGACAAAGGAGACGACTTGGATGCCAATTGAATTGTGCTGGAAAAAAATTATGACAGGCGCGCTAGCTGTTACTCTCGTAACGGGCAGCGCTTCTGCTGTTTTATCTTCACCGGTTGCCGTACATGCCGCTGCGCTTACGGCTTCTACACCTTTTTTGGATGTGAACGCGGGCCACTGGGCTGAGAAGCACATCGCCAAGCTTTATTTCCAAGGTATCATTGACGGTTACAAAAATACGGCCGACGGCACTTCGACGTTCAAGCCGGAGAAAAGCGTTTCCCAGCAGGAAGCAGTATTGATGGCGCTGCGTTTTGCAGGTCTGATTGATCAAGCGCCAACGAACTCGTTGATTATTTTTGACGAGTCTTTTGTCGTCAGCGAGTTTTTCAAATCCTACATTGAGCTTGCCTTCAAGGAAGGTTTGCTTGACCGCGAGGAAGAATACGCGCTGGCGAAAGCGGATACCGCAAATGCATGGGGCTCCAAGCCTGCAAGCCGCGAATGGGTTACGAAATTGATTGTGAAGGCGATTGGACAGCAAGCGGTGGCGAACCAGCTCCAAAATGCAGCTTCGCCTTTCCAGGATGCTTCATCCATTAGTACCCGCTATAAAGGATTTGTAAACGCAGCGTTCCAGCTTGGTCTGGTGAAAGGGATGACGGAGACGACATTCGAGCCGGCTAAGACTATTACCCGCGCAAGCTTGGCAACACTGTTCAGCAGAGCGCAATCCAGCTATCCGGTTGACTATGAAGGCCAGCAATCCGGTGTTGTATCCGATCTGACAAGCACAAGCCTGACGGTATACAATGACGGCAAAGAAACCACTTATGCGCTGGATTCCAATACGGTATATTTCCATTTCAATTCCGAAAAGCCGATTACAAAGGATCAATTGCTTGAGTATGGCGACATTTCGGTAATCGGCAAGGACGGCAAGGCTCTGTATGTTGAGGTGGAGAGCGATACTCAGCATACGAAGACGGTTGCTGGCACTTTCGACCGTTATAATGCAACGGACAAAACGTTCTATGTATGGATTGACAACAAGGCACAGCTGTTTACGTATGACGAGTCCTTAGTTGTCGAAGATGCGGACGGCAAGACCGTAGCGATTGATACGATCAAACGCGATGCGAAAGTAACGATCGTTCAAGATACCTTCCGCAAAGAATCGCGTACGCTGAAGCTGACGACAGCGGTTGCTCCGAATACGACGACAATTAGCGGCATGGTTCAGAATTTGGACAAAGAGTCGATTACCATTTTGCAAGACGGCAAAAACCTGGTATCCAAGTTCCTGGACAAGAGCGTAACGGTGCAAATTGAAGGGCTTCCGAACACATCCGTAAGCGATCTGATCCCTAAGGTAGACGTTGTGGAACTGTCGATTAATGCGAATGAGCAAGTAGTAGCAATCAAGGTTCAGAACCGTCAAATGAATAAAATTACGGCGGCGCAAATTATTAATCGTGCTCAGGATGACAAATTATTAACGGTAGTAGATTCCAACGGCAAAAACGCACAGGCACTATACATTACAGACGCTACTAAATTTGTCTATAATGGCGAGACAATGACGCGCAATGCCGCAATGATATTGCTTAGTCAATTCAAGAGCATTGATATCAGTTACTCGCATAATAACGTGATCATTCTAGAGTTCGTGGACAAATATAAGGGCGAGCTTGTGACCGTGAATGAAACGGACCAGCAAGTAACGATCAAGATTCCTAGTGGAGATTTGATTACAGTCCCTTATACCAGAGCTTATATTGACCTGAAAGACAAGCCGTCAGCTACCCTAAGCGACTTGAAGAAGGGCGCAACGGTTACCCTTGATCTGGTGTATGATCAGTTCTTGATCTTCCAAATCAAAATTCATACGAATGTTCAATACGAGATTGTATCCGTAGACTCTGTGAACAAGAAATTGAAAGTCAAAACCGGTACGGAAGCGGCATTCGAATTATCTACAACTGACATTGAGATCCTCAAAACCGATGGCACGAAAGGCGCGTTCAGCCAATTCAAAGCCGGCGATCGCGTGAACGCATCGTATGCAGGTTCGACGCTGGAGAAGCTGCAAAGCGTCACAACTTCTTCCAACGGCTAGGAAAATTTCCGCTTAAGCCATTATTCCTATAAAAGCAGGAACGTTTTGTGAAAAAAACTGCCCCAAGGGGCAGTTTTTTTATGGAATTATGCGGATTTATAGTTGCGTGCCGTGTCAAATTTCGTTACACTTTGAACGATAGTGTTAAACTGGAGGGCAATCATGAGTGCGAAGCAGAAGATGCGTCATATATTGGATACGATAGCAGAGATGTTCCCGGACGCGCATTGCGAGCTGAATCATGACAATCCGTTCGAGCTCACCATTGCCGTGCTGCTCTCGGCGCAATGCACGGACGAGACGGTCAACAAGGTGACAGCCGGCTTGTTCCAGAAGTACAAGACGCCCGAGGATTACCTCAGCGTGCCTCTGGAGGAGCTGGAAGGCGATATTCGCCGCATCGGGTTGTTCAGAAGCAAAGCTTCCAATATACAGAAGTTATGCCGCATTCTGATTGATAAGTATGAGGGTGAGGTTCCAGCCAGTCACGAAGGATTGACCGAGCTTCCCGGTGTCGGGCGCAAGACGGCGAATGTCGTAATGTCCAATGCTTTCGGCGTACCGGCCATAGCGGTCGATACGCATGTCGAGCGAGTGTCGAAACGGCTTGGCGCAGCTAAGCCCGATGATTCGGTGCTGGCCGTCGAGCAGAAGCTGATGAAGCTTGTTCCGAAAGAGGAATGGACGATTACCCACCACCGCCTTATTTTTTTCGGACGATATCATTGCAAGGCACAAAACCCGCAATGTCCCGTATGTCCCTTGCTGGATATATGCAAAGAAGGAAAAGCGCGTATGAAGCCAGCGGTTAAGACCAAAAATAAAACTAAAAAAACTAAATTAGCCAATGAAGGATGATGAATGATGAAATGCATTTCCGTGTATACAAACAACTTTGAGCTTTTTTCCGATATTTACGAGCAAGTTTTGGAATCCCCGCCGCAAGAAAATGAAGATATCGTAATCGAAGGTATTACCGTAAGCGGATCTGGCGATGTGCCTGATCAATACATTGACCGTATGCGCTCGAAGCCTGAAGTTGTCGTCATGAAGGAGAAGGAACGCAACATTATGATTCTCCAGCATGGCAATGTATTCGAAATCTGCCTGCCGAATGACGAAGAGGAAGCCGTCTAGGATTCTCAGGAGATGACAGTGATGACGGTACAAGGCATAGCGGAGGCACTTCGGACCGCAAGCGCAGCCATGACCGAGGCAGGAGACCATATACGCGCGCGGCAGGCGCGTGAGCTGACAAGTAAGCTGACCGAGGGTCGGCTTACTGTTGCGTTATGCGGACATTTCTCGGCAGGCAAATCAACGCTCGTCAATCGGTTGTGCGGGGCTCAGCTGCTTCCGTCCAGCCCGATTCCAACGAGCGCTAACGTCGTTTCGATTCGCGGCGGCGAGCGGGCTTATGCGGAAGTAGAGAAGGTAACGGAAGAAGGCACAACGATTCAAGCGGAAGTGCCGATTGACGAGCTTGACCAATATTGCGTGGACGGCGAGCGGTATACGTCTGTGTCGATTGTCTACCCAAGCGAGCTGCTGGGCAATCACACGGTGCTGCTGGATACGCCGGGCATTGATTCGACGGACGATGCCCACAGGATGTCTACGGAATCGGCGCTGCATCTTGCGGATGTCGTATTCTATGTAATGGATTATAATCATGTCCAATCCGAGATTAACTTTGCATTCGCAAAGGAACTGAAGGATTGGGGCAAGCCCTTATACTTTATTGTCAATCAGATCGATAAACATCGCGATCGGGAGCTTAGTTTTACTGATTATCGCAACAGCGTGGAGGATGCGTTCCAGGCATGGCATTTGGAGCCTGCGGGTATTCTCTATCTGTCGCTCCGGAGACCGGAGCATCCGCATCATGAATGGAATAAGCTTATTGGCCTGTTCGGCAAGCTGGCTGAGCAGCGCGAAGAGCTGTGCTCATACAGTGTGGACGCTTCACTGAGACATTTGGCGGAAACCCACTTGAAGTGGCGCGACGAGCTTCAAGAACCCCAGCGCGAGCGCCTTATTGCGGAGGCTGGCGGAGAAGAAGCGATGGCTGCAGTGTCAGGCGAGCTGCAAGGGCTTCGTAAGCGGATCGGCGATCTGGCCGCTCAGCAAGAGGTGTATCGTGCAAAGCTGCGCCAGGAGCTTCAATCGGTGCTGGACAATGCCAATATTACGCCTGCGCCGCTGCGCGACTTGGCTCATGCCTTTCTGGAAAGTCGGAAGCCAGGCTTTAAGACCGGGCTTTTATTCGCGGGAGCGAAGACAGCGGCAGAGCAGGAGCGGAGACTCGAAGCGTTCCGCGCGGAGCTTGCGAGTCTCGTAAGCGCGGCGATCGAATGGCATGTCAAGCAGCTGCTGCGAAAGGCCGCAGAGTCTGCTGGCTATAGCCAGGAGAAGCTGGAGGCTAGACTCGCTGGCGAGCTGTCATGGTCGCCGGACGGCACCTGGCTGATCGGCAGGGTGAAGACTGGCGCCGTTATGGGCAACGAATATACAATGACGTTCAGCAAAGATCTCGCAGCAGACATTAAAAGCGTCTATCGGCAGCGTGCGCTCGACGTGATCGACGAGCTGGCTGCCAGCGCATCCGCGGCAAGCGATGCGGAGCGCGCGGAGGCAGAGCAGCGGCTGTCGGAGGTGGAGAGTCAGGCCAAAGCCATCCATGAGCTGGATCGGCTGACAGGGAAGCTGGAGCAGGAAGCTGCTGCGTTGCGCGGCATTCTGCCGCAGCCGGCTAATGCGCCGTCGCTGCCGAGGCCTGATGCAGCGGACCTCAGCGGCGCACCGCTGCAGCTAGGAGCTGCTGCGGCAGAGCAAGCGCATGCCTCGCAGCCAGCTCCGCAGGCTGGCAAGGAACGGCCATCGAGCCAGGTGGCGGCGACTATCGAGGCTGGCGTTCACCGCAGCGGCGAGACTGCTCCGAGAGCGCGAGAAGAAGCGGTTCGCTCCAAGCAGAGCGAGGCGGCAGGCAAGCTGATTCATGCAGCCGACCTGATCTCTTCGCAGGCAGCGCTTCGTACAGCTGCTCTAGCCATGCGGGAGAAGGCTGGGCGACTGCAGAGCAGCCGCTTCACAGTGGCCTTGTTCGGCGCGTTCAGCGCGGGCAAGTCGTCGCTGGCGAACGCGCTTATCGGCGATGCCGTATTGCCGGTATCCCCGAATCCGACGACTGCGGCGATTAACCGGCTTATGCCGCCTACAGCGGAGTACGGGCACGGAGAGGCTCGCGTAGTCATGAAGAGCAGGGAGGCTGTGCTTGCGGATCTGCGCTACTCGCTAGCGCTTCTTGGCGAGCAAGCATCCGAGGCCCATATGCCGAATGCCGCATCTATTCTGAAGGCGATCGACAAGCTGACGCCCGAGTCTATCGGAGCAGGAGGACGGCCTCACTACAGCTTCCTGCGTGCGGCGCGCCAAGGCTGGGAGCAGAATGAGGCGCTGCTCGGCCAAGAGCTGAAGACGGATCGGACGGAATATGCCAAGTACGTCGCCGAGGAGTCCCGTTCTTGCTTCGTCAGCGAGATTGACTTCCACTATGAATGTGCGCTAACTTCCGAAGGCATTGTGCTCGTTGATACGCCGGGCGCGGATTCGGTCAATGCCAGACATACCGGCGTTGCGTTCAACTATATTAAAAATGCGGATGCGGTCCTGTTCGTCACTTATTACAATCATGCCTTCTCGCAGGCCGACCGCCAATTCCTTGATCAATTGGGACGAGTGAAAGACCAGTTCGAGCTGGATAAGATGTTTTTTGTCGTCAATGCAGCGGATCTGGCTGCCGACGAAGAAGAGCTGGAGGGCGTACTTGCGCATGTAGAGGCCAATCTGCTGCAGCATGCGATCCGTTCGCCAAGGTTGTTCCCGGTCTCCAGCATCGAAGCGCTTGACGGCAAGATGGATGCCGATCAGGAACAGTTGAACCGATCGCGCATGCCGCAGCTGGAGTCTGCATTCCTTTCCTTTATTACGAATGATCTCGGACGGCTTGCAGTAGAGTCAGCCTACCAAGAGCTGGTTCGCACGACCGACACAGTAGGCAGCTGGGTGCGCGGAGCCGAAGGCGACGCTTCACAGCGCGAAGCGCAGCTGCGTCAGCTCGCTGATGCCGCCGAGCAATCCGCTGCCATTGCCGATGGGATGGCAGCAAGCGAAATTCCGCATGGATTGAAGCAGGAAATAAACGAATTGCTTTATTACGTCATTCAGAGGCTTCAATACCGCTTCGGCGATTTCTATCATCTGGCCTTTAATCCGGCGTCTCTGCAGGACGACGGCCGCGATCTGCGCCGCATGGTATGGACCTCTTGGCTGGAGCTGCAGCGTCTGATGCAGCGGGAGCTGTCGCAGGAGCTGCTGGCAACCACGCTTCGAATGGAGCGCGCCTTGCATACCGCGCTCAAGAAGATATACGACCGCTGCAGCGAGGAGCTGGCAGAGCTGCTGGCCGATTATCCGCCTGCGCCATATCCGTCTGACAGTGTGCAGGCCCCTCGGCAAGCGCAGGATTGGGAGGCGGAAGGGATGGATGCGAAGTGGCTGTGGAGCCGCTTCAAGTCGCCGCGCCAGTTCTTCGAGGGCGAAGGCAAGACACAGCTGCGCAAGGAGCTGGAGACGCGCATCGCACCGGAGCTTCAG
Source organism: Paenibacillus pinisoli (assembly GCF_003605435.1). Taxonomy (GTDB): domain Bacteria; phylum Bacillota; class Bacilli; order Paenibacillales; family Paenibacillaceae; genus Pristimantibacillus; species Pristimantibacillus pinisoli. Next base: position 781,990 of record NZ_QXQB01000004.1, read on the forward strand.
CGCTGGATGGACGGCGTTATTGCGGACTGGACGGTTCATTATGAGCAAGTCTGGAACGTCGCTGCGGGCCAGGCAGGGGGCTTCCTGAAGGGAGACATGGCCGCTTTTGCCGAAGGCAAGCGGGCAACGCTTACGGACAGCGGGCAGCTCGAAGCGCTCAAACAGCTGCATTCGAAGCTGGCGGCGCTGCAAGCGTAAGAGCATATCGCCTGAAAGTTATTGGAATGCTTTCTCGGAATTTCTACTCCGGGAGGGCATTCTTTTTTTTTCACGAATGTCTGAACTGGAAAAAAAGTTTTCGGCGTTTAGTGTGAAATTATGCAAAAACGGAGTAATACGCACATTATGGCAATGATTCGGGACGATTTGGGAGGTTTAACCGTTTCCAATTCCGCTAGCGGGAGTTTAAGCGCTTCTACATAAAAATTCGCAAAATTATCGAATTTGCTCCTCTAAAGCGATGCTGATAAGATTCATTCATGCTTACATAACAGAGATGGGGAGATGGATTTCGTTGGACGTACTGAGGCAATTAAAGGCTTTTTATATGCCGGAGAGAAAGTTCTTAATTGCATCGATCTTGTTTTTGATGGTCGCCACAGCGCTGGGGCTGGTCTACCCGAATCTGCTGCGCTATCTGATCGATGATGTCATTACTCCTCAGAAGTTCGAGCTTGTACCGCAGCTCGCGCTCATAGTCGTAGGAGTAATTTCTTTGAAAGCGCTCAATCAGTTCCTGCATGGGTTTTTCGGCGGCAGATTAGGCAACCGGGTTGCCTTCCGCATGCGCAATGCCTTGTATGACAAGCTTCAGACTTTATCCTTTCAATATTATGACAAGGCTAAGACAGGCGATCTCATGTCACGGCTGACTGCCGATCTGGAGGCGATCCGCAACTTTATCGGCTTCGGCTTTGCGCAAATCTTGAACATGGTGCTGATGATCGCGTTCGGCGGAGCTATGATGCTGTACTTGAACTGGCAGCTGACGCTCATTACGCTCGTGCCGATTCCGCTGCTCGCTATCCTGGCGCTGCGTTTCGAGAAGCTGATCCATCCGGCATTCCGCGAAATGCGCCAAGCGATGAGCAACCTGACAACAGCGGTTCAAGAGAATATTACCGGCGTACGCACCGTCAAATCATTTGCCCGCGAGTCGCATGAAGTGTCGAAGTTCTCCGTACGCAGCGAAGCGTACCAGACGAATCAGGTCGGCGCGGCCAAAATCTGGGCGAAATACTTCCCGGTCATGGAGCTAGTCGCCAACATGAGTGCAGTAATCCTGCTCATCACGGGCGGCATCATGGTCATCAACGGTACTCTGCTGCTGGGCGAATTCGTAGCCTTCTTCAGCTTGATCTGGTACATTATCGGCCCGATGTGGGGCCTGGGCTTCCATATTAACAACTATACGCAATTCAAAGCGTCCGGCGAGCGCGTGCTTGGCCTGCTGAACGAGCATGTGCATGTCAAAAGCATAAAAGACGCCGTAGAGCTGGAAGCGCGCAACGTCAAAGGACATGTCCGCTTCGAGAATGTGACGTTCAACTATCCGGACAAATCCGCAGCGCTGACTTCCATCGACATAGATGCGCCGGCTGGCTCGGTAATCGGCCTTCTGGGGGGGACAGGGTCGGGCAAATCGACCATCATTCAGCTCCTCATGCGGGCTTACAATGTCAAGAACGGCCGCATTATGCTGGATGGCATGGATATCAAAAACCTGGATGTCGAGTCGCTTAGACGCCAGATTGCGCCCGTGTTTCAGGAAACCTTCCTGTTCTCGGCCTCCATCCGCGACAACATCGCTTACGGCATTCGGGACGTAACGCAAGAGCAGATCGAGCATGCGGCAAAGCTGTCCAAGGCGCATGACTTCATTATGGAGATGCCGCTAGGCTATGATACGGTCGTCGGGGAGCGGGGCCTGGGCTTGTCCGGCGGACAGAAGCAGCGTATCGCCATTGCTCGCGCGCTTATCAAGAACCCTCGCATTCTCATTCTGGACGATGCGACCAGCGCGGTCGATATGGAGACGGAGCATGAGATTCAGGCGGGCTTCAAGGAGCTGATGGCGGGCCGCACGACGTTCATTATCGCGCACCGGATTTCATCCCTGCGCCATGCGGACGAAATTATTGTGCTCGACAAGGGGCACATCGTACAGCGCGGCAAGCATGACGAGCTCATTGCCCAGAAGGGCCCTTACCGCGATACGTACAAGATTCAATATGCCGACTTTGTCAGCGAAAGCGACGAAGACCATGACTACGCCGTAATTGATATTCAAGAGCGGAGAAGGAGCAACGCGAAATGAGTGCAAAAGCATCCGCCAAAGGGCGAAGCCGCAATGAACGCTTCGTCTACCAGGACGACGAGGCGATCGAAAAGCCGTTTAACTGGGCGCAGCTGCGCCGTCTTTATACGTATATGAAGCCTTACAAGCGAGAGCTTATGCCTGTCATCGTCATGATGATCATCGGCACGCTGACCAGGCTTGCGATACCTTTCTTGATGCTCTATGTGATCGACCACATCCTGGATCCGGCGAAGGGCTCGCAAAGCACAGGCATGCTGGCGGCGATCGGCGGTATTATGCTGGCGCTCTACATTGTGCAATGGGCGTCCAACAGCTACCGAATCAAATACACCAGCATCATCGGGCAAAAAGTCATCTTCGACCTGCGCCAGCATCTGTTCCAGCACATACAGAAGCTGTCGTTCCGCTTCTATGACAAACGTCCGGCAGGTTCTGTACTCGTTCGTGTCACGAATGATGTCAATGCGCTGCAAGACTTGTTCACCAACGGTGTCGTCAACCTTCTGATGGACTGCATCCAGCTAATAGGCATTGTCATAATCCTGCTCGCGCTGAACTGGAAGCTAGGTCTGGCGGTCATGATTACGGTGCCGATCATGTTTGTCGTATCGACCTCCTTGCGCAAGCGGATCCGCTTCGCTTGGCAGGATGTGCGGATGAAGCAGTCGCGGATCAACGCGCATTTGAATGAAAGCATTCAAGGGATGAAGGTTACGCAGGCTTATGTGCAAGAAAAAGACAATATGGCATTTTTCAATCATATGAATACGGACAATATCAAGTCGTGGAACAAAGCGTCCGCGCTGAACCAAGGGTTTGGCCCTGTCATTGAGGTGACGGCTGCCATTGGCACATGCATTCTGTTCTGGTACGGTACGCATTTGATTCAGACACAGGCGATTACGATTGGTTTGCTGTTCGCTTTCGCCAACTACATCGGCAACTTCTGGGAGCCGATCAACCGGCTCGGCCAGATGTATTCCCAATTGCTGATCGCGATGGCATCCTCGGAGCGGATCTTCGAATTTATCGATGAAGAGACGACGGTTGCAGAGCGCAAGGATGCAAAGCCGCTTCCTGCCATCAAGGGCGATGTCAAGTTTGATGAAATCATATTCGAATACGAGAAGGACAGACCGGCGCTGAAAGGCGTCAGCATCGACGTCAAGGCGGGGCAATCGATCGCCCTGGTAGGCCATACCGGATCGGGCAAAAGCACGATTATCAACCTGCTGTGCCGCTTCTACGACCCCGTTCAGGGGCGGGTGCTCATCGACGGCATCGACATTCGCGACGTGACGATTGAGAGCCTTCGCTCGCAGGTCGGCATCGTGCTGCAGGATACGTTTATCTTCGCGGGCACGATTCGCGACAATATCCGCTACGGCCGCTTGAACGCGACTGATGCGGAGACTGAGGAAGCTGCGAAGGCGGTGCATGCCCATGATTTTATTATGTCGCTTCCGGACGGGTATGAGACTGAAGTAGAGGAGCGGGGCAACGTATTGTCCATGGGACAGAGGCAGCTGCTGTCGTTCGCCCGCGCTTTGCTTGCGGATCCGCAAATTCTCATTCTCGACGAAGCGACGGCGAGCATCGATACCGAGACTGAGCTGAAAATTCAGGAAGCTCTGAAGACGCTGCTGGCTGGCCGTACGTCCTTCATGATCGCCCACCGCTTGTCGACGATTCGTCATGCGGACGATATTATCGTTCTTGACCATGGCAAAATTGTAGAGCAAGGCAATCACGAAGCACTAATGACGAAAAAAGGCGTATATCATGGCTTGATTGAAGCGCAATATCGTTATTTATAGTCCCAAAAGACGAACGTTTCTGCACTTATCTATTGGTTTGTATTGATTTTTCGCCAAAGAACCTCCACAATGGAAGAAAAGCGTTTTTGTCTGAATGGGCACTCGGTTATTCGAGGCGAAGCAGGCGAAGATGATCCAGGAGGTTCTTTTTCTATATGTATGGCTCGCCATTAACATCGAACGCTCGTAAAGTGCTATTATTGGGATCGGGAGAACTGGGCAAGGAAGTCGTGATGGAGGCGCAGCGTCTTGGCGTGGAGACGATCGCAGTGGACCGCTATGCTAACGCGCCGGCGATGCAGGTTGCGCATCGCAGCTATGTCGTCGATATGCTGGATGGAGAAGGCATTCGCCGCATTATCGAAGCGGAGAAGCCGGATTACATCGTGCCGGAGATTGAGGCTATCGCAACAGAAACGCTTCTGGCGCTGGAGAGCGAAGGCCACCATGTTATTCCGACTGCAAGAGCTGCGCGCTTGACGATGGACCGTGAAGGCATCCGCCGCTTGGCGGCCGAGACGCTGGGCTTGCCGACGGCGCCGTACCGCTTCGCCGATACGCTGGAGGAACTGCGTGAAGCCGCGGATGCGCTTGGTTATCCATGCGTGATCAAGCCCATTATGAGCTCCTCGGGCAAAGGCCAGAGCGTATGCCGTTCTGAAGCGGAACTGGAGAGCTGCTGGAATTATGCGATGGAAGGCGGACGCGCCAAGAAAAGCCGGATTATTGTAGAAGGCTTCGTTACTTTCGAATCAGAGATTACACTTCTGACCATCCGCTCCGTGAACGGAACAAGCTATTGCGCTCCGATCGGCCATGTTCAGAAGGATGGGGATTATATTGAATCGTGGCAGCCGCATGACATGACAGAAGCGCAAATTCGCCAAGCGGAGCAGATTGCTTGCCGTATAACCGGCGAGTTGGGCGGCTACGGACTGTACGGCGTGGAGCTGTTCCTGACAAAAGACGGCGTACTGTTCAGCGAAGTGTCGCCGCGTCCTCATGATACAGGCATGGTCACGATGGCAACGCAAGATCTGTCGGAGTTCGCGCTGCATATCCGGGCCATTCTGGGATACCCGATTCCAACTATCCGGCTGCTGTCGCCAGGCGCTTCGCATACGCTGAAGGCGGACCGGGAATCTCAGTCGTTCCGCATTGGCGGGCTGGAGGATGCGCTTGCCGTGCCGAATACGCAGGTACGCCTGTTCGGCAAGCCGGAGACGAAGGTCGGCCGCCGGATGGCTGTTGCGCTCAGCACAGCCGCAGATACAGAATCGGCGCGTGCTCTTGCGCGCAGGGCAGCAGAATCGCTGCATATTCAATACGACAACGAGTAGGTGAGGCAAGAGATGGGCAAGAAAAACAAACAGAGACAGCCGCAGCCAAAGCGCAGCGGCGATCAGGAGCGGTCGGAAGCAACCGGCGCTACCTTGAAGGATTTGCTGGGCGCAGATACGCTGCAGAAGCTGAAGGCGCAGGCAGATGAGCTGAAGACTGCAGAGGCTGAGCGCAAGGAGAAGCAGCGCTTACAGGAAGAGGACGCGAAGCGGCAGGAGAAGAAACGGCTTGAAAGCGACTTCGCCTATTTGCTGGAGAACAGCGACAGCAACTGGAGCAAATATAAATAAGATGTATGAGCTGTCTCAAGAGCAGGAAGACACATAAAGGCAGCTTGCTTGATAGAAGAAGCGGCAAAAATGAGGCGGTGCCAGGGTGTTATCCCTGCACCGCCTTTTTTGGATTTGTCCTTCTTTGGATTTGTCCTTCTTTGCAATTTAGGGGAAGTGTCCATTAGTTTCGAGCCATCACTTCGTTACAATTCCGTAGTTTCGGCGCGATTTATGATGCATAGCACAACGATTTCGCATTGGGGTGAGATACCCGAGTATTTAACGTTGCTCCATACTGCTATTCTTGCAAGTCTGGCCTTTTTGTCGGTTATGTTTATAGTCCTTGCCTCCAGTTAGCGGAAATTAAACTAATTGCTATAATCGGTAATAGCTAATTTATGTGCACGTAACGGCTGTAACCCGAAAAAGTCGGCATAGAGCATAAAAAGCTGCGTCTGTGGACTTCTGTCAAGAAAGTAGACACCAATTAAGCGACCTGTTGTTGCTCATAGTACCTTTTTTCGCGCAAATGTGGAGTTAAGTAACCGATTGAAGAATGAATACGGATGCGATTGTATTCCAACT
>NZ_QXQB01000005.1 GCF_003605435.1 Paenibacillus pinisoli
AGTTGGAATACAATCGCATCCGTATTCATTCTTCAATCGGTTACTTAACTCCACATTTGCGCGAAAAAAGGTACTATGAGCAACAACAGGTCGCTTAATTGGTGTCTACTTTCTTGACAGAAGTCCATTCCTCCCAGCACACATACTGTAACCCGAGTTTCCCGGCATACAGCACCAATTCCACCCAGACACACGCTCTAAGACGAGTTTCTCGTCTCACACGAGACAGTCTTAAAAGTCATCGTTAGATGACGGAGAGACGCACCTTCAAACGATTAACGGTGCGCGGCACAACTTTTTCGACCTTGGCGATTCTTCCAAGTATTTAACGTTGACTACAACACAACCACCAGACTCCGTTTTTTTTACGTTGATGAAGCACAACTAAGTGCTCTTGGGAGAGTTTCCTTATTTTTTGCAAACTCAAAGGAAATGGAAAAAGAAAGTCGAATTATAAGAGCAAGTTTCTATATCACCTTGTAAGCCAAATGACTATAAATGGAGGCGTTAAAGATGATCATGCGAAGCACCGATATCCAAATAGCGAGGGCAAGCGGGCAAGTGCTTAATGTGGAACGCCTCCAAATTAATGTATATAAAGATAAGACTATCCGTCCTTTGGTCCACGAGGTTTCATTCTCAATTGCACAGGGTGAGACTTTTGCGCTGGTAGGTGAAAGCGGCAGCGGAAAAAGTATGACGGCAAGCGCGATTGCAGGTTTGTTGCCTAAGTCGATCCGCGTGGCAAGCGGACATATCTTTTTTCATGGCGAAGAGGTGCAGTCATGGCCGGAGAAAACCAGGGCGAAGCTGAGGGGAACGCAAATCGGATGGATCTTTCAGAACTATCAGGGAAGCTTTACTCCGTTCTTTACCATTGGCGGGCAATTGAACGAGATGGTTCGCTCACACCGTGATCTCTCGCGGCGCGCTGCAAAGGATATGGTGTATTACTGGCTGGATCAAGCGGCATTGCCAGCGGAACGCATCTATGGGAGTTACCCGTTCCAGCTTAGCGGCGGGCAGCGCCAGAGGGCGGCGATCGCTGCGGCTTTGATGCTGGAGCCTTCACTAGTGATTGCAGATGAACCGACTACGGCATTAGACGTTCTGACAGGCGACCGGATATTGGAGTTGATTTCTCGCCTTCAAAGCCGGACAGGATGCTCCGTTCTATTTATTTCCCATGATCTGCGGCATGTATTGAAGCATTCAAGCCGAATCGGAGTGATGAGGGAAGGAAGAATCGTAGAGCAGGGAGACACTGCACAGATCCGGAGCAGTCCCCAACATCCCTATACAAAGATGCTGCTGGACGCTTGTCCAAGACTGGATGCACCCCCTCTATATTCATAAACAAACGTAAGCAGCGAGCTAAAATGAGCATTGAATTTGGACAAGGAGGGGTGAGGTTCATGCATTCTTTGTTAGAGGTAGACCGGTTATCCAAGTCATATGCGGGTACTGGCGGAGCAGTCAAGGCTGTGCAAAATGTGTCTTTTATAATCCGAGAAGGAGAATGTCTGGGGCTGGCAGGCGAGAGCGGCTGCGGCAAGAGCACCGTAGCCAGGCTGATACTGGCACTCGATCGACCGGATCAGGGAGATATTAGAATGGAGGGAAGCTCGCTATTCGCAATAAGCCCGAAGGAGCTTAGAAGGAAGCGGCGGTTGATTCAAGCCGTATTCCAAGACCCTTCCGCATCGCTTAATGACCGTCTGCCGGTCTGGCGCTCGGTGATGGAGCCTCTTGACAACTTTCCGGAAGAAACACCTCCTTTCCTATCGGATGTAAAGGGCAACAGGCGCAGCACGGCTGCCCGCTTGTTCGAAATGGTCGAGCTGGGACCGGAATATTTGGACCGGTATCCGCATGAGCTAAGCGGAGGCCAGCGCCAACGGGTGGCCATCGCTAGAGGAATTAGCCTCAGGCCTAAGCTGCTTGTCTGCGATGAGACAACCACTAGTCTGGATGTGACCGTTCAATCCCAAGTTCTCCGCATGTTGAAGCAGCTTCAAAGGGAGCTGTCCCTCTCCTTTCTGTTCATCTCTCATGATATTGCCGTTATTGAACAAATGAGCGATCGAATCATGGTCATGAAGGATGGCGCGGTTGTAGAGCAATTCCCCAAGGAGAAGATGTGGGACCGCAATCGTGCCTCCTATACCCGTCTTCTCATTTCCTCTGCATGCTTTTGACAAGCGGGACATGATAACTCTAATTAGTCTGGTTCACTCCTAGGGTGAGTCAGATTTTTTTGCGTTGACATGCTACTGAAATGACTCTTTCGAGTCATTTCATCCCCATTGAATTGGTGTATAATTCCGTTTGTAAAATGGATTTTTTGTGCTATTTTACCGAAAAACTGATGAAATGGAGGGAAAATGTTTGAAGCAGAAGTACGCTTTATTGCTTGCCCTGCAATCTTTTGAGTATGAGATTCATAGGTTAAAGGCTTATTCGGAAGAATGCTCGGAATGTTATGAGCTGCTGCAGCACAAGCTTGATGCCTTATGCAGCTTTATGACCTCCGACGAAAGCGAAGCATTGTGGGGAGAGTGGGGACACCGCGAAGAAATCAGGCTGCATGGCGAGAAGCTGCGTTCCGCTTCCAACCAAGCGCTCTGCAGGCTGGAGAAGTATCAGTCTTGCCAAGTGCTTGAGCAGAAAATGAATGTAAGCGAATATCTGTCGATACTCTCGGCTAACGTCCGACAAGAGCTTGGAATGTTCGGCATGGAAAGTACATCGCGGATTTTGTTTATCGGCTCGGGCGCTTTTCCAGTATCGGCTTTGACCATGGCTCGAGAGAGCGGTGCCGAGGTTTTTTGCCTGGATACGGATGAAGAAGCGGTGGCGCTAGGGCAAAGAGTGGCGGAGAAGGCAGGGCTTGGCAGCAAGTTAATGTTCTCCGGAAGCTACGAGTCCGGCATTATCTTCCTGGAGAAGGCAACCCATGTGGTCGTGGCATCCCTGGTCGGCAATAAGCCACAGCTGCTGGCAGAACTGAAGGATGCCGCCCGTGCGGAGACCAAAATCATTGTAAGGTACGGCAATGGATTGAAGTCGATCTTTAATTTCCCGCTGGAGCTGGATCTGTCCGATGAGTGGGAGATTACTTCCATTGTTGAGAGCAAGAGAATCTATGATACGGTTATGCTTCAGCGAAGAGGAATCAAGGAAGCGGAGGCGATGCAGCGATGAGCCAGAGATTGAACACGCCGTTCGGCAATACGCTAGTCATTGGCGCAGGGCCAGCGGGCATTCATGTAGCCATAGACTGGAGCAGACGTTCCGCATTAATAGGTTTGTTGAATCGTACAGGCACCCACGCTGACAAGGTTGCTAGAGAGCTCCACGAGCAAGGCTGCCGAATTGCTGTCGACATGCAGGTGCCAAGAGCAAGTCATCTGTCTGGCGAAGCGCAGTTGTTCCGCTTTTACAATGGATACGCGGGTATAGAGGATATATGGAATACGATTGTGTTTTGTACGCCAGGGGACAGCTACTTGGAAGCGATTCGGGAGCTGATGCTGGCAGGGATGCGGCAAGTCCGGACGATTATTCTCATCTCTCCTGGAATCGGCTCCAATCTTCTTGTGCAAAGCGTGCTTAACAGACAAGCCACATCGATTGAATTGATAAGCTTCTCCACTTATTATGCTTCATCTAGGTTTCCCTCCGATCAATCTACTGTGCTCAAAACAGTTGTAAACGGTCTCAAGCGCAAAGTATCTATCTCGTCTAATCATGCGAATAGCTCCGTTCTTCCTCTCATCCAAGCATTTCTTGAATCGCAACATATACGTTGCGAGATCGTTCCTACTCCGCTGGAAGCGGAAAGCAGAAGCATTACGACCTACGTGCATCCGCCCTTTTTTATGAATGAATTCTCGTTATACGAAGTGTTCGGACAGCACAGCTCTCGCAAATTTCTGTATAAGCTTTACCCTGAAGGACCGATTAGCCAGCATACGATTCGAACCATGGTTCTGCTCTGGAAGGAAATTTCCGTTTTGCTTCGCTTGTTGGGTGTACAGCCGCTGAATCTGTTGAAATTTCTGAATGACGATAATTACCCTGTCCATGAAGAAACGTTGTCGAGGGAGGATATCGAGACATTCCCCGTTGCAGATGAGATTAAACAGCAATATTTGCTGTATATTCGCTACTCGTCCATCTTAATCGATCCCTTCTCCGAACCGGATGAAGGAGGGAGGTATGCCGATTTTTCCGCCATTGCCTACCAACAAGCAAGAAAAAAGGACGGATATTGGACCATTCCGCGCATTCCTTATGAGGACTATAAGCGGCTGAAGCTGCTGCATGCTGTAGGGGAGAGGTTAGGGTTTCCAATGCTGCATGCGCTTTCACTAATTGAGATATTCGAGCATAAGCTCCATGCATTTATTGAGCAAGCAGGCAGAGACCATATACATCCTGATCTTTTCAGGGATGAAACCGAAGAGCATGCAGAGGCGATTACAGCTTTACATTCCAGACAGAATGGAAGAAAAATTGGGAATGAATGAGAAATCGGAGGGCTAGCTATGAATAGTCAACCCCAGATACAAGGCAGAAATTCGTTGTCACTTATGTTGATATGCCTGATTATGCTGATGGCTGGATGCAGTACCGATAAAGACGCGTCAGCTGGACAGGACGGCAGCAAAAAAGCAACCATCATACACAGCTTGCCGAATGAGACGATGGACCCGCATAACGAATGGATCGCATTAAGGGCAGGCGTAACCGAAACGCTTGTGCGGCTGAATGAGAGGATGGAGGTGGCACCTTGGCTGGCATCAAGCTGGGAAGCGAAGGATGAGCTGACCTGGAGCTTTACGCTGCGCGAGGGGATCACCTTCCATGATGGCACAAAGCTGGATGCGGCGGCGGCAAAAGCTTCCTTCGAGCGCGGAATTGCCGATAGCGGGGCGCTTGCAGCCGGTCTCAGGCTTGCATCCATTGAAGCAAGCGGACAGGAGCTGATCTTCAAGACGAAGGAGCCTCACCCAGCCTTCCCGACAGAGCTCGTCCATCCGACGGCAAGCATCATAAGCGTAACGGCAGAGAAGGAAGCAGGCAAGGAAGCGTTCAACAAGGCGCCTGTCGGAACCGGACCGTTCAAGGTCGTTCAGTTTATTCCAGGGCAAGAAATATCGCTTGAACGTTATGAAGGTTACTGGGACGGTATTGCGAAGCTGAATACAGTCAAATTTCAATTCAACGCAGACGCCAACGTTCGGACACTGGCCTTCCAGTCCAAACAAGCGGATATCGTCTACCATCTGGCTCCGGAAGCGCTAGCTGCGATTGAAGCGGATCCGCAGCTGGCGGTGCAATCGGTAACGAGCCTTCGCACGCATTATTTCACTTACAATCCGAAGAGCTCAAACGTTGCCGATGTTAAAGTAAGGAAGGCGATCGATATGCTGATCGACCGCGATACGATTGTACAGAATATTATGCTTGGACATGCTCTGCCAGCCAACGGCCCTTTCAACCCAAACCTTCCATTCGGCAATCAGGGCGAGTATCAGAAGCTGAATCAGAGTGAAGCGCTAAGGCTGCTGGAGAGCGCAGGATACAAACCGAATGCAGACGGAAAGCTTACGAAGAACGGTCAGCCGCTCGTTCTGAAGCTGGTTGCTTTCTCCGGCATCAATCCCGAGCTGCCGCTTATCCCGCTCATTGTGCAGTCCGAAGCGGCAAAAGCCGGGATCGCCATCGAAATTGTTTCCGCTGAATTCCCGGATGTGTATATTTTGGATCATTCGGACTGGGACCTGTCAACCTCCAGCTATTTGACCTCACCGCGCGGAGACGGAGGATCATTCCTGAATGCCGCTTACCTTCCCGGGGGTTCGTCAAATGCAGCAAACGTTCAAGTTAACGGACTTGAGCCCGTTCTTAAGGAGCTTAATGCAACCGGCGAGGTTGAGAAGCGCAACCAGCTTACGCGCGAAGCGGTGCGAATAATCAATGAAGCAAAAGTGCATTCATTTATTATTAATCCGAATATCCTGGTCGGGGTGAATAGCAGAATTACAGATTGGAGCCCGGGAGCAGAGGAGTTCTATATTGTGACCAATCAGCTGGATGTGAAGTGAAATGCTGAAGCACGCAGCAACCAGGCTGCTTCAGCTCATGCTGATGCTCGTTGTACTCAGCATGATTACGTTTATTCTAATGAAGCTGGCTCCGGGAGATCCTGTTCGAACTATTCTGAAGGCGGATGAGGGGGCTGTAACAGAAGAGGATCAGCGTGAAGTCCGCGAGAAACTAGGTCTCGATATGCCGTTATACCAGCAATACGGCGTGTGGCTTGCAGGCGTTGCGCAGCTCGACCTGGGAAAGTCGTATACGACGAATCGGGATGTATGGCATTTGCTGATCGAACGCCTTCCCGCAACAGTGAGGCTGATGGCTGGCTCGGTTCTGGCTCTAATCATAATAGCGCTGCCTCTTGGAATGCTGGCGGCCAAATTTCAGAATCGCCTGCCTGATCATATCAGCAGGATGTTTGCACTGCTAGGCTCATCCATGCCAAGCTTCTGGCTAGGCTTGCTGCTCATCTATCTGTTCTCCTACAAGCTGAACTGGCTGCCGATGATGGGCGGAGGAACGATCGCCCACTTGATTCTTCCCTCCATCACCCTGGGTTTTGTCATGGCGCCTGAATATATCCGTCTGCTGCGCGCGGGCTTGCTGGACACGCTGTCTCAGGAATATATCCGGGCTGCCAGAGCAAGGGGGATCGCAGAGTGGCGAATCCTGTTCAGACATGCGCTGCAGGCAGCCTTACTGCCTGTCGTGTCGATAATGGGCATGAGCATGGGGGCATTGATGGCTGGCTCTGTCGTTACGGAATCGCTGTTCGGATGGCCCGGGCTTGGCAGTATGGCAATGGAGGCTATAACCCAACGGAACTATCCCGTCATTCAAGGCTATATTCTGCTCACAGGCCTGTTTATTGGCTTGGCCAACTGGATGTCGGATATTGGGCTTGGGTTGCTTGATCCCCGGATACGTCATGGGAAGGGGCAGGGCTTATGAAGAACGTCATCATGCCAGATTCGGCACCTGCCGGTGAGAAACGGAGTAGGAACTGGCGCATGATGCAACGGAGTCCGATGTTGTGCGCAGGAGCGGGTATTGGTGCCGTCGTGCTGCTGGTTGCATTGTTCAGTCCATGGCTGGTGCTGAACGATCCGCTGCTGATCCAGATGTCGGAGCGGCTGCAATCGCCGAGCTTGACTTACCCTCTAGGCACAGATCATCTGGGGCGATGTATATTCTCCAGATTGATGGCGGGTACCTCCGCGACGCTAGGATTATCTCTACTGGCTAGCTTCATCGTAGTGGCAATCGGCGTGCCAGTGGGGCTTATTGCAGGGTTTGCGAGCAGGCGGGCTGACGCCTTCCTCATGCGTCTGGCCGATGGGGCGGGAGCGCTTCCGGAGTTTTTGCTTGCCATTGCAGTCGCAGGCTTTCTGGGACCGGGTCTGACGAATGTGATTATCGCCATTGCAGCCGTGAAGTGGATCGGTTATGCACGGCTAGTCCGGGGAATCGTGCTAACCGAACGCAACAAGGATTATATACTGGCTTCCATCGTATCCGGCAGCGGTAAGTGGACGATAGTAAGGCTGCATTTGCTAAGGCAGGTCTATTCTCCGGCCGCAATTATGGCGGCAGCAGACGTAGGCAAGACGATCCTGCTCATCTCGGCCCTTTCGTATCTCGGGCTTGGCGCGCAGCCGCCTTCGCCAGAATGGGGAGCGATGCTCAGCGATGGCCGCCCATACTTCCAGACAGCCCCGGAGCTGATGGTCTATCCCGGGCTTTGCATCCTGATTGTTGTGCTTGCCTGCAACCTGTTAAGCGACGGATTGCGCGATGCGCTTGATATCAGATCCAGATCATGAGGTTGAAATATATGCAGAATCATCTGCAAGGATAATAGAGGTAGCCATGAAAAACGGTGTACTAATGGCATTGCTGTCCGCCTTTGTATTCAGCGTCATGAACGCGCTGGTCAAGGAGGTCAGCGGAACGATTCCCGCTGCTGAAATTGCTTTTTTCCGCGGATTAATCGGGACGATTCTGGTTGTTGCCTTGATGCGGCACCAACAGATCGCATTCTCCAGGAAAGGCATTCCTATGCTGGTCTTTCGCGGGATGATGGGAGGTCTTTATATGCTGGCATTTTTCTTCACGCTAGCTAAGCTGCCCTTAACCGATGCCAGCATACTGGCACAGCTCGCCCCTATCTTTGTCATTCTGCTGTCGGCTCTGTTTTTGAAGGAAAAGCTGAGCGCGAGAGCGAAGGCGATGCTTCTGATCATCTTTCTGGGCGCTTTCATCCTGCTGAAGCCTGGAGCCTACTCCAGTTATTCCGCTTACGCGCTTGTCGGCCTGCTCAGCGCATTGTTCTCCGCAGCAGCGAGCATTTCGATTCGCTATTTAAGCCAGAAGCATTCGGCTTACGAGATTGTATTCTATTTTACAGTGACATCTTCGCTTGTCGCTCTCCCGTTTGTGCATCTATTTGTGATGCCAGACACTCGGGAGCTTGTGCTGCTCTTGCTGATCGGCATTGTTTCATTGATCGGACAATTGTTTTTGACCAAAGCGTTCACCCATGAAAGCGCCGTTGTCGTCCAGGTAGTCAGTTACTTTGGGTTGATGCTTAACGCCATGTTCGGATATTTGTTTTGGAGCGAGACGCCTGATGCTGCGACAATTATAGGCGGCATCTTGATTGTCGCCGGCTGTATCGCTTTGACAGCTGCGAAGTCAGGAGGCGCCAAAGCCGCGGCAGCAAAACGATTTATAATACCACGCAAGGAGGAGCAGGAGGATGAAGAAAGAACCATTTTATGACGTATGGTGGCAGGAAGGCGATCAGAGCATGGAGGAAACTCATTTGCCCCATTGGAGGAAAGTGCTCCGGTTTATTCCCGAACAGGATTTGCGCGATTGCAGCGTGCTTGATTTTGGATGCAATCAGGGGGGCTTTCTGAGACTGCTGCATGAGCTTAGACCATTCCGGGAAGCAGTCGGCACCGACCTGGCGACCCGCTCCATTGAGCTGGCGAATAGCAGGAAAGGCGATCTGCCGATTGATTATCTACTGACGGATAGCCCGGACCAATTCGGACCGCGTTTTGATATCGCGTTCAGCTTGGCGGTTATCTATTTGCTTCCTGATTTGGAGGAGCATGCGCGGAAGATGAAGGCGGCTTTGAAATCAGGAGGCGTCTATTATGCCACATATGCGGATTACCCCAATAACTCCAGCTTCCCTATGATCAAGGAACGGATTAATGCCAACTCGGCAGTTCCGATGCAAGAGCATACGCTGGACGATATTGCGGCAGCTTTCTTCGGGCAAGGATTCAAGGTTGGCGTAAGACGAATGCCCCCTGCAGAGTTTGTGGAGTTGTCGCCGGAATCGGTCTGGTATCGGAATGTGGCAGATCATCTGCAATTTGCTCATGAACAGGCGTATTTATTTCAATTCACCGCGCCGTAAATGTTGAGGAGCATCCTGGGACATTCTGCATCCGTCATTTATTTTCCATCTAGCCTAACGTTTAATGGGGAGGGCAGGGCATGGACAGGACACATTATTTGTCGCAGACACCTGGGCTATATATCTATGAATCTATGATATTATACTGATGTATTGGCGATTGTTTCTTGGTAATTTCCGAGAAACAATCGCCTTTTCCTAAAGTGAGGCATCAACATATATACTTGCTAGTATTATCCAAGCTGCTTTGGCACGAGTTAATATGATTAACCTAGTTGCAGCGAACCATTGAGCCACACAGATTTGATCGACAACGTATCGGATATCGTAGTGGTCGGATCACCGTTTACGAGAATAAGATCAGCGCGCGCACCTTCGGCAATGCGTCCGCGATCATGAAGGCCAAAGCAACGGGCAGGCTTGGCAGTAGCCGACTGAAGAGCTTCGATCGGAGTGAACCCGGCCTTCACCAGCAGTTGCATTTCATGGTGGACGCTGGCTCCATGAGCAAGGCCGCCAAGGTTCGGTACGGGAACCGGTGCGACATCTGTGCCTACCAGAATATCAACTCCGGCACGGTGAAGGTCCATCACATTCTTATAGCTGTTTTCCATATTGCCTTGCGGAAACGTATTGAAGCTGGAGTTCAAGATCCCGATCCAGTCCGAGCTTAATTTGGAGTGAACACGCGGATCATTGGCCAATTCCGATGCCGGATTTCCAATAATCGATGAATTTAATACCAGACACGGTATAACAAAAGCGCCTGAATCCGCTATGGATTTCACTAAATCGGACGTGAAATCGGGTCTGTCGATAAACAAGTGGCCCAAACCGTCGACTCCATAATCGATAGCTTCTTGCGATGTAAGAGCCGTCAAGACGTGGGCGATAACCAGCTTATCGCACTTGTGGGCTTCTGCCACGGCTGCTTTTAGAATCTCGCCGTGCAGGACAGGCAAGCCCGGTGCACCCATGACCGTTCCTTCTTCAATCATGATTTTAATATAGTCGGCTCCATTCTCCAATTGGGTATGCACATGTTTAATCGCTTCTTGTACCGTCGTCACTTGCGGTATCTCTTCGTGATCGTGAGCGTAGGCGGCCAACATGGCTTCCCGGTCTTCCTCCGATAACTTCGCAAGTTCCTTTAATACAAACTCCGGTATTTCATCTCCATCAGGCAGTAATTCATCCGGGTGTCCGCCTGGAGCGGTGATCGCCGTGCCAGCAGAACGGACGTCTGCGACGTCATTCACATTTTTCAACTGAATCTCGCGGCCTCTTTTAGTAAAATCGCCGTTCATTTCGAGTTCTGTTGTCACGCCGAATTGTAAGGCATCTCGCAGCCCGCCGATAGAGGTATGGACATGCGCATCTATGAGACCAGGCATTAAAGTTGCATTTTCTCCATCAATAATCGTTGCATCGGCCGGAAGCTCTCCGCCTACTGAAATAATGGATTCCCCTTTAATGACAACATGTCTGTGTGGAATCATTTGCTCTCCATCGAAGATACGTACATTCGTAATCGCAGTTACTTGTTCTAACGCAGCATGTTGAGTTATTTTATCCATCAGAATTCCTCCCAAGTGTTTGTCATCCAACAATTCGGAGTATAACTATTAGAAAACTAACTGTCAAGAAGCTAATATTTATTTGACATGACTATTGGATCGCTGTATAGTTAATTTGCATACAATTAGGCTTCTAACAATCGGAGGAGGGATGATCATGCAAGCCCGGAAGGATACGCCTTATCTGGATTTGTTCCAAATTATCGGTCTTAAGTTAAAGAAAAGAGCAGACGAGAGTATAAAGGAACTAGGGTTAAACGCTCAACAAGGGAAAGTAATCGACTACATTTACCAGAATCAAAATAATCATATTATTCAAAAGGATCTTGCCGATCGTTTTCATCTGCGTGGAGCCAGCATTACAACCATGCTTCAAGGTCTAGAGCAGAAAGGGTTCATCGAGCGCAAAATCCCGGCTAATAATGAACGTCAAAAAAATATATATGTATTGCCAAAAGCCGTTGAATTGATTGAAGAGTTTCAAGACTCATTCCAAAAGGTAGAGGAAGAAATCGTCCAAGTCCTTACCGAAGAGGAGAGGCAAGTCTTAAAGAGCTTGTTGATCAAAATCAATGAGCGCATATGAAGAAATTTGAAGTTAGATGAACGCTATAACTGAAGACATGCCAAAGCTCCTATAAGCACTAGGAGTTTTTTATTTGCTTTAATACTATAAAATGCTCTTTATATATCTTGACGTGTATATACACATATATGTATATTATGAACATGAGAACATCAGCCATGCAGTTAACGTTGCTCACTCTTGCCGAGCCAAATCGATTCAACATTGTTGAGTTGCTTAAAAAAGGACCCAAATCGGTAGGGGAAATCGTCCAAGCCCTAGGCATCAGCCAGCCGCATGTATCCCGCCATTTACGCATATTGAGCGAGGCAGGGATGGTGCGCTCACGCAGCAAAGCGCAGCTGCGAATCTACAGTCTCGAAGCGGCGCCGTTCCAAGAACTGGATGAATGGTTTGATTCCTTCAGCATTCTATGGGAAGAACGTCTCGACAGCTTTGAGGAGTATATGCTGGATTACAAGAAGAAGGAGGATCTATAACAGGTATCAACAGCTTGAAAACTACCTGAAAAGGATGACTGCAGATGAAAAGAAAAACAACCATTCGTAAAAACCGAGAGCGTAGAGAGCTCACTGTCGAACGGAACGTTGCATTACCTGCTCAGCTTGCATGGGAAGGCTGGACAGAACCCAAACATATAACAAAATGGTGGGGACCGAAAGGATGGACGACAACCGTATATGAAATGGATGTGCGGCCAGGCGGAGTGTGGCGATACAGCTTAAAAGCGGATGACAATAGCGGAGAAGAGGCTTACTGTAGAGCCCTCTATGATGAAGTAGAAGCGCCGCACAAACTGGTATATACAGACACTTTTGCCGACAGTGAGTGGAATATGGTACCGGATAGCGAAATGTACACGACCGTATTGTTCGAGGGGAAAAGCGGGTGTACAAGGATTAGCATCGTCACACAATTTGCTACCGCCGAACAATTGGACCATGCAGAAGCAATGGGGATGATTGAAGGATTTACGGATGCCTACGACAGACTGGAAGAATACTTAGAAAATCTAATGGGAGGCAATGCTACGATGGAGACTGTTACTTCAAAGGATGGAACAAAGATTGCTTATACCAAACAAGGGACTGGACCCGCGCTCATCTTGATTTCTTCGGCAGCCGCTGACCATCAAGATGCTTCGCAGTTAGCCGAGCACTTGTCAGCTCATTATACCGTATACAATTACGATCGTCGTGGCCGTGGCCGCAGTTCGGATACCGCTCCTTACGCAGTCGCAAGAGAAGTGGAGGATATCGATGCACTGATTGAAGGCGCAGGGGGACAGGCTTGCCTGTTCGGCAGCTCTTCCGGAGCTGTATTGGCACTTGAGGCAGCAAGCTTGCTTGGGAATCGAGTCGCAAAGCTCTATTTGTACGAGCCGCCGTTCATTATCAACGATAGCCGCAAGCCCGTGCCAAGTGACTATGTGGAACAATTGAATTCATTGATCAAAACCGGGAATAGATCGGAAGCCGTCGAATACTTCGCCTCTGAGGCTCTAGGTATTCCAGCTGAATACATCGGTTACATGAAGGCGGACCCTTCTTGGAGCAAGATGGAGTCTCTGGCACATACGCTTGCTTATGATGGACAGATTATGGGAACAACCCAGTCCGGGAACCCGCTTCCAGCCAACAGATGGAGCATTGACGTTCCAATATTGATTGTGACGGGGGAAAACAGCGAGCCTCTCTTCCATGACGCAGCACGTGCGCTTGTCGAGATGCTGCCACAGGCAACTGTACGTTCACTTGCCGGTCAAGACCATTCTGCTGTTATGATGGCTCCTAATGTATTGGCAAAGGCTGTAGTTGATTTTAAATCATAAGAGATATTGCCCGCGATGGTGAGAGTCTCGACAACAGGAGGGTTGAATAGTGGCTAAGCAGATAATCATTGCAAAACCTTTAACGGCGACTGCTTCCAGATTTGCGCTTGTGTCGATCTTATCAGGAGCCTTGTTCATTTTACTCCTTAGTATTCTTCATTTGCTGCAGCCTGAATTTGATCCGACATGGCGTTTTATTAGCGAATATGCCCTAGGCAATTTTGGTTGGATGATGCACTTGGCTTTTGGGTTGTTGGCTATTGCTCAAATTAGCGTGGCGATTACGATTTTTCCGCATATTCGTACGGTCACGGGATACATTGGACTTGTCATTCTAGGAATCAGTGCAATAGGTGTAATAATCGCGGGCATTTTCGTGACCGATCCCATCTCCATTAGTCCGGATGAAGCAACTTTTAGCGGCAGCATGCACTCTATTGGAGCGATGCTGGATTATACGCCGGCAGCCGCATTGTTAATCACTCTTTCATTATGCCGCCTTGATGCTTGGAAACCTATGAAGAAAGTGCTGCTCACAAGCTCGGTTATTGCAATCGTCGCCATGCTCGTATTTGTGCTTCAAATTCCGCAAGATGGGCAATTCGGGCCTGAGGTTCTGGCTGGATTGTATGGACGTTTCTTAATCCTGGCCGACATTGCGTGGCTGATCATTGTGGGGATCCATGCTGCCAAGCTGGGAGCTTCCAATAAGCAATAAGTGAGGATACAGATTGGATCGTATCTTCATAATTTCTTCAGAATTACTACAATAAGCAACTAAGAATTCTATACTAACATGAACTCATCAAACTTATTGCGAGGGTGTGATGAGCATGATTAGTGATTTTATTGTACAGTTGTTCAATCATTATGGTTATTTCATTTTCTTTCTTGCATTTTGCCTAGGACCTTTTGGCATCCCAGTCCCTAATGAGATCACTCTTTTAACAGGGGGATTTTTAAGCAACAACGAGAATTTGAATCCATGGATGTTGTATGGCTCTATTTTTATTGGTTATATTACAGCTATAACAATAGCTTATTTCTTGGGTAGACTTTTTGGAGAGAAGTTTAACGGTAAATTTCAATCGAACCGTTATTTTAAAAAAACAGAAGCAATCTCTTATAACTATGGGAATATCGCAATGTGTCTGGGTTTATTAATTCCGGTTGTCCGATATATTCTGCCCGTATTCATTGGAATCAATCGTTTTTCTTTTAAAAGATTCGCATTGATTTCTTATTCCTGTGCGTTCATTTGGACTGCTTTGATGTTTTCTCTTGGCAGATATTTCGGTCCAGCGGTATATAATTTTTTTAAATCAATGGATCCGAAGCTGCCCATGCTTGCTATCATTTTATTGAGCTGTTTTTTTATAATAAACAAACGAGCAAGGGATTATTTGAAACGAGTTCTTTCACGATCACAGACTTCCGATTAGGAATTTTGGAATAGCGGCAGCCAGGACAGTAGTATCTCGTCCTTTGGCTGTCGCTGTTTCTATTTTGGGGTTATGTGTATCGCCAAAGATTCGTTTTATTCGGAGCGATTCTTCGTCGAACATCTTACTCCATGACTTATTATATTTCGTTACTACAACGTGCATTTTCCAGGAACCTCCTCAACGTCAGTACTTCATATTGTTTAAATTTCCTATCAGAAATTTCGGTCCACGGATAAATATAGCTCTCTTGCAGTCTGAAGAAATAATTTCACTCCGTGTGAAGCCTCTTTTATTGAAGGTACCGCCAAATGAATGTCTCTAAAGGGCTCGGGATCAATGGTCCGGATACGGACATTAGGCGGAAGAGTGGATAGCGACAAAGAGGTTTTCGATACAATCGAGACGCCTAACCCTTCTTGAATCATGCCCAACGCCGTGTTGATATTGTGGCCGTTATATTTGGCATGCAAAGTGGCTCCGTATTGCTTGAACAGCTCGGAAATAGGCGTTACAAATCCGCCTTTGCACACAATCATAGGTTCATTGTCCAAATCTGTAATATGAATGGTTTGTTTGCTTTGCAATGGATGATCATCCCGATGGATCAGACATAATTCATCTCGGAAGAACGGGATCGTGTCAAGTTCGTTGCCCGGCGGAATGATCCAGCCGACATCGATTATTCTGGAATACAGCCAATTCTTAATCTCGTCGATATTCCCTTCGTAAAGTTCGAATGTAAGGCCAGGATGCTTATCCGCAATCCTCCGCAATATTTTTGGCAAAAAGTGTGCGGACACAATCGGGAATACCCCGACACGAATGGTGCCGACTTCAAACCCTTTTTCAGCAGTTACTTCTTGTTCCACCTTATTGTACCCGTTCAAAATCTCTCTGAATATGGCAAGCAGGCGCTTGCCAATATCGGTGAGAATAACGCCGCTTTTTCGTTCCCGTATCAAGAGAGTGACTCCTAATTCCGCTTCAAGCGTTGAGATAGCGCGGCTTACGGCAGGCTGTGTCATGTTTAATTGCTCTCCAGCTTTAGTAAAGCTGCCAGTCTCGACGATTTTGACAAACAACATCAATTGCGAATGTGTCATAACAATTATGTTATCTCCTTCATAATAAACATGCATTTTATTTATCTATTGTTCTACTGTACCATTGTAAACACATCATTGAAAGGAGCTTGAATATACATGCAGCTTTCGAGAACACAAACCTTTTTTCTATTAACCTTTTTAGTTGCCATGTGGGGGGTGAACTGGCCGCTTTCCAAATATGCGCTCGAATTCGCGACGCCGTTGCTTTTCGCCGGCTTGAGAATCACGATTGGAGGTCTCATTTTGCTGTTTTTCGCTTTACCACGTTATAGAAATCTGAATCTGAAGCGTACTTGGCATATTTACCTAATCTCCGGGTTGCTGAATATCATTCTCTTTTTTGGATTTCAAACGTTCGGGCTGAGTATGATGCCTGCCGGTTTATTCTCAACGATCGTGTTCATGCAGCCCGTTCTGCTCGGAATCGGAGGTTGGCTGTGGTTAGGAGAATCCATGAACGGCTTCAAAATCACCGGCTTGATATTAGGCTTCATAGGAGTCGCCGTTATCAGCCTAAACGATGGCTCAGGCCATATTTCGACCATTGGAATCTTGCTCGGTTTGGCAAGTACGATTACATGGACATTCGGTACGATTTATATGAAGAAAACATCTGCCAAAGTAGATGCGCTCTGGTTGACCACTCTTCAGATGATCTTTGGCGGAATTGTATTATTGATTGCGGGAACAACCGTTGAAAATTGGACGGATATCGTGTGGAACCAGACGTTCATCTCGATGTTGTCGGTTATTGCAATCTTCTGCACGGCCTTGGCCTGGCTCGTTTTCTTTCTGCTTGTCAGATCGGGCGAAGCCGGCAAAATCGGATCGTTTAATTTTCTGGTGCCGCTTATTGCAATCGTGATCAGCGTTCTCTTTTTAGGAGAAACGATTACTGCCAAGATGGTGGTGGGGCTCATTCTAATTATTATTGGTATTGCACTGGTAAACCTCAAAATGAAATCACTCCAAAAGCGGGGCAAGCATAGGGCACATCCATTATGATCTGATTCACTTTGCGGCTCCTCATTATATAGAAGCATGAAGGCGATGGAGGAGCTTTATGCAGAACAGAAGATTAAGTGAATAACTTGATCCAGACAAGACGGCAGCCGGCTGATAGATAACCGGTTGTCGTTTCTGTCTAGTTAAACGCGAATCGAAATACTTGATCCTTATAACTAAATGAGGTATATTGTTTTTACATTGACATTACAGCAGGTCAAAAAAAGGAGGAGCCATGTCACCACGTACCAAAGAACAAAATGATGCGATCCGTGAGATGCGAATGAATCAAATTATGCGAGCGGCTGCAGAAGTCTATTTGGAGAAGGGCATTCAATTGGAGGTACGCGATGTTGCCGTCAAGGCAGAGCTCGGCTACGGAACCGTATATCATTACTATAAAAATAAGCTCATGCTATTGGAAGATTTATTATGGGATGCCCTGAATCGTACGGAGTCGGCAGTGCTGCCCGTTATACAAGGGGACGGAGGCGGCTTGCTTAAAGCGGAATCGTTCTCGAAGCTGCTCCTGCAGTCTTGCATTCAGGATCCCTCCGTATTTATTTTGCTTAAAACCGTTGCGGATAACTTTCATCACTTCCCGGGCAACCGGTTCAGCAAGTTGTTTGCCGAATTTCAGCAGCGGGTCTATTTGCCGTTTGCAGGGATGATTCGTGAGGGAACTGATACCCGATTATCGGAGCAAAGGGCTAATCTGATATTTGGTTCGCTTGTAGGCTACGCAGCATTGAACATCCACCACAATATGCGGAGCGAGATGGATGCGGACGGAATCGTCGATATGATTTTTTCGGGCATACGGTCAAAGGAGAGTAAAGGAAATGGTCATACTTAAATCAAAAGAAGAAATTGAACAAATGAGGATAGCCGGCCAAATTGTTGCCGCTTTCCATCATGCCATAGCAGATATGATCCGACCTGGTGCCACAACGCACGATATTGAGGCGTTCGCGGTGCAGTTCCTGAAGGAGAATGGCGCCAAGGCTTATACGATAGGGTACAACGGCTATCCGTATGCGACATGTGCGTCCGTCAATGATGTCATTGCGCATGGTTTTCCAAGCCGGGAGCCTCTCAAGGAGGGGGACATCGTCACAATTGATATTGTAGCGGAAGCGGGCGGCTGGATCGGGGATTCAGCTTGGAGTTATGCGGTAGGCGAGGTGTCGGAGGAAGCAAAGAAATTGATGCGGGTAACGAAGGAATGCCTGTATCTTGGGATCGAAAAAGCCGTCCCTGGCAACCGGATCGGCGATGTGATGCACGCAGTTCAAGCCCATGCTGAGCGTAACGGATTCTCAGTGGTGCGCGACCTGCTCGCTCATGGCGTGGGAAGGGAGATGCACGAGGAGCCTAATTTCCCTCATGTCGGGAAGCCGGGCAAAGGGTTCCGTCTGAAGGAAGGGATGGTTTTTACAATCGAGCCGATGCTTAATGCCGGAGGAGCGATGATGACGATTGATGCCGACGGGTGGACCGCCAGAACAGCTGACGGCTCGTTGTCCGCACAGTACGAGCATACCATCGCCATTACTGCGGACGGCCCGGTTATATTGACTGCCCAATAGATTATCGCGCTGCTATCATTCATCCCGAATACGAAGGCGGTAGCCTACTCCAGGCTCCGTAATAATCCATCTCGGCTGCGCAGAATCTTCCTCCAGCTTCTTGCGCAGATGGCCGATATACACCCGAATATAGTGATTGTCGGTCGACTGATGCTGCTCGCCCCACACCTGCTGCAATAGCTGTCTTTGGGTTACGACCTTTCCTTCGCTAATCGCAAGTACCCGGAGAAGGTCATATTCCGTTGGCGTGAGCTTGATCCGTTCACCGTGCCATTCGACGCTCCGTTGTACGAGATCTATGGTTAAACCTCCGATTCGAAGGATGGGGTCATGCTGTGAAGAGCCTGCATGCCGCAAAGCTGCCCGAATTCGTGCCAGGAGCTCACCCATGGCGAAGGGCTTTGTTACATAGTCATCGGCACCGTTATCGAGCGCCATAATTTTATCGTCCTCTCTATCCTTGGCCGTAAGCACAATGATAGGAACATTCGACCAATTCCTGAGCAGGCTCAATACTTCCATGCCGCTTATGCCTGGCAGACCTAGATCGAGAATAACCAGATCCGGGCAAAGCGAAGAGGCTTGCTGTACGCCTTCCTCACCGGTAGAGGCTTCGTGAATGGCATACTGATGGGCCTGCAACGTTACTTTCAGCAGCTTTCGAATTTGAGGCTCGTCATCAATGATTAATATCGAGGTTTGCATTGCATTCATACCCGATGTCCCCCCATTCAAGAGTTAAGAATGTTTTGATTGCTATATGATTGGAGAGGGAACGAAAGCGTCATGATCGTGCCTCTCGGGGAATTGCGGCTTCCTTTTATGCTGCCGCCGTGAAGCTCCATAATGCTTTTGCAAATCGCGAGTCCTAATCCCGTCCCCGTCACATGCTTGGTGGCTTGAGAGCGATAGAACTTTTCGAATATCCGCTCGTACTCTTCGTTATCGAGTCCGATGCCTTGGTCCGCGACAACGATGTCAAGGCTTGATGGGTGAACATGAACATGGATGCGGATCTCGCTATGATCAGGACTGTATTTGATGGCATTGCTGATTACGTTAACGAATACTTGCTCCAGAAGCGTCTCATCACCTACGAGCAGCGGAGTATGATCAGGCAATTGCACCTGAATGACCCGATGCTGCTGGAAGTCCTTCATTTGAGCCAAGGCTACCCCAATAAGATCCTCTGCATCGCACCAATTTTTGCGCAGATGAGGCATTCCGCTTTCCAATTTCGCCATGTTAAGGAGATTCATGACGAGCCGATTCATCCGGAGAGCGCCTTCCCGAATCGTCAAGAGTAATTCGGAGCGGTCTTCCGGAGTGAAAATAGGATCATTCTCCATGAGCCCGGTTGCCGACCCGATTATGGCAGCCAGCGGCGTCCTCAGTTCATGAGAGACGGAGTCCAAGATGGCGGCACGAAGCCGTTCCGACTCTGCACTCAATTGAGCAATTCTTGCTTCATCTGCAAGCTTGACCCGATCAATGGCACTGGCTGCAAGACCGCAGATCGCTTCCAGCATATTCTGCTGTTCCATCGTAAGCCCGCGCTTTAATTTCTCTAGATGCACTCCCAGTACGCCGAGCACACGGCTTTCGGTTCGGAGCGGCAAATAATAACCGGGAGCTTCTCTTAAGGTGCGGCTCCCATAACCAACCGCCTCGCCATAATCGAATGCTAGCTTAGCCATTGCCTTCTCCGCTTCGCCATGCCCCCATTTTTCTTGACTGTCTGAACCTTGAAACAATGCTAATTGATTTTTGTGATCCGGCAAATAGATAGCGATATCGGTGCCGCTGACTCTCGAGACGTGACTCAATATATTTTTTAACAAGGAGGGGACGTCCGTCATATCGCTAATCTGCCGGCTAAGCTCGTAAAGGGCGGCAGTATGCGCCTCCTTTTGCTTGGAGTACTGCAGCTGACGCTTCAGTCTTGCGGACAAGGATGCCGTCAATATTGCAACGGCCAAATAAACCCCGAACGAAATCAAATATCGCAGATCTTCGACTGCAAAACTCAGCACCGGGCTCACAAAGAAGAAATCGAAGCAAAGCGATCCAAGAGCAGCAGCGTAGACGGCGGAACCCATGTTCCACAACACGGAGCTTAACAGTACGGGCACCAAAAAAAGCAGAGCAATATTCACTAGGTCGAGCGATAAGCCAATCGAGTAGAATATCGCTGTCATAATGCCGATAAGAATCGTTACGCTGCCATACGGCATCGCCTTCATACCCGCCTGTTTGATCGTACTCATGTCATGCGCACCTCGTAATCCGGAGTTCATTATCTCTCCTATAATCTAAACCAACTCGTTGTAAAAAAGATATAAAAGAAATCTGCCTCGATGTAAAAATTGCATAAAAATCGCGTATGGTCTCTTATTTAAGAGAATTAAGAAGAAAACAAGGCATTAATCCTTGAAATCAATGAAAATTAGTCATGAATGGCTGGTTTTCATCTCAATTTGGGTTTGGTTCATTTTACAGTGCATGAATCCGGGAGTAAGATACATTCAGGAATTGAACCCTAATCGGATTCAAAACCATGGTTTGCCGACAAGATGGGGAGTCGCTGGCGATAAGGAATTGTGTGGGAGCAATCAGCCATATAGCCAACGAATGATCTACTGAAAGCTGGCGATCAGAAGCCGCAGCGCCTCTCACCGCTTCGGACGAATGTATGAATGAGAACGTTCATAACGACGCTTAATCCTTCAACAGAAGGAACGGGGGAACCAATAGAAGCCGCAAGCCGGCTTCACGGGGTGAATCGCACGGTCATGTCCAAGGCCGGCGTAGGGCGACTCTCGCGCCCGAATCCGACAGCTAACCTCGTAAGCGTACGATGAGGCAACACTTGTCGCTAGCCTGTCAATGACGACTACGTCATGAAGAAGAAGCTGCGGAAGAGGTTCCTCTTTTCCATGGCTTCTTTTTGTTGCCTTCTTTCCAAATACGGAGGAGGAGCATATGAAAAACGGTCATGTTTTGGTAGCGGCATCTACGGAGGCTGGCAGAAATTTTATTCGGCTCTTGCTTTACAGACAAGTGCCGGTAGCGGCATTAACCAATAACAAGCGGGAGGAGCGGCTGCTTCAGGGTATCGGAGTGAAAGAGATTATGCGTGTAGATACGCTCTTCAACAAAACTGAAATAAGGCCGGCATTTCCCGTTGATCGGGTATTCATTTTTGAAGTCAGCCTGCCGCTTACTTGTGCCTACCTTCAGGTTGTATCCCGCTGGTGCTGCCGGTCCGTGACGGTCGTAACGACGATGTGGCATCCTCAGGTCATTTACAAAAAACTTGGCGCTTCTATAGTCTTGCTCACGCAAACCGGCGAGGTTGGCTTTCTGCTCGATCCTCAATTCAATGATAGAGGAGGAATGCCATGATGATGGAGATTTGGATGGTACTGATCCTGGCTGCAGCTTTTTTGCTCGTAGCCGGATTTATTATCTGGTGCGGCAAAACGGCAGAAGACAGGGAGGCGTAACCATATGTTGTTTGTTCTGATTTTGACAGGCGTATTGCTGCTTTACCTGATATACGCCTTGCTTCACCCGGAAAAGTTTTAGTTGGAGCCGCTTATGGCTTAGGAGGAACGGAAATGGACATCTTGCAAATCGTGATCGTTATTGGCTTACTGGTGCTGATCGCCAGACCGCTTGGACATTATATGCACCGCGTGTTTTCGAATGAGCCGAGTCGTACGGACCGCCTGTTTGGGTGGTGCGAAAAACCGATTTTTGCACTTATCGGGTTAAAGCAGCGCACAGGCATGAGCTGGAAGAGATATGCGTGCAGCTTTCTTGTCACCAACTTCGTGCTTGTCGCTCTCGGCTATATCTTGTTGCGGCTGCAAAGCGGCTTGCCGCTTAATCCCAACGGCATCCCCAATATGGAGACGACGCTCGCGCTTAATACGATCATCAGTTTTATGACGAACACCAACTTGCAGCATTACAGCGGCGAGAGCGGACTAACCTATTTCACGCAGATGGCTGTCATTACCATGATGATGTTTACGTCCGCTGCCAGCGGGTTTTCGGTTGCGGCGGCATTTGTAAGGGGGATAACAAGCAAAGGAAATACGCTGGGCAATTTCTTCGAGGATTTCGTCAAGGCTCATACACGGATATTCCTTCCGCTCGCGACGATCGTCACGCTAGTGCTCGTAGCGCTTCAGGTCCCGCAAACGCTGGATCCTACGCTGACTGTTACTACGCTGCAAGGCGCAACGCAGCAAATCGCGATAGGGCCCGTCGCATCGCTCGAGTCCATCAAGCACCTTGGGACGAACGGCGGCGGATTTTTCGGCGTGAACTCGGCACACCCGTTCGAGAACCCGAATGCGATGACGAATATTATTCAGATTTTATCGATGTGGTCATTGCCCGCAGCGCTCCCATTCATGTATGGCCGATTCGCGAAAAGCGGCAAGCAAGCCTGGGTTATTTTCTCCGCGATGATGCTCTTGTTCTTGGTATTCCTTACCGTAGCGTATACGGCAGAGAGGAGCGGAAATCCGTTATTGAACGACATCGGAATCGATGCTTCGCAAGGCAGTATGGAGGGCAAGGAAGTTCGATTTGGCATTGCCGGTTCCGCCTTGTTCACGACTGTGACCACGGCTGCGACGACCGGTTCGGTCAACAATATGCATGATACGCTGACGCCGCTCGGCGGTATGGTGCCGCTTGTGGAGATGATGCTGAATGTCGTATTTGGCGGCAAAGGCGTAGGGCTAATGAATATGCTGATTTACGCTATTCTCGCCGTATTCATATGCGGTCTAATGGTTGGACGGACTCCGGAGTTTCTGGGCCGCAAGATCGAGCCGCGCGAGATGAAGCTGATCGCCATTGCGATTCTGGCCCATCCGTTCATTATTCTGGCTCCAACGGCGTTAACGTTCGTCAGCGATCTTGGCATGGGCTCCATCTCGAACTCCGGCTTCCATGGCATCACGCAAGTTCTGTACGAATATGTGTCCGCGGCCGCCAATAACGGTTCCGGCTTCGAAGGACTTGCGGACAATACGCCGTTCTGGAATATATCTACCGGTCTCGTCATGTTTTTCGGTCGGTACATCTCCATCATTGCCATGCTGGCCGTCGCAGGATCGTTGGCGCGGAAGCAATGGGTTCCGGAGACAATCGGCACATTCCGCACGGATAACGCGCTGTTTACGTTTCTATTGATCGGAACCGTAGTCTTAATTGGCGCCTTGACGTTTTTGCCGGTTCTTGCACTGGGCCCAATCGCTGAATACTTGACGATCCGTTAATAAGAAGAGAGGTCATGCAGCCATGAACAATAAACGCAGTAAAAGCTTATTCTCCGGTACGCTTGTCGCTCAAGCTCTGAAAGCGAGCATAATCAAGCTCAATCCGGCAGTGATGATCAAAAATCCCGTCATGTTCGTTGTTGAGCTTGGAGCAGCTATTGTGCTGCTGATGACGGTATTCCCCGGATATTTTAATGCGGAGGAGACAGTCGGATTTAACCTTGCGGTGTTTTTCATCCTGTTGTTTACAGTGCTGTTTGCGAACTTCGCCGAAGCGTTGGCGGAGGGCAGAGGCAAGGCGCAAGCCGATACGTTAAAGCGGACAAAGGAAGAGATAACGGCCAACAAGATTATCGGCAGCAGCGTCAAGACCGTCGCCTCGAGCGAGCTCCGCAAGGGCGATGTCGTCGTCGTCTCGCAAGGCGAGATGATTCCCGGGGATGGCGAAGTGATCGATGGGTTAGCATCCGTCGACGAATCCGCTATAACCGGCGAGTCCGCTCCGGTGATCAAAGAAGCAGGCGGTGATTTCAACTCCGTTACAGGGGGGACCCGCGTCATTAGCGATAGCATCAAGGTCCGGATTACAAGTGACCCCGGCGAGACGTTCATCGACCGAATGATCGCGTTGGTCGAGGGGGCGAGGCGTCAGAAGACACCGAATGAAATCGCCCTTAATACGCTTCTGATCAGCCTTACGATTATATTTCTAATCGTTGTCGTAACGCTGCGGCCGATTGCGGCTTATGTTGGGATTGAGCTGGAGGTTCCGGTACTAATCGCCCTGCTTGTCTGTTTGATTCCAACTACGATAGGGGGGCTGCTCTCCGCCATCGGTATCGCCGGCATGGATCGGGTCACTCAATTCAACGTGCTGGCGATGTCAGGAAAAGCGGTGGAAGCGGCTGGCGACATCAATACCATGATTTTGGATAAGACCGGAACAATAACTTACGGGAACCGAATGGCCAGCGATATCGTGCCGGTCGGCGGAGCAAGCCTTGAGGAGACTGCTGCATGGGCAGCGATCTCCTCCTTGCAAGACGAGACGCCGGAAGGCCGTTCCGTTGTGGAATGGATAAAGCAAAACGGCATATCGTATGACTTGTCTATTGGCGAGGACGGCAGCTTCGTCGAATTTAAAGCAGAAACACGCATGAGCGGCATTGACTTAAGGGACGGGCGCAAAGTGCGTAAAGGAGCGGTCGACTCTGTACGGAAATGGGTATTGGCGCAAGGCGGAGCCATTCCGCATGACTTGGAGCGTCAAGCGAATCGTATCGCCTCGGATGGAGGCACCCCGCTCGCTGTAGCCGCCGATAACCGAATAGTCGGAGTCATTTATTTGAAGGATACGGTGAAGCCTGGCATGAGGGAGCGGTTCAGCCTGCTTCGCGAGATGGGAATCAAGACCATCATGTGCACCGGGGACAATCCTCTGACGGCAGCTACGATCGCTAGAGAAGCCGGAGTAGACGGCTTTATCGCAGAGAGCAAGCCGGAAGATAAAATCGCCGTTATTCGCCGCGAGCAGGCGGAAGGAAAGCTGGTTGCGATGACGGGGGACGGTACGAACGATGCGCCGGCGCTGGCTCAGGCCGATGTGGGGCTGGCGATGAACAGCGGCACGACGGCAGCCAAGGAAGCAGCGAATATGGTCGATTTGGACTCTGATCCATCCAAGATTATCGAAGTCGTAGCGATTGGCAAGCAGCTCCTCATGACGCGAGGCGCCTTGACGACCTTCAGTATCGCCAACGACATTGCAAAATATTTTGCAATTATTCCTGCGATGTTCATGCTGGCCATTCCAGAAATGGAAGCCTTGAACATTATGAGTCTCGGATCACCGTTGTCAGCAGTGCTATCGGCGCTTATCTTCAATGCCATCATCATTCCTATGCTCATTCCGCTAGCGATGAAAGGTGTCGCTTACCGCCCGATGAACGCATCGCGCTTGCTTAGCCGCAATTTGATTATTTATGGACTTGGAGGGGTTATAGCCCCATTCATCGGTATCAAGCTGATCGACTTGATTGTCCATGTATGGATTTGAACATAGTACAAAGGAAAGAAGGAATCAGCCATGAGTACAACGGTTCAAGAAGGAACGGAGGGACGGTCCAGAGCAGAAGTCGTATGGATCGCCTTGCGTGCCGGCGTGTTGTTCATTGTATTGTGCGGATTGGTATATCCGCTTGTTAGCACAGGACTCGCGCAGTTGGTATTTCCCCATCAGGCTAACGGAAGCTTGTTAAAGGATAGCGACGGGAGGATTGTAGGCTCCGAATTGATCGGGCAGTCTTTTAGCGCTGACCCGGGAGCCTTTCATGGACGAGTTTCGAGCATCGATTATATGGCTGAAGCATCGGGTTCCAACAATTTTGCGCCCTCCAATCCCGATCTGATTGCGCGTATGGAAGCATCGATAGCCGATTGGCAGGCCAATAATCCGGATATCCCTGTCTCTGAGCTGCCGATTGCCCTTATTACCAACTCAGGATCAGGATTGGATCCGCATATTACGCCGCAATCGGCTTTTGTGCAGATTCCTAGAATCAGCAAAGTTACAGGAATCCCGGAGGTTGAGCTGGCATCGCTAGTGAATGAACACACGGAGAAACGGGAATGGGGCATTTTCGGAGAAACACGTGTGAACGTGCTGAAGCTGAATCTGGCAATGATAGAAAAACAACGAGCTTAGAGTGCTTTAAAGCCCTGTCCGCCAAAAGAAGCGGACGGGGCAATTCCATTTCATGACTATAGCACGTACAGGAGCAAGAAGGGAGGAGAGGGAGCTTGAACACTTTTCGCCGAAAGACAGCAGAGGAAGTGTTGCATTCGATTTCCAAGTGGCATCGAGGCAGGCTTATCATCCTCATCGGGGCCGTAAGCGGATCCGGCAAGACATACCATATGCTGCGCGAAGGGCAGGCTTTGAAAAAGCAGGGAATCGATGTCGTTATTTGCGCCGTGACTACCAGGCAAAGACCGGAGACGGTGGAGCAGATTGGAGATTTGGAACGAATTCCAAGCATCCACTGGTTCGACCATAGCGTAGAGCGAAAAGATTTAAATCTGGATGCCTTAATCGAGCGTAATCCCGAGGTCGTTCTCGTGGACGATTTGGCGCATTCCAATCGGGAGAGTGCCCGCTTTCCTGCTAGATGGGATGATATTCAATATTTGCTGAGCCATGGCATTAGCGTCTTCACAACGGTTAATGTCTTTGAGCTGGAGGGGGCTAATGAATTAGCAAAAGCATACGCAGGCATAGAAACAAAAGAAGCCGTGCCTGTGAACGTGCTGGAGTGGGCGGATGAGGTTCGGCTTATCGACGTTACGCCAGAAACTATTCTTAAGCGATACGCCGACGGCCACCTGCGCGGCAATCCGGGCCAATTCGTGTTCGAACGTGGCAATCTTGGTATTCTGCGAGAATTAGCGCTGCGGCTTGTGGCTGAAGGCGTGAATGATTCGCTGGACAAACACCGGGAAGAAACAGGGCTTATAGGCCCTTCTGGCGTGAGCGAGCGTATTCTTGTATCGGCCCAGTATCATTGGAATGGCTCGATCCACATCCGCCGCGGGCAGCAGATCGCCAAGCGGTTGGGAGGCGACTTGCTAATCGTTGCATTCGTAAATCGCAAGCAGGCGTTGACCAAGGAAGCTGAAGCATTCAAGCGATCGATATTGAAACTGGCAGAGAAAGTCGGAGGAGAGTTCCTGGAGCTGCCCCTTATCTCGCGTCGGGCTCTTCCAGGCAAGCTAATTCGATACGCGTTGGAACAGAACGTCACGCGCATCGTGATGGGACATTCCAAGCAGTCCCGATGGCAGGAGTTCCGGCACGGCTCCATCGTCAACGATATTTTGCGGACAACCAAAAATATCGATATTTTTCTTGTCGCCGATCGAATCGAACATGATGGGGAACGCATCTTGCCTGCGAAAGTGACTGAACCTGCAACCAACGACATGTACAAAAGGCCTTCATTTCCGGAAGCGGAACAGATGATTAGCCGGATTCGCAGAGGGAAATTAAAGGTTTACATCGGTGCCGCTCCAGGAGTAGGGAAGACTTATGCGATGCTTCGGGAAGGCAATTATCTGCTCAAGAAAGGGATCGATGTTGTTATAGGCCTTCTGGAGACGCACGGCCGTCAGGAGACGGCAGATCAGATCGGGCAATTGTCGGCCATAGAGCGTCGAATGATTGACTACCGCGGAACCGCTCTTAAGGAGATGGATACGGAGGCGATTATCAGACGTAATCCCGAGGTCGTGTTAATTGATGAATTGGCCCATACCAATGTGCCTGGCAGCAAGCACAAAAAAAGGTATGAGGACGTATTGGAAGTTCTGAACGCCGGTATCTCAGTCATTACTACGGTTAATGTGCAGCATTTGGAAAGCCTGAATGACGCGGTCGAACAAATTACTGGGATACGGGTTAAGGAGACGGTACCGGATGCGATCTTGCGTATGGCTGACGAGGCAGAACTGATCGACGCGACGGCGCAGACGCTCAGGCAGCGGATGAGGGATGGGAAGGTTTATGCCAGAGAGAAGATTCAGCAAGCGCTCGGACACTTCTTCAAGACGGGCAATCTCATAGCCCTGCGCGAGCTTGCGCTGCGCGAGATAGCGGATGATGTCGATGAAAGGCTGGAATCTTGGGAGCAGCGCTCCTCGCTGCGAGGTCCGTGGCGGAGGCAGGAGATGATATTCGTCTGCGTGAACCTCGGTCCAAACGCGGAGCGGCTCATTCGGCGGGGATTTCGTATTGCTTATCGGCTCAAGGCGCCATGGGTTGTAACCTATGTATGTGGTCATAACCGGCAGACCGGAGAGGAGAAGAAGGTCGAAGCCTTGGAGACACTGACCGGCCGATTGGGAGGCAAATTTGAAGTCATAAGCGAAACGAGCCCCCGTGACATCGCAGGAGCTATTCGTTCCAAAGCGAAGGAGTATCAGGCCACTCAGATTATTATAGGCCAATCAAAACGTTCCCGGTGGCTCCGACTGAGACAGGGATCTGTTGTATCCAGATTATTGCGTTTGGCGCGGGATACGGATGTGCTGGTTGTAGCTCATTTTGACCCCCATGTGGGGATGGAGTAGTAAGGGATCAAACGAGAGTCATACACCAGGAATGACGGCTTAAACTCTGCCCGAGTAAACCGTCATTTCCTGTTCATGTGAGCTCTAATCTAAAACAAACTGATATAGTTTGTTGCACGTTCCATTAATAGCTTTCGTGTCTCCAGACAGTTAAAGATGGAAGTCCGGTCGGTTAACCGTTGCAGTGCGCTATGGACTAATTGTTGATGAGAGCTGTGTCCCCGTAATTGATGTGCCAGCCAGATCGTGTCATGAGGCGTCTTGTCATCTAGAATTTTTCTGAAAATATATGACCAAATCACCCAATCGTTAGGTTTATTCTGCGCATCCAGGATGATCATGCCGGCTAACGGACCGGCATCGGTTATTAACAATAGATTGACCTCATAGCCAAGGTTACCCTTTTCTCTCCCTGGTACAATGAATAGCTCCAAGCTTCTGGTTTTGACAAACGTAATGGGGCTTAGGTTTGTTGCGATCGGCAACGGTTCGGTCATCTGAACAGGCATCTTAGAAACTCTCTCCTTTTGCGCTTACGAGGTTAGCTGCCGGATTCGGACATGAGAGTCGCCCTACCGGAACAATTGCGGGTCCCGGATTCACCCCATGAACTAGACAAGGAACGTTCAAGTTGGTTCCCCCGCTGCTTCCTTTCAGAAGCATTCAGCGAATAGTTATCGCCAACGTTGGCTTAGAACCAATATTAGGCTGTTCCGGTTATTCTGTAAAATGCCGCGAAGCTTAATAAACCTTTCATGAAGTCAAAAGGATCATTGGCCGTGAAGTATGAGCTTAAAAACTACTCATTTTGAGTTTAAGCTCAATCATGCTCTTGAAATCAGATATATCTGGAATAATTATCAACCATGTTAAGCAGATAACTTCTAAACTCGTCAAGATAGGATTTAGGTTCTGTAATGATCAGATTAGTGCCGAAGCCTGCTAAAAATTGAAAGCCAATGCTGTTTTGAGGAATACGAAAGGCAGCCAAGAAATAGTCAGAGCTATAGCTTTTAATACTCTTTCGACCGAACCTTTCAATAAATTGATCTTTGATATTAGGTGAAATCAACGCTTTGACCGCAATTAATTGCGGCTGATAACCGGATTCTTTTTGTTCTAATTCATAATCTCTGGGGCGGAATGTGGCTTCATCTCTTTTGAGGTTGTCGATCCTGGATAATTTAAACGTCCGAAATTCCTGACGATGCAGGCAGAACCCCTTTAAATACCAGCTTGTTTCGCTAAAATGAAGTTGATAGGGCTCGACCATTCTATTTGTTATAGTGCCATCTTTATCTATGTAATCAAATGAAATGATCTTGCTCTCTACTATTGATTTTTGGCACAGTTTTAAAGTTTCAAGAATTTCCGAACGGCCCTCCCAGGCATAAAATGACAGTTGGATTGAGCCTTTCAGAGACAATGGGTTCACCATGGCCTCCATTTTTTTGATCGTTAATTCAACTTCTTCGCTGATTAGAATTTTTTCTAATCCGCTGAGGGCAATCAATATATTTTCCACGTCGGAACTGTTTAAAAGACGCTTGTCAACCTTGTATTCATCCATAATACCGTATCCGCCGTTCACTCCATGGACAGAGTAGATGGGAATGTTGGATAAACTCAGTGTCTCCATATCGCGAAGAATCGTTCGTTTGGACACGCCAAATAACTGAGTGAATTCTTTAGTTGAAACGAGATCCTTTTTCAGCAAAATCATAATAATGGAGATGAGTCTCTCTACTTTGTCCATCGGTATCACTCTTTCTTACCTATTTGTAATGGTGACACACAGTTGTCACCACTCATATATTATACTTCTTTTATACCAAAAAGGAGGAATTAATATATGCCAGCAATTGTGTATTTGAATTTTGATGGAACTGCGGAACAAGCGATTGATTTTTATGCGGAGGCTCTAAGTGCGAAAGAAGTTAAAAAGGTTAAATTTAAGGATATCCCGTAAGACCCTAATTTTCCATTGCCGGAAAATGAATTAAATATGATCATGGAGTCTTCAATCGAATTTGCAGGCGAAAAAATCATGATGTCGGATATTTTGCCTTCCATGATAGCAGCAACAGGAGAAGTGGTGAAAGGAAATAATGCCATAATCAGTTTAATCAATGAGGATCGGCAGACACTAGCAGAGTACTTTGCACGTTTGTCCGTTGGCGGACAAGTTATGATGCCGTTGTCTGATGTGCCTTGGTCATCGTGCTTTGGAATGCTGGTTGATAAGTTCGGAGTTTCCTGGAAATTTAATAGTGATGCTGATAAGTTTCTTGATAACGTCATTTCAAACAAACAATAATCATTCAAAAAATGGTCTTGCAGTTAAAGGCCATTTTTTTAATGTTCTTATTATCTGGATTATACTTTGCTGCTTCAATAATGAGAGAAGAGGGGAGAGAGGCGCTTCCTGACATGGATCCGGAATCCTTTGGGATTGATGCGGTGATTGAGCAGAGATTAAGAGAGGAACAGCAAGTATATGAGAACTTCATGGCTTTTCCAGATCTATATAAAAGGGTTCGAATTGACACCATACAAAGCGTCAAAAAACAGCCAGAATTATTTAAGAGCAGATGATTAGGCGGTTTAGTTAGCAATACAAACAATGGAATATCTGTTTTTCGGAACTTACGAATATGCCATTTGACAAACCTACCTACCAGAAGGTAGACTAATGATATGAAAAATTTATCTACTACCTCTGATAACATTTTGTCTTGTGCACGATCTCTGATCGTCGCTGGCGGCTACAACGGTTTCAGTTATGCCGACATCGCTGATGTGGTTGGGATCCGCAAGGCGAGCATCCATCACCATTTCCCAAGTAAAGTTGATCTGGTCCGAACGCTGGTTGAGCGATACCGGAAAGAAGCAGAAGCGGGGTTCGAGCGGATCGAACTTCAGGTATCCGATCCGCTTGAACAGCTTCGAAGCTATGTCGGTTATTGGGAAGCCTGCATCGCGGACGCCAGCGCTCCGATTTGTATCTGTGCGCTGTTGGCAGGCCAGCTCCCCGTCCTGCCCGAGGAAGTCAGACTTGAGGTCCAAGCGCATTTCCGCTACCTGTCGGCTTGGTTGACATCCGTGCTGGAGAGCGGCGCGCAGCAGGGGCAACTTCAACTTACGACCACCCCTCGTGCCGAGGCCGAAGCGTTCATGGCAACGGTTCACGGCGCGATGCTTTCGGCGCGGGCTTATAACGATCCGAAGATATTCGGACTCGTGACAGGACCGCACTTGGAGCGACTCCGTTCTCATCATAATTGAGAGGACATGAGGTCAACATGGTTTCTTAGCTTGAATCATCTGGAGAGGAGGCTACATAATTTGATCATGAAGTCCAGCCAGGCGAGTTACCAGATCACTGCTTATCGACACGGGATACCAGGTATATTCGCAGTGAACCGACAGGAACTTGCACGGCGTCATGGTCTTTGAAATTCGGCACCACAACCTATCGACCTCACTGGACCGATCAGAGTTGCTGCCAGCTGCTAGTTCTGGCCTGCGCTAACCACAAACTACATTTGTCCTGGAAGGAGACTATTTATGTTCGGAATTTCAACACTCGGCTGGGTACATACGTTCAGCAGCTTGCCCGCCATTCCGCTGGCTATCTATATGTTTGCCCGCCACGGTCGAATTGTGCCTCGATCAAAGCCTGGTGTTGTCTACTTCATTTCAATGCTGATTGGCGCTGTCACGGTATTTCCCATCGCAAAGCAGTCAGTCAGTTATGTCATTGGCGCGGCAACGCTCCTGTTTTTACTCGCCGGCTATGGCATGAGGCGTATCTCGAGCATTGGAGGTGCGGGCAAGTACCTCGAAACGATCTTCCTCAGCCTGACGGCGTTTCTGCTGTTTGTACCGACCGTTACCGAAACTCTGACCCGTGTTCCAAACGGAAACCCCATAGTCACCGATCTGAATTCACCAATTCTCCTCGCCGCTCAAGCCGGTCTCCTTGTCATTCTGATCATTGGTTTATCAGCCCAAATCATCCATTTGCGCAGGCAAGACAGGCTCGCAATAGTCGATTCTGCACTCACTTCGCCTGCTGAATAATGCAGGGGAGCCAACAATGCAGTGGCGTTCAATAACTTTCATCAAGTGGAGGAATATTACATGTCATTAACACAAGCTCTAGCCGAAGCCAGACAGGAGTTTATCACGCATACCCCTTTGGAGATTCAATCCGAGATGTTCCGACAGATCCGAGAGCAACAGGAATCCGGCATTGTATACGGACGGCAGGAGGGGCAGAAGGCCAAGGATTTTACACTCAAGAATGCTTTGGGAGAAACAGTTAACCTTTATGATGAACTGTCCAAAGGACCCGTAGTCCTGACTTTCTACCGAGGTGGCTGGTGCCCGTTCTGCAACACACAGCTTAAGGCCTATCAGAAGATTCTGCCTAATATCGAAGCCCTTGGGGGCCAGTTGATCGCCGTCAGCCCGCAAAGCCCGGACAACACACTTTCACAGCAGGAGAAAGAAGAGTTGACCTTCCAAGTCCTTAGCGATACCAACGGTCTCGTAGCCGCTTTGTATAACATCCTTTACGATGTTCCGGATTATATCCAGGCCATTATGAAACAAATTGGCATGGACCTAGCGGAATACAATGCGACGAGCAGCTATATCTTGCCAATTCCCTCCACTTTTATGATTGACGAATCCGGTATTATCCGTTCAGCCTATGTGAATCCGGACTTTATGCAGCGGTTGGATCCGGAGATTATTCTCAATGAATTGAAAAAAATTTAGTTTTTAGTCTTAACGTAAATATTCATTTAATTACATAGGATGAAATGATTGAAAGGGACTGTCCCAATAGCGAATTGTTGTGCCACTCACTGCATTGTTAATCGTAAGCAGAGGCATTCCTCAGTCATCTAACGATACCTATTCGGACAGTATCGTGTGAGCTGAAAGGCAATCTTCGCTACATGCCGAGAATCTCGGCTTAGAGCACATCGCAGTGCGGAAATCAAAGCTGCATGCCGAGAAACTCGGCTTAGAGCGCGTCGCCGTGCGGAAAGCAGAGCTGCATGCCGAGAAACTCGGCTTAGCGCGCGTCGCCGTGCGTAAAACAGAGCTGCATGCCGAGATATTCGGCTTAGCGCCGGCGTGGAGCCGCTTTTGCAAGCGGTGAACGCGGCGGGCGGTCCGGCCGCGCTAGCGCAGGAGCCGGTTTGCAATCCGCGGCATGATCCGCCTCATCCGAAAGAACCTTGCCGCCCTGCCGACATCACCGGGTACTCGCGGATTCGTTAACAGCTGTATGCATACTTCAGGGTCCGCTTTGGAAGATCAAGAGGAGTCAAGCGATAAATTATAATAAGAAAAGAGGCATCAGGAGAGTTATCCTGATGCCTCTTCTCTAAGGTTCTAAGCAGGCTTGATGGTAACCGTAAAGTTTTTCTTTTGATTAGCGGGGGTATTTACCTTGCAAATATAGAAAGTGTTAGAGCTAACATAGGCTAGCCTGGAGCCATTTCTGACCTCAGAAAATTTCAATTCATCATTGCCGCCTTTGTCGATTGCCATGCTGAATGTAATATCATTGTTAGCTACGCCGTCAACCGTCACCTCAATGTCCATGGAGGAGCAGGAGCTAAACCATTTCGTTGAAAAATTTCCGCTTGCGCGGCTCCTTTGATCTGTTAATACCGTATAACTAGAAACTACGACTGCAATAGGTCTGCTCATTTTTTGTTCCTCCTACTCAATATTTAAATCTATTTAGCCCACGTATGGATTAATGGTAACTTTAAAATTTTTGTTCGGCGGACACTGTTTGACTATAATATATAGTGAATTGCTCTCGATATACGATAATTGTGTGTTGTTGCGCACATTATCAGCTCTTACAGGATCGCCGCCGCTTTTGTCTTCCGCGATTTTGAATACGATTGAATCATCAATCTTACCGTCTACCGTAACCTCCACGACCATTTGATGAGCACCTCCAAACCATACAGTCGAGAAGTTGCCGCTTGCACGACTGCCTTGGCCCGGTAGAGGCTTGGGCTCTGATACAATGATGCCTATAGGTCTATCTGCCATAAATAATCCTCCTTCTACTTGTGGTTAATACACTTCGAGTGTATTCGCCGTAATAACCAGATATTACATAAAATGGATCGTTTTCGAAGTGGCAGACAGGGCTGACCAGTCATAGACCAGATTCAATTAGAAGAATTGTACTAGTAGCTGATAATAATGTCTATGGCGATAAAGGCAATGACAAAGAAAAGCAAATGTTCTTGTTCCAATTAGAAGATAGCAAGTGGAAGCTGCAAGGAATAACAGATAGATGGTAGAAAAATAAAATTGATTTAATTGTATCGTGTTATAGAAGGTGATGTTTCTTTTGCATTTTTTGTACAAGAACTGCAAAGCAGCAGTTTATTTTTCTGTTAGACTTTAATTTGGAAGGAGGAGCATTAGTGGATTGGCTGGATCGAATGAATGCTGCGATCGACTATATTGAGAACAATCTGGCTGGGGAAATAGATTATAGGCAAGTCGCACAAGCTGCTTGCTGCCCGAATTATCATTTTCAACGAATGTTTGCGTTTTTATCAGAGGTAACGCTTTCCGATTACATCAGAAGAAGACGGCTGACACTTGCAGCCTTTGAGCTGCAGCAAAGCAACAAAAGCGTGATTGAGATTGCATCGATTTATGGCTATACGTCCCATGCTTCATTTACGCGAGCATTTCGTGAGCTGCATGGGATTGCGCCGACATCAGCTCGAAAATCAGGAGTCAACCTGAAAGCTTATCCACGTATGTCTTTCCACATTTCGATTAAGGGGAGGACAGAAATGAACTACAGAATTGAAAAAAATCCGGGATTTTTAGCAGCAGGCTTCAGGAATTGCGTAAATACGGATCATGCGCACAATTCCATACCTAAGATCTGGCAAGAAGCGCGAAGGAACGGCATGGGTGACAAATTACTTGGTCTAATGGATGAAAGCTCAGAAAAAGCGCCTAATGGCATATTGGGCATTTTATCCGGAGGTGATTGGGGGGAGAATGATACTTTTTTCTATTACTTGGCGGTACCCTATGAGGGAGAAGCTCCTGCGGATATGGAAAAGCTGACATTCCCGGAAAGCCAATGGGTTGTATTCGAAGCCGAAAATCCTGCCGACCTCATAAGCGCTTGGAAGTGTTTATATACGGATTGGGTTCCTACATCAGACTATGCGCTGGCAGACTTGCCAGCAGTGGAATGCTTCTATCCACCGGGACACGACCCTCAAAATGAACTATGGGTTCCTATAATGGCGAAAGGAAAGTGACAATGGCTAATTTAAAAAAAATTGAATTTGTTGATTTTGGTCCGTACAAGATGGTCGGCAAAGAAATTAGAACCAAGATTGAAGGCTTTAATCCTATTTTTCCATCCAAATATCCAACGATTCCATCGTTGTGGCAGCAGTGCTTTTCCGATGGCACATTTGATAAGCTTGAAAACATGACAGATTATTGTCCCGTCGAAACACCGGACGGTTACGAGGGCTATATAAGAGATTTCAACAAAGAGGATGGAACATTTACATACGTTGCAGGTTTTTTTATGAAAGCAGATACTCCTGTGCCTGATGGGTATGCAGCATATGACATACCAGCGTGTACCATTGCAAAAGCCTGGATCGAAGGCGAAGAGCATGAGATCTACCCGAATGCAGATCAATTAACGATGGAAGCCATTCATCAGCATGGATATGAACCGGATTGGCAAAATTATTTTAAATGTGAAGTTTATACGGAGCAAAGATTTGGAATGCCCCAAAGAAGCGGGCAAAAGGTACTGATACTTGATATTTATATACCGGTTAAGCAAGATTAGCTATAAACGAAGACATTAGTTTAACAAACGACACAAGAGCTCTCCAGAAGCGGAGGGTTCTTTTTTTATCTCGATTTGCGAAACAGGCATTTTACAGAGGATTCTTATCCCTATCAATCTATTGTTAAACTTCATAATCTATTTTATCACAGATATGGAGGTTGATAGAGTTGGCAAATCGAGATGTAAGATTGGAGCTGTTTAGGGATAATAACTTTTCAGGGAGAAGGATTCAATTTAGACGCGGCGGAGTAGCTATCAGAGAC
Organism: Paenibacillus pinisoli; assembly: GCF_003605435.1. Taxonomy (GTDB): domain Bacteria; phylum Bacillota; class Bacilli; order Paenibacillales; family Paenibacillaceae; genus Pristimantibacillus; species Pristimantibacillus pinisoli. The sequence continues at coordinate 37,256 of NZ_QXQB01000005.1, forward strand.
TTAAACGCATTTGTTTTCAATGATGAGCTTTCTAGCTTTAGATTACGCAATGTTGTAAATAGAAGACAAGTCACGCTTGTATTATTCTCAGATATTAATTTCCGAGGCTCTTTCCGTGTTTTCCGCGGTAATCAGAGCGTAGCAAGTCTGGGGGATTTTAACGATTTAACTTCTTCCCTTGTTCTCGTGGGGCGTAGACTGACGAATGCTCAGATTAACGAGATTCGCCGTACGGGCATACCGCCAAGAGATATTGTAGTCATTCGCCCATAAATTTGTTGCCAAGCGTCAACGGTTGTTGGCTCCCTTAAGGCAACACGTTCGTGTTCAAACAAAAAGCGATTCCTGACAGCTGCTGTCGGAATCGCTTTTTTTCACGAAAACCATCGGTCACAACAAAGACGGAGGGCCGACATCGTGCAAGACGCGTCGATCCAAGCGTCATAACGATCCAGCCAATGGCGCGTTGCAGATTAAGCCGGAATATTGCCAGATGCCGAAAAATGAAAACCTGCCTGAGGAAATTAATCAAACCCTTGAAGAGCTATGGTTGTTACTTGAAACAAAAGAAAGAGATTATTTGAATTTTCAATTAAATAATCAGCAATATTCTTTGTTAACATTAATTATTCGGCACCCATCCTCCACTCCTACAGAATTAGCAGAAAAAATGAAGATTACCAAAAGCGCTGTCAGTCAACAGTTGGTTAAACTTGAGCTGGAAGGATACATTTACAGAAAGCAACATTCAGAAGACAAGCGTACATTTTCAGTTGAATTAGGAGAAAAAGGATTACTATATAAAAATGAAATGGATAGATTTATGCAGCAAATTTCCGAGAAATATTATGCAATTTTAACACCCGACGAATTAACAAACTTATTATCCGCCCTTCAAAAGTTAACAAAAGTAATGGATAAATCTTGGAAAAGGAATTGATGATTTTTTTTAAGATTGTTTAATGACTACATAGATTTTATAAATACGAAATGCTCAAATATTGAATCAGTTCATAGTGAAGAGGCTCAGGTTTCAACCGATATCATGATCGATTCAACCTTGAGGCCGAACGAATGCGCTAATTTGATATTAGATTTTATTAGGTCAAATCGTGAATGCTCTGCATTTAAGAAGTTAGCATTGGACAGAGCTCACCATTGTGTTGTGCCTAACCAGGTTCTAAGATTTACAATATTAGTATAGCACTTCGACACAAGAATACAAAAGCTCTTGATATACTACAAATTAACATCATTTACATCTATTACCTTTTAGATTATGCTAGATTGCATCATCCTATTTATGCAATTGGTGATAACAAATCCTTTAGGAGGTAGTAGTATGTCTTGTATCAAAAAGAAGTTTCTCTCTCTAGCTCTTCTATTTTCTCTCTTAGCTACAACGTTGTTGACTACTCCCGCTCAAGCAGCCGCATGTGTTCTCACTCCTATGACTGATCCGCTGGCACTTCGTATGGAGGCAGGAGAGACGCTTATTTGGGACAACGTTACAGCTGATCTGCTAGCAGCAAAGAGCCGCTACGAGAGCCTGCTGAAAGAGAAAGGGTGGAAGATCGAATATACTTCCGCTTACCGCCCTTATCAATATCAAAAGCACTTCTGGGAGATCACTCAAAACCCGACTGGATGCAAAGCAGAAATGCAAAAGCATAGTCTAACCGGGTTAGCAGCAGCGCCTTCCATGGATGCTCCTCACACTGCCGGCAAAGCTTTTGATGCAATCGTTAAAAATGCTAGTGGAACTCCGCTTAATGGCAGAGACTTTGTAAGCAGCTCGCTGGTTACTGTTGCTGGGCAAGCTGGTCTTTCCCTGCCGCATCCAACAGACGACGGAGTACATCATACAGTGTCAACGAATGGATCTGTATTAAGTGTGGGAAGCACAGGGCCAGCGGTCTCCACCTTACAAACAAACTTGAATAAGGTTGGTTACACAGTAGCAGTGGATGGAATCTTTGGTACTGGCACTGAAACGATTGTGAAACAATTCCAGTCCGCTCATGGTCTAACAGCAGATGGAAAAGTAGGATCGGCGACTTCAACCAAACTCAGTACTTTGGCCACTGCAACGACTACTCTTCAAAATGGCAGTACTGGCGACGAAGTTAAGGTCCTGCAACGACTGCTGACTAAAAAAGGTTATCCGGTCACGGCCGATGGAGTGTTTGGTTCTGGTACACTAGCTGAGGTTAAAAAGTTCCAGCAGGCAAAAGGTCTAACGGTGGACGGTATCGTGGGTTCAGCGACTTGGAGCAAGTTACGAGCATAGCACAGGAATACGAGTTTACGTTAATAATAAACCAAAAAACAGGAATGGCGATGCAGGATTTAACTCCCTGAGCATCGCCATTCCTGTTTTATGCTGTTTTTAATCAATCAAGCGATCCCATAGAAAAAACAAGAAGGCGATGGTGTTTTAACCCCTAATTGTGGATGCTGGCCATCACATGCCAGCTGCCGGGAGCGGACAACGTATAGAAATATTGACCTGCTGCCGTTCCTGTAACGATAGGGATTAGAGGCGCGCCTGATGCGCCAGGATAGGTGTATTGCTGTGAGGATAGGGAAATGGTTTTTGATCCGACCCATATGTTCGTGCAGGATGAGGTTGTGGTACATTCCTTTTTGTATACGTTGACGGTAAGGGTGTCGTAATATTGGCCGGTGTTGACGATTACGCCGTTGCCGAAATAGATGGTACCGCCACTGAGATTGTAGATCGGGCTTGTATACGAAAAAGCAGCGGAAGCCGATGGAACAAATGAAACCAACAGGGCGACCATCAGCAGGACGGAGATATAAGCTCTTTTCATCACATTACCTCGATCAGCACTCACTTGCTGTTGCATCATCATTTACGATTCCTCCTTAGAATTGACTAACGGTTCAGCGAATGGATTCCAATTCGAATCATCTTGCAAATACATGATAATTCAACAAGTTCCAGATTCTCTTCTCCTTTCCAAAGAGTTTGAAGCTCATTGTCCAACCCACAATGGATAGGGAAGAGTCTTATCTATGCTGAAAGAGTGAAAGGAGGACGCTTACATAGATTCTATTTTATGTATGCTATTTACTCAATAGGAATGCAGACATATTTTTACCTTTAGAGAAAGTAAGGAGCACGGTATATCGTTATCATACTCATAGAAAACAGCGCCTGGTCATAAAAACCAAGCGCTTTCCTCTGAATCGCTATTCTGCACATGAATGGATTAACGCAATTTCAATTTCGCTAAGTCATGTTGTAGTACATTATTTCCTTCCTGCGGGTCAAATGAAATATCGCTAAGTCCAAACACATTTGTAACAACATCTTTATCTTTGGGATGAATGATTCTTACTTCATAAGCAAATGTCGCAGGAGGAAGCTCAAATGATCTAAATGTTCTGTATTGATTAGGTGGTATCGTTTGAGTTGTAGGATCAACCATCGGTAATAAAACAGGTGAGCCGGATGACCAGTCAAACATTTGAACAGTTACGGACCGGGAATCATTAGGATCGGCATTCAACGCCTCAACAGTAAGAAATTTCGTACTCGAGTGCCTTCTTAATACACCCGTTGATAATATTTTACTTTTGTGACTCATAAAATCCCCCCTTTCATTTTCGATTAAGGACAAGTTTCAATACACTACTATATGATTCCAAAAAGAAAGTGATATGGGACAAATAGAGGAATTATTTATAAATAGGTAATTTTCAGTACACGCTTACGCCGCTATGGCAACGGCTGTAGGATTCGGGGCGTTGTTTGCGGTACAATAGATGTCCTTTATTCGCGGTTCGTATCTTTGAATTTCTGATAGTGCGCCCAAACCTATTAAAATATGGTATACTATACCATATTTATTCATTGATGGAGGAACCTATGAAGCTGTTGATTGTAGAGGACGATATTGGGATATCTTATACAATTGCAAGAGTTATGCAGGATGAGGGGCACAAGGTTACGGAGTGTTATAACGGAGAAGAGGGCTTGCATCACGCATTGTACGGCGAGTTCGATTTAATTATATTAGATATTATGCTGCCAAAGGTTGATGGATTTACGTTCATCCAAGAGCTGAGGAAACAAAGAGTGGATACTCCGATTCTTTGTCTGACGGCAAAAGACGGATTGAACGACCGGATAAAGGGCCTAACCATCGGAGCGGACGATTATGTGGTGAAGCCTTTCGAGATTCCAGAGCTGATCGTCAGAGCTAAAGTGCTGCTGCGCCGTTACGGCAAGGTTAATCTAGAAGAGCAGATTAGCTACGGTCCGATTGTTATTCAAGTTAGAAATCGGGTCATCACGGTTATGGGGGAAGAGCTGACTTTAACAGAAAAGGAATATGAGCTGCTTGAGTACCTGCTTATGAATAAAGAACAAATTGTGACGAAGGAGCAAATCTATAACCGGATTTGGGGACTAGATTCGGAAGCAGGAATTGGCATCGTGGAGCTTTATGTCCATTATCTTCGGAAGAAGCTGACTTCTTGGCATGCCGATCAATATATCCAAACCGTAAGAGGTTTGGGCTACATACTCAGAATAAAAGGGTAGTTTTTCAAAGGGAAATCAAAGCTTCATCTTATATATTCTTCTTACACTCTATAGAGGGGAGATTCATGCATGAGCTTTGTAAAACAGATGGTTAAGAACACCAGATTGACAATTTTTTTGACAGCAGGATTACTTGTTTTGCTGATTGCAGGCGGTTCGTTTTGGTGGGCTGATCAGCAGCAGTCAAAGGACTTCGCCGCCCTGATGCAAAAGATAGCGGTTGCCAGCCTGATTGAGGACCCCGAGTCACAGCTTTATTTTGGTGTAGAAGACATAAATGGTCTTGAATGGGATCCCACTAAGCTTTCCGTGTACTCAGATGACTATTACCAACAAAGAAACAATGATATCGAACAATTTTTACAAGAATTGAATACATATGAGGCTGCCAAGCTGTCCTCGAAAGACAAACTTACCTATGATATCGTCAAATGGCAACTCATCACGTCACAACAATTGAATCAAAACTCGGATATGGACACAGACGGATATCTTTCCTTAATCAATTTCTCGCCGGTTTTCGCTAACAATTATCCGATTCGTAACCAAGCTGATGCCGAAAATTATATTGTTGCACTGAATGGATTTTCGGACAAGGTCGCACGTATCATCGACAGGGTTCAGGACAAACGAGAGAAAGGGTTCATTCCCACTTCTGAATTTTTGAAGGAAATACGCACGAGCTACAATAATTTGAAGAACACGAAACCGGAGCAATCGGTTTTGTACACTTCATATGTAGAGAAATTGTCGGAGATAAAGATTCAGCCGTCCAAAGAACAGGAACTGAAAAAGGAGCTATTACAGACTTTAAGCGATCATGTACTGCCTTCTTATGTCAAACTTGCCGATTTGATCGAAAACGATTTTCTGAAACAAGCATCCTTGGGTCAGGGACTTTGGAGTCAGCCGGGCGGCGACGAATATTATTCTGCCCAACTTAGATATTATACGAGCACAGACTTTAGTCCTCTGGAAATTCACGAGATCGCCAAACGCAGAGCAGAAGAGAATGTAATGGGGGAAAGAGGCCCTGTCTCGTGGAACACAGTAAAAGGAGATGAATTACTGCAAACCGTTATCGACAGTATGTCGGAAGTAAAGCCCATATTATCTGATTGGTTTGAAGAAGCGCTTATTCCGGGCAATCCAGTGGATGCACAGTTATATCCGGCACCGCTATCTAATGTAGGCGCGTTTTATATCCGCCCATCTCTTAATGGCGATAGGAATGGAAGGTTTTTCTTTCCGCCCGACACACGGTCTTTTGAAGAGGACGCTAAAATGTTTGCGTTGCATGAGGGCGTTCCAGGTCACCATTTTCAATATTCCATTCAATATAACCAATCGGAAATTCCATTAGTCCGGAAAATGGCTAGTTTACCCGGATTCACAGAAGGATGGGCCACCTATGTGGAAACTTTAGGCGTAGAGATGGGTTTGCTTAATCAGAAGACGGTTCAAGAACATCTGCTATACTTTCATATTGGAACCGTTATCGACACGGGCATTAATGGGTTGAAATGGACAAGAGAACAAGCTAATGATTACCTGATAAGCATGACCGGAAGGAAATCTGATGCCTTTATTGACAACGTCATTGCTTTTCCTGGACAGACAACGAGCTATGCCATCGGATATGATCAATTTCTATCCCTTCGAGAGAAAGCGGAAAGCGAGCTCGGGGATCGTTTCGACATTAAAACTTTTCATTCCGTTCTTCTTCGAGACGGCAGTATGCCATTTCCGATATTGGAGCAGCAAGTGAATCAGTATATCAAGTCCGCCAAATAAAAGGAGAAGAGTCCCCAATATGATCAAACGCACGCTAGTACGAATGACGATATGGAACAGCGCGGTCGTATTTTGCCTGCTCATCATACTGGGGGGAGCGTTATACGGGCTGGCGCGTCATCGGATCTATTCCGACATTGACCGTCATCTAGTGTTTAATATGGACAACTTGTATCAATATACGCTACCCAACGGGGAACATGTCCTTAACGTTAACTGGGATGATCCGGAACGATTTTTCATGACATTTTATTGGGATTCCAACGATACCTTGCTTCAAAGCATCTATTATAAATCGCCATATGACAAATTAGCTTTCAAACTTCGGAAAAAACAAGGGCAGTTGGAACCGGAGTCGATACGTGTGGGTAAGAGAACCTTTCGATTCGTGAGCAGACCCTATCTAGGCAATCTGCCAATGCTCGAAAAACTGTCTGATAAGGCGCCTTTGAAAACACTTCAGGCAATGACGGAAATTTCTACAGAGATCCATTATTTGAAACTGTTATTAATGAGTATTAGTACCGGAATTGGTATCGGCGCGTTATTATCTGTCATCGCAGGTTACGCATTGGCTAGACGGGCGCTTATTCCGATTCAGAAGGCTTGGGACAAGCAGCAGCAATTTGTTGCAGATGCCTCTCACGAGCTGAGGAGCCCGCTTTCGGTCATCCGGGGTCAAACCCAAATATTGTTACGCCATCCTGTTCATACGATCGAGGAAGAAAGCGCTCCAATATCAGCTATTCTGAAAGAAACCAAAAGAATGAGAAACATGGTAGACGGGCTGCTGCTTCTGGCAAGAGGAGATTCACATGAGGAAGTCATCTTATGCCAGTCTGTGCGAATTGACGGCATCCTTAAAGAGATTGCCAAAAAAATGGAGCCGGTAATGGAGTACAAGAAGCTGCGGTTAGGGCTTCATGTCGAAGGCTCGGAATTGCTCATAAATGGAGATGAGGATCGTCTCATCCAGTTGTTCATGATTTTGCTGGACAATGCCATTAAATTTACGCAGGCGGATGGGCAAATTGATCTTGAGTGCCTTAGGCAGGGGAAATCCGTTCTTGTAACCGTCAAGGACAACGGAGCGGGTATTCCGGAACATGATTTGCCGCTCGTATTTAATCGTTTTTACAAGGGAGATGCCTCTAGAAATAGAGGGTATCATGGAGCGGGTCTAGGGCTATCGATCGCGCATTGGATCATTGATCAACATCAAGGTTCTGTCCACATTAGCAGCTCGGTAGGGCATGGTACGACGGTTATGATTCGTTTTCCGGCGATGAGCTAAATAATAATAGAGTAGATAGGATACCGCGGCAGCCGACCAGACCATCGGCTGCCGTTTTCATTTAGCCAATGGGTAAATAAGTCGACAATCGATTGCGATGAATCTTACCTCACTGAACCGAAGAATTATAATATCTATTTTCATATCTTTTTATAGGAATATAGTACTAATTTTATTTATAGGAATTTAGTACCAATTTAATAGAATAGAGAAAGCACCCTTTAAAGTAAAGGATGGTAATTTTATAAAAATCAATAATTTTTCTTCAAAAATATAAAAAGTGGATACTACTTACCGATATAGTAAGTGTGACAATAAAATACATCTATATGGATCGCGTGAATCGATAGTCTTATATAAATAGTTCATTCGCAGGCTTTCTAATCATGATATGGACGGTATGTTAGGCTATTATTGCTACATATATGATTATATGATCATAAATAATATAAAAAGATGGTTGAAAAGCAGCGCAAAGAAGCGTGCTCTACATCCTACATATTGGAGTTGGCTGTCCCATTGAAGGGGGTGATTAAAAAGAGGGACCCAGTTAGTTCTGCAAGGCAAAAGCAATAACATCATGAATTTAGGAGGAGAAATATGCGTACTCAATTGAAAAAATGGTCCGTTTTGTTGTTGACGACAATCATGTGCTTTTCGATTTATGGGGCATCCGCCGGTGCAGCTAATCGACCTACGACGATGGCGCCGAACGGTATCGTTACAACACCTCATTATTTAGCTTCTGCGGCAGCGCTCGAAGTGCTTCAGAATGGCGGCAATGCGGTTGATGCAGCGATTGCTGCACAGGCGACGCTCGCGGTCGTATATCCGCAATACACAGGTATAGGCGGGGATGCATTCTGGCTTATCTACAACGCGAAGACGAAAGAGATTAAAGCGTTGAATGCAAGCGGTCGTTCCGGTGAGAAGACAACCATTGAATTTTATAAAAATCAGGGCTTTGATAAAATTCCTTCCCGCGGTTACTTGGCAGCTAACACAGTTCCAGGGACAGTATCAGGCTGGGGCGAAGCTTACAGCTATGCTGAAAAAACGATGAAATCGTCCATGGACTGGTATGATTTGTTGAAACGCGCAATCCAGTATGCGGAGAAAGGCTATCCTGTAACCCCTAACCAAGAAAGATGGACAAACACGGCTATCGATCCAACGGATCAAGAGTTAAAGGATTTGGGACGGTTCGAAACGTTCCGTAAAATTTTCTTGAAGAAGGACGGCACGCCTTTCAAAGCAGGTGAGATGATGGTGCAAAAAGATTTGGCCAAGACGTTGAAACGTATTGCCATTAACGGCGCCAGTGAATTTTATGAAGGTGAAACGGGCAAGAAGATTGCCGCTGACATTCAAGCAAATGGCGGCTCCCTGACCCATAAGGATTTTATTAATCACAAAGCGGATTGGGTTAAACCAATCTCTGTCGACTATCGCGGCTACCAAGCTTACAACGTTCCACCGAATTCTCAAGGCATGGCTTCCTTGTCTATCTTGAACATTTTGAACAACTTTGACTTGAAGAAAATGGGCGAGGGCACAGCTGACTACTACCACGTTATGGTGGAAGCTACGAAGCAAGCATTTGCTGATCGCGACAAGTGGCTCACTGATCCAGACTTCGTAAAAATTCCGGTTGATGAGTTGTTGTCTAAAGAGCATGGCAAAAAATTGGCGGCACGCATTGATATGAAGAAAGCTGCAACAAACGTAAAGCCGCTTGATCCTAAAGGCGACACCGTATGGCTAGGTATCGTTGATAAAGATGGCAACGCCGTATCCGTTATTCAAAGTCATTACTTTGACTGGGGTGCAGGTGTAGTTGCGAAAGACACAGGCGTTCTATTGCAAAACCGCGGCAGCTTCTTCTCCTTAGATAAAACTAACATTAACCACTTGGAGCCTAAGAAGCGCACATTCCATACGCTCAATCCTGCAATGCTGATGAAAGACGGCAAGCCGTATATGTTATATGGCACACAAGGCGGCGAGGGACAGCCACAGACGCAAGCAGCGTTAGTTACACGCTTTGTCGACTTTGGCATGACGGTTCAAGATGCCATTGAAGCTCCTAGATGGTTGCATGGCCGCAACTGGGGAGAGACTGCTAACGGATTAAGAATGGAAGGCCGTATTCCTCAATCCGTTATGGATGAATTGATTCGCCGCGGCCATCCTGTGCAGAAGATTGACGACTACACAGACCAGGTTGGTCAATCCGGTATGGTTGTAATAGATCCAATCACAAAAGTTAAGTTTGCTGGCGCTGACCCGCGTGGTGAAGGTGCCGCTTTAGGCTATTAATCACTTTAAGGTTTAATGAATTCACTATAGGGATGAAGAGGTTGTCAAAAAGGCAATAAGGGGTAGATTGCCTTGGCGACCTCTTCACCATGCTCAAATTTGCTTGAATCGATTTTACGCTATTTATTTGTTCACAACATGGAGGTATGAGGTAATGAAAAAGCAGGCAGAACCGAAAGAGAAGGATGCATCCACATTTGCTTTAGCGGGCAAGGTGTTTAAGGGGAAGCTTAATAATCGACTTATAGCTTGGTTTCTTATTGTTTCCCTGATTCCCCTTGTTCTCACCTCAATATTCATATATAGCACAGCATCCTCCAAATTGATTGAGAAACAAAGTGATGCCTATGTTTCGCTGGTGAAAAGCAGAGCGGATATGATGGATCAGTTCTTGAAAGAACGTATGAGCGAAATGCGGATACTCGCTTCTACATCTGATATTCGCACAGATGATAACACGAAGAAGATGACATTTATCCAAAGCTTAAAAGAGAACGCCCCGCACTATGACGGTAACACATTTATCGGTATGGACGGGATTGTGAAAGCAGACACATTTGAAGGGAGTGTCGGCATTGATCTAGGCATGCGTCCTTTCTATCAAAATGCAATGGAAGGAAAAGAAACCTTTACAGAAGTTCTGTTAGCTAAGACGACTGGACAACGCTCGATCATTGTAGCCGTACCTGTAAAGCAGGCGGATGGTAAAGTGACGGGTGCCTTAACTGGACTTGTCAATTTCGAAGAATTCACGAATGAGATTTTTCAGAGCTTGTACATTGATAATGGGGTTGGGTATCCGATCGTCGTAGACAATCAAGGGATGATTCAACTCCACAATGATAAAGAACTAATCGGAAAGACGGCGGAAGAAGCGAATTTGGCGTCCGGATTAGTGCAAATTTTGGGTCAAAACAAGTCTGAAGCAACGTCTTTTGACTACTCGGATGCCGGAAAAAAATATATGGTTGCATATGCTTCAGTCCCTACCGCAGGATACAACATCTATATGCACCTTCCCGAAGATTCGATTACAGCAGCCGTTTCTTCTATTAAATGGACGGTGTTCTTTATCGTACTTGCCGTCAGTTTAGTTGTCATCCTTCTGGCCTACTTTATCGCACAGCAGATTACGCGTCCGATCGTTGCGGTTGCGGAAGCGGCGGAAAGAGTATCTAACGGTGATCTGAATCAAGCGGAATTAGCCGTGAAGTCGAAGGATGAGGTCGGCAAGCTGACGAGTGCAGTAAATACGATGATTCGTACGCTGCGCCAGTTTATTCAACAAGTCAGCCGTACATCTGAGAATGTAGCGGTATCTGCAGAGGAGCTGTCTGCTAATGCGGAGCATACGAGCAAGGCGACAGAGCATATTGCCATATCGATTCAAGAGGTGGCAGACGGTTCTGAGCAGCAGGTACATAACGTGGAGCAAAGCGTGCGCTCAATCCACCAGGTTGCCGAAGGGGTACAGCAAATATCAAACAATGCTCAGAGCGTTGCTCTTTCTGCTTTGAATGCCTCGGAAAGTGCTGAAATGGGTAACCGCAGGCTACAATCGGTTATGCAGCAAATGCAATCGATTCAAAGTACGGTTAATACGATCAATGGTACTGTTAATCAGCTTGGACAGCGCTCGGCTGCCATCGACAATATCGTACAGGTCATCTCTGGTATTGCGGCTCAAACCAACTTGTTGGCGCTTAATGCTGCGATTGAGGCGGCGCGTGCCGGCGAGCATGGACGCGGCTTTGCAGTCGTAGCAGGCGAGGTGCGCAAGCTATCTGAGCAATCGGCTCAATCGACGAATCAGATCGCCGAGCTGCTCGCTTCCATTCAAAGCGAGACCGCTCTTGCGATTGATTCAATAGAAGAAGGCACGCGTGAAGTTGCGATTGGAATGGAAGTCGTGAACCAAGCAGGCGCTGCGTTTACTGAGATCTTAGATTCTGTTCAGCAAGTAGCTGCACAAATTCAAGAGGTAACGTCTTATTCCATCCAGATGAACAGCAACACTGAACACGCTGTTGATCAGGTCAATGTGATTACCGAAATTGCAGGACGTTCTGCAGAGGGTACGCAAAATGTATCGGCTGCAACTGAGGAGCAATTGGCGGCAATGGAGCAGGTCAGTGCTTCGGCAACATCATTGGCACAGATGGCAGAGGATTTACAATCTTACTTGCGTCAATTTAAAGTGTAATAGAACAATTAAAATAACCAGTCGCCTGTTGAATACAGACGACTGGCCGCACTTGTTCCCTGTCTCACAAACGGGGTGCATACCCTTATAAGTCACTCAATCGAGTGGCTTTTTATTTATGAGCTTTCTCCATATCGGAAGATATTGTTACCTGATTTCCTTCCGTCCACACATTCGCCTGTAATACTTCTTTAAAGAAGTCAGCAGGCACATACATGGTTCCCTCTTTTATGATAGGGGCAGCACCTAGAGGCTTCGCCTGCTTGTTCACGTTATATTGATCCTTCCCAACCTGTACAAGCGTCGAGATTGGTGACTTCGGCTTAGTCAGCTCTGCCGACCTGTTCTCGGCATTCCAAGTAATCGTGAACCCGAGGCCTTCCGACAGTTCACGAAGCGGCAGCATGATCCGGTTGCCGGTTTCGTTCATAAACCCTGGTTGGAGAGCTTTTTTGCCGTTGATGACGATGGCAATGGCATCGCCAGGCTTTGCGCCTTCTTCGGCCTTCGACTCCTCCAGCGGGATCCGGAACTCCGGTGTCCCTGTCGAGCCTGGTGCGATCGCGTATTTCGGGAATACAACTACAGCCTGCTTGTTTTCAACATAAAAGCTTTGTTCTTCGTGAATGCCCTTGAATTCATCTGCAAAATAGGCATCCTGTTGCTCATTAATCGTTTTCGAGATTTGCTCATCAATCTTCTTTTTATAATCGGCTCCAAATAAGTCCTGCAGCGTAACACGCGCGGCTTCCTGAACATTGCGCACGTTGTAAGTGTCCACACGCGGCATGCTCGTGCCATCGGCAGCACCTTCAGTTGTGACGACTAACGAAACGATGCCTTCCTCGGTTCCATTGGATTTCAATTCATAATGAATGGTCAACTCATACGGATGGTATGTAAACCCATCCTCATTCGCTTTCTGAGCAGCTGCTAACGCTTCTTTTTCCCAATGCTTCAAGTCTTTGTGAGCGTGAGACAAGATAATATCGTTGAGCTGGTCTTGATATCGAGTATCCTGCATGCTTGATAATTGGGGAACGCGTATATCCGTTTTTAGGTAGGTTGTGCTCGAAGTTAGGATTTCTTCTTTAACCGTAACGGGATTCGTGATCTTCGCTGAGATTGGGACAGTTGGAAGGGCGGATCCGGCTGCTGCGGAAACCATACCTCCGAAACTTGCTCCACCTAACAAAACACTGCATGCGACGCCAACTTTTAGAATACGATAAGCACTCTTTTTCATAGCTTTCCATCTCCTTGTTTTCGTTTTCTAGTTTGCATGGTAAAGACGGACGATGCATATGAAAAAGTTTTCCTGACACAAAACATTCACATTTTTCGAATAAAAGGCTCTTTTAAGTTGAAATCTCTCCGCAATTCAAGTTTTGCACCGAGATCAAACTTTTTTTGCGCCCCGCACGTCTTGTACTCGTCACGTTTAACAACTAGGCATCAATACGCAAAACAGCTGGAGGTTACATTCAATGAACAAAGCACAAAAACCTGACATCTGTGTAGGAACAGCTCATTACATGCCAGGACTGGACGGATTGAGAGCTTTATCGGTATTGGCTGTCATCGCATACCATCTCAATATTTCCTGGGCGCCCGGCGGTCTTCTTGGGGTAGGTGTTTTTTTCACGTTGTCCGGTTACCTTATTACCGATCAACTGATGGTGCAATGGCAAAGCAAAAGACGGATCGATCTGAGGGATTTCTGGGTGCGGCGCATTCGCAGACTAATGCCGGCGATGTTGTTCATGCTTGCCGTTGTGGGAACTTGGCTAATGTTGTTTGATCGTCCGCGACTCGATGCGCTGCAGGGCGATTTTTTATCCTCAGTACTATACTTCAATAACTGGTGGCTTATTTTCCATGAGGTGTCTTACTTTGAAAGCTTTGGCCCGCCATCCCCGATCGGTCATCTCTGGTCGCTGGCTATTGAAGAACAATTTTATTTCGTATGGCCCTTGATCTTAGCAATCGGACTGCATATAGCGCCGCGACGAGGCAAATTGATGCTGTTCATGCTGTTCGGCGCAGCGGCTTCGGCTCTCGCGATGGCAATGATCTACGTTCCCGGAGCAGATCCAAGCCGGGTCTACTATGGTACAGATACGAGAGCGTTCGCTCTGCTTGTTGGCGCGGCTTTAGCGGTGGCATGGCCTAGCCGTAATCTATCCGGAGAGGTATCCGGCAAATCTCGTTTGCTGCTAGATATCGTTGGCGGGGTTGGGCTGTTAGCAATGATCTGGCTGGTATGGAGATCGAATGAATATAATCCATTTTTATATCAAGGCGGGTTGATGCTTTTCTCCATTCTGTCAGCCATAGTCACGGCAGTGCTTGCTCATCCGGCAAGCATCGTTGCCAAAGTCATGGGCAGCAAGCCGCTTCGATGGATCGGCAAACGTTCATACAGTCTATACCTCTGGCACTTTCCCGTAATTATTCTGACGAGTCCGAGCGTGAATACGGATGGATTTAATGGAGGCAGAGCCATTCTTCAGCTCATGTTGAGCTTACTGTTGGCCGCTATCTCTTGGAAATATATCGAGGAGCCAATCCGTCGTGGTTCAGGAGTAACTCTTTTGAGGAAAATTCCTTTTAGCCCTCGATACGGGTTTACAATAGCTCTCTTTGTTTTGATTTTATTTCTTATCTCTTGTTCCAGCAGCATAAATGCCGAGAAACCAATGATCACCGAGACGACAATCCACACTGTGACTCCGGAGATTGCAATAGAAGGTACATCGCCAACTGTGGTTCCCAAGGAACCGTCAGCCGTTAAGCCGATAGAAATACCCGATGAGTCGAAAACGGAGACAAGCAAAGGAGTAACCGCGATAGGCGATTCCGTCATTCTGGATGCTGCACCGCATTTGGAGAAGCTGCTGCCCGGTATTGTGATTGATGGCAAAGTAGGCAGGCAAATGTCCCAGGCTCAAGACGTCGTAGACCAACTGAGAGCGGAAGGAAAGCTTGGGGATCGAATAATCATCGAACTAGGGACCAACGGTGCCTTCAGCAAAAAGAAATTGCGTGAATTGCTGACCTCCCTCAGAGATAGGGAACAGATTTTGCTAGTGAACACACGAGTTCCTCGAAAATGGCAAAATACGGTCAATTCTACCTTAGAAGAGGTAGCAGCGGAGTTTCCAAAAGCGAAGATTGTGGATTGGTATTCCGCCAGCGAAAATAAAGGCTCATTTTTCACTAATGATGGCGTCCATTTGAAGCTGGAAGGTGCAAAATATTATGCCTCAATTGTTTTTGAAGCCATACAACAGGAGGAGTGATGAGAAATTGTGAGAAATATCGATGAAAAGTCCATGGTCATGCAATTTATTTCGCTTAATAAAGATAGCATTTATCGGCTGGCTTACAGCTATGTAAGAAATAAAGACGACGCTCTGGATGTCGTTCAAGATGCCATCTATAAAGCGATGAAAACTAAGGCATCACTTAAAGATCCAAGTGCCGTTAAGAGTTGGTTTTACCGTATTGTCGTTCATACTTCTTTGGACTTTTTGAGAAAACGCAAGAAGGTTCAGCCGATGGAGGATGAGAAGCTTCAGACGTTTATGGACGGAGCAGAAGATGTGTATTCGGACATTGATATCGAAAAAACGCTTGAAGAACTACCTGAAAAATACAGAAGTGTAATTGTGCTCCGGTTTTTCGAAGACTTAAAGATCGAAGAAGTGGCAGACGTGTTAAATGAGAATGTGAATACGATCAAGACCAGATTGTATCAGGCGCTGCATGTATTAAAAGGTGAGATGAAAGATTACATTTCCAAGGAGGAGCGATAAGAATGGATGATCAACTGGAGAAGTTAAAGCAACAATATAAGCAAATTCCGATTCCAGATGAATTAGATTTCATCGTTAATCAAGCTTTAAAGAAAAGCTATAGGAGAAAAATGCGTTCCAGGTGGATATCCGCCGCAAGTGCAGCGGTCCTGCTTTTTTTAATTGGAATCAACGTCAGTACGTCCGTAGCCAATGCCTTTTCTGCAATTCCTGGAGTCGGACCCTTAATTAAAGTACTTACCATTAGGGAGTATATCGTGAATGATGACAGTCACAACGCCAATATAAAAGTTCCGGGTATCACGAATCTCAAGGATAAAGCGTTAGAGCTTGGCTTGAATGAAAAATATTTAGAGGAGGCCAAAGCGCTATACGATCAATTCCAGGAAGAGTCAAGCAAAGCTGCTCTAGGAGTGGATGCGGGTTATACCGTCATGACCGATACAGACGATATATTCGCCATCGCCCGGTACGTCGTCGAGACAACCGGTTCATCCTCCGAGAATATGAAGTATGATACCATCGATAAGAAGAATCAAATCTTATTGACTCTTCCTTTGCTATTTAAGGATGATCAGTATATTGAAGTGATTAGCAACAACATTAAGGAACAAATGAAAGAGCGTGTGAAGGCCGACCCCGATAAGACTTACTGGATAGAGAACGAAGAGGGTGACTCTTCAATTGAAGTGTTCCAAAGCATTCGCGCCAATCAAAATTTTTACATTAACGCAGATAATCAACTTGTCATTTCATTTGATAAATATGAAGTAGCGCCCGGATACATGGGAGTTCAAGAGTTCGTCATTCCGGCCAAAGTTCTTTCTGACATTCTAATCAGCCACAATTATGTGAACTAAGCTTATTTAATGTATAGGAACAAATTCTTGCCCATTACAAAGGTCAAGAATTTGTTCCTATTGACGACTGTGACAATTTGTCTTTGTTACCAGTTCAAATTTTTATTTTCCTTCTTTCAGGAAAGTCTCAATTCGATTCTTAATAGAATCTCTAACATTACGGAATTGCTCCATGATTTCCTCTTCTGTACCGGTTGCTTTAGCAGGATCGTCAAAGCCCCAATGCCATTTCACAACGTTCTTATTCATGATAACCGGACAATGCTCATCGGCATGACCGCAAAGTGTAATGACATAATCTGCACGATTCAATAGTTCAGGGTCGATTACATCAGATGTGTTATTACTAATGTCAATGCCAGCTTCTTTCATTACCTGTACAGCTCTAGGGTTCAATCCATGCGCTTCAAGTCCAGCGCTTTTCACTTCGTAATGATCACTGCCGAGTGCCTTCAAAAAGCCATCGGCGATCTGGCTCCTGCAAGAGTTCCCCGTACATAAGAAGTACACTAATTTCTTTTCCATCGTTATCATTCTCCTTTGTTAGTTTTATTGGATAATGCTCAGCCAAAAGTAGAGGCCAGTAAGTGTAATGAAAAGAACAGGAATCGTTAGAACGATACCGACTTTGAAATAGTATCCCCATGTGATTTTGACCCCTTTTTTCGAGAGGACGTGGAGCCAAAGCAAGGTAGCGAGTGATCCGATTGGCGTAATTTTTGGCCCAAGGTCAGATCCGATTACATTCGCGTAAATCAGTGCTTCACGCAGAGTGCCTGTCGTATTCGTTCCTTGAATCGCCAATGCATCGATCATGACTGTCGGCATGTTATTCATAACAGACGAGAGTAGAGCTGCGATAAAACCTGTCCCCATGGTGGCCATGAACAAACCTTGATCTGCAGTCCATTGAAATACCTTGCCGAGTTGATCGGTTAGGCCCACGTTGCGCAGTCCATAGACAACAACGTACATTCCTATAGAGAACACTACGACCGACCATGGCGCACCTTTGATTACAGTGCCGGTTTTAATGGCTGTACTTTTGCGGGATGCAAGAATAAAGAGCAGGGCGGCAACACCTGCAACAATGGAAACCGGGATTTCAACAAACTCACTAAGAAGATAGGCGATCAAAAGAACCGCTAAAATGATCCATGAAAGCTTGAACATACGAGGATCTTTGATTGCTTCTTTTGGTTGCTTTAACTGAGCGATGTCGTATTTCTTTGGTATGCTTTTTCGGAACAAAAGGAATAGAACGAGTAAGCTTGCTCCTACTGCGAAGAAGTTTGGAACAATCATGCGCGATGCATATTCAACAAATCCGATGCCGAAGAAATCAGAAGATACGATGTTCACCAGGTTACTGACTACAAGCGGCAACGATGCAGTATCCGATATAAATCCGCTCGCCATAATAAAAGGCAAAATCATTCGATCATCGAACTTCAAGGCTCTCACCATCGCTAGAACGATCGGCGTTAGAATTAATGCAGCGCCATCATTGGCGAAGAATGCGGCAACTGCAGCTCCTAGCAGGACAACATAAGTGAACATGAGATAACCGTTCCCTTTTGCAAATCGAGCCATATGCAAAGCTGACCATTCAAAGAATCCAATCTCGTCTAATATCAAAGAGATTAAAATAACGGCTACGAAAGCCAATGTCGCATTCCAGACAATGGACGTAACATCCATCACATCTTGGAGGTTAACAACACCCAATAATAAGGCAAGTAGAGCACCTCCGACAGCTGAATAGCCAATATTCAATCCTTTCGGCTGCCAAATAACGAATATCAATGTGATAATGAAAATGACTGAAGCGAGAACTACCATTAGATCATTTGATCCCCCTGACTAATTACAACGGTTACTGTCTTTGCTTAAATGTTCTAGTCTGTTAGCCATTGAAGGTAAGGATTGAATGAACTCATGCAGATATTCCTTATCCTCCATATTCAAAGAATAATAAATCCACTGCGCTTTGCGGCTCTCTGTCACAAGACCGCCGGTTTTTAATTTTCTAAGATGCTGGCTCACATTAGGCTGGGTAGTTTCCAGCAACTCAGCGATATCACATACACAGAGTTCACGTTCTTTTAATAAGGCAATGATCGTTAGTCTTGATTTATCTCCAAGTAATTTCATTGTCTCCGCCAATTGTTCAATGGACATGTTAAGAAGAGGCCTCCTTTTTTTAGCCGAATTATTCTGTCACCGACTACTATATAATCAATCAGTTATATTAGCAAGTGATTATTTAAGTAGTGAAAATAAAGATTACTTGAATGTTGACATTTGGAAAAGGGGTTGATACGATGAATCCATAAATCAAAAAAAGTTGATTAATAAGAGCGACAAGGATTGGAGGTGGGCAACCATGATTAAAAGGCTTCAGATTTTAGAGCAGCATGGAGCTGAAGTGGATTTTGCAAAGTATGAAGCGAAGTTTAAGGCACTCGCCGATCAGAAGAGACTTCAAATCATGTATGAGCTTACACAACGAGGCAACACATGTGTATGTGATCTTACAGAGATCGTCGATATGCCGCAATCTAAATTATCGTATCATCTCAAAATCTTGCTTGATGCCGGGTTAATTCGTCGTGAGACAAGAGGAACTTGGAGTTATTACGAGTTGAACTCATCTGAAGTTAATAATCTGTTGTCTTCTGAGTTATGCTGTATATTTCGTTTGAATGAAACAAAGTCAAACGATTGCTGTTAAAGGCAATCGTATGATCAATAAATCAAAAAAAGTTGATTTACAATTTTTACATTGTGGCGATTATAAATGAACTATTGGAGGGATATCTATGAGTCCATGTTGTGGTTCAAAATCAGTTCCTGTTCAAATCTCAATGACTTCTTCAAAATATGTTAAGTCCGATGATTTGCCTGTCGCTATTATAGGTGGAGGGCCTATAGGACTCGCAGCTGCCGCTCATCTAGTTACAAAGGGTGAATCCTTTGTTCTTTTCGAAGCTGCTGTACATATAGCAGGGAATGTGAACCAATGGGGGCATGTGCGTGTATTTTCACCATGGCAGTTTAATATGGATAAAGCAGCTAAACAGTTGCTGGAGGCTTCGGAATGGAAGTCCCCTAATGAACAGGCATTCCCAACAGGTAGAGAATTAATTGAAGAGTATTTGGCTCCATTGTCGGAGCTTCCGGAGATTAAGCCCTTTGTACATTATAATGCCAAAGTAGTCGCAGTAACTCGCAAGGGATTAAGTAAAGTGAAAACAGCTGGTCGTGCTGAGCTGCCCTTTGTTCTTCATGTGCAACAAGGGGAGCAATTGTTAAAATATGAGGCTAAGGCCGTAATCGATGCATCCGGAACGTGGTCTAGTCCTAATCCAGCCGTTTCTGATGGTGTTTGGACAAAAGGGGAGCAAGCATTAAGCAGCCAGATTTCTTATGGAATTCCAGATATATTAGGTAAGGACAGGGACAGATATGCAGGAAAGAATGTCCTAATAGTCGGTAGTGGCCACTCAGCAATTAATGCGTTGTTAGACATGGAACGGCTCCAGGAGCAGGAGCCGCATACATCTATATCCTGGGTTATCCGAAAATCAAATGTAGCCCATGTTTATGGTGGTCAGGAAAGCGACGCACTTCGTGAACGTGGTGTACTTGGAGTTCGATTACAACAGCTAGTGGAATCGGGAAAGATAGCCATTTACACTTCATTCCTAATTGACCATATTGAAAAAAATGAATCTCAAGTCAATGTGGTGGGTATGGTCAATGGTGAGAAGGTTCGCATCAATGGGCTGGATGAAGTGATTTGTAATACGGGATCACGTCCAGATTTATCTTTCCTTAGAGAAGTAAGGACCAATATCGACTCTGACATTGAGAGTGTAGGTGCGCTCGCACCATTAATCGATCCTAACGTCCATAGCTGCGGAACAGTTAGACCTCATGGTGAAAAAGAATTACGCCACCCTGACCACAACTTTTACATTGTGGGATCGAAAAGCTATGGACGTGCACCAACGTTCCTCATGGCAACAGGCTATGAACAAGTAAGGTCCATCGTTGCAGCACTTACAGGGGACTGGGAGGGAGCTGAGAACGTGGAATTGAATCTTCCGGAAACAGGCGTGTGCAGTGTTAATAAATCAGTACAATTTAGCGATAACCTTTCTTCAAAACAGCCTGCTGATGTTCAGACTGAGAGCAGTTGTTCTACAGTGCCTAGCGCAAGCAAGTCGGCATGCTGCGGCTAAGAAGTCTTAAAATCAATTTCGAGTTAGCCTTAATAGCTACTGAACATACAAGCCATAAAAGCAATGGCCTTCAAAGTATTCCAACAGCTTAAAGGTGGCCGTATTGGTTCACTTACAACATATCAAACCCGCAGACCAATTGTTTCTGCGGGTTTGATAAGAAAATTGAAATATAAGTGAAAAGACGATGCATATGACACCGTTCATGCAGATTGACTTTTTTGGCGCAGGAGATTTATTACCAGTTAGCTTCTTCAGCCCAGCTCAGGCTGATCGACAAACTGCAGCGTATGGCTGTCCGTGCCATCTACATCAAATACGATAATTTCATTGCGTCCCACTTGAAGAAGCGGAGCAGGAACATAGAGGGTTTGTTGAGGGCCAACCTTCCAGTACCTTCCGAGATTAAAGCCGTTGATGAAGACAACCCCCTTGGACCAGCCTTCCAGCTTCAGGAACGTGTCCGCGGGAGCAGTTGCAAGCTCCAATTCCGCACGGTAAAAGGCCGGACCCGATATTGCTTCCGCATCGATGTCTGTGAAGCGCAGCGGACTAAGATCTTGGAGCGGCAGCGTCCATACCGTCCAGCCATACAGGTATTGGTTGCCATGGCGAATGCCTTCCGTTACCCCTTTGCGATCAGCAAGATATGGACCATAGTTGATTCTCCCCATATTTTCTATAAGAACGCGAAGACGCGCACCGCCTTCCGGTATGTCAAAAGAAACCTTCTTGC
This sequence comes from Paenibacillus pinisoli, assembly GCF_003605435.1. GTDB lineage: Bacteria > Bacillota > Bacilli > Paenibacillales > Paenibacillaceae > Pristimantibacillus > Pristimantibacillus pinisoli. The sequence goes on from NZ_QXQB01000005.1 coordinate 59,100, forward strand.
TTGAATCCCATCGTTCGACAACCCCTTTAAAGTCATCGTTCAAGAAGACTAGCGCTCTGTCATGGCAGTCCTGAATGATAAGCTCCCGTTCTTCACGAGGTCCCGTAATAAAGGTTTCGTATACAATAAAACCATCATTTTGCCCGTAACGCTCCATCGGCTCGGGTGTAACCGATTGGACCGGCTTAGTCAGCTTTTCCATTTGATTGAACAACGGAGCGCGCTCGACTGCTGTTATGGCGCCGTACGCTATCTTAGGTGAAGGAGGAGGTACTTCCATCGATGGCAGCTCCGCATATTTCGATATAATCTCACGAATGGCAAAGTACTTCTCGGTAGGATCGCCAGCCTCATTCAAAGGGGCATTGTAATCATAGCTTGTTATGGTAGGCTCATAGTGATCACGTTCCAAGCCGTTCGCTCCGCTCGTAAAACCGAAATTAGTGCCTCCATGGAACATATAGAAGTTAACAGAAGCGCCAAGCGCCAGCATATCCTCAAACACCTCTGCAACCTCATTCCCATCGCGGACATGATGCTCCTCTCCCCAATGATCAAACCAGCCATTCCAATATTCCATACACATTAGCGGGCCTTGCGGCTGATAGCGTTGCAACATCTGGAAGGCCTCTTCGGCTCTTGAACCGAAATTCGCGGTCTCCAGCACTCGGGGAACCATTCCTCCTTGAAGCATATGATGCTCCGGTCCGTCAGAGGTGAACAGCAGCACATCTATTCCCCGGTTAATCATCGCCTGCTCCAAATACTGAAGATATGCCGTATCGTTTCCATAGCTTCCGTATTCGTTTTCGATTTGCATCGCAATAATAGGACCGCCTTGTGTGGATAGGAGAGACTTCAAGCGCGGCATGAGCTCGTCGTAATAATGATCGACTTTATTCAGGTAAGAACGATTCATACAACGCAGCTGGATATCCCGGTCTGCAAGCAGCCATGCCGGCAATCCGCCAAATTCCCATTCAGCACATATATAAGGACTTGGCCGTACAATGACATGCAAGCCCAGCTCGCCGGCGATTGTAATAAAGCGTTCAACATCTGCCATGCCTTCAAAATGGAATGTTCCGGGCGAGGATTCATGGAAATTCCATGGAATATACGTTTCAACCGTGTTAAAGCCGCATGCCTTCAGCTTCAATAATCGGTCCTCCCAATACTCAGGTACGATTCTGAAGTAATGAATTGCGCCGGACAGCAAGCGAATCGGCTTATTATCGTAATAAAATTGATTCTGTTGCACCGTTAAGATTGCCATTGCCATAACCTCCAAAATAGTTGTGATGGATAATATCTTGATTCTCCACATTGTATGAGGAATGCATCAATAAACAAATGGACAAAAGAGGTTAATATTTGACCTTTTGTATAATGGTCGTTAAGCTATAAATGCTGCTACAAATGAGTGTGAGTTAGGAGGCGCCTTCGTCATGGATCTTCAATATTCTCTCCCGGATATTACAAGTACGCTGCAAATTATAGGCTGCCATATGGGGAGCTTTCCTCCGGGATGGTCTTTTCCAAGGCATCATCATAATTTATTTGAATTGCTATATTGCACAAGCGGACAAATCCGGCAGACCGTAGGCAAACAGAGCTTTGCGTTCCGCGCCGGAGACTGGTTATTGATCAAGTCGGGTATCGTGCATGCTTCTGATAATAGCTCAGAGGAGCATTACGGATTTTTCAATTTGCATTTTGATCTGGATGATCCCATCATTCGCGAGCGGCTGTGCAGGGAGGATTATGTCATGATTCCCGAAGAAGAGGCTGCGGAGTGTGCTTTGCCCGTGCACTTCAAGGCGATTGAGCATGCGTTGCTGCAATTCAGTCGCAACGATATCGATCATGCCGACAAAGCGATGAACCGCCTCGTCATCCAAGCCCATACACTGGGCACGATTACGGAATTTATGAGGTATGGGGAGCAGGTACCTTCGGCGGAGAGCGGCAATAGGGGGCCGAACCTTGCTACTGTATCCGAGACAGAGCTGGCTCATGCGATTGAAGATCAATTGCGGAATGCTGCGCATCGCAGCATCAATGAAATTGCAGCTTCCTTGGGGATGAGTCGCGGACGATGCACGAGTATTTTCTCGAAGGTATACGGGCAATCGCCGCGACAGTATAGAAGCAGCCTTATATTGAATCAAGCCAAGCATTTGCTTGTGCATTCAACGCATACGATGGAGGAGCTGGCAGAGCAGCTTGGCTTTCAGTCTGCCAGCCACTTCTCAAGACAATTTCGACGCTGGACGGGAATGCCGCCAAGTGCTTTTCGCCCGAAATTCATGTCTTCTCAACAAAAAGGGTAGGAGTAAACATCTGCCGCTGATTTTCCTATGGAGTGCCCATGTTGGCTTGAATATCGGCAAAGGCAGCTTCTACTTGATCCATCCATTCCTCCGTTGTCATTCTGCCAGTCATAATCGGAGTAATCGCATTTTTAAACAATTGATTGCGGATGTCTTCCTTAGACTGCTTGGGAACCACATTCCACTCTTGCGTAATGGCCGTCGCTCCTTCATAGGCGCTGAACATCTCATAGACACCGGCTGTCAACTTGTCCTGGGAAAGCTCTTGAGCTCCCTTAAGCGCAAAGGTTCCGTTGGCTTTCTCGGCAAACAAGATGAGGGATTGCTCGGTATATAAAAACTTCAGAAATGCTTTGGCAAGTTCCGGGTTTTTTGCTTTGGCAGGAATGGAAAATTGTTCGTAGCTGGACAGGATATATCGTTCATCCCCCTTGTTGAATACCGGAACAGGAATCATTCCGAATTGAAAGCCTGCTTCTCTGGGCGCATCCTTCATTTCATTTTCCATCCATGAGCCGTTGACAATAAAGACGGCCTTGCCAAGCATCATATCGGATTGAGACTGGGTATGATTAAGTCCGACGGTTCCCTCCATGAGATAGCCGCCGCTGCCAAGCTTCGCTAAGGTGTCGAGCACTTTTTTTACAGATTCGGTCCGAAATGAGCCCGGCTCATAAGAAAATATTCGTTTCAGCTCGTGAATGCCGGCAGAATTGGCAAGTGCCGGATACAGAATTTCCTCCAAATATTCGGGGTAGATGCCCTGATACGTAAATAATGCTCGTTTGACAAGCTGCCCACGTTCATCCTTCACATAATTTTCTTTCTTCTTCAATTCCTCTTCCAGCGCAAAAAAATCATCCCAGGTTTCCGGGAGCTTCCAGCCCTTTTCTTGAAACAGGTTTTTATTGTAAATCAGGCCCATTGGTGCGGCGTTAAATGGGGCCAAGTAGATTTTTCCATCCTGATATGGAGCAAATCGCTTGCTTTCAAGAATTCCTGGAAGAATCATATCCTTTAACCGCTGATCGCTGTCCAAAGAGAACTCGTCGAATACGCCGGTTATATCCATTAATCCTTTTTCTTTTATTAACGAGGTCATGATCCCGCTTTGCTCCGTATCTGAAATTACGAGAAAATCTGGGGGATTGCCGGCCACTAGCTGAGGCCGGATAACATCACCTATTCGGGGACTGATCGTCAAATGAACGAGCACGCCTGGATAAGCAGCCTCGAAGGTTTCAATAATTTCTTTCCAGTATTCTTGTCCATAGCCGCCTTGAAACACAGCGATATGCAGCTCCTTGTTCTTGAAGGCGTTTGCATTTTGGGCGAAAGGCTCGCGGATAGGAGACTCCTCATCGGAAGACGCACGATTCGTATATATGATGAATATAGAAACGGCTATCAGTCCAATAACTGTGATCGTGATCCACGTAAGACGCGAGTAAGTTTTCATCGTCTTCACTCCCTCTCCAGAACTAAGGTACAGATCCTTAACAGACTAATTATGAACATTTTCAATGTAGAAGTACATGAATATTATTGCACAAGTTATATATCATTTTAGCTTTTTGACTGAAAACGGATACATCTCATTGAAAACGTTTTAGCGGTAGATGGCGAAGGTTATGCCAGACTGGTTCGATCGGATAGATAATTTTTGCACACTGATGTTGAATTCTATCTACTTGGCCAAATGCTCTTGAACACCGGGACGTCTAGTCGTTAAGCTGAATGCGTGAAAGGCAATGTAAAGGAATGATGGATGCCGCTAGTATCCACAAATTTTAGGAGGGGTTAAAAGATGAAGAAAATGGTATGCTTGGCGCTTGCGGTTATGATGGCATTTACTCTGGCTGCATGCGGATCTTCCAACGAAAGCAACAAGCAAAATAACGCTGCGGGGACAGGCGCTTCTTCGGGCGAGACGCGTACGCTGAAATTTGCTGCACTCGAAACGGCCTATGGGAAAGCAATCTGGGAAGAGGTTGCTGCGGCATTTGAGAAACAAGTGCCTAATGTAAAAGTGGACATGACGATTGAGAAAAACATTGAGGACGTCATCGGGCCATCGATGAAATCCGGCGAGTTTCCTGACGTCATTCATTTGGCAGTCGGTCAACCGAAAGGGCTTACAGAAACCTTTGTAAAAGATAACAATATGACAGAGCTTACAGATGTGCTGTCGATGACAATTCCGGGTGAAGAGGGCAAGGTAGGTGAAAAAATTATTCCGGGTTTTGTAGATACGACAATTACGAATCCATATAACGATGGGAAAACGTATTTGATGCCGATGTTCTACAGCCCGACAGGCTTGTTCTACAACGCAGGCTTGTTCGAGCAAAAGGGCTGGGACGTTCCGGCAACATGGGATGAAATGTGGACACTCGGAGATCAAGCCAAAGCGGAAGGCATTGCATTGTTTGCTTATCCTACAACAGGCTACTTCGATTCATTTTTCTATGCATTGCTGAATGAGGTTGGCGGTCCCGAATTTTTTACGAAAGCGATGAACTATACAGAAGGAATTTGGCAATCAGGTGAAGCGGGCCAAGCGTTCGATATTATTTCCAAGCTGGCGGCATATACCGAAAAAACGGTTCCTGCCAATGGAAATAAAGATAACTTCACAAAAAATCAACAGCTGATTTTGGATAATAAAGCGCTGTTTATGCCTAACGGCACATGGGTTGTCAATGAAATGGGCAATGCTCCTCGCGCAGAAGGATTCCAGTGGGGCTTTACAGCTCTTCCGGCTGTAACCGATGGCGGAGATCGTTATTCGTACACCTTCTTCGAGCAAATCTGGGTTCCTGCCAAAGCTGAAAATGCGGATCTGGCAAAGCAGTTTATTGCATATCTGTATTCCGATGAAGCCGCACAGATTTTTGCCAAGTCCGGTGCAGTTCAACCGATAAGCGGAATGTCGGACAAGCTCGATGGCGACAACAAGCTATTCTACAGCATTTATGACCAGGGAGCAAAAGCTGCAATGGGGGCATTTGTCTCTACGGCTCCGGTTGAAGGCGTTAATATTTCGGATACCGTATTCGGAAGCATAGATTCTCTCGTTACAGGCGCGAAAACAAGGCAGGATTGGGTAGAGGCGATTACGAAAGCAAGCGATGCGCTGCGCAGCGCACAATAAGCATCACGCTTCGACTCGCACTTCTCAATCAAAATGGAACATGATAGCTGCGGACAGTATGAACTGGCCGCAGCAACGCTGCACCCAGGAAGGAGCTTAAGGAATGCCATCTACCAGCGGGAGGTCCCGTTTCATATTTTTTTGTTTGGCTCCGGCCGTCGTATTGTTCGTTGTTTTCTTGTTCATTCCAAGCATCGACGTATTTCGAATGTCCCTGTACAAGTGGGGAGGGTACACCGATACCAAAACGTTTGTGGGATTGAATAATTTCAGCAAGCTGTTTCAAAGTGAAAAGTTCTATCAAGTGTTTCAAAACAGCATTTTGTTAATTGTCGTTGTCACGATCATTACATTTGCGCTGGCTCTGTTGTTTGCAGCCTTGTTGTCAAGAGGCAAATTAAAGGGCACGAATGGCTATCGCGTTGTTTTTTATATTCCGAATATTTTGTCTGTTGTCGTCATTAGCGCCATTTTCTCAGCTATTTATGATCCGAGCAATGGACTTCTCAACTCGATTCTTCAATTGTTCCGAGTGATAGATGAACCCGTATTATGGCTGGGCGATCAAAAAATTGTGATTTACAGTCTTGCCGGCGCCATGATCTGGCAAGCGGTTGGCTATTATATGGTCATGTACATGGCGAGTATGGCCAACATTCCGGAGAGCCTGTACGAATCCGCCAATCTTGAAGGCGCTTCGCCGGCGCATCAGTTTTTCACCATTACAATACCTCTGATTTGGACCAACATTCGTACAACGCTTACCTTTTTCATCATTAGTACCATCAATATGAGCTTTCTGTTCGTTACAGCGATGACTAGCGGCGGTCCCGACGGGGCAACCGAAGTGTTTCTAAGCTATATGTACAAAGAAGCCTATACGAATTCGTCTTATGGCTACGGCATGGCAATAGGTGTGGTTGTGTTCCTGTTCTCGTTTGCTCTAGCCGGCATTCTTAATGCCGTTACGAAGCGTGATCACCTGGAGTATTGAGGAGGGAAGAAGAGGATGAGCAGCTATTCTGCTATGCAAGAACGTAAAGGGAAAGGTGTATTATACAAATTTATTTCCTATATCCCGTTGCTACTGCTAACGGTTATTATTGTGATTCCGGTAGGCTGGGCATTCACAGCTTCCATTAAAGAAAATGCCGAGTTTTACGGCAGTCCATGGGCGCTGCCCAAAGGGGTTTATCTTCAAAACTTTGCAGATTCCTGGTTAAAGGCGAATATGGGCGATTATATGCTGAACTCGGTTCTGGTGACAGCAATGTCCATCGCATTGCTGCTCGCAATCGCACTACCCGCGGCGTATGTGCTTGCTCGTTACCGCTTTAGAGGAAATGTGCTGTGGAATACGATGTTTATGGCTGGCTTGTTCATCAATGTCAATTATATCGTCGTCCCTATCTTTCTAATGCTGAATGAAGGAGACAAGCTGTCCAGAACGTTTTTTGGTCAGCCTATTCTATTAAACAACATGGTTGTGCTTGCGCTGGTATATGCGGCTATGGCTTTGCCATTTACGATCTATTTGCTAGCAGGCTATTTTAAGTCTCTATCGAAGGAATACGAAGAGGCTGCGGCTGTCGATGGCGCGGGACATTTTAGAACGATGATTCAAGTCATAATGCCGATGGCGAGACCCGCTATCATAACTATCATTTTATTCAATTTTTTATCTTTCTGGAACGAATACATCATCTCGATGACGCTGCTTACGAAGCCGGAATTCAAAACCCTTCCTGTTGGCTTAATGAATCTGATGGCCGCTCAAAAATCAGCTGTTGAGTATGGACAACTTTATGCCGGACTCGTAATCGTCATGCTGCCAACCCTGCTAATCTATATACTGGTGCAAAAGAAATTAACCCAAGGCATGACCATGGGCGGTTTGAAAGGATGATATAATCGTATGGGCAAATTTTTTTATGCAGTTCTGTTCCTTGGCGGGATCCTGCTTACAGTGTTTGGTCATCGATCCATTGGCCCGTTGGGGCTTTTCACGATGCTGCTGGGACTTGGGATGCTTATAAGCGTCTTGTGGATGTATAATCGAAAATATAGATAAATGAATGAAGAGAAGATGTTTCTGCATTGTGGATACCATCTTCTTTTCCATGTGTTATGGTATGCGTTATGTTAAAATATACAGACTACCTTCAAGGAGTTTTGCTATGCTGCGTAAATTTAAGATTCAGCATCGATTAATTGGAACCTTTCTTATTGTATCGGTCATTCCAATTATTTTTCTCGGATTTTACGCATACAAGCTGTATTCGCAGTCGATTAGCGATAAACTCTTTGCATCAACCTATCAGGCCATAACGCTAGTGAATAAAAACTTGCTGACTGAGCTGCAAAGTTATCAATTTCTCAATGGCTCTATCTCGACGAATGAATTCGTACAAGCAAATCTGGCGAATAAACGTGATCAGCATCTGGTTCCATCAACCTCGAAGGAAGCGGCGATGGATGCGATCTTTAGAACCACGTTTCCTTCACATGTTGTAACCGTTAGCATTTTGAATACGGATCATACTCCATTTTATGAACTTGGATATGAAACGATCAACAAAAGAGATATTGAGAAAGCCATAGCCGATGTAGACGCGAATGCGCCATACGATGGACTAACCTATGTAAGAACGACGAGAGCTTACGAAACGATTGCGGTAGGGAGAAGGATCCATGCCGAGCATGACAGCTCTGAGCAGATCGGGTATGCTTTCGTTTATGTCAGCACAGACTTGTTCTCTAAGAATATATTGTCAAGCGTTGATCTAGGAGAAGGCTCGCAGCTTCTTATTATGGGACGTGACGGCACAATCTTCTCTTCGAGCGACAAGGAAACAGCCTTAGGAGAGCCGTACCGGGACCCTGCTCTCTTGTCCATGCTAAGACAGGCGCAGCAAAACAATCGATCCTCATTCTCAGGCACCGTGAACAACGCAAATCAGCAAGTATCCTATATTTATAACGAGCAAATCGGCTGGTATTTGATTTCCTTGATCCCGTATTCCTATATTAATTCTGAAATCAGTCAGATTACACTGAGTATTTTCTTTATTGTCATTTTGATTGTAATTATTTGTATCATCATTATTTATTTTATGAACAACAGTATTGTAAAGCCGATAAAAGGCATTATTGCCTATACGAATCAAATTTCAAATCGGGAGTTTTCTAATCGGATACAGGACGATAACGATGATGAGATGAGTGTTCTCTCTCGTAAAATAAACAGCATGGTCAGCGAAATTGAATCGTTGATGGATGCACAAAAGCTCAATGACAAGCGCAAGCGGGAGTTGGAGCTGCAAATGCTTCAATCGCAGATCAATCCGCATTTCTTGTTCAATACGTTAAATACTCTGCGCTGGCTAGCGGTCATTAATCATGTTCCGGTACTTAACAGCGGAATCAGTTCACTGTCAGAGCTATTGAGAAGCACCATCTTAGATCACAATGAAGAAATTACGCTTGATCAAGAGCTTCAAAACCTTGCCCATTATTTTGAAATCCAGAACATCCGTTATGCCAACCGCTTTCAGGTTAGCTATGACATTAATGACGAACTTCGTTCCGTATTCATTCCCAAGTTCATCTTGCAGCCAGTCGCGGAAAACGCGATTATTCACGGGATTTCTGAAAATGGGAAGTCGATCGATATCCGCATTCGCGTTCAGCAGGCCGCGGAGCAGCTTCATATTGAGATAGCGGATAACGGGAAGGGCTTTGATATGAAGCTTCAACGCGCTTCTGAGCATCGGGACAAGCTGTCAGGAATCGGCATCCATAATGTGAATGAACGTATCAGGCTCCATTACGGAGAACCATACGGCTTATTTATTTCGAGTGAGGTAGGGGAAGGTACGCGCTGTATAATCATCATTCCAATTCAGAAGTCAGTGGGAGGTTAATCTATAGATGCTCCATGTGTTGCTGGTAGATGATGAGCCTATTGTGAAAATTGCTTTACGAACGATGATGGATTGGGAAGAATTAGGATTTTCGATCTGCGGGACAGCCTCGGACGGAATAGAAGCGTTAGCCCTGGTTAAGGAATTGCAGCCGGATATTATTATTACTGATCTCAAGATGCCCAATATGAACGGACTCCAGCTGATAAGAGAGCTGAACGAGCTTGAATATAAAGGTAAAATTATTGTCGCAAGCAATTTTGGCGAATACGAGCTTGTACGGGAAGCGCTATTGCTTGGAGCGGTCGATTATATGCTGAAAATCAGCATCAAAACGGAGACGTTAATTGAACAGCTGCAAAAAACGGCAAAGCTGCTTAAAGAACAACAGGTCACGCTGCAAGAGCAAGAGACGCGAGAGCAAGTGCTGAGAAGCAATTTGAAAAGTGTAAAAAATACAATGCTGAAAGAGTATTTTACGAACCCATATTCCGAAGCGGATGAGGTTTTTGAGCATCAGGAGATACACTGGAATTTTTTGAACCGGGCGTGTTATTTATTCTACATTAATCTGGAGGGAGCTTCCCTCAAAGCGGCTCAAAAAATAAGCCTGACGTTGTCATTTATTGAAAATATGATTTTGGACTTGATTGAATCCGAGCAGGATGCAGAGGTCATTCAGGCAGAGGCTCATTCGATCCTTGTGCTGATAGAGAAGGAACGGCTGCATCTATGCGGCTTTGAGCCGCAGGGCTTTGCGCAGCGAATACAAAAGCTGATTCGAATGTACATGACGATGGAGCCGGTTATCGTATATTCCCCGGAAATATGCGGCTATCCGGAAGCGAAAGAAGCGTATGCTGCTTGCAAGGATGCGATCGATATTAACTTTTACGAGGAGCATTCCTTGATCTGCAGCAATGACATCAAGCTGAAGCATGACATAGAATTCGCAAACTATGTAGACTTCTCCAATGCGATTCTGCGCTTATTATATGAAGAGGATCATGTTTCAATCGCGCGTCTATTAACAGATTTTGTTGAACAAGCCAAGCATAACGGCGTGCATCCGGCAGCACTCAAAAGCTTTGTCTATAAATGTCTGGATTATTTGCCGTTATGCGATCCTAAATTGAAGATTAAAAATCCTGAAGAGTATGAGGCAAACTGGAGCAAAATCCTGGAATGTAAAAGCTCTGAAACGTTATTAGCGTTCACGATGGCTGCACTCGAGGAGCTGAGATTATGGACAGAGATTTCCAGTGTACAGAATGTCCCCGTGACCAGAAAAGAAATTGCTGAAGTTGTTCAATATATAGGTAGCCGCTATCAGGACAAAATTACTTTGGAAATGATCGCTGACCATGTCAATTTCAGCGAAAACTACCTGTGCCGCGTATTTCGAGATCAGATGGGAGTCAGCCTGATTCATTACCTGAATACGGTTCGAATGAACAAAGCGGCAGAGTTAATTATGAAAGGGCATACTTATATAAAGGAGATTGCAGCATTAGTAGGCATCGGCGATCAATTTTATTTTAGTCGAATGTTCAAGAAACAATTTGGCGTATCTCCAACCGATTATAAAAGCCATGTGCTGGCATCCCATTCTCAGCATAAGCAAAAAAGTTTTCCTGGATAGATGGGGCTCACAGCCACCATGAATTGTTGTAAGACGTGCAGCAGCGTGATCGCTCTAGAAACAGAATACATTTCCATTTTGAAGAGGAAGCTATTGAACTAACGGGACACTATAGTTGAACATAAAGGGTTTCACTATTAGTCATGACTAATATGTGAAACCCTTTAATATATCTATCTTTCTTAAATTAGGTGTGCGATTAACAGACGCATAGCTGCAAGGATAGGATTATTGAAAATCCAGACTAGCCGATCCGAGTCTTGAAATCTTTGAAAATAAAATGGCCATTTCACGTGGAGATAAATCAAAATCACGTTGTATCCAAAGCTGTAACGAACCAATATATGCTGACGCCAAATAGGAAAATAAATAGAGCTGTTTCACAGGAATGTCAGTTGGTTTGATTTGATGATGCTTAAGTAAATACGCGGATTGAAATTGTTTTTTCAGAAGTTCAGACATTTGTTTAGTGAACCCAGTAGAATCTACTGAACCCATAAAAATCCGAAAGAAACGCTCGTGTAACTGAATAAACTCAAAGGGACGAATAAACCCGACAGGTGGTTCAACGAATGGCTCACGTTCTCCGGTCCGATAGCCTAGTTTCTTAATAATACTTTGATACTCTTCTAAAATCCCATTTTTAAGTTGTTCCAAAAAATCGCCCATATCCTGAAATTGTACATAAAATGTACCTCTATTTAATCCCGCTCGATCAGTAAGTTCTTTAACCGTAATATCCTCCAGAGGTTTACTCGATGCTATATCAAACAAGGCTTCCCTTAGAATTTCGCGAGTGCGTAAACTTCGTCGATCCATTTTTACGTTCATGACTTCCTCCTGGATTACTAAAAAATTAAGTATTTATTAATCGCAATGACGCAGAGTGTTGATTATTGAACATATCGACGATTGATGAACATTACAAAGGATTACTTTTACATTATAATAGCTCAAGGCAAAAATGTTCAACACGATGTTCAATAAGGGGGAAGAAAAAATGAATGCATCGATATCAAAAAAAGAAAGCAGACAACTTATATTTGCTCTCCTGGCTATCATTCCAGGCATGATGATGGTTATGATCAATAGTACAGCTATGAATGTGGCTATTCCAAGTTTGAGTGACAGCTTTAATGTATCCTTTGGAACTCTTCAATGGATCATTACTGGTTACATGCTAGCCATGTCAGTGACTATACCATTAGCGGGTTGGTTTTCGGATAGATTTGGTTCTGGGAAAGCCTTTCTTTATACTGTTATATTGTTCATTTTAGGATCGTTATTATGTGCTATGGCTCAGGATATTCATCAATTAATTATCTTTAGAATTGTTCAAGGTTTAGGGGGCGGCATGATCCAACCTATGGGTATGGCGATGATTTTTCGTTTGGCGCCAGCCGATCGAAAAGGTCAAGTGATGGGGATGTTAGGTATACCCATGTTAATAGCACCGGCCTCAGGTCCCATACTTTCCGGATGGTTGCTTGAATTCATCAGTTGGCATTGGATTTTCTTGATTAACCTTCCTGTAGGCCTCATCACCATTGGGCTGAACCTGCGTTTTCTTTTAAAGAAAGATTCGGTACAGAAGATCAAAACAAACAGCAAAAGCTTAGATGTTGTAGGACTTTTCCTAGCTCCAATATCATTTGTATTACTGGCGTTAAGCATTAATTTGAATTTGGATGCCTGGATTATGTGGGGAATGGGATTAATAGGCATTGTTCTGTTAGTATGGCTATGGTTTCATGAAACGAATCATCCTAATCCTTTGATAGAGCTCCGTGCATTCCGAGAAACTCGTTTCAGAAGAGGGATGTTTGTGAGTTGGATACAATACCTTGCGTTGAACGGCTCCTTTGTATTTATTCCGCAATATTTACAACAGTTTAAAGGGTATAGTCCTCTCGATGCTGGAATTGTCATGAGCATGCTGGCAGTAACTTCAGGTCTGCTCATGCCGATTGGAGGGAAGTTGTTCGACCGTATTGGAATTCGACTACTCGCAAGCTCGGGATTGGGAATCATAGGGGTGGCTCTAATTATCCTGTCGCAAGTTTCTGCTGAGGCAAATGGTTTATACATTGGAGGCATCGTAGGATTACTTGGCATCGGAATGGGGCTATGTATGATGTCGTTGAACACGTATATTTTACAATCGGCTCCATCTGAATCGGTCAATCGAGTCACCCCATTAACATCAGCCAGCGCTAACTTTATTATTCCTCTCTCGATTGCTGGCTTGGGGCAATTTTTTGCCCTCCGCTCAAGAATATCAGACGTAGACAATATATCTCCCTATGCTGATACATTCTTGTTAGCCGCTTGTGTTGCTTTAGGCGGGGCATTCTTCAGTCTGCTGCTTCAGCCAAACATAAAAAATAAAGAAAGTAGCCGTTCGTTGGAGAAAAGCAGTTGAAGTATATGTAAGGACTTGGCATAAGAGAAGCACTTATTAAATTCATCGATTTTTTCATGAATAGTGGTTTAATCGTATCATCAACGCATTGTAGCAAAACTAAATGTATGTTTGGTAAAATTCAGCTGGGTAGGGACGCCAGCTTTGACTACAATAGCGGGTTGACTGAACCCGTCTGAAGCAACATCCACTGAGATGACGATAACACCGCCTTTTTTCTGTAGTATGTTGTTCTGTATGTTCTGAGAAAGCGGAAGAGACCTGATGATCTTGAAGCTGATCAAACAAAAATAGCCCGACATTAAAGAAGAGCAACCGAGGTGGGTGTAATCGAAATTGTTGCGCACAAAGACATCTATGGGAAGGAGAAAGAGGTTTTAGAAGAGTGGAAACGTTTAATAAAAACAAGCTTTACACTAGATGGTTCCGTTGGATAATGTAGAATTTGAAGGAGGGTTACATTTTTTGAATATGTACAGAAATATATGACAAACTCGTAAGCCACAAATTTCACTGGTTATTAAACGGGCAGCTTGTAATTGACTAAGCTAGCTGAGTATGAAAACGAATGATATCGTCATCAAAAAATATAATTGTTGACTATTCCAATATATGTTTTATAATAGTGTAAAATAGTTGAATGGTGGGATATGTGCAGTGATGATGATGATGATGATGGTGTTTCTGACGGAAATTAAAGGTTAATCTAACCTAATATTACATGAGCGTGACTGAAGCACTCTACTTAACTAGGTAGGGTAAGCTTTGACTTGTCGTCGTTCGTGTACTCCGTTATGAAATAAATCATCATCACTGCTTCCGTATGGAATGCTTTAGGACGGCGCAGCCGTTTCTTTTTAGGCATGTATACGGAATGAAAGCCGTGGGTGAACGATTGTTCATCCACGGCTTTTTCTATTTCCATTTACTATTTTTTTTCAATTGTACCCCCTTGAATGAATGGTTTCATACAAACATTCCAAAGAGCTGCATCTGCTAGAATGTGTCTGTCTAGGCCATAGATTTGGTATGAAGCCTTCCCAGCGTGTAAAAAAGATGTTAATGCGTGGAGAAAACTGAAAACCTTAAGGAGGAAGTAGAATGAGACCTAATAAGCCAGATATATCTATTACAACTGTTCAAACTGTATTGCAAGAACACTGGGGGTGTCCTGCTCAGGAAGTATCCGCAGTTGTCGAAAATGGAAATTTTAGTACCGTCTATTACTTTAAAATGAAAGGGTCTGAGTATGTCATTCTGTTTAATCAAGCCGAGGAGGGAGGCTACCTAAGGGAGCAATACATTGCTGAGTTACTCTCCTCTCAAGGCGTACGCTATCCAAAAATGCTAGGGCAAGGGACTGTGGGGAGTTATCGTTACTGCATTTCAGAGCGTATACCAGGTAATGTGTTGGCTGATTGTTTACCCGAACAGAAGGTTAATGTGCTTTCCGATTTGGTTCAATCGATTACTGTAATGAATCAAGTTCGATTGCCTGAAACAACAACCGGATTCGGGGCAGTGAGGGATGACGGCAACGGCGAATTCCCCTCATGGCTAGATTATATTCAGTCATTTTTTGCTGAAGATCAGACAGGGACCTTCTGGGAAAACTGGCACGATCTCTTTCATACCACTTGCTTGGAACGAGACGTCTTCGAAGAATGCTTCGGCCGGCTGCTAACGTTTAGCCAATACAATGCGCCGTACCGTTACTTTGTCCATAACGATTGTCATGCTTGGAACATTCTATCAGATGGTAAAAGGATCACGGGCATTATCGATTCCAATCCATTATACGGAGATTTTCTCATTGATATAGCGACGATTGAAGATGCTATACCAGGAAGAGATTTGGCAGAGGCATTCCGTATTCATGCCGTGCAGATAGGCAAACCGATTCACAACTTTGGAGCGAGACTGACCGGAGCCAGGTACTTCAAGGGTCTGGATGGCATGCGATTTTATGCCAAAATGGGCTATACGGATGCCTATGCCGAGCTCCGCGATAACCTGCTAGCCCTTCCAACGAAGTCTTGATAATGAAGTACTTGCACGAGAAATACGACCATAATTATGAAGACTTCGCAAGTGGTAGGGTACTGTACAATGCCCACGGCACAACTTCGTTTCCTGTCAGACTAGCCAGTGAAATCACTCACTAATGGAGAAAAAAATACCTCTATTTATTGTAACTGGTTCGAGTGGTTCTGGAAAAACCTACGTTATTAATGAGCTTCGAAAAATATTACCTGATTTTGATATCTTTGATATCGATAATCTCCGCGAAGTGGGTATTTCTGACGAGCAACAAATACGAGAGGTTTGGCTTAGGGTTGCGCGAAATACAGCTGAAAGTGGAAGGATGACATTAATATGTGGAGCAGCAATGACATGGGATATTGAAAAATGTGTTGACTATCCATATTTTAAGCATGTATATTATTTGAATTTACATTGTAATGATGAAACCCGTGAGAAGCGATTACGTGAAAGAAATTGGCCAGAAGAAATGATTCAAGACTATAAGGAATTTGCAAAATGGTTGATTGATAATGCAGATAAAGAATATAGCCCACAAATGCCTATTGTCGATACTACGATTGCCGACGTAGCTGATGTAGCAGCTCAAATTAAGGAATGGGTTCTACAATACACATGAACTTAATTCAATAGTTTCAGTAAAAGATGGACAGCTAGCCCGCAGCTGTCCATCTTTATTTTAACTAATAATTGCCTCATCAAATTGATACAATAAAATGTGAGTGGGCAAGTAGGGAAATGACGGCATACGTCAACGAGCAAACCGCGATCTTGTCATTTATAGGAACGCATTCTTGACATCCGACAAGACCAAAACCAGTCGTGGTAAGGCTTTGAGTCTAATTGTATACATATGTACAAAATACGAGTTTTGTGAAAAAGTCTGAAGTGAAATTACGAAAATGAACTTTAGATCCTCATCTTAGAAATGTCTCCATGATGACTCGAGATTTGTGAACATGTAAATTAATTTATCTCTTCCTTCTTCATATAGCGTTCTAATCTTGTTTTTACATCTTCCCATTCTGTATTAAGAATGCTGTACAAGTTTGAGTTACGCAAGTAACCATCTGGCATAATCATGTCTTGTCGCAGTACTCCTTCGAACTGCGCTCCAATTCTAAGAATAGCGCGAATGGATCGTTCATTTCTTGAATCAGTACGGAATTGAATACGTACTAAGTTTAATTTTTCAAAACCATGTTTCAGCAATAAGAATTTACACTCCGTATTAATTCGTGTTCGCCACACCTTAGGATCTAACCAAGTTCCACCTATTTCAAGTTTTCTATTTTGTAAAGATATTTCCATATAACTTGTACTACCAACAATCTCATTTGAGCTTTTATCAATTATTACAAATGGATATCTTAATCCTTGCTCTTTTGACATTATCCAATTCCTCATTGTCGTATGCAAGTCATCTTGGTTATTAATTATTGATGGACTGTACGTCCAAATATCGCTATGATAACTTGCCTTAAATAATCCATCCAAATGCTCAAGTGACGCCGGTAATAGCCTGACTCGCTCACCTTCAAGAGATAAGTTATCTTTAAATAAAGTCACCACAATCTCTCCTCTCTGAGTTAAATAAACTGGATAAGAATAATAAGCCTACAAAGAAAATACTTTGTTGGGGCACGGGGAGAATTTCGCATTTTTCGATTTATGAGTAATATATGGGGAAAATGGTTTTTTGTAAGAATCTTGATGCATTTAGTGTAAAACTTACAATGCATTACACAGATAACCAAACTTTTGTTCTTGAAAATTACTTTGTTACAATACTTATTGAACTTCGTCAGGATGAATCTGTGTGCCATGAAGTTTGTGCAAACAATCCATCATACATTGAATTTTCTCCTGATTATTCCCATAAAACAAAATAAAAATGCGATAAATCGTTTTATTATCATCCGGTATAGTGTAGGATGCAAACGTGTAAATCAAAAAGTGATTAGATGTATCAGGTCTTAACCTTTGTTTCAACATTGTATAGACCTCATTGAATCTATACCTATGTTCAGATCCAAGATTAATAAAACTGCTTATCACATAGCTGTAATCATGAGATAAATAATCTACCATCGGAAGAATATAGGTTACCTGAGTGAATCTAGCGTTGATTTCAATAATGGGGTATAATATATCATCTTCCCCAATGATCGAATCCACACCACATAGACCGTTATATCCTAGGTCCCTTAAGATACTACCTAACCGTAGAATTTCATCACTATATTGCTGAATAATTCCCGAATCATGTCTCGGAGTGAAATTTGTGCCCAAATACATACCGTTAGCATCTATTTTTTGTTCAGTGATTGCTAATACGAGAACTTTTTCTCGATCAATCCATAATTGACAGTTTAAATTATTCCGAACTGGATGCCAGCCTTCCAATAAAAGCTCAAAAGAATGATTACGTCTTGAAATAAATCCTATAATCATTTCAAGAGACTTTTCGCTATCGATGACTTTAAGTCCCTTTCCTGAAGATCCGTATGGTATTTTAATAACCATATTCTTAAATCCCTGATCCCTTAAATTCTTATATGCACATCTTAATGCCTCACTGCTATTGCAGAAGAACCCTTTAGTCACCTGAAATCCATGTGACTCGGCTAATCTTCTCGTCTCAAACTTGTTATTAATACGTTTTATCAAATTAATATCTGAGCCGAACAGTTTTATAGAGGATTTATCTGAATGATACGAGCTCAACTCCTCCGAAACAATGTATGGTATAAGCAAAGAAGGATCAGTGTCCTTAAAGGCAATGCGATGTACATCCCCCCATGGCAGGATTTTGGGAATATTCACCCCCTCTTCAGACAAATAATCCATAAATTCTTCTTCAGGTTGATGACGAAAAAACAAAGTATCCTCTGGTTCTGCAATAAAAAGTAATTGTTGTTCTTGCTGTTTCACTAACTCCAATTGATGTAGATCATGTACTGAAGGAAAAAACGAATAATTGTTCCATTGTTGCTCTTGGTTAATATTGTAATACCAATATTTTCTTGTATGGTTCATACCAAATAATTGCTTCGGATTAATCACTATTGTATCACCAATCTTTTGTGAATTATAAGTACACTAACACTCATTTGGATTGTTTATTCTTCCGAATCAACCTGTCAAGGGTTTTCAAAATATCTGAAATTAACTATAGTAAACTAACGCTTCTATAAACAGTTATTATTTATAACACATATTCGTAGTGTTCTGTAGCGTTAACCACTCATACGCAAACAATCATTTGTTCCTTAACTCAGGTGCTCTGTCTAGAAGAGTTGTTGATTCCTATACTCTGAAGGAGTTAGATTATAATATCTTTTGAAATAGGCGCTAAATTGTGAACTAGATATGTATCCGAGCTGATTAGCAATTTCAATAACAGGAATATTACTAGCGGTGAGAAGCTCCTTAGCTTTCTTCATTCTTAGATACTGCACATATCTCATAGGTGAAATACCAAATACTTTGGAGTATGTATTACTCAAATAGATGTGGTTACAATGAATTAATTCCGCTAATTGGTGAAGAGACAATTGTTGTTCATAGTTTTTACGAATAAAGCGATGTATAAGGATTAATCTGGGATCAATTTTTCCAATGATCTCTTTTCCATGGGATGGGCTAGAGTTGTTACTAATTGTCGTTAAAACCATCGGAATCAAGATCGAGAGGCTTTGATATAGTTGTGAAGGGGACACGACATTGTCAAACAAATCAGTTATGTCTGAATATATATCACTACTTCTAGATCTTTCTTTTAAAATGAATGTTTTTTGTAAAGGAACATTAGGATTCAAACGAAAAATGACACCACGCACAGATGTTACTTGTGCACTCATATTAACCAATTTAAATCTCCTGCCGACTACAATATTACTAGATTCTAAAGCATCGCTATTTTGTCCCCACTTCACGACAAGGTTGCCCATACTTTCAAAATACGCGCAATCATCGTTTTTTTGACCCCATTGCAAAGTATGCCCTGGTGCAATTAATTCATTAATCTTTATGCAGCTGATGGTTAGTGTCATATTACCATCCTTCACTAGCTTTGCATCTATGTTCTTTAAATCTTCACACTGTAATCGAATGACCTTGAACTATTCTTGAATAGCACATGTAAAAAATTAATAAATTACGTATATTATACCAAGTTTTGTGGCGTTTATCAACATCCTAATGATGAGGCACCACACGTTCTTTATTTCTGGGTATCGTTCAAATGCAAACATTTCTTTGCGAAAGCTAACTCAGCTGGTTCCACTCTTTTCTCAAGAAGGTCAAAACACGATGTAGGCAACCGATCATATTGATCAAGTTTGACAGACAATACATATGCAAAAGTGCTGACTTGGTTCCATGGCTTTACAATGGTTTCATAAAACTCATTTATTAAACTAACGGTGTTCATTTTGCTGTCAATATAGCTCATCCACTTATGATAATTGACCCTAGCTCTTGCTGTTAGCCAGCATGAATAGACAAACTGATCCAAATACTCCCGAGACATAAATCGCTCTTTATAGTAAGAAGAGAATTTACTGATAGTTTGTTCTTCCCCTACTTTTTGTATAATTCTCTCACTATTGATGTTCATTATTATTTCATTACCCAAAGATGTCTGTGGACCGATTTTATTTAATAGGTAATAGCTCTTTCTTTTTGTTGTTTGAAGTTTCTCAATTGCCTCGATCAGCACAGTAAGAGATATTTCTTTCTTCTGACGGTGTATTGTTCCCCATGGAGTTAAGTTCTGAAAAGCGTCGATAATTGCGATCTTTTTTGTTGCAGAGTTTATTCCGGCAATAATTATCGTATGCTCGTGATGCTCTCTTGAATAATAATGAAGCCAGGGCATATAAAAGGCATCGCCAAATACAATTAACGGATTTCCTTGTGCTAGAAGATCGGTAATCGTACTAATGTAATCCCCTTCTCTAAATTTTTTCTCAGTTAATTCGAATCCTGCATAAGATATTCTTTCTGGGAGTGCAAGGTAATCTAATTTAGGCACAATTGGCGTCACAGCCGTTTCATCTGCTATAAAATCAAAGTACCAAGTAGAAGCAAAAATATGATCGGCATTTAGAATTCCACCATGATGTAGAAGCACTGCAATATTATCGTGTATGCAGTCCAAGTTGCTTGTGTCAACGCCATCCATGCTAATCTCCAATTGAGATAGAATCACCCGCTTCACACTCCTTTTTTGCTTTTTCACTAATGAAACAAATTAGATCAATTTTATCAATAAAATAGTCTTCATCACGACATACCCCATATTTCGATACTTCTTGCCGCACGGCATCTATCCCTTTCTCAATCACCGCATCGCTAAATCGATGGAATCTGGGGAACGTTCGGTCTTTAAACGTTTGAACAAAATCTCCGAGGAACATTTTCTTTTCGAAACTTGCCAGACGTTCTTTACGTGTAGTAATTCCTCTACGCTGCATATGAAGAAGCATTTTTTTGCGAGCATCAGCATAGTTTTTGGTAATGTATGGTTCGTTTATGATTTTACTCACTGTATGATGAAAAATATTTGTTAAACGAGTTTGAAGTAAATCTTCTTGCCAAAATTCATTAATTCGTATAAACAAACCATCCGGCTTTAACATACTAAAAATTTGATCAACAACTCTGAATGGGTCCAGAGCAAATTGAATTGCGCTGTTCTCAAAGATAACATCATATTCATCAGGACACAATTCAACGAGTTTCATCATATCACCATGAATTAATTTGGTGTTCATGTGCCCCTTTTTGTCAATTTTACTCTTTAGGAAATTAAGCATAGGCAAGGAATATTCGATTCCAACATATTCCTTTGCAAATGGCAGCACTTCCATTGTAACTCTGCCCGTACCTGGACCTAATTCCATAATTTTTTTATTTAACATTAACAACTGCCCTAATTTTTGAAAGCCGATCTGCATTTCTTGAGGTACAGGACGATTTTTATCATATGTACTTGCAATTTCGACGTCATACAATAAAAGGTCAGTACGACCAACTTCTTTATAGCTGTTCCAACCAAAGCGATCTTTCATAAACCTTTGTATAGCATCAACCTTATGGCGCGGATAAGCACTATACAAAACATCATAATCAGACAATAAGATCGTAAATATTTCAAATAATCGCTTAACCGCCTCACCAATCTTCACGCTATCACTTCCTGAGTCATCTTTCTCCAGAAAGTCCTGACTATAAGTATTCATAAATAATTTTTTAATCTCTTCATGTAGATAGATTTCAATTCGATTATTATCAAATATGTTTCCACACTTAGAGATTATTAGACTCGCATTGAGTAAGCAGCTTCTCATTTTTTCAATAGCAAGTTGAATTACAAATAAATCATTTCTTCCCAGTCCAGCTTCTATCGTTTTGAAAGCTCCTAAAAACCCATCAAAATACCGTACTAGTTTTTCCTTTATCCTCTCTTGATCTTTCCAATGGCTAATGAGTTTATAAGGTGAGGTTTTGCTGAGTACGTCCTCAATATCAACATTACGGTCTTTTAAATCAATACATTTATATGGCCGAGTTGTTTCATCCTGAACAATGAATATATGAAACCACACGGAATCCTTATATAAACCGAGCATTTGATGAATTTTTGATGTCGTTAGGTTTTCTTCAATAATGACGATCCCTAAACGATTTAGTAATGAAACACTGTCATGATTTTTTAGTTCAAACGCAAACTTAATGTATAAGTTAACGTCTGAATATGAATCATAAGTCCCCTCGACTAAGCTACCAGCCACCCAAGCTTTTGAAATGCAGGGATTATCCTGAACATGGCCATATAAGTCACAAAGTGCAACCTTAAATTTCATAATGGATTTATTTTCGATATCCATATGGATCCCCTTTTTATAAAGTTGTTTGTTTATCTTTCCCGCTCACATCTTCCAGAATGCCTTGGAGCAGTTTAGTATGGCCTCAAAAGGAGAAAATAATTGTACGACATCGGGATAACTTACCCCGATGCCATACTTTACAGCGGTAATGTATTAATGGTTTTCTTGTCAGCTTCACCTACTATTTACAACCATAACGTGTTCACATGTCATAACGATTTCTTTATCCTGATTTATCAACTCGACATATTCCGTTATAACGCCAGTTTTCTCTCGTAATGGATTCACTTTTTTATCTTTTAACAATACTCTTGCATATAGGGTATCCCCGATAAAAACCGGTTTCCGAAAACGGATGTGTTCAAAACCAATAGAATAGAGAATTAAAGGGTTAATCTCTATCACAGAAAGTCCAATTCCGATGCTAAACACAAGCGTTCCATGTGCAATTCTGCGTTTAAATTCACGATCTTTGCACCAATCCTCATTCATATGATGAGGATAAAAGTCTCCTATTTGTCCTCCATGAATTACAAAATCCGCTTCAGTTATTGTTCTTCCATAAGATATTTGTTCGGCGCCAAGTTCGTATTCTTCGAAATATTTATCCCTGTACATTTAATGCATCCTCCCGATCAACCCTTTACACGAATAGTCGATTACTAACGTTATCCACGATACGTTCAATTGAAGAATAGTTTTGTAACAACAACTCATCGTCAGCGAATTCGATGTCAAACATCATTTCAAGCTCAACAACAAGCGAAACCGACTTAAAGGAATCTAATCCGAGCATTATTAAGTCTTCTTGCGGTTCAACGTTTCTATTCTGATCCAACTCTAATATCTCTATAACTTTCTGCTTTATTTGATTTTCAATTTCTTCTCTTTTCATTTTTGAACACTCCTTAATTGAATAGTGTATAGCACATCAGCGATAGTCTTCGGTGTACGGAACGTTTCAGGTACAAGCACTTCCGGCGGTACCGCATTGCCGAGTACTTCCTCAATATCGCCTATAAGACCTACAACAGAGAGAGAATCATAAGCAGGCAAGTCGGATAATAACGTATCAGCTGTAACAGGTTGATTCGATTCGAAAGATTTATTAACAATATTGCAAATTTCTTGTAAAAGATGCTCGTAAATCAATTTTATCACCCTCATCTCTTAGTGATATCATAAATGGCTTGGTACGAAATATCCTTCAAATCCATTCTTGAAACTTTCCCACCACTTGTCCTAGGTAAGCTATCGTGTACAATGATTTCCTTTGGATTCATGTAGTTGAGCATTTGGGTTTGGCAATATTGGCGTAGCAATTCTAACTTATTCCCTGCATCTCGAAACACGATATGAGCAACTAACAGATGAGAATATTCCGAATGCGGTACGGCTACTACCGCCGCCTCGACAACTTCCGGAAATCGCAGCAACGCTCTTTCTACCTCGCCCAATTCAACCCTAAATCCCCTGGTTTTTATGAGAAAATCTTTGCGTCCTGCAAAATGCAATCTGTCATGTTCGTCCCACCATCCATAATCGCCGGTGGCAAAGCATACATATGTTTGACCGTTCATATCTAGCGATTGATCAAATTTTTTATTCGAATCTAATAAATTTAAATAACCCGGAGAGACAGAAGGACCAGAAACCCAAATTTCTCCTTCCGTATTCGGATTCTCTATAACTTTTTTATTTTCATCTACAATAAATATTTTTGCTCCAGATATCCTGTCCCATTTATGACCGATCGGGATATCACTTTTCAAGTGTTCCCCAGGTTGCACAATATGCGACGTTATAACATTTGTTTCTAGCGGCCCATACATGTTGTAAATAATTGCACCAGGTGCAATTTTCCTCAGACCCAATAATACGTCGGGAGACAATGTTTCGCCTGCGGACAATATATGTTTTAATTCAGGGAGCCCGGATTCCCTGACAGAACTTCTTTTTATTAGTGATAAATACGCCGTTGGAACCGTATATATAACAGTAATGCTGTTTATATTAAGAAAACGGTAAATCGCTTCAGGCATTATCGAGGTAGCCTCTTCTACAAGGAATAACGTGCAACCGCCTCCTAGACCGACAAAGATATCGAACAAGCTTAAATCGAAATGAAAAGGTGACAACAACGCAATTCGATCTTCCGACGTTAATGAAAAATAGTCCAATGCCCATAAAATAAAGACATTCAGGTTTTCATGTGTGAGCATAACTCCTTTAGGTTGTCCGGTAGAACCAGAAGTATATAGAATTAATGCCAGTCCATCGTCCTCTACATTGTTTTGTATATAGACAGCAGGGTCTGCGACAGGAATATCTACATTTAGAAAATGATAAAGATCAATCACGTTAGGGATCGCGGTTTCTGGATCGACCCAATACTGCTTTGTCTTGTCATCGATGAACACCAAATCTGCTTGACTATCATTTGCAATAAAATGAGCCCTCTCCCTTGGAGATTTAGGATCGATAGGAACATATATAATCCCCGTCATTATACAGGCATACATCATAATTAAATAGCGATCCGACTTGTGCATATGCAAACATATCCTGCTCCCTTTTGTCACGTGACTAGACAAAATAGTTGCCGCACGCACACACTCTTTGTAGAGCTCTGAATATGTGTAATGCTTGTCATTCCAACAAAGGGCAATATGATCGGGCTGTGTAAGTACTCGTTTATAGAAAACTTCTAAAGAAGTCATCTCTTTTCCTCCCCTAACAAAACTTGTCCGAGTAAATGATTCAGCTTTTGGGCATGAGTGTTTTCTGCGAAGGAGATTTTCTCTGAAAGCAACCTGAAACATATGTCTGGAACTACTTCATACTTGTGAATAGATCGGGATAATACATATGCATAAGCACTGACATTCTTCCAAGGCTTTACTACGGTTTCATGAAATTCTTCGATCAGTTCCTTTGTCATAAGAGGTGACTCAATATCACGCAACCACTTGTGATAACAAGCTCTATCTCTTGCAATTTTATTGGTAGACGATACGAACTTCCGAGTATACCTTGGATCTTTAAAGTGTGATTTATAAAAATTAGCGTACTTGACAACTGGCTGCTCATCTTCGATCTTCAGCATATACTCTAAGTTGGTTGTTATTTTCTTTTCATTATTAATAAAAGGAATAGTATCCTTTCTGCTTAAATAAAAATAGCTCATCGGTTTAGGTCCGTAGTAACTCATTGGCTTTGTCGTCTGCAGCATCTCAATGCTTCGGATCATCACGTCAATGTCGACCTCTGTCCTCTGCGGCGCAATTTCTCCCCATGGAGTTATTATTTTTAAAGCGTCGATTATCGTTACCCGCCCAGTATTCGTATTGATTCCCGAAACAATAAAGCTGTGCTGATTATGGTCATTCTCATAATATGTGAGCCAGGGCATATAATAAGCATCACCGAGTACGATAATCGGAGTGTTATTCAACAAATGATTCGTAATTATTTCTTTGTAATCACCATTTGTAAAACTATCTTCATGAATCATAAATCCTGTTTCAGTGTATATTCTATCTTTCAATGTTAAGTAATCTAATTTGGGTAATAAATTAACGTCTTGATCGCAAAAATCAAAGTACCAGGTAGATGCAAAAACACGGTTTGCGTTCTGGATCCCATTATGATCAAGCAGGACTGCAATGTTATCTTCAAAACAATCTAAAAATTCCGTGTCTACAGGTTCGAAATTAACATCCACTACGATATTCTGATCCATTTCTTTAAACATCCTCTCTGCTTCATACCCAACGCATTCGAACAGGAAGAACTTGTAATACTTTCTTCCCGATTACTTCCTTCAATAAATCTTCCGCTGGCGGATGAAAGGTCGCGGCCCTTATGTCTCTATGCAGCCGTTCCAACAGATGCCCCTGGCTCAAGGATCTCATCCCAACGATTTGCATAGCAGACCAAATAATTTCGTTGACAGTCTTAGTCACAAACTGCTTAGTCACAAGTGTCTCGATATATAAATCATTCTGATTTGTTCCCTCTTTCAATAATTCATCCGCTAACTTGGCACAGTACGTAATTTGAGATCGACAGACATCCAGCTTAATTTTTAGATCGGCAACCGCAAATTGCACGCCCGGTAGAAATGATATCGGACGATTTGATATATGATCCTTTTGCGTATGCACGACGCTCTTTATATATTCATAGGCAGCAACTGCCATTCCATAATAAACAGATACTTGCGACAGTCTAAACCAATATATAAGATCCTGTGTGTCATCTATACCGTAGCCTTCTCGTCCAATCACCATTTCGTTTGGAACGAATACATTTGTAAATCGTATGTTATGACTAGCTGTCGTACGCATTGCATTCAGGTTCCACGTATTTTGTACTTCAATGCCGGGATCGTTAATTCGGCACATCATTGCGGAAATCCCATACGAGTATTTGTTACTGCTGTCAGTCACACAATAAATCGGCAAATAGCTAATTGCTGGGCTCCCTGATACAAATCTTTTCTCGCCATTTACAATAAAGCCACCTTCGACTTTTTCACCTTTTAAGTTAGTTACTTGCTGAATGTCTCTTTTATCTTTCAATAGTAGAATATTAGGATTACTAATGGATGCCATGAATTTGCCATTATAAGCAATATCCCTTAAAACTTTCTCTTTCATTGTTTCGGAAAAAATTTTCTTGAACCCTCCCAAAGAATAGTAATGCATCGCAAGAGAAAGGGTTGTCTGTCCGCATCCCATTGCTAAACGTGACAATAATTTCGTTGTTTCCTCAATACCTAAGTCCAGTCCTCCATATTGCTCTGGCAAATTAATAGCATGCAAATGGTTTTCAACAATCAGGTTATAATTTTCGAAAGGAAATTCGCGGGTTTCGTCAAAATGTCCAGCACGGTCCGCAAAAATACCGCTAACACTATCAACCAATTCCCATAACTTCATTTTTACTCCGCTTACCATCTGGCACCTCGCTTTTCAACTCTTGAAAGTCCATTACTTGATTTAAAAACAAATCACACTCCGTACCTCTTTGTCGAATCACAATAATCTCATTTTCATTAAGCAATAGTTCCCAAGGTGTTGCATGACCTAGAAACTGTTGCGGGCTGTACGCCAGTCCGTACGCGCCCGATTTGAACCAAACAATTCTATCACCCGGTTCGGCGGCCGGAAGGTCTACACCTAACGCCATACAATCCTCAGGCGTACAAAGTACTCCTGTAATGTTGACTCTCTCTGACAGAGCAGCCTCATGACGTTTACTACTGGATATGAGCTTCAGCGGAAAGTTGTTTCTCATTGTTCTCCCCCGAAAAGTGGAGGAAACATGGTGATGCATACCGCCGTCCGTAACGAGGAAAGTTTGGCCTTTTGATATTTTTTTATATAATATAGTAGCGACATAAATACCATAATCAGCTAATAGGAATCTTCCGCTTTCGATAATGAATTTGGTATCTTCGTTTATTTTCGTGTAGTCAATTATCAAAGCATTGATTTCCTCAAGAAGCTTTTTTATATCCAGCGGTTGCTCGTGAGGAAAATATGGTACCCCAAATCCCCCTCCGAGGTTGATGAGGGTAGAGGTAAATCCATAGGTTTCCTTAATCAAGCTAGCCAACTCTATCGTATACTTCATAGATTCGACTATTGTTTCACTTAATAAAATTTGAGTACCCAAATAAATATGAATCCCCAAAAACTTCAAGTTATGCAATGACGTTAGTGACTCGAAAAAGACATTAAGCTGCGATTCATCCACACCGAACTGCCGTGGATTACCTCCCATGCTTATTGTAGGTTTTTTAGCTTTGAAATCAGGATTAATCCTCACCGATACTGGAACTATTTTTTCTTTTTTTGTCGCGATTTGCGATATAATATGCAGCTCGTCAATAGATTCAACATTAATGCTTCTAATCCCGATGTCTACTGCTGTCGTCAAGTCATTCACTGTTTTTCCAGGGCCAGACATAATTATTCTGTCCGGGGAAAAACCTGCCTTCAGTGCTAAGGTTAATTCTCCACTTGACGCCACCTCGACTCCGCTGCCCGCTTGCTGAAAGAGATTGGCGAGATATATGTTGTTGTTTGTCTTTAATGAAAGATATATGTTCACCGAGTCATGCAAATTGCTAAATAACCACTCATAATTCCCCATTAATTGGCTTTGATTATATAAATAAAAAGGCGTTTGGTATGCAGCGCATGCTTCCTGTATCTTTTGCTCTGACCAATCCACTTTCCATCCCTACTCTCAACTATTAATACTAAAGAATATGGATGCCGCTCAAGACTTCCTCGTTTCTCAGCGCGGCCCAATCCATATATATATTGGCTTGTTGATTTAACTTTAAGAGATCGTACTCGGATTTACTAATAGTTACTCTACTCCAATATTGATTTTGATTCCCGTTCTTTTGCACGAACAGTAGAGCATCAAGTCCATCCGCATCCCACGAAATGGAAATATTTTGTTTAATCTCTTCAAGCCAATCTATATCTTCCAAAACAGCGAAAATTAGATGACTAGAGTCTTCGCTAATATTATCGAGCATTTTTGAATCCAGAAGTTCTGGTTTAATTCTCCAAAAGTTGGCTATCCAAACCCTTACAGCTCTTCGCATCCCGTGACTGATACTCGGTGAGAAAACGATTTTAACTTTACTTGACCATAATGGATTCTCACATGCTCCCAATGGTCCGATAAAACCTGCTGGCTCTTTTAGTAATGGAGCCACCTCTTTGATCCATAATAAGCATAACTCTCTTAATCTCATGCCCTTTAAGGCGGGTTCTAATATTTGGGAGAACCAGTCGATTTGGAATCTTCCTAGCGAATAGTACCATTTTCTTTTTTCCTGATATGCATGTTCGCCCCCAACCTCTTTTTCACACATCAATCTGGTAGCAAAGACCAAATTATCGATTGCATAGTCATACCAGTCTTTATACTCGGATATTACGAAGTTTGAGATGTCCACTTTAACGATATTCGCTTCTTTTAATAAACCATAAGCATCCCCCAACAAGCCGCTATCTATGGGTTCGTACCCATCCATTTTTCTTGTCCAATATGAGCGGGCAAGAAAATGCCAAACACCGTTGCGAAACCATTGATTCCAATTCGGATAATTGGTGGCTGTGTCTTCGTTAATGGGACCCGTACATCCAAAAACTAATGTCATATCGTAACCATCTGAGAATTCCAAAAATCCTGTCTGACCTCGCGGAGCAGGAAGCATAAAGACACTTGGAATAAGATTAAGTTGAATACTATTCCCTTCGAGTAGTTTATGAAGGTATGAAGTTTCCCAAAACAAGCTTCCGTTGTACAGGTTTTTGATTTTATCCAGCCTAATACCATACTGCTCATACATAATATCTAGCTGCCCCATTACTCGATTGTTGAATTGAGGGTTACGACTAAGCGAATAAAGTGGACCAAGCTCCTCGTTATCGTAATTTCCAGATATGAACCCAAACTGTAGAACCCTATAAAGGTTCCAACTCTTCAAAGCATTCTTCAATAAACAATACTCGGATGGCTCAATACACTGGTCAATAAATTGTTGTGTTTGCGCTTTCCCGACTACAGGCTGTCGGGGACCCGGTTGTTCATCAAGTGACTGCTCTATGCGCCAGACTGCAGCAACGGCTTCTACAAATGGTGAATAGGTTACGGTCTGTCTTGGAATATCAATAGAATTCATTCACTCCCCCCTTACTTTACTCAGGCAACAAATGCGTATTTAAATGCTTAATAAGTCTTTCATTAGACTCCCACCATATGGATAACAAGATCATTCCATCTTCATTCTTACCTGTATTACTAATGTAATGCTCACAATTAGGCTTTAAATATATAACATCCCCCTCCGATACTTGATACGTTGTATCGGAGTCTATGTGCACCATTCCCTCACCCTTAGTAATAAAAAGCAACTCGGCGACCCGATGAGAATGCTTTGTTGAGATTTCACCGGGTAATAGTCTTGCCCAAGCCGAACCAAACGGGGCCATGTCCCGGTTTTCAAGTAAAGGAAATAAATGTTGCAACTTTATTCCATAATCGTCAACCCAACTATGTTCATCCCTTGTAAGCAGCAAATTATCCACTCCTCTCAATCAAATTACTGTTAGACTACTAACCTCGGGCCATTCGTAAATCGAAAATCTTTCGCCCAACGTTCGACTCTCGATTGCAAACCTCCGCAAATCCTTCGCTTTGTTTATGATTGCGATATCTTCAGATTTTTCTGCAATCCGAATCATCCAGTCGAAACAGGCTTCAATTGGTACTTTTTTCTGAAAATGCACCTTTGCCAAAAGAAATATCATGTCTCTAAAATTATACCGGGAGACAATTTGGGAGAGTGACGAAATCAAATTGTTCTCCATATTGATATCAGGTTCTTCCAAACTAGCAATAAACGGTGTGTATCTGCCTGGATTGTAATTTTCTTTATTGACAAAAACATCGGCAGGGTTAAATAAACCTGGAAAAGCGTAGTCCAAACAAAGCATAATTCTGCTATTCGTTGAAAAATTTGCAGCGGCATGATAAATAGCTGCATCAATAAACCAGACTTCGCCTTTTCTCATTCTGAACACATGATCTCTGTCGGAATGAAATGCATATTCATTATCTTCCAAGGGTATTAGCAATCTGAAGTAATTATCTTTTGGCTTATCAAGTTCAACAAAATCAACATGGGGAATAACCATTCCGTTGACCAAATTTCTTGTACGAACCATTTTTAAGTTGTCTAGTGAAAAATTTTTTTCTAATAATTCACTAATGTAAGGTAGTTGTTCTCCATAAGCCGTCTTTTTTAATGGATCGTTGTGGTCCTTGTACATTGTGTCGTGGATATCGCTTGAATAGCTCCATAGCGAGCAATTTTGCCATATACCAATACTGAATTCATCATACTCCTCTTGTATAAGAGGAAACTTCTTATGTGTCTTAAGATCATTGCTCAACTTATGTTCATCAATGATAATTTTTCCAATAATACCAGTAGGCATAACATAGATCCTCCAATCATTTATTGTTTATTGATACAGCCCGGTTCCATAACGAAATGTTTAGAGACAGTTGTGAAAATACGAGACGATCTCTTCACTTATATATCCGATTTCTGATCCCGTATCCGTGCTGGCTAGTATGAAGTTACTAAACCCTAATTCCAGATATCGTTTTAGCGAGTTTCGAACCTCCTCAGTTGAACCTACAAGAAACGGTACACTTCCAGTTTTACCAACCGAGATGTTAGACCACAAGCATGTATCGTGTACACCTCCTTCCAGTGCCAATGCCATCATTTTCTTTTGACCAACTGAATCCGAGTGAATATTTACAAGCTCAATAAGACGTCTGGAGTTAGAACGATCTTGAATTGTTGCATTGGCGGCTTCAATTGCCTCCTGCTTGTTTTTTCTTACGATAATATTCACTCGGAGGGAATAATCCAGAACTTTATCATGTTGCTCAAATTGTAGTAACTGTTGTTTAGTAGACTCAATAGGCTGTGCCCACATTAAGTAAAAGTCGCCGAATGATTTTGCGACCTTAACAGCATCAGCAGAAGCTCCGGCTATATAGAATTTAGGATGAATCAAGTCGGGTATCTTCGGGAATAAAGTTGCATTTGTTATGTTGTAAAACTGTCCATTAAAGCTATAAGGTTTGGTTTCTTTCAGGAGATTAGATATTACCTCCATATACTCATAGGTTCTCCTGTACCGTTCTTCATGCGAAAGACGGCATCCTTCTTTTGCTAGCTCCAGGGTAGATCCCCCTGTGACTATATTGAAATCGGCTCGCCCTCCGCTTAGCTGTTGAAGCGTGGCGATCATACGCGCAGTATAAACAGGGGCAATAAATCCAGGTCTAAGTGCAATAATGGGTCTGATCTTCTGAGTCTTCGATATGATTTGCATAGATAACATCCAAGGGTCATATGAATTTGAATCTGCCGGTGTCAATATAGCGTCAAACCCCATATTTTCGGCGATTATGGCACTGTCGATAATATCATTTAGGCTTAAATCGCTTCGTAGTCCGTTAGATCCTGGCCCATAGTTGGGACAAAACCAAGAGAAACATGGCTGTCGTAACATCACGAATATCCCTTCTTCCCAACTCTCTATGAAAACTAACAATCACAATAATTCATAAAGTGTTCAAAATAATCTAACTAATTAATAAATCGTTAGAAACATCCTTAAGGTTGGATAATAAATCCTGCCAATGAGTAAACAGATAAGTCATCAACCATTACCACTAATTTTTCTAAATCCACTCCGAATTCAGACTCAAGATATACTACGAATTCCATAAACGCCAACGAGTCGAAACCGAGGTCCCCAAACAGTCTGGAGTCGCTGTTTATTGATATATTGCTGCCTTTTATCTGTTTAATCGCATTAATTATTCGCTGTTCCGCTTCGTACTGATTCATTTCCTCTCTCCTTTATATAGTTCTCCGTTAATAGCCTCCGGTCGATTTTTCCGGAGGTGGTCAGAGGGAATTTTTCCATAATAAATACTTCTTCAGGTTGTTTCCATGGTTCAAGTAATAACTGACAGCTCTCAATGATACTTTGCATCAAATGTTCCTTGTCCACATGGGGAGATGTGCGCGCAAACAGAATTATCTTCATCCCATCCCGAGGATTCGGAACACCTATGGCTATCGCATCAGCCACTTCAGTGAAATTATCAGTTACCGAATTCTCGATCTCCAATGGGTCAATTCGATAGCCCTTGGACTTAAACATCTTATCTCGTCTGCCAACGTAATATAAATAACCTTCATCGTCGAGATAACAAATATCTCCTGTTTTGAGGAGCCTTACCCCATTATCCGTTGTCAAAAAAGTGTCCTTTGTCTCTTCTTCTCTCCCCCAATAGCCTGCGCAGATATGTTGCCCTTCAACAACAAGTTCTCCTTCAACAAAAGGAGCACAAAGTTGACCTAAGTCATCCACTATTCTCACTGAGGTTCCACGCAACGGCAATCCGACAGAATTGGGCTTTCGCTGTAAATCTGCTGGCGGCAATATAGATACTCTCTTGCACTCCGATAGACCATACATCAAATACACTTTGGATTGAGGGAACGTGCTTTGCAGTTGCTGTACGAGATTGGGGGGAAGTGCATCTCCGGTGTTTGTCACATAACGAATGCTTTCGAAAGTTTCTTTTTTAGAAAGGAGGAAATACGCAAACAAACTTCTAAGCCCAGGAAGACCTGTTATCTGTTCTGTTCGCAACAGGGTTGAAATCTCTACTGCGAACTTTCTAGAGTCTCTCAAATATAATGTTGCCCCACTGCTGATCGTCAAGAACAGCTGATACAAACCATAATCAAAAGACAAAGGTAGATAGCTTAACACTCTATCATCATAACCATGCATCAAAAACTGATTAATTGCCTTGGTAGAAAATAATATATTGTTTCTTGTACTGATAATTCCCTTTGGGCTGCCAGTACTTCCTGAAGTATAAATTAGCGCTAGATGTTCTCCCTCATTCAACGGAGCATTGATGTTTTCAATCCGAACCCAATCCCAGAGGGATGTCCAACTCCGCTGCTGTTCCGTAACGTTATTATTAATATGAACTGCTAATTTTATTTTAATTTGTAAGTCATCTTCTATATAATGATCAGCGACAATTATTTGAGCTCCTGAATCTGACAATATCTGCTTTAGTTTGGGGACAGGTGTCCTTGGGCTAATACATACAATCATGCCACCAGCTCTAATCACACCGAAAATAGCTATTACTGCTTCAAGGGTATTGCTTAAATAAAGGATCACTCGATCACCACGGTGCATCCCATTTGAACGACACGAATTGCAAAATGCTTGCACGTAATTAAATAACTGTGAATACGTGACTTGATATTGACGTGTATTCACTGCCACCTTTTCAGGCCATAACCTTGCTCCGCTTTCCAACCATTCCGACACGTACATTCCCCGAAATCACCTGCCCGCATTCTATTTTTTTCATATTCTGTATGCCATTACCTCAACAACTGAATTAATACCTGAAATAAGTGGAGAATCCGTTTCTAGGAAACGGTTATGTCATGTAGTTCTATCTGGGACTGCTTTGCCAGACCAAGATGGAAGGGCTCCCCACCGATAAGTTGATTCAAACGAGCAAGTCTTGTTACAAGTAATGCCGATCTGTATATTCGCTGTGAAGATCAATTGGAAAACAAGGCGTTCGGATTGCTTTTGTCCATAATGAAAGCAAGATGGGATGACAACACGAACTCAGGTATTATACTACTTAAACATCTTTTGTAAATCAATACTATAATAGGTTTAAATTAATAATTAAGTACTATATGTAAAATTGAGTATATCATTAAGAGTCGTATCCTTTTATAATTAACTAGTATTCTAATCTAACCTCGAAGGAGGACCTACATGTCTTTAATTTCAGTCAATAATTTGACTAAGCAATTTCAACGCCCAATACGACAAGAAGGATTCACTGGTGCTGTAAAGGATCTATTCCACAGACAATATGAATATAAAACAGCAGTTAATGATATTTCCTTTCAAATCAATCAAGGTGAAATTGTGGGGTATCTTGGGCCAAATGGAGCAGGAAAGTCGACCACTATTAAAATGATGGTTGGAATTCTAGTGCCCACTGCGGGGAGTGTTACCGTTAACGAATTGATTCCTTATAAAAATAGAAAAATCCATGCGAAGAACATCGGAGTCGTTTTTGGT
Organism: Paenibacillus pinisoli; assembly: GCF_003605435.1. Classification (GTDB taxonomy): domain Bacteria; phylum Bacillota; class Bacilli; order Paenibacillales; family Paenibacillaceae; genus Pristimantibacillus; species Pristimantibacillus pinisoli. Next base: position 94,277 of record NZ_QXQB01000005.1, read on the forward strand.
CAACGCACGCAACTTTGGTGGGATATTCCAGTTACCGAATCCCTTCTACTTATGAAATACATGTATAAAATTCCGAACGATCAGTATCGTAAAAATATTGAGCTATTCTCAGACATATTGGATCTACATGAATTTAAAAATACAGCCGTACGCCAGTTAAGTCTTGGTCAGCGGATGCGTGCCGATTTATGCGCTGCACTGTTGCATGATCCCAAAATCTTATTTCTGGACGAACCGACAATAGGACTCGATGTTGTTGTTAAAGAAAAAATCCGAGAGTTTATTAAAGAAATCAACAAAGTCAGACAGACAACTGTCGTACTAACGACACATGATATGGACGACGTTGAAAAATTATGTTCCAGGGTTATTGTTATTGATCATGGCCAAATCATGTATGACGGTAATATTTCACACCTTAAGGACAAGTATGGATCGGACGAAATTATAACAATTGAACCAGAACATAATCATGACTTGATTAGTCTAAGAGACAAACTATTATCGTTAAACGTTATGGATACCAAAATAAAAGATTTAAAACTACAGATTACTTACAACAAAGGTGATATAAATTCCATGCAGATATTAAGTAAGATTATGAGCGAATCTTCAATCATTGACTTTACGATTCAGCCATGTGAGATAGATGAAGTTATACGGAGAATGTATACAGAGAATTCGTTAAAAGGAAAACTAAAAATATGAAACTATATCTACGGATGTTAGGAAACTCATATCAACAGAATATTGCCTACAAAGCTAATGTATTGATGAATTTGATGGGCCAGATTCTTGGTTTATTCATACAAATCTCAGTATGGGTCGCATTATATGGTGGAAGCCAAGGTGTCAATTCAAATATTGGTTTTGTTTCTATTCAAGAAATGATTTACTATGTGATCTTGAGTACAGGAATATCTATGATCATAGGTAATCAGGTCATTGAACAAATGGATGGGAAAATAAAATCAGGCATTATAGCCATGGATTTAATTAAACCAATGAATTTTTTCGTGAATATTCTCTGTGAAACTTTAGGTAATAATTTCTTTCGTATTACATTCCAATTAACACCACTTATCTTAATCGGTTTTTTTATATTTGATATGACTATTCCCTCTTTCACTAATATGATGCTATTTATTATTTCATTAATAAACTCTTTCATTCTTAATTTCATTATATCTTTTATCCTAGGTATTATCGGTTTCTGGTATTTATCAGTTTGGCATTTTAGCCGATTACTGGAGGATGTGGTACGGCTTTTCGGAGGTATCTGGATACCTTTATGGTTTTTCCCAAAGTCGTTAGTCGTAGTATCGAGCTTTTTGCCATTTCAATATATTTACTATGTCCCCATTAATATTTATCTAGAGAAACTATCCCTTAACAAATCATTCGAAATGCTCACAAGCCAATATATTTGGATCCTTCTGCTCAGTGGATTAACTTATGTATTATGGAGAAAAGGAATAAACTCGCTTGTTATTCAGGGAGGATAACCATGCATTATATCCAATTATATTCTAGATTCATATTGATTTACTTGAAGACACGTCTAGAATACAGGTTTGCATTTTTTATGGATATTCTAATTCAAATAATCACTTTTTTTGTGATGTTTTTAGGCCTTTGGATCATGCTTAATCATTTTCAAACGATACGTGGCTGGACCTTTTATGAGGTGTTGTTTTTATACAATCTGAATATCCTTTCCCACGGCATTAGCGGGATGTTTTTTATGTCGCCTATGAGGCAATTGGAAGCAATGGTACAGAATGGAGAATTTGACGGCATTCTTACACGCCCAATAAATCCCCTCCCGCTCTTAATCTTTAAACAGTTCCAGCATGCCTATATTGGCCATGTCCTTTTAGGTATAGGTTCTCTTATTTTATGCATAAATAAACTTAATTTGGAATTGTCTGGCTTGAATATCGTCATGCTTATCCTTGTATTAATCGGGGCAACGTTGATTCAATCGGCAATTATGATAATGACCGGATGTGTAAGTTTTTGGTTTGTAAAAGCAACCTCATTAAGCAATACAATTATTTATGATTTAAGACGTTTCCTTAATTACCCTCTCTCGATCTACAACAAATTCATTCAATTTTTATTAACATTTGTAATTCCTTATGGTTTTATTAACTTCTATCCGTCCCTACTATTTTTAAACAAAGAGGGAGAAGTACTTTTTACGGCCAGTTTTCAGTATGGTACCTTGATTGTTGGTCTGCTTCTTTATATGCTCTCGATAACTATTTGGTCGGTTGCGGTGAACAAATATCAAAGTACGGGTTCTTAAACTATCTACTACCTACTCGTTTGTTTTGGATATATCTGAAGAGATTCTAGAGGGGGTTTGAAACTCCGGATGGTGCAGATTTTCCGAATATAAGTTCCAGGCAAGGAGTTTTTTGCTGGTATACGGAGTACGTCACGCAACAGATAGCAATAAGGAGGTGCAAGATTCTAATGTAACAACGTAAATTTGATAAAAGCTTTATTTTAACCTGAATTACGAAAGTCTCTAGAATCAGTGTTTGAGAAATAGTGACTTTTAATTCCCAACCAAATTTATGGAGAAATGAGCAGTCGCCTTTCCTATATGAAGTAGGAACGGGAGTATTAAAAACAAATTAAACTACATATAAAATTCTTCTGATGGTCGACAAAGCGCAAATTCGCCAGTCCGAGGTAGGAAACATTAGTTTTACCCGCAAAAACTAATGCCCTCTAACTCTTCCTAATTTACGGATGACGAAGATACTTGTAGCCTGCCTTCTCAAGTTCGGCAATCTGCCTGTTCCTCGTTTAATAACTCGATAACTCGACCGATAAAGATATGCGGGACGTAGAACTAGTTGGCTTGATCGGAAACTAGGCAGTCGTTCTCCAACGATCGATCGGCTGCCTATGGTTGGTGCAGGTGGTTATCAAAGCCTTTCTGTACCGACGAGCGTAATGAATTGTTTCGCAAGAAAATCTACCGTCTTTATGTGCACTGCCTTCACAAAGCTGAACTTTTATGTGATACCCTTCTCGGCTAAGTTAATCGAAGATCGGAGTGTTGCCGAAAGTTCCCTTATACGTAAGAAACGCTTTCTTTGTCCGTACCAGAGTTGTCAAAAGCGATACGTCAAAGCCTCGCGAAATGAAGGTATGTTTACCCTTGATGCCCCCGGTTGCCGCGACATTTACGTTGCGGATCTTGCCGGCAGATTACAATTAGCAACTTCAGCGTCTAGACGCTAACGAATAGTAATGCTCGATGGCACTTTTCGAATGCCTATACATGTTTGATACACTGAATCTTTGCGTAAGAGCATGATCGAAATCGCTATGCCTTGTCAAAGCAGATTGAGATAACTCTTCATGACAATCGAGTTTCAATGTATCGGATACTCCATTCTCTTCACGACAAATCGATTAAGACGTTGCGGCAATTGTGTATGGGAAAAAGACGCACCAACCAAGGCGAGCCCTGCATACGTCGTCGAAAAAAAACATTAAATTGGGTGGAGCTGATTTTTACATTCACCTCACAGTTGACAGTAGAGAATCATCGATTATCTAACATGTCGTGATCAGAGGTTTTTGCTTTCATCTTCACGCGTTAGCACGGATTCAATCGCTATTGAAGAGCGTCAAATTCGGGAATTGGCTACACTTTGCGATAGAAGCCTTTAAGTATCAGGTAATATTGAACCTACTAGGGAATATGATTATTCTGATGAATTCCCCTTTGTTGTTGATAAATTGAGTAATTCACTAACCGTTATAATACTGTAACCTTTTTTAAGTATAACAGGTATTACTTCCCTTATTGTTTGTACCGTTTGATCTCTGTTTCCTCCACCGTCGTGAAGCAGAATAATTGCACCGTTTTTCAAATGTCGAGTTATTGTGTTAACCATAATATCTACGCCCGGTAGTTCCCAATCTTTTACTAACATAGTTCTCGACCATAATACAAACTTATATCCCAATTTTCGAACATTCTCTACTGTATCAGCAGAAAAGACTCCGTAGGTAGGTCTGAATAATTTACACTTCTCATTTTCTATAACAGAAGCAATTTCAGTTTCTGTCCGAAGCAGTTCCGATAGGAGCTCTGATTGAGAGAGGTTATGCAATTCGGGATGTGAAAAAGTATGATTAGCGATTTCATGGCCCTCTTCAATAATCCTTCGAGCCACCTCTGGAAAATAACTTACAAATTCGCCTAGAACAAAAAAAGTAGCATGAACATTATGTTCTCTTAAGATGTCAAGAATTTGAGGAGTATATTCAATACTAGGCCCATCATCAAATGTTAGACAAACATATCGTTCTTTATCGTTCAATCCAGTTACCTCAGTAATAATTTGTACATCTAAGTTCATTTCGAGTTTTTGGTCATGACAGAACTTGCGATAGTCTATTATTTGATTCATTTACTCTTCTCCTTATCTCTTTTTTTATAATAATGTACTCTCTAAAAATACCGGCATAAAAGAAGAAACAAACACCAATAAGCATCATATTCCCCGCAATAGGCATCTCAATAATAAACGTAAATGACAGATGCAACACTTGCAGAATTACGTCCGGGTTATGAACCGACTCATTAAGCAAGTCCAGAAAGTTGCCCTCCTATGCCACACAAAGTTCCAAGGATAAAAGCAGTAAGGACAAACAAAAATCCTCTCCATTGCAAAACTAGTTCGTAGTCGTAATCAGCAAATGCCATTACTGATTTGGTAGCACAAAATAACGGAAGACGTAAATGTGTAAGTTGAATAGACAACTGAGACCATACGAGACATAGGGAAACGACTGTCACTATACTCAAATTCAAGCTAACCACCGCGGATACCTTAACCCTAAAACTTCCGAGGTAAGCACAAAAATTATACGGTACTCTTAACATTCCAAACCAAACCGGATCGAAGCCAGACACAATCGAGAAAGACAAGGTAATCCGGTAGACGATGATTTGCCGAGTCCGCAGTTGAGCAATATATCAAATGATTCTGTACTGCACTGAATATTGTGGCGACGGATCTTGGCTTAGCTAATAGGATATCTACTTGAATACTGAGATATTCCACAAGGAGTACCCAAAAGGCGTTCCTTTTTCCTCACAATAAATACGCAAGTATTTTCCTTCTCCGTGAACATTAATAGTCACTTTACCGCCAACCCCCTCACCATTGGAATAGATTTCGACCCAGTTGCTAGAATCATATGATGTTTGCAATCTGTATTTTTTCGCATATGCGGCTTCCCAATGCAAGATAATCTTGGAAAATATTATTACCTTGTTGAAATCAATGCAGATCCAAGCGATAGCTTCATCCGCGTTGCTGCTCCATCTTGTGTCAAGTTTACCGTCGACGATACTCTCTTTGCAGAAAAAAGTATTTTCGTCCGACGAAGAAAATACTTCTTTAAATAAAGCAAGATTATTATTCTCTTGTGGATCAAAATAGACATGCAAAGCCTCGCTAAGTTCACTTTTATGACCAAAAATATCTTTGGCTTTCACCGCTATTTCGTATGTATTTTTGGGTTCAACGCCTTTGATTACAAAATATCGCGAGGCTGTTGTCCCAACCAGTGCCCCATTTTTGAAAACTTCATATGAATTGGACCAAACGTTGTCGAGTTGTTCTTCCCAACCGATTTTCAATGTCGAATCGCTGGATCCAAGGAGAATGGGTTTTGGACGCACTTTTTGAAGCTGATAGGAATTGATTTTTAGTAAATGATCATCTCCATTTTTTAATATATTTATTGCATCAAACTCCATCGTCTTTATTCTGCAAACTTGATGAACGAAGTGTTGCCTCGAGATTTCCCCTTTCAAGTTTGCCTTGGCTAATGATAGTTTTAATCCTTCAACCCGTTTTGATATCTCTATATATAATTGTGGATATAACTTATTTATCTCGAATGCTTCCAAAGACTTTGCAAATAAGTGTCTAGACCCGGCAATTATGCTGAACGCATCATCCAAATATGGAAACAGTTCGTCAAGTCTGGACTCAATGGCATCTTCAGAACTGAAAAAATCAACTAAATAATCATAGAATGATAGTTTATCTTCATAACTATGAATAAATCGAACCAGAAGCTCTTCGAATCGACTAACAACCTCAGTATTTATCTCGTAGTTATGAAAATCCAAATAATACAGATACTTCTTGTGAGGCTTGGCGTTGTCGCAACATAATTCTATTTCGTGAAAGTTGTAAGAGATTCCTTGAATAGTTGGAATGTCATCGATCAAATATGTGTGATCATCTATACTCGATACTATCTGGAGGGAGTGATTCAAGTTCGGGTCTAAATTAAGATTGTGAGAAACGTGTTTGTTATCTACCCAAATAAACACTGAAGTATGATGAATTAATAGGTCGTTTAGTATTTCTTTAACGTTGATTAACTTTTCGAAGGGAAGGAAATATGCTGCTATTCCACATGCTTCCCAACTATTTGGCAAATTTGAGGAGAAAGTCCATTTTCGTTTTCGGTTAATTATGATTTCCGTAAACACGTTGTCTGAGCTTTCGAGCGCATTGTAGTAGAAATATTCAATCGATATTCCATTCTGAAGCAGATGGTTGTAAAGCTGTATCTTCCTACAGCTTAAATAATTTAATGAGGGATTTTTAAAGACATTTTCCACAGACACACCACCCACGGATAAATATTTATTACACAATTCATAAAACCATCAATTAAATACATATCGAACTAAGAACGATTTAAATGAATCGAATTACATAAACGTAAGTATGTTGAAAAGTATATTTGTTCTATGAATAAATGACTTTCCTTAAAATATTAATTCTTGTAATTAATTCTAGCATATTTTGTGAAACCTTTGAATATCAGAAATCAACTTTTTTTTATAAAAATCTACTGTAAATATGAAATAATACAAATATAAACAAAATATGAACTTTGATCCATTGCGAGCGTTGTTATTATATCTATAAATAATAATAGACTTTTTAGCTTGATTCGACCTTATCAACAACAACTGCACAATGCTGCTATAATGCGCTTTCATTCAAAATTATTCATGCTATTTATTGCGTCATCATAACATGTTGTCAACAGCTTTCATGACGAAAGCTGCTTTTCATTTGATTGAATTTGAAAACGCTTACGTATTATGATGACTACAGATTTAAGAAACCCTACTGATTTATAAACCCTACAAGGAGGTTAACTGATCATGAGTCAACAACAGCAATCAGCTTCCGAACAAGGCGGAGCCAAAGTTGCCATTCAGAAATTCGGACGATTTTTGAGCGGCATGGTTATGCCCAATATCGGCGCTTTTATTGCTTGGGGCTTGATCACTGCCCTATTCATCCCAACGGGATGGTTCCCGAATGAAAGTCTGGCGGCGCTCGTCGGACCTATGATTACCTATCTCCTTCCGATTCTGATCGGATATACGGGCGGTCAGATGATCCATGGCACGCGGGGCGGTGTCATCGGCGCTGTAGCTACAATGGGCGTCATTGTCGGCTCGGATATACCGATGTTCCTGGGAGCCATGATTATCGGTCCGCTGGCCGCATGGATTCTTAAGAAGTTCGATCAGTCGATTGAAGGCAAAATTCCTTCCGGATTCGAGATGCTGATCAACAACTTCTCCTCCGGCATTATCGGCGGTCTGCTGGCGCTCGGCGCATACAAAGGCATCGGACCAGTCGTTGAGATGATCAGCAAAGGACTCGCGAACGGCGTTCAATGGCTGATTGACGCGGGACTGCTGCCGCTCACGAATGTCATTATCGAGCCGGCTAAAGTATTGTTCCTGAACAATGCCATCAACCACGGCGTGCTAGGTCCGATCGCACTGGATCAGGCGACAAAGGCTGGACAATCGATCATCTTCATGCTTGAATCGAATCCGGGTCCTGGCCTTGGCATCTTGCTCGCGTTCTGGCTGTTCGGACGCGGTGCTGCCAAGCAATCCGCTCCAGGCGCGGTTGTCATTCACTTCTTGGGCGGTATTCACGAGATTTACTTCCCGTATATCTTGATGAACCCAAGACTGATTCTGGCAGCGATTGCCGGCGGTGTTGCCGGTACATTCACCTTTGTCCTGTTCGGCGCAGGCCTTGTTGCTACCCCTTCACCGGGCAGCATCTTCGCTTACTTTGCCATGACGCCTAAGGGCGGCTGGCTGCCGATGCTTAGCGGCGTTGTTGTAGCAACGGTCGTATCGTTCCTCGTGGCTGCCCTGCTGATGAAGACATCCAAGCAGAAGGACGGCGAAGAAGACCTGGAATCCGCACAGGCTAAAATGAAAGAAATGAAAGCTCAATCCAAAGGTACAGCAGCAGTTGCAACGCCTGCTCCAGAAGCTGCGCCAAGAACTGCACAGAATGTACAAAAGATCGTATTTGCTTGCGACGCAGGCATGGGTTCAAGCGCGATGGGCGCCTCGATCTTGCGCAAGAAGATGACGAAAGCCGGCATCGATGTAACGGTGATCAACACGGCGATCAATGATCTTCCTGGCGACGCGGATATCGTCATTACCCATAAGACGCTGACAGACCGTGCGCGTCTGAAGGTCCCTGCAGCGGAGCATATCTCGATCGATGATTTCTTGAAAAGCCCTGAGTACGACGAGTTAGTAAGCCGTTTAGGCACATAATAAGAATCCGTAACGCTGGCGTCTATGAACGCCCGCGTTACGTTAATTTTCCGTAAAGGAGGCCGCCGGACTATGAAAGTATCCAATAGACAGCGCAAAATATTGGAGCTGCTGCTTAGCCGGCAGGACGAAATGACAGCTGAACAGCTGGGCCAAATGATTGGCATCAGCTCCAGAACAGTTCATCGCGAGCTCCAAATCCTGGATCCGGTATTGGCCGGTTACGATCTTGCTCTGGTGAGGAAATCCGGCTCAGGCATCAGGCTTATGGGCGATCAGCGCAGCCTTGGCCAGTTCCAGGAACAACTGCGGAGATCCGATACCGAGACGTATTCGCCGGAAGAACGCAAGGTGCTTATTCTGTGCCATCTGCTCAGCAATGACGAGCCGATCAAGCTCTTCTCCCTTGCAAGCGAGGTTCAAGCTGCAATCCCAACTGTCAGCAGAGATCTGGAGGAGCTGGAGTCGTCGTTGGCCAGCAGCGGTCTTGCCCTGGTTCGCAGACGCGGTTACGGCATCGAGATAACCGGCGAAGAATCTGACCGCCGCAATTTTATCGTTAAGCTGGCGGAGGAATATATAGATGATTTTTTGGGCGCATTATCCCGGAAAGAGATTTGGCCCACCACTCACGAGCTGCTGAAGCTCGTTGGCCACGATGCTTTGTTTTCAGTTGAACGCACCTTATGGCAGCTGGATGAGAATTGGGTCAGGCGCTTAAGAGAAGCCGATTATAACCGGCTTCTTGTTCGGCTCTCTGTGGCCTTTATCCGTATCCAAAAAGGAGATTTGATCTCATCAACGAGCCGTATGTCCTCTGTCATTCTTAGCGAAGAAAGCAAGCAAAAGCTGAATGCCCTCGCCTCTTCCCTAGGCATCGATGAATTGCCTGATGAAGAGCTTATATATATGCAATCGCTGCTGGATCAGGCCAAAGAAAAAGAAAGGCGCAGCGCATCTGCACTGTTGGAGCAATATGGACTCGGTCTCGCTGAGCGTGCGATTTCACTTATTCGCCTGATGGAAGAAGAATCGGGAACTCCCTTTCACAAGGATCGAACGCTGCTTGAAGGCTTAATCAGTCATCTGGGCCATGCGCTTGAGCGACTGCAACAAGGTGAGACGATTCGGAACCCCCTGCTTGCGCAGATCAAAAACGATTACGAATCCCTATTGGAATCAACCATTGGCAGCGCAGCCAAAGCATGGCCCGACATCGTTATCCCCGAAGAAGAAGCCGGATACTTGGCGATGCACTTCGGAGCAGCCATCGAACGCTGGAAGCTGGTCCCCCGTCAAGTAAGGGCGCTGCTGGTCTGCACGAGCGGAATCGGTTCCTCCAAGCTGCTAGCCGTTCGTATCGTGAAGGAAGTCCCTCAAGTCGATCTGCTTGGCCACTACTCCTGGTATGAAGCATCCCGCATGCCGAGTGAGAAATATGACTTGATTATTTCTACGGTGGATTTGCCTATTGAGCCGGACCGTTACATTAAGCTCAGTCCCCTTCTGACCAAAGACGAAGCTGAACGGCTGCGAGGGCATATCCGCGAACTCTCCTTCACACCTGAGATTGCGGCTCATGAGGAGCAGCAGCAGGATGCTTGGCAGCGGCTTAATTTGCTCAACCGTTATGCGATGGAGACCGTCATGATTTTAGAGACGTTCCATGTCTATGAATTGGACAGCGGGCGCTCGCCAAGGCTTGAGCAGCTTCTGAAGGATGCGCTGCCGATTATGCTTCAGGACCACGGACAGGAGCACGCCAATGCGATTGCCGATCTGCTCATCCAGCGTGAGCAACAAGGCAGCGTCTTCATACCCGATACGAGCCTCGCGATGTTCCATACTCGCAGCGAGCTTGTTGCAAAGCCAATGATATCGTTGTTCCGCCTGCATGAGCCTCTTCTTCTTAATGATCAGGAAGGGCAAATCGCCACGCAGTTTCTGATCATGCTTGCTCCTGCAGGGCTTAACCGGATTGGATTGGAGCTGCTTAGCGAGATTAGCGCAATGCTGCTGCAGTCCGAGATGAACCAGCTATTGATCGAAGGAGAATCGGAGAAGATCCGCTCCTTCATGTCCCGCCAACTAGAGATATACATGAAATCCAAATTGGAATGGAGAGAATCAACATGAGCATACTGACAACTAACACCATTATCTTGAACGCAACCGCAGCCGATAAATTCGAAGCGATCCGCCTTGCCGGCCAATTGCTGGTCGATGCAGGCCATGTGCCGCCGGCGTATGTAGACAAGATGATTGAACGTGAAGAGGTCTCCTCTACCTACCTGGGCGGCGGCCTGGCTATGCCCCATGGCACTAATGATTCCAAGAGCCTGATTCAATCGACTGGCATCTCTGTAGTTGTCCTTGCAAGCGAAGTCGACTTCGGCGGCGAAGCGGCCCGCCTTGTTATCGGCCTTGCCGCTGTCGGCGACGAGCATCTGGACCTGCTGTCCAGCCTTGCTGTGCTTGTATCGGATGAAGATGATATGGAGCGAATCTTGAACGCTTCCAGCAAAGAAGAACTCCTTCGCATCTTCGAAGAAGGTATGGAATCATGAAGGCCGTTCATTTTGGCGGAGGCAACATCGGGCGCGGCTTTATCGGCCTGTTGTTGTCTCAATCCGGGTATGAAGTCACATTTGTTGATGTGGATCAAGAGCTTGTGCGGCTTCTTCAGGAGCGTAAGCAATACTCCGTAGTGTATGCCGGCGATCAGCAGCAAACCTTTACAGTAGACCATGTCACCGCCATTCATGGCAGCGACCAATCACGAGTAGCCGAAGCGATTGCCTCAGCCGATCTGGTCACAACAGCAGTAGGCGTAAATGTGCTGCAGCATATTGCGGGCACAATTGCCGCTGGCATCGCAAGTAGGCTAGAGCAAGGGGGCAGCCCGTTAGTAATCATCGCTTGCGAGAATGCCATTGGCGGCAGCACACAGCTGCAATCGCTTGTCTATGGGCATCTAACAGAGCAGCAGCAAGCAGAGGCTAGCCGCATGGCGTTCTTCCCAGATGCTGCTGTAGACCGCATTGTTCCTCTGCAACAGCATGAGGATCGGCTGAAGGTGCTTGTCGAGCCCTATTATGAGTGGGTTGTAGATCGCTCTTCCCTGCCCTATAATCATATCGAGATTCCAGGCGTGCACTATGCGGATCAACTCCTGCCCTACATTGAGCGCAAGCTGTTTACCGTGAATACCGGACATTGCTGTGCGGCCTATCATGGCTATTTGCGGGGCTTTGACACCATTCAAGAGGTGATGAAGCAGCCATCTATTGTGGCGCAAGTAGAAGGTGCCTTACGCGAGACAGGCAGCGCTCTAATAGCTCAATATGGCTTTAATGCGGAAGAGCATGCAAGGTATATTCAAAAAATTCTGGAGCGGTTCCGAAATCCGCATCTGACGGACGAGGTTGTTCGTGTGGGCCGTTCGCCGATCCGCAAGCTATCTCCGAATGATAGACTAGTAAGGCCCGCCCTAGCGGCTTTTGAGCGCGGAATAGAAACGCCGTACCTGGCAAGGGCAATGGCAGCAGCGCTGCTATTTGACTATCAGGATGATCCTGAGGCCGTACAGATCCAACAGGCATTAAGCCGGGACGGGATTTCCTCTGCTGTAACTAAGTTCACGGCTCTTGCAGAGAATCACCCGCTTCATGCAGCTGTACGGGAAGCTTACGAAACCTTGAAGACGGAAAGGAGTGACCGCGTATGACACGGTTGTTGCACGGCATCAACGCATCGCCAGGCATGGCCGCCGCGCCAATCCTGATCTATAGCAACAGTCAACCCGTCATTGAAGAAAGTACCGTTGCAGATACAGCAGCAGAAATCGAGCGTCTTCAAGTCGCGCTGCAGGGTGCACGAACCGAGCTGGAGCAGCTCCGCGACACGGTCAAAGCCAAGCTGGGTGAAGAAAAAGCGGAAATATTCGAGGGTCACTTGATGATATTAGAGGACCCCGATCTCATAGATGCCGTAATCGAAGCGATTCAAACTGAATCAATTAATGCCGAATACGCCGTACAGACAGCCTCCTCTTCCTTCATCGAAGCGCTGAAGCAAATGGATGACGAATATCTGAGAGAACGTGCGGCTGACGTGAGCGACGTATCCGGCAAAATTATCAGACATCTGAGCGGCGCTGCTCAGACCGATCTATCGCAACTAACGGAGCCTTGCATAATAGTAGCTAATGATCTTGCCCCATCTGATACGGCCAAGCTGGATATGGAGATTGTCAAAGGCTTTATTACTGAAATTGGCAGCCGCACCTCGCATTCGGCCATTATGGCGCGTTCGCTAGGCATTCCTGCTATTGTAGGCGTTGGCACATTAAGTGGCGACATTAAGACTGGAACATTGGCCCTGCTTGATGCAGTCAGCGGATCAGTTATTCTCGATCCAAGCGAAGATCAGAAGCAAGAGTTTGCAGGCAAAAAGGAACAATATGACCGGCAGCAAGCGGAGCTGGCCAAGTGGGTGAACCGCCCTTCCCTATCGGCTGACGGTCACCGTGTAGAACTTGCTGCGAATATCGGCAAGCTGGAGGATGTCCAGAAGGCGCTCGATAACGGCGCTGAAGCGATCGGTTTGTTCCGGACCGAGTTTCTCTACATGGGCCGGAGCTCCCTGCCTACAGAAGAAGAACAATTTATCAGCTACAAATATGTGCTCGAGAAAATGAACGGCAAGCCGGTAGTGATCCGGACGCTCGATATCGGCGGCGACAAAGAGCTCCCTTATATGGAATTGCCGAAGGAAGCGAATCCGTTCCTTGGACAGCGTGCGCTGCGCTTATGTCTGGAGCGACCCCACATATTCCGCACACAGCTGCGCGCGCTGCTGCGGGCAAGCAGCTACGGCAATTTGAAGATAATGTTCCCCATGATTGCTGTGTTAAGCGAATTGCGGGACGCTAAAGCGCTTCTAGAAGAAGAAAAAGCGAAGCTGCAGGGGGAAGGCATTGTTGTATCCGATACAATCGAAATCGGGATGATGGTCGAGATTCCCGCCGCAGCGGTATCCGCTGATCTGTTCGCCAAAGAGGTCGATTTCTTTAGCATCGGAACCAACGATTTGATCCAATATACGATGGCAGCCGATCGTATGAACGAGACGGTCTCTTATCTCTATCAGCCATGCAACCCGTCGGTCCTCCGCCTTGTCCGCATGGTCATTGAAGCGGCGCGCAAGGAAGGCAAATGGGTCGGCATGTGCGGCGAGATGGCTGGCGATGAGTCCGCCATTCCCCTGCTTCTTGGTCTTGGGCTCCACGAATTCAGCATGAGCGCAAGCTCCATATTGCCGGCAAGAGCTCAGATCGGCGGACTTGATCGCAAGCGTTGGTCGGAGCTGGCTGAGCAAGCATTAACAATGGCTGCACAGGATGAGATTCAAGACTTCGTTAGAAGCCAATCTTAAGGAGGCAAAGCGATATGATTAGCAAAACGTTTACGATTATTAATCCGACAGGATTCCACGTGCGTCCCACCAAAGCATTCGTTCAGGCGGCATCCGCCTTCCCTTGCACAATCAATGTTGAAAACAAAGGGAAAAAGGTGAACGGCAAAAGCTCGCTCAGCATGCTTACGCTTGGCATAGCGGCACAAGATGAGGTTACGCTTGAGATTGACGGCGAACAAGAGCAAGAAGCCATGGAGCAGCTCGGCAAGCTGCTCACTGACATTTACGAATAATGCAAGGAAACCTCCAACTAGTCGCTGAGCAGCGGCGTTGGAGGTTTTTTTTACCAGAACTCTTCATTCCATAAAATGATAACATAAATTTAATTACGTAAACTTTATGATATTAATTTTATGTAGTTAAAAAATAACGAACCGCATTATGCGGTCCGCTCGGTATAAGCTTGTTCATTCAAGGCGGTTAATTGGCTGCTGCCTCGCTCATAAAAGCTCTGAGTTGCTCTGCGATTTCTTTGGAATGCTGGTGATGCAAGTAATGGGTCCCGTCGATCGTTACGATTTTTCCGTGAACGGAGTCCTTAATCTGCTCCTCATGCATCGGAATCCAGTTTTCTACATCCGTCGAATTGCTGACGAGGAACAATATAAGCGGCAAATCCGCTGGGAATCGCTTAGCCTCCATCGCTTTAAAGTTATCGTTAAAGCGCTTAGCTTCATTCGTTATGCTGTCATTAAACATGTTTTTGTGAGTAAGGATGCGGATTTGCTCCACTGTCTCAGTATCAACGTCCGGCGCAATGACTTGATCTGGCGATATCTTGAGCAGTAACCGGTACAAGCCCGAGTCTCTCAACACTTTCAAGGCATCTACCGGCAATTCCTCTCCCCCGCCTTGTGCTGGAACGCTGGTATCGATCCCTGCAAAGGCGCTGACTTCATCTCGATATTGGTCGATGTACTCCAAGCTGTAGATACCGGCAATGGAATGCCCCATCAGAATATAACGGTCAATATTTAGCTGCTGAAGAGCTTCATGAATCTCGGAAGCAATATTCGCTGCTGTGCGCTCCTTGTCCGTAATATCGCTTAATCCGTAACCGAACGGCTCGACGACTACAACCTTATAGAATGGAGCGAGCTCGTCTACTAACGGTTTGAAGTCAAGCCCAGGCGCAGCGGTGGCGAATCCGGGCAGCAGCACGACCGTTTCTTCCCCGCTTCCTTGAATAAGGACATTCATGTTTTTCCCGTCTACCGCAACATGCTGGCCATACGATTGTATTTTGGCATTCTCTGAACGGTTGCTGACCGCGTTAACGGAATACATAATGACTAATAATGCGATGAGGACAAACAGAATGATCCCCAGTACCATTAACACAACTTTAAGCGGCTTCTTCATAAGCAATTCCTCCCTGTAACGCATCTGTGAGTCTCTAATGTAACAGCATGGCTTAAAGACAATTGAAACGGAAGCTTAACTGTGTCTTAATTCTCCTCATAAAATTTAGATCTTGTAAAAAAGGCGCAGGCATAAAAAAATGAGCGCCTCCCGCTCCGGCGCTCATTCCAATCATTTCATACTCCAAGCCTATTAAGCTTTCTCTCTAATCCAGATCAAACCGATCAGAGCCATTCCGATACTTAATGCCATGAAATAAATCGGCATAGTCATCAATGCTCCGTTATGGAGCAGCCCCATCCCCATCGTAATGAGGCTGACGAGCACATAATAGCCCGAACTGAATACCGCTCCTGCCGTTCCCGCCACATCACGGAAATCTACGAGCGCCAAGCTTAGGCAATTCGGCAAAGCCATGCCTGCGCCTAGCAGCATAATGAACAATGAGAGTATCATGGACCAGAACAAGAGATCATCAACGGTTACGACGGCATTTGCAATAACGAGCAGCAATGCCCCGACAGTCATGACGCCTAATCCGAGATGGATAATGGTCTCCGGACGATAACGGGCCAATAATCCTTTTGACCACATTGCCCCTGCCGCTGACGCTAAGGCAACCATAATGCCTAGAAAGCCATATAAGCCTGGCGAAAGCCCAAAGTAGCCGATGAAAATAAACGGCGCTTCAGCATAATAGCTGAACAGAATGCCGTTAATTCCCCCGATCAGCAGTGCAAAAGAGATGACCCTCGGCTTGGCGAGCATTCTCTTGCATACAGGCCATACAGCTGCCCGCACTCTGGCTTCCGGCGGATGCGTCTCCGGTAAGCTGGTGTAAGCATAGGCGAACAGCCCTGCGCTCAAAGCAACCAAAACGAAGAATATGGCTTCGAATCCCCAAATCTGATCCACCCAGCCGCCAATAAGCGGCCCTGCCGCCGGTGTAAAAGCGATGACGGCCGAGATCTGGGCAAACACGGTATTGCGTTCGTTCCCTGATAGGCTCTCGCGCAGGATCGTCTGTGTAATAATAGACCCAGTCGCAGCGCCAAAGGCCTGCACGAGCCTGCTTACTAACAGCCACTCCATCGTTGGCGAGAGCAAGCACATCAGGCTGCCTATGCCATAACAGATAAGCCCGGCCAGCATGGCAGGTCTTCTGCCGATGAGGTCCGAGATCCAGCCCCAGCAGAATACGCCTAGCGCAAAGCCGATGAAATAAATGCTTAACGTCATTTGAACCAAGGTATTCGCTACCCCGAAAGCAGCCGAGATATCAGGCAATGACGGCGTATAGATCGTTTCGCTAATTTGCGGAAATGCGACTAAAACTATCATTAACAATAAAGATGGTACTGCCCTTTTTTTCACTCTATATGCCCTCCTACAAGCATGGTTTATACGGCTGTTATAGGAGGAGCGCAGCTAGGGAAATGGCGGGACCATCGTTAAGATGCGTTCATACGATGTCATTGTCTATCACCTTGTTGGAATGTTTTTTAGGAGGGCTTGCTCATTTAAGCTACTATACCTCAAATCCCATTAGATGAACAGCCGGACAAGCTTTTTGGCGGTCCCTGCCTCCTCCCGATTTAACTTAACGAATGCCAGGCATGAACTTCAACAATGTGCAATATGATGAACTGTTGCTCCCGCTTAACTCCTTGTCCGGAGCGGCTATTGTTTAAGATTGACAACATCCATAATGAAAGGAGGTGAAGGGATGAAAAAAACGGTATTGCTCATTATGATAGCTCTATTCGCATTTGCCACATCTGCTTCCGCCAATACGGAGCAGTGGTCCGCATCTGTATATCAATCCGGCAATCAAACCTTAAGCATTGACATCTGGAGCTACTACAACGGCCATGCCTACATAACCGTATATGCGAAGGGTGCTAACGATCAGCTGACAGAGGTGTATAGCAACACCGTTAGCTTGAATCAGAGCAGCTACACGACGCATCGTTTCAATGTAGGCTACCTGCCTGTCGGCGATTATGTCGTAAAAGCGGAATTCAGCACATTAGGTTTGCTTGACGGGGCGTACTTTTTTGTAACGCCATGACCTTACTTACGATTTATCTTCCTGATTGAACCTGTCAGCTCTCTTATTCATCTTTCACATTGGTCTGTAAAAGGGGAAAATGTGAGGCGGCAATGTACACTTTTTCTCCTTTCCATCTTGACGCATAATGGAAGCATGACAAGAGAAAAGGGAGTTGGCAACCATGTTCATGAATGACTACGTGTCGCATCAGCTGTGGAAAGTTCGTGAAGCCGAATGGGAGAAACAAGCCCGCTTTACAGGTACTTGGTTTATGAACCTGAAGCGCAAGCTCATCGCATAACGTTCATGGAGCTGTCTCAGATCGTTCAGACATAGATAAAGGAAGGCATTCGTTCCAGCACAAAGCCGCCGCATAGGCGACGGCTTTTTCTTCATATTCGGCGGACTTGCGATGCTATCCTAGTCATATAAATCCATAAACAGAACAATTGTTCTCCTACCGTGTTTTGCGCTATCCTAAGCTACTCATAGCTTCGTTGAAGCCGTTCCATCAGATTAGCGCGAACTGCGGGCCATTCCTCGGCCAGGATGGAGTAATAGGCTGTATCCCTTATGCCGCCATGACTGGCAGGCACATGAGCTCTTCGGATTCCTTCGAACAACGCGCCGATCCGTTCAATCGCTCCTCGGGATCGCATATTGCGCGCATCCGTCTTGAGCGTCACACGAACCGAACCCCACCCCTCGAATGCATGGGTGAGCAGAAGCAGCTTGCACTCTGTATTGACCCCTGTCCGCTGGGCTGAAGCCGAATACCAGGTGCTGCCGATTTCCGCTACGGTTGGCGGGTTTTCATCGGAAGGCGACAAGCCTTTCGCAACGCCTGGCGGCCAAGGCGGTGGCCAGCTGAATACGTCCAGATCCAGAAAACGCGTCGACCCGATAATCCGGCCGGTCTCTAGCTGGCGAACGACAAACGGCAGCATACGGCCCGCTTTCCACCCTGACAAAGCACCCTGTATGTAGGCCTCTGCCTCCTCCATACTCTCCGGTACATTGGTATACGAATAGGTTGACCGATCCTGGACAGCCGCGGCAAGCAGATCGCCCGCATGCTCGAGGGTCATAGGCTCTAGCCGTACAATTTTTCCTTGAAGCGTAACTGGTGTCAGCATGCAACCCCCCTGCTTTCCTGTTGAGTTTTCATTATCAATCCTATCTCCACAGTAACATGTGCGCTTGTCCTCCGCTACTCTTTTATCTCCATTTGCAAATAACCGATAGAGTGCTCTGAACTTGCTTACCGGAGCCAAGATTAGGCAACAATAAGAACAAACTAGAGACGAAGGATGAACAATATGGCCTTATTAATCGGTTCCCATGTATCCATGTCCGGCAAAAAAATGCTGCTTCAAGCCAGTGAGGAAGCGGCTTCCTATGGCGCGAATACATTCCTGATCTATTCGGGCGCTCCGCATAATACGCGGCGCAAGCCGTTAACTGAGCTTAATGTGGAGGCTGGGCATGCGCATATGAAGGAGCATGGCATTAGCCATATCGTGGTCCATGCCCCATTCATTATTAACCTGGGCAACACGACAGATCCCGGGCGTTTTGCGCACGGAGTTGAATTTCTGCGATCGGAGATTGAGCGGACAGAATATATTGGCTCGAATCAGATTGTCGTCCACCCTGGCTCTCATGGCGGAGCGGGTACCGTTCCCGGATTGCTAAGAATTATCGAGGGCTTGAATGAAGTCTTGGCCGAGAAGCGGGATGTGCAGATTGCCCTGGAGACGATGGCGGGCAAAGGGACGGAATGCGGCCGTACCTTCGAGGAGATCGCCGCCATCATGATGGGCGTTAAGCATAATGACCGCCTATCCGTATGTATGGACACTTGCCACATCCACGATGCGGGATACAAGGTGAAGGAGGATTTCGACGGCGTGCTGGAGGAGTTTGACCGGATTATTGGAGTGGAGCGGATTAAAGTGATTCATGTCAATGATTCCAAAAATCCACGCGGCTCCCACAAGGACCGCCATGAGAACATAGGCCATGGCTATATCGGGCTTGAAGCGCTCCGATACATTGTTCATCATCCGCAGCTCAACAATATCCCTAAGCTGCTGGAGACTCCATCGATTGGCGAGAAGAAATACAGCGATCCGCCTTATAAGCACGAGATCGCCCTGCTGCGCGGCGAAGTGGACGAGCCGGTGCGCAAACCGCGACTGAAGAATACTGACTAAGGATTTGTTTGGTTGTATTTGATCGACCAATAAAGCCGTTCGCGTAATTGACTCAAACTGTCAAATTCACTTAGCTGGCCTACATGTTGTTCGATAATATCACCGCCAAAGTCATGTATCAATAATCCGTTAAAAACAAGTTCGGTTATTTCATCAATATTGTAATTGCCAAAGTAGCCTGTCATAAATGCTTTATCAAATTGAAATAATTCACACGCAATCAATGCATGTTCATAGATAACGGGAGCAAGTACGGCATCGGCAAAATCAATGATATACAGCTTTTGATCATGGGTAAGCAATAGGTTATCGCCATTCATGTCCCCATGAACAAATACTTTTTCTCCAAAATCATGAGAATGAATATAATTAAGCCGTTCATTTCTGAAATGCTCTGTATATTTCCCCCATTTTTTTTGCCTGTCTTTATCGTGGATAACATCAATACCATTAAAGAAACGGCAAGGCGTGTTAAGTGCATCAGTTATTAAACGCAGCCTCTGACCTATAGTAATCTTCTCTTCAAAAGTAAGGTTTTTATTTAACCTATTTATTTCTGTACCATTGACATAATCCATAATCATATATGAAAATCTGTAGTTGTCTTGTATATATCCGCTTGTGACAAGTTTTGGTACAGAGACACCAAGCGTAATAGCTCTATATATAGCGAATGATTCTGTTTCAAAATCTGTTGTGCTGTCTATGTCGGATTCCTTCGGCGCAAATATTTTGATCACATAATCTCCCACTTTAAATACAGCATTCGTACCGGGAGTACAATGTTCTATTTTTGTAAATTGAAGCTTTTCTTTGGCGAATATACATTTTATCAAAGGTTCAAAGGCAGGGATAGATTGATATAATTTGCCCCATGAATCCCATCCGTTAATTTCGGCCGCAAATAAATTCATACTCCTTTACTCCTCAATTCTGCCCGAATCAGCATTTCTCCATTTCCATTCTTTAAAATGGGTTCTTGTTCTTTAGATAGTTTAACTGTGTTCTAAAAGCGGTTTCCAGGTATTGTTTGGTTTTAGACAATCATGCGGAGCTAACATCAAGCTGTTAGTGGATGTTAAAGTGACGGAATGAGGGCTATGTCACGAAATGTCCTTTTCACTCCTATTACAGCCCCTTTTGCCCGTAAAAAAGGTATGTTAAAATTGCATTAAATCTATATTTAATGCAACTTTGATTGTAAACAACGAGAACAGGTGTGACTTGATGACTTATTCAGCTGAATCGTATGAGCGGGAGCTTCAATTGTTCCAAATGTACATGAAAGACCGGGAATATGCCAAGGATACCCAGACGGCTTATCTCCATGACCTGAAGCATTTTCTGATCAACATAGAGGGCAAGAAAATTACAGAAGTCACGAACATCGACATTATGAACCATCTTACCCTGGTGCGCGAATCCGGAGCGGGTGCCCGCTACCGCAACCGATGCCAATCCGCCATCCGCCTCTTCTATAAAGTGATGATCAAGTTTGGTGCGGCATCGGCCAATCCTGCCATGGATATCGAGAAAGCCAAGGTGGACAAAAACCGCAAGCCTGCTTTTCTGGAGAAGCGGTATCTGGACTCCTGCATGGGAATGATCGGAGGCAAATATCGCGTTCGCGACGTAGCGATTGTCGCGTTGATGGCGTACGCCGGCCTGCGCGTCAGCGAGATCGTAAAGCTGAATACGATGGACCTCAGCGGAACAACACTCAGCGTTCGCGGCAAGGGCGATAAATGGCGCTACATCCCCCTTCCCCGTGAATTGCTGGAGCTGCTGCAGCATTACATGTCCAGCGAGCGGATCGAACCTCGCAACAAAAAGGATGAGCATGCGTTTTTTATATCGCAATTCGGACGGCGCATTAGCAAACGGATGGTACAGACGATTACAGAAACGATCTTTGATGCGTTGAAGGAGCACTATCCGCATTTGAAGGGGATGCCGCTTTCCTCGCACAAGCTCAGACACTCCTTCGCTACGGATCTGCTTAGAAGCGGCGTAGACCTTCGCGCGGTTCAAGAGCTGCTGGGACATGAGGATATATCGACGACGCAGATCTATACGCATGTATTGGATGAAACGAAGCAGCGTGCCATGAGTGGCGTTCGCCCTTCCCTGCCGAGCTTTGCTGCAAATAACTCTTGAAACTATATATAGCAACCGCGAAAAAAGACTGGTTCCCTCTACCAGTCTTCTTTTCTTGCGGAAATGAGCAAAGGCTTCTTCAGTCTTTCGATTTAGATAGTGTTCATAATTATATTTATGTAAACTTAATTGCATTAATTAAAAAACGAAGAACGACTGCACCGATTAACGATGCAGTCGTTTGAAGCCTCATGTATTGCATTTTAGTAGCCGTATACCCCGAAGTTATAAAGTGAATAACCATATGCTGTTCCGCGCTCTGTCGCGGTAAGCCGTACATAACGCCCATTGCCGCTGACCACAATCGATTCCAATCCTCCTGGACCGGTTACCGTGCTGTACAGATCTGTCCAATTCGAGCCGTCACTAGAAGCTTGCAGCTTATAGGATTTGCCGTACGCCGTTTCCCAATTGAGCTCAATACGGGTAAGGGTGCGCGTCTGACCCAAGTCTACGCTAATCCACTCATTATCGCTGCCGAGCTGGGAGGCCCAGCGGGTTCCGCTGTCCCCATCGAAGGCTAAGCTCGCGGCAAACGGTACCTCTATGGAGGAGGCAGCGGCGGTTTTGCCTTGCGACAACAGCGACTCCGATGGCTGGCTGCCCCCGTCGTAAACCTCTAGCTCATAGATGGAATACCCGTAAGGCGTAGCGCGTTCTGTCGCATACACCCGCACATGACGGGCGCTGCCATTTACCGCAATCTCATCGACGCCGCCATCCCCTGTCGTTGTGCTATAGGCATCGTTCCAGTTAGAGCCGTCATTAGAGAATTGAATTTTATATGACTTGGCGTAAGCCGCTTCCCAAGTCAGCTTGATGGAGCTGATTGCTTTTTCGCTGCCAAGATCGACAGCAATCCATTGCGGCGCAGCGCTGTATTCGGATGCCCAGCGGGTTCCGAGATCTCCATCCACTGCGTTGCTGGCAGCAAAAGGCCCTTCAACGCTAGAAGCGGTTATCGGGCGATTAAGCGCCAGATTCACGCCAGGCTGTTCCCCGCCTGGATTTTCGCCGTTCGAGCCGTCTCCTCCATCCCATTCCACCCAATCGTCAGCGATCGTTGTGTTTTGCATCGGATTAACGGATACAAGAGATTTTGGCCCCACCACGGCTGTGCCAGTAATGCCGGAGCTGTTCCTGAACGTGACCGTTACCGGATTTGCTGTCGGATTCCAAATTTGCGCCGTGTATTGCCCGTTTTTCTTATATACCGAAGCGCCGCTCCAACCGGTCGCCCAGATCTCGGTTGTTCTCTCGCCGAGCGAAGCCATGCTGTTGACGAACCAATACGTATTGAAGATTTCGTTGCGCTGCATCGCCGTCGTCTGCCACTTGGCCAGTACGGCTTGCGGATCGCTGAGCGCTTGAATCGGCCATATAATATGCTGCCAATCCGTCTCTGGTCCGCCATTGTCAGCTACGAAGCCGGCATACAGCTCAGCGGCCTTGGATTTATTGAAAGCATAGCTCGTCAAGTATTCGCTGGTCGGCAGCCAGTGGATGCCGTAGATATGCTCATCCTCTCCGCTGAAGAAGGTGCCGTAGAAGTATGATGTGCCGTATACTTGGCCTACCGACTTGTGAGTCCACTCCGGCAGCCAATTGTCGCCGTCATAGTTGAACCAATATTGCTCGATTGCATTCAGCTCCGTTGTGAAGCCATAGATAGCAGCATCCCGGTTGGCGGTGTCGCCTGTCAGCAAGCTCCACATATATTGGCCAACCCAGCCGAATAACGATTCGCCAGCCGCTTCCTGGTTGTTGCCGTTCGGATTGTCTGCATATCCGCCAGCCCATGAATGGCCTTGATAAGGATCAAAGGCTCGGAAGCGCGGATATAGCGGGTCGCTGTCCGACGGATTCGCATAGTCGCGAATGAGATGATCGATCATCGTCCCATAGTCTTGGCGGAACCCGTCATCAAAGGTTGCCAGCACAGCCGAAGCGAACACGTAGTAGCCATACGTGAAATGATGATCCGTGATGCCGTAGTTGGCGCCGAATTCACTCGTCTTGTAGTACATCGTGCCCCAATGAGGGTCATAGTAGAAGAAATAGTCCTGCTCGCCGTCCGTGTACGTATACCAATCGATGAGAATCAATTTGATCCGGCTCAGGAACTTATCCCGCAGCGAGATTTCACCCATCTCATTGGCAGCCAGCGCCCCCATCGCGAGCGGATGCAGCCGCTTGCCTTGCCAGTAGGCGTCTGCCGCCATCAGATTGCCGGAGGTCTCTTCATCGAGTATATCCAGATACTCTTTCATTTTCGCGCGCGAGTATTCCGGATTGTCAGGTTCGGTGAACTGCGGAATCATGCCGTAGAACCGGTCTGAGGTTGTAAAAGCATTGCCCTCGCGCACCTTCAGCGTACCGCGGATCGACGGATACGTATAGGCAGTAAGCGAAGAGGCCGTATACTTCCATTGATGCGGATACAGGGCAAGCAGCGTCTGATTCGAGAAGCCGCTGCGCATCTGCTGCGTCTGCACCTCGAAATTCGTTGTTACGGAAGCATCCGCAGAATTGTAGCTGTACGTTACGCTCGTGTCCGTCACGAACGCATAAGCGTGCTGGTAGTAGAAATCAAGAGCCGATGCCGATGGCAGCGAAGCCAGCGATGCATAATGGCCGCCGCTTCCGAGCTGCAGCTTCAGCTTGGCGCCAGCCCTCTGGAACACTGTTCCAGGAGGTACGAACATGCCGTAATATCTCGTCTGAATCGTCCCTTGCGGACTGCCGTCTGCATTATCAATTCGGATACCGATCCGGTCGCCGGTGAACGTCGCTCCGTCAGTCGCAAGAATCGGCGCACCGCTGCCATCTGTAATTTGCGTAATGACGGATGAATACAGCTCTACCGAATTCGCGTCGCTAAAGCTGCTGAACACATACGGCGATCCTTTGACGAAGGTTACTTTCATCTTATCCGTAGTGTCGTCGCTCAGCACAGCATCTACGGCAAAGTCGCTATAGCCAGTTACGCGGCTGGACATTTTGGATGTGTTGATATTGTTCGCCATCAAATACAGGTCCGGCGGTCCATCCGCGTTCACTGCGTTGCCCGCGCTGTCGATCCATCCGGTGCCCGGATTCAGGATGCTGAGCCCTTGCGGGGTAAAATGGGATTTCAGCGGAAGCGTTATGATAGGATCGCCAAGCGGCTTGATCAGCATCGACTGCCACCAGTCGTTGGAGGCGATTGGCGTATTGATATTTGATGTTTTGTATTTGGGGTACTGGGGCTGAGGCATGCCGATATCATTAGTCAGGTAGCTGCCTTCACCCGCTTGTACGATGCTGCGCTGCGGCAAAGCCGGAATCGGATGCGATGGCTGCGGATGGCCAGCCACATAGTCGTACACTTCAAATTCGAAAAGCGAATAGCCGAAGCTGGTTGCGCGGCTAATGCCTTTCATCCGGACATATTGACCGGAGGCATAGACTTGAATATCCTGCTTGCCGCCAGCTCCATACAGTTCTCTGTAGATTGGAGTCCAGTTCAGGGCATTATCCGATACTTCCAGGTCATAAGCGCGGCCTGCGGCTTCCCACTGGAGCACGATTCGCCCAATTGTGCGCTTGCTGCCTAGATCGACGTAAATCCATTCGTTATTCGTATGATTGGAGCTCCAACGAGTCGATGGATTGCCGTCAGTCGCATGTGCCGGTAGCGTAGAATTTGGCGGCAAATAAGCGGATTGCTCATAGGAGGAAGCGATGACCGGCCGATTGAGCGCTACATTCGGACCATACTGCAGAGGCGGCTCATTGATGCCTCCTGTACCGTATACCTCAAACTCAAAAATCGAATAGCCGTATGCGCTAAGGGCTCTCTCCAGTCCCAATAGGCGGACGAAGCGGCCTTGACCGGCGAGCGCCAGATCATCGATCCCGCCATCGCCATTTACAACCGTATGAATGTCGGTCCAATTCATCTCATCATTGGAGGTTTGAATTTTGTATGCGCTTGCATAAGCGCCCTCCCATTGAATTCTGACTCGGTCAATCGTTGCTTGCGCACCCAGATCGACATAGATCCATTCGTTATCCGAGCCCCATGCGCTCGACCATCTTGTGCCTGTATTCCCGTCAACAGCCTGATTTGGCGTCATGCCGCTTTCGGTTGACGATGCGTAGGCGGTTCGGTTTTGAGACAGCAGATAGGATTCCGCTGCATGTGCCGCAGTCGGCGAAGTGAGACTAAGCAGCGGCGTGATGAGTGCCGCGGCAAGCATAACAAGCAGTGCCTTCCGTATGCCGGAAGGTTTCGTTCTCTTGATTGTCTCCATCTTGTACCTCCTTATTGGTTTTGAGCCAGGCGCTTACCTGCTCACTAAGAGTGTAAAAGGATAGAGACTCCGGTTGAACTGCACGAATCAACGGAAAATGTAACAATAATCTGGTCTTCCCGTTAAAGTCTCTTTCGATAATCGCCGGGCGACATGCCGGCATAGGTTTTGAACGCTCTGCTGAAATAAGTCAGACTGTTGTATCCGACGCGTTCCGCCACCTCGTATATTTTAAGCCCGGGTGACAGCAACAGCTCCTTCGCTCGCTTCATTCGTTCCCTGACAAGATAGTCGCTGAAGCTTATCCCGGCATGCTCCTTGAACAAATAGCTGAAGTGGCTTTGGGAATAGGAAAAAGCATCGGCTGTTTCCTTCAGCGATATGTCACTGGACAAGCGCGACTGCACATACTGCTCGATGTCCGGTAGGAGCGGCCATTTGTTGGCATCCTCCTTCTGCTGCATCGTCTCGGACAGCTCGAAAGCCGTTTTTCTGAGCCAGGATTTGATTTCTCCAATCGTTTCAAGCCGTTCGATGGCAGCAATCTCTGTATAGCCCCATGCTCCGCTTGCAAGCGAATACTCGCCATTATCTTGCACGAAGTCCTCCAGCCTGGTCATCAGCAGCATCGTAAAACGGCGGATTTTGGCGGGATCGCCATGGACGCTCGCTTGATTGTACAGCTCGTCGATCGTGTCGCATACGGCAACCAGGCGATACCGAGTAACGGCATCGAGCAATTCATCGGTCAGCTTTTTGACGTCGGGCGAGTCAGAATGGACCGCAAGCTTGATATGCCCAGGCGGAATAAGGCGGTTTTTGCCCGCGAACATTTTGCTTTCGATAGCCTCGGCAGCTTCACGGTAAGATTGCGGCAATTCGTTCAGCCCCCGGACCCCGCTGCCATAAGCCGCTGTTAAGGTAAAATCGGATTGGCTTTGAACGGAGAGACGTATGCGGTCTATCGTCTCCTCCAACGAATCCGGGCTTCCCGCATACACAAGCGCTCCGCGATTGACGGATAGTCTGCACCCAAAGCCAAAAGCCATGCCTCTTAGCAGATTGCTGAATTGAAGCAGCACCCCGTCCATTTTTTTGTGATTGTCCAGCTCCGTATCCAGATGATCGATCTCGATCAGGACCGCATAGTAAGGACCGGAATGAACAACGGGCATATAAGTGTCCAGCAGCTTGTGCAGTGTATCGTCTGCCATCGTCCCTTCCAGAAGACGGCGGAGCATGTCTTGCCTTATGAGACTATAATTCGGCATTGTCCGCTCAGGCTGGCGCTCCTCTTCCAGGTCCGTCAAGATCATGCGGACTTTCTCGGCGATCTCGCGTTCATCCACGGGCTTGAGCAAGTAGCCATCCGCTTTAAGATGCAGCGCCTGCTTGGCAAAGTCAAAATTTTGATGGCCGCTTATAAATAACGTTTTTAACGCAGGCTGCACTTCTATAGAAAGCCGGGCCAGCTCGATTCCCGACATTATGGGCATTTTGATATCGGTTATTAAGAGATCGATCTTATGATTCTGAATATAGCGAAGCGCAGCCGTCGAACGTCCCGTGCACAGCACAAGCTCGACGCCCAGCGTATGCCACGGCACCAGTTTTTGCATGCCGATCAGATCGTAAGGCTCATCATCAACAAGGACAGCTTTGTACATCCGTCAACACGCCCTTCCCCTATCATCGTGTGAATGCTTTCTGTTGCGCATCGTGGCAGTTAACAAAGCTATTTCGTCTATTTGAGAACGCTTTCAATCATCATAATCCCCCTTCCTCATCATTTAGTGCGAGATCATAATTACGTGATCTGTCATTTCCTCATAAATTGTCTTTATTGTCGCCTACCTGCTCCTTTTCCGTCAAATCAGGAGTAAGCCCTCTATTTCATTATCGAAGAAATCGAATGCGGAATGAAGATGCAGCTCCTATAATTAACAAGGTTAATTAATAATGATTAATGACACTAATCACTTTTCTAGTATGGGACAATCAATTTTAATTACATAATTATATTTATGTTAACTAAATGGATGAAGTTGTATTATTATGGTTAAACAAACATACCCGTCTGATTTATTCCGAAATGACAATAGAAGCTAATTACTGAGTCAACCGCCACATTTGAATGAAAAAAACCTTCCCGAATGGGAAGGCTTCATGCAAGTCCTTTTAAGTTGAACTGCCTTTATTTCACTTTTCAGCTATCACTCCTCTAATCGCTCCTCCCACCCCTTGCGAATGGCATCGACGGCTGCTAGCGCAGCATGGTCTTGTGAAATATCGCCGGGACGATTGCCTCTGCCCAGCACATATCCCTCAAAGGCTGTGCCCGTATACTGGAATATATACTGGAATTGCTGAACAAGCGGAATCCCTTTCAGATGGGGGGCATCATCGCCTACCCCAAGCACCCATGCGGATTTGGCGGATAGCTTGGCGAGAAATTCCGCTTTATTTTCCCTTAATGATTGGGACCAGCGATCTATGAAGGTTTTGGTCAACCCTGAAGGGCCATACCAATAGATTGGCGTGGCAAATACAAGTTTGTCCTGCTCCAGCACCCTCTTGATTATCGCATGATAATCATCATTGGGATAAGCTCCCTTGTCGCTATGCCGATAGTCTTGAATCGGTTGAATGTCGTACTCAGACAAATAGATATGATCGGCTTCGAAGCCGTCAACCAGCCGCTTGGCCAGCTGCTCCGAATTGCCGCTGCGGCGCGAGCTGCCGTAGATCACTGCGATTCCCATTGCAAGCCTCCTTATGATGGAGAAAGTGGTGTCTCTGCATCATTTAATGGCATTAACTATGCGATTCCCGCTTCTTGCTGCCGGTAGACAACCTGCAGTTTCCCCAGCAACTCCAGCGCAAGCTGCTTCGCTTCCTGTGCTGTGTCGGCTGTGAGGATGAAATAGCCGAGACGGTCGTCGGAGCTTTTGGCAATACCGACAGCTTGGCCGGGCTGGGATATAAGATGCGTGCGAACGATATGCGGATGGGCTTGAAGCGCGGCGAAACCATCGATGCTTTCGAACACGCCTTCCCGGTCTGCCGTCACGTATGCTATAGCCGCTGCTCGCTCATGCTTCCTCTCGATATGGATCGGACGGTTCAAGTAGTAATTGACAGTCGCTTCGAAGATATCGACACCGAATGCCTGAAGAAGCAAGTCGGATGAAATATGGTCGCCGCCGGGCCTTCCATTCACCTCGATAATACGCGGCCCATTCGCTGTCAGCTTCACCTCTACATGGCTTGGTCCGTCCACAATGCCGATTGCATGAAGGGCGCCTGCTGCGGTGCGGATCAAATCATCCTGATGTTCCCTATAGGAAGGAGCAGGAAGCGTGTGTACAAGCTCTACAAAATAGGGCAGCGGCGATGTAAGCTTTTCCGTTACGGTGTGGAACAACGGAATACCGTCGCTCAGGAACAGCTCAACGCTGAATTCTGGCCCTTCCAAATATTCCTCGATCAAATATTCATCGCGCACTTTAAAATCCATATATGTCACTTTGAATTCTACGATAACCTCGAATGCAGCTTTTAGATCCGCCTCATCATGGATGAAATAGACGTTTTGGCTGCTGGCTGCATTTGTTGGTTTCAGCACGACGGGAAAGCCGATCGATATGGAAGCGGCGAGAGCCTCTTCGTAGGTTTTCACTTTCTTGAACTTGGCGCTCGGCACCCCGTGTTCCGCATAGGCTTGGCGAGCCAGATCCTTATTGCGCGCCTTAAGCGCCGCTTCATATGGAATTCCCTGCAGCCCCAGCCGCTCGGCGACTCTGGCCGTCAAATGCGACGCGTAGTCGGTTGCCGGAATGAGCGCATCCAATTGTCCCGCATAGGGGGAAGCCTGAATGGCTTGATAGAGCGACTCTTCGTCCCGAATATCGGCTATGATCAGATCGTGATAGATGCCTTCATAGCCATACTTCTGCGGATTATCCGTAGAAGAGACGATCGATATGACTTTATGCCCTTGCTCATATGCGATTCGGGCAAAGCTCACCCCATAAAAGCTAGGCTCTACAAAAGCTACTGTTTTAATTGACATGCTGATCCCTCCTAAAAGGTTTGCGAAGCAAACCTACATCGTAAGCGTAGACTTAGGTTTGCGAAGCAAACCTCGCATCGTAAGCATGGGCTAAGGTTTACGTAGCAGTCATCGTAAGCCTTAACTTAGGTCTGCCCAATTGGCTTCCGCTTCCACCCGTTTTTTCTGCGAGGCTCTGCTGTTCAGTACAAAGTAGACAAGAAAGCCGGCGAACATGATGCCGCTCATGCACAAGAAGCCGATGCCGGGCGAATAACGGTCGATGATGACGCCAAGGCTGGTGGCCGATACCGTTTGCAGCAGCAGAGAGATCGCCATCCATACCGATGTCGCTCTCCCCATATACGACTTGGACACCGTCTCCATCAGCGTAGTTGTAATCAAGATTCGGAGCGACGAGTTCGTAAGTCCGATCAGCACGCTGCCGGCGTAAAGCAGCAGCACTGTGCTGTTCACCGCGACAGCAACCAGATTCAGCACGGCAACAAGGAAGAACAGCACGATGGCGCCATGCGAAGATACTTTTTTGGCTAGCGGGGCTGCCAGAAACCCTGACAGCAGTCCTCCAATGCCATAGCACATATCCGACAAGCCGAATACGACCGAATCGCCTTGTACGACACCGCTGACATACCCCGGAAGCACGACATTAAACACCATAGTTGAAACTAACGGAATGACGGATACGACTCCTAATAGGAAAATGAACGGCCTGTCAGCCAAATAGCGGATGCCGTTTTTGAACGTAACCAGGAAGGGCTCTCCCTCCTGCTCCGCCTCAATGGGCGTGTAGCGGATTCGGCTCAGGAAGCCGCTGCTCACCACAAATGCGGCAGCATTCAAGAGCAGTATGACTTCGAATCCGATATATTTGTACAAAACTCCCGAAAGCGCCCCCGCCATAAACATGCCGACCTGCAGGCTAATCTCAATCAGCGAATTGCCGTGAATCAGATCCTTCTCCGATAATAGCTCCTGGACAAGACTTCGCGAAGCGGACATATAGAGAGCCCAGCCCATTCCGTTAATGGCGGCAAAAGCGTACAAATATTCGATTCGGAAGCCAGACGTCAGGAACGCGGCGGCGATGAGAAGCAAGGCAATGGCGCGGATAATATTAGCCCACTGGATAATTGATCTGCGGTTCCATTTGTCGATCAGTGTACCTGCAAAGGAAGAGATGACAAAACCGGCAATGACATTGAGCGACAGCATAAGTCCGACGGATGTGAGCGAGCCGGTCTTATCCATCAGATACCAGTTGGCTCCGATGGTGCTCATGCCTACCCCGAAGCCCGACACGATATCCGCAATAAAATAATGCCGAAAGTTTTTGGGCCTTAATACGCTAAAGATCATGCGCAACACCCGCTTCTTCCAGCTGGCTGATTTGCTTGCGCAGCGGCTCAAGGCCAAAGCCCAAGTACTCCAGCACCTCCGTATGTGACCCGCCATAGACCGGCCAATGCTCGCCGCAATGATGGACATGGATTTCATGCTGAGGAAGCAGAAGCGCCAGGTAAGAAGCGGTGCCTCCTGTGGCGCGATGCTCCTCCACGACGAGGAAGCGGTCGGCGATAGCGGCCAGCATCGTGCTGTAGGACTTTAAGCTGTCGACATCGATATAACAGAGATGGACATGCGCAATCGACGGATTTCCCTCCACGATCGTCTTGCAGAGTTCAGTCGCTTGCTCCCCTACCGAAATGAGGCAGAGTGAGGAGCGCCCCCCGCCAGCGCTGTTCTGGAGCAGAAGCTCGCGGCAGCTTGCTTCTTCCGGCCGGCCGAGGCTGACGAACGTATCGTTGCGGGATAGCCTTATATAGTATGGCTCCTGTGATGCTGCCGCTTCGCGGATCACCCGTCTCGTCTCTTCTTCCCCGTGCGGAGAAGCGATGCGGATATTTTGGAACGACTGAATGACTGCGATATCCTCCAGCGTATGGTGAGTCGTGCCGAACCAGCCGCCCGATACCCCGCCATATGCGGCGACAACCTTGATATTTTTGCCCATGTAGCCCATTGCCAGCTTGATGCTCTCTGAAGCCCGCAGGGCGGCGAAGGAGGCAAAGGTGGAGAAGAACGGCACATAGCCTGCCTCCGCTAAGCCTGCGGCCATATCAATGCCGGCTAACTCTGCTATGCCTACATTGTAGAATCGATCGGGATGCTGC
Source organism: Paenibacillus pinisoli (assembly GCF_003605435.1). Classification (GTDB taxonomy): domain Bacteria; phylum Bacillota; class Bacilli; order Paenibacillales; family Paenibacillaceae; genus Pristimantibacillus; species Pristimantibacillus pinisoli. The sequence goes on from NZ_QXQB01000005.1 coordinate 126,758, forward strand.
TTCTGGAACGGGTGATTTTTGCCTCCCAGATCAGCTTCCATACATATGATTCTCTCATCCGCATGAGCGAGCTTCGAGAGTTCATCCTTATAGGCGTCACGGCCGGATAGCGTCGTCATGGCAAGCTCCCCTTCCATCTTCGGGCCAGCTTCTCCGGAATTTTGGCATAATGCGCTTCCGGATTGCCCTCAAGCGCCGATACGCCTTTTCCTTTGACCGTGTGGGCCAGTACTGCAACAGGACGTTGGTGATCGGGCTCCAAAGCAGACAGGATTTGGTCAAACTGATGACCGTCAATCTCCCTGACGGCAAAACCGAACGCCTCGAATCGCTCTCTTAAGCTGCGAATTGGCGAGATATCCTGGACATAGCCGTCATTCTGCCCGCCGTTGCAGTCGACAACATAGATGAAATTAGTGAGCGACTGGGCCTGCACAATTTGCGCCGTCTCCCAGCATAAGCCCTCCTGCAGCTCTCCGTCTCCGCCGATGACGATGCTGATGCCATCCGTTCCCTTGAGCCTTTGGGCGAGCGACCAGCCTGCTCCGTATGCGATGCCGTGGCCAAGACTGCCAGTGGCGAACGGTATGCCGGGAAGCTTGTGATTGGGATGCCCAGTGTATAGCGATCCTGCGCGCCCGTATCCGAGTGCCGGATTTTCCGCAAGAATGCCGTTGACGTACAGTGCGGCGTATAGCGCTGCCGCGGCATGCCCCTTGCTTAAGACGATAAGCGATTCGGCTTCATGCCCTCTCTTCGCATAAGCGCCGATCAGCAAATCAATAACCGACAGGCTCCCGCCGATATGGCAGCCTGTTGGTGCCGCCGCCATATCGATAATCAGCTCTCTGGCTTCCCTTGCCCTTCTCAGAAGCTCAGGAATAGCTTCCCTGCTTTGCAGAGTGATCGCTTGCTCCATGACGCACCTCCGTTCGGAGCCGGAACCACTCGCTCACGGCTTCTCTAAGAATGGACCTTGCGGCTTGCGCTTCATAATGATGCAGATATTCCTTATTCGTATGATCCAGGCTGGAATCGCCCGGACCGTAAGCGACCATCGGCACGTCCGTCCAGGTAGTCGCGAGCGTATTCATATCGCTTGTGCCGCGCTTCTTGATGTATCGGATTGATTTGCCATGCTTGGCGAAGCTCCGGACGAATGACTTCACGAGTGCATCCGAACGCGGATTGGCAAAGCCCGGTGTCGCCCGCAGCACTTCAACCTCCACACCTTCGGCCAGGTTCAGATCTACACGGTCCTTATAGCTCCTCCCCGCAGACGGCGAGATGCGAAAATTCAGCGTGCCAATTACCGTCGAATAGCCTTGCTCCTGCCGATGCTCGATATCGATCAGCGAGGATAGACTTTCGGAATCGATGAGGCTGACCCGCTGGCGAATTTCGGACACGGCGCCATACAGCTCGTCGATGACGCTGATGCTGTCCTTGGCCGCTGTATGCTCCTGCTCCCTGCGAATGGTAATGAGCAGCTTGAATAGGCCGTAATAGCCGAGTGTCAGGCTGTCTTCCCCGCTCGGCTCGCCAATAATGACGGCATCAGCCGGATAATGGTCTCGAATGAAGAACGCCCCTTTGGAAGAGGAGATCTCCTCCTCCACCGCTCCGATGACGAGCAGCGAGCCATGCTGGGGCACTTCGACGTCCTCCAGCATGTGCAGGAAATTAACGAAGCTGCCCTTCGCATCCACGACGCCCCTGCCGCCGACGCCATCCGCATCCGTCCGTACCGGCCATACATGGGGGACGGTGTCGATATGTCCCAGCAGCAGCAAGGTATCCGGACCGCTGCCTTTCCGAAATACAATGTTCCCGGCATCGTCAATCTTGCCGGTTACGCCAGGCTGCCTTACCTCAGCGAGCAAAAAACGGGCAAGCTCTAGCTCATCGCGGGAAACGGACGGAATCGCGGCCGTCTTATGCAGCAGGTCATGCCCTGCCGCATCCCGGTTGAACGGCCAGAACCAGGTGCTTTCCCCCGCAAGCGAATGCGGGCCGGCTATGCTGACATCGGCTGTACCTCCCTCAATAGCAAGCCGCGCTGCCCGAACCTTCTGCTTCATTCGCCCTTGCGCCGCATTCACTTCGTCGTCCGCATAGATATGGCGAATCGTTGAGCTTGGCTTCTCAATATCGCGAAGCAAACCGGGCGTGCCCGTGACGAAGCGCAAATGATGGGCGTCTAGCTCATTGGCCAGATGGGCAGCCAGCACATCCGCATCGATGTTGATATAGGCAGCGAGTTCCGGATCCCAGATCGGCGGAGTCAGCACGACCACATCGAAAGCTTCCAGCGCGGAATGCAGAAACGGCTTCAGAGTATCGGTGAAGGCGCCGAATAGCGAATCCCGGACGATGACGGTTCGCCCGTCCCGAATCGCCTTGAGCGGCTTTGCCCTCCGCCCGCGTACAAGCGCTTGTTCCCCGCCAAGCTGGGCATAGACGGTCAACCCCAATGCCGAGAGCTGATCCCGAATGGCCGTTAAAATATATTCATGGTAAGACGCCCGGATATAGGGCATCTCCTCGGGCGAGCAATACCTGACTTCATCGCCGGACGGCAGCGTTAAGAAAGGCATCGGTCTGCCAATCGCCTCATATTTCTGGCGAATGGCCTCAGCTCCGCCGGCGACCAGCAGCAAGCGGCTGCCCCGTTGCACGATATCGCTGATTTCCGCGAAAATATCGGGATGATTCACGATGGTGCTGCTGCCCAGCTTTACGACATATAGGCTTTCTTTGCCCATCAAGGCCACGCTCCTTCGCCATTGAACTGCAGCCCTGCTTCTTCTGGATAACCGAAATATAAGTTGGCTGCCTGGAGGGCTTGCCCCGCTGCGCCCTTGAGCAAATTATCGATCGTAGCGATCGATACGCAGCTCCGCCCCTCCACATAAGCGCCGATCTCGGCAATATTCGTGCCGACAACGGTCTTGATCATCGGCGTGCTGCTGCCGGAGCTGAAGTAATGCAGGAACGGCTTGCCGGCATACGCGCTGTAAAATGCTTTCTTCACATCCGCGGCCGTTACGCCGTCCTTCAGATAGGAATAGGACGTCGCCATAATGCCTCGCGGCAAATCCAGGCTGAACACGGAAAATTGCAGATCAACGCTTTGCTTCGAATGAAGCGCCAGCGCATGCTCGATCTCCGGGCGATGCCGGTGGCCGTGCAGCTTATGAGCACGGAAGTTTTGGGAGCGCTCGGCGTGATGCTCTGTCGTCGACTTCCCTCCGCCGCTGGAGCCGGTCTTGGCGTCGGTAATGACGCGCGGCTCAATCAATCCTTCGGCTGCGAGCGGATACAGGGTGTAGATGGTCGCTACCGCCATACATCCCGGCAGATTGACGATCTTCGCGGACCGGTCGATCTCGCAGAATTCAGGAATAAAGTAATGAAAGCTCCCGTCGTAATCATGCTGAAGCGTCTCCGGATAATGCTTTTGCAGCAGCTCAGTATCGGACAGCCGATAATCGCCGCTGACGTTGAAGATATAGTTCGTATGCTGTGCAACGCGCTGAACGATTTTCGGCAATTGGCCTGTGGGCAAGCAGGAGAAGATGGCGTCGTAATGCCCGTCAAGCTCCTCCGCCTTGCTGAATTTCAGGGAACTCGGCTTTTTTTTGTGAATCGAGCCGATGAAATATTTGTCCACAGGAAAGCCTGCCTTCGACTCCGAAGAGACGAAGGCGACCTCGAATTCGGGATGCCGGTCGAGCAGCCGGTACAGCTCGGCGCCAGTGAAGCCGCTGCCGCCCAGTATGGCCGCCCGTCTTTTGCCGCCCTCTGATGCCGTCATCCGAGTCGCGCATCCCTTTCGTAAAGCACCGTCAGGTCGCTGCTTCTCGAGGCCAGTTCCCTGATGGCCTCCGGATTGGCATCGATTTTTTTGAAAGCAAGCGCATAGGCCTGGATTCGTTCATATTCAATCGGCGTCCGCAGCTCGCGGCAGATCGTAAGTGAATTGCGCAGCATGTTCAGCGTCTCGGGAAAGTGGCGCAGGTCGTAGCCGAAATCCTCGCGGTCTGACAGCGAGAACGGATAGCCGTTGCCGAAGCCCTTGCGGTTCTTGAACGGCAGATGTCCTGGGATCGGCACATTTTGCCACTCTCTGGCGTATACGCCTTCCTCATTAATGAGCTGCTGCACGGCATCCTTTACGCGAAAATCCTGGAGATCATCCAGCCCGAGCCGCTCGGGAGACAGCTTCACGCGGTACATATTGTAGCTGTGCTTGTAACCCTCGGGGACGAACGGGCCGCTGAACAGCCTTGTGCCCTCCAGCTCTTTCGTCAGATAAGCGGCATTGCGCGCCCGGATAGCGTCATAATACGGCAGCCGCTCCAGTTGACTTAGGCCAAAAGCAGCAGCGATCCACGACATGCGGTAATCGATGCCTGACGTGCGAAGGAAGCTAAGAGCGCGATCATAGTCGGCTTTCTCCCGGAAGAACGCAATGCCGCCCTCTCCTCCAACTGGGAAGTTTTTGTCCGCCATCAGGCTTTGTCCGGCTCCATCTCCGATGGAACCCGCTACCTGGCCGTTAATGGATGCCGAATGCGCATGGGAGGCATCCTCGAGGAGCCGCAGCGAATGGCGGTCGGCAATGCTCCGCAGCGCCTGCAGGTCTGCGGGCAAGCCATGCACATGCACGGGCATGATGGCTTTGGTCTTGCCTGTAATGGCACGCTCGACCTTCGACGGATCGAGGCAATACGTAACGGGATCAATATCGACGAAGATCGGAATCGCCTTCGCTGCGACGACCGCCTGCGCAGAAGCGATGAAGGTGAAGGCAGGGACGATGACTTCATCGCCGGGCTGCACGCCGACGCCAACGAGTGCCAGGTGCAAGCTTGCCGTCCCGCTTGCCGTCGCAATCGCATAGTTCGCACCGACATACTTCCGGTAAGCTTCCTGAAACTCCTCGACGACTTGCTCGCCGTCTTGCTGAATCGAGACGAACATTTGGATCAGATCTTCCTTCGTAATGATCGGGAAATTCGTTTTCCGGACATCCTCCGGTATAATAGACGGCCCGCCGAGGAAGGCAAGCGGATTCCTTGCCCACTCTTCCTGCGGCAGAGCCAGCGGCTTGCGTATGAAATCGGTCTTCATGAGGCGTTATTCCTCCTTAGCAGCGACAGCTTCACGCATGCGGCCACAAGGGGACTAAGCCGGTAATTGAACTGAACCGCCGGCTGAAGGTCGGGCTCGCTTTCCTCCTGGGTCCACATGGTCTGGAGATCGAAAGCGCCGAAAATTTTGAGCCGCTCCGCCTTCTTCCATACCAGCTCGTCGTTGGCGGCGATTGCGGCGACAGGTCCGAAGCCAAGTCCGGTAAAGTCCAGCACCAGCACAGGGGCTGACGCGCGCGCTTGGCTGATTGCCGGATCCAGCTCTCCGAGATTGTCCCAATTCACATCTACGGCTGCGTAGGGAAGCGGAACCTGCGGATTTTGCACCAAACTGATGCCCAGCCACTGGAGGAAGCTGCGCTCTTGCTCGCTCGGGTGAGCGAGCCTCGCCTCAGAGCCATGACCGATGTCTTGGCCCCATAGCGCGCCGTGCAGCGCGCCTGTATACGTATTGAATAAGGAAACATAGCGGGTCTGAGTCAGCTTGGCTATGCTTTTCTCCAAACCTTTCAGCTCTTGATCGTTCCTCTCGATACTCATAATGACGCCTGAATTCAGTACACGCGATAACACAAACGATAGCGAAAAGTAGTGCTCCTTTTGAATTGCCGTTTTTGGCTTTGTCAGCGTCTCTCCCATGAATCCGGTGGCTCCTCTCTCTATCAGGTATGAAGCGTAACGTTAGCTTGCTGCCCGCTATGAACGGGCTGGTGGATCGTTTCCTTGACGTATTGAGCGATATGATAGGCGATATCCACGCCATGCACCTTCCATGACTTGGCGAATTCCGGATTTTGATTCACTTCGCATACGACGTACCGCAAATTACTGTAGTCAAAAAACAAATCTGCGCCATATACGCCTTCACCCAGCACCTCGATCAGCTTGCGGCTAATGGAGGCAATCTCTTCATTAATCTCGATAGGCTCAATCTCGGCGCCGAGATGCGTATTGGTTTTCCAATTCTCCGCCGATACCCGGCGGAACGCCACGACCGGCTTGCGGCCGACAATGACGACTCTTATGTCATAATCCCCCTTCTCCACGTACTCCTGTACCAGTACCGGGAATGATTGATGGCTGGGGTCCACCGATTCTCTGGCTGCAATCCAGCCGTCGAGGCACTCTCTTCCCGTAATTCTTGCGATTCCCCTCCCCCATGACGATGTTGCGGGCTTAATAACATACAATTCGCTAAATTCATTCAGCGCGTCATACAGCTTGGCGGGCGTAAATACGACCTTAAACCTTGGCTGGGGCACGCCGTGCTTCTCGAATACGATCGCCTGATGTATTTTGTTCGTGCAGATTGTAATGGCTTTAACCGAATTTAAGGTGGGCAAGCCCGATAGCTCCAGCAGCCTTGACCGATGCAATGCGCTCCTCTGTGACAGGCACCGTATCAGGGCGATGGCGAAGGAGGATTCCTCTCCCGTGCCAAGCGGCAGCTCCATTGAATCCAGATTGACATGAACGCGCACGCCTAGCTCTTCCAGATAGCCTGCGATACGCTGTTCCTCTTCCCTGAGCTTCGTCACACATAACAGCACCGCATGAGATGGCGTCATAGTCTTCTTTTACTCCCCCCACGTTTCTTCAATTTCCGGAGCCAGGGCGATCGAGACCAGCTGAGACTCCACCTGCACTTCATGCTCTTGCCCGCAAGAAGCGCATTCCACGATCTCGCCAGTGGATGCCTGCTCCTCTACCTCAATATCTGATCTGCATACCAAGCAATTCAAACTTGCCATGTTACTTGCACCTCCTAATGAAATGGTTAAGCGATTTATTATAAAGGAATGATTCCTTTACAACCGTGAGTGATGGCGCATGCGGGACGGAATGCAGCCTCGCATGCGCGGATCGGGATGGACTGGTGCATGCCTTGATGCCGGCTGCTACTTCGCGGCAAGATCCCATTGGTTGACATTGTTGAACGTGCCCAGATTCAGCGGCTTGCCGACAAGGACATCCTTGGAGACGACTTGCAGCCGCTTCTCGGAGTAGACAGCCAGCGTCGGCACGTCTTCGTGCAGCACTTCCTGAAGCTGATTGTAGATTTCATGGCGCTTCGCCTCGTCGATCTCTTGCTCGCCCTTCTGAATCAGCTCGTCGACAAGCGGGTTGTTATAGCGGATGACGCTTTCGGGATCGTTGCTCTTGTAGGTGGTAAAGTACAGACTGGGCTCGATATAGTAGTCCCGCGTAAATATCGTAATATGATGCTCGCCCTTCTCAACCTTGTCGATGAGCGTAGGGAAATCGAACTTCTGCACATCGATCTTGAAGCCTGCCGCTTCCAGGTTTTGAACGAGAATGTCCGCCGCTTGCTCCCGGACTTTGTTGCCTACCGGGATGAGGAAAGTCAGCTTCTGGCTGGCATCCCAATTCGCTTCTTTTAGCAGCTGCTTTGACTTTTCGGGATCGTAATCATAGTTTTTGATATTGGCGTTGAAGTAGGGATGCTTGCTTGGAATGCCGCCGTCAATAATCTCGGCCTGCCCCTTCAGCAGCTTCTCGACAATCTGCGGGCGATTGAGCGCATGGGCGATCGCCTGCCTGACTTTCTTGTCCGGCAGCTTCTCAACATTGAAGAACAGCTCAGCAGGCTCGGAAGCGGGCGCGGAGGTCACATTCACATTGTCGAAGCCGATCACTTTATCGTAATCCGTAATCGGGACGAGCCCGACCGGCAAGGAATTCATCCCGATCTCCCCAGTCTGGAGCTGGGCAACAAGGTTCGCAGCCGGCAGCACTTTGATGAATATCGTATCGATTTTCGGCACATCGAGATAATAGTTCTCGTTCTTCGTCACCTCGACATGCTGTCCTTGCACATAGCTGGCGAATTTGAATGGGCCGATCGTTACGGCAGGCCGCTGGAAGTATTCATGCGTCGCCAGTTGCTCCGGGCTCACATCCTTCAAGATATGCTGGGGCAGGAAGTTGACCTTCACGCCAAAGCGTTCATTGAACACAAGCGGATCAATCGGCGATCTTGTCTTGATTTCGAACGTCGCAGCGTCGATTACGTTAAGGCCTGCAATTTCAGTTACGCCTTCGTCCAGCTTGCCGGCATCGTTCAAGCCTTCAATGAAGCTGAGCTGGAAGGAGGTATCGACCTTGGGATGCAGCGCCGCCTTTAAGGTGAATGCGACATCCGCTGTTGTGAACGGCGTACCATCGTTCCACCTGGCGTTTTCCTTTAGCTTAATGCGGTACGTTTGTTTGTCCGTTGTCTCAATGGATTCCGCCAGCTTCGGTATGAATTCGGCTTCATCCGTCACGTCGAGCAGTGCATCGTTAAGCAGATTGATAGGTGCGAGCGAAGCGGAGCTTCCCTGTGTGTTGATCTGATTCAATGTGACCGGCGCGTTGACGATGCCGATTGTCAAGATTTTTGGCGTTGCAGCGGGCGTTTCCTGTACGGGTTGCGTGACGCTCTCCCCGGCTGATTGGGCTGAAGGGCTGGCTTCCGGGCCAGCCGGCTTGCTGCAAGCCGATATCAGAAGCGCAAATATGGCGACGAATAGAATGAGTGATTTTTTCTTCATAGTTCTCTCCCCTTGTCTTTATCCGATGGATAGATATCCTCATTGGACATGTGATCCGGCTTGTTGCCAGAAGAGTATTAATGCCGCTAAAGCTGCCTGCCGTCCAGCGCATCCCGCAAGCCGTCGCCGACAAAGTTGAAGGCGAGCACGGTCAACAGAATGATGAAGCCTGCGGGCAGCCAGAGCCATTGCTGCTCGGTCAGAACCGTAAGCGATTGTGCGTCATGGAGCATATTGCCTAGACTTGCTTGCGGCGACTTCACACCCATGCCAAGGAAGCTGAGTCCGGCTTCTGCCAGGATGGTGCTGGCAACTCCGAAGGTGGCATTGACAATAATGGCCCCGGAAGCACCAGGCAAAATATGGCGAAGAAGGATGCGCGGCGTGCTATAGCCGAGCGCCACTCCTGCCCGCACATAATCCGCCTTCTTGAGCGATAAGACAATTCCGCGGACTAGCATTGCAATCGCAGGCCACTTGAATAGAGCCAGCACGATAATAATTGTCCATAGGCTTGCGCCAAGCACGCTGACCATGACGAGCACGACCAGCATATAAGGAAAGCTGAGAAAGATGTCGGTTATGCGCATGAGCAGCATGTCGATCCACTTGCCGTAATACCCGGCTATCAAGCCGACTAATGTGCCAAACAACACATAGATCGCTACCGTGGTAAAGCCGATCAGCAGAGATACTCTAGTTCCATATAACAAGCGGCTGAGCACATCCCGCCCTACCTGATCAGTGCCAAGAAGATAGTCGGCAGACGGGCCAGCCGAGAACGCATCGGTGATTTCGTTCGGCTGATACGGCGCGAGCCATGGCGCCAGCAATCCGGCAGCGAGCAGCAGCAAGGTAGTCGCCAGCCCCCATACGGCAACCTTATGGCGCATGAACCGCTGCCTCACTTGCCGGGCATAGCTTTCGAAGCTTGGCGGGTCATCAGCTCCATCATGTCTTCTCTCGGTGTCCATCGCATCCTTCCGCCAAGCAAGCTCCGCCTGATTCATCGTCCACCCTCCTCTTAGTTGAATTCAATCCGCGGATCAACCGCCGCATACAAGATGTCGATCAGCAGATTCGTCAGCAGCACCACGCTGGCGGCGACGAGATTAAGCCCCATCAGCGTTGGATAATCGCGTGACAGAATCGCTTCCATCGTAAGCTGGCCAATGCCCGGCCATTGGAACACTTGCTCGATGATGATGCTTCCGCCAAGCAGAAGCGGGATTTCGGCGCCGATGACGGCAATGATCGGGATAAGGGCATTGCGCAGCGCATGCCGGTTGGTGACGGCCCATTCGCTTAATCCCTTGGACCGGGCGGTGCGCAGGTAGTCCTGCCCCAGCACATCCAGCATGCTGGCTCGCACATACCGGACTTTCTTGCCCGCTATCGTCATGCCGAGCACCAACACAGGCATAATCAGATGAATAGCGATATCGGCGAATCCCCCGTCGCCGCCTAGCGTCTTCATGCCGCCTGTAGGCAGCCATTTCAGTTCTACGCCTAGGATATAGATCAGCCCTAGTCCCAGAAAGAACGGAGGTATCGACGTGCCGAGAAACGACAATCCCGTCATCAGGTAGTCGAGCCTTGTGTTATGCTTGACCGCGCTTAAGATTCCGATCGGAATAGCGATAATCAGGCCAACTGCCAGCGATGACGACGCCAGCAGCAGCGTTGGGCCGATACGAGCTCCGATGAGCTCAGTGACAGGCGCATAAGAGCTGAATGAATACCCGAGCTCTCCCCTCAGCACTCCGGCCAGCCATTTGAAGTACTGGACATAGACGGGATCGTTGAGGCCGAGCAGCTCCTTCCGCAGCTCCCGCATCTCTGGAGGAACATTCGGATTGATGAACATATCCACGGGATTCCCTGGCGCCATATTCATGATAAGGAAACTGAGCACGGTGATGCCCCAAAATACGGGGACGGCAATCAGCAGCCGCCGAACAAGGTAAGGCCCCACGGTTAGCCTCCTTTCTGCTTCATGGTCATGCCAGCGGATAATGGCATGCCACGGCATGCTCCTTCTCGCTAAGATGGGGCGTTTCAACCCGGCATCGCTGCTGCGCGTACGGGCAGCGGGTATGAAAGCGGCAGCCCGCTGGCGGGTTTGCAGGGCTAGGTATGTCGCCGTGCAGGATAACGCGGGACTGCTTCCGCCTGTATGCCGGGTCGGGCGGCGGATAGGCGTTCAGCAGCAGCTGCGTATAAGGATGCCTCGGACGGCGGAACAGCTCTTCCGTACCGGCAAGCTCCACGATTTTGCCTAAATACATGACCGCCACGCGCTTGCTGATTTGTTTGACAGCCCCGATGCCGTGTGCGATGAACAAATAAGTCAATGTAAGCTCCTCTTGGAGATCCTGCAGCAAATTCAGGATTTGCGCCTGGATGGATACATCCAGAGCCGATACGGGCTCGTCGCATACAAGAAGCTTTGGACGGAATGACAGAGCCCTGGCAATTCCGATCCGCTGCCGCTGTCCGCCCGAGAATTCATGGGGATACCGATTGCCGGCCGAAGACGGCAATCCGACCAGCGCGAGCAGCCGATCGACTTCCCTCCGAATTTCATGGCGTTCCACCAGCCGGTGGACGAGCAGCGGCTCGGACAGCGTGTCGACGATGCGCATTCTAGGATTCAGCGAGGCGTACGGGTCTTGGAAGATCATCTGCATGCGCATTCTTGCCGGGATCAGCTTCTTCGGCGGATCATGGGTAATATCGCGCCCCTCGAAGCGGATACGTCCGCCGCTCGACTGCTCCAGCCGAATAATAGTACGTCCCAGCGTCGATTTGCCGCAGCCGGATTCCCCTACAAGTCCGACGGTTTCTCCCTCGTATAACGTCAAGCTGACGTCGTCAACCGCTTTGACTGCCTTGTCGCGCCTTGAGAGGAAAGCCCCTCGCACGGGATAATGCGTGCTTAACCGTTCGATCTGCATGATCGGCCTTCTCTCGTCAACCGGTTCAGGAGGACGGAACGACGGTTCGCTCATAAGGCCACGCTCTTCCGCCTTTGATCGTCGGACGCGCTTGCACTCTCCAGCTCTTCCGATTCCGCCAGCCAGCATCTTACCTGATGCTCCTCGCCTGCGAAGCTAAGCCTCGGCTGCCGTTCTCTGCATCTGTCCTTTGCATAGGGACACCGCGGATGGAAGCGGCAGCCCGCAGGCATCTCGCGCAGCGATGGAACCTGGCCCGGGATGGCTGGCGCACGCTGTCCCTTGCCCCCATCCAGCCTTGGAATCGAATTTAGCAGGCCTTGCGTATAGGGATGCCGGGGCGAGCGGAACAGCGTATAGACATCTGCCGCTTCCACGATTTGACCGGCATACATGACGGCAACCTGATCAGCCATGGCGGCGACGACACCGAGGTCATGCGTGACAAGCAGAATGGCTGTTCCGGTCTCTTCCTGCAGCGACTTCATCAGCTCAATGATTTGCGCTTGAATCGTAACATCAAGCGCCGTTGTCGGTTCGTCGGCAATGAGCAGCTTAGGCTGGCAGATAAGTGCGATGGCAATCATGACCCGCTGCCTCATGCCGCCGGAGAGCACATGCGGATAAGCTTTAGCGATCGATTCCGGCCGCGGGATGCCGACCTTGCGGAGCATATCGATGGCCAGACGCCTCGCTGTCTTGCGCGGGCTCTTCAGATGCAGCCTGACTGCTTCCTCAATCTGCCGCCCGATGGTCATGACAGGATTAAGCGAGGTCATCGGTTCCTGGAAAATCATCGACATCTGGCTGCCCTTCAGCTTGCGAAGCTGGCGCTCGGGCAATGAGGCCAAGTTGGTATCCTGGAAGCGCACGCTGCCTTTGGCAATGGTGCCTCCAGCACCCAGAAGCCCCATGATCGCCAATGAAGTAACACTCTTCCCGCAGCCGGACTCGCCTACGATAGCCATCGTTTCGCCATGCCGGATCGTGAAGCTGACATCTTCAACCGAGACGGTCTCGCCTTGCTCGCTGCGAAACTTGATTTGCAGCTGATCCACCTTTAACAATTCCCCCATGTCCTCTCACCAACTTTCTTGCGGGGATAATCCTGTTTACTAATTCTTATAATTCCTATGAGATTAATAAACTTTATCTGTATCCAGCATACCGCAGCGGACAGGGTTTGAATAATAGAATAAATCTATCTATGAATAGAAAAGTTTTCCTGATTTTGATTAAGCATACAAGCATTTTTGGAACAAGAAAAAGCCGCTCTTTCCCGAATTGCGTTCATAGAACGGAATCGGAATGGAGCGGCTTAAGAAGGCTACGTATTCAATTGAACGGCTGCCGTATAGCGGTTAGCCGGCACGCGCAAGCCCAGATTGCCGCGCAGCGTATCGGATTCATATTCGGTACGGAACAGCCCTCTCTCCTGCAGGATAGGAACAACCAGCTCAACGAAATCCTTCAGCCATCCCGGCAGAGGCGGCGAGATGATAAAACCGTCGGCCGCTTCTTCCTCGTACCATTGCTGAATCAGGTCCGCGATCTTCTCCGGCGTGCCGATGAATGCTGTTCGCGGCGTTGCGGAACGGAGCGCAACCTGTCGCAGCGTCAAGCCATGCTCCTTCGCATAACGCTTGATTTTGTCCGTGCCGCTGCGGAAGCTGTTCGCTCCGATGTCTCCTAATTCAGGGAACGGATCGTCCAGCGGATATTGCCTGAAGTCGTGATGATCGAAGAAACGGCCTAGGTAATCCAGCGCTTTCTCGATGCTGACCAGACCGGCAAGCTCTTCATACTTGCGCTCTGCCTCCTCCTGCGTGCGCCCGATAATGGGTCCTATTCCCGGAAGAATGACGATATCGTCCCTTGAACGTCCGGCAAGGACGGTCCGGTCTTTCACGTCCTTGTAGAAGGCCTTCGCCTCCTCAATCGTGTCATGCCCGGTGAAGACGGCGTCGGCGCTAAGAGCGGCAAGCCGTTTGCCGCTCTCCGAAGAGCCGGCTTGGAAGACGACAGGATGCCCCTGTCTGGAACGCGCAATGTTAAGCGGCCCCTCAATGGAGAAGTACTTTCCTAGATGATTCAGCCGGTGAAGCTTATCCGGATTGAAGAAGACGCCGCTCTCCTTATCCCGGACGAAGGCATCGTCCTCCCATGAGTCCCACAGCCCGCGGACAACCTCCAGATACTCCTCGGCAATCTGGTAGCGCTCATCATGGGAAGGATGCTGAGCTTTGCTGTAATTTCGGGCAGAGCCCTCCAGCGGCGAAGTGACGATATTCCAGCCCGCGCGTCCGCCGCTAATATGGTCGATGGAGCCGAACTGCCTGGCGACGGTGAACGGCTCACTGTACGAACTGGACAGCGTTCCAACCAGACCGATATGGGTGGTTGCAGCCGCCAAAGCGGATAAGATCGTAATCGGTTCGAAGCGATTCAGGAAGTGCGGGATGGATTGCTCATTAATGTACAGGCCGTCGGCAATGAACAGAAGATCGAATTTGCCAGCTTCCGCCGTCTGTGCCTGCTGCTTGTAGAACGGGAAGCTGACGCTGGCATCTGCCGGCACATCAGGGTGGCGCCAACCGGATATATTGCCGCCAACGCCATGAATCAGCGCGCCCAGCTTCAGTAGCTTGCGGTTACCCATGAATATTCACTCCTTAGCGGAAGTCGGTAGCTTTTCACTATAGAATCGCCTTTAATAATATCCTTGTCGTACGCGCGCTGGAATCCAAGCCGCTCATACAGCTTAATGGCTGAGCTCATCATGTCGTTGGTATGCAGATGAAGCGTCTCGGCTCCCCATTGCAGGGAAAGGTTGACGCTGGCGCGTATCAATGCCGTTGCAATTCCGTGTCCCCGCGCTTGCGTCGAGACGGCAAGCAGGCGCATAATCGGCGAATGGATGCCGAGCTCAGGCAGACCATACGCGGCTTCAGAAGAATCATACAGGAATACGCTGCCTACCGGCTCTCCCTCTAGCTCTGCTACGATTCTTGCTTTTACTTTCTCGCTAGTCACAGCATGCTTCATATCCTCCTGGTATTGCACCCAGCGGTCTTGCGGCAGATGCTGCTCGTACTGGCTATAGGCGTTCAGAATAATGGATTGAATGATCTCAGCATCGGTCTTCTCCGCTTCTCGTATGACGATACGGCCCAAGACTCTCACCTGCCTTTCCAAGTGTGGAGGAGACGCTGCTCCTGGAAATCGGAATCTTCTTATTGCTGCTTAGCGGCTGCTGCTTCCAGAGCAGTCTTGATTCTCGCGATCTGTCCCAGATGATTTTGCACATGAGAGGTGAAGGATTTCACGATGACAGGCAAATTGACCGTATCTCCTTTGGCGTTGATCCCGGTCTTCTCCCAATCCTCCGGCCGCAACCGGCGGAAAATCCCGCTGTTGTACTCCAGCAGCGACTGGAACAGCTTCAAGTACTCATGGACATTCCCTTCATTCGAGCGCTGCCCGGTTACCCATTCATCCTGGCTAAACGCTGGCAATCTGGCCGCAGAGCCGGATAAGATCTCCCTCAGCCGGAAAGCAATGACGACGCTATGATCGACGAGATGGGCGATCACTTCCGTCACGCTCCACGATTCCGGTGCAGCTTTCCATATTAATTGATCATCCGTCCATCCTTGGACGGCCTCGCGAAGCTGCTCATGCGTATGCAGATAGGCTTCGATATCGACTGGCAATTGGCTCATTGCGATACCTTCCCTTTCGTACTGGATTGTCTCGTGCGCGATAACCGGTTCAAGGCGTCTTCAGCAAGCTCTGCAAAAAAAGCGGCGCCAAGCGGCAAAGCTTTCTCGTCGACGTCGAACGCGGGATGATGCCATTCTTGCGGGCCATTCGTGCCAAGAAAAGCGAACAGTCCGGGCGTTTCTCTTAAGTAAAAGGCAAAATCCTCGCCCGCAAGCGAAGGCTGCGGCACAATCGGGGTAAGTCCGGCAGCAGTCGCCGCCTCACGGGCCGCTTCGGCCCATGCGCCATCATTCACTACGGCCGGCGGCCCTTCCAGCCATCGAACGCTTGCCTTGCCGCCGAAGGCTTGAGCTACGCCTGTTGCGATCCCCTCGAAGCGCTCGCGGACTGTTGAACGCACTCGCTCGTCGAATGTGCGCAGCGTGCCGTCGAACACGGCTTTGCCCGGAATGACATTCCACGCCGTGCCGCTGTTAAGGCGGGTCACGCTGACGACAGCGCTCTCCAGCGCGCCGACATTGCGGCTCACGATCGTCTGCAAAGCCGTAATAATATGGGCGGAGATGACAATCGTGTCCACGGAGGCTTCCGGCACTGCCGCATGGCTGCCCTTTCCCTCCACTTCTACAATAAATCCATCGGCCGCTGCCATAATCGGTCCTTCCTTAATGCCGATTGTACCTACCGGCAGGTCGGGCTTATTATGCAGGCCGAATATGGCCTGCACACCTTCAAGCGCTCCGCTGGCAATGACCTCCAGCGCCCCCTTCGCCTTCTCCTCCGCAGGCTGGAACAGGAAGCGAACCGTACCGGGCAATGAGCTCTCCCGTTCCTTGAGCAGGAAAGCCGTACCCAGCACTACAGCCGTATGGAAGTCATGGCCGCATGCGTGCATGCGGCCGGCAATGGCGGATGCGTACGGCAAGCCCGTCTCCTCATGAATGGGAAGCGCATCGATATCCGCGCGAATGGCGATGAGAGGCCCTTCCTTGCTTCCGCCTACCTCGGCAACAATGCCGGTTCGCAGCGGGAACGGCACGATGCGTATGCCTGCCTCCTGCAATTGAGTGCGAATATATGCTGTCGTCTCTTCTTCCTCATGCGACAGCTCCGGATGGGCATGAAGATGCCGCCGGATTGCGATAAGCTGTTCCTGAATGGATTGTGCCGCGGATATGCTCACGTTGTATGCCTCCTTATGCTGTGGTGTCAACTGTCGATTAGACAGTCTGCTCTGCCATTGCTTCCTTCAGCAGCGTGAATGACCGGGCACGCTGCTCGAACCCTCCGGCCGCAGAAGTCACGATAAACTCTTCAACGCCGTACTGACGGCCTAATTCAAGAATTCGGCTCCGCACCGAATCTTTGTCGCCTGTTGTGATATCAGCGGCCCGCACCTCTGCCGTGTAGGCCTCGCCTGCTTGCCGGGCGAACTCCTGCGCTTGCTCCTCCGTGCTGACGTTGACCGTCTTGCCGCTAGCCAGAGTGACCCGGACGCTTTTCAATTCGCCTGCGAGCGCAGCCGCTTCCTCTTCGGTATCCGCCGCAATAACCGACAGTGCCAGAATGGGACGCGGAACAAATTTGCCCGTACGAATAAACCGGCTTCGGTATGTCTCGAAAGCCTTCTTCGCTGCAGCGGGATCATTGTTGATGAACAGGGCGAACACATACGGCAATCCGCGTTCCGCAGCCAATTCCGCGCTGGCGACGCTTGTGCCCAGAATATAGACATCTGCCGGATGCTCCGGAATCGGGCTCGCCTTCAACCCCGCAAGCGGATGGCCATCCGGCGCTGATCCGCTAATATACATCTCTACTTCAACCAGTTTATCGCTAAGCGATCTTGCGTCCTCTGTCCGCTGCAATGCTGAGGTCGAGCGCGGCAAGCCTCCCGGTGCGCGTCCGATGCCAAGCTCGACGCGCCCAGGCGCTAGCGAAGCCAGTACATTGAAGTTTTCCGCAACCTTGTAAGGGCTGTAATGCTGAAGCATCACGCCGCCCGATCCAATTGAAATCCGCTCAGTGCGCGCCAGCAGATAACCGATCAGCACCTCCGGCGAAGAGCCTGCAAGCTGGGCGGAATCATGATGCTCCGATACCCAGAAGCGTTCATAGCCAAGCTCTTCGGCAAGCCTGGCCAGCTTCACGGTGTTCGCTAGCGCTTCGGCCGGAGTCTGTCCGGCAGAGGCGACGCTTTGATCGAGGATGCCTAGCTTTATCGCCACGTAAATTCCCTCCTCCTAGATAGAATAAACACCGTCAGGCGTATATCGTTTCAGAAATTGCCGCGTCCGCTCTTCCTTCGGAAAATTGAATAGTTGGGCGGGTGTCCCCTCCTCCACAATAACGCCGTCATCCATAAAGATAATGTGGCTGGCCACATCCTGGGCGAACGCCATTTCATGCGTCACAATAATCATTGTGATGCCTTCCTTGGCAATCTTGCGTATGACCGACAGCACCTCGCCCACCAGCTCCGGGTCAAGCGAGGATGTCGGCTCGTCGAGCAGGATAACCTTCGGATTCAGCGCAAGCGCCCGCGCAATGCCGACACGCTGCTGCTGTCCGCCGGACAGCTGGCTGGGGTACGCGTCTAGCTTGTTCTCTAGGCCCACTTTCTTCAATAACGCGATGCTGCGCTCGCGTGCCTCTTCCTTCGGAACCTTTTGCACCACGACAAGTCCCTCCATCACATTCTCCAGCGCCGTTTTATGACGGAACAGATTGTATTGCTGGAATACCATTGCGGATTGCTTGCGCAGCGTATGAATATCCGATTTGCTCGGCCGTTTGCACTGTACGGTGATGCCGTCAATTTCAATTTCTCCATCGCTTGGCCGCTCAAGGAAGTTGATGCAGCGAAGCAGCGTTGTTTTTCCCGAACCGCTCGGTCCTAAGATCGCCACGACCTGCCCCTTCTCCACGTTCACATCAATTCCTTTGAGCACGTGATGGCGTCCGAACGACTTCTGGATTTGCTTCAGCCTGATCATGCTACTCCACCCCGGTTATACAGATTGATTCGTTTTTCAATAACGGCGGTAATTCGCTCGATTAAGATCGTAAGTCCCCAATAAATGATTGCGGCTGCGATATAAGCCTCGAAAAACTTCCAGTTCGATGATGCGATGATTTGAGACTTGGCGTTAATATCGACTACCGATACGGTGAAAGCAAGGGTCGTGCCATGCAGCATGTTAATGGTGCTGTTGGACAAGCTGGGCAGCAAAATCGCAAAAGCCTGGGGAAATACGATACGCTTCATCGCTTGCCTCGTGGTCATGCCGATCGAATAAGCCGCTTCAAGCTGCCCTTTGTTAACCGCAAGCAGACCGGAGCGGATCACCTCCGACAAATAGGCGCCGGCAGTAATCGAAAACGAGATATACGCGAAGCCGATCATCGGAATCGAGACAGAGCGGAACGACCACCCAAGCTGTATAGCAAGCCCGTCAATCAGGTACGGCAATCCGAAATAGATAAGCAGCAGATGAGTCAGCATCGGCGTTCCTCGAATAAATGTCACATATGCCGCAGCGAGCCCATGCAGGACGGGCACCCGATAAATTCGGATCAGCGCAACCGACGTTCCAATCATCGTGCCGCAGCCCATAGCAACCGCTGTAATCATCAATGTCGTCGGGATTGCCGACAGTAATAGCGTGAATGCCGTCCATATAAAGGAAGGATCGAGCCTCATAATCTGGCCTCCTTGTTGCGAAGCTTAGCCGCGCCCGCCACTCTGCCGAAGATGGAGCCTTCTATCCTCCGCAGCCTTCGCTCGGCATCCGATGATTGCTCATGACGGAGCAGCCTTCGCTCCAGCCGGAAGAACAACCGCTCCAGCACAAAGCATATGATAAAGTAGAGAAGCGCCAGCGACAGATAGATTTCGGCGAATCGTTGCGACAGCGTGCCGATCGTCTGCGCTCTTCCCGTAATCTCCAATATGCCTAGCGAGAAAGCCAGCGACGTATCCTTCAGATTGCCAAGCACGACATTGGCAAACACCGGGATGGAAATCGCCAGCGCTTGCGGCATCACAATGCGGATGAATGCCTGGTAGCCGTTCATTCCCATCGCATAGGCTGCCTCCACCTGTCCTCTGTCGACCGCCGTGACAGCACCGCGAATCACCTCTGAAATATAAGCCCCGCTATGAAGCGAATACGTTAGGATGACAAAAAACAAAGTCGGCGTCTTGCTCACATCGATGTGGGCCAGCTTCAGCAGCTCGGGCATGCCGTAATAGAACAGGAACAGCTGGATTAGAATCGGCGTTCCCCGAAAAAAAGAAATATAGATGCGCGACAACCGCTGCAGCACCGGTACCCGGTACAGCTGAGGCAGCGCGACCAGCAGCCCGACAATCAAGCCGAAGAGGATCGAGCTGCCTACGATATAAAGCGTTATGCGCAGGGACGGCAGCAATCTGACAAAATATTCGAATACATAGGAGAATTCAAACGGATGTTGCCCCATCTATCGTTTACACCCCACTTTCGGCAGCCCGGCTGGCGGACTGCCTGGCGCATTATTTCGAGAAGTCTTGGCCCAGCCAATCCTCGCTCAGCTTTTTGAGCGTTCCGTCCGCTTTCAGCTCTTTGATTGCGCCGTCTACGGCATCGGCAAGCTTCTTGGAGTCCGCATCGTCCTTGCGGAAGACGTACAGGATATTGCCTTCGTTCAATGATTCCCCTACGGTTTTCAGCTTGCCTTGCGGGTCCTTGATCGGCAGCAGGAAGTCCGCTCCGAGTGTGGCATAGACGCGGCCGGAAGTAATTTGGGCGACATCGTCGTTGGCATCGTTCTGCTG
This sequence comes from Paenibacillus pinisoli, assembly GCF_003605435.1. Classification (GTDB taxonomy): domain Bacteria; phylum Bacillota; class Bacilli; order Paenibacillales; family Paenibacillaceae; genus Pristimantibacillus; species Pristimantibacillus pinisoli. The sequence continues at coordinate 146,967 of NZ_QXQB01000005.1, forward strand.
ATACACGATATTGATGCCTTCCTTATGCTCTTTATTGTAGTTTTCCAGAATTTGCGCCTGAGCGCTGGTCGGTCCGACAAGCACCTTCTTCCCGACCAGATCGTCCAAGGTTTGAATGGAGTCGTTATTGTCCGAAGCGACAATGATTTTGTTTCTCCAATAAGCGTAAGGCTCTTCATTGAACAGAAACTTCTCGACGCGCTCCGGATTTTTTTCGAAGAGGTGAGCGGCCAGATCGACCTTCTTGGTCTCCAGGCTCAGCAGGATGTTAGAGAAATCCATCGTCTGAAATTCGAACTCGTAATTGTCCAGCCGTTTATCGATTTCACGCAGGAGCTCGACGTCAAAGCCGGTCAGCTTGTTTTTGTCGTCCAGGAAGGCGATTTGCTCAAAGTCATTGCCCGTACCGATAATAATTTTCTGGGCTCCGCTAGATGAGGCGGGTTTGGATTCGCTTGAGCAAGCGGATGCCGCAAGCGTCAAGACGAGCGCTAAAGCAATAACGGATATTTTTCTCAAGGCAGGTTCCTCCAATGGGTTGTTATTAAACTCATAAATCCTACTGGTTAAGTGCGGTTTATGGCTGACCTAACTTTAGCACTCGCCTTTCCAGGCGGTCAATCGGTCCCATAATAGAGAAAATCTATACGACGATCTAATAATTTGATAGGAAATTCGTTACCTGGCCGATGCGGTCAATCCTTCCTTCCGAGCCGCCAGCTCTTTGCTGAATTCGGTGATAGCTGAGAAGAACAGAGCGTTTTTGCCATGGCAGGAGATCAGATTCGTCTGCAGCGAGATTCCCTCCGTATCCGGCAGCTTAATCGGAATCAGCTTGCCGTCGCGGATTTCCTGCTGAACGCTTTGGCTGGGCAGGAAGCTGATACCGGCCTTCTGTATGACCAGCTTCTTGGCCGTCTCTGAATTATCGACCAGAAATTGAATGTTCGGAGGGCCCTCCAAATTGCCGAATATCCGGTGGATACGCAGCCAGTCAAGCGCTCCGCATTCGAAGAACACAAGCGGCTGTGCCGCAATGTCTTCGATTGTGGGCCGTGCCCCTGTCAAGAATGGATGTCCTTCATAGACATACAGTCGTATGGGATCTTCGAAAAACTTCACCGATTGCAGATTGGGATGGCTGACGTTGCGAATGAAACCAATATCCGCTTCCTTATTGATAACCTTATGAATGATCTCATCCGTCGTGCCGGTAATGAGTTTGAAGTGAGTCTTCGGAAATCGGTCTTTTAATCTTGGCAGCAAATCGGGGATGATGTAATTGGATACGGACAACGTACTTCCGATACGAAGCTCTTCAGGCAGCGACTTCTTCTGATTCGTGTGCAGCTTCCCCTTCTGATAAGTCATCAGGATTTGCTGCGCGTAAGGCAGGAATCTGCGGCCTTCCTCCGTAATCTGAATTTGCTTGCCCATTCTGTCGAATACCTTGCAATTCAACTCCCGTTCAAGCGATTGAATGCGGGCCGTTACGGACGGCTGCGACAAGTAGAGCACTTCAGCCGCTTTATTGAAGCTTCCATAATGATTAATAAATACAAACGCTTCGATATTTTCCAAATTCATAGCGCACACCTCCTGTTAATCGATAATCAGTTGCTCCTTATGCCAGACTTCCAGATATACAAAAAAGGGACTTCCTTTGATAGTACATAAGAAGTCCCCGGTTATCCGGTAGACGCGTATATGACGGTACCACATCTGTTGTAACGGTGAGTATCAGCATCTATTTATCCTACAATTCCAATGCAATTACTAAGCTTTAATCGATTATATGCCCGCTACCCAATTTATGTCAATGGAATATTTGGCGAATCGGACTGGCTACAACGTCAAGCTGTAATGAAGAAAAGCCTCGTCGCGCTCAAATCCGAATTTCTCGTACAAGGCTTGAGCGGTTGTGTTATCCGGCGCAGTCGATAGCTCGATCCCTTTCGCCCCCGTTAACTGCCCATAGCGCTTCGCTTGCTCCAGCAGCAGCCGCGCAGCACCGCGGTCGCGTGCATTCTCTTGCACATAAAGGTCATTCAAGATCCAGGCGCGTTTCATCGAGATGGACGAAAAAACGGGATACAATTGGGTAAAGCCAATAGCCCTTCCAGTTGCCTGATCAATGGCGATGAAGATGACGGATTGCATATGATCGAATCGGTCAAGCAAGAATTCTCTTGCGCCTGCCAGGTCTGATGACTGGCCGTAAAATCCGCGGTAAGCATCGAATAGCGAAGCTACTTCATCCAGGTGCTTCAATGCAGCTTGCTGTACAATAATAGACGGTTGATAGGACATGATTACTATACCTCCCTGCCTGCCGGCATGTAATGGCTTAATCATACACTTCAGACAGGGAGCCGCCTATGAAGTTCCTGCTCATTTCTTTGCATTCTTTTCCCCGATAGAAAAGGATAGGTACGTTGTCAGCTAGCCCTGCACATGCGCATCCGGGGCTTTATCCGCAACCAAATTCAATAGGATGCCATGCTCCAGATAAGCCTTGAGTCCGCATAGTACCATCGTATAGCCGCCCATGGAATCAATCGCCTGCAGCACAATTTCATCGCCCGCACCCGCGAAGCCGGAATGTGAGATCGTGACAAAAGTGCCGTCTTCATCCCTGGTTGTAAAGGTTACTTCAGTAATGGTATGGTCTGACGACCATTCAAGAAGCAAATACTCGTTTTTGCGGAGTTCCTTCACTTTCACGATATCCGACACTCCGTACATCTCCCAATCCCATTTCACATGACTGGCCTTCTCGAGTCTGCCGCTGCTTTTGGTAAACCAGAACTTTGTGGTCGCCTCTGGATTAACGAACGCTTCAAACACTTCGTACGCCGGCCTTCGGATAAGCATTTCCGCTTTTACAACAGGAAACTCATGAGCAATCGTCATATCCCTCTCCCTTTCATCAATGAAATAGCAGGTTACCCATATATCCATGTTGACTCACGATAAATAATTAATATTATTAATCATTAACCCTGATAATAGTTTAGTCTTATATAATAAGTATATCATTTCCGGGCATGTGTGCACAAAAGAAGATAGCGGTTCCAATCTGCCGATCTAGGAAGAAGAGTACGGCGCCCCATCGATCGGATAGACGGTTACCTTGTTCCAAATTCTTACCCAATTTTTCTTATGAATACGCTCCATGTAGATTTTCGCTCGTTCATCCGCTTCCAGAAAGTAAGGTGTCGGCTTTACATATAAACCTAATACATCTTCTATTCCGCAAGGCGCAGCGAGAATAACTTCACCTTGCCCGTTGAGTGACAGCCCCAATGCCGTTGCCGTCTCCGGAAATTTGGAGATGGCATCAACCGAGGAATCGTAGGGCGGAATTTGGTTCACGAGATGCATTCTCGCTTCATTTTTGACTGACCAAGGGATGGAAGGATCCAGCACTTTAAGTCTCTGCTCAAGCTGCTTTTCCGTTTCTTCATCGACATGAAGGCTGTCGAAGTAAATAACGTCCACATCAGGCAACGGCGTTCTGGTGGCGAATCCATGCAGAGTATCCCATATCTTCGAACGAACAAAGCCTGCACAAACCCACCAGTCCGGCAGACAAAGCGACTCTGCATGCCGCAAGATGGCCATCATCCACTTGTCCTCCTCAACGATTCTAATAACATCAGCTTCATTTTCTAATTTCATGACCATCCGCCTCTCCGAACATATATTCCCATTATACCATAAAAAAACACCCCTGCGATTCATGTCGCTAAGGGCGCTAACGAAGGGAGTTATAGCATTATGATCCCGGATGATGTGCCGTGTGATAGGTTATGATGAATAATCTACTCCTGCGCCAAGCAGACGCAGCCGCTCGAAGTAATCGGGACAAGTCTTCGACACGCATCCCGGGTCGAAGATAGCGATTCCGTCTGCTCTAAGACCGATGAGCGACAACGCCATGGCCATACGGTGGTCGTCATGCGAGTCAAGCACAGCCGGAACCGGTGTCCCCGGATAGACGGTCAACCCGTCGGGATGCTCCTCCACTTTAACCTGAAGCTTGCGCAGCTCCGTACATATTGCAGCGATACGGTCGCATTCATGATGCCGGATATGGGCTGCATCCTTTAGCCGGATAGGAGCATCTGCGAATAGCGCAAGGACCGCTATCGTCAGCGTCTGGTCGGACCATCGCTCCATGCTGAGCTCGAAGCCGCCGCGGAGCCGAGCTGTGCCTATAACTTCGACATAACCAATTCCGCGTGTTACCGAGCACCCCATTTGCTCCAATACGTCCAGCAATTCGATGTCCGGTTGCCGGGTAGCAGCCGCATCCATGCCCTCCGTCCGAATGCGTCCGCCTGTCATAGCTGCCGCTGCCCAGAAGTAACAGCTGGTCGATATATCCGGCTCGAGTTCGATGGACTGAGCGGCATATTTTCCTGCGGGAATAGAGTATGAGCTGTCCGCTTCTTGCACCCGGATGCCAAATCGGCTCATCAGCTCAATCGTCATGTTGACGTAATCCTTTTGTATAGTCGAGCCTTGAAGCTCTAACGTAATGGATTGTCGGGCATACGGTGCGGCTAATAGCAGTCCGCTGATGAACTGGCTGGATAGATGACCTGGAATCTCGACTCTCCCGCCCTTCAAGCCTCTAGCTTCCAGAATAAAAGGATACGCATGCTCCTGATTCAGAAAACGAATTTCAGCACCTTGATTGATTAATGCCGTTAACAAATGAGCAATCGGCCGCTCCTCCATCCGCTTGCTGCCTCTTAAGGTCCAGGAACCGTGTCCAGCCGCAAGCGCGCCTGGCAAGAAACGGGCTACGGTTCCGGCCGCTCCGACATACAGCTCTCCCTCCTTCACAGGCCAATCGCCACCGCAGCCGGCTACGATTGCTGATTCTCCTTCGACTGTGATGCTGATACCTAACCTTTGCAAGCTTTCGATACACCAATAGGCGTCATCGCTCCTTAGGATGCCGTTAATTCGCGAGGTGCCGTCCGCCATTGCCGCTAGAATTAACGCGCGATTCGTCAGGCTTTTGCTTCCTGAGATACGGACAATGCCCTCAACCTGCTGCTGCGGCGGGCTTAAGCTCACTTGCTTAATGCCTGAATTCGCAGACCACGGGGAACGTGCCGCCATATCTGGCATGCTGCTTATCTGATCCATATCTGCTCTCTCCTCTGCTCATTGATTGACTGCCCTGAGTTGATTATAATGAGAGCAAAGGAATAGAGGAAATACCAGTTATCTATATTTGTTATAAAGGCGGTCTATATCATGATTAATCTGGAATGGTATCGTATTTTTCTGCAGACTGCGAGGCAAGGGAACTTGACGAAGGCTGCCCAGCAGCTTCATATTACTCAGCCATCGGTAAGCTATGCGATCAAGCAGATGGAGGACGCGCTTGGACTGAAGCTGTTCCACCGCATGTCCAAAGGTGTATCGTTAACGGAAGAAGGCAGAGCGCTGCTCGCTTATGTGGAGCAATCCTTCTCGCTGCTGGATGCCGGACAGCATTACATTCGGGAGATGAAGCAGCTGAATGAAGGCGAGCTGCGCATCGGGGCAAGCGACTCCCTGATCAAGCATGTGCTACTTCCATATTTGAACCGGTATCATCAGCAGTATCCGGGCATCCGCATTCGGCTGTCGCACGGCAAGTCGCCGGATATCGCGAGCCGGCTGAAGGACGGCCTGCTGGATTGCGGAATCGTACATATGCCGCTAGTTGATCCTATGCTTCAAATTGAGGAGCTTGCTTCCTTTGAGCATTGTTTTGTTGTCGGCAAGCGGTTTAAGGAATGGTCGAATCGAGTACTCAATTCTCAGGAGCTGGCGAAATTGCCGCTGCTCATGATGTCGCCGGGCAGCAGCACCAGAAGCGCCATCGATGAGTGGCTGACACGCAGAGGCGTAGAGATGAAGCCGGATATTGAGCTTGGAAGCGTTGATCTGTTGATTGAATTTGCTATGCTGGGGTACGGCGCTGCATTTATCAACCGTTCGTTTATTCAAGAGGAAGTAAAGGCTGGCGAGCTGTTCGAGCTCCGGCTGGAGGAGGCCCTTCCCTCCCGCAGCATAGGGCTGGCCTTGCGCCGGGACATGAACCTGTCGATAGCGGCAGAAAGCTTCGTCCGGATGCTAGCGAGCCAGAGCTAAGCCTTAGATTTTGCGAGGTATACTAACGTGAGATTTTCGTTTATCGGAATCTCCTTGAGCTTGATATAGCCTAGCCGTTCATATAACGCCAGGTTTTTCAAGCTCTTATGTCCAGTGAACAATTCGCATCGATGAATGTTGGCATCCCAGCGCTCGATGGCTTGCATCAGCTTCGTGCCAATGCCTTGATTTTGGCGGGACTGAGCTACGATCAGCTTGCCGATCGACAGCACGCCGTCTTGAATCCGTCCCCTCACCGAGCCAACAATGCGTCCATTCAGCTCAGCCTTCAGGAAAACACCAGCGGCAAATTCCAGCTCCAGCTCTTCGATCGTCTGCGTAAGGGGCTGAATGCTGTAGTCTTGATACAGCTCCGCTTCGCTTTGGTAAGCTTCGTATTGCAGCTGCAAGATAGCGCTCAGGTCTGTCGACTGGGCTGCACGAATGCTCATGCCGGATTCCCCCAAATCTTTTCTAATAGAATATGAGTGCCGTAACCTAGCAGAAAAGCCGACCCCATTACAAGGAGATAAGCAATCCTCTGGAAAAGGAAACCATTGAACAGTGAGCTGATGCCAACTGCTGACTTTATAGTGAGCTTGGATGTGAGCTTGCGAAACAAAAAGAAGATATAGAGCATATAAGGCAATGAAGCTGTGATGACCAGCAAAATTTCATGGTCCCCACTATCCATCCGGCCATAGACAATACGGGACATGATTGTACTGCCGGTAAAAAGGGTAAAGAAAATCAAACGGTTGACGCGCTCGCTTGGCTTGTCGTCCATATAATCGTCCAACCATAAGACTAGAATGACGGTAACGAACATGTAGACGATGACGCCGCTTGTTTTCATGTAAACCGCAAATTCAGGGTAAATATAAAAGCTCACCCAAAAAGCCAGGCATGAAAAGAGAAGTCCATACCTGATAAGTCTAATTACCGTTAGATAAGCAATCCGTTCTGCAGCCAAGCTCGAACTCCTCCCCTGTCCTAGAGGTCCTTCATAAACCATGCGTCACATGCATAATGCTCTGAGCCGGCGAGCGGCTCGTCAAGCTGTTTGAATCCGTGTTTGGCATAAAAACGGTTAGCAGCCCCCATTGTCTGAAGCGTCTCCAGGTAACATTGCTTGTATTGCTGGCTTGCATAGTCTAGAGCCGTATGAAGCAGCGGTCCGGCTATCCCCGTCCCTCTAACCTGTGGCAGCAAATACATCTTCTGCAGTTCACAGAGCGTATCCGATTCCCCAAATGACGCAATTCCGCAGCCGCCTACAACTTGTCCATCCAGCTCGACGACCCAATAAGAGGCATGCTGATGCTGGTCATAATAATGAAATAAATCGGATAAGCTCGCATCCTCCCATGCCAAGCCCGCTCGATTGCCGCCGAATTCAATCAGGCAGCTGCGAACGACCAGCTCGATCGCCGTGTTATCTTCCTTGCGCAAATTCCGTATGATTGCCATGATGTCTCCCTTGTGGCTGATTTGCCAAAAAATCATGTATGAAATGAGGCATACAGCCGCATAATCTATAAGTATAAATGATTGGTTGGAACGATACTGCGTGCAGCGGCCCAGCGGCTAACGACAGTACCCTATCTAATGATAATAAGGAGGACATAACAATGTCAAAGCTGAATATCGGAATTATTCTCGGAAGCACGCGTCAAGGACGCGTCAGTCCGCAGGTAGGCGAGTGGGTAAAAGGAATTGCGGATAAGCGAGGCGACGCGAACTATGAAATCGTCGATATCGCGGATTATAAGCTTCCTCTGCTCGGCGAAGAAGATGCGACAGAACAAGCCACGAAGTGGAATACGAAGCTGGCGAGCCTGGACGGCTTCGTCTTTATTGTGCAGGAATATAACCACAGCATCAGCGGCGCGCTCAAGAATGCGATTGATTACGCGCGTGAAGCTTGGAACAACAAGGCTGCAGGCTTCGTCAGCTATGGCTCGGTCGGAGGCGCGCGCGCCGTAGAGCATCTGAGAGGCATTCTGGGCGAAGTGTCCGTAGCCGATGTTCGCGTTCATGCGGCATTGTCGCTGTTCACAGACTTCGAGAACGGTACGGTATTCAAGCCGGCAGACTTGCATTTGACCAATGTGAACGCCATGCTTGATCAAGTTATTGCTTGGAGCGGAGCGCTCAAGACGCTTCGTTCCTAGGCCAAAGCGAATGGATCAGCACCCCGCATATTCGATTGGGCGGGGTGCTTCTTTATGTTCCTTAGCCATTGGCTAGTCGATCGCTATATAGTCTACAGACTTTCTTTCCGTAGAATGCCAGTACACGATCTCCCCCTTTGGCGTCCACGCGATCACTGGCCCTGACCCAAGCTTGCGCGCTTGCTGCTCCTCCCGGTCGATAAGCCAGCTGCCTAAGCCGCCTCCCAAAGAAACAGCAGCAAACCGTTCCCCAGCCTCTTCGGACCTTGGAAGCATCCGATAGATATCCGTTTCACTCCATCCGTCGATAGATGCCCGTAAAATCGCGCTATCAGCTGCGGACAACGTTTTAATTCCTTCCTTCTTCTGCAATCCCTTCTTGTAATGGAACGTCGCTTTGCCTCGGAAAAACGCTTCATCCGGGCCGCCGACAATAGGCACCTCAATGGTCTCGTTGTCATTCCATCTCACCGGATAGATGAAATGCCAGCCGTCGCTATGGCCGCTATACGCCGCTTCCTTGAATTCTGCTACGAGCCCTCCGTCAGCATTAATAATGACCAGATCAGCATAAGGACCCAGGCTTCCGCTTGAATCGGCCAATATGGCTGCATGCTTCCCATCAGGCGATGCGGCCATGCCGTAGATCAGCCGATCTGTTGTGTAAACTTCCTGCCGCTCGATGCCATTTCCTTCTGCGCGGTAGACGCTCTTCCATCCCTCGGCTATATAATACCGTTCTTTCGTGCCGCTATATGAAAAAAGATAGGCCATTCCGTAATCGTTCACGTTCACGGCACGCTCAGCAGCAATAGCTATCTCCTTGGACATAATATCCTCCACATTGCCGGACACCAAATCCAGCCGGTATGCCGGTACATCAAGATTGTAAATGATGATCTCCGAATCTTGAGGAGCGGAGCTTGCCGGCATAATGGACGCAGCGGTATGGAAAGCATGCTCACGTACGATTTGGCCCTCTGGATCCAGCCATTGAAGGCCGCTCCAGGCGATTCCTTGGTGTATCTTAATCAACATGCTCTCTGATGGCGAATGGACTTGGAAGTCTTCCCCTGCCATCGTCATGATGCCCTCCAGCTTGAATTCAGCAGCCGAGCCTTCCGGCAAATGAGGAAATATAATGACGACCCTTCGAGGGTCAGTCCAATTAAGTTTATAGACAGAAGAAGCATCTCCAACAGGCGGTTGAATGAAGATAGTGGAATGGAGAGCCTCCTCTAAAGACGACTTGTCAATTGCGCGATTCGCTGCCAAGGTGACGGAATCATTAACCTCATCTAGCGTCAATTTAATGACAGGCTCAGCTTGCTCACCCGCGGGGTCAAGCAGCAATTGTGTCCATTCGGATGTCAGGGACCATGCTCTCGCCCGTTCCTCACCGGGCAATGTCAGATATACTTTGGCGCTGACATCGGTTGAGGCGGTAGCTGTCAAATCGTTCAGCTCCAGAACCAGCTTGTTCTTCGGAGAAGCCAATTCCAGCGTATATCGCGCACCGCTGTATTCAGGATCACCGATATAGGAAGGTTTTGCGTTCATTAACGATTCGAGCAATACTTCAATTTCATTAGAAGCAGTGTGCTCAGCGACTAGATTACGATGTTCATCGAATACGGTTATTGTCTCTATATTCGCAGGCAACGAAATCGCAACCGGCTTGTCATCCCTTTCCGTCTCAGGTTTAGTGCAAGCCTGCAGAATCAGAATAAACAGCAGCAGGACAACTCCGTATCTCCGCAGCTGTAATCTAGTTTTCATCATCCGTTCCCCCTGATCTCAATGCGTATTCATCCATCATTTTCTACTATTTCCTAAACGAAACAGCCCATTAGAAGGTTGCTAGAACATGAAAAAGGCAGCCATTCCTCTCGAATGGCTGCTTTATGTTCAACTGAGTGTACCCTGAATAACGCAATTAGAATTTATTCTAATTCGTAGATCTTGCTGACCAGAAGATGACCGGAATGAGCAGCAGAGACAGCAATCCGCCTGTGAGCGCAAGAGTCGCATAGCCGGATTGCGCTACGATCATGCCGGACAGCACTCCACCTGATGCGCCTGACAGTGCAATCAGTACATCGACTGTGCCTTGCGTCCTCGCTCTCGTTGCTTGGCTCGTAGAATCGACGATGAGGGCTGTTCCGCTGATTAATCCCAAGTTCCAGCCAAGTCCAAGCAGCGCAAGCGCCGTAATTAGGGACAGCATGGAGTCTGCAGGGCCGAATGCCGCGAGCAATCCGGACGAGAGCAAGACGACCCCGGATGCGCAAGCCATCTTGATTCTCCCGATCCGGTCAATCAGCATGCCGGTAAAGAGCGACGGCAAATACATCGCGCCTACATGGATACCGATAACAATGCCTACTTCGCCGAGACCGTGTCCATGATGCTTCATATGAATTGGCGTCATGGTCATGATGGCAACCATCACCATCTGTGTCAGAATCATAATAGCTGCGCCAAGCCTGATTCCTTTCTTGTTATAGGCAGAGGCCGGAGTGGCCTTCGATGGATTGGCTGCAGCTTGCGCTTCCGCGATTTTGGTTGCAATAACAAAGGGATCTGGGCGCAGCAAAAATAAAATAATGAGTCCTGCTAATATAAACGCGGCCGCCGCAAGCAGGAACGGTCCCGCCAGTCGCGGGACTCCGATCGATTCGGCGAAGTCGCCCATGACGCTGACCAGATTGGGACCGGCTACAGCGCCGAAGGTGGTGGATACCATCGCGATGCTGATCGCGGTAGCCCGCTGAGACGGTTTGGCCAGATCGGTGCCTGCGTAGCGGGCTTGCAGGTTGGTTGCTGTACCCGCACCATAAATCAATAGAGAGAAATATAGCAGCGGAATGTTGGCAGCGATAGCTGCTGCAATAATCCCGACCGCGCCGATGCCGCCCGTAAGGAAGCCTGCCGCGATGCCGGACCGTCTGCCGAATTGTTGGGTAAGACGCCCCATCAAGAAGGATGCCAGTGCGGAGCCAAGCGTAATAAGAGCAGCCGGTATCCCGGCATAACGCTCCGTGCCAAGCATATCCTGGGCAAGCAGCGCGCCTACTGTTACGCCTGCGGCAAGACCCGCGCCGCCGAATAACTGAGACAATGCGACGACGGCAAGCGTGCGTTTATAGAGCTGCTGCTGCTTGCCGGGAGCTGTCCAATCCTCAAGCTTCGCGGTCTTGTTTTCATGTTGTTTTTTCATATTGGCTTGAATATGCATGGACTCGAGTCCTCCTCCTATTCTTATGGTGTATTATGGAGGATCGGCCCATGGAGTTCAATAGCAAAAAAAGACCGTGCTCATGGCACGGTCCAAAGTAAGGGGATTTTGTAAAGTTGATGCCGGGCACAGCCCGGCGGTGATCAATCTGGTGCTCCCATTCCATTGTTCATCCATCGGTCAAGAAAGACCTGCCCGCTAAGGACGATTCAAGTCTTGTATGGCCTCCAAAGGAACCTTAAGTTCGCGGTTCTCCTCCAGCATGCCGTTCACTTCTTGCTGAACATCGGTAATCTGCGTGTAGCAGTAGCCAACGATGTAATCAATCGCCTTTACCGCCGCATGAAGCTCCTTGAGCCGGTTCAGATAGGATTCCTCCGTGGCTTCCTGATTACCGTAGCCCCAGCCTGCATCGTTCTTGAAGGCAACGCCTCCGAATTCGCTCAGTATAACCGGCTGTCCGCTGTAGCGGTAGCCATCGGCATAGGCATATTTCTTATTGTTGAAAGCAATCCGATTGTTCACGATATCATCCTTGTTGGTATAGCGCCGCCGAAACTCCTCTCCGCTCTCCACATAGTCATGAAGAGTCAGAATGTCCGATACGGTATGCTCCCAGCCGTCATTGGATACGACAAGCCGGGTTGGGTCTAACGACTTGGTCAGATGGTAGAGCGAAACAGTGAATGCCTGCTGCCTGCTGTCCTTCGCCACATTCATAATGCCCCATGATTCGTTGAACGGCACCCATGTAATAATCGAGGGATGATTGTAATATTGACGTACAATCTCAACCCATTCACCGGTGAAGCGCTGGATCGCTTGATCGTTGAATTCGAAGGTCGCAGCCATCTCCGACCAGACCAAAAGCCCTTTCACATCGCACCAATATAGAAAACGCGGATCTTCCACCTTCATATGCTTGCGCACGCCGTTATAGCCCATCGCGAGTACCGCATCAATATCCCTGAGAATAGCCTCTTCCGATGGAGGCGTCAGATGGCTCTCCGGCCAATAGCCTTGGTCCAGCAGCAGGCGCTGATAGATCGGCTCATTGTTCAGCAGGACTTGCCCGTCCTTTGTCGAGATCTTCCTCATGCCGAAGTAGGAATGGACATGATCGAGCTTATCACCTCCTTTATACAAGATAAACTCGATATCGTACAAGTTAGGTGTCGCAGGCGTCCAGTAGCTCATCTTCCATGGGCCGTTCATCTCATGCAGCAGATCGACGTCAAGCTGCAGCCACGGCCGGTCGATTGCAAGGCTGAACTGCTTGACGCGATTCCCTTTCAGGCTGATGATGGTCTCCAGCCGGATGTCTCCGGAGTCCAGATTCCCTCGAACCTGATAGTCCAGCTTCAAGCGGCGTGTGTCGACGTCCGGCGTCATCTTAACTGCTTCAAGATGAACAGGATGGACATACTCCAGCCATACCGACTGCCAGATGCCCGTCGTCTGGACATAGAAGCATTCGAAGCTGTCCTTCGTCCAGCGCTGCTTTCCGCGCGGCTGGGCTGCGTCCATGCTGTCCTCGGCTTTAACGGTCAAGCTGTTGCTGCCGCCGAAGGTTACATAAGGGCTTATATCGAAGGAAAATGCGCTATATCCACCCTGATGCATGCCGACATAGCGGCCATTCACCCATAGCTTGGCTATGTAGTCGACCGCCTGGAAATGCAGCATAACAGCTTTCCCTGCTTGCTCCTCTGGTATATCGATCATTCGTTGATACCATACCTGGGAATGATGCTCCTGTTCGCCGATGCCGCTAGCTTCAGTCTCGTAGCTGAACGGTATGGTAATGGTCCGGTCGCCGCCGAATTGCGCCGGCCAATCATCGCGTTCGCCGGAGTTCGCGTCATCAAATCCGAATGCCCATTCTCCGTTCAAATTCGTCCATTCATCCCTAACGAACTGCGGCCTGGGATAATCTTTGATATATCTGCTCGTTGTCATCTTCGCATCCAGTACTCCTTTGTCGTAGTCTGCCTGTCGATACAGCTATTCGCTAACCCTTCACCCCGGTCATCGCGACTCCCTGCACGATATGCCGCTGCAGAAGGATGAATACAATCATCGTCGGAATCGCCGCTATCGCGCTTGCGGTCATAATCGTGTTCACATGCAGGACGTTGTTCGCCAGGAAGGTCGGCAGTCCTGTCGCCAGCACCATGCTCTCTTCCGTATTAATGGCAATGTAAGGCCAGATGAAGTTATTCCACGACATGATGAAATAAAAAATGCCGATGGAAATCATGGCCGAGCGCGTCAGCGGCACGTAGATCGACCACCACATGCGCAAATCCTTGCAGCCGTCTATTTGCGCTGCCTCCTTGTAATCCTTCGGAAGTCCATCCATGAACTGCTTGATCAGGATCAGGCCGAGCGGATTCGTCAAGCTAGGCAGAATAATTCCCCATATATTGTCCAGCAATTGAATCTTCAGTACCGTCTCATATAGCGGAATCAGCATCGCCTCTGTCGGAATCAGAAGTCCGGAGACGCATAGCAGAAACCAGAAGCCTTTGGTTTTAAACGATTTTCGCGAAAAGGCAAATGCGGCCAGCGAGCTGATCGCAATCGTAATGATGGTCGTAATGACACCGATCACAAGGCTGTTCCAGGTCCATGTCAGGATCTGAGACTCCGTCAGCACCTTGGTATAGTTGCGCAGCGTCAGGTCCGAGAAATCAATCCATTCCTTGATCGTAATTGCGGATACGCCCTCAGGCTTAAAGGATACAACGAACATCCAGACTAGAGGAATCACAAACACGACGGCCAATAGCAGAGTCAATAGATAGATCAAAATACGCGCCATACGCATTCCCTCCTTCTAATCTGTTTTTCGATTCAAGAAAAAGTATTGAACAGCTGCGACGAGCAGCATAAATATGCAGAACATGGTAGATTGGGCGGCAGCAAGGCCGAACATGTCTTTTTTGAAGCCGGTGACGTAAATGTAGCGGATAATGGTATTCGTTGCATCCCCCGGGCCGCCGTTCGTCATAATTTGCACTTGTCCGAACAGCTTCAGACCGGCAATAATCTGGAAGAAAATCTGAATCTTCATGACGGGCATTAATCCCGGAAGCGTAATATAACGGAACTTATGGAATGCCGATGCGCCGTCGATATCCGCTGCTTCATACAAGTCAGGCGAGATTTCCTGCAGACCGGCCAGGAACAGCACCATAACAAATCCGACCGTCCACCAGACGGTGGCGATTACAATCGACCACCATGCGGCGCCAGGACTAGTCAACCAGTTGACTGCAGGCAAGCCGAGCGTATCCAGAATGACATTCAGAAGCCCGTTCTTGGAGTCGAACATCCTCAGCCAGATGAAGCTGATGACAGAGACGGACAAGACATAAGGCAAGAAGTAGATGGACCGGAAGGTCGTCTGAAACGGAATCTTCCGCTGGACCAGAAGCGCCAGCAGCAAACCAAGAGCAATAATAATAGGTACAATCAGCAGTACAAAATAAAAACTGTTCCACAAATAATGAAAGAAGTCGCCGCCTGTCAGAAGCTTCTTATAATTACTCAGCCCAACGTATTTTTGCATGCCGAGAATGCCCCAGGAATGAAAGCTGATCCACACGCCTCGCAGCAGCGGCCAAATATAAAAAAGCAGCAGCGGAATCAGGAACGGGGCTAAAAAGGCGAGCGCCGACAGTTCAAGCTTAAGATGTCTCTTCCACTTGAGGCCGGCTCCTTGCTGAACTTTCACAGTTATCCTCCTCCAACGGCCGGCAAGCCGAATCTGTCTCTGCCAGAAGCTGCTGCGGAGCGCATCCTTGAAGATACGGCCCCGCAGCAAACCATCCATTAGTTCTGTACAATCTCGTTAATTTCTTTCTCCATGCCTTTCAGGCCTTCCTCAGGTGTGACCGTCTTGAAGATGATGCCTTGCAGCACTTCCTTCACGACCGTATCAATCGCATTGTATTGATCGGTCTTCGGCGCATATTTCACTGTTTGCTGAGATTTAATGAATTCTTCGCGGTAAGGAAGGCTGAGGTATTCGTCGCTTGCAATTACAGCCTTGCCTGCAGGCACATGGCCCGCTTGCCCCCATGTCTTGCCGCCTTCCATGGTGAAATACTTCATAAATTTCATCGCGGCTACCTTCTTCTCATCTGTCGCATATGCCGGAATGACCAGTGTATGCGAGCCGGACCAATGCGACTCGCTTCCGAAGAACGGAGGAATGGATGTAATACCGACATTCAGTCCTTCTTCGCCCAGATGCCAGCCAGCTTCCCATACGCCGCCGAACCAAGTAGCGGCCTTGCCGCTATGGAACGTATCCCATGGCGTCTTGTCGTTGATATCGCTGAGGCCTTGGTCGTACAGATCCAGGTAGAAATTCAGCACGCTCAGCGCACTCTCGTTGTTAAGAGCCGCTTGGCTCAGATCATCGTTCAGGATGCTTCCGCCAGCCTGGTAGTAGAGATTGTAGAACGGCTCATGGAAGTAAGGCGTATTGACGCCGAATGGCGTAACGCCAGGCACCTTGCTTTTAATCTCGGAGAGGAATTGCTTGAAGCCTTCCGGCGAGATGTCGCCAAACTTCGGCGTGCCGTCATCATTCAGCAGTCCAGCCTGCTCCAGCAGGTCCTTATTGTAGTAGAACATATGGAAATGCGTATCGAGCGGCACTGCATAAGGCTTGCCGTCATAGCTGACGCTCTCGACGTTCGCGTCCGTAATCTCGGAGAAGTTGAAATCCGCTTGGCCTGCCAGCTCGTCAAGCGGACTAAGCTGTCCCGCCTTCACGAATGGAGCCAGACGGTCAGCGTGTGCGACGGCAACGTCAGGGCCTTTGCCCGAAGCAAGCGCGGTGCCAAATTTGGCGTAGTATTCATTGGATTCCAGTCTTAAGGTCTTAACCGTTACTTCCGACTGCGATTCGTTGAATCCGCTCACAATCTGATCGACGAAGTCGCCTTCGCCGCCGCCGAACAAGTTCCAGAACGTAATTTCGACTGGCTGGGCAGTCTCGCCGCCTGTGCCGCTGTTAGATGCTGCAGGCGACGGGCTGCTTGTATTCGCCGGCTTATTGCTGTTGCCGGAGCAGCCCGCCAACACCAGCATTACAGCAAGCGCTGTCAGAAGCATGTTGACCCATTTTTTCTTTCCTCTCATAGATGTACCCCTTTTCCTTATCGAATTCGGATGCGTGAATCCGCTGCCAGATCTTCATGAAAGCGTATCCACCGTATTCCTGTAACCATCTTATCGTTAGAACCGATACGCAGAAACGTTAGGATTAACGCAATTTGTCGTAATATCGCATCAACAAACAACCGCACGAACCCGACTCGCGATCCGTGCGGTGGAAAATATATCGGCAGGTGTCAAATCTACAGATGGGCGAGCGCATGGACGGCTTCACGGTATTCGCTTGGCGTGACGCCCGTCATTTTTTTGAACAGCTTTGAGAAATATTTGGAGTCCGGTATGCCGACCTTCAGGCTTATATCTGCGCTTTTCAAATCCGTGCCGCGAAGCAGCGACTTCGCCCGGTCGATGCGGACCCGGGTAATGTAGTCGATGACGCCTTCGCCCCTCTCTTTCTTAAACAGGTTGGCCAAGTAGTTCTTGCTGAGGTGGACTTGTGCGCTTAACACTTGCAAGGAGAGCTCCTGGTCGTAATTCTGCTCGATGTATGCTATGACCTTCGGAATGGTGCCTTGATCGCTAGAGTAGACGCTGCGCACCTTGTGGATGAGCTCCTCGTACACCTGGATGAACCAGCGTTTGCGGTCTGCAAGCGTCTCCAGCTCCTTGATCTGTTCGTACAGCTCCTTCTTGCGCTCATACAGCCACTCGTGGTCATGGGTTAAATCCGCATACATATTGGTCAAGTTCAGGAGCAGCTCTATGGATATCAGCTGAGCCCGCTCAACATCCAGCCTGGTCTCCGCATCATTGAAGACATGGTCCATGTACGCTCTCATCGCTGCGCTGTCGAGCGTGTACAAATAGTCGTTCAGCTTCTTGTTCGCTAAGGGAACCGGCTGCTCTGCGCAATCCGCTGCAGGCCTGACATCCGCTCGAATGACGCTGCCGCAGCCCAGGAACAGCTTCAGGCGATAGGCTTGCTCCGCCTCAAGATAGGCGTCCCGCAGCTCGGCAAGAGCGTAAAATGCGCTGCTCATCCCTACTGTCACAGACACGTTCAAGACCTCCGACACGCGTTGTATAATGGCTTGCCCAAGCCTTGCCGCCGCTTCGTCTCCTGCATTCCTGAGAAGGATATTCCACTCCCCCGTCCGGCTTGAGAATAGTTCCATGCTATGCTCCTCCGTAGAGCAAAGATGGCGCATGATAGCGGCACCTTCCGTATGAAGCCCCGTTAGCTCGTTCTCTGACAAACGCTGCGCTGCATTTTCCATATAATCAAGGCCGATATGAAGAAGGATGTGTTCTTCCCGGACATGCTTTTCCGTTACTTGCAGCATGGCTTCTATATGGCCAGCCGACAGCGTTCCAAGCGCCAAGCCCATCAGGAAGGCGTCCGTCGCGATCGTCTCGCGGACCCCGGCGGAAGACCTTCCTGCACCTGAAGCTCCCTCTTGCTCTCCGCGCTCCTGGTCCAGCGCGGCCTTCAGGTCCAGCATGACGGTCTCCATATCCTGCGGCATCATGTTGGATTTGATCAGGTAATCAGTCGTGCCGAGCCGAATCGCCCGCTTCGCGTATTCGAAGTCTTCCAGACAGGTAAGCAAGATCAGCTTCGCCTCCCGGTTAATCGCGCGGACCTGCGCAATCAGCTCCATGCCGTCCATGACGGGCATCTTAATATCGGTAATCAGCACATCGGGAGCAAGCTCATGGAACGCTTGCAGCCCCTCCTTGCCGTTGCTGGCTTCGCCGACAACCTGGAAGCCGATGCTCTCCCAATCGATCATCGCTTTAATTCCGTAACGGACCAAATGCTCATCATCGACAATCAGTACCTTATACATGGCTGCTCTCCTCCTTCATGATGGGCAGTGTGATCGTCACCGTAGTGCCGAGGCCTATCTTGCTTGTGATGCTCAGACCATACTCGTTGCCGCAGATCAGCTTGATTCGCTCCTCGACATTGGAGAGGCCGACGCCCAGGAACGATGCGCTCTTGGGCAGCTCGGCGGACTGGTCATCGTACAGATCCGGCATATCCGTCTCGAACCCGTGGCCGTTATCCTCGATCATGAACACTAATCGCCCGTCCGCGCAATGACAGCGAATGTGAATGACTGCGCCTTCGATTCGGTCCGCAAATCCGTGAAGAACGGCGTTTTCCACGATTGGCTGCAGAATGACCTTCGGAATGCGGTATGCCTTTGCTTCCTCTTCGATGTCGTAGAAGACTTCAATTCGGCCAGCCGCTCGCAAATTCTGAATGCCCATGTAACATTCCACATGTTCAAGCTCCTCATGGACCATCACCGTGTCGCTGCCTTTGCCGATACTGATATGAAGCAGCCTGGACAGAAGCCGGGCCATCTCTGCCGCTTGATTCGCCTTCTGGAATAAGGCGGTCCACTTGATCGCATCAAGCGTATTGTATAGAAAATGCGGATTGATTTGCGCCTCCAGCGCCTTCACCTCGGCGATCCGCTTGTTGTTCTGCTCCTGATAGACCGCCTGAACCAGCTCCTCAATTCGCCCAACCATATCGTTGAAGTGGTATTCCAGACTGCCGATCTCATCAATCCGCTTCTCGTCGCGATGGATTCGCGTTGACAGATTGCCGATATGAACCTGCTTCATCGCCTTCACCATCCGTTTCAGCGGGCTGGATACCGAATTGGCCATCGCAATAGCCGCAACGATGGAGAACAAGGCGCATACGGCAAGCAATATAGCAATGACCTGAATGACCTGGTCCGAATCCTTATAAAGGCTGGAGCGTTCGATTACATGCACGACCCGCCAGTCGCTGCTCTTGAGCTGCTGATAGTTGACCAGCACTTCTTTTCCTTTGTAATGAGCAACGAAGCTGTCCTCTCTGCCTTCGCGCAGCAGCAAGTTGGCTTCTTCCGCATGGAACCATTCCGCAACGGGAGTAAGCAGCATTTCCTTATTGCTATGAGACAAGATAACACCGCTGCGGTCGATGACGAAGCTCTCCGTCCGAAGATCGCTCGCAGCATTGTTGCGCAAGATCTCGCTTAGCATCTCCTCGCGGATATCAAGCACGACAGCCATGCCAAGCTGGCGGCCGTCATGGATATTGAACACTTGCTTGGAGACCGAGAAGACCACTTCCTCATGGCTGTCTGCCGTATCGGAGTAGTAGCCGCGCCTGGTCGGAAACCAGACAAAGTCATTGCCTGCACCCATTGTCTTGCTATAGAAATCGCTCTTAAGTTCCGCTTGGTCGTCCCAGCGGAAGATGCCTTTGATATACATGTCGTCAGTGACGAAGGAGACTGACTTGAACTCCGGGGAGACGGCAGTGAAATACGCCAGTTTGGACGTAAGCGAAATATGCTCGGCAACCTCCTCATCCCGCTGGCTGATGCGATGCAGAAGCGACATGATCTCCGGATTGGTAATCATCTGCATGACGATATCCTTGTAGCCCGAGAAGCGGATATCGATATTCTCCGCCGTCTGCCTGATCAGCTGCTTGGACGCGTCCGTTACCTTTTTGTCGATCGCATTTTTGGTAATGGAATACGAGACTGCTCCCAGCACCAACAGCGGAATCAATGTAATCGCTGCAAGCAGCAGCAGCCACTTGTATGTAATGCTGGACCGTAATTGTGTTCTGCCTTTCCCCAAAGCCGCCATGTTCCACCATCTCCGCATCTGTTCTATCGAACAAAGAAAGATCCGGCCGCTAGGCAGGATCCGTCTTTGCTCGTGCTCTTCTTCCCTGACTTATGGATACAAGATGACGTTATCGAACGACGTATTCTTGTATGCCGTTCTTAAGCCGATCTTCCCATGAGTGAACGCCGTAGGCGAATAATCGTTGTAATCCAGCTTCGGCGTCGTCATATCGTTCACGTACACTTTAATATTCGTGCCGTTCACGACAACCTTCATCTTATGCCATGTATTAATGGCAAGAGGTGTCGTGAATCCGGCGAGATTAGACCAATTGTAATTTTGCTTGCCGAGGTAGACCCCGTCCGTCTTAATATAAGCGTAATAGCCCTGCAGGAAGTCGGCATTGCCTTGTGCCCGCTCCAATCCGTCCGCCGGATTGGTCCCTCTCACAATAATTCCGGCGTCTCCGCCTGCCTCATTCATTCGAATATCGGCTTCAACCGTGTAGTTCGCCCAGTTGTCATTGCCGAATGTCGTCTTGGCGAAGGTGCCGCCTGCCGAATGGTATTGTCCACCGCTTACTGACCAGTTGCCCTCCCAGCGCTTCCAGCCGTCGCTGTTGTTGTCATTGAAGTTGTCGGTCAGGCTTGGCACTGCTGCATGTGTATGGAATTCCATGCTGGCGAAGTCTGCTTCTCCCGTCACGAATTCAACCCTTAGCTCGCGCAGACCTTGTGTCATCGGAATGTTCGTTACCGTGATGGAACGCCATGCGTCCCAGCCGCCGGTATTCGGAATGGAGACGACACCGGTCAATGCTGTTGCGCCGTCCCATAAGCGGATGCCAACGCCGTTCATCGTCGTCGCCATCCGGAATGTGACGTCATACGCGCCTGCAGCTGCCACATTGACCCGGTACTTCAGCCATTCTCCTGTTTGGTTCCAGCCGACGTTGTAGCCGCCCTCAGGGTTAACGCGGATATCCACCGCATCGCTGCGGTATTGACCGCCTAGGTTGGCAGGAGTCAGATCATGGTAACCGACGCCTTCTCCGCCGCTCATGTAATGCACCGCTTCAATCTTGCCCGGAATCGGCTTGTATGCATCCCAGTCGCTGCTTCCGCCTGCCTGGTTGCTGAACGCGACATAAGCGAAATCTGCATGCGTATCCTCAGTCAGATAACCTACCTTGCCGCCTCCCAGATTGGCTGATCTTGTCACCTTCAGCATATTGTCCACGTAGATCTTGAACGTGTTCCCAGACTTTTCTACCCGAATGTTATGCCACTTGCTATAGTCGTATCCGGCAGGCAGAGCCGCATTCACCCAGCCTTGCGATACGCCGCCAATCACAATATTTGTCTCCAGTCTGTTGTTCTTGGAGCTTAGCATGGCAACGCCATAATTATTCTCATCCACGTAGGAGAAGGTCGCGCCATATCTTGGAGAAGCGCTGGTCCCTCTCGCCATCTGCTTCGCATGGAATTCAGCCGTATAGTTCGATGCGGTAGCCGCATTCGTAATTTGCTTGTACGCAGTTGTGGTGCCAAGCGTATCCTGCCACATGAGCTCCTGATTGTAGATACCCCATGTGCCGCCGTTGACATTGGTCCAGCTTGATCCAATTGCCGTCCGGTTGAATCGGTCCTGGAAAGCCGGCAGCGCCGGGTCTGGCTGTGAAGTCGTCGTCGGGCCCAATACGATCATCTTGTCGCCGTTCCACGCTACCCGGTCCATATTAATGCTGCGAATCGGCCAGCCCTCAGGCGTATAACCCTTCCAATCATGATAGAACATGTACATGGAATCCAGATCCGGGCCTGTCACCAAGCCGTTATGCCCAAGGCCGATCGTGGGTCCCTCTGTCGAGATCAACACCGGATTCTGGTTCTGCACAGGCACGAAGCCGGTCAGCGGATTGTCGCTTACCGCGTAATCAACCCGATAAGCCGGGCTGTGAACATGATTGCCGGTATACGTCATATAATATTTGCCGTTGCGCTTGACGACGGTCGCTCCTTCCGTCCAGCCGCCATTGACAGTGGCGCCCGTATTGAATCCCGGGCCGAATGTGTACGGATCGCTCATCCGATGCGCGACCATCTGGCCGTGCGCCGCGCGGTAGAAGTACCACTGGCCGTCATCGTCGATGAAGACATGTCCGTCAATCGTCAGGCCCTTATTCGGAGTCTGGATCGTGAAGGGACCTGTCGGGCTTTCACTGCGAAGCACATAATGCCCTCCGCCTCCCGGTGAAGTATACATATAGAAATAGCCGTTCCAATAGATGACCTCAGGCGCGTAAGCGGCCTTCGTAATCGGGTCTGTCGCCACCAATCCGGCGTACGTCCAGTTCACCAGATCGGTTGAGCTCCATGCTTTGATGCCAATCTCGGAATCTTTGGTGCTGACATACAGATAGTAGACGCCTTTGTATTTCAGAATGTACGGATCGCCGGACCCGTAGGTCGGCCATTCATTGCTGAGCGGCCTTGGGTTCTGGTACGCGGTTGCCAATGAAGCGGGCAACATCAGGCATAAGACGAGGAGTGCTAGCAGCAGCTTCGATTTCTTCATAACTTCCTCCCTTTCCATCGGTTGATGTAATCGTTTTCATATTACGCCTACATCGTACCACCATGGCCCGTCCGGTTTTATATCTTATTAAGTATATTTTTGTGGAAAAGCGTGACAGGCACCGCCACTCTCCTAGGGTTGTACGTGCCTTGGATTTGCTCGACCAGAAGCCCGATCGTTATTTTGCACATCTCCTCCACATGTTGCTTTACATAGCTCACTTCCGGCCATTCCGACTTGTCGAAGCTCACAAGCTCCACCTTCCCGGCAGCCTGCGGATTCATCGCGTTCATCGCGCGCCTCGTATGGCCCGTAAGCTCTGCATTGCAGGTGAACACCGCGGTGATAGCGGGATTATCCTGCAGAAACTCCTGAATGATAGATACGCTTTTCCCTGAGGCAATATCCTCAATATCAAGCGTGCACCATAGATTCTTATGAATGGGCAGATTGCGGTCCAGGAATGCCTGCTCGAAGCCGGCGGCACGGTCTGCCGTCGCGGAGTTGGTTACTTTCACGGTCACAAACGCGATGTGCCTATGGCCTTTGCCCAGCAGATAGCTGACTGCGCGGTAAGCTCCGTCCAGATTGTCGGCAGCAACGCTATAGGTCTCGATTTCCTTCATATAACGGTCGATCAGCACAAGAGGAAACCGGTTAAGCGTCAATCGCAAGATATCATTGTTGTACATTCCTTGCTCGATCGGAAATATAATAAGCCCCTTCACGCGAAGCAGCATCAAATCATCGATTGCCCTGCTCTCCTCAAGCGAAGATTCCTGGGTAATCTTCACCAGCAAATAATAGCCGCTTTCTCTTACATATTGTTCGACCGCTTTCATGATTCGCTGATCGACCTTGGTTTTCATGCTGGGCAGAATAAGGCCGATAAAGCCTTTGTGACGGCTCATCGTCGGAAGATCCTCATGGCTTGCGCTGACGAACGTGCCTTTGCCGCGATGCCGGATGAGAATGCCTTCTTCGGCTAAGCCGTTAATCGCGTTTTTGGACGTGATTTGGCTGACATGATAATGCTCGGCCAGTTCCTTCTCCGACGGTACCCGGTCCCCGGGCCTCAGCTGACCCGTCCGTATCTGAAACCGGATATCTTCTTGTATCCTCTTATATAATGGAAGCGATTTCATAATAACCCCTCGTTGTAAGCATGATAGCTGTGGTTTGAATAGATCAATGCGCTGGTTTAGTAGAATTATAACATGATCTTGGTTAGATTCCGCCCCATAATTTGGCGATGAGTATGAAGATCCGATTATTATGAGCACCAATTAACCGAATTTCATTTACAAGAATTATACTATGAAAAATCGGATTTACATGATATATTTTACATGTTAGTTATTATTAGGGCTAGGAGGTGAGTTTTAGTCTATAGATTGACCGTATAAATAGAAAAAGGACGTGGAGAAGAATGAAGAAACTAGCAACTCTACTATTAGCGGCAATTATCGGACTGGGCTTCGGCAGCGATGCCGCTATTCCGACCGCAGCAGCTGCGGAGTCGGTTACGACTATTTTGCCTATTAATCTAGCAAAAGACGGAACAGTCACAGCTAGCGGCGAGTATGGCGAGCATCAAAGCAGACTTAAAGCATTCGATCAATTTGTTTTTTCCAAATGGCTGACGTTCAGTACTCCGGCATGGCTGCAATATGAATTTGCTTCCGCCAAGGTCGTTAACGCCTACTCCATCACTTCCGCAGAAGACGCGCCTGACCGAGACCCGAAGAGCTGGGTCGTAAAGGGCTCGAACGATGGGATTACGTGGACGCCGCTGGATACGCGGACTAATCAAAGCTTTGCGAAGCGCCATCACACCAATACTTACTCATTCGCCAATTCAACCCCTTACAAATACATCAAGTTTGATCAATTCGTGAATCAATATGAAAATTACGGACTCCTACAGCTGGCAGAGATTAAGCTGTTCGGTGACGAATCGGAGACCTACAAGACGATCAAGCCTACCGTTACCGCAAGCGGTGATAATGCGCCAACAGATGTGAAAGCCAATCTGGTAGATGGTAACAGCATGACCAAATGGCTGACCTACAACAATACGGCATGGCTGCAATTCGACTTCGGCGAAGCGGTCACCATCGATGGCTACGCTCTCACTTCAGCCAAAACAACGAATAACAGCCCCGATGCCGATCCCAAAAGCTGGGTGCTGCAAGGCTCTAACGATCAAATAAACTGGACCGTATTAGATACGAAGTCCGACGAAAACTTCAGGCTGCGGCATCAGCGCAAGCACTATTTGCTCGACAACAATACAACAGCCTACCGTTACTACAAGCTGAACAATATTCAAAATCATAGCGGATGGACGATTCAACTTAGCGAAGTAGAATTTTCGCGCACCAATGATCTATGGCATGCCGTTAACCCTGCTATCGAAATCCAGAATCTGGCGGGCTTCGCGCCTTTCGAACAGGCGCTTCCCAATGCTGAACAAGAGATATTGGCTATAACGCGCAAGGTCAACGAGCTTCTCTACTTAAACCCGGCGGACGCGCCGATCGAAGTGAAGAAAATACTGGTGAAGATCGAGTCTGGCGGTCCAGTCGCTTCCATGGGAGGAGACAGCGAGCTTAAGACATTAACCTTTAACTCGGACCATCTCGCAGGTGTAGCTGCTAATCCTAATCAATCCTTGCGCGACGAGATTATCGGCATTCTGTATCATGAGATTGGACATGCCTATCAATACGGCAATTTCGATGTGGAAGCGTTGACGGACAGCTTGCGCTATTCTGCCGGCTACCATGACCGGTATGGCGTTGCGCAAGGCGGCAGCTGGCACAATTATGGCACTGCCAACTTCATTCGTTGGATTGACGATACGAAGCATCGCGGATTTATCCGCAAATTAAACGAAGCTTCATTAGATACCTACGGGCTGACTGAAGCTCAAATCTTCGCATGGAAGGAAAGCCAGTTCCAGCTTATCACCGGCGTACCGGTAGGCACGTTGTGGTCGCAATACCAGCAATCGCTTGTGCCATAATCGTCAAGAGGGGGCCAATTGGCCCCCTCTCTTCTATTATTCTATAATGGCTGGCTTACTTTAATCCGTATACCTGGTCATAAGCATCGAATATTTTGCGGGCGATCGGCGCCGCTCCACGGCTGCCGTATCCGCCCTCCGGCACAACCACTGCTACTGCGAGCACTGGGTCATCCGCCGGCGCAGATGCGATGAATACAGAGTTCTCCACAATCTCCCCGGCAACGCTTTGCTCCGACGTACCGGTCTTGCGCAGAAACTCGTAGGGGAAGTCATCGAAGCCCGTCACGCGCACTTGACGCATGCCTGCTTCAATCTCATCCCAGAAGCTGTCTGCGAAGTCTACCGTATTCAGTACAACCGGCTCAAACTTCTGAACGACGTTGCCGTCCGAATCTTTGATTTCGGTGACGAATTGAGGCTTCATGCGTTTTCCGCGGCTGGCAAGCGTTGCCGTGTATTGAGCTAACTGAAGCGTAGTATAACGGCCTTGTTGTCCGAAGGAGGCATAGATCAGCGCGGACTGCGTGCTTGCATTTTGGGCCTCATTGAAATACTCAATGATACCCTTCATTTCATTCAATCCGCTTCCTGTCGAGATGCCAAGCCCGAACATTTTCATGTATTCATCCCATTTTTCTACGCCTTCCATGCTCCCTCTGTATTTAATATTGAGAGCATTGCCGACTTTTTCGGTCATAAATGGGTTAGATGATTTTTCGATGGCGCGTGCCGGGTCCATATTGCCATAGACGGCATTCTCCGCATTGCGAATGCTCTTGCGATGGATGCCGGCTTTACCGAATTGGAAGATGCCTGTATCTCTATAGACTGTATTGGGCGTAATCAGCCCTTCGTTCAATCCGACGAGTACGGTCAACGGCTTGATGGTGGATCCCAAAGGCACGATGGAGGAAGGATGTTTATCGCGGTCCTTCTTCTCAGCGAATGGCTGATAGGCATCGCGTATTGTGCCATTGTTGACGAAAAAATGAACTTCGTCCCAATCCTTGGTCGATATGCTGCCGCCTTCCCAAAGATTGGTGTCATAGTCCGGCATACTGGCCATTGCGATGATATTGCCGGTCTTCACTTCCATCGCGACCGCATAGCCGGTACGGGCATTTTTGCTGCGGGGATCATTTCCCTCTTGCAAAATCTTGATTTGGTCCATAATAGCTGCTTCAGTAAGCAGCTGGACTTTTTTGTTGATCGTCAGATGAAGATTATTCCCTTTGACCGGCGGGGTTACTTGCGGCTCTCCGAACACTCTGCCCATGGAATCAATCGGGATCATCTTGAGGCCGTTTTTCCCTCTCAGCTGCTCTTGGAACATATACTCCAGCCCGTCGAAGCCGACCTCTTCCTCTTCGATATAGTTAAGCAGAGGATTATCCTGCACCAGATTTTTATAGAACGACAAGTCCTTGGAGCCTTTAAATTTCTTCAAATAACCGATGAGCTGTACGGCAACGGTATCCGGATCATAATGACGAATGCTCTCTTCCACAATATCTACGCCATCAAATTTAGCCAAATTTTCAGAGAAATAGGCGACTTCCAGTTTGGTCAAGCCGGACTTTATTCTGCGGGGTACAGATCTCGTATTTTTTCGGAAAGTCAAATCCATATTTTCTTTGATTTGATCAATCGTCATACTTTTAGCCGGATCGCCGTATTGGTCGAATACCTCCTTGAGCTTTGCGGCAAAATCATCAGCATCCGCTGATTTGAAGCCCCGTTCGATGGAAAAATAAAGAGATTGCACAGATGTTGAATAAGCCAGCTGCACACCGTCAGCGTCATAGATATTCCCGCGGATAGGCGCTATGCGTACCGGTGTGTTGCCCAGCCTATCCTTCGCTTGCTGTAGAATCGTCGGTCCTTCGACAAACTGCAGGATCGCAAGGCGAATGATCAGGATCGCGAATAGCACAAACACCAGAAGAAAAAACAAGTTGAGCCGAAAATAATGCTGTCGCCGCAAAGCTATATCTTTTTTCTCTTTCTCCTCCGACACGGACACAGGGTATGCCTCCCTCTTCAGGTGGTTGCGGAATTATTCAATTGCTTCATTCAAGAGAACCATATGCACATGATCCTCCCACTTGCCATTTATCTTCAAATATTTGCGCGCCAATCCTTCGCTCGAGAAGCCCAGCTTCTCGACTACCCGGAATGAAGCGGCGTTATGCGGCATGATGTTCGCTTCAATCCGATGCAGCTTCAGCTCCTGGAACGCATAGCCGATCAGTGCTTGAAGCGCCTCCGTCATGTAGCCTTTGCCTTCCTCCGCGCCGTCCAGCCGATAGCCGAGATGACAGGACAGGAATGCGCCGTATACGATATTGCTAAGCGCCACCGAACCGATTATTCGTTCTTCGCCTGGCCTGCTGAGCCATAGCTTGACAAGCTGACCGGACGCTGCATAATTCATGTCGTTAATTAAAAGATCCTGCTGCGCTTGCAGCGTATAAAAGGAATCTTCTCTCGCAACCTCCCATGCTGACAGGAAGGCTTGGTTTCTTTTAAAATACTCGAGTACAAGCGGTGTCAGCGTTAGATCATCCACCGTGAACAGCCGCAATCTGGATGTCTGTAATTCCATTTCGATATCCCGCCTTTGCTTACTTATAAGAGATAGACGTTATACAGTTGTTATAACGAGAATTCCCATTATAAGGTTGCTTCAAATGAAATGCAACATCTAAAAAAGCGGTCTCTCGTTCCTTTCTTTCGCAATGAAAGGGTTAAATGCCAAGCTGTCGAATAATCGTCTCCAGCGGAATGGATTGTGCCCGTTCAATCAGCTTTTCCTTTTCCTCAAAGGAAGAATTAGTGCTGTAAAAAAGCTCTCCCTCCTGCTTGATTACTTCATAAACTCTGACGTAATAATCCTGCCCGTCTATGTTAACTAGTTTAATATAGGTTAGGCTTCTTTCGTATTCCGGGTAGTATTCCAAGTAATAACTGCCGCCCTCGTTATCTTTATATTCTTTTACCTTAACGCTTGCTGAAGAATAATTCATATCGAGGATCTCATCCTCACCGATGGGATAAAGACCGACGTATATCCCATGTTCTTCATCTGTATATTGAAGGCTGATCGAGGTAATGTCTTTGAGAGACAGATCTTCAACGGTATAAATAACATCCAGCTCAGGCGATTCTACAAGTCTGTCGAACAACTGCCCGTAATTCACATTAGCCAGCTGAAAAGGATACCCGGCTATATCATTCGGCAGCTTCGCCCCTTGCAGCTGCTCTTCAAACTCCTTCGCGTTTTGAATCGTTCCTTCAAATTTATAAATCGGCTGGGTCGTGAAGGTGATGGGATGCACAAAATATGTATATTGCCCCAGCTTCAGCTTTGCGAGATGCCGCTCCGCTTCTTCCTTCATAATACGAAGTTGTTCTGCGGAAAAGACATCTTGTTCTTGTCGAATTATCTTATAAGATCTGAAAAATTCCGGATGATGTTTAGGGGCAGTCAGGAAATCGGATAAGGCTTGCACCAGCTGCTCCAGATACTCATAATCGATATGCTCGGCAGTATCTTGACTAGTGTGAATGTTATCCAGCTGATCATCGGAGATCGTCACGCTTTGATAGACATCTTCCGAGAAAGACAGATGATCGCTAGAGCCGGCATCCTCGCTGTATTCGACAGTTATCCCGTTCTGGTTCAACGATTCGCCTAGCGCCATGGCCAGTTCGACACTATTGTTCGCTGACGAGATCACAGCAGATTTCCTAGATGCGCCTGCTATCGAATCCAGGTTGATATTATAGACGATATCATAGTAGTCCTTTAGCTGCTGTACAAAAGCGCGGCTGCCCTGCAGTCCGGATTCTTCCCCGTTGAACGCCGCGAATACGAGATCACCTTCCCCACGATCCTTGTTCTTCAAATTAGCGGCCAATTCCAGCAAAGCGCTTACGCCAGATGCATTATCCAGCGCGCCGTCAAATGGCGTGTTATTCGTCCAGCCTACCCCATCGAAGTGTGCAGAGATGACAATAGCCGATCGTATTGGCGAGTCTCTGTTGCTTTGACCGGGCAAAATTCCAACCACGTTATCCGCTTGAATGGGTTCCGGCTCCAGCTGAATGTTCAATCTGAGCCGCTCTATCTTCTCTTGCTCCTTGATCAGCTTGCGGTAACTGAGCGGACTGATCTGGACAATGGGCACATCCATGCCCGAAGGACGAATGGCATTTTTCTTGAACGCTTCCGTTTTGACTAATATGGCTTTGGGCTTGGCGCCTAGCCCGCTGAGAATCACAGCGCGGTCCGTAATAAGCATCTTATCGGCAAGCTCCGGATCGCTTGCGTTAGATGTAATCGGAGCAGACACATCGAAGCTCTCCGCATAAGCCTGGACGATGAAGGAAGCTCCATGCTTGAAGGTACTCCTCCGCTCGTTGGAATAAATGGCTTCCATAGCGATTTGCTGCTTATCCGGATCATAAAACTTATGATTATATGGTACGGCGAAGCTATTGCCTGCAAGCGGCGTCAGGCCCAAGGTTTTGAATTGTTCTTCAATCCATGCCTGCGCCTTTGCATTCCCTTCCGTACCCGTCAATCTTCCTTTCATCTCTGAGGCGGTCAAAGCCTTCACAGATTGCTCAAGGGGATTCTTCGGCACATCCTCCGTACAGCTTGCCAACATAAGGGTTAACCCAATAGTCGCGATCATGGCTGCTATTCGTTTCAGATTCAATGAAACTCTCTCCTGTCGTAATTTATAAAACATTTCTCCGTAATGACATTATATATAATTCTCTCTATTATGGATATCCTTAACATCGGACTGGTAGATTTACATACTATACCGGCGGTTCGGATAAAGGCAAAAAACCTGCATAGCGGAGGGCCGCTACACAGGTTTTTGTATTTTGCTTCGATTAAGGAATTACTTTCCATACATCTGCGCTGCCCGGTGTCTCGCCCAGCGTCCACCATTTGGCCTCGTAGTTAACGCCGTTATGCGTCACTTTGTTCCCGCCTACGTAGACAGTTGTCGAGCTCCAAGCAGGGTAAGTGCTAGGAATCGCTGTCGTTGTGACGCTCAGCGAATTGCTTGCTGCCGATACATTGCCCGCAGCGTCAATCGCCTTCACGGTAAAGACATAGCTTGTGCTTGGATTGAGGGCGCTCGCTGTGTATTGCAGCGTTGTGCCCGATACAGTCGCGAACAACGTGCCGTCGCGGAAAATTTGATAACCCGTTACACCAACATTATCGGTAGATGCATTCCACATCAGCGGCACGGAATTATGGGTGACTGTACCCATAACATGGAGGACAGACGGCGCTGTAGGCGCTTCTACGTCTGGTCCGCTGTTCGGAAGCGTCGTGAAAGAAACGGTATTGCTCGCACTCGACAGATTGCCCGCGGCATCGGTTGCTTTTACGGTCAGATTGTAAGTCGTATTGGCAGTGAGGCCGGTCAGCGAGGCGGATAGCGCGCCGTTCGTGCTGGCAATTTGATTCGAACCGTTGAAGATTCGGTAACCAGTGACACCGACATTATCAGTGGAAGCTCCCCACGATACCGTTGCCGTTGTTGTTCCGATATTAGATGCAGCGGCGTTGGACGGAGCAGTTGGGGCAACTACATCCGCATTGCCGCCAAAGTTTACATCAATGACATTGTAGAATGCATTATTGGTATCGTAGATTTCCCATACGGCCAGGATAATCTGATATCCTGTGCGGCTCGGGATGTTGCAAGTATTGGAGTAAGTGCTGCCCGGCATGGAGCCGCCGGAATTGACGCTGCAGAATGGCGTCAGGTCGAAGGAATCGCGAGTGAGCGGGGCATTGGGATTCCAGTTTTGCTTCGTCATGTAATATTTCCAGCTTGTCGTAGCGTGGGGAACCTTGATGCTCCAGTTGAAGGTATATGATCCGGGGCTAATGTTGACTTTCGTCCAGCGAGTTGCCGATTGCTGATCCAGCTCGGTGAACCAAGTGTTGGCGCTGGCGATTTTCCCATCTTGCGGGCCTCCAGCCGGGAAGCCTTTTGGTCCTTCTAAGCTATACGGCTCGTATATGATTTGTCCGCAATTCTGATTCTGGCCGCTGGCACACAAGGCGGCACGGCTATTCGTAATGTTGCCGTGTGCGGAAACCTTGCCCGAAGGAATTAGAAGCATAGATACCACCATAATCAGTGCAAGCAAGCCGGCCATTATCATTTTCGCCCGATTCGGCATGGTCAAACGTAATGTATTCATCTTGTTACCTCCTAATTGGATTGGGATGAACGTACGGTAAAGCCTAAGGTACTTGCGATGTTTAAGAGCCAAACCTAGTACTTTTCGTTGCATGGTATAAAGCTTATTCGAATCTCCTTCCAACGAACTGGAATCCCCTCCTTAACTGACATGCGATTTGCCCAGCCTAACCTTTCAAAAAAATACCGCTTCCCTCCTTTCCACTCAGATCTATATATAAACTCCCTAAGGAATTTATATCGAGCACCTCACTCAATAAAGCGTTTCCAAAACCAAATAAGTAAAATACTAGATATAACTTAATAGTAATCCTGCAGCGCTCAAGCGGCAATAAACAAGACGATTCAGTTTTATTCGGAATATTCTGATTCTGGAGTCATGTTGTGAATGTCAGACTATGCGGAAAGGCTTACTCTTTTCAAAAACGATAAAGCACTTTAGAACTAAAGTATTTGTGCTGACCTTTCACATAATTTTCAGAAATAGCCACAAATCCGTTGCAGTTCCTCCACTAATCCGCCATGACTTGCTCCACCCTTAGATGGAAGGTTTGCCAGATTCGTTCAATTGGACGTAACGGATGGCGGCGCATTCGAGAAGCTCGCGCGCGATGTGTATGAGGAATTCGGCAGGTTAGATTATTTGTTCAATAACGCAGGCATCTCCATGTACGGCGAGTTTCATCATATGAAGCCAGAGGATTGGAAGAAAATTGTGGATATCAACTTCTGGGGTGTCATTAACGGGACACGCGCTGCCTCTCCCATCATGCAGGAGCAAGGCTTCGGCCATATTGCGAATACCGCATCTGCTGCCGGACTAAGCCCTACTCCTATGGCATCCGCCTATGCTGCTACGAAGCATGCTGTCGTAGGTTTTACGACTTCGCTTCACTATGAGGCGGAAATTTACGGCATCAAAGTTAGCGCGATCTGCCCTGGCCACGTAGATACAGCCATCTATGACAACGGGTATGCGATCGGCCTGAATAAGTCAAAGATCAACGACTCTGTTAAACAACGTAAAATGATGAGTCCTGAGGCATTCGCGACTTATGCGCTTAAGGGACTTAGCAAAAACAAACCCGTCATTTGCCCGATTCCGATGCGTAAAACGATGGACGTATTCTTCCACCTCTTCCCCGCTGCTCATCGGAAGCTTATGCGGCTCGTATGCCGCGTTGTACGGGATGCTCAGATAAATTCATTGCTATAGAGGAACCGCCCAGGACAGCAATCCTGGGCGGTTCTATTAAGCTGCAGGCTGCAGTACAATCGGCTTTAATTTGCTGAACCAGCCGTTTGCTGAACCGATATATAGCGAGCCGTTGATATCTGTCAGATAGCCTTGCATGAAATAGGTCGGCGTTATATCGTATACTCCGACCTTTGTATCGAGCAGCCTTCCTAGCGGATCCATTGTATCCGGGTCCAGCACATATACGGTTCCACTCGCCGGATAGGCGCTTACCAGAATTTTGCCGTGAGCGATAACAGGGCCAGCGTCAATATAGCTTCCCTCGTATTCGAAGCCGATTTTCTTATTCGTTGTCAGATCGAAGGAAGAGGCATGATTGTGAAGGCGGAAATATAGCTTATTCCCGACTATTGTGCCGTATGAGGCGTATCCCTGCTCCGTGAATCGCTTCTCTCCTGTCTTCCTGTCAATGAACGAACTGGTAAATGTCCTGTCGTCGCCTGTACGATCCGTGCGGACCGAAAGCAAGTACTGGTCGTTTACCACTTCATACCAGCTATCCTGCTGGATCGGATAATGTTCCAGATCCGTCCCTGTCCGGACATCCGTCAGCCACAAACGATCCGTCGTGCTAGTCCATATTTTCCCTGATCCAGCTGTATAACCACTAGGGTCTTCCAATAGGTTGTACATAAAAATGTGGCGTTTTTCCAGCTTCCATTGCTCTTGACCCGTTGCTGGATCTAATGCAATTATGACCCCTCCTTCTGGATCATATCCCTCTCTGTAAGCCTGCAGGATTAGCTGCTCTTGGTCGCCTGCAATGGAAATATCCTTATAACCCGGAAGCTTGCTCGTCCAGAGAGATTGCCCGGTACGGACATCCCATGCCTGTACGGAATAATCATCGGTTACTGTACCGTTCGACAGATTGGAATACAGGACAACTGCCGAATTCCCGGATACGGTCAACCCTTGAACGTGAACATCGTCCATCTTGTGCTGCCATGCCAATTCGCCTGTTTGAGTATAAAGCGTCTCAAGCACATAGGGAATAGTGGCTGATTTTCTATCCATATCCTGCTTGAGAAGGGACATCCTGCGTTTATCCTTTGACATCCCATACATCGTGGCATGAGGGCCAAAATCATATTGCCAGATCTTTTCCCCTGTCCCCTTATGCAAGGCATACAGGATTGACTTCATGTGCATGCCGCTGAAGCCGCCGTCTTCCCCAGCAATGATTAACGCATCGCCTGCCGAGTCTATCAAAAAATTATAAGGCAGATCGGACTGAAACCGCCATTCCCAATCCGGCACGATGGAAGGCGCAAGGTAGGGTTCCCTGCCTATAGATCCGGTCCATAGATCCAAATTCAATAATCCGTCAGCATCTTGGTAATAGGCGGATTCCAAAACATCGGCTGCGTTCCATTCAAGGATCAAATGTGCCGTGCGAATTTCATATCGCCACACCGGAAGCGTGAGGGGTTTATCCCCAGTTTCGCCCTTGTTGCTTGATTGCTCAGTATAGGTAGGCTCGCCGAACAGCTCGCGAACTCGTGCCTGGCTGATGCCAGGAACTACTAATGACGATACGGCGGTTGCCAGAACGCGCATCGCTTCCTCCTCATCTGTGCCTATGCCAAACCAGCTCGGTGCAGGCCCTGATACTTCAGCATTGGCTTTGGGAATCCATAGCATGAACGGACTATGAGAAGCGTCATTCTTGCTCGAGGCGATGACTCCATACCAGTCTTCGAATTCCTGATAGGCGTATACCAGCTCTCCTGCTTTTAACGAAACTGCCGTTTCCTGGCCATTAGGATACCAGTAGGCATCCGTATACAGCTTCATGGATAATTCTTGCGGTTCAAGATTGCGAATTTGAGCGGATTCTTCGTTCAGATACCATGCCGGTATCCATCCTCCCTCTCCCTCGGCTGTTCGAACTTCCGAGAAATCGCCTTGCTTGCCATTCAAGAAATAGCCGCCTCCGGCTTGAAGCAATACACGAGATGACGGATCCGTCTCTCCATTAGGCGAGATTATTCCATTTAACGATAGGTACAGGTGAGCGGGTCTTGAGATATTCACGGATGATAAAGGACTGACATCAGGTGCTGCGGAATGAGGCGGGGTGACGGAACTTGCAATTGGCGAATTAACGGAGTCGCATCCGGCTAGAAACACTGTGCACAGGATGGTTGCAAGCAACATCCGTTTAATTGAATGCTTCATTAATGACATGCCACCTTTCTTCTATCCTGTCCCTTAGTAATTCAGCTTCTTGTTCGATACTAAGACGAGACAGGATAGGGAAAGGTTGCCAAGAATGAGAATGCTTCCATAAGAGATTAGAGTACACCTGCTACTGGCTGTGCAGCTCCGCCAGCAGCCAAGCTCCTCTCGGCCGCTTCGAGGAAGGCAATAATCTCCGTCGTCTCTCTCCAATGAACCGGAGATCTGCCTGTTTGGAGGAATGGTATAATCTGTGCTACTAAGCTTGCGTAGAATGGCGTAGCGCTGTGAGCCGCATCCAGCTTAGTAATGGCGCCGTGGCGGTCCAGCTGTGCCAGGAATCGGTCATCGCCATCGGAACGGCATAGGATTTCTCCTCTCCTTCCATCCCGCCAAATGCCAATCAAGCGCTCTCCCGCCGCTTCCCTCTCAGCACGAACCTCGCGGCAGCCCGGACCCATAATGGAATAAAGCATTTCGGCCGCATGAATGGCGTACCAGAAATATCTTGACTGCGTCGACTCGATCACAAGCGGACCTTGTACGGCAGCAGCCGTAATCGAATGCCGGCCGAAACAGTCAAGGTCATGGACAAGCGATTCCAAAAACCGCAGTGACGAGCTGCTCATAATAGGGACATCCCAATAGTTCGCCAGCTCGAAGATGCTTTTGGCCTCCTTGAGGGATAAGGCCAGCGGTTTATCGATAAATACGGGCCGGCGGCTATGAACAATCTCCCGCAGCTGATCGAGATGAACACGGCCATCGGCTGACAGAAGCAGATAAGCGTCGCATTGGCGGGTCAAAGCTTCCAAGGAATCCGCTCTCGCTACGCCGAAGTCGTCCTGGAGCGCCTCCATAAAGCCCTCCACTCTGGACGCACTGAGCGGGAAGTCTGAGGAACCTCCGGGATACGCGGCAATTACTTGGCCTCCCGGGATATAATAAGGATCGTTAATATCATTAATTATTCGCGTAAATGCTGCAGCATGGGAGCTATCTGTCCCGATTATTCCAATTCTCAACGTCGTCCGCCGCATCATTGCCCCCCTCCCGCCAGCTGAGCAAGACGCGATCGTGCGATATCGGCCAGCAGCGATGCGCCATAGGTTAGGCAATCCTCGTTCAGCCAATATTTCGGATGATGCAAGCCGTATGCTTGTTCGGCATTCTCGATCGGACCGGAGCCCAGCCAGAAGAAACAGCCCGGCACATCCTTAAGATAGATGGAGAAATCTTCGCCTGCGAGGGTAGGCTGGGCTGTGGCGCGGCTATGGCTGCCCAGCATATCGTCGATAACCGCTTCGACGGCCTTCACCTGCTCGTCATGATTCATTAAGACTGGCGTCTGCCGAATGTAATAGAGGGTCGCTTCGCAGCGGTATCCCTCTGCAATACGCTGCACGATGCGTTCAATACGATCGGGCAGCTTCGCTTGGACATCGGGATGGAATGTGCGCACAGTGCCAGTCATCCGGCAATAATGCGGGATGACATTGTTCGCTTCACCTGCGTGGATGCTGCCGATTGTCACGACTACGGGTTCGAATGGCGACACTTCCCGGCTGATGATGCTTTGCAGCGATTGGATGATTGCGGAAGCGCATACGATG
Organism: Paenibacillus pinisoli; assembly: GCF_003605435.1. GTDB lineage: Bacteria > Bacillota > Bacilli > Paenibacillales > Paenibacillaceae > Pristimantibacillus > Pristimantibacillus pinisoli. The sequence continues at coordinate 184,221 of NZ_QXQB01000005.1, forward strand.
GGATCAACGCTTTGATCCGGTATGGCGCCATGACCGCCCTTGCCCTCCAGTGAAATCTCGATGCGGTCTACCGAACCCATAAGCGCTCCGTATCTTGTAGCAGCCATGCCTGCCGGCAAGGTGGGCAAGTTATGCAAACCGTAGATTTCGCTTACGCCATCCAGCGCGCCATCTCTTATCATCGCTGCGGCTCCCGCATTCACTTCTTCTGCCGGCTGGAATAGAAGGCGCACAGTCCCATGGAGCTGCTCTTTGCAAGCCGACAGCAGCGCAGCGGCGCCAACCAGCATGGCGGTATGCGCGTCATGGCCGCAGGCGTGCATAATGCCGGGACGCTTGGACGGGAAATCAATCTCTGTCTCCTCTTGAATCGGCAATGCATCCATGTCGGCACGCAGCGCTATGATCGGCCCCGGCTTGGCGCCCTTCAGCTCGGCTATGATGCCATGCCCTCCTAAACCAGCCCGATAAGGAATATCTAACCGCTGGAGCTCTCTTGTCACTCTGCTTGCCGTCTCAGACTCTTCATGGCTTAGCTCAGGGTGCTCGTGAAGCTCTCTGCGGAGTGCAATTAATGCAGAGGACAACTCAAGAGCGTGGTGCCACAAATCCAATTTGCTCGTTATCATGTTATTGCTTGGCCTCCCTTCCCGTACAACCGATTCATTATGCTGCGCCCGGTTGGCGTCTGGGCAAGCCCGCCCTTTGCCGTCTCGCGATGCTTCTCCGGCATGGCGGACCCGACTTCCAGCATAACGTCGATGACTTCATCCGACGGTATCACGCTTCTTACTCCGGCGAGTGCCATATCCGAAGCGGCAAGCGCTGTGACCGCGCCGAAGCCGTTGCGAACGATACAGGGTATCTCCACCAGTCCGCCTACCGGATCGCAGATAAGTCCAAGCGAGTTTTTCAGCGCGAGCCCTACCGCATGTACCGATTGCTCCGGCGTACCGCCACGCAGCTCTGTCAGCGCACCGGCAGCCATGCCTATGGCAGAGCCTACCTCCGCCTGGCAGCCGCCTTCCGCTCCCGATACGAAGGAGTTGTTCGCAATGACGTAACCAATTGCTCCTGCAGCGAACAAACCGTATACCATATGCGAATCCTCCCACCGGAACCGCTCTTGCGTGCTGACGAATACGCCCGGAATAATGCCGCAAGACCCTGCTGTCGGAGTGGCAATGATCCGCCCCATGGAAGCATTCACTTCGGATACAGCCAGAGAGTATGCCATTGCCGTGCAGCTTTCCGCCCCTAACGACGGGGCCGTGTGGTCCATGTAGGAAGAGACGCGCTGGGCATCCTTCCCGGTCAGCCCGCTGCGGGAGGTCGTATCCTCGCTAAGCCCCCTGTGCACGGCTTCTTTCATTACTTCATAATATGCAGACATTTGCCCGATAACCTCAATCTCGGTCCTACCCGTTTCAAGCGCCTGTTCCTTCACCATCAATTGCCCGATGCTCAGCGACTCCTCCTTGCACAGCTCCTTCAGCTCTTCCAGCGTGGAGAATCTCATCGTGCTTCCTCCCTGATCGTTAAGTCGATTACGCTTATCTCCCGTACATCGGGCAGCAGCTCCAGTCTCGCAATGGCTTCATGCCTGAACGGCTGATCGCTTTCAATGACAGTTAATGCTTCACCATTCCTCGATTTGCGGTCGACTTCCATATAGCTTATGTTGATGCCGGTATATTTGGCGATATCGGTAATCTCCGCCAGAATGCCGGAGCGGTCGCGATGATAGATAAGCAGCGTCGGATAGATGGCGGTAAATTTGACGTCGAAGCCGTTCACGCCCACCATCTCGATATTGCCGCCGCCAATGGAGCATCCCGTCATGCGTACGCTGCGGTCCCCCTTGCGCAATAAGATGGCCGCAGTATTGGGATGAGGCCCGGGCTTCAGCTCGGACTGAAAGCTGATGGCAATTCCTTGATTAGCGGCAAGCCTGATGGAATCCCGGATCCGTTCATCATCCGTATCGTAATCCATGATGCCGGCTGTAATGGCCAGATCCGTGCCATGACCCATATAGGTGTCTGCAAAAGATCCATAGAAGCGGATAACAGCTTCCTCGGGCGAGGAACCCAGCGCTTGCCTCGCGCACCGTCCAAGCCTGACGGCCCCTGCCGTATGGGAACTGGAGGGGCCGATCATGCTGGGACCGATAATGGAGAATACATCCTTGAATCTCATGGGCTCTAGTCCCTTTCTGTAAGTGTTGTGCGTCAGCCGTTGCTCAGCCACTTCTCCAAATGGGCTGCTACGAACGCATCGTCATGAAGGTGAGGGTACTGTTCATACACCCGGTCAATCTCCTCCGATTGACCCGGAGACAGCTTCTCGTCCGGATTAAGGCACCAGGTTCCTTGGAGCAGGCCTTGCCTGCGAAGCACTTCATGAATGCCGGGAATACACCCTTCAAAATAGTTCGCCGGATCAAAAAACGCCGCATTGGAATCTGTCACTTGAATGTTGCGGGTGAGCCATTCCTTCGAAATGACGCCTACGCCGCGAACCGATTTGATCTCTTCCAGCAGCTCCACCGCCTTCTGCGTCCATACTGCCCAATGGCCGAGCAATCCGCCGACAATCGGCTTCTCGACGATCTTCCCGTCAACTTGGAAGCGATAGGTCGTAAGCAGGTCCGCTACGATATTGTCGTCATTGCCGGTATAAAGCGCAATCTCGTTCCTTCTTTCCGAATAGCAGACCGCCCGTACGACATCAATCGTTTGATAACGGTTGAACGGCGCCATCTTAATGGCGACTACATTCGGGATGTCGGCAAAAGCTCGCCAGAAGCTGTAGGTGAAGATACGTCCGCCGACAGACGGCTGCAGATAAAATCCGATGACCGGCATAATGGCGGCAATCTGCTCGGTCCGCTTCAAGATATCGGCTTCGCTCCAGCCAGAGAGCCCTCCCATGCTAAGCAGCGCAGCGTCGTAACCGAACGCCAAGGCTGTTTGCGCTTCGCTAACCGCTTGCTCCGTGCCGCCGCAGACGCCAGCCACCTTGATGAACGGGCGATCCAGCTTTGCCCTGTCCACTTCCTCCGCTGCCATCCGAAGCACGGTCTCGAGAAGCCCATGCTCCGGATCGCGAATTTCGAATTGGGTGGAGTGAACGCCGACCGCAATGCCTCCTGCGCCAGAGGCGATGTAATAACGGGTCAATGCCCGCTGATGCTTCTCGTCCAGCTTGCGGTTCTCATCAAGCGCCAGTGGATGCGCCGGAATAACCAGTCCATCATGAAGCGCGGCCAGCAGCTCTGGCGATAATTGTTGTGCGGACATCTAGAATTTCCCCTTTCGTTCCTGGAAGTGTGTCGGCTTATTCCAAGTTGCTCCGCCCTGAAGCACCCAATCCGCCGTCCAATCGATCATTTGCATCAAGGAGACGCTAGGATAGCCAAACAGCTGATGAGACTTCGACGCATTGTTAAGCAGCGCCGTCTCCGATTCCGTCCCTTCGAACAGCGCCTCCTTGCCAAGGCGCTTCGCAAGCTCGCTAGCCGCCCAGCGGATGGATACCGTCTCGGGACCTGTAATATTCATTATCGTTGGAGGGCTGGAGCAATGCGTCAGGCAGCGGATCGCCATTGAGTTGGCATCGCCTTGCCAGATGACATTCGCAAACCCCATAGACAGGTTAATGGCGCGGCTTTCATGGATAGCTCTTGCCAGCTCCAACAGCACGCCATAACGCATATCGATCGCATAGTTAAGCCGGTACATCACCATGGGGGTGCCATTGCGATGCGAGTGATATTCAAAGATCCGCTCTCGGCCGAGCGTTGATTGCGCATATTCACCAAGCGGGTCCGGCGCTATGCTTTCGTTCGCGCCGCCGCTGCTAACCGGTGAGAACGGATAGATGTTGCCGGAGGAGAAGACGACGATACGGGAATCCTTGAATTTCTCAGCGACTCTGCCAGGAAGATAAGTATTCATCGCCCATGTGAAATGCTCATTGCCCGTCGTGCCGAACTTATTGCCCGCCATATAGATGACGTTGGCAGTGTCCGGCAGCGCCGACAGCGCTTCATTGTCCAGCAGCTCGCAGGAAATCGTCTCGATGCCGGATGATTCAAGCTCTGACCGGGCTTCCTTGTTGGAGAACCGCGATACTCCGATGACACGCTTGTTCAGTCCGCCCTCGCGAATCGCGTTCATCGCGAGCCTCGCCAGGCTAGGCCCCATTTTCCCGCCGACTCCAAGCAGGATTAAATCACCGTCTACCTTTGCCAGGTCCTGTATCAATGCTTCTGAGGGCTGCGCCAGCTTTGCTTCCAATTCCGCAATCGTTTTCATCTTTTTCGTGCCTCCTTGGTTGTCGTTACCCCCATGATACGTCCCGATTCGATATAAAGACAAGTCTTTTAAATGACTTTAAATAGGCTATAAAAAAAGACAAGCCTCAGCTTATTGCTGTGACTTGTCCATCAGAAATGGAAAACGGTAGATTTGGCGAGGCCTTCCCTTCGGCACTTTCTCCATGCCGGCAATCTCGGCAAGGCCGTTGTCAATCCACAGAAGCAGCAGCCGGTGCGCGCTTCGTACAGATATGCCCAATACGGAAGCCAGATCATGAACCTTGTATTCATATTTGCCGAATTTGCTCGTATTCGCCAGCAGCCTGCTTAAATAAGCGCTTGTCATCCCGGAATCCTCCGCCAGCTTGATGAGCGCGGGTTCGGTAGGAGCAAGAATGGCCTGCACGGGATCAGCCATCTCCAGAGGTCCGATGACGGTCACATCTTCCCTGACGATAAAGCATGTATTGCCTCCGGCCTCCTTCGCTTTGCGGAGCGCGGCTCTCGCATTGGTACCGGCAGCATTTGCCGTCACGCCGAAGCCGATGCCTACGCTAAGCGATATCCCGTAGCTTTTGTTCGCATCCTTGGCCAGCGGAATGGTCTTGTAGCCGCCCGTCTCCCGCTCGAAGATCCCGCGGGTCGTGAAGAACAGGAACTCGTCGCCGCCAAGCGACATCGAGTAGCCGTCGAGCGATTCCACATAGCCCAGCACCATCCGGTGAATATCCAGCTTCAGCTTCTGCACTTCATGCTCATTATGCCGCTGCATCACAAGCTTGCCGAAGTCGTCGACATTAATCATTCCGACCACAATCTGCGCCTCCTTGTTGCGGCGGGATTCCGTGGACAGCAATGCCCTCTCCAGCGTTACGGTCATGTCTTGCTCCGACGGAAGCAGCCACTCGCTGGGCACTTGCCTCGCCTCCAGCTGCCGGGCGACATGCTCGATGCCAGTGAAGGCAACTGAGCAGCGGCCCTCTGCGAACTGGGACTGGTGAAAGGCAACCAGCTTATCCGGAGATGCATAGGCTGGACCGTCATATACGACGATGCGCGTATGCTCCAGACCCAGATCCTTTAATGTTCGTGTCACGATCGTTTTGGTCAGCGTATCGACAGATATGCCGCCCTGAAGCTTGCCGCATTGCATCGCGCGGAATAACGCCTTATACAATCCGGCGCCTGTTAACGGCAAATAATGAACCGGTATGGACGGCTGCAATTGTTCCTTCACAAGACGATGAGCGAGTGGCCCGGAGAGCAGAAGCACCTCTACCTCGCCGCTAACCTCCAAAGCAGCGGCAGGCGCTTCGCTTTCATGCTCGATCACGCGCGTAACAGGCACGAAGGTTGGAAATGCCTTCATCACCGAAAGCATCTTGTCTATGATGGACGCAGTGCCGATAACTCCGATTTTGATCTGCATGTGCTGCTCCTTTGTCAATTAAAAATGATTGTTCGATCGCATTTGTTCGTCCCTATAGTTAATGCTATTAATAAAATCGAATATCCGTGATTTTCCCTTGCTCGCGATAGCCCAAGCTGCGATAGACGCCATTGGAATGGGGGTTGCTTAAATCCGCATACAGCATCGGCGTAAGCCCCTCATTTAATACCTTGCGGGTAAGCTCGCCTACAAGCGCGCTTGCGTATCCTTTCTTCCGGTGTCTGCGTGGCGTGTAGACCGCATTGATGCGAGCATGTCTCGGCGATCTTTGAGCAATGTTGGCCATAGAGACCATCTCTTCGCCTACCATCCATAGATACAGGTTCTCAGCCGTAATTAATCGCTCCGCTCCCGGCAGTTGACTCTCAGCATCAACGGCAATGCCATAAGCATCTTCGGAGAAGCCGGCCAGAAATTCCGCTACATTGCGAATATCGTGACTTCCGGCAAGGCGTGATTCGCCAGCTACCCCGCTGACAATTCTGACGTGGGGACAAGCATAAGCCTCCATGCTCATTTCGACTTCGCAGTTCAATCCGTGCCGGCTTGTATAGGCGATGGAGAATTGTTCGGCGGTCTCCGGATCGGATATAATGCCCGGCAGGCCATTGGCCCCAAGCAAGCCGCATAAGGCTTCAATTCGCTGCCCGCGATCCTTCTCTGTAAGCTTCTTCGACAGCCACAACCAGCCTTTGTAGTCCACCGACTGTGCATACATCAGATTGCCGTCCTCCGACTTCAATCTGTGCGCACAATTGCCCTGGACAATCGTATGAAACAACTGATAAGCAGCTTCATCCTGCAAAAACCCGGGATGAGGCCGGTTCAAATCCTCTTGCAGCAATTCCGTAAAGCTCACACGCTTCCCCCTTTCCCCAGCGCCTAATCGAATAGCTCCATTCCCTTGCGGGAAGGAGCCTAATCTCGTGCGGGCCATGATTTTTATCAAGTTTAATAGCGCTGTTAGAAGTTGTCAATGTCCAATTACTTGACCGTCATTTATAGCGTCCGGCTTAGGCTGATCTTGTTGGGATAGGTGTAGGCAAAGCCCTGCTTCTGGTAAAGGGGGATGGACGGCACGTCGGACATGAGAGTGATCTCCGCGCCATCTGCCCCACTCGCTTCGATATATGCCATCAAGTCGTTCAGGACGGCTAGCGTATGCTCTGCATTAGCATATTCGGGATGCATGATGAGATCCGCAATCATAAACGTATACCTTCCGTCTCCGACCACACGTCCCATACCTATCGCTTCTTCCTCCTCTCCCAACAAGGCTATGCCGTACAGGGAATGTTTCAAAGCCTTCTGGAGCTGAGCTTCTTCCTTCACCGGCATTCCGTTCACGCGAGCGAGTTCTTGATACAATTCAGCACTTAGGATTACACGTCTCGGATTCATATTCGGACTCTCCTTTTCAATGTGGATACGATCCATCATACTACATTCATGCAAGTGCTAAAGTTGATCTACTATGAAGCGGGATACAAACGTTATTAAGATTATTTATGCACTTTAAGGTTTGAAATGAAGGCTTGCTGAGCGTGGCTCTGTCTGCTATAGTAGAAATCTACTTTTTTTGACAAAGGACGGTGCAATTTGTGCGATTCTACCGCCCCATCGATATTGCCCGGGAGCTTGGCATCAGTACAAGCGCTTTGCGACATTACGAGTCGTGGGGCGTCATTCCAAGTCCGGAGAGAGCAGAGAACGGCTATCGTCTCTATACGGAGGTTCATGCCGCATACTTTCGTTGCTTGCGGGCCATGTTCCCCGGCTTCGGGGTAAGCGTCACTTGTCAGACGCTGAAGCATGTCATGAATGGAGATATTAACGCCGCTTTTTGGCTGGTTAACAGAGAACAAGCTTTGCTGCATGAAGAGAAGACGGTCGCTGATCAGACGCTAGCGCTCCTTCAGCAGCCCGATCTCCCTCCTGTCCGCGGGAAGAAGCGGCTGGGACGAATGAGCATTGGCGAAGCGGCAGCCTACACGAATGTCCAGGCATCGGCCATCCGCCACTGGGAGAAAGAAGGATTGATCATACCCGAACGAGATCCGGAGAACGGCTACCGGATATTCGGCGCTACGCAAATCCGGCAAATCCTGCTTATACGAACCTTGCGCCGCACTGTATACTTGCTGGACCGTATGCGCGCGATTGTCAAAGCGGTTGAGCATCATGATGTCGAGAAAGCAAAGGAAGTGACAGAGGAAGCCTTGCATGTGCTGCATGGCCGCATCCAGCTTCAGCTAAGCGGAATCTATCATCTTATCGAGCTATGCCGAACGTCCGGTCACATCAAGCCTATGTATGGATGGCAACACTAGTCTCCGACTCCGTTGCAGCAGCTGCGTGGCAACTAAATAGGAGCTAGCCCAAAAGGGGCTGAGCTAAAAGGAAAATAAAGTATAGGTTGGTAGCAGACTTTCCGCTCAGCGCATACACTCTATGCCGAGTTTCTCGGCTTGCAGCTCAATTTCCAGCCCACGCACACGCTCTATGCCGAGTTTCTCGGCCTGCAGCTCAGTTTCCGCCCTACTCGCACACTCTATGCTGAGTTTCTCGGCTTGCAGTTCAATTTCCAGCCCACGCACACACTCTAAGCCGAGTTTCTCGGCCTGCAGCTCAATTTCCACCCTGCTCGCACGCTCTATGCCGAGTTTCTCGGGTTGCAGTTCAACTTCCGGCCCACGCACACACTCTAAGCCGAGTTTCTCGGCCTGCAGCTCAATTTCTGCCATACTCACACGCTCTATGCCGAGTTTCTCGGGTTGCAGATCAATTTCCACCCTGCTCGCACGCTCTATGCCGAGTTTCTCGGCTAACAGATTACCTTCCACCCAGTTAGCACGCGCTAAGCTATGTTTTACGGCTTGCAGATCAGCTTTCTCATCGGCTCCCACGAGATTGTCCCAAAAGGATACGTTTCATGACTGAGAAGACGGCTTCCAGCGCAATTTCTTTACTTTCGATGCGAAAGCGGTTGATTGTGCGGAGGTCTGTACGTTGCCTTACCTGACGGCAACGGAATCACTATGAACGAAGGAAACGACAGAAAGTCGATATGAAATGTGTAAGCATCTTTTCACAGTGAAGGCTGTGAAGGGCAGCGAGGGTTGTAAAGATTCTCCGCACTCAGCGGTTCGAAGGATGATGGAGCTGTGGAGTATATTTCGGCAAATTAAAAATTACCGGAGATTCAGACGTTTTATGGCTTCGAGGCTTTTCTAAGGAAAGCTAAAGGTCGGGCGACTTTCGCTCACCCATAATGCATTGAGGATAGCAGACGTGAATCTTAAACCAAAAATGACGATGCAAGGATACCTCCTTCGCATCGTCATTTTTGGTTTAAGCTAATCTCATTGTTTAGGCAAACTGTATATAGTGAGCCAACTTACTTTTGAAATAGCCCCTTTTGCCACAATGCAAATCTCCTACGGCTGCAGGCTCATGCCTTGTTCAGCCAAAGCCTGCTTAATCACGGCCATGGCATTAGGCCCCATGCCGTGAAGCTTCATCAGCTCGGCTTCGCTTTCGCCGGAAAGCTGAGACAGCCCGGTATAACCTGCATGTGCAAGAGCCCGCAGAGCAGGCTTTGCCAGCTTAGGAAAGCCGGATGCGGAAGATTGTTCACTCGGCATAAGAACGCCCCCAGTTCACTTCATATTAGCCCCTTCAATCAACCTTCAACTGGCAGCCGCTTTGGTCTGAACAGAAAACCAAGCAGCGCGAACGCCAGGAATGCCGTCCCCAAAAACAGAAAAATGCTATGGGTCGAAACATAACGAATGCCGAATCCGCCAATCGTTGGCCCCAATATGCTGCCTATGCTGAAGTGAATCGATGCGATCACGTTAGCGGCAGGCAAGATGGACTTGGGCAGCAAATCTGCCGCATATGCCAGTCCCAATGAATAGAATGAACCGACTACTCCCCCCGCCAAGGCAAAGAGTACGAATAGCAATGCAATCTCATTGCCTGCCGCGGGAATGGCAAGGAAAACAACTGCACCGATCATGCCGCATGCTATGAGAATCGGCTTACGGCCGACCCGGTCGCTCCAAATGCCAAGCGGCAGCTGAAGAATAAGGCTTCCTATGCCGAATGACAGCAGCAGCAGCGAGATCCAGTGCTGGCTTATGTCGATGCGCATGCCATACAGCGGAAAGTTGCTGTTCATAGACGATTCCATTAAACCGTACAGGAAACCGGGAATAAGGACGAACCATGCCACCCGGTAGGTTGTCAGGAACCGGTTCTCCGTCTTAGCTCCCCTGGCTGCCCGCTCAGGCCATTCATTCGCCGTGCGCAGCACCAACAGGAGTACCGTAATAAAGAAAACGCTGGAAACAAGAAACGGAACAGCTCTGCCGAGCGGCATCAGATTAATGCCCAGCGGTCCGATACTGAATCCAAGACCGTACGACATCCCGTAAAGGGAGATATAGCGGCCGCGTCGATCGGCTGGCGCAGTGCTCACAATCCAGAGCTGCGATGCATAATGCAAGGCACTGTCTCCCACGCCGACGATCAGGCGCAGCACGAACCATGCTGCCAATGAGTGAGTAAGCGGGAACAACAAGGTGGACAGCGTGACCAGCGTAATGCCTGCCACAATGACTTTCTTATAGCCAAACCGCAACACCGGCTTCTCAATGAAAAACATCGTACAGAAAATGCCAATGTACATCGCAGCGGAATTAATGCCGTTCAGATCTGACGAGACGCCGGCATCCTCCAGCATAATTGATAATAAAGGCAACAACATGCCTTGGCTCATACCCGCAACGACTACTACGAGCAGAAGCACCAGCAATCGGTAGGATGACGGATGCTGTGCTGATGATAATGAAGCTGATGACAAGACGATAGCACTCTCCTCGCAAATAATGCCTCCGTGAGGCCCTCACACATTGTAACGTGGCCGGCTCCGGTTGGCAACCTTGACTCGCTGGAAGTGACTAAGTCCATCAAACCTGTCTAAATGCTGTAAAATCAGCCCTTTTCTCTCTCGACATTCCGCATCCTTGAATTAAGCTTTTAAGCTCAAAGATCGGCTGTATAGATCTTAAACGTCTCGATAAATGCGGCGGGGTCCTCTGGCACCGTGTACGGGTAAACACCATGGCCGGTATGCACATACAGCATGCCTCCCCCGTCGCCTAGCGGCCGATACGAGAGATCATGCACCTCTTGCAGCGGAAAGCTGCGCCGCTTCGTCTCAAGGCGGTCGTGATACAGCAGCATCTGCCGAGGTTCTTTGACTGTTTTCATTTCAGTGCCCGTTAAGATTCGTTCGATTTTATAGTAGGACTGCACCGCAATCCAGGACATGTCTCGCTCTCCCTTCCTTTTGGCCTCAAGAGAAGAAGCCCCCAGGTCATGCCTTGGAGGCTCCAATTTAGTCAGCTAGGATTGAGTGCATTCAATTGACCAAGCAACTCGTTAATTTTGCCTACGGTGTCTGGAATGCCTGTTGATTCGAATGCAGCTCTGCCCTGCTCAATGTTGGTTAGAGCCTGATCGAGTCCTTGCTGAAGCTTCTCGTTATAACCTACGATGCTGGCATGAAGATCCTTGGCATAATCCGGCACCTCCAGGTTCTTATAGTTCATAATCTGATCCTTCAGTGTCAGCAGCCGGTTCTTCAGATCCGTCCTGGCATCCAGATCCGTTAAGGCTTGCTCGGCCAGTCCGTTCATATCCTGAGTAAAGCTTTCGAGTTTATTCATATATTCCGTCGTTTCAGTCGCAAAATTAACGCCCTGATTGACGCTCTCCAATATACCGCAGCCGGATGCGACGAACACTGTTAATGCCATTAATAAAGTCAAGCTCCACTTCTTCATCTTCCTTCTCTCCTTCTCCCAAACTCCCTCAATCCGCAGCTTCTTGCGTCTATTTCATTCTACCCATACATAACCATACGGAAACAAAGTCGTTACGTTCCGTATTTCGTGGACACAATCGGACTGCGCGCGGAGCTTAGCGAACATGGAAGGAGGTAGCTTGCATGAGTGAGGAGCGTCGACAGCCGGATTCCGGAATTCCTTCTTCTGAGGCCATTCCCCAGCCTATCAGGAGCGACGGGGCCGGCGGCATCGACAGAGGCCCGCGAGATATAATGAGAGATCGGCAAAATCCGGATATGCTTGTCCCGCCGGTTACGGATAACGGACTCATACCGAATGTCAGGTTTTCATTCTCGGATACGCATATGCAGCTTAACCAAGGCGGCTGGTCGCGGGAGATTACGATTAGAGAGCTCCCGATTGCTACCACACTGGCCGGCGTCAACATGAGCCTGACACCAGGCGGCGTACGCGAGCTGCACTGGCATCAGCAGGCGGAATGGTCGTATATGCTTATTGGGAGCGCCAGAATTACAGCCGTTGATCAGAACGGCCGGAACTTTATTGCCGATGTCGGCCCTGGAGATCTATGGTATTTCCCTCCCGGCATTCCGCATTCCATACAAGGGCTGGAGGATGGCTGCGAATTTCTGCTTGTGTTCGACGACGGGCATTTCTCCGATCTGAATACGCTGTCGCTCACGGATTGGTTCGCCCATACGCCGAAGGAAGTGCTGTCCGCCAATTTCGGCATTCCGGAATCGGAACTCGCCTCCATACCGCGTGACCAAGTGTACATTTATCAAGGAAACGTGCCAGGCCCACTTGCCACTGACGCGGTTCAGTCTCCATATGGTGAAATTCCTGAACCCTTTACGCATAAGCTGCTGGCACAGCCGCCGCTGAAGACGCCTGGGGGCAGTGTCCGCATAGTCGATTCCAGCAATTTTCCCATATCGAAGACCATAGCGGCTGCGCTGGTCGAGATTCAGCCTGGAGCTATGAGAGAGCTGCATTGGCATCCCAACAATGATGAATGGCAATATTATTTGACAGGGCAAGGCCAGATGACTGTATTCGGCGCTGAAGGCAATGCCCGCACATTTGATGTTCGCGCCGGCGACGTCGGCTATGTGCCTTTTGCCTTCGGACATTATATTCAGAACACCGGGACGGAGACGCTTTGGTTTCTCGAAATGTTCAAGAGCGACCGATTCGCCGACGTGTCGCTTAATCAATGGCTTGCACTAACTCCGCAAGATCTTGTGGCAAGCAATTTGAATGTAGGTGGAGACTTCCTGTCCCATCTCCGCAAAGAAAAATGGCCTGTTGTGAAAATGCCGGGCTTCACCTATGACAATCGTTCAAATAAGGAGTAACGATAATAAGCCCCCTCAGGCGAGGGGGCTTATTCAAGATGAAGGGTTGCGCTATTCAACTATAATGTAAAAGCCCGTTAATTCGCAGACTAATTGCCGTTAATTGCTGTTGCATTGAGCTTGGCTGCAAACAGACCTATTCCAGCACTATTTCAGACTCGACCAAATAATCTGCTTGGTGCCGAGCACCGATTCCGGCACCCAGGAATAAACGGATGGCACAAAAAACGTAACGACCAGCTTCTCAACAGGATCGACGAACATGGCTGACCTGCCGGCCCCCTCCATCTGGTACGTTCCGATAGATTCGTAAGACATATGATCAATGGCGAGATCAATGCCGAGCGCGTGGCCCTTATCCTTCACCTTGCCGCCCCAATGGAAAGCGGGAATCTGGAACAGATGGCGTTTCGTGAGAAGCTCGACCGACTTCCGTCCCAGAATGCGAGTTCCTTCGAATGCGCCGCCGTTCAGAAGCATTTGGCTGAATCTCCACAGATCATATAGGGTCGAGTATAAGCCGCTGGCCGATCTCGGCGGGTAACGGAGATCCTCGTCTTCCTGATCCTTCAACGCGTCCAGATCATATTGCGTGATCGTCAATACTTCGCCGTGCAAGTATTCCGGCACTTGGAAGAAGGTGCGGCGCAGCTTCAGCGGCAAAATAATATTGTCGATGATATACGATTCATAGCTTTGGCCGGATACGCGGCGAATCACTTCGCCAAGCAGCATGAACCCGGCCCCCGAATAGTTGTAGGCTGTGCCCGGCTCGCAAGCAAGCGTCCCTTGCAGTTGCTTGGCGATCCAGCCGTCCATGCCGTCCTCTCCCCACCATGGGCGAGGATACGGCTCGTTATAATAGCCGGTAACCGGCGAAAGCCCCGAGGTGTGCGTCAACAAGTGAAACAAGGTGATGTTCCCGTGCATCGGGTTGTCGAATTCCTTCAGAATCGACGCAACCGGCTGGTCCAGATAAAGCTTGCCGTCTTCAATCAGCTTGACGACAGCTGCTGCGGTAAAAGCCTTCGTAATAGACGAAATCTTCATAATCGCATCCGGCAGCAATTCGCCCCTGCCAGTCGTGCCGGTCAATGCCCCCATGGAACGCCAGGCAATAATCTTGCCGTGTCTTGCGACCAGGTAGCTGCCGCCCTGCAGCTTCTCGGCAGCCATAAGACCTTGGATATGAGCGTCCAGCTTGATCAGCTGGCTTTCATCCATATCGACCGAGCCGGGACTCGCATCAAGCGCGCCCTCAATGACCCTGGATTCCAACTCCAACTCTACTTCACTCATGTCTCCACCCACCCTTTTTATATACTAGAAATTCATTCTAAAGGATAGGTTTTGACCAGTCTACGGCTGAATCGACAATACATTGCAAAGTATAAAATATAATGAAATTATATCATATTTTTCATACTCTTCATGGTCATCGAGAGACTCTCTACCAGCCTTTGCGATGTTTCAAATGAACGATATGCGCGAGATGATGGCGGCCGTGCCAGGCATACATGCCCAGGTTCACATCGAGCGGGATCGATGTCCCCTGCTCCGGATGATAGAACGTGCGTCCATAAGCTTCCCCAGGCAGAGATTGCAGAAGCGTCGTCCATCTGCGATGCAGCGAGGCCAGCAATGCCAGCGATGTCTCCACAGGCTCCAGCTCAGTATCCTGAAGTTCAGCCCAACGATCCTCATAATACGGCTTAATGACAGGGTTATCCTCCGTCAGCGCCAGCTTCAGGCGAATGTAGGCGTTCATATGGCTGTCCGCGACATGATGGATGACTTGCCTGACTGTCCATCCTCCATCACGGTACGGCGTGCTGAGCTGCTCGCTAGACAAGCCAGAGACCGCCTCTCCAAGCTGCTCAGGCAATGAAGCGATCTCATAGATCCAGCTCTTCCGCTGGGCTGCGTCAATCTCTCCATCATGATGGAACGTACCTATCGGGTAACGAATATCTTCCATTTGGCTCATCTCCTCTTTGTGAATGATATTGACAACCTTGTGCTTATTGTAGATGAGACAGCCGTGATCAGCCCATGAATGAAGGCGATAAAAGTTTGCAGTACTTCACAACCAGCCGGCAAAATGTTATAGTCTGCCGAATGCTCTCAGTGTTCTGAGCCGATCTACCGTAAGCGCTCCGCGCCATTCCAGCTCGCCAAGCGGACTTGCCGCCGGAAAGCTGATCGGCCAGCCGCCGTCTTCCGACTGCTGCCGGATCAAAGCATCCAAGTGCTCATCCAGCTCGGCTTCCGTAACGAAGGATGCAGCATAGCTGTCTGGAGCAGTTACCCAATCCATGACCTTCTGCACATAACCCTCTGCATTCGGATTACGATCGATAACGCCGTCCTTCGCCAGCCACGCATTCAGCTTTTCCTTTGCCAGCGAGGTTTGTGGTGTAACAGGCGCATGCTCCAGGAAAGACACCCACTGAACGCCTTCATGATATTCGCCAGGTTCAGGCTTCTCCATGGCTTCCCAGACGAAACGCATACTCCGCTGAATCCATTCTACCTTCTCCCACTCCGGCCAGCGCGGATGCTTCATCAGCAGCCCGAGAATATGGCCTGTCGGATTCAAGTTGGCCACGTCGTCCCGCTCTATGATCCACCATGGCGCATGCGGATAGGCAAGCAGACTGCGGTAGGCAAGCGGAAAGCCGCCCTCAGGATGTGTGATACCTTTCAGATAACGTATTATCCCATCCATTAACTCCGAGTCATATGCTTCCAACTCATCAATCATGATGAGCGCATGCTCAGTCGGAACGGGCTGGCTCTGCGGACAACGAATATCAGGCTCCAGCGCATGTCCGAACCCTCCATCCTGGTTTTGATACGCTGCCAGCGCCTGCAGGACACACTCTTGGCTCCCGCCTTCGAACCAATAAGCGAACCGCTGGCGATCCAGCAATCTCGCATTTTGATAGATGAACGCTCTTGCTTTCTCCAACACATTTGATTGATTGATCATCCTTAACCGCCTCCCTTTGCTCTAAAAGGAATTCAAGGCCGGGCATACCGATCGGCCAGCTTGCAGCCCAGCTCATACAAATCACGCCTCAGTTCATCCGGTTCCAGAATAGTTGCATCCATCCCCATGCCATAAAAGAACTTGACGGCCCAATCCCGCTCACTCGCCGGACAATCAAATCGCAGCTCCCACTCGTCATCATCGATCTGCCTGACGTAATGCCCGACATGCATATCCTGCTCTGCAAGCAGAGCACCGCGATAGGTCAGCTTGGCATGAATCGGGATTGGCGCCTGATCCGAATTGGCGTGTTCCTTAACCGGTACAGACGCAGCAGATTCCGGCGGCAGCGCCGCTTGCAGCTCCAGAAATCGATCTACGCGAAAGCTCCTCTGCTCGCCATGCTCATGCGAATCAGCCTCGCAATACCAGAAGCCATGGGCCATATACACCCGTATGGGCCGCATATGCAGCCATCGCTGATGCTTCTCCGAGCGGTAATGCGCCAGAATCCAGGACGATTCCGCGGCATAAGCCAATAGTTGGTCCAGCAGTCGCGTGCGCTGCGGCCGGTCCGGAATCTCGATCTCCAGCCGGTTCAGCACGGGCTCGACTTCCTCCAGCATGCTTGGCGGCAGCGTGGAACGGATCTTGTCCATGACAGTCCATCTGGCCTGATGGAACGGCGTATCGGTCAACCGCGTCACTGCATTCAGCGCGAACAGAATGACAAGTGCCTCTTCCGAGCTGAAGTGCAGCGGCGGCAGCGAATACCCTTCCATTAAGCGATAACCGCCGGAAGGGCCGGACACCGCGTACAGCGGTATCCCGATCTCGGCAAGCGCCTGCATATCGCGAAGAATGGTTCTTTTCGATACCTCCAGCTTATCAGCAAGGGATTGTGCGGTTGCCGGCCGCTGCTGCAAAGTAATAAGTATGGCCATAAGCCTGTCCGATCGTTTCAACCTTGAATTCCTCCTATGTGCCTTCAGTATATCGGATAATTGGTGACAGGTTGGATGTCATCGATTTTGCGGCGGATTAGGATACCGTTAAAATAATTTTACCGATATTGCGATTGCTCTCCATATAGGCATGCGCCTCCTCTGCCCGGCTCCAATCCCATTCCGAATCAATGACAGGATAGATGTTCCCGCTTGCCAGAAGCGGCAAGAAGCGCGCTGCGAATTCCGCAGTCAATGCTTCCTTGCGGTCAGCCGACAATGTCCTGAGCGAAGTCCCAATAATCTGCAAACGGCGCGCGATAAGCTGTGACAAGTTCAATTCCTTCGCCTTGGCGCCGCCTAACAGGCCAATGATGATAAGCTTGCCGTCCAGAGCAAGCGCGGCCAGATTCTGTTCCCAATAAGACTCGCCGACAAAATCCATAATGATATCTGCGCCTTTGCCGGATGTAGCCTCCATCACCTTGGGCAGAAACGGCCCTTCTTTATAATCGATTGCTGCATCTGCGCCCATCTCCAAGCAAGCTTCCAGCTTGGCTGCAGAGCCGGCAGTCGCGATCACAAAACAGCCTGCCGATTTCGCCAACTGGATAGCAGCCGTCCCTACGCCGCTTGCTCCCGCATGGACCAGCACGGACTGTCCGGCCTCTAGGCGGCCTAATCGGAACAAGTTCAGGTAAGCGGTCAGGAATACTTCCGGGATGCCCGCTGCCTGAGCATAAGTGAGGCCTTGCGGAATCGGCATCGCCATGCCGGCAGGCAAGCGCACACGCTCCGCGTAACCGCCGCCCGGCAGCAAGGCCATGACGCGGTCGCCGGGCTTCCATGGGCCTGCCCCCTCCAGAACGATGCCCGCCATCTCCAAACCCAGAATCGGAGAAGCGCCTGCCGGCGGCGGATAATGCCCCCGTTTTTGCAGCAAATCGGCACGATTAAGCGCAGTTGCCTTGACCTCAACCAGCAGCTCTCCATAGGCTGAATCCGGCTCTGCCGCTTCCCCAATGATCAGACGATTCGTTGCCAGATCTTGCACAATAGCTTTCATAATGGACGCCTCCTGTACTATTTTATAAAGCGGAATATGCCGATAACTATAAAGTTGAATATCTTGTAAAAGGAGAGACTCTTTTGAAACAACTGCAACCCTTGTTCATCCTGCTTGCTTTAAGCTTAATCGTAACGTTATTTCCCCAGAAAAGCGACGCCGCTACAAAAAAATCCTTATCTATTGCTGTGAATGACTTGGTTCTTCCTGATGCGGAAGCTGTTTATCGGGATGATATGATTTATGTTCCTTTGAGGAGCGTGTTCGAAGGGCTTGAATATGAATTGTTCTATAATGAGAATGATAAAAGTATCCAGTTTGAGATCCAAAATAATGCGTTTACATTATTTATCAATGAGAATACTGTCTTAACAGCTGGTAGTATCTATCATAGTCAATATCCATTTGTATTAATAAAACAAAGAACATATATTCCACTCGCTATTTTTGAAAAATTATTAATTACTCAAGTTCATATGGATCAAAGTAACAACCTGCTATCCTTCCAAACTATGAACTTCTCAAATGATATAGATATAGAAAATCTTGTCGAAGCTTATTTTACAAGAAGTACAGATCTAATTGATATTTTTAGTCCAGACATTCCTCCGAAAGAAGTAGAGTTTTATGAGTTCCGTCAAACTGTATTGGAAAAAATGACTGACTTCAAAGTGATCGAAATCATATATGAATCCGTTACAGATGCATTGGCCGTTGTAAGCTATAATGCTGAAACGCCAGCAGTATATATTGAAAAGGTATTTGAATTCTCCTTCACCAACAATAACGGACAATGGCGATTAACAAGTCAATTGGAACAAGATGAAGAAACAATTTCAGTTGGAAACTACGATCAATTGGCACAAACTCTTGTTGAATCGAACCCTGATAAAGTGAAAATACTTCTTGATGACGTGGCCTTTCACTATACGGCTAATTATGATGGAAAAGATGTAGCAGCTGCAATGAGCACGTATTCCCCCAAATTTATTGAACGATGGAATAAAAGCATGCCTTGGATAAGCTTTGAGGATCAACTAAGAATGGAAATGGGGAGCTTACCTAGACATGAATTGTTAGAATCAAAAGCAATCTACATGGATGATGAATATGCAGCTGTCTACATACGAATAAGAATTCATTATAATGAAAAGAATGGGAATTCTGAAGAACAGAAACCAATGGTACACGAAGAAATTATTTACCTCGAACACACAAATAAAAACAGATGGACATACATTGACTTCGATGTATACAATAATTGAATGCCAACAAAGCCGCGACAACCGTCGCGGCTTTGTTCATGGGAGAAAAAATTAGTCTTCCTGCTCCACGTTATGATATACCTGTTGTACGTCCTCCAGATCCTCCAGCGCATCGATCAGCTTCTCGAATTGCGCCTCGCTCTCAGCGGACGGCATTGCGACATAGTTCTGGGCCAGCATGGTCAGCTCGGCAATGTCAAACTCCGTAATGCCCGCTTGCTTGAATGCTTCTTGAACGGCATGGAATTGGTCAGGCTCCGCATAGACGATAACCGACTCGTCTTCCTCGACGATATCGCGAACGTCAACATCGGATTCCAGCATCAGCTCCATCACTTCGTCCAGCGATTTGCCCGATACACCGATAACAGCAGTCGCATCGAACATATAAGCTACAGAGCCGCTCACGCCCATGCTGCCTCCCGCTTTGTTGAATGCAGAGCGTACAGCAGGTGCTGTACGATTCACATTATTCGTCAGCGTGTCTACAATGACCATTGAGCCGTTCGGGCCAAAACCTTCGTAACGCAGCTCTTGGTAGTTCTCGTCTCCCGCGCCTTTGGCTTTATCAATCGCGCGATCGATAATCGCTTTCGGCACGTTGTATGTTTTGGCACGCTCAAGCACCACTTTAAGAGCACGGTTGGACTCAGGGTCCGGCTCGCCTTTCTTGGCGGCCACATAAATTTCAACGCCGAACTTGGCGTATATCCGGCTTGTATTTGCGTCCTTGGACGCTTTCTTTTCCTTAATATTGTTCCATTTACGACCCATGCTGCTCCCACTTTCTTCTTTATGGATTCTTCATCATTATAACCGATTTTTGGGCAGATGTGGACAGGCTGTTGTGCAAACCAGTTGAAACCTGCTTAAAAGCGGCTTTAAGCTGCATTTTTGCTTATGTAGAAGGAGCAGCTGATGGAAAAGTCTATACCTTAAGCCTATGGGACAATAACCACTCCACCCATTCATCTTGATCGTAGGCATGATGCATGATACGGTGCCCCTCACCTGGAACAGTGGTCAACCGTATTTGCGGATTGATGTCCTTTAACGCTTCGACCATCTCGTGCGTTCTTTCGTAAGGAACAATATCATCGGCGTCGCCATGGAATGCCCAGATGGGAATGTCCTTTAGAAGCTCTGCCTGGTCGGGATTGAACCAGCCCGAAAGTGGCGATACTGCCGCGAATACCCCCTGCTGATGCGCAGCATAATACCAGGCGCCGTGTCCGCCCATACTGAAACCGGTTAAATACACACGCTGCCGGTCAATCGGATAGCGAACCAGAATATCTTCCAGCAGCAGCATGATATCGTCCATTTCATCCGTCCATGACGAGTCGCCCGGACATTGTGGTGAAAGGATGAGGAAATGCAATTCGTTGTCAGCTTGAATTCTCGTGTTCAATCCGTAATCTCGCAAAAGTGCAATGTCATCTCCTCGGCGGTTGGAACCATGCAGGAACAAAACGAGCGGCCATTCTGCCGCATCATCCCCTTCACAAGCCTCAGGCAATGCTAGCATGTAATTGATGCCTTTTGAAGGCAAAGCGAATTTTTCTTCCAGTACGATCATTCCGCAAGCTCCCTTCTATTTATTAATTCTAATAGCTCGATTGGAGAATTCAGCTTATATCTCGCTTCGATGGTATCCGGATTGCCGCAGCCCCACAGGGCAAGCGCAAAGTCGATTCCGGCATCGCGCGCGCATTGCGCGTCATAGATCGTATCGCCAATGTACAAGGATGCAGCCGGATCTGCTCCGGACAGCTCCAAAAACTTAAGCAGAGGTTCAGGATGAGGCTTGTGCCTTGCCGTGTCGTCTGCGCATACTACATGGTGCAGTTCACCCATCAGTCCATGCGGGACGAAATCCGCATGAAGCTCCTCTGTTGTTTTGGATGTAACGATACCCGTCATAACGCCTTCAAGATTTAATGCAGCCAACAAGTCCTTAATGCCGTTAAATACATGGATCGTATGAGCAAAATCAACCATGTATTCATTCCAACGCTCATTCGCCCGATCTATATCTTTTATTCCAAAACGAGGCAGGGCATCCGCTCCTGGGATGCCAAGCACAAATGTCAGCTGCTCCGTCTCCAGATGCTGTCCGTAATCAAGCATCAACATCTTCTGCAGAGATCCGAGCACTGCCTTTTCGGTGTCAATCAATGTGCCGTCTACGTCGAATATGAAAGTCTGATACATGTCTGCTCTCCTTTATAGTCACAATCTATTGGACCGGCTTTCGAACGACCAAAGTAACGCAATCTGAGGACAGTCTGACTGGCTCATCCCCTCTAGTAATCTCGAAAACAAGCGGTTTGACGAGCCGCTTCATCGTCTCCCAGCCATGATAGGTCTGATCAAGAAGTTCACGCATCGCTTTTGTCGACATATTGATCTCGAACATGGGATCAAGCGTTTCATTCATTCGAATAGATATTTCCTGTATATTGCTGCCAATAATGATGCAATGAATGCCGCCCGGCTTAGTGCCTGTAACCATCTCCATAAGCTTGCGCCTCAGTTCTTCCTCTGATCTCAGATGCTCTAAAGCAGATACTGCAATAATGGCGTCAAAGCTCTCCGCCTCTATGCGGTAGCTTTCAATGTCCGACTGTACAGCTTCTATGTTAGAGTCAACTTGATGAATGCGGCTGTAATTCATAAGACCCTCTATGGCTGAGCTTAGCATATCCACGGCCACTACCGACCCATTGAAAGCCTTCAAGTAACCGGCAATTGGAATCGTATTGCGACCGACGCCGCTCCCTAGATCAAGTACCCGCATCGCATCCGATTGAATCAGCTCCGGCAGGATTTCCAGCACCGTCTGAACCGGCGAATGCAGCCAAGATCCCGGCTCGAATAGCTTGTGCTGCCCATAGCATTGATCATGGTACTGCTTCTCCTCCGCGCGGATACGACTTATCCTATCCGAT
This sequence comes from Paenibacillus pinisoli, assembly GCF_003605435.1. Classification (GTDB taxonomy): domain Bacteria; phylum Bacillota; class Bacilli; order Paenibacillales; family Paenibacillaceae; genus Pristimantibacillus; species Pristimantibacillus pinisoli. The sequence continues at coordinate 206,444 of NZ_QXQB01000005.1, forward strand.
GGTTCTTGAACGGAATGGCCAATTATAAGAATCCCTCCTACTTGTTTGGTTCCTCCAATAGGTTTTTGGCGATGTCTTGGGCCTCTTCAATCGTTGCTGCCCCGTTCACAAAGTAACCGTGTTCTACAGGATAACGTTCCCTGAAGTCTTTAAGTTGCAGCCACACATGCTTAAAGTCGGTGGCCAAATACATCGTGCCTAGGCTTGTAACCGAACTGCCCTTCAATTCGGTTAATATGGCGAAATAAGATGCTCTGTTTTCTTTTAGAAGAACGTCATACGTCCTCTCTCCTGAAGTCAACGTTCCTTTAATACTGTCTTTGGCGAAAAGGAACCGTGATCGCTCTCCTTTGAAGTAGACGGTATCCGGAGCAATAAAGTTCAAGTCCGCGTCGTAGACAATGCCCTGATAAGTCTGCTCGATGGCGATCGGGCGGTGATATTGGTACATGAGCAGCGCAGCAACAGCTACGATCAGAATTGTGATGGACAGATATATTTTGCTTTTCATTGCAGCTTGTTCACACCTTTGCGCAATAAACTAACATCCGATTGACGGCTGGTTAGCCAGTACAACTGATTCCTCAATCTGCCGGTCGGGAACATTCCAATATAATCGAAGCAATCTCTCTTTCTCTTGGGCAGAGACAAGCCGGAACCCGTGCTTCTCATAAAAATCGAATCGCCCAGCTTGCATCCGCCCATGTGCCGATTAATACTGGCTGAGCTGTACGTTCCAGCAAGTCATGCAGCAGCTTGCCGCCTACGCCCTGATTACGGGCCGTCGTTCGGACGTAAGCATGGCGTATCAGACTGACTTCTCCCTTATCCTGCAGTCCCATCACACCAATCAGTTCACCGCCTTCATCCGTGCAGCCCCAGAACCGAACTCCCTCCTCCAGCTCCCGTTCAAGCTCTGACATGGTCATATAGGGTTCGCGGTAGCGGTCATTCGGAATCCTGCCTTTGTAGGCAACCGCCGCATCGTTAATAATGGCGTGAATGGCCGCCGTTTCATTCGTTTCACATACACGAATCATCATGGCTCTCTTCCTTTCTATTGCTCCGAAGCGGATTTGAAGTGGTTATTCGTCCATGCATAATGATTGGTGAACGTCTTTCCGGCAGAATTGTCGTAGTATTCAAGCTTGAAGCCAGCATCTCCCCATGGCTCGAATTCGATAGCATGACGGCTTCCGCCGCTTGCGAATAAGTGCTGTCGATCGGCGATATCCAATCTCTCTATCGAATAGTCTTCTCTGATCGTATAAAGCTGATAGTAATTGCCATTACTGGTTCCATATTGTCCAAGCGCAAAATCAATATCTCCATCTCCGTTATAGTCCGCGAATGACAGCTCGAAGATCTCATTCACCTGCTGAAAAAACGAACGGTCGATATCAAATTGCCGTAATACATTACCGCTACCATCACGAATGACGAATTGAAAGCTTCCTTGCCAATTCCGCCCCATAAGTGCCCCCGGATTCCAATCCTCATAGTAACTGCCTTCAATCAGCGCCACATCCAGATCGATGTCCACGCCCAAATAAGAGAATAGTGAATTATGGGAAACCGTCATCGGTCCAGATATCTGAATAGCGGCTGGATTGTTCTCTGCAGCCTGTGCAGTCCGATCGTTAGCCGCATGGCTTGCTCCTTGATCTGAGGGATCAGAGTCTGTAAGGGTACTCGCCTGGCATGCGGTAAGGAAGAACAGAAGGAGAGACAGCATGATGAATGCCTTTAAATAACGCAATAGGATTCCCCTCTCCTATTCATTGTTATTATGCTTCTAGCTTAACGGTCTAACAGAACTTGTTCATAATGCTGGACAACAGGGAACGGGTCATAGTAATGATGCAGCAACGCCTTCCACTCCTGGTAGGGCTGAGACTCGCGGAAGCCGACTGTATGGTCCTCAAGAGTCTCCCAGTGTACAAGCAGAATATATTGGTGGTCATTCTCGATGCAGGACTGAAGCTCATGCCTGATGTAACCTTTCATGCTTGCAATAATGCTTGACGCTTCCTTGAAGCTCGCTTCAAACTCGCGGGTCTGGCCCTGTTTAATATGCAGTACGGCTGCTTCCAGAATCATCGCTATATCTCTCCTTAACCTTCTATATAAATATGGCAACTAATCAAAACCATCTCATGTGCCTGAGCTGTGTGGACCATCTATCCTTCCACTTCTGCAGCTTGCTTCGGCGGTCGGGCAGAAGCTGAACGCCGGCAATATGAGCAATTTCTTCTACAACCTCTTCAATGCTCATAAAATCTGTATCGATCTGATGGCGGAAACTCTCATGCTGCAATCCTTGAATGCAGCGGCCAATTTGCTGCGCAGCCCATGAGTTCGGCCCCTCTCTTCTTTTCCCTAGCCGTTCCAGCAGAACTTCCTTTGACGCACATAAAGCTACATGTATAACCTCAATGCCTTCTGACCTCAACCGTCCTACGATATCCTCAAAGTAGCAGGTATCTACAACTGTCATGGGTATAATTACAGGCCCTTCGTACTCTTCATGCAGCATCTTTAAGACGGCATAATTGCATTCTCGCCATGCCGGATAGTCTTGGAAATCCCCGCGGGCAATCGAAGCAGGCATTTGCTTCCGCAGAAAATAGCCCATGTTCTCCGGATCATATAAATACGAGCCAGGAAGTCTTCTGTGCATCTCGTGCGATGCTTGCGTCTTGCCAGCTCCGAATGCGCCGTTAATCCAGATCAATTTGGCCGGACCCGCTTGTTCTCTGTTACTATAGGTCATAAGCCATCCATTCTTCGTCGTACCGGACTCCGTTCACGATAAGGGCATTTCGTTCCAAGCCGTAGTTCCGAAAACCAAGCGATTCGTACAAGTTCCGCGCCCCCGTATTCATGGTGACTACCGTCAATTGAATTTGCTCCAATCCGTCCATCTGGCGAGCACGCTCAAGGATCCCCCCGATAAGCGCTCTGCCAGCTCCATGCTTGCGATAGCCGGCCTTGACGTAGACTCCCCATATAAACCCCTTATGTCTTGTCTTGCGTGCAGTCTCTCTCAGGAATCCTGCCATCCCGATAACTTGCCCGTCTGCATAAGCGCCTAACACAAATTGATTGGCTGTCTCTTCAATCTTTGCCCGCACAGCTTCTGGAGGCGTCTCGAGCGCCTCCTCATAAGAGCTGCCGAATGCCTCTGGACTCGTGCGAAGCGCCTCCAGCCGAAGGTCCCACAATAAAGAGGCTTCTTCGACCGCAATTGACCGTATTTGCACCATCATGTTTCACTCCTTTGTGTCATATTCGCAACTGCGGCTGTATCGTATATGCCATCCTCATAAAGAAGAGCATTAAGCTGAAGGCCAATCGAGCAGCCTCCGTCGATGCCGATCTTATCTCCGCCGAACCACACATTTGGATGACCATGAAGCTTGGTCGCAATGGTATGTCCGAAGATGACAGTTTTGTCTACTGTTGTTGGATGGAGATAAAATTCATCCTTAATATACATAAAATCATGCTCGGACTGCAGCGTCCAGTCAAACAAGCCCGGCCGCAGTCCGGCATGAACATAGATATGGCGGTCATCTTCCGCATATAACGGCAAGCCTGCCAAAAAGTCAAGATGGCTTGCATACTCCGCTTCTATTCTTCTCCTTGCCTCTGCTCGGCTGCGCTCGGATACCTCAAAGCTGCCGACATAGCTATGCAAGGTAGGGGGGCCTCCATGCTCGGCAAATTTGCGAAGGACGTCAGGGTCGTCCCCGCGAACAAAATCGACGAGCCGCTGATCGTGGTTTCCTCTTAGCGCAATGGCTCCATGCTGCTGCACAAGTCGCATGACGGCATCGACTGCCTCGCGGCTCTGTGGTCCCTTGTCTACGTAGTCGCCAAGCAGAATAAGCCGATCCTGCTCCGGCACATATTTCACTTTCTCTAATAATCGCTCAAAAGGCTCGATGCAACCATGAATATCGCTGATCATAATCGTCCTGCTATAGTTAGCATCCATGGTATCCCCACTCCTTATCGGAATCGACTTTCTATTAGGTCTCAGGCAATTGGAACCGTTTGACCGTCATCGGATTGATTATCTTCAAACTATCAATGGAACGCTCGCGATACTGCTCCATTAACCGTACGAAAATTTTGGCAATTAAACGGCTGTCATCAAGAGCATCATGTCTGGCGAGCCCGCTATCATCTACTCCAACTCGCTTCAACAGCAGATTGGTAGAAATAACCTCTTTTTCCTCAGGATATACATATTGATAGAGTACTTTCGTATCCAAAATAGGCATGCTTAGCCCAGCTATCGAGCGGCGATAGCATTCCGCTTGTATAAGCGGCCAGTCATATTCATAGCCGGCTTGCGTTACGAGAACCGTGCCCTCGGCAAAATCAAGGAACTCTTTATACACTTTATCCCATCCAGGCGCATTCGCTATATGTTGATTCGTCACGCCGGTCAACTGTTCGATGAAAGGGGAAATCGGCACTGGCGACTGTACATAAGACATATAAGAAGCAGCGGATTCTAGATTGTTATGTCTGCCGATTGAGAAACGTACCGCACCGATTTGAGTAATATGATCCTTCTCAGGATCCGGTCCGGTCGCCTCAATATCGAATACACAATAATGATGGCTCATCAAGTTGTCCATCTGAAGCTCTGACACGGCGTATTCAGCCTCGGAAATTAGTTGAAGCTTCATGCTCCCACTCCCATCCATTACTTGATTAGCTGCTATTACATTTCACGTCACCCGCTTCAAGAAGCGGCTCGTACATCATCAACGCTTTGTTTTCCGTTACCAACTCGTCTGCGATGCATTCACGGTCCGTATTTAGGACACGCCGATAAATTTGATTGCATCTGGTATACCCGCCCCAATATTCTTGCGCCATCCGGTGCTCGCGTTCATACACTTCATATTGATAGATAGGCGGCTCCGTACATCGCCATTCCCCAACAAGCTGCTCATCTGTCAAATAAAGCGTCAACTGATAGGGCGTTTCAGTAGCATTATAGATTTGCAGATCCAAATAATTGTATGCGCAAGTCGCGCCGCTGCCGAACGGCTGTGTTCGGTTCGAATCCGGGAACACGTCATAGCTGTGGCGATGTCTCTCGACGACAGTAAGAGGCGTGTGAAGCGTAATCCAATATAGCAGATTCGACAATTGGCATAATCCCCCGCCTATCCCCTTCTTGAAACTGCCATAAAACAAGACCATACCCTCTACATACCCTTTTCTTTTGGTCGGCTTTCCGATCAGCTTCCAATAAGACAATGTCTCTCCTGGCTGTAGGATAACTCCATTCAACTGTTGCAAAGCTATTTTCAGATTAATTATTTTATTTTGCTGCAAGGACATCTCCACATCTCTTAATCGTCGAAGCAATGGCGTCTGATGTGAGCTGATGCGATAAGGAAGCTTTGACGTGCTTATCGTTCTCGTATAGATCCTGCCGCTGAACCGCCATGCAAGATGTCTTCTGAACCGATAATACATCGTGCCCGCCATTATTCTTGCCTTCGATCGCTTGATTGGCTTCATATCACTTCTCCTTTGCTTCCAAGTGAACCCAATGATTGGAAATGATTGTAGCTAAAAAAGCCGAAAGGTGTCAAGCACTATGCGGTCATTAGCGGACACCTTCGACTATTCGATTCGCTTCTAATCGTTAAGGCTCAATGCCCCATACCAGAACGCCGTTGTGATACAAAGTAATTTTGTCATGATCGGCGAATGATGTTAAGGACGGCGCATAAGAGTAATCATTGGCTTCGTTGAAATTCGACCAGTTGCTGTTGTTGATTCTGGCTTTGATGACACCCGTATCACCCGATGCCGCAATGCTGCCTGCGCCGGACAGAAATCCAAGCTCCAGATAAGCATCAGCCGTAGAGGTCGGAGACCCCATTATATAGAAGCTGCCCGTTATGTTAGTCTTGCCGATGACGGCATAGTCGATGGTCAGGTTTTGAGCTACAGCAGCTTCCCGCTTGTAATAATAGCGAACCGTTAGTTCGCTGAGCGGTATCGCCGCTGTACCGGTATTCACAATTTTGAGAAAGGGCTTAATCGCGTTATTGCCGACCACGCCATCTCCGTCCTCATATTGAATCTTAAGCGAAGAGCTTCCTCCGCCCCCGCCCGACGACAATGTTGTCGCACTGGCCGCAGCGCTGCTGGCGGACACATTGTTGAATGCATCATAGGCCCTAACTGTATAGGTATATGACGTGGATGAGCTTAACCCCGTATCGGTAAAGGATGTCGTATTTGTAGTTGCAAATTGCAAGCCATTCCGATAGATGCGGTACCCAATTACACCTACATTGTCGGAAGATGCGCTCCAAGCGAGCGTAATCGCACTGCTTGAAGAGGCAGCCGCGCTTAAGCCGCCGGGTACTGTAGGCGCTTGACGGTCCCAAGAGACAGGCGGATGTCCCGCAAAAAATTGATTATTCGTATACGTGTTGCCGTCGCTTGTATCCCCTAAGCTTTGATTTGAAGTCTCGTTCGCGGGACACCACGGACTGCTGCTTGTGCGATTCACTTCCGCAATATCGGCAGTTATGCCTGTGTTGTTCTGTCGGTAACCGATATTATTACGAATGGTCACATGGACGCCCTTCACATCGATGAAGCTGTCGGCAAAATTGAAGCCCGCTCCGGCAATGCCCGCGCCAAGAAAAAGATTATCCTCGATTAGAGTATGCGAAGTTCCTTCCTTAATATCTAGCGGTTCGGCAGCTACAGCCGGCCCTATCACATTGTTGCGCACAATCGTATGAAGCACAGCTCGATTATAGCCTTGACCCGGACCGACGCTGCTGCCCGGCATGCCTTCATTCACATCCCACACCGAGCGATCCGAGCCGATATAGATGCCTTCAGCAAAGCCTTTGTCCGTCGCATTGCCAGTCGCCCCGGTCTCGTCGACAACGCAATTCTCGATAATGGCATAAGAGCTTCCGTCGCGAACATGAATGCCTTCCTGCCCCACATGCCGCACCGTGACACCGTTCAAATGTACGTAATTGGCATTGTCGAGCACGATTCCCTTCTGGCCGTGAGTAATCATAATATTGTTGATGTTCCAATGGTCGCCGGTTAGATAGAGCGTATATCCCGGTGAGGATATGGAGCCGCCTTTCAGAACGGCCGGATTGGCTGGATTGGCGCTTTGAAGCGTAATAGGCGCAGCAGCGGTTCCGCTTGCCCCGGAGTAATAATAAGCTGGCCGTATACCTATCGCAGAAGCTGTTGTCAGCTCATATGTACCTGGTGCCACTAGTATGACATCGCCTGGTACCGCTTGCTGTAAGGCAGCCTGAATCCCCGAGACGGTATCAACCTGGATTACCGCTGCCGCTTTTGACTCAGGCGTTTGAAACGTAAAGGTGCCGAGAATTAAAACCAACCCTAACAGCCCTATCATGATGCGATGCAGAATCTTTTTCAATGACATTCACTCCCCATAGATTGGAATACTTGCATGACATCGTCGTCACTTTCCATCATATTCAGGCAAGCGAATGCCAAGAATGCTATCTTGCTGTTTCAAGACATGTATCTGTTTACTCAGTCATACAGCTGCAAACCATAATAGGATTGCCATCCGGATCTATGAAAGAAAATTCCGACAAATCCGGATAGACCTGAATCGGGCTCGTAATCTTAGCCCCTAACTCCTTCACATGCAGAAAGGAGGCATTAATATCATGGGTGCTAAGATTAAATAACGGATGAGAGGATGGCGTAAATTGATAATCTTGATCGAAGCAATGATTGTCAAGTGTAATACCCGGCCGTCCCTCTCCCATAGGAAAAGTATAGATAGGCCCGACATAATCCTTCTGCGGAACCTCTATGCCAAGCAGCCTTGAATACCATTGAATCGAATCGTTCAAGTTTCGAACATGAATAAAGATGGTATCAACGCGGCTCATAATCGGGCCTGCCATGAATAAATCCCCCTTCTCTATATGCGCCATTACATGACTCCCCCCAAAATATTTACAGCTTCAAGACATAGCCTGTCTTCACATCGCCCCGGTATCCAGCCGTCTGATAGAACTGATGGACGGCAATGTCCGTACGGCTAGTAAGCAGCATTATTTTGTAACAGCCGCTCTGTTCCGCTATTTCCTTGGCTTTGTTGAGCGCCAGTCGGCCCAGCCCCCTTCTTCTATACTCTTTATGGGTAACAACATTCTCAATTAAGGCGTAAGGTTTTGCTCCCCGTGTCAAATTTTTCAGGATATGCAATACGCACGAAGCGGCAAGCACGCCATCTTGCTCGACTGCGATCATTTTCAGCGATTCGTCTTGTATCATGGCTTTCCAATGAAGCCGCAGCTCTTCGCTGTCCTCCAAGGCAGGGTCATGCTCATTCAACTGGGCGTAGAGGGCGAGCAGAGCATCTCGCTCATCCTCTTGTATAAATCTGACGATTGTTTGTGTCATACCGTTTTCTCCTCGCATCCGAATTTCTATTATAAGACGATTGATAATTCTTTCACAAATACGGCATTGCCTGAGACAAAGACATTCATGCCTGTATCCGTACGCTGCACATCCACCTGCACTCTTCCGTCCCGCTGCACCTCATGGCCTTGTTCAATCTGGCAAGATAGCTGATTAAGCTCCGGATGGACATAAGTTAAATAGTAGGCGCCCATAACGCCCGAAGCCGTTCCCGTTACAGCATCTTCAATTGTACCCGAATAGGGAGAAGAGAAATGTCTTGCATGCATCATCGCTTCTGGAGAAGCTGTCTCGAAGCCGAATGGATGAATGGATGCCCGCGGCATCTCCGTCAATAGCACAGGAAACTGGGAGGAATCAGGGCGCATGTCGGCAAACGCGGATAGTTCCCGAATGGGAATCAGGAGCGTCCATGTTCCTGTACTTCCATACATAATCGGATATCTTTCATCCAGCTCTCCCATAGTGAGGCCGACGGCATTCATTAACCGCTCTTTATCCCCTTCGAAAGGCACAAATTCCGGTGAGCTTTGCTGCATACGGATCGTCAACAGCTCATTCGCATCCACCGCAATCGTAACAGGCAATATACCTGCTCTTGTCTCTATAGTAATTTCAGATAACATGCCCAGATACCCTCTTGTGCGCAGGCCGTAGATGGCCGCCATTGTGGCATGTCCGCATAAATTGATCTCGTGGCCGGGCGTAAAATACCTGAGCCGAACCGTAGCCTCGGAAGAGGATTGGACAAATACGGTCTCGTTAAAGCCGACTTTCGCTGCAATCTCCAGCATGACGGCTTCATCTAAGTGATCTGCCTCAAAAACAACACCTGCCGGATTCCCTTGGTTTGGAATATGAGTGAATGCATCGTAATGATAAACAATCATGTCGTACTTCCTCTCAGCAAAAATGATGTTCAACCTTTGAGTCGAGATGATGCTCCTCCTTCGGATGCATAGTTGCTAGCAAGCCCCACCCTCGGACTTGACCATGAGTGGGGCTTTGGTATCAATTTAGTATGAATAAGTACAAGGTTTTGTTATTGATTTCCATTATACCATTCCATTTTCCGGGATCCTATATCGATAGTTCGACTTTTTTTGATACAAATCAACGATTCTGGGCGAGATGATTTGCTTCCTTCAACAATCTCTCCAATACGATGGCTACTCCATCTTTCTCGTTGGTCTCTGTTATCTCCTTGGCCATTTGCTTTAGCTCAGGCACCGCATTGCCCATAGCGACAGGCCAGCCGCAGTTCTCGAACAAGCCCATATCATTAAAATCATCACCGAACGCTGCCACTTCCTCCAGCGGAATGCCATATGCCCCGCATATAGCAGCAACTCCCAGCTCCTTCGATGCTTCCCGCGAAGAGATTTGAATCAGCTCTCCTCCGTCTGTCTCCAGAATACGAAGCTGTGATGAATAAGCCCCCAACGACCGGTCAATATGAATCGGACCAGATATTAATACCTTTGTCGCGGCTTGCATACGCAGCTGCTCCAGTGAAGTAACCGAAGGGCCTTGCTTTACGCCTGCTCGTAAAGCTGCGTCAATCGGCTTCAAGCTCATCCATTCATCCTGCACCTCAACGCTAATTTCAATATCCGGATTATCATTCAAACAGGCATCCAGAATGACCGCAGTTAACGGCGCTGGAATCGGATGATGAATCTTCAGCCCTGTGTGAACACAGTCGATGTAAGCTCCGTTGTAATAGACAAAGGAGCCTATCTGTAACAGCTCGTCCGGCAAAAACTGTTTAACCGTACGCGGTGGTCGGGCCGTTGCGAATATCACTTTTAATCCTTGTGAATAGCACTGGCTCACTGCCCTAGCGTTACGATCGCTAATTTGTTTGTTGGACTGCAGCAATGTGCCGTCCAGGTCAAGTACGACTGCTGATAGCCTCATGCTTTGTCAGCCTTTCGTCGCGGAATCGAGGTTGCTATGTATGCATCGTCTTTTAGAAGCTTGGCGATATAGAGAATTTGGCCCATATGCTCGGAGAAGTGTGCTGCGCACTGGAAGAGCATATCAAGGTGGGATCTTTCTTTACCTCTTACAAGCTGAGTCTGCTGCCAATGCTTTTCGTTCAACTGCGCCACCGTACTGGTTGCGATAAGGAACGACTCTTCCGTCAGCTTGGTCAATTCCTCCTTGGATAGATATATCGGTTCGAACTCAGCATCTCTGTCGCGGGTTATGACATGGCCTTGGATGCCTGACACGATTCGTTCGTCAATATTCCCTCTGATATGTACGATAAGGTTCGCAATACTGTTGCTGGAATCATTAGGTCGCCAATTCAGCTCTTCATCATTCAGTTGATGGATCGCAAGCAGCATTCGCCGTTCAATTTCCCTAAATTTGTGTATAAGCAATTCGCGAATAACTTCTGTATCCAATCGCTATCCCTCCCTGCGGGCGTTCAATAATTGCTCCATCGTGAACAAGGCATGAACCCGGACACCAATCTCTTCCAGCTTGCGTCTGCCATCGGGGTTGCGTTCAATGACGCATATCACATCCTCTACAATTGCGCCGGCTTCGCGCAGCTCCTGAGTGCTGATGATAACTTGTCCGCCAGTTGTGATTACATCCTCGACCACACAAACACGCTTGCCTGCTATATTCGCTCCTTCGGCAAGCTTGCAGGTTCCGTATTCCTTTGCCTTCTTCCGCACAAATGCAGCAGGCACACCCGATTGAAGCGACAAGGCGGTTACAACAGGAATTCCCCCCATCTCCAATCCCGCAAGCACTTCGATGCCGCTTGGAATAAGCGGCTCCAATTGCTTGGCGATCATACGCAGCACGTCAGGATCTGCCTCGAACAAATATTTGTCGAAGTATTCGCTCGAAACTTGTCCAGACCGCAAGGTGAATGTACCGTTCAGGTGCGCCGTGTCATAGATTTGCTTAGCCAGAAGTAGTGTCATAGAAACCTCCCAAGAATAGATTTCTATTATCATACAATTGTTTACTTAATATGGGAATCGTTATTTTTCGTCTTTCCGGGTGATTGCTGCATGAATCTGGGCGAGGTGGTGCTGGTTATGCCATATGATTCGCTGCAGTGCTATATCTAGAGTTATACTTCCCAGCGCCTGAGTAATCAGGGTTCGCTTGAAGTCGCTCTCCTGCATATGAGTCATGATCTTAAAGAGGCGTTCGTGAATCAGCTCCAATAGCGCGATGGCATGAGCCACAGGTATGTTCTTGTAGTCGATTAGCCCTGCCCACAAGTCTTCACGGTACGAGTTCGCCTCCGGCGCTTCCTCCGTTAGTGCTCGTTTGAATCGCAAATAAGCATTCATATCGTTATCGGCCATATGATGAATGATTTGACGAATGGTCCATCCATCCGACCGATAGCTGTGCTCCAGTTGCTCTTCGGTCAACGAAGCTGCCACTCGGCGCAATGTCTTAGCAATCTCAGGCAGATCAGCGATTAGCTGCATCCGGTCGTATGTTGACAGCTCTTGCGGGTGAAACTTGCCGATCGGATAACGTATCAAATCCATAAGACTGACTCCTATTCTCTAGCTGTAATATTATAAGTGAACCCTTACATCAATTAGCTTTGACCAGCTCATATCGTTGCCGACCCAGCCTTCTTCACTATGTACATACAGAAGCTTTGCATCTTCCCACTGTTCTATCTTTTGATCCGAGTTAAAGTATGCGCGAAGCTTATAGGTCCCCTTCTGGACAGGCGCCCAGATTCCATAGAAGGTGTCTTTCTCCCAATACAAGAGATTATGGGTGGTAAGAGCGTCCATCATCCTCGGTTCATCCTTGTCGACCAGTGCAATGTTCGTAGGCAAAAAATAACCTAGTTCCTCATCCTTGGCATCATACGACAAACGATTGATTCCAGAAATAATTGGATACATAAGATGCGCACTGTCGTTATCCTGGGTGAGCGAAATCTCGAGCATATAGTCGTAATCCATATTGGGATTGGTGTTGGCCATGACGGTTGCCTCAAGCTTAATGTCATCCGGAACTGTACGAACCGTCGTTGTCGACTCATAAGCATAGAATCCTGCAGCCAGAATCAGTATAAGCGCGAGTACGGCCAGCACTGCTTTCTTATTATTCATAGGCATCAGCCCCTTTTGTGTTTATCTAGTGTCTAGTTTATTAGAACGTTACGAATTTGTAAGAAGTTTCAACAAAAAGTAAAAAAAATTTATAGAAACGGGCTGACTGCTCAGCATTCAGATTGAACAGCAGATGTTGCTTGGTAGGCTTGTATAGTGTGGCTAGAACGATTAGTGGAAGCAGTTTAACTGGCGCAGCGTATGCAGAAAGCGGCCTATCATCCGCTTACTTAGGAAGAAGGGGTATGTTCCCAATTAGGAGTGAAGACATTGGAATTCGAACTATAGTTATAGCCGAAGGTTAATCGGCTTCTATTTTCATTTGGATGGAATAAGGCCTGAAGCCAAGAGATGACCAGAATGCATGGCCAACTTCGTTATGATGGAGTACATCAATGGTGAGGCTGCTTCTTTTGGGGAATAACTCTTCTTTCAGCAGAGACATGCCCCGACGCCCCATCCCCTTCTGACGATAATTCCGAACGATAAAATACTGACGAATATATATTTCGACTCTTTCCGGCTGAAAAGGCTGCTGGCGTTCTTGATACAACGCATAGCCGATGGTTTCCTCTTCGCTAAGCAGGATCACTGCCTGCCATTCACTCTTCAGGAAGCCAGCCATCCGCTCAGACAGTTGCTCCAGATTCATAGAATTGGCGCTTCCTTCATCCTGAATCAATTGCAAGTTCATACCCGCCAATAGCGGTATATCCATTTCATGAGCGAGCCGATAGCTCATGGCAAGATCAGACATAGCATTCACTTCCTTTTGTTCGGTTAAATACTGTAGTCTTCCTCCAATATGACGGGTACAGCTATGATCGAGGTTACAGCTTTAGTCCGCTTGTAATAGCACAGCTCAATATGAACGTCCACTTCGATATGGTCAAATTGTTCATTCGGAAGCCGGAACATAGAGGGGTCTCCAGCTGCATTAGTAACAACAATTTTGTTTTGGCGCTTCTCGGTCATTATACCTCTGCATGTCTGCTTATCTTGATAGATAAGATCCAGGCTAATCATAATAATCACGAATAGTAACACGGTGATGCCTATGATGAGAGCAAAACTCAAGATTGCAGGATGATCATTGTAAATATTGAACCACAGAAAATAACATGCTATGATGATCATCCCTACTGATGAGAATAGGGATCTTTTCAAGCTTTTGGCCACTTTGTTTTGATCCAATCACAGCCATCTCCTTTCAGCGCAAAGCTGTCGCTTCCCCTAGAGATCAGACGGGCCTGGCTGCCAGCCGGATTGCTGGGACCATACGTGTGCCTTTTTTAAAATATCCCAAACGATAGGCCCTTTGCCTTCGACATACCGGGTACGCTCATCATAATATTGCTCGAAAAGCCGGTGCTTCTCCTCAGCATACCGTCTGCAATCGATTGGGTGCACACGCAAGTAGTCGCGAAACAGAAGGGATACCTGCTCCGAATAACTGCCAGATTGCCGCACATGCACATGTGTCCTCCGATTGCCCGGCAGCTCGCGGAAGTATCGTTTGGTACGATCGGGATTATCAGCACGGAGCAGCAACCCTGCCGACTCAATGTCACGTTGGTAATGCTCCAGATCCCTGTAATCCGCCACCGAGATTTGAATATCGATTATTGGCTTTGCATCCAGTCCTTCCACAGATGTTGAGCCGATATGATCAATCCGAATCGCTTTCTTCTGCAAGGCTTGTCTTAGGTGCGAGCCAGTCTGAAGGAATAACTGCTTCCATTCTGGATCGTAAGGTGCAATTATCCATTGATCCGTCATTCCAACCAACCTCCCTAATTAACCGCCCATAGTCTCGCAGCTTGCGTTAATTGCTTTTCGGCAAAAGTAAGCCGATATATATCTGGCATCGATAACGACGCCCAAAACGTATATTCATATTGGGAATCATAGTGCTGCATGATCAGCGTCATAATATCGCCGTGTGTTCCGATCGCAAGCTTTTTACCATTGTATGTCGACAGCAACTGCTCCACCACGCTTACAGCGCGCGCCTGAGCATCCCAGCTTGCTTCCCCTCCGGGATAAGCAAAGTTTTTCTCAGCGTATATCCTTTTTTTGGCATCCAGGAAGGCTGCCGGCTCAAAACGCCCCATAGCCCGCTCTCTCAAATCCTCATAGAGTGTAATCTGCTGGCCTTGCTGCTCTGCTGCAGGCCGAACCGTCGCTATGGCTCTTTCATAGGGACTGGAGAAGAAGGCTTCCACGTGCTCACTTTCCAATAATCCTCTTACTAAAAATGCATGCTTCTCGCCTTCTTCAGTTAGTCCTCTGTTTCGCTCATTGCCCTCAGCATAGATGGATTCTGCATGTCGAACCAAATAGATGACAGTCTCCATTAGAGTTCTCCTTTGCAATGCCGCCCTAGTTTCTAGTCGAGATTAATCCTGTCGCCTATTGTATTAGGCTGCGAGATGACAAGAAATTCGATGGCCTGACCGCTTTGATTGAGTACTTGATGCGGCGTGAAAGGAAGTACTTCTATTCCTTCTTGCGCATTCAGAATATGCACATTGCCGTCTACTTCAATTGCCATCTGTCCGGACAATACAAAGAAAAACTGCTTCGCTTTCTCATGCATATGTCGTGCCTCGCTTGTTCCTGCAGGCATCTTCTCATGAATAATGCTTTGGTCCTTAGTATTGACTAGGCGCCAGCCGTCGCATCGATCGCCCCAGATATAATGGTCAGCGTTATGTTTGCTAATCATGGTGTATACGAGCTCCCTTTTTTGATTCTGGATTTATACATGAACCAGGTTTTCAAGATGGATTCTGCTGAACGGTGTGCGGAAACCTGGTGCAGATAAGCGAAGTCAGATGGCTTTACACGAATATGAAACAACGGTTGAACGGGCTTTGAACTGGTCCATTCATCAAATACAAGAAAGCCTTTGCCCTGCTTCTTGAAGGAAACGCGCGGCAGGACATATACTGCGCCTTCGCACCAAGGATCATTTTGACAGGTTTCTTCACTCAGTGAGAAGAAGTAGTAACGATGATTATTGCATTCAATACAGCCGTTTCGGAAATTGCCATGAAGCTTAATGCGGTTAAATATAGCATAAAAGACAGGCCAAATGCCGTCAGAAGTTGCGAACACAGCTTCTGTCATTTGACCTGTATAGAGCGTCTGAGGACGCGGAATGAATTCCTGTATATCCGTTGCATTGGAGCCGTGGAACAAGACTTGGTGGTATTGAGACAAATACTGCAGAAAATGATCAACTTGAATTTCTGTATCAAGCTCGAGGCTTTGCTGCAATAAAGCTTGTTCATAGATATGGCGGTATCTCTTTATTTCTGCTTCGCTGAACTCCGGTTTTGCTCCTTGATAAAACAGCTTGCGCCATAACAGCCCTCTCATATCCGTCGCCTCCAATCCCAATGCTGGTTCTTAAGACGCGACTGTAATTATGAAGACTGCAGCATTAGCTGTATAACCGGATAGGACACCACATGCCGGTCGCGATAAGCAGCAGTGATGGAATCGGCATGCTCGCCCAATACGCCGCGCTGAAGCAGCGCAGCCGTGAATCCTCTCTCAAGAGCGCCATTGTAGGTGAACAGTACGCAATGCTCCATTGCAAATCCGGATATAACCACGAAGTCTATTTGATGCTCCCGAAGCAGCTGTTCGAGCTCGGTCTGCCAGAAGGAATTGGAATGCAACTTGGTAACCACGCGATCGGCCGGATCCATATGAATCCCCGGAATCGTAGCGTATTGATGCTGATTCGACTCATCCATGCCATCCACATCCTGTACATGAACGACCAACTGGTTGCTGGAGCGCAGCATTCCGGCAACATGATTAATATATTCGCAGGCGCTTTCGATCCGGCTGCTGTCAACTTGCTTGAGATAAACCTCTTGCATGTCAATCACGATAAGTGCTATATTCATCCTTGTCTTCCGCCTCTCTTCTCATTAATGTAGATATCAAGCGCGACAATTCCTCGTTTCGCCAATCGAATGAACATAATCAGCGCTATAACAAGCAGTACTATTCCACCTATGTATACTAAAACAAAGAGTAAAGGCCAAAGAACAAAAATTGATTTTTCCATTTCAATCTTCCCCTTTTTATTTATCATTGCCTGGCAGCGTTATTGAATAGTCTGCACCTTCATCAAAGGCTGCAGAAATTCCGATAATTCATGAGTAGTATGAAAAGCATAATATTTCCCTTGATGCATTAACCAAAACTGCTCGCCGTCTGGGCGGATAAAAAAATCCACTCTCCGGTATGACTCCCGATAGCTCTCCGTGTCTTGATGCAACTGCAGCCACCATTCATCTCCTTACTGAGAATATCAAGGATGGCATGACCAGACTCCAATAATAGTAAACCATAGTAACTCTCCAGTCTATATCCAGGTCTGATATCGGCCAGCCTTCACCTCAACCTGATTTAGCTCAGCCCATTCATGTAATGCTTTAATGCTGGCATCATGCTCCCGAAACGCAAAACACTGAGAGGCTGGCACAAAACGTTTGCCCCGAGGCACAATGCCAATCGACGGATTGAAATATCCTTGTACGATGATTTTCTCAATTTCGGCAGGTCGAATTTCCATGTTGTATATAGCTATAACATGATCCTGCAGCTGAAGATGACGGGGAGTGAAACGGATGAATTGTATGGCTGCAATAATAAACCAAGTCACGTGTACTGAAACCGCAAAGCTCAATAAAACAACAATAAACTGTGAGTTTGAAAAGTTAACTCGATTAAACAGCATCGCTACCAAACCCAGCATTAAGATTCCATAAGGGATCAAAGCATACTTGCCTATAGGCCTTTTTATCGCAAACTTCTTAGCATCTTCCATGACTTCACTCCCTTCGCTTGATGTAGCTGTAATCGTTCTTCTGCTTTCATATCCTGCTATTGCTGAACTATGATTTGATAGGGTAGACCGTTCAATTGAAAGCTATCTTGAATATTACCTTCCACCGCGACCGTAAGCGGAAAAACTTTGACCGGTTTATTGGAACCTAGCCACTGCCGTTCTGTCGAAGAGAGAATAAACAATCCCTCTTCATTCCCAATAGGCGCAAACAGATGATCGGCATGCAAATACACTTTTTCACGCAGCAAGGAAGTTAATGCTTCGGCAGTATCGGCAACGTTCGTTACCGGCAAGCCGATTTCACTGATGCTTAGCAGATCGCTTGCGTCGAACTCATCCCCTGCTCTCCCGCTTAGATCATAACGGGCTATATATTCTACAATATTGCCTGCCGGATCGTAGAAATAGACAGAATCCGAATTCCAGCTGTTGGAGTGTACAACCTCTTTGCCGTCGACCAGATTGATTGCAATGCCTAGCTCCTTAATCGAACGAATAGCCGAATCCAATTTGCCAGGTGAAATATTAAAGGCAAAGTGGTAGTACGGCGCCTCATCCTCATGATGAGTTTCAAAGGCAAGCACAGAACCGCCGCAACGCAATCGAAGAATTTTATTGGTATAGTCTAATACCTCCATACCAAGACGCAGGTGATAAAACTGATATTGCTGTTCTAATAGACTGGTTTGCAGACGCACTTCGCTAATCTTCATGTTTCTGCCGCTTCCCTTCATCTATAGCCGCTCGTAACATAGATAAAACCTCTTCCAAATTCGTGCATGTATAGTCCGGCCTACAGCCGTCCGGCTGCTGTTTGTTCAACCGATTGAGCCATATTGCCTTAATCCCTAGCTGTTGTGCACCGCCTACATCGCTTACGATAGAATCACCGATATGAATGACCTCATGGGGCTGCAAACTCAAACGCCGCAGCGCCTCCAGAAACAATTCCGGTCTTGGCTTATAAGAACGAACGTCTTCACTGGTTATCACGTCATCCGCTTGAATGCCATGATATTGTATCGCTACAGCAATATCGCCCGCATCAATGTTGGAAAGTATGTATACCGGCGTCCCTTGAAGCTGCTCCAGGAAAGGCAGCGTGTCCGCATAACATACAGGTCTCCTCCAGTGATCGAATTGCACTTGTATCAACTCTTCGGCATCTTCAGCAGCTTGAAAGTGCTCGATAGTCTGACTGAGCGATTGTATACCGATGGCTCTTTGCGTCTGAAACGTATCATTGTGGCTGCTCGTGAAGATTGCCGAGAACCGCTGCCACCAATAGTCCCCAATCTCGCGTTCACTGCAAGGAATAGAAGCAGATCGTTGAATCTGGCGATAAATGACAGGCAATATCTCATCATCCTCATAGACTAACGTTCCGTAAAAATCAAGAAACACTGCTTTATAATTCATCATTCTTTCACACCCTATCGTATTCGCTAATGAATATAACCCGCCGGCGGCAATTCACCATGGGCGGGTTACGGGAATCCCTATAACATTCGGCTAAGCAGCATTCTTACCGCATAATAGATCAAGGCAATCGCAATAAACCCTGCACCCATTAACAATATGGTTCTTAAGCCAAACGAACTCTGTATGAAGCCAAAAGAAACTTCTCGTTGCAAATAATGGACAGATTCATAGTTATTCACAAGATCAGGCACATATTTTTTGGCAGCGGCGTAGCCTTGAATTAATTTTTGCACAATATGCCATATTACACCGACCAAGAGGATGAGGATTGAGATGATAAGCGATTCTGCTGCCAATGATTTATTTATCATTCGAATGTTTCCTCCGATTAATTAGGAGCAAGCGCACTTCATGGATAGGCCGTCTTACGTCCCGCTACCTATTGTACCATCATATTCCAGTATGTTGAACCATAATATTGGATTCCGCCCGCAACTTTTCAATTTTTAGGAAGTATATACCACATGCAGGAGATATTGATTCTTGAAGGAGAGTGGCTATTATTAAAAAATTTCTATTGGGATTAATCTGCGGCATGGCGATTCTGGTCTTCACAGCTGCAGCCGTATCGGAGGAGGTCAGAGCGAAGCTAACGCCCGTATTCGTTAACTTTCATGTAAGTGGTGAACAACACGCGCTATCTTCTGAGGATACCACGATTTTGAATTACAAAGGCTCCCTGTACGTGCCGCTTCGTTCCTTCTCCAAAGAGCTGGGCGCATCCGTCTACTACACGGCCCCGACCAGCAGCGACCGCGCACAGGTGAATATCTACTATGAAGATGATCGCGATATGTCACTAAAAGACAAGGATGGCTACGTCAGACTAGGCAATCTAGACGTACGTTTTGCCCTGGATAATGATATGCCGGAAATTAAAGGTACGGTTAAGATCGATAAAGTGATACCGAAAGACCGGGATATTGTCATATCCGTACTGGACAGCAAGGGCAATACATTAGGCGTCAGCAGCGCTATCGAGCCGTATGATCCATACCATGTGCCCATCTCTCAGCTTAAGCAAGGGGATGCCATCAACTTCAAGACCTACTTCCCTTATATGGCGACACCTGAAAAGTACACACTTAAGGTTGAAGTGGTGAAGAAA
The DNA here is from genome assembly GCF_003605435.1 of Paenibacillus pinisoli. Lineage (GTDB taxonomy): Bacteria > Bacillota > Bacilli > Paenibacillales > Paenibacillaceae > Pristimantibacillus > Pristimantibacillus pinisoli. The sequence goes on from NZ_QXQB01000005.1 coordinate 226,512, forward strand.
ACGGATTGGTCATACGTCCAAGGCCATGTAGCCACTGTCACAGGCGCAGGCGGATTCTATGGTTTTCCTCTCAATCCCGCTATCTATGGCACCAATCACCAGAATAAATGGGGCGAGCCTACTCCCATTTCAGTCAACATTATCAACCATAGTACTATCGACAACATCATTGTGACGGAACCAACCATTCTTACCGTTGAAATATCAGATAGCAACGGCAAGCTTTTGCGCACGCTTACTACAAAGCCTTTCAAAGGCGAGATTCAGTGGAAGCAAGGCGCGATGAGAACGACCATCATGTGGGATCAAAAAGACAGCAAGGGCAAGAAGGTTCCCAAAGGCGAGTATCATGCCAAAATATTAACAACGTCAACCGAGGGGTATTACAAAAAAAATCCCGACAAGATCGTATCGTTAGATTTGGAAAACTCCATGCAAGCAGGCATGCCATTGATGCTTGAATAGCATCAAAAAAAGCTTCCCGCACCGATTCCGGTTGTGTGGAAGCTTTTTTTATATCCCGATTGCCCGTTCTTTCCCCTGTATGATTTTCCAATCAGCAACTGCCTCTCCTCATCGCGATTTCCTCTGCCAATAGTAGATTGCCAGCTGTGTACGGTCGCGCAGCTCCAGCTTATCCAATATAACCGTCAACATATTGCGCACAGTACCAAGGCTTAAGTATAGCTGCTCGCTAATTTCTTTGTTGGACAAGCCTTGCGATTCAGCGCAACCTCTCGGTTGCGGTTACGAAGTGACTTCGCATTTTTTCCTCCCGCAGGCCTCCCCAGATAAGAACGCCATCTTTCTGCCCGCAACCACTGGAGTTTACAAAGATAGCCTTTGGTCGACTTCGGATTTCGTCATGTATAGGTGACTCATCCGGCTAGCCCTGCCTCAAATCCAGAACGCAAACCTTGGCTCGTGCATTTGCCTCCAGCTTCCTTCAGATTCCGCCTCGCGGCCGACACCCTTGCTCTTGGCTAACGGTAAGCGTTCGCCAGCCCCCGTTCGGGACTTTCACCCTAGAGATGACGCCCATGCTGGGCGTACTATAACAATGAGGAGTGGTTCTCGAACCACTCCTCATTCCTACTGTCATTTCGAGCTTAGACAGCCTCCTTTGATACCGTATGTGACTCAACCTTCAATTCTACAAGATGCTCGCTGCAAAACAATTGGAGTGCCCCATATAATGCTTTCGCTTCATTCTTATGCTTCAGCCTCAGGCGAAGCAGAGAGTAAGAGCGGATCTTATGAACAAGCTTGATCGTGATAAGATTCCCAGCTATGGCGATCTCATCAATATTGTCCAACGTTATGATCAAAGCTCCATATTGAAGCTGATCTTTCGCCATTTTGAATGGCTTTGTTTTCCTGGTCTCTATCACTTGCCACACCAAAGCAATAATCGAAATAAGAATAGTTAATGACATAACAGATACTTTCCAATTAGACTCTATCAAAAAAGCAGTCCATATGGATAGAAGCAAGCTCAATTGCATAATAACAGTTAGCGTGAATGTCCTCCACGTATGGAAATGATGCATATCAAACCTTGTGTCTCTCCATCTTATGCTCATACGCTATCTCCTTCATTCCCTTAATGCCTCGTACGAAAAACCCACCTGTTCTTTACGGGTGGGCTAACACACTCACTAACCTTCATCACACATATATATGGAGACGTCGTTAGCCTTTCTCTTTCGCTTTCTTCTTCTCTATCTCTATTTCCTTAATCATTATATCGGCTTCCTTCCAATTTTCATCAATAGTATCTAGTTGCTTCTTGACCAACTTACTGATGATCCTTATTCCATGAGTTCATATGCGAAGTAAAACTATTAGTATAAAAACCGTATAAGCTCCCGAATATCCGATATTTCGCCGATCGGAACCACTTCATGTTGTTGCATTTTGATAGGATCGCCATTATAAGCTACGAAAGAAATTCCCGCTGCTTGTGAAGCTTTCCCGTCGATCCACGCATCCCCTACTGAAATCCATTCCTCTGCGGTTGTATCGTTGAAATGCTCCAATACGTTCAAGAAACCGTTAGGGGAAGGCTTAATTCTGACCATTCTCTCTCTGCCAATAATAAGATCGAATAATGCACCAATATGATGTTCACGAAGCGCAGTCTCAGCTGCTTCTACAGCGTTGTTCGTAATGATAACCAATCTATATTGATGATGCAATTCATTCAAAAGCTGAACGACGCCTTCCTCAAGGCTCGCTCCTTTCATACCCTCCACTTCATGCTTTTTCGCAATATCCCACATCTCGCGGATGCGCTCTGGGCTCATGATATGGGTTGATAACGCTTCGGTTATGATCGTTGACGTCGTATGCTGGTCTAGATTCCAGCCAGGCGGCAGGAAATGAGCCTCAACCAGATAGCGGTACGTCTCCCGCTTCATCGATTGAAAATCAATGCGGGAACGAAGCAGTGTATTATCCATATCAAAAATAATGCCTTTAATTGCTAGCTTATCCTCATTCATTGCGTAATCTCCTTACTATCAAAAGTGGAAAGTTTCCGCAAACTAATTGGAATCATGTCAATCTTGCGATACCAAAGTTAATCCATTTCCTTCACAAGAGCGTATAATTTCAAATCTAGACAAGCGCCCTAACAAAAATCCAGGCAAGGACTCCCTTAACCCCATTAACAATCAGTGTAATTCTAAGATCGATCGCTGCGCTGCCAATTGCTTCTACCCGGTTAAACCTGTCCTGCTCGTTTTCTATTCAGCCAAATACTGATCCAGCTTACGACGAACCAGCGGCCATTCTTCCGACAGAATACTGTAAATGATGTAATCCAAATTGTGGTATTTCTTCCGAAGCACGCCTTCTTTGGTTGCGCCTAATCGTTCAATGGCTCGTTGAGACTTGATATTATCTGTCGATGTTATGATTTCAACTCGTATAACCTTAAGAGTCTCGAAGGCATGCTGGAGCATCAGGAACTTGCATTCCGTATTCACTCTCGTTCTCCACACTGCTGATGAATACCATGTCGTGCCTATATTAAAATTTTGATGGCTTTCCGCAATCCGCAAGAATCTAGTAGAGCCAACAAACTCCCCTAGTTCCATGTCATACACCGCATAGGAGAACTGTTCTTTTCGCTCTCTCATCACTAACGCTTGTTGTACGAAAGACTGCATCTCCTCCAAAGTCTCAATTCGATAGGGAAAATGAGCCCATATCTCAGGATCTCTTGAGCACTTATACAAAGGTACGATATGCTCTTCCTCTAATGGGACAAGCCGCACCCGCTTTCCTTCCAATTCAGCAAATGGATACAACCATAATCATCCTCTCTATGGAATAGATGCTTTAACGCTGCAAGGGTTTCCTCAAAATGGATTTTTCTAAAGAGGTAACGTATAATAGTTTTTCAATGCTTTTGTTGAGAATCGATTAATGGTCATGAAGGAGCTGAATCTCTATGATGCGGGAACAACAAACGGTGGAGCGGACTGAAACGAAGCTGGTTGGTTATCGTGTAGTCGTATCACTGAATCAAGATCTGGAAGAAGGCATAGTCGTTCAGTTGCGGGAAAAGCTATCAGCGAACCGCCCTGTCATTCCGAATCAGACGAATGAGGGCATGTATTTGGTGCAAATCTATCCGGATGGACAATGGACGCCAGATATCCCATTTACTAGTATTGTAGCAGTAGAAGTTAATGAATACGATCAGGAAATAGAACAATTTGCGAAATATACGATTCCAGCCGGAACATTCGTAGAAGTAACGCATCTTGGCCCAGAAGCCGACATCGGTGATACGTATGATTGGATTAGCGAACAAGAGCTTAGCAGCAGCCGTTGCTTTGATTTTGAATATTGGGCACCCAAGGCTGCCTTCGATCAAGAAGACAGTACCATTCATATTTATTTGCCTCTGGAAAGCAGTGAATCAAAACCCGCATAAGTCGCGGGTTTTCTTATTTCACTTTTAGCAATTAAAAAGGTGAGAGAAGTTTTCTTCTCCCACCACTCTAATCATTAATGGATAAACGTATTTTTTACACGAATTGATCTGATGAAATAAGGAATCCAGATCATGCAGGTAAATATCCCTCTGACGATTTCCTTGATGTAATTGAAACTATCCAGTTCACGCGCAATAGGAATTTGCATAAAGAGGATGTAATCAATAAGGACGAACAATACGCTGACTACAAAATAAAAGATCATCAGACGCGGCAATATCTTTTTCTTGCTATAGAAACATACTAATATGAAAATAGAAAATGCAAATAACAATAGATTGTAAATAAGCTCAAACAGGATAAGCGGTTGCCACAGGGCATGGTATATAATCGAGCTTTTGTCGGTGAAGAGCTCCCATGATCCGTCTCCAAAAATGCTTAAAATGCTTATCAGTTTGAGCATTAACAAAAACATAGTACTATAGAGGCCAATCTGAACAAGTACCAGCCACCCCCCTAGTCCTGAAATTAATTGCGGGTAAGGCTGAGTGTTTGGTGTGGCCTGCGTTTGCGATTCCATTGATACACGTCCCTTTGTCAGTTATAAGTGTGAGTTATTTCGGCTTTCTCAACAAACCCTTTCCAGGTTTGTTTTTCGTCACCCAAATATACCCTATAATCACTTATCGTCACATCAAAGGAATTTATTAAGATAATGTATCTATTGTATCGTCAATAAATAAATGTATTCTGAACGCGATATGATCTTTTGAAATAAAGCACAACGACCAAACATTCAACGATCGAGGCAACTATCCACCATGCTTCGTTACCCAGTACCTCTTGTGCAAGCGGAATTTGTGCTACAAGGATTAGAAATATAAAACCGTTCAACAAGCCAACTAAAAAGAAGATGATCATCAAACGAGGTAAAAATGATCTCTTGCTATAAAAAAAGACTAGGATGAATATCAAAAAAATAATTTCAAAAATACTTACTGCAAAGAAAAACCACATAGCTGGCTTCCACATGGGATGATACATGATAGAACCTTTTTCTACCAGAAAACTCCATGCTTCATTTCCAAACATGCTTACTGATCTTATTATACTTTCAATTAACTCTATTAGATTATAATAGAGAACAATTTGCATGAGTATTAACCAGCCTCCCAACCCTGAGACATAGAGGCGCAATGGTTTGTACTTTTGCGTTGATTGCTGCATATTCAGAAATACACATCCCTTTATTAGTTTAAGGTTGAATACAATATGAACCGCTCATTTCATTAATGCTCTTCCCGTTCGGATGGAGTATGCATAGTCCTCCCTGCCATGGCTTAGCGCGAGTTGACTGGCAGCGTCCCAGTCATAAGAGACCGATACATGCTCGATTTGCCATAACGGCTGGTCTGGCATACGATTCATAATTACGTATTCCGCAAGTGGTGTAAGCGACTCCATAACATGCGGATGCGGCCACTCATCATCATAGGCAGGCAAGCCGACGCTTCCCGCATTAATAATATGTTTTCCGCAAGGCAAATATATGGATCTGTATACGTGGCTATGCCCGCACAAAATATAGGTTTGGGGAATATCTTCAAGCTCAAGCGATAACTGCTCCGCGCTTTTATACCGAACGCCAGCCTCGCTGACCTCTTCTAACATGACTATCTCCAAGATTAATAATTTGATTAATGCCTCTGCGCTCCATATCTGACAATACAGCCTCCAATGCCAAATGATTGCTATGAATATCAGAGATAACCGCTATTGATTCCATAAGTTCATATCCTTCCTGATTAATAAGCAATTTCCCCAACAATTGCGATAACATAAATAGCCACAACAATAAGGGGACCTATCAGCAGACGAAAAAAACCGACTTTTTTATGGATAACAGTCAGTTTCAAATCTCGATCCCAAGTTGTCGTCTTAGCATTTCTCAGATCATGATAGCCCATCATGTTACATACAATTGTGATCAGGCTTATCCCGAGTCCCATCCCTTTCAGCCATACGATGCTGGCTCTCTTGAACGCGATATCTCTCGAGATAGCTCCGCCATCTGCCATTTGTACTTGTATGCCCATCAATTTTTTGCCTGGTGTAGTACCGAAAGCTGCCATATAACCCCATTCAATGAACATCCACAGGAAAACCATCAAGATCGTCACCCAACTGGATATCCACTCAAAACTTGCTTCATGCACATATTGCCATATCAAACCTATCACCATGCTGTGCACCAAAACATCAAAATGTCTGGCCCAAAACCGGATCCAGGGTCTTTCTTTCTGTACTTCTTGTGTAATCGTCGCTGATTCCAATTCGTACCCTCCATGAATAGGAAATACTGGAGTCAATAAAATTCCAGATATTCATATTAACATAGATATGGAAAATTGTGCTTTATTATTTTCTGCCTGACCGCTTCGTTCAGTTTCAGTGCTCAACCTTCAATCAGCTTATAGTATCGAATATCGCCTTTATCTGTTTCCGCTATTAAGATATCCCCGCGTTCCTTAACCTCATAAATTTTTGTTCCTATTGGGAGTTTGCTGGCTGTACCATTCACAAATTTAGCGGGATCATCGGTTTGAAGCGAAATTCTCGACAATAACGTGTCTTTCGTCAGCTCGGTTTCATTCACCCAATCGCTGCCTGCTATGAGCACGACATGACTGTACATCATGATGTCTGCTGCCGGATTTCGCTGCAACACCATTTGTGGAGTTGGATTTCCCAATACATGTTCCTCAAATGAATGGTTCTTCCTTTCCTCCTGCTTAGCCTGATCAGATCCGCATCCAGCAAGCAATAAAGCTGTACATACAATCAATATCCAAGCTCTCATATCTGCAACCCCTCTCCTATAAAAATGCTATAGATAATACCCTTCGCTCTCAGGCAACGCTTGATTAGCCTCTTTATTTCTTACCATCTCTATAATCATACTTGTTAGACGTTTGAAGCCTCTATGCGTTTGGTTTTCATTAAACTCACCATTCCAATGGATGTTTTGCTCTTTGCCATCTACAAGGATTTGAAAATGATAACCTGAAGCCGGAATAACATTCATGCCTTCTATTTCATTTGGATAATTCCATAATCCAATTTCATTCATTAACTCATATACCTGCTTCATTTCCTCATCAGTTAAGCTCAGATTCGTTGTAGCAGTCCCGGCTGTCACAAGATCTTTGGTATATGTCCCTTGAACCGTATCCAGCACGTTTTTATTCATAACGCCATAGGAAAACACAAAATCAAATGAAGCCGGTTGTTCACTCTGTTTTGGTTCAGCTGGTGAACAACTGAGGAGCGACAACAACAATAAAGCGGCAAGAATTTTCATCATTCATCTCTCCCATTCAATCATCGCGATATTCAGTAAGGACTTATTCTCTAGACGACAAAGTTAACGAAAAAGTTGTAATGATTCCCAAAAATAAGAATACAAAAACAGCGACCCTAATGAAAGAGTACGCTGCTCCAAAGTCATATTCACTTATGGCAATTATAACTACGACTCCAGAATCTTATTATACAAATCGCGCATGGGTAGCAGGTTGCTGGCACCACTGACTCAGAGAGAGACCGTGTTATCCGATATTGATCGTTCCAATCTTCCTTAACAACGAACCTGCTGCTTTTGTAAATTAGCCTCTATCGAAGACTATCTGTTAATACAACCTTTTCTCATAGCTCTCTGTCAATCCTTCTCTAATCTTCTCCACTGTGAAGGGCTCTGAATTAACATGCGCGGATATCATATGCGGGATAGAGGGCAGCTCACTTTGCTCCGCCCAAGTGTCTGGATTCCATGCGCCTGACCGTTTGAACGACTTTGCACAATGGATAAAAGCTTCCTCAACTCGTACGCCAATGCCGAGTAGCGGTTTTTTTCCGTTGGCTTTCATCCGTTCCAATAGTTCATCATCCTTAATGACATACGCTTCCCCATTCACTCTAAGCGTTTCCTCTAATCCGGGAATGAGGAAATTCAGGCCGGCTCTTGGATTAGATAGAATATTTCGCATGGAATCAATCCGGCGATTTCCTGGTCGCTCTGGAATGACAATATGCCTGTGATCAATGATGTAGACGAATCCTGGCGCATCGCCGCGCGGAGATACATCGCAATTGCCATGAATATCAGAGGTAGCCATGAACAAAAGCGGCGACATCGCAATAAAATCCCGGCAGTGACTGTCCAGCTCCGTTATCGTCTTCCTCTGGACCACTTCACTTGGAAAACCAATCAGCTCCCGAATCTCCTCTTCCGTTGCAACGATATCTTTGAATGGATTCATCCCTTCACAGCCTTTCTAGCTCATCATACAGAAAAAAAAGCAATGATAATCATCATCAAAAAAATGAATAAAATATATTTTAACAATCTGAATTTCAATTCAAGTACATCTCGAACTTGTTCTACCTTTGTATAATAATGAAGATTGCCAAATATTATGGTTAGCGCTATAACAACTACAACGAATAAGAATGGGTTTTCTTTTATTGACGAGAAAAATAGTGGAATGGTTATTCCGCATACAACAACAAAACTGACAACGAAATACTTTAATCGATTCAACAATACAAATCGCGCACGATTGCGAATGCCTACAACTAAGCTCCCAATGGATAAAAGAAATAGCAGACTAAGTATGATTATTGGAACTATTATTCTTATGCAGCCCCTTCCTAATCAGTTTCTCCTAACTACTCCATCACTTGAAGCACTAGCACATATTTAGAATGCGGCAAATAAACCGCGCGTATTGTACGAATTTCATAGTTGGCTATAGCATAAACACTTTTTAACTCAATAGTTTCTTGATTCTGATTTTGGATTTTAATGTCATGCCATAGGGTTTTACTTTTAGTCGTAATGGTGCTCGAATCAATATTCTTGCCTATCACAACTTTAACTTCATTGCGTAAATAAGGACCTATATCAAAAACCACGGGAGAAAATACTGCGAAAAAAAATACAATGAGCCCTATTCCGGCGATTCCTACAATTGTTCGAATCGCTCCTCTCTTCGCTCGGTTAGTGATATGATTCAACCCCGAAGTAGTTAATAAGATTAAATATATACCCAATAATAAAATGTATATCGAAAATACGAACCAAAACCAAAAGTAGTTCAGTAAAAAAATACTGGCGATAAAAGGGGTCATAAAGATAGCTGCAAAAAAATTATTTTTAAGAAGTTTACTCATTCACTTTATTAGCTTAAGCTGTCTACAATCCTTTTGTAATAATTCGTACCGTAATAGACAGCCAGTCCATTATTATGAAGCAACATATTTAGTTTCTCCAAGTCCTGAATGAACGCATCGTCAGCGCTTAATATATCGGATCGCAAAAAGGAAAATGCATGATGTTCGGAGGTTATGCCTCCTTCAAAAGGATTCTGTTCAATCGACCAGATGATGTATTGTGCTCTATGGACCACATCAACATAATACCCGCCGCAGCCGAATATCCCGCAAGTACAGGTGAACATGGAGTACTTCCCTGGACATAAAAGTGACTCGAAAAACATGTTTGCGACGAAAACCTCATCTTCATCAAATTTTCTGTCATTCACATAAACTTCGATCGAGGCGTCAACCACGGCGGCTAACACGCGCTTGTATTTAGATATGTTCTTTTATGTAATCCGTTGATTGATCCGAACTTTGAATGACAGTTTATCTACTGTATTCATTTCTAAAGTTCCTTTATGCTATGTCATCTTTAAATGGCACTCCGTCTGTTACTGATTTCATGATTTCTTCTAACTTATATACGATTTGTTGCTTATCTTTAGTGCGAAATTGATATAGAGGTGTCGACCAGTTGTTTATTTGTTGTTCTTCGTCATATGACAACTCAATTAGATTAATGGTATACATCCCTTTTGTGCGATTAGAAGGATACCAGCCTAAATCAAGAATTTTAAACCGTTTGTGATTAGATAATTGTAAAAGGTCTTCCGCTAGAATATTATCTAGTTCGAAAAATTGATTATATTCCACTCGCCAGCCAGCGGAAATCCTTAACGGCATTAACTGGTCTATCATTCGTTATTGCCCTTATACTTTTGATACTGCTTCTCCGTTGTATTCCACGTCCATATTCCAAAGCCGACTCCTGCTACGGAGAAAATAACGAGCGAAATGATCAACGTTTGATACAGCTCTTGATTAAAGGCAATCTCTTGATGTTGGATGTATGTCCATACCGCGGTGTATAACAAGGCCATAGGAATTCCCCATCCTAATAAGCCATTAAAAATAACGTAGTTTTTCTTGCCCTTGGCACGTGTTTGCTCCCACTTTTCCCATTTCGATTTCATTTGTTTGCACCATCCTCTTTATTGATTTAATAGTCAGTTAGCCTATTATACGTTTTGCTTAGTTATTTGGAAACAATAACCACCAAATTTATGTAGAAGAATTATCATTATTTATACTTTTACCTTTATTCGTATTCCATATCGCAACTTCGCAATTCAGAAGAAATGTGATGCATACGAACAGGTTATACTAGCTTTATACCAAGAAGAGGAGCTGTGAATGATGTCGATTAAGCTTACCCCGTATCTGGTTTTAGAAGGCAATGCTACGGATGCAATCGCTTTATACCAAGAGGTATTCGGCGCAGAAGTTCTGATGCGGCAGGCGTTCGGCGATCTGCCGCCTAATCCGGAGTTTCCGCTCCCAGATTCTGTGCTTGATAAGATAGCTCATGCTCATCTGAAGATTGGCGAGTCAGAGCTTATGCTCTACGATACCTTCCCTGGATCGCCTTATACACGCGGCAATAACATGACGGTTTGTGTTACGCTGCCAAATGCAGAACGCGCAACCCAAGTTTTCGAGAAGCTTGCTGATGGCGGACATATTGTACAACCGCTCCAAGCGACATTCTTCAGCCCGGCCTTTGGCACGGTCACAGATGCGTTCGGCATAACCTTCACAGTAACGACAGAAGCTGCACAATAATTCAAACTCCGCTTCATTCATCTCCTCCTCACATAAAAAGGCCCTGTCCGCTTCAAAGAGCGGCATAGGGCCTTCCTCTAACCTTCTATTAAAATACTTTCGTCGTCCAGCTTTCGCAGTTCCACGTCTCTGTCACAACATCACGGTAAAACTCCGGTTCGTGAGAAATAAGCAGGATGCTTCCTTTGTAAGCCTTCAGAGCGCGCTTAAGCTCTTCTTTCGCATCTACGTCCAAGTGGTTCGTCGGCTCGTCAAGCACAAGCAAGTTCGTGTCGCGGTTGATCAGCTTGCACAAGCGTACCTTCGCCTTCTCGCCGCCGCTCAGCACGGTAATCTTGCTTTCGATATGCTTCGTTGTCAGTCCGCATTTCGCCAGAGCGGCGCGAACCTCGAACTGCGTATACGAAGGAAACTCTTTCCAGATCTCTTCGATACAAGTGTTGTAGTTGGCTTCCTTCGACTCCTGCTCGAAGTATCCGATCTCTAGATTGTCGCCAAGCTCCACGGATCCGGATACGGCTTGAATCTCGCCCAAGATGCTGCGAAGCAGAGTCGTCTTACCGATGCCGTTCGCCCCGACCAGAGCAATCTTCTGGCCGCGCTCCATACGCAGATCAAGCGGACGGGATAGCGGCTCGGAGTATCCGATAACAAGATCTTTGGTCTCGAAAATAACGCGGCCAGCCGTTCTGCCTTCTCTGAAGTTGAACTGCGGCTTCGGCTTCTCCTTCGCCAGCTCAATGACATCCATCTTGTCGAGCTTCTTCTGTCTGGACATCGCCATGTTGCGCGTAGCTACGCTTGCTTTGTTACGTGCGACGAAGTCCTTCAGATCCGCAATTTCTTGCTGCTGGCGCTTGTATGCGGACTCCAGTTGCTGCTTCTTCATCTCATACACTTGCTGGAAATGGTCATAGTCGCCAACATAACGAGTCAGCTCCTGATTCTCCATGTGATAGATCAGGTTAATAACGCTGTTCAGGAATGGAATATCATGCGAAATAAGAATGAACGCATTCTCGTATTCCTGAAGGTAACGCTTCAGCCACTCAATATGAACCTCGTCCAAATAGTTGGTAGGCTCGTCAAGAAGCAGGATATCCGGCTTCTCCAGGAGGAGCTTCGCCAGAAGCACCTTCGTCCGCTGACCGCCGCTAAGGTCATGCACATCCTTGTCCAGTCCGATATCGGTCAAGCCAAGTCCGCGCGCCGTCTCTTCGATCTTGGCGTCGATCATATAGAAATCCTGATTGGTTAGCGTATCTTGGATCGTACCGACGTCTTCCAGCAAGCGCTCTAGCTCTTCAGGCGATACATCGCCCATCTTGCCGTACATGTCGTTCATCTCCTGCTCCATATCGAACAGGTATTGGAACGCGCCCTTCAGCACATCTCGAATCGTCATGCCTTTCGACAATACAGCATGCTGGTCGAGATAACCGACGCGCATCCGCTTCGACCATTCCACCTTGCCGTCATCCGGCTGCAGCTTGCCCGTAATAATGTTCATAAAGGTGGATTTGCCTTCACCGTTGGCGCCAATAAGACCAATATGCTCGCCTTTCAGCAAGCGGAATGACACGTCGTTGAAGATGGCGCGGTCTCCAAAGCCGTGGCTCAAACGTTCTACATTCAATATGCTCATGAATTAAACACCTTTTCTGTTAGACTTCATACTCGCTATATTATAAGCGTTACAGGGTGCTCAACTCAATAACGAAATTGCTGATTTCCGTCGAAAATAGCCTTTAAACCCGATATTCTTCCCTTTTCTGAACGCGAGACAAGAAGTGGTTCATTAATACGGGAAGCGAAATCAGAATGGGCGGATCATCGAGCTTCGGCGGATGCAGAGACACATTCAGATGCGGCACCTCCGCTCCTGGACTAACGACTACAGCGTCCCTTGACCTTGTGCGCAGCGTCGATTGCGGCAGCAGCATATCGATAGCGCCCGTGCCCCAGGAAATCGTCGTCGCCATCAAATAATAGATGCCGGGCTCTACATTCGGAAATTCAAAGTCGCCCAGTGTGCCAAGCAAGGTGCCGTGCAGAGGGAAACCCTCCGGAATCGGCTTCGGGAACAATCCGATCAGCACCACTCCTGAGAATGGATGCTCCGAGCTGATTGTACCTCTTACGGTAGTATGCCTCGGCTTGCAATATTCCAGCGTGGTCCAGTCCCTTAATTGTTCCAGCAATTGAAGATGCTTGCTGGCGTCATGGGCAGTATTGCGAAATTGCGCAGGTGTCATGCCAACCCGTTCCGTGAATCGGGTCGTAAAGGTTCCTAGGCTCTGTTGGCCAATCTCCAGGCTGATATCCCTGACGCTCAGGTTGGTTTGCAATAGGAGATCCTTCGCCTTCTGCAGGCGCAAGGATGATACGTAGTACATCGGCGAAATTCCCATTCGTTCCTTGAACAATCGGGTGAAATGATACGGACTGTAGGAGACATGGCTGGCCAATCGCGATAATGGCAACGGATCATAGATATGCTGATGAATATAAGCAATGACTTCATCGATTTCGGTGGTCGTTGTGGTCACGTCATACACCGTCCTACCCAGGTCTAAAGCAAGACGGTTCCGCCGCCTTGATTCTTCCATAGTTTAACACCATTCCTAAAAGCGATCAAGTGTTCCCTTATTCCGATTGGCATGTTTGAAAAAAGGCCCCCATGCTCTTCGGCTTGCCGCCGAAATGGAACATGAGGGCCTCTATGATTTACTTAAGCATTCGCTGGATTTTTGAACGCTACATCCTGTTCCTTCTCTTTCTCCTTCTCTGGCATTGCGTTAGAGGTGCGGAGCGGAATTTCTCTCAGGAAGAACGATAGCAGCAGAGCTATGACGACAAGCGCTGTACCCGCAAGGAATACGGTCGTCAGCGATGCGCTGAGGGCATCGCGAAGCGTCTCAATCAGCTGGGAGATTATCGGCTGCACATCCGCTGGAAGCGTCGATTGCAGCTCAGCCAGCTTCGGCTGATCCAGCAGCATCTCCGGATTGTGGAACATCTCCAGCTGCTTCGCAAGGGCTGGATCGATATTCTCGAAGTTGAAGCCTTCTGCCGATGCCGCTTCCTTCTCCATATTGCGCACCAGGCTCGATTGCATGATCGTGCCCATGACCGCAATGCCAATTGTGCCGCCAAGGTTACGGAACAGCTGGGACGAAGCTGTAGCAACGCCGAGCTCGTTAGGCTTCACAGCATTTTGCACGGTCAGCGAGAAGACCGGCATGCCAACACCAAGGCCAATGCCGAAGACGATCATCGCGGCGACAGCAAGCCATACGCTGTTCATGAATGCCATAATGAGCATGCCCGCGATCATAATCGGCAAGCCAAGAATCGCATATTTCTTGTATTTGCCGGTTTTTGAAATTTGACGGCCGATAACCGTACTCATAATAACCATGGCTATAGACATTGGCATCGTTACGTAACCGGAGTAAGTCGGCGAGATGCCTTCAACACCCTGTACGAAGAACGGCAGATAGATCAATGCGCCCATCATGCCGGCGTTCATCAGAAAGCCGATTACATTGGAGATCGTAACAATGTCGTTGCGGAACAGATGAAGCGGAAGCACTGGGCTTTTGGCTTTCCATTCCACGAAGATGAAGATAACGAGCGATAGAAGCGCTCCCGCGAACAAGCTGAGTATTTGCCAGGAGCCCCAGTCATACTTCGTGCCTGCCCAAGAGAAGCCGAGCAGAATGCCGATAATCGTCAAGCTCAGGAAAAGCGAGCCCACATAGTCGATCTTCTCGGACTTGTTCGTCTCCACTTTCGGGAAGAGGAACAGAATCATGAAGAATGCGACAAAGCCAAGCGGCAGGAAGATCCAGAACAGCCATTTCCATGCGAAGTTATCGACCAGCCAGCCGCCAAGCGTAGGTCCGATAACGCTGGAGAAGCCGAATACGGCCATCATGACTCCTGTCCATTTGCCCCGCTCTCGAGGCGAGAACAGATCGCCGACTGCGGTGAATACCGATGCCATAATAATGCCGGCGCCGACGCCTTGAATACCGCGGTAAATGATTAATTGAAAAATATCCTTCGAAAAGCCGGTTAAAAAAGCGCCTATCATAAAGATGACGATACCCGCCAATATGAACGGCTTCCGTCCGTATATATCGGACAGCTTGCCGACCAGAACGGTGGCGAGTGTCGATGTCAGCATGTAGATCGTAATGACCCAGCTGTAATATTCCATGCCGCTCAACACTGCGATGATACGCGGCATTGCCGTACTGACGATCGTCTGGTTGATGGCGGAAAAGAACATTGCCATGATGATGGCCATCATGATTGTTATTTTGCGCTTATGGGACAAATGTTCCATTGGTTCCTACTCCTTCTTTCTCTTTGTATAAATTGATTAATAATGGCTTTATCGGCTTTGCCGTCCATGGCATTTGGAATTCTCCTGCCCGATCAGCACCATCTTCTCCAGCACTTCAGTCGCAATGCGGACCTCATCGGGATCCAGCTTATCAAGGTAAGCCCCGACAATCTCTTCTCGCATCGCTTGCGCCTTCTCCAGAATTTTAATGCCGGTTGGCGTAAGTTCAACCAGAATGACCCTGCGGTCATCCGTATCATGCGTCCGTACCACGTAATCCGATTTTACCAATCGATCAATCATGACCGTTACCGCGCTTGGCTTCACATCCAGCTTCTCCGCAAGCTCCGTCAACCGGCATCTCCCGCTCTGTCTGATGTAATGAAGCATATACATCTGAGTTCCCGTGACTTGGGAGTCGAGCCGATCCACGATTTCTGAAGCAAATAGCCGGTTAAGCTGCGTGACCGAACGCTGAAAACGACTGACGAGCGTTGGCATAGAGACACCCCCTTCTAATTCATTTAGCACTAAACACTTTAGATCTATAAACTTTAGATCTATATATTTAAACTATTTAAATAATAGTCGCCTAACCGCTCGCTGTCAAGCGCCCAATTGAAGGTTAAATATCGCCAGTTTCTTGAAAGCGAATACATGGCGGGACTGCTGATTTGAACAAAAATCCATAAGAAAAGGATACCCTCCATCATGGAAGATATCCTTATTAAGACCGTTATTTCTCCAGAAGCTTCGCCCAGAATCCGCCTCGGAAATGCCTCGGTTCATGCGAAATGACAAAGGCTTTCGGCGCTGCCGCCGATATCGAATCCAGCAGCTTTTTCTCCGCGCTTCGCTTCACCAGTACTTGCATGACGAGCCTTGGACCGCTTCGCCCCTCACCCTGCCAGACCGTTACTCCGTAACCGCTCGCCCGCAGCTGATCAGGCAAATTTGTATTTACCGTATCTGCAATGACTTGCACGACAGAATAGCCAAGCGCAAGCGCTTCTTCAATACGGCTGCCAAGGTAAACGCCAAGTCCGAAGCCTGCGCAATAGGCTGCCATGTAGATTGGCGTCGACAGATTGTTCAGCACGAGCTGCAGCCCAACCAGATACACGAATACTTCAACGGTGGAGAGAAGCGCCGCTGCCGTGCGCTTTCCTTTGATCACCAGAATAAGCCGCAGCGTGAACATCGATACATACGTGATGTTAATACCCAGAATTAATGCAACGATCAAGACCGGATTCGTCACCAGGATCTCGTCGCTATAAATTCCGGCCTTGGCTTCTGCCCCGAATACGGCTGTACCAGCCGATTGTCCACGCTGTTGTAAACCATAAATACATTGCTTCGCGGGAATGGCGAGATATTGCTGCTGGAGCCATGCATCAAATTGCAATCGAACAGCAGCACGGAGCCCGCTTTGCCGACGGGCATATGAATGCCCTTCTCCTCCGCCATGGCGCGGAGATTGTCATGATCGGGAACGCCATACTCTTGCTTGCGGAGCGAATCCTTGAAGTGATCATCCGGTGTCTTGCCTACACAGGAGATGAATGTCTGATGAGAGCCGGGAATGACCATAAGCGGACCGTTGTACGCGTAGTTGTCACTGAGCGCAATGGAGCAGCTGAGGGCGCGCATGGCCGGCATGCCGTCCTCTGCATGCCATGTCTCGAAATCAGAATGCCAATAGAACTCTTTTCCTGTAAAGCCTGGCTTAAAGTTAATGCGGGATTGATGGATGTACGTGCCGGAGCCAAGCAAATAGGAAGTAATCGCCTGCAGCTTCGGATGCTTCGACAGCGCCCGGAAGATTTCATTGTTCTCGTGGACAGCGAATACCGATCTCACCTCACGGCTTGCCGGCTCGCGAATAACATGCTCCGCATCGCTGTCGCGGTAGCTTTCCTGAAGCCGGTTCAGCTCGTTCCTCCATAGCATCAGCTCATTTTCCGAAAAAAACTGCTCCAGAAACAAATAGCCTTTGCGTTCGTAGAAGGAAGATTGCGCCTCGGTTAGCGGGCTATCGGGCGTCCATTCGCTATAGACCACTGGATCCTTTCGTTCCAATCTGGAGGGCATCTCCTCCACCCTCGTTGGATAGAGGTCGTTCTCCGCCATGCTCGTCCTGCCGTTCATTAGCTTCAGCTCCTTTTTCATCAATAGGGTTTATGGAAAAGAACTTCATGCTTATCGGACTGCTTCGCCGTTCTCATTCATTAAAGGATACACGCCGTCTTGATCATGAACCTCCGCGCCGGTTAGGGGCGGATTGAACACACAGACCATGCGGAGCTGGCTCCGGGCGCGCAGAAGATGCTTCTCATGACCGTCCAGCGCATACAGCATGCCCGGACATATCTGGTGCGTCTCCCCGCCAACAACTTCAATCTCGCCTTCTCCTTCAATACAGTACACGGCCTCCACATGATTCCGGTACCAGATAAGCGTCTCCGTCCCGGCTTTAATAATCGTATCGTGCATGGAGAAGCCCATCCCGTCCTTCTTCAATAGCAGCCGCCTGGAATTCCACGTCGGCGCATCGATATCGTGCGAGCTTCCTCTGATTTCCTCCAGTTGCTTCACAATCATCGCATATCCCTGCCTTTCCCTAATTAGCCTTTCGCTTGCAATGCCGCTCTCGGGCTTATTCCTTCATATAAATCAGACAATGCCGCCTCCAGCAGCTGAAGGCCCTTCTTCAGCAAGCTGTCCTCTATAGTCAGCGGCGGCATCAGCTTCGCCACCTCATCGCGCGGCCCGGACGTCTCCATAATCACGCCTCTCTCGAACATCAGCTTGCATAAGCGGGAGGCGTCTTCCGGTTTGTGAAAG
Source organism: Paenibacillus pinisoli (assembly GCF_003605435.1). Classification (GTDB taxonomy): domain Bacteria; phylum Bacillota; class Bacilli; order Paenibacillales; family Paenibacillaceae; genus Pristimantibacillus; species Pristimantibacillus pinisoli. The sequence goes on from NZ_QXQB01000005.1 coordinate 244,662, forward strand.
GCAAGTCCCTGAATCATGCCTTTGCCTCTCGATTCCGCTATCCGGTCACTGTACCTGGAGGCCATGCGGCGCAGGAAGTCCGCTATGATCTCGCTTCGATCGCGGATTTGGCCCGCAAGACTGTCATCCTCCCAATACCGGAGCGCGGCGGAGGCTGCTACAAAAGCCAGATTGTTGCCGCGGAATGTGCCGTTATGTTCGCCAGGCTGCCAGAGATCATGCTCCGGCTTAATCAGCGTTAATGCCATTGGCAATCCGTATCCGCCAATCGACTTGGACAAGCACACGATATCAGGTGTAATGCCCGTTGACTCAAAGCTGAAAAATGTTCCCGTTCGTCCGCAGCCCATCTGCACATCGTCGATGATCAACAGAATGCCATGCTCGCGGCATATCCGCTCAAGGCTCCGCAGCCATTTGCCGCTGGCTGCAGAGAGGCCGCCTTCGCCTTGCAGCGTCTCCACGATTACCGCCGCTGGGGTATCCAGTCCGCTGCCGGGATCCTGGAGCAGCTTCTCGAGCAGCGCTGTCGTATCCACTAGCGGCCCCAAATACCCGTCATAGGGCAGGAAGGTTGTGCCGCTAAGCTGTACGCCGGCTCCTCCGCGCTTGAACGCGTTGCCTGTAGCGGACAAGGAGCCCAGCGACATGCCGTGGAACGCATTGGTGAAGCACACGATATTGGTTCTGCCCGTCACCTTTCTCGCGATCTTAAAAGCGCTCTCGACCGAATTCGTGCCCGTAGGACCAGGGAACATCACCTTGTAGTCCAGTCCCCGCGGCTCCAGTATCGTCTCTTGGAATCGGAGAAGGAAAGCTTCCTTCGCATCCGTCGCCATATCCAGACTGTGCGTAATGCCGTCCTCCAGCAAATAATCAATCAGCTTGGAGCGGATTTGCGGATTGTTGTGTCCATAGTTAAGCGCGCCCGCGCCTGCAAAAAAATCGATGTACTCCTTTTCATTCCGATCCTGCAGCAGCGCGTTGCTGCCCTTCACGAAGACGGTCTCAAAGCTTCTGCAATAGCTTCTCACCTCAGATTCCAACCGGTTGAACACGGTTAGCGGTTCCTTGACAGTTGTTGCCTTGCCAATCCATTCAGTCATGGTTATCCTCCTTTTTAGTGAACGTAACAGCATCTCATCTCTTAAGGGTAAAAGGGCCGATTCGGAACAGCAGCTCCGCCTCATGGCTCTCAGGGAACATGGATGCGTCATACAGCTCCGATATGCTGCACTCGCTTTCCAGCTCGCGGGCTGCGGCCATGAACCAGCGGCGCGATGCCATATTGCCGGGACTTATCGTCGCTTCCAGAACCTGAATATCCGCATTGTTATCGCGCGAGAGCACGTCCTTCAGCAGTTTCCCGCCAATTCCGTTGCCCCGAAGGACAGGATCGACGGCAATCTGCCATACGAACAGAGTATCCGGCTGGGCAGGCTTGCGGAATGCGGATAAGAATCCGCAGAGCCGGCCTTCACGCTCGGCAATGCTGCAGGTCTCGCTGAACATGTCGCTCAGCATTAAGTAGCAATATACAGAATTAACATCCAGCCCGCCTGCACGCTTAATCAGCTTCCAGATATGCCCTCCATCACTGGCGACAGGCCGGCGGTAGACAATGGCTGACGGTTGAATTCCTTTCAATCTCTCACCTCCTGCAGCCGGTTCAGAAATGTGCGTAGCCTCTCGCTCTGGGGCCTCTCGAAAATATCCTCCGGCGTGCCTTCCTCCACGATTAACCCTTCGGCTCCGAAGATTACGCGATCCGCCACTTCCCGGGCAAAATCCATCTCATGCGTGATCAGCATCATCGCCGTCTCGCCTTCCTTCGCAATCTCTTTAATGACGGCCAGCACCTCGCCTACAAGCTCGGGGTCCAGCGCTGAAGTCACCTCATCGAAGACCACAACCTTCGGCCTCATGACGAGCGCTCTAGCAATCGCGACGCGCTGCTTCTGTCCGCCGGACAGCTGCGACGGATAGCTGGAAAGTTTATCGAGCAGACCGACCTTCTCCAGCATAGACTCGGCGCGAGCTCCGGCATCCTCCCGGGTCAAGCCAAGCACTGACGTCAGCGCCAGCGTCACATTCCGCTCTACTGTCAGATGCGGGAACAGGTTGAAGTGCTGAAACACCATTCCTACCTTCTCTCTCATGGCACGCAGATGCGCCTCGTTCGCCGGCTTCCATCTCCCCTTTTTGTCTTGCATCTGCCAGAGCGGGACGCCATCGATGGACAAGGATCCCGATGTCGGACGCTCCAGCGTCATCAGCATTCGGCCCAGCGTCGTCTTGCCCGACCCGCTTGGTCCGATAAAAGCCAGCTTTTCGCCGGCATGCATTTGAAGATCAATTCCTTTAATCACTTCCAAATCGCCGAAAGACTTCGTAACGCCGCGGTATTCGACCAGAGGCTTGCCTTTCTCGCCATAGAGGCACTCTTCGCCCTGCCGCCAGACCGCTTGCGATTCCAAAATCCCTTCATTGTCTTGCGCTAGTTGGGTCATGCCGCACACTCCTTTCTATGCTGATGTCCGCCGTCTCCATCCCTTCTCCAGCCTCCCTACCAGGAATGACATGATCAGGCTGACAACAATAAAGATGATGCCTGCAATCGTATACGGCTCGAATACCCGGTACGAGATCGACGCCTCATTCTTGGCGCGGAGCAGCAGCTCAATGTAAGTGATAGCCGACAATGTAGGTGTTTCCTTGAATATCACAATCAAATAATTGCCCATAATGGGCAGCACCGGCGGTATCGCCTGGGGCAAGATGACGGACAGCCATGTCCGGCGCTTCGATAAATTCAGCGCGGTGGATGCCTCCCATTGTCCCTTCGGCAGCGCATCAATACCGGAGCGATAGACCTCCGACATATAGGTCGAATAATGAAGACCCAATCCAATCGCCCCTGTCCAGAAGGCGGTCATCGATACCGGCACCAGCATCGGCAAGCTGTAATACAAGAAGAACAGCTGCACAAGCAGGGGCGTACTTCGAATGAAATGAGCTACGCCGCTGGCGATGCGCCTGACCGCAGTGAATCTGGAACGGACAAGCGCAGCAATCGCAAGCCCGACCGTCGCGGCAATGATGAATCCGCTGAATGCCGCCAGCAAAGCCGCTGGAAGCGCCCGCAGCAGAACCAAGCTAACCTCCATCGCATAATCCCAGCTCCACATCCCCTCACCTCCATGCCGTGAGCTTGCGCTCCAGCCACTTGACCGGCACTGCGATACAGGATGCCATCACATAATAGATCAGCAGCAGCAGGCCGAAGATAAGCGGCGTGTCTGTGTAGTAGTTGTTGCGGAGAATCATGGCTTCATAGGTCAAATCTGCCATCGTAATGAAATAAACAAGCGACGTAGACTTCAGCATCTCAATCCAGAGATTGCCCATCGGAGGCAGCATTCTCGCAATTGCTTGCGGCAGGATAACCGACCGCATCCGGGCTAGCGGAGACAGATTCAGGGCGACAGACGCTTCGTATTGCCCCTTCGGTATAGCCTGTATAGCGCTTCTGACGATTTCCCCTCCGTAGGCTCCGATGTTCAGCCCGATTGCAAGGACGGCAGACCAGGTTTTCGACAGGTCCAGCCCCGCGATTGGCAATGCAAAATACACCCAGAACAAAAGCACCAGCAGCGAAGCCGCCCGGAACAGCTCAATATATCCTCCCGCAAGCCAGCGGATCGGCTTCAGGGCAGATAGTCTGCCGAGACCAGATATAAGGGCCAGCAGCATAGCCACTACGCCGGATAGCAGCGTAATCTTCACCGTCACTAGAGCGCCCTGCGCCAAATACGGCAGCCACTGGCTTATCGTACTCATCATGTTATTGTCCGCACAGCTGCTGTGCGGTGACATCGCCCGGCAGCTCTTGCTCCGTAAATCCGAACTTCGTCAAAATATCCAGCAGCTCGCCGCTTTCCTTCATCTTCGCAAGCTCCGCATTAAAGGCGTCGCGGAACGAGGTATCATCCATTCGGAAAGCTGTCGCGCCATAGCCGCGTACGCTCTCTCCATCCACAAGCGGCTGCTCGAAGTCCATGACCCGTTCTATGCCGGGATCGTCCGCCGCATTAAGCCTGGATTGGAGCGCCGGCCCGGTCATCGTCATCGCATCCGCTCTGCCGGACTGCAAGGCGCTGATCGCCGCATCCTGATCCGGCACGATGACCATCTGCTTCTCTGCAACTCCGGAAGCGGTCAAATAGCCGATCTCTACAGCGCCCGCCATCACCGCCACTTTGGCATCGCTGTTCTCAGCTATCGCCGCATAGCTGTCAAGCTGGAGAGGATTGCCCGCTTTGACCGCCAGCCCTTCTCCGATGCTGTACTCAGGATCTGCGAATAATACAGCCGCACATCGGTCAGCGTTGATGAACATGCCGGCTGTGATCATATCGAACCGCTTGGCTTGCAGGCCAGCGACCAGAGCGGAGAATTCCGTCAGCTCGCCTCTCATCTCTCCGATGCCAAGCCTCTCAAGAATAACGCTGGCGATCTCGACAGCCTCGCCTGTCAGCTCGCCTTGCTCATTCTTATACGCATACGGATTTTCACCCGCGAAACCTACCGTTATGTACCCTTGCTGAACCGCCTTCTCCAGCGTCGTCAGCCCCGCGCCATTGTTTTTTCCGTTGCCGCCATTCGTATCAGCCTCATTGTTCACGCCGCAAGCACCAATAAGCATGATGGTCATCAGCATGAAGGCCAACCATTTTCCGCGCAATTTGCATCCCAGCCTTTCCCAGTTTTTTGTTCTCTTCAAGGCTAACATGAATCCAAAGCTCCGGTCATTTCCAGGAAAAGGCGATAATATATCGTATGCTGGGCTAACTTTAGCTGAGGGAGGCTCACCCCGCTTCTCCTCCTTTTTCCTGCCATATCCTGCCTGATCGTTCCGGATAATCAAGTTTACATAACGGATGAAGTATGTTATATAAATAATCCTTATATATATTTCTGCTTGATTAACGTTTTCTAATTATAAATTTTTCTTATAAAAATATTGTCGAATGTTCCCGCTGCTTTCGTCCTCTTGTGTTTCATTTCGTCAAAAAATAACGGCTTCCCGCAGCGGCATCATTGCCGGCGGGAAGCCGTTTGACATTTCGATAACACAGCACCCTAATCGAATCTATAGCTTGCTCATCCACAGCACATACGAATGGCGGTCACGCTCCGCTCCCATCGCGGTGAGCAGCTTGGCAGCCTCAGATTGAGAAACAGGCTCTCCGTTCCATTCATCAATGACAATCTTCGCAAGCCCTTGCCGATGCAACACCGCGCTGAACATCGAACGCAGCTTCTGCATGCGCTGCTTCTCATTCTGCTCGCTGTCTGCATGAACTTCAAACACCTTCTTGCCGTTGCCCTCCAGCCAATATTGCCATTCTCCGCCGTCCAACACAACGTAGCTGCCCGCTTTCCTGGCATAGGCAGGCGCATTTGGCGTTTTTGCCGGCCAGTCGATGAACAGTCCGTAAGGATTAGCGGGATCGAGCGCTGACAGCACCGTAACCTTCCCCTCATCCTTGCCGGGCAGCGGGCTGCTCAGAGCTCTGGCGATATCCGGTGTTGTGAATTGCATAGCGGCGGCTCCTTCTACGAATACGCCCCGGGTCAGCGTCCCCCACTCTTCCAGCCTGGACAGAATAGGCAGCACCTCATCCCAGCGGAATGGCGTATAGGCCGATATAAGCTCCTTTGTAATAATGCCGTAGCTTTCTATCAATTGGTGAATCCAGCGGGAAGCGGATTTTCCTTGCAGCTCGGCGCCTGTTGAGACTGAAGGATCCTCCGGTCCGCCGCCAGTTGTGCTGGCGCCGGGCTTGCCGCCCAGCGTACCGGTCCAGTACCAGCGGCCGAAGCCGGATCCTGTGCGCGCCCAGTCCTTGCCTCTCTTGCCTATTCCAAGCCTGAGCGGCGCGAACTGATCATTGGATGCATGCCCCTCCCATGCCAGCTCCAGCAAGTCTTGCAGCGTCTCGCTTGGAGGCTTGCCGTACTGGCGGCTGAGCTGGGTCAGGAAGCTTGCCCCTCCTTCCTGAAGCAGGCGGAGCAGCTCGGGATGCGCCGTTGATCGGGTCAGCAGCTCATCGGCATAAGGGGCCAGCAAAGCGGAGTTCGATGCCAGGAAGAACGCAATCCTTCCCTCCTTCTGTCCGCTTGCCTTGCTGCCCAGCCAGATCACTTCTCCTGTGGCGCATAGCGCATCCAGCTCTTCCTTCCTGTAATCCTTCAGCCTTGAAGGAAACAGGAAGCTCTCCCAATGCGACGCCGGGAGGAACAGTCCTTGCAGACGGCTTATGATAGCGAGCAGCCCCTCTTGGCCTTGCAGCTGCGCCCCTTGCAAGGCATGCTGGCGATAAGCCAGATAGCCGCACCACCTCGCAGGCGCTATCGCGGGTACCTGCCCGCGCGCTTCACCAATCGACAGCCGGATCATTTGCTCGGCCGCCTTGCTGCTTGTCCAGATCCGCTCCGATTCGTCCGCGGCAAACGGAGCCTGTCTGATGATATTCTGCCGCAGCAGCTCATCTGTCAGTTGGCGGGCAGCCTTAAGACTCAGTGCCGGATACCGCTCGCAGAGCTCCGGCTCCGTATAGGACATCCTCCCTTCCGCATAGCGGCTAATGACGAACAGGCATGACGAAGCCGACTCCGGAAATGAAGCATAGATGTCCGCTTCGTCCGCGCATATCCAGCGAAGAATCGGCTCGGCATCTTCCGGCCCTCGCAGATCGATCTCAAGCACAGCCCCGGCAGCTGCCAGCGACTGAATCCAGCCAGAGGCATCGGCTCCCGCAACCGAGATCATCTCCGATAAGCTCATATCCCCGCGAATCTTCAAGCTGCTTCGCAGATCTTCAGCAGAACCAATCTTGCCGGAGCGCCGGACGATCCGCTCTTCAACCTTGCGCAGCACATCTTCCGAGACGCTTCGCTTCACCGCATCGCGCCCGAACAGCTCACCTGCGAGGTCTTTGCTGATATGAAGCAGGCCGGCCTTGGTCGCCGCATCAAGACCATCGCCCTCATACAGCCTCATATTGACGTAATCGGCAAGAAATTGTGTGGCCATCGGCGATGGATATTCCGTTTCCCTTACGACGACCTCAATCTCCCCGCCTTGTATCGATGCCAACAGCGTTCGCAAGGATACAAGATCGAGGTAATCGTACAGGCATTCCCTCATCGCTTCCGTCAGGAACGGGAATGATTCGGCGTACGGCAGCGATTCGCGCAGCAGCTCCTCGCTGCGCAGCCGCTTCTGCCACATGGGGACTCGTGTGAAGCTTCTGGCAAGCAGCAGCGACGTCTCCGCGATGCGGCGGAAGGCAATCGCAAGCAGCGGCGAGCCCGTCACAGCTTCCGTCAGCAGCGGCTCGGCATTGGCAGGCGTCACTTCCCAGATCATTCTTAGCCAGGAGGCATCCCACTCCGGCAGCACGAACTCAATACCATTGTCCTTCGCGTTGCCGTACAGCTGATAAGGCAGCGAGCGCTCGAACTGCCGCTGGATGGCGAGCAGCCAAGTCCGGTTCAGCCTTCTGCCATACGGATTCAGGATGATGACATGGGTCTGGTTCATCATATCCTTGTAATGCTCGATCACAATCCGACTAGCTGTCGGCAGCGAGCTGAAGGCATGCTGGGAGACGATATAGCCAAGCAGCTCTCCCGCTGTATAATCATCCAAGCCATATTCTCTCCCCAGCCACGCCACCACAGCGTCCAGGCGAGCTTCGCCAGCCTGATAGGCCGAGCGCCAGTTGCTCCACTGCTTTTGTCTGGGACGATCAGGTGACGGATCAAGCGCCAGACGCTCCGACAGGCTCTCGATTAGCTCGCCGACCTTCATGCCGAGCGCAAGCGTGCGGCCGGGACCTTCATTGCGCCAGAACGGCACCTCGCTGAAGCTGTTGGCAGCTTCAGTGACATAAACCCTGTCCTTGTCGATCTTGCGGATCATCCAAGAGCTTGTCCCGAGCAAGAATACGTCACCTACCCGGCTCTCATGCACGAATTCCTCGTCCAGCTCGCCTAGGTGGGTGCGACTGTCGAGATGATGCACAGGAAAGTGGGAGGACTGCGGGATCGTGCCCGCGCCGGTCATCGCCGCAATAGAGGTATTGCCTCTCTTCGATAGCAGCCCTGTATCGCGGTTCCAATCCAATATCGGCCTCGCAAAAGGATACAGTCCCGCCAGCACCGCAAGCGTGCTCATCAAGTGCTCCTTCTCCAGCTGCCGGTAGCTGTAGCTGCCAAGCAACAGCCCATACAGGGCATCTACCGTCAATTCGGCTGAAGCCACTATGGCAATAATTTGCTGAGATAGAACATCCAGCGGCTTCTCGGGCATGCGGATCGGTTCAATCTCCCGATTCGCAATCAGGCCGCCCAGAACGGCAGCCTCGGGCAGTACGCCGCGCTGGCGAACCACAATTACTCCTTTCGATATATCGCCGACTGCGTGGCCTGCGCGTCCAATGCGCTGTATGCCGGATGCGGCTTCCAGCGGGGAATCGATCTGGATCACCAGATCGATGTGGCCTACATCAATGCCAAGCTCCAGCGATGAGGTCGCCACGAGACAGCGCAGCTCGCCGTTCTTCAGCAAGGCTTCCGCCTCCAGCCGCTTCTCCTTGGACATGCTTCCGTGATGGGACCTCGCCATCTGATAGCCGGCATGATCGTTAATGCGCAGCACAAGCCGCTCGCACAGCCTGCGGCTGTTCACGAACACCAGCGCCGAAGTGCAGTTCGCCATCAGGTCGAAGATGCGTTGCAGAATCGGCAGCCATACGCCGTCTCTCGTCTGTGCCGGCACACTTGTATCCGGCATCGTCACGCGAACATCCATTCGCTTCTCCATCCGGCTCTCAACGATATGTACGGGCCGAAGTGAGTAGCCGAGCGGGTATTGCTCTTCCTCTGGCGCTTCCAGAGGAGGCGGACTGCCAGCTTCACGCTTCGGTTCAAGCCCGCCGAGGAATTGCGCCACCTTCCACATTGGTTTCTGGGTCGCCGACACTCCGAGCCGCTGGATACGAATCCCGTCAGCCGAGTTATGCTGGAGACGTTCCAGCGACACCGAGAGATGGGCTCCGCGCTTGTCGCCGGCCAGATCATGAATTTCATCAATAATCACATACCGGACTTCACTCAGCATTCCTCTGCCTTGCTCAGAGGTCAACAGGATGTACAGAGATTCCGGCGTTGTAATTAGCAGCTCCGGCGGGTTCTTCAGCATGGACGCCCGCTGGGAGGATGGCGTATCACCCGTCCGTACGCCGCTTCGAAACCCGGGCCATGGCAGTCCGAGCTTCTTCGCCTCCTCCTCCAGCCCTCCGGCAAAGGACAGCACATGATGCTGTATGTCATTGTTAAGCGCTTTGAGCGGCGTAATATATAACAGCTTGACCCCTTTTCGGACCGGCAATTTGCCGCCGGCTTTCGCTTGAACAATCGCGTTCATGCAGGGCAGCAAGCCTGCCAATGTCTTTCCTGATCCAGTAGGGGCGGCAATTAACGTATGCCGTTCCTCCATGATGGACGCCCACGCTCTTGCTTGCACATCCGTAGGCTCGCCGAACGAGCTGCGGAACCAGGACATGACCGCGGGATGCCATACTGCGCTATTCCAATCGTACTCAGGCATAACTTTCAACTCCAACCGGCATAATAGTGACATTCTAGTCCTTGCCATCTTATGTCCAATTATAGCAGTGATTGCAGCGGCAGAATAAGGAAATCATTCGAAATCGGTAAAGGAGTGGCATAATGAACGTTTGGGATGTGGCCATTATCGGAGGCGGACCGGCCGGGCTGAGCGCTGCGCTGGTGCTTGGACGCGCACTGCGTTCTGTAATTGTGATTGACGAGGATAAGCCGCGCCACGCCGCCGCGCGCAGCTCGCACGGCTACTTGACGAGAGACGGCATCTCTCCGACCGAATTCAGAGAGCTTGGTCGCAAGGATGTCCGCGCATACGAACTGGTTCGGATCGAGCATGATACCGCTGAAGAGGCCGTGAAACGAGACGAACATTTTCATATACAAACCGCAACAGGGAAGTCCTACATAAGCAAATATCTCATTGTAGCGACTGGCGTCCGCGACGAACTGCCCCCCATCCCGGGCATACAGGAGCGTTATGGCGTCTCTGTCTTCCCCTGCCCTTATTGCGATGGCTGGGAGCACCGCGGCGAGCCGCTGGCGGTCATCGGAAGCGGAGCGCAATTGTTCGGTTATGCGCAGCTGATCTTTAATTGGAGCCGTGACCTCGCTGTATTCACAGACGGAGCTTCCATGCTGACGCTCGATCAGAAGCACGCGCTTCAGGACCGCGGTATTGCCCTGTATGAGCAGCCAATCAAATCGCTGGCGGGCGCCGGCGGAGGGCTGGAGAAGATTGTGCTGGAAGACGGGCAGGAAATCAAGCGGCGAATTGCCTTCTTGGCAGATACGGGAGCGCGGGAGACGACCGGCATTGCAGATAATCTTGGCGTGAAGCGCGGAGAAGACGGACAATACGAGACGATGGAGCATGGCAGCACACAAATCGATGGATTATATATAATTGGCGACGCCAAGCATTATTTTACGGGGCTGATCGGGGCTGCCAGCGAAGGTTATGAGGCGGGAGTTGCCGTTAACCGGAAGCTCGTGGAGGAAGATTGGGTTTAGTGTCGATAAGTATTCAAGCTCTAGGGCCATGTTGCGACAAACATTTCACCTCCACTCTGATAGGATCATAGGCATGTCGCCTATATCTAGCAGAGGAGAGTTGCGAGAATGAAATTGATTATGAATGAAAGTTTCAACAACGAAACCATCAACTTTGACGGCTTTAGCTTCAAAAATTGCAGTTTTACGAACTGTGTCATCCTCATTACGACGCTGAACTTCCACTTCGAGGGCTGTTCGTTCTATGGCTCCGCGCTGCACGTGAACCCGGATCTGCCGATCTTCGAAGTATCCCACCGGCTCTCACAATCCGTCTATGACAGCGATACGAATTGCTATCGTGACGATTACAAATATCCGAACACGAAAGTGCCGCTGCCTACCACGAACGTCCATTAATCAACAGCTTTAGAGCTGCCCCGGAATGAAAAAAAAGAACCTCCCAAGGCGCTAGTCATGCGTCTCCCGGGAGGTTCTTTGTATATCGTCCGCTCGAATTGTATCATGTCATCATTCAGCGTGCTTTCACAATAATCTTGCGAATGCTCTCGCTGGACAGATGATACTTGCGCTCCAGCTCGGCTACGGTCGCCCCGTTGCTGTAATGCTGGAATATTTCTTTGTTGCGTTCCGCCAGAAGCTTGCGCGTGCCGCTCACTTCACCCCAGCTTGCGCGCTGGTTGGACGGTTTTGGAATGTAGATCAGATCGCCTTGGATATATTTTTGCAGCTCCAACAGGAGACTAGGGGGAAGCACGTCTCTTCCATTTTTGTAGTTCACGGTATAAGTCCTCCTCAAATAAGTTCAAACGTTTTGCCTGCAGCGTGTCATTCATCATTACAACATTTTCCATGTCTTGCCGCCTCCCTTTCGAATTAGTATTTGGGGTGGTCCCCGTGCTTCTTATGAAGCGTCACTTTTCCATTATAAAGAAAACCAATTTTGAGCACAATCGTTTTTTTACAAATAAAAAGAGGCCCGAAGGCCTCTTCGTTTACGGCGATCTCCGATTAAACGGAGATCACCTCTAAGTTGTGAATCACACGGATCAGCTCCTTTCCTTCACGTAATGCGTCGGCCCGACAACCTAAGTATACTGCCATTGCATGGAAACCAGAAAGGAATAAAACGGGTTAAAAAAAACTTTACCAAATCCGTGTTATGCGCCGATGCCCGTCGAGACTCGCCCGCCGCGCTTTATAAGCTTAGCCAGCTCCGGATACGCTACCCCGGCAAGCACCAGCACAACGCCGGTCCATTGCAGCCAGGATACCTGCTCATGCAGAACGACCGAGGAAAGCAATACCGCTACAGGCAGCTCTGCTGCGCCTAGAATGCCGGCCATCCCCTCGCCGATATGCGGTACGCCATAGGCGAACAGCAGCGGCGGGATGAATGCGCCGAACAGTCCGAGCAGCGCGCCGAATAGGAACAAGCTGCTGAACAGATCTCCGTTCCAGAGAAATTCCGGAGGGAACACGATAAAGACAAATGTCATGCCACCGGCCATCATCCATTTGCTGCGTGTAGCCGGCGGCACTTCAGGAGCCGCCTTGCCGCTGAACAGAATGAACAGCGTGTAGCTGATCGCCGCCAGGAAGCCCAGTGACAAGCCCAGCGGATGGAAGCTGCCTCCTCCGTGCTCCATAATGCCGGCGGCCAGTATTGTGCCGCCAAGCAGAATGATAAGCGTCGTCAGAATTGCCCGGTTCGGGCGCTGTCTCTGTCTGATCGATTGCACCAGCACGCCAATCCACGTGAACTGGAACAACAGCAGAATCGCTAGCGAAGCCGGGATGTAACGAAGCGAGTGGTAATAGACCAGACCTGTAATCGCTGTAGGCAATCCCGCAGCCATCAGCAGCAGACGTGTTTTCCATGTTAATCTCTGCAGGCCTTTCTTCACCGCGCCCGCCTCTGCGCCTTTGCCTGCCGTCACGGCCAGCGCTGCTTTCTTTTGCCTGCGCTCTACAATAGACGCGAACAGCCACGACAGCAAGAAACCGATGAGCAGCTGGCTGCCAACCACTTCTCCCAGCTTGTAGCCTTGCCCGTAAGCGAGCACGACGAATGTGGACAGCACGCCGTAGCTGGCTGCGCCTGCAAATACGGATATCATGTATTTCATGTTGTTTTCTCTCCCTTAGTAATCTATCGCAATAAACTCTCTGAACGCAAAAAAGCTACGGACAGCAAGGTCTGGATGTTCCAGTAGACCTGCCATTCGTAGCAAGGAAGTTAGGCTTCCCGTAGATACCCCCACCCTGTGCCCAAAGCCGTTATGTGGAGTTATACGAAAGGATTGCGTGTATCATAATCCGGCATTACAAGCGTAATGCGAACCTTATCTATTGTGTCACCATGAAGCTTTTCTGTCAAGAGCCGGATGTGCATGACATCGCTTGCTGCTATGGCATGCTACTCCATCTGCTGAATCTGAATCAGATTCGTTGCGCCTGCCCGTCCGCTCGGAATGCCTGCGGAGATAACGAAATAATCGCCGGATTTCAGGAGCTGCGTTCGGGATGCATTGCGTACCGTCGATTTGAACAACGCGTCGGTGGATTCCGCCCATTCGCCCTTCACCGGAACAACGCCGCGCACAAGCGTCATGCGCCGCAGCACATGATCATGCGCCGTGACCGCAATAATCGGCGCCTTCGGACGGTACTTGGATACCATTCGTGCCGTAAAGCCGCTTTCGGTCGGCGTCAGGATCGCTTTGGCATCCAGCTGCAAGGACGAGCTGACTACCGCCTGGCTGATTACTTCTGTCGTAGACGAGGATGGTGCTGTAAGCTTGCTGCGGAACAGCTCCGTGTAGTCGATTGTCGATTCTGCGCGTTCGGCGATCATGGCCATCATGCGCACGGATTCGAGCGGATACTTGCCCGCTGCTGTCTCGCCGGAGAGCATGACCGCATCCGCGCCTTGCAGCACCGCATTGGCCACGTCGCTGACCTCTGCGCGCGTCGGCCGAGGGTTCACCTGCATCGAATCCAGCATTTGCGTAGCAACGATGACCGGCTTGCCTGCCAGATTGCATTTCTGGATCATTTCTTTCTGAATCATCGGAACGTCTTCAGCCGGAATCTCGACGCCCAAGTCGCCGCGGGCAACCATGATGCCATCGGACACTTCGATGATGGCATCCAGATTTTCGACGCCCTCTTCATTTTCAATTTTGGAAATAATCTGAATATGACCCGCGCCTGCATCCTCCAGCAGCTGCTTCACTTGAAGCACATCCTCTGCTTTGCGGACGAACGACATCGCAATCATATCCACGCCTTCTTCCACGCCAAAGGCGATGTGCTTAATGTCACGCTCGGTTACACCTGGCAGCGTCGTGCGGATACCCGGCAGATTGACGCCCTTGCGCGGCTTAAGCGGCCCGCCGTTCAGCACGCTGCACAAAATTTCGGAATCCTCTACCGCATCTACGCAAAGCTCGATTAGGCCGTCGTCGATCAGCACTTTATCACCGGCCTTGACTACCTTCGGCATATCGGGGTAATTGACGGCCACACAGCTGCCATTGCCTGTAATCGGTCTGCTGGTCAACGTAAGCTTATCGCCCGTTTTCAGCTCGTAGCTGGATTCCTCCAATGTGCCGATCCGGATCTCAGGTCCTTTAATGTCCATCATCACTGCTACGACAGCCGATGCCGCCGATGCCGCCTCGCGGATCAAGGCGATGCGCTCGCTATGATCGCTAAGCTCGCCATGCGCCATATTCAAACGGGCAACATTCATGCCCGCATTCATCATTTCCTTCAGTATGGATATCGAATTGCTGGATGGTCCCATTGTACATACAATTTTCGTCAGACTCATGTCGTCATCCCTCCATCTTTGGCTTTGTCCATTGTAGAGGAAAAAGAAGACAACGTACATGCACTATAGTATGATGGTTTTATTATAGTATGATTCGAGGTGTCGTATGCTGTCGTTCGAAGGAATGCGTCAACATCAAGGCATGAACTGGTATGCAGAGCGCCCTGCCGGGGAGAACTATGCCGTTCTAATCGCGATGACATATGGAAAATGCGTCTATTGGATTAATGGGGAAAAGCTCCTGCTGGAGAAGGGCGACTTTATGTTCATCTCCCCCGGTGCGGCTTATTACGGCAAAAGCGTGCCGACTGTATTTCATGAGCAATTTGTATTGACCTTTCGCTTGGAGAAGTCTGCTCTCGATGGGCCATTATCCAGCTCGTTCCCCTTCATCAAGGCCAAAGCCGGATGCTACGATATGGTCATGGAGAGGCTGCGGACCGTATGGAGCGAATGGCAAGAAGGCTTGCCGTATATTCAGCTTCGGGCAGCCGCACTCACATTGGAGGCTCTAGCGTTATGGAGCCGAGAGCTGGTCCGAGGTGAACAGACTGCCGTATCGCAGCACCATACCGAGCGGATGAAAGCCTATCTGCAAGATCATTACCGCGGCAAGGTGACCAAGGAACACCTCGGCGAATGCATCGGCAGATCGCCGAATCATGCCGCAACCTTGTTCCGGCAGGTGACGGGACAGACCATCAGCGAATATGTGCATAGCCTCCGCATGCGCACGGCCGTCTATATGCTGACGGAATCGCTGCTCACCGTATCGGAAATTTCCGATTACTTGGGCTATTCCGACGTCACCTACTTCCAGCGCGTCTTCAAGCGCTCGCTGGGACACTCCCCTTCGGCATATTTAAAAGAGCGCCGCCAGCACGTATAATGAACAGATAGACTATTTAAGACTTAACAAGATTTCGGAGTGATTCTACTATGACTGCTTTCACAGATAACGGCGTCGTACGTTCCGTCTGTCCGTTCGACTGTCCCGATACATGCGGCCTTCATGTCACGCTTCAGGACGGGCGGGTAATCGGCGTTACAGGCGATCCCGATCACCCCGTTACGCGCGGAGCGATATGCAACAAAGTGAGACAATTGCCAGACCGGGTCCACCATCCCGACCGGCTGCTGTACCCTATGCGAAGAACCGGCCCGAAAGGATCACAGCAATTTGAGCGGATCAGCTGGGATGAAGCCTACGAGGAAATTGCCCGCCGAATGGCTTCCGTTCGAGATGAATACGGCGCCGAAGCCATATTGCCCTACAGCTTCTATGGCAATATGGGCGTGTTGAATGCCGAGGGCATGGACCGCCGTTTCTTCCACCGTCTTGGCGCGAGCAAGCTGGACCGTACGATCTGCAATGCTGCCGGCTCCAAGGGCTACAGCTACACGATGGGCGGCTCCATCGGCATTGATCCTGAGGAGACCGTGCATACAAAGCTGTTCCTCATCTGGGGAGCCAATCTGGTCTCAACCAACATGCATCAGACCATGCTCGCTACGGAGGCCCGCAAGAAGGGAGCCCGCATCATTCATATCGACGTGCACCGCAACCGCACCTCCTCCTGGGCGGACGAATTTATTCTGCTCCGCCCAGGCAGCGACGGCGCGCTGGCGCTCGGCATGATGCATATCCTTATTCGCGACGGATATGTGAATGATGAATTTGTTAAGCAGAATACGGTCGGTTATGAGGAACTGAAGCTTGAAGCCGCCAAATATCCCCCTGCGGTGGCTGCGGAACTTACCGGCATTCCGGTCGAGAAGATCGAGGAACTGGCCACCGCCTACGGGACAACCACCCCATCTTTTATCCGCATCGGGAATGGGCTGCAGCATCATGACAATGGCGGCATGATCGTCCGCACCATCGCCTGCCTCCCTGCTCTGACGGGGCAATGGGCCGAAATCGGCGGCGGCGCCATGAAGGGCAACAGCTGGTACTCCCGGATTAACAATGCCGCCATCGAGCGTGAAGATCTGCTGCCCGATCCGGATGTGCGGACCGTCAATATGAATCAGCTAGGCGACGCGCTGACTTCGCTCGAGCCTGCTGTCCGCATGCTGTTTGTCTACAACAGCAATCCTGCTATTGTAGCGCCGGACCAGAGCAAAGTAAGAGAAGGGTTGATGAGGGAGGATCTGTTCACGGTCGTTCACGATTTGTTCCTGACCGACACATGCAAATACGCGGATATCGTACTTCCTGCAACCGCCCATCTTGAGAATTTGGACCTTTATTCCTCTTATTGGCATCATTACGTCCAAATTAGCAAGCCGATCAAGCCGCCTGCGGGCGAAAGCAAATCCAACTTTACGCTCTTCAAGGAATTGGCTCTGCGCATAGGCTTCGAGCCGGAGCTGTTCGACCTGTCCGAAGAGGATATGATTCGCATCGCGCTGGACAGCAGACACAATCCGCTGCTGAAGGATATCACCTTCGAGGCATTAATGGAGCATGATTGGATGAAAGCAAGCGATGGCACCCGCTATCCGAAGACGGACTCCTTGCCGACGCCAAGCGGGAAGATTGAGCTATATTCCGAGTCGATGCGCGGAGCAGGATTGCCGCCGGTAGCGACCTATACGCCGCTTGCCGAGCCGGAGAAGTATCCGTTTCTGCTGACGACCGGGCCTAACCACAGCTATATTAATTCCACATTCGCCAATCAGGCGAAGCTCCAGAAGCTGGAGAAGAAGCCGGTTCTCCATATGCATGCAGATGATGCGGAGAGATTGGAGCTAGTTGACGGAGAGCGCGTGCTGGTCCGTAATGACCGCGGCGAGGTTCGGCTAACGTTAAAGGTTGGCGGAGATGTGCTTCCAGGCGTGCTGGTCACGCAAGGCCTCTGGTGGGATGATGAAGCGGAGGGCTTCAGCGCAGTGAACGCCCTCACGCCGCAGCGACTCGCCGACATGGGCGGCGGAGCTACCTTCTTCTCCAACCGCGTAGAAGTCGTCAAGCTGCCAGCTGCTGATGCCAATTAGAACGATTGGCAGACCAATCTACAGCATTAGCGAGGAGTCTTGAGCTGATTAGGCGAAATAACGGTGCAACGCTGCGAAATTCGTTGTAGTAACGCCACGCGGTGTTATACGCGCTAAGCGGGTGAAATTACGCAAATAGCGGTGTGTAGCACCGTTACAGGCTCGGAATCGCTGAAAATTTCGATGTAGCAAGGCCACACGCTGTTAGACGCGCTAAACGGGCGAAATTACGCAAATAGCGGTGTGTAGCACCGTTACAGGCTCAGAGTCGCTGCGAAATTCGTTGTAGTAACGCCACACGATGCTATTCGCGACAATAGAACGGGGCTGTCCCAAAGTCATTGACGACTTAGGGACAGCCCCTTCTTGTGTAGAACCCATGGCATGCCGCCGATCCGATCTCCAGATCAGTTCTTGAACTCCGGAACGCGATGAGGCGGCTCCTCCCCTTGCAGCGCTGCCACAAGATTGCGCGCAGCCAGCATGGCCATGTCCTCTCTCGTCTTCGTTGTAGCCGAGCCGATATGCGGCAGCAACAACGCGTTAGGGAGCGCGAGCAGCGGATGCTCGGCAGGCAGAGGCTCCTGCTGGTAGACATCCAGGCCGGCAGCTCTGATCGTCCCCTTCTGCAGCGCTTCAATCAACGCTTCTTCATCGATCGTAGCTCCCCGAGAGGCGTTGATGAAGATAGCGGAAGGCTTCATCAAGCCGAACTCCCGCTTGCCTATTAATCCTTTTGTCTCATTCGTTAACGGCGCCAGCAGCACGACATAATCCGAAGCGGATAGCAGCTCGTCGAGTGCCATGTAGGCCGCGCCATATTTCGCTTCGGCCTCCGGCTTGCGGCTGCGGTTATGATAGTTCACCTTCATCCCGAAGCCCAGCGCGGCTCTGCGGGCAACCGCCTCGCCGATGCGGCCCATGCCGATGATTCCGAGCGAGGCGGAATGGACATCGATGCCGAACAAATTGTCGCCGTCTCCCCGCTTCCAGAGTCCGTCCCGGACATAGCGGTCGAGCTCCGCCACTCGGCGGGCGCTGCCCAGCATAAGCGCGAATACAAGATCGGCCACTGTCTCATCCAGCACCTCCGGCGTATGCGTCCCCGTGACGCCATGTCGCTTCATGGCGCCGATATCGAAGTGATTGTAGCCTACGCTGATTGTGCTTACGACTTTGAGCTTCGGCGCTGCCGCCAGCAGCTCATCGTCAATGCGCCTTCCGCTAGTCAAATAACCCTCCGCTGCCGCCAGTCGCTTGTGAAGCTCTCCTCTAGGCACGGTATCCTCTTCCGTCCAGGCATCAACCGTGCAATGCTCACGCAAATAACTCATGACAGCATCCGGAATGGCGCGATCTACAAATATAGTCGGTTTCATGTATGTGCTCCTCTCTAGTTGCTACGGCACGGCAAGCGGCGTATAGCCAGTCTCTGCCACAAGCTTCTGTCCTTGCTCCGACCGTATCCAATTTATCAAGGATTCGACATGAGGATTGCTTGTTCCTGCCGTGATGGCATAGAACGGGCTGCTAAGCGGATAAGCTCCATTTGCGATCGTCTCTCTGGATGGATAGACGCCATCTATCGAAAGCAGCTTGATATCGCCGTTCCCTACCATTTCCGTCGCATAATACAGGAAAGTAAAACCAAGCGCATTCGGATAATTGCGATAGTCTGCCGTGCGCTGGATCATGCCGCCCATACCAGCTGGCACATCATCTCTAGGCGCAGCAGCCAGGCTCCTTCCTTTCATGATCCGCTGAAGCGCCGACTGGCTGCCGCTGCCCTCCGGTCGCTGGAACGCCTTGATCGGGGCAGGCTTGCCGCCAAGTTCTTCCCAATTGGTCAGGTCTCCCGCATAGATATCCTGTATCTGCTCCATCGTAATCCCGCTAACCGGATTGTCAGCATGCGTAAAAAACACAAATGCCTCCTGGCCGATCGGCGTCAGCTTCAATTGCACGCCGGCTGCCAGCGCATCTCCCCTCTGCCGCTCTGAGGGCTCAGCTGCAAAAATAAGATCCGCTTCCCCCGAAATCAGACTGTCGTACGCCTGGCTCGTCTTGGTGGAGCGCACTTCGCTGCGGAGATGATCGTATTCTTTCTCTGGGTACACGGCCATCGCGAATGCCGAATATAGCGGGTACAGCGCCGTAGCCCCATCCATGATAGGCAGCTCGTCTTCAATTCTGAGCGTCGGCGTCTCATTCAGCACCACGGCCTTGGAGCCGCGCACGAACGGCTCATAAGCGGCGAGATCCACTTCGCTTTCCGCAACTTGGGGAATGCTGTCGTGATACAAGCGGTTCATCTCATAGCCGAATATGACAGCGGCAATTATAAGCAGCACTCCCGCCATGCAGCTCCAATAAACTTTGCGCCTCAGCCATTGCCCCAGACCGAGGACCAGCATGACCGACAGCACTGCGCATATGCTAATGATCGTCCAAATATAAAACAAACCGGCGCCTGACAACACAGCAAAGATAAAAACAAAAAAGCCGGCGATCCAGATGAGCGGCACAAAAACCAGCCCCGTCAGCACCCTCGACCAGAATGATTCTTTTGCAGCCAAATCCCCTCACCCATCCCCTCATAGCTATTTTTTCTTTTTCTATCTATCCACTATAAGGAAATATTTAGATGCGGAACAGTACTATTTTGCGCTAGTACCGAGTCCTTTGAACCAGTTCCGCAGAAGGGCAAGCCCGCATAGCAGCATGGGGAAAACAACAAATCCGATCAATATATAGCTGGTTCCTATATTTGCAATAAAGGTGGACACCGTCTGAAAATCCGGCCCTACCCAAAAACATACGAAGAGCAGCAGCAAGCCGACGGGCATGACGATCGCTTCCGGCTTCTGAAGCCGGAATGTATCGGAGATGCCACGAGTGATCGCATAATAATAGACGCTGATTTTGATATATTCGCCTAATACCCATACCATCATCACAATTGCCTCCAAATGCTCAAAAAACTCGGCATAAGCGATATATCTGGCTGCCATTAGCACGGGGTATGTATAGTAGCCGGCGCTTTCCCCTACCAGCATAAAGACGGCCAGATTAGACGCCACCATGACAAACGTGATGCCGGTAACGCACCAGAAGCCCCATTTCTTGATGTTGTTCTTGTCCCGCACCAATGGCAATATATATACTGCCAGCAGCAACTGGCTGAACCAGCCGTCCACCACAAGAGAGCCCTGAAGGACGGGTGCCGGCCCTCTCTCAAGCAGCGGCAGCAGATGGTGGGGATTAAGCTCCGGTATAAGCAGCACGAGTATTAGCAACGTAAATAAAGTAATAATCGGAACAAAAATTTGACCGGTACGCGCAATTACCTCAAATCCCCTTCTTACCGCCCATCCGCATAAAATAAGCATTGTCCCGATAATGACGACAATTGGCGTCTTCAGAAAAAAGTTGGATTCAATAAACTCCGCGTAATCGCGAATGGAAATGGAGACGATGTGAAATTGGAATGCGATGAACAGGATGCTGACCGCTTTCCCTAGATAAGTGCCAAATAGAGATTCCATCAGCCTGACAACGGAACCTTCCGGCGAAAGCTTGAATAATTGGTATGCAAGCCATACAACCAGATAGCCTACAGCCATTCCAATAAGGGGCGTCAGCCACATATCCTTCTCCGACAAACGAGTCGTAATGGACGGCATGAGAAGCACAGTAGAACTGAGCACGAACTGGAACATTATGATGGCCAGCTGGAAGGAAGAGATTTTCCCGTTCAGCATATCAGCTCACCGGCTCCAGAAGCGGCTTCAGCGGCGTCAAGGCCTGCTCCACCCACTCCGTCAGATTAGGCAGCTGCGGATTGATAGCCATGCCTATCGCCAGCGCCAAGCTCAGCGCAAGCAGCATGCCTGCAACCCAGGCCTCCCGTTTTTTCAGGCTGCGCCAGGTGCCGTTAAGAAAACCTAATGCGATGGCGAACAACCAGACAAGCAGCATAAAGGGGATGGACATACGGACATCACTCCATTGGGATGTTGTTGATTTGCTTTACAAGCGCACCGGGTCTGCGAATCTGAAAATTTACACTCGTGTCCGTCTTGATCCTTAGGAACGTCTCGCTCCATTCCGGTTTGGCAGCAGCCCATTGCTTCGGATATTTTCTGCGGAACAGCCTGCTATAGCCCAAAATATCCGATTTATATTTTTGCTGAATGACATTCAGCGATTTGTCGACGTTTTTTTTGATCATCGCTTCAAAAAGATCCTCTATTTCCGTCAGCTGCTCCGGTACGGAATAATCCATCCGGCTGGCGTTCTGGATCAGGTTCCCCTCACATTCTATGATCAGCTCCATTCTCCACTCGCCGCTGCTGTCGATTTTGGGGATAAGCTTGGACTTGCTTGCCGTTAAATTCACAGCAACAGTCTCATCCTTCGCCACAGCTGCCGTCAATATCGTACTGGCTTTGATCTGATTCGTAATCCAGAAGTATCCATGGGTCAGCTCATTGTCCAGGCTGCCGATCATACGGCCTTTTTTGAATATGGTAAGTCCTCTAAAATAAGGAACGTTGGCATTGCGCAGATGCTTCTTCTCCGACATGACGGCACTGGTCAGAATATACGGCACCGTATAGGTCTGCTCCGGCGTCTCCACGATCTGCTCCATCACGGTCTTCAAATCCACATCGATGCTGACCTCCGTCTTGGACAGCTCCGTCAGCGCCTCCATCAAGTTCTGGTCCAGCCTGGGTATTACGCCCATCGTATCGATCGCTTTCCCTTGCGTCACATATATATTGGTCCGCTCTCGTGCCCGAACATACCTGAGGAAAAAGTCGAGATCGTCATTGAAGCCGCGCTCCGCTCGTTCTTTCCCAAATACATAGACATTGTTATGGCCCCAGTACAGCCTGCGAGACAGCCTCTTCTGGAGCTTCGACATCGCATCAGCCATCGAGGACCCTATGGCGCTGGATACGAGAATGTTGCCGTTTTTGCTCCCGGAATCCATTCCTTCTTGTCCGCCGCCAGATTCGTTATTGTCGGGAGCAGGGAGATAGATTTCCACAGACAGCTTCACCTTGTTATTCTCTTCCTGGTCGATGCCGGCCCCCAGAATGATGGCAATGTCATTAACTTCAATTCGGTCCCAGCAGCCTGTAAGCAGGGCTATTGCAGCGATTGACGCTGCCGCGCGAATGAGATAGCGCATTGGTATTGTCATAGCCGCATCTCACTCCTGTTTTCGATGCAATTTAGAGACATGCATGCCCGGTTTGCTGCGCCAGCTTCCCCCGCTTTTCGTCAGCCTCGGCCGCTTTCGCGGAAGCCAGGCGGGCGGACGCATCACGACGTCCGTCCATTCTCCGACCATCATTGGCGCGATGGGAGACAAATACGGCAGTCCGAATGACCGCAGCGAACAGAGATGAATCGTTATGCCGATAATCCCCATCAGCAGGCCAAGCAGGCCGAATATGCCGGCCAGCAGCATCATCGGGAATCGAAGCAGTCTGATGGAGATGCCTACCGAGTAATGCGGCAGCAAGAATGAGGCAATCCCTGTAATCGCGACGACCATGACCATGGGTGAAGAGACCAGCCCGGCTGAGGTTGCGGCTTGGCCGATGACCAGCGCCCCAACGATGCTGACGGCTGCGCCAACCTGCTTGGGCAGGCGCACGCCGGCTTCTCTCAGCGCCTCGAACATCGTCTCCATCATGAATGCTTCCATCAGGGCAGGAAACGGAATCGATTCCCGCGACTTGGCGATGCTAAGGAGCAAAGCGGACGGCACCATCTCGTGATGGTAGGTAAGCAAAGCAACGTAACCGGATGGGACAAGCAGCGCAATGAAGAAGAAGGAATAACGGAGCCAGCGTATCGCCGTAGCGATGAGGAAGCGCTCATAGTAATCTTCCGGCGATTGCAGCAAGGAGAACAGGCTGACGGGCGCAATCAAGGCCATAGGGGTATTGTCTGTCAAAATCACGATACGGCCCTCGAGCAGGCCGGCTGCCGCTGCATCCGGCCGCTCCGTGCATAGCATCTGCGGGAACGGAGAATACGGCTCGTCTTCGATATATTCCTCGATTGTGCCGCTCTCCAGCACGCCGTCGATCTCGATCATGCCAATGCGGTCCTCTACCTCCTTGACCAGCTCCGGCGCCGCCAATCCTTCAATATAGGCAATCGTAATATGCGATTTTGTCAACCGGCCAACCTCAATTCCCCTCATCTTCAGCTTTTGGCTTCTCAGCCTTCGCCGGAGCATTGCCCGATTGTCGACCATGCTCTCTGTGAATCCTTCGCGGGGACCGCGAATGACGGATTCCGCAGCGGGATCCTCGATCGCTCTCTTCCGCCATTCCGCCAAGGAGAAAGCGTAGCCGCGGTCGATTCCGTCGACAAGGAGAATAACGCTGCCGGACGAGATATGATCGACCAGCTCTTCCATCGAGGATATTTCTTCGGAGCACACACCTGCAACTCTATATTGAAATTGCTCCTGCAAGGAGCCGTTATCTTCATGGAAGCTCCAACCAGCCATTTCTTTGCGGAGCTCATCCATTCGGTCCTCATGCGTCAATCCGCTGAAAAAAACAAACATGCCGGGCAATTGCTCGCCAATCCTGAAGTGATACATTGAAGCATCGCTGCAATCATGCAGGAAATGCTTTAACTTCTCCCGCGATTCTTCAATATTGGCGGCCAGTGGCGTTTCATGGTCATTCATAGACATCCCCCTTGTTTCGCGGGTGAGTTGGACGTCCTTATCTTTTGCCAATACCTTCTTTTTTATCCTTATCCCTTCCATGGCGAGCATTTCCGCGAAAGATGGGCGTGCAAGCTGGAGAACTTAATAAAGCCTGATTTGCGAAGCAGAGGTCAGGCCACTATACGCAAGGGGTGGAGGAATAAGCCATGGGTCGTCACAAGCAGCGCTCCTCAGCAGGCAGAAACGTGTCGTTCGCGATTCGCTCCAGGCAAGCAGAGAATGACGTAGCAGGTACAGCGGCTCAACATCGGAACCAGAAGGGTCATACGCCGAACAGCCCGTCGACAGGCTAGCTGCCAGTCGGACGAATTTTGGGAAATGATCTTTTTGGTTTGTGCTCAAGCTATGCTTGCATAGCTGCATCCGAATGCGGTATAGCAGAAAAAAGACTGCCGGGTAATACCCGGCAGTCTTCCCTTTTAACAATCCATACAGCATGAATATTATTTGCCCTGCAGCCTTGCTACCAGCGTCTCGCTAGGCACTTCAGGCCCGCCATTGATCCGTTTAAGAGCAAATAGCGAATCCGGGTCACCTTTGACGATCTGGTTAATGCCCGATTTCGTCGACAGCGTGGAGCGATAGCCCATGTCCTTCAGGATTTGCTCGGACAGGTGGGAATAGAAGCCGAACGGATAGGTGAAGATGTTCACCGTATTGCCTAGATGCTGTTCGATAGAATCCGCCATGCCCCCAATATCGGAATGAAGCGCTTTGGCATAATCCCCGTTCGATTCGCCTTCCATTTGCAGCACACCGCTGCGTACGGAAGGGTCATCCGGATTCGATTCATGCATGTCATAGCTGTGATTCTGAATATCGATAATGCCGGAGTCTTGCATTTCCTTAGCCTGCTCCCACGTAAAATGCGGATAGAACTGCTTGCCCGGAATCCGGTGCTCACTGCGTCCAGTGGACCAGCCGATTATGGAGATGGTCGCATTAAAGCCCAGCTCCTTCAGCACTGGATATCCGTATTCATAATTGCTCAGATATCCGTCATCGAATGTGATCGCCACCGGATTGTCCGGCAGCTCCTTCTTCCCGTCTACATAGTCGATCAAATCAGAGATCAGCACCGTATTGAAGCCTGCAGCTTTGACCGCTTCCATGTCGCTGCGGAACTTGGCAGGCGGCGTAATGAGCGAGTTCGGCTCATACGGATCATCGTCGATATGATGATAGACCAATATTGGAAGGTTGACCGTTTCCTTGGACGGCGCAGCAGGACGCTCGAAGACCGCTGCCGCATGCTCCGCCACATTATCCTTGGTCGTCAAGTGACCGAAGCCCTTCGGCACATAGACGCTCTCATCCTGGAAGATGTACCCCAGCATCATGCTGCCAAGGGTATTGCGATAGTGCATCGTATCATAGAAATAACGCGGATCGCCGCTAATCGGCGTATAGCCGGAGAAGTCCCAGAAATCCGTAACTTCCGCCAGCTTGGACCAATATTCCTTCAGGTCTTCCATGTCATAGCTGAGCAGCTCCTGCTCCGAAGTCGCCCCCGTAATTAGCCGGAACGTTGCGCCGTGCGATTCCGCATATGCTTTCATTCGCGCAAGCGCATCAACGTTCTTGTCGAGAGCCGATGCCTCCAGCTTGCCGAATGGAGCGAAGGCCGCTTTGTTCGCCTGCATATAAGCTTCGAGATCATCAACCTTCTCCGCATCTCGCTTCACTTTATTATAGACGCCGGTCTCCGGTATGAACTGCGAGTATTCGAATGAATCGACTGCCCGCTTGGCGTAACCCTCCAGCTTGGAATAGCCGTATGAAGGATTCAGCTTCAAATAATCCAAATAAAACTTAAATGTCGACTCGCCTGATACTTTAGCATGGAGCGATTGCTTGAAGTCAGTCGCCTTCTCGTTGAAATGGCTGAGTTCTTGCAGGCTCATATGCACTACGATATTTTGGGGCTTGTACTCATCTACAAGATAATAAAGCGTCTTCTCGTAATCGTTGAAATCCCCGCCGTACATCAGCATGCTGTAGAACTTCGCATCGTCTCCGTAATATTGGTTCAACAGCTCGGGAGAGATCGAGCTTGATTTGGAACCGCCGATAATATACGAATTATAGCGTTCATGGTACTGGTCCAGGTAGCCGATCTTGGCTACGCGCGGATTATTGACCATGTTGTAGGAGTGCCATTTGAGCACCTTGTCGCCGAATACGCCGAAGGGATCGACGACGATGTTGAAGCCTGCCACGACCGCCGCCGCCAAACCTAGCGACGCGACGAACGCGATCAACCATTTGCGCAATTTCACCTATTGTCACCTCAGAATTGGAAATATAGGAAATTGGATACCGAAGTCATCTGTGCCAGCGAGATGCCTAGCAGCAGCGCTGCCGCGACCGCGTGGCGAACGCTGGGCTTGAAGTCATGCGACATCTGCGCCGAGTTCTTCCCGAAGAACGAAATCGCCATGCCGATGAGCACCAGCGCAATCGTATAGGCGTTGTAAGCTGCGAAGCTTGCCACCTTGTCGAATGCGGCTGCCATGTCCATGCCCGTGAAATCCTTTAAGCTGAGCATCTTGCGGATCACCGTCCACGCTTCGCCCATCGTATCGGATACGAACAGAATCCGGGTTCCGATTACACCTGCGAACGTAAGCGTCCATGCCAGGATGAACGGCAGCTTCCACTTGTTGCGGTACATGAAGTGGGACATGCATACGAAGACGCCGTTGATCAGTCCCCACACGATGAATTGCCAGCCCGCGCCGTGCCAGAAGCCTGATACAAAAAACGTCATCATGACCGAAAAGTAGAAGTTGAAGCTCCCGCTTCCCTTACGGTAGAAGCTGCGGAAGATATAGTCCGACAGGAACTTCGACAGCGTCATATGCCATCTCTGCCAATACTCGCGGAAGTTCCGCGCCTTATACGGCGAGTTGAAGTTATGCGGCAGCCTGATATTGAACAGCAGCGCAAGACCTAGCGCCATATCGGCATAACCGGACAGATCGAAGTAATAAGAGATCGTATATCCGACCGATGCAAGCCACGCGGACAGCGTATCGCCGGCCCCGACATTCGCATAGAACGATGCGGCATAGCTCGTAATCGGGTCAGCCAGCATAATCTTCTTCGCGCAGCCGATGGAGAACAGGAACATGCCCAGCATGATATTCGCCGGATTGATGCGGCGCATCGCATTGTCCTGGTATTGCGGGATAACATCGGCATGATGCACGATCGGTCCCACGATCAATTGCGGGAAGAAGGTTATGAACAGCAGGAAGTCTACAATCGGCGTTTCCTTGGTCAGTCCTTTATAGCAATCGACCAGATAAGCGATCAGTTGGAATGTATAGAACGATATCCCGAGCGGAAGCACGATCTCCAGCAGCGGAAAAGCTTGTCCGGTCAAATGATTGACATTTTCGATAGCGAAGTTCGCATATTTGTAATACCCCAGAAACGCGACATTGAGCAGCAAGCCGATGGTGAGCAATAGCCGCTTCGTCCATGTCGCTCCCTGTTTGCCTGCTTTCACGATCATGCTGCCGATCGCAAAGTTGACGAGGATGTCGAGCATGAACAAGATTACAAATGTTCCGCTGCCTTGCGCGTAGAAGTATATCGACGCCATGACAAGCCATAGCTTCGCGACGTTCGGCTCCTTCACATAAGTAAGCAACCGGTAGACGAGAAAGGTCACCGGCAGAAATAAGAATATGAACGTATAAGTGGAAAAGATCAACGTGGCAACCTTCTTTCAATAAATGCGTATGCGACTGAAGCGTTCCCTCTGCAGCTTGCTCTTACAATTTCTTGATCATGCGGATGTGCGGAATGCCTTCCTCCATGAACTCATCGGAGTCTGCCTTGTACCCGAGCCGCTCATAAAAGCCCGCCGCTTGTGTTTGCGCATGGAGCTTCGCTTTGGGCAGATCGGCCTCCCTGGCCACTTCCTCCAGCTCTTCCATGACAGCAGCGCCGATTCCATGCTTGCGGAATTGCGCCAGCACACAGATACGCTCCAGCTTCGCCATTCCTTCTACCACCCGGATGCGGCCAGCTCCAGCCGGCTCTCCATTATACTTGACCAGCACATGGATGGCATCTTCCTCATGCTCGTCGATTTCGACATCAGGCGACACGCCTTGTTCATTCACGAATACTTCCATCCGGATGCGGTAAGCCTCATCCAGCTGTTCCTTTGATTCTACTCTTTCAGTTGTTACCATGGCTCCATCCGCCACTCCCTTCATAATATCTTCTCTATTATAATGCTATTTTTCACCGTTTGCCAAAAGGCTTCAAAAATCGACGTTGCTCCCCCATGCATTCCTTTATTGATGAAAACCCATAATAGACATATAATGTCTTGTGACAGCTGTTAAAGTCTGGTTATGGAGGGTCAAGATTTTATGGGCAATTTTTGGGCGCTTGTCAAAAAAGGCAATACATCATCCGCCACAGCAGCACTTGGCAATACCGGACTCGCCATCATTAAAGCTATCGGAGCGTCCTTCAGCGGCAGCGGCACCATGTTCGCCTCCGCCATGCATTCCGTGGCGGATGCAGTGAACCAGGGGTTCGTCTTCCTCGGCAGCGTGCTTGCCGAGCGGCAGCCGACCAAGCGGTTCCCGACAGGCTTTGGCCGCGTCGTGAATCTGTTCTGCATGATCGCCGTTATCGTCGTTACGATTATGGCGTATGAGACTTTCCATAAGGGGCTTAAATTGATCAAGCATCCCGAGGAAGCCTCGAATTTCTGGCTCAACTTTATTATTCTGCTCATTGCAATCGTCATTGACGGCTCTATTCTGATCAAAGCTATGAAGGAGATTGTCAAGGAGACGCGCAGCGGAGCCAAGGGACTGGGCATTATTCCTTCCGCTATCCGCAATGCAGGCAGAGCGGCCCCGCCGACACGGCTCGTATTCTATGAAGATGTAGTGGCCACGCTCGGCGCGTTATTTGCCTTAATCGCCATTATTCTCGCGGAGTACTCCAGCTTCAAGCTGATGGACGGCATTGCTACCATCCTGATCGCCTGCCTGATGATTGGCGTCGCCTTCAAGGTCGGTTACGACAACATGGTGGGCCTGATCGGCGTTGCGGCTCCGAAGGACGTAGAGGACCGGATCGGCGCCATCATTCTGGACAATCCTGACGTTACCGATATCGGCAAGATGCGCATCGTCCAGGAAGGCAAGAACTATCATGTCGAAGCCTACGTAGAGCTTCGCAAAGGCTTCTCGCTAGCCGAAGCGACAGAGATCAATCATCGGGTGCGTGCCAAGCTGCTGGAAGATCCCGACGTCGCCGATGTCACGCTTGGCATTATGGACGATAACGGCATTATATCCTGGAAGCGGCCTTGACACCTGACACGATAGCAATTAAGCATGCCCGTTTGCGGCGGCAATGACCTTTTCGAATGTCATTGTCCTCTGCAAGCGGGCTTTTTCCTTCATTGACACAGGTTTCCGCCCCGCTCTATAATTACTCTAGTCTTATGGTGATAACCATTATCAAAGGTAACGGAGGGGCCGTTCATGTCTCAGGAGCTTGATTTTAGCGTAATTAAAGACTTTTATCATATTTCACCCGAAGGTGCTGACGAGCCATATTACGAGCTGCCTGCATCCGGACTAACCAATGCAGCTACAGCCCAAGAAGCGCTGGGGCAAATGGGAAGGCTGTGGAAGGCCGTCGGCATGGAGTTGCCAACCTCCTTCACCGGCATTACGCTGTTCAACCTGACGGTAATGAACGTATTTTTCTCCGCAAGCCATAACGTATTTCTCAGGCTTCCTCTGGACCGCATGACATTCCAATTGGAGCAGCATCACGACCATGCCCATTACGGTTTCAAGCTGCTGGCGCTGGAGCCCGTCTCCTTGCCTTCTGACGAGATGGAGCGCACCGGGATTCTCGTTCGTGAATGGACGGCATTATTCCAAGAAACGATCATCCCCGCAGTCAATGGTGTTGCGGCCGCTGGCGGCCTTAAGCCGGATTTGATCTGGAACCAGTTCGGCGGCGGCATGCATGGCGTAATCGCTTATGTGCGGCAAGCCTTCGACATCCCCGGTCTGGCTGATCGCATGGATGCGGAATTTGCCGTCCTGGAGGGGTTGCCTGCCGATGTATTCCAGCGAAGACGCAATCCGTTCCTTCATAAGCCCCGTTATATTGACAATCCGTGGGATCCGGACCATCCGCAAATGCTGCGCTCGTCCTGCTGTATGTATGACCGGCGCGAGAACGGATCGAAATGCTATAATTGTCCGCAGATGCTCCCGCAAGAGCGTGATGAGCGCCGCAAGCAAGTGTTGGAAGAGCTGGCGCATGCTCATTCTTGATGGCGGCAAACGACTATAGACAGATATATGCCTGTTCATTCAGGCAACCGACTACTTACGGAGGGGCTGCAACCTGATGAAATGGCTGAAATGGATTCTACTCCCCATTGCAATCGGCATTGCGGCAGGTTCGGCCTCCGCCTTGTTTCTCGCCAGTCTGGATAGCGTGATAGCCCTGCAGACCGGACACTCCTGGCTATTGTGGCTGCTGCCCGCCGGCGGCGCTGCTGTGAGTCTGATGTATATGAAGGTTGGCAAAGACGCCATACGAGGCAACAACCTCGTACTGGAGCAAGTACATAACGGCAACGGCAGCATTCCGTTGCGTATGGCGCCGCTTGTATTAATCGGGACGCTGGTCACGCATCTCTTCGGCGGCTCGGCGGGACGCGAAGGGACCGCTGTTCAGATGGCCGGCAGCTTGGCGTCAGCGATTGGCGGAAGGCTCCGCCTTGACGAGCAAGAACGCAGAATGGCGGTATTATGCGGGATCGGGGCCGGCTTCGGCTCCGTATTCGGCACACCGATCGCAGGCGCCATCTTCGGCCTGGAAGCAAGCAGCCGCGGCGCGATGCGTTACCAGGCGCTTATCCCTTGTCTCATAGCCAGCTTCACCGGCCATTATGTGACGTTGGCATGGGGCATCAAGCATACGCATTATGCGATTGGCGTGCTTCCGTCACTCCACTGGCTCACGATATTGAAGGTCATCGTTGCCGCTCTTGCTTTCGGCATCGCAGCATGGCTCTTCATCCGTCTTATTGCCATGCTGAAAAAGCTGTTCGCGCGCGGGTTCAAGCACCCGGCGCTGCGCAGCTTTGTCGGCGGTATAATAATCATAGCGCTTGTATACGGATTGGGCAGCCGCGAATACTTGGGACTGGGGCTCCCGCTCATGGCAGACGCCTTCGCCGGCGAGAGCTCGCCGCTTGCCTTTCTTTGGAAGCTCCTGTTCACTTCCGTCACGCTAGGCTCCGGATTTATGGGCGGCGAAGTGACGCCGCTGTTCGTCATCGGATCCGCTCTTGGCAGCTCCCTGTCAGCCTACTTGGACCTGCCTGCGACGTTTCTTGCTGCACTTGGACTCGCCTCTGTATTCGGTGCTGCTTCCAAGACGCCGATCGCCTGCACCATTCTTGGCTTGGAGCTGTTCGGTGTCCAGGGCGCACCCTATATGCTAATAGCATGCCTCGTCAGCTTCGCAGTCTCAGGACGTACAGGAATATATGAATCCCATGTCCGCACCTACGTACCGAAGCGCTGACGATAGCCGCACTTGCGGCACAGCTCCTCGACGGCTTCTCTGCGAGAGAAGCCGTCGTGCAGGTTCGTCGCCCGCTCCCCTTCAATGATGTCCGCGAATGGTTTATCGTGAATATTGCCCAGATTGATGACGCCTTCTCCATCCAGACAGCAAGGAATGACCGTGCCGTCAATCAAGACGCCGGCTTGATTGCGAAGAGCATAACAGAATCCCTTCCCGTCATCCTCCGGCTCCTTCAGATCAGGCCACTTGAATTCTGGATCTTGGTTCAAGTAGATGCGCTCCGCTATCTTAACTCCTGTCCCAGGCTTGAACCTCTCTTCAATACGGAAGTCCAGCGAATATGCCTCCTCGATCATGCCAAGAAGCTCCCGGTTTTTGTCCCGCTGCTTGTTCACTTCGTTATCCATATCCAGATTCCAAAGGCGATAAGAGATAATGACATCGCTCTCCTCTTTCGCTTCCTTCACAAAGGTTAATATATCGGCCAAATAACCCGCTTTGTCCTCGGAGCCGGGATGACCGTCGAAGCTATGCAGCGAGAAGTTGATTTGCCTCAATGCCGGCTTGCCTAGCAGCTTAGCTTTGTTTTTCGTAATCAGCGTTCCGTTCGTCGTAATATTGACCTTAAAGCCTTTCTCATGCGCGATATCCAGCAGCTTATCAATCTTCGGATGCAGCAGCGGCTCGCCTTTTACATGGAAGTAGATGTAGTCGGTGAATGGTTTCACCTGATCCAGTGTTTTGCTAAAGTCCTCTACAGACAAGAACCCCTTCGCTCGTTGGGTCGGCGGGCAGAACGTACAGGACAAATTGCATATGCTGGTCGTCTCTATATAAAACTTTTTAAACTTTTTCATCCGGTTTCTCTCCAAATCAGCAAGTGGTTACGATGGCGAAGCGAGGCCGTCCTTCACGAATCGGGACATCACTTCAGGAGTAGGCATCAGGCATGATGGCGCGCCGCCGCCAAAACGATGGCGTTTCCTCGCTACCCACCGATATATAGCATCGCGCAAAGGCGCAGGAACGGCAATGAATGCATAGAGCATGCTTCTCCAGCCTCCAAGCCCTCTAAAAACTCGTAATGCTGCGCCAGAATTCATGTAATATCGCCCGCTGTCATACAGAACGAACGAATCCCAGTTATCCGTCTTCAATCCGCCTTGCCGCAGCAAGCGCTGGCCTGCGGGGGATTGGAGCGTAGCGAAGCTGAACACGCGCTTCTGGTCATGCTCTATCAAATA
This sequence comes from Paenibacillus pinisoli, assembly GCF_003605435.1. Taxonomy (GTDB): domain Bacteria; phylum Bacillota; class Bacilli; order Paenibacillales; family Paenibacillaceae; genus Pristimantibacillus; species Pristimantibacillus pinisoli. The sequence continues at coordinate 277,816 of NZ_QXQB01000005.1, forward strand.
ACGGGTAATATGCTGGCACAGATGGCATTCCCCGTCAATCAAGACGACCGACCCGTCACCGGCCTTGCTATCATTCTTCAGCAATTCCATGCCATCATCGTCCTCTCTCGTATGATTACTTTCATCCTATCATATTCTTTGCAAAGTTGCACTTGACCCCTGCCCTCTAGTGTACTATAATCAAACGAAACTTCATGAACAATAGTCTTCTAGGGTTCCGCGGCAGCTGCCGGCCTGGTCCGAGGGAAGACACGCGGCTGCGGCCGCGGCAACACGGAGGGATAAAAGCCCGGGAGATCATCGACCAGATGCTTCCAGGGCTTTTTTTTGTGCCTATTTCAGTCATCTGCCGCCCTGCTCTGGTCCGATGAATGAAGTTTTAGGCATCATCAAAAACTATAGAAAAGGAGTGGACGCACCATGCAATCGAGCCAGAACAAGTATTGGCTGCTCGTCATCGTGGCAGCTTGCTTCGAAGTGCTGTGGGTAATGGGTCTCAAGCATGCCGAAGGAATAGCGGCGTGGGCCGGCACGATCGTGGCCATCATCGTCAGTTTCCTGCTGCTGATCTATACAGCTAAGAAGCTGCCCACCAGCACGGCTTATGCCGTCTTCGTCGGACTCGGCACAGTCGGTACCGTTATCGTCGAGATGGCGGTGTTCGGAGAGCCGTTCCGCTGGAGCAAGGTTGGTCTGATCGCCGTGCTGCTAATAGGCATTATCGGCCTGAAGATGGTAACGCACGACGGAGATGAAGAGCATTCTGCCAAGAAAGAAGGTGAGCCTGCATGAGTTGGTTCCTTGTTATAATGGCGGGATTGTTCGAGGTTGTCGGCGTAGCCGGCATTGCCCAGTACAATAAAAAAGCGTCGCTTCCTAATGCCCTTATGCTTGGCGGCGGCTTCCTGATCAGCTTCATTCTGCTGTCCCTTGGCATGAAGGATATGCCGATGGGCACCGCTTATGCCGTATGGACTGGAATAGGCACCGTCGGCAGCGCGCTGATAGGCATCTTGTTCTTCCGCGAATCCAAAAGCTTTATGCGTATTCTATTCATCATCCTTGTGCTAGGCGCTGTCATCGGCCTCAAACTTATCGGATAATTCACGACATTAACAATCGCCCATGCTCCTATTCGGAACATGGGCGATTGTATTTAGGATCGCTAGAAATCTGATTTCGGTTTGCGCGGCTGCGATTTTGCTTTGTTCTGAACAGGAGGGAGATGGCGCATGCTTCGGTGCATCGGACCGCTGCAGATTGGGCATTTCTGCTCCGTTGCGGCAAATTCGTCCCTTACCCATGCTTTGCATTCCGCGTTTTTGCATTTCCAAATCTTCGTAGGCTTAAGATTTTCTTTCGTGTCTGTGCTGGTTGCCAAAAATAACGATCCCTTCATATATCCAATTTCATTCGGACTTCTCTTTTTTATTTTATGTTGTTAATTATTTATGCGTTAAAGTATACGGGAATGACACACACCGGCTTTGTTGCTTCCGCTTCATAACCCGTAGCCTGCAGTGTCCCTTTCTCGGCATCTACGCGGAACGTCACGATATTGTTGGCATCGCGATTGGCGGCAAGCAGATATTGGCCATTCGGCGTTAAGGAAAAATGCCTTGGATGTCCGCCGCCGGACGAAATGTGTTGAATAAGGCTTAGGCTGCCGTTCTCCGGATTCACGCCAAATACAACGATGCTGTCGTGTCCGCGATTGGAGCCGTACAGATAACGGCCGTCACCTGAGATTGCAATCTCTGCTGTGCCGTTCTCTCCAGTATAATCTGCAGGAAGCGTGCTGACCGTTCCCAGCACCTCAAGCTTGCCTTCCGATGCATCATACGCCAGCGATGTGATCGAGGAATCCAGCTCGTTGATGACAAAAGCAAATTTGCCGCTCGGATGGAACGTCAGATGGCGGGGACCCGCTCCGCCATGAAGCTTAACCGTGTCATGAGCCACAAGCTTGCCCTCTTCGGCATCAAGACGATAGACAGCGATCACGTCCAAGCCCAAATCCTGTACAAGCAAGAAGCGGCCGTCTGGACTATAGAAGCTGGAATGCGGATGAGGCCTGTCCTGCCGCTCGGCATCGACACTGCTTCCCTCATGCTGGCGCACATCGGCGAGCTCGCCAATTGAACCGTCCCCTTCAATACGCAGCAGCCCGGTCATGCCTCCATGGTAGCTGGTCACCGTCAAGAAGCGGTTGCCTTGATCTCGCTGGATATGGCAAGTCGTGCCCGCTACCGTCAGACGCTGGCTTATCCGTCTAAGCGTCCCTTCCTGGACGTCAATCCGGAATGAAGCCGCCTCTCCAGCCTTCTGTCCATCAGCATTAACGCCCTCCGATATCGAGTAGAGCAGCTTCCGCTCGGCATCGACATGGATGAACGTCGGATTTTTTAAGCCGGCATAAGAGCCCGTCTCCGTTAATTGCCCGCTCGACTCATCAAGGCGGAATACGCGCAGTCCCTGATCGGACGCTTCAGCGTAAGACCCCGTGAATACAAGCAATTGACGTTGTTCAGCCACAACCTATTCCTCCCCAAGAAATCAGATAGTTAGTATGGACGCCCGCGGGCCAGTCCATTCGCCTTATCAGGCTTTGTTGTCCGTGCCGGGAGCGCAATATCCGTCCGTGCACGCTGCGCCTTCCTGGACGTCGCCTACTTGCTCCAGTACCGGATATTTGGCTTCCCACGCTTTATTCAGCGTATCGAGAAATACAGCTGGAGATTGAGCGCCGGATACAGCGTACTTGCGGTCGATGACGAAGAACGGCACGCCGCGAATGCCAAGCCGGCTGCCCTCTTCCTCTTGTCCGCGAACCACATCCGCGAGCTGCTCCGTCTCCAGAACCGCTTTAGCTCCTGCCTCGTCAAGGCCAGCTTCGACTGCAAGCTCTACAAGGCGTGCCTTATCCGATATATCCTCATTATCGGTAAAGTAAGCGCGGAACAAGCGTTCCGACATCTCTGCTCCCCGGCCTTGTGACTCGCCGTACTGCGCCATGCGGTGGGCATCGAATGTATTCAGCGACAACGCGCCATCAAATCTGAATGTAAGTCCGACTGCGGCTGCCTGCTGCACCAGATTGTCACTGGAGGCTTTGGCTTGTTCAATCGTCATGCCGTATTTCTTGGACAACATCTCATACGTGTTCATTCTCGCGCTTGAATCCGCATGCGGGTCCAGCTCGAAGCTTCTGAATTCCGTCACAATGTGTTCCTTGTGAGCGAACTGGGCTAGCGCCGTCTCGAATTTCTTCTTGCCGATATAACAGAACGGACATACAAAGTCCGACCATATTTCAACTTTCATGTACTTCCACCTCCTGTATGAATATAACCTTTATTATACCATGATCCTTGCCAATGAACGAATAGCTGCAATCAAAAAACAAGCCCCGCCATTCCAATGGCGGGGCTTGATGTCTAGACTGCAAATATATGGCGTCCGATCTTGCCTGTCTGTGTCCGTGTCCAGATCCAAGCAGATGTCGCAGTGTCCGGATTGAAGTAATAGAGTGCGCCGTTCGTCGGATCATAGCCGCGAACCGCGTCCAGCGCCGCGAGATATGCTGTCTTGTCCGGCACTAGATAATATTGGCCGTCATCTACAGCGGTGAACGCTCTTGGCTGTTCAATAACGCCCTTTACTGTATTCGGGAAGCTCGAGGATGCCAGCCGGTTCATCACGACTGCTCCAACAGCAACCTGGCCTACATAAGACTCGCCTCTTGCCTCGCCATAAATAATTCTGGCCAGCAAATCCAGCTCGTGCTTGTTCACTGAAACCTTCTTGAGCATGGCCCATGTCTGTTTCCCTGCGATGCCGTCAGCGGCAAGTCCATAGTCCCGCTGGAACCGGACAAGCGAATCCCTGGTAACCGGTCCGAAAAACGGCGTAATATCTGTATTGAAATAACCTAACACTTTCAAGCGATATTGTAAGTCCGGAACATCCGGAGCTGAGCTTCCATAAGACAATGTCTGCGGCGCTGCTGCATGTGCAGACGGTACCGTCAAACCAGTTAACGCGGATAATCCCAAAGCAAATGCTAATGTCATGATAACAAGTTTCTTCTTCATCTAGAGACATGACCTCCTTCATTCATTGCCGCTCAAGCGACTCGTTGTAGTGTAACATAGAATAATTAATCATGTAACAGAATTGAATGAATTACATGAATTTACTAAAAGAATAAATACAATCAACAAAATTATTAAATTTATTAGAAAATATTTTAGTATCACGATTGTTTGTTTGAGTTTTTCAGGAATTATACTCGTAAAATTATATTGCCTAGATCAGAATTGGACAAAAAAAGGCCAACCGAAATTGCTGGTTAGCCATTAACCTGTTTATTGCCATGTGGATAAAGTCCCACTCGCTCGTGTCTTCCGAAATTTGACGGTGTATGGACGCCAATAGCTTTAATTTTATGGGCAATCACTCCATGAATACGGCCTATTTCGAGTTGAATTGTCACCTTGTTAAGAGCTGAAAATTCTAGCAATTGATGAGAAACCGGGCCTGCTTTTTGATGATAAAATTGCGGTATGAGACTTCAGGGATACTTACAGACTGGATGCACAAACATTTTACAGAATATAAACACGTATTTAGAAGCTATGAAAAAAAGGAGATATAATAATGGCAAAAGTTATTATTCACGCAACAACAACACTAGATGGATACATGGCCGACAAAGACGGTGGAATCGATTGGATGTTCGATTTTGAAGCTACGGACCAAGATTACGCAGTGGTCAATAAAGTCATGGAGGAAATAGGTGCTATAGTTGGTGGAGGAAACAAAACGAACACCATTAAAGAAGGAGAAATACCGTACGGTGGTATGCTGAAAGTCCCCATATACCTCATGACCCACGAAGCCCATGAACCGGTTGAGAAAGATGGTATCACGTATCGTTTCGTCGTTAACGACATGAAGCAAGCCGTTGAGGCTGCCAAAGCAAGCGCTGGCGATAAAAGTGTCGCACTATTGGGCGGCAGCATCTCTAGGCAATGTCTCAAACTTGGTCTAGTGGATGAGATCGTATTAGCTGTAGTCCCCCTGCTGCTGGGTGACGGCATTTCATTATTTGACGGGCTCGGAGAAAGTATTAAGTTGGAGCGGATAGAAACATCAGCCTTTGCGAGTGAGACCCACCTGCGATACCGGGTTGTAAAGTAGCGGCTTTTCCATTTTCAAGATTGTCCCCCGTCCCGCCCATTGGTACAATAAGCTAAAGAGCAAGTTGCGAGGAGTCAAGCGATGAATATTATAAAGATGAAAGACAGACAGGAGCTGGACGCCAAGCTTCCGACTATGCCTTGGTACATCGAGCAGTTCATCAATTACAAGCTGCCCGACCTCTCCCCGTCTTCGCTTGTGGAATATATGAGGGATTACGAGACCTTCCTGCATTGGCTCATCAGCGAGGGGCTTACTGATGCGGCCAATCTGAAGGAAGTCCCGCTTCAGGATTTGGAGACGTTAAAGATGGAGAGCATTGATGCATATCGCATGTTTCTCTCCACGTACAAGCCGGAACGCAACAACCGTACGACGATCTCACGGAAGCTGTCCTCCCTTCGCTCGTTATTTCATTACTTGAGTCAAATCGCGGAGGATGATGATTTCTATCCATTGCTGAAGCGCAATGTGATGGCGAAGGTCTCGATCAAGCGCACGCACAAGCCGAAGGATACAGCGGCCAAGCTCGAGGGCAAGCTGCTGCAGGAAGAGGAGATTACGGAGTTTCTCGATTACGTCAAGCAAGGTTACGGTGTAGAGATTGCCAGCAACAAGCAAGCGTCCTATTCCTATGAACTGAATAAGACCAGAGATGCCTGCATTATCAGCTTTATTCTCCATTCAGGGCTTCGCGTCTCGGAGCTGGTCAATCTGAATACCGATGACATCGACCCCAAGAAGAAGCTGTGTTATGTATACCGCAAGGGCAAAAACGACGATGACTTCAAAACCCCTGTCTACTTCCGGAACGATGCGGTTGAAGATTTGAATCTTTATTTGTCACTGAGGGAAACGCGGTACAAATGTCCGAGACGCGAGAAAGCGCTGTTCCTGGCCATCGCCAATGGCAACAGCGAAGGCTCGCGCATGACGAAACGCGCAATCCAGGCGATGGTGATCAAATACGCCAAGCGATTCGGCAAGCCTTATCTGTCCGTCCATAAGCTGCGCCATTCCTTTGCCACGGACTATTATTTGCAGAACGATATCTACAAGACGCAGGAGCAATTGGGGCATGCTTCCCCGGAGACGACGCAAATTTATGCGCATCTGACCGATAAAACGATGGCAGAGGCGATCGACCGCAGGCAAAAAGAAGGCAAGTCGGACGAATAAGGGCAGCCGCCCCCGTCCAACTTGCCTTCTTCATTGCTATACTTCCAAATCCTCGGCAGAGATGCCTTCCTCCACCGCAAACTCGAAATCCTCGATATCATATACTTGCACAGGCACTTCGGCCTCGATAAGCTTATCTTGAAACTCGAATTGGTCGGACAGCAGCGGTATGCCAAGCTTCATGCCGGTCAGCAGCAGCTCCGTCTCGATCGGATCGAAGATTTCGCCGTATTGCGCATTATCCATCGCATTCACTACCGTAAAATGAATATCTTCGCTTAGCAGAAGCGCCGAGCTTTCCCGCCAAGGCACCTGGAGAGCCTTCTCGATCTTCTTACGGTTAAGCGAGTCCTCGAAAAACGCGATTAATTCAATTATCTTCTCTTTCACATGACCGTCATCATCGGGATTGTCCATCACCGGATCCGAACCGTCCCTCATATCGTATAGCTCCGCAATGGAGGAATAGGGAACAACATATTCAACCGGACGACTCGGGACGAGAAGATGCCCATACGTTGCTACCATTACTGCTTCTATTACAAACCGTCTACGCATGCCACTCCCCCTGATTCATTCTGTTTTACGTTAAGCTTCCACCATATTATACAATAAACAGATGCACGTACAAGATAGTTATTCGCCAAATTTGCGCACTCGCGCAGTCCGAAGTACAATGTGAATAATCATTATAGGCCAAAGAAACCGTTCCACAGGAGGATTCATGCATGACTAATCATACGATCGAGCATACCATTATTATCGGCGCAGGACCTTGCGGCCTCGCTGCGGCTATCGAGCTGCAGCGCGAAGGCATCAGCCCGCTTATTATCGAAAAAAGAAACATCGTCCATTCCATTTCCCAATATCCTACATACATGCATTTCTTCAGCTCGCCCGAAAATCTGGAGATCGGCGACATCCCGTTCACGACAGCGAACGAGAAACCGTCTCGGCTGGAGGCGCTGAACTACTACCGCACCGCCTCGCAGCGCCATAACGTACGCGTACAGCCCTTCGAGACCGTCTTGTCGATCGAGCGCACCGAAGACGGCTTCAAGCTGAGCGGCGAAGACCGCTTCGGAAATCCAAGGGTGCGGTATTGCCGCCATGTCATCATCGCCACCGGCTACTTCGACCATCCGAACCGGCTCGGCATCCCAGGAGAAGAGAAGGATAAAGTGAGCCACTTCTTCCGCGAAGCCCATCCTTATGCAGGTATGGAGGTCGCCATCATCGGTGGCAGCAACTCTGCTATCGATGCCGCTCTGGAACTGGAGCGTGTCGGCGCGAAGGTAACCGTCGTCTACCGCGGTGCGCAATATTCCTCCAGCATTAAGCCTTGGGTGAGACCAACCTTTGAGGGCAAAGTAACGAAAGGCGCCATCTCCATGAAATTTTCGTCCCGTGTCGTCGAGATCGCCGATACCTATGTAGTGATTCAGCATGAAGACAGCGAAGAGAAGCTTGCGAACGACTTTGTGTTAGCCTTGACCGGCTTTCATCCGGACCGCGGCTTCCTGATGGAAAGCGGCGTAACCATTGAAGCAGAGGGATATCCGACCTTTGATGAGAATACGATGCAGACCAACGTGCCGGGCATCTATCTGGCAGGTGTCGTAGCTTCAAAGCTTGAGGCCAATGAAATCTTTATTGAGTCCGGCCGCTTCCATGGGCGCAAGATCGTTCAGCATATGCTCGACCAACAAAAATAACGGCGATTTCGCCGTTATTATTTGTTACGCTTATGAGTCTGCAGTTTTGCTCGGAATTGCTGCACTAGATCATCTTGAGGCTCTTTGTCGCCATAGCGGACTGCCTCGTATTGATCTATAAAGGGATGAACCCACTCCCTGTCGCTTGGCTGCTCCAAGCTCCCTTGATCGGCAGCGGTCTCGCGCGGCGTCAGATGCGGCTTATGCTCATAGCCTCGCTTCTTTGCATCTGCTATCCAGCTTCGGTACAAATACCTGACTCTGTCGCGATTCGTTGATAAGGAATCCCATTCATCGCCTTTGCCCCCGCCTGAACCGAATAAGGAACGAAGCCTGTTCTTCATCCGGTTGCGAAGGTCGGAAAAAGACATTAAGCTCTCAATTTCATCGGTAAACCCCGTATCAGGCTCCGCCAGCGCCACTCTGCGGCCAAGCAGCTTATCCATCATCGCCTTAATGGCATGGCCGAATTTCTTGTACACCAGCTTAATAACATATACTGTAACCACGATCATTAAAATCGCGAAACCGACATATAATATCACTTCCAAATAGTCCCAGAAACGATAGCTTTTCTGATTAAGCCTTGGCAGTATTAGCCTCGGCAGAGTCGGTAGCTCGGGCTCCTCCGTCATCGGCTCGCCTGATCCGAAATGGGCGAATATCGCACGAAAGATGGAGCGAATCCAATCCTCTATTGTATGTCTGAGCTGCGCAATTGCCATCACCAAGCCCAGCAAAGCCATGAGAGAAACGATCCAAATGCGGTTCTGTCTGCGTGTCGCACTCAACGCTTGGGATGAACGATGATCGACCACTTCATTCGTGACATGACGTTCATTCATAAGGATCAGCAGCAGGAATATGGAAACTAAAATACCTGTATTCAAAATAACTGTATACGCGCTTAGCGGCTGAATAAGCACCATCTTCAGAATCTGGGTCGCAATATAAGCTGCCAGGCCTACCACCATATGAATAGTGTGGAAGCTTGCACTCCAGCCCAGATTCAATTGCTGAAAGCCCCTATTCGCGAATAGCGTGCCGAATAACGACATGACGACTAGCGGAATCGGGGACAAGCCCGTGCCTGTGAGCAAGGCGACAAAGGCTGCATGGGCCGCGCCTGCTGCCAGTATCAAACACAAACGGGTTATGAGACGTATCCGAGTATGCACGCTGAGTACAGCAAGAGGTACACAATACGCTAGCGGCAGCGTTGCCAACCACCAGTTCATTGTCGGGGCCGGCAATAACAGGATTGTAAGCGTCAATAGAATCGGAAGATAAAATAAGAGCTCGATATACCCTGTTGCGAGAGCTCGCCAGAGAGGAATACGCGCGTTATTCTTCATGCGCTAATCTCCTCCCCGGCTTGGTACGAATCCAATCCTTCTCTCGGAATCTCCCAGACCGTCACTGAATTGCCGCAAGCGCGCAGCTTGTCCGCTGCATACTCCAGCGTGTCGTTCCAATAGGCTGACAGAATTACAATGTCACGGTCTGAGTATCCAAGCGACGCTTCATGCTCAAGCAGCTGCTGGAACTTGACCGTACGGCTAAGCTCAAGCATAGCCATGACCTCCAGCAGAAGGAGCATATGCTCATGTCCGCGATTGCTCTCGATGCGGACGCTGTCGGGACCGGAATCCACCGGCATGTTCGCGGTGAAGCCTGCTGCCATGCCTTGCACTATAGCGGCGTCCGCTACGCCTGCTGCCCATTCGATCCCCCGCTCGATTAGCGCTTTGTTCGATACCGTACGCCACATTGTCTCTCTGTCTTCCACATTCAGCAGAATCATCATATTCCGCTCCGCCGTGTAATCGTACTGGTGAACTTGAAGCACTCCCGTACGCGCGCTTGCTTTCCAGTTGATTTGCTTCATGGAATCGCCCGGCTGATACTCTCGAGCTCCTGAGACAACGAAAGGATCAGGCACAATAAAGCGCTTGACGGTGTATTCGCCTTGCATGCTTCGCGAAGGCAGCAGATGAAAGGGAACTTCTGCAGGACGGGGATAGACGACCAGCTCATCATTTAATTGAAATTTCGTATGCTGTAAAAAAACGCCTAGCAGGTCTCCCCCTGTTATCGTTACGGAATTAAGCCGGTAACAGCCTCTCTTGAGCGCTTTCACATAATGGGTGCGCGTCAGCCGCTTATAGCTGCCCAAACTGAAGAGGCTTCGATGATTCTGGTACAGATTGCCGCTGCTCACTTCAATATTTTCTCCTTGCCGGAATTGAAGCTGCGCAGGCAGCTGCGATTCCACGCGCAGCCAAGGCACAGGCAAGCTCTTGCGGTTGTCGAGCTGCTCCACCAGCTCTATCTCATCTCCTGCAAAGCAAGTGTGCTGGCGGAATTTCCGGGAGTAGGTGAGCTCGCGAAGCGCATGCCGCTTGAATAGACGCCCTTGTCCGTAGATGGCAGCCATGCTGAATAAAAGTATCCATAAGATAAACATAATGAGGCTACCTGGATGCCAGGCCTGTCTCGGCCGGCACTTCGATCCCGCGAATGATCTCTTCCAGCACCTTCTCAGCCTGCCCTTGCGTCCTGGCAATCCCGCGCAAAGCGAGACGGTGAGCTAGCGCCGGCTTCGCCATCGCCTTAATATCATCCGGCGTCACATAATCGCGTCCTCGCAGAATCGCATGAACCTGAGAGGCCCTAAGCAGCGCCTGGCTGCCGCGCGGACTTACGCCGATGGACACATCCTCCCTGGAACGCGACCGTTCCACAATCGAGAGCAGATATGCCAGCACGTCGTCAGCGATGGCTACAGAACGATAGGCTTGTCTAGCCGCCGCAAGCTCTTCCGCCCCGGCAATCGGCTTCAGCGTCTCCAGCGGATCATGCTCTTTGAACCGTCTCAGCAGCCGCAGACCTTCCTCAGTAGTCGGATAGCCCATCTTCACCTTGAACAGGAAGCGGTCAAGCTGGGCTTCAGGCAGCGTAAAGGTTCCTTGATGCTCAATCGGATTTTGCGTCGCGATAACCATAAAAGGAAGGCTTAGCTGCATCGTCTCGCCGTCGATGCTCACCTGGCGTTCCTCCATGCATTCCAGCAGGCTGGACTGCGTTCGAGGCGTCGCCCGGTTGATTTCATCTGCCAGCAGCAGATTCGTAAACAGCGGCCCCGGACGGAACTGAAATTCTCCATGCTTTTGGTTGAAATAATGTATTCCGCTTAAGTCCGAAGGCAGCAAATCCGGCGTAAATTGTACACGTTTAAAAGCAAGCGACAACGACTTCGCGAACGACTTCGCGAGCACCGTCTTTCCTGTGCCGGGCACATCCTCGAGCAGCACGTGCCCGCCCGTAAGCAGGCCGATGAACAGCAGCTCTACGACTTCTTCCTTGCCGATTATCACTTCGCTTACATTCCTCTTGATGTCATCGGCCAATATTTTAACCGCTTGTAAAGACATAGAAGCAACTCCTTATGTAATGAGTGAATTGGATTATGCGCGTCTTCGCTGCAATTGCTGCAGATCGCTCCAGCGGATCAGCTTGATGCCTTGTTCCTCGATGGCCTTGCGCACTTCCGCATCGCGGAAAATTTGAAATTCCATGCCTCGCTTCACGGGCTCGCGATGGAAGGCATTCAGCTCATCCGTCACATGGGACGGATGGATAATTAATTCCGATACGCCCGGCTTCAATGAAGCCAGCAATCGCTTCATATCCGCTTTAAATGAATCGTAGCTCTCTCCGTTCTGAAGCGTGAACGGCAAGCCCAGCAAATAATCCAGTATGACTACGCCCTTGGCATCCGCCAATGCCGCAACTGCGCGCGCTTGTTCCACCATCTCCTGCGGAGCGACTCCGCTTTCCACCTGCACAAATCTCGGCAGACGGAACGGCAAGCCGTAAGCGGCGCATACATCCAGCACTTCTGCCATAAAGTGCTTCCCAGTCTCAAGACCGTATAAGCTGCCCATATGATTATCCGCATGCGATGGCTTCATCCCGAGCTTCAATGCCCGCTCGATCTGATTAACCAGCTCCCGCTTTACATGCTCAGGCTCCGCATGCAGCTCGAAGCTGCGCGGATCCGGGTAGAAGTACCCCTCTGTCGTTGTCAGTGAGGATACATCGCCGTTATCCGTAACCGGCCCCCAGCTGTAAGACTCCCATTCGCTCGTAAAAGTCAGATGCACTCCCACATCATACTGGGGATGTGCCGCACTCCAATGAGCAGCTTCTCTTGCCCATCCGCAAGGCATCATAATGGTGGCGGAGCTGATCGCTCCTTCCGTAAGCAATTGCTGCACTGCCGTATTCATCGAATGGCATAGACCGTAGTCATCGGCGTTAATGAGAAGAAGCCGGTCATCCGATTGATACCCTAGCTCTTGCGCCAAACTCATATTCGTTCCTCCTTTCGATTATTAACGGCATAAAGGATAAGGGGGCTATGACAGCTTATTCAGTCTCGCCGTCAGTTGGTCGCGCCAGCTTGCTGCAAGCGCATCCACATCAAGGAGCGACTCGATTGCCCGCTTATTCGATTTCTCCTTATACATGACATGATTGGCTGCTGCGATAGTGAACTTTGCCCCATGGCGCTCTCGAATCATGACCATATCCCCTGCCTTTACAATGCCTTCCTGCAGCACTCTGAAGTAGAAGCCCGTATAACCGGTCTGCTGCGCGAGTGCGGGCAGCTCAGGCCATTCATTGCGCAAGCCCAGCTTGAAGCATGGCTGCCTCGGCTGGCTCACCTGGAGCACTACGTCGCCAACCTCCACAATATCGCCGATACAAAGCTGCTCCTCCGTCCAGTCCGAGAGCGAGAAATTCTCCCCGAATGCGCCATTGTGGAGGGTTCGTCCAAATCTCTCCGACCAATACGGATACCTGTTGACAAAGTAGGCGCAGATGGCCTTGTCAGGACCGCCATGATGAACGGTATCGCCTTGCCCATCGCCTTCTATGCCTAGAAAACCGACATGATGCGCTTCTTCCGAAGCCAATTTGAATATTCCGCTAAGAACTTCCTTGGAACCATGGTGGAGCAATTGGGGCCGGCCGACTTGCAGTGAGGTCAGATAGGCCGTTATGGCTGCATTCATGAATGTGCCTCTTTTCTATTATCTCTACTATATACGATGAACCTTTGAATTCCCTTTGAAAAACGAATCGAATATTCTGAGTATGCAGCCATAGAAACTCTTTAATTCCACTATATATAGTTATTATAAACTTCCCAGGGAGAAGTTGGCAATGAAAACCAATGCCATTAATGATTAATGACACTAGTTTGTGAAAGCCTTCTCCACACCTGACTTTCGACACGTTCTCCTGTTGGCGTACCTGCCGCTGTCGAAACCATTAAGTTTCTGTCCATTATTGCGCTTCCCCGGGAAATGATAAGCCGGAAATGATTCATTTCCCGCCTGCATTTCCTGTCTTCCGCTTCAGTTCAGCTTACGCGTCTCGCTGCTTCGGCTCCCGGCCCTCGCTCTCATATAGACCCATGTCTCGTACATCGTTAATAACAAGCCGAGTCCCATAGCAGCAATCGCAGCGTCAAAACTAAGAAAGGCAACCGCCAGTGCAGCGGTTAAGCCAAGCCAGCAGAAGGATATTGCATTGACAGGCCCGCTCCACTCGCCGAGATGCCACGGCGCATCCTGCCATATTCCCTCCTTCTCCTCACGCCTTCCTCCACGCTGTGAAGGCCTGCGCCTGAACATCTCTCTCAGTCTCAGTCCAATAGGAATCCCGTAAGCGATATGCATAAGAACGATCGCTGCTGCCAGCAAGCCGATGAACATCTCATTGCTCCACCAGAGCTGTGCGCCGGTCAGCAATAACAGCGCAAGAGCTGCGGCAGCCCAACTGCCGTGCGGCGTAATCCTTCCCCCGGTCGTAACGCGTCCAATCCAGCGGCTGCAAGGAATAGACTCATCCCGGGCCAGGCTGTACATCACTCGTGCGGCTACCGTCATCGACTGCAGTCCGCTGGTCCACAGCGACACGGCCACAAAAAGGATGATAAATCCGGCTCCGCCCCAGCTTGCTATAGCCGTTTCTGCGATTAAAGCGATGCTTGACGCACCGAACGCTCCCATAACAGTGTGAAGCAATGCTCCGCTCCCATAGGCAGATGCGACCGCCAAGGAAACGACCGTCAGCATGATTAGTCCGCCTATGTATGTATAAGCCGTAGACAAATAAATTGCCCAAGGAACGCGCACTCTCGGCTCCAGTGTTTCCTCCGCCCCTGCTGCCGCGCCATCCATCCCAAGGAAGAGCTTCATTAGAAGCAGCAAACCAATCAGATAAGACTCCGGACGCACATGCTCGATAAAGCCCGCTGCATCGAATTGATACAATAAGGCGGCAGAATATGAATCCGGCCATAACAGCCATATGACTGCGCCAATCACAAGGCCACCGATCAAAAGCTGCAGCCAAATTCCTGCACCATGCAGCCAGCCTAGCCAAGAAGCTCCCCATTGCAGACACGCCGCTTGCGCAACCGCGATAAGGGCAGCCAGGCATATGAAACTGAATACAGATGACGAGTAGCCGAAGTACCATGCTGCGACGCTGTCCGTCAAATAAGCGCATCCTCCTATAAACAGCGCCAGCATCACGAGATGTCCTGCAGCATGGAACCAGCCTGTCCTTCTCCCCCACTGCACGCCTCCAAGCACAATAGAAGCATGCGACAGGCTGCCTGCCGTAGGCATAGCAGAAGCGATTTCCGCAAGGCTTCCGCTTACACATATATAGAATAGCGCCAGAATCGGCAAGCCAAATCCGATCACGGACAGTCCTCCTTGCCCTACTGCCGGACCGAACCATAATGCCGAGCTTCCTATCAGAGCCATTGTGCCGAATGACAGTCCGGCTGTCTGCCAGCTGCTTCTGTCTCGCCGCAGCGGCTGAGTCAAGCCGAAGCGGTACAGGTCCTGCCTGTCCTGCATGGATTGCGTTTCCTTGCCATAGCGCATCATGCTTTGATACCTGCTGGTGCGATAGCCATTGCTTGCTTTATAAGCCAAGCTGAACATCAGCACGCATACAACTGCTGACAACAGCAATCCGATATAAGCGGCAATCATGTCCCCACCTCCATATCCTACTCTATGTGAGGTTGGCTCAGGGCATGCAACACGTCCATCTGCGCACCATGCAAAAAGAACCCCTGCCCCCATAAGGGGGGGCCAGAGGTTCTCATTGCTAGCCGATCTCCCGATGCTGAATGCCGCCGGTCATGTCACGTACGGCTTGCTTCACATGAAGCAAATCAAATGGTTTATCAAGCAGGCCTTGGAAGCCGAGCTTCCTCGCTTCCGCCAGCATATCCGCGTCAGCGAATGCCGTCATTAGGGCAACAGGCGCCGAATTGTCGCCCTTACGAATTTCTCTTAGCACGTCAATTCCGCTCATGTCCGGCAGACGGATATCGAGCAATACGCAGTCCGGATTCTCAAGTAAACTAATAGCGATTGCGTCCTTGCCCGTACAAGCCTCAAGCACGTCGTAGCCTTCCTCCTGAAGCATCTCAGCGATCAACATGCGCAAGGCATGCCCATCGTCCACGATCAGCACAAGAGGCGTCTCCCGTTCCGGCTGCAATTCCACGGGCCTTTCATTGGGCGGAGAAGACGCACGAGACACGTCTTCTGGTTGCGAAGCGGACTCGGCGTATGGCATGCGGGGAGCAGCCGAATGTTGTCCTTCTTCACGGGCCTTCCGCTTTGCCCGTATGAAGACCGCTGCCAGCACAAGCAGCGCCAAGGCAGCGGCCAGCCAATACGTAACGGTCATATTTTACTCCCTAATGTCAGTCATTTACGAGCATGGGACCAAGTGGCCCTTCTTCATTAATGATATCTTGAAGAGCATATACCGATATCGGGAAGTATAGAAACCCGTACACATATGCGGCCAGCTCATATAATTGAAAATAAACAACCAGCGAACGATCCGCGACATAGAAGGATTGATCAGGCGCGATCGATTGAAACGGCTCCAAGGTGGGAATGTCCCTTTCCTTAATCCCCTTGGCCACAAATTCATTAATTCTGGCTATATAATCGCTGCCCGGCTTGAACAGCTCGCTCAGCCTGTACATTTGGCCCGTTGACGTCTTGAACGTCAACGATTGCTGCAGCGTCATACCGTGAGCGCCTCCCGTATAGGCGTAGTTATACAACGAGAGGCTGAACACATCCTTTTCGTTCGTCTTCACTTCATAAAAGGCAATCATCTCCGCGCGGGGATCGTCCAGGCTTCCTTGGCTGTTCACGAGATGCTGCGCAGCCGCCAGTATCGCCTGATTGATTCGGGCATCCGCCTCGGCGCTTGCCCCGCCGCTTACGTAAGGAATGGACAAATCCGCTTTCGGGAACGTTGCCTTTGCCGTCTGCACGACCAGAGCCGCCTTTGGGGCCATATCGGTTCACCATCCTGTTCTCAAGATGGTTCATTGTATGCCGCGGGGCGCTCGGACCATTACAGCTGCAGCTTCTCGCGTTCCGTCAGGCGTCTTCCGTACACATCCACTACCAGATTGCCGTTATTCAGGCCTAATATGCGGTCCGCATACCGCTCTGCCCAATCTCCCTGATGCAGAACGGCAATGACGATGATGCCTTCGTTCTTGCACAGGTCCTTCAATTCGCTCAGCACGGCGTCTGCCGCATGCGGGTCCAGACCCGACACCGGCTCATCGGCGACAATAACCTTCGCTCCGTGGACAAGCGCTCTTGCGATTGCCATGCGCTGCCGCTCGCCGCCGCTCAGATGCTTGGCCGGAATTTTAGCCTTGTCCAGCAGTCCGCGCTTTTCAATCATATCCATCGCGCCCATGTAATCGTCGCTGCGAACCATGCCTGTCCATCTGCGCCATGCAGGCGTCTGGTTGACGGAGCCGATAATAACGTTTTTAAGTCCGCTTTTTTCCGGGAACAGGAACGGCTTCTCTTCCAGATAGGCAACCTGCTGCTTCACTTTCTGCTTGGCCAGGAAGCCTTCCTTGAACACATCCTTCCCGTTGAACAGGTAGGTGCCGGAGGTCCAGCTCTCCTGGAGCGCCAAGCATTTCAGCAGCATCGACTTGCCGCTGCCGCTGCTTCCCTTCACCGCTATGAAATCGCCTTCGTAAGCTTCGAAGCTGATATCGTTCAGTACCTTGGGACCGCCAGGGATCCGTTTCGACAAACCCTTAATTCTCAACATGTTCCGCACTCCTTCTGCTCGATGCCAGCCTTCTATGAATCTAGTTTAAAGTAAATAAAAAACTCTTTCCACACGAACAAATGTTTGCTATAATAAAAACAAGAACAAATGTTCTGAATATTAGAAATTAAACCTTTAAAGGAGGCTAGATCACCATGAAATCCAACTGTGAAAATTTCCGTTTTGTAGAGAGAGGGCGTTCCTCCCGCGACCTGACGTTCAAGTTTTACGACGACGGGCGGCTCGTTATTATTAATAACGACACAGAGGAGGTGATCAAGCCGGGAGACCTGCGAAGCGACAGCCGCGACTTCTACGTCCGCAAGCGCATCGCCTTTATTAAGAACCAGCTGGCGGCAAGCCAAATGAAATACGCCTGATCGCGAAGAGGAGAGAGCGGCTATCGATAGCGGCTCTCTCCTCTTTTTCGCTGTCTTACGGCTGCTTATCGATTCCGTTCAAGCTCGGAGGGCGTTTCGCTTGCTCCTTCACCTTCGGCGTGATCGCCTCTTCCTTCAGGCTCGCATTGTCCTGCTGGTTATGGATCTTCTCGCTTTTGTTGACTGGCATCCAGATCACCTCCACTTACATTATGCGGAAGCTTGAATCGTCCTATGCCTTCCCCCGCGAGACAGATTGAGCTGCCGCACATTGACTAGCGGCCGCCATTGCGGTAGATTGGTCATACAACAGCAACAGCAGCAACGGCTTATGCAAAGGAGACTGACCTATCATGAAACAACATATATTGTTTGACCTTGATGACACATTAATTTATTGCAACAAATATTTCTTTTTTGTCGTGGACCAATTCGTGGATTCGATGTCCACCTGGTTCAGCGGCTGCGGCATCGTCACGCCAGAGGCGGTCCGCGAGAAGCAAATGGAGCGGGATATTGCGCTTATCGGTGATACCGGTTTCAAGAGCGAGCACTTTCCCCAGTCATTCCTGGACACATATGTTTTCTACAGTGATGCGACCGGCAGGAAACGCTCTGTGGTCGAGGAGGATTTCCTGTGGAAGCTCGGCATCAGCGTCTACGACCATGAGACGGAGCCTTACCCCAACATGGAGCATACGCTCGACGAGCTGGCTTCCGCTGGTCATGAGCTTCATCTCTATACAGGCGGCGAGCTGCTCATTCAGCAGCGCAAGATCCAGCGCATGGGGCTGGAGCGATACTTCAACTCGCGCATCTACATCAGACAACTGAAGAACAATGCTGCGTTGGAGCAGATATTGCAGCAAGGCACCTTCGACCGGGAACACACATGGATGATCGGCAACTCTATCCGCACCGATGTTGTGCCTGCTCTCACTGCGGGCATTCATGCCATTCATGTGCGCACGCCGGAAGAATGGCATTACAACGTTGTTCAGATTGACGTAGAGCCCAAAGGCGCTTTCTTCACCTTGGATAAACTGATCGAAGTTCCGGATACGATCCATCGCTACATGAACCGTGACTAGCAGCGGCTAACGATCCGCTTCTACAGCAAGCTCTCCGGTGACGGGATTCCTCAGTACGATCCTGCCCTGTATCTCCGCCCCATCAGCCATATTCAGCTTCAGCTTGGCGGTTTTGCCTTTCTCCGCAATGGCCCTTACCTGGGCATCCGTCAAGCTCCTGCCGAAGCTTTCCTTCCAGATAACGAACGAGCAGCCGCTCCGGTAGTGGGAGCAGCCGTAACCCTTTCGCCCCATAAATAATCTGCCGCCGCAGCCTGGACGCGGACAATCCGCAATGGTGCCGTCTCCCGGGGCTTCGGCGCGTTCCTTGACCGCCGTGCTTCTGGCCGCCTTACCTGGTGAAGCATCCGGCGAAGCGCTGTTTGTCCGGCTCGTACGCCCCGACGCACCGCTGCGCGAGGAGCGCTGCCCTCTCCCTTTGCCCGGCTTCTCGTCTCCCTCGAATGCCTTAATGTCGGCTCTTGCTTGCTGACGAACCTTATCTACGATCATCGTAGCGAACTTTTTCACATTTTCCATAAAGGCGGCATCCGATGCGCCCCCTCTGGCGATTTCATTCAGCCTGCGCTCCCACATGCCTGTCATCTCCGGCGACGTCAATAATTCTACGCCGGCAGCGCGGATCAGCTCAATGGCTGTACGCCCCTTCTGGGTAATGGCAATGCGTTTGCCCTGCATCGTCACATAACCGACATTCTTAAGCCGCTCGATGGTAGCCGCGCGCGTAGCAGGCGTGCCAAGGCCGGAATCCTTCATTGCATCTCGCACTTCCTCGTCCTCAATCTGCTTGCCTGCGCTCTCCATCGCCTTCAGCAGCGTGCCTTCCGTATATGGCTTAGGCGGCTGCGTCTCCTTCTCCTTCATTACGGCGTCCGTACATTTCACGCCGAGTGCCGGATTGACGGAGAACGGCTCCAGCACCTCTTCCTCATCCTCGGATTCATCTTCCTTGTCCTTCTTGGCGCCTTTCGGCTTGTCCTTCTTCTGATCGGCGTACAGCACCTTCCAGCCTAAGCTGAGGAGCTCCTTCACCGTCGTCTTGAACGTCTCCTTCTCTACTTCAGTCAGCACGGTATGCGATTTGTATTCCGCTGCCGGGTAGAATTGAGACAGGAATCGGCGCACGATCAGATCGTACAGCTTCGCCTCATCGGGCGACAACCCGCTTGCCTTCCGGTGCGTCGGCAGAATGGCGTGATGGTCCTCCACCTTGGCAGGATTGCACACGAACTTGTTGCCTTTGTGCACAAGAGACTTGTTAGCCCCCTTGGCCCAATCATCATATGAAGTGCCATGCAAGGAAGAGAGCGTCTTATGCATCTCCGGAATATTCTGCTCCGTGACATAGTTGGAATTGGTACGCGGATACGTGATTACCTTATGTTTCTCATACAGCGCTTGCGCCGTATCCAGCGTCTTTTTTGCGGAGAATCCGAATTTCCCGTTCGCTTCCCGCTGCAGCAGCGTCAGATCATACAGCTTGAAGGGATATTCCTTCACATCTTTCACTTCATACGACGCGATCGATCCGGCCTTCCCTTTCACCTTCGCAGCTATAGCCTCCGCCTTCTTGGGATCGGTCATTCGTTCGCCTTGCCACAATCCGCGATATGCCGTGTCCTCTTGAAGAAACTTGGCCTCCACCTCATAAAACTTCAGCGAATCGAACGTCTCAATCGTTTTTTGGCGGTCATAAATAAGCGCCAGCACCGGGGTCTGCACGCGGCCGACGGACAACAGCACATTATGCTTGGTCGTAAAAGCGCGAGAGCCGTTCATGCCGATCAGCCAATCGGCTTCGCTTCGGGCAGTCGCGGCTTTCGTCAAGTTCTCGTATTCGGAGCCGTCTCTAAGCTCCGCAAAGCCTCTTCTAATCGTCTCTGGCGTCAGATCGGATATCCAGAGCCGCTTGACAGGCTGGCGCAGCTTCAGATGGCGCTGAATGAGGGAGAAGATATACTGCCCCTCTCTCCCGGCGTCGCAGCCGTTCACAAGCGAGTCGCAGCGCTTCGCAAGCTCCTTGATCACCTTCAGCTGGTCCATCGTTTTTCTGTTCGGCACCAGCTTGAATACGTCCGGAATGATCGGCAAGTCGCCGATATTCCAGCGCTTGTACCTGTCATCATAGGCATCAGGCTCCGCTAAGCCGATCAGATGGCCGATCGCCCATGTAATGATATAATGCTCGCCTTCTATATAAGTGCGGTGGTTTTTTGCTTTTGGATCGATGGCAGCCGCGATATTGCGTCCCATGTCGGGTTTCTCCGCAATGATTAGTGTTTTCAACTGGGCTCGCTCCTTTGGTCGTCCTTGGGTCTCAGGCTGTCTCCAGCGTCTTTATGATCGAAGCGAAGATAGTGCGAACACCCTTCGACCAATTAGGATCCTCTGCATATTCCCGGTTAATCCATGTGAACGGGTCTATGTCAGACGGCCTGTCCTTGCTGAGTCGCGTAATGGTTCTTGCCGCAATCTGCGAGGATTGATCAATCGTAGTATTGAATTCTTGCCAGCTATGAAAGACATTGAAGGGATTGTTCGCAATCTCCTTCGCCCGCTCATGGTTCCGCGGAACGAACCCCTGCTCCTGGCCGGTAATGGCGATCAGGAAAGCAGGATGGATATCGAACTCCCGCGCCGTCTTCATGATGGCGTCTATGTATGGCGGATCTGCTAGAATGGAAGATTTGCTCTCCAAAAAAGCAGCCAGCTTGTCCTTGTCAATAGTGTCATACTTAAGCTCATCCGGCAATTCGTTAGGCGATGCGGCCGGTGCTTCCGCAGGCGTCAGGAGGCCGCTGTCCGCCAGGGCGGACTCTGACTCTTGCGCTCCCTCTTGGGTCATCGACCAGCCAAATACTATTGATGCCGTGATCACTATAGCCGTTAATGCCCCATAAAGCGCTGCCTTCCTCCGGCGCAGCTTCATGATAACCGCGGCGCCTGCCGACGGCAGCGGAATAACAACTGCAGCCTCTGCTTCGGCAATCCCGCTTCCCGTTAACGGCATGCCTGCTGCTTGGCCCCTCCATGAAGCTTCTTGCTGTCGCGTCCACCTGCGGAGCGGCTCCGCGACAGCGGGATCCTCCAGGTCCATCTCCATGCATAGGAGATAGATATCATCGGGACTGACGGGACGCTGCTCCTCCAAGACAGTCGAACGGATGAGCTGGTGCGTTAATTGTTTCTTGGTCTCCAGATCAAAGTCGGGCAATTGATTATGAATAATGCGCGTAACCGCGTCCGCGACAATCTCCGCACGCTGATCGCTAGGCATGGAGGCATACTTATGATGAACGTAGCTGCGTATGTTGCGAACATCGGTTGGCGTTAACACATAAGCATGTTCTGCGGACATCGATATCTCTCCCTCACATCATCTCACCCTATATTTTACCACAACTTATCTAATAGAGGTTGTTCAAAAAGTCCGCTTTTGATCACGCAACTTACTGCGGAATTGTAAGTCTGGAAATCGCCTCTTGAATCTGCGGCTGCATGATATAGGCCTGCACCTGCTCCTTCTCGCTGAAGGTAAGCTGATATTCGCAATCGCAATCCTCATCCTGCGGGATCATCTGAACTACTGTGCCGTCCACCGTGCATATCACATAGACCGTGAACTGAATCAGGTCATCAGGCACCGGCGTGCGCTCATCCAAAGTCGGGCGCAAGACGATATCCACCCATTGGTCATCCCGTCGCTCCATCGTTGCATCAAAGCTGAGGAACCGAAGCTCTGTCATATGATCAGAACCGTATTTAATCATATCTTCTCTCTCCGTTTACATGACATTTTGGACAAGCAAGAAAAGCGCCCTAGGGCGCTTTCTTATTCCATCTATACAATTAGACTACCATAGCGGCGCTTATTATGGAAGCATCGAGGAGCCCATCAAATACTTATCTACCTCGCGAGCTGCCTCACGGCCTTCATTGATTGCCCAGACGACCAAGCTCTGTCCGCGGCGCATATCGCCGGCAGCGAATACTTTCTCAACGTTTGTGGTGTATTTGCCATACCGGGCTTTGACGTTGGAGCGGCGGTCTTGCTCAAGTCCGAGCTGCTCGATCAGCGTAGTTTCCGGACCTTCAAAGCCTACGGCGATGAAGACCAGATCCGCAGGCCATACTTTTTCGGTGCCTGGAATTTCTTTGTAAATTTTGCGGCCGGTTTCATCAACCGTACGTTCGATTTGAACGGTATGAAGCTCTTTCAAGTTGCCGTTCTCGTCGCCAACGAATTTCTTCGTCAAGACGGAGAATGCGCGAGGATCTTCGCCGTATAGCGCCTTCGCTTCCTCTTGTGCGTAGTCGAGCGTGTACACATTAGGGAACTGCGGCCAAGGATTGTTAATCGGATCGCGCTCAAGCGGGGCTTTCGCATGCGTACCGAATTGAGTAACCGACTTGCAGCCGTGGCGAAGCGCCGTTGCTACGCAGTCCGTACCGGTATCGCCGCCGCCGATCACGATGACGTTTTTATCCTTAGCGGAGATATAGTTGCCGTCTTCCAGGTTGGAATCCAGGTAGCTCTTGATCGTGCCGTTCAAATAGTCCATCGCCATATGAACGCCCTTCAGGTCGCGTCCCTCGATCTCTACGTCGCGTGCGCGGGTAGCGCCGCCGCACAGAACAACCGCATCAAACTTCTCCATTAACTCGCTAGCCGAAATATCTTTGCCGATCTCGGTGTTCGTGACGAACTCGATGCCTTCTTCCGTCATCAAATCCACACGGCGCTGCACCACATGCTTCTCCAGCTTCATAGTAGGGATTCCGTATGTGAGCAAACCGCCAATGCGGTCAGCGCGCTCGTATACTGTAACGGTATGGCCAGCTTTGTTAAGCTGAGCTGCTGTCGCCATACCGGCCGGGCCGGATCCTACGACGGCAACACGCTTGCCTGTACGCATCTTAGGAGGTTGCGGTACAACCCATCCTTCTTCGAAGCCGCGATCGATAATCGCTTGCTCTATTGTCTTGATGGTAACGGCATCGCCGATAAGTCCGACTGTACAAGAGCCTTCGCAAGGCGCAGGACATACGCGGCCTGTGAACTCCGGAAAGTTGTTCGTCTTGTGCAGGCGCTCCAGCGCTTCGCGCCACAGGCCTCTGAAGATCAGATTGTTCCACTCGGGAATCAGGTTGTTGACCGGGCAACCGGACACAGATCCGGCGAGCTCCATGCCCGTATGGCAATAAGGCGTTCCGCAATCCATACAGCGTGCGCCTTGGGTACGCAACTGTTCGTCGGAAAAGTGCTTATGAAATTCGTTCCAATCCTTGATGCGCTCAAGCGGGTCGCGATCGGCCGGCAATTCGCGCTGATATTCCATAAATCCAGTTGGTGTAGACATGATCGAATTTCCTCCATCCCTGTTTCCCGGTTGCTTCACGTACACGTACAAGATACGATAGGATACCACTTTCGGGAATTCATATATTATTGAACACAGCGTACTGTGTCAAATCCGGTAGCTTATTATAACATGCTAGCATTCCACGGATGAGCGCGTTAATGGACTTTCCGTACAATCATTTGCACTTTATGACATATTGTTCGTACAGACGCCCCTAAACGAAAGGATTATTTACCCGTTCGTTCATAGGTCTGGAACGTGTAGTCGTATCGGTTTCGCTCGTCTTTTCCGTTGAAAACGCTATCCGTTAATTTCCATACTACTTGATCGAATTCCGGGAAGTAGGCATCGGCCTTCTCTATTTCCACATCGACTTCCGTAAGGAGCAAACGGTTAGCATATGGCAGCATCAAGCTATAAATTTCGGTCCCGCCAATGACCATCAAATCCTCGTGTCCGAACTTCTCCAGAGCTTCTTCAGGATGGTGAAGAAGCTCACAGCCTTCAATCACCAGATTATCCTGGCGGGTCAAAATGATGTTGCGCCGGTTGGGCAGCGGTTTTCCAAGGGAATCGAATGTCTTTCTGCCCATCAGCACTGTTTTGCCGGTCGTCATCCTTCTGAAGAAAGCCATATCGCCGGGAAGATGCCACAGCAGCTTATTCTCGTATCCGATGGCTCTGTTCCGATCCATCGCTGCAATTAGCGTAATGCTCATCGTTTTCTCCCCCTTTCCTTATACTGCTACAGGCGCCTTGATCGCCGGATGAGGATCATAAGCCTCTAGCGACAAATCCTCCATCTCAAAATCAAAGACCGACTGCTTGTCCGTATTTAATAGAAGCTTCGGCAAAGGCCTTGGTTCGCGGGTAAGCTGAATCTCAATCTGCTCCATATGATTCGAATAAATATGCGCATCGCCAAGCGTATGGACAAAATCGCCTACCTCCAGCCCGCATTCATGCGCAATCAAATGAGTCAGCAATGCATAGCTGGCGATGTTGAAAGGAATGCCTAAGAAGATATCGCCGCTTCTCTGATAAAGCTGGCAAGAGAGCTTGCCTTCCGATACATAGAATTGGAACATCGTATGACATGGAGGCAGCGCCATGGACGGCACATCCTCGGGGTTCCAAGCCGATACGATCAGCCGTCTGGAATCCGGATTGCTCTTGATCGCAGCGATCACATCTTTAAGCTGGTCAATCGTACCGCCTTGAGCGGTTGTCCAGTCTCTCCACTGCTTCCCGTACACATCGCCGAGCTCACCATACTTTGCGGCAAATTCATCATCCGTCAATACCCGTTCCTTGAACGACTCCATCTGTTCATCGTATTGCGCGGCAAAAGCCATATCCGTCTGGGAACGAAGACCGAAATTGGTCATATCCGGCCCGGAATAAGCATCGCTCTCGACCCAGCGCTTGAACGCCCATTCGTTCCAAATGTTGTTCTTATGCTGAAGCAGATAACGGATGTTGGTGTCCCCTTTAATAAACCATAACAGCTCGCTCGCCACGAGCTTGAAAGGCACCCGCTTCGTCGTCAGAAGCGGAAACCCTTCGCTAAGCGGAAATCTCATCTGATAACCGAACGTAGAGATGGTTCCCGTCCCTGTCCGATCTTCCTTTCGGACGCCTTTCTGCAGCACATCCCTTAATAATTGCAAATAAGCCTGTTCGCTCGTGCTCATCGGAGACCTCCTCAGTTGAATGGCATACCTTGCGGTCATGCTATATGTTAAGCCCTGCGCTTCTGCGCGTTAAAGCAAGCTATCTCTAGCAAAATAACTATTATTATAACATTAGTTGTAATTAGTTGCCCAGCCTGTCTTTCTTGCGGTTTTTGCGCAGCTGATGGCGGTCAGGCGCAGAAGCGAACAGCTGCCGCTCCAGCTCGCTCTCTGGCACTACAGAAGGAACGGGACATGGCTTGCCGTCCTCGCCTAGCGCAACAAAGGTGAAAAATGCTGTGACCGTAACGGCGCGTGTGCCGGCGTACAGATTCTCCGCAGTAACAGACACGTAGATCTCCATTGAGCTTCGGTGCGTCCAAGAGACGAATGCCTCCACCTCAATGACTTCGCCTACGCGAATCGGCGCCAGAAAATCCAAGCTGTCCGTCGAGGCCGTCACCACTCTCGTCCTTGCATGCCGCATGGCTGCAATAGCCGCTACTTTATCCATATACTCCATCAGCTTGCCGCCGAACATCGTATCATAATGGTTCGTATCCAGTGGAAAAATGAGCTGCGTCATAATCGTACGTGAATCGCTCGATCGTTTTTGCCCTTCCTGGCTCATGCTGCTCCAGCCCCTTCTCTTCATCTGCTCATTTTGTTATTTCATTATAATATATGCAAAAAGGGATAGGCAAAGGAAAGCATATGAAATAAATGCATAGGCGGCAAGAAGCCCCGCGGCACTTTATTAGCAAAAGCGCAGCGGGGCTTCTTATTGGTCCTTCTATATCAAGTTGCCTAAGCTAATTACTTCGCAACAGTGTGGATTGGATGTCCCAGAGCTACTTCAGCTGCATCCAATACGATCTCGCCCAGAGTCGGGTGAGCGTGGATTGTCAGAGCGATATCTTCAAGCGTTGCGCCCATCTCGATTGCCAGAGCAAGCTCAGCAATCATGTTGGAAGCTTCAAGGCCTACGATATGCGCGCCCAGTACTAGACCGGAATCTGCATCTGCAACCAGCTTCACGAAACCTTCTGTAGCGTTAAGCGACATTGCGCGGCCGTTGATTGCGAATGGGAATTTGCCCACCTTCACGTTGTGGCCTTGCTCCTTAGCTTCTTTCTCGCTCAGGCCGACGCTTGCGCATTCCGGATCGGAGAAGCATACAGCCGGTACGCATTTGTAATCGATAACGCTTGGTTGTCCTGCGATAGCTTCAGCCGCAACGCGGCCTTCGTACATCGCTTTGTGCGCAAGCGCTGGACCAGCAATAATATCGCCGATTGCGAAGATGTGAGGAATGCTGGTACGGCATTGTTGGTCAACTTCAACCAGTCCGCGGTCAGTCGTTTTCACGCCGATCAGGTCAAGGCCAAGCTCCCCATCCGTGTTAGGACGGCGGCCAACTGTAACAAGCAGGTAGTCTGCCGTTACTTTTTCTTCTTTGTCGCCTACAGTGTAGGTAACAGTTACGTCTTTATCCGTTTGCTCTGCGCTTTTCGCTTGAGCGCCAGTAACGATATCCACGTTTTTCGCTTTCAGCTTCTTCGCAACGATGGAAGACATATCTTTGTCGAAGCCAGGAAGCACGGAATCGGAACCTTCGATAACCGTTACTTTCGTGCCGAACTTGGAGTACATTTGGCCAAGCTCGATACCGATGTAGCCGCCGCCGATAACGACAAGGCTCTTCGGAATTTCAGGCAGCGACAATGCGCCTGTCGAGGACACGATGCGTCCGCCGTAAGGGAACGCCTTCAGCTCGATCGGACGGGAACCAGTCGCGATGATGCAGTTTTTGAAACGGTAGCGCGGCGCTTCTTGATCGTTGAATACGCGAGCTTCGTTTTCGTTGATGAACATCACTTCGCCTTGGAAGTATTGTACCTTGTTCGCTTTCAGGAGCGAAGCTACGCCGCCAGTCAGCTTTTTCACGATACCGTTCTTGAATTCTTGAACTTTGCTGAAGTCAACCTTCGCTTCGCCCACTTCGATGCCGAATGCGGAAGCATGACTTACAGACTCATATTGGTGGGCTGCAGAGATCAGAGCTTTGGACGGGATACAGCCAACGTTCAAGCACACGCCGCCAACATGCTCTTTGTCTACAACCAATACGTTTTGACCAAGCTGTGCAGCGCGGATAGCGGCTACGTAACCGCCAGGACCTGCGCCAATGACTAGAGTATCAATATCTAAGGAAGCATCTCCAACTACCATTTGTTAGACCTCCATTATGAACAGCTCAGGCTGTGCCAGCAGCTGTTTGATATAGTTCATAAAGTTTTGTGCTGTCGCGCCGTCGATCAGACGGTGGTCGAAGCTCAGGGACAATGCCATTACAGGTGCTGCTACAATTTCGCCGTCGCGTACAACTGGCTTCTCGGAGATACGGCCAGTACCCAGAATTGCAACTTCAGGGAAGTTGATGACCGGAGTAAAGAACATGCCGCCAGCGGAACCAATGTTCGAGATCGTAATTGTGCTGCCTCTCAGCTCGTTCGCAGCAAGCTTGCCGTCGCGGCCGCGTACTGCCAGGTCACGAATCGTGTCGGCAACCATAAAGATGTTTTTGCGATCGGCATCTTCGATTACAGGAACGATCAAGCCGTTGTCTGTATCTGTAGCGATACCGATATTGTAGTACTTGCGGTACACGATTTCTTGGTTTTGCTCATCCAGCGTGGAGTTCATGATTGGGAACTGGCGGCAAGCCGCTACCAGAGCCTTCACGATGAACGGCAGATACGTAAGCTTGGAGCCTTTTTTCTCTGCGTATGGCTTGTATTTCGCACGCAGCGCTACCAGCTCGGTTACGTCCACTTCGTCCATAATTGTAACGTGTGGAGCCGTGTACACGGATTTCACCATTGCATTGGAGATCGCTTTGCGGATGCCTTTGAACGGTACGCGCTCTTCTGGACGGTAAGGCGTGCCAGCTGCTGCTGGAGCTGCTGCTTTCGCTTCGCCAGCCGAAGCCGCTTTCTCTTCAGCAGGTGCTGCCGCTTCTGCAGCTGCAGGCGCTCCGCCGAATCCGTCCACATCGTCACGCGTGATGCGTCCGTTCTTGCCAGTGCCGCTAACTTGAGTCAGGTCTACACCCTTCTCGCGAGCGTACTTGCGAACGCTTGGCGTTGCCAATACTTGAGCGTTCGTTGCTGTAGCTTCTGGAGCAGGAGCTGCAGCTGGCGCGCTTGCAGGAGCCGCCGCTTCTTCCTTCTTCGGCTCTTCAGCCGCAGCAGGAGTCGCTTGCTCAGGAAGATCGCCTTCCGCGTCAATGACGGCTACCAGTTCGCCTACGTGGCATACCTGTCCGTCCTTCACCAATACTTCCAGCACTTTGCCGTTAACCGGGCAAGGCACTTCGACGATAGCTTTATCGTTCTGCACTTCCATAATAATGTCATCGTCCGTCACTGTAGCGCCCGGCTTAATCAGTACTTTGATGATTTCGCCCTCGTGCAGGCCTTCGCCTAGCTCTGGGAATCGATATTCGAATTTAGCCACCGATCGTAACCTCCTTTAAAAAATGTTCCGTTATTTAGAAATTGATAACTTTTTGAGCCGCAGCTACGATACGTGCTGGAGTCGGCAGCCATTGGTCCTCGATTTGCGCGAACGGATATACTGTATCCGGACCAGCAACGCGAAGCACCGGCGCTTCCAGGTGCAGAATCGCTTTTTCGTTGATTTGCGCGATAACTTCAGCTGCTACGCCGGAAGTTTTTTGCGCTTCTTGAACAACGATAGCGCGGTTTGTTTTTTGGATCGACGCCACGATCGTGTCGATATCCAGCGGCACTAGGGAACGAAGGTCAATGATTTCAGCTTTGATGCCTTGCTTCTCGAGCTCAGCCGCTGCTTTTACAGCTGTATGAACCATCATGCCGTAAGCGATGATCGTTACGTCGCTGCCTTCGCGAACTACGTTCGCTTTGCCAATCTCAACCGTGTATTCGCCTTCTGGCACATCGGCTTTGAATGCACGGTACAAGTTCAGATGCTCCATGAAGAATACCGGATCGTTATCGCGAATCGCGGAGATCATCAGGCCTTTTGCATCGTATGGATTGGATGGGATAACCACTTTGATGCCTGGAGTTTGAACAGCCAGACCTTCCAGGGAATCCGTATGCAGCTCAGCTGCCTTAACGCCGCCGCCGAATGGCGTACGGAATACGATAGGCGAGTTGTAGCGGCCGCCGGAACGGTAACGCATACGCGCTGCCTGGATGAACATTTGGTCAAGCGCTTCATAAATGAAGCCAACGAATTGGATCTCGGCGATTGGACGCAAGCCTTGTACGCCCATGCCTACTGCCAAACCACCGATTGCGGATTCAGCCAGCGGCGTATCGAATACGCGCTCTTCTCCGAATTCTTCCTGCAAGCCTTCCGTTACGCGGAATACACCGCCGACTTTACCTACGTCCTCACCGAAGATGAGCACGTTCGAGTCACGTTTCAGTTCTACGCGCATCGCATCGCGAATCGCTTCAAGCATATTCATTTGAGCCATGATCGTTTCATCCTCCCCTTTTATTGAAAATCAGCCTTTTGCTCTTCCAAGTGCTGTGGTGTTGTTTCGAACATTGTATCGATCAAGCCGGCAACAGTCATTTTTTCAACTGCTTCTGCTTTTTTGATATTTTCGTTAACCGCTGCTTTTGCTTCTTCTTTTACGCGGTTTGTATCTTCTACTGTCCAAAGGCCTTTTTTCTCCAGGAATTTGCCGAAGCGGATAAGCGGATCCTTCAGCGCCCATTCTGCTTCTTCATCCTTTGTACGGTACTTCGTAGCGTCATCCGCCATGGAGTGCGGACGGAAACGGTAAGTCAGCATCTCGATCAATGTCGCGCCTTCGCCGTTGCGGCCCAGCTCAGCAGCATCTCTAACCGCTTTGATAACAGCCAGAACGTCCATGCCGTCAACTTGCACGCCTTTGATGCCAGCAGCAACCGCTTTGTGAGCGATCGACAACGCAGCTGTTTGCTTCTCGAAAGGTGTCGTGATAGCGTAACCGTTGTTTTGTACAGCGTAAATTACAGGCAGTTTGAACACGCCTGCAAAGTTCAGGCCTTCGTAGAAGTCGCCTTCGGACGAACCGCCGTCGCCAGTGTACGTAATCGCAACGCGCTTCTCGCCTTTTTTCTTGAATGCCATCGCTACGCCAGTTGCATGAAGAATCTGAGCGCCGATGATGATTTGCGGCATGAGAACATGCACGTCTTCAGGAATTTGGCCGCCGTGCTGATGGCCGCGGGAATATAGGAATGCCTGGTACAGAGGCAGGCCATGCCAGACAAGCTGCGGCATGTCGCGGTAGCCAGGGCAGATGAAATCGTCTTTGTTCAGCGCGTATTCGCTGCCGACCATCGAAGCTTCTTGACCCGATACAGGCGCATAGAAGCCAAGGCGGCCTTGGCGGCCAAGGTTAACGGCACGCTCGTCCCAAGTGCGGGTGAATACCATGCGATACATGATCTCTTTAAGTTGCTCATCAGTCAAATCAGGCATCAAATCCGGATTAATTACGTCTCCATCGAGTGACAATACAGATAGCGGCGTGACCGGTTCCGTTTGAACTTCGTATGGCAGTTTGCTCATTTTGAACGCTCACCTCAATCGAAATATTTGAAAATCGTGTATCTCTGTTATAGAATTATTATAACCCTGTTTAACGAAAATGGTCAAAGCAAAAAACAAAAAAACCGTTGTTTTTTCGCTCATTCTAGACATTCTGTTAAGGAATTGTATATGCTACAGCATTCGAAATTTAGTGGTACAGAATAATACAACAGCTTGTACTCGCCTCTTTTCCCGTATACACCTTACTATTGTTTACCCACAACAGCGGTAATCCATTCAATTGAGATAAGGAGTTTTGAACATGACAGACGCGCGGTATTTGAAAAGAACGATTTTGAAGGAAACGGTCGACAGCCGTTACTTGCCTGAAGGCCAGCGCAATCTGCGCGTATTCCTTCCGCCGGGCTATAATGAAGTGCTGAGCTACCCGGTCGTCTACTGCCAGGATGGAGAGGATTTCTTCAACTTTGGCCGTGTAGCGACGACGGCGACGCAGCTTATATTGGACGAAGGATTGGAGCCCTTCATTATAGTAGGCGTTGACGTCGACAAAAAAGTGCGCACCGAGGAATACGCTGCAGACGGCAGCCGCCATGCGGCATACCTCCGCTTTTTCGCCGAGGAGCTCCTCCCCTTCATTGAAGAGAAATATCCGGTACGCCGCGAGCCGGAGCACCGCTTGCTGGCTGGCGACTCGCTAGGCGGCACTGTGTCGCTGCACCTGGCACTCGAGTATCCGCAGCTGTTCACGCGCGTTATGTCGATGTCCGGCGCATTTTATGCCAGCTCGCAAAGCATCGTAGGCAATGCCCTCGATCTAAGCTGGCTCGATATCTACATGATTGTCGGCCTGCAGGAAGACGCTTATGAGACAGACCGCGGCGTCTACGACTTTGTTGCGCTCAACCGCAACACCCGCGCGCTGCTGGAGCACAAAGGCGCCAACATCTTCTACGAGGAAAAAGACGGCAAGCACCAATGGGGCTTCTGGCAAAAGGAGATCCCTCAGGCTTTGCGTTACTTTATTGATGTGGAGTAGGCAGGCGTAGGGCAGGCAAGCATGGAGTAGGTAAATCACTTGGAGAGTGGTACTTCCTCTCGCAGTATAAATGAGCTTCAAGGCCGGTTGGCTTTGAAGCTTTTTTGTGCGTTGCTATTGGTGCTGTAAGCCGAGTTTCTCGGTTTGCAGCACGCTCCCCAGCTGTTTTCCGCTCTCTTAGCCGAGTTTCTCGGTTTGCAGCACGCTCCTCAGGTGATTTCTGCTCTCTAAGCCGAGTTTCTCAGTTTGCAGCACGCTCCCAGCTGCTTTCCACTCCCTAAGCCGAGTTTCTCGGTTTGCAGCACGTTCTCCTGCTGCTTTCCGCTCTCTAAGCCGAGTTTCTCGGTTTACAGCACGCTCTCCAGCTACCTTCCACTCTCTAAGCCGAGTTTCTCGGTTTACAGCACGCTCTCCAGCTACCTTCCACTCTCTAAGCCGAGTTTCTCGGTTTGCAGCACAAACAAAAAAAGCTGCCCCATTAATTATGCAGCATAATTAATGAAACAGCCCATATCAAACATCACAGTTACCTGCCTAAATCAGCATGATTGCGCGCTACAAACTGCATACTCTCCACCGCTGCTACACTCCAACTTTGCTATAACAGAATGGTACAGAAGCCCGCGCCGCTTATACTAATCAAACCAACACTTTAGCCCAGCCCATATCCGCCTTGATTTGATCCAGCAAAGCGCTGCAGCCCTCATCGACCAACTCATACACATAGTCGAAGTTTCCTTCATAATACGGATCCGGCACATCCGCTACGCCTCTGCCCGGGATAAGCTCCATAAAGGTGAACACCTGGCCGGAAGCGCCATCTTCCGCAGTTTGCCCCATAATTTCGCGCGCATCCTTGAGGTTTTTGCGGTCCATACACACGATATATTGAAAATCAACCGCATCCTGCGGGATGACTTGACGGGCTTTCATGCCGGCATACGAGATACCGTGTGCATCCAGCACGCCCCGAGTCCCTTCATGAGGCTCACGGCCGATATGCCAATCCCCGGTGCCAGCAGAATCAACTGTAATACGATCCTCGAGCCCCTGTTCTGCAACGAGCTTGCGCATGACTGCCTCCGCCATCGGCGATCTGCAAATGTTGCCCAAGCATACGAATAATACACTTATATTAGGTTTCAAGCTTATTCTGCCCCTTTCTTATGTTTCAACTTGCGAGCGGCTATCTGTTCCGAAGCGGTAAAAGCACCTCTAAGCGACCTTCTTGGAAGCTTCCACTTGTAGTACACCGACAACATCCTGAACGTAATTATGATAGCGAATAAAGCCAGCAGCTCCACAGTCGACTTGAACCAGCCAAGCCCGATCGCCACCCCTGCCAGCATCGCCCATACTGCGTAGATCTCATCCTTCAGAACGAGCGGCTTGCGTCCCGCCAGCACGTCGCGGATAATACCGCCCCCGATACCAGTGAGCATTGCTGCAACGAGCACCGCGCTTAGCGGATGCTCCATCTTGGTCGCATACAATGCGCCCTGTATGGCAAATGCGGACAATCCGATCGCATCGAAAAAGGCTTCGCTTCGCCTCCAGCGCAATATCCATCTTACTGGCAGCAGGAAGACAATGGTCATAGCCGAGAGCGCCGTCAAGAACAAGTAGCCTTGGCTCCACAGCGTTGTAACCGGTACGCCGATGAGCAGGTTCCGTACGACCCCTCCTCCGAAGGCTGTCACAAGCCCCAGCACGTATACGCCCAAAATATCATATTCTTCCTCCATCGCCACAACCGCGCCGCTCACTGCAAAGGCAATTGTGCCGATCAGGCTGAATACATTGAAAATGTCCATACTCATGGTCAAGTTCACTGCCGCTATCCCCGCTTCCCGTCCATTATGCATGGCAATCACCATGCGTCCCTAACCATTTTATATCCGGCCTCATCGATTCGCAACGACAATTTTTGAGCGCATTGTCGAATCCGGCGGGAAACGCTATACTGAGAGTCGTATCCGCTTGCGGACACATGACCCTTATCTATAAGCCAGAGAGGACGTACCTTTCATGCACCATCGCATTATTATTTTTGCCGGAGGGAAGCTCGGGCCTTGGGCTCTTCAGCATATCACGCCCTCTGATACATTGATCGGCGCAGACAGCGGCGCCATATATCTGATTCATAACGGCTTAACGCCTCATATTGCGATCGGCGATTTCGATTCCGTTACGGAAGAGGAGATGAAGCTGATCCGCGAACGAAGCGGCAATACGATCTCCTGCGACCCGATTGACAAAAACTACACGGATACCGAGATGGCCTTCCGCCTTGCGCTGGATATGAAGCCTGACCAATTGCTGCTAATAGGCGTGCTTGGCACGCGTTTCGACCATTCGCTGGCGAATGTGCATCTGCTGGCACTGGCGAACGAGCAAGGCATAGAAGCGGCTATTATAGACGAGCATAATGAAATTTGCCTCATTTCAAAAACAACCCAGTTCGATCGCGGCCAACACTCGCAAGTATCCCTGCTGCCATTGTCCGAACAAGTAACGGGCATTACGCTGAGCGGCTTTCAATACCCGCTGAATGATGCAACCCTGACTATCGGCCAATCCCTTGGGATTAGCAATGTCTTGACTGCCGAGGCAGGCAGAATTGAAGTACGAGATGGCAGGCTTTTAGTTATTCGCAGCAGGGACTGACGTCAACATGCCTTTTTATTCTGCCCCCCTACTCGGGGGGCAGAATGATTTCCAGACCTTCCACATGCTTGCGGCTCATTTCATGGCGGACCTTCCGATGCTCTTTGGACTCAAAGACGATGTCCAGATCATACGATTCGCCAGGATACAGCTTCTCCTTCGCAATATAAGGCTTCAGGCGCTTCTGGTTAAAGTTTAGTTTCTCCCCTTTCACTTGAACGATCACATTCCCTCTCTCATCTGCCGGCCGGTATACGAATCCTGACCGCTTCAGCGGATAGATCCACACCACATCGCCTTTTTGAAATGCCCGTTTCGGCTTAGCCGGTTCAGCAGTTGACTCTAGCTCGCTTGCATGCTGCAGGGGCGGTCTGCCAAGCGATGGCATTAAAGAAGGCTTCTTTTCTTCCGTTGGTTTGCGTACTACTTCGGAGCGAATCGAATTGACAGCGATCGAGTCCTTATTCTCGTGATGTTCCTTCTTGTCTGTTAACAATTGCTCTGCTCGCAGCATAACCGTTTCCGGCAATCCGAATCTTCTGGCAATAGCAAAAGCGTGACTGTCGCCCGCCTCGCCAATCTCCAGCCTGTAAAGCGGCTTAAGCGTAACCGGATCAAAAGCCATCCGGCCGTTCTGGCAGCCTGGCGTCCGCGCCGCAAATGATTTGATCTCATTAAAGTGCGTAGTCGCGCCTACTAACGCCCCCCTCTCCAGCAGCATCTCCAGCACAGCGATAGACAACGCAATTCCTTCTGACGGGTCGGTGCCCGCTGCCATTTCGTCCAGCAATAGAAGCGATCTGGAGTCGGCCACATCGAACATTTCCTTCAGTACCGCAATATGCGAAGAGAAGGTGCTTAGCGATTGCTCCAGGCTTTGGCCGTCCCCTACATCCGCTATGACATGACGGAAGATGCCAAGTAAGCTTCCTTCCTCGGCTGGGATGAGCAGACCGGATTGCGCCATCAGTACAAGGAGCCCGATTGTTTTCAGCGATACCGTCTTCCCGCCTGTGTTCGGCCCTGTAATGATGAGCTGCTTCCAGCGCATCCCCAGCTCTGCGTCTAGCGGCATACTGCCTGCTCCTAGCAGCGGATGTCTCGCGCTCTTGAGCCAGATGACCGGCTGTTCGCTCAGCGCGACGCGGCGCCCTTCATACCCCCGGGCAAGCTTGCCGCGCGCCATAATAAAGTCGAAGCTCGCCATAGCCTGTGCATCCGTCTCCAGCGCATGCGCATACTCTTCAGCCAATTGGGATAGCTGCGACAGCACAACAATGCGCTCCCGCTCCTCCGCCGCGCGCCATTCTGCCAGTTCTTGCTGAAGCTCCGATACGTCCAAAGGCTCGATAAACAGCGTCTGGCCGCTGGACGATTCGTCCAGCACGGTGCCCGGCACTTGCTTGCGAAGCTCCCGCTTTACAGCCAGCACGAATCTCTCTCTTCTCTTGCTGACAATGCTTTCTTGCAGCGAGCTGCGGTACTTGCTCAGGGCATGATCCATCTTCCGGCTAATCTTGTCTTCAGTCGAGTAGATATGCCTTCGCACATAACCGAGATCAGGACTTGCTTCATCCGTGAGTCTGCCATAGCGGATGCATCTCTCCAGCTCTTCACGCAGGGGCTTGCAATCGTCCAGCGACTCGGCATATGACGCGATGGTAGGGGCGATATGCATTTTGCCGCGCATATATTTCTTCATCTGGGCAACAGAAGCAAGCCAGACGGACAGCGATTCAAGCTCCCCTTCGTTATAGCTTCTGCCTTTCCCAAGCAGCACCAGAAATGCCTCAATCCCTTCCATTGCGGACAATGGGATGCTCGCGCCGCTTCCGAGCAGCTCGGAAGCCTCGAACGTCTCAGTCTGCCATGCTTCAATTTGCCTTTTGGACAAACTCGGCTGCATATTCTCCGCCAGTCTTCTGCCCGCAACCGAAACGGTCAGCTCAACCGTCATTTGCTTGATCTTGTCATACTCTAATTTTCGCAGTGTTGCTTCATTCATGTCTTGATCCTCCTTCTGAAAATAGGCATAAAAAAAGACAGGAACGAAAACGCGAGCGCGCTTCCGTTCCTGCCTGATTATTGATGAAGCCCTTCATACCCCAATAATCCGCGCCAACTATACGGCGCAGCACTGAAAATGGGTATAAAAAAACCGTGCCTGGGAGCACGGTGATTTGGGCCTCATCCTTATCGCATGGCGGGCGGAAATCCTCATGTTCTCAACTCTTGGGATCAGACGACGAAATAAGCCTACAATTACCGCGAAAAATTTCGCAGCCTTGAGGTTATCGTGAAGCGGTCCTCAGGCAATAATGCCGCCAGGGAGCCACCTTCGTCCTGATCATATCCAATTAAGAGTTAAGAACACCGTTAATCATCAAAATTTCCCCTTCGTCATGCATATTCCCTCTTATCGTATAGAAATCAGCTTCCCATGTCAAGCTGGCTAGTCATAATAGGCAAAGTCCATTCTATTCTGCATGCTCCGTGAGCTCCTGCTATGCGCGTCACCTTTCATCCTGCCATTTGTGTTCGCCCTGTCATCCATCAACCACACTAACGCTACATATCATCAATGAGCTCATCAAGCTTCCGCTGCCGCTTTCGCTCCCGGATGCGGCGCACCTTCTCCTCCTCGCGCAAGCAGCGGATCAATGCAAAGCACATGCCGACGATAATCGCTGCGAATGGAAGCGAGGTAACAATCGACGCTGTCTGCAAGCCGTTCAGCCCTCCACTTAGAAGCAGTACGATTGCAATTGTGGATTGCAGCACACCCCATACCAGCTTCACCTTCGCTTTCGGATTCGGATCGCCGTCTTGTGACAGAATGCCCAACACAAACGTAGCTGAATCCGCTGAAGTTACAAAGAAAACAACAATAAGCAGTGTTGCTATTCCGGAAGCAATTTGTCCGAGGGGCAGCTGTTCAAGCAATAGGAACAGAACGGATGTCACATCTTTCTCCGCTGCTGCGGCGAGCGGAATATGCTTCAACAGCTCCATATGCAGACCCGTTCCCCCGAATACCGAAAACCATAGGAAACCAAGCAGGCTCGGCACAATAAGCACCCCAAGAATAAACTCCTTGATCGTCCTTCCTTTCGATACTCTCGCGATAAACGTACCTACAAATGGCGTCCATGAAATCCACCATGCCCAATAAAAAAGCGTCCAATTGCCGATCCATTTGCTCTCCGAGAATGGAGACAGCCGCAGGCTCATGCCGATCAGATTTTGCACATAAGAGCCGAGCGTATTCGTCAGAGTATCCAGAATAAAAGCGGTGGGTCCCACGCAAAACACAAATAGCAGCAAACAAAACGCCATTATGAGGTTTGCCGTGCTCAAAATTTTGATTCCCCGGTCAAGACCCGACAAAGCGGATGCCATAAATAAAAAAGTCATTACAATGATGATCCATATTTGTGTGCCTGTTGTCGTCGACAAACCGAACAAGGCATTCAAGCCGCCATTGATCTGCAGTGCGCCAAGGCCAAGAGAGGTGGCTACGCCGAATACAGTGGCGATGATGGCCAGCAGATCGATGCTTTTGCCGATCGGCCCGTAGACACGGTCGCCCAAGATAGGCAAAAACGTAATGCTGATGAGCCCCTTGCGTCCTTTGCGGAATTGATGATAAGCCAAGATCAGCCCAACGGTCGTATAGATGGCCCATGGATGAAGCCCCCAATGGAAAAACGAATACCTCATCGCGATTCTTGCCGCTTCTGGCGTACCTCCGGTCAGCCCCTCTGGCGGCACTAAGTAATGCGACAGCGGCTCTGCGACGCCCCAGAATACAAGTCCGATGCCCATCCCTGTGCTGAACAGCATGGAAAACCATGATAGCAGCGAATATTCCGGGTCATCATCGTCGCTGCCCAGCTTGAAGCTGCCGTATTTGCCAAAGGCAAGCACAAATGAAAAGATCAGAAAAGCGAACATCGACAGCAAATAAAACCAGCCGAACTTCTCGATCGTAAAATCGAATACCGTATTAGCGACTGACGATAGCTGATCCGGCTGCAAAGCGCCCCATAGCACGAACAGTGAAACAATAATGATGGATAGCCGGAAAACCATGACAAGTGCCTCCTTTTATGCCATAGCATCTCCTGCCGGTTGCAAAAATATAGGGCTGCCTGGCATGTTTTTCACATGCCGGGCAACCCTGATTCATCGCATAATGGGATACACATGCCGGTTCTTGCGAACTGTACGCGCTGCGGCAGCATATCCGTCTTGTTCACATCAATATCGTGGGACATATGAGTGAGAATCATTCGTCCTGCCTTCCATCGCTCAAATAACGCCACCGCTTCCTCCACATCATAGATCGACCTTGATTCTCTCGGGTAAGGCTCCTTGACGAAGCTCGTTCCCAATATAACAAGATCAGCTCCGTAAAAGGGCTGCTGCTGTTGCTCGGTCATATCGAAGGCGTCCGGACAGTAGATCCAGCGGTATCGGCTGGCTGTATGTACGAACTCAAAGGCGTAGGAATAGCCGTTGCGCCCATGATGAACGCGAAAGCAGCTGACAAGCCATGGCCCCAGCGCTAGCGGATGCTCCATTGGAATGAAACGTATTCGCGAGCTGATCCACGGGAATCTGGATGCAATCTCGGGGATCACTTCAGGCGGGACATGCGCCTCGCCTACTATGTCCGTCCATCTGCAGGCATCATACCATTCCGGCAATCCGCCAATATGGTCATAATGGGCGTGAGTAATCAGCATACGCTCTAAGACTCGAAGAGAGGCGCTCTCCATCTGGCGTCCCCAGTCCGGCCCGCAGTCTATCCACGTCGCGCCGGATTGGGGGTCTTCGATTTGCAAGGACGGCCGGAATCTTCGATTGCGGCCTGTTGCCCTCGCTTCCGAGCATACTCCGCAATCGCAATAAGAACGGGGAACTCCTTGCGAGTCCCCCGTTCCGCGGAATGTAATAGTGGTCATAGCGGCAACAGACGGACCTTATTCATTCCTTTCAGGTTGTCGATCATCGTCAGCCAAGCCTCAGGCTTATTCGGAAGCGCAGAATAGTAGCCCTTCAGAAAAGAAACAACCAGCGCCGCATCAACCTCTTCTACTGTCTCATCTTGCGGCAGGAATCCAAGATCAAGCTCTGTAACCGCATGGCCTTCATGATCCCAAGAAGGATGCACATAAGGAATATCCAGTCGCTTGTAACCGATATGGGACAGCACTTCTCTGCGAACATATGGATTCATTGGCGATACGCCGCCGAATTCATGGGATGCCGCACGGTAAGGATCATAGATCTCCGCGAACATGCCGATCGGCTCTGTACCCGATTCCTTGGCGAGCCGCTCCAAATCCTGCTGGCGGCTGCGCATCAAGAATCGGCCAACGCCCAGCGAAGGCTTGCCGATAATCGTAAAGTCGGTCATGGCGACACGAAGCGCAGGATAGTAACGGTACTCCGTAGAGCCGACAACCTCTTCTCCGTGCAGTGCAACATAGACATGAATGCTCTCATCTTGCAGCGGTTCTCTCCAAAGCTCGTATGCCAGCACTTCCTCCGGCGGGAAAATAGAGCCTAGCAGCTCGTGCAATGGCTTGAAGTAAGGATCTTCAATCGAAGTAATGCGATGATAGGTTAACATAAGTTCGTCACTCCAATTCTGCTTGATGTTGTCTTTGCCTGGCCTTATTACTTAGCTGCTGAGGCGCGAAATGGATTCCGCCATTCCATAATGACAGCGTGATTAAGCGATTCCTCGTCTTGCAGATAGTTCTCCGCAATACCTACCGGCACTCGTCCGCAGCGCAACAGAAATGAGATGACAGGGTCAGACCACTCTCCCGTCAGCACTTTCTCAACATATTGCTGCGGAGTTGCTTCCTGCGACTTGGTTCCGTAACCCGGCATGCGCCCCCCTCCAAGCAGGCGGTCCAGCTGAAGCTGGACAACCGTCTCATACATCGACTGCATGAGCCATTTGCCAAGTCCCGTCTTGCGGTATTCAGGAATGATGCATATATCGACGACATAAAGCGTATTGCCGTCAGGCCGATGATTGCGGATATAACCGTTATCCGTGACGGTCTCCCAGCTATGGCTATGACCGTATTCGCTTATATCGACGATAAGTCCGGTCATGGAGCCGACAATGCGGTCGTCAACTTCAGCGCACAACGCGCCTTCCCGGAACAGGGCAACGTGTTCCCTCAGCTGCTCCTTATTCCAAAGCAGCTCCTCAGGGAACGGCGGCGGAAAGCTTAAGCGCTGCGCCTCAATCAGTCCGTCAAAGTCCTGCTCCGAATAATTGCGAATGATAGCCTCGACCGGCTTTCCCTTATGCCACACATATAATTGCTTGTTCAATCGCTAAGCTCCTTTCCGCCTAAGGCTTAGCTCCAGTCCGGATACAGGTCCGATCTTCTGTCTCTCCAAGTCATAACCGAGCCGCTCTTCCTGACTTCCTCCAGCAGCGACAGGTCCAGATCGCCTACTACGAGCATATCGTCGTTAATGACGCCTTCCGCAATAATGCCTGCGGGAGGGAACGGTATATCGTTCGGCGCGAGAATAGCAGCTTGACCGAAGTTGGCGCGCATAAAGTCGACCTTGCGCAGAGCGCCGACCGTTCCCGTCGTCACGACATAGATCTGATTCTCAATCGTTCTCGCATGGCAGCAATAACGGACGCGATAGAAGCCATGACGGTCATCTGTGCAAGACGGGCAGAATATGACGTCCGCCCCCTTCGCTCTTGCCATGCGTACAATTTCCGGAAACTCAATATCATAGCAAGTGAGCATCGCAATGGTGCCGAAAGGCGTCTGGAAC
Organism: Paenibacillus pinisoli; assembly: GCF_003605435.1. GTDB lineage: Bacteria > Bacillota > Bacilli > Paenibacillales > Paenibacillaceae > Pristimantibacillus > Pristimantibacillus pinisoli. The sequence continues at coordinate 319,755 of NZ_QXQB01000005.1, forward strand.
ACCTCAACGCCGTCCCCAGGCGTCATATCCCACTCCTCAACCTCAGTAGGCGTAAGATGGATCTTGTGCTGCACGTCGATTCTGCCGTCCGGATGGAACAAGTGAGCCGCGTTGCGGCGTTTTCCGCCCTCTACTTCCACGACATGAGTACCGCCAATAATGTACATGTCGTAAGATTGGGCCAGTTCAGCAAACAGCCGTTTGTAGTCTTCCGTAAAGTCAGGCAGCCTGCCGATCGGAAGCGCCTCGCCTTGGCCATCTCCAATCGAGAGCAGCTGAGTCGTCATAAATTCAGGGAAGAGCAGGAACTGGACGCCGTATTCCGACGCGTTCCTGACATAGTGGGTAACTTGCTCTTCAAATTGCTTGAAACTCTGGATGTCGGCAAGCTTGTATTGCACCGCCGCTACACGATACTTCATGGTATTGACTCCCCCTGAATTCATTCTATTATTTGCGTTGCTTGAATTGAAGTGTAATCGTCGTGCCCAGCTCCGGCAGACTGAAGACATCAATCTTGCCCTCATGCAGATCGACGATTCGCTTGGCAATCGAAAGACCAAGACCTACGCCGCCTGTCGAGCGGCTTCTGGCGCCGTCTACACGGTAGAAGCGTTCGAACAGATGCGGAATCTCCTTCTCCGGAATGCCCATCCCTTTATCCTTCACTTCGATCTTCACAATGTTCTTCATAAGCGTGATCGACACATCGATCGGCTCTTTGGAATACTTGATCGCATTGTCAAGCAAGATCACGAGCAACTGGCGGATCTTGTCCTTGTCGCCCATCATCCGGACGACTCGCGACAACGCCTTCACGCGGATCGGCCGCTGGAATGTTGTTTGCATCATCGTCGCCAGCTCGTCAACGACCTGCACCACATCGAACATCTCCAGCCGCAGCCAATCCTCCTGCTCCGCTTCGGCAAGCGTAAGCATCGATTTGGTCAGGTTTTGCAGCCGCGTCGCTTCCTTGGCGATCGCCTCGATCGCTTCGTCGCGCACGCTCTCGTCATCCCTTCCCCACCGCTTCAGCATGCCGGCATAGCTGCTGATGACTGTAAGAGGCGTCTTCAGCTCATGCGAAGCGTCCGCAACGAATTGCTTCTGCCTCGCAAAGGTGCGGTCGAGCCGCTCGATCATCTGATTGAAGGCCCGGATCAGCTGCTGCAGCTCGGCGGATTCCTCGCGGTTCCCCATATCAATCTGCCGCAGCTTGCCGCTCCGGTCGATCTCGCGCATCGTATTGACCATCTGCTGGATCGGCGCAGTCAGCCTCGAAGTGAACCAATACGTGCCAAAAATAGCGAACAGAATAGCGCCGGCGCTCGTTACGCTAAGCGCAGCGACAAGCACCTGCAAATAATCGTCCAGCTCATCCAGTATGCGCATCACCTCAAGCATGGCGATAACCTTGCCGCCCTCAAAAAGCGGCACCTGCATGAAGATGATTCGCTCCCCGTTTCTCGTAATCATGCCGGAGTCATGATAAGGCTTGAACTCCGCCGGAATTTCCAGAATCGCCGGATGAATATTCATGCCCGTAATGCTTAGCACGCGGTTATTGGGCGCAATGATACGGACCATCTCGTTCATGCTGCTGTATTCCTCCAATATCTCTGGGGAACTGAGTCCGCGGCCGCTCTGTATTCGCGGATTCTCCAGCAGCAGATTAACTTTGGTCATGATCACTTCTTCTTCGCTCTCGGTCGTAATCTTAATGACGTAGAAGTACACGAATATATTAAAGAAGATTAATATTAATATAAGCCAAAAAATCGTAAAAAGCGTAAACCGTTTACGCAGCGTCATGCATCTGGCTCCTTTATCATATAGCCAACGCCGCGAACCGTATGGATCAGCTTATGGCGATAGCCCTTGTCAAGCTTTTGGCGCAAATATCGGATATAGACGTCAACGAGATTCGTCTCGCCGATGAAGTCATAGCCCCATACCTCGGACAGAATATCCTCGCGCGACTTCTCTTCGTTGCGGTTCTCCACCAAATAGACGAGCAGCTCGAATTCGCGCGGCGTCAGCTCGATCAGCAGATCCTTGCGGAATACTTTGCGTGTGCGCAGCTCGATTGTCAGATCGCCAAGCTTGATCAGATCGGAGCCTTCCGCTTCCTTCGGATATTGCTGGAAGATGCGCAGAATGTTCCTCACCCGCGCCAGCAGCTCCTCGACCGCAAACGGCTTTGTAACGTAATCGTTGGCTCCGTGCTCGAAGCCGCTTACCTTGTCTGGAACGGTATCTCTCGCCGTAAGCAATATGATAGGAACGGGATTGCCCGCTTGACGGATCAGGCGAAGCACTTCAATACCGCTCATCTCCGGCAGCATCACATCCAGCAGCACAAGCTGCCATTCACCGGAGGACGCCATCTCGTAGCCTTTGCGGCCGTCACTCGCCACACCTACCGTATATCCTTCATGTTCGAGCTCTAACTGCAATATGCGGGCGATCCCCGCTTCATCTTCAACGACTAATATGCGTTCATTCATGAGTTTGGACCTTCCTTCTTGTTAGAATCCCAACAATATTATCATCATAAAGAAGGATATGTCCAATTGCAAGAGAGCTATCGGCTGCTTTCGCGGTCAATATGCCGAGTCAGCTTATCGCACAGCGGGCTCATCGCCTTACTGAGCCTGTAGTCGAGAACGGTATTTTCCGTCATCCACTTATTGCTCCATAGAGCGTTCAATACCGCGTCCTGCGGCAGCAGCGGGACCGTGCATATCGGGCTGTCCGGGAAGAGAGAGAGCCACTCTGGCCTGGCGCGGAACCGCACATCCTTGTTGGCAACCCAATGCAGCATCCCGCCCGTACCCTTCAGCTTCTCTCCCAGCTCAATTAGCCGCTGCACATGATCTACCTGCCATTTTGCAATAAAGGGATCTCCGACTGCAATGACATGAGTCGATTCCATCAGCCAATACAACGCATCGGGCTCATGCCATTTGCTGGAGAAGTCCATAATATTGATTTCGCTGCCGAACTGCCTCAGCTTCTGCTCGAACAATCGGGAATCATGGCCATTCTGCGACAAATGATGGGACGGAACCACACACCAGTGAACGGGGTTACTGTCCTTCTTTCTCCGATTGTAGAACTCTGTATAGCGGATCATTCCGCTTTCGTCACTGGGGTCCTTCTTGGATCTGGCAGGCAGCAATTCGATCCATTCCGGCTGTACGCCGTAATATTCCGCAGCCGTCACGGTGCAGCCTCGCCGTCCAAGCAGCATGGACAATGTAATGGACAGCATCGTGGCGCCAGCCCCGGGAGACATCGAGATAACGCTTACAAGCGCTGGCTTCAGCTGGTTCATATGCATATCCCATCGCTTCGGACCGTCATCCGGGAGCACCGCCTGAGAGGAAAAGGCCTTCAGCGCCTGCTCCACATCCTGCATCGTCTGATAGCGATGCATCGGCATAGGGTGTAGCATCCTCTCCAGCACCGTACCGAACGAAGCTGGATAGTCCTTAGGCAATTGGGCAAGGATCGAGCGGTAATGACCGGATTCGCCGTCATAGGTCCGTACGCCGTTCGATGCAATATAGAACAATAAGGCTCCAAGCCCGTAAATATCCGTACGGGCATCGCTCTGTCGGCCGTCCCGCTGCTCCGGCGCCGCAAACCCAAGCGTGCCGAGCTTCACCGTATCTCCATGCTGCCCTTCCTTATATTTGCGGGAAATGCCGAAGTCAATCAGCTTGATATTGCCCTTCCGATCGATCATCACATTAGATGGCTTCAGGTCGCGGTGAATGATGGCAGACGGCCGCGTATGCAAATAGATTAGCGCGGAGCAAAGCTGCAGACCGATATGCACAAGCTCCGGAAACGTAAAGCCGCTCATCGACTGGTTCAGCATGCCTGCAATCGTATCGCCGTCGATGTAATCCATGATCAGCACTTCTCTGCCGCTGCCGTTCCGCGGCGGGAAATAATCGGTAATAAGCGGCAAATACGGATGGCTTAATTTCATTAGCGTATGTGCTTCCGCCGAGTAAATTCCCTGTTCTATGCTGCCCGACGTAACTTTCATCGCGCGCACCGTTCCTTCAAGCTTCATATCTTCTACAGCATAGACTACACCCATGCCCCCTTGGCCAATCACGCGGATTACCCGATAGCGTTCTTCTACTATGGTGCCGTTTTTCAATTGTGCGTTTCCTGGAACATGATCGCTCATATCTCTAGTCTCCTTCTTTTCACAACGAAAAAAAGCATCGCGAAACCACCCGCAGTCGGCAGGTCGTTTTCGGGATGCTTTCCCATTACACATATAAGATTGGTTGTGCAGTCATTATAGCACAGCAGCTCAAGGAGCTACAACGTTGTGAATACTGCCTCGTTACTCTTTGAGACGGAGATGAAGTGTAATCTCTTCCCGGTTATGGAAGAGCTGCTTGGCCTTTAGTACGGTAAACGCTGTGCCGAGACGCTCCTTGACCTCTCTGATCGTCTGCAACGGCTTGCGATGCATCAGCTTGACGGTTATGATTGCCGTGGCTTCGTGAGCCAGCGCTCCCTTCAAATCCAGAACAAGCTTGCTCATCAGCATCGGACTCCAGCTCATATCGCAGACTAGCAGATCGAATGCGCGCTTCGGAAGCTTGGCTTCGGAAGCGTTGCGCTTGATATGCGTCAGCGCTGGGCTTGCGAGCAGCGACGGATGCATATCAGCAGGATCGATAGCCGTTACGCGCAGGCCGCGTTCCAGCAGCAAGGACGTCCAGCCTCCCGGTGCCGCACCCACATCAAGCGCTTGCCGGTAGTCCGTATAGCTTAGGCCGAATGCCCTCTCCGCTTCAAGCAGCTTGAACTTCGCGCGGGATACTTGCCCCTCTTCCCGCTGGAATCTTACAGCACCACCCGGCCAATCCGACAGCATTTCCTCCGGCGTGGCGAAGCCGACATAAAGCTTGTCCCCTGCAGCATAGGCCGATATGATCATTTCGGGCTGCTGAACGACAGGCTCCGCATCCAGCTCCTCCAGCACGGCATCCAGCAGCGCTTTCGTATCGGAAGTCGTGTAGTGAAATGATGTTTTGGCATTTCTGCGAATATGTACTGCCGTCCGCTTTTCCTCAAAGACAAGACGGGCGTTGCGGATCATGTCCGCCAATCCCTGCAAATCAGACGCGCTCCCGTCAATATCCATAATCCGGTCGACCGGCTGAATATGACGAAGGAAGATCGGCTCTTCCCGATGTATCGCCGCCAGAGCCTCTGCTTGCTCCATGGCGCAGCTCATAAGGAATACCTCACCTGCGGCAAGCTGGGTGAAGCTTGCCCCCGGTATGATTCTTCGCAGCTCCTCCATTGCATAAGGAGCATAAGTTTGATTTGCTGTTCCGATCCATTGACTCACGATGGCTAAGCCTCTTTCATTATGATGTAATAGTATGCCGGCCGCGCCGCTATCGGCGCGACGCCTCTGCTACTTCGTCTAGCAGACGCTGAGGCATCGGCCCGCCGAACAGCTGAACATCCTCCGGCACATGTTCGGAGAGCGCATGATGCATCTGCTGCTTTCCCGGGGCGCTGGATGTATGCAAATAAATCCGGCGAGGATAGTTCCCAGTCTGTATCAAGTGGCGCACAACCTCGTATCCCGTCGGCTGGCCCCAGCCGAGGTCATAGTCCAGCGAGAGAATATCAATCGCCTCGACGTCAATCAGGAGCTTGCACTCCTCTGCTGACCTGGCGAATACGAAGCCTTGCGGACATTTGCGGAAATCATCCAGATAAACGTGGATCATGAGTGACCCTCCATCCGATATGCTTGCGATGTTCTGTACCTTAACTTCTTATTCGATTAATTCCTGGCAGCTTGGGCAGGCGAATGCTTTGCGGTTGCCCGCCGTCACCTTCTGTACCGTGCCGCCGCATCTCATGCAGGACTGGCCTTCACGCTTATAGACCTGGAGACGCTCCCGATACCCGCCTGTAAGCAAATCCCCCTCGAACATTGGCTTCTCTCCGGCGCCGCCATGAGAAATGGCATCGCGAAGCACGCTGCCCATCGCTTGGTACAATCTCTCCCATGCGTCGGCATTCAGCGATTGAAGCTTTGTCTCGGGGCGGATTTTGGCAGCAAAGGCAATCTCATCGGCATAGACCGGTCCGATTCCGGAGATCAGCCCGGTATCCAGCAGCGCTGTACGGAGCGTGCTTCTTTTCTTGGAGAATCGCTCCACGAAGCGCGACAGCGTCAGCCGCTTGTCTAGCGGATCAACGCCGTTTACTTTCATGTACTCCTCCAGCCCTTTGACAGACATAGTCAGAATGTGCTCCGGCATTAAGCCGTAGAAGGTCACATAGCGATCTCCGAAGGAAATCGTGGCGAAGGCTTTGGAGTCCTTCTTCTTCTCTCCGCTTCCGCAGAAAGCGTAGGCTTCATACGGAACGTACACAAGCAGGCGCTTGCCGTTATCCAGATGGAAAACAAGATGCTGCGCTCTCCGTTCCACAAACCAGACAGTTGTGCCCACTACGTGGCCGATCAGCTCAGTCTTGGCGGCTTCATCCATACCCTTCTTATGAATTGTTAATGCTGTTATTTGGGCGCCTGCAAAACGTTCCGCAAGCATCGCCCGATATATATCCAACTCCGGCAGTTCCTGCATCTAGGCTTTATCCTCCCTGCACATGCTGTTTGCACTTAGATTGCTTGAAATCTCCATTCTTAAATCATCCAGCGTCTTGCATATCCGATCAGGCTTGCAGCCGGCAGCCGTCGCGTAATGCTCGTAATTATCGGCATTGGTCAGTCCTGTCAGAACTAAGACAGAAGCGCAGCCCGCCGCAATGCCAGCTGCAATATCCGTCGCCATATTGTCTCCGACAACCCATGTATTCTCAGGTGTGGCGCCTAGCCGTTTTAACGAATAGTTCATCAATATCGATGACGGCTTGCCGATGACAACGGGCTTCACTCCGCTCGCGGCTTGCAGCATCGCTCCAATAGAGCCTGCTCCCGGCATCAGGCCGTCAGCCGTCGGCAGCAGCAGATCGGGATTCGTCATCACGAAAGCCGCGCCAGCGCGTATGTACCCGACAGCCTTCGCCATTCGCTCGTAGCTCATGGAGCGGTCGATTCCTTGCACGACATAGTCCGGCTGTTCGTCCTCCGTCATACGGCAGCCCGCTTCCTGCAACGCCTCGCGCAAGCCGCTCTCGCCTATTACGAAGACCGATGCGCCTGCAGACTGCTCGGCAATATAGCTGGCAGCCGCTTGCGCCGATGTGCACACGTCTGTAGCATCGGCGGGAATGCCCATGGCAGTCAGCCGCCGGGCCACTTCCTCCGGTGTTGCTGATGAGTTGTTTGTAACATATTGATAAGGCAAATGATTATCATTAATAAAATGAATGAGGCGATCCGCCCCGTCAATTCTCTGGGAACCGTGATACAGCGTCCCATCCAGATCAATTAACAATCCGCGCAAGCGGTTGGTTGTTTCTTTCATGATTCTATCCCTCTTCTGTCCAGCTTGCGGCGCAGTCTGGCCGCCCGGTTGCGAAGGCTGTCCTGATCCGACTGATGCTTGCGGTTGCGCTGTCCAAATAACGTCAGCCGCTCATGCCTCTCCAGCGCCCGCAGAGCGAACGCAAGCGCGGATTCCAGCTCTTTGGTTCGGTGCTCATAATACATCGCAAGCTCAATGCAGGCCTCGATTACATCCTCGTGAAACTGCGCTCCGGCTTGCACAATGGCTTTCTGCCACAATAACACAGCCCGCTCCCAATTGCCAGCCTTCTTGTCGCTGGCTGCCAGCATGAGAAGCGGGGACGGCGCAGCCTTCTCATGCCGAATAGCCCGGTCGTATAAGGTCTCTGGCAATCCATTCATTCCCATGCGGTTCAGCCATAAGCCGGTACGCACCAGCTCCTCGGCTTCTTCCGGGTATGGTATGCGTCTGAAGATCTGCTCCTGGAGAAGCCAGCCGAAGCGGATCGACAAGCAAGCCAATGACAAGAGATCGCTTTCATTATGACGGAATACGCCTTCCAGCGGCGCCGGATCTCCATCAGACAAATACTGGAAATAAAGCTGAGGAGCCAATGAACCCGGCACATCATCCGTACGGGTAATGCCGAGACGCTCCTCCTCGATATGGCTGAGCCTGCAGGAGGCAAGCGTATTCCGCCATATCGAACGCGAAGGATGCAAGAAATCAAGATGAAGCGGCGACCAATCCTTTAGTCTGATCGCATTCATAATCATGCGATTCTGCACCAGCGGCCAATCGAAAGTCTTACCATTATATGTGGCGAGATACGTATAATTGCGAAGCTTTTTCTGCAAATCCGACAGCATGGCGAATTCCTCCGCCGGATGGCGGATCAGCGTCTGCTCTACAACAAACGAATTCCCGCTTAAGTACCCGATGCCGATCATGAACGGCACATTGCCTGTGCCCACGCCGAGTCCCGTCGTTTCCAAGTCCAAATAAAGTATCGATTCAGGCGCCGGATCGCCAGCTGCCGGATGGAATGGCGACAACCCTGCCGCAGCCTCTCTCAGCTCGCCGACAGCATGTGTGCCATGCCGATGGTCCAGCGGATAGAGCGTACGTCTAATCAGGTAAGAGCCCGCTTCATTGCGGCACACGGTTACTCCGAACGCGGACCATCCAGGATGCAGCTGCTCTTCGTTATCCGCCTCCTCAGACAGAGATGTCGGCTCTGCAAGATGCGTTGACTTCATAGGCTGTATGTCAGTTGGATACGAATCAGCTTCATGGTCGGGCAGGATGGGCAACGCATCAACTGACGCCGAATGGACAACAGATGCCGGCTGCGCCGGCTGCATACCCGCTGCCGATGCTCTAAGCCGGTTCATCCGATCGCGAAGTCCGCTCATACCGCACCTGCTTCCTGAAGCAGCTCAAGCGCTTGTTGTTTGCCCAGCAGTCCAACCTCTTCGATAGGACCCACGCAAGCAGGGCAGCCGCTGAGGCAGCCGCAGGATACGATCATCGATTTCGCGTGAGCGAGCAGCTCGTCATGCACTTCGTACAACCGTTCACTAAGGCCTACACCGCCGGGATAGCGGTCATAGAAGTAAATCGTCGGGCGCTGCGTATGCACCGCCTTCACCTGAGGCACGACACGTATGTCGAACGGATCGCACATCAGATAGAGGGGTGCAATATGCACGAGCACGTTCGCAATGCCGAGCAGCGCAAATTGCATTTCGTTCTTGCTTTTGCGTGCCGCCGCTTCCTCGCTGAACGAGAACCAATAACCGCTCGTATGCAGCTCCTCCTCGGGCAAATGAATCGGCCCCGAGCCGATATTCTCGTGAGTGCGCAATCGGATTTTTTTGAAAATCGTCGCTTTGGCATTGACCGTTACTTCTCCGTATTGCCGGAGCAAGTCACCGGACTGCTTCTCCTTGTCCACATGAAGGACCTTCAGCTCGACAGCCAGATTGGCATCTGTATAGTAGTCGACATCCACTTGGCGAACATATGCCTTTTTCTCCGGATAATCAAGCTTCTCGACTTGAAATTGAACCCCTTCGTGGATGTAGATCGCTTCTTCATGGATTAGCGTAGGCGCACTGAAGCGGTCGACCTCGCCGAGCACTCGGTTATCATGGGTCATATCTACAATAATAAAGTTTTCCTGCGCGGCGGATCGAAGCGAAATATTGTGCGCCGGGAAGGACTGCTCCATCCAGAACCAACGGTCGCCCGCCTTGTGCAGCACCTTCTCCTCTACCAAAAACTCCATCATATCCGCCAGCGATTCCGACCCGAACGTCTCTCCCTCGCGGAAAGGCAGCTCGTACGCTGCGCATTTCACATGATCGATCAGGACAAGCAGATTATCCGGGTGGATCAGCGCCCGCTCCGGCGGATGGCCGAAGAAGAAGTCCGGGTTCTGGATCATGTATTGATCCAGCGGGTTGCTGCTGGCGACCAGGAATGTCACAGAGCTCTCCATACGCCGGCCGGCGCGGCCGGACTGCTGCCAAGTGCTTGCGATCGTGCCCGGATATCCATTCAAGACGCAGGCTTGCAACTGTCCGATATCGATACCGAGCTCCAGCGCGTTCGTGCTGACGACGCCGCGGATTTCGCCCGTGCGCAGCCCTTTCTCAATCTCGCGCCGCAGCTTCGGCAAGTAGCCGCCCCGGTATCCCCTGATTGTTCTGTCATCCAATTTGTCACGAATCAACTCTTGCAAATAAGTAAGCAACAGCTCGACGCGCACACGGCTTCTGGCGAACACAATGGTCTGTACGCCTTGCTTCAGCAGCATAGCGGCAAGCTTCTGCGTCTCCAGCACGCTGCTGCGGCGGATGCCAAGCTGCTTGTTGACGACAGGCGGATTGTACAGCACGAAGTGCTTCTCGCCCACTGGCGCGCCGTTGTTGTCCACGAGCTCGACTTGCTCGCCAATCAGCCGCTCCGCGTGTTCTCTTGGATTGTCTATCGTTGCGGAAGCGCAAATGAATTGCGGCTTCGAGCCGTAGAATCGGCAGATGCGCTTCAATCGCCGAATGACGTTGGCCACATGGCTGCCGAATATGCCCCGGTAAGCATGCACTTCGTCGATCACTATGTATTTGATATTCTCGAACAGCTTGACCCATTTGGTGTGATGCGGAAGAATCGCGGAGTGGAGCATATCAGGATTGGTCACGACAATATGGCCGCTGTTGCGGATGGCGGAGCGAACCGTCGGAGGCGTATCCCCGTCATAGGTATGGGTCTTGATGCTGCTGTCCATCAGGTCGGCGAGCACCTGAAGCTCCGCAACCTGGTCCTGTGCCAGCGCCTTTGTAGGGAACAAATAAAGCGCTCGCCCCTCTTCATGCTGGAGCAGGCTCTGCACGACCGGCAAGTTGTAGCATAGCGTCTTGCCTGAAGCTGTGGGCGTCACCGCTACTACGTGATTGCCTCGTCTGACTGCATCGTATGCGGCCGCTTGATGCGAATATAGCTGCTCGATTCCGCGCTTACGAAGCGCTTCCCGCCATGCCGGATGAAGATCCTCCGGCAACGGCGCGAACTTCGCTTCGCGCGGCGGCAAAGTCCGCCAATGCGTCACATTTTCCATTATTGACTCGTTCGCCTTTAGCCCCCCGAGCCATTCCTCCAGATTTGCCGCTCTCCCCGTCCATCGATTCATTGCCTTCACTCCTCTGCCCAGCCTTGCTTGACTTCTTCTATGTCGTATTTCAATTCAATAGCGCAAATTCATAGATTCGATCTTTATTGTACAGAATACATGTTCGCGCGGCAATGTCATTTTCAGGACTTTGCTTTTAATTTCCCTTATCGTTCATGGATGCGTGCAATCTCCACCACGCCAAAATCCGTTGCGGCGATTACATCCGGGAACACTGCTGCCGCCTCATCAACGAGCTTCCCCAAATCCTCATTGCTGTATCTGCCGCTGAAATGCGTCAGCGCCACTTTTTTGGCTCCTGCTCTCAGCGCCGTCTGCGCCGCCTCTATCGTTGTGCAATGGCCGAACTCATGCGCCTTCTCTTCCAATCCCGCGGCAAAGGTCGCTTCATGCACGATGAGATCGGCATGCCTGCCAAGCGTATCCGCCATCTCGCATGGACTCGTATCCCCAAGCACCGTTACGATTCTGCCTCTCAGTACACCGTCCGTTACGTCCGCCGGCGTTATGATCGTGCCATCCTCCAGCGTAATCGGCTGGCCGGATTTGAGCTTCCCGAACAACGGCCCTGACTTCACACCCAGCCCGCGCAGCTTATCCGCCATAAGAGGCCCCGGCATGTCCCGTTCCTCGACCCGGTAGCCAAGGCATGGCACGCGATGGACGAGCGGACCGGCTTCTACCCGGAACCGGGCATCTGTATAGATAGACGCTTGCTCCTCTTCCAGTTCATGAATAACAAGCTCATAATCCAAAGCAGTCGCCGTAAGTGAAAAGACAGTGTCTATATATGCTTTCAGGCCAGTTGGGCCATACATCGTCAGCGGCGTCACGCCGCCATCGAAGGACCTGCTGCTCAGCAGACCCGGCAATCCGTACAGATGGTCGCCATGAAGATGGGTAATAAAAATCTTCTCCAGCTTGCTCAGCTTCAGCGGCACATGCATCAGCTGATGCTGTGTCGCCTCCCCGCAATCGAACAGCCACCACCCCGTATCCGGCTCAGGCAGCTGAAGGGCGATAGCGGTTACATTGCGATGCTTGTTCGGCCGTCCGGCCCCTGTGCCCAGAAACCACATTTTCATCGTTCAGCCCTCGCTTATTCTTGAGATTGAATTGCTGTGCTTCAATTAGAAAGGAGCCCTCCGCCTTCGGAATGCGAACATCCGAAGACGAAAGGCTCGTGCATAATGAGTTATACTTTCTCGACGTTGAAGTATTGCGCCTCCGGATGGGCGAATACCATTGCCGACACCGATGCTTCAGGCTCCATCATAAAACCTTCCGTCAGCTCTACGCCGATTGCATCCGGCTGCATAAGCTCGAACAGCGGGCCCTGATCCTCCAGATTCGGGCAAGCCGGATAGCCGAAGGATACGCGAATGCCTTGATAACGGGCGCCGAGGCGCTGCTTCATCGTGAATTCAGGCGGGTCGGGATAGCCGCACAGATCGCGCATTTGGTGATGGATACGCTCCGCCAATCCTTCTGCAACCTCCAGCGCAACTGACTGCAAGGCATGGGAACGCAAGTAGTCCCCCTTATCTTTCCACTCGTTCGCTAATTCACGGATGCCTTGGCCCGCCGTTACAACGAGGAAACCGACATAATCCATAACGCCGCTGTCGACTGACTTCAAGTAGTCCGCCAAGCAAAGATACGGCTCCACCTGCTGGCGCGGGAACGTGAAGCGCTTGATCTCTTTGCCCGGCTGTTCAGGATCGTAAATGATGACATCGTTGCCGGAAGACTGCGCCGGGAAGAAGCGGTACATGGCATTAGCCTTCAGATAGCCCTCTGCGCTGCCTTCCCTTATAATCTCTTCCACAGTCTCCTTCAGCTGCTGCGCCTTTTCGTTGCCTTCAGCAAGCAGCTTCTCAACTGTGCCTTTCAGTCCAAGGTGATGGCCGAGCAGCATCTGCATATTGACATAAGGCACGATATGCGGAATCGGCACATCTCTTAGAATATGGCGTTCCAGATCCAGCGGAGCAAAGACAGGCGCATTCGGATCAATCTTGGAGCGGACGGCGCGCGTCAGCTGCGGCAGCGTCTTCGTCTCCTCCTCGATCGCCGCTCCGGCAGCCTTGAACGCAGCAAGCTCTTCCTCCAGCTTCTGGCGGTGCTCAGGATCCATCAGCCTGTTGGCGATATCGAGCCCGTCCATCGCATCTTTCGCATACATGACAAGACCGTCATATTCCGGGCCGATTCTTGTTTTGGTAAACTTCCGCGTAAGTGCGGCGCCTCCGACCAGAATCGGTGCATCAATGCCAGCGGTGCGCAAGTCTTGCGCTGTAATGACCATTTGCTGCGCTGATTTGACAAGCAGACCGGACAGGCCGATAGCGTCCGCTTTCTCGTTGCGATACGCTTCGATCAGCTGCTCAGGCGGCACTTTAATGCCCAGGTTAATAATTTTATACCCATTATTGGAAAGAATAATCTCGACCAGATTCTTGCCGATGTCATGGACGTCGCCTTTGACCGTAGCCAATATGATTTTGCCTTTCACCGACGATTCCGACTTCTCCATGAACTGCTCCAGATGGGTAACAGATGCTTTCATCACCTCAGCGCTTTGCAATACCTCGGCTACGATCAGCTCGTTGTTGTTGAACAACCGGCCAACCTCTTCCATGCCTTTCATGAGCGGCCCGTTAATGACTTCAAGCGGAGCATATTTCTTGAGCGCTTCATCCAGATCCGGGATCAAGCCTTCCTTCGTGCCTTCTACAATGTATGAGCCCAGGCGCTCCTCCAGCGTCAAGTTCGAGATCTTTTCCTTCTTCTCTACCTTCTTGTTGCGGAAAGCCGCAACGAACGCGGCAAGCGTATCGTCATTCGTATTGTAGATCAGCTCTTCCGCCAGCTTGCGCTCTTCATCCGGAATGGATGCGTATCTCTCCAGCTTCTCCGTATTGACGATCGCGTAATCCAATCCCGCTTTGGTCGCATGGTACAGATAGACGGAGTTCAGCACCTCGCGTCCCGCATCCGGCAAGCCGAAGGAGATGTTGCTAAGGCCCAGAATCGTCTTCGTCTCCGGGTACTTCTCTTTGATCATCCGAATGCCTTCCAGCGTCTCGACCGCCGAGCCGATATACTGCGGATCGCCGGAACCTACCGGGAACATGTTCGGGTCAAAAATAATATCCGACGGATTAACGCCATACTTCTCCACCAGCAGCTTGTAGGAGCGGTCCGCCACCTCAACCTTCGCTTCACGGGACACCGCTTGGCCCCGCTCGTCTATAAGGATCATGACTACCGCTGCGCCGTATCTATGAATAAGTGGGACAATCTTCTCAAATTTCGACTCGCCATCCTCCAAGTTGATGGAGTTAATAATAGCTTTGCCTTGCGAATATTTGAGCCCGAGCTCAATAATATGATCATAAGTGGAATCCAGCATCAGCGGCGCTTTGATCTTCTTCACGACCTGCGGAAGGAAGTTATGAACGGCGAATGCTTCGTCAATATCGGTATCCTGCAGGTTGATGTCGATGACATGCGCTCCGCCCTTCACCTGCGATCTCGCGATTTCGGACGCTTCGTCGAACTTTTCTTCCTTAATAAGTCGCTTGAACTTTCGCGAGCCGGAAATATTCGTTCTTTCGCCGATCATAATCGGGCGGTTGTCAGCTTCAATAAAGACGGTGTCAATGCCCGATACCGCGTCAGGATGCTCGCCAAGCTTCGTTCTTGGTGCATACTTGGCCATTGTCTCGGCCATTGCGCGAATATGCTCAGGCGTTGTGCCGCAGCATCCGCCGGCAATATTCAGCCAGCCCTGCTCCGCAAACGCTGACATCTTCAGCGCGAGCGAATCAGGCGATTCATGGTATTGGCCGTTCTCATCCGGCAAGCCCGCGTTCGGATAACAGCTGACCGCGGAATTGGCAATCTCGCTGAGTGTCCGAATATGGTCACGCATAAACTCCGGGCCTGTCGCACAGTTCAGGCCAATGGAGATCGGCTTCAGGTGCTCCAGAGAAATGTAAAACGACTCGATCGACTGACCGGCAAGCGTCGTTCCCATAGGCTCAATGGTTCCGGAAATCATAATCGGCAGCTCGCGTCCGAGCGTCTCGAATGCGTTGCGGATGCCGATGCTGCCGGCTTTCACGTTCAGTGTATCTTGGGATGTCTCAAGCAGGAGCGCATCGACGTCGGCTTCAATCAAGGCAAGCGCCTGTTCGTAGTAGCTTTCGACCAGTTCGTCGAATGTTACGCCGCCTGTTACAGACAGCGTCTTCGTGGTCGGTCCAAGCGCGCCCGCTACGAATCTTGGTTTGTCGGGCGTACTGAACTTGTCCGCCGCTTCGCGCGCCAGACGGGCCGCCGCCAAGTTAATCTCGCGTGCCTTCTCTGGAATATCATAATCAGCCAATACAACGCTGGTAGCGCCGAATGTATTGGTCTCCAGAATGTCGGCCCCTGCCTCCAGGTATTGCTCATGTATCGTAGAAATGACGTCAGGTCTCGTCAGCACGAGCATTTCGTTACAGCCGTCCAGCTCTGCGCCGCCGAAATCTTCTTCCGTCAAATTCGCTTGCTGAATCATGGTGCCCATCGCGCCATCCAGTATAAGGATGCGCTCCTTGAGCAATTGTTCTAGTTTCTGTCTCGACAATGTGCTACACCCTTCCCAAAATCATTACCAAATAGTTTAACAGAATCGCCTTGTACTGAAAAGGAACTTCCATCGACAATCGCTTCAATTTGAATTATAATCATTATATCATTTAATTTCTATTGGAAAAGAGGGAATGGTATGGCTGAAATTCGCATTCGCAATACAGAGGAACGGATTAAAGGAGAAGAAAACGTTCGCGCTTTTCTGGACAGCCAAGAGGTGCTGTACGAGCATTGGAATCCAAGCAAGCTATCCGAGGAGCTGCAAAATAAATTTGTGCTTTCCGATGAAGAGAAAGCTGCAATTCTAAAAACGTATGAAGAAGAAATTAACGATCTTGCCGCTCGCCGCGGTTACAAAACCTGGGATATTATCTCCCTGTCTGACGCAACTCCGAATCTGGATGAGCTGCTCAAGAAGTTCGAGAATGTCCACACGCATACTGAAGATGAGGTTCGCGCGATTACAGCAGGCCGCGGCATCTTCATTATTAAAGGTACAGATGATGTCGGTTACTTCGATGTCGAGCTGGAAGCTGGCGATGTTATCTCCGTGCCGGAGCATAAAGCGCATTTCTTCACGCTCATGGAGAATCGTCAAATCGTAGCCGTTCGCCTCTTTATCGAGACAGAAGGCTGGATCGCCCATCCTTACGCAGATCCTACATTTTCGAAGTAAGACAGCCGTAGAATAAAGTTGCAAGCCCCTGCCGGCCGAACTGCCGGACACGGGGCTTGTTTTTATGCTTCGAGCTATTCTTTATCGCCAGAATTATTGCTCCAAAAGTTGAAGCAGCTCTTCCAGATTCGCAATTTCATAAGTAGGAACGATCTCATCGCTTCGCTTCATGCCATGACGATTAATCCAGACGGAAGTCATGCCGATCGTGTTCGCGCCAAGGATATCCGTCGTCAGCTTATCTCCCACCATGATGCCGTGATCCGCTTCAATATCAAGCTTCTCCAGCGCATGCTTGAAGATCGACGCTGCCGGTTTGCCTTCGCCAAACTGACCAGAGATGATAATATGATCGAAATAAGGAATGAGTGCGGGAACCCCATCCAACTTCTCCTTCTGAAGATCAGGAGAGCCATTGGTCAGGAGCAACAGCTTGTATTTGCCCTTCAGCTTGTCAAGAACAGCAAAAGTCTCGTCATAAACAATCGGCCGCTTGCGCCGCTCAGCCGGGAATTGCTCTGCCAGCTTGGCCCCTAGCTCCGCATCGTCGACGCCAAGCGCCTTCAGTCCGCGTGTCCATGCTTCTCTGCGATAATTCGGCGCAAGCTGCTGCAGCTTGCGGAATTCCTCTTGCTCGCCTTCCGCAAAATTCGCCCACAGGCCTTCAAACGGGTTAATGCCGATCATTTTCGTAAATGGAAATGTCTCATACGATTCATACAGCTCTCTTGCTTCCTTGCGGACAGCAGCTTCCAGCTCGCCGATATCTAAGCCTGTCGCTTCCGCACCCGCTCTGCAGGTTGCCTCGAATGCTTCCTTGACGCTGCGGTCATCCCACAACAGCGTGTCATCCAGATCGAATAATACCGCCTGTTTGGCCATGATGGTCTCTACTCCCCCACGAATCGATTATTTTTCGTTAAACTCAATATTATGCGTTGCTGCGAATGCCTTCAGCTTAGCCGCCATCTCTTCGGTCTTAAAGCGGTTGAGCAGTCGCGAATATGTCCAGCTTGCGCCCCTCTGCGGCATAATGGTGACGTAGCCGTCTTGAACGCGAATGCCTTTGATGTCCGCCACATTCAGACGCTTGTCCCCTGTCATGCGGCGAGATTGCACATAATCCTTGCCGATCGTCAGGTATGGCTTGCGGAAGAAAAACAATGCAGCCAAGATGATATAACACGCTACGGTCACCCAGTACATCGTCGTAGCCTCAAAATTCGGGTCGCCTTGCATCACAAAGCTGTATAAAGCTACAAAAACCAATAGCAAAATCGGAAATACATAGTTCCGGCCCGCATATCGGTCCTTCTTCTCTGCATTGAATACAACCGGCGAACCGCCGTGCTTCTTGCGGTCCTTATTAATCTTGCCCATGTTTTTACGTACTTTGCGTTCCCATGACCGTGACAAGGCTGTTCCTCCTAGTGCTTCAAATTTTGGTCCCCGTTTTGATCCTCTTCGTCTTCGACGTATTTAATCGAATCGAGCTGCTGCTTGAAGTTGCTTTTGAAGTTGTTCAAGTAACGCTGTCTCAGCTCATCGCGCTCCTTCGTTTCCTCGTCCGTCAAGCCTACTGTTTTATTTTTGCGGGAAAGCTCATTAATACGCGCAATCAATTTATCGAAATCCATCCCTTTCAACTCCCCTCTAGCTGTAAACATTTGCATCCCCACCGGTACCATACGTCTCATTAACGCCATGGTTGCGGGAATGACCATCATTTTGAACTCAACTCTACTATTATAACAGAAAATAAAACAAAAAAAGAGCGCTATAACCCAAAGGCTGCAGCGCTTCTTGCACTTCATTCTATTATATATCCGGAATAATCAGCTGTTGTCCAGGGACGATGATGGAATCCGTCAAATTGTTGCGGTTCTTAATGGAGTAAACAAGAAAACCAATGTCATCATGTCTCTCCGCGTAACGAACAGCGATCGACCACAAAGAGTCGCCGCTCCCTACGGTCACGACTTGCTCTTGCTCCGACGGCTTCATTGTTCCCGATGCCTTAGTGCCCATCAGCATAAAGCTGCTGAACAGCAACAGTGCTATCAATAAACTAACAACGATTCGCATGCCATGTCCCTTAATCCAGCTGCCAACCGCGCCTATGTATGTTGTATTCATGGATGTGTCCCGCTCCGGATGAATGGAACGGTATGAAGAAGGATTCATTATCATCATTATCAGCACCCCAAACATTTGTTCTGTTTTCAGATTAGCACGAACAAGTGTTCCAGTCAACACAAAAATACGAACCTTTGTGCTTGAGAACTTATGTTTGTACGAACTGTGGTTCTGTGTTATAATTTGACACAATAAGATGAATGGAGATGATGTACGTGTCGAAGCTGTCCAAACGGCAACATTCGATTCTTGAATTTATCAAGCAGGAAGTACGGGAGAAGGGTTACCCGCCCTCCGTTCGGGAAATCGCAGAAGCCGTTGGCCTGCTGTCCAGTTCCACCGTTCACGGCCATCTGGACAGGCTGGAGAAGAAGGGCTTCATCCGCCGCGACCCGACCAAGCCCCGCGCTATCGAGATTTTGAACCAAGACGATAACCAGGACAACGTCATCCCGTTCCCAGTCGCGCAAGTACCGATCGTAGGCAAGGTTACGGCTGGTATTCCGATTACGGCTACGGAGAACATAGAGGATTATTTCCCCCTTCCATCCCATTATGTGGGGGACAGCAAAGTGTTTATCTTGAACGTTGTAGGCGAAAGCATGATCGAAGCCGGCATACATAACGGCGACTACGTCATTGTGCGCCAGCAGCAGACAGCCAACAACGGCGAGATCGTCGTCGCGATGACAGAGGATGACGAGGCTACGGTCAAGACGTTCTACAAGGAGAAGGATCATATCCGCCTCCAACCGGAGAATGAGACAATGGAGCCGATCCGTCTTAAGAATGTCACTATTCTCGGCAAGGTTATCGGATTGTTCCGCGATATCCACTAGGACAGCAAGAAGGCTGCTCGCATGAAGTTAACTTCATGAGAACAGCCTTTTTTATTTGAATGGGTTAATCAAGCGACGGGTTCTCTCTACATAATCAAGCCATTTCAGTTCAATGCTTCACCATCGCATTCATACTGCCGATATATAGAGCAGGAGGTGTATAATTTGGATATTGGCGCACTATCAATAGCACTGAGTCAATCAAAGCTGGCGCAATCCGTAGGCATCAAGATGCTGAGCATCGCCAAAGGACAAGCCGAGCAGCAAGGTCAGCAGTTGGCCGAGATGATCGGCAAGAGCCTGGACCCTAATATCGGACAAAACCTGGATATTCGAGCTTAATGATCCAACCCGCAAATATGCGGGTTTTTCTTTTGTACCGCTTCCCTGCTACACCTTACGCGCTAGTTTGGATATTTCCACATCGACCACATTATCCGTTTTGAAAATACGCATGGCCTCAGCCGAGTAACAGTATGCTTTGAACTGATTGCCCTTTACAGAAATAATTCGCACATCGCGAATCGATACGTTTTTCTTCCTGTCGATGTATATCAGCTGCACGACTTTGCCAATATAGCTCTCCATGCCATCACCGCCTGAACGAATGTATGTTCTTATTATACCCAAAACATACGTTCGCGTAACATGCAGTTTTTAACTTTTTTCCAGGCAACGCCATCCGTTATACGCCCAGCGCCTGCTCCTCCCATTCCTTCGTATACCAGCCCGCTTGCTTGCGGAACATCGCGGCATATTCCCCGTTGCGCTCCATCAGCTCATCGTGATTGCCCTCTTCTGCCAGACAGCCGTCCTTTAACACTAGAATGCGATCAGCAAACCGGCAGCTTCCAAGGCGATGAGTAATAAAAACCGCTGTCTTCCCGCTTGTCAGCTTCATCAAATTTTCGAAGATCGCCGCTTCGGTCATCGGATCAAGCGATGCAGTAGGCTCGTCCAATACAATCAGCTCGAACTCCCGGTAAAACGCCCGATTCAGCGCAATTCGCTGCCATTGCCCGTAAGACAGCTCATGGCCGCCATCAAATTGAATGCCCAGCACAGTATCCCAGCCTTGCGGCAGCTTATGGATGAAGGAGGCGGTATTCGCCTCTTCGCTGGACCTGCGAAGCTTGTCCCGGTTGCCCAGCTCGTCAATACCGCCGAGACCGATGTTCTCCCATACGGGGAAAGGAAACTGAACAAAGTCCTGGAATATCGCGCTCATACGGTTTCGAAGGCCTTCCGGCTCAATATTCTCATACTCCACCCCATCCACTGCCACCCTGCCTTTGTCCGGCTTATATAGACCAAGCAAACACTTAGCCAGCGTGCTTTTGCCCGCTCCGTTATCCCCTACAATCGCAATGGTCTCGCCAGCCCTGATCGCGAAGCTTATGCCATTCAAGGCCGGATTAGGCGCACCGTCATAATGAAACGTCAGCTGCTCTACCGTTATCCCCTGCTTAATGGGAGAAGGAAATGGTTGATCTCCCTTTCCTCCGCTTTCTTCAGGAAGCTCGATGAATGAAAGCATTTCATTGGCATGCAGCAGGCCCTGATGAATATTGGAGTAGCCCTGTGCCAGGCCTTGTACAAGAGACTGCGAGCTGAATAGCGCTTGCGCCAGCGCCACATATTGACCGATGGCCAGTCCGCCATTGGCGCCGGTATGCAAAGCGAACAGCAGCATGACGCTAAGCAACATTACCGTCAGCATCTGCACCCCGTAGGTGATGCCGATCGTTTTGCGCTCAAGCGACAGCAGCCTGTCCATATTTCTGAGCGCAATCCGTTTCCATTTGGCAATCAAATAAGAAGCCATTCCAAACACGCGAATTTCCTTGGCCCCTTCTCTGCTCTTGAGCAAATTGCTGATAAAGGATGACATCCGCTCATCCGGCGTTTGTCGTATAATGAGCTTGAACAACGCTTTGCTCTCGTACAAATAAGACCCAAGCATCGGCACAACAAGCAAAAGCATACCCAGCGACAGCAGCCAATGGAATTGGGCCAGCACCACCATATAGCCGACCACGGTTATTAAATTTTGAATCATCGTCAACACGGTAAATATAATGCCGATTCCTTGCATCTGCATGCTGAAGGAAGTTCGTTGCAGCCGGTCATAATTCAAGTGGTTGTCAAAATAAGAGAGCGGCAGCCGGTTCACCTTCGTCGATAGCAGTTCATCAAAGTATAGCTTGGCACGCTGGTTAAACAATTGCTGCGTGTATTTGAATACGGCTCCTATCAATACGCCTGATACAAGCAGTGCAAGCTGAAGCCCGACAAGCAAGTATACGCCGCGCATTCCGTCCCCGTTATTCCCTTGGAAAAGCATCGCCGCTTCCTCGACAAGCTTGCTCGTAATAGCCAGCTGCGCAATCGGCACAAATGCTTGCGCTAATGTCAGAGCAATCAGAACGACAAGCGCCGTCCCGGATATTCTCCACAGTATGGGGATCATCGACCCGAATGTGCGCAGCTTGCTGAACGATTCATTCATGAGATCTCCTGGCGGGCAATATAGAGCGGATAATGGGCGATTGTCTGCCCCTCTTCATCCGTCATAACAAAGTGGAACAACCCCTCACCGTGTACGACAAAACGCGGCTGAAACGCCATATCGATACCGGCCGGAACCGGCGATACACGCTTGTTGACTAATCCTTCGCACCTCTTCTCCCATACGATCCCCTGATCGTCGTCATAAACCTTTATCCATACCACACCTTGGTTCATGCCGAAAAACAATACTTTTGCCCAAAGATAAAAAAGCGTAACCGATGGAAACGTACGTATGTGCACGACATTGCGCACATTCTGAATGCAGTGGGCTCTTGCCTCGTAATTGTCCGTCACCCGGTCTGCGATAATAAGCTGTCCGCTTACTGCTGCATGCATGATCAACGTCCCCTTTGGAATGAATGATGGAAATTTTCGGCCTACTCTCTATGGGTCTCGCTTTGCTCATATAGATGCTCGATGTGCTGAATCGTAAATTTCTGCATCATAAGTCCCTTTTCCAGCATGATGGCCCCAGGAGTCGCCTCTAGCCCGAACCTCGCTTTATACACATTTTCCTCCATCGTATGGACGGGGAATGAGTAATCGTAATAACTAACCAACTCCTCATTCTCCTCCTTCTTCCCGCTGCTGACAACCAGGAGCAAACCGTCGAAGTTATCCGCATAGGCAACCAGTTCAGGAAGCAGATCTATACAGCTGCTGCAAGTTAGCGAAACAAACAGCACGGCGGCCCTCTCCGCGTCCGCTAGCCTGGGATCCAAGTCCATACCAGGGAAGGGCTCGCCAGGGACAAAAGGCTGTTCTGCCGTTTCTGTCGGACCTGAAGCGTAGGTCTGCTCTCTCTCCAGCGTCTCCCGTTTGAATAAATCCCGAAAGTTCAGCTTGCTCATCCTTGTTCCTCCTTTAGCGCGAGCGCAATTTCCGGCTCCATAAATCGTTTGAACGGAGCCATCAGCTTGCCCCAGAACTCCAAGCTTCCCGCATGCTCGATCGTAATGATCTGGCCCTCTGCATTCAACCCGTAGGCCCATGGATAACCGCGAGTCTTCAGCTCGCCAAGCAGCACATCATCCGTTGCATGATAAAGCCGCGCAGCCGGGTGGAAGATTTCCTTTGCTTGTTCGAATGCCGATTCCTCTGTATCGATGAAGACAATCAGATTCATTGAAGGGTGGCGATGGATCAAAGCGTCGATCGCCTCCATCGCGGGCAAGCAAGGCGCACAGGTCGTGCTGATCGTAGTAACCAATAAGTAATCCGTAATAAAATCATATAATTGCAAGGAATCGTAATTAGGAATACGTATATTAGGCATGAAATCGCCGATTTGCAATCCTTCTTCTACTTTCAGAAAAGACGGCACCGCCTTCTCCCTCTGGCTCATAATGCATGCTCCCCCTCTTCGCAACGAAATAGCAGAAAGAGAATCTCTCAAGCAAGCTGAGAGATTCTCCATGAAACCTAATTTTACCAGCAATCACAAGGCCCGTTCACACTGCAGTTCTCCGAAGGGCACACGAGTACTCTTCTTCTCGCGTTATTCGGCCCTGGGCAATAGCTCGTGCAATACGTGACCCATACTGTGGATCTGCATCCGTTTGGACATGCCATTATGATTCACCTCCTTTCAAAAGCTGCTAATCATGAAAATTTATCTATCACCTCAAGCATAATTATAATATTTTTAGCATTTTTTCCTTTGATAGTTAACAATATATAACCATAATCTATTAATGTAAACGGTTTCAACGAAAGTTTACAAAACATTACAGCAATCGACAACATTCTCAATCAATAATGACCTTCTCTCTCACTCCTGATTTGTAAAGCTCATTTGCTTTACTACTGGTTGAGTGTCCATGATCTTCTCCCTCACGCCCATCGTCCAATGGCATATAATGCAATATGTATTTTGTCAATTCTCATCCTAGCAGGAAGGAAATGATTATGAATAAAAATACAAATACAAATACAAATTCAAATTCAAATTCAAATTCAAATACAAACGCATCAAATCAGACATCTACACCTTCATCAACTGATATTCTGATTGCTACATTAGGAGATGGAATAACCGCAATCGCCGCTGGTCTTGCCTTAGAAGCATTGGAACACCCCAAGGGTCAGAGATCGCAAGTCCACGGCAATTCATCAAAGCAATTAGAAACAACAGAAGAACAACTGGATTTAATAATGAGTGAGTTAGCACAAATCAGAAGCCTCTTTAGATGATTGCTTTTTGAGTGTTTTAGCCCCAACACCGCCATTACCTTATCCCTAGTCATCTAAGACCTTCCTTTAGCTTTACTTCGCCTGAGTGATTCGGTCGAGGCGAGGCCCTTTAAAGCCTATATTTGCACCCATATTATTAGAGCAAGCTTCATCATACGTGTGTTGTGAATAGATTGATATCATCAATTTTGAGGAGGTATTAGAAATTGGCACTTACCCCTTACCAAATGCAACATCAACAACAACATCATGAACCACACCATGTCGTTCATCATCATCACTACCATCATTACCATCCCATGTATTACCATCCTCATGGTTCACACGGATATGGAATGCATGGACATGGAATGCACGGACAGGGAATGCATGGACAGGGAATGCATGGACAGGGAATGCATGGCATGCACGGCGGGCATAGTGAGATGTCTGAACGGGTGAATCTTTATCGAAAAAAATAAATATACAAGGAGAGAGTATTCATGCTCTTTCCTTTTCTCCTGTTCCCTCCACTCTTTGAGGCTAATGCATTTCATTTTGCCGCGAACTGTTTGCCTCAAAAAAGGGACTCGTTTCCCTGGCACCGCAAGCAATTCTTATTGTTTTGATACATAGTATGTTATACGATCCCAATACTTTTTGTGTTTGACAGCCCTGTGAACTACGGACCAATTCTGCTGGGCCGCTTAACAGCTGCCTCTCTCACCAATATTTCTGGATGATTGTTTGAATAAGGGGTTAAGCAAGAGGAATTGTTCGAAGTAACGAAAACTGAACATTCAGATCGATTTATTGCCATCCTACTGCGAAACTTGAATAAAGAAACATACAACGTTTCGTATCATTTACTACTACTTATATAGAATCAGGGGGGCATATTGGGGGCGTCGATAAAATCGAACTAACCCTCACCAATATTGCCCCCCGATGTTAAACCTCAAACCCTTGTTATTACTAAACTTCCCCTATTAGTAATGCGTCAAATACTGATCGCGTTCCCATTGGTGAACTTGCGTGCGGTACATATCCCACTCGATTTCCTTCAGCTCGTAGAAGTGAGCCAAAGCGTGATCGCCGAGCGCTTCGCAGACGATGTCGCTTCTCAGCATCTCGTCAAGCGCTTCTCTAAGGTCGACCGGCAGGCTTGGGATGCCCTCGTCTACACGCTCTTCTTCCGTCATGATGTAGATGTTGCGGTCGATTGGCGCCGGAAGCGGAGTCTGGTTGCGGATTCCGTCCAGGCCAGCCTTCAGCATAACAGCGAGTGCCAGGTATGGATTCGCAGTCGGATCCGGATTGCGGACTTCGACGCGAGTCGAGAGACCGCGGGAAGCCGGAATACGGATCATCGGCGAGCGGTTGCTGGCCGACCAAGCAACGTAGCAAGGCGCTTCATAGCCTGGAACAAGACGCTTGTAGGAGTTGACCGTCGGATTCGTAATCGCCGCCATAGCGCGGGCATGCTTCAGCACTCCTGCCATGTAGTGACGGGCAGTATCGCTCAAGCCAAGCTTGTCGCTCTCGTCATAGAATGCGTTCGTGCTGCCTTGGAATAACGACTGGTGGCAGTGCATGCCGGAGCCATTGACGCCGAACAGCGGCTTCGCCATGAAAGTCGCATGCAGGCCGTGTACACGGGCAATTGTTTTGACAACGAGCTTGAATGTTTGAATTTGGTCCGCCGCTTTGATAGCGTCGGCATATTTGAAGTCGATCTCATGCTGGCCCGGAGCCACCTCATGGTGGGAAGCCTCGATCTCGAAGCCCATCTCCTCAAGCGTCAATACGATCTCGCGGCGGCAGTTCTCGCCCAGATCCATCGGCGCAAGGTCGAAGTAGCCGCCTTGGTCGTTCAGTTCAGTCGTAGGCTCGCCGCGCTCGTCCGTCTTGAACAGGAAGAACTCCGGCTCAGGTCCAACGTTCATCGCCGTGTAGCCCATCTCCTCCGCTTCCTTAAGCGCGCGCTTCAGAATGCCGCGCGGATCGCCTGCGAACGGTGTGCCGTCCGGCATGTAGATGTCGCAGATGAGTCTTGCAACGCGGTCCTGCGCCACCCATGGGAACACTACCCAAGTATCTAGGTCAGGGTATAAGTACATGTCAGATTCTTCGATACGAACATAACCTTCGATGGAAGAACCGTCGAACATCATTTTATTATCAAGAGCCTTGTCCAGCTGGCTTACCGGAATTTCGACGTTTTTGATCGTACCGAGCAAATCGGTAAATTGAAGACGGATAAACCGTACGTTCTGCTCTTCTGCAATACGCTTGATATCTTCTTTCGTGTAGCTCACTAGATCATCTCCCTTAAGTCGATTGGTCTACCGTTTATTCAAGAAACGGGTAAGCTGTCCCTGAATGAGAGAAGCTTGTCCCGGCCTCTTCTCAAGAAGCTGCTGCTTCAGCAGGCGGTGCAATTGCTGGTCGGACAGCTCGCGGCGCTTCACCTCGGACTGCTCGCTGACGATTGTCGCATCATCCGATTCCTTGGATACCGGATTCATGACCTGCTTGATGCCTGCGATATTGACGCCCTTCTCGATCAGAGACTTGATTTCGAGCAGCCGTTCCACGTCGTTGAACGAGAATAGCCGCTGGTTGCCGGCCGTGCGCGCCGGCACGATCAGCTCGTGCTGTTCATAATAACGGATTTGCCTGGCCGTTAGATCCGTCAGCTTCATAACGATGCCAATTGGAAATAAGGCCATATTTCTGCGAATTTCATCAGCCATATCGCATCAACCTTCCAGTCGCTCATTTATAGGTTCATTGTATCGTCGAGCCATAAATGTGTCAAGTTATGTGAGGTTTAATTACAACCAAACCTTTTTTGACCAGATTAGTTAACGCGATAAGCACACCGTATTTCGCATGGGCATAAGTCAGTCCGCCTTGCATGTAGGCGATATATGGATCGCGGATTGGCGCATCGGCAGACAGCTCCAGACTGCCCCCTTGAATGAAGGTTCCCGCCGCCATAATAACGGGATTCTCATAGCCGGGCATGTCCCACGGCTCGGGGACAACATGAGCGTCCACTGCCGCCGCTTCCTGAATGCCTTGCACGAAAGCAATCAGATGATCGGCTTGTCCGAAGCGGACGGCCTGAATGAGGTCAGTCCGCGGCTCCCGCCAATGCGGCTTGCTCTCGAAGCCGAGACGCTCGAACATCGCTGCGGCAAAGACACTGCCCTTGAGGGCTTGACCCACAAGATGCGGCGACAGGAACAATCCCTGGTACATCGAACGCATTGTTCCCAGCATAGCGCCGACCTCCCCGCCAATGCCCGGGGCTGTCAGCCGATAGGAAGCAGCCTCTACAGCCTTCTGCGTCCCGGCCACATAACCGCCGGTTTCTGCTAGCCCCCCGCCCGGATTTTTGATCAGCGAGCCTGCAATAAGATCCGCCCCAACCTGAGTCGGCTCTGTCAGCTCTGTAAATTCGCCGTAGCAATTGTCTACAAAAACCTGAACATCGGGCTTAAGCGACTTGACCCTGTGAATCATATCGCCGATTTGCTGCACAGTAAAGCTCGACCGCCAGTCATACCCGCGCGATCGCTGAATGCCGATCACTTTGGTTCTCTCGGTCAGTGCCGCTTCTATTCCAGCCCAGTCCAGTCCTCCGTCAGGAAGCAGAGCAACCTCGTTATAGCCTACGCCCCAATCCTGCAGCGAGCCTTTGCCGTCGCCTGGCTTGCCGATGACTTTGTGCAGCGTATCATAAGGCTTGCCCGTAATATATAACAGCTCGTCTCCTGGACGGAGCAATCCGAACAATGCACAGCTGATCGTATGCGTGCCGGAAGCAAAATGCGGTCTCACGAGCGCCGCTTCCGCGCCGAATACATCCGCATAGACCATATCCAATACTTCGCGGCCCCGGTCGTTGTAGCCATAACCCGTTGATCCCGCAAAGTGGTAATCGCTGACCTTATGGCGCTTGAACGCCTCGATCACCTTCCACTGGTTGCGTTCCGCAGTCCGGTCGATGCTGCGGAACGCTTCATGCACCCTGTCTTCCTCTTCTTCTGCCAGCTGGAGCAGGCTTTCCCATAGCTCCCCGTTCTCTTGTTGAATGTTGCTCATGCTTCTGTTTCTCCCCTATTCATATCGCAGCCTGTCTTGCTTTAGCTTCGTTCCAGTTTCAGGTCCTCCGGCCGTATCGACATCAGCTCGCCTTTGCCCGGAACGGAGTTGGAATATTGGCCAATCAGCCTCACGGCTTGATGCCGGATCGCCTTCTCAATCGTATTGCGCACAAATCTTGCATTGCTGAACGAAAACATATCGCTTTGTTTCTCCTGGATTAAGTGCTGTCTCAGCTTGAACACCGTCTGCGGCATCATCACATAATCCCGTTCCTTCACCATCAGCTCCCCGATCTGGATAAGCTGGTCCACCGAATAGTCGGGAAATTCGATTTGGATTGGAAATCTCGAGGGCAGCCCGGGATTCGTCATCAGGAACTGCTCAATCTCAAGCGGATATCCCGCCAAAATAAGCACAAAGCCGTTGCGATGGTCCTCCATCGCTTTGACTAAAGTATCGATCGCTTCCTTGCCGAAGTCCTTCTCGCCGCCTCTGGCGAGGCTGTACGCCTCATCCACAAACAATACGCCGCCCATCGCCTTGCGCACAAGGTCTCTGGTCTTCTGCGCCGTATGGCCGATATATTCGCCGACCAGGTCGGCTCGCTCTACCTCGATAAGATGACCTTTGGTCAGCACGCCCATCTTCTGAAACAGCTTTGCCACTATTCTTGCGATGGTCGTCTTCCCCGTACCGGGATTGCCCTTGAAAATCATATGATAAACTTGAGAGCCGCCGTACAAGCCTGCCTCTGTCCGCATCCGGCTAATATAAAGCAGCGCATAAATCTCATAGACCAGCGACTTTACATTATCCATGCCGACCATCGGCTCCAATTCCTTCTGGATATCGGCGAAGTGGTCTACCGCAGGCAATGGCTTGACGGAAGGCAGCGGCTCCGCTTCAAGAGCCTGGGCCGAAGCGCTGCTGCCGATTGTCTCATGGCTGCGCAATACAACGTTAATCTGGCGGGAAGGTCTACTCGTTCCGCTGCCTGGTCCCGATATGACGTGTCCGCTCATCTGGCGCATCACCTTTCCTTTTCAGAAGCTGCTCGCACTACAAGAGGTGGTTCAAGAAGTCCACTTTTGATCACGAAGCCGATCAGGAAGCCTACTCGACTTCGAATATTGCATTCAGCCGGAACTTCCGGTGCTCACGTAGCCTCCACTACGCTCCGCTCCTCATTTCCTAGCTTCATCCAATCTTCTCGATGCTGAAAACCGGACTTCTTGAACTCACACTGTAAAAGGTGGTTCAAGAAGTCCACTTTTGATCACGCATTACAAGTGTATTCTATCTCGCAGTGCCATATTAGCAGATTCAAAGCATGGATTCGGGTGATCGCAGACCGGAGACGAGAAGCAGCCAGTCCAGCTTCCATTTCGTAAAGGCCAGCACTTCCCTGGAATCATTATAGAACTCGTTCAAGACACGGGACTTCACACCTGCAACGCCAGCCAGGTCAAGGCCTGCGTATTCCGCAATCTCACCGGCGCGCGCCGCATGATAATCATGGGTAATGACCAGATAAGTCGATAGCCCTTTCTCTTCGGCCAGCATGCTGCTGAACACGAGATTCTGATATGTGCTTGTGGAATCCATCTCTAGCAACAGCTTGTCTGCCGGCACGCCCTTCTCCACCAGATAGTTGCGCATGCCCTCCGCTTCGGACAACGTAGATGCCCGGCCTCCATGTCCGCCGGAGAGGATCAGCGTCTTCACCGTCCCGTTCTCCAGCAGCGTGCGGGCATACTCCAGTCTCTCCCTCAAGGCAGGACTGGGACGGTCGTTCCATAACGCCGCGCCCAGCACAATGCCTGCGTCTGCAGACGGATACGACGCTTTGGGACTATAGCCGTTAATCAACCATAGCATATAACCGCTCCAAAGGATGCCGGCTGCGATCCCCCACATGACTACACGAAATAAGAGCAGCCACGGGCGAAATACACGCTTCCGTCTCCGCGGTCTGCTCTTCTTCTGCACTGCAGCTTTCATGATTCGCTTAATTCCCCCGTCCTCTCCGCCAGCGTCTTGCGATGCTTCAGGCTTAGCGTAAAATAACGGAACCTTCCATTGCGTATGCTGGACAGCAGCCTGCCAGCCGTCTTGCGGGCCAGCGCAACATCTCTGCTGCTGACATCGCCTTGACGCAGCGCATCCTCCAGCTCATCCTCATCCATCAAATAAACCTCGCCGCTCGGCAGCACAACCACATCCAGGTACAGGTCATCAAACCATGGCACCTGCTGATCCGTTAAGCCTTGCGTCTTGCACACATCGATATACCACTGAACAACGCGTCCCTTGTCATCGAACATCGTCGTTACAACAAAATGCTCGCCCTTCGGAAAGTGCTGCATCCACAAATAACCGCGATCGGCCAGACAGAGTCTCCGCCCGTCATATTCCTTCCATAGCGGCTCCCTTAACTCATGAATCCGATAGAAGGTAACCAGACCTCGGAACTCGTCGCCGTCAAGCGCCAGGCAGGAGTAGCTTCTCCGCAGGATGCGGCGCCAATTCGCCCGGTCGGAAAATTTTCTCTTCATGCGGAACGTACCTTTCCGTTCATATTGGTAACCCCTATAGAGAAAGATTACCATATCTTAACGTCCATCTCCAGCCGACGGGTAAAATAATCGCGGAACGCCTGTACCGATTGCATTCACATCCGCCTGAATGAACAAAAAAAGCGCCCCTCCGGCTGTAAAGTCCAGCCGGGGATGCGCTTCATGCTATGCCGCTTCAATCGTAATCGATTCAATCACAATATCCTCGATGGGCGAGCCGTTGTTCTCCGGACTGGACGCAATCTGCCGGACAGCATCCATGCCGCTTACGACCTTGCCGAAGATGGTGTAGTTCGGCTGCCGGTTCAGATTGGACGCTTCAGGTCCTGTGCAAATAAAAAACTGGCTGCTGCCCGAATTCGGCGAGCCTGTATTGAACATAGCCACCGTGCCTTCCTCATATACCGATTCCGAGTTCAGCTCATCGGGAATGCGGTAACCCGCATTGCCCGTGCCGTTGCCCAACGGATCGCCTGTCTGGATCATAAAGGATTCAATAATGGAATGAAACTTGAGGCCTTCATAGAAGCCTTCCTTCGAGAGGAACACAAAGTTGTTCACCGTAACAGGAGCGGACTTTGCGAACAGCTCCACCACAAATTCTCCCTTGCTAGTTGCAATTCTGGCCTTGTACTGCTTGTCCAGATCTATCGACATTTGCGGCATTCTATCCCAGCTCGAGGCTTTTACATGGTCTGCGCCGGACAGACCGTCCGGCACAGACACAGTGCTGCCCTTGGAACCGCAGCCGGCAACCAACAGCATCAATGCTATGGCTGCAAGCGCATTGCGGAATGTTCCTGACCAACGTATCGACATGTCCAACCACCTATTCCTGCTTTATGCTTAGAGTCCGCCTACGGACACTCCTTCACCGGCGTTGCCGGCAGGAGGAGGCGTCGGATCGACGAGACCGCCCTCGCCTTCTCCTCCTCCAGGATTGCCCGTATTGCCCGGCGTCTCTGGCGTTCCCGGGTCTGTGCCTTCGCCGCCCGTTCCGCCGTTGCCCCCTTCTCCGCCTTGGTTGCCTTCTTCAGGCGGCGTCACTGGAGGCGATGTAGGATTCTCCGGCTCCATCGGAATTTCCGGAATGTCGATATCAATCTCCGGTATCGCAAGGGACACGACGTTCGACGGCTCGCTGCGCTGATTGGTCGCAGCATCATAAGCAACCACATAATAATCATAAGTGATGCCCGGGAAGACGCTCATGTCCTCGACATATGGCGTAACGACGTCCACAAAGCGGATATAGTCGCTAGCACCGCTTTCCTTCCGGTACACCTCATACGTAATTTCCTTCTCATTCACCGGATCCCAGCTCAGCAATACTCTTGCGCCGGTCTCGGAGAACTCCGCCTTGAAGTTCTTGATCGTCATCGGCGGCTTATCTTCCTTCACATCGTTCGGACGCTTGAAGCTGTCATTCGCAACGCCTTTCATTGCCGGGCGCATAACCTTGGCGAACAATGCCGCAGATTGCCCTCCGCCCTTCGTCAGCAAATGATTGACGTCGGTCTTATCGTAGCCCATCCAGACGGCGGCTGTCCACTCCGGCGTATAGCCGACGAACCAGGCATCCTTGATGCCGTTGCCTTTGTAGCCTGGAATACCTGCTTGCGTCGTGCCTGTCTTGCCCGCCACCGGACGGTCGATTGCCGCCCTGGCGCCGGTGCCGCCCTTCTCGACGACCGCTTGCATCATCTCGGTCAAATACCATGCCGTCTGCGGCGACATCAGCTGCTTGGATGGCGGCGCTTTGTATTCCCAATTTTTCTTGCCTGTAATCTTTGTAATCGCATGCGGATCGACGGACTTGCCGCCGTTCGCCATGATGCTGTAGGCCGTCGCCATCTGCAGCGGCGAAGCGCCGCGCGTCAGACCGCCAAGCGCCATCGCCAGGTTGCGGTCATCAGGCTCCAGCGTAAGGCCCAGCTTTTCCGCGAATTCCGCGCCTTGCTTGACGCCGACCTCATTCAGCATCCATACCGCCGCGAGGTTGCGGGAGTCCTTCATCGCTTGTGTCATCGAGACCGGAACGGCTCCCCATCTGTCGGACGGACAGTAATTCGAGAAGCACTTCTGGTCATTCTTCAGCGTTGACCACGGGAAGTACTTGCCTGATTCCAGGGCAGGGCCATAAGCGACAATCGGCTTGATCGCCGATCCCGGCTGGCGCATCTTGTCCACGCGATTCCAGCCGCGCGACGAATAGTCGCGTCCGCCGGCGATCGCTTTAATCTCGCCGCTCCGGTGATCGATTATGATCATAGAGCCCTGTACAAGCTGGTCATCCTTACTTTCCTCGAAATTGGACGGATCGGCAAATTCCTTATCCATCGCATCCTGTGCCTGCGGTTCAAGCGACGTATAGATTTGCAGGCCGCTGACACGCAGTTCTTCCTCGGACAGTCCCGTAATCTTCATCGCTTCATTCAGCACAAAATCGGAGTATGCATAGTATTTGCCGGTTTTCATATCATTCTGGTTCGGCGGCGCCTCGTAGACGACAGCCTGCGCTTCCTTCATTTCGCCTTCCGTAATGTAGCCTTGATCATACATCAGACGAAGCACGACCGCTCTGCGGTTCATCGATTCGTCCGGATTGACCAGCGGATTGAAGCGGTTAGGCGCCTTCGGCATTGCGGCCAGCGTCGCCGCTTGCCATAGCTTCATATCTTCCAGCTCTACGCCAAAATAAAACTCTGCAGCTGCCTTGATACCATGTATACCTTTGCCGAAGTAAATCCGGTTCAGATACATCGTCAAGATCTCATCCTTGGTTAATTGCTGCTCAAGCGCTACTGCAATAGATGCTTCCGTCGCTTTGCGGAAAAACGTCTTGTCCGCCGACAGGAAGACGTTCTTGGCCAGCTGCTGCGTAATGGTGCTGCCGCCCTCGACGGCGCTCCGGGCGATTACGTCTTTCACAAGCGCGCGCCCGATTGCCCAGAAGTCCAGTCCCGAGTGCTCATAGAACCGCTGATCCTCTGTTGCAACAATCGCATCCTTCATAAACTGCGGAATTTCCGAAAAATCCGCGACTTCGCGGTGATCCAAAATATCGTAGAGCCTGGATATTTCATTGCCGTTCACGTCATAAATAATGGACGCCTCTCCGAACTCCAGCTTGCTGCCGTGCTCTTCAAGAAGTCTCTCGCCGTTCAGAATAATTAACAAATAGCCGATAATGCCGCATACGATGGCGATTACGATCGTGAAAAACATGCCGTAGAACCAGGCTTTCCCTGACATCCTTCTCTTTTTCTTTGTTTTTGCTTTTGGTTTCGTAGTAGTGGTAGTGGTTCTTCTCCTAGGTTGCTCTGCCATGATGACTCCCCTCCTGCTTCCTTGCTCCGTTTTATCTAGCATTGCCGCGAAAAGGCAAGAGCAACCCAGCTCAGAGCGGGTTGCCCTTGCATGCCGCTATCTAGTTAAACGAATCCCTCTATAAGAAAGTTTCACATTGATCGCTAAACTAGCCCTCAGACGGGTTTTGTTCCTGCTGCATCAAAGAAACGTTCCGTTGCGGTACGAAGGTGGAAATTGCGTGCTTGTACACCATCTGCTGACGGCCTTCGCTATCAATGATGATCGTAAAATTATCAAAGGCTTTGATCACGCCCCGAATTTGAAAGCCATTCATCAAAAAAACGGTAACCGGAATGTTATCCTTTCGCAACTGGTTCAGGAACGTATCTTGAATATTGATTGATTTGTTCATTGGACGTTACCCCCGTCTAAAAAAGATTGATTAGAAGTATATTCAAGATGATCTTGAAACTTTCCTGCTATTATACCATGAATCGAACGCAAATTGTTGTGAAAATTTTCCCCCATATCGAACCAGCGGATATCTCCCATATGCCGGAACCACGACAATTGCCGCTTGGCAAACCTTCTCGTATCCCGTTTCAGCAGCTCTACTGCCGCTTCATAGCTGCACTCGCCGCGCAGGTACCGGGCAATTTCCTTGTACCCGAGCGCTTGCATCGGCACGGCATGCGGCGGCAGGTTGCGGGCAAGCAGGCGCTCTACCTCCTCCACCAGCCCTTCCTTCAGCATCTCGTCGATGCGAAGCTCGATTCGCCGGTACAGCTCCGCCCGGTCCATCGTCAGGCCGATCATAACCAGATTGTAAGGAGACTCCTTCTTCTGTCCCGCTTGCTGGTCGGTGAATGATTGGCCTGTTGTATGCTGCACCTCCAGCGCCCTTATCACGCGCCGCACATCGTTCTGATGCAGCCTCTCGGCAGCAACGGGATCTACTTCGGCAAGCTTCCGGTGAAGCGCCTCTGCTCCGTGCTCCTCGGAATAGGCTTCCATCTCCGCACGGAAGGCTTCGTCAGAGCCTCTTTCGGCGAACTGGTAGTTATAGCAGAGCGATTCCACATATAATCCTGTTCCGCCTACAACGAAGGGCAGCTTGCCTCTGGAGGCAATGTCGGCAATTGCACTTGCGGCCTCCGCTTGAAAGTCGGCGGCGGAATAAGCTTCCTCCGGTTCCCTTATATCAATAAGATGATGAGGCACGCCTTGGCGCTCATCCCCTTGAATTTTCGCAGTTCCGATATCCATCGTCCGGTATACTTGCATGGAGTCTCCGGATATAATCTCCGCATTCCAGGCTTGGGCGATGCTCAGGCTTAGCGCTGTCTTGCCGACAGCTGTCGGGCCGATCAGAACGAGCAGCGGCTGCTTTCCCGCATGATGACCGGCCGCTCCTTCCTCCGGTACTCCCGTAAAATCAGTCAATGGTAATCACTCCGTATGCTATTTTCGATGACTTGAACTCGCTGCGCGTAAATCCGAGACGCGAGAATTCGTCGCTGATTCCGTTTTCCTTCATAATGACCGTTTTCCTTGCCACACGCATCGCCTGCTCGACCACTTCATGGCCCAACTCATCCATATTGGCGAGCGAGCGGAATGCGCCGATAGCGGCAGACTCCATAATCGGCTGGCGAAACATGGGGTCGAAATAAACGATATCCGCGCTTTTATCCGGTTGTGAGGCCAAATATTCGGCATGATTGCCGCAGTGCATCTCAATACGCCGCATCGCCTCGTTCACATCCGGCAGCCCGGTATCATAATGCTTTAGACCTTCCCTTACTAACGCACAAAGCACTGGCTCGCTTTCGATCGCCGTAACTTCACCTGTATCGCCGGCCGCGTAAGCGAACACAAGCGCGTCGCCTGCCATGCCAGCCGTGCAATCGATAATGCGGTCCCCGGGCTTGCAGCGGGACAGCTCAACCAGCGGATCGCTTTCGCCCTTGCGCAGCCGTTTGGCCCGGATAAGCGCCATGCTGGGATGAAAGAACAACGGCGGCTCCTCCGGATGGCTGTAGAAGCGCGTCTCCGTGTCCGTGACAATAATGACGCGATTGTCGCCGCTAAGCTCCAGCAGCTTGCGCACTGACATGCCTTTGCGCGGCCTGGCAGCCGTCTTCAGCTCGGCGGCCAGCAGGCTGGCTTGCTCTACCGATCTCGATGTAGGCTTCGGCGCCGTCGTTATGATCATGACATCACCCGTTTGAACATTTTTTCCAGCTGATAAGTGGACAGATGAACGATAATCGGCCGTCCGTGCGGGCAAGTGTAAGGCTGTGAGCAGCGCGACAAGCGCGCCAGCAGCGCATCGCCCTCTTCCCTCGTCATCCGGTCATTGGCCTTGATGGAAGCCTTGCACGCGCACATGATCGCCGCCTTCTCTCTCAGCTTCGTCACGTTGATCGATTTGCGCTCCTCGATAAGCAGCTCGGCCATTTCCTCGATCAGCGACTGCTCCTCGCCCTTCGGCATCCATTCGGGATAAGCCCTTACAAGGAAGGTCTGCGCGCCGAACGGTTCGATCTCGACGCCCGCCTCGCGGAACAGCTCGGTCATCTCCCGCAGCTGCGAGGCGTCTCCAGGCGTAAATTCCAGCGTCAGCGGGACGAGCAGCCCTTGGCTTGCAGCAACAGGATTCCCAAATTTATGAAGGTAATACTCGTAATTAATCCTCTCATGCGCAGCATGCTGATCAATGAGATACAAGCCGTCATCCGCCTGCGCCACTATATAGGTGCCGTGATGCTGTCCGATCCAGTGCAGCTCTGGGAAGCTTGGATCTGTGCTTGCCGCATGATCTTCCAGACGGGCGCCTGCATTCGGGGCGGAATCGTCAGGTTCTGTTAGAAGGCTTGCAGATTGGGAATCCGTTATTCCGGCTGTATCATTCTCAGCGGCAGCGATCGGTTGGCTAGCATCGTTATCAGGCAAGGATGGCGCTTGCTTATCAACTGGAGCCTTATCCCGGTCTGCTTGCATGTTGTTCGCGGGGCTGTCATACGTCTGCGATGCCGCTTCCCTCCAAGCCCAGCCGTCACCGCGGGGATCAGCCGACGCGTTCGGCGGCGTGTACAGCCTCCGAGCCGCATCGCGCGGCACTTGCTCCCTGCCCTCCCCCTGGGATTGCCATGCAGGCCGATCTGGGCGGCCCTGCTGAGCAGAACGGCTGCTTGCCGTCCGGCTTCCGCCTCCGGCGGAGGACGAACCATAGGATGAGGAGGAGCCTCCATACGGCGAATTCGCAGAACGTTCCTGGCGCGAAGCATCTGCCGGCCGATCAGCCTGAGCTCTATCCATGCGTGTGTTGAAAGGCGTGAGACCCCGTGTCTCCGACGTTGCGGCTGATTCCGCAGCCGCTGCTGCTTCAGAGCGAGCCGTTTGCTGCTGAGCGGCTTCGCTCGCATGGGTCGTAGCCGAAGCCCCGTTCCCTTGCAGGGGCTCGCCTATGCGGTCCGCAATATGGAACGAGATTGCATCCTGCACATACAGCGGCTTGGAGCGGCTGCTTCCGGTCGAAGCGCCGGGTATGTACCGATGCGCGCCAAGCGCCGCCTTCACCGTCCGTTCGATAAGCGCGCGCAGCTCCGCCTCCTTGCTGAAGCGAACCTCCATCTTCGAGGGATGCACGTTCACATCAAGCAAGCCGGGGTGCATGCCCAGCTCCAATACAACTAACGGGAAGCGATTGATGGGCAGCAGTGTATGATAGGCTTGCAGCAGCGATTGGTTGACCGCATGGCTGCGGATATATCGGCCATTCACAACCGCTGTAATGCCGTTGCGGTTCGCCCGGGTCAGATCCGGCTTGGATATAAAACCGGTCAACTCATAATCGGGATCCGAGCCTGCAACCGGAAGCATCGCCTTCGCGGCGCTGGTGCCGTATATCGCGGCGATTACCTGCAGCCGGTCGCCGGTGCCCATCGTGCGGAGCAAGACGTTGCCGTTATGCTTCAGTGTAAAGGCAATGCCGGGATGCGCCAGCGCAAGCCGGTTGATGTAGTCGGAAATATGGCCCAGCTCCGTTTGGATGGATTTCATATACTTGAGTCTGGCCGGCGTATTGTAGAACAGGTCGCGCACGCTCATATCCGTTCCGCGCGGCGCACTCACCGGCTCGTCGGCTGTGACATTGCCGCCTTCGATGACCAGCTTGCGCGCAAGCCCGGTGTCGGCATTGGAAGAGATGCAAGTAAGCCTGGAGACCGCCGCGATACTGGGCAGCGCTTCTCCCCGAAAGCCCAGGCTGGCAATCCGGAACAGATCGCTGCTCGTGGAGATTTTGCTGGTCGCATGGCGCTGGAAAGCGGTGATGATATCGTCCGGCTCGATGCCGCCTCCGTTATCCTTCACCCTGACCAATGTCAGGCCGCCTTCCTCAATAGCGATGTCAATCTCCGTGCTGCCGGCGTCAATCGCATTCTCGACAAGCTCCTTCACAACGGAAGAGGGCCTCTCTACCACTTCGCCTGCGGCAATCTGATTCGCAAGCTGCTCGTCCAGCACCTTTATTTTCGACATGCCTTCACTCTCCTTCCGTCATGGCTGCCGCTTGCGGCCATTAATCCCGCAGCTTGGCCTTTCTGTCGTTCAGCCATTGCATCGCCATCATCGGCGTCATATTGAACAGATCCAGGTTGCGCAGCTCATCGGCCAGCTGCTCCGCCTTGGCCGAAGCCTTGCGCGCCTTCGGCGTCTCCGCCGCTGCCGCAGCTTCTTCGAACATGGACAGCTGTACGACTCCGGCACTCTTGTCCGGCGCCGATTCAGCAATGAGGGCAGGCTCCGCAGTCGCAGCATCGGGACTATAAGCCGCTGCCGCTTGTCTGACAGCTTCCCGCTGTACCCCGGCACCATGCGATGCGCGATTGCCGCCGTCCTCCGTCTCATCAAGCAGCTCGTATGCTCTGCCAATTATGGAATTGGGCAATCCCGCCAGCTGGGCGCAATAGATGCCGTAGCTGGTGCTGGCCGCTCCCGGAATCAGCTTGCGCAGGAAAGTCACGTCATCTCCGCTCTCCTCAACAGCCATTCGGACGTTCGAGAGCGACGGCAGCGAATCCTCCAAATGGGCAAGCTCATGGAAATGCGTGGAGACCAGCGCTTTGCAGCGGATATGGTCATGCACATATTCAATGACCGCTTGAGCGATGGCCATGCCCTCGCCTGTAGACGTGCCGCGGCCAAGCTCGTCAATAATGACCAGGCTCGCGGGGGTCGCTTTTTCGGTCATCGTCTGAATATCCTTCATCTCAACCATAAAGGTGCTTTGTCCGCCGATCAGATCATCCGCTGCTCCGATACGAGTGAAGATACGGTCGACGAGCGGCAGCACAGCCGACTTGGCCGGCACAAAGCAGCCGATCTGCGCCATAACGCTCATAAGAGCCGCTTGGCGCATGTACGTGCTCTTGCCTGCCATATTCGGGCCGGTAATGAGCAAGATGCGCTGCTCCTCCGCGCTCAGGCGCGTATCGTTGGCGATGAACGGCTCCCCGTCCATCATGGCTTCCACAACAGGATGCCGCCCTTCCGCAACGGCAATCTCGAAGCCCTCTGTCATGCCCGGCCGAATATAGCGGCGTTCCGCGCTGACCGTTGCGAACGACTGGTAAACATCCAGCTCCGCAATCATCCCCGCGGCGCGCTGCAGGCGGTGCAGATGCAGCGCGATATGGTCGCGCAGCTCCAGGAATCTTGCATACTCCAGATCTACCATCTTGTCTTCCGCTTCAAGGATAAGGCGTTCCTTCTCCTTCAGCTCCGGCGTCACAAAGCGCTCGGCGTTGGCGAGCGTCTGCTTCCGCTCATAACGGCCTTCCGGCAGCATGGAGAGATTCGCTTTGGACACCTCCAGGAAGTAGCCGAATACTTTGTTGTAGCCGATCTTCAGCGACTTGATGCCCGTTGATTCGCGCTCTGTACGCTCCAGCTCGGCAAGCCATTTCTTCCCGTTCGTGCTTGCTTCGCGAAGCTGGTCAAGATACTCATCGTAGCCTGCGCGAATGAGTCCGCCCTCCCGAATGGACACAGGAGGCTCTTCGACGATAACCGTCTCGATCATATCCGCAAGATCGGCGCAGTCGTCCGCATCCTGCACAAGCTCCTGCAGCACGGACGAGCCCGAAGCGGCGCAGAGCGCGGTCAGCGCCGGAATGCGGCGCAGCGAGCTCTTTAGCGCATTCAGGTCACGGCCGTTCGCATTGCCGTAGGCGACGCGCCCCACCAGCCGCTCCAGATCGTAGATCGGCGACAGCTCGGCGCGAAGGTCCTCGCGCAGGATCAGATCGCGGTAGAGCGTCTCCACCACATCAAGACGGCGGTCGATCGCGTTCTTGCTGAGCAGCGGCTTGTCGATCCAGCGCCGCAGCAGCCTGGCGCCCATCGAAGTGCCTGTCCGGTCCAGCAGCCACAGCAGCGAGCCCTTCTTGCTGCGGTCGCGAACCGTCTCGGTCAGCTCCAGATTGCGCCTTGTATAATGGTCCAGAATCATAAATTGATTCGGCTCATAGGATTTGATTGTCGTCACATGGCCCAGCGACCGCTTCTGCGTCTCCTCCAGATAGCCGGTCAGAACGCTGACCGCCTTGAGACGCGCCTCTTGCAGGCCGGCAAGCTGCGCTTCCCCGAACTGGGCCGCCACGCGCTCGCGGGCTGCTGGCATACGCTCCGTCAGCGGTATCTGGCGTCCCCACGCGGCGTCGCCGGACAGCTGCCGGATCAGCGCTTCGTCGCCGACCACCTCGGACGGCATATAGACGTTCAATTCGTCAATCATCGAAGCCGGAGAGTCCCGGAACGAGGTGACATAGAGCTCGCCCGTCGACAGATCGCAAGCCGCGACGCCGAGCATCCCGCTGGCGGAAGCGACCGAGGCGATAAAGTTGTTCGACTTGCCTTCCAGCGACTTGGCCTCCATGACCGTGCCCGGCGTGACGATCCGGACGATCTCGCGGCGCACGACACCTTTGGCCGCGGACGGATCCTCTACCTGCTCGCAGATCGCTACCTTATAACCCTTCTCGATCAGGCGGTTGATATAGTTCTCGGCGGAATGATAGGGAACTCCGCACATCGGAATTTTGCCATTGCCGCCGCCTTCCCGGCCTGTGAGCGTAATCTCCAGCTCGCGCGAGGCGTTGATGGCATCGTCAAAAAACATTTCATAGAAATCGCCCAGACGGAAAAACAGGAAAGCGTCCTTCGCCTCCTCCTTCACGGACAAATATTGCTGAATCATCGGAGTATAACCGGCCATTTCTTCGTTCCTCCCGGGTATGTACTTGATCATAAATGCGTGTATGCGTGAAGACCGCCGCCGCGAATCCGGCGGCTTGAGTCCTGTAATGCGGTCTGATCAGACAGGTTGTCCTAATGGCAAAGTATCACCTTAGTCACAGGGTGAGACGCTGTGGAAACTCCCATTTGGCCTCAAGCCATCTCTTCATTATACCAATCGGAAGGAGTCTAGGCTATAACCCGCAGGCAGGAACTGGCGAACAATGTCGGTTTGCGGCGCTGTTCGCCGCTCATTGAACAGGAACGGGAATGCGCCATTTTGCCCGGATGTCCTTGCCCTCGTCCCAAGTCTTCCCTTGCCGCGCAGACTCGAACAAGGGCTCGATATAGCGGGCCAGCGGCTCATAGCTTTCAGTAGCGGATACAGCGGCCGCGACCGCGTCCAGACAGCCGGCCAGCTCTGTGCGGTCGCCGGCGTAATACGCCTCCTCGTAGCGCTCCTCCTGCGCCGGCAGTCTCGGGATGCGGAGCGCCTCGCGCGCGCACAGCAGCGCAAGCGCGAACGCAGCCTTCGCCGCGGCAGGAGACACAAGCCAGCTCGGCAGCGTGCGGTACTCGAACCCGCCATGCGGCTGCGGGCGGAAGTCTCCGAGCGCGCCATAGCGGGGACGGCGGCCCCGGCCGGCGGGGTCCTCCACCAGCGCGAGCGGATATGCCGCGCAGCTGTCAAGCAGGCGGAGCAAGCGGCCGGTCAGCGGCGCTCCGCTAATATGGATATGCCCGCCGAGCGCCAGACCCCGCAAGGGCATCGCCCCGGCGGCCCAGCGCAGCTCGGGGTCGCCGATCTTGGCAGCGGCGCGCGCCAGCAGCCGCCGCACATTCGCAGCGAGCGCGGCGGGCGTCTCCGCCGGCTCGGGCCGCAGCTCGGCGACGGGATAGAGCAGCCGCCGCCCGATATACATCGCGTCGGCGCCGGCTGCGCCCCTTGCGCCTTCGCCAAAAAAACGCGAAGCCGGAGCCAGCTTGCCCGCCGGCGTCAGCAGCGCGAATTCGGGATCGGCGCCGATCAAGATCCGCCTCTCCGCCATACCGGCTGTCTCGGCGGCATACTTCGCCGCGAACCGCCTTGCCAGCTCCGCTCCTTGCAGCGTATCTGCCGCAAGCGGCCATGCCGCCACAATCGACGCGCGCCCTGTGTCGCTCAGCGAGACCTCGGCTTCGCCGATCTCCAGCCCGAGCGCATAGAGCGCCCTTACCGCCGCTCTCGCCACACGGCTCAGCGGAGGCGCATCCGGCCAACCCTCGGCGGCGATCGACTGAGAGCGCCCTCCTGCGAGCCGGTGGATCGCAAAAGGCTCCAGGTTGACGACGGTCACGCGGTACACTCTCGTATCCGCTTCTCCTTCTTCCTTGGGGCTCAAGCCCGCCCGTCTCCATATCCGGCTGCGCTCTGACGGGCTCATGACGGCAGCGTGCGCCGCTCCCGCGTTCACCACCCATATGCCGTCATAAGCGTCAGGCGAAATTGCCTTTCGGGGCGATGAAGCAATGACGGCATCGCCCGCCTGCAAAGCTATTTCTGAAGCTGCGACAATTGCCGCTGCCTCGCCATCCTGCTGTCCTGCGGGCTGTACGCCGGCAAGAGCGCTGTCATCTCCTCTCCATAGCCATGTGGAAGCCATCGCCACCGCCTCTTTTCCCCTCAAGCTAAGTATGAAGCCTTCCGCAAGCCCGCCCATCGCTGTCCGCCTGCCCGTCTCCAAGCCAAAAAAAAGGGCTCTGCTCAAAAAAAAGGAGGGCTTTCGCCCTCGAATCTGCCGCATATTCGGCATATACTGCGTTATCCGCTCCAAGCGCGGAACGATCCATTCCCTTACAGCTCGTCGTCCAGCAGGTCGGCGTCCAGATCCTCGTAGTCGCCATCGTCATCGCCGAGGCTGAAATCCAGATCCTTGTCGTCCAGGTCGTCGCAACCGCCTGGAACAACCGCTACGCATACCTTCGTCTCGGCGATCATCTCAACCGCGAACTCGCGCTCTACACGAACAATAACGTTTTGTCCGCTCGACGAGATATTCGCTTCGATACAATTAGGCTCCTGGAGCACTTCCGCAGACACTTCCTCCGTGGAAACCCTATGTTTAGGATCTACATACGAGAGCGGTACATTTTCGACGAATTGTACGGATTCTTTGGCTACATCTGTTTGCGAGTTCTTGTTGTACGAATACCAAATGTTGATATCGTAAGTACCGATCACCTCAATACCGTCGCCCGAACGAACCGCTTCATACTGATGGTTGATGATCCATGCGCCCAAAATGCTGGTCGGATGGTGAGGCGGTGTAACGGTATGGGTTACAGTGGAAAACTTACGACCTTTGCCGCAGACAGCTTTAGTAATAATTTCTCTGCACTGTAGCTGTTTATCTGCAATAGTCATTGATTTAACCTCCTCCATACAATCATTCAATTAAAGTGTATGCAGGTCATAGGCGTTTGTTGATTAAACGAGTCTAAACAACGAAATTTATTTTACATGCCTCCTGCGGCAAAGCGCCATTCCCCGCAGGAAACGAAAGCAAGGCCGTCGGTAACATTCCTTCTGGTACATCTATATTCATCCATCGGCTGAAATATGAAAAAACCTCAAGCGCGGCCGTTCAAAGCCGAGCGATTCGGATGCTTTACAAATGATATTGTAATGAAATAAGCGGCTCAATTCGAGCCGCTTTTCCTCTTTTCCCCAGCCTCAGCTGCGGGCTTTTTCTTCATCCGCTTCGCTACAGCCAAGTAACGGTCAACCTCATGCAGCAGCGTCAGAAGCGCAGCCCGAATCTCGAATTCCTCTCTCGTCTTCGGCAGCTCCATCTCCCGGAACGAGCGCATCAGCTCGAATACCATCTCTTCTGCCTTGCCCTGATAGACTTCCGACTTGACGTCTCCGGCAAGCCGCTCCAGCAGCTCGGCGATCAGCTCGCCCTGCGGCCATTTCTCATACACGAGCGACAGCTCCGCCAGCATCTGCTGGATGGAATAAAGCTGCTGCCTGCGCATCTCGAAGTATCCCGGCCAGTAGGTTGAAGGCTCCTGATACCATAGCCTGTTCTCCGAATTGCGGAGGGAACGCCTTGCACCGTCTTCTATAATGCGGTGAGCCTCCAGCAGCTCCGAGCCGTTCCATAGATGCGACGGATTGCGCAGCGTCGCCGCCATCTCCCGGAAGATTGTGCTGAGCGCATGCTCCAGCTCCGAGCGTACCGCAAGCAATTCCTTCTCATCCTTGGGCATATAAATGAAATTGATCGCAGTCGCCCACCCGAGGCCGACGAACAACAGTAGAATCTCATTGCCGAGGAAGGACGGCGTAACTTGTCCATGCGTGAACAAATGAA
Source organism: Paenibacillus pinisoli (assembly GCF_003605435.1). Taxonomy (GTDB): domain Bacteria; phylum Bacillota; class Bacilli; order Paenibacillales; family Paenibacillaceae; genus Pristimantibacillus; species Pristimantibacillus pinisoli. Next base: position 364,618 of record NZ_QXQB01000005.1, read on the forward strand.
AGACGATAACCGCGCTCGTAATGATGCCGTCCTTCAATTGGAACCTGGACAGGATCGGGAACGAAACGAGAATATAGATCGCCACAGCCCAATAGTGGAAGCCGAATACCGAGAAGATCAGCGAAGCGAAAAAAAGACCCAGCACCGAGGCGACGAACCGGGCAGAAGCGCTCTTAAGCCCCTTCTTCCGCGTCACCTCAACGCCGAGTATAGCCAGCATGCCGGCCGATAATGCCGGCTCCAGTCCCAAATAATAAGCTGTATAGATGGCGGCGATCGCCGCAATTGCCGTCTTAATGACTCTAATGCCCATGAAGATGCCCTCTAATCCGGTAAAATAATGTCCTCCCATCATCCTACCGTTCCCGCCAGCCCTCCGTCAACCGCTTCTCCAGCGCCGCGACCAGCTGATACATAATCGTGGCGACAATCCCGATAACGACAAGGCTGGAGAGGACAAGCGTAAAGTTGAACACTTGGAATCCGTATATAATCTGGTAGCCAAGGCCGATTCTCGCCACCAGGAATTCTCCGACGATTACGCCGACCCAGGCCAGCCCTACATTCACCTTGAGCGTAGCGATAATGACTGGAAACGAGCCGGGCAGGATGACCAGCCGGAACAGCTGGAGCCGGGACGCTCCGAACAAACGGACGACTTTAATGTAACCGGAATCGATCTCCCTGAACCGGTTGTATATATTAATGGTCGTAATAATGACCGTAACGGATAGCGTGATCGCCACAATCGACATGAATCCCGGTCCCAGACCTACGATAAAGATCGGCCCGAGCGCTACCTTAGGCATGCTGTTGAGAACGACAAGATAGGGATCCAGCACCCGGGAGAGGAACGGGAACCACCATAGCAGCGCCGCAATCACAGTGCCCAGGATGGTGCCAAGCGCAAAGCCGACAACAGTCTCTGTCACGGTCGCCCCTACATGGGGCCACAGAGATCCGTCGGTTGCCGTCCGGACGATTTGCTCCAGCAGCTTGCTGGGATAGCTGAACAAGAGAGGATCGATCCACTTGTTCCTTCCCGCAGCCTCCCACAGTCCGATGAATAGCACCAGCAAGGCAAGCTGCGTTGTGCCTACCGCCCAGGACAAGGACCTGGACTTGCGTTTGTGCCTGGAGTACAGGTTATTCATCAGAGCGGCCCGGTCTTCCTTTACCCCGGACAGCTCCAGCTGCCCTGCGGACATATCCGTACGTTCATTGGACTTCTTTCCAGAATGACTGTCACTCATGGCTGTCACCTCCTGGCTCGACCGCATCCAGCTCCGCCCACAGCTCCTCGAATAGCGGCTGGAAGCCCGGCAGCTTGCGGGCCGTCATTGGGTCTGCGTCTCTTATCTCCGCCGGAACGGTAATTTCCTTGCGGATATGTCCCGGATTGCGGCCAAGCACGATGACCCTGTCACTCATCGCGGCAGCTTCAGCCAAGTCGTGCGTGACAAGCACTGCCGTTTTGCCCAGCTTTCTCAGCGTCTGTACGACCAGATCCTCAAGCTGGAGCTTAATATGCAGATCCAGCGCCGAGAACGGCTCATCGAGGAGCAGCACCTCCGGCTCCGTAACCAGCGTGCGTGCCAGCGCTACCCGCTGGCGCATGCCGCCGGACAGCTCATGGGGATAACGATGCCCGGCATCGTCCAGCCCAAGCTCAGCAAGCCAGCCGTCAACCGCAGCCATCGTTGTGCGGTTCTTGGTTCCGTTAATCTCCAGCCCAATTGCGGCATTGTCCCTGATCGACCGCCATGGAAACAGAAAGTCCTGCTGCAGCATATAACCAACCTTGGGGGAAGGACCGCTTACCCGCTCCCCTCCAAGCCATACATTCCCCATCGTTGGCGGGAACAGTCCCGCCAGCAGGCTTAGCAGCGTCGTCTTGCCGCAGCCGCTGGGTCCGACCAGACTGACGAACTCTCCTTGCGCCACGGAGAGATCGATGCCTTCTACGGCAAGCGACGCCCCTTTGTCATTCACATACACATGAGAGAGCCGCTGCAGCGCCAGCGCCGGAGTTTCCTTCATTCCATCGCCCCCTCGCATTTTTTGAATCATCTACTTCACCGATGCGATAGCTTCCTTGGCAAACTCAGTATTCACCAGAACGCTATGTTCAGGACGCTGATCCAGCTCTCCTGCGGATGTAATGACATCGAGCAAATTGTTCCATTCCGCTTCATCGACAATCGGATCAGAAGCGAATGAGCCCTGCTGTTTGTAGCGGTCAATCGAGCTGATCAGAATGTCGCGGTCCACATTCTCAAAGTACGGCAGCACAACATCGGCAATCTCTTCCGCGCTATGGTCCGCTACCCAGTTCTGCGCTTTGTAGACGGCATTCGTGAACGCCTGAACATCCTTTTTGTTCTTCTCGATAAAACTTCCTTTTGTCATGAACACTGTATAAGGCAATAGTCCGCTCTCTGTACCGAAGGATGCCGCGACGTGCCCTCTGCCTTCCTTCTCGAAGATCGATGCCGTCGGCTCGAACAATTGCACATAGTCTCCCGTGCCCGAAGAGAAGGCAGCCGGAATGTTAGCAAAGTCGACATTCTGGATCAGCTCCAGATCATGATGCGGATCGATGCCATGCTTCTTCATGGCGAATTCCCCTGCCATCTGAGGCATGCCGCCGACTCTTTGGCCCAAGAATACGCTTCCCTTCAGCGAGTCCCAGTCGAAATTGTCGATTTTCTCGCGTGCGACCAGGAAGGTTCCGTCCGTCTGCGTCAGCTGCGCGAAGTTGATGACCGGATCATCGGCGCCTTGCTGATACACGTAAATCGACGTTTCAGAGCCAACCAGCGCGACATCGATGACGTTCGAGAGCAGCGCTGTCATCGTCTTGTCGCCGCCCGGCGTTGTCGTCAGCTCAATCTTCAGGCCCTCCTCCTCGAAGAAGCCTTTTTCAATCGCTACGTATTGGGGCGCGTAGAAGAGCGACCTTGTCACCTCTCCGATCCGGATGAGCTTTTTATCCGAATCTCCCTTGCCGCAGCCGGCTAGCGCCGCGGTTGCTGCCAGCATCATAACCAGCAGCAGCGTGCCATATGCACGTTTGCCCATAACTATACCTCCCGCCAAATAAACAAAAAATAGATGTACCACAGCCTATGCGGGAGTCTCCGGCCCTGTGATAGCAAGCTTGACACGAACGCAAAAAAGCCGGTCCGCTCCCGTCTCAGGACGGCAGTGAACCAGCTTTCTTCTATTATATAGAAATCCTTACAACTTGTAGATGTCCGTATACTTCTTCGTCAAGTAATCGACGAGGTATTGCGGATCAAGAGGCTTGCCTGTAACGGCTTGCACCAGCTCGGACGGCGTACGAAGCTTGCCGTATTTGTAGATGCGCTCCGCCAGCCAATCCTTGATCGGATGCAGCTCGCCTTTGCCAACCAGCGACCACAAGCCGGCAATCTCCAGCTCCATCGTATCCGCGAACTGAGCGGCATACATATTGCCAAGCGAATAGGATGGGAAGTAGCCGAACGCACCGCCCGACCAGTGCACATCCTGCAGGACGCCCTCTGCGTTGTTCGGCGGCGTAATGCCCAGATATTCCTTATACTTATCGTTCCAGAGCGCAGGCAGATCGGCAGCTTTCGCGCCGCCATTGAAGATGAGCTTCTCCATCTCGTAGCGGATAATAATATGGAGGTTGTACGTCAGCTCATCAGCCTCGATGCGGATGAGCGACGGCTGCACCGTATTGTTGCCTCTATAGAACTGGTCCACCGATACGTCAAGCTGGCCCGGGAACTTCTTCTGCAATTCGCCGAAGTAGCGCTCCCAGAATGGACGGCTGCGGCCAATTACATTCTCCCAGAAGCGTGATTGCGATTCATGGATGCCCATCGATGTGCCCGTGCACAGCGTTGTATTGATCAACTCAGGCATGATGTTCTGCTCGTACAGCGCATGTCCGCCTTCATGAATGGTGCCGAACAACGCGCTGGTTACATCATTCTCCAGATAGCGGGTTGTAATGCGCACATCGCCAGGGTTCAGCCCGGTTGCGAATGGATGCGCGCTCTCGTCGAGACGGCCCGCCTCGAAGTTATAGCCCATTTGCTCCAGAATGTACAAGCTGAATTCCTTCTGAGCAGACTTGTCGAACGTCTGGCGCAGGAACGATGTATCCGGCTGGTGCGGCGATGCGGCAATGGCTGCAGACAGCGGAACCAGCTTGTCGCGCAAGCCGCCGAAGATGCTGTCGAGCTGAGCCACGGTCATTCCCGGCTCATACTGGTCAAGCAATACATCATAACGCGTATCCTTGACGCCCCACAGATCAATGAATTGATTGGTATAAGAAATTACCTTGTCCAGATAAGGCTGGAAGCCGGCATAATCGTTGTTCTCCTTTGCTTCCTCCCACTTGTTCTCAGACTGCGAAGCCAGCACGACATACTCCTGGTATAGCTTCGGCGGAATCTTCACGCTGCGGTCATAATCCTTGCGCGTCTCTGTTACGAGGCGCTGGTCAATCTCCGACAGCTCCCCGAACGCGCTCTTCTCCTCCAGCGCCGACAGCAGCTCGCCCAGCTCCGGCGATGTCGACACCTTGAACATGTCGGCAGACAGAATGCCAATCGATTCGGACCTGGTATCCATCCCCTTACGCGGCGCTCCGGTGCGCAGATCCCAATAGAGAACGCCCAGCGCTTCCTCATAGCTTTTAATTTTATGTACGGTATCTCTGAATCGTCCAAGTACGGTTTCGTTTGCTTCCGTCATGACTTCATTCCGCCTCTCTTGCCGGCTTCGATTCCCCGGCATGCTTGATCTTGGAGTATTCACTCCTTATAATCATCTTAAACCTGCACGACCGGCATTCGCAACATGAGAAGGAGAGATATTGATGCACATTACATTTACGGAATCGGCCGCGGGCCGTCTTGAGCCTCTGCTGCAGGACGGAACAGCAAAGCTCAAGCTGCTGCATGATACCGAAGGCTGCGGTTGCGTCATGAGCGGCGTTCCGGCACTTCAGCTCGTTCGCGAGGCTACCGTCGATGACAAGGAAGCGGCGGGAGATCCGTTCCCGTTCCTGTATGAGCCAAGGCATGAAGTATTTTACGAGCCGCAGCTGAAAGTCGACTTTAATCCGGCAAGCAACAGCTTCTCCTTGCGCAGCGACAATCAGACCTACACAACGCAGCTTCGCCTTATTCCATTGCAGTCTACCGAACGCTAGGAGGATATCAAGTGGGCAAAATCGACGACATCCTGAGCTACAACGAGCAATTCGTTGTGACCAAGGCTTACGAGCAATACGCAACAAGCAAGTTTCCCGACAAGCGAATGGTCATCTTGACCTGTATGGACACGCGGCTTACCGAGCTGCTGCCGAAGTCGATGAACCTGAAGAACGGCGACGCCAAAATCATTAAGACAGCCGGCGGGATCATCACCCAGCCCTTCGGCAGCGTCATGCGAAGCGTGCTCGTCGCCCTGTATGAGCTTCAAGCCGATGAAGTGTTCGTCGTCGGCCATCACAATTGCGGCATGACGGGCCTTAATCCGCAGGAGATCATCCAGCATATGACCGAACGCGGCGTCCCGGAATCCACCATCGAGACGCTGAAGCATTCCGGGGTCAATCTTCTTCGCTGGCTAAGAGGCTTTGATAATGTCCGCGACAGCGTCGTAAACAGCGTAAGCATTATTCGCAATCATCCGCTGCTGCCTGCCGATATTTTGGTTCACGGCCTTATTATCGATCCCGATACAGGCGAGCTGGAGCTGGTCGACAAAGGCGAGTAACGCCTTCAGGGCGCGTATGACCATTAAGAAGAGGGAGCAGCAAATAGCTGCTCCCTCTTCTAATACGTCATCCGTTGCTATAACTTTCTTCCATCACTCTGTTTCTTTAATAATGCCTCCTGCCGGGCGGCAACAACCTCCGTCCGGTCTCTCCTCAGGTGGCGGTGAATAATATCCGCATCCCCCATCGGACTTGCGGTTCCCCATGCCACTCCGAGTTCGTCACTGGCTTGTCTGCACAGCTCCAGGAGCTCATGATCCAGCAGCTTGATCTCCATATCCTTGTAGGGCTGGCCGCTTTCTGCCCCTTCGCGCCGCTTTGCCAGCTGATGTTGAAGCGACGGCGCATCTATGCCGAGTTGCATTAGCCCCTCATCCGCCAGCTTTCTCTCCGCGCTTTTATACATCATTACTGCCCCGCGCCTATTGCCGCGCCGTTCATGATATTGTCCGACCGCAATCTGAATGAGGCCGACCCAAATATCGCTCATGCCGTCATCCGGATGCTCCTTCCAATACTCCTCCAGCAGCTCATGGCATTCAAAATAGTCGCGATTTGCATGAAATTCAACCAGATACGCAATATAAGCATCAGGATATATGCCCATAAGAGCCTCCTTCCTGTCCGTTTCCGAAAAAAGATTAAAAAGTTTTTTAAGAATATGAAACCTTCGTTCATCTTATCCGTATTTCAGGATGATAGCAATATATGCACATCACCAAGCAGGAGGAGAAAGATCATAATGAAAAAAGGAATTCTCGTAATGCTGGCTCTTACACTGTTCCTGAGCTTCGGTTTCGGACAAGTAGCAGACGCCAAACGCGGCGGCGGCTTCAAATCGCCAAAACAAAGCTTTACCCAAACGCCTAAGAAAACGGACAACGTAAACCAGTCCAATCCGGGCACGGGTTCCAAAGCGGGAGCAACTACTGGCGCTACAACTGGCGGCGCTGCCAAGTCCGGCGGTCTGTTCGGCGGCAGCAGCTTGATGAAAGGCCTTATGATCGGCGGTTTGGCGGGTATGCTGTTCGGCGGATTGTTCGGCGGCATGGGCGCTTTCGGCGAAATCTTGGGTCTGATGATCAACGTGCTGGCCATCTTTGCGGTCATTATGCTTATTCGCGTAGCCTGGGTTTACCTGCGCAACAACAAGAACAAGAACAACAATGGCACGCCTGACCAACGGAGACCTTACTAATCGTGAGAATTTACACCGATGAGATTATAAATGCAGTGTGCCTGAACTACGCTGAGCGCAGAGGCGTGCAGCCTTCCGATATCGAGGTGCAGCTTTCCTGGGATGAGGAATACGGCTACACTGCAGAGCTTTGGGTTTCCGGCCGCAGCCAATATTTGATTGAATCCAACTTGCTGGAATCGATCGAGCAATACATGCATTCCCATTACAACCGCAGAGTTTTCCGCTCCGATATCAAGCTGGATATCGACGAGGATGCAGGCGAGTTTTTTGCGGAGATCGCAGAGTAAGGACACCTAGACCACTATCAAGAAGCAGCGCTTTCGGGCGCCGCTTCTTTTTTTGTCTCCTCAAGCGGTTCATTCTCTCTCATCCTTCGATTATTCCCACTATTTTCATATGATTTTCATAGCAACTCCTCCCTCCCCTTCCGCGTCTAATAGAGTAGATTACGAGAGGAGTGTGGTACTAATACGTAACGCAAAACGAATAAGCATGGCGGTGGCGCTCATTCTGCTGCTTCAGTCGTTCCTTACGCCTGGCGCTCATGTCGCGGAAGCGGCGCAAGCTACCAAGTACCGGGTATACCAGTATGACAAGGCGCTTAAGGAATTCGCGAAGGAAGCCGACGCCATCCGGTATGCTCAAAGCTTCAACTACAGCCACGTCGAGCAGATTGCGGACCGCAAGTGGCTATGGAACAACTTCCCGAGGTATAAGATCTACCAGCGCGGCGAATCGAATACGAAGCTGGAGTATCGCACCTACCAGGAAGCGCTGAACGCAGCCAAATACCTGAAGGATGTACATATCCGCGATTTGCAAAATGTAGGCTGGGCCTATGAAAACTATCCAAGATACCAGCTCTACCAGGGCGACAAGACTATGCCGAACTGGTCCTTCCATACGCTGGATCAAGCCAAGAAGGAAGCTGCCAAGTGGTCTAATGCGCATATCATTGAATTGTCCACAAACAAATGGATTTGGGATAACCTGACTGCTGCGCAGGTCACAGCGCAAGGCTCCGCTAAAGCGGTGTACCAGTTGACAGTAGACGGAGAACCTGTGGCGGATAGCAAGCTGTATTCGTTCCTGAAAAACGCGATTGCCGCTTCCGCTTCCATTCCGAACAGCCAGGTTGTCAATACCGCCCGGGACGAGGTGGTGCACTCCAATGTGCCGACCTTCGAAGTGCGGCAGAACGGCAAGCTGATCCGGACGTATATCGGTCTCGATGATGCGGTCAAGTACGCCAAGACGCTTGCCAATGCGGAGGTTCTGCAGAATGGCGCAGCGCTATGGTCGAGCTATCCGTATCTGGAAGTGTTCCAAGGCGACCGCAAGATCAAGACGTTCCACCAAATCGATTCGGCGCTCGCTTATGCGAAGTATTATGCCAACATCACGATTCGCACGTTAGACGGACGTTCGCTCTGGAGCAATGCCAAGACGCTTCAGCTATTGGGCTGGAACGGCAGCAGCGCCAGCTCCACCATCCTGAGCCACGTAGCCAATACGCAAGGGCTGACGATTGATTCGCCAACCTGGTTCGAGCTGACAGCGGCTGACGGCACGATGAAAGACATGTCGGACCCGGCCGTAGTGAAAGCTTTGAAGGAAAAAGGCATTCTGGTCACGCCGCTGCTTCACAACGGCTTCAACCGGAAGATGACAACGGAATTTCTGAAGAGCGACTCCGCTCAGAAGAAATTTATTGACGCGCTTGTGAAGCGTTCCGCCGAGCTGGGCGTTCACGGCATCAACATCGACTTCGAGGAAGTCGCAGGCGCAGATCGTACAGCATATACCGCTTTTGTGAAGAAGCTGACAGAAGCGGCGCATGCCAAAGGCCTGAAAGTCTCCATTGACCTTCCGCGCGGCAGCGTCAGCTGGAACCATTTGACCGCTTATGATCACGCTGCTATCAGCGCGATCGTGGATACGGTCATCATTATGGCCTATGACGAGCACTGGAAAGGCAGCGACAAGCCGGGTTCTGTTGCGGGATTAACATGGGTCGAGGAAGGCGTCAAGCAATTTCTGGATTACGGCGTTCCTCGCAACAAGCTGATGCTGGGCATGCCGTTCTATGTCCGAGAATGGCGCATTGCGCCTGACGGCAAGCTGGTCGACAATCGCGCCATCTTCATGAAGGAGCTGCCGAAGCTGATTGCCGATACCGGCGCCAAAGGCGAGTTCGACGCAGTATCCGGCCAATGGAAATATACGTACAGCAAAGACGGCTATACGCATGTCTTCTGGGCGGAGACGCATGATACTGTGCTTGCCCGGATGGCCATTGCCAAGAAATACGATCTTGCTGGCGTAGCCGCATGGCGGCTTGGCTACGAGGACGCGGAGCTCTGGACGAAGATGCTCAGAGCCAAATAGACTATAGCGAGAAGCTGTTGCAGCAGCAAGCCCTGAGCCGGATTACCCGGCTCAGGGCTTGCTCTCGTTACCCTCTTCTGTTGCGCTTCCAAGGCGGATCGCCATGCTCCCTCATGCTCCGAAGGACGGCGCTAAGCAGCACCGGAATGATGACTGACAGCGCAGCGCATACGAAGCTTAGAATCGAAGGCAATTGACCAATCGACGACAGCATAACGTCTCCTCCTTACCGTCTCTCCGTATTGTTGACGGATCCGATTCTTCTTACTTCCACATTAGCCTTCACTTGAATATCGCTATTCGCAAAGTAGTTGCGTCCGGTATCCCATTCTTGCTCAAGCTGCTTCCATACGCCAGGATGCCTCTCCTTCAGATGGTTGCCCACTCCAAGCACATCGCGCTTCAGTTGGTTTTGCGTTTTGTTCAGCGTTTCGTTCACAAGCCTTTGGACCGATTCATTCACCTTTGCTTCAATTTCCTCAATGGTTGGCTGCTCCAGATAGTCCCTTCGCTCGAACGCCTCCAGAATGCTTCCTTCCACCCAAAGCTCAATCGTAAATTTGGGATTGGAGGGATCGGACAAATCCGTATTCACCCGCCGGCTTACTTGCTCCACCTTGTAGGCGACCAGATTGTCTCCAACGTCTACTTCCAGAACGCCCCCCCTGATTCCCTCCCGCAAAAAGTTGAACCCTGCTGTCTCCATCTCATCCATAAAGCCGACCAGATTGTTTTTGATGCCATCCATGATCCCCCCGCCGATCAAAGAAATGGAGCTGTCCTTCGAGGTCACCTTCTGGATGACAAAGCTTTGCCGCTTAAGCAAATATTCGTGAATATCGCCAATCCGCGTCTCCGGCACCATCCTGTACGTATCCTGGTTTTTGGAGATGGACTGAATGAACATCACTGGCGTCTTCTCCCCCTGCGGCACCGTGCTGAGGACGCTCTTCGCTTCCCCCTTCGCGACCATCACCGATACGTTCCGCCTGGCGTCATTGTTGCGCAGAAAGTAGTCCAGCACATTGGCAAAGCCATAATCCGACTGTGCTACCTTCTCCGATACGACGATCAGCTTCAGATGCTCGAAGAAAGGCGTTCGGCTCGTCATCGTCGACATCTTGGCGATAATGGACAGCATGGTCTTGCCCTCCAGCGTAACGTTGAAATAGGACTCGCCCGCGAGGGAGCTCCCGGAGCCGCCTTCCTGCTTCAGCCCGGCCGGGATGACCTCCTGGAAAGTTACCTTGAAGCTCTGCTTGCCGTTTGTATGATTGGGATGAAGCGGAGCGTTCCCCTCGTCTATGGCAACGCCAATAACGAAACCCCGCTGCTCCAGCTCCATGCTGTCCCAGCATCCCGCTAGCGGTAACACGGACCACAGCAGCAAGCATATGGCTGCATATCGCTTACGCACGCGCCATCACCTCGCGAAGCTTGACGATGAGGAAGATCAGAAGAGGGATAACAAGCGCCGTCACAATGCCCATATAGCTGACTAGCTTGCCCAGGTTCGATAGCTGCACAATATTCTGGGGATACATGGACAGCAAGTAAAGGATCGGCGCCAGCACGTACAACAGCTTTTTCTTGTCGAGCTTCGTGAAGCATCTGACAGACTGAACCGATACATCCAGGGCAATCGAGGTCGTCGCAAAAATCGAGACCAGCCAGAAGATCAGGAACAGCGACTCCAGCCGTTCAAAAAAATCGCCCGGAACCGTTACTTCCCGCGCCAGCTCGATGGTCGGGTACATGATGTTTTCGGTCACTTCATAGGAGAAGACAGCAATCGTAAAGAGATAAATGGAAACATAGGTCACGATGGCGATCATGACGCCAATCAAGGTCAGCTTAGGCGCCTCCTCCGGCTTGCGCATTAGCGTCACATAGAACAACACTCCCTCAAAACCCAAGAACGAGAAGATCGATTCCTGCACGCCGTTCAGAATCGATCCCCAATCGGAATGCAGGACGGGCATTAGCTTTTTGAGTTCGAACAGGTTGACGCTCATGAGAAGGAAGACTCCCGTTACAAGCAGCACAAAGGGCAAAAACAGCATTGTCAGGCGGACCAGGCCGACCCGCGAGCCTGATACCGCATAGATGACCACGAGCAGAAAGCCCAGTGACACAACCTCCACCGGAGTCCGTTCGAACAAATATTGCTTCGTCAGCTCTGCCACGGAACGTGTAATGTAGGAGGTGAACGACAGGAAATACAGGAAGAATGCCAGCCCCACCGCCATGGCGACGGGCTTGCCTGCTTTATCCCCCACAAACTCCAGAAAAGTCCGATTGCGGAACCTGGTGCTCAGCTTGGCTACCAGCCATGCCATAATCAGCGTAATTCCGCCTGCAATCAGGATGGACATCCATCCATCGGAAGAGTTGGTCGCTTTGGCGACCGTACGGGGAAGCGTCAGAATGCCGACGCCGATCATTAGCGAAGTGATCGTAAACACGGTTTCCTTCCCGCCGATTCGCTCATCCCCGTATTTCCAGCTGCGCAAATTCGCCATATTATCCCTCCTCTAATCGTACATTCTGTCTTCATCTTTGGTCTGCATCATTTGCGGCCGCTTCCGCAGAAGCGTCACAGGCGCGCGCAGCACAAGATCCTTCCAATCCCGCGGCAGCAGCGGCGAGATGGGAGCCAGGTACGGCACGCCAAAGCTCTTCAGATTCACCAGATGGATGCAGATGACCAAAAACGCCAATATGACGCCGAACAGACCAAACACGGAGGCCGCTACCATGATGAAGAAACGCAGGATCCGCGTAACGATGCCAAACGTATAGGACGGGAGCGTAAACGATGCGATAGCGGTAACAGCCACGACGATAACCATAACCGGACTGACAATCCCAGCCGATACGGCAGCTTCCCCGATGACCAGGCCGCCCACGATGCCAATGGTCTGGCCGATTGGCTTTGGCAGGCGCACACCGGCTTCGCGCAATATTTCGAGAGTCGATTCCATGAGCAAGGCTTCAATAAATACTGGAAATGGTACGCCTTCTCTTGCGGAAGCAATTGAGAAAGCGATATTGGACGGAATCATACCGTGATGGTATTCTGCTAGCGCTATATAGAATCCCGGCAAGAAAGTTGCGACAAAAGCGGAGATGTAGCGGAGCAATCGGATCAGGCTGGAGATCAGCCAGTGCTGGTAATAATCCTCTGGGGATTTGAAGGCGTCGGAGATGCTGATCGGCATAATCAGCTGAAAGGGCGTCCCGTCTACGATTAAGCCGATTCTTCCCTGCAGCAGCGAGGCGGCGAATCGGTCCGGCCTCTCCGTATTCATAATTTGCGGGAAGGGGGACAAGAAGCTGTCTGTAATCCACTGCTCGATATAACCCGAGCCTTCGATGTCATCGATCTCGATCGTGAGCAGCCTTCGCTTGACTTCAGTCACCAGCTCCGGGCTCACAATATCGTCAATATAGGCTACCATCACTTCGCGCTTCGATCGCCGCCCGATCAGATAGGAATCCAGCCGCAGATTAGGATCGATCAGCCTTCGCCTGATCAACGAGCTGTTGGTTCGTATGTCCTCGGTGAATCCGTCCTTCGGCCCCCGGATCGTCGATTCTGTCTGCGGCTCCTCAATCGCCCGGCTTTCCCAGCCCTTCGAGCCGACCACGAGCGCCCGCCTGGAGCCTTCCATGAAGAGGCATGTATCTCCGGACAGAATTGCGAACAAGGCTTCATGCATCGCGGAGATCGTATGCACTTCTTCCAGCGGCAGCACTTCATCCTTTATCCGGATAATAGCCGCAGAGCCTTCCGGAGAATCCAAGGCGGGTCCGTCATATTCGATGATAGGCCGCATCAGATGCTGATGGATCAGCGTCTTGTCGATCATTCCGTCGATGTTAAGAATGACGCAGGTTAATCCCGTCGACCCAAGCTCAAGCTCTTTGGTCATCAAGTCACCAGGTGAATGGAGCCTGTGGTGGATATAGTTTACGTTGCGCTGGGCTTCTGCCTCCAGCGGAAATTCGTCATTGGTTCGGCCATCCTCAAAGGTTCGCGTGTTCTTGTTGCGCAAATTACGTTTCATGGTCTGCGCCTCCTTTCCCTTGGCTTCCCCATCAGTTATTGCCTGATTCGATGAAATTGAAACTACATAATTCGACAAAGTTCACGCGCTGGTATCCAAAAAACCGCAAGCCAAGGCTTCTCCCAACAGCCTTGGCTTGCGATTTTTATGTATAAAAAATATTATTTTTTTCAGCAAATCGAGCCTTATGAAGGTTGAATATGACCATGCCGGTTCATGTGCATTTATAGGAATATAGGTTTTCTTTGCGCGCCGATATGAGTATAATCTTATCTATTCATACGCTTCAGCCAAGGAGGAATCATGACATGGAATCATCACAACAGCATGAAGGCAGCAGCTCATATTATGCGGTCATATTCACCAGCACCCGCACGGAGGGAGACAACGGCTATGGCCTTATGGCAGACCGAATGGCCGAGCTCGCTTCCCGCCAGCCCGGGTACATCGGGGTTGACAGCGTCAGGGACGCATCTGGAGCAGGCATTACCGTCTCCTATTGGGAAAGTCTGGAGGCCATCCGCAACTGGAAGGCGAACGAAGCGCATCTTGTCGCGCAGGAGAAGGGCAAACAAGATTGGTACAAGCATTATTCCGTGAAAATATGCAAGGTCGAGCGGGAGTATGGTTCGCAAGAACGATAGTTGCGGCAATAAGAAAACCGTTCCTTCTGGATATCGGGCTACTCCCCTATATCCAAGGAACGGTTTCTTTTTCATATAGCTGCTATTCTGCGCCAGAGGCGAAATTCGCCCCGGAGGCGGGTTCTATCGGCAAGAAGATCGAGAAGCAGCTTCCTTTTCCGCGCGCGGACGTTACTTTCATATAGCCGCCTTGCCTTGCAACAATCTTGCGTGCCAGATAGAGGCCGATGCCTCGCCCCTCTGCTCCTCTGACAGCTTCTCCACGGTAGAAGCGCTGAAAGATTAGATGCTGCTCGTCTTCATCTATTCCTATGCCCTCATCTTCAATATCAATTCTGACGAATAGATCGTATTTCAGCATGGACAGGATAACTTGTCCGCCAGCCACCCGCAACTTCATACAATCTCATGACATGAATATTCCTTGACAGGAATATTCCCTATGAGGTATATTTTAAACAACAACAATAACACGCTAGTTCTGGAAGAGAGGTGAGCTAAGTCGGACCATGGATACGACGACATTCAGCGCACTGGCCGAGCCGAACCGCCTGCACATTGTTGAGCTGTTGATGAACGGCCCTCTGTCCGTAGGCGATATCGCTGAGAAGCTGTCGCTCCGGCAGCCGCAAGCGTCCAAGCATCTCCGTGTATTGCTGGAGGCAGGTCTCGTCGAAGTGCAGGCGGAAGCAAATCGCAGGCATTACGGTCTGCGGATGGAGCCGCTTCGCGAGCTGGACGCATGGCTCGATTCCTACCGCCGGCTGTGGAGCGAGCGCTACGACAATTTGGATCAATATTTGGCATTTCTTCAATCCAACCCAAAAGACAACCATTAATCAGGAGGCGTTACCCATGACAAGCAAAATGAAAACTAAGGTTGACGGCAATGTACTTACGATTGAGCGTGATTTCAATGCGCCGCGCAGTCTCGTATTCCAAGTATATTCCGATGCGGAGCACATCAAGCAATGGTGGGGTCCGCGCGGATGGGAAGTAACGGTATGCAATCTCGATTTTCGCCCGGGCGGCATCTGGCATTACTGCATGAAATGCATCGACCGCAACCAAGGCGACTTCTTCGGCATGGAATCATGGGGCAAGGCCATCTACAGCACGATCGTACAGGATGAGAAGATCGAATATACGGATTATTTCTCCGATGCGGAAGGCAATGTGCCTGAGGATATGCCGGCGTCGGATATTACGCTCATCTTCGAGGAGCAGGACGGCCGCACGAAGCTGGTCACCATCGCTCGCTACGTTTCCGCCGAAGCGCTGCAAACCGTGCTGGACATGGGCATGGAGCGTGGCTTCTCCGAGACGATGGACCGTCTGGAAGAGCACCTCGACAGCGTCAAAGGCTAATCCGATCCGGTCCAAAAATAGCAGCTTAAACAGGCGAGGAACGTGTTGCGACGCAATACGTTCCTCGCCTGTTTTGCTGAGTTGCAGATTCAGGAAGATGCAAGGGTGCCACGCATCGCTGCACGCGCCAATAGTGCTAATTTGTGCATGTAGCGGTGCTAGGCGGCGTTAGAAGCTCGGATGAGCTCCAAACGATGCTGCAACGGTGCCACGCATCGCTACACTCGCCAATAACGCTAATTCGTGAATGTAGCGGTGCTAGGCGGCGTTAGAAGCTCAGATTCGCTCCAATCGATGCTGCAACGGTGCCACGCATCGTTGCACGCGCCAATAACGCTAATTCGTGAATGTAGCGGTGCTAGGCGGCGTTAGAGGCTCAGATTCGCTCCAATCGATGCTGCAACGGTGCCACGCATCGCTACACTCGCCAATAACGCTGATTTGTGAATGTAGCGGTGCTAGGCGGCGTTAGAAGCTCGGATTCGCTCCAATCGATGCTGCAACGGTGCCACGCATCGCTACACTCGCCAATAACGCTAATTCGTGAATGTAGCGGTGTTGAGCGGCGTTAGAAGCTCGGATTCGCTCCAATCGATGCTGCAACGGTGCCACGCATCGCTATTCTAAGCCCATTTCCGAAAAGGGCAGCATCAGATCACTAGCGATCTGATGCTGCCCTTTGTGTTACGGCGCAATCCCAGCAGGATAATTTTCTACTCCGCATATATCGTATGAATATTGCCCTCCGGATCGGAGAAAAAAGCAGTCGTATGGCCCCATGGCATCACAGCCGGTTCCTTGACAGCTCCTGCTCCGCATGTCAACAGATGGGTGTAGGCAATGTGAACCATTTCGGGTGACTCCAGCCGGAAGCACAGCTCCACCGCTTGGCCGGAAAACGGTATCGAATAACACGGATTCCCTCCGCTCTGCTCCGCCATCAGCTTTCTGGAGCTTAAAGAAAATTTCACCCCTTCGTTCTCCAGCTCGGCATAATCCTCGGTATCAACAACAACCGCAAAGCCAAGCCCCTCCCGATAAAAACGCGCCATACTTGGCACATCACTTGTAATCAGTGTCACTACAGTAAGCTGCGCTTTCATGCCGCCTCTCCCTTCGTGCTCTTCGGCGCCGAGTCTGATGCATGCAGCAGCACCACGCCGCCTACGATCAGCACAAAGCCGGACAACGTGAGCATATTGAATGGATCCCGCCATAGGATAACGCCGATTAGCGCAGTCAGCGCCGTACCTACGCCAGACCAGATGGCGTATGCCATCGACAGTGGAATGGTGCGCAGGCAGATAGACAGGCTGTAGAATGCAACGCCGAAACCAATTAGAACGCCGATGGACGAAAGCAGCTCCGTAAATCCATGCGACAGCTTCAGCATCGTTGTCCCGAACACCTCAAATATGATCGATACGGATAATGCCACATAACCTTTATTCATAAACGTCCCTCCCTAGCCCATATCTGTAGACAGCTTCATTAATATAACGCCGGCAATTATCAATGCTATAGCCAGCACTTTCTTCACATTCAGCGCTTCTTTCCATAATGCGACGCCGACAATTGCCGTCAACGCCGTGCCGACTCCGGACCAAATCGCATAAGCGACACCCAGCGGCAGCTCCTTCAGCGTCTGCGACAAAAAGAAAAATGCAGAACCCATTCCTAACAGTACACCGACGCTGGGCAGCCATTTCGTAAAACCTTTCGATAACTTTAGCATAGAGCTGCCGAACACTTCGCTAACTATTGCAATAATAAGCAAAAAATACGGATTCATATGATTGCTCCCTCTTCTGTCCACTTCATCAGTGTGTCAATCACAACATCCAGCGCCTCTTCATCCAGCGGTTTAATCCGGTACATCTCAGAATAATACAGGCCGTCGATGGTAAGACGTATCAAGTTCACAATGACGGGATCAAGCCCATCCTCGCTCATCTTTTCGAACCAATAGGCATAGCTGTTATTCATGCTCTCGACAAACACCGGCTCCAGCATCGCCGACGACATGACACCGACATTCAGAATGCTGTTATGCTTCAAATCTTCCCTGGAAGCTTGTATATACGCTCTGCACCATCTGCCATGCTTGCGGTTGTCCCTTGCTGCATAGGAATGGAACATGTCCGTGAACTCATCGAAAATATATACCGTTATGCCTTGGAGCAGAGCATCCTTGCTTGGAAAATGGTATAGCAAGCCGCCTTTGCTGACACCTGCTTCCTTAGCTACGGCATCAAGCGTCAGCGCATTAAAGTCGACGGTCAATACCAGCTTCATCGCTGACTTCACGATATGTATGCGCTTGGACTTCGCTTTTGCGCTCAAGTCTATTCCCCCTCAAAAAAACTGTGTCGGCTGGATGGTTTTTTTATTCGAATTGCTATAGCATCCAGTCGATTTTCATATTCAAGCAGCTGAACCATCTGGATCGTTCTCTCACTCGATTAACTATACCTCAGGATCGTATTCTCACTATACCGTCTGAACGGTTTTCTCACTCAGAAAATTATACCGTCCGGACGGTTTTTTTGTCAAGCCAACCACCTCCCTCTCTCCCTATGACGTATGGTAAAATAGGTTATTGGAGGGGGAAAACACGATGGCTAATTTGCAACAAAAAATATCGTCCTATATGGAAGCATACACGGCGAAATATCCATTCAGCGGCAGCGTTATCGTCGCGCTGGACGGCAAGCCGATCTATAATCAATGCTTCGGCTATGCCAGCGTCGAGCATCAAGTCCCGGTTGGGCCCGATACGCGGTTCGGCATCTGGTCCGTATCCAAATCCTTTGCCGCTATGGCTATTGCCTTGCTGGCAGAGGGCGGCCTCATTCGTTTCGATGACCCCGTCAGCGACTATATGCCGTCATTCAAGGCTTATGAACCTATGACGATTCGGCATCTGCTGCAGCACCGCTCAGGACTGCCCAACTTTACGAATATGCCGGAATATAATGCGCATTTGAACAAATGGCCGCTGGTCAAGGAACAAACATTAGCCTTGCTCCAGGACAAGCCGCTGGATTATTCCCCGGGCGAATCATTTGCCTACAATAATACCGGATATTATGTACTGGGCCTTATTATCGAGCAAGTATCCGGAATGTCCTTTGCATCCTTCGTCTCATCGCGAATACTGCAGCCGCTCGGCATGCTGGACACAGGCGTCAACAACGGCCGGAGCATCATTCCGAACCTGGCATCGGCGTATGCCGCTAGCGGAAGCGAGCTGGCGCCGGCGGAATATATCGATATGAGCACGGTCACCTCAGCGGGCGGCATGTATGCGACTGCCGCGGATTTGCTAAAGTGGGATCAGGCGCTCGGCTCCGGCAAGCTGATCAGCAAGGAACTGTCGGATCAGGCGTTCGACTTCACCGAGGACGGTTATGAGCTGGGCTGGTTTCTGGACCGGAGGCTAGGCCGGAGAAGAATCTCCCATAGCGGAGCCTACCGCGGCTTCCGGAGCGAGCTGCACCGTTATCCTGATGATGGCATTACGGTCATCCTGCTCACCAATTATGATTTTGTCCCGTCGACGAAGCTGGCCCAGTCGCTGGCCGACCTGGCACTTGGCGAAGAGGCGGCCGTTCCCGAACAGCCTCCACTCTATTCGATGACGACAGAGGAATATGATGAGCTCAGCGGCATCTACGAAGGCTTCGGCTGCAAGGCGGAGGTTGGCAGAGATACGGAGGGTTTTTATTTTATCTGGAACAATCGGGAAATACACCGATTTTATCCGTTCTCGCGGACGGAGTTCCGTCATAGCTGGCATGACCTCTCCTATGTCTTCAAGCTGAAAGACAACGGCGAATGGACTTTTTTGGGGATGAAAAAAAGGGGCTGATGCCGCTCATCCTCCGGGACATAGATTGTTCACATGTGCCTCGTTTGGCGGCAATTCAATATTGCTATAATAATGCCATAACATTCAGGTACGGGAGAGAACCAGCATGAACGTCACAAGCACACAGCAAGACCTCTTGGAGCAAGCATCCGACTTTATCCGCAAGTGTTATACAGAGCTTGGCAAGTCCGAACAAGACATGCATATTCGGCTTCAGGAGATAGAAGCAGAAATCATAATGCAAGGGCATTATGAGCATACCTCCGAAGAGCTTACGCATGGAGCCAAGATGGCTTGGCGCAATAGCAACCGCTGCATCGGCCGGCTGTTCTGGGACAATCTGTCCGTCTTCGACGCCAGACAAGCCATTACGACCGATGAAATGGCCGAAGCGATCTGGCGGCATATCAGCACGGCTACAAACGGAGGGAAGATCAAGCCATTTATTACGGTATTCCCTTCATCGGGCGGCGCAGCGGAGCAGTCCCCGCGCATATGGAACCATCAGCTGATCCGCTATGCCGGGTATGAATCCGGCGATGGCACTACAATCGGGGATCCGGCCTCCCTCTCCTTCACGAAGCTGTGCCAGGAGCTCGGCTGGCAAGGGGACGGCACCGCCCATGATATTCTACCGCTTGTTCTCAGCATAGGCAGCAACGAGAAAAAATGGTATGATATACCGAAAGAGCTTGCGCTTGAAGTGCCGCTCTCCCATCCCGATATTCCGGAATTCGAGGCGCTTGGCCTTCGCTGGTATGCTGTACCTTTTGTCTCGGACATGCTGCTTGAGATCGGGGGCATCCGGTATACGGCGGCGCCGTTCAACGGGTGGTATATGGGCACGGAGATTGGCGCCCGCAATCTGGCCGACAAGGACCGCTACAATAAGCTTCCTGAAGTCGCCCGCTTGATGGGGCTGGATACGTCCAGCAATTCGACACTCTGGAAGGACAAGGCGCTCGTAGAGCTCAATGTGGCTGTGCTTCATTCCTACAAGGCTCACGGCGTTACCATTGTCGACCACCATACCGCAGCCCAGCAATTTATGAGATTCGAACGCAATGAACAAGACAGCAGCCGCGAAGTCACCGGACGCTGGTCATGGCTCGTGCCGCCGCTCTCCCCTGCGGCAACGCATATTTTTCATCACCGATACGAGGATCGTGTCGTTTCTCCGCAGTTTTTATATCAAAATAAGTCGTAAGGCCCTTTACAGGGCCCTCTTTTTTCGGACAAGTCATGATACAAATATTAGTAAATTTACACAATTTGCAAGAATTACTCGTAATATTGAAATTAAACCTCATTAAAAATGATGCAATAGGGGGAAAATTTGCTTAAAATAATAATTCCCCTCCACAATCTCCGATTATTCCCCTATACTAGACACATCTTCAACAATCCTTAACGATTACCCGATTGACCGCTCCAAGTCCAATCATATGATTGCAAAAGCGTTTGCAATTCCTTCGCTCTGAAATTGTTTCATTCACTGCGCTTTATCGGCAACTTTCAATCAGCAACCCATCTTACAACCTCACGGCACCTGCATCCAAGAGATTCTTAGCGGCTTTTTCACTTGCGTGTATAAGCTCTTTTTTGAGTTTATATAAAATCACGAGGGAAAGGAGTTTGCATTATACGTTGTGAAATTTTAGGTTATTTAAGCTTCCCTAAGATTTAAAGCAGTACCTGCAATGTCATCAACTAGAACCGCATATTGGACTAACCGATCTACTCTACCATTATTAGGAGGTTATCTACCAATGACACTGCTTCAAAATCCGCGTCAACTGTTCGTAAAAGCTTTGCTCGCCAGCGGCTTCGCACTTTTGCTGGTGGCAATCATGACAATCATGGCCGACAGAGTATCTGCTCACGGCTATGTTGATTCGCCGGGAAGCCGGGCTATTCTTTGCAAAAACGGCGTAAATACGGACTGTGGCGCGATTGTGTACGAACCGCAAAGCTTGGAAGCACCTAAAGGCTTCCCTGCTGCAGGCCCTGCAGACGGCAAAATCGCTAGCGCAGGCGGCGCATTCCCTAAGCTTGACGAGCAATCCAGCACACGTTGGAGCAAAGTTGCACTCTCCGGCGGACAACAAACGTTCACTTGGAAATTTACGGCTAACCATGCCACAACATCCTTCCGCTACTTTATTACAAAACCTAACTGGGATCCAAACTCCCCGCTGACTCGCAACCAATTCGAGTCCACTCCGTTCTGTACGGTTAACTACGGCGGCGCTCAGCCTCCAATGACTTATTCGCACACTTGTAATGTACCGACTGACCGCACTGGCTACCATGTAATCCTGGCTGTGTGGGATATCGACAATACAGTAAACGCTTTCTACAATGCGATTGACGTTAACCTGAGCGGAACGAGCAATGGCGACACTACGGCTCCTACGGCTCCGGCTAATTTAAGCGCTTCCAATGTTGCTGCGAATAGCGCAACTGTATCCTGGTCCGCTTCCACTGACAATGTTGGTGTTGCCGGCTACCGGATCTTCAACGGATCGACTCAAATCGGTTCTACGACTGGCGCGCTGACGTACAATTTGACGGGCCTATCCGCCAATACGGCTTACAATATTACCGTTAGGGCATTCGATGCCGCCGGCAATGTGTCTGCTGCGAGCAATGCCGTAACGTTCACGACGCCTAACATCTCCGGACCGGATACAGTTGCGCCTACTGCTCCAGGCGGCCTTCATGTGATGGGCAGCGCAACTCAAAACTCCGTGCCTCTGATGTGGAGCGCTTCGACAGACAATGTCGGCGTAACTGGCTATCAAATTTTCCGCGGCACAACTCTGGTTGCTACGGTTTCCGGCACTACGCTTGAATACCTGGTAACTGGCCTGTCCGCCAATACAGCTTATACGTTCACTGTGAAAGCGATTGACGCTGCTGGCAACGTATCCGCTGCAAGCAACGCAGTAAACGTAACAACTCCATCCGCTCCTACAACTTACCCGGCTTGGAGCTCCACTCAAGTCTATGTTGGCGGAGACAAAGTAACTTATAACGGCGTTAACTACGAAGCTAAATGGTGGACGCTGAATAACATCCCTGGCACTCCTGCCGGCGATGTATGGAAAGTCATCCTTTAATCCCCGCAACAAACTCAGACTGGTTCTCAAATCTCATAACAAGCTGGTGCCGATGCCTGTCGGTATCAGCTTGTTTTTCATTTTCCTCCCCTTGCCCTATTAAGCGCTGGACTATAGTCCCAAAATGACGTTTACAATATTCAACAGTTGCGATACTATTCTTAATAAAGAACTGATATGTTCTTTATATTATGCTAGGGAGTGGATCCAGTTGAATACCTTAAGACGGGTCATCGCCTGTGCCACGCTCCTCACTTTGCTCGCCTTCCCCGCATCCGCATTCGCTTCCGGCAAAACTGCCGGATACGAGGATGATCGGAATAAAGGAGTGCTTGCAACCATTTCCTCCCTTTTTTCCTTCCTTGGGGGCTCCAGCAGCAAAGACAAGAAGGAAACTACATACGGCTACTACAACAAGTATAATAACGACAAGAAGGGCGGAAAAGGCAGCTTCTGGGACTGGCTGGATCACCACTGGTGGGATGATCTGAGCTGGTGGAAGAAACATGAGGCTGATTCATGGAAGCTGTGGGAGAAGTATTACTGTTACTAAGGCTAAGGCGGCAAGGGCTGGCTCGCGATCAACGTCGCAAGCCAGCCCTTGTCTCTCTAACTTGAAATTATACGCCTGCTGCGGAGCCGGCGATCACTTTTTTGACATCATACATTTTCACCGTAGTGCTGAGGATATAGCTTGGAGGAGCATCATTTCGCTTCTCGCGGTGCCCTGCAATATGAGCGGGACTCTTCTCCCAGTTTTTCCATGCCTCTTCGGATTCCCAGCGAATCATGGCGATGACTTCTTCCGACTCTTTATTTTTGCGGCTGACCATGACCGTACGGTCAACCAGGCCCGGCATTTCGTCAATAGCGCCTGCAGAGCTGAACCGCTCTGCAACCTGCTCCGCATGGCCTGGCTCTACAACAATCGTTCTCAATTGGATGAACATGATATCACCTCGTCAGATTTTTAAGAAAACAGCATGCAACCGATCGTCCCTGTTATTCTCATCCATCATATCGATAACGATTATCAATGTCAACATCCTACTCATAGTTCTTCAGCCTGTAACGATAACCGCAGAACGAGCATTTGAATACAATGCTGTCCTCTCCAATCATAAAGCTGAAGCGGTCGTCATCCTCCAGCTCGATATACTCCCTGCCGTGCTCATCTCGATCGCCCGTAGCGAACAGATTCGTGCGATTGCCGCATTCGCATTCCAAATGCATCATTTTGTATACGCTCCTCTCTTTCTTCCTGCACGGCTTGCCAGCAGTACCGTCGCTGCAAGGACAGCCAGTCCCGCGCTATAGCCGGCGAGCACATCCGATATGTAATGAACGTGAAAATAAATACGGCTTAAGCCCATCAATAAGATCAGCAATGCCAGAATGATGGATATGACCGATTTAACCCATCCGCTCCAGCTGCTCTCGCGGACAAGAATAACGATAATCATGCCGAACATCACAAAGCCAAGCATCGCATTGCCGCTCGGGAAGCTCGCCCCGTCCGCAGCCAGCTCCCATGCGGTGTCTGGACGCACGCGCGCGAAGCCTTTTTTCAACAATGTATTTAGGAGAAAACCAGCCGCAACGCTGCCGATCAGCATGGCTGCATAGCGCCAGCGGTACCGATAGCCGAACCATCCAGCCCCAACTAGCGTAATGCCGGCAATGACAGCCGTTGATCCCAGAGTTGACAATAGCCTCAGCATCGCAGTCATCCCCTCGCTTCTCCACTCCGTCAAGAGATCATGCGCCCAATTGTCAAAGGCATGTCCCCCTTTGTCCGGCACTGTCCAAGCCGCAACGGCGAATCCAATGACGCCGATGGCCAGCATGATGAACCAAAATCCCCGTTCCTTTCGAATAAATACCGCCCCCATAGGTAAGTTTCATTGCTTACTTTTCCCTGCTTCGTTATAATAATCGATGATATTAATATGTGACAAGACTAGAGTCTAGGAAGGAAAGACGAATAATGTACATAGCAGATAAATGGACGGACTACGAGGTTATCGATACAGGAGAAGGCGACAAGCTGGAACGCTGGGGCAATTATATCCTGCGCCGCCCGGACCCGCAAATTATTTGGCCGATTGCCGATGAGTCGGGACCTTGGAAAAAAACAGACGGACATTACCACCGCAGCTCCTCCGGAGGCGGCCAGTGGCAGATGTCTTCATCGCTCCCAGAGAGATGGACAATATCATACGGCGAGCTGTCTTTTCATATAAAGCCTACCAACTTCAAGCATACCGGACTATTCCCGGAGCAAGCGGTCAACTGGAGCTGGATGATGGACAAGATCCGCAATGCGGGACGCCCGATCCGCGTCTTGAACCTGTTCGCCTATTCCGGCGGTGCAACAGTGGCTGCCGCTAAGGCAGGCGCCGAGGTTTGCCATGTTGACGCTGCCAAGGGCATGGTGCAGTGGGCTAAGGAGAATGCGCAGCTGTCAGGCCTGGAAGCGGCACCGATCCGCTACATTACAGATGACGTATTCAAGTTCGTGCAGCGCGAGCAGCGCCGCGGACGCCAATACGATGCGATTATTATGGACCCGCCGTCTTACGGGCGCGGACCGAACGGTGAGACATGGAAGCTGGAAGAAAACCTGTATCCGTTCCTTCAGTTCTGCACATCCATCCTGTCGGACAATCCGCTGTTCCTGCTAATTAACTCCTATACGACCGGCCTGTCGCCAACTGTACTTCATAACATGCTTCATATGACGATGAAGTCCAAGTACGGCGGCACGATCAACTGCGGCGAGATCGGCTTGCCGATTACCAGATCCGGACTGAATCTGCCGTGCGGCATCCTGGGCCGTTGGGAGTCGCAATAATGCGGATCCCCGTATTATTTGAAGATAATCATTTGCTTGCGGTTGTAAAGCCGCCGGGCATCCCTTCCCAAGAGGATGAGACGGGCGATCCGGATATGCTCACGCTGCTGAAGGCGGATTTGAAAGAGCGGCACGGCAAGCCGGGCAATGTGTTTCTTGGCCTCGTTCACCGGCTGGACCGTCCGGTTGGAGGAGCGATGATCTTCGCCAAGACGTCCAAGGCCGCCTCCAGGCTGTCCGAAGCCGTGCGCAGCCAATCCTTCGGCAAAACCTACATGTGCGTCGTACAAGGCGCTCCAGCGGCCTCTGCGGGCCTACTAAGGCACTATCTCTGGAAGGATCAGAAGCGCAATCAAGTAACAGTGTTCAACAAGCCGCAGCCTGAAGCCAAGGAAGCCATTCTGGAGTACAAAGTGGCGGCATCCGATGAACGGTTCAGCCTGATCGCTGTCAAGCTCCATACGGGCCGATCTCATCAAATCCGTGCGCAGCTGGCGTATATCGGCTGTCCGCTTGTCGGCGATCTTAAGTATGGCGCAGCCAAGCAGCCGGGCATTGCGAATATCGCTTTATGGTCAACCTCTGTAACGGTTCCCCATCCGGTCTCCAAAGACGAGGTAACGTTCAGCTCTTTGCCGGACGCCGGCGTGCCCTGGAGCTGGTGGGAGGATGGCCAGCTGACGTACGCTGCCAAACTATATATCTAATACATCAATGGGAAGTGCAGGCTAAGAAAAGCCGGCTTCCCATTGCTTATGAGAGGACGAATAGAAGCCCTATGAGACGCAAGACCGTCTTAATTCCCGCTGTTATTCTATTAAGCATTCTTTCTGTCATTGTTCTAGTTTTGCTGGCCCAAACCCTTTGGGACAAAAGCGGGGCGAACCGTGCTGGACAGCAAGACCTGATCTCCGCCCCTCCAACGGTCGCGGCAGCAACCTCCCCGCCTCCGACGCCGGAGCCGACGCCCGCTCCGCCAGCTTACACAGAAGCGGTCTGGGTAGGCGTCGGAGACATTATGAGCCACTCGCCGCAGCTTCCCGGCGCCTATGACGCAGCGCTTGGCGTCTATGATTTCAACCCGTTTTTTGCAGAGGTGAAGGACATTCTGGGCCAAGGCGACTGGATAATGGCGAATCTCGAGACGCCGATAGCCGGCGCCGACTTCGGCTACTCCGGCTATCCAGCCTTCAATGCGCCATATGAGCTGGCTGAGGCGCTCAAGAACGCCGGCTTTAACCTGTTGTCGACGGCCAACAATCATTCTCTGGACAAAGGAGAGCGCGGGCTGCTGCGGACGCTGGAGCATCTGAAGGAGCTGGATCTGCAAGCGATCGGCACCGCCGACTCGCAGGAGGAAGCCGACTCGCTGATCATCTCGGAGAAGAACGGCATCCAGATGGGGCTGCTCGCTTATACCTACGGCACTAATGGCATTCCGATTCCGCAAGGCAAGCCTTATCTCGTTAACCTCATTGACGAGGATAGGATAAAAGCGGATATCGCCCGGCTCAAGGCAAATGGAGCCGATCTCGTGACGGTAGCGCTGCACTTCGGCAATGAGTATCAGACTGCCCCGACGGAGAACCAGAAGTCGCTGGCGCGTTCGCTCGTTGCGGCTGGCGCCGACATTATTGCCGGCTCCCATCCGCATGTGATTCAGCCTTATGAGGTCATTGAAGGCTTCGATGACCAGGGCAACGAGAAGCGCTCGCTCATCATCTATTCCATGGGCAACTTCATCTCCAACCAGCGCGGCGATTCCAAGGATTACGGCGTTATCTTCAAGGTCGGCGTCCGCAAGAATGTGACGGAGCGAGTGACGACGCTTACCGATATTGAAGCGATTCCGACCTGGGTGCACCGCTACAAGCCGGACCGCTCCTTCCGCTATCGCATCCTGCCCGTAGAAGAGACGCTTGCCATGAATAACGACGAGCTGTTAAATGCCGGAGATTATGATCAAATGAAAAAGGATTTCGACATGCTCGTACAGCGGCTGGAATCCATGCGATAACAAATAGGGCCGCTTCCCGATTATACGGGGGCGGCCCTTCCTATTATGAATTGGCGACTTTGCCTAGCAGATAGACTAGAAGCTGCTGATTATGCGACGAGATACGGTCAAGCGACTGCTCGATCATGCCATTGCGAATGCCCCGGCCCCGCTCGGCTTCCGACAGCCCTTTCTCTGTCACCGATATCCATACGATACGGCGGTCATTGTCGTCTCTTGTGCGGGCGATAAGCCCGCCTCTCTCCATCCGGTCCAGCAAGGTCGTTATGGCCGCTGGCGTCGTGGATAAAAATTGGATAAGATCAGACGGTTTCATCGGCTGAGATTCCAGCAGCAGCTCCAGCACATTCAACTGGCCTTCCGTGAGCGGAGCAAGCGCCTGCTCCAGACTGATCTTCCACTCCCGCGACAGCTTGGTCCATACCCGGGTAAAATCTTCAGAAATCAAACTTCCCACCCGCTTTCTGTCCTATTAACCTCTTCTATGTCTATTATAGCAATTGCCAATGTCGAATAAAAGGTTAACCCAATTAATAGTTTGCGCCATTAATCGCTATAATAGCGAACCGTTTGACAGCAGATGACATATAATGTGGCGACAGCCCAGCTTCACGGGCGAAATTCCACTAACCTTGACGACAAAGAAGGAGCGTGAACCCCTTGGAAGGCAGAAAGGCAGAAGTCATGGAGCGCATTCGCGCGTACGGCATTATAAAAGACCCGCATTGGCTTGACCGCCCGGATGAGCTGGTGCCAATGTGGGTCATGCTTGATGCCATACTTGAATTAATTGAACGTCTCGACCCGCCTAATCGGCCTTTTGATTAAGCTCCGGCACATGCCGTTCGAACGTCGTCGCAATGCTGTCGTTCTTCTCTACGGCCAGCAGTCCTTTGCCGACTGACTTGCGCTCTTCGATCGGCGCTTTCTCCGAATCCAGCGTCAGCTTGGCGCCGCCGGATGTAAGCGCCACAATTTCGATCGGCTGCCTGCAGTAATAAGCCGCCGCCAGCTTGTCTCCATTGGAACGAACACGCTTGCCTTCCTTGAACTCGAACGTCTGAACCCCTCGGCCACCTCTGCCCTGGATCGGGTAATCAAGCAGCAGCGAGCGCTTCACATAGCCGATATCAGAGATGACAAGCACCTCTCCCTCGTCATCCGACACCCACAGCGCAGACACCAGCTCATCATCGTCCTTGAGCTGCATGCCCCTTACGCCGGCCGCTACACGGCCCATCGGATTGACCTCTGTCTCCGCAAAGCGGATGCTCATGCCGTTGCGGGAGACAAGCAGCAGCTGCTTCTGGCTGTCGCTGACGGTAACGCTGATCACTTCGTCGCCATCAGCTACCTTGCACGCCGCAACCGCAGTGGAACGTGTCGTCGCATATTCCTTCAGCTCCGTACGCTTCACCTGTCCGCGCTTCGTAACGAAGACGAGCGATAAGCCCGCTTCCTGAATATCCTTAATCGGGATGACGCTAATAATGGAATCATCCTTCGGCAGCGGAATAATATTGACGATCGCCGTGCCGGTATCCTTCCACTTGAAGTCCGGTATCTGATGTACCGGCAGCAAATAGTACTGGCCCTTGCGGGTGAACAGCAGCAGGTTGTCAATCGTGTTCACTTGCAGCAGCTCGCGAATGACATCCCCGTCCTTCACGCCTGCGCTGCCTGTCTCGCCGCCTGAGCGGGTGAAGGACAGCATGCTGGTCCGCTTCATATAACCGTCCTGGCTCAGCGTCACCAGCACATCCTCCGGCGTCACAAGAACCTCCAGATTTACCTTCAGCTCTTCTACTTCGCCTTTAATATCCGATCTGCGGTCCAGGCCGTACTTGTCGCGAATCTCCACCAATTCGTCGCGGATGACGCCGATCAGCTTTTTCTCGCTATCCAGAATGGACCGCAAGTAAGCGATCTTCTTCTGCGCTTCCTTCAGTTCCTTCTCAAGCGAAGTAATCTCCAGATTCGTCAGCCTGTACAGCTGGAGCGTCAGTATCGCATCGGCCTGGCGTTCTGTGAAGCCAAACTTCGCAATCAGGTTGTCCTGGGCGTCTGCGCGGTTTTTGGACGCTTTGATCGTATTGATGACTTCATCCAGGATATTAAGCGCTTTGACAAGCCCTTCCACCACATGAGCGCGGTCTTCCGCTTTCTCCAGCTCGTATTTCGTGCGGTGAGTGACGACTTCCTTCTGATGGTCGATATAGGCGGACAGCATCGGGATCAGACCCAGCTGCTGCGGCGCTTTGTTGACGATTGCCACCATATTGAAGTTATAGGTAACTTGAAGATCCGTCTTCTTAAGCAAATAAGCCAGTATTCCGTTCGCATCCGCGTCCTTCTTGAGCTCGACGACGATTCTGAGGCCGTTGCGTCCGCTCTCGTCCCGCACTTCCGCGATGCCTTCGACCTTCTTCTCCAGCCGTATGGTCTCCATCGCCGTCACGAGGCGCGATTTCACAACCTGATACGGAATTTCTGTAATGACGATTTGCTGCTTGCCGCCGCGCAAGTCCTCGATCGCCGTCTTGGAACGGAGGTATATGCGGCCTTTCCCTGTGGAATACGCTTCGCGTATGCCCTCCTCGCCCATGATGATGCCGCCTGTCGGGAAGTCGGGGCCTTTCACGATCGCCATCAAATCTTCCAGCGTGGAATTCGGCTTCATCATATAGGTAATGCAGGCGTCAATCACCTCGCGCAGGTTATGCGGCGGAATTTCCGTCGCGAAGCCGGAGGATATGCCGCTGACGCCGTTAACCAACAGGTTCGGATAACGGGACGGCAATACAACAGGCTCCTTGGTCGTATTGTCGAAGTTGTCCTTGAACTGGACGGTCCGCTTGTCGATATCGCGCAGCAGCTCCAGCGCTATCTTGGACAGGCGAGCTTCCGTATAGCGCATTGCCGCAGCCGGGTCATCGTCTTGCGAGCCCCAGTTGCCGTGTCCGTCGATAAGCGGGTGGCCCATCTTCCAAGGCTGGGCCATTCTCACCATGCCCTCATAGATCGAAGAGTCCCCGTGCGGATGGTAGTTGCCCATAACGTCGCCGACCGTTTTCGCCGATTTGCGGTATGGCTTGTCCGGCGTATTGCCCGCATCGTACATCGCGTACAGAATGCGGCGCTGAACCGGCTTAAGCCCGTCTCGTACGTCGGGGATCGCTCGATCCTGTATGATGTACTTCGAATAGCGCCCGAAGCGGTCGCCTACGACCTCCTCCAGAAACGCCGGCAGGAATTGTTCCAGGATGCTCATGCTAGCTCCCCCCTATTCTTCATATTCAGTAAAGTCTACGTTTTCAATAATCCAGCGCTTGCGCGGGTCAACCTTGTCGCCCATCAGCGTCGATACTCGTCGTTCCGCCTTGGCAGCATCCTCAATCTGCACTTGAAGGAGCGTTCTGGACTCCGGATTCATCGTCGTCTCCCACAGCTGGTCCGGGTTCATCTCGCCAAGACCTTTATACCGCTGCAGCTCGTAGCCCTTTCCGTATTCCTTCAAATAGTTCTGAAGCTGCTCATCCGTCCACGCATAGCGCACCGTCTCCAGCTTGCCGGATTTCCGCGTAATCTTGTACAGCGGAGGCTGCGCGATGTAGACCTTTCCGCTGTCGATAAGCGGCTTCATATAACGATAGAAGAATGTCAACAGAAGCACCTGAATATGCGCGCCGTCTGTATCGGCATCCGTCATAATAATAATTTTATTGTAATTGCTCTCATCCGCTTCGAATTCAGGCCCTACGCCTGCTCCAATTGCGGAGATGATTGCCTTGTATTCATCATTCTTCAGAATGTCGGCGAGCTTTGCCTTCTCCGGATTCATCGGCTTGCCCTTCAGCGGCAGAATCGCCTGATGCTTGGAGTCGCGGCCTTGCTTCGCGGAGCCTCCCGCGGAGTCTCCTTCGACGATGAACAGCTCATTGCGCGCATAGTCCTTCGACTGCGCAGGCGTCAGCTTGCCGCCCAGATTGGAGCTTTCGCTCTTCTTCTTGCCGCTGCGGATTTCCTCGCGCGCCTTGCGGGCGGCTTCGCGAGCCTTGGATGCCTGCACCGCTTTCTTCAGCAGCGACTGGGCGACCTGCGGATTCTCCTCCAGGAATATCTGCATTTTCTCCGTAACGACAGCGTCAACAGCGCTGCGCGCCGATGCGCTTCCGAGCTGATCCTTCGTCTGGCCGACGAATTCTACCTCGGACATCTTGATATTGATGACCGCCATCATGCCTTCGCGAAGATCGTTGCCCTCTAGATTTTTGTCCTTCTCCTTCAAGAGCGCGGCTTTGCGGGCATATTCGTTCATGACGCGCGTATAAGCGGTCTTGAAGCCCGTCTCATGCGTGCCGCCGCCTCTGGTCGGTATGGAGTTGACGAACGAAGCGATCGTCTCTGTATAGCCGTCATTGTATTGCAGCGCGACCTCAACCTCGATGTCGTCGCGTTCGCCCGCGAAATGAATGACATCATGCAGAACGGTCTTGTCTTCATTCAAATACTGCACGAATTGGCTTGCGCCGCCTTCATAATGGAACACATCGGCTTTGCCGCTGCGGTCGTCCTTGATCGTCACCTTCAGTCCGGAGTTCAGGAATGCAATCTCCTGCAGTCTCTCCGCAAGCGTGTCATAGTTGAACGACGTTCCGTTCTGGAATACGCGGCTGTCCGGCTTGAATGTTACCTTCGTGCCTGACCGGTTCGTATTGCCGACAATATCCAGCCCCGTGACCGGCTCGCCAACATGCTCCTTGCCTTTGTCGTCGACCCAATATTCAAAGCGCATTTTATGTATTTTGCTTTCGCGGAAAATCTCAACTTCCAGCCACTCCGACAGCGCATTCGTAACCGAAGCGCCAACACCGTGAAGGCCACCGGACTTCTTGTATCCGCCGCCGCCGAACTTGCCCCCCGCATGCAGAATCGTAAAGACGACTTGAGGCGTTGGAATGCCGGTCTTATGCATGCCGGTCGGAATTCCGCGCCCGTTGTCATGGACGGTGATGGAGCCGTTCTTGTGCAAGGTTACTTCGATTGCGGAGCAGAACTTGGCCAGATGCTCGTCCACTGCGTTGTCGACGATTTCCCATACCAAATGATGCAAGCCGGATGTGCTTGTGCTTCCGATGTACATGCCCGGCCGCTTGCGTACGGCGGTCAGGCCTTCCAATACCTGTATATCATCGGCCTCATAATTACGGTCTGCGGCCGCTGTGCCTGTCATAATATCCATTTGCTCAGCCATGAGCTTCCCCCAATCCTTGTCTGCTTCAATCTCGTACTCATATCTTCAAGCTATTTTAATTCAAGATATCCCCTTTCGTAAAGACGCGAAACGAAACGATCAGCCCCAAAGCTCCCCAAATCGCCAATACGGACAAGGAAAATGGGAGCGTCATGCCCTCAATCGGGGGCGGCGTTCCTTCCAAATAACCGGTCAGCTTCAGGTTGACCGAAAATAAATATTTGGCGCTGGCCCACGAAGAGGACATCGAGGACAATATTGTACCGGCGATGATCGCCGACATCATCGTCACCAGGCTGGCAGCCGTACTGCGGATCAGTACGCTGACCATCAAGCCCAGCGCCGCGACGGTCATGGCGGAGAACCAGCATAATCCCGCCTGCATGAGCAAGAACCGCCACTGCGGCACCGCATGCACCGATGAGCTGTCGATAGCCGATCCCTCGATCTTGAATCCGGTCAGAATCGGAGCCGACCATCCCCCATAACCAAAAACAAAGCCGGATATAAGGTAACACAATATAACCGTAACCGCAATGGTTAATGAGACATAGAGGGTAAGAGCGCATAATTTGCTAAGCAATACTTTCCACCGCTTCACCGGCCTGGTGAGCAGCATCTTAATCGTGCCGCTTGTCCGCTCCCCGGATACGATATCCGTGCCGATTGCCAGGACCAGCATCGGGATGAACAGCGTAATCGAATTGCCCAGAAACTCCCGCGTGAACTGCACGCCGCTCGGCTCGCTGGGATTGATATCATGGTCCAAATAATATTGAAGCTGCTGGACCGCGATTCGCCGATCCCTCTTCCATTCTTCCGGAATCCGGTCGCTGGACAGCGTATTCTCCATATCCGCGATTTGCTGCAGGATCTGATTGCGCCAATCGGCAAAATGCTCGGCGTGATTGCTTACCACTTTATGCTCGGCATACGTGAATACCGGGATAAGGATCAACAAAATAAGGACGATAACGATGAAACGCTTTTTCAGCCAAAGCTTAAGCGTCTCATTCTGCACAAGCGCCGCCAGCTTAATCAAGCGACTCGCTCCCTGTGAGCGCCAGGAACAGCTCCTCCAGTGTAGGTTCCGTCTGGTAAACGGCTTTAATGCCGATGCCGCAAGCGGACAGCCTGTCTACTGTATCCGCGATAATCTCCTCCGGCATATCGGCAGCAATCGTATCCGCCGGGTGGCTTTCGGCGGCCGGTCCGCTTCGCAGGCTGATCCGCGGATCTCTGCCCAGCTCGGCAGCGCCTGCCTCCAGGCTGTCGAAGCGCCAGTAGACATAGCGTGGGGCCCCTTGAATTAATTCATCGATTTTGCCGGTCGCAATCATTCGTCCGCGGTCCATAATCAGCACCCTTTCACACAGCATTTGAACCTCGCTAAGCATATGGCTGGAGATTAGCAGGCTGATGCCTTCTTCCGCAAGCCGGTGGACAAATGCCCGCAGCTCTTTGATCCCTTTGGGATCAAGTCCGTTAGTAGGCTCATCCAAGATAAGAAGCTTGGGCCGCGCAAGCAGCGCCTGGGCAATTCCAAGCCGCTGCCGCATCCCAAGGGAATACGTCTTCACCTTATCATCAATCCGCTCCTGCAGCTTGACGATTTCGGCTACTTCCTGAATGCGTTCCCTGCTCACTCCGTCTGCCATTCGCGCAAAATGCTCAAGGTTTTCCCGGCCCGTCATATAGCTGTAAGCCTCGGGATTTTCGACGATGCAGCCAACATGGCGGAGCGCCTGCTCCGGGCGGCGCTGGACATCGTACCCGCAGATTTCAACCGTGCCGCCAGTCGGCTTGATGAGATCGACCAGCATGCGGATCGTCGTTGTCTTCCCCGCTCCGTTGGGGCCGAGAAAGCCGAACTTCTCCCCCCGTTGTATCTCAAAGCTGATTCGCTCCACGATCGCCTGTCCCCGGATGGTTTTGCGGAGATCCTTCACACGAAGCACCGGAGAGTTCTTTTCTTCCATATAATATTGTCCTCCTATTCGTCAATCCAGCGACTCCAGCATTCGGCCGGCAATCCGCTCATAGCCTTCGCGGTTCGGGTGAAAATGATCGGACGACAAATACTCCCCGATACGGCCCTCGAACAAATCAAAGGTTGGAATCATCAGCATGTTGGGATAAGGATGGATCGCCGCATACGCTCCCGTATTCCATTCCTGCATGCTGATGCTGGCCCTCCTAAGGTTGTCCAAATCATAGAAAGGGTTATATAGCCCCATATACACAACTTTAGCTGAGGGGTTTAAGCGATTGATCGTATCCGCAATGCGGCGAAAGCGTTCCAGCGCCTCCTCTATACCCTGTGCCAGCCCGTCCGCCTCGAGCGTCTTCCAATCTTTCTGTGCCATCCTTGCCCGGGCTGACAGGAACAGATCATTGCCGCCGATCGTAAAAAGAATCAAATTCGCCTGCTTCACCGCGTACTGATAGCCTGAATCATGAGATAAGCGCTCTATCAACTCGGATGCCTGCATGCCATTCACAGCGAGGTTATTCAAAACCTGCACCCGTTTGCCGTATTTTTTCTTTAAGCCGTCAGCAACATGCTGGACGTATCCCTTGCCGGAAGGGTCCCCTGTTCCCTTCGTCAGCGAATCTCCCAATGCGACGATCCTAATCTCCTTCATGTCTGCAAGCGATGAGGCTTGTTCCGCCGAAGGGGAAGGAGAAACATTCGCTTCAGGCTTACGGTCCGCAGCTGCAGGCGCGGCTAGCAAATCCTTGAATACCAGTCCCAGCCCTGCGGCGAGCACTACTGTCGCGAGGATCGAAGAGGCAGCTATCCAGCCCCATAATACCCGGCTTCTACTCATATTGCCCCTCCCCGTCCGATTAAATCTTCATATCTTGAGCATTCGCAATTAACGTGTCAGATGTTACCATGGTTTGCATTTCCGCCTTGCCTTATGCCAGCAGAACGAAAAAAAGATGCGCATGTGCGCATCCTTTTCCGCCATAAATGAATTAGCAAGATGAAAAACGGTGGTGCTCCCCTTCAGCTATTGCGTAAGAGCAACGAGCATTATGCTGGACAATGCCTCATATATTCGGCTGTATTGGCTCAGCGGCAACGGATTGGTTCCTCTCCCCAGCTCGATCGTAAAGCCCGGCCTGCGCCAATCCTGTATGAACCAGTCCTTATAGCCGGCCGCGCTGTCTGCATACCGGATAGCCTCGTACCCGCTCGCATCCGCGAATGCCTGCGCCAACGCTGCCGATTCCGGCGGCTCCAGCCCTTCGAAGCCCCAGAACAAGACCTCGCCTTGCGTATGATAGGCCAGCACCCGCTCGAAGGAAGCCCTCCGGGTCAGCTCCGCCAGCGCCTGCACCTCCGGCTCCGTCAGCGGCGCTGTGCCGGAATAGTCTCGCGGCGCGGGCGACTGAGGCCCGATAACGGCATCGCGCTCCCACAACGCCGGGAATTGCTTATTCAGATCGACGCCCCTTATATTAGCCTTCCAGCCGCTGAAGTCCATGCTTCCTTCATTAATGGACAGCACCTCGCTGCGGAGGGGCTCCGATTCCGGCAGACCGTTCACCACCAAATCAACTCCGTCAGGATTAAGCATGGGCACAATCGATACCGTCATCGCCAAATATGGAGCGTACATCGATGTCCCGCGCCAATCCGTACTGTTCGTTACGGCCATTGCATATTCGTTAAGAAACTGTACTAAAGGCGGTGTTGTAATCCATTCATTCGCATGGATCGAGCCATTCGCATGAATGATTCGCTCGCCGCTGCCGATGCGGATTTCTGTTATGGGCTTGCCCATCACACTATTGCCGATGGAGGCGCGTCTCAGGAACGGATAGACCGCCAGCAATCGGCTTAAGTCCTCCTCCAGCGCCGCTGTATTATAATTGCGCTGCGGATTCACAACCAGCTCCGTGACGCGTCTCGGGATGCGTATCATCTCTCCGACTTGAAGATTGTTGCTTTGCAAACCCGGATTGGTCTGAAGCAGCAGCTCCGCCGAAATTCCGTTTCGTGCAGCGATTCGCCATAATGAATCTCCGCTTGCGATGCGGTATTCCACCCACTCGTAACCCGGTATTTGGATAGCTTGCCCGATGTACAGCGACTCCGGATTAACGCCCGGATTGGAATCTACAACTAGCCGAAAGGGTACGCCAAAAAGGATGCTGTACCTCCATAGCGAATCCCCGTTTCTTACAGCAACTTGCATGACGTGAGCGCCTCCTTCATCCCCAATGCTTTCATTAAAATAAAGTATGGGCTTGCGCCGGGATTGGTGCAGGGGATAAAGCAACTCCGTCCAAAAGGCGGAATAGTTGTAGTTGTACTAAGCTGTGTTAATCGAGCCGAGCGTGCTGAAACTCGAAATAACGTGGTGAAGCAACTTTTGCTTACTCGGAATCCCAATAAAAGCATAATAATAGTGCCAAGCTACGCTACACTACAAGCTCTATGCCGACTTTTTCGGGTTACAGCCCGCTCAGTCGCAGCTTTTCATGCTCTATGCCGACTTTTTCGGATTACAGTCCATGCCAACGCAACTTTTCATGCTCTATGCCGACTTTTTCGGGTTACAGTCCATGCCGACGCAGCTTTTCATGCTCTATGCCGACTTTTTCGGGTTACAGCCCACTCAGACGCAGCTTTTCATGCTCTATGCCGACTTTTTCGGGTTACAGCCCGCTCAGTCGCAGCTTTTCATGCTCTATGCCGACTTTTTCGGATTACAGTCCATGCTAACGCAACTTTTCATGCTCTATGCCGACTTTTTCGGGTTACAGCCCATGCCGACGCAACTTTTTTTGCTCTATGCCGACTTTTTCGGGATACAGTCCATGCCGACGCAACTTTTCATGCTCTATGCCGACTTTTTCGGGTTACAGCTCACTCAGTGGATGTAGACTAAAAAGTGGACACGCTGTAACAGCGACCTGATACAATAAACCTAACAACAGAGAGGTTGAGGTGAATCATGGGAGAGCAGCGTCAACATTTTGATGAAGCATTTAAACGCGAAACCGTAAGGCACATGATGGAGACAGGCAAAACCGTCACCGAAGTATCTAAGGAGATCGATGTGCCAGTGAGCAGCATCCGTTCGTGGAAGCAGCAGTACGGAAACTCAACTGAAAAATCGAAGTTGTTTG
>NZ_QXQB01000006.1 GCF_003605435.1 Paenibacillus pinisoli
AGTTGGAATACAATCGCATCCGTATTCATTCTTCAATCGGTTACTTAACTCCACATTTGCGCGAAAAAAGGTACTATGAGCAACAACAGGTCGCTTAATTGGTGTCTACTTTCTTGACAGAAGTCCAGAAAGTATGCTGCAAGCCGAGAAACACGGCTTAGAGCTACCCTGCAGCCAGCCTCTCTGCCCTATACAGATTTCAAGCAAGAAAAAAGCCTTCAAACCCGTTACGGTGGTTTGAAGGCTTTTTCAATCAACGCTTTGAAATGTCTAATACGTTGCTACCCCCTATGGGACAGTCCCATTGTAGAGCCATCCCAATTACGCATAAGGCTGCTGATCGGTCTCGGTATAGACGGAAATGAGCACGATTGCCTGCTCATCTCCGATATTGCGAACAAGGTGAGGCGTGCAGGCATTCCAAGAGAAGGAGTCGCCTTCCTCGAATTCGGCAGAATCCTCGCCTTGCTCGGCGTAGATTTTGCCTTTGATCACCACATGCACCTCTTCCCCTTCATGGGCATGAGGCTCCTCACCGGTGGAAGCGCCTGGAGGGAACTCGACAAGCATCATCTTCACGTTCTTGGAGGAGCTGAGATGCTCTACCTTCAGCTGCTCGCTGCCGCTGGTGGTCACTTTGCGCTCTGACTTGCGCACAATGTGCATGCGGTCCTCTTTTTTCAGCAGCAAATAAGCAAGCGGCACCTTCAAGGCATTCGCAATATTCTCCAACGTAGCAATGGAGGGGGAGGTCTTATTCGTCTCAACCTGGCTCAAGAAGCCTTGGGACAGGCTGGTTTCTTCGCATATTTGGGCGATCGTGATCGCTTTCCGCTTTCGTATGGCCCGAATGTTGGAGCCGATATCCATAGAGTTCACGCATCCTCAAAAATATTTGTAATACAGATGATATATTTATATTATCAATTTTTCCATTGACATGCTAGTGCCTGCTCGTTTAAATTACTAATATAAAAGTAAATTCTTTATAACTAATATTTAGCCGAGAGGTGATTGAATATGATACCCGCGTACGCTTACCAGATTCAACTGCCGGAGGGCATGGAGCCCGGCATGAAGTACCCGACCCTGTTCACCCTTCACGGGAAGGGTTCCAATGAAGGCAATATGATAGGGCTGACGAGTCCGCTCGAGGACCGCTTTATTACGATTCATATTCGCGGCGATCTGCTGCTTGGGGCAGGCTATCAATATTATGAGCTGAAAAGCCTGGGCAATCCCTTGCGCGAGTCGTTCGACCGCTCAGTCGAGCAGCTGGAAGCTTTTATCGCCTACGCATCCGAACAATATCCGGTGGATACGGAGCGGCGCTATTTGCTCGGATTCAGCCAAGGGGCTATTCTATCGTTGACGCTTGCGCACACGATGGGAAGCGCCTTGCGGGGCATTGTGGCCTTGAACGGCTACATTCCGCAATTCGTGAAGACCGAATACAACGTTCAATCGATGAAGGATGTCTCCGTATTCGTCTCGCACGGCGAGTTCGATTCGGTATTCCCGATTCGCATTGGGCATGAGACCGCCCAGTACATGGGCAGCGTAACTTCCAGGCTAACGTTCAAAACGTACCCCGCTGATCATGGGGTAACGCCGGAGAATATGGCTGACTATGTGAGCTGGCTGAAGCAAGACGCACTTACTAAAGCGGATGAAGGAGTGAAGGAACAATGATGCCATCTTACTTTTTTGCCCATGGAGCGCCTTCCCTTGTGCTGGAGGAGCATGCATACACGGATTTGATGAAGCAATTCAGAGAGAATACGCCGAAGCCGAAGGCGATCGTGCTCTTCTCTGCCCACTGGGAGGAGCCGATTCAGACGATTGGCGCAGCGGAGCAGTACAGCACCATTTATGATTTCGGCGGGTTCCAGGACGAGCTGTATCAGATGACTTATCCGGCCCGAAGCGATCGAGCGCTTAGCGAGCGTATCCAATCCCTGTTCGCCAGCCATGGCATCGAGAGCGTATTGGATGAGGAGCGGGGCCTTGACCACGGCGCATGGGCTGTGCTGAAGCTGCTCTACCCGGATGCGGACATTCCGGTGATTGCGCTGTCGGTGAACCGGTATTTGGCAGCGGAGCAGCAGTACGAGATCGGCAAGGCGCTTGGAGAGCTGCGGGAACAAGATGTCCTCATTATCGGCAGCGGGGGAACGGTGCATAATTTGCGCCGCTTGAATTGGCGTTCCGGCGACGCCATTGACGACTGGGCGGAATCCTTCGATAATTGGCTGCAGAGCAAGCTGGAGAATTGGGATGTAGACGCCCTGTTCCGTTACATGGAGCTGGCTCCACATGCGCGCGATGCGGTGCCGACAAGCGAGCATTTTATCCCGTTGCTTCTTGCGATGGGTACAGGAGATGCGAACCGGCAAGCGAAGCTGATTCACCGAAGTTATCAATATGGCAATCTAAGCCTAAGCTGCTGGCAGTTTAACTAACAAAGAAGGCGAATCATATGGCAAGGTCAATATGGGTGGCGGCCCAGAAAATCGTAGTGTTTTCGCTCGCCGCCGTCTTTATCGCGCAGCAGCTTACCTCTATGGAGCTGCTGCTTTATCCGCTTGGAGGACTGGCTTTGCTAGCCATTGTACTGTCGCTTCCAAGACTTAAAGGAATAGCAAAGTGGCTGGCGGCAGGCTTTATGGCTGGCGGTGTCGTGCTCATGCTGCTGCAGAAAGCGGATCTTCATCTGTGGTTCGAAGCTGCTGCAATTAACGCAACGCTTGTCACCCTGTTTGTATTCGCGCCGCTGTTCGGCATTCCAGTACGGCTGCCGGCCTATGTCGCGGCTCTGCGCCGTTTCTATGAGACGAGCGTCAGAAGCAAAGCGGTCATGTTCACAGGCACTCAGCTGCTTACTCAAATTATGGGGGCGTTTATTAATGTGGGCTCCATACCGGTCGTCTATCATCTCGCTTTCGTCAAGCCGCATTCGAGCCGGATGGCCCGGCTGCTGGCTGCTGCGATGAATCGGGGCTTCGGCGGAGCCATTATGTGGTCGCCCTACTTCGCTGCTATGGCGCTTGTGACATCGGCGCTGTCGCTTGGCTGGTCGTCCATTCTGCCTTATATTATCGGACTATCGCTCCTTAGCTTGATCGCGAGCATAGCCGTGAGCGGCCGCGAGCTATGGCGCAAGGAGCAAAATGATGCGGACTCGGAGCGGGCAGAGGATGCCGGGCAAGCTCCCGAAGGCAGCCAATCCATCCGTACACCGTTCCCGTTCGGGCTGGCAGCGTATCTTGTTCTAGCGATAGCGGCTATTCTGCTGCTTGAGCGGCTGCTTGAGCTGCCGATGGTGCTCATCACGTGTCTGGGCGCTGTCTTGATCCCGCTGCTTTGGTGTGCGGCGAAAGGAGCAATGGACATCTACCGCCAAGGCATCGCGAATCATATAACGGTTACGCTGCCTGCCTTACAGAAGGAGATTACGCTATTCCTTACTGCCGGGTTCTTCAGCGGCTCTATCCGCTCGACCAGCTTCGGAGCTTATATTCCCGGGCTGCTGGAGAAGCTGCCTGTTCCGTTGTGGCTGGCGTTTTCGCTTTTTACCGTCCTGCTCATTATGGCGACCTCTTGGATCGGCCTGCATCCGATTGTGCCGGTTACCATCCTTGCCACCGGCATTGATCCGTCCGCAGTCGGCATATCCACCGTATACTTTGCCGTGCTGCTGCTTGGCAGCTGGGGCTTGTCCAATCCGATCTCGCCCGCATCGGCTGTGAATCATCTGCTTGCCGGCCTGCAGAACAAGACGGCGATTCAGATGGCCAGGCCGAATTATGCGTATGCGCTATGGATGGCTGCGGCGCTTATTCTCTATTTGGGCTTGCTGCATTATGGCATTGGCGGGTGACAACTTTAAGGGGTACAGATCCATGATAAACTATAACCATGAGCGACATTATTGGAGAAAGTGGAGATTGTACTCCTATGTTACAGCTGAGCGAACACATTAAACTATGGAATCGGTTGCCGCTTCTACTTCTCCGATCCAATCTCGGTGATGAACCAAATCCAGGATATTGCCAATATGATGGAAGAGCGCGCAAAAGCGAATGCCGCCCAATAAAATAAAACGGAAGACGGCTACCGGTGTATACTCCGGCAGCCGTCTTTTGCTTATAACGCTTGATCGTCTACTTCATTCAGCCAGCTATCGATTGTTCCGATGACTGAAGTCACGCAGCCGTCCTCGAACGGGGAGACAAGCCCTGCTTTGGCGACAAGCTCGGTGAAGGATAGGCTTCCTCCAAGCTTGCATAGGCTGAGGTAGTCTGACCATGCGGCGCTGCGGTCCTCATGCATCTTCTTCCAGAATTGAAACGCGCAAATCTGCGCGAGCGTGTAGTCGATGTAGTAGAACGGCGAGTTGAAGATGTGGCTTTGTCTATGCCAGAAGCCGCCTTGCTCCAGGTACTCGTTATCCGCATATTGGCGATGCGGCAAATATTTGCTCTCGATTCTCCGCCAAGCCGCCTTGCGCTCCTCTGGAGTCGCTTCCGGATTCTCGTACACAAAGTGCTGGAATTCATCAACCGTTACGCCATACGGGATAAAGATCAATGCGCTTGCCAGATGGTCGAAGCGGTATTTGTCCGCGTCTTCCTTGAAGAACAGGTCCATCCACGGCCAAGTGAAGAACTCCATGCTCATCGAATGGATTTCGCAAGCCTCGTAAGTCGGGAAGCTGTACTCCGGCACCGCATAGCTCCGGCTTTGGTACACCTGGAAGGCGTGGCCCGCCTCATGCGTCAGCACGTCGATGTCGCCCGATGTGCCGTTGAAGTTGGAGAAGATGTAAGGCGCCTGATGCTCGCTGATATAGGTGCAATATCCGCCGCCGCGCTTACCTTTCTTGCTGACAAGATCCATCAGTTCGTTGTCCTGCATGAACCGGTAGAATTCATCCGTCTCAGGCGACAGTTCGGCGTACATCTTCGCGCCGTTCTCAACGATCCAGTCGGGATCGCCCTTCGGCGTAGCGTTGCCGGACAAGAAAGCCAGATTCTCGTCATAATACAGCAATTCATCGATGCCGATGCGGCTTTGCTGGCGCTGCTTCAGCTTCGAGGCGACCGGAACGATATGCTCCAGCACTTGCTCGCGGAATCGTGCGACCATCTC
The DNA here is from genome assembly GCF_003605435.1 of Paenibacillus pinisoli. Classification (GTDB taxonomy): domain Bacteria; phylum Bacillota; class Bacilli; order Paenibacillales; family Paenibacillaceae; genus Pristimantibacillus; species Pristimantibacillus pinisoli. The sequence continues at coordinate 5,152 of NZ_QXQB01000006.1, forward strand.
CGCATTGTAATCGGTCCGGCTCATGCGCGCATAGCCGAGCTCGACGTAGTTGGAGAAACCAAGCTTATGGGCGATTCTCGTGCGCGTCTTGACCAGCTCGTCGTAGATGCGGTCGAAGTCAGCTTCATGCTCGGCCATAAAGCCGAACGATGCTTCAGCGGCGCGCTTGCGCATGCTGCGGTCCGGCGATTGCTGGAACGGAGTCAGCTGAGCCAGCGTCCGCTCTTCGCCTTCGAAAGGGATTTTCGCGGAAGCGAGCAGCTTGCCGTATTCCGTCGTCAGCTTGTTCTCAAGCTGAAGGTCCTCGATCACTTCAGGGCTAAACGTCTTCAGCGACAGCTCGGCAAGCTGGAAGAGCTGCCGCCCCCATTTTGCCTCCAACTGCACGCGGAACGAGGAATCGACTAGCGCGCGATAATAATCGGTAATGTATTCCTGGACAATGGGGCCGTTCTCGTCGAAGAAGTCCTGCTCCGCTTTGTAGAACTCGTCGTTCGTATCAATCGAATGGCGGATGCTGGCGATCGTCTGCATCGTATCGAATTCGCTGCGGAGCTTATTGATCGCAGTCATCGCTTCGTCTTGCTCTTCATACGCCGCCGCATTCGTGAATGCATTCAGCAATTCCTTGAATTGCAGCTCGAACGTCTTCACGTCTGGCCGTTCGTAATCATATGTACTGAATTTCATAGGTTAAGCACCTGCTTTCCTGTCATTTACATACTCCATTATACGCCTGATGGAATGGGGTTAGTCCAGACTCAATTTGTCTTGGCCCGAAGCATAGTAGTTGATGGCAAAATCCCGGAACGACCTTGCCGCGCCCGATACATAACGGCCCTCCAGCCATGCCAGCTGCATCGTCCGCATGCATACCGGCTCTTCGATGGACAGGAAGACCAGCGGACCGTGATTCCTGCGTGCCGCAGCAGGAAGGAAGGCGACGCCGAGTCCGGCTGCTACCAGGCTGCCGATCGATGTAGGCTCATCTCCCTCGCACACGACGCGCGGTACGAAGCCCGCCGCCGCGCAGTACGAGAAGGTCAGATCGCGGAAGCTGTAGCCCGGCTTGAGGCTGATGAACGGTTCATCGGCGGCTTCGCTCAGCCGAATGCTGCTTCGCCTTGCCAATCGATGCTGCGGCGGCACGGCCAGCATGATCTCCTCCGTCAGCAGGTTCGAGCCTGCTATTCCATCCGCTGTAATTGGAGGTGCGGCAAATACGAAGTCGATCTCGCCGCTTTGCAGCAGCTGGATCTTCATATCTTCCGTAGGGGTCTGCATAATGCGGAAGTTCGCTTGCGGATGGGCGGCCAAATACGGCCCCAGCATATTCGAGAAGCGGTTCAGCGTCGTAGCTGCAATGCTGATGGTCGCTTTCTCGATGCCCGCCAGATCGGACAGCTGGCGCTGGCCTTCCTCCAGCGCATGAAGCGCTTCGTTGACCTTCCCCAGATAAATTCTGCCGTACTGGTTCAGCTTGATGCGCCTGCCTTGCCGGTCGAACAGGGGGACGCCAAGCTGCTCCTCCATCCGGGAGATAATGACACTGAGTGCGGGTTGGGCGATATGCAGCTCTTGGGCGGCATACGTCATATGCTCCAGTCTGGCTACGGTCTGAAAATACTTCAAATGCTGCAAGTCCATATTTGTCACCCTTCCTTTATAACGAAATTATTATCAATTCATACGATATCATCTATTTTTATTTATGAGCATTCCCATTTACAATGGGTTCATGACAGATCAGGCAAAGGAATGAATGAATATGGCAGCTGCAGAACAACATAGGGCTACAATGAATACTATTCCATCTACCTATTCGCTTCGTAAAATGACATGGGTCGTCGCGCTCAGCGTCATTCTCAATCCGCTCAATTCTTCCATGATTGCTGTAGCGCTGCTTGGTATTGGCGCCAGCTACGGCATAGATGTAGCAACGGCAACCTGGCTTATCACAGGCTTCTACCTGGCTGCGGCAGCGGGACAGCCGCTAATGGGCAAGCTGGCTGACTTGCTCGGCGCGCGCCGCGTCATGATGACGGGACTTGCGATCGTCATAGCAAGCAGCCTGCTCTCCGTATGGGCGCCTTCATTCGGCTGGCTGCTGGCGTTCCGGATTATGCTGGCGCTCGGCAGCACGGTCGCTTTTCCGGCGGGAATGGCGATTATCCGGTCTTTCGCTCAGCCGGCGCCGGGGGACGGACAATCCAAGGGTATAACCTCTTCGCTGGGCATCATCTCCGTGTCCGCCAATGTCATGGCGGCGTTCGGCCCGACGCTCGGCGGACTGCTGGTTCAGCACAGCGGCTGGCATTCGATCTTCTGGATCAATATTCCGATCGCGCTGGCCGTCATCGTGCTGGCTTCCCGCTGGATGCCTGCCGACCACAGGCGAACGGAGAGGGGGCAGACCAGCGGCCTGCTGCGGCTGCTGGATGTGCCGGGCGTCCTGCTGTTCATGGGGATGCTGATCAGCTTTATGCTGTTTCTGACGTCGCTTGGCTCAGGCGCTATCTGGTGGCTGCTTGCCGTTATTCCGGTCTGTGCGGTTCTCTTCGGCTTAAGGGAGCTGAGGACGGACAAGCCGTTTATCGATCTTCGCATGTTAGGCCGCAATAAGAAGCTGCAGTCGGTATATGCGCAGTTTGCCGGACTGAACATCGTGTTCTACTCCTTGTTCTTCAGTATGCCACTATGGCTCGGCCAGGTGAAGGGCTACGATCCGCAGACGGCAGGGCTTCTGATGCTGCCTTTTGCAGGAATCGGCATGCTGGCGACGCCAATTGCCGTCCGTATCATTCAGCGCTGGAGCTACCGTCCCGCTATTATTGCCGGGAGCAGCGCGCTGCTGCTGGGCACGCTGCTGCTGTTATTGATGGGCGAGGATACGCCGATCTTCTTTATCTTGCTGGCTACATCTATCGTAGGCATTACCAACGGGATGAATAATATGGGCTTGCAGACGGCGCTGTATCAGCACACCAAACCAAGCGAGACGGGAGCGGCGTCCGGCCTGTTCCAGACCTTCCGGTCGGTCGGCGGCATCCTGTCCACCAGCTTGCTCGGCATTGCGTTCGGATCCACGGTGACCACGGCTGGCCTGCACACCATCGCTCTGGCCGGCGCTTGCATCGGCGCCGTGCTTCTTTTCTTCAGTTTATCGCGAAAGCTTAATTGAATCAGATGATGGGCAGAGGCAGGAGCCGTCTTCGGACGGCTCCTGCTTTTTTTTTTGTCAGGGGACGGATGGGCCATGAGACTATTGCTGCCAGTTAGCTAGTATGGCTGATAGAGGGGGCTATGGAGTAGAGGATCATTTGCCGATATACTTTGATATAGCAAGAGATAGAGCAATCTTGTAAGATATTGTTATATCACCATTAACGGAATGAATTGCGGAGGACTTATGACGATCATTGGCATTGATCTTGGGACAACAAATAGTTTGGTAACGTATTGGACGGAGGAAGGGCCTGTTATTATCCCGAACGGGCTTGGGAAGCACCTGACTCCGTCGGCAGTCAGCGTGGACGGCGAAGGCGAATTTGTCGTGGGACAGATTGCGCTGGAGCGGCAAATCTCTCATCCTGAGCTAAGCGCATCTTTTTTCAAAAGATATATGGGAACGAAAAAGCTGTTTAAGCTCGGCGATCAGGAGTTTCTGCCCGAAGAGCTGTCTGCGCTTGTGATCAAGGCGCTTAAGAAAGACGCGGAGCATGTGCTGGGCAAGCCGGTGCAGGAGGCTGTCATTAGCGTGCCGGCTTATTTCAACGACGTGCAGCGCAAAGCGACGGTACGGGCTGGCGAATTGGCGGGGCTGCGTGTAGAGCGCTTGGTTACAGAACCGACAGCCGCGGCCATCGCCTATGGACTTCATCAGCGGGATGCGGATACGAAATTTCTGGTCTTCGATCTGGGAGGAGGCACCTTCGACGTCTCTATTCTGGAATTATTCGATCAGGTCATGGAGGTCAGAGCTGTAGCCGGGGACAACTACCTGGGGGGCGAGGACTTCACGCAGCTGCTGATTGATATGTTCTTGACCCGCCATGGATTGGCGGAGGATGACATTGAGCCGAGAGAGTTCGCGAAGCTGCGCAAGCAAGCGGAGACGGCGAAGCTGTCCTTCGCCGACAAACGCTCCGCGCGAATCGCTTTTGTGCATAAGGAAAGCGAGCTTGTTCTTGAAGTTAGCCAGGATGAATACGAGCTGGCAACGAAGCCGCTGCTGCAGCGTCTGCGGGCTCCCATTGAGCGAGCCTTGTCTGACGCTTCGCTGAAGGTGAAGGATCTCGATGCGATTCTGCTCGTGGGCGGTGCGACGAGATTGCCTTTCATCCGCACGTTCGTCAGCAAGCTGTTCGGGCAGCTGGCGTATGCCAATGTGAACCCGGATGAAGTAGTCGGCATTGGGGCCGGCATTCAAGCGGGCTTGAAGGAGCGCCATGAGAGCCTGAAGGAAGTCATCCTCACGGACGTATGCCCTTATACGCTGGGCACCTCGGTCTCGGTAACCAAGTCGAACGGCTACCATGAGAGCGGACATTTCTTCCCGATTATTGAGCGCAATACGGCGATTCCGGTCAGCAGGATCGAACGCTTCTATACCACCAATGACAATCAGCGGATGATCAAGGTCGATATCCTGCAAGGAGAGGCCAGACTTTCGCGCGAAAATATTTTCCTCGGGGAGATTAACGTGCCCGTTCCGGTCCGGCCGTCAGGCCAGGAATGCGTCGATGTCCGGTATACCTATGACATCAACGGCTTGCTGGAGGTCGAAGTAAAGGTGCCGTCCACCGGCCTTGTGAAGCAAATGATGATCGAGCGCAATCCGGGCGAGATGTCGCCGGAGGAGATGGCAAGGCGCATCGAGCAGCTGGCGAGCCTTAAGATTCATCCGCGCGACCAGCAGGAGAACAAGTGGGTCATTGCTCGCGGCGAGAGGCTGTATGAGGAGCATATCGGCTACGAGCGAATGGAGATCGCGAAGCTGCTGCGGGAATTCGAGGACGCGCTGGACAAGCAGGAGCCGAGAAAGATTGCAGACATGAAGAAGCTGCTGAAGGATGTATTCGACGCTATCGAGGCAAAGGGAGAGTAGAGCATGCAGGAATTTGCGGTCTTACGAATTGAACCGACGACGGACGAGAAGGTCATCAAGCGGGCATACACCCAGCTTATTAAGGTCTACAATCCGGAGACGCATCCGGAGGAATTCCAGGAGATTCGGGCAGCTTACGAGAAAGCGATGGATGCGGCCAAGAACGGCTCGCTGACAGGAGACGGACCGGAGGACCCGCTGGAGCAGTACTCGCAACGCCTGAAGCAAGTATATGACAACTACGAGCAGAGGCTGGATGTGCGGGCATGGCAATCGCTGCTGGATATGGATGTCTGCCATCTGATCGATACCCGCGAGGCGGCTAGCCGCGTGACGCTTAATTTCCTGACGGAGTATTTTCACCTTCCTTATCCGGTATGGGTGGCGCTGAACCAGCATTTTGAATGGAACAAGCAAAAGGACAAGCTGCTGGAGGACTACCACCAGAACTTTATTGAGTTTGTGATGAACCGGATCGAACGCGACCAGTTTTTCCGCTATCACGAATTGCTTAGCTGCATGCCGGGCCAGCAGGAGACGTTCATAAAGCAATATCGCACCGGCATGCAAGCTATTGATGATTATGATTATTACACGGCTCGCGAGTCGCTGCTTCAGCTTGCGCAGCTGTGTCCTTCGCATCCCGACGCGATTATTCTGGGAACGCGCTACAGCATGGCTCTCGGCAGGCTGGCGGAGGCTGGAGAGAAGCTGAATGAGCTGCTGGACAGGGATGAGACGGATTATTACGCGCGGTATTACCGTGCGAACTTGCTGTTCCGATTAGGGCGCTATGAGGAAGCATATCAGGATTATAAGCATGTGCTTCCAATCAGGCCGGATGCAGCCGATGTGCTCTTCTCGCTGGGCAAGTGTGCCGTTAGTCTGGGCTATTACGGAGACGCTTCGGAATACCTGAATCAGCTCAAGCAGATTCTGCCGAACGATCATGAAGTCATTAATTTGCTGGCTTCCGCTCATCGCTTCCAGATCGAAGAGATGACCGCCAGCTCGGATGGGCGTCCTGAGGATATCGAAACCGCGCATGAGCTTGTGAGCTCTTACTTGGCGACCGGCCGCATAGAGGAAGCTTATGGGTTGATTTGCGAGCTGGAGCCGCAGCATCCTTCCGCCAAGCTGCAGGTGCAGCTGTGCGTCGTCTTGCATCATATGGACAAGAAGGAGCTTGCGCTAACCAAGGTTAATGAAGCGCTGGCGGCCTACCCGGATCATATGGAGCTCTATCATTGGAAGGCGGTATTGCTGGAGGAGATGGGCCAGCTGGAGGAAGCGGTCCTGTATTACGACAAGGCGATTGAGCTTAAGCCGGAAGAAGCTTCGTTATACAACAACAAGGCTTATACGCTGAATCTGCTGGGGCGTCATGAAGAAGCGCTGGCTTCCGCGGAGCTGTCGATTCAATATGACGGATCTTTCGCCAATGGCTACAGGCAGAAGGCCGATGCGCTGCTGGAGCTTGGCCGGTACGGCGAGTGTTATGAAGCGGCGGACAAGGCTCTGTCTATCAATGCTTACTATACGGAAGCGTATATCGTGAAGATGAGCATGCTGAACCGCGTCGGGCAGTACCGCCATGTTCTTGATGCCTTTCATCAAGCTGCCAGACATGATCTTCGGGATGCGCGCCTCTATGTGGAGAAGGCGAACGCCTTGCGGTATATGGGCGAATTCGAGGATTCCATCGCGAATTGCGACCATGCTCTGGAGATGGAGGAGGAGCAGCAGGACGCGCTGCTTTGCAAAGGCATGTGTTTCTTCCGCATGCAGCGGTACGATGAGTCGGTCGCGGAGTTTGAGAAAATTATGGACAGGCCAGGCATGGAGCAAGCCGTATACTATGCGGCGCTCAGCTATTACAACATGCGACAACTGGATGATGCTTACCGCTTGGCAGCCGAATGGAAGGAGAAGGCCGAGCAAGCGGATCTATTCTATGATCTGATCGGCGATATCCATCGTGACCAAGGCGAGCGTGACGAAGCGATCGCCGCTTATCGCCAGGCTATCGCTATCGATCCCGCAGTGGCTTCCTATCATCTGCAGCTTGGACTGCTGCTCCATCAAGAGGAGACCTGGCAGGAAAGTCTGCACCATCTGGATCAAGCGATTGCGATCGAGCCGACGCTGGTGCGGGCCTATGAGAAGAAAATCCATGTGACCTTTGATCATGCGCGTGATTACGAGCAATGTATCGCCCTCTGCCATGAGCTTCTGGCTGTCGATGCGGAGAGCGCGTATGCCTACGACTTCCTGGCATGGTCGCATTACATGCTGGAGCGGAAGGAAGAGGCGGCAGCATACATTCAACAAGGTCTTGCTTTGGATTCGCAGTTCGTCAGCATTCTTCATCTTCGCATGACGATGATGATCGAGCAGGGACAGAACCGGGAAGCGCTCGCTGTCTGCGACCGCATTCTGGAGCTGGAGCCCGACCATGAGGATACGCTGGCTCAGCGCGCCAAGCTGCTGCAAGGCGACCAGAAGAAGTCGGTCTTTTCGTGGCTGGGCAGGAAATAAAGGCTAATAAAGTTTGATTAACAAAAAAGGATATCTCGCTTTCCGGTTGCGGAATAGGAGATATCCTTTATTGTTGCGCGAGTCAAGCCAGCTCGGTTGGAGCCATATACGACCATGGCGGCAGATTGCGGGCCAGACCGTAGATAAGCGTAATCGCCAGCATAGCGATCAGCAGGGTGCTGCCAATCCTCCGTTTCTTCTTGGCATTCGCCCACGCATACAGGGCAAAGAGCGGCGCCAGAACGAAGATAAGGGAATTGAAGCGGAACGCCTGATAGACATCAAGCTCCAGCAAGGAAAGAGCGGCTCTCGTGATGCCGCAGCCGGGACAATACAGCCCCGTAACCGCGTGAATGGGACATGGCACGGACAGCCCGGTTAAAGGCAGCCACACCTTGGCGTACAGCAGTCCGCCACCGCCAAGCATGGCTCCCCAGAACAGCTTGGGATGCCGCTTGGGCAGCTCCTTAAGGCATTGCCATTTTGTTGACATCGGATTGCACCAGGGCATATGTAACAATGCCGAAACCGAAGATGGACAACAGTACATAAATCAGCGCGTTGTCTGAAGGTCTGAGTCCGCGCTGCAATTGCGCTTCCTCGATATGCTTGGCCACTTGATAGGACCATACGATTCCCCAAATTCCGCATGTTACGAGAGTCAGCAGGAAGTGCTTAACCCCTGTGAACGAAGGGTCTCCGCTTAATTGGCCTACTTCGTCCGTCATGACGATGAACCAGTAAATGCCGTAAATACCGCAGGTCACAATAGTAAGAATAATAGCTAGCGCGATATTGCGTTGACGAATCATGAACTTGCACCATCCGATCTAGTTGATATTGGTTTTGTCAGCATAGCAGCGCTCGCTCTAGCATGGCTATCGCTCGAATGGTCCGCCTACGGAATCTCACTCAATTCGCAGTATTTGACAAATAACGACGAAATAAGTATATGAAAATATGGCTATCAAGACAAGGAAAAAATAGAAAGATTAGAAAATGCGAACGAGAAGAACGGAAAATGGAACGATTGGAGCTTTAGCCTTGTCTAAAAGGTGAGGGGGTGAACGATTGGAATCTCATGTTGAGCCGCAATATTTGACGAATATGGAGCGGATGGGCAAGACAGAGCTGTACAATCTGATGACGCAATACGGGGACGATGTCCGGACCTATGCATATGCCATCACCCGCAATCGGGAGCAGGCTAAGGATATTGCTCAGGAAGCGTTTATTAAGGTCTATCAGAATATCGGATCGTTCAAGGGACAGTCTTCCTTCAAAACCTGGCTGTTCGCCATAGCGCGCAATCTCGCTATCAATGAGCTGAGATCCAGCTATGTACGGAGAATGGTGCTGTTCGAATGGGTGAAGCCTGACAAAATGGCCGAATCGGCGGAGGCGGCTTTTATGGGGAAGCAGTCGGAGCTGGAATTGCTGAACATCGTTATGGGACTGTCGATGAAGCATAGGGAGGTTCTGGTGCTTCATCTGGAGCATGGGATGACCAAGGCGGAGATTGGCCAACTGCTGGGTCTGTCGGAGGGAACGGTGAAGTCCAGGCTGCACCGTGCCCGCAAAATCGTGGAAAGCAAGTGGAGGGAGATGGAGCGATGAGCGAGATCAGGCCGGATTGGCAAGACGCGGTGAGGCGGGGATTGTTCGGCAAAGCGGAATTCAGCGAAGAGATGAAGCGTTCCGTGCTGGAAGCGGTTGATCGGAGGCATGCGATGCGGTTTCGTCCCCGTTTGCATCTTATTGGCATAGCTGCATTATGCGTAATTGCGGGCATCGTACTGTTTTATAATGCAGACGACGCTCCATGGACAGCAGACGCCGGTAAGCAAGCGGGAGTTGGCGAGCCAGTGCCTCCGAGCGGCGATGATCAGATTGTGCAGGAGCATGAATGGGGATTGCCTGTTACGTTCCGATATTTGGAGGCGCGGAAGCTGCAGAAGGGCGAAGTGATATCGGAGAATGACGATGATATTCTGCCGGGTTTATCTAATAAACACTCGCCGTTATGGGGGTTCGGCCAGACAATAGAGCTATCCTTTGATGAGATTGAAATTCTGGATCAAAGACCTGTAGATGGTCTTGGTTCAGCTATACGATTTACAAAGCTGCAGGAATCGAATACCAAGCATGGGACGGATGAGAAATATGATTATATCGGCTTTGTCATCGATGGAGTTTCAAAGCCCAATACATTGCTTCACTTTGGATATGGACATCTGTATGACAATGAGATAATGATGGCGCGTCTATTCGGAAAGAATGTGGTCAAAATTGCTATAAATCCTTGCAGAACGGACGGCGATTCGTGTACCTACTACCTGCACCAGTCCAATGGAAGTATCATTCCTTATGCCATATTCGAAGCTGAGACGTATGAATATGACTTGGACGGCGACGGCCGGGAGGAAGCGATTGTCACGACATATAAGCAGAATCAGATCTATGTGTTCAAAGAAGAGAACGGGGAGCTGCTGTGGGCCAGCATACGCGATGTTCTGGGCGCCAAGTATGGTGATATCATAGATTACAACCGGGAACAGGGATGGTTCTCCATCCGCAGCAAGAATAGCGGTGCAGGCGAGCCGGTACGCACGTACCGCTACGATCCGGGAACGCATGGCTTAATACAGCTTCAATCTTAGTTAGCGATAATGATGAAGGATCATGGGCAGCTTGTGCTGCTCGTGGTCTTTTTTATGCCTATATTGCTCCTCCGCATTCATGGCACCCAGATATCTGTAAGAAATGTACGCCATTTCCTTGGTTTGTCTGTATCTCCAGCACTTGTTCCGATATACTGGTATAAAAACATTGGAGCACGATAACATGTCTAATTTGCCTAATTGTCCGAAATGCGGTTCCCAGTATACCTACGAGGATGGCAACTTGCTCGTCTGCCCGGAATGCGCTCATGAGTGGTCGCTGACAGCGATGGAGGAAGCGGAAGAGAAGCGGGTCGTGAAAGATGCGAACGGCAACGTCTTGAATGACGGCGATTCGGTGTCGGTCATCAAGGATTTGAAGGTGAAGGGAAGCTCGTCGGTCATCAAGATCGGCACGAAGGTGAAGAACATCCGATTGATTGAGGGCGATCACGATATCGACTGCAAAATCGACGGGTTTGGCGCGATGCAGCTGAAATCGGAATTTGTGAAGAAAATATAGGAAATGGAATGCCCAAATCGGGTACAATAATATAGGATTGTGAAAGGGGAGTATCCGTAGTGTCCAAAGAAGAATTGATTCTGACGGCGGAAGGCTTGCAGAAGATTGAAGATGAATTGATGGAGCTGAAAACCGTCAAGCGCAAAGAGCTGTCGGAGCGCTTGAAAGTTGCGATCAGCTATGGCGATTTGAAGGAAAATAGCGAATACCATTCCGCCAAAGATGACCAGGCGTTTATGGAGACGAGAATCCTGCAGCTGGAGAGAATGCTGAAGATTGCGCGCGTCGTAGATGCCAGCAACTTGAGTTCGAACCAGGTAAGCGTCGGCTCCTTGGTTATTCTGAACGATATTGAATTTAATGAAAAAATCGAGTATCGCGTTGTGGGTCCCGCAGAAGCGGATGTGGCGGACAACAAAATCTCGTATGAAAGCCCGCTTGGCAAAGAGCTGATGGGCAAAAAGGTCGGCGATACGATCAACGTTGATGCGCCGATGGGTGTTATCAAGTATGAGCTTCTCGAAATAAAAGCGTAAGAGAAAAACGGGCCGAATGGGCTCGTTTTTTTTTGTGGTCCTGATGAATGCAGCCAAAGAATGGCTGCAACTCCTGTTGCAGCTTTCTGAGGGTTGTCCCTTGCGGGCTTGTCATAGCCGGTATAGTCTGTAATACCGAACTTGCAGCGCGCATTCGGATGAACAGGCTGTCGAGACGTTCTCGGCAGCCTGCCATGTCTTATGATTTGACGCTTTCGATTTCCTCAATACGGTTAGCGATTGCTTGGGACAGTTCTTCGGCTGTCTTCGGCACAAATGATTTCAAGATGCCGTTGATCATTGGACCCATGGCGCCTTTAGCTGTGATATCCAGGAATCCGGTCATTTTCGTCTCGTTGCCGCTAATGGCTTCTGCTTCGAAATAGCCGCTGCCGATGAAGTTGTCTGACACGCCGGTCAGATCGAATGTAACTTTGGTCGGCTCGATCCAGTTCGTAATGTCGATTCTGAGCTTGACTGTTTTTTTCATAAAACCGAGGTCGCCCTTGAAGCTCCAGGTGGATTGCTTGTCGCTAATAATCGTATGCTCGATATAACCTGGCACGAGAGGCGCCCATTTGTCCATATCGCTGACGAAATTCCAGATGTTCTGGATCGGTACTTGCAGATTTATCGAGTGTGTGCCGCTTGGCATGTCTATCATCCTTTCTTCTGTAGATCTATGATGAAGCGGATTAAATCGATTTGGACGCGGCTTTGCCTGCCGCCATGCCTGCCAGATAACCGAAGGTCATAGCCGGGCCTAACGTGCCGCCTGCGCTGACATAGGCTTGTCCCATGATGCCCATCGCAGCGTTGCCAGCGGCATACAGACCGCTGAGCGGCTTGCCTCTCAAGCTGATCACCTGGCCGTCGGCGTTGATGCGAGGCCCGCCGCTGGTGCCAAGCGTGCCGAAGTAGATCGGCAGCGCGTAGAATGGACCCTGCTCAATGGCCCCGATATTGGCCTCCGCATTGCCTCCGCCGCCGCCCAGATTCTCGAAGAAGGTCGTTCCGCGATGGAATTCAGGGTCTGCGCCTTGTTTGGCATTCGCATTGTAGTCGGCAACGGTCTTCTCCAGACCGTCCGGGTCGACTCCGATCTTCGCCGCCAGCTCGCGAATGCTGTCAGCTTGCGGCACCCAGTCAGGCGCAGGCTCGCCCGGCATCATCGTGACGACCATGGTTTTGTCCTTCAGCTGCTGGTCGAAGACCATCCATACCGGCGGCTCATTAGGCCATTCCAGCGCGACCGGATCGTATTCGTAGAACGACTTCGGCATGTCATTGTACGTGACGCCTTCATGGACGAACCGTCTGCCGTGGCGGTTGACGACAATGCTGTTCGGGCCGAAGCGTCCGCTGCCAAGCTGGTTCAGCACGCGGTCCTCATATTCGAATGTAGGATCCTGCATGGCCGGATACCACCAGGCTTCGCTCATGTTGCCAAGAGCCGCGCCGGCTTCCATAGCCATAATGAGGCCGTCGCCGTCATTGCCTGCCGGGGATAACGGATGCGTGACCTCGCCCTTCAGGAATGTCTTCACCAGTTCCTTATTCCATTCGAAACCGCCCGAGGCAAGAATGACGCCTCTGCGAGCGCCGATGTAATACGGCTTGCCTTCGCGTTCTGCGACGAGGCCGATGACTTCACCGGCATCGTTCAACACCAGCTCTTTGCCCGGTGTCTCGGTCAGCGTCTCAATTCCGCGATCGAGGATCGCCTTGAACATCGAGGCAATGAGAGAGCGTCCCATCGTGACAATGTTGTTCTCCATGCGCCATGCGACTTTCTCGAAGTCGATGCCGCCGATGGCGCCGCCTTCCTCCAGTGTGAGCGGAGGGAAGACCGGATTGTTCCGTATGAGCGCTCCCCATTCTCCGATCTGGTTCATATCGAACGGCATCGGATCGAGGGAGCGTCCGCCTGTCGGCTTGCCGCCCGGCAGCTTGGCATAATATTCAGGATAGCCCTTCGGAATATTGAATCGAAGCGGCGTATGGTCATATAGGTACTGGATCATCTGATGTCCGTTATCGACGAACACCTCGAGCAAAGCAGGATCTGGTTCTTTGCCGCCGGTCAGACGTTTGATATACGTAAGCGCTTCCTCTTTTGAGTCTTCGATACCGGCTTCCTTCATGTAGAGGTTCATTGGAATCCATGGAATTCCCCCGGAGAAGGCAGTTGTGCCTCCAATTTGTGCCGCTTTCTCAAGGATAAGCACCTCGGCTCCTTGATCATGCGCCATGATAGCGGATACAAGAGCGGCTCCGCCGGTCCCCATGACGACAACATCGACTTCGCGATCCCAATTTGCAGGTTTTTTCGCGGGCATGTCAACATCTCCATTTCTGCTTATGATGAGTTGCATGATGAAAAATGATAGATACACTATCACTATGATAATAGACCTATCATTTATAAGTTGTCAATTTAACTTTTGTTGCGGGTCCAAAAATGTAAAGCTATAATATCAGAAAGAAGATATTGGATAGGCAGAGAGGGTTCGAGAGGAATGGAACCGAAAACAAGATATAAGCAAGAGCTTAGCGAGCTGAAGCAGCATCGCGAGCAAGTAATATTGGAGACGGCGGAACGCGTCTTTAGCGATAATGGCATAGAGAAGACTACAATGCACCATATAGCCAAGGAAGCCAGTATCGGGATTGCGACATTATTCCGGTATTTCCCCAAAAAAGAGAAGCTGATCGTAGCGGTTGCGACGAATATGATCGAGGAAGTGTTCCTGGAATTCCAGAAGATCAGCCAGACGGATAGTACATGCCTGGAGAAGATGGAGCTGCTGTTCGACTTCTTCATTGCGCCGCTGCCGAATCATTATGACCGCAACATCAAGTTCCTGGAGGACTTTGAGAACTACGCCGCCCATTCGGACGAGCCGCTTGAGGACATGGACGAGTTCAACCGCCTGTACCGCCGGGTATCGCTGATGTTCTCGCGTATTATTCAAGACGGCCAAGAGGACGGGTCTTTGCGCAGCGATATTTCGGTGCGGGAGACGTTGACGACGGTGATTAACGCATTTGCGATCTTCTCGCGGAAGCTGTCGCTGCAGCGCAACATTTTGCGGCTGGAGCTGGACTTGGAGCCGGAGAAGCAGCTTACGGTGCTGAAGCATATTTTGCTCGACTATTTGAAGGCATAGTTGGCACGACGCTTGAACGTGAGTAACAAAAAGAACTTGCCCAAGAGCGAATTAGTTGTGCCACATCTGCAAGCCGCAAAACACGGCTTAGAGCTACCCCACAGCCCCAATTAATAGCTGCCGCCTCAAAAAATATTGAAAAGGCAAAAGAGAAGCCTTCAATCCCACTTTTACGGTGGTTTTGAAGGCTTCTTCTCTTTTTCAATCAGCAATCGACCATAACTTATTGTCTGCTTCACTATTGGGCCATCGCCCTTTTGCGCAGCCAATCGGCAAGACTACCCGATCGTATGCTCCTTCCGGTATTCGCCGGGACTTACGCCTTCTATCTTCTTGAAAACGCGGCGGAAGTACTTTTCGTCCGGGTAACCGACCATCTCTGCAATCTGGACGATGCGCAGATGTGGATTATGGAGCAGCAGCTTGGCTCTGTCTATGCGGATTCGGCTTAAGTAATCAAGTATAGTCACGCCATAAGCCTGCTTAAACTTACGGGCAATATATTCTCTGCTTAGATAGAACCGAGCAGCCACATCCTGCAGCGATACTTCTTCCCGGTAGTGCTCATTCAGATAGCTGGCAATCGACTCGATAAACGACGTGTGATTGGCATGCATCCGGGTGAGCGGCGCGGATACGTCGGCCAGACGATTCTCCAGCTCTCCCTGAAGCGTAGCCCATGACAGCATCCCCTGCTGGTCAAGCGGAAGGCACACAGGCATATCGGCAGAGGTCTCCCGGGCGTCGACAGCGGATGTAGTCCGGCCATCCTCCAGCCATTGCGTCCTCATCCACTCCCATTCCTGATTCCATTGCAGCAGCAGCTCTGGCGATACGGAATCGAGCTGCCTAACCTCTGCGATCCAATGTTCCGCTGCGGCTCGTATTCGGTCATTACTGCCGCTTAACGCCGCCAGTCTAAGCTCTTCTTCGTAAGCGCTTAGCCGAAGGGGGCGGCCCGCCTGCTCCATCTTCTCTGCATGCTGGCGATGAATTCGGGCCGGATCAAGCGCATTGCGCTTCCATAGCGCCTTCGATGCCTCCTGATATGCACGCGGCAATTCCTTCGGATAAGAGCGTTCCAGCGCCAAGCCAAAATGAACCTGGCGCTGCAAGGTAACCAGGATGCCCTTCCCAATCTCACCCAGCAGAGCTTCGAATTGTTCAGAGGGTCCCCAGAATAACAGGACGATCTCGCCTCGGCTGTCCAGCTGCCGGAAAGCAATGCCTCGGCTGCGCAGCAGCTCGTTGCAAATATTGAGAATAACGAAATGAATCAGCTGCAGCCTGTTCTTGAATTTCCCGAACAGCTCATGGTCCAGTTGAGAGACAGCGGCAACCGCGACAGAACATGAGGCAAGCCCTGCCGGGAATTGCAATTCATCCTGGATCCCCTCCAGGAACTCGCGTCCGCTTTGGCCGGAGAGCAGCTCTGTGAGCAGCCTGTCGGTGTAATGCGGCTTCATTTCGTTCATCCCGATCATCTGCTGGGTCAAGCGAATGCGCTCATCTTCTTCCTTCCGCCAGCATTGTACAGCTTTCTTCAGCGCCTCGTTCAGTGCAGCTGCTTTCACCGGCTTAAGAATATAATCCATGCCGCCATGACGGATAGCGTGGCGCACGTATTCGAAGTCGTCATAGCCGCTGATGACGATCGTCTTCATATGCGGCTTGTTCTCCGACAGCCATGTGAGCAGCTCGGCTCCGCTCTTCCTCGGCATCCTCATATCCGTCAAGACAATGTGGGGCTGGTGCAACTCAATAAGCCGTTCAGCTTCCTCGCCGTCGGATGCCTGCAGCACCTCCTGAATGCCAAGCTTATCCCATTCCGCCAGCATAGTAATGGCGCTGCGCACATGCTTCTCATCATCGACAATGACAACCTTCATTCCGTCACGCTCCTCGTCTGTAGTTCAATCTGATGCTGACTCCTTGAGGCTGCATGTTCGCAATCTCCAATCCGGCTGTATCGTCGGTATACAGCTTAAGCCGCATCAGAACATTCTGCAAGCCGATCGAAGAGGAAATCTCCGTCTCCGGCCCGCGGTCATTATGCTCCTCATCGGCATTTATCTCCAGCGCCTCTTGCAACTGGCGAAGCCTATCAAGTGGAATGGAGGAGCCATTATTCTCTATCTCTACGATGACCCGGTCATCGTCCGTTATCCGGCTTCGGACTGTCAGATTTCCTGTTCCTGATTGATCGTTCATTCCATGCTTGAAGTAGTTCTCCGCCAGCGGCTGAAGCGTCATCTTGGGCATCGGTGCGGACAGGCTGGCCGGATCTATCTCCAGGAAGAAGTCAAATTGCTCGTCGAACCGCTCCTTCTGCAGTTCCATATACAGCTTGAGCTGATCGAGCTCCTCCTCCAGCGTCACCATCGCCTCGCCGCTCCGCATCTTGTAACGCATAATATCGGCCAGCGACGACAACAGCGAATACACCCGAGGGGCGTCATGCTGAAGGGCGACGGTGCCGATCGACTGCAAGGTATTGAACAGGAAATGAGGATCAATTTGTGCTTGAAGCGCTTCCAATTGATTGCTTTTATTCGCAAGCTCTAGCTTGTATTTGCGCAATATTAGATTGTTAATCGTATCCATCATTTGCTTGAACCTTCGGGTGAGGAAGCCGATTTCGTCCCGGCTGCGAACATCGATATCCACATCCAGCTTGCCGGTCTGAATCTGGTTCATGTAACTGGCAAGCCGCAGGATCGGTCTCGTAATCCGAATGGATATATATAGCGTTCCTGCAATTACGACAATAAGGGCAACCGCCGCAATGACGGCATTAATCGTTATTAACTCATTTGACTTGCGATAAAGCACATTGTACGGAATTTCCTTCACAATCGTCCAGTCGGCAAAGGCGAGGCCAAGCTTCTCGTATACGCGGATAGCGCCTTCTTCGTCAATAATGCCTTGGCCGCCGCTGCGCATGCGCTCGAACAAGCCAGGATCGTCCAATGGCTTTCCGATTCCATCGGCTTGCCCGCTGTAGATGATGATCCCATTCTCATCAAGCAGGTAGAGCTTCTCATCATCCGGGTGGAAGAGCTGCTCGGATATTGCCGCGATGCCGTCCAGCTTCAGGTCGATAGCCAGCATCGCCATCCGGTCTGTAGACGGAATACGGACGATTGGGCGGTAGTAGGTGAAGACCAGCTGCTTCGGATCGTCATGTAGAGAAGGCGGGAAGCCGTAGCTGTGCGCGTAGTGCGGCGGCTCGGTGCTCGGCTTGACCGGATCGGCCTTCTCTGTGCCGAGGTAAGGAGATTCCCGAAATTCTCTCCTGGGCACCGTATTCGTAATAAGCGTCGACTGGTTCGTCAGGTAGGAATGCAGATAGACCTGTTGAATATCGGGCAGCGAGCCCTGCAGGTTTTGCAAAGTGATGTACATTTCCGCAACGGCTTGATAGTCGTCGAAGCTCTTGGACAGATTGTTGAGAAAATGCGAATCCGAATACAGCACAGTTGAAGCCCGGTTAATGTTGTTCAAGTAGTTAACGAGATTGGTTTTGCCTTGAAATATCAGCCGTGCATTTTCTCCCATCGACTGCTCTTTGATAGATTCCTTGGTATAGACCAGCGTAATGACAAGCGACAGTGTCAGAGGAATAATCGTCACGGCCAGCATGAATGCAATCAGCTTGCGGCGGATGCTGTAGGTTTTGATCGGAATCGCCTCATTTCGAATTAAATCTTGCGGTGGAGCGCTGCCCCCCGAGATAGATCAATATCGTACTGCTAACGGTTCACGATCGTCCGTTTTTTTGGAAGGAGGGTTCAAGCATAATTATGATAAGCAAAATTCGAAATGCGCAAGGGGGAGTATGGATGAACCGCAAAAAAACATCTCAGTTGGGTCAGCAGATCGTATTCGTCGGTCCGGCCGTCCTGGTCTTCGTCCTCATCATTTTGATTCCATTCGTGTCAGGCCTGTATTATTCCTTCACGAGCTGGAATGGGGTATCCGGCGAGGTGAGCTGGATCGGCCTTGATAATTACAAGCATATCTTCATGCAGGATACAGCGTTCCGAGACTCCTTCTGGTTCACGACCCGGTTCACCATAATAGGCGTTGCAGCAACCAATGTGCTTGGCTTCGCGCTGGCTTACTTTCTGATTAAGCCGCTCAAGTCGCGCAATGTGCTGCGTACCGTCTTCTTTATGCCGAATGTCATTGGCGGCTTGCTGCTCGGGTTTATCTGGCAGTTCATCTTCGTCAAAGGGTTCTCGGCAGTAGGCGAGCTGACGGGCCTTGCTTTCTTCAACCAGCCGTGGCTAGGCACGGAAGGGACGGCGTTCTGGGCGATCGTCATTGTATTCGTCTGGCAGACGGCAGGATATTTGATGGTCATCTATATCTCGTCTCTCAACAATGTGCCAAAGGATATTCTGGAGGCGGCTGAGATCGACGGGGCGAGCAGATGGCAGACCTTGCGTACGATTATCATCCCGCTGATCATGCCTGCTGCTACGGTCTGTCTGTTCCTGGCGCTGTCATGGTCGTTCAAGATGTTCGATTTGAATCTCTCGCTGACCAGAGGCGGGCCGTTCGGATCAACGGAATCCGTGGCGATGAATATCTACAATGAGGCATTCTCCAACAATCGTTACGGACTCGGCACGGCCAAGGCCATCATCTTCTTCGTCATTGTAGCGGTTATTACGAGCATTCAGGTCAAATTCACCAAGAGCAAGGAGGTTGAAGCGTAATGGAGGCTGCTTATAAAAAGAAATCAGGAATCGCCGCCGTCGAGCTGGCCATGATTGCGCTCGGTCTGCTCTTCCTCATTCCGTTCTACTTTCTGTTCGTGAACTCTGTTAAGAGCTTCAGCGAGCTGCTGACGAACGCTGCAAGCTGGCCGTCCTTTTTTCAATGGAGCAATTATGCCCGCGCATTCGAGATGACGAATTTCCCGGTAGCGTTCCGGAACTCATTGGTAATTACGGTCGTGAGCAACGTCTTGCTCGTTATCTTAAGCTCCATGGCGGCATACTGGATGGTGCGCAGCGGCACGCTGTTCAATCGCCTGCTCTTCCTGACCTTTGTCGCAGCTATGGTCGTGCCGTTCCAGTCCATCATGATTCCGCTGGTGAAAGTAACCGGGATGGCGGGACTGATGAACAGCATTCCGGGACTGATTATTTGCTATCTTGGCTTCGGCGTGCCGATGTCGGTCTTCTTGTTCCACGGCTTTATCAAGTCGATACCGATGGAGATTGAGGAAGCGGCTACCGTGGACGGCTCCAATACCTACGGCGTCTTCATCCGGATTGTGCTTCCGCTGCTGAAGCCGATGCTGGTGACCGTCTTCATTCTGAATTCGCTTTGGATATGGAACGACTATCTGCTGCCGTCGCTGATCCTGCAATCGCCGGAGCTTCGAACAATTCCGATTGCGACTTTTGCCTTTTTCGGTCAATATACGAAGCAGTGGGATCTCGCCTTGCCGGCTCTGGTGATGGGAATCGTGCCAATCATCGTGTTTTTCCTGGCGATGCAAAAGTATATTATCGAGGGTATTACGGCAGGCGCAGTGAAAGGATAGCATAGGTCAATTTTGTCTACTACTTTGATCAATATCTGGTCTACTCTCGTTCAGGGGCAATCTCTACAATGAGGATGTAATCCAATTGAAGCGTTTTCATATGCTTGTACATAAAAAAGGGAGGAATGACGAATGAAGAAGAATACAAAGCTTACGCTATTGCTGTTGCTTGCCATGACCCTATTGCTGGCGGCTTGCGGCGGAACAGGTAAAAGCCCGAATGCCGGCAGCGGGGGAAGCGGCGGCGGAGAGACAAAGACGCTGAAAATCTTCCAGTTCAAAGTAGAAATCGCCGAGGCTCTTAACCGCTTGAAGGCGGAATACGAGAAGGAGCATCCCGGCATTAAGCTCGATATTCAGACTGTCGGCGGCGGAGCGGATTACGGAGCGGCTCTGAAAGCGAAATTCGCATCCGGCGAGGAGCCTGATATTTTCAACAACGGCGGCTACCGTGATCTGGAGACTTGGCTTGGCAATCTGGAGGATCTGTCTGACCAGCCGTGGGTAGCGGATACGATCGAGGTTGCGAAGGATCCGATGACCAAAGACGGCAAGATCTACGGCCAGCCGATGAACCTGGAAGGGTACGGCTTCCTATACAATAAGGATTTGTTCGAGAAAGCAGGCATTACCGATGTGCCGAAGACGCTTAGCCAGCTGGAGGAAGCGGCGAAGAAGCTGGAAGCTTCCGGCGTCACGCCGTTCGCCAATGGGTATCAGGAGCTGTGGGTGCTTGCCCTTCATGGGCTGAATGTCGGGTTTGCGCATCAAGACGACCCGAACGGCTTTGTGCAAGGCTTGAATGATGGAACGGCGAGCATAGCGGGCAACCCGGTGTTCGAGCAATGGATCAAGCTGCTGGACCTGACTCTGAAGTACGGCAACAAAAATCCGCTGACGACGGACTACAATACAGAGATGACGATGTTCGCGAATGGCGAGGTCGCGATGACACAGCAGGGGAACTGGACGCAGGTCCAGATCGACGGCATCAATCCGAATCTCAATATCGGGATTCTCCCGATGCCGATTAACGAAGACGCAGAGGCGAACGACAAGCTGTACGTCGGCGTTCCGAACAACTGGGTCATCAACAAAAATTCCGCTATGAAGGAAGAAGCGAAGGAATTTCTGAATTGGCTCGTTACATCCGAAACGGGGAAGCATTATATTGCAAAAGAATTCAAGTTTATTCCGGCATTCACCACGATCGAGGCGACTAGCGAGGATCTCGGCGATCTGGGAGCGGAAGTGGTGAAGTACAGCCAGGATGGCAAGGCGCTAAGCTGGAATTTCAATAAGTTCCCGGATGGAGCGATGAATGAGTTCGGAAGCAAGATTCAAGCCTACATTGCAGGCAAATCCGATGCGGCCCGCTTGCTCGAAGACTTGCAGAAGTCATGGGATGGTCTCAAAGCTAAGTAAGCATTCGGAAGGCGATGACGCTTTAGTCCGCTCAATTGCCGAACATTTGCTGATTTGCTATAATCGGGATGGCCTAACAAGCACACGCATGAACGACACAACTTCAAGCGAATGCCCTTGCGGTATTCGCTTTTTTGATGATGGATAGTGCACCGGCGAAAGGACATGTGAAAGCAATGAAAAAACGACTGATAGACATTTTGATGATCATGGTAGGCGCATTTATTTTTGCGGTTGCGATCAATGTGTTTGTCATCCCGAATGATCTGGGCGAAGGCGGCGTCACCGGCCTGACGATTATCGCTTATTACCAATTTCAATGGTCACCCGGTCTGGTCAACCTGATTATTAACTCATTTCTGCTTATTATCGGCTATAAATTTTTGGATAAAACGACGACGATCTATACGGTCATTGCCGTCTTGTTCAACTCGCTGTTCCTGCATCTGACGGAGAGCTGGACGATTGGCACGCATGATCTCATGATCAATACGATCTTCGGCGGCGTTCTTACAGGCGCCGGGATCGGCATCATTATCCGCGTAGGCGGCACGACGGCGGGAACGACGATTCTGGCCAGAATTATGAACAAATATTTGGACTGGAATGTCAGCTACGCGCTCCTGTTCTTCGATCTGATTGTCGTATTTGCGTCATATTTCATCATCGGCATTCAGGGCATGCTGTTCACGATTGTGATGCTGTATGTCGGCACGAAGGTGATGGACTTTATTATTGAAGGTCTGAATTCGCAGAAGGCCGTCATGATTGTCTCCAATGAGCAGAAACTGATTGCGGAGAGAGTCAACAAGGTGATGGACCGCGGGGTAACGGTATTTTACGGCAAAGGCAACTACACCAATACGCCGAAGGATATTCTGTATATCGTCATTACGAAGCCTGAAGTCAGCATGCTGAAAAAAATCGTCAAATCGGTCGACAAAAATGCGTTTATTACGATCCATGATGTACGCAATGTATTCGGCGAAGGATTTGTGGATATTTCGAAATAGCAGGCCAATAAAAACGCCGTTCCTGTACAGGAGCGGCGTTTTTGTTCATAGGGGACAGATTAGAGCGCTCTGTTACCGTCGCGCTAATGCGTGTGCGTTCGCGGAAAGTTGACGGCTGGACTATTCGCTGCCTTACGAGCGAGCCAGCTCCTTGCGCACAATCGGCGCAACCTTCGTGCCAAGCAGCTCGATGGAGCGCAGCACTTCGCGGTGCGGCATGGAGCCAATGTCTACATGATGCAGGAAGCGGGTCAGACCCAGGTTTTTGTGCAGCAATACGATTTTCTCCGCGACATATTCCGGATCGCCGACATAGAGGGAGCCTCTGAGGCTGCGTGCGGAATCGAATGCTTCGCGGTCATAATGCGGCCAGCCTCTCTCGCGTCCGATCGTGTTCATTTGGGCTTGGGTATACGGGAAGAAGGTGTCTGCTGCTTCTTCGGTCGTATCGGCGATAAAGCCGTGGGAGTGCGTCGCGATCTGCAGCTTCCGCGGATCATGGCCGGCTCTGGTGGCCGCTTGCTTATACAGGTTCACCAGCGGGGCGAACCGCTCCGGCATGCCGCCGATGATAGCGAAGACGACTGGCAAGCCCAGCGTGCCGGCGCGAACGGCGGATTCCGGGTTGCCGCCTGTTCCGATCCAGACCGGAAGCGGGTCCTGGACAGAGCGCGGATATACGCCGCGATTGTTGATGGCAGGGCGGTGGCCTCCGCGCCAAGTGACCTTCTCGGAATCGCGCACCGCGAGAAGCAGCTCCAGCTTCTCCTCGAACAATTCATCATAATCGTCCAGGCTCTGGCCGAAGAGCGGGAAGGATTCGATGAAGGATCCGCGTCCAGCCATAATCTCTGCTCGTCCGTTCGAGATGCCATCCAGTGTGGAGAAGGCTTGGTATACGCGGACAGGATCATCCGACGACAAGACCGTTACGGCGCTGGAGAGGCGGATATTCTTCGTGCGGGAAGCCGCTGCTGCCAGCAATACAGCAGGTGCGCTTGCGGCATAGTCGGCGCGGTGATGCTCGCCGACGGCATATACGTCAAGGCCGACCTGGTCGGCAAGTACAATCTCTTCTACTCCGTTGCGCAGCCGCTCGGCATGGCCGATCGCCTTGCCTGTGACCGGATGGGGCGTGGCTTCCATAAATGTACTGATTCCAATTTCCATAATATTCGACGCCTCCTTTACTTTTTTACAGTTTACTATAAAAATGAATGTAAATCAATTATAGTAAGTAAACGGCAGTTCAATCCTACCTTATTGTGGCATAGAACGGCTGCCTTTACACTTGTCTCGCTGCTCCAATATGCAATTTATTTCCGCATTGCGGTTCCTTCTATATGGTTTCTACACAAGTCCAAGGTAGAATGGAGATAGCTCTATGCTTATCTGGAGGGTGAACATGAAAACAATCGCAGTGGTTGATGATGAATATAAAATACGCGACGTGCTCGTATCTTATTTGGCACAAGGAGGATTCCGCTGCCTGGAAGCGGGGACGGGACGCGAGGCCTTGCGGATCGTTGAGGAGCAGCCGCCTGATCTGATCATACTGGATCTCATGCTACCGGATATGGACGGAGAGGCGGTATGCGAAGCGATACGCCGGATTCATTCTATTCCAATACTGATGCTGACGGCAAAGGTCTCGGAGAGTAATCGAATTAGAGGGTTGTCGCTGGGGGCGGACGATTATGTCATCAAACCGTTTGATCCTCGCGAGGTAGTGGCGCGTGTGCGCGCTATATTGCGCCGTACGGATGACAATCAGCTGCTGGCGGATCGCCTCGTGTTCCATGGCGGCCATCTGGCCATCGATTCGCTCAAGCAAGAGGTGCATTGCGGGGGAGAAGCGGTGAGCCTGACGCCGAATGAATACAAGCTGCTGCTTGCGCTGGCGAAGCATCCCCAGCGGCGGTTCACACGCGAGGAGCTGGTGGAGAAGGTGCTGGGTTATGAATTCGAGGGAGATATTCGCACGATCGATCAGCATGTCAAAAATATCCGCTCCAAAATCGAACCCGATCCCAAATCGCCCGTTTACATCGTGACGGTATACGGGACGGGATACCGGTTCGCGGGGGGAGAAGCATGAAGCGGCGCCTTCACCTGCGGCTGGCGTTCATCATCATTGCGCTTGCCGCAGGCGTTGTTGCGATTGCGGTGATCAGCATTGTCCTGGAGACGCATTATCACTTTACGATGTATCAGGAGCAGCATGAAGCGTCGGGCATGGATGGAGATCCAAAGGCGCTGGCTTATCACCTGGAGCAGGCGCTTATTCAGACGATCCTTTGGACGGGCCTCGGTTCCATTACGCTGGCTGTTGTTCTGGGCTTCTACGTCGCAAGGCGCATATCCGAGCCGCTTGTTCATATGAAACGGATTGCGGAGAGAATGTCGGGCGGGCAGTGGCATTCAAGAGTGCATGTCAAGGGGGAGGATGAGCTGGCGCAGCTTGGCGCTTCGCTGAACTCGCTAGCAGACCAGCTTCGCCAGCAAGAGCAGCTTCGGGTGACGATGACCGAGGATATTGCCCATGAGCTGCGCACGCCCCTTGCAACCTTGAAGAGCCACATGCGGGCCATGGAGGACGGAATATGGGCTCCGACGCCGGAGCGTATCCATGCCTGCTATGAGGAGATTGAGCGGCTGGCCCGGCTGGTTGCGGAGCTGGAGGATTTGACTCATGTGGAGTCTCCCGGGTTCCAACTGAATCGCAGCTTGTGCCCGCTTGCAGACGTCATTCAGCGCGCTGCCGATCTTGTGCATGCCGCCTTCAGAGAGAAGGGCGTAGCCCTTAGCTTCCAGGCTGATTCAGGGATCCAACTGGAGATGGACCCGAACCGGATGATGCAAATTATGGCTAACCTGCTGAGCAATGCGCTGAAGTATACTCCGCAAGGAGGCAATGTCCATATAGAGGCTGCTGATGAGGGGGAGGACGTGCGCCTGCTGGTGCGGGATACAGGGAGCGGCATCCCGCCGGAGGAGCTGCCCTATATCTTCGAGCGATTCTATCGTACGGAGAAGTCCCGCAATCGCCGGACAGGAGGCAGCGGCCTCGGGCTTACAATTGTTAAGCAGCTGGTTACGGCACATGGCGGAACGGTGCGAGCAGAGAGCGGCGGTACTGGCACAACCATTCATATCCGGCTGCCGAAGCACTGACCGGCATCTACACAGGATCTTCAAAACCTCCGATTATACTGATCTTGCCCGGAAGCTTGTCCCCGGTATGGAGCATATCCAAAACAGGGAGACAATGTACGGAGTTCAGTAGCAGGATACAGGAGGTTTGGCATGTTCCAACATACATGGAAAGCGGGCATCGTATCCGCCGCGCTTCTATTGACGCTTACAGGATGCTTCGACTCGAATAAGCCTGCCGCAAGTACCGGAGGCGGCAGCACGGTCGTCGGTTCATCGGCGCCTTGGATTGCTTCCAAAAATACAACAAGAATCAATGCGGATCAGCCGGAGGAAGCGGCAGTTATCGTATCGCAGACGTTGTGGATGGCTACGGAGGAGGGCAATCGTCCCGGTGGCGTCATTATCGCCGATCCGCAGGATTGGCAGACCGCTCTGGTCAGCGCGAATCTCATCCACCATCCCAATGATGGTCCGGTCTTGTTCGCAGGCCCGGACAGCGTTCCGGATGTGACGCTGCAGGAGCTGAAGCGGCTTCGTCCCAAAGGCGTGGATAGCAATAATGGCGTCCAAGTGATGCTGGTCGGCAATTTGGGGGAGAACGTAGAGGTTCAAATCAAAGCGCTTGGCTATAAGACGGACCGCATCGAAGGGGGAAGCGCTCCGGCTATCGCCAAGGAAATAGACGCCTACTATGCCGAATTGACGAAGGAGATCCCGAAATCCGTAATTGTGGGCTCGATGGATAGCGCCGAATATACGATGCCGGCCGTCAATTGGATAGCCCATATGCCGGAGCCGCTGTTATATGTAAAGAAAGACAACATTCCGCAAGAGACGATTGATGCGCTGAACACGCGCGGCGGCGGAGCGAATATCTATATTCTGGGCCCGGAAGGGGCCGTATCGGCTAAGGTCGAGGAGCAGCTGGGCCAATACGGCAAGGTCGTCCGGATTGCCGGTGACGATCCTTACGAGAATGCGATAGCCTTCGCGAAATTCAAAGATCCGGAGACGGGCTTCGGCTGGGGGATCGACTCGCCTGGCCATAACTTCTCCTTCGCAGCGAAGGCTTCGCCGGAGCTCGCCCTTGCAGCCGCGCCGTTCTCGCATCTGGGCAAGCACGCTCCGCTGCTATGGACGGATAAGAAGGGAATGCCGGATTCCGTCATGGCGTATGTCATGTCTATTCAACCGAAGTACAAGGAATCTCCAGTCGAAGGCCCGTTTAATCACGCTTGGCTGACAGGCTCGAAGGGCGAGCTGTCCGAAGCGGCGCAAGGCGAGATTGATGCCATGCTGGAGATTGTATCGGAGTCGGGAGCGGGACATGGTGCTCACGGCGGCGGACAGCCTGCCGAAGAGGGACAGTCCTCCTCCGGCGCCCAAGAGGGCGGCAGCGGGGGCGGAGGCGAAAGCGGAGGCTCCCATCATTAATACGGCTGAGCAGAAAGGGAGCTGTCTCGAAAGCAGGTTGACTCCAAGAGACATCGGTGAAAATTAATAAAATGACGGTGCCTGGGTGTTATCCCTGCACCGTCATTTTGGTTTGGTCTGCTTATAAATAAGGAAGTCCCTTAGTTATTTAGCTATTAATTCTGAACAGTTCTGCGCTCTGGTTGCGTGTAACGTTGTGAGGCGTCGCTACAATCGTATTTCCGCTACTTTGTCGCGTGTAACGTTGTGAGGCGTCGCTACAATCGCATTTCCGCTACTTTGTCGTGTGTAACGTTGTGAGGCGTCGCTACAATCGTATTTCCGCCACTTTGACGCGTGTAACGTTGTGAGGCGTCGCTACAATCGTATTTCCGCTACTTTGTCGCGTGTAACGTTGTGAGGCGTCGCTACAATCGTATTTCCGCTACTTTGTCGCGTGTAACGTTGTGAGGCGTCGCTACAATCGTATTTCCGCCACTTTGACGCGTGTAACGTTGTGAGGCGTCGCTACAATTGTATTTCCGCTACTTTGTCGCGTGTAACGTTGTGAGGCGTCGCTACAATCGCATTTCCGCTACTTTGTCGCGTGTAACGTTGTGAGGCGTCGCTATAATCGCATTTCCGCCACTTTGTCGCGTGTAACGTTGTGTGGCACAGTTATTTCGCTTTTTGGGACAGCCTGTTTTTCGGTTGGCCGGAACCGCGCGTCATCGCAAGGCAGTCAGGCCGGCACCATTGGCGATCGGGGTCGTGTTCGGCGCATTGGCGAACTGACCGTTGCAGACGAAGACAACGCGGTTTACTGCAAAAATAATGGATACACCCGAGGGATTACATGCGAGCCGGGGCCGGAAGGCCAAGCGTATCCAGTGCTTCGCCCATGGTCTGCCGGAACAAGGAGACGAGCCATAGACGGTATGCCTTTGTATCCTCAGCGGCCTTCAGAATCGGACATGCCGCGTAGAAGTTGTTGAACAGGGAGGCAAGCTCATAAGCGTAGTTGCAGATAATTGTTGGAGACAGCTCGCGGGCAGCTGCATGCAGCGTATCCTGCCAAGCGGCGATATGGCGGATCAAAGCGAGCTCCGCTTTTTCTTTTGGCTCAGCCTCAGCCGGAATGGCAGCAGAACCGGTGCCGTGCTCAGCCGTCTTCGCGATGATATTCGCCGCGCGCGCGTATGCGTACATCAGGTAGACGCCGGTATTGCCGGTTACTTCGGTTGCTTGCTGAAGATCGAATACAAC
Organism: Paenibacillus pinisoli; assembly: GCF_003605435.1. GTDB lineage: Bacteria > Bacillota > Bacilli > Paenibacillales > Paenibacillaceae > Pristimantibacillus > Pristimantibacillus pinisoli. The sequence continues at coordinate 33,519 of NZ_QXQB01000006.1, forward strand.
CTCCGTCGATAAGGCGAAGCGCAGCAGATAATACCGGATGGCTGCAGCCCCGATGATGCGGCTGGACAAGCCGTGTGCGTCCGAGCGCTTCTCGTCGATCACGTTCTCCATCCGGTCCAGCAGATCGGCGATCTTAATGCCTACGCCTTGTCTGCCGGACATCGCATAAGAGGACTTGCCGGATGAGGTGTCGATGCCAAGTTCCTCCGCAGCGGCAGGGCTCAGCGATACGACCCCGTAGCTGACATGGCGCAGCTTATCGGCTTGCTCGGCATAGCCCAGCACCTCGAGCGCCTGCTTCACCATGGCCTGCGGATATTCCTGTCTGTAGTCGATCACGTTGATGACGGTATCGGCTTTGCCGTACGTTGAGGAAGAGAGGCCGCCATGGTGCGTTGACCAAAGCCCGTCCGAGAAAGGCTGGTACGAGAAGTCCCTCTCCAGCAGTCCGAATTTCCATAAGTGGTAGGCGATATCCTTGGCGGTATAGGTCAGAATGCCGTTCGAGCGTACCAGCACCTTATCCATCTGATGCTGATCGGCTTCATCCGACTCCATAGCTGTCTCGCTTGTGCCAGTTGCGGTCTGCCTTAGCACCCAGCACCCTTCCAGCTTGCCGGACGTCTCCTGCACGAAGGAGGAAGTGCCGCTCAGACGCTCGAACGCCGCCTGCCAGAATCCTTCCCTGACGATCTGGCTTTCCCATACGAGCAGGTCATAATCGATGCCGAAGGCCTTCATCTCCTCCAAATGCTCGCGCACGATGCGCTCCGCTACAAGCAGCCCGATCCAGGACAAGCCGTTGTCGCCTTCCTCCAGCGCGTGCAGCACATTCGTCCGTTCGCTTAGCTTAACAGGATTTGCCGCATACTCCCGATTGACGCCGGAATAGATATCCCAGCAGAAGTCGCCGAAGCGGGCATGCTCCTTGTTCAGCGGAACATGCAGCAGTCCGACTACGGTATCGGCAAGCTGATTGCCCAGATCGTCGATATAATTGTGAACCTCCACCTCGCGCCCGGTTTTCTTCAGAATGCGGGCAAGCGTATCGCCGATGCAGGAATTGCGCAGATGGCCGATATGAGCCGATTTGTTGGGGTTGATCGAGGTATGCTCGATAATGGCCTTGCCGCCGAAGGCATCGGACGAATGGAATTCGCGGCGTGCCCAATCGTTCCAATCCAGATGCACGTTCAAGAAGCCGGGCGGCGCCACTTCAATCAGGCGTGCCAGAGCGGAGAACTCGGCATCGCTCTCCAGCTTGTTCTTAAGCAGCCCTGCGATATGCAGGGGAGGCTTGCGCAGCGGCTTGGCGAGCTGCATGGCTACATTGGTCGAGTAATCCCCGTGCTCCATATGCACAGGCTGCTCCACCGCAATCTTCAAATCCTGCGGACGCTCGGCGCCTAATTCCTCATGCAATTCAAGCACAGCCTCAGCTATGCGCAATTTCATCCATTCGATTAACATCCCAGCATCCTCCTTTGACTCATAAAAAAACGCCCCCGTCTCTTGGAATAAGAGACGAAGGCGTGTGCATTCGCGGTACCACTCTTGTTGCTGAACGGAAGGCTCAGCCACTCAATACGGATAACGGCCGCAGCCGAGACTTCTTACTTTGAAGGTTCAGAAGCCTATCTTATGGGTCCGGTTCGCTGCTGCATCCATACCGGCTCCCACTCTCCCGGCTCGCTTGAACTTCTGCTGGCAGTTACTCTCCCAATCATGGATTGTTCGATATTTTTACTAATTATAACGATTCATTCGCAAAACGCAAGCCCCTGTTAATGGCGCAATATAGCTTCTGCCACGGAGGGAAGCCAACGATTGAGCGATTTCAGCCATTTGACCTTGCCTATCGCGATCTCCAGGCGATCGCGGCGAAAGCTGCGGGAAAATTGTTCGGCAAGCGGTTCCTGCGATATTTTGCCGCGGCCTCTGCCATGCGTCATAGCGGTGTCCATGATTGGCGGAATGATTTCGAATATCCTGTAAAAAGCAAGTGCATTTCGCAGAGCAGTCGCAAGTATAGTCTCCCTCCAAATGGCTGGTAATCGATTCCTAGTATGGAATTCATTCCATAGTCCTAACTGCAGCGCGAGACCACCCCTAAATGAACTAAAAAACAAATTGACAAAATCTTAAAATTTCCTTAATATTAGGACACAATCGTTCTTAATTAAGAACATTGGATCATTCGCAGATCGCTTCCGCACTCATTCATGCAGGATGATACCACCCGTTAGAAGGAGGTGTTAGGCCTTGGAGAAGAAGGAATGGAAAGTACCGCATTTGGAAGTGCTGAATGTGAACATGACGATGAAGAAGAAGCCGCATAAGCCCGGCAAAGGTTCTGGTTCCGGCTCCGGCTCGGGCTCCAATCCGGGATCCGATCCCAGCATTGGCTTTGGCAGCTAAGTAAGCGCATACATATGGTGAGGATAGCCCTTATTCCCTGTCCGAAGGGATGGGGGCTTATTACATTCACGGGAGGTTCTAATGACTACTGCTGCTCTAGCTTATCTATATACGGCCTTTGGCCTGCGCTTCAGAAGCGACATCCCGCCGTCCGAGGCTCATGATTTGGATGACAATAGTTCCCCAGGCTTGCCGGCAGACGTAGAAGTGACCTATGGAGGCCTGGAGGCGCTATGGTCGGAGCTGGCAGGGGAGGATGAGGCATATGTCATTCAAGAGAACTTTGTTTTGTTCCTGATTGAGAACGTCGCCCGTTATCTTGTTCGTGACGGCAACCGCATTATCGTCTCGCCGATCGGGAACCCGCCTGTTGAGAAGCTGCGCCTTTTTTTGGACGGCTACGCGGTGTCAGCTCTTCTGCTGCAGAGAAGAGTGCTTCCCCTGCATGGAAGCGCGATTGCGATACAGGGCAAGGCCTACGCGATTGTAGGCCAATCCGGCGCAGGCAAATCGACGCTTACACGGGCGTTTCTGGAGCAAGGCTACAGCTTTCTGACCGATGATGTCATTCCGGTCTCCATGCCTAAGGATGGTTCCGCGCCTATCGTTATGCCGGCTCTGCCGGAACAGAAGCTGTGGCAGGAATGTCTGCCGCACTTCGATCTGAACGGCAATAGCTTATCTGCGATCTATGAGCGCGAGGTAAAGCGCGGCGACAATGCGGCCAGACGCATGAAGTATGCGGTGGCGGTCGACCGGCTGCAGCGCGAAGCCCTGCCGCTAGGCGGTATCTTTGAGCTTGTGAAGGAGCCGGCCGGGGAAGAACACGTATCGCTCCATCCGATTCAGAAGGCGGAGAAGTTCCAAGCGCTGCTTCAGCATACCTTCCACCGGGCGCTAATTCCGCCGCTTGGCTTGCTGGAGTGGCATTTTGAGTCCGTAACCTCGCTTGTAAGAGAGATTCCGGCGTACCGGGTGAAGCGAGCGCCTTCGGTATTTACAGCTCATGAGCTTGTGGAATTAATCGTTAGCCATATTGGAGAGGGGGAGCGCAATGATTGCGGCATTAACATTGGACAGCTGCGTTAGGCAAGGGGAGGAGCATCTGGCCTCGGATATCGAGGGTGAGAAGGTATTGCTGCATACGGGAACATACGCTTATTACAATTTGGGAGATATCGGGGGAGATATATGGTCTCGGCTGGAGGGGGCGGCGACGGTCCGGCAAGTGGTGGATGCGCTTATGATCGATTATGCGGTCGAGCGCCCCGAGTGCGAGCGCCGGGTGCTGGACTTTCTGGAGCAGCTGCGCGAGCAAGGGCTCATCCGGGTTGAAGCGTAGGGCCGCGGACGCTGAGGGCCGCGACAAGGGAGGCAAGCAGCCATGAGGGCTATCGTCTATTTCATGAAGGATATGCTCCGTTTTGCCGGGAGCAAGCTTGTGTTCAATTTCGCTGGCATGCTCGCCATCGGCATGATGCAATCCGCGGGTATTCTACTGATCGTCCCGCTGCTCGGCCTTACAGGCCTTATCGAGCTGAAGGGGGATGACTTCGGCTACCTGGCCGGCTTGCTGGATTGGTTCGGACATATCCCTTTCATGCAAAGCCTGGCAGGGATTCTAGCTCTGTATGTGCTTATTATCATAGGGCAAAGCTTTATCGGACGGCATCAAGCTATTGTAGACAAGCGCATCCAGCAGGGGTATCTTCGCAAGCTTCGGGAGGATACGTACAGCAGCTTGCTGCGGGCTGACTGGGCTTTTTATTTGCGCAACCGCAACGCTGATCTGGTGAAAATGCTGACGATCGAGATTGCACAGGTGAAAAAAGGCATCGGGTTATCGCTGGATTTCATCTCTGCGCTTATTTTCGCTGCCGTTAAGATTGGCTTGGCTATCGCGCTCTCGCCTAAAATTACAATTGCGGTATTGCTGAGCGGAGGCATTCTGCTGCTCTTCTCACGGTACTTCACCCGCAAGGCCAAGCAATTCGGCCAAGATAATCTGGAGCTGTCCAAAATCTATCAGGCTGGCGTTACCGACCATCTAAGCGGCATGAAGGATATCAAGAGCAATACGCTGGAGCGTGTGCATGTCCACTGGATGAATGTGCTGCTGCGGAAGGTGGAGCATAATGCGATAGCTTATACGAAAATGAAAACAAATTCCCAATTTATATATAGCGCTGCGTCGGCCGTTCTGCTGGCGGTGTTCGTCTATGTGCTGGTCAGTCTGTTTCAATCACAGCCCGCTCAGCTGCTGCTTATTATCGTTATTTTTTCCCGCTTGTGGCCGGTCGTCTCGAGCATGCAGTCCAGTCTGGAGAGCGTCGCCGCGCTCATTCCGTCACTGGAGGCGCTGATTAAGCTGCAGCAGGAATGCGCAGAATCGCAGGAGCTGATGAACGGGAGGTTTGCGGGCGGCAGAACGCTGGAGCTGCGGCATGGGCTGGAGCTGCGCGGAGTCAGCTTCCGCTACCGCCAGGAAGGCGATCGCCCGTATGCGCTGAACAATATCCATATGCATATCCCTGCCGGGCAGATGACAGCCATTGCCGGTCCCTCGGGCGCTGGCAAAAGCACGCTCGTCGATATGCTTCTGGGCTTGCATAAGCCGGAGAGAGGGGAAGTGCTGGTCGACGGCTCGCCGCTTGCCGAGCATAATCTGCTGCCGCTCAGGCGCGCAGTCAGCTATGTGTCGCAAGACCCTTTCCTGTTCCACGCCTCTCTGCGCGATAACCTGATGCTGATGAATGAGTCGGCGACGGAAGAGGAGCTGTGGGAAGCATTGGATCTGGCTGCGGCGGGCGACTTGGCCCGGGGTCTGCCTGAGAGGCTGGATACGATAATCGGCGATCGGGGCGTCCGCTTGTCCGGGGGCGAACGGCAGCGGATTGTGCTGGCGCGGGCGCTATTGCGCAAGCCCGCCATTCTCATATTGGACGAGGCGACCAGCGCGCTGGATACCGTAACGGAGCGGCGCGTGAAGGAGACGCTGGACAGTCTGAAGGGAAGCATGACCATCATTGTGATCGCACACCGATTGTCTACGATTCAGCATGCGGATCAAGTTATTGTGCTTGATCATGGAGAGATTGTTCAGCGCGGCGGTTACGACGATTTGGCAGTCGACGGGAAAAGGCTATTCGGCAGGATGGTTGGACATTCGACCGGCTGAGCAGGACTAGAGCCAATTGGCATTAGATGATCCCCCATATGGGGGATTTTTTGCGTATTAGAAAAAAAGTAGTATTTAGTTGATAGACGCGAAAATGGTCGAACTAGTAGTATTGGCATAGATGAACGAGGGGGCAGCAAGTCATGGATGTCAGCTTTTCCGTATGTGCTACCGAGGTGTATCACGCCAAATATTTGGATTTTATGTTGAGGCATTATGATGATCTTCATATGCCGTATCCATTTGTCGTATCCTTCGGCATGATCTCAAGTCCGACCCTGCTGGGGAGGGAAGCGATTGTATGCCTCAATGAGGAGAATGAGGCAGTCGGAGCGCTCGGCTATATCCATGGAACTGGCGAGAAGCAATACGAGGATGAGCATGTGGTGCAAATCCAGGCCATTTATTTAGATAGGCACTATAGAGTGACAAGGCTTTTTCTGCAAATGCTGCAATTCCTTCTGCATCATCTGCGCCATCAGCCAGTTCCTGTAACGGAAATCGTATTTTGGACGGGGCAGACCCCTTCCATCCAGAGAATCGCAGCAAAGCTCGCCATACTGGAGTCCGAGACAGAGACTGAATTCGGCAAGCTGTCGGCTTACCGGACCAAGCTGACCGATTTGGAGGCGTATTTGAATAAGTTTCGACCTTTGGCGCTTGCCTAAGACCCCAAAAAGAATGGATTCAGGAGGGGTATTCATGATTCGTGCGGCAACCAAGCTTTGCGAGCGGGATTCCGACTATGCCCGGTTCGCACGCTTCTATCTCACATATAGCCGGCAGTTTCGCCGCAACTATACGATCGAAATAGCTGCGGCCCATATTTTAATGACTCTGCCAACCAGCTATATCTTCATGTATGAGAATGAATCAGGCGAATTCATCGGGTTTGTTCAATATTACTATGAACCGGATAGGCACACGGCGTTTATCGATTCGGCCATCCTGATGGAAGAGTACCGCAGCAGCAGGGTTTTTTATGAAGGAATTCGCGACTTGGTCCGGCATATATGCAGCAAATATCCGACCGTACGCCGCATTCGGTTCCATGCCCTGGCCGAGAATCGGTACTTGAACCGGTTGTACGGGAAGTTCGCCGATAGGATTGGAGAGAGAGACAACGGCGGCGATCCGGAATACATTTATAGCTCTGAAGTGAGCAGGCTGAAAGCTTATTTGAGATTGGAATCGTAAGCAAGTATTTCATGGAGGAGGTGAAAAAGATGATCCCACAACCACCTACAATTAAACAAAATATTAAGGGTAGCGGCTTCGGCCGTATTGACGTCCTGAACGTTCTGAAAGTGAACGAGCAGCTCAGAACTTCCGCGGCTTCCAGCAAGTAATAAGCGGTACCTGGCCTTTGTGCCAGAACAGATCAAGCAGGCAAGAGCATTGGTTGCGAAATGCTCCTTGCCTGCTTTTTTGCGTGCGGTTAATGGGAATGGGTCAACCAAAGCAAAATTCAGGCTATGCTTGCCCGTTATGGCAAATAGGAGGAAAGTGATCCCTTTAACCAGAATACAATTAGGCATAACGTCACAGGTATAGTACGTAACTCTGGGGAGTTGAGCGTAGATGGGGATATATGCCGAGTATAAGGAAGCCTTTAAAGACGTCGCGATGCCGTTTGCTTTTGTGGATGTGGATAGGCTGGAGGCGAATATCGCGGCTATTGCCCATGCGGCAGGAAACAAGTATATCCGAATAGCAAGCAAGTCCATTCGTTCGGTTGGCGTGCTGCGGTTAATATTGGAGGCGCACCCGGCCTATCGCGGGATCATGTGCTATACCGCAGCGGAAGCAGTGTTTCTGGCGGATCAGGGACTGGATGACTTGCTGCTTGGTTACCCGCAGGGCATGTCGGCTTCCATCGATGGGTTGCTTGACCGGATTGCAGAAGGCAAGACGATCTCCTTTATGGTGGATTGTGCCGAGCATGTCGAGGAGCTAGAGGGGCGAGCCAAGGCGCGAGGCGTTATCGTGCCGTTATGCCTGGATCTGGATTTGTCCGTATCTTATCCGGGCTTGCGCTTCGGGGTATGGCGCTCACCCTTGTCGGCATGGCCGCAAATGAAAGCGGTTGCGGAGCGGATTGTGCAATCTCCTTGGCTCAAGCTCGACGGATTAATGGGCTATGAAGCCCAGATTGCGGGCGTAGGCGACAATGCGCCTGGAGCGGCAATGCGCAACGGGCTTATTCAATGGCTGAAGAAGCGCTCCATAGCCGAAGTGTCGCGAAGACGGGAGGAAGCCGTGCGCGGCATCGAGGGGCTGGGCGTCAAGCTGCGCTTTGTGAATGCCGGGGGAACAGGCAGTCTGGACAGCTCGAAGCAAGAGCCGTGGGTGACGGAGCTTACGGCGGGCTCGGGCTTTTATTCGCCGGGCTTGTTCGACAATTATAAGACGTTCCGTTATCAGCCTGCCGCAGGTTACGCCGTAGAAGTCGTGCGCCGGCCAAGCGATAATATCGTCACTTGCCTTGGCGGCGGTTATACCGCATCTGGTGCGGCGGGGGCCGACAAGCTGCCGAAGCCGTATTTGCCGGAGGGGCTGACTCTGTTCCCGCTTGAAGGAGCGGGAGAAGTCCAGACGCCGCTGCGCTGTTCCAAGGATGTGAGGATGGAGATTGGCGATCCGGTATTTTTCCGCCATGCGAAGGCTGGAGAGCTGTGCGAGCGATTCCCGGTGCTGCATGCGGTATCGAGGAGCAGGCTGGTTGGACAATACGACACCTATCGGGGGATGGGGGAGTGTTTCTTATGAGACGGAATGCTGCAGGCTGGTCCAATTGGTCGGGCTCGGTGAAGGCTACGCCGCGCGAGGTGCTGCTGCCCGCGTCTATTGAAGAGGTGGTTGGGGCTGTTCGCCGCTGCAAGCAAGAAGGCAGACGGCTTCGTGTCGTTGGCTCTGGCCATTCCTTCACGGCCATCGCCGCCAGCGATGATATGCTTATCTCGCTTGATCTGCTGCAGGGCATTGTAGAGGTGGATCCTGAAGGGGGCACTGCAACGGTATGGGCCGGCACCAAGCTGAAGCGGCTTGGCGAAGAGCTGTTCGTTCACGGGCTTGCGCAAGAAAATTTGGGCGACATCGACGTGCAGTCCATCGCAGGGGCGATCAGTACGGGAACCCATGGAACGGGACGGGGGCTGGGCACCATCTCGACGCAAATCGCCGGCGTAACGGTCGTAACGGGTCAGGGCGAGGTTCTGACCTGCACGGTGGAGTCCCATCCGCAATGGTTCAAGGCGATGCAGGTCTCGCTTGGCGCGCTGGGCATTATCGTGCAAGTGACGCTCAGATTGAGGCCGGCTTATAAGCTGGAGTATGTGAGCAGTCGCATGCCTCTTAAGCAATGCCTGCAGGAGTCCGTTCGACTCGCTGAGGAGAACCGCCACTTCGAGTTTTATTGGTTCCCTTACGCCGAGCCTTGCCAGATCAAGCTGATGAACGAGACGGATTCGCCGGTTGTCGTCCGCAAAGTAAGAGACTACCTGGGAGACGTTGTCGTCGAAAACGCCGTGTTCGGCTTATTGTCCGGCATATGCCGCAGGATGCCGAGCACGAGCGCCGCCATCAGCCGGCTGTCTGCTTCGCAGGTGCCGGTCGGCCGCAAGGTGCAGTACAGCCACAAGCTGTTCGCTACAGCGCGGCTTGTCCGGTTCAATGAGATGGAATACAATTTGCCCGCTGAGGCGATGGTTCCGGTAATAGAAGAGATGCGGGAGACAATGGCCCGCATGAAGTTCCATGTCCACTTTCCCGTGGAATGCCGCTATGTTCAGGGAGACGATATTTGGCTGAGCCCTTCCTACGGGCGGGATTCCGCGTACATCGCGGTGCATATGTATAAGGGAATGCCGTATGAGGCTTATTTTGCCGCGATGGAGGAGATCTTTCTTCGTTATGGAGGACGTCCGCATTGGGGCAAGCTGCATACGCTGAGCGGCGGCCGTCTCAAGGAGAGATATCCCAGATGGGATGACTTTCGCAGCGTGCGGGCAGAGCTGGACCCGGATCGGATCCTGCTTAACCCGTATATTGAAAAGCTGCTCGATACATAACCGTATCCATAAAAAAACGCATTCCTTAGCCGCTGGCCGAGGAATGCGATTTCGTTAAATTTGAGGCGACTTGCATGGGTAGGTGTATCCCAGGCACTGGAAGCCGTTGCGCTCCAGAATCGGCCGGCTCATGGGGCTGGCGTCAACCGTAAGCAGACGGAAGCCTCTCTTCCAAGCCTCTTGCGCCCTGACGGCGATGAGCGCTTTATAGAATCCTTTGCCTCGGTATTCAGGCAGGGTTGAGCCTCCCCAGAAGCTGCAAAAGGCTGTTCCCGTATACATATACATCCACGCGCCGCTTGCGATGCGGCCCGACTCGTCGTATGCCGCATAGATCAGCAGCTCTTCCGGCATCGTGCGCTTATCCCGCTTAAGCCGATTGCCCAGCTCCTGATGCGATACCTGCCAGATCGTATCTTCCAGCGCCATGAGCGCGTCGATTCCGGCATCGTCGGTAATACGCTGGATAGAGTCTGGGATGGATGCCGTTATCATGGGATGGGCTGCGTCAAGCTTCATGATCATAAGTGCTTCGGCATCCTCAATCTCGAAGCCATGCGCAGCAAGCCGATCCTTGAGGTCAGCCGGTTCGTCAAAGTCATACAGCTTCCACTCGAAGCGGCGGCCTAGCGCTGCGAAATAATCGAGCTCCCGCTGAATGACGGCATCAGCATGAGCGGCGGTTAAGCTGGAGTAGCTGATGAAGCTGTCCTCTTCTTCCGGAGAGATCTGCCTCACTACATATTCGTCAGCCTCGCGGCGGGTTCCGGGATAGACGATATCCATTCTTTGCTCGCGGTTAAAGATTTCGATTAAATCGGATTTATTCATAAGGCATCGCCTCCTTTGGGGTTACTATAGCATAGATGATCAGCAATTTTCATGAAAAGGGCCTGAAGCCTTAACCCGTTTCCTTATAGAAAAGGATAAGAAAGTTGCAAGCACCCGCAAGCAAGAGGAAAGGGCAATGGACTTTTCGCACAGCGCGAATCTCCCGGCGCTCGGTGCTTCTCTGCATAATGAGGGGCGAACATCACATGCAGCACGCTATGGCCGAGCATGTACTTAGAAAGCAAGGGGATGCCCGCCTGGGTATCCTTGAAGGCCGCTCCCAGCCCCTGTGGGAAAGCGCTTCAAAAATAACTGTTCTTGCACGGGCCCATTCTGTATACTGAGCGTAGTTATAGGTTGTGACGAGGTTGAGATGCTTAGGAGGAGATCTGCTCATGTCCAAATGGCTGCTGGGATTGATTGTAGCGACAGGAGTGGTTCATCTGGCTACGCTATCGGTTGATAGCGAGCCGCTGCATTGGGTATTCAAGCTGCTTCCGATGACGCTGATAATTACGCTGGCGGTCACTTCGCCTTCAGCGAAGACCTCCCGTGTCTATAAGGGGCTTGTTGTGGCGGGGCTCATATTCAGTATTGGCGGCGATGCCTTCCTGCTCCTGCCAGGGGACATGTGGTTTACGATAGGGCTGGCTTCCTTCCTGACGGGCCATCTGTTCTACACCGCTGCTATGTTGACGCGTATGAGAGGTTCGCTTCTGGGCTGGCTGTCGGCTGTTCCGATCGTGCTGTACTGCGTCTGGATGGCCGTCAAGTTTCATGAGGTTCTTGCTTCCGATGATGCGAGTAGCGGATTATGGATTCCGGTGTTATGCTACATTATCGTCATCGGCCTTATGTTCTGGACGGCGATTTTAAGCGGCAACAGATATGCGGCGGTCGGGGCGCTGCTTTTTGTGATTTCGGATTCGGTGCTGGCGTGGAATAAGTTCGTGGAGCCCCTGCCGTCTGCCGGGCTGATGATTATGTCCACTTATTTTGCTGCCCAGCTATTGCTGGCAGGCAGCATCTCCGGGAGCTTGTTCCGAGGGAATAAAGCGGCAGCTTCCGGGATGAAGGTCAACGCATAATGAGAGGGACGCCGGATCGGCGTCCCTTTTACAATTCCGATACCAAATCTCAATAATCGCTTAATATGGACATGACACAGTACAAACAAAGCCTTGTTAAGATGAGTTGTCTTATTCCTTCCCTTCAAATAGTAGGAATCGACAACATCATTTAAACGAGGTGGTAGACTTGTTGTTCAGTAATTGGAGAAAACAGCAATGGTTACTGGTAGTATTGGCCATCGTTGTCTTGTCGGGCGCGGTTCTGCCGTCTGCTGGCGTTTCTGCGGCAGAGGGGACAGATGAGGGCGCGGCGGCGGTAACCATTATAGATAAAGGATCGACATGGAGCTACAGCGACGAAGGCGTCGACTACAGCAGTGCGATGAAAAACGTGGCGTTCGATTATTCGACGTGGCAGGTTGGCGTCGCTCCATTCGGCTATAAAGTAACGAGCGGCAACATTACGAATGAGGTAGCGCCGACTACTGTGTTCGACAAGGTGGCTACCATAACGAGCTTAGGCGATGATGCTTCGAAGAAGCATCCGACAACGTACTTCAGCAAAATCATTCAAATTCAAGACGTGAATGCTTTTGCCAGCTACGAAGCGACGCTTGGCGTAGACGACGGCATCGTGCTGTATGCCAACGGAGTTGAAGTATACCGCGCGGGCATGGCGGAGGGCGAGGTCGGCTATGAGACGCTGGCGACATCGGGCAAGGATAAACCAATTGTGTATACAGCGGACCTGACTGATGCGCTTAAGGCGGCGCTGCGCAGTGGCGACAATAAGCTGACTGCCGAGATACATAACCAAAGCCTGAGCAGCTCCGACTTGTATTTTGACATGAAGCTGACTGCAGAGAAGGCGGTTCAGCCTGTAGAGCCGCTAGAAGTCGTGCAGAAAGGCGCAAGCTGGAGCTATAGCGATCAGGGCATCGATTACAGTGCGGCCATGAAGGACGCTTCGTTCGACTACTCTGCATGGGACATCGACTTGGCGCCGCTGGGCTACAAGGTGAAGAGCAACGTGCCGACGAATGACGTGGGACCGGACTCGATCTTTGACAAGGTAGCGACGATCATCAGCTATGGCGGAGATGCGGGCAAGAAGCACATTACGTCTTATTTCAGCAAAAAAGTAACGATTGACGATATCAGCCTGTACGACAAATACGAGACGGCGTTCGGCGTGGACGATGGCATGGTGTTCTACGTGAATGGCATTGAAGTATTCCGCGCCGGCTTGCCTGAAGGCGAGATCGGCTTTGATACAGTGGCGACGACATCCAAGGATCTGCCGATTATTTATACGCCGGATCTGACGGAAGCGCTGAAGGGCGCGCTTCGGAATGGCGAGAATGTGTTCGCTGTAGAAGTGCATAATCAAAGCCTGAGCAGCTCCGACCTGTATTTCGACATGATGATGACGGCGCTGCCTCCTGGCGAAGAAGGCGGCGAAGAAGAGGAGCAGCCGGCCGAAGAGGGCAAGAACATTGCCCTGCTTCCGAAGAACTCGGTGTGGAAATACCTCGACAACGGCTCTGATCAGGGAACGGCTTGGAGAGCGGCAAGCTTTGACGATGCTGCATGGAGCGCGGGACCAGGTCCGCTGGGTTATCCTGCCGGAGACGCGACGACTCTGTTCGGCAGCATGAAGACGGTAGTCAGCTTCGGCGAAGACAGCTCCAAGAAGCACCGGACGACCTATTATCGGACAACGTTCCAGGTAGAGGATCTGTCCCTCATTACGAAGCTGTTCGGCCAATTTGGCGTGGATGACGGCGTGGTGCTGTATGCGAACGGTGTGGAAGTATACCGGTTCAATATGCCAGAGGGCGAGCCGGACTACCGGACGCTTAGCGCTACAACGCTGGGCAGCCCGACGACGGAGACGGCTGATCTTACGCAGAGCATGCTGAGCCTGTTGAAGGAAGGCACGAACGTGCTGGCCGCCGAGGTTCATCAGCGCAGCGACAGCAGCTCTGATCTGTACTGGGATATGCAGCTGATCGGCAACCCGGTCGGTCTGGCGCCCGACTCGTCCGGCGACCTGATTCCGACGGCGATTGCGCTGACGTACAATGGCGATCCAAGCACGGCTCAAGGCTTTGCCTGGTATACCGACTCCAGCATTACCGGCACGAAGCTGCAGGTAGCGGAGACGTCGAAGGTTGCAGGCAATACGATGCCGGCGGCAGATACGATTACATTTAACGGAACATCGACTGAAATTTATGTGTTCCAATCCAGAGAGGACAAAAGCGCGGGCAAGCGGATTTCGTATGCCAGCCACAAAGCGACAGCGACAGGACTCAAGCCGAATACAACGTACAGCTACCGCCTTGGCGACGGCCAAGAGGGGCATTGGAGCGAGATCCGTACGTTCAAGACTGCGAACCCGGCGGCTGATGCGTTCCAGTTCCTGTACATGACAGATACGCAAGGTACGACGGCATCGGATTATGTCACGTGGAAGCATACGCTGGATGAAGCGATGAATACGTTCCCGGCATCGGAATTTTTTACGCTGACAGGCGACTTGGTTGACCATGGGGACATTGAGGATCAGTGGATGTGGCTGCTGAACACGCCGCAGGATACGCTGCGCAGCCTGCCATTCGTGCCGGCGCTGGGCAATCACGAGAGCAAGCTGAACAACAACTTCTGGTATCACTTTAATGTGCCGAACGTATCGTATACGGGCGCCAAGCCGGATGGCTCGGTCTACTCCTTCGAATATGGCGATGCTCAGTTTATGATCATCAACACGGAATACAACGAAGTGAACGGTGTCGATGTGGTGTACAAGAAGCAGGAGGAGTGGCTGAGAGCGGAAGCGGCGAAATCCAATAAGGCTTGGAAAATCGTCCTGTTCCACAAATCCCCTTATTCCGTAGCCAGCCATACCAACGACTCTGATGTGCTGTTCTTCCGCGATAAGCTGACGAAGCTGTTCGACGAGATCGGCATCGATGTCGTGCTGAGCGGCCACGACCATACGTATACTCGGACGTATCCGATGTATGACAATGTGCCGCAGAAGGATACGGCGAAGGATACTGACGGCGGCCTGCTGAATCCGCTGGGCACCATGTATCTGGTCAGCAACGCGGCTGGAGATAAGCGCTATACGCCGAAGGCGGGGCCGTTCCCGTTCGCGGAGAAGTATGGTCAGCCGGGAACCGAGATGTTCACGGGCATTACGGTGACGGAGAATTCGATGTCATTCCAGGTGTATACGACAAGCGAGCGCGGAGCGACGGAGCTGTATGACGAATTCAGCATCAAGAAGACGATGCCGCAGCCGAACAAGGTTCGCAATGCTGCAATCAGCGCAATCAAAGACGGCAAGGCGACATTGACATGGAATGCGCCGCAAGGCAATACGGCAGTGGATGCTTACCGCATCTATGAGAAGACGGATAAGCTGGGCCCGAACTGGAACGCGCGTATCGTTCCTGCCGAGGGAGCAAGCTCCTTCACTTATGAAGTAACGGGGTTGGACGCCGCGGTCAAATATGAATTTGTTGTCAAAGCGATGGTCGGCAAAAGCAACTCCGAGCCGGTTATAGCTGTAGCGGCATCCTCCGGCAACGGCGGCAACAACGGCGGGGGAGGCAATAACGGAGGCAACAACGGTGGCAATAATGGTGGCGATACCGGGAATGGCAATGAAGGGAATAACGGAGGTAACAACGGCGGCGATACCGGGAATGGCAACGGTGGCAATAACGGCGGTGATACCGGAAATGGCAACGGTGGCAATAACGGTGGCGGCAGCGGTCCGGGGACGCCTGCTCCGACTGTCACAGACACAGCGAATCACTGGGCAAGCTCTGCCATTGATCGCGCGCTGAAGGGCGGTATCGTTAACGGTTATGGCGATGGCACGTTCCGTCCGGATCACGGGGCGTCGCGCGCGGAGTTCGTGGCGATGCTGGTCAGCGCGCTTGAGCTGCCGGTCGCTCAAGCAGGAACTGCATTCGCGGATCAGGACCGTATCCCGGCTTGGTCGCAGCAGGCTATCGCCCAGGCTGTGGAAGCGGGATTGATCGGCGGCTATGACGATGGAACATTCCGTCCTACAGGACAAGTGAAGCGTTCCGAGCTGGCTGTTATGCTCGCCAAAGCAGCGGCGCTTAAGATTGATCCAGCGGCGAAGCTGAGCTTCTCCGACGCAGGAGATGTGCCGCAATGGGCTGTTCCATATGTAGCGGCAGTCTATGAAGCGGGTCTGATGCAAGGCAAAGGCAACAACCGCTTCGACCCAACTGCGGGCATGACCAGAGCGGAAGCAGTAACGGTACTCTTGAAGCTGCAAGAGCTGAAGGAGAAGAAGTAATTCTATTGATAGGGAAAGTCTCTCCGCATTGCGGAGAGGCTTTTTTTGTAGATGGAGCGAGCGTCTCGATGAGTAGGATTCCCTCAAAAGAAGCGCCACGCACAGTTAGTGTCGGCAAAAGCGCCAAAATGTTGCTCTAGCGCTGCGACACACCACTAGAGTTAGCAAAAGCGCCAAAATGATACTCTAGCACCGCCACACACCGCTAGAGTAGGTAAAAGCGCCAAAAGTTCGCTGTAACACCGTAAGGCATCGCTAGAGCCATCAAAAGCGCCGAAAGTTCGCTCTAACGCCGCTAGGAATCGTTGGAGTCTTAAAAAGCGCCAAAAGTTCGCTGTAACGCCGTAAGGCATCGCTAGAGCCATCAAAAGCGCCGAAAGTTCGCTCTAACGCCGCTAGGAATCGTTGGAGTCGTAAAAAGCGCCAAAAGTTCGCTGTAACGCCGTAAGGCATCGCTAGAGCCATCAAAAGCGCCGAAAGTTTACTCTAACGCCGCTAGGAATCGTTGGAGTAGTAAAAAGCGCCGAAAGTTCGCTCTAACGCCGCTAGGAATCGTTGGAGTCGTAAAAAGCGCCAAAAGTTCGCTGTAACGCCGTGAGGCACTGTTAGAGCCATCAAAAGCGCCGAAAGTTACTCTAACGCCGCAAGGAATCGTTGGAGTAGTAAAAAGCGCCAAAAGTTCGCTGTAACGCCGTGAGGAATCGTTGGAGTCTTAAAAAGCGCCAAAAGTTCGCTGTAACGCCGTGAGGTACCGCTAGAGCCATCAAAAGCGCCGAAAGTTTACTCCAACGCCGCTAGCCATCGCTAGGGCCGGCAAAACGCCGCCGCTAGAGCCAACAAGCAGCTAATACGGCGCAAGGAGGCGACTATCCACCGGCAGCCGCCCCTCTACAAAGCTTTCAAAACAGAAAAAGCAACTTCAAAAACTCACTATCCGCATCTGCTCACTCCCCGTGCAGCTCGACTTGCAGATTATGCTTGGCGAACACGTCGAGCATGGCAGCTTTGGCTTCGGCTTGGTCGGGGCCGTGGATTTGGAGATGATAGGTTCGGTCGCGGTACAGCGTCATGCTTAGGCCAAGGATGCTCTTCGCATCAATGTAATGATCGGGACCAACAATGAGTACGATGCTGGATGAATAATCATTGGCGACCATGTTGATGTCCACGATGGATCGAATACTGCTTTTCATCGGAAATCCCCCCGTTACATGGAATCGGCACAACATCAACGATTAACGATACTCTCTTGGAATTCTGCGGGCTACGCCTGTGCGAATTGCCGCTTGAATGACCAGATCGCGGATGCCGCTTACAACGTGTTGATTGAACACGCTTGGAATGATGTAGTGCTTGCTCCGCTCCTTGTCGGAGACCGCAGAGGCGATCGCTTCCGAAGCGGCCAGCTTCATCTCTTCGTTAATCGTGGTAGCCCGGCAGTCCAGCGCGCCGCGGAATATGCCCGGGAAGCACAGCACATTGTTGATCTGATTCGGATAATCGGAGCGTCCTGTCGCGATCACGCCCGCTATATCTTCTACTTCCTCCGGCAAAATCTCCGGTGTCGGATTAGCCATCGCGAAGACGATTGGCCGATCTGCCATGCGGAGCACGTCTTCTCTCTTCAGCAGTCCGCCTGCCGATAAGCCGATGAAGACGTCAGCTCCCTGGAGCACATCGCCCAGCGTGCCAGACCTGCGCTCAGGATTCGTATGGCCGGCATACCACTGCCAAATTTCATTGTCGTAGGTCTCATCTGCCGTAAGAGCGCCGCATCGGTCTACGCCGATGATGTTTTTTACGCCTGCGGACATTAAGATTTTGCTGCAGGCGACCCCGGCGGCGCCAATACCGCAGACGACAACCTTTAGGCCTTCGATAGATTTGCCGACGACCTTCAGCGCGTTGATCAGCGCGGCATACAGGACAACTGCCGTGCCATGCTGATCGTCATGGAAGACAGGGATGTCCAGCTCCTCGCGCAGCCGCTGCTCGATCTCGAAGCAGCGCGGCGACGAGATATCCTCCAGATTAATGCCGCCGAATGCGGGGGCAATCGCTTTGATTGCGGTAATAATGCCTTCCGTATCTTGCGTATCGAGACAGATTGGGAACGAGTCGACATCCGCCAGCTGCTTGAACAGCATGGACTTGCCCTCCATAACGGGCATTGCCGCATATGGGCCAATATTGCCAAGGCCAAGAACGGCGCTTCCATCGGAGATCACCGCTACTGTATTGCGCTTCACGGTCAACGTGAACGCTTTGCGCGGCTCCTCGTGAATGGCCATGCAGACGCGCGCGACATCCGGGGTGTAGACACGGGAGAGGTCGTCGCGGTTTTGAATCGGCGCCTTCAGCTTGGTCTCGATCTTGCCGCCAAGATGCAGCAGGAACGTCCGGTCCGACAGATGGAGCAAGCGAATGCCCGGCATGCTGCGGATACGCTCGGTAATGATGTCGATATCTACAGTGTCGATGACGGTAATGGTGACATCGCGAATGGTCATTTGGCTGCTGGTCTGTATGACGTCGATGGCGACGATATCGCCGCCAGCCTCGAAGATGGCGGCCGTTACCTGGCCGAAGCTGGCTTCGCCGATATTCATTTCGATGCGGGCAATGACGCTTTTACCGCCTAATTTGGGTGTGTTCATGGCTGCCTCCTTGGCATGTCATTAGATCTGTATCGTTAGGGTAGATCAAGCGGTTAGCCTTCTTCGTTCACGACAACTTCCTTGCCTCTGCGCTTTAGAAGGATCGGCACGGCAATCCATAGTACGGCAATGATCAAGAACGCGAGCGACATGGGCTTTTGCAAAAAGATCATGAAATCGCCATTCGATGTTGTCAGCGCCCGGCGCATGTTGTTCTCAATCATCGGTCCCAATACAAGGCCGAGCACAAGCGGAGCAAGCGGGAAGTCGTTGCGGGCCAGCAGAAAGCCGGCGATGCCGCAGCCCAACAACAGAATAAGATCGAAGACTTGGGCCTGCACCGCGTAGACGCCGAATACCGAGATCGCAATAATAATGGGAATGAGATATTTGGCCGGCGTTTGAATGACTTTGGCGAATACTTTCACCAGCGGCATGTTAAGCACGAGCAGGAGCAGGTTGCCGATGAGCATGCTGGCAATTAGCCCCCAAGCAACTTGCGGATGCTCTTCGAAGAGCAGCGGACCCGGCTGAATGTTGTACATGATGAGCGCGCCCATCAGAATGGCAGTCGTGCCAGAGCCCGGAATGCCGAGCGTAAGCAGAGGAATCATCGCTCCGCCGGATGCCGCGTTGTTGGCAGATTCGGGCGCTGCGACGCCGGCGATATTGCCTTTGCCGAAGGTCTCAGGCTTCTTGCTGACTTTCTTCTCCACAATATAGCTGAAGAACGAAGCAAGCGTCGCTCCTGCGCCTGGCAGAATGCCGATAAAGAATCCCAGAATAGAGCCGCGCGTGATGGGAGCGGCGCTATCCTTCAAGTCCTGGCGGCTAGGCAGGACGCGGCCGATCTTGGCGATGCCTCCCGAGCTGTAATCCTTCTCCAGAATGGTCTTGAACACTTCCCCTAGCGCGAAGAGGCCGACAGCAATAGTGAGAAATTCAAGGCCGGAATACAGCAGCGGAATGCCGAACGTGAAGCGCGCCACGCCGGATACGGTATCCATGCCGATGGTAGCGAGCAGCAGTCCGAATACGGTCATTATGAGCGCTTTTGTAATGGACTTGCCGGCAAGGCCGCTTACAGCGCATAGTCCCAGCAGCATTAGCGAGAAGTAATCTGCCGGACCGAAATTGATAGCGACGCTCGACAATGGCTGCGCCAGAGCAATCAAGGCTACGAGGGCAAAAAGGCCGGCGACGAACGAGCCGATGGCGGCAATGGACAGGGCTGCGCCTGCTCTGCCTTGCTTGGCCATCTGGTAGCCGTCAAGCGTCGTGACGACGGAGGACGATTCGCCTGGCGTATTGAGCAAGATTGAAGTAGTGGAGCCGCCATACATAGCGCCATAATACACGCCTGCAAGCAGAATTATGGAGCTGGTCGCTGCCGCCTCAGGCGGCAATCCGCTTGTCATCGAAGCGGTGACCGGAATCAGCAGAGCGACGCCGCTCATGGGACCGATGCCCGGCAGGACACCGACGGATGTGCCGATCAGCACGCCGAAAAAAGCAAAGAGAATATTATGCCACTGCAAGGCGGTCATGAAGCCGTCCGCCAAATAATCCAGTACGTTCATTCAGATTCCTCCCATGCTCATGATAGCCAAGACGGGAAGCCCGGCATGGAGCCTTCCAGCAAGACGACAAAGATGACATAGACGCTAATAGAGAATAGTCCGGCAATCAGAATCGATTTGAGCCACTTGCCTCTCTCAATGGTCTGGAACGCCACGAGCAGAAAGACGAAGGTGCCGATTATATAGCCGATGAATTCCAGGAAGTAGGCATAGAGAAACGCTGTAATAAAGATGATAAAAAATCGCTTATAATCCAGCTGGGCCTTTTTTTGCTCGTTCGGCTTGGTTTTCATGACTTCGTAGAAGAGACGGATGCTTAGCAGAACTAAGACGAGACCCAGTCCGAAGGGGAATATATTAGGCCCGACAGTGCTTCCGTATGAGGTGGCGCTGATGCTTGCGCTCTGCCACATAAAGCCGATGCCGAGAAGCAGGAATACGATGCTGGCATAGCGGTCGAAGGTTCTGTTCATAGGGGATGCCTCCTGTAGGGAAGAAGAAGGGAGAACACCGAAAATCATCCCCCTTTCCTTCAAATTCGTGCGCTGATATAGCGAGTTGAAGTTATTTCTGCATGCCCAGCGCGGTCAGCAGATCTTGCACGTCTTTTTCCTGTTGCTCGAGGAATGTCTTGAAGTCGGCGGCATTACGGTATTCGCTGGCCCAGTCATTCGCCACAAGCTCCTTCTGCCAGACTTGATTCTCGGACAGTTCCTTCAGCTTCTTGTCCCAGAAAGCAACCTGCTCCCCGGTCATCTCCTTCGGTCCGAATACCCCGCGCCAAATGTTGAATTCCGCGTCCAGGCCAAGCTCCTTCATCGTAGGCACATCCTTAAAATCGCCGCCGAGACGTTCGCTTGACGTTACGGCCAGAATTTTAATTTTGCCCGCTTTCAGATAGCTGCCCAGCGATGAGATGTCCGTGCCGATGGCGTCGGCGTTTTTGCCCAGCAGCGCGGCGATCGCTTCGCCTCCCCCGTCATAGGACAAATACTTGACGGTCTTCGGATCGATGCCGGACTTGAAGGCCGGCAGCACGCTGATCAGGTGGTCCATAGAGCCCGGGGCGGAGCCGCCAGCTAGCGTTACGGACTTGGGATCGGCTTTAATCGCGTCAATCAGCGATTGAAGATCGTTGTACTTGGAGCCGGCTGCCACCGCGATGGCGCCGAAATCCTTCGTAATCTGGGCTAGCGGTGTGACATCCTTATACCCGTACGGGCTGTTGCCTTCCTTCTTCAGGTTATTGATGAGAATCGGCGGCGAGCTGACGAACAGCTTGTAGGGGTCCTTGCTGTCTTTGGCTACGTACTCCCCGAGGAATACTGTGCCGCCGCCGCCCGGCTTGTTC
This sequence comes from Paenibacillus pinisoli, assembly GCF_003605435.1. GTDB lineage: Bacteria > Bacillota > Bacilli > Paenibacillales > Paenibacillaceae > Pristimantibacillus > Pristimantibacillus pinisoli. The sequence continues at coordinate 55,019 of NZ_QXQB01000006.1, forward strand.
TCAACGGTCATCGTCTGCTCAATGAGCTTGGTCTCGGACAGCACCTTGGTCAGAGAGCGGGCTGTCTTATCCCATCCGCCGCCGGCGCCTGAAGGAGCCGTTACGATAAAAGGCTTCTTCGGATAATCTCCGCCGCCGTTGCCCCCGGCGGTGCTGCAAGCGGTTAAACTGACGGCGAGTACGAGCGCTGCTGCTATTGTTTTCAAGCCATTCCGTTTCAACATCATAGATAGTTTCCCCCTTATAAGGTCCCGAGAAGCGCCTTCTGTAAGCGCTTACTAATCGGAGTGACTTCATACTATCACCGTGCTTTGCGCTTGAATAGAATTGCGTTATAAGTTGAAAAAGGTTCATTTCGATAATTTTGTTCATAAAATTTACGGGAATTCCAACTGTTTGGACTTTGTTCGAGGGCACGATGTAGCATACAATAAGGAAATCAAAGCTCGAAGCGCAGCTTGCAAGCATGGAGGTAAATGTATGCGGTTACAAACAAGGCTGATTCTGCTGATCGGCATCCTGCTGTTCTCTACCATTGTTGCCTTGACCTTCAGCTTTGAGCGTCTGCTAGTGGATACACTGGAGAAGAATATTGGCGCTTCGGCGCTTAAGCTGGCCAAGGCGGTCGCCGAGATGGACGTTATCCAGGAAGCCTTTGAGACGGAGAATCCGTCAGCTATTATTCAGCCGGTCGTAGAAGAGATTCGGCTGGAGACCGATGCGGAATATATCGTGATCGGCAATCGCGACGGCATCCGCTATGCCCATCCTGTACCCGACCGGATCGGGCAGGAGATGGTGGGCGGCGACAACGGTCCGGTGCTGCAAGGCATGAGCATCATCTCGAAGGCTGTCGGCTCTATGGGCCCGTCGCTGCGCGGCAAGACGCCGATCTATAACGATCGGGACGAAATCATCGGCATCGTATCGGTCGGTATTTTGATGAAGGATATTGAAGAGTCTGCTCAGTCTTATCGCAATCGGGTGCTCTTCTTTGCCGCGCTCGCTTTAATAGCGGGCTGCGGAGGTGCGATATGGATCGCATCCAGCGTGAAGAGGCTGATTCACGGTCTGGAGCCCAAGGAGATCGGGCTTCTCTACCAGGAGAAGAGGGCGATTCTAGAGACAATTCATGAAGGGATTATCGCGATTAACCGGGAAGGAATCGTTACGCTCGCCAATCATACGGCGACGATCATGATCGATTCTTCGGCAGAGACGACGATCACGGGAAGGCATATTCGGGATGTCATCCCGGATACGAGACTCCTTGAGGTGATACAGTCCGGGGAAGCGGAGAAGGATCAGGAGATGATCATTAATGACCATATCGTCGTTGCGAACCGTCTGCCGATTTATGACCATGAGCATCGCATCGTCGGGGCGGTATCGAGCTTCCGCAATAAGTCAGAGCTGCTGAGATTGACTGATGAGCTGACGCAGGTGAAGAAGTATACGGAGGCGCTGCGCGCCCAGACGCATGAATATTCGAATAAGCTATATACGATCTATGGCCTTATTCAATTGGAGTCCTACCAGGAAGCGATGGATCTCATTACGCATGAGACGGATGTTCACCAGAATCTGATTCAGTTCCTCCTTCAGGAAATTCCCGATCCTATCATCGGAGGCATTCTCATCGGCAAATTTAACCGGGCGAGCGAACTAAAGGTGAGGCTCGACATTAACAGGGGGAGCACATTCAAGGATATTCCGGAAGCTGTGAGCCGCAACCTGCTGGTCGCCATTATCGGCAACTTGATTGACAATGCAATGGAAGCGGCTCAAGCGTTAACAGTTGCCGAGGACAGATGGGTTAGTGTATGGCTCAGCGACAAGGGAGAGGAGCTTCAAATCGAGGTGGCGGATAGCGGCGGAGGCATTCCTGCAAGCAGCGAGGGCCGATTGTTCGAGGTAGGCTATTCGACGAAAGGGGAGAGCAACCGGGGATTTGGCCTGTCTATTGTGCATGGAGCCGTACAGCAGTTGAACGGAACGATCGCATACCGCAATGCAGAAGAAGGGGGCGCGGTATTCACTGTCACCATTCCGAAGGCGAGGAGGGATAGTTATGATACGGGTCGTCATCATTGAGGACGATGTGCGAATCGCAAGCATCAATCAGCGTTTTGTGGAGAAAGTGGAAGGCTTCGAGGTAGTCGGCATTGCGACCGATAAAGCACAGGCGCATGAACAGCTTGATATTCTGATGCCGGACTTGGTGCTGCTGGATTTGTACTTTCCCGATATGTCTGGCCTGGATTTGCTGCAGCATATCCAGAGAAGCTGTCCGCATACCGATGTGATGATCATTACGGCGGCCAAGGAGTTCGATACGGTGCGTGAGGCCATACGGGGCGGCGTATTCGACTTCATGATCAAGCCGGTCGTATTCGAGCGATTCCAGGAAAAGCTGAAGGCCTATCGCAAGTATTACGGACAGCTCAGACAATATGAGGAATCCGATGCGCAGATGGATCAGCAATGTGTGGATCAGCTGTTATGGGGGACGGGAGAGCGTTCCGATCATAAGGATGCGTATTTGCCAAAGGGCATCGATAAGATTACAAGCGAGAAAATTATGGCATACCTTGAATCGGCGGATGGCGTCTGGACCGCGGAGGAGCTGGGCAAGCACGGCGGCTTCAGCCGTACGACGGCGCGCAGGTATCTGGAATATTTCGTCGAGAAGGGCGTGCTGGCGGCAGATATCTCTTATGGCACAGTCGGCAGGCCGGAGAGGGTATACCGGAAGGCAGGTCTGGAATAGTTGCATCAAAAAGATCGCCAGCAAAGCCAAACGGCCATGCAAGGCGATCTTTTCATTTCAGCTAATCCTGTTATTAGGCTTTCTCTTCGTACAAGCGTACAATCTCGACGATCGTCTTGACAGCCAGCTCCATATGGTCGATTGAGACGTATTCGTAACGGCCGTGGTAGTTCATGCCGCCGGTAAAAATATTCGGCGTAGGCAGCCCTTTGAAGGACAGCTGGGAGCCGTCTGTGCCGCCGCGGATCGGCTCGACGATCGGAGTGATGCCAAGGTTGACCATCGCTTCGTGCGCAATGTCGACGACTTCTTTCACAGGCTCGATCTTCTCGCCCATGTTGTAGTATTGGTCCTTCATCTCCAGTTGAATGCGGTCAGCGCCATACTTCGCTTTCAGCTCTTCGACGACGGCAGCCAGGCGCTCTTTGCGGCCATTGAAGAGATTGCGGTCATGGTCGCGAATAATATATCTGAGCGACGCATGCTCCACATCGCCTTCCAGCGCCATCAGATGGAAGAAACCTTCGTAGCCTTCCGTATGCTCAGGCGCTTCGCTTGCCGGAAGCTTGCTGTTCAATTCAATGGCGATTTTGATCGCGTTGATCATTTTGTTTTTTGCTGTTCCGGGATGGACGTTTTTGCCTTGAATAGTGATCTTGGCTCCTGCCGCGTTGAAGCTCTCGTATTGAAGCTCGCCGAGCGGACCGCCGTCCATCGTATAGGCATAAGCTGCTCCGAACGCTTCTACATCGAAGCGATGCGCGCCGCGGCCAATTTCTTCATCCGGTGTAAAAGCAACGCGGATGTTGCCGTGCTTAATCTCCGGATGGGCGATGAGATAAGCCATGGCGGTCATAATCTCCGTCATGCCTGCCTTGTCATCGGCGCCGAGCAGCGTGGTGCCGTCAGTCGTAACGAGCGTATGACCTTTATAGCTTGGCAGCTCAGGAAATTCCTTCGGCGACAGAATAATATGCTGCGCTTCATTTAACACAATATCTCCGCCATCATAGTTCTCGACTACCTGCGGATTGACACCTGCGCCAGTCATATCCGTCGCCGTATCGAGATGGGCCATAAAGCCGATCGTTTTGACGTCTTTGTCCGTGTTGGCAGGCAGCGTAGCCATCACGTATCCGTTGGCGTCAACGGTCACGTCGCTCATGCCAATCGCCTTCAGTTCCTCGACCAGCATGCGGCCAAGCGTCAATTGGCCTGGAGTGGACGGGCACTCTTCGTTATTTTCATTGGACTGCGTATCAACCTTTACATATGTGAAAAACCGGGTAAGCAGCTCTTGTTTCATTGACATCGGAAGTTCATCTCCTATATTCAGCTTCATGCAAAGTATAATATAAAGCAGGGAACAAATGAAAGGCAACTGCACCACAGCCGGAAAGCGAGGCCATCATGACTAATGAACAAGCTTATGACCACGAGCCTTTTGCGCAAATTGCAAAAAAGCTGAACACAGGCGGAGAGCTTCGGGATTGCCGAAGACTTGCAGGCGGCATCTCGGCTGTGACTACCTATATAGAGGTTGCTTCAAGCCAAGGGGAAATAAATCGTTATGTGGTTCGCCAGCACGGAGCGGCGGATCTGAGCAGAGACGCGGACATTGCCGGGCATGAATTCGAGCTGCTGCGCCTGCTGAAGCAGAATGGAATCAGCGTGGCCCAGCCGATGCTGTACGATGCATCTTGTGCTATCCTTCCAAGTCCATATATTGTAGCGGCTTATGTAGAGGGGCAGGTGGAGCTGCAGCCGCAACAATCGGTGTATAAAGCCCGGCAGCTGGCAAGCCAGCTTGCTGCGATTCACCAAGTGAGGATTAGCCATACAGAGCTCCCCTTCCTGGCGGATATGCATAAGGTCGTATCGGGGAAGCTCGCAAGCAGACCGGGCCAACTCGACGATTCGTTAAGCGAAGGGCCGATTCGAGAGGCATTAATGATGGCTTGGCCAAGCTTGCGCCTGAATGAGGGGACTCTCCTGCACGGCGACTATTGGCCGGGCAATGTGCTTTGGAAGGAGGGTGAGCTTGCCGCTGTTATGGACTGGGAGGATGCGGCTTGGGGCGATCCGCTGTCGGATGTCGGCAACGCCAGAATGGAGCTGCTCTGGGCATACGGAGAAGCAGCGATGGAAGCCTTCACGGAGCAATATCGCCAAGAGATGCCGCAACTGGCTTACGAGAGCCTACCTTATTGGGATTTATGCGCTGCGCTGCGGCCTGCTTCCCAGCTCTCAGGCTGGGGACTTGACCCTGACACAGAGCGGGTTATGCGGGAGCGGCATGCAGTCTTCACAGCACAAGCGCTGGCGGTCAGGCACCGTATATTATAAAAATGTTGGATTGGTTTATTTCGGCAGTGGCCTATTTCAATTCCCGCTGCCTTTTATTTTTGGTATAGATCATTCCAATCGTTTTCTCCAGCTCTGGTTCCCTAAGTCTTAGATCACGAAGTTCATGCCGTCGAGACACCAGGCTGACGGCTTCTCCAAGCGATATATCGGTTCGATCAAATTGATACGTCACATTGTTGCCTGTATGCGCGACTACTTGGAGTCGAGGATCATCCAAAGGAGCGTTACAGCCTTTGTACTCCACCTCCAGCATTGTGCCTCCGCCGAATTGGCTGTTGAACGCCTGAAGGCCCCCGTCATAGATGATTTGACCGTCGTCGATCATCATGAGGCGTTCGCAAACCTCTTCAATATCATCCATGTCATGCGTTGTCAGAATAACCGTTGTTTTTTTCTCCGCATTCAGTTCCTTCAGGAACCGCCTGATATTGGTCTTCGCAATGACATCAAGACCGATAGTCGGCTCGTCCAGATACAGAATACGAGGATCGTGAAGAAGTGCGGCAGCCAGATTAGCGCGCATTTTCTGTCCGAGACTTAGCTGTCTGATTGGTGTCCGGTAGAAGCCCTTCATTTCAAGCAGCTCCACCATAAAATCCACATTGCGGCGGAAGACCGCAGGGTCAATTCGGTACATACGCTGGAATAGACGGAATGTATCATCCATAGGCAAGTCCCAATACAGCTGGGAGCGCTGGCCGAAGACGACGCCGATATGCATAGCGTTATGCTTGCGGTCCCGGCTTGGCTCAATGCCATTCGTAATAATGCGGCCGGAGGTAGGGGTCAGCACGCCGGAGAGCATCTTGACGGTAGTGGATTTGCCGGCGCCGTTCGGTCCGATGAAGCCGACGAGCTCCCCCTCTGTAATATGAAAATTAAGGCCGGAGACAGCCGTCTTCCAGTCATAGGCTCGGGCATACAGCGATTGGACGGCAGCAAGCCATCCTTCCCTGCGGGGACGGTTCACTCTATAACTCTTCGACACGTCATGTACTTCGATCATGGGGTACAACTCCTTTTTTATGAACCTGTGCTGTGATATTGCTTGATGCCCCAGTTCCATAACAACAGCGCGCCAGCGAATAGGACCGAGCCAACTGCAAGGGTGAGATATTGGAATAGGGGATGGAACATCAAGAAATCCTGTTTGCCCAAGAAATATTGCGCCGGATAAAAGTTGATGAAGGCATAAGGCACAATGAGAGTCAGCACAATCTGAATCGATGCCGGATAGATTGAGACCGGATAGCGGATGAAATCTTTGAAATCAAACAGAAGCAGCTGTGCAATGCTTGTATTCCGCACCATCCAGAATGAAGGGATAGCGGTATAGATGAAGGCTGCAGCCTGAATTAGCGTGCCTCCAACAAGCGTGATGAAGAGGAAGAAGAAATCCCATGCGCTGAGCGATAGCTTCAGCTGAGAGATGCAGATGCCGATGAACAGCATGCCGAAAGCGACATTGGAGAAATAGGATGCGGTGAATTCTCGGCTCATCAGATAAAGCAGCGGATTCATCGGCTTCGTCAGCAGCTCGTCGAACTCCCCGGACTGAATCTTGGCTGGAAGCTTCGTGAACGGATGGAAGCAGAAAAATGCAGCCAGCGAATAAGAGGTCAGATTGAGAGCGTATAGGAACATCACTTCATACTGCCCCCAGCCGGCAATAGATTGGAATTTGTAGAGCAGCACCCAGATCAAAGCGAATTCGGTGCTCCATACGATACCCCGCGACAGAAAGGTGAGCAGGAAGGCTGCGCGGTATTCGGTTTTGGCCTTGATATTGATGCGGATGAAGGTCCAATACAGCGATGCGTAATCCATGGCTAACCTCCTTGTACGAATATTTTGTGCTGAGCCCTCGACCATACCCATCTCTCAATCAGCAGCAGGAAGAGAATCCAGAAGACTTGCAGGGCAAGAATGCCAAGCGCTTCCTGAAGCCCCGTCTTGCCTGCCAATATGGCGATGGGCTCGAATGTGACGAGCCGGAAGGGCAGGAAAGCGCCAATCTGCAGCAGCCACTGCGGGTAGAACCATAATGGAACGAATGTGCCGGCGAACAGCTCATAGAAGGCTTTCATGAACCAGTCGATATAGTAGGCATTGCCTGTCCAGAAGCTCGTAAGGCCCAGCAAGTAGTGGATATGGTAGATGATGACGATGCCGCAAGTAACGCTGATGAGAAAAAGCGCAATTCGTGCAGGTTCCGCGGCAATCGACGGAACGCTCATGAAAATGAAATAGATGGCGCAGGCTGGCACTGCACTGAAGAGAAAGCGGAACAGATTCTCACCCCACTGGTCGGCGATCATATACGACTTGAAGGAGACGGGCTTGATCAGATCTGTACTGATCGTGCCGCTGACTACCCGGTCGCCGATTGTTGAGCCGATGCGGGAGTAAGTCAGCGTGCCAACCAGCAGATTGATGAGCACGAATAGCATCATGTCCTCATAGGTGATTCCGCCGATTTCCTCTTTCCCCCGGAATAAGCCCTGCCATACGCTCAGGAGGACGAACAGCCTCAAGAAGGAGCCTAGTGCTAGAATGACGGTATTGCTTCGATAAACACTATGCATGCGGAATGAGGTCATGGCGAACATGGCAAATAAGGTGTAACGTGTCATGGGCGTGCGTATCCTCCTTCAACCAGAAATTTTTGTATAATCTGGGTCTTATCATAACCTGTTCCTATGATATAGTGATAATTGATAATAGATATAGCAGTTATAACGGAGGTTTATAGCTATGGTGAATTTGGAGTTGTACCGTGTATTCTATTACACGGCGAAAGCCGGCAGCATATCCAAGGCCGCACAAGAGCTTCATATGGCTCAGCCCAGCGCCAGCCTGGCCATCAAACAGTTGGAGGACTCGCTCCATACGAATTTGTTCCACCGCACGCCGCGTGGCGTGTCGCTGACGAGCGAAGGCAGCACATTATTTGCCTATATTGAGCAAGCCTACGAGCTTATCATGTCAGCAGAGAGCAAGCTTGACGAGGTGGCGAAGATGGGCGGAGGAGAGGTGCGCATCGCTGCCAGCATATCGGTCATCCAATATGTGCTGCTGCCTCATATGGAACGGTTTCACCGGGAGTACCCGACGATTGAGATCAAGGTTGTTCATGGATCCACTCTGGGTTGTCTGAAGCTGCTCAAGGAAGGGAAGATCGACTTCTGCATCGTTCGTCTGCCTATAGAAGATGAGTCGCTAATGACGACGAGCTTATTATCGATTCAGGATTGTTTTGTGGCGGGGGAGAAGTACAAGCATCTGTCAGAGGCTCCTGTGTCTATGAAAGAGCTAGCGGAGTACCCGCTCGTTGTGTTCCCGCCCCATATGACATCGCGCCAAGCGATGAACCGGTTGATGGCCTCGTATGGCGTGACATTTGAACCAAAGTATGAGATCGGAAGCTTGCAACTGCTCATCGGCTTTGCTCAAGCGAATCTGGGCATCTCCTATGTGGTTCGGGAGTTCGTAACAAAAGAGCTGGATGAAGGCAGTTTGTTCGAGGTAAAGCTCAAGGAACAGATTCCGCGGATCGAGTTCGGCATCGTGCGAATGAAGCAGCTTGCCATACCGGTTGCCGCGCAGCAATTTATCGATCAGATGCTGGCAGAGGGCTCCGTCAAAGAGGAGAATTAGTTGGTTTTGTTTGGAGTTGACGGGGGTGAAATTTGCCCGTTATCATCCATTGTTACAGGCGTTTTTTTGTTATATGATAGGTAGGTGAATCGGGGGTTGTCCCGTTCATGCCTATTATGGATATGATAATGGAGGATAAGATGAATCCTAGAGATTTGAAATATAGAATGCCTGCTGAATGGGCAAAACACGAGAGAACCTTTATGTCCTGGCCTGTTCAAGATTCGATGGTATACCCTGAGAATTACGAGGAAGTAACGGCGGGATACGCCGAGATTATAACGGCAATTGCCGAATTCGAGCCGGTTACGGTTATTGTTAACCCGGATGACCTGGAGCGCGTAGGCGCCCGCTTTACGGGCAATGACAACGTGGAGCTGCTGCCGATCGGGCACAATGACGCCTGGTTCCGCGACAATGGCCCAACCTTCTTGCTGAATGAGCAGGATGAGCTTGCCGGCGTGAATTGGGGCTTCAACGCTTGGGGCGGCAAGTATTCGCCATGGGACCTGGATGATGCGGTAGCGCCGCAAGTGCTGAAGCATGTCGGGGTTCGCCAGTTCGATGCGCTGCTTGTAATGGAGGGCGGATCGATTCATGCCGATGGAGAAGGCACTCTTCTGACGACAGAGGAATGCTTGCTGAATGAGAATCGCAATCCGGAGTTGACGCGCGAGCAGATTGAAGCCCAAGTGAAGGAATTCGTGAATGTGGACACGATCATCTGGCTGAATCGCGGTCTGGACGGCGACGAGACGGACGGTCATGTCGACAATATCGCTTGCTTCGCAGCGCCGGGCAAAGTCATTATTCAAGTATGCGACGATCCGTCGGATGCGAACTATGCGATTACACAGGAGAATCTCCAAATTCTCCGCGATGCTGTTGATGCGAAGGGGCGCAAGCTGGAGATCATTGAGATTCCACAGCCGCCATACCGGGAATTCGAAGGCCAGCGTCTGACGCTGAGCTACTTGAACTTCTATTTTGTGAATGATGGCATTATCTTGCCCGTGTTCGGCGGCGCAGCCGAAGAGACGGACCGCAAGGCGGAGGAGATTCTTGCCGCAGCGTTCCCTGAACGCAGGATCCGCAAGGTGAATGGCATGGCCATTATCGCGGAAGGCGGCAATGTTCACTGCACGACGCAACAGATGCCGGCTGGCCGGAGATAAGCGTAATAATGGGAAGAGGAGGCAACACGATGAGAAAAGTAAAAGTAGCGGCTACCCAAATGAGCTGCTCTACCGATAGAGACGACAACATCCGCAAGGCGGATGCATTGGTGCGCGAGGCGGCCAAGCAAGGCGCGCAGATCATCCTGCTTCAGGAGCTGTTCGAGACGCCGTATTTCTGCCAGAAGGAGAAGGCGGACTATTACGTCTATGCGACAGAGCTGGAGGAGAATGCGGCAATCAATCACTTCCGCAAAGTAGCAAAGGAATTGCAGGTTGTGCTTCCGATCAGCTTCTATGAGAAGAAGAACAACGCGCGCTACAATTCGCTGGCTGTGATCGACGCCGACGGCGAAGTGCTGGGCAAATACCGCAAGAGCCATATTCCGGACGGTCCGGGCTATGAAGAGAAGTTCTACTTCAATCCTGGCGACACAGGATTCAAAGTATGGAATACCCGTTATGGCAAAATCGGCATCGGCGTATGCTGGGATCAATGGTATCCGGAAGCTGCGCGCTGCATGGCGTTGATGGGCGCCGAGATTCTCTTCTACCCGACAGCAATCGGTTCCGAGCCTCAGGACGGATCGATTGATTCCAAGGATCATTGGCAGATGTGCATGCTCGGCCACGCGGCATCCAATCTGGTGCCGGTCGTTGCGTCGAACCGCATCGGCTTGGAGTCCGATGAGGATTCCAGCATTACGTTCTACGGCTCGTCCTTTATCGCAGGACCGCAAGGCAATAAGGTTGCTGAAGCGGGCCGCAGCGAGGAGACGGTGCTGGTAGCGGAGTTTGATCTGGACCAGCTGGAGACGCAGCGCATCGAGTGGGGCATCTTCCGCGACCGCCGTCCGGAGCTGTATGGCATTATCGCTTCCTATGATGGCGAGCTTCGCATCAAACAATAATATTCATGAGAAACTTCCGGCTATGTGTCGGGAGTTTTTTTGTTGTTTTACGACGATGCGGCTCAGCAGCATTTCATTGTCCAACAGGGTGTTCCGATTATTTACAAAACACAAGAGGGTGCGATAAGCTGTGAGCAGGCTTAGGATCGTCGAACGGGAGCGTGAAGCAGGATGAAAATGAAAGTGTTGATCGCGGATGATAATTCCTTTGTAAGAGAAGGCATGAAAATTATATTAACGACATTTGAGGAATTCGAGGTGGTCACTACGGTGGAGAATGGCCGGGAAGCCGTTAGCTACTGCGAGTCTCATGATGTGGATGTGGCGCTGCTGGACGTACAGATGCCGGTCATGAGCGGAGTGGAGGCAACCAAGCTGATCGCCGAGCGTACAGGGACCAAGGTGCTGATCTTAACGACCTTTGACGATGACCAGTTTATCCAGGACGCCATTCGTAATGGCGCGAAGGGTTATCTGTTGAAAAATAACGATCCCGAACGGATCCGGGATGCGATTCGCACCGTGCACAATGGTCATCATGTATTGCAGGATGTCGTGCTGAACAAGCTGGCATCCGGTTTAATGACGGCAAGAGAGCAAGAGAAGGCGCCGGGGGCAGGAGAGAAAATCGACAAAGCCTTGTTCACGCCAAGAGAGCTGGATATTATGGCGCTTATTGCGAAGGGCTTGTCCAATAAGGAGATTGCCAGGCAGCTGTACATATCGGAAGGTACCGCAGCTAACCATATCACCTCCATCTTAAGCAAGACGGGGCTGGAGCATCGAACGCAGATTGCCATTTATTATTTGACAGGCGAGGGCAAATAAGTGAGGGAGCGCGAGATACGGCCGGAGAACTGGTCGATCATATTCAAGCTTGTCATGCTGCTCTATGTGACGGGTTCCGTCTACGTATCCGAGAGCGGGCTAACCAACTGGTATACGGCTGCCATTTTGTTGTATATCAGCATGGAGCTCTTCTCTCATATTATGCGTTCTGCAACGCTGCAGCGTGCAGGCGCCGCAGCGTCCATCCTGTTCATCATCACCCTATCCTATGAACTGAATCCGATGCTGGCGCTGCTGATTCCCGTGAACCTGCACCGCCTTGCCGGACCTCTGCTGCGGCATCCTGCGCCTATTCTGCTTTTGATGATGGCTCCGATTCTGCTGCTTCCAAAGGAGCTGTATGCCAGCTATGGCTTGACTGCTTCTATAAGCTATCTATTTCTCACGGTTCTCTCAGCTTACACCGACAAGAGCAAGGCTTACCGAAGCACGCTGGAAGCGATGCGTGAGGAGCAATACCGGCTGAAGAAGCAGCTTCATGAGAGCATGGAGCACCGGAGGCAATCGGAGTATATGTTCAAGCTGGAGGAACGCAACCGGCTTTCGCAGGAAATTCATGACCGAATCGGCCACTCCATGACCGGGGCGCTGATTCAGATGGAGGCTGCTAAGCGTCTGTATGCGACAGATGCGGCCCGCTCGGCGGAATTGCTCCAGAATGCCATACATATATCTAAGGAGGGTATTGAGCAGATTCGTCAGGTGCTCAAGAGCATGAAGCCGCTCAAGGAGCAGCTCGGCATTAATCGGATGAGATTGCTCGCGGATGAATTCGCCGCGACGCATGAGATGGAGACTCAGTTGACCTATGAGGGGAATCTTGATCGGATTGAGCCGCTTCACTGGCACATCATTCAGCAGAATGTAACCGAAGCGCTGACGAATACAGTCAAGTATGCCGAAGCCACGGCCGTATCGATTCATATCCAAGTGCTCCATACAATGATCAAAGCAAGCGTAAGCGATAATGGCACGGGCGCGTCTAAGGTGATCAAAGGGCTTGGAATGATCGGCATGGAGGAGCGGACAGCAGCCGTAGGCGGCAAAGTGATCGTTGACGGGTCCAAGGGCTTTGCCGTCACGATGCTTATTCCCCTAGCCAGCGCATGAATGGTTCATGTGCAGACCATGAAGATTCTCATGGATAAAGGATGAACTTGTGCACTTCGCAGGTTCATCCCTTTTTTATATGATGAACGTAGGTTGAAAATGAAGCGGGAGGATAAGCGATGAACGTATTGCAATTGAAAAAGCTGACCAAAAAATACGGGGAATTCGCTGCAGTCGATCAATTGACGCTTGCAGTTCAAGAGGGTGAAATTTTCGGTCTGCTAGGCGCGAATGGAGCGGGGAAAAGCACAACGATCAATATGATTGCTTCGCTCATTCCGATTACGAAAGGCGAGATCGAGCTGCTGGGCAAAAACATCGCTAAAAACGGCAAGTTCGCGAAGTCCAATATCGGCATCGTGCCGCAGGAATTGGCGATTTATGAGGATATGACCGCTTATGAGAATGTTCGTTTTTTTGCCGGACTATACGGACTAAGGGGCCCGGAGTTGAAGCGCAGAGCGGAGGAGGCGCTGGCGTTCACAGGCTTGAGCGACAAGCATCGCAGCTACCCGAGAGATTTCTCCGGCGGCATGAAGCGAAGATTGAACATTGCCTGTGCGATTGCCCATCGTCCGAAGCTGATCATCATGGATGAGCCGACGGTAGGCATCGATCCCCATTCCCGCAATTACATTCTGAATTCGGTGCGGAAGCTGAACGAGATGGGCAGCACCATCATCTACACAAGCCACTACATGGAGGAAGTCGAGGAGCTGTGTACCCGAATCGCGATTCTCGACCACGGCAAAGTCATCGCGGAGGGAACAAAGGCACAGCTTAAATCCATCATTACCGATCAAAAAGAAATCCGCATCGACGTCCGCTCTGCCACGGGTCTCGATACAAGAAAGCTGAGTGAGATTGCCGGTGTACGGACTGTCACCGTCAATGACGAGCAGAATAGCGTGAGCATCAGCACTGATGCGGAAGTAAACATTCTAAATCGCATTATTCAGGGGCTGATGGCTGCGGACATTGAGATTCGATCGGTAGAGGAAAGCCAGCCGAGCCTGGAGACGGTATTTCTGACGCTGACGGGCAGAAGCTTGCGGGATTCATAACTGCAATTGCGGGAGGGGAGGGACGATCCATGAACATATGGCGTATAGCAGTCAAGGAGTTAATGATGTTTCGCGATGTGAAGATGCTTGTATTCATGCTGGCTACGCCTGTGCTGCTCATGCTGATCATGGGCTCGCTGTTGTCCAGCGCCTTTAACGGCAGCGTTGCGGTCGGGGATATTCGGGTCCTCTATTCGGATCATAGCGAGGATGGCTCGATCGGTGCGGATTGGGAGTTGTGGCTGCGCCAATCCGGTACAGAGAACATGGTCTTCGAGAAGTTCGAGGGTAGCGATGCGGAAGCGATGGAAGGGGTGCGAGACGGCAGCTACTCCGGATATGCAGCACTGAATCCATCTGGCTTTCACTATTATGGCAATAGCCGGAGCAGTATAGAGAACAGCATGGTTAGCGGTATCCTGTCGGCATTTGCTGATCGCTATAAGCTGAGTATTGCCGGGGCTGAGCCGGAACTGGAGAGCATGGTACCAGGGAGCTATGTGAAGGAGACCCGGCTTAAAGGCTCGCACATGCCGGCAGCAATGGACTATTTTGCCGTTGCGGTTACAACGATGATCATATTATACAGCGCTGCAACGGCAGGAAATCTGATTGACAGCGAGAGAACGCGCAATACGGCCATTCGCTTGTTAGCCTCTCCGATATCCAAGGGCGAGATCTTTGTGGGCAAGATTGTAGGCACGATGGTGCTCAATGCCGGATTTATCGCAATGATTATGCTGATCAGCAAATATATGTACGACGCGAATTGGGGCGACAATCTACCTATGGTCTGGCTCGTGCTGCTTTCGGAGATCGCTTTTGCGCTAAGCCTGGGTCTTGGAATCAGCTATATTGTCAAAGGCAAGGCTTCAGGCATTGTCATTATGACGATCATCCAGTTGGCTTGCTTCTTCGGCGGTTCTTATTACCGCATTGAAGATAACGGGGATTTCGTCAGCATGCTGGCTCCCTATTCGCCGCTTACTTGGTCCAATGAAGCATTGATGGACCTTATTTACGGCGGCGAGACTGGCGCAGCTATAACCGCGTCAGCGCTTAACCTTGGAGTCGCCGCGGCGATGCTCCTTATATCCGCTGTCATGATGAGAAGAAGGGAAGGGTTGTAGCCATGAGAGATACGATATGGTTGATTCAGAGAACGACCCTAGCCATGTTGAGAAGCTACAAGAGCTTGCTGCTGTATTTGCTCACGCCAGTCATCGGCATTGGTCTTGCTTTTCTCATCTATAGCGGGCAAGGCGATGTGTCGGTGCGGATTGGCATAGTGAATCAGGATGGCGAACAAGCGGTTGCATCGGATGTCGTTCATTTTCTGGATAGCATCCGTAATGTGGAATGGAGTGACGTTCAGGAGGAGGAGGCGCGCGAGCTTGTTCTGGCTGGAGAACTGGATGCGGCAGCTATCCTCCCAAGCGGCTTCTCCGCATGGGTTAAAGGAGGCAAGGAGGAGTTTCCCATAGAGCTGGTCGCACTTGAAGGTTCGATGGCGGCATCTTACATCCGGTCTTATCTGGATCCCTACATCGGCAATCTGATGGCTATCGGCAGGACGGCTCAGAGTGGCGGAGAGAGTTTCGATGCCGTCTATGCCAAGTACAAGGCGGCGGAATTCGGGCTGCTGACGGAAGATGTGGCGGATACATCGGCTCAGCGGGATATGGCCAACCGGGCAATCGGCTACCTGATCATCTTTATGATGTTTTCGGCCGTGAATCTGTCGGCGTTCATGATCAAGGAGAAGGAGAACCGGACCTACTTCAGAGTGCTGGCTTCTCCCGTCTCGGCCAAAGCTTACGTAGCGTCCAATGTGACCGTGAATATGCTTGTGCTCCTGGTGCAAATGGCGATTATGCTGGTTGTGATGATTGCCGGCTTTGGCATTAAGCCTGGCCTCCCGCTCTGGCAGCTGGTTGCCGTCCTGCTCATATTCGCTTGGGTCGCCGTTGCTTTGTCACTGGTTATCGTCGCTTTCGCAAGCAATTCCATGGCGGCAAGCGCGATGCAGAATTCATTGATTATTACTTCATGCCTGTTAGCCGGCTGCATGTTCCCGATTGATGGGATGCCTCAAGCGATGCGCACGATCGCAGATTTCCTGCCGCAGCGCTGGCTGCTGGATACGGTAAGCAAGCTGCAGCAGGGCGCTGCAGCTGCTGATTTAACGATGAACGTGCTGACGCTGCTTGCATTCGCAGCTATGTTCTCCATGCTTGCCATTTATAAGTTCGGTCGCAACAGGGATGCTAGAACCTATGTCTAGTCAGTATGAGGATGGGCAGCTCGGGCTGCCGTTATTCCCTAAAGGAAACATTTCGACTTGAAGGCGCATCATGATATACTGAGGGCATGACGACACTAGATACGGATTCGCATGCACAATTGAATGAAAAACGTTGCAGCGTCTGCGGCAGCATGAAGCCGCTCAGCGAGTTTCTCCGCAGGACGGGCCGAAGACCCGGCAGACACGGACGCCGGGGCACCTGCCGGGCTTGCCGGAGCGGCGGCAAAGCTGCACACCTGGCTCCTGCAGCCGCAAGAAGGGCGGCAGACAGCAGCCTCGCAGCTGCTGCCGCTGTTGATGAGGCGGCAGTTCAGCCTGCGACGGCTTCTCCTGCCGCGGCTCAAGCGGAGGCCGTGCAGCCTGCGCGCAAGAAGCGTCCTCGAAAGAGACGTCGGACAGGTGCGGCGCAGAAGCGCCAAGCGGCGGCGGCTGTACAACCGGAGTCCCTTCCTGCGCCGCCCAAGCGGGAGAAGCAAAGTCCGACAGACGCCTCGTTCCTTCGGCCGACCGCACAGGGCTTTATTCGCATGCGGGGAAAAACCGATAACGGCAGGCGCTGGTACCAGGAGATTGAGCCCGAGCTTGCGCAGATTCTGGTACGGGAAGGAGCGGCGGTCGTGGTCAACCGGACGACCATTCGCAGGCTGTACAGCAATAAGGAGTTTCGCCAGCTCATCCTGACCCGGGACAATTATACCTGCCGTTTCTGCGGGAATTACGGCGATACGATTGACCATGAGCTGCCCCGGGCGAAGGGCGGGCATACGACACCTGCCAATTGTGTATGCGCCTGCTATGAGTGCAACCAGCTGAAGGCTAACCGGGATGTGGATGAATTTATGCGCATGCTGGATTAACCGCCGGCCGCACAAGTTGACAGCAAGCGAAACATTTGTGAAAGATCTCTCTGAGCGGGAGGTCTTTTTTTGCAATGAATCAGGATGGGGATGGATATCGTTAGCTATTGAAAAACGTAGAGCAGAAGGAGACAATAGGGATATGCTTTACCGGGCTAAACGAATAGATGGAGTTCAGCATCTCATCTTGGCAACGCTTTCATGTCGATGAATTCAGTGTTAGATGCAGGAGGCCAAAGGTTACGCGGGATTTGAAGCTATGATAGAATACTACATTATTATAATGTCACTCGATATGACATAGACCTACTTAGAGAAGCGGCGGGGGATCACGATGGACAATTGGCTCGGAAGATCGCTAAAGCATAAGCTTTCATTGTTAATTATTATTTCGGTACTGGTGCCGGTGCTATCGCTGGGATTGTTCTCCTATTCCATCGCGGAGAAGCTGACAGAGGAGAAGGCTATCAACTCGGGCATGAACTCGTTGACGCTGCTCGGAGCCTACCTGGACAACATGGTGCGGGATGCGGAGTTTTTATCGCTCTATATTTTGGGACATGAGGATGTTCAAAATTATTTGCGCTTGCCGGAGACGGATGTGCAGCTGGGCAGGAAGGTTGCGGCGCTGCTGATGACGATGGCGGTGTCGAAGCCTTATATCGCCAATGCCATTGTGGAGCCCGAGTCCGACAGGCCAGCGATTGCTTCGAAATCCGTAACCGAGTCGGGCTGGACGGATATCACGGCGGAATTCCCGAATTATTATACGGAATATTCCAAGTGGTGGTCGCCGGTACATCTTCAGACGACATCGTCGGAAGGAACCAGGGACGTCATTACCATGTCGCGTCCGATTCGCAGCACATCCAGATATTCTAGTTTGGGCATGCTCAAAATAAGCTTATTGCAAAATGTCATCTCCGATCATTTGAAGCAGGCTGGTCTAGAAGGCGGTGGCGTTGTTTTGCTGCTCGACAGCAGCAACCGGATTCTGGCCGGACCTGATGGATTCGTGAAGAATGAGCTGCTGGAGACTTATTACCCGGGCATCAAAAGCTTCAAGTCGACGAGCAGCTGGATGGAATACGGCTCGGGTGTGGACAAGAAGACGGTTCTCCACTATGACATGGAGAATGTGAGCTGGCGGATCGTAGGCATTATTCCGGCTCAGGCGTATAAGTCGCAGAACCAGTATTTCCTCACCTTAACGGCGGTTGCGGTCAGCATCGCCATGCTGTTTGTTATCGCATTCGTATTGTTCCTTATTCAAAAGGTGACAAAGCCGCTCTCGACGCTGGCGAAGTTTTTGAAGAAATCGAGTCCGGACGAGCCTCTGCCTACGCTTCCGGTGACGACGATTGATGAGGTAGGCCAGCTCATTATCAGCTATAACCGGATGAGCTCGCGAATCGAGAATTTGACGGATGAGGTCAAGAAGAACGAGTCGCTGAAGAAGGAAGCGGATATGCTGGCGCTTCAGGCCCAGATCAATCCGCATTTTCTCTACAATACGCTATCCTCGGTTCACTGGATGGCTTTGATGAAGGGCGAAGGACGAATCGCCGATATGGTCGGATCCTTAAGCGACTTCCTGCGCTTCAGCTTGAATAGCGGCCAAGAATATTGCACGGTGAATCAGGAAATTTCGCATATCGATAATTATGTCAATATTCAATCCATCCGATACCCGGACAAGTTCCAGTATGAATCGGATATCCCTTCGGAGCTGCTGGAGAAGCGCATGCTGAAGCTGCTGCTGCAGCCGCTGATCGAGAATGCGATGATTCATGGCATTCTGAAGCGGGACGGACTTGGCCGCATATCCGTGCGCGCGATGGAGAATGACGAGATGATGACCTTTATCGTGGAGGATGACGGCATCGGCATGTCGGCCGAACGGGTAGAGGAGCTGCAGGATCGCATCGCAAGCCGATTGGAATCCGATGAGAAGATCGGCAAGGGCGGCAGCTACGGGCTGCGCAATGTCCATAGCAGGCTCATGCTTCATTATGGCTTGGAGGCCGGACTGAAGATTGAGAGCGAGGAAGGGCGGGGAACGAAGGTAACCTTCACGATTCCGACTACCTCAACGCTGCTTGAACAAGAACGGGAGCAGGAATATCGCAAGGAACGGGAACAAACGGTTCATAGCGGCCGTGTCCAAGGGGAGGAGAGGCAAGAGTGAAGCTGTTGATCATAGACGACGAGATCATTATACGGGAAGGCCTTAGCACTGTGATCAAGTGGGAGGAGAATGGCTTCATCTTGCTGAGACCGGCTGCATCGGCAGAGGAAGCTCTGATGCGCATCCCGCTGGAGAGACCCGATATTATTATGACGGACATCCGAATGACAGGAAAGACGGGACTGGACCTTGCCCGCGAAGTGAAGCAGGATTATCCGGATACGGAGATCGTTATCCTCTCCGGGTATGAGGAATTCGCTTACGCCCAGCAGGCAATGAGGGAAGGGATCAGCGATTATTTGCTGAAGACAAGCAGGCCTGGCGATATTATGGCGGCAGCAATGCGCGCCCAGAAGCGCATTATGGAGAAGCGGGCGGCGGAGGCTCATCAGACTGCATTCCGCTCCAAGCTGCTGGAGCGAATGCTGGCGGGAGAAACGCCGATCTCCGATCAGGAGGTCGAGAATATCCTAATGTATTATCCGGAGCTGCGGATGGCATCGGAGTGGGAATCCCTAGAGCTGTGGCTGGCCACCTCCGAATCTTATGTGGCTGTGAGTGCAGAAGCGGAGAAGGCTCTGGGAGAATTAGGGGACAAGCTGAGACAAACGCTGGATTGCGTCATTCTCGATTGGAATGGCGGCTGGCTGTTTATTTTCCGCTCCAATAAGCCAGGCGCCATGCGTATGGTGAAGGCGTCGGTCGAGCAGGCGGAGCGCATTCTCAATTGCCGTCTGTTTGCAACTTCGGGGTACACGGTAGCGAGCGTCAAGGATTTGCGCGGGGCGCTGCGGGCTGCGGAGCAAGCGACTGCATTCCGCTTTCTCGCGGGCGATTCCAAGCTGATCCGCTATGACGATATCAAAAACCGCAAGGGCATGCGAACCGTCTGCTCTCAGGAAGAAGAGGAAGGGCTGACGGCTGTGCTTCGGTCGCGGGACCGGGAACGGCTAGCTGCCTGGATTGAGCAGACGCTGTCTGCTGTGAAGCATGATCCTGAAGCAACGCCCGGCTCCATGAAATCCTACCTTCATTCCTTTCTCGTCGCAGGCTTTCGCTGGCTGGAGCGGGCTGCCGCATCGGTCGGGCAGTCGGCCAAGGAGCTGCAGCAGCTGGAGAGCCTTGATCTGAATGAGCTGGCGAGACGGCCCGCGGAAGTAATGAGCGGCATTCTCTCTTCGATTATGAGCCAATATGATGAATTGTCCGGCGACCGGAATTCAGCAATTGCGAAGACTATTGCTTATATCCGCGAGCATTTGGATCAAAGCCTGACCTTGTCGCAAGTGGCGGCATTTGTTCACATGAATCCCAATTATTTCAGCGAGTTGTTTAAGCGGGAAACAGGGAAAAACTATATTGAGTTCGTCACCGAGGCCCGTATCGAGTGGGCAATCAGACTGCTTAGGGAAACGCCGGCCAAAGTAAGCGAAATCGCCAAGCGTGTAGGGTATGAGGATATGAAGCACTTCAACCGGATGTTCAAGCGGTACACGGGAGAGACGCCTTCCCACTTCCGCGATCGGGGACAATAGGTGAATTTTCACCCCCTACAATCTGAATTCTCCCCCCTACGACTGCTTCGGTGTCTTGACTATACTGAGATTACATTACCGAGGGGGGACTTACTCTAATGAAGAAAAGACTTACATTGGTTGTAACGCTTATCACGCTTTTATCCCTGCTTGTAGCCGCTTGCGGCGGATCAAACAACACGAACACAGGCGGAAGCAATAAGCCTGCAGAAGGTGGCAAACAAGAAAAAGTAAAACTGACTATCTGGCATAACTTCGCGGGCGACGACCTTCGCGCTCAAGCGGTTCGCGGCCTGATCGACGAGTACAAAAAGAATAATCCTAACGTCGAGCTTGACGCACAAGCTATTCCGGTTGACGGTTACCGCCAGCGTCTGAGCACAGTTGCAGCGGGCAATGAAATGCCGGACGTATTCTTCGTATACGCAGGCAGCCAATCTCAAGAGTTCTTCGATGCAGGTTTACTGCAACCGATTACACCGCTGACTGAGAAATATCCTGACTGGAAAGGCAACTTCATGGAAGGCGCATTCGACCGCTTTACATTCGAGCCTAACCAAATTTATTCTGCTCCAATCGGACTTTCCGCAACATCGTTCCTGTACTACAACAAAGATCTGTTCGAGCAATACAACGTTAAAGTTCCAACAACTTGGGCTGAGATGTTGACTGCTATCAAAACATTCAACGACAACAAAATTACGCCAATCGCTCTAGGCAACAAAGCTCCTTGGGTAGCGCAATCGACTATTCTTGGCTCGCTGGCTGACCGCGTAACGGGTACTGAATGGTTCCTGAAAGCTGCTAAAGGCGAAGCTTCCTTCCAAGATCAAGTATTTGTTGACGCACTTGGCAAGTTCAAAGAATTGGTAGACAACAAAGCATTCCAAGATGGCGCAAACAGCATTGACAACACGCAAGCTGAGCAATACTTCATTCAAGGCAAAGCTGCTATGATGATCAGCGGCGCATGGACGCTTACTAACCTTGCAGCTTCCGCAACGGAAGAGCAAGTAGCGCCAATCGAAGTAACAACAATCCCTGCAATCGAAGGCGGAGCTGGCCAAGGCGGCACAATCTCCGGCGGTCCAGGTGCTGGCTTTGCACTGAGCAAAAACACAACTGGTGCAGCAAAAGACGCAGCTCTTGAATTGATCTACGCAATCAGCGGTCCAGACGGACAGAAGAAGATTGCTGAGAGCAACTCCATGATTATGTACAACATGGACCTGGAGCAATCCAATGTAAGCCCGCTTTACCTGAAAGCATTCAACGTTGTCAAAGAAGCAACAATCACACCGGTATACGACGCTTACCTGTCCGCAGAAGCGGCAGAATCGATCAACAACGGCCTGCAAGAAATCATGATGGGCGGCAAGCCTGAAGACGTAGCGAAGAAACTGCAGGATGCACAAGCTCGCTCGACTCAATAATGAATGAACCATATCGCGTAGCGCATCGGCAAGATGCGCTGCGCGATAAAGATTGAAGGAGGCTGTCGCCATGCTGTCATCATTGCGCACCCGAAGCTTCGTCGCTCTGGCGCTGCTTCCTGCAGTACTAATCTTCGTTGTTTTTGCGATTATTCCGATCATCTGGTCCATGTACTATGGCTTCTTTGATTGGAAAGGTCTTGGCGCTGCCAAGTTTATCGGCTTCAAGAACTATGAAATGATGCTGCAAGACCCTATATTCTGGAGAGCCCTGAAGAACAACCTGATTCTGGTTGTGTCCGCTATTGTCGGCCAGGTGCCGATCGCGCTTCTCCTCGCTTTGCTCTTGTTGAAGAACTCGTTCTTCAACCGCATTATCCGCTCGGCGGTATTCATGCCAATGGTTCTGTCTACTGTTGTTGTCGGTCTGATCTGGGGCTACATCTATAACCCGCAAATTGGTCTTCTGAATCAAGTGCTGGAGACGATTGGACTTGAGTCCTGGACGCGGGCATGGTTGGATGATCCCAAAATTAATATGTTCGCCGTATCTATTCCGATTAACTGGGCCAATATTGGTCCTTACCTGATTATCTTTATCGCAGCGCTTCAGAACATCTCCTCCGAGGTGAACGACGCGGCGAAAATCGACGGTGCAGTCGGATCCAAAAAGCTGTTCTACGTCACGCTTCCGATGATTTGGGACATGGTTGTAGTCGCGATCGTCCTTTGTATCTCAGGCAGCTTGAAAGCATTTGACCATGTTATTGTCATGACAGGCGGCGGGCCCGCGCAGTCAACTGAGCTTCTTGCAACCTACATGTACAACAACACCTTTACCGTGTATCGTTACGGCTATGGCTCCGCCGTATCCACCATGATCATTCTAATCAGCGCATTGCTGATCGGTCTGAACTACATCATTACAAAAAGACGGAGCTAAGGCGGTCTGACGTCTAACTAGACCGATAAAGGAGTGAATCTCATGCAAGCATCGACAAAAATGCAGGCTGCGGGCGAGAAACCGGCGGCGTGGAAGAAGCCGGTCGGCTTTGCGCTGAAAGTGCTGCTGCTTATATACGCGATTGTTACGCTTTACCCGCTGTACTGGCTGGTTATAAGCGCATTTAAGACGAATCAGGAGTTCTTCAATCGTCCATACGCTTGGCCTTTGCAATGGCAGATCGATAATATTACTCGTGCCTGGGATCTTGGCAATATGGGCAGAGCGATGATCAACTCCGCGATTGTAACGATTGTCGCATTGGTGCTGACGGTTGTCATCGGTACGCTTGCCGCATATGCGCTGTCCCGGTTCAAATTTAAGCTTAACCCCCTGCTCAAAGGCATGTTCCTGCTGGGTATGCTGATTCCGATCCACAGTACGCTAGTGCCGCTCTTCATCTTTATGAACAAGGTTGGCATTCTGGATACGTACTGGGCGCTTATTATGCCGTATACGGCATTCGAGCTTCCGATCGCGATCTTCCTGGGCATAGCTTATCTGACTTCCATTCCTAGAGATGTCGAGGAAGCCGCGATGATCGACGGCAACGGCTGGTGGGGCGTATTCGGACGCATCATCTTCCCGCTTTGTTTGCCGGTAATCTCGACGGTATCGATTCTGGCGTTCCTGCGCTTCTGGAATGACTTCTCGTTCGCACTCGTCTTCATCAATACGCAAGCGCTCAAGACGCTGCCGCTCAGCTTGTCGCTATTCTCCGACGGCTTCGGCACGGACTATGCGCTGACGATGGGCGCCATGTTCATCGCGGTTATTCCGACAATCGTGATCTACCTGATCTTCCAAGAGCAGATCATGAAGGGCATGGTGGCGGGCTCGGTTAAAGGTTAATTCCTTTGCCGGGTCTTTTCCCGTTTGGGCCAAAAAAATAACCGCTCCTGATGAGATGGCGCTCTTGACGCATCTCACAAGGAGCGGTTTTGGTTTTTTATTTGAATATATAATCAAGGGATCTGGGTACAACAGCGATCGGAATCCTATTTACTTGCGCAGTTGCATGTTCAGATATGGTTTGGCTTCAAGCCAGGAAAGCAGCCCCGCAAATCGCGGAGAACAGTAGGATGAAGACCGGATGCATCCGGTAACGAACAAGCATCATCCAGCCTATGCCTATAATAGAGATGCCGACAAGCAGTTGTTTGTCCCACACCGAGCCGTCCAGAGAGCCTACGCCAAGCCTGTATACCGCGAACAGGATCAAGGCTGTTACGATTGGCTGCAAGCCATACAGAATGCGGTTTAGCCAGGCTTGCTTTTGCAGGCGGTACAGGGCAGTCAGCAGCACAAGCGTCAGAATGGCGGAGGGGAGAATAAGACCTGACAAGGTAACAATTGCTCCGGCTATGCCGTAGGTATGGTAGCCGATCAGGGTGCTTATATTGACGGCTGCGGGTCCCGGAGCCATGCCGGCCACGCCGATCAGATCCAGGAAGGCATCGCCGGACATCCACTGCCGCCTGGCCGCTTCTTGCTCGATCATGGGGATAAGCGCGTAGCCGCCTCCGAAGGATAGGAAGCCCAGCTTCAGGAAAAATAAAAACATGGACCACATAGCAAGCGACGCTCCTTTCTAAGATGACTGAATTAAATGAAATACATATAGCCGGGATCTGCTTGCTTGTGGTTGATGGATGCCCGGTTCATCGCTTCGGTATTCCGCTGGCTGCCTCTGAATACGGCGTAGAAGATCCCGATGGCGATGCCAGCGACAATAATATAGACAGGCGCCAGTCCGAGCAGCAGGCTAGTCAGAGCAAGCAGCAGCAGAATGAGCGTCGTACGGTCTTTCACCGCCGCTTTGCCGATTCGCACAGCGGAGAATAGGATTAGCGTCATGACGCCCCATGTGATGCCTGTCAGAGCTGCTTCCGCTTTGGCGGAAGGACCGATACGGGCATAGACCGCATAGAGTGCCAGGACGATCAGGAAGGACGGCAGAATCGAGCCGATGCCGGCTGCAAGAGCTCCGCGCCAATGGCGCATCCGATAACCGAGCAGAATAGCGGCATTCACGCCAACGCCGCCTGGCGCAGCGGATGCGAGCGACAAGGTGTCCGTCAAGGCATCGGTCGTCATCCATTTGCGATTGTCGACAATCTCGCGCTCAAGAGCGGGAAAGATAGCATAACCGCCTCCGAAGGAGACGGGCGATAATTTAAGAAATGTCCAGAACAGGTTTAACATCGAGGGCTGGGCGTCTGGCTGCATAAGTTCTGATTCCCCTTTGTATTGCTGATGAGTTAATCATAACGCACAATATTTTGTTAGGGAAGGAACAGTATTTTATGGATAGTATCATGGTTTCTTATACCCTTTAATCCTAGTGTAATAGTGTTATTACGTGATTATTTTTCATTATTTGGCAAATAAAATTTTCCTCTTGAAACGGAATCGCAAAGTGTGTACGATACTAAAGTATAATTGAATAAGCTCATATAATTTTGGGGATATGGCCCATGAGTTTCTACCGGATGACCGATAATTCATCTGACTATGAGTGAGAGCGGGAGCAGGACGGGAGTATCGTCATTGCGGACTCGCCATGCATGTGCGATCCGGATTTCGATCCCGAAGGACAGGCTTCACTTGAGAGTAGACCAAGCTCAAGTGGAGGCTGTCTTTTTTTCTTTTTTCCGGAACAATAGAGGCAAGAATGAAGCGATTGAGTTGGATCATGCAGCCAAAGGGAGAGGACAGAAGATGAAAGAGCTTGAAGAGCGGATACGCCGGGAAGGCGCAATCCTGTCGGAGACGGTGCTGAAGGTGGATTCGTTCCTGAACCATCAGGTCGATACGGAGCTGGCGCTTGCGACAGGGCGCGAGTTCGCGCGCGTTTTTGGAGACGAGAAGATTACGAAGGTGCTGACGATCGAGGCGAGCGGCATTCAGTTCGCTATGGCGGCAGGTATTGCGCTGGGCGTGCCATTCGTGTATGCGAAGAAGAAAAAGGCAGTGACGCAGTCGGACAAGCTGTACGTTGCGCCGGTACATTCCTTCACGCGGGGAGAGACGTATCAGGTGAGCGTCGACCAGCGTTATTTGAACGCCGGCGACAGAGTGCTTATCGTGGATGACTTCCTGGCAACGGGAGCGGCGCTGGTCGGCCTTGTCGATATCGTCAGAGAGTCGGGAGCGGAGCTTGTCGGCGTGGGCTGCATTATCGAGAAGAGCTTCCAGGAGGGCCGCGGCTTGCTAGAAGCGAAAGGCGTGCGTATCCATTCCCTGGCACGAATTGCGTCGATGAAGCCTGGCGAGGTTCACTTTATTGAAGAGACCGGTAACAGACAGCTTACAGAGGAGAGAGCATAACAGCATGTTAAGCAAACAAAGAGTTGTCACACTAGGGTTTCAGCATGTCTTGGCCATGTATGCGGGGGCCGTTGTCGTTCCCATTATCGTAGGCCAGGCACTCGGTTTAACACCAACTCAAATGGCGTATCTTATTGCCGCTGACCTGTTCACTTGCGGGATCGCGACCATTCTTCAGGTATGGGGCGGCAAATACTTTGGCAGCCGTCTTCCGGTTGTACTGGGCTGTACATTCACAGCGGTTGGTCCAATCATTGCGATTGGCTTGGCGTCCAATTTGGCGACAGTGTACGGCGCGATTATTATATCCGGTATCTTTATGATTCTGGCAGCGCCTTTATATGGCAAAATCCTGCGTTTCTTCCCGACGGTTGTAACAGGTACGGTCGTGACGATTATCGGTCTGTCTCTTATCCCGGTTGCAATGAACAATGTAGCGGGCGGACAAGGCAGCGACGACTTTGCAATGCCTCGCAATCTGCTGCTGGCGCTGATTACGCTAGTAGTGATTCTGGTTGTAAATCGCTTCGCGAAGGGGTTCCTTCGCGCCATCTCTGTCCTGGTCGGTCTTGTAGTCGGTACGGTAATCGCTTATTTCATGGGGATAGTAGACTTCGCCAACGTTGCTGACGCGTCATGGTTCAGCGTCGTTCAGCCCTTCTACTTCGGCGTTCCGCAGATCAGCATTACAGCTATTATTACGATGATTCTCGTTAATATTGTCAGCATGGTCGAATCTACAGGCGTTTACCTTGCCGTTGGCAAAGCGACGGATCAGAAGGTCGAGAAGCAGCAGATCGTCAACGGCCTTCGCTCCGAGGGCGTGGCGATTACGCTGGGCGGCATCTTCAACGCATTCCCTTACACGGCTTTCTCGCAAAATGTCGGCTTGATTACGCTGACTAAAGTGAAAACACGCGACGTTATTTTTGCAGCGGGCGGCATTATGGTCATCCTGGGCTTGCTGCCGAAGCTGGCGGCTATTACGACTATCATTCCGAATGCGGTGCTTGGCGGCGCAATGATCGTGATGTTCGGGTCTGTAGCGGTATCGGGGATGAACATTCTTGCGGGGATTAACCTGCGCGATGAGCGCAATCTGCTGATCGTAGCCTGCAGCATCGCGGTAGGCATGGGATCGGCGACGGTGCCTCAAATCTTCGGAGAGCTGCCGCAATTCGCCAAGATGATGCTGGAGAACGGCATCGTAACTGGCTCTGTGACGGCGATTCTATTGAACCTGCTGTTGTCCTCCAGGACGAAGGAAGCGGAGCAGCCGGCAGCTGCGCAAGCCAGCGAAGCTTAATTCTGTTCGTGTTCGCATCAACTGCTATAACCATAACTTATGGACCTTTTCTCTGTTTGTACAGAGGAAAGGTTTTTTTCTGTCTGCCCCTCTCAAACACTGACACACAGTTGTCAGTCTTAGTGCTCTACACTGAGATCAATCAAGAAACGATGAGTGAGAGGAAGATGAGCATGAATGGTTCAAAGAAAAGTTCAGGTCTGGCGGTAGCAGGGCTTCTGCTGGCCATCCTGATGGCGTCGATGGACAATACGATTGTCGCTACAGCTATGGGAACGATTGTTGGCGAGCTTGGAGGGCTGAATCATTTTGTATGGGTGACGGCTGCTTATATGGTCGCGGAGATGGCGGGGATGCCGATCTTCGGCAAGCTGTCGGATATGTATGGGCGCAAGCGGTTTTTTGTGTTCGGGATGATCGTGTTTATGGCGGGTTCAATGTTATGCGGAACGGCTGATTCTATTATCGAGCTTAGTATCTACCGCGCGATTCAAGGGATTGGCGCAGGCGCGCTGGTGCCGATTACCTTTACGATTCTCCTTGATGCCGTAGCCCCGGAGAACCGCGGGAAGCTAATGGGATTATTCGGTGCGGTGTTCGGCATGTCGAGTGTTTTTGGTCCGCTGCTGGGAGCCTTCATTACCGATTATGTAAGCTGGCATTGGATTTTCTATATGAATCTGCCTCTAGGCGTTCTATCCTTTATTCTGGTTGCAAAAGGGTATCAAGAATCCGCGGTGCGCAATCCGGGCCGAATCGATTGGCCCGGTGCGGTTACCCTGGTTGGAGCGATTGTGTGCCTCATGTTCGCGCTGGAGCTTGGCGGCAAGCTGCTGCCTTGGGCATCGCTGCCTATTATTGGCTTGCTGGCAGGATTTGCGGTGCTGTTCATTCTCTTTATCCTGGCTGAACGGCGGGCGGAGGAGCCGATCATCTCCTTTGGCATGTTCAAGGTTCGCTTGTTCGCAGCCAGCACGATTATTGCCGTGCTCAGCGGCGCGGCGTTTATTGCAGCATCGGTATATCTCCCGATCTTCATTCAAGGCGTTCTAGGCGGAACGGCCACTAATTCCGGTCTGATGCTGCTGCCGATGATGGTAGGAACGGTCGTAACGGCCACTCTGGGCGGTTTTGTCATGTCAAAGCTGTCTTATCGGGTCATTCTGGTGTCTACACTGGCATTGCTCGTAGCAGGGCTCGGCTTATTGACAACGATCTCTGCGGATTCCTCCAGACTTGTCGTTACCCTGTATATGATTATTGTGGGTCTGGGCATAGGCGCTTCCTTCTCGGTGCTGACGAATGCAGCTATTCATGGCATTGCCCCCGCGCATCGGGGAGCGGCTACCGCTACGCTTAACTTCCTGCGCTCTTTTGGCATGATGATGGGCATTACCGTCTTTGGCATTCTGCAAAGCCAATTTATGACGAATAGATTGACTGCTCTCTTCGAGGGCGGGGCAGATGCGATGCCTCCTGGGATCGACCCGAAGGATCCCTATGTGCTGATGGAGCCGGCTATGCGCAGCGCCATTCCAGAGAATGTGCTGGAGAGGCTGTTGTCGGGCGTATCCTCTTCGATTACCGAAATCTTCATGTGGGGGTTGATTCCAGCCCTGCTGGCGGTCGGGGCGGCTTGCTTTATGGGCAGAGAGAAGCATGATCCGGCGGCGGAGTCGGAGGCATATGCAGCAGCCCATTAAGGATAAAGGAAACGAAGAGCCGGGTGTGCTCTTCGTTTTTTTTTATCTATGCATTTCATAATTTATCGAAGCTTTGCATTATATTGGTGTATAGTTGTACGAACTATGATAAACTATGGTCAATCTACTAGAAGAGGTGATTCTTGCGTGATCGGACGCAGCGGTAATCCTACATTAAGGGAAGGCACATTCCAGGAATCTGGACAGTTGGCTTCCGGACAACGAATGACGATTGAAGGAACGGTCAACAAATCTTTTATTATGCTTGCTATTCTGCTTGGCGCAGCGTTCGTAACCTGGTCCATGTACAACAATGGACAGGAAGTGTTCGGGCTGATGATCGGCGGCGCGATCGCCGGATTGGTGCTGGCTCTTATCGTATCGTTCAAGCCAACGACGGCGCCGATTCTGGTACCGATCTACGCGGCTTGCGAAGGCTTGTTCCTGGGCGCGCTATCCGCGCATTACCAATCGCTATATAACGGCATTACCCAGCAGGCGGCTCTGCTGACGATGTGCGTATTCATTGCACTGTTGGTTGCTTACCGGTTCAGATTGATTCAAGCGACAAAGAACTTCAGACTGGGCGTATTCGCGGCGACTGCGGGTATCGCGCTTGTGTATCTGCTGAGCTTTGTGCTCGGATTCTTCGGACTGTCGGTTCCGTACCTGCATGACAACAACTGGATTGGCATCGGCATCTCGCTTGTTATCGTGGTAGTGGCAGCGTTGAATTTGGTGCTGGACTTTGACTTTATCGAGACGGGCGCAGAGCAAGGCGCGCCGAAGTATATGGAATGGTATGGGGCATTCGGCCTGATGGTTACGCTGGTATGGCTCTATATCGAAATGCTGCGTCTGCTGGCCAAGCTGGCTAGCCGCGACTAAATCTACATAACGATCAGATTAACAAAAGAAGAGATGACGACACCAGTCATCTCTTTCTTTGTTTCCATCCAAAAACAATTACTTGGGAGGCTGGGATGAAAAAGGTTGGATTGGCAGGCTTGGTTGTCCTGTTGTTAAGTCTTGTTCTATCAGGCTGCGCTTCGGATTCTTCGAACGTGAAGGAAAAGAGAACGGCGACTCTCCGGGCAATGAATGGTTTAGGCGATGGGACTGAAGGCTCCCGGAAGGCTGTGACCGATCCGGAGGAAATTGCGATGTGGCATAAGGCTATAAAAGACGCGGTTCCGGAGCCGGGCATCGTCAACATGGCTGAGCCTCAGTATCAGGTAGAGCTCGGTGATTCCGTTCATTATCTCTGGATTTCGGAGGATGCAGGCACAGTAATGAATACGGGCGATACCCATACCATCAGCACTCTAGCTCCCAAGTATGCCAAGGCTGTCCATGAGGCTATACAGCGGCATTATCCTGGTCATACCGCCAGCTAAAAGGGGATAACTAGCAGGAAAATAGTCGTGAAAAAGCAATAGGAATGTCCTAATGGGGAAGCAACGGATGAATCAACTACAAACCTTGAATGAAAAACCTTTTAAAACCACTGCGAAAGTGGGTTTGGAGGCTTCTGAGACAGCTCCTGTTTATGTTAGTTTATGAGGCGGACAGCTATTTATTGGCAGTTGCGAGTCAGCCCTAAGCTGTGTTTCCCGGCTTGCAGCACTGATATCTGTTCGTCGATGCTCTCTAAGCCGAGTTTCTCGGCTTTCCGCTCTGAAATCTGTTCGTCGGCGCCCTCTAAGCCGAATTTCTCGGCTTTCAACTCTGATTACTGGTCGGCGGCGCCCTCTAAGCCGAGTTTCTCGGCTTTCCGCTCTGAAATCTGTTCGTCGGCGCCCTCTAAGCCGAATTTCTCGGCTTTCAACTCTGATTACTGGTCGGCGACGCCCTCTAAGCCGAGTTTCTCGGCTTTCAACTCTGATTACTGGTCGGCGAAGCCCTCTAAGCCGAGTTTCTCGGCTTTCCGCTCTGATAACTGTTCGTCGGCGCCCTCTAAGCCGAGTTTCTCGGCTTTCAGCTCCATTTTCCACTCCACTCACACGGGACTGTCCTAATAGGTATCGTTAGATGACGGAGGGACGCCTTCTTACGATTAACCGTGAGTGAAACAACCCATTTGATGTTGGGATAGCCCTTTTTTTATGATCTAGGCCAATAGAAATCCAAAAGAAGCATATCAATCTCCTATTGATAATAATAATCAATATCTATATAATGATAATGGTTATCATTCTCTATTGACTAGGAGGCAGTACAAACATGAAGTATGGTAGTTGGAAAGTTGGGGTTGTTGCACTATTACTCGCGTTCGCAGTCGCATGCGGCAATAATACAGGAAATAACGGAGTAGCTTCGTCTTCTCCGTCGCCGGCTGTGGAGCCATCTAGTGAGCCAACAAATAACGAGGCGGACAAAGAGACGGAGAAGCCAGCCGAAAGCCTGGTTGACGAGAGCAAGCTGAACGAGCTGCTTGCCCAATTCGAGAACCAATCTCCGTCAAAGGCCGTAACGCTCTCTGTAGCGATTACGGAATTATTCGATGCGATTGGCGTAGCTCCAGTCGGGGTTCCGACCTCCAGCAGCACGCTGCCAGCGGCATTCGATAGCGTGCCGCGTGTCGGCTCGTCGCATCAGCCCGATGTTGAAGCCATTGCGGGACTGCAGCCCGACGTGATTCTTGGCCCGGCATCCATCAAGGAAAATCTGGATAAGCAATTTGCGGCGGCGAAGCTTCCAACTGCTTATCTGCCAGCCGATTCCCTGGATGAGCTGAA
Organism: Paenibacillus pinisoli; assembly: GCF_003605435.1. Classification (GTDB taxonomy): domain Bacteria; phylum Bacillota; class Bacilli; order Paenibacillales; family Paenibacillaceae; genus Pristimantibacillus; species Pristimantibacillus pinisoli. The sequence continues at coordinate 87,320 of NZ_QXQB01000006.1, forward strand.
GCTGTCGCTGACCGCTTTGGGCCGCTTGTTCCAGAAGGAAGATGCTGCGAAGGCGTACATAGAGAAATTTAATGCCGATGAGAAAGAGGCTATAGCAGCTGTCGAGGGCAAGGAAGCGCCTAGCGTGCTGATCCTGTTCGGCTCGGTAGAATCGCTGATGTTCATGAATGAGAATACGTTTGTCGGCAGCTTGGTGAAGAACCTGGGCGGCGTCAATGTCGTGTCGGATGTGCTGAAGCTGACGGAAACCTACACTCCGCTAGATATGGAGAGCATCGTTGAAGCGAACCCGGATATTATTCTGCTGGTCGCGCACGGCGATCCTAATGCCGTGTCTAAGAAGTTTGAGGAAGATGTGAAGAACAGCGGCGCTTGGGAGAAGCTGAACGCCTTCAAGAACGGCAAGCTGCAAGCGCTGGATTACGGACTGTTCGGCATCGCGTCGCTGCCTAAGGCTGTTGCGGCTTACAACGGGCTGGCCGGCATTATGTATGAATAATGGCTAGGGATGCACATGCGTATAGCATGGTGAAGAAGGGACGGAACAAGGCGGGGCTCATCGCCGTTGTCGGCATCGTGCTTGCCGTTGCCATACTGGTTGCGATTGGAATCGGCAGCGTACGGTTCTCTCCGCTGGAGTCTCTGTTGACCCTGATCGGCCAAGGCGATGACAGGTCGAATACCATTCTATGGGATATTCGGATTCCCCGCGTGCTGCTTGCTCTTATTATCGGAGCCAATCTGGCCGCTTCGGGCGCCCTGCTTCAAGCCGTCATGCTGAATCCGCTGGCTGACCCCGGCCTTACCGGCGTCTCCAGCGGCGCTGCGGTGGCCGCGCTTTTCATTATGCTGGTGGTGCCTGGCTATTCGTCTTTCATTCCAATAGCGGCTATTGCCGGCGGAGGGTTCGCCGCTGTGATGGTCTATGCGATGGCTTGGAAGCGGGTGGGCGGATTTACGCCGATTCGAATTATCTTGTCCGGTGTCGCGATTAATGCCGTATTCGGCGGCGTCATCGGCTTGTTGTCCATTCTGTACAGCGATCGTCTGCCGGCTGCGCTTCAGTGGCTGAACGGCAGTCTTAACGGCAAAGGCATGGGTGATGTCATGGTCATCCTGCCTTATTCCATTGTGGGCTGGATCGCTGCGTTATTCTGTGTGCGCAAGGCCAATGTCCTTCGGCTTGGCGAGCAAACAGCGCATCATTTGGGGCAAAATATGAATCAAGTCCGGTTTGTGCTGTCGCTTGTTGCCGTCTATTTGGCTGCGGTCTCCGTATCGACAGTCGGACTGGTAGGCTTCGTCGGTCTGGTCGTGCCGCATATTGCCCGTCTGCTAATCGGATCGGACTATCGCTTCAGCATGCCGCTGGGGCTTATGCTGGGCGCCATTGTGCTGCTTGTTGCGGACACCGCGGGGCGTTCGCTGTTCAGCCCGCTGCAAATTCCGGCAGGCATCATTATGGCGATAGCGGGAGGACCTTATTTTCTGTATCTCATGCGTAGGGGAGGCGCTTAAGCATGCTTCATGTACACTCGTTGCAAATCGGTTATGCGGATCGTACGGTCGTCAGAGATTTCTCCCTTGATGTAAAGGAGGGGGAAGTCGTCTCGATTATTGGCCCCAATGGATCGGGAAAATCAACGATTCTGAAGGCCATTACGCGAGTTATTCCCTGCCAGTCAGGAAAGGTCTGCATTGCCGATCGAGAGCTCGCCGCGCTTAGTTCGAAGCAATTGGCCCAGATGATGTGCATGTTATGCCAATCGAACAGCAGTCCCTCCGACATGACGGTGGAGGAGCTGGTCAGTTACGGGAGATTGCCGCATAAGAAATGGTATGAGCGGCTTGGCGGGGAAGACCGGGAGATTGTAGAGTGGGCGCTGCATCATACCGGCATGCATGCGTACCGGGAGCGGCTTGTTGTCTCCCTGTCAGGCGGGGAAGCGCAGCGCGCGTGGCTGGCGATGGCGCTTGCCCAGCGTCCCAAGGTGCTGCTGCTTGATGAGCCAACCACTTATCTCGATATCGGACATCAGCTGGAAGTGCTGGAGCTGGTGCGCAAGCTGAACAAAGAGCTTAATCTGACCGTGGTCATGGTGCTGCATGATCTGAATCATGCCAGCGTCTACAGCGATAAAGTATGCGTACTGAAGGATGGCCAGACATGCGTATACGGAAAGCCGCAGGAAGTGTTTACGATGGAGTTGATCCGCAGCGTCTACGGAGTCGAGACGGATATACAGAGACAGGGACAGGACGAGGCTCCGCGCATTCATATTTTAAGAAAAATCCAAGAGGAAAGCAGGGATCCCATTGAAAGCATTGGATATTGACGCCGTGAAAGAGCAGTATCTGCAGTTCACCGACAGCTTGAAGACGGTCATGCTGAGCACGATCAGTGCTGATGGCGTTCCATTTATTTCGTACGCGCCATTCATCAAGCATGAAGGCAAGCTTTACATCTACATCAGCCGCATTGCCAACCATTACCGCTATATGGAGGAGAATCCGAGCGTGGACGTCATGCTCATCGAGGATGAGAGTCATACGGCTAATCTGTTCGCGCGCCAGCGCGCCCGGTTCGTCGGACGCGCCGTTAATCTGGGTGAAACTGAGCCGGAGGAGATCTTCGCGAAGTTCAGCGAGCGGTTCGGCAAAAACATGATCGGCATGCTGCGCGGTCTGGACTTCTCCCTGTTCGAGCTGACTCTGTCGGAAGGACGTTATGTTGCGGGCTTCGGTCAAGCCTTCGATATTGATCTGGCGGGCGAGCAGTTCGTGCATGTCGCGCGTGACGGTCATCAGCAGTCCGGAAAGAAGTAGGTGAAGCCGCAATAACACTATATCTTAACAGCGTTCAGGAGGGAATGGATGTCGACAATTGCGACAGTGCTTCCGGTATGGGAAGCGATTCAAAGCCGATTTCATAAAATGGTGAAGGGACTGGCTGAGGAAGACTTGAGCCTGGCGATCGGACCAGCGTCCATCGGCTATATGCTCCGGCATAATGCGGAAGTGGAGTATATGTTCGCCGAGTGGTTTTTTGGCCGGAAGATGCCGGGGGACCTTGAGGTTATGACAAGCCGGGGACCTCGGGGCGGCGGCGAGAAGCCGATATTCTCGAATCTATGCGAGCTGGTCGAATTGCTGGAGGCGTCTAACGCTTTCCTGATCACAGCGATGAAAGAGCTGCAGGAGGAGAAATGGCATGAGCCGGTGGAATCTCCAATGGGGCCGTCTGCTCCGATTGAAGCCATTGGCCGATTGATGTACCATACCGGCATTCATGCCGGTCAAATCTCGCTCATTCAGAAGAATGCACCGGCAGTTAAGGCGCAGTAATCAGCGATAATAGTTGTAATAGGCTGGAATCTGTTGTACAAAGAGAGTAGGTGCCGGACAAGGCGGCGCATACTCTTTTTTGGTATGCCTGCGGACAGGGCGAGTTGTAGGAGGGATTGCATGTTATCCAGGGAAGAGTGGGCGCAATATTGTATGGAGCATCGAGGGGCGAAGGAGGATTATCCTTTTGGACCGGACCCGCTAGTGATGAAGGTTGGCGGCAAGATGTTTGCTCTGATCGGCGTAAACGATGGAATCGTGAATATATCGCTGAAGTGCGAGCCGCATATGGCGGAGCTGCTGAGGCTGGAGCATGAAGCGGTCAAGCCGGGGTACCACTTGAACAAGAAGCATTGGAATACCGTTACGATAGACGGAACCGTTCCATCGGATGAAGTGAAGTCGATGATTGACCATTCTTATGATTTGGTGGCAAAAAGCTTGACCAAAGCGCAGCGGGCGCTGCTTGCCGAAGGTGAATTCTGAGGATAGAAGCAGTGGAAATCACCTTGCGAAAGGTGATTTTTTATGTACAATGTGAAACAATTCGTGCTTAATCGATACTCAAGCTATAGCCAAAATGATAGAATTTAGGATATACATAACAGCTCGGTTTAGACAGGGGGGAACGGCGATTAAGGTTCAGATCGACATCAAGGATCAATACGATGAGACAGTAGTCACGATACAGGCGAAGGATTGGACGGAGGAAATCTCGGAGCTTGTGAAGCGGATCAAAAGCCCGATGACCAAGAGGCTCGTCGGCGTTCAAGATGAACGCTCGGTTCTGCTGGAGCCGAGCGATATCGATTACGTATACGCTGAGAATCGCAAAGTATACGCCTCGATGAACCGGCAAAGCATTGAGCTGAAGATGAAGCTCTACGAGATTGAAGATTTGCTTATTCCGCATCAATTTATGCGCTTCTCCAAGTCAGTTATCGGCAATGTAGAGCAGATAGCACGGTTTGAGCTATCCTTTAACGGCAACCTGTGCGTCCACTTCAAGACGGGCAGCAAAGAGTATGTATCACGATCTTACGTGGCACAGCTTAAGCAGAAGCTCATATGGGGGGATAGCAAAGATGGCGAGTGAAATTTTCAAACGGGTTATGCTGGGCTTCGGCTGCTCGGCCATTATTTTGCTGGCTGTGCTGACAGGCCTGATGATGAAGGATGCAGTCGTTCCTGCCAAAATCTTGTGGTGGAATCTGCTGGGGAGCATGTTCATGGGCGCATATTTTGGCGCGGCATCATTTATATTCGAATACGACCGCTGGAGTCCGCTGAAGCAGCTGGTCATTCATTTCATGATGTCGATCGCATTGTTTTTCCCGATTGCAATAGGGGTGGGCTGGATTCCGCCGGCGCCGCTGCCTATTATTCTCGGCTGCCTGATGTTTATCGTAACATACTCTATCTTCTGGCTCGGCTTCCGCTACTACTTCACGAAACAAGCCGAAGCGCTCAATGCATCCGTCCAAAAGGAACGTTAAGCCATGAAGCATGACGCGGAAAGAAAGCAGTCCCAGCAAAAATAAGCTGTCTCCAAGATGGCGGTGCAGGTATAAAAACCTGGCACCGCCATCTTTTCATTTTCGCCGGAACATCCCATTATAGATTGTCAATCAAGATCGGGTTTATTGGCTTGACGGTACTTCAGCGGCGAGAAGCCGGTAATCTCCTTAAAGATGCGCCCAAAATGCGTCATGCTCTCAAAGCCGACCTTCTCCGCGATATCGGCTACCTTCAGCGTGCTTCCCGTCAGGAGCTGGCGCGCTTCCTTAATCCGCACATTGTTGAGATATTCCGTGAACGTAAACCCTGTATTCTCCCGAAACATCTTGCAGAAATAGGAGGAGCTGATATAGAAGCGGCTGGAAATGCTCTGGATCGTCTGGGCTTCATGATAATGCTGGTTTAAGTAATCGACGATTTCGAATATTTTGCGGTTCATCGGATTGTTTCCGTGATGCTCGGCTGCGGGCAAGGTGGCCGTCTTGCGGTGGATGAATATGAGCAGCTCGAACAGCAGCGTCTTCAAATAATATTCATACCCGGGGGGCTGCTTGGTGAATTCGGCAATCATTTTGTCGAAGAGCTTCTCGATCATGCTTTGCTCTTGCCCGTTCAGAGGCATGAAGTTTTTGCCGCTGGAGAAGCTGGACAGCACATGAAAGCTGTCATTGTATGGAAACATATCCTCAAGAAATTCCTCTTGAAAAAGGAGCGTAATCCGCTCGAATGATTCCTTGCTGGAATTGACCAGCTTATGAATCTCGTTCTCGTTGATAATCAGCAAAGCGCCTCCAACAACCTGATAGCTCTTGTCTTCAATGAAGTAGCTGATATCTCCCGACACCAGATAAAAAATCTCATATCCGTTGTGGTAATGGCGGCTTGGCATGCTCGTATTTTCTTTCCGTTCACGGCTGATATCGAAGTGGGAAGCGGCATAGAAGTTGGTCTCGGACATGGGCCTGCCACCTTTATACATAATATCCATCCTTTAATTCAATAGAAGATATGTTGAAAAATAACGAAGTAGATAAGATGTGTGCAGATAATTCATACTATCACATGCTATATTGATAGGCAACAAGCCATAACAACAGTGGGTGATGCAGCAGCTAGAGATGGTGAGGATCGTTGAAAGTTTGGGGTTCGTTGGTTTGACATGTTGTGAAGATGGGTTCAAAAAAACAAATCGGAGGGTGTCATGAAAAATCCATTAACAAAACGCATGTTTCTGATGAGTGTGCTTCTAATGTTTGCGGTATCCGCAGTGCTGTCCGCTTGCGGCAATTCGGCTAATACGAACGAAGGCAGCAACGGCGGAGAGAAAAATACAGGCGGAGAGAAGGTCGAAATCGTATGGGTAATGGCCGCAGATCCGGACAAGAAAGCATGGCAGGATGCAGTTATTGCCAGCTTTGAGGAGAGCCATCCCAATGTGAAGGTTCGGCTTGAGAATATTCCCTACGATCAATTCGATCAGAAGCTGACCACCTTGATCTCCAGCGGCAAAGCGCCGGATGTGTGGAATCCGAATCAGGCGGACAGCGGATTTGCGACTTACATGAAGATGGGCGCACTGAAGGATCTGACGCCATATATCGAGAATGGCGCTCCTGAGCTCAAGACAATGGACCCGAATTTGCTCAATATCTACAAAATCGACGGCAAAAACTACGGCATCCCGCTCGTAAGCAATGCCACCTATCTCTACTACAACAAGGACTTATTCGATGCAGCCGGTCTGCCCTATCCTACAACCGACTGGGATGATCAATCCTGGAACTTCGACGCCATGCTGGAGACCGCTCAGAAGCTGTCCCATGACGTAGGCGATGCGCGCAAGCAAGTATTCGGCTTCTCCAGCGCTCTGAGCGCCAATGCGATGACATGGATGTTCGGCGGAGACTTGTTCAAACCGGAAGCGTATACAACCGGCGTGATGGGCGAGCCTGATCTGATGAAGCCGATTAATATCGAGGCTTTGCAGTTCAATGTGGATTTGATCAACAAATACAAGGTGGCTCCGGATGCGGAGACGGTAGCGGCATCCTCGCAGCTGGGCGATCCGTTCCTGACCGGCAAGGTCGGCATGTACATTACCGGCGGCTGGGGCCTTGGCTCCTACAAGCAAGCGGAATTCAATTGGGGCGTAGCGGCGGTTCCTTATCATGAGGGACGCAAGGTCACGCTGTTCGTCGATCCGTGGAGCATCTCGGCAACGAGCAAGCATCCTGATGAGGCTTGGGAGTTCGTCCGTCACTTGGCGGATCCGGCTGAGGGCGGGGGCGCTTACCGCTATATGAATGATGTGGGCAGAACGCCGGCAGACTCCAGCTTGTTCAAGCTGTGGTATGAGAAGATGGGTGCGGAGATCGGCATGAATCCCGAGGCGTTCAAGCAAGTTCACGAAGGCTCGATCAAGTATGGACGCGAGGCGGAGAATCATCTGATCGTCCAATTCAACACGATTCTGGAGACGATGAACCAGTCGCTCTATCAGGTGTGGGGCGGCAAGCGGAGCGTCACCGACGGTTTGAATGTGCTGAACGATAACCTCCTGTCGCTGAAATTGGACCACTAGCAGCCAGAGCTTGAATTACATGATGGCCAGACGGACGCCTGGCACTAGGAGGGTGTCCGTCTAGGCCAATGGAGGTAGCTTATGAGAAAGCTTTCGCTGGCGATGAAACGCGAGGAGCGGTCGTTCTGGGTTTTTATAGCCCCGTGGTTTATCGGGTTTATATGCTTCACCGGAGGACCGATTCTCGCTTCGCTGCTGCTCAGCTTTACCGAATACAATGTCATCTCGTCTCCGAAATTTGCGGGCATTAGCAATTACAGCACGCTCTTCGGCGACCGGCTGTTCTACAAATCGTTATCGGTGACGCTGTATTACAGTGTAATGGCCGTGCCCTTTACGGTTGTCACTTCCTTGATCATTGCAACGCTGCTGAACAATAAGATTAAAGGGCAATCGCTGCTTCGCACGCTTTATTATGCGCCTAGCATCATATCCGGGGTAGCCGTATCGTTCCTGTGGTCCTGGCTGCTTAATCCGCAGTTCGGCGTCGTCAACTCCGTCCTGTACGACTGGTTCGGCATTCAGGGGCCGGGCTGGTTCACGAGCCCGGATACGGTCGTGCCTTCAATGGTGCTCATGCAATTGACGGCATCGGGCAGCACAATGGTCATTTTCCTTGCAGCCTTGCAGTCGCTGCCTAAGGATCTATATGAGGCGGCTTCCTTGGAAGGAGCAAGCGCCTTTGTGAAATTCCGCAAAATTACAGTGCCGCTTATTTCGCCTGTAATCTTGTTCAATACCATTATCAGCATGATTGGATCGCTGCAGATCTTTACGGAAGCCTACGTGATTACTAAGGGAGGTCCGGACTGGAACTCCTATTTCTACGTGTATTATCTGTTCGATACGGCCTTCAAGCAATTCCGGATGGGATACGCCTCCGCGCAGGCGTGGATATTGTTCCTGCTCATCTTCGCGCTGACGCTCGTATCGCTATGGGGCTCCAAAAAATTCGTCCATTATGAATACGACTCGAAGTGAAGGAGGCGCCATTATGATGAAAGCTTCAACATCCGGCCGATTCGGCGAGCTGCGTCCGATTCAGAAAATCGTCATTTATGTGCTACTTTATGGCGGCGTGCTCTTGTTCGCGTTCCCGCTGTTCTGGATGCTGTCCACGTCCCTGAAGACGATTGGCGAGATTCACCGCGTGCCGATGACCTGGATTCCGTCGGAAATTCAGTGGAGCAATTACAAGCAGATCTTTATCGATGCCCCACTCGCCCGGTTCCTCTGGAACTCGATGTGGTATTCGGCTGTAACGGTAGCGGCGGTAGTCTTCACGTCCTCCATGGCAGCATTCGCATTCGCACGGCTGCGGGCGCGCGGCAGCCTGCTTCTATTCGGGCTTGTGCTCAGCACGATGATGATTCCGTCCCAGGTGACGTTGATTCCGCAATATTTGCTGTTCACCAAGCTCGGGTGGACAGGAACATATTTGCCGCTTGTCATTCCGGCTTTTACTGCAAGCGCCTTTACCATCTTCCTGATGCGCCAGTTTTATCTCGGCATCTCGAAGGAGCTGGATGAGGCGGTCAAGATTGACGGGGGAAGCCATTTCACGATGTACTTCCGCATTATGATCCCGCTGTCTATGCCGGCCTTTGCAACGGCAGCGATTCTGGAGCTGATATCGCGATGGAATGATCTGTTCGGTCCGCTTATTTATTTGGACGACATGACCAAATATCCGATTTCGCTTGGTCTTGCCAATTTTACGGCGGCCTATGGCGCTACGCCATGGCATCTGCTGATGGCAGCTTCGCTTATTGCGATATTGCCGCTATTGATCCTGTTCTTTTTTGCCCAAAAATATTTCATTCAAGGCATTGTTATATCCGGCTCTAAGGGCTAGCCGAAATGGATCCATCATTCATCACATATTTATCGGAGGTAACTTATGAAGTTTGATTTTCATACGCATCATGAACGCTGCGGGCACGCGGTCGGTTCGGTTAGAGAATATATAGAAGCGGCTATTGGACAGGGGATGGCTATGATCGGCATTTCGGACCATACGCCTTTCTTCGCCTCCAAGGAGGATCGCCCGTCCTTGAGCGGAAGCATGGCGAGGAGCGAATTTCCCGCTTATATCAAAGAAGTGCTCCAGCTGAAGGAAGAATACGAGGGGAAAATTGAGGTGCTGCTTGGCATCGAGGCGGACTTCCTGCCGGAGCATCTGGACTTATATCGTTCGGTTATCGCAACGTATCCTTTTGATTACGTCATTGGCTCCGTACATGAGTTTGCCGGCATTGGCATCTACGATTCGGAGTTCTGGGAGGGCTTGACCTCAGTACGCAAGCTGGAAGTGAAAAATCTATTCTATGACTTTATCGCCCAGTCTGCCAAATGCGGGTTATATGATATTTTGGGCCATGTCGATTCGTTGAATCGTTACTTCTACGGTTACCCGGAGCTGCGCACGGAGGCTGCCGACATTACGCTGAAGGCTATCGCCGATAGCGATGTCGTCATCGAAATCAATTCCTCTGACGATAATTGGGTGCCGGACGGGTACTTCCTGGAGCGGGCGCTCCATCACGGCGTTAAGGTGACGTTCGGCTCCGATGCTCATGAGCCGGAGCGGGTAGGCGAGCATTTTGAAGCGGTTGGCCGGCACTTGTACGACATCGGCTATCGGGAATGGGCAATATTCCGCAACCGTAAGCGGCTTATGGTTCCGATCCTTCAATGAACGCCTCCTACAATCCATGGGTCATTGACTATACGGTAATACTGGTTCGTCTGGTGCTGGCCGTCCTGCTCGGCGGCCTCATTGGCTTCGAGCGGGAGCAGCACAACCATCCGGCCGGATTTCGTACGCATATCCTGGTCTGCCTGGGCTCTTCGATGATTATGCTGCTGTCCATCTATGGCTTTGCTGAATTTGTCGGCGAGCCTAATGTGCGAATTGATCCCGCGCGGCTGGCGACAGCGGTCATTACCGGGGTCGGCTTTCTCGGAGCAGGCACGATTCTGTTCACTGGAAAAGCCATTACGGGGCTGACGACAGCGGCGTCCTTATGGGTGGTCGCAGCGATCGGGCTGCAGATTGGAGCGGGTTTTTATGTCGGCGCTGCAGCAGGTACGGTGCTCGTATTCATCACATTATGGGTGTTCAACAAGATGGAGCATCGTTTTCTGAAAAGCAAGAAGGTCAGGAAGCTGACCATTCAGGCGGAAGAAGAGGAGCTGCTTGATAGGGTATCGGAAAAGCTGGCGAGCTGGTCCATTGTGACCCAGAAGCTGACGCTGAAACGGCTGCAAGCCACGCTTGACGCTCCGCAATGCCTGGAGGTGCAGCTGGATCTGATGGTGCCGCGATCGATTGAGCCGAAGGAAATGGTAGATGCGATCAAGGGGATTGGCGGAGTCGTGGCGGTTAGCGTCGAATAGGCTAAATCTGTGGAAAGAGGATAGGCGGAGAGATAGAGATAGAGGCTGGCTATTGTCATTGTGAATGACAATAGCCAGCCTCTTTTTGGTGTATGACAAAGTGGGATACGTCACAATGGTCGGCTGGACCCTGCGAAAGACAGTCACCGATTTAAGCATTTGATGCACGGATAGCTGCAGGTTATCCCGAATCTGTGGCGGGAAGGTATGGAAGCTTGCATACTACAGGTAACGATAACGGCGAACAAGAGAGGGAGAAAATAGAGATGACAGATGTACTGCAAGTTAGAGGAGCGAAGAAGAGTTATGGCAGCCATCAGGCGCTGAAGGGAGTCGATCTGACGGTCAAGCCAGGCAGCTGCTTCGGACTGCTCGGGCCCAATGGGGCGGGGAAGTCTACGATGATGAAGCTGCTGACCGGCATCATTGACCCGGATCAAGGCCATATCGAGGTGTTCGGGCTTAATATCCGCAAGGAGCTTTCAGCCATTCACCAATTGATCGGATATGTGCCCCAGGATATTACGCTTTACGAGAAGCTGAGCGGCAAGCAGAATTTGACCTTCTTCGGACGCATGCACGGTATTCGCGGGACGGAGCTGAAGAAGCGCATTGCAGAAGTGCTCGAAGCGGTCGGCTTGACGGAACGGGCGGGCGATGAAGTCGCTTCTTATTCAGGGGGCATGAAGCGGCGCATTAATATAGCGGCTGCGCTGCTTCACCGGCCCAAGCTGGTCATTATGGATGAGCCGACGGTCGGGATCGATCCCCAGTCGCGGAACCATATTTTCGAGATGATCCGGAAGCTGCAGCGTGACGGCGTGACGATCCTTTACTCCACGCACTACATGGAGGAAGTTGAAGCCCTTTGCGATGAAGTAGCCATTATTGATCATGGACGGATTGTTTCTCAAGGCGGTCTAAGAGAGCTGTTGGAGCTTCATGCGGTGAAGGCGGTATATGCGGAAGCTGCCGGTGTGTCGGAGCCTCCCGTTGTGGACGGCATTGTGAAAGCGACGCAAGAAGGCAAGGGCTGGGTGCTGGAATGTGATCATCCGCTGTCAGTTCTGTCGGCGCTGTCGGCCAAGTGGGCACGCGAAGGCGTGACGGTCAAGGCGCTGGAGCTGATGCAGCCAACGCTGGACAGCGTATTCCTGAAGCTGACGGGAACAACGCTTCGAGATTAACGAAGCGGAGGGCGTGCGGTATAGAGGGCATCAGAATGCCTATATGAGAAAACGGAAGGATGAATCGAAATGATCGCAACGATTATACGCAAGGAAATCTTGCTTACACTAAAGGATAAAGGAGCTTTCTTCTGGCTGTTCGCGCTCCCGGTATTGTTTATAGTGATCTTCTCCTCCATCTTCGGAAGCGCGGGGAGCAGCACCACATACAAGGTTCCGTATTATGATGCGGACGGCTCGGCGGCTTCGGGACAGTTCCTGGAGAGACTCGGGGAGATCAAAGGTTTTGCGCTGGAGGCCTATGAAGGGGGCTCGCTGGAGGAGGGCGTCAAAGAAATTAAGGACGGCTCCCGCAGTTATCTGCTTGTGGTGCCTGCTGGCTACGGGCAGCAGGTCGAGGCGGGGCAATCTGCGGAGATTGAGCTGTACCGGGATACAGTGGCCGATGAGGCGGTTGCGCCGGTCTTGGCATTGCTGGATAGCGTGTCTGCAAGCTACCATGACTACAAGCTGCGCGGCATACTTGCAGGCATGGGACAGAATGAGGAAGCGATCGATGCGATTATGCAGCCTGCCATCTCGATCAAAGAGGTGAAGGAGAACGCGACGAAAACGAATGCTGTCACGCAGATCGTTCCGGGCTATACCGTGATGTTCGTATTCTTCATCATGATTAATATGATTCAGAATCTGCTGAAGGACCGCCGCTCGGGCATGCTGTCCAGGCTGCAAGGCACGCCGATGAAGCCGATTCATTATCTCGTCGGGATGTGGGTGCCGAATGTGCTTGTCGTCCTCGTCCAATCGACGGTGCTGCTTACCTTCGGCCAGCTTGTCTATGGCCTTCAGCTTGGCCATCCACTGGCCATTGCCTTGATTGTGCTGGGACTTGCCGTATGCGCGACGGGCATCGGACTCATGCTGGCTTTGCTCGTCAGCAGCGAGAACATGGGGATTGCGATGGTTCAAGTTATCGCTATGGGCGGAGCCATTGTCGGCGGGCTGTGGTTCCCGTACGAATTTCTTCCGAAGGCGGTTCAGACGATTGGCCTGTTCACGCCGCAATATTGGGCGCAGAAGGGCATGCAGGACGTCATGATTCGCGGCATGGATATTGGCGGCATCGGCTGGACGCTGCTGATCCTGTTCGCGTTCGGACTTGCGGGGCTTGGCGTGGCGCTGCTCCGATTCAAGAAATTTGCACTGAAAACTGCGTAGCTGAGAAAGAAATCCAATGTCTTACCGTAGAGCTGCCGCGGCGGATCGGAAACGATCCCTGCGGCAGCTCTTTTCTTGGCGTGCTTGCTTCCATTATTTGCAATCCATATCGAACCTTTTCCTGGCTATGGGGCTAATACAGAGAAAGGATGGAGGGGAACGTCTATGAGGAACAAATGGTGGATGATTGTACTGGCTTTCACCATACTGCTTGGGGCATGCAGCGGCGGCGGTGAGGCTTTTGAGCTGGCCGAGGTTTATGCGAATGCGGAAAGCACCGATCTTAGTGCTGAGAAGGGCGGTTTATCGGGATGGGATATGACGCAGACAGAGATCCGGGAGCAGCTGGGCAAGCCAGTCTTTGAAGGGACAACTAACAAAGGCGGAGATGTACTGGAATATGAGGGGTATGAGTACTTCTTTTATAAGGGCAAGCTGCAGGGCTATTCGATTAAGCAAGACGGCAAGACAGCGGAAGGGATTGGCATTGGCGATAACCGTGACCGCATTAAGGAGCAATATGGCGCGCACTATACAGAACGGACGCAGGATGAGCTTCATTTCTTTGGATATTACGATAAGGAGAATGGCATCGTGCTGGAATTTGTACTAAAAGACGAAAAGGTGGAGACTGTGCTGGTGATGAGAGCGGGAGGATAAGGAATGGAACAGAAGCACGAGAATTCACACGGGCACACCGTTATGCGGGCAGAAGCGACGCTTGTACAGCACTATATGACGATTCTGCTTGGAACATGGCTGCTGCTCGGGATCTTTGTGGATGGTTATGCTCATCGCCATGATGTGCTGGAGACCTTCTTCACACCATGGCATGCCATCTTGTATTCAGGTTTCATCGCCTCTGCATGCTGGATGTCCGGCATTGTATACCGCAATCGGTTGCGGAGCGGGGGAACGTGGATGAGCTGTATTCCGAGAGGCTATGGCGCAGGGTTATGCGGAGTGGCGATTTTTCTATGCGGAGGGTTGGCCGACATGGTCTGGCATACGATCTTCGGCATCGAGAAGGATACGGCGGCGCTGCTCAGCCCTTCACATTTGCTGCTGCTTGTCGGTTCGCTTCTGCTGCTGTCCGCCCCGTATCAGGCAGCCGTGAGCGAGCAAGGGGCTCGCAGGATCGGATGGCGCTTGTTCTTTCCCCCGTTTCTGTCTATTACGCTGGCTGCTGCTGCCGCAGGGTTTTTCCTGATGTATACATGGATGTTTCATTATAATCTGCCCTCCGCCAAAAGTATTGAATGGCTGCAGAATGAGTATGGGCTTTGGCTGATTGCCATCAATAATGAGCATAGAGGATTAAGCTACATTCTGATTAACACGCTGTTGTTCATGATCCCGTTGTTCCTGCTTATGAAGCGGTGGATCGTGCCCATCGGAACGATGACCCTGTTTCTTGTCATAACTACCACGCTCAACAGCTCGCTGGACGGCTTCAGGCATTATCCCGTTATTCTGATTGCAGGAGCTGCGGGCATTGCGGGCGATTTGCTGTACCGCTGGCTTCGTCCTTATGAGCGCACATGGAGCTACCGTGTGGTGGCTGGCGCTGTTCCTTTGATGCTCTGGAGTCTTTACTTCCTCTGGATGCATATGACGGCAGGCATCGGCTGGGAGGTCGAGCTGTGGACAGGAGCTATTGTGCAAGCGATGCTGGCTTCCATCGCGGTAAGCCTGCTGGCCATATCTTCGCCGAGGAGCGTCAGCTATGCATAAGAGGGCAAGCAGCATGATGATTTGTTTCTTGTGCGCCGTCATCCTGCTATTGGGCTGTTCAGCGCCTCCTATGTACAACAAGGATTATGAGCCTCCGTCAAAGGGGCTATTGCCATATCTTCAGAAAGGGTCAATGGCCGCCAATCCCTCGGATCAAAGCTATTCCGTCCTGGTATACGACGTGGAGGAGAAAGGGACAGGGGAGCAAGTGATGCTGCTGCAGGTGCTGAATCCGAGCGGGGAGCGAGTAATGGACTTTTCAGAGGATATGACCAAGCTGATGCATCTCATCGTGGTGAGCAGGGATCTTCAGTTTTTCTCGCATGTGCATCCCGATTACGAAGGGGAAGGGACCTTCCGTACAGAGCTTGATCTTTCGTATGGAGGAGATTTCCTGTTAGCAGCCGAATTTATTCCAGACCGAAAAGGAATTACGGTTCATAAGCAATGGGTTAGAGGGGAAGGAGTGCCTCCCTCTATATTGGACTTGGCTGTAAGCGAGAGTTACGTGGAGACGGTGGGGCAAGTGGAGTTCGAGTTGTCTGTGTATCCTGGCTTCAAGGAGCTGCGAAGCGGAGAAATGGCGATGCTTGTGTTCTCTTATCGCGATGCGGATACAGGCGGGCCGATTGAATTGGAGCCGTACCTTGGAACGGGCGGACATTGCGTCATATTGGATGAGACGGCGCAGCAATATGTTCATGTGCACGCGGTGGAAGGGATGAGCAGCTCTGGCAGCGTAATGTTTCATGCTGAATTCCCGGCTGCCGGTACTTATAAGCTATGGGGACAATTTCAACTGAAGGGCGAAGTGCTCGTTGTCCCTTTTGTGATTGAGGTCCGATAAAGGCTGAACGGATAATAGAAAAGACACATAGATAGGGGGCAGGCCTATGGAAGATCGACTACTTCGGGCGTGGGTGGTTCGGATGTGCGAAGGGGATGAAGCGGCGTTTCAATCGCTCTTCGAGGCAACGCGCGCGCATACCTATAGCATGATCTATTACTTGGTTGGAAGCGAGAAGGAAGCGGAAGACGTCATGAGCGAGGTGTATATCGCCTTATTCCGGTCTCTGCCGCAGTATGACACCGGCAGGCCGTTCCTTCCTTGGTTTAATGGGCTTATCATTCGTCAGGTCAGAACCCAGAAGAGGAAGATATGGCGCAGCTTCAGGTTATTGGAGAAAGCGAAGACAGTCGGACAAGGGGGGCAGGGAGCCGTCGACCCTGAACTGGAGGCCATTGATCATAAGGATGAAATACTGCCGTACGTGAAGGACCTTTCCCATAAGCTGCAGGAGGTTATTGTACTTAGATATTATCAGGACTATTCGCTGGAGATGATCGCGGAGGTCCTGGACCTGCCGCTTGGGACAGTGAAGTCCAGGCATCATGCCGCGCTGAAGAAACTGCGCTCGCGCATGGGGACGCTGGCGAACGAGAGAGGAGTGTCGATGTATGTTCATTGAAGAAAAGCTGCGGATGGCCTATCGGCGCAAGTCGCGAGCGTTGACGGCGCCGGCAGAGCCGAGTGACGAAGTGATGGCGGCATTCAGGGAAATGGCCTCGAACGCCAAGCGAAAGCGGCATGACGGCGGCAAGACCTCTCATCGGAGCACAGTCTTCTGGCTGGCAGCGATTCTCTTGCTGTCCGGCTTCGCCTATGGGGGCGGGAAGCTGCTGTTCCAGAATCAGCTTGGACTATGGAGCCTGAAGCTATTCTCGGGCGGAGATGATATGGTGCTGGATGAGGCTGTGTCGGAGGAGATATGGTCTTCCCTCCAGGATGTGAAGAAGGAGCTGCGGCCTGGAGAGGCCGCGATGGTCTATTTTGCAGCGCTGGCTGAATCTTCTCATCCTCTATATCGTAATTATCCGCTCTTCGGCATTAAGGAGCCGCTATGGCTCCATGAGAGCTATGCGCAGGTCGTGAACCGGATGAGGAAGGAAGGTCTTCATGCAGCCGTGCCGCAGGCGCTTCCGGAACAATATGTATTTAACGATGCATTCCGGGGGGAGCCGTTAAGCGCCAATGCAGGGCTCGAAGGCTTTAATATTATGCAGGAGCTAAAAGACGAGATTGCCGCGAGCGGCAAACGCGTGGCTTGGAAGCGCATGAAGGAGCTTGAGCCGCCGGCCTCAATTCTGTACACATTGGCTTATGTCAACGAAGAGGGAGATACGCTGCTGGTTACGGTCGAAGCGCTGGAGGAGAGAAGGACGGATCAGAGGTGGGTCGTTCCGGGTTCAACGCAAGTGGAGGAGCTGAATCTTGGAGGAAACCTGGCATCCTATACAAGCGGAGAGGACGTTCCGTTCTCCGCCAGCCGCTACTACCAGGAAGTAAGCTGGTCTGTTGCCGCATCAGGGCAAGGGGACAAACAATATATTTACCGGGTAGGATCGGAGTCGCGGAAGGTCGGGAAGGAGGGGCTGATTCGCTTGGCGGAGGGCTTCACGGAACAGCCAAGCTCGCTGCGCCACGCCGCTTGATGAAGAGGCCGTTCGCTTGGCTGCGCTTATCATGCTATGATGAAGGCTGATCATATCGTGACGAAGGGCGGAGACCGATGACGAATATACAACTGGGCTCGCTCGTGCTGAACGCGGAACTGCTCGTCTATTTGGCTGCCGGAATCGTCGGTGTTCTGGCGCTTCGGATGGGGAGCAGGGGCATGGATAAGGCCGAGCGGGAGACGGATGTTTCGGCTGCATGGAGCGCGATTGTGCTGTGGATCGCGGTGTGGAAAGGCAGCCTGCTGCTCGTCGATCCTATGAGCGTTATCCAGCACCCGATGTCGCTTCTATTCTTCAGCGGCGGACGAATCGGATTTTGGCTGGCTGCAGCTGCCGCGCTTGTATGGTGCGGCTATAAATTTAGAAGACATGGTATGGGCGGGGCCGCCGCGAGGATAGCGCTGCTTGCATCGGGCTGGATGCTGGTATACGGAATTGCTGTACTCTTCTTGGACC
Organism: Paenibacillus pinisoli; assembly: GCF_003605435.1. Classification (GTDB taxonomy): domain Bacteria; phylum Bacillota; class Bacilli; order Paenibacillales; family Paenibacillaceae; genus Pristimantibacillus; species Pristimantibacillus pinisoli. The sequence goes on from NZ_QXQB01000006.1 coordinate 105,275, forward strand.
GGAATTCTTTCCATTACGGACATAGTATCGGACTGCTGCTCTCTATAGTTGTTATTGTGCTGCTTCGCCGGCTGGACCGCTGGCAGCAATGGCAGCAGAAGCGGGCTGACGACAGCCAGTGGATCAGACGTATGCTGACTCAGGGAATTGTGGTTCTGGGCGTCATTGGCTTGCTTGGCTTCACGCTTCAGGAACAGGTTCAGACAGGGGTTATAGCTAAGCTCATGGATAGCGGCGAAGCGGATGGTACAGTCGGCCCCCGGGCAGGGTTGACCGCTCCTCCTATTGAGCTTGCGAGCTTAGAGGGCGAGGCGATTTCCCTGGCCCGGAACGAAGGAAGCATCGTCATCGTCAACTTCTGGACGACTTGGTGCAAGGTATGCAAGACGGAGATGCCGCATGTTCAGAAGCTGTATGAGCATTACGCCGCCGAGGGTGAAGCGGTGAAGCTGCTGTCGGTGAACGTGACAAGCCAGGAGTCCAGCGTGGCCGGTGTGGAACGATATATGAAGGAATACGGTTATGACTTCCCTCTGGTGCTGGATGCGAAGGGGGAGGCTGCCGACAGTTACCGGGTCAATGCGTTCCCGGCGACCTTCATTATTGATGCGGATGGCGTCGTTCAGGAGAGAATGCTTGGGGCTATCAGCTTCTCCGATATGAAGAGGCGCGTCGAGCGGGTAGGGGCGGCGCAGTAAGTCTTGTATTCGCCCTTTATTTTTGGGACAATAGGAGCAAGCTGCGGGTCCGGCTGTTCAGGCTGGGGCGGCATGGAATATAGCGGTTTTGGAAAGAGGAACAATCATGACTACGACATCCATCTATGGATTAACATTAGAGCAATTGACAGCTTGGCTGGAGGAGAGGGGCCACCGGAGGTTCCGTGCGCAGCAGGTCTGGGACTGGCTGTACCGGAAGCGGGTGGTATCCTTCGACGACATGATAGACGTTCATGCGGATTGCATTGCGCTGCTGAAGGAGCATTACGCGATGAGCACAATGACCGAGCATGTGAAGCAGGAGTCCAAGGACGGCACGGTCAAGTTCCTGTTCAAGCTGTATGACGGCAACCTGATCGAGACCGTGCTGATGCGGCACAAGTTCGGCTTGTCGGTATGCGTCACGACGCAAGTCGGCTGCAATATCGGCTGCAGCTTCTGCGCCAGCGGATTGATCGCCAAGAGCCGCGATCTGTCGAGCGGCGAGATTGTGGAGCAGCTGATGCGGGTGCAGCTGCATCTGGACGCGGCGGGCCTTGGCGAGCGCGTCAGCCACATTGTGGTGATGGGAATCGGAGAACCATTCGATAACTTCCAGCACATGGGCGATTTTATCCGAGTCGTGAAGGATCATAAGGGGCTGGCGATTGGCGCGCGCCATATTACGGTGTCGACAAGCGGTCTTGCCGGCAAGATCAGAGAATTCGCGGACAGCGATCTGGGCGTCAATCTGGCGGTATCGCTGCATGCGCCGAACAACGAGCTTCGTACGCGCATTATGAAGATCAACAAAGCGATTCCAATCGAGAAGCTAATGGACTCGATCGATTACTATCTGGAGAAGACGAATCGCCGGATGACGATGGAGTATATTTTGCTGAAGGACGTGAATGACGGAGTAGAGCAAGCGCTGGAGCTGGCAGAGCTCATGCGCGGCCGGAGCAAGCTGGTGAACGTCAACCTGATTCCGTACAATCCGGTCGATGAGCATAGCCAATACCAGCGCAGCGAGCAGGAGTCCATCCGAGCGTTCTACGATGTGCTGAAAAAGCAAAGCATCAGTGTAAGCGTCAGGCTGGAGCATGGAGCGGACATTGATGCGGCATGCGGACAGCTTCGAAGCAAGCAGATGCGCGCGGCGAATGAATAAGATTGAACGGCCGAGTCAGAGGCGCTGCGCCTCTGTGCCCGGCTTTTTCTTATTGTTGAAGGCGGCTTTGTAACGCACTTCCCCTACAGAATGGCGGCATCACCACAAATCTATGGGTCTCCTCAAGAAGTTATTGCTTTTTTTCACGGAAAAAAGGATATAGCACATCAGCAGCAGATTGAACAAATTGACATTATGCTTCATGGATTGCAGGCAGTAGCGGAGCGCCTTCCGTTTCTCGAAGCGGTGGATATAGCTTAGCGTGTAATATTGCCGGGCTAAGGTGTAGCTAGATAGCAGCAGCAGCCGTTTTCGGTCATGCCAATCGCAGGCCGCAATCTTTTGCCTCAAAAATTGCTTGAACGCGAGCGCCTGAAGTCCGGCTTGCTCCAGCTTCTGAAGCGCCTGCTTGTCCAGGTGGAGCCGATCGGGATCGATCTCCCTCCGGTCGATGAAGAAGTATAAGCTGTCGGGCGACAGATGATAGATGGAGTGGGGCTTCATCTGCAGCGATATCCGGCAATGATCGAAGAAGTTAATCATGAATGCCGTGTCTTCCCCGATATGAAAGTCCTCCAGAAACATGCCTCCAGGCTGGAGCTTCTCCCGTTTGAACACCATCGTATTGATGTGGAAGATGCATAGGGTATCTTTCACATACCGCTCGAAAAGCCCGTTGTGCATGACCACAATGTCTTCGCTATGCGAATGAAAGGAGCGCTTCAGCGCCCTGAGGCGTTCCTGCTGATGCGCTTCCTCGAAGGGATCAATCAGCCTGTCTCCTTGGCGCTCCAGCCATAGGGCAAAGCCGACATCGGTATCGGTATCCTGCATCATGCGCAAAGTTTCCTCCAAGTGAAAGGGGAGCCATACGTCATCGGAGTCGAGGAATGCAATGAGATCTCCCTTGGCATGCAGCATGCCGCTGTTGCGGGCGCCGCCGACGCCTTTGGCGCGCTTATTCGAGATGTACTGAATTCGGCTGTCGCTCGCTGCCAGCTCTCCCACCACTTTCCTCGTTGTATCCGTGCTGCGGTCATCCACAACAATAAGCTCCCAATTGCCGTAGCTTTGCTCCTGCACCGAAGCAATAGCGGCAGGCAGGGTCCGTGCGCGGTTAAAAGCAGGCATAATGACGCTGACTAACGGATTCGGATTCATATGAAACGCCTCCTATGTACTCAGATTAGTATTGATTCGTTTCTTCACCACAGATTAAGAGGTTTTCTAAGGAAATCGCTGCGCTTGCTGCCGCCAAACACGATATGGGACAGAAGCAGCAGGTTGAACGCATTAAAGCTATAGCGCATCGAGAGGAAGCAGTAACGAACAGCCTTCCGCTTATTCAGCTTATGAATATAGCTGAGCGTATAATATTGACGGGCCAGCATATATTTGATTTCCTGCTCCAGCCTTTTTCTGTTGCCCAGATGAGGGGAGCGGCGGACCAAAGCTTGCATTTCCAGTCTCATATTAATCGTTTGAAGGCCGACAAATTCGATTTTGTCCAGGAGCTCTTGCTGCAGGCATAGCGTATCGGGGTCAAGCAATCTTCTGTCGCAAAACAAATAGACGCTGTCCGGAGATTGATTGTAGATGAAATGGGGTTTCGTAATGAGCGCGATACGGCAGCGGTCAAAGAAGCGGATAATAAACGAGGTGTCTTCGCCTATGCTGAATTGTTCGTTGAACAGGTCGGAGGGCTGGAGAAGGCGTTTTTTGAGAACCATTGAGTTAATGGAATAGAAATGACGCGGATTGAGGACAAAACGTTCCATCAGACCATGCTCGATGATGATGGCGTCGCCCTTCGTTTCATACTGAGCTCGCATCTCGTCAAGGAGACGCTGTTCGACCTCGTTGTTGTAGCTTTGATACACCGTAGCGCCATGATGTTCTTCCCACAAGGCGAAGCAAATATCCGAACGGGAATCGCCAAGCATCTGGATGCTGTCCTGCAAATGGTAAGGAAACCATTGGTCATCCGAGTCGAGGAATGAGATGTACGAGCCCTGGGCGCTTAGCAGCCCGCAGTTTCTTGCGCCTCCTACTCCCTTGGTCCGATTGTTGACGATGAACCGTATGCGCGGATCGCTCTTGCTGTAGGATTCTACTACTTCTTTGGTGTGATCGCTGCAGCAGTCGCTGACGACGATAAGCTCCCAATTGCGGTAGGTTTGATCTATAACGGATTGTATAGAGGAAGTGATAATGTCTGCACGGTTGTAGGTAGGTATGATGACACTGACAAGAGGTTCGTCGCGCATGGCTTCAACCCTTTCTCGACCTGTTATCGTAGTCCAAGCTACGGAAGTCTTGCCTAGTTTAAAATGAAATTTTTTTCTAGTAAAGGTGCTAAAAGGTTTAAATGTAAGTAGTTCTATAGGCGGATGCAGGCTATAGATTCTTATTGGATTCTATAATTTTATTTAAGGTTTTCTTTAAGTTCGCTTATCCTTTGCTTGCTATAGTAGGTTTAGTGAACGGCAAGGTTATCGAAAGGTGGAGTTGGCCTATGATCGAACTGGCTAATGTCAGTCATCAATTTATAATTGGCAAGAAAGGCAAGGAACGTGTCGTGCCTGTCCTGCATGATATTGATCTGAAGGTGGCGAAAGGTGAAATCGTCGCTATTGTAGGGCGGAGCGGATCGGGCAAGTCAACGCTTCTGAATCTGATGTCCGGTTATATCCGGCCTTCGGCAGGAGAGATTAAGATAGGCGGCAGAGATGTAACGAAGCTGAGCGAAGGGGAGTGGGCGGATTTCCGCTTGGCGAATTACGGGTTTATTTTTCAGAGCTTTCAGCTGATCGGAAGCATGACCGCTTATGAGAACGTGGAGCTGCCGCTCGTGCTGAAAGGCATTACAGGCGCGGAGCGCAAGCAGCGCGTGATGAGGCTGATGGAGCAAATCGGGATAGCTGAATATGGGGGCCACTATCCGAGCGAGCTCTCGGGCGGCCAGCAGCAGCGGGTATCGGTTGCGCGGTCGCTTATACTGGAGCCGCCGATCGTGCTTGCGGACGAGCCGTCGGGAAGCCTCGACAGCGAGAATGAGAAGACGCTGCTGACGATGATTCAACAACTCAATCATGAGATGGGCATTACGTTCGTGATTATTACCCATGATGAGCAGGTGGCTTCGATCGCGCATCGTGCTATCCGCTTGCAGGACGGCAAGCTTGTTCATCAAAGCGATTATCGGCAGGTGGCTGCGCATGATGAGCAGCATCGCTCTGTTGCAGGCGTGGACTACATTAGACAGGGGGGCGAACGCGAATGAAGCTAGGGGATCAATTCCGGTTCGTCCGGCAAAATATGAAGAAAAACAAAACCAGGCTGTTCATGACCGTGCTTGCTACGGCGATGGGCTGCGCATTCCTAATTGTGCTGGCTTCTGTAGGTTTCGGCCTGCAGCAAAGCATCGTGGACAATATTGTGGGCGACCGCTTGGTGACAGGCATCGATATTTACTCCAAGGACCCAAGCAAATTCAAAGAAGATACGAATCTGTACGATGCGGATATTAAGGATTTGCAGGCGATCCCTAATGTAAAGGCCGTCACGTACCGCAACTTCATCGGCCAGTGGATGGAGCCAACGATTGACGGCGAGCCGGTAACTGGCGATCGTACCTTTCAGGTGGACTTCCAAGCGGAGGAGCGCGCAGGCTTCAGCTTAAGCGCAGGCAGAATGCCGCAGAAGAATAACGAAGTGATTCTGGGCTACAACATCCGCCAGCAGCGCGATGATCAGGGCGTGCCGAGCGAGTATAAGGACGCCTCGGAATGGTTGAATAAGACGATTGTGCTGAATGTCGGTTATTATGAGAACGGCGTGCTGAAGAAAAAGCCGATTGAAGCTGTAGTTGCCGGCATATCGGCAAAGCCGACTAAAGAGTGGAAGATGGATCAGGCGCTATACGTCGGCGTCGATCTGCTGGGGCAGGTTGAGAGCATTACGGGTACGCAAAGAGGCGAGCTGCCATATGTGGAGGAGGGCTCCACGCCTGAGCAAATTGAGGAATTGCTGAAGCAATTGCCGGCACCAGGCGGTGACAGAAACTATATTGAGGTTCAAGTGATCGCTGGTCATGCGAACGATGTGAAAGGCATATCCGAAGTGCTGCGCGAGAAGGGCTACTTCAACCATTCTATTGCTGATGAGCTGAAGCAAGTGAATCTAATGTTCCTCATTATGAAGATCGGCTTGATCTTCGTTGGCACAATTGCTGTTATTATCGCCTCGATCGGCATCTTCAATACGATGACGATGGCGGTGACAGAGCGTGCGCAGGATATCGGCATCATGAAGGCGATCGGTGCGCATCCGTCGGTCATTCGCAAAATCTTTTTGCTGGAGAGCGCTTTGATCGGCATCATGGGCGCGGTTATCGGGACGATTGTCTCCTACGGCATATCGTTCGCGGTGAACGCGGGACTGCCGGTATTGATTCAAACCTTTATGGAGGAGAAGGTGCCGGATGGTTTCCTGTTCTCCGTCATCCCGCCATACCTCACAGCGCTGGCTTGCGCTATCGCACTGGGAGTGGCGATGCTGTCCGGCTACCGCCCAGCGCTAAGAGCAACTCGCATCGACGTTCTGCGCGCACTGCGCAGAGATGTGTAAGAGTGAAAAAAGCTATCCGGTTGGATAGCTTTTTTTGTTGTACGCGCGTTTGGACGGAAGCTGTAAGCCGAGAAACTCGGCCTGCAAGTGCGCGCCGCGCCTGCGGCTGAGCTCTAAGCCGAAAAACTCGGCCAGCAAGTGCGCGCCGCGCCTGCGGCTGAGCTCTAAGCCGAGAAACTCGGCCTGCAAGTGCGCGCCGCGCCTACGGCTGAGCTCTAAGCCGAGAAACTCGGCTAGCAAGTACGCGCCGTGCCTGCGGCTGAGCTCTAAGCCGAGAAACTCGGCCTGCAAGTGCGCGCCGCGCCTACGGCTGAGCTCTAAGCCGAAAAACTCGGCCTGCAAGTGCGCGCCGTGCCTGCGGCTGAGCTCTAAGCCGAGAAACTCGGCTAGCAAGTGCGCGCCGTGCCTGCGGCTGAGCTCTAAGCCGAGAAACTCGGCCTGGAAGTGCGCGCCGCGCCTACGGCTGAGCTCTAAGCCGAGAAACTCGGCTAGCAAGTGCGCGCCGTACCTGCGGCTGAGCCGTAAGCCGAGAAACTCGGCCTGCAAGCCCGCGCCGCGCCTGCGGCTGAGCTCTAAGCCGAGAAACTCGGCTTGCAAACGCGCGCCGCGCCTGCGGCTGAGCTCTAAGCCGAGAAACTCGGCATACAATCGCGCGCCGCGCCTGTGGCTTACAGCACCACCAACTCGCCGTCTGTCGGGATGAATACGCGGCCGGAGAAGCCTTCCAGCGCCAGATCCCGCTGGAGCGATTCGCGTGTGAGGCCGCAATGGTTCCATGCTTCCATGTGGGCGATGACGACTTTCGTCTGCGGCGCCCGGTGCAGCACCTGGATAATGTCGCCCAGCCCCATCGTGATGGCACCGCTCCCGATAAACCGGGCTTCTCCCGCAAACAGCACAGTCACGTCCGGCTCATATCGATCCAGCGCATCACTTACCTCGTCGCACCACACCGTATCGCCCGCAATATACAGCTTCAGCTTCCCGTCATCCAGCACAAAGCCGGATACCGTGCCCATCATTTGGCCGATGGCACCGTAGCCATGACGCCCGCCCGTCCGGCTGACGCGCAGGTCATGCAATTGGCCGGATTCCCCGGCGGCCAGTCCCTGCACCAGCTCGAATCCCTCTTGAACAAAAGCATCCGCATCCTCTGATTGGCAAAGGACAGGAAGTTTGCGGGATAATAAAGCCGAAGCCGCTTCATCCCAGTGATCAGGATGACGGTGGGTAACCAAGACGGCATCGGCCCACGCCGCTTGCTCTTGCGGCACAGGAAGCTCAACCAGCGGGTTGCGCAGCACCGGCGTTGTATTGAACGTCGCATCAAATGTGCCAGCGGGACTGAGCATCGGATCGAGCAAATAATGTTTCCCATTCCACTCGATACGCATGGTAGCATGTCTAAGCAATTGTATATTCATTAGAATCACCCTTCTCAACTTGGTATGGAACCGATTATAATGCGATTGAATGAATAGGCCCATAATCTGAATCAATAATAACGAGCCGTCTGCTTGATTCATGAAAGGAATGGAACCGATATGCTGGACAAAACCGACCATGCCATATTGGCATGCCTGCAAAGCAACGCCCGCATGCAAATGAAAGAAATCGGCGAGCGCGTCCATATGACCGGCCAAGCGGTGGCAAACCGGATTGCCCGTTTAGAAGAGCTAGGCGTTCTGCTCGGCTATACAGTAAAGTTGGACGACAGCAAGCTGGAGAAGCCATTCGAGGCGATGGTCACGGTGTTTTTGCCCTCCAATCATCACAGCGCATTCCGCGATTGGGCGGTGAGCGAGCCTGCTGTAACGGAGCTGCACCGCGTGACAGGAGAAGGCTGCTATTGGATGAAGGTGAGATACGGCGATCCTGCCGGGTTGTCCGCTTTTTTGGAGGAAATGCTTCGTTTCGGCAATTACCGCATTAATAATTCCATCGAGAAATTAAAATGAAATAGCTATTGACCGCTGTGGTCAACGAACAATATAATGATATTGACCGGAGTGGTCAATGTTATTGTTTGCTGTTCTCCCTGCTTGCCGGCAGCGCAAGGGGACAGCGTTCTATTCGCGAATAGGAGGCATACCATTGTTTAGCAAGTTTTTAAGCATAGAGGAAGAGAAGCGCGAGCGCGTGATCAACGCAGCGCTGAAGGAGTTCGCATCGAAAGGCTACACAGCCGCATCGACCAATGAGATTGCCAAGGAAGCAGGCATCTCGAAGGGGCTGGTCTTTCATTATTTTAAAAGCAAGAGAGACCTATATTTTTTCCTGTACGACCATACGCTTGAGGTAGTGAACTCTGAGCTTAGGGAAACGGTGGATTTGCTGGAGACGGATTTGTTCGTTCGCATGCAGCAGGTGGCAATGCTGAATCTGGCGGTATTCGGCAAGTATCCAAGCATGATGGATTACATGAAAAGCGTGTATTTGGAGGCAGCCGAAGAGGTCAGAGGAGAGATTCTGGAGCGGATTCAGAGCATGGCGGCCAGCGATTACGGACAGATATTTTCCGGCATCGACACGACGAAGTTCAAGGACGGGATCAGCCCGGAGCGGGCGATCAACGTTATTTTATGGACGGTCGAGGGACTAGGCGAGCAATACAAGGAGCGCAGCAAGTTATCGGGTGAAGCGCTTGATCTGGATGCCATTATCCAAGAATTCGGCCAGTACATGGAGATGTTCAAAACAACCTTTTACAAATAATCGTATCGGGCGATAACAGGATGAACACGGGAGGAATCGGGAATGCCGATCATCGAGTTGAATCATCTGACCAAGTCATACGGAGGAGCGCGCGGAATTCACGATTTGACGTTTCAAGTGGAAGAAGGGGAGATCTTTGGCTTTATCGGACCCAATGGGGCGGGCAAATCGACGACCATTCGCACGATGCTGGGCCTTATCTATCCGACAAGCGGCAGCGCCAAAATTTTTGGCAAGGACTGTGTACAGCATGGGCCGGAAATTAAGCGCCACATCGGGTATTTGCCCTCGGAGGTTTTTTATTACGACAATATGCGGGTGAAGGACCTGCTTCAATATTCAGCGAGCTTCTATAAGAAGGATTGCCGCAAGCGCATGATTGAGCTGGCAGAGGTGCTGGAGTTGGATATGAGCAAGCGGATTGACGATCTGTCGCTGGGCAACAAGAAGAAGGTCGGTATCGTGCAAGGGCTGCTCCATGAGCCGAAGCTGATTATTCTAGACGAACCGACAAGCGGGCTGGACCCGCTTATGCAGCAAAGATTTTTCAGCTTGCTGGAGGAGGAGAACCGGAAGGGAGCTGCCATTCTGTTCTCGTCCCATATCTTGAGCGAGGTGCAGCGCCTGTGCGACCGTGTCGCAATCATTAAAGAGGGGCGGCTCATAGCATTGGAGAAGATGAGCGACCTGAAGGACCGCACCTACAAAAAGTTCAAGCTGCAAGCGAAGAATGAACTGCCTGAGGGCATGTTCGCTATAGAAGGCGTGACGGAATGGAACTCCAAGAACGGGGAAGCCAGCTTCCTGTACCAGGGCGATATTAATATCGTGATGCGGAGGATCGCGGAGCTGGACTTGCTGAACCTGTGGGTGGAGGAGCCGGATCTGGAGGAAATCTTCATGCATTACTACGCGAAGGAGGCATGAGCGTATGAACATGTATCTCTATGAGCTCAAAGCGTACCGCAATGCTACGATGATCTGGACCGCTTCGATGACCGGGCTTGTCCTGCTGATGATGGCGATGTACCCTTCCTTTGCCGGGGATGCGGAGGCTTTCATGGACGTGCTGGCATCTATGCCGGAGTCCGTGGTGCAAGCGATTGGCATTCAGATCGATTCCATCGCTTCTTTGCTGGGGTATTATTCCTATATCTTTCTGTATGTATCGCTATGCGGCGCTATTCAGGCTATGCATTTGGGCAGCTCGATTTTATCCAAAGAAACCCGGGAGAAAACAGCGGACTTCCTGCTGGCCAAACCCGTGACGCGGGGAGCGATCCTCATCTCGAAGGCGCTGGCTGCGCTGACGCTGCTGCTGGCGACGAACATCGTTTATTTTGGGGCGGCTAGCCTGATCGCATCCTCCGTGGCACTGGAGCCCTATGATTATGGAGCATTCGCGCTTATCTCGTTCAGCCTGCTTCTATTACAGCTAATCTTCTTAGCGATAGGAATCGCTGCAGCGATGCTGCTGCCTCGCATGAAGACGGTGCTGCCGGTTACGCTGGGTACGGTATTTGCGTTTTTTGTGCTTACGTTTATCGGGTCCTCTTCAGGTAACGGCAAGCTGCGTTATGTAACGCCGTTTCATTATTTTGACCGTGCGTATATTATTCAGCATGGCAGCTACGAGACGGGCTTTGTGGCGGCTTCGCTTGTCATTATAGCGGTTTGCCTGCTTTTCGGATATTTGCGGTATCGGAGCAGGGATGTCCATGCGGTATAAAAGGAGGCGTGTGCAATGAATCTGTACAGGAGAGAGATGAGGGCGCATCTGAAGTCGCTGCTGATCTGGATTGCGGGTATCATCGCTATGCTGGCCGCAGGCATGGGCAAATTCACAGGCATGGAGGAATCCGGCGCTGCGATGAATGAGCTGATGGCCGATATGCCAAAGGCGCTGCAAGCGATTATGGGCATCGGCGAGCTCGATATCGGGACGCCGATCGGGTATTACGGCGTGTTGTTTCTGTATTTGTTGCTAATGGCGGCCATCCATGCCTCTATGCTGGGGGCTGCCATCATTTCCAAGGAAGAGCGGGATAAGACGGCGGAATTTCTATTAGTGAAGCCATTGTCGCGGGGACGGCTGCTGCTCTGCAAGCTGTTGGCCGCGCTGACTCAGGTCCTCATATTTAACCTGGTCATGCTGACCGGTTCCATTCTGGTCATCGGCTCGTATACAGAAGGAGAGTCCAGCGCTGGAGCGATCCTGTCGCTAATGGCGGGCATGCTGCTCGTTCAGCTTATCTTTCTGACTGTCGGCATGGCGATCGCCGGGGCGGGGCGGCATCCGAAGCGGGCGGTAGCTTACTCTGCCGCCGTCATGCTGCTCACTTTCCTGCTGTCCATGGCTATCAAGATTAGCGGCCACATCGACTACATGGGGGTATTCACGCCGTTCTATTATGTCGACGCGGCGGCGGTTATCGATCAAGGGATAGGAGCCGGCTACGCTCTGCTATCTCTGGGAATAACAGCTGTGGCGCTGGTTGTGTTGTTCGCCGGCTATAATCGAAGGGATATGAGGTAGCTCATAACCAGCTTAGCATAACAGGAGGCCTCCCGCTCTAGGAAGGCCTCCTGACTTTGTCTATGTCCTCTACCAGCCAAAGGCTCCCCCGTCGCTCCGCGGATCGACGCCTCCTTGCAGGAAGCCGTTCGCATCCCTACGGATGGCGCATGCATGCCCCATAATCCCGTCGAACGGAGCGGCTTTGCGCACCATGTGACCGGCGTCCGCGAGCTTGCTCAAGATATCGTCGCCTACGCGTGCTTCCACCTTTAATTCCTGGGTAAGCTCTCCCCATGTGCGTCCCCATATCCAGCGAGGCTCGGTAATGGCCTGCTGCGGGTCCATGCCGTAATCGGCCATGCGCGTGAAGATAGCCGTCTGCGTCTGCGGCTGCCCTTCGCCGCCTTGCGTCCCGTATAGAATGGACGGCTTTCCGTCTACGCATGCCATGGCAGGCATGAGCGTATGGAAGGTACGTTTGCCAGGCTGAAGCCTGTTCACATGTTCAGGATCAAGGGAGAAGAAAGACCCCCGATTTTGCAGCAATATGCCCGTGTCCCCGGCCACGACGCCGGAGCCGAATTCGAAGTACAGGCTTTGAATAAAGGATACGGCATTGCCTTCCCGGTCGACGACGGCCGCATAAGCGGTATCGCTGCCGGCAGGCTGCGTATCCATGGATGCCGCACGGTCTAATCGGATCAATCCCGATAAGGAGGCGGCGTAGCTCTTGCTGAGCAGCCTCTCCAGCGGAATTGAAGCAAAAGCAGGGTCGGTCAGATAAGCGTCCCGGTCGCGGAAGCTGAGCTTAACTGCCTCGATGCAGAGCTGATAGTAATCATAGGAGCCGTGCTCGATAGCTGAAAAGTCGAAGTTCTCCAGCATTTGCAGCGCCATAATGCCAGTAAAACCCTGCGAGTTGGGCGGCATCTGATAAAGGGTATGTCCCCGGTAAGAGCCATGAATCGGCTCTACCCATTCGCCCTCGTGATCGGCGAGATCATCGGCAGTCAACAGTCCGCCGTGCTTGGACAGGAACGAAGCGATCCCTGCCGCAGTATCCCCTTTATAGAACTCGTCTCGTCCATGAGTGGCAATTCGTCTGAGCGTTCGGGCCATGGCCGGCTGCCGGAACCGTTCATTGGGCTGCATAGGCGACCCGCCGGGCAGATAGATCGCCGCAGTCTCCGGCGTTGCCGCAAGCACATGAGCATATTGCGCTGTATTGGCGAATTGGTCCTGCGTCATAGGGAAGCCTTTCTCGGCATATTGAATGGCGGGCGCAAGCACTTCCCCCCAAGCCAGCTTGCCATAGCGGCTATGTACGGCATGCCAGCCGTCCACCATGCCCGGCACCGTAACGGCGCTGCCGACGCCTCTTCTAGGGATGGACGCCAGCCCTGCATACCGGTCGGGCGTCGCCTCATATCCGGCACGGCCGCTGGCATTATAGCCGCGGACAGTTCCATCGTCCTGATGATAGGTAAGCCAGAACGAGTCGCCGCCGATGCCTGTCATATGGGGATACACGACCGCCAGACATGCGCTTACCGCGACGGCTGCGTCGAATGCATTGCCGCCTTGCTCCAGGATGCGGGCTCCCGCGGCGCTTGCCAGATAATGCGGACTGACGACCATCGTCTCGCTGCCGAAAGCCGGCTGCTTCATCCCATTCACTCCTTTTGCCATTCCCATGATGATTTTTAATAGCAGGTTAGATTTCCTCGCGCCATAACTTATCTAAAAATAACATCATCTCTCCGGCTGTGCAATAAGTATGAAAGAAAAATGATGAAAATGTATTGATAACGATTGTGAACGGCTATATAGTAATACATATCGTAAGTAAAAATAATATTTAACTAACGTTATGTTCATCCTCTGGAGTTGGGCATAGGGTTGGAGGGATAGGAGTGGGGCAGTATGACAGAGCAACGGGAACAGGGCACGGAGGCTGTAGAAATCGATGAGATTGACCGCAAAATCATTAAAGAGCTGAATCGCAACGGACGAATATCATACACAGATTTGGCTAAGGAAATCGGCTTGTCCAGGGTAGCTGTGCAGGCGAGAGTCAGCACCTTGATGGACACGGGAGTCATCGAGCGATTCACCGCCGTTATTAATCCGGAGAAGATCGGCATCGGCGTATCGGCGTTCTTCAATGTCGAAGTGGAGCCGAAGCATCTCCATGCTGTGGCGGAGCAACTGGCGGAGGAGCCGTACGTGACAAGCCTTTACCATATGACGGGTCCAAGCAAGCTGCATATGCACGGCTTGTTCCGCAATAACGCGGAGATGGAATACTTTATGCGGGAGAAGCTGTATGTGCTGCCGGGCATCACCGGCGTAGACTGCCAGCTGCTGATTAACCGCTATAAGAGCCGTATGGGAATGAGGTTGTAGCGGCTATGGGGGAGAAGACATCAGGAGGCAATCCGTATGTGCAGTTAAGCTGGGCAATGATCAAGACGGGCGTGCTGGGGTACGGCGGCGGTCCGTCCGTTATTCCGTTGATCCGGTATGAGGCTGTTATGCAATACAAGTGGATAGACGATGAGGAATTTGGTGAAATATTGGCTCTGGCGAATGCGCTGCCGGGCCCCATCGCAACGAAGATGGCCGCGTATCTAGGCTACCGGCTGAAAGGAACGATGGGGGCAGTCGTCTCGGTGCTCGCGCATATTGTTCCGTCCACCGTTGCGATGCTTGCGCTGCTGTCAGCGGTGCAATGGCTGAGCGGATCGGCTTTTATTCAAGGCATGATCGGAGCAGTGATACCCGTTATAGCCGTGATGCTGGCCATGATGGCGTATGAATTCGGCGAACGCGCGGTGAAGGGGCTTGGCATCTGGGCGGGAGCCGGTTTTTTTGTGCTGTCCTTCATCTTGCTGCAGCTCATCCAGCTGCATCCTGCGATCGTCATTATGGTATTCCTGGTATATGGCGCTTTTCATATGAGAATGGCCGATACCTGGAGGCGCAGGCGCGAGGCGAGGAAGGCGAAGCAGGAGCAGGAAAGCGGCTTGAAAGAGAAGGGAGGCGCTACGCATGGAATGGATTGAATGGTGGCGTCTGATGATTGGTTTCTTTGTGGCCAACGTGCTGGGTTATGGCGGGGGGCCGGCATCGATTCCGCTGATGTACCAGGAGGTCGTAACCAATTATGCATGGACGACGCCGTCGGAATTCTCCAACATCCTCGCGCTGGGGAATGCGCTGCCTGGTCCGATTGCGACGAAAATGGCCGCTTTTGTCGGTTATGATGTAGGCGGCTGGATTGGGCTTGCCATTGCTTTGGCTGCTACGATCGTGCCTTCCGCCGTGGCGCTTATTATATTGCTCAATGTGCTGCGCAAGCATCGCCAGTCGCCTGTCGTGAAAGGGATGACGCTGCTGATCCAGCCGGTCATCGCCATTCTCATGCTGGTGCTGACCTGGCAGATGGGGGAGAGCGCAATTGCTTCTATCGGGTGGATCCAGTCGCTGCTGATTGCCGCCGTCGCTTTCTGGGCGATGCAAATCCGCAAGATTCATCCCGCGCTGGTCATAGTTGCCGCCTTTGCTTACGGCGGGTTTGTCATTCCGCACATCAATCTGTAACGGGAAGAGATGGACGTATAGGTGCGAGCCATATGCGGGAATATTGATTCTGTACGAGGATGGAAATGAATAATAACGAATGGCGGGGCGAAATGAAGGTCCCCGTCTTTTTTTGTCACTTTTTCATGATAGATTCGATCATTCGTTTTGATGTAAAATACATATATATGAACGATTCAATCACTCTTAGGAGGAACGTTAGATGAAATTGCAGTTTCAAGGCAATACGGCAGAGCTACGGTCTGGCATCGAGCTGCTGCTGAAGGATCTGGGCGTAACGGAAGCGGAAGGCGGCATTGTCGTATCCGTCGAGCCTTCTGAGAATGGGCTTCAAGTTGGCTTGCAGGGCAATCAGGCGTACATTCGCTATACGAGGAAGCACCAATTTTTCCGCGGGCTCGGCTTGCTGGTGCAGAGGGGCCAAGCAGGGGAGTCGTTCGAGCTGAGCGAGACACAGCAGTTCGATACGATCGGACCGATGTTCGACCTCTCTCGCAACGGCGTGCTGACTGTTGGGGCATTCAAATTCATGCTTCGCAAGATGGCGCTGATGGGCCTCAATACAGTCATGCTGTATATGGAAGACACGTATGAGATCGAAGGAGAGCCGTACTTCGGCTACATGCGCGGACGTTACTCCGCAGCGGAGCTGAAGGAAATCGACGATTACGCGGATCAATTCGGCATCGAAGCGTTCCCGAGCATCCAGACGCTTGCGCATCTGGAGGAGTTCCTGAAGTGGGAGCCGGTGAAGGAATACAAGGATACGAAGGGCGCGCTGCTGGTGGGATCGGAGAAAACGGACCTTCTGGTTGAAAATATGATTAAGAGCGTCACGGCGCCATTCCGCAGCAACAAGATTCATATCGGCATGGACGAGGCGGAGGAGCTTGGCCGCGGCAAATTCCTGGATCATAACGGCCATATCAGCCGTTTCGATATTATGACGCAGCATCTGGACAAGGTCCTGGCTGTAACGCGGCGTCTTGGCCTGAAGTCGCTTATGTGGAGCGACATGTTCCTGAAGCTGGCTTCGGCGAACGGCGAAGACTACTATGGCCACGAGACGCAAATTCCAGAGGAGATGGCCAGCCGCATTCCGAAGGATGTCGATATGGTGTATTGGGACTACAACCATGTCGACAGCAAGGATTACGAGACGCTTATCGCGAAGCACCGCCCGCTCGGCAACAACCTGGTATTCGCCGGAGCGGTATGGGTGTTCAATACATTCGGCGTGAACTATGGTTTGTCCCTGCCGGCTACAGACACGGCGCTAACAGTGTGCAAGAAGGAAGGCATCAACGAAGTGTACGCGACCATGTGGGGCGACGACGGCATGGAGAGCAACCCGTATATCGCATTCCTCGGCTTGCAGCTGTATGCGGAGCATGCCTACACGGAAGGCTCGCCGGATATGGACGTTGTGGCGGAGCGCGTCAAATTCTGCACAGGCATCGATGGGGACACGTATATGCAGCTCAAGTATCTGGATGAGACGCCTGGCGCAGAGCCGGATAACCAGAAGCAAAGCAATCCGTCGAAGTTCCTTCTGTACCAGGATGTGCTGCTCGGCTTGTTCGACAAGCAGATCGAAGGCCTTGCGATGAACGAGCATTATGCGGGTGTAGAGAGGAATATCGCATCGCGCCGCGATCCAGAAGCGGAGCTGGATTATCTGTTCGAGGTGCCGCAGAAGCTTGCAGCCGTATTGAAGGTGAAGAGCGAGATCGGCATCGAGCTGAAGCGCGCTTATGACGGCGGCGACAAAGAGACGCTGAAGCGCATCGCGACAGACACGCTGCCGCTTATCTCGAAGGCGGTATCGGAGCTGCGCGCCGCTCACCGCGCCCAGTGGCTGAGCATGTTCAAAGTATTCGGCTGGGAAGTTATTGACATCCGTTACGGCGGCGTGATCAGTCGTCTGGACACAGCCAGCATGCGTCTCCTTGACTATGTGGATGGCCGCATTGACCGGATCGAGGAGCTGGAGCAGGAGCGCCTGCTCTACAGCACGACTAACCGTTTCACCAACAAAGGTGCCGGCTGGTGCAGCTATTACTACCGGATGGCATCGCCGAACGTGTTCTTCCATGTATTGAATCCGTTCTAAGAGACTGCCATTGCAGCAGAACCTATAAGGAACGCCACTCTCTTGCCCGGCAGGAGAGTGGCGTTTTTTTCAATCTAAGAAACGTGCGGAGAATGCGATTCCTGGAAATAGACTTCATAATGGCCGGTTCGACTATTGTCGAACCGGCTTTTTTGTTTGCCGTTATACCGGCATCATTCTTTTTTGGTCCGAGGGGATCGAACAGTCCAGCAGCGCCCGACAACCTCGATATGACGGTTCGTTGTCGATTCTATTAATCATTTGTAAAAGGGCATGAAAATGATAGGGGCTATATTAAGATAATGTTTTATTTCGTCATAAATCATTGATTGTGAAATAAAATTACAAATATAATCGCTGTGATTGCGATAAAAAAACGTAGTTTGGAGGAATGCAGCAATGAAAACACGACAGCGTGTCGCCAGTCTGATTCTGGCCGTCATGATGCTCATCTCGGTGCTGGCGCCGGCCGTATCGGCCGGAGTAATGGACCCGCCTGACACCGGATTCGGCAAAGTGATTGACGTGCGCCGGACAGAGCTGGCGCCGGGAGCGGCTTACACCTGGTATGACATGCAGACAGCAAGAGGAACACAGAAAGCTCATTTCGTAGAATTCGACCCTGCCAATGCCAATTTGGGCCTGATCGCCGGTACGAAGTCCGGCAAGGTGCGCGGTATGGAAGGCGTCACGGCAATGGCCGCTTATGCGGACCAGCCGGGCAATCGTGTAATCGCCGGCATTAACGGCGATTTTTATGAGATTAGCGGCAACGCAACAGGGGTGCCGAACGGCTTGTTCATGGGCGAAGGCCGCATTCTGAACAGTGCGGTGAGCAGCTATGCGTTCGGGTTGAAGGCGGATGGCTCATCCATCTACGGAACGCCTCAGTTGACCAAGACGGTTACGATTAATGGCACAGCTTCGCCCTTGACGCATATTAACCGTTACCGCAGCGATAATCAGCTTGTCCTTTATACGACAGATTATTATACGTCGACGATGACAGGGAATGACGGCGACGAGGTTGTGCTTGAGATCGTCGGCGGAGAAGTGAAAGATGGCTCTGCGCTTCTGCTTAAGGTTGAAGCCGTTCGCCAGAATCAAGGCAATGCGCCTCTAGCGGAAGGCAAAGCGGTATTGTCGGCATCAGGCAGCGCGCGCAGCTTGCTGGCGGGTCTGAATCCCGGAGATGAAATCTCGGCCGAGTTCGCACTGAGCGATGAGTGGAGCGACGTACAGGTGGCGATCGGGGGCATGGGGCCGCTGATCAAGGATGGCGTTGTCCAGAACGGCGTAGGCCCGGCAGGTGTCCACCCGCGGACTGCAATCGGGACCAAGGCGGATGGCTCAATCGTCCTGTTCGAGATTGACGGCAGGCAGCCGGGTTTCAGCGAAGGCGTAGAGACGGAAGAGCTTGCCGCTATGCTGGCGGATCTGGGTGTCGTGCAGGCTATGAACCTGGATGGCGGCGGTTCGTCGACGCTGGCCGCGAAGCTGCCGGGCGAAGCGGCAGTGAAAGTGATGAATACGCCGTCTGACGGCGGTGAGCGGAAGACAGGCAACAGCCTGCTGCTGGTCAATAAAGCGCCGGAGCTGGGCAGCGCGGCAAGTTTGGCCGTTCGTCCAGGCGCGGAGCGGATTCTCGCAGGCTCCTCCGTTCTGTTCACGGCGAAAGGCATTGATGCGAACGGGCATCCCGCTGCTGCGAACGGCGCTTTGGCCTGGGAAGCAGAGGCTGCGCTTGGAAGCATCACTGCGGATGGATGGTTTACAGCCGGAGAGAAGGCGGCGGAAGGAAGCATCAGCGTTCAGGCAGGGGGTGTGGCGGGATCGGCGGCGATTGAAGTGGTCGACAAGCTGACGGCACTCGCCTTCCCTGATGAATCGAAAACCTATGAATCCGGTGCAATTGAGACGATGAAGGCTATCGCGACACGCGACGGTCAAGTGATTCAAGCGAGCAATGACAGCTTTGAATGGCGAGTAGAAGGAGATATCGGGGCAATTGACGAGCGCGGCGTATTTACCGCAACAGAAAGCAACGGACAATCCGGCCGGATTATCGTTTCCTACGGCGATCTGGAGGCGGCTATGAATGTCAGCGTAGGCATCCCTCCGGTTGTGCTGGAGGATTTCGAGAACGGTCTGTCGGCCTATATGGCTGCGGGCGCAGCATTCAATAACGTCGATATTGCAGAAGAGAGCAATCCTGATTTTGTCCGCTTTGGCCATACAGCTTTGAAGCTAACGTACGATTTTACAGGCAAAACAGGAACTTCCGGTGCTTACTTGCAAGCGAAGTCGGTCGATGACCGGATTCAGGTGCCAGGCTATCCGCAGAAGATCGGCATGTGGGTATATGGCGACGGCAAGACGCATTGGCTTCGCATGCAGATGAGAGACGGCAACAATGCGGCGATTCCGCTCGACTTTACCGACCAGGTTACAGGCGTCAACTGGACGGGATGGAAATACGTCGAGGCTGCTGTCCCTACTGGCAAGTCAGAGCCGTTCACGATCGATATGCCGGTGCGCTACATGGAGACGAACAATGCGAAGAAGGACTCCGGAGTGATCTATGTCGATCAGATCCGCGCGATTTACGGTTCTACGGCGGGCGAGGATATCGAGCCTCCGGTGCTGAAGGACATTGCTCCTTCACCTAACACAACAGTTAGAAACGCTCATCCGACGATTAGCGTCATTGGCGAGGATGTCGGCTATGATCCGGTACAGCATCCGGCTACAACGCTTATTGATCCCGACAAGATCAGGGTGTATCTGGATGATCAGCCTGTCCAGCATGGCTTGTATCCGCCGAAAGGCTTGATTACCTATACACCGATCGAGCCGCTTGCCGAGGGGCGCCATAAAGTGAAGGTAGCTATTCGGGATTTGAGCGGCAACCAGACCATTAAGGAATGGTATTTTAACGTGAATATGGGTTCTCCGCAATATTTGTATGAGACACCGGAGGATGTGTTTGCAGGGGGCACATATGATATTCCAATGACGATCGAATCGGCTGCCAAGCTGAAGAGCGGCCATGCGGAATTCAAATTCGATCCTGCTATTGTCCACAAGCTTGAAGTTGTGCGAGGACAGAAGCTTGGCGAAGCCCAGCTGAGCTCGACTGTGAATGCAGAGGTGGGCACGGTCCGTCTTGACTTCGCCAATCTGCCCTCCGCTTCGTTGAAGGACAGCGATGTGGCGGCGACGATCCGGTATACGGTGAAGAGTGATGTCATCGGACCGCTTGGCCTGGAGCAGGCCAAAGGCGGAGAGGTGACGCGCAAGCATGATATCCAATTCGTATCCGGCTCCATCGTGACGGTTGAAGGAGACGGTACAGCCAAGCCGTTCTACGGTCCGCCTCTGGAGACGGTCGTCAAGAACAAGCTGAAGCTGCTGTGGAACCATGCCGATATCGCGCTGGGAGAGCCGGCGGCATTCACAATTACTGAAGGCGGCGAGCCAGTCCGCGATGCGGTTCTGCTGTTGAATGGCACAGAAGTGAAAGAAGCGGTATCGGGTGCAGAAGGGCGGCTGGTGACGGCTGATGTCACGTTGGCTGAGGGAACGTATAAGCTTCAGGCCAAGCAGGGCGACAACTATAGCCCGATTATGGCCTTTGTTGTCGCGCCTCCTGCGCATACAACTGCGCCGGTCAATATCAACGTTTCGGTGGGCGGCAATCCATCTGCTTCCAGACATGTCGCTTGGCAGACTCACCCTGATGTGAAAGCGTCCGTTGTGGAGTGGGCGGAGAAGGAAGGTTTTGCTGGATTTGAAGGAGAAGGCGTCAAGAAGACGGAGGGCGCAAGCAGTCTGTACAATACGAACAATGACGGCACTTACCGCGTGCACCGCGTTCAATTGACTGAGCTTAAGCCAGATACGGTCTACGTCTATCGTGTAGGCGATGGGGAAGGCAATATGAGCGCGCAAGGGGAATTCCATACGGCTCCAGTATCCGGAGACGGTGTGAAGTTCCTGTTCCTGGGCGATTCCCAGGCTTCCAATCAGGCGGGTTTTGATGATTGGGGCAAGTCCTTGACCAAAGCGGTAGAGCACATGCCGGATGCAGAGCTGCTTATTCATGCGGGAGATATGGTCGATCATGGCCATGAGCAGGAGCAATGGAATATGTGGTTCGGCGCCGCGCAGGAGCTGTTCTTGAAGTATACGCTGCAGACGGTGGTCGGCAACCATGAGGTAACCGGCACGAACGGCAACGGTGATTATTTGGCCCATTTCTACAATCCGCAGAACGGGGCGGATGTGGCGAAGGGCAGCAGTTATTCCTTCGATATGAAAAACGTGCATTTTGTGATGATGAATACGGAAATGTCGGAAGAAGCCTTAAAGGAGCAGGCGAAGTGGCTGGAGAAGGATCTGGCCGCAACGAAGAAGAAATGGAAGGTCATCGTCTTCCATCAAGGCCCTTACGGCAGCATCTATGCCAATACGAATGTACAGAAGCACTGGGTGCCGGTCTTCGATAAATACGGGGTCGATCTCGTGATGAACGGTCATGACCACATCTATCTGCGCACGTTCCCGATGAAAGGCGGCGAGATCGTCAAGGAAGGCGAAGGCACCCGCTATGTAGTCGGCGGTTCAACCGGACCCAAGTTTTATGCGCTCACGGAGCGTCCATGGCAAGAGCTTGTGTACGATGAGGATATAAACTTGTATACGGCAGTAGAGATTGCAGAGGATAAGATCGTCATTACGGCAACTACTGTTGATGGCGAACTGGTCGATACCTTCGAAATTGTGAAGCAAACGAAGCCGACGACGCCGCCGGTAACGCCGGGCCCTGAGCCATCGCCAGAGCCGGCGGATAAGCCGGGGCGGGTGGAAGTGAAGCCAGAGCAGTTGCAAGGCACTGCTTCGGGCGAAATCGTGATCCGCACGGATGCTTCTTTGGAAGAGCTTGTTCTGCCGGGCCATGCCGCAGAGCTGGCAGGCGCATCGGATGTTGTCGTGGAAGCGGGCAATATCCGCGTCACGCTGCCTGCCAAGTGGCTGAAGGAGTTTGCAGGCATGCTGCCGGATGAGCGGCTGGAGCAAAGCAAGATTACGCTCACGGTTGACCGCTTGGCTAAGACAGCGGCTGATTCGCTGCTTGACGCAGCGGAGGAACGGTCTGCCGCTAAGCTTGGGCTGTCGGGTGATGTGCTGACGCTGTCATTCACTGTAACGGAACCGGACGGAACCACAACGGCAGTCGGAGGGTTCCAGCATGCTGTATCCATTGCGCTGAAACCGGGCGCCCAGGCGGAGGAACGCTTGCTTGGCATGTACCGCATATCCGGTCAAGGCGAATTGATATATATGGGCAGCCGAAGCAGCGGAGGATGGCTGACGGGCTCCGTCAGCGAATCTGGGCAATATGCGCTCCTGGAATACCGCAAGACCTTCCTTGATGTGGCAATCGGACACTGGGCTGCGGGCGATATTATGGAGCTGTCGGCAAAGCATGTCATCGAAGGCGTATCGAGTGACCGATTCGCGCCGGAGAGAGAGGTGACACGTGCTGAATTTGCCGCTTTGCTTGTACGCGCAATAGGGCTGCAAGGTGAAGCATCGGCCGCTTTCAGTGATGTGGCCGCTAATGCCTGGTATGCGGATGCAGTCAATCTAGCCGTAAAAGCGGGTATCGTTAACGGTGTAGGCGACGGCTTGTTCAAGCCGGCTGCCTCCGTCTCCCGCCAAGAGATGGCGGCGATGATTGTGCGTGCCTATTCGTACCATACGAATAAGGCGGCAGAGGGCGTCGGCCAACCGCCGTTCAGCGATCTTGCATCCGCTCCACAGTGGGCGCAGCAAGCGATCGCCGCGGCGCATGAGCTGGGTCTGATGCAGGGCTTCCCGTCGCAAGCCTTCAAGCCGAATGGCTTCGGCACGCGGGCGCAAAGCGCAAGTCTGCTGCTCAATCTGCTGCAATTGCTGGATGAGAACTAAATCGAGCTGAAAGAGACTGCCCGGGTTTATGACTGCCGGGGCAGTCTCTTTTTATTTCATAGAGAAGCTTCATCCCGGCATTCACCCAAACTGCCCGCCCGCGCACAAATCTCCACTTGTATACCTATCCATTAATTTCTAGTAAACATATACATAATAGAACTTCATATTTACCGCACAGAGTGGAGGTTGCTTAGTTGGAACAGTATCAAATCGTACCCTGGGATGACATGCTGGCAGAAGAATCTTCCGGTCTGAACTTAGAGCAATACGTTCCACCCGAGCTGGAGAAGCTCGCTTATCAAGTATGCAAGTCATACAACATGGACGTCAGAGGCATGACACTGATTACCTCCAAGCCGGATAAAGGAGGAGCAATCTGGCGAATTGACACGAACCATGGAACCCGCAGTCTGAAGGTTCTTCACCGTACGCCTGCCCGAAGCTTGTTCAGTGTAGGCGCACAAGAGTATGTGGTGAAGCAAGGCGCGCGGGTTCCCGGCATTATTTTGACCAAAGACGGCAAAAACTCAGTCGTAGCCGGCGGCAAGCTGTGGATCGTGACCGATTGGATTGACACGCTGACGCCTGTCGCCAAGATCGATCTGGAAGGCGCGCAGACGCTGTGCCACGGACTGGGTGAGTTTCACAAATGGTCAAAAGGGTATGTGCCGCCGCTTGAAGCCGGGAAGTCGAGCCGCATCTTCAAGTGGGAAAGCCAATATCAGAAGATCATGACGAAGATCGGCTGGTTCCGCCATATCGCTAAGGCTTACCCGGAAGCGGCAGCCAGCTCGCAATTGCTATCGGTGCTGGACACATTCGAGAATCAGGCGAAGGAGATCTTCGCGAAGTTCCAGGCTTCGTCCTATCAGAAAATGATCCGCAAAGGAGAAGCTCATTGGGGGCTTGCTCACCAAGATTACGGCTGGTCCAACGGTCAGATGGGGCCGGAAGGCATCTGGGTCATCGATCTTGACGGCGTAGCGTTCGACCTGCCTATTCGCGATCTCCGCAAAATTATTACGAGCACGATGGACGATATGGGCATGTGGGATCTGGCATGGATTCGCGGCGTAATCGATGCGTACCATCGCGCCAATCCGCTTGACCGGGAGACGTTCGAGCTGCTGTGGATCGATATGGCGTTCCCGAATGAATTTTACAAGCATGTAAAAGAAGTGGTCTTTACTCCCGTCGAATTTATGAATACGGAGCTCGGTCCAATTCTGGATCGCGTTATCGCTACAGAAGCGAACAAGTGGGAAGTGCTGCGGGAGCTGGAGAAGGATAAAGCCAAGTATCCAGAAGGCGATTACACGGAGCTTGTCGCAGCGCCAAGCCAGCCGTACACGTACCGGGATTACGCGAAGAAGGGCCGGCGCGTGGAAGGCGGCCGTCCGCTGGAGCGGGCACGCAGCGTGTCGAACATTATCCGCCTGGTCGTGGGTCCGGATGGCAAAGGCATCCTGCTGCAGCCTGGCATGGAGCCGGGAGATGTCTGGAAAAGCAAGCGCTCGCGGAGCGATGCCGAACCGGTCTACAGCAAGCCGCCAAAGAAGCTTCGCGAAGAGAAGAAAGGACGGCGCAAGGAGAGAAAACGGAAGTCTGGAGAGCCAGCTTTTGCTCTGCCGCTAGTCGCCAAGCCAAAGAAAGAGAACGTGAAAGAGAAATTAAAAGAGAAAGTGAAAGGGAAATTGAAAGAAAAATTGAAAGAAAAATTGGCCAAAAAGGTGAAGCCAGTATCCGTGAAGCCGTCTAAGAAGAGCAAGCCTGCCAAGGCGTTGCTGCCTCTTAAGCCGAAGAGCGGCAAAGCGTCGCGTTCTTATGGAAGGCGGCCGACCGAGGAGGATATTCGCAGGCTGAGAACAGAGCCGGCCAGAAGAGCGGCCAGAAAGCTAATGGAGGCGCCAGCAAAACCGAAGGGCAAGAAAAATTCCGTTCAAGCCCCATCCTCCAAGAAGAAAAAAGGAGCTATCGGCAAAGGAACGTTCGCCGCTCGGGGAAGATCGTTTAAGAAGGCTAAAGTCAAAGCTTATATCCTCGCTTACCGGAGAAGCGATGTGTTAAGGGAGATTACGACATGAATATATTATTGATATGCACAGAGAAGCTTCCGGTGCCTAATATACGGGGCGGAGCCATTCAAACTTATATCGGTGGCGTCGTTCCTTTGCTAAGCCGCAGCCATAAAATTACCATCATCGGGCGGTCAGACCCTGAATTGCCGGATGAGGAGACGGTGAACGGCATTCGCTTCTTACGGTTTGATTCCCAGGGCGTGCTCGATATCTATATGAGCAATGTCATCCCGTATCTGGAAGCCAGCACGGAAGAGTATGATCTGATTCATATTTTCAACCGTCCCAAAATGGTGCTGCCCGTTGCTTCCGTCAAGCCGAATGCGCGTATCGTGCTGAGCATGCACAACGACATGTTCAATCCGCTGAAGCTGAACAAGGAAGAGGGAGACGCCATCGTACAGCGGGTCGAGACAATTGTAACGATCAGTAATTATATCGGTGCGGCTATCTGCAAGGACTATCCGCAGGCGGAGTCCAAAATCCGCACAATTTACTCAGGCGTCGATCTGTCGAAGTTCGCTCCGTGGAAACAGTCGCAGGCGGCGTTAAGGGACCGGGAGAGCATACGCGATCAGCATAAACTGGGCAATAAAAAGGTCATCCTGTTCGTCGGCAGACTGTCGCGGAACAAAGGACCGCATGTCCTGGTCAGAGCAATGTCGAATTTGAAGCATTCGGATGCGGTGCTGGTCATAGTAGGCGCGGCATGGTACAGCGACGACCGGATCAGTGATTATATCGCTTACCTGCGGGCGCTTGCAGAGAAGTCGCCGATCCCAGTAATGACGACTGGCTATGTGCAGGCAAGCGAGGTGCACAAGTGGTTTTGCGCGGCTGACGTCTTCGTCTGCACCTCCATCTGGGAGGAGCCGCTGGCCCGCGTTCACTACGAGGCGATGGCAGCGGGCTTGCCGCTTATTACGACGGCGAGAGGCGGCAATCCGGAGATCATCCGCGGCAACAACGGCGTCATCATTCAGAATCCGGAGGATCCAGTCGAATATGCAACCAATCTCAACAACATGCTATCCAATGTTAACAACGCTCGCCAGATGGGCTTGCACGGCCGCAAGCTGGTAGAGGACCACTTCACCTGGAACCACGTAGCGGGACAAATCCAGGAGGTCTGGGAAAATCCGCCTGCTGCTGCAGAAGTTCCAACTGAGATCATATCCGAGTTTGCAGCAGCAGAAGGCCCAACCGAGACCGTATCCGAGTCTGCCGCTGCAGAAGGCCCAACTGAGATCGTATCCGAGTCTACCGCTGCAGAAGGCCCAACCGAGACCGTATCTGAGTCTGCCGCAGTAGAAGGTCAAACTGAGACCATACCCGAGTGAGCTGCTGCCGAAAGATTAACTGAGATCATATCCGAGTGAGAAGTAGAAAACGTGTCCGAGTGACAGCAGTAGCAGAATTCGCATTCGAATCTGAGTAGCTGTTTTGTCGATCAATAAAGTGACCCCTCGCCGTTAGGCGAGGGGTTATTCGCTATCTGCTAAGATGGGGAGTGGCTAAGTGAGCCCGCGGGGCCGTCTAGTAAAGCTGCAAGCCGAGAAACTCGGCTTAGCGGTCCCGCCGGGCCGTCTAGTAAAGCTACAAGCCGAGAAAGTCGGCTTAGCGGTCCCGCCGGGCCGTCTAGTAAAGCTGCAAGCCGAGAAAGTCGGCTTAGCGGTCCCGCCGGGCCGTCTAGTAAAGCTACAAGCCGAGAAAGTCGGCTTAGCGAGCCCGCCGGGCCGTCTAGTAAAGCTGCAAGCCGAGAAAGTCGGCTAACAGAGCCCAAGCGGCCACCTCACGAAGTTGCAAGCCGAGAAAGTCGGCTTAGCGGTCCCGCCGGGCCGTCTAGTAAAGCTACAAGCCGAGAAAGTCGGCTTAGCGAGCCCGCCGGGCCATTTAGTAAAGCTGCAAGCCGAGAAAGTCGGCTAACAGAGCCCGCACAGCCGCCGAGCAAAGTTGCAAGCCGAGAAAGTCGGCTTACGGAGCCCGCGCCCGCCGCCTCACGAAGGTGCAAGCCGAAAAAGTCGGCTTACAAGCTTCTTCCAAAAGAAAAGACCCTGCTTTCCAGCAGGGTCTAAAACAACTAGATAGTCCTAGTAATCGTCGTCATCGTCGTCGTCATCGTCGTCATCATCGTCGTCATCATCGTCGTCATCATCGTCGTCATCGTCATCGTCATCATCATCATCATCATCGTCATCATCGTCGTCATCGTCGTCATCGTCGTCATCGTCGTCATCGTCATCGTCGTCGTCATCATCGTCATCGTCATCGCCATAATCGTAGTCATCATCATCGTCATCGTCGTCGTAATCGACAGAACGAACGTTTACCTCGTCGTCGTCATCGTCGTCGTCATCATCGTCATCGTCTTCTTCGTCGAGGACGAACTGCACCTCGGCGACATCCTCCCAGTTGATGGAGTTGAGAATGTCCTTGATGGCGGACTTGCTGCCGTTTTTGCCTTCGAGCGAATATTCCTTTGTGCTGCCGTTTTCGTATTCGATGACTAGCTGCGACACTTCCTTCGATTTCAGCACGCTTTTCACTTGCTTTTGAATGGACAAGAAAGGATCCCTCCGTCTGCTTCATATTTTCAAGCTAGTATATTGTATAAGCGGGCGGTATCATTGGCGTGGGTGGATGAAGCGGGGTAACCGCATGTTTTTGCTAGATTCATGTTAAGAAAAAATAAATCAAATCACATATTGACTCTCACGTTGCGTGATACTTTAAAGTAAAGCTTGCAAGGAGGCGAAGACGCTATGAAGGTAAATGAAGTTGCGAAGCTGGTGGGGATCAGTGTGCGCACACTGCATCATTATGATGAGATTGGATTGCTTATTCCCGATCAGCTCACCGAATCCGGCTACCGGATTTATTCGGAGCGGAATTTGGAACAATTGCAGCAAATTTTATTTTTTCGCGAGCTTGGCTTTCCTTTAAAAAAAATAAAGGAAATCGTCACAAGCCCGGACTTCAACCGGCTGGAGGCACTTAGGCTGCATGAGCAAATGCTGCTGGAGAAGAAGAAGCATATCGATATGTTGCTTGGAACCGTGGCGAAGACGATCCAACATGCGAAAGGAGAGGTTCAAATGTCGCATAAAGAAAAATTTCAAGGCTTTGATTTCAGCAGCAATCCGTATGAGCAGGAGGCGCGCGAGCGCTGGGGAGATAAAGCGGTCGACGAGTCGAACGCCAAAGCAAAGCAGATGAAGAAGGACGGACAAATGGAAAAGTTCCAGGAGGACATGAATCAGCTATACGCCAAGCTGGCAGAGCTTCGCCACACCGACCCGGCTTCAGAGGACGCACAGGCGGCCATCGGCGAATGGTACCGTATGCTTGGCCAGATGGGCAGTTACTCGCCGGAGGCGTTCAAAGGTCTTGGCCAAATGTATGTCGATGACCAGCGTTTTACGAAAAATATCGATAAGTTCGGAGAAGGACTCGCCGTATTCATGCGAGACGCTATGGCGATCTACGCTGACGGGCTTCAAGGCTAATGAATACCGGCTCAAACGGGCAGAAGAGGGAGATATCCCTTTTCTGCTTTTTTTGCAGCAATCGTAAAGTGACGGAGCAACACACGCACCGAGTATCGAAATGGTATGACAGCTTTCAACTGGCTCTTATCCGCTACATTTGACGCTCCAGACGTTTTGCAGGCAGGACCGCCGTAGTGTGAGGCTGGGGCTTTACTTTCCAACTTGGCAACACTACGATGTAGGGGAGCAGCATCTGCGATTGAACGCTTTAATCCTTCTTACAAACCGGAGGTCATATGCGAATCACGAGGAAGATAGCGGATACGATTGTCAAACAGACGAAGGAATTGACGCAGCTGAACATGAATGTCATGGATAAGCACGGCGTCATCATCAGCTCCAGCGACCCGAAGCGGATCGGCATGCTGCATGAGGGTGCAGTCCAGGTTGTGCGAACCGGGGATGAAGTGATGATCACGGGAGAGCAGGCGTCCAGGTGGGCCGGCAGCAAGCCCGGAATCAATATGCCCATTTATTTTCATGCGGAGGTAGTCGGAGTCATTGGCATCACCGGCCGGGAGTCGGAGGTCATTCCGTTCGGGCGCGCAGTGCGCATGATGACCGAGCTGCTGCTGCAGCAATCCTACCTGACGGAGCAGGTAGAGATGAAGGAACGGTCCAAAATGTATCTGGTGCAGGAATTGATTGCAGGGTTTGATCCGGCGGTCAAAGAGGGCCTGTATACAAGAGGCGAGCTGCTCAGCGTAAACCTGCGGCTGCAGCGTGTTCTGATGATTTTCGGGATGGACCATCTAGAGGATACCCGCGATTACGAGATTCGCTTCAAGGATGTTGCCGCGTTATTCCCGAATCCGCAGGAGACGCTTATTGTGCAGCTTAGCCGGGGACGCTGGATGGCGCTTGCGGATACGACGGTATACAAGACGGAACGACATGCGAAGCATGCGCTGCTCGATATCGCCGCCAAGCTGCAGCAGCAGCTGTCCGATTGGTTCCGCAAGGCGTCTTATGTTGCCATTGGCAGAATATGCCCGGATATTACGCTGATCAGCGACTCATTCCATGAGACGGTCAATATGCTGGAGATTGCGAGGAAAGCATCAACAGAAGGCGATATCTTTCATGTCGAGGACGCAGCGCTGGAGCTAGTCTTGTCCGAGGTGTCGGAAGCAGCGGCGCGGCAGCTGATTACGCGCGTGCTGGGCGAGCTGGTCGAGCATCCGGCGCTGATGGATACGCTGCATGCTTTTTACCGCAATAATATGAACATCAATGAGACAGCCGCCGCGCTTGGCGTTCACCGCAATACGTTATTGTACCGGCTTGACCGTGCAGCTACATTCACTGGCGTGGACCCGCGGCAGTTCCAGCAGGCCATGCGGATTCAGCTAGGTTTGATGCTTTCCAGTATTTATGCAGTCAAAGAAATAGGCAGCAATTAAATAGGGTTCTTTGTTAAAAAGACACAAGAAAGCGCTTTATATTAAGCGCTTTCTTGTTCGTTATGCACATTGTTGCAGTCGGCGCGACTCTCCTATAATGAATGGCAGATACACAAAACGAAGCATACTAAGAGCAATTCAGACGAGGATGTTAGGCTGCAAGAGGGAGGTTTTCTGGCAATGAAAATAGTGATCGCACCCGATTCCTTCAAGGGGAGTTTATCGGCCAAGGAAGCAGGATTGGCTATGGAGAGAGGCATTAGGCGGGCTTTTCCTGAAAGCGCTATCAGTGTGGTTCCGATGGCTGACGGCGGGGAAGGCACGATGGAATGCCTGATCAGCGCGACAGACGGCAAGTTCGTTGCTCAGAAGGTCCTGAATCCAGTAGGGAGGGAGATCGAGTCCGGATTCGGCATTCTCGGCAACGGCACAACCTGCATTATTGAGATGGCGATGTCGTCCGGGCTGTATCTGATTGAGCATCATGAACGCAATCCGATGCGCACTACGACTTACGGATTCGGCCAACTGATTGCAGCCGCGCTGGATCAAGGCTGCCGGGAATTTATATTGGCTGTTGGGGGCAGTGCGACTAACGACGGAGGAGCCGGCATGCTGCAAGCTCTGGGGGTAAAGCTGCTCGGAGTGGATGGAGAAGAGATCGGCTTCGGAGGCGGAGAGCTATTGAGGCTCCATAGTATCCAGACGGATGGCATGGATCCAAGGCTTGGCGAATGCGAGTTCATCATTGCTTGTGATGTAGACAATCCGTTGATTGGTCCGAGGGGCGCATCAGCAGTGTTCGGGCCGCAAAAGGGCGCTACGCCGGAGATGATCAATCAGCTCGACGAGAACTTGAAGCAGTTCGCCGATGTGATTGAACAGGCGCTGGGAACGGCCATTCATCATATCCCCGGAACAGGCGCAGCCGGGGGATTGGCTGGAGGCATTCTGGCCTTCTTGAACGGGAAGCTGGAGTCCGGCGTATCCATTGTAGCTCGTGTGACCGGGCTGGAGGAGGCTATGGCGGGGGCTGATTTGGTATTGACTGGCGAGGGGCGGGTCGACTTTCAGACCATTGGGGGCAAGACGCCTTACGGTGTCGCCAAGCTTGCGCAATCCTGCGGCGTGCCTGCGATCCTATTGGCTGGTTCGGTAGGAGATGGCATCGACGCCCTGTACGAGCATGGCGTGACAGCGGTGCTGAGCATCGTGAACAAGCCTATGACATTGGAGGAGGCGATGGGGCAGACAGGCCCGCTGCTTGAGGCTGCAGCCGAGCAAGTAATTCGAATCATTCATACGAGAGCTTAGGAGGATGGCTATGGATCTTAGCGCAGAAGTGATTCAGTTGGGTCCCATCATATTAGGTCTGCTGTTCGTTTGTATTATCTTTATCGTGTTTGCGACAGCGAAGTGGAAGCTTCATCCCTTCCTGTCGATTATTGCTGCAACTTATTTGCTGGCGCTGGGCACGAATTTGATAGGCAAGCTGTCGGGCCATTCCGCTCCGATTATCGCGGATATCGGCTCCACCATCACCTCCGGCTTTGGCAGCATTATTGCCAGCATTGGACTTGTCATTATTTTCGGCACGATTATCGGCAAGGTGCTGGAGAAAACAGGCGCCGCGATCAAAATGGCCGAGGTGGTCCTGAGGCTGCTTGGCGATCGCCACCCCGCAATTGCGATGTCGATCATTGGCTGGATTGTATCGCTCCCGGTATTTTGCGATTCCGGCTACGTCATTCTTTCTTCGCTAAAAAAATCATTGGCCAAGCGCACAGGCGTCAGCATTGTGACTCTTTCCGTAGCCTTGTCCACCGGTCTGTACGCGACGCATACGCTTGTTCCTCCGACACCAGGCCCTATTGCGGCAGCGTCCAATGTCGGCATTGGCCCCGCGGGCTTGTTCTGGGTCATTGTAGTCGGCATTATCGTTTCTATTCCTGTTGCATTGGCGGGTCATATCTGGGCGCGGACAGCGGCGAGCAAGCTGCCTTCCACGCTGGAAGAAGCTACGGAGACTTTCGAGGAATACAAAGAGAAATTCGGCAAGCTGCCATCCGCATGGGCGGCATTCGGACCGATTATCGTTCCGATTGCTCTGCTTGCAGCGGCATCGATTGCGAATCTGCCAATCGGCACGGATGCGGACGGCAACCAGCAGCTGCTGGCAAGCGGATTCGCTCATACGCTGCTCACGTTCCTCGGGGCTCCGGTAAATGCGCTGTTCATCGGCGTGCTGCTCGCAATCTTTACACTGCTGCCGAAGCGCGATGAGGAAAACTTGACGAAGCTGATGGGAGCGGGTCTGGTCGATGCGGCTATCATCATCATGATTACCGGCGCAGGCGGGGCTCTTGGATCGGTCATTAAAGCGACTCCGATCGCCGACTATGTGAAGTCGCTGGTCGCGGACAATACGGCGTTCATCGGAGTAGGCGCTTTGCTGCTGGCGTTTGTGATCGCTGCGATATTGAAAACGGCGCAAGGCAGCACGACGGCCGCCCTCATTATAACGTCAACGATCATGTTCCCGCTGATGCCTTCTCTTGGATTGATGGAGATGATGGGTTCGGTCCCGATCGGACAAATCCTGACGGTTATGGCGATAGGCGCAGGCTCGATGGCAGTCAGCCATGTCAACGATTCGTACTTCTGGGTGGTGTCGCAGTTCTCCGGCATGAACTTGAAGACGGCGTACAAGGCGCAAACCATGGCAACGCTGGTTCAAGGCATCACAGGCATTATCGTCGTATGTATCTTGGGCGCTATTTTCCTGTAAGAGATAGGTGTGGGGGCGAAGGGGCCACGAACCCAAGCCGATGAGACCGACTAAAATGTACGAAAAGCAAAGAAGCCAAGGAACGATTCCTTGGCTTCTTTGTGTTCATCCTATTACGCGACCAATATCTGGATGGAGCGTATAAAGGAAGAAGGATCAGCAGGAAAAAAGTCGGTCGAACCTACTGAATGACGAGAAGCGAAGCTTCTGGCGCAGCTGCTCCGAGCTTCTGATAAGCCAGCAATACTGCGCCTGCGACAGGTGAAAGTGCAGGCTCAACTGCCAGATATCGTTTGTTGCTGCCTTGCGCCAGCTGCTCAGACAGCCGGCTGGACACATAGCCGCTGCGGATGACACTGCCGATATAAGCGACTTCTACAGTCTCGCTTTCGAAGGACGCGCCGATCATCTCGATGCCGGTCTTAAGCTGATGAATAGCCCGATCGCAGACATCAACGGCGATGGTACTGCCCCTTTGTGCAGCTTCCGTTACGAAAGGCGCGAATTGCCCAAAATGCTTGTCTCTCTCCTTGTTGTCGGCCTGGAAGCCTTGGCGGCCAATTGCAGCCAATGCACGAAGATCCGCTGCATTCCAGTGGTTAAGCATGGATTCGACTAAGGCTCTATCCGAAGCGGCAGCATGACCGGCAAGCACTTCATATACGGCATCATAAGCCAGAAAGCGTGCAGCGCTGTGCGCATAGTGATGAAAGTCGTAATTGCGGATGTGCTCATGGGACCCGGTAATTCCGAGGATGATTGATCCGGTGCCGGAGATGGCTACTATGCCGGGCTTAGCCTCTAATGCGCCAGCATGCGCCGCGACCGCATCGTTCATATGCAGCTTAGGGCAATGCAGCCCAGGCAGCGCTGTCAGCTCCGCTACCCAGCCCAGATCCTCGGGCTTGTCATACCCGGCAATACCCGCAGCAACACAGCGCACTTCTTCCGGGCGTATAGCTGCGGCCGCCAGAGCTTCGGCGATGCTGTGTCGAACGTTCTGAGCCGCGTTAGAATCCTTATATATGGATGCAGCGCGCGGGCTGTCCACATAAGCCAGCTGGCGTCCCGCCAGATCGCATACCAGCACTCGAGTATGCGTGCCGCCTCCATCAATGCCGATAACTGCCGGCTTACTCATATGCAGCAGTGACCCCCTTGATTGGCGAGAAACGAGTCTCTCGCTTCTAATTGTCATTTAATAGGGCAATCATAACATAATTTGGATGACGGATTATATCATTTTTGTCTAGCAAATGGAGGGCACACGTCAGTTCGGGTTGTCCGCCATAAGGAGGGAACAAGATATGAAAAATATGAAACGAATGCTGTCCTTTGTCATTGCCATCTCTATGCTGCTGGCGGCTTGCTCAGGACCTTCCTCAGAGGAGCAGGATGCCAAGCAGCTCGTTACGGATTATAAAAAAGCGATGCTGGAAGTGAAGGATTACCGGGAAATCAAGCTGGATGACGATTCCTTCTACACGGATAAGGAGAATAAGATCAAAGCTTTTTTCACGGAGAAAGGCTCCAAAGTGCTCGTAAACCGGGAATTTATGCTGTATATAGTGAACGCCGCCAGGAATAAGCACAACTTGGAAATGGGAGAGGTCCAATTAAGATCCATGAAAGAGGAAAGCGACGTATACGATTATGAATACTTGATCCCGGTACGTGTTAAGGACGAAGCCGGCAAGCTGCTGGAGGAGCTGGAGTACAAGGGGCAGGTGAAGCTGACAAAAGAAAACGGACGATTGCTCATCGACCGAGAATGGAGCAGACCCATGAAGCCGTTGCTTTGGTAAGGAGGGGTGTGTTCCGCCTGTAGGGCTTGCCGTCAATCTCTTGTAACCATCGACCGTTTAAAGACGTCTATAAGAAAAAGGGAATCGGGAGGTACGGTGATGACAAGAGAGGGGCATCGGGCGCTCAGCAGAGCGGAATTGCTGATTGCGGCGGCCATCCTTGCGATGGTCATAGCGGGCTGCCAGAAGGGAACGCCGAATCTTGCGGCAGAGGAGGGCTCGCCGGAGCCGTCGCCGCTTACAACTCCGATAACGTTCCAGATCGACGCTTCCACGCAAAGTCCCTCTTCAGAGGAAGCCCTCTCTGAAGAGCCGCTGCTGATTGACGGCCAGCCGGAGAACGAGCCTGAACGGCCGCACTGGCTGCGCGATGCGGCGTATGAGAATGAGTATGCGTCTATTCTGCATCAGCTCGAATACGAGACATTGATGATATTGTCGCAGGCGGCGGAGAAGCGGTTCGCCAACAAGGATGAGGCTCCTTCGTTCGAAGAGCTCCGCAAGGAATTGCTCAAGTACAATGCCGAGCAGAGACTGGACCCGTGGCAAACGATATATGAAAATGATCCCGGCTGGCTGCTCGAGCCAAGCGAGCTTCTATACGCTGTCAATATGTATGAACCAAGCCTGGAGCTGTCGAGGGACGACGAGGATAAAGTAAGGCTAAGCTTCAAGACATATGGCCAAGACTATCAGGAGCACACCGTATCCAGACATATGGAGATTGAGCTGCTGCGCTCCGGGGAGAGCTGGCGAATCGGCGACATTAAGAGCCGCACGGCGGAATATGCGTTTGCGAAGGAAGATGCGGAGCACATACTGACAAGTGCGAATGAGTATATCCAGTATATCGGAGATGATGAGACGCACTATCTCTTTCAGGATGAACAGGGTCAGCCTTATGTATTCCATAAGAAACACGGCTATTATACAAAGCCGGACAATATCTAAAGGTTTACTGGCGCGAAGAAAGGGCTCCCGCAGGGGAGCCCTTTCTTCGCGTACAGCGAGCTTAGAACGTCAACAAGCCCATTGCGCGCTTGGCCGCGTCCAGTGTCTTGTGAGCTTCCTCGGACGCTTTGCGCGCGCCTTCCTTGAGGATGCGGTCCAGCTCCTCGGAGCCCACCAGCTCATGGTATCTTTCTTGAAGCGGAGCAAGCTTGTCGATGACCACTTCGGCCAGCTCCTTCTTGAACGTGCCGTAGCCTTGGCCTTCATAACGCTTCTCGACAGCCGGAATTTCTTCGCCGGAGAAGACGGAATAGATCTCGATCAGATTGCTGACGGCCGGCTTGTTGTCCCAGTCGTAGCGGACGCTCATGTCGGAGTCCGTCACAGCTCTAGAGAACTTCTTGCGGATCGCAGCCGGCGTGTCCAGCAGAAGGACGTAGCTGCTTTGGTTCGGATTGCTTTTGCTCATTTTTTTCGATGGATCGTCGAGGCCCATAACCCGCGCGCCGACATCCTGAATGACCGGCTCCGGCAGAATAAAGGTTTCGCCGAACCGATTGTTGAAGCGGGATGCAAGATCGCGCGTCAGCTCCAGATGCTGCTTCTGGTCCTCGCCTACCGGCACATGCGTCGCCTGATAGAGAAGAATGTCAGCGGCCATCAGCGCCGGGTATGTGAACAGGGCGGAGCTGACAGCGTCCTTGCCGTCGGATTTCTCCTTGAATTGCGTCATGCGGCTCATCTCGCCGAAGTATGCCTGCGTCTCCATAATCCATCCCAGCTCAGCGTGGGCCGGCACATGCGACTGCATGAAGATAGTGTTGCGCTCAGGATCTACGCCTGCGGCAATATAGAGCGCCGCAATCTGGCGGGAACGCTCGCGCAGCTCCTTAGGATCCTGCGGTACGGTAATGGCGTGCAGATCCGGCACAAAGAAGTAGCCCTCATATTCCTCCTGAAGCTTCACGAATTGCTGCAAGGCGCCGACATATCCGCCGATGTTAAGGTCGCCGCTTGGTTTGATGCCGGACAAGATGCGTTTGCTCATTGTGCATTCCTCTTTTCTCCAATAGTGTACTTCCAGCTTGGGGAACTTAAAGGCAATAAAAAAACGCCCGTCCCCCTGCAAGGGACGAAGCGTAAACTCCGCGATACCACCCGAATTCGACCATAGGCCGCTCTTAGCCATGAACGGAGCAATAAGCGCGCTGCCGCGTCCCTTGCATACTTTCGATCATGTCTCCCTGGATAACGGGGGGAGAGACCGTCAAAGCCTACTGTCATAGGCCTCTGCGAGGCCTGCAAGTTCGGTTTGAAGCGATGGGATCCATTCGCCGATTGCGGATGCGCCGGACCTTTCACCAGTCGCCGGCTCGCTAAGGCATACGCTCTAAGATCGGTTACTACTTCCCATCATGGCTGTAGCTGTATGTTTCAAGTATTGATTATAAGAATAGCCCGAAAAGAGGGTAGAGTCAAGCGGGCGGAATAAGCTTGCGAGCTTGAGGAAAATGTCTAAAATTGTCTAATGATGTTCATAATGGATGAATATCATCCAACCCCGAAGGTGGTCAATATGAAGGAGACAAAGGGTAAGAAAACGCCGCCTGCTCAAGCTAACTCTCAGGATCAGGCCATCAAGACCAAGCCGATTATGCCCAGCCTTCAAGACAATCTGGAGCTGATTCGAAGCCAGCTAGGGAATAGCAGCGATATCGTGATAAGAGAGCTGAGTTATCCAGGCGGAGACGGACTTGCGCTGGCGGTTGTCTACACGGACGGTCTGGCGGACAAGCAATCTGTCTCCGAATTTATTCTGGAATCGGCTATGCTGCGTGACCAGATGACTCGCGGAGAAGGGGGAGATGCGGTTCGAGTCAGTCCGCAGACACTGGTCAACCAAGTGCTGTCTATAAGCGATACAAGAGACGTTCCCAATTATGGAAGTCTGTTCAATGCCTTGTTATCCGGAGAGACGATTGTCTTGGTAGACGGCTACGCTTCAGCGATTGCGGCTGGAACTAGAGGCTGGCGTGACCGCGGCATTAACGAGACGTTGACGGAGACCGTTGTCAGAGGCCCGAAGGAAGCTTTCACGGAGACGCTGCGTACAAATACCGCCATGATCCGCCGGAAAATCAAGGATCCCAACCTATGGCTGGAAACCCGCCAGATTGGACGGGTCACAGAGACGGATGTAGCCATCATGTTCATCAAAGGCATCGCGGACGACAAAGTGGTGGAGGAAGTGCGCCAGCGGCTGGATCGTATCGATATCGACGGCATTCTGGAGAGCGGATATATCGAAGAGCTGATTCAGGATGAGACCTACACGCCTTTCCCAACTGTCTATAACAGCGAACGGCCCGATGTGGTCGCTGCGGAGCTGCTTGAAGGCAAAATAGCGATCT
Source organism: Paenibacillus pinisoli (assembly GCF_003605435.1). Taxonomy (GTDB): domain Bacteria; phylum Bacillota; class Bacilli; order Paenibacillales; family Paenibacillaceae; genus Pristimantibacillus; species Pristimantibacillus pinisoli. The sequence continues at coordinate 143,682 of NZ_QXQB01000006.1, forward strand.
TGGTGGACGGGACGCCTATGGTGCTTATTGTGCCTGCGCTGTTCGTATCCTTCCTTCATGCTGCCGAAGATTATTACCACCGGTTCGATATCAGCACCTTGATTCGAATATTGCGGTACATCGGCGTATTTATCGCGCTGTTCGGTCCGTCACTCTATGTTGCCATTACGACCTATCATCAAGAGATGCTGCCCACGCAGCTGCTTTACAGCCTTGCGGCACAGCGGGAAGGCATTCCGTTCCCGGCTTTTATCGAGGCTATCATGATGGAAGTGGCCTTCGAAATTTTGCGGGAAGCGGGCCTTCGCATGCCGCGCACGATTGGCCCGGCGGTCTCGATCGTCGGAACCTTGGTGATCGGGCAGGCAGCGGTTGAAGCGGGCATTATATCGGCGGCTATGGTTATTGTGGTATCCACAACGGCGATTGCCAGCTTTGTCTTTCCATCGTACAGCCTGGCTAATACAATGCGGATGCTGCGTTTTCCGCTGATGGGGCTTGCCGCCACCTTTGGATTATACGGCATCATTATCGGCACCTTTGCCATCGTGTTGCATGTGAGCAGCTTGCGCTCCTTTGGCGTGCCGTATATGAGTCCCTTTGCCCCTCTTATTCTAAGCGACCAGAAGGACGCAATCTTCCGGATCCCCCACTGGGCGCAATTTGCCCGGCCTAGGCTCATTAACCGGAACAACAGGAAGCGGCAGCAAAAGCCGTCATCCGCGAAGCCCAAGCCGTAGGGCCAGAATCTGACGGAAGGAGAATATTGCGATGGCACGGAAAGCCGCATGGCTCTTTATCTTTCTTCTCATGTTATCTCCAATTCTTTCGGGATGCTGGAACCGGCGCGAACTGAACGATTTGGCGATTGTGGCTGCAGTAGGCATCGACAAGGCCAAGGACAAGTACTTGGTCACGGTGCAGGTGGTCGACCCGGGCGAGGTCGCCTCGCGCCGCGGAAGCGCCGGGCAATCGCCAGTGTCCACTTATCATGCGGTCGGCGGCACGGTATTTGAGGCAATCCGCAAGATGACGACATCGACTCCGCGCAAGCTGTACTTCTCTCATCTGCGCATTTTTGTCATTGGAGAAGAACTGGCCCGCCAAGGCATGGGCGAAGTGCTGGATTTGCTGTCCAGGGACCAGGAAGGGCGAACGGATTTCTATATTACCGTCGCCAAAGATACGACGGCCCAGGCGGTACTGAATGTCTTGACGCCGCTCGAGAAAATTCCGGCATCCAAGCTGTATGCCTCGCTGGAAGTGTCGGCCAAGTCATGGGCGCCGACGGTTGCTGTACAGCTGGATGAGCTGATTACCAATATTGTAGACCCCGGAATTCAGGCCACGCTGACAGGCGTTACAATCCGTGGAGACCTTGAAGCAGGAAACAAGAAAAAAAATCTGGAAAGTCCAGATGTGCCCACCCGTATCCAGTATAAAGGAATAGCTATATTCAGAGGCGACAAGCTGGTTGGCTGGATGAATGAAGAAGAGAGCAAAGGATACAGCAATATTACGGACCAGCTGCACAGTACCGTAGTCGAGACGGCTTGTCCTAACGGCGGAAAGATGGCTGTGGAGGTTATTCGGTCCAAGACGTCGATTAAAGCGAAGATTCGGGACGGGAAGCCTGAGGCCGAGGTCATCATGCATACGGAAGCGAACGTGGCTGATGTCGAATGCAAGATCAAGCTGACGAAATCCAGTACATTGTATGAGCTTGAGAATGCCGCAGGGGCTGCTATGCAGAAGCATGCGGAGCATGCCATAGTGAAGGCTCAGAGGCTGAAATGCGATGTGTTCGGATTCGGCGATGCCATTCATCGGGCTGCGCCAGGCTATTGGAAGCATAACAAGGACAATTGGGATGAGCAATTCGCCAAGATGCCCATACGATTCAAAGTTAATGTGAAAATCAGACGAATCGGAACAATCGGGGAATCCATTATGAACGATCTGAAGGAGTAAGGCTATGGTTGCCATTGCGGGTATCGTACTGACGGCGGTCCTTATTGCGATGCTGGAAGTGCCAGCTATGAGGAAGAGGCGGCTGAAGAAGGAGCTGTTCCTGTTCTTTGCCATATTGCTGCTTGCTGCTGGCATAGGAATCGCTCAGAGCCTGCACATTACCCTGCCTAATCCGCTGGATTGGGTCGCCGCAGTATACGGACCTATCGGGCGGCTGGTGGATAGCGCGCTGAAATAACAGGGAGAAGCGATAAATATGAATGAGAGGATCAGCGGCAGGCAGTTTGCTTTAATGGCCGCGTATGTTGCAATTGGTGATTCGATGCTTGTGCTGCCATCCATTCCGATCAACGATGCACAACAGAACGCCTGGATATCCGCTCTTGTCGGGCTGGCTGCAGGCATGATGGTGGTATGGCTGCTAAGCGCGGCAGGCAGGCTGTACCCCCATCTGACGCTCGTGCAAGCAGCGGAGCAGCTGCTGGGGAAGTGGATCGGCAAGGCGGTCTCCGCCCTGTTTGTTGCCTATTTGTTCCTGTCCATCGGCGCGCATACCCGGGAGATCGGGGACTTCCTGACGACGCAGATGATGCCGGAGACGCCGATTCAAGCGATACATATTATGTACGCAGGCATTCTGGCTATGGCGGCGAGGCTGGGACTGGAGACAATAGCGCGGACAGGGGAGTTTTTCTTTTCGTTCTTTATAGTGTTCCTTGCCGCTTTTATTCTGTTCCTCATTCCCGATATCAAGCTGAACAATCTGCTGCCTGTGCTGGACGGAGGCATAAAGCCCATTCTGCGGGGCTCGATTACGATGACGGCTTATCCGTTCATGGAGCTGGCTGTACTGCTGATGGCGATACCGGCCGTGCGGAAACCGCAAGCCATACACGCCAATTTTATGAGGGGGGCATTCATGGGCGGAGCTGTCGTTCTATTGATCATCTTATTGTCCATACTCGTGCTAGGCCCTGATTATGCGACAAGAAGCATCTACCCGAGCTATGCCCTTGCGAAAAAAATCAATGTCGGAAGGTTTTTTCAGCGGCTGGAAGTGATATTGGCGTTTATGTGGCTGCTGACTTCTTTTATTAAATCGGCTATCTTTTTCAAAGTGCTGCAGACTGCGATCGCTCAGACAGCGGGCTTGCGCACAGAGAAGAGGTTGGAGCTTCCGCTTGGCATGCTGGTCGTGTGCTTCTCCTTGATCATCTCGTCGAACATTATCGACTTCCATGAAGCGGACCATTATTGGCCTTATATGGACATGACATTCAGCGTGATTCTGTCGCTTGTGCTGCTTGCTGCATATGCGATTCGCCGAGCGGCTCGCAGGAAGGGGACCACCGGAAGTGGGAACAAAGGAAAAGATTAGCCCGAGACAATTCGCGATTCTCGTCATTCTCTGCGCGATCGGCACACCCATTCTGATCATTCCTGCAACGCTGACTTCCATTGCGAAGCAGGATGGCTGGATAGCTGCTTGTCTTGGCATTGCGATTAGCCTTGTGCTTGTCAGACTGTATATCGCGGTTGGAAATCTGCAAAGCGAGAAGTCACTATTTGCTGTAATTGAGCACGTGCTGGGAAGCTGGCTGGGCAAAGCGGTAAATCTCGCCATTGTATTTTTTTGCCTCGTTACCGCGTCTGAGGTGCTTTATTTCATCGGGAATTTTATGACGACTCAGATCATGCAGACGACACCCATGCAGGCGATTAACATATTGTTCGCTATTGTGGTCATGATGGGTATGCGACTGGGCATCGAGTCGCTGGCTCGCTCTGCAGAATTGCTTTTTCCCGTATTTGTGCTGCTGATCCTTGTATTGGCCGTATTTACAACCCCGCAGATTCATCTTGAACGCCTGCAGCCGGTAATGGAGACGAATATGAAGAGTATGGCCTGGGCCACGATGTATTTTATTGGCACCTTTTCGCTCACTTCATTTTTGCTGCTAACGGTATTTCCGTCAGATATGGATTCGCCGCAGGCGGCAAGCAAGGGCTTTTATCGGGGTATGCTTATAGCGGGCTTGGTGCTTGTGGTTATTATTGTGTTGTCCATTACGGTATTGGGCACCGATATGACAGCCAGGCAGACCTACCCTAGCTATGCACTTGCCAAAAAAATAAATGTCGGCCATTTCCTGCAGCGAATCGAGATTGTCATGGCGATCATGTGGTTTATTACGATTTTTTACCGGATGGCCTTTTATGTGTACGGTGCCTTGCTGGGGATGAAGCAATTGTTCCATTTGAAAGATTACCGCCCCCTTGTATGGCCTGTGGGGATGCTGCTTGTTGCGCTGTCTATGCTGGTGCATCCGAATGTTATGCATAGCGAGGAATACAACAGAAGCGTATGGGTGCCGTTTGTTTCGACCTATGGCCTGTATCTGCCTATCTTGTTGCTGATCGTTCACGCCATAAGGCGAAAGAAATAAATACAACACAAAATCACATTCATTTTTACCAATAATCACAGATGTATCTTTTTCGTTTGTGTGCTACGATACGTTACGGTAGAAACCTAACCAGGCATAGCGCATGATGAAGAAGTGAAGGTGATGACATGGAAGGGCATGCTGGAGAGACAGCAAAGGGCAAAGGCAAGGGTACGAAGGATTTGAAGCTGTTCTACCTGACATGGCCTATATTTTTGGAAATAACGCTATTTATGATGATGGGTATAGCGGATACGTTCATGCTGAGCGCGATCTCCGACAACGCGGTATCGGGCGTCGGCGCGGCGAACCAATTTCTGCATATCTCCATTCTGCTGCTGGAGGTTATCGGCAACGGGGCATCCATCGTGGTAGCGCAATACATCGGGTCGCGGAAGTTTTTTGAGGCGGCCAAAATTTCGGCAATAGCCGTCACGCTTAACTTGCTGGTCGGCATCGTGATGAGCGTACTGTTCGTCGTGTTCAACGGATATTTGCTGCGTTCCCTGAACCTGCAAGGCGAAGTCTATGATTTCGCGCATAGCTATCTGGCGATCGTAGGCGGGGCAATCTTCCTGCAGGCCATTATTAACTCGCTGGCCGCTATTATCCGCGTTCATGGCTTTACGAAGGAAGCGATGCTCGTATCGCTGGGCATGAACGTGGTTCACATTATCGGCAACTACGGACTGATCTTCGGCCACTTCGGCATGCCGGCGCTTGGCGTAGAAGGCGCGGCGATCTCGACCGTGGCGAGCCGTCTGCTGGCGATAGTCGTCTTCTTCTGGCTGCTGTACCGGATTATGGAGGTGCGCATCCAGATCAATTATTACTTCAAGCTGTCCAAGGAATATATCGGGAAGATCCTGAAGATCGGCATACCGTCCGCACTCGAGCAAGTGATGTATCAGAGCTGCCAGATTATGTTCATCTTCTACACGACATTCCTGGGCGAGGCGGCTTTGGCAGCCAAGCAATACGCAACCAACATCTCGATGTTCATCTATCTGTTCGCGCTTGCAGTGGGTATGGGAACATCCATTATGGTAGGGCGTCTTGTAGGAGAGGCACGTCCGGACGATGCTTATAAGCGCGTCTGGATGAGCGTGCGCTCGGCGATCATTGGCACGCTGATCGTTGTTGCGCTAGTGATGCTGTTCCGGGAGCAGCTTGTCGGCATGTTCACCGATGACGCCGATGTCCTGCGAATCGGGGCGCAGGTGCTGCTGTACAGCCTATTGCTGGAGACGGGGCGCACCATTAACCTTGTTATTGTCAATGCGCTGCGCGCATCCGGCGATGCCAAGTATCCGCTATACGTCGGCATGTTCTCCATGGTAGGCATGAGCTTGACGCTCGGCTATCTGTTCGTCTTCCATTTCAATTTGGGACTTGTCGGCATTTGGCTGGCGATTGCGGCAGATGAATGGCTTAGAGCTTGCATCTTCTACTTCCGATGGAAGAGCCGGAAGTGGGAGAAGCACGCGCTGGTGCGGCCGGATAAAGAAGCAGAGCCTGCTGCGGTTCACGTGTAAAAGAATCAGGATGCCGTCTGAAGCGACGAGTGTGTCGCGGCAGACGGCATCTTTATTTGTGATGAGAATACTGAAGCTCGATTAACTTACCGATCGCTGCGTGAAGATGAGGTATAAACGGCCTGATATAGCGGGAAGCTAGCAGAGTAGGACAGGAGAAAAAGCTGCAGGCGACAGGGTTGACATCCGATTCCTGTCATGATATCTTTAATTTAAGATAATACAAATTGAAATAAAGGAGGCAGGCAGGCATGGCGAACAACGGATCGAATGAAGCTCTTGACTTGTACATTGCTTTATCCCGAGCCAGCCAGTGGATCAATGCCCATGCCGACCGGGATATACGCCAGCATGGATTGAATCGGACCGAATTCGGCGTGCTGGAGCTGTTGTATCACAAGGGGGCGCAGCCTCTTCAGCAAATCGGAGGCAAGGTGCTGATGAGCAGCGGCAACATCACGTATGTCGTAGATAAGCTGGAGAAGAAGGGGCTTGTAGCCAGACGCGCTTCCAAGGAAGACCGCCGTCTGATCTATGCGGAGGTTACCGATGCAGGCTGCAAGTTCATAGAAGAGGTCTTCCCGACGCATACTAGCGTTATCGAGCAAGCTTCAAGCGGGCTTACCGATGAGGAGAAGCAGGCAGCCAGCGAGCTGCTTAAGAAATTAGGCAAATACGCGCAGCAGTCCTATCAATAGTGCACCCGAGCCGCAATTCGGCGGAGGAGAGGCAACGGACTGCTTTTGCAGGGCATATATCTTAAATTAAAGATAATCAAAGGAGAGATTGAGATGACAACGAAAACAGCAGGCATTCACCACATTACAGCTTTTGTGCGCCACCCGCAGCAGACTACCGACTTTTATGCAGGAATATTGGGTCTTCGTCTTGTGAAAAAAACAATCAACTTCGATGCTCCTGAGGTGTATCACCTGTACTTTGGCGACCGGATGGGCAGCCCGGGCACCATTATTACCTTCTTCCCATGGCCGGATTCGCGCAAAGGAAGCATTGGCGGCGGGCAGGTCGGGATTACCACCTATGTGGCGCCAGCGGGAGCGTATGACTTCTGGAAGGAACGGCTTATCCAATTTGGCGTAGAAATTCAGGAAGCCGAGCGCTTCGGGGAGCAGTACCTGCAATTCGCTGATCCGGACGGCTTGCGCATCGAGATTGTAGCTCGCGAGGCAGGTCCTGAGAGCGACTGGACGTTCGGCGGCGTTCCGGCGGATAAGGCGATCAAAGGCTTCGGCGGGGCGGTGCTGTTCAGTACGGCGCCGGAATCGACAGGCAGGCTGCTTGAAGAAGTAATGGGTCTTGCGAAAGCGGGCGAGGATGCCGGCTTTGTACGGTACCGGGCTTTCGGCGATCTGGGCAATGTGATTGACGTGAATGCTGCGCCAATGGCTCATGGCCATGGAGGCCACGGCACGGTGCACCATATCGCGATGAGAGCAGCCGATGATGCAGAGCATGCGGTCTGGAGGCAGCATGTAGCCTCGCACGGCTACCAGCCGACGCCGATTGTAGACCGTCAATATTTCAACGCTCTCTACTTCCGGGAGGAAGGCGGCATCCTGTTCGAGATTGCGACGGATCCTCCAGGCTTTGCAAGAGATGAAGAGCCGGAGCATCTGGGCGAGAAGCTCATGCTGCCGGAATGGTATGAGAAGCATCGCGGCGAGATCGAGAAGCTGCTGCTGCCATTTGAAGTAAGAGAATTGGAGGAGAGCAAATAATGAAGCATATATTCGTAAAAGGTACGGATCCGAATGCCCCTGTATTGCTGATGCTGCATGGAACGGGGGGCACGGAGCGCGATCTCTTGCCGCTGGCGGAGCGGCTGTCCCCTTCGTCCTCCGTCTTGAGCGTTAGAGGCAATGTGCTGGAGAATGGCATGCCCCGTTTCTTCCGCAGATTGGCGGAGGGGGTATTCGATATCGAGGATCTGATCCTCCGCACGGAGGAGTTGAACGAGTTCTTGGATAGCGCGTCCGCGGAATACGGCTTTGACCGGGGCAATATCGTCGCAGTCGGCTATTCCAATGGGGCCAATATTGCAGGAAGCTTGCTCTTCCATTACAAGAATGCACTGAAGGGGGCTGTCCTGCATCATCCGATGGTTCCCATCCGCGGCGTCGAGCTGCCGAATATGGATGGGCTGCCTGTCTTCATCGGGGCAGGCGAGAACGACCCGATGTGCACGCCGGCGGAGACAAAGGATTTGGAGGCGCTGCTGACAGAAGCGGGAGCGCAGGTAACGACGCACTGGGAGAGATTCGGACATCAGCTGACCGGCACTGAGGTTGCGGCTGCTGCGGAGTGGTTCAACAAAACCTTCTAAGGAGGAAGCTCATGATCGCTATTGACCCAGAGAGCCAGAGCGCTCAGGACAACTATAAGCTGCTAATCGGCAGCATTATTCCCCGCCCGATCGCTCTTGTAACGACGCTGTCGAAGGACGGCGTGCTGAATGCCGCGCCGTTCAGCTTCTTCAACATCGTGTCCTCCAATCCTCCGATGGTATCCGTATCCGTGCAGCGGAAGAACGGCATGCAGAAGGACACGGCGCGGAATGCTGAAGCGCAGGGCGCGTTCGTCGTCCATATCGCGGATGAGAGCTACGTCGAAGCGATGAATGGGACGGCCGCCCAGGCAGCGCCGGAGGTCAGCGAGGTAGAGCTGACAGGGCTGACGCCGGTGGCCAGCGGCAGAATTAAGGTGCCGGGCATTCTTGAAGCCCGCATCCGAATGGAATGCGTGCTGGAGCGGGCCTTGCCGCTGGGCGGCACGGAAGCTTCACCGGCTTGCGATCTGCTGATTGGCAGGATCGTACGTTTTCATATCGCAGATTCGCTCTATGAGAACGGGCGAATTGATCCGGACGGTCTGAAGCCGGTGAGCCGGCTAGCGGGCCATGACTACGCCAAGCTTGGAGAGAGATTCACGCTGATTCGTCCTGAGTAGCGCCCATCGCATAAAAGCAGCATCCCGCAGTGATTCGGGATGCCGCTTTTTTTGTTTCTTAGGAAAGTATGCAATTTTTGAAATTGTGGATAAATTAGTCAAAAGGAGAGCTCTAAGCGGCAAAAACCTACTTTTAGTTGGCTGAAGCAGGTCCTGAAGTTGGGTACTTTGAAATTCGTAAGGGAACTACGAGCCGCTATTTGCCCGTTTTGCTACGTTTTTTTAACGTAAGGGAACAGAGAACCCTTATTTGCTCTAAATGAACCGAAGTACGGGTCGGATGGTGCAGATAAGGCATCCTAGTTCCGTTAGCGTTATAAACATATAAAAAATCGAAGCATAGAGTCTCTCAATTCCGTTAAAAGGCAGGATCAGGCTGAGTTTGTTCTTTGCACAGCCGCCTCTGCGCTTCGTCAATTGTTCTTCCAGATCTTCGAAAGCCTGTACTGCTTCGGCGAGATGCCGTTCTCGCGCTTGAACATGCTGCAGAATTGCGCGTCGTTGACAAAGCCGGCGTCCAGCGCGACCTCCGAGACCAGCTTCTCCGGGTGGAGGATCAGGGACGATCTGGCATAGTTGAGCCGCTTCACATACAGGTATTGAAGCGGAGCTACGCCGTACTTCTCCTTGAACAGATGGCGAAACCGCCCATAGCTGTAGCCAGCCAGATCGGCAAGCGCTTGAATGGATATTTTTTGGCGAAAGTGCTCATCCATAAAGTTAAGCACATAATTCATCCGATCCGATTGCTGCTTGGGCGCCTTCCGTGTGCCGATCAGCCTGAGGAGCTGAATCGACAGCTCGCCGACCAGCAGATTAAGCATGTCCGAAAAATCATCCTGCTGCTTCACGAATTCGTCCTTCATCCGCAGCAATATATTCTCAATCGTGCCGTCTTGATCATCCTCGAATACGCCGTTAAGATAAGACAGTCCCTCGCGTTCGCTATAGAAGCCGACGAACAGGACGTCCGCTTCGTTCAGATGCAGCTCGTCGTGCTCGGTGAAGGGAGCGACGAGCGCGAACGTATTTTGACGGAAATGGTATGCGGTGGAACCAATCTTCGTATGCCCTTTGCCATAGTAGTAGACGAGCTCGAAGCATTCATGAAAGTGGGAAGGGATATATTGCTTCTCCCGGCGCCTGGAGAAGAACAGAAAATCCATATTGTTCATGCCCGTTGCTCCCATCGTTTGATTTAGCCAAATCATATAAGAAATATGAGCGAATCAAGATAAAACATAAGGGCGTTGTTTGGTACAATCATATCATTGAAAGAGGCATATCGTAAACTTCATGGCGGAGAGAGCAGACGAGCTGTGGAGGACTAACCAAACATACCTTTAGGGGGCATAATGATGAAACGAAGTTTATTGGCTTTAGTTCTGGCTGCTGTGATGTTGATTGCGGCCTGTTCGGGCGGGGGCAAAAATGCCGGCCCGGCGGATAACAAACCGGATAACTCCGGTTCCAAGTCGGACAACCTGAAAGTGGTTCTGCTAGTGCCGGGCACGCTTGGCGACAAATCGTTCTTCGATGCGGCGAACAGCGGACTTGAGCAAGTGGCGAACAGCCTGCAAGCGGAGACGAAGGTTATCGAGATGGGCGTCGACACGACGAAGTGGGAGCCGACCTTCAATTCCGTAGCGGCGCAAGACTGGGATGTTATCATCTCCGGCGGCTCGCAAATTACGGAGCTTCTGAACGCAACAGCGGAGAAGAACCCGGATAAGAAGTTCATCAACTATGACACAGACATCCCGGAAGCAGCTTCGAACGTCTATGCAATCTCTTACGCAACCAATGAAGTGTCCTTCCTGGCAGGCGCTGCGGCGGCTCTGACGAGCGTATCCGACATGCCGAATGCGAACGAAGACAAGAAAATCGGCTTCCTGGGCGGCATGGATATTCCAGCAATCAACGCATTCCTCGTAGGTTACATTGAGGGTGCTAAGTATGCTGTGCCAGACATTAAAGTAGCCGTATCCTACGCAGGCGACTTTGCCGATCCGGGCAAAGGCAAGGAGCTTTCCCTGCTGCAATACAACTCCGGCGTTGACGTGATCTTCAACGTTGCGGGCGGAACAGGCCTTGGCGTGTTCGACGCGGCGAAGGAGAAGAGCCGCTACGCAATCGGCGTAGACTCCGATCAAGGAACGATGATGGCGGGTACGGACAAAGAAAAAGCAGATCTGATCATTACTTCTTCCGTGAAAAAAATCGACCAAGCGATCGTGCATGCGGTTCGCGGCATCAAAGCCGGCACGCTTGAGCTAGGCAAGCTGGATGTCGTAGGCCTGGAGCAAGACGGCGTAGGCATCGTACGCAACGATATCTTCAACGCGGTTGTATCGGAAGACATCAAAGCTCAGCTGGTTGAAATCGAGAAGAAGCTGATTGCCGGCGAGATCGAAGTTAGCAATGCGATGGGCATGCAGACTTCCGAAGTAGACCAAATCCGCAATTCCGTTAAGCCATAATACACGGATTCATACGAGCTTTTAGCTAAAATAACCAAGGGAGTTCTTCGGCTGCGAAGAATTCCCTTCAATTCTATAAGGCCGCCGTCGCTATGCTGGCGAGGGGCTAAGGGGAGAACATTGATGCGGCAGAATGTGCTGGAGATGCGCAATATCACCAAGGTCTATCCGAATGGCGTTACAGCTAACCGCAACGTCGACTTCTCGCTCAGGGAAGGCGAAATTCACGCTCTGGCCGGAGAGAACGGGGCCGGCAAATCGACATTGATGAAAATCCTGTTCGGCATGGAGCCTCCCAGCGACGGGGAGATCATGCTGCGGGGTGAGCAAATGCGATTTCAGACGCCGCAGGATGCGATTGCGAAGGGAATCGGCATGGTCCATCAGCACTTTATGCTGGTGCCATCCTTCAGCGTAGCGGAGAATATGGTGCTGGGCATGGAGCCTAAGAAGGGGTTCAGCGTCAACTATGAAGAAGCGGTTCGCATGACGCAGGCCTTGTCGGAGAAGTACCAGTTGGCGGTTGATCCACGGGCGAAGGTGGAGTCCTTGTCGGTCGGCATGAAGCAAAAGGTGGAAATTTTGAAAGCGCTCCTACGGGGGGCGAAGATTCTCATTCTGGACGAGCCGACGGCCGTTCTTACGCCGCAGGAGACCGATGAGCTGTTCAAGCAGCTGCTGGTGCTCAAGCAGGAAGGCCATACCATCGTCTTCATCTCCCACAAGCTGAAGGAAGTGAAGGCGATCTGCGACCGTATTACGATTATGCGCAGCGGCACGAGCGCCGGCGTCTTCGATATGGCAGACGTAACCGAGCAGGAGATATCGAGGCTGATGGTCGGACGGGATGTCGTGCTCAAGTATGACAAGGTCGAGTCGTTCTACGGCCCTCCGGTGCTGGAAGTGAAGGAACTGAATTACGTGAACGCGCTGGACAAAAAAGCGCTGAACAATATCCGCCTCTCCATCCGGGCGGGCGAGATCGTAGGCATCGCCGGCGTCGAAGGCAACGGCCAAGCCGAGCTGGTCAGAGCGCTGACTGGCGGGCTCGGCGGCCGTGTGAAAGGCTCGGCTAAGGTGAACGGCTCCGAAATCGCAGGGCTGGATATGAGGTCGATACGGGAGCTTGGCATCTCTTATGTGCCTGAGGATCGAATGAGTCAGGGAGCGGCGAAGGAAGAGAGCATCTCCGACAATATCATCTCGACGCGATACCGCAGCAAAGACTGGAACAAGGGCTTGTTCCTGAAGGGCAAGTCGATTGTGCGCCTGGCTGAGAAGCTGATCGAGGAATTCAAGGTCAGATGCTCCGGGCCTGCCCAGCCGATCGGGATGTTGTCCGGCGGGAATATGCAGAAGGTTATCGTCGCGCGCGAATGCTCGACGGATCCGATTCTGCTCATTGCCGAGCAGCCGACCAGGGGTGTCGATGTCGGCGCGGCGCAGCTTGTTCACCAGAAGCTGCTGGAGATGAGAAGCCAGAACTGCGCCATACTGCTCATCTCGGCTGATTTGAATGAAATTATGGAGCTGAGCGATACGCTGTACGTCATGTACGGCGGGGAGCTGGTCGCTTCGTTCGACAAGCCGTCGGAAGTGACGGAAGAAGAGCTTGGGCTGTATATGCTCGGATTGAAAAAACAACAGGGTGACCACACAGGGAGGGGCGTAGCGTCAGATGCTCAAGTACTTTGATGCCATAAGAACACTGATATCGATTGCGATTGCGCTAGTTATCGCCTTCCTCATTATTACACTGGTCAGCGATCAGCCGCTGGAGACCATCCGAATTTTCTTGACGGGGCCGCTGTCGACGACAGCACAGATCGGCAATGTAATCGAGATGGCTATTCCGTTAATGTTCACGGGCCTGTCTGTCGTATTGCTGTTCCGCAGCGGATTATTTAACCTCGGAGCGGAAGGGTTGTTCTATATCTCGGGCGTGGTGGCTGCGATCATCGCCATCTATGCCAGCATGAACGGCTTTATCCATCCTGTCGTAGCGATACTTGCCGGCTCGACGGTCGGCGCGCTTCTGTCGGCTATTCCCGGCATTATGAAAGCGAAATGGAATGCGGAGGTGCTGGTGACCTCGCTGATGTTCAACAGTATTTTATCCGGCATCGGCCTCTATATCTTGAACTATCATCTGCGGGATGCAGCGGCGTTCGCCAATGTGTCCTACAAGTTCCAAGAGACGGCAAGGCTTGCGAACCTGATTCCGGGTACGCGAATTCATACGGGGCTTATTCTGGTGCTCGCCTGTATCGTGGCTACCCATTATTTCATGTACCACACAAGATGGGGCTATGAGCTGCGCATGACAGGCTCCAACCGTGCATTCGCCGAATTCTCCGGCATTAAGACGGGCCGCGTTATCATTACGGTGCATCTCATTGCCGGCTTCCTGGCGGGAATGGGCGGTTCGGTAGAGGTGCTGGGCATGTACACCCGGTTCCAATGGTCTGACCTGCCGGGCTACGGCCTCGACGGCGCTCTTGTCGCCTTGCTTGCGAAAAACAATCCGCTGTCGGTCGTCGGCGCGGCGCTGTTCCTCGCGTATATCCGCATTGGCGCCGATCAGATGTCCATCATGTCGGATGTGCCGGCGGAGCTCATCTCGATTATTCAAGCGATTATTATTCTGCTCATCTCGGCGGAGCAATTCCTGAAGATGTGGAAGAACAGACAGCTGCTGAAGGAGGCGGAGAAACTTGGATAGCTTCTGGAGCGTACTTTTCTCGACGGATTTTGCTTTCTCCGTCCTTCGGGTCACGACGCCGATCTTGCTTGCCGCGTTAGGCGCGCTAATCTCCAACAAAGCCGGCATCGTCAATATCGGCATGGAGGGCACGATGCTTGTCGGCGCCTTGACGGGCGTTATCGTCAGCGCCTATACCGGCAGCGCCTGGATCGGACTGCTTGGGGCGGTCATGTCTGGCATTACGCTGTCGGCCATTCTGGCTTATTTCACACTTAAGATTAAGACGCATATTATTTTGGGCGGTATCGCCATTAACATGTTCGCCTCAGGCGGAACGGTCTTTATTCTTTATCTGGTAAGCGGGGACAAAGGCACATCGACTTCGCTGCAAAGCAAAGTGCTGCCGAACCTGCATATTCCGCTGGTGCAGGATATTCCGGTCCTTGGACCGATCCTCTCCGGCCACAACGTATTGACGTATATCTCGCTGCTGGCTGTAGCGGGTGTGTACTACATGCTGAAGAGAACGCCGCTGGGCCTCCAGATCCGGTCGGTCGGCGAGAATCCTCAAGCGGCCCAATCGGTCGGCATCAGCGTGGCCAAGATCCAATGCATCGCCTTGCTCTTGAGCGGTTTTTTTGCATCGCTTGGCGGCGCGTTCATGTCCATGGGCTATCTGTCTCTCTTTACTAGAGACATGACAGCAGGCCGGGGCTGGATCGCGATTGCGGCGGAAGCGCTTGGCGGAGGCAGCACGATCGGCACCTTTATCGCTTCATTAATTTTCGGAGCGACGAATGCCATGGCGAATGCGCTGCAAATTTTGAAAATACCATCGGAGCTGATCGCGACGTTCCCTTATGTGGCAACGGTCGTAGGCTTGCTTGTCTATGCAATGATTGAGAGCAAACGGAAGAAACGCAAAAAGGGAATCTAACAGCTAAGGAGACGGACATTATGGCACGAATTATACTGGATACCGATATCGGGAGCGACGTGGATGACGCTATGGCGCTGGCGCTGGCCATGCATTCGGAAGAAATTCAAATGGAGGGCGTAACGACAGTCTACGGCAATGTAGAGCTGCGTGCCCGCATGGCGAAGAAGATGCTGCAATACGGCGGGCACCCCGAGGTGCGCGTATACGCAGGCCTGAACAAGACGCTGCTGGACAACCGTGAGATCTGGATGGCCGGCCATGAGGGCGACGGTCTTCTGGCGGAGGATGATGAGTTGCAATATGAGGACCGCCATGCGGTCGATTTCATTATCGATACCGTGATGAGCAACCCTGGCGAAATTACGCTGGTCGCGATCGGCCCCCTGACGAACATTGCAGCTTGCCTGATCCGCGAGCCGCGCATCGCTCAGAACGTGAAGGAAATCGTCATTATGGGCGGCGTCACTCGCCTTGGCGACAACGGCGTGCATATGCGGATTGTAGAGCATAACATCGTCTGCGATCCGGAGGCGGCTTCGCTCGTATTCCGCAGCGGCGCTCCAATCCTGATGGCAGGCCTTGATGTAACGCTGAAGGTCATTATTACGGAAGCGGAGAGAGCGAAGCTGCATGCGACCGGCGATCCGCTGAATATGGCGCTGGCCCGCATGATCGGCAAATGGTTCGAGTTCGCGAAGGAAGAGAAGTCGTTCATGCATGATCCGCTGACGATTGCGCTGCTGATCGACCGCACGCTTGTCCGCACGGAGCGCATGAACATTCGCGTCGATTACGATCATCGCCCGCAGACAGGCCAGACGATTGCCACGCTGGATGCGGGCGGCAACGTCGAGGTTTGCCTCGATGTCGATCATGCGCGAGCGGTAGCGCTGCTTATGGAGCGGCTGGTCGATAGAAGGGTTAACGCGGTATGAAGCAGCCGAACATCGTCGTCGTAGGCAGCATGAATATGGATATCGTCGTGAAGACCCCCCGATTCCCCGCAGGCGGAGAGACGATTCTGGGCGACGAAATCCATTTCATCCCCGGCGGCAAAGGAGCGAATCAAGCAGTCGCTCTCGCGCGTCTGGGCGCTCAGGTTACGATGGTCGGCGCGGTCGGTCTCGATTAATTCGGCCGCACGCTGATGACGGCAATGGCTGACAACGGCGTGAACAGCGACTATATCAAAATCACAGAGCAGGCCTCGACGGGCACAGCGTCGATTACGCTGACGCCGGACGAGAACAATATCGTAGTGGTGCCCGGGGCGAACGCCAAGCTGGCGGCTAGTGACGTCAAGCAGGCGGAAACATTGATTCAAGCCGCCGATGCGGTTCTGCTCCAGCTGGAGATTCCGCTTGAGACGGTGGAGTATGCCGCGGAGCTGGCGCACAGATACGGCAAGCTGGTCATTCTGAATCCGGCGCCGGCGCGCCCGTTGCCGGAGAGTCTGCTGAAGCGGGTCCATGTTATTACGCCGAACCGTACGGAGCTGGAAGCTTTGACGGGGAGTGCGCTTGACGAGCAACCGTTGGAAGAAGCAATCGACAAGCTGTTGGATAGCGGTGTTGGCTGTGTCGTAACCACGTTAGGAGCGGAAGGCGCGATATGGAAGCGGAAGGACGGCTCGCTGCAGCGCCAGCCTGCCCATCGCATGGAAGTTGTTGACACCACGGGCGCAGGGGATGCATTTAACGCCGGATTAGCCTATGATATAAGCGCAGGCTGCGGAATCGGAGACGCAGTTGCCTTTGCAGCCAAGGTATCGGGCCTTGCCGTTACGAAATTCGGTGCGCAGGACGGCATGCCGATGATGACAGAAGTGAAGGCATACTTTCAAGAATGAGAAGCGAGGGCTGCATGTGAGACAGATGAAAAAAATGATCATCGACGCCGATACGGGCATCGACGACGCGCTTGCCATTCTATACGCGCTGAAATCTCCTTCGATCAAGGTAGAAGGCATCACTACTGTGTTCGGGAACATTAATGTAGATCAGGCGACAGACAATACGCTCAGGATCATTGCGTTGGCGGCTCCTGCTTATGATGTGCCGGTTGCCAAGGGAGCGGGCAAGCCGCTCAGACGGGGGAAGCCGGAATTTGGCACGCATGTCCATGGCGCGAACGGGATTGGCAATGTGGAGGTAGCGGCTTCAGCCCAGCAGCCGCTAGATGAAGAGGCGGCAGACTTTATATTGCGCAAGTCGGAGGAATTGGCAGGCGAGCTGATTCTAGTGACGCTGGGCCGGCTGACGAATCTGGCGCATGCGATCCAGAAGGATCCGTCCGTATGCGGAAGAATCAAGCATGTATACGTCATGGGCGGAGCAGTAGGCGTTCCCGGGAATATTACTCCGGTATCGGAGGCGAATATTTGGGGCGATCCTGAAGCGGCGGAGCTTGTTATTGCTTCTGGCGTTCCGCTCACGATGGTTGGTCTCGATGTGACGATGAAGACGCTGCTGACGGGCGAGCATCTGGACAGGCTGCGTCAATCATGCGGGGAAGAGAATGCGGGAGTTGTCGATTTCATCCGGGAGTCGCACCGATTCTACTTTGACTTCTACCGTTCCAGCAATTACTTTATTGATGCGGCGCCGATTCATGATCCGCTGACCGTCCTGGTCGCGGAGGATCCGTCCATCGTAACGACGCAGCTCATGAACGTGAAGGTCGTATGCGACAGCGAGCTGTGCGCGGGCATGACCGTCGCCGACCTGCGCCGCAGATCATTGGTCGGTTCGCCGATCCATGTGTGCACAGAAGTGAACGCTTCTTTGGCGGTCGATCGTCTGCTGCATGCTTTCATATAGTTTTATTTGATTGGCGGTAAGAAAGCAATGCATGGATTAATTATCTGTTATACTGCCTTGTTTGTAAGCCTGTGCTGATGCACGGGCTTATTTTTGTGCGCATTATTGCTGCTCAATAAAAGCATGCGGGATACTAGAGTTGCTATTAAGTCCGATTGAATCATATCACCGGTCGGCATGCTGATGCAGCGGGATTTTGTGTGCAGTACTCAAATCGTATGCCGATGAAACAGATTTATATGTGCAGTATTGTCCTGTATAAAAGCATGTTGGGGAGCGGCGGTTGATATACATAATCCGATGGGATATTTTTTGAGTGCGGGCAAGGATGAAGGGTGGTTGGAGTATGACAGTGGATTGCGCGATTATAGGCGGAGGGCCAGCAGGGATGAATGCTGCGCTGGTGCTTGGCAGAGCAAGGAGAGGCGTTATTTTATTTGACGATAATCGGCCGCGCAATGCGGTCACCCGTCATACGCACGGCTTTCTGACCAGAGACGGCGTGACGCCGGGCGAGCTGAGAGGACTGGCCCAGAGGGAGCTGGCCGCTTATCCGTCAGTGGCGGTGAAGCGGCAGCGGGTGACCGTCATTCAGCGCGCGGTCTCTGGCTTTCATATAGGCACGGCTGACGGCAGCTGGTATGCAGCCCGCAAAGTGCTGCTGGCGGCGGGGCTTCGGGAGACATTGCCCCAGGTCCCGAACATCAATAACTATTATGGACGAAGCCTGTTCAACTGTCCGTATTGCGATGGCTGGGAACTGCGTGACCGTCCGCTTATTATTATTGCGGATGGGATGAACGCTTTTACGCTGACCAGATTGGCTTATCAATGGAGCAAGGATCTGCTTCTATGCACGAATGGAGCGAGGCGTACACTGACTGATGAGGATCTTCAAAAGCTCCAATCCCGCGGCATTCGGATAACGAGACAGCGAGTAGTGGAGCTAGGGGGCAAGGACGGTAAGCTGGAGTTTATCCGGCTCGAAGACGGTAAGCGGGTTCGGGCAACAGGCGGATTCGTCTCGCCTATTTGGCAGCAGGCAGCTCCATTTGGCGAGCTTCTTGGCTGCATGACGAATGACCAGGGAGGCATTCAGACCGACCGCTTGGGACGCACGAGCGTGTACGGCGTATATGCAGCCGGAGATTCATCGGTCATTGCACCGGCACAGGCTGTCATCGCAGCGGGCGAAGGCAGCAAAGCCGCGATTGGCATTAACGCGGATTTGATCCAGGAGGATTTTTAATGTTGGTATGGCCTGGTGTTTGTTCTTTTTAGCGGCCTCCTCGGAATGGTGCCTGGCCTTGAAGGGGCAACCATATGATTTTACGAAGCGTTATATCTTGATGTGATGTGGCGGTTTAGGGGAATGCGGGCATTGATCGCAGATTCTTATAATCACATTCTTAAAAGATGGAGCGTATTCCAAGGAGGGCTCGAGCTGGTGGTTTATTTAATATTCATCATACCTATATTGGGGATTATGCTGTACGTCAATACCGTGAAGCTGCTCAAAAATATAAAGGCGGGCAGAAATACTGAACTGCAAACAGGCTTGGGCGCGGCACTGACAGGATTAGTTTTATTTTTGTTTCTAATTCTGCTAATCGAGATTAACTCGTATCGTTAGGGGCTATTGTTAACCTTATTGCAGCTGCGAATGTGCCCATGTATAAGCATAGTATTAAGCCAGAAAGCGACTGTCCAGGAATCTATAATTGCTGATGGTTGCCCAGCTTGCTTTGTAAAATGCTTATATGGTGTTCCTTCAGCAGCTCAAATTGTTTTTTGCGATGGCCGTTGGCGCCGGAGGGATGAGGAAAATCAAACAAGCAGCGTTCATGGAGCCGTTCCCCCGGGAGCGGCTTTTCGCCGTCGATGTAACGCAGCAAGTCCGAGACAGATTTGCCTAGCGGAATGATGACGGAATCCTTTACGGCTGCAAGCTCATGTGCAAAGTCATGCACCGCGTATTTGCGTATGAGTTGGGATGACAGCATTCGCGGTTGATGACCGGTGTAGTTTTCTCCTTTATGAAAAAGGGGATAACGAATGACAGAAGTCGTATGAATCAGCTCGCGGCGGTCGCCGAATAGCTCGCTGCTGTCCGAAACATGAAGCAGCTCTGGCAAGCCGAGCTTATTCAGCATGTCCACCAGATGGCGGCGCATCGTTCCGGCGAAGCTTGCGGCGTATTTGGCTCTCCGATCGATTTCGGATAGGTTGATGCCTGCAGCCAGGTCATCTTTCGCTTGCCGGAGAGAAATCGACATTTGCGTAAAGCCAGGCGTAATGCCGACGATGGTCACTTTGGCTGCAGGATTCACATAGTCGTATGGCGCGTAGTACAAGGACAAGTCATTTTCTTGCTCCAGCAGCAGGCCATCTATTAGAAGGTCTTCGCGTTTCCATGACGTGTCGGGGAGTTCAGCAATTACGCGGTGATATGATGCTAACTTCGATTGTGCCAATCCAATCGCCTCCGTAACATTTCGTTTAAGTAACCATTTATTGTGCTCGCGTGAGCCTATCTTTATTATGCCATTTAATCGCGGGCGATGAATCTGAGAAATTGAGTGAGCAGGGAAATGGAGCTGCAAGCAGTGAAACGTGGCATAGAGAGTGCAAGTGAGCGTGGAGAGTAGCTGCAAACCGAGAAACTCGGTTTAGAGAACCGCCCCGTGCGGAAAGAGGAGCGGCAAACCGAGAAACTCGGCTTAGAGAACCGCCGGGCGGGAAAAGATAAGCAGCAAACCGAGAAACTCGGCTTAGAGAACCGGCCCGTGCGGAAAGAGAAGCAGCAAACCGAGAAACTCGGCTTAGAGAGCCGCCCCGGGCGGAAAGAGGAGCGGCAACCCGAGAAACTCGGCTTAGAGAGCCGCCCCGTGCGGAAAGTGAGGCTGCAATCCGAGAAACTTGGCTTAGAGAGCCGCCCCGGGCGGAAAGAGAAGCAGCAAACCGAGAAACTCGACTTATAGAGCCGCCCCGTGCGGAAAGTGAGGCTGCAATCCGAGAAACTCGGCTTAGAGAGCCGCCCCAGGCGGAAAGAGAAGCAGCAACCCGAGAAACTCGGCTTAGCGATCCGCCCCGAGCGGAAAGTGAAGCAGCAACCCGAGAAACTCGGCTTAGCGATCCGCCCCGAGCGGAAAGTGAGGCTGCAACTCGAGAAACTCGGCTTAGAGAGCCGCCCCGTGCGGAAAGAGAAGCAGCAACCCGAGAAACTCGGCTTATAGAGCCGCCCCGGGCGGAAAGTGAGGCTGCAATCCGAGAAACTCGGCTTAGCGAGCAGCCGCCCGCCCCGAGCGGGAAAGCGACGACGAAGCCGGGCACACGCCCATACAAAAAGAGGGCTGCCACGAACGGGCAGCCCTCTAAACTGCGCTTCTATTGAAGCGCATCAATGATCTTCTTGCGCAGCTCCGCGCTGAGCGGGCCGCCGTGTGCGAGCTCCAGCGCCCAGACGACCGCGCCAGCGGCTGGCGGCTCCTGGAGCAGGATGAAGTTGCACTCGCGCCCCGTCAGCTCGGCGACGTATTGCTTGTAGCGGTCGCGCATAACCGGGGAGGCAGCTTTCACCCATACCGAGCCGGCCATGACGATGTCGACAGGCTCCTCGTTGAAGTCCAGGTGGCTGATGCAGCCGACGGTGGAGTAGGCGAGCTGGCGCGCGGAATGATCCACGATCGCCGATGCGACAGGATCGCCGCTCTCCGCCGCCTCGAACAGCACAGTCACCAGCCCCGTGAATGGAAGCTTGCGGGTGATCAGCTGCTCCAGTGCGTAATCCATGAAGCTCTCCTTGTTGCTCACGCCGATCAGCTCCATGGCAGGCGCCGTCATGCTCGTCTCGGGAGCGAGCCTGTAGAAGCTGTCGTAGATCGCGCGGATAACGCGGCGCGACAAGTAGAAGCCGCCGCCCTCGTCGCCGGACAGCTCGCTGCCGACGCCGCCGACTTGCAGTCGCTGGCCGCTAGGCGAGATGCCGCCTGTGCACACGCCAGAGCCGTTGATCGAGCAGATGCCGTAGCCTTTTTCGCTGCCAACTTTAATGCCAAGGAAAGAGTCGTTGTCCAGCGCATAAGTTGTAAAGCCGATCCGTTCCACGACTTCATTCAAGTTGCGTTTCTGGACAGGGATATCCGCCCCCGCAAGCCCGAATGCGCCAGTAGCAACGTCCTCCATTGACAGGCCGTTGCGCGACAGCAGCAGTGTAATTTGTTCGTTCATGACGCGATATGCTTCCGCGTAGCTGTCCTTGAACTGCTCATGGCTGCATGTGCCAGAGCGGATATGGTCGACGAGCGTGCCGCTAAGATCAAATAAGAAGTAGTCCGTTTTGCTGTTGCCGCCGTCGACGCCGATTACATAGTTACCTTTCATAGCAGGTCATGCTCCTTAGTGATGCTACATTTATTTGAATTGCGGCAAATAGTCCTTGTGCGCTTCCTTCAGCTCGTGGAAGCAATCATGCGCCGTCTGATAGTCGCCTACCAGCGGGTTCATCATCAGCGCGCGCATGGCTGCAGCTTCGCTTCCTTCCACTGCGGCTGCGACCGTCTCGCGCTCGTAAGCCTTCACCATGCGCATGTAGTCGATAATATGCTGGTTGTCGAAGTCCGATACGGCAATCGGCTTCGCGCCATCCTTGCCGATAACAGCTGTAACTTCAATAGCGTCGCTGTCTTCCATAAACGGAAGAGCTCCGTTGTTCAGCAGGTTTACGACATGCTTCTCTTGCTTGTCGTTGAAGATCGCGTCGACCAGGCTGATCGCCACTTCGGAGTAGTTCGCGCCGCCGCGGGAGGAGAGCAGCTCAGGCTTCGAGTGAAGCTCCGCGTTCGAATAGATGTCCAGCAGCTCTTCTTCGATCTGCATGCACTTCTCGCCGCGGGACAGCTCGGCGTCCTTCAGCAATTTCAGTTTCTTATCTTTAAAGTAGTAATATTCAAGATACGAGGATGGAATTGCGCCGACCAGCTGCACAAGCTCCTTGCTGAAGCCGGTGGACGGGATGTTCTTCATCGTCTCGCTGTTCAAGCCCATTTCCAGAGCTGTTTTCAAATAATCTTTGCCGTCTTGCTCGATCGCGGTTACCCAGCTCAGATGGTTCAGGCCGACATACGTAAGCTCTGCGTTCGGCAGCTCCATCGTCTCGCGGATGCTCTTGTTCATGTTATACGGAACGTTGCAGAGACCCAGCATCTTCACATTCGTATGATTCAGAATCGCTTCGGTAATAATACCAGCCGGGTTGGAGAAGTTGATCAGCCAAGCGTCCGGGCACAGCTCTTCCATGCGTTTTGCAATATCCAGCATAACCGGAATGGTGCGCATCGCTTTGAAGAAGCCGCCGATGCCGCAGGTCTCTTGTCCGATCAAGTCGTATTTCAGCGGAATCTGTTCGTCCAGTACGCGTGCAGGCAGCTTGCCTACGCGAATCTGGCCGAGCACGAAGTCCGCGCCGCGAAGCGCTTCGTCAAGATCCTTCGTCTTGATGACTTGGCAGTTTAGCCCCGCCGCCGCCGTCATGCGCTCGCATAGGCCGCCAACGATCTCAAGCTTCCGGTCATCGATATCCATAAGGGCAAGCTCGTGAAGCGGAAGAGAGTCCTTACGCTTGATGATGCCCTCCATCAATTCAGGTGTATACGTGCTGCCAGCGCCGATAATCGCGATTTTAAGCTTTCTCTCCATGTCACTCATCCTTTGCTGCATTAGTAAGGCCAGTATATCACGCGGCGCTATTTTCAACAATAAAAATCAATATGACTAAAAAGTTTTGAAATAAAATTTTAGAAATGAAAGTCATATGCAAACGTTTGTGTCGAAAAGTGCTTGTAATTTGTGGCTATTACGTATACTATTTAGTTGCAAAAACATGACACGGAATAGGAGCGGCACATGGCGATTAATGATAATGTCTTGATCAAAATTCGCGAACGCAAAGACAGTCTGACGCCTGTCGAACGGCTGGTCGCGGAATATATATTGGCCAACAAGGAAGAAATTCCTCATCTCTCCATCAAAAGCCTGGCTCAAGCGAGCAAGACGAGCGACGCATCCGTCCTGCGCTTCTGCAAGACGATGGGCTACAATGGCTACCGCAGCTTTATTGTCAGCATCTCTGCTTCGCTGGGATCGATGGATGAGGACTCGGGCGACCAATATACGGATATCCAGCCAGGCGATGAGCTCACGACGATCATCTCCAACATTAGCCGGAACAACATGCGTTCCATCGAAGACACGCTAAGCGTGCTCGACCGGGCTGCTGTGGAGCGGGCTGTCCATTTGCTGCGGACCAGCAAGCGCATCATCTTCTTTGGCATTGGCGCTTCCGGCCTTGTGGCACAGGATGCCGAGCAGAAATTCACGCGCATCAATATGATGTGCCATGCCTTCCTGGACGGCCATAGCCAGCTTACGGCTGCTTCCCTGCTGACCAAAGAAGATGTGGCGATCTTTATCTCCAATTCAGGGGATACGATCGAAATTCTGGATTCGCTGGAAATCGCGAAGAAGAACGGCGCGCATATTGTAGCCATCACCAAGTACGGCAAGAGCGAGCTCTCCAGCCGTGCCGACACGCTGCTCAGCATCTCTACGCCAGAAATCTCGATCCGCAGCGGCGCTATGGGCTCGCGCATTGCGATGCTGACGATTATCGATATGCTGTTCGCCGGCGTGGCAAGCGCGGATTATCAGCAAGTGAAGAAGTATCTGTCCAAGAGCCGCAGCATTATTGCGAACAAGCGCAGAAGATAAAATAAAATTTCAGCCGCATACTGGTAGTTGATGACAACCACTGTCTCTCGGGATGGTGGTTTTTTTATTTCATACGAAAGGCAAACTATACGAGACCCCTACCGCTATCAGGCAAGAGACCCTTCTGGCGCTTTCGACAATGACTGTGCAAGGGATACAAATTGTGATATAAAATGCCAAATATAAGTTTCAACATAAAAATTTATTTCAAAATCTATTGACGGACATGAAATAAAAGTTTTAATATAGAGTCAGCAACACAACAGAAATGAAACGATCACAGAGGCTGGAACACGGAAACGAACCTAAGCCATGATCACGTTAGGGGAATCACTATGAATGACTATCTTGCAAGCTTAACGACGGAGGGGATTAATGCCGAAACGGCCATGATTGATGAGCTGGCAACTGAGCAAATGCTGAAGCTTATCAATCAGGAAGACGCGACGGTGCCTACAGCGGTCGCCGCAGAGCTGCCTCATATTGCAGCTGCGGTGGAAGCGCTTCATCGGGTGCTGGCAAGCGGCGGCCGCATGTTCTACATCGGCGCGGGAACATCGGGACGACTTGGTGTGCTTGACGCTTCAGAATGTCCGCCGACCTTCGGAACCGATCCCTCAATGGTACAGGGTCATATCGCAGGCGGTGACATCGCGCTGCGGGTAGCTGTGGAAGGCTGCGAAGATGATGGAGATGAAGGCAAGGCATTGATCGACCGTATCGGTGTGACCGAGAATGACGCAGTAATCGGAATTTCCGCCAGCGGAAGCGCCGCATTCGTAATTGAGGGGCTGCGCAGAGCGGGAGAGATTGGAGCGACGACGATTTGCGTCGTGAACAACAAGGATACGAAGCTGAGCGAAGTAAGCTCTATCACGATTGCGCCGGTTGTTGGACCGGAGGTTATCGCGGGCTCTACGAGGCTGAAAGCAGGTACAGCGCAGAAGCTGGTACTGAACATGCTGACGACGGGCACGATGGTGAAGCTGGGCAAGACTTACAATAACTTAATGGTCGATATGAAGGCCAGCAACAACAAGCTGTACGATCGTGCGGTGCGCATGATCAGAACGACGACCGGGGTTGACCACGACACGGCCAAGGATACTTTGCAGAAATCGGATATGGACTGCAAGCTGGCGATCATGATGATCAAGTCCGGGCTTCAAGCCGATGAGGCGCGAAAAGTGCTGTCTGATTGCGGAGGCAGCCTGAAGAGAGCTATTCGCGTTTGCGCTAAAGTAATGTAAGGTTGCTTGGCCGGATGTGGGTATATAGAATTAAATTATTAAAGGGAGGATCTTAGCAATGAAAAGAAAAACGAAATTTGTTGCAACTGTTTTGGCCCTCATGCTTTCTGTAGGCGCACTTTCCGCTTGCGGATCCAGCAACAACAATGCTGGACCAAGCAACTCGCCTAGCCCGACTTCTTCCGCAGGTTCCGAGGGGGGCGAGGCTGCAAAAGATACCATCACAGCCCTTCTTCCGCCGGTATCGCCTAAGTATCAAGAGAATTTCAAGAAAATGGAAGAAGACTTCAACAAGCTTTATCCTAACCTGACTTTGAAAATTGAACCTGCAAGCTGGGAAGACATGACGCAGAAGCTTGATACTCAAGTGAACGCGGGCAGCCCTCCTGACCTTGCTTTCATCGGCTCCGACGGCATCTCCAAGTATGCGCAAATGGGCATGCTGATGGATATTAAAGACCTGGTTACTCCTGAGATGGTAGCTGACTTCGATGAAGCTCCGCTTCAATACATGAAGAACGGCGAAGGCCTGTACGGCATGCCGGCTTACATGGAAGTTCATGCGATTGGCGGCAACAAGCAAATGCTTGAGCAAGCTGGCATCGACTGGAAGAAAGTGCAAGAGCAAGGCTGGACTTATGAAGAGTTCCGCGAAGCGATCAAAGCCGGCGTTGTAACGGAAAACGGCAAAACGCGCTACGGTTTCGTATTCGCAACAGCTGGCGTAGCTTCCAAAGACTACCTGAGCATTTTGGTGAAAAATGCAGGCATGCCTTCGCCATTCACACAAGATCATAAGTATGCTTATACAAGCAAAAACTATCTGGAAGTGCTGAAAGC
This sequence comes from Paenibacillus pinisoli, assembly GCF_003605435.1. Classification (GTDB taxonomy): domain Bacteria; phylum Bacillota; class Bacilli; order Paenibacillales; family Paenibacillaceae; genus Pristimantibacillus; species Pristimantibacillus pinisoli. Next base: position 170,403 of record NZ_QXQB01000006.1, read on the forward strand.
GATCCGTCAAATGATCGACGACGGCTCCATGCCGAAAGAGCTGAGCTCCGTTGACGCAGGCAAGCGCTGGAACATGTTCCTGACTGGCCAGACGATGATCACAGGCAAAGGCCTGGCGGTATTCGAGAACTCTGCTAACCAAAACAACAAGAAAATCGAAGCAAATGATGGAAGCGCTGTTGCGGACAGCATCGCAGTAGATTACATCGTATTGCCGGTGCCTTCCTTCGCAGGTCAAGAAGCGGTATCCCATGCTGTTGTTGACGGCTATGTCGCATTCCGCGGCAAGAAAGAGCCAACTGACGAGCACAAAGCTAACGTAGTAAAAGCAGCTTACTTCCTGGCAAGCGGCCAAGTAGCAGCTACAACTAACGCAGACCTGTTCGCAGCGCATATTACTAACAGCGCACGTGAAATCGCAAAAACAATGGAATCCACTCGCAACCCTGACAACGTAGCGGCTGTTGAGAAAATGCTGGAGCATGCTGCACCGGCTCGTCCTGACATCCCTGTAGAACTGGGCGCGAAAGCAATCAAAGTAGAAAACGAAGTTGTTATTCCTAAGCTGCAAGCATTGCTGGCTGGCGAGATTTCGCCAGAAGATATGTATGAAGCAGTTAAGAAAGCTGCAATCGATACCTTTGGCGCAGATGGTGTTGTACAAGAGTAATTCCGTTCAGGCAATCCCATCGTATGTAACCTAAGGGTGAGCGACCGCGTTTGAGCGGAGGTTTTGATCGCCGATCCATTCGGCAAGATTAACGCTCGGATAGCCGCCCCCTGATCGGGGGGGCTATCCGAATTATGTTTTTGGCGAAGTTAGCGGTAGTGAAAGGAGTCCTGAATGATGGCTCGAGCATCAAGCATCAAGAATCGTCTTAATAAGGGCGATAGCGTATGGGCGTATGGTTTTATTGCAGTAGCGCTCGTCGTATATGCGCTATTCACAGCGTATCCCGTTATAAGTGCACTACTTATCAGTTTTCAGGAATACCGTCCATTAGGCTCAAGCTTCATTGGATTTGACAATTACGCGAGTATCTTCAAGAGCGAGCTCTTCGGCAAAGCTTTGTGGAACACGCTAGTCTATACGGTACTGACGGTTCCGGTTGCGCTGATTCTCTCCTTCGGTGTTGCCATTATGATTATGCCGCTTAAGAAATGGGCACAGACAACGTTCAAGGCGATCTATTACTTGCCTGCTGTTGCATCTGGCGTTGCCTTGTCCGTTGTATGGCTGTGGATCTACGATCCGATGCCGGGCGGCATACTCAACCAGCTGATCGGACTTGTCGGCATCGAGAATCAGAACTGGCTGGGCTCAAGCTCCACGTCCATGTTCTCTCTCGTCCTGATGTCCTGGCTGTCCAGCCACGGAACGAGCATCATCATCTATGTAGCCGCGCTGCTTGGCATTGACGAAAGCTACTATGAAGCGGCTGAGATTGATGGCGCAACGTTCTGGCAGAAGATGTGGCATATCGTTATTCCATGCCTGAAGCCAACCACTTTGTTCTTGCTCGTAACCGGCGTTATCGGCTCCTTCCAGGTATTCCAGAATGCGTACCTGATGACAGGCGGCGGACCGGACCATTCCACAACAATGGTGGGCTTGCTTATCTTTGATACGGCGTTCAAATATTTCGAATTCGGCAAAGCAGCGGCTCAATCGCTTATCCTTGCCTTGATTATCGGCATCATCGCGTTTATCCAGTTCAAGTTCCTGGGCAAAGACGTGGAATACTAGTAGAAGGAGGGACCCGAATTGGCCCTGTTTAACAACCACTTGGGAAATCGCGCAGCCAGATACACACGCAACACGATTATTGTTGTCCTCCTTCTGCTGTTCGCGTTAGCAACTTTGTTCCCAATCTATTTCATGGTAATGTCCTCCTTCGGGGACCCCGTAGAAGCCGGAGCGATCAGCTATTCAATCTGGCCGGGCAAGTTCTCGTTCGAATCGTATAAGTTCTTCTTCAATTTCAGTGAATACTCGTACCGCTGGTTATTGAACTCCTTGATCGTAGCTACGGTCGTTATGGTCTCGAATGTCGTCTTCGCCACAATGGCGGGTTATGCGTTCGCGAAGATCAACTTCAAAGGCCGCAACGTGCTGTTCGCTGTATTGCTGGCGGCAATGATGATTCCTTATCAGGTTACGCAAGTACCGCTCTACATTCTGATCGTGAACATATTCGAGATTCAGAATACGTACCAGGCACTCATTATGCCTTCTCTTGTTACGGTCTACAATATCTTCCTGGCGAAGCAGTTCATGAGCTCCATTCCGAAGGAAGTGCTGGAGAGCGCCAAGGTAGAAGGCGCAAGCCAGTTCAGAATTTTGACCAAAATCATTATGCCTTTGTCCAAAACCGTTATGGCCGTTATGGCTATCCTGACGTTCATGGAAAATTGGAACACGTTCTTCTGGCCGTTCCTGGTAACGAACACGATGGATATGCAGACGATCCAAGTCGGCCTGAAAAACTTCCGTTTCGCCAACACGACATTCTTTGCTCCGATGATGGCGGGCGCGACGATTTCGGCGGTTCCGATGTTCATTCTGTTCTTCAGCCTGCAGCGTTACTTCCTGGAGGGTGTAACAGTCGGCGCGGTCAAAGGTTAACATTTGCGCTTACAAGGCTGCGGCTCCTGCCGCAGCCTTGGTATTAGGAGCGGTTCATGGAAGAGGAGGGACAGCATGATTGCAACTTGGAATGAGCGATACCGCTCGGAAGTGATCGGTTTGTGGAATAGGGAAGCCGTTAAGGACAGCTACAAGGAGATGACGGAAGAGGATTTCTCCCGGATCTTCACGGATCATGCCAACTTCGATCCGGCTTGCACGTTCGTATGGCTGGAGGAAGGCCGGGTAACGGGCTTCGCCTGCGGCTGTGCGGGAGACGAGCTTCCGCTGGGCGATGTGGCCGGATATATCACCTGCATCGTGCTCGATTCCGATTCTGAGAAGCAGGCTCGATATGCCGCATTGCTGAACGCTATGGAGCAGCGGTTCCTAGAGCTTGGCAAGAAGCAGGCGGAGGTTCTGTTCTTTAACCCGATGCAGCTGCCTTGGTACATCCCGGATACAGACCGCCATGAGCACAATAATGCGCCTGGCGTGCCAGTCGGAAGCGGCCTGCACCAATTTCTGCTGCAGGAGGGCTACGCGGAGCGCGCTACGCAATGCGCGATGTATCTGAAGCTTGGAGCCTTCGAGGTGCCGGAGAGCATACTGGCGAAGGAAGAGAAGGCTGCGGCAGACGGTTACACGGTTGAACTGCTGGATACGGCCAAGCATTCCGGCATCGCCGAGATGCTGGATACGCTGGGCAATCCGCTGTGGAAGAGGGAGATTGGCGGCAGCGCCGAGTCGGGCACGCCAGTCGTCATTGCAGCGCATGAAGGAAAGACGGTCGGCTTCGCCGGTCCGGTCATCAGGCAGCCTAACGGTCGCGGCTATTTCGCCGGGATTGGGGTTATGCCGGAGCATGAAGGCCACGGACTGGGCTCTAGCCTGTTCTTCCGCTTATGCGAGGCTTTCCAAAATATCGGTACGGACTATATGTCCTTGTATACAGGCAGCAACAATCCTGCCATTCGCATCTATGAGAAAGCCGGATTTCAGACGGTGAAAACATTCGCTATCATGAGGAAGGAGCTTGTATAACCATGAGTGAGAGACAACCGATTACGATTCTGGGCATTGGCGCCCATGTAGGTGACGTAGAGCTGGTAGCCGGAGGCGTGCTTGCAAGCCATTATCTGAAAGGCGACAAGATTGCGACGCTGGCTCTGACTGCGGGCGAGCGCGGCGTTCCTGATTGGCAGGACGTGAATGAATACCGTGAGCAGAAGATTCGCGAAGCGCATACCTTTGCGGGTATGCTGGGCGGAGAGGCTCGCGTATTCGAGATTCCGGACGGCGAGGTTCCGGATGATCAAGAGATTCGCCTGCGCGTCTGCGATGTCATTCGCGAGGTGAAGCCGAACATCATCATCACCCATCATTGCAACAGCATGCACAAGGACCATGCTACGACACACCGTATCGTCAACGATGCACGGTTCTTCGCCGGCCTGCGAGCGATGGAGCGCGAGCATCCGCCGCATTTTGCAGCCAAGCTGTATTATGGCGAGAACTGGGAGGATGCGGTCGACTACGTGCCTTATGTATACGTAGACTTCAACCAGGAAGCATTCGACCTGTGGATCAAAGCGCTGTCTACGCACTGGTTCGTGACAGGCAGCAAGTCGTTCAACTATATGGATTATTACAAATCTCTTGCCCGCGTAAGGGGTCTGGAAGCCCGGAAGGAATATGCGGAGACGTTCATGATTCCAGCCGAGACGATGCGCTTGCGTCAATCCGAGCTGTAGTCCTGAGTTCAGGAGGAGAAGCTTATGATACGCAACGGAATTGACAATATCGATGCCTATGCCGATCTGTTCCGCGGCAAAAGGCTGGGTCTCATTACAGCGCCGACAGGACTGAATGCGGAGTTCCGTTCGACGATTGATATCCTGCATGAGAAGTTCAATCTGGCGGCTATGTTCTCTCCCGAGCACGGCGTTCGCGGCGATCTGGCCGCGGGCGCGCTGGTCGATACGTATATCGATCCTGCGACGGGCGTCCCCGTATACAGCTTGTACCGCAAGGACTCCAAACGCTTGACGCCGGAGATGCTGGACGCCGTCGATATGGTCGTCTATGATATTCAGGATGTGGGAGCCCGCTATTATACTTTTATCTATACGATGCTGTACGCAATGGAAGACTGCGCAAAGGCCGGGAAGCCTTTCGTAGTATTGGACCGGATGAATCCGCTTGACGGCGTAACGGTAGAAGGCAATGTGCTTAAGGAAGGCTTCACGTCGTTCGTAGGCAACTATCCGCTTGCTGTACGGTATGGACTGACGGCCGGAGAGGTTGCGACGATGGTGAGCAGCGAGACCAATCTGGGCGCTGAGCTGTATGTCGTGCCATGCGAGGGATGGGACCGGACGATGACGTTTTCGGGGACGGGCCGCGCCTGGATTCCTCCTTCCATGGGCATCCCGCGCTTCGATACGGCATTGCTCTATCCGGGCACTTGCCTCTTCGAAGGCACGAATCTGTCGGAGGGACGCGGCACGACAGCCCCGTTCGAGCTGATTGGCGCGCCGTTCGTAGATGCGGAGCTGCTTGCGAAGGAAATGAATGCAAAAGGATTGCCGGGGGTCTACTTCCGTCCCTCCTACTTCAAGCCGACCTTCTCGAAGCATGAGGGCGAGCTTTGCAGAGGGGTATACGCGCATGTGCTCGATGAGCGCGCGCTTAGACCGGTGGAGCTGGGCGTTGAGCTGCTCTTCACGGTGAAGAAGCTGTTCCCGGAATTTGCGTTCCTGCCGCCCGTAAGGGAGAACGGCAGGCCGTTCATCGACCTGCTATGCGGAGATGATGTATACCGGGCGGAGTCGGCCGACGTACCTGCGCTGCTGGAGCGGTTCCGAGAGGAAAGCCGCAGCTTCGAAGCGCGCAAGGCGCAATTCCATTTATATTAATGACAACGAAGCCGGAGTGATTGGAACATGAGATACGTTGCGGGACTGGATGGCGGCGGCACGAAGACGGCGGTGACGATCGCGGATGAGAACGGATCGGTCGTACACGAATTTGCCGTTGGCGCCTTGAATATTAACGGCCAGGACGAAGCCAGTGTAAGAGCGGCTCTTGCCGAGATTTGCGTGGAGATTGGCCGCGTTTTGCCAGGCGGCCTCGGCGCTTGCGCAGTCATCTGTCTAGGCGCAGCGGGCATTAGCAATCCCGTCGTTAGCGGCCTGATGACCTCAGGTCTGCGCGAGGGCGGCTTTGAAGGCGAGCTGGTGCTGGTCGGCGACCACGAGACCGCGCTATGCGGGGCGCATGACGGCTTATACGGCTCCATTCTGATTGCAGGCACCGGGTCCATCGCTTACGGCCGCAATGGAAGCGGCGATACGCATCGGGCCGGCGGTTTCGGCCATCTCATTGATGATGAAGGCAGCGGATACAGCATAGGCCGCGATCTGCTGTCAGCGGTTGTCCGTGCGTCCGATGGGCGCGAGGAGGCGACTGTCATCAGGGATCTGGTGTACGAGCGTCTGGGCATTGGCTCGGTGCGCGAGATCGTAGGCTTCGTCTATGATAAAAACCGGAATAAGAAAGAGATCGCCGCTATTGCTCCGCTGCTATCCGCTGCCTGTGAAAGCGGGGACCGCGCGGCTTTGCGCATCGCGCAGAAGAATGCAGAAGCGCTTGCCGAGACGGCATATGCCGTCACCCAGCGTCTTGGTCTGCAAGACGGGGAGCTGGCGCTGCTCGGCAGCGTACTGACGCGCAATCGTCATGTGAGAGAGATGTTCATCGAGGCAATGGGCCGCCTGCAGCCGAAGCTGAGCTGCATCGAGCCGAAGCGGGACGCATCGTATGGAGCGGTCTTGCTTGCGCTGGAGAAGCTGAAGAACGGCTAGGCGGCATATGCCGCAGCCGCTGGAGAGGATTAAGCGTCTATCAGCGGCAGCTGGCGGAAGCGTGAGGGCAGAGAGGCCGGCAGAACGATCTGTCGGCCTCTTGCTGTATAAGACGGCAGGCACTGGCCTTCAGGCAGCTATGGCGCCGAAGGCGAGTGCCTGACAATGAAGATGGGGGAGCGTGGCAGAGCATGCTGGCAGGATTGGCGGGGAAATCGTCGGTAATCGGTATTGGACTCATGTCCGGCACATCGCTGGACGGAGTGGATGCCGCTGTAGTCAAGATAGAAGGAAGCGGACTGCAATCCAAGGTTCATCTACTGCATTATTATACGAAGCCCTATGACGACGAATTGCGTGCGCGGATCAAAGAGTTATGCGATCCTGCAACGTCTAATGTCATGCGCATATGCGGCATGAACGTCTACATGGGCGAAGTATTCGCGGAAGCGGCGATCGAAGCGGCACGCGAGGCTGGGCTGGCGCAAGAGCAGATCGACTTCGTCAGCTCGCATGGACAGACCATCTGGCATATGCCGGAGGAGACGGAGCAAGATCGATACCTGCGCCGCTCGACCCTGCAGATCGGCGACTTGTCGGTCATTGCGAAGCGGACGGGATGGCTGACAGCAGGCGACTTCCGTCCTGCCGACATGGCAGCGGGCGGCCAAGGCGCCCCCCTTGTTCCTTATGGCGATCTGATTCTGTTCGGAGACCCGGACAAGGGCAGGCTGCTTCAAAATATCGGGGGCATCGGCAACTGCACAGCCCTGCCTCCGGGCGCAGGGCCGGAGGACGTATTCGCTTTCGATACCGGACCTGGCAATATGATTATTGACCAGACGGTGCTGACGCTCACTGACGGACGCCTGAGCTATGATGAGGGCGGCGCATGGGCAGCGCTCGGCACGCCGGATGAAGAGCTGCTTGCCGAGCTCATGTCGCATCCGTACTTCCGTCAGCCATCTCCGAAGTCGACGGGACGGGAGTTGTTCGGCGCCGCTTATACGGAAGCCTTCCTGCGCAGAGCAGGGGAGCGCGGCCTGCACGCGGCGGACATTGTGGCGACGGCTACGGCATTCACTGCGCATACCATCGCAGATGCTTGCAAGGAGCTCGTCATGCCGCGCTGCCGGATCGACGAGGTCATTGTCAGCGGCGGAGGCGCTCATAATCGCACGCTAATGGCCGCGCTGGCCCGGCTGCTGCCTGAGCAGCGCATTATGAATGCCGGCGCTCTGGGGCTTGCTGACGACGCCAAGGAGGCTGTTATCTTCGCCTTGCTCGGACATAGCTTCCTGCGCGGAGAGCCGAACAATGTGCCGGCTGCGACCGGGGCGGCGAGCCCGACCGTGATGGGCAAGCTGGCTTTGCCATAATGAACAAAGAACCTTCGGCGCGCCGAAGGTTCTTTGTTTGTTCCAGATGGATCGTATAGGAGATTATTCCTGCTCGGTCTGATAAGGCGGCAGGCTGCCTTCATTCGTCTTTAAGGTCATGCCGCTCCTCGATACGCTATAAGTCATAGAGCGTGTGCCTTCCTCCTCGTCCTTGGTCCAATGCTCGCGGAAGATGACTTCATATTGCTCATCGCCGGTACGGGTCACGGCTGTCTCCCGGGTGACCTTATAGCCGTTAAGCTCCAACTGCGTAGAGCCCACCTGCTTCGGAAACACTTCCAGCTCGGTGCCGCTTGTTCCGGACGTAGCTGTCCTTACAGCGGCTTCTTTCGTGAAGGGCTGCTGCTCAGGAGTTTTATCATTCGTCAGCGACAGGAGGCCCACTCCGGCAATGAATACAAGCGGCATAGCAATGGAGAACAGGATGCCGTTCTTCCGCCATCCCTTCTCTGCAATGCGGGAGAACAGAAAGTCTGCCAGCCAATAAAAGACTGCAGCAGCAAGACAGAGCCAGGTAAAGCTGGCCGAGCGGAACGGGATGCTGAACAAAGCGCCGAACAGCAAATGGCCGGCAATGGGGAGCGCAAGCTCCAGCGTGCGGCTGTGCACTCGCCGGTTCACGACGAACTCGAGCGCCATAGAAACCAGCGAACCAAATATAAAGACGATCGGAAACACATATAAGCTGATAAAAGTCGTCCAGGTCATAAATTGATCGAAGCGGGGAAAGGTTGCATTTGCCTCTACACCGGTAAGAATCAGCGACATGTAGATGACGACTGCAAATGAAGTCAAATAAGATGCAACGGCTTTTCTTATTAGCAACTGCGTGCCTCCTTTCCGAATAAATGATCGAAGTCCGGAACCCAAGATAGGCTTGGTTGCCCCAGAGTAAACTCATGATAGAGCGAAAGCGATTGCAAATACATGCATACTTTGGCTCTTGATTTTTAGAATGGTTTTTTTGTAAAAGAGAAGCGCGCCTCAAAAAAGCTGCCTTGCAAACGGCTTGTCAGCCGTTAGCAGGCAGCCTTGTGCAGTCCGGCTTTACTCTTCCCTAAAATCCTCGACAATGACCTCCAGCTCGCCTGTCTCCGGATGGATGACGAAGCCATGTACAGGAATAGCTTTAGGGAACAATGGATGCTTGCGGATCATTCGAACGCTATGCATGACGCCTTCTTCCGCGCTGGCGAAGCCGCGCAGGAACTTCTCCATGCGGATGCCGGAGTTCTCCAGCGTCTCGATCGCGAGCGGGTCGATGCCATGCTGGCTGAACTTCTCGATCATGCCTTGCGTATCCAGATTCGTCATGCCGCAGCCATGATGGCCGATGACGAGAACCTCGCGCGCGCCAAGCTCGTATACCGCTACCAGAATGCTCCGCATGGCACTGCCGAAGGGCTGTGTCAGGATAGCGCCGGCGTTCTTGATGAACTTGGCGTCTCCGTTGCGAAGGTTAAGCGCTTTGGGAAGAAGCTCAACGAGTCTGGTGTCCATACAGGTCAGGATGGCGATTTTTTTCTCCGGAAACTTGTCCGTTAAGTATGCTTCATATTGTTTTTCTTCGACGAATGTTTTATTGAATGCCATCAATTGTGGAACGATAGACATAGGTGATCCTCCTTTTGACTATGAAAACTCGTACAGATCGTGCTTTTTTATCTATTATTCATACAATCGCGCCGCTCGTCAATGAAAGACTATTGACAGGAAACCAAACGGTTACATATAATCGTGATTAGAAACCTTTTGGTTTCCTGTTGTAAAAACTAGCTGGCGAAACCCTGTTTTATAGCATAAAACGCGATGTTGGACTAGCCATTCCATATGGACTAGCCCTGAGAACGCTTCGTCTATTAATTCTAGGAGGAATATGACATGTCGAACGAGCAACAAGGCATACTGGCTGATGTCGTCAAGGAAGTTACAATCAAGGCTCCTATTGCCAAGGTATGGGAGGCGGTCGCAACAGCGGAAGGAATCGCCGCCTGGTTCATGCCGAACAACTTTGAGCCTGTGCTGGGACATGAGTTTCAGCTAAATGCAGGGCCTTACGGCAATTCTCCGTGCAAGGTGCTGGAGCTTGCGCCGCCTCATCGCCTGGTCTTTTCGTGGGACAAGGACTGGACGGTGACGTTCCAGCTGGAGGAAGCGGAGGAAGGCACCAAATTTACGCTCACGCATGGCGGCTGGAATGCGGATACGGCTACCGCTTTCGGAGAGAAGCATTCGGTAGTCAGAGAGCGCATGTCCGGCGGCTGGACGGGAATCGTGCAGAAGCTTGTGCGGATTATGGAGGATTAAGAATGGGAGAGGCATTGCCTAAGCATGATGTCTTCCAAGCGATCGCGGATCCCACGAGACGGAAGCTTCTGCATCTGCTGGGCGATGGCGAGCAGCCGGTGAATGCCCTCAGCGCACATTTTCCGATGAGCCGTCCTGCGGTGTCCAAGCATCTGCGCATTCTGGCGGATGCGGGACTGGTCAAGGATCGCAAGGTAGGCAGGGAGACGAGATACAGGCTGGAGCCGGAGCCGCTGCGGGAGCTGCAGCGATGGTTAGCTTACTTTGAGCTGTATTGGGACAATAAGCTGGCTGCTCTGAAGCAGTATGTGGAAAGCGGAGATCAGGAAGACGGCTAGTCGCAGGGATATCTGTATCTCCTAATCTGCCGGCATGAAGACAATAAGGTCCCGTCAGCATTGCGCTGACGGGACCTTATTGCTTTAAGCGGACTATTCTCTAAGCAGCTGAAGATCGAATTCTGGTACAAGTCCAAGCTCGGCAGCGCGGCCCAGCAAGGCCTCAATGGCCCCGTAGCCGTCCTCGCCGAGATCATGGCTGAAGGAATTGACATACAGCTCAATATGGGACTGTGCGACGTCTGGCGACAGTTCCTGCGCATGGGCCATGACATATTCCGTGGAGGCGGAAGGGTTGTTCCACGCGTACTGGAGCGATGAACGGATCCATCCGCTAATTGCCTCGGCGTCCAGCGAGCGTCTAGCAATAATGGCGCCGAGCGGAATCGGCAGGCCCGTATCCGCTTCCCACCAGCTGCCCAGATCGGCAAGCTTATGCAGCCCATAGCTGGTGTAGGTGAAGCGGGCTTCATGGATGACCAGTCCGGCGTCGATCTTGCCGTCGCGTACGGCCGGCATAATCTCATGGAACGGCATCACGACGATCTCGCCTACGCCGCCAGGGACCTGCTGCGCAGCCCAAAGCCGGAACAGCAGGTAAGCGGTGGAGCGCTCGCTCGGGACCGCGACGCGTTTGCCAGCCAGTGCAGAGCCATCCAGCGATCCGCTTCCGCCCTGTGTCAATACAAGCGGTCCGCAGCCCCTTCCCAGCGCGCCCCCGCAAGGCAGCAGCCGATAGTCGGACAGGACCCATGGCAATGCGGCATAGGATATTTTCATGACCTCCGGGCCTTCGCGGCGGGCGGCCAGATGATTTGTAATATCGATATCCGCGTAGGTGACGTCAAGCTGGGGCGCATCCGGCAGAAGGCCGTTCACCCAGGCATGGAATATGAAGGTGTCGTTGGGACACGGGGAATAGGCGATGTGAAGATGTTGTTGTTGCATGGCAATCCCTCCTTCTGTATTGCATGATGCTTATATGGATGGTCAAGCTTTTATCAAGGCGTGATCGTTGCGAATGCGGCAAAGGCTTTCTCCAGCGAGCCTAATGCTTCGCCGATGCGCCATGCAGAGCGGTCGCGCGGTCCAACCGCATTGGAGATGGCGCGCAGCTCCGTCACAGGAATGCCTAGCTGTGCCGCTGCAGTCGCGACGCCGAAGCCTTCCATGCCTTCTGCGGCGGCTCCTGGCACAAGACGCTGCCTTAGCGCCGCCGTGGCAGCGGTTCCCGTCGCCGACGATACGGTCAGAATCGGAGCGAACGTGCTGTTAAGCCCGGCCGCGTCCAGCTGGTTCTTAAGCTTTGTATTCCACCCCGCATGAGCGGCGATTCGCGAGCTGCCGAAGCCGAGCTCGTCCACGCTGAGGAAGCCGTCCGGCGTCTCCGCCCCCAGATCTGCCGATACAATCGTATCGGCGAGGACAAGCTCCCCGATGTCGGCCCGTCCCGGGAAGCCGCCGCCGATTCCGGCGCTGATGACGAGCTCGTAACGATGCCCGCCAGCCGCCAGCAGCGCGGCTGTGCTCGCCGCAACGGCCGCAGGTCCTACTCCGCCTGCGACAACCTCATAGCGGACGGAATCAGCTTGTGAGAGGCCGCGGAGGACTGCTTCTCGCTCAGCCTCGACTGCGGTCACAACGAGAATTCGGGTATGTTCGGTACTCGTAACAGAGGGTTGTGTCATGGTGAAGACTCCTTTATTGTGTTCGTCAGCCAAGCCGGTGACTGCGGCTCGCCGCTACCGGTCTGCCGCCTTGTTCACGGGGAGACGAATTTCCACGCAAGTGCCCTCGCCGACAAGACTCCGGTATTTCAATTTTCCGTTATGATTGCGGATAATCTGCTGGCAGATCATGATGCCCAGACCGTTGCCGCCTTCTTTCCGCGTAAAGAACGGCTCGCCGAGGCGCCCCATATCTTCCTCTGTAATGCCCATGCCTTGATCGGTAAACCGAATCGTAATCTCGCGGCCATCATCGGTGGCCGCCATCTCGATGGTAAGCTCGCCGCCGTCCGGCATCGCTTCGACGCCGTTTTTGATCATATTGACGAACACTTGCTTGAGCTGGCTGCTTACCCCGCCGATGGCAGGTATATCCGTAATTTGATGTATGGACAGATTGACCTTGCTCATCCTGGCCTCTGAATCCATCAGCATGACGATATCCCGCATCAGATCGCCTATGTTCAGGCAATCGTGGCGGATCGCCTGCGGCTTCGCAAGCACCAGGAACTCGCTTACGATCATGTTGATCTGGTCCAGCTCGGACAGCATCAGGTCCAGATGAGACACAGACAGCGAGCCTGTCTGCTTCTGCAGTTGGACGAATCCGCGCAGCGTCGTAAGCGGATTGCGCACTTCATGCGCGACCCCGGCGGCGAGCTGTCCGACTACGGCAAGCTTCTCCGAGCGGCGGATCATCTCTTCCGATTGCTTCCGCTGTGTAATATTGCGGGATATCGTAGCGATCGCGACAATCTCATCCATCTCGTCCCGAATAGCTGAGATCGTAATGGATACGTCGATCACTCCGCCATCCTTCGTAAAGCGAACCGTCTCGTAGTCGGTTACAGAGCCGCCTTCGAGGATCGTCTGAATAAGCACTTCATGCGACTCCAGCTGGCTATCCGGCAGATTCGGAGGCAACTGGCCGAAGACTTCCTCGCTTCTCCAGCCGTAGATCGTCTCGAATGCCGGATTGACCTGAATGATATGTCCGTCCAGATCGATGACATGAATCGCATCGGAGGTGTGGTTGACGAAGGACTCCAAATACTGCTTCGTGCTTTGCAGCTCCCTGGCGGTATCCTTCAGCTGCGTCGTATAGTTCAGCAGCCGCACGCCCATTGAATTGACGCGCGATGCCAGCAAACCGAGCTCGTCCTTGTTCTGGATGGAGATGCTGGCATTGAAGTTTCCGTCCGCAATGGAATTCACTTTGTTCATGATTAGATTCAGCGAGCGGAGCATATAGCCCGCAATGAAATAGCTCGCGAGCATGGCCGACAGCAGCAGGCATAGCGAGATCAGCACATGGGCAACCAGCTGGCGGTGAATCGGCTCTTGAAGCCCTGCTTTGTCGAAAGCAACCCCGATGACATACGTTTTTTCATGATTGACGTTGATCGGTATGAAGCTGCGCAGCACTTCCTTGCCATTGATCGAATATTTGTCGGTTAGCATGCTCCCGCTTTCCAGCACGGTATGAATATGATGCGTGTCGGCTCCGGAATTGCGGTATTCATATTGGCCGAACGGAATAGCCCGAACGTCCAGATTGTAGACGGGTATCCCTTTCTTCATCTTGATAATCGGCTCGGAGCCGAAATATTGCGGATCAAATCCGGTTACTTCCAGCAAGCTAGGCTGCTGGCTCTTGAGCTTGGCAATGACATTGTTGGTACCGTTGACCAGATCGAATGAGAAATTAGCGTCTGTATTAATGATCGTGTTGATCATATAGTTGGTCGTTCCGTCGTAATAATAGCCCCATTTGTTGATTTGGGTAGGATCGGATACGGCGTAATTGATGGGGCCGGACCAATAATGCTTAAGCGCGTCTCCACGGCCGACCGACACTTCCTTCAGATCGAAGAGCTGGTGGAATGCCTTGTCCCAATAGTCCCAAGTCTTGGAGCTCAGATTGATTTCCTCCGGGTTGGAGGAGCGGACGGAGACGACTTCGCCGTTCAATCGCTGCCATAGCGTAATATCATCCAAATCCAGCTCTTCGCTCAAAGACGCCAGCTGCCCGTTAGTGACATGCTTAATATCGGGATCCAGCTTCTCCTTAGCCACGATTGCGGCCATGCGAAGCTTCTCGCCAAGCTCGGAGTCCATTGCCTCGCGAGTCGTCTCGATAATTTCAAGCGTCACGCCGAGCTGCTCGACGATCGATTGAATTTGCTGCTCCAGGGCGGCCTCTTGGGCCATCTTGGTGCTGATATAGGAAAACATAATATTTAACGCCAGAATCGCCGCTACGATCGCGGTGATGGAAAAGGATAGCTTGGCTTTGATGGACACGGATGTTCCTCCCGAAATCTAGTTGTCTACTTACAATTAGACAACGGGAGGCAAATTCCTGTCTATTCCCGCCGAAACCCTTCATCTACCAAGTACTGCGTTGCTTCTTCGTATGTCTCGAACGCCATGTCCAGTTCCTTGCCGGCATAGACGAACCAGAGATCTTCCTGGAACAGCAGCGTAAGCCGGGTGCCGCCGGCTCCCCGCCAGAACTCAGCCCGGGAAGTGCGGTAGCCAGTCTCCTCATCCGTCTGCACGGCCCCCGAATCACTTGCCTCGCCAGCGGATAATGAAGCTATGGAGCGGGCAATGAGCGATTGAAGCTCTTCTTCGCCATAATCGCGAATATTCACGAGACCTTTGGCGTCAGTCTCCACGCCGTCAATCAGACCGCCATAGACAAAGCCGTTCCCGTTCGGGTGAAGATGGTAGACGACGGTTTTTTTCTCATGGACGCTCTCCTCGTAATGGAAGTTTACGCGCCCAAGCGAAACGTCCTTCCGCTGAAGCTCAGGAAAGGACGCGATAATGGCAAGCTTTTGGTCAAAGGTAAGCATAGTGTAGGTTAATCCTCCTTGAATGGTAAGCCGCCACTCGCCTTGATTCTCTTCTCTTAATCGGATTTCTTGCGCAGCGTCAGAATCGCAGCTCCGCCAATGATAAGCAGAATGGCGAAGTACGGCTGCTTCGTGAGCAGCAAGTCGAAGAGCGAGCCGAAAGAGAAGACGACAAAGAATAGCAGCGACAGCACGGTCAAAATATTAATCGGGATAAGCAGCCACTTGTTGCGGTAGCCGAACCAGTAGAACTCGAACAAGCCGACAGCCGGCGCCAGGATGAAGCCCGGCCACATATACTCCCAGTTGCCAAACAGCATAGCGACTTGGCATACAAAACCGGCAGTAAGGAGAACGCCCCCTGGAATAAGCAGCCCCGATGCACGGCGTTCCGTCACGCTGAAATACAGCCAATGGAAAAACAAACCGAGCGGAATGACGAACAGGGATGGCCAGAAGTAAGCGAAGATTTTGCCGGGACCGAAGGTCTCGCCTTGATTCAGCAGCAGAATAATGCCGAGCAGCAGCAGGAGTACCCCGCCAATTGTTTTGATTTTCATAATGATGAACACTCCGTTCTTCATAATTGATTATATAGGATAAGCGGGCCCGATCATAGCGCGGTTGCCCTACTCTGGATGATTATGCGTATCGGTGCCGATCTGGAAGGGAGAAGAGACCCCTTCGTACATTAGATGCATGGTCATTCCTGCAGCAGCATGCTGAAGGTTATGGCAGTGATCCATCCATAGGCCGGGATTGTTCGCCACGAAGGCGACTTCGTATGTTTCTCCGGGCGCAACGTCCAGCGTGTCGGACCACCATGGACTGCCCGTCGCCAGCTTGCCATTGCGGGAGAGTACCAGCATATGATGGCCGTGAAGATGCATCGGATGGTCGACGGCGCTGCGATTGGATATCGTTGTTTTTACCAGATCGCCTTCCTTGACCATATACATAGGCGTATTCGGGAATACCTTTCCATTAATTGTATCATACAACGCAGGCGCTCCGTTGAAAAAAGCGAGGCGATTGTCCAGGATCATCGTGAACTCCCGGTCGAAGTCGCTGCCGGCATCGAAGGGCGTCGGCGCTGCCTTGCCGTAATGGGTCGGGTCAAAGACGGCGGTCGGACGAGGCGGCTTGGGCGCTTCGCCTGCTCCATCGGAGCTCATCAAGATTCCCCTCTCGAGGCTGCCGTCGACACGGAGATAGACGGGGCTCTCCGGCATGGTGAATTCGACATCGTAGCGTCCACCCGTGGTCAGGACCAGATCCGTATTCTCCAGCAGCTCCGGCTCGTTCAGATCGACGCCGTCGATTGCCGTTACCTGAAATGGCGTGCCTGACAGCGTATAAGAGCGTCGAACCCAGTTATCAGTCCCAATGAGTCTGAGCTTCACGCGTTCGCCGGGTGTAATCTCCATACGCTTCAAGGTGTCGAAGCTGCCGACTGCCGTGCCGGCGCCATCCCAGACATGCGTTAATACGACGATATCGTGATCAGGCAGACGGTCCTTCTCGACAGGCTCGACAATCAGGGAGCCGAACAATCCCTTCTCGACAGCTTCCTTGGAATGCTGGTGGGAATGATACCAGAAGGTTCCGGCTTGCTCCGCTATGAAGCGGTAGGTGTGGCTGCCGCCCGGCATAACGGCATCCTGAGTCGCTCCGGCTACGCCGTCCTCGGCATTCGGCACATCAAGGCCATGCCAGTGCAGCGTAGCGCCGTCTTCGATATCTTCGTTATACAGGGTGACTTCAACAAGATCGCCTTCGCGAACCCGAATTTCCGGCCCGGGCAGTTCTCCGTTATACGTCCAGGCATCAACCGTCTTACCTGAGCTGAGCGCAACGCTTGCCTTCTTGGCGGTCAGGGTAAAGGAGCGGTCAGGCTTCCCTTCCCGCGGTCCGCTTAAGGCAGTGACAGGAACGGAAGTCTGGTCAGGCGTCTGAACCGTACCGGCAACCGGCAACGAATGATGAGCATGGCCCTCAGGCGCTGACGCCTTGACCAGCTTGCCGCCTTGTCCGCGGATCATTCCATAGTCCGGCTTGCCAGCCATCATGCTCATGCTGCCGGGATGGCGGCTTGCGTCCATAGCGAGCAGCGCCGGTACGCTTAAGATGGCGCAAGCAGCTGCTGTGACGACCGTGATACGGGCGCGTCTTCGCCAAGGCTGATAAACGGCAACGGCATCGGATGCCGCGGCTGCGGCATTGCGGCTGGACTGATGCATCCATAGCAAGCTGCCAATGAACACCATCACGGTAAGCGGGATCGCGATCTCTACCATCAGGAACGGTATAGGCGGCGACAGGACGAAATAGACGAGCACGGCGGAGGCAAGCGCCAGCCATTTGTAAGGCGCGACCAGGGCGCTGTCTGTAGCGTGCCTCCTGCGCGGCATATCCGGCGCGATCTCTCTCTGGCTCTGGGTGCGCTGGATCAGCATTCGCAGCCTCGGCCACGCGATCACCCAGAGCAGGGTGAGGGCGAGGACGGCAAGCGGCGCGCGCAGGAAGAGGCGGTCTATCCAGAAGACAGGCGGGCTGATCGCTGCCAGCATGGCATCCGCTGCGATGGAGCCTGCCGCCAGCAGGCTGGGCAGGATCGTCCAGAAGCGCATTCCCCGCGCTCTTCGGTGCAATTCCTTCTCTGTTGGGGAGAAAATAAGCTTGGATGCCTTATTGGCGGCGATCAAGCCGAATATCAGCAGCAGGAACAGCAGCGCTTGGCTGATATTGGTCAGTACGCTATACATGAGGGTAACCCTCCCGTTCATTTGCTTTACGTTAATATCGTATCCCGTGAGAGATTTGCGTGTAACCTCCGGGAGACTCATCCTTAACCTAGACCTCAGACGGGGAGGTTCCACAAGCGCCGAAACCCGCCTGCGAAAGCGGAAAAACTTCCTATGAAACGACATTTTACACCTCTATCCCAGTACCTATGAAAGCGCTAAAATGAAGATATGAATTGATAGGGAGGTGAGAGATATGAGCCAAGAACAAGAAATTGTTCAAGAGGGCGCCGAAGAAGTCGTAGAATTGATTTCCGAGGATGCTCCTGCTGCGGAAGAAGCGGCAGAGGAGGCTGAGGCCGAAGAAGCAGTAGAAGCGGAAGCCGCAGAAGCGGTGGAAGCGGAGCTGGAGGAAGAAGTGGAAGAGGCGGCTGCATCGGCAGAAGAAGCCGAGGCGGAAGCAGAAGAAGTATCCCAAGAAGAAGCGGAATAATATTTATTCTTTGCAAATAGAATCGGAGCTGCCATTGCCGCCTCACGGCGTACAGGGCAGCTTTTTTATATAACATGCCGAGCAAAAAAAGAGTTGACAGATAGATGTCTTTGTTTTAAGATAATTTTATAATCTAAAGTTAGTTAATTATTAAATGTTAGTAAATAAAATCACATATGGAGGTTTTTAATATGACAAAAGCACAATGGGTTGTAGATGCTTCGCACAGCGAAGTCGGATTTTCGGTAAGACACTTGATGATTGCAAAGGTGAAAGGCACATTCCATGCATTCGAAGCGAACATCGTAGCGGATCCGGCCGACCTGACTTCCGCAGAAATTTCTTTCAGTATCGATCTGAGCAGCGTAGATACGCGCAACGGCGACCGCGACGCGCATCTGAAGTCCGCTGATTTCTTCGACATCGAGCAATTCCCTGCACTAACCTTCAAGGCGACAGCTATTACGAAAACAGGCGAAGGCGAATATAGCGTTACTGGGGACGTCAGCCTGCATGGCGTTACGCGTTCCGAGACATTCGAAGTGACGTTCGAAGGCACAAGCCGCGACCCTTGGGGCAACACCAAAGCCGGCTTCAGCGCGACTGGCGCAATTAAGCGCAGCGACTACGGTCTGACTTACAACGCGGCTTTGGAGACAGGCGGCGTGATGATTGGCGACGATGTGAAAATTACGCTTGAGATCGAAGCTTTGCAACAAGCTTAAGCTCTCATCATGATAAGGAAGACTGTCGGTCCTTGGCCGGCAGTCTTTTTTGTCTCTTAATGGATCTCTGCCGCCGCTAAGAATCAATTTACATAAATGGATGAAGATGCTATGTTGTTCGTAGATAAGCCATTTAGCGGGGGAGAGGGGATTTTGAGCAGATCCAAGAGACGAGTCCTTTGGGCGATGATTGGAATTGCAGCAGCGGCTGCCGCTTTGATAGCAGGAGGACGGGCGATGGCTCCGGGAGCGGACGAGACTGCGGGTTTACCGGATCAGGGGCAGCTGATCGTATCTCAAGAGCCGTCCGAGGCGCCGCCGACGGAGAAAAGCTTCGATGAGCTGGTTCAGATTTATCGTGACATTCCAGTTATGGATGCGCATAACCATAATGCCGCCGGGAGCAAATACCGCAGTATGATTCCCAAGTGGGATTCAAGCGGCGTGGACAGGGTTGTGCTCTTTGGCGCCGTATCGGAGCCGGCTGCAGAGGCTACGGACGAGGTCGCTTGGGAGGCATACCAGAGCAATCCTGAGCGGTTCATTCCTCTCACCTCCGGCATCAATCTGCTGGAGAAGGAGGGCTTGGATAAGCTGCGGGAGAAGCTGGAGCGAGGTTACTTCGGCCTAGGCGAGATTGCGGCCGCATCGCAGCATTCACCTGCACTTGCCCGCGTGGAGTGGAAGACGGAGCATCCGATGGATGGGATTCTGCCGGAAATTTATGCTTTGTGCGCAGAATATCAGGCGCCGGTTCTGCTGCATATCGATCCGCTGAACGGTATGCCGGTCGCCAAGCTGCAAGAAGCGCTGGCCGCTTATCCCGACACGACCTTTATTCTCGCCCATGCCAATGCATTCAACTCGCCGGCTAATATAGAGGCGTGGCTGGAGGAGTATCCGAATTTGTATGCCGACTTCTTTGCAGGCTTTACCGTCTTCAACCCGGAAAGCACGAATGTGCTGGAGGATTTTATTCCGGTAATAAGGAAGTTCCCAGACCGGATTGTGCTGAGTACGGATTCCGGCTACGGCCTTAGCAGCGAGGAAAAGGCCATCGAAGCGATGTATCGCTTAATGGATAAGCTGGATGACCGCTCGCTGGTTGAGCGGATCGCCTACAGCAATATGAACGGGCTGATCGAGCGGCAGCCGGCAACTCGGACGCAGCTGGAGAAGATCAAGGAGCTGGGCGGAGAGGACGACAGCAGTCTCAAGCTTGCTGAGCCCTCGAAGCGGGAAGCAGGCGAGTGGCTGATCCGCAGACAAAAAGAAGGATAGGCGCATAAGCTGCGCCTATCCTTTTATCCGTGCCGCCAGCTCCAGGAAGGAGCGGGCTACCCGCTTGATTCGCTCCACAATTTCGCCCCCGGAGCCTTCGTTGTCCGTATGAGGCTCGGCGAACCAGTTCCGCTGGGCGCCGCCGATAGACACCCATTCCGGCGAGTTGATCCCGTGCAGATTGCGTACGATGGTCTGCAATTGCTGTAGGGAGCTGGTACCCACTGCGCCGCCAGCCGAGCTCATGGACAGCACGGCTTTGCCGCGGAAGTGATCCTGCCCCAGGTGATCCAGCGCATTCTTCAATACGCCGGAGATGCTGCTGTGATATTCCGGCGTGGCCAGCACGATGGCATCGGCATGATGCATACCCTGCTTCAGCTCCGCAATATGCCCGCTGTTGTCATATTCGCCGTCCGGCGAGTAGAACGGCAGCGGCTTTCGGTATAAGTCGTATAGGGTGACTTGATGCCCTTCGCCGGCGATAACTTCCTGGATGTATTCCGAGAGACGGGTGCTTGTCGCCCCTTTGTGATTGCTTCCTGCAATAATCATAACGTTCATGATCCATTTCCCCTTTGGTCCGGCTCTTGCGTCCGTTGCTATGCCATGATCGTAACATAGGGACTCCAAGGAGCACGTCGGCACAAGGGTTGAACTTATCCGGGAGGAGCACCTTCAAAGGTCTGAGCGTATATGCGACGTTAGTCTGAGATGAACTGCCGCGCAGCCTGGATCAAGCTTCTTTGTCGAGCCCGTTGCGTACCGCAAACAGCGCTGCCTGCGTGCGGTCTGCCAGATCAAGCTTGCTTAAGATATGGGTCACATGCGTCTTGACTGTCTTCTCGGCAATAACAAGCGCATCCGCAATCATGCGGTTATTCATGCCGGCTGCAATGAGCCGCAGCACCTCAAGCTCCCTTCTCGTGAGCGGATCTAGGGCGGCAGGGCTGGCTTCGGATGGAGCGGCGTCCCCTTGATACAGATGAATATATTGATTCATGAGCTGTCCAGCGATATCGGGATGCAGCTCGACCTTTCCTTCATGAACCCGCCTGATTGCATTCGCGAGCTCATCAGGCTCCAGATCCTTCAGCAGGTAGCCTTTGGCCCCCGCGCGTATGGCGGGCAGGGCATGGTCCTGATCCGAAAAGGAAGTGAGCACAATCACCCTCACGCCCGGCAGCGATTCTGCAAGGCGCTTGGTCGCTTCAATCCCGTCCATGACGGGCATACGAAGGTCCATCAGCACAATGTCGGGCGCCAGCGCCGCCGCTTGCTCCAGCAGCTCCCGGCCGGTGGACGCTTCGCCCACAATCTCCATATCCTTCTGCGAAGTGAGGAATACTTGCAGTCCTCGCCGAACCACCTTGTGATCATCAGCGAGCAGAATCCGTATAGTCATTGCCCCCGAACGACTCCTTCCATCTCGAATGCGGACAAAGGCAGCGTAGCTTCGATCAGCATGCCTTCACCCGGCGCGCTGGCCAGCTTCAGCCGGCCTCCCGCAGCTTCGACGCGTTCTCTCATGATGGACAAGCCGAAGCTGTTGCCGCTGGCGGGAAGCTCTTCAAGCTTGACCCCTTTGCCGTTATCCTTGGCTACATATACGAGGCTCGATTCATGCGTATAAAGGGCTATTTCGACGGCATCCGCTTTTGCGTGCTTGGCAACATTGTTCAGCGTCTCCTGCGCAATCCGCCATACTGTTGCTTCGATCGCCTGCGAAAGCTGCTTCATGCAGCCATCGCATGTCAACTGGACATGAAGGCCTAGCCGCTTGCCGTATTCGACGATCGCCCTGGCAATGCCACCGTCCAGATTGGCGGGACGAAGCTGCATAATGAGCGAGCGCATCTCCTTCAGCGCATCCTTGGAGACGACCGTCATATCCTGAAGGGCGTGGCGGGCAGCGTCCAGATCTTTATCTTGCAAATAAGACTCCGCTCCCTTTGCCGTCATGCTGATGGAGAAGAGCATCTGGGATACAGAATCATGCAAGTCGCGGGCCAGCCGGTTGCGCTCCTCTACTCTCACCAGCTCGCGCCTGTTCTGCTCCAGCCTGGCATGGTCGACCGCAGCTGCTATATGCTCCGCCACCGCTTCCAGCACCTCGCTCTCCACCCTGTTCAGGAAGGCGGGACTGCTGCTGCGAATCAACAGAATCCGCTCAGACTGCGATACCAGCGGTGTAACGGGGACGGCCAGCAAGGCGGAGCGCGGGGAGGACGTGAGGCCCCAAGGTGTAGTCATGTCATCGCTGGAATGACGGATATCCAGCTCTATGCAGCGCGAATCGCTGGCGATGCGGTCCAGCTCCGCCGCGAGGAAAGCCGGGGCGGTAAGGACATGATCCTGCAGCGCATGATCGGCATGGAGCGCCTGGATCGCATACCGGCTGTCGCTTGTACGCTCCAGCAGAGCGGCCAATGGCCAATCGAATTGCTCCGCGAGCAGGGAGATCGCATTCTCCGCCAGCTGGACTGGCGCCATGCCGGAGCTGACCGACTCGTGCAGAGAGCGGCTGTATGCTCCCAGACGGGTGAATTGCTGGGCCCGCCGCTGCTCCGCTTCATGCAGCCGGATGCGTTCCACCGCCACGCCGATTTGGAAGGCGACCGATTGAAGCAGTGCCAGCTCTTCATCCGTAAAATGGTTTTTGCCTGCCGCACCGACATTCAGAATGCCGAATTTGCGCTCGCCAATCCGCAGCGGCACTGTGGCATGGTGGGTGAAGCCGCATGTATCGCCGCTTTTTGCGGCCCGGGCTTGGCTGAGCCTGCGACAGCTTAGGATGTTGACCGCATCCGTCAGCCGCTCGCTGCGGTATTGATCGACGCACCAGCATGAGCCGCATTTCATAGGCGCTTTGTCCTGCAGGAGCAGGGCGGGCGGCAAGTTCCGATCGGCGGCGAAGCTGTAATGCCCGTTGTCGTCTATCAGGAAGATCCAGCCGAAGGTAAGCTCGGTGACATCAAGCAGCTTCTCCAGTACGGCCTCCAGCATGTCATAGACATGATGGGAGCGGTTAAGCGTCTCCGCAATCATTTTGAGCGTGGTCAGCTCTTGAATATGGCGCATATCATTCATCTGAGGCACTCCCTTCTCCTTTGTTCCGCAAGATTCTTATTCCTCCAATATAATTGTTGATGAGCAGAAGCGAAAGCCTATTCCTGTTAAGCAGGGCGTGAGACAAGTGTGATTTCTGGATTTTTTTGCAAAGAGGAATTGGGCTTGCTTTAAGCGGGAAACCTATTTATAATACAAAAAAACGATACGGACACTATGCCTATGATGAGAATCCAACTCGGAGGCGTATTCGCCAAGGAAGGCTGACGCATGAAGCCTGCTCCCTAAGTTTGCCGGAATCCGCCCGTTACCGCGGAACAAAGAGAATCGGACCCTCTGATTGGTCCGGTTAATTTGGGTGGCACCGCGAGACAAGCGCTCCTCGTCCCATTGGGATAAGGGCGCTTTTTGTATTTCTATGCGAAAAGGAGCGCGGTGACAATGTTGGACATGAAATGGGTAAGAGAACATGCGGAAGAGGTAAGGGCAGCGGTGCGGAATAAGGGCATTCGCCTGTCGGTGGATGAATTGCTGGCACGGGACGAGGAGCGGCGCAGGCTGAAGCGGGATACCGATGTGCTGCGGGAACGCCGCAACCGCTTGTCGAATGAAATCGGACGGCTTATGGGGGATAAGCGCCGGGACGAAGCGCAGGCTATCCGTTCGGAGACGAAAACCGTTAATGCCAAGCTGGCTGAGCTGGAGGCGGAGCTGCGGGATTCGGAAGAGCGGTTCGGCGTCTTGTATGAGCTCGTCCCCAACGTCGTATCGCCGGATTCGCCGATTGGCCGCTCGGATGAAGACAACGTGGAATTGAAGCGGGTTGGCGAGCTGCCGGCCTACCCGTTCGAGCCAAGGGATCATATGGAACTGGGGGAGCTGCACGGCTTGATTGATGTTCCGCGGGGCGTGAAGACAGGCGGCAGCCGCCATTATTACTTGAAGGGAGCGGGAGCGCTGCTGCACCGGGCTGTCCAGCAGCTTGCGCTGGATTTGCTGCTCGAACGGGGCTTTGAGCTTCTTGAAGTGCCGCTAATGGTGAGGGAAGAAGCGATGAGCCATACGGGATTTTTCCCGCTTGGACGTGACCAAGCCTACAGGCTGGATGGAATCGACGGCTATATGGCCGGCACATCGGAAGTGCCCCTGATGATGTATTATTCGGGTGAGATTGTAGAGGCTGAGACGCCGATCCGGCTGGCGGCCGCTTCGATGTGCTTCCGCAGCGAGGTTGGATCGGCAGGGCGGGATGTCCGCGGCCTCTATCGGGTCCATCAATTCGCGAAGGTGGAGCAAGTTGTGATTTGCAAGGCGGACCCAGCCGTATCGGAGGCGATCCTGCAGGAAATTACGGCGAATGCGGAGCTGCTGCTGCAGAAGCTGGAGCTGCCATACAGGCAGATGGCTGTCTGTACCGGAGATATGTCGCAGAAGACATACAAGCAGTACGATCTGGAGACATGGATGCCAAGCCGCGCGGCATACGGAGAGACGCATTCGTCGTCGAACCTGCATGACTTCCAGGCGCGCCGCGCCAACATTCGCTATCGGGACGAAGACGGGACGCTTCGTTATTGCCATACGCTTAATAATACAGCGGTCGCGAGCCCGCGCATCCTGATCCCGCTACTGGAGAATCATCAGCGCGAGGACGGTTCGATCTATATTCCGGAGGCGCTCCAGCCTTATATGAACGGCTTGACGGAACTCCGTCCGCCGTGTGAGCCTCAGGAGGAAGCGGAAGCTTGAACGCGGTGCAGATAAGCTGTGACATTGCGGTCCTCGTCTTCATTGTAGACGAAGCCGTAATGCTGTGCGACCGTATGGGCCGTCTCGCGGAACAGCTCGGACATCACGAATAACGATTGCCAAATCTGGTCGCTGCCGTCATTCGGGAAGGTCTGCCGGAATTTGGCCCACAGCTCGGGAGGGAGCAGCTCTTCATAATATTTGCCCAGCTTGCCGGGATTCGCTTTAAAGTCCGACTGGCAGCCAATGTACCAATCCAGCATATAGATCAGCATGTCGCGCACAGGACGCTCCAGATGGAACTTGGCATAATAGAGCTCACCGCGCCACAGCCCTTTGGCGATATAGGTGCTTACCCACCAAAATTCATTGCAGCATTCCGCAAAATGCTTGGCGCTCGGCTCCTTTGTCCGGTAGTCATCAATATTGGGAGGAGGGAGCTTCCCGACGCGCGCATCCTTATCGAGCAGCACGAGGCTTAGGCTGTCATGGCGCATGCTTTCCAACTGGCTGGCAGGCGCGAAGGTCAGGTCGATGCGGTTGCCGTCCATGAACAGCATGAGATAGCCGAAGCTGGCGCGGGGCTCATCTTGAATGAGAGTCCCTTCATCAGGCGTCTGCATGATGAGAATGTCGCCGAAGCGGCTGATCCAGCTGCGGTCAGTGATCCACTCTTGCACATCAGTCACATAGTAGACGATATCGTAGTCTTGGAATCGGTCTTTGGCCGCATGAGGATTGACGCGGGAGCCGTTCATGATGACGGCTCTAATACCGGGCTGTTTGTTGGCGAAGCCCAGGATCAGCCCCAACATTTCTGCTTCAGTACGCATGGTTTCTCGTCCTCCTTGTCACTCATCACCTATTCATCTGATTATAATAGATAGGATGAAATGGGGACAAACGGCAAGCTGGTATTATCGAGGATCGAAGAAATTGATAGGCCGATAATGCGGCATAGAGAGTGGGGAGTATCAGTCTGCGGGAGCTGCAAGCCTAGAAAGTCGGCATCGAGCGCGGGAAGTGCAGTCTACTGGAGCTGCAAGCCGAGAAAGTCGGCATAGAGCGTGGGAAGTGCAGCTTGAGAGAGCTCTAAGCCGAGAAAGTTGGCATCGAGCGTGGGAAGTAGCAGTCTGCGGGAGCTGCAAGCCGAGAAAATCGGCATCGAGCGCGGGAAGTGCAGTCTGAGCAGGCTTTAAGCCATGAAATACGGCTTAAAGCCTTGGAAGTAGCTTGGACGCACGTGTGCTTCAAGCTGCCCAAATCGGCCTGGAACTTCCCACGGCTTTAGCGGAGAATGCTGTGGCAGCCGAACGAACGCTGTAGAGTAGGTATTCCCTATGTTGTAGCCTAGAGCACCTTCTCCAAAAACCGCTTGGCGCGCTCGCTTTGCGGCTCTTCGAAAAATTGCGCGGGAGGCGTCTTCTCGACCAGTCTGCCGTCATCCAAGAAATAGATGGTATCGGCAGCCTCGCGGGCGAACTTCATCTCGTGCGTCACAATCAGCATCGTCATGCCAGTGCTGGCCAGCCCCTGAATAACAGCGAGCACTTCCTTGACCATCTCGGGGTCGAGCGCCGATGTGGGCTCGTCGAACAGCATGATCTCCGGCTCCATAGCAAGGCTGCGCGCAATCGCGACGCGCTGCTTCTGTCCGCCGGAGAGCCTCGAAGGGTAGCTGTCCGCCTTATCGGCCAGTCCGACGCGTTCCAATAGCGCAATAGCTTTATCCCTTGCGGCACCAGCGGGTACACCTTTCACCCGGCGCGGTGCAAACGTGATGTTCTCCATCACCGTCATGTGGGGGAACAAGTGAAAGTGCTGGAAAACCATGCCGATGCGCTGCCTGACCTTGCCGATGTTGGTATGGCGGTTGGTCAGCTCCGTATCGTTGATGGTAATAATGCCGGAGGTTGGCGTCTCCAGCAGGTTCAAGCAGCGCAGGAAGGTCGACTTGCCGGAGCCGGACGGGCCGATGAGGGCCACAACCTCTCCCTTGCGTACAGAGGTTGTTATGCCTTTCAACACCTGATGCTTGCCGAAGGTTTTGGTCAATTCCGTTACATTAATCACTGCGGCGAAGCCTCCTTTCCAGCAGATGGGCAAGCGATGTCAGGACAAGCACCAATACGTAGTAGATCACCCCGGCGAACAGGAGCGCCTCCAGCGCGCGGAATTCCGTCGCCTGCACCACACTCGCCCTGCGCATAATGTCCTGCACGCCAATGACGGAGACGAGCGACGATTCTTTCAGCAGAGCGACGCATTCGTTCACCAGCGCCGGTAGAATGGTTCTTACGGCTTGCGGCAGGATGATGCTGATCATCATTGTCCGGTAGGGAATGCCAAGCGACATGGCTGCCTCCCGCTGTCCCTTGTCGACGGCCATTATGCCGCCGCGAATGGTCTCCGACAGATACGCGGCTGAGTTGAGGCCGAACGCCAGCCCCGCTGCCATAAGCGGCGATATGTCATACTGGAATAGCTGCGGCGTTGCGTAGTAGATCAGGAAAAGCTGCAGGAGCAGCGGCGTTCCGCGCAGTATGGAGGTATAAGCGGTTGCGAACCACTCCAGCGGCCTGATCCCGGATATTTTGAACAGGGACAGAATCGTGCCCCAGATGAAGCCGAATGCGGCGGATACAAGGGTGAAGAGCAGCGTGACATAGACGCCCTTCAGCATATATGGAATATATCCCTTCAGGATGCCGAAGTTCAGATTCAGGAAGCTGTCCGCCTGCGGCTCCCGTCCGGTGGCGAACCACTTGTCCACAATGGCGTCGATCTGACCGCTCGCCTTCATCTCTTCCAGTGCGCCGTTGAACGATTCTACCAGGGCAGAGCCCTTCGGGAAGGCGATGGCATATCCGTCCTTCGAGTTGCCGGGCGGCAAGAAGGTCATGATCAGGTCAGGGTTCGCCGCTGTCATCTCTACGGCTACGGCATCCTCGACGATTACCGCATGGACGCGTCCTGTCTTGAGCTCCTGGATCAGATCCGGTATCCGGTTGAGCTTCTTCAGCTCGGCGCCTTCTAGCGTCTGCGCATAAAGATCCTGTGTGGAGCCAAGCTGGGTGCCGACGATTTTTCCTCCCAGCGATTCACTGGTCTCGTAAGGCTCGCTCTCTCTGGACACAATGGTGTTCCGCGCTACATAATAGGTAGAGGAGAAGTCGACGTTGTTCTTCCGTTCCTCCGTAACGGACATCGCCGACATGACGAAGTCGACCCTGCCCGTCTGCAAGGCGGCGATTAAGCCGTTAAAATCCATTGCGGCGATCTCCAGCTTAAAGCCGAGTTGGGCCGCAATAAACTTGGCGATATCAATGTCCATGCCGACGATTTCGCCGCCCTTTTTGGCATCGACATTCTCATAGGGCGGATAGTCGGGCGATGTGCCAAGCACAATTGTGCCCTTTTCCCCCACGCTTGGAGCGGCTGGGGCGACAGTTGATGCATATGGTCCGAGTCCCGTGCGGACATCGCCAAGAAGGCTGGGCAGCAGCGCAGCGGAAGCGACGAACACGAGGAGAAGCAGATAGATGATTCGCAGCAAAGCGGTTCTTCGCATAGGCCCTCTCCAGATCATTGTGAATTGTTGTTACTATAACCAGTTTGCTGCCGTATAATTAAAAACGAATCTTTGTCCGGGGAAGGGGGGATTGAAATGTTCGAGTTGGAATTCCAGGAATGGCTGCCTTATCTGCTGACGATCGGCTGGATCTGCGCAGTAGCGGGGCTATATTCCGTTCATCTGCATACCGTATCTGCTACGATGGTCTGCCACGATGAGGAAAACGGGATGCTTATTGGGACGGAACGCCGCATTGTCTCGATTGCGGCGGTCGTTCAGAAGCGGCTGGTCCGTCATATCAAGCGCAAGGATTCGCCGGAAGAAGATGATCCGGCGTGCAGCGCCTCGTTGGTTAGCGCAAGATCCAATCAACGAGGAGGGACTACATGTCTAATCGAACATTCATCTCTGCTTCCCGGAATAACGGGATAAAAAAATATATTCTAGCGCTGGCTGTGCTGGCGCTGCTGGTCATTCTGCCTGGCTGCGGTTCAGCTACGGGCACCATCAATGAAGATACGCCGGGCGTATTCAATCACTACATCATTTATCCGCTCTCAGAGCTGATCAGCGGAATTGCGGGAGCGCTTGGCGACAATTACGGTCTTGCGATCATGGCGATCACCATTATTATCCGGGTTGCGCTCTTCCCGCTGATGCTCAGACAATATAAATCTCAACAGGCCATGAAGACGAAGATGGCTGCATTGCAGCCGGAGCTCAAGGCTCTGGAGGCGAAATACAAGGACAAGAAGGACCAGGACGCGTTAGTGAAGAAGCAGCAGGAGACGATGGAGCTGTATAAGAAGCACAACGTCAATCCGCTGGCGATGGGCTGCCTGCCGCTGCTCATACAATTGCCGATTCTGACGGGACTGTATTCCGCCATCCGGCTGAC
Organism: Paenibacillus pinisoli; assembly: GCF_003605435.1. Classification (GTDB taxonomy): domain Bacteria; phylum Bacillota; class Bacilli; order Paenibacillales; family Paenibacillaceae; genus Pristimantibacillus; species Pristimantibacillus pinisoli. The sequence goes on from NZ_QXQB01000006.1 coordinate 200,061, forward strand.
GCCGGAGATGTCTACCCATTCGTTCCTTTGGTTCAAGCTGGGGACGCCTGATCTGTGGCTGCCGCTTATCGCGGCATTCATCTATTTCTTGCAATTCAAGGTCTCTCAGCGGGGCGCCGACAACTCGGCGAACAAGCAGCTGGCATTCATGGGCTACCTCTCGCCGATTCTAATGGGCGTGTTCGCCTTGTGGGCTCCGGCAGCTATCTCGCTGTATTGGGTGACGGGGGGATTGTTCATGATCGGACAATCATTCCTGCTTGCCAAGCTGTACCCGGCGGTCAAGCTTCCAGAAATCGCACCGGAGCCGCCACAAGCCAAGACGCGTAAAAGCGGGGCTTGATCCCGGCGGAGAAGCTGGCGATTTCGCTATATGAAAAGAGGCTCCCTTTCAAAAAAGGGGAGCCTCTTTTCACGTTTACACGCGAGCTCTGCTCGCTCATTAGGCGCACGATTTGTCTGTGCACAATTATTTGTTGGTGCTATGCTGTTTGTTCGGGAGCTGCCCGCCCGGCGATCCCTGCCCGTTCGTACGCTTGTTCCGCTCGGCTTTTTGCTGCGTGCTTTTGACTTTGTCTACAAAAGAATCCGTCTGGCTCATCGGCTCACCTCCTCTTGTCCACTTTCCCCCGAGTCATGAAATTCAATTCCGCTGAATAAAAATAATGAAATAGGGCACGAAAGCCCATTCTGGCGTAATGAAGCGTTCCGGCTGGCAGGCATCTATATCATTTGCCTTATTCCGGTGTACATGGTACAATGACGGAAATTTAATACTTAACTTCCTGTTGTCGCCTTGAACGACGGCAGAGCCCCATAGACGAAAACTGCCCGCTGACCAAGCGTTAGAGGCAGTTTTCCGTTTTGTCGAGGGGTTGTCGGCGGAGAGACAGGCAGGGACGCACATTACACACATATCTGCGAGGCGGACACGGCCGGTACACCGGCATGTGTTGGCGCTGGCGCGAAGGAGGCTGGCCATGTACAATCGTAAAAAACCGCTAGAAGAAATTCCGCTTGAAAACACGAAAGTATGGACATGCGAGACTGAGGGCTGCAACAGCTGGATGAGGGACAACTTCTCATTCGAGCGAGTGCCGAGCTGTATTATGTGCAACGCACCAATGGTAAGCGGCGAGAAAATGCTTCCGATGCTGGTCAATTCGACAGCAGAGCTGAAGAGCTAAGCCGCCGCAACCGGCGAAGACCGCCGCAGGAAGATAATCTTCCTGCGGCGGTTTTTCTTTGGCCGGATACAGATTGAGGGCGTACGTTTGATGCAGCAGGCGGGCGGGCAATCTATAACAGAATAGAAACAGATCCATAATTTCTATAAGGAGGCTAGCAGGTGACGAAGGATAATGAACGTGTGCGACTACCGGATTCCGTCAAGCACGAAGGATTGGTAACCGAGCGGGATATCGATGAGCAATTCGGCTTGTTCACGGAGGAGCCCGAAATCGGCAGCGTCCACAAGAAAGATACGGATCCGGAGTAGCCAAAAGTAGTGCAATTCAGTAAGAAGCGGCAGTCCAAGAGACCTGTAACAGGCCTTCAGGGCTGCCGCTGTGCCGTTTAAGAGCTTCAGACAGAGGTATGAGCCTTGATCGCCTCAATGATGGCATCCCAGTCATGATGATGCAGCTCATGTCCGGTCCCATCCAGCGTCAAGAGCCGGGACCCTGGGATGGTATCTGCCAGATGCAAGGCGTGCGGATAGGGGATGATAGGGTCTTCTGTGCCATGGATAATTAAAGCGGGGACATCTATTTCGCTTATGCGCGTCAAGTAGTGCTCGCCGCCCGCGACCAGAGCATGATTGTTGATGCTTTCCATTCGGGTGCTGCGCCTTGCTTCTTCTTCTGCGAGCTCGGTTGCCCGAGGCAGGTCGAACGGATTTTTGGAGCCGGAGAGCAGCTTGGACTTGCCGATATTGAAGTCAATGACAGCTCGGGTGTCCGTCCAGTCTATCTGACCGGAATTGACGAAATAATTCATAATCTTCTCCTCCATAGGAGGAAGATGCGGCGCAAAGTTGGAAGTCGCCAGCAGCGTAATGGTGCGAACGCGGGACTTATGGCGAAGCGAGATCATCTGTGCCAGCATGCCGCCCATGGACATGCCGACAATATGGGCCTGCTCGATGCCGTAGCCATCCAGAACCTGAATGGCGTCATCCGCCATGTCCTCGAAGGTGTAGTCCGGCTTGCCGGGCTCGTACGTAGTCGACAGTCCGGTGTCGCGATTATCGTAGCGGATGACGAACCGTCCTTCATCAGCGAGATAGTGGCAGAAGGCTTCCTCCCACCAGAGCAGCGAAGACTGCGCTCCCATAATGAGCAGGACAGCCGGATGGGCCGGGTTGCCGAAGCTTTCTGCACAGATCATGGCGCCATTGCTGGCAATTAGCTTATGAGTCATATGATGATTCCCCCTCGTCATTTGCGGTGAAATTAGAAAAGCACAGGCTCTTAGCCTGTGCTGATCGTAATCGAGACATAGAGGAGCGCTGCGAACAATCAAGCTTAAGCAGGCCGATAAGCAGTACGGGCAGACTGCAAATAAAGGTCCTTGCTGGCCGGAATTTCGAGAATACGTTCCTGTATGCAATTGGGTTACCGTATGGCAAACCATTCTTCGATTACGATGCACAAAGAGAGCCTATAGGCAATATTGTGTTCCATGCACATCGAGCAACCGAATCATTAGTTCAACACACGTAACCCTCCGTTCAAAGTGAATTGGTTCTCATACTACCATATGAATTTTTTTGCTGTCAACCCGGTTTTTTCATGGAAATGGATCTTGGGGACGGCTGTACAACTCCACGATGTATGCTACACTTAGGGAACAAATGTTCTTTCGGTCGGACGTGAAGGAGAGCTTATGTCGAACTCATATGTAGTATCCCTGTCAGTCAGGCAACTGGTGGAATATGTCTTCTCCAGCGGCAGCATCGATGCCCGGCTGCAGAGCGCGGATGCCATGCTGGACGGGACGAAGGCGCATCAACGCATCCAGAGCGAATATGGCGAGCACGACCAGAAGGAAGTGTATCTGAAAGCAGACATCCCATGGGGGGATGATCTTCGGTTCGCCATTGACGGGCGCTGTGACGGCTTGCTTGCCTCGGACAATGTGCCGATGATTGATGAGATCAAGTCTACTAGAGGCGACCTTGCGCGCGTGAAGGAAGAGGGCGGACTCCCTGTCCACTGGGCGCAGGCCTGGTTCTACGCCTATATGTATGCGAGAGACCATGGCGTTCGCAGGATGAGTGTGCAGATGACGTATGTGCATACCGTAACGGATGAGACGGTCCGATTCGTCAGGGAAGCCAGCTTCGAGGAGCTGGAGTCGGATATCCTCGGCATGATCGAGCGGTATGCCCCGTATGCGCTGCTTCGCAAAGAGCATGAACAGAGCCGCGACGAGAGCATCAGGGAGCTCGATTTCCCGTTCCGCGCCTATCGGGCGGGACAGCGGAAGCTGGCGGGGGCCGTATACAAGTCGATTGAGGAAGGGGTCTCCCTGTTCGCAAGAGCGCCAACAGGAATCGGCAAGACAATCTCTACCACCTTCCCTGCGATCAAAGCGATCGGCCAAGGCCTCTTGCAGCGGATTTATTATTTGACGGCGAGGACGACGACAAGAGCGGCAGCCGAGGATGCTCTGCGGCTAATGGAGGCTCAGGGGCTAAGGCTCCATGCTGTAACGATTACAGCCAAGGACAAGATATGCTTCCAGGAGGAGACTCGCTGCGAGAAGGAGCATTGTCCGTACGCAGACGGTTATTATGACCGGATTAATGAAGCGATTATGGATATTCTCCGGGAGGAGACGCTGCTGACAAGACCGGTCATTGAGCAATACGCGCGCAAGCACCTTGTATGCCCGTTCGAATATTCGCTGGACTTGGCTTATGCCGCCGACATGGTTATTTGCGATTACAACTATGTCTTCGATCCGCGGATTTCGTTCAAGCGGCTGCATGGGGAAGTGAAGAAGCGGACAGCCCTGCTTGTGGACGAGGCGCATCATCTTCCCGACCGCGGGCGGGAGATGTTCTCCGGCTCGCTGGCGAAAGCCCCGTTCCTTGCGATGCAGCGGGAGATGAAGGGGAAGCATCCGGGCGCATATAGCGCGGCGAAGGCGGTCAACGACTATTTTATCGCCAGGCGCAAGCTTCTTGGCGATGGGAAGCCGTCAGCCATGGAGCAGGAGAGGCCGGACGAGCTGATTGCGCTGGCGGAGCGCTTCGCAGAGGAACTGGAGCCGCTCCTCGAAGACATCGGCGCCGAAGGGCTTGATCTATACTTCCAGACTCAGCAATTTCTCCGGGCAGCGAAGTTATATGACGTCCGTTATGCGACATTGACGGAGGTGATAAGGAACGATGTCAGCATGAAGCTCTATTGCCTCGACCCATCCGAACTGCTGAAGGGCATGAGGAAAGGCTACCGGTCAGCCGTCTACTTCTCGGCTACGCTCACTCCCCTTGGCTATTACATGGACATGCTGGGCGGCGCGGAGGAAGACTATACCATCTCTCTGGCATCTCCCTTTGACAGCGGCCAGCTGGATGTATCAGTCTACCCGGTCTCGACCCGTTACCAGCATCGCGGGGAATCATATGCACCTATCGCCGGTATCGTGCATCGGACGGTTATGTCCAGGAGAGGTAATTATTTTGTGTTTTTCCCGTCCTATGCTTACATGAATGCGGTCTATGAAGCATATATAGAGTTGATGGAACGCGAAGGGCTGCCGCCTGAAGAGCGGCCATCCGTTCAAGTGCAGCGCAGCGATATGACGGAAGAAGAGCGTGACGGATTTCTGGAGGCCTTCCAGCCAGACGGAGCGCGGTCGCTGGTGGGCTTCGCGGTCATGGGCGGCGTCTTCTCAGAGGGCGTTGATCTGCCGGGAGAGCGGCTTATAGGCGTGGTCGTGGTAGGCGTCGGCATGCCGCAGCTTGGGCTGGAGCGGGACGCGCTGCGGGCGTACTATCAAGAGCGGGGCAATCGGGGCTTTCACTATGCTTATGTCATACCCGGCATGAACAAGGTGCTGCAAGCAGGCGGCAGGCTGATTCGCTCCGAGACCGATGAAGGGCGGCTTGTGCTCATAGACGACCGGTATCTGGAGCCTGATTATCGCAGGCTTCTTCCGGAGGAATGGCTGCAGGCGGTAAAGAATACTTATAGCGAACTTTACGATTGACAGTTTCTTGATCGGAATGATAAAGTGACAAATAGATTTCAAAAAATTTCTAGCGAAGAGGGAGGATTACGACATGCGTAATAATGATTTGAACGGCCATTTTCATAACGGCTCCCACGACGTAATCCAACTGCGCGAAGAATAACTTTGATATATCAGGGTGTACCCGATATCAAAGGCGCAGGGTTACGTGTCCGTAATCATGCGCCTTTATTGTGCCTTGGAAGGGCTTACCGCGTCTCGCGCGGGGAGAATTCCGGGCCGGATAAGAGCGTGTCGTTGCGGCGACAGGCTCTTTTTGTTTGAACTGTATGAGGAAACGGCCAGCAATTATTCGATTTTAGAAAGAGAAGCATCCGGTTTACGGATGCGAGACGGAAGGTGTGGTAAAAAGCGATGTTTGGCGTATTGAAAAAGCTAGGCTGGTTCTTTCGCAAGGAATGGAAGCGATACACGCTGGCGGTCACGCTGCTTGTATTGACCGGAGTCATTGATATTATTCCGCCTTGGCTGCTCGGCTACGTCGTAGACGGGATTAGCCAGAATACGCTCGGCACGTCCGAGTTCAACCGTATCATGTATTTCTGGATCGGTCTGACGGTAGTCGGTTATCTGATTACGTATGTATGGCACTATAAGCTCTTTGGCGGGGCGTTCGTGCTGGAGAGGCTGCTGCGCTCCAGCATGATGGGACACTTCCTGCGCATGACGCCGACCTTCTATGAGCGGAACCGGACCGGCGACTTGATGGCCCGCTCGACGAACGACCTTGGAGCTGTGGCAACAACGGCCGGCTTCGGCATACTGACTCTGGTCGACTCGACTCTGTTCATGATTACGATTCTGATCGTCATGGCTGCCGCTATCAGCTTTAAGCTGACGCTGGCGGCGCTTCTGCCGCTGCCGCTCATGGCGATTGCGATGTCTTATTACGGCAAGAAGATTCATGAGCGGTTCACAGAAGCGCAAGACGCTTTCGGCGAGATGAACGACCAGGTGCTGGAGTCGGTAGCCGGCGTGCGCGTCATCCGCGCATTCGTGCAGGAGGAAGCAAGCGAAGGCCGGTTCAATGCGAAGACCAGTGAGGTATTGGGCAAAAATATTGCCGTTGCCAAAATTGACGCGCTCTTCGAGCCTACGATGAAGATCCTCGTCGGCAGCAGCTATTTGATCGGTCTCGGCTATGGCGGCTTCCTTGTATTCCATAACGAAATAACGCTGGGCGAGCTGGTTTCGTTCAATATTTTCCTTGGCATGCTGATCTGGCCAATGTTCGCCATCGGCGAGCTCATTAATATTATGCAGCGCGGCAACGCGTCTCTCGATCGCGTGAATGAGACGCTGGGCTACAAGCAGGACGTGAAGGATGCGGCGAAGCCTGCCGCGGTCGAGGAGCCGACTATGGTTGAATTCGACAAAGTGACGTTCCGTTATCCATCCTCGGAGGTCGACAACCTGGCGAGCGTATCGCTTAAGCTTCACCAGGGCGGAACGCTGGGCATTGTCGGCCGCACAGGCAGCGGCAAGACGACGCTGCTCAAGCAATTGCTGCGGGAGTATCCGCTTGGCAAAGGCCAGATCCGCGTATCCGGCGAGCCGCTGGGCAATGTGAAGATTGACCAAATGCTGGGCTGGATCGGCTATGTGCCTCAGCAGCCGATTCTGTTCTCGAAGACGATTAAAGAAAATATTTTCTTCGGCCGCACAGATGCGTCCGAATCTGATCTGCAGCGTGCGCTGGAGCGCGCTTCCTTCGCGAAGGATATCGCCTTCCTGCCGGATGGGCTGGATACGATGGTCGGCGAGAAAGGCGTGGCGCTGTCCGGCGGACAGAAGCAGCGTGTCAGCATAGCACGGGCGCTGATCGCCGATCCCGAAATTCTGATGCTCGACGATGCGCTCTCCGCTGTTGACGCAAAGACGGAAGCGGAAATCATTGAAGGCATCCGCACGGAGCGTGCAGGCAAAACAACATTGATTACGACCCATAGGCTGTCTGCGGTGCAGCATGCCGACTGGATCATTGTGCTGGAGGACGGCAAGATAGTGGAAGAGGGCACGCATGACCGCTTGCTTGCAAGCGGAGGCTGGTACCGCGAGCAGTATGACCGCCAGCAATTGGAAGCATCCATTGAAACTGAATAGATAGGAGGCGTGAAGAGCAATGGGTACAACAGGCAAACGATTGTTTCAATACGCCATGCTGTATAAAAAAACGATTCTGATCGCCTTGGCGCTTCTCGTGCTGGCGGTATGCGCGGAGCTTACGGGCCCGCTGATCGCCAAGCGAATGATTGACCAGAACATTCTCGGCATCGAGAAGAGATGGCATCAAGTAGAGGGCGATCAGCCATACGCCGTGCAGTATCAAGGCGATTGGTACAAACGGGAGGACCGCTTCTCCTCTGAGGAGAGCGGCGAGAAAGGTCAGGAAGCGCGCGTGCTGCAAGTCGGCAGAAGCTATTACTTCCTGACGGGCGTGCTTGTGAATGAGAACGGCGCGCGCGCAGTGAATGGCAGCGAGCTGACTGTGACGAACGGCACGACAGGCGAGCAGGAAAAGCATGTGGTGGCGAAGCTGACTTCCAAGGAGCTGTACAGCTTCTACGAGCCGGAGGTTCCGGGACTGCTCGTGCTGGCCGCCATATATTTCGGCCTCTTGCTGGTGGTGGCGGTGTTGACGTACGGACAGCGGCTCATGCTGCAGACGTCCGCGAACCGCATCGTGCGCAAGATGCGCAATGATGTGTATGCGCACACGCAGCGGCTGCCGGTCAATTATTATGACAATCTGGCCGCGGGCCAGGTCGTCTCACGCATTACGAACGATACGGAAGCGATTCGGGAGCTGTATGTCGGCGTGCTGGCGAACTTTTTTACCGGCACGATCTACATGGTTGCCATCTTCGGGGCGCTGTTCCTGCTGGATCCGCGTCTGGCGCTTATCACGCTGCCGCTTGTTCCGATATTGATCGTCTGGATTATCATATACCGGAAGTTCGCAGCGAAGTATAACCGCATTATCCGAGCGAAGCTGAGCGAGATCAATGCGATGATCAACGAATCGATCCAAGGCATGACCATCATTCAAGCCTTCCGCCGCCAGAAGGAGACGTCCAAGGAATTCGCCGAGATGAATGATCATTACTTCAAATATCAGAACAAATTGCTGAGCCTTAACTCGCTAACGTCCCACAACCTCGTCAATGTCGTGCGGAATGTGCTGTTTCTGATCGTCATCTGGATGTTCTGGGGCGGTACGCTTGGGACGCTGGTGACGGTCGGCGTATTGTTCGCGTATATCGACTATATGAACCGGATGTTCTCGCCGATTGTCGGCATTGTGAACCAGCTCTCCAATCTGGAGACTGCCCGCGTATCTGCGGAGCGTGTGTTCAAGCTGATGGACGAAGAGGGCATCGATGTAGCGAAGGGCAAGCTGGAGCGTTATAAAGGAAATGTGTCGTTCGAGAATGTATCATTCGCCTATAAGAAGAATGAATATGTGCTGAAGAACATCAACTTCCATGCGAAGCAAGGGGAGACCGTCGCGCTTGTGGGCCATACCGGCTCAGGCAAAAGCTCGATTCTGAACCTGTTGTTCCGGTTCTACGACATTAAGGACGGCGAAGGCCGCATCGTCGTAGACGGCCGGGACGTGCGCGAGATTCCGAAGCAGATGCTGCGCCAGCATATGGGCATCGTGCTGCAGGATCCGTTCCTGTTCACAGGCACGATTGCCTCGAACGTCAGTCTGGACGATCCGACGATCTCCAGAGAGAAGGTCATTCAAGCGCTGAAGGATGTCGGAGCATACGAGATGTTCAGCCAGCTGCCTGGCGGCATCGACGCCGAGGTGATCGAGAAGGGCAGCACGCTGTCGGCAGGACAGCGCCAGCTGATCTCCTTTGCCCGCGCGCTGGCATTCGATCCGGCGATTCTCATTCTGGATGAGGCGACAGCCAGCATCGATACAGAGACGGAGGCGGTCATTCAGGAAGCGCTGAACGTTCTGAAGAAGGGACGCACGACTTTCGTTATCGCCCACCGTCTGTCAACGATTCGCCAGGCCGATCAGATTCTGGTGCTTGACCGAGGCGTCATCGTAGAACGCGGCAATCATGACGAGCTGATGGATCATCGCGGCAAATATTATGCGATGTATCAACTGCAGCAAGGTTCCATACAGACCGCTTAATATAGGAGGCCAGAAAAGCCCGCATACACGCGTTGCATCGTGTATGCGGGCCTTTTAATTGAATCCGGATATTAAGTTTTGAAGCGTCCGACTGCTTGATTGAGGCCTGTTGCCAAGCTGCGGAGCTGCACAGAGCCGCTTGCTACCTCTTGCATGGAAGCCAATTGCTCCTCCGAGGCTGCTGCGACGCGCTGTGCGTTAGACGCTGTAGACTGAGCGATGTAGGACAGCTGATCCAGCGAAGCGGCAATCTCTTCGCTGCCGGCGGACATCTGCTCCGATGCGGCGGATACCTCTTGCACCTGTGCCGATACATGCTTGATCGAGTCAACGATGGAGCGGAAGGATTCGCCCGCCTGTGTCGCCACGGCAGAGCCTTCGCGTGCCGCTACTGCCGAGCGTTCCATGGAGCTTGCGGCTTCTCTCGTACCCATGCCGATCATATTCAGAATCTCGTTGATTTGCTCCGAGGATTCCTTGCTTCTCTCCGCCAGCTTGCGGATCTCGACCGCGACTACAGCGAAGCCTTTGCCATGCTCTCCTGCGCGCGCGGCTTCAATCGAAGCATTCAGCGCCAGCAGGTTGGTCTGATTCGCCACCTCGGCGATAAGGCCTAGAATGCCTTCGATCTTCTCGCTATGATCTCTGAGCTCGCGGAGCGTGACAACGGTTTGCTCCACATTTTGCTCCAGCTCTTTCATCTGGGTTTGCGTCTGTTCCATGACGCTTTCACCTTCGGTAGCCAGATGAGTGGCATCCGCAGCCATCTCCGATACGATAGCCGACGATTCGGCAATGCGGCCGATGCCGACAGCCATCTCGCCCATTGCGCGCTGGCATTCCTGGAAGCTCTGCAGTTGCGATTCCGATCCGGATGCAACCTCTTGGATCGCTTCCGTCACTTCTTCTGTGGCGCGCGAGGTCATCTCGGCGCTCTGCTGCATATTTTCTGCCGAGCCGGCTACCTCTCCCGTACTGTTCCGAATATCGCCTGTCAGCTTGCGCAGGCTGGCGATCATGCTGTTGAACGATTTGGACAGCTGCCCGATTTCGTTGTCGCCCTTTGCATTCACGGATATCGTCAAATCTCCGGCAGCCGCCAGCTCAGACACTTCAGCGACCCGGCGAAGCGGCCGGAGCACGATGCGCACCAGCATCGTAATAATCAGAATGGCGACCGCCGATAAGGCAGCGGCAATAAAGAAGCTTTTCCATACCATGGCGCCCAATTCTTCATCGACTTGTCCGTAGTCGAAGTCAATGCCTAACAAGCCCACAACTTTGCCCGTTGTATCCTCAATTGCTTTTACATATGTAACCCATTGGCCGTATTCATCTTCATAGATTTCTGTCCATGCCGCTCCTTGAGCCGCTGCCTTCTGGAATGCGGTATCGAATCTTTCCGCCATCGCATAAGTTCCGCCTGGACCCAGATCGGTCTGATGCAGCTCCTCATTGCTTTGCAGCATGACGGCTGTGCGCTTGCCGTCCACTTCCTTAATTTCAGGCATATAGATATAGGCGTTCGCCACCCGTTCGTTGCGCACCATGGCATCAAATTTACTTTTTAGAACGCGGAAGCCGTCCGCTTCATGAGTGCCGCTTTGCAGCAATTCATCATGAGCGGCTGCGACTAGATCATATTCGAATTCAAGCTGATAGCCTAATGTTTCGCCCAAATCTGTAATATCGTCCTTATAAGCTGCTTTCTGGGAACTGTAGGATAGCCACTGTGTCGCGCTGATTAGCACGATCAGTATAAGGGCTAATACCAGAGAGCTTGTTACGACCAAACTTCGATCTTTCCATCTGAACATGAATGCCACACCTCTCGATTGTTGTAAAGGCTGGCAAGACAATTGGCTGTCCGTCATGATAGGAATGTATTAGAACAAACCGGTCCCGCCTAATATCCTACACTAGCATGCATTTATTAGAAAAGTTTAGCAGCTAATGTTAGGAAAGTATCAGACTGGACCGGCTTTTAGCTAACGTTTTTCGGTTGGACTAGCAAGGCCTCCAGCTCTGCGGCGGGCAGCGGCCGGCTGAACAGATAACCTTGCAGCTCATCGCATTTGAGCTCCTTGCAGAAGCGCGATTCGCCTTCCGTTTCGACGCCTTCCGCGACCACCTTCATATTCATGCTATGGACAAGCTCGATAATGGCGCGAACGATCGATGACTTCTTGTCATCGCTTGTAATGCCTTGGATAAAGGAGCGGTCAAGCTTCACATCGGAGATCGGCAGACGCTGAAGCTGGTTCAGCGACGAATAGCCCGTGCCGAAATCGTCGATCGAGATCTGTATGCCCAGGTTGCGCAAGTACAGGATGGTATCAATAACCTGATCGATATTGCGCATGAAGACGCCCTCGGTAATTTCCAGGCTGACATAATGCGGTTCGAGACCGGTTGCTTTCAATTCGCTCAGAATCATTTCCTTCAGGTTGCCCTGATAGAAGTGTCGTGCCGATATGTTGACCGAGACGCTGATCTTCTTCAAGCCCGCATCTTGCCAGGCTTTATTCTGGCGGCAAGCTTCACGGAATACCCAGCGGTCAATCTCCAGGATGAAGCCGGATTCCTCCGCAAGCGGAATGAATTTGTCCGGCGGCACCAGGCCGAGCTCCGGATGCTTCCAGCGGATCAATGCCTCGATGCCGCACAGCTCGCCGGATGCCGCGCTAATCTTCGGCTGATAGTGAAGCGAGAATTGATTCTCCTGAAGCGCCTTGTACAAGCCGTTCTCCAATCGCATCTTCTCTGCGATGAGCGGCAGCAGGTTCGGCTTGAAGAAGCGGTAGCAGCCGTCTCCCTCTTCCTTGGCGTTGTACATGGCGATGTCCGCATTGCGGACGATCGTATCCATGTCCTCCCCGTCGCGGGGATAGGCGCTTATGCCGATGCTGACTGTGAGAAAAAGCGGCATTCCGTCGATGATGAACGGCTCGACAAAGCAATCCAGAACCGCTTCCGCATGGCGGGACAGGTCCTCTTCCTGTTGATAGCGAACCACAAAGACGAACTCGTCTCCGCCGAGCCGGAACACGTCGCAGGACTTGCATGCTATCGCCTGGAACCGCTCCCCGGCCAGCTGCAGCAGCTTATCGCCGAAGGCATGGCCCAGCGTGTCGTTGATCTGCTTGAAACGGTTGATGTCCGCGAACAGCACGCCGACCTTCAGCCTGGAGCCGGCGCCGGAATTCATGGCGATCAGCTCTTGGAAGTGGCGGGTGAACTGATGGCGGTTGGGCAGTCCAGTCAGCATGTCATAGTAGGCCAGCTGATGAAGCCGCTCCTCCGATTGCTGCAGAAGCTGAGCCTGCATCTCCAGCCGTTCGTTGTTGCTTTGCGATTCCCGGAACAGATAGAGAAGGCTGCTCGACATATGCTTGATATTCATAATGAGCGAATGAATCTCGACCGTGCTGCTCGCCGGCAGCTCCAGCGCGTTATTATGCTTCAGCTTCAGCGGCAAGTTCGTCGTTACGACCGCGAGCCTCTTCAAGCTGCGGGCGAACGAGCGGTTAATGAGCAGAGAGACAAAGGCTGCCACGAGCCCAAAGCCGATCAAATAGAAGATATGGGTGAAATATTTGCCGAACAGATATTTTTGGTAGTATTCCAGCGGGAATGTAATGATGATTTGTCCCGTTCCGTTGCCGAGCTTGGACTGGAATAGGAATTGTTCATCTTGCCAGGTATAGGGCTTTAAACGGCTAAAGCTATTGTAGTTGGATGAAAAATAGAGATAATCGGTGATCGGCTGGAATGTCTTCTCGCCGAAAGGATCCAGATGCGTGCCGATTAGCCCGTGATGGTTCGATGCGACGACGCGATGCTGATCGTCTGTCAGGCTGAACGTATACGTGTCCGTCGTGTAGCGGTCAATCAGAAATTGCAGCGTGCGAATGGATACACGATCGGAAGGAATCGTATACGGGACCTCCGATGCGCCCCATTCCTTGGTAATCGTCCTGGTAGCTTGCAGCGCGATATCCTCCACGTAATAACTGACTTCCTTAAAGGAATTGATGCTGTTGACCAGCATATTCAGCAAGAAGCTCACGAGTACGATGCCAAGCGACAAATGCAGCAGCAGCTGGTTGATGGACCGGGGCAGCTGCTTAATGCTGGACACGCCGCTCCAGCGGCTGAGAGGCAAGTATTGATGGGCAATTTCGGCGAATAGCGCATTAAACAAGCCATTAATTGCGATGAGGCAGGCAATAAGCTTAATATCGATTCCTGTTCCTGAATAATGTTGATTATAGAAGAAATATACGACCGGCGCGCCGATGAACAGCCAGAAGCAGAGGTCCGTCATGAACAGCCGGCCGCGATAGCGAAGCATCAATAAGCCGACAATGAGGGCCTCCAGCATACCGAGCGCCTGGAACATCGGATGCTCCATAGAAGCGCCTCCGGCAAGGAAAGCGGCACCTGCGGTCAGAAGGCCTCCCCAAATGCCGAACAGCCGGAGGGCGAGGAGAACAAATATGCTCGTAAGTGAAAACGTAATGCCGTATATGAAATGGAACTGGCTCCATTCTCCCGCAACGGCCAGCAAGGCGCAGAGCGTAAGTGAGATGACAACCATCCATTTGCTGCGCGGTTGATGAGTTGAATTGCTCAAGTGCGTCCTCCAGTTGCTGTAAGAAGCGATGTGATGAACGATAGATACGGTGTCTAATGCCGCGTTATTTCCCTAATATTCGACAAAATTTTCTTAAATCCTCCTTTCAAAAAGAAGGACAAAATGATGTGAATTTGCATGCTTATCCCCATCGTGATATAGTTCTACTATCGAATAGTTCAACAATAGAATTAATGAGAGGGAGGAGGGAGAGCAATGGAAAAGGACCTCTGCCTTTTGAAATCATTGATCCACCGCTACGAGGTTGCAAACTTTGTCGTAGAGAGAGGTCTTCATGTCAAAGTAAAGGATTTAATGCCGGAGGAATTGACCGTCGACCAGTTCAAGACGCTGCGATTCCTTAGACATAATGTCAACAGCACGGCATCGGAGCTGGCTCAGTTCTTCTGCGTGGGCAAAAGCTCGATCACCGCGATTATTACCCGATTGTCGGATAAAGGGCTGCTTGATCGCGTGCCGGATGATGGCGACCGCAGAGTCATTCATTTGAAGCTGACGGAGGAGGGAGAGCGCATCAGCAGCTTGCTGGAGGAGCGTGTGCAGAATGTGCTGGCGGATCTTATTGAGCACTTCGACGAGAAGGAGGCTATCGCCTTCATTGAGACCTTCGAAAAGCTGGCTAAGGTCGTAAAGGCTGCCCTGTAGTGCCTAAAGAGATCTACTTGGAGAAGAGAGGAAGATCGTTGATGAGGGTTGTGTTGAAGTTGAAATGGCTGGTCCTTGCCCTGTGGGTGCTTGGAGCAGTGGGCCTTATGCTGAGCGCGCCAGCTATGGAAGAACTGGTCCGCACGAAAGGCCAGATCACCGTGCCGGAAGGATACTCATCTTCGGTAGCCGGACAATTGGAGAAGGCCATCGGGGGAACCGGGGCCGAAGAAGGCGGCGAGCCGGGGATGTCTACGGTGCTTGTCTTCCACCGGGAGGGCGGAATGAGCGACGCAGACCTGAAGGAAGTCGAAGGGGCGCTGGCGAAGCTGGATGCCGAAGGCGAGAAGCTCGGCGTCAGCTCCGTGATGACGCACTTCGATATTCCGGAGCTGAAGGAGCAGATGGTGGCGGAAGATGGCAGCACCATTCTGTCGCTCCTGACCGTCGAAGCGGGCGGCCGGGAGATGAAGGAAGTGCAGGATAGCCTGTACGAGGCGCTCGAAGGCGTATCGGTCGATCATTATTACACCGGCAACTGGATTATTAATGAGGATGTTATTCAGAGCTCGCAAGAGGGCCTGAAGAAGACGGAGTTTATTACAGTCGGATTTATTCTTGTCATTCTATTCCTGGTATTCCGTTCTGCGGCGGCGCCGCTTGTGCCGCTGCTGGCAGTCGGCTTCACTTATCTGGTATCACAGTCGATTGTAGCGTTCCTGGTCAAGTATGCGGACTTCCCGCTGTCGAACTTTACGCAAATTTTCCTTGTGGCCGTCTTGTTCGGTATCGGAACGGATTATTGCATTCTGCTCATCAGCCGTTATAAGGAAGAGCTGGCGCATCGGAGCGACCGTACGGAAGCTATTGTGCATACTTACCGCACAGCAGGCAGAACAGTATTGTTCTCCGGTCTTGCAGTGCTGGTCGGCTTTGCTTCCATTGGCTTGTCGACGTTCGTGCTGTATCGCTCGGCGGTAGCGGTAGCAGTGGGCATTCTGATCCTGCTGCTGGCACTATTCACGCTGGTGCCGGTCTTCCTCGCGCTGCTCGGCAACGCGCTGTTCTGGCCGTCGAAGGGCAAGCTGGAGCATAAGCCAAGCAAGCTGTGGGATGTGGTAGGCCGATTCTCCCTGAAACGTCCGGCATGGGCGCTGCTGATCCTGGCAGTCATCATTGTCCCGTTCCTGACGGCATATAAGGGGACGATATCCTTCAACTCACTGGATGAGATCGGCGAGAGATACGATTCGGTCAAAGGCTTTAATATTATCGCCGAGGGCTTCGGACCGGGCGAGTCGCTGCCGACTGGCGTCATCGTGAAGTCGGACGCTCCGCTCGACACGCCGGAAGGCCTGGCGGCTCTGGAGCAGGCAAGCCGCGAGCTGTCGAAGGTCGAGGGCGTCAAGACCGTCCGAAGCGCTACACGTCCGACAGGCGCTGTGCTGGACGATTTCCTCGTAGCGGACCAAGTGCAGACGCTGGATGAGGGGCTTGGCAAGAGCGGCGAGGGGCTTGGCGAGATCAGCACCGGGCTTGCCGACGCGAGCACCGCACTGAACGAGAATGCGCCTAAGCTGGCGGAGGCGACAGACGGCGCCGCGAAGCTGGTCAGCGGCACGAACGAGCTGAAGTCCGGCGTAGAGGCGCTGTCATCCGGCCTGAAGGCGATTCAGAAAGGGCTTGATGACGGCACGGTTGGAGCGCAGGAGCTGCTGAGCGGCCTTACTGAGGCGCAGGAAAGCGCCGAGAAGCTTGCCGCGGGGGGCGCAGAGCTCTTGAAGGGCTACAATGAATTGGGCGGCGGCCTCGCGCAGCTCAGCGGCGGATACGAAGCGATTGCGGCTGAGCAAGGAAAGCTGGCTGAAGGTCTCGCAGGCGTAACTGCAGGACTCGATAGCCTGCAGGAGAAGCATCCCGAGCTGAAGCAGGATGAAGCTTTCCAGCAGGCGCTGGGCGCATTGTCCGGCATGCAGCAGGGCGCAGCAGCGCTGGGCGCACAGCTGGCAGAGCTGAATAAGAGCCTGGCTGGAGTATCTGCCGGCGTAGCACAGGCCAACAAGGGCTTTGCCGAGGCGTCTGCCGGCCAGTCGGCGCTTGCGGAAGGTTTGTCGCAACTCGCGAAAGGCCTTGGCGAGCTGAAGAATGGCATTAGCCAAGCGGCCGCTGGCCAAGGGCAGATCGTCCAGCAGCTGCCGGGCGTGACGCAAGGTCTTGGCGATCTTGCCAAAGGGCAGGAGGAGCTGAAGTCCGGCTTCGCATCGCTGGGCGATCAGCTCGGCGAGCTGACTAGCGGACTGGATCAGAGCGTCGACGGCTTGACGCAAGTGACGGACGGCCTGTCATCCGCCGGCGGCTACCTGCAAGGCTTGGCGAGCGCGCCGGATAAGACGATAACCGGCTGGCATATTCCGCAGGAAGCGATCGAGGATGAGCAGTTCCAGGCGTCGCTGGATGTCTACATGTCGCCAGACCGCAAGACGGCGAAGCTGGACGTCATCTTCGAAAGCAATCCGTACGCGCAAGATACGATGGCGGAGATCGAAGCCCTGAATGCTGCGGTCAAACGGGCCTTCCAAGGCACGCCGCTATCGGGAGCGGAGGTTGCGATTGGCGGCGTTACGAGTATGAACCATGACCTCAGCACCATCTCGAACAGCGACTATTCCAGAACAGTCATGCTGATGCTTATCGGCATCTCCCTGATCTTGATCGTACTGTTCCGCTCCATTATTATTCCGATTTATATCGTTGCTTCCTTGCTGGTCACGTTCTATACGTCGCTGGCGATGACAGAGGTCATCTTCGTCCGTATGCTTGGATTGTCCGGCATCAGCTGGGCGGTGCCTTTCTTCGGCTTCGTCATGCTGATCGCGCTCGGCGTCGATTACAGCATCTTCTTGATGGACCGCTTCAAGGAGTACAAGAATTTGGATCCGAAGCAGGCCATCCTGGAAGCGATGAAGAACATGGGCGCGGTTATTATGTCCGCGGCTGTCATTCTGGGCGGTACGTTCGCGGCAATGCTGCCTTCCGGCGTCATGTCGCTGCTGCAAATCGCGACAGTCGTCCTATGCGGATTGTTCCTGTACGCGCTCGTCATCCTGCCGCTCTTCATTCCGGTTATGGTGCGCACCTTTGGCGAAGCCAACTGGTGGCCGTTCATGGCCAAGAGCGACCAGCGGGGCAGGGCGTTGAATCAATACGCAACGATTAGCTCTAATAGGGAAGAACATTAATGTGAAAACCCGAGCCTCGGATTGCTGAGGTTCGGGTTTCTTTTTTAGACATTCCCCTTCGCAGGTAGTAAGATGGACGTATTGCGTTGCCCAAAGAGGGCAATCTTGAACAAGGACAGCATGAATGAGTGGAGGGAGGCTGCTTATGAAGCGGCTTTTGGTAATTTTCACGGGAGGCACCATTGGAAGCAAAGCGGAGGGACTGGCGATTAACGTTAGCGACAGCGGCTCTTATACGCTGCTGGAGGAATATCGCAAGCAGCCCTTCTATCGCAGCGATGTACAGCTGGATACGATTCAGCCGCTGAACCTGCTCAGCGAGAATTTGACGCCGCAAGACTGGTCTTCTCTGGCATCGGCTATACGCGAGGTGGACTTACGTCTTTACGAAGGACTGATCGTCACGCATGGCTCCGATACATTAGCCTATACGGCTGCTATGATGAGTTATTTGTTCGCGGATATCAAGGTTCCGCTTGTGCTGACGGCAAGCAACTATCCCATCGCGGATGAGCGCAGCAACGGCTTGCGCAACTTGTCCAGCTCCATTGATTTTATTGTGAACGCGGCGCTGCCCGGCATATTCGTCGTCTATGAAAACAACAAAGGAGAGCCGCTGGTATACCTGGGCACAAGGATTTTCCAGAACGAATCCTTCACGGATCAATTCCTTAGCCCCTATGAGCTTGTCTACGGCAAGATGGCCAGCGACAGAACCTTCCAGCTGGTGGAGGACCGGCGCAATCCCGATCCGGCCAGCCTGACCCCGAGCGCCAGCACATTGGCGTGGGAGCCATCGACGCTTAAGCTGGAGGATGGCGTGTTATACATAAAGCCGTATCCAGGCTTGAACTACGATCTATATGACTTCAGCAAGAAGAAGCCGCGGGTTATCCTGCATGACCTTCATCATTCCGGCACAGCGAATGCGTTGGAATCAGGACCCTACTCGCTGACTGCTTTTATCGAGAAAATCAGGAAGCTTGGCATCGATTGCTACCTATGTCCTATCAAAAACGCTTCCGATGCGTTATACGATTCCTCACATCGCCTGATTGACGCCGGAGCACGGTTCATTGAAAATATATCCATAGAAGCCGCGCTGACCAAGCTGATGCTGGCGTACGGCATGATCGCAGAGGACGCTGCGCGCGATGAGTTCATCCGAAGCGAGTCGATCTACTATGAGAAGCTTGAGGTGCTGTCATGATTATGGACTCGGTAAAGCTGTATACGGCTATGCTTCCCGAGAAGCTGCTGCCATTTTATCGTGAGGTGCTGGGCTTGCCGGTTATAGAGTCTGCGGAGGACCGTTTTACGGTTCAGGCCGGTTATTCCAGCCTGACCTTTGTGTATCAAGACAGCGAGGAAGAGGCCCCTTATTACCACTTTGCAATCAATATTCCGGAGAACAAGCTGGATGAGGCAAAGCGCTGGATAGAGTCCAAAGTAGAGCTGGGTACCGAGAACGGGACGGATATTTCTTATAGCGAGCTATGGGACTCCCATTCGGTGTACTTCTTTGATCCGGCGGGCAATATCTTGGAGCTGATCGCGCGGCATACGATGGACAATGCGGTGGACCGTCCGTTTGACCCGAAGCGGGATTTGCTCGGAATCAGCGAGATGGGACTGCCTACGAAGGATGTTCCGCGTGCTGTAGATGAGCTGGAGGCGCTTGGCATCCCTACCTACAAAAGGCGGGATCCTGTCTTTAATCCAGTCGGCAACGAGGAAGGCATCTTCATTGTCGTGAGTCCGGGGCGCAGGTGGCACTTCACGGATCTGACGGCTGATTGCTTCCCATTCCAGGCGAATGTGAAGGGGATCGGTCTGCTGTCGCTGGAGGAAGGCGAGTCGGGACTTATCATTCGCAAAGAATCGGCAACGAAGTAAATAACGATTAAGAGGAGGAGAAGAATAATGAGCATTGGGACAGTTAAGGTAGGCGAGAAAGTGCCGGATTTCACCCTGCACGCCTCGAATGGCAAGGATGTGTCGCTCAGCGATTACAAGGGGAAGAAGCTGGTCATCTACTTCTATCCGAAGGATATGACACCGGGATGTACGGCGGAGTCCTGCGACTTCCGTGATTTCAATGGCGAATTTGCGGCGAATAATGCGGAAGTGGTCGGCATAAGTCCAGACGACCTGGCATCTCACGAGCAGTTCGTTAGTGAGTACAAGCTGCCGTTCCTACTTCTGTCGGATACGGAGCAGAAGGTGTCGGAGCTGTTCGGCGTATGGAAGGAGCTAAGCTGGGGCGGCAAAACGTTCCTTGGCGTGGAACGCTCGACCTTCGTCATTGACGAAGAGGGCACCCTGGTGCGCGAATGGCGCAGCGTCAGCGTAGACGGCCATGCGGCTGAGGTGCTAGAAGCAGTCAAGGCTTGAGTCCGAAGCGGACTTAATCGGGCTTCAGAGCAACCAGTTTCAATACGGAGTAATCAAAAAAGGTCCTCCTCTCAAGCTTAGTGCAGCTTGAGGGGAGGACCTATACTCATTTCTGTTCTTTTTTCCAATTCGGCAAATGGTTCACGTAGCTGTCGGACAAATTCAGCAGCTCGAGCGCACGCTCGAATTCATCTTCGGTCGCTTTGTTCTCATCGTTGTTGCCGTCGCCGGCGAGCGGGTAATGCTTGCCGTCCTCGAAGCCGCTGCCCGACATGAACAGCTCTTGGCTGCTCAAGAACGAGCCGCTTGGCAGGTAGTAGCGCTGTGGCAGGATGTTATAAGTCTGGTTGAACAAATCCTGGCCAAAATGAACCTGATCGTCCAAAGACATGCCTAGCAAATTCGCAACAGTCGGAAGCACATCGACTTGGCCGCCGAGCTGCTCGTATTCGGCCGGCTGTGCCGTTTTGTCTGGATTCACGATCACGAGCGGAATGTTGATCATGTCGGTGTACGTGTATTCACGCGAATAAATCTCCGCCATCAAATCCTTCTCATGGCGATCCAGAGAATAGATTGGGAGTCCCAGATGGTCGCCGTACAGGACGATCAAGCTGTTGTCCCAGATGCCACGTGCCTTCAGATCCTCGATAAATTTGCCGAGCGCATGGTCGGCATAGTTCTGCGAGACGATATAGTCGCCGACAAGCGTGTTGTCGAAGCGTTCCGGCAGCTTGATGAGTCTCTTGTTATCCGGAATGGTGTACGGATGGTGAGCCGTCATGGAGATAACCTGGGCGTAGAACGGATTGTCGTTCTTGTCCATGCGCTCCAATTCGTCGATTGTCTTCTTGTATAGCATCTCGTCGGAAGCGCCGAAGAATACGGTGTCTTCCGTTCCGAAAAACTCTGCATCGTAATAGCGATCGAAGCCGATTGCCTTATACAGCTCGCCGCGGTTCCAGAATTCCACGACATTCGTATGGAATGTCGCCGTATCATAGCCGTGGCTCTTCAGCAGCTTCGGCAAGCTAGGCAGCTCTTTGCCGGCATACATCTGAGTTGCCGCTCCGCGAGGAGGGATGTACAGCGATGTATTCACGACGAACTCTGCATCGGACGTATTGCCTTGTCCCACCTGTTGGTAGAAGTGCTTGAAATAGCTGTTCTCTTTCACCAGCTTGTTCAGGTTCGGCATGATTTCCTGGCCTTCGATGCTAAGACCTACCAAGAAGTTCTGCATGGACTCCATCTGCAGGACAATCAGATTCTTGCCGCTTGCTGTCCCTTGCAAGACAGGTACTGCAGAAGGTTCAGTCTTCTTGACGGTGTTGATTTTCTCTTGCGAGATTTGGTCTGGATCGACATAGTCGATTTCTTTATTGGAGAAGATGGTATATGCTTCGTAGCTGAGAATGCCCATTTGCTCTGCTTTGACAATTTCGTTCATGCTGGCGCGGTTCGGCAGCACGTTGAACAGGCAGATCGCCAGCGACACGGTCAGCAAGCCGACAACGAGCCTAGTGTTCATTTTGCGCTTGAACGAGTTTTTCCACTCTACCGCCTTGTTTTTGCGGAACATCAGGAACATCAGGATCACGACATCCGTGTAGATAAATAGGAAGTAAGGATCCATAAGCGAAAATACGCTGTTTTTGACCGCGGTCACCTGGTTGACCTGAGCAAGTGCGAAATAGGTGACAATTACACCGTAATACTTGTAATACATGATTACTGCAAATAGAATAGATGTCATGGTCAGGTTCGCTATGAGATAATAGAGCAGCTTCCTCTTGCTGGCGAACCATTCAATGAGGCAGTACACGATGAGCACGAACGGAATTTCCTTCAGCAGGGTCGTCCAAGACGGGCCGCCCTCGAAAATAACCATCCAAGCCAAGTAGCTTTTCAGAAGCATAATGAGCGAGAAAAACAAAATGGGACGAGTGCTCAATAGCCGCTTTGATGATAAGTTTGACACTTTGACCCTTCCTTTCACAGCAAAAACCGGCCTTCTCCCCGAGCAGCCGTTACGCGCTTTTTTCTATAATTATAATCGTATTGTAAATCCACTATCATTATGCTCCTTCTAGGAGCCAATTGTCAAAAGGCAAAAGGGCCCTTAGCAGGAATGTCGAAAATTAACAAACGTTAGTCGCATCATCCTGATGCCGGCGGACGTCAATAGATAGGATATGCCATGTTACGAACAGGAGGAACTAGAATGGGCAGAGGTAAGTTTATGATGCTGGTTGCGCTGGCGGTCGTTGTTGTGCTGGGCGCTTATGCCGTACTAGAGAAGAAGGAATCGGTCACAGAGACGCCGCCGAAGCTGGCCGAGGGAGCGGATAACGGCTCCGGCGAGAGCGAAGGCGAGGTATCCGGTCAGATACCGCAAGAACCGGGCGGCGAGGCGTCCGAGACTCCTGCGACAGAGGGGCCGAGCGGCGGGGAAGCGACGACGCCTCCTGCAACGGACAAGCCTTCCGGCGGGGAAGCGTCAACGCCTCCAGCCACGACTAAGCCTGGCTCTGCCAGCGGCGGACAAGCCGGTATCTCCAAAGGCGAAGACGGAGCCATTGCGGTAATCGGCAAGCCGGAGAGCATAGCCGCGCTAGTCAATCCCTTCAATATGCTTCCTGACGATTACGTGCCAAGCGATTTGGTCTATCCCGATGTCCGTTTTATTTTCAATGAAAAAATCGAGAAGCGGATGATGCGCAAAGAAGCGGCCGAGGCGCTTGAGAATCTGTTCGCGGGCGCTGAGAAGGATAACATCTATCTGGCCGGCGTATCGGCGTACAGATCGCACAAGACGCAGAAAGCATTGTTCGACCGCTATGTGAAGCGTGATGGCTATGAGAAAGCAAGAACATACAGCGCATTACCCGGAACTAGCGAGCATGAAACAGGGCTGGCCGTAGACGTGACCAGCAGCGACGGCAAGTGTGCAGCAGCGGATTGTTTTGGCGATACGAAGGAAGCGGACTGGTTGAAAAAATATGCGGCGGATTACGGGTTCATTATTCGCTACCCGGAAGGGAAGCAGAATATAACGGGCTATCAATATGAACCTTGGCATTTGCGTTATGTAGGATCGGATCTGGCGGGCGAGATTGCGGCGAACGGGTCGACGCTGGAGGAATATTACGACGCTGTTCCGGTAAGCGGAAAGCAGTAAAGAATGATAAGATGAAGGCAGACGCACAATAGAAAAACGGTGGCGCAGCATTGCGGTAAGCGGCAAGTCCCATTGCATGAATGCTTGTCCGGAGGCTGCGCCTGTGAGGCGGTTCTTTAAATTTTGGATTCAAATGTTTTGCAGTCGGTTTCCTCGGAGTGGCTGGCCTGCTTGCCGCGGTTGCTGACCACATAGATTCTGCTCGCAGCGCAATTGTTCCCTGCCGCCCAAAACTTGCATGAGTTCACTTCACATAATACGTCCTTTGCCATCTTCCATTCACCTCCTATGAATAGGATGGTCAAGGGAAAGCCTCTTTTATACTTAGTACAAATCGGATTTGTGGCGACACGGAGGTGCCGAGCGTGCATATTACCATGCTCCAAAATATTTCTTTGATCATTATGCTGCTCAACATTTTTCTGGCGATTACCGTCATATTCCTGGAGCGGCGCAATGCCAGCTCGACTTGGGCTTGGCTGATGGTTTTGTTCTTTATTCCGGTGCTTGGATTTATTATGTATCTGGTGCTGGGTCAGAAGGTGCGGAAGCGGCAGCTGAACAAGCTGCTCGGGGATAATCAGCGAATATTAGAGGATACGCTGGAGAAGCAAAGACAAGACTTGCTGGAGCATCGGCTGCTTCCGGAATCCAGCGATCTGTCGGACTATCAGGACATGATCTACATGAACCTGATTACGAGCTATGCCCTGTATACGAGCAATAATTCTATTGAGATCTTTACCGAGGGCAATCAGAAGTTCGACGCGCTGATCGCGGATATAGAGGCGGCTCAGCATCATATTCACCTGGTGTATTATATTGTTCGCGATGATGCGCTGGGAAGGAAACTGGTCGGGGCGCTGACGAAGAAGGCGGCGCAGGGCGTCGAGGTCCGGTTCCTGTACGACCATATCGGCAGCTCGAACTTGCCGAGAAAGTTTTTTCAGGAGCTTCGCGAGGCAGGCGGGATGGAAGCGGCGTTCTTCCCTTCGCGCATACCGTACTTGAATTTGAAGATCAACTACCGCAATCATCGGAAGCTTGCTATTATTGACGGCCAGGTCGGTTACATAGGCGGGTTCAACATCGGCGACGAGTATTTGGGCCTGAACAAGCATTTTGGAGAATGGCGGGATACGCATCTGAAGGTGAAGGGCGGCGCTGTCTTGCAGATGCAAGCGCAGTTTCTGATGGACTGGAACCTCGCATCCTCCGGGCGCATCAATCTGAGCGAATCGTATTTCCCCGTTGTTCCTTTTGTGGGCAGCAAGATCGGCATGCAGCTGGTCGCGAGCGGACCGGATACGGAGTATCAGGAGATCAAGAATGCGTACATTAAGATGATCTATTCTGCCAAAGATACCATCAGGCTGCAGACGCCTTACTTTGTACCGGATGAAAGTTTGATGACGGCTTTGCGTATCGCGGCGCTGTCCGGGGTCAAGGTATGCATTATGCTCCCGAGCAAGCCTGATCACTTCTTCGTTTATTGGGCAACGCATTCTTATCTGGGTGAGCTGCTGAAAAGCGGGGTGCAGGTCTATCTGTACGAGAAGGGCTTCCTTCATGCCAAGACGCTGGTGGTGGACGGCAAGACCGCATCCGTCGGAACGGCCAATCTGGATATACGCAGCTTTAAGCTTAACTTCGAAATGAATGCGTTCATCTATGATGAAGAGACGGCTGCGCGGCTAATCGATATCTTCGAGGAGGATGTGCTGCATTCCCGAATGCTGACTCAGGAGGATTACGACCAGCGGCCGCTATTCAATCGGTTCAGGGAGTCGATCTCCCGTTTGCTAAGTCCGATCCTATAATCCGGGTACATAAAAAGGGATTTCGCTTATCGATGATAACCGAAATCCCTTTACGTTTCTGAAAACCAGCTATTCAATTTCTTCAAACGCTCCATTCTACTGCTTGCACAGCCACTTGAATTAGGGTGTTGCAGGTTTGCTCATGTATTAACCGCTTCCGTACTATCCACTTCCAACCTATCCAACTGCACTGAGTTCCCGCATGCTCCTGATACGGCTGGCTCCTTCCCGCGTTAGTGGAACACGCTTCGCTAACCTACTTCAATGGACTATCCCCTCTCGTTTGTTATGACTCTATTATAGCCTATTATTTTAATTTTGTAAATATTCAGACAACTCATAGATGTGTCAAAATCGTTACGTTGGCGTTAAGAAATGGGGACGGTTGACGGTGCCCGGATATGAATTTATACTTAGTCTAAAATCATATTACGAAGGCGGCATGAAGAAGTCATGAACAAAATAAACTTAACTATACAGAGGAAAGCCGTGTACGAGGTTGTACAGCAGGCGTTCGACCACCCGACAGCGGCAGATGTGATTGAGAGATTGCGCAGCAACGGCCATAACTTTGCTTATGGCACAGTCTATAATTCTCTTCGCTACTTGACGGATGTCGGACTCATTCGTGAGCTGAAGCTAGGGGAGGCGGTAAGCCGCTACGATGCCAGAATGGAAGATCATCAGCATATTATGTGCGTGAAGTGCGGGCGAGTGGACGAGGTATTGGCCGACGTGCCTGCAGAATGGATGGCAAGCGTGGCGAAGGAAACCGGATACCGCATTGAGCATGCCCATGTCGTTCTCGAGGGGGTGTGCGGGACGTGCGCGAGCAAAACTTCATGACGGACCCGTCTTCGCAGACGGGCATGCTCTGTTCCTTGACGCAGAGGGTAATGATTATCAGTCCGCTGCCCGACCGGGTGCGCAGTCTGCTGGTAGCTCTGTCGGCTGAATGCTTTGATGTATTCTCTTTGCATGAATTCAATAAGGGCATGCTGCCAGCGCTGCAGCCGGAGCTGCTTGTATACGATGCCTTGCCGCTGCCGCTGCCGTCTGAAGGCCATACGCTGGAAGGGGGCGCTGAGCTGCTGGCTGATGCGAGGGACTATCATGTTCCGGTGCTTGTGCTGCTGGACGCTCCTTCTTTCGAAGAGCATAAGGACGAGGAGTTCCCTGGCGCTGAGCTGCTGAAGTGGCCGGCCCTGCCCGAGGAGGCGCTAAGCCGCATCCATAGCATGCTGGAGAATCGCCCAGCTCAAGCAGGCAGCTTGGAAGACATACGCGTCTTCAAGGATATTCGCGTCGATCTGCGCAAGATGAAGGTGGAGCGGTCAGGCGTGCGAGTCGAGCTGACGAAGACGGAATACGACTTGCTGCTGTATTTTATCCATTCCGACGGGTCTGTGCTGACGAGAGAGATGCTGCTGGATGACGTCTGGGGCTCGCAGTTCTACGGCGGCAGCAATGTGGTCGATGTGCACATCAAGACGCTGCGCAAGAAGCTGAAGGACAGCGCTGTATCGCCCCGTTATATCGTGACGGTCCGCGGAGCGGGCTACAGGCTTGCGGATGACGGCTTGCATTAACCGGTTTATTTGCTTGGCGTTAGCGCACCGATGAACTTTCAACTCCGTTCTTAAATGCGTTCATCTAATGTTCATGCACCGTTCATCATGATTTCATGACAACCGGACACCGTGAAGTTACAATTAGTTTAAAGATTTAGATCAAGTCTAAATATATAACTGATGAGGTGGATATAATGGACAATCGATTGACGACCAATCAAGGCGCGCCTGTAGGCGATAATCAAAACTCCAGAACGGCAGGGCAGCGCGGCCCTACTTTGCTAGAAGACTATCATTTGCTAGAGAAGATTGCGCATTTCGATCGTGAGCGCATTCCGGAGCGTGTCGTGCATGCGCGCGGGGCTGGAGCCCACGGCGTATTCCGGCTGGAGAACAGCATGGAGGAGCATACGAAGGCACATTTCCTGGGTGCCGCGGGTACTGAGACTCCGGTATTCGTGCGATTCTCAACGGTTATCCATGGCACCGGCTCTCCCGAGACGGCTCGCGATCCGCGCGGCTTTGCCGTGAAGTTCTATACACAGGAAGGCAACTACGATCTGGTGGGGAACCATCTCCCGGTCTTTTTTATCCGCGATGCCCTCAAGTTCCCTGATATGGTGCACTCCCTGAAGCCTGCTCCGAACACGAACATTCAGGAGCCGGCGCGCTATTGGGACTTTATGACGCTGTCACCCGAATCAACACATATGCTGACCTGGCTGTTCTCCGATGATGGAACGCCTGCGTCCTATCGCGAGATGGACGGCTTTGGCGTACATGCGTACAAGTGGATTAACGCGGCAGGCAAGCAAACGTATGTCAAGTACACATGGAAGTCGCTGCAAGGCGTGCGCAACTTTACCGCGAAGGAAGCTGCGGAGACGCAGGCAAAAGATTTTAACCACGCTACCCGTGATTTGTATGAGGCAATCGAGCTTGGCAATTACCCGGAGTGGGAGTTGCATGTGCAGTTGATGCCGGTCGAGCATGTCGATCGTTATGCATTTGACCCGCTAGATCCGACCAAGATCTGGCCGGAGGATATGTATCCGCTTCGCAAGGTAGGCACGATGACGCTGAACCGCAATCCGCTCAATTATTTTTCGGAAGTGGAGCAGTCGGCATTCGCCCCTAGCGTATTGGTGCCGGGCATCGAGCCATCGGAGGATAAGCTGCTGCAGGGCAGACTGTTCTCGTATCCGGATACGCAGCGTTACCGGCTTGGAGCCAACTACTTGAACATCCCGGTCAATTGCCCATATGCGCCTGTGCGCAATTATCAGCGCGACGGAGCGATGACGATGAAAGCTGATCCTTCGCCGGTCAATTACGAGCCGAACAGCGATTCCGGCAGTCCGAAGGAGGACGCAGCATATCAGGATTCGTCCATTCCGCTTCAAGGGAACGCAGGTCGTCAGAGAATCGACAAGACGGACGATTTCACACAGGCGGGCGAGCGCTACCGCAGTTTGCCGGAGGAGCAGCAGCGCAATCTCGTATCCAACCTGGTCAACGATTTGAAGGCGACGAACGACGAAATTCGCTTGCGCGCAATCTGCAACTTCTTCCGCGCCGACCGGACGCTCGGAACGAAGCTTTCCGAAGAGCTTGATGTGGATATCAGCAAGTTCATCCCTCAGGGGCATGTCCAAGCGTAAGTTGCAAGCTATTCATATATAAGTTTATTGGCAGCGGTTTTTGTGCGGCACCTCGCACAGAAGCCGCTGCTTTTGCGTTTGAGTATGTGTGCCTGATTTAAGCCATTGCAGTACGATTGCCGAGGATACACGTATCTCGCTTAGAAGCGGAATGTTCGTAACAAATTAGAGGTTGTCTAGGTGAGTGTGAGGGGAATGTACACAACGTATTTGATTACGAGCATGGCTGAGGTTAAACTAATAATTAGGTAAATTTGTCGGAATAAGTAGGCTGTGTGGGAGAGCGGAGCTGCAAGCCGAGAAAGTCGGCTTAGGGAGCCGCCCGCGCGTGAAAGTAGAGCAGAAATCTGAGAAAATCGGCTAAGAGAGTCGCCACGCCCGCGCGCAGAAGCTGTAAGCTGTAAAACACGGCTTAGAGGGGCGAGATGTAAGTCATAGAAGCAATGGAGGTTGCAGAGGATGCTGTGGTCCAATCCAATCGTACAGACGGGTGCGATCGTGTTTTCGGTGCTGGCAGGGCTGAGTCTGATTATTATACGCATACGCGCGGGCAAACGGCCGACGACGCTGAAGAAAATCGTCATTCCGCCGCTCGGCATGGCTACGGGCTTCATTATGTTTGCCGTTCCCGTCACCCATATTCCGTGGTTATGGGGACTCTCGGCTTTCGGGACGGGGCTGCTTATATTCTCATTCCCGCTTATCGTCACTACCAGCATGGAGAAGGTGAATTCCGATATCTTCGTGCGCCGATCAAAAGCGTTCATTGCCATTATGCTTGTGCTGTTTCTGCTGCGGCTATCGCTCCATAGCGTGGTGGAGCAGTATATGACAATCCCGCAGACGGGTGCGATCTTCTATCTGCTCGCGTTCGGCATGATTGTGCCATGGCGGCTTGCCATGGTGGGCGATTATTTGCGCCTGAGAAAATTAGAGGCTTAGGCCAATAAGTTGGTCATACTACCCATTACCGAATCTTTTTGGCGATGGGTGGTTTTTTTATGGCGCAAAATAAGCATGCCGACCGGTTCTCCTCAACAGGCTTTATTATGTCAGCTGTAGGCAGCGCGGTAGGACTGGGCAACATGTGGAAGTTCCCTTATGTGACGGGTCAATACGGAGGAGCCGCTTTTTTTCTGCTGTTTATGGTTTGTCTGGTGCTGGTCGGCCTGCCTATTCTGTTGGCTGAACTGGCAGTCGGCCGCGGCGGGCGAGGGAATGCTTCCTCCTCCCTGACCAAGCTGAGCGGCAGCAAGTCTTGGGGAGCGCTCGGCTTTTTGTCGGTGGCAGGCTCCTTCTTCATCATGTCCTTCTATGGCATCGTAGCAGGCTGGACGCTTCATTATGCGGTTCTGAGCTTTACGGGAGAGCTGTTCTCCACCCAGGATTACGCTGGCCTCTTCGGGCGGTTCATGAATAGCTGGCTGCCGATCGGCTGGCAGCTGGTTGTGATGCTGGTGACGGCATTGGTGCTGATACGCGGCGTATCCGAAGGCATCGAACGATTCAATAAGGTGCTGATTCCGTCGCTGGTCGTCTTGCTGCTGCTGTTGGCCGTGCAGGCATTGTCGCTGGAGGGAGCAGGCGAGGGCATATCCTTCTTCCTGAAGCCTGACTTCAGCAAGCTGACGGCGGAATCAGCTCTCGTGGCGCTGGGACAAGCCTTCTTCTCGATGTCGCTGGGCATGGGCACAATGGTTACGTACGGCGCATATGTCCAAAAAAGCCAGTCGCTAGGCAAAGCGACTATCGCCGTGGGCGTAGGCAACGTTCTGTATGCCTTATTAGCGGGGCTTATTATCTTCCCGACCATCTTCGTGTTCAGCATTGAACCGACGCAAGGAGCGGGTCTAGTCTTTATTGCGCTGCCGGCCGCTTTCTCCGCAATGCCGCTCGGCGCGGTGTTCGGCGGCTTGTTTTTTGTGCTGCTTGCTTTTGCGGCAATTACGTCGGCAGTCTCCGTGCTTGAGGTGCCGGTTGCTTACGCCAGCGAGACTTTTGGATGGAGCCGTCCTGTCGCTGTTATGCTTGTGGGCCTGCTGTGCTTCCTTGCGGGAGTTCCTTCAGCGCTGTCGCTTGGCGAAGATCCTTGGCTTTCTTTTGGCGGGCGAGCCTTGTTCGATTGGGTGGACTTTGTATGCTCCAACGTGGTGCTGCCTATTAGCGGACTGGTTATTACGATTTTTGCCGGGTACGTCTGGAAAGGGGTGGCGGATGAAGCAAGGTTATCGCAGGCGTGGTTTCGGATATGGCTGTTCATGCTGCGGTTCGTAGCGCCAGTGCTGGTCTTGCTGGTCCTCTTGTATTATGCCGGCGTCATTCGAATCTGATTGAGGCTGGCTGCTGGCATTGCTCCAATATGTTATTGACAGCGGGATCAATTGTAACTATTATGGTTCTATTAAGGAGGGATAGCATGAGCGCCAATAGTCAGTCCACCATTGCACTGCACATTCTGTCGCGTATCCGGTATGAGGCAGACCGGACAGATGCCTATATCTCTTCCGAAGTCATTGCACGGAGCGTTAATACGAACCCTGTATTCATCAGACGAATTTTGTCCGCGTTGAACAAATCAGGCTTGGTTCAGGTTCGCCGAGGCAGCGTCAACGGCGGTTGGAAGCTGGCCAAGGAAGCAAGCGATATTACGCTTCTGTGTGTATATGATGCTGTAAATGGAGGTCCGCTTCAGGAGCTTCATCATAGCGAGCCCAATGATAATTGTCCGGTAGGCAGAGGCATTAAGCCGACGTTAAAAATGTATTATGACCGGGCCGAGCAGGCCTTCCGCAATGAGCTTGCCGCAACCACATTGGAGGAAGTGTATCAGGAGATTATGATAAACGCGCAGGTACAATAGTTTTTCAAATAGAGCCATTCATTCATTTTTTACGGTCATTAATGTAACTGAATTGGTTGCAAAAAGAAAGCTGCATATATAAATAATCTCATACAGAGGGATAGGATGAAATCGGGAATGAACAGTGGTCAACGTACTTCGCGTTTGTATTACGGATGGATTGTAGTAGGAGTTGTGTTCCTAACGCTGCTTGTATCGGCTGCGATCAATTCGCTGCCAAGTGTGCTTATGCTGTCGCTGGAGGATGAATTCGGCTGGGATCGTGGAGCGGTATCGGCGGCAGCGTCCATCCGTATCTTGCTTTACGGCTTGATGGGGCCGTTCGCAGCAGCGTTCATGCTGAAATTCGGCATCAAAAAAATGATGGTCATCTCGATTGCCCTGCTGGTCACAAGCATCCTCGTCACTCCTATGATGACCGAGGTATGGCAGTATATTGTGTTGTGGGGCGTACTTGTCGGGCTAGGTACCGGATCGCTGGCCAATGTGCTTGGCGTAACGGTAGCGAATCGCTGGTTCGTCAAGCATAAAGGACTGGTCATCGGATTGCTGACAGCCAGTGCGGCGACGGGACAGCTGATCTTTTTGCCGCTATTGGCACAAGCGGTTGATACGATGGGCTGGAGATTCTCTATCTATCTTGTTGCTGGAGCACTTCTGCTGCTGGTTCCGTTAGTGGTACTGGGCATGAAAAATCACCCGTCTGATATCGGACAGCCAGCGCTTGGCGAGGAGCATGTGGAGAAGCCGGCTCCGTTCACGGGCAACTTGTTCACCACGCCGATTAAGGTGCTTGTCTCAGCAGCGAAAAGCGGAACGTTCTGGCTGCTCGCGGGAACCTTCTTCTTATGCGGTTTTTCTACCAATGGCCTGATTGGAACGCATCTCATACCGGCCTGCGGAGACTTTGGCATCCCGATCGTCATCGCTGCGGGACTGCTGTCATTGATGGGACTGTTCGATCTGATTGGCACGACGATGTCCGGCTGGCTGACAGACCGCTTCGACAGCCGCTGGCTGCTGTTCTGGTATTACGGGCTCAGAGGTTTATCGTTAATCTTCCTGCCTTATGCGCTAGGTACGGGTTATACGCAGCTGCTCATTTTCTCGGTCTTCTACGGGCTGGACTGGATTGCGACCGTGCCGCCAACGGCCAAGCTTGCATCCGACGCATTCGGCAAGGAGAAGGCAGGAATGGTATTCGGCTGGGTTCTCGTAGCCCATCAGCTCGGAGCATCGCTCGCAGCTTATGGCGCAGGGGTAGTGCGCGAAGCGCTGGGAAGCTATACCGTGGCTTTCGTAGCCGCTGGCTTTTTATGTTTGCTGGCATCCCTCATGTCGATCCGCATTCGCAAGGCCAGACACTTGAAAGCAACAATCGCGGCATAACGGCCGCAATCAAAGAAGCTGCTTCCCGGCAGGCGCAAAGCCAGAGGAAGCAGCTTCTTTCATGGATCAAGACGATTGATCGGAATTCAAGCAATTGTACTGCGAGGCGATCGTCCATACCCGAAGCAGCGTCTGGATAAGCGGGTAGCCCTGATGCACGATGAGGGCGAACAAGCCTGCCCAGATCATCGACATGCTCGTGATGGCCAGCCCAAGCAGCGCTACGATGCCCCACATGATCAGAGAGATTGCTGCATAGGGAAAGAAGCGTCTTACGGAGCGCCACAATGCAGGGAATATGCCTTCGCCGGAGACAGCGCCGAACTGCATGGAGAGAAATAATAGATGAATGACAGCAATCCAGAGCAGCCAGATGACGGCTCCCGGCGCAACGGCAGACAGGAAGGCCGGCGAAAGTCCGTGTCTCAGCGCATCAATCCACTTTGGCAATAACCACCATGCTGGAGCCAGCATAAGGGCGGTGCTGCTCCAGTACAGCAGCATAATGGGCTTCCAGGTCTTGCGGATGCCCTCTACGATGCGCGTTCCCTCGCCGCGCGCATACTGATGATGGAGGGAGTAGAGCAATCCGGCATTAAATAGCGGAGTCAGCAGCATGCGGGCCAGGAACAGCCCTCCAAGCAGCCAGAGATAAGGCGTAATCAGATCTGTCTTGAACAGCTGAAATTGGGCTTCCGCCAGGAATGACTGAACGGCTTGCTCGGTTGGAGCAGCGGCAGGGAACCGCCTGAGCAGCGGAGATACCGTATCGTCGATGGTGCGGTAGAGAAGGAAGCCCCACAACAGCTGGTACAAGAACAGCAGGATGACAAGGTTCATATGCCGGAATGCCAGCCGCCAGCCTTGCAACATGTTTTGTTTCATCTCGATCTCTCCTTGAAAAAGCGAATACTTGCCGAAGGCAGGCGGGCTGCTACCAGCCGAATGCGCCTAAGACGCCTTGAATGAACTTGGATACCCCGACATTCCATCTGGTGCGGGTCTCGCTCGGAAGCTCGGCCATCATGAAGTTGTTGATCAGCTTGTTGTCCAGCACATTGGTATGATCAGGGTCGATCGATACCCACTCCAGCGGCGCGGCTGTCACTTCAGTGTATTGGATATGGGATTCGTCGCCGGCCCATTCCTTCGTCATGGTCGTTCCGTCAGTGAACTTGAACAGGA
This sequence comes from Paenibacillus pinisoli, assembly GCF_003605435.1. Classification (GTDB taxonomy): domain Bacteria; phylum Bacillota; class Bacilli; order Paenibacillales; family Paenibacillaceae; genus Pristimantibacillus; species Pristimantibacillus pinisoli. The sequence goes on from NZ_QXQB01000006.1 coordinate 234,081, forward strand.
TCGGAATCGGCCCTGTCGTGCCGCCGTTCTTCCTGATGAGCACGGTAGATTCGTACAGCTGGCCACCCTCCCGGTCAACGGACTTGACATCGATGGCATCGACCGAGAAGTCGGCCATCCGGTTGCTGTATACGAACTGATTGAAATATTCAGTCCAATCGGCTTTTGTAACCTGCTCCACGACACGCTGGAAGTCAGCGGTAGACGGATGCTTGAATTTATACTTCTGGAAGTAGGTCCTCATGATGCGGTTCATCTGCTTGCTTCCGACCTTGTTCTCTATATCCACCAGCACCAGCTTGGCACGCATGTACACATTCTCGGCGTAGTGAAGATGGTTGTTGTATGCCCAAGACGGCTGTCTAAGCGGCGCGGGATGAGTCATGTAACTCGCTTCAAGGCGGAGGTTCGGCTGAATGCCGTAGGCTGCCTCCATCACTTTGTCCTCAGCATAGGAGGTGAACCCTTCATCCAGCCATGCTTCCTCAAATTCATTGGAAGCGACCATGCCGTACCAGAACTGGTGGCCGATCTCATGGACGACCGTGCGCTCCAGCTCATAACCGGGGTTGCCGACCTCGGCGGCAAACGCTGTAATAAGCGTCGGATACTCCATGCCGCCAGCGCCGGCCGCTCCCTTCGGCGGGACGACAACCGACAGCGTATTGTAAGGATAGCTCCCGTACCATCTGGAGTAATTCGCCAGCGCGGACTTGGCCGCATGCATGTAGCGGTCCTTCAGCTCGGCATGCGACGGATCGAGATACAGCTTGATCCTTACTCCCGGTATGCCTTTGTCCGAAAATGCGGCTTCCTCATAGACGAAGTTCGGCGATGCGGCCCAAGCGAAGTCGTGGACATCCTCGGCATAGAATTGGAAGAGCTTTTTGCCGTCCTGCTGAACGATTGACTTGGTCTGGAAGCCGGTAGCCGCGACCGTATACGTCTCCGGCACTTGAATTCGTACGCTGTAGATGCCGAAGTCGCTGTAAAACTCCGAGTTGCCGTGATACTGGTGCACGTTCCACCCTTCGGAGGTGCGGCCTCTTGTGCCTTGCGTCTCATAGACAGCGAGCTTCGGAAACCACTGGCCCGCCATGATGAAGTCTCCGGAGTAGCCCATTCTCGCGAATATCTCCGGCAGCTTCACCTCGTAGCTCATCCGAAGCGTGACGGATTTGCCGGGAGGCACGGGCTCCGGGAGCCGCAGTCTAGCTAGCGTATAGTCACTCGAGTTGCCATCATCGGGCTGCGTATACTGCAGGCGCGGAAGCAGGCTCTCGCCTTCAAGCGTCTCCAGGGTCAGCAGCTTGATATGGCTTCTGCTGTTCGGTGTCGCCTTATCCTTGCGCAGCATGCCGTGAGACTCGGTCATGAAAGTGGTCTTGGGAGATTGGAAGGCGTTCGGATACAAATGAAAGTAGAGCTCGGACACCGTTTTTTTGCCTGGGTTGGTCCAGGTGACGTCCTGGGACCCGTCCAGATGTTGGCCGTCATCGCGCAGCGAGACGTTAATGTGGTATTCGACTACCCGCTTGCTCAGCGGCTGCGGCTTGGGCGGCATAGCCGTATCCGGCTGCTGGACAACTTGCGGCTTGGCCGAATTTGGGACAGGCGAAGTCTGCATGACATCGGCGGCGGGGGCTAGCGCATACGTATATTGAGATAGCCATGCTTCTCCGAAGCCGTACCTCATCGAGATGACGAGGAAGACGACTGCGAGCGAACCGAATAAAATCCGTTTGAAATAGCGTGGAGTCATTGAACGTTTCCCTCCCGTTGACAAGCATCTAAAGCATGTATATGTTTGCAATTCCAAGATTATTAGCTAAAATGGAATTATTGTATGGGAAGGTGGGATAAGCATGACGGAGCAAGAAAATACGCCGGCTCAGCCGGAGGTAAAAGAGAAGAAATCCTTGTCGCTCAACGTAGTGAGCAACAAGAAACATAAAGGTTTTGGAGCAGGCTCCATCGATCTTAGCGATGTGGCTTGCGTAATGATTGACCAAGGCGTCGCTTATATCGATGTTGGGGCCATGCATGCGAAGAGCAAGATTGAGCGGGGCATCAAGTTCACGCCGAATAAAGAAGATACGCCGAACGGCCGCCAGTGCTGGATCGTCTGGGTAGCGGTAGGACGCAATGAGGAAGGTTCGTATTATGCGGGCGCGACCGCATGCGAGATGCTGATTGATACCGAGGCGAGACGGGGCTGGAAGATTCTCGCCGACCATGTGAATCGCCTTGACTCCGCGCTCAAGCGCCGTTATATGGTGGATAACCTTGGCGATGAAGAGAAAGCGGCGCTTCGCAAGCTTCTGGTCGAGCACAATGCGGAATGGTGGGAGCGTACGCCGGCCGAGCTGAAGGATGCTCTGGGCGGATAAGAATAGTTAGCATACAGCAAAGACCCGGCTCTGGTGAGCCGGGTCTTTGCTGTATGGGAATAGCCGTCCAATATTAAGGCCTGAAGTATTGTGTAACCGTCCCTTTGCCATCCGTTACGGCGATTTCCGCATAAGCTCCGTTAATGAACGTGATCTGGGGCGGGACATGTCCGCAATCGATATCGTAGATGACCGGTATGCCAAGCTCCTCCGCCAGATCACGGTATACATCCTCGATTACGTAGTCTTCTACGGGCGCATTGGCCGCGCTTCTGCCGAACATGAGGCCTGAGCAGTGCTCGAACCATCCCGCCAGCTTCAGCTGCACAAGCGACCGCTTCAGGTCGGTCGTCCGCAATTCGCAGTTCTCGAAATACCATATAATCGGATCGCCTGGGATATGCCGCTTCCGGAATGCGGCGATATCGCCGAATGGCGTGCCAGCGAGATGGCGGACGATATCGATACAGCCGCCGAGCAAGCGTCCCGACATATGCACGGGTCTGCCGGTGATGCTCTTCCAGCTTGTAGGCTCCGTCAGGTGGAAGACGCAAGGCGATGGCGTCTCAAAGTCCCATTCCCTCTGAAAGAGAGGGGAAGATTGCTGGACGATGGACTCGCCGGTCTTCGTGCGCAGTGCCTGAAGCCATGCAGCGGTCGTCTCATCCCAATATTCGCCGCGCAAATCTACCAGATTCGTGCCATGCGCCGTTGCGATTCCCGTGCGGAGTGTCATGGCAAGCAGCAGAATGCTCGTATCGGAGTAGCCCAGCAGCCACTTTGCCGGATAGCTGGCGAAATCCAGATGCTCCAATAGCTCGATGAGCAGCTCTCCGCCCCAAGGCGGAATGATCATGCCGATGTTGGTGTCCGCCATCATGGCATTCAGCTCCGCGGCTCTCCGCGCAGCTGAGGAGGACTTGGCTTTGTGCTGCGTCCATGGTGTCTCTCCCGGGATGACGTCGAATCCTTCATTTTTCAACTTGGCGATCGCTTCGAGCAATATGCCGTGCAGCTCTGCCTGCACGCCGGATGACGGTGCTGTAACGCCAATCGCCGCATTTGGCCTCAATTGCGGGTATGTAATCATGGCAGTCCTCCTCTGTTTCCTTTTTGGGGAATTATACAAGGATTAGGGAAATCGGTCCACCCTGATTTGCGCGGGATCCAGCAATTAACGTCTCAGAGAGTGTTGCGGGATCTGAAGGATGCGCTGTAGAATGAACCAGGTATCTGTTTGTCTGAAAAAAATGATTAACCGCGCAGGGTTTCAATAAGCCGCCGACGTCTATTGTATGGGAAGGGAGGAGAGCGCAATTCATGATGAAGCATGGCTCATAGCAGTGCGTGACGGCGGGCCCGAGCAATATCGACCGTTCGTGCAAGCCTATGGGGCTTATATCTACAAAACCGTCTATGCCGTGCTGCATTCGCCGCATGATGCGGAAGACGTGACGCAAGAGGTTCTTCTGCTCATCTATCGCTCTCTCCCGAACTATCGTATGGATGGGCTGAAGACCTGGATTACCCGAATTGCCGTTAATCGGGCAATTGATTTCAAGCGGAGCAAGGCCAGAAGGCCAGAGCAGCTTATGGAGCAGGATGCAGTAGAAGGGCAGCAGACGGAATATGAGGCGGAAGGTATGCTAAACGCCCTGCCGGCTCCTGCAGCAGAATCGATTGCGCTGCGCGCGGAGGAGCTTAGGTACATACATGCAAAGGTTGACGAGCTGCCGGATCATTATCGCGAAGTTATACATGCTTTTTATATAGAGGAGAAAACCTACGAGCAAATTGCAGTCGAAACAGGGCTGGAGCGCAAAAGCGTGGAATCCAGGCTCTACCGCGCCCGGAACTGGATGAGGCAGCATTGGCGAAAGGAGGACTTTGAATGAATGGAATGGAAACAGGACATCTGACAGATGAGCAGTTGCGGAGATATATCCGCAATGAACTGATGCAGGGTGAGCGTGAAAGGGCGGACGCGGAGCTGGAAGTATGCGAGGGCTGCCTATGGCGGTTCATGGCCATGATGGAGGAGGCCGATCAGGCAGACGATCCATTGTGGATGGAAGCCGGCATGCCCGACTTGGCGCGTATAGAAGATACGGTCATGGCTGCCCTGATGCGCACGGATGAACTGCAAGAAGAGGAATCCTTCCCATCCATCAAAGTTGTACCTTCTCTTGAACGGGACCGAATGCCTGCAGCTTTGAAAGTGGAACGGGCTGAAGAACCGCCGAAGCCTGCCGAAGAGCTGCAGGAAGCGCATAGCGAGACGCAGCAAGAGAAAGAGAAGCAAGCACAGAGACACCCGCGGCGAGAACGCGGCTCATGGCTGCAGCACCCGGCTGTGCATTATACTATCGCAGCTTCTATCACGCTGATGCTGCTGGCGACAGGCGCTTTAACCAGCTTCTCCGAGTCCTTGCAGCAATTGCAGGAGAAAGACCGGAGCAATATCCCGCCGCAGCACGTCGGAGCGGAATGGATGACGGAGCCTACCTGGTCGGATCGGCTGGTGGATCAGGCAGGGAATTGGCTTGACGGCATTCAATCGTGGCGGTTCAAATAATCGAGTGAAAGGAAGTATAGGGTATGGTGAATAAAAGCCCGCTTGTTGCGTTTTTCTTATCTTTTATACCTGGCGCAGGGCATTTTTATCTAAGACGGCCGATTCGCGGCGTGTTGTATGGGGGAGGATTTTTCGGCTCGCTGGCGTTGGCGCTGTTTATTTTGGCCGTCAGCGGAGGCTATAGCAATGAGGAATTTGTGATCTTTCTGTTGTTCGTCGCTGCCGTATTCGGCTTTGCCAATATGCTGGACATGATCATTACGCTTGTATCCGGCAAAGTGTTTTTGCCGCCGCAGGCGCATGGCTATATGCCGCACGGTGAATATGCAGGGGGCCATGGGTCCGGTGCGGCTCCGCCGCCTCCATACGGCTCGCCGGGCTTCCAAGGCGCATCATACAGCCAGCAAGGAGCCCCAGGGCCAGGACCCGGCTATGGACAACGTCCCGACTATGAGCTGGAACAATTAAGAAGCAAGACAATCATGATGTCGATCATCCCCGGACTTGGACATATGAATTTGGGCTTGATGCAAAGAGGCATTACGTTTATGGTGTCGTTCGTAGGACTGTTTGCGATTACGCTCTTTCTTAGCTTTATCACCGGTTCGGGTTCGATGCTGGTGTTCCTGCTGGCGCTTCCTGTCATCTGGATCTACAGCATGTTCGACGCCTCCAGCCTTGTGCAGCAGAAGATGCGCGGAGAAGCCCTGGAGGATAAATCGTTGTTCGAGGGCATCGAGAGCCATATTGCCTCCGGACAGAAGAATCGGGTATTCACAATCGCACTGGCCATCTTCCCGGGAGCGGGACATCTGTATCTCGGCTTGCAAAAGAGAGGTTTGCAGCTGATGGGCGGTTTCCTTCTCGCCATCTATATTATGGACAATTTGCGGCTGTCGCTCTTTTTGTTCCTGCTGCCGCTATTCTGGTTCTTCGCCTTTTTCGATGCGCTGGCCCAGCTATCTCGTTATGGCCGCCAGCAGTTGACCGATGAGCCGCTATTGCCTGCGGTCGTCCCTTATCAGCGTTGGCTCGGTCTTGGCCTGCTTGGGTTTGGAATTTACTTCATTGTCGATCGTATCCTGCTAGGCGTTGTCTTCAGGAGCTGGCCGGAGTTGTACCATCAATATGCACAGTACAAATATATGCTGCCGACTGCTGTCATCGCTTTCGTCATGATTGTCATCGGCCTTCGTCTTGCGTTCGGCAGCCGCAGCTTGGCAAGCGTCAGCGCAAGGTCTGTCAGCCAGCCTCCGCCGCGGCTTGAAGACCGGGAGGGGATGTAAGGATGAGTATGAACAGACCTGTCAACCCGTATCCTGCCGAATCCTATTCGTCTGCGGCTCCGAAGCCGGCTGAGCGGGAGTGGCGAGTCGGCTCCCTGTCGATGGGGATTACGCTCATTCTGATCGGCACCGCCTTTGCCGTATCCATCTGGCAGGATACAGAGGCGTACAAGCTGCTGCTATGGGTGGCACCCGTCGTATTTGTATTGCTTGGGGTAGAGCTTCTGATTTATTTGAGGACAGCCGGGAAATCGAATACAATCGTCCGGTATGATTGGCTTAGCGTGTTTTTTGTGGGTTTGCTTGGCGCGGGGAGCCTGGTGCTGGCTATGCTGATGTCGTCCGGGATCTATGGCGAGCTGCAGCGGGAGGTCAATATGACCACTCGAACCGCCTATGTAGAAAGCGAGAAGATTGCAGTGCCGGAGGGGATCAAAAAAATGGTTCTACAGTCTGCCCTGTATGTGACTTGGGAGGAAGCGAAGGTGAATGAGCTTCAGCTTATCGGGCAGATTCGTTATCGCTCGACGGAGCCTATAACGAATCAGAACGAGCTTCTTCATACGAATATTGCGGGCTCTACCCTGTATGTGTTTGTGAACTCGCCCGATATGAAGAGCGGTGTGCTGTCGTCGGATTGGCTCAATCCCAATCTGATCTTAACGATTCCGGAAGGTGTGGAAGTGGAGCGGCGCCCTTATTAACTGGAAAGGTGATTGGTTGCTTATGCTTGAATGGGAGCCAAGCGGGGGTTATGCCGCTGTGTCGGAATCCGTTTTGATGACCGCCGGCTTGCCGCCCATCAGCTTCTCTGCATAAGCGGCGGCTGACAAGGTGACAAGCAAGCCTGCCAGTGTGCAGGCTACAGATACGGGAATGACCCATACGGTCGGAGGCTGCGTGAAGAACGGGATTAAAGCAACAGCCAGAATAGGCGGCGCGCTCCAGTTCATTTTTTTCATCAGGCCGAGTACGATCAGCAGGGTTGCCAATAGAGAGAGAATGCCTGTGCTCAGATGGACGAACAGTGAACCGACCGCTGATGCCGAGATAGCTCCTACCGCAATGTTGCGGATTTCGGCGCGATTAAGCGGTCGCGAGATGAATAGCAGGCTGAAGGCGCCAAGCGTAGGGAAGAACAGGGAATGCATCTGGGGAATATGGGATGAAATCCAATAAATCAATAGAATATATAAACAGATTGCGTAAGTTTTCAGTCGCATGAACAATACCGCCTTTAAGGGTGAAGATATAATTTGGGCTGGATTTTCTGCCTGCATTATTGTACCCCTGAGACGAGTGAGCCGTCAACTTAATAGCTATTGGATAAGTTGGAATTGCGCGCAAGGAATGGGAAATCACCATGCTGTATCAACAAATAAGCCCTCCGAGAGATCGGAGGGACTTTTGTTAAGGAGGTCTATATGCTGCTGCACAAAGGAGAAACGTTATTTCGGCAAGGCGAGACGGGCGATCTGTTCCATGTGAATAGCGGTATGCTCAAAATTATGCGTATCCACGAGGACGGCAATCCGTTCCTTGTAAATATTATCGTAGCGGGGGAGACGATCCCTCATCATTCGCTGATCAGCCCGATGCCTTACCATGGAACGGCCATCGCGCTTGTCAGCTCCGAGATCGAACGGATCTCTCCCGAGCGATGGTACGATGAACTGGACCGCGATGCGGCAAAAAGCAAGGAAATCGCGCTGCTGCTGCAGAGCAAGCTGCGAATGATGCAGCAGCGCATCGACCAGCTGACGCAAGTAACGCCCGCTGACAAGCTGGTCAAGCTTCAGCAGTGGTTCCAGTCGTATATTGCGCCGCAGACGATTACCGATATTTTGACTCAGGATGAGATTGGGCAATTGATTGGCCTTCGCCGCGAGACCGTGAACCGTCTGCTGCGGGAGCAGGCGCGCAACGCCTGAGTCTTAGGCTCCGGCAGCTTCAATGTCAGCTTTTGGGCCGAAGAACTCGTAGTGAATATCCTCGCCTGGCACCCCCCACTTGATTAAGGAAGCCTTGACGCTCTGCATGAACGGCACAGGTCCGCATAGATAGTAGGCAGCATCGCGATTCGCGAGTACGGATTGGAGCCAAGCCGGCTCAATACGTCCTTCCCGATGATAATGTTGCGCTTCGCGGTCAGCGTCCGTAGGCCGCTCATAACAATATTGGACGGTTACATTGGCACTGCCCAGCGCAATGCTCTCAACCTGCTGTCTTAACGCATGCGCCCCTCCGTCTTGTGCGGCATGAATGAAGGTTACAGCACGCTCCGGATATTGGCCGGCTAGCGTATTCAGCATGCTGACCATTGGCGTGAGCCCTACCCCCCCGCTCAGCAGCACAACAGGACGATGATCCGCGGTGTCGAGCACGAAGTCGCCTGCAGGCGCAGACAGATGCAAAGTATCTCCTTCGGCTATCTGTTCATGGAGATAGGTAGATACGATGCCTGCCGGGAATTGATCATTACCTCTTTCTCGTTTTACGGATATGCGGTAGTACGGCTTGCCGGGGGCATCCGATAGGCTGTATTGCCGGATATGCGTGTGGCTCTCGCCTGGAATTTGGAGTTTGACACTGACATATTGGCCCGGCTGGAATGCTGCGATCTCACGGCCGTCCTGCGGCACCAGATAGAACGAGGTAATGACGGAGCTCTCCTGAACCTTCCGCTCCACGCGGAATGGCCGGAAATCCGCCCAGCCGCCTGACTGGCCCTGCGACTGCTCATACATCTCAGCCTCGACCCCGATGAAGGCATCGGCAATGACTCCGTAAGCTTCTCCCCATGCTTCCAGAATTTCGTCTGTGGCAGCATCTCCAAGCACATCCTTGATCGCCATGAGCAAGAACTTCCCGACTATCGGGTAATGCTCCGGCTTCACCCCGAGACTGCGGTGCTTATGGGCGATTTGCTTGACCGCCGGAATGATGGCCGCCAGATTGTCGATATGAACAGCTGCCGCGTATACCGTATTGGCGAGGGCGGTCTGCTGCCTGCCCTGCTTCTGATTGGCGTGATTGAATATATTCATCAGCTCGGGATGGGCCTCGAACATGAGTCCGTAGAAGCTCTTGGTAATCGCGACGCCGTGTACTTCAAGCACCGGTACCGTAGATTTAATAATCCCAATGGATTGTTCGCTTAACATAAAACATCCTCCCTCTACACCTTGATTATCGGACGCTGCGCAAAAGCGGCTTGTGATCTTGAGTGCCGCAGCGTCTCTTCATAATCTCAGTATAGGGAAGGATGAATGGGCCGTTTGTGATTCCAATCACACTAATCCGCAACGATTTGTGACGTTGCCGGTAAGCTCATCGCATACTGGAAGGCTGGCTGCCCAAAGCTTCCTTCACCTTCTCCATAGAGGTGACAATGCGATAATTGCCTCTGAGCGGGACATACCCGAGCTTGCGGTTAATCGAGAGGATCGGCGCATTCATGGAGTCGTTGTCCGTGCGGATATAGTCCGCTCCGCGGCGCTTGCCGGCCCGGATGGTCTCGAGCTTAAGGGCGAACGCTACCTGCTTGCCGCGGTACGCGCGGTCTACCCCGGTAAATTCATGGTACAACCCGTTGGTCGCGGAAATATGCAGCACATTGGTCATGCCGACGAACCGGTCGCCGTCAGCGGCGATCAGAACCAGCTCAGGCGTAAAGCCGTCTACTTGCAGATTCCATTTCCTCCACTCGACAAAATCAGGCACATCTCCCAAGAAGCTAGGAACATCCCTTAGCGTGGCGCATGACAGCTCGTAGAGCTTGCGCTCGCTCTCTTCGCCCGGCTCCTCCGCCAATGTCAGAAGCCGAAGGCCGCTGCCAGCCAGAATCGCCTCCGGCTCAATTTCCATCAACTCTATTGTCGTATCCCTCAATTGAAGTACAGACTGGTAAGCATGCCGCTCGATCTGAAAGCTTCTTCGCTTGGCGAATTCCAGAGCGCTGGGATGGTCGTCCCATACTTCAGAGATCAGGGCAGACGCGCCGAGCTGCTCCGCCCAATCGCAAGCATGCCGCAGCAGACGGTCTCCAATTCCTTGCCCGCGCGCCTCCGGCGCAACTACCAGCGTGATGCAGATATATCCCGGCTCTGTCCATGGCGCCCGCCAGGCCCATACGTATCCGAGGATATTGTTGCTTGAATCCACAGCTACGCGGCGTGTACGGTCATAGCCGGCGAGCAGTCCGTTCTCGTCCTTCCAGGTAGCCCCCACTTCATACAGCTTGCGGTCATCCTCTTCAAGGCGTTCTGCGGAAGCGGGCTCCGACCAATAGCCGCTCATTAGCACAGCCAGCTGCTCATAATCCCGGGGAAGCTCTAATTCACGTATGCGCAATGACATTGACATCTATCCACCATCTTTCCCTGTATATAGCTCAAAGTATGAAGCAACGAAGAAGAGGGCGGTAGGGAAAAAATAGCTATGAAGCAAATGTTACTGACGGGTCATTAATCATTCATGCAAGTGCGCAATATCCAATCATTTACAAAAGATTATCTCGGAGAATGATTTCATTTTGTTAGAATGAGGGCGTATTCAAGTACAGGGAGGTGATCAGAAGAAGAGAGCAAGATCAGTTTGCCTCGGGTAAGGCAGCTTGCGCGAGTGGTCATATTAAAGAATGGAGGGAAATCGTAAAAATGAATGGGTACAAAAGAATCGTCTCCCTATTGTTGTCAGCGGCATTGATTGTCGGCTTATGGCCAATCGGACAAGCTTACGCAGAGGGGCCGTCCGATCCCGCACCTGTGCTTATGCCTATAGGTACGTCTAACGGCAAGTCCGTCCTCTTCGATAATTCGCATGGACAGACGGCTGGAGCGGCGGACTGGGTCATAGACGGCGCTTTCTCCGCATTTGGCTCAGCGCTGGCCGCTGAAGGCTACTACGTCAAGGAGCACCGCAAGTCCGGCCCGTTAACGGCGGGTGATCTGTCAGGGTATGATGTATTTGTTATTCCGGAAGCGAACATTCCGTTCAAGACAAGCGAACAGCAAGTGTTAGCCGACTATGTGGAGGATGGCGGCAGCATCTTCTTCATCGCGGATCATTATAACGCAGACCGCAACAAGAACCGTTGGGATTCCTCCGAGGTATTCAACGGATACCGCAGAGGGGCCTGGGCCAACCCGAAGGCAGGCATGGGCGCGGAGGAAGCGGCCTCGGCAGCCATGCAGGGCGTAGCGAGCTCTGACTGGCTGTCGGATGAATTCGGCATGCGCATCCGGTACAATGCGCTGGGCAATGTCAATTCAGGCTACATCGTAGCCCCTTCCCAAGCCTTTGGCATTACGGCAGGCGTCGGCACGGTGACGATGCATGCGGGCTCTACGATTGCCATTACCGATCCAGGCAGAGCCAAAGGCATCGTCTACACGCAGACGACCAGTGCGGCTTGGCCGAACGCAGTCGATCAAGGCGTCTACAACGGCGGCGGCATTGCAGAGGGTCCTTATGCGGCTGTCGCCAAGAAAGGGCTTGGCAAAGTAGCGGTCATTGGCGATTCATCGCCAGTCGAAGATATTACGCCCAAGTACAAACGCGAAGAGACAGGCGGAACCAAAACAACATACGACGGCTGGTACGAGATGGACAATGCCATTCTTCTTACGAATATTATAGATTGGCTGGCTGCGCAGGAAAGCTATACGGATTTGACCCAGGTATCCGGCTTAACGCTGGATAGCGCGACTGCGCTGCTGCCTATGGAGAATCCTCAGACTTCCACAGAGCCGCAATTCGAGCCATGGTCGCCACCGGCGGCCGGCTACAAGTGGTGGGACCCTTCCACCTTCAAGCCAGGCTCCTATGGCTATTCGGCTCCAGATACGCCGAACCCTCCTGACGGCGATGGCAGTATCGAAACCTTTGAGGCAGGCGTGAAAGGGGCTTATGCAACAGGGACGGTGACGCTGGATAGCGGCTCCTGGACGTTCGACAATGCGCTTATAGGCGATATGACGACGGATAAAAAGGTTGGCGCCAAGTCAGCCCGTGTTCGTGCAGACGGCTCCATCTATATGAATGCCGATGTGACAGGCGTCCAAAGCATTAAGGTGCAGCATGCGAATTTTGGCTCGGACAGCGGGGCGACATGGAAGCTGCAAAAGTCGCTTAACGGCGGCGCTACGTGGAAGGATGCGGGAGGAGCGTATACCAGCGGCTCTACGCTTGCGGAACAGACGATCGTCATTGGAGAAAGCGGCAGTGTCCGGTTCAAAATCACAGTCAGCGGCATTTCGGGCAAACGGCTGAATTTTGATCAATTCGAAATCGTGCCTATGCCGTCCGAAGTGCTGCTGGAGACCTTCGAGAATGGCGTCAAAGGCGCTTATGCTGCAGGGGCGATTACGCTGGACAGCGGCAGCTGGACGTTCGACAATGCGCTCATAGGCGACCTGGTAACGGACCAGAAGATTGGCGCCAAGTCGGCGAGGCTGCGCGCGGCGGGATCGATAGCCATGAACTTCGATCTGACGGGCGGCGTGAAGAGCGTGAAGGTGCAGCATGCGAATTTCGGCTCTGACAGCGGAGCGACTTGGAAGCTGCAGAAGTCTGTCAATGGAGGCGTTACCTGGACGGATGCCGGCGGCCCTTATACTAGCAGTGCGCTGCTTACGGAGCAGACTGTGCCTGTCAATGAGAGCGGCAGCGTCAGATTTAAGATTGCAGCAGGAGGCACATCAGGGAAACGGCTTAACCTGGATCAAATCATTATCGTGAAGTAGGGGCAATAGAGAAAGAGGCGGCTGATCGGATTGATCAGCCGCCTCTTATGCTATAGAGCGAGTAGGGTCTTAGGTTGCTACCGCATTGTATGTCATGATCCAGATCGAGCCTGCTACGATCGTCAGCATGATGACCAGGCCGAAGATCAGGGAGATCAGGTTGTAACGAGGTTTCTTCTCGTCCCGGATATGCATGAAGAACAAGAGCTGGACTGCGAATTGCAGAATCGCCATGACGAGAATAAGCACCGTCGTGACTTGCTTGCTGAACATGCCGTTCATGACCGCGACGAGCGGGATGATCGTCAGCACGATCGAGAGCAGGAAGCCGATGACATACGACTTCATGGAGCCGTGGCCGCCTTCATGGCCGTGATCTCCATGCTCTGTATGAGCGTTATGGTTCGCCATCCTACATCACCCCCATCAGATACACGATTGTGAAGACAAAGATCCATACAACGTCAAGGAAATGCCAGTACAAGCTGATAATGTTGACCTTGCGCTTCGTAACCGGCGTAATGCCTCGGCGTCTGATCTGAAGAATTATCGCCGTCATCCATACGAGGCCCACCGTTACGTGAAGACCGTGCGTGCCGACCAGGGTGAAGAATGCGGACCAGTACGCGCTTGTGCCGATATTCGCGCCTTCATGCACAAGGTGGATAAATTCGTTTACTTCCAGATAGATAAAGGAAGCGCCAAGCAATGCGGTAATGATCAGCCAAGTGATCAACCCTTTTTTGTTGCCTTTGTTCATCTCCAGCAGCGCGATGCCGCTGGTGAAGCTGCTTGTGAGCAAGATGAACGTTGATGCTATGATGCCCGACATCTCGATCAGATCGCTGCCAAGCGGGCCGCCTGCGAAGTTGTTCCGCAGGACGACATAAGTGGCGAATAATGTGCCGAATAGAATAACGTCGGTAATGAGGAAGAGCCAGAAGCCAAATGTCTTCATCTCTTCTTGGTCGTGATGGTCATGGCCGTGACCGTGGTCGCCGCCATGGCTTCCGTGGCCGGCATGGGCGAGGTGCCCCTTGTTTTTAATTGCTTCTGCCATTAATGAGCCCCCCTTGCAGCGGCTTCGGTCCGCTCAACTTCTTCGACCGGGATATAGTAATCCGTATTATAGGTAAAGGATCGAACCAGCATACTCACGATGACGCCGCCGAGTCCGAGCACAATCATCCATTTCCAATCCCAGACAAAGCCGAAGCCTGCAATGAACCAGAAGCTAGACATAACGAACGGTACGCCGGAGTTGCGCGGCATATGAATCGGCTCGAGCGGAGCTTGCTCTGCTTGCGCTACCTCTGGAGGATCGGCTTCGCCTCTTAGGCGGCGCTGCTTCTTCTCCCACCAGTCGTCTTGTTCTGTAACGACAGGAATACGAGCGAAGTTGTACATTGGAGCAGGCGATGGAATCGACCATTCCAGTGTGCGGCCATCCCAAGTATCTCCGGTTTTCTCTTTCTTGTAGAACTTGATGCTATGCGCAATTTGCCATACTTGGAACAAGAACGCGATACCCATCAGGAATCCGCCTACCGTGGACACGACGTTGAGCGGCTGCCAGCCCATATCGAAGTTGTATTCGTTGAAGCGGCGAGTCATGCCCATCAGGCCAAGCGCGTATTGCGGCATGAAACATACATAGAAACCGATATTCCAGAACCAGAATGCCCATTTGCCCAAGCCTTCATGAAGCTTGAAGCCGAACATTTTTGGCCACCAGTAGTACAGGCCCGCGAAGTAACCGAATACGACGCCGCCGATCAGCACTTGGTGGAAGTGAGCGATCAAGAAATAACTGTTGTGGAACTGGAAGTCCGCAGGCGCAACCGATAGAAGCACCCCGGTCATTCCCCCAATGACGAAACACGGGATAAAGGCGATCGTCCACATCATCGGTGTAGGGAAGCTTAGCTTGCCCCGATACATGGTGAACAGCCAGTTGAACACTTTGACCCCGGTCGGTATCGCGATCAACATGGTTGTTACGGCGAAGAACGCATTGACATTCGCGCCGGAGCCCATCGTGAAGAAGTGATGCGCCCAAGTGAAGAAGGAGAAGAAGCTGATGGACATCAGTGCGAATACCATCGATTTGTAACCGAACAGCTTTTTCTTCGAGAAAGCCGAGACGATTTCGGAGAAAATACCGAACGCCGGCAAAATAACGATATATACTTCCGGGTGACCCCACATCCAGATGAGGTTGATATACATCATCGGGTTGCCGCCGCCGTCGAGGGTGAAGAAGTGCGCACCCAGGTAACGGTCGATGAACAGCAGGAACAGAGTTACTGTCAGAATCGGGAATGCGAAAATAATTGTCGTACAGGAAGACAGTACGGACCAGGTGAACATTGGCATCTTCATCAACTTCATGCCTGGCGCACGCATCTTCAGAATCGTAACGATAAAGTTAATACCGGTTGCTAATGAGCCTATACCTGAAATCTGTATGCCCCATATATAGAAGTCCTGGCCGACGCCCGGGCTTCCTGACAGCCCTGACAGAGGCGGATAGGCGAGCCAGCCCGCGTCCGGCGAACCGCCGATAACGAATGAAACGTTGAACAGCATAGCCCCGAAGAAGAACATCCAGAAGCTTAAGGAGTTCAAGAACGGGAACGCGACGTCCCGCGCGCCGATCTGGAGCGGAACGACAATGTTGAACAAGCCGAACATAAGCGGCATGGCCATGAACAGAATCATGATAACGCCATGCGTCGTGAATATCGCGTTATAGTGCTCCGCGTTCAGGAATTCCACCTGCGGAACAGCCAGCTGCATCCGCATGAGCAAGGCGTCAACCCCGCCGCGGAACAACATCAGAATAGATGCGATGATATACATAATGCCGATTTTTTTATGATCGACAGAAGTTAGCCACTCCGTCCAAAGCCAGCGCCACTTCTTGAAATACGTGAGGATGAATACGATGGCAACCATAGTGATCGCAATCGATACTTGGGCTCCGAGAATGAGCGGGTCGCCCGTCACGAAAAACTCGGATGAAAAATCTTTGATTTTATCCCACATGAGCTAGTTTCTCCTTTCGATAACGGTACATTAATGGCCCGCGTGTCCGTTGTGTTGGTCTGATGCGTCGGCCGTGTTGGTCTCGCTATCGTTGTTCTTGCTGCTTCCTTCATTCTTGGAAGTGTCCGAGCTTGCGCCATGATGCGCATGCGCGCCGGTGCTGCCTTCCTCGACATATTGCGTTACGATCTGCTCGAACAGTCCTTCCGGGAAGCTGGAGAACAGCTGCACGTCAGAGCGGCCTGGTTTTTGCAATTCTTTATAGCCGTCCATAGTCAGAGCAGGAGCGTCTTTCTTCACTTCTTGAATCCATGCATCGTACTCCTCTTGGGAGACGGCGTCGGCCTTGAACGTCATTTGGGCAAAATCCTTGCCGTTGAAGTTGGCGCCCGAGCCGTAGTAGCTTCCTTGCTCGTCAGCTTGCAGGTACAGCGTCATCGCCATGCCCGACATGGAGTAGAGCTGGCCGCCAAGCTGCGGGATCCAGAAGGAGTTCATTGCCGTATCGGATGTCAGCTGGAAGCGGACAGGCCTGTCTTCCGGGAATTTCACGTAGTTGACTGTCGCGATATCCTCGCCAGGATATTTGAACAGCCACTTCCAGTCCATCGAAGTTACTTGTATCGTAATCGGCGCCTTCTCAGATTCGATCGCCCGTGAAGGCTCCAGCTTGTAAGTATAGTTGATGGTTACGGCTGCAAGGATGATGATGATCACGATCGGAATGCTCCACCATGTCACTTCCAGCTTCGTATTGTGTTCCCAGTTCGGCTTGTATTTCGCTTTGCTGCCTGGACGGTCGCGATAGCGCCAGACGATTACAGCCGTCATAATGAGCACCGGGACAATGATGACCGCGCACAGAACGGTTGATATGATAATCAAGTCCTTCTGGGATTGCCCGATCGGCCCTTTCGGGTCAAGCACGATGTACTGCTCGCTGCAGCCTGAGAGCAGGAAGACCATCGCAAGGAAGAGCCCTGCTGCCAGCATTCGATAATTACGTCTCATCTCGGTTCCAACTCCTTAAAGGTTTGTGAAGCATTAAGCCAAAGCAAAAGCTTGCTGGCTTGTAACAAACCTAGCTACGGAAGCATTCGCTAAGGTTTGTGAAGCATTAAGCCAAAGCAAAAGCTTGCTGGCTTGTAACAAACCTAGCTACGGAAGCATTCGCTAAGGTTTGTGAAGCATAAAGCCAGATGCAATTGGCTTGTGAAGCATGAAGCCAAAGCAAAAGCTTGCTGGCTTGAAAACAAACCTAGCTGCGGAAGCATCCGCTTAGGTTTGTGAAGCAAAGCTTATGCGTTTTGAAGGCATGCGCCTAAGGTTTGTGAACCAAAGCGCATGCTGGAATACTCACAGTCGTCTTGCTTAGTCCGCAAACTCTTATTAATAGCTTACGACTAACATAGCAGATTCGAAACGCTGTGGCTGTAGGGTTAACAATTACGTAAACAATTTGACTTTTTTCCGCCATATATTATTCACGAGTTAGACATATGGTTGAAAGTAGTCCAATAAACAGTCATTTCTAGGAAATTTACGTGGCCTATCCCTATGTGCTTATAGGGGATTTTAGTGCGGTATTCGTGCCGGCTTTCTACTATTAGAGAGCTGGCTTTATTTTACTCGCGTTCAATTATTAACTCCCATATGGCTCTAACGAGTCATGTAGATAAGGAGGGGATAAGCTATATTACTTACGAGATAGAAATAATTGGGGGGTTGATTCGAAAATGAGAAAAATTGTGATATCGGCGATATGCGCTAGTCTTTTATTATCAATTGCTTCTGCATGTGCCAGCAATCAAGGCCAAGCTGTTCAAGGCGGGGTGGAATCTCGAGCCGGCCAGGCTTCCGGTGCAGATGTCAATGAGAATGCTTCATTAGAATATTTGAGAATTACGGATGATCTGGGCAGGGAAGTGGTTGTGAAGAGCAAGCCGGAACGCATTGTAACCTTGACGCCGACATTTACTTCCATGCTGTATGAGACAGGCGGGCAGGCTGTGGGTCGTGTATCGTTCCAAAGCTTCCTCGGTGACATTCCCAAAGGAGCTGAGGATGCGGCTGAAGTCGGATTCAACGCTCAAGTGAATCTGGAGAAGGTCGTAAGCCTCAAGCCGGATCTGGTGATTGGCGGAGTCAGGCTTCATGATTCCATGGTCGAGCAGCTGGAAGCGAACAACATTCCAATCATTGTGCTGAATATGACGACTTATGAGGATGTGAAGTCCAAGCTTCAGCTGTTCAGCAAGCTGTCGGACGATGAGAGCAAGAGCGAAGCGGTTTTGCAAGCGATGGAAGAAAGGATCATTCAACTTCAAAGCAAATTGCCGGCTCATAGCCCGAAGGTGGTCATCATTCAAGTTTCGACCAGAGAAGTAACCTTGGAACGGGATAACTCGATTGCAGGAGGCGCTGCCAAGCTGCTTAATGTGGATAATCTCGGGGCCAGCCTGGATGCAATGGAAGGACGTCCCGACAAAACGCCTTTCAGTCTTGAGAAGATCATGGAATTCGATCCCGATCTGATTCTCATTTCCACTCGCGGCAGCATAGAAGATATTGAACCGCGCATGAAGCAGGATATGGAGGGCCATCCGGCCTGGAGCTCGCTGCGGGCTGTGAAAGACGGGCAGGTCCGTTTCCTTCCCCAACAATATTTCCTCACTAACCCCGGAGTAGACTATGCGGATGCAGTAGAGTATATCGGCAAGGCTGTATACCCGGAAGTATATGGACATGCAGAATAAGCTGGCTTTGCAAAAAGGCGGGTTTAAAAGAAAGTGGCGATGGAAGCCCTCCAGTATATTAATTCTGGCGGTTTTTTTCATCTTTGCTCTGGCGAGCCTTTCGATAGGCGTTGCCAGAGGCGCTGTATCCATTCCGCTGGCTGAGATGGGGAGCATACTGTTTCTTGGCGAGCAGTCCGATCACTACGGTATTCTAATGAATATTCGTCTCCCGCGCGCGCTTGTCG
Organism: Paenibacillus pinisoli; assembly: GCF_003605435.1. Classification (GTDB taxonomy): domain Bacteria; phylum Bacillota; class Bacilli; order Paenibacillales; family Paenibacillaceae; genus Pristimantibacillus; species Pristimantibacillus pinisoli. The sequence goes on from NZ_QXQB01000006.1 coordinate 253,109, forward strand.
GTGCGGCAGTAGGAATCAACCTCGCGCTTGCCGGAGCCATTCTTCAAGGAATTATGAAAAACCCGCTGGCGGATCCGCAGATTATCGGGGTAAATGCGGGAGCAGGCTTTGTCGCTATCACCATCCTGATTCTGTTCCCCCAGTCGCAGTGGCTGTTGACGCCAGGAGCCTTCATCGGCGCCATGCTGGCAGCTATTCTCGTATATGCCTTGTCGTGGAAGAACGGGATTCAGACTACCCGAATCATATTAGCGGGGGTGGCAGTTGCATCGCTGCTTGGCGCAGGGGTATCGGGTCTGCTTGTGTTCTATTCAGATCGGGTGCATGGCGCTATGCAATTTATTGTAGGCGGACTGGGCACAAGCAGTTGGCCTCAGCTTAAGATCATTGCCCCGTATACAATCATTGGACTCCTCCTTGCTTTGATAAGCTCGAATCGTCTTAATTTGCTTTTATTGAGTGACAACAATGCCAGATCATTAGGATTGAATGTAGAGGGCAACCGGTTGCTTTTGACAGCGTTGGCTTCTCTGCTTGCAGCAAGCGCGGTTAGCATCGTTGGCTTGCTCGGCTTTGTTGGATTAGTGGTCCCGCATGCCGCAAGGCTGATGATTGGCAACAACTACCGGATGCTGATTCCGGCATCTGCTTTATTGGGAGCCGGAGTGGTGACGTTAAGCGATATGATAGCAAGAACGGTTTTTGCGCCGATAGAACTTCCGGTAGGTATTGTGATGGCGGCGGTGGGCGCTCCATTCTTCTTATATTTGCTGAAGAGAGGAGGTTAACTATGCTGGCTTTGCAAGCCATTGATATTCAATTGAGATATGGCAATCGAACGATCATGAATGGGATATCGCTTGCGATTGAGCAAGGGAAGATCTATACCATTCTGGGGCCGAACGGTTCAGGCAAAAGCACATTATTAAAGGCGCTATCGAGAAACCTGAAACCCAGCAGCGGAACGATAAAGCTTGAAGGAGAAAATATCTACTCCATTAGAGCTCTTGATGTGGCGAAAAGAATGGCTTTGCTGCATCAGAAGCCTCAGGCGCCGGGTGATTTAAGTATTAGGGAGCTGGTAGAGCATGGTCGCTTCCCTCACCGCAAGTTCTGGAGTGCGGACGCCTCAGCGGATAACGAGAAGATAGAATGGGCGCTCGACCAGACTCATCTTACGTACATGCAAGACAAGAAATTACAGGATTTATCCGGCGGCGAAGGGCAGCGGGCTTGGCTTGCTATGGCGCTGGCACAAAGCTCGAAGCTGCTGTTGCTGGATGAGCCGACGACGTTTCTAGATATTTGCCATCAGCTTGAAATGTTGGAGCTGGTGAAGCGGCTTAATCGGGAGCACGGGCTGACGGTCCTCATGATCTTGCATGATATCAATCAAGCTGCCAAATATTCTGACGAGATTATTGTTGTACACAACGGCCGTCTTCACTCTGTCGGTGAACCGTCTCATGTTATTACCCAGTCCATGCTGAATGAAGTGTTCGGCGTCGAGGCGGTGTTAAAGGCGGGGCATCAAGGGCAATTAACTGTAGAGCCTGTTGGTCTTGCGGGTAAGACCGGCGTGCTGATGGATGCCTGATAGCGTTTTATAATATGTTAACGAAAGAAGGGATTGCAATGAGCGTAGAGCAGGAAGCCTACAAGCCTATGACTACTGAGGAGCGCTTGAAAAAGCGCAAGCTGGCTAACCGTATGATGGATTCGCTTGAGAAGCATGTTTTTATATGCGATGGCATCTGCTGTGTAAAAAAAGGCGATGCTCATGAAGTGATTGCGGCATTCCGAGAAGAACTTAAAGCAACCGGAATGGCGGCTAAAATCAAGGTGTCCGAAGTAAGGTGCATGAGCCGCTGCGCGGACGCAGGGAGTATGGTGGTATATCCGGAAGGCGTATGGTATCAAGGCGTATCGACCGATGATGTAAGGGAAATTGTGCAGCAGCACTTTATTGAAGACCGACCCGTTCAAGAAAGGGTTGCCTATTCTCTGTCGGAGGAAGGGAAGTTTGTTCGTTCCCCGTTGTTTCCTTCGGATGAAACGATCGTTTAGTATGTTGTCTCAGGAGCTATCTCATTATCGGGATAGCTTCTTATTGTGGCATTCGAAAGTTTTTCAGGCTAAGGCAGATAGCAAAGGCAGAAGAGGCTCTGTCCTCCCGTGATTTGTTGAGGAAGAGGCAACGGTTGAATGCAAAAATGGCGATGCCAGGAGTGAAATTCCTGGCATCGCCATTTCTCATTTTTGAGAGGACTCCGACGAGGGGAATTATTCTTCAAGTGAACGATTCCTCGCTTCGGACAGTTCATTGCTTATCGAGTCAAAAATAACATGTTAGTGATCCTTGTCGGTTAATCCGGATGCGCTCGCATCTGATTGGTTTTTGTTGCTGTTCAATCTCGCATGAACGAGACCAATCGCTGTGCCAATGACATAAATATGAACACTTCCGACGAGGAAGCCGATTCCGACCATGAGACCGATATTTTTATCGCTGAAATGACTTAAGTTAATGAGGCATAGAAGGAAGCCAATGCCGAGAACACCCCATGCCATCGCAGTCATTACATTGACAAGACGCTTCACGTCGGATTTCGTTGGGCCAAGTTGGCTGATCGTTGCCGTTTTTGTAGTCATATCAAACACTCCTAATTAGAGAATGAAAGTGCTTTCTTAACCATACTATACCACATATTATGTCGTTTGTTCAAAGAAAATTCACTTTTTGCACATAAATTGGACAAATAATTTTGGTGGAGCAGCGCCATGCCGAGCATTCGTAAGCAATTGGGAGTATTTTGAAGACCAATAAGGGATGAGAATGTGTCAGGAGCCGAGATAGGGAATTAGCGTCATATAGCGTATTCTTCCCCTTATGCAATTCTCTTATGATCGTTGTGCAAAGTCGGCGGGAATGATGATACGAAGGTGTGAGGCGGTGTTAAATGTGTGGAATCGGCGGAAGAGCTGATGCAGCGTTGTGAGACGGTTTTAGAGGTGCGGAAACGATGGAAAATTTGGTGTAGCGTTGTGAGGCGGCGTTAGAAGTGTCGAAACGACGAAAAAGCTGGTGCAACGTTGTGAGGCGGCGTTAGAGGTGCGGAAACGGCAAAAAGGTTGGTGCAGCGTTGTGAGGCGGCGTTAGAAGTGTGGAAACGACGAAAAAGCTGGTGCAACGTTGTGAGGCGGCGTTAGAGGTGCGGAAACGGCGAAAAAGTTGGTGCAGCGTTGTGAGACGGCGTTAGACGTGTGAAAGCGGCGGAAGTGGTGATGCAACGGTGTGAGGCGGCGTTAGAGGTGCGGAAGCGGCGAAAAAGTTGGTGCAACGTGGCGAGGCGGCGTTAGAGGGGCGGAAACAGCGAAAAAGTTGGTGCAGCGTTGTGAGACGGCGTTAGACGTGTGAAACGGCGGAAGTGGTGATGCAACGGTGTGAAATGAAAAGCGACGCAAACGCACAAACATACTCAACATATAAATAACGGCCTGCAGATCTATTCTGCAGGCCGTATTGTCAAGCTGCGCTAATCGGTCCACCAGCGCTTCAGGTCGTTCCACCAGGAACGGCGTTTTTGCGGCTGATTGCTGCTATCCGTGCTGCCGTTGCCCCCCTTATGCTCGCTACCGTTGCCGGCATCCACGGTAGAGCCGCATACCTCGGTCGGCTCCGTTCCGGCGATGAACGATTCGAATCGCCGATTCGGGCATGTCGCCGCTGCAAGCTTGCCGGATACGGGATCGATGAGGACATTCACGACGCCTTCCGGCACGCGGAAGTACTTCGGAGGCACGGCGGATAGCGTGCCCTCGATGAACCGGGCAAAGATCGGAGCCGCCCGGTGCGCCTCGGCGACCGTCAGCTTGCGGTCCTTGTCGTAGCCGACCCATACCGCAGCCGCTAGCTCCGGCGTATAGCCGACAAGCCAGGCATCGGTGGCTGTAGTCCCGGTCTTGCCTGCGACAGGGCGCTTGATCGTTGCCGATACCCGGTGCGCTGTACCGCCGTCGTCGAAGACACTTTGGAGCAGGCTTGTCATGACATACGCTTCCGCGGCAGTAATGGCCTGCTCTTCTTTTGGCTTCGCTTCATATAATACATTCCCTTTGCGGTCTTCAATACGCAGAATGGCAACAGGCTCGACCCGCAGCCCAGCATTGGCGAAGACACCGTAGGCGGCTGCCATCTCGAACGGGCTGGCAGGGAACGTCCCCAGCGCCAGCGACGGCACGGGCTGCATGCGGCTGCGGATGCCAAGCTTGCGAGCGGTCTCGATTACTTTGTCCGCGCCGACTGTCATAATGGTATTGACCGCATAGATATTGTCGGAGCCGCTGATCGCGGTTCGCATGTCAATATAATCGTTAGCGTATTTGTCGCCATAGTTATGGGGCTCATACGTCTTGCGCCCTTCGTCATAGCTGAATACGGTCGGCTCGCTCTTGAAGCGCGTTACGGGCGACATAAAGCCGCTTTGCAGCGCCGTCAAATACAGGAACGGCTTGAAAGAAGAACCGGGCTGGCGAGTGCTGGCGAACACGCGGTTGTATTGGTTCTTCGCATAATCCCTGCCGCCGACCATCGCCTTGATATAGCCGGTCCGCGGATCGATGGCGACCAGCGCCGCTTGCTGCTCCGAGGCGGCCGGCATGATCTCCTTGATGGATTCCTCTGCTGCTGCTTGCGCTTCCTGATCAAGCGTGGTGTAGATCGTAATGCCGCCTTCATTCAGCATCGAAGGATCGATTCCAATTTGCTCCACCGCAAGATAGCGGATATAGTCGCGGAAGTAAGGGGCAAAGCCCTCCTGTTGTTCCGCGCCAAGCGGCTGGAAGTTCAGGATCTCGCCATAAGCGGCTTCAGCCTGCTCTTCTGTAATCGAACCGCCTTCCTTCATGGCTTCCAGAATAATCCATTGCCGGTCTTTGGCGTTCTTCATATTTAAATACGGAGAATAATATTTGGGCCCCTTCGGAATGCCTGCCAGCATAGCGCTTTCGGCCAGTGACAGCTCGGAGGCATGTTTGTCGAAATACATCATGGCGGCTGCTTCGATTCCATATGAGCCGTGCCCATAATAGATTTGATTGAGATACATGCCGAGAATCTCGTCTTTGCTGTAATTCATCTCAAGCTGGGCGGTATATACAGCTTCCTTCAGCTTGCGCTGCCAGGTTCGCTCATGGCTCAGGTAGAGATTGCGGGCGAGCTGCTGGGTCAGCGTACTGGCTCCTTGCTTTGCCGACATGCTCTGCACATTGACGACGACGGCGCGGGCCATGCCCTTCAGATCGAAGCCGGCATGATCGTAGAATCTGCGATCTTCAATGGCGAGAGTAGCATCCACCACATAGTGGTTGATATCGGATAAGGGAACCGACCGGCGGTTCTCTCCGGCATGGAACGTATCGATGACATGGCCCTGTATATCAAGCATCTGCGAGGTCTGGCTTATCTTTGAGACGGGCAGCGCCTGCGAGCGCAGATACAAATAGAGCCCCGCCATCAGGATGGCGACAACCGCCAGAGCCGCCGCAACCCGCCGAAGCCACTTGCGCAGCTTCAATATATATGGAAGAAGCCGCTCGGATAGTTGAGGAAAAGCCAAGCGGCGTTTCGCCGCGCCTTTTCGTTTGAAGTACGGGGGTTTCCATTTGATCATGCTGCCGACTCCCTTCCGCTTGTTGCAGATCTATTCTTTAGTATGGAAAAATGCGGAATCCGCTATTCATTTGTCGCCGGGAGATTGAAAGGAATGGCTTATTATGGCGGGAATCACATATTGTTCTTGAAGTCTGGCGGGGTTTATGCGAGTATGTTGAGAATAACGCTTCTGAACGGGCATGCAAGCTGACCATTAAGCGAGAGAAAATACTGCGGCTAGCCCTCACCGCATCCGGCGACAGCAGGTCGCTGCATCATTAGACTCACGGTGAATCAGGCTAGTTGTTCTTATAGATATAGAAAAATACGGGGATGGTAGTGGTAGGATGAGTAACTTTATTGCGTCAATGAAGCAGCATGCCAAAACGGCATGGGGAATTCAAGGTTTCCCCACTATTATGGTCATCAATATTTTTCTGGGCATCTCTCATGCATTCATCTTGCCCTTCAATTCTTTGTTCGGCATCGACGAAGTGGGGATGAGCAATACAACCTTCGGCATTTTTATGCTGGTCTCATCGCTATGCGGCATTGTTCTTAGCACGATTATCGCGAAGCTGTCCGACCGCGTGCCGGATCGCAAATTCATTCTGATTTTATGCTCGGTGGCCGGCATCATCGGTTATCTGGGCTTTGCCTACTCGCGCAACTATTTTGTGCTGCTTATTTTCTCTTCCGTATTCCTGGGGGTTGCGTCTTCGACATTCGCCCAAGTATTTGCGATTGGAAGAGAAGCGCTGACAAGGTCCGACGTGCCCTCCAAGCAGGTGCCGCTGTACATGAATATTTTGCGTACCATCTTTGCTTTGTCCTGGACGGTAGGTCCTGCCATTGCCTCCTATGTGCTTCTATTTATGGGCTTTACAGGACTATTCGTTGTCGCCGCTACTTGCAATGCGGTTGTAGCCATCATTGCGCTGCTGTTCCTGCATCGCCGTTCGGAGGCTGCTGGGGCAAAGTCGGAGAAAGCCAATATTCCGCTCAAAAAAATCGTGTTCCAGCCGACCATCTTCATCAACCTGGTCGCTTTCACCTTTATCTCTGCGGCAACCACGCTCAGCTCCATGAATATGGCGCAATTCGTGACAAAGGTGCTTGGCGGAGGCAAAGAAGACATCGGCATCATCTTCAGCATCCCGCCAGTGTTCGAAATTCCGTTCATGCTGGGCTTCGGCTATATGGCGACGCGAATGAAGAGCGACCGCCTGATCCGCCTTGGCGCATTCCTGGCTCTAGTCTACTTCTGCTTGTTGTTTTTCGCCGATGCGCCTTGGCATATCTTCTCGGTGCAAATATTAAGCGCGGCATATATTTCGATCACTTCAGGCATTGCGATTACTTATTTCCAGGATTTCCTGCCGGAAATGCCGGGTACCGCAACGAACTTGTATTCCAATTCGAACAAGGTGGGCAATATGATCGGATTCCTGCTGTTCGGTATCATAGCAGATGCCTTCGGCTACCGTAATGTATACCTGGCTTGCGCTATCTTTACGCTGGCGGCGGTTGTGCTGCTGTTCGGGCTTAATCGGGCGAAAAGCGCATCAAACCAGGTGTCCGTAAGCGGATAGCAGAGGATTTCATGAATTTTTTGTGCAGGACGGGTGAAAAGGTTGCTTTTTTGGCTTGAAATACTATAATACAGGTTGAACCATTGACGGAAAGAAGGGATCAATCTCATGGAATTGTGGTACACCGAGAAACAAACTGAAAACTTCGGCATTACGGCGAAGATTACAAAAAGCTACGTACACGAACAAACGGAATTTCAACAACTGGATATGATCGAGACGGAAGAGTTCGGCACGATGCTTGTACTCGACGGCATGGTTATGACCACGGTTAAGGATGAATTCGTCTACCATGAGATGGTGGCTCATCCGGTTCTCTTCACGCATCCTAACCCTGAGAACGTGCTGGTTGTAGGCGGCGGCGACGGCGGCGTCATCCGTGAGGTAATGAAGCATCCGAAGGTGAAAAAGGCTGTTCTGGTCGATATCGACGGCAAAGTCATCGAGTACTCCAAGAAGTACCTGCCGACGATCGCAGGCGAGTTGGACAACCCTCGCGTAGAGGTGCTTGTTAATGACGGCTTCATGCACATCCACGATCATAAGAACACGTACGACGTCATCATGGTCGACTCCACGGAGCCGGTAGGTCCAGCGGCTAACCTGTTCACGCGCGGCTTCTACCAAGGCATCTACGAGGCGCTGAAGGAAGACGGCATCTTCGTCGCTCAGACGGACAATCCTTGGTTCAAAGCCGATCTGATCCAAAGCGTAAACCGCGATGTGAAGGAAGTATTCCCGATCGTGCGCGTATACGGCGCTAACATTCCGACTTACCCGTCCGGTCTATGGACATTCACAATGGGCAGCAAAAAACATGATCCGCTACAAGTGGACGAGTCAGCCATTCCGGAGCTGGATACCAAATATTATTCGCCTCGCCTGCACAAGGCGGCGTTCATCCTTCCGAAATTCGTTGAGGATCTGGTGAAGTAAGGCGAACGGCAGCAGCGATGCGGCCAACATAAAAAGAACGAAGCCGCGTAATGTCGCGGCTTCGTTCTTTTTATATTCTTATTATTGAAGCTTGAAGAAGATTTTACGGTCTTCATACTCCAGTGTAGAGTCGCTTCTCGAGACGACCATGTAATTTTCTTCTCCTTTAACAATAGGCAGAAGGACTTTACCGTTTACTTCGAAGGAGCTGCCTTTGGTTGTAGGTGTCACTTGCGGGAAATCTGGCAGCACCTCACGAGTTGCTTCAGCGATTGCGCCATCGAAACCAAAGTCAGTTGAGCCGATGATATAATGGCCGTCCGGTGTCTCTACTCCTGAGATATAAGGTCTGTAAGACGAGAGGAACTTATAGCCGTTTTTATCTTTGCTTTTCATCGTTGCATTTTTGACCTTAAGATTAATGGATACCATTCTGTACTCTATATCCGGATTGTTTTCCGGACGCTGGAAGCCAAGAGCGACGATCTGGTCCAATGAAATAGGAACAACCTTCGTAACCGTCACGGTGAAGTCGGCGGAGCTGGTGTCGTTTTCCTCAGGCTTATAATTAACTAGCTCTTTATACGTAAATGCTGTATTGAACTTTACCGGATCGTTAAAGGTGCCTTTGTTGCTGGATGCAGAAGCCGAGCCGCTTGGCGGCGTCGAGGTTCCGGGATTCGAAGAGCCTGTGTCAATTTTCGGCGGAGTTTGGCCCTCCGGCGTAATCACAACCGTCTGGCGTTTATCATCCCACTGGACATTCGCGCCGAGCGAGTCGGCTACGATACGAGCCGGTACATAGGTTCTGCCTTCGAACGTAATGGGATACAGCTTTTTGCCATCCATGGTGAGATCGACTTTTTTGCCGCCAACCTCAATGCCAATAGCATAGTTCTGATACGCTGTAATTTTTTTGAGCGTTGTTGCCGAATAAGCGATGGAACCTGCGCTCAGAGTGAGCGAAAGCGCCGTCGTGACAATCAGCGCTTTTTTGGTGAAAAACTTTTTCATGAAGCCATCTCCTCTGCATGTTATGAAATGATGTATGTATGTGTAAGTCCTGGGACTTAACAACTAAGGGTTGTTTTGCTCATGGATAGTGCAAACAAAGGAATTCACACCTATAATTATTCAAACATTCATATACTAATTCCGTAAATATATCTTCAATAAAGAATACTGAGCCATTTTTTACTTCTATTCCCTTCGCTCGATCTAGTATAACTGAGAAAATTACCCATTGCTATATTATTTTTTTGCAACTTGTAATCGTGTATCGGTGACAAGGATGTAGGACTTTCGCATGAGCAGCGCTATGAAGGATATAATAGAGAGATAGAAAGGAGTCGTCTTATGTCGCTAATCTATTCATTTCCGCCCGTAGTCGACGAGCGCTCGCGTGTGCTCATTGCCGGTACGGCGCCAAGCGTGAAGTCGCTGGCGTACGGCCAGTTCTACGGCCATCCGCAAAACTTTTTTTGGCGCATCGTCTACGGCTTGTTTCAAGAGCGCGTTCCTGGTCAGGAAGGCTACCCGCCGCCGGACCCCGTCTATGAGAATCGTCTCGCTTTCCTGCGGGAGCACAGGCTGGCGGTATGGGACGTGATTCACTCCTGCGAGCGGGAAGGGAGCCTGGATGCCAATATAAAAGAAGAGACTCCTAACGACTTCCCCGGATTGATAGAGCACTACCCTGGCATTCGGGCCATTGCGTTTAATGGAAGCAAAGCGTATGACACCTTCCGCAAGAACTTCGGCGGCCATCCGTCGCTTCAGCATGTTGCCAAGCTTAAGCTGCCTTCTTCGAGTCCGATACCGACGAAGCATATGCGAAGTCTGGAGGATCGGATCGGGGCATGGCAGACGATCGTTCCTTTTGTCCTGGAGGACTAGTATTTCCGCTATTCAGGCGTTGAAATTGGAGGGCTTCCTGTATATAGTAGTAACATACGAAAGAACGATAGCGGGAGCGGGGCAATGAGGGATAGCGGCAAGGCCATCATTATATTGGAAAGCAAGGCGGACGGAGAGAAAGCGACGCACCGTTACAAAGGTGAATGGTTCCGCAAGGAGAAGTCGCTGTTCATCCGCTATGCGGAGGACGAGGCGACCCGGGCGCTCATCCGGTATACGCCGGGAGAGCTGCTGCTTAAGCGGAGCGGCGCTGTGCAGTCGGACCAGCTGTTCGTATCCGGGCAAAGCCGGATCGGCCAGTACCGCTCGGCTGTTACGGTATTCGAGCTGGAGACCAGGACGAAGTCGCTTGCGCTGCAAGCGAAGGCGAGAGAGGATCAGGCGGGAGCGGTATTGCCGACGGCGCCGCCGTTTACCTTGGAGTGGCGGTACGATTTATATGTAAGCGAGCAACTATCGGGACGGTTCCATATCCGTCTCCATATTCAGGAGGATCACGAATGATGAGTGCGAATGTACTGGACAAATTGTATGAGCAAGTGAAAGCGGCGATTGCCGATGCGGCAGTAGCGGCGGGACTGGCAGCGAGAGAGGATCTGCCGGTATTCGCGCTTGAGGTGCCGAAGGACAAATCCCACGGCGATCTTGCGACGAATGCGGCGATGCAGCTGACCAAGCTGGCGAAGAAGAATCCGCGTCAGATTGCTGAAGCGATTATTGAGCATCTCGATCATAAGGGCGCATCCATCCAGTCGGCTGAGATCGCAGGACCGGGCTTCATCAACTTCCGTATGGACAAAAGCTATTTATATCCGATTATTGCAGATGCGCTTAAAGCGGGAGAAGATTATGGCCGTGTATCGGCAGGCGAAGGCTCGCGCGTGCAAGTGGAGTTCGTCAGCGCCAATCCGACGGGCAGCCTTCATCTGGGCCATGCTCGCGGCGCGGCTGTCGGCGATTCGCTGTGCAACGTGCTGGACTTCGCGGGCTACGATGTAACGCGCGAATATTATATTAACGACGCCGGCAAGCAAGTGGAGAATTTGGCGCTGTCGCTGGAGGCGCGTTACCGCCAGGCGCTTGGCCAAGAGGCGGAGATGCCGGAGGACGGCTATTACGGAGAAGACATTATCGGATTTGCCAAAGGTCTCGCGGAGCAGGAAGGCGACAAGCTGCTGCAGCTGTCCGACCAAGAGCGTTTTACCTACTTCCGCAGCTTCGGGCTGGAGAAGGAGCTGGACAAGATCAAGCGCGATCTTGGACGCTTCCGCGTAGGCTTCGACGTCTGGTACAGCGAGACTTCGCTTTACGAGAGCGGTCAAGTCGAGCAGGGACTTGAAGCGCTGAAGGCATCCGGACACGTATATGAGGAAGAAGGCGCGACTTGGCTGTCGACGGTTCCGTTCGGCGACGACAAAAACCGCGTTCTTGTGAAAAACGACGGGTCGTATACGTATTTGACGCCGGACATTGCGTACCACCGCGATAAGTACGGCCGCGGCTTCGACCGGATGATCAACATCTGGGGAGCGGATCATCATGGCTATATTCCGCGTGTGAAGGCTGCAATGGCGGCGCTCGGCAACGATCCGGAGAAACTGACGGTATTGATTGCCCAGATGGTCAGCCTGTTCCAGAACGGCGAGAAGATGAAGATGTCGAAGCGTACCGGCAAAGCGGTAACGATGGAGGATCTCATGGATGAAGTTGGCGTAGACGCCATCCGCTATTTCTTCTCCATGAGAAGCATGGACTCGCATCTGGATTTCGACATGGATCTGGCGATCTCAACATCCAACGAGAATCCGGTTTTCTATGTTCAATACGCCCATGCCCGAATTTGCAGCATCTACAGACAAGCGGAGGAGCAAGGCGTCGCGATTCCGGATGCGGGCAGCGTGAATTATGACAAGCTGAATACGGAAGCGGAATACGATCTGATCCGCAAGATCGGCGAGCTGCCGCAGGAGGTGGCGGAGGCCGCTGCGCAATACGCGCCGCATCGCCTGATCCGTTACGTCTATGAGCTGGCTGCGGAGCTGCACAGCTATTACCGTGCGGAGCGGGTTATCACCGAGGACGCGGAGCAGACGGCAGCAAGGCTGGCGCTGCTTGGCGCTGTACGGGTCGCCATCGCGAACGTGCTTCGTCTGGTCGGCGTATCTGCGCCGGAGCGCATGTAAGATCATAAAACAAGCCGCAGAGCTATTTCCGCTCCGCGGCTTGCAGCATACGTATGACATCCAGCTCGCCGATATTTCGGCGGGCTTTGCTGTTTTTGAGCGGCTGCATGGATCGCTTCATAATGGACTTGATTTCGCCGGGAGACAATCCAGGGCGGAGCGATAGCAGCAGAGCGATTGCGCCGCTGACATGAGAGGTGGCCATTGACGTGCCGCTCATCTCATTGTATTTGCCCCGCAGCCAGGCTGACGTGATTTTGTCGCCGGGCGCGTAGATGTCGATATAAGTGCCGCGGTTGCTGAATGGCGCGATGCGCCGGTGGCGGTTCGTGGCTCCTACGGAGATCGTCTGCGGGTAACGCGCCGGGTAATCTACCGAGCGCAGCTTCCCGTCGTTGCCCGAGGAGGCTACGATGATGACGCCGGAATTATAGGCGTTCGTTACCGCGCCGAGCAGCGCCTTGCTTCGGGTTTTCATGCCGAAGCTCATGTTGATGACATTCATTCCGTTGCGTACGCACCATTCGATTCCGAGAACGATGTCGGAGACAAAGGCGCTGCCATTATGGTCGAAGGCTTTCACAGGTGCGATAAGCGCTCTTGGCGCTACGCCAATCATGCCTTGCATTTGGTTGGCTGCAGCGATGGTGCCGGCGATATGCGTGCCGTGCCCGTTGTCGTCATAAGGCATCTTGCTTCGATTCAACAGGTTAATGCCGCGGAGGAGCGAGTGATGCAGGTCGGGATGTCCAAAGTCGACGCCGGTGTCGATGACGCCAACCTTGACCCGGTGGCCCGTCGTTATCCCCCAGGCATGCGGTGCCCGAATGTGCTGAACGCCCCATGGAATGCCGTTTTCAATCGCGAGCGCTTTTTGACCCGAGGGGCTTACGCTGATCTTGCAGTCTTTCTCCATCCAGACGCGTCCGGAGAAGGGTCCCTGAAGTCTGGCATCGGTCGGCAGCTTGCAGGAGATGCCCTGTATAAAAGGCAGAGGCCTGATCTCTTTCAGATTTGCAGCCGTTGCAGCCGCTTCGGACAGCTTGCGAAGGAAGCGCCGGTACTCGCTGCCATTCTGGAATCTTATAATTCTTTTGGTAGTGGCGGATTGGCTGTTTGTTGTCACTTGCTGTAACCAGCGTAATAATGCGGCGGTATCCAATTTTGGCTTCCCCTCCCGAAGGACGATGCTTCATCATCTTATGAATTCGCATCTTCCGCCGCATGAGCAACTTGCCCTTTTTCCGAGAAATAGGTCGAATGCCGTGTCATTTTTCACCAAAGGACATAGGATAAATGAAGAGCTTACCATGCTCTTGCATTTCCGATAATTCCGCTTGCGGCTTGTCGGATGGATACAGTCAAAGCGAAGGGTCGCTCCTTCGCTTTTTGCTGTGCCGGGGGCTAAATGGAAGTCCGCTTGATTTTTTGCATGAAATAGGTTTTACTATACTGTGACTAGCGTGTAAGCGACTAATAAAATGTACATAATTTTTGGGCAAGAGAGGATGTGTCGATATGAGCGGAAGCAACTTTACACTAAAGCTTGATCCCGAGCGCGTAAAAGAGATGCCGATGGTCGACTTGGCGTTCGAGGTGCTGAAAGCGGCAAATACGCCTTATTATTATCGTGATCTGATGATGGAGATTGCTAAGATACGCGGTCTTTCTGAAGAAGGAATCAATCAGTTCATCGCGCAGGTATATACGGAGATTAACATTGACGGGCGATTCGCTTGCGTCGGCAGCAACATGTGGGGGCTGAAGCGCTGGTATCCGGTCGAGCGTTCCGAGGATCCTGTGGGCAATGCGAAGCGTACCCGTATCATCAATGATGATGACGATCTGGAAGACGAGGATCTGTTCGCAGACGAGGAAGACGACAGCTATGCAGCGGAAGACGAGGATTACGATGCATACGATGAAGACAACGAAGACTACGAGGAATCGGAAGAGGAATCGGAAGTAGACGAGGATGTCGAAATCGATGACGAAGACCTCGAAGAAGAAGGCGAAGAAGAAGATCTGGACTCCGAGGAAGAGGATGAGGAAGACTCCTTCGACGACGAAGGTGAAGAGGACGGACGATAGTCCGAAATGGAAGCTAGTTTTGCTTGACATGCCCTGTGGCGGCAGAGTAAACTATTGCATGGGCTTTAAGAATAGGTTAACAAATAACGCATTTGATATGCAGATGAGAAAAGTGCCCCCGGTGCTACGGGTGTCACTTTTTTTGTTTGAAGGGACTAGTTAGGAAGCAAAGTTTTGACCTGAAAGCGTACGTTTAAAAAGTCAGGCCTTCATCATGATCGCTTTTTAAACCACCTCTGTAAGGGCAAACTGAAATTAACATAGGAGCATGGAGGGTATCATCACAGTGACCAAATATATATTTGTAACCGGCGGCGTAGTCTCATCCTTGGGCAAGGGAATAACAGCAGCTTCTCTTGGCAGATTGCTGAAGAACAGAGGTCTGAAAGTTACGATTCAAAAGTTCGATCCGTACATTAACGTGGACCCGGGAACGATGAGCCCGTATCAGCACGGCGAAGTATTCGTAACCGACGACGGAGCGGAGACTGACCTTGATCTTGGTCACTATGAGCGCTTCATCGACATCAATCTTTCGAAGAACAGCAACGTAACGACGGGCAAAATCTACTCCAACGTCATTACGAAAGAGCGCCGCGGCGATTACCTTGGCGGCACAGTGCAAGTTATTCCCCATATTACGAACGAAATCAAGGATCGCGTATTCCGCGCCGGCCGCGAAGCGGGTTCCGACGTTGTCATTACAGAGATCGGCGGTACGGTTGGCGATATCGAGAGCTTGCCGTTCCTGGAAGCTATCCGCCAGATCAAGAGCGACATCGGCCGCGACAATGTGATGTATATTCATGTAACGCTCATTCCTTATATAAAAGCGGCTGGCGAAGTGAAGACGAAGCCAACCCAGCATAGCGTAAAAGAGCTGCGCAGCATTGGCATTCAGCCGAATGTCATCGTATGCCGTACTGAATATCCGCTGGCTGAGGACATGAAGCGCAAGATCGGCCTGTTCTGCGACATTGACGCGAATGCTGTTGTGGAATGCCGTGACGCTTCTACCTTGTACGAAGTGCCGCTCATGCTCAGAGAGCAAGGACTCGACGAGATCGTAGTCAATCACCTGAAGCTGACGACGGATCAGCCGGACATGCGCGAATGGGAAAGTCTGGTTGCACGCGTGAAGTCGCTGCACAAGACGACCGAAATCGCAATTGTAGGCAAGTATGTAGCGCTTCATGACGCTTACCTCAGTATCGTAGAATCGCTTGGACATGCGGGCATCGCGCTTGATTCCGAGATCAAGATCCGCTGGGTTGATGCGGAGCTTCTGACCGATGCCAATGTAGCGGAGAGCCTGCAAGGCGTTCATGGCATTCTCGTGCCGGGAGGCTTCGGCGACCGCGGCATCGAAGGCAAGATCAGCGCGATTCGCTATGCGCGCGAGCAAGGCGTTCCGTTCTTCGGCATCTGCCTGGGCATGCAGGTTGCCGTGATTGAATTTGCGCGCAACGTGGTTGGACTGGCGAATGCGAACAGCTCGGAGATCAACTCCGCTACGCCGTATCCGGTCATCGACCTGCTTCCGGATCAGAAGGACATCGAAGATCTGGGCGGAACGATGCGTCTTGGCCTGTATCCGTGCAAGATCGCGCCTGAGACGGTTGCGGCACGCGAATATTCGGACGAGCTGGTATACGAGCGTCATCGCCACCGCTATGAGTTCAACAATGAATATAGAGAAGCGATTGAAGCCGCAGGACTGCGCATCTCCGGCACGTCGCCGGACGGCCGTCTGGTTGAAATGGTGGAGCTTGCCGATCACCCATGGTTCCTTGCCGTTCAATTCCATCCGGAGTTCACGTCCAGACCGAACCGTCCGCAGCCGTTGTTCCAAGGCTTCGTACGCGCGGCAGTGGGATACTCCGAACGCTAATTGGAAGTCAAATTATAAGCTGATGTCGCATTTCCTATCAAAGCCAGTAAGTTTTTGTATGGATTAGAAGGAAAATCCCTTAGCTTCACGAATATATAAAAAATGAGGATTTTCGATGATTTCTATTTTTTATATGGAGTTTAGTCTTGGGGGGTAGATGAGGCTTGGATAAGAAGAAGGTACTTATTGTTGACGATCAGAACGGAATCCGCGTGCTGCTACTGGAAGTATTCAGCAGCGAGGGCTACAATACATTTCAGGCGGCCAATGGCAAAATCGCCCTGGAAATCGTGAAGCACGAAGCGCCGGATTTGGTTTTATTGGATATGAAGATACCTGGCATGGACGGACTGGAAATTCTGAAGCATATCAAGGCTATTGACCCTTCGATTAAAGTCATCATGATGACTGCATATGGCGAACTGGATATGATTAAGGAAGCGACCGACCTGGGAGCGCTGATGCACTTCACGAAGCCGTTCGACATTGACGAAATGCGCATGGAAGTGAACCGTCAGTTGCAGGGAGGCAGCTCTTCTGGCCGTTTCGCAGTAGGATCATAATGGAATATAGGCGGCACCGGTGCTGGAAGGCACTGGTGCCGTTTTTGCGTGAAGCCGCAGGTCTGTCAACTCTGCAGCTGCTATGAAATTCCAAGGCCTGCATAAAGCGGTCATAGCCTTTGGGGCCCTGATAAAACAAGCTTTACTATTTGCAGCCGCAATATGATATAATAGCTCAGAATGACAAGTCGGAACGGGCTTGAGACAGAAAGCTAACTATAGGAGGAAACAGAACTATGCCACTCGTGTCTATGAATGAGTTTTTGCCAAAAGCAAAAGCAAACAAATTCGCAGTAGGTCAATTCAACATGAACAACCTGGAATTCGCGCAAGCGACTGTCGAGGCTGCTATGGAAGAAAACTCGCCATTTATTTACGGAGTCAGCGAAGGCGCTCTGAAATACATGGGTATCGAATTTACCGTAGCAATGGCTGAAGCGGCTGCCAAAAAATCCGGCCTGCCAATCGCGCTTCACCTTGACCACGGCAGCAGCTTTGAAGTTGCAATGAAATGTATCCGCGCAGGTTTCTCGTCCGTTATGTTCGACGGCTCCCACTACGGCCTGGAAGAGAACATCAAATTGACGAAGGAAGTTGTGAAAGCAGCACGCGCTATGGGCGTATCCGTAGAGGGCGAGCTTGGTACAATCGGCGGCGTTGAGGATGACCTGAGCGTTGATGAAGCTGATGCTACATTGGCTAAACCAGAGGAAGCGATCCGCTTCTACGAAGAGACTGGCGTAGACTGTCTGGCTATTGCTGTCGGTACAGCTCATGGCATGTACTCAGGCGAGCCAAAAATCCATTACGATATTATTCAAAAAGTATCTGACGCTATTCCAGTACCAGTGGTACTTCACGGCGGTTCGGGCGTTCCAGACGAAGCGATTCGCCTGTCGATCGCAGCTGGCGTTGGCAAAATCAACGTGAATACGGAGAACCAAGTGGCTTGCACGAACGCGATCCGCGAAGTGCTGGGCGCTAAAGCTGATGTAATCGATCCTCGTAAATACTTGACGCCTGCACGCGCAGCGATGAAGGCTGTTATTCAA
This sequence comes from Paenibacillus pinisoli, assembly GCF_003605435.1. Lineage (GTDB taxonomy): Bacteria > Bacillota > Bacilli > Paenibacillales > Paenibacillaceae > Pristimantibacillus > Pristimantibacillus pinisoli. The sequence continues at coordinate 270,987 of NZ_QXQB01000006.1, forward strand.
GAAAAAATCCGTTTGTTCGGAAGCAGCAATCAAGCTTAAGCAACAGGAACAAGGGAGGACAAACCGCCTGAACAGAGCTAGCGGCTTCAGAGCCGTTAGCTTCGGCGGTTTTTCCTTTGTTATCTTCCAACTAACAGGAGGATTATTGATTTGATGGAGAAACTCATGATCCGCGGCGGGCGTCCGCTGCGCGGAACTGTCCAGATCAGCGGGGCCAAGAACAGTGCAGTGGCTCTTGTGCCGGCAGCGATTCTGGCAGAATCGGAAGTTGTACTTGATAATTTGCCGCAGATTAGCGATGTGGCGGTCTATAGTGAAATATTGCAAGAGCTGGGTGCTGTCGTGAAGCGTGATGGCGATACGATGCGCATCGATCCCTCGCAGCTGATCTCGAAGCCGATGCCTAATGGCAAGGTGAAGCTGCTTAGAGCGTCTTATTATATGATGGGTGCATTGCTGGGACGTTTCGGCGAAGCGACGATCGGACTTCCGGGCGGCTGCAACTTCGAGCCGCGGCCTATTGATCAACACATTAAAGGATTTGAAGCGCTGGGCGCTACGGTAACGAATGAACATGGTTCCATTCGGATTGCCGCTAAGGAACTGCGCGGAGCAAAGATTTATCTGGACGTCGCAAGCGTAGGCGCGACGATTAATATTATGCTGGCGGCTTCAAGAGCCAAAGGCCATACAATTATTGAAAATGCGGCAAAAGAGCCTGAAATTATAGATGTAGCTACTCTCCTGAACGCCATGGGCGCCACCATTAAAGGCGCCGGAACCGAAACGATCCGTATCGAAGGGGTCGATCGTCTTCACGGCTGCCGTCACTCCATTATTCCAGACCGAATCCAGGCAGGCACTTATATGATTATGGCTGCGGCAACACGCGGCGATGTTCTTATCGATAACGTTATTCCTAAGCACTTGGAGGCGCTGACCGCCAAGCTGGAAGAGATGGGCGTGCAAGTGGAAGAGATGGATGAAGCGATCCGCATTGTCGGAGCGCCAGAATATACAGCAATTGATGTTAAAGCATTAATCTATCCGGGCTTTGCCACCGATTTGCAGTCTCCGATGACGACGTTGCTAACCCAAGCGAATGGTGTCAGCATATTGTCTGATTATGTGTACGGAACACGGTTCAAGCATGTGCCGGAGCTGTCGCGGATGGGCGCGAATATTCGTATGGAAGGCCGCTCTGCCATTATTGAAGGCACGAAGCTTAACGCTGCCAAGGTGAAAGCTGCGGATCTCCGGGCGGGCGCCGCTCTTGTAGTGGCTGCTTTGACCGTCGAGGATGGCGTTACGGAAATTACGAATGTGGAATACATTGACCGCGGATATGATCATCTTGTGGAGAACCTCACCAGATTGGGTGCGGAAGTATGGCGCGAGACGGAGTCCTAAGGACTCCGTATGCGCGTATGGAATAGAATTGCCATAGAATGGAAAAGATGTTTAATCAGTCATACTCTATATAATTTGAATAAAGTGGTGAGAATATGTCCGATCTACAGATCGCGGATCTGGAAGGCTTAAAGCTGACGGAACTGTACAAGCTGGCGAAGCAGTACCAGATCGCCTATTACGGTCAGTTGAAGAAAAAGGAGCTTATTTTCGCTATTCTGCGTGCTCAGGCCGAGAAGAGCGGACTTATGTTCATGGAAGGCGTACTTGATATTTTGCAGGAAGGCTTCGGCTTCTTGCGTCCTATTAATTATCTGCCAAGCAAAGAAGATATTTATATCTCGGCTTCCCAGATCCGCAGATTCGATCTGAGGAACGGCGATCTCGTATCCGGCAAATGCCGGCCGCCAAAAGAAAACGAACGTTATTTCGGTCTGCTTCAAGTGAATGCCGTGAATGGGGAGAATCCCGATACAGCGTCTGAACGACTTCATTTTCCTGCCCTTACTCCTCTATATCCCGAGAAGAAATTAGTGCTCGAAACCTCGCAGTCGAAGCTATCTACTCGCATGATGGACTTACTCGCGCCTGTTGGACTTGGCCAGAGGGGTCTGATCGTCGCACCGCCGAAGGCGGGCAAAACTCTTTTGCTGAAGGAAATCGCCAATAGCATATCGGAGAATCATCCGGATATCGAGCTGTTTGTGCTGCTCATTGACGAGCGTCCGGAGGAAGTAACGGATATGCAGCGTTCGGTCAAAGGCGAGGTTGTATCATCGACATTCGACGAGCTCCCGGAGAATCATATCAAAGTAGCGGAGCTTGTATTAGAGCGCGCTCTTCGATTGGTAGAGCACAAGAAGGACGTCGTCATTCTGCTTGATAGCATCACTCGTCTTGCGAGAGCGTATAACCTGGTTATCCCGCCGTCTGGACGGACGCTTAGCGGCGGTATCGACCCTGCTGCGTTCCATCGTCCGAAGCGCTTCTTCGGCTCTGCCCGCAATGTGGAAGAGGGCGGCAGCCTGACGATTCTGGCGACGGCATTGATCGAGACAGGCTCGCGTATGGACGATATTATTTATGAGGAATTTAAAGGCACGGGCAATATGGAGCTTCATCTCGACCGGAAGCTGGCAGAGCGCCGGATCTTCCCTGCGCTGGATATGCGCAGATCGGGAACGCGCCGCGAAGAGATGCTGCTTAGCAAGGAAGAGCTGGATAAGGTATGGGCGATTCGCAGAAGCTTGACCGACACGCCTGACTTTGTCGACAACTTCCTCAAGAAGCTTAAGGATTCAGAGAACAACGAACAGTTCCTCATGTCGCTGGATACATCGGCAGATCCGCCGAAGAGTGAACGGCCTTCGATGAAGAGCAATTCAGGCGCGCCTGCAAGCCGCAGGCCGGTAGCCAGAACGACGCATACTTCATAAGGCCTCGAGGAAAGGAGTACATCATGAATCTCGTATATGCGGACGAACACGGCAATGTGTTCGACCATCCTGACTATATCGGACTAGGCCGAAGCGGCGATATGATTGTGGAGATTATGGAAGACGAGCTTATCCCGCTGCCGGAAGGGGCGACGCTGGTCAGCCTGCCGTTCACCAGACCTATTGGGCTTGATCCCGAATCCGGTCAAATGCAGGCATTGCCAAGCGGCTCACAGGCTGTAGGCGCGCTTTTGCCGCAAGGTTATACCCGTCTCTGTCTGCCCGGCTATGTCAAGTCGGACAAGAAAGAGAAGCTGCCGCTATTCGGCTATACAGCTGTTGTATGGAAGGACGGACGATTCTACGTTACCGCGGAGCAATGCGATGATCCGGAACGTTGGGATCCCCTGAATTGCGACCGGCAAGAGTTGAATGTACAAGTTGAACGGCTGCTGCAGAAGTATCCGGATAACAGGCTGTACAAGCATCTGTCCAACTGTGCGCTGGGATACGAATGTCTGACAGCCTCCAATACTTTCTTAAGCAGATGGGAAGGCGCAGTGCCTGTCTCGTATTCCTGCAATGCAGGCTGCTTCGGCTGCATCTCGGAGCAGCCGGATGACAGCGGCTTCGTGGCGCCGCAGACGCGCATGAACTTCAAGCCGACTGTGGACGAAGTGGTAGAGATTATGCTGGAGCAGCTGAAGGAGCCTGAGTCTATCATCAGCTTCGGCCAAGGCTGTGAAGGCGAGCCTTCCACGCAAGTGAAAATTATTGTAGAAGCGATGAAGCGTGTGCGCGCCCAAAACTCGCTTGGCTATATTAATATTAATACCAATGCCGGATTGACTGACTTTATGAGGGCTATTGTGGATGCTGGTCTCGACCTCATGCGGGTCAGTACGATTAGCGCGATCGACGAGCATTATAATGCGTACTACAAACCGCGCGCTTATACGCTGCAGAATGTGGAACGCTCGCTCAAATATGCGACAGATCAAGGCGTATATACTTCTATTAACTATCTGATCTTCCCCGGCGTTACGGACCGGGAGGAAGAGATTGAAGCGATGATCGGGTTTGCCAAACGTACGGGGCTGAAGCTCATTCAGATGCGCAACTTGAACATCGATCCGGAGAGCTATCTGGAGCTCATTCCGAAAGCGCAGGGGGAAATCTACGGCATGAAGCAAATGCTGGAGATTTACCGTCAGGAGCTTCCTGATGTCGTAATCGGATCGTATACGCATGTGCCGCCAGCCGGAATGCGCCGTCCTATTATCGCTCGTTAACAAATTGTACCAATCGTGCTGCGAGAGCCGGCCAGGCATTGCGCCAAGCTGCCTATCGTGCTATAATCCACTATGTGTGATTTAACTCTGGGTCCGCATGTGGCTCAGGGCAGAAAGAGGTGAACGAGATGAAACAAGGTATTCATCCGACATACCACGTCGTTACAGCAACTTGCGCTTGCGGCAATACGTTCGAGACAGGTTCGATCAAATCGACCCTTCGTGTTGAGGTTTGCTCCGCATGTCACCCATTCTTCACGGGTAAGCAGAAGTTCCTGGATGCCGGCGGCCGCGTCGACCGTTTCAAGAAGAAATACGGCATTTAATTTTATTACGAACATTCAGCCTTTATTTGGCAGAATACAAGCACCTCCCTCAGCCATCCTATGGTATAAGGGAGGTTTTTTTATGGGCATTTTCAAGGGATATAGAAGAGGACGCAGGATGTGGAAGCTGCTGTGGATCGGTCTGTTCGGTGCTGTAGTAATGCTTAGCGGATGTGCAAGAGATGCGGCGGAAAAAGCCCGGACTTATCATAATGACGGGTATTTGGGCTACTCCAATACGAATCCGAATTTGCTTAATCGCAGCGGCACTCTGTATGAGAAGGATATCCAGTTTATAGGCGAACTGCTGCAGCAAGTGAAGGGTATCCGCAAGACGGAGGTCGGCTTTAACGGGGACGATGCCAACGTTACGCTGCGCCTCGAGTCAGGATTGTCCGATGCCGAGCGTAATCGGATTCGGGCCGAAGCGCAGAATATTCTGCAAGCGAACTTCCCGCGATACGATGTGCATGTAAAGGTGCGCAGTTAAGAATGAAGTTAAAATCACCTAAGGAGATTTTTCGCAGCCTGACGGCATGTGATAAAAACAATGATCGAAGCAATACGAAGATGAGCGACCGCGTATAGCGGAAGTTTTGATCGCCGATTAGTTTTTGAATATTCACGAGATATTCAATTAGTCTAATGCGGTAAAAAACTCCATGGTGCTTTTTCGCAGTCTTGCGACATGCAAAAAACTCCATGGTGCTTTTTCACAGTCTTCGACATGTAAAAAACACCTAAGGAGATTTTTGACATACAACGGTGGCGGTATGTAAAAAACTCCATAGGTTGCGCTTTGCTCTGGAATGTACTATACTTGTCTTTGCCGTGCTAGATGGGGAGGTAGCGGTGCCCTGTAACTCGCAATCCGCTGTAGCGAGGTTGAATTCCTGTCTGAGGTTATGCTGATGTGAGGCTTGGCGCTTGCAAGCAGTGTTGACAGCTGGGTCCTCCGCAATGGACGCTTGTGAACCCGGTCAGGTCCGGAAGGAAGCAGCCGTAAGCAAGTTAGTTCATGTGCCGGGGGAGTGCCTGGCTCGAGCTGTGCAGCAAGAATGCCACTTGGATCTCATGTATCGGGGGCAGGTGCACGGTCCTAACCATAGATATTGAAGGGCAGCGGATGCCCGTATCATAAAAGTCCCGCAGTTCCGTTCCTTAAGTGGCTGAAGCCCTCGAGTGAACGAGGCTGCGGGACTTTTTGCATGCATAAGCTTTTTAACATTTTGCTTGGTGCGCTGATGTAGTATAATAGATGCATCTGAAAACGCTGCTTCGAGAAGATCAGCAAGCTGAAAGGGAAGGGTCGCGTGTCACATATTGCGTTATATCGTGCCTGGCGTCCTCAGACGTTTCAGGACATGGTTGGACAGCAGCATATTATACAAACGCTTCAAAATGCGATTCGAGAGAATCGCGTATCTCATGCCTATCTGTTCAACGGACCCCGCGGGACGGGGAAGACGACGACAGCCAAGGTGCTCGCCAAAGCTGTGAACTGCGAACGGGGACCGGCGGTGGAGCCCTGCAATGAATGTGATGCTTGCCGCGGAATTACGGCGGGACACATTATGGATGTCATCGAGATTGATGCCGCATCCAATCGCGGCATTGATGAAATTCGGGAAATTAGAGACAAGGTGAGATACGCACCGTCGGAAGTGCGCTTTAAAGTGTACATTATCGATGAGGTTCATATGCTTACCACAGAGGCGTTCAACGCGCTGCTCAAGACGCTGGAGGAGCCGCCGGGGCATGTCATCTTTATATTGGCGACGACGGAGCCGCACAAGCTTCCGGCAACCATTATTTCGAGGTGCCAGCGGTTTGACTTCCGGCAAGTATCGCTAGAGGAGCAATCGGCCAGACTTCTGCAGATTTGCGGGGATGAGGGCATCGTGGCTGATGAAGATGCGATCGCTTATATCTCCAGATTGTCCGAGGGCGGCATGCGGGATGCTATAAGCTTGCTTGAGCAAGTCGCGGCATTCGGCGATCGGCGTATTACGCTGGACGCAGCTATTGATGTGACAGGCGGTATGGCGGCGGATCAATTCTATCAACTGGCGGAAGCTGTGCGGGAACGCAATGTAGCGGCTTTGATGCCGCTGGTCGAAAGCTTGATGCAAGCGGGCAAGGCAGCAGACAAGTGCATGGAGAATCTCATGTATTATTTCCGCGATTTGCTTGTCCTGAAGCTTGCACCGACTGGAGGCGCCGTTACGGAGCGGGTAGTAGACCGCGACCGATTCCGCGAAATGGCCGAGGCCTATTCCTCCCAGCGATTGTTCGCGATGATTGATGTGCTCAATCGTTATCAAGTAGAATTAAAACATGCCTCACAGCCGCAGACATTGTTCGAAGTGGCTTTGATGAAACTTTGCGCTATCGGAGACGACCATGCTTCCGAAGGAGCCAGAGATACCGGAGGCAGCGACAGTGCTTCCTCCGCTGAAGTGACGAAGCTTCGCCAGCAAGTCCAGGCATTGGAGCGCAAGCTCGAAAGCCTGGTTCAGAACGGCGTGCAGGTTCAAGCCGGACAAGACGCAGGGGCGGGAGCATCCCGCAATCCGGCGCCTAACGCCAGGGGAGCGCTTCGCGGCTCATTCGGTGGCGGCGGCATTGCCCGCGCGAAGGTAAAGCTCGATGGTTATATTGCGGCGGCCGGCAGTCCGGAGACTAGCATCGCGCGCTCCCGTTGGGGCGATGTGTTAAGCCGGGTCAAGGATGCCAAAGTTACTCTGCACGCATGGTTGAAGGATGGAGAGCTGGTATCCGTCGATGGCGGAAATTTGCTTCTGGCCTTCAAGAATGATATTCATAGGGAAACGACAGAGAAGCCGAATCACCGTGAGATTATCGAGAGAATCGCGCAGGAAGTGCTTGGAGTCAGCTACAATCTGGTAACCGTCATGCTGAAGGATTGGCAAGCTGCCCTTGATGGCGCGGGCAATCCGGCTAGCGAACCGCTGGAGCTTGTGCCAGAGGGGGAAGGCGCGCCAGTTGCGGCGAGCAAGCGGCCCGAATGGGTTGAGGAAGCAGTCAAGTTGTTCGGTGAAGATCTTGTGGTCGTGAAAGAAAATCAATAACAACTAATTCAATGGGGTGAATGAAATGAACAATATGAATCAAATGATGAAGCAAGTCAAGAAGATGCAGGAGCAAATGCTGAAGGCTCAGGAGCAGCTGGAAACGAAGTCGGTTGAAGGTACAGCTGGCGGCGGCGTTGTAACGGTAACTGTAAACGGACATAAGAAGCTTCTTAACATTGTCATCAAGCCGGAAGCGGTAGATCCGGATGATGTAGAAATGCTGCAAGACCTTGTCATGACTGCTGTTAATGACGCTCTTACAAAGGCAGATGAGCTTGCTAACCAAGACATGGGCAAATTTACAGGCGGCATGAAAATCCCGGGTCTGTTCTAATCGACAGGCTGATGCTTTGCTGAAGGCCTGAAAGGAGCTGTACCCCTTTGCATTACCCGGAACCGATAGCGAAACTAATCGATTCATTCACACGCTTGCCCGGCATTGGTCCCAAGACCGCAGCCAGGCTTGCTTTCCATGTGCTGCGGATGAAAGAGGATGATGTCATCGACTTTGCCAAAGCGCTGGTGAGCGTGAAGCGTAACTTATTTTATTGCTCTGTATGCTGCAACATTACGGATACGGACCCCTGCAGAATATGCCAAGACAAGTCTCGTGACGGTTCTGTTATTTGCGTGGTACAGGAATCCAAAGATCTTGTTGCGATGGAACGTACGAAGGAATTCGACGGCTATTATCATGTGCTGCAAGGCGCAATCTCTCCAATGGAGGGGATCGGACCGGATGAGATTCGGATAGCCGAGCTTCTAAGAAGACTTAGCGATGAGCAGGTGCAGGAGCTTATTCTGGCTACCAATCCGAATATCGAAGGCGAGGCAACCGCCATGTATTTGTCCCGGCTGGTTAAGCCCTTTGGTCTTAAAGTTACCCGTATTGCGCACGGATTGCCTGTTGGCGGCGATCTGGAGTATGCGGATGAGGTGACGCTGTCCAAAGCGCTGGAAGGCAGACGGGAATTAAGTTGATCCCATATGTGTGTATGGCAAGAATCGAGCTCCCCCAGGGGGCTCTTTTTTTGTTATTTGGAGATAACTCGTTTAGAATGCCGTTCTATTCTTGTCCCATGGCTTATACACATAAGAAGGAAGCCAATCAGAATCATGGACGAGGGGGACGGGCTATGAATTCGACTGTTACACAGGGTGAAGAGCTGACACGCATGCGGCGCATCAAAGAAGAAATACGGGAGACGCTTAGGGAATGGGAGAATGCGAAGCGATTTTTCGAACATGCTCTTGGGCATGAGCAAGTGGACTATGCAATTCATGCGATTATTACGGCAGAGAAGAGATACGCCATGCTCATTCATAAAGCCAAAGAAATGAAAGGGCCATGGCCCAAATGGGAGGAGATTGGAGAATGAAAATGGTGTGGCTGTCTATATTGATCGTTTCATCGCTGCTATTGATAGGTATATTGCTTCGGAACAAGCTGTCATGGGGATGGCTAAAAGGATTTGCGCTGCATATGGTCATTGCAGCGGGTTTGCTATATCTCGTTAACGAGCTTGCTATTGTGGAAGGGCTCCATATTCCGCTTAATCCAATTACGATAAGTACGGCTGTCGTGCTTGGCGTACCGGGGGTTTTGATGCTCGCGGGCGTTCAGCTTTTTATCGTTTAACAAAGGATTGAATGCTCGCCCAACTCAGAATGTTGCGAATATAGTCGAAGTGGTTGACGAGTTGTCTCGAATTATGCTACATTAATGTTCGCCCCAGGGAATACGGCAAGCGGGCAAGAAAAAAAGATTCAAAAAAATGCTTGCATTAACCTAGGCAGCTGTGATATATTATAAAAGTCGCCGCTGAGACAAAGGGCTGACATGAAAGACAAATGATTGTTCTTTGAAAACTGAACAACGAGCGAAAATGCCCTGTTAAAAGGTTTGCGGAGCAAAGCTTGCTTCGTAAGCATGAAACAGAAAAGCAACAACGTTATTGAGCAAGTCAAACACTTTTATGGAGAGTTTGATCCTGGCTCAGGACGAACGCTGGCGGCGTGCCTAATACATGCAAGTCGAGCGGACTTGATGGAGTGCTTGCACTCCTGATGGTTAGCGGCGGACGGGTGAGTAACACGTAGGTAACCTGCCTGTAAGACTGGGATAACATTCGGAAACGAATGCTAATACCGGATACGCGAGTTGGTCGCATGGCCGACTCGGGAAAGACGGAGCAAT
>NZ_QXQB01000007.1 GCF_003605435.1 Paenibacillus pinisoli
GCCGAGTTTCTCGGCCTCCAGCCTTCGCAGCGCAGCCAGCGCACGCACTAAGCCGAGTTTCTCGGCCTACAGCCTTCGTATCGCAGCCAGCGCACACTCTAAGCCGAGTTTCTCGGCCTCCAGCCTTTGTGGCGCACCCAGCGCACGCTCTATGCCAATATTTTTCGGAATTTCAGTAACGACACGTCCGAATGTCACAAAGTGTTCACGGTGCTCCCTCACCTTTGCGAACGAAGAATGTACGTTTAGAGCACTTTTTCGCCCAGAGAACTTTAAAAAATGGTTTAAAAAGGGGGAACAGCAGGATTTAGCAATTCTCTTCAAGAACCCGTCCCGCAGTTCCAATTAAGCTGCCAAAAGAAAAGAGGACCCTTGCGGGCCCTCTTTCTGACGGTGTGTTGGATTGGTCGAGTATCATTTCAAACTCTTATTAGCTTGAAGACGTTGGAGATCAACATTCCTCATCGGAGTTAATCAGCAAGCGCTTCATGAATCCTCATGAGCCCTTTATAAACAAGCTGCGCAGAAGCGCTCCCTTATTTACAGGCTCGAAATGTGTGTGTTACAGACCGTAGTCTTTAGCACAACCCCTCGCTTCTATGCTGAAGTGAATGAAAAGGAATACCTTGATTACCTTGCACCAGTTGGTCCAATGGAACCACACCTCTCTTCCACCGTCGAAATTTAGAATGCCCCTTTACGAAACTTTCATACATGATGGCTCAAAAATTATTTGGGCATCCGGATCCATTTGCGCTCGTGATTCGTGTTTTCGGGGAAACGCTCGCCTTTATGCAGCGTTACCTTCTTCGGATTCTCAATGCCCATGTGGAAGGAGTTGACGCCTGCCTCAATGTACGTGCCGTTGTTGGGAGCCCGGTCCCCTTGGTTAAACATCGTAAATTCGCCCATTGCTCAGCACCTCCAGATCAATGTGGGACGAGCCCAGCAGCATCGTCCATTGTTTAGTATGGATCGGATCATGGCAGCGCATGACTGACAGAATTCGGACGGGAGCATGCCTTGTCATTGCGGGAAGAATTTGATATAGTATAGAGATGCGAGCCTAGGGCTCGTTCCTTGCTCCGCTTAGGCGGGGCCGTTAGTCCAAAAGGAGGTGAAACAATATGCGCAAATATGAAGTGATGTACATCATTCGTCCAGACGTAGAGCAAGAGAACGTTCAAGCTCTCGTTGATAAGTTCAATGGCATCATCTCCAACGGTGGAGAGGTTACGAAAACAGACGTAATCGGCAAACGCCGTCTTGCGTATGAGATCAATAAGCTTCGTGATGGTTACTTTGTTCTGGTACACTTCAACGCTACAACTGAAGTTGTCAATGAGCTTGACCGTATCATGAAGATTACGGATGAAGTTATCCGTACGTTGATCGTCAGAGACGTAGCTTAGTTCCACAGGATTTTGTTCAATGGGGAGGTCATGACATGTTGAACCGTGTAATATTGATTGGCAGATTGACGAGAGACCCTGAGCTCCGTTACACGCCAGCCGGAGTAGCAGTGACGCAATTCACGCTAGCTGTTGACCGACCGTTCACGTCGGGTCAAGGAGAGCGCGAGGCGGATTTCATTCCGGTCGTGACGTGGCGCCAGCTTGCGGAGACCTGTGCCAATTACTTGCGTAAAGGCCGTCTGACGGCTGTAGAGGGACGCATTCAAGTGCGGAACTACGAGAACAATGAGGGCAAGCGTGTGTATGTAACGGAAGTTATTGCAGACAACGTCCGGTTCTTGGAGTCGAGCCGCGAAGGCGGAGCTCCGCGTGAGGAAAGCGGCGGCGGGTACAGCGGCGGTGGCGGCAATACGGGCGGCGGCTATGGCGGAGGAGGCAACAACTCTTCTTATAGCGGCGGGAATAGCGGCAACCGTTCGAATCAATCACGGAACGACAATGATCCGTTCAAGGATGACGGACGCCCGATTGACATTTCCGAAGATGATTTGCCATTCTAACTATTGACGATAAGGAGGATGTATCATGGGCTTCAAGCAAAGAGAAGGCGGCGATGAGCGTCCAGAACGCAAATTCGGCGGCCGTAAAGGCGGACGTAACAAACGTCGTAAAGTTTGTTACTTCACTGTAAACAAAATTTCTCACATTGACTATAAAGACACTGATTTGCTGAAAAAGTTTATTAGCGAGCGCGGCAAAATTTTGCCACGTCGTGTAACTGGCACAAGCGCGAAATACCAACGTTTGCTGACTGTTGCAATTAAACGTTCCCGTCAAATCGCATTGCTGCCATACACGACTGAATAGTCTGTAGATCAGCATAAAGAAAGGGCCCTCTTCGGAGGGCTCTTTTTGCTATGCGCAGCAGCAATAGAATTGGACAGATATAAAGAGCAAATTTCAATGAATGAAGTGAATTGAAAAGCGAAGCTTCGCGGAGTATGGACCAGAAATACGCTTATTAAACCGCTTACATCGCTGGCGAAAAAGATGAACCTTAAAATAACTCTATGTATAATAGTGAACGCCCACCATCGGCCCCGACCTTTCTGAGAGTGGAAGGTCACCCATTTATAGCATAGAGGAGGATTTTTTATTTTACTGTCAAAACTGAAAAACACGTGGTTCTTCAACATTCGAGGCGATGTGCTTGCGGGAATTACAGTAGCGCTGGCTTTGATACCGGAAGCGATCGCGTTCTCGATTATCGCAGGCGTTGACCCGATGGTAGGGCTGCATGCTTCTTTCTGCATCGCAGTCATCATCTCGCTTGTGGGAGGCCGCCCCGGCATGATCTCCGCCGCAACCGGAGCGATGGCGGTCCTTATGGTGACGCTGGTCGCTGATCATGGACTAGAGTATCTGTATGCCGCTACGATTCTTACGGGCATCCTGCAATTCATTATCGGGACGCTTAAGCTGGGGCGATTTATTACGTTTGTGCCGCATTCCGTCGTCACTGGCTTTGTGAACGCGCTGGCGATTCTGATCTTTATGACGCAGCTTGTCCAGTTCGAAGGCGCCACATGGGTTATGTATGCGCTGGTAGCAGGCACGCTGCTGATCATCTATGGGCTGCCCCGCATTACAAAGGCTGTACCATCAGCGCTGGTGGCCATTATTGTCATGACATGTGTCACCGTATTCGGCGGCATCCAGGTCAATACGGTAGGCGATATGGGCGAGATTACGCGCTCGCTGCCGCTCTTCCACGTGCCGGACATTCTGCTGAACTGGGATTCGCTTGCGATTATTTTCCCAGTCTCGATGACGTTGGCGATCGTCGGTCTCCTGGAGTCGCTTATGACAGCGACGATCCTGGATGAAGCCACGAACACGAAAAGCGATAAAAACAAGGAAGTGCGCGGACAAGGCATTGCCAATATCGCAACCGGCTTCTTCGGAGGCATGGCGGGCTGTGCGATGATCGGCCAGTCGGTTATAAATGTGAAGTCTGGCGGCAGGGGGCGGCTATCGACGCTGACCGCAGGCGTGGTGCTGCTGTTCCTCATTATGGTACTGGGCGATGTCGTTAAGGTTATTCCTATGGCAGCACTGGTAGGGGTTATGATCATGGTATCGATCGGCACCTTCGATTGGCGCTCCATTCTGAATGTGAAGAAAATACCGGTTGCTGATACGCTGGTTATGACGACAACCGTTGCTGTGGTTGTGAACACGCATGACCTTGCAAGAGGCGTTCTCGTTGGCGTGATCATGAGCGCGCTGATCTTCGGCTGGAGAATTGCAAGGATACAGGCTGTCTCTGAGCTGGAAGCGGGCGGGCGCAAGGTGTACCGCATTAGCGGGCAAATGTTCTTCGGAACGATGAGCCACTTCGCTGATCTGTTCGACCCGCAAGGCGACCCTGAGCGGATTGCGATTGACTTCTCAGGCTCTCATGTATGGGATCATTCGGCCGTCACAGCCATCTCCAAAGTGGTGAACAAGTATGAGCAGCTCGGCAAGAAGGCAGAGATCATAGGCTTAAATGAGGAAAGCCGCCGCTTGGTGGACAAGGTTGGGTTAACCGCCTCATCAGGCCATTAATGGAACATGCACCATAGAATAAAAGGCCCTGTAGCGATGGAACGCTGCAGGGCCTTTTTCGTTTGTTAGCCGATAAGGATATGATCCTCCGGATAACCGATTTTGGATGTTTGTTTCTTCTGCGACAGGGCAAAGGCGAGCGTGAGCGGCCCAAGCCGGCCGATGAACATCGTAATGGCGATAATCACTTTGCCGACAGGTGACAAGTCGGCTGTGAGTCCCATAGAAAGGCCGGTGGTGCTGAAGGCCGATGTCGCCTCGAATAGCACCTGCAGGAAGTGATCCTCAAGCATGTCCTCCGTAATGGTAAGCAGGAACGTCACGAAGAGGACGCATGTGAGCGAGCTGATGACGACGGCTAGCGCGCGCATGACGGTATCCTGGGAGATCTTGCGCTCGAACGCATGGATTTGTCCGCCGCCGCGGAACGTATTGAACGTTGCCAGCAGCAGGACGACAACGGTATTGATCTTGATACCGCCGCCGGTACCGCCGGAAGCGGCCCCGATGAACATCAGAATAATCAGCAGGAACTGGGACACGGACAGCATGCTGGCGATATCAACCGTATTGAATCCGGCGCTCCTCGGCGTGAAGCTTTGGAAGATGGAAGCCATAATCCGTTCACTGAGCGTCAGATCCCCGTAGGTGGCACTGTTCCAGCTCTCCAGCAGGAACAGAAGCAAGAAGCCCAGCAAGGATAGAATGGCCGTAGCCAGAATGACTATCTTGGAGTGGAGCGACAGCTTGCGCCAGGAGCGCTTGCGGATAATGTCCACAATGACGATATAGCCCAGGCCGCCTACGACGAACAGCGTAATAATAATGAAGTTCACGATCGGATCGCCGACATGCTGGCTCAATCCATCCGACCACAGAGCGAAGCCTGCATTGTTGAAGGCGGATATGGAATGGAACAGCGCGTAATAGGCGGCTCTGCCAAGTCCCATCTCGCTCTCCCAGCGCAACGTCAGGATCAGTGTAGCAATCGATTCGAATAAGAATACGATAAGAACCATGTACAGCGACAGCTTCACCAGCCCTTGCGCGGAGGTGGACTGTGTGGAATGTTGAATAATAAGCCGCTGCTTGAGTCCGATTTTTTTGCCGAGCAGAATCGCGACCATCACGCCCAAGGTCATAAATCCGATGCCGCCGATCTGGATCAGGAGCATGATGACAACTTGTCCGAACATCGAGAAGGCGGAGCCGGTATCGAGTACGACAAGGCCGTTCACGCAGACCGCGGATACAGCGGTGAACAGGGCATTCAAGAACCCGACGGAATCTCCCGAACTGGAGGAGAACGGCATGCTCAGCAGCACGGTGCCGATACAAATTAAGAAAAAGAACACAATTGTAATGAGCTGAGGCGGGCTGATATTGTTCTTCAGCCGAGTGATGGTCCGCTCGACCAGGCTGAGTTCACTGCGCCTCGTTCTAAGGGCGTCCATAATCGCTCTCCAACTCTCTGATATCATCATAGCTGCCTATAATAAGAAGGATATCTCCGGTATGGATCGCATCTTCGGCTTTCGGCGATACGTTAATGTTCTGACCCGTCTTGATCGCCATAATCGTGCAGCCGTAGCGCGCACGAATGTTCAGATCCTTCAGCGACAGGCCGTTCATGGCAGGAGGGGCCAATATCTCGGACAGATTATACTCCGGCGACAACTCGATGTAATCGATCAGGTTGTCGGAGCTGAGCTGATTGCCCAGCCGGATGCCCATGTCCCGCTCAGGATAGATCACATAATCCGCGCCGATCTTATTCAGTACGTTGCCGTGCATTTCGTTGCGGGCTTTGGCCGTTACCTTCGGCACCTTCAGATCCTTCAGCAGCAGCGTCGTCAGAATGCTGGCCTGCAGATCATCGCCGATGGCGACAATGGCATGCGTGAAGTTGCTTGCGCCAAGCTCGCGCAGCACGGACTCGTCCGTACAGTCGGCCTGCAGCGCATGGGTCGCAATGGAGGCCATCTCCTGCACGAGCTGCTCATTCTTATCGACCGCCAGCACTTCATGCCCGTTCTCAATCAGCGTGCGTGTCAGGCTGGAGCCGAAGCGTCCTAGGCCAATGACCAAAAATTGTTTCTTCATCATGAATCACATCCTGGCAATAGTGGGTTCAAGCCGGAGCATAATGCTGGTAATTTAGCTTGATGGATAACATGATAGGAGACAACATTCCTTTTGTCAAAGGCTATTTCGGCCTATTGACGAGGCGCTTTCTTTACAATTCGAATGTATTCGCGCGGATAGTAGGGCAAGTGGATGGCTTCTTGACTATGCCCTTCTTCATCCTGGTAGATTTGATAGCCGCCTTCCGGAATGGGAGCGCGCTTGGCATTAGACTCACGATCAGCTTGAAGCCGGCTGTGAGCAATTGCGCTTGCTCCGATTAACGACAGGGATACAAGGGTGCATATCATTATTTTGGACCTAATCACGGGATTTGACTCACTCCTTTTTCTTATGAGTAATCCCCTTAGGACCTCGCTTTCATTCGGCGTACAGGGCATTTTCTTTTGACAACCCGAGCGGCGGGGGCTATAATTGACATACATTTTGTGCGTATGCATTCATATTGTTTCAAGAGGTGGAGCCTGCCAACAGCGGGCTCTTTTTGCGTTTTTTTGGGGTTATACGCCCCAAATGATGCTGAAACTGGCCGGAATGGCTTGCTTTTCCATCTGATGGGCAATACTGTTGTTGAATTTGGTTATCAAAAATAGGAGGTCGCATCTTGGTTATTCTTCATCTCGCCATTATTTTGCCTTTTCTATTCGCGATTGCTGCGCCAATCCTGCACAAGCTGCTTCCTCGCGTTCATGTGGGCTGGCTGATGCTTCCCGTTCCGGCGGCATTGTTCGCGTATATGCTCAGCCTCATTCCGGTTATACGGGATAAGGGCTTCCAAGAGGGGACGATCGCCTGGATGCCGTCTCTAGGCGTGGACGTACATGTCTACGCAGACGGACTGGCGCTTCTATTCGCGCTCCTCATTACGGGTATCGGATCACTGGTGCTTCTGTATTCGATCTATTACCTCGACAAGAACAGGGAGAAGCTTGTTCGCTTCTATGTCAGCCTTATGCTGTTCATGGGAGCGATGCTGGGACTCGTGCTGTCGGATAATCTGATGGTGCTGTATGGATTCTGGGAATTGACGAGCATCTCGTCGTTCCTGCTCATTGCTTTCTGGCATGAACGGGAGAAGTCGCTGTACGGGGCGATGAAATCACTGGTCATTACGGTCTTCGGCGGTCTGGCGATGTTCTCGGGTTTCCTGCTGCTCTATGTGATGACAGGCACGTTCAGCATCAGGGAGCTGATCGCGGGTGTTCCTGCGATTGCGGGACATGATCTGTTTGTGCCCGCGATGCTGCTCATATTGCTTGGCGCATTCACGAAGTCGGCGCAGTTCCCGTTCCACATCTGGCTGCCGGATGCGATGGAAGCGCCAACACCCGTAAGCGCGTATCTTCATTCGGCGACAATGGTGAAGGCCGGCATCTATCTCGTTGCGCGCATGAGCCCGATTTTCGCAGGAGAGGCGCTGTGGCTATGGCTGGTATCTGGACTAGGCCTGCTGACGCTGGTCTATGGTTCATTCCGTGCGCTGAAGCAGATTGACTTGAAGTCGATGCTCGCCTTCTCGACGATCAGCCAATTAGGACTGGTCATGAGCTTGTTCGGACTTGGTTCGGCAGCAGCGCTGTATACGGGGACACCGCAAGCGGAATTTTTCAGTAAAGCGACGATGGCGGCCCTCTTTCATTTGCTGAACCACGCTATATTCAAGGGTACGCTGTTCATGGTAGTCGGCATTGTCGACCATGAGACGGGCACGCGGGATATTCGCAAGCTAGGCGGCTTAATGGCGGTTATGCCCATCACCTTCACCATAGCGATGATCGGCTCTTTCTCGATGGCGGGCATACCGCCGTTCAATGGCTTCCTTAGCAAAGAAATGTTCTTCACAGCCGTGCTGAACATTCGGAGCATGGACCTGTACGGCATGGACGCATGGGGAACGCTGTTCCCTGTGATCGCATGGGTGGCGAGCGTCTTTACGTTCATCTACAGCATGCTGCTGGTTTTCCGCACGTTCGGCGGGAAGGCCCAGTTCGACAAGTTGGAGAAAAAGCCCCATGAAGCGCCGCTTGGCTTGCTGCTCTCGCCGGTGGTGCTGGCTACGCTTGCGATCGTATTCGGGTTATTCCCGAACCTGGCTTCGTATTCCCTGATTGAGCCGGCTATGGCGGCGGTTCATCCGGGGCTGCTTGGTCCGGGAGAGCAATTCATGGTCTCGATCAGCCTATGGCACGGGTTCACGACGGAGCTGTTCATGACAGCCGGAGTTGTAGCGTTAGGCATTGTCTTGTTCCTGCTGCATAAGCGTTCTGCTGTGCTGAATCAGCCGTTATTCGTCAAGGCGACTTTGAACAAGAGCTATGACGGGGGCTTAAGCATGATGGACCGCGTGTCCCATGCCATCACGAGAGTATATATGACGGGTTCGATCCGCCATTATATGATCTATATCTTTGCATTCCTGATCTTGGCGCTGGGGCTTACCCTATTCGGGCAAAATGCCTTCAGCATCGATACAAGCGGCTTTGCAGAGATGAGCTTCTATGAAGGGGCGATTATGCTCGCGCTTGTCCTGGCGTCAATCGCCGTACTGTTCGTGAATTCGCGGCTGATGGCGATTATTTTGACAGGGGCGGTAGGGTATCTGGTCTCGCTGTTCTTCGTCATATTCCGGGCGCCGGATCTCGCGTTAACTCAGCTCAGCGTGGAGACGGTATCGGTCGCCTTGTTCCTGCTTTGCTTCTACCACTTGCCGAAGCTGAAGAAAGAGCTTGTATCGCTCCGTTTCAAGCTGGGAAATCTCATAATTGCGCTTGGCGTAGGCGCGACGATGACGCTGGTAGCGTTGAGCGCGAGCAGGACGAAGCCGTTCGAGTCCATCTCCCATTATTTCCTGGAAAATAGTTATAAGCTCGCAGGCGGCAAAAACGTAGTCAATGTCATTCTGGTAGACTTCCGGGGCTTTGATACGATGCTGGAGATTGTCGTCTTGGGCATTGCGTCCTTCGGCATCTATGCGCTTATTAAGGTGAAGCTGAAGGAAGATGGCCTAGAGAGTGCTCCAGGCCAGTCTCGTGCAGCATTGCCGCTTGAAGCATATAAGAGCAACGATGTGATCTTGAAGACTTTGGCGAAGCTGACGATCGTCATTATCCTAGGATTCTCTCTCTACATGTTCTACATGGGGCATAACCATCCGGGCGGAGGGTTCATTGGGGCGCTCATGGCTTCGGCGGCGCTGCTGCTTATGGGCATGTCCTTCGGGATGAAGAAGGTAGACCGGTTCATGCCTCTGAACTTTCAGAAGCTGACCGCGCTTGGCATTCTGATAGCTTTGCTGACTGGGATTGGCTCCTTCGTCTTCGATGCGCCGTTCCTCAGCCATGCCTTCGATTATTTCGATGTGCCGATTATAGGCGAGCTGGAGCTGGCAACGGCAACGTTATTCGATCTTGGCGTGTATCTGACCGTTATAGGGGTCGCGATGACGATTATTTTCACCATTGGGAGGGATCAATAGATGGAACTGTATATGTCCTTGACGATAGGAGTGCTGTTCACGGTCGGCGTCTATCTGATTCTGTCCAAAAGCTTGCTGCGCATCATTCTGGGCACATCCTTTCTGACGCATGGCGTGCATCTGCTGCTGCTGACGATGTCGCGCCTCAAGACGGGGGCGGCTCCGCTGCTTGGGGAGAAAGCGGATTCTTATGTGGACCCGCTGCCGCAGGCGCTTATTCTGACCTCCATTGTAATCAGCTTTGGCGTAACATCGTTCTTCATCGTGCTGGCTTACAAGGCCTATCGAAAGCTCGGCACAGACGATATGGAGCAGCTAAGGGGGGAGCAGCATGAATAATACGCTGGTTCTCCCGCTCATCATTCCGCTGCTGACGGCAGTCATCCTTGTCTTCCTGAAAGGGCGGATCGCCCTGCAGCGCTGGATTAGCGGGTTAAGCGGACTTGTGAATGTCGCAGTCGCTGCTTACATCCTCTATCAAGTGAAGACGGATGGGATTCAGACCTTATATATGAGCGGCTGGGTGCCGCCTTACGGCATTGTCTTTGTGGCGGATATGCTCGCAACTCTGCTTGTGCTCACGACAACGATTATCGGGCTGTTCTGCTTGCTGTATTCCTTCCGCAGCATCGGAGAGGAGCGAGAGCGGCATTACTATTATCCGCTATTCCAATTCCTTCTGGTGGGTGTAAGCGGCTCGTTCCTGACTGGCGATATCTTCAACTTGTTTGTCTGCTTCGAGGTCATGCTGATCTCTTCTTATGCGCTAATTGTGCATGGCGGCACGAAGCTTCAATTAAGAGAATCGCTGAAGTATATGCTGGTGAATATCCTGTCCTCGGCATTATTCGTAGCGGCAGTCGCTTATCTCTATGGGGTGACGGGGGCGCTGAACATGGCCGATCTGTCCGTTCGAGTCGCTGAAGCGGGGCAAGGCGGCATTCTGAACGTCATTGCGGTGCTGTTTATGATTGTGTTCGCGCTTAAGGCGGGGTTGCTCCTGTTCTTCTGGCTGCCGGGCTCTTACGGTGCTCCGCCCGCTGCGATACGCACGATCTTCGCGGCGTTGCTCACCAAAGTAGGTTTGTACGCGCTGCTGCGCACGTTCACCTTGATCTTCTATCATGATCCGTCCGTTACGCATAGCTGGATGGGCTGGATGGCGGGGGCGACGATGGTGCTGGGAGCGATCGGCGCAGTGGCATATCGGGATATTCCGCGCATTCTGAATTACAATGTGGTCATTAGCGTCGGCTTTATCGCCTTCGGGCTTGTCTCCGCCAATCAAGACGCGCTGGATGGCGCGGTGTTCTACCTGATCCATGACATGATCGGCAAAGCGCTCCTCTTCCTGCTGGGCGGCATGATTATCACGGCAGCGGGAACGAAGAAGCTGGATGAGATGGGCGGACTGATCAAGCGCCATCCGTATCTGGGCTGGATGTTCTTCGTGACGGCGCTGGCGATTGCCGGCATTCCGCCGCTAAGCGGCTTTGCGGGCAAGCTGATGATTATACGCGGCGGCTTCGCCGAGGAGCATTATGTGCTTGCAGCAGTGTCTGTCGCCTCCAGCTTCATCGTGCTGTACTCGTTGATCCGCATCTTCATGGCGGCGTTCTGGGGCAAGGAGAGACTGGCGGCAGCTGAGACCACGCCGGCAAGGGCTTCGGATTACCGGATGAAGCTGCTGTCCGGCGCAGGCCTCTTCATAATTGTCATAGCGATGGGGCTTGGCGCAGAGTGGGTATACGGCTTCGTAGCGGAAGCGGGCCAGACCTTGGTGCAGCCGGCAATCTATATCGACGCGGTGCTAAAGGAGTAGAGGATCATGATCATACTGAAGCGGGCATGGGCCGTCATTAAGCTGTTTGTTCTATTTAATAAAGAGCTGTTCGTCTCAAGCTATGCGGTATTGCTGCAAATTCTAAAGCCCAAGCTGTCGATCCGGCCTGGCATCTTCGCCATGAAGACGGAGCTAAAGTCGAATTGGGAAATAACGCTGCTCTCCTGCCTCATCTGCCTGACTCCAGGCACGCTAACGCTGGATGTATCGGGAGACGGAGAGACGCTGTATATTCATGCGATGGATATTGAGGATGCGGAGCAGCTCTCGCAACAAATCAAGAATACGTTCGAGAAAGCCATTATGGAGGTGACTCGCGCATGATGAACGGAATGCTGATTGCTGCTCTTATCTTGTTATCGCTGGCTATTCTCGGGGCGTTGTACCGGTTGCTCAAAGGGCCATCCATCCCGGACCGGATCGCAGCGCTCGACACGATAGGGATTCTGCTGCTGGCGACCATTGCTGTATTAGGCATGCTGCTGCGCACGACAGCCTACTTCGATATTATTCTGCTGCTCGGCATATTGACGTTCATCGGAACGACAGCATTCGCGAGATATATAGAGAGGGGTGTAGTCCTTGAACCTGGAGATGATCGGTGAGTGGCTGATTGGCATACTCATCGTGCTTGGAGCGGTCGTCTGCGTAATCAGCGTCTTCGGTCTCATCCGGCTGCCGGATGTGTATCTTCGCTCCCATGCCGCGACGAAAAGCGCAACAATGGGCGTGCTCTTCATCTTATTCGGCGGATTTCTGTACTTCTGGCTATTCGAGAACCATATCAGCATCAAGCTGCTGCTTGGCATCGTCTTCGTCTTCATTACGTCACCGGTAGCGGGACATCTGAACGGGCGGGCGGCTTATCGCTCCGGCGTGTCGCTGTGGAAGGGCAGCGTACAGGATGATCTGAAGGCAGAACGAAAGCGAGTGAAGGGGCAGGCCGGCGAGAAGAGCGGAAGCGTGTAGGGGATACCCCTATATATAGAAGAAAAAGAAGAGAAACCCGCCATCATGGCGGGTTTCTCTTCTTTTTGCAGGCTAATTATCGTCTGTATCTTGTCTTAGAACTTGCCGATCTGCTGCTCCGACCATTCGCCGATATACGGCAGCTTGAACTGCTTGCCCTGCAGCGCGAGCAGCATGAGCGCGATCCAGAGAATGAAGGTAAGCGGAGTCAGAATGAATGCCACTAGCAGGCCGATGATTGGAATCGCACCCAGGATTAGGTTGACGGCTACCAGGATGACAAAGACAGCTGTAGACTGCATGGCATGAAATTTGACGAATCGGCTCTGCTTCTCAATTACCAAGAAAATAATGCCAGTCACAAATCCGGCCAAGTAACAAAGCAATCCGGCTACTTTCGGGTCCAGTCCGGTCGACGACGGGTCTGGATTGACTTGAATGGGCTGCATGGAGATTTGTTCATCCCTTTCTGATCATCATCGTTATATACAATATATTCCTTGTGGACTAGCGATAGACCTCTCTACTATAGCAAAACTTTGGCAATATTGGAACGAATGAATTGTAACGGGTTTGTAACCTGCTTGAGCTTTGCTTCGTCTAAAATAAAAAGGGGTATATATGACTAAATCGACAAAAAGAGATATCGGAATGGAGAGAATGGTAGGATATGAAGAAATATAAACGGGCCTATATCATTAGTGCAGTTGCTCTCGTCATTTTATCGCTGGCCTATTTCAACCGCGGAGCGCTTGCCATGATGGGGTTTGACTGGTTCCTGCAGGGCGAGGTCGAGAAGCGGCTGGAGCACACCTACAAGCCGATCGAGGGCCGCGAGCCGAAGCCGGTCAATGTCGACAAGACGAAGCAGGATCCATTCGCCTTGCTGCTGATGGGTGTTGACCAGCGCGGCAAGGAAATTGGACGGTCGGATACGCTGATCTACACCGTTGTGCGTCCAAGCGACGGCAATATGCTGCTCGTGTCGATTCCGCGGGACATGTATGTGGAGATTGTCGGCAGGGACCGCGAGGACAAGATTAACCACGCATACGCCTTCGGCGGTCCGGGCATGTCGATGGACACGGTGGAGAAGTTCCTGGATGCGCCAGTCAACTATTATGCATCTATCAACTTTGAGGGCTTCCAGGCTGCGATTGACGCGCTTGGCGGCATTGCGCTTCCGATCGACAAGGATATCGTGAACAAGGATCCGTACCATGACAAATTCACGATCAAGGGCGGCCAAGACTTGTACAACGGCAAAGATGCGCTGAATTTCGTGCGTTACCGCGAGGATGCCGGCGGTGATATGAGCCGTACGGAGAGACATCAGCAGTTCCTTCATGCTATGATAGAGAAGGCGTCCGCAATGAAGCAATGGAGCAAGATTCCTGAGCTTCTGGACATCATGGGCGAGAACTTCAGCACGGATATGCAGCCGGGCAAGCTGATTGACATGGCTCAAAGCATGGTGCAATCCAAGAACGGCAATATGTACAGCCAGACGATTCTGGGCGAAGGCCACAGGCTGGAGGCCGGAGGCGCCTGGTACTACTTTGCGAATGAAGAGGATCTGGCCCAGGTCCAGCTGATGATCAAAAACTGGTTGAATCCCGACACGAAGGCGGGCAGCTTAATTCTTCCTCCGAAGTATCAAGACAGCAAGAAAGAGGTAGAGGTGCTCTCCAGTGCGTCGTCGGTGCACGAAACGGAGTGAATGGAAGGATGAATATTGCCTTTTTCCTGCTGCCCAAGCATGAGGTCGTATGTCTGCCGCATGACGCGACGCTCAGGCAGGCGCTGGAGCGCATGGAATATCACCGCTATTCTGCCGTTCCCATCATCAATGAAGATGGCGGATATATCGGCACGGTAACAGAGGGAGATCTGCTGTGGTTCATGAAGAACCGCCCGGATCTGACGTTCGACAGCTCCTACAAGGTGAAGCTGATTGACGTACCGCTGCGGATTAACAATAAGACGGTGAATATTGATGCCAATATGGACGATCTGATCTCGCTGGCCAAAGTACAGAACTTTGTGCCGGTAGTAGACGACCGCGATCATTTTATCGGTATTGTACGCAGAAGCGAAATTATTGATTATTGCCAGAAGGGACTGTCCCAACGGATCTGACGGATTCAGCGGGGGAGTCCCTTCCCTTTATTGCCGGAATACCCAGGTAACACTGGCTCAGGCAATGCGTGCGCAAACGGGCTTTTGTGCTATAATGAGGGATGAATGTCTCCTTGATACAAGAACTTAGAATTGGCTTAAGAGGTGAACGGATTGAAGACTGGGTTGAAACCCTTGCTGTGGAGCGGGGCGGCATTCCTGCTATTAGTGCTGCTGGCAGTGCCTTTGCTCAATTTGGCAGCTTTACTGTTTATGATGGTTCCTTATGTAGTGCTCTATACGACGCTGTCCAGAGGATCGTTCCTGCTGCATTTGCTGCCGGTATGGCTGCTGGCGGGCTTGATTGCCGGACCTGCCGTTCTTATCATCGGATTGTTCTTCCTCGTTCCGGCAGTTGTCATCGGGCATTTGTATAAGAGCGGAGCGCCTGCGTCCAAAGTCATACGGACGGGGACAATCGTCATTCTGGCTTTGCTCATGCTGGAGCTGATGCTCTTCCAAATGGTATTTGATATTTCGCTGTTGAACGAGATGAGCCACACGATACGCGCGACATTCGACTCCATGCAGGAGCAGAATCTCATGGCGCCGGGCTGGGACTCGGAATTTATCGATTTGCTGATCCAAAGGGTCATCCATATGATTCCGCTGACCTTTATTGTCCTCGCGTTTGTGTACACGGTATTCTCGCATTATGTATCGCGCAGAGCGGTGATTCGCGGCGGGCTGGACGTTCCGGCTTTCCCGCAGGCGAAGGACTGGCGTCTGCCGCGTATCATGGTTATTTATTATCTGATTGCCTATGTGATCGATCTCTTCATCAAGCCGGGCGATGATTCGTTCCTCGCGGTGGCTCTGATGAATCTGGTGCCGCTGCTCGGGTACGTATTCGCTATTCAAGCGATCGGCTTCTTCTTCTTTATCGCTCATGAGAGAAAGTGGAACAAAGCCGTTCCGATCTTAATCGCCATACCAGTGCTGCTTTTGCCGCCGCTCAGCTTGATTGGCGTCCTGGATACCGCCTTTCCGATCCGGAAGTCGTTTACCAAACAACAATAGCACGGGAGCGAATGGGAAATGCCAAAGTTTCTAATTAACAGATGGCACGGCATGCATCATGCGGCGGCGCTTGGCGCCATGGTGCTGATGTCTGCCGTGCTGGCCTGGTTCCAGTGGATCGTCGGCTTGGCCGCTTTTATCGTGACAATCGGAATAGCCGTCTACACGTTTTTTGCGGAGCGCGCGTTCCGCAAGGACATGAAGACGTATCTCGGCACGCTCTCGTACCGGGTGAAGAAGGGCGGCAACGACGTGATCAGCGAGTTGCCGTTCGGCATTATTCTATATAATGAAGAACGCACGGTAGAGTGGCATAATCCGTATATCTCGCAGCTGATGGAGAAGGACTCCCTGATTGGCGTGCCGCTCACGGAGCTGTTCCCGACGCTCCAGCATGCGAAGGATCGCGAGGGCATAGTCGAAGCGGCGGTCGGTACGCATATGTACCAGCTGATCTTTCGGCCCAAGGAGCGCATTCTCTATGTGAAGAACATTACGGACCTCTGGCAGCTCGGCCGCAAGTATGAGGATGAGAAGCTGTCCATTGGCGTCGTCATGATCGATAACCTGGAGGAAGTGACGCAGGGACTGGACGATCATCAGCGCGGCACGCTGCTCTCCAAGGTGACGACGGAGATTACGGAGTGGGCGCAGAAGTACAAGATCTATCTGAAGCGGGTCACATCGGACCGTTTTATTCTGATTACCGACCAGAAGACTCTGCGCCAGCTGGAGCATTCGCGTTTTGTCATTCTGGATGAAGTGCGGGAGATGACCGGCGAGCAGAAGATTCCGGTCACGCTCAGCATCGGCTTCGCCGCAGGCGCGGAGCAGATCGTCGAGCTTGGCCAATGGGCGCATATGAGCCTTGATATTGCGCTTGGACGCGGCGGGGATCAGGCGGCGGTCAAGGTAGGCAGCCGCCAGTCGTTCTACGGCGGCAAGTCCAATGCGGTCGAGAAGCGGACGCGCGTCAGAGCAAGGGTTGTCGCCCATGCGCTGCGCGACTTGATCCGCGAGAGCCATAATGTGGTCATTATGGGCCATAAGCTGCCGGATATGGACGCGGTCGGCGCTGCGATCGGCGTGCTGAAGGCGGCTCAGCTGTTCGGCAAGGAAGCCTATATCGTACTGGAGGGAGTCAACTCCTCCATCGACAAGATGATGGAGCTGATCCGCGAGGACGAGAAGCTCTCGAAGCGCTTTGTCTCTCCAGAGCAAGCGATGGCGCTGATTACGCCGCAGTCGCTCGCCATCGTGGTCGATACGCATAAGGCATCGATGGTGAAGGAGCCGAAGCTGCTGACGCTGACGGACCGCATTGTCGTTATCGACCATCATCGCCGCGGCGAGGAGTTCATCTCCAACGCCATTCTGGTCTACATGGAGCCGTATGCTTCCTCTACATGCGAGCTGGTAACGGAGCTGCTTCAATATATCCACGACCGTGTCGTGCTTGATATCCGCGAGGCGACATCGCTGCTCGCGGGCATTACGGTCGACACGAAGAGCTTCTCGCTCCGTACGGGAGCCAGAACGTTCGAAGCGGCATCCTTCCTGCGCCGCAACGGCGCGGACACGATGATGATCCAGCGCATGCTGCAGGAGGATCTCGAAGGCTATGTGAACAAAGCGGAGATTATCAAGCATGCGCAGGTGCTGTACGATCATGTCGCCATAGCAGTAGTGGAGGGCGGCAAGGTCAACTCGCAGCTATTGATTGCGCAATCGGCCGATACGCTGCTGAATATGACTGATATACTGGCTTCGTTCGTGATAGGCGAGAGGCCGGACGGACTGATCGGCATTAGCGCACGCTCGCTTGGCGGCATGAACGTACAGGTCGTCATGGAACGCATGGGCGGCGGCGGTCATCTGACCAATGCGGCAGCCCAGCTCGAAGGGACTGTCGCAGAGGTAGCGGCCAAGCTGAAGGCCGTGCTTGAACAAATTGAATCGGAAGAGGGGTTATTCGAATGAAAGTAATCTTCTTGCAAGACGTGAAGGGCCAAGGGAAAAAGGGCCAAGTAAAGGATCTGTCCGAGGGCTACGTGCGCAACTTCCTGCTGCCGAAAGGCCTGGCGAAGCTGGCTTCGGACGGCAACCTGAAGACGCTTGAGGTTCAGACGGCTTCCGAAGAGAAGCGCAAGCAGAAAGAAAAGGAAGATGCGCAAGCGCTCGGCAAGCGCCTGGAAGAGATGACGGTTGTCGTGAAGGCGAAAGCCGGAGAAGGCGGCCGCTTGTTCGGCGCCATCACCAGCAAGCAGATCGCCGAAGCATTGGCGGCCAAAGGCATCAAGATCGATAAGCGCAAAATCGAGCTGGATGAGCCGATCCGTACGCTGGGCGTAACCCAAGTTCCGGTGAAGCTGCATCCTGACGTGAAAGCGAAGCTGAACGTACAGACGGCTGAGGAATAATGCTGGGTTTATATATTCATGTTTAATTGAAAGCCATCGGCTATGAATGGCTTGCATGCATAAAAAGGCTCGGCGCGCGGGCACGTGCGGAGAGAGGGGATTGTTCCGGAGAAACGAAGTGTTCGCCTTTGTAGACGGATTCTAACCGCTTAGCGGTTTAGGGGAATGGGAGAATCCGTCTACAACAGCGATCGGAGGAATGATCCCCTCTCGCAGCGTTTACGCCAAGCTATTTGATTTTGCCTATTTTAGCGATGTATATAAATGAAAGGAGAGGCGCACGATGAGTATGGAGCCGATGTTCGACCGGGTTCCGCCGCAAAACATGGAAGCGGAGCAAGCGGTCATCGGTGCGATTCTGCTTCAGCCGGAAGCGTTGATTACGGCGATGGAGCGGGTTCGGAGCGAGGATTTCTACAGCAGCGGACATCAACAAATATATGAAGCCATGATTGAGCTGGGCGAGAACAGCCAGCCGGTCGATCTAGTCACCCTTACCGCGCATCTCCAGGATCAAGGGCTGCTGGAGGAGATCGGCGGCGTAAGCTACTTAGCGAAGCTGGCTAATGCCGTTCCTACAGCGGCGAACGTCGATTATTACGCCCAGATCGTTGAAGAGAAGTCGATGCTGCGGCGCCTCATACGCACAGCAACCAATATTGTTACCGATGGTTATGCCAATGCTGAGGATGTCGGCACTTTGCTGGGCGATGCGGAGAAGAAGATTCTCGAAATCTCCAACCGCCGGTCCAGCAGCGGGTTTATCTCCATCCGGGACGTATTGATGGAAGTATTCGAGAAGGTCGAGTTCCTCTATGCCAACAAAGGCGGCACGTCAGGCATTCCGTCGGGCTTCGTCGATCTCGACCGCATGACGGCGGGCTTCCAGCGAAGCGACTTGATTATTGTCGCGGCGCGTCCTTCCGTAGGCAAGACCGCCTTCGCGCTGAATGTGGCCCAGAACGTGGGCGTCAGGGCGAAGGAGACCGTCGCGATCTTCTCTCTGGAGATGTCCGCGGCGCAGCTGGTGCAGCGGATGATCTGCGCAGAGGCCAACGTCGATGCGACGCGCATGCGGACAGGCAGCCTCGAAGGAGACGATTGGGAGAAGCTGACCATGGCGATTGGCGCCTTGTCGGAAGCGCAGGTCTACATTGACGATACTCCTGGCATCACCGTCGCCGATATTCGCGCGAAGTGCCGGAGACTGAAGAAGGAACGCGGACTTGGCATGATTCTGATCGACTACTTGCAGCTCATTCAGGGACGCGGCAAGGCGGGCGAGAACCGCCAGCAGGAAGTATCCGAGATTTCCCGTACGCTGAAGCAGATTGCGCGTGAGCTGGAAGTTCCCGTGATCGCGCTGTCGCAGCTCAGCCGGGGCGTTGAGCAGCGGCAGGACAAGCGTCCGATGATGTCCGACCTCCGGGAATCCGGCTCGATCGAGCAGGATGCCGATATCGTAGCGTTCCTGTACCGGGACGACTACTATGACAAGGAATCGGAGAAGAAGAATATCATCGAGATTATTATTGCCAAGCAGCGTAACGGACCTGTAGGCACCGTCGAGCTGGTCTTCCTCAAAAACTACAATAAATTCGTAAGCTTGGACCGAACCCATCAGGATCCGTCACAAGCCTCGTAATATCCGAACAATTGCATGGGGCACTGTGCAATTGTTCGTTTTTCGTTTGACTTCTGCGGGTGAGACTGCTACACTAATAATGCTGTCTTCTGGCGAGCGCCGCGTTAAAGGAGCTGCAGGGACGGTAATTTTCGATGTTCGAAAACATCGGACGGGGGTATGATTATGTCTACGGTAGTTGTAGTCGGTACGCAGTGGGGAGACGAAGGGAAAGGCAAAATCACCGACTTCCTAGCAGAGGGAGCTGACGTTGTTGCTCGTTACCAAGGAGGAAACAACGCCGGACACACCATTCTCATCGATAACAAAAAGTATAAGCTGACGATGATTCCATCGGGCATCTTTAACCATGATAAAACTTGCGTCATCGGCAACGGAATGGTTATCAATCCGGCTGCGCTGATCGACGAAATTAACTATATTCATGAAAACGGCTTTTCGACAACCAATCTCAAAATCAGCGACCGCGCGCATGTCATCATGCCGTATCACCTGGTGCTTGATGCATTGGAAGAAGACCGCAAAGGCGACAACAAAATCGGTACGACACGCAAAGGCATCGGCCCTTGCTATATGGACAAAGCAGCACGCAACGGCATCCGCATCAGCGATCTGATGGACGCGGAAGAGTTCGAAGCGCGCGTACGCAGCGTCATCATAGAGAAGAACAACCTGATCCAGCAAGTGTACGGCGGCGAGCCGCTGGACGCTGACGGAATCGTTAGCGACTACCTGGGCTATGCAGAGATTCTGCGTCCATACGTGACAGACACATCCGTTGTCTTGAACGACGCGATTGATGAAGGCAAGAAAGTATTGTTCGAAGGCGCGCAAGGCGTCATGCTGGACATCGACCAAGGCACTTATCCGTTCGTTACATCGTCGAACCCGTCCGCAGGCGGCGTCTGCATCGGTTCCGGCGTAGGCCCGTCCAAGATTCAACAGGTGATCGGCGTAGCGAAGGCTTACACGACGCGTGTAGGCGACGGTCCGTTCCCGACGGAGCAAGACAATGAAATCGGCCAAATCATCCGTGACAAAGGCCATGAATACGGCACAGTAACAGGCCGTCCGCGCCGTGTAGGCTGGTTTGACACGGTTGTCGTCCGCCACGCGCGCCGCGTCAGCGGCATTACGGGCCTGTCCCTGAACTCGCTGGACGTACTCACAGGTCTGGACACTGTGAAAATTTGCACGGGCTACAAGTACCGCGGCGAAGTGATTGAGCATTATCCGGCAAGCCTGAAGATGCTGTCGGAGTGCGAAGCGGTGTATGAGGAGTATCCGGGCTGGTCGGAGGACATCTCCGGCGCGAAGAAGCTGGAGGACCTTCCTCAGAACACGCTGAACTACTTGAACCGCGTCTCCGAGCTTACAGGCATTCCAATCGCCATCTTCTCGGTCGGCCGCAACCGCGAGCAGACGAATCCGGTTCGTCCAATCTACGAATAGAATATCTGGCAATCAAGCGCTTCGGAGCGATCCGGGGCGCTATTTTTTTGCCTGGCCCAGCCTTAGCAGGAATGCCTCTCTCAATCCTTGACCATAATGATAGATAACGGATAGGAGTTGAGGGAGAATGGTGTGGAAGAGTTTGGCGTGGATCGGCAAGATCGTGGCGGCGGGGTTGATCCTCAGCTTTCTGTCGATCTGGACGACGGGGTATATTGTGACCAGCTATGTCGAATCGGTGCTGAAGCAGTTCGAGCTGCCGGTGGAGGTTCCGCCTATGGCTATGTCAGGCGTATGGGGCAAGCTGTGGGGCAGCGATCCCCTGCTGGCATCGGATGTAGAGCCGGAGCAAGAAACCGGCAGCGCGAATAACGGACAGGATCCGGATACGAAGGAAGTGTTCGGCGGAATCGAGGAGGGACCAGGCGCTGGAAGCGGCGAGAATGGCGAACCGTCAAGCGGAGTGCCGGAAGGAACGGGCCAGACGGATGAGGAGAAAGGAACAGGCGCGGGAGCTGAGGTGTCCACTGACGATATCGAGTCGGCGAAGGATGATATGAGTGAAGAGGATAAGTCGCTATTGTTCGAATTATTAATGACGAAGCTGCCTCCGGAGTCCTGGCTGCAAATCTCTGAATATATGGAGGGAGGACTTACGGATCAGGAGCTGACGAGCATTCAACAGATTATGGCACAGCATCTCGACAAGCCGGAATATGAGCAAATGATGGAGATTCTGAAAAAATATTAATATTACGTTATCATGGCAAAGGTTGCCCCTATTGTTAAGGCTGTGATAAAGTATTAGGCGAGTGATCCGACGGGAGAATTCGTCTTTTTTCTGTTTGGAACTCGCAAATCTCTCAGCAGAAGTGCGAAAAGGAGACTATCATGACCGGTTTCAGGGACATGAGTCGTATAAAGAAAGTATGGGAGCGGACAACTCAGTACTTTCGTCGTACAGACTCGCAAGACTTGATAGGGAAGACCGAGCAACAAGCGGCTGACGTGATCGTATCTACCCCACTTTGGCGGAAGAAGTCGACGCAGCTGATCGGAGGGGCGGCAGTTCTGCTCACGGTTGCTGGTATTATCGGCTATCAACAATATACGCAGTACGTTGAACGCAATACATTCGAATTCTATCATGTATATATGAATGGCGAAGCAGTAGGCACGATAGAGAA
The DNA here is from genome assembly GCF_003605435.1 of Paenibacillus pinisoli. Taxonomy (GTDB): domain Bacteria; phylum Bacillota; class Bacilli; order Paenibacillales; family Paenibacillaceae; genus Pristimantibacillus; species Pristimantibacillus pinisoli. The sequence goes on from NZ_QXQB01000007.1 coordinate 22,360, forward strand.
CCCTGGCGCGGTAGATCAATTGATCAGCGCGGCCACAACGAAAGTGCAGCAAGCGAATCCGGACGTTACGATGGTCCTGGATGCAGGTGATATTACATACGAAAGCGACAGTGCCTTTAAGGCGGTTCCAGAGACGGAGTCGACGCTCGCTAAGCTGGAGAGTATGTTCACATCCCATGCAGTAGGCGTAGAAGTGAAGATTGACGGCAAGGTGATCGGTGTCGTGAAGGATCAAGCGACAGCGGACAGCATCCTGAAGCGCGTTCAGAGCAAGTTCGCTCCAGAGCTCGCTGCAGCGGCCAAGGGCTCGAAGACGGTAACGACGCTATCCTACAACAAGGACGGCAAAGTCGAAGCGGCGGAGACCGAGGATGCCAAGGAGCATACGGAGCCGGGCAGAGTGGTAACGGAAGTATCGTTCGTAGAGGAAGTGCAGGTAGCTAGCGTCGATATCGCCCCGACAGAAATTGCCGAAGGCGAGGACATCTACAAGAAGATTATCGACGGCAGCACGAAGCCTACCAAATATATCGTGCAAGCAGGCGATTGCATCGGCTGTATCGCACAGAAATTCGATATTTCCCCTCAAGTGATCTACGAGAACAACCCGTGGATCCAGGATGATCGTATTACCGTCGGCGACGAGCTTGATCTGACTGTGCTCCAGCCGGAATTGACGGTTCGAACAGTCGAGAGCGTGGTTGAGCTGGAGAAGATTGCCGCTCCTGTAGAGGTTCGCAAGAACGATAAGATCAGAGTCGGCGAATCGAAGATCATCAGACAAGGTGTCGAAGGCACCCAGCGTCTGACCTATGAGATTGTGAAGCAGAACGGTTATGTACTAACCGAAGAGTTGATGAATAAAGAAGTAATTGTAGAGCCAATCTCGGAGATTGTGGAGAAAGGCACGATGGTTGTACTCGGCGAAGGGACAGGCAAGTTCTCCATCCCGGTCAAGAACTACCGCATTACGAGCACGTATGGCCAGCGTTGGGGCCGATTGCATTCCGGCATCGACTTCATTGGCAATAAGCGCATTCTGGCTTCCGACTCCGGCGTCGTCGAATATGTCGGATCGAGAACAGGCACAGGCAAGACGATTATCATTAACCATCAGAATGGCTTCAAGACGCTGTACGGACATCTTAACTCGTACAACGTTAAGAAGGGCGAGAAAGTACAGAAGGGCGACCAGATCGGCGTAATGGGCAACACGGGCAATTCCACTGGCACGCATCTGCACTTCGAAATCCACAAGAACGGCGTACCTCAGAATCCGATGAAGTACTTATAATATACCTTTTAAGCATGGCATAACAATGGCAAAGAAGCATGGCTTGGACGAGAGGTCCGGGCTGTGCTTTTTTTTTCGATATTAGATAAACGTACGAACTCCCTTTATAGTTGCTTCATAAATCATAATTTCGGCCGAAAAATGCAATCCAATTTATGGGCGCGCGATTGCCTCTGCAATCGGAAGTTTAGATTGTGTAGGCTGCGCCCCGGTATGTTAGAATAGAGTCATAACTAGGACTAGCGACAGGCGGTGTAACGATGCACGGAAAAATATTAGTGGTCGATGACGAGCAGCCGATAGCGGATATATTGAAATTTAATTTGGAGAAGGAAGGCCATCAGGTCATCTGCGCCTTCGATGGCGGAGAAGCGGTGCGCCTTGCCTTCGAGGAACAGCCGGATCTGATCCTGCTGGACCTGATGCTGCCGGTGAAGGATGGCATGGATGTGTGCCGCGAGGTGCGCACGAAGCTGCATATGCCGATTATTATGCTGACGGCCAAGGATACGGAAATTGATAAGGTGCTCGGCCTTGAGCTGGGCGCGGACGATTATGTGACGAAGCCGTTCAGCACGCGGGAGCTGCTGGCGCGGGTGAAGGCGCATCTTCGCCGCCAGAACAAGAGCGGACAAGCTTCTGATGGCGCGGCGGACAACCAGGACGGGCAGTCGGAGCAATCCGGCCTGAAGCTGTTCAATCTGTTCATTGATACGGACATGTATGTCGTATACAAGAACGGCGAGCCGCTGGACCTGACGCACCGGGAGTTCGAGCTTGTCTACTATATGGCGCGCAATAGCGGCAAAGTCATGACGCGCGAGCATCTGCTGCAAGCGGTATGGGGCTTCGAATACTTCGGCGACGTACGGACGGTGGACGTGACGATCCGTCGTCTGCGGGAGAAGATCGAGGATGACCCTAGCCGTCCGGAATACATTATGACCAGACGCGGCTTAGGCTACATGATGCGCAACGCGAAGTCGGGAGGCTTCGGTTACGGATGAAGGCGCGGAGCTTCTTCCGCACGATCCAGGTTAAGCTGGTTATCATCTACCTGCTGCTCATTCTTGTCGCGATGCAGCTGATTGGCGTTTATTTTATCAGCACGGTCAAGAACTCGCTGATTACGAGCTTCACGAACAACTTGAAGGAGCAGGCCGATATTCTGTCCAAGTTCGCGGCGCCAAGCTTGCTGCCGAATCTGGAGTCTGAGGGCGATTCTACGGACAACACGACGGAGGATCTTAATCTGGTTGTCCGCAACCTGTTCAGCATCAGCGGCGCCGAGGTTCAAGTGCTCGATGCGAACGGCAAGGTAGTCGCGACCTCGCTGCAGGTTCATCAGTCGTATATCGGGCAGAAGAACAAATCGCTTGCGGTCAGCCGCGCGCTGCAAAACATTCCGGATAATGAAGAAGAGATTATCGACGAGGACAATACGCGCAAGAAGATGATCGCGCTGCCTGTCACGTACAACGATAAGGTTGTGGGAGCTGTCTATGTCGTCGCCTCGATGACGGAGCTGTATGAGACGGTGAACCGGGTCAATCAAATCTTCTTCTCCGGCACGCTGATCGCGCTTGGCCTTACAGGCGTGCTGGGCATTCTATTGGCCCACACGATCACGAATCCGATACAGGGCTTAACGCGCCAAGCGGAGGCGGTCGCCGACGGGCGATTCGATCTGAAGGCGCCTGTCCTCGGGGATGACGAGATCGGGCGGCTTAGCATGGCTTTTAACGAAATGACGATTCGATTAAAGGAAGCGCTCTCGGCGAATGAAGAGGAGAACGAGAAGCTGGTGTCCGTTCTCTCCAATATGAGCGACGGGGTTGTCGCCGCCGATGAGCGGGGACGGATCATCGTCTGGAATCGCCGCGCGCTGGAGCTGCTGGATGTGGAGACATTCCAGGGCGTGGAGCTTGCCGATCTGCTGGGGCTCTCGCCGGAGAAGCTGTCGGAGCTCCAGTCGGGACGCGGACGCACGCTGCTTATTAATCGCGAGCATGCGGAGACGGAGAGCCATGACGATAGTCTTCTGAAGCTGACGGTGACGCCGATTCACCGCCGGGACAAGGGCATTACGGGCACGATTGCCGTCCTGCAGGATGTCACGGAGCAGGAGAAGCTGGAGCAGTCGCGCCGCCAATTCGTAGCGAATGTATCCCATGAGCTGCGGACGCCGCTGACGACCATCAAGAGTTATGCGGAGGCGCTTGGCGACGGGGCTCTGGAGGAGCGTGAGCTGTCCGAGCGGTTCGTGGGCGTAATCAGCAATGAGACGGAGCGGATGATCCGGCTCGTGACCGACCTGCTGCATCTGTCCAGACTGGACTCCAATCAGGCTCCGCTTAGGCGGAGACAGACGAATATTCATGAGATGCTGGATGAAGTGGCGGACCGCTTCTCCTTCCAGCTGCGCCAGAAGTCGATTACGGCGAATGTCTATGTGGAGCGCGGGCTGAAGAAAGCTTGGCTGGACCGTGACCAGATCGACCAGGTGCTGGACAATCTGATCTCCAATGCTATCAAATATACGCTCGATGGCGGATCTATACAGATTACCGCTCGCAAGCAGGAGGATACCGGCTTGCTGGAGATCGGCGTCAAGGATACCGGCATTGGCATTCCGAAGAAGGATTTGACGCGTATCTTCGACCGATTCTACCGGGTAGACAAGGCGCGATCCCGCAATATGGGCGGCACGGGGCTCGGTCTATCGATTGCCCGGGAAATCGTAAAGGCGCATGGCGGCACGATCTCGCTGGCCTCTGAGCTGAATGAAGGCACGACGGTATCGTTCACGCTGCCGCTCTTGCAGGAAGGGGGCGAGGCGGAATGATGGAGAAAGCGAAGACGGCTACCCTTATTGTTCTCGTTGTGCTCAGCCTTCTGCAAAGCTATTTGCTGGCCTATAGCATGCCTGGGCTTGGCGCTACGGTAAGAAGCGATCAAGATTATGTGAATGCGGAGCCGCTGGGCAAGACGACAAGCGTAGAGAGCGTCATCTTCCCGGAGGAGCTGATTCTCCATATGGGCGAGGACAAGCATACGGTCATCTATCCCGGCACGCAGTTCTATGAGATGATTCTGAACCAGCGGATCGTCGGCAGGGAGTTCAAGGGCTTCCAGCGCAGCTCGGCCAGCATTCTGAACTGGGATGAGGTGCGCAAGGACTCGATCGGGATCGAGCTTCGCTTCACGGATGGCATCTCGGTCGAGCTGCTGCAGAAGCTGCTGAAGATGGAAGGCGATATCTTGTTCCTCCGGGATAAGATCGACAAGATCTGGATCTTCAAGACAACGGATACGGAAGAGATTCGCACGTTCTTCTTCAGCAGCGAGGAGCATGTCGTCTATGAATCGGTCAGAGCCGATCTGACGGTGAGAGACGTGCAGGATTATGTCGGCTTCGGCACGTATCTCCCGCAATACCGCATGACGGCTGACGGTCTCTATATCCCGGTTGAGCCGATCATGGCGACAGAGCTGATCTACCCGTATGAGACTTACTCGCCGGAGCAGATGCAGCGCAGCCTGTTCTTCGATTCCAGCACCACAAGGTCATTCGAAGACCGCAGCGGTTCGCAAATCTTCACGGACGGGAAGAGAGGGCTTAAGGTCGAGCAAGACGGCATGTGGATCAACTATACGAATCCGGCCGCTACGACCAGCAGCAACACGCCGCTTAGCGAGAATGTCTATGCGTCGGTCGACTTTATCAACCAGCATGGCGGGTGGGACGGCACGCATCGGCTGATAAGCTCGACGCCGGAGCAAGAGAAGAAATATGTGACGTTCAGACAATATATCGATCAATATCCGGTCATCGACAGCTTCGCGTTCCGGTACGGGCATATTCGCCTGACGCTGCAGCAGGGCGTCGTGACGGAATATGGAAGATCGTTGATTACGCTCAGCTCGCAGACGGAGTCGCGCAAGCCGCGCTGGCTGCAGGGCGGCACCAGACTGGAGGAGACGCTGGAGCGCTACCCTCGCCGCGGCGAGGTGACGGCCTTATTCCCAGCGTTGAAAGCTGTATTGCTGGAAGAGAACCGGCTGCAGTTCATCCCTGTCTGGGTCGTGAGGCTGACCGACGGCGCAGAGGTTATTCTGCTGGAAGCGATAGAAGGGGAGCAGCCGCCTGAGCCGCATACGGAGGATGGCGCTGCGAATACGAATTCGGACCACGACCAGACTGAACACGCCGAGGGAGCTGGCGAGCCGCAAGGACAAGCCGGCACTGGAGCGGGACAGGGTACCTCTCCAAGCAAGGGCGCGGGCACGGGTTCCGCTGTGCTTCCTCCCAAGGAGCCGGGGAATCATGAAGAGCCTGTCGATACGGGTGAGCCTGAGCTGCCGCCAGATGATTCGGACGGAGGCGGGGGCGAAGAGCTGGCAGAGCTGCCGGAGGAGAATGTGCCGGATGCGGAGGAGCAGGAAACGCCGGAATTGTCTCGGGCCAAATCATAAGGGTAGAGGAGGTGAAGGCAAGTGGATTGGAGCAGGGCGAAGACCGTATTGATCATATCGTTCCTCATGCTGAATATCCTTCTCGGCTATCAGCTGTGGGTGGATATCAGCGAGCAGTTGAATGCCAATGTGAATTCAGCGGAGCTGCCGGCAGACAAGGTGCAGCTGATGGGACAGAAGCGCATCTCGCTGGCTGCCAATCTGCCTGCCGGAACGCCGAAGCTGAGCGATCTGACGTATCTGCTTCGATCGGATAAGAGGTCGTCGCCGAAGAAGCTGGAGAAGCCGGTCGACAGCGCCCTCATATTCGACAAGGCTGCGCTTGTGAAAGCATTGGGCGGTCAAATTCCGGATATCGAGAACTATGAGTATGATCTGCACAGCGACCGCGATGGCGTATTTGTCATGCATCGTATGGTCGACGGGCGCCCGATGTTCAATGTGAAGCTGGAGCTGCAATACACCAGCAACCGGAAAATTACCAGCTTCCAGCAAGACCGGGTAGAGGAGATTAGCCACGGCGAAGAGAAGCAAGTGATCGGATCGGCGAAGGTTGTCGTTTCCTTGATTGAGACCTACCTGGACGAAGGCTCTGTGATTGCCGACATTCAGCTTGGCTATCATGGCCAGATCTTCGACTCCGAGAAGCAAGTGTCGGCTCCGACTTGGCGAGTCATGCTGGGGGATGGCAAGGTGTATTATGTCCATGCGATCAGCGGCGAAGTTGCGACAGAAGGCGCAGATGAAGAATCGGGTTCTGAGTCGCCGGCGGCATAGCTGTCGGCGCTAAGCCGTGTTATGCTTAATATATCGATTGATAGAGAAGCGATTGCTGGTTGTTTATAAGAGATGATAGATTTAATCGAATCTGGCGTTGCGGGATTGCCGGAAGAGGGTATAGAGTAAGTAGGGTCTGTAAGACTTTGTGACCTGTGCGATGGGAAAAGGAAACAGGGAATAGGAAACAAGAAACAAGAAACAGTCACGCCTCAGGTTGAGGAGGCTTCTTGAGCACTCTAAGGGATATTGAATAGAGTCAGGCTCTTGATAGAGTAGAGCTGCAGGTTGATTGATAGAAGGCGGCTCTAAGGCAGATAGCCAGAAAACAACAGCGGAAATTGGACGCGATCGAGGTTACAATGTAGGTAGCTTCGGTAGAGGCAATGGGAGAGGACTGGACGTTTTGGGACTTCGATTTACAGTATTGGCCAGCGGTTCGACCGGCAACGCGACGATCGTGCAGAGCAGCGAGAAGACGGTGCTGGTAGATGCGGGCCTCAGTATGAAAAAGCTGGACGAGCTGATGCGGGAGCGGGGCATTGCCGGACATGATCTGGACGCTCTGTTCGTCACGCATGAGCATTCCGACCATATTAAGGGACTCGGCGCTTTCGCGCGCAAGTACGAGCTTCCTATCTATGCCAACGAATTGACATGGGGCGCAATGGAGCGCCATGTCGGCACGATCGCGGTGGAGAAGCGGGTTATTATGGAGACGGGCGAGGCGCTGGACTTTGGGTCCTTGCGCGTTCAGTCGTATCCGATCTCGCATGATGCTGCTGAACCTGTCGGCTATTGCTTCGAAGAGAATGGCGAGAAGCTGAGCCTCGCGACGGATCTTGGCTATGTGAGCGAGAAGGTCAGGACGCAGATCATCGATTCCGATGTGCTCGTGCTAGAGTCCAACCATGACACCGAGATGCTGCGCATGGGCCGTTATCCTTGGAACATTAAGCGGCGCATTCTAAGCGACGTAGGGCATCTGTCCAACGTAGCGGCAGGCGAAGCGCTGATTGAGCTCATGACGGACCGGACCAAACGCGTCTATCTGGCGCATCTTAGCCTGGATCATAACCAAATGGACCTGGCTATGCTAACGGTCAATTCTATATTGGAGAACCACGGAATATTTTATAAACAGGATGAATTTCCTCTGCGCAAGACGTATCACGACAGACCTACCCCATGGGACGAAGTGAAGCGGAAATAAGCGATTCCAGCTGGGTATCCAGCGCTTCGGCTTTGCTCTCCAGCTCTTCGCGGCTAAGAATGCCCTTCTCTATGAAAAGCTCCAGCATAGCGCTTAACGTGAGAATGGTGCGGTAATGATCCTCTTTCAGATCGGCTAGCTTGGCGGCAAGCTGTACGTGCTCCCATGCCTGGGACGGCTTTGTTTTCATCGTGAATCTCTCCTTTATACCGGAATTTGCGCATTAGCGGTCTCTTCTGAAAAAAAGTAAGGCATCAGGCTTTGAATCTATTATTATTTTAGTCATTTCTTCCGAAAACATTCCTAGATTATGAAATTCGCTGCAAGGTTCGAAAGAGAGAGGAGAGATTCCGATGAGCATATTCGACGACGATTTTTATTCGACCAAGGTGTCCAGGAGAACGGTTCGCAAGAGCCAGCAGGACACTCATCGGTTATCTTTCGGCGGGACCGCGGAGCGCAAGTGGTCTAATCTGCGCATTGCGTTCATCTCGTCCTTCACAAGCGCCGTAGCTGCGGCACTCTTGTTCGGACTGATCTTCGGCGGATTCGGCGGCGGCGGCTCGACGCCCGTTCATCTGACGTCATCCGGCGATCCATCGGAGCGCACGATAGTGGCTACGGCGAAGGTGAAGCCGGCGGTGGTCAGCGTCATCAATGAGCAGATGTTCGGACTCGGCATTGGCGGCAAGCGCTTAGAGAATGGAGAAGAAGGCTCGGGCGTCCTGCGCGAGGCAGGCGTCGGCTCGGGCGTCATTATAGAGAAGAAGGCCGGAAGGGCGTTCATCGTGACGAACTACCATGTGGTGGCGAGCGCGGAGAAGGTGAAGGTGGTACTGACGACAGGCGAGGTGCGCGAGGCTCGCGTCGTCGGTATGGATCAGATCACCGACCTGGCTGTATTGGAGATTGACGCCAAGGGCATCAATACGGTTGCGGAAATCGGCGACTCCTCGGCGCTGCGCGCTGCGGAATTCGTCATGGCGATCGGCAATCCGCTTGGCATGGGCGAGTCGATCACGATGGGCGTGGTCAGCGTCATTAAGGAAGTGATTCCGGTATCGCTGAATCAGAACGGCGTCATTGACTGGGAGCAGGAAGTGATCCGGGTGGATGCGGCGATCAACCAAGGCAATAGCGGCGGTCCGCTGATCGATCTGAACGGCCGTGTGGTCGGCATCAACAGCATGAAGATCTCCGACTTCGGCGTCGAGAGCATCGGCTATGCGATTCCGATCAACAATGCGATGCCGATCGTGGAGAGCCTCATCAGCAAAGGCTATGTGCCGCGTCCTTATCTCGGCGTCTATACGATGGATCTGGAGCAATATTGGGAGCAGCAGGATCTGGAGAAGCTGTTCGGGGAAGAGGAAGAAGGCGGAGGCTCGGAGAACGGCGAGTCAAGCGGCTCGGGTACGATCCAGTTGCCTGATGAGGTGCTGTCGGGCGTCATTGTGCTGGAGGCGGTCGGCCCGTCCAAGAAAGCGGGGCTGACGTTCAACGACGTGATCGTGAAGCTGGATGATCATAAGGTGAGCAGCACGATGGAGCTGCGCAAGTACTTATACAGCAAGAAGAAGATTGGCGAAGACATTACGGTGTCCTTCTACCGGGACGGCGAGCTGAAGTCTGTGAAGATGAAGCTGGAGGAGCAGAGTCCAGAGGATGAGTGACACCTATAGGGAAAAAGCCGGAAGGCGCGTCTTGTGACGGGCCTTCCGGCTTTGTTATGAGCTGGAACTATGCGATGAGTCTCCGCATTAGCGCAGCAATGGATTCATTAGTAGGCCGTCCAGCCAGCGTCAGCTGTGACAACAGTGCCATTCACGAAGCTGGAGTCGTCGGAGGCAAGGAACAGCGCGACCTTGGCGATTTCTTCAGGCTCGCCTGTGCGAGGGTTGATGCCCATGCCCTTCATCGCTTGCTCCATGCCGTACGGGTTCGGAGCATTGATTGTCGTGCTGATGTTCGTCGCTACGCCGCCTGGAGCAATCGCGTTGCAACGGATGCCTTGCGTGGCGTATTGGAAGCCGACGTTCTTGGTCAGGCCGACGACCGCATGCTTGGCTGCTGTATAAGCAGCGCCGGCTCTGGAGCCATATAGGCCGCCAGCGGATGCGACATTGACGATGACGCCGCTTTGCTTCGCGGTGAAGATCGGAAGCGCCTTGCGGATCGCGCGCATCGGTCCTGTCGTATTGACGGCGAAGACACGCTCCCACAGCTCGTCCGTCAGATCGGCAGCGGGCACGAAGTTGTCCATAATGCCGGCGTTGTTCACCAGGATGTCGAGCGTGCCGTACGTGTCTACGGCTGTATCGATGAGCTGTTGCACGTCATCTTCTTTGGCTACATTGGCAGCAACGGCGATGGCTGTGCCGCCCTTCGCTTCAATCTCTTGCACGACGACTGCGGCGTTGTCGGCGGACAGGTCGGATACGACGACCTTCGCGCCTTCGGCTGCGAAGAGCAGGGCAGTCGCTTTGCCCATGCCGGATGCCGCGCCTGTGATGACGGCTACTTTGCCATTAAGTTTCATGTGAGTGTCCTCCTCTAAAGGAATAGTATGGTTCATGATGCACTGCGGCTATGCGCCTGTGAGGCGGAATTGAACACTTGTATAATAGCAAACAGGTGTTAAGATCAATATATACAATAAGGCGAACTGCCACAATATATAAAACGCTTTCATTTGTACGTTAACAGACAAAACACGTTCGAGTGTTGAATACTTTTTTGTGGAAGGAAGAATTAGAAATGGCGGATAGGCGTATAGCGCGCAGCAAAGTAGCGCTCAGGGACGCGCTTCTGACTCTCATGTCGGAGAAGAGCTTCTCGGCCATCACGATTACGGAGATCGTGGAGCGGGCCAATTATAACCGGGGGACGTTCTACACCCATTATGAAAACAAGGAGGGGCTGCTTGACGAGGTCATCTCGGAGCTGCTCGACGAGCTGATCGAGTCGTTCCGGGCGCCGTATGGCGACCTGGATGTGTTCCGGGTCGATGAGCTGACGGCTAATTCGGTGAAGATCTTCGAGCATATTCACGAACGCGCTGCGGTCTATACGGTTCTCTTCCATAGCGATGTGCTGCCGGTTATTAAGGAGAAGATGTTCGGCGTAATCAAGAAGCTGTCCAGCGAGGAGCTAGAGCAGGAGACGGAGTCCATTAACCGCGAGCTGATGATGGTCTACAGCATCCATGCGCTGATGGGCCTGGTGTTCCACTGGATCGAAGGCGGCTTCCAATATACGCCTGCCTACATGCAGGACCAGCTGATCAAGATGATCAACTGGCGGCCGACGGCGGCTAAGACGCATGTGAAGAAGTAGCGGAAAAGTGATTGAGCGCCGCCACGCACCGCTAAATCGCGGTGCTGCTTTTAGTAGCGAATAGGTGAAGACTTGTGTTCCGGGTTGTTGGAATAGGCTTTGCCTGGTTACATAGACTAAGGGTTGGGGTATGCAAGGATAGATGTGAGCGGGAGTGCTGGGACGAGCGTTGCGTGTTGCTCCTTGTATGCGGGGGAGCGGTCGGATATCGCAGCTCGCTTTCTTCACGTCACTTGCTTACGAAATGTTTTCTTCACAGAAAAGGGCCTGTTCTGCTATTCTGGAATAAGTCGAATAAGCACTTATACTCTCGAAGAATAGGAAGCGAATCAGCTATGTATTGTGTATGTAAACCGTGTATTGAGAAGGCATTGGAGCGTTTTGTAGATGAATACGAGGATGCGCCGGATGTGGTCGATCTGAAGGAGACGCAATTCGCGGATTGGGATCCCCCGCGCAAGTGCGACTTCTGCGAGGATGCTGCAGCGTTCCTGGTGGTATAGCGTGACGGTAAAGATGAAGACAGCTGGAGTGTTGGAGCAGACGAGCTGCCTGTAAAGGTGAGAGAGATCGTTTGCCCACTTCTGTTCGAGTACAAAAAATAGATAGAGGGATGGGCCTCATATGCATATTCAGATAGCGTCCGTCGGGAAGCTGAAGGAGAAGTACTTGACGCTTGGCATCGCGGAATATGCCAAGCGGCTTGGGCCTTACGTGAAGCTGACGCTCACGGAAGTGCCCGATGAGAAGGCGCCGGAGACGATGAGTCCGGCGGAGGAGCTGCAGGTGCGAGAGCGTGAGGGGGAGCGGCTTCTGGCGCAGCTGAAGCCGGACGCCCACGTCATCGCGCTCGCGCTCGATGGGGAGCTCTGGTCCAGCGAAGACCTCGCGGACCAGCTCGATAAGTTAGCCACGTATGGGCGCAGCCACGTGGCTTTTGTTATTGGAGGGAGCAATGGGCTTGCTCCCTCTGTACTCAAGCGCGCCCAACAGAAGCTTAGCTTTGGGCGGATGACTTTGCCGCACCAGCTGATGCGGTTGGTGCTGGTGGAGCAGGTTTATCGGGCGGTGAAGATTAATCGGGGGGAACCTTATCATAAGTGAGGGCGAAAAATGTTGGTTGTTAGTGAAGTTCGCAATCAAGAAGTCGTGTGAAAAATAACGAAAAAATGACTGAAGATACAACTCTACAAAAAAATAGAAGCGACTTGATAAATTTCTTAATGAGATGGCATTGCATATCATCCACAAGGGTTATCGGATGTACAGACGGAATCCTTCCGTTCTGCGCTTCAAGCAATATATCCCCAGTTGAAAAATAATGATGTTAGGGAATCAATCGAAAAAGCGTTGCGCCAGCTGGATTGAGAGCGTGGCATAACAAAAGGAGCACCACATGAGCTTTATTGACGAAGTTTTGGGCAATATTAGCGTCATGAGTACGGACGATGTGATACAGTCTATGTCCCGGATTTACGATGAACCGGTTGACCGTGACGCGCTGTCCGCCTATCCACAATTCATACAGGATATTATTTGGATCATCGACATGGACACCGAGTTGGCGATGAATGGGATTGGCGGTCTGTTGGAAAACAGCACCGGGCGCTATGCTGACAAAATGATCGACGCGTTGCGCCATATTTCAGCGGATAAAGAAGCTGAAACCCTGGCTCAAATATACCAAATCTATCAAAGTGACCTTGACAGTGAGAGAATAGACGAACTGGCTGGCAGTCTATACCTTTATATCGATTTTGATATATGGCCGCTATTGGAGGCTTATGTCGAAGCGGAGAAAGGAAGATACGAGGCAAGCAAATGATTGACACTTCAAAAACTATGCCAACACTTTAGACCGAATCGATGATATAAATGAGATGCTGGCAGATAAAGAGTTGATGAAACGCTTTTTTAGCAATTCTGGTTTTCATATGAATCAGGCTAGAGGCGGGTCGGAGATCACCCTTTCAAGTATATTTGTTCAAATTGCTGAGGAACTAAAAAGACGTAGCTAAGTTATATAGCCCAGCACAAGCTCAACAGAGAGGAGAACATCCATCACAGGCGTTCTCCTTTTACGTCACGCATGATCTTCCATTGCCTCCCTCGCTAACTGTTGGGCATATGCTTCGCCCAAGCCGATTGACTCGTAATACTCCCGCGTCACCATTTCCATACGCTGGATCATTGCCGATAAAATACACCCATCCTACAATTAAGGTATGGTGACTTTAACACCACATGCGCCATACAAGCAGTGCGGGCAATCTATTATTTCTCCATCCACCATCTACAATAGTCCTTTAATATTTAAGGTTCCCTCACTTTAACAGTCAGCGCGTCATACGGGCAGTGTGGAAGCCGCAGTACTTTCTATGCGCTGTCCCCATAAAAGAAAAGCTCGCCCTATAGTCGTTAAGGTGAGCAGTAATGAAAGTGTTCTATCGCTTGTCTTGTTAAACCAGCATCGTCTGCCTGTGTGCCATAGAGTCTATCGAAGCCACTCCGTAATTCATCCCATTCCATTAGCCCATCCTCCCATATTGTACAAGTTCTGATTCGATAAAAGCATAAGGGGGGAGCGGGACTAATTACAAACTTGACTTCGGTGAATGATTAGGAAGGGATTATGGAGAACTTGCCCCTCTGCTTTCGCTCTCGTGGTTTTTGGCAGTAGTTCGGTAAGCTCTACGTTGCAGAGCTTAAACTGCAAAAACGCAAGTTACTTTGAAGCTCGGAATGCCGCCGCGGCGGTGGAAAGGCGTTTGTTACGCTAACGGGCAGGATAGTAAGTGACAGTATTTTCGAGATGCCGAGGAACGGGCAAAAAGTTGAGATACAGTATCCATCGGTAACTTCAACTCGTTAGAGTAGTAATAAATTGAAAGAATGTTTAAAAATAAGTGTTGCATGTATCTGAGTAGAAGGATAGAATTGGAAAAAATATTCAGAAAGACTTTATCATCACATAATGGATGGGAGAGTATTATGTATCCAATTAAATTGGTTTTGTTTGATCTAGATGATACACTTTTACACTTTGCCGACTATTGGGAAAATAGTGTTAAGGACGCATTCAGAAATCATTTTTTCACCAGTGAAATGAATAGTAACGATTTATTTGATGTCTTTAGTAATGTAGAACAATTCTTAGTAAAGAAATTAGATAGCAAACAAATTTCTTTTGACGAATATCGGACTAAACGTTTTCTCTATTCTATGGATCAAATGGGGAAAACAACGGATGTAGAAACGGCAATTAACTTTGAAATGTTCTACCAATCAATAAGTAAAAAACATATGAAGCCTAATGTGATGATAAACAAAATTATTAAGGATCTTAGTAATTATTATCAAATAGGAGTATTGACGAATGGAAGCAAAGGGTGGCAGAATGACAAATTGGAGGCAATCGGATTAGATGGTATCATTCCAAAAGAGTATGTGTTCATATCTGAAGTTATCGGCTATGAAAAACCAAGCCCAGAAATTTATCATCATGTCCTAAGTATGACTTCTTTACCACCAGAACAGGTACTTGTCGTGGGCGACTCTTGGACAAATGATGTTGCGGCTCCAATACAAGAAGGGTTGAAAGCAATATGGTTAAATAAGAAGAATTATCAAGTACCTCAAGAGCCCCGCCCTCTAGCAGTGATTACCGAAATAGAGGAGTTACGTGCGATTTTATTGTCACACATAGATGACAGCCCCCTTGATTGAGTACCTTATTCGCGCTATTCCGCTAACGGATACTATAGTTGAATTATCAATAATAAGGCCGCCGATTACCTCGGCGGCTCTCTGTGCTTATTAAGCACAATTGATCAAAACCGCAGGTGGGGTAAATCGCACCGCGGTGCATTTTTCGCCGATAGACCCGTTAAGCTGAACCTTACCACAAATAGTGTAAAGCGGAAATCGAATTAAAGGTTGAGGCTGCGATGCTAAATTTGCAAAAGGGAGCGTAAATAATAGGTATTCCAATAATGATGCCATTGTTGTCTTGTGAATGCAGAAATGTCTGCGCCGCGGGAATCGGGTTGTCACTCATAATGGCATACAGAATGGGGTAATACCACCGTAGCTGACACCACCCGCAAACGCATGGATAAAAACGAGAGCTCTCCATGTCTGGAGAGTTCTCGTTTTATAAAGCAGTAATAAATGTTAAAATTGTAGCCTCCGATACAAATCCGTTTCTTCCGTAAAAGACAATGACATCATAGGAAGACCAAATCAATCCATAAGCGACACTGCACTTCCTTTGCGGTTTGATCAACTTAGTGATCAGAGTCCGTTATCAAATATTCAATGTTTACTATACCCTTAATTCGCTGACTGCACCGCCGAATACCGTGATGACATGCTGGACAATACAAACGCGGCAATGATGGCGATGAGTACGCCGAGTATCCCGAACCAAGTAATGGATGCAAGAGAAACATGGTTTACGATCAACCCGCCGATTCCTGCGCCGAATGCCATGGCAAGCTGCATCATGGAACTGTTCAAGCTCAGCATGACGCCTGAGGATTCAGGAACGAGTGTAACCAGGTTGAATTGCTGTGCCGGAGCAGATGACCAGGCGGCAAAAGACCAGAGGATCAAAATGGCGAATACGGCAATGACCGACTGTCCGACGAAGGATAGCAAAATCAACGAAATGACGTGAAGTACCATCCCTGAAACGAGCGTGAATATAATGCCACGTTTATCCGCGCTGTAGCCGCCGACTTTCGACCCTATCAAGCTAGCAATGCCGAACGCGAGCAGGGCTGTGCTAATCAATGATTCATTTAAATGAGTCACCTCTAGCAGAAATGGGGAGATGTAGGTATAAGCGAGAGAATATCCTCCTAACCAGAAAAAAGTAATCGCCAATGCAACCAAAACTTGAGGCTTTTTTAACAAAGCTAATTGCTTGATTAAACGAACAGGCTTGTCACCCTCAATACGTGGAAAAACTGCAGCAATGACAAACATGGCCATACCCCCGACAATTGCGATGGCCAGAAATACAGCTTTCCAGCCAAAAGACGAGGCTATCATTCTGCCGAGCGGGACTCCGATGATGAGCGATGCGGTTAAGCCCATGGTGACGTTGGCGATGGCGCTGGCCTGCTTGCCTGGCGGAGCGATTTTGGCGGAGATGCTGAGTGCGTTAACAGTAACCACCCCGGCGCCTAATGCCGTAATGATTCTCGCCGCAATGAAGAAACCAAAGCCGGACAATATAAATGTCAGCAGATTTGCAGCAATAAAGAAGCCCAGCGAATAAAGGAGGAGCTTACGACGGTCCATTTTAGCCGTTAACGCCATTAGAATAGGCGTGCCGACGGCATAGGCCAGCGAATAGACCGTAATGAGCTGGCCTGCTGCCGCAACGCTTGTTCCTAATGCCTCTGCGATCCGGTCCAAAATCCCGGAGATGACATAATTAGATGTTCCTACCAAAAAAGTGATCAAGACTAGAACGTAAACTTTCCAGGTGCTCTTCATAATTCACACTCCTGATGTGTTTAAAAAAAATTATATTTTAGTCGATAACGAGAAACCGCCACGCCTTTATGCTAGCGGCTGAAGGAGGCAGCGCGGGGCTGCCGAAATGTTTTGGTCAATTCCTTCCGAGAAATCTTAATCTCGGGAACATCGCTACTAACCGACAGACGTTCTGGAATAATAACAAAAAAAGTCGGTGCTCCCTCGTTTGAGACTGTTATGAAACCGAAATGGTTTTCTCCCCCTTTTGTAAAAAATGGCGCTAAGTATTATTCAATACAACATTAGTCGCTTGAACAACACTTGTTGTATTTGTATGTTATAATAGCAATCGAATGATACGCAATCATCAATATCCATGAACCGTTGTATTAACAACAGCTTTTCTATAATGTCGTTTTACTGGGGAGATTTTAACTATGACAATAAAAAAAAGTGAAGCTGATCCTCGTGTGATACGTACACGGAGACTTCTTCAAGACGCTTTTGCTTCATTAATTCAAGAAAAAGACTTTGAATTGATAACCGTTAGGGATATTGCAGAGCGGGCTACTGTTAACAGGGCGACTTTTTATGCGCACTTTGTAGATAAGTTCGAAATTCTTGAGGTTAGACTAATGGAATCATTTATGACAATCATGAATCCTAGAATAAACGGTCATGAAGTGTTAAATGAAGAAACAATCAAAAGTATTTTTCTGGGGATATGCGAATTTCACAAGAGTCTAAACACAATATGCAAAAGAAGAAGTACATCACTTGTACCTGTATTCGAAATTCAAATAAAGGAAAAAATTCAAACGATCCTTCTTTCCTTTATAGACAAAGACAAGATGCTATCGAATTCAAACGCGCAATTTTTAATAAATACAGCATCTATCATGTTAAGTTGGGGGATGTATGGGGCGGCTTACACTTGGAACAAAGAGGGGTGTCTAATAAGTGCGGAATCATTCGTTAAACAGTCTTTGCCCTTAGTGATGAAAGGAGCCAAAGAACTGCTGGGATAGGTTCTTTCGCTATTGCTCTGCCCTTGAACGGTTAGCCGAGAAAGAGTCTGCATCAGGTGAGAGGTACACAGGTGATTTGCTTTTGTCTAGAAGTATTGAAACCATACGCTTACTGGAAGAAGCATTAGGAATTGCTGAGCGTGGCGGGGTTGATCACACCGCAGCGGTCAATATGCTTATGAGCAAACTGTTTACCGCCCCCATCTATCAAAGCTATGGCAAAATGATTGCCGAAAATTCAGCATCTATATCGCAAAGCAAAATTCCGCAGAAAGATGTAGGCCTCTTGCTGTCGGCGTCGCAAATGCACAAGTTCCAGCCCCGCTTTCCAGCCTGCTGCTTGATATGCTAGAGGACGGAGATCGGAGCAGAACATAAGGCTAGAGTCGATGTTATTCGTACTCTTGTATAACCGGTCTGCCTGGTTGCGGTTATAAGTGACATTCGGCTCTCAATTCAATACGCTCAAGCGAACCGCTATAAAGCTATGCCATTTGGTTTTCGCAACAGACGGGAAGTCGTTTGCTCTACAAAGCGTCCATTGGATGGAGGAAGTGGAAATGGAAATAGAAAACAAGAACAAGCAGCGACATACCGCTGTTTGTTCTTGTAATTTTACGTATGGTTTCATTCTTTGCTTGTGACGGATTGTATGCCATTCGCAGACTGACTTCGCATCGAGAACGATAATATAGCCGGAAGGAGTGCGATTGCAACACCAATTGCGCCAGCCACGCCGATTGACTGTAAGGAGAAGCTTTCCACCACGATACCGCCAATGGCAGCTCCGACAGCAATTCCCAACTGGATGAAGGATGTATTCAAGCTCAGAAGGATTCCCGCTGCGCTTGGTGCCAAGCTAATCATATAAACTTGTTGAATGGGACCCGTAGACCAAGCAAAAAACGACCATAACAGCAGCAACGGAAAGACAGCTATTGATGTATGGGCAAAGAGGGACATAAGGATCAAAATAGCAGCGTGGATCATTAAGCTTCCATTCAGCGTACGCGGAATACCTAATTTATCCGCACCATAACCTCCAGCCTGGGCGCCCAGCAAACTTGCTATACCGAATGAAAATAGCGCGATGCTCACCATCCCATTGCTCATACCCGTAATGTTCATCAGAAATGGTGTAATAAACGTGTAAACAATCGTATAACCGACCATCCAAAAGAAGCTAATCGACAAGGTTAATAATAGCTGCGGCCTTTTCAACAGGGCGAGTTGTTCTTTAAGAGGCACATTTGCCTCTCCTTGCGACTTTGGCAACGCCATTAAAATGACCAGCATCGCGATAAAACTAAGAAGGCCGATTCCATAAAAAATCATTTTCCAGTCGTAGGTGCTGGCAATGACTCTTCCCACAGGAACGCCTAAAATAAGCGATAGATTAAATCCCATCATGATAGTTGCTATGGCGGTGCCTTGTTTTCCAGGTCCGGCAATTTGAGCAGAAACAGTTAAGGCAACCACGGTAAAGACACCTGTACTAAGAGCTAAGATCACTCTTGCACCAACAAGCATCGGATAGCCCGTCGAGACCACCGTAATTAAATTCCCTATAAAAAAGAGCGCCAAAGCAGCCAGCATAAGTGTTCTCCGGCTTAGTTTAGAGGTAGCCGCAATAAGAATCGGAGTACCTACCGCGTAAGATATGGAATAAACCGAAATGAGTTGGCCGGCAGCAGCAATGGTTACGCCTACATCTTTGGAAACCAGATCCAATATCCCGGCAATTACAAATTCCGAAGTTCCCACTAGAAAACTTATAATCGCTAAAATATAAACTTTCCACGATTTAATCATTTGATTATTCTCCTTTATAATTCTATATATCTAAAAATATAGAAATGATAACAATGAAGGATTGCAATTTCTTAACATCTTACTTTCTTTAATGCCTAGCTAGCTCCTTGCGGACAAGGGGGGCGACATCCGTTCCAAATCGTTCGATCGTTCTTAACAAATCACGATGCGGAAGCGTACTAAAGTCAACGTACAAAAGAAAACGAGTCAAGCCCAGTTGTTTGGTTACACGCACGATCTTTTCTGCTACATATTCTGAATCTCCAACATAAAGAGCGCCGCGAGGGCTCAGTGCTTCCTCATATACACTTCGTGTATAAGTCGCCCAACCGCGTTCCCTTCCAATTTGATTCATTTGTTCGGCCATAATGGGATAATACTTTTCTCTGGCTGCTGCAAACGAGTTGGCAATAAAACCATGCGAATGACAGGCGATTTGCAATTGATTAGGATCGTGCCCTGCTTGTTGGGCTGCTTTAAGATATAACTGCACTAAGGGAGCGAAACGCTCCGGCATGCCGCCTATAATGGAGAAAATGACAGGAAGACCAAGCTGACCGGCACGAATGGCCGACCCCGGACTGCCGCCAGTAGCAATCCATACAGGAAGCGGGAATTGTTGCGCTCGCGGGTATACGCCCATATTGTGCAGCGGTGCACGGTGCTTGCCATTCCATGTTACGTTCTCTGAAGATCGTATTTTGAGTAAAAGCTCCAATTTCTCATCGAATATTTCCTCATAATTTTGCAGGTTATACCCGAAAAGAGGAAAAGATTCGACAAAAGAACCGCGTCCGGCCATGATCTCGGCCCGCCCATTTGTTAAGTTATCCAGGGTGGCGAAATCCTGATAAACACGGACTGGATCCGACGAAGACAATACCGTAACGGCACTGGATAGCCGAATATGGTTTGTAGTAGCTGCAGCCGAAGCCAAAATCATTGCCGGCGATGAGCTCGTGTAGTCCATGCGATGATGTTCACCAATCGCATAGACATCAAGACCGGCCTGATCAGCCAGCTGAATTTCTTCCATCGCTTGTCGCAGTCGTTCGCCTGGCGGAACGCCCCCGCCTTTGGGGTTGGTGTGAAGAAATGTAGAGATTCCAAGTTCCAATCGCACGCGATTTTCCAAAATGGTTTCCCTCCTTTATCTTTTCTATATTTCTAAATATATAGAAATGATGCTTAAAAAATTTACGCCAGTAAATATGGCGCAAACTTCATTGCCACTTCTTGATCAACACTGTAGTGAATAAACGAACCGTTCTTTTGCGACTGGATTAAACCCGATTCCGTCAGCTGCTTGAGATGATGGGATAACGTTGAACCGGCTACGTGTCCAAGCTGTTCACCGATCGCGGTAACGCATTGATTCTCTTGCTTTATTAGCATTAAGGCAATTTTTAGTCGTGTAGGCTCACCTAGAGCCTTGTATACTTTGACAGCTTGCACTAGATCGTGATCGACATCAGCCATTAAATTCTCCTTTCCGCCATCATTTCTATATTTATGGAATTATAGAAATGATATTACCACCTAATGACTGCGGTGTAAAGTAAAAATTTGATTTGGCTGCCAAAGTGAGTAGGCATAGCGAAGTCTGGCTTCCACAGGGCCGCCATTGTTTTCGCCGAAAGACCCGTTAAGCTGAACCATATCATAAGTAGGGCGAAATTTTATATCCACCCAAGCCTGATTTAGTAGCCTCAATAAAAACGCAAAAGGAACGGACTATAGCAGTTATGGTGGAACATCATCATTTCTCTTCCCACCATTTCTTATCTTTTACATCAGGATGTTTGTCGTAGCCCTCCTGAAAGCCGGAACAAAGTGGATGAGATCGTCAACACAGCGGCATCGTTAGGGCGATAAGATAATTTTGCAGCATACTACTTTAGTATGACTACAAACTCCTATAACTCGCTCTATGATGTCAAGATAGAGTTGAATTGTAGGAGTTTTTGCATGCCGGTTTACTGAAAGCGGAACTCAGTTCGACATTAATAACATCGGCAATCCGTTTATTCAAGTACCATTCTTTTGTAAGAAATGTTTCCGCCAAAGTACTTTACTTTAGTGCTTCTATTCTAATTGGTTGGGGTGTTTTGTTGCATGAAAAAAACAAGAGCATTTTCTCTTTCATTACTATTAACTTTTTCATTGTTTCCAGTAGCTACGTCTGCTACAGCTACTGAACTTAGTATTCAGACGAAGGACGTGGCGCTAGATACTTTTAGGTACCCTATTGATGTGAGCAGTCTGAAGATTTCTGGCAACCTTGGTGCAGATGGCATTGTGATTTTTCCAGTTTCTAGCGATTTGATATATGACGCAACGATTTTTGAACCAAGGCTTGAAATCGAATACTCTGCTGCGAATACAGCACCCGTACTTGCTGCAATCGGTAACAAAACGGTAAATGAAGAAAGCTTGCTGACCTTTACAGCAAGTGCATCAGATGCGCAGGGAGATCCTCTAACGTACAGCTTGGTAGGTGCACCATTAGGAGCAACTATCAACGCAACGACAGGTGTGTTCACATGGGCGCCAATGGAAGCACAAGGTCCTGGCAGCTACACGTTTTCTGTACGAGTAAGTGATGGAGCGTTAAGTGATGAAGAGGAAATTACCGTAACGGTCAACGAAGTGAATGTAGCACCAGTACTTGCTGCAATCGGCAATAAAACGGTAGATGAAGAAAACCTGCTAACCTTTACAGCAGTTGCAACGGATGTCGATATCCCTGCGAATACGCTAACGTACAGCTTGGTAGGTGCACCATTAGGAGCAACTATCAACGCAACGACAGGTGTGTTCACATGGGCGCCAATGGAAGCACAAGGTCCTGGCAGCTACACGTTTTCTGTACGAGTAAGTGATGGAGCGTTAAGTGATGAAGAGGAAATCACCATAACGGTCAACGAAGTGAATGTAGCACCAGTACTTGCTGCAATCGGTAATAAAACGGTAGATGAAGCAAACTTACTAACCTTTACAGCAGTTGCAACGGATGTCGATATCCCTGCGAATACGCTAACGTACAGCTTGGTAGGTGCACCAGTAGGAGCAACTATCAACGCAACGACAGGTGTGTTCACATGGGGGCCAACGGAAGCACAAGGTCCGGGCATCTACACGTTTACTGTACGAGTAAGCGATGGGATGGCAAGTGATCAAGAAACCATCACGGTTACAGTCAATGAAGTAAACTCGGCGCCAGTATTGGCTCCAATCGGTAATAAGACTGTGGACGAGGAAATGCTGCTTACATTTATTGCAACAGCAATAGATTCAGATTCGGTTGTACTGACATATAGCTTGGTGGGTGCACCGGCAGGGGCAACGATCAATGCGGCAACGGGTGAATTCACATGGACGCCAACTGAAGCACAAGGTTCTGGTAGCTACACATTTACAGTACGAGTTAGTGATGGAATGTTAAGTGATGAAGAGGAAATTACCGTAACGGTCAACGAAGTGAATGTAGCACCAGTACTTGCTGCAATCGGCAATAAAACGGTAGATGAAGCAAACTTACTAACCTTTACAGCAGTTGCAACGGATATCGATATCCCTGCGAATACGCTAACGTACAGCTTGGTAGGTGCACCAGTAGGAGCAAGTATCCATGCATCAACAGGTGTGTTCGTATGGACGCCAACGAAAGCACAAGGTCCTGGCAGCTACAACTTCACAGTTCAAGTGAGTGATGGCTCATTAACGGATGAGGAAGTAATTACGGTTACTGTAAAAGCAGTGCATGGGAATCCGGGAACAGTCCCGGGTTACGGTGAAGGAACGAATCCAGCGCCAGAACCGACTCCGGAGCCGACAACTCCTCCGACTTCGATCTTCAACACGAATCTGATCCAGTGGGAACAGCTGCAGCAGTTGATTCGGGAACGATTGAAGTCGGTGGATGCGAACGAGGATTGGTTCACGGATACTAGGACGCATTGGGCGCGGCAGACCATCGATAAGCTGGCAAGTCTACGCGTTATCACGGGTTATGTCGATGGCAGCTTCAACCCCAATAATTCAATTACGAGGGCAGAGTTTGCTGCAGTGCTTGCCAGACTGTTTATCTTCGCGCCTGCGCAGACAAGTCCAGCACCATTTACCGACATGCAGGGGCACTGGGCTCAAGGAGCGGTTACTGAATTGGCTAACCACGGGATCATTACAGGTCACAGCGATGGCAGCTTCAGACCGAACGCGACGATAACGAAGGAAGAAATGGTTGTCATGATGATGAGGCTGGTGAATACAGCAGCGTTGCCGCAGACGGGACATGCGGACTTCGAGGATATGGCCACTGCCGGAAAGTACGCACAGGAGGAGATTGACGCAGCGGCAAAGGCCGGACTGATTCAAGGCTATAACGATAAGCTTCAACCGAAGGGTAAAGCCACTCGTGCGGAAGCCGTCACGATGCTGTGGAAGCTGCTGATGCTGGATCCGGAATTAAAGGCTATACTGGATGATAGTTTGGTGGGATAAGCAACATTAGCTATCATTTATAGCCGTTCATGCACCTACAGTGTGTGAACGGCCTTTTTTCTATTCAGTAGAATTCGCTACATATTCAGGAATGCATTGAAGTATTTGACCTATAGATGACATGGTGAACCTTATCATAAGTGATGACGAAAAATTGGGGTTGATATCGGTGGTTCGCTCAAGATAAGAAAAATTTCAAAAAATATTAAGTAGGTTTGGGGTAGTGATGATGAATAACTTAGAGTTAAACCTTGAGCAATTAATAAAGGAGAAATTTCCTGAGCGATTTAGAAAAGAAGTATAATAGCCTGTGGAGTAAATCGAATTAATGAAAAACAAATTAACACCCATCTGAATGACAATTTAGGAAAAGCTGATGCTGATTTTGTACGCGGACACACAGGATTTGTTATTGGAGGCGTACCACCTTTAGGACATGTAGAGTCAATCATCACTCTTATTGATGAAGATTTGTTACAATTTAGAGAGATATGGGCTGCTGCCGGACATCCAAGAGCAGTGTTTCAATTAATACCAGAAGAATTAGTGCAAATGACAAAAGGACGAGTAATTTGTGTAAAATAAATTTGTGTTTCCTTTCTGTTATTTCGCTAAAGGGTGACGATAATTGAATCATCATTAATAAGGCCGCCGATTACTTCGGCGCTTTCTGTGTATATTTATGAAGGCAGAAATAAGGCGAAATATTTGGGCTTTAACCGTTATTGGTAGTAGAGCGAGAGGGCGTTCAGCTAATGGGAAGATAATGCAACTATTTGATTAATTATTACGTTTAACATATGGAAAATTACACAGTTTTGCAATCGGATTTAAAGATGCTTGCGAGGATGACACTGTCATCAGGGATCTATTCTCTTGCGCCGAATTGGATTGATCATAGAATTAATATTTGGGAGGTAAGTGCGGAATTTCTTCGTATGACGGGAGTATATGAATTGAGTAACACAGGGAGGATAACTGGGATGAGAATGCCAAGCGACAGCGAGATGACATTCCTATTCGATGGAGATGGGAGACAGCTTCAACAATTTATTGAGAAGCATCATGAAAAACTCAAGCGCTATCAATTGATGGATGATGAGACTGAATTGGCGGACGAGCTCGCGATCAAGGAGCAAATTCCGATTGTGTTTGCTTTTGTATACAGCGTCACTGTAGATTGGGGAGAGGATGACGAGGAGATCGTCCGATTGTTTGGTAAACGGCTTCCCGATGAAACGGTCGAGGTGATGTCTACGGACAAAGGACTTGACATTACCTACAATGGACAACTGCATTCGATTGCGCTTACCTTTACCGGAAATGATCGCTATATCACGATTCGCGGCTTTCAGGAGCTGATCCGGGACAAATACGAAATTCGACTATTTGAGGCCTCGTATCTTTCCGATACGCACGATTTTTTGGTTTTACCGAAGCGGCAGTGGGAGGAACTGGATGCCCGGTATCCGGTGCGGAATAGGGAGATATTCCGTGTCATCGATGATGAGCTGGATTTTCCGTAACCAGGATGTCTCTCGCGCCGAATTGGATTGATTACAAGGGAGCTGGCCGCGACAGCTCCCTTGCGCATTTTTCGCCGATAGACCCGTTAAGCTTTGCAATAATGAAATATTCCTGAGAGCTTATCTTCAAGCAATCCGATTTGACAATTGAAAAACTCCCTTTCACATATTCGGCAATTTCATTTGCTATCAACCTACCTTCTTTTCTAGAGCATACGCCCGGTTGAATCCTTTAAGGATTAGCCATATAGCCAAAACCAATTGTTGAGAGGCTATTGGAACGTTCAACGTCATGTAGGTTGCATCGAGACCGATGAAGCGAATCATAAATAATAAGCTCGCCAATATGGACAATATAGATCCAATAAGACCCGAAACGGACAACCAGCGCGGGACGAATTTTGTTTGGTAAAATATGCAGTTAAACAAGAACATCGCCAAAACAAATGTCAGTGTCGTGGCCACATGATTTACCAAATCACGTCCTTCCCGTAACAATCCACCCAAGGTCTGAAAATACGAGTCATTCAGAGCTCCAACTTTTGCAAATTCGTGGCTTAATGTCAATAGCAACAGAAGAATGATTACACCAATAATAATGAACACACCCGCAATGATGCCGAAAGCAGCAGACCCAAGAGCTAAACCTTTATTATGCTTGCTTAAAATCGGATACATCGCAATAGGAATACCCACATATGCAACAACCATTAACAACTGGGAAAACGCTCCTATCAGTACCTGATTTTCATTTGTATAAGCCTGAATAAGGTAGTCTGCTCCATCTATAACTGGAACAACACTAAATATACCTGTAACCAACCCGGCTAATAATAACACCCCAGTAATTACTGCAGACCTTCTTCTTGAATTTGTATTCTTCCTCATTATCCATGAGCCTCCTCATCCTTACCTGCCCTTATCATTAGGAACAAAGAAAGACGCCGATTCGCTCAGCGTCTTCCCAGGGCATTTCCTATTCCACTTAATTCTTACCTCCATAGCTCTTATATGTTGCGTAAACTGAATCTGCGTATTGATTTGCCAGAATAGGACGGCCATAAGAATCTGTTGCTCCCGGGTACCAGTTATCTCCTCCGTTATAGCGTAATAAGCCGTTATAGATGTTGCCGAATCTAACAATTTTTTCGTTTAGAATCAGTGCACCCAAGTACACCTGATCTTGTTCACTGCTGTGATTATAAGCACGGCCAAATGTGGAGCTGAATTGAGATAAATAAGCATTACGTGTATTTGGTTCTACCTGCATCAATCCGTCGCCGGCTGATGGACTACCTGGTAAACCCGCTCCAAAGCTGCTTTCTTTTTTGATAACAGCACTCAGCAATAAAGCAAAATCTCCGCCTTTACCAAATTTATTGTCTGCATTCATTGCATATGTCCATATGTGGCTTGGAACTTCGGAAGGCTTTGATACTGATGGATTTGGTGAACCCGTATAGATCTTAACAGATGACATTTTGTCATTGACAGCATTGCCAACCCAGGAGGAATCTGAAGTATAGGTCCATTTTGTTCCTCCAAAATTATCATTCTCATATACTTCAACAGTCCAACCGCTTGGTACCTTGAGAGAGGACATCCAGTCATTCGGAATTCCTCTTGCGTTCAACTGAGACAATGTATAATTGCCTACTCCAAGTGTTACTGCTTTTCCGCCATAGTTTATATCTGCATAGAATGTCACTCCATTTGTTGCTGGTGGTGGTGTAGTTCCACCGCTGCCGCCCTTCTGCCATAAAGCAGGAACATTGGATGGTTCCCAACCTACGAGGGAAGTATGCGCCTGAAGACAGGTGTAAGTGCTTCCATTATATGTAACAGTATCATTTGCTGCATATGCAGTATTTGGAGCCCATGCTCCTCTAGCGGCTGCATTTACCGGCGATACCGCGTAAAATGTAGATATGATAAATGCAAAAACTAACATAAGTGATAGGGCTTTAGAAGAAAACTTTTTATAAGTCATTTTAAAACCTCCATATTTGATTTAGCCTACCCCGAGACATGCCATACTTAAAGTAAAGCTTGAACAGAATCTTGCAGTAATATCTTCATTGCTGCAATCAGATTTACTGTTAAGCATTCATGAAATATCCCCCCTTATTCTAATTTGTTCAAAGGGAAAAGCGTAGTGGTCTGTTATATCAGGAATATAAAATTAGTACTAACTTATTCAACAGATTATTTTTTATTCCCCTTTAAAAATTCGCTTAAGCGCATTTGTCACCGTTTTGTTAGCATTATAGCCCTATCGAGTTATGCCGCAAAAAGAATACAGTCCAAGGTCTAGTGGCCACCCAAACTTTAGGAGGGCCCCTCTACCGAACCACAGACAGAGGAGATGTTCATCTTGTTTTGTTAAACTTTACGGGTAAGCAATCTAGCTGGAAGGAGCGCAGCAAGTGAAAACTTTATTACGCATCATTATCTATCTCATCGTTTTTGTCGTCGTCGTAGGGGGGACAGGCGCCATCGGGTACGTCAATACAATGAATGCCGGAATGTCGGTTTACGATAAGGTCGCCCCTTCATTGACGGATGTGAAGGTACCAAAATATGACGCGAACAAACCCACAGTGGCCGTGCTGCTGGCGAACGAAGTGACGGAAGTGTTCGACTTTCTCGTCCCGTACGAGATGTTTGCGATGACTGAAGCTTACAATGTATACGGCGTTGCCCCCGATCGCGAAATTAAATCACTGACTGGCGGACTCGATGTCCTCCCGCATTATTCATTTGACGAGATGGATGCGATGCTCGGCAAAAGCCCGGACATTATCGTCATTCCGTATATGCCAATCTTGGACGAGAAAAAATATGCGCCCGTCCGTGAATGGATTCGGGAGCACTCGGGCGCCAAGACGACATTGATCTCCATTTGCAATGGAGCTGAAAACCTGGCGGATACCGGCTTGCTGAACGGCAAATCGGCTGCGACGCACTGGGGAGACATCAACCGGCTCATTAAAAAATATCCGGAAATCCAGTGGGTGAAAGATCAGCGCTACGTCCCGCAAGGCAATCTCGTATCTTCTGCCGGTCTGACTTCGGGGATCGACGCTGTGCTATACGTCATCTCCCAGCAGTTGGGTGAGGCGGCGGCGAAGACAGTGGCGGGAGAGATGAACTATCCCTCTTACGATTATGTGACAAACCCGCAAATGAAACCGTTCATTGCCGGGCTGAGCGATATTACGTACGTACTGAATAACGCTTTTCAATGGAACAAAGTAAAGGCGGGTGTGCTGCTATATAACGGCGCCGATGAACTGGATTTGTCCGCCGCATTCGATACGTACGCCGCTTCCGGTACGACGACGACGTTGACCGTCTCCAGCGCGAACGAACCGATCGTAACGAAGCACGGCCTGAACCTAGTCGCGCGTTATCAGATAAAAGACGTACCGAAATTTTCGAAAATGATTGTTGTCGGTGCCGATGCCGAGTCTACAGCTGCCGAAGATATCCACCAATGGAAGAGCAGTGGCAACAGCGCGAAACTGCTGTTCCTGCACCGCGATGCGGCGGATCGGTTTGCAATGGATCCCGCATTCGAGGATTTGGCCAAGCAGGAGGATATCCAGACGGCGAAATTTGCCGCCAAGCGGCTCGAATATCGCGCCACCGACCACCTGAAGCTGGAGGGCAGCTCCTTCTCTTTTGAAGCGTTTGGCGTACCGGTTTTGCTCGGCGTCCTGTCCTTGCTCATCGCTTTTTTCATCGATCGGCGCTTCATCCGTAGGAAAAAGGGATCATCTGCAGATATAAAAGCTTCGAGGTAACCCTTGCTAGCAGGGGATGTAAGAGCAGAAAACTGGATTTTTATCTCATGAGAAAGGCCATCCGTTGAGGGTGGCCTTTAAACTTGCCATTATAGGCAGAAATTTTAATACATTCTACTTTAGTAGCACTACAATCTCCTATAATTGGCTTTAAAATGTCTAATGGGATTGTGTTAGGCGATAATGGGAAATTCCGGCCAGATGAGCCAGTGACACGAGCAGAGATTGTCGCCATGTTGTACAGAGCTTTGACTGCGGATCAAGAACTTCGTCATCTTGAACTGTTGCCAGTATCCCAGTACTCAGGTCAACTGCTCCTTCGTAATCGAGACGTTTCCCTAATAGACAAAAGAGCCAGAAATTATTTACAATGTTCCTAATAGAATGGTAGGAAGGATATAGGGCTGTTATCATGAATATCCTCGAAGACTTATTGTTGCAAGTAGCGTTCGTCGTTACGTTGATTTTCGCCTTCCAGCTCATTTATTTGATCGGCTTCGGGAGATTTAAGTATTTCAGGCTGATTCAGGCTGTTTTATTCGGAGCAGCGCTTGTGTTGTGCATGAGCTTTCCCGTCCAAGTTACCGACCAATTAAGCATCGACATCCGTATCGTTCCGCTGCTTCTGGGGACGTTCTACGGCGGGTTCGAGACGACGATGTTTCTATCCTTGCTTATTCTGATTTACCGCTCCTACCTTGGGATAGATGACGGTTTCTATGCGACGACGCTGGCGGTGTTCATGTGCATCCCCATATTCATATTCTTCCAGTCCCGATTCCTGCAAGGCAACAAGAACCGGAGGCTGTGGATAGCGACAGGTCTTACGGTTAGCTATTGCGTTTGCAGCTTTCTGTCTATGGCTATCTTCATCGGCTTATCCGAAACATTCTTAGGCGCTATGCTTCTGTATACCTCGGTCATGATAGCCGTCGTGCTGATCTTCGTTGCGATGAATGAGGTCATTAAGGAGACGTTAGTGAAAAATCAGCAGCGAGTGGCCGAAGCCAAAGATGCAGAGATCGCTTTTTTACGTTCGCAGATTCAGCCTCATTTTCTATACAATGCTTTGAATTCGATAGCCGCCCTCTGCGTGGAGGACTCCAGGCAGGCAGAGAAGCTTACGCTAGACCTGGCTCAATATTTCAGAATCGGGCTCAACTTCAAGCAAATGGACGCTTTCACGACATTGGAGAACGAATTAGAATTGACCAAGGCTTACCTTAATATCGAAAAGGTACGCTTCGGCGACCGATTAGCCATCGAGTACAATATTGATGCCAATCCGAATCACCTCATTCCTCCGCTCGTCTTGCAACCGTTGGTCGAGAATGCGATCAAGCACGGTCTGATGTCTAACGAAAAAGGCGGTACCGTCACCATCTCGATTCTGGAGCACGGCGGTAAGCTTCAGTTCGCTGTCGAGGATAACGGGTGCGGAATGAGTGTGGCAAAGCGGCAAAAAGTCCTTGGTTCAGGTTCGGAGCATAGAGGGATAGGGCTAAGGAATATATCGCGACGAATCAAGCTGCTGTACGACGCAAGCTTGCAAGTCAACAGCACGGTCGGGGTCGGAACGAAAGTGTCTTTCGAGCTTCCCTATCTGTCAGACAGGAGGAAGATGGATGATAAGAGCCATAATCGTGGACGATGAACCTTTGTCGGTGCGACGGCTGAAGTCTATGCTTGCTGAATTCGAGGAACTCGAGATATGCGGCGCATTCTTAACCCCACGCGAGGCGTATGAGTATGCGCGAGCCAACCCCTTTCAGGTGGCGTTCCTCGATATCTCCATGCCGGATGTTGACGGGATGTCTTTGTCCCGATTATTGCTAGAGCGCGATCCCTTCCTATCCGTCATATTCGTTACGGGCTATGACGATTATGCGGTACAAGCCTTTGAAGTGAATGCATTAGATTACTTAATGAAGCCGGTAACGGAACAACGACTTGCCCGAACGTGGGAGAAGATTAAGGAAAAGTATCGCGATTATGCTTCCGCGGAGGAGCCTGGCGCAACCGGTCTGCTGACCGGACAGGAGACTCGCATCGTTCAATATATGGCCGAAGGGTTATCCAATAGGCAAATTGCGGAGAATTTGCACATCACTTCGGAGACGGTTAAGTATCACTTGAAGAACGTCTTCCGGAAGTTGGACGTCAATAACCGCGTAAGGGCGCTGCAGCGCGCCAAGGAATTGAAGATCATTCCATAGCCGACAAGCACTCAAAA
Organism: Paenibacillus pinisoli; assembly: GCF_003605435.1. GTDB lineage: Bacteria > Bacillota > Bacilli > Paenibacillales > Paenibacillaceae > Pristimantibacillus > Pristimantibacillus pinisoli. The sequence goes on from NZ_QXQB01000007.1 coordinate 53,851, forward strand.
ATCCCCCCCAATCGGGGGATTTTTTAATATATCCGATTATTTTACAATCATATACAATGAATCACTCACTATCGGAGAGAAGAATGATGCGCCGGATCTTATCCTTGTTGATGCTGTGCGCTCTGCTTGGCGGCAGCTTGCCTGTACCGGCTGCACATGCGGAGGCCATCCAGGACAGCGATTTTACTTATTTGCTGCTATCAGACAACACTTTCATGATTACGAATTACTCGGGAACGAGCACGGACGTCGTGATTCCGAGCGAGTTCGACGGCAAGCCGGTCACTGTCATCGGCTCGAATGCATTTGATCAACTTAATAATCCTGATCAACCTAAACTAACAAGCGTAAAGCTCCCGTCTAGCGTTACGATGATTTCTAGTTATGCATTCGCCCACAATGAATTAACCGCAATCGAGATTCCAAGCGTCACGCACATCGGAAGAGGGGCCTTTCAATACAACCGGCTGCAAAGCATTGTGTTTGGAAAAGTTACCTTTCTTGATGAGTATGCGTTCGCGGACAATCAGCTCGAAAGCGTGACGATTCCGGACAGTCTGGCTACCATCGGAAGGTATGCTTTTCAGAATAATCGCTTGTCAAGCGTGACCCTTCCGGAAGGGCTAGAGCTAATTGATTCTTATGCGTTTAATGGCAATCAATTAAAGACGCTCCAGATTCCGAAGTCGGTAATTGCCATTTACCCCGGGGCGTTCATGAACAATTCATTGGGAAATGTCGCGATTCCGCCGGAAGTCACTCTGGGCGGAGTGGAATCGAATCCTGTATTTGATTCAAAAGCAATCCTTTATTTCCCGAAGACCAGTGTAAAAGTATTTAACTACGCTACGAAATACGGACTGCAGGTCATACCCTGCAATTATATTATTGCCTATGACGGAAATGGCAACACAGGGGGGAGCGCTCCATCGAATACTCCATATGTTTGCTATAATCGGGTATTTCAGGTGCCGATACCGGATCCGGATCAGGATCCAAGCGCGTTGACGAAGACTGGTTACACCTTCAAAGGATGGAACACGGAGCCGGATGGAAGCGGGATGAATTATTCGGACGGAAACTATCCGATTATATATGGCATCCGGGACGTAGGCTTTACCTTATATGCCAACTGGGAGGCGAATTCCTATCAAGTGTCTTTCGACACGAGAGGGGGAACGCAAATCCCGGCCCAATCGGTTGCCTACGGAGGACTAGCTCCCAAGCCTGAGGAGCCTGCGAGGGCGGAATATGCCTTTGTCGGATGGTATACGGATCCGGAATATACCGATACATGGGATTATGACAACGACACGGTCACCGAAGATATGACGTTGTATGCGAAGTGGAAGTGGAACGGAGCAGCAGCAATCGGGTCCATAACGTTAGAGAAGGATGGAGATCATGTAACTGGCGGCGATAGCCTTACGGTCACCGGCGTAGTGAGGGACGATACCGGCTTGCCTGTCGAGAACGCCGTCGTGAATTTGCGCAGCACCCTGGGCAAATGGAAGCTTACCGATAACAGCGACGTGTCGGCGACAACGGATGCAAGCGGCGGGTTTGCGGTGGAATGGACGGCTCCTTCGGTAGCGAACCCAGGATCAGCAACGATTTTTGCAAGCGTAGACGGTACGATCGGGATGGCGGACAGCCACACGTTACAGGTCGTTCCGCCAGATGAGTCCAATGCCGAGTTAAGCGGTTTGTCGCTAGGGACCCTCGCTCTCGTACCGGAATTCTCGGGCGACACGTACAGCTATACCGTGGCGGACGTCAGCAATGTCGTAACAAGTGTCGACGTAACGGCAACAACCGCCAGCGATCAGTCCACTCTGATGATCGGCAATATGTCTGCCACCGGCGTTACCGGCAGTGTACCCGCCGTCAGCGGTTCACCCGTCAGCGTACCGCTGCATACCGGAATAAATATCATTAGAATCGATGTAACCCCGGGAGATGGGATCCATGCTCGAACGTTCTTGATATTCGTGCGCAGAGCCGATACCGTGACCAGCTTTTCCGTTTCGTATGAGACGAACGGGGGAACGGCGATTCCTGCAACAACCGCCAATGCGGGGGCTCTTCTTGACGAGCCGACGCCGGCACCGAACAAAGACGGGTACCGATTTGCTGGGTGGTACAAGGACCCGAGCTATGCGGCTCAATGGAATTTCGAACAGAACACCGTTACCGGGGACATGACCTTGTATGCCAAGTGGGAGCGCAAGCCGCTCGCGGTCAGTCTAGTCACGAGTAGCACTGTGGCGTTAAGCGGACGTGAAATCTTGGTTACCGGTACGGTATATGATGAAGGCGCTACGCCTCAAGCCAATATCTCCGTTCACCTAAGCAGCTCGAACCTAGGCAAGTGGAGCCAAACGGAGAGCGACAAGGCAACGGTGACGACCGATAAGAATGGCACTTTCCAAGTCTATTGGAAGGCCCCTTATGTCTTCGAGCCTGCATCGGTCGAGCTGTCGGCAACCCTCGATGGATCGAGTGCGGAGCCTGCCACGGTATCGATTCAGGTAAGTCCGCTGCCTGGCCCGAATCCGAGTTCGGATGCCGACTTAGCCGGCTTGACGTTAAGCGAAGGTGATTTGAAGCCTCGGTTCCAAGCCGGGATTACCAGCTATACCGCCGACGTCGGATATGCGACAAGCAGCGTGGCGATCGTACCTGAAGTATCCGATCAGGCGTCAACCGTTACCGTCAATGGAGATGTAGCGGAGTCAGGTCAGCCCGTACAGGTCAATCTGAATGTCGGTTCCAACCGCGTAGCGATAATGGCCACGGCGGAAGATGGTACAACCAAAACTTATCATGTTACTATCACGAGGGCCCCGGCACCGGTCAATACGATCCCGGTTGCCAGCATCAAGGTGACAAGCGCCACATCCTCCGTTTATGAAGGCGGCACGCTGCAAATGACCGTCAGCGTGAGTCCGGACGATGCCACCAACAAGCAGGTGTCTTGGTCGATACAAAGGGGTACCGGCAGGGCCGTCATTGATGAGACGGGATTGTTGAAAGCAGAGCATGCCGGCCTCGTAACGGTTCTGGCGACGGCCCAGGATGGTTCCGGGAGTGTCGGAAGCCAAGAGATCACGATCTACAAGCGTCAACCAGGCGGTGGTGGTATCCCGACAACGCCGTCAGATCCGACGACACCGTCGGACCCTAAGGCACCGGCAGTCCCGACAACGCAGCCGTCAGAGAAGCCCCCAATACTCAACGTCGTTCCCGGCCGGCCGCCGATCGACGTGAATGACGCGGGAGCGATCCATACGATGCTGGACGCACTTAACGCCAAATTGGGCGATCCGCGCAATGCGAACGTTCCTGTCTTTGCGGATGTGGAAGATCACTGGGCGGCTCATAGTATCCGCTTGTTCGCAAGACTCGGGATTGTTCAAGGATATGGCGACGGGACGTTCAAGCCGGATGCAAGCATCACGCGAGGAGAATTCGCTTTAATGCTGGCGAAGCTGTTCCCGCTTGCCAAAGGCACCGCGGCAACGCCCGGTTTTACCGATCTTGAAGATAGTTGGGCCAGGGACGCAGTCCTTGCGTTGGCTAGCAACGGCATCATTAGCGGCTATGAGGACGGTACTTTCCGGGCCGATCGAAATATTACGCGTGCCGAGATGATTGCGATCCTCGCAAGAATCGTGAATCTGACTACGGTGAAGCAAGTGAAGACGGTGAATTTTCGGGATATCGATCGTACGTGGGCTAAGGATCAGATTCAGCAAGCCGCGAATGCCGGCATTATCAGCGGAAGAAGCAAGAATGTTTTTGACCCGGATAAGAGCGCTACACGAGCCGAAGCTTTGACCGTCCTCTTGCGAGCGATCTCATTAAGTTCCGAAATCGATCAGTTGTTAGAGAGGATGAACTAAGCCATGGCTGCGAACGAATACTACATGCCGACCCGTTGGCGGGTGAAGGGGAACATCTGGGTGATTTATGAGATCTGCTCCGACTTCTTGGACTATCAACGTTGGTGGCCCGAAGTATACTTGCAGATTCAAAAGGGAGGCACGGACAAGGAGACGGGCAACGAGGTCTACGACATTCTCTCGAGGGGCAAGCTGCCGTATAAGCTCCGCTGGAGGTCATGCAAGACGGCCGAACAAGCACCGCATTCCATCTCCTTGAAGTCTTCGGGAGATTTGGTCGGTCACGGAACGTGGCAGTTCGAGCAGGACGGGGAATATGTGAATGTACAGTTCGATTGGTATGTGAATGCCGAGAAGCCCTTGCTCAAGCTGTTCTCGCCGATATTAAAACCGTTCTTCACCTCGAACCACCACTGGGCGATGGAGAGAGGGAGAGAGAGCCTTGAGAAGGAACTGATGCGAAGGCGCGAGTCTTCAGGGGGCTTGCGTTCGAGTCGACAGGTGTCTGATCCAGAGGAAACGCCTGTTCCTCCGCAACATAATTGATCCGGGAAGTTTCCGCACGTGACGACCCCAATCCGATAAGAAGAATGCCCAAAAAGATCGTCCATGAAGATGGCCTCTTCGGACGATCTTTTTTTCACAATGGTCAATTACTTATTCCCCAACACCTCCACTCTGTCCTGCAATTCTTCTACAACCTCCTTCGGTATTTCCCTGACCTTGATATCTGCACCCAAGAAAAGCAGCCAATTTGTGATCTCGGTCAATTCATCCGGATGATGAACATTGAGGAACGCCTTTAAGATCGCTGTAGTTTGATAAGGATTCGTATATGAAATCGTCATTTTTAGAGGATGATACTTTTTGAACTGGGCAATCGCCTTGGGACCAAGCTCGACGACCAGGTTGATGGCTTCTTCCTGTCTGCCTAGTTGTTCCGCGATCTTTTTCTTGCCCATCCTTTTTTTCTCGGGGTATGGTTTGACCTCGGTGAGGTTGTCGACTGGAATAATCCGCCTCTTCTCCTCCACAAGGTCGAAGCCTTCGATTTGCCATGCGCTTTTTTCGCGATACAGGCGCATGAGATAGATGGGATAAGACTTGATTTCTCTTGCTTCTTCGACGGAAATCGTTAAGTAGCGATCTTCAAGAAGGATCTGGATGAGCTGCTCTAACATCGGATGGGGCAGGTCCGAAAGATCAAGCAGGTCAGGATTATGAGGGTTGGTACCTTCGAAAAGCAAAATCTGATTTAACAGAACAAGATCATCCTGCTGGTTTTGAGAGATGAGGCCGAGCAACTTTTCCGCCAAAGAGTGGCGGCTTTTGAGATAAGGGAGCTGCAGATTGCGCGTGGCCATGAAGGCGATAAAAAGGGCCTTAATCTCATTATCGGTAAAGCGGACTGTGGGCAGAACGGAATTGCTCATCACAAAGTAGCCCCCGTCCCTCCCAACTTCGGCGACTAGCGGCATTCCCATCGCTTCAATCTCCCTGATGTCCCGAATCGCCGTCGAACGGGAGATGTTGAACTCACGCATAATTTCAGTAATGGTAAAGTGGGCGCGGTTGTTAATGTACCGCATGATAATGTTAATCCGTTCAACTTTTTTCATGGGGCCCTCTAAACAGTATCATATTTTGACATGATTAATTGTTATTATAAACCCATCAAGCAGAAAAACAAATAATCAAATCGAAAAAGGAGCTGGGATGATGGCAATATTTTGCCGACGTCATGACAGAGGCAGCGGTACCGGAAGAATACAGCGTGATCCAATTCCCTAAAGGACAATATCTCGTCATTCAAGGCGAGGGGAAGACAGCTGATGAGCTCAGCAGCTCGCTTACCGGCATCGCCTTTGGTCAAGTGCTGCCGGCAGCCGATAAATTCGCCTATGTCGGCGGCCCCAATGCAACGGTCGAGAAGGGGCGGCGAGACGGCCCTGTATACGGGGAAATGTGGATTCCGGTTGTGCCGAAATAAACGAGATCAAAGGAGGAATTGGAATGAACACGATTACCGGTAATGAGAAGATCGCTAAGGTTGAAGCTCGTCCTGTCGGAAGGACGGCCGCTTATTGGATCATCACCAGCATTCTCGCATTCTCCATTGCATTAAGCGGGATCGGACAATTGATGAGATATGGCGGCAATGTCGATTTGGTCACCGATATAGGTTTTCCGTTATATATCACGCAAATTCTCGGGGCTTGGAAGTTACTTGGAGTCATTGCGATCCTCATCCCAGGTTTCCCCAGGCTTAAGGAATGGGCTTACAGCGGTATCTTCTTTCTAATGACGGGCGCGTCCTTATCTCATGTGTTCGCACATGATTACGGCGATGGCGGATTCCATGTGATTCTTCCGCTTGTCTATGCCGCTCTGGGCATCGCTTCCTGGGCGCTGCGTCCGAAAAGCCGCAAACTTTAAAAGACCGTGACGCTAAACAGTAGCAGCTTTTGACACGATTTATGGTTATGATAAACCTATCAGGTAATGAACCAAATCAATCCATTCATTCAAAAAAAGGAGCTGGATTCATGGCAACGTATAACTTTGAGGAAAAAGACAGCTTTATCGTGCTTGGTATCGGAACGGAGCTGAAGAGCGATTACACGGACTATGCCGGCATAAATAAGGAGAAGGAGAGCTTTTGGCGGACTGTGGAGCAGGATGGAAGGCTCGACACGTTAAAGGCTGTCGCTGCGAACGCCTACATCTTTGCCGTGAACGAAGCGGTCAATCAGAAGATGATGTATTACGCCGGCGTCATGACGGATTCATCGGTACCGGAAGAGCACAGAGTCATCCAGTTCCCTAAGGGACAATACCTCGTCGTTAAAGGCGAAGGGAAGTCGGCCAACGAGCTCAGCAGCATGCTGACCGGCATTGCCTTTGGTCAAGCCTTGCCGGCAGCCGATAATTACGCCTATGTCGGCGGGCCCAATGCAACGGTTGAGATGGGGCAGCGGGACGGCCTTGTTTATGGCGAAATGTGGGTTCCGGTTGTAGAGAAGTAGAAGTAAACGAGATCAGTAGGAGGAATGAGGATGTCCACTATCGTTGATTTTAAAAACGTGTCTACGTCGGGTCTGGATTCTTCGCCGGTAGCAGAAGCGCTAGCTGGTTTGCGCGCGAACGAAGCCCGTTACTTCATGAACAAATACAAGCATGAATTCACGGTCATACCTGCCGGCGAAAGCCAGGAGACACTAGATTATGTGGAACGAGTGTTAAAAGAAGAACGTGGTATTGTGTTTGCAGCCAAACCGCTGGAAACGGCGCGTTTTCAAGTCGAAAATATCCGGTGGGCCTTCGTCTTCTATGAAGACGGTCTGGCCGTTAACGTCATGTATACGGTAGATGATCCTAAGAAGCGGGCCGTAGGGTTTAAGCTGTCTGAGGGGATGGAAGTACCTCGGGAGCTGGAAGAGAAAGGGTTTAAATTCGCAAGACAGAAGTCCAAGCTAGCCGGGACGATTCGAGGTTCGTTCTTCGTCATTAAAGGGGAGCTTTGAAGCAATTAGGTTCTCGGGATAAAGAATTGCATTGCAGCAAGCTTCAGCTAAACACAACAAATGGCGGCCGCTAGGCCGCCATTTGTTGTGTTTTCGCCGATAGACCCTTTACGGTGAGGCTTATCATAAGTAGGGAGGAGTTTTAATTATTTCAATTGTTTGAGTATAGTTACCCATATTCTCAAACCCGTCATCCATAGAGTCAAAGCTGACCCAAAACCGATAAAAGTAGAAGTCGCAATCAGAGATACACCGCCAATCGTGGCGTCCATGGGTAAAAAGAAAGTGATAATGCCTAAAATACAGAGAACTACACCTGTACCATAATAAAAATTTTCGCGGAATAATTGAGCTAAAGGGAAAAAATGAATGCCAACAATGATAGCCATGATAGGAAAAAAGATTTCAAAATGATTGATCAAGTTACAAATTATACTTGCTATAAAGATCGCAACACCTTCAAGACCAAAGATCAAACCAAATTTTTTATTTATTTTTTTCCAATGTTCCTTCCCTTCCGGTGTAACAGCATTGTTCATATTACGAGCTTTACCAAAAAGCGTAATGGCTCCAATCAGTAAGACTAATGTTACAATACCCGAAAGAACAAGTAGCCATGGAGCTCCAAGCTTATGTGAACCTACAATTCCAATGGAAGCCCAAAGCGCTCCAAAAAACGTCATGAACATTACGCCATTTGCAGCTCCAAAGACAGCAGACTTCGGTAATTTAACTAAATCACTCATTCTCATCAGACTCCTTATAATCCCATTTTTCAAGCATGAACTTCGTTCCCATACTTCATACTCGCAACAATCGGAAAAAGAGAGACTCGCGATTTTTGTATTATGGGGCTGCGCATCTGTGGTTAAAAACTACTTTCATAGGCTACCCAGGAGAAGGGTTTAATAGTTTCTTCAAAATGAATAGTGTCCATATTGTTCCAATCCTTTGAAAAGTTCATCGCGCAATTTGTCATCAAGCACGCATCGGAAGGCGGAGAGACGGCCTCCTATAACTCGAAGGCTTACAATATTCAGGTCAGCACCGATGGTATAAAACGGAAAATAATTCTAGATGCGATCAACAATACGAGTGGTATTTCGGTAAACAAAATAACTGAAGTATCGGCTCGATATATTAAGCTGAACGTAACAATGCCACGCAGACCACCAACGCTGCAGCAAGGATTTATGATTTTGAGGTATATGGACCAGTATTTCAAAATAACATCGCGACGTATGTGTAGCGCAAATCACCATTAGCGCGGATGGACAATGAAATCGAAGATGTAACGGCGGAAATAGCAAAGAGGGGCGCACAATGGAGCCCCCACGACTGGCGGAAAAGCCGAAAATGGGCTGCTGTGCGTTTCATAGAGGCACAGAAAGGGAAGGGGCGATTCAGTTCCTTATCGTTTTCGACCACGCAGCATGGATAGCACCCAGAAAAGTGATCAAGATAACTAGGCTATAATGGGCTAGGGCCGCTTTTTTGTTCTTTCCGCCAGCTTCGTAATCGATTCAATGTCTTGATCGGTTAATTGATCTAGAAAATACTTGCGTATTGCCATTGAGACGATGGGGAGGGCCTCATCCAAAGCAGCTTTTCCAGCAGAAGTAATGATGACCTGGACACCTCGATCTGCGTCTAATGGATTTCTTATAACATGGCCCCGTTTTTCCATCCGCGTCAAATGATGGGATAATCTGCTCTTATCCCAGTTCATCGAGTCGGCTAGTTCCTGTTGGCGAAGCTTGCCATCTCCTAATTGGACTAATCGGTCTAATATTCCAAAGTCCCCTTCCGATAGTCCTGTATGTTCAGTAAGCTCCTTAACAACGCGACCGAAGATTCGCTTAAAGGAGCCTTTCCACAGATTCCATATCCGCATTTCATCGTCACTTACTTTGTTAATATCCATGCAAGTATAATATCACGGTTGACATATCAACCACAAGGTGTTAATCTTCTTCAAGGTTGACATATCAACCATCTGAAGCGGGAACTGGCGGGTTTCAAGTTGATGTATCAACCTTAATGTAAAATCGAGCAGTAAACGCTCAAGAAAGGGGGGACGGCTGCGAAGAGCGTCGGAGCGGATGCCTGTGCCCTTCAACTCGACATTACAAATCAGGATTCCATCTCCGCCGCGGCAGAGCGCATCCGCAGCGAGCTCGAACGAAAGACGCCAACTCCCGTGGTGATGTAGTCTCGAGCATTGGCTCACCGAGATAAGTATAGACAACCTGAAGGCGTAAATGCCTTCTCAATATCCTTAAGGAGTGTGCTATCAAATGGAATATGTAAAACTTGGACGCAGCGGGTTAGAGGTTTCAAAGTTAAGCCTTGGAACCATGAGCTTCGGAGTACCTGAAAGCGGCAATACCCCATGGTCTCTGGGTGAGGAGCAAAGCAGACCGATTATTAAGAAGGCGCTCGAATCGGGCATCAACTTTTTTAGTACCGCCAACATGTATTCCGACGGAACAAGCGAAGAAATTCTCGGGCGTGCCTTAAAGGACTTCTCTCAACGTGACGAAGTCGTCATAGCTACAAAGGTATTTGTTCCGATGCGCAAAGGTCCGAATGCTATGGGACTTTCCCGTAAGGCCATCATGACCGAAATTGATAATAGTCTAAGACGACTCGGAACAGACTACGTCGATGTGTACCAGATTCATCGGTGGGATCCTAATACGCCGATTGAAGAGACGATGGAGGCTCTTCACGATTTAGTTAAGGCGGGCAAGGTCAGATACATCGGAGCATCTTCCATGCTGGCATGGCAATTTGCGAAAGCTCAGCATGTCGCAGAGCGCAACGGTTGGACACGGTTTGTCTCTATGGAGAACAGATTAAACCTGCTCTACCGGGAAGAAGAAAGAGAAATGCTCCCCCTTTGCAGAGACGAGGGAGTTGGCGTCACTCCTTACCTGCCTTTGGCTGCAGGCCGGCTAACCCGGGATTGGAATGAGCAGACCGCGCGATCAGAGAAGGACCAGATAGCAAAGGCCTTGTTTATTAAAACGGAAGACGCTGATCGCAGAGTCGCGGAAAGAGTTGCGGAAATTGCCGCTAACCGGGGAATTTCGCGTGCGCAAATTGCCCTTGCATGGTTGCTGCAAAAGGAAGAGATCACAGCGCCGATTATGGGTTCGACCAAAATCAGCCATCTGGAGGATGCGGTTTCGGCGTTGTCGGTTAAGTTGACTACTGAAGAAATTATCCGTTTAGAAGAATTGTATATTCCACATCCATTCGTATAAATTTGACGCAAGTAAGGTGTGCATCTGCTAATCATGCAAAGCCTCCTCCTGGGTTGGCAATGCTGTCAATGACAAAATGCCATCTGTTAAGATCTATACGGGTTTACCAAATCCATCAGTATCAAAGCCTTCCGAAGTTCCAAGCCACATATGGACATATGCAATGAATGCAGACAATAAATTTGGTAAAGGCGGAGATTTTGCTTTATTGCTGAGTGCTGTTATCAAAAAAGAAAGCAGCTTTGGAGCGGGTTTACCAGGTAGTCCATCAGCCGGCGACGGATTGATGCAGGTAGAACCAAACACACGTAATGCTTATTTATCTCAATTCAGCTCCACATTTGGCCGTGCTTATAATCACAGCAGTGAACAAGATCAGGTGTACTTGGGTGCACTGATTCTAAACGAAAAAATTGTTAGATTCGGCAACATCTATAACGGCTTATTACGCTATAACGGAGGAGATAACTGGTACCCGGGAGCAACAGATTCTTATGGCCGTCCTATTCTGGCAAATCAATATGCAGATTCAGTTTACGCAACATATAAGAGCTATGGAGGTAAGAATTAAGTGGAATAGGAAATGCCCTGGGAAGACGCTGAGCGAATCGGCGTCTTTTTTTGTTTCCCCAGAATGAGGATCAGTTGAACTATGAGCTCGATGGCCAACTTAAATTTGATTTCGTCTAAGTTGTTTTCCGTACCAAGTAAACTGGAACTAGCACGATTCATGATGAAACTTAGAATTTGCTTATTAATGAAAGAATGCAGGGAATAGTGTGTGCGTTATTGAATAATAAAACTAACATATGATATTGAGGTGTGGACTATGGGGGATATTAAGCTTTTCAAACTGGGCGATGGAAGAGTTACTGAGCTGGAGGGTAAATCTGTTGCAGTTGAAAAAACGCTTCAGACCCTAATAGAACGGCATTTAGAAGATATGTTGGGTATTCGGTTCCTGGCTACAGAATATTCAACTGGTAAAACACATAGCGGACGAATAGATACTTTAGGAATAGATGAAAATAATGCTCCAGTAATTATTGAATATAAACGGTCGACAAATGAAAATGTTATTAATCAAGGGTTGTATTACCTTGACTGGCTTCTTGATCACAAAGCGGAATTAACCCTGCTTGTCATGAAAAAGTATGGAATTGACGTGGCTGATAATATCAATTGGTCATCTCCTCGACTGTTATGTATTGCAGGAGGATTCACGAAGTATGATATGCATGCTGTTCAGCAGATCAATAGGAATATTGAGTTGTACAGCTACAAGCAATTTAGTGAAGAATTGTTGTTACTAGATTTGGTAAATGCTACAACTGCTCAGAACATGGAAATAGAAGAAGTAAAGCGTCCTTTCAGTCAAAACAAATCATCTGAAAAAACAGTGTCAGAGTACTTACAACAGTCTAATTCAGAACTTAAGAACCGATTCGAGTCCATCAAGGCCTTTTTATTAGCTTTTGGGGATGATGTGCAGGAAAATATTTTAAAGCAATACATTGCCTTTCGCAGAATTAAAAACTTTGCATGTATTGAGATACACCCCCAAGTAGGGAAAATCACTGTATTTGTTAAAGTTAATCCTGATACTATTGAAATTAAGCCTGGTTTCACAAGAGATGTAAGAAAGATTGGACACTTCGGAACGGGTGATTTAGAAATAACGATTTCTAACGATGAGCATTTTGAGTTGGCAAAGCCACTTTTAATAAAGAGCTATGAAGTGAGTTAATCGGAATTGCAATTACATAGTTGAATGATGAAACGGCGCGTTTTCAAGTCGAAAATATCCGGTGGATGATCCTAAGAAGCGGGCCGTAGGGTTTAAGCTGTCGGAGGGGATGGAAGTATCTCGGGAGCTGGAAGAGAAAGGGTTCAAATTCGCAAGACAGAAGTCCAAGCTTGCCGGGACGATTCGAGGTTCGTTCTTCGTCATTAAAGGGGGCAATCAGGCTCTCTGGATAAAGAATTGCATTACAGCAAGCTCCAGCTAAACACAACGCATGGGCGGCCGCTAGGCCGCCATTTGTTTTCGATGATAGGCCATTGTGGTGAGGCTTGTCATAAGTAGAACAGGACAAATTTTAGGGGCTGCACCTATTTTGAACTTCTCATTGTCAGTTTGATCCGCCCACTAGAGAGCGCACCTGCTCGCAGGAAGCATGTTAAGCTTGGTCGTTCATGGAGTTTCATCTGTGCTTCGACCTGCGAATGAGTTCGGTGTTAAGTAGATCGGGAGCGGACATATTGATTATATATTATTCAATTTGTACTACCTATGTTCCATCGGAGACTATTTCTCCATCCTTTAATTCAATGATGCGATCACATTGATTTGCTACATCTGTATTATGTGTAACAATTATAATTGTGTTTCCAAGTTTATTTAGTCCTTTTAATACCTGCATAATTTCTTCAGTTGTTTTTGAATCTAGTGCTCCTGTTGGTTCATCTGCCAATATAAATGCTGGATTATTCACTATGGCACGAGCAATTGCTACTCTTTGTTGCTGTCCGCCAGAAAGCTGTGACGGTAGTTTATTCATGTGGTCTTCAAGGCCTACAGATATTAATGCATCTTTGCTTCTTTGTAATGCCTCTTTATTACTTACTTTTTTCTTGCTATGCAAATTATAAAATTGTAGATTGATCTTAACATTCTCCAACGCAGATAACTCGTTGATTAAATTGAAGTTTTGAAATACAAAACCAATATTTTTATTTCTTGTGAAAGCTCTATCTTTATCTTTTAATAAACTTGTATCCTTACCATCCAAGAAGTACGTACCTTGTGACGGGCGGTCTAGTAATCCCAAAAGATTAAGCAACGTAGATTTACCGGACCCAGATGGACCAATGATGGCAATCATTTCCCCTTTATTGATGCGTAGGGATATGTCTTTTAATACATTCTTTCTTTCCCCGATTTCAAAATGTTTATTAATTTCGTTTAGCCCAATAAAGCTCATCTATCTGTTCACTCCTTTAATCAATTCAATGGGTTCTATCTTCTTTAGTTTTATAAAAGGCATGATTGTAGATAGTATAATGCAAATAATCATAATGACGAATGCAACAGCAACAACAGATATATTCATATTGAGTGCTTCATTACCTAAAAGGGTTGCAAAGAGAATTTTACAAATACCTACAGCCAAAACAAATGAAACTCCAAAGACAGCAATTATTTCTCCAAGCACCAAACGAATCATATTGCTTTTTGTGAATCCTAATGAATAGTAAATGCCAAAATCTCTGTACCTTGTTGAAATACTAGTTAAAATAGCACCAATACTTCCTAGCAAGGATAGTAATAAAAGAATGGCTGCGAAAGTGACTGTACTTATAATAACTACTTTTTGACGCTCATTATAGGAGTCTATTTCTTGGTGTAATGTGGTATATTGCAAACTCAAATCGTTATGCTCAAACACTGACTTAATTTGTTCTAAGCTTTCTTCACGTGTTTCGTGTTTTGGCAATTGAATTAATGAGTTGTATGCATATGTCATAGCCAATTCAAAATCCTTAAATTGTGGAGCTAAGATAAATTCTTTGTTGTTTACGATATTTTCACTAATATAAGTTGAACCCCCACGCCAAAAAAGTGTAGAAGATTTTAGTATTCCAACGACCCTGACATCTATCTTTTCATACTTTTGTGTTTGTCCATCTATATAATATAGCTGATAATTATTTCCTACTTTATATTGATCTTTCATTGCAAAACTAACAACTACAGGTATATATTCAAAAGAACTCACATTGGATTGTAAGGGTTCTATTGTTCCTTCCTGCAATGTAAGCTTTGACATTTCAATATTATCGTTGTTTAGAATATACAAACGTGATTCATTCTTTGTTTCTTCTGAATTAACACTGTCATAAACATACATAGTCTCAAATAAGCCTAGTTTTTCAACTAGATTGCTTTCCCGTAGTTGTTCAAACACATTGCTGTTTTTGTTAAGCATGTTTATATTTTTTTCTGATAAGCCATTATCTTCATTTATATAAGCATGAACGGTATCTAATGGCACTAATGCTTCAATACTTTTTTTATATTGTAACAGATTAAAAATACAGCTTAATCCAAATAACAACGCAGCAAAACCAATTGTAAACTGCACCATCAGCAATATAAATTTACTTTTCTTATTGATAATTGATTGGTAGATCAGTCTTATCAAGTCAGGCACCTCACTTACTATTAATTACACTAATTGGCTCAAAACGCATAGCATTCAACGCAGGAGCTATTGCCGAAATCATTCCGAAGAATAAAGAGACACCCAGTGCAGAGAATAAATTTAACCATGTTACCTGGAAGGTAATCTCTTTTGCGAGGGAAGAACCAGATAAAAGCAGCATTGCAGCATATTGTATTAAGATAGCTAGTAAGCCGCCAATAATAGACATGATTAAGACTTCAAGAAGAACTGTTCTGGCAATATAAGCGTTATTCGCTCCCAAAGCTTTCATAATACCAATTTCTCTTTTTCGCTCAATTAACCAATACATCATTAAATGAATAATGTTGATAACCGCGATTGTATAGATAAGTACTGTGGCCACTACAGTGATAACAAGTGTATTTCGGAAGGAACTATTATCTACATTGCTCACATTCTTGTAAACTAATTTGATTCCTTGCTGAGACGCAGTTTCTATAAGTTCCTTGCTGTTTTGCATAAACTGGTCTTTCCCACTTTTCAAGCGAATGCTAACACCATGAAGATTATTTTCTTCAAGAAAACAATCTTGATATATATCCAGATAACTTTTCCAAGGCATATATATAGCATACTCCCATGGGGTTTCTCGCGAAGAACGCCCACCAATACCAGTCACAAGAAATTTTTCATCCTCAATTACTACGCTATCTCCTAAATTGATATCATGTTTCTCAGCGATACTTTTTCCGATGATAATTGATTTATTTCCCTCCATGTCTTCTGTTGAAAAGTACTTACCTTCTACTAATGGTATATGCCAGTCTGGAGCCTGGTGAAATAATACTGGGACAACGGGGAAGCTTTCATTATATTGGTCGAGCTTTCGATTCCCCATGCTAAGAAGTTGCATTTCACCAAAATCACCTAATCTCTCCACTGTATCTTCTACATCTTTTTGGTTCCATTGGCCATCCTGAGATATAAAAACATCTAATTGCTGATCAGGATTGCCCCCCCTTTGATCATTTATATAAGCAATTGATTCCATAGATGCACTTGTTCCAAGTGACATTACTAAACTGCCGATAAAAAAGCCAATTACAATTAATAAAATCGTGGCCTTTCTATTTTTCCATTGCCGAAAAATAAACTGATACATGTTTAATCCACCTTTACAGTGTACCTCTTTCCTGATATAACCTCTTTTAAGCCAGTACTCATTTCCTCAGGTGATGGTACACAATATATTTCTAATTCATATATTCCTGGTTGAACTGTATTTTCAATATTTATATTTGAAATACTTATCATATTTCTATTAACCTCTAAATTAACATATGGATGCCCGTTTATTTTTACTTGTTTTGAATCCAAATAGGCCCAGATCAAATACTCTCTTGTTTTATTTCCCCCAACACTTAAATCTATTAAGATATCTTCATTTTTTTTAGTTTTAATCATTTATATACACTGTTTCTTTGTTTATTATTTTGGGTTTCACCATTTTTGTTTGTAACATATGGCTTTGTAAGCAACTATAGTTTTTTATACCTACTTAATAAATATCATCATATTATTTCCAAATGTTACTCTTATAGTATGTTATCGCATTTAACTATAAAATTAAACCTTTTTTGAAGGTATGGTTCCAACGAACTTAGGCACCATTTAGATTTGCTTGAAAAATTAAGAGTTTCCCGAGCTTTGTTTTAGCATAAATCTTTGATCCTAGTAGATTGGATTGAAAGAAACGTACCAGGGTATTTGATAGAGAAAGGTCTTTGGGGGAACTTTACATCAGTCAAGCGAGAATTATTGTAGAGTGATGAGAAGATTTTGATTTTCGGCATAAATGGGTGAGTGAACGAAATGATTTAAGTGTGATCTCGAAACGAATAATTTCATAACTTATCATGAGCCATCCGCTTAGGATGGCCCTAACTTAACCAACTGCCGGAATAGTAATAATTATCTGCAGATGAAAAAATACGGATACCCCAAGGGTACCCGTATTTTTTTAAAATAATTCCAGTATTATTGGCAGCAACCGACTTGGTACCATGTCACGCCGTTGTTATCCGACTTGTACGCTGCTCTGGATGCTGGGCAAGCTCCGAATGCACATTTGTACATAGATTTCACCTCCTTTCATAAGGCAGATGACTATTGATACCACTCCGCTTGGGTGCGGAACATGCCTGCATACTCCCCGTCTAATGCCATTAACTCGTCATGGCTTCCCTGCTCAACCAGCCGGCCGTCCTTCAGGACGAGAATTCGGTCAGCCGCCCGGCAAATGCCGAGTCGATGCGAAATGAAGAAAGTGGTTTTACCTTTGGTTAACTGAGCAATATGCTCGAATAGTTGCGCTTCCGCCATCGGATCCAAGGCCGAGGTTGGCTCGTCCAGCACTATAATATCAGAGTCGCGGAAAAAAGCCCGGCTAATCGCGATCTTCTGCCATTGTCCATGGGACAACTCATGCCCGCCAAAAAATTTATGCCCCAGCTCGGTATCAAATCCTTCCGATAGCTCATGGAAGAAATCGTCTACGCCCGATTTTGCGGCTGCTGCTTGCAGCCGGGCCTCCTCTTGCATCCATTCCACATGGCCTACCCCGATGTTCTCGCGCAGTGTAAGTTGATATTGCGCAAAATCTTGAAAAATAGCGGTTACGCGCTCACGGAATTCATTCGTATCCATTTGATCCAGCGGAATACCGTTGTAGGTTATCGTGCCAGCGGTGGGCTGGTAGAGCCCAAGCAAGCATTTGGCAAGGGTGCTTTTCCCCGCACCATTCTCGCCCACGATCGCTATTTTCTCTCCCATGCTGACCTCGAACGAAATATCGCGCAGAATCGTTCTTCCGTTGGTTGGATAAACGAATTCGAGATTTTTCACCGATATGCCATGCTCCAGAGAGGCGGGTAACGGTAACTTAGGTGTGTCGTCTGACTCCTCCTCTTTCATCGCAAGGAAGCGGAACAAATCGGTTGTATATAAGGCTTGCTCATAGATTCCAGCGATGTACACGGCCATCGTTTTCAAATTCGTTTGAACGGAGAATATGGTTTGGATCAATGCTACAAAGCTAGCAATGGTCATGGCCCCGGCAGCAGCCAAGGTGAGCAAGAAACCGCTGATCAGCGTCACCATGACAAGCAGAAACCCATTAACCGCAACCTTGAAAATGGACATTTTCCGTTCCAGATCGATCTGCTCTTGGCCATTCTGCCTGGTGTACTTTCGCCATTGCTGAATGAAATAATCGGCTAAGCCAAAGATACGGACTTCCTTGGCCCATTCCCGTTCGGTTAGCAACGAGGAGAAATAGATCGATCTTCTTCGGAACGGCGTTTGATTCACGAACTGGGATACCTTAAAGCCGCTCTCCTTGATGTCTATATATAAGGATGGGACGATCAACAGCAGAATTCCGAACGCCAGCAGCCAGTGAAAGCCCAGCAATACAATGACGAAGCCGGCAATGGTAATCAGGTTTTTGGCAATCTGCAGAAAGGACTGAAAAAATTGCATCCCCCGGTACTCTAAGCCCGTTGAAACTCTTTGCAGCAGATCATAAAATTCATGGTTTTCAAAATGAAGCAGAGATAGCCGTGAAGATTTCTGATTCACTTCTTGGCCGAAATGCAGCAAGGCGGCCAGCTTTATTTTGTTCACCAGGAAATCTACATACACTTCCAGCGCCAATTGCAATAAGAACAGAAGCAGCTGGTACAGCAGAATGGTGAAGGCAGGTCCAAATTGCGATGACCCGTCTTGAATCACTCGCTCGGTTCGATGCACCAATTCAATCGTTACATAGACTTGCAGCACGGGAATGATCGCGGTAGAAATCTGGGCAGCGCTTAAAAAGGTCATCTTGGCCGGAGTCAGCTTGAACAATATGCGAATCATGCGGACCATCATCTGCAGCGTTAATCGGGTTTGCTCCGCAATACTCTTCAAGGAAGCAGCCTTAAGAAGATTTACCATGCTCTTTTTAAGCGGACCTCATGATCTGCAAGGGTTGAAGCCATAAGGTCGAAATCATTTTCTTTATTCAGATGGCTTTTGGAACAAACAAGCCCGTCTTGGTTAACTGCATAGCCAAATGGGAAAAACTTGGTTTGGAAAAAGTCCGTATCCTCAGGAGTACATGCGAGAACAGGAAGATCAAAGGGATATTTATCAACCGTTTGCTGAATTTGTTCTTCCTGATCCGTGAACAACAGAATATAGATCGAAACGTGCGGATTCCGTTGATGGAATCGGAGCAAGCTCGGATACATCGCTTCACAGGAGCCGCATGCAGTCATCGAACAGATAATCAGCGAGTTTCGAAAATCAGGTACGGCTCCACCCAGCGTTAATCGGCCGTCATTCGGAAAGGGCGCTCCTGTCGGCAAGCCTAAGCCTTCCAATTCATCCGAATCACTCTGTAAATGGGTGTCTTGCTGCAGGCTAGCCGGTTTTCTTTTTAAGAGATGGATGCAAGCAACCGTTAAGAGGATGACCAACGCCCATAATATGACATACGAGACATAGAATATAGCTGACACGATAAGCCCTCCTTTAATCCGTCTGTGATTGTGAAATAGCGTTCAGAACAAATGGAACAATGAAATATAGGCCCAAAATGCCGGTCCACGAAAGCAAATACAGAACCAATTCCTCTAGCTTTATGGCCGTAAAGGAAACAGGCTGATTGGCAATCGTAATGTAGCTGTTCATAACGATTAATAGGGCAATCCTCAGTATCGTGCTCCGCCCGAGATAATCGTCCCGCAGCTTCCCAAAGCAGTTGCATTGGATTCGCTCTTTCTTTAGCAAAGCTACAAGAATAGCATAAATAAACGCTCCGATTAAGCCGAATGCAAGGGTTTGTCCTAGCCATACGGTTGCGCTGGATACCAATAAAACGGCGGTCAGCATCTCGAGCAAAGGAACCAGCCAAGCGCCTGCGGAACCCAGCGGCTTAGGTATACCGAGAGCCACAAGCGTGCTTCTCAAAGAGGACGGAGAATACAATTTCAGCAAGCCAGATAGACCGAAAATAATAGCCAGACCGATTTGAATAAAGCTTGGAATGCTCATCTCAACCTCCCTGGTAGCTATCTTGAGAATATTGTAATTATTGGGCTATCCCATCACAATGTCGTCTATTACTCTAGTTATGTGCAGAATTACTATAAAATGCGCTTTCAATTCCATGTATGAGTATGCGATGTTCGTAACGAAAGAGCGATTAGCAGGCGGAGAAGAGCATGGAAGAGGCAGCAGCCAGATTTAAACTCAAAAGGGGCTCAGCATGCTTTAGGCTGCTGAGCCCCGTAAAGTGTTTGGAGTTAAAGCATTATTTTGAAAGCTGAATGGAGCCGATCCGTTCATTCAATTCGGACTGTAATTGCTGCCGGAACTTCTCTACGATCGAAAAATCCGTGGCCGCAATATAGTAGGCCTTAATTTGAGAATCGATGGCTTCGGCCTCCGCCAGATGGGAGGTGGCCTCTTTCATTTTTGCCGAATAACGTGCTTTAATACCGGCGATTTCGGCAGCATGGGCTTCATCTGTTCCAGGGGCTATAGTCCGTGTATACATATCCAGGATCTCATCCCCGTCCCGATCCGGAAAGTATTCATGCGGAGCGGTACTGTCGAAGATAGCTGTCCCAAGCTTCGGGAATATCAGCATATCCAGACTGTTCGGATCAAAGCCGCAATGGAACACTTGCACTTCGATTCCGTTCGTCTCGGCAGCGGAGGCAAGCTTTTTCAGCAGAGTTGATTTGCCAGAGCCCGCCCTTCCTTTGATGAAGATCCGTCTGTCCAGGTTAGCGGTCAAGCTTTGAATAAAGTCGAATGCACCTCTTGGAGTCGCAGCTCCGAAAAACAAGTGATGCGAGACCGTTGGCGTATCGTTTTCATGGCCGGCGTATAATGCTTGAGTCAAATCCAGCGCAAGCTGGTCGGCCTTCGCGAAGTCCATGTTATCGATATAAAATTTTTCCCACTCGTCATGGATCCGCAATGCCGTTGCGAACGTTTCATACGCTTCTGAATAGGCTCTCTCAAGCTTGTCACGAAGATCTTCTATTGCTATGTTGTGTTCCGGCAGAATAAGGCTGTTATTAAATGCATCGCCGAAAGGGACAGAGACGATTTCACCAGCCCGGATATCCGCAATCTCCTTGCAGGCTCGCCCGTCGACAATACCAACCTTCAATTCCGTAACAATGATGCCATCCAGCTCGTCGGGACGGAGAGGGGAGTGGAAGCATTGCACATGCAAGCCTTTATCCAGCAGGCTATCCGCCAAGCCCCTTATGACTGTCGATTTCCCTGTACCTTGAGGCCCTATAAGGACGAATATTTTGTCCAGCCCATCAAATGCGGATGTATACAAGAAATGAGCTCCGTGCGCAGTGTTGCCGCGGGCAAAATAGTGAGATGATTTTACTGCCAACTTGAAACACTCCTTTGTGCTTATTCCGATTCCCAACAGAATAAGCATGATTGGGATAAATGCCTATTCTTTTGTATATTCCGCATTATAAAAAGTGGTGTTCGCCCTCGCCCATGTTTTTCGCTATTTGTGTTGCAGGAAAACACTATAACACTTGCCAATTATTCATTATAATAGAGTGAATTAAGTGACGGAATGATAGTTGCTACCCTCTTTTTATTTGTACCTCCTCGCTGCTCCAAACGAGTAAAGTTGCCTATTAAGATTTCAAGATTAATTACAATTGAGAAACTAGGTGAAAAATGAAAATGTTGCTGGAGGAGTTAGACAAAGAACTGGGCAAGCTGAAGGATGATGAGAATTACATTATTAAAATATGTGAAAAGTTAAGAGGAACGGATTCTAAGGCTGCATTAGAAGCCTACGAAGCAGCCACTCAATTTGTAAGAGAACATCATATGTTAACCTGTGCTTACCCGTGGATTCTTTATAATAAAGGCTGGGTATACTTTGATTCCACGGACTTTAAAACGGCGACTGCTCTTTATGAAGAGGCTTATCATATTTTTAAAGAAAATAACAATATCGATGGACAATTAGCGACCAGCAGCGCTTTTGTAAGCGGTTATTCGGTACAACAAAAGCTTTCCCAAGCCATAGAGCATGGTATGGAAGGGATAGAGCTTGCAGAAAAAGTAGGCAACTATGAGCGGCTGACCCAAATTAAAGGGAACCTTGCAGCGCTGTATATGGAAATCGATGAGTATGAAAAGGCCAAAGAGCTATTAGATCAGATTGTGAACATACCTCGTGTCTATAGTAATGCTTTTCAAGTGGCTTGTTACACCAATCAAGCCGAATGCTGCAACCATTTGGGCGATCCAGAGCAGGCTATCGTGTACATCACGAAGGCGCTTGAGTTGGCTGAAGAATACATTCCCAAAATGGTGCCCAATGTGTTAAAAGAAATGGCTCATATTTACGCGACTAAAGGGTGCTATGGTACAGCAGAGGAATATTTCGTCAAGAGTGTCGAAATGGCGAAAGCGGGAGGAGCGCAGCTGTATCTTCAAGATGCGCTAATGTACTGGGCAGAGCTGGATCTGGTGCAAGGCCGATATAAGGAGACGGTTGATAAGCTGCAGCGAGTAGAGAAAGGGATAGAAAAGGCCAAATCAACAAGGAATTTAAATAAAGTGTATTTGAATTTGGGCAAGGGCTATAAAGGGCTGGGGAATTATGAGCAAGCCTATGCTTATTTAGAAAAACATATGGCATTAGAAAAACAAATGCAGGCTATTCGCAGTGCTGAGAGTATGGAGATGCTGAATCGAAAAAGAGAAGAGGAAGAGGGGAAGAACTACAAGTTTCTCTACACTCAAACGGAAGCTTTGAATGGTGTGGGACAGAAGATCCTGTCTAACTTGGACAAGGAAAGTATCTTTAGTATTGTTGCCAAGGAAATACAGGATTTGATCCAAGCGGATATTATTCAAATTGGCATTTATAACGAAGAAGAAGGGATCCTTCACAATGAGTTGTCTATCGAAAAGGGGCAACGGTTGGTCGTAGGGCCTAAGTCGATATTAGATGATAGCTTCTGGGCATATAGCGTCAAGCACAAGCAGGATATCCTTATTAAGGACACGGAGAAGGAATACAGCCGTTATTTTGAAGACTTTAAGGAATACTTAGAGAAGATCAGAAAGAAGAAGGAGTATGTCGTAGAGACAGTACCTTACTCTCTTATATTCGTACCTATTATTATGAAGGAGAAGGTAGTTGGGGTGATAAGCACTCAAGCTTATAAGAAAGATTCTTTTAACTTAAAAGACTTGAGTACATTGAAGACCCTGTCCAATTATTTGGCGATTGGATTAGAGAATGCCCGACTGTATATGAAAGTTGAATATGCATCCAAGTATGATGCCTTAACCAAAGTCTTTAATCGGAAAGAGTTGTTCGAAGGAACAATCCAAATGTATGAGCAGCTGAAAGAAAGCAATAACGCCAATAGAACGCTATGCATCCTGATGATTGATGTGGATAATTTCAAGAGAATCAATGATGTTTACGGGCACCAGGAAGGAGATAGGGTGCTGGAGCGTGTGGCAGATCTGATTCAAGCTAGTATAGGAGAAAAGGATAGGGTAGGCAGATATGGCGGGGAAGAGTTTATGGTGGGAATCCCTGATGAAACATTAGAGCAATGTATGCAGAAAGCAGAGAAAATTCGGATAAATGTGGAGAAGGCCGTAATAACCTCAGCTTTAGGGACATCCATTCCTATTACCGTGAGTATAGGGGGAGCCAACCTGCATACAGAGGGGCATACCTTAGAGCAAATGATTAATTATGCGGATAAAGAATTATTCAAAGCCAAACACTCAGGAAAGAATATCGTATGTGTATACCATCAAGGTTTTCTATAAAACGAAGAGCCACCAATACCTTTTCAGAAGGATATTGGTGGCTTTCGTTTATCTGGATTCCTCCGCCGGAGGGATGGGAGCAACATTTAGGCCAGTAATTCTGCAGCAGGCTGCAATTTGTTCCGCAGAGCATACAGCATGACGGCACCAACAAGGAATGCGACGGCATCCGCAATGACGAGCGACCAGATTACCCCGTGAAAGCCGTTCATGCGATCGGCGATAAACAACACAGGAATCAGAGTCATTCCTTGAATAATGGACATCATAAATGCGGCGGTTCCTTGCCCTGTTGCTTGGAAGATCCCGACAAACAATGTCGTCAATCCTGTAATGAACAAGGATAAGAACGTCACATGCAGAATATAGCTGCCCATTTCAATTAATTGCGGGTCGGCTGTAAACAGACCAATCAAATGGTCGGAAATCAAATAGACGATAATGCCGAACACGACTGCTAATGCCAAAATCGCTTTGATCGTAAATCCAATGGTATTTTTCATGCGCAATTTATTAGCTGTAAAAGAGAAAGCGATCAACGGCACGACGCCCTCGCACAAGCCCATTAGAATAAACTCTGGGAATTGCAGCAAACGCGATGAAATTCCGTAAGCCGCTACGGCCTGATCCCCATATTCAACAAGAAAATGGTTGAGGATGAGCGACATGGCACCCAAGAAGACACTCATGACAAAGACGGGAACGCCGATTTTGAAGACATTGGCCAGGATGTCCTTGGTTGCCTTGAACCACTTGATGGAGACGGTTAAGAACTGGCTTTTGTGTCTCATATGGAAGGCGTAGAACATACTCGCAACCAGGTTAGCAATGACTGTGGCGGACGCAACGCCGATTATGCTCCAATGGAAGACGAAGATGACAAGCGCATCGAGAATAATATTTACGACAACGCTGAGGATCATACCAGTCATCGACGTGATTGCGGAACCCTCCGAACGAACGATATTCTCCAGCGTGAAGAACAATACGACGAATGGCGAGCCCAAAAGCATAACCATGACATAGTCCTTCGTGAAGCCGAAGGAGTCAGGCGTTGCCCCCAGCCCATGAACGATCGGATCGATCAACGGGAGGCCGACGGCGATCACGATAAGACCGAGAACCAGACTGCTGTAAAAGGCGAAGGATGACACATGCCTCACATCGTCGTATTTTTTCTCTCCTAGCAACCGGGAGATGAACGTACCGCTGCCTATGCCAATCAAATTGCCAAGCGCCATAATGATGGCGAATAACGGCAAAGTGAGTGCTAGTGCGGTTAACATAGCAGTATTGTGGAGCGTACCGAGAAAATAGGCATTCAAGATGGCGTAGACCACACTCATCGACGTGCCTAACATCATTGGAATTGCGAAGTGAGCTACGGCTTTTGCGACCGGCGCTTTTTCAAAGTAATGAAGGTTTTCTGCATCCATGCGGGTCACTTCTTTCTTTTATTGTTTATCTAACAGTGTTAGATTGAACCTTACAGTGTTAGATGATATCATGAACGTATGAACCTGTAAAGAACAAACTTACACTGTTAGATAAAAGGGCGGATAACGATGAAGAAACAGCAGCCTCAGATTTCGGAGGACATGATTCTGGAAGCCTCTTGGGAGCTTCTGGGGGAGGAAGGAATAGAGAAATTCAGTATGAGGCGATTGGCCGACCGGCTGGGGATTCAGGCTCCCTCTCTATACTGGTACTTCAAGAGCAAGCAAGATCTCTACCAGCGTCTGGCCAACCAGGTGTCCAAAATCATTCTGGAGGAGTTTCACTCCGATGGGGATTGGAAGGAGCAGCTCGCAGGACTTGCCGAGACGGTACGGAGCGTGCTATGCCGATACCCTTGCTCCACGCAGCTTATGATGATGACGCTGCCTCACGAGCCGGACTACATCCGCTTCACCAACCGTACGCTGCTCTGCGTGGAATCGACGCCTCTTGGGCAGGATCAGAAATTTCAAGCGATTCTTACGCTTCTCAATTATGTCTTCTACTTTGTTCTGGACGGTTATCAGCATCAGCGCAATGTAGCCACTATCGTTAAGGAAAAGGGCATGCTTCCGGGTGATGAGATGGTCCGTCTTTTGGATTCCATGACCGAGGCGGAAGCGGGACTGTTCCGGAGGATGTTCCATAACGGCTTGTTCGAGCTGATGGGGACCGATGGGGCGTTCCAGTTCGGCCTCAAGCTGATTCTGTCGGGGATTGAGCAGGTGATAAAGGAGCAGGAGAAGTAGGGGATTCAAGGCAAAGGCTTCATATCGGGTCTAAATATAGAAGCTTACTCAAAAGCCCTTCATCACTCTGAGGGCTTTTGTTCTGGTAACAAACTTGCCATGGAAGGAACTAATGAGGTTCACGGAGGCACACATTTTCCAGATAAGCAGCAAAGCTCCTGATATTCATTCGCATATGCCGATTATTGCCTTCGAGTTTGCTTATCATAATTCCGCCTTCCATGATGGAAAGGGTGAAGGTAGCCAGATCCTCAATATCGAGGTTTTCTTTAAATTCGCCGCTTTGCACGCCTTGGGAAATGATTTTCTTGAGGGATTCCAGCGTGTCTAATAGGGCTTGCTTGGCTCTTTCACGTAAGCCTGGATGGCTGTCATCGCTATCAATGGCGGTGTTGAGGAGCGGGCAGCCTCCGATGAAGGGCGGCGCTTCCACTACTTTCTCGTATACGCGCAAATATGCCAGCAGCTTGCCAGAGGCCGTTTCTTGTTGATTGACTGCATGGGCAAGCTGGGCCCCTACAATTTGGCCGGCATAGCTAAAAGCTTCGTATGCAATTTCGTCTTTACTGGAAAAATGGCGGTAGATGCCGCCTTTTTTGATGCCTGTCAACTCGGTTATATCGGATAAGGATGAACCCGAATATCCTTTTTGGTTAAAAAGTTCAGCAGCCTTAGTGATAATAAACTCACGAGTTTTTTCGCCTTTCTCCATCGTCATCCCCCTATTTAACTGTATTGTACACGTAGTATAACAAATGAATTTCCACTCTTGCAAAACCATGCAGCTGTGTTAATATTGAAGATACCGATCGGTATCTTTTTTGAGTGACAAGGGGGATAAGAGTGGGCGCGACATGGTTTAAGGAATCCAAGCATGCTTGGATTGGATTGGGGTCTCTCTGGATTGTTGGATTTATCGGCGCCTTGACCCGATTTAGCATGGCTTTTTTTCAGGTGCAAATCTCGGAGGATTTACTGATTAGCAGGGGATTTATCTCAATGGCATGGTCAACCAACTTATTCATAACAGCTATATGCGCGCTTGTGGGAGGCTGGCTTGCCGATCGTTACGGCACAAAGAAGGTGCTTTTTTTAAGTGCAGTCATGAGTATTATGGGCACTGGCGTTGTCTTGTTAGGGAACGAACCTATCGTCTTTTTTGTTGGATATGGCGTGATCTCTGGGTTAGCCGGCATTGGGGCAACGACGAGCTATTTATTGATGTTAGAATGGTTTAGGCATCACCGGGCTAAAGCCATGTCGCTGTTGGCGAGCGCATCCTCTGTAGGGTTAGCCATTATTACGCCAATTTTCGTATCCATTGGTTGGCTGACTTGGAAGGATGCCTTTATGGCTTCTTTTGCCCTAGGCATTTTTGTGACATTGCCTGTGATTTGGCTAGGAATCAAGAGCCAGCGGCAGAAAGAGATGGAGAAACCCCAATCGGATCATCCAATAGAAGTTGAAGAGTCTGATGCGCCTCTTACCGCAACCCCATCCTCCAAGAAATTCATTCATCTTCCTGTCTTTATTGTGGTCGCATTTGCGCTTTTCACCTGCGGAGTCAATATGGGATCCGTCGAAATGAATTTAGTAGCCATACATCAGCTGGCAGAGGTGTCACCAAGCATGATCGCCCTATCCATGAGCATACTTGGCATTATGGAAATTACGGGGGCACTCATTTGCGGCTATTTGCTGGACCGGTACAATAAATTAATGATGATGTCTATTTTGTATGGCATACGTATACTGGGCTTTGCTTTCCTCTTTATGCATCTGGGAAGTTCACCTATTGTTTTTGCGATAGCGTTCGGAGTTACCTACTTAAGCGCAGTGCCGGGAGGGATCCTTGTCATCAATGAATTTGCCAACGGAAAAGGGAAACATGCAGGGACATTACTCTTCTTCCACCAGGCCGGTGGCATTATGGGGGCGTTAATAGGAGGCTTTTCCTTCGATTATTTCCGAAATTATCAGAATCTGATCCTTGTTGACATCATGATTTGTATCCTTGTCACGCTGGGATACTTGGTATTATTCATGACACATAGAAGAGGTCTTAGCATACAAAATAAGAAGGCTGCACTAAGCGGGGCACTTTAACTTCGTGTATTTTACAATATCTTTACTATCCTTATGACTATCGGTTTGCTACGATAGTCCAAATGAAGAAGAAGGATAGGATAGCATGCGAGCGACTTCGTTAGAATGGGAAGCATACAATCAAATCAAGGACCGGATCGTGCGGGCGGATGTAATGCCGGGCATGCTCTTGTCGGAGAACGAGCTGGCGGGTGAGCTTGGCATGAGCCGGACGCCGGTTCGTGCGGCGATCTCACTGCTGGAGAAGGAAGGGCTCGTCGAAAGCTTCAAAGGGCGTGGCGTTCTCGTGAAGGAAATCTCTTTTCGGCAATTCAGCCAGATGCTTGAGGTTCTCGTGTCGATGCAGTTATTTGTATTGGAAGCGGCTAAGCAAAGAGAGCTGGCATTCGATCTACAAGCGCTTCATCTTTATTTGCAGCGCCAGGACGCTTCCCGTGAGAACGGGGACTATCTAGGCTACTATAACAATTCGTTAATGTGTATCGAGACGATCTTAAGCGCTATTGGCAACGATTACATGCTGCAGGTGCTGGAATCTTACCGTGGCAAGTTCGTCTGCCGGATGGTTACCTTCCGCAAGCAATTCCCGCAGCTCAAGCCGCAGTGGGCCAATGTAATGAACGGGAAAATTTATCAAGCCCTGCTGCGCAAAGATTATGACGGGGCGAAAGCGGCTATTGAAGAGAATTATAAGTATACGACGGAGCAGCTGATGCTGAGCGGCGTCATCTAAAACTATATCTAATAGACAAGAAGGGTGCCTATAACAGGCATCCTTTTTTGCTTTTTAGCCCAGCATGGAGATTTACATATCATTTAGACTGCGATAACAATTCACTTACATACAACTTGTATACTGATCTCGATTGAACGAGCATCCATTCCGCGATCTGAGAGGAGAAAGACTTGTGACAATACTTCAAGCAAGCCGATATGCTGGCGAGGTATGGTATGATGATGTCCGTTTTCAAACGGACAAGCGGCCTTGGTTCGGCCAACTGCGGGAGATTGCGGCAGGAGATTTTACATTTGCAGTATTGGGCGACCGTTGCGGAATGGCAACGGCAGGAGTATTCGAGAAAGCGCTGGAGGTTGTAGCGGATTTGAAGCCGGATTTTGTCCTGTCAGTAGGGGATTTGATCGAAGGCTACTGGAAGGATGCTGCGGA
Organism: Paenibacillus pinisoli; assembly: GCF_003605435.1. Lineage (GTDB taxonomy): Bacteria > Bacillota > Bacilli > Paenibacillales > Paenibacillaceae > Pristimantibacillus > Pristimantibacillus pinisoli. The sequence continues at coordinate 83,157 of NZ_QXQB01000007.1, forward strand.
CGCAAGAGCGGAATGGGAGTATATCGATGAGAAAATCGAGGCCACGGGATTGCCTTTCTTCCATGTCGTCGGCAATCATGATTACGGCAATCAAGTGATGCTGGACGTCTGGAGGGAACGAAAAGGCTTCGACTATTATGCTTTTCGGGCAGGAGACGCGCTGTTCCTCGTACTTAACACGGAGGATCCTCCGACAGAGCTTTCTGATGAATTTATCGACATGATCAAAAAAGCGACGTACAACGTTCAGAACGATCCGGAACATATGACGGCGCATATGCAAGCCTTTTACGATGACATCGTAAGCCGCATGTCTCCAGAGCAACTGGAAGGAATGTCCCGCATTGATCTCGCGCTCAGCGACGAGCAAATGGCATTCGCAGAGCGTGTGCTGGAAGAGAACCGCGATGCGAAATGGACGTTTGTCAGCATGCATAAACCAGGATGGAAATCGGAGAACGAGCGATACAATAAGCTGATCGGCTTGCTGGACGGACGGCCTCATACCATCTTCGCTGGTCACCTTCACGCGATGGAATATTCCGTATCCGGCAATGGCGAACATATTCAGCTCGGCAGAACCGGCGGACATGCCCATGGCGAAGGGCCGGAAAGCGATAATGTCCTGTTATGGGTTAACGTGCGTGATGGAAAGCCAACTTACCGGGTTATGCATTTGGACGGAATTGGCGAGATCGGCAGCTACAAGCCGCAAACACATTCCCAGGAGGCAAAAAAATGACAACATCCATTTTCTTCGCACATCTGACTGATACGCATATTAACGTACCTGGTAAAAACCCGCTGTTCGAAATGGACATGACCAAGAAGCTTCGTGAAACGTTCGCGGAGCTAGGAAGACTCAGTCAAAAGCCGGCGTTCGTCGTCATCAGCGGCGACTTGACACAAGACGGCGACACGGAAGATTACCGCCACCTTCGTATGCTGCTGGACGAGGAGAAAGAGAAGCTCGGCGTGCCGGTCTATGTAGCGCTTGGCAATCACGACACGCGATCCTTTTTCCGCGAAGGCTACTTGCGGGAAGAGCCTTCCGAAGAATCCTACTATTACACTGTGATGGAAGGCGGACTGCGCCTGATCGTCCTTAATACGCAAGTTCCAGGCAAGCATGCAGGGGAATTGGACGAGGAGCAGCTTAAGTGGCTGCGCGAAGAGCTGGAGACGCCTGCTCCGAACGGAACGATTATCGTGCATCACCATCCTGTCGTTCCTACGCTGACTCCGCTAATGGACAGCCATCTGCTGGACAACCCCCAGGATCTTGCTGCAGCGATCGCGGGCAGCGACGTTATCGGCATGCTCTCCGGCCACATTCATTGCAACAATATCGGACTGTTCCAAGGCGTTCCAAGCGCTGCGGCAACAGGTGTCGCATTCGGAATCGAACCGACGAGCAATGACAGCATGAAGTTCGTCGACAACAGCGGCTACAACCTCGTGCTGGTGAAGAAAGGGCAAATGGTCGTGCATCCGATGGCGATGGCGGGCGATCATAAAGTCGTTTTCGAGTGGAAGATGGATGCCGCGCACGCCCATGCTTAATGATTGGCAGGCATCGCGTTAAATAGCTTTGAATACAAACAAAAAGCCGAAAGAACTTGCAGAGGAGAGGGAGAAACAATGGCTTACAAGAAAAGATTGGCGGCTGCTCTAGTGTCGCTCGCCTTGATTGCGACAGCGTGCGGCAATGGGGCGACAGGCTCCGGCACGGATGCTGCTAATGGCGGCAATGCGGGTGTAAACGAGCAAATTACGCTGAAGTTTTACAGCTACAATCTGGCGATTGCCAGCCAAGTGCCGGGAACAGAGAAGCTGATCAGCGAATTCGAGGCGGCGCATCCGAATATTAAGATCGATGCCATTCCGGTTTCTTCTACCGACATCAACGCTAAGGTACAGGCGGATATCGTAGCCGGTTCGGCGCCGGATGTCGCACAGCTGACGTTCGACGGCCTTGATTTCGCTGTGAACAATTTCAATGCCAAGCCGCTTGAGGATATCGTGGCTGCGGACGAGTTGAAAAGCAACTTCGAAGGTTTCTCGCCCAACGGCTTGAAGCTCGGTCAATTAAATGGCAAGACATTCGGTCTGCCATTCACGTTCAGCACGCCGGTGCTGTTCTACAATGCCAAGCTGTTCGAGGAAGCAGGCCTTGATCCGGCTGCTCCGCCGACAACCTGGACGCAAGTGAAGGAATATGGCTTGAACATCGCCGAGAAGACCGGCATGACAGGCGCACATGTCGGCGGAGCCACGGGCGGAGACTGGATCATCCAGGCACTGATCGGCAGCAACGGCGGACAAGCTCTCTCCGACGATCGCAAAACGATCAAATTCGGCGAACCGGAAGCGGTTGAAATGGTGCAAATGTGGCAGGATCTGATCAAGAGCGGCGCCAATGGCAAGCTGAATGACGGCGAAGCGATCGAAGCGTTCAGCCAGGGCAAAATCGGGATGCTGCTGTTCACCAGTGCGCTGCAAAGCTCGTTCGTAGCCGCATCGCAAGCAGGCGGCTGGGAGCTGAAGACGGCCAAAATGCCGGCATTCGGCGATAAACCGACGACCCCAGTCAACTCCGGCAGCGCATTGTTCATTTTGTCGGACGACAAAGCGAAGCAGCAAGCGGCATGGGAATTCCTTAAATTTGCAACCAGCGAACGCGGTTATACCATTATCACTTCGGAGATCGGCTACCTGCCCCTTCGTCCAGCTATCATAGACGACCCGAATTACTTGAAGGATTGGGTAGAAGCGAATCCGCTTGTGAAGCCGAACCTGGAACAGCTCGACAGCTTGAAGCCTTGGGTATCGTATCCGGGCCCGAACTGGAAGCAAATCGAGACGATTCTGAACGATTCCGTCTCGAAGGCGATCGCAGGAGACGTCGATGTTGCCGCAATCATGCAGGATGCGCAAAAACGCGCGCAAGCGCTGATCCAATAACAGATGAGAACATATGACATTCATAAGCAAACATGATTTAGGAAGAGGAAGGAAGTTAAGGCGATGAGCTATGAAGCAGTAGGAACGACCCGTCAGGCAGCGGGAGCCAAGGCGCAAAGCAAGGAACGGAAGCCGTTCCTGCTGCGGCTTGGCCGAATCAAGCCGTACCTCTATCTATTGCCGGCCCTGGCATCCATCGGCTTCTGGGTATATAAACCGTTGATCCAGACGTTCCAGTTAAGCGTCTATCAATGGAATCTGCTGCCTACTTCGCCGAAGCAATATGTCGGCATGAAAAATTTCACTAATCTGACGGGCTTGCCGGAGATGGGCATTGCGTTATGGAACACGCTGATCTATACGCTGGGCGTCATTCCGTTCTCGCTTATTATCCCGTTGATCATTGCGATTGCAACCGATAATATCAGCAGAAAGGCGAGCAATCTTTACCGGGCGCTCATCTTCCTGCCGATGATTATGGCTCCGGTAGCGGTATCGTCCGTATGGCGCTGGATCATGCATCCGACGAACGGGATATTGAACAAGGCGCTCACGGACTGGTTCCACCTGTCCGAACCGATCCGGTTTTTTACCGACGAGCGCTGGGCGATTTGGTCGATTACGTTCATAACGGGCTGGAAGCTGATCGGCTTCAGCACGCTTATCTTCTCGGCGGCAATGACGGGCCTTAATAAGGAATATATCGAGGCGGCGAAAATCGACCGGGCCAACCGGTTCCAGATCATCTGGCATGTCATTCTGCCTTTATTGTCGCCGACGATTCTGTTTATGGCGATGATGAGCACATTGTTCGCTTCCGAATGGAGCTTCTCGTATATTAACGTTCTTACGCAAGGCGGACCTTTTAATACAACCACGAATATTTACTACTTGCTGTGGACGTACGGCTTCCAATCGTTCAACATCGGCTCGAGCTCCGCTGCCGCGGTCGTCTTTTTCCTTGGATTCGGCGCGCTGGCTTGGCTGTTTCTGAAGCTGACGAAGAAGCTGTCGTTCTTCGATAATTAGAGGGGGCAGACATAAATGGAGAAGGCAGGTCGTTCCTTCGGTTCCTTTACCGCCGTGACGGTCAAGCATTGCGCGCTTATCGCGCTCGTGCTGCTGGCGGTATTTCCGCTCTATTGGATGGTTGTAACCTCCTTGAAGCCGGAGAGCGAAGTATTTACTTCAAGCTTAATTCCGCTTCATATCACCTTAGACAATTACGTGCAGGCTTGGAACGCCATTCCGATGGGCCGGATGCTGACCAATTCCTTCGTGGTTGCAGTCATTCAGACGGTGATGCAGCTGCTGACGAGCATCTTGGCCGCTTATGCGTTCACGCGCTGGGAATTCCGCGGCAGCAACCTGATCTATGGTTTGATCGCGCTCACTTGGCTGGTTCCGTTTCAAGTGATTATGATTCCAAATTACGTGGCGATCAGCGGGTTTGGCTGGCGGGACCAGTTGGCCGGTCTGATCATACCGAACATCGCATCGGCTTTCGCGGTGCTGCAGCTGTACAATGCGTTCAAGTCTTATCCGAAACCGCTGATCGAAGCCGCAAGGCTGGATGGCGCTTCCGACTGGGGCGTGCTCTGGCGCACGATTATGCCGAATCTGAAAGCACCGATTGCCTCTATCGGCATTCTCTTATTCATTACCTCATGGAATGATTATTTCTGGCCGCTGCTCGTGACGACCAAGCTGGACAATTCCACCGTACAAAAAGGATTGCAAATGTTCATCTCCTCTGACGGCAACATGTGGGGAGCGCTTATGGCGGCAACGACAATTGCCAGCTTGCCTGTATTAATCATCTACTTATTGCTGCAAAGACAAATCATAGATTCTTTCGTAAAAGGCGGGCTGAAATAATGACGATTTCAACGAATGATAACGCACGGCTTCTTAAGCTGGAAGGTGCATTTAATGTAAGGGATATCGGCGGCTACGCAGCTGCTGAAGGACAATCGGTACAAAAGGGACGTTTCCTTCGTGCCGACGGCATGCACAGGTTGACCACGGATGATCAGGAAGCGATATGGGGAGCGGGCGTGCGCATCGTAATCGACCTTCGCCACCAGCTTGAACTCGATACGAAGCCCAACGTATTCGCTGCTTCGGAGCGGATAGCTTACCATAATATCAGCTTGATTAATCCCGCAACCACGGCGACGATGAACATCCGCTGCCTGGGCGATATGTACGTCAGCATGTTGAATGAATGCGGTCCGCTGCTTCGCGAGGTGTTCGAGCGGATGGCGGAAGCGGAGGGTGCAGGCGTCCTGTTCCACTGCACGGCGGGCAAAGACAGGACCGGCGTAATCGCCGGCCTGCTGCTTGATCTCGCGGGCACGCCGCGTTCGGTTATCGTAGCTGATTATGCTGAGACGGAAGTGAACCTGGCACCAATTATGAACGTGCTCCGTGAGGACCGTCCTCCGCAGATGCCGGCTGAGATGTATGAAATATTCCTCGGCAGTGCCCCGGAGAATATGGAGATGATGCTCGACCATCTGTATGAAGCATTCGGCGGCGCAGAAAGCTACTTGGCGGAAATCGGATTAAGCGAGGCGCAAATCACGGGCTTGAAACGGATGCTGCTGCAGCCGTAACCGTTAGTATATTGAAAAAAGCATTCAACGGATATGGTCAAGACCCCATTAGTGGACATTTAGAAAAAGCCCTACCCTATAAGCTGCTTTGGCTATTGTGCCGGAGACAGCTTATTTCACTTTCTCTGCGGGCGATGGTTGTGATTGTTTCATCGGTTTAAACATTTCCACAAATATTCCGCTAATTGATCAAAGGTGCCGGATTATTTCCAAATCCACTATTTTATAAAAAGCTAGACACGCATCCTATTGCGCTCCATCCAGGCCGTGGCCCAGTCCACCAATGGACGTTGTTCCAAGAACCGTACATCGGCATTTCCGACTTTGTGAATCTTCACGTTCTTTTCGGTATCGTAATCCTGTCCCAATTGAATAAAATCTTCGTCGTCTACGGCTTGGGTCTTGTAGGTCACCCATTCGCGCTTGCCGTTAATCATCATGGCGCTGCTTTCCTCCGAGAACTTCTTGCCAGGGAAATTCGCTCTCGTCTCCGCTAAGTGGAGCGATGTGTTTTTATCGTAGCCGACACCAACCAATAGCACGCAGCCGTTTAACTGGTACAGCTTATCGAGCGGGGAGCCTTCTCCAAAAATATTGCTTAAATCATGATTTTCCGTAAGGTATGACGCATGCTTGCCCACCGCCGCTATGGAACGAGCAGGGTGATCGGACCTCTTGGCTCCCGGCCACTTGCAGAACATCTCGGCTACGACACCCATACCGATTGCCGGAGTAACCTCCTTATCATAAGCGGGCCAGTGCGCTCTAATGGCAGGCCACCACTCTATGGGCTCTTCCCAGTGCACGCCTGTGGACGGGTCGAGATTCTTCCATGTTTGGGATGGCATGACCAGGGTTCCTGTTGCTCCGACGATTTCAAGCAGGGATCGAATGAACGTCTCGGCTCCGCCTACAACAAAGCCAAGCTTGCTTAACGAAGTATGGACCATGACGGTCTGTCCTTCCATGAGACCGCATTTTTTGAATTGTGCTATGAGGTCTTCTTTGGTGAGGAGGGCTCTTGTTTCCTGGGTATTCATAATCGGAATCTCCACCTTTTCATTTTAATGAAAAAACAAAAAAACAACCCAGCTACAAGTAGCGGGGTTGTCTCTAGCAAGGCTAGCGATGCAGTGCCCTAAAATTTCATTACTGGCTATATTATACCAACTCTTTTTCTATGCGGCAATAGCTTTGACGTTGTTGTAGGAAGGCTGAGAGGGCAAACTCTTGTCCTAATGGCGAAAAGGATTCGAATAGGAGCTTTTGTCTCATTTTAGTGACGGCCAAAGCTCTGTTGCAAACAGATAAAGCGAGGAATATAATGTGAGAAGGGCAGTTACCCTTCACTAAATTACGGGTAAGTCCGTAGGCTAGTGCAGTAAAAGAGAATGACTCATGCAATATGAGTCAATTAAATGCCCTGATGATGGGTTTGAAGATTCTAAGCTATATGCTTGGCTAATTGCACTCTTTACGAGTGGAGGAGACGACCAATTTGGTCTATACGAATTTGTACTTATCTTCATTCAGCGGTTCTGGAAATAGTGTATAGAAAAAGAGAGGGGTAGGCCACCCCTCTTTTTTGCATTTCGTTGCCACCGTATCGCGCCCAGCGACTTCGTCTTAAGCTGATGAGACGCTGTGAATGCAAAATCTTAGTTGAAAAATTAATTAGGAGTGATGATATGAGCATATTAATTCAGCGCAGAATAAAGAGTGCAGTTGATCGCTTGTTTTATTTCGATAAAGAATTGTTCATCCATAACTCAAGCGAGAGATCCATTACTCATAGATTGGCTATATATCTAGGACAAATGTTTTATAAGTGGGATATTGATGTTGAATATAATCGCGTTGGAAATGATCCTAAGACAATTGATAGAATAAACCAAAGTTTAAGAGAAGAAATTACCGACTTGGATGATGTCTATTCAGGTCGCATGACAGTGTACCCAGACATAATCGTACATAAGCGCGGTGAACCTAAAAATCATCTAGTAATTGAAGTAAAGAAAGTAAATTCAACCAATCATGTTCAAGATCAGTATGATTTAAAGAAACTGCGAAATTATATTTTAGATCCAGCACTTAGATATAAGTATGGCGCCTTTGTTAAACTTGGCTTGAATAATCAGGAGCCAATCTTGGAGATTAAGATTTTTACAAAAGATGATTTTCGGCAGTAGCTCAGTAAGCTCCACTTTGCCGGTCTTCAGGACATTAAACAAAATTCACGTTCGTAAATCGAATCAATTCTCTCTAATACACTCCGCGCCTGATCTTTAAATTTCAATTCCGCAACCTGGCCCTTTAGCAAAAACACGCCTGATTCATTCCGGTGCTGCCCGAAGGCACCTTCATACAGTCTGCCCGCGCCGTGGGTTGGCGGAGAGAAGAACAGCTTCATTAACGGGACGACTAACAGGGGCAGTCCAGATTTTTTTCCTTTCCTAAGCGTGTTGTTGCCGCCGGGGTCAACGCTGCGAATCTTGATGCCGTCCTTGGCAAGCTGCGGAGCGATCGCCTGAGTCCACAGCGAGAGCGCTAGCTTCGAGGTGGCATAAGGCCCAATCAGCTTGCGAAAGCTTGTAGGGCGCTCCAGGCTTTCGATAGTAAACTCCTTCGCAAATTTTAGCGCTGAAGATGAGGTGTTAATCACCGTTTTGTAGCGGCCATTTTTGATAAGCTCCTTTAATTCCATCAGAATGATATACGGAACGACCGTCATCAGCTCATAATGAATCTCGCGTCCTTGTTTCGAATAGCTTAGCTCGGAGAAGGACCCTCCGGCATTGTTGAACAAAATATCGATACGCCGCTCCTTGCTTTTGATTTCTTCCAATGTCCGTCTCAAGCTGGCGTAATCTGCAAGGTCCTCCGTTTTATAAATGCGGAGCCGCCCCAGCTTGATTGCTTCTTGCATCTCCCTATCGTCCTGCGGAAAGCCGGAACGGTTCAAAGCAACCACTTGCCAGTTTTCGGACAACAATCTCCGGGTTAATGCCAATCCGATCCCGGCGTTAGCACCCGTAATTACGGCGATATGTTCACGTTGTTCTTGATTCATCGCATGTCTCCTCCTCATACCGAAATATTTCTCTTGGTAATGCCCACTCTATATCTTGGAGCCGACTCCAAGTCAAGAGGGGAAACCAAGCTTTGTCCAAAGGATAAGAGGCTTGACTTGGAGCCAGCTCCAAGATGTATAATGCACAGCAAATAGCCTTTAGGAGGGGATAGGATGAGGGACGAGCAAACTTTTACGATAAAGCAAACCGCCAGGCAAACCGGAATTTCTGAAGATACAATTCGTTATTACGAAAAGATTGCGCTATTGCCCCGGGCTGAACGGAAGGATAACGGGCATCGTGTCTACCGGGAGGAGGATATTGAAGCAATCCAGTTGATAGCTTGTCTGAAAAAAACAGGGATGCCGCTGGAGGAAATGCGGCCTTTCTTGACGGTCTCTGCAGATGCCGACCCTGCGGAATATCCTGAGCTGGTGGAGCTCTTAAGGGGCCACCGGGAAAGTATCATCAATCAAATCGCCTCTCTGCAGCAGGTCGTCGATTTTATCGACATGAAGCTGGAGAAGGGAAAATACCGACGGGACTGCGCGGATGACATACAGGACGGCGTCCGGACGGAAGAGCCTAAGCCAAAGGCGGTCTCGTCTGTTCAGATGAGTTATTTTTCCGCTTCGCCCGGAACGCCCAAGTCACCCACGTCCCCAAGATAACGCAAAACGCCCAAAACACCTCCAAGAGGAAATGTTTTGGGCGTTTTAAGCCAAAGCTACTATATTATTTGGATTCCGTAAGTCTGCCCACAAGCAACCCGTACAATAATAGAGCGAAGAGGGCAACGCCGGCAAGGATCCATAACACGGTTCCAAAAGATACTACATCCATAAGAGATGCCGTATAGGTGATGCCGATAGAAGCGGCTACGTTCAAGACCAAGTTGTAGAATCCAATGGCTGTTCCTGACTTTTCTGCAGGAATGGAGCGTACACAGGAATCAAGCATAGGCGCATACATGAATGCGAATGACCCCGAGAACAGCAGCATGGAGATCACATATACAGGTACCGAGCCTCCAGTAAGGCCAGGCAAGGCCAAGCTGACTGCGATTAAGCCCATAGCGATAGAAACCGCTTGCTTATTGGACAATACTTTTGCTATTTTGCCAGACAGTGATCCGACGATGATCGCCGTTACATACCCTGGTATCAGCAGCAGTGAGATTGTGTCGAGCTGAAGATCATACATCTTTTGAAGCAGGAACGGAAAAATAAAGATGTAGCCCAGTTGAACGGTATAAATCACAAAGGCGATGGCCAGAACGGCTGCAAATCGTTTATTTTGGAAAAAGGAAATCCCGATGAATGCCTTTTTACTCTTGCTGATATAGCCAAGGAATAGGGCTGCTGTGGCCACGAAGGTCACAATGAAGATCCAGTTGAAATCCGTTAAATACATCAGCACTGAAGTCGTAATAGCGGATATGAGAATCAGGCCGATAAGATCCACATGGCTCTTCCGGGATTGCTCCTTCGGCAAATATTTCAGAATAAAGGGAAGCAGGATCAACGACAGCAGCGGGATTAAGAATAACGTGGTCCAGCTTAGATAGGTGGATACGAAACCGCCTGTAAGGGAACCGATAACAAGAGAAAGCGAATAGCTGCTTGTGCTAAGGCCCAGGAACTTTTTCTGTTCTTCTTTGGGCAGGTGTTTCATGACATAGATGACATATAACGTTTCGGCCGCGGCCAGACCAGCAGTCTGGATCATACGGGCAATAACAATGATTAAATAAGAGTCTTGAAAAATATACCCGATAATCGAGCCTATGCAGATTAAGATTATCCCTGCAACCAGCAGCTTTCTGATGCTGATGGAGTCGGCCAAAGAGGCATAGATGACAGCGCCAATGCCAATGACGAGCCCTGCTAATGAGGCCTGCAAGCTAACCATAGTTGCCGAGATTCCCAGATCATCGCCTATCGCTACCGACACCAGCTTGAATGAGTTATCGATAATTAAGGCAAAAACGAAAAAGAGCAAAATGACGGGCACTGCCCTTTTCGCTTGAAAGGATGGGGTAGTTTGCGGTGCTTGTTCAGTTATTGTAGCCATTCGCCACATTCCCTTCTTGGAATCAGATGATTAAGCAAGTTCCAGTGCAATTTCCATCATTTTAGTGAAAGCGGTCTGTCTCTCTTCAGTAGTCGTGGACTCATGTCTGAAGATATGATCGCTGATCGTCAAGATGCACAGTGCGTTAACGCCAGCATGAGCCGCGTTCATATACAGGCCCGCAGATTCCATCTCGGCGCATAGAATGCCCATCTCGCTCCATCTCTTCAGCGCAGTTTGATCCGCATTGTAGAAGATATCACTGGAGAGCACATTCCCTACATGAACCTTCTGCCCCTGCGCATCCGCGATCTTCTTAGCTTTTTCCAACAGCTCGAACGATGCCGTAATCGAATAGTGGCCTGGGAGATTGTATTGGTGTCCGTAATTGGAATCGGTTGCAGAACCCATCGCAAAAACAATGTCATACAGATTCAAATGATCTTGAATCGCCCCAGCGGAACCAATTCGAATGAGATTTTTAACGCCGAATACATGAATCAGCTCCCATGAATACAGGCTCATGCTCGGAGTTCCCATTCCAGTTCCCATTACGGAAATCTTTCTGCCCTTGAACGTTCCCGTGTAGCCCAGCATACCGCGGACATTATTGAACTGAACGGCATTCTCCAAGTAGTTCTCTGCAATAAACTGCGCTCTTAGGGGATCGCCCGGCAATAGAATCGTTTCGGCGATTTCCACGCCTCCAGGTTTAATATGCGGTGTTTCTTTATGGGATGTGCTCATGTCAAATCTCCTTTTCCTTACAAATTGGTATAGTTGTATAGAAAGTTGTCTAATTGGTACATGGATAAAGTACCACATATCGCGGTCCCTTATCAACACATTTTTTCTGGAGGAATTTCCCGTATTTTATCCCTTATGCCGATCTCCTATGCAAAAAGGGCAGCGGTCTCTCCTGTATGGAGAAGCCACTGCCCTGTAATGGTTATACGTCTTAATTTTTCGAAGCGTTAATCACAATCTGGCTGAATTCTTTGGGAATATAATATTTGTTATAGACAATAGGGTACTGTTCATTGATATACAGACTTTCCAGCAGCAGGTCGCACCCCTCGCCGGCATCCAATTTATATTTTTGCGAGGAGGTATTCATCACCGTGGAATGCTTGACCTCCACAGTTGCAGAATTAGCTAAGTCATAGACCTTATTCTCAAGCATGTCCAGCAGCTGCTCTTCATTCTGAAGGTCCAGGTTCAATTCGGTTACGGCCTCAATGGCCATAAAGGTGAACCCGTAGGCCACTGCTTGCCCTTTGCTCATATACCACCGTTCAATGGCTACTACGGCCGTAGCTTTTCTTTTTAAGACCTCTTTCGTATAGTCGCTCTCCAGGTCCAATCTGAACTGAATATCGACATGATCAATGTCTTCTGTATGGCACTTATAAATAGGGTTGCCGATTGTCTCCAGCCCGTCATTCCTCTGTACCAAGCGAGATCGGGTCACAAAGTTCCCTTTGCCATGAACACTCGTCACCAGCCCGTCATCCTGCAATAGAGCTAATGCTTGTCTTAACGTCATTCGGCTGACGTCGAACATTTTGGCAAGCTCAGGTTCAGTAGGCAATTGGCTATTGGAGGGGAACACGCCGCTCATGATCATTTTGAAAAGTTCATCGTATACGGTAAGGTATAGCGGTTTTTTTGCTTTGGGCAGATGTCCCGGCTTTATATCCATCGGTTCACACACACCTATTCTCTCAATTCATCATTTAGAGCATATTATAGCACACCTGTAATTGTTGCCTATCCAGCCGCAGCGCGCGAGCACAACTCATGGAGATGAAGGGTGACGATCTGCTCAACGGTCTCCGGTGTGTAGAGCTCCGGGCGAAGCATGGCAAGTATCGTCAAGCCTTCGATAACCGCAGCCAATCTTAGTGTTTCGAGTTGAATGTCCGCCGCAGAGGGAAGAAGCTGCGCCTGAGCCAGTATCTCAAGGGCAGCTTTAGTCAGATAGTGGAGTCCGTCCGTGAGCTCGTCTTTTTTTGCCTGTAATGCCAAACTTCTGAGGGATCGGATGGCGAAGATGCACCAGACGCCGGCGGCAGTCCGTTTTTCCGTATCTAGTGGGAGCAGCTGCAACAGAATTTCCCTCGCAGCCTTTATCGGAATATGGCTGATCACCAGCCCCTCTGCCGCTCTGGCAGCTCCTCTTGTCAAATAGTAATCCACGATAAAGAGCAGCAGCTCGTCCTGTGTTGAAAAATAATGCCGCAATGCGCCGGGAGACAATCCTGCCTTCGCGGCGACGGCACGGATAGAGGCATGCTCGAGCCCTTTTTCTTCAATAATTTGCCATGCTGATTCCGCAATCAGCTTTCTTTTTTGCTCATGGTCCACGATTTTCGGCAACGGTAAATGCCCCCTTGCTTTAAATAACACAGTGAACTAAAATAAATAATACAGTGTGTTATTTAGTTTTGTATTTAGTTATAGCGCGTAGTGATGATCACGTCAATAGTATTGAATCTTGTCATAATTGACGGGAGGGAATTCGGTGCAGGAGCAAATCGATGGAGTTTTTCGTTTTCGTTCCACTTGTTATAGTTGCAGAAGAGAGTTTGACGTCATCGAGGGGACTCAAGCTTACGACAATGTGAAAAGAAATTCGAAAGGAATGCATTGCTGCGAAGATTGCAAAAACAGGATCGAGCTTGAAGCACGTCTGAACTTCGGAAGACGACTGTTGACCGGGAAAGATTAAGATTCTTGGAGAAAGACTATGAAGTGAATGCTCCCCTCACGGCAACAGGTTTTACTTAAACGTTGGTCGAGTCCAGATATAAGATTGGAAAACAGGTGCCGTGGCATGCCGCCTGCGGATTGTGTTTATCATTGTATCGGCCCTGATGCTGCGCGAGAGGAAAGGAAGAGGTTCGTTGTGAATAAAACCGATCGGATGTTGGCCATTGTCATCGAGTTACAGCGTAAAGGTGTGCTGCGTGCCGAGGATTTGGCTGCCCGGTTCGAGACGAGTATCCGCACGATTTATCGTGACATGCAAGCGCTTAGCGAGGCGGGCGTTCCTGTGTCGGGTGCGCCTGGCACAGGTTACTCCCTGATGGAGGGCTACTTTCTCCCGCCGGTCAGCTTCACGGCGGATGAAGCGGTATCGCTGCTCGTCGGGGCGGACTTCGTCGAATTGAGGTTAGACGCTGTGTATGGCGCGAAGGCCCGCAGCTCGCAGGAGAAGATTGAGGCGATTCTACCGGAGAATGTACGCGAGGAGACAGCTCGGGTGAGATCGGTGATTCGTCTTCTGAACGAAAGAGCGGCGAGAACGCGGGGGCAGGAGAAAGAAACGTTCGAGCAGTTGCGCGAGGCGATTCTACAGAAGCGCAAGATCCATTTCCGCTATTCCAAAACCTTGCCGGAACCTGATGGAAATCGTCACAGTGAGCGCACGGCTGATCCGTACGGGCTCGTTTTTTCCCAAGGGGCGTGGGTGCTTATCGCGTTCTGCGGGCTGAGGCGCGACATACGGCACTTTCGATTATCCCGCATGAAAGAGCTCGTCGTACTGGAAGAACGGTTTGAGGTCCTTCCCGGCTTTCGCCTTCAGGACCACCAGTCCGCGGACGATAGGCATGTCATTGTGCGGATGCTGGTCGACCCGGCCGTCGCGGACCGGATACAGGAAGCGGACAACTTCTACATGGAATCGTTCGAACCAGGGAAGGAAGGCTGGCTGGCAACGTTCCGCGTCCGGCGGATTGAGGAGCTCCTTCAATGGACGCTTGGCTGGGGCGCAGCGGTGCGGGTACTGGAGCCGGAGTCGCTGCGGGAACGAATGCGAGAGGAAATAGAAAAGATGCTTGAACACTACTGACAGACTGATGTCAGTAGCTTTGTTGTATGCTGGAGCCAGCTTAAGCAAGAAGGAGTTGGATTCAGTAATGGATACAAAGCAAACGTTGGATAAGTTCAAGGAGACAGTCAACAGCTATATTCGGGAATTGGACGGCATCAGCCTTGAGCAGCTGCTGTGGAAGCCAGCGGAAGACGAATGGTCGCTCGGTCAGATGCACATGCATTTGATCCAATCCGCACAGTTCATGCACTTGCGGAATGTCTCGCTGTGCCTCGCGCCCAATGGCGACCCGAGAGTTTCTTCGACGGAGAAGACGAAGCTGGGAGAGGAATTGTACAAGGCGGGAAGCTTTCCGCCGAATCGCGTTCAGGTGCCTCCATCCCCCCAGTACACACCCCAGCAACCAGAAAGTAAAGAGCAGCTCGTGGATGGACTGCGCGACACGGTTCGTCGGATGACCGAGCTCGAACCGGCGGTGGCGGCTTTTAATCGGGCTGCCCAGGAAACCATATCGGAATCAGGGAAGGCCACGGCTTTCCAGCTTGTGCGAAATACGGTTGTCCATCCGGCATTCGGAGGATTGAATGGGCTCGAATGGTTCCAACTGGTCGAAATGCACTTTCGCCATCATTTGCTTCAGAAAAAGCGACTAGATGACGCTTGGAAGTCAGCCAATTTGTGAGGTCAGGCCAGGTGAAAAGAATCGAGATGACAATTTACTAGGAGCTTTCGCGGTACTATATTCTAACAAAGAAACCACCATTCCATGAATGGTGGTTCTGCATTTGTGAAGGATCTGCCTAGGAATTATAACGGCGTCCGTTCATATAGAAATCTTCCTCGCGGCCAACCCGGAAGGAAATCTCCAGATCAGGTATGCCGAGCGAGCGCACATGGCGATCGATCGCCTCGGCCATCTTATCGCGCACTTCAACTCCGCGCTCAAACCACCATACGTCGATGAAAGGGTAGGAATCCGTATATTTTCCGTCGAAGATAGCAGTGACATGCAGGCATTCCAAAGTGAAATTATCCGTTCCGCATTGGCATATGGCAGCCATCTCTTCTACAAGCGGTATGCTAATGGAGCGTATGCCCTCGGCTGGAACTCCTCTAAAAATTAATTGCGGCATCTTATGTTCCTCCTATCGATATATCTTAGCCTTATTGTATATGCACAAGTCTGCCTGAGGCAAACGGCTAGGATTCATCTATTTGTTGTCACCTTCTTATTATTTCCATAGTTTTCATATGATACAATTAACAGAAAGAATAGAAGTTGGCATTTCAGGAATGGAGGGATAGCTTGCTTAAGTGGGATAGCGATGTATGGGGAAAGCTTACAGGTCCGTATAGTTCGGCAGATAACGTGCCTGATTTATTGCAGCGGCTGGAGCAGGAGTATAGCCAAGAGGTTTTTGACGAGCTCTTTCAGGAGTATTTGTACCATCAAAATACGATCTATACGGCGACCTACGCGGCCATGCCGTATTTGGCACAGCTAGCATGCTCCACATCGGATGCGGAAGTGCGCAAAGAGCTGTTTATCAATTGCGGTATTATTGAGGCTAGCCGCGATGGGGGAGACGAATCGCCATTCCCAGCATCATGGGCTGAATTAGCTGAGGATGCAGGCAGCTCCATTTGTACGGAGTTATATCGAGAATACATGGAAGCAATGGATAAGCTCCGAGGGCTTACAAAGGATGTATTCGCCTACGCAGCAGCCCAACAATCCATGGATGAGACAGAGAAAAAATACATTTTGATTGCGGATGCCGCTTATCGCGGCTCATATACCATTGCCAGCATGTTGATGACATTCAGCGAGGGTGATGAATATGTGGCCGTGTGTCCATCTTGCGAGGAGGAAGTGTACATATGGCCCGGTGAAGATGATGCAGGAATTCTACAAGCCTATGAGCAAGACCCCGTCTTTCACGATGGACAGGAGCCTCAAGCCATTATCCCGGTCACATCATTTGCAGACGAAGAGGTACAAGCATTAGCGGAGCGGGCGGAGGCGATCGGTGAGCAGACGTTGGCCCGGCAACTGCGTTATTTGGCGGGGGACACGACATGTCCATCCTGCCAAGAGAACATATCCGTCTGGTCAGCCTTACTAAACACCTTTGCGGAGTAAGATGCAAAGGTAAGGAACGGCAGGGGAGATAGATTTGAGAACTGTAACAGAAGAACAACTGCAGAAGCTTAAAGATGTTGGCTGGGACAGACTTAGCCCTGACGGGATGAGTGCATTTTTGGCTGTAACTTTTATTTATAGCAGCTTTATGAACCTTATTCCCTTCTTTGCCGATCGTTCACACGAAGTGCAAATAGCGTGGATTTCGGTAATCGTTAACCTTTTTTTGGGACTTTGGATTATACAAGGAGCATTTGCACTTTTTTTTCTATCGCTTGATCGTGCATTTCGCTATCAGCGTCTGCAAGCGGTAGTCACCAATTGTGCCTTTATTAAACTGACCCTTGACGGCTATCTTTTGTATTTAGTGGATGTTAAAGAAAAACGAAGCGTACTCTTGTGGCTTGGTCTTGCCTCGTTGGTTTTAGGAATCGTATATATGCTATGGTCTGTTCGTAGAGCGCGAATCAATATTGCTGAAGGCGAAGCTCGAAGGGAAGGACAAGGGCTTCTTTATGCCGGTAATTTTAAAGCATGGACTATCATCCCTATTGTATTTATCATTGCATTGTTTATTACAGCGATTATATTTACATTCACAGGAATAGGAAACATATGGTTTCTCTTTTTGATAGCGCCACTTCAATGGATACTAGGCTATGTATATCCAGAATATTATTTTTTTGCTTACTGCAAGTGGGTTCATCCGTCTTTTATCTTTGAACGGCCCCAAGCAAGAAAGAAAGGATAACTATAAAGCTGAGAACGCTCAATGAACGAAATGGAGGTTATAAAATGGCATTCCCGACACATATCGTATCTGCAGGCGGAATTGTAGAGGATGGCAACGGAAATATTCTGTTGGTCAAGGCACATGATGATGGCTGGGTATATCCCGGCGGCATTACTGAGGTTGGCGAAAATTTGATTGACGGCGTCATTCGTGAAATTAAAGAGGAAAGCGGAATCGATGTTACGGTGAGCCATTTGATTAACATCGTGTCCAGCACAAGTGTACATAAGTGGTATGACGGGGTAACGGATGTCCCGACGAAGGTCATGTTTGATTTCGTGTGCAAAGCTGAAGGAGGAGAATTGGCGACCTCTGATGAAACAAGCGACTGTCGTTGGGTTCCAAAGGACAAGGTTCTTGATTTCATTGTACTGCCGATCATCCGAACCCGCTATGAGGCTTATTTGAACTTCAATGGCTCGGTCAATTATATCGAGTGCACGACTCCGTCCACAACAGAGTTTAATGTCAAGGTGAATAGACACGTGTAATCAACACAGACTGCACGATGAACCATACCTCAGATAAGAAGAGAAGAACCTGATCGGCCCAGTCGCCAATCAGGTTCTTCCTTTTGCTTTTATTTCACTTGATCTTCAATCTTTCTTACAAACACTTCAACCGTGCTGCCGTCTACTTCTTTTCTTATCGATTCATGGGATACGGATGCGTCCTCGATTTGTCCGAAAGCCCAATAAGAAGCCGGAACATCCGGCCATGTTTGTTCTGCGCCCGTTAATGGACCGCGGTACAGCATCCGGTTAATCAGCGTCACCGCTTCGGAACGGACAATGCCGTTCTCAGGCTTGAACGAGCCGTTGGAGTAGCCGGTGATCATACCGTTGCGATATAGCGACTCGATTGCCGGAGCCGCCCAGTGTCCAGCCTTGACGTCCGAGAAGTGAAGCTCAATCGGCTTGCCTGTTTCGAGCTTCAGATAGCGGGTCATGACGGTTGCGAGCTCAGCCCGGCTAACGGGATCGTTCGGACGGAATTTGCCATCCGCACTGCCCTCGAAAATCTTGTATTTGGTAACTGTACTAATATAGCCAGCAGCCCAGAAGTCCTTTGGCACGTCTGTATACGACTTCGCCTCGCTGTCGTACTCGCCAATCATTCTTGCAATGATGGCAGCCAGCTCAGCGCGAAGCAGCAGCTTCTCGGACTTGAAGGTGCCGTCCGGGTAGCCCAAGATATAGCGTTCGCGAACAAGGCTGCCGGCACGTTCCGAGTAGACGAGCAGCTTCAGTGAAGAAGACAACTCCGCTCCGCCCGATACTGTTCCGTCACTGCTTACGAATTCAACTTTAATCGTCACTTGGCGATCCTTCTCTTGATCACCGAGCTCAGGCCATTGAAGCACGATTCCGAAGGCTCCTGATGTATCCTTCTTCACATCTTTAACATTCCACACAATCGCGCCTGCAAGTACGGTGCCGCCATCCGCGCTGATGACCTTCACGCCTTCAGGCAGTGTCACCCGAATTTGTCCTTCTTTCAGGTCTGCATCGGACATGTTCTTATACTGGACAGTCATTTTGCTCTCAGCGGATTCTTGATGAATCGGTCGGTCCGTCTGCAGGTTAACCGTCAATTCGCCGTTTTTATTCGACTCCGGCTTATCCGGGTTCTCAGGATTGGAAGGGAGAGGGCCGCCTCCGCCGCTGCCGGATCTAGGCGTCATCACAAAATCGAATTGCACGATCGAGCGCTCAACCTTAATGGCCATCTTGCCATTTTCGATATAGGTGGAGCTTTCCGGATGCGCCGTAGTATCGTTGCGGCTGTCATACGGATAGTAGCCGTTAGCCTCGGCTGTGATGTAATAGTCGCTGTCTGCATAAACCATCCACGCGTAGAACCCTGCCGTCACGATCTGCGTCGGGCTGGCGTTGTTTTGCGGCGGGAAGCCTGGCAGCGCAGGCAGTGTCACCGGACCAGGGGCAATGCCGTTAGCGGCATTGCGCGCCGTATTGGCGTACCATAACTTAACGGTGACGCTGCGATCATCAATTAGGCTGCCGGTAGCCGAATTTCGAATGCTGCCAAAAGGATCGATCAGCTCTTCGCTAATGTTCATTTCACCGGATGCCTGCACCTTGGCTGTAGGCAGTTCACCGTTACTCTTGGAGTTGATAATCAAGTACGGCCGATCGATTACGGTGCCCGAACTGTCAGAAACATTGTAGTAATAGCGGATTTCCAGTTGATACGTTTCGTTTTCCTGCGGCAGGCCGTCAGCAATGAACAACCCGTTCTCGTCTATCTGGAAGCCGTCCGCTTCGGTCGGAGTGGCCAGCAGTGCGCCGCTTGGATCGCTAGCGTTCACATATTCGTTGTCTTTCTTCAGGAAGACCACGAATGCTGGCTGGCTCGGTTCATTGCCAAGCGAGGCAAAATCAATCAGATGCAGCGAGCCTGCGGAGTCCTTGCTGCCAATTACGCCGGCAACAGCTTTATTGGCCGTGACTTCGTCCGTACCATCGCCCCTTAGCGGCTTGTCCACGACAGCGCGCTGCTTGTACGTGATGGTTTTGCCATCGCTTACCGTCTTGCTGTATTCAATGGTATAGTCTTGTTTGCTCGGAATGAGGAATTCGTACTCCCCGTTCTCGTTTGTTTCGATCGTGGCCACAATGGAACCGTCTTGGCCTCTTACAATAATGGTTTTGCCTGCAACAGGATTTGTGACTCCTGAGCTGTCTGTCTCTGTAATTTTCCCTTTTAGCTTAGGCGGATCGAATGTGATCTTGATCGTCGCCGTTCCGCTGACTTCATTGGGAACGTCAAAGACGGAAGCTGTTACGACGATCTCCTGGGAATCAGTCGATCCAGTGAGGTCTGGGGACTCGTAATAAATAATGGCTTTGCCGTCTGGGCCTGTCGTAACTTCTGTAACCGGATCGCCGTTCTCGTCCACGAATCGTCCGCCCGCATTCGGCGTGCCTGAAGCATCGTCACGGTCGAAGGTTACCTTGGCGCCAGGGAGCGGATTGCCGTTGTCGTCCGTTACGGTTACCGTCACCTTCGTAGGGGTCTCTCCATCGCCCACATTGCGGGAAGGGCCGGCAACAATGCTGACGTTCCCGCCCATCGGAATGGTAGAGTCCATCGTAAATGAGCTGTTTGCGGTTGCACTGGTGTTCAGCTTGCCTTCAGCTGTTGCAGTTACGGTATATACGCCGTTCACGCTAATTGCTGTATCTGGAGTCCATAACCAGAGGCCAGAAATGGGATAGCTGACTACGGAACCGCTTAGTTGGACATTGTTATGGTCTTTTACGATAACAGAGACGGTTGAGCCGGGTTCGCTCGTACCTGTTACTTCTGTAACCGGTTTGCTGCCTGCCCAATCGTTAAGCGGCGTCTCGATCGTGACAAAAACGTTGCTCAGCGGGAAGCCGCCTGTTTGCGGGCCTAGAGGGCTAAGCACCCGCAGAGGATCCCCCGCGTCCACAATGTCGCCGCCGTTTGGCTGGTACACCAGCTCTGCTGCAGCACCGCGCGGAATCTCGTTGCCGCCTGTCAGCTCCAGCGTTAACGTATCGGTACCCGAACCGGATACAACAATGGCTGGTATTACTGTGCCGTCAATCAGGACGCCGAAGCCCGGCTGGCCGATGACATCTACATTGGCAGGAAATTTGACAATGACCTGGTTAGGTTTGCTGCCTATTGCCCCTGCGGTAGGCTCGAATGTCATTTGGTTGTCAACCGGGAAGTCCGCCAGATAGCCTAGACTGCGGCCATTTGGTCCAGATTCCCGGATATCAATAGGCGCATATTCTTCATCTGCTTGTCCCGTTGCATAATGCAAGGTAATATTCGTTGGCGCGTTCTCGTTAGGCAGCGTCGGAATTCCATCTGCCGGGAGGCCCTCGCTAAGCGTGAACACAATGGTCTTGCCGCTGGAGTCCGTGCTGTCGAGAGCAACGCTCGCCGCTGTAAGGGTTTCGACTTGCCCGTCCACTTCCAGAGAGAAGGCAAATGCGCTTAAGCTGTTCATTATACTTGCTTCATCCAGCGGCTGGGCGAATACGACACGGATTTTATCCCGGGTTGTATCGTTGATGACCACGGCTTGAATCGGCTTCATCTGGTTATTCACCGGATCATTGATGAAGGATCCCAGCTCGGCGCTTGAGTCTGTGATGCGGTCAACCGCATCTAATTTCTCTGCCTGATAAGACAAGGAAACGACTGCGTTGAGCGGGATTTGACCGTTCCAATTCGCAGGAAGCGCGCCGTTTGCAAGCACCAGCTGAATTTTGTCAGGGGATTGTCCTGCCTCAATAGCGGCATTGCTGCTGTTCAAATCAAGCTTGAATGGCGGATTGATCCCGTCGTTGATCGTAAGCGCAAATGCTTCGAGCGCGTTGGCCGAAGCAGTAACGAAGGATGGGAACTTCACTTCAACCGTATTGCGCACCATGTTGTTCACAACCTCAATGCTTTCAGGAGCAAAGCGGTTGTTTACCGGAATTTCAGGCGCACCCGGAGCGGGGAAGCTGTCCAGCGGAGCGCCGCCTTCGCCTGCGCCTTGTACAGAGCCCTTGTCTTTGTCGTAGTAAAGCAATGGCGGCGTATTCGGCGGAATGACAAAGTCAGTCGGGAGATCCGGCGGATAAGACGGACTATCCGGATCGATCTCCAGCACAAGGACGAATGGATCGTCAACGCCGTATTTGTCTTTGCCGTGGCCAACTACTTTCAGAGGGATATCCTTTTCGCCTTCAGGTGTCGGAAGCTTGATCGAGAATCCGTCCCGTTCATCCTCGTTGAAATCGGTAGGGCTGTCCATATTGACGATAATAGTGTGACGGTCTGGACCGACCTCTGCCGTCTGAATCTCTGGCGCTATAGCATTGGCGAATAGAACCGGAGCGATGTCGGAATTGCCTCCGCCGTACCGCTTATCACCATACTCCCCGCCGATACTCGCTTTTACGTTGGTAATATGCGGGTACTTGCCAAGGTTCCAGAGGTTAACCCTTGCAATACCGTTAGCATCCGTAAGCACGGTAATCTCGCGGAAAGTGACAAGTGCCCCGTCACGGTCGTATGTGCGGGTTTTGACGGTTTCACCTTCTGCAGTCAGATAGACATCGGCATCATCGACCTGCTTGGCCGCAACCTCCGTCCGGCCGCTGCCGATGCCGACATTGCTGTAGGAATCCACATAGTACATCGAGAAAGTCACCGGATAACCGGCAATGGTCTCGCCATCTACCGTCTTTACTTCTGCTTGCACTTCTGTGTTGGCTTCAATTGCGGATAGACCCGAAGCTGCTGTCGTGCCTGTCACAGGAGTGTTGCCTTTTGGACGATTGCCGAACGCAGCATCTTTTTGGAAATCATAGTTTTCACCTTCTACCACCAAAGGCGTTTTTCCTAGGATAGAGATAGTTGTCGGAGCCTGCTCAACGGATTGAGTGTCAGTGCCGGGAACGATCAAGCCGCTGTAATTGTTGAAATACCAGGAGTTGATGTCATGGAACTGATTGGCCCCGCCAGTCGCGGCTGTAAAGCCCACATAGACGTCGTCCTGCAGCAGATTGCTGCCAAGATCCTTTTTGTCTGCCATGATCGGCTTAATTTCGTACTCTGTTCCATCCGATTTCAATGGCGCGACAAGTCTGCCTTGTGCGTTCAAGTACGGGAATGCGCCAAGCTCTACCGTATCCACCTGGGCATTCTGGCCGCTGCCGGTGGTCTGAATCGTTCCATCGGATTTGATGACTGGGGCGTAGAATGTGCCAGAATTGTTTTCGCGAATCAGATAGACCTCGAAGCTTTTGGTCAGGCCGTTGTAATCGATCCAGGAGTGAAATTGTTTATAAGGATCCGCTTGCGCTTCGGCGGTGGTTTGCGCTAGCGACATGCGTTTCAAATCCAAATTGGCAATATCCTTGCCATATTGATGCACCGTATGGCCAACATCGCCATTCAGGTCGAGCGCAACATGGGACGCCCGCGTATTCGCGATGGAGCCGACAGGCGTCGGATCGTTGCGTACCGGGTTAACTTGGTCCAAGCCATCTTGCCCGACATTGCGGTAGGTATCGTATTCGATGCCAATACTTTTCCCGACGCCGGAATAGCCAAGGCCCCCGCCGACCGCGCCAGCTTCATTGGAAGCAGTCTGCATGACAAATACAATGCCATCGGCTTGCGAGCCTCCATGCATCTTGAAGCTGAAATACGAGCTGAACGAGCGATTGTCCGTAAGCGTTATACGCTCTTTGTTGAACACGCTCCCGAAAGCGTTGCCTGACTGAATGGCCAAGCGAACCTTATCTTGTTGAAAGCCGAGCCCGTTTATCTCGGAACCCGTATAAGAATTGCTGCTAGATTTGCCGTAATTGTATTGCAGCCATGCTGTGGTCTGGCCGCCGAGCTGCCCTAAGCCGCTTCCGGTCGGTGTCGAAGGGCCAGTATGGGTTATAGCGCCTCCTATCATCGGGTTGGACACGGTAAAGTCTGCATTTTTCATGGAGACATACGTCTTGCTGGAATCTGCAGCAGAAGATGGCGCGGCCGCGTATGCAATCGGAGCCGCTGTTACCGTCAGCCCGGATAAGGCGAGGATAAGAGCTAACCCTAGATTTAATAGGCGCCGCCACCTCTTGTTGCCGGGTGAGCTATGTTGTTTCAATTGTTTTTTCTCTCCTTTTCGATAGATTTGTGCTTTCAAAATGGACACAAAACGCCATTTAATATTATACAAACGCGATATAGACAAAATCTAAACAAAAGACGGATTGACGTATGAAAATAAGGGATTTTAGTCCTAGTCCCTACTCTGCAATTTGATTACATCAGCTCAGCTTGGCAGCTTGGACAAGGAGGATAGGCTGGCGGCGTGGAAATAGGTACCAAACCTCTTGGATGCGAGGGTGGTTAACTAAACCTGAAATGGCGGTGAGAGCAGTGAATAATTTGAAGCACGGCGGGTTCTATAAGCTTAGATTCATCCTAACGCCAGAAGAATTTCAAAGTGTGCTGCAGCGCTTAGCGCAAGGGGAAGCGCAGTATCATCAGACGAACCATGACCGGACCAAGCATGATCAGAGTCAGGTGCATGAAGCCTATACAACCTTCTATCAATATTTTACGGCAACGGAAAAGCCTGATTATTTTCCTTTCTTTGTGTACTCGATTTCGCTTACGGTGGGCAATGAAAGCTCAGGATTTTTTGTAAGAAATGAAGGAATCAGCTTTCCCTATAACGAACAATGGGCGGAAGACGAGCTGCCGAATGTCATGCTCTCCTTCCCCAAAGGCTTTCAAATTGACCGGGAAGATGAAAGCGGGAGGCACTATATCTACGAGGATATTCGGGAGCATTGCCCGTTAACATATGGATTATATGGAGATCTAGCAGCTGAAATAAAGAAAATGACCAAGCCGCTTCGATTCTCCGTTCCAGCAGGCGATACGCTACAAGAGCAAAAATCATCTGTTCGTATAAGCAAAGACGCGATGAACGATATGGCGAACTCCTGGATTTTCAGGAAATATCGGCTCGTTATGAATAGCAAATAGGGTGTGACGGGATATGGGGAAAAGGAGGGAGATGTATATCCCTCCTTTTTGCATTTCGTTGTCAAAGCTCCCGAGCAATAAATATTCTGGTAACAGTGGGAATTAATTATAATGAAATCATACGTTTTTTCCGATATGAACATAAAGACCCATTCTCACTTTATTAGGAGGTATTCCGATGTCTTCTTTCTCTGCTGTCTCGAAAACGGATAGAGGGTTAAATAAATTGACTCCAAATGCCGCAAAGGACAAGGAAATGCAAGAACTATATAAACAAAAGATGAAAGTACAGGATGAGATCAACAGAGTAAACAACAACCAGGAGATGGATTCCAAGTTAAAAATGGAACGTGTTAAGACGCTAACAAGCAGCATGCAACAAATTGACTCCAGGATCTCTGAGCTCAAGATGGAGAATATGAAGAAGAATTCTCCTGAAAAAGCCTCATCAGATTCAAAAGCCGCTCCTTCCAAATCGGCTCAGGACCCTGAGCTTGCTATTATTATTGAGAAGAGCGCCACTTATTCTCAGTTAAATAAATCAGTGGAACTGCGGGCTAAGCTGGATGGTGAAATCAAAACCTTAGAGGGTGGAGTTCGATTTGACCGCACACTCTTGGAAAGCAGCCCATCGAATGATAGTGGAAAATCAATGATGCTTCAAAATGCTGAGGACACTGTCTTCAAGATGAAGCGTGAAATGGTGCAAGACATACAGGTCCAGCGAAACGTTGTAGATCAGAGAATTAAAGAGCTTGTTTCAGAGATTAATGACACCGAGGAGAGCGACGAAGCCCGTCCAATTATTATAGAGGATGTTCCTGATCATAATGAAAGCCAAAACAATACGTCTAATACCAAAGTACAGCAAGAAGATGTATCTGCTTCTTCTGGTACCAAGGAACAGCAAGAAGATGTATCTGCTACTTCTGATACCAGGGAACAGCAAGGAAGTGCAGCCGCTTCCTCTGATTCGTCACGCCCAGAAGCTGCATTTATTGATATTCGGGTATAAGAAAAGGTCATTCGTTTGAATTACAGCTTGCAGAAATTAACGTCTCCAAGGTATAGCAACTTATGAGAAAGCCCCTCTGCTGCCAACGCATGCGGAGAGGCCTTTTTTGTGCGAGGCGGCCATAGGCCTTCCTTACTCATCCCTTGGAACCAAGTTTTCTTTTGCAGGCGGGTTATCGAAACTTTCCATTCCATGGAAGCGTAAAGAAACTAACTCTATCGTTCGGAGGTATACACGGATATGGATAAAAAGAAAATGGGCGTTCTCAAGAAGCTGTACCTGGCAACAAACTACACCTATGATCGTGAACGGGAAGTAAGCTTGTATCAGGAGGATTCGTTAACGGACCGGGAGAAAGCGTTGCTGAAGGAAATGAATTGGCCGGCCAATCAGTTGGAGTGGCTTTCTCACGACTCCTGCGTAAAAGAATTGGTCAAGCTTAGAGGGGACAAGCGGTTAACCCGCGAACGCATCATGGACGGTTTTGTGGCAGGGATAGGCGGCAGCTATCCTCGGGGGCTGTCCCCGTTCATCAGCTATTACACCATGCAGAACATGCCGGAGCATGAGTTTCAGGAAGCGGAGCGTTATGCAGCTTGCCGAACCTGCTCCTTTTCGAAGAATAAGAAGGATGGGTTTTGGGAAAATGCTCCTTACCTTCACTATGTCCTTTATTTAGGCAATACGTATGGCTCCAGCCCTTGGGGCGCGCTGCTCGACTTGAAGGAGCTGGCCGGGCAGCCTCCGGTTAAACCAACGAACGAGGATATTGAGGTATTTCGAAGTCTGCTGGACAGCTTGGCCCGTTCGGGGCCGGATGAGACGCCGGGTGAGTTCGAGAAGCGGCTGGCGGCAGAGAAGCTCATGCCGAAGAACAAGTATGTGCGGCGGGGAATATTGAAATCCCTGGCTATAGCAGGGGTTATTCCGAACTCGTTGGTCCAGACTTATTTCCATACATGGATCGATTTCGATGATATGGAGCGCCAAGGAGAGAAGCTTGCGAATACAAAAGGCCGCTCGGACATGGAGATGCCCTGGGCAGCCTGGATCGGAGAGCTAGGAGTGAATTGGGATGTAGCCAAGGAGCTTTTTGGCGATGAATACGTTGTTCAAGGCTAGATTAGCCCTTCCTGGCCACAATGAAATATTCTTGGGAGCTTAGGTTTAAGCAATCTGCCTCCATTAGGGAGAAGTTCGCCTTCTTCATGTTTTCGACGAGTTGGCTGCTTTTGAATGCTTGGATTGCGGGCATCAAGCCTGCTTTACCGGCAACGGATAAGAGGCCCTTAAGCAATCTTTTTTCACCGACGCATGGGGTTGCCGAGATGAATAATGCTCCTGGCTTTAACAGCTCGTGTATTCTTTGTAATTCAGCCCCTTCATCCTCTAGCAAATGCAAAATATGAAAGGCCAAAATAGCATCGAATGACCCTTTTTTATATCTCTCATCGAATATGGTCGTGTGAGCGTAGCTGATATTAGCGATACTCCGTTCGAGAGCCTTCTTCCCGGCAATCTCAACCATATTTGCAGATAGATCTATAGCATGAAGCACCTGCACGCTGTCTGCAATTTCATTGGCAATTAACCCCGTTCCACAGCCGTAGTCCATGACTATGTCACTTGGTTTAAGATAGGTTTTTGTTCTGTTGATGATGGTGTTGTAGATCTGCGCATCCTTCATCTCGATCTGATCATACTTGCTTGCTGTTTTGTCCCAGAAGCGTTCGGATTTGCTCACTTTAGCGGCACCTTCTTTACTGGAATGTCGATTGCAGGTTGAAGCGGCAGTAATAGCAAGGACAGAAACGAAGCAATTTTTAAGAAATTTGGTTATGCATAATATTGTAAAGTAGAAAGGGCGGAAGCTCAAATCTTGGAGGAGTGTGCCTATGAACCATTTGGAATGTATTGAAGCCTACAAGAGCGCTCTACAGCAATATTCGGCAGAACAGCTTCGTTTTATCCCCGCGCAGAAGGTGTGGTCTCTTGGACAGATGTACGACCATGTTATCCTGACGGCACTTGATTATTTGGATCAGGTAGAAAGCTGCGCATCTGCAAGGGAGGAACAGTCCGGCGGCAAGACGGAGGCCGGGGAGCAGCTCTTCCGCGCTGGCGGCTTCCCCGCTATTAAGATCAAATTGCCGGACGGACCGGAGAATAACCCTAACAATTTGAGAACCAAAGATGATCTATCGGAAGGGTTAAGCCAAGTTCTCGCGAGAATAGCGGAATGGGAAGGCCGATTAAAGAATATCCCTCCGAATTATAAAGTAAGGCATGACGGCTTCGGCTGGTTGAATGCGCAGGAGTGGTTCAGTCTTATTGGTATGCACTTTCGGCATCATCTACGACAACAGCGAGAGCTTGAAGCTGCGTATGCTTTGGCAAGCGGGAATATGAACTAACCACTGCAAAGGTGCTGTTCCCAAAAAGCAAAATAGCAGTGCTAATTAAATAGACATTCATTTCCCTACATGCGCTGATCCATATAAACAAAAATTAAGCCGCTGCAGATACTGCAGCGGCTTTCCTACTCCCCAAACTACTGATACAGCCAAATCCCCGATACCGTCATAACTGCTGGCAGCGCGGATTCATCGATGTCAACATTGTCATACCAGCCGCCTACGGCAAGATTAAGTACCAGGTAGAAGGACTTGTCGAACGGCATGTCCGGCTCCATCCGGCGCTCGGCATAACAATGCCCGTCAACGAGCCAGCGGATAGAGCCTTCGCTCCACTCCAACGTGTAATCCCGGAATTGATTAATGGTGCCGTCTTCAAGCTGGAGAGAATACTCGTCAAGCTTCTTATGGTCCCAATCCTTCCCGTAATGCAGCGTGCCGGACACCTGCTGAGGCAGGCGGCCTCTAGCCTCCATAATATCGATCTCTCCGGAAGCGGGCCATGGTCCGTAAGCCTGCTCCTGCGGCAGCAGCCATATGGCGGGCCATAAGCCTTGCCCGACCGGCAGCTTGGCGCGAATGACTAATTTGCCGTAGAGATAGGAGAAGTGGTCCTTTGTATCCAGTCGCGCAGACGTGTAGCGGAAGCTCCGACCGTCTTGCGTCTCGGTAAGCTCGCGACGGGCACACAGGTTAAGGCCGGCTTCATCGATATACAAATTGCTGTCATGGTTCGTATAATATTGCTGCTCGCCGTTCCCCCAGCCCGGGTGGATCGGCTTGCCGTCGTTATCCAGCAAGTCGTTGCCAAGGCGAATATTCCATGAGCTCAAATCCGCGCGGCTGTCCGCGAAATCCTGCTTCCATATCAGCTTGTTCATCCCCTGAACACTCCCTTCTTCTAATCCCAGAATACTGAAATTTGACCCTTGGTGGAACAAATCCAAAAAAATGGGATAGGGTCAAAAATCATGGCCTTTTTTTCCTATGCCTATTTTCATTACGATGAGAGGGAAGGGGGCACAGAATATGTTCCAACAGAGGACAGGACTAGTTAAGTCATTGCTCAGGCAATGGCAGCTGCAGAGCATGGTAATCCCCGGGATTATCTGGATGTTCATCTTTTGCTACATTCCCATGCTATGGCTGATTATCGGATTTATGGACTACAGCATTGCCAAGCCTATGCTGCAATCACCCTTTGTCGGGCTGAAGCACTTTGAGGAATTTATAGGGGATGACCGCTTCTGGCGCTCGATTCGCAACACGCTGGGCATGAGCGCGATCAAGCTGGTATTCGGTTTTCCGATTCCGATTTTTTTTGCTTTGCTATTGAATGAAATCAGGAGCATACGCTTCAAGCGTACGGTCCAGACGATCTCGTATTTGCCGCACTTTATCGCATGGACGATCTTCGGCGGCATTATGCTCAACTGGCTCGGTGAAGGCGGTGTCATGAACCAATTGATGATGGGCCTTGGCATTCAGGAGCGCGAGATTCTATACAACAGCGATCCGAAGTACTTCTGGTGGATTACGTATTTCTCCGACGTGCTCAAGGAGACAGGCTGGAGCGCCATTATTTATATCGCTGCTATTGCCGGCATTGACCCGGCGCTGTATGAGGCAGCGGAACTGGATGGCGCTAACCGATGGCAGCGGATGTGGCATATTACGGTGCAGAGCATTCGTCCGACCATCGCAATCTTGTTCATTCTGGCAGTCGCCGGAATGCTGGGAAGCAACTTCGAGCAGATCTTCATGCTGAAGAACAACATGAACATGAGGATGGCGGAAAGCTTGGATCTGTACATTTATAACATGGGTCTCGTATCCGGGCGTCACTCCTTCTCAACAGCTGTGTTGTTCGCCCGCTCGATCGTGGCGCTGGGACTGTTGTTCCTGGCCAACTACATGTCCAAAAAACTGACAGGCGACAGCATATTCTAACGAAGGGGGCAGATCCATGGAATTACGGGGAAGAATGCGGCGCATCGGAGTGTTTGAAGTCTGCAATACCCTGGTTATGCTGGCGGTTTGTTTTCTGACGCTGTACCCGATCTGGTTCGTATTTATCAATTCGCTTAATGCGCCGGAGAAGGCAATACTAGGCACCGTCAACTGGTTTCCGGAAGCGTTCTCGTGGGCAAGCTACAGCGTTGTCTTTAATGATAAAGGCTTAATGAATGGCTTCTATGTCACGACCATGCGTACCCTTATCGGCACGACGGCGCATGTGCTGTTCACGGCAATCGTAGCGTATGGCATGAGCAAGACTAATCTGATTGGCCGTAAGGTCTATATGAAGATTGCCCTGATTACGATGCTGTTCTCAGGCGGACTTATTCCTACGTTTATTCTCATGACGAAGCTGGGTCTCTACGACAACTTCCTGGTCTTCATCATTCCGGCGATGTACACGTTTTTCAATATGGTCATCTTCATGAGCTTCTTCCGCACGATTCCGGATAGTCTGGAGGAATCGGCGAAGGTAGACGGAGCTTCTGATTACGGCGTATTGTTCCGCATCGTCATGCCGAACAGCATGGCTGTTATTGCGACCATCTCGCTATTCTCGGCTGTCTATCACTGGAACGATTATTATCAAGGCGTCATCTATATCTACTCGCAGGAAAATCTGCCGCTGCAAACGATGCTCTACAAGATTATTGCAGAGAACTCTATGTCGTTCATGCAGCAGCAAGCGATGGCGCAGTTCGGCGCCAGGCTGCCGGGCAACTCCATTAAGTTCGCTTCAATGATGGTAGCCACGCTTCCTATTCTACTGGTGTACCCCTTTATACAGCGCTATCTGGTCAAAGGTGTTATGATTGGCGCCATTAAAGGGTAAGCGTCATACGCCGATCCAAGATAATGAGCGGAGCGGCGTATGATCCATATATACTAAAAAAGGGATAAAAAGAGAGGATGATCACGTAATGAAGCGCAACCGCATGAAGCAAAGCATCGTTATGGCTCTGGCTTTAATTATGGTGCTGAGCTTGGCCGCTTGTACCGGGTCGAAGAACAACGAAAACCAGCCTACCTCCCAGCCTTCGAACAGCTCGCAGCCGCCTGCCGGCGAAGCGACGCCGAATCCTGAGGTTCCGGCATGGCAGCTGGATACTAGTCCGGTAGAATTGTCTTGGTTCGTGGGAGCTTCCTGGTATCCGCATTCCTGGGGCGAAAGCTTGGCTTCCAAGTATGTGACAGAGAAGACTGGCGTCAACATCAAGCTTGAAGTGCCATCAGGCGAAGCGAACGAGCATATTACGCTTATGATGACTTCCGGTAAACTGCCGGACATTATTACAATGGGCTCTTGGGAAAACGCTGTCAAAAAGCTGTGGGAAGGCGACTTTGTCTATGCTTTGAACGAACTGGCAGACCAGTATGACCCATACTTCTACAAAGTAGCGGGCGACGGCACGCTGAAGTGGTATCGCCAAGAGAATGGCAACACATACGGCATACCGAATGATTCGTACAGCCCGAACCTGATGCATGAGACGGGCATGACTGCCGCCAATCAGACGTTCCTGGTCCGCAAGGATTTGTATGAGGAGATGGGAACTCCGAACCTGAGCACGCCGGAGGGCTTCCTGAGCGCTCTGCAATTGCTGAAGGATAAGTATCCGGAATACAAAGGGCAGCCGATCAGCCCGTTCTTTGCGCAAGGCAATGTGCCTTATGGCATGACAGAATATCTGCAAAACCTGCTGGCTATCCCGCATGAGAAAGATGGCAAAGTATATGACCGCATTACGGACCCTGATTATATTGCTTGGCTGAAAACGTTCCGTACCGCTTACGAGCGCGGACTTATCAATGTTGATTTCCTGGTAGACTCCGATACGCAAGTAGAAGAGAAAACAAACAATGCGCGTTACTTCATGATGGTGCGCGAGTGGAATGGCATGGCGGCTGTTAACCCGATGCTGGCTGCAAGCGCCAACCCTGAATCCTACTATGTTGCTGTAGATGGACCACAGAATAGCAGAGGCGACAGCGCGAAGCTGTTCCCGGGCAACATGGATGGCTGGATGGTTACGATGATCAGCAAGAATACGAAGCATCCAGAGCGTGCAATCCGCTTCCTGTCTTACCTGGCAAGTGAAGAAGGACAGCGCGATCTGTTCCTCGGCAAAGAAGGCGAGACATGGGATATGGTCGATGGCAAGCCGACGCTGAAGCCGGAGATGGTGGACCTTCTTTCCAACGATATTGAGAAGCTTGAAAAAGAATATGGTGTTATGGACACGTATTGGATGGTCCGCAACCCGGTTATCATTAATCAGTGGAGACCGGAGAAAGCGCCTGTTCTGAAGCAAATGGAAGACTTTGCGAACGCGCAAGCCGATATCGACAGCGGCATCTACAAAGGGCTCGACCCGCTTGGCGATTCCGATGTAGCGGTAGCATGGGCGCGCATCTCCCAGAACTGGGAGGAAGTCATGCCGGAGCTGATTACGGCTAAGGATGAAGCGACTTTCGATAAAGTGTTCGAGAGCTTCCTTGCACGCCGGGACAGCTATGGCTTCGACAAGGTCTTGGAATTCCGTCAGGCTGAGCTGGATGTGCGCAAAGCCAAGATGGCGGAGTAATCGAATACGTATACAATCTTTATTGCCGGCTGCCGTAATGGCGGCCGGTATTCCCTGCTTTTGCGGGGGGGCGTTCCAAATGGAACAATATGGTCTGATTACCTACCCGCCGGTTCGTCATACATGGTATATTACAGGTGGGGGAGGGCGCTGGAATGAACTATTTGCTGACGAGAATGAAAAAGCTGTATCGCAATTCCCGCATATCTCAAAAGTTTTTTATGGCCTTTAGCCTGACGATCGCCATACCAGCCTTGCTGGTATCCTTCTTGTTTATCCGGACTCAGGAGACCCAGCTTTATAAGGATGCGATGGCTAGCGGAAGCAGCCATGTATCGAGGCTGAATGAGCAATTGCGCAGTCGGATGGATATGATTGAAAACGCTTCCTCTACAGCGCTGACGCAAAAGGCTTTTGTGGATTTCATCCATTCCAATATGCGCGGCGACGGCCTCCGATTGGTGAAGTTCAGGCAGAACCAATACGAACAGATGCACAATATTATTCAAAGCCATGAGCTGATCAGCCAGCTCAGCTTTTATGTCGATAATCCGAATTTGTATGAGATTTGGCCGGAAATCTATCACTATGACAAGTTTTATCCGCAGGATTACTGGACCGCGCTGCGCGACGAAGGGGGAGCGGCATTCCGTCTCTTCGCCTACCAGGATGGGGACCGTACGCTGTCCTATTACCGGCTGGTACGCTTGCAGGGGCAGCAGCAGAAGCGTCCGAGCATTATGGAGATCCGCGTGGAGCACAGCGCATTCTTCCGGGATATGCTGGAGGAGACCGGAGGCAATTTCTTTTCGGTCGTTATGGATGGGTCCAACCCTGACCGCTCGGTATACAATCCGCGGCATGAATTTATAAGCAACGCAGGGGAGGAGCTTGGCGACATTCTGGGCAGCGTTCACCAGGAACTGAATGTGCTGGAGCAAGAAGAGCCGATCAAGCTGAAGGTGGGGGATCATACCTACTACGCGCTCTATCGCTATATTGCTCCGCTAGACGCCTACGTGGTGGACATCGCCTCCCACCAGGCCCTGATGAAGGGCCCGCGCAGCTGGTATACCCTGGTGGTAGCCATTACGCTCAGCGTTCTATTGCTTATGATGTTTTTCGTCTCTCTTACGACCCGGCGCATGTTCCGCAGACTTGATAGTGTGCTTATTTCCATGCGCAAGGTGCGAAGGGGCCAGCTCGATGCCAAGATTCATACAGGTCTTGAGGACAAAGAGAGCGGCGATGAGATTGATGAAGTGGCTGTAAGCTACAACAATATGCTGGATGAGATCACACGCCTCATGACACAGGTGGTGGATAAGCAGCTTATAGCCAAGAACGCGCAGCTTCATTCTCTGCATTCGCAGATTAACTCGCATTTTCTCTATAACGCACTGGAGTCGATCCGAATGCAAGCGGAGGTACAGCGGCAGCCGGCTATTGCCGATGCGCTGGTGTCGCTGGGCTCGCTGCTTCGTTACAGCATGCAGTGGCGCAGCGATACGGTAGCCCTCGGCGAGGAACTGGCGAATATTCAGAGCTATATTCAATTTATTAATTTTATGGAGGGCGGCAGTATTGAATTAAGTGCAGATCTTCCGCCGGAGGTGCTCCGTTACGCCATTCCGAAGATGTGCATGCAGCCGATTGTGGAGAATGCCGTTCATCATGCGGCGCCGCGGGGCGGCAGCATACGGATTGAGATTACGGTGTCCGTGGAGGATGAGCGCCGGCTGCTCATCAAGATAAGGGACAATGGCGCGGGCGTAGAGCCCCAGATGTTAGCCAGCTTGCAGGCTGTGCTGCAGGGCGATTCAGATACGCCGATTGTGGCGAGCAAGAACGGGCTGGGCCTTGAGAATGTGCATAAAAGGCTGCAGCTTCATTATGGCAAAGGCTGCGGTCTATGGATTGAGAGCGAGCGGGGCTCCTATACCTGCGTCACGATTCGTTTGCCTTGGGAAAATGTGAATCTTGGAGGGTGGTAGAGCATGATCAACATATTGATTGTGGACGATCAGAAGCATATACGCGATGGCTTGCAGGCCATGCTGCGCCAATTTCCTCTGGAGCTTGACGCCGTCTATTGCGCCGCCAACGGGGTAGAGGCGCTGAATATCCTGCGCCGGCACAGCATTCAGCTGGTGATTACCGACATTATGATGCCAGATATGGATGGGCTCGAGCTTATGGCGCACACCAAAGAGGAACGGATCAAGGTGGAATATCTGATTATTAGCGGCTATAGCGACTTCGCCTATGCGCAGAAGGCAATCGGGCTTGGAGCCAAAGGGTATCTGCTCAAGCCGGTGAAGCGGGAGGACCTGCAGACTGCAGTTGAGCATGTATGGCAGGAGATCAAGACCCGGCAGGCGCTCTCGCGCAATATGAAGCATGTATCCCGCCGCGCCAAGGAGGCGGACCGCAAGGAGCTGTGCATGTATATGCAAGGCGCAGCCAATGACGAGGCATGGATTATTCAGACCCAGCAGCAGAATCCCGACCTGTGGCGCCATTACCGCCTGTGCCTGCTGCGGGAGGACATGTGGATTAACCAGCCGGGAGCAAGCAGCGCCCACAGCATGGAGTCCATTGCCTACCGGGTCTACGGCAGGCGGGGCTGCATGTGCCTTCAGCATGGCCCGCATCTGATTCTGGCGGTCGCTGCGGACGTCGATACAGGCGCTTTGCCCGCCGCGCTCAAAGCGGAGCAGATTGATGCCACTACCGTGATGACCAGTCCGCAGAAGGGGCTGAAGGGGCTGCCAGCCAGCTATACGCAAGTGCTGGAGCTGTATCGCCACAGCTATCTGTTCCCCGATAAACGCTGCATTCTCCCTTCGCATGCGGATCGGCTGGAGCAGCAGTGGGAGCTTCCATATGAGGAGATCTATGCCCTGTTCCAGCTGATCGGCACGAAGAATAGCGGCAAGATCGCTCAAGGCATCTCTTCGATGTTCCACAAGGATGTGCTGCAGCGCTACCATATCCGCTACACGCAGCAGCTCTGCCGGGCTATGGTGGAGATGTTCGAGGAGTATGAGCGCGTAATCCGACCGTATATGGGGGAGGAAGCGCTGGATATTGACTGCTTGCGCAATTTGTTCGACTATCCGGGCATTCGCGATTATATTCAGTCGCTGCAGCAGCAGCTGCTGCGGCTGAACCAATTCTATTATGAGTTCAAATGCAGCTACCGCAATTCGCAGGATCTGAACGAAGCCATTCGTTTCATACACGAGAGCTACCATAAGCCGCTTGATCTGGCGATGGTCTCCAATCATGTGTCGCTTAATTATGCGTACTTCTCCAATCTGTTCAAGAAAAATATCGGCAAGGGCTTCGCGGAATACTTGCGTGACGTGAGGCTGGATAAGGCGCGGAGGCTGCTTGCAGAGACAGAACACAAGATTGTAGAGGTTGCGGCAATGGTCGGGTATGAAAGCTATAAGAGCTTCACCCGCGCATTCCGGGATGTCATGAATATGCAGCCTACCGAGTATCGGGTGCTCATGCGGCGGAAGTATGAACGGGAAGATAAATACCAGGACACGGCGCTATGATTCCGATCATAGCGCTTTAATCTGCGCTTTAATCTAAAATATTGGGTCATAACAAAAACAATTGTACCTTTTCAGAGGATCGGGATATTCGATAGAATAAAAGTGTTCTCCCATGTAAGCGGTTTCCATAGGCCGAACGGGACATATTCGCATTGTCCAACACAGAAACCGCAGGCTCAATGAAAGCGAAATACTCGGCAGGAAAGCTTGAAGTCTAATGGCCTTGCAGAAGGTGTGCCAGCGGCTGTACATGAGCTAGCCATGTATGCGAAGCGGCAATCCCTATCTGTGCAAGCGGGCCTGCAGCGCGTCAGTCTTCATCTGCTGGCGAGCCTGCCTGGGCTTCACAAGGGAGTAACAGCAGGTCGCCATGATGGACATCGCTGACGAGCGAAGCACGCAATAATCGGGGAGCAAGCTTGGCTATTGGGACATTACTGCGCTTAATGGCACAGTTCCCTGCTTCTAATGAATACCATATTTATGATTTTTACTTAAAATTAACCTATTGATCATGGCGCAACAAACTTCTATGGATTAAAGGAGGACAAGTGTAATGCAATATTACTGGATGGAGAATAGATTAACGCGCAAAACATTGAGTTTGATCTTGGCTATTGCGATGGTCGTCAGCGTAGGGCTGCTGCCGCCGGCGGCGGTGCAGGCCAATGCTTCAACCGTCACCTCTATGGCTTACTTTTCCCCAAATGACGGACCTGTCATCTCCAAATCAGGGGTAGGCCAAGCCAGCTACGGATTTGTAATGCCAATCTTTAACGGCGGCGCTGCTACTTGGAATGATGTATCAGGCGATGTAGGCGTTAAGGTAAAGGTAGGGAGCAATTGGATCGACATTGACAGTGTCAGCGGCTATGTCTACAACCAGAACTGGGGGCATTGGAGCGACGGCGGAATGAACGGCTACTGGTTCATGCTCTCCGCTACTACGGAGATTCAGCTGTATTCCAAGGCTAATCCGGGAGTGACGCTGAATTATACCCTTCAATTCCAGAACATTAACAAAGCGACGATTACGTCCATGGCCTATACGCAAGGGCCTCAGATTACAGCGGGCTTTACGGGCGGAGCAGGCTTCACTTATCCGACCTTCAACAACAATGCGGCCGTTCCTTACGCGGCTGTTGCGGATGATCTGAAGGTATATGTGAAACCGGTGAGCAGCAGCACGTGGATTGATATTGAAAACAACGCAGCCAGCGGCTGGATCTATGACAACAACTTCGGCCAGTTCACGGAAGGCGGCGGCGGCTACTGGTTCACAGTAACGGAGTCCATCAATGTGAAGCTGGAGTCGAAGACATCTGGTGCGAACCTGGTCTACACGATCGTCTTCAATGTGCCGGTCAGAAATTCGTATACCCTGACTCCATATGACGGAACGACTTATACCGCGGATCAAAGCGGCGTCATCGGCATTCCGCTGCCTAAGATCGACGGCGGTGCGGCAATCGGCACGGAGCTGGGCAAGTTCGTCTACCAGATCAATGTGAACGGCCAATGGGTTGACATGGCGAATTCCAGCCAAAGCGGATTCAACTACTCTCCGAACGGCTACAACAATATGTCCGATGCCAATCAGTGGGGCTATTGGGCTGACTACATCTATGGACTTTGGTTCCAGCCGATTCAAGTAGATATGCAGATCCGTATCGGCTATCCGCTGAACGGCCAGTCTGGCGGCAGCGTAGGCAATAACTATGTCTATTACACCTTCATCGGCAACCCGAACGCTCCGCGTCCGGATGTAAGCGACCATGACGATATTGAGATCGGCACGCCAACCAATCCGGCTATCCAGAACTGGAATCTGATCTGGAACGATGAGTTTGCCGGCACCCAGCTCGATACGAGCAAATGGAATTATGAAACAGGCTATTACATTAGCAACGACCCTAACAGCTGGGGCTGGGGCAATGCAGAGCTGGCACATTATACTAACAGCTCGCAGAACGTATTTATTCAAGACGGAAAGCTTAATCTCAGAGCGCTCAACGAGCCGAAAAACTTCCCGCAGGACCCGACTCGTTATGCGCAATACTCCTCCGGCAAGCTGAATACAAAGGATAACTTCTCCTTCCAATACGGCAGAGTGGATATCCGGGCGAAGCTGCCAACAGGCAATGGCGTCTGGCCGGCCCTGTGGATGCTTCCGGAAGATTCGGCTTACGGCGCATGGGCGGCATCCGGCGAGATCGACATTATGGAGGCAAAGGGACGCCTGCCTGGCACAACTAGCGGAGCCTTGCACTTTGGCGGACAATGGCCGGTGAACCGCTATATTGCTGGCGAATACCACTTCCCTCAAGGGCAAACCTTCGCCAATGACTTCCATGTCTACTCCATGGTATGGGAAGAGGATAACTTCAAGTGGTATGTAGACGGCAAGTTCTTCTTTAAGGTATCAAGAGAGCAATGGTATTCCGTCGCTGCTCCGAACAATCCGAACGCTCCGTTCGATCAGCCGTTCTATCTCATTATGAACCTCGCGATCGGCGGATACTTTGACGGACTGCTCAGCCCGGATCCAGGCGATATCCCTGCAACGATGCAGGTCGACTATGTGCGTGTGTACAAGGAGAACGGCGGCGGTGGAAACCCGGGAAACATATCGGTGACTGGGGTTACGCTGAACCAGTCTTCTGCACAAGTGGAAGTAGGCAAGGACGTGCAGTTGAACGCTACGGTAGCGCCGGCTAATGCGACGAATAAGCAAGTGACGTGGACGGTATCGAACCAGAGTGTCGCTTCCGTGAATCAGAGCGGCAAGGTGACGGGGCTCGCCCCAGGCACAGCCACGGTCACAGCGACGACTGTTGACGGCAATAAGACAGCTGTAAGCACAATTACGGTGGTGCCTGCAGCGCCTACGGTCATTGTTATCGGTGACGCGGTACGCGGACTGAAGAAAATCGGCAACAACCTGCAGTTCTATGTCAATGGCGCGACCTTTGCGGACCTGCACTATAAAGTCAATGGCGGAGGCCAGCTTAATGTAGCGATGACTCCGACTGGCAACGGCAACTATACCTATGCGGTTAACAACCTGCAGCAAGGGGATACCGTTGAATATTTCTTCACTTACAATCCAGGTCAAGGCGCGCTAGATACACCTTGGTTCACTTATGTTCATGGGGTAACGCAAGGTACGCCTGAGTAAGCGATGATTTGGAGCATTTAATAGAAATGATATAGATAGGCGAGGGGAAGCATCGTTCCCCTCGCCTTCTTCTTGTTATATCGCCAGTGCTCCATATAGGGTTATGGCATTACATGCAGCGGGCCTGCTGCGCAATTAAGATAGTCCCTTTTGGCTAAACTTAGCAGTTTCAGCAACTTAAGGCGTGCTGCTTCCGTACATAAAAGAAAAGCAGGAGAGCAAAGGAGGAAGATGATGTATTTGGTATCGCAGCCAGGTTCCCTCACATCGGCCCAGATGGAAGCGATAGAGCGGAGTCTGGCCGTCTCATTCCCGCCGGGGTATATCCGGTTTATGGAGCGATTTGGCGCAGGAACGTATAGAGGGTGGATGAATGTCTACTCACCGGATCATGAGGTGCTTCGACCGTTCCCGGAATATGAATTATGGGAGCATGATGCGGACAGTCCGATTACGCAAGAGCAGATTGGCGAATGCATCGCAATAGGCCATACCGCAGATGGCGACTTTCTGGCGGTGCATCCGCAATCGCAGCAGCTGCTTTGGCTGCCCCGGCATGCGGAGCGTATTGAGCGTATGGATGTGCAGATTCAGGAGCCGATAAAGGATGACACATACGCTAAGGTATTAGATGACATCTACAGCCAAGCATACGGGGGCGGACAGCAGGGGGCGGTCTATTATGAGCCATGGTCTGATACGCGCAGTCATCGCTTTTTGCGGCTGCCGCCAGGAACGGATGGGCTGACGCTGCCGGTTCTGTCGGGTATGCTCCGGGAGGTTTTTTTGCCTAATTTGGCCATCGAAAATGAATATACTTGTCTGCTGTTTTATCAAGCGTTAGGCGGTTATGTACGTTTTAATTATGCCTACGGACAAGAAGTGGCGGTCATGTATGACAAGGATGCGATGGAGCCGTTCGCCGCTATGGAGCAATGGCTATTGTCAAACGGATGCGAAGGGTAGCTTCATCGGCGCTTTCTCGCACATTGCTAAAGGAAGGAGAGGAGCTGCTATGAACATAACCTTTGGCTTGGATACGCATGGCACATGTGTAGGCCAATTACAAGACGAGCTGCTGCCGCTCACTGATTTGGCGGAAGCTTGGACGTTTCCTTATCAAATCTATATGATGTGGCGTGTACTGCCGGAGAGCTATGAACGCAAAACCTTCAGGCGATTCGATAGCCGGGATCAGACACTTACGCTGGATATGAGCATCCCCTATGAGCCGTATTCGCGAATGTCCAAAAACGAACAGCGCGAGGCGTTAGGGTTGCTGCTCTATTCGTATTTGGCCGAGTCGATTGCAAAGTACAAGAAGTATGCGGATACGGAGGAGCAACAGCAATTATTGGCGAAGGTGAAGAGCTGGATGCTGGAGCATAATTGGCTGGAGGGGAAGATCGAGCAGGCGAGGAAGCTTCTTGCGCAGGACATCGGGCTATACGATGTCAGTAAGCAGCTGCACATGTCCCTGGAGGAAGTGGAATATATTCTGCTTCGCATGAATGGTTACGAGCAGACTGACGTACATCCCGACAATATCGTTGCCGGCAAAGCGACGCCCTATCATTTATGAGGGAAGTGGTGGGAGAAGGTGAATCAAGCGCAGGCGGCACCGGCTGAGAGGAGAGCATACAATGAATGACGCGCTAATGGAAAGGCTGGCAGCCTTTCTCCATCGAACAAATAATCACACTCTAGTAGGCATTCCGGCAAGCCAAGAGGAAGTGGCCCAGGCTGTGCAGCGCCTGGGCATTTGCTTTCATGTTTCTGAATCCGGCCGGCGAAGTGATGATCTGCTTCCATGTTGAACATAGAACAAAGCCTATTGCAGACGCCGTGGTCTTAAATAGGCTTGCTCCAGATATTGAGTCGCTAGCTTTCGTCGAATCCTAGATTGACCGGTTCGAGGGGCAGTTCTTCCGGTGTCAGCATATTGGTGGAAGGGACGGAGAGATCCACTTCCTCAAAGGAGAAGCCGTCGGCCCACACGGTCCCTGTCCCGATCAATAGCACGCCGAAGTGGATCGAGGCGCTCTCTTCGGGCACATCCAGCACAATGGCATAGTAGTTCCAGTCGGTTGTCCCTTGAACAGGGCGATTGTCCATATTATCGAATTGAATGCTGTCGCTTGCGGCATTGTCCACTCTGCACCAGACGCCGCATTTCACTGCGTCCTCTGTTCTCATGAAGCAGGATACCTTAATGCGCTTGCCTCTCCACTTCTCCGCTGAAAAACTTTGCATCATCGTTCCGAATTGGCCTTCTCCGGCATTTCCAGTTGAAGCCAGCCGCCCCGATCTGGTACCCGTATGAAAAACCTTACTGTCCGATTTTATCTCATACAACTGGGGATGCGAGCCGCTTAAAAACCACCCTTTGATCAACGTTTGTCCACTCATCTTATCGTCCTCCATTCCTTGTAATGTGCGCATGAGCTTGCGGTATTTTCCCGGCGGCAATTGATAGAGCTCCTTGAAAGAACGAGTGAATGCCTCTTGGGATTGAAACTGCAGGTCAAAAGCAATGTGAATAATCGATTCATCCGAATAAAGCAAGTACATCGCAGCGGTAGCTAATCGCCGTTTCCGAATGTAGTCGCCAATCGTAATGCCGGTTTCTTGCTTGAACAGCCGGGACAAATGAAATTTGGAGTACCCGATGCGCGCAGCATAATCCTCCAATTGCCACTCTTCCAGCAAGTGCTGCTCCAAAGAGGAAATGACATCTCTCGTTACTTTGCTATACATATTGCTCACCTCACTTATAAGTTTAGAGGATAGGCGACCATTATTTTTGATTAAAATTGCTATATCCATAGCTTCCATTAGAATAAGCCATCCCTAGGGATGGCTTTTAAGCGCGCAGTGATATTCTTATTCCTGCATCCGTGTTGCTTCAAACACGTAGGTTTGGCTGGCATGAGCAGGCGCCTGGCCGTATTCGAAGTCGGCCGATACGACTATATTGGAGAAACCGATGCTCTCCAGCACGAGCTTAAATTCTTCTATACCATACCATCGCAAGCCAAAACGCTGCATTTCCGTCTGAATCAACGTCCCGTCGCGCCACTTCTCATATCGCAGATGGGAGACCTTATATTGATGAAGCAGGTCGGCTTCTACGAGCTTCTCTTCCAGCGTAATGCTGTCACCG
The DNA here is from genome assembly GCF_003605435.1 of Paenibacillus pinisoli. Lineage (GTDB taxonomy): Bacteria > Bacillota > Bacilli > Paenibacillales > Paenibacillaceae > Pristimantibacillus > Pristimantibacillus pinisoli. The sequence continues at coordinate 126,145 of NZ_QXQB01000007.1, forward strand.
CTCGGCAAATGGTAAGTCGACGTTGGCCCAATTTTGCCAATTTCGAAATGAGTGTCGGGCAGGAACAAGTCCAGAATAAGGCGCCCGCCTGGCTGAAGATGCTGATACAGGTTCTTCAGAACGGTAATGGACTCCTCGCGTTTCTCGATCAGCAGGAAAGAGCCTGCTGGAATAATGATGGCTTCATATTGATCAGGCAGGGACAGCTTGTGGAGATCCGATTGATACAGGCTGGCGGTAAGCCCTCGCTCCTCTAGGCGCTGACGGCAAGAAGCCAGCATATCTGAAGAATAGTCCACGCCGTCGATCTGAAGTCCTGCCTCGAGGAGAGGAATCAGAACACGTCCCGAACCAACCATCGCTTCCAGAATACGCCCCTTGCAGGGTGCCAATCTTTCGCGGTAATAGTCAATCTCTCTCCCGAAGGATTGTCCCACCTTCTTCGTCAGGTCATAAACCTCTGTACACAATTCGCCGTAATAGCTAAAAGACATATTATTTTCCCTCCGCTTTCGTCATGGTTACACGGAACGGGACCGTAGTTGTATTATCCCTTCCGCACCGTATGCATGGATGCTGCGCTTGAAAGGACTGTCATGGAAATCACTCGCCTTTATGTAAAATTACTTCTATTTTAGTTGAGCTGTGGGGAGGACTTCAAGTTACAGAATGGTTTAAATCAAATTGGCTGTTTGTTGACCCGCATACAGATAAAAGGTAAGGTTCTGCAAAGAAAACAGACCCAGTCGAAGCGACTGAGTCTGCCATTTAATTGGATTGGGTTTTTAAGAAACTTCTTTAGTACCGCAAGCGGATGGAATGTTTTTATTCTCGTTCGCTTCGAAGGATACGTATTTCGTATTGTAGCAATTGTAGTAATAGATGGAATAGAAGTTTTTATAGCCTGGTTGCAGCGAATTCCCGTTGCTGCTCCAGCCAACGATACTTTCGGTATTCGTGCTTGTAAAACCATTAGCTTCAGTGAATGGAACCCACGTTCCATCTGATTTCTTCACCTGCACATTGGTCCAGTCCATTTGGGAATACGAAATTTTGGTATAGGCTGCGCCATCATTATAACTGTGGTCATAAGTATCGTTGGTAAACTTAACGTTGAATGTTTTGCCAGTGCCTAGGTTTCTCGTGTGTGTAAAGTAGGTGTTGCCATTAGGTGCGTTCGGGCTCGCAATATAATAAGTGGCGTTGCCGGTGCTGGGGTTGTATTCGAGTGTGAATGTAACGGTCTGTTGCCCGCTTTGGAATTTATCCGTTCCGATCGCTGTTTCGGTTGTGACGAATGTTTTTACAGTATCTCCTCCGTCTGGATCCCACGGTGAACCGCCCGCAAATTTGCAGCCAGGCTCAAATCCGCCCGGTCTGGAGGAAGATCTGGACATGCCGCATTCGGCGACAGATCCGCCGCTCAGGTTGTTAAAGCCGACATAAAAAGCGAGGTAGTCGCCGGCGGTAGGGCTATAATTATGCAGTGTATAGGTTTGAGGTATCTTGACTGTTGCTTTTATGCCGATATAGCCGTTAGAAGTGACTTTTGTTCTTGTAAGGGATGCGTTGTAGTTATTGGCAGGTCTGTCGTTCGTGTAGGCTGATAATTGCTGGGGCACGATCAGGGCCAAGATCAGCAACAAAGAGTATAACAGTCTTGTTTTATTCATCACTGCACCTCATTTGATTTTATTGGAAATATCCGGCCGGATAACGAAAATTATAGCATGCGAAAAATCAAATGGAATGGGTCGAAATTACCATAAATATACTTCCATATATTATATATGGAAGTTCCATAAAATCTTAATATGTGAGCCCTTACATCCCTTTCATAAGTCCGAGGCAGATACATGAAAGACTGATAGATTACCCAACATTTGCTAGGCATGTATCGTATAATAGGGACTATGCTGTCTCTAGAATGTGACTAGGAGAGAATACGACTTGTCTATACTTTCATCAGCAAAACCGTTCCCCAAAATAAAATTGATATTTTGGATTGGTCTGGTACTAGTAGTCGCATCAGGAGCTAGGATGCTATGGATGGAATGGTTCCATCTGCAAAAGCAGGTCACCATTCAGAACGGACAACTAGACCTGCGCGATTGGCGCGTAGAGGATGGAGATGTGCTGCTGCTGGATGGGGAGTGGGAGTTCTATCCCTCACAGTGGCTGATTAGCGGCGGACGCGAGCGAGCTGCTGAAGCCGGTGCAGTGCTCATTCCTGTTCCAGGAGGATGGAATAAGGCGCTGAATGCTGAGCAGCCGACTCCGTACGGCTATGGCTCATATCGCCTTATTCTACATGTAGACCCCGGCAAGAATCAGAATTACAGCGTCCGGGTGCCAAGCGTACGCACTTCATCCGAATTGTACGTCAACGGCCGGCTGCTTGCCGGATCGGGAGGGGTTGCGGATACGGAGGACGGGTATACGGCCAAAAATCTGCCGTACTCCACCACTTTTACAGCCGATGAGAATGGCGTCATTGAACTTGTCATTCAGGCGGCCAATTACGTGGATAGCCGCAATAGCGGCATTGCCCGTTCCATTAAATTCGGTTCAGAGGATGCGATAGCCCGGGAGATGAAAATCTCCGTATCCATGCAGCTGATGGCAACGGTAATCTTCCTCATGCACTCCGTCTATGCGTTTATACTCTTTTTGCTCGGCAATAGGGAGAAGAAGCTGCTTTACTTTTCTTTACTGACTTTATGTATTTCATTTGCCAACTTGTTAAGCAACGATGAGAAGCTGTTTCATCAATTGTTTTATATCGGCACGACTTGGGATTTCCGGCTGGCCAACTGCGCTTTGATGCTCGGCGTCTACGCGTTGCTGCAATGCACGAATCATCGCGAGCTTCGGTATTGGCGCCGCATTTCTCCTTTCGTAACCGTCATGATTTTGGGTGCTGCCGTGATTACGTTGTTCTTGCAGCCTGAGCAGATCATTACTATTTTTCCGGTGTATATGCTGAGCGGAGGCATTGCCATTGTCGTTACGGTTATTGCGATAGCGAAGGCCGTCATCAAAGATATTAGGAGCAATCTGCTGCTGCTGATTGCCTTTCTAGTGCTGGTGCATCATTATGTGTGGTCATTATTTTGGCGGGATAGCGGGCTCAGTCTGGTCTATTATCCGTTCGACCAGATCCTGGCGATGGGATGTCTGGCTTCTGTCTGGTTCAAGCAATACTTCAACATGCATGCCCATACGAAAGAGATTGCAGCCACCCTGCAGCGAATGAATGAGCACAAGGATCAATTCCTGGCTAATACCTCGCATGAGTTTCGGAATCCGCTGCATAGCATTTTGATTATGTCGCAGACAGTCTTGAACAGGGAGCGGCATCTGATGCAGGCCCGGAGCGTCAAGGAGCTGGAGACGGTGCTGACGGTAGGACGCCGCCTTACTTTGATCCTCAATGATTTGATCGATGCCATGAGTCTGCGGGAGGGCAACCCGCGCCTGCACAAGACATCCGTCTCGATTCCGTCCATCGTTACCGGAGTGCTGGATATGCTGCAATATCATGCGGAAGCGAAGTCGCTGCGGATTGCCAATGAAATTCCGGTGAACTTCCCGCCAGTCTATGCGGATGAGAACCGGGTCATTCAGATCATCTTTAATCTCCTGCACAATGCCGTAAAATACACGAACGAGGGAAGTATCGTGATTCAGGCTGCTATTAAGGATGGCAAAGCGCATATCACCATTAAGGATACAGGGATTGGAATGGAGGAAGAACTGCTGAAGCGCTTGTTCCGTCCCTATGAGCAAGCGGGCAGAAGCGAGACGATGATTGAAGGAGGCTTTGGCCTTGGCTTAAGCATATGCAAGCAACTGGTGGAGCTGCATGGCGGTACATTGGATGTGTCCTCTGAAGCTGGAGGAGGCTCTACGTTCACCTTCTCCTTAGAGCTTGCCGAGATGGGCGCTTGGAATGAGGTTGCAGCTGCAAGCTCCTATGACTCGGAAGGCAGGACGATGATAGCATCGGATGAGAGCGCTGCGGCTTTGGCTGATGCTCTGCCAGTACTCCCAGCTGTAGAGACCAAGCGTGATCGTCCGTGTCTGCTCATTGTGGATGATGATCCCGTCAATCTTCAGGTGCTGGAATCGATTCTGCCTTCGGACGAATACGAGACGGCTATGGTCACGAGCGGCAAGGAAGCACTGGTTTTGCTTGATCAGAGGGAGTGGGATCTGGTGATCTCGGATATTATGATGCCGCAGATGTCCGGCTATGAGCTGGCGCGAATCATTCGCGGGCGCTTCACGCTTACGGAGCTGCCGATTCTGCTCATTACTGCAAGAAGCCAGCCGGAGGACATTCAAAGCGGGTTTATGGCAGGTGCCAATGATTATGTGACCAAGCCGGTGGATGCTACGGAATTGAAGTCGCGGATCAAAGCGCTTATTACGATCAAGCAATCCGTTCGGGAGCAGCAGCGATTGGAAGCGGCATGGCTGCAGGCGCAAATTCAGCCGCACTTCCTCTTCAATGCGCTGAATGCCGTAACGGCGCTAAGCAATATTGATTTGAACAAGATGCGACGCTTGCTGGATGAGTTCAGCAATTTCTTGAGGAACAAATTCAAATTTCACAACATGGACGGGCTGGTGCCGATTGAAGAGGAGCTAAGTCTGGTTCACTCCTACCTCTATATTGAGCAGGTTCGGTTCGATGAGCGGCTGAAGGTGAATTGGGAGATCGGGGAGTGCAGGGATTTGAAGGTGCCGTTCCTGTCCATCCAGCCGCTGGTGGAGAATGCGATTATACACGGCGTAATGAAGCGGGTTCGCGGAGGGCGGATTGAAATTCGAATCGCCGTTCACGATACGCATACGGAAGTCATGGTTGAAGATGATGGTGTCGGGATGGATGAATCCCAGTTGGAGCAGCTATTGGAGCGAAAACCGGATAGCCAGTCGGGGGTCGGATTAATCAATACCGATCAGCGGTTGAAGCGGCATTTTGGCACGGGACTGCAGATCAGCAGCGTGCCTGGCAAAGGGACGAAGGTCATCTTTCATGTGCGCAAAAAGTGAATAGGAAAGGAACATTTGTAATATAATTCGTGATTCGAAACCAGCTACCTGCTATTCGACCGAAATGATTTTACCGGGATGCTTTGAGCGAAGCGGAACACATTATGGGGATCATACTTCCGCTTGATCTTCTTCAGCCTGGCGAAGTTTACGCCATAATAAGCTTTGGGCCAATTCTTGATCTGGAGATCGGGGAAGTTCACGTAATCGCCCTTCACATATGGACTCAGCGCTTTGCGGAACTTCTCCACCCACTGAATATTCCGCTGCTGCTCCCGGTTGTTTCTCCATCTTGCTGACAGCTCATAGATCGTCTCTGCCTTCCGGTGCGGATAGGCTGTTGCGGTCGGTGAGACCCTGCTCACTGCGCTGCCGGCCCCCCCTAAGCTTTGGCTCCATACGGAGGAATGCTTGTTAGGCGCTTTGGACAGGAACTCGCGAATAACCCGCACACCGTCGCGGGGCAGGGGATGGAATCCGTAAGCTCCCGTAATCTTGAACTTCGGCTCCAAATTGAGATCAGCCTCGGCGAAGAAGCGAGTGGCTTCAATAAACGGTACAGTCCGCACTATCACCTTTACCGGCGTCCCTGTCCGCAATAAAGGCCGGATTAACCGCCGCAATTCCTTCGCGCTGCCGAGCAGTTGGCCGGTAGACACGATCGTTCCCACCTGTCTCGCAGCTACCTCTATAGTTGAAGTCAATCGGTTCGTCACAGATGGCGCCCAGCGCTGCCAAGCGGGGAATACCTTCTCCAGATCGCGCCATCTCCAGGTGATGCTGTAAATGGACACTGTCTTGATCGGTCTCACCCGGAAGGTATAATCCGCAGCCACTCCAAAATTCCCTCCACCGCCCCCCCGCGATGCCCAGAGCAGATCGGAATGCTTTTTCTTATTGGCAATGATCGTTTTTGCTCCGAAACGACCTGAAGCAACGACCATCTTCACTTGCAGCAGATTATCGCAGGTCAGTCCGTATTTGCGCGACAGAAGTCCAATTCCGCCGCCTAGAGCCAGTCCGCCGACGCCTACATCAGGTGCGGTGCCGGCCGGCAAGGCCACTCTCTTATTCCATAGCTTCCTATATACGCGGGCAAGAGGATTGCCCGTCTGTACATGGGCCACCATCCTCTTGCGATCCACCTGAACTTTATTCATCTCGCTCACGTCGATAATGATGCCGCCATTGACCGAGGAAAATCCCTCATAGCTGTGCCGCCCGCTGCGCACTCGCAGCCGTACGCCCCGCTCGCGAGCCCACTTCACTGCATGGACTACATCCTGCGTCCGCCTGCAAAAAACGATAACCCGCGGAAACTTGGAGAAGCGCCTGTTGAATTCCATTCTGGCTTTATTGTACGTCGGGCTTCCCGGCAATACGATTCTTCCGGTCAAGCGGGTGCCCGTTTTTCTTCGGCTTTGCGCCAATGAATCCACCATCCCTCGTTATGGAGTAAGCTGTGTTGTTGCTTATTCCTATGTCGGGACACTTGACCTGGCAACGGCGTTTGCCTGGGAGAAGAATGACTAGTTGCTTTAGGAAGGCAAGGGGGCGTTTAAATCTATTCAAAATACCGGATGCTAAAAAAAGTTTGGGCGCGATGAAAAATATAAGCCTCCTCAGTTGTATTTAAAGTGAAAGGAGGTGCTGAGGTGTACAATTCATATGAGCTCAATGAATCTGTACGGCGGGCCTTGGATCAATATTCGCAAAGCATGATCAAGATTGCTTTTACGTATCTGAAAAATATAGCGGACGCAGAGGAAGTGGCGCAGGACGTATTTCTCGCCTACTTACAGAAGCGACCCGTATTTGAAAGCAGCGAGCATGAGAAGGCATGGCTGATTAGAACGACGATTAATAAAAGTAAAAATATGCTGAAAACCGGATGGTTCAAAAGCAGGAATCCTGTTCCCGAAGACTTAAGCTACCTCCCGAAAGAAGAAAATGAGGTTCTACAGGCCGTGCTGGCTTTGGACAAGAAGTATCGAATTCCGATTCATCTGCACTATTATGAGGGATATTCTATCCAGGAAATTGCAGCTATTATGCGGACCAAGTCGGCAACGGTTGGAACATGGCTTGCAAGAGGACGCCTTATCTTAAAAGAAAAGATTGGAGGCCTGGAGGATGAAAAAATCAGTTTATAAATCGGCGATGTCTCGTGTGAAGACCAGCGAGAACTTTGAAGAGGCAACGTACCGGAAGCTGATGTCCGAAATGGAAAAAACAACACCATCAAAGATAAATGACCAAAAGGAGCGGGTTAGAATGAATACAGCGAAAAAAAGAACGATTACAGGCTGGTCTATCGGAATTGCGGCATGTGCGGTATTGTCGGTGAGCTTGATTGCCACGAATCAGACGGCGCCCAAGCTGCCGGGCCAGCCCCCAACGACAATTACACAACCGCCGATTTCGGGCAAAGTTGCCGTGAATATCGACGGTGTTATTACGGAAGTAAGCGCGGACGGCAAAAGCTTCAAGGTCGGCGATCTATGGGTTCAAGTAACCGATCAAACGAAGCTAGGCAGCAACGAGCCAACGGCAACAGCGCCTTCTGAAGAGCTTCTTCAAAAGGAATTCAAAGTCGGCAACATCGTCTCGGGTTATACCTCCCAGGATGTGGGCAGCGGCAAAGTAACGGCAGACGTCATCTACAACAACATGGCACCGGCGAAGGAGGAAGCAAGCGCACCGCCGGTTACAGGCAAGGCAATGGTGAATATTGACGGACAAATTACTGAAGTAAGCGCAGACGGCAAGAGCTTCAAAGTAGGCGATCTTTGGGTAACGGTAACCGACGACACGCTTCTCGGCATCCCAGGCCCGACTGCGGCTGAGCCTTCCGAAGAGCTGCTGCAGAAGGAGTTCAAAGTGGGCAATATCGTATCCGGTTATACATCGGAAGATCTGAGCACAGGTAAAGTGAACGCGACACGCATCTACAACAACATGGCTCCGCAACAATAAGATCGGGCTTTAATAATATGCAAATAAACTGCAAGATCGCGTCCTATGGGGGCGGTCTTTGCAGTTTTTTTGTTGCGTGAAGCGGAAAACTGTAGGATCTGAATGGGAGAAAGCCTATCTTGGAATTCTATAAGCGGAGGTGATTCTGGTGAAGATGAAAGAATCCATATCAGAACGGGAGCAGGCAATCCAAAAGGTCCGAGAGTTGATCAAAGGCATCGATGTAGCGATGCTGACCACGATCTCGGGCGAAGATGGCCTCGTATCCCGTCCTATGAAGACGCAGGAAATCGAGTTCGACGGAGATTTATGGTTCGTGACGATGAAGGATACCGCTAAATTCCAAGAAATTCGGATCAGTCCCAGCGTGAACGTCTCATACGCGGGACAATCCTATGTATCGATTAGGGGCAAAGCCGAATTTGTAGAGGATCTGGAGAAGAAGAAGGAATACTGGAACAAGGCGTATGAGAAGCTGCTGCATGCTTCCTACGATGACCCGAATGTCGTCCTGATTAAGGTTCATGCAGAGACAGCGGAATATTGGGAGAGCGGCAGTATCATCAAGTCGGCGAAGCTCCTGCTTCATCAATTGACGGGAGCGGGCGGGGACAGCAAGCTGAACGAGACCGTCCAGCTGAACTAGCGCCCCTAGGCACTGACTGCTTGCTTATGTCCGAGGCGGATGCTGCGGGTCATCCGAGCCGCGTCCTACATATTCCAGGGCTTGCATATGCGTTTTGGTCAGATCAATGAGCTCCTGAATGAACTCTTCCTGGGAGGCTCGGAATCCCGTCTCAATCCAGTGGCGCACCAGCCCATAGAAGCCGTAGGCCGTGTACCGCTTGAAGTAGTCCATATTGACGGGCATCCGATTAATCGTCTCGAACCGGAATTGCTCATGGTAGATCTTCAGCAGCGTCTGAGGAAATCCCGTATGGAGCCCCGGCAGGGTGTCCTCGTACATGATCAGCTCGAAGAAGTCGCGATTCTCGTATATGTACGACAGAATGCGGAAGGAGGGGACGCCGAGCTTGTCCGTATGGACCTTCTGCCCAGGGGAGTAAGGCTCTCCGACAGCCGCTTCCAGTCCTTGCAGCATCGTATTCAGCAGATCTTCCGCCAGCTCGATCTTGTCTTGGTAATGCACATAGAAGGTGCTCCGGTTATAGGCGGCTCCTTCCACGATATCCTTTACCGTCACTGTATGATAGCCCTTCTCCTTCACCAGCTTGATGAAGGCTGAGCGCAGATGCTCTCTCGTCCGGTTCTGCCTGCGGGTTGCGGCCGTCCGTTCTTTATCCATTCTCCAGGCCTCCTTCGAAAAAAGACACTTTTCCCGTGTGTGTCGACGAATGCGACACATCGCAAAAGGTTGCTGATTGTGATCTATATTCAGAGTCGTACAATGAAATTGTAGTCAAAATTAAACAGATGCGTATAGCTTCTGCAAGCATACGACTCTATTATACGGGAGGTTTCCTTAATGGGTAAACTCGAAAACAAAGTCGCCATTATCACAGGCGGAGCATCCGGCATTGGCGCCGCTACAGCACGTCTATTCGTGTCCGAAGGCGCGAAGGTCGTGCTGGTCGATCTGAACGAAGAGAAAGGCAAGGCGTTCGAGCAGGAGCTGAAAGCGTTAGAGGCGGATGCGCTGTTCGTAAAGGCTAATATTACAAGTGAAGAAGAAGTGGCTGGCGTGTTCCAGCAGGCGAAGGATGCTTTTGGACGCGTAGATATCGTGTTCAACAACGCGGGCATCGGACGTGTGCATCCGACGCATGAGCTGGAGTATGCCGAGTGGCGCAATACGGTGAACGTGGACCTTGACGGCGTGTTCCTGGTCGCCCGCGAGGCGATTCGGGCGATGCTGGCATCCGGCGGCGGCACTATCGTCAATACCGCTTCGATGTACGGCTGGGTGGGATCCCCAGGCTCCGCGGCTTATAATGCGGCCAAGGGCGGCGTTGTGAACCTGACTCGTTCGCTTGCGCTTGAATACGCGGAGAAGAATATTCGTGTGAACGCGCTGTGCCCAGGGTTTATTGATACGCCGATCATTCCGGAGGAGAGCAAGCAAGCACTATCAGCTATGACGCCGATGAAGCGTCTTGGACAAGCGGAAGAGATGGCGAAGGCCGTATTGTTCATGGCCAGCGACGATTCTTCCTTCATGACGGGCGGCAGCCTGATCGTGGATGGCGGTTATACGGCTCAGTAATAGATATGGTCCACGGCGGAAGCCTGTTACTCACTCCCAAGGTGAGCGGCAGGCTTTTTTTATTTGGAAAAAACCCTTGAAAGTGACGCTGCGTCATTTTGTATAATCAACCCAGAACACTTCAAGGAGATGATTGTCATGAAATCCGGAGACATTATTATTTATGCTTGCGTCATTGTTGGCGCCGGGATCGGCCTTATGCTGGATCAGGCGCTCCCTGGCGTGCTGGTCGGATTAGGGTTGGGCTATATGATCAAGTATGCTATAGATAACAAAAAGGAAGAATAGATTTCGGTGGTGGGGGGTGCAAGGAATTGATTCATATCAAAGAGGTTGCTAAGCAGACACAAATTACGGTTCGAACGCTCCGTTATTATGATCAGATTGGTCTGCTCTCAGCTCCTTCCAAGACAGAAGGGGGACATCGTCTTTATTCCGAGGAAGAGCTGAAGAAGCTGCAATACATTCACTTTTTCAAGCGTATGGGATACAAATTGCAGGAGATTAAAGACATGCTGTCAGACCCCGAATGGGATTGGTCGTCGGGCTTGAAGAGCCAGCTGGCCTTTATTCTTGAGGAACAGAGGCGCTTGAGAAGCATGGAGCTGTCTATGCGTGAGCTTATTAACGGAATTGCCGTCGAGGGCGGGAATGAGCCGCTGGCGGTCCAGAAGCTTATTCAGCTGTCGAACCAGCACAAGAAGGGGCTGCCGGATTTGAAGGAGCATCAGTTGAAGGCCAAGGAACCGGATCTCTGGGCCAAGCTTCCCAAGATGAATGGCGAAGACCCGGATTCGCTGGAGTGGATTGCGCTGCTGGGCCAGATCAAGCGCTTGATCAAGGGCGATCCGGCTTCATCGAAGGTGCAGAATATTATACGGCGAATGGCAGAGAAGCAGGGGGAGCAATTCGGGGATGAGGAGCAGTTCGTCAATGAGCTGTGGGAGATCAGAAAGTCGCCTAAGCAATCGGAGCAGCTCGGGCTTTATCCAATCGAGCAGGAAGTGCTTGATTTCATGGAGCAAGCATTCCAGATCTATCTCTCTGCTGCAGATAGCAGAATAAGCAAGGAGGAGACAGATGAGCACTGAGCTGCTGATTACAGTGGGAGGGTTGGCTTTATTAGATACGCTAAGTCCTGCGACCTTGGGCGTGACGGTGTACTTGCTGCTTACGGAGAAAGAGCGGCTCAGCTCCCGTCTCATGATCTATCTGGCGACAGTTGCCGTTTTTTATTTTTCCGTAGGCGCTGCTTTGATGCTGGGTCTGGATGCGCTGCTCCCGGCTATGACATCGCTATTGGAGAATCGTACGATCAGCTGGGGATTGTTCATCTTGGGCGCCCTGTTGTTCATCGCAAGCTTCTATTATCCCAAGAACAAAAAATCATCGAATATGCCGCGGCTAAGATCCAAGAGCATGGCTGCCATGATTGCGCTTGGCTTTACAACATCGTTAGTCGAGGTTGGAATGGCTTTTCCGTATTTTGCGGCTATCGGGCTGATGACAGCCCATCAATTGCCGTTGCTCCAATGGCTGCCGCTGCTGGCCGGATACAATTTCATTATGGTGCTGCCGCCGCTGGTCGTATTTGTCCTGCATAGCTTGCTAGGCAGAGTGATGCAGAGACCGCTGGAGAAGCTTCAAGCTTACTTCGCCAAGCATTCGGGATCGGCTGCCTCTTGGATTATGTGTATTGTCGGATTAATCCTGATCTTTAATACGTTGGACTATCTATGAGGAGAGTGCAGGGGAAGCCTGCAGCGCTTTATTCAAAACCAAAGCCGAGTCCCTGGCATATACTGGGGCAAAGCTTTGGTTTTTTGTGTGGATTGGGTTGGTAAAGGAAGCTTTCTCCCGACTTAACAGCAACAGGATCGCAGCACTAAAATTTAACGGCTTTCAAATACCAACTAACTATCATATAATAGTATATATATTAAATTCAAAATATTTTGTTGTTCGGATTAGTTTTTCATTTAGAAAAGGTGCGTGACTGGTTCGCACCCTGCTTTGCTATGTACTTTGAGCGGGAGGTCTTACATCTTTTCTTTAAATATTAGCGTGTAAGGGCGGTAAAAATGGGTGACAAACAAACCAAATCAGACGTTATCTTAATTGGTGCTGGCATTATGAGTGCAACTTTGGGGGCATTGCTGAAGGAACTGGTCCCCAGCTGGAAAATCACGGTGTTTGAGAAGCTGCCAAGCGCAGGCGAAGAAAGCTCGAATGAATGGAACAATGCCGGAACCGGCCATGCGGCTCTGTGCGAGCTGAACTACACTTCCGAGAAGAAGGACGGGTCTGTAGACATCGGCAAAGCGATCCAAATCAATGAGCAATTCCAAGTCTCCATGCAGTTCTGGTCTTACCTGGTGAACAACAATTTGCTTCGCAATCCTCAGGACTTTATTATGCCCATCCCGCATATGAGTCTAGTCCAAGGGGACAAGAATGTCGCTTTCTTGAAGAAGCGCTATGAGGCCATGTCCGCGAATCCATTGTTCAAAGGCATGGAATTCTCCGAAGATCCGAAGAAGCTGATGGAATGGATTCCGCTCATCATGCAGAACCGCAATGTGGGCGAAAAGATTGCAGCTACGAAAATTGACACGGGCACGGACGTGAACTTTGGCGCTTTAACGCGCATGATGTTTGACTATCTGAAGAGCCAGAACGTGGATATCAAGTACAAGCATAGTGTCAATAACATGAAGCGTACGGGCGATGGCGGCTGGGAGCTGAAAGTGCGCAATGAAACCAGCGGCACAACCGAGCATCATACAGCCAAATTCGTATTTATCGGCGGCGGCGGCGGAAGCCTTCATCTGCTCCAGAAATCCGGCATCCCAGAAGGCAAGCGCATGGGAGGTTTCCCGGTCAGCGGTATATTCATGGTGTGCAACAACCCTGAGGTGGTTGAGCAGCATCACGCGAAAGTATACGGCAAAGCGAAGGTCGGCGCGCCTCCGATGTCGGTGCCGCATCTGGATACCCGTTTCATCGACAACAAGAAATCGCTGCTCTTCGGTCCGTTCGCAGGCTTCTCGCCGAAGTTCCTGAAGACGGGCTCCATGTTCGACTTGATCACTTCCGTCAAGCCGAATAACTTGTTCACCATGCTGGCGGCAGGGGCGAAGAACATGTCGCTGACCAAATATCTCATCGAGCAAGTGATGCTGTCGAAGGAGAAACGTATGGAGGAGCTTCGCGAGTTTATCCCGAATGCCCGTATCGAGGACTGGGATCTCGTGGTAGCCGGCCAGCGCGTGCAGGTCATCAAAGATACGGAAGCCGGCGGCAAAGGCACGCTCCAATTCGGAACGGAAGTCGTCAGCGCGGCTGACGGATCAATCGCCGCTCTGTTAGGCGCTTCACCAGGCGCATCGACGGCAGTATCCGTTATGCTTGAAGTATTGAACAAGTGCTTCCCGCAGCATATCAAGGAGTGGGAGCCGAAGATCAAAGCTATGATTCCTTCGTATGGCGAGTCCTTGTTGAATAATCCTGCTCTGCTTGAGGAAGTTCATGCTACGACAGCACAGACGCTTCGCTTAAGCCGGGAATTGCAGCCAGTCTAGCCCTTATATCCATCATCAACGAATGATGCGGCCTTTTATCCATGAATAGATGGATGGGGCCGCTTTTGTTATACCCGGCTGGCTGCAAACCTTAGACAAAGCGCGGCTTCTATGATATGGTATCTGTAATCCATAGGCATTCCACTCTTTCTCGAGTGGGGTGCCTTCGCGCGTATTAAGGGGTTTTTACATTAAATGTATAGCTCTATGGGCGCGAGAAGGGTTATGGGAGGTGATGCTATGTTTCTCTTTGTATCCCCGCCAGGGGAGGGTTCAGCGATTAGGCAATTCACGCTAAATTCATGAAGAGGAGCGAATTTATTATGGCAAAAAGCTTACTAGCAGAAAAACGTACTCATATGAATACATCGGCGCTTCGAAATCTGCGTCACTCGGGCCGCATTCCCGGCATCGTATTCGGCAGGAACAAAAGTAATGAGATGATTCATATTTCAGCCATAGAATTTCAGAGATGGCTCAGGCAAGACGGATCGGGCATTATTCAATTGGAGCTAGAGGGGAACATGCAATTGCCGGTATTGCTGGAAGATCTTCAGCGCCATCCGGTCACACAGGATGTGATCCATATCGACTTCCAGCATGTACAATCGAATGAGAGCGTGCGCACCAAGGTTGCCGTCAAGTTCCTGGGCACAGCAGTGGGCACTAAGTCCGGCGGCGTCGTGCAAATCCATAAGGAATTTATCGAAGTGGAGACGTTGCCTCAGCACTTGCCGAACGTCATTGAACTCGATATTAGCGGCATGGATATTGGCGAGTCGCTGTATATTAGAGACGTCGAGTTTGCCCCGGAAGTAACGGTTCTCTCAGGAGCCAATGATTTCCTCGTATCTGTCGCCAAGCCTTAATTTGACTCAAAAAGAAGCTTTCCTCTCCATGATTATGAAGGGGAAAGCTATTTTTGCAGGGCACAACTATGCACGATAGACTTCAATGACTACAGAGTCTGACCCCTTTTTCCTCGCATGTAATGATTTCAATGGAATCCTCTATGAACTGCCTTCGATTAATGGGAGCACGATGGCCCAATTACTACTGTATAAACTCAGCCAAGCTTATCTCCCGCTTTTCATATTCCGCACCGATCTCCTTCAGCTGTGCCTCTACATTCTCGGCACCTTGATGAATTCCCTTATACACAAGGAGAGGCATCGACTCCATATATGCTCTTGCTTGCGCGTAGTCGCAGGAAAACTTCTTTTTGATAAACGCCAGCGTCTTCAGCTTGTTGCTGCCTTCACCTGTAATGAAGATCTTGTAATAGGTGTATGTTTCGGATTCATCTGTATCCCAATCCAAGGAGCTGCTTGGCGGCAGAAGGACGCTGCGAAGAAAGTCGGTCAGATTGTCGTACGCGATGTCAAAATCCCATGACCCCGTGCCATGCTCCGCGGCATACACAACGGTATCTCCTCTGGAGAGATCGATACAATAGGGATCGCCTTCATCGCTGGCAATGACCAGGTAATGGCTGGGCCATTCTTCGAAGACTTCATTCGTCTCCGGATTATGGCTGTACCCCCATTGCCCTCTCTCCAAATCCATGGCGCCAAAAATGTCCAGGTTTACATAGTCGCCGGTACTCCATGTGACGGATTGCGGAGCATAGCGCTTCAAAAAATACAGGTACTCTTCCGGCAATGCGTACTTGCTGACGATATTATGGAAGGGCTGCTCCTCCGCTTCTCCCGCCAACGACATAGGATATCGGCTGTAATGCTGAGGGTCTTGATCCTGAAGCTCCTGTATGCAGCTCCGCATCTCTTCAATAATATGATCAATGGCTGGGAATGACTGATTCATAAGGCCTCCACCTTTCCTAACTTAAATCCTGCAACACCATTTCAATAATCAGCACCGTATCCTCTTCGAGCTCTGTCTGAATTAATTTGCCGATATGCACATCATAAGAGCTCATCTGCGAACCGATCCTTTCTTACAAGCGTTTATGCAATATTCAACAGGAGAGGCGGCATTCCTGCCCGCGACCGGCAACTTGTATTCCCGTACTTTCCTGATCTAAGTCCCTGGTCGGATGCATTTTGCCGGACGGTTCAACTATACTTTTTGTAAGACTTAGGCAGGAGTGGATAAATCGATGATTAAGCTGAAGGATATCGGAAGGTTCGAGAGTCTTCCGGGCATCGCGATGCATATTTATAACGGCGATATTCCGGCCTTGAAGGAAGCTATTGAGGCAGGCTGGGACACGGAGGAAGGTATAGCGCTCAGCCCCAATACTACGGTAAGCCCGCTGGACATGGCGCTGCTTTCTGAAAAGCTGGAAGTTGTGAAGCTGCTGGTGGAGCATGGCGTTAATTTGAATGATCGCAACAACCCCGCTTTTTTGCGGGCGGTCCGATACTGTAAGGAAAATATCGTGCGCTATGTGACGGAGCAAGGCGCCAAGCTGGATCTGACGAACAAGGTAGGCTCCAACGCTTATAGCGAGGCGTATTACGGCAACAAAAACAATATCCCGCTTATTGCAGAGCTGGGATTGGATATCCAGCAATATGGAGGACGCATATTGCGAACGGCTATTTCTGACTATGACTGGAAGACAGCCTCTTATCTGCTGGATCAAGGAGTGGACATCAATTATAACCAGCCGGATATGGTATATCCGTATGGAGCGACCCCGCTGACTGTAGCGGTGCGCATGGGCAATCAGGGAATGGCAAGAAAGTTGATCGAACGGGGAGCGGACGTAACCCTCATGGAGAAGGACGGCGAACGCCCGTATACGATCGCTGTGGCCAGCAAGAACAAGGAACTGGCCGATTATTTGAAATCGTTGGAGCCGGCAGCGTTCCATGATGCCGCTAACAAAACATACGAGCTGAAGTCCTATCGTTTATCTAAGGAAATTATGGATTTCTTGACCGGCGACCAGCTGCGTGTGGAATTGGCGGCTAATTCGTACGAGATCGGCTATATCGACTTCTTCTCCCTGAGCGATACGATTCCGTTCAAGGCTGGCCGTCAGAAGCTGCTTCGCTTGTCGGCCGACATCGACAACTACTCCCATCTCCAACTGGTATGGAATCCGAAGAAGAAGGGGCTGGGCTGCTATGACTTGGAGCACAAGGAATACGGGGACCTATGCGGGTTTTCCGAATTTCTGGCTGAGCCGGAGAGCTATCTGATCCGGTTCATGGAGGGAGAGCTGCACGCATGACGGCAGTGCAAGTACAACAGCCGATCGTTGAGAGCGCCGCAGCTTCGGCGTCAATGGGACTGGAGCTTACGCTTGGACAGTGCACGGTCGTGCAATGCAACTATGCGCATGGACGCCAGTTCGTTGACTCCATTCTCGGAGAGCCGCTCCATCAAGGTTACAACGTGCAGTACAAGGGCACAACGCTTCATATGCAGCGTACGGAGCTGAAGCATCGAGCCGGCTTTTGCCTATTGGATGACGGCGTCTACAGTTATATGAAGGTCTATGATTTTCTAAGCTTTTGGGCGCGGTTATATAACGCAGGGAAGCCGGTTGACGAGCTGCTGAAGGCGGTGGGACTGGAGGACAAAGCCAAGGTTCGGCTCTCCAGGCTCAGCATGTCTGAGAAGCGGCGGCTCAGCTTCGCCAGAAGCATTGTCCATGATCCAGAGCTGGTCGTATGGGAGGACCCTGAGCAGAATTTGGACCTTGAGGGCTGCATCATCGTCCGGAAGCTGATTGCCAGTCTCATCGATCAGGGCAAGACGGTACTGGTGACCTGTTCTACCATGGAGCAGGCCATCTCGCTGTCCGAGCATGTATACCGGCTGACGGAGAACGGCTTCCACCGGTTCTTGACGCAGGAAGAAGCAGAGCCGGCTGAACAGGCAGCCCCATTAGATGCGGCTGATATTCTGGATATAGAGGAGCCAACCGCGGAACAGCCGGAGACTGCGATGCCTAAGCTGGAGAAGCTAATGGTGAAGGCGGATGATAAATATGTGTTTCTCGATCCGTCGGATATTTATTATGTGGAGAGCAATGACGGATTGTCGCATATTCACTCAGGAGCGGGAGAGTTCGCGGTGACCTGGACGCTCACCGAGATGGAGTCGAGGCTCTCCCGCCAGCAATTCTACCGCTGCCATCGATCCTATCTCGTCAATCTCCAGCATGCGGCGGAATTGATTGTATGGTCACGCAACAGCTACAGCTTGGTAATCGGCGACGGCAAGAAATCGAAGATCCCGATGTCGAAGGCCAAATTCGAGGAGCTTAAGGCGATTGTCGGCTCGCAAACCTGATTCGTTCAACCTCAAAATGACCTATTTCATCCCCCTGACGGCGCAATTCATGGGGGATTTGCTGTGTCTGCGGGGGAATTTCGGTAAGCTTGCCGTGAGCTTGAGAAAAGCTACTAAGCGACAGTGGGTGACGGCAATGGAAAGCATTATTGAAGTGGAGAACCTTCAGAAATCGTACAAAAATAAACAAGCTTTGAAGAACGTCAGCTTCCGGGTGCGGAGAGGAGAGATATTCGGTTTTCTCGGTCCAAGCGGCTCGGGAAAAACAACGACGGTGAAAATTCTCACCTCTCAGCTGCAGCACACATCAGGACGGGTGAGCGTCTTCGGGGCGGATCCACTCCGCAATCGAAGGGCCGGTTTCCTGAGCCGGATTGGCGTGCTGACGGATAACAGCGGCATGTACGACCGGCTTACCGTGTACGACAACCTCAAGCTGTTCTGCGGCTTATATGGTGTCCCGGATAAAGAAATAGGACCGGTGCTGGCGTCTGTTAATATGGCAGCTGACCAGTCGACGCCGGTGCAGAAGCTGTCCAAAGGCATGAAGCAGCGGATCACACTCGCCAGAGCGATTCTGCATAGGCCGGAAATTCTGTTCCTGGACGAACCGACCTCAGCGCTCGATCCCGTTAATATGGGGCAGATTCATGATACCCTTAGACGGCTTAACCGCGAGGGCACCACGATCTTTCTGACGACGCACAATATGCAAGAGGCGGAGACGCTCTGCGACCGGGTAGCGTTTCTGAACAATGGAGAGATATCTGCGCTGGATACGCCGCTGGAATTGCGGCTGCAGCATGGCGACCGAACGATTACAGTTACAACGTCCAGAGGGAAGGAAATCGTATCGCAGGATGAAGCGGGAGCGAGACGAATCAGTGAGCTGATGGCAAGAGGAGAGCTGCTTGCGATTCATTCGAACGAGCCGACGCTCGGAGATATATTTGTCAAGATTACGGGGAGGGGCCTGGAATGAGTTTATCGCTGCATCGACTGCTCGCCATTATCAGCAAAGAATGGAAGGACTCCATAAAGAATCCGCAAATTCTGTTAATGGCGGGCATACCAATCTTAATGGCTATTCTGGGGAAGGGAAGAGCCCAGACGGCGGAAGGCGCCATGGATGTCTTTACAATGCCTCTAATGGTTGCTATTGTGACCGTCGGCGCCTTCGCTCAGGCCTTGATGATTTCGGAGGAAAAGGAAAAGAACACGCTGCGGGCGCTCATGCTGTCCCCGGCATCGCCTATGGAAGTGCTGCTCGGCAAAAGCGTGATGACAGCAGCCTTTACGGTCATCGTTATCTTTATATGTACCCAAATTACGGGCATACCTGATCTCCATTTTGGTTTTCTTATTCTGTTTGTGCTTATGATGCTTATTATCTCTATGGCTTTCGGTACGGTTATCGGGCTTATCTCGCGCACCGCATCGGAGACCTCAATTGTAGGGCTTCCTGTATTGCTAATCTTTATATTCGGACCTATGTTCGGATCCGGCATTGACTCTGCTGTCGTTGTGAAAATTGTGGAAATGCTTCCGTCTTATCAGTTCATGCTCGGGCTGTCAGATCATGTGAATGGCGGGGGATTGGAGGAAGTGAAGGGCAGTCTGCTGAACCTGGTGATCTGGACTGCGGCGGCCATTGTGCTCACTTTCATCATCTATCGCAGCAAAAGCTTTGATAAGTAGAGGAACAGACGAGAGTGGAAGGGGAGCTGGAATTGGATAAAAACAAGCTGGCAAGAAATATAGTGACAGCCGTGGTTGTCATCGCGGTGGTGCTTATTGTCAGGCGTTATTGGCTGCCGGATGGCATCATCGGATTTCTGTTCGGGGATAACGATTAATAAGAGAACCGGCCCTTAAGACAACGACCCGCAGCGGGCACATCATGTGCTTGCTGCGGGTCGTAATGATAGGTTAAGGGACATAGGCTCCAACAACCTCATAACGCCGCTCCCCGCCGATAGTCATATATTTCACTTCAATGGTATTGCCTTTCTGGAAAGCGGGAATCGATATGATTGGAATCACGGTTTTCACTTCGGCAGGGACCACATTTCCTTCGGGCTCGCTCACTGCCAAGCTGAGCAGCACCTCCGGCTGGTCATCAAGCTGTGCGTTAGTCTGATGGATGGACTGAATGACAGCCTGCGCCATCGTGCCTTCAGCCAGAATCATCTTTTGCTGCTTGAACCGCTGACCGCGGGATCGCAGCATCCTCACAACAATCACGATAACTATGGTTGCTGTAATCAGGGACATGACGGTTAACGCCGCCAAAAAAATCATCATCCTCTTCACCTCTCTGTTCATATGGAATGAGCAAATGGGATTGGCTTCCTTTTATTATAAGGCCATCTCCTCTAAAAGGGTAACAGTTTTCATAATCTTTAACAGTTTCCCACACAGAGGGGATGCAGGAGTAATTTGGCCCGTCGTAATACTTCCGCCCTGTTCGGGGCGTGCCCGTTATGTGAAGATAGGGACATCAAGGCAAGCGGCTCCGGCTGCCAGCTTTGGCCTTCAGGCTACCGCGTATCCTTCCTTCTATATTTCAATTAGGTGAACTAGGGGCGCAGCTTTCCTGAAGGAATTCTCTTGAGAGGAGGCATCCAGGCTATTATATTCCTTCCTTCTACACCAACTTCCAATGATTAGGGATATAGCTTTCCTGGTAGTCCTTATGCATATGAATACCATTTATTTGAGAAGAGCAAACAAGTTGATTGTGGGTCGGGGGGAGAATCCCCACAGCCTGCTGCCCCATACTTACTTGGCGACAGCGCTGAACAATATGGAGCAGCTAGGCTATACATTCTCGTCTTCATTGACGCAGGCTGTACGAACCCTGTCCCTTAAGCAGTTCATAGAGCTTTATATTCGGCTGATGTCAGATCTGAGAGAGATGACAGGCGCTCATGTTACATACAGACCTATGTACCCTGACTTTCCGAATCAAGTAATGGAGGCTCATGATGCTGAACTGTATTTGAACGCTATATATCACTATTACACGTTGAACGTTCCTGAATACGAGGATTCCGCCAGATCTCCACTGATGGAGAAGACGAAGCTGAATGTGATTGATCTAGGCAGCGAAGCGGAGTTCCGCGTCATCATATCCAGGCTGATTGGGGCGAATACATCCATCTCCGAGACTGACAAAGCAGATATCGAGTCGGTGATAGAATATGCGGATCACCAGATGCTGAGCGAAATATTGCCCCAGCAGATTCCTTATAAGGAGAATATGGGATTCATCGCAGGCGCATTGCTGAAGCATGGCAAAGCCGATACCGCATTAATCGGGCGCTATGTGAAGAGCGCAACCGATGTCCTTCGTCTGGCTGTCGCCTGGTCGGAAGGCGATGTCAGTCTTGCGGAGCCTGCACGCTTCCGCAAATTCAAGCGTTCCGAGAGGAGACTGCTTCTTGGGCTGCTGGAGCAATGCCATCCTATTACGGAGGATATGCTCAGATACAAGCAGCGCTGGATCAGGCTCGGCGAAATATTGCATCCTGCTGAATATAAGCATCGTTATACACGCTGCCACGAGGCCTTCGATATATTGCGCAACAATAAGCCGTTTACAACTTTTCGCGGAAGCGTCGAGCTTGCCTTGCAGTACCGGGATGTATGGACAGCAATGGATCTCTTGATGCAGCGTCCCGGCGAGTTCGCCAGACGGCTGGATCATCTGCTGCGTATAAGCGATGACAATGGGGAGTATGTCACGGCCGCCTTCAGCGAGATTGCGGACCGGGCAGCTACGCCTGTCTTGCTGCAAGTGAAGGCGCATTTTGCCCATCGTCATGAACGGGTCGAGCTGCGTACCTTTTTCCCCAAAGGCAATGCCGCCAAGGCAGTCGCGATTCCGCATCGGCTGCCTGGAATAGACCGTGCGCTGTGCGAAGAGCTGGTGCACATCTGTGACCGGACTCTGGTCGAGCGCTTCTCGGAGCTTCCGCCGCTTGGGAAGACCTATATAGACCGCCGATTGGCGAGTTGTCTGGTTCCGTTCTCTCAGCGTTCGGCTAGCAAGGCGCTGCGCACCATCGTAAGAGGCAGCCGTCTGGCGATGCCGGAGGGGGATACGATCCGCTTCTTCAGCTGGTGGAAGGAAGGGGATGTGAACGGCAAGCCTACTGGCCGGGTGGATATTGATCTGTCTGCAGTGATGTACGACAAGAATTGGGAGTACATGGAGCATATTTCGTATACGAACTTGCGATCCTCGAGCATGCGCGCAGTGCATAGCGGGGATATAGTAGCCGCTCCCAATGGCGCTTGCGAGTTCGTCGATCTGCATATCCCTTCCATTGTCGAGCAAGGCGGCCGATATGTCGTCGCAGTGCTTCAATCCTTTACCGATCAGCCGTATTGCGACCTGCCGGAATGCTTCGCGGGCTGGATGATGCGCAAGAAACCAGGCTCGGGAGAACTGTTCGAGCCTTCGACGGTGGAGAACAAAATTGATATGACCGCAGGGACTAGGATTGCGATCCCTGTTATTCTGGATCTCGTGTCGCGTACCGTCGTATGGGCAGATTTGTCCCTGACCAGACATCCGAACTACAACAATAATGTGGAGGGAAACAAGCGGGGGATTGTAACCATGGGCAAAGCAATGTGTTCGCTGCGGAAGCCCAATCTGTACGACTTGTTCACGCTCCATGCGATGGCAAGAGGAGAGCTGGTCGGCTCCCCGGGCGAGGCCGATGCGGTATTCTCGATGGATCAAGGCGTTACGCCATTCGCTGTCGAGGAGATCATGGCGGAATACCTTGCTTGAATAGCGAGGCCCCTGCCAGAGTGGACAGCAGGGGCTTCGCTCCATAAGGGGAGTTTCAGGCAGAGGCAAGTCTTATTCTGCGATGGGAAGCAAATACTTATTGGTGCCCATGACCTTGCCTTTCTTATCGAGCGCCGCAACCGTATATTCCTCAAGCTTGGAGGTCGCGGGCGTGATGGCAAACCAATAATTGCCGGAAAATTGGCTTTGAACCGTTTCAGCATCCCAATAGTTGCCGGAGCTGTCTGAGAGGCGGATGCCATCGATATCATAAGCCAATTTGCCATGAAAAAGGTGCATATTGCCGACGGTTGTAACGGCGTCCATGGTTACGCCATCCATAACCGTCATATAGGTATACGGACCGTCTACACTGAACATATGCGACCACCCGTCCACACCAGTCCCAATCGCCTTGCTCCCGCCATAGTCTTTCCATTGCAAGATATCGATATAGATATTGTCTTTGAGTCCTGATTCCTTGGGCATAACCGAGTAGATGATAACCTGATTGTCAGGAAGCGGCTTCTGAAGCAGAACTTGCTTCTTCCATCCGGTCTTGCTTCGGTAGTTAATGAGCAGGTCGCGAATTTCCCTGTCAAGCTCAGGGCCAGTCGCACCGGCATGAGAAGGCGGGTCTGTAACTAGACTCTGCTCAGGCATATTGGTGAAGAAAACGATAAAGCAAAGAGCCGCGGCAATAAGAACCGCGCCAAGCGTCCTCCGTTTACGCCAGGACATGGCTTGCCGCGCTGGCTTGCCAAGAGCCCGGTTATGTATATCCGCAGCCATCTTATCAGTGAAAGTGCGGGAGCGGAGCGGCTGATCCAACTTCAGGGCGTCATACCATTCGGGATTAGACCCATTGTTCATGCGCGTCATCCTCCTTCAGCAGCTTGGATAGTCTCTGGCGGGCTATATACAGCCTGGATTTGACGGTTCCTTCCGGAATGTCGAGCAGCGAGGCGATCTCGACCAGCGGCAGCTGATGCCTCGCGTGAAGCAGCAGCACTTCCCGATGCTTGGCGGGCAGGTTGAATACTTGTCGCCATACTTCGTTCGACGCCTCTTCGTCCAGATAGGCCTGCTCCGCCGATCGATGATGGCCGCTTGGAATAATGCGGTCAAGCAGCAGCGTTCGCCGGAAGAAAGCCGAATTCCGGTAGTTGTAGCTCAGATTGCGCGTTATGCGCAGAAGCCACGTCTTGACGGATGCCTCGCCCCGGAACGACTCAAGATGGCGGTAAGCCTTCAGGAACACTTCCTGGGCAATATCATCCGCCATGCTGCGGCTGCGGCAGATGAGAAAGGCATAGTTCCATATTTCCTGTCCGTAATCACGCATCAGCGATTCAAGTGTCTGTGCGTCCATTTCTATGGCATATTTCAAGTAGCTATAGTCCAACGTCGATCACCTCCTACAGAATAGACAAGATAGGGGGACCCCAGGTTCATTTATATCCAACGTTTTGTGATAAATCAACTCCTTTGTGGGACGTTGTTAGGGTCTATCTGAATAATGGGGATATAGATGAGGGTGTGAATCGATCCATTCTTTCATTTCGATAATCATTTGTTCGTAACTAGGAACCTGGAACGAAAAATCATGGCGGTTATTACGTAATGTCTTATCCAGATTCACAGCGTCTGAGGGTAAGATGTTTAAAGGCTTGGACTTAAAATGCCGATTGAACAGATGCAGCAAATCAAGCTTGCTGATGCTCGCATTATTGACTAGATTATAGATTCCGGTTATTGGTTCTGCCGCTGCGCGTTCCATGGCTTTGGCCAAGGTTAGCGTAGTCACACCTGTCCAGATAGCGCGGGTATAACCATGTATGGTCCCGGATTGCTTCATGAACCAATTGAACAAGCCTATGCCGTCTTCTTTCATATCCGGCCCAATAATTGAATTTCTAAAGGTTAAATGATGGGGGTGATCGATTTCTCCGAGAGCCTTTGTTCGATCATAAAAAGTTTCGCCATCACGCAAGCTCTGTTCATGATAAGGTGCCGCTTTGCCCGAAAAAACGCAATCTGTGCTCATATGAAAAAGTCTGGTTCCCCTATCTTTCAGCAGATCGGTAAGGAGGTGAGGCAAATAGGAGTTGAGATAGACGGCTCGTGACGGATCACGATCGCATGAGTCGTTTAAGACACCGATACAATTGATTATGACATCATAGTGTTCAGACAATGCGGATTTCAGCACGGAGGGATCGGAGAGGTCGCCATTTTGGTTATAGCCATAGGGGAATGGCGTTCTTGAGAGGGTAGCAACGTCATGTCCTCTTTCGTGCAAGTACAAGGAGATGGTGTGGCCTGCCATGCCAGTGGCTCCAAGAACTAAAAATTTCATCTTGTTCACCCCTTCCATTTGCGAAGCTCTTCTTGAATGAACGGCAGTTTTAACAGCTTTTCTTTGATTTCAGGGACAGAAAGAATCTTGGTGTTATTCGAGTTGTATTCATCGGTTAACCTAATCTTGTGAGACCCGTGCTCCAGATATTTTCCATAATTCAAATCACGATTGTCTGAAGGAACCCGGTAGAAATGATCCAGCTCAATCGCTTTCGCGGCCTCTTCTTTGGTGAGCAGCACCTCGTATACTTTCTCGCCGTGGCGCGTTCCGATCACTTCGATTTTATTATCCGCGCCGAATAATTCCTTTAATGCTTGCGCTAAATCCCCTATATAAGAAGACGGCGATTTCTGGACCATGATGTCCCCATTTGATGCATGATGGAACGCATATAACACCAGCTCGACGGCTTCTTCAAGACTCATAATAAACCGCGTCATGTTGGGATCCGTAATGGTGATTGGTTTTCCAGCTTTAATCTGTTCGATGAATAAGGGGATGACGGAGCCGCGGGATGCCATAACGTTCCCGTATCTCGTACCGCATATCAAGGTTTTGTCTGGAGAGACCATTCTGGATTTGGCAATGAACGTTTTCTCCATCATCGCTTTAGAAATGCCCATTGCATTGACGGGATAAGCGGCTTTGTCGGTAGACAGGCAAATGACCTTTTTGACACCCGCCTGAATGGCTGCTGTCAGTACATTGTCTGTCCCCAGCACATTGGTTTTGACGGCTTCCAGCGGGAAGAATTCGCAGGATGGAACCTGCTTAAGGGCTGCAGCGTGAAACACATAATCCACATCCGTCATGGCCGTATTTACACTGCTAATATCCCGTACATCCCCAATGAAAAACTTGATTTTATTGTTTTTATATAACGTGCGCATGTCGTCTTGCTTCTTTTCGTCTCGGGAGAAGATCCGGATTTCCTTAATATCCGTATTTAAAAACCGTTCCAATACCACATTGCCAAATGAACCCGTACCGCCTGTGATGAGCAACGTTTTATCTTTAAACATGATATCCCGGCACCTTCCCTCGAAAGATTTATTTCAATCCTCTTTGATATAAATCATATTCAGAATTTGTCCGCGGGTAATTGTACCAATAAGCAAAAATGCCCGTATAGTTGCGGGACGGATTTCGATTAAGCAAGGCTCTATTAAAATCGCAATCCCCAGCCATATCGCTTCTAATGGTGAATCTGGCATCGCCAATAAAGCTCCTGCGAATGATTTTGAACTGACCACACCAGCCATATCGATTTTCCTCGTTGATCACAAAAGGCAAGCCTAATTTGGTGAGCATGTTGTAGTAATAAAAATCATATCGGCCATCCACTTGCGCCAGCACATCCCGAATCGTAGGCAGATATATATCATCGCTGTCAATGATTCCAACATAGTCGCCTGTTGCGGCTTCTATACAGCGGTTATAAGAATAGCTGGCGCCCATATTTTTTTCGTTGCGCAATATTTTTAACTGGGGATGCTGTTTTTGATATTCTTGTAGAATGGCTAAAGTTTGATCGGTTGAACCGTCATCACATACGATTATTTCATAGGCATATTCTTTGGGAATGCTATCCAGCATGGTTCTAAGCCATTGTGCACTATTATAAAGCGGGCTTAAAAAACTGAATTTCATAGAGGCTTTCATTCCTTCTTAAATTATATTTACCCCGCTACTATATGCGTTTCGTGATTCAAAAGTTCGGAAATCCCATGGGAATGGGCAAATAAGCAGCTATGCAAGCCTTGAATCCGCCAACCGAAAGATAGACTAGGCTCAGGTTTACAAGGCAGCGAATATATTCACTTTATCTTTACTTTGATATAATCGGATTTGCAACATATTCCAATCTGACATGATGAGGTAGACTCATGAAAAATATGAACTTTCAAGTAAATCTGCAAGGCGTAATTGACCTATTATCCAATCATTTGTACTCCGATCCCGGCGTATTCGTGAGGGAACTGCTCCAGAACGGCGTCGACGCGGTGACGGCCAGAAGAAGGCTCGGGCATGCCTTCGATGAGACAGTGAAGGTGGAGGTTTTCTCCTCTTACACGCTGGCTTTCTCGGATAACGGCTGCGGCCTGACGGAATCGGAGATTGAGCAATTTCTAGCCCGCATTGGCAGCTCGACGAAGCGGGAGCAGCAGGATACGGCCGATGATTTCATCGGACAGTTCGGCGTAGGGCTGCTCTCTTGCTTTGTCGTCAGCGAAGAGATTGCGATGATTACCCGTTCCGCCTTGGAGGGCGATGCTCTGGAATGGCGCGGCAAGCCGGACGGCACCTACACCATTAAGAAGCTCCAGCATGAGGTTCCAATCGGGACAACGGTATACCTCAAGGCCAAGCCGGACTATGAGGACTACTTCGAGTATTATCAGACCAGCGAGCTGCTGGAGAAGTACGGACAATTCCTGCCGATTCCGATCATGCTGATCGAGGACAAATATGAGCGTACGATTAACGTGCCTACCCCTCCGTGGCTGATGGACAAGGAAGAAGCTATTGCTTATGTGGAGAGGGAGACGTATTCCAAGCCCATGGACATTATTCCGCTATCCTCGGTCATTGGGGGCGTGTCCGGCATTGCGCATATTCTTCCGTACGCAGTCAGCCTGCAGGATGAGAAGAGGCATCGCGTTCATTTGAAAAACATGCTGCTGTCCGACAAGATGAACAACATCCTTCCGGCATGGGCTTTTTTCGTCAACGGCATATTGAATACAGACAGCCTCCGGCCCACGGCATCACGGGAAGCCTTTCAGGAGAATGACCTGTTCTTTGCTGTCCGCGACGAGCTTGGGGAGTGTATCAAGCGGTACCTGATGGAGCTGTCCGAGCGCGATCCGGAGCTGTTCCAGCGTATTATTCGCGTGCATTATGCCTCTATTAAAGCGATGGCCGTGGAGGACGATGAGCTGTATGCCTTGTTCATTCGCCATTTAAGCTTCGAGACTTCCTACGGGGATATGAGGATGGCGGATATTCTTCGCGATCATCGCATGATTCTTGTTGCGGTTTCTCTGGATGAATTCCGTCAGGTTGCGCGCGTGGCGAAAGCGCAGGAGCTGATGGTTGTGAACGGCGGCTATGTGCATGATCTGGACCTGGTACGGAACGTGACGGCGGTAGAGGATGATGTATCGGTTGATATTCTAAGCATTTTGGAATTCGCCAACCGCTTTGAAGAGCTTGGCTATGAGGAGAAGCTGGCCGTTCAGCCGTTCCTGGATCAATCCGATGAGCTGCTTGAACCGTTCCAATGCCGCACGCTGGTGCGCTGGTTCGAGCCCGCGGACATTCCTGTGCTGTACAATACCGACCGGGAAGCGAACTTCTTCAAGCTTGCAGAAGCAAGCGAGCAGGAAGCGAACCCGCTATTCGCGGAAGTCGTCCGTGTGATCAAGGAAGGGCTGTATGAAGGGCCGTATGCGCGACTCTGCTATAACTACAACAATCCGATGGTCCGCAAGGCGATTGAATCCCGTGATCCGGAGCTGCAGAGGGCCAGCATCGAGCTGTTCTATACGCAGGCGCTTCTGCTCGGCAACCATGTTATGGGGGCGGAGGAGCTGCGGATGATGAATGCGGCGCTGCTGCGATTCATGAATAGAGGATTTGGCGGAGAGGCAGAGGCTGGCCTATGAGGAATCGGTTCAATGAACTCAGACGCGGCAGCTGGAGCATAACGGATGAGAAGCAGAAGGTGGCCACCTTCGAGGAAATGATTGTGATGGCCGATCGCTATATGACGGAAGAGGACGCCTACGACACGCGGATTAACTACATGTCGGCCGCGCTTGATGCGGGCTCGCGGGAGAAAATATTGGTCGCTTTCTCCTGGTGCTTGGCGAAATTCGAGCAGACGCCGGGCGAATATTCCGTGCATACCTTGCTCTGGTATTACAAGTGGGTCCTGAATGAAATCTGGCGGATGCCGGAGTTCAGTCTGGATCAGGTGGAGCGGATTTACGAGGATTTTAAGCAAAAGTGCATTCAGCACGGCTATAATCTCCGGCCGTACTATCAGCAGAAGGTTAACTTTTTGCTGTCGCAAGGAATGCTTGCGGAGGCGACGGAATTTTATAAGCTATGGCGTGCCACGCCGCGGGATTCCTTGGCAGATTGCAAAGCATGCGAGCAGAATCTGTTCGGCGTATACCAGTTCAAGATGAATCATTACAAGAGGGGCATGGGGACGCTGAAGCCGATTCTGGAGGGGAAGATGAGCTGTCATGCCGTCCCTCAGAATACGTACAGCCATACCATTGTGCCTCTGCTGAAGCTCAAGGAATATGATCAAGCCATAGCGATTGCGAAGAAAGCGCGCCGGCTCATCAAGGGACCGCAGTTTCTGGAGGAGCATGGCATCTTCCTGGAATTTTTCACTGTGACCGACTTGCCGAAGGCGGTGAAGATCTATAACGATACGATCCGATATGGCTTGGACAGCAAGGTGGGATGGGATCGGTTCCACTATTTCCTGTCCGTTCGGATGTTCCTGGCAGAGTGGCACAAGAAGAGCCGGCGGAAGAAGCTGGCCGAGGCTGATCGCGTGACGATGGATTGGCTGGACTGGGAGATTGCGCGGCTCGCAGAGGCGTTTGACCGCAGGAATGGCAACTCGTATATGACCGGATTCATTGAGGAGAAGAGCCTGCATACCCGCCGACTGATCGCGGCTTTCGCGTCGCGGTCGTAATATCGGGAGAGCGGTGTCTTCGCGCTGACCCGCAGCAGCAAGGAACTGCACCTGAATGGGGTGGCGTCACGCCGCCCCTACGGGTGCAGTTCTATTCAATTCAGCTTGCAATAGAGGTAATGAAGCTATGCTGCGCAGGTTCTAGCCGGGGCTGCTTCCAGGTGAAGACTGTATTTGCCGGGCGACGCGGTCGCCGAGCTCCGGCGATGCCTGCGACAGATAGCCCAGCACGACGCCTCGCGTCTCCTGAGAGATGCCGGCAAGATCAGCGGCCAGATTATCGACCAGATGCTCCTGCTGCATGGGAGGAAGAGCTTGATAGAACTGGCCGGCCTGCGTGAAGTTGTCAGGCCTCGGAATGTCGGAGCGCTGCAGACGGCCCTCTACAAGCCGTCCGTCGCCGCTGGTGACAAGATTGGCGGGCGTCCAATTCTCCTGATGATTGACCGGGATTTTGCGGAAGCCGGGCCCAAGCCGCCGCCGCTGCGAGTCCCAGTAAATATTGGCGCGTCCCTGCAGCATCTTGTCGTCCGATAATTCGGCGCCTTCAAGCAGATTGGAAGGCGAGAAGGCGAGCTTCTCTACTTGTTCCATATAGTTGTGGGGGTTGCGGTTAAGCACCAGCCTCCCTACCGGCCTCATGGGGTAGAGCCTTTCATCCCATATCTTCGTATCATCCAGCGGATCGAAAGGAAGCACGGCCTCATCCTGCGGGTTCATAAGCTGCACATACAGCCCGTATTCTACCGTCTTGCCCGCTGCCAAGGTGTCGTATAGGTCCTGCCCGGCGTAATCGGGGTTCTCGGCAATCCATTTGGCTGACTCCTGACGGTCTATGTACTGAATGCCTTCGGCCGGAATCCAGTGATACTTGACGTACACGCGTGCGCCTTGCGCGTTCCTCCATACATAAGTATTGACGCTGTGTCCCGGAATGTGGCGAAGACTCTTGACCGTGCCTGCGTCAGAATAGAGGTAGAGAAGGAAATGCGTCGCTTCCGGCGCCCGGGCGATAAAGCTCCAGAATCGTTCCGGGTCAAGCAAGTTGTTTACCGGCGAGGGCAGGAATGCCTTGATCGATTCCGGGAAGCGAATGGCATCCCGCACAAGGAAGACAGGAATATGGTTGCAGACGAGATCGAATACCCCTTCATCGGTATAGAATTTGGTGGCAAATCCGCGTACGTTGCGGGATGTGTCCGGTGTGCCCCGGTTGCTGACGGCCAGGGAGAAGCGTACGGTTACGGGAACCTTTTGGCCGGGGCTTTGGAGGAAGCCAAGCTTGGTATAAGGCGTCATGGAATGAACGGTCTCGAAGTAGCCGAAGGCGCCGTAGCCCTTGACGTGAACCGGCCTTTCCATGATTTTCTCGTGAACAAAAGTCTCCAGCGTCTCATGCAGGATGTTGTCCTGCTCTAGTACCGGGCCGCGGTCGCCTACGGTCTGCGAATGCATCTCGGCGGGCGCATCGCCGGCCCAATGACCGGAGACATGAGCCTGGCGCTGCTCATCCCCTGCCGCATGCTGCGTTGTTCGGGCGGACGGCTTTTGCGAGTTTTTGTTGGAGTCAACCATCAATCTACCTCCCATATCTTTGAATGTATCCCTACTACCATATGGTTCAGGTCAGGCATCCATGCCATTACGATGGAATCGATAAAAGGAGTGAGTTCCGAGTGGCCGCTATTCTTATTGCTGAAGATGATGCTCATATACGCGAGCTGATAAGCGAGCACATGCTGGCTGCCGGCTTCCGAGTGGTGGAAGCCGGCAACGGCGTCCAGGCGCTGGCTATGGTGCAAGATTCAGAGATCGACCTGGTCATACTCGATATCATGATGCCGGAGATGGACGGCTGGGAGCTGTGCAAGGCTATTCGCAGCGAGGGAAGGGATATTCCGATCCTTATGCTGACGGCGAAAGGCGAGACGGGCCAGAGGGTAAAAGGCTTCCAGCTTGGTACTGACGACTATTTGACCAAGCCCTTCGATCCGCTGGAGCTGGTGCTGCGTGTGAAGGCCTTGCTGAGGCGTTACCGAATCGCATACTCTCATATTGTGCAGCTGGGCGGAATTGTGTTGAACCGGTTGACCTGCGAGGTTACGCGGGGAAGCGAGAAGCTGACCTTGCCGCTGAAGGAGTTCGAGCTGCTGTTCAAGCTGGCCAGCTATCCGGGCCAAATCTTCACAAGAGAACAGCTTATTGCCCATATATGGGGAATGGCTTATGAAGGCGATGACCGGACGGTGGATGTGCATATCAAGAGACTGCGGGAGCGGTTCAGGGATGAGTCTAACGGGTTCCGCATTGAGACAGCCCGCGGCCTCGGCTACCGGGTTGTGGTTCTGCCATGATCAAGTCGCTTTATATGCGGGTCGTCCTGACCTTTCTGGCTGTCATACTCGCAGCTATCGTGTGCGCTTCTTTGGCGGGACTCCTGCTGTTCCAGAGGGATCTGAACGCCTTGCAGCAAGAAGAGATGCGGGCAGCGGGAGAGCATGTGCTAAGCGTATATGAGCAGGCAGAGGCGAAGGATCTGGAGCGATTCATCAGGGATGTGTCCGCTTTATCCTCGTATCCGGTCCGCATCTTGTCGGAGACCGACCATCAGGAAGCCTATAAATCGATTAACGATACATACGATGTCCGGCTTACGCTTGAAGCTGTGCAGAAGGTGCTTGGCGGAGAGATCTATCAAGCGGCGATTAAGGCAGAGGGCGCATTCATCGGCTTGCCTATACAGTTCCAAGATGAGCCATACGCGCTGATCTTATTGTCTTCTTCGAGGAATGAAGGGCTCATTATTCGATTATTCCTTGTTATTCTTGGCCTTGTCTTGCTTGCAGGCAGCTTGTTTATTCTGTTTGCTGCGGGTTATCTGGTGAAGCCGCTCCAGAAACTGACGTCGGCCACCAGACGTCTGGCCAAGGGCGACTTCGATGTGGCGCTGCGGATGAAACGAAGAGATGAGATCGGGACGCTGGCGGAAAGCTTCAATGAGATGGCGAAGGAGCTGAAGGAGCTGGAGACGATGAGGGGGGACTTTGTCGCAAGCGTCTCGCATGAGATTCAGACACCGCTGACGTCCATCTCCGGCTTTGCGAGAACGCTGAGGCATGGCAAGGGGATTGCCGACGAGAAGAGGGACCGTTATCTCGATATTATTGTCGCCGAGAGCGAGAGACTGTCGCGATTAGGCGACAATCTGCTGGCTCTGGCTTCGCTGGAGTCCAGCCGCCATCCGTTCGAGGCCCGGACTTTCCATCTGGATGAGCAAATCAGGAGCGTTGTCGTTGCTTGCGAGCCGCAATGGTCAGCCAAGAGCATTCAGTTGGACGTGGACCTGGGCGCTGCCGCCTCTATTACAGCAGATGAGGATCAGCTCAAGCAAGTATGGCTGAATGTGCTGGGCAACAGCATCAAGTTTACGCCGGAGGGCGGACGCATTGATGTATCCCTATCATCAACGCCGGCTTTTCATACAATTACATGGACCGATACAGGCCAAGGCATGTCACCGGAGGAGCTTAGCCGCATATTCGAGCGGTTCTATAAGGCTGACCGGTCGCGCAGCGGAAGCGGCAACGGATTAGGACTTGCGATTGTCCACAAAATAGTGGAATACCACTATGGAGAGATCGAAGTGCGGAGCCAGGCGGGACAAGGCACGGCAGTCATCGTCAGGCTGCCGGTCATCCCTCCTTCCCGCGGGTAGAGCTCGGGGTACATGCCATTTATGCCCATTCAGCATGCCGTCACCGGACAGGTGGCGGTTATTTGTTGTGTTCATCACTTAAGTTCATGCTCCGTTCATAATTCCCCTCTATCCTCTAGCTGAGCAGCTGCACAATAGAGCTTAGGAGGAAAAGTCTTGATGGATTCAGTTAAATGGCTGACGGTGTATGAAATGATTTTGGGTGTGCTTCAATTGTTCCTATTGATCTGGTACGCGGTGCCTGTCACCAGAAGAAGCGCCCGCTGGATTGATTGGGTGCCGGGCGCGGGCATTGTTGTTGCCGCGGCCAGCGTTGTGTCGGGAGATACTTCTTTGCTGGCATTGGCGTTTTATTTGCTGACCGCGATTTTATTTTTGAGCACGTTAAGGCGGCTGTTCAGGAGAAATCCTCTCCTAACTCCTCCGAAGCGAACGCTCTATAAGGCTGTGCGGATAGCTTTGAGCCTGCTTGGGGTGCTCTTCTTGGGGCTCGCCGTTCAATCGGCCGGGGAACTGCGCTATAACCCGGAGAGCGACTTCAGCCGAATGAGCTACTCCGACGCTTTCGTCCAATTAAATGAGCGGCTGTCGATTGAATATCCGTTCGGCGAATGGAAGAGGATCGATTGGGACGGTTTGAGAGAGCGGTATGAGCCACTCTTCGAGCAAGCGGAGCAAACGAAGGACCCGGATATCTACAACAAAGCCTTGCGGCAGTACCTGGCCGAGATGAGAGACGGCCATATCCGCATAGTGAACGATAAGGTGTATGACAGCCCCGTGTATAAGAGGGAAGGCGGGGGCGGTTTCGGAATAAGCACGATTCGGCTTGATAATGGGCGAGTGCTGGCAACGCTGGTGTTGAAGGGAAGTCCGGCTGATAAAGCGGGAATTCGAGTAGGCACGGAAATCTTGAAGTGGGACGGGGATGATGCAGGGAAGGCTTATGAGGCGGTAAGCTGGAGCGATACCCCGAATACGGATCAGAATGAAAACGTAAATCGGGGACGATTCATGCCAAGGGCGCCAATCGGTCAGGTCGTGGAGGTTGTATACAGAAGCGAGGCAGACGGGGAGGAGCAGACGGCAAGTCTGACCGCTTACGATGACCAATATGAGACGCTGAAACGAACAAGGCCTCAGCTAACGGTCGAGACGCCGCCGGTTGAGGGACGGATGCTGGACAATGGCTACGGCTATATTCGAATCAGCCGCTTCCTGCCGGGCGCATCGTCGCCCAATCCCGCCAGCGACCTCAAGCAGTTGTTGCAATCATTGATGGACGAAGAGATGAAAGGGCTAATCATCGACCTGCGGGATAACCCGGGCGGGGAGGACGCTCTGGCTGTATGGATGGCTGGACATTTTGTGAGTGAAGTGACGCGTTACTCTTATGTAAGCTACTATAATCGCTATACCAAGAAGTTCGAGCTCAACACTGGCGAAGATTATAGGATTCGGCCTTCCAAGCCGTATTACGGCGGCAGCATCGCGATCCTGGTCAACGGTCGGACAGCCAGCTCGGGAGAGGGGCTGCCGCTTGTCTTGAAGGGGAGGCCGAATGTGACGATTATCGGCTTCACAGGCACGAATGGCTCCTTCGGTGTAATGACCAGCCCGATTACGGCGGCAATGCCAGGGGGTTATATTGTAGAATCGGCAGACGGACGGGCGCAGAATGGGGACGGCATTATTATGGGCGACGGGGATTATACCGGTGCGGGCGGCGCTGTGCCGGACATTCGAATTCCGCTTAATGAAGAGACCTTTGCGATGAAGTACATCCAAGGAGAGGATGTTGAGCTGAAGGCCGCCATTGAAGCTCTTGGGCAATAATGCTTGTCCGGCTGCGTATTTGGGCAAGATTATGGTAGAGTGGAAGGAGCAGGACGAGCAGAGAGGAGGACATGTATGTTAGCCGTATTAAGGCAAGTCCAAGGAGGATATCGGGCACGGTTCGAGCGTCGGCTGAACCATCCCGTAGAGAAGGTATGGGCCATGCTTACGGACAATGAGCAGCTGAAGAAGTGGTTCCCCGAGCTGCATGTGGATGATTTGCGGGAAGGCGGAGTCATTAAGTTTGATATGCAGGACGGCACGTTCGAGGAGATGGCGATTCTGGAGCTGAAGGATCAGTCGGTGCTCCAATATACATGGGGCGAGGATCAGGTTCGATTCGAGCTGTACCCGGAGGCGGGCGGCTGCAGTCTTGTGCTGATCGAGGACATTCAGGCCTTAACGGATCATACGCCGTAGGATCTTGCAGGCTGGCATGTATGTCTCGATGTCATTGAAGCTTTATTAGAAGACAAGACGCTCGATTCACGCATGAGCGTTTGGGAGATGCAATATACGGAATACAGGCAGCTTGTCGAGCTGCTTCAGAAGAGCTAGATGTGTCCGGCCCGCCACTGTATGGCGGGCCGGTTCTAATTGCAGCGCCCTGTTATAATTCGATAGCGTCTTGCCTGGCGAGCGGCGGGTAGGGCATGGAATGGCTCATGTACAGCTGCTGATCAGTGAAGCGGCGTACGCGGTTATGGCCCCATTCCGCAACGGTATAGCCGGATCGGACCAGTGTATCCCATGCCGGATGGCATTGAGACGCGCTCAGGACAGCGGCCTTGGCTCCCCAGTTCTTGCTCTTGATACCGCATAGCCACTCAGGAGCGGTCAACAGAATAATAAGCGATTGATCGGGCTCAGGCGCACGGGCGGACAGCCACTCTTCCATAGTTTTGAAGGAGGGATGGGCGTAGTCGATACGCAGGACCGTGACCTGAGCGCGTACGGGAATATCATGCCGTGCCATCAGCCTGTGCAGCAAGGCTAGCTCAGACTGCCTTATCCTTCTCCTGCAATACCACAAGACCAGTGAAATCGCGACTATAGTGACACATAATAGAGTAGGGTATAGGATCATAGCTCTATCGCAATCTCCTTGCTCCGCTTCAGGCTCGAATATAGCTCCCAAAGCATGGTTCCGCCAGCGATAACGGTTATTCCGGCGAGTGCGATCACGGCTGCATTCATATCGGCGGGGGAGCGATCGGGCAAAGCGATGCGGCCGCCAGCCAGCAGCATCAGA
Organism: Paenibacillus pinisoli; assembly: GCF_003605435.1. GTDB lineage: Bacteria > Bacillota > Bacilli > Paenibacillales > Paenibacillaceae > Pristimantibacillus > Pristimantibacillus pinisoli. The sequence continues at coordinate 162,948 of NZ_QXQB01000007.1, forward strand.
ATAACGTTGCGAAAGACAGGATATTTATTCAGCACTTCAATCTTGCCAAAGCAAGAGCAGCTGGTATCGTCGCTTTCTTGCAATCGCCGCTTCCGAAACAGCATGACCGTGAATCCCGCGAAGAGCAGGACGGCGAACAAATCCTTCCACATATGCAGGAAGCCGAAGCCGTATAGCAAAAACAAGGCAAATTCAGCCGTTAATACGCCCCCTGCCGCCAAGGTTAATAGCTGTCTTGGCAGTATGCGATAGGCGGCGATAGATAGCCGGAAGTCGGCAAACGACGATCCCAGCTTAGAGAATGCCGCCAGAAAGAACATGGCAGCGAGCAGCATATCCGTTAAATAGGCTAATACATGCATAGGGTCACACTCCTTCTTCCTTCTAACAGAACGTCAGCGATAAGGAAGGGAATTCTAGTTTCATCTCTAAAATGAAATATTTGTATATTTCATGCTAGTAAACTATTTGGAGGCTGTCAACTAAAAAAGATTCATCAAAGCCGCTTACTTTACAGGAAGCGGTCTATGATGAATCCAAGTTTCAGACCGGCGGGATCTTCATGGCGGTCTCAATGTTCTGCTGATCCAATTGGAATTGCTCGTTCACTTCATGCGTATGATACAAGCCCCGCTGGATCAAGTAGTCGGTGATCATCTCATGGGCATCTATCGCTTCTTCAAGCTGCTTGGCCAGAATAGCTATGACCTCCGGGGTGACGCACTCCGTAATGGCCATGGCGTAGTTGCGCACCCCGCTCTTCGCGTTCATATGCAGGTCCATGGCAATGACTTCATCGGTCAGCTTATTTACGCCCATCATATATTCCAGTATCGGGTTCATGTTGTGATCTCCCCTTGCTGCTGAGCATTGGACAGCAGATCTCTCAATTCCTGCAGCTGCTGTGTGGATACTTGTACGTCATGCTGCATGATGCGTATCAGCTCGGGGTCCGATACCAGAGCCTGCATCGTTTTGGATTTGGTCATGCCAATGGTTTTGAACGCAGCGAGCTCATGAACCTCCAACGTCTCGTGCCATGCATAGCTTTTATTCATAATTAATACATGATCCTCCCATCCTGGTTGTGGCTTATGGCTTCAAAATCACCTTGATGCAATTGTCGGTTTTCGTATCGAATACCTCATAGCCTTGCTTAGCGTCATTAAGCGGAAGGACGTGAGTAATGATGTCGCCCGGATTGACTTTGCCTGTGGTTATCAGCTCGTACATGTAGGGCATGTAGTGAATGACCGGAGCCTGCCCGGCGCGAATGTTAATGTTACGCTGCATAATATCGCCGAGCGGGAAGGCGTTGTAGCGTCCGCCATACACACCTGTGATTTGAATGGTCCCGCCTTTGCGCACCGCCTGGGAAGCGATAATCAATGGACTGAGCGTGCCGCCTTGCAGCTTCAAGCCGCTAGCCAGAAATTCGAGGTCGCTCATTTTTCCGTCCATACCGACCGCATCGATGACGACATCGGCGCCGCCTTTCGTAATTTCCTTCAGATAGGCCCCTGTATTCCCATGCTGCTCGAAGTTAATAATCTCTACATGGTTGTTGCGTTTCGCATGCTGGAGACGATAGTCCACGTAGTCGACGGCAATAACCCGTTTGGCTCCCTTCAGCCAAGCGAACTTTTGGGCTAGAAGCCCGACCGGCCCGCAGCCGAGCACAATAACCGTATCGCCATTCTTGACGCCGGCGTTATCTACGCTCCAGAAGGCCGTAGTCATGGCATCGGCGATCAGGCATAGCTTCTCATCCGGCTCCTCGCAGCTTTCGGGTATTTTGAAATGGGTGAAGTTGGCAAACGGCACGCGCAAATATTCCGCTTGTCCGCCCGGGTATCCGCCGGTAGTGCCGGAGTAGCCGAAGTAGGCGCCCATGTCGCCATTGTCATTGGAATTATCGCATTGGCTCTCCAGCTGGTTTTTGCAATAGAAGCATTCTCCGCATGCGATGTTGAACGGAATGATGACCCGGTCCCCCTTCTTAAGCTTGGTGACGCCAGGCCCTACCTCCTCTACAATGCCCATAGGCTCATGTCCGATCACGTAATCCTCCTGGAGGTTGGGGATCATGCCATGAATCAGGTGCAGGTCGGAGCCGCAAATCGCCGTGGTTGTCATTCGGACAATCATATCGTCCGGCTTTTCGATTCGGGGATCGGGGACCTCTTTGACCTCAATATTTTTAATGCCTTGATAAGTTACGGCCTTCATGCAAAATGTCCCCCTATATGTTCATCTGGCGTGCGGTCGAACATGCCCTTGCGCCGGGTATCCTCCGGGAATAAGTTCATCTGCCCGATCTTGACGGTGTTATTCGCCGACAGCATGTCCAGCTTGTACTGCTCCTTTAGCTCATACGGGTGGAACCATTTCTTGCGGATCATGAGCTCCGTAATCTCCTGATGAAGCGCAATGGCTTGCCTCAATTGGTTGCGCAGCAATGCTCTTGCATCCGGGGCTACCGTCTCGGTCAAGGCGACCGCCGTATTTCTTACGCCTTCTTTGGCGCGAATCAGAAAGTCCATGGCCAAGGTCATATCAGCCAGTTCAGGCATGTGTAAGGAGTTAATAGGATCTAAGTAGTCATTGTTCACGGGCTTTCTCCTTTAATTTAGAATAGGAGTCGGCCGATTCTGAGGAACCGGCGCTTGGAACGGGGCTCTTGCATAGATCGCCTGCACATCCGCGATAGCTTGAGTAGTCTGCTCGACATCCTTTTGCATCAGATCCTTTAGCTCCTGGTCAAATACAATCCCTTGCATGAGCTTGGATTTGGCCAGGCACAGCGTTTTGAAATTAAGGAATTCATGCAGCTCCAACGACTCATGGGGCGCTAACGGTTGAGAATTCATTGCGAACGAATCACCTCCGGCTTCTTTTCCAGAGATAGCATCTCCTAACTCTTTCACGTTATGCAGAAAATAAGGAATGCCGGATGTAGGGCTTCCGGCATGACAGCTTTAAGATTGAGGTTTTTGCAGGGGTGTAGATTTAATTAGGGTATGTTCAGGAGGATCCGGCTTAATCAGGATCTGCAGCTCGTAGCACAGCTTCTTGTTGCCGAAGAGGGATAGATAAGACTTTTCTACGAGAACCAAAGGTCCCCCTACATCGAGCGAGTGTGCTGAGATTGCCGTATAGAACGGTTCGATGTGCTGCTCCAGGTTTTCATCATTCTCCACAAGCACTTGCTTGGTGAAATAAGTGCCTGCCGGCAGCGTCAGGTCGCTGCGCTTGTTCGACTCCATATACAGTGTAATGCTGTTCGTGCCGTCCGATATCCAGTAGACATCTGATTCGAACAAATCCGGTACGTTCCGGGCATGTTCCGCCAAGTGCCGGGCATTCAGCGCAGCAGCCCAATCAAGCTCCAGCCATTTGGCAAGCTGGACGGCTTTGCGCTCCTTGATCTGATAGGGCTTGTTGACCGGATCGAAGTTCTGTCCTTCACGGAGCACCTGCCGGATGAATTGCTGCAGCTCCGTCAGCCGCCCGATCTCCGCTTCGACGCCCTCCAGGGAATGGCGAAGCAGCTGCTGGTACTGGCCAGGCGTATATGCCATGCTTTCCTGAATGGCGGAGACAGAGACTCCGAGCTTGCGCAGCAGCAGAATATGAGATAAGTGATAGATTTGATCTATGCCATACATTCTGTATTGGTTGTCGCTCACGTAGGCAGGCTGAAGCACTCCTTTTTCCTCGAAATATCGGATTTGGTGCACGGAGACCCCCATCAATTTAGCGAATTCGCTTATGGTAAGCTCATTTTTCACGGTAATCACTCCCAAGCCAGGCACGGTTTATTATCTTTAAGTTACACCTTAGGTCTGGCCTAAGGTCAAGTCGTTTATTTTCTCCAAAGGCAGGGAGGATGGATAATTTCTGGATAAAAATTAGTGCTTGGGCGCAAAAAAGGGTATGATGGCAGATAGGAATGGTTGATGAATCTAGAATGATGAGCAGAGAGCAGGCTATAAAACATGACAAAACAAAGATATCGTTATAGCGAATCGCCAATTTGGCAATTGCAGCGGGATTACTATGAAGAACTGGGCTTGAACGCCTGGAGGAACGACCAGGTGCCACAATATATTACGAGCAATCCGATGATTGCGGCGGCCTATGCAGAGATGATATTCGGATTTCTGCAGGACCGGGCGGGCAAAGGGGAGGCCGAGGAGCCTGTCTATATTGTCGAGCTGGGCGCCGGAGCGGGGCGCTTCGCATTCCATGTGGTGCAGGAGCTGTGCCGGCTGAGAGAGTATGCGGAGCTGGAGCTGCCTCCGTTCCGTTATATCATGACCGATCTGGCTATGAGCAATGTACTGGCATGGAGAGAGCATCCCGCGCTGCAATCTTTTATCGCAGAGGGGCTTCTGGACTTTGCGCAATTCGATGCGTTTCAAGACAGCGAGCTGCATCTGATGGTTGCAGGCGAGAGCATCCGCCAAGGCCAATTGAAGCAGCCGCTTATGCTTGTTGCCAATTACTTTTTTGACGGAATTCCGCAGGAGCTGCTGTATATAGGCGGCGGACAAATCTATGAAACGGATGTCATCATAGATGCTCCAGAGGTAACGAAGCGGCACAAACCATCTGAGGCGCTAAAGCGGCTCTCCCTGCAATATGAGCATCGGCGGGCGCCGGAGTATGAGGAGGAGTCTTATCCTTATCGGGATGTGATTGCCGTATATCAGGAGGAGCTTGAGGACTCGCATATCCTGTTCCCGACAAGCGGGCTTTTGTGTCTGGAGCGGCTGAATAAGCTGTCTCAGGGGGGATTTGTACTGATTACGGCGGATAAGGGCGACCATCTGCTGGATAACTGGAAGTTTGCAGACCCGCCGGAAATCATCCTGCACGGCAGCTTCTCGCTCACGGCCAACTTTCATGCCTTTCAATATGTGTATGAGCAGCAGGGAGCGGAGGCGTTATTCCCGCCGCATCATTACAAGAATATCAACGTGGGCTGCCTGATTCATCTGGATCAGCCGAAAAGCTATGCCCATACAAGACTGGCCTACCGGCGTTCCGTAGCGCGATTCGGACCGGATGATTTTTTCAGCTTGAAGGAAAGTGTAGACCGCCATATCGGCAGCATGGGCATGCAGCAAATATTAGGTTTTTGGCGGCTGGGTGGCTACGACGCAGAGTTCTTTATTCAAAGCGCGAAGCGTATATCCGCTTTGCTGCCGGAGGCGAACGATGAGGAGAAGGAAGATATCAAGTTTGGCATTGATCTGATGTGGTCATCGTTCTACGTCATGGCGCAACGCTACGACTTGGCGCTTGATGCGGGTCTAATCCTGTTCGAGATGGATATGTACGAAGAAGCGAAGTGGTTCCTGGAGACGTCCGTTGCAGCGGATACCGATTCGATTGTGCCGACCGTTTATTATTGTCTGGCAATCTGCTGCTTCGAGCTGGAGATGGACGAAGAGGGACTCGATTATACACGAAAGCTGCTTGAGGCAGAGCCTGATAACGAAGAGGCGCTGGCGCTGTTAAGCCACTTCTGACGGGGGCTGGTTCGCTCTGAGTAGACCGGAGTAACGGTAAAAGCTGCATCCGTACCTATATGGATGCAGCTTTTCTAATCTACGGCTTTATTGAGGGTTCGTGGTCCAGATGCCGGCTGTTTTCATAAATACGCGTTGCGGCAGCTTCAAGGCCGCCAAGATCAGCTCGGCTACGTCCTCTGGCTGCATCATGCGATCCTCGTTGCCAATCGGAAGCCCTGTTTTTACAGCCAGCTCCGTGTTGACAGTAGACGGATTAATGGCGGTTACACGGATATTCGACTTGCGAACCTCTTGCATAAGCGATTCCGTGAAGCCGATAACCGCGAATTTCGACGCACAATAAGCAGAGCCTGTCGCGAAGCCGCGTTCGCCTGCGGTAGAAGCAATATTAATTATGCTGCCGCGATTGTGATTGATCATGGTCGGCAGTGCCGCGCGAGTCACATAATATGTGCCCATTAGATTAGTTTGAATAATGCTCTCCCACTGGTCAGGGTCCATGTCCGCTACTGTGCCGAATTGAGCCGTACCGGCATTATTGAGCAGAATATCGACAGTGCCCAGCGCCTCAATCAGCCCGGCCACAGCGAACTCGGCCTCTGACCGGTTAGAGATATCGGCAGCGGCAATGCTTACTTTGACACCATAAGTGCTGGTTAGCTCCTGCTGCAGAGCTTCCAGATCCGAATAGCTGCGTGCCAGCAAGCCTAGATGAACGCCTTCTTTGGCTAAAGCAATAGCTGTTGACTTGCCGATGCCTTTTCCGGCACCTGTAATAATGGCATGTTGATTGCGTAAGGTCATAATAAAAAGCTCCTTTTCGTGGTTGTATGGGAATGGCACGGCCTAAGGCTACATTTGCAACAAGGTCATTACGGCCTTTATTATTAATGATAATGGAATCTAATACAAGTGCTTGCTTGTAAGCAAGCTAGGATCTCAAAGCACTAAGGAGTCTTAACGATGGGTGATCTGCACTTTAAAAAATCGGTCGAATTGACCTTGAAGGTAATGGGCGGCAAGTGGAAGCTGGTTATACTGTGCCACTTAATGGACGGAGTGAAACGCTTCGGCGAGCTGAAGCGCGGCATGCCGGACATTACGCAAAAAATGCTGACTCAGCAGCTTCGCGAGTTGGAGGAGGACGGTATTATCCATCGGGAAGTGTTCGTGCAAGTCCCTCCTAAGGTAGAGTATTCCTTGACGGAGTATGGCAAGACGATGGAATCCGTGCTTCATGTCATGGCCGAGTGGGGAGAGAGGCATCAAGAACGGATAGAAGCTGATTACGATGAATAAACCATGTCCCCAAGGTTATTTATTATTTCAGGAAAAATTTCAAGTAGGAGAGAAGCCTTCAAACCCATTTTAACGGTGGTTTTGAAGGCTTTTTCGTTCGATATTTTGGGACAAGCCAACTCGCTGCTCCCCTTTTGGAATTGTCTTTTTTTGAGGTCCATAGTTTCAAAATGGGTACTACGTTACTGAATAGTGCGTACTTTTTCTTTTGGAAGCAACATCGTACAATGGTCCCGTGACAGACCACACTATACGATAAGGAGTGACACCCTAATGAAATTGCAGTTAGCGCTTGATCTGGTCGACATTCCACAAGCCAAGCAAGTGGTGAAGGAAGTGGAAGCCTATATAGATATCGTGGAAATCGGCACGCCGGTTGTCATTAACGAAGGACTTCGCGCGGTGAAAGAAATCAAAGAAGCTTTTCCGCATCTGCAAGTGCTGGCAGACCTGAAGGTGATGGATGCAGCCGGCTACGAAGTGATGAAAGCATCTGAAGCAGGCGCCGATATTGTTACGGTATTAGGAGCTTCGGAGGACATGACGATCAAAGGTGCAGTAGAAGAAGCGCGGAGACAGGGCAAGCAGATTCTGGTGGATATGATCGCCGTGAAAAACCTGGAGCAGCGTGCCCAAGAAGTGGATGCGCTCGGCGTTGATTACATCTGCGTGCACACAGGTTATGATCTTCAGGCAGTGGGGCAAAACTCATTCAACGATCTTTTAACCATCAAGCGCGTGGTGAAGCAGGCCAAGACAGCGATTGCCGGAGGCATTAAATTGGACACGCTGCCTGAAGTCATCGAGGCCGGCCCTGATCTTGTCATTGTCGGAGGCGGCATTACCGCTCAAGAAGACAAGCAAGCAGCTGCGGCAGAGATGCGCAGATTGATCCGGCAATGAGCTTGAGGCCCATGAAGGAAAATCGGCATGCGGCTGCTATCCTGGAGGAGCTGCAACGAACGGTTAGCCAATTGGATGATGAGCATGCGGGGGTGCTGGCAGAGCGTATTATGCAGTCGCGCAAAGTCTTTCTGGCAGGAGCAGGCCGCTCGGGCCTGATGATCAAAGCCTTCGCCATGCGGCTTATGCATCTGGGCATTGAAGCATATGTGGTGGGCGAGTCGGTTACACCGAATGTAACGGAGCATGACTTGTTCATTATCGGCTCTGGCTCCGGGGAGACGAGAAGCCTCCTGTCGATGGGGGAGAAAGCCAGAAGCCTGCACGCTTCCGTCGCGGCTGTCACGATATTCCCGGAATCGTCGATCGGGCTGTTGGCGGACACCGTCATCAAGCTGCCGGGTTCGCCCAAGGATCAACGGAATGATGAGTTCTCTACCCGGCAGCCGATGGGTTCCTTATTTGAACAGACCCTGCTCGTATTTTTCGATTCCGTCATCCTTCGGCTTATGGAGCAGAAGGGGTATGATTCTGCAGCTATGTACGGCAGACATGCCAATCTGGAATAGCAGCCGCGCCCACAAAAAGCACATCCGAAGCGTCATGTACGCTATCGGATGTGCTTTTCCGGTTCAGATCTTAAGTGGTTGTGGTTGCTACAACACGATCTCTCTGCCGCGTTCTGCGGATTCGTAGATCGCGCTTAGAATCTTGATCATATCCACGCCGTGCTCCGGCGTAATAATCGGCTTCTCGCGGCCGAGCACGCATTCGATGAAGTGGTGGATATTCGCCGTATGCTGAGGCACTTCATCCGCTTTGAAGTACGGCTGCTGGTTGATCAGCGTACCCTCATTCTCCGTGAAGAGGCTAAGCTTGTCGTTCACAAGGCTGAAGCCGCCTTCCGTGCCGCGCCATTCGAGGAACTTCTTCTCTTCCTCGACGTTGGACGCCCAGCTGAACTCGATTTGCAGCGATGCGCCATTGTCGAATCGGATGAAGCCGGCTGCCAGATCCTCCACGTCGAAGGTACCCTCCGGAATTTTGCCCGAAGCGTCCGGACGGTCCGCGAATTTGCGATAAGTGGAGCCCGATACCGTCACCGGCTTCGGATTGCCGCTCAGCCACATCGCCATATCGATCATATGCACGCCAAGATCGATCAGCGGGCCTCCTCCTGACAGCGCCTTAGTCGTGAACCACCCGCCGCGGCCCGGGATGCCCCGGCGGCGAATCCAGCCGCAGCGGCCCATGTAAAGCTCGCCCATTTGGCCCTGCTCAATAATGCGCTTGGCGAACTTTGCGGACTCTGTGAAGCGGTTGTTGCGCATAACCATCAGCAGCTTGCCAGAAGCGCGGGCAGCGTCGGCCATCTTCTGCGCTTCGATCGGATTGATCGCATCAGGCTTCTCGCAGAAGACATGCTTGCCTTGCTGCAGGGCCGCGATCGCAATCTCCGAATGCAGCAGATTCGGCGTGCTGATGTCTACAATATCGATGGACGGATCTGCCAGCAGCTCCTTGTAATCCTCGTATACTTTTGTACCCGGGTATTCAAGAGCCAAGGCTTCGGCAGAAGCGCGGAACGGGTCGCAGAAAGCCACGATCTCGACCTCTTTATGAGTAAGCCAGCCTGGTAGATGCACGGCTTTGAATATGCCGCCGGTGCCAATAGCGCCAACTTTCAATGTCATGATGATCTCTCCTTAAGTGGATATATCCGTTGTTGTCATAGGCAACAAAGATAAAGATTGGGATGCATCCCTATCGTATCACGAAAGCACCTACCTATGCGCGATCCTCTCTTGAACCATCTTGTCCTTTTCTTATTCCATTTTGTCTTTTGGCCATCGGCAGGCATTCAAGCCGGCATGGATGCTGCAGACTCGGCGGACCGAGCCGGTTTCCATAGCCAGCGCTGCAAGACCAGCCCGATGAGTCCGATTCCGCCGACTGCTAAGCCTACGAAGAGGAAGGTGGAGGATGCGCCCCACAGCCCGATGAGCACCCCGCCAGACAGCGGGGCCACAACGAAGATGGCGCTGCTTACGGAATCGAAGATGCCGCTGACCCTTCCAATCGCTTCAGGCGGCGTCTCCTTCTGTAGAATATAGTTCATGCCGGTCGATGTGAATCCCGTTCCGACCCCGCCGACGAAGGTTGCGCCCAGCAGCAGCCATAACGGGAAGCTCGGCTCGAACATGCCCGCAGCGGCGAACATAATTCCGATTAGCATGACCCCGCCGCCCAGCAGCCATCCATAGGCGGAGAGCTGCCGGAACCGGCGCAGCCAGGCAACGCTGGCGAGGCCGCCCAAGCCGATAGCTGTAACCAACCAGCCGACGAGCTGCGGCTGATCAGGCGCGACATCCCGAAGCAGCACGGTAATTTGGGCGTCAATCATCTGTATGCCCGCCAGCCCAATGAGGCAGAAGACGAGGCTGACCCTCAGCGCTCTGCTTCCCAGCAGAATTCGCCAGCCATCCCGCCAGGCGGCACCCATGGGCAGGGCAGCTTGGGAGGCGGATCCAGCGGCAGCGGCAAGCCCTTCTCTTGCGGGAATGCCGAGGAGCAGCAGCGCCGACACGATATAGCAGACGGCATTGACGGCCATGCAAGCCGCAGGAGAGAGGGCTGCGGCGACAGATGCGCCCAGCAGCGGGCCAAGCGCCTTCGACAGCTGGAACACCGCGCCGTTGAGCGAGGCGGCTTGCAGCAATTGGTCGGCTGGCACCACATTCCGCGTCATCGCTTGCTGGGCGGGATAATGGAAGACGCGGGCGGAGGAGCGCAGCGTGATGAGTCCAAGCAGCACCCATGCATTCGGCGCGAAGATCAGCAGGATAGTGATTGCGGCGCGAATCAGATCGGTTGCGATCATCAGATTCCGCTTGTTCCATCGGTCCGCGAGAATGCCGGCCAGCTGGCTGAACAGAATGCCCGGCACGGCAAAAGACAGCGGCACGAGCGCAATGGTCATGGCATCCCCCTTCCAGATGAAGCCGAGCAGAATGGCGACGGCCATAAAGTCGAAGTAGTCGCCGAATGCTGCGAGACCGTAGGCGGTGAACATTTTGGCAAAGGAACGATTGCTTTTTAACATAAGAAAAACCCCCTGACATCATCATGGAGATGATCGTAACAGGGGAATGTCAGAGAATAATCAGAGGCACTCGCGAAGCACGCGTTCCGTCTTGGCCAGCAGCTCATCGAAGCGGTATTGCTCATCCAGTTGGCCCCATTGCCTCTGGCAGGCCAGCAGGTAGGTCTTGTCACACTCGTATCTTCCGAGGTATGTCAAAGCCAATCTGAGGTTGCCAAGCAAGTGGGGGATGAACTGCGTCTCTCTCGTTATATCGATGCCGTCATCCAGCGCTTGGCGCGCCGAACGAATTTCCCCCTGCCGGTACAGAAGCATAGCCTTGGCGACAAGGCAGGCGCCCCGTTCCCGCTGGATCGGATGAAGGCTTAGCAGCTCCTCGCATTCCTGCAGCTTGGCTGAGGCCTCTTCGAGCCGATTCTCTTCTATTCGCAAGCACATTTCCTTCAGCAAAAAGATGGCTGTGAAGCTTGGGGAGTTCAACTCAGCAACAGCGTCCCGAGCGGCATCAAGCGCTTCCCGCGCTTCGCTTAACATGCCGGCTTCAAGGTACAGGAGAACTGCGTTGAGCCGCAAGTCCTGCTTCCATGCCGGCGACAGTGCATGGCCTTTGGCAATCAGCCGTTCAAGATAAGAAATAGAAGCCGCAGGCTCCGGCTGCACGATGGAGTAGATAAAGCTCGCGTAGGCGGCCTTTTGCCAAATCGAAATGTCGGTTGAAGCCAGCAGCCGCTCGAAGTCTCCCCGCACAAAGTGGATATAGACATCGTAATACGGATCCCCGGGCAGGCTGAGCACCTCGCGATGCGCCGACAGCAACTGCATGGCTGCCCCCATGCCGAGACTGTGATATTTCGAGAACATCCGGTTGACGTCATCTGCGAATTGGTGGTCATGCAATAGCGGGCTGTGCGGTCTTCTCGTGTCTTGGCGCAGCAGCTTATAGCCTTGGCCGCGTATGGTCTCAATCCGAAGCAGATGCGGCCACGGCGCAACTTTCTTGCGGACCCGGTAGATATGGTCGTCCACCGTCCGGTCGCTTGGTTCCTCCAGCGGCCATACCGCTTCGAGCAAGGCTTCCCTTGAGAAGGAGCGCCCCGCATGCTCATAGAGATAGCGAAGCAAGGCGAATTCCTTCGGCAGGAGCTGAATGCGTTCTCCCCCGTATACGGCTTCATAACGATCCGGGTCAAAGTGAATCATCATTATCCCCTTGCCTTTCTTGGCGTACAGTTTCTTTATAGTGATGATGGCATGGGCGGCGGAAGAAAGCAAGGGAGGCTAATCCGGGCGCCAGGAACGGTGAAATCCGTGCAGCCGTGAGAATAAGCGGTTCAGGAATACATCGGTTTGCCGCATGATCTGGTCCAGATGATGAAGCTCCAATATGCCGCTGTCAGAATGACTGCCGAATGCCAGATCATCTAGCTTCTTGTAGTGAATCAACAAGTCGTCCCCCGGGTTCGTATCCGTATGCATGCATGCGATTAAGTCCAGCATGGAGAGGCTGGAATGGAGCTTGAACGTATTCTCATGAAAACATAGCGCTCTCAGCATGGCAATGAAAGCGGAGTGGCAGAGCTGCAAGGAAGTACGGCTTTGATTGTCATCCTGCATCCGATAAGCCAGCAGCATATGATAATGCGCCAGGGTATAATACCCCTCGATCTTGCGCTGAATGTGATTTTCCACGGTTGAAGCCTCCTTGACAATGGAAAGATACAATCCTCAACAATAATACCTATAGATATCAAAAATATCAATGATATCATTTGTTTGGTGTTTACCTTTGGGAAACTTGTCTACACTTTTGACATAGAGAGAGGTGAGCCACCATGAAGGACAGAGAAGTATTGAAGCTCGTAGGAAGCCGAATTCGGGTGCTGCGGAAGGAGAAGGGGCTCTCGCAAGAGTCGCTTGGAGAGAAGGGCGGATTTCATTTTTCATATATCGGACAGATTGAACGGGGCGAAAAGAATGTGTCGCTCTTGAACCTGGCCAAGATTGCAGAAGCGCTTGAAGTGAATTTAATCCAGCTATTTGCTTACATAGATGAAGGTTTTGAGGCTACGCCGCTTGATGAAAGCATTCAGGAGGTCGTGAGCATGCTGCGTGAAGCCAATGAAGAGAAGGCAAGACTCGCCAGAAATGTGCTGAGAGAGATCGTTAAAGGCAATACCTCGATTTGAAACATGGACTGGGATCGGGGAAGTTAGAGCTTACCTGGTCTCTCGGCCGCCTGGCTGAGGATCTCTTGATTGATGCTCCATCCCGCATCGTTTCGATATGGATGGACCTGATGCCTGACTGAGATAAATACGCCGTGCCGATGCATACATCCTCGATTAAAAGCCAATTATTCTTCTTTTCCTGCGAATGCAATGGGTTTCCTCTAATGCTTGTGAAGCAGCTTCCGTCATTAAAAACTGAAAATTTCCGCAATATAAACTTTTTCCGCCGCAGTCTTTTGCCGAAATCCCGGGAATATGCTCTATACGGGATTGCAAATAAAAGGTAATTAGGAGGAGCGGGAATGGCTGTCGGATTGGTGCTTAGCGGCGGAGGAGCGCGAGGAGATTTTCAGGTAGGAGCGGTGCGCTATCTCTACGAACGCAACATTAAGCCCACTGTAATTGCAGGCACATCGGTGGGAGCGATTAATGCAATCAAGCTAACGGAAGGCGAGGGAGACGGCAATGATGCCGCTCGCGGTCTGCGCGGACTGACGGGAATATGGCGTGAGCTGCAGACAAGCGCGGATATGTGGAAGGAAGAAGCATGGCTGGTCAACGTTCAAAACTCGGAAATTCTCAAATTTCTGAACGCGTCGGCTGGCCGCCAGCTGGGTACAGCTGCTTTGGAGGTTGCGAAGCTGGGACTGGGACCGATCGGCTGGGCATGGGTCGCCTATGATATTGCGCAGGTCGTAGGCGATATTGAAGAATTGAGACGGGAGCTTGGCAAAGTCGTCAACGCGCAGGCTCGTTCTTTATATAATCTGGGACCGATTCTGGCGAAGCTGAACGATCCCGCCAAGCTGGATCTGAACAAGGTTAGGCAGAGCGGCATTAAGCTGCGGCTCGGCGTGGTTGCGCTAGAGAGCGGCGCGTTGCGGTATGTTACAGAAACGGGGCAGCTGCTGGAGCGGGACAGCGTGAGCTATGTGCAGACTGGACCCCATCTGGCGCCGGAATGCCGTCCGATAGCAGATACGATCAAGAGTCTGGAGCTCAGCAGGGCTAATCTTCAAGATGAGCTTCATAGAGCTGCGACTGGGGAAAAGGCGAAGCTGGTCGCACAGATTCGCGATCTGAATGCCCAAATCTCGCATCAGAACAGCTTGCTGACGGCCTGCAAGCAGGCTCATCCATCGCAAACCAGCCCGCTGAATGTCAACCTTATTCAAGGCACGCTTGCATCGGCTTCCATTCCGCTTGCGTTCCCTCCTGTCAAGCTGGGCAGTGAGAATTACGTAGATGGCGGTGTACGAGAGATTGCGCCGATTGAAGCGGCTATTGGGGCTGGCGCTACCGAAATTTATGCCATACTTGCTTCAGACAGCCGAATGGACCCTGCCCGCAGCGCCATTGGCGGACATCTACTGCCTTCCTTTGACGCGGGCGTTGCGAACGTCGGCGATGTGATCAATCGTTCGGCCAACGATATTATGACCAATGAGATCGTGCTGAACGAGGTGGAGCCGCATAATGGCTGGGCTCCAGGCATTCATGTAACGATAATCCAGCCGGATAACGATATTCACGATATTATGACGATAGATCCCGGCCTTATTGATATACGCATGGCGCATGGTTATATGCGTGCAGACGATACATACCAAGCCAAGCAAGCCAATGCACCGGGTTATAAGCAGCTTGCGGAGCAGTATTCCCGCGACCGGAATACGATTCTGATCTACGAGACGCGGCACGAAATATGGAAGCTGGAATATGCGGCGAACGGATATAAGCTGGAATACGACAGCAACGGAAGGCCCGTTCATCCCGCCAAGCGGATGGAGGCCAGCCTGCAAGCGATGCGCGAGGTTCGCGCGCTCAAGAATGTATTGCGCGACCTTGTCCGAGAGCGGCAGCAGAAGGGCGGCTATGTTCCGTCGGAGGCCGAAAGCTGGTGGACGACATGGGAGCGCCATCCCTGGACGCCGGAACGCGGCTTGTGGCTGTCCACAGGTCCCGTGGCGCAAGGCGACGATATGCTGCCGGGAGAAATTCTCGCGTTTGAACAAGGCATTCATTCGCCGAATGGGCAATATTCATTTGTATTCCAGGGTGACGGCAATCTTGTCCTGTACAAGATTACGAGAACGACAGGTGCGGTCTCCCCTCAATGCCGCCCGATCGCGAACGAAATCACGGATTTGCAAAATAACGTCGCGCTTCTGCAAGAGGAATTATCTACAGCTTCGCCGAGGGAGAAGCCCGGTATTTTGGCCGAAATTCGCCAGCTGAACACCCTCATTGGTCAAAAGCAGAATGCGCTGAATGCCTGCAATGTAACCTACCCGCCGCAGGTGAACATTCAGCGAACGGCGATCTGGGCAAGCGGCACGGGAAGTCCGGCAGGCGTGTGCATCATGCAGCCGGACGGGAATTTGGTAATTTACGATGAGTTTAACCGTTCGCGCTGGCATTCCAATACCTTCACTCATCCTGGCAGCCGTCTCGTCGTGCAGGACGACGGCAATGTCGTCATCTATTGCCCGGACGGCCGGGCGGTGTGGTCGACAAGAGGCTAGACAGAACAATCGCCGCGCGCTTCCAATAATGGGGGCGTGCGGCGATTTTTTGCGTTAATTAAATTGCGCCAGAAACTTCGTCATCCAGGCAATATAGTGAGCGCCTGGAATGAAGAGCAGCTGCGCAATCAGCGTGCCCAGCAGGCGGGAGGCGATCATAATGACAGAGATGCCTTTGAGGTGCAAGTAGCTGCCCCGGCCGTTCACGACATCGTCGGCGAGCACCGATATTCTGGGATCGATGAAGAGGGCCAGCAGAATGGTAGCGATTCCGTTAACCAGACCGGAAGCCATACTGGTGGCTCCATACCGGTCAGGAGCGAGCAGTGATGCGTATAACGCCGATAAAACCCCGATGGTATATACGGCCGTGACGATCATATTGAAGAAAAACAGCCGGAGCGGCACATCCTTCAGCTTGATATCCTTGAGATAGGAGAGCTTCGGAACATGAATGTGCTTAACGCCTCGTCTGATATATTCGAGAGAGAAGCCTTTTTTGACTAGAGATGGAAAAGAGCCGCGCTCCTGGGACAGATGGATGATCGCCCGGGAGAAGATGGCGGTGAACGTAGGGAGCAATATGATGCCCGCAATAGTGCCGAGCGTAGAAGCGCCGATTAATATGCGGAATTGCTGCTCCACGAAGGCTAGCGTATTTTCTTTGGGAGCCGTATCGATCAGACTGCCCGTGACGGGCAGCTGCATCATATTGGCCATGCGCGAGACAATGACCATCATATTGAACAGCGACAGCGCCGAGGCGATCAGCTTGACCCTGGCTCCCGACAGCCGCACGGCATAGGCTAGTGTCTCAATGCTATGAATGATGAGAATAAATAAGGCGATAAATAGAACCTTGCCTGTTAGAGCATCCAATGCGCACACTTCTCTCTTGTCTACTATATCTGGATGTTAGTATACCATATCCTACCGTTTCTTCCGATAAGCCCCCGGCGAGATGCCATACCGTTCCCGGAATAACCGATGGAAGTAGGCATAGCTGCCAAGTCCGGTCTCTGCCGCAATCTGCTCCAGCGACATAGGGCTGTGATCCAGCAGCTTGATCGCATGGCTTAGGCGCAGCTGCTGGGCATAGCCAATAATCGAGACGCCAAATTGCGCCTTGAACAAATGGACGGCCCGGGATACGCTGAGGCCCGTATGCTGGGCCACTTGGTCCAGCGTCAGCGGCTCTGCCGCATGCTCCTCGATATATTGCCTCATGCGAAGCGCATGAAAGGCAAGCGGCGACTGGCCCTCTGGCGATTCCTCGATGGCGCGGTCGATCAGCATGAGCAGCGACCACACCAGTGACGAGGCAATGTTGGGATTGCCGCCGTCAAGCCGCCTTTTCTCCAGTATAATTTGGTACCATACGGTCTTGAGGCGATTGTCCTCGGCAATCTTGGTCAAGGTTGGCCGCTTCTTCTGATCCCACCACTCCCGCATACCGGGACCGTTGCTCATAACGTAGTAATCCCCGGAGGGCTGAGGGGCCCCTTCCAGATATCCAATGCGCAGATCGTAGATATCGCCCGGCTGGAACAGCAGCAGGTCCCCCGGACGGATTTCTCTCATCTCCCCATGAACGAGCGCCTGGCAGATCCCCTCCACCTGAAGCCTGATAATATAAGTGTCTAGACCGCTGCCATAAACTTGATGGAACGGCTCTTCATGTCTGGAAAATTCGCTTAACTGGACGTTAATGGGATTCATGGCGACGCTGGCCCCCTTTGCCATCATTATAACATTCAATCAGATTGTTGATGTATTCGATTATATTGTTTCTACAAAGAATGGAGGGCCGCCCCTTATAATGGAAGCATCATGGATCAGGAAGGGGCATGCATTCATTATGACTACTCGTACAGTAAAAACGATTCAGACATCGCAAGGCACGCAGGACCGGCTGGCGGAGGTCGAATCGCTGACGCTGCGTGCGGATGAGGCGGGCGTAGAGAACCAAGTGATTAACGTCTATGAAGACGTTGAGTACCAGTCGATTATCGGCTTCGGCGGCGCCATTACCGAGGCTTCCGCTGTGACGGCATCGAAGCTGAGCGAAGAGAACAGCAACCGCATCCTGAATGCGTATTATGACGCGGAGGAAGGCATCGGCTACACGATTTGCCGTACACATATCAATAGCTGCGATTTTGCGCTGGGCAATTACACTTACGTAGAAGACGGCGATGTGGAGCTGAAGACCTTCGACATCAGCCATGACCGCGAGGCAATCATTCCGTACATCCAGAAGGCCAAGGGGCTGGCTGGAGAAGACTTTACATTCTACGCTTCGCCTTGGAGCCCTCCGGCATGGATGAAGACCAATGGCGAGATGAACCATGGGGGCAAGCTGAAGCCGGAATATTGGGATGTATGGGCTCGCTACTATATCAAATTCATTGAAGCCTATGAAGCGGAAGGTCTGCCGCTGTGGGGGCTGACTGTACAGAACGAAGCGAAAGCGGTGCAAATCTGGGATTCCTGCATTTACACGGCTGAGGAGGAGCGCGACTTTGTGCGCGACCATTTGGGGCCGGAGCTGCATAAGTCGGGCCGCCAAGATGTGAAGGTCATGATCTGGGACCACAACAAGGAGCGCGTATATGACCGTGCGAAGGTCGCCTATGAAGATGCGGTAGCGTCCAAGTACATCTGGGGTCTCGGCTTTCATTGGTATTCCGGCGACCACTTCGATGCCTTGTCGGCTGTGAAGCACCGCTATCCGAACAAGGGCCTGATGTTCACGGAAGGCTGCCATGAGGGCGGCGTGCAGATCGGCTCGTGGAAGAGCGGCGAGCGCTATGCGCATGACATAATCGGCAATCTGAACAATGGCATGGAAGGCTGGACGGACTGGAACATCGTATTGGACGAGCAAGGCGGCCCGAATCACGTAGGCAACTACTGCGACGCGCCGATTATCGCCGACACGAAGTCCGATTCGCTAACCTTCCAATCGTCGTACTACTACATCGGCCACTTCAGCAAATACATCCGTCCGGGCGCGATCCGCATTGCCTGCTCGAAGTATACGGAAGCGCTGCAAACTACTGCGTTCAAAAATCCGAACGGCGAATTGGTTGTCGTTGTCTTGAACCGTACCGATGACGGGCATCCATATGTTCTTCGCAACAATGAGCAAGTCGCGGAAGGCAGCATTCCTGCACACTCTATCCAGACGCTGATTTTCCCGAGCGTATAAGGGGGCAGAAGAATATGACAGCATCTTCAAAGCGCAATTGGCTGACGCCTGAGATTCTGGAACAAGCGAAGCAGATTCTGTCTGGCTTGACTCTGGAAGAGAAGGTTGGGCAGATGACGCAATATGACTGGGGCTATAATCCGATTAACCCGGAGACAGGCGTGTCCCAGCGCGACCTGCTGGTCGAAGAGATTCGCGGGGGGCGCGTCGGCTCTATCTTCAATTTGTCCGGCGCCGCAGAAGCGAATGAGCTTCAGAAGCTCATTCAGGAGAATACGGCGAGCCGCATTCCGCTCTTGATCGGACGCGACGTTATTCACGGTTATAAAACGGTGTTCCCGATCCCGCTCGCGCAAGCATCGGCATGGAATCCGGATCTGGCGAGACGAACGGCGGAGGCCGCTTCCCGCGAGTCCATCACGGATGGCGTAGCTTGGGTATTCGCGCCGATGATCGACATTAGCCGCGATCCAAGATGGGGACGCATTGCCGAGAGCATCGGCGAGGATCCGTTGCTCACAGGCGAATATGCGAAGGCTTGGGTAGAAGGCTCGCAGATCGATGACGGAGCGGGGCAGGCGACGGCAAGCTGTCCGAAGCATTACGCCGCATACGGGCTTGCGGAAGCGGGACGCGACTACAATACGGTAGACTTGTCCGACCGCGTATTGCGCGAGGTGATCTTGCCGCCGTTCCGCGATGCCGTGGACGCCGGAGCGCTGAGCATCATGGCTTCCTTCAACGAAGTGAACGGTATTCCGGCTTGCGCCAACGAATATTTGCTGAAGACGATTTTGCGTGACGAGTGGGGCTTTGAAGGGATTGTAGCCAGTGACTATAATGCGCTTCAGGAGCTGATCACGCACGGCGTTGCCGGCAGCGAAGAAGAGGCATGCGAGCGCAGCATCATGGCAGGCTGCGATATGGATATGCATTCCGGCTTCTATATGCGCTACCTGCCGAAGCTGGTTCGTGAAGGGCGCATGCCGGAGAGCGTCGTGGACCAGTCGGTGCTGCGCATTCTGGCCGTTAAGATTAAGCTGGGCTTGTTCGAGCAGCCTTATGTGACCGTCCCTTCGGAGGAGGCGGCTGCATCGGCACGCGCTTCGTTCACGGAGCTGGCGCGCGAGGCGGCGAGGGAGTCGATCGTCTTGCTGCGCAACGAAGGCAGGACTCTGCCGCTGAGCAAGCAAGCCGCGTCGATTGCCGTCATCGGACCGCTCGCGGACAATCGCAAGGACCCGCTTGGCTGCTGGGCATTCGACGGTAATCCGGAGGATGTGGTCAGCTTGCTGGAGGGCGTGCGTCAAGCTGTTGGAGCGGGTGCTGCGATTCATTATGCGGAAGGCTGCTCCATGGACTCGGACGGCGAGGAGGGATTCGAAGCTGCGCTAGACGCGGCACGTCAAGCGGACGTCATTGTGCTGGCACTGGGCGAGGCGCTGGAGATGAGCGGCGAGTCCCGTTCCCGGACGTCGTTGGACCTGCCGGGCGCGCAGCGCAAGCTAGTCGAGGCTGTGGCTGCGCTGGGCAAGCCTGTGACAGCAGTGCTGCTGAGCGGCAGGCCGCTTGCCTTGCCATGGCTGCAGGAGCATGTCTCCGCCATCGTGCAGGCTTGGCATCTCGGCGTACAGAGCGGGCATGCTATTGCGGACGTGTTGTTCGGCGACTACAATCCTGGCGGCCGCTTGCCGGTCACTTTCCCGCATAATGTGGGCCAAGTGCCAATCTACTACTATCGCAAGAAGACAGGCCGCCCGCCAGCGGGCGTCTATTCTTCCTACTACATCGATTCTACGACAGAGCCGCTTTATCCGTTCGGCTATGGCCTCAGCTACACCGAGTTCGAGTATAGCGGCATTACAGCTGACTGGACTTCGATTGCGGCTGATGGCGAGCTGACTGTGTCGGTGACGGTATCGAACGTCGGAGACCGTATGGGCGAGGAAGTCGTCCAGGTTTATATCCGGGACGAGGCAGCAAGCGTCACCCAGCCGCTGAAGAAGCTGATCGGCTTCGGCAAAGTGAGCATCGGGCCGAACGAATCGGCTACGCTCACCTTCAAGGTCGGACGCGAACAGCTCGCTATTATCGACCAGCACATGAGGCTGACCGTCGAGCCGGGTGACTTCACCTTGTGGGTCGGACCAAACTCCAGCGAAGGACAGTCGATTACAGTTACAGTAGTATAGTAAAAAAGGGCTTCTGCGTTTGAGCAGAGGCCCTTTTATTATTTGATGCGCTTGCGCTTCTGTAACGTTGTTAGGCATGGGTACGATCAGCTTTTTGCAAGGACAAATTAGCTTCTCACGTACTAGCCGGATTAGCCCCGACAGGTCCCGTTAGAGCTCCATTTGGTGCGATTTCACCGCTGTAACGACGCCAGGCGTCACTGCAATCGCAATTCTGGCTTTCTAGCGAGTGTAGCCTCGTCAGGCCCCGTTAGAGCGCCATTTGGTGCGATTTCGTCGCTGTAACGACGTCAGGCGAGCCTACAATCAACATTTAGTCTTTCTAGCGAGTGTAGCCCCGTCAGGCCCCGTTAGAGCGCCATTTCGTGCGATTTCGTCGCTGTAACGACGTCAGGTGTCACTACAATCGCAATTCTGGCTTTCTTGCGCGTGTAGCCCCGTCAGGAACCTTTAGAGCGCCATTTGATGCGATTTCGTCGCTGTAACGACGTCAGGCGAGCCTACAATCAACATTTAGTCTTTCTAGCGAGTGTAGCCCCGTTTGGCCCCGTTAGAGCGCCATTTGGTGAGATTTCGTCTTGTAACGACGTCAGGCGTCACTACAATCAGCATTTAGTCTTTCTAGCGAGTGTAGCCCCGTAGCCCCGTCAGGTCCCGTTAGAGCGCCATTTGGTGCGATTTCGTCGCTGTAACGACGCCAGGTGTCACTACAATCGCAATTCTAGCTTTCTTGCGCGTGTAGCCCCGTCAGGAACCTTTAGAGCTCCATTTGGTGCGATTTCGTCGCTGTAACGACGCCAGGCGTCACTGCAATCGCAATTCTGGCTTTCTTGCGCGTGTAGCCCCGTCAGGCCCCGTTAGAGCGCCATTTGGTGCAATTTCGTCGCTGTAGCGTTGCCAGGCGCGCCTACAGTCAGCATTTAGTCTTTCTAGCGCGTGTAACCCCGTTTGGCACCGTTAGAGCGCCGCTTGGTGCAATATCGTCGCTGTAGTGACGCCAGGCGTCACTACAATCATCATTTCGGCTCACAAGCCAAATTAGCCCCACAAGGCACCGTTACGGCGCCGGCTAGCGGGTTACTCTGCATCTCTCTCCAACTATCAATTGCCATCAAATAGGCCCCCACAAGGCGCGGGTCCAGGCGAGGCTCATGCCAAGACGCTCCATGTTGTGCTGGCTGGAGCTGCCGAAGCTGGCTTGGCCCGCCACGAGATCGCAGCCCGCTCGATGAGCTTCATAAAGCCTCCACTGCAAAAGCGCGGTTTGCAGTCCTCTTCCCCTGTATTCAGGCAGCGTCGCAGCCAGTGCGAGCGAGGCTGTGCCCTCATGAATATGCATGACGCCTACAGCAGCCGGAACCTCGTTCCAGCGGGCCAGTAACAGCCTCCAGCCAGGGCGGTTCAGCAGCCCGATGTTGTTGTTCACGAAATGATGCTTATCGTCCAGACTCATGCCAGCGCCGACGCAATGAATACCCGCATATACATCAAAGTCCGTCTCATTCTCGATGGACTGGACAGTAATCGAAGGAGCCAACGCCGGACGTTCCTCACGTGGAAGCCCATAGAGCACGGATTGGAAGCCCGTCTGATGCAGTCCTTTCCCAGCCAAGTGGCGAAGTGTCTCGGCATTGTTGCCGACAGGATCAATATCCATCTGGAAGCGGCGCTCCCTCTCCCGATAGAAGGCTAGAATCTCGTCGAGATGGCCAATATCCACATGCGAGAATCCTCTTATTGAATTGAACAGTCCCCAAGGCATCGTTTTAATATAGAAGGCTGCTATGTTGCCGAGCTTCATAATTTCTACCCCTTCGGGGTTGCCGATTCTTTCTCCAATCGAGCTTATGCGCGAAGTTATAAATGCTGCCTCAGCCTGCTGAATACGCGCTGTTAACGTTTCGTTTAGAACAGGAGGTCTCATTGCACAATCACACATCCTTTTTAGATTTTAACGATAAAAGCCGCGAGTAAGGGGGTTACGGACTGCCCTTGCTCTTCTGTTGATCGGGTATGATGAACGATACGCTCGTTCCCTCGTCAGGCGTGCTTTGAATCAACAACCCTTGACCATACAGCTGGAGGAGTCTGCGGTTCGTATTGGCAACGCCGATCCCGCTCTTGCCGCTCATGGTCCGGTTCAGCAGCTGATGAACGGTTTCTTGACTGATGCCGATTCCATTATCCCTCACTTCAATGAGCGTGCCTTGGTCTACGCGTGCGACCCGAATCAGCACGGTCCCGCCTTTATTGCGCTTCAACAAGCCATGCTTGACGGCGTTCTCGATAAGCGGCTGTATGGTCAGCGGAGGAAGCAGCGGATTGAGGCCTTGCTCAATGTCCCATTCGACAGACAGGCGTTCCTCGAACCGCTCCTGCTCGACATAGAGATAGGCCTTGGCTAGCTCCAGCTCATGGGACAGCTCGACCAATTCCTCTGTGTTCAGAAAATCAAAGCTGATCCGGAGATACGAAGAGAAGGCTTCAACAAGAGAACGCATCTTCTCGGTATCTGTCATGCTTAACGCCATGATGGAATTAAGTGTATTGAACAGGAAATGCGGATGAATCTGCGCCTGCAGATAAGCGGCCTCCATACGAAGCCGTTTGTGAATCGATTGCTTGAGCGTAATCAGCGCTTTAATTCGATATTTCAGCTCCAGGGCGTCTACCGGCTTGGTCACGTAATCATTGGCGCCTGACGCGAAGCCGGTATAAATATCGGTAGACTGGCTGCGCGCCGTCAGCAGCAAGACAGGCAGCTCTGATAAGGAGTAATGCTCCCTGATCCTCTGAGTCAGCTCATAGCCAGACATCTGCGGCATCATCACATCGGCAATGACGAGATCCCAAGCCCCGGTCGCGAGCAGTTCCAATGCTTCGCGGGCAGAATGGGCGGTTGTCAGCTGATAGGGCTCTGAAGACAAGATACCGGCGAGGACGCTCAGATTGACAGGGTCATCGTCTACGGCAAGAATATGAACCTTGCTGTCATTCAGCAGCGCAGGGATAGACTCTTGCGGCAAGGAGGCCAGAACGCCTGCAGCCATTTCGGCTTGGCTGAGAGCAGCTGCGGACAAGGCCGGATTAAGCGACGGTGCAAGATGCTCGTCGCCTGCCAGCGGAAGCTGGAAGCTGAAAGTCGAGCCCTGCCCAGGTGATGACCGGACAGTAAGCTCGCCGCCGTGCAGCTCGACCAGCTGCTTGCATATGCTTAGGCCAAGTCCCATGCCTCTGCCGTCGCTAATTCCGTAGGCCCCTTGCTCGTAAGGCCGGAAGATGCGTTCCTGTGTCTCTTTATCCATGCCAACCCCGGTATCGGATACATGAATGACCACGAAGCCGCCGCGGACTTCTGCGGATATGTCGATTTGGCCTTCCTCGGTGTATTTCAGCGCGTTGTGCAGCAGATTGTACATAATTTGCACCAGCCGCTTCTCATCGGCCATTACAAGCGGCGTGGAGTCTGCAATGTTCATTTGCAGCCGGACAGGCTTGCCCTCCATAAGAAAAGCCAGCATGGCGATAATGCCGGGCACGAGCGACTGAATATGCAGCGGTTCTTGCTTCAGCGCGATGCGATGCTCCTTTAGGCGCGCGACGTCGAGCAGGTCGCCCAGCATATGGGACATGCGCCGGCTGATCTTGATTAACAGCTCCATGTCCTTGATGCTGCTGGCGTTCATTCTTTCCTTTTCCTTCGTGACGACGGTTTCGGCAATGTTCATAATGCCATGCAGGGGTGTCCGAAGCTCATGCGACGTATTGGCAAGGAATTGGTCCTTCAGCTTATCTTCCTTTTTCAACTGCTCGTATAGCTCCGAGTTCTCTCTGGATTGGCGGTAATATTTTTTGAACCAATAAGTAGAGAAGCCGATCATGGCCGCCATGATATCGAGAGGATAATAGACGGTTGTCACATCTTTTGATGCAGAAGCGAAGCTCCACAACAAATTGGAGATAATGCTTACAGCCGATAACAGCAGAAATATGATGTCAATGTCGTTTTTCTTATTAAAGATCATGCCGCCCGCAATGCCTATGAACCATATGAACGGCACAAAGAAAAAGAAATAGATGACTTTATAAGTGACCAAGATGTCGATCACATCCGCCGGTGCAGCGAATAGGACAGCTGTAAAGGCGACTAGAGATATGGTGAAGGCGCGCACCCATACGTTGCCCGGCTTGGCAGCCGAGAATCGCCTGAACAAGAGCAGAATGAGAAAGATCTGCCACATGAGAGAGATAAGCCTGATCTTGATTGCCCAAGTGTAATTGATAGGCAGCCACAGCATAAGCAGATGGTCATGGCCGGCGGCGACAGAGATGGCAACGGCAATTAGCAGCAGGCTGGTTAGCAGAAGGGTGCGTTCTTTCCAATTAAAGTAGTAAAGAATGAATGCGTACAGGCTGTGCAAAACAAGCAATACAAACGTAACCAGCTGGAACCCGATCGAATACCATCTCACGTTATCTATCGCAGCTAACGAACCGAATCGAAGGGAACGGGTAATACCGCCTTGGCTCGGCTTATCGTAGTTGGCGACGCGAATAAGCACATCAAGCTCCGTCGTTCCTTCCACCGAATAAGTGGCTGTATACGATACGTTCTTCGGGGAATAGCCGTTGGCGCTGGCGGCAGGCCGGCCTAAGGCAGCCAATTCGTCTCCGTTAATCTCAATTTCTGATGAGGCTTGAATGCCCTTCACCCAGATCGATACGGGCTGCACGAGCGGGTCGGTCAGTATGCGAAGGCGATATGTGCCATAGCCGTAGGCATAGCCGTCATCACGGCTCAGTAGATTCCCCCAACTGCCGGGCACTTGAATGTGCTGGGAGGGCGGCGCAGCGGTCTGAACATCTTGACCAGTCAGCAGCTGCTCCGGATAGAAGAGCCATTCCCCGTCCATATAGAAAGCATGCGAGGCTTCCAGATCAATGCCGCGCATGTCGAGCACGCCGTTCTCGATAGGAAGGGATTGGGAAGTAGGGAAGATATCTGACCATACCAAGCGAAGTCCTGTGAGGCAGGTTAGGAATAGAATCGCTATAAGTAAGTAGGCAATCTTTTTATGTTTAAATAGTCGCGTCATCATGATCATAAAATTCGACATCATGGCCGATAATCCTCTAGGTTATGCGAATCGCGCAGAAGATTGAATATGCCCGCGCGGGTGGGTTTGAAAGAAGGGGCTATAACCGATACACTGTAACGAAGCGGGTTAGAGATGAGGAGGACTGTCTTGGACCATTTTTTGATTTTTATCTTAATTATTCTGGCAGCTTCAATCCTGCAGACGAGCACAGGCTTTGGCTTTTCTATCATGGCAACGCCATTCCTGCTCTTGTTATACCAGCCTCAGGAAGCGATCCAGATCAACATTATTTTATCGCTGGTGATATCGGCATCATTAATTGTGAGGATAAGACGGGATATTGATATTACGCTTCTCAAAAGATTTACGCTAGGCAGCATAGCGGGCGTCCCCCTAGGCCTGCTCATCCTGTTATCTGTAGACATCGGCACCTTCACGTTAGGCATCAGTATTCTGCTGCTCGCCTTAACCGCATTGTTGGTCTTCAATTTCAAAGTTAAAGCGACGGGCTCCAGAGACTATATGGTGGGCGGAATATCCGGACTATTAACGACCAGCATTGGGATGCCGGGACCGCCGTTATTGCTGTACTTTACGGGAACGGATGCGGAGAAAGGGAAAATAAGAGCCACTACACTCGCTTTTTACCTGTTTATTTATTTCGTAAGTTTGCTGACCCAGATTATTTTTGCAGGGACAAATAATAGAATATGGACAGCGAGCCTTTATGCGATTCCTGTCGTATTTCTCGGTTTGCTGCTTGGCCAGCTGCTGTTCAACAAGTTGAATCAACGCATATTTCGGGTTATCACGTATATTCTGCTGAGCGGGACAGGCCTATATCTGCTAGTGGATAGTCTGATAAAGCTGTAGGAATGGTGGGAGCGGTCTGGTAATAGCTTGGGGTGTATGTGCAATTACATCTGCTCGATTTAGGCGAATGAAAAAACCGGCTTCTGCACGCAGAGGCCGGTTTTTCATGCATATCTATTAGATCAATGATTGCTAAGCTTGATTAGACTACGCCTTGCTCGATCATGGCATCAGCTACGCGTACGAAGCCTGCGATGTTGGCACCGACAACAAGGTTGCCTGGATAGCCGTATTTCTCGGCTGCGTCCATGCTGTTCTGGTAGATGCGGCGCATGATGTCATGCAGCTTCGCGTCTACTTCTTCGAATGTCCAGGACAAGCGCATGCTGTTCTGAGACATCTCCAGCGAGGATACCGCCACGCCGCCTGCATTCGCGGCTTTCGCCGGTCCGAACAGAACGCCGTTGTTCAGGAATACGTCGATCGCGTCAAGTGTCGAAGGCATGTTCGCGCCTTCGCCGATGGCCACTACGCCGTTCTTCACGAGCAGGTCTGCCGCTTTCTCGTCGATCTCGTTCTGAGTCGCGCACGGAAGCGCGATATCGCAAGGAATCGACCAGATGTTCTCGCAGCCTGGCGTGTATGTCGCGTCAGGATGAGTCAGAACGTATTCGCTGATGCGCTTGCGTTCTACTTCCTTCAGCTGCTTCACGAGCGCCAGGTCAATGCCCTTCGGATCGTAGATATAGCCGTTCGAGTCGCTGCACGCTACAACATGCGCGCCGAATTGCTGTGCTTTCTCGATCGCATAGATGGATACGTTGCCGGAACCGGATACGACCACAGTGCGGTCTTGGAAGCTCATGCCTTTCGACTCAAGCATTTCTTTTACGAAGTATACGCAGCCGTAGCCCGTTGCTTCCTTACGTGCAAGGCTTCCGCCGTAAAGGAGGCCTTTGCCAGTCAAGACGCCAGCTTCGTTGCCGCTCTTGATCCGCTTGTACTGACCGAACATATAACCGATCTCGCGAGCGCCCACACCAATGTCGCCTGCCGGTACGTCCATGTAAGGACCGATGTAACGGTACAGTTCCGTCATGAAGCTTTGCGTGAAACGCATAACTTCGCCTTCTGATTTGCCCTTCGGATCGAAGTCGGAGCCGCCTTTGCCGCCGCCGATCGGCTGGCCGGTCAAGGAGTTCTTGAAGATCTGCTCGAATCCGAGGAACTTGATAATGCTGGCATTAACGGAAGGATGGAAGCGAAGTCCGCCTTTGTACGGGCCAAGTGCGCTGTTGAATTGGACGCGGAAACCGCGGTTGACTTGCGGCTTGCCGTTGTCGTCAACCCATGGCACGCGGAAGTAGACGACGCGCTCAGGCTCAGTAATTCTCTCCAGGATGCTGTGCTTCATGTAATGCGGATTGGCTTCGATTACAGGGATCAGGGAGTCAAGAATTTCTTTGACCGATTGGAAAAATTCCCGCTCCCCTTGATTGCGATTGAGAATCGTTTCGTAGACCGACTGGACATATTCCTTGGCGGTCTGCTCCTTTACCAATACATTGTTCACGTGGGTGGACGCTCCTTCTATCGGGAAAATGACTAGCTAGGTACTTCTATCTATCAAACCGGTTGATTACAGCAGATCGCGACGCAGTTCCTCGCCGGACTTCGGCGACAGGTAAGCGAACGGAATATCGAATACCGTCTTGGCGCCGTTCTGACCTTCGTTGCTCAATCGGTTGGCAGCTCTTGCATAGGCAACCAGTACGCTTGCCGTAAATTCTGGATTGCTCTCCAGCTTCAGGCCAAAATCAATAATTTGCTTCGTGCCTTCGCCAGTCACACCGCTGCGAATAACGAATCCGCCGTGCGGCATGCCTTGATGTTCCGCTTTCAGCTGTTCCTCGGTAATGAACGTCACTGTCGTATCGTAGTCTGAGAAGTAGTTCGGCATGGATACAATCGTCTCGCGGATCAACTCTTGGTCAGCGCCTTCTTCCGCTACGACGTAGCACTCGCGAAGATGCTTCTCGCGTGTTGTAAGCTCAGGAGTTTCACCGTTGCGAATACGATCGATGACGGACTGGACAGGAACGGTGTATTGTACGCCGGCTTTCACGCCGGGTACGCGGCGAATCGCATCGGAGTGGCCTTGGCTGACGCCTTTGCCCCAGAATGTGTAATCAGTGCCTTCAGGTAGAATGGATTGGCCTAGCAATCGATTGAGCGAGAATAAGCCGGGATCCCAGCCTGTGGAGATAACGCTTAGATTGCCGCCTGTTGTTGCTGCAGCGTTAACCGCGTCGAAGAACTCCGGGATTTTTGCATGTGTATCGAAGCTGTCCACTGTGTTGAACATGCTTGCGAAGAACGGAGTCTGTTCTGGCAGGTCTGTAGCCGATCCGCCGCACAGAATCATGACGTCGATTTTGCCTTTGTATTGCTCTGCTGCCGAGATGTGCTCGAACTTCACGCTGCCTGTTGCCAGCTGCTCTGGCTGTCTGCGCGTAAATACTGCAACGAGCTCCATGTCCGGGTTTTGCGCCAGGGCCTTCTCGACCCCTTTGCCTAGGTTGCCGTAGCCTACGATGCCAATCTTGATTCTACCCATGTTAAATCCTCCTAAAAAATGCGAGATTCAGCCTAATGCCAGTCACTCTCTCAGAGCGCGATTTCGTATTATTTTAAGTTTTTTGACGCAATAATGCAAATTAATAATAACATAGTACAAACCAATTAGGGAGGAAATAGAAAGATATGGTGTTTTTTTGTCCAAAAACCGAACGATCCAAAGCTCGTGGAAGCCGCATAAAGTCTGGCTTTATTGCTGTGATAGGGTAGTGGATTAACTCGTTTAAGCGGCTCGAAAAATTTTTTTTATATCCAGAAGATATAAGGGCCTTGACGCAGGTTCGAAGGGTATAATAAGGGAGATATAGAAGGAAAATGACTCATAACAGATTGTTCCAAAGGAGATATCATGACGGCCAAAAACACGAACATAAACGCTGGTTGGAACTTTGACAATAGTTATGCCGGCTTGCCGGAAATGTTTTATAGCAGAATAGAGCCTAACCCAGTGGCTGACCCCGGGCTGGTCGTGCTCAATGAGCCCCTTGCCGCTGCACTTGGACTGGATGCTGAGGCGCTGAAGAGCGGGGAAGGAGTAGCCGCATTCGCGGGCAATGAGATGCCGGAGGGCTCGCTGCCGCTGGCTGAAGCGTACGCAGGCCATCAGTTCGGGCATTTCACGATGCTGGGAGACGGGCGCGCCATGCTGATCGGTGAGCAGATTACGCCTGCAGGCGAGCGATTCGATATCCAGCTGAAGGGCTCGGGACGGACGCCGTATTCCCGCGGCGGCGACGGGAGAGCGGCCCTTGGCCCCATGCTGCGCGAATACATCATCAGCGAGGCGATGCATGGACTAGGCATCCCTACGACACGGAGCCTTGCTGTCGTGACAACAGGCGAGCCGGTCTACCGCGAGACGGTGCTGCCGGGCGCTGTTCTGACTCGCGTGGCGGCAAGCCATATTCGCGTCGGAACGTTCCAGTATGCTGCGGGAGGCGGGACGATAGACGATTTGCGCGCCTTGGCCGACTATACGTGGAATCGGCATTATGCGGACGCCGACCCCGGCGGCAATCGTTATCTCGCACTGCTGAAGGAGGTCATCAAGCGCCAGGGCGAGCTTATTGCAAAATGGCAATTGGCGGGCTTTATCCATGGCGTGATGAATACGGACAATATGGCGCTGAGCGGCGAGACGATCGATTATGGCCCGTGCGCATTCATGGATGCTTATGATCCGGCGACCGTATTCAGCTCTATCGATAAGCAAGGGCGCTATGCTTACGGCAATCAGCCCAATATTGCGGCATGGAATCTGGCTAGACTTGCTGAGGCGCTGCTGCCGCTCCTTCACGAGGAAGAAGAGAAGGCAATCGAGCTGGCAGAGGAAGCGATCAAAGGTTTTGTCGACAGCTTCTACAGCCGCTGGATGAACGGTATGCGGGCGAAGCTTGGCTTATTCCATGAGGAGCCCGAGGACGAGTTGCTGGTCAAGGCGCTGCTGGACGTGATGCGGGAGCATCAGGCGGACTATACGAATACCTTCAAGGCGCTGACAATCGGCAAGCTGGAGGATGTGGCGATGTCGGATGTCGAGGGCTTCCGCGAATGGCATGCGCGCTGGCAAGAGCGGCTGAGCAGTCAGCCGGAGAGTGCCGAAGAGGCAAGGCAGCTGATGATGAACAGCAATCCTGCCGTAATTCCGCGCAATCACAGGGTGGAGGAAGCGCTGAAGGCGGCTGTGGAGACGGGCGATCTTAGTGTGATGCATAAGCTGATTGCCGTGCTGCGCAATCCATATGCACATACGCCAGAGCAAGAAGAATATGCGGCGTTGTCTGAGCCGTCGGCACATCCGTACCGCACCTTCTGCGGAACCTAGCTTATAATGCTGTGTCAAAGTGCGGGAGGATGATAAAGGGACTTTTCCCAAGAGCAGAAGTAGCAGTGTGTGGCACCGTTAGAAGCGTGGAATCGCCTCAAAAGCGGAAATAGTAACGCCACACACCGTTACACGCGAGAAAAGGGCGAAATCACGTAAACAGCGGTATGTAGCCCCGTTAGAAGCGTGGAATCGCCTCAAAAGCGGAAATAGTAACGCTACACACCGTTACACGCGAGAAAAGGGCGAAATCACGTAAAGCATAGCCGTGGATTGTGAGCCAAATGCCAAACCTGGCTGCAGTCATATGAGAATGAACATCATGCGAGCATCAATCATCATTCTGACACCGCGATAGTAACCTTGTGAGCTCTCTCACTCTACCGCGACTTCGTTCAATCCAGTGGAATCAGCTTGCTTTCAATTTCGGCGCGGCGCCCCTCCAGGAATGGCGGCAAGTCCAGCTTGCGGCCCAGCTCTTCCACGGACGAGTCGGCGGTGAAGCCCGGTCCATCCGTTGCCATCTCGATCAGGATCCCGTTGGCTTCGCGGAAGTACAGGCTGTGGAAGTAGAAGCGGTCTATAATGCCGGATGAGCGGAAGCCCTGCTGCCGGATGATGGCATCCCAGTAACGAAGCTCCGGTTCGTCCTTGACGCGAATGGCCAGATGATGAACGCTCCCTTTGCCGGGCCTCTCGTTCGGGCCATCCTCTTGCTTCACGACGATTTCGCCGAATGCTTCTCCCGCCATGGATTGATAGACGGCTTCTTCGCTTGTGCGGGAGGCCTCTACATAGCCCAGCATGTCCCGGAGAATGCGGGCCGTGTCTTCCAAGCTTCGCACTGTGAATTCGACCGTACCCATCCCGAGAATACGGTGCTCCTCCTCGACGCTTGGTTCATCCCAAGGGGCCCAGTGCTCCGGCACAGCTTCTCCAGCATGATTGATCAAGGCTAGACGGAGCCCTTCACCGTCTTCGAAGAGCAAGGATTCCCGTCCGGCAAAAAGCGTGATCCCGCCGTGCTGCACGCCGAATTGCTCGAAGCGCTTGCTCCAGTAATGCAGGCTGTCTGCAGACGGCACGAGCAAGCCGATGCGGGTAATCGCATTGGTGCCGCGGACCGTGCCGGCAAGCCGGGGCATCTCGAAGAAGGAGAGCTCCGTTCCTGCAGATCCGGTCAAGTCGCCATAGAAGAGGTGGTACATCGACGGATCGTCTTGATTGACCGTCTTCTTCACGCGTCGAAGCCCCAGAATGTTCCGGTAAAAATAATTGTTGTCCTTCGCATGCTTGGTCAGCATAGAGATGTGATGATGTCCGGTAATCGTTGGCATAGGGTACATCCTCCTTTTATAACTTGACTAGTCAACTGATAGTTAAAAAAATTACTCGTGCGGTAATTCTTTTTTCTGGCTATGTTTGTGAACGCGGGTCATAAGCGTGTATAGTGTCTGCTGCTCTTCCTTGCTCAGCACTTCCTCGAAGAAGGAGGTTTGAAAGGCCAACTGCTCCGGCATCGCCAGCTCCAGCACGGCTTCTCCTCTCTCCGTAAGGCGGATCGTCTTCGTTTTCCAGTCCTGCTTGCGAACGATGTAGCCTTCCTTCTCCAGACGCTCCAGCATGCGCGAGATGCCGCCTTGCGTCACCGTCACTTTTTCTGCGAGCTCCATCTGGGTCAGCGGCTGATAAGCGCGAATCTGCATGAGGGCATCGAATTGAGCCGTAGTCAGGCCAAAGCGCTTCAAAAAGGCATTCGACATCTGATTGCTTTGATTCGTGAAGCGCATCAAGCGCAGCCAGATTAACGAGCCGATGGTATTATTCTGCATCTAGGATCTTCCTCGCATTCGCTTGTCTTGTTATCACTTTACTACTCAACTGATAAAAACGCAAGCGCCGCTACACAATATCTTATTTTGACATATATGCTAGTAATTGCTATATTATAGGTGGACGTCCAATCTTGAGTTTTAATATAGGAGTACTCCTAGATTTATACCAAATATACAAATAGGAGAGAGATTATGAGAAAGATTCAAAAAAAACTGGCGGCGTTAGGCTTAACGCTTGTTCTATCCCTATCCATATTCGGAGCGGCAAGTGCGGAACCGGCAGTCGCTTGCGAGAAACCGGGTGACTTCACCCTGACTGCAACCCCGGGCAATCGCACGATGGCGCTGTCTTGGACACCTTCTGCAGGCGCTGACGCTTATGATGTCTATTATTCCCCAAGAGCGCCGTATGCTGCTCAAAATATTCAAGATACCAGCTTCACTGTCACGAATCTGCGCAATGGCTATATCGGCTATTCCTTTGGCATTATCGCGAAGAATGAATGCGGCTCGACTTGGTCCAACTCCATTAATCAGGTAGCTACATCAGCCACTGGAGCCCCTGCCAAGCCTAGTATAGAGCTTAATGACAATAAATTACACACAACAGGCGAGTTTGTCATAAATTGGACAATTTGGAATGGCAACAAAGCGACCTCCGGACGACTTCTGGAGAATGGGCAAGAGTATTCGCACCATTACTACGAGGAGTTCAGCAGTTCGCCGGGACAATCCGCAAGCTGGACCCTCAGACGTCCGTCAGGAACGTACACGTACCAGGTTGAGCTTACTAATCCGTTCGGTACAGTGCTCAGCGACACGATTACGGTAGTCGTACCGTAAAGCATCAGCAATCAAGAGCCTCCGCCTGCACTTGGGCGGGGGTTCTTTGCTATTCCGGCAGGCGGTATTCGTCCAACCATTTTTTTCAGTATACGAGAAGATCGTAATATTAGTATAATGGCGTCGAATAGGATTATATTGGATAACGGCAGGCTTGGATTGATTATTTCTATAACGCGCCGTCCCGGCAGTGCGGACAGGATAGGGGGCTAGCGGTTTTGAAAAGATACACGATGCGGCACGCATGGCTGGATTTGATTGGTTATGCCTTTCTGATTGGAGGCTCGTTTATTCTGGCAAAGCTATGCGTAGCCATCGTCCAGAATAGAATGCAGGAGAGCTTCTCGTGGGACGGCCTTAATGTCAATGCCGCCACCATCCTCGGCGTGCTGCTTTCGCTATCTATGCTCGCTGTCGTGACCCGCCAGGAGAAGAAGAGCTCGCTATGGGAGTTTAGCGGCTTCCGCAGAATCGGAATGCGGCAAACGGGCCTCTTTATCGGACTCGGCATGCTGCTCAGCCTGATGTTCGGCTATATTCTCCAGCTCGATATATTGGGGCAGCTGGCAGTCAGCCATGAGCGGAAAGTAACGTCGGAGCTGACCTCCGGCTCCATTCTGATCGTATGGATGACCGCAGGGGTACTGGCTCCGCTGCTCGAAGAGATCATGCTGCGCGGAATCGTCTTGCGGACGCTCCGTCATGTATATTCCCTTGCGACAGCCGTTGTCGCGCAGGCTATTCTGTTCGCGCTTCTCCATACCCATCCGTTTCAAATGGCCTACGCATTTCTATTAGGCCTGCTGTTCGCGTGGGCCGCGCTTCGCGCGAAGAGCCTTTGGGCTTCCGTCCTCATGCACATAGCCTTCAATTCGACCACCATCCTCATTATCCATGCGATTCGCGAATACGAATCGGCGGAGCTGTTGGTCGGGTCTACTATTTTGGCCATCCTTCTCATTGGAACCGGACTGTTCCCGGCCAGCAAGAAGCCTCAGGGAAAAGCGCTATAATATAGGAGGAATAAATGGATAACGCGGTATATTGCAGCGAATAAATTAAATATAGAAAAAATATACAGGCAGGTGTAAGATATGATTGAAAAAGTAATCGAAATTGTACGTGAAGCAAGCGAATTATTCAAAAATAAACAATTTACCGTCCTTAGCAAAGGCTCGGCCTCAAACCAGGTGACTTCCGTCGATTTGTCGGTGCAGCATTTTTTGAAGGAGCGGCTGGTGCCGTTAGTTGCGGATTGCGGATTTATTGGCGAGGAAAGCGAAGAGGTTGACTACAACCACGAATATCTATGGATTGTAGATCCGATCGACGGGACGTCCAATTTTATAAGAGATATCGGGCTTAGCGTCATTTCGGTCGGACTTGTGAAGGGTGGCGTGCCTGTGCTGGGCGTCGTCTATCATCCGTACCGGGATGAGATGTTTTATGCCGAGCAGGGCAAGGGCGCTTACGTGAACGGCAGACCGATGAAGGTCTCCGATCATGATTTGTCCCATTCGTTATTCTGTACGGCCATGAGCTTGTACAACAAGGACTTGGCGGGGCCTTGCTTCCGCATTATCGAGAAAGTGTATGAGGACTGCGACGATATTCGCCGTCTGGGCTCTGCTGCGCTGGAGCTTGCTTATTTGGCGGCAGGGCGAGTCGATTTGTATTTTGAGATGCGTGTCTTCCCATGGGATTTTGCAGCGGGTGAGATTCTGATCCGGGAAGCGGGCGGTTATGTAGGGACGGTCGAGCTCAGCCGAACGGTCTTCCACCGTCCGATCCCGCTAATCTGCGCGAATACGAAAGAGAATTATGATTACTTGAAGCGTGCCGTTACGGATGAGGTGCCTAAGATTCCGTACGACCGCTAAGACATGACGAGTCGGGGGCTGTCTGTGTGGCTGTGCAGAAGAAAAAGAAGAAGTTTTTGTATAAGGACTACAAGATAGACAAAGAGATTTTAGACGATGAAAAGGACTTCCATCTGGAGCAAGCGTACAGCCTCTGCGTTAATGAGCTGGGCCTCCAGCAGACGAAGAGGGATCAGATCATTGCGTTTTATATTGCCATTATCAGCTTTGTTATTCCTGCCATCATTGATTTAAGCGTAGCCACGTTCATAAAGGGGCTTAGCTTCCTTGCCTTGTTTATACTAGGCATATTGCTTACTTGGGTTGTCGTAAGGTACCGGGTGTACAAGGAAGTGTACTGGATCACTTGCCGGGTGATCAAGCAGCTCAATAACTTTGATAAAGAAGCCATTAACAAAGCGCTCGTCCAGCATATGTTCTACCGGAATTTGAAAAAAAGCATGGATTCGGTGCTGGTAACCCGCCAGGCAGGGAACGAGGTCAAGGTTAAAGGGTGGAGCTCCTACTGGAGGAATCTCTACAGCTCCGAGACGATCCTGTTCCATATTCCAGTGTTGATCAGCTCCGTCGTGCTTTGGATCGGCATGTATATGCTGCTGATTGACTTTACTCTGATTCGTTATATCATTCCGTCAGCGCTTACTCTGGCGAATCTATTGTATTTCACTAGACACTACTACAAGCAGCTCGCCAAAATATACAATGTCGTGTTTGACGGCAACGATGATTCCTTCAATGCTGTCTTCGGCAAAGCATGGTTTCTCCACTTTCATCTGGACTTCAACGAAAATAAGAAAGACTCGGATAGCTTACAAGCGTAAGCACCCGAGTCTTTCTTATTTATGTCAAAGCATCTGCATGGCGGACGGCTTCTTCCACGATAAGATACGCCAGGTTGTGGTCTTCCATGACATAGGCGGAGAGCTGTGGCTCGACCCAAATTCTTGACGTGCATTCATGTTCTCTAAGATAAGGAAGGCATTCCGCGACGTCTGCCTGATAGAAGAGCTGATAGCCAATCAGCGGATATCTGCCGTTCGGATCGAACTTCGGATTCTCCTCATGGCTGACTTGAATGGCGCCAATCAAGCGAGGGTTCGCGCACTTGACATAGCCCTCCTCCATACATTCCCGAATGACCGTTTCCTCCGGCGATTCCCCCTCCTCCACATGCCCGCCGGGCAAGTTGAAGCCCCGGCCTGTGACATGCACAAGCATGATTTTGCCTTGATCTATACATACGCCGTGGACGCTTGTCACAAGGGCTGGATCAGGACTGTTTATCCCCGGCAGCCAGGTTAATTTCACATAATGTCCGCCCCAGTCGGCGTAGATAGTAGTTGCCATGCTAGAACCTCCAATCCGTACCATTGAGCGCTCCTGAGGAGCAAGCAGTATCCCTATTGTAATACAACCTCCAGACGAAATCGAAGTGCGGTTTAATTTCCAGCCAAGGTATGATACATTAGGCTGTACCTGAGGAGAACGGCACTTAACCTATATCGATAAGGAGTCTTGCATGCAGCCATTTACGAGACGAGTCATACACATCATACAAAACATTCCAGAGGGGTATGTGATGACCTATGGACAAATCGCCGAAGCCGCCGGAAGTCCGAGAGGCGCGAGGCAGGTCGTCCGTATTCTGCACTCGATGAGCGCCGCCCACAAGCTGCCCTGGCACAGGGTCGTCAATGCCAAAGGCATGATTGCCCTAATGGATGAAGAGTCGCGCTTCAAGCAGATTCTGTATCTAAGCAGCGAGGGAGTATTGGCCGATGAAGAGGGCCGCGTGGATTTGGAGCAGCATCGGTATCAGCCGGGGGAGGATTTCTCTTGGCCGGATGAAGAGGAGCATTAGCGGGTACAGTCCAATAGAGTACTCAATAAGAAAGAGCGCCGGACAGGGCGCTCTTTTTGCATGTCTATAATGGCTCTACGCCTTCAAAATATCATGATCCACATAACGCGCGCCATTCAGCTCGCTGATGACGTTAATCGCGACCTTGGCGCCGTCGCCGGCTGTTACAATGGTATGCACGCTTACGCCTGCCACTGTGCCTGCCGCCCAGATGCCCGGAACGGATGTTTTGCCGCTGGCATCGACGTCGACAACAGTTTTAATCCGGGGCTCTGTTCCATCTTTGGTGGCGATGCCAGCCTTTTCGGCCAGATCTACGCTCAAACCGGTGGCGAGAATGACATGGTTTGCCTCGTAGCTTTGATTTTCCGTCTTAACTTGAATGACGGAATCGCTTTGGATTAGATTGATGACCGTATCCTGAATAATCTCCGCGCCGAACTCGGCCGCTTGCTTCTTGCCGGTCTCCACCAGATCGGGCCCGGTAATATCGGGAGCGCCGTAATGGTTGCGGAGAAGGGCTTTCTTGGTGATGCTTTTGTCATTGTCAAAAAGGAGCGTTTTCTTCCCGGACTTGGCTGCGTAGATAGCCGCGCTTGCGCCTGCGGGTCCTGCGCCAATAATGACGATATCGTACATATTCATCTACTCTCCTTCGGCATAGTGGGATAAGTGCGAATACGTGACTATTATAATAGATTCCAGAAGGAATGGACAGCTTGGGTCCCGCTTGAAGGAACGCCGCCCGTCCGTGGAGCATGCCTTCAGCATGTCGGCTTATTTCAAAATAAACGTCCCTGTCACCGGATTATGGTCGCTGTTCTCGAAATGCAGAGACGTCCCTGCAACCTGCACAATCTCGATGTTCGGCGAGACGAAGAAGCCGTCGATGACGGCAAGGAAGTTGACGCCCTCCTCATAGGCGGCATCTAACGTGCGGACGGTAGGCGTGGCCCCATCAACAGCCCACTGGAAGCCATCGGGCCCGAATGTGTCCGGGAACGGCTGCAGCCATTCCGGCCATTCCTGCTGCGCCGGAAATGTATCGGGCTCGGTGGACGGCAGGGAGTGGTTCCAGTCGCCGCCGACCATAATGTAATTCCCTTTAGCGGCCTCGCCCTCCAGATAACCCTCGAGAAAGTCGAGCTGCTGCTTCCGTATCCGCCCGCCTTTATCAAAGGCCGATAGATGGAGATTAACAAGCACGAGCTCCTTGCCGTTATCGACAGGCAGCCTGCTCTCAATGAAGCCGCGGTCCAGCTCGAACAGCTGTACCGGCCAGCTTTCCTTGCCCGGAAGATCGAAGCGGGTATGAGAGCCGGTGGAGAAGGCCGACAGCGTCAGCAGTCCGCTCTTCACCGCACCCATAGGCTGCGTCAGTGGAACGGGAACCCAAGGCACTTTATAGTTATAGGCAAAGATCCGGTCATAGCCTTGCAAGCCCTCTTCAATACGCTGTGCCTCGTCAATCTTATAGCTGCGGGAGGATTCACGGTCAACCTCCTGGAGCAGAATGAGCTGCGAGTCCGAATCGCTCAAGAAGCCCATTATGGCATCCAGATTAGCTTCGGTCTGCTCCTTGCTCGCGGATCTGGACTTCGTTCCGCCATCCATGAAGAAGTCCTGTCCCCGATCCAGGCCGGCATAGCCGATATTGAACGTCGTTGCTTTGAAAGGCTCGCCTTGTTTAATAATCGCAGTTTGATGGCTCTCATGGGGCAGCTTCACCTGAGCTGGCGGCTTATAATCTATTGCGGTGATGTAAATCAGGAATGCGGCTAATAGGGCGACGGCTGTGATCACAATCCAGAGCAGCCGCTTTACGATTTTTTTGAACATGGCATTCGGAGCCTCCTAGCATG
Source organism: Paenibacillus pinisoli (assembly GCF_003605435.1). Taxonomy (GTDB): domain Bacteria; phylum Bacillota; class Bacilli; order Paenibacillales; family Paenibacillaceae; genus Pristimantibacillus; species Pristimantibacillus pinisoli. The sequence continues at coordinate 202,604 of NZ_QXQB01000007.1, forward strand.
TAGTGGGACGCAGTAACGCGGCATCCCCATTATGACTTTCTAAAATGTACTATATTTCCATACATTCTAGAAGACTTCTATAACATCGAGTCTATTCGACAGCATGGTGCAAACGTTGCCATCAGGGCGCTTATTTTATTTATACAGCGGAACTAGGACGATAAAAGGATTGACAGCGCTTTATTTCTGCGCTTAAAATGACCTTAAGCAAGCGCTTTCAAGTTAATTTTGCCGTTTCAAGCAGGCTGGATGTTGAGACTTGAGTTCGTTTGTTTTTATTTTGCGCAAAATGCAAACGTTTGCGCAAAGAAAGGGGACTAATTCATGGCTATGATGAACAGGTTCAGAAGGCTTGTAGCGATGCTATTGATCGCCGCGCTGACCTGGACGACGCTCGGCATTCTGCCCGCACAGGCGAGTGACGGGCTGCCCGGCAAGGTGACATTGGTGGGAGACCTGCAGAGGGCGCTCGGCGCTGCTGGAGACTGGGACCCATCCTCAGCGGATACGGTGATGACTTATGCGGGAGGAGGGGAATATCGGCTTATTGGCAAGCTGCCTGCGGGAGACTACTCCTACAAGGTTGCGCTTAACGGTACATGGGATGAAAGCTACGGCTTCGGCAGTTATACGAATCCGGACGGAGTAGAAGATGGCGGCAATATTGTGCTTCAGCTCAAGGAAGAGACGGAGATCACGTTCTACTACAACCATATGACACGGAAAATTGCCGATTCCACGTACTACACGCCGCTGCCGCAGGAGCAGACGCCAAGAATTGTGGGCAACCTGCAGACGGCGCTCGGCGATGCGGGCAATTGGAGCCCGGCGGAAGCCAAACTGATACTTGCCGATGAAGACTACAACGGTGTGTATGAAGCCGTGGCGACTTTGCCGGGGGGCAATTATGAGTATAAGATCATTCTCGGCAACAGCTGGGACGCGGCAGCTTATCCCGGCTCGAACGCTGTGCTGGCGCTGCCGCAGGAGCTGCCGGTCACGTTCACGTATGATGCGGCCACGCATGAAGTGGAGGCCCGCTACAGCGTGCCGGTTGATCCTGATGCTGACCCGGTGCCGGATGGGCATCTGCGGATTCACTACCAGCGTGCGGACCAGGGCTATGCCGGTTATGGCCTATGGCTGTGGGACCATGTGGCGTCGCCGTCGGCGAACTGGCCGTCCGGCGCGACGGCGTTCCCGGCAGACAAGCGGGACAGCTATGGCGCTTATGTCGATGTGCCGCTGGCTGACCATGCGTCCAAAGTTGGCTTCCTTGTCGTGCATCGCACGTCAGGCGAGAAGGATGGCGGAGACAAGTCGGTCGTGCTGTCATCGGTAGAGAATAATCAAATTTGGATCAAGCAGGGCGACGACAAGGTCTATGCCTCGCCGACAGGCGAAGTGGCCAAAGCGATCGTATCCGCCGAGATTGTCTCGGAGAATGAGCTATTGCTTGGCTTTACGTCGACAGAAGGGCTGACGGGAGACGCCTTGCTGCAGGCTATCGCGCTTGAAGACAAGGACGGCAATCCTCTACGTGCAAAGTCGGCAAGCGTAACCGGAGGGACGACGGTGCAGCTCGTGCTGTCCGGCAGCATCGATCTGGAGCTGGCGCCGCTCTCCGTCACATACGGGGGAAGAACAGTTGCGGCGAATGCAGGCTGGAGAATGATCGATCACAAGTTCACCTACAATGGCAACGATCTTGGCGCAACCTATCAAGGCGGCAGCGTGAAGCTGAAGCTATGGGCGCCTAAGGCAAGCAAAGTGACGGTTAATTTCTATGACAAGAACGATGCATCGAAGCTTGTAGGCCAAGCAAATCTGCTGCTAGGCGATTATGGCGTATGGGCTGCGACAGTGGCGCCAGGCGATCTCGCGAACGCTTCGGTCACGGATCTGCGCGGCTACTTCTACCAATACGAAGTGACGAATGACGGCGTGACGAAGCAAGTGCTTGATCCGTACGCCAAATCCATGGCGGAGTTCCGCGTGAATACGAAGGGAGAGGCCGGGCCGGACGGCGATACAGTGGGCAAGGCTGCCATCATTGATCTTGGCGTCACGGATCCTGCGGGCTTCGGCTATGCGTCCATCGACGGTTACGGACAACGCGAGGATGCGATTATATGGGAGGCGCATATTCGCGACTTCACTTCCGATCCCTCCATCGAAGGCGACCTGAACTCGCGCTGGGGCTCGTATAAGGCGTTTATCGACAAGCTGCCGTATATCCAGTCGCTAGGCGTCACTCATATTCAGCTGCTGCCGGTGATGGCATGGTATTACGGCGATGAAGCGGCTATGGATATCCGCGAGCTCGATTATTCTTCCAAGGACAATGAATATAACTGGGGTTATGACCCGCACAGCTACTTCTCGCCGGACGGCGCTTATTCCGAGAATGCGAAGGACCCTGAGCTTCGCGTCAAGGAGCTGAAGGAGCTGATCCATGCCATTCATGAGGCGGGCATGGGCGTTGTGCTGGACGTTGTCTACACTCATATGGCCAAAGCCGATTTCCTGAACGATATCGTGCCGAACTATTATGCGTTCCAGAGGCCGGACGGTTCCTTCATCGGAGGCTTCGGCAATAACCTCGCAACCAATCACGCGATGGCCGAGAAGCTGATGGTCGATTCCGTGAAGTATTGGTTCGATGAATACAAAATCGACGGCATGCGCTGGGATATGATGGGCGATGCGACGTATCCGTCCGTACAGAAGGCGTACGATGCGGCGGCTGAGCTGAATCCGAACGCGCTGTTCATCGGCGAAGGCTGGCGCACATTCGCCGGGCATGAAGCAGACCCGTCGCTCGCAGGCATGGGCGCCGACCAGGATTGGATGGACAAGACGGACGATGTCGGCGTATTCTCCGACGAGATTCGCAACGAGCTGAAGTCCGGCTTCGGCTCCGAGGGCGAACCGCGGTTCATTACAGGCGGAGCTAGAAGCATTCAGACGATCTTGAACAATATTAAAGGCCAGCCGAGCAACACGGCTGTGGACGATCCGGGCGACATTGTGCCGTATATCGAGGCGCATGACAATCTGCCGCTTTATGACGTCATTGCGCAATCCATCAAGAAGGACCCGTCTATTCGGGAGAATGACCTGGAGATCCACAAGCGCATTCGCCTCGGCAACCTGCTCGTCTTGACGTCGCAGGGCACGGCCTTCCTTCATGCCGGCCAAGAGTACGGACGCACGAAGCAGTGGCTGGCGCCGGGCACGCCGGAGCATAAGTACCATGCGCTGGAGGATCAGAGCGGCGAGGTATTCGGTTATTTCGTCCATGACTCCTATGATTCGTCGGATGCAATCAACATGTTCGATTGGACGAAAGCGACAGACGCCGCAGCTTATCCGGTCAATCATGTAACCAGCGAATATACGCAGGGGCTGATCGAGCTTCGCCGGCATACGAATGCGTTCCGGCTGGGCGATCAGGATCTGGTGGATTCCAATGTTACGCTGATTGACGCGCCTGAGATCGGCGATACGGACCTGCTCATCGGCTACAAGAACATTGCGATGGACGGAACGGGCCATTACTATGTCTTTGTCAATGCCGATGACGAGAGCAGGCAGCTGACGCTTCCGGTCGATTTGACAGGCGGCACCGTCATTGTCGACAACGACGAGGCGGGTACAACCGCCGTATCCGATCCGTCGGGCTTTACGCTAACGAGGCAGTCGCTGACGATCGATCCCCTTAGCGCAGTTGTTATCCGCGTGGATGCGGCGGCACAAGCGCTTGTATCGATTCAGCTTGATAGCAGCGAGCGTACGCTCAAGGCGGATGACAGCCATTCGATTGCGGTCTATGCCCAGTACGAGGGCGGAAGCCGGGAGAAGGTGAAAAGCGGAGCAAGCTTTGTCTCCGACAAGCCGTCCGTAGCGACGGTGTCTTCGAGGGGCATCATTAAGGCAGTCAGCCCTGGACGAGCGGCTATAACAGTCGAATACAAGGGCTTCCAGGCAACCATGCAGATCGAAGTCGCCGATCCGGATTCGGCACGAACGCTTCAATTCAGCTACATCCGTCCCGATGGAGACTATAAGGACTGGAACATCTGGGTATGGAACACTGGCGTGAAGGATGGAGAGGTGTTGTTCGACAAGGTAGAGAACGGCATCGCCACCGCTGCCATTGAAGTGCATGAGGATGCGATTGGCGTCGGCTTTGTCCTTCGCAAGGGCACCGACTGGAACACGGCGAAGCAGGACATTCCGTATGATCGCGTCATCCCGCTGACGGAAGGCGATCGCTTCATGAAAGTGAATGTGCATAGCATGGTTGGCGAGCTGGACGTATTCCCGTCTATCTACGGTCCTTACCTGCATGACGGGAATATCACCTTCCGCTACCGCGACGCCAGCCTGTTCCGCAAAGGGCTGATGAATATAATCGAAGGCGTGCAAGTGAAAATCGGAGGCAAGTCATACGACATGGTCTACGATGCATCCAAGGAATGGTTCACTTATACGCTTCGGAATGTATCTCCGGGGAGCTATGAATATAGCTATCTGGTTGCAAAGGACGGCGCGGTTACAGAAGTAAGCGATCCGTCGAACACACAAGACGGCAAGTCTGAGGTCGTCTATAAGAAGCCTGCTGTTGCTCTTTCGGGCAGCGTTCAGCCTGGCGCCATTACGTATGACGAGAATGCCGTGCTTCGCATCAGCACTGCCAGCGCAGAGCCTCTGGCATTCCGTGAAGGCTATATGGATCTGACCGCGCTGGGCGGATCGGCCAAGGCGCCGTTCAATGCAGAGCTGATGGCGCATACGATTGCGGTCAAGCAATCGGTAACGGCAGGCGTGAAGTCGATTCCAGTCACGCTGGTGGACCAATACGGCAATGCGTATACGCAGCGGATACAAGTTGCAGTTAAGCCGAGAACGTTCACAGGAGATCTTGATTTCGACTGGGATGAGTCGCGCATCTACTTCCTGCTGACCGACCGTTTCTATGATGGCGACGAAACGAATAATATCAACGTAGATAAGTCCCATCTGGAGGCTTACCACGGCGGAGACTTCAGAGGCTTGATCGACAAGCTCGACTACCTGGATGAGCTGGGCATCAACACGCTCTGGATCACACCAATTGTAGACAATATTGATTTTAATCAGGGCGCGGGCTTCGGCGGCAAGCAGTATGGCTATCACGGCTACTGGGCGAAGGACTTCACGAAGCTCGATGAGCATCTGGGCGATATCGAGACCTTCAAGGAGTTAATCGAGAAGGCACATGACCGCGGCATCAAGATCATGGTGGACGTCGTTCTCAATCATACCGGCTACGGCTTGAAGCCTGGCGACAACCAGGCGGGCGTGACGGAGGAAGACAAGGCGCGCTTCAAGGATATGCTTCGGACCAATGACTTGTCGGCGAACATTAATCCGATCAAGGGAGAGCTTGACGGCCTGCCGGACTTCATCACGGAGAACGCGGATGTGCGCGAGCAAATCATCGAATGGCAGACGGGCTGGCTGGAGAGAGCCAGAACGGATCGCGGCGATACGATCGATTACTTCCGCGTCGACACGGTGAAGCATGTTGAGACAACGACTTGGGTCGCATTCAAAAACGCGCTGACCGCTATCGATCCGGGCTTCAAGCTGCTGGGCGAATACTTCGGCGGCACGGTAGAGGGCGACGGCGGCATGCTGGAGAGCGGCCAGATGGACGCGCTGCTCGATTTCGGCTTCAAGGCGCAAGCCAAAAGCTTTGCGAATGGCAGCATCGACGCGGTGGACGCTTATTTGCAAGACCGTGAATCGAAGCTGTCGAATACGACAATGATGGCGCAGTTCCTGAGCAGCCACGACGAGGACGGCTTCCTGTCCCATTACGTCGATGGCGACAAGAGCAAGCTGATGCTTGCAGCCGCGCTGCAAATCACGGCGAAGGGAATTCCGGTGATCTACTACGGAGAGGAGCTTGGACGCTCCGGCGCGAATGCGCGGGATATGAGCCAGGGCCAATTCAGCGAGAACCGGAGCGCCATGCCATGGGAACGTTTGGACGAAGAGCAAAAGCTGCATGAGCATTATACGAAGCTGCTTCATATTCGGGCGAAGTACTCCAAGCTTTATGCTAAGGGAGAGCGCTCGAAGCTGGCAGGCTCGGATGAGCTGGGCTATCTGGCCTTTAACAAGAAATACGGCAATGACAATATCGTAACCGCGATTAACACTGCTGAAGAAGCGGCAGCCGTGACGCTGCCAGTGCCATTCGCGCCTGGCACGACGGCAACGGATGAGTATAGCGGCGAGACGTATATCGTCTCGGCGAACCGTACCATTGCGATCGAGCTTCCAGGGCGCGCAGACGGCGGAACGGCGATTCTGAGCGGTGTCTCGCCGAAGCCGCCGCAGCAGGGCGGCGGAGAGTCAGTTGTGGAGACTCCTGAGTGGCCTGGAGCGGACATTATTCCGGACAGCGCCCTCGCAGCAGGAACGGAGGGCACAACAACAATTAAGCTATCAAGTGGACACACCTCTGCCATTCTGCCGCTGCAGGCTGCCATGCTCCTTGGCGGCCGCGATCTGGAGCTGGCAGCCGATGGTCTGACCGTCCTGCTGCCGAATGAAGTGCTGTCCGCTGCGGCAGCGCTGCTGCCTGCGGGCGGTTCGGCTGACGATACGGTCATCCGGTTCCAGGCGAAGCCGTTGACTGGAGGAGAGCTTGAAGCGCTGTTAGGCAAGCAGGCTCGGGAAGGCTGGTCGTTCAAGCAAGGCTCGACCGCTTACGCCTTCCGCATCTCACTGATGCAAGGCAATAGCGAAGTCGGCGTGCTGAAGCAGTTCGAGCAGCCGGTTACCGTCACATTTGCAGTAGAAGCAGGCATCAATGGCGAGCTGAGCGGCGTTTATTACATTAGCGAGAATGGCACGGCAGCTTATGTTGGCGGAGCCTTGCATGATGGCCGGATGACCGCGATGCTGAATCACTTCAGCACATACGGCGTGCTTGAAGCCGATCGCAGCTTCTCTGATGTGCCGGCCAGCCACTGGGCGGCGCAGGCTATTAAGTCGCTCGCGGTGAAGGGCATTGTCGAAGGCATGAACAGCAAGCAGTTCGCGCCGGAAGCCCGCGTGACGCGCGCGCAATTCGCAGCGATGCTCGTACGGGCGCTGGATGCGGAGGCAGGCAAGGAGCCTGCGGCAGGCGTCTTCGCCGATGTGCCGCGCGGGGCCTGGTATGCGCCATATGCGGAAGCTGCCTTCCGGCTTGGCATCGCAACAGGCCGCGATGAGGAACGGTTTGCGCCGAATGACGCCATTACGCGCGAGGAGATGGCTATCATGCTGCTCCGCGCATATCGCGCAATAGGTGCAGAAGGCAAGGCGGCATCCAAGGATTCGCCATCCTTCGCCGATCAGAGCCAGATCAGCGCTTGGGCATTGAAGGACGTCCATGCAGCTGCCGAGCTGGGCCTCGTGCAAGGACGCACAGGCGGACGGTTTGCGCCGAAGGAGAATCTGACGCGCGCAGAGAGCGCGCAAGCTATCTACAACGTGCTGAATATGCGCGATTAAGCGACAGCCGGATAGGCATTGTAATGCCTGAATAGGGAAGACCCCGACCATTTGGTCGAGGTCTTTTTCTATTTTGGGGAAATTATTGAAATGTAGAGATTCTAGATAGATTTATCGAAAAAAGAGCTTTATAGCAGCGAAAACCTGCTTAAGGCTGGTAGATACAGGCTCTGAAGTTGGGTAAGTTATTCTTTGTTGATTCGTAAGGGAACTACGAGACTCTATTTGCCCGTTTTTCTACATTTTTAAACGGTAAGGGAACAGAGAGCCCCTATTTGCCCTAAATGAACCGAAATACGGGTCGGATGATGCAAATAAGGCATCTTACTTCCGTTAGACGTGATAAACGTAAAAAAATCGAAGCATAGAGTCTCTCAGTTCCGTTAGGAGGCAGGTTCAGGAACACACAGGAGCACACGGAGCACACAGGTACACACAGGAGCACACGGAGCACACAGGTACACACAGGAACACACAGGTACACACAGGAACACGCACTTGTGACTTTCAATCGCCCGCAGGGTGAGTTTGTTTTGCGCGGAATGGCCTTGAACGCTTTTAAATATTTCAGGAGCATTGCATCATTGGCCCATATGATAGTATTGGATTTAAAAGGGGCGCGGTCCTATGATAAAACAAACGAAGCCCAAACTCATTAGGCTGGAGTGACTTCCCTCTACGGACAAATCGGTCAATGCGAGACCAATCGTTTCTTGGTTTGCGTAGAGCGGGAACCAGGCGGAATGGACAAAGATACGCTATTTTCGATGGCGTGAATCCGGCGTTCGTCTATTATTCAACCAGCGGGAAGGCGTAAGGGACCGTTGTACCCGGGTGTTAAGTACCTTTTTGCCCTTGGAGGAGGCTGCCCGTCTTCACTCTGCCAGCTTTGACGCCGATGGGATTTATGTAAGCGCTCACTTTAAGGGTCGGATCATCATGGAGGGCGAAGAACTCATTATGCCAAGCGGTGCAAGCAAAAGCTGATCATGAGCGGACGGCAGGTCCAGTCTCAGCGATCTTCCTGTGGTCATGCGAGTGGAACAGGGCCGTCTTGTCATTGAGGGTGCCCTTGCGCCTGTGAGGGACAACGCCCGGGGCGATATGCAGACGCCATAGCCGTACTTCCATAAGCTTGGGTATACTTCAAACGCTTCACATCGGGGGGAGAGCGTGTTATGAAATGGACGCACAGGCTGTCGAACAAGTCGATCCGCTTCAAGCTGCTGGTGGGGTTTCTCTTATTTGTCATACCGCTTCAGCTTCTGCTCATATTCGATAACTATTATGCGATGAGAGTCGTAAGCGAGCAAGTGGCGAACTCCAACCGCAATCTGGCCGCCCTTTACATGGATCAGATTGACCGGAATCTGGAGGAGGTCGACAAGTATTTGCGTACGACGGTCGCTTTTGAAAGCGATTTAATTATGCTCGATGTTCCCAAGGAAGTGAGCAGCGACGATTATTATTTGGCCAAAATCAATCTGTTCAACAAGCTGGAGCGGGACATTAATACGTACAAGGAGATGGACTACCTGTTCGTCTATTCTTCCGTCAACAAGGAGATGATTACGAATCAGCCGGCAGGCGAGACGATGGATCGCCTGAAGGAAGTGCGGGAGGGCATGGTCGCCATGCTGACGGAGCGGGAGGCATGGCCGAAGCATGCGTTCGAGCAGTGGTTCCCTTACCAGCTGGGCGACGACTATTATATTAGCAAAATCCAGAAGATCGGGAACGTCTATATCGGAGGGTGGGTGAAGGCGTCGAAGCTGATGAGCCCTCTTGGGCTGCTCGATATGGGCCCGGAGGGGAAGTCGCTGCTTGTGACTAGCAGCATGGAGCCGATGACTGGCATGATGCCGGACAATAAAGGCGACGATTATCTGCAGGTCAGCACCCAGTCGGAGCAAGGACAGTTTTCCTTGCTGATCTTGATCCCGTACAGTGTCATTCTGGAGCATCTGCCGTTTCTCCAGCGTATCTGGTACGTCGTCATTCTGGGCGCGCTCATTATATTGCCGATCTTCTATATGTTCCTGCGGCAGAATATTCTCATCCCGATCAACCGCATCGTGACCGTCATGCGCAGGGTGCGCGACGGCAATCTGGATCAGCGGGTGGAGCGCCATCCGGTCTCCTCGGAATTTGAATTGATGAATGACGTATTCAACAGCATGGTCGATCAGATCAAAGCGCTGAAGATCAATGTCTACGAAGAGAAGCTGCTCAGCCAGCAGGCGGAGCTGAAGCATCTGCAGCTGCAGATTAACCCGCATTTTTTCCTGAATGCGCTGAATACGATCTATAACCTGGCTCAATTCCGCAATTATCAATTGATCCAGGACATGTCCGACTATCTGATTCAATATATGAGATTCATGTTCCAGAACAATCTGAAGCTGGTGGCGGTAGAGGACGAGATCGCCCACACCCGAAACTATTTGAATATTCAAGCGATGAGGTTCCAAGACGGCTTCACGTATGAAATCAAGTGCGAGAGCGCAGCGCTGATGAAGGCGCGCATCCCGCCGCTGATGATCCAGACGTTCGTGGAGAATACGATCAAGCATGCGATTACGATGGATGAGACGATCGCCCTTCTCGTCGATATTCGCCTGTACGAGGGAGGCAGCTCTTCATATCTTCGTATTGTTATTCGGGATACAGGACAGGGCTTCACGGAAGAGGCGCTGGAGAAATGGCGGCAGGAGCCGGAAGCAGAGCATCATGGCGACCGCCATATCGGCATCTGGAATGCCAGAAGGCGGCTGCGCCTGCTGTATCAGGATAAGGCTCAATTAGAATTGTCCAATCATCCGGACGGGGGCGCGCGGGTCGAGATTCGGCTGCCGCTTCGGTTCGAGGATCAGCCCTGAGGAGGGATAGCATGTATCAATTATTAATTGTTGATGACGAAATCCATGCGGTAAGGGCCGTTCAAGGAGGCGTTAATTGGGAGGAGCTGTCGATCTCCCGGATTCACGTCGCCCACAATATCAAGCAGGCGAAGGACATCTTCAGCGAGCATCCCATTGATATTATGATTTGCGACATCGAGATGCCGCAGGGCACAGGGATTGAGCTGCTGTCGTGGGTGAGGGAGAAGCAGGTGCTCACGGAGTCGATCTTTCTGACCTGCCATTCCAGCTTCGACTATGCGAAGGAAGCGCTGCAGCTTGGAAGCCTGGACTATATGCTGAAGCCGGTCAAATTTCATGAGCTGCAAAATGTGGTGCGGAAGGGCGTCGAGAAGGTGAGCGAGAAGCGGGAGCAGCATATGAGCAAGGCGGAGGGCCAATATTACTCCATGCTCTGGCAGACGCATCGTCCCGTTCTGATGGAGCGGTTCTGGCATGACGTCATGGACCGCCGCCAGTCCTCGCATCCCGACCGGATACGGGATGCGCTGCATAACCAAAGCCTGCCGATCAAGGAGACGGAAGCCTTCCTCCCTGTGCTTGTCTACGTCCAGCGGTGGGCGGAGAAGCTTAGCCAGCGCGACGAGAAGCTGATGGAGTATGCGCTTCGCAATGCCGCTGACGAGATCATCTGGCGGGGCTGCGAGAGTCGTCCATTCGTCCGAATGAGCGGCGACCTGTATGTCGCCATTCTGCCTGATGATCATCCGGGAAGGGACCGGGAGCGGCTGCAGGGTATGCTGGCCGATTATATTGCGGCATGCAACCGCTACTTCCGCTGCGATATTTCCTGCTATGTCGGCGAGCCGGGCCTGCCGCATGAGATCGCGACGCGATACGACAGCCTTATCCGGATGAGAGACAATGTGCTGAACCGCAGCAATGACGTTGTCTTCGGGGGCGAGGAGCTCGCCAGCTCGGAATCGGTCGATGTGATTCGCATGAATGTATGGCTGAAGATGCTGGAGCAAGGCGCTTACGATGCCATTCTCTCCGAGTCCGAGCATTACTTGCAATCGCTGCAGGAGGTGGGCTGCCTGAAGGCGGAGGTGCTGCAGCAGTTCCTCCAGAACTTCCTGCAGATGCTGTATCACTTCTACCAGTTCAAGGAATGGCAGGCCTATCAGGTGCTGGGCGAGGAGGTGTCGCCGGAGCGCATGTCGCAGGCTGTCCGTTCGCTGACTGACCTGAGAATATGGGCTAGAACGGCGCTGACACGGACGATCGGCTATGCGCGCCAGACGGAAGACAACTCCACCGTGATGGATAAGGTGAAGTCTTTCATCTCGCAGCATGTCAGCCAGAGCATCTCCCGCGAGGATATTGCGAGGCATGTGCATCTCCATCCCGACTATCTCTCGCGGCTGTTCAAGAAAGAGACGGGACAATCGATTGTAGAATATATATTGGACGAGAAGATGGCTATTGCGAAGGAGCTGCTGTCGGGTACGGAGCTGTCCGTCAGCGACGTCGCTTCATCCGTAGGCTACTCCAATTTCTCTTACTTCTCAAAGGTGTTCAAGAGCGCAGTCCAGATGAATCCCAATGAATACCGCAAGGCAGCGAGGAGGCCGCCAGGCAGGAAGCTGTAATACCGGTGGAGCCGAAGCTGAGTCAGAGGGCAAGAGTCGAGCTGGCAAAGCGGCTGGCGAACAAAATAGAAAGAAGAGTTGATGCAGATCAAAAGTCAAGTGTCAGCATTAGGCAGTATCGGGACATAACTCCCCCAATTGGACAAGCCCTAATCAGGCTCTCCCCAAAGCACATTCCCTCCCCATACCGGCCAGAAGTCAGAATATTGCGATTAACAGGTCAGTATGTTGGCGGATAGCGCTTACATGATCCTCTACAATAGGTGTTGTAGCCGGCACTACGATCATGTAAAAGAGGGAGGGAGGCTGGCCATGAAGGCGATGGCTAACGGGAGTACCCTGAAGAGAGCTATGAAATACAAGATGTTGTACATCATGTTAATTCCCGGCATTGTCTATCTGCTGATCAACAACTACGTGCCCATGCTAGGGATGATCATCGCGTTCAAGGACATCAACTTTGCAAAGGGGATTCTCGGCAGCGACTGGGTAGGCTTCAAAAACTTCGAGTATCTGTTCAAGACAGCGGATGCCTACATCATTACCCGCAATACGATCCTGTACAACGTCGTCTTTATCGTGGTGAATCTGGTCGTCGCGGTTGCGCTGGCGATTCTCTTGAACGAGATGAAGAATCGGTTCATGTCTCGTTTCTATCAAAGCATCGTCCTGCTTCCGCATTTGATCTCATCCGTCATTATCGGATATCTGGTGTTCTCGCTGCTTAGCGCGGAGACGGGACTGATGAACAAGACTATTCTGCCTTGGCTCGGCATCGATCCGATTATGTGGTACAACGAGCCCGGGTTCTGGCCGTACATTTTGACCTTTGTGAAAATATGGAGTACCGCAGGGTATCTATGCATTATATACTTTGCGGCCGTGGTCGGCATCGACCAAGAGTATTACGAAGCGGCAACGCTCGATGGAGCGAACAAGTTCCAGCAAATCTTGAAAATTACAATTCCCTTAATTACGCCGGTCATTGTCATTATGACGCTTATGCAGATCGGACGCATCTTCTACTCCGACTTCGGTCTGTTCTATCAAGTTACGCTGGATTCCGGCGTGCTGCTGCCGACGACGAACGTTATTGACACCTATGTCTATCGCTCCTTGCTGCGCAACGGCGATATCGGCATGTCGTCTGCCGCCGGACTGTATCAGTCCATTGTCGGATTCATCATCATTCTGATATCCAATTACGCGGTGAAAAAAATCAATCCGGACAACTCGCTATTCTAAAGGAGGGAGACAGACACTATGCGCGTCAATCGACGGGAGCAGACGGTTATTCATATCATTTTCTTCGTGTTCGCTTGCATTTGCTTAATTCCGTTCATCGTGCTCATCTCCGCTTCCTTTACGAATGAGCAAGCGATTATCCAGAACGGCTACTCCATCTGGCCCAGCGTGTTCAGCGTGGAGAGCTACCGCTACTTGCTGAAGGAGCCGATGATGATCCTGAATGCGTACGGCATCTCGATCCTCATCACGGTTGTCGGGACTGCCATCAGCTTGATCATGATGACCTTGCTGGCGTATCCAATCTCCAGAAAGGACCTGCCTTTCCGCAACGTCATCGCCTTTATCGTCTTCTTCACGATGCTCTTCAATGGCGGTCTCGTGCCGACGTATCTGATGTATACGAATGTCTTCGAGATCAAGAACACGTTAACGGCTTATCTTGTGCCGGGTCTGCTGGTCAGCGCGTTTTTCGTCATTCTGATCCGCACTTTCTTCACGATGAACATTCCGAGCGAGGTAATTGAATCGGCGAAGATCGACGGCGCGGGCGAATTCCGCATCTTCTGGGGCATTGTGCTTCCGCTATCGAAGCCTGTGCTGGGTGCCGTAGGCATCTTCCAGATTATCAACTATTGGAACGACTGGTTCAACGGGCTGATCTATATTACCGACAGCAAGCTGCACAGCATCCAGGTGATGCTGAACACGATTCTGCTGAACTCGCAGTATCTGATGACGAACGTTCAGGCTGCGGACAACATGATCGAGGCCGGTGATATTCCGACCCATGGCCTGAAGATGGCCATTGCGGCAATCGGCGTAATTCCGATCTTGATTACGTATCCTTTTTTCCAAAAATATTTTGCGAAGGGACTTACGGTTGGCGCGGTAAAGGGCTAGTGCCCGCATGAGAATAGCAACGCTATACGGATGGCCAAAAAAAGGGGAGGCTTCGGGGATATGTTCAAAAAAATCAGCACGACGGTATTGGCAATGATGATGACGGCAAGCTTGGTGCTTGCGGGCTGCGGCAAGTCGAATGAGCCTGTGAATAAGGGGCAGAACGGCGCGAATGACGGCGAGCTTGCGCCTTACGAGATCAATATGGTGTTCTACGGTCCGCCGCAGAAGGATCTGGATGAGATTGCCGCAGAAATGAGCAAGATTACGAAGGAAAAAATCAATGCGACGGTGAAGTTAGTCCGTATTGAACCTGCTGCATGGGCGGAGCAATCCATCCTGATGCTGACGGGCAATGAACAAGTGGACTTGATTGTAACCGGCGGAGGTGATTATTCCAGACAGGTGGCGCAGGGGCAACTGATCGCTCTGGATGACTTGGTCCAGAAGCACGGACAGGGCATCGTGAAGGCGTTCGAGCCGGAGGTGCTGGGCGCGTCGAAGGTGAACGGGCAGACCTATGCGATTCCGACCAACCGCGATTTTGCGTCCCATCCGCTAGTGCTGATGCGCCAGGATATGCTGGATAAGTATAAGCTCGACATTAGCAGCATCAAGACCATTGACGATCTGGACGCCATCTTCAAGGTTATCCACGAGAATGAGCCGAATGTCAATGTGCTGGGCAAGGCAAGCGCAGCCGCATCGATTGCGAACAGGCTGCTTGAGACCAGATGGGATATTCTTGGCGACTACATCGGCGTACTGCCGAATCTGGATGAGCTGAAGGTCGTCAACTTGTACGAAACGCCGGAGTATGCCGACATGCTGAATACGATCAGAAGATGGTATCTGGAAGGCTACATTCATAAGGATGCAGCTACAAGCAAGGAGACTGCGGTTGATTACATTAAAGCGAATATCGGATTTGCCGTTATCAATAAAGGAAAGCCGGGCGCAGTCGGTCAGACCGAGAACAGAGTCGATACGAAGCTGGCATCGGTGGACATTGGTTCGCAAATTACGAGCACCACATCCATTACAAGCATCATGCTCGGCATTCCGACCAACTCGAAGGACCCGGATCGCGCAATGATGTTCCTGGACCTGCTCTACTCCGACCCGGATCTGGTCAACCTGATCAACTGGGGCATTGAAGGCAAGCATTACGTCAAGGTAGGAGACAGCTCGATCGACTTCCCTCCTGGCGTAGATGCTTCGAACAGCGGCTTCAACCTCAGACAAGGCTGGATGTTCGGCAATCAGCTCCTGTCCTATACATGGGCGACAGATGTGCCGAATCTGTGGGAAGAGATGGATAAGTACAATCGGGAAGCGAAGAAGTCGGCAGCACTTGGTTTCACTTACAATCCAATTCCGGTCAAGACAGAGCTCGCGGCCATTACGAATGTCACTCGTCAATATGCAATGGGGCTTGAGACGGGCACGATCGATCCTGAGGTGAATCTGCCGAAGTTCATCGCCGCTCTGAAAGCCGCGGGCATTGACAAGGTTATTGCAGAGAAGCAGAAGCAGCTGGATGAATGGGCCAAAAATAAATAATCGGGAGGCAACCTTATGAAGCTTTCAATCGGCGGTTATTCTTTCAACAATACGTTCCTGGAAGGCAAGATGGACATATTCGGCTACCTGGAGACGGTCAAGTACCGCTATGGACTGGACACGGTTGATCTGTACAACGGCTTCTTCGTCGATAAGAGCAAGCCGATATGGAAGCTGGCCGACGAGGATTATTTGGTGAAGATCCGCGAGGCGCTGGATGAGAAAGGGATGACAGTCGTCAACTTTGCGATCGATACGGCTTCGCTGTGGGATAAGGACCCCGAGAAGCGCGAGCTGCAGTATCAGAATGCGCTGGAGCATCTGAAGGCGGCAAGAATACTGGGCGCCAAGACGGTCCGCATCGATACAGGCGGCTCGTATTCCAAGGAAGAGAACGGCGATTTCTACGAGATGAGCAACGAGCAATACGAGCATCTGGTGACGAGATACCAGGAATATTGCAAGATTGGCGCCGACTATGGCTTCAAGGTTGGTCCGGAGAATCACATGGGACCGTCTCTGAATCCGCACTTCCTGAGGCAAATTGCCGAAGGCATCAACCATCCGAACTTTGGCGTTCTGCTCCATGTCGACCGCTGGAAGGTGGATCCGTCGCGCGGCGACGAGATGATTGCTCCATGGGCCTGCCATATCCACTTTGGCGGCAATACGCTGGCGATGGAGGAGCGGGCGACTTCCATCGCGAAGATGCTGGTCGATTCCGGTTTTAATGAATACTGGGCGGTCGAGCATAATGCGCCGAAGAATCAGTATATTGAGGTAGAGTGGACACTATCCACGATGAAGAAAATACTAGGCAACGTACTTTAGGAGGCGAAAGCAGCGTGAGCAAAGTTAGAATCGGTATTGTCGGAGTAGGACTGATTGGGCAGACACACTTGAGCAACTATGCGAAGATTCAGGACGCCGAAGTGGTGGCGGTCTGCGATATTAATGAGCAAGCGGCGCAAGCCGTGGCCAGCCAATTTGGCATTCCGGATGTGTATACGGATTTCCGCGAGCTGCTGAAGCGGGACGATATTGATGCCATCGACGTCTGCCTGCATAACAACTTCCATGCTCCGGTGACGAACGAAGCGCTTAAGGCCGGCAAGCATGTCTATTGCGAGAAACCGATCGCGGGCACGTACTTTGATGGCGTCACGATGCTGGAGACAGCCAAAGAGACGGGCAAAATGCTTCATATCCAGCTCAATACGTTATATAAGAAAGAGACCAAGGCGGCCAAAGCCTTGATCGAGGAAGGAAGCCTCGGCAAGCTGTATCATGCAAGATCGACCGGCTTCCGCCGACGCGGCCGTCCGTTCGTGGACGGCTACGGCACGAAGTTCTTCAACCGCAAGGAGACGGCTGCGGGCGGTGCGCTGCTCGACATGGGCGTGTACCACATTGCCCAGATCTTGTATCTGCTCGGTGTACCTACGCTGAAGAGCGTCTCCGGCAAGGTGTATCAGGAGATGGATATGGATGCTTCGAGACGGGAAGAATCCCAATTCGATGTAGAGGAGCTTGGCCTTGGCTTCGTCCGGTTCGAGGAAGGCGTAACGCTTGACCTGATCGAGGCATGGTCGGTTCATATGGGCGGCTTCGAGGGCTCCAGCGTGCTGGGCAGCAAAGGCGGGGTTCGGCTGCCTTCGTACTCCTCGATCTCGCAGACGAGCGCGTTGACCTTCCATACGACAGTAGCCGATATGGACCTCGACAGTACGATCAACCTGGATGATATGGACTTGCGCTGGGGCAGATTGAAGCCCGACTATGATGCTTACGCCTCCTCGCAGCAGCACTGGATTGCCGCCATTCAAGGCAGAGTGCCGCTTCTGCCTACGGCGGAGATTGCGCTGCAGACGATGCTGATCAGCGAAGGCGTATACCTCTCGGATCAACTGGGGCGTGAAGTGACCGCTGAAGAAATTATCGCGCATTCGCAATCTACCAATGTCTTAGTATAAGGGATGAAGGAAACATGTCGGACCACACGATAAGCCGTAATATGCTGGGAATGCTAAAGGTATTCAACTTTGTGCTCTATGGAGCCCTTGCGATCTACAGCACGTTCTTTGCGCTCTATCTCAAGGATCTCGGGATTTCCAATGTACAGATTGGATTACTGGTAGCGGGCGGCCCGCTCATCGGGCTGGTAGCCAATCCTTTCTGGGCGTATTGGGCGGATCGGCTTCGCAACAATAAGCGCATCCTGATCATTTGCTTGATCGGCAATTTCATCTGTATGCAATTCGTCTTTATGACGGAATCCTATACGCTGATTTATACGCTTATGCTGTTTTATTTCGCTTTCCAGAGTCCGCTGTTCACGCAGAGCAACAGTCTTATTCTGAATGTAATTGAAGGAACGAATCGCAAATTCGGCGAGTTCCGCGCATGGGGCTCGCTGGGCTGGGCGCTGATTGCGGTGGCGGCGGGACCGATTATCGGCTGGCTGGGCATCGGCAAGCTATGGATCGTATTCGATGTCATGCTGCTGTTCGCCATCTTCTTCACCTTCCTCATGCCTAGCGGCAATGAGCGGCCGCTCAAGCAGAAGTTTTCGAACAAGGGGTATCTGCAAGTCTTCCAGAACAGATATTTTCTCATGTTCGTCTGCCTGGGCGTCCTGATCTCCATTCCCAATTCGATCAATATGACCTTTATGGGCATCTATATCAAAGGCCTGGGCGGATCGGATACTGTAGTAGGGTGGTCGGCCTTCGCGACAGCGATTCTGGAAGTGCCTGTTTTCCTGCTGCTGGATAAGTATTTGAAGAAAAATTCCCGCACAATGCTGGGGTGGCTGGTCATCATTAGCGCGCTCTTCTCGGTTCGCTGGCTGCTGATGTCTCTCGCCACCTCGGCGTTCCAGGTTATCTTCATCCAGTTGCTTCATTCCATCACGTTTGGCGGGTACTATTACATCGGCACGCAGCTCACCTCGCATCTGGTGCCGGCGGAATACCGGTCGAGCGGTCAGGCTGTCTACGGCCTGACATGGGGCGGAGTATCCGGGATTGTCGCCGGCGTGCTCGGCGGCTGGATGTTCGAGAATCTCGGCGCATCGACGCTGTATCAGATTTGCTTCGCCATTACGCTTTGCGGCGTGCTCGGATTTTTCCTGCTGCGGCAGCTTTTCCTTCGCACAGGAGGTTCGGTCGGCGCGTCCAATAGACAAGAGACCATGTAAGGATAGAGAACAAGTGGAATGTGAACAACCCGCAAGCAGCGCTCTCCGGAGCAGCCGCTTGCGGGTTTTCGGCGTATTCGGGTAGGCAGAGCCTTATATTCGGGTGTACACTGGTATCATTCTGTTGTTGGAAAATCCAGTAGGGCCAGCCCTTACTTAGGAGAGTGTGATAGATGATGCAAGGCTTGCATGCAAGAGATAGATTAAGCGAGGCGGAGCTGGAGGAGATTAGCCTCTTGGCTGACAAGTGCAACCAATACGAGGGGATCGAGCTGAAGCTCAACTGGAATATGCTGCGGGAGCGTTCGGGCGCAGAGATAAGCGACTTCCTGTATTACGAATCTGGGCAGCTTGTAGGGTTTCTAGGCATCTATCAGTTTCAGTCGAAGGAAGTAGAGATTAGCGGCATGGTGCATCCGAAGCATCGCAGCCAAGGCATGTTCGGCAAGCTGGTGCAAGCAGCCAAGAAAGAATGCCAGCGGCGGGATGTGCCGAAGCTGGTCTTCATGTGCCAGCAGGGGACTGCGTCTGCCAAGGCGGTTATGGACCGGTGGGCCATCCCTTACGGTTACTCGGAATACTGGATGCAGCTATTGGAGCCTCCTGTCCAGGAGGAGCGCGGGCGTATGGAGGCATTGAAGCTCCGCGAGGCTGATGCAGGCGATGACGCCGCTATTATCCGATTGAATGTGGAGGGCTTCGGCTTGTCGGAGGAGGATGCGGCGAGCTTGCTGGAGAAGCCGAATGGGCCTGGGCCGCGGACCAACCGAGTCTATATGGCTGAGCTCGCAGGTGTGGACGGCGCATGCCGCACCATAGGCAAAATTCATGCCCGCGTCGTAAGCGGCAATGCGTTTATCTATGGTTTTGTGGTAGCGGCAGATGAGCGTGGGCGCGGACATGGCAGAGCGATTCTGGCGAAGATGATCAAGGTCGTTCGGGCAGAGCATCCGCAAGCAGCCATTGCCCTTGAGGTAGCTGTAAAGAATGAGCGGGCGCTAGGGCTCTATGAGTCCTTGGGCTTCCGTGCGAGCAAGGCTACGGACTACTATGAATGGACGGACGCGCTGCAGACGAATCGAAGCTGAGCGCGTCCCCTTGCATGCTGTGAATGACAGCCTGCATGCGACGCGGCCCCTCGCGATGGGAGATTCGCGAGGGGCGAAAGGTCGGCGCATCTGCAAGGCTTGCCCAAGCCGTGATGTCTCAAGGCTTCTGCTGGATATCAGGGTTCATCTGAAGGATACGCTCCGCAGCACCCCATAGCTCCGGCATGAATTGCAGCACCGCCTCTGCCCGGCCGGCCATAGCCGAGGAGTCAGTCACGCCGAGGTCATCGGTCAGCGCCAGCAGGGAAGGCAGGTACTGCTGCTGCAAATGCGGTGCGTCGGCTGCAAAAATCTGGTGGCATCTGGCGAAGGTCGCGGCAATCCAGAATACCGCTTCATGATGCATGCCCGCATTAATCAGATCACGGCTGCCATCGATCGCGATAGGCCTCGACAGCGCTGTAATGTCGGAGCGGAAGAAGAAGGGAGTCTGTACGACTTCAGCAGCTGCATCGAATGTCCTGGCGAGCTCATTCAAGTGTTGCTCTACGCGGGATGCCGGCAGATGGCTGCTGCCAAGCAAGCTGAGCAGCTGCGGGTATACAGCATGAAGGCCGTACTCCTCCAGAACATCACGAGCGGCGGCATAACGCAGCCGGATCGTCGGATTGCGCAGCGCGGCGACGAGCAGGACATGGGTCGTCACGCCTGTCGGGAACAGCCATCCCGTCAGGCGGTCATGCAGCGGGGCATGCACGTCGAGCCCGCGGAGCCCGCTTTCGATGCGATCGCGTGCGTTCCCGCAGCGCCGCCGAACCCATTCCAGTTCATTGAATCTCGGCCCTGCTTCGGCTAGCAGCTTGCGCAGATGTCCCGAGGGATCGGATATTATCGTGTCCCTGCGGAAGCTTCCCGCCAGATGATAGGAAGCAAGCACCTCTTCCGCCGAGGCGAGCTGGTTCCAGGGCAGCAAGGTTACTTCGATCAGCGTGTCTTGAAATACGAGCTTGCCGGGCTTGACCGGCGGTACGTCTTCAGCGGTGACGACCACAATATCGATATCGGAGCTAGCGGGCAGCACGGCATCCTCAGCCATGGCGATAGTGGAGCCGCTATAATAGGCTCCGCGGAACCATTCTTCTGAAGCGACATGGATCTGGACCCATTCAGCCGCTGCGCGCCGCGCGTCTTTCACTTTCATGGTAGAATCCTCCTTTGAAGGCATCCCCTCTCACTCTCCAATAGGGGAGGAAAGGGGATGCTCTTGTTTATGATCGATATTTTTGTCCGATTAGAATGGTTACGTCCATAGTTAGCTCCAGACAGTCCAGCGCTTGCAAGTGTTGGATGCGCTCAGGGTCCGCATGCCATGACAACGGGGTCATCGCAATGGCGTGGGGAATAAGAGCGGCGTCCAGCCTGGATTGCGATCGCAGCGGCAATGCCTCGACCAGCTCGAAGCTGTCCCGGAACCTCTCTTCCAGCCTGACACCAGAGGGAGATTCGCGGCTTAAGCGGAGAGCGCTGCGCAGCTCTTGCAGATGCCTGCTGCCGGGAACGGCTTTAATGAGAAAGCCGTCATCCTTCAGCAAGCGATGACATTCCGCATAGTTGGTCGGCGATAAAATGTTGAGGATAACGTCGAAGCCGCCGTCTGCCAGCGGGCTGCGAGCCAGATCGGCGACGCACCATAGGAGCCTGGGCGCCCGGCTGGCGGCCATTCTGACGCCTTCCTTGGCAATATCCAGCCCGACGCCAATCGTTCCATCGCGGCCGGCATTCTTCAGTCTATCGAGCATAAAGGCAAGATGCGAGCCTTCACCGCAGCCCAGGTCGAGAAGATGCAGATTCGGCTTCTTGTTAAATTCAAGAATTCTGTCGCTTAATAAGCGGTCTAGAGATTGAAAGAAGCGGCTCTCGCTCACGATGCTTCTGGAGCGGAATAAGGATTGATCGTATTTGGAAGCCGCGGGATGCGGCAGGAAATTGACATAGCCTTGTCTGGCAATATCGAAGTTGTGCCCTTTGAGGCAGACGAGCTGCCGGAGTTCCTCCACATGCATCGGGGAGGAGCAGATTGGACATTGGAATAAGCTGTGGTGGACGGCCATTGCTTCGGCAGCAAGGATACGATTGCTTTTGTGCAGCACAAATAAACACCCTTTCATTCGTTTGTTTCGTAATGAAAAAGGCACAGCCAAATAAACCTGACTTTTGCTTCAGCAAAAAAGCCGGGTTCAGTCTAGCGTGCCTCTCATTATCGCAAACGAATGTAATGAACCATGGTGAATATGGCCTCCAATCGTATACAGCTTCTGTGCGGTACTATACCAGCATAACACGGATCCGGCAGGCGTGCGAGGAAGGCAGGAGCTGCCGGGATTCGTTATAATGGTGAAAGGCAAGACGGTTAGGCAGATCAGGCAGGGAGGAATGGTCGAATGAGTTCGGAGAAGGAAAAGATGCTTCGGGGCGAGCTGTATATGGCGGCTGACCCGGAGCTTACCGAGGATCGGCTGAATGCGCGCAGGCTGAGCCGCTTGTATAATCAAACCTTGGAGACGGAAGACCGCAAACGAAAAGCGATCCTGAAGGAGCTGCTTGGCTCCACAGGAAATCATATTTACATTGAACCGACGTTCCGCTGCGATTACGGATACAACGTCCACGTCGGCGAAAATTTCTATGCCAACTTCGATTGTGTCATTCTGGATGTATGCGAGGTGCGGATCGGCGATAATTGCTTCCTGGCGCCTGGCGTGCATATCTATACGGCGACTCACCCGCTGAATGCTCAGGAGCGCATATCCGGAGCCGAATTCGGCAAGCCCGTCACAATTGGCCATAATGTGTGGCTCGGAGGAAGGGCGGTCATTAATCCCGGCGTTACGATAGGCGATAATGTCGTAGTTGCCTCCGGCGCGGTGGTGACCAAGGATGTGCCTCCGAATGTGGTGGTAGGCGGCAATCCGGCAAGGGTTATTAAAACGATTGATGTGTAAATCGCAGGCTAGAACGGAGAAAAGCTGCCTTTTGGCAGCTTTTTTTCGTTTCATCATCATTCATTTACGACAAGTCCGAACAGAGCTGCGAATACATAAGCTTGCTCGCGCGAGATGATGCACCCCTTCAAGTCCTCAACGTTAACGCTTAGCCCGTTGAACTCACAGTCGCTCAGATCCATGCCGCCAAGCGGCGTGCCGGAGAACTGGGCCCGGTCGATATTGCAGCGGGTCAGCTCGGTCTTCTGAAGTTTGGCGAAGCAGAAGTCAGCCCGGCTGAGGGAGCTGTCCTGAATAACGAGCTGCTTCGTATTCGATACCCGCAGAGAAGCATAGTCGGCAAGGGCATTGTCGATCAGCACGTTGCGAATCGTGGCGCCTGTCAGCTGCATGCCGATCATTTTGCAATCGCGGAATTCGGTGCGGTGGATGACGGCATCTGTCCAGTCGGCATTGGATAGATCGCATTTCTCGAAGATGATGTCGGTCAGCTCCATTCTGCTCCAGGACGTGTCCGCAAACGTTACATTTCGGAAAATAACTTTCTCGAAAGTGACCCGGTCTACATCACGCTCGTCGAAGACGCAGTCCTGAATGACGCCCATCTCCACAAAGTCCTGCACAGCAAGGTCGGGCTTGGGCTGAATCGGCAAATCCGCGGGCAGGATGGGTGTTTCGATCTTCATCGTTTTCTTCTTCGTCATGAATTCATCTCCTATAGATAAGGCTCCGAACAATTGTTCCCTACTTCATACTAACATAAGCACAGGCAGTAGTGGCTAACCCCATGCGAGATAAATATTGTTTATATAGGATCGAGCAACTGGGACGTCAGCGTGATGTATGCCATATTTACAATAATATGACGGATCGGCAGCTTCACTTGGATTGTTATAAGAAGGGTCTGTTGCAGGAGACAGAGACAATTCTCGCAGAAACAGACGGTCACGGTCGATGGTTTGAAAGACTTTAGCTTAAGCTTGTTACCGATTTTATTTGAGATTACTAATGCCCTGATGAGAAATAAATTGCGCACAACGTAAAATGGATTTAATTTTCAAAAATGCTCATGTTTTTCAGTGAAAAATCCGTTATATTAATAGTATAAAATTTAGGGAGGAAGTGGCATGAAAAGAATTGTAGCAGCATGGCTCTTGATTGGCTGCATGATGTTTTCGGCGGCAGCGGGAGCTTTTGCGCAAGATGGACAATCTGGTAGTTTTCAAGATCTAAAGGACTTGGATGCGGCGACGAAAGCAAAGTTTGATGCTTTGATCCAAGCGGGCGTATTCGATGGAGTTAGTGATGGGCAATTCGGTCTTAAGGAAGAGATGAACCGCGCTCAATTTGCCAAGGTTGCGGCTTTGATTTTTGGCCTTCAAGTGGATAGCTCCCTCAAGAGCTCTAGCTTCAGTGACGTGAAAGCCGACGATCCGGCTAACGGATATGCGCTGCCGTATATTGAGGCAATCAAGAAAGCCGGCATTACGTCGGGTACAGGCTCGGGAGCGTTCAACCCTGCTGGCGATGTAACCAAGGAACAGCTGGCTGCCTTTCTTGTACGCGGATTAGGGCTGGAGGGAGAAGTAGGTCCAAGACCCGGAACGGCGGATTCGACTGTATCGGACTGGGCCAAGGGCTATGTTCAGTTAGCGCTTGAATTGAAGCTGCTTAACCGTGAGCAGTCAGGCGAATTCGGCGGCAAGTCCGGGGCCAAAAGGGATGAGCTGATCCAAGCTTCGTTCGAAACAAAGAAACAGGTTGAGCCTCCGCCTGCACTGTCTGGCGCAGTGGTGGATGGAACAAGCGAGCTGAAGCTGACGTTCACAGGCGCGATTGATCCCAAATCGATTGATCTGTCCCAATTCAGCATTAATGGCCACGTCTTGAGCAATACAGAGGACCGCTTCACGCTATCCGAGGATGGCAAGACCTTAATCATCACGTTCCGCCCGGGCTTCTACTGGGGCTCCGGATCGAATCCGGCGATTGGAATTGGCGCCGTCCAATCGACCTTCGGGAATAAGCTGGACGATAAAGCGCCTGCGCCTGTTGTGACAGTGACCAATCCGCCAGCGCCTTACATACCGGCGTCGACGCCGCGTCCGACCAGTACCCCGGTACCAACCGTGACGCCAGGTCCGACTCCTTCTCCTGAGCCGAGCGAAAGCACGGGGCCAACGGAGTCGCCGAATCCGACAACCACACCAGCGCCGAATCAACTGCCTGAGGTTTCGTTTGTTGAGCCTTACAGTTACACAGATCTCGGTGTTACTTTCACTGTGGAGTCGTCTGATACGGACACGCTTTATTTGATTTATCATTCCGGCACGCATCATATTCCGTACACCAAAGATCAAGTTAAAATATTTGCGATTGAGTCTGCTTCCAATGTGAATGTAAGAACGGTTAGAGAGACTTTTACGGAATATGCTATTGAGTTTCCGCTTCCGGAGGAGCCTTATACGCTTTATATCGTTGGAGAGAATGAGCATGGTCTTTCCGAAATCAAGTCCCTTACGATACGCAAAGAAGTACGAGCTGAAATTAGCGGGGGCTTGTGGTTTGACGACGAGGAAGAGGCTTATGTCAATGGGATTCGATTGTTCTTGGAATATTCGCCTATTGAACCTGTAATGGTACATTATCTTATTGCCACCAGCAAATATGAAGTGGCTCCGACGGCTGAGCAGGTTGCAAAGAAGGTGCCGAGCAATTACGAGCATGTATATGCACACTCCAGTAAGCAGATGTTTGGCGGCGGGGATAATATACAGATCTACAGCCCGCAAATTGTCGAGCTGGCAGGAGCGACGTTTTACGTATATGCAGTAATTGAAACAAGCGAGGGCAAGCTCCATGATGTCGGGTATTTGGACGAACCGTATCCGTTTGAAATTGATGTATTCAACTAATTGGATGAGGAAACCTTCCACCTGTGCGGGTGGAAGGTTTTTTAGTGGTTCGCTAGCTTAGGGGTAAACTAGAAATAACCATAAGGAGGTCGTCATGAGGATGGCAAAACGAATCGGAGAAGTAAGCGCGATCTATCGTTATCCCGTGAAGTCATTCCGCGGAGAACGGCTGGAGGGCTGCGAAGTGGCGGAATACGGGCTGCGCGGCGACCGGGTATGCTCGTTTTATGATGAGACCAAAGAAGGATGGAGCCGGTTTGTTACCGCTAGAGCGATTCCGGATATGCTGTCTTATCAGGCAAGCTATGCATCTGAGGAAGTGCGTATCATAGGGCCGGACGGCAGCCAGTATAACTGGGATGACAGGCTATTGGAGCAGATCCAGTCTCGCTCGCGCAAGACATTGTCTATGTCGGCGATGTTTGCGCCCAATCCGGAGAGCGATGAACTGCTGTCTGTCGATGCGGCCAGCTTGCTCATTCTGACGGACAAAACGATACGTGAAATTGAAGCGAAGTGGGGCAAGGAGCTGGATGAGCTTCGTTTTCGGCCTAATCTAATGGTAAAGCTGGAGGAAGATGAAGAGGAGGAGCAAAGCTGGATTGGCAAGCGGTTGCGGATAGGTGACGCTGAGCTGCGTGTTGATTCAGCGTGTGAGCGCTGCTCGATGATTACGATTGATCCGGCAACGCTTGAGAGGGACCCTTCTTTGCTAAAGCAAGTCAACGAGCATTTTCAGCTGAATGTTGGTGTATATGCGTCGGTCACGAAAACAGGTTTTATCCGAATGGGGGATTCCCTCTCCCTGTTGGATTAGTCTTCAGCATCACGAAAGTTAACCGATTTTATTGGCACCTCTGTTATTTGCCAATCTTCATGGGGCGTAAGCCGGACCAAACCGGGCATCCTATAGGGAAAAGGCAGAAGGAGCGATTGGGATGGCTCGGAGAAGAAAATATATTGTGCCTGAAGCGGCACGCGGCATGCAGGCATTCAAGTCGGATGTGATGAAGCAGGAAGGATATAATGTGAATCCTGAACGCCCTGATGATGTGAAATATGAGGTAGCCAAGGAGCTTGGCATTCCGCTAAGGCAAGGCGACAACGGTGATCTGTCGACGGAGTCTGCGGGGCATATCGGCGGCAAAATCGGCGGTTCAATGGTGCGCGAGCTGGTGCGTATGGCGCAGGATCGGCTATCCAAGCAATAAAGCAAAGAAACCGTCAGAGGAGACTCTGGCGGTTTTGTCATCTCTTAATAAACAAGCGCGGCTGCATCCTGGCGAATATGCTCGGCATATGCTTTTGCTTGACCGGCAAGATATTCATCTGTCCGTTCCTGGACGTGATACAGGACGAAGGCGGGCAGATAGCTGCCGCCTACTTTGGCAATAGTGGCCTGAATCGGCCGAAGCAGCTCGCTGATCGTAAAGGCATTCTGCCCGCCGGAGCGATATTGCTTCTCTGTCCCGCCAGTCGTAACTGCCGCCAGGAATTCCTTCCCTTGCAGCCTATTGCCGCCTGGTCCGTAAGCCCAGCCGAAGGTAAGAACATCATCGAACCATTTTTTCAGAAGCGGCGGCGTACTGTACCAGAACACGGGAAATTGGAAGACGACCCGGTCGTGAGCGAGCAGCAGTTGCTGTTCTTTCTCTACGTCAATATTCCAGTTCGAATATTGCTCATAGAGATTGTGGAACTGGATATGGTCGTAAGTCCCGAGTTCTTGCGCCAAAGCTTTATTGCCGCGGGATTCCTGCAGATGAGGATGAGCGGATATCACTAAAATATTCAAGGAAATACACCCTTTCATGTGTTGTAGCAATTGCGATTACAACATCATTATTGAGCAAGAATTGCACGTTGAAAAGTACGCAGTTTTCCCGTACTAGGTTCTATAATACGTACTATAGACGAATGCTGGCCTTTATTCGGCAGGTACGGAAAAACGTACTAGGTATGATAAAACGTCGTACTGTCGCTATTTGGGATACTCTGATAAAGTAACAATAACGTTAATTGAATCGGAGGAGGCGGATCGAATGCCAATGGATGAGAAGGACCCTGATCGGACGCAGGGGATACTGGCTACGCTCCAAGTAATCGGTGGAAAGTGGAAGCCGCTTATTGTCTTCATCCTGCTCTATCACGGAACGAAACGATTTGGCGAGCTGCGCCGGATGCTGCCTAATGTGACACAAGGTATGCTGACCAATCAGCTGCGTGAACTGGAGCGGGATGGATTAGTCGTGCGGAAGGTATATCAGGAGATTCCTCCGAAGGTGGAATATGAGCTATCGGAGCATGGACGGACATTAAGCGCGGTACTCTCGGATATGTGCGGCTGGGGTTTTAAGCATATGGAGTTTATAAAGGAGCAAGAGGGCAAGCGCGAAGAACAATATGCGGCTCAGCCGCAGCCACAATCGCATTAAAGCATACAGGCAAGCGGAGGCTGTCCCAGAATGGGTTGGGCCACACAAGGTTAATCGTACAGCGTCTCTCAGTCATTTAACCTATTGGCACAGTCTCGTGTGAACTGAGCTGCAAGCCGAGAAACTCGGCTTAGAGTGTGCGAGCCGGGTGGAAACTATGCTGCAAGCCGAGAAACTCGGCTAAGAGTGTGCGAGCAGGGCGGAAAGTATGTTGTAAGCCGAGAAACTCGGCTAAGAGCATGCGAGCCGGGTGGGAGCTATGCTGCAAGCCGAGAAACTCGTTTTAGAGTGTGCGGGCAGGGCGGAAAGTATGTTGTAAGCCGAGAAACTCGTTTTAGAGTGTGCGAGCAGGGCGGAAAGTATGCTGTAAGCCGAGAAACTCGTTTTAGAGTGTGCGAGCCGGGTGGAAACTATGCTGCAAGCCGAGAAACTCGGCTAAGAGCATGCGAGCCGGGTGGGATCTATGCTGCAAGCCGAGAAACTCGGTTAAGAGCTTGCGAGCAGGGAGGGAAGTATGCTGCAAGCCGAGAAACTCGTTTTAGAGCGTGTGAGCAGGGTGGAAGCTATGCTGCAAGCCGAGAAACTCGGCTAAGAGCGTGCGAGCAGGGTGGAAACTATGCTGCAAGCCGAGAAACTCGGCTAAGAGCGTGCGAGCAGGGTGGAAGCTATGCTGCAAGCCGAGAAACTCGTTTTAGAGTGTGCGAGCAGGGAGGAATGGATGTAGACTAAAAAGTGGACACGCTGTAACAGCGACCTGATACAATAAACCTAACAACAGAGAGGTTGAGGTGAATCATGGGAGAGCAGCGTCAACATTTTGATGAAGCATTTAAACGCGAAAC
>NZ_QXQB01000008.1 GCF_003605435.1 Paenibacillus pinisoli
AGCCCCCCTCAAGATGAGATTTCCCAATTAGTAAGACCCCTTGAAGACGACGAGGTTGATAGGTTCGGGGTGGAAGCACAGCAATGTGTGGAGCTGACGAATACTAATCGGTCGAGGGCTTATCCTACAAGCTTTCCGAAGGAAAGGCTGACATCGTAAGCATATGCTTAGGTGAGCCTGGAACTTGGCGAGCACGCTAAAGATGTACTAAGCATTACTTTCGTATCCAGTTTTCAAGGTACAAACCCTTGAACGTTTGGTGATGACGGCGAAGGGGAACCACGCGTTCCCATACCGAACACGACCGTTAAGCCCTTCAGCGCCGATGGTACTTGGACCGCAGGGTCCTGGGAGAGTAGGACGTCGCCAAGCACAAAATGGCCTGCCGCAGAATGATGCGGCAGGTTTTTTGTGCGTTCGGGGTCATGGGGATGGCGCAGCCCTTCACCCCCATGACCCCGGCGACGTTCCTCTCCCGGTCTGGGAGGGTGTCCGAACCCCTTTGATCGAAGCAACTCGGTGATGTGGGCCCGGCCTTAGCGGTAGGTTCAGACGCCGACCGTGATGCGAAAGCTTCGAAGCCGATTCATCCGGTGCGGAATGGACGTCGCCAAGCACAAAATGGCCTGCCGCAGAATGATGCGGCAGGTTTTTTGTACGTTCGGGGTCATGGGGATGGCGCAGCCCTTCACCCCCATGACCCCGGCGACGTTCTTCTCCCGGTCTGGGAGAGTGTCCGAACCCCTTTGATCGAAGCAACTCGGTGATGTGGGCCCGGCCTTAGCGGTAGGTTCAGACGCCGACCGTGAAGTCACTCTTCGAAGCCTATTCATCCGGTGCGGAATGGACGTCGCCAAGCACAACAGCCTACCGTAATGGACAGGTAGGCTGATTGTTTTTAAGGACAAAAGATAAAGACAAAACCTAAAGTCAAAATACCATTCTCCACGGGAGAATGTTGAGACCCAGCTAAATGAAGCGAAATGCAGCTATTTGCGCCGCTTCACGGATCGTGATATGGTTGCCATAGATAGATGAGTTTGGTCATTCGATTGTGGAGGCGATAAGATGGCGGCAGAAGAACAGATTATAAGGATGACTTTGGATCAATTCGACGAAAGCATGGAATTATCGCAATTCGCATTTCAATTCAAACGGACGCCTGCGGAATTGGAGAATATCAAATATGATTTCATCAACGAACCAAGCGAACGCTGGGCTATGCTGATTAATGGTCAGCTAGCCGCACAGGCTGTAGTGCTCGACTTGCAGACCTACATAGCCGGACGTCCGTTTCGCATGGGCGGAGTTGCCGGTGTGGCAACTTGGCCGGAGTACCGAAGGCAGGGACTGGTCGGCAAGCTGCTGGTTCATTCCTTGCAGGAAATGAAGGCGAAAGGGCAAACCCTATCGTTCTTGGCCCCGTTCGCTTTCGGATTCTACCGCAAGTTCGGCTGGGCAGCCTATACGGATATCAAAACCTATACGCTTCAAGCTAATCAGCTCCCTCCTAGAACGAGCTATCCGGGCAAGATCGAACGAGTGTCTGGATATGAACGTGTGCAGACTATATATGAAGCATATGCCAGTCAGTATAATGGAACACTCCAGCGCACGCCGTTATGGTGGGAGCGAAGAATTTCGAAACGCAAGCCCGGACAAATCGCTCTATACAGGGATGAGGCAGGCAATGGGCAAGGCTATATCATTTATGAAGTGGCGAAGAGAGAGCTTAACATCCATGAGTTTGTGTTTCTGAATGAAGAAGCCCGCTCTGCACTATGGAGCTTCGTCGGTCAGCATGACTCCATGATTGAGCGAGTAATTATGCGTGCGCCGGCAGATGATATCTTAACGGACCTTCTGCCCAATCCGAGAATCAAGCAAGAAGTCGAACCATACTTTATGGGACGGGTTGTTGATGTAGAAGCCTTCCTGAAGCAATATCCCTTTGCCGCAGGCGGAGTAGATACGATTTATCTACAGGTAACGGATGCACATGCGCCATGGAACGAAGCCGGCTTCACCCTTCACATTGAAGAGAACGGCGAGGCAAGCGTAAGCCGTGATTCGCAAATATTTAAGCAGGAGCACGCTCTTGAAATCGAGATTGGCGATTTAAGCGCCCTGATGATTGGTTACCGGACAACAGCACAATTGTCGGCTTTGAATCGTATTCAGGGATCAAAAGAAACAATGAATCGCTTACATCTTCGGATTCCCGAACGAACAACGTACCTTCCCGATTTTTTCTGAAGATTGCCAAATTTCAGGCTTCTTAAATGCAGGAAAACGCGGTATTTATAGGCACCGGACTAGCCTTGACAGCCCCTAACCCCTCTGCTAATATTGCAATAATATACGACTGAGGCCATGAAAATAAGGGAGGAACATACTCGTGTGGGAAACGAAATTCGCTAAAGAAGGGCTTACGTTCGACGACGTACTGCTTGTTCCGCGCAAATCAGAAGTGCTTCCAAGAGAGGTTAATATCTCGACTCGGTTAAGCGACAGCATCAAGCTCAACATCCCGCTCATTAGCGCAGGCATGGACACCGTCACGGAATCTGCTTTGGCGATTGCGATTGCTCGTGAAGGCGGCATCGGTATCATCCATAAGAACATGACTATTGCACAGCAAGCTGAGGAAGTCGATCGCGTGAAGCGCTCGGAAAGCGGCGTTATTACGAATCCGTTCTCGCTTACACCGGATCATCATGTGTATGATGCAGAAGAGCTTATGGGTAAATACCGCATTTCTGGTGTGCCTATTGTAGATGAGAATAAGAAGCTGGTAGGCATTCTGACGAATCGCGACCTTCGTTTTGTCCACGATTTCTCCATTAAGATTCATGAAGTCATGACACGTGACAATCTCGTAACGGCTCCAGTCGGTACGACTCTGCAAGAAGCGGAAGGGTTGCTTCAGCAGCACAAGATCGAGAAGCTCCCGCTCGTGGATGAAGACAACACGCTGAAGGGCCTTATTACAATTAAGGATATCGAGAAAGCGATCCAATTCCCGAACGCGGCGAAAGACTCGCATGGCAGACTGCTCTGCGGCGCTGCCGTAGGCATCTCCAAAGATACGATGGACCGCACTGAGGCGCTCGTGAACGCAGGCATCGATGTGCTTGTCGTAGACTCCGCGCATGGCCATCACATCAATATTATCGAAGCCGTTCGCAAGATTCGCACTGCGTACCCTGAATTGACAATTATTGCGGGCAACGTAGCAACAGGCGATGCTACTCGTGATCTGATCGAAGCAGGCGCTTCTGTCGTCAAAGTGGGCATCGGACCTGGCTCGATCTGTACAACTCGCGTTATTGCCGGTATCGGTGTACCGCAAATTACAGCGATTTACGATTGTGCTACCGTTGCAAGAGAATACAATGTCCCTGTTATTGCAGACGGCGGCATCAAGTACTCCGGCGATATTACGAAAGCGATCGCTTCCGGCGCAAGCGCGATTATGATCGGCAGCTTGTTCGCAGGTACGGCGGAGAGCCCGGGCGAAACTGAAATTTTCCAAGGCCGCAGCTTCAAGGTATACCGCGGTATGGGATCGCTTGGCGCGATGAAAGAAGGAAGCAAGGATCGTTACTTCCAAGAGAACGAGAACAAGCTTGTTCCGGAAGGCATCGAAGGCCGCGTGCCTTACAAAGGACCTTTGGCTGACACGGTTCATCAGTTGCTTGGCGGCTTGCGTGCAGGCATGGGGTATTGCGGCACCGCTTCGCTGGAAGAGCTGAAGAACGATACGCAATTTGTTCGCATTACTGGCTCCGGTCTTCGCGAGAGCCATCCGCATGACGTTCAAATTACAAAGGAAGCACCAAACTACTCTCTATAATCGGATGTAGACCCGTCAACGGGATATATGCCAGACAGTGGCAGGCCATTCATGGCCGCCGCTGTCTGGTTTTTTGATATTCCTTTGGTAATTATTTCAGATGCTCAATCCTAGTCGATAAATGGATGGTTTCGATCCCGGGCTGCTATCTGCAAGAATCGTCCCCAACACGTGAATAGCCTGTTTTTTTCAGTATTTAATACCTCTCTGGGACAACTCATATATAGGTGTATTTCTATGAAGGATCTCTCATTTCCCTGGCGCCTGAAAGAGGTTTAATTGTAGTGTTCTCCTATGTTACAATTAGGCTTGGACAAATTACTCGGAAAAGGGGAAACGACATTGAAAGTAAAGGGAAGACCGGTTCGGTTGTTGTCGGTCATAGCCGCTTGTATGGCATTGTGGTTGGCTGTGTTGTCGTTTGGCGCTACGAGCGCTCTGGCAGTCGGTTTCGAAGGTCGGCCTAGTACAGAGAATTCGCTAGGCTTGGAAGTGAAATCCGCCATCCTCATTGAAGCGGAATCGGGGCAGGTGCTGTTCGAGGTAAATCCGGATCAAGCATTGCCGATTGCAAGTATGACCAAGTTAATGACAGAGTATATCGTACTTAGGGAAATCAAGAATGGACGTATGAAATGGGAAGATATCGTGACGGTGCATCCAGTCGCTGCCGATACCGATCGTTCGGAATCGCAAATTTTTCTCGCAGCTGGCGATCAGCATTCAGTCCGTGACTTATATATAGCAATGGCTGTTGGCTCGGCCAACGATGCAACAAAGGCGCTGGCAATTGAAGTATCCGGCAGCCTGGAAGCTTTTATCGACAAAATGAACGCTACAGCTGACGAATTGGGCTTGAAGACAGCCGTATTCACAAGTGTAACCGGATTCGAAGATACGACGGTTATGTCGGCAGGCGACGTGGCAAGGCTGTCTCGTCATATTTTGCTTGAGCATCCCGAATTCCTGGAGTTCTCCAGCATACAGGATTATAAGTTCCGCGAGCGCGATACGGCTCCGATGATCAACTTCAACTATATGCTTGGCTCTAACGTGAACAAGATTTCTCTTAAGCATCTTGCTTATGAAGGCGTAGACGGCATGAAGACCGGATTTATCAATGCGGCAGGCTATAACTTTACGGGTACAGTCAAGAGAGGCGATTTGCGCTTCATAAGCGTTGTTATGGATACGTCCTCTACGGTTCAGCGCTTCTATGAGACGGCGAAGCTGTACAATTATGCATACGCAACATTTGAGAAAAAGACG
Source organism: Paenibacillus pinisoli (assembly GCF_003605435.1). Taxonomy (GTDB): domain Bacteria; phylum Bacillota; class Bacilli; order Paenibacillales; family Paenibacillaceae; genus Pristimantibacillus; species Pristimantibacillus pinisoli. Next base: position 5,126 of record NZ_QXQB01000008.1, read on the forward strand.
GTATTGCCGCCAAAATCCGTTGTAGAAACGGTCGAAACGGTGAAGATTAAGAAGGGCAAGAAGAAGACGGTACCTGTCGTAACGGACAAGGATATTACCTTCATGGTGATGAAGGGCCAAGAGCCTAAGATCGAAATGAAGGGCTTTGAACTATTGCCGGAATCCGAACTGGTAGCGCCGATTGAAGCCGGCACGAAGGTGGGCACGGTGACTTATACGTATGCCGACCAGGCTACAGGCAAGGATCTTGACTATACGGTTAATCTGGTAACGACAGAAGAAGCGGAGAAGGCAGGCTGGTTCCGTCTGTTCTTCCGGGCTATTGGCGACTTCTTCTCGAACTTATTTAATAGCATTCTCGATTTATTCTAATTCCGAGCAATTTACAGGGATTCTAGGCTTGTCGATTACTCGCCGTTCCTGTAAAATCAATGGTTAGAACACTACGGTAGGATCAACATTCCAAGGGATGAATAATAGGAGGAACTAAACGATGGAAACAGGTACATCGCGCGTAAAACGCGGTATGGCAGAAATGCAAAAAGGCGGCGTAATCATGGACGTTATGAACGCCGAGCAAGCGAAAGTAGCGGAAGCGGCAGGCGCTACGGCTGTTATGGCCCTTGAGCGCGTTCCTTCGGATATTCGTGCGGCAGGCGGCGTTGCCCGTATGGCTGACCCGACAATCGTGGAAGAAGTGATGAAGGTTGTTTCCATTCCGGTAATGGCGAAAGCCCGCATTGGCCACTATGTTGAGGCGAAAGTTCTGGAATCCATGGGCGTAGACTACATCGACGAGAGCGAAGTACTGACGCCGGCGGATGAAGTTTTCCATATCAGCAAAAACGAATTTACTGTACCGTTCGTATGCGGCGCTAAGGACCTCGGCGAAGCTCTTCGCCGTATCCAGGAAGGCGCAGCGATGCTTCGCACGAAAGGCGAGCCGGGCACAGGCAACATCGTAGAAGCTGTTCGCCACCTTCGCTTGATCAACGGCCAAATCCGCAAAATCCAAGGCTTGTCCAAGGATGAGCTTTACAACGAAGCGAAAGTACTGGGCGTTCCTTACGAGCTGCTGCTGGGCGTACACGAAAGCGGCAAGCTGCCAGTTGTTAACTTCGCGGCAGGCGGCGTAGCAACTCCTTCCGACGCAGCGCTTATGATGCACCTGGGTGCTGACGGCGTATTCGTTGGCTCCGGTATCTTCAAATCGGACAGCCCTGAGAAGTTCGCGCGCGCTATCGTAGAAGCGACTACTCACTACCAAGATTACAAGCTGATTGCCGAAGTGTCCAAGAACCTGGGCACACCGATGAAAGGCATCGAAATTTCCAAGCTGAACGCTGCAGAGCGTATGCAAGACCGCGGAATTTAAGAGATCAGATGAACCGGCCAAGCCTTCGGGGGAGGCCGGTCTTTTAAAAGGATGGCGAATTTACGATGAAGATAGGCGTACTTGCGCTACAGGGCGCAGTAGCAGAGCATATTCGAAGCTTGGAAGCGGCGGGCGCGGAAGCGGTCGCCATTAAGCGTGTAGAGCAGTTGGATGAATTGCAAGGCTTGGTCATTCCCGGCGGCGAGAGTACGACGATCGGCAAGCTGATGCGGAAGTATGGCTTCATCGATGCAATCCGTCAATTCTCGGCGGCGGGCAAGCCACTGTTCGGCACATGCGCCGGGCTGATCGTTCTGGCTGATCGTATCGAAGGCAACGAGGAAGCGCATCTGAAGCTGATGGATATGACCGTGGCGCGCAATGCGTTCGGACGTCAACGCGAGAGCTTCGAGACTGACCTGGACGTGAAGGGTATTAACGAGCCGATCCGCGCCGTATTTATCCGTGCGCCGCTTATCAAAGAGGTAGGCGCAGGCGTAGAGGTATTGTCGACGTATAACGAAGAGATTGTGACGGCGAGACAAGGAACGCTGCTTGCAGCATCCTACCATCCGGAGCTGACGGATGACTTCCGTCTGCATGCTTATTTCATCGAGATGGCCAAAGAAGCCGCTGCGGCGAAAGCATAAGCTTAGCAAAGCGCTTATGAAGAACAATGATTGAAAATACTAATACTCTCACGAGAGAGGGGTCTCTAAAAACGTGTTAGATGTTAAATTGCTGCGTACCGAATTTGAAAAGGTAGAGCAAGCGCTCCGCAACCGCGGCGCTTCGCTGGACCTGATTGCCGGCTTCCCGGAGCTTGACCAGAAGCGCCGCGAGCTGATTCAAGAAACTGAGACGTTGAAGAACCGCCGCAACACTGTGTCTCAGGAAGTAGCGAAGCTCAAAAAATCCGGCGGCGACGCCGATAGCCTGATCGTGGAGATGCGCGAGGTAGGCGACCGGATTAAGGAATTGGATGAGCAGCTGCGCGAGATGGATGTTCAAGTTGAGGAGCTGACGCTGGCCATTCCTAACCTTCCGAATGAAAGCGTGCCGGTAGGCGCATCGGAGGAAGAGAATGTTGAGCTGCGCCGCATCGGCGAAGTGCCGTCATTCGACTATGAGCCGAAGGCGCATTACGATATCGCGCATGAGCTTGGCATTCTGGATTTTGAGCGTGCAGCGAAGGTTACGGGCTCCCGCTTTACCTTCTATCGCGGTCTTGGCGCTAGACTGGAGCGCGCTTTAATTAGTTTTATGATGGATCTGCATAGCGATAAGCATGGCTATGAGGAGGTTCTGCCGCCTTATATCGTCAATCGCGACAGCTTGATCGGCACAGGCCAGCTTCCGAAGTTCGAAGAGGATCTGTTCAAGATAAAGGATACTGACTATTATTTGATTCCGACAGCGGAAGTTCCTGTAACCAATATTCATCGCGAGGAGATTCTGGACAACGAGCAGCTGCCGGTCAACTTCGTAGCCTACAGCGCTTGCTTCCGTTCTGAAGCTGGCTCGGCTGGCCGGGACACTCGCGGTCTGATTCGCCAGCATCAATTCAACAAGGTGGAGCTGGTGAAGGTCGTGAAGCCGGAAGACTCCTACAATGAGCTTGAGCAGCTGACTGCCGATGCAGAGAAGGTGCTTCAATTGCTTGGTCTTCCTTATCGCGTTCTTGCGCTATGCACAGGCGACATGGGTTTCTCGTCCGCGAAGACTTACGATTTGGAGGTTTGGATTCCTAGCGCCAATACATACCGCGAGATCTCCTCTTGCTCCAACTTCGAGGACTTCCAGGCACGCCGCGCCGGCATCCGCTTCCGCAGAGAGCCGAAGAGCAAGCCGGAGTTCGTGCATACGCTGAACGGATCGGGTCTGGCGGTAGGCCGTACCGTTGCTGCCATTCTGGAGAACTACCAGCAAGCGGACGGATCGGTTGTCATTCCAGAGGCTTTGCGTCCTTACATGGGCGGCGTTGAAAAGATTGAATTGAAGTAATTTAAAGTCGGGATGCGATTAATCCCAAAATATATCCATGTCCACAGGTCGAAAATAGCTTGAAAATCATTTTTGACCTGTGGTACAATGAGCTTTGTCACTACTCTGTGGCGCATTGATATGTGGAGAGGTACCGAAGCGGTCATAACGGGGCGGTCTTGAAAACCGTTAGAGCGCAAGCTCACAAGGGTTCGAATCCCTTCCTCTCCGCCAGCTTACTTATATATCTATCCAACGTTCGGACGCGTAAGCGCCTGGGCGTTTTTACTATGTTCCGAAATTCAAAAAAATGAACACTTCATCTAAAGAATGATGCCTATTCTCATCATGTGGCCAGTGATATGCTAATTAGGCTTGATGGGAAAGTCATGATCATTCTTATGAAAAGGAGTGTTTTCATGCTTAGATTCATCAAATTAGCTTTAAGTTTTTCGCTCATTATGCTTCTATTAGTGCCTTCGGTATCCGCAGCCGGAGAGACCGTCGAGGTCTGGACGACGAATGAATCGCTTAGCAAAGCTCTGACAAGAGAGGCGAATGTGAGCTTCAGTCCAGACAGCGGTTCCGTGCCTCTAACGATTGACGTGAACGAGAATATTGCTTACCAGCAGATGGACGGGTTCGGCGTGTCCATCACAGATGCATCGGCATGGCTGCTGACGTATAGGCTAAGCAATGCCAAGCGCGCAGAGGTCTATGAAAGGCTGTTCGGCAATAGCGGCATCGGCCTTAGCCTGCTGCGGCAGACGATCGGAGCCTCCGACTTCAACTGGGAAATCTACAGCTACAATGACACCGCGAACGACCCGAACCTCAACAACTTCTCCATTGCCCGAGATATGCCTTATATCGTTCCAAGGGTGCAGCAGGCCTTATCCGTTAATCCGCAGTTAAAAGTCATGGCCGCGGCCTGGAGTCCGCCAGGCTGGATGAAAGCCGGACAAAACCCCAGCGCCACCCATCCGATGAATACGGGGTATTTGCAGCCGCAATACTATGGAAGCTACGCCAACTATCTAGTGAAATTTATACAGGCATACCAGGCACAGGGCATCCCGATCTATGCCATAAGCCCTCTGAACGAGCCAGGCTTGCAGCTCAATCATTATCCAACCACCTACATGTCCGTTACCGACCAAATCAACTTTATTAAAAACAATCTGGGTCCTTCCATACAGCAAGCAGGGTTGAATACAAAAATCATGGGCTATGACTTCAACTGGGATAATACATCGTTCCCTGATCAATTGCTGGCTGATTCTGCAGCGAGCAATTACATTGCAGGAACCGCGTATCATCATTACGGCGGCAGCCCGACCGCAATGTCCACGATTCGGGACAAATACCCGACCAAAGACATCTGGTTCACTGAAGGCGGCTTCGGCACTTGGAATCCTTCCTTTGACAATATGATGTGGGAGCTCATAACGATCCCGCGCAACTGGTCCAAGTCTTTCATCGCCTGGAACTTGGCGCTTGACCAGAACAACGGGCCTACGGTGCTGACGAACAGCATTAATCATGGAATGCTTCTTATCCGCAGCGATGGAACGGATCAAGTGACGTATCGCAATCAATATTATGCCATCGGTCAATTCAGCAAATTTGTCGTGCCTGGAGCGCATCGAATCGCGTCTCCGACCTACAATAATTTGCAGAACGTAGCATTCAAGAATCCGGACGGCTCTAAGGTCGTCGTTGCGTACAACAATCAGAGCTCGTCGCAGACCGTTAAAGTAAAGTGGGGCAACCAGAGCTTCACGTACAATATCCCAGCCAAGACTGCGATTACGTTCAAATGGCATGGCACAGTAGCAGGCGCCAATCCGGTAGTGGCCATCAAGGCACAGGTGAATCAGCTTTATGTGGCGGCTGAGAATGGCGGCAGCGCTTCATTAATAGCGAACCGGACCGCAGCGGGCACGTGGGAGAAGTTCGAACGGATTAATCTGGGCAATAATAATGTGGCGTTCCGTTCGCTTGCGAACGGCAAGTATGTCACGGCGGAGAACGCCGGCAGCAGTCCGTTAATCGCACGCAGCGATACGATAGGCACCTGGGAGACCTTCCAGCTATCGAATGTAAGCGGCGGCGTCACGCTTCGCGCAGCGGCCAACAATCAGTTTGTCTCGGCCGAGAATGCCGGCGCAAGCCCGTTAATTGCGAATCGGGCAACGGCGTCGGGCTGGGAAACGTTCATTCTGGAAACACAATAGTCCGATTCGTATAAAAAGCACCTCCGCATCGCATCTTAACGTTGTGGAGGTGCTACTACTTATGGCGAAATCTGATGAGCTTCGAATTGATCCGCAGCAGCTTGCAGACGCATGGCAGCGTACATTGCCGGAGACGATGAATAGCTCCGATCGATGCGTGGTGCTGCAGGATGAGGCGGATGACAAGGCGCTGCGCGTAACCATCCATTCCGCAGGGCATCAAATGTATGAATTTGATTTTAAAGTAACGTATACAGGCAGCCGCGAAGTGGCTGTTGAGCTGATCGATGTAGAGAAGGACAACGTTACCGTAGATGAGCGTACGGATATTATTCAACAATTGATCCATGATTATAAGAGACATCTGCATGAGTGCGCCCAAGCGCTGCAGCAGTTGACTCATGCGTAAGGGGTGACGAGCATGTCGAAAGCCAAAGGATCAGCGGATAAGAACTTATCCAACGTCGTGGAAGCGCTGGAGAATGAACCGGTCAATAGCCATCATGCCCAGCAGCTTCAACAAGACAAGAATGACCGCCGTCATCAGGATTCCCTGAACTTCGACCAGCCTGTGGATATGAAGAATCAGCGCTAGGCTGCCTGCGCTTCATAATGGTGAAGAGTACTTGCAGAGGAGGGAACCGACATGAGCAAGCCGAAGAGCGTGCCCGTTCCGGAGAGCGTGCCGCATAACGAGCGGAAGCGGCAGGATCACGATAATGGCATGCAAGAGCCGCTGTCCGGCTCTAAGAAGACGAAGCAGCAAAACCACGTTTCCCACAACAATCCTGAAGGTTGAGATACTCCCCGTGTCCTATGACACGGGGAGTATTTTTTGCTCATTGGCTATCCAATCGCCTAAATATAGTATAGAATGGAGTTGCTTACAAAACAGAAAGTGGAGGTAACTTAATTAATGAAGCAAGTAAAGCAAGCAGCAATTATCACCATGATCATTCTGACGATGATTATCGCAGGATGCAGCAGCTCGGCGCCGCCTAAGACAGCGTTCGAAGCAGCAACAGCCAAGACTGCGGCGGCAGAGTCCTACAAAGTGTCCATGACGATGCAGCTCGACGAGTTGGAGTTTCCAGATGCAGGAGGCGTAGATGCTTCCCTATTCTCACCGGCTCAGGTCGCAGGTATCGTGAAGGACGCTACCATCAAAGCAGATGTAGCTTACTCGTCGGAACCTATGCGGGCAGACGTTAAATTAGAAGTTATCTTGCCAGGCATGATGGATATGAAGCTGGCTGTGCCGATGATCATCACAGAGAAGGTTATGTATGTTCAAGTGCCTTCGCTTCCGATGTTCGGTATTCCAGAATCGCTGGTTGGCAAGTACATTGAGTTTGACCTTGAGGAATTGGCTAAGCAGGAAGGCGTAGACAGCCTGAATCTGAATGTTGCCGAGCAGCAGAAGATGGTACAGGATCTCTCCGCAGCGCTGCTTAAGCACTTTGACGAGAAAACATATTTCAGTACGGTGAAGGCAGAGGAAGCGGGACTGCCAGAAGGTCTGAAAGTCGATCAAGTGGTGAAATTCGCAATCAATGCGGATAACTACCCTCAAACTGTAGAGACGATTGTGAACAAGGCGCTTCCAGAAATTCTGGATATCCTGATGAACAACAAAGCATATCTGGAGTCTGCCGGCATTGAGAAGGCCGATCTGGAAGAAGTGAAGACGAGCTTGGAGACGAATAAGACCGAGCTGCTTAACTTCTTGCAAAACGACCTGAAGTTTAATGTGCTGGAGATTACAGGCGGCATCAAAGATAAGTACCTAGTGTATCAGAACGGCAAAATTTCGGTTCAAATGAAGGATTCTGAGAGCGGTCTTGACGCGAAATTCGGCGGCAGCTTCTCGGCTCAGTATTCGGAACTGAATAAGAAAATTGAATTCCCGGCGCTTCCTACAGACGCGCTGACGCCAGATCAGCTCGCTGAGGAATTTGGCGGTATGGCTGGACTTTAAGACCTGAACTCATAACATGACTAAACCCCTTTCTGATGGCGCAGGCCATCAGAAAGGGGTTTTTATTCAGCCCGCTCTCTCATGTGGAGAAGCGGGCTTTGCTCGTTGAAGCCGACTTTTTATTTGATAAATCGAATCGTAATCGGATAGCGGTATACGATACCCTCATTGGCTTTGATCGAAGCCAATATGACAAGGATGAACCAGGCGATGCCAACAGCGATTAGAAGCAAAACGCCGATAAATACAATAATGAGGATCGAGGAAATGATACAATAGATCATAATGCTGATCTGGAAGTTAAGCGATTCTTTGCCTTGTTCGTTGATATAAGGGGATTGGTCTTTCTTAATGAGCCAAATGACTAGCGGACCAATAATGGAGCCAAACGGAATGATAAAGGTGCTGAAGGCTAACAAATGGCATAACATGCCGAAGATCTGGTCATCCCTCGAGACCGAATGGGGATCGTACATGCTACTCCTCCTTTTTAATGTCCAAAGAAAGCATTTCAAGTGCAATATATGCTCACTTCTCTGAGTTGTAGTCCTATCTGCTCAAATCTAGTGCCAAAGAATCGTTTTTGTTGGATGGACATAAAGTCCCACTTAAATTGCTAATATTTTATTTATAATAGAACTAATTAATTCGACAAAATTTTACATGAACCGATAAGAGGTGACAACGAACATGATTTCTCCCTTTTTCAAGAAAAAAGAAACAGCAGAGAAGCTTGGCGACAAGCCGCAGGACCTAGCACTAGGACCGGCACCTAATCAAGGGGATCCCGGTTCAGAATCGGTAGAAGAGAGCAAGACGTATGGGGCTAACGTTCCAGACAAGTCGAATATGGACAAAAAGTCGCTCGATCTGATTTTCGCAGTAGAACAAATGATTCATGCCAAGCAGCATACGGAGCTGCAGGTCAATGAGCTGCAAGATCGGTTGTCGCATGCCGCTGGCAATATCGAACGGTTGAATCGCGATGCGCGCCACCTGAACAAAGTGATTGAAGAGCGTGAGAAGAGCATTCTTGAGCTGGAACAAAAGATTGTGGACAAAAATATGAAGGTTGACCAAGTGGTAGAGGACTATCGCGAGCTGCAGAGAAAGATGTCCGTAGAGATTGATGAGCTGAAAAGCGTTATTGAGCTGGAGCAGCAGAAGTACAACGGCTTGCTTCAAAAGCACAATGATTCGCTTGCCGACAAAAATAAACGGATTCATGAGCTTGAGGAGAAAATCGGCAGACAGGAAGTCGAGAATCAGCATCTGAAGCAGAAATATGAGTCGACTCATCAGGAGAAAGTGTATCTGGCGAATATGATCAGCGACTTTACCAACCGGATGTCGGCTCCACTCGGAAGAGAGAGCTGAGATGAAGACGGAGGCCTTGCAAACGATTGAGTTGTTGTCGCTGGAAGTGAATCAGGGCTGTCATGAGCTGCAATTAGCAGTGGAATCTGACGGCCGCCGTTATGTGACTACACTTGAAGTCGATGAACGTACTGGCCTGCAATTGCTTCCGCTTGGTCCTGGCGAAGGAGAGCGTGCCAGGTTGTCGCTGTACACCAGCTGGGATCCTTACCGGCAAGTGCATTACAGCTCTGTCATCAAGTCGAATAGCGTGCGAAGCGAGACACATTATTTCACTTGCTCCAAGCTGTACGGGGATCTGATGGAGCAGCTTCGGCTGGGTGAACTGCCTGAACGGACCGAAGAAAGGCCTGCTGAACAGGAATTGCAAGTGGAGCTGAAAGTTTCAAAAACAAGCAATCTTACATACATAATGAAAATGACACGACTTATATCCGTTTCTTTTCGTCTGATTGTCCTGACCTGCTTGCTGTATATCGGTTGGTTCGAGCTGGAAGGCGGCTTCTTAACGAATCAGGGGGAAGCGGGCAAGGACCTTCATGTGCCGGTAGCGGCAACGGAAGTGGCGGATGAGGAGCAGGCTGCCTCGCGTTTGAATGACCATATTGTACAAGCGCAAGGCGAGGATGGAGGCGAAGACGCCATCTCGGCGAGTCTCAAGACAGAGGCACAGCCGCCGGTCGCATCGGGAGAAGCTGGGCAGAAGCCTGCCGCAGCGGAAGCTGTTGAGATCACGGTTGGCAAGCCTTATTACAGTCTGCCTAAGGGGCTTGTCGCCCTGACCTTTGACGATGGACCCTCTATCTATACAAAGGATATCGTCGATGAATTGCTGAAGCATGAGGTGGCGGCAACCTTCCTGTTTGTCGGAAAAAACGCAGGCAAGCATGCGGAATCCGTCACATATGCATACGAGCAGGGCATGGCTGTGGGCAATCATTCATGGGATCACGGCAATCTGGCTGCTCTGAAGAATGAGAAGATGGCTACCAATATTGCGGGGGCCAATGAGAAGCTGGAGCAATTTATCGGGCAGCCTATTACTCTATTTCGCCCGCCGTACGGCTCGTTGAATGACCGTTTGACCGATACGGTGGAGGATATGGGGATGAAGATGCTGATGTGGAATCGCGATCCGGAGGATTGGCGAACGAATGCGGCGAAGGATATTTTGCAGTATTTCCAGCAAACCGATCCGTCGGGCGGCATCTATGTCCTGCATGAGAAGAAAGCCACGCTAGAAGCATTGCCTGATATTATCGAATACTTAAAGAAACAAGAACTGAAATTTGTCATCTTTCAATAAGAGACAGTCCAGCTGCGGCATCACCCGCGGAAGGGCTGTTTTTTGCTTGCAGGGAAGCGGATGGATATGTCGAATTCATTATAATTAGAAAATATTCCATACTTTGGAGGACGTAAATGACTGAAGACTTTTATTGCGAAGAAGTATTAAGCGGTCGAACGGAAGTGCGCAGAGTGCTTGAGACGGAGCGCGTGCTGGCTTATCATCATACGAAGCCTTTCTATCCGGTTCATATTGTCGTCATTCCGAAGCGCCATATTCCGTCGCTGCTGACCCTGGAGGAAGGGGATGATGATCTGTTGATTGAGCTGATCAGCGTCATTAAGCAAGTTGCTGCCGAGGTGACGTCAGAGCATGGCGCGTGCCGGGTATTAACGAATCTGGGACAATACCAGGACTCCAAGCATCTTCATTGGCACGTCGCTTATGGCGACCCGCTGCGTTAATTGGGGGAAGGACCTTAAGGTCTAGAGCCAGCATTCATATCTAATGGGCAAGGGAGGGAAGCGCTTCTTGTGCATGACTTCCCGAGGAGCTGTCGTGATCGGATCACGATTTTATTTTGGCAAATCCCTTTTGGCTGTATCCCTTACTTATGCTATAATAAATATTGCTGTGGCCCCGTAGCTCAGCGGATAGAGCACACGTTTCCTAAACGTGGTGTCGGATGTTCGATTCATCTCGGGGCCGCCAGTGTTGGCGCGTGACATAATAATAGAGATAAGGAGTTGGCCGTCTCGGCCAACCCCTCTTTGATTGAAGTTATACTTCTACCGTTACAGATCCAACTGATACGGTTGCTTCCAAGCGAGGCCCTTTTGTCCCGATGGTCCCGGTGATCTCACGCTTGGTATTGGCGGAATACTCCATCGTCTCCAGATGGCTGGTGACGCTGCCGACCTCGCTTTTCAGGCTTACGCTAGCCGCAGCAGGAGCTTCGTTCAGCTTAACCCGAATCGTGCCTACCTCTGTCTTGGCTACAAGGTCGTTGTCTAAGCTAATGCCATTCACCTCGATATCCCCTGTTGCCGTTTCGGCTTTGATGGCGCCCGCAATGTCGCTCAACCGGATCGAACCTGCATCGATTTTGACATGGAGCGCATTGGCATGCAGCTGAGCGCCTTCGATAGCGCCGAAATTATTGTTGATCGTTACTTTATCGTATTGCTTGTCAGGCAGCGAAATAATCAATCGGCGTTCTCCACGGTTGTCTTTGATGATTTTGCTGTTCTTTTCTTTGGTCTCAATTTCCAACACATCGTTTTTGATTGCGACATTAAAGGTAATATCCTTCTCTACCTTGCTGTCAGCCAGCAGCTCAACCTCGGCCTTATCCGACTGGCTGCGCACGACATCAATCAGCATCGCTTCTGTCACGACCTTCAAGCTTCCGAACTCATCAGCCTCAAAGGAATGCTTGCCCTTCGACACGACTTCTCCCGAGCCTGATCCTTCGCCAATGACGACCTTATCCGTAATTTTGTTGACGGTTCCTGAGCATGCCGTAAGTGCAATGGCCAGCATCGTGGCGGTAACGAGAAGACTTATTCTTTGATAATTTTTCATGGGAACTCTCCTATTCCTATCAGTTCTGTATATAGCAATAATTTCTGTATCCATAATTTAACTCACGCTTATCATTATAGAGGAAACCGGTGCTTCTCAAAACAGACCTGCGGCGGTGAATGAACTAGACTTAAGGCTTGGTTGCAGTCTTACAGAAATGAGGGGATTCTAACCGCCACAAGTCGACAACTACCCGCCTAGAAGGTATCATGGAAGAGGGCCGATTGCCCTAAGAAAAGTCGTTATTTTCCTTTGCCAAGGGTTTAGTAGGGGATTAGGTCCGCCTATGGTAAAATGGTATGGATATGAACATAGAGGTGAAATAATATGTGCGGTTTTGTCGGATATATAAAAGGAAAAAATGCAATTGACCACCCAGCAATCATGGAACATATGCTTGAGACTATTGTCCATCGCGGCCCGGATAGCGGCGGGGTGCATGAGGATGAGGATGTCGTACTCGGTTTCCGCAGGCTGAGCATTATCGACCTGTCCACAGCGGCGAACCAGCCGCTATATAGCGAAGACGGCAATATCGTGCTCGTCTTCAACGGAGAGATCTACAACTTCCAGGAGCTTCGCGAGGAATTGAAGGCGCAAGGCTACACCTTCCGCACATCCTCGGACAGCGAAGTGCTTATATATGGCTATCTCGCATACGGCACTGCGATGATGCAGCGGCTGCGCGGCATGTTCGCGTTCTGTATATGGGATAAGCGCAATGATACGGTATTTATCGCGCGTGACGGATTCGGCATTAAGCCGCTTTACTATACGCGCCATACGGTGGACAACACGTTTATCTTCGGCTCGGAGATCAAGTCCTTCCTGCCGCACCCGTCATTCGTGAAGGAACTGAATAAGGATGCGCTGAGGCCTTATCTGACCTTCCAATATTCGGCGATGGACGAGACGTTCTTCAAGGGCGTCTACAAGCTGCCGCCGGCCCATTATATGATCATTAAGAACGGCGATCTCAAGATCGAGAAGTATTGGGACAAGGCGTTCCGCGAGGAAGAGCATACGCTTGAGCATTACGTGGAGGAAATCCACGAGACGATGAAGGAATCGGTAGCCACGCATCGCATCAGCGACGTGTTGGTCGGCTCCTTCCTGTCCGGCGGCATCGACTCCAGCTATATTACATCGCTGCTTCGCCCGAACAAGTCGTTCTCCGTCGGCTTCGCCGACTATGAGGCCATGTTCAATGAGACGAATCTGGCCAAAGACCTGTCCGATCAGCTGGGCGTGCAGAATGAGCGCAAGATGGTGACGGCGGAGGAATGCTTCAATGCGCTTCCGACGATTCAATATCATATGGATGAGCCTCACTCGAACCTGTCGTCGCTGCCGCTCTACTTCCTGGCGGAGCTGGCGCGCAAGCATGTTACCGTCGTGCTGTCGGGTGAAGGCGCCGACGAAATCTTCGGCGGTTACCCATGGTATCAGAATTCGCCGAAGATGGAGAAGTATGAGAAGCTTCCATATGGCATCCGCCGCGCGGCTCATCATCTCGGAAAGAAGCTTCCGAAAAACCGGATTACCGAGTTTATGGTCAAGGGCGGCCAGAAGGTCGAGGAGCGTTTCATCGGCGAGGCCGTGATCTTCAGCGAGGAAGACGCTCTGGGCGTCCTGACGCCGGAGTTCCGCAAAGGGCCTTCCGTATACAGCATTACCGGTAAGGTATACGACCGGGTGAAGGGCGCGGACGATGTCACGAAGATGCAGTATCTTGATCTTCATCTGTGGCTGCCGGGCGATATCTTGCTGAAGGCCGACAAGATGAGCATGGCTCACTCGATCGAGCTGCGCGTGCCGTTCCTGGACAAGCAGGTGATGGAGCTTGGCAAGAAGCTGCCATCTCGCTACCGGGTGAATTCGATCGATACGAAGTATGCGCTTCGTCAAGCGGCGCTCAAGGATCTGCCGGAGGAGTGGGCGAACCGTCCGAAGCTGGGCTTCCCGGTGCCGGTCCGCCACTGGCTGCGCGAGGAGCGGTATTACAATCTGGTGAAGGAAACCTTCTCTTCGGAATATGCCAAGGCTTTCTTTAATACGGATATATTGATCGGCTATCTGGACGAGCATTATCATGGCCGCAAGAACCGCGCGCGTTATGTGTGGACTACGTATGTTTTTTTGGTATGGTACAAGCGATTTTTCATTGATATGTAGGAAATGGGGTTCGATCTCGTGGCAAAGCAGGATTTCATCCCGGTAATCTTGGGCACGGATATTAACGCGTACGGGATGGCGCGTTCCTTCCATATGGAATACGGCGTAACGAGCCGCTGCATCGGCAAGGGCCGTCTGTTCATGACGAACCTCTCCGATATTACGACGATCAAAGTCGTCGAGAATCTGGATGAGCCGGATGTATTCGCAGATGCGCTGATTGCTTTCGCCAATGAGCTGAAGCAAGAGGCGGAGAAGCTTGTGCTGATCGCCAGCAGCGACAGCTATGCGGAGCTGGTCATTCGCAATCAAGACAAGCTGGCCCCTCATTATGAGCTGCCGTTCGTCGCGGAGAAGTGGATTGACGAGCTGCTGTACAAGGACCGTTTTTATGCGCTGTGCGAGCAGTACGGCCTCGACTTCCCTGCTACGTATCTGGTGACGAAGGAGAACAAGGACCGGGTGGAGCTGCCATTCGGCTTCCCGGTTGCCTTGAAGCCAGCAGACAGCATTGCTTATCTGGAAGCATCCTTCGAAGGGAAGAAGAAAGCTTATATTATCAAGGACCAAGCTGAGCTTGAACGTACACTGCAAGCTGTTTATAGCTCCTCTTATACTGGAACGATGATTGTGCAGGACTTTATTCCAGGCGATGACTCCAATATGCGAGTGCTGAACGCGTATTCCGACCAGAATGGCAAGGTTCGCCTGATGTGCCTTGGCAGGCCGCTGCTGGAGGATTGCACGCCGTCTCTGGTGGGCAACTACGTAGCTATCGTCAATGAGTACAACGAGGATATCTATAAGCAGTATCAGCAATTTCTGGAGGCTATCGGATATACGGGGCTCGCTAACTTCGATATGAAATATGATGCCAGGGACGGCAAGTACAAAATCTTCGAGATTAACTTGCGGCAAGGCCGAAGCAGCTTCTTCACGACAGGCAGCGGATATAATCTGGCGAAGTTCGTCGTAGAGAATCTGGTGTACGGCAAGCATGAGCCGACGGTCTATGCGAAGACGGAGCACCTGTGGCTCGGCGTGCCGAAGGAAGTGGCGCTGGCGTATACGGAGGACAAGGAAGCGGTTGCTTATATGAAACGGCTGATTAAGGAAAAGAAATACTGCATGACGCTTCAGTATGATGCCGATAAAGCGATTAAGCGCTGGTGGCATGTCCGCAAGTATTATAAAAGCTACGAAGATCGCTACAAGCAATTTTATGAGCAGAAAGGAAGTTTGTAATGCCGATCGTAGACATCACGAATGAAGCTGAGCTGGCACGCTACGAGCGCTTCGTACGCACCTCTGCATTCGCGACAACCACGCAGGATACAGGCTGGTCCGAGGTCAAAAACAACTGGATTCCTCTGTACGTCTATCTGGAGGAAGCGGGAGAGATCATCGCCGCGATGTCGGTGCTGATGGTCAATGCAGTGGGCGAGCAGAAGCTGGCCTATTGCTGCAAAGGGCCTGTCTGCGATCCCAGAGACACAGCGCTTGTCGACCGTCTGATTCAGGAAGCCGAAGCTGCGGCTCGCGATCATCAGGCCTTCGTGCTGCGGATAGATCCGGAGACGGCTTATGACGAAGAGCTGCACAAGCAATACGCGGAGCTTGGCTACGTGCTGCGCAACCGCAACGTATCCTCCAAGGATACGACGCAGCCGCGCTACAACATGGTGCTTGATTTGAAGGGCAAGTCGGAGCAAGAGCTGCTGGAGGGTTTTCACTCCAAGACGCGCTACAATATCCGCCTGTCGGAACGCAAAGGCGTGACGACCCGATACAGCACGGAGACTTCCGATCTGGAGCTGTTTCATCAGCTCTATGTCGTTATGAGCAATCGCCATGGCATCTCATACCGTCCTTATAACTATTTTGCTAGAATGCTGGAAGCGTACAGGGATTATACCCGCATCTATCTGGCGGAGCATGAAGGCGATACGATCGCCGCGGCGGTCGCCATCAGCTATGGGGACAAAACCTGGTACATCTATGGTGCAAGCGCGAATGAAAAACGCAACCTGATGGCCCCTCATCTGCTGCAATGGGAGATGATCAAGTGGGCTGTGGAGCAAGGCAAGGACCGATATGATTTCGGCGGCGTATTCAAGCTCGACCAGTCAGATGGACTGTATCGATTCAAGGAGGGCTTCTGCCATCCGGACCGCTACTCGGAGTATATCGGGGAGATTGACCGTGTCTTGAACGAGGAAGCTTACAGGACGTTTATTAGCAAGTAGCACGATTTCAAAATATTATAGACAGAAGCATGGAGGTACAGACGATTGAAGAGGCTTTTATTGATTGCTATGACGGCAGGATTGGTCATACTGGTTGTTCTGATTGGAAAGAGCGGATTCCAATGGGAGAACGATGGTATAAGCAAGCCAGTCACGAATGACGGCAAGCAAGCGGAGAGCACTCCGGAAGTTGTCGAGAAGGCCAAGCAGGGGGTCATTACGATTGTGCATACCGACAGCGCTACAACGCTGCCGATCAAAGGCACGGAATTTACAATCGTGAACGGCACGACGGATGCCGTCATCGAGAAGGTGACGACTGGGGCTGATGGAAGAGCCGTATCATCCAAGCTGGATTACGGCACGAATTATTTGATTAAGCAAAGCAAGATCATGACGCCGTTTGAGCTGGATAATCAGGCAGTAGGCGGCGCTGTCAATCAGGGCAACCGGGAAGTCGCCTTCTCCAGCACCATTCCGGCTTATGTGAAGGGCTATGAGTGGACGGAGACGGGAGAGCTTGATGTATCGGAGATCTACATCGACGTACCGCTGGTGATGCAGAAGCCTGAGCTGCCGAATGGCTGCGAGATTACATCGCTGACCAGCGTACTGAACGGCATGGGCTATGAGCTGACCAAAGAGGTAATGGCGGATGAATATTTGCCGAAGGAGCCGTTCTATCGCAAGGACGGCAAGCTGTACGGAGCGAATCCGTACAAGGCATATGCGGGCAATCCGCGTGATCAGATCGCATGGTTCTCCTACGCACCGCCAATTATCGATGCGGCTAACAAAGTGTTCGCCGAATTCGGAGGCGATCACACGCCTGTCGATATAAGCGGAAGCACGCGGGAAGAAATCTATGCCGAGCTTGACCGCGGCAATCCGGTTGTCATCTGGGTGACGCTTGATCTGTCGCCGCCGAAGATTACTTCGTCCTGGTATTTCAACGATACGGGCGAGCTGTTCAAAGCGCCGGTCAATCTGCATTGCGTCGTGTTGAACGGCTATGGCCCGGGCAACCGCGTGCATGTGATGAATCCGCTGGAAGGTCAAGTGACTTATGATGCGGACGAGTTTTTTGCTTCCTATGATGCATTGGGCACTCACGCCTTGGTTATTCATTAATACCGCTATTATTCAGAGATTATAAGACAAATCGGAACACCTTCAAGAGATTGCCGCCATGTCGCAAGATATGGAGGACCGCTTGGAGGTGTTTTTGCATTCAAGGGTGAGTTGTCCGCTTCCACTGCGCTGCGAGAATACCGGCAATAATCAATCCCACTCCGAGCCATTGCAGCCCTGATACGTTCTCGTCCAGCACCGTCCATGCCATAAAGACCGAAACCGGCAGCTGGGATGATCCGAGCACGGTCGTCAATCCTGTGCTGAGCGGCGGCGTGCCGAACATAAGGCAGAGCGTCGGCACGAGCATGCCCAGAATGCCAAGCAAAGCGGCCAGCGGCCAGAACCCGTTCCAATCGGCCCCTTGGAGAAGATCCACAGGCGGATAGAGGAGCACAATCACGGCCAGTCCGCCTGTCGCCATAATGGGCCCGCGCAGCCAGGGGCTAACTTCGGTTGCAGCTCTACCGCTTGTATATAACGTGCCTGCGTAGGAGAATGCCGCACCGAGGCCTAGCAATATTCCCATAGGCGGAAGCTGAAGCAGCTGCCCGTGGAAGACATCGGCGGCGAACAAGGCCCCAATAATCGAGATCATAATGGCAACAAGCATCTTGCCGTCAGGCGCGACGCGGCGGAAGATCCACTCGTACAATACGCCTATCCATACAAATTGAAACAGCAGAACGACAGCGATGGAAGCCGGCACAAGCCCAATGGCCGCATTGAAAAAGGCGCTGGTCATCCCCATGAACGTACCGACCGCCAGCAGCTTCAATATCGCCTGAGACGACGGCTTATGCCACTGCCTGCATTTCCATATAGCCGTTCCCCAGAGCAGCATGGTCCCGACGATGAATTGCACGCCATTGATCTGGCCCACATTCATGCCGCCCGCTAATCCTGTCTTCGTCAAGGTTGCCAGCAGTCCGTAACAGACGGACGCAATGACGACCAGCGCTACCGCGTAATTCGGAGCCACCGATTTCCCTCCTATCTAACGCAAAAGGCAGGGCTTCCGCTGCAAACGAACGAGGCCCTGCCTTCCAGTTCAAAGCTATGTTTAACCGTCCAGCCCGTTCCTCGGCAAGTCGGCCGACAGCGCGGCAGGCTGCTTGCAGCTGCTTGCGACGGCATAATGAACGCCTTGCTCCGAGGACAGATGGAAGCCGTGCATCAGTTCAAGCACATGGTAGGCCATCTCGCCGCTTGCGCGATGCTCTCTCCCGTTTCTGATCGCGTAGGCCATATCCATGAGGCCGAGTCCGCGGCTGTTCTGCGTGAAGCCGTGCGTTAGAGGCATTGCCATAAACTCGGATTGGTTGTGGCGTTTCACATATACCGGTCCGTCAAACGTGTTCGGATCGGGAACGACCAAGGTGCCTTTCGATCCGTAGATTTCCAAATGCGGCAGCTTGGACCCCCACACATCAACGCTCGTAATAATTGTGCCTACCGCACCGTTCTCGAAGTCGAGCGTGCCTGCGATATGAGTCGGCACCTCGACCGGGATTTTTTTGCCGTAATCGATATCGTTCGTAATCGTCCGTTCCGGATACGTCATCTGTGCCGATCCCGATACGCGGCGAACCGGTCCGATCAAGTTGATCAGCGCTGTCAAATAATAAGGTCCCATGTCGAACATCGGTCCTGCGCCGACTTCATACAGAAATCCCGGATTCGGATGCCAGCTCTCCGGCCCCGAACCCATCATGAACGCGGTTGCGGCGATCGGCTTGCCGATCCAGCCGTCATCGATCAGCTTGCGGCACGTCTGGATGCCGCCGCCAAGAAAGGTGTCCGGCGCGGAGCCGACAAGCAGGTTCTTCTCCTTGGCAAGCGCCAGAATGCGCTCTCCGTCTTCCATCGTGACCGCAAGCGGCTTCTCTCCGTACGTATGCTTGCCCGCTTGGAGCGCCCGCATATGAATCTCCGCATGAGCATGGGGAATCGTCAGGTTCACAACGATCTCGATATCGGGGTCGGCCAGCAGCTCGTCGACCGTACACGCCTTTGGCACGCCGAATTGCTCTGCCTGCTCTTTCGCTTTCGCCAGATCAAGATCCGCACAAGCCGCAATCTCGATAATGTCGAACTTGCTCCCTGCTTCAAAATAAATCGAGCTGATGTTGCCGCAGCCAATGATGCCAACCTTCACCTTTTTCATGTTTCTCTCCTCCTGGCCGATTAAACTTCAAACAGCTTCGAAATGTTACGGTAACTGATTTCTACGCTCTCCAGCTGGTTGCGGGAAGTAAGGTCCTGCTCGACAAATATATATTTCGCCGCTCCGATCTCGCGCAGGGTGCTGATGATTCCCGCGATATCAAGCGATCCTTCGCCCACTTCCGAGAAGTGATCGACCGACTTCAGCTCCAGGAACCGCTCGAACGTAATGTCGGCGTCATCGCCCGTCACTTCCAGCAGATTTTTCGGAGCTACCGCCGCCGGCAAGTCCTTCTGATGAACGAGATCGCAGCGGTCGCCCAGCTTCTTCAGATAAGCGATCGGATCGACGCCGCCCCTTACAGCCCAATACGTGTCCAGCTCAACTTTGACCAGATCCTTGTCCGTATTGTTCAGAATGATGTCCATGACATATTCGCCGTCGAACTTCTGGAACTCTTGGAAGTGGTTATGATAGTAGAAGTCCAACCCGCCTTTTTTATAAGCCTCGCCGTGACGGTTCAGCAGCTCGCAGCATTCGAGCACTTCTTGTTTATTCTTGAAGAAAGCAATGCCGAGCGCGATAGACGTGCTGCCAAGCTCTTTATTGTACGCAATGATTTCCTCATACCGGTCAAGGGGCTGAATATGGCTCGATACAACTCTCATGCCCAGCGCATCCAACCGTTTGCGAAGCTCTGTCGCATTCGGCTCCAGGCCGGCATCCGCATTATGAATGGCAATCTCCAAATTGCGATAGCCGATAGCGGCCAGCTTCTCCAGCGTTCCCCAGTAATCCTTCTTCAGCTCGTCCCTTACCGAATATAATTGCAGTCCAAATTGCAGGCTCATGACAATTCCTCCTAATAAAATGGTATAAGTTTCGATTTACTTTCTGGATTTCATCTTGTCCCAAGCGGATTGGAATTCACTTAGCATCGCCGCAGCGTCTATTTTGCCGGAAACGTACTTTTGCATCGACGCGCCGAATTCAGGAGCCGCCCCGTTCGGGTATTTGGACCAGTGCCAGCCCAGAACTTTGCCTTGCTCGATATATTCCAGCACTCCCGCACCGATATCGCCGAGATCCGCCGGTTCCGCCTTAATATTCGTGAAGGCAGGAATAAACTTAAATTCCTTGGTCAAATATGTTTGTCCCGTTTCTGAGGAGACCAGCCAGTTCAGGAATTCCTTCGCTTCCTCTTTGACCGGTGAATCCTTGTAGATCACCCAGTTGTTGGCCGGGCCCACGAACAGCCTGTCGTTCAAGTCGCCGTCCTCGTTGATCGGCATCGGCAGGATGCCGACATTCATCTCTGGGTTCAGCTTATCGATAACGGGCTGAAGCCAGTTGCCGCCTTGATTCATCGCTGCTTTGCCGGTGGCGAACAAGGTGGATTGCGTGTTGTAATCCGTCGTCAGGGCGTTTTTGTTGCCGTATTTGATGACGACATCGAACATCTTCGTCCAATCCTGGAAGATGGCGTTGCCAGCGATCGACGCTGTACCGTCATTCAGCCCTTGGATGAAAGCATTCGGATCCGGCTGCTTCGCAAACGCGTTGTTCAAATTGTGAAAGCCAAGGCCGAACCATGTATCGAAATGGTTGACGAACGGCTCTATGCCTGCCGCCTGAAGCTTCTGTGCAGCCGCTTCAAGCTCTGACAGCGTCTTGGGCAGCTCGGTAATGCCCGCTTGGGCGAACAAATCTTTGTTGTACAGGAAGCCTAGTCCCTCAAGACCGACCGGCATGCCGTACACCTTGCCATCCCGCAGCGTCGGTTCTTTGGCAATATCGACTTCGTGCTCGATCCAAGGCTGATCCGACAGATCCTCCAGATATTCAAGCCATGCGTCCATCTGATTGTAGCCCTCGTTCGCGAATATATCCGGCATTTCGCCCGAAGCGAAGCGGGCTTTCAATTGCGTGTTGTAATCGTCTCCGCCTAAGAGGGTATCGATTTGAAGCTTGACGCCGGGATGCTCCTTCTCATACTCTTCCTTCAGCTTGTTGAACTGCTCGGCGATCTCGACCTTGAAGTTCATGATCTTGATCGTCACTTCTTTGCCTGCCGGCTGCTTGTTGCTGCTTGTGCCCGTTCCGGGCTCTTTGCCGCCGCAGCCGGCCAGCAAGGAGCCTGTCAGCATGATCGCGCTTATAACCGTTAACCATTTTCTCATCCTGTCTGCCTCCCCTTTATCGTTGATTTGGTTACAAGCCCATTGTAGTTCAGCGGTCCATGGCTTCAACACTCATCGCATTGACTGTTTAGGTGGACAAATTTGCTCTGCCTGGCTTAGTTCCTGTTATCCCTTCACGGCTCCGGCGGTAATGCCTTGAATGACATGCTTCTGCAATACAAGGAAAAAAGTCAAAATCGGTACGATTCCCATAACCAGCGCCGCAAGCGCCAAGTCCCACTGCTTCAGGTATTGTCCGAATAACGTATTGGTCGCGAGCTGAATCGTTTGCAGCTCCGGCTTTTGCAGAACAAGCAGCGGGAGCAGGAAGTCGTTCCACATCCATAAGCTTTGCAGCACAATCACGGTAATCGTCATCGGCTTCAGCAGCGGGAACACAATACGCCAGAAGATGCCATACGGGTTGCATCCGTCCATGACGGCCGCTTCTTCCACCTCAAGCGGAATCGACTTCATGAAGCCGTGATACAGGAAGATCGAGAACGAAACGCCCAGTCCGGTATAACAAAAAATAATGCCTGGAATGCTGTTTAAGAATTGAAGCCAGTTGCCGACTTGTACAAGCGGAATCATGATGGCCTGGAACGGAACGACCATCGCCGCTACAAACAAGGAGAACAATACCCGGTTTATTCGGGACGGATGCCTCAGCAAGCGGTATGCGGCCATCGACGCTGCGACGACCATGCACAGAGCGCTGAACAGTGTGATGAGCAGCGAGTTGAGAAAGGCGCGCGGGAAGTTAAGCACTTCCCATGCTCTTGCGTAGTTGTCCCAGCTCAGGCTCTTCGGCAAGCCGGATGTATCCACTAGCAGCTCGGCGAAGCCTTTGAACGAATTCGTCAGCACGAAGTAAAAGGGAGCAAGGAACAGCAGTCCCACCAGAATGACGACGACTTCGACCGATAGCCATTTCATGCCGTATGATTGTTTTTTCATTACATCTCCACCTCCTTCTTCTTCGTAATCGAGACTTGGATCATCGTAATAATGGTGACGATAACGAAGAAGATCACCGCTTTTGCCGTGCCGAGGCCATATCGGTTGCTCTTAAACGCCTCGAAGTAAATATTCATGGCCACCGATTCGGTCGACTTATACGGTCCGCCCTGAGTAAGCGAGAAATTCAGATCGAATGATTTGAACGCCCAGGAAATGCTCAGGAACAAACAGATCGTCACCGCCGGCATGATGAGAGGAAGCACAATATGACGCAGAACTTGCAGTCCCGACGCGCCGTCAATTGCGGCTGCCTCCATCAGATCGCTCGGCACGTTCGTGAGTCCGGCGATATAGATGACCATCAGATAACCGGCGCCTTGCCATACGCTGACAATAACGAGTCCCCAGAAGGCTGTATTCTCCGTTCCGAGCCAGAACAAATTGAAAAATCCGATGTCGGTTGCTTGTCCGATCGCAGAGAAGCTTCGGGTGAAAATAAACTGCCAGATGAAACCTAACAGCAAGCCGCCAAGCACGTTCGGCATAAAAAAGATCGTGCGCAGCACATTACGCGATTTCAGCGGCTTCGACAATACATATGCAATAAGAAATCCGATAACATTGCTAAGAAGCACGACGGTTACGGTAAAGCGGGCTGTGAACCAGAGAGAACGGCCAAAGTCGGGGTCGTCCGTCAATATCGTCTTATAATTTTGCAGGCCGACCCCATTAATTTGGCTGGATACGCCGTTCCAATCGGAGAACGAATAATAGATTCCGAGCAGAAACGGAAGCATCATGATGATGGCGTATACCAACAGGGCAGGACCTAAGAACACCGATTGCTGCATCGGCTGAGAGGTCAACCATCTTTTCATAACTAGTTCCTCCTATCTAGGATGTGTGAAGTACCTTCATTGTATAGAGGGCATGAAGCGATTCCCACTGCCTAATTTGAGAACATAGGTGGACGATTTTGACCCTGCGGTGTTAGAATATGAAAACGCTAACATTGAAGCATTCACAACAGCCTAGAGTGGGAGGGCAGACTTATCCATGCGATTGCTGACTACAAGCGTGCGTTACAAGCTCATCGCTCTTATGCTCATTTCCATCGTAGTTCCCATTGTCTCGTCCATCATCGTCACTCATGTCTATACCAAGGAATCGGTGAAAAAACGGTCCATTGTGGAGAACAGCCGACTGCTTTCCGAAGGCACAACGAATATCTCCAATAGCCTTGACGTCGTGAACAACGCTTCGCTTATTCTGTATTCCAATACGACGATGGAAAACATTCTGGTGAAAGGCGTGACCGACAATAAGGATCAATCTTATGTCTATACGGCGCTCCAACTCGTATCGAATGCGGCGAGCAATATCTATCAAATCTATTTGTATCTCGATAAAGGACAAACCGGCTTTCTGATGAACGCCAACAATTTTGCCTACGGACAGGCAGAAGCACCGTCGATTGCAGCGGATATTCCCCCCTACGCTTCCGTCACCATGCCAACTCATCTAAGCAGCGATTATGGAGTGGGCGCGATTCGGGCGAATAAACCGGAGCTTGTATTTTCCATTTATCGCCCGTTGTATAGAGTTCCGACTTCGGAGCGGGTCGGGCTGCTCGCCATTGACGTGCAAGTAGAGGCTCTTCGCGAGATGTCGGCGCAGCTCTACGATCCGGAGCAGGAAGACATCTACATCATCGATGGCAGCGGCACCATCATCTTCACCTCTGATGAGCAAGATACCGGCGGCGATCGGCCGGAGCATGCGTGGATCGACAGTATACTGAAAGAGACATCGTCTTCCGGCAGCATGGAAAAAAACAAATCGGGATACGACGGCATTATACTGTATGACCGGATCCAGACGCCTTATTTGAACTGGACGATCGTTAAGCGCATTCCCGACCAGCACCTCTATATCGAGGCGCATAAGCTGACGATGATCAACACGGCCATTGCTGTGCTGTTCCTGTCCGTGGCGACCGTTGCCGTACTCCTTGTTTCGATTCGGTTCACGAATCCGATCAAGCAATTGATCCGAAGCATTAACAAGATCCAGTCCGGCCAGCTGGAAGAGCCGATCGACATTGTCCGGAACGATGAATTCGGCATCTTGGCTACGCGGTTCCGTACGATGATGCATACGATCAATGAACTGATCTTCCGGGAGTACAAGCTGAATCTCGCCAATAAGACGACGCAGCTCAAGATGCTGCAAGCGCAGATCAATCCGCATTTCATTAACAATGCGCTGCAATCCATTGGCGCCTCCGCCTTGGACAACGACGCTCCGGAAGTGTACGGGCTGGTGTCTTCACTGGGGCAGATGATGCATTACAGCATGAATACGAAGGAAATGATCGTTTCCTTATCGCAGGAGCTCGACTACGTCCATCATTATTTGCTGCTGCAGCGGCAGCGGTTCGACGAGAAATTAAAAATCGAATATGATCTGGATGAAGGCGCGGGTGGGATTCCTATTCCCAAAATGATTATTCAGCCGCTCGTCGAGAATTACTTTAAGCACGGATTTCATATTTCGCAAAATACCGGCATAGTCAACATCGCCACAGCCGTTGCGGGCGGCATGCTGCATATCACGGTTGCAGATAACGGCATCGGCATCACCGACGACCGGCTTGCTGCGATCCAGACTGATCTGTCGGGCATTCGGCACGAGGCTGCCGCCGACAGCGGCGACCGGATCGGCTTAATGAACGTCATGTACCGTCTTCACTTGTACTATGGCGAACAAGCTGCTTTGCAGCTTTCGCAAAACGAACCTCGCGGACTCAAAATTACGATGACATTGCCTATTCCTAAGCAGGAGGATATGACACCATGAAAGCATTGATCGTTGACGATGAAAAGCATGTTCGCAGTACGGTCTTGAAATTGGTCGATTGGGAAGGATTCGGTTTTCAGACGGTCCTGGAAGCCGAAGACGGCGCCGAGGCTGCCGCGTTAATCGAGGAGCATCGCCCTCAGCTTGTCATTACGGATATGATGATGCCCATTAAATCGGGGATCGAGCTTATGGAATGGATGGAAAAAAACGCATTCGATTGCAAAAAAATCGTCATCAGCGGCTTCAACGACTTCGAGTTCGTGCGCCATACCGTCAAATTCGGAGGCATCGACTATTTGCTGAAGCCGATTGACCGCAAGCAGCTGCAAGATGCCGTAAGCAAAGCGGTCGCCAGCTGGAATGAAACAAAACGGGAGAGGCTTCAGTATCACGAAAAAAACAAGGAGGTTAACGAGCTGAAGCCCCTTTATCGGGACAAGCTGTTGTCGGGGCTGCTTACGGAGGCGGCTTCGGGGAACGCCCCGGCTGCCGGAGAGTCCTGTTTGCGCGAATTTCCGTATCTGTCTGGAGTCGATTCGTGCCGGGTTGCCGTGTTCGATCTTCAATCGCTGCAACAGCCAATCCGCGACAAATACTCGACCAGCCTGGATTTGCTATTCTTTACTTTGCTTAATATCTGCAACGAGTTTCTTCAGCCTGCCGAGAGGGGCCTCGCTTTCCGCAATTGGAATCGGCCTTATGAAATCGTCGTGCTTCTCTGCAACGAATTGGGTGCAGCGCCTGATTGGCTGCGGAAGATCGCAGCGGGCATTAACCGGACGCTGAGAGGCTCTGTGGAATTCGGCTTAAGCACGTCCGGCGGATTCCCGGACGGGCTTCACAAGGCGTATATGGAAGCGGCCGATGCGCTGTACAAACGCAATTTGCTTGAACCGAGCAGGCTCATTCACGAGTATAGCCAGGTGTCCGGACGACTCAGCACCATTCGCTTCGGCAAATATGAAGAGAAGGTCCGTCTGGCCGTCCGCAGCGGCAATCCGGACCCCCTTCGGCATGTTGTGAGCGAATGGTTCCAAGTCATCGGCGAGATGGATTATATCTCCTTGGAGCAATTAAAGATGTGGTGGGACGAATACAATGCGGCGCGGGCAGGCTGGGTGGAGGAGTTCTTCCGCGAGAACGACGGGTCGCAGCAGCAGCCAATAGAGAATCGCCCGTTTATCGTTCCCTTGGATGAGTCCGGACGATTGTCTCTGACAGAGATGCAGCGCCTGCTTACGGAGAGCCTGATCGAGCTGTCCAAAACATTCATCTCCATGCAGTCCTTGAGCAGCAGCCCGATGCGTGAAATTGCCCGTTATATCGAGGCCCACTATACGCAGGACATCAGGCTGCAGGATATTTCGGCGAGCTTCCATCTGAATCGGGAGTACATCTCCCGCAAGTTCAAAATGGAATTCGGGGAGACCTTGATCGATTACGTTAATCGCATCCGGGTTGAGAAAGCGATGATCCTGCTCTTGAATCCGCATCTTCGCATGGCGCAAATCGCCCAGATGATCGGTTACCACGACGAGAAGTATTTTAGCCGCGTATTCAAGAAGCTTACGCATACAACGCCGAATGACTACCGAAAGGAAAAGATGGGCAAAGAGGGGGAATAGCCGGGGCTCTGGTGTAACCCGCTCTGGTTGTCCATGCAAAAACACCTCCAAGATTTATCCTCATATCCGACGATATGGTTCTATTATCTTGAAGGTGTTTTTAATTTGTCCATGCTATGGGTCAGTCACGAATTAATTCGCAGATTTCGGAGTACGGCCGGACAATACAATGGAGCGCTCGACAAGCACTTGCATCGCATCGACGACTCCCTCGGCATAGTCTGGGCCCAGCTCGATGCAAGAGAGCTCCGTGCAGGCCAGAATCACGCAAGCGCAGCCATGCTCCGTCCGCAGCTCGTCTATCTGCGACTGAAGCTCCTCCGGAGAGAAGTCCAAGTCGCGTTTGACGTTGGAATAGATAATCTTCATCGTCTGGGCTTGCATTGCTTCATCAGGAATATGCAGGTCCATGCCGTATTTCTGGCAGGCCTTGGCGTAGACTCCGGTCTTCATTGTGCCAGATGTGGCCAGAACGCCGATCTTTATGCCGGAGCCATACCGGTCATGAATAAGATGAAGCGTCTCTTCCACCATATTGATGATGGGTATGGACGTCATCGCCTGCATCGCGTCATAGAAGTAATGAGATGTATTGCAAGGGATCGCGATATGCGCCACGCCTGCATGCTCCATCAGCTTCAAATCCCGGGCGACTTCAGTGAGGAAGCGTTGCTCCGTGCCCTCCATAATGACTGTGGTGCGGTCTGGAATGGTCGCGTGATTCAATATCAACATATCGACATGTTCTTGGTCGCGCTGCGCGACGGTATTCTCGATCACTTTATCGAAGAACACCGCCGTTGCTTTCGGTCCCATGCCGCCGATGACGCCTAAGCTTTTTTGATCCATGCTCAAACCTTCTTTGGAGTTGAATTAGTATGTTCAGCCATGATCTCGTTCACGATCTCGGCCTCATTGAACGGGATTTCCGTCTTGCCGATAATTTGGGTCGTCTCGTGGCCTTTGCCCGCAATCAGAATAACGTCACCCTTCCCGCTATTCTCGATGGCATAGCGAATCGCTTCCTTGCGGTCAACGATGCCGGCATAGTGTCCTCCTGCGGCGCTCACCGCGGCAGATACCTCCGCAATAATCGCATCAGGGTCCTGGTCCTTCGGATTATCGGTTGTTACGACGCAGAAGTCGGCATGCTGTGCCGCAATCTTGCCCATCGACTCGCGCTTGCCGCTGCCAAGATGGCCCGGGGCGGCGTAAACGCCGAATACGAGGATCAGCCTTCCTTTGGTGAACGGGCGGAGCGTAGACAACGCCTTCTCC
Source organism: Paenibacillus pinisoli (assembly GCF_003605435.1). Taxonomy (GTDB): domain Bacteria; phylum Bacillota; class Bacilli; order Paenibacillales; family Paenibacillaceae; genus Pristimantibacillus; species Pristimantibacillus pinisoli. The sequence continues at coordinate 33,575 of NZ_QXQB01000008.1, forward strand.
AGACTGTCCTCCGTATGGGCGAAGTCTACGATAATCTTCCGCTCTTCGTCTTGATAGACGACCTCCAGCCGGCCTTTGATGCTCTCTACGGCGCGGATGCCTGCTGCAGCCAGCTCCAGGCTGATGCCGCTGCAGAAGGCGCAGGCGACCGCAGCCAAGCTGTTATACACGTAGATAAGGCCCGGCAGATTGACGCGGATGTCGACGCGTCCAGCAGGCGTATGGGCGACATAGGTTGTCGAGTCGGGACTGTACTGAATATTGGTCGCATAGATCGTCGCTTCATCCGTGATGCCGTAAGTCACGAGCTTGGCATCATATCTTGCTACCTTGTTCGCAAGCTTGCGCCCGAATTCATCATCCAGATTAATAATGTTATAGTCAGTCGTCAGATCGAAGAGCATCGATTTGGCTTCGAAATATTCGTCCATCGTCCGATGCAGCTCCAGGTGATCAGGCGTCAGATTCGTGAAAACGCCGATCTTGAACCTTGTGGCTGCGGCACGGTACAGGCTTAGCGCATGGGAGGATACCTCCATGACGCAATCCTGTACGCCGAGCTCCGCCATGTCTGCGAACATTTGCTGGAGATGCAGTGATTCCGGCGTTGTCGGCGTCGTGGATTTGGTCTTCAGCGGCTGATTGCCCGCCATCGCGCCAATCGTGCCGATGACCCCTGTCATATGCCCGGTTTGCTCCAGGATCGACTTAATGAAATAAGTAGTGGACGTCTTGCCATTGGTCCCGGTAATGCCGATCAGGTTCAGCTTCTCCGAGGGATGGCCGTAGAAGCGGGCGGCGACCAGCGCCAGCGCTTGGCGGGTGTCCGCTGTCTTCACTACGGCAATCGGGCCTTCAAGGGCGGTATCCTTCTCTACGAGCACGGCGGCCGCGCCAAGCTCAATGGCTTTTTGAATATAGTGATGCCCGTCATGCGTGAACCCTGTTACGGCCACGAACAGGCTGCCCTGCGTCACTTCTCGGGAGTCAAACGCAATGCCGGTAATATCGATATGCAAGTCGCCTTGCAGGATGGTATGATCCAGTTCTTCTACTAAGGAAGCCAGCAGCATGCTATCCGCCCCATTCTTATAAACTATCTTCTTCGTAATTTGCCCCACATCTTGCTGAGAGTCATCGACGCGAAGGCCAGACCCGGCTTTGGATCGCGCCAGGACCAGATCGCATAAGCTTTCGGCCTTAGCAACGACCGAAGCACTTGCAGGATGGTCAGTTGTTTGGTTCGTATATAATCGCGAATAGCGAGCATATCCTCGTAGCCATACCAGAACACCCGGTTCATATCCTTCGTAACCGCATACGGTTCTACGGGGGTGCCGGTCAGTTCCTGGTACGTAACATATGGGAAGTTGATGCCGACTTGCCGCAGCAGCTCGTTCAGATTGGTCATTCGCACATTCACTTCGATTAAATAGAAGGCGCCCGTGCGAGCATCCTTCTTGAATTCGATTTCCGCAAAGCCCTTCCAGCCGATTCTCTCCAGGAAATCCCCGCCGATCCGGCGAAGCTCAGGCACATATTTTTGACCGGTATAGACCGATGCGCCGAAGTTAATAGGAAACTGCCGGTACTTCTGGCAAGTGACCCAGTGAGTTACTTTGGAATCCTGATTCAGATAAGCGTCGAACGTATACATATGGTCATCGAATCCGGGAATAATCCGCTGCACAATGACCTCAAGCCCGGCCTCCTGCACCTTGGACAGCGCTTCTTGCAGCTCCATCCGATTATTGACCTTGAAGATCTTGCGGCGGAATAAGGCGACGAATGAAGGCGAGTCCGTCGGCTTGACGATGCAGGGATAGCCCAGCTCGGATTCGACTCGCTCCAGGAAGTCGTCTTCCAGCGGACTTAACGTCTCAGGGACATTCACCCCGTGCTGCTGCGCCATGCGATGCAGCGTCTCCTTGTTCATCGCTTTCGTGTACAGCCCTGGCTCGGTCTGGGGAATGAGATAGAGCTCCCTCAGCTCCTCCAGATGCTCATCTATCACTTCCACATAGGAGTCGTGGCAAGGAATGAGAACAGGGGGCTGTTGCTGCATACGGCCGTAATCTTTCAAAAAGGCAATGAAGGCGTCTTTGTCCTGCTTATAATGCGGTGCGATCAGTCGTTCCGACGTATATTTGGACAGCGCGCCGTACGCGCGTTCCTCTGAATAATCCACAGCTACGGTATGTATACCGAATTGCCCTAAACAGCGGAGGGCACTTAAGCCGATATAATAGTTGCACCCAAGAATAACCGCTTTTGCGCGCATAATCATCATCCCGCTATTCTGTAGTGGTATGAAGTCATTTTACTGTATCGCTTTCTAGATTACAATTGGAAGCCGGCTGGCGGAGGAGGGGTTGCAACCTTGCTGGGACTACAGTACTATAATATGGAACCAATAGCCTTAATTTGTCGAATAATGCCTAAAAATTGTAGTCATCCGTCGACATGTTTTTACAAACACTTCGTTTTTCACGGAGTATAATGGAACTATTGCCACATGATTACTAGATAAGGAGTGTGCCTCGAAGCGACCATGGATAAAAATCACTTGCTTAGACAGTTGCAATCGCTTCGGCAAAAGCTTCATGAGATCGCCGAAGTGCGAGGCAGTTTGACCGATCCGGCCGTCCTGGCGATCAGCGAGGAAGCCGATCAGCTAATTGTTGCGCTCCAACATATCCAGCGGACAGAGTTCGAATTAACTGCCGCACATCGAGACAAACATAGATAAGCATTATCGGCCGCGGAGTCGGCGGAAGAACTGGGTCAGCAGCCCAGCGCATTCCGATTGAAGGACGCCGCTTGTGAGCTCCGTTTCGTGATTGAAACGGGGCTCTTGTAGTAGGTTCATGAGCGTGCCGGCGCAGCCCGCCTTCGGGTCTGTCGTGCCGTATACGACCCGTTTCACCCGAGACTGCACAATTGCTCCCGCGCACATGGGACAGGGCTCCAGCGTGACATAGAGCGTGCAGTCCAGCAGACGCCATGCCTGAGTCCGGTCACAGGCGTCTCTAATCGCTACCAGCTCGGCATGTGCGGTAGGATCGAGGCGGGTTTCGCGCAGGTTATGGCCGCGGCCTATAATTTCACCGTCGCGTACAATGACGGCTCCAATGGGCACTTCGCCTATCTGCTCGGCTTTCTCGGCTTCGGCGATCGCTTCAAGCATCCAACGACGATCTTCTTCTTCTCTCTTCATGATGAACCAGACTCCTTGTACGAATAGAATAGATTTATTCAACGAACAAATATTCCGTTGTTAACATACTGTTGATATAATTGTGGATAACTTATTTATTATTCACATAGTTACTCACAACTCATCCACTGCTGTGCATAACTTCTGTTGACTGTGTGTATGAAATGTGAATAGTCATTTGGATCTATGTCCAATCGATCATCTCGCCAAAAGGGTGTGTCGTTCATTGTCGATTAAGACGAAGCTGTCCCTTGTGATTTCCCTCATGCTGTTCGCTGTAGTCATTCTATACCATCTATTAAGCGAATATTCGATGGTCAATGGAATAAAAGGCTTGATGGTCGATTCTATGGAGAACACCTCCGCCCAAGCCGCGCAATACATTTTGAACTACGAGCAATCAGAAGGCGGCAGTGAAAGCGACGACTCGTCGCATAGGCCGGACTTCCTGTTCCAAATGCTCCATACCATCAACCCTTACATAAAAGAGACTACGATATTCGACAAGGAAACCGGTCGTGTCGTCTATGGTTCTTATACGTATATTGATGCTATCAACGATCCGCATTATGTGCAAGCCTCGAAGCCGGGCAGTTATGCCCTGCGTGATCTGACGTTCGAAGGGAACGAATATTTAAGAAGCTATTATATGAGCGACAAGCTGAGCAATTATGTGATCAGCATCATCTATGACCGCGCCAGCATTACGACATTGGTGGAGATGAAGCGGGACTATACGCTTATGTATACCGGCCTCTTCCTGCTGCTGATGATTGTTGTCATATATTGGCTGGTGGGCATCATGATTCGTCCGCTCAAAGACATCCTGTGGAAGGTGAACGAGGTATCCTCTGTCCGCTTCCATAAGCCGATACAGATTAAGCGCAAGGACGAGTTCGGCTTGCTGGCGCTCAAGATCAACGCCATGTCGCAGAACCTGAGCATTTATATGAACAAGCTGCGCAAAGCCTTTGAGGAAAACCGCCGAATGAAGGAGCACCTGGAGTCCTTCATTAATCATTCGAACGATGCGATTCATCTGATGGACCTGGAAGGCAAGGTCATTCAGGTCAATCGCGCGTTCGAGCAGCTATTCGGCTATGAGGAGGCCGAGGTGCTGGGCAAGAGGTACCCGACGATCCCCGAGACGCATCGCATGGAGAAGCGCCAGATGATCGGCTTGCTTCTAGCGGGCAAGAAGCTGCCGGCTCAAGAGACGGTACGTGTCACCCGAACAGGAGAGATCATTCCCGTCAGCGTTACGGTGTCGCCGATTCGCGACTCGGACGGCACCATTCGCGCCTTTGCCAGCACATGCAGGGATATGCGCAGCCGCAACCGGATGGAGGAGCTGCTCAGGCGCTCTGAGAAGCTGACAACAGTCGGACAGCTGGCAGCCGGCGTCGCCCATGAGATTCGCAACCCGCTCACAACGCTTAGAGGCTTCCTGCAGCTTCAGCTCCAGAGCAAGTCCCTGAACTTATCCCATGTTACCTTAATGCTGTCGGAGCTGGACCGAATTAATTTGATTGTAGGGGAATTTCTGATCCTGGCTAAGCCGCAGGCCACCAAATTCGTAACGAAGGACGTCAGAGACGTGCTTCAGGACGTACTGCGTTTCCTGGATAGCGAAGCACATCTGCATAATATCGTATTCCGCACGGTGATAACCGAGGATGCTTGTCTGATCTCCTGTGAAGAGAATCAGTTAAAGCAGGTATTCATTAACTTATTGAAAAATGCGATTGAAGCGATGCCTAATGGCGGCCCTATTCATATCTCGATTCAGAAGAAAAGCGGAAGCATCGCCATCTCCATAACAGATGAAGGCGTCGGCATTCCGGAGGAGATGATCTCGAAGATCGGCGACCCCTTCTTTACAGGCAAAGAGACAGGGACAGGCCTTGGCATTATGGTAAGCCAGCGGATTATTAATAGTCATCAAGGCACGCTGGACATCCAGAGCCAAGTGAATGTAGGCACATCGGTGAAAGTGACGCTGCCGGCTTTGAAAGGGGAAGGGAAGGAAGATATACTGGGGGGAGACAGTAATCGCCAGGGGAGCTGAGGGAGCGAATGGAACGAAGAGCGGTCATTGCAGGCGCAACAGGGCTGGTTGGGGGAGAATTGGTGAAGCTGCTGCTTAGCCGGGGTGATTATAGCCGGATTATCGTGCTGGTTCGCCGTAAGCTGGAGACGGTGCACGAGCGCCTGGAGCAGCTAGTCGTCGATTATGACGCTCTGGAGGAGCTGCCGGGCCAGCTGTTCGAGAACAGCGATGTGTATTGCACGCTGGGCACGACGAGGAAGAAAGCGGGCTCCAAGGAGCAGTTCGAGCGTGTGGACTACAGCTATCCGATGGCGCTTGGGCGATTGGCGAAGCGGCACGAAGCGGCGCGGCTGCTGATCGTAACGGCTATGGGATCGGATGAATCGTCCCTATTCTTCTATAGCCAGGTGAAAGGAAGAGTGGAGAAGGAGCTGCAGCAGCTGCAATTGCGCAGACTTCATATTTTTAGGCCCTCTCTGATCCTTGGAGACAGACAAGAGCATCGGTGGGGAGAGTCGGCTGCAGCGAAGCTGTATGCCCGGATTCCTTTTGTATTCGGAGGGCCGAAGAGCAAATATAGACCGATCACGGCAAAGGAGATTGCAGAGGGAATGCTGAGCACGGCTATGTACGGAAGCAAGGATGACATTATTATTCCTTCTCATGTCATTGCTGAGAAGGCAGAACAGTTGCGCGAACAATCGTGATCGTGTAGGATACGCTACAGCGGGGTGATTCACAGTTGAGGATCAACAAATTTATAAGCGAGACCGGATATTGCTCGCGGCGAGAGGCCGATAAGCTTGTCGAGAGCGGGAAAGTAACCATTAACGGCGTCAAAGCGGAGCTTGGCAGCCAGGCTGAGCAGGGCGATGATGTACGGGTGAACGGCAAGCGCATTGGCGCGCATAAGCGGCATGTGTACATTGCTCTTCACAAGCCGGTTGGCATCACAAGTACAACTGAGCGGCATATTAAAGGCAACATCGTGGATTTCGTAGGGCATGCGGAGCGGATCTTCCCCATTGGCCGACTGGACAAGGATTCGGAAGGGTTGATTCTTCTGACGAATGACGGCGATGTCGTTAACCCTATTTTGCGTTCTGAAGGGAAGCATGAGAAGGAATATATCGTAACGGTAGACAAGCCGATTACGGATGCCTTTGTGAAGGGGATGTCCCAAGGGGTAAAAATATTGGGAAGCATGACGCTTCCGTGCAAAATAACGCGAGTAGCGGAGCGGACGTTCCGTATTATTCTGACGGAAGGCCGCAATCGCCAAATTCGCCGAATGTGCGAAGCGTTCGGCTTCCATGTCCGCCGCCTGAAGCGGATTCGCGTCATGAACATTCGATTGGACGAGCTGCCCGTCGGCAAGTGGCGGGATTTGACGGAGGGAGAGCGCAGAGAGCTGTTCGATACGCTCCAATACAAGCCGCAATAACATAGGGCTGAATAAGAAAAGCCGCGGGGCTAAGGCCCTGCGGCTTTTTCTATGGATGCGGAACGCTAGAGCCCGCGCTACTTGGCTTTCAACTGCTGCGTATTGGAAGCATTCACGTAAGTGTGGATAATGGATACTTCTACGCGGCGGTTTTTGGCTTTGTTATCAGGCGTTGTATTCTCCGCTACCGGATGATACTCGCCGAAGCCAACCGCGCTGAATCGTTTCGGATCCAGGTCCTTATTCTCCAGCATAATGTCCATGAAGCGAACGGCGCGCATGGAGCTCAAATCCCAGTTGGAGCGGAACTCCGCGCGATTGACCGGCGTGTCGTCCGTATGGCCGGCCACTACGATATCATACTGCGGATATTGCTGAAGCATCGTGGCGATTGCGGTTGCCAGCTCCTTCGCTTCCGGCTTGACTGTCGTTTTCCCAGGCGCGAACAACGCATTGTCGCTAATCGTAATGAGCAGCTGGGACATATTGAGCTGAGTCTCCAGATCGCTGGTCAGACCTTTTTTATCAATATAATCATCGATTTTCTTTTTCAAATCTTCAAGCTCCGCTTCCTCGCGCTTGATCAGTTCCTGAAGCTCGGATTCGGAGAGCTTGCCGACATCCTCATTATTGCTTTCATTTTCCTTATTGTCTGCATCCAGGTCCTTCTTATCCGGATCGGTGCCCTTCTCTACAACAGAAGGCATGTCCAGCACGCCGCTTCCCGTACTCAGCGCAACGCTGAAGGCCCGGGACATTTCCTCGAACTTCTTTACGTCCACAGAGTTCATGGAGTATAGAACGATGAACAAAGCGAGCAGAAGGGTCAGAAGGTCGGCGTAAGGAATAAGCCAGGATTCGTCTACGTGCTCTTCATGTTCCTCATGCTTGCGCTTTTTGCTCAACGTCCCCTTCCTCCTTCTCTCTCAGCTTCTTGCGCTCTGTCGGCGTCAGGAAGACAGACAGCTTCTGATTAATAGCGATAGTGGATACGCCCGACTGGATGGACAGCAAACCTTCCAGCATCATGAGACGAATTTGAATCTCCTGCTTGGAAATCCGTTTTAGCTTATTGGCAATCGGATGCCATAATACATAACCTGTAAAGATACCGAGCAGCGTCGCGATGAATGCGCCGGCAATGGCATGTGCCAGCTTCTCCATCTCGCTCATGTCGGACAATGCGGCTACCAGACCAACGACGGCCCCTAGTACACCGAGTGTAGGAGCATATGTGCCGGCCTGGGTGAAGATCAAGGCGCCGGCTTTATGGCGTTCTTCGGTTGCAGCGATATCTTCCAACAGCACGTCGCGGACAAGGTCCTGGTCGTTGCCGTCAATGATCATGCGCATGCCGTTACGAAGGAAGGAATCCTCGATCTCTTCGACACGGGCTTCAAGTGCCAGCAAGCCCTCGCGGCGTGTAATGGATGCCCACTCCATGAATTTGCTGATGAGCTCCTCGCGCGATGTCAGCTTTTGCTCAGAGAATACAATTTTGAACAATGCGCCGATCTTCTTCAGCTCTGCCATCGGGAATGCAATCAATACCGAGGCGCACGTACCGAGAATGATGATCATAAAGGCTGCGGGATTAGCTAATGATGTCAGACTTGCGCCTTTCAGCACCATCCCGCCAAGTACAGCGATTAGACCTACCACGATACCAATAATAGTTGAGTTCTTCATCATACACCCCGTCCATGTTATCAATAGTTTATGGTATAAGAAGACATAAGCGCGCAGCGTATGCCCGTCTCATATTCAACAATTGTAGGAAAGCTGCTTGAATTTCTATGCGAAACGAGCTCTCGCCAATAGAAATGGCTCAGCCGTTTACGCTTTAAATTCAAGCTAATGAGATAGGTTCTTCTCATAAAGCTGCTTGAATTTCTACACGAAACGAGCTTTCGCCAATAGAAATGGCTCAGCCGTTTACGCTTTAAATCCAGGCTTCTAAGGACTGTGTCCCTTATAGAGCTTCCTGGATTTCTACGCGAAACGAGCTTACGTCATTAGAAATGACTACAGCCGTTTACGCTTGTCTACTTCTATTTATATCGTCAAAAGGGTATTCTGAGATTATAGTAAACAAAAGTGTTCACTAAATTTAAGGAGCTGTATGTCAGATGGGAGTTCGTCACGCACGCGAATATGCGGATATATTGAAGGAATTGACCGTTGCCGTAGGGGAAATCGAGAACAGCTATTCATTCTTTGAGATGGAGCCGGAGGAATGGGCGGCGCTAGCCTCGGAGGAACGCCAAGAGGTCATGGAGGCGCTTGCTGATGATGTGTTTTTTGGCCTCGGAGAAGATCCCGTCATTGAGATCGGCGGCGGAGCGATTACGTATAACAGCAAGCACCATGTCATAGAAGTATCGCAAGGCGACAATGTAATCCAAATCATTAGGCTTATTTAGCTTATCGTTTTGACCCATACCAGGCCGGACGCTCCCATACAATGGAGGACATTGCGACAAGCAATTGGCATTGTGGAGCGCGCCATGGCCGTTAATCTGGATTTAATCGTTGCCGCAGGACAAGCGTGATGCATCGAATACCATGCAATGGCACTCAACCTCTCCTGCCGGAGAGGGGCGAAGATATGTGTCCTCAATATGGAAGCCGGCACGCTCGTAAGCGCGGACGGCGCGCTTATTCCAACTGGCAACCTCCAGGTCGATCTCGTTGCCCGGCGAACGGCGGACCGCTTCGCGGGCAATCAGTTGAACGAAGCGGCTGCCTAATCCATGGCCCATCCGATCAGGATGCAGCCCAAGGCCTAGCCGGGTTACATGGCCCATCGGAAAATACTGCGCGTAGCCGACTAACGAATGTTGCTCGTCCAGCACAACTGCATACTGGGAGGCGCGAAGGACAGGATCGCCGAATTCGATTCCGTCCTTCTTCATGTTGGTCCATGAAGGCCAGTTGTATATGTCCAAGGGAGGCTCGTACCGCCATTCGCAGATCGAGCATGCATGTGATTCCGACATGGCGTGAATGGTCATTAACGGCTCGTTTGGTTTATAATAGAAGGTGTTGTGGTTATCGTATATCATAAACTTGATTATAGCAGATGGCGTCGATCGGGCGTAAGAACAGGGAGTCGGTTAGGATGAAGAAGCTGCTGTGGATGGGCTGTCTCTCGTATTTGGTTATTGGCATTGCGCATGTGGTCGGCGGAGCACTGCTGGAGCAATTGATAGCTTATTACGGCATTACCTATAAAGACGGCGGGCAATGGATTATGAATCAATTCATCGGATTTCTGTTCGGTGTACTGCTTGCGCCGGCTCTGACGAGCAAAGTCGGGAAGCGGGGAGCGGTGCTGATCGCCATGGCGCTGCTCACGTTAGCCGAGGCGGCATACAGCTTGCTGCTGCCCTGGGGCTGGATGCTCGCCTTTGCTCCGATCGCCGGGATCGGCTTCGGCATGACGGAGGCGATTGTAGGAGCGACGATTATTGATCATATGAAAGGAAAGGCTTCGGCCATGAGCAGGCTGGAGACTTTCTTCGGCATTGGGGCGCTGTTCATTCCGCTTACGGCCGCATTTCTTATTCAGCAGCATGTATGGCAGCTGTCCTTTCCGATCCTCTCCGCATTGGCGGGCATTACCTTTGTGCTGTGGCTTACGATGTCCTTCGGCAGCCTGGACAACAGCCTAAGCCCGCCGCAGCGGCCTGCTCTTGAGCATGAGGATGATCGGGAGCCGGAAGCGGCGATACCGAGCCATAAGAAATCTGCAGGCTGGCTTGGGTATGCGCCCAAGTCGATTCCTTTTCTGGCGTTGAGTGCGGCGTTTTTTATGATTTATGTAGGCATGGAGATGAGCTTCTCGAATTATTTGCCATCCATTCTTATAGCGCGAACAGGCATGTCGGATTCTACAGCAACAGCAGCTCTTAGCTTATTCTGGGGAACGATGGTGCTGGGGCGGCTGTTCGCGGGCATTATTGCGGACCGGATAGGCTACGCCCGTTATTTGTTCATTACAACTGCGGCAGCGGCAATTGTATTCCTTGGCATGGTTGTCTTCCAGCAGCAAAGTCTGCTGATGATCCTGATTGCGCTTAGCGGACTATGCTTCTCTGGCGTGTTCGGCATTGCGCTCGTCTATGCGAATGGCTTGCTGCCAGGCATGACAGAGCGCACAACCAGCCTGCTGGTTGCCCTTGGCGGAGTAGGCGGAGCCGTATTTCCCCGGGTAACAGGATGGTTAATGGATCGCTTCTCGACGGGACCGACGCTTTATTACCTCTCGGCTTTGGTGGTTGCATTGCTTGTCGTATTGTTAATGCTAATGCTTGCAGGACGCAAGCAGGCCAATCATAAGAACGAAAAAGAGGTTGCCCCCACATAAGGGGCAACCTCTTTGTTCTACATTATTTCTTCTCTGCAGCAACAACGAATTTCTCGAATTGCGATTCGTCCATTACGCGTGCAGCCGTTACATAGCGCGGCTTGTAGTAGGAAGAATCCAGCTTCTCGATAATAACGCCTTTGCTTGTGGAAGCGTGAGCGAAGTTACCGTCTCCAACGTAGATGCCTACATGGGAGATTCCGCCGTTGTTTTTACCGCTAGTGTCGAAGAACACCAAGTCGCCTGGTTGAAGGTCGGCTTTCGCTACTTTCGTGCCGGCGCCGGCTTGATCGGAAGATCTGCGAGGCAGGTCGATTCCCATCTTGTTGAACACGTAGCTCGTAAATCCAGAGCAATCAAATCCCTTAGTTGTCGTTCCGCCGTAGGAATAACGTGTTCCGATCAATTCATCAATGAAGCCGTCCATCTTGGATGCGCTGGCGAATGCGCTTCCAGCCTGGAAAGCGAGCATGAGTACAAGGCCCGCCAAGATGATGCTAACTTTCTTCTTCAACTTGGTGAAGCTCCTTCCGGTGCCGACGAGGTTAGCTGTGGGGTTCGGTTGAAGGTTCCCTATGATCCCTCAGGCGCCCGGCGTGCCGTGCGTCAAGATCAATTCACCCAAAGTGGTTCCCCCGTTTCCCTAGCGGGAATTAGGCAATATTTGTTTAAACAACTCTAAGCAATATAATAAATGGAAAGTGTAGATTCGTGTTGAAAATGAGTAGATTTTAATAATACAGATCGAGATTTACACGTTCGCTTATTTCGCATAGACAAAAATATAGAGATAAACATCATTTCAGCCAAGCTATGACACCTAATCCTGAGTGTATTTTCAATGGAATTTGTGTATTATAAATAGAAAACTATTTAACGGGAAAGGTTGGTCGCGATGGAGAGCGCTGTGGATAATAAGACATCATCCTCGAACTTTATTAAAAATATCGTTGTAGAAGATTTGAAGAGCGGCCGCGTGCAGGAAGTTATTACTCGCTTCCCGCCTGAGCCGAACGGATATTTGCATATCGGACATGCCAAGTCGATCTGCCTGAATTTCGAGCTCGCCGACGAGTTCAAGGGCAAGACGAACCTGCGGTTCGACGACACGAATCCGGCTAAGGAAGACACGGAATATGTAGATGCGATTAAAGAAGACGTACAATGGCTCGGATTTCATTGGGATGAGCTCAGATTTGCATCGGATTATTTTGAAGAATTATACAATCGGGCGGTTCTTCTAATTAAGAAAGGCAAAGCGTATGTATGCGACCTGACAGCGGAGCAGACCCGCGAGCTGAGAGGATCGCTTACGGAGCCGGGCAAGGACAGCCCGTACCGCAACCGCAGCGTGGAGGAAAACCTGGATTTGTTCGCGCGCATGCGCGCAGGCGAATTTAAGGAAGGCGAACGCGTATTGCGCGCCAAAATCGACATGGCTTCCCCGAATATTACTATGCGTGATCCGGTGCTGTACCGCATCTCGCATGCTCATCACCATCGCACGGGCGACGCTTGGCATATTTACCCGATGTACGATTATGCGCATCCGCTTAGCGACGCGATCGAGGGCATCTCTCATTCGATCTGTACGCTTGAGTTCGAGGATCACAGACCGCTTTACGATTGGGCGATCGCAGAATGCGAGATGGAGTCGCAGCCGCGCCAGTACGAATTCGCTCGTCTGAACGTTACGAATACGGTGATGAGCAAGCGCTACTTGAAGCAGCTCGTGGACGAAGGCATTGTCGACGGCTGGGACGATCCGCGGATGCCGACAATCAGCGGCATGCGCCGCAAGGGCTTTACGCCGGAGGCGATTCGCACGTTCTGCCGCGAGATCGGCATTGCGAAAAGCAACAGCGTGGTTGATGAGCGGAACCTGGAGCACTTTATCCGTGAGGATCTGAAGCTGAAGGCGCTTCGCACAATGGCGGTGCTTCGCCCGCTGAAGGTCGTGATTACGAACTACCCGGAAGGACAGACGGAGCTTCTGGATGCAGAGAATAATGCGGAGAATGAAGAGATGGGCGTTCGCCAAATCCCGTTCTCGCGTGAAATCTATATCGAGCGCGACGACTTTATGGAGAATCCGCCAAGCAAGTACTTCCGCCTGTTCCCTGGCAACGAAGTGCGCCTGAAGCATGCGTATTTCATTACGTGCCAGGATGTCATTAAGGACGAGAACGGAGAGGTCGTAGAGCTGCATTGCACGTATGATCCGGCGACGAAGAGCGGCAGCGGCTTCAATGCACGCAAGGTGAAGGGGACGATTCACTGGGTGGAAGCCTCGCAAGCGATCCCTGCAGACTTCCGTCTGTTCGAACCGCTTATTCTGGATGAGTCCAAGGAAGAGGATACTTCGTTCCTGGAGCGGATCAATCCGAACTCCCTTCAAGTGGAGCAAGGCTTTGTAGAGCCGAACATGAGGGAGGCGGCTGGCGGCGACAAGTTCCAATTCTTCCGCCATGGCTACTTCAATGTCGATCCGAAGGATTCGACTTCGGAGAAGCTGATTTTCAACCGTATCGTATCGCTCAAGAGCTCATTTGATCCTGCCAAAGCCTAAAGGTTAAGGTTCGGTAAGGCGGGCAGCCTGTCAAGCTTTCCGCTTGGCAGGCTGTTGTTCGTTAAGAGGGGGTTTTAGGAGATGGCGGATAAGCTTCTTCGCAACAGCATAGTGCTGGCAGGCGGCAGAAGCAGCCGGATGGGGCAGGACAAGGCGCTGCTGCTCATAGAAGGAGAGCCGCTGCTGGCCCGGTTGGTCCGACAATTGTCGGAGGTATCGGAATGCGTGACGATCGCGACAGGCACGGGGGACCGGGCAGAGCGCTATCGCGCTGTTCTGCAGAACCCGCTGCCGGAGGCAACCATCCTTTTTGCAGAAGACCGTTATCCAGGCGAGGGCCCATTATCGGGGTTGCATGCAGGACTTTGCGTCATAAAGGAAGAAGGTTATGTCTTGGTGACGGCCTGCGACATGCCGGATATTTCTTCGTCATTGCTCCTTAGGCTGCTTGAGGCGAGCTCAAGCGGCTCTGATGTGATCTATGCGCAGGGACTGCCGTTCCATGCGCTCTATCATACTCGCGTGGTCAGATTGCTGGGAGAGGCGCTGGAGCAGAGGAGTTTGCGGGTGATGAGCTTTCTTGGCGGGCTAAATACTACCGTCTTGCCGCTAGAGATCGATGGTTTAGAAGCGTCGGCGGAGCTGTTCAATCTGAATACGCAGGAAGAGTACCGAAATTATTTGAATAGAATGCGGAGAGATGGATCATGAGCACACCTACTTATGACATTCAGGATGCAAGGCCAGAGGATCTGGAGCAGATTGTAGCGATATATAATTCCACGGTCGCAAGCCGTACGGTTACGGCAGATTTGGAGCCGGTATCGGCAGGGAGCCGCCAGGCATGGTTCGACGCGCATTCGTCCGGGAAGCACCCGATCTGGGTGGTGCGGATGGAGGATGGAAGCATTGGCGCCTGGATGAGCTTTCAAGCCTTCTATGGGCGGCCTGCCTATCAGGCTACCGCTGAGATTAGCATCTATATTGCGGAGGAACAGCGGGCGAAGGGATTAGGCTCCTTCCTCGTGGAGCGAGCGATCGCAGAATGCCCGAGGCTTGGCCTGACCACGCTGCTTGGATTCGTCTTCGGCCACAATGAACCGAGTCTTCGGCTGCTGCGCAAATTCGGCTTCCTTCAATACGGGCTCCTGCCGCGGGTAGCGACACTCGACGGCATCGAGAGGGATCTTGTTATTATGGGCCGGAGAATCGATGCGGAGTAAAAGCTGATAGCAATCGGAAGGGGTGATCGACGTCAGGCTCTATCGAAAGGCTTTCAGCAAGCATACCGGCTTTAATGTGGCTGTGACGCTGCTTGCAGCTCTCTATGCCTTGATTATGCTGAACTTGTTGTTTTTGCGCGACCGTTACATGATGGACGGATATGCGTACAATTTCGTTCCATTCGATACGATCCAGCGTTATGTGGTACACCGCGATCATTTTAACTTCGATACCTGGTTCAAGAACCTGTTCGGCAATTTGGTCCTGTTTATCCCGATCGGCATGTTTCTGCCGCTCTTGAATACGCGCTTCCGGAGCAGCTTGATGCTGATTGCGGTTACCGTTATTCTAATTGGCATTATTGAGACGGCGCAGATGCTGCTGCGGGTAGGCAGCTTTGATATTGACGATATTATATTGAACACGGCCGGCGCCTGGATTGGTTTGCTGCTGACCCGGCCATTCATGAGGAGAGAGAAGCGATGAGCAAATATTGGAGTCCGCTGGCCGGATCGCTGGAGCCCTATGTGCCTGGCGAGCAGCCGAAGGACAAATCGTATATTAAGCTGAATACGAATGAGAATCCGTACCCGCCTTCCCCCAAGGCGACAGAAGCGATCAAAGCAGCAGCGGACAGCGATCTCAGGCTTTACCCTGACCCGACGTGCGATATATTGATCAAGGAAGCTGCCCGCTATTATGGCCTGCAGGAGAAGCAGGTATTCGTCGGCAACGGCTCCGATGAAGTGCTGGCCTTCGCCTTTGCCGCCTTCTTCGACCCTGCAAAACCGGTCTTATTCCCTGATATTACATACAGCTTCTACAAGGTTTATGCCAAAATGTACGGCTTGCAGCCTAAGCTGATTCCTGTAGAAGAAGACTTCGCGATTCCGCTGGAGCAATTCGCAGGCAATGCGGAGCATACCGGCATAATTCTGCCGAATCCGAATGCGCCTACGGCGAAGCTGCTGCCGCTGTCCGATCTGGAGTCGCTGCTGGAGAGGAATCCGGACCGCGTCGTTATTATAGACGAGGCTTACATCGATTTCGGCGGGGAATCTGCAGTGAAGCTTATTCCGCGCTATCCGAACCTGCTCGTGATCCAGACGCTCTCAAAATCCAGATCGCTAGCAGGCTTGCGCGTAGGCATGGCCTTCGGCTCCGAAGAGCTGATTGAGGGCCTGGACCGGATCAAAAATTCATTCAACTCCTATACGCTGGACCGGCTCGCTCTCTATGGCGCAGTTGCCTCCCTTCAAGATGAGGCTTACTTCCGCGAGACGACCGGCAAGGTCATGGAGACGCGCGAGCGCGTAGCCGGACGCGTAGCTGAGATGGGCTTCAAGCTGACCGATTCCAAAGCCAACTTCCTCTTTATCTCGCATCCGGCCATTGCAGCCAAAGAGTTGTTCCTTCGCCTTCGCGAGAAAGGGGTATTGGTTCGTTATTTTGCTTCCCCGCGTATTGACCAATACCTCCGTGTGAGTATTGGAACCGACGAGGAAATGGATGCGTTCTTGGCCGCGCTGGAGGAAAGTGTAAGAGAGTTGTCTTAATAGCAGCATGAAAAGGCAAAAAGGGTGCCGCAGCAGCCAGTCATCTGGCCAAGCGGCACCCTTTTTGCATTGTTTTAGTTATTCGTATACAACACCTGCATAATATTCAATGACATCGCGAAGCACCATGAAGAATTCTCCGTTCGTCAACGCCGTTTGGTCGGTGATCCCGTTTATCGTCTCCTGCTTTAGCCATCCGCTATTTAAAAATTCGTCCAGCGTCAGAGACTCCGCTTTCTCATTATCCATCGCATGGGCAATGGTTTTGATAGCTTGATCAAGCGTCAGCTTCTGCTCGGCCGGCTGATCGACACCGGCAATCGCTGCTGAAGGATCGCCGTGGAAGTAATCGGCATGCTGCTTCTTCACGCGATTCATGCTGTATACAATGCGCTGCATGTTGGACTTGCCGTCCAAGTCGTAGGCCATGTTGTCATGATTGCCGCTGGTCAGAAGCATGCTGACAGCTGCCACCAGGCCTTTGTACGCTTTATGCTTCACATAATAAGGCGTCTCGAAAGCATTCATGTTCAGCTCCATGCCTTGCTTGGTCAATCTGTCGCGCAGCTGCGCAATCAGCTCGGTCGACTTAGACAGCTCGCGGAAGGTGATGTTGTTCTCGGCTGCCATCTTGGCTGCCACCCCCGCAGCTTCAGCGGTCGCCATGCCAAGCGGGATGACACGCGCGCTGCCATGCGGCAGCGAATCGAAGCTGGCTGCGCGTCCAACCACAAGCAGTCCGTCGACCTTCTGCGGCACCAAGGTGCGGAATGGAACGCCATACTGCAATGGCGAATAAAGGACAAAGCCTGTATCCGTGTTGCTGGTTGCTTGAATATCGACATCATAAGAGCCATAGGCTACGGCATCCCAATGATCGCGGTTCGCCATCAGGTCAGCCATGGTCAGGCGGTATTCGCCTTGAATATGTCTCGTCTCCCGCACGTACAGCTCATCGAAGGTATAGGCAAGCTCCAGGTTTTTGAACTCGGAGTAGGTATCCTTCAAATATTGCACGATACGCGGCGCCTCGGAGCGCCCAAGCTCCATCGCCGATTGCAGGCTAGCCGGATCGAGCGGGTCGATTCCGAACAGATGCATGGCATTGATCAGGATCGTATCGTCGTTCTGCCGGCCTACATTCAGCCCGCGCAGCTTGACCCGCTCAGGATCGCTGGACACATAGTTCGCAGCGTCATGGAAGCCCCATGCGCTCATTGCATCAATGCCTGTATTCGGGATCTTGCCGAAGGAGTCCCACACCTCTTGCGTAACGCCTTTCAGGGCAAAAACAAGCGTAACGGCCATCTGGGCTTCCGGATCGCCGATATCTGAGCGGCCCTGCGTGAACGGAACGCCGGCTGCCGCTGCAAGATCGCCGTCTTGCGTAGCGTCGATGACGGCAGGCGCGGAGATATCCAGGCTTGTCCCGTCTGCCTTCACAATCCGCAGTCCCTTCACGACCCGATTGCCGTCAGTTCCCGCCTCTACAATAGGCTCCATAGATTGTGTCTTCATCAGCAAGTCAATATTGTCTTCGGCTGCTACCATGCTGTTGAATGCATTGGCAGCCGTATTCACGTCGAAGGAAGTGCCTTCTACTTTGTCATACCATTCCTGGAAGATGCCTTTGTTCAGGAAATTATGCTTGCCTGGAACGGAAGACTTCTTCGGCGAGTAGTTCAGATCGAGCGTATTCAGCCCGCCGACTGTCATCAGACCGCCCAATATTTCACGGTTCTTGCCGTCAACGAGAAGGACGTTCAGCCCATTCCTGGCTGCGGAGACAGCAGCTGCGATGCCCTCGGGATCCGTGCCGGCTACGATAACATCATAGCTGTCTTGCAGCTCCTCGATATAATGCACCTCGGCAAGCTCCTGTCTATTGTTGGTGTTGACCGTATCATTGGAGCGCAGCCAGGTATAGCCGGCCGCAGCGATGACACCCAGGACGAGCACGACGGAAGTGATGCCAACAATCGTTTTCTTCCTGGAAGCAGCCGGCGCATCATCCGGCAGCTGAAGCCCTTTGCGCGGCACATTGCCGAACAGCACCCACGAGAACGGCACAAAACGCGATACGATCGCTACTGTGAACCACGATGCTGCCAGCATCACTACCCAGCTGCCGAAGTAGCTGAGATGCTCCATCCATGCCGAGCCGAAGCTTGGCATATAGCGGTCGTACAGCATCAGGAACAACAGGTGGATGAGATAGATGCCGAACGACAGCTGCCCCATTCTGTATAGAACTTTCGAGATCCATCTCGGCATATGCCGGTAGATGAAGAAGGCGAGCCCGATTACGACAAGCGCGGCGAAGAAGGAATGGAAGTTCCACAGAAACTCATAGAGCATTCCATGATAACGGGTCCCGTATGCTCGCGCATTGAAATAGACATGCACATGGTACAGCGATACTCCGAGCCAAGCGCCGATGAGCACTACCCAGAATAGCACGCGGCTGATCGACACGTTTTCCTTGGTCATGGCTAGCCAGCTCTTGATTCTCGGGAAAAAGACGCCCATAAAGGCACCTGCGAAGAAGAATGAGAAATACGACGGCGCAAGGCTGCCTTTGTTGTCCAGCTGCCAGTCGTAGAAATTGAAATAGACAAAGATCCATTGCAAAATGAAGCCTGCCGGCACAAATCCATATACGATGCGCGGCCAGCGCTTAGCCGCCCATAGGACGATCGGGAACAGCAGATAGAACTGAATGCTGATATAGACGAAATATAAGTGCGAATATACTCGGCCGTTCACCAGCTTATCCAGAAACTCATTCATCGCCTCCATATTCCATAGAGGCAGATTGTTGGCCCATTTAATATAAATAAAATAAATGGCTGAAAATAATATGTAAGGAATAATAATGTAAAGCAGGCGCTTCTTATAGAAGCTTGCGATCAGCTTGCCGTCCAGCGGACGGTTGTAATAGCTGTAGAAGAGAACGAAGCTGCTTAACAAAATAAAGGTCGGCGTTCCGTATTTCATGAATATATTCACGAAGTTATAGAAGAAGAAATAAGCCGACTCCTTCATATAGACGGTTGCTGCGGCGCTCGCATGCACGGACAGCACGCCGATAATTGCAATGGCTCTCACCAGTTGCAACTCGGGGATATGCTCTTTTTTCAAATTCGATTGATTGGTCATGATCCTACCTTTCCTCTTGCCGGTATTAGGGGCCAAATCGATTAAATGGTATCATTATCATATAGGAAGATGCAAGATTGAGAGGCTGCAAATATTGGAAGGCAGGGGCGAAGTCCATCCGCGGCTTTGCATTAAAAAAGCGGCTGCCTCATGGGCGCCGCCGTCTTGCTTCTTGACCTGCTATTGCTCCTTGTCGAAAGCCTCTATCAGCTCCCTTGCCCGTTCGATCTCTTTCTTCGGCACATGAATCCGTTTCAGCGTACTTCCTTCAAAGGTGATTTTGGACTTGATGCCATGGCTCTTGAACAGTGCCTGAAGCCGATCGATCACATCTGTCCTTGATCCTGTTTCCGTGCGCACCGCAACCCAGCGGTTGCCGAACAAACCCATCGTATTCACCTCCTCTTCCGCGCCGCTCGCCGCGCTTGTTTGGAGACTCCTTTCATATATATTCAGGGCCATGATTCGCTCATGACTGCGTTGGTTAAAATTATAAAGAAGGCGGCCATTCGTACGGTGTGCGAATCCCGGTGAATATGTGTTCGCAGACTATGGGCAATCTAATGGGGAAGCGGGCCGGATTGCGCTTGACAACATCAACTGTAACGGATATTATTACAGTATAACGCAGGGAGGCCCGCTTACCGTGAACAGTGAATTTACAATTGCCGTACACAGTCTCGTCTACTTGGCTTATTTGCCAGAGAAGATGGCAAGCAGCGACATGATCTCCGATAACGTGCGTACGCATTCCGCCCGTGTCCGCAAGGTGATGAGCGCATTGCGCAAAGGCGGCTTTGTCGAAACTCGGGAAGGCTCCGGCGGAGGCTACCGACTGACGCTTGATCCGGAATCCGTTACGCTCGCAGACATCTATCGCGTCATGGCTCAAGGCTCGCTTATACCGAGCTGGTGCTCCGGCAGTCCAGAGATGGAATGCGTCGTGGGCTCCAATATGAATCAGGTCATGTTCGGCATCTTTTGCCAGGCGGAGCAACAACTGGAGGAGCATTTCAGAGGCATTACGATCAGCGATGTCCTGAAGCAAATTCATGCCTGCTAACAGAGGTTGTTCAAAAAGTCGTCTATTGATTACGAAGCATGTCCGAGATGCCTATTCGACACAGCTTATCTTTGGTGAGACGGGACTTCCCTTTATCATAAACATGTCTTTAGAGAGGATGATTGACAATGGCAGCAGTAGCATTGACAAAAGATAACTTTACACAAAGCGTAGAGAGCGGCGTATCCTTGGTAGACTTCTGGGCTCCATGGTGCGGACCTTGCAAAATGCAGCTTCCAATCGTTGAGGAGCTTGCGGGCGAGCTTGCAGGCCAAGCAACAATCGCAAAAATCAACGTGGACGAAGAGCCTGAGCTGGCTTCCCAGTTCGGCGTAATGAGCATTCCGACTTTGATTCTGTTCAAAGACGGCCAGCCAGTCGACAAAATGGTCGGTCTGCAAAGCAAAGACGCTCTGAAAAACAAAATCTCCAACCAAATGTAAGAACTTAGCCGTCCTTATATGAAGGGCGGATGGAACGCCGCCGTACTTGCAGCGAAAGCTGCCGGGACGGCGGCGTTTTTTATTTTATTTAAAATCTGCAACCGTATGTCAGACAATCTCGTTATAAATATGAATAAATTTACAATTAAGTCAGGAGGAACGAGAGTGAGCTTACGAATCAGGAAAGCGGTGGCATTAAGCGTTGCGGTTGCCATGCTGGCAGGTCTATGCGGCGTGCCTTACGCATCCGCGAATAATGCGGCCGCCAAAGCCGAAGCTGAACATTCAGCTTCTGGCAATACGGCTTCAAGCGATTCAGAGAGCAAGGACGGCGCGGCGGCAAAAGGGTCCATCAACAAGGCTCAGGCAGAAAAGCTTCTTAGACAATACATAAACATTCCGAGCGACTACAAGGTTCAGAGCTCGAGCAGCACAACGGTGAAAAAGCAAAGGGGCTCAGTGCCCGTGTGGAGCATGGACTTCATTAAGACCGTGAATGGAAAGCGCCTTGGCACAATCTATGCATCCCTGGATGCGAACAGCGGACAATTGCTCAGCTTCGAATCCTATAATGATCAGACGGGTGCCAAGCCTGTCTACCCGCTAAAGGTGAACCGCGATGCCGCGCAGAAGCTGGCTGCTAATTTCATCAGTGAAGTCGCAAAAGACTATGTCTCCCAAGTAAAGTTCAATTCTGAGGAAGGGGATAGTCTGCTGCCTCCATTGTCGGGAGAGGTTCGTCATGAGCTGCGTTATGACCGGATTGTGAACGGGATTCCATATCTCGACAATTCTATTCAGCTATCCATCGACAGCGAGGGACATGTGCTTCGGTTCAGGCTGGATTGGGATGATACGATCGTATTCCCTGCTTCGGTCAAGCCGATTACAGAGGGGGAGGCGGCCGCGAGCATACGCAAGCATGCTGTGCCGGAGCTGTTCTACTTTATCCCGCAATCGGGCCAGAAGAAAGAACCTGCCCTTTACTATGACGTACAGCCGGTTGTGATTCATGCGGAGACCGGGGAGCAGCTGCCTGGCAACGGATATGTGATGCGCAATCGCCAAGAAGCGTCGAAGGAGCCATTATCGGCTGAACCGCTCGCGAAGCCGCCTGTGCCCGGCTCGCTGACGCAAACCGATGCGGAAGAGGCCGTCGTGAAGGCATTTGCGCTGCCGGAGGAATACAAGCTGCAGAATGCCAGCTTTAATGAATATACGGATGAGGCGGATAAGACGGGCGCCAGATGGAGCCTGGAATGGGCTGCCATGAAAGACGGCAAGGAAAGCGGCTTCGCCTACGCAAGCGTAGATGGCCGCACGGGAGCAATAACCGAATTCTATACGTATAAGAACGGCAAGCGCGGCGAAGCGGCGGAGGGCGGCATTACGCTTGGTCAAGCGGTTGAACGCGCTATCGGCGCGGTCAAGCAGCTGCTGCCGTGGCAGACGCATGAGATCTATCTCCAGAAACCAGCCGAAG
Source organism: Paenibacillus pinisoli (assembly GCF_003605435.1). Lineage (GTDB taxonomy): Bacteria > Bacillota > Bacilli > Paenibacillales > Paenibacillaceae > Pristimantibacillus > Pristimantibacillus pinisoli. The sequence continues at coordinate 56,152 of NZ_QXQB01000008.1, forward strand.
ACCAGTACAAGGACCGTAAGCCGGAAGAAATAGGTTCCTACTATATTACATTTGTGCGCAAGATTCATGGAGCAACGGTCATTTTCGATCATATCTCGGTCGGAATTAACGCTGTGACGGGCTCGGTGGAAAATTTCAGCGCCTACGTGTCTGATTATAAATATCCGGAGCAGGCGCCCGAAACGGTGGATCACAAGCTTGTGTTAGACCGTTTCATGGATTATTACAATATGAAGCTGACCTACCGGCTGTTCTCGGAATACAGCCTGAACGGCCAGCCTATTCCGGTAGAGAAGTATCAGACCCTGCTTGCGGCTGGCATAGCTAGCTCTGAGGAGATTTCGCAGCAATCAAAAGTGGAGCTGGTCTATCAATTGACGCCAAAGCCTCGTCCCGAGAACGTCTTGCTTGATGCGGTTACCGGGGAGTGGCGCAGCAGCGAGACAGGCGATCCTGCCGGGCTCGAAATTCCGAAGGCGAGGGATGCGGAGGGCCATTGGGCGGAGGAGTCGCTGGGTCTAATGGTTGCCTATAAGGCTTTGGACCTAGTCGATGGCAAAGTGCGTCCGAATGAAGCGATCACCCGCGGCGAGCTGATTAAGATGCTGGTGCTGGCGAGAAGCGGAGGGCGCCAATACGGCTTTGACGCGTTCTCATTAGCCAGCACAGCATCCTTCAAGGATGTCCAGGCAGGCTCCGCTTACTTCGCGTATGTGGAAAGCGCATTGCAGCAAAATCTGATTGATGTCGGAGACGGCTCGTTCAATCCGAATGCCAAGGTATCCCGTGACGAGATGGCAGAGCTTATCGTCAGGGCGCTGGGCTACAATTCGCTGGCGAACAATGACCATATCTTCAAAGCGAACTTCAAAGACGGCAAGGATATACAGAATACAGGCCAAGCTGCAATCGTAGTCGGCCTCCGCATCATGAGCTTGACGGACGGCAAGTTCCTGCCCAAGAAGCAGGTGACAAGAGCTGAGGCTTCCATCGCATTCTTCCGCTATCTGCAGAAGCGGGCCGAATTGCAGGAAGCGCCGCTTCGGATGTAAGGATCATACCCAAAAGAGAAGGCGATTCGCATCTGCGGATCGCCTCTTTTGACCAGGTGTAAATTTTCCCCCTATTTTAGAGAAATGTACCCCTAAAGTCCATAGGAATGTCCCCCCCGTAATTAGAGGAATGTCCCCCCGAAAACGCCCTCTGAGCCGTTGACGACCCAGTAGATATGTCCTAACATTTTGAGTGTAGGGCAAACGAATTCCGGTGAAATGATCCGGCTGAGGTCCTAATAACACTAAGGGGGATTTTCGAAGTGAAGAAATCGGCATTGACTATCGTAAGCTTGCTTCTCGTGATGACAATGTTCCTTGCTGCTTGCGGCGGCAATAAGAACAACACCAATGGCGGCGCAAGCAACACGCCTTCTAGCACGCCATCTGAATCGACTGAGCCATCCAAAGCTCCAGACCCAGTTAACCTCCGTGTATTCTCCACATTCGGCGGCACTGACACAGCTCGCGAAGCTTTCCAAAAAGCGCTGGACGAGTTCACAGCTGCTAATCCGCATGTAAAAATCGAGAACGACACAATGTCCGCTAACGATGACGGTTTTAGAACAAAAGTAAATACAGACATGACAAGCGGCAACGAGCCGGACCTTCTGTTCTACTTCATCGGCACTGACGCTTCAGAAATCATCAAGTCTGGTAAAGTTGTACCTCTTGACGAGGTTCTTGACGGCGACCCAGAGTGGAAAAACGGTTTCGCTCCAGCGGCTCTTGAGTTCGCTAAACACGAAGACGGCAAAACATACGCAATTCCTTTGACAGGTTTCTTCGAAGGTCTGCTTGTTAACAAAAAGATCTTCGCTGACAACAACATCGAGCTTCCAACTGATTGGGAGAAAATGAAAGCAGCTGTTTCCGGCCTGAAAGCTAAAGGCATCATTCCTTTGTCCGGTCCATTCGACCAATCCCACTACCTGCTTGAGCACTTCATTCTGGCAGCAGCTGGTTCCGAGAGCCAAAACAAAGGTCTGAAAGAAGCTGTAGATCCAAACTGGGCAAAAGGCCTGGACGCTATGAAAGAACTGTATGACCTTGGCGCATTCCCAGAAGACGCTGCTACAATCGACCTTGGTATGGCAGCGAACTACTACTCCGAAGGCTTGGCTGCTATGGTCCTTGAAGGATCGTGGGCAATCGGCGGTCTGTCCGACGAGACAAAAGCTAACACAACTGTTCTTCCTTTCCCTGCTATCCCAGGCGGCGCAGGCACAGGCAAAGACGTTGTAGGCGGCTTCGGTACTGGTTTCTACGTATCCAAAGCAACTTATGACGACGCTGCTAAGAAAGAAGCTACAATCGCATTGCTGAAACACCTGACTTCCCCTGCAACAATCAAAAACATCGCTACAGCTAACGGCGGTACGCCAGCAGCTGCAGGCGTTGAGCCAGAAGGCATGGCACAAGCAGTTCTTGACGGATTCAAAATGGTATCGGAAGCTACTTCCGTTAACTCGCCAATTGACTCCAAAGTTACTCCAGAAACATTCTCCGAGCTTCGCGCTAACGTACAGCCTGTCGTAACAGGCAAGAAAACCGGTGCTGAAGCGATTGATGCGGCTAAGAAAATCGAGGACGCAGCGAAGTAAGAACGTTTCTAACGATTCATTCGCGCAAGGAAAAATGATAGCCGCCGCCCCTCTGATTCAAGGGCGGCGTCATCATTTCCGAGCCTTGCGGCAGAAAATAAACATCAAAGGTGATAAATGATGAAGGGCGATCGCAAGTATATCGTGATGTTTCTGTTGCCGGCGGCAGCATTTATGTCAGTGTTCCTGTACTATCCGTTCTTTAAGAGCTTGTTTCTGAGCTTCTTCAGAACAAAAGGGTTTACGACAAAAACGTATGTCGGCTTGGATAACTATGTCCGTATGTTCTCAGACAATTTACTTGGCGCCGCCACCCTTCATACATTGGAATTAATGTTTTATGTAATCGTGTTCCAAGTGGGTATCGCGCTGATTCTGGCAGTTTTAGTCGACAACATTACTTGGGGTAAAGGTTTTTTCAGAACGGTGTTTTTCTTCCCGGTCGTGATCTCGGGTACGGCAATCGCATTGCTTTTCGTATTGTTCTACAATTACCAATTCGGATTGCTGAATACAATCCTGCAAAACCTCGGCTTCTCGAAAGTAAACTGGCTAAGCGAAAGCACGGCCCTCAAAGCGGTTGCGATTCCAACCGTATGGCATTATGTAGGCTTCTATTTCGTACTTTTCCTTACCGCGATGACCAAGATTCCATCCGACTTTTACGAAGCGGCTAAGCTGGAAGGGATTACAGGCGTTAAGAAAACGTTCCTGCTGACCATTCCGCTTATTATGAGCGATATCAAAGTTGTTATTACGCTGGCGATTACGGGCACGCTCAAGGTGTTCGAATTCATCTACGTATTGACTAGAGGCCAGAACGGAACCGAAGTGCTCGGTACGTACATGTACAAGAAAGCGATGGTTGACCTGAACTACGGTTATGGCTCAACAATTGCCATCTACATTGTAGTGTTCGGCGTACTCTTGTCTCTGCTCGCCAACCGACTTCTGAAAAGAGATGAAATCACATACTAAGCTGGTTTAGGGGTGTACGTTTATGCAGCAATTAGCAAGAGGAGAGCAAAAAGTATACAAACGGAAGAAAATCAATTTCAGCGTTGGGCAATTGATTTCCTACCTCGTGTTGTTCGCTTGGTCCCTGTCGACGATATACGCCATGTTCTGGATCGTGAACAACTCGTTCAAGGTATCCCGTGACGTTATGAACAGCTCGTTTAAAATCGCATTTGATCCTGTAATGGTTAACTATACAAATGCATTCGACCGTATCAATATCGGCAAAGGCTACCTGAACAGCTTGATTATGTCCGGCGGCACGGTACTGCTGGTGCTTCTGTTCGGCGGCCTGGCGGCGTATGTACTCTCCCGGTTTAACTTCCGGGGCAGAAAAGCGCTGTTCTCGATCCTGTACGCAAGCCTGCTTATCCCGGCATTCGCAACAGTAGTTCCAGTCTACGAATTGCTGATCAAGACGCAATTGGTCAACACGTATTTCGGCTTGATGTTCCCTCAGACGGCGGGCAACTTGACCTTCGCGATTCTTGTTCTGGCTGGCTACATGTCTACGATCCCGAAGGAGCTTGAGGAAGCGGCCTTTATTGATGGATGTAACCGATTTACGTTATTTACCAAGATTTTATTGCCGATCTCGAGACCTGCATTTGCTTCCGCAGCGATTTTCGTCTTCCTGTGGTCGTATAATGACTTGTTCTCCGCGCTCATCTTTGTTAACAAAGAAGCAGTCCGTCCAATCGTATTGCTCCTGAGCGAGATCAGCTCCCAGTACGGTACGGATTTTGGTCTGATGGCTACTGCCGTTTCGTTGACCGTCGTTCCTGTTTTGATCGTATACCTGTTTATTTCGAAGTATATCGAGAAGGGCCTGACAGAAGGCGCGGTGAAGGGCTAATCCTTTCCTTGCCCTGTCTTATAGGTGGGAGACTCTGCAGCCACGCAGTGGCCGGTATGAACCGGCTGCAGCGTGGCTGTATGAGTTTACGGTACTGAATGAATGCCATTATCGTGTTCGGGGCTAGTCTGTCTTCTTATTGGCGGATGAGAAGTTGGTCACCGATTTAGCGTCCTCCACGTTATCGTTCACAAAAGCCATATCTTGATTTTTGGCTTTCATCTTAGTGGTTCCTTTGTAATTGCCTTTATGGGATTGATTCTCCATTGTCTTCACCTCCTGCTGATCCATAGTATGGCCTGCAGGAGCAAGAGCATTCCTTGCTGCTTAGCTGTGGGATTGCTTAGGATGTGCCGGCCAGCGCGCTAATGCCGCAGAATGCGGTATGGATTGGCCGTAGCCCTTTCAAAGTGGAAGGCGCTAAGGTATAATTACGGAAGTTGTTTACTTTTCGGATAATAAGGAGTGTCTCATACATGGCTTTGAAAGCTGGGATTGTAGGTCTGCCGAACGTGGGCAAGTCGACCTTGTTTAATGCGATTACGCAAGCGGGAGCGGAGTCTGCGAACTACCCGTTCTGTACGATTGATCCTAACGTAGGGGTAGTAGAGGTGCCGGATGAGCGTCTGGACAAGCTTGTGGAGCTGGTTGTTCCGAAGAGCATCGTGCCAACGGCATTCGAGTTTGTGGATATTGCCGGACTTGTTGCAGGCGCGAGCAAAGGCGAAGGACTCGGCAACAAATTCCTTGCCCATATTCGCGAAGTTGACGCAATCGTGCATGTGGTGCGCTGCTTCCAGGATGAGAACATTACGCATGTCGCGGGCAAAGTAGATCCGATCAGCGACATTACGACAATTAACCTGGAGCTGATTCTCGCTGACCTGGATACGGTGGAGAAACGGATCGAGCGCGCGCGTAAAAACTTGAAGGGCGGCGACAAGAAAGTCGCTCAGGAAGTGGAAGTGCTGGAGCGTTTGAAGGAATCGCTATTCAATGACAAGCCTGCCCGCAGCCTGGAGCTGACAGACGATGAGAAGGTGCTTGTTCGTGATCTTCATCTGCTTACGATGAAGCCGGTGCTGTATGCGACGAATGTCAGCGAAGCAGAGGCAGGCGGTACTGACGACAACGAATACGTACAAATCGTGCGTAAGTTCGCTGCTGAGGAAGGTGCGGAAGTGGTGCCAATCAGCGCGAAGGTGGAATCCGAGATTGCCGAGCTTGAAGGCGAGGACAAGGAGATGTTCCTGCAAGAGCTGGGCATGGCGGAATCTGGCCTTAACCGGTTGATTCGCGCAGCCTACAAGCTGCTTGGCCTATACACGTACTTCACAGCAGGCGTACAGGAAGTCCGCGCATGGACGATTCGCCAAGGCACGAAAGCGCCTCAAGCGGCAGGCGTGATTCATACCGACTTCGAGCGCGGCTTTATCCGTGCAGAGGTCGTGTCGTTCGATGATTTGGCCGCGGCAGGTTCCATGGGCGTGGCTCGCGAGCGAGGACAGCTCCGTCTGGAAGGCAAGGAATATGTGGTGCGCGACGGAGACGTTATGCACTTCCGCTTCAATGTATAAGGGATAGCTAATCAATGTCAACAGGTTAAGACTTATCAATGTAAAAAGTCAACAATTCACCTTGTGATTATGATGGAATTTGGATTTTCCGGGTGAAGGATTTCTAGGAATCGAGCGCCCCAATCGCTTAGGTACGACAGATCGGGTGATTTCATCAATGATACTCTGAATCATAGCGGTACTTGTGTCAGGATCTTCCTGAACAACAGCTGGAAGAAACCGGTCTTTAAAAATACCGATCAACTCATTCCGACTGGTTTGGTAGTCATATCGGTTCTCTTTATCTTTACGTGCTTCGTCGATTTCGACTTGCGCATCATAAGTCGTAATCGCAACCGTATTGGCCAGATAAAGCGTCGCATAAAAGTCCTGTTGGATCCCTTCAACCGTACGTGAAGTGAAATTTTCCATCTGCAGTTTATTCTTAACCAGATCGTATTTGGTTTTCACGGGCCAGCGCAAAAAATAGAGCTTTTTGACGCCTGGATTCCCATGCGCTTTTCGGTGAGTTGCGTGATGAGCGTTTCGGTTTCGCCGCTATCCAGCTTGAATTTGACCACACGTATGCGTTTGCCGTTCTGTTCTAGCTATACGATGCCATCTGGACGGGGTTGCGCATCAATGGCCAAGTTGAACTTTTCTCGGACTCGCATGACGAATTGACGCCCGTTTTGAACAAGCAAATCGATCAATTCGAACGAAGCATAGCCACGATCACACACGAACAATTGCTTCTCGTGATTATCCAGTGCTTTGCAGTTTTCCAGATGTCGATTAGCTAAGGTACTCTTGTCGGTCGATAAGGGAGCCAGAAGCGCATCCATCACGATGTCGTTGAGGACATCATAAGCGATGGAACCTTGTGCGATTGCGAAGAGGCGTGCCTTCTCGTTCCACCAAAATAGCCGCAATTCCAGAAAACCGCCATCTTCAGATGGATACAAGAAACCTCAACCGAAAAGTCTGCGTGAAAAAGGAAATCGCGCTCCCGGTGGGCAAGTCGGCCACACCACAAAGGACAAACGCCTCAAATTCTCCACGACCCCGGATAAGGTCGTGGAGAATTTGAGGCGTTTGTTCATGCGGTTACAGTTTGGAAAATAAACCTGCACTTCATCACAAAAAACGTCAAGTGCACGATTTGCCGCCCAATAATCTGGAAGTAACGGAGCATAAATCCGAAGTGAAGCGTTGCCCCTGTTGCGAACACGTCGTAAAAGGAAAAGCTCCCAGCAGATATATATGGTTACAGACTACGTGCTGCCGAGATTTACTTGAGGTTACTTAAGGTAATAAAAAAATTCCATAAATTATATAAAATGATCTTGACTTTAATAAATTTAATATATATGCTAAAATTAACATGATATAGGAGGTTATTGATTATGAGAAGAAAAGCGTTCGTTTTGCTGTTATGTGCATTATTCTTAATGGCGATTTCATCTAATGCTATTGCAAAAAGTAATCCTGATGTACATCAACAAGATAGAACAGTAACATTCCAAAATCTTAATTTAAAAACACTTATCCCTAGTAATTGGGAAACTAAAAATCTATCAAATACTCTTTATTTGATTCCAGAAAATGAAGAAGAAAAGGATAAGGCAAATATAATAATTAATAGTCTAAATATTACAACCAAAGGCATCCAGCATCTATCCAGAAACTTATTAGATAAGGCGGGGGACACTTCAGAGTGGGTTAACTTAATTTTCGAAGAATATAGAAACCAAGGAATTGAGATAAACAGATATGAAGATCCGGAGCTGGGAACTGTATTTACAAATGAGACGGAAAGTCTTTATACATTTTCAATTTATTTATTGCAGGATGGCCAACCGTATTCAATTTATTTGATACTATCTAAACAGAATGGTTTTGAAGATCCGACAATCAGTTCCTATTTTTCGGATTTCATAAATATTGCAAAAAATCTAAGCCCAATTAATAATTCAATAGAGTTTACTGTATTGGATCCGATTGGAGAGGAATATGGTATTTCAGAACTCATAGACAATAATGAGTTTAATATTAGGTCGGTAAACTATAAACAACACGCAGTGCCTATAATTGGTGCAGGTTCTCTCGTGAGATTCTTAACCTACTCCAAGAGTGGTTCTACTATGACTAGCACGATGTTGACTAATGATTTAAAAGTTGAATCATGGTACATAGGCGCCTCAAACTGGAGATTAGATAGGTCCGGTATTACGAATGGGCCGAATTATAACTGTTTCGAACCAGACCTTGCAACAAAAAATATGGTTAAGCAAGTCGATCCGAATACACTTACGGCTTACGACAGTTGGTATCACAATGTAAATGTTTCAACGGCATCGGTTCCTTACACCGTTGTGTGGACAGGATTCGCCTCAGTATGCGAGAATTCATGGAATCCTTACAGTTAATTGTTTTTATTGAGACTGTCTATTAACCTATACGAGAGCGTCAAACGCCTTCATCTGCCTCGGATGCTATGGGACATTATCCCACAGAAAACGTGTAGGTCACATCGGCCGTAAGACCGGCGATCGTTGCGCTCGTGCCGGTGACATTGACGTTCGTCGCGCCGTAAGAAACGGTGTACCCCGTTGCGCCCACGTTGTCGGTCGACGCGGTCCAGGAGAGGCTGATGGAGGAGGACGTTGTCGAAGTGACCGTCAGATTGGTCGGCGCGGTCGGTTTAATCGTATCGGTCGGAGCTGCGTTCGTCGTGCGGACAGCGCATTGTGCTGGTACCCGACACGTTGTCGACGGCGTCTCGGGCCTTCACGGTGAACGTATACGTGGTGTTCGAGGAGAGAGATTCCCTTGTTGCTAAATCATCCTTAACCTTCTGGATTACGTAGTCATATTCTTTTTGGTTTGCTGATCTGTAAGTATGCTTACCGTGTAGGACGTTGATTCATTTACAGTAGTAATTTCTTCGGTAGGAGTTGGCTTTGGTGTTGGGTTCAGGTGTTACAGTTCCTCTGCCACTCGTTATGGTTGCAGTGAAAGTATTTACATCCCACTTCAGATCAGCGCCCAATGCCTCGCTGACGAAACGGAGTGGAATCATGGTGGAGCCGTTGAGTAATCTCAGCTTTAGCGGCTAAGGTAACGGTTTTACCGTTTACAGTAGCTGTTGTCTTGCCAATCGTTAAAACAACCGTAGTGTTACCCTTTGTTGCGGTAACTGTTTGGGTTGCTTGATCCCATTTGACATCTGCCTTTAAAGCCTCAAATACCCCACGAAGTGGTACAAATATGCTACCGTTTTTAATGATTGCTGACTGATAGCTAAGCGTCAAAAGGGCTGCGAGGAACAAAATCCAGCCCCTTTTTTAAAAGCGCGTGAGATTGTCCATAACAAGGGCGCTCACGCGTTTTTTTTGAATAAATTGACCCCGATGTGGACAAGATGTGCACAGTATGTGGATGGATTGTGGATAAAAAATAACCTGGTGGTTAAAACCTCATATCGATACACCTTTCGGGTTGTGCTATAATAATGTATATCTTAATGGAATAACAGAGGTGAATAAACGTGTTTGACCGATTACAAGCACTCGCCGACCGATATGAGAAGCTAAGCGAGCTTCTATGCGATCCGGACGTAGCCAGCGATCCTAAGCGGCTTAGAGATCTGTCCAAGGAGCAATCCGATTTACAAGAGGCGCATGACGCCTATACAGAATATAAGCAGGTTACGGAGCAGCTGGAAGACGCCAAGCTGATGCAAGGCGAGAAGCTCGACGACGAAATGCGCGAGATGGTGAAGATGGAAATCGAGGAACTGTCCGCACGCAAGGCTGAACTGGAAGAGACCATGCGTATCTTGCTTCTGCCGAAGGACCCGAATGACGACAAAAACGTTATTGTGGAAATTCGCGGAGCGGCAGGCGGCGACGAAGCGGCGCTGTTCGCATACGAGCTGTATCGCATGTATACGAAGTTCGCCGATTCCCAAGGCTGGCGCGTAGAGCTGATGGAGTTCACAGAGAATGATCTCGGCGGTTTCAAAGAGGTTATCTTCTCTATCAACGGCAAAGGCGCTTACAGCAAGCTGAAGTATGAGAGCGGCGCGCATCGCGTACAGCGCATTCCGGTTACAGAGTCTGGCGGACGTATTCATACATCCACATCGACAGTAGCCGTTATGCCGGAAGTAGAAGAAGTTGAAGTCGAAATTTTGGACAAAGATATTCGTATTGATACGTTCTGCTCCAGCGGCGCTGGCGGACAGTCCGTTAATACAACCAAGTCTGCGGTTCGCGTGCTTCACGTGCCGACAGGCATTATGGCGACTTGCCAAGACGGCAAATCGCAGAACGACAACAAAGCGAAGGCGCTGCAAGTGCTTCGCGCGCGCATCTACGACATCCGCCGTCAGGAAGAGGAAGCGAAGTATGCGGGCGAGCGCAAGAGCAAAGTGGGAACAGGCGACCGAAGCGAACGTATTCGGACCTACAACTTCCCGCAAAGCCGCGTGACCGACCATCGCATCAACTTGACTCTGCATCGTCTGGATTCCGTGATGAATGGCGACATTGCTGACATCATTTCCTCGCTCACCATTGCGGAACAAGCGGAAATGATGGAACGAGAGTCGATGTAAGCTAATAAAGATAAGCCAGCATGCATTGTATGCATGCCAGAGAGAAGCCGGATTGCCGCGCGCTTTGCTTCGTACAAGCGCAGGCGAGCCGGCTCTTTTTGTGATAAAGGCAACAAAGAGAGGGGCAATGGCTGTGAATCAAGTGAAGGATCAAAACTGGCACAGCTTGCCGATGACGCTCAGGGAAGCGCGTGACCGTGCCGGAGCATGGCTGGATGCGCAGGGGGTGGAGGATGGCAGGCATCATGCGGAGCGGCTGCTCCAGCATGTACTGGACATGGATCGCGCTGCGCTGTTGATGGCTTGGCATGACCCGTTCCCCGAGAGCAGACTGGAGCTGTGGCAGTCGTTCATTCGCCGCAGGGGGACTGGCGAGCCGCTGCAGTACATCATCGGGGAGGAATGGTTCTACGGGCGTCCGTTCGCGGTGACGCCCGCCGTCCTTATTCCGCGCCCCGAGACGGAGCTGCTCGTGGAAGCGGTGCTTGCGGCTGCCGATCGCCTCTGGCCTCCGGCAGCCGAAGACGGCGCCGCCGTGCCGGCGGTCGTCGACGTCGGCACCGGCAGCGGCACCATTGCCGTGACGCTGTCAGCTGAGCGTCACGGCTGGCGCGTAAGCGCGTCCGACCTGTCGCCGGACGCGCTTGAAGTCGCCCGCGCGAATGCGGCCCGCCACGAAGCATCGGTCCGCATGGCTTTCGCGCAGGGCGACCTGCTCGCGCCCTTCATAGCTTCTGGGCGCGGGGGTACTGCCGTCGATGGCGGCAAGCGCATCGACGTGCTTGTGAGCAATCCGCCGTACATCCCGTCGGCGGATATGCCAGACTTGCAGCGCGAGGTGCGGGATTACGAGCCGCATCTCGCGCTGGAGGGCGGGGCGGACGGGCTCGATCCGTACCGCCGTATGCTGGAGCAGCTGCCGCTGCTCCCGGCCATGCCGCGCATCGTTGCCTTCGAGCTCGGCATGGGCCAGCCTGCCATCGTCGCGGAGCTGATGCGCGTGATGGGTGCCTGGGATGACATTCGGATTATTACGGACTACAACGGTATTGACCGTCATATTGTGGCGGTTAGAACTGCGATTTAATGGCACGCCTGCCGCTTCGGCGGTGCTGCATGGAAGGACGGAATCGTCGCTGCGTAACGATTGGCTAAGCTAATCGGCGGCGGCTATTCCGTTTTTTTTTGTGCGGATGGACATGGTTGAAGCGACTCCCGCCGGCATACACTACAGGGAACGAAGGTTAGCGGTGCCGGATAACTCCGAATGGCGTAATCCAGACAGCTGAACGACTTGTACGAGAGCAGGGATAAGGATGAGATTCAAGGATGTATTCTCCATAATTGGACCGGCGATGGTCGGGCCATCCAGCTCGCATACAGCGGGAGCTGCCCGGATCGGCCGTTCGGCCAGGCATCTGCTTGGCGCAGCGCCGGTGAAGGCGGACGTGGTATTCTACGGTTCTTTCGCCGCTACGTATGCCGGTCATGGTACGGATGTCGCCATAATCGGCGGCATTCTCGACTTCAGTACCGACGACGCCCGCATTCCAGATGCCATCCTTCTGGCGGAAGAGCTGGGGATGGAGATTAGCTTTCGCGAGGGAAAGGGGCTCTATCCGCATCCCAATACGGCTCGAGTGAAGCTGACAAGTGAAGCGGGAGAAAGCATAGAGGCTGTGGGGACGTCCATAGGCGGAGGCAATATCGAAATCGTGGAGATTAACGGCTTCAGGGTGAAAATGACGGCGATCTATCCGACACTCGTGATCTTCCACACGGATCTGCCCGGCGTCATTGCGGATATTACGGGAGAGCTCAAGGAGGAGCATTCCAATATCGGCTATATGTCTGTCGACCGGAAAAGCCGCAGCGGGGATGCGCTCACCGTCATTGAGCTGGATACGGAAATTACGACAGATATGCTGAACCAATTGGGGGACATTGAGGCGATTCAGTCCATTCGTGTCGTAGATATTACAGACCGATTCTCGGCGGTTAAGAAGCTGCAAAGCCCTGAGCTAGGCCCGAAAGGAGCGGATGAAAATGAGATTTCGCCATCTGAATGAGCTCGCCAAGCTATGCGCCGATGAACAGCTTGGCATCGGAGCGTTGATGCTTGCGGAGCAGGCTGCGGAATCGGGGCAGTCGCCTGAAGCCGAATTTGCCAAGATGGCCGATTATTACGCGGTGATGAAGGACGCTGTTCGCCGCGGGCTAACGGAGGACACGACTTCCCGCAGCGGACTGACGGGTCTTGATGCGCAGAGGGTGGCTGCTTATAACGAACGCTCCTCCCCTAACCTGGGCATTGCGGGAGAGGCGATGGCCTATGCGCTGGCGGTCTCCGAAGTGAATGCTTCCATGGGACGCATTATTGCCACGCCGACAGCGGGTTCTTGCGGCATTATTCCGGGAGTGTTCGTCAGCTGCCAAGAGCGGTTCGGCTGGTCGGACGAGCATATGACATACGGCTTATTCGCTGCGGGCGCGATCGGATACGTCATTGCCAACAATTCATTCGTCTCCGGCGCGGAAGGCGGCTGCCAAGCGGAGGTCGGCTCTGCCATCGGGATGGCGGCGGGGGCGCTAACCGAACTGCAAGGCGGCAATCCGGCACAGGCTGTGCATGCGGTAGGGCTGGCGCTCAAAAACACGCTTGGCCTCATCTGCGACCCTGTAGGCGGGCTTGTGGAGGTGCCGTGCATCGTGCGCAACGGCTTTGGCGCGGTCACGGCGCTTGCGGCCGCCGATATGGCGCTGGCGGGCGTGCGCAGCGCCATTCCGTCGGATGAAGTGATTCAGGTGATGCTGGAGGTGGGATCGGCGATGCCGGAGAAGCATCGCGAGACCGCAGGCGGAGGGCTGGCCCAGACACCGACGGGCAAAGCGATCCTGCGCAATCTGAGCGCGCTGCGCAACAGGCCCGGCAACTAAAGAGAACCTCCCCTTCGCATCGTCTGCGGAAGGGAGGTTCTTGCGGCATCAGGCGTATGAGAACGAATTTACTCCGGCATCATGCCGGTTGAGATGGCAATCCGATTCCAGCTGTTAATGGTGATAATCGCCATGATGAGCTCGGACAACGCTTTGTCGCCGAAGTGCTTCGCGGCTTCTTCATACACATCTCCTGGCACATGATTTGTTGAGATCAGCGTAACTGCTTCCGTTAAGGCGAGAGCGGCTTGCTCCTTCTCCGTGAAATACGGCGTATCTCTCCAAGCGCTTAGCGCATAGATGCGCTGTTCCGTCTCGCCTTGGCTGCGGGCATCCTTCGTATGCATATTGATGCAGAACGCGCAGCCGTTTATTTGCGAAGCGCGTATTTTGACAAGCTCAATAATCGTCTTCTCCAGGCTGGAGGCCCTTACGAATTTCTCCATGCCATACATCGCCGCATACGCCTCCGGGTTTACTTGCTGCATATTGATTCTAGTGCTCATCTCATCCACACTCCTTGTCTATTGTGGCCGGCTCTCGGAAGAAGCGGCTATACATCTAAGACAAAGCAGCATCCGAGTTTGTGACATGAGAGAGCTTATCCGGATTCATAACGAGATAAATTCGATCAATCTTCTCACCGGAAGCATCCCACTGGAAGGTGAGCACCCTTGTTGCCTGGCCGTCCTGAAGCAGCATGAGGCCGATTTGCCCGCTGACCCTGACAGGAATATAGTCCATGCTGCTTGGCTGAGTGCCTTTGCGGGCAAGTCCTTCGTAGAAGGCCGCAATGCGCTCGCGTCCCAGGATGGGGAAGATTGCCGCACGCACTTTGCCGCCGCCATCCGAGACCATGATTGCATCTTCTGTCAGCATGCCGACTAGTGCGGCTGTGTCTCCAGTCTCTGCTGCCCTTATAAAGGCGCCTGCCAGCTCCATCGCCCGCTCGTTATGGAAGACGGGCGTACCTTGCAGGCTTCCCAGTTTCTCCTTGGCTCTGCTTAGCAGCTTGCGGCAGTTCGCTTCAGACTTGCCGACGATCTCGGCGATGCTCGCATAGTCGAAGTCGAACGTCTCCCTTAGCACGAATACGGCGCGTTCGATGGCGCTCAGATTTTCCATCATCACCAGCATGGCATATGTAATCGACTCCGTTTGCTCCAGCTTGTCAGCCGGATTGACGGGTTGATAATCGCTGTAGCTCACATCCGGCTCGGGAAGCCAGTTCCCGACATACGTCTCCCGCCGCTTGCGGGCGGACTGCTGTTCATTCAAGCAGCGATTGGTGACCATTTTGGCCAAATAGGCTTTTTCATGTGCAATAGCTTGGCGGTCCAGCTGATAATAAGCCAGGAATACTTCCTGTACGATATCTTCTGCGTCGCTGACGGATCCAAGCATTCGGTACGCCAGACTAATTAGCAAAGGCCGGTAAGTTTCATATGGCTGCAGCTCATGCATGGTGATCCTCTCCTTCTACTTGGGCATCTTGAATATTAATAGCAGCCTGATAGGTTTATAGATTTGCAATCGCGGGCATAATGACGGATAGAGACGTTCCGGAACGCAAGCAGACGCACCGGCGGGTGCGCGAGAGGAGCTTGTGTCATGTCCCGTACTTATTCTTATTCTTCCTATCGTTCCGCTTCACCTTTCCGTTTCCCTTATCGCAAGTCCTATGGGTTTATTATAATGATTTTGATGGTTTTGATTATGAGCTGGGAGTCGCAGCAGATGGATGCTGCCTTGGCGAAGGGCGGCATTCCGGAAGAAGCGATCCGGCTTCGCATATTGGCGAATTCGGACAGCCCGTCCGATCAGCTTGTTAAGCGTATCGTCCGCGATGAAGTCGTGAAAGCCATGAACAGCTGGGCAACTGGCCAACAGACTATTGAGGAGGCTCGCGCGACCATCCAGTCCAAGCTGCCGGAGCTGCAGCAGATTGTATCGAATGTGCTGGAGAGCAGAGGCTTCGCGTATGATTCCAGCGCTGAGCTGGGGCTGGTTGATTTTCCGACAAAGATGTACGGCAACAAAGTGTATCCGGCAGGTCAATATGAAGCGCTGCTGATCACCATCGGCGAAGGGCAAGGGCAGAACTGGTGGTGCGTGCTGTTCCCGCCGCTGTGCTTCGTAGACGCAGTGTCTGGAGAAGCTTCGGCCGCATCCGGTCAGGTGGAAGCAGGAGCAGTGACGGTGTCGGCCGGGACGGATACGGCAGCTAATGACAACGCCGTGACTATGGATCAAGATCAAGCGCCGGATACGCCCAAAGCGAAGTTTTTCCTCTGGGAGCTGCTGCAATCGTTGATCGATTGGATTAAATCCTTATTCTAATAAGACTCTGCGCCGTTATTCCTGATGCATAAGGGATGGCGGCGCTTGTTCGTTCTGCATGGCCAGGAATCCATGCGATTGTGCTATAATAGCGGTGATATGGAGACTACTAAAGGCAGAGTAAGAGGAATGAATAAATATGGCTTTGAATACGAAAGTATGGATCGTTCAAGATAATCAACCGGCTGCAGCCGGCGCCAACGAAGCGGATGAATCGCTTCGCGAGGCGGCCGATAGCGTGAGGCAAGGAGGGCTTGTTGCTTTTCCTACGGAAACGGTATACGGGCTCGGAGCGAATGCGCTTATGACAGAGGCAGTGGAGGGCATCTTTCAGGCCAAAGGAAGGCCTTCGGATAATCCCCTAATCGTGCATGTTGCAAGCGAGACGGACCTCGAGGAACTCGTGCTTCCGTATCCGCCGCTTGCAGCGCGTCTGATGGAGCGCTTCTGGCCGGGACCGCTTACGATTGTGCTGCCCGTGCGTCCGAATGTGTTGTCTCCGCTGGTGACAGCTGGCCTGCCGACCGTTGGGGTTCGCATGCCCCGCCATCCTGTCGCGCTGCAACTGATCAAGCTTGCGGGCTGTCCGGTAGCCGCGCCAAGCGCGAATCGCTCCGGCAGGCCGAGCCCGACGCTCGCCAGCCATGTGCTGGAGGATTTGGCTGGCCGTATAGACGGCATCATTGATGGCGGAGCTGCAGGCGTAGGGCTGGAGTCGACGGTCGTCGAGCTGGAGGGCGAACGCGGCATCCGCATCTTGAGGCCGGGCGGTGTGACAGCAGAAGCGATTCGCCTTGCGCTTCCTGACGCGGAAGTGATCAGCGAGCCTGAGACGGGCGCTGCGCCAGAGCAGCCAAGATCGCCAGGCATGAAGTACACGCATTATGCGCCCAAAGGCGAGCTGGCTATTGTGCAAGGCAAGCCAGAGGCCGTTGTCTCGTATGTGAATGAACAGGCAAAACTGCTGAAAGCAGATGGAGCGGCAACGGGCGTACTGTCTTTCAGTGAGCGCGCAAGCCGTTATGATGCGGATCTGGTGCTGGATCTCGGGAGCGAGAGCAAGCTGGAGGATGCGGCTCATCGGCTCTACAGCGCGCTTCGCCGATTTGACGAGGCCGGCATTGACCGGATATGGTCGGAAGCATGTCCCGCTGAAGGAATAGGCGGCGCGCTTATGAATCGGCTTGTGAAGGCTTCTGGAGGCACGATCGTTGAATTAGACAAGTAGTATGTTTGTCCCCTTGTCCGCATATGTTGGATAGAGAATGCGGTCTTACATGGGGGAGATGTGCGAATGGACGTTAGTGCTTATTTGGGGCAGTTTTTGACGCTGCTTATCATTGCTGTGGCGCTTGGATTCGATGCGTTCTCGCTCGGACTTGGCATTGGGCTGAAGGGTATTCGGCTTCTCGATATTTTAAAGCTGGGTATTGTGATCGGACTCTTTCATATTATAATGCCTATCGGGGGATTGCTGACGGGGCAATTGGTAAGCGGGCTCCTTGGCAATGTCGCTACGACTGCCGCGGGTGTGCTGCTTCTCCTGCTTGGAGGCCATATGATTTACAGCTCGATTCGCGGGGAAGAGGTGCCCTCCTTCAATCATCGTTCCTCTGTCGGGCTGCTGGTTCTGGCTCTAAGCGTAAGTGTTGACGCATTCTCAGTAGGCGTAACGCTAGGAATGTTTTCCGCTGATTTATGGCTGACCATATTGCTGTTTGGCTTTTTTGGCGGTGCGATGTCCATGCTGGGGTTATTGCTGGGACGCAAGGTGAGCAGCAAGCTGGGCGAGTATGGGGAGGCATGCGGCGGGGCTATTTTGCTTGTGTTCGGCATTTTATTTATTGTCTAATGGATAAGGAAATCAATCTTATGAAGGAGCTGGCGCAATGAAGCGTATTTTGTTCGTCTGTACAGGAAATACATGCCGTTCGCCCATGGCGGAGGCGCTGCTGCGCCGTCATGCCGCTTTGCGGGGCATTATGGTAGCTGTCCGCTCTGCCGGCGTATCGACGATTGACGGATTGCCGATTTCTTCGAATGCCTTGTCTACCTTAAGATTAAGAGATATTGAGCATTCGGGCTCCTCGCGGGCCATGACGGCGGAAGCCGTTGATTGGGCGGACTTGATTTTGACGATGACTTCAAGCCATAAGCGCTCATTGCTTCATTATTATCCGGATGCGGTCGACAAGACGTATACGCTCAAAGAGTTCGCTTATCAAGATGACAGCGTGCTGCAGGATATATGGGAGCTGGAAGGGTTATATACCGAAATGCAGATGAAGGGAGCGCTTGGCCAGCAGCTTAGCGCATCCGAGAGGCAGCGTCTGCTGGAGCTGGAGAAGCGCATTCCAAGCTTTGATATTGCAGACCCCTTCGGAGGATCTCAGTCCATCTATGACAGCTGCTCCCGCGAGATTGAAGCTTCCATTCAGAAGCTGCTCGACAAGCTGTCGAATCGCGCGTAATTAGGGGGACGAAACGATTGATTTCTGCACCAATATGAGCTATGATGATGGAGACAAAAGGGTTTCCGATGTAACTGGCGACGGAAGTGGGTTAACCACGGTGGAGCATCGGAATATACGGCCGGTCGCCTGGGCAAAGAGCAGCATGCTGGATAAGCATGTCTTGCTCTTTTTTCGTCTTTTTGGCCGGAACAAGGTATACTATCACCATAGGTTATTTGCAGGAAGCAATGACTCTAACAACTTAAGGCAGGATGGTGTTCACATTGAAGATTGCGATTGGTGCCGATCACGGCGGCTACCGTCTGAAGGATGAGCTTGTTCCGATTATTGAAGCACTGGGTCATGAAATTGAAGATGTAGGCTGTGATTGCGAGCAGTCGGTCGACTATCCGGATTACGCATTGCCGGTATGCGAGCTGGTTGCTAGCGGCAAGGCAGACCGCGGCATACTGATCTGCGGCACCGGCATTGGCATGTCGATTGCGGCGAACAAGTATCCGGGCATCCGCTGCGCGCTGGTGCACGACATCTTCTCGGCCAAGGCGACGCGAGAGCATAATGATACGAATGTACTTGCTATGGGTGAGCGTGTTATCGGTCCTGGCGTAGCTGGAGAGATTGTGAAAGTATGGCTGGAGACGTCGTTCTCCAATGAAGGCCGCCATACAGGCCGCATCGACAAAGTCATGCAGCTCGAGAAGCGCTTCTCCACTCATCCCTAACGGTAATGGACAGGGAAGGGGGCATGACGCAATTGAGCAGCGGGCATGAAGAGCACCAAGCGCTGATTGCGGCGCAGGTGGAGACGGTTGTCAGAGAGCTTGCAGAAGCCGGCAAGCTGGAAGCGGGTCATCTCTTGGCGATTGGGGTAAGTACAAGTGAAGTGCTTGGCAAGCATATCGGCACATCGGGAGCCGTAGAGACAGCTGCAGCGATCTATGCAGGTATCGAAGCGGTCAGGAAGCAATTTTCGTTCATCCCCGTGTACCAATGCTGCGAGCATCTGAACCGTGCGCTTGTCATCGAAGAGGATGAAGCTATCCGGCGCGGACTGGAGATTGTCCATGCCGTGCCTGTCCCGAAAGCGGGAGGCTCCATGGCTGCTTACGCATACAGCCAATTCGCCAAGCCATGCTTGGTAGAACGAATCGAAGCGCATGCAGGCATAGACATTGGGGACACGTTCATCGGGATGCATCTGAAGCGGGTTGCCGTTCCGGTCAGACCGTCCATCAAGACGATTGGCGCCGCCCATGTGACGATGGCTGTGACAAGGCCGAAGCTGATTGGCGGAGCTAGAGCGGTATATGATCCAAGCAGCAGCTTGAGGGCGGAGCAGCGCGCAGAGACTTGCGAGTAAAGTGAACTAAGCGAAGGAAGCTTTGGCAGGATGGAAGTGTGATTTCGCTATTATACATGCATCTATAATAAGGAGGAACTAAAGGTGGAACAACTACGCAAGCAAGATCCAGAAGTATTGAAGGCGATGGGCCTTGAGCTTCAACGCCAACGCGACAACATTGAGCTGATCGCATCTGAGAATATCGTAAGCGAAGCGGTACTGGAAGCGATGGGCTCCGTACTGACGAACAAATACGCGGAAGGCTATCCGGGCAAGCGCTACTATGGCGGCTGTGAGCATGTCGATATCGTCGAAGATATTGCGCGCGACCGCGCCAAAGAGCTGTTCGGTGCCGAGCATGTTAACGTACAGCCGCATTCCGGCGCGCAAGCGAATATGGCGGTATATCTCGCGGCTCTGAAGCCTGGCGATACCGTGCTTGGCATGAACCTGGCCCATGGCGGCCACTTGACGCACGGCAGCCCTGTCAACGCTTCTGGCTTGCTGTACAACTTCGTGGCATACGGCGTTCAAGAAGACTCCTTCACGATTGATTACGAAGAAGTGCGCAAGCTTGCTTTCAAGCATCGCCCTCGCATGATCGTAGCAGGCGCTAGTGCGTACCCGCGCATTATCGATTTCGAAAAGCTTGGCCAAATTGCCAATGAAGTTGGCGCATTGTTCATGGTCGACATGGCGCATATCGCAGGTCTGGTTGCAGCTGGCCTGCATCCAAGCCCGGTTCCGCATGCCCACTTCGTTACGACTACGACGCACAAGACGCTTCGCGGTCCTCGCGGCGGCATGATCATGTGCAGAAAAGCATGGGCGGCGGCTATCGATAAAGCGGTATTCCCGGGCTCCCAAGGCGGCCCTCTGATGCATATTATCGCGGCTAAAGCGGTAGCTTTAGGCGAGGCTCTGGAGCCTTCCTTCAAAGAATATCAACAGAATGTTGTAACCAATGCCAAAGTTCTGTCTGAAGAGCTGATCGCCAAAGGCATCAACATCGTCTCTGGCGGCACAGACAATCACCTGATGCTGATCGATACGCGCAACCTGAATATTACAGGAAAAGTTGCGGAGCATGTACTTGATCAAGTAGGCATTACAGTGAATAAAAATGCAATCCCATTCGATCCGACAAGCCCGTTTGTCACTAGCGGCATTCGTGTAGGTACTCCTGCAGCGACGGCTCGCGGCATGAACGAAGAGGCTATGAAGGTCATTGCAGAGGTTATCGCACTGGTTCTGAAGAACCCGGAAGATCAAGCCGTGCTGGATCAAGCCAAAGGAATGGTACGCGATCTGACTGCGAAATTCCCTCTTTACCCGAGCATCACTTACTAATCTATACGGTAATACTCAAGCTCTCGGTTTCTAAGCCGGGAGCTTATTTACGTGTTTCGATCAATCAAAAGTTGGAAACAGTGTAAAAAACAGTTGGTAAACGATTATGAAATGCATAGGCTGGTCAAAATGTATACAAGCATAAGTAATGGATGAAAGTTTCTTATTCCGTGAATTTGGTAACTTTTTACGTATGCTGCAATGGCTTTAAAAAAGAGTTAGTATAGGAGAGGCGTATTGTCCAGTTGAAGCCTGAATAGGGACAAATTATGCCTACAAGGTTTCAAGGCAGGTCAAATAGGGTATGAAATGTAGGAAAAAACGAACGATTGGCATGTTTTATTGGAAATCGATGGTTTTTTATTTCATTCATACAAGAAATAATATAAATACTATTATATACCATTTAAGGTAATTCGGTTTGCGGTGAATAGACCTTAAAATCGAATGCATATGATGGGTAATAATCCTGTGAATACGAGTGCAAAAAAACGAGTTTCTTCTATAATATACGTTAAAGCCGCGTTGTGTTAATGCGAGCCTGCATTAATACAGGGTCGAGTCATTACATACAAGCATTAATGCTAGCCTGCATTAATGCTTGTATGCATTAATCCTAGAATGTTTTAACGCTTATATGTACTGACGCAGTAAAGAGAGGCGAACGTGAATAAATAAACCAATTCGCTCATAAATTTTCTTCAATAGGACATAGTAAAAACGCTTATTGGAAGGATTTAAGCGCATCAAATAGTTGACAATTGTTCAATTGAAGTTGTATATTGTTTAACGTCGAATAATTATTAATACCATGTTAATTATTGTTACATCCCAGCAATTTGTGAGCTTTATCTCATTACTTACGGTTTTAAAAAAATTATTATAGAAAGTGGGAGTTGATGTTGGTGAAAGAAAATTTCAAAAAGCCAGTGCAATTCATGCTGGTGCTGCTGATCGCTTTCAGCATGCTGCTCGCAGCTTGCTCCAGCGACAACAACAAGCCGGCGCCTTCGAACAATGGCGGCGCTAACGGTAACAACGGAGGAGAGACAAAAGCACCTCAAGAGTTCCGTTTCACGCTTGCGAGTGAGCCACCAAGCTTGGACCCTGCATTGATGACGGACGCACAGTCCAGCATCGTAGCAGCAGGTCTGTACGAAGGTCTGACTCGTCTGAACACTAAAGGCGAGCCTGAGAATGCACTTGCAAAAGAAATCAAACATTCTGAAGACGGCAAAACTTACACAATCACCCTTCGCGACGACGCTAAGTGGAGCAACGGTGACCCTGTAACAGCGCATGACTTTGAATATGCTTGGAAACGTTCTTTGAACCCTGAAACAGCTTCCGAGTACGCATACATGTTGTTCTACCTGGAGAACGGCGAGAAGTACAATTCCGGCGAAGGCACTGCTGATGAAGTTGGCGTTAAAGCAACTGACGATCACACGCTGGAAGTTAAACTGTACACGCCAGCTCCTTACTTCCCAAGCCTTCTGGCTCACTACACGTACCTGCCAGTTCACGAAGGAACAGTTGAAGGCAAGCCTGAATGGGCTGCTGAAGCGAATACGATCGTATCGAACGGTCCATTCCTTCTGAAGCAATGGGTACATGCTGACAAGCTGGTTCTTGAGAAAAACCCTGACTACTACAACAAAGACGCAATCAACTTCGACAAAGTAACCATTTCTCTGGTTGAAGATGAGAACACGGTTTACCAATTGTTCGAAACGAACAAAATCGACTGGATCGGCGCTCAAGCTGGTTCCGTTCCGACTGACCTGACTAAAAAGCTGATCGACGAAGGCAAAGCTGAAGTAACAGCTGTTGCATCGACGTACTACTACCTGTTCAACAACAACAAAGTTCCATTCAACAACGCTAAAGTTCGTAAAGCGTTCTCGATGTCCATCGACCGTCAATCCCTGATTGACAACGTGGCACAAGCGAACCAACAACCGGCATTCGGTCTGGTACCTCCGTCCATCGCAGGTCCAGAAGGCAAAATGTTCCGCGAAGCTTTCCCGGACAGCTACTTCCAAGAAAACACAGAAGAAGCGAAAAAATTGCTTGAAGAAGGTTTGTCTGAGCTTGGTCTGACTGCATTCCCAGAAGTAACGCTTCTGTACAACACTTCCGAAGGCCATAAGAAGCTGGCTGAAGCAGTTGTAGACATGTGGCGCAAGTCCCTTGGCGTTGAAGTGAAACTGGCTAACCAAGAATGGGGTACATTCCTGGAGTCTAGAAAAGCGGGTCAATTTGATATCGCACGTTCCGGCTGGGGCGCTGACATCAACCACCCAATCAACTTCACTTATGACTTGATCCATCCGAAATCCGGCAACAACGACGGCAAATACAACAACCCTAAAGTTGAGCAACTGCTTGACGGTTCCCTGGTAGCTGAATCGGCTGAAGAAAGCATGAAAATGATGGCTGAAGCTGAGAAAATCGCTATCTCCGAAGACATGGGCGTATTGCCAGCTTACTACTACACGACTGTAACAATGGTTAAAGAGGGCTTCGAAGGCGTTATCTCCGATTACGCTGGACACCTTGACTGGGTACACGGTAGCAAAAAATAGGTCACTCAACCTGTCCTATCTATAGCGACTAACTAGAGTAACTTAAGTTCCAGAAGGGTATATATAGTCTCTCTATATATACCCTTTTGAAATGCAAATAAAGATTGTGAGAGAGTGGGTGATCGTTTGCTCCGCTTCATTTTAAGCAAGTTTATGTTTATGCTTTTGTCGCTCTTTTTGCTCGTGTCCGCGACGTTCCTGCTAATGAATGCGATCCCAGGAAGCCCGCTGCAATCGGAGAAAGCGACAAGCGAGGCCGTTCAGAAAAACTTGGAAGCGTATTACGGCTTGGACAAGCCGCTTTATGTTCAGTACGGAACATATTTGAAAAACCTTCTTCAAGGCGATATGGGTATCTCCATGAAGAAAAAGTTCCAATCCGTTGATAAAATGATTGCGAACTCGTTTGGACCTTCCCTTAGACTGGGATTAACTGCAGTTGTCACATCAGTAGTTGTAGGCTGTGTATTGGGTATGATAGCAGCCATGCATCATCGAAAGTTGCTTGATAATTTAGCTATGATTATTGCGGTTATAGGCATGGCCATACCGAGTTTGGTCATGGCGCCGCTCATGCAGTATTATTTGGCCTTTAAGTGGGGTATTTTTGAAGTAGCAGGTTTGGATAAACCAATGGATTACGTACTGCCGACCATCGCGCTGGCATCGGGTCCGATTGCCTTTATTGCAAGATTGCTTAGATCGACCATGATTGAAGTATTGAATGCTGATTTTATTAAAACTGCCAAATCCAAAGGACTTTCCGGATATGTCATCGTAGTGCGTCATGCTCTTCGCAACTCGATGCTTCCAGTCGTTACGTACCTTGGTTACCTGACGGCTGGTATTATCACAGGTTCCGTTGTCATTGAGAAGATCTTCGCGATTCCTGGCATCGGCAAGTACTTTGTTCAGAGCGTAATAGATAGGGACTATCCACTCATTATGGGCATCACCATTTTCTATGCAGTAATCTTGATGGTAACCCGTTTCTTGGCGGATGTGGCCTATGTGCTGGTTGATCCGCGCATGCGGGCCGGCGGCAAGGGGGCGAAATAAGAGATGTCTAACACGAATCATACGAATACATCCGACAAACTCAGTCCCGAAATGTTCGAGAAGCTGAAAAGGGATAGTGTTATAAAGGACGAGGCTGGTCGCAAAAGCCTGACGGCATGGCAAGATATCCGTCAGCGCCTAGTGAGCAATAAGCTTGCGATGACAGGCTTCTGGATTATTGTTTTTATCGCGGTCGCAGCAATATTTGTACCAATTATTTCGCCGCATGACCATTTCACCAACAACCTGACCAATACGAACCAGCCACCTAATGCATCTCACTGGTTTGGTACGGATGATTTGGGCCGGGACGTGCTCGAGAGAACATGGAAGGGCGCTCAAATCTCGTTGTTTGTCGGTTTGATGGCTGCGCTGATTGACTTGATTCTCGGTATCATTTATGGCGGCATCATGGGCTACTACGGCGGCAAAGTCGATGAGGTCATGAACCGTTTCGCCGAGATTCTGTATTCGATTCCTTACCTTCTGGTTGTAATTCTTCTGCTTGTCGTCATGGAGCCGAGTTTAACGACCATCATCATAGCCATGTCGATAACGGGCTGGATCAATATGGCTTGGATCGTTCGCGGTCAAATTATGCAGCTCAAAAACCAAGAATATGCACTAGCTTCCAAGTCTCTGGGCGCAGGGGCGATGCGTATTATTTTCCGTCACTTGATTCCAAATGCAATGGGCCCGATTCTTGTCACGCTGACATTGACTGTGCCTAATGCGATCTTTACAGAAGCGTTCTTGAGCTTCCTGGGCCTTGGCGTACAATCCCCTGTTGCATCATGGGGCACCATGATTGACGATGGTGTTAAGGCCATGTCGATCTACCCTTGGCGTCTGTTGTTCCCGGCTCTCTTCTTGAGCTTGACGATCTTTGCCTTTAACGTCTTCGGTGACGGACTGCGCGACGCATTCGATCCGAAGCTGAAAAAATAATAAAACAGCTTGGCTGAAAGGAGGTCACCACCAATGAAGACCTTGCTTGAAGTGAATAATTTAAGTGTCTCCTTTGATGTGTACAGCGGTGAGGTACAAGCGATTCGCGATATCAGCTTTCAAGTGAATAAGGGGGAAGCGGTCGCTATCGTTGGCGAATCCGGCTCCGGCAAGAGCGTAACGGCGCAATCCATTATGAGATTGAATCCCTCACCGCCAAGCCGTATCAAACAAGGCTCGATTAAATTCGAAGGACAAGAGCTGCTGTCTCTGTCTGAAAGAGAAATGCAGTCCGTGCGCGGCAACAAAATCGGCATGATTTTTCAGGATCCGATGACATCCTTGAATCCTACTCTTACGGTTGGCGCTCAGATCATGGAAGGCTTGATCAAGCACCAGAACGTAAGCAAATCCGATGCCAGAGCCCGTGCGATTGAGATGCTTAATCTGGTCGGCATTCCGAATCCGGAAGCACGGATCAAACAATATCCGCATCAATTCTCCGGCGGCATGCGCCAGCGTGTTATGATTGCAATCGCACTGGCTTGCAATCCTTCGCTGCTGATTGCCGACGAGCCTACGACGGCTCTTGACGTGACGATTCAAGCGCAAATTATGCGCGTGATGAAGGATCTTCAGCAAAAAATGGGCACTTCTATTATTTTGATTACGCATGACCTTGGTGTTGTTGCCGACGTATGCGACCGCGTTATCGTTATGTACGCAGGCCGTATCGTAGAACAGGGCACGAAGTGGGAGATCTTCTCCAACCCGCAGCATCCTTATACAAGAGGCCTGTTGCGTTCCTTGCCTCGTCTGGACCAAAGAAAAGACGAGCCGCTTATTCCGATTCCGGGCACGCCGCCGGATCTGATCAAGCCGCCAGCGGGCTGCAGCTTCTGCGCGCGCTGCGATGAAGCGATGAAAGTCTGTGTGGACAATGATCCGAATCTGCATGCAATCAAGGGAAGCGACTCCCATGCGGCTGCTTGCTGGATGCTGCATCCTTACGCCAATCGGGAGGTGCCGGTATGAGCTCCCCATTAGTTCAAGTCAATGATTTGCGCAAGTTCTTCAACTTGGGCAAAGGCAATATCCTGAAAGCCGTCAACGATATCTCCTTTGAGATCGGACGCGGCGAGACGGTTGGTGTCGTAGGCGAATCCGGCTGCGGCAAATCTACTGCGGGACGCACTATTCTCCGTCTGTACGAGCCGACTAGCGGAGGCGTTACATTCGACGGGAAGGACATCTACAAGCTGCGCGGCTCCGAATTGAAGGCTCTGCGCCGCAACATGCAGATGATCTTCCAGGATCCGTATGCCTCGCTGAATCCGCGCATGACGGTAGGCGATATTATCGGAGAAGCGCTGGATATTCATAATCTGGCAGGCAGCAAAGCCGAGCGCAAGCGCAAGGTAGAAGGCCTGCTCGATCTGGTCAACCTGAACTCGGACCATGCAACGAGATATCCGCATGAATTCTCTGGCGGACAGCGCCAGCGTATCGGGATAGCCCGCGCGCTTGCGGTAGATCCGAAATTCATCATTGCCGATGAGCCGATCTCTGCGCTTGACGTATCCATCCAGGCACAGGTCGTCAACCTGATGCAGGAGCTGCAACGGAAGATGGGTCTGACTTATCTGTTCATTGCGCATGACCTGTCCATGGTTAAGCATATCAGTGACCGCGTAGCGGTTATGTACCTTGGCAAGATTGTCGAGCTTGCGGAAAGCAGCGAGCTGTACGACAATCCTCGCCATCCTTATACAAGAGCGCTTCTGTCCGCGATTCCGATTCCGGATCCGAAGGTTGAAGCCGAGCGCGAGCGCATCGTCCTGAAGGGCGATCTGCCAAGCCCGATCAACCCGCCGTCCGGCTGCCAGTTCCATACTCGCTGCCCGATTGCGACAGAGAAGTGCAAGACTGACGCTCCTAAGCTGGCGGAAGTAAGCAAAGGACACTTTGCCGCTTGCCATTACGCATAAGAAGCCAATGAAGAGGCGAGAGAGGATGTTATTCATCCTCTCTCGCCTCTTTTAACGTTTAAGGCCCTCTGTCGTTCGACAGAGGGCCTTAAACGTTAATGCTGTGTTATTTTACCGTAACACGGATGGTCGCGCTCTTGCCCCCAAATGTGGCCTTAATCGTGGCCGAGCCCTTGGCGACTGCTGTGATTTTGCCGTCCTTGACTGTTGCTACGGTTGTTTTGTTGGACGTCCATACCGCGCTCGCCGTTGCATTCACAGGATTGCCTGTATAATAGACGGCTTGAACGCTTGCGTTAAAGGATCCGCCCGGTGCCAACTGCACTGTTTTGGAGGACATCTGCAGCGATTTCAGCTTCGGTGTAACGATAACGGTCACTTCGATCGGCTTGCCTTGATAGGAGCCCGTTACTTTGGTTGTGCCAACGTCGATTGCTTTGACGGAGGAGGCTCCGCTAATGGCTGCAACCTTGGTATTGCCGACCGCCCAGTCAATTCTGGAGCCGACAGATACTTTTTTGCCGTTTTTGTAATAGCCTGTTACCTTGATGGATTTCGAACGCCCCGGGTTAAGTTCGACCACAAGAGGGTCTACTTCCAGCTTCACAATCTCTTCCTCGATCTTCACGCGCACGGATACGGTCTTCGTCAGGTATGTGCCCGTCAGCGTTACTGTGGAGGCTTCAAGGCCTTTCATGCTGTCCTCAAGCAGAAGAATATTGTCGGAAGTGGTTTTCCACTCGATCGACTTGCTGATGTCGGCTTCCTCGCCGTCCTCATAGATGACGGTTACGGCCGGCAGCGTCGTGGATCGGCCCAGCACAATGCTTAGATCTTTGTTCTCCGCAATCAGCTTGACCGGCTTCAGATGCACAATCAGCTTAGTCTCGGCTTTCATGCCTTGAATCGTAGCGGTGAACGTTGTTTCGCCCAGCTCTTTGGCTGTCCATTCATTGCCTTTGATTTCAGCGATGTCGTCATCCTTTACAGTCCACTTTACCAGCTTGGATACATCAACGCTTGATCCGTCGAAGGTAGTTGCGGTCACTTTCGGAAGCGCGGCGCTGATGCCTTTGAATCCGTCGATCGTCTCTTTCTCTACCTTAAGCTTCGTAATGCTTGGGTAGACGGTGACATCAATGCTCTTGCTGACGCCTTTATGCGATACCGTGATTTTGGTCGATCCGACCGCCTTTGGCGTTACTCTGCCCTGTACGACGGTTGCGACTGTCACATCAGAGGATGTCCACTCGCCTTCAACTGTAATGTCATAAGACACATTGTCATTGTTCAGCACTTCTGCGCGAACCTGGAGCGGAGAATCCTGCAATTGCATATGGAATTCCTTCTCCGGGGACAGCTTAATCGATTGGTACGGTGTCCGTACTACTGCGGTAATCGAACTTGTAACGCCGAGATGGCTGACCGTAATGGTTGTTTTGCCGGTGCCCACGGCTGTGACAACGCCTTTTTCGACGGTTAGCACTTTTGTGTTGCCGCTTGTCCATTTTGCATCTTCCGTTACGTTCACCGTTCCGCCAGTCTTCGGCTCGGCAATCGCTTGAAGGATATGGTCGTCCATTCCGATCTCAAGCTCGAGCAGATCATTGGACGGCTTAGGCAGAATTTCAATGCCTTTGTAAGGAGAGACGACGGTCAATTTCACCGTATCGCTTTTTCCTTTGTACTTGGCAGTAATCGTGGTTGTGCCTGTTCCGACAAGCGTGATTTTGCCATCGGCAACCGTGGCTACCGATGAGCTTGAAGTTGTCCATGTAGCTTCGGTTGTAATGTTCGTCACGTTGCCTTGCTTCTTGCCGTCAAGAGTGAAGGTCAGCGATTCGCCCAGCTTGATGTCGTCGATCGATGCGGGAGCCGCTTTATCGTCCTGCATAATGATGACTTCATCATAGACGTAATCGGACGTAGCTTTGATCGAAGCGGTAAAGCCTTTATACGTAGCGCTGATCGTAGCCGTGCCTTTGCCGACGCCGGTCAATACGCCCTTTTCTACTTTGACGATAGAGCTGTTGGATGTTTTCCACGTAGCATCGGTGGTTACGTCTTTTTTGGACGCCGACCCTGACAGGCTTGCCAGTACAGATACATTAACTTTGTCATCCTCTACAAACATGACAAGCGATGATGTGCCTGAGTTATAATCCGACGAATCGTAATCCAACTCTATTCCGGTTATGGTATCCTCCGCGGCGCTTGCGACGCCTGCAAGGCTGGACATGACAAGGACGAACGCCATCATGGCTGCCAGCGATTTGCGCGCGTTCATAAGCGACTTGCCCCAACTTGAACTCAATTTCACTACATCCCTTTCCTTTCGTAGGTGGATTTTTATTCCTCTCTATATGTTTAACGGCAAGTAAGGGCCAAAAATGAACACGAAACGCTAGGCCATTGGTACGATATTGCGCAAATAATCCGATAGATGAGCCTTGTCGTCCGGCTGTCCTCGGCGGTCATTCTTAAACTATGTTAAAATGTAGCTTTACGCGAGACGCTCAGCATGACCTTTCGCAACCTAACCGTGAGCGCCCGGAAAGGAGCTGTATAGCAATGACAACTATGGATTGGATAATGGATAAGGTTGAAGTGTGGCGATTGCTCGATTTGGGCATGGCTATAGGCATATTTTTGCTGTTTATTTTGTTCCGCGGGCTATTTGTCCGTTTCTTGTTCAAATTTCTGATGAGAAGGCTGGCGAGATTGGAGCTGGCTGCGCGAGTGCTGGAAGCGTTCGAGAAGCCGCTCCGGGGGATATTTGTGCTGCTGGGGGCTTATTTGGCCATTCTCTATTACGTCCCGGCTCATTGGATGTCTCTGTTCGTTGTTCACAAGCTGTTCCGCAGCGGCATGATCCTGCTGATCGGAGCAGGCTTGTATAATCTGTCGGCGGCTTCATCCTTATTTATGGAAGGGGTACTGAGGCGCTTCGGAGGAGACGACTCCAGCATGCTGATTCCGTTCCTCTCGAAGGCCGTCCGCTTTGTCGTGATTGTGATTGCCATTACGGCCGTTATTTCGGAATGGGGTTTTAACATTAACGGGGTCGTGGCAGGCATGGGGCTGGGAAGCCTGGCGCTTGCGCTGGCGGCCAAGGATACGCTGGGCAATATTTTTGGCGGAGTGATCATTATATTGGAGAAGCCGTTCTCTAAGGGGGACTGGATTCTGACGCCGTCAATCGAAGGCGTAGTAGAGGACATCACGTTCCGCAGCTCCAAGATTCGCACATTCGCGGATGCGCTCGTAACGGTACCGAACTCTACTCTCGCCGACCAGCCAATTACGAATTGGAGCCAGATGGGGCGGCGGCGCATTACCTTTACGCTGAATGTGGCGCTGGATACGGATGCGGACCGGCTGACTTCGGCTATAGACCGCATTGAGCGCTATTTGATGGATCACAAGGAGATCGATAATGGGACGATTATGGTGAAATTCAATGAATTTAAGGAAAGCAGCCTTGGGATTATGCTTTATTATTTCACCAAAACGACGGCATGGAAGGATCATCTTACCGTTCGCCAGGAGACGCAGCTGGCCATGCTCCAAATTCTTAAGGAAGAGGGCGTTCAGCTGGCACTGCCAATTCAGCGCATTGTAATCGGCCGAGAGCGGGATGAGGAGCGGAGCGAAGGGAATTCAGAGGCAGGCTGAGAGTTGGCCGGCCCCAGGTAGCGTAGGCTCATTATTTTAAGAAGTTCATAATCAAACCTGATATTAACTTAAGTATTTTTTAAGTTTCACTTACATGCCTCTTAACGTTTGACGGTTATCTTGGTAACAGGTAATCAGTCGAGCGTATAGGAGGCTATTTTTTATGAAAACCAAGCTTTTTGTTATATATGGCGGCAAATCGGTGGAGCATGAAATTTCACTCAGAACGGCGTTTACGGTGCTGGGATCCATTGACCGCGAGAAATTCGAGGTATACCCGGTCTACATTACACAGGAGGGAGCCTGGTGCTGCTCCGGCGTGCAGCGGGAGCCGCGCGCAAGCATCAATGAGCTGGCGATGGAGCCTGAAGCCTCGTCTCCGCCCGAGTCAATGGGTTCGGTGCTTCTGCGTTATATGTCGGGCGAGGGCAAGAAAGTGGTTCTGCCGCTGCTTCATGGCTCGAACGGGGAAGACGGAACGATACAGGGGCTTATGGAGCTGCTGGACATTCCTTATGTCGGCAATGGCGTGCTGTCCGCTGCGCTGACGCTGGATAAAGCCGTGTCCAAGGGGCTGCTGGCCCAAGCGGGCATCCGGCAGACGGAGCATATCAGCTTCCGCCTGGAGCAGTGGGGCGAGGAGAGCGCTATGCTGCTGGATCAGATGGAGGAGGCGCTGGGCTATCCGTGCTACGTCAAGCCTGCAACATTAGGCTCCAGTATCGGCATAAGCCGCTGCGAGGACAGAGACGCATTGATTAGGGGTGTCGAGCTTGCGTTTCAATTCGATCGTAAGCTCGTAGTGGAGCGTGAGGTGGCAGGGCGGGAAATTCAAGTTGCCGTCATGGGCAACGAGCGTCCGCTTGCTTCCTTGCCAGGCGAATTCATTCATCGCCATCGTTTCTTCGACTTTGAATCGAAATATATGGACAAGGAACTGGTCATGTCGATTCCGGCAGAGCTGCCCGAAGACGTCACGTCCCGTATCAGAGAGTACGCCGTTCAGGCTTACCGGGCGTTATGCTGCTCGGGGCTTGCGCGGGTGGACTTCTTCCTGGATGCCGGCGGCAGCATCTATTTGAATGAAATCAACGCGCTGCCGGGCTTTACGGGAACTAGCATGTATCCCGTCATGTGGGAGCGTACGAACGGAACGGCATACAGCGAGCTTATTGAGAAGCTGATCGACTACGCTTTTATGCGCCATGCGGACAAGCAGACCGTTCAATACGCAAGGTGATGGATATGTACAGGGATACCAGAGCGGAAGTGAATCTCGGCGCGATTAGAGAGAATACGGCGGTGATCCGCCGGCTTATGCCGGAGGGAACGAGGTTGATGGCTGTTGTGAAGGGAGACGGGTACGGACATGGCAGCGTGGAGTCGGCACGGGCGGCTGTACAAGGCGGCGCTGATCAATTGGCCGTGGCCTACCTGGAGGAGGCGCTGCAGCTCAGGTCGAAGGGGATAGAACTTCCCATTCTGATCTTGACTCCGATTCATCCCTCAGAGGTGATGCTTGCTGTCCGGCATCAGCTTATGGTGACAGTGACACATGCAGAGTGGTTCCGGCAGATAGGCTCTCACCGAGACCAGCGCTGCAAGGAGAAGCT
This sequence comes from Paenibacillus pinisoli, assembly GCF_003605435.1. Taxonomy (GTDB): domain Bacteria; phylum Bacillota; class Bacilli; order Paenibacillales; family Paenibacillaceae; genus Pristimantibacillus; species Pristimantibacillus pinisoli. Next base: position 89,172 of record NZ_QXQB01000008.1, read on the forward strand.
GAAGGTGCATGTGAAGGCGGACACAGGCCTCGGGCGAATCGGGCTTCGGACCAGAGAAGAATGGGATGAGCTTGTACCTTGGCTGCAATGGGATTTTGTCGAAGTGGAAGGGTTCTATACCCATTTCGCGACCTCAGCGAGAGAGGACACAGCCTTCCTGAAGAAGCAGCACGGCAAGTTCCTGGAGATGAAGGAGTGGTGCCGGGCCTCCGGTGTGGAGGTTCACCAATATCATTGCGCGGGCAGCAATGCGGCGCTCCGCTTCCCTGAGCTTGCTATGGATATGGTGCGGATCGGTGCGGCTTTGTTCGGCTTTTATCCGGAGGCGCTTGTGCCGGACATTCAATTGCGTCCCGCTTTAAGCCTGTATAGCAAGTTGATTCAAGTGAAGCGGCTGCGCCAAGGGGAGTGCATCGGATATGACAACTCTTACGTCGCTTCGGGGGATGAGTGGATTGGCACGGTGCCGATCGGCTACGGGGACGGCTGGTCCCAGAGCATGCAGGGCTCCGAAATACTGGTTGAAGGACGAAGGGCGGAGGTCGTGGGCAAGATCTGCATGGATCAGCTAATGATCCGCCTGGATCGTAAGTATGACACGGGCACGGAGGTTGTCCTCATTGGAAGCCAGGGAGAGGATCGAATTACGGTCAGGGAGCTGGCTCTGCATGCAGGGACTGTGCCTCAGGAGATATCGACACTGCTGTCAGGACGGGTTGAGAGAAACTATGCAGATTAGGGGGATAGATATGGAGAGAATCGCTGAGCAATTAAGCGCAGGGAAGCGGGAGGCGTCCTTCACGCTTCAGTTAGACCGGGAAGAAGTGCACAGAGGGCATCTGCTGCTGGTGAATGCGGACAACCCTGTGCGGACGGCAAGAGCTTGCCTGTCGCCAGTGACCTCTGCTGGCCATGTATATGCGCTTGAATCTGCAATCGAGCTGGAGGAAGTGTGCATGCGGCATTTGGCGGCATTGCTGGCGGCTGCCGAGGCATCGGATGACATTGTCGTCGTGAGCGGCTATCGGTCGCAGGAGGAGCAAAGGGCCATCTATGAGGGCTCTCTTCGCGACAACGGGCCGGAATATACGGCGAGCTATGTTGCGCTTCCGGGCAGGAGCGAGCATCAGACGGGGCTGGCTGTCGACGTAGGCGAGCGGAAGGCGGGTGAGCTGGACTTTATCGCGCCTTCGTTCCCTGATGAAGGCAAATGTCTGGCATTCAAAGAAGCTGCTGCTCTCTACGGCTTCATCCAGCGTTATCAAGAAGGGAAGCGGGCGATTACGGGCATCGCATGCGAGCCATGGCACTTCCGCTATGTCGGTACGCCGCATGCGCAGTGGATGGGGCGCCTCGACTACTGCCTTGAGGAATATATAGAGTATGTGAAGTCATTTGAATTCGAAGGGGAATGGCTTGAGTGGGATAGCGAAGGTCTGAGAGCCGCAGCTTACTATGTACGAGCCGAAGAAACGGGTCCGACGGAAATCCCTTTGCCAGCATGCGGAAGCTATCAAGTGTCGGGCAATAATGTGGACGGCTTTATTGTGACCGTATATGGGATGAATGAAGATGCAGCCGCGGGGCGCTAATCGAAGATTGGGCGGAATCGATCTCGTCAAGCTGGCCGCTTCCTTCCTCGTGATTGCCATTCATACAGGGCCTTTGCTGACTTATGACGAATATGCCGATTTTCTGATTACAGGCATTCTGGGACGATTGGCGGTGCCGTTTTTCTTTATGGCTTCCGGCTACTTGCTCTTCCGCAAGCTGAAGGGCAGCGGCAGGGAGGACCTCAGCATGGTCAACCGTTATGCGCGCAAGGTAGCCGTTCTGTATTTGGCAGCGATTATGATCTACCTTCCTCTTAATATTTACAAAGGAGACTTCGATCACGGCATTTCCTGGCCGGAGCTTGCAAGAGATATCGTGATGGACGGAACCTTCTATCATCTATGGTATCTGCCGGCGCTGCTGATCGGCGTCTATATCGTCTACGGCTTGTACCGGCTGTTGCCGCTATGGGCATTCAGTGCTGCAGTAGGCGCATTGTATGCGATCGGTCTGTTGGGGGACAGCTACTATGGACTAGCCGAAGGGACGCCGGCCCTGCATGCGATGTATGAATGGTTATTCGCACGGTTCGACTACACGCGCAACGGGCTTTTCTTCGCTCCTGTTTTTCTGGCGATGGGTTTGTTCATGGCGAAGCGCCAGGCCAAGCCAAAGATTCGCCATCTCTATTCTTTCGTATTCCTGGCCAGCATGGTCTTGCTGTTCCTGGAAGGCATCCTGCTGCGGGAGGCCGGCTATCCCAGGCATGACAGCATGTATATCGCATTGCTGCCTGCGGTATACGCTTTGTTCGGGATGGCGACGCAGCTTAAGATTGGTTCAACTCCCCGTACAGGAGCTATTGCCCAGTGGATCTATCTGCTTCATCCGGCCGTACTCGTTGCGGTTCGAGGGATAGCGGGGGCTGCAGGACTGAAGCCGCTGCTTGTCGATCATTCGCTTATCCATTACGCCGCCGTATGTCTTGCAACGGCAATAGTCTCTGTCGTTTTGGCGCGGCTTCTCGACACGCTGGGGAGACTGCCGCTGCGTCCGGCCAAATCCTTATAATCATAAGCTGCCTGTTAGCTTTGGAATGTTCTAATGATTCCGAAGGACAGGCGGCTTTTTTGGCATGGAGAGCTATTCGCTGAGAGGGGTAAATTGGGGCTTAGGTTTTTTTGAATTCCAGATGCAACGCTTTCTTTACAGTGCTATAATATATGGGATTGTGACCATGCTATAAGAGGTAGTTCAAAAAGTCGTCTTTTGATCACGAAGCCAGCCTAGAAGCGTATTCGACATCGAATCTTGCGTTCACCTTTGAAGTCCGGTGCTCATGTAGGTTTGCCTACACTCCGCTCCTCCTTCTTCAGGTTCTCGCAACCTTCCCGGATGCATGGGCGAGCAGTTCGCCGTCAGGCGAACGACCAGCCTTGGTGCTGAAAACCCGACTTTTTGAACACGTTCTATAAGCATGTCCGTCGAAAAGGAAATTGGGAGGAATTACGCTCCATGAGCAAACTGGTTATATGTGACCATCCCTTAATTCAGCATAAGCTGACGTTTATTCGCAACAAGGAAACGAATACGAAGGATTTCCGCGAGCTGGTGGATGAAGTTGCAACATTGATGGCTTACGAAATTACGCGGGATATTCCGCTGGACACGATTAAGGTGGAGACGCCGGTCGCGATTACCGATGCGAAGGTTGTATCCGGCCGCATGCTCGGCCTTATTCCGATTCTGAGAGCGGGCCTCGGCATGGTGGACGGCATTCTGAAGCTGATCCCGTCGGCCAAAGTCGGCCATATTGGGCTTGCGAGAGACCATGAGACGCTCCAACCGAAAGAATACTACATTAACTTGCCGACGGATGCGCCGAACCGGCTTCTGATCGTGATCGATCCGATGCTGGCAACGGGCGGATCCGCTATTGCCGCGATCTCTTCGCTGAAGAAGCGCAATTGCGATCAAATCAAGCTTATGTGCCTCATTGCCGCGCCTGAAGGCGTAAAGGCTGTGCAGGAAGCGCATCCCGATGTTGATATCTATATTGCCGCACTGGACGAGCGTTTGAATGAAAAAGGCTACATCGTGCCTGGACTTGGCGATGCGGGCGACCGCATGTACGGCACGAATTGAACATTTTCAGCCAACTATGATGTAGGAGTGGAATCTTTTGTCTAAACTAAAAGTAATGACGATTTTCGGCACGCGCCCGGAAGCGGTCAAGATGGCCCCGCTTGTTCTTGAGCTTCAGCGGCGCGAGGATGACATCCAATCCATCGTATGCGTAACGGCGCAGCATCGCCAGATTCTAGACCAGGTGGTTGATTTCTTCGAGATCAAGCCGAACTATGATTTGAACGTTATGAAAGAGCGCCAGACGCTGACGGAGACGACCGTACGGGTGCTGGAAGGGCTTGAGCCTGTGCTTGCGGAAGCGAAGCCGGACATCGTGCTGGTGCACGGCGATACGCAGACTACCTTCCTGGCCAGCTACGCTTCCTTTCTGAAGCAAATTAAAGTAGGCCATGTCGAAGCGGGTCTTCGCACCTGGAACAAGATGTCGCCATATCCGGAAGAGATGAACCGCCAGCTGGCGGGCGTGCTCTCCGACATTCACTTCGCGCCTACGGAATGGTCGGCGAACAACCTGCGCAAGGAGAACAAGTCGGAGGAGTCGATCTACGTGACGGGCAACACGGCTGCCGATGTATTCCAGTACACCGTCGATGAGTCGTTCGAGCATCCCGTCATTGAATGGGCGAGAGGCAAGCGGATGATTCTGATGACGGCGCACCGCAGGGAATCGCTTGGCGAGCCGCACCGCAACATCTTCCGCGCGGTGAAGCGCCTGGCGGATGAGCATGAGGATATCGTGTTTGTCTACGCCGTTCACCCTAACCCTGCTGTGAGAGAGCCGGCTAACGAGATTCTCGGCGATCATCCGCGCATCCGCCTGATTGAACCGCTGGATGTATTCGAATTCCATAATTTCTATCCGCATACGTATATGATCATGACCGATTCCGGCGGCTTGCAGGAAGAAGCTCCTTCATTCGGAGTTCCAACGCTGGTGCTTCGCGATACGACAGAGCGTCCGGAAGGGATCGAGGCTGGGACGCTGGAGCTGGTCGGCACGAATGAAGAGGATGTATATGGAAGAGCGAAGGCGCTGCTTAACGACAAAGCATTATATTGTCGAATGAGCCAAGCGGCTAATCCATACGGCGACGGCAAGGCATCGGAGCGGATTGTTGACGCAATCCTTCATCATTTTGGAAGAAGCAAGCAGCGCCCTGATTCGTTCACACAAAGTTCATAGTTTACGTCGGGGAATCGGACTAAGCGCAGAATATACAGCATACAGTGGCACTGTACGGTTTCGCGGCTTCAGAAACCTTGTAGTATAAGGGTTTTCAGCCTTTCGTTCACGGAAAAATCGCCGTTATTTCAATTGACAAACCTTGCGCCGCTTCGATAAAATAAATGAGGATTGACAGGGGTTGGAGCAATATGAATGGGAAAAGCAGCAGTGACAATCCGTGGAAGGCTGCCGCGCTAGTCGGGGCGCTGGGCGTGGATGTCGGGATTTGTGTTTTCTTGGGATATTGGCTCGGCCAGGCGGCTGGAGAACGCTTCGGCGATCCAAAGGCCGGAACGGTCGGCGGGCTGCTTGTTGGTCTGGCTGTCGGTATTCTTTCAGCCATTCTGATTGTCAGGAAGGTGTTGAAGGATTCCGATGGATAACATTTTTAAGATGGCGATGCGCGGGGCGCTTTTTTTTGCGGCTGCCTGCTTGCTGCTCTGGGGTATCTTTCCGGAGTGGAAGAGCGTATTCGCTGGTCTTCTGCTGGGCGTAGTCGCGAGTTTCATGAATGCGCTTTTGCTTAGACGCAGAGTGGAGATTGTAGGACAAGCTATGGCTAATCGCGGCATGCGCAAGATGGGGCTGGGACTTGGTAGCCGCATGGCGATGGTGCTGCTGGTTGCGATGGTTGCCTACAAATATCCGGAAACGTTCAACCTGCCGGCAACGCTTGCGGCAAGTATGGTGATGCCGTTCATTTTATTGGTATCAGCTTTGATTCACCAGAAACGACTTAACAGCGGAAAGGGGTGAAAAATTAACATGCATGAATTTCCGGTATGGGATGTAGGCGGCTTTCGAATTGATTTCTCAACTTGGGGAACGATTATCGTCACCATGATCATTACGTTCGCGCTTGCTCGTCTGGCGGTTCGCAATCTGTCGGTCGAGAATCCGTCCAAGATGCAAAACTTCATGGAATGGATTATCGAATTCGTTCACAATACCGTTGCAAGTACGATGCCGCTGGAAAAAGTAAAGCGCTACCTATCGCTAGGACTTACGCTCATACTGTTCATCTTCATCTCTAACTTGCTAGGTCTTCCGTTCGGTGTCGTGTTCGAATACTCGGAGCCTAATGCCTTCCTTGGCATTACGAATGAGCTGCTTGAGAAATATCATGGACACGTGCATATTGCCTTCTGGAAATCGCCAACTGCGGACTTGTCCGTAACAGCTGGCCTTGCGATTGTCGTGATCTTCCTGGTTCATTACCTGGGCCTGAAGGAGAACCGCAAGCATTACCTGAAGCACTATTTCGAACCATTCCCAATCTTCTTCCCTCTTAACCTGATCAAGGAGATTTCGAAACCACTGACGCTGGCTCTTCGTCTATATGCGAACATTTTCGCGGGCGAGGTTCTGATTGCAACGATCTTGATGCTAGGCCTATGGGGTCTCCCATTCCTCGCAGCATGGCAAGCTTTCAGTATCTTTGTCGGGGGCATTCAGGCTTTCTTGTTCACGATTCTTACGATGGTGTATATCTCGCAAGCGACCATTCATCATCACGACGAAGAAGAAGCGCATTAAGCATGGGTTTAAACCCCGTATAAGGATCGGTTCGATTACTTGCGCGGGATTAGTTATAAACAAGATCTGACATTAAATCTAAAAACCTATTTTTGAGGAGGATTTTTAAATGGATTACGGAGTTTTGGCAGCAGCAATTGCAGTTGGTTTGGGCGCACTTGGCGCTGGTATCGGTAACGGTATGATCGTAAGCAAAACAATCGAAGGTATCGCTCGTCAGCCTGAGCTTCAAGGCAAGCTGCAAACGACAATGTTTATCGGCGTAGGTATCGTAGAAGTTGTACCTATCATCGGCGTCGTTATCGCTTTCCTGGCGTTCTTCGGCTAATAATTAGAGACCTGGAATTGGCGGGGAAGGCCTAGCCCTCTTCGCCTTCGTTTTGATTACAAGCATGTAAGGAAGGAGTTGCAGCTATGGATAAGTTTATTTGGGAGTCGACAGTCTTCGCGATCGTTGCGTTTCTAGTTCTGTTATGGCTGTTGAATAAATATGCATTTGGCCCATTGTTCGCTGTTATGGAAAAGCGCAGACAGCTGATTCAAGAACAAATGAGCACGGCAGAAACAAGCCGCAAAGCGGCAGAGGCTTCGTTGGATGAACAGAAGGTTGCACTCGAGCAAGCGCGCAAAGAAGCTTATGCGATTATTGATCAAGCAAGATCGACAAGCACGAAGCAAGCGGACGAGATCGTACAATCCGCGAAGAACGAGGCTGCCCGTCTGAAAGACGATGCGCTGAAGGATATCGAAAGCGAGAAGAACAAAGCGATTGCCGCTCTTCGCACAGAGGTTGGCGGAATCTCCGTGAAGATCGCTTCCAAGATTATCGAGAAGCAAGTGGACGAGAAGTCGCAAGAGCAGCTTGTTGATCAATACCTGAAAGAGGTTGGAAGCAAATGAGCCGGGACACGGTCGTAGCGAAGCGCTACGCAAAAGCGTTGTTCGAGCTTGCTTCCGCCGCAGGAACTGTCTCCGAGGTTGAGGCTCAGCTTAAGCTGATCGCCGAAGCTATACAGCAGGACGCGGACATCGAGAAATTCCTCTCCTTGCCAAGCGTTGCTCCATCCGCCAAGATCGACGTATTGAAAGCGGCATTCGGCAACAACGTATCCGAAATCGTACTGGACACGCTGAAAGTACTCATCGCACGCGGTCGCCAAGCGATCATCGTGGAGGTATACGAAGCGTTCACCAAGATTGCGGGCGAGGCGCTCGGTCAGGCGCATGCGACGGTTTACTCCGCGCAGAAGCTGACAGACGAAGAGCTTTCCGGCGTTGCGGCGCAATTCGGAAGCATCACAGGCAAGAAGATCCTTGCACAGCAAATTGTCGAGCCAGCGCTGCTTGGCGGCATTCAAGTCCGCATCGGCGACCGTCTGTATGACGGAAGCCTGTCCGGCAAGCTGGATCGTTTACAAAAAACGTTAAATTCTAAAGCACTGTAGATAGGGGTGAACGAATTGAGTATCAGACCTGATGAAATCAGCACGCTGATTAAACAACAGATCGAACAATATAAATCCGAAATTCAAGTCGTGGATGTCGGCACGGTCATCAATGTCGGTGACGGTATCGCACGTGTGCACGGCCTTGAGAACGCGATGCAAGGCGAGTTGCTCGAGTTCGCGAACGGTGTTGTAGGTATGGCGCTCAACCTTGAGGAAAGCAACGTGGGTGTCGTTATCCTGGGTCCTTACACGGACATTCGCGAAGGCGACCAAGTTAAGCGTACTGGCCGCATCATGGAAGTACCAGTAGGCGACGAGCTTCTGGGCCGCGTAGTTAACCCGCTTGGCCAGCCAGTTGATGGCAAAGGTCCGGTTAACACAACGCAAACTCGCGCGATCGAATCCCCGGCTCCGGGCGTAATCGACCGTAAATCCGTTCACGAGCCAATGCAAACGGGTATCAAAGCGATTGACGCCATGGTACCAATCGGCCGCGGTCAACGCGAGCTTGTCATCGGCGACCGTCAAACGGGTAAAACAACGATCGCGATCGATGCGATCATCAACCAAAAAGGCAATGGCGTTAAATGTATCTACGTTGCCATCGGCCAAAAACAATCCACTGTAGCGAACGTAGTGGAAACGCTTCGCCGCCACGGCGCATTGGAATACACCATCGTTGTAACTGCAGGCGCATCCGATCCGGCTCCACTGCTGTATCTTGCACCGTACGCAGGCGTATCGATGGCTGAGTACTTCATGTACAAAGGCGAGCATGCCTTGATCGTATATGATGACTTGACTAAACAAGCTGCGGCATACCGCGAGCTTTCCTTGCTTCTTCGCCGTCCTCCGGGCCGTGAGGCTTACCCGGGCGACGTATTCTACCTGCACTCCCGCTTGCTGGAGCGCGCTGCGAAACTGAGCGACAAGCTCGGCGGCGGCTCGATCACAGCGTTGCCGTTCATTGAGACGCAAGCGTCCGACGTATCGGCTTATATCCCAACCAACGTAATTTCTATTACGGACGGACAGATCTTCCTGGAGTCCGACTTGTTCTACTCCGGTCAACGCCCAGCGGTTAACGTTGGTATCTCCGTATCCCGCGTAGGCGGTTCCGCGCAGATCAAGGCGATGAAGAAGGTTGCCGGCACGCTCCGTCTTGACCTTGCGGCTTACCGTGAGCTTCAAGCGTTCTCGCAGTTCGGCTCCGACCTCGACAAGTCGACGCTCGCTCGCCTTAACCGCGGTGCGCGTACGATGGAAATCCTGAAACAAGGCGTTAACCAGCCAATGCCGGTAGAGAAGCAAGTTATCTCGCTCTATACAGCGGTTAAGGGACACCTTGACGATGTTGCGCTTGAGAATATCTCCCGTTTTGAGAGAGAGTTCCTGGCATTCATGGACTCCAACCATCCGGAGATCGGCGCTTCTATTCGCGACACGAAGGATCTTGTTGCTGACAACGAGAAAGCTCTTGTTGACGCGATCAACCAATTCAAGAAAAGCTTCGCCTAGTAGAGTCGGCTTCAATGCGAGCGGCCATGTTGCCGTGCGGATTGAATCTCTACAGGCTTAGACATATTTCCCTACGCCCGTCCGCTTAAAGTCCGGGCGTAGGCCCTTACCACGCCCCGAAGGCATTCGAGGGCATACGAAGGCGGGTGAAACCAAATGGCAAAAGGCATGCGTGATATTAAACGCGAGATCAAGAGCAAACAAAGCATGAAGCAAATCACGAAAGCGATGGAGATGGTTGCCGCATCCAAGCTCAGAAGAGCGCAGGGAGCTGCTACCGCTGCCCGTCCTTACGCGGATAAGCTGAAAGAAGTTGTTGCTAGCATCGCCGCAGGCACAAAGGATGTGAAGCATCCGATGCTGGAGACTCGTCCGATCAAGAAGACGGGATATCTGGTCATCACATCCGACCGGGGTCTGGCAGGCGGCTACAATGCGAACATCTTGCGCAAAGTAACGCAAACCATTCAAGAGAAGCATACGTCTACCGACGAGTATGTATTGTTCGTGATCGGCCGCAAAGGCCGTGATTACTTCCGTCGCCGGAGCATGCCTATCGTTGAAGAAGTAGTCGGTTTGTCCGATGCACCAACCTTTGCAGACATCAAGACAGTTGCTACTGCAGCTGTACAGAAGTTCGCAGAAGGCGCTTATGACGAACTGTATCTATACTACAACCAATTCGTAAACGCGATTACTCAAATCCCGACGGAATCCCGTCTGCTGCCTCTGGATGAGATCAGCGAGGGTACGACGGTTTCCGCTTATGAATACGAGCCATCGCCGGAAGGCGTACTGGAAGTGCTGCTGCCGAAATATGCGGAGACGCTTATTTACAGCGCGGTACTGGACGGCAAGGCATCCGAATTTGGCGCTCGTATGACGGCAATGGGCAGCGCAACGAAGAACGCGACGAAGATGATCAACCAGCTGACGCTGACGTACAACCGTGCCCGTCAGGCTGCGATTACCCAGGAAATTTCCGAGATCGTTGCGGGAGCTAACGCACAATCGTAAGTTCATATAAGAAGGAAGCAGGAGGGAAAGCAATGAAAAAAGGACGCGTTGTATCCGTCATGGGTCCGGTCGTCGACCTTGAGTTCGAACGCGGCAACCTGCCGGAGATTTTGAACGCCGTCAAAATTGTGCACAAAGCCGACCAAGGCGGAGTGGACATTAACCTGACGCTGGAAGTAGCTGTTCACCTCGGTGACAACATGGTCCGTGCCGTTGCGATGAGCACGACAGACGGTCTTGTTCGCGGCATGGAAGTTGTAGACACAGGCGCACCAATCACAATTCCGGTTGGCGCTCCGACGCTGGGCCGCGTATTTAACGTACTTGGCGAGCCTATCGATGAAGCTGGCGACGTTACGTCGGAAGTCAATCTTCCGATTCACCGTACAGCACCTGCATTCGACGAATTGTCCACGCAAGCGGAAATTCTTGAGACAGGCATCAAAGTTATCGACTTGCTTGCACCATACGCAAAAGGCGGCAAGATCGGCTTGTTCGGCGGTGCCGGCGTAGGTAAGACGGTAACGATCCAAGAGCTTATCAACAACATCGCGCAAGAGCATGGCGGTATCTCCGTATTCGCTGGTGTAGGCGAGCGTACCCGTGAAGGTAATGACTTGTACCACGAGATGAAAGATTCCGGCGTTCTTCCAAAAACAGCGATGGTATTCGGTCAGATGAACGAGCCGCCAGGAGCGCGTCAACGCGTAGCCCTGACTGGTCTGACTATGGCTGAATACTTCCGTGATGAAGAAGGCAAAGACGTACTTCTGTTCGTCGACAACATCTTCCGCTTTACACAAGCGGGCTCCGAGGTTTCGGCCCTTCTGGGACGTATGCCATCGGCGGTAGGTTACCAGCCAACGCTGGCAACTGAGATGGGTCAGCTTCAAGAGCGTATCACATCCACGAAAAAAGGTTCTGTAACGTCCATCCAGGCGATCTACGTTCCTGCGGATGACTATACGGATCCGGCTCCTGCAACAACGTTTGCTCACTTGGACGCAACGACAAACCTGGAGCGTAAAATTTCCGAGATGGGTATCTTCCCGGCGGTTGATCCGCTCGCTTCGTCTTCCCGTATCCTTAATCCGGAAGTTCTGGGCGAAGAGCATTACAATGTTGCTCAAGGCGTCAAGAAGATTCTTGCTCGTTACAAAGAGCTTCAAGATATTATCGCAATCCTCGGTATGGACGAGCTGAGCGAAGAAGATAAAGTAACAGTTGGCCGCGCACGCAGAATCCAATTGTTCTTGTCCCAGCCGTTCCACGTTGCTGAGCCGTTCACAGGAACGCCAGGCAAATACGTACAAGTTAAAGAATCCGTTCGCAGCTTCAAAGAAATTCTCGAGGGCAAATATGACCACCTGCCGGAAGAAGCTTTCCGTTATGTAGGTGTCATTGAAGAAGCCGTGGAGAAAGCCAAAACGCTTTAATAGCGAAAGGCGGGAGGAATCCACATGAGTACCTTTCTGGTAGAAATCGTAACGCCTGAGCGTAAGGTGTATCAGGAAACGGCGAACATGGTTAGCGTAACAGGTGTTGAAGGCGAGCTAGGCATTCTGCCTAACCACATTCCGCTTGTGACGCCGCTGCGTATTGCTCCTGTAACGATCAAACGTGATGGCAAAGTCGATATCGTCGCTGTGAACGGCGGCTTTATCGAAGTCCGCAAGGACAAAATCGTAATTCTTGCTGAGAGCGCTGAGCTCGCGCAGGACATCAATATCGAACGTGCGGAAGCTGCGAAGCAGCGTGCGCAACAGCGTCTTGCTGCCAAGCAGGACGAGGTTGACTTCCGCCGTGCCGAGATGGCTATGCAGCGCGCAATGAACCGCTTGAACGTAAGACAAAAGATTTAGCATCGGTACAACAACCTGTAGGAGATCGCTTTGCAAAAAGCGGCCTCTTACAGGTTGTTTTTTTATAAGAACCATTCGAGTATTAAATACTATGGAAACTTTTTTGGGGCTTGCGTCTATAACCGAAGCTATAACCGGAGGTAGATCTCAATTCGTCCAATTTCAGATATAATTTAGTTTTGGATCGGGTATACACCAAGAGTGAGGAGGATTTGAACAGAACATGAGGCGTTTTTCTGTTTTATTAATCGGGGCGGTCCTGTTTGCTATGCTTGGGCAAACGGGATACATTACTCCAAGAGCGTTAGCCGCTGCAGACTTGGTTCCACCCGAGTCAGAGGGATGGGTGCAAGTGTCAACAGCGGAACAGCTGGCCTATATCGACGAGAATCAATCGTTATATTTGTCACGTCATATTCAGTTAATGAACGATATTGATATGTCTGGCTATCATTGGATTCCCTTTGGAGGGAATGGTGAAGAACGTTTTAGCGGTATCTTTGACGGTAATGGGTATCGAGTCTCGGGCATTCATATTCCTCTTACTTCCTTGCAATATGTCGGTTTCTTCGGTCAGTCCTCCGGAATCGTCAAAAATTTGGGCATAGCTGTAGACATTGAAGGCGGAACCTTTAATAGTGATGGCAGTACTACGACTGGCGGCATGATTGGGGAGCTCTATGGAGGCAGCATTGATCGCAGCTACGTTCATGGAAAAGTAGTTGGCGTCAATGCGACTTCTGGTTTCGGGGCAATCAGCAGCATTACAGGGGGGCTTGTGGGGGAGTCTCAATATTCTACGATTACCAACTCCTCTTCCACCGCAACCGTAATTGCCGGCATTGGTCCCAATACGATAAGCGGAGGCTTGGTGGGTGCGCAAGGAGCCGGAACGATTAGTGATGTTTACGCAAGAGGAGAGGTCATGAATCAGGCGGATAAATTTGTTGACGTGGGCGGAGTTATTGGTTTTATGGTTTCAGGAACGATTGATAAAGGCTATGGAACGGGAAAAGTAAGTTTGCAGGGATCCAGATATCAGGGAGGCTTTGCGGGCAGCTTATTTGTTAAAACGAATATTTGGAAGTCCTATTTCGATTCGGAGACCACAGGACAATCGAACGGCATCGGCTTTTTCTATGAAGGTGCGACTGAAGCATTTGGTAAAGCAACGGACGAGATGAAGCAGCAATCCACCTATTCAGATTGGGACTTTGTACATACCTGGGCGATTCATCCGGGCGTAAATGACGGTTATCCGTTTCTCCGTCCGGCGATCTTGACGACGGCTTTGCCGAATGGGGATAAGGATATTCCCTATTCCAGTAAACTTACGGCATTTGATGGAGCATCTGGCGGTTTGACCTGGCAAGCGGACGGGCTTCCGGCAGGGATTAGCCTCAGCAGCAACGGTCTACTTCAAGGTACGCCACGGCAATCCGGAAGCTTCAATATCGAATTTACCGTTAAGGATGCAGGTGATGCACAAGCTGCGGCCATGCTCCAGCTTGTCATCAAGGAACCGGCCCCGGATATCCAAGGCTTCAAGCTTGAACCCGGGAGCGCGATCGGCACAACGATTGTGACGGCTGAGCCCGGCCAGACCGGTCATACCTTCGCCTATGTGTTGAGTAATCATGGTAACGCTCGACCGTTAGTAGGGGATGTGCTTCCTGCTGAAGCGGCAATGTATACTCTAGGACTTGATATACCGAATGTTCATGCGGGTCAGTATCTGGAAGTCTATGAAACGGACGGACAGTTCCTGATTCAGGCATGGTATACCGTTCAACTGACGGACGCCCATATTAAGTCGGGCGCAGCGCTGCAATGGCCGGACGGCAGCCGCCTCGCAATATCGGATATTACGCAAACAAGTGTGAAGCTGTCATGGCCAATGGCGACGGATAATGCGGGAGTTAGCGGTTATCGGATTCATGTCAATGATGTCGAGCGTAGAACGGTAAGCGCTAGTACGCATGAAGCCATTATGAATGAGTTGACCGCGAATAAGACTTATACGTTCAAGGTTACGGCATTCGATGCAGAAGGAAATGAAGGCGAAGCGTTAAGCAACCAAGCAACGACAGCCCGTTCATCGGCAGGAGGCGGTTATCCTTTATCCAACAATGCTGACCTGATGGATTTGCAAGTATGGGGAGAGGTTGGCCAATTGAAGCTAAGTCCGTCCTTCTCCTCTGAAACGGCAGAATATACGGCTCGAACAGAAGCCGAGCAAGTTGAAATCGCGGCAATCCAATCACACGTTATGGCAAATGTGACTTTGGGAGACAACGTGATGACAGACAAAGTCAAAGTCAATTTAATAGAGGGAGACAACAAATTTGTATTGACTGTGCATGCAGAGAATGGTGCCAAGCGTGAATACATACTGATTATTCATCGAGAGCTCGCGAAGCCAACTGCCCCGCTCATCGAATTAACCGACATCGCTGGACACTGGGCAGAAAGTTACATCGAGCAAGCTGTGTCACAGGGCATAATAATCGGTTTTCCGGACCGGAAGTTCAAACCGGACGACGCTGTCACACGCGCCGAGTTTACCGTCATGCTGGCAGCTGCTTTGAATCTGAATGAACAGGGTGCTGCGCCGGGATTCACAGACGATGATCAGATTGGACAGTGGGCTAAGCAAGCCGTTTCGCTCGCCCTGAAAGCAGGAATTGTTGATGGATATAAGGACGGCAGCTTCCGACCGGATGTGCAAATAACTCGCACGGAGATGGCCTCGATGATCGCCAAGGCCTTGAATGTGCCTCGCAACACAGGTGCAACAACTGGTTTTGCTGATGACAAAGACATTCCGATATGGGCGAAAGACGATGTGGAAGCACTCCGCAAGCTTGGTATTGCAAATGGTCGCGGCGGCAATGCATTTGTGCCGAACGATACGGCCACGCGTTCAGAGGCGGTCGCTATTCTGCTTAAAATGCTGGAAATCAAAGAAAGAAAATAGATACATGCTTGATGTCTGCAGTAATAATTCTTTTATTTTACGATACAATCTAAAGATGGACGGAGCATATCATAGACGGACAGATACAGGATTTGTTATAATTGTGAGGAAAAATTGGCCATGAACAGACAGCGTACAGACATCCTGCATACCATCCTTTAACGGAGGCGATTGTGTGGATAACTATGTCAACCACTACGTCGTCGTCGCGATTTTTCTCGTACTGGGCATTTTGCTTCCGGTCGTGGCTTTGACAGTCGGAAGGCTGCTGAGGCCGCATAAGCCGACCGAACCAAAACGAAGTACATACGAGAGCGGCAACGAGCCCGTAGGCGAAGGTCAGGTCAGATTCAACATCCGGTATTATATGTTTGCTCTTATGTTTGTCATTTTTGATGTAGAAACCGTTTTCTTATACCCGTGGGCCGTAGCGTATAATAAGCTCGGTCTTTTTGTGCTGGTCGAAATGGTCATTTTTGCGGGAATGCTGCTCGTGGGACTTCTATACGCATGGAAGAAGAGGGTGCTGAAATGGAATTGAACCTGGAGTCAATTACACTCGAAGAGCGCAAGGAGCTGGAACGCAACGTATTTATGGGAACGCTGGAGCAATTGAAAGGGTGGGCAAGGAGCAATTCTTTGTGGCCTCTTACATTCGGTCTTGCCTGCTGCGCGATTGAGATGATGGGCACGGGCGCTTCCCATTATGATCTGGACCGGTTCGGGGTTATGTTCCGCACGTCACCAAGGCAGTCGGATGTCATGATTGTCTCGGGCACGGTAACGAAGAAGATGGGGCCATTGCTGCGCCGCCTGTATGACCAGATGCCGGAGCCGAAGTGGGTCATCGCCATGGGGTCATGCGCTACCGCCGGAGGCCCGTACGTAAAGTCCTACGCGGTCATTAAGGGTGTCGATCAGATCGTGCCGGTAGATGTGTATATTCCAGGGTGCCCGCCTAACCCGGCGGCGCTCATCTATGGCATCAACAAGCTGCAGGAGAAAATTCGCTATGAGGCCAAGACCGGAAAGCAGGTGACGAGCCGATGAGCGAGGAGGAAAAGAAGGGCCCTGAAGCGGCCCAAAGCTCGAAGGAGCAGGAGGAGGCCACTGCTTCTTCTGAATCAATAGCCGAAGAGATGGCACCTCCGGCTGAGGAAGCGGCGCAGTCTAAGGCGGCAGAAGAGGCCTCCAGCGCGGCGAAGCCTGATGCAGAAGCTGCCGCTCAATCTATAGAGCCGGCAGAGTCTGAGCCTAAGCCGGCGCCTTCTCCGGCAGACGCGGAGCGTGAAGCGAAGCTGAAGGCTGCTGCCGAAGCGCGTGCGGCGAGAGCGGCAGCCAAGGCGAAAGCAGAAGCGGAAGCTGCCGAGGCGGCGCAGGCAGAGCAGGATACGCCGAAGGAGCCTTCGCCAAGGCAAGGCGATCTGGATCGCTATGTTCGCTTGATCGAGGAGACGATCGGTGTCGGAACCGTCCAGGAATCCGGTCTGAACGAATTGAACGCCGATATGCCAATGCTGGTCATTGCGGCCGAGCGATGGCCGGAGACGGGCTTGTTGCTCCGAGACAACGGAGAACTGGGATTCAATTACCTCCGCAATGTGTCCGGAATTGACTATGAGACGCATCTGGAGGTTGTCTATTTCTTGCTGTCGCTGGATACCGGACAGGATGTCGCGATTAAGCTGAAGGCGGATAGGGAAGCGCCGTCCGTTCCTTCTGCCACACCCATCTGGTCGACGGCGAATTGGAATGAGCGAGAAATCTACGATTTGCTTGGCATTCGATTTGTTGGCCATCCCGATCTGAGGCGGATTATGATGCCGGATGATTGGGTAGGCCATCCTTTGCGCAAAGATTATGAACCGCTCGATTCGGAGGTGTAGGCAACCGGTGATTCGGACAGAAGAACTGCTGCTCAACGTTGGCCCCCAGCATCCGAGCACGCACGGCGTGTTCAGGATCGTAGTCAAGCTTGATGGAGAAGTCATCACCGAGGCGACGCCTGTAATGGGATATCTGCACAGAGGAACGGAGAAGCTGGCGGAAAGCCTGAATTTCACGCAAATCATACCGTATACCGATCGGATGGATTATGTATCCGCCATGACGAACAATTATGTGCTGGTGCATGCCGTAGAGACGATGATGGGGCTGGAGGTCCCGCTGCGAGCTGAATTTATGCGCTTAATTGTGATGGAGCTGCAGCGGGTAGCAAGCCATCTGGTATGGTGGGGAACCTATCTGCTGGATATTGGCGCAATGAGCCCGTTTCTATATGCCTTCCGCGATCGGGAGACGATTGTTAATTTGTTCAACGAGCTATGCGGAGCAAGGCTCACCTACAATTACATGCGGGTTGGCGGCGTCAAGTGGGATGCGCCTCCCGGCTGGCTGGATAAGGTCAGCGACTTTATCCCGTATATGGAGAAGAAGCTGAAGGAATACGACAAGCTTGTCTCCGGCAATGAAATTTTCCTGGCACGCATTAAGGGGATCGGAAAGTACGATGCAGCCACCGCGATCGACCACGGCTTGTCCGGCGCCAATCTGAGATGTACGGGCGTCAAATGGGATTTACGCAAGGCGGAGCCTTACAGCCTTTATTCCCGCTTCGAATTTGATGTGCCCGTCGGGCACAACGGCGATTGCTACGACCGTTACCTTGTGCGTCTGGAGGAGATCAGGCAAAGCCTGCGTATTCTGAAGCAGGCCCTGGAGCAATTCCCAAGCGACGGTGAGACGATGGGCAAAGTGCCTCGCGTCATTCGCCCGCCCGCGGGCGAGACCTACGTGCGAATTGAATCGCCCCGCGGCGAGATTGGCTGCCATATCGTCTCCAAAGGCAAGGCGGAGCCGTACCGCCTAAAGTTCAGAAGGCCTTCATTTGTGAATCTTCAAATTCTGCCCAAGCTGCTTGTTGGGGAGACGATGACCAATTTGATTACGATATTAGGCGGAATCGATATCGTCGTTGGGGAGGTTGATTGCTGATGGGCGCATGGCTGAACGAGCCTCTGACGTGGGGCAGCGCTTTGATTCTGTTCCTGTGGGCGGCGTTGTTCCTGCTTATTGTATTAGGCTTTGTCACTTATGCCATTTATTACGAACGCAAGGTCATCGGCTGGATGCAGCTTCGCATCGGGCCTAACCGGGTCGGGCCGCTGGGCTTGTTCCAGACGGTAGCCGACATCTTCAAGCTTCTCATCAAAGAAGACACTATACCTCGAAAGGCGGACCGGCTGCTTTTTATCATCGCGCCCGCTCTCGCCTTCATCCCTTCATTCACCGTGCTTGCCGTTATTCCTTACACCGAGAAGCTTTATTTCGCCGACCTGAATGTCGGTCTCCTGTATTACGTCGCCTTGTCGGGCATCACCACACTTGCTATGGTGCTTGGCGGCTGGGCGTCCAACAACAAATATGCCTTGCTTGGCGGTATGCGTTCCGCTGCGCAGATGATCAGCTACGAAGTGCCGCTAGTCATATCGATTGTCGGCGTCATTCTGCTAAGCGGCAGCCTGAACTTGCGCGATATTGTGGCGGCACAGGATGGCGGCTGGTTCTGGAACTGGAACCTCTTCCCGCAAATTATCGGATTTATCGTCTTTTTTATAGCCGCGGTATCGGAGCTGAACCGGACGCCCTTCGACTTGCCGGAGGCGGAGTCGGAGCTGGTGGCGGGGTATCATGTGGAATATAGCGGCTTCCGCTTCGCTTTCTTCATGCTCGCCGAATATGTATACGTCTATGCGATCGCGGCATTGACGACCGTGCTGTTCCTTGGCGGCTGGCATGCGCCCGCGCCGTTCCTTGATTTTGTGCCGGGCATTATCTGGTTCCTGCTCAAGTTCGCTTTTATTGTCTTCTCGCTATTCTGGATACGGGCGACCTTCCCGCGTGTCCGTGTCGACCAGCTTATGAGTCTTGGCTGGAAAGTGCTCCTTCCGGTTGCGCTGCTCAACGTATTCCTCACCGCGCTTTATTTGGAGCTGTTCGTGAAATAAGGGTCTGAAAGGGGAGAGAAGCATGAAAGGACTGCTGCAAGGTCTAGGCGTCACGATGAAGGCGCTGACGGCACCGAAGGTGACCACCTCTTATCCGGATGAGCCGTTTCTGATGCCGGATCGCTTCCGGGGCATTCAGCATTTTATACCTGATCTGTGTATCGTGTGCAACCAATGCGCGCGAATATGCCCAACCGACTGCATTACGCTGACAGGCAAGCCGAATCCCGATCCGGAGAAGAAGGGCAAGGTCATCGATACCTTCGATATCAACTTTGAGATCTGCATTCTGTGCGACCTGTGCACCGAGGTATGTCCGACGGAAGCGATCGTTATGACCAATCACTTCGAGCTGGCGGCCTACAGCCGGGATGAGCTGTACAAGGATGCCGGCTGGCTGACGGACAACAATACGCTGGTTCGCCAGGACAATAACAATATCGGCGCTCCGGCCAAAGGGGGCGCCAAGTAATTGTTCAACGTCGACATAACGGGAGAATATATAGCTTTCTTCATATTCGCAGTTATCATTATCGCCGGGGCGGTGCTGATGATCAGCCTGGAGAAAGTCGTCCATATGGTGATCTCCATGGCAGCCGCTTTCCTGGGGCTGGCCGGCATGTATGTGCTGCTGGATGCGGAGTTTGTCGCTTTCGTTCAAGTATTGATTTATGCGGGTGCGGTCTCCATCCTGATGATTTTCGGCATCATGATGACGAAGCATAACGGTGAAGCAGTAGAGACTGCCAAGCCGCTTCACGAGACGCTTGCCGCCGTCGGCGCGCTATGCCTCTTCGGCCTGCTGTTCTATTCCATCCGCACAGCGGACTTTCAGAGCGCCGGGGCCTTCGACCCCGGGCAGGACAATACGCTGGCGATTGGCGAGCAGCTGTTCACCGGCTATATCGTGCCATTCGAGCTGTTGTCCATCTTGCTGACGGTCGCATTCATAGGCGCGATTGCCTTGGCGAAAAAGGAGGCGGACTAGATGCTACCATCCTATCTGACGATGGGCGCTATATTGTTTTGCATAGGCTTGTACGGCGCGCTGGCTAAGCGCAACGCCATTATCGTTCTGCTGTCGCTTGAGCTGATGCTGAACGGCGTCAATTTGAATTTGGTCGCTTTCTCCAAGTATGGCGTCATCCCTTCGCTAACGGGACAGCTCTTCTCCATCTTCACGATAACGGTAGCGGCGGCGGAGGCGGCGATTGCCGTGGCGATTCTGATCGCGCTCTTCCGGGCACGCGGCACCGTGTTGATTGATGCATTCAATCGGATGAGGAGGTAGAGAGCATGGACTTTTTTGCGAAAATCGCATGGATTATCCCGCTCTTGCCCCTTGCTGCTTTTCTTGTGCTGATGACGCTGGGCAGGGGATTCCGGAGAGCTGGCGCATGGATAGGCTCCATCGGCGCGTTGGGCGCCTTTGTCCTGTCCCTGCTTGTCTTGTCCGAGCGGCTGAAGCCGCATGCGATCGATTACAGCTATAATTTCAGCTGGATCTCGATAGGCGAATATACGCTTCGCATCGGATTTGAGATCACGAATTTGACAGCGCTGATGCTAGTCGTCGTGACATTGGTCGGTTTGCTGGTCAACATCTATTCGGCAGGCTACATGGCCTCTGATGAACGAATAACGGTCTTCTACGGGTACGTATCGCTCTTCACATTCTCCATGCTGGGGCTTGTGCTGTCGGATAATTTGCTGTCGTTCTATCTGTTCTGGGAGCTGGTAGGCGTGTGCTCCTTCCTGCTCGTCGGATTCTGGTATGCGCGCCCTGCTGCGCGGGCAGCGGCCAAGAAGGCGTTCATCGTGACGAGAATCGGGGATGCCGGCCTGCTTATCGCTATTCTGCTGTTGTTCTGGAATATGCCGGGCCATGCGCTCGACTTTACGAGTATTCAAAGCATATTCGGCGGGCATGGCGGCAGCTTTACGGATGGAATTACGACTGTAATCGCATTGCTTATCTTCCTAGGGGCGGTGGGCAAATCCGGCCAATTCCCGCTCCATGTCTGGCTGCCTGATGCGATGGAGGGGCCGACGCCGATCAGCGCGCTGATTCACGCCGCGACAATGGTAGCGGCAGGCGTGTTCCTGGTTGCCCGAACGTTCAGCATCTTCGAGGCCGCGCCGGCGGCCATGGAGACGGTGGCGTATGTGGGCGCGTTCACCGCCATCTTCGCGGCTGTAATTGCGCTTGCCCAGAACGACTTGAAGCGCATATTGGCCTACTCCACGATCAGTCAGCTGGGCTATATGATGGTTGCGCTTGGTCTGGGAACCATGACGGGAGCGATCTTCCACCTGTTCACGCATGCCTTCTTCAAAGCGCTGCTGTTCCTTGCGGCTGGCAGCGTCATTCATGCTGTACATACGCAAGATATCCGAGAGATGGGAGGCATCGGCTCGCGCATGCGAGTGACCGCATGGACGTTCGCAATCGGAGGTCTCGCCCTTGCGGGGATCCCGCCGCTCTCCGGATTTTGGTCGAAGGATGCCATTCTGACTGCGGCGCTGGAGCATAACCCGTTATTATTCGGTGTAGGGCTGGCGACGGCTTTCCTTACCGCGCTCTACATGACCCGATTGTTTGTGCTGGTATTCTTGGGCAAATCGGGATCGAAAGCCGGAGAGGCCAAGGAGTCGCCGCTGGTCATGACGATCCCGCTTATCGCGCTGGCTGTGCTCGCGGCCATCGCCGGATTCGTCGAGCTGCCATGGAACGGATGGTTAAGCGGATGGCTCACGGACGAGGTGATAGAGCCGCATGGAAGTGTAGCGGTTATAGGATTATCTATAGCTGCTGGTCTGCTTGGGATGCTGGCGGGATGGCTGCTATACGGGAAGGGCATTGCCGGAAGTCAGCCGCTGGCAAGCCGGCTGCCGCGGATGGTTAAGCTGGCGGAGCGGAAATTTTATATCGATGAACTCTATGAGATGGTGTTCGTGAAGTCGCTGCGCGGACTGGGCGCTTGTCTGGCTGCATTCGATACATATGTCATCGGCGGAGCCGTGAAGCTGGCCGGCTCGGCAGCGGGCGCAGCCGGCAAGCTCGGACTGCGGCTGCAGAACGGGCAGGTGCAGACCTATGGCGTCGCTGCAGTGCTGGGTGTTGTCGCGATTGCGGTTGTGGTTATCGGAAGGAGGATGCTGTCATGAGCGGTCTGGGGCAAATTCCGATTCTCTCGATCATATTGCTGTCTCCGCTGCTGGGCCTGGCTGTCATTCAGCTCCTGCCGAGGCAGCGGGCAAGCTGGCTGAAGATAGCGGCGGTGGCGGCTACCATGGTTCCCCTTGCACTGACGCTGTGGCTATACGCTGATTACGACAGGCAGCAAGGCGCTGCATCCTATAGCGAGACATACAACTGGGTGCAGGCTCCCCTGAAGATGAATGTGGGCGGGGACTGGTTCTTCTCTTTCCAATATGAGGTCGGCCTTGACGGCTTGTCGCTTCCGCTACTGCTGCTCACGGCGATTGTGACTTCTACGGCTGCGCTGGCGGCGGTCCATGTGAAGAAGCGCTGGAAGTCCTTCTTCAGCTGGTTTCTTTTATTGGAATTCGGCATGATTGGCGCGTTTATCGCGCGCGATGTCTTTCTGTTCTTCATCTTCTTCGAGATTACGCTGGTTGCGATGTACTTCCTGATTGGCGTCTGGGGTTATTACAACCGGGAGCGGGCAGCGGACCGCTTCTTAATCTACAACGGCATTGGCTCAGCTATCATGCTGATTGCTTTTATTATGCTGGTTAATACGGCGGGCTTTCATATCGTGGAGACGGCTATGAATCCGCAATATATCTATAGCGGAAGCTATGCCGATATATTGCGGAATTTATCCGACCCGGGCGCTTATGTGAATCTGCCTGCTGAGTCGGCGGGGGGCAATCCCTTCGCGCTTGGCGAGACCAAGCAATGGGCGATTTTTATTCTGCTTTTGGTCGCCTTCGGCATCAAGCTTCCGGTATTCCCCTTCCATTCGTGGATGCTCAAGGTGCATCAAGAAGCCCCGCCTGCCGTGGTCATGATCCATTCCGGCATTCTGCTGAAGCTGGGCGCTTACGGCTTGATGAGGTTCGGCCTGTTCCTCTTCCCGGACCAAGCGAGAGAATGGGCAAGCGTGCTGGCTATACTTGGCGTTATCAACTTGCTGTACGGAGCCATATTGGCTTTCCGGCAGCAGGAGTTCAAGCTGGTGCTCGCGTATTCCTCTATCAGCCATATGGGAATTGTGCTGATCGGTCTGGCCGCTTTCAACGAAATCGGCATGCAGGGCGCCTTGTTCCAGCTTATCTCGCACGGCTTGATCTCTGCGCTGCTCTTCCTGATCGTGGGCAGCTTGTATGAGCGGACTGGAACGACAGAGCTGCCGCAGCTTGGCGGTCTTGCCCGCTCTATGCCTTTCATTAGCGGCGTGCTGCTGGCGGCGGGCCTCGCCTCTCTGGGCCTGCCAGGGCTATCCGGATTTGTCGGAGAGTTCCTGTCCTTGCTGGGATTGTTCGAATCCATGCGGTGGGTGACTGCCATTGCGGTAATTGGAATTATATTGACGGCTGTCTACGTGCTGCGGAGCGTTCTAAAGATTACGTTCGGCCAGCAGCGGGAAGAGTTGTCCGCCATCAGAGATGCCCGGTTCATCGAGGCGCTGCCGATGGTTGTGCTGCTTGCATGCATCGTATTGCTGGGCTGTTATCCATCTGTGCTGACCGACACGATGCAGCTAAGCGTAGGCGGTTATATGGATCTATTACTTGCAACAAGGGCAGGGGGGTAGGCGATGCCGGAGCAAACGTTGTTTCAACCGTTAACATGGTCGGATTTGCTGGTAATGGCTCCTGAGCTCGCGCTTGGCGCTTGGTTTGTACTGCTTGTGGTGCTGGAGCTGCTGCTGCCGCGGAAGGCCAGCCCGAGCTGGATCGGCGGACTGACGCTGACAGGGCTGCTTGGAGCTTTTGTCCTGGTGCTGCTCCGGATGATCGAGTCGCACGGCGAGGTTATCTCACTGCTGGGCGACAGCTATCGCATTGATGATTTTGCGAGCTTGCTTAAGCTGGTGTTCCTCGCGGCGACGGCGCTTATCGTGCTGCTGGGGCTGGGTACAGTGCAGCAGGATGGGGTCATAGCAGACAAGGGGGAATACTTCTATCTGCTGCTGCCTGCAGTCATAGGAGCCATGACAATGGCTTCATCTCAGAATCTCGTGACGCTCTATATCGGTCTGGAGCTGCTCAGCATCACAAGCTATGTCCTGGTCGGGCTAAGAAGAAAGTCTTCCTTATCGGCCGAGGCTGCCTTCAAGTACGTGGTCACAGGAGGGATATCCTCCGCCTTCATCCTGTTCGGCATGTCCTACCTTTACGGGGTGACAGGCTCGGTGCAGCTTGCCGGCATCAATGCGGCGCTGCCCGGCGCGCTGGAGCAGTATGAGGCTCTTGTCTACGCGGGCTTTCTGATGATGATCGTCGGCTTCGCCATCAAAATCGCGGCAGCTCCGTTCCACGCTTGGTCGCTGGATGTATACCAGGGCTCGCCGACGCCGATCGCCGCTTTCTTAGCTGTAGTGTCGAAAGGGGCTGCGCTGGCGGTCGTCTTCCGGCTTATGTTCGCCACAGCCTTGTTCGCGAATTCCGATCGAACTGCGGTCAGCGGCGTAAGCGATGAATTGTTTTTCATCGTGCTGCTTGTTGCGGCTGCATCCATGCTGTACGGCACGCTGGCGGCGCTGCGCCAGCTGAACGTGAAGCGTCTGCTGGCTTTGTCGGGGGTTGCTAACGCAGGATATTTCCTTGTGCCGATCGGTATCGCCTTTACGGTCGGGCATCTGAACAATATATCCGAGTTTCTGTTCTATCTCATCGCTTACTTGCTGATGACAATAGGCGCGTTTGCGGTCCATACGGCAGTCAGCCGGGCGGCCGGGCATGATGAGATGAAGGGGTATGCCGGCATGTACTACCGCTCGCCATGGACGGCGATCGCGATGATTTTGTTTGTCCTCTCGCTCGCCGGTCTGCCCGTATCCGCCGGTTTCTTCGGAAAGCTGTTCATTCTCCTTGGCGCCGAGAGAGCGCAGGCTTACTGGATTGTTGTCATCATGGTGCTTAGCAGCGTCATATCGTACTACTTCTACTTCGGACTGATCCGGCAGATGTTCATGCGAAGCAGCAACGGGCTATCCCCAGGTGCAGACTCGCTCGACTTCGATGCGGAGGAAGGATATCCTTCCCGCACACCCGGCTCTCCTTCGCCGCTGGCGCTGAAGGAGGCCGAGGCCGGGCAGATCGAGACAGCCGCGGCAGCTGAGCAAGCGAGCACAGAAGCAGCTGAGCCGGAAGCGGGAGCGTCCCCTTCCGCTCCTGTCTCTGGACTGGCGGACGGCGTCATACGGATCCCGTGGCCGACCGGCATAGTTATCGGCGTATGCGCGCTGCTCACGCTTGGACTGGGGATTATGCCCGGGCCGCTTATGGAGCTTATCCAGCAAGTATTCAGTTTCCCTCTGCCATCGCATTAATTCCTCATGATCTGCAAGCTCTGGCTCTGCGCTGCCCGGTTACCTGCCGGGCGGCAGCGAGGCGCCGGAGCTTTTTTTGTTTCATCCGGCGGCCAGCCGGGTAAGGAATATAGGGCGACGGACTTATATGGGAGACTTCTTGCGAATGGTATATCTATCCATAGCGCTGAGCCCTTCGGTATGCTTGCAGATCACCTGCGGGCAAGGGAGAGCTTTATGCGGGTATCGTCCGTTCTCTATGCCCTTTTTTATGACCAATAAGAAGGGAAAACGTATTCGTTCAACGAAATATTAATGAAATACGTTTCAAAGGCAGAATATAATGAACATAGACTACCAAAACGATGCAAAAAAGAAGCAGGATCAGCAGAACGCCAATCCTGCATCTCATATGAATGGCGCGGCTGCAGCGCGCGCCTGGCCCAAAGCGAAGCGCCTCGTCCGCGGAAGAGGCGCTGACTGTCTTGCGCTTCTGACGCGCAGAGGGCTGCGCCGCGCGTTCCTCGCGCTGCTGCTCGGGAGCATCGCGCTCTGGGGCTTATCCGCCCCAGGCGCCTCTGCTCCCGGAGGGGGCCCGCCGGCCGGCTACGCGCAGGCGTCCGGCGCGGCAGCGCTGGCAGAGCAGCCGCAGAGCTGGCTGCTCAAGTGGTCGAGCCCCGAGCTCGCGCATGAGCTGAGCGGGGTGGAGATTATCCGCCGCCAGAGCGAGGCGGCGGTGGATGTCGTGCGTCCCGCCAAGGATGCGGGCGGGGAGCTGGATGATTGGCTGCGCCGCGTAAGCAGCGCGCCGGGGGTCGAGTATGTGCACCCGAACCATAAGGTGCAGATGCTCTCCAATTCCGGGGACTCATCCGATTCAGAAGAGGATGAGAACCAGGAAGACCAGGACCAGCAAGTTGAGCAAGCTGCGAAGACTCCGGCGGAAGAGGAAGAGTATGCGGCCGTATCCAAGGATGCCGGCGCGAAGACCTCTTCTTCGCTTACGACAGAATCTCCGGCGGCCAACGAGCCGCAGGCTTCTGCCAAAGCTGCGCCAGTCAAGGCGAATGATCCGGAGCTGTCGAAGCAAAGCCATTTGGCGCAAATCGGTGCCCAGAAGGCTTGGGAGACGGTAAGAGAGCATACCGGAATTACAATTGCGTTAGTTGATACGGGTGTAGACCTGGATCATCCCGATCTGAAGGACAACTTGGTGCCCGGCGTCAACCTCGTCGATTCGAAGAAGCAGCCTGATGACGACAACGGTCACGGAACAAGTGTAGCAGGCGTCATTGCGGCGAAAGGAAATAACGGAATCGGAGTAGCGGGCATCCTCTGGAATGCCAAGATTATGCCGATCAAAGCGCTGGATGAATGGGGCGACGGAACGGAGCAGGATCTCGGCGAGGGCATTCTGTATGCGGTCCGCAACGGTGCGAAGGTGGTGGTGCTGTCTGTTGGCCTCCACCGGTATTCTCCCTATATGCAGGACATCGTGAATTATGCAGAAAATAACGGTGTGCTTCTGGTAGCAGCGGCAGGCAATGACGGCGTGACATTGGGAAGCAAGGCGCATGTCAAATATCCGGCTGCATACCCTACTGTGCTTGCAGTGGGCGGGGTGAAAGCTGACGGCCAGCCGGATCCGCGGTCCAATCCCGGTTCGGAGTTGGATCTTCTTGCGCCGTGGAACGTATATACCACTGGGGTGAACGGCACCTATAAGAAGGAAGAGGGTTCATCGATGGCGGCTCCGCAAGCCGCCGCCGCAGCGGCGCTCGTAATGGCTCAAAACCCTGATTTCAAGCCTTATCAAGTAAGAGAGCTGCTACGGCAGACGGCAAAGGATATCGGTCCCAAAGGAGCGGATTCCACCTCCGGATACGGCATCTTGCAGCTGGATAAGGCCGTTACGGCGGTCTTATCCAAGGATGGGCATGAACCCAACAACAGTATCGGAGCAGCTGCGACATTCCCCTTGATGAGCCAAATGATCGCGGAGCTTGAGTCGGCTAAAGATCAAGACTGGTATGTCATTGACGTGCCCTATGACGGAAAGCTTACGATTTACTACAAAGGAATGCCTGAATCGGGGCAGGCTGTGCCGGTTGTACGATTTACGCATTATGCAGGCGGCAAGCAGTTATCTAGCACCGATACGAAGCTGTCCACCAAAACGATGGACTTCGATGTGAAGAAAGGCAAGCAGTACATACAGGTGCAATACGGAAGTCCGGAGGAACGTAGGGCGCTTGCTTATTCCCTGATGTCCTCCTTCACGATGAGCCCGGATCCGTATGAGCCGAATGACCGCTTGGCGAATGCGTTCAAGCTGCAGGCGAAGTCGCAGACGATTACAGGCTCCTTCCACCAGACGGCTGACCGCGACTGGTTCGCCGTTACGTTCAAAGAAGACGGCAAGCTCCAGCTTACGCTGGAGGGAAGCACCGCCCGAATGGACCTTGGCCTCTCTATCCAGCGGGAAGGCGGATCGCTTACCTTGTATGACGAGAATGGGGAAGGCATGAATGAATGGACGCCAGTCATGTCGGTAACGCCCGGAACGTATTATATCAGGGTGCACAATGCAATATCGCTGGAAGCAAGTCCTACAGTAGGCACTTATAAGCTGAGACTTGATTACAAACCGGAGCTTACCGATCCCAATGAGCCCAATGACAAAAGCTACGAGGGGCTTCTCATGAATCCGGGAACGGAATACAAGGGTGTCATTCACAGTACATCAGACATTGACTGGTTCCAGTTCCGCATGCCCAGCTCCGGCATTGTCCGAATGAATGTCGGAGACGTACCGGCGGATGCTTCGCTGAAGCTGGAGCTGTATGACAAGCGAATGACCCGTGTAGCCCTTGGCACTACGGGCTCCGCTGGAAAGCTGCAGACGCAGGAGCAGGTGCTCCAGACTGGCGTGTATTATGTGAAGCTGACATCCAGCAAGGCATTCACGAACCAGTATTACCGTCTCTCCTACCAGTCGGAGGAGCTGATCTCCGGGTTCCGGGACATTAAAGGACACTGGGCAAGAGATGAAATTACTGCGATGGCGGGCAGCGGCATTGTGAACGGTACGGGCAACTACCGATTCCAGCCCGAGCGCAATATTACGAGAGCGGAAGCGGTAGCGATGATTGTCAAGGCTTATAAGCCGCTGACCGGCACTGTCGTGACCAAATCATTCTCGGATGTAAGCAGCAGCCATTGGGCTAACGATGCCATACGCAGGGCAGTTCAACAGGGTTGGGTGAACGGGTTCCCGGATGGAACCTTCAAGCCCGACAGGCCGGTCACGCGGGCGGAGATGGCTGTGATGATCGGGCATGCTGAGGGTATAGCCGCACGAATACCGACCTCCCGTCCGTTCCAGGACGTGTCGCAATACGAATGGTACTCCGCCATGCTTCATGCCATGAAGCTGGAGGGCAAGCTGAAGGGCGTCGAGCCGAACCGCTTCAAGCCTGAAGGCAATGCGAGCAGAGCCGAATTCACCGTATTGCTGTACCGTTATTACAAGGACTAGGACAGCATTAGCTGCTGCCTGAGGAGGAGCTATGGGAAACAACGATGTAATGGGCGATTTACTCCGGATAAACGGGTTAACGGGACTGTTTTCGATTGTGGTAGAGCTGCTCAGCATCCTGCTTGTATGGATGCTGATTCGGGAAGTGAAGTGGGAGACGTTTTTTCATTTTCCCAACAGCCGAAAAGCGCAGGTGCTGAAAATCGTGTTCACCGTTGTACTGGGGCATATGTTCGCTCAATTTATATTGCAATATTGGAATTACACTGTCATGCTGAAAACCTTTGTCGAATAACAACAGCGAAACATGTTAACAATGGGTAATACCATGCTGCGTATTTTGTAGAAATTCGTCGTCTAAAAGGGATGTTTCTGACCCATTGCAAGGATGAATTTTTCCTTAAAGTTCAAATACGCTGCAAGTTTCCGCCAATTAGGCATGAAAGAAAAAACTGGAAAGAATTTAACCCTTGTCGATTATTGCGGCATAATGTTAAGATGAAGGTTAGTAATGCGATCGAAAACTGTCTAATTATTGAAATTGCTATTCGCGGAGGGAACACAAAGATGACTAAAATTATCGTCCGCGGAGGCCAGCGTCTAACGGGCACGGTCCGCGTAAGCGGCGCCAAAAATGCAGTGCTCCCCATTCTTGCTGCCTCATTACTAGCGACGGAAGGAGACAGCGTCATCTGTGACGTTCCCCTCCTCGACGACGTTATGACGATTCAAGACGTGCTCGCTTCACTAGGAGCGCAAATTTCTTATAATAATGAAACCATGCGGGTATCCGCACCTCTAATTTCGTCCTTCGAAGCGCCTTACGAGCTCATTCGCAAGATGAGAGCTTCTTTCCTGGTTATGGGTCCATTGCTGGCCCGTATCGGAAGGGTAAGAATCTCGCTTCCAGGCGGCTGCGCCATCGGCACCAGACCGATTGACCAGCACTTGAAAGGCTTCGAAGCGATGGGCGCAGAGATTACACTCGGCCAAGGCTTTATTGAGGCGACTGCGCCGACAAGGCTGAAAGGCGCCAAAATTTATCTCGACGTGGCAAGCGTAGGCGCTACGGAGAACATTATGATGGCTGCTGCGCTGGCCAACGGCACGACAACGATCGAAAATGCGGCGAAGGAGCCGGAGATTGTGGATCTGGCCAATTACATCAATGCGATGGGCGGCAAGGTCCGCGGCGCAGGCACCGGCATGATCCGTATTGAAGGCGTCGAGCGCATGAAGGGCGCGAAGCACAATGTCATTCCTGACCGTGTAGAAGCGGGCACGTATATGATTGCTTCCGCGATTACAGGCGGAGATGTCTTCATTGAAGGAGCGATCGCCGATCATCTGACACCGGTCATCTCCAAGCTTCAGGAGATGGGTGTGGAGATTACCGAGAGCGACAGCGGCATCCGCGTGCGCTCCAGCCAATCCTTGAAAGCGGTAGACGTCAAGACGCTGCCGCATCCGGGCTTCCCGACAGACATGCAGTCCCAGATGATGGCGCTGCTTCTTGTATCGGAAGGTACGAGCGTTGTGACGGAGACAGTATTCGAGAATCGCTTTATGCATGTGGAGCAATTCCAGAAGATGAACGCGAGCATCAAGGTTGATGGACGCTCAGCGATTGTAACCGGCGGAGTGCCGCTTTCGGGAGCGAAAGTGTGCGCCACTGATCTTCGCGCCGGCGCGGCTCTGATCTGTGCCGCGCTTCGTGCAGACGGAGAGACGGAAGTAACTGGCTTGCATCATATCGATCGCGGGTATGTGGATATTACAGGCAAGCTGGCGTCGCTTGGCGCCAACATCTCTCGCGAGGAAGCGTCGGAGAGTGTAGCCGCTGCACAAGCGATCAGCAAATCAGCCGATTCCGCAGCTTACAAGCGAGAGAAGGAAGTTGCTGTACTGAAGGTTCAGCCGACTTGGGCTTAACAGACCGAATAGAAAATCAACACAAACGGGAGATTTCCTTATCGCCGGAAGGCGGAGGGAATCTTCCGTTTTTTTGCTGCGGAGAACTGCATAGTTCTTGGTCCCGTAAGCGGCATTCATTTAATAGGCCTGCCAAAAAGGAGATTAGAGAAGCCTCATTTTGCTTCTATCCTACTAGACATCTTCATAGACTGTACTATCAGGACGTGGACAAGAGACGTCCGTATAGAAGCGCGGGCAAGGAGCTACAAGGCTCCACGCGCAGGGATGGAGGGAGGTCGGCAGGCTAAGCATGGCAGCAGGAAAGCTTGCTAGAATCGGATTAAGTTTGCGTAGAAGCAAGGATTGGTGGATTGTATTTGGCATTGGTGTGCTGCTCGGATTTACGATATTCGGAATGAGAGGAATGATCATGGCTTCCAGCTCCGCGGCAATTGAGAGAGGCATGTCAGCCGAGATCCGGCTGCCGGGGGGGATTCCCGAATCGGTGGAGCCCGTTGCGCGTACAAGCCATAACGAAAAGCCTCGGCCTGCCGTACAACAGGTAGAGGAGGCGCCTCTTCCATCAGCTCCGGCTGCCCAGCCAGTACCGGCAGGTGAAACGAAGACGGATTCGGCAGAGCTGGCGGTTCCGGCCAAAGGGGTACTCGACCATCAGCGTGTACGAGTCTACCTGACGAATCGGAAGAAGGTAGAGAGCGTTCCGCTTGAGACTTATGTGACGGGCGTGCTCGCAGCAGAGATGCCGGTTGACTTCGAGCTGGAAGCGCTGAAGGCGCAAGCGATTGCGGCCCGCACTTATATTGTAAAGCGTTTATCCTCGGGGGAGACAGCTAGCGAAAGGGCCGATGTGCTGGATACGGTGCAGCATCAGGCGTATCTATCAAAGGACGAGCTGAACAAGCGCTGGAAGGGGCAAGAGAAAAGCGCCAATCTGGCGAAGCTCAAGCGGGCAATAGATGAGACGCGCGGGTTTATTCTAACCTATAAGGGCGAGCCGATCGAGGCGGCGTTTTTCTCTACCAGCAACGGATTCACAGAGAACTCGGAGGAATACTGGACACAGTCGCTCCCATACCTGCGCAGCGTGGCGAGCCCATGGGACGAGGCGATCTCTCCCCGTTATGAAGCGGAGACCTCCTTCTCCAAGAAGGAATTGCTCCGCGCCCTTGGACTTACGGGAAAGGCGGCGGGTTCCAAGCTCTCTATTAAGGTGACACAGCGTACCGAAGGCAACCGGATCAAAGAGGTCGTCGTCAATGGCCAATCTTTTAGCGGAAGGGAAGTAAGAGAGAAGCTTGGCCTTGCATCCTCCCACTTCAGCTGGAAGATCAAAGAAGACGAGATTGTGTTCGTCACTTACGGGCTCGGCCACGGCGTCGGCATGAGCCAATGGGGAGCCAACGGCATGGCGCAGGAAGGCAAGCTGGCGACCGAAATTCTGATGCATTATTATACCGGCACGAAAGTGGAACAAGCTTCGAAGCTTCCAATTCGGACAACCTCTTAAAATTTGATATGCCTCACGTATAAACCTAGCAGATGTGGCAACAATGGCTAGTGAGGTGATATCAATGAATGATCAAAACCACGACAAACAAAAGCAAAGACCAGAGGAAACTCCCAAAAACTCACTGGGAGGAGCGTCTGCCGCGAAATCTAGCAGCGGACTGAAGAAACTATTCGCAAAGCGTTGGGTTTCTCCAGCAATCTTCATGGCTGCGGCGGCAATTATCGTAACCTTAATGTGGATCTATCAGGGATCTGATCCGGCGAAACCGACAACGGGCCCGGACAACTCTACTGAGGTCGCACAAGGGGAGCAAGGCGAAGGTCAGGTTACGCCTGAGGATGACGTTGACGTCGTAGCTATCGCCGAGGATATGAAGTGGCCGGTGGCGAGCAAGCAAGGCCTGCAAGTGGAGACGAAGTTTTATGATGAGAAAGCTAGCGAGACCGACAAGGAAGCGGCGCTTATCCAGGTCGGAACCACGTACTCGCCGCATACGGGCATCGACTTCGCCGATCCGAACGGCCAGCCGTTCGACGTGCTGGCAGCGCTGGACGGCAAGGTAACGCGTGTGGAGCCGCATCCGCTGAATGGCAATATTATCGAGATCAGCCATGGCAACGGCCTCGTAACGGTGTATCAAAGCTTGACGGATGTTCAAGTGGAGGAAGGCGACGAGGTAACCCAAGGCGCGGTCATCGCTCAAGCGGGCCGCAGCGACCTGGAACGCGATCTCGGCATCCATCTGCACTTCGAGACCAGGCTGAACGGCAAGACGGTTAATCCGACCGAATACATTTCCGAATAATTCGGTGCGGCAGGCAAAAAAGCCGAAAGCTGCGACAGGCGGGGGACAATTCCCCCGCCTGTTTTGTTTTTTTCAAAAATTATTGCCTTTCGGGGCTTGTCACGCTTGGACATAAAGAATATCTACCCGCTCCACTCATATAATGTACCAAACTATCTCGAGTAGGGAGGCGGGAACGTGCACGATTACATCAAAGAGCGAACCATTAAAATAGGCCGTTGCATCGTGGAGACGAAGCATACGGTGCGAACGATCGCCAAAGAGTTCGGCGTGTCCAAAAGCACGGTGCATAAGGATTTGACCGAACGGTTGCCGGAGATTAACCCCGACCTGGCAGACCAGGTGAAGCACATTCTCGAATACCACAAGTCGATCAGACACCTCAGAGGAGGCGAAGCGACTAAAATTAAGTACAAGAAAACAAGCGCGAAGAAACGGGAGGTATTGGCTGCCGGGAAGGCTTGACGCCTCGGGGATGAATTCCTGATTTTTTTACAAAGCGTAGAGGATTTTTGTCCTTTTTGGCGAATAATGTTCGTTAGGGGTTTTTCCTGTTTTGGGAAAACAGTAATGGAACGTTATGATCATTATTATTCGTTGGGGGACTTAAGCCTTATGCTGAGCAAGGATATCGGAATTGATCTTGGGACAGCCAATGTGTCTATTCATGTGAAAGGGAAAGGCGTCGTGCTTGACGAGCCATCTGTTGTTGCCATTGAGAGCGACAGCAAGAAGGTGCTCGCTGTCGGCGAGGACGCGCATCGCATGGTCGGGCGTACACCCGGCAATATTGTGGCTATCCGGCCGCTGAGGGACGGCGTAATCGCCGATTTCGAGATTACGGAAATTATGTTGAAAGCGTTTATTGACCGCGTGGACGGCCGCAAGTGGTTCAGCCGTCCACGTATCCTCATCTGCGCCCCAACGAATATTACATCCGTGGAGCAGAAGGCGATTCGCGAGGCTGCCGAGCGCAGCGGCGCGAAGGAAGTCTATTTGGAAGAAGAGCCGAAGGCTGCTGCGATCGGAGCAGGCATGGACATCTTCCAGCCTAGCGGCAATATGGTCGTAGACATCGGCGGCGGCACGACAGACGTGGCCGTTTTGTCCATGGGCGACATTGTAACGGCATCTTCGATCAAAGTCGCGGGGGACAAGTTCGACGACGCTATCATGAAGTATATTAAGAACAAGTACAAGCTATTGATCGGTGAGCGGACAAGCGAGGATATTAAAATCAAGATCGGTACGGTATACGATAACGGGCGCCAGGAAGAGATGGACATAAGAGGCCGCGATATGGTATCCGGTCTTCCTCTGACGGTAACGATTCGTTCGAATGAAATCCGGGAAGCGCTATGGGATCCGGTCATGTCCATCGTGGCCGCAGCCAAATTCGTTCTGGAGCAGACACCGCCGGAGCTGTCGGCGGATATCATCGACAGAGGCGTCATTCTGACAGGCGGCGGAGCGCTGCTGGACGGGCTGGATGCACTGCTGGCGGACGAGCTGAAGGTGCCGGTGCTTATCGCTGAAGACCCGATGCATTGTGTCGTGAAAGGGACGGGCATCCTGCTCGACAACCTGGACAAGCTTAGAAAATAAGTCCCTATTTCAAAGGACAAGCTTTCGCAGGTAGGCCGCCATAGGGGGGCGGGCCGAGGCGGAAATGAGTCTAAGGTCATAGGCAAAGGCTATTCAGAGGGCTTCGCGTTCAACCGATAATAGAGGATAGAGATCACGTACCGGTATATACGAAGCCATGTTTACTATGTAAACATTAAGAATATGCTTTCGATGTCATGTTTGCTTCACAAACATTTTAGGAGGAACCATCATGCTAAGAGGACTATATACGGCAGCATCGGGCATGATTGCCCAGCAGCGCCGTCACGACACGGTGACGAATAACATCGCCAATATCCATACGCCCGGCTACAAGCAGACCAACGCGGTTACGCGCTCGTTCCCGGAGATGCTTCTGTCCTTGACAGGTGTGGATCAGGCGGAGCGTGCGACTGTCGGACGATGGACAAGCGGGGTATTCGCCGAGGAGAGTCTGTCGATCCACCTGCAGGGCGATCTGACGCAGACGAATCAGTCCTCCGATTTTGCATTGATTTCCAATATTGAAGTGGACGGACTTGCCTTTGACGCATCGGGCAAAGCGATTGGCCCTGATGGCGCGCCGGTATTTCAGCCGCAAGCTTTCTTTACTGTCCAGGATCCGAGTGGCGAGATCCGCTATACAAGAGGCGGCAAGTTCACAGTCACTGGTGACGGCTTCCTGATGACGAGCGACGGTTCGAATGTGCTCGGCACCAACGGAGCGCCTATTCAGCTTCCGGCGGGAGTAGGACTCGACAGTCTGATTCTGACGGACGGCCAGCGTTTTGTGGATAGCAACGGCAATGATATCGGAGCGCAGCTGCTGATTACCCGAATCGATAATCCGAACGACTTGGTGCGAGAAGGCAACGGCAACTTCCGCTTTGTGGATGGGAGAGGACAAGCCCAGCCAATCGCAGCGGATGAGCGTATTGAAGTCAGACAAGGCTATGTGGAGCGCTCCAATGTGGATTCCGCTCAGGCAGCTGTAGATCTGATGGCTGCACTTCGCGCCTATGAAGCCAATCAGAAGGTCATTCAGTTCTATGACCAGAGCTTGCAGAAAGCGGCTAATGAAGTAGGACGTGTAGGCTAGACCATCCGGACAAGCTAAGAGGAGGAACTGCGGAATGAATGCATCCATGATCAATGCAATGGTATCGATGAACGCGCTTCAGCAGAAGTTGGATATCATTGCTGACAATGTAGCTAACGTCAATACAGTAGGCTACAAGAAGAAGGAAGCGACCTTCGAGGATCTGCTTAATAATGTCAAGAGACAACCGGGTACATTTGATCAGCCGGGCCGGCTGACTCCGCTTAATTTCAATCAGGGCTGGGGCTCCAAGCTAACCATGATTCAGCCGAATTTGTCCCAGGGACCGATGAAAGAAACAGGCGTACCGACGGACCTCGCCATTGAAGGAAATGCGCTGTTCGAGGTGCAGGTTGACGGTGCGGGCAACCGCGCTTATACGCGCAGCGGGGCCTTCCAGTTGACGATGGCGGCAAACGGTGATACGATTTTGGCAACGGAAAATGGCTATCCGGTTATTGCAAATATCCCTGACGGCAACGGAAATATCGTCGAAGGGAATATTGTGTTGCCTGCCGGCTACAAACTCCGTGTCGATGCTGACGGCACTGTGCTTGGCGTATCTTCTGCCGGCACAATCAATCTGGGCAGCATCAAATTGCTTCAAGCAACCCGTCCGGCTGCGCTGACAGCAGTAGCGGATAATTTGTTCGCGATTGCGACGGGCATCAATGTAGACGATGTGGTACAGGAGATTGCTCCAACTCTGGATAATCGGGTCGCTTTGCGCCAAGGCTATCTGGAGCAGTCCAACGTCGAGTATGTGGATGAAGCGACGGAGCTTATCAATGTTCAGCGTGCTTATCAATTGGCAGCTAGAGCTTTATCATCCAGCGATACGATGATGGGCCTTGCGAACACGATGCGCGCGTAGGAACGAATGAAGGTGATAGGTATGGCCGATGATCGAATCCCCGCGAGCCGCAGAGATTTCGAGAACGGGTCCATGAGGAAAGAGGGCGACGAGGGAAGAACTTTGCGTTATGGCTCCATGAGCTCCACGCTTTCCCGTACGCAGCGGCATGGCGGCACTCCGCCCGGTTATTCGGGAGAGGCTGCAGATCCGATAAAGGAGAAAAGCCGCAAGCCCGCGCAAGAAGAGTTGGATGAGGAAGATGAAGAGAGGCACAGATTCCCGAAGTGGGCGAGAATTGTCTTCTGGATGCTGCGCAAAAGCATCGTGCCGGTCGTTATGATTGTCATGCTGCTTGTCGGACTGTATGTAGGCTTCGTTTATTTGGGCCATGGCTCCAAGAACGATGTATTCGAATGGACGACTTGGCGTCATCTCTATGACCTCATCTTCGCGGAATCCTAATCATATATGCTGATAGGCCAAGAGAGCTTGTTCAACCAGTATCTGCGCTGAGTGAACGGCTCTTTTTTGTTTGCGGCAAAGAAAAGAAGCCCCGATATCGGGGCTTCATTAAGTTGGTTGCTTGCATGCTTAGTAGTGATAAGGCATCATACTCGATTCGCCTTGGACAGCATCCTAAGCCTTTGGAGCGACGGAACTCTTGATGAAGAGTGACATGATCAGCGCAATAACGGCGAAGACCAAGCCAAGCTTGAAGGAACTGTTCACGCCGACGCTCAGCGAGTTGGCAAGCTCGACCTTGGACGTCGGATCGGCTACACCCGCCAGATAGTTCTTCTGGCTAGTGGTCATCACGCTGATGAAGAAGGCGATGCCGATGGCGCCGGAAATTTGCTGCAAGGTGTTCATAATAGCAGAGCCATGCGGGTAGAACTTAGGCGAAAGCTGGTTGAGGCCGTTCGTCTGAGCCGGCATCATGATCATGGACATGGCGATGCTCATCGTAACATGCAGCAGGATAAGGGTGCCTTTGCTGGTGTCGAGCGAGATCTGGGTAAAGAAGTACATGACCACGACAAGGATAGCAGCGCCTGGGATGACGAGCGCGCGCGGCCCGAATTTATCGAACAGCTTGCCTGTAATCGGGGACAGAAGCCCGTTGGCGATGCCGCCGGGCAGAAGGACAAGTCCCGCTGCGAATGCGGTCAGCAGCATCCCTTGCTGCATCAGGATAGGCAGCAACAGCAACGTCGAGAACAACGACATCATCACGATGATGATCAGCACAGTTGCGAAAGAGAACATAGGTGCCTTGAACGCCCGCAAGTCGAGCATCGGAACTTTCGACACCAGCTGTCTCCAGATGAACAGGATAAGAGCGACGCCGCCGATAATAACAGGCAGATACACACGCTCGCTGGACCAGCCGCCGTGGCCTTCACCGAGGCTGCTGAAGCCGAATACGAGTCCGCCGAATGCGACGGTCGACAGCAGAATGGATAGGATATCAACTTTTGGCTTCGTAATGGTGGACACGTTCTTCAGGAAGACTGCTGCGAACAGAATCGAGAAGACGGCAAAAGGCAGCACCAGATAGAACAGCCAGCGCCAATCCAGCGATTCAAGAATAAGTCCCGACAACGTAGGACCGATAGCCGGAGCAAACATAATAACGAGACCCATACTGCCCATTGCCGCACCGCGTTTCTCAGGCGGATAGAGCACGAGAATGGTGTTCATCATAACCGGAAGCATAAGCCCGGTACCGAGTGCTTGAATAATACGTCCGATCAGCAGCACATAGAACTCAGGCGCGAGTGCGCATACAAGCGTGCCGATCGAGAAAAGAGTCATTGCGCCTAAAAACATTTGTCTGGTCGTAAACCACTGCACCAAGAGTGCGGATACCGGAACCAGGATGCCGACTACGAGCAGATAACTGGTCGAGAGCCATTGAACCGTTGTGTAATCAACGTTGAAGTCGATGCTTAGATCTACGAAAGCGATGTTCAGCAGCGTTTCATTCAGAATGGAGAAGAACGCGCCGATAATCAGGGAGATCAGAATAGGCAACCGTTTAATATTGCCCAGATCTTGCGGTGCCGCGTTAGCTGCGGCTGCTGATGTATTCATAATTGCTTTAACCCTCCAAATCCATATCCATTTATTCTTTATTTAGTTTTTCCTCTAGTCCCTTGCTCTAATCCCGTAAAGTAAAGCGTCTAGCGCTACACGATAAAGCCGAATCGCTTCCTCGAGACTCAAATCGCGCGAGGAGTCGCCAAGCCCGCGGAACATGCCTTCCAAGATACGGCCAAGATCAGAGGTGTTAACCGGCCTGAATTCTCCAGATTCAACGCCCCGCTGAATCAAGCTTTGATAAAAAGCGCGATTCTCCCCCGTCTTGATGGCGATTTGGCGGCAGCCCTCTTCGCTCTTGCCCCAGGCTTCCTCAAAAAATTCTCTAGCCGCCCTGTTCAAGGGATGATGGAAGCCGCGTTCCAGTCCGGCTTCGATCATGCCGTTCAGCATATCCGTTGTGGAGTCGTATAGCTTCTCCTGTTCGGCCCATAGCGCTTTCCATTCCGCCTCGAATTGGTCCAGCAGCGTAAGGAATAATCCTTCCTTGCTTTTGAAGTGATAATAAATATTGGCCTTGCTCACTCCGGTAGCGGAAGCAATGTCTTCTATAGAAGCGGCATGGTAGCCCCGTTGCGAGAACAAGATGTTC
Organism: Paenibacillus pinisoli; assembly: GCF_003605435.1. Classification (GTDB taxonomy): domain Bacteria; phylum Bacillota; class Bacilli; order Paenibacillales; family Paenibacillaceae; genus Pristimantibacillus; species Pristimantibacillus pinisoli. The sequence continues at coordinate 129,007 of NZ_QXQB01000008.1, forward strand.
GCAGCTTCTACAATTCGCGATTTCGTCTCTTCGCTTTGCGTTTTCTTTTTGTTCAAGACGCCTCTCCTTCCTTAGGATCTGACCGTTTGAAAAACATTAACTGAACGGTCAGTCAGTATTTTAGCACGGCGGTTCGTTTTGTGCAATTCCTTTCTTATCTCGGGCTCCAGGCGGTGTTTGTTTTCATTTTGGAATAGGTAGTTTATAATAGTTGGGAACCATGGTGGGACATTCCGCGGGACTAGGAGGATTGTGAACGTTGCGTTTGAATTTGCCCAATCTGCTGACATCATTGCGATTTGTGTTGATTCCTGTCTATATTGGTATATTTGTCAGCGGTCACATGATTCCGGCCTTTCTCGTCGTGGTCGCTGCCGGAGTGACGGATGTGCTGGACGGCTATATTGCCCGCAAGTACGGACAAGTAACGACGGTAGGCGAGATGCTTGACCCTCTGGCGGATAAGCTCATGCTGATTACCGTCATATTATCGCTGCTGCTGACAGGCCATATTTCATGGTGGGCCGCAGGAGCTATGTTTTTGCGCGATCTCGGGATGATCGCGGGAGGGCTGTTGACGCATTTTCGAGGAAAACGAACTGTGCCTGCCAATTGGATGGGCAAGCTGACGACAGTGATGTTTTATTTTGCGATCATGTTTATTTTCTTTCAAGCGCCATTCGCCCATACATACTTATGGATCGTCATTGCGTTTTCATTCGTAACATCTTTTGTGTATTTGGCGTCTTATAAGAAGCTGAACCGAGAGGTTGACACAACAACAAAGCAAGCCTAACAAACAGAAAGAGGCTTGATCCCGAACGCTTCAGGTCCGGTGGTCAAGCCCCCTTATCTTAACCTCCATAATCTGCAGTTTATGAAGGATAGGACTAGTTTCGCTTAGATAAGCCTGTTTTATACTTTGAAATATTGAAGGGAGTTTCTATGATGCTCGATATTAACCAAATTCAAGAAATTATTCCGCATAGACCGCCATTTTTGCTGATTGACCGGATATTAGAGGTTGAGCCTGGCGTTCGCGCAGTAGGGCTTAAGAACGTCACGATGAACGAACCGTTTTTTACCGGACATTTTCCAGGCTATCCGGTTATGCCGGGCGTCCTGATTGTAGAGGCGCTGGCTCAGGTTGGTTCCGTCGCCATGCTGATGGTGGAAGCGAACAAAGGAAAGCTGGGCTTTTTCGCAGGGATTGACGGTTTCCGTTTCAGAGATCAAGTGAAGCCAGGCGACACGCTTATTCTTGAAGTCGAAATTACGCGGCTCAAAGGGCCGATCGGCAAAGGTAAAGCCACTGCCAAGGTAGGGGACAAGGTCGTCGCTGAGGGCGAGCTTATGTTTGCGTTATCCGATCGTACATAATGCCGCAAGCTGAATAACGATAGAATCCACTGACAAGGGAGAGGTAGTCGAGGGTGAGCCAACTGACGAATGATGGCATCCAGGCTCGTTACGAGTCCTGGCTGAATGATCCTGTAATTGATTCGGCGACAAAGGAAGAGCTGCGGGCTATTGCAGGGGATGTGAAGGAACTGACCGACCGTTTTTATCGCGATCTGGAATTCGGCACAGGCGGGCTGCGCGGCGTAATGGGAGCCGGCACGAACCGGCTGAATGCTTATACGGTAGGCAAAGCGACGCAAGGGCTTGCGAACTGGCTGCTGGCTAATCGTACCGAGGGGAAAGAGCTATCGGTCGTGATCGCTTATGATTCCCGCAATAATTCCGCAGATTTTGCCCTGGACACGGCTCTTGTGCTTGCCGGCAACGGCATTAAAGCTTATCTGTTCAAGGAGCTGCGTCCTACGCCGCAGCTGTCCTTTGCTGTGCGCGATTTGCATGCTTCAAGCGGCATAGTCATTACGGCCAGCCATAATCCGCCTGAGTACAACGGCTACAAGGCGTATGGCGCAGACGGCTGTCAGCTGATCCCGGAGGATGCCGAGCAGGTCATTGCTTCCATTGCTGCCATTGACAGCTTTGGCGCAATTAAGCGAGCTGGCAGAGATGAGGCGGAATCGGGCGGCTTGCTCGTATGGCTGGGCGAAGATGCGGACCGCCGGTACACCGAGACGGTCGTAGGCGAGAGCCTGAACCGCGAGCTGCTCCAAGGAGAGCTGGGCGAGCGGTTTGGCATCGTGTTCACACCGCTGCACGGATCCGGCAACAAGCCTGTCCGCAGCGCGCTGGCGGGCGCCGGCTTCAGGAATGTGCTTGTCGTGAGTAGGCAGGAGCTGCCTGACGGCTACTTCAGCACGGTCAAATCGCCGAATCCGGAAGAACGCGAAGCGTTCGAGCTGGCTATGGCGCTGGCGAAGAAGGAAGCGGCGGATATCATCATCGGGACGGACCCTGACGCTGACCGGATGGGTGCGGTCGTCAAAGACGGCAATGGGGAATATGTCGTGCTGACGGGCAATCAATCTGGCGCTTTGATGGTGCATTACAAGCTCAGCACCTTGAAGGAGAGAGGATTGCTTCCGGATAACGGCGTCGTGATCAAGACGATTGTGACAAGCGATATGGGGGCGGATATTGCCCGTTCATATGGAATGAGCGTTGAGAGCACGCTAACCGGCTTCAAATATATCGGCGAGAAGATGACGGCTTACGAGAAGAGCGGAGAGCGCTCTTTCTTGTTCGGCTATGAAGAAAGCTACGGCTATCTCTCCGGCACATATGCGCGGGATAAGGATGCGGTTGTCGCTTCCATGCTGATTAGTGAAGCGGCCGCTTATTACAACAGCCAAGGAAAAACCTTGTATGACGTCCTGGAAGAGCTCTACGCAAAGTTCGGCTATTATTTGGAAGGACTTGAATCCCGCACGCTCAAAGGCTTCGACGGTGTGCAAAAGATTGGCGCAATTATGGGGGACTGGCGTGCTAACCCTCCTGAAGATATTAATGGGACTCGTATCGTATCGGTGCAGGATTACGGAATGGGCCTGGATGGACTCCGTCCTGAGAATGTGCTCAAATACAAGCTTGAGGACGGTTCTTGGTTCTGTCTGAGACCTTCCGGCACGGAGCCCAAAATCAAAATATACTTTGGCGTAAAGAAAGAGTCAGCGGATGCTTCCGCTTCGGCGCTTCAGCAATTGCGGCAGACGGTGATGTCCCGAGTGGACGGACTGGCTTAACAAGGAATAGAACGGAGGATTAACGTGCTCATGCGTTGGCAGCGTTGGAATCGGAAAGCGAAGCTGTGGCTGTGGGTCATTACGCTTATTGGCGTAGTGGCGGCGATGCCTCTTGGCATATCGCGTATGGCGATGGAAAACTCAGCGAATACGGTCGAATATGTATTTGATCATCGGGATATAGTGGAGGTTGCAGAGCTTCGTCCGAATCCCAAGCAATTTTTGAACGAGAAGGTGGATTTGCTCAAGGAATCGGGCATTACCACAATGTCCGTCTATGAGAGCTCGCTGAAGGAGCTCATGCAGGCAGGCAGACTGATGTACTACAATGAGAAGGACGCCGCTTTGCTGCAAGGCAAATTGCCGAATGAGCGGGTTAACTATACGTATGTCCTGTTTAACGGTCCCGAAGAGGAAGAGAAGATCGGTCCGCTTATCCGCGATGCATACGGCCGGATGCAAGTGCCGGTCCGCAATTGGTCGTTCGACGGACGGAACGGTCTGATTATCGAAGAATCGCTGACTGCGGCTCTGCTGAAAACGTTCGACTTCGATCCGATGACGATTGAGGAGCTTACGGGCAAGGGCTTCCACATCCTGCCTCGCTTCTCGGACCGCGTCGTGCCATACGATGCGGAGCGCACGGCGGCACAGCTGGAACGGCTTAAGTCGTACGGTGTGACTCGCGTGCTGTTCGATGGAGAGAAGGCGAAGGGCGTATCGGATCAATCGGCGCTGCACAGCCTGGAGAGCTTCGGCGAATTGCTCAAGCAGTACGACATCGGTCTGGTTGCCATCGAGAATTTGAAGAAGCCGCAGCAAGGCATAAATAAACTGGCTTATTTGACAAACTATAATGTGACCAGACTATATTCCTTATCTCCTGAAGACAGCATCGAGATGACGAAGGAAGGCATTGTTGACCGTTTCTTGCTTGCCGCAAAGGATCGCAATATTCGGATGTTCTTCCTGAATACGATGAATCAGGGCAGTGCGGATACAGGCTTGCTTAATCACTCGGTAGACAAGCTTGCCTCTGCGATGACGGGATCGAATGGCATAGTCGCACAGCTAGATGAAGCAGGTTTCCCGTCCGGACTTGCTCAGCAGTTCTCCTATGAGAAGCCTTCATGGGAGAAACCGGTTCGCGGCATTGTCGCTTTGGGTGCGATAGCGATCATTACATTGCTGGTTAGCGCATTTATCCCGCATGTATCGATTCTGGTCTTCCTCTTAGGCCTGATCGGCTCCGCCGGCTTGTTCGTGCTGAACAGCTCGCTTATGGAACAAGCGCTTGCGCTTGGCGCAGCAGTGAGCGGGCCGACTCTGGCGCTGATTTGGGTGATGAACCGGATTTATTCCCGTACAATTGGCGAGCGCCGCATGGTTGGCGGCGAAGAATGGACAGTCGGCAATGGCGGGCAGGAAGCGGAGACGCGGACGCAATGGGTATTCCCGAGCGTGTCGATCGGCCGCCGGATTGGCATTGCGCTGAACTGGTTCATTGTCGCAACCTGCATCTCGCTGACGGCAGTTCCGCTGGTGTTCGGCTTGCTGAACAATATTACGTACAGTCTGGTGCTGGAGCAATTCAGAGGCGTCAGCGTGCTCCATCTGGGGCCAATCGCACTGGTTGCGCTCTATATCTTGCTGTATGAAGGAAATGAGGGACGGGGCGTTATGGGACGCGCTGCCAAGCTGCTTCGCCAGCCGATTCTGGTCAGCTGGATCCTTATTGCGGCTGTCGTGGGCGCGATCGGCTTCTATTATCTGTCCCGTACTGGCAACTCAGGATCCGTATCCTGGATCGAGCTTATTATCCGCAATTGGCTGGAATCGACGTTCGGCGTCCGTCCGCGCTTCAAAGAGTTTATGCTCGGCCATCCGCCGCTTCTGCTTGGCCTGTTCCTCGCGATTCGTTATCGCGCGGCTTGGGTATTAATCATTGTGGGCGCGATCGGACAGCTGACGATGGTCAGCACGTTCACGCACATTCATACGCCGCTGTACATCTCGATTGTACGCACGCTGCTTGGCCTGGGCGCAGGTCTTATCATCGGCGCGATCTTCATCGCGGCTTGGATCGTATTGGAAGGAGCATGGCGCAAATGGCTGGCACCAATGATTCGCAAATATTCCGCATAGCCATATCCGGATATTACGGCTTCCGCAACAGCGGGGACGAGGCGGTGCTTCGTTCGATCCTGCTGGCGCTGAAGGAAGAAGGAGACAAGCAGGGCGTTACCGTCCAGCCGATCGTGCTTAGCGCCGATCCGGCATGGACGGCAGCGTTGTATGGCGTAGAGTCCTTCCACCGGATGAAGCCGGGCGAGGTGCTCCGCGCCCTCCGCAGCTGCGACGGTCTGATCAGCGGCGGAGGCAGCTTGCTTCAGGACGTGACGAGCGGAAAGACGATTCCGTATTACATCGGCATCATGAAGCTTGCCCAGTGGCTGGGCAAGCCGACCTTTGCCTATGCGCAAGGAATCGGACCGATCAACCGCCGCTCCATGGATTCGATGATCCGGAGCGCGATGCGCCGGAGCAAGTATGTGTCGGTGCGGGATGCCGAATCCGCCGCTTTGCTCGGGCGGATCGGCATGCCGCTGGACCGGATCGATGTCGTGCCCGATCCGGTTATGGGGCTGCCGCTGCCGGAGGGTTCACGTGCAGCGGAGCCTCGCGCAGACGGGACGCCGCCGGTTATCGGCGTCTCGCTGCGCCGCTGGCGCGAGGACGGCGCCGATATGGCGCGCGCCGCCGAGGCGCTGGCCGCGCTGTCGAAGCGCAGGCCGGTTAGGCTGCGCTTCTTGCCGTTCCATACCCCTTCCGACCGTGTAACGTCGGAAGAGGTGATGGAACGGCTGAGCGGCCGGCTCGGCGAAGGAAGCTCCGCCGAGCTGGCATCGCCCGGCGACGACCCCCAGGCGATGCTTCTGGAGGTCAGCCGCTGCGACGCTTTGTTCGGCATGCGCCTCCATGCGCTGATCTATGCCGCCAATCAGCAAGTACCGATGCTGGGGCTGTCGTACGATCCCAAGATCGATCAATTCATGAATCGATTGGAGCTGCGTCCGATCGGCACCACGGAATCGCTGGATGCCGAGGCGTTCGCTGATGCGGCGTGTGCCTTGCTCGACGCGCCGGAGGAGTGGCGCATCAAGCACGGACCGGCTATCGAGACTCTAAAGCAACAGGCAAAAAATCCCGCGCAACAAATCTTACAAATATTGCGTCAATATAGATCGAGGTGATTTCCTCATGTCGAAACAACTGCCAACCGTGCCGATATTCGGCGTGCCGTTCTCGAAAATGAGCATGGACGAGACGGTTCATTATCTTACAGAGGCTATTGAGGATGGGCGCTTGACGCATGTCATCACAGCGAATCCGATTATGGTCATGGAAGCTTTGGACAAACCAGAATTTGCTGCCGTGTTACGCAAGGCTGACCTGATCGTGCCGGATGGCGCGGGGGTTGTATGGGCTGCCAGGACGGGAGGCAATCCCGTCGCTGAGCGAGTGGCGGGCTTTGACCTGATGCACCGTCTCATGGAGCAAGGAGAGAAGCGGCGCTGGACCGCTTATTTGCTGGGGACAACCCAGGAAGTAATCGAGTCTGCTGCCGAGAAGCTGCAGCTGCAGTATCCGCAGGTGCGGATCGTGGGCTGCCGCAACGGATTTTTTGGCCCCGATCAAGATGAGGAGATTGTGGAGGAAATCCGCAAGCTGAAGCCTCATCTGCTGTTTGTTGCGCGCGGAATGGAGAAGGAAGCCTGGAACGCGCAATACAAGGAACGCCTTGGCGTGCCGTTTATTATGGGTGTCGGCGGAAGCTTTGACATCGTATCCGGCAAGCTGAAGCGTGCTCCGATCCTATTCCAGAAGCTTCGCCTCGAATGGCTGTATCGCTTATTTCAGGAGCCTTCCCGCTATAAGCGGATGCTTGCGCTGCCGAAATTCGTCGTGAAAGTGCTTCGCAACAAAGAAAACGTGACAAAACCTAGTCCTGAGGCGCAATAATGTCGGTATTTTCATGAAAATTGGTTGAAAACGGTGTTGGTAATTCTTTTTCGAACGGAGTATAATTCACTTCGGAGCAAATGGTTTGCTTAGAGGCGGCTGCTGCCGCCGAATAAGGCGCCGTTTCCCGGTGAAATATAAGCAGAGCACACGCGCATGGCGAAGTCTGCTTATGTTTTCAGAAAAGGAGAGTTGTACACATGCCAGTTGGCTTCTTGTATACGATGGGATTTATTATCGCTCTTTTATTAGCGCTTGCCATGACGCCGCTCGTGAAGAAATTTGCGTTCAAAGTGGGTGCCATTGACAAACCGAATCACAGAAAAGTACATACGCGCATTATGCCGCGTCTCGGAGGACTTGCCATTTATATCGCTTTTGTGGGGGCCTTCCTGGCGGTATCTCCATTCATTCCGGATGGACTGCTTCGCCCCCGCGATGTGAACATGATTAATGCCTTGCTTGTGGGCGGCACCATTATCATTATCCTTGGCGCGTTGGACGACCGCTTCGAGCTGTCGGCCAAGGTCAAGCTTCTCGGCCAAATCGCCGCTGCCTGCGTCGTCGTATTCGGCTTTGATGTACGGATCGATCTTGTGAACATTCCGTTCGGCGAGACGATGCAGCCAATCGCGGAGTGGATCGGCATCCCGCTGACGATTCTGTGGATTGTCGGCGTAACCAATGCCATCAACTTGATTGACGGCCTGGACGGACTCGCTGCAGGCGTATCCGGCATCTCCATCGCGACGATTGTTGTGATGGCTACTCTGATGGGCTTCCAGCCGGTTATCCTGCTGAGCACCTTGCTGCTTGGCGGCATTATCGGATTCCTGGTATTCAACTTCCACCCGGCGAAGATCTTCATGGGCGACTCTGGCTCGCTTTTCCTGGGCTTTAGCCTTGCGACCTTGTCCATGCTTGGCTTCAAGCAGGTTACGATCGTATCCTTCGTTACGCCGCTGCTCATTATCGGCGTACCGCTGTCGGACACCTTCTTCGCGATTGTGCGCCGCTGGGTGAACAAGAAGCCGATTTTTGCGCCGGACAAAGGACATCTGCATCACAGGCTGCAGGACCTTGGCTTCAGCCATCGCCGCACCGTTCTGATTATCTGGGGAGTAGCCGCCATCTTCGGCATCCTGGCTATTGTCCAATCCGCAGTCGTACAATCGAGCGCGGCTAACTGGATTACCTTTGCGGTCATATGCTTGCTCATGTTCTTCTTGCAGATTGGCGCCGAACTGACAGGCATTGTCGACAAGACGAGACGGCCGCTCATCAACTTCCTGGCCCGCATCGGCGTACGCATTGCGAAGGTCGATACCCAGCAATCACGCGGCAAGTAACAATTGCACTTATACGGTTAGAGCCCTGCCTCCTTCGGGATGCAGGGCTTTTTTTCCACAAGCGAATTTAAATTTCCGAGGGTATCGGAATTTAAATTCAATTTGGCGATAAAACCATCCTTTAAACGCGGTCGCTCATCCTGAATTGCCTCGATTGAGGTTTTCTCATGTGGCCCTGTACCCTCTCTCTAGGAGTATTAGCCTAATTGCGCCAGCAATTTACCAGTTCATATAAACATCTGCGTTTGGCCCGCCGATAAAAAACTTACAGAACTTTTCTTGGATCAGCGCGTCTATAACAGGAAGAGAGAATATCTGACTATGGAGGAAAAGGGAGGAACGAATATAAGTCAGTCATCATCCTTTGGACAAGCTATCCAATGACTATAGCCCTACTTCTGGCATGATCCAAGTAGTCCAGCTGACTTACCATGCAGCTTAAGAACAGATTCGCATAAAGGAGGAACACCGTTTTGAAAAGAGCATTATCACTAATCTTGACGTTTGCGCTTATCGTAACGATGCTGCCAACATACATGGCACCGCAAACGGCAAACGCTGCAGGAGCCTACTTCCTGTTCCCGAATGAGAATGACACAAGAGCCAACGCAAGAATCGTCTCTACCAAGACTATCCAAATCAACGGTACTATCAACGGCGTTGTCGGCAGCTCCATCAGCTACAATGTCAAGCAAGTAACGTCCACTGGACTAGAGGAAATTCTGAATACGACAGAAGAAATTACAACGGGGATCACAACAACTGGCGATAACCGTATCTCCATCAACAGCCTTATCCTATTTCCGGGCATGAACAAAATCACGCTGAAGGGCATCGCAGGTTCATCGATCGTTCAGGAATCGATCTATATCGAATACCGTGACAATCCGATGCTCTATGACCTGAAAGTCACGTTCGAGAATAAGGATTACGATATGAAGGAAACAGAGCCGACTATGCTCTATTCCACTACTCCGAATGTTACCCAGCAAGGCCAGATCGTCATTACTGGCCGCGCGCCTAACGCGACCAAGGTCACGATCGATATTAACGGCCGCAGCTACGACTTCAACGTGTCGACCGGCAACAACAACAACCGGTTCAGCACCTCGCAGCTGACGATTGACAAAGGCATCAATATCATCAAGTTCAAAGTGCATAACGGCGGCCAGATTGTAGAAACTACACGGCAAGTGGCGTTCTATAACGGAGAGGTTACCTATTACAACCTTAAGATTAGCAATGGCACGAAAGAATCCAATTTGCAAAACAATATGGATTTCTCGACAGGATCGGTTACGGGCATCAACATCTCCGGTACAGCTATTATCCCTTTGCCAATCTATGACTTAAACAACGTTCTTGATCCGAACAATACGATCACAGATAACCTCCAAGACGCACTGAAGGATCTGCTTAAGCTGGAAGTGCAGGGAGGAGCGATATTGGCTCCAGATGAAGTCTCTTATTCACCAACGGACATTGATGCCACGACTAAATTCATAACCGTTGATTTCAAGTATGAGAATATTGCTGGTTTGGCATTTGATACCAAGAAGAACATTCGCTTCAAAGCGCCTAATTTGAGGGTATTTGACTTATCTCCGTGGTACGGCTTTACGCTAAGGGACAACAATCTGGCGTATATCCAAGATATCAACTATTTGACGGGTTTCGATAGTTCAATGACCACGGCTGATGCTAGCAACAACGCTGTAGCTAGAAATAAGAGCCGCGTATTAAGCCTGCAAAGTACAGATATTCCTAGCGGTGGAGTAGATGTATACTCCGTTCCGATGGGTGTGGAATTATTGATTGGCAATTATGAAACCCTTGTTGACAGTAATTTGTCGAATCTTAATAATTTGATTGGCAAAATTAATGTGAATACGATTCCAGTGAACCCTACGAATCCAGTTGTGTATAAGCTCGTGATGGAGGAACTTGCGCCTAACTCGGTCACACCGCTGGCGCAGCTTGTGACTCAAAATGTAAATGGTGAGCAGGTTTCGTTCCTTCGCGTGTTTTTGGAGATTCAAAAATTGCCGAGCTCCGGCTCGAACACGATCACGTTCCAATTGACTGGAACGGGAGTTACGAATGAAATCAAAAGCGTTGTTGCACGTCTACTATATGGTCCTTATATGAAGTTCGATTCCATCGTGGACGGGATGGACGTGAAGTTTGATACAGTCAACGGCACGTCAACCAGCCTGTTAAGTCAGTTGGGGAACTTTAAAGGTCAATTGTTCAATGTCGTAAATGATAGCGAAATTAAATATTCAGGCGCGGGCCAATCTGTCTTCATGTATATTAATAATGTCGCTATAGATTTGGCAGCAGATACGACGACTCCAACCAAGTTCCAGGCTACTAATAGCGATGACTTTATTGCTGGAGTTTTGAACAAAGCAGGAAGCAATACGGTTAAATTTGTTTTTATTTCAAAAAACAACAACTATGAATATACGTTAAGGTTTAGTATTGTACCAACCAATCTGCCAACAATTCCGGCTCCTAATACAGACGGTGTGTACCCGTATACAAAGGGCCAGTGGCCTCCGGTTTCGACGGATGCCAGCTTTAATAAGCAAGGATCCGTGTATACAACACGGGAAGCTGATTTTGATGTATATGGCACATTTGGTTTTGTAGATTTGGGCTCGGTAGCTGGCAGCGTAGAGTCGAGATTAAGCGAAATAGGCAATCTTCAGGACTATATTGTCACCATTGATTCCCCTAACTGGAGCAGCCCTGTCACCTGGAATTTGGGTCAGGAATTTACTCTGGTAGACAAGAATAGAAAAACATTAACTAGGGATGGCAGTGACGGAGGACCGCCATACGTAATCAATTCAGGGAACAGACCGCCATCAGCGGATGCAAGAATATCCTTTTATTACGACATAGATGCACGAAGCTTTTTCTTTACCATTACGGGTCAAACGATGCCTTCTGACGGAAGTACGATGGTTTACGTAATGTCGGTTTTCAATGCTGGCGTCAACGGGCCTCGTGCAACGTATCGACTGGAAATCAATCCGATTTCGATTCCGTACAGCATCAAACTGCCTGTCAAGGAAGAAATGGTTACCAACCGTAACTTCGTAGAGGTTATCATTAGCTCGCCAGGAGCAGATTCCATGGTCATTGGAAAGCAAAAGGCGGAAAAAGTAACCTACATTGACTATGGAGCGAATGAGAATGATAAGATGCACGTTGAGGCTTTCAGAGCTGTGGTGAAAGACTTGCGTGCAGGACGGGAAACCAAGATTCCATTCACGATTACACGCGGCGACGATACGATCAAGCAAGAGCTGACTGTCAAATATGTGCCGACCAACATTCCTGGCGCTCAAATGATGGAAACCATGTCTTCATCGCATAAGCTGTTCAATAATGCGCTGACATTGACCTTCAGCAAAAACACGCAATTGATCAGACCTGACTATAATGCATCTACCGGTCATGCTACGCAAGTATACAATGGCAACGACCTTCTATTTGCAATAGCGAATCCGAATGACGGCATCGTGGACAGGCATCTGTACGAGGGCCAGGCGCCAAACTACTCTGCTACAAGCCAGGCAGCGGGTAATCTTCATATTGGCTACCGCTTCCAGGATGAAGCAAGACAATTCATTAAAGCAAGTCCGCTATTCTGGATTGATGGCGGCTTGGCTGATAATCCGGACCCAAGCAGTCCAGCGTTCGATCCGATTAAAACGGGCCAGGACCCATTCCCGTTCCCGAATATAATGAATAAGTATACCGATAACTTTGCGGCGCGCTGGGGGCAATTTGACCGTGAGTTGGTACCAAGTACTCCAGGCAAACTGACGCTTACTTATGACTCTAATGTCGTTCAAAGCGCAGGAACGACCATTACCGTATTCCGCTTTGATCCATATAACAGCAAGTGGGAGAACATTGGCGGGGTTGTAGACGAGAAGAAACGCACCATCACTGTTCCATTTACTAAGTTCGGTTACTACGTAGCTGTAAAGCTGACTCGCGGCTTCAACGATATTACGGACCATCCGTATGCCCGTGAAGCGATGGAAGCGATATTCTCGAAAGGTATTATGAATGCGATTGATCCCGTTGGCATGTTCGGCGGTGACCGCTATGTGACACGCGGCGAGTTTACGCGTATGATTGTAAGAGCGATGGACCTGCCGCTTAATTACAAAGGCGATCTGCATTTCTCTTACTACCCAGAGACGATCACCAATGCCAACCAGTCGAGCTCCATCTATGACTACCGTTATATTGAGACAGCTGCAAGGGCAGGTATCGTCAACGGCAAGCGTCCGGGCTTCTTCGATGAAGATGTGGAGCTGACGCGTCAGGAAGCGGCCGTGATACTCGCCAGAGCGCTTCAATTGAAACTGGAGCCTGATTCGACGAAAGCGAAAAAAGCATTGGACGGTATCTTCAAGGATTCCGGCACATTTGATTTCTATTCGATTCCGGCGGTTCTGGCCATCCAGAAGAAAAACTTTATTCAAGGCAAATTGATTAATCCAGCCAATCCGAAAGAAGGATCTGTATTCGATCCGAGAGCAAGGCTCCTTCGCAGTGATGCAGCCATTATTATGGCCCGCGTCATGAACGATATGAAGAAGCTGCCGAAGATATACAATTAATGACTGTGCTGGAAGAGGGGTTGGCGATACGCCAATCCCTCTTTTGTGCAAAGTTACGAAAATTTTCAGCAACCATGCGCTATAAAGCTTGTACGAGAATAATAGAGTGTAATTTTATCCATGGAAAATCTTTTGCATCGACTCTGAGAATAGAACAAGCTATACTTACAACGTGATAAGGACGCGGCTTGTATTAGAAAATACTCAGAAAAATTTTTCTTAACGAAACGCAACTTTTCACAACGACATACGTTTAAATACATGACGTTATCAAGAGGCCGCTGTTATTTTAAATGGAATGAATTCACAAGTTCCTCTTTACGGTACGGGTAGCCCATTGTATAATGTTATAGTGATGCAGCTAGTCTAGCATCTATTCTCTCATGGTTTACAAGTTTCTACGACATGAGATTACATAGGGTTGATCATGCGTAGACATCATTTATACAATTACTGCTCTACTCTGGGAAGGGGGTGACATCGGCTATGAGGGAAACGAGCAATTCACTATCCAAACAAAACTCTCAACAACCGAAGCAATTTAGAGGAGGAGAAAAAAAGGTTATGAAGAAAAGTTTATCCCTGTTAGTTGCGATCGCAATGGTATTCTCCATGTTCGCAGCTGTAGCATCCGCAGCAGAGAAACAAACTGCTGGTGAGTACCTGCAAGAAATCGGCGTTATCAAAGGTAACCTGGAAGGCAACCTTAACGAAGACAAAGAATGGAAACGCGAAGATTTGACAGTTCTGCTGTCCCGTCTTCTGGGTGTAGAGAAAGCAGCTTCCGAGCATGCTAACACTCACGAGTTCACAGATGTAACTAACTCGTTCTACGACGGTTACATTTCCTGGGCTAAAGAAGAGAAATTGATGGAAGGCAAAGGCAACGGCAAATTCGGTTACAACGATCCACTTACTAACCAACAATTTGCAGCAGTTGTTCTTCGCGCCCTGAAAGTCGAAGTTGAATACGCTGACGTTCCTAAAGTAGCTGTTGAAAGCAAACTGGTTGCTGAAGACACTGACTTCGCAGCTAACGCTCTTCGCGGCGTAACTTATGACGTTATCGTTAAAGCTCTGAACACAGAAGTTGCTGGCACTGGCAAGAAACTGGGCACAATCCTGGGCCTGAAAGGTTTCGAAGTAACTGACCTTAAACTGGTTAGCGCTTCTGCTGTAGTTGCTAGCGAAATCAAACTTAACTTCAACACTAAAGTAGCGGCTATCGACGCTAAAGACGTAGTTGTTACTGACAAAAACGGCGCTGAAGTGTTTGTAGAAGAGGCTAAAGCTGACGGTGAAACTGTAACTGTTAAACTGGCTGCTACTCTGACAAACGACGCTGAGTACACTGTACATGTTGCTACTGCAAAAAGCACTGAAGGCAGCGAAGTGAAGGATGCTTCCGCAACATTCACTTACAAGAAGTCTGCAATTGCTTCTGTAGCAATTAAAAACACTACAATCGCAAGAGGCGATGATGTAGAGTACATTGTTAAAGACACGGCTGGCAATGATATTACTAAAGATTTTCCTTTGAGCGCATTTGAAGTTAACTCTTCCGATCTTTCTGTTGTTAATGCTTCCCTTAATGGTGCCGGAATTGGCAAATCCATTGTTGTTATTTCTGTACCAGACAGCGCAATTACTACAGGTAACGTAGTAGTAACAGTTAATGAAGCTACTGCTTTGGTATTGGAAACTCTTCAAGTGAAAAATGCTGCCGATGAAACTGTAGCTGATAACACATTGTATACTAATACAAACGGTTATAAAGTAGTTGCAGAAGCTAAAAGACAAAATGGTTCTGCCGTTACTGGCGCAACTTATTCATTCGTTTCCAGAAACCCATCCATTGCGGTAGTTGATACAAACCATAATGGTACACGTGAAGCATCTATTATTCCAGTACAAGCAGGAACTGCAACAATTGTTGTAACTGCTACAGTTGACGGTGTAACAGTTTCTAAGACTCTTCTTGTTACTGTAAAAGCTGAAGCTAAACTGGCTGGTCTGAAAGTTGACAAAACTACAGTTGTTCTTAAAGACGCTAATGGTCTTCCTGACAGCGTAAATGTTACACTTCTTGATCAGTATAACGGAACATATAAAGGTGCTGCTAACAGTGTTGTGACGCTTGTTTATGACAAAGTAGATGCTCAACTTAATGCTACAGCAACTGGTGATGCTCCTGGTGCTGTACCAGTTGGTGGTACTAAGTACACTGTTGCTAAAACTGCAGTTGATGGCGTAGCTTCGTTCCAATTCACTGGCTTGGTAAAAGGCAACTTCACAGCAACAATTACTATCACATTGCCAAGTGGCGCTAAGCAAACTCAAAGAATCAGTGTAGTTGTTTCTGACCAAACTGTAACAAACGGCTATGTTGTTGAGGCTGTTGACGGCTTGAAACTTGATTCCGCTACACATACAGATCCAGGCAAACATTTTGGTAAAACTTCTACTGATGTAAAAGTATTTACTAAGAATGCTGCAGGCGCTAAAATCGCTGAAGTAACTCTTGGTGTTACTTTGAACTCGCAAAAAGCTCAAGACAGCATTCTGCAGTTCCCTACTACTGATTCCGTAGCTCCAATTCCTGGAAAAGTAGGTAAAGAGACTGTTAATGTAGCTGTAAACAATGTAGTTGTAGGAACATTGACATTCGAAGTTGATTATTCTTCTGCTACTATCATTAACAAGGTTCAAGTAAACAAAGCTTCCATCAGCCTTGCTAAGAATACCGACTTGATGAATGTTCTATTCAGCACAAGCACTACTAACGGTGCGATTTCTCTGATTGACAAATACGGAGCTATCATCACTGCAAATGCAGCTGTTGGTGGTAACGTTCAAATCCTGTCTTCTAATTCTACTATTGTAACTAACGATGGTAATCTGGTAGCTGGTGCAACAGGTAAAGTTGTATTGACTATCCAAATCGAAGGTAAGATTTACACAGTTAACGTTAACGTTACTGAGTAGTCTTCACCAAGAAGAGGCATCCTTCCTAACG
The DNA here is from genome assembly GCF_003605435.1 of Paenibacillus pinisoli. Taxonomy (GTDB): domain Bacteria; phylum Bacillota; class Bacilli; order Paenibacillales; family Paenibacillaceae; genus Pristimantibacillus; species Pristimantibacillus pinisoli. The sequence goes on from NZ_QXQB01000008.1 coordinate 145,202, forward strand.
GAAGGGTGCCTTTTTATTTTTATTCTTGCCAATTTGAACGAAACATTTTATAACCTCCATACGTCTTTATATATAATACATACCAGGAGGTTGGAAATGGTAACTAAGAGAGGCTTTAACACACGAATAATCGTGGTTTTTGTAGTGTTATCTTTAATGGTACAGTTGTTCTCATCCATGTCTGCACATGCAGCACCTAACGTATCAATTGATTTATCGAATAACGTAAAGGTTTCATTATTTGATGCTCAATTGGCGGCAACGGAGAATGGTCAAGTGGCCTCATTTACGTTGAAAATTGACAACAAGTCTAATTCCAGTCTGAATTTGCTGGACTATTGGGCGAGAATTAAGGGAACAGAGGGCAAAAAATATATCACTAAATTAGTAACGTCCGATGTAAAAAAACCAACTGTGCCAGCCAATAATTCAACCTATCTTACCTTCTATGCTCAAGTGGATAAGTCCGCCACGATTTCAACTCTATCCATCGATTTTCTGAAATGGGATTTCTCTAGACCCAATTATGAATCAGTTGTTGGCAACCTTAAGCCAGGCAACAATGGCACTATAACATTAGGCCAAACACAGAATTCACGTCTTAATCAAAACTTGTTGGGCATTAGCCTGAAAAAATACACGATGTACGAGGATAGCAAATATGCATATGTAAATATGGAGCTAAATATTACGAACTCGTCATCGCTTTTGTTGAAACTTGATGATTTGCAGTATCAGGTTACAACCAATTCAAAGCAAATCCTTAGCGGTACAGCGGGATATAAAGACTTGTCTTTAAAAGCTTTCGAAACAAAGCCTGTTACAGTGGGCGTTGCCATTCCTCGTGACAAATGGGATAACAATATGACGCTGCAAGTGCTTGGAAGCGAAGGCGGAGAGTCGAATATATTGTTGCCATTAGCGAACATTGTATTGACTAAGCTAAAAAGCACAGCCGCCCTTCCTGTGAACAAGCCTAATACTCTAAACATTAATGGAAATTCATTAACGATAGAAGCTGGCGAAAGCACGGTATCCGAGCTGGAAGGCAAAACAGAAATGACGAGTACGGTTACCATCGTCAATAATGAGCCTAATGCGATTACGCTTCCTTCTCTTTCTTTTTACGTGAAGACTAAAGAGGGACTGCTGTATCCATTGCAAATCGAGAAGACGGAAGACGTAACCTTCTTGCCAAAAATGAAGCAAGAGCTTAAACTAATTGGACAAATTCCGAACAAACAAGTGCTTGGAACCAGTCAATTGGTATACTTCTTGAAGAATGAAGAGACCAACATCAAGAGCTTCCTGGGCAACTTTGCAATTAAGCTGTCTAACGGAGATCAAGAAGAAAATACTTCTAATGCTTCTAAAGAAAAGATCTATAATGGTCTCAAAATTGAGCAATTGTCGATCCAAAGAACTCCAAATAATCTTAACGATCTTATCGTTGCGGAGTTTAAGGTGACCAATACGTCAAAAGTGGCTAAACCTATCTTGAATATTGAAGGCAACTTTGTACTGGACAAAGTTCAGCTCAAAGAAAACAGTAAAATCAAGTCGCTGGATTCCACTTTAGTATTAGCGCCAGGACAAAGCTACCGCTTTATCGCTTTTACCACTATTCCGTATACTCAAGTTGTTAAAAACTATGGTTTTAAAATGACAGAGGTTACGGCAGATTCGAAAAAGAACTCCATTCATACTTTCAGTGTAGATAATATTTATAATGCCAGATTATTAGCTGAAAATGAGGAGTATCAAATTGAAACAGTCGGCAAGCGCGGAAGTGTAAAGTTCTTGAATTCCAGCCTGTATGAGAGCAGCAGCACAAACTTAGTCTATGCTGAGCTTGAGTATGTGAACAATGAACAAAGAGCAAATGCGGTAACCTCATTAAATGGTTATTTGAGAAATAAAAAAGGCGATATTATTGATCTAAAATTTGAAAGCTACGAGCATCCAATATTGCCGAGCGACCAATTAATTATGGCAACTTATGCAACATTGCCGCGCAACTTCTCCATGGAAGGCTTGGAAATTTTCTTCGGAGAAGCAGTGACAGTAGCTGAAGGAATAACGGCAGCTGTTAGTCCAGTGTATACAGACAATGTGAAGTTGACTGCTGAACCGAAAAACAACTTTGTTTCGATTCCGATTCAACAGTACCAGCTGAGCATTAGAGATATTGGAGCTTATATCATGTCTTCGGACAGCTTCGCTGCAGATACCATTGAACTTCAATTTGAATATGATTTGCTGCTCAATGAAGGTGCTCCGAACTATACGACCGACCATACTATATTGGTTGAATTTGATGATATGAGCAATCCGCGTTTTAAATTCTCGCAAGAATTTAAATTAGGGGAACTTGAAAGTAAAGATGATAATCTTGTACTTGGCAAAGGCTTGGATAAAACATTCCGGTACAAAAATAATTCGATTGGCAGCAAGCAATTCGGTACGTTCCAATTGAACATTTATGATGTATATAAAGGTCATAAAAAACTCATCGCAAGACGAACTCTAGATATGGGAACTATAAATAAGTAGTCAACTCGTCTAGCATAGTCTTTATAATTCTAGTATCCTATGATTAGGATACTAGACATGAGGAGTTGTAAGCAGTGAACATGAAAGTGTTAAAGGTAACAGGTGCAGCGGTACTTATAGCGGCTGGAGTTGGAGTCGGCATGATTATGGCGAAGCCGCTTGAAGCAAACTCAGCCGTTACGCCAGGCACGATTGAAGATCCTGTCGTAACCAAGAGCTACGTAGACGAGCAGATTGCCAAGCTGAACGGCGGCGGCAATCCAGGCAATAATAACGGGAATTCCGGCGAGGCAGGCGCCAGCGTCAAGCTGGAGGTCGTAGAGGTGCCGGTAGGCAAGACGCTGATGGCTTCAGCCGGAGCCGAAGTGGTCGTGCGTGTAGGCAAAGCAGTCGCTTACAGCTCGGACACGAACGGAATCTCGGATCTGACCGGCGGTGTGGATATCAAGAGCGGCAAGGACGTGCCGACGAATCACTTGATATGGTTCCCTCGCGATGGACGCGGCATTAAAGGACATCCCGATGAGACGAATGTGCTGACCGTTCTGGTGAAGGGCAATTATACCATCAAATAATGAAGCAAGATCAGCAGGCTATTCCAAGCGATTGGGATAGCCTGTTTTGATATTAAGCCCAACATTTCTTCCTTACATGCTATAAATTTCTCCAAATTCCATAAGGTTATACGCTTGAAGCCATGAAGACGGATGCACAATAGAGGTGTAAACCATTCCTCACGGAGGTGCATATCGATGAGCCGTTCCAATAAAGTAGTTGTTCCCAACTGTAAAGCCGCACTTAACCAAATGAAATACGAAATAGCAGCAGAATTCGGGCTTATGTCCGGTGGATACTCGGCCAATGGGGCTGATACTGAATTTGCAGGCGAGCTGGGCGCTGTATCGGGCCAGAGCGGCAGCGTGCATTGGTCGGGCCTCTCCACTCGGCAAGCAGGTTCTGTCGGCGGAGAGATCACACGCCGTCTTGTCGCGCAGGCGGAGCAAGTGTTAAATGGAGGCTTCCAGCTATAATTGGCAAAGTAGGCGTCCATTGACACCAAGCGACATTTTCGGTATCATAAATTTTTAGAAGAAGAGTTGTCTAACAACCTTTTCCTTCGTGGAAAAGGTTCGTTTTTTGTGTAGAACAATCGCACTTATTCAATACTAAGGTTGTAGGAGGTTGATATGGATGTCGGTTAAAGGACGCCACTTATTCACATCTGAATCAGTTACGGAAGGGCACCCGGATAAGATTTGTGACCAAATCTCGGACGCCGTTCTGGACGCATTCCTGGAAGCAGATCCTAATGCGCGCGTAGCGTGCGAAGTTTCGGTAGCAACAGGTCTTGTACTTGTTATTGGCGAAATCAGCAGCCGTGCGGATTATATCGATATTTCGGCGATCGCACGCCGTACGATCAAGGAGATTGGCTACACGCGCGCGAAGTATGGCTTCGACTCCAGCACTTGCGCCGTTCTGACTTCCTTGAACGAACAATCCGCTGACATCGCTCAAGGCGTTAACGCAGCGCTTGAGACTCGCGACGGCAAAGACATGAAGCTAGAAAATGAAGATATCGGCGCAGGCGACCAAGGCCTGATGTTCGGCTTCGCGACTAACGAGACGCCTGAGCTTATGCCTCTTCCAATCGCTCTGTCGCACCGCATCGCTCGCCGCTTGTCCGAAGTGCGCAAGAACGAGACGCTTGCATACCTCCGTCCGGACGGCAAAACGCAAGTAACGATCGAATACGTAGACGGCAAGCCTGTTCGCGTAGACACGATCGTTGTATCGACTCAGCATGCGGAAGAAATCACGCTGGAGCAAATCCAAAGCGACATCATGGAGCATGTCATTAAACCGGTTGTTCCTGTTGAGTGGCTGGATGAGCAAACCAAATACTTTATCAACCCTACTGGCCGCTTCGTAATCGGCGGTCCTCAAGGCGATGCTGGTCTGACAGGCCGCAAAATCATCGTTGATACTTACGGCGGCTACGCTCGTCATGGCGGCGGCGCATTCTCCGGCAAGGATCCTACAAAGGTTGACCGTTCCGCGGCTTACGCTGCACGCTACGTTGCGAAAAACATCGTTGCGGCAGGCCTGGCTGACAAATGCGAGATCCAGCTTGCTTACGCCATTGGCGTTGCACAGCCGGTATCGGTCAATGTAGACACTTACGGCACAGGCAAAGTGTCCGAAGAGAAGCTGGTTGAGCTAATCACAAGCAACTTCGACCTTCGTCCTGCAGGCATCATCAAGATGCTTGACCTTCGCCGCCCTATCTACGCTCAAACAGCGGCTTACGGCCACTTCGGACGTACAGACGTGGATCTTCCATGGGAGCGCGTAGACAAAGCCGAGCTGCTGAAAGCAGGAGCTGGCCTGTAATACCGATTGGAAAATAGTAGGCGCTAATGCGCAACATATAAGCCGTTTCACCCGTCATTTTCTATTGATGGGCGAAACGGCTTTTCTTTATGGATTGACTATAGGGCTAACGGCACAAAAAACAGCCAGAACCTAACATTTTCATGCATCCGAACCGAAAAATAAGGTACGAGTGTATATTTGAGGAGTGAACATTATGTATCGTATGCGCAAGCTGTCCTTATTTCTATCTATCGCTATGCTGCTCCAATTCGCCTTGCCTGGCTGGTCGTCTTCAGAGACCGTTATGGCAGCGCCGGGAGGGCCGGTTGTAACAAGCTTCTTCCCTGCCAAAGATTTGGACAACGTGCCGCTGCGCACGAATTTGCGCTTGACCTTCGACGAAAATGTCAAATTGGGCGCATCTTCTACAAGCGTCTCTATATACAAAACGGAAAACAATGCGCTTGTTGAGAGAATGGGCGCTACGAGCGGCCGAGTGTCGGTTTCCGGCAATCAGGCTACGATTACCCCGACCAGCCGCTTAGAGCTGAACACGGAATATTATGTGCTTGTTGACCAAGGCACATTCGTCAATGTCTCCAATGGCGCGTCTTATACCGGCATTCAGAATGCGACGACTTGGCGTTTCCGTACGCTGCTCGCGGAGGACAACACAAGACCGCAATACATATCCCGCGCTCCGGAAGGCACTGACGTCTCCATTACGGAGCCGATTACAATCGTCTTCAGCAAGCCGGTCTATGCGGCAAGCGGCGACATTTTATTGCAATCGACAGAGGACAACCGCTATATCCCTGTGACCTCATCAAGTGTAACAGGAAGCGGAACATCCGTTATCACGATTATGCCTGACGGCGCTTTTATGCCGAATACGAATTATCGCGTGACGATTAGCGCCAGCAACTTCCAGGACCCGTCGGGCAATACCTTTGCCGGTATGAACTGGACGTTCACAACAGGCGCAGCGCCTGTCAATCTGGCAAGCAGCAACCCGTTTACGCCAGCGAAAAACGCTACGCTTGTGCCGACCACCACGGAGCTGACGATTCGCTTCGATCAACAGGTGCAAGCCAATGCGAACAAGTATATTGAGATTCGCAGAGTAAGCGACAACGTGGCTGTGCAGCGCATTCTGGCTACGTCGACCGCAGTTCAAGTGAGTGTGAACAGCGTAACGATCAGACCAACGGCCTTGGCGGCAAATACGCCTTATTATGTTTGGATTGAGCCGGGCGCTTTTTCGAGACCGAACCCGAATGCCAGCCAATGGTTCTATGGCATCAGCTCCGCAACGGTATGGAATTTCACGACAGGCTACGGCAATGATACGACGCCTCCGAGCGTAACGACTTATTCGCCGGTTCGAGGCGGATCATTGACGAATATGAATGGCAAGCTGACGTTAACCTTTAACAAAGAAGTTTATTTGAACAGCGGCGATATTGAGATTCGCCATTCTGCGAGCGGCACGCTCTTCCGTACGATCCCGATCACATCGACGCGTGTGAAGGGTGCCGGTACGAAGGAGCTGACCATTGACGCAACCAGCTATGTGTCCGCCAGCGATCCTGCCAAGTCGTTCGTCAACAACACGAGATATTATGTGACGATCGGCAACCGTGCGATTCGAGACGGCGCAGGCAATTTCTTCGGCGGCCTCTCCGGAACGGGCGGCTGGACGTTCATCGCGGCACAGGACGACAAGAAGCCGAATCTGGTGAGCTTGACGCCAGCAAATAATGCAAGTGTTGTAGAGGTTAATGCTGAATTCAAAGCTACATTCGACAAGCCTGTCATGGTTTCGACGGATCCGCTCAAGCAAATCAAATTTATAACGAAGGTTCCAGAAGGCTATCGCACGATCGTTGCTACTTACGACATTGATCCGAAGGACAATAAAAGCATTATTATTGATCCGGGCCGGTTCGCGCTTTCCTTGAATACCCGTTATTTCGTAAATATTGATGAAGGTGCTGTCACCGACCTGTCGGGCAATGATTTCGCAGGTATTCTGAATGAATATCAGTGGACCTTCCTGACAAGAGGGGCGGATACAACGCCGCCTGCAATCTCGAGATCAGAGGTTAGCGGTTCAAATATCCGTCTTGTGTATAACGAGCCATTGAAGGAAGACTTGAAGCCTTCTCCAGCCAGCTTCTACGTCACGGTGGCAGGACAGCCGCGCAACGTAACGGCTGTGAAGGTTGAAGGCAATATCGTCTTTGTGACATTGGCGAGCAATGTCAATATTAATCAAAAGGTGACACTATCGTATACGAAGCCTGGAAATCCGCAAATCCGGGATTTGTCGGATAATGCGGCAGATAGCCTAAATAATCTCAATATCTCGAATGGCGCTTCGAGCACGAATCCCGTCATCTCAAGCGCTACAGCTTCGGGAACGACAGTGACGCTCAAATTCAGCGAAGAGCTGACGAAGCCGCATGCTTATGCGTACAGCCAGTTCACAATCTCGGTAGGCGGCGTTAATTATAGCGCCAATACATTGACACAGAGCGGCAATACGATTACTTTGACCCTGTTCAGCTCGATTCCAAGCGGCCAACAGGTGTATATCTCTTATAGCCCGATCAGCTACCCGCTCGTGGGCGTATCCGGCAACAATGTGACAGCTTTCAGCAACTATCTGGCCAACGGAAGCGGCAGCGGCGGATCAGGAGGCACAACTGGCGCACCTCAGATACAGAGCGTTGCGGCTTCAGGCAATATGGTAACGATTCGTTACAATCGGGCGCTTAATACAACGACAACACCAGGTTCCTTCCAGTTCAGCGTGCAAGCGGACAGCCAAGCCAAATCGGTTACGAACGTATCGCTATCTGGAGATTCCGTTATCCTGATGCTGAGCTCCAGCATTTCGAGTCCGTCGACCATGCGGGTATCCTATTACGGGACAAGCACCACAACGAAGGATATCTACGGCAATGCCGCGGGATCGTTCAACAACCTGTCGATTTCGAGCGGAACAGGCGGGGGCAGTACGGACAGCATCTCCATGATCGGAGCTATTCTGAAGGGCAATCAGCTGACGATTTCCTTCAGCGAGGCGCTTGATCCATCGTTCGTGCCTTCGAATAACTTCTTTGTCGTCAGAGTCAAAGATTTGATTCGTGTCGTGACCGGCACTCGTGTGACCGGCAATACGGTCGTACTCACACTGGATTCTGCAGCTAAGGTGGGCGAAAAAGCGGAGGTTTCCTACCTGAGCAACTCGAATGGACTCCGGTCCATCACGGGTAAAACAGTCAATGTGTTCAACAACGCCAATGTGGCCAACCAGACGACGATTCTGGACAGCTTGACTGGCGATTATGAAGCTGCCGACGGCGGCGGTGTAGGCATCCTGCCGTCTGCATCTAATATCACCAGCGATATTTCTCCTGCGGGAGTATCGGCCAACCGCTATACGCTGGTCGGCGAGAAATTTATCGCAGCCGTTACGACGTCCAGAGACGCAGGCCTGACAGCTCCCCGGATTGTTTTCAAAGTGCCGGATTACGAGAATGCGGCGCTAGTAGCGCTGCCGGTTGTAGCGCTTGAGATGGCGAGCAGACAAGGCGGAGACGTTACCTTTGTGGTTCAGCATGGGGATGCAACGTATGAGCTTCCATTGAAGACGTTGAATTTTACTGAGCTATCGAGAGCCTTGAATGGCACTTCATCAACCAATCATCTGCTGCTTGCGATTGATAAAGGAAACTCATCCAAGACGCAGGCGTTGACTACAGCATTGAACAGCTCGAAAGCATCGATTATTGCGGGACCGCTCAACTTTGAAATTATGGTTGTGAACGGATCTAACAAGCAAGAGGTTACCAATTACAGCGGATATATCACGAGAACGCTCAAGACATCCTCCAGCGTGAATGAGAGCCTGTCGGCGGTTGTATGGCTAGACCCTGTTACAGGCACGCTATCGTATGTGCCGACTGTCTTCAAGCAAGAGAGCGGATATACCAAAGCGGTATTCAAGCGCAAAGGCAACAGCGCTTATGCGCTGGTAAGGAACGCTAGCAGCTTTAGCGATATGGGCAAGCATTGGTCCTCGGATACGGTTCAGATGATGGCGCGCAAGTTCATCGTGGAAGGCCGCACCGCTTCCGCTTATGATCCGGATAAGCCGATCACGCGCGGTGAATTTGCCACGTATATCGCAAAAGGCCTAGGTCTGGAAGGCAATCGCACAGCAGCGTCCAAGTTCAAGGATGTAAATGCGAATACGGTTATGGGCGCCTACATTGGCGCTGCGGCTTCGGCAGGCATCGTTAACGGTACAAGCAGCACCGCCTTCAAGCCAAACAGCTTCATTACGCGTCAGGAGATGGCCGCGATGATGATGCGTGCGGCGAAGGTGTCCGGCATGAGCGTTACTTTGCCAAGCTCGGCAGACTCCTATCTGCAGAAGTATACAGACCGCGGCAAAGTCAGCTCCTATGCGAAGACCAATATGGCGGAAGCTGTATACCTCGGCATCATCAACGGCAAAACAAATACGACGCTGAGCCCGACAACCAACGCTTCGAGAGCGGAGGGCGCAGTGATGATTATGCGTCTGCTGGAGAAAGCTGAGCTTTTGAGCCAATAAGTAAATGGAATAGGGCCTTTGCCTGAGGGACCACCCCCAAGCATAAGGCCCTATTATTATGGAGCCGCAAGGCTAATTAAAATCCTCTCACAATCGCGGACATAGCGATAATCTATCGCTTGGTAAAAAGTGATAGCAGTCTTTTATGAACGGAACTTTTATCCCATTCTTGTAGTCTATATTTAATAGTTACATAGAGATGGGAGAGTTGCTAGAATTATGAGCAAGCGATCAGACAGCATTGGTCGGCAGAAGAGTAGAGTAAGTAGACGAGTCGTTATTATTGCAGTAAGTGGAGTCCTGTTGGCGCAGCCTATTGCCGGATTGCTTCCGGGCAACGGCGCATCCTTTATCGTATCCCAGGCGGAAGCGGCAACCGCGGCGCCTGTTCTAAAGCTTAAGTCGTCGCAGATCGTTACTGCGGGAGCTAAGCGAATCGATTATGTATGGCATACGACCCGCAGCAATAAAGCTGTTAAGACTGATGTGCATGTTATCGAAATAGATCTTTCCAACCCGCATGTAACATTAAATGCCATGAGCGGCAGGAATAACAGCGTAGGACAGCGAAACAATATTTTGAACATGACAAAGGAAAGCGGAGCTGTCGCGGGGATTAACGGCGATGTGTTCGTGATGGCCAATGAGGGAGCCCCGCTCGGTGCTCAGATTACAAGCGGCACGCTCATGGTCAGCCCATCGAGATTGAACGGCATGTATGCGTTTGCGATGACGACCGACCGCAAGCCGATGATCGACGCCTTTACCTTCAGCGGCACGGTAACGGCCGAGAACGGCCAGACGTTCGCGATTGAAGGGCTCAACCAATCGACTTATACGCCGGAGATCGCAGGCGTGACTTATAGTCATGTGGACAACCTGTTCATCTACACCAGCGCTTGGGGCGGAGCGGAGCGTCCAAAAAATTCGGCAACGAAGCCAACCGAGGTCCTTGTTCGCAATGGCATTGTCGAGCAGATTAGCATCAATGAGCAGATAGCGGGATCAGTTCCGGCTGACGGATACATTCTGCGCGGACATGGCAAAGCCGCTGCCTTCATCAAAGATAATATTAAAGTAGGACAAGCGGTCACATCGGATTATTCCTTGGTATCGCAGACAACGAAGCAGCCGGTTGATACATCCACCCTGCAAATGCTGGTAGGCGGTCATACCTTGCTTGTCGACAACGGGGCGCCATCCGCATTCTCCAGAGATATTCAAGGTGTAAGCGGCTCATCCTTTACATCCCGGACCGGTATAGGCTATTCCAAGGATGGAACCAAGGTGTACATGATTACAAGCGAAAGATCCGGCAGCAATACCGGCTTAAGCTTGAGAGAGCTCCAGCAGATCATGGTTCAGCTTGGTGTACACAAAGGCGTCAATCTGGATGGCGGCGGCTCGACCACGATGACTGAGCGTCCGCTGGGCTCCACGAATCTGCAGCTGGCTCATCCGACGCAGGAAAGCTCGCAGCGCTCCGTATCGAACGGTATCGGCGTCTTCACTACCGCTCCTCAAGGGTCGGTCAGAGGCATGTCGGTCAATGGCACTAATGTTATGTTGCTCGGCCAGACTGCCAAATATTCGGTAAGTGCTTACGATACATACTACAATCCGCTTGCAGTGGATCCAACGACGCTTACTTGGTCGTCTTCCGCAGCGGTAGGCAAATTTGAGCAGAATGCATTTACAGCGAGCAAACTTGGCAAAACAACGATTGTAGCCAAATCCGGCAATGTGGAAGCCAAGTACGAAGTTGAAGTGATCGGCCAGAATGAGATCGCCTCGATGAAGATCAATGCATCCGCCGGCATGCTGACGCCAGGCAGCTCGGTAAGCGTACCGATCACAGTCAAGCTTAAGAACGGAAAGACTTATAATCTGACTGGAGATTCCTTGAAGTGGGAGTTTGTTGGCTTCGAGGGAACCTACGAGAACGGTTCGATTACCGTTAACAGCGTAGACAGTAAGACGACAACCGGTTATGCGGTTGGCAGCTATGACGGATACGGCACGATGATTCCGTTCGTCAAAGGAGAAGTAGCGACCGTGGTCGAAGATTTCGAAGTGTCCCGTTATGCGATCACCTCCCAAGTGACGCCTGCGGATACAACGAAGGGCGGCGTGAAGCTCATTAGCAATCTGCCGAATCAGACAAGCCGCGGCCTCCAGATCTCGTATGACTTCTCGGCAGGCACTGGTACAAGAGCCTCCTATGCCGTATTCGGCGCCAATGGCGTTACGCTGTCCGGCTCGCCGAGCACGATGACGATGGACGTATACAGCGACAACAGCAAAAACTGGGTACGCGCGGAAGTGGTTGATGCCAGCGGCAAGACTCATCTGCTGGACGTGGCCAAAGAGCTGAACTGGGACGGCTGGAAAAACGTCAAAATCGATGTGGGCGGCGCGGGCATTGCATTCCCGGCTAAGCTCAAGCGCGTATACGTCGTGACGATTGACCAGAACAGCGACAAGAAGGCGCCTTCCGGAGCGATTGCGATCGATAATATTGTGCTCCGCACAGCTGCAGTCGTGAAGGAGCCTGCGAGAGCCAAAATCAGCATGAACATCGGCAATACGAATGCATCTGTCAACGGCAAAGCGATCAAGCTGGAGGCGGCTCCGCTGATCCAGCAAGGCTCCACTTACGTTCCGCTGCGGTTCGTCTCGGAAGCGATGGGCGCTGAAGTGCTCTACAATGACAAGACGAGAAAAGTAACGGTCCTGCGCGGAAGCCAGATGATCGAGATGACCATCGGCCAGAAGGATTACATGCTGAATGGCGTTCGTTACACGTCAGATGTAGCGCCTTTCACCCGCAACGGCAGGACGCTGATTCCGGTGCGCCTGTTCTCGGAGAAGCTGGGCTTCAAGGTCGGTTATGATGAGAAGGTCAAAAAAGTTACCATAGAATAGCTAGACGGAGTATGGCTAAAGTGTGGTATGATAAAGAGGAATATCCTTTTTCGATGGGGAGTGCCTAGCTGCAGTGGATCACCTGACGGTCGATATTAATAGAGTTATCTCGAACGCGATTCAAGTCATGGAGGATAGCAAATATCAGATCTATGAAATATGCGAATCGGCACGAACGGAGCTGGAAGCTCTGGAGTCTGAGCTTGAGCAAGTGCTTCAGGAGACAGTCCGGACGATCGATAAGGTAGATCAATTGGAGCAGGAGTACCGTCGCGCGCGCATGCGTCTGACTGAGGTCAGCCGTGACTTCGTGCGGTATAAGGAAGAGGATATCAAGTCCGCCTATGAGAAGGCGACTCAGATCCAGCTCGACCTCATGGTCTACCGCGAGAAGGAGAACTACTTGAAGTCTCGCAGGGATGATCTTCAGAAGCGGGTTCGCAATGTCGAGAAGTCGATTGAGCGCGCAGAGATGATCGGCTCCCAGATCAATGTGGTGCTGGAATATCTCTCGGGGGATCTGAATCAGGTCACACGAATTATTGAATCAGCCAAGACCAGGCAGCTGCTGGGATTGAAAATTATATTGGCGCAGGAGGAGGAGCGCAAGCGTATTGCCAGGGAGATTCATGACGGCCCTGCGCAGTCGCTTGCAAACATCGTCCTGCGTACCGAGATTGCGGAGCGCATGCTGATCAAGCAGCAATTCGAATTGGTGCAGGATGAGCTGGTGGACCTGAAGGGCCAGGTGCGCTCCGGACTTGAGGAAATAAGAAAGATTATATTCAACCTTCGTCCGATGGCGCTGGACGATCTTGGTCTGGTGCCAACGCTTCGCAAATTCGCTCAGGACTTCGAGGAGAAGGCCAGGGTTCATACCGTATTCGAGCTGACGGGCAAGGAAATTCGGCTGCCTTCCGCGATGGAGGCAGCCATCTACCGGATGGTGCAGGAAGCGTTCTCCAATATATTGAAACATGCGAACGCTTCCCATGTATCTCTGGACATCTGCTATAGCCCGCAGCTTATTACGTTGACGATTCAGGATAACGGGAATGGCTTTCTGGTAGGCTTGGACGATCAGCCTACCAGCCGCAATTCCCATTTTGGCCTGGTTGGCATGAGGGAGCGCGTGGAATTGATCGAAGGAAGGATGGTAATAGACTCAAAACCTGGGCAGGGAACGAAAATTGTAATAGACATTCCAACAACTTCCGAACAAAGAAAGGAGAATGAGAATAATGAACCAGATATCGGCTAGCAGTTCCTCTAAGATTAAGATTCTATTGGCTGATGACCATCAGCTTTTTCGTGAAGGATTAAAGCGCATTCTTAATATGGAAAGCGATATAGAAGTAATAGGCGAATGCGGTGATGGGATTCAGGTACTGGAATTCTGCAATCATACTGTACCAGAAATCGTACTCATGGACATCAACATGCCGATTGAGACGGGAGTTGTGACAACAGAGCGTCTGAAAGGAATGTTCCCGGACGTAAAGGTTATTATCCTTTCGATTCATGATGATGAAAGCTATGTTTTTGAGACGCTTCGCAAAGGTGCCACAGGCTATCTGCTCAAGGACATGGAAGCTGAGTCGCTCATCAACGCGATCCGTTCCGTGCATCACGGGCATTCCTACATTCATCCGAAAGTAACAGGCAAGCTTATCAATCAGCTTCGCCGCATGACGTACCTGGATGAGATGGGTGTTGCCTCAGGCGCGGCTGCCGCGAAGGAGCCTGGCGTAAAATATATTGCTACAGAAGAGAGCCCGCTTACACGTCGCGAAGCGGAAGTGCTTCGTCTGATGGCGGAGGGCAAGAGCAATAAGATGATCGGCGAATATTTGTTTATTAGCGAGAAGACGGTCAAAAACCATGTCAGCAGCATTCTGCAGAAGATGGAAGTGGATGACCGCACGCAAGCCGTTATCAATTCCATTAAGTTTGGCTGGGTTACGCTTTAACAATAACTATGATTGATCTCCATATTCCAATGGCAACAAAGCCCTTGAGGCAAGCTTCGCTTGCTCCAAGGGCTTTGTTCGTTGTACTTGTTATGATGCATTGGACGTCAGGACTACTCTTGGCGGCGTCTCTTCCGTAAAGTGGCTACGCCCGTTACGAGGATGAAGGAACCTAGCAGGTAGTATGGAACAGGGCTGCTCTCGCCTGTTTTGGGCAGCTGGTCAATCGGGACGGATTCCTCCGGATGATTCTCATCCGTAGACTGATCGATGATTTCTTCTCCTTCATCTGTACCGCCGCCTATCGGCACTTCCTCTTCTTCAACCGTTATGATGGTTGGAGTTGGGGTTGTGGTTTCAACCGGTGTAGGCGTAGGTATTTCACTTGGTGTTGCGGTTGGAGTGCTCGTAGGTGTAGAGGTCGGTGTATTCGTTGGTGTTGGGGTTGGCGTGCTCACAGGTGTCGGAGTCGGCGTATTCCACGGTGTAGAAGTTGGCGTGCTCGTAGGTGTGGATGTCGGTGTATTCGTAGGAGTAGGCGTTGGTGTATTCGTCGGAGTAGGCGTTGGTGTATTCGTCGGAGTAGGCGTTGGTGTATTCGTCGGAGTAGGCGTTGGTGTCTCCGTAGGAGTAGGCGTTGGTGTCTCCGTAGGAGTAGGCGTCGGTGTCTCCGTAGGAGTAGGTGTTGGCGTCTCTGTAGGAGTAGGCGTCGGTGTCTCCGTAGGAGTAGGCGTTGGTGTCTCCGTAGGAGTAGGTGTCGGTGTCTCCGTAGGAGTAGGCGTTGGTGTCTCCGTAGGAGTAGGCGTTGGCGTCTCCGTAGGAGTAGGTGTTGGCGTCTCCGTCGGTGTTGGAGTTGGCTCCGGGCACTTCCCGGCATTGTGGAAGATATGATGCCTCAATGTCAGATGATCATGTCCGTAACCGGGGTTCAACGCCTGTTGAACGGGCCCCGCGTATAAATCCAATTGGCTCAGTCCGCACGTCGGCAATGAGATCGTAAGCGAATGGCTGCCGGCTTTATTGAGCTTTATGCTTTCACTGGAGAAATGCTTCTGATTCTCATAAGGCGTAGGCGAGCCTTCATACGTATAGGCCGAGAACGAGACTTCTACGCAGTCCTTATTTGTAGTAAATGAGGCTGTTGCCGTACCGTCCCCATTTATTTTAATGAACGGAACGCCTGGCTCTTGCTGGTCAATCGATCCAAAATGCTTGGAGTAGCTGTGGCATACCGGTGCTTCGTCTTCTGCTCGTGCGGTTTCTTGTGTGGGCTGCGAATCTAAGCTTGTTGCAGAGGCTTCCTGCTCATTCGCCTGTCCTTCCGCAAATACCAGGGAGCCGAGTGTTAAGGAAGAAATCATTAGCAACGCTAAAGCGACTGATAGATGCCTCTTCATTTTTTTCATCCATTCACTCTCCTTTTACCTCTATATTCATTGGGCCCGATTCGGGCTATATGAGCTGTTTCACTCCCCCTTCATTATGTAAGCCATCATATCCACAATATGAATATACGTGTACAAAAATGATAGCATATTATGGTAATTCAGCAAGAGTGTATTTTTGGTGAGAAGGCTCGTATTTTTGTCGAAATTTGTGCGCTTCCGCACATTATGCTTCACTTGTCCCTGAATGCCGTAACCGATGGGCGGTTAGCGGCATATAGTGTGGCAAGGGTATGCTGTTGAGATGGTTTTGTTGGAATGGCAAAACGATTAGGAGGTGCCGACATTGGAGCTTATCCTTCTTATCATAGGCTGTTACGCTGTAGCGGCGTTGTTCGTGCATCTGGCTTTTTGGATCGGGCAGAGACGGTCACGGGCGGAGAAGCATTATGTGCTGATAGCGGGTCAGGCAGGGAAAAATATGGAGTGGTATTTGCGCATGCTGCATGCCTTCTCCCGCTGGCTCGGCAGGGATATCCGCTTGACGGTGGTGAATGACGGCGCTTCGGAGGAAACGATGGCTATCGTGGAACGATGGAAGCGGGGTGGCAAACAGGTTCATGTTCATGCCATAGAGCCAGAGGAGCATGAGCAAGAAAGCGATGAAAGCAGTAAGCGCTCACAGCGCTCCAATACTTCAGCCGTGCATCTCATGTGGATGCTGCAGGCTGAAGGCATTGTATCGGAATCGGATCATGCGGTGCTTGTTGATTTGCAAAATCCGTCCGACTTGTCGAAGATGCCGTTTTGACTTATAATCCCAATATAGAGATGAATGATGAGTGAAGCACACTTGAGGCGCCTTTCGGGCGTGATCGGGTGTGCTTTTTTTGTTGATTTCATCGAGATTGGAGGCAAGCGATATGATGGCATGGGTATACATCGTACATACTGGAACTGATTGGGAAGCGAAAATGACGTTAGAGCCGCAAGTGGATTACTGGTATTGGTTCGAAGGGGGCGGCTGCACGGCATGGGCGGTTGCCGGATGGCTATGGAGCGAGCCATTGCCGCTTGGCTGGGCATGCGGAATTGCTGAAGGGTGGGATTATCGGGGGAAGGGAGGAGAGAAGCGTGCTCTGGGCAATGAAGCCGCCAAGAAGCCAGCCGATTCGCAAGAAGCATTAGCTCACTTGGTCCTGCGTATTGAACGGATGTATTCGTATGATCGTCCATCTGGCGACAGCAGAAGAGGGGTTCATCGGCTGGGCGGCAAGCGGGGATTGCGCGAGGCGGATAAAGGGGGGCTCCGCGGGCGAGCGGAGTATTGGCCGCGAGCCGGCCATAGCGGGCCGAGCGGAGGCGCAGCGGAGAGAGGCATGGAGATGGTGGCGGCGTCGGCGCGCATCGCCGCCGGGCTGCTGCAGGGACGCGCGCTGCTTAGCGGCGAAGCGCGCGCGCTGCTTGAGGGCGCCATCGCGCCCGTGGCCGGAGCCGGCTGGAGCGAAGCGGTGCAGCTGGCGGCGTTGCTCGGGCGCGTGCGCCTAAGCGGAGCGGTCGCCGCCGCTGACGGCGGGCGGGCGGACGCCCGGAGGCGCAGCCGCTGCTTGCGGTGCGGCAGCGGCGGGGAGAAGCTGGGCCGTACGAGCTGTGCGTCGTGCGGCAGGCTCTGTGCGTATTGCGAGGCTTGTCTCACAATGGGCAGAAGCCG
The DNA here is from genome assembly GCF_003605435.1 of Paenibacillus pinisoli. Lineage (GTDB taxonomy): Bacteria > Bacillota > Bacilli > Paenibacillales > Paenibacillaceae > Pristimantibacillus > Pristimantibacillus pinisoli. Next base: position 162,749 of record NZ_QXQB01000008.1, read on the forward strand.
GGAATGCGAGCTGCTGGTGCTCGGAAGGTATGAAGCCCCCGAGAGAATGGGCACCGGGGAGGAAGAGCTCTCTGTGAGAGAGCGGCTGGATAAATGGGGGCTAAGCACTGCCCAGCATGCCGCCGCGGGTGAGGCGCTGCGGTTTGTCGAAGCGCAGCCCTTATATAGCCGTGCAAGCGTTCTTCGTCATAATGCCCGTAGAGGTGCATGGAAAACTACGGCAGAGCAAGGTGTAGGCAGGGCATCCTGGCTAGGGCGAGCGGATGAATGGCGGAGACACTTTAAATCTTCTATATGGAACGGGCGGCTGGCTCGTATCTTGGCAAGGGGCTCGCAGTCTGCGTCTGAACGCACTGATATCCGTAATTTCTTATTATGGGCCGTTACAGGAGCAGGGAAGACCGAGATGATCTTCCCGCTCGTCGATTCCGTGATAAGCCGGGGAGGCAGAGCATTGATTGCTTCGCCAAGACGGGATGTTGTGCTTGAGCTGGATCCTCGCATACGGCGAGCGTTTCCAGATGCGCGAGTTGTGACGCTTTATGGGGGAAGCGAGCAAAGATGGGAGCGGGGGGAAATTACATTGTCGACTACGCACCAGCTGTTCCGCTTTCAAGAGGCCTTCGACCTTGTAGTGCTTGACGAGCTTGATGCGTTTCCTTATCACGGCGACCCTATGCTTAAGTATGCGGCGGACAAGAGCTGCCTCCCAGGCGCGCCGCGTCTGCTTCTGTCGGCTACTCCGCCAAGCGAGCTTCAGCGGGCGGCGCGCATCGGCAAGCTGGCGCATGCCCGTGTTCCTGTACGCTATCACCGGCATCCTCTGCCCGTACCGAGCCTTGTAAGCTCGCCTGCCGTGAAGGCCATGCTGGAAGAGGATAAGCTTCCTAAGGCGCTTGTGAAGGCTTTGCGAGATTCTCTTAATCGCGGGGCGCAGATCTTTGTATTCGTACAGCGCATCGCACAATCGGAGCCGCTGGCCGCGTTATTGCGGCGCAAGCTGCAATGTGCCCAGGTTGACGCTACCTCCTCACAGGATCCCAATCGGGCAGAGAAGGTGATGAGCTTCCGCAAAGGAGAAATCCGATTGCTTGTGACGACTACTATTCTAGAGAGAGGGGTTACGATCCCGAAAAGCGACGTCTATATTCTGGATGCTGACGGCAAGCTGTTCGACGAGGCTTCTCTCGTGCAGATGGCCGGCCGGGCGGGACGCTCTGCCGATGATCCTGGTGGCAAGGTCTATTTCTTCGGACCGGAACGCAATCAGTCCCAGCTGCAAGCAGTTAAGCATATCCGTTCGATGAACAAGATGGCGAGGGAGCGTGGGTATCTGCTGCCGAAATACGAGGGGAGGGGAGCACGCGCATGAGCGGTGTTGGGAAACTCAAATCGATTCTCCGGTCTGCGGGGGAGCGGCCTATGGAATGGCTGTCTCCAACTGTAACCGGATGTATGATATGCGGAAAAACGGTGCTGCCTCACCATGGCAGCTCATATCGTGAGCGAGGAATGGCTTCCTATCGGCTATTGCGGCAATGTTTGTGCGTAAGCTGCTTTGCCTCCATACCTTGGCTGGATCGTATCCAATGTGAGGTGTGCGGCCGGGGCGTTGACTGCGGGGATTGCATCCGGCGGCCGGAGCGGCATTTTGTATGCAACCGCAGTGCGGTTGGCTATAGCAGCGTCATGCGCGAATGGCTAGCCATGTATAAGTACCGAGGCCAGGAGAGCTTGGCCCCCATGCTGGCGGAGATGCTGGTGCCCAGCTTCCTGCGATTAACAGAGGAGCAATGGCTTCAAAGACCACAGCGGGGTGAAGCCCGGACTCACCATGGCCTTCATCGGTTAAAGGCATGGATGGATAGCTTCTGGCATCCTTATGCTGAGGCAGCCCGGCGCTGGGATGCCATTACGTACGTGCCGGTCAGCAGAGAGCGGGCGCAGGAGCGGGGCTTTAACCAGGCGCAGCAGGTGGCAGGCTTCTTGTCGGATAAGCTCGGGATTCCGGGCTACGACTTGTTAATCCGGGACCGGCATGCCGAGAAGATGAGCTTTAAGACTAGAGCCGAACGTCAGCGCGACTCCCGTACTCTTTTTACAGGGAATGAAGGGCAGATTAGAAGGCTCGAGAATCAATCGCACATGAGTAGCCGGGAGAGTCTTAGAATCTTGCTCATTGATGATATTTACACAACCGGAAGCACAGCCGAGGCTTGCGCTTCCGCTATTATTCAATTAGCTTCCCGACCTGTCCAACTATACATATTGACCTGGGCGAGATCGTAACGGGCATTCTTTTATGAAGAAATTACGAATCTATCTTTATGTAACTATAAAATTAATGAAAAACGCGCTGAAATCCGTTAATATAGATAGAAATGCCAAAGAGAAGATGAGGAGGGCCTGAGCGATGAATTTGGATAATTGTCCTCGTTGCGGAAAGCTGTTTGCTAAGAATTTCAGAGATGTGTGTCCGGTGTGCATACGCGATATAGATAAGGAGTATCAGCTTTGTGCCGATTACTTAAGAGAACATAAAGGTGCGATCATTAGCGAGCTGTCGGATCAGACAGGCGTGTCGATCAAGCAGATTACCAAATTTATTCGCGAGGGACGCATCTCGATGGTCAATGCTCCGAACATGTCTTATCCTTGCGAATCATGCGGGACGTTGATCCGGGAGAATCATCTTTGCGATAACTGCCGGACGAGACTCGTGAAGGATGCGCGGAGGATGGCGCAGGACGAGACCAGAAAGACAGAGCCGAACAATAGCAAGTCCATAGATGTGGCTTACCGCGGTCTGAATCAGTATAAGGACAGATAAATCAACGATACTATTAAATAATACTTGACTAGAGCCGATAACACTTGTATAAGGTCATCGGCTTTTTTAGTTCCTGTACATTAATGAGGTGGAGAATTTGAAAATAAACGAAACGAACCGAATCGGCGGCACCAATCCATACCAGAAGCAGTCGGAGTTCCGCTCAGACGCAGCCAAGAAGGCGCGTCAGAAGGATGAGGTCCAAATCTCGGCTGCAGCCAAAGAGATGCTCTCGACGAGCAAGCTCAGCAATGCTGAACGAGCAGAGCGCATTAACGAGCTTAAGCAATCCGTCGCATCCGGCACATATCATGTGGAAGCCGGCAAGATCGCAGAGAAGCTTCTGCCTTATCTCAACAACAATCGGCCAGAATAAGGGCGGGGGAATAACCGAATGTCGATCTCGAAGATAACGGAAATACTAGAGCAGCAATTGAATTTGTACGGACGGTTGTTGGAATGTGAAGAGAGCAAGACGGATTTAATCATGAAGAATGAAATTGTTCAATTGAACGTAGTTACCCAAAAGGAAAAGCTGCTTACTGCTCAAGCGGATGAACTCGAGACGGCCCGGTTATTGACGACGGCGAGATATTTCAAGGAAATCGGCTTTCGGATGCGCTCGGGCGTTCTCTCCGATCTCATCAAATCCGTTAATAATCCCGAGGAAAAGCTGCAGCTTACACGGTTATATGAAGAATTGACGGACATTCTGAAGCGGCTAAAGCAAGTGAATGAGTCGAATCAGCAGCTCATTCAGCAGTCGCTTGACTTCATTAACTTTTCAATCGGGTTAATGGTTGAGGATCCTAATGAAGATGTCGTGTACCAGCATCCTATGAATCAAATAGCAGCAAACAAACGAAATACTTGGTTCGACTCAAAGGCATAGGGAGATGAGAGCATGAGGTCTACGTTCCACTCGCTGGAGACGGCGAAACGCGGCATTTTCACACAACAAGCAGCGATCAATACGGTCGGTCACAATATATCGAACGCCAATACAGAGGGTTACTCCAGGCAAAGAGTTAACATGGTTACCGCTCGGCCGATTGAGGCGTATGGCATGAATCGCTCGAATGTTCCGGGGCAGCTAGGTACGGGTGTCGAATTCACTTCAATCGTACGTATCCGCAATGCTTTTCTGGATCAGCAGTATCGGGAACAAAGCCAAGGCGTTGGAAGTCTGGAGATTCAGACTGACACGCTTAGCAAGCTTGAGGGTTATGTTAACGAGCCATCCGATTTTGGTATCCGCGCAGTCGTAGAGAAGTTTTGGGGCGCCTGGTCCGATCTGAGTAAAGACCCAGAGAATGTAACAGGCCGGGAGATATTGCAGGAAACGTCGAAGGCATTAATGGATACCTTTAACGAATTCAATCGTCAATTAACAGGTCTTCATGCAGATTTGACATCGAATATTGAGGTAAAGGCAACTGAGGCCAATTCATTGCTCTCTACAATCAGTTCCTTGAATAGAGAAATAGGCAGAATTGAGTCATTAGGCGACGATGCCAACGATCTCCGTGATCAACGTGATCTCATGACAGATAAGTTATCCAAAATCGTGAATATTACAGTGTCTGAGACGGATCAAGGCTATTCGATTAATATGGGAACTGCCAACCTTCTTGACGGAACCACTGTGACACCTGTCACTTCACAGTCGCTAGAGGCTGCTTATGCGACCGGCCAACTGCAAGGCGGCGAGGTTCATGGCATGATTGTGTCTCGTGATAAGTATGTGACCGAATTTGCCAATCAATTGCATACTCTTGCGAATACAATCGCAAACGGAGAAATTCAGATAACGATTCCTAAGGGATCGGTACTTCCTGGTACAACAGTGCCTCTTGCTACAGATCAGACCATTACAGTTAATGGTATAAACGGTCTCCATCAGCTTGGCTATACCTTGGAGAACCCGGCAACTGCCGGGGAGGCATTCTTTAATTTTACTGCCGATCCGGACAGTCTGACGGGGTGGAAGTACAGTCTTAATGCCGGAATTGCGGCTGACGCCAACAAAATTGCAACTTCGCTCCGCACGATTACTGATGCAAGCGGAACTAGCGTTGTGAAAGGCAATAACGGACTTGCGCTTCTTATGTCTGAATTAAAAAATGCGAAATTCGCATTTGACGAGACAGCTACTGGCGGAGGAATTACACAGGCAACGGTTAATGATTTCTATGGCGCTGTAGTTGGCGCACTTGGTGTACAGAGCCAAGAAGCCAAAAGGCTGCACAACAACTCGCAAGTGCAGTTAGACCAGGTTCAGGGCAACAGGCTATCGGTCAGCGGCGTGTCGCTAGACGAAGAGATGTCTGATTTGATCAAATTCCAATATGCTTATAGCGCATCAGCAAGGTTTATGACGACATTTGATCAAATGCTTGAAAAACTGATCAACGGAACGGGCATGGTAGGACGGTAGTTTGCATGATTGAAGCTGAAGGAGGAGGGAACTTATGACGTTGCGTGTTACTCAGAGTATGATGCATCTACAATTGTCGCGAAACTTAAATCGTAATATGTCCCAAATGGAGCAAATACAGCAACAAACGACTACGGGCCGTAAGATTAATAAAGCATCGGATGATCCGGTTGGTATTACATATTCCTTGCGATACCGTACGGAACTTGCAGCAAATGAACAGTACAAGGAAAATGTAGACTCTGCTATTTCATGGCTGGATTTTAATGATACCGTTCTTGGACAAGCGGGAGAGGTATTGAAGCGGATTAAAGATTTGACAGTGCAAGGGTCAAACGGTACAAATCCTGGCGTTGCGCTCGAGAATGTAAAAAATGAGATCGAGCAATTAAAAACACAGCTGATTGAAATAGGAAATAGCAAAATGAACGGTAAGTATGTTTTTAACGGCGAGCAGTTTGATAAAGCTCTGTTTGATAAAAATGCAGCTGGTTTTGACGCAAAGGCAGTCGGCGGCGACCAAGGTATTATTAATTATGCGATTAGCGCCAATATGAACATTGATATTAACTTTTCGTCATCGCAGGTTTTTGGAGATGCTGACCCGGCAGGCACAACGAACAATGTGTTTTCGGTACTTGATCGAGTCATAGCAGGACTATCTGCTGGAGACTATCAAGCAGTAAGTGCAGAATTGCCTAATATTGATGCAAGTATGGACCGGGTACTTAATGTACGTGCCGAGGTGGGTGCGAGAATCAATAGGCTCGAGTTAATGGAAAACAGATTGACCGATCTTTCTATCAATTTGACGGACATGAAATCAAAAACGGAAGATGCGGATTATGAATTGTTATTGATTAATGCCCAAATTAATGAAAATATTTACCAAGCTACACTGTCTGTGGGAGCCAAAGTCATAAGCAAATCCTTAGTTGACTTCCTGAGGTAAAGATGAGAGTTCCTCAGCTTGATATCAGGTCGACCCCTGCTCGACTGGATATCTCTACCCAGCTTGGGCGGTATGACATTCGTCAGAAGATGGCTACTATGGATATTCGGACAACGCAAGCTACTATTGAAGTAAAAACGGAACTGCCAGTCGTCAAAGCCGATATGACCAAGACGTGGGATGCTTTGGATGGCGGAGGTACGCTTTCTTTTATGAGCAGGATTTACAATCAGTTTGGTCAATTCGTCAACGAGGCGATCGTGAATACGGTTCAAGAATACGACCAAATCGGTGACGCCACACTGGACTATGACCCGATTCCTGAGCTTGCAAAGCAAAGCATGCAGCGGAAACCGCCTAAGCTGCAATTGTATGGCGAAGCTTCCCCGCTTAATTTAACATTTGACGTTCAGATTACGGATCCTGAAATTAATATAACGCCAGGAGGGACGGAGATATCTGTCATTCCGAATAGACCGGAGATTAACTACCAAAGAGGCGGGGTCAAAATTTCTATGGCTCAATATCCAAGTGTACAAATAACGCCTCCTCAAATTGATTTGACTCGTTAACCGTGCCATAATAAATGGACAAATAAATGAAGCTATGGAATCCAATGCGATATCATGGCTTTTTTTATTGAGCTCGAATCGGATAGAGTATTATTCATTAACTCATATTGGAGCGTGGAATTATGTTGGTGCAGACTACAAGGTTTGGCGAGATTGAAGTATTGGAAGAAGAAGTATTTTATTTTAAGCAGGGCATACCAGGCTTTAAAGAGGTTCACCGATTTGTATTAATTGAAGTAGATGATAGTCCTTTTCAATACTTGCAATCGATAGACCATGGTGAAGTAGCTTTTATTGTAGCTTCGCCGTTTGACTTCTTTGATAGCTATGCATTTACACTGTCTGCAGACATACAGAATGCATTAGGTTTAGAAAACGAGGAACATGTAAAAGTTATTAATATTATTTCAATACGCACTGACCTTGCATCAGCGACCATTAATTTGGGTGCTCCAATTATATTAAATACACAAGACAGAGTAGGGATTCAGTATATATTAACGGATGGCAAATATTCTATCCATCAACCGTTGTTTGCAAGTGAAGCCATGCCCAAAGGGGGAAAATAGGATGCTGGTACTGAGCAGAAAAAATGGCGAATCGTTGATGATCAACGGTGATATAGAAGTGACTATTCTGGATGTGTCCAACGATGTGGTGAAAATAGGAATAAAGGCGCCTAAAGAGGTTGAAATTTTACGCAAGGAATTATATGCGGAAGTGGAACAGATGAATATGTCAGCAGAGGGATCGGCGATTTCAACAGAGGATTTATTAATACAGCTTAATGAAATAAAAAAAATAAAAAAGCTATAAAAGATCGGGCATGAGCTGTCGATATAGTACTTAGGACTGATAAGGGCGGCCGACCTGAATCAGTCTACCACATGGATGTGGGCTAATTCATTTATTTCAGGGAGGAACAATCAAATGCGTATTAATCACAACATTACTGCTTTGAACAACCACCGCAACATGAGCTTGAACAACGTTGCAACTGGCAAAAACATGGAGAAACTTTCTTCCGGTCTTAAGATCAACCGTGCTGGCGACGATGCTGCAGGCTTGGCTGTATCCGAGAAAATGCGTGGACAAATCCGCGGTCTTGAGCAAGCTCAACGTAACGTACAAGACGGTATCTCCTTCGTACAAACAGCAGAGGGCGCAATGAACGAAGTTAGTGCCATGCTGACTCGTATGAAAGAGCTGAACGTACAAAAAGCGAACGGCACATACTCGACTCAAGATAAAAACAACATCAAAGAAGAGCTTCAAGCTCTGGGAACACAAATTTCCTCGATTATGTCTGATACTAAGTTCAACGGTATCAACATTACAAGCTCTGTTACGATCCAATCGGACGATAATGCACAGCAAATCGTAATCACAGCAATCACAGCTACAAGCTTCAACTCGCTGACTAGCGCATCGACACTTGGTGCAATCGAGAAAGCAATCGAAGCTGTATCCACTGAGCGCGCTAAACTGGGTGCGTTCCAAAACCGTTTGGAATACACTTCCAACAACTTGGGTACAACGGTTGAGAACTTGACTGCTGCTGAATCCCGTATCCGTGATACGGATATGGCGAAGGAAATGGTTGAGCTTACTAAGAACCAAATCCTGCTGCAATCTTCCCAAGCTATGTTGGCGCAAGCTAACTCGGCTCCACAAGGCGTTCTGTCCTTGCTGCGTTAATATTAGCAAAAAGAAGAGGCCCCAAGAAATTGGGGCCTCTTCTTTTTGCTAAACTTTTCTTACAATTATGCCGATATAAGTATAAACAAGGTCAGAGCGGAGTGATATGATGAATATTGAATCATCAAGTATCAGAGGACAAATTCCCTCCAATTACTCAAATTCTCGGATTACTAATGAAGCGGCAGTTAGTAAAGATTCGCTGGCCAAAATGGCCAAAAGCTCCAAGGATGCAAGAAATCTTGAGCTTCAAGGTGTTCATATCTCCGTAGGAGAGGGTCAATTGATTAAAGCCATTGACCGTGCCATTAAAGCCCTTGAGGGTCCCGATACCATGTTCGAGATGAAAGTTCATAAAGAAACGAATGCTATTATTGTTAAAGTACTTAATAAGGAAACCGGGGAAACGATAAGAGAGATTCCACCTGAGAAAACGTTGGATCTTGTCGTTAAGATGATGGAATTTGCAGGCATATTAATAGATGAGAAGGTATAGGAGGGGAAACAATGAGAATTTCTGGACTTGTATCAGGACTTGATATTGACGCAATGGTAAGCAAGCTCATGGAGGCTGAACGGGCACCGCTTAACCGGTTGAATCAAAAGAAAACAACTTTGGAATGGAAAAGGGAACAGTATCGTGATTTAAATATAAAGATGGTCGATATGAGAAGCAATAAGCTATTTAATTATGGATTGTCGACTTCCATTAATGCCAAGAAGGCTACGATTACGGGCAATACCTCGGCAGTTAGTGCTAAGGCTACATCTGTGGCTAATGTAGGCAACATGACCATAGAAGTAGAAAAGCTGGCAACTGCCGCTATATTAAAGAGCGGCAATGCTTCTACTGATGGAATAGGTGCGGTGGATGCAAGCAAAACATTAGCAGATTTAAAAGCTGAAGGAAAGCTCAATTATACTACTGGCGACGGTACGATCTCCTTTAAGCTGCAAAACGGATCTGCGGCGGAAACTACGATTACAGTTAATGAGACCGATTCACTTGCATCAGTTGTAACCGCAATTAACAAGAGCGGCGCAAACGTAGGAGCATTTTTAGATAGCGCTTCAGGGAAGCTTTCCATAACATCTAAGACTACAGGTCTTGCCAGCTTGGCCGTTACTGGGGATAGTGCGGGTTTCTTGGCTAACTTCAATTTAGCCGGAGAAGATGGCGCAGATGCATCGGTTATAATAAATGGGATTAAAACAACTAGATCCTCGAATACGTTCCAGGAAAGTGGAATTGACATTACTCTAAATGCTGAGTCGCTTGGAACTGTAAGCAGGATTGCTGTCGGAACAGACACGGATCATATTGTAAATACGATCAAATCCTTTATTACTGATTATAATGACTTGCTGGATTCTGTGAATAAAAAGCTGAATGAAGAAACTTACCGAAATTATAATCCCCTTACTTCTGAGCAAAAGGAAGCGATGAAGGAAAAGGAAATTGAGCTTTGGGAGGAAAGAGCGAAGAGCGGCCTCCTTCGCAGAGACTCTACATTAACGACAATGGTAGATAATATTAGGCTGGCGACCATTTCCGATGTAAAAATCAATGGGGAAAGTGTCAATTTGACTTCCTTGGGTATAGGGACTGGAAAATGGTATGAGAAGGGCAAGCTGGTTATTGAAAGTGAGGAGAAGCTTCGCGCTGCTATTGAAGCTGATCCTGATAAAGTTATGGCGCTTTTTACACAAAAATCAGCTGAGACGGACGCAAAACAAAAAAATCTCCCTACAACTCCTGACAGCGGTCTATTTCAAAGATTGTCTAACGTATTGAATAGTTCAATCGAAGATTTAGCCAAGAAAACCGGTACATCCCGTTATTCCATTGAGAAGACGGAGTCTTTTAATGCGTCAAGCTTAATGGGTGAGGAGCTAAGGCTCTTAAATATGAAAATTTCAGATATGAATAGCCGGCTTGTTTTAAAAGAGAATCGGTATTACAAACAATTTACGGCCATGGAAAAAGCAATGAATCGCTATAGTGCCCAATCATCTTCATTGTTTGGTAACATGTAAGTGAATGGAATAATAAAAGCGAGGAATTTAGGGGTGAGGACATGATATCGAATCCGTATCAAAAATATCAACAATCTTCTGTGCAGACGGCTTCGCCGGAACAACTCATTCTGATGCTGTATGATGGAGCAATCCGATTTACCAGAACCTCTATAGAAGCAATTGAGCAGCATGATTTTACTAAGGCCAATCAAAATCTGCAAAAGGCCCAAAGAATTATTAATGAGCTTATTGCTTCACTTGATTTCCAATTTGAGGTATCGAATAAATTAATGAGTATTTATGAATATATGCTGCATCAGCTTATTCAGGCTAATATTCAGAAGCAAAAGGCTCCGGCATCCGAAGTGCTTGCTCATCTGATTGACTTAAAGGAAACATGGTCGAGGGCAATGCTCATGCAGAAAGCTGGCACTGCGAATAATGCTAATGGATGAGCTCATACAACAAGTTCTGAGTGAAGTGATGAGACTTGCCGACCCAAACTCAGAATATGATTATGAAGAATACGAGCAGCTTACGGAGTTGCGACAAAAGCTCGTCGACGCTATCGAGAGTAAGAGCCAACCCCTAAATGATCAACAAAAGCAACAAGTGCTAAAGATTCTTTCCTATGATGATCCAATCATGTCCCGTATGGGGGCTTTGCTTAAGGAAGCTGAGAGAGAGTTAAGAAGCGTTCATGTAGCAAAAAAACAGCAGGTTGCTTACAACTATAGTGGTATGAGTGAAGGATTTATGTTCGATAAAAAAAAATAACGAAAAAAAGAGCTATCTCAGAAGTCTTGGACTTAGAGATAGCTCTTTCATTTCCCTATTAATTAAAGTGCAATGAAAGGGGGGAGATTTTTATAGTTGGAGTCTAACCGAATGAGCTGTTCTTTCTTTATCCGTTTTTCTGCAGGGTCATTTGATAGCAGACAGAACTGAATAAATAGCTGTTTTTGACTCGGGTCTTGTTTAATAGCTAACTCTAGGTAACGAAGAGCCTGGCCCGTGTTTTTTAAGTTGGTGTGATGAGAGGCAAGATTACAACAGCTTGAGTACTCTAATGCGTTATTAGCATCTAAATAAGAATAGCATTGTAAAGCAGCATCGTCATGATGAATGGTATACAGCATGTTAGCTAAGCTGTTAATGACTGCAGGAGACTCAACTTGATCCAGTATCTTATCGAACATATCCAAGTAATTGGTCGTATATAGGCCACCCAAAAGAGTGAATAGATAACCCTCATTTTTGATCATGCCTGAAGAATTACCTAGAAGCAAGCCCTCAATTGCTTGCATATAACTAGTTTCTTCTTTAGTGTTGTTCGACCATTGAATCCACTCAGGCTTATTCCAGACTAAAGCTGCTAATGCCAGATGGTTTAGGGATGCCGGATCTTCTTGTTCTGACGGCAATCCGGTGAACCATATCTGCTTGAAATCTTCTTCTTGGTTCATTAATAATGCATATCTTAATCGATCTGCAAGTGATAGCACCTCAGTTGCTGACAACTGCTGATAGTAGTGGTCGGCCAGATCGCGAAGTCCTAGAGAAATAGAGATCTTGCATAACAAAGGAGCTCTTAACTCATCTTTCATATGGCTTAATAGATGATCGAGGAATCCGGAAATCTGCTTAGCATTGTCTTTCAGGGCCAGTATGCGCACCATGCGGGTCAAAGCATCTCCATCATTAAAAACTCGCAAATATTTCGTTAGAAAATAAACGGAGCTGCTTAATTCCTTTTCTTGCTCACAAATCAAAGCAAGATATTTTAATGGCAGTCGTACTCCTAGGTCAGGGCTGGATATGGAAATGGGTTTATTTTGGGCCGCTAAAAGCTCAGCATTCTCGACACATGTGAGAAGAGTTTTCTTTGCATCCTGTGTAAATCCAAGATGATAATAAATAATGCCTCGAAGAGCGAGAATATCAGGATAGTTCTTCTCGTAATCAACTAAATGCTCGTCCATAAAATTCCAAGCCTCGATAAGGTTGTTCGTATTCATATAAACGTTCATCATAGTGAATAAAACCTGTTTGTAAGCTGTCCCCAACTCGCGCTTTTTACTCAAGGCTAGTTGAAGATATTCAAGTCCTTCTTCATAATTGCCCATCATGACCTGTTGATTGCCCAACATTAGATTGTCATATGCGCTGAGACGGGATTGATTCTTCATTTTATTAAAGATGGACAGGTTTCGCTCATGCTTGTTTTTGTTTGAAATGGTTTCCTGGGTATAGCCCGAATGAAATACACGGCAAGGCATATTTATACTTTTCAGCTCGAGTTTTTTAGTTGAAACAATCTGCTCATGAATAGGGCGAGCGTACTGCAAGTGACAATGATTAGGGAATGCCCGAATGACAAGCCCCTCGTTAACGCTATAGGACCTCTCTTGACCTAGAAAACTTAGAATGGAAACACTATATACTCTATCCTCTGATGGAGTTTCTTTGGACAGAAAATCACGGAGCAGCTTGGCATCATGTGCCTCCATATATTCATCTGCATCCATAACAAAAATCCATTTGCCGGTTGCATGCTGAATAGATTGATTCCGGGCAGCTGCAAAATCGTCTACCCATTCATAATCGAACACTTTGTCAGTATAACGATATGCAATATCTTTAGTGGAATCGGTTGAGCCTGTATCCACAATAATAATTTCATCCATAATATCTTTGACACTATTAAGGCAACGATCAAGAACATCATCTTCATTCTTGACAATCATACAGAGTGAGATCAGTTTAGACATATTCAGACTCCTTCTATTTCGAGATGTTCTAGTTGTACTTGTAATGCGTTCCTATCTACATTATCGGCGTTATTCGTTCAATTGAATAGTGTTGCCGTTAAATGATGAAGACCATACCGTCAGCTATGGATGACTTGAAGGTGTTTTTATGTTGGAAACATGGCAGGCGCAATGATGAGTTGATTGCTCTAAGAGCTATAGAGGCTACGTCCTTCTAACCATTTGTAATTGATATCCAGTAATCATTTGATTTTATTTTCCGATAAATAATGTAGGGGCATATAGCTGAATATGAATATGTGGGTTTATTACTTCCAATTCATATCTTAGAGAGGAACTAGGGGACATGAGAATAAATCAAAAACGTAAGATATTGGATCTTATGACGACTATAGAAGAAGGATTCGAATATGCGCGTAATAGTGAAGCAGATAACGCAGCTAGAATGCTAAAAGATTGTATGGATGGACTGTCGTTCTTAACTTCATTATTGAGCGATGAGCCAGTGATAAGCGGGCGCCTTCAAGATGCAATTCATGATGTTCATTTTATATTACGTGAGACATTAGAATACGATGAGTTTATTTCTTATCTGAACAAAATACACGGAATAATGAACGAGGCTCGGTCTAATGTTATCTATGATATAAGAACAGAATTAGAAATTGCGTTTATGCCATACAAGTCATCGATGTGGGATTCGTTAGAGAGTATTTATAACGCCGCGGAAAAAGATCCTCATTGCACTTGTTATGTCGTTCCTATTCCATACTATGAGAAGAATGCAGAGGGACAAATCATTCGGTTTTGCTACGAAGGCAATGAATTTCCAGAACATTTAAAAACTATTCCATTTGAATTGTATGATTTTGAGAATAGAGAGCCAGACATCATTTATATCCATAATCCATTTGATCACTATAATAAGCTTACCGTAGTTAATCCTAGATTCTATTCTGAGAATCTTGCTAAATACACGGAAATGTTAGTATATGTACCATATTATGTGGCTGGAAGTACAGAAAAGCCGGGAATTGATTTTCTGCCTTCTTTTAATAATATGGACAAAATCATTGTTCAATCCCAAAACCTTAAGGACGCTTATGTACAGAGTGGGGTTGATTCCAATAAATTATTGAACTTAGGATCTCCTAAGCTTGATGCAATGCTTACAGTCGTTCGAGAACCGCTAGAGCTTTCTACACAGTGGGAATCGGTATTAAGAGATAGAACGGTTATTTTGTTTAATACCGGTATAGCCGATCTGTTGTCTGTCCAGACTTGGCTGGAACAAATAGTGGAAGTTATAAATTGTTTTATTGAGCATCGGCAGCTGGCTTTAATTTGGCGTCCTCATCCGCTTACCGAAATTACAATTAAAACGATGAGACCCCAAGTAGCTCAAGCGTACGAACAAATCAAAGAAGCAATAAGAAAAGCGAATAATATTATCGTGGATACCAGCAGTGATATCTATCCGGCAGTTTCGGCATCTGATGGGATCATTAGCGATTATAGCTCAGTCATGATGCAGTATATTGTGACGGAAAAGCCTGTATTAGGGCTTCTAAGCAAAAAAATGCTAGAAGAGAATAGATCGTATTACTCCGATTATCTAGGCTGTTACTTTACGAATCAAGATGTAACTGTACCGGATTTTATTGAGATCGTAGAAAGAAAAGAGGACTTCAAAAAAGAAGAACGCATTAGCAGACTGAGAAATAGTATAAGCAATTCGGACGGTACATGCGGTGAGAAAGTTCATTATTCCATAAAGGATGAAGTGATCAAATTCTAGTTATTAATTTGAATCAGCATTGTGCAATGGATCGGAGGAGACTATGTTAAATTTTTCTTTGGGACCAGTGATGATGGAACAGGAAATCAGAGAGATCGGTTCCGAGCAAATTCCATACTTCCGAACGGATGAGTTTTCCAAATTAATGCTTGAAAATGAGGAGCTCTTAAAAAAATGCATAGGCGCAACGGGAACAAGCCGTGTCATTTTTCTCACTGGATCAGGGACTGCAGCAATGGAAGCCACAATAATGAATCTGTTTCATGAAAGGGATAAATTGCTTATCGTCAACGGAGGCAGCTTTGGTGCCAGGTTCAAAGAAATTTGTAATATTCATGGGCTGCATTCCGAGGAAATTCATTTAGAATATGGTGAAGATTTAACAGAACGTCATTTGGAAAAATATGACGGACAAGGATTTACAGGTTTCTTAATCAACGTTCATGAAACATCGACCGGAGTTCTGTACGATATGGATATTGTAAAGAGCTTCTGTGAAAGAAATCAATTGTTAGTCGTCGTCGATGCCATTAGTTCTTTTTTAGCTGATCGTTATGACATGAGTGAGTTTAATATTAACGCCACAATACTAAGCTCACAAAAGGCAATGGCATTGCCTCCAGGCATTTCATTTGTTGTATTGGATGAAAAGTCCCAAGAGAGAGTGTTACACAACTCAGTAAAAAGCCTCTATTTTAATTTTAAAAGTTATTTAAATGATGGACGGAGAGGGCAAACGCCTTACACTCCAGCTGTGAGTATATTACTTCAACTAAGAAAAAAATTACAGCTCGTTGACGAAAATGGTGTAAGTGAAGTAATAGCTAACGTTAGTTCCATTGCCCGAGATTTTAGAATGAAAATTAAAGGTTTGCCGCTAGAGATAGCAGCAAGTTCACTTTCTAACGCAGTCACGCCTTTAAAACCAACGGGGAAAATGGCTGCTGACGAGATCTTCACCTATTTGAAGGATAATCACGACATATATGTGTGTCCGAATGGAGGATCCCTTAGAAGAGTATTATTCAGGGTTGGTCATATAGGAGCCATAACTGAGTCAGATAACAATGAGTTGATTAAGGCATTGCTATCTATGAAAGAGAAAAGCATTTTGTAATCCTGCTTGTTTTACATATTTTAATGTATTGAATTACGCAGCGGAGGGATGAAATCATGAAAGCTATTTTATTGGCAGCAGGTAGAGGAACAAGGATATCGAGAATGATAGAGGAAATCCCCAAATGTGTATTGCCAGTTGATGGAGTCCCGCTGATAAGAAGAACTGTCATGATGCTCATTAAGAGAAATATTCAGCCAATTGTATGTGTTGGGTATTGTAAAAACAAAATTTTTGAAGCGTTAGAAGGGCTGAATGTCACTTATTATTACAATCCATTCTATGATGTAACGAATAGTATCGCTTCTTTTTGGTTTGCGAGGGAAGAGTTAACGGAAGATATGCTTATTATGAATGGCGATGTTTATATTGATGATGAAATATTGAATTTGATCATAGAGACGAAACAAGAATGCGCATTAATGGTAGATACGGGGAGGACAGTAGAAGGCGATTATTTTTTAAAGCTGATCAATGGATTCATTAAAGATTATGGCAAAGACCTGCCCCTAAAAGAAAGAACCTGCGAATATGTCGGAATTGGAAAAGTCGGGAGGAGTTTCTTAGACAGATTTAACAACAAGCTTGAAGCTTTAATGAATAGCCAGCAGCATCAGCTCTGGTGGGAAAATATACTTTATTCAATAGCGGAAGAAGAAAACATAGGTACGATTGACATTAAGGGACTTTTTTGGTCGGAAATAGACTATTTTGACGATTATGAAAGAATATTGGCTCACACAAGCAGAGATGTCAAATCAGAAAGACTAGGGTGTGAAATGTGAAACCAGGAATAGATTATATAAAACTAGATGATGAGCAATTAAAAAAATTACAGAATGAAATGCTTCAGCTGCTTGTGGAAGTTGATAGAATTTGCAGAAAAAATAATATTCAATATTTCTTATCGCATGGAACATTACTTGGAGCCGTTAGGCATAAAGGCTATATTCCATGGGATGATGATGTCGATATTGAGATGCTGAGAGAAGATTATGAGAGGTTTTGCAAAGCTTGCGAAAGCGATCTAAACACTTCGAAATTTTTTCTTCAAAATCAACAAAAGGATAAGAATTACAATTGGGTTTATGGAAAGCTGAAACTACAGAATACATCGTATGTCCGAGCTGGACAAGAGCATCTGAAATTAAAAGATGGAATTTTCCTGGATATATTTCCTCTCGATCATATTTCGCCTAGTATGAGTAAACAAAAGTTTGTTTTATTTATGTGCAAAATGTTCAGGAAAATATTATGGGCACCTGTAGGAAAGAAAACTTTAGAAAACAAATACAGCAGGATGCTGTTTAAAGTTTTATCTTTTATACCACGTTCCATGACCATTCGAATGAATGACTTCATTACTAGACTAGATAATAAAAAAAATACTCCTTTTCTAATTAGTAATAATTTATTTGACGGCCATGTATACAAGCGCGAGTGGTATACGGAAAGTATAGATGTAGATTTTGAGGGGCATACATTCATGGCTTCAAAGGAGTATCATCATATACTTACTTTGCTTTATGGAGATTATATGAAGTTGCCTCCCGTAGAGAAACGAGAGGGTCATTGTTACCCGACCCAAATTAAATTTACGGATGGATATGAGATGAAACTATTAAAATAGTCAGTTGGAGAGGGAGATGAATTTGAAGAGAATTTATGCAGAAAACGTACATATTGATCAAAATAGTTTGCAAGAATTTTATAAAAAAAGAGCGGTAGAAAAAGTTCAAATCGATGTTGATGCACCAGTCATTCTATTTGCAGATAAAGATAAAGATAAAATTGAGGCATGGACAAGGTTCGAAGTTGAACACAGATTACCTCTTCTAAACCTGGATCGCAACTGCAGTGTACTTGAGGTTGGCTGTGGGACTGGTCGGATATCTAAGTACATTACTTCAATTGTGGATACATATGTCGGTGTCGATTATGTAAAAGAGTTTATTGAATTAATACAAAAACGTGAAGATGTTGTAAAGAATGAAAATACTCATTTTCTTCATGCATCCATCCAAGAATTAAGCAATGAGACCGTGCAGTATCCAACAGACAAAAAATTTAACCGCTTTATTATATCAGGCGGAGTACTCATGTACATAAATGACGATGCTGTAAAAGAAGCATTCAGTAAACTGACTGAAAAGCTCGAAGAAGAATGCATAATCTACTTGTCAGAGCCTATTGCTTTGGAAGAGAGACTAACTTTAAATAAATTTTATTCTGATGCTCTTGAAAGCGAGTATAGTGCTATTTATAGAACGGAGGAACAGTACAAAGAAATATTTAATATTCTGTACGATGTAGGATTCGAATTAAAGGTAAGTGAAGAATTTTTCTTCGAGGATATTAAAAATCAAAAAGAAACGAAACAATGGATCTT
The DNA here is from genome assembly GCF_003605435.1 of Paenibacillus pinisoli. Classification (GTDB taxonomy): domain Bacteria; phylum Bacillota; class Bacilli; order Paenibacillales; family Paenibacillaceae; genus Pristimantibacillus; species Pristimantibacillus pinisoli. The sequence continues at coordinate 181,332 of NZ_QXQB01000008.1, forward strand.
TATCTTGCAAAGAAGCAAGAATCAATCACAGGCAGCGAGAGGAAGTATTTGATGGATAATACATATTGGGATAATTATTATTCGACAATGAATGAATGGATAGAGCCATCTCAATTCGCAAAAGATATCTTGCCGATTGCAGATAAAGGGAAAGTATTAATTGAGCTTGGATGCGGGAATGGAAGAGACGCATTATTTTTTGCTAAGAATGGCTTGAAAGTCGTTGCTGTCGATCAATCCAAGATTGCAATCTCAAAATTACAGTCTACCTATGCGAATGAAAATATTGAGTTTATTGCGGATGATTTTGTACATTCAAATGTGTTAGGATCTGATAGTTTTAATTATGCTTATAGTCGCTTTACCATGCATTCTATTACAGAGGAAGAGCAGGATATCCTGCTTCAAAAGGTATATGATTCTCTGAAGATAAACGGCAAGCTGTTTATTGAAGTTAGAAGTGTAAAAGATGATATTTATGGCTTGGGTGAAGAAGTGGGAAGAAATGCGTACTATTATAACGAGCATTATAGAAGGTTTATCGTGCTGGAAGAGCTGACCCAAAAACTGCAGTCGATTGGGTTCCAAATCAACAAGGCAGTAGAGGCTAACAACTTTGCTATTTATAAAGATGAGAATCCAATAGTTATCCGAGTAATAGCGCAAAAGTCGTAATAGCAGCTCTTATAGTTAGGGAAACTTTCGAGAGAATATACCGTCTGTATCCGCTTACAAGAAATTGTTTGACAATTCCAACCATGCGGTGGTATAGTCGAATTGTGGGCCAGACGTATGAATGCCTCACAGTATTTGAAGATGAAGGGAATGTTTGCACATGCAAGGTAAAGTTAAATGGTTTAACGCAGAGAAGGGTTATGGATTCATCGAGACTGAGCAAGGCGGCGACGTATTTGTTCACTTCTCCGCAATCCAATCCGAAGGCTTCAAAACACTCGAAGAAGGCCAAGCGGTTGAATTCGACATTGTAGAAGGCGCACGCGGTCCACAAGCTGCAAACGTAGTCAAACTGTAATCATCCGGCTATCATAGCCACTGTATAGATGGTTCGATTGACAGTGCCTATTACACTCAAAGCTCCGGGAAACCGGAGCTTTTTTCTGTGTTTAGTATTTGAACTATCAATGAATAATAATTACTTAATAGAGCCTATTATAGCGGCAGTGTGAGTTGACGATATACTATAGAATGAAATCGCGAAATGGCAGGTGAATAACTTGAAGTCACTTTCATTGGTTATGATCGTTAAGAATGAGCAGGCAGTGTTGGGAAGGTGTCTAAATAGCGTTAAAGATTTGGTTGAGGAAATGATTGTAGTCGATACGGGCTCCACAGATCGAACGGTTGAGATTGCACATTCCTACAATGCTAAAGTTTTTAATTATGCATGGAACCATGATTTTGCTGCAGCCCGTAATTATGCACTGGATCAATCGAGTGGGGACTGGAATCTTATTCTTGATGCAGATGAATATTTTATTAGTGATTGTTCGGCAGAGCTTAGAAAGTTTATGGAACTTGGAAATCATATCGGTCGATTAAAGATAATTAATAAATTCAGAGACAAAGATGGCGAGGCCTTCGCCCAGTCCTATATATCTCGACTGTTCCCCAAAGGTGTGCGATATGAGGGACGCATACATGAACAGGTAGTATCCGACCTCCCGCGGGTAAAGCTCGGCGTCGAAGTCGGTCATGACGGCTATTATGAGGCCTCAAGATCTGATCGAAACATCCCTTTGCTCCAAATGGAGATTGATGCCGAGCCGGATAATCCCTATTATCACTATCAAATAGCCAAAGAGTATAATGGCATCGAAAATTATAGCCAGGCTTATTTCCATTTGAAGAAGGCGTACACCGGCCTTTCGAAAAAAGAGATGTATTATCCGAATACCGTAGTGGATTATTTATATGCGATGATTTCCTCTAAACAATTAGATGATGGACTTGGGGTCATCCAAAGTGAAGCGGCGCGACTCGACGACTTTCCCGATTTCCATTTTGTCTGCGGCCAGTATTACCTGGATCTCATCCTGAGCGATACGGCCAAGTACGTTCATCTGTTGGCGCAGATTGAGCAATCTTATCTCAAATGCTTGGAGCTCGGCGAGACGGATCGATATGATAGCGTAATAGGCACAGGAAGCTTTTCGGCGCTGCACAATCTGGGCGTATATCATGAAGTGACTGGGAATGTACAGAAGGCAGCTGCTTATTATCGGGAAGCTGCTGCATATCCATATGCTCCCTCGGAACAAAGGCTTCAGCTGTTAGGTCACATGTGACATTTTTCTGAAAATTCCAAATACACTAAAAACTCTTTTGAAATAGGCTCCTGCATATGATATAATAAGAGCATGTAAAGGAGGAGTGCCCCATGAATTACAACATTCGAGGTCAACGCTTTCAGGTGACAGAAGCTTTGAGAGATTACACCGAGAAGAAATTAAGCCGGTTGGAGAAGTACTTTGATGCCCCAATCGCCTCCGAAATCACGGTAACCCTGTCCGTAACGAAAGGACAGCACACAGTAGAGGTTACCATTCCGCTAGTCGGTGTCATGCTCAGAGCCGAGGAGAAGAGTGCAGACATGTACGCTTCGATCGATCTTGTCGTCGATAAGCTGGAGCGTCAGATCCGCAAGCACAAAACCAAAGTCAATCGCAAATTCAGACAGGGCAGCGGAGTGAGAGCCCTGTTCCGTGAAGAAGGCTCCGCAGTTAGCGTACTGGAGGAAGAGGATGATCTGGAGCTTGTTCGCACCAAGCGGTTTACACTGAAGCCGATGGATGTGGAGGAAGCGATTCTTCAAATGAACATGATCGGCCACAACTTCTTCGTCTTCGCCAATGCCGACAGCAAGGAAGTCAATGTCGTGTATAAGCGCGATGACGGAAAGTACGGATTGATCGAACAAAGCTAAGTCCCTTCCGCGAACAACTATACATTGAATAATGACAGCCCCGCCCCCACAAGGAGCGGGGCTTTATATGTCCCATCATAATTAAGAAAGGGATCGAACCTTATGGGCATATTTGAGCCAATACAGTATGACCCCGGAGACGGTCAAGCTGGATATTTACGAAATCGACGTTCACTCGTTCGACAAGGGCGTCCGGTATGTGCCGGATGCATTGGCGTGGCTGTTCGGTAATTAGCCTTTCTTATTCCGCTTGCTTGCGTTTATGGGGTACATTGCGGCAGGGTCTACAAACTGTTACAATTTAAAACAAATAGACCTACTACCGAAAGAGGGGAAAACCATGCTCGGACTGGTTAAGAAAATATTCGGAGACGCGAATGAACGCGAAGTCAAACGCATTCAACGCACAGTTGATGAAATTAATAGCATGGAATCAAAGTTCACGGCGCTGACAGATGAGCAGCTGCGCGCGAAGACGGATGAATTCAAAGCTCGCCTGGAGAAGGGCGAGGAGATTGACGCTTTGTTGCCGGAGGCTTTTGCGACCGTACGTGAAGCATCGAAGCGTACGCTTGGCATGCGCCATTTTGACGTACAGCTGATCGGCGGCATGGTGCTCCATGAAGGCAAGATTGCCGAGATGAAGACTGGTGAGGGCAAGACGCTCGTAGCGACGCTGCCGGTATACCTGAACGCTTTGCTTGGCAAAGGCGTTCATGTCGTTACAGTCAACGGATACCTGGCACAGCGCGACAGCGAGATTATGGGCCAGCTGTATACCTTCCTTGGCATGACTGTAGGCTGCAACCTGCATGGCCTGTCCCATTCGGAGAAGCAGGAAGCTTATGCTTGCGATATCACATACGGTACGAACAACGAATTCGGGTTCGACTACCTGCGCGATAATATGGTGCTGTACAAGGAACAAATGGTACAACGCCCTCTATACTATGCCATCATTGACGAAGTGGACTCCATTCTCGTGGACGAGGCGCGGACGCCGCTTATTATTTCGGGACAAGCTGCGAAGTCGACGGAGCTGTACCATGCAGCGGACCGTTTTGTGAGCCGGCTGAAAATCAACGAGGACTTCACGATTGACGTGAAGCTTCGCAACACGATTCTGACGGAATCCGGCGTGGAGAAGGCAGAGCGCGCCTTCGGCATCGAGAACTTGTTCGACCATGCCAACGTAACGGTCAACCATCACATTCAGCAAGCGCTGAAAGCGAACTTTATTATGAAACGCGATGTTGACTACGTCGTGCAAGAAGACGAAGTTGTTATCGTCGATGAATTTACAGGCCGTCTGATGTCCGGCCGCCGCTACAGCGATGGCTTGCATCAAGCGATCGAGGCGAAGGAGCAGCTGAAGGTTCAGAATGAGAGCATGACGCTTGCTACTATTACGTTCCAGAACTACTTCCGTATGTACCGCAAGCTGGCAGGTATGACCGGTACGGCGAAGACAGAGGAAGAAGAGTTCCGCCGCATCTATGGCCTGGACGTTATTCAAGTGCCGACGAACCGTTCCATGATCCGTAAGGATATGCCGGACGTCGTCTACAAATCCGAAAACGGCAAATTCAAAGCCGTTGTAGAAGAAATCGTAAAACGCCATGCGAACAAGCAGCCGGTGCTTGTCGGTACGATCTCTATCGAGAATTCCGAGAGACTGTCCGAGATGCTGAAGCGCAGAGGCGTAGCCCATAAAGTTCTCAACGCCAAATTCCATGCTGAAGAAGCGGAGATCATCTCCCGCGCAGGCCAATCCGGTTCCGTCACGATTGCGACGAACATGGCAGGCCGCGGTACGGATATTTTGCTGGGCGATTCCGTTGGCGAGGTTGGCGGACTTCATATCATCGGTACGGAGCGCCACGAGAGCAGACGGATCGACAACCAGCTTCGCGGCCGTGCCGGCCGTCAAGGCGATCCGGGCTCCTCGCAATTCTATCTGTCGCTTGAAGATGAGCTGATGCGTCGTTTTGGCGCCGAGAATATTATGGCGATGATGGACCGTCTCGGTCTGGAGGAAGACCAGCCGATCGAGAGCCGTATGATTTCGAGAGCTGTAGAATCCGCTCAGAAGCGGGTTGAGGGCAGCAACTTCGATACGCGGAAAGTGGTCCTGCAATATGACGACGTGATGAACCAGCAGCGTGAGGTTATCTATAAGCAGCGCCGCGACATTCTGGAATCAGCAGATATTCGCAGCGAAGTTATGGATATGATCAAGCCGGTTGTTGAGCGTATCGTAGAAGCTCATTGCGCCGAAGAAATTCCGGAGGAGTGGGATCTGCAGGCGATCGTGGATTATGTCCACGCGAATCTGCTTGAGGAAGACTCCCTGAAGAAGGAAGATATCTGGGGCAAGGAGAAGGAAGAAATTATCGAATTCCTGCTGGAGAAGGTCGTTGCGCTGTACGATGAGCGCGAAGCGACGCTCGGGCCGGAGACGATGCGCGAGTTCGAGAAGGTTGTCGTGCTCCGTGCGGTAGACAGCAAGTGGATGGACCATATCGATGCGATGGATCAGCTGCGTCAAGGCATTCACCTGCGTGCATACGGCGGTACCGATCCACTTCGCGAATATCAATTCGAAGGCTTCGAGATGTTCAAGGAAATGATCGAGACGATCCAAGAGGAAGTCGCGAAATATATTATGAAGGCGCGCGTCGAGAGCAACCTGGAGCGTCAAGAGGTTGTGAAGGGCCAGACGACGTCGACAAGCGGCGGCGGCGAGACGCAGGAGAAGCGTCCGGCGAAGCGCGAAGAGCGCGCAGGACGGAACGATCCTTGTCCTTGCGGCAGCGGCAAAAAATATAAGCAGTGCCACGGCAAGTAATCTAATTTGAGGTGAAGCGAGAAGCCATGATAGACATTACAGTCAAACAGGATTTGCGTGAAATGGCGAAGCGTCTCCAAGAACTTAGGGGGTCTCTTTGACTTAGACCTGAAGCAGGAGATGATCGCCAACTTCGAGGAGAAAATGTCGATGCCTGATTTCTGGGACGACAATGAACGGGCCCAGGGCCTTATTTCCGAATTGAATGCGGTCAAGTCGGTTGTCGAGCAGTATGCGAAGCTGAACGAAGATCACGAAGAGCTCCAGATGATGCTGGAGCTTGCCGAGGAAGAAGAAGACGAGTCTATGGAGCGGGAGCTCGCGGAAGGCGTCGAGAAGCTTCTCACTCGTGTTAGTGACTTTGAGCTTCAGCTGCTGCTGAATCAGCCTTATGACAAGCTGAATGCGATCGTTGAGCTGCATCCCGGAGCGGGAGGCACAGAGTCCCAGGATTGGGGCATGATGCTTTACAGGATGTACACCCGCTGGTCCGAGAAGCGGGGCTTCAAGGTCGAGGTGCTGGACTATCAGGACGGCGACGAAGCCGGAATCAAGAGTGTCACGATGCTGATCAAAGGCTACAATGCATATGGATATCTGAAGGCGGAGAAGGGCGTGCATCGCCTCGTCCGCATCTCGCCATTCGATTCCGCGGGACGCCGGCATACCTCTTTTGTTTCCTGCGACGTTATGCCGGAGATCGATGATACCATCGAGATCGAAGTGCGTTCGGAAGATCTGAAGGTCGACACGTACCGCGCGAGCGGCGCCGGCGGGCAGCACGTCAATAAGACGGAATCGGCGATTCGGATTACCCATATGCCGACAGGCATCGTGGTAGCTTGCCAGCAAGAACGCTCCCAGATCGCGAACCGCGACCGGGCGATGAAGATGCTGAAGTCGAAGCTCTACGAGCGCAAGATCGAAGAGCAGATGAAGGAGCTGGCCGAGATTCGCGGCGTGCAATCCGACATTGCTTGGGGCAGCCAGATCCGTTCGTACGTCTTCCATCCTTACAGCATGGTCAAGGATCATCGTACGTCGGTTGAGACCGGCAATGTGGGCGCTGTAATGGACGGCGACCTTGATGCGTTCATCGACGGATACCTGCGCAGTCAGATACGTCACGACGCATAAGGCCTGTTCGCCAAAGATATACTTGTTTTGCATAGCATATAGGAAGAGTTCCAACACTGTAACGGTGAGGGAACTCTTCTTTTTGGAATAAGGAGATGATACGAGTGGAAGTGGGAAAGATGAGACGCGGTGACATAGTAAAGCGAAGAAACCCGCAAGCGCAAATGGTATGGAATATTTTTCAGTTATTGCTTGGTGCAATGATTGTGGCGCTGAGCTTCAACATGTTTTTGGTGCCGAACGGCATTGCATCCGGGGGTGTATCCGGCATCTCGATTTTGGTGCAGAAGCTAACGGGTATTATCCCTGCGCTTACGCAATGGGCGATTAATATTCCGTTGTTCATTACGGGCCTGCTGCTCCTCGGACGGAAGTTTGGCGCCAAGACGCTGCTCGGCACATTATTGCTTCCGTTATTCGTCCTGTTGACGGCTTCTGTGCCTGCTCCGACAGATAATCCGATCCTGGCTGCTATCTATGGCGGCATCGGAGTTGGCCTTGGCCTTGGCTTGGTATTCCGCGGAGGCGGCTCTACAGGCGGTCTGGACCTGGCAGCACAGCTGCTTCATCGCTATACCGGTCTGCCATACAGCCTAGCTGTCGTGTGCTTCGACGGCTGCGTCATTATAGCGGCGGGATTCATCTTTTCGCCGGAGACTTCGCTTTACGCGCTGATCGGATTATTTGTAACCAGCAAAACGATCGATTTTGTGCAAAATGGCCTGCAGCTCTCCAAGGTGGCGTTCATCATTAGCGACCATACGGAGGAGGTGGCCAAAGCGATTCTGGATGATCTGGACCGGGGGCTTACCCGCTTGGATGGCCATGGCGGCTATACAGGTGCGGGCCGTACGGTGCTGATGGTTGTGGTGGGGCAGAATGAGGTTCCGAAATTGAAGCAGCTGGTACGGGACATTGATTCGGGCGCATTTGTGATTATTAGTAATACAGCAGAGGTGCTTGGACAGGGCTTTAAGCTGGAAAGCTGACAAGCGGATGAATATCGCCTTCCACTCTCTGACAACAAGCGAATCCTTCTCTGGAATGGCAGAAAAAGACGGCGAATTGGCGTTGTATTAATATTAGCATCGCTGTATAATAATACACGACGAACTTATATTTCCACGAACTTCTGAATGATGTACAATAAGAAGTTGTAGATAAAAAACCAAGCTTTTCCTTCGGGATTGCGGATGAATACTTATTCGCAGGCACGCGGGGAAGAGCGCTATACATAGAGCCGAGGCCCTGCGAGGATGCTGCTGGAAATCGGCTTTGCCAAGATTAGAACCGCATTCTGAGCTGACGGGTCCTCTGCCCGGGTCCAGCAGCGGTTCGCAAGTGGGGAGAGATGCATGATGAGCAAGAAGATGGGTGTAGCGATTGTTGGTTCAACCGGTTATGGCGGAGTAGAATTGATGCGTTTATTGGAGTCGCATCCTTATGCGGAAGTAACCTCGGTTATTTCCTCCTCCAGCGCGGGAACGCCGATTGCGGAAGGATATCCGCATCTGACGGGCATCCGCGAAGAGCTGCTGGATGGCGTAGATGCTGGGGCTATCAAGGCTAAGGCGGATGTTGTTTTCCTGGCTACGCCTGCGGGCGTGGCATCCAAGCTGGCTCCGGAGTATTTGGAAGCCGGTCTGAAAGTGATTGATTTGTCCGGCGACTTCCGTCTGAAGTCTCCTGCGTTGTACGAGCAATGGTACAAGAAGCCTGCTGCGGACGAAGCGTATTTGCAGAAGGCGGTATTCGGCCTTGCGGAGATCTATGGCGAGAACGTGAGAGGCGCCGACTTCATCTCCAATCCGGGCTGCTATCCGACAGCGACTTTGCTGGGACTCGTGCCAGCGATCAGAGCAGGCTTTATCGATCCGGCTTCGATTATTATCGATGCTAAGTCCGGCATCTCCGGCGCAGGCCGCGGGGCATCCCTGGGCACGCATTATTCGGAATTGAACGAGAATTTCAAGGCTTACAAGGTGAATCAGCATCAGCATATTCCTGAGATCGAGATGGTCTTGTCCGATGCGGCGGGTGCGCCGGTTGTGACGACCTTTACGACTCATTTGGTGCCAATGACGCGCGGCATTATGTCGACGATGTATGCAACCGTTAAGGATAACAGAAGCCTTGGCGATTTTATTGAATTGTATAAAGAGTTTTATGAAGGCCGCCGCTTCGTGCGCATTCGTCCTGAAGGGCAGTGGCCGGCGACGAAGGAAGTATGGGGCTCCAACTACTGCGATATCGGTTTTGCGGTTGATGCGCGCACGAACCGGGTTACGATTGTTTCGGTTATCGACAATCTGGTGAAGGGCGCGGCAGGTCAAGCGATCCAGAACTTAAATCTATTGATGGGCTGGGATGAGGCGTCAGGTCTGCAATTCGTTCCTGCTTATCCGTAATTATACTACCTAATGGTAAAGGGAGAAACGATCCACGATGGGACAGGATACTGCGTCAACTCCGTTCACAATAGTAGCGGACGGTTCGATTACAACGCCTAAAGGCTTTCGGGCCGGAGGACTTCATTGCGGTTTGAAAAAAACAACACGCCACGACCTGGGCGCGATCGTCTGCGAAGTGCCGGCGACGGCGGCAGGCGTCTATACGACGAACGTATTCCAGGCTGCTCCGCTGCAAGTGACCAGGGAAAGCATCGCAGCCGAGGGTCTGCTCCAAGCGGTGCTTGTGAATAGCGGCAATGCCAATGCTTGCACAGGCGAGCAAGGCGACGCGGATGCCTATGAGATGCGCGCGAGATTCGCGGAAGCGATCGGTGTGCCGGCTGATCATGTCGCGGTAGCATCGACGGGCGTCATCGGCGAGAATTTGAAGATGGACAAAGTCCGCAGCGGCATTGACGCGCTGCCTTCCCAGCTGGACGGCGGCCAAGCAGGCGCGGACGGCTTCTGCCAAGCGATTCTGACGACCGATCTGGTACAGAAGATGGTGTGCGTCGAGCTTGAGCTGGACGGCCAGACTGTAACGGTTGCTGGCGCGGCCAAAGGCTCCGGCATGATCCATCCGAATATGGCTACGATGCTGGGCTTCGTGACAACGGATGCGAAGATCGGCAGCGAAGCGCTGCAAACTCTGTTGCGCCAGGCGACGGACCTGACGTTCAATATGATTACGGTGGATGGCGATACAAGCACAAACGATATGCTTGTGGCTATGGCAAGCGGCTTGGTCGATCACACCGAGCTGACGCCTGCGCATGAAGGCTGGGCGGCATTCGCTGCTGCGCTCCGTTATGTCTGCGAAGTGCTGGCGAAAGCGATCGCCAGAGACGGCGAGGGCGCTACGAAGCTGGTAGAGGTTCAAGTGCATGGTGCGGTCAGCGACGATTCGGCAGCGGCTATTGCGAAGACGGTTATCGGCTCCTCGCTGGTGAAGTCGGCCGTATTCGGTGCAGATGCGAACTGGGGCCGGATTATCGCCGCAGTTGGGCGCGCGGGACAGCCGGTTAACCCGGCCACCGTCGACATTCGCTTGGGCGATATCGTGACGCTTGCGCAATCCCGTCCGGTCGCATTTGATGAAGATGCTGCGCTGGAATATTTGAAGGGCGATACAGTGGTGATCGTTGTAGAGCTTCATAACGGGGAAGGCTCGGCGACAGCTTGGGGCTGTGACCTGACATATGATTACGTCCGCATCAATGCGGCATATCGGACTTAAGGGGCCAATAAGGCTGCAGGGTGGAGGAAGAAGCATAATGGAACAGCGGTTTGTGATGAAATGCGGCGGAAGCACGCTTGCGGCTTTGCCGGATGACTTTTTTGGAGAGCTGCGGGAGCTGCAGCAATCCGGCGTGAAGCCGGTCATCGTGCATGGAGGCGGACCTGCCATCTCGGAGACGTTGACCAAGCTTGGCATTGAGACGGAATTCGTGAACGGCCTGCGCAAGACAAACGACGATGTGCTGGATGTCGTGGAGATGGTGCTTGCCGGCCGAATCAATAAAGAAATTGTGCGCAAAATCGGAACAAACGGCGCGCAAGCGCTGGGCTTGTCTGGCGTGGACGGCGGGTTGATCCAAGCACGTCCGGTTGCCAATGCGTCCGAAATCGGTTTTGTAGGCGATGTGACAGACGTGAAGTCGAGCATCATCGAAGGCATTATGGATATGGACTATATTCCGGTCATTGCGCCAATCGGGATCGATGCAAACGGACAGCGCTACAACATCAACGCCGATACAGCGGCGGGTGCAGTCGCTTCCCGCCTGGGCGTAGAGCGGATGATTGTGGTGACGGATGTGCCGGGCATCTTGAAGACGGTGAACGGGGAGAAGCAAGTGCTTCCTACCGTAACCGTTGAAGAGATCGAAGAGATGATCGCAAGCGGCGAAATATACGGCGGCATGATTCCGAAGGTTCGTGCAGCTATTCAGTGCATTCAAGGACGCGTGCGGGAGGTTGTCATCGTAAGCGGCCAAGAGGCTGGCGTATTGACCCGCGCAGTGCGCGAGGGCGGCGTCGGCACAAGCATCGTACAAAGCACGGAAGGGCAGGTGTAATGATAGATGAGCGATAATAATACGGCTGTAGCCGGAGCATCTTTGCTTCCTACATACGCGCGCTATCCCCTCACTCTGGTCAAGGGCGAAGGAAGCTGGCTGTGGGATGATGCCGGGAACCGCTATCTGGACTTTATGAGCGGCATTGCCGTAACGAATTTGGGCCATGCGCCGGCGCGGATCAAAGAAGCGCTCCTCCAGCAGCTTGACCAACTGTGGCATGTATCCAACCTGTTTCACATTCCGAATCAAGCGGATGCGGCTAAGCTGCTGACGGACAATAGCTGCGGCGACGCCGTATTCTTCTGCAACTCGGGCGCAGAGGCGAACGAAGCGGCGATTAAGCTGGCCCGCCGTTATCAGCAGCTGGTGCAGAACAACGGCCGTTATGAAATCATAACGTTCGAGCAGTCGTTCCATGGACGTACGCTGGCGACGCTGACGGCAACAGGGCAAGCGAAAGTGAAGGAAGGTTTTGCTCCGCTGCCGGAAGGCTTCAAGTATATTGCTTACAACGACATTGCAGCGCTGGAGACGGCGGTTAGCGACAAGACGGCTGCCATCATGCTGGAGCTGGTTCAAGCGGAAGGCGGTATTCACCCGGTTGACCAGACTTACATTCAGCAAGTTGCCGATCTGTGCCAGCGCGAAGGCATTCTGCTCATCGTCGACGAGATTCAGACGGGCATCGGCCGTACAGGCAAGCTGTTCGCTTATGAGCATTTTGGCATCGAGCCGGATATCTTCACGTTGGCCAAAGGTCTCGGAAGCGGCTTCCCGGTCGGCGCTATGGTAGCGAAGGAGAAGCTGCGCGAAGGCTTCGGCGCAGGCAGCCACGGCTCCACCTTCGGCGGTACGCCGATTGCTACAGCAGTCGTGAAAGCGACGCTGGAGACTATCGTAGGCGACGGCCTGTCTGACAGAGCGGCAGCGCAAGGCGAATATCTCATGTCGCAGCTTCGCGAGAAGCTGTCCGGTGCAAGCTTTGTGAAGGAAGTTCGCGGTCTTGGCTTGTTGGTCGGCATTGAATGCACAGGTCCGGTAGCGGATGTGATCACAGAAGCGCAGAAGCGCGGTTTGCTCGTCATTACGGCTGGACCGAATGTCGTTCGCCTGCTGCCTAACTTGCTGGTCACGAACGAAGAGATTGATGAAGCTGTAGCTATCTTGGCGGAGCTTTTGAGCGCTAGATAAGGTTTTAAGAGGTTTTTTAATTATTCTTTTATACCAAGGGCAGCGGAAAGAAACAATTATTATGGAGAAACGAAGTGTTCGCCTTTGCAGTCGGCAGGTTACCTTAGCAACTCCAATTCAAAAACCTGCTGACTGGAACAGCGATCGGAATAATAATTGGTTCTAGCAGCGTATGTCTTGGCTAATATTGTGCTTACGAAGTGGTTTTGCATACGCAAAACCTAAGTATCGCTTACGAAGTAAGGTTTGCTCCGCAAACCTTAGCTTATGCTTACGAAGTGGTTTTGCTCCGCAAAACCTTTAGGAGGGAACATCATGCAAGCAGTGAACGAAGAAATGGCCCATAGCTTGAAAGGGCGCGACTTTTTGATGCTGGTTGATTTTACGAAAGAAGAGCTGCACTACCTGATCAACCTGGCTATCGATCTGAAACAAAAGCAAAAAGCAGGCGAAACCCATCACATTCTGAAGGGCAAAACGCTGGGTATGATTTTCGAGAAATCGTCGACGCGCACGCGCGTTTCGTTCGAAGTCGGTATGTACCAGCTCGGCGGACAAGGCTTGTTCCTGAGCAGCAACGATCTGCAGATCGGCCGCGGCGAGACCATCTGGGATACAGCGCAGACGCTGTCCCGTTACCTGGACGGCATCATGATCCGTACGTTCGCGCACCGCAAAGTGGTAGAGCTGGCTAGAGGCGCGACGATTCCGGTTATCAACGGTCTGACGGATCTGTCCCACCCATGCCAGGCGCTGGCTGACTTCCAGACTATTTATGAGAAGAAGGGAACGCTTGAAGGTCTGAAAATGGCTTACATTGGCGACGGCAACAATATGGCGCATTCCCTGATGATGGGCGCAGCCAAGCTTGGCATGCACATGTCCATCGCAACTCCGGAAGGCTACGAGCCGGATTCCGATCTTGTCCGCCAGACGCAAGCGAATGCGGCTGAGACAGGCTCCCGCCTTGTGATCTGCCACGATCCGAAGGAAGCTGTTGCTGATGCCGATATCATTTATACGGACGTGTGGGCAAGCATGGGCCAAGAAGCGGAGCAGAAGGAGCGCGAAGTCGCGTTTGCGAACTTCCAGGTGAACGACGAGCTGGCGAAGTACGCGAAGAAGGACTTCCAATTCATGCACTGTCTTCCGGCGCATCGCGGCGAAGAAGTGAGCGAAAGCGTCATCGACGGCGCGCAATCCATTATTTTCGACCAGGCAGAGAACCGTCTCCATGCGCAAAAAGCGATCATGGCGGCAATCATGTCCTAATTGCATAGATATATTTTATAAGTGAAGGGATGTAAGAGGAGATCATGGCAAAAGAAAAAATCGTGTTGGCTTATTCCGGCGGCTTGGATACTTCCGTTATTCTGAAATGGCTCAAGGAAACTTACGACGCCGAAATTATCGCTTTTACAGCAGATATCGGCCAAAAGGATGAACTCGACGGACTGGAAGAAAAAGCGCTGGCGACAGGCGCTTCCAAAGTCTACATCGACGATCTTCGCGCTGAATTCGCAAAAGACTTCATCTACCCGATGTTCCAAGCGGGAACGCTTTATGAAGGTCAATACCTGCTCGGCACATCCATTGCACGTCCGCTGATCGCGAAGCGCATGGTGGATATCGCCCGCGCAGAAGGCGCAACGGCTATCGCTCACGGCGCTACTGGCAAAGGCAACGACCAGGTTCGCTTCGAGCTGACAGCTGCAGCTTTGGCTCCTGAGATCGGCGTTATCGCTCCTTGGAGACTGGAAGCATTCCGCGAACAGTTCCCTGGACGCGCTGAGATGATCGCTTACGCTGAGAAGCACGGCATTCCGGTCACAGCATCGGCTGCGAAGCCATACTCCACGGACCGCAACCTGCTGCATATCAGCTTCGAGAGCGGCATGCTGGAGGATCCTTGGTTCGATCCAAGCGCCGAAGAGAACGAAGACATGTACGTGCTGAGCGTATCGCCGGAACGCGCGCCGGATCAAGCAGAATATGTGGAATTGACATTCGAAAAAGGCGACTGCGTAGCGCTGAACGGTGAGGCTCTGAGCCCGCTTGAAGTGATGGAGCGCCTGAATGAGCTGGGCGGCAAGCATGGCATTGGCCGTGTCGACATGGTTGAGAACCGTTTCGTCGGCATGAAGAGCCGCGGCGTATACGAGACGCCAGGCGGCACCATTCTGTTCACCGCTCACCGCAAAATGGAATCCCTGACGATGGACCGCGAAGTCATGCATCTTCGCGACTCCCTGATCGCCAAATACAGCCAGCTCGTATACAACGGCTTCTGGTTCGCTCCTGAGCGCCTTGCTTTGCAAGCACTCGTGGCAGAATCGCAGAAGAACGTAAGCGGCGTTGTACGCCTCAAGCTGTACAAAGGCAACGTAATCGGCGCTGGCGTGAAGAGCCCGGTCAGCTTGTACAATCCGGATATTGCTACGATGGAAGCAGATCCGTCGCAAGCATACGATCAAGGCGATGCAACAGGCTTTATCCGCCTGAATGCGCTTCGTCTGAAAGTTTCCTCTGGCGTAGAGCAAAGCAAAAACTAATAGCCGGATAAGGGCGGAAGCTAGTGAAGCATAGAGCCGAGATTGCGAACAGTCTCGGCAGAGGACTTGGAGGGGAGCAGCAGATCGCTGTATATCCTCAGTCTGAAACTATGCGGAGCGGCTTCCGTTCCCTTGCATTCGGAAGGGAGTGCTGGATACAGTGAGCAAACTATGGGGCGGTCGTTTTACGAAAAAGACAGACCAGCTGGTAGAGGAATATACAGCTTCGATCATGTTCGACAAAGAGCTGGCCGAGGAAGACATTGAGGGCAGCCTTGCGCATGTTACCATGCTGGGCAAGCAGGGCATTCTGCCTGCTGATGATGTAGAGAAAATCAAGGATGGCCTTCACCGCGTGCTTCAGCGCATTAAGCGCGACGACATCGAATTCTCCATTGGCGACGAAGACATCCATATGAATATCGAAAAAACGTTGATCGACGATGTAGGCTCCGTAGGCGGCAAGCTGCATACAGGCCGCAGCCGCAACGACCAGGTTGCGACGGACATGCACCTGTGGCTCCGCAAGCGCGTTGTGGAATTCGTAGATATGCTGCAGAAGCTGCAATCCGCGTTAGTTGAGCAAGCGAAGGCGAATACCGACACGATCCTGCCGGGCTACACGCACTTGCAGCGTGCGCAGCCGATCTTGTTCGCTCATCATTTGATGGCGTACGTGTCCATGTTCGGCCGCGATATTGAGCGTCTGCAGGACAGCTACAAGCGCATCAACGTATTGCCGCTCGGTGCAGGTGCGCTCGCTGGCACGACATTCCCGATCGATCGTCATTTTGTGGCAAGCCAACTGAAGTTCGATCGCGTGTATGAGAACAGTCTGGATGCGGTAAGCGACCGCGATTTCATTTTGGAATTCCTGTCGCATGCCTCCATCATCATGATGCACTTGTCCCGTCTGAGCGAAGAGCTGATTATGTGGTCCAGCACGGAGTTCCACTTCGTCGAGCTGGATGATGCCTTCTGTACAGGCAGCAGCATCATGCCGCAGAAGAAGAACCCGGACGTGCCGGAACTTGTGCGCGGCAAGACCGGCCGCGTCTACGGCAACTTGGTCGGCTTGCTGACCGTGCTGAAGTCGCTTCCGCTTGCGTACAACAAGGATATGCAGGAAGACAAAGAAGGCATGTTCGATACAGTGAAGACGCTGCAAGGCGCGCTTCAATTGTTTGCGCCGATGATCGCGACGATGAAGGTCAATACAGACCGGATGCGCCAAGCGGTCAACCAGGACTTCTCCAATGCAACAGACATCGCCGACTTCCTCGTGGGCAAAGGCATGCCGTTCCGCCAAGCGCATGAAGTCATCGGCAAGACTGTTCTGTATTGCATCGAGCAGAACAAGTATTTGCTTGATCTGACTATCGAAGAATTCAAGCAGTTCTCCAGCTTGTTCGACGACCGCATCTATGCGGTGCTTCAGCCGGAGCAAGTCGTCAACGCCCGCAATGTATACGGCGGCACTGCGAAGCAGCAAGTCGAGGCGGCTATTGGCCGCGCCGACGCAGCGCTCGCAGAGACGGCAGCTTGGGTTGCTGAATATTTGGAGCGCAGCAGATAAAAAGCGGACTTTAGGACTTGCCGCAATCAACAGTACCCTGTTCATGGGGACTGATGGGCACGGGCAGGGACAAGAGAGCCGCTGCGATACAGAAAAGACGGGGCATTCGCCCCGTCTTTTTTTACCACAATAGAATTTATAAGTTTTCGAGCATTCGGAAACCGAAATTCTATTTGGCGATAAAACCCACTTCTAAACGCGGTCGCTCATCATTGAGAGTCCTCGATAAAGGTTTTCTCACAGCTCAACCTCCGAGCAACCTACAGCCCATCCTCAATGACATCGCTCGGCGATGGCGTTGCTTGCGGGGACGGTGTCGCGTTTAAAGAAGCCGGTCCAGTCTCGATCAGCGTAGGCTGAGCGCGATAAGTGTCCTTGGAGACGCGCTCGCGTGAGACCACTTTGCCATCCCGCAGATGCGTGCGGTAGGTCTCCACAACGTAGCCGGGTTTTCCTTTGTCCACGACCACCGTTTTGCCGACGGGAAGAGCGGGATTGACCGACTGCTGCGTTTTGGGCTGGATGGTATCCAGCGTGACGGATTCGATCTCGTAGCTTTCGTTGCCGGGCATTGTGCCGAACAGCTTAATCGTCAGTTTTTTATTTTCGACGGAAGTGCGAATGATCAGGCTTTTTCCGGTGGTATTGCGGAATTTGAAGTCGATCGCATCCGTTGCATAGGTTGCATCATGGCCAAGCGGGAGATAGGCGACAGGCAGCGAATGATTGCGCCGCTCTTCAATGCCAAGACCTGCGCGCAGCACGGCTTGATAGAGAGTACTGGACACTTGGCAGATGCCGCCGCCGATGCCGGGCACGAATTTGCCGTTCAGAATAACGGGGGCTTCGCGATAGGTATGCTCCTTCTCGGCTTTGGCGATCAACTCGCTATACGCGAATACTTCATCCGGCCCCAGATACCAGTCATTCAGCGACTGGGCGGTTACGCTCACATTATGCGCGCGTCCCTCTGCGCTTGAGCTGAAATCGGTCGTGAAGGTCATGATGAGCCGGTCGATTCCTTCCTTTTTCAGCTTCTCTAATGTAACCTCCGGATGTATGGTGCGGATAGGGAGTTCAGCAACCAATGCCCCGCGCTCCCCCGCAACTTCTTCTCCAACCTGATTATCCTCCAGCACCATCCACTGTTCAGCCTTATCCGCCAGTGCAGCCAGATCTAACCGATAGGCATCGGTATGAGGCGTATAAATCACTTCGTCCTGCTTTGTTATTTCACGCGTGGCGTTCTGCGGGGCGTTGTTCTCCACCCAGCTCCATTGCTTGCGCAGGGCGGCCTCGAAGGCGCTTTTCTCCCAGCTTTGCGACAATGCATAATGGCTCGGGAAATGGTAGCGATAGCGCGCGCGTTCCCACAGACTGCCTCTTCTTAATTTCAGAAGCGCTTCGCGTGCCCCGGTAAACTCCGCCCGATAGCCAAAGTCGGATACCACCCAGCTTGCGCTGTCATTCGCAGCTTCATTCGCCTGCACAGTGATGCTGCGCTTCTCTAATGCCTTCTCGTATTTCTCCAGCAGGGCAACAGCGTCGTCAATATACATGCCTCCGAGTTGAAGCTTGCCTGCGGTCACGCCATCAGGCACCACATCCTGATTGGCATACTTCCATACGGCAACAAATCCTGCCGCAGCTGCAAGCAGCACGACAGCAAGCAGTCCCCCTAATACCCATTGCAGCTTTCTCATGTTAAGCACCCTTCCCCGTATATGCGCATTCCTACATCTTTATGCAAGGCTGTTGCGCTTCATGACGGAGAATATGGCATATCCTGTCAGACTGTTTAGGGAGATTTTTCAACAAACAGACTCTGCCATGTTTCCTCTGACTGCATTTCCTTCAGAAAATCAAATCCATATTGTCCTCGCATTAAGGTTCATGCGCATCTAAGGTTTTACAGGAACTGGAGTGATTTTCGACATCTCCTTCGATAATGAGAATCATGAAAAAAGCGGAAACCTCGCTTCTATTGAAGGAATTAGCTATAAGTTGTCGAAATACTAGAACTGACTACATACAGGATGTGATACCGTGATCGAAATGCACGACATTTGGAAGACCTACGCCGACGGAACGAATGCACTTCGTGGCGTATCTGTTCGAATAGATCGAAATGAGTTTGTTTATGTCGTTGGCCCCTCTGGAGCCGGCAAATCTACATTCATGAAGCTGATTTACCGCGAAGAGGTGCCGACCAAAGGCCAGCTCTCGGTAAACGGGTTTAATATCGGCAAGCTGAAGCCTCGCAAAATCCCATACGTACGCCGAAACATCGGTGTGATATTCCAGGATTTTAGGCTGCTGCCGAAGCTGACGATCTACGAAAATGTTGCATTTGCAATGGAGGTTATCGAAGCGCCTCGCAGAGTCATCAAGAAGCGCACGATGGAAGTGCTGGAGCTTGTCGGATTGAAGCATAAGCACAACGCCTTGCCTTCCCAATTATCAGGCGGAGAGCAGCAAAGGGTGTCGATTGCCCGGGCAATAGTCAACAATCCGTCGGTAATTGTAGCGGACGAGCCTACCGGAAACTTGGATCCGGAGACCTCGGCCGGAATCATGAATTTATTGGAAGAAATTAACTTCAGAGGCTCGACTATTATAATGGCGACACACAACAAGGATATCGTGAACAACATGCGCAAACGGGTAATTGCCATAGAGAATGGCCTGATCGTCCGTGACGAGGCGAGAGGGGAGTACGGCTATGAAATTTAGCACCATCCTTCGGCATCTGCGCGAGGGCGCCAAAAACATCGTCCGCAACGGCTGGATGTCGTTCGCATCGATGAGCTCGATTTTTATTTCGTTGTTTATACTGGGTGTTTTTGTCCTGCTTGCGCTGAACGTCAACTCGATGGCGGATCAGATAGAGAGCAGAGTTCAAATAAGAGTGTTCTTGCAGACCGATGTCGAGCAAGCGAAAGTAACCGAGCTGCAGAACAAAATCGGCAATTTGGAAGAAGTCAGCAAAGTGAAGATAGTCTCCAAGGAAGAAGGGCTTCAGATTCTGAAGGACTCCATGGGCACCGAGAATGGGGACTGGCTGGAAGGCTACAACAACGAAAACAATCCGCTACCGATTTCTTATACAGTAGAAGTTTATGACCCGCAGACGGTAGAAACGGTGGCAACGAAGATTGACAGCATCAATAAAGCAGACGAGACCAATCCGATCAATCAGATCAAATACGGCCAAGGCACGATTGAGACATTGTTTAAAGTGACCAATGCCGTCCGCAACATCGGATTTGTCATTGTTATCGGCTTGGGGGTCACGGCCATGCTGCTGATTTCCAACACGATTAAAATGACGATTATCGCCAGACGCAGAGAGATTGGCATCATGAAGCTGGTCGGGGCTACGAATGCATTTATCCGCTGGCCGTTCTTTATTGAAGGCGCGCTGATTGGATTCGTCAGCTCGGTGCTGACGACGGCAGCTGTCCTCGGCAGCTACGCGCAAATTATTAAACTTACGAAGCTAGACTTGTCGTTGATGATGGTCAACCTCATTCCGCTGAAGGAAGCGGGCATGAACACAGCGCTATTAATTATCGCGATCGGCACCTTGATCGGCATTTGGGGCAGCACCATTTCGGTACGAAAGTATTTGAAAGTGTAGGTGAAGGGTTTAATTATGAAAAAGATAAGCGCGTTTATCGTAGCAGTGGTTATACTCGCCGTATTCGTTCTGCAGCCACAAGGCGGCAGCGAGGTCAAGGCAGCTTCGCTTTCTCAGATTGAGAAGGATATTAAAGCGGCTAACCAGGCCATTAAGGAAGCTGAGCGGAAGCAAGCTAATGCGGCTAAGGATGCCAAAAACGCAGAAGCGCAGAAGGCAACGATTACGACGAAGAAAGACAACCTTCAGAAGGAAATCCAATCTCTGAATAAAGAAATCGATCTGGTAGCGATTGCTTTGACGAAGAAGCAAAAGGAGAAGGAAGAGAAGCAGCAAGAGCTGGTGCAGACCGGCGTTGAGCTGGAAGAGGCGATCAAGCGGGTCGAAGAGCGCGAAGCGCTGCTTGAGACGCGCATGCGCATGATGTATTCCAACGGCTTCGTATCGTATATGGATGTCTTGTTCAGCGCTACGAGCTTTACGGATTTCCTCGATCGGTTCGATGCGCTGCAGACGATCCTGAGCTCGGACCGGGACATTCTGAGCGCCCATAAGAAAGACCAGGCGCTCGTGGAAGAGAAGAAGGCGGATATCGAGGAGCAGTATGCGGACCTTGAAGCGCTCTATCATGAGCTGGAGCTTCAACAAGCGGATCTTGTGAAGAAGGAAGCAGAGAAGGAAGTATTGGTTGCTTCCTACAATCAGAACCTGGAGCAGTTGTCGGATACGCTGGAACAGCTTGAAGTCATCAGCGAGGAGCAGGAGAAGCTGCTCGTCGAGCTGGCTGCGAAAGTTTCGAAGCTGAATGCTGAGAAAAACCGCATCAAAAACCCGTATACCGGCGGCAAGCTTGGCATGCCGATCAAAGGCAACATTCGCGTAACCTCTAATTTTGGCACGCGTACCCATCCGATTACCGGACAGAAGCACACGCATACCGGCATTGACTTCGGAGCGCCGCAAGGCACGGCGATCTATGCTGCAGAATCTGGCGTCGTCCTTATCTCGCAGCTATGGAGCGGCTATGGCAACTGTATTATTATCGACCACGGCAACGGTCTGTGGACGCTGTACGGGCATATCCGCAACGGCGGCTTGCTTGTCGACGCAGGCGATCAGATCAAGAAAGGCCAGAAGATCGCGGAAGTTGGCAGCACAGGTAACTCCACTGGCCCTCACCTTCATTTTGAAGTACGCAAAAACGAAGTGCCTGTTAACCCAAGCGGTTATTTGAAATAAGCACTCATCATAATCATCAGCAAGCGGCAGCCCAATACTGGGCTGCCCTTATTATTCAGTAAGCAAGAAGTTTGAAATGGCATTGCCGCAAATAATTGCCTTCCGCTTGTCATATACTATTGGGGTCATGTAAGGTGGAAAACAATGAAGGTGGTGTACCGAGGTGCATTTCAAGGGACGTACGGTTTTTGCATTTGTCATGGTGGCGGTGATCGCCTCCGTACTGGTGACGATGACGCTTGCCGATCAATGGCAGCATGGGGATCATCGGGCATCATCTGCTGTAGCGGCCGCCGCCGCGGCTGATGAGCCGGGAAGCTACCGGCTGAATGCGGACGAGCTTGCCAAGCTGAATGCTGTGCTGGAGCTGATTGAGACCAAATATTATGAGGATGTCGAGCGCGAGGAATTGCTGGATGGTGCCGTTAGCGGAATGATGAAGGCGCTGGATGATCCTTATTCCGTCTATATGGAGAAGGAAGTCGCCCAGCATTTCTCGGAGTCGATTGAAGGTTCTTTCACGGGAATAGGCGCAGAGGTAACGACTGAGGATGGAAAGATTATTGTCGTATCTCCAATCAAGGGCTCGCCTGCCGAGCGTTCCGGCCTGCTGGCCAAGGACGTGCTGATCTCGGTCAATGGCGTCAGCCTGAACGGCCTTAGCCTGCAGGAAGCAGTCGCCAAGATCCGCGGCCCAAAAGGAACAAAAGCTAAAATTGCCGTGCAGCGCACCGGATTCTCGGAGCCGATTCAGCTTGTGCTGGTTCGCGATGATATTGATGTGGAGACCGTCTACAGCACCTTAAGACCGGACGGCATAGGCGTCATCGAGATTCGCCAGTTCTCGCTCAACACCGCCAAGCGGTTCAAGGAAGAGCTGGAGAAGCTGGAGGGAGAGGGGCTGAAAGGCCTCGTTCTGGATGTGCGCAACAATCCAGGCGGCGTTCTTCCCATTGTCGTCGAAATCTCGCAGCTTATGATGAAGGAAGGCTCTACCGTCGTACAGGTCGAGTACCGTGACGGAAAGCGGGAGAAGACGCTGGCGAAGGGCGGCTCGCAGAAGGGATATCCGATTGCCGTTCTTACGAACAAAGGTAGCGCAAGCGCTTCGGAGATTCTGGCCGGCGCATTGCAGGAAGCGGCCGGGGCAACGGTTATTGGCGAGCAATCCTTCGGCAAGGGGACGGTTCAGGTCAGCTACAACAAGGCGCTTGGCGACGGAAGCCTGCTGAAGATGACGGTTGCCAAGTGGCTGACGCCAAGCGGCAACTGGATCCATCAGAAGGGCATTACGCCGAATCAGCTCGTCGAGCCGCCGGATATGTACACGGTAGCCCGAATGAACGTGAATAAGCCGCTGAAGGCTGACACCTTGAGCGAGCAGGTCCGCAGCGCGCAGATTATGCTGCATGGACTTGGCTTTGAGCCTTCCCGGGAGGATGGCTACTTCGACGAAGAAACCGTGGATGCGGTGAAAAAGTTCCAGACTCAGCATCAGCTGCCGTCTACCGGCGAGATCGACGCGAAGACCGCGGCTGTGCTGGAGCAAGCCGTTGTGAAGTGGATTCAGAATAAAGAAAATGATACACAGCTTCTGGAAGCGGTAAAAGCTGTCAGCAGGAAATAGGATAGCCCGCGTCGAATGAATATAAGGTTGGCTTCGCGTAGTCGAAGCCAGCCTTTTTCATTGGAAATCGCAGGGATGGGGAGTGTTCGCTTGGAAACGGTGCTGGCTATGCTGCAATTGCTTGCGGAATCCGCTTTGCAGCTGCTGATACAACCTTTTTATTATATCGCGGTACTCTTTATCGCATTGCAATACAGCAGACAGATGAGGATGGAGCGGCAGCTGTTCGCCGTCAAGCTTCACAGCTGGATTAATCTGACCGCCAAGGCGATGCTGACCGGACTGCTGGCGGGGCTTGCAGTCTCGGTCGCCGGTGCTTTCATCGGCTCGACGCTGACGCCAACTGCTGTGCTATGGCTCTGGGCTGTAGCGGCGATCCTGATGCTGATTCGCATCCGGTATCTATGCTTCGCGTATAGCGCAGGCATCATTATTCTTGCACAGTGGGGAGTATCCTTCACGCCGCTCGCGGAACGTTCCGATTGGCTCGGCAGCATGGCACTTTCGCTGGCTCGTGTCGATGCGGCCGGGCTGCTGCTGCTTGTAGCGCTGCTGCATCTTGCGGAAGCCATTCTGGTCAGGCTGCAGGGCGATCGGCTCTCGACGCCGCTATTCCTTGAAGGCAAGCGGGGCAAGCTGGTCGGCGGTTATATGCTGCAAGGCTTCTGGCCTGTTCCGCTCTTCCTGCTAGTGCCGGCAGCTGATTCCGCGACAGGCGGAGTCTCAACAACCAGCTTGCCATGGACTCCGCTCTTCGGCGCGGACTGGTCGCAGGGCTGGACGTTCGTTGCGCTGCCGATGATTATCGGCTTTACGGAGATGACGAAGACGATGCTGCCTCAGGCCAAGGCGAAACACGCCGCCGGGGGGCTTTTGATCTACAGCCTGCTGCTTGCCGGTGCGGCGATTGCGGCTTGGTGGCAGCCGGTCCTGCTGCCGCTTGCAGCGCTGGTCTCCATCCTGCTGCATGAGGCGATCGTCTGGCGCAGCAAGCTTGCGGAGTCGAAGCGGACGCCGCTGTATGTGCATGACGCGCGCGGACTGCGCATTCTCGGGATTGTGCCTGGAACGCCGGCGGAAGCGATGGGCCTTGCCGCAGGCGAGATTTTGCACAAGGTCAACGGCACGCGCGTCTTCACAAAGGAAGAGCTGTACAGCGCGCTTGCGATCAACTCTGCTTTCTGTAAGCTGGAGGTCTACAATATAGAGGGCGAGCTGAAGTTCGCTCAGCGTGCGAGATTCGCCGGAGAGCATCATCAGCTGGGGGTTATTCTCGCTCCCGATGAGCAGGCCAATTATTATGCGGCGAGCGGGCCTGCTTCCTTGATTGGCCTTGTCCGCGGCATGCGGGCGGCGAACCGCAGAGGGACGGGAGAGGCGCGCGACAATAATATGTAAGCAGATAAATGACATAACAGAGCTGTTCGTGAGTGTACGGGCGGCTCTGTTGCTATTTCCGGCAACTGCCAGCAAGGCTGGCAAGAAAAACGCAAGGATTGCGTTGCGCGAATAAAAGGTAAGAGCTATAATAAATGGGAACACATATTCTTATGAAGTGTCGTGCCTGATTTTAGCAGAGGGCATTTGACTATACTGATAGATAGAGAAGGTCAGGAGGACAAGGAGTGACGGAGAAGGCGATGAGCGACCGATTATTTGAGATCAAGTCCGAGTATAAGCCTCAAGGCGACCAGCCGAAGGCGATCCAGGAGCTGGTGAAGGGCATTAAGGAAGGCAAGCGGCATCAGACGCTGCTTGGCGCGACAGGCACTGGCAAGACGTATACGATTGCCAATGTCATCGAGGAGCTGAACAGGCCGACGCTCGTCATTGCGCATAACAAGACGCTGGCCGCGCAGCTCTGCAGCGAGTTCAAAACCTTTTTCCCCGACAATGCTGTTGAATATTTCGTCAGCTACTACGACTACTACCAGCCAGAAGCCTACATCCCATCCACCGACACCTTCATCGAGAAGGATTCCAGCATCAATGATGAAATCGACAAGCTGCGCCACTCCGCTACGAGTGCTCTGTTCGACCGGAGAGATGTCATTATCGTAGCCAGTGTATCTTGTATTTACGGCCTCGGTTCGCCGACGGAGTATGGCAGCCTTGTGCTGTCGCTTCGCGTCGGCATGGAGAAGTCCCGTGACCAGATTCTGCACAAGCTTGTCGATATTCAATATGCAAGAAACGATATCAGCTTCACGCGGGGGACATTCCGGGTAAGAGGGGATATCATTGAAATTTTCCCTGTTGCCAACAATGAGCGTGCTCTTCGCGTGGAGCTGTTCGGCGACGAGATCGAGCGGATCTCCGAGATTGATGTGCTGACAGGCGAGATTATAGGGGAACGCGAGCATATCGCCATCTTCCCGGCCTCTCACTTCGTCACGCAGGAAGAGACCATGAAGCTGGCCCTCGTCAATATTGAGCGCGAGCTGGAGGAGCGGCTGGCCGAGCTTCGCGAAGCGGGCAAGCTGCTCGAAGCTCAGCGGCTGGAGCAGCGGACCAGGTACGATCTGGAGATGATGGCGGAGATGGGCTTCTGCTCCGGCATCGAGAACTATTCGGGACCGCTCACATTCAGGGAGCGCGGAGCAACGCCCTATACGCTGCTTGATTACTTCCCTGATGATATGCTGGTCGTGATTGACGAGTCCCACGTCTCGCTGCCGCAGATTCGCGCGATGTTCAATGGAGACCGGGCGCGCAAGGAGATGCTGGTGAATCACGGCTTCCGTCTGCCGTCCGCGATGGATAACCGTCCGCTGCGGTTCGAGGAGTTCGAAGGCAAGACGAATCAGCTGATTTACGTATCCGCGACGCCGGGGCCTTATGAGCTGGAGCATTGCCCGACGATGACGGAGCAGATTATTCGGCCGACAGGCTTGCTGGATCCGATTATCGAGGTGCGTCCGACGAAGGGCCAGATCGATAATCTGCTGGAGGAGATTCGGGACCGGATTGCGAAGGACGAGCGCGTCCTGGTGACGACGCTCACGAAGAAGATGGCGGAAGACCTTACCGACTATCTGAAGGAAGTCGGCATCAAGGTCCGTTATTTGCACTCGGATATCAAGACGCTGGAGCGGCTGGCGATTCTGCGCGACTTGCGTCTGGGCGTCTTCCATGTGCTGGTGGGCATTAACCTGCTTCGCGAGGGGCTCGATCTTCCGGAAGTATCGCTTGTCACGATTCTGGACGCCGACAAGGAAGGCTTCCTGCGCTCCGACAGATCGCTGATCCAGACGATCGGACGGGCGGCGCGCAACAGCGAAGGCCGGGTTATTATGTACGCTGACAAGATGACGGATTCCATGGACCGCGCCATTAAGGAGACGGAGCGCCGCCGCGCGATCCAGATTGCCTTCAATGAAGCGCATGGCATCCAGCCGCAGACGATTCGCAAGCGGGTTCACGATGTGATCGAAGCGACCAAGGTTGCCGAGCAGAAGGCCGATTATCTGGCTGGAGCGGGCACGGACAAAATGTCGAAGAAAGACCGCCAGTCGCTGATCGAGCGTCTGGAGAGCGAGATGAAGGAAGCGGCCAAGAGCCTGCAGTTCGAGCGAGCAGCCGAGCTTCGTGACGCGCTGCTTGAGCTTCGCGCCGAGATGGGATAGTAGGAGGAGAAACCAGTGGCAAGTGACAAAATCGTAGTAAAGGGCGCGCGCGCCCATAATTTGAAAAATATAGACGTAACGATTCCCCGCGACAAATTTGTGGTATTGACCGGGCTAAGCGGCTCGGGCAAATCCTCGCTTGCTTTCGATACGATCTATGCGGAAGGTCAACGCCGCTATGTGGAATCGTTAAGCGCGTATGCCCGCCAGTTCCTGGGGCAGATGGAGAAGCCTGATGTCGATTCCATCGACGGGCTGTCTCCCGCTATATCGATCGACCAGAAGACGACAAGCCGCAACCCGCGTTCCACAGTAGGTACGGTAACGGAGATATATGACTATCTGCGTCTCTTGTTTGCCCGTATCGGACGCCCCCACTGTCCGGAGCATGGCGTGGAGATTACATCGCAGACCGTTCAGCAGATGGTCGACCGGATTATGGAGTATCCGGAGCGTACCAAGCTGCAGATCATGGCGCCGCTTGTATCAGGCCGCAAAGGTGAGCATGCGAAGCTGCTGGCGGATGTGCAGAAGCAAGGCTTTGTGCGCGTGCGTGTGAACGGCGAGCTGCGCGAGCTAAGCGAGAAGATCGAGCTGGAGAAGAACAAGAAGCATACGATCGAAGTCGTGGTAGACCGGATCGTCGTGAAGCCCGACATCCATGCGCGCTTGGCCGACTCGCTGGAGACCGCGCTTAAGCTGGCGGATGGCCGTGTGCTTGTAGACGTAATGGAGAAGGAGGAGCTGCTGTTCAGCTCCAACCTGGCTTGTCCGGAGTGCGGGTTCAGCATCGAAGAGCTGGCGCCGCGCATGTTCTCCTTCAACAGCCCGTACGGCGCATGTCCGGACTGTGACGGTCTTGGCGCCAAGATGATCGTCGACCCTGATCTTCTTGTGCCGGACAACAGCAAGACGATTGAAGAAGGGGCCTTCCTGGCATGGGCAGGCAGCACATCGAACTACTACCCGCAGTTCCTGAGCGCGGTATGCGTGCATTACGGCATTCCTCAGAATGTGCCGCTGTCAGAGCTGACGGCGGATCAGATGAAGAAGCTGCTGTACGGTACGGGCGGAGAGCGCGTCCGCTTCCTGTATGAGAATGACTTCGGCCATCGGAAGGAAGCGTTCGTTCCGTTCGAGGGTATTGTGAACAATCTGGAGCGCCGCTACCGCGATACAGCCTCTGACATGATGCGCGAGCATATCGAGAATTATATGAGCGCGAAGCCGTGCAGCGGCTGCAAGGGGCAGCGCCTGCGCAAGGAGACGCTTGCGGTTACGATCGGCACGCAGAACATTGCTCATGTAACCGAGCTGTCTATCGGAGAGGCGCAGCGTTACTTCGACGGATTGTCGCTTACGGAGAAGGAGCAGACTATTGCTCATCTGATTATGAAAGAAATCAACAGCCGGCTAGGCTTCCTGGTCAATGTCGGCCTGGAATATTTGACGCTGAGCCGTGCAGCGGGCACCTTGTCCGGCGGAGAAGCGCAGCGGATCAGATTGGCTACGCAGATCGGATCCAGTCTGATGGGCGTCCTGTATATTCTCGACGAGCCGAGTATCGGCTTGCATCAGCGTGACAATGACCGCTTGATTCAGACGCTGGAGCATATGCGCAATCTGGGCAATACGCTTATCGTTGTCGAGCATGACGAAGATACAATGATGGCGGCTGATTATATCATTGATATCGGACCAGGAGCGGGTATCCATGGCGGCCAGATTATCGCCCAAGGCACGCCAAAGGAAATCATGGAGGACGACAATTCGCTAACCGGCCAATACCTGAGCGGGCGGAAGTTCATCGAGGTTCCTCTGAAGCGCCGTGCTACAGGCGACAAATGGATCGAGGTACGGGGCGCGAAGGAGAACAACCTGCGCAACGTGAACGTGAAGATTCCGCTGGGCGTATTCTCGGCTGTAACCGGCGTCTCGGGCTCCGGCAAGTCAACCTTCGTGAATGAGATTTTGTATAAGACACTGGCGCGCGACTTGAACAAAGCGACGAAGGTGCGTCCGGGTCAATACAAGGAGATCAGAGGCATCGAGAATCTGGAGAAGGTCATCGATATTGACCAGTCTCCAATCGGACGTACGCCGCGCTCTAATCCAGCGACGTATACAGGCGTGTTCGACGATATCCGCGATCTGTACGCCAGCACGAACGAAGCGAAGGTTCGCGGCTACAAGAAAGGCCGCTTCAGCTTCAACGTCAAGGGCGGCCGCTGCGAAGCTTGCCGCGGCGACGGGATCATCAAGATCGAGATGCACTTTCTGCCAGACGTATACGTGCCATGCGAGATTTGCAAAGGCAAACGCTATAACCGCGAGACATTGGAAGTGAAGTACAAAGGCAAGAATATCTCCGAGGTTCTGGAGATGACGATCGAAGACGGCTGCTCCTTCTTCGAGAATATTCCGCGTATTCATCGCAAGGTTCAGACGCTGCTGGATGTAGGTCTTGGCTACATGAAGCTGGGCCAGCCAGCGACAACACTATCAGGCGGCGAAGCGCAGCGCGTTAAGCTGGCGGCAGAGCTCTACCGCCGCAGCACGGGCAAGACGCTGTATATTCTCGATGAGCCGACAACAGGCCTTCATGTTGATGATATTGACCGCTTGCTTACAGTACTGCATCGTCTGGTCGACTCCGGAGAATCCGTGCTTGTCATTGAGCACAATCTGGATGTCATCAAGACAGCGGACTATCTGATCGATCTTGGTCCGGAAGGCGGCAACGGCGGCGGCACTATCGTAGCGACAGGTACGCCGGAACAGGTTGTGAAGGTAGAGCAGTCTTATACGGGCCGTTATTTGAAGCCGATCCTGGATCGGGACAGAACTCGCACCGAGCAGCGTTACAACAATAAGGAACGGGTAGGCGCAGGGGCGGCTGAGTAGGTTATATTCGCCGCACAAGACTTGTGACTGAACGTAGTCCAAGGTTGCATTTAGTTAAATATTGGGCTGTGGACAGGAAGGGATATCCTTTCTGTTCATGGCTTATTTTATGAAATCGGACTGTCGATTAATGTTGAAAATATGCAAAAAGAGTAAGCCGCATGAAAAACATCCCGAATTCGGTAATAGTTATAGGAAGAGATGGACAATTTAAAAAAGCGGGAAAAGTGATGTTCTGAGTGTAAGGACATGGAAAACTACATATGTGAATAAATCGTGACAAACTTGTTACAAAGTTGATTCAGACTTGCATCGGGAGCGTAGAGAGGCTAACATAGATTAATATTAGGTTACGTGTGACTAAAGGAGGTCCCCTTATGTTTCTGGCGGAAGAAGCGGTAGAAGCTGTCAAAGGATTCGAACCGTTCGATTACTTTATGCTTGCCTTTACAGTAATCATTGCGATCGGGTTCGTGCGACTTCTGATGGCGCGTCCAAGAAAAAACTTGTTCGCCATCGGCTTCACGGCTGTAGCGCTCGGATTGTTCCTGTTTATTGACTATGTGATGATCTTTAAGATCGGTCTGTACCGCGTCATTGGCTAATGACAGGAAACAGAAAGCACCGCCGGATTAATCCGGCGGTGCTTTTTGTTTGAACTATATAGAGCTTTGCTTACACCCACCACATGTCGCCCAGCGGCTCGCGGATGAGCACCTGCTGCAGGTTTTGTACGGCTTTTGTGAAGCCTTCGTCGATGGACATCAGGCCGTCTTCATGCTCGATGCTGACCACATAGTCGTAGCCAACGAGGCGAAGGGCGCTGATAATGTCCGCCCATACCTTCAGGTCATGGCCGAAGCCTACTGTGCGGAACTGCCAAGCGCGGTCCAGCATGAGCGAATACGATTGCATATCCGTTATGCCATGACGGTTGACGTTGATTGGATCAATGGTCGTGTCTTTGGCATGGAAGTGATGGATCGCATTCTCGCGGCCTAGAATTTGAACGGCCTGTACCGGATCAATGCCTTGCCACCACATATGGCTCGGATCAAGGTTCGCGCCGATTGCATTGCCGGCAGCCTCGCGCAGGCGAAGCAATGTTCCAGGGCTGTGAACCGAGAAGCCGCCGTGGAGCTCAAGACCAATTTTGACACCTGCATCTGTAGCGATTGAACCGATCTCAGACCAATATGGAATAACTTTTTGCTCCCATTGCCATTTCAAAATTTCCTGATATTCATTCGGCCAAGGAGCGACTGGCCAGTTCGGATATTTGGCATCCTCATGGTCGCCAGGGCAGCCGGAGAAGGTGTTGACGACTTCAACCTCAAGACGGTTCGCCAGCTCGATCGTTTTGCGGATCAGCTCGTCATGCTCCTTGGCGATGTCCTTCTGCGGATGAAGCGGATTGCCGTGGCAGCTCAGTGCGCTGATCATCAGTCCGCGCGATTCTACCGCGTGTTTAAACGCTTTCAGCTTGCCTGCGTCAGCCAGTAATGTGTCAGGGTCGCAATGGGCGTTGCCCGGATATCCGCCTGTCCCGATTTCAACAGCCTCAAGTCCTTTGGACGCGATATAATCGAGCGCATCATCCAAAGTCCGTCCTGAAAACAGTACACTAAATACGCCTAATTTCATAAATGATTAACCTCCCGAATCCATGGGTATGGATTGAATTCAAAGTCAGGTATAGTATAGCATTTCCCATTGTGCATGGGATGTGTGCAACTTCATATTTGGCAAAATAGCATAATAACTGGGCAAAAGTGATGTGAGCTTTGAGCTGGCAGCAATGTGTTGTGGAATCAAAAGGCGCTGTTTGTTAGAATAGTAGGAGCAAATGGCTATAATGATAGATGAAAGAATTGGCGCAAGTAACGCTAATCTTGCGATGAGAGGAATCGAATAGATGATAACAAGATCGGATATAGAGCTGCTGGCTCCTGCCGGCGACTGGGAATGTATGCGGGCGGCTGTTGCCAATGGCGCGGACGCGATATTTTTTGGCGTGGAGAAGTTTAATGCGAGAGCTCGGGCGAACAACTTCCGTTCGGAAGAATTGCCCGAGATTATGTCGTTCCTTCATACGTATGGGGTAAAGGGATTCTTGACCTTTAACATTCTCGTGTTCGAGGATGAGCTGCGCGATGCGCAGAAGCTGATTGAGATGTGTATCGATGCTGGCGTTGATGCGGTTATCGTACAGGATTTGGGGCTGGTGAAGCTGATTCGCGAGCTGTCGCCGGACTTCCCAATTCATGGCTCTACCCAGATGACGATTACTTCGCCGGAAGCGGTGGAGTTCACGAAGCCATTCGATATGGAGCGCGTTGTCCTGGGACGGGAGAATAACCTGAAGCAAATTCGCAAAATCGGCGAGCAGGCGAAGCTTCCTATGGAAGTGTTCGTGCACGGCGCATTATGCGTATCGTATTCCGGCCAATGCTTGACCTCGGAGATGTGGGGCGGCCGCTCCGCCAACCGCGGCGAATGTGCGCAGGCCTGCCGGCTGCCGTATGACTTGATGGTCGACGGCGAGCACAAGCCGATGGGCGATGTCGCTTATCTGCTGTCGCCGAAGGATCTGGCAGCGATTGATCTGGTGCCGGAACTGATTGAAGCGGGCGTAACCTCCTTTAAGATTGAAGGAAGGCTGAAAAGCCCTGAATATGTAGCGAATGTCGTAAGCAAATATCGCGCTGCGATTGACAAATATTTTGACGGCGATCTATCGAAGCCGTCGAAGGAAGAAGTGCGCGAGCTGCAGCAAAGCTTCTCCCGCGGCTTCACGCATGGCTTCCTGGATGGAACGAACAACAAGCAGCTGGTGGAAGGGACATTCCCGAAGAGCCGCGGCGTCTATCTCGGCAAGGTCGAGCGCGTAATGCGCGACGCTGTTACCATCCGTCTGGATGCGCCAACCAAGCGCGGCGACGGCATCGTCTTCGATGCGGGCGATCCGACGAAGAAGGAGGAGGGCGGCCGCATCTACGACTTGCGCCGTCATGGCGTGAAGCTGGAGGGCGAAGCGCCTGAAGGAGCATTGATCGAGATTGTGCCGGGACGCAATGACGTGGATCTGCGCAAAGTGCATGTCGGCGACCGCGTGTGGAAGACAAGCGACCCTGCGCTCGACAGACGTCTAAGAGCTACGTTCGAGACGGAGAAGCCATACCGGGTATTCCCGCTGCATGTGCGCGTGACGGGTGTCGCAGGCGAACCGCTCCACACCGCTTGGACGGATGTGCAGAAAGGCACGACGATTGAAGTCGTCTCTGAGATGCCGCTTGAAGTGGCGCAGAAGCGTCCGATGGATGCGGCCCTGCTGGAAGAACAGCTAGGGCGTCTGGGCGGAACGGTCTATCAGCTGGACGCGCTTGAAGTAGCGCTTCAAGGCGATGTGATCGTGCCGGTGCGCGAGCTGAACCGCATCCGCCGCGAAGCGGTGGAGCAGCTGGCGGGTGAACGTCCGAAGCCGCCAAGATATATCAAGCATGAGGTGGACGCTTTTGCGGATGCGCATCTGAATAGCGAAGCTTCGCTTGTCGCTTCCCGCAGCGGGAAGGATGCTCAGCTGACGGCACTGTGCCGCAGTCTGGAGCAAGTAGAGGCGGCTATTCGCGCAGGCGTGTCGTATATTTACGCCGACTTCGAGTTCATTAAGCAATTCCCGGCTGCAGTGGAAGCGGCGCGCAAAGCCGGTACACCGATCGCGCTGGCCACGCCGCGCATTCATATGCCGGGCGAGAACGGCTACCATGCCAATATTCTGAAGCTGCAGCCGGATGCGGTGCTGATCCGCAATACGGGCGCGCTCTATTATTACTTGCGCGCACGCGCGATGAACCCGGATCAGCCCTTCCCTAAGCTGATCGGCGATTTCTCGCTTAATGTGGCGAATCATAAAGCGGTTAAACTATTTGCCGAAGCGGGACTTGATCTGATTACGCCTTCGTATGACCTTAATATTCAGCAAATGGTCGATTTGCTGGAACGCTCGGATACCTCCATGCTGGATGTTGTCATTCATCAGCATCTGCCGATGTTCCATACGGAGCATTGCGTCTATTGCACGTTTATGAGTGAAGGCACAGACTTTACGAACTGCGGCAGACCTTGCGAAGAGCATCGCGCTTCGCTGCAGGACCGCATCGGCATGTCCCATCCGGTACGCGTGGATGAAGGCTGCCGTAATACGGTATACAACGCGATTGAACAGTCCGGTGCGGAATATCTCCGCAACTTCATCGAGCTTGGCGTCAAGCACTTCCGCGTCGAGTTCCTGGAGGAGACGGCCGATAAGGTAAGCGAGGTATTGTCGCTCTACCGCGATGCGCTCGACGGACGGATTAGCGGAACGCAAGTATGGCGCAGCCTGAAAGCGACGAACCAGCTTGGCGTAACGCGCGGACAACTGGTGAAATAAAATTATGTGGAAGCCTTCCGGTGGCGGAAGGCTTCTTTTTTTGTTTGGGAAACCATGCCAATACGTCGAAAGGAGAGCTCTTAACTGCAAAAGCCTGCTTAAAGTTGGCTACTGCGCGTCCTGAAGCTAGGTAAGTTGTTTTGGAAATTAGGCAAGTTGTTTTTTGAAATTCGTAAGGGAACTACGAGACGCTATTTGCCGGTTTTTCTACCATTTTCAATCGGTAAAGGAACAGAGAGCCCTTATTTGTCCTAAATGAACCGAAATACGGGCCGGATGATGCAAATAAGGCATCCTGCTTCCGTTAGACGTGATAAACGTAAAATAATCGATGCATAGGGTCTTTCAGTTCCGTTAGGAGGCGGGAACAGGAAGAGGCGGGATCAGGAGGAGGCAGAATCAGGATCAGGTGGAGGCAGGATCAGGATCAGATCGAACACTTGTGACTTTTAATCACCCGCAGGGTGAGTTAGTTTTTCGCAAGGACAGATTTGGCGCAGCCTTGCACATCCGCATAAGCTTTATATTTGGATGCAACCTGAAGGCAGCTTAACCGCATCGTATACAATAGAGAGACATTAGAGCATTCTTTTAGCTTAATTAATGATTGATATCATAAGGGTTCTATGGACAGGGCCGACGGGGCAGGTGACAGGGTGGAAGAGGAACGTCAGCGGATCGAACAATTGAAGAGAGGCGAGGAAGCCGCATTGGCTTGGCTGATGGAACGCTATGGCAGCGACGTTCTCCGGACGGCCGCCTTGCTGCTGAAGGATCGCTACCTGGCTGAGGATGTAAGCCAGGAGACCTTCCTGACCGCCTTCCGGAAGGCGGATCAATACCGGGGAGACGGTGCCTTGAGGGGCTGGCTGCTTCGCATTGCGATCAACTTGTGCAGAAGCCGGATGCGGCGCGCGTCCTGGCAGCGGCTTTTTTTTAGAGAACGGATGGATTTGGATCAAGAGGCTGACGGTTGGTCTGGATGGCCGGGCAGCGCGGAGCCTGGCACGACGGATTGGATGAACCGGATGAGCCTACGCGAGGAGATTGGGAAATTGCCACTGCTCTATCGCGAAGTGATCGTACTTTATTATTTTCATGAGATGCAGACCGCAGAGATCGCAGCTATCTTGCAGGAGTCGGAAGGTACGGTGAAGAGCAAGCTGCATCGGGCGAGAAAAAAATTAAAGCAGCAATTGGAGGAAGGAGGTTGGGAATATGAATCAAGCTGGGGAGGATAAGGAGCTCCGAGATCAGCTTCGCAGGGAGATGGAGCCGGTGGTCTTCAGCGAAGAGATGCAGACGGCCGTCTTGAGGCATGCGTCTGCGCCTAAGCCTTCTTGGTGGAATCGGGAAATCCGCATTCCAGTGCCGGTCATGGCGGCTATCCTGGTGCTCATCATCGCCGCGCCCGTATACGGCTGGCAGCAAGCCCATTCTATGAAGACGAATATAGTAGCGAAAAATACAAGCAAGGACGCGGAGCGGCAGGAGCGGATTATCGTGTCGGCGGCAGGCGTATTCTATGCCTCGCAATTGGAAGGGGAGAAACGTTAATGAGGCTAAAGGTAAGAACATTGGCTGGCATACTCGCTGCGCTGCTGCTGCTGGGATGGTTCGGTTACCGGGAGCTGCCGTCATTCCTATACCATCAAGGCTATTACCAGGCGCTGCTGCAATGGTTCCCTGGCCATGATTACGCGAGACCTGCGATTAACCGGCTTGCGATGGATATTACGCACGAGACGGGAATGGGGGAGTCGGGCTATATTTTCATCCAATCATCCGGCGGCGCATCATCCGGCGGCAGCGGCAATACGAAGCTTGATCGGGAGGAACGAGCCGCAATCATCAATAAGCTGGAAGAGCTGCTTGCGCAGTATGGTCATACGGAGCAGATGTCCAGCGTCGCCTATAACCTGGCTTTGATGCATTTTTGGATGGGCAACTGGGACCGCTCGGAGAGCCTGCTGCAAGAGGTTGAACGGCTAGGAGGAGAAGGGTGGATATCCCGTGAGGAGCAGGCGGCATATCTCGCAATACTGGAGTCCAGACATAAGCAGGAAGGAGTGCCTTCATTGGAAGGAGTAGTTCGAATTGGCGACAAGCCCGTTCCGAATGCATTTGTCATGGTTCAGCGTGCAGATGATTCAACTTACTATTCGCCGCCGCTCACTCATTATCCGGCAACGATTACGGATGAGAACGGGAGGTATCGTTTTTACGATATAGACCCCGGCGAGTACGATGTAGCCGTAGGGATGCCAATGGAGAAGATCAGCGGCTACTATATGACGGAATCCGAATCGAAGACAGCCCTCATCGACGGGAAGTCGGCAGCGGTGCAGAATATGCAATTTGTGCCGCAAGTCATAGCAGTGTCGCCGGGGCGCAATGAGCTTATTCAAGGAGATGAACTGACGCTGCAATGGAAGCCTTATGAAGGAGCCGCATATTACAAGCTGAATCTCTCTTATATGTATCGTGATCGGGACGGCAAGTATAGAGGCGCAACAACAATTGGGCTTACGGATGAACGATACACAGGCGATCAAGCTGCCTTCTCCATCCGCGAGCTTAACCGCAACTATAATATGAATGGCAAGAGCTATAGTCAGAGTGAAGGAGTGGTGCTTAATACGGCGGGGCTGCTTGGCATGCTGTTCCCTGGCGGGGAGTTCGCATGGTCAGTAGACGCTTACGACGAGCATGACCGCAAGCTGTCGAGCTCTGCTGGATACTTCCTGCTTGAAGACGCAGTTACACCGATTTTCCGTACGGCAGAAGAAGGTCTGTCCGAAGGAGATCGTCTTGTGATAGCCGCGCGGTATGAAGAAGCGGTTGAGGCCTACAAGCGCGAAGGCGATAATGACCATGCACTCCGTGTGTTGGCTCGCCTTGCAGACCAGGGCATTGGGCAAGGGGATGGCGATCCTGCGGAAGCGCTGGCCTATATGGAACGCATTCAAGAACCTGGGGGCTCGGATGCGGAGTTTATCGAGTCTCTGCGCGAACGCATTCAGAGGAAGAAGCAGGTTTGACAGACTTCATGCCCTGACTTAGCATAGAGGAATACGGCTGCCGTACAGGCTCGCACCGTTTGGAGCGGGGTACGAACAGCGTTATTTCCGATTGGATAAGAAGCGAGGCGTACAGATAGATGAAGGAAGAATGGTTTGGGAAGTGGCGGCATGCCTTTAAGCTTGATCCCGACAAGACAATATCGGATGAGGCACTCGACGCAATCTGCACGTCCGGCACAGATGCCATTATTATCGGCGGGTCCAGCGGCGTAACCTTTGAGAATACGGTAGACTTGATGTCCCGCGTACGCCGCTACGAGCTGGACTGTGCATTGGAGGTATCTACGATGGATGGAGCGGTACCGGGTTTTGACGGATACTTCGTTCCTATCGTGCTGAATACGGATCGCCCGGAATGGATTATCGGCAAGCAAATCGAGGGCTTGAAGGAATACGGCACGTTCGTCCCATGGGAGGAGACGGCCGCGCAAGGATATATCATCCTGAATGATGGCGCTACGGCTGCCAAGCTGACCGGGGCCAAGACCGATCTGGATGCCGATGAATTGATTGCCCATATCCGAATGGCGGTCCAGCTTATGCGATTGCCCGTCGTCTATATCGAATACAGCGGCCGCTTCGGGGACATGGAGATGCTGCGCAGCGCCAGAAACGTAAGCGGGGGAGCAAGGCTCTTCTATGGCGGCGGCATTGATTGTGCCGAAAAGGCGCGTCAAGCGGCGGAGTGGGCGGATACGATTGTTGTAGGGAATATCATCTACACCAATCTGGAAGCCGCATTGTCCACAGTTCTTGCAGCAGATCGCGTGCCTCAATAAATAGACCTTTGCCAGCGGTCCGATTCGTCTCTTCCGGCTATAATGAATAGGGAAGCGAAGGGACGGGAAGAGATGAGCGCAGTGGTTGCCAGACTTTCGAAGTGTCGGCGAAGACCGTTTCCGCGGGCTGCTGACCGGAAGAGAACATGCCGGAAAAAACGGAGGAAGCTTCGTCTATCCAGAAGGCTGCGCGTCTATTATTATTACGCGCAAGGTGACAGCGTGAAGCGGACGTATCGCGAGGAAGATGCGATTCCGGGATATACGAGCCGCATTCCGCGTAAAGGAAAGATTCTGCTTGCGAATGTTTTTGTCGACGGCATGCTGCAAGCGCCGGAATTGTACCGGACGGCGCAGGGAGAGCTTCATTTTCTGTCCGATCAGCCGCCGCCGGCTGAATCGCGCATTATTGCCCAATTCATTGTCATTAGACCATAAAGAACCGAACACCTTGCAGCAAAGCGCTGCGGGAGGTGTTCGGTTTTTTGCATGATGCGATTAAGAGTAAGTGGTGACAACCTGGAAGATGGTGAAGACGATGCGGGCTTCCCCTGGAATGGTGGCAGCTGTCGCAGATGTAATCGATAGCACGGTATCCGATACCGTAGTTACGAGCCCTTCCTCTTGTACCTGGCCGTCTACAATGAGCTGGTAGGCATATTCCGTTCCGGGAGGAGGGGTGCTGACGTTAACTGCGAATTGGGTTATGGCAGTGCCAGTGTCGTCAACCCAGGATTCCTCGGCAGGGCCAATATCCGTCGCGGTATTGGCAGCAAGCGCGATGCCGCCAACAGGGGCCGTCATGAAGTAGTTCAATATGGAATAGTCGACGGCAACCGAAATCGAGCGAGGCAGAATCAAACTAGCCATACAATCACCTCCTTTCCCACTAGTAGATGCGGCATTCGGACAACCCGCAACGGACAGATGCTCTCCGGCAGCTGTCAGCAAATAAGAAATGCAGAATTTCCAGCGATAATCGGAAAGCACAAATTGACACGCATGGGGTCCTTGTCTAAACTGAAATAAGGCGAACAAATGGCGAACAAAGGAGTTAGAAGCATGTTCAATATGTTCAATAAAATCGGGATCGAAGAAGCTGTACAGAAGCTTAATCCGCCGCAGCGCGAAGCCGTGCAGACCACGGACGGTCCTTTGCTTATTATGGCGGGAGCGGGCAGCGGCAAGACTCGCGTGCTTACGCACCGCATTGCTTATTTAATCGAGAAGAAGCGGGTAGCGCCGTGGAGCATCCTGGCGATCACATTTACGAATAAAGCATCGAGAGAAATGCAGGACCGGGTCAGTGCGCTTGTCGGGCCTTCCGGCCGGGATATCTGGGTTTCCACCTTCCACTCCATGTGCGTGCGTATTCTGCGCAAGGATATCGACCGCATCGGCTTCACCTCCAATTTCTCAATTCTGGACTCATCGGATCAATTGTCTGTTATTCGCAACTGTATGAAGGATTTGAATATCGATACAAAGAAGATCGAGCCGAAAGCCGTTCAAGCTTCTTTGAGCAGCGCCAAAAACGAGCTGATCTCGCCTGAGCGTTATGAGGAGAAGGTTGGCGATTATTTCGAAGGCATCGTAGCGAAGGTCTATACGATGTATCAGAAGCGTCTGAAGAGCAACAACTCGCTGGACTTCGACGATCTTATTATGAAGACGATTCAGCTGTTCAAAGAAATGCCTGAGGTGCTGGAGTTCTATCAGAACAAGTTCCGTTATATTCACGTGGACGAATATCAGGATACGAACCGCGCCCAATACATGCTGTGCCGCATGCTGGCGGACAAGCATCACAACATTTGCGTCGTTGGCGATAGCGATCAATCGATCTACCGCTGGCGCGGCGCGGATATTACGAATATCTTGAACTTCGAAAGCGATTATCCGGAAGCCCGTTCTATTATGCTGGAGCAGAACTATCGTTCAAGCTCCAATATATTGGATGCGGCGAATGCCGTCATTAAGCGGAATACCGGACGCAAGCCCAAGAAGTTGTGGACAGATCAAGGGCCTGGCGACCGGATTGCCTTGTATCAAGCCGATTCCGAGCATGATGAGGGCTATTATGTGACCGGCGAAATCCGCAAAAATGTGAATAAAGGACGCCGTTTCTCCGATCATGCCATCTTGTACCGTACCAATGCGCAGTCGCGGGTAATCGAGGAAATTTTGATCAAATCAGATATTCCATATCAAATCGTAGGCGGCATTAAGTTCTACGACAGGAAAGAGATTAAGGATCTGCTTGCCTATTTGCGGCTGATCTCCAATCCGGACGATGACATCAGCTTGACGCGCATTATCAATGTGCCGAAGCGGGGCATCGGCGATACAACAGTCGGCAAGCTGGCTGACGAGGCAGCTCGGCGGGGAACGTCGATCTACCAGGTGCTGGCGGATATGGGCGATTTGGATGTGAACGGCCGCACGCGTACGCTGCTGGGCGAGTTCTATGGCTTAATCTATAACTTGACGGCTATGGTCGATTATTTGACCGTTACCGAGTTGACGGAGAAGGTGCTGGAGCTTTCTCAATACCGAATTGAGCTTCAGCGCGAGAATACGCTGGAATCCAAGGCTCGCGTGGAGAACATCGACGAGTTCCTGTCGGTGACGATGGACTTTGAGCAGCGCAATGAAGACAAGTCCCTTGTCGCGTTTCTGACTGACCTGGCTTTGATTGCGGACATCGACTCTATGAACAAAGATGAAGAAGAGGCAGATAAGGCCGCCGATTCTGTCATTCTGATGACGATGCATAGCGCCAAAGGTCTTGAGTTTCCGATGGTATTCATCATTGGCATGGAGGAATCAGTATTCCCGCATAGCCGTGCATTGACCGACAATGAAGAATTGGAAGAAGAGAGACGGCTAGCCTATGTAGGAATTACACGCGCCGAGGAAAAGCTGTACCTGACATGTGCCCGGATGCGTACGCTGTTCGGCCGTACAGGCATGAATATGCCTTCGCGCTTCCTGGAGGAGATTCCGGATGAAGTGAAGGAAGGCGTGTCAACCAGCATTGGCGGCAGCGGGTACGCACGTTCCGGCGGCAGAGTCGGAATGAGTGCGCCGTCGCCTTCCAGCACGACTCGCTCGCCTGGATTCGGAGCGGGCAGCACACGTTCGCCGGGAACGCCGGGAGCGGGAGTTCGCGTGACAACTTCATTGGATGCTGCGCGGGGAGGCAGCGGCAAGGCTGCGCCTGCTGCGGGAGCTGCGTCGTCTGATTTTGCGGCGGGCGACCGTGTCGCGCATGGCAAGTGGGGCGAGGGCACCATCGTGTCGGTGAAGGGAACCGGCAACGATATGGAGCTGCAGATCGCTTTTCCTGCACCTGTCGGCATCAAGCGTCTGCTGGCTGCTTTTGCCCCGCTGACAAAATTATAATTTGCATATGCCTGGCAAGAGGAATGAAGCCAAGCCGCGTTGAACATAATCGAGAAAGACGATGGATGAAGGAGGCTTGCATGTGAACGCAGGCATGGAACGGATGAAGGAGCTCGTCGCTCTTATTACGGAGCACAATTATTACTATTATACGCTGGACGAACCGAAGCTGAACGACGCGGATTACGACAAGCTCTATGATGAGCTGGTTGCGCTGGAGCGCTCGCTTGGCGTGACGCTGCCGGAGTCTCCGACGCTGCGCGTTGGCGGGGAGCTGCTGAAGGGCTTTGAGCCCCACCGCCATAGAGCGCGTCTGTGGAGCCTCGACAAAGCGCAGGATCAAGAGGATCTGCTTGCCTGGAATGCGCGCATGCTTCGTGCGGTTGCGGATTACAACGCCAAAAATCCGGATAAGGAGCCGCTGCCTCAGCCTAGCTATGTCATCGAATTGAAATTCGACGGCCTAACGCTGAATTTGACTTATGAGAACGGGGAGCTGGTGCAGGCGTCCACACGCGGTAACGGCACCATTGGCGAAGGCATATTGTCCCAAGTGCGTACGATTCGTTCCGTTCCGCTCACGATTCCATTCACAGATGGCATTATTGAGGTGCAGGGCGAAGGCATTATGGGCTTGTCTGTTCTTGCCAAATATAATGAGACGGCGGCCGAGCCGCTCAAGAATGCGCGCAATGCAGCGGCAGGAGCGCTTCGCAACCTGAATCCTGCTGTGACGGCAGAACGGAAGCTGGATGCTTTTATTTATAATGTTGGTTTTGCCGAAGGCGTTTCCTTTGCGGATCATCAGGAGATGCAGCAGTTTCTGAAGAATAACCGGTTTAAGGTGAAC
This sequence comes from Paenibacillus pinisoli, assembly GCF_003605435.1. Lineage (GTDB taxonomy): Bacteria > Bacillota > Bacilli > Paenibacillales > Paenibacillaceae > Pristimantibacillus > Pristimantibacillus pinisoli. The sequence goes on from NZ_QXQB01000008.1 coordinate 223,696, forward strand.
CCTTATGTGAAATACTGCGATTCCATTGAAGACGTCGCTGCGGAGCTTGTCCAGATTGCAGCGCGCAGAGAATCATTTGACTTTCTGATTGACGGGGCTGTAGTGAAGCTGACCGATATGCGGACGAGAGAAGCGCTTGGCTATACGGATAAGTTCCCGCGCTGGGCAGTCGCGTTCAAATTCGAAGCGGAAGAAACGACTACCGTGCTGGAGTCTGTCTCGTGGGAGGTTGGCCGTACAGGCAAAATCACGCCGGTAGCCCGTGTTGAAGCTGTTGACCTGGCGGGAGTTACGGTTCAGAATTGTACGCTGAACAATATCGGTGATATTGAGCGGAAGAACTTGAAGCATGCTCTTGGCACGCTGGTAACGATCCGACGTTCGAACGATGTTATTCCGGAGATTTTGGGCAAAGCGGACGATCAACCGGGTGTGGAGATCGTTTATCCTGTCGTCTGTCCTTCATGCGGCATGGAACTGGAGCAGCGGGGAGCGCACTTGTTCTGCAACAACAAGCTGGGCTGCCGTCCGCAAATTATCGGGCGCATTACGCATTTTGCTTCCAGAGATGCAATGGATATCGAATCGTTCAGCGTTATGACGGCGGAGCAGCTTTATTCGGATTGCGAAGTGAGGGATCCGGCGGATCTTTACGTGCTGACCTTTGAAGATCTGATCAAGCTGGATCGTTTCGGGGAGAAGAAGGCGCAGAAGCTTCTGGATGCGCTGGAGAAGTCGAAAGGACGCGACCTCGCGGCGTTCCTGTTCGCGCTCGGTATACCCAATACAGGTAAAGCGACTACCAAAATGCTGGCCGATCATTATCGCGATCTGAATGCTGTTATGGGGGCGACCGCCGAGGAGCTGGTCTCGCTGCCTGATATCGGAGGCATAGTAGCCGATAGTATAGTTGGATTCTTTAATGACCCGATTATTATCGATAGCATCAATCGGATGCGGTCAGCAGGAATTAAAGCGGAGGCGGAGAAGCTGCCTGAAGTGCGTACGGATAGTGTGTTCAGCGGCAAGACCGTTGTGCTTACAGGAACTTTGCCAACGATGTCCCGTGATGAAGCGGCGAAGAAGCTGGAAGCCCAGGGTGCAAAAATATCGGGCAGCGTTTCAAAGAAAACGGATTTCGTTATAGCCGGAGAAAGCGCAGGCAGCAAGCTGACCAAAGCGCGCGATCTGGGAGTGACTGTTATTGATGATGAGGCGGAACTGCTTCGTTTGCTTGGTGAATAACAAGAAGGAAGCCAGCCCTAGCGGGTTGGCTTTTTTCTTTCAATACTATTTGTAAGAAACTACAAGTTGTATTTTGTTTTTCGATGTGGTACATTATTTCTTGTCGCTTCTGAGACATCGCGTCAGCCGAATGAGCCACAACAAAATGTGAAACAAACGCTTGACACGAAGAACGGAAGCTGGTAACATAACATCTTGTCACGGTGAACGTGCGTGACGCAAGTTCTTTGAAAACTGAACAAATGGATCACGTCAAAATCCAAACAACAATCGGATGGATTCCAATTGGAAGACATCTTAGCTAGTAACGAATTGAGCAAGTCAAACACCTTGAAGCTTTTCTCATTGGCTTAGCCAAGTAAGAAAACTTCTTTTATGGAGAGTTTGATCCTGGCTCAGGACGAACGCTGGCGGCGTGCCTAATACATGCAAGTCGAGCGGACTTGATGGAGTGCTTGCACTCCTGATAGTTAGCGGCGGACGGGTGAGTAACACGTAGGTAACCTGCCTGTAAGACTGGGATAACATTCGGAAACGAATGCTAATACCGGATACGCGAATTGGTCGCATGGCCGATTCGGGAAAGACGGAGCAATCTGTCACTTACAGATGGACCTGCGGCGCATTAGCTAGTTGGTGAGGTAACGGCTCACCAAGGCGACGATGCGTAGCCGACCTGAGAGGGTGATCGGCCACACTGGGAC
>NZ_QXQB01000009.1 GCF_003605435.1 Paenibacillus pinisoli
ATTGCTCCGTCTTTCCCGAATCGGCCATGCGACCAACTCGCGTATCCGGTATTAGCATTCGTTTCCGAATGTTATCCCAGTCTTACAGGCAGGTTACCTACGTGTTACTCACCCGTCCGCCGCTAACCATCAGGAGTGCAAGCACTCCATCAAGTCCGCTCGACTTGCATGTATTAGGCACGCCGCCAGCGTTCGTCCTGAGCCAGGATCAAACTCTCCATAAAAGTTAGTTTGACTTGCTCAATAACGTTGTTGCTTTTCTGTCATAAATGACAGGGCATTTTCGCTCGTTGTTCAGTTTTCAAAGAACAATCATTTGTCTTTCGTTTTACCGTGTCGGCCGTATGTCTCAGCGGCGACTTAGATAATATATCATGTATGCCTATACGATTGCAAGTACTTTTTTAAAAAAGTTTTCATAGACTCTTTTCTTCTATAATATGTTGTTCTTCTAGCAGATACACTTCGTCAGCCTTCCTCCTCATCATGCAAGCTATCTTGCTATGAACTCCTTAGCTGTATGGTTTCTTAAAACATATATAAAGGGCCCTCCACTAGGAGAGCCCATACTATTATCTATAGATAATGAATTAATACTCTTTGGCTTTTGTATACATCTTGCTCTCTTTGATCATTACCGCTTTCTTCTTGCTCTGCACGACACTAGAATCCAATGTCGTATCGATCGTTACCCACTTGCCGTTCAAATAAACTTCATTCCATGCGTGGTACACGTCCAGGTACTCTGTCTGACCCATGACCAGCTTGGTCGGAATATCCAGGCTGCGAAGCATCGCAGCAGTTAGAGAAGCATAACCGTAACAGATATCGGTCTTGGAAGTAAATGTGCGCTCGATATTCGGCAAATAATCGGATGGCACATTTTTGGCAAGCGCTTGATCATACACGATATTGGCTGTTATGAAATCATATACAGCCTTTACTTTCTCTGCATCGGACTTTTTCCCTTTCGCAAGCTCCTTGGCTTTTTTTATAGGTTTGTCCGTGCTAGTCCAGCGAATATTCTGTACTGAGTTCAAGTATACCGCGTTATCATTCTTCAGCTTTAAGGTGAGCTTGTCCTGCTTCAGGACCTTATAAGACTTCCCCGAGATATTCTCCAGCAAAGAGACCGTGTATTCCCCATTCCCGAGCTGCAGAGGAAAGAATTCTGTACTTTCACCGATCGGCAAATTGTACGTATAGCTTTCTTGGCCCTTTGCAATCATCACTTTTGTTTTCACATTTTTCTTCACATTATAAGAGACAGTTATGATTCCGCTTGAAGCATCTGACTTGTCCAGCCAGCTCTTGCCGGCGTTAGCATATGTCGTTGCAGGTACGTTTGAGAGAAAGAACAATGCCGCAATAAGCAGTAGAGTGAATCTTCGCACGAACAACACTCCTTTCGGTAGCTGGCTGCCATCAATAAAAAGGCCCTATAGCTTTGCGTCCCTGACTTTCGCCAGGTTTGCCATTATCGAGTCTACTATTCGACGATTCGTTCGATATAGACCTATACAGTGTTCTATATAGTCCTATGAAAATAAAAATAAGCATGTCCATTCGGTAGCTGGCTGCCATCATCAGGAAGGCCCTATAGCTTTGCGTCCCTATCTTTCGATAGGTTTGCCATTATCGTGTATTGCTTATATGGTTCTATACTACCACATTTTTCTAGTAAATCAATAGAGAACTTGTTCAAAAATGGTAGAATCACGGCTTGATCCATGCGTGCTGTCGAGCGAGTGAACTGAACGGTCGAGCTAACGAACAATTTTTTTGCAACCGCTGCTTATAGACTACTCTGCAGGCATACGAAAACCCCATCCTGTATTGGGATGGGGTTCTCTTCGTTGGTTCGCCTAAGCCCTAGTATTCGACTTTAGGTTAGTGACCAGTTGATCTAGATATATCATCAATTCATCCTTTAGGCTAGGATTATCTAATGCCATTTCAATCGTTGTTTTGATAAATCCTAGCTTTTCACCAACATCATACCGGATTCCCTCAAAATTATAGGCGTATACAGCCTCGGATTGATTGAGCTCCGCAATCGCATCCGTAAGCTGAATCTCCCCTCCTGCACCTGTTTTTTGATTCTCCAATATTTCAAATACTCTAGGCGTCAGGATGTAGCGCCCCATGATGGCTATGTTGGAAGGAGCATCCTCGACTTTAGGTTTTTCGATTAGCGATTGCACGCTAAGCAAGCGATTGTCGACTTCTTTGCCTGCAATGATGCCATATCTGAACGTCTCTGACGGGTCTATATTTTGTACCCCGATAATGGATGACCGGTATCGATTATACTGTTCAATTAGCTGTCTTAAGCAAGGCTTCTCGGCTTGAACAATATCGTCGCCTAATAGTACCGCAAACGGCTCATTACCAATAAACTTCCTTGCGCACCATATGGCATGTCCCAGGCCCTTCGGCTCTTTTTGCCGTATGTAATGGATATCAACCATTTTAGATGATTTCTGAACCTCATTGAGCAGCTCAAGCTTGCCCTTCTCCAATAAATTCTGTTCAAGCTCGAATGAGTTGTCAAAGTGATCTTCGATCGCCCTCTTGCCCTTGCCCGTCACGATGATGATATCTTCAATTCCAGACGCCACAGCTTCTTCAACTATATACTGAATAGTTGGCTTGTCGACTATAGGCAGCATTTCTTTGGGCATGGCTTTAGTAGCTGGCAAGAAGCGTGTCCCTAATCCAGCAGCTGGAATAATAGCCTTCCGAACTTTCATTCTTTCGCCTCCGATTTCCCAACTAATAATGATTTCATACTGTTTTTGGCTTTCAAAAATCTCTTCCTTTAACCCAAATGATTAGATTTTTCAGAAAAGTAACTTGAAAAAAATGCCCCACAGCTGTGGGGCATGGTTTTATTCGTCATAAGCCGTGTCATCGTATTTAGTGACCGCGCATATGAGGGAACAGAAGCACGTCGCGAATGGACGGCGAATCGGTCAGCAGCATGACCAGACGGTCGATACCGATGCCAAGACCGCCGGTTGGCGGCATGCCGTACTCCAGCGCGCGGATGAAATCATCATCCATATCATGCGCCTCGTCGTTGCCCTGCTCCTTCTCTTCCAGCTGCGCCTCGAAGCGCTCGCGCTGGTCGATCGGATCGTTCAGCTCTGTGAACGCATTGGCATGCTCGCGCGCCACGACGAACAGCTCGAAGCGGTCCGTAAAGCGCGGATCATCGGCATTCTTCTTCGCCAGCGGCGAAATCGCAACCGGATGTCCTGTAACGAACGTAGGCTGGATAAGAGTAGACTCGCAGCGCTCCTCGAAGAAGGCATTCAGAATATGGCCGAACGTCATATGCGGCTCTACCGGAATCTTATGCTCTTTCGCCAGAGCATGAGCTTCTTCATCTGTCATTTGGACGCTGAAGTCAACGCCCGTTACCTCTTTGACAAGGTCAACCATGCTGACTCTGCGCCATTGCGGCGTCAGATCAACGTCATGGCCCTGATACTTGATCTTCGTCGTGCCCAGAACCTCTTGCGCAATATGCGCAATCATATTCTCGGTGAGCGCCATAATATCCTTGTAGTCGGCATAAGCCTCATACAGCTCAATCATCGTAAATTCAGGGTTGTGGCGCGTGGAGATGCCTTCATTGCGGTAGACGCGGCCGATCTCGTATACCTTCTCCAGGCCGCCGACAATAAGGCGCTTCAGGTGAAGCTCAATCGCAATACGCATATACAACTGCATGTCCAGCGCATTATGATGCGTGATGAATGGACGTGCTGCCGCGCCGCCTGCAATGGAATGCAGCGTCGGCGTCTCTACTTCCAGGTAGCCCAGAGAATCCAGGTAACGGCGCATCGATTGAATGATTTTGGAACGGGAGATGAACGTCTGTTGAACGTCCGGGTTCACAATCAGATCGACATAGCGCTGGCGGTAGCGCAGCTCTACGTCCTTCAGGCCGTGATGCTTATCCGGAAGCGGAAGAAGCGACTTCGTCAGCACCTCCACCTCAAGCGCCTTGACCGACACCTCGCCCGTATTCGTCTTGAAGACAACGCCCTTCACGCCTACGATATCGCCGATATCAAGCAGGTCGAACGCCGCGAACTTGTTCTCGGCTACGGAATCCTTGCGGACATAGATTTGGATGCGGCCTGTCAGATCTTGAATATGAGCGAAGGCAGCCTTGCCCATGCCGCGCTTCTGCATGATGCGGCCGGCAATGCTGACCTTAATGCCCTGCTCCTCAATCTCTTCCTTGCTGAGACCCTCATAGGCGCTCAAGATGTCCTTGGCATTGTGCGTACGCTCGAACTTCTGACCGAACGGATCCACGCCTAGTCCGCGAAGCTCATCGAGCTTGTCTCTGCGAATTTGCAGAAGCTCGCTCAGCTCCTGTTCGCTGTTCTGGTTGTTATCATGTTCCAATTCATTCATCTCCTTAACACATTCGGCAAACGCTCAAAAAGCTTCCGGCAAGGAAGCTTTCGAAATCGTGAATCGCACACCTTATTTTTTGATATCGACAATTTTATATTGAATAATGCCCGCCGGTACGTTAACCTCTACGACTGTGCCTTTCTTCTTGCCCAGGATCGCTTTGCCAACGGGGCTTTCATTCGAAATCTTGTTCTGAAGGGGGTCGGACTCGGCTGTGCCGACGATCGCGTATTCCATCGTGTCGCCGAACTCCAAATCCTCTACCGTTACAATCGATCCGATGCTGACGGTATCGATATCAATCTCATCATTATTAATGATGCGGGCATTGCGAAGCATCTTCTCCAGCGTAATAATACGGCCTTCGATGAAAGCTTGCTCGTTCTTCGCATCCTCATATTCCGAGTTCTCGCTAATATCGCCATAACCGATCGCGACCTTGATCCGCTCAGCTACTTCACGACGTTTGACCGACTTCAGGTTCTCAAGTTCCTCTTCCAGCTTCTTGAGCCCGTCTTGAGTCAGAATGATTTGCTTATCGTTCATCTTTCCGATTCTCCTGTCGTGTGACTAATTTTTCATACGTTGTATGAATTCACTGTTACTTAATATATTACGCATGATACCCATCATACCTGCTGTTGCCTATGGTGGACTGTAACTTAAATGTTAGATTATATTGCACGATTATATTGCATGGTCTCTTGAATGTCAATCGGAGCCAGCCCCGCCATTGAAACCGTTTCATTTATGCGCCAAAAAGGAAAGACGACGACAAGCGGTTACTGTCGACCATTGTCGAATAACCGCCTGACGTGTCTTTCCATAGGTTAATGTACGGCTTCCCCGGCTGTGCCAGTCTCAGAGCCTACACCCTCGTTCTCAAGCGAGCGGATGAAGTTGTCCAAGATGATAACCATACGGTCGCGTCCGGTTTCCTCCATAATGGCATCCTTCACGCGCGCGCCGCCAGGCAGTCCCTTCAGATACCAAGCCAGATGCTTGCGCATCTCGCGGACGGCTACCGCTTCATTCTTCAGAGCAATCAGGCGGTCCAGATGGAGAATCGCCACTTCCATCTTCTCGCGAGGGGTTGGATCGCCCAGCAGCTCGCCGGTCGACAGATACTGGATCGTGCGATACAGCATCCATGGATTGCCCAGCGCTCCGCGTCCGATCATGACGCCGTCTACGCCCGTCTGCTCCAGCATCCGCTTGGCATCCTCAGGCGAGAATACATCGCCGTTGCCAATGACGGGAATCGATACCGCTTGCTTGACGTCCCTTATAATGTCCCAATTCGCCTTGCCGGTATACTGCTGCTCGCGTGTGCGTCCATGCACGCTGACGGCGCTGCCGCCAGCTTTCTCTACCATCCGCGCATTCTCGACTGCATACACATGCTCGTCATCCCAGCCGATCCGCATTTTCACCGTTACAGGCTTGTCGACAGCATCCACCACCGCGGATACCATCTCATATATTTTGTTAGGGTCCAGCAGCCAGCGCGCGCCTGCGTCGCACTTGGTTACCTTCGGCACCGGACAGCCCATGTTGATATCGATAATATCGGCATTCGTCTGCTTGTCGACGACTTTGGCCGCTTCGACCAGCGATTCGCGGTCGCCTCCGAAGATCTGCAGGCTGAGCGGCTTCTCCCGCTCATCGACGAACAGCATCTCCATCGTACGCTTGTTGCCGTGCAGAATCGCCTTGTCGCTTACCATCTCCGCACATACAAGCCCCGTGCCGAATTCCTTGGCAATAAGTCGGAAAGCCGGGTTGCACACGCCTGCCATCGGCGCCAGCACGACTCTGTTCTTCATCTCGATGTCTCCGATTTTCAGCATGCCGCCCTTCAATCCTCCTTCATGGTCATGAGTTCCTCGTAGCTGATCCCCAGCGTCTTCGCGATATGGTTGAGCAGCTTGGGATCATTCTTCCGCGTGCCCCGCTCCAGCGATCCCAGCACCGCTACCGATACGCCAAGCTCCTTGGCCAGCTCTAGCTGTGTATAGCCCTTCAGCTTCCGAAAGGCTCTGACGCGCTGCGCCAATTGATTGTTTTCCATAACGTGATGCCTTCCTTTCCTTCCCGAAGCGCCGCATAAGACGCAGCCTGAACCCCTTCGTGCAAAGGATGCGAATCCGAGATCACATCATGCAAGGGAACAAGCACGAACGCCCGCTCCATCATGCGCGGATGCGGCAGCGTCAGCTCCTCTTGATCCATTCTGACATTATCGTATAGGAGGAGATCGAGGTCAATGGTTCTTGGTCCCCAACGTTCATGTCGAATTCTCCCGAGGAGGCGTTCCTGCTCGAGCTGCTCGCGCAGCAGAGCCAAGGGCTCTAAGGTGGTGGACACGGCAATCGCCATGTTCAGAAAAGAAGGCTGATCGGTATAGCCAACGGGCTCCGTCTCGTAGATGCCAGATACGCGCAATACCCGAATCTCCGGGTGAGCGTCGATGCGCTCGATCGCATCCATCAGCAGCTTGTCGCGCTCTCCCATATTGGAGCCAAGGGCGATATAAGCTTCCGCTTCAGCGTTACGCTCGTACAATTCGGCCATCGGCATCCCGCTTTCTCGCAAGCTCAATCGTCACGCCGTCAAAGTGGATATCGAACGGCGGATGCGGCTTCGTCACGCGGACGGTAACGTCATTGATCATAGTATAAGCTTCAAGAACCCGCGATGCAATGTGACCGGCCAGCGCTTCAATCAGCTTGAAGGGAGGCCCCTCCACGATCGATTTGGCCAGAGCGTGAAGCTCCGCGTAGTTCACTGTATAGGCCAGGTCATCCGTAGCTGCAGCCTGCTCAAGATCAATGCCCAGATCCAGATCGACATAAAACTGCTGTCCCAGCTTGTTCTCCTCCGCGAATACGCCATGATACCCATAGAAGCGCATTCCCTTTACTATCATTCGGTCCATGTTGTCTCCTGCTCCCTTCCTGTCCGCAGCTATAGGCTGCGCTAGCACACTCCTAAGTCCGATATAGCATCGCGTCCATCATACGCGCTGTCCGCTTGATGGCGAGCACATCATGCACGCGTACGATCTGGCACCCGCGCGCTATGCCTAGCGCGACCGTCGCTGCCGTCCCCTCAACAAGCTCATCCACCGGCAAATCAAGCGTCTGCTTGATGAATCGCTTGCGCGATGTGCCCAGCAGCACCGGATACCCAAGCGCCGCCAATTCGTCCAGACGGTCCATCAGCTCCAAGTTGTCCTCATAGGTCTTGGCAAAGCCGATGCCGGGATCCAGCCATATGTGATCGTCCTGAACGCCCGCTCTTCTCGCAATATCGACACCGTTCTTCAGATCGGCTATGACATCCTGCACAAAATCATGGTAGTCCCGCTCATGGCGGTTATGATTCAGAATAACCGGCGCGCCATATTCGGCTGCCACAGCCGCCATATCGGGATCGCCTTTCAGCCCCCATATATCATTAATGATATGAGCGCCCGCCTCCAAGGACTGGCGCACCGTTACAGCTTTGTAAGAGTCTATCGAGATGGCGATTCCCGGCAAAGCTTCACGAACGGCCGCTATAACCGGCAGCACCCGCTTCAGTTCTTCCTCTGCGCTGACCGCCTCAAACCCGGGTCTGGTGGATTCGCCTCCGATATCCAGAATATCCGCGCCCGCAGCCACCATCTCCCTGGCGTGAGCGACGGCGCGGTCCACATCATTATAGCGGCCCCCATCGGAGAACGAATCGGGCGTCGCGTTCAATATGCCCATAATGAGAGTGCGCTGGCCCAAATCAAGCTTCACGCCGCCTCCCAGGTCATAGGATCGTTGCCAATATGTCGGTCTAGCATTCATCGTCTGTCACGTCTCCTCTTGCTCATTCGCTCTTCGGCTAGCATGCCCCATATCGCCGCCCTCTCATAACACTGCGGCATCCGCGCGGTATGAACCCAGCAGCTCCATTGTCACCGCACCGGCCGAACCCCCGCCAATCCGGATTCTCTCATAAGTATCAAAGCGAGTCAGCTCTGTGACGGGAACCAGCTCCTGAATGGAATTGGTCAGCCAGATCTCATCGGCTGAGGCAAGCTCTGCCCAGCCGTAATGCCCCTCTTGCACCCTATAGCCCGCAGCTGAAGCCAGCTCCATCACACGCCCTCGGGTAATGCCGGGCAATATGCCCGTATCCACTGCAGGTGTATGAACGATGCCCTGGCGCAAGAAGAACAAATTGCTTACAATACCCTCGGACAGCCAGCCCTCGCGTGTCAGCATTAATCCTTCCGCTGCGGGATGCGCCGGCATCAGATGCGGACTCCTGCCATCACCAAGCCCCAGAAGCTCTCTCTTCGCCATAATATTGTTCATATAATGAAGCGATTTGAATCGCACCGTTCCCTCCGGCGTATTCCGCACCGTGCGAAGCAGACGCAGCTCTTTGCCCAGCCGCAGCGCTTCCTCATTCACGGGCGGCAGCTCCTTCACAAGCAGGATGATCGTCGGCTGCGTATAATCGCCGCTTGGCAAGCCAAGAGCGCCCTCGCCGGCGCTCACCGTCAACCGCACGTAGCCATCCTCCAGCCCATTCTCCCGCAAGAGTCCCCCCAGCCAGTCTTCAAGCTGGCCTATGTTCATATCGAAGGGAATGCCCAGCTCCGCACATCCCGACTTCAAGCGATTCATATGCCGCTCCAGCAGATAGGGCTTGCCATGATAGGTTCGGAACGTCTCGAACAGTCCCAGACCGTACAAAAAGCCGTGATCATAGACTGAGATCACAGCTTCATGCGCGTCAACCACATTTCCGTTCAGACCGATTTTCATTGCACGACGCCTGACCGATGGCGCATGAAGTTGCGAAGCATCGTATGCCCATGGTCGGTAATAATGGACTCCGGATGGAATTGCACGCCTTCGATCGCATATTCCTTATGCCGCAGCCCCATGATTTCGCCCTCTGCCGTCTCTGCGCTGATCTCCAGGCATTCCGGCAGCGTCTCGCGGCGAACGATCAGGGAATGATAGCGCGTCGCTGTGAACGGCGATTCCATACCCTCGAAGATCGTCTTGCCGTCATGCAGAATGGGCGATGTCTTGCCGTGCATCAGCTTCTCCGCTCGCACGACCTCGCCTCCGAAGGCTTGTCCGATCGACTGATGGCCGAGGCAGACGCCGAGGATCGGAATCTTGCCTTTGAAATGGTCAATCAGCGACAAGCTGATACCCGCCTCGTTAGGCGAACATGGACCCGGCGAGATCAGGATATGATCGGGCGCCAGCTCCTCAATGCCGGCAAGGTCAATCTCGTCGTTCCGCTTCACGACGATCTCCTCGCCCAGCTCGCCCAAGTATTGCACCAGATTGTACGTGAACGAATCATAGTTGTCGATTACGAGTATCATGCTCCACATCCCCTTTTTCCAAATCTATTGATAGAAGCAAAGCTCCCCAAACTTTATTGCTCCGATTCTCTGTCTGCGAACCGCTCGCTATACTGAATCGCCTTCCACAGCGCCTTCGCCTTGTTCATCGATTCCTCATATTCGCGGTTCGGGTCCGAGTCGATGACGATGCCCGCTCCGGCCTGAATATAGACGGTTCCGTCTTTGATCGCCATCGTTCTAATAATTATATTAAATTCCATATCCCCGTTATAGTCAATCCATCCCATCGATCCCGTATACGGGCCCCTGCGCACGGGCTCCAGCTCTTCAATGATCTCCATCGTGCGGATCTTCGGCGCGCCGGTAATGGTCCCGCCAGGGAAGGTCGCTGCGATTACGTCATACGCATCCTTGCCGTCCGCCAGCTCCCCATCTACCTGCGACACCAAATGCATGACATGGGAGTAGCGTTCAATCACCATCAGTTCCTTCACCTTAACCGTTCCATAGGCAGAGATGCGCCCCAAATCATTGCGTTCCAGATCGACCAGCATAATATGCTCGGCGCGCTCCTTCTCATTCGTGCGCAGCTCCTCGGCGAACAGCAAATCCTCTTCCTCCGTGCGCCCCCTTCTGCGCGTGCCCGCAATCGGCCGAGTCCCCAGCTCGCGCCCCTTCAGCTCTACCAGCAATTCAGGCGAGGCCGACACCAGCTGGAAGTCAGGCGAACGAAGCATGCCCATATAGGGAGAAGGGTTAAAGAGTCTGAGCCACTCATAGAGCTCCTCTGGCGGCGTCGACACGGCTTTGGATTGCCGCTGGGCCAAGTTGACCTGGAATACGTCTCCTTGCCCGATATAGCGCTGTACAGCCCGCACAGCGTCCATATACATTTCCTTGGAAGTTGGAGATTCGACGCCCGGTATCGACTTGACGTCGATATGAAGCGATTCTCCTTCCATATAAGCCAATCTGCTTGCGCGCAGCTTCTCCGCCATCTCGCGCGCCTTCTCCTCCTCGAACCAGGTCAGCCAATAATCCGCCATTCCCTCGGCCCTTAGCGAGGCCTGCTCGTAGACGGCCCTCAGCTCTTCGTCCGACTGGCCGAACGATACCGGACTATGCACGACGCAATACACGACACTGCGCTTATGATCGACGACCCAAATTTCATTCATCCTCATGAACAAATAATCCGGCAAGCCGGAATCGTCACTCGCCAGCTCCGGCAGACGCTCAATGGTGCGCACGATATCATAGCTCCAAAAGCCCGCGCACCCGCCCAGCCACTTCGGCCCGTCTGCTGCCGCGAGCCGCGGACCTTTGCCGTCGCTCATCCATGCCCGCACTACCTCCAGCGGCTTGCCCTTCCACTTCTTGCGCTCCCCGGAATGCTCGTCCAGCCCGCGGAAATCGATCGACTCCGCCTCCAGCCCTTTGCCGCGAATGACGCTGTCCGGATGCAGCCCCAGATAGGTGAACCTTCCGTCCTTGCCGCTCTCCAGCACGAAGGCATACGGCGAGGCGTCCTGCCACGCTTCCTCCCAGGAGGCCACCTTGCCTCCCTGCTCCCTCTGAAGCGGCAGCTCCTTCACTAGCGGCAGCGTCGTATATCTCTGTTCGGCGCGCCACCGAATCCACTCTTCCCAGGCGGTAATCATCTTGTAAATCCCCCGATCCCCGATGCTTATTTCGCTCAGTATACAGAAATGCCCGAGAAAAGAAAAGCGCCTTCCATCCCGAGGAATGAAAGGCTCTTCTCTGACCTGCGTATGGTATAGATCCTAAAAAGGATTAGTTCTCGAAGTTGAACAGAGGCGTGCTCAGGTAACGCTCGCCGTTGCTCGGTACGATCGCAACAACGCGCTTGCCTTTGCCCAGCTCCTTCGCTACCTTCAGCGCTGCAAAGATCGCTGCGCCGGAGGAGATGCCGCACAGAATGCCTTCTTCCTTCGCTGCGCGACGCGCATGCTCGAATGCATCCTCGTTCTCAACCGTAATAATGCCGTCGTAGATCTCACGGTTCAGGATATCCGGGATAAAGTTCGCGCCGATACCTTGGATTTTGTGCGGGCCAGGGTTGCCGCCGGACAGAATTGGAGATGCCGCAGGCTCTACCGCATACACCTTAATATCAGGGAAGCTTTCCTTCAGCACTTCGCCAGCGCCGGAGATCGTGCCGCCTGTGCCGATGCCTGCAATGAACGCATCCAGCTTGCCGTCCAGGGAGTTGATCGCTTCCACGATCTCAGGTCCTGTCGTCTCGCGGTGGATCTTCACGTTGGCTTGGTTTTTGAATTGTTGCGGAATGAAGTACGAAGGGTTCTCCTGAACCAGCTCTTCCGCTTTGCGCACTGCGCCGTTCATGCCTTCGGAGCCTGGCGTCAGCACCAGCTCAGCTCCGTATGCGCGAAGCAGGTTGCGGCGCTCGATACTCATCGTCTCAGGCATAACAAGAATCGCTTTGTAGCCTTTCGCAGCTGCTACAAGCGCAAGTCCGATACCCGTGTTGCCGCTCGTAGGCTCAACAATGGTGTCGCCCGGCTTAATGCGGCCTTCTTGCTCCGCCACTTCGATCATGCTGATCGCAATGCGGTCCTTCACGCTGGCACCCGGATTCTGGTACTCCAGCTTTACATAAATCTCCGCGCTGTCTTCAGGCACGAGGCGGTTCAAACGAACAAGGGGTGTATCTCCGATCAGATCAGTTACGCTTTGTACAATTTTGGCCATGGAATGAAAGTCCTCCTTATTCCGACTAAAATAGTTGGTTTTTGACTAATTACATCTTATCAATCTCGCGCCAATGTTGTCAATAGTCACTTTTGCTTTCTATCAAGCGTAAACGGCTATCGCCGTCCTCTGGCGGCAACAGCTCACGTTTCGCGGTGAAATATAAGTCCAGTATAGCGTGAAACTTATACTTCCTTATATTTTGGAAAAAAAACGACCGCGCTCCCAGCACGGTCGTGTTCACTTCATCATCATCGCATCATAACGCATGAGCAGCTCATCCTCCATCACATTCAGAGGCTTGGCCCGCTCCAGCGCAAGCTGCCTGCGAGCCTGCTCGAACAGCCGGTCGCTTGCCAGGTTGGACGTTGACTTCCGGCCTGCCAGCTCAATAATCGCATAACCTTTCTCCGCCAGTTCGATTGGTCCGGCAATTTCCGCAACAGCCATTGCGGCTGCTGCGGCCAGAACCTCTTCGTCATGGAACGGATCATCCGCATCGACCATCCCCAGATCCCCGCCGTCTTCAGCCGTAAATTCATCATTGGAGTAGAGCCTGGCCATAGCCGCGAACGACTCCCCGTCCATCAGCTTCGACAGCACGCTCTCCGCCTGCTCTCTTGTACTCGTCACAATCCAGCGCAGATGGTATTGCAGCTGCGGCTCGAATTGCTCCGGGTGGTCCTGCATGTAGCGCTCCACCTCATGATCGGCGACCGTTATATCCTTGATTGTAAAATGCTCCAGCAGCAGCCGGTAGCGGTACTCTTCCTGAATCTGCTCCCTGGACAATCCGAGCTGTTCCTTCATCATTCGATAGAACGCTTCTTCATCCCCGTAGCCTTCCGCCGCAGCGGCAATCTCCCGGTTCAGCTCCTCCTGGGAGACGCGGTATCCGGTCGCCTTCGACTCCAGCTCCAGCGCATGCCGGAGCATCAATGCCCGAAGCACTTCGTCTCCATACTGCTTGTACAGCTCGCCGGTCAGCTCATCTCTTGTAATCGGCTGGCCTCCAACCGACGCCACTACGCTCCCATCGGAATCGGACGGAGCAGGGGGCATCGACGGTCCGCCTTGCTCGCTTCCCCGTAAACCAGGCAACGGCCACACCTTCACCACCACCATGCCCGTCAGAGCAATCATACAGACGGCTTGAAGGATGACCACAGCCTTCAGAACCTCATATCTCTTCATGGCCTGGACTGCCTTTCTATTATTGAACCGGCTTCGGCTTTGCTTGTGCCAGCAATTGCTCCAGCCGCTCCTTGCCGAACGAATACTTCTCATTGCAGAAGTGGCATACGACTTCCGCCTTTGCATCATCCTCAATAATCATGCGCAGCTCGGATTCCCCAAGGCTGATCAGCGTCTGCTCCACTCTCTCCTCGGAGCATTGGCATTTGAACATCAGCGGCATCGTATCGTGAATAATCAGATCTTCCTCGCCTACCAACCATTTTAGCAGATCCTCCGGCGTCTGGCCTTGGGCCAGCAAAGTCGTCACCGGCGGCATCTTGGCTACCGCCTCTTCCAGACGGGTAATCTCGGCGTCCGAAAGGCCCGGCATCAACTGAACGATGTAGCCGCCTGCTTGCAGGACGGAATTATCATTCTCCACCAACACGCCTACGCCTACAGCGGATGGCGTCTGCTCCGATACTGCGAAATAATACGTGAAGTCCTCCGCAAGCTCCCCCGAGATTAGCGGAACGCTGCCCCGGTACGGCTCCTTAAGGCCAAGGTCCTTCGTAACATGGATATACCCGGACGTGCCCACTGCACCGGCCACGTCGAGCTTGCCTCTCTCATTGCTGTTATGATGTGCCTGAGGATGATCGACATAACCGCGAATCTCTCCGTCTGCGTTGGCATCGACGACGACCTGGCCGATCGGCCCGTCGCCCTTCACTTGAATCGTCAATCTTTCCTTGCCCTTCAGCATAGCGCCCATCATGGCGCCTACCGACAGCGTGCGGCCCAGTGCCGCCGTCGCCGTAGGGAAAGAATCGTGACGTCGCCGCAGCTCCTCCACGATATTGGTCGTGCGGGTCGCGAATACGCGAATCTTCCCGCCCCAAGCCGTGCCGCGCACCAATATGTCCTTCAGCTGCTCTGTCATCTATTTAACCCTCCTGGTTGCGTTCATAAATAATTCTCAAGCCTTCCAGCGTCAGCAGCGGATCCACCTCTTGAATCGTCTCCGATTCGGCGGCAATCAGCTCCGCCAGCCCGCCTGTCGCAACCACCTTCGGATTCACGCCGAATTCGGCCCGAATGCGGTTCACAATACCATCAACCTGTCCAGCATAGCCATAAATAATACCTGCTTGCATCGACGTAATCGGATTTCGCCCAATGACGCTCTTCGGCTTCTGCAGCTCAATGCGCGGCAGCTTCGCTGCGCGCTGATAGAGCGCTTCCGTAGAGATGCCGATGCCGGGCACGATCGCTCCGCCGAGGTAACTGCCTGTTGTATCAATATAATCGAAGGTAGTTGCTGTACCGAAGTCAACGACGATAAGCGGGTAGCCGTACTTCTCGATGCCCGCAACCGAATTCACAATCCGGTCCGCCCCCACTTCTCGCGGATTTTCGTAACGGATATTCAGACCTGTCTTCACGCCCGGTCCGACAATAAGAGGCGTCTTGCGCACATATTTCAGGCAAAGCTGCTCCAGCGTCCGCATCAGCGGCGGAACGACCGAGGAGATAATGACGCCATCCACTTGCTCCATCTTAATCCCTGCATACAGGAACAAGTTATGAATGTTCATGCCGTATTCATCCACGGTAGCCGAGCGGTTCGTGCTCAGCCTCCAATGATATAGAAGCTCCTGGCCGCGGTAGATGCCGAGCACAATATTCGTATTGCCCACGTCAATGACCAGAATCATCCCCGGCCGACCTCCTTCTTCTCATTGAGATCCAAGCTGATATCAAGCGCTTGGAAGGAGTAAGTCAGACCGCCGACCGAGATCACATCGACGCCGCATGCGGCAATGCCGTGTATGGTATCCAGCTTCACGCCGCCGGAGGCCTCTACAATAATATGAGGCGACGTTGCTTTGATCAAGGCAACGGATTCCCTCATCAATTCATGCGTCATGTTGTCCAGCATAATGATGTCAGCGCCGCAAGCGAGCGCCTCCTCTACCTGTGCCAGCGACTCCGTCTCCACTTCGATCTTCATCGTATGCGGAATTTGGCGGCGTGCCGAAGAGACGGCAGCGGCAATGCCGCCTGCGCCCTTAATATGGTTATCCTTGATCATGACCGCATCATACAAGCCGAACCGGTGATTGAAGCCGCCGCCTACTCGCACCGCGTACTTCTCCAGCATGCGATGGCCAGGCGTTGTCTTGCGCGTGTCGACCAGACGGACCGGAAGCCCTTGAAGCGCATCGACAAAAGCTTTTGTTTTCGTAGCAATGCCGGACAGCCGCTGCATAAGATTTAGCGCAAGCCGCTCGCCAGTCAGAATGCTGTGCGTGCTGCCCTCTACTTGAATGAGCACCGTGCCCTTGGTGACGTTATCTCCATCGTTCACCTTCGCTTCGAAGGCAAGCTCCGGGTCCACCACCTCGAACACCAGCTTCGCCAGCGGAATACCCGCGATAACGCCATCTTCCTTCACATGGATGACAGCGGTCGAACGGGAGCCTGCCGCAATCGTCGTCTCCGTCGTGATGTCGCCGCTGCCGATATCCTCAGCCAGCCAGCTTCTGATCTGCTCTCTCATCTGCGCGTCATATCCGCCTGTCGTCCACTCAAACATCTTCGATTCGCTCCTCGGTCATGCCTTTTGTACGGTGCAGCACCGTATGTTTTCTCCATACCAGATCATCGCGCTCCGGGAAGTCCTCCCGGTAATGTGCGCCGCGGCTCTCTTCGCGCGTAATCGCCGACTCCGTCATCAATAGGGCGCAAGTGAGCATATTCGCGAACTCGAACTCCTCGCGTTCCGTCAGAATGGACTGGAAGATCGGCAGCTGCCGCTTCAGCTCTTCCAGACCTTTCTTCAGACCTGTCTCATCTCGCTTCAGCCCGACGTACCGGACCATGATCTTCTGCAGCTTCAGCCGGCGCTCGACGACCGCCTGCATAGGAGCGCTGCTGCGCTCAACTTCATTATAGAACTTAGGCTCCATATCAAGCGGCGGCGAATGCTCAATCCGCTTCACGATACGGCGGCCGAATACAATCGCTTCGGACAGCGAATTGCTCGCCAGCCGATTCGCGCCGTGCACGCCGGTCGAAGACACCTCGCCGCAGGCGAATAGCCGCTTAATATTCGTCTCGCCATTCAGGTCCGTCTTCACGCCGCCCATCATATAGTGCATGGCAGGCGCTACCGGAATCCAGTCAGAGGTAAGATCAAGCCCGTATTTCAAGCAATATTCATAGATCGTCGGGAAGCGGTGCTTCACCATATCGGCATGCTCATGCGTAATATCCAGATACACAAAGGTCGACTTGGTCGCTTCCATCTCGCTGACGATAGCCCGTGCCACAACATCGCGAGGCGCAAGCTCCAACTGCTCGTGGTAACGCTCCATGAAGCGCTCGCCTTTGATGTTGCGAAGGACAGCGCCTTCTCCGCGTACCGCTTCCGATATGAGGAACCGCGGAGCGCCTGGGTAGCATAGAGCCGTTGGATGGAATTGGACAAATTCCGCATCCCTTATGTAAGCGCCGGCGCGATAAGCCATAGCTACTCCGTCACCTGTCGCCACTTCCGGATTGGTCGTATAGCGATAGAGCTGACCCGCGCCGCCCGAGCACAGAATCGTGGCTTTGCCGCGCACGAACAACCTCTCGCCATTCGGCTTCTGCACAATCGCCCCGCAGCATTCTCCGTCCTGGGTAACTAGATCGATTACAAAATGGTCATCCCACACTTCGATTTTTTCATTGGCGACCGCATTCTCAGACAAGGCCCGCACAATCTCATATCCCGTTGCGTCGCCGTTGGCATGCAGAATACGCCGCTGGCTGTGGGCGCCTTCCTTGGTCAACGCGAATTCGCCGTTCTCCAGATCGAACTGCGTGCCCATCTTGATAAGGCTATGAACACCCTTCGGCCCTTCATGCACCAGGACATCGACCGCTTCCTCCGAGCATAGACCTGCGCCCGCAACGAGTGTATCCTGCCTGTGGTAGGCAGGCGAATCCTCATCGGAGATAACGGCAGCAATGCCGCCCTGTGCATAACGCGTATTGCTGTCGAGCAGCGACTTCTTCGTGATCATCAGCACCGAATGCTGTCTGCTTGCCCGTATAGCGGTAAAAAGACCGGCAATGCCGGCCCCAATTACGATGACATCTTTATCTAAGACTGGCAGCTTATCCAGCTCCACATCGACCAAATATCTTGGAATCATAACGCTTAGCTCCTTCACCCAGGTGTCATCTAAATTTGAACACTGCGACTACCGCGCATAAGCGAAGCAGCGCATGCTACTTCACTTGCAGCATGCGCTCGAGCGACAGACGGGCTTTGTCCGCAACTGCAGGCGGAACGTAAATTTGCGGCTGCATCGTCTCAAGAGCTTTGACGAGCTTCTTCAAATTGTTCACCTTCATGTTCGGACATACCAAATATTTGGACGCGAAGTGGAACGTCTTGTCCGGGCTGTCCAGTCTCAGCTGATAGCCTGTTCCGTCTTCTGTGCCCACGATGAATTCCTGAGCGTCGGACTCTTTGCAATACTTAAGAATAGCAGTCGTGCTGCCGACAAAATCGCCAAGCTCCACGACTTCCGGACGGCATTCCGGATGAACGACGAACTGCGCGTTCGGGTACTTCGCCTTCATCTCTTCAACGTCTTTCACCGTCAGCATGTCATGCGTGTTGCAGTAGCCTTCCCAGATGATTATCTTTTTGTCGGTGTTCTGCTGCACGTAGTGGCCCAGGTTTTTGTCCGGCACCCAGATCACTTCGTCGCTTTCTACAGAGTTGACCACCTTCACCGCGTTCGCCGATGTACAGCAAATATCCGTCTCCGCCTTGATCTCGGCCGACGAGTTGATGTATGTCACGACTGTGGCATTCGGGTGCTGAGCCTTCAGCTTGCGCAAGCCATCGACGTTGACCATGTCAGCCATCGGGCAGCCCGCGCGTTCGTCCGGAATAATAACCGTCTTGTTCGGAGCCAGAATCTTGGCGCTCTCCCCCATGAAGTGTACGCCGCAGAACACGATAACCTCGGCATCCGTCTGGGCAGCCTTCTGCGCAAGCAAGAAGGAATCCCCGCGGAAATCCGCTACTTCCTGTATTTCATCCCGCTGATAATAATGAGCAAGAATAATGGCATTACGCTCTTTCTTCAATTGCAACAGCCTCTCGCGCAGCTCACGATTCTGCTCCGCTTTGCGCTCCAGTGCCAATGCTTCCACGTTAATCCTCTCCTCTTATGAGGGATGGGCCTTTCGGTGACGCGCGATGGTCCCATTCCGTTATGCGGCATAGCGACTTTGTGAAATGATGCACAAACTCAGGGATTCGCTTGCCTATAGTTTAAACCAAAAGGGATAAATTCATTTGATTAAGATTTAATTTACACTTGGCAAGTGGCTCTGTCAATGGATGTTTCCTCATTTTATAGAAAAGAAGCCCGTCCTTGCCGGACGAGCTCTGGTCATTATTATTCGGTTCTGCTGTTATATCGAACATTCGGCTGCATTAGGCCAGGTTCAATTGCCACGTTACCCCGAAGCGGTCGGCTACCCAGGCGAACTTTCGGCTGAAGCCGTATTCACCAAGGGGCATCAAAGCTTTTCCGCCTTCCGACAACTTTGCACATAACGTCTCAATCTCATGCTCGGAGGAACAATTTACATATAAGGAGATCGCAGGCGTAAAGCCGAATGCATGCTTAACATGGCTATCGATGCACATGTAGGTGGTGCCAGCCAGCTTGAACGTGGCATGGATGACTGTCCCCTCCTCGCCGGGTCCTTCAGGCCCGTACCTGGAGATGCTTATCACTTCAGAATCCTCGAACAGCGAGAGATAGAAGTTCATGGCTTCCTCCGCTTGACCCTCGAACATCAGGAACGTATTGATTTTTTGCATTTGAAATTCCTCCTCTAGTCTTAAGAATGATAAGTCAGGCCGTCTTCTGCAAAGTCTTTCTAGCCAAGCCGAATATGATTCATCCCATGCTTGCATGTCTGCATGCTCTGACTAAAAAGATCGCACTCCTTCGCTGGCTGGCTGCAATGGAGTGCGATCTTTGACATAAGAGCGACCAAGCGGGCCGCTCATGATTCAAGCTACCTTCTTGCCGGGTCGTACGGCTGTCCAAGCGCCGCAGGAGCGCTGGAGCGGCCGACTGCCGCCGCAAGAACGATCAGCGTAAGCACGTACGGAAGCATGTAGAACACTTCCGTCGGGATTTGCTTCGAGAAATCGAACAGCTGCGCGAAATTCCGCAGCGCCTGCGCAAAGCCGAAGAATATGGCTGCGCCTGCAAGGCCAAACGGATTCCACTTGCCGAAGATCAGGGCGGCAAGCGCGATAAACCCTTGGCCCGAGATGGTATTGTGCGCGAAGCTGCTTGTCGTCGTCAGGGTAATGGTCGCTCCGCCAAGACCGGCAAGCGCGCCGCTCAGCATAACGCCGATATAGCGGTATTTCGTCACGCTGATGCCGACGGTGTCAGCCGAGCTTGGATGCTCGCCGACTGCGCGCAGACGCAGTCCGAACGGCGTCTTGAACAGCACGAAGAAGCTGATGATGACAAGCACAATAACGATATAAGTTGTCGGATAGGAACGGAAGATGCCTTCCCCGATAATCGGAATATCCGACAGGAACGGAATCGCTACCTTATGGAATACTTCCGTCAGCTGGCTCGTCTGAGCCGATCCGTCATAAAGGCTGCGGGTGAAATAAATCGCAGTTCCGAGCGCCAGAATGTTGATGACTACGCCGACTACCGTCTGGTCCGACTTGAATGTGATCGTCGCCACCGCATGCAGAAGCGAGAACACGACGCCGAAGACGGCTGCCGCAATCAAGCCGATCCAAGGCGAGATGCCGCCGAGGCCTGCCTGCGTCGCATAATCCGTAGCGACGGCCGCTGCGAAAGCGCCCGACACCATCAGACCTTCCAGACCAATGTTGACTACGCCAGAGCGTTCCGAGAACATGCCGCCGAGAGCGGCGAAGATAAGCGCAGTAGAGAATACGAGCGTAATATTAATCAGCTGGCCGGATATTTCAATAAACTGCATCTTACGCCGCCTCCTTCCGCTTAGCGCGTTTGCTCATGAACGGTTTGAGGATAAACTTCACGATGCCATGAGCCGCTACGAAGAAGATCACCGATCCGATGACGATCCGGACAATCTCTTGCGGCACGCCTGCACCGAAGCTCATGCCGGCGGAGCCGTAGCTGAGACCGCCGAACAGGATAGCTGCCAGCAGGACGCCTACCGGCGTATTGCCGCCAAGCAGAGCAACCGCAATGCCGTCAAAGCCGTAGCCAGGCGAAGCTGCCATAATCGTCTGGTTGCCGAATACGCCCAGAACCTCGAACACGCCGCCGAGTCCTGCGAACACGCCGCTGATCATCATGGATTTGACAATCGTGCGGTTGACGTTCATGCCGGCGTATAGCGCCGCTTCAGGATTGTGTCCGACTGCGCGCAGCTCGTAGCCTTGCTTCGTGCGCCACAAGATAATATAGAAGATAATGACGCATGCGAGCGCCACGAAGGTGCCCCAGTGAATTCGCGCTTTATCCATCAGCTGAACCAGCCAGTCGATATTCATCAGCGCCGATTCGTGAATGGCCCGGGACTTCTGCTGGCCCGGATCGGTCAGGAATCTCGATACAATCAAATTCGCCAGATAAAGAGCTGTCCAGTTCAGCATGATGGAGGAAATAACCTCGTTCACGCCGCGCTTCGCTTTCAAGTAGCCGACGATGCCCGCCCAGAGACCGCCGAACACTGCGCCGGTAATCACCGCAAGCGGACCGTGAATATACCATGGCAGATCAAGCAAAACGCCGACCAGCGTCGCGCCTGTCATGCCCATCACGAATTGTCCCTCTACCCCGATATTGAACAAGCCGGTACGGAAGGCGAAGGCAACCGCAATACCGGTAAAGATAAGCGGCGTAATCGCGCGAATCGTCTCACCCATATGATACGGGCTGCCGATGACACGATTGAACAGGGAGCTATAAGCTAGAATCGGATTATAGCCTCCCGCCAGCATCGCGATGGCTCCGATCAGCAAGCCAAGCACAATAGAAACGACTGGCACGAGCAGCGATCTTTTTTCGTTAAAAATCTTCTTTATCACGTCCATAACCGCTAGCTTCCCTCCCTGTCATGATCGGCATTGCCGGCCATCAGCAAGCCAAGACGCTCATCATCGCGATGATCGGCATCGACAGCGCCGACAAGCTTGCCCTCATACATAACCTCGATCCGGTCGGACAAGGCATACAGCTCGTCCAGCTCGAATGAGACAAGCAAGACCGCTTTGCCTTCGTTGCGCGCTTCCATAAGCCGCTTATGAACGAACTCGATCGCACCGATATCCAGACCCCGCGTCGGTTGAACCGCAATAATGAGATCAGGGTCTTTATTCAGCTCGCGGGCGATGATCGCCTTCTGCTGATTGCCTCCCGACAACGCGCGCGCATGCGTGTAAATGCCGGAGGTGCGGACGTCGAACTCTTCCACGAGCCGTGTGGTCAGGCTGTCCATCGCCTTCTCGTCGATGAAGCCCGCCTTGCCGTATTCCGGCTTGAAGTACGTATTCAAGATCATGTTCTCGCTTAGCTTGAAATCAAGCACAAGCCCATGCTTATGGCGGTCCTCCGGAATGTGGCCAACGCCCGCATTGGAAATTCTGCGCGGAGTATCGTTCGTAACATCTGCACCGTTCAGCTTCACATGCCCATCCTGCACCTTGCGCATGCCGGTGATGGCATAGATCAGCTCGCTTTGCCCGTTGCCGTCTACACCCGCAATTCCGAAGATCTCGCCGGAGCGTACCTGGAAGGTGGTGCCGTCGAGCACCATTTTCCCCTGGTCGCCTTTCATGCGAAGCCCATCGACAGACAGAACAACTTCGCCAGGCTGACGTTTGGTTTTCTCAACCTGGAAGTTCACGTCACGTCCCACCATCAGCTCAGCCAGCTGCCGCTCATTCGTCTCGCTTGTGCTGAGCGACTTAATCACCTTGCCCCTGCGGATGACCGTGACAGAGTTCGCCAGCGCCATAACCTCTTTCAGCTTATGCGTAATGATGATAATGGACTTGCCTTCGGCAGCCAGGTTACGGATGATATCGATTAATTCCTCAATCTCTTGTACCGTCAATACAGCGGTCGGTTCATCGAAGATCAGAATCTCCGCTCCCCGATATAACGTTTTCAAAATTTCAACCCGTTGCTGCATGCCAACCGTAATATCTTGAATCCGCATCTGCGGATCTACTTTCAGACCATAGCGCTCGGAGATCGATTTGACCTTCTCGTTCGCGAGCTTGTAATCAATCGTAAGCCCCTTCTTCGGTTCATTGCCGAGAACGATGTTCTCCGCTACCGTGAAGGGCTGCACAAGTTTGAAATGCTGATGCACCATGCCGATGCCCAGCTCAATCGCTTTGGAGGCGCCGTCAATGACCGTCTGCTCTCCGTTAATCCAGATCTCTCCCTCATCCGGCTGATACAAGCCGAACAAGATATTCATAAGCGTAGACTTGCCTGCACCGTTCTCGCCAAGCAAAGCGTGAATCTCGCCTTTCTTCAGCTCGAAGTTAATGGAATCATTCGCAACCAAGCCAGGAAACCTCTTGGTAATGCCCTTCAGTTGTACGACTGCCCCGCTCTGATCCATGCGTTCATCATCTCCCGGGATCACATATAGTTATTCGCTCTTTCTGATCAGAGAAACAGGACAAGACCGGCTCATGCCGGTCTTGCCTCTGTGACCCATGCCAAGCTTTATCGTGAGTCCGATGGTTCGTTCTTATGCAGACGGAACCGTAATTTCTCCGCTGACGATTTTTGTTTTGTACTCTTCTACCTTCTTCAGAACGTCTTCTGGAACGTTCTTCGTGGAAGTCTCTGGCAGACCTACTGCGTCGTCTTTCAGACCAAGGACTTGATGCGAGCCGCCTTGCCATTTGCCATCGATCAGATCTTTGGATACTTTCGTTACCGCCGCTTCAACGCCTTTCATCATGGAAGTCAGCGTTACTTCGTCGCCGAACTCCAGCGATTGGTCCTTGTCTACGCCGATAACCCATACTTCTTTGCCGCTCTTCTTGCGCTCGATCGCTTCGTTGAATACGCCATTGCCTGTACCGCCGGAAGCGTGGAAAATGATGTCCGCGCCGTCGTTGTACATCGTAGCTGCAATGCTCTTGCCAAGGTCAGGCTTATCGAAAGCGCCGGAATACGTAATATTTACTTTAGCTTCCGGATTCACGGCTTTAATGCCAGCCTCAAAGCCTTTCGCAAAGCGTGTAATAACCGGAATTTCCATGCCGCCAACAAAACCGATGTTGTTCGTTTTTGTCATCAGACCTGCTACTACGCCTACCAGGAAGGAGCCTTCTTGCTCAGCGAATGTAACGGAAGTTACGTTCGGAGCTTCTACAACGGCGTCAATAACCGCAAGCTTCGCGTCTGGGTTTTCAGTTGCTACTTTCTTCATAGCGTCTTCGAACAGCATGCCGATGCCCCAAGTCAGGCTGTAGCCTTCGCGAACGAAGTTGTTCAGGTTCGGCTCCATGTCTGCTTCGCCTTTGGACTCCAGGAACTTGGTCTCAGCGCCAGTGGATGCTTTCAGCTTCTGAAGAGCTTCCCATGCGCTTTGGTTGAACGATTTATCGTTAACTCCGCCTACGTCAGTTACCATGCCGATTTTGAAATCTTTGCCGCTTCCGTCTGACTCGACTTTGCTTCCGCCCTCATTGGTGCCGCCATTCTTAGCTTGTCCACAAGCAGACAATACGAGCGACATTGCTACTACTAGCATGAGCATAAAGCTAAATGTCTTTTTCATGCTTCAATTCTCCCCTTAATTAAATTGTTTTGAAACAGAACAACAACAAGCACAGCATTACCCTAACAGTATTGCTGTTTCTTGCCGCTATTATTTCATTATAGTTACAAAAAAATTTCCGTCAATCAAATTGTGTTAGATACATTAACACCGCCACTGCATGTTTATGTAACAATTTGCATGAATAATCATACTTGTCTAAAAAATGAAACGTCCCGCAGCTCCATGAAGGAGCGACGGGACGAATAGATGTTACTTTTTGTCAGGATCTTCGGAGCCGTTGCCGGTATTATCCGGTGGCGTCGCGTCCTTCGCTTCCGCCTCATCGCGAGGCTGAATGCGGACTTTCACGTCGCCAATCTCGTCGATGATCGGTTCAGCAGTTGTTACCTCTGCTGAGGAGGAGCCTTCGCCAGATGGCGTATCGCCTTCTGCCTTCAGCACGCCTTGTTCGATCAAGGATTTGATTTGCTCCATTTCAAGCGTCTCTTCCGTAAGCAGCGTATTCGCGATCAGATGCATCTCTTTGCTCTTCTCGGTCAGGAGCTTCTTCGCTCTGTCGTAGCAAGCATTGATAATGTTCTGCATCTCTTGGTCGATCTCGTACGCGATTGCATCGGAGTAGTTCTGCTCATGGCCCAGATCGCGGCCCAGGAACACTTGGCCTTGCGAATTGCCGAATTGCATCGGTCCGAGCCTATCGCTCATACCGTACTCCATAATCATGCTGCGCACGATGCTTGTAGCCGACTTGAAGTCGCTGTAAGCGCCGGTTCCGATCTCGCCGATGTATACTTCCTCCGCTACGCGGCCGGCAAGCAGTCCCGTTACTTTATCAAGCAGCTCTTGCTTGGTGACCAGCATGCGGTCTTCCTTCGGCAGCATGATGACATATCCGCCAGCGCGTCCCCGCGGGATGATTGTTACCTTGTGCACCTGATCGGCATGTTCCAGGAAGAAGCCGGCAATCGTATGGCCTGCTTCGTGGTAGGCAACGATACGTTTCTCGCGGTCGCTGATGACACGGCTCTTCTTCTCCGTGCCGACGATAACGCGGTCAATCGCATCATCGATATCTACCATGTTGATTTCTTTCTTGTTGCGGCGTGCCGCAAGAAGCGCCGCTTCATTAAGCAGGTTCTCGAGGTCTGCGCCGCTGAAGCCTGTCGTACGCTTCGCGATAACGTCCAGCTTCACATCGCCGGTAAGCGGCTTGTTGCGCGCATGGACTTTCAGCACCGCTTCGCGGCCTTTCACGTCTGGACGGTCAACCGTAATCTGACGGTCGAAGCGGCCCGGACGCAGAAGCGCAGGGTCCAGAATGTCCGCGCGGTTCGTCGCCGCGATAATGATTATGCCTTCGTTCGCGCCGAAGCCGTCCATCTCAACCAGCAATTGGTTCAGCGTCTGCTCGCGCTCGTCATGCCCGCCGCCGAGTCCGGCGCCGCGCTGACGGCCGACTGCGTCGATCTCGTCAATAAAGATGATACAAGGCGCGTTCTTCTTGGCGTTCTCGAAGAGATCGCGTACGCGGGATGCGCCGACACCGACGAACATCTCCACGAAGTCGGAGCCCGAGATGCTGAAGAACGGCACGCCAGCCTCACCCGCAACCGCACGGGCAAGCAATGTCTTACCTGTACCCGGAGGACCTACGAGCAATACGCCCTTCGGAATGCGCGCGCCGACGAGATTGAACTTGCGAGGATCCTTCAGGAAGTCGACGACCTCCACCAGCTCCTGCTTCTCTTCGTCCGCGCCTGCCACGTCCTCGAACGTGACGCGCTTCTTCTCCTCATTGTACAGACGGGCACGGCTCTTGCCGAAGTTCATCACTTTGCCGCCGCCGCCTTGAGCCTGATTCATCAGGAAGAAGAACAGTACGATAAGCAGAATGAACGGAATAATCGACGTCAGGAACGTCACCCAGAAGCTAGGGGTATCCATCGGCTCGGCCTTATACTCAAAACCGTATTCCTTCTGCCAGGCATCCAGATTCTGCTCTGCCGCAAAGGTGTTCATTGAGGTGGTGAAATTATCGTTCTCCGCACCCTCTGGCCTGTTCTTATATTTACCCGTAATGTAATACGATTCCTTATTGTACTTCGCGGTAATCGAAGCTACATTCCCCGCTTCCACAACTTGGCGGAATTCATCGTATCTCAGCGGCTTGGTGGAATCCCCTTGACCGCTAATATAATTAAAAACACCAACGGTAACCAAAAAGATGATCAAATAAAAACCGGTATTTCGCATGATCCGATTCATTCCCTACCTCCTCTCAGACGCTTTAGATATTTTACCATAGCATGACTTTCCATCACAATAGAGGCTACCGGAGGGTGGACATGTACGGTTCAAGCGCGATTACTTCTCGTAAACCTGAGGCTTCAAAATGCCGATATAAGGAAGGTTGCGGTATTTCTCCGCATAATCCAGGCCATAGCCCACGACGAATTCGTCAGGAAGCGTAAAGCCCTTATAGTTCGGCTCCAGGCTAACCGTGCGGCGCGCCGGCTTGTCGAACAGCGTGACGACCGTCACAGACTTCGTGCCTCTGTGCTCCAATACGTCGATCAGGTAGCTCAGCGTCAGACCGCTGTCGATGATATCTTCGACAATAAGGACGTCGCGTCCTTCCACCGACACGTCCAGATCCTTAATAATCTTGACGACGCCGGATGACTTGGTGGAAGCCCCGTAGCTGGAGACGGCCATAAAGTCGATCTCAAGCGGAACGGTAATAGTTTTCACCAGATCGGACATAAAAATAAACGCGCCTTTGAGGACGCAAATAACGAGCGGATTCCGCCCTTCGTAATCGGCGCTGAGCTTGGCTCCCAGCTCTCTTACCTTGACGCCAATCTGCTCTTCGCTGTATAACACTTCTTTGATGTCGTTCTGCAATTCAAAAGCCTCCCACACGTTACCTATGTTTATGTGTATTCCCTTGTTCCTTATTCGTTGAGCGCCGTAATACGCAGAACCTGCGTGCTTCCGCTTCCTGGCAGGGCATGCGCGGACCGGCGGATGCCGGGGATCCACAGCAGCTTGCCGTCCCCGTCGCAGAGCAGCGGATACAGCTCTCTACGGGAGGGCGGTACCTTCTCGTCAACGAACATATCTTGCACTTTTTTCGACCCATTTAATCCTAAAACATGAATCCTGTCTCCCGGCACGCGGTTGCGCACATGCAGCGGAAAGACGAGAGCGGCCACATCGAAGTACGCTTCCATGCGGGATGACGGCCTCTCAGCCGCAGTCCCAAGCCAATCAAGGCGGAAGCTCCATCCGCTTGGCTCTGCTTCAATTCGGTCATCGCTTCCCTGTTCGATGACGTAATCGTACCTGCTTGCCATAACCGGCCTTGCATTCGTATGTACCCATCTCATAACACCGTATTCGCGCAAGCAACGGATTCCGCCTGCGGCGTCCATCCGCCACGTAGCCGGAGCATGCGGAGATGCCGCCTGCCGCATCGTCTCAACAGCGCTATAGGTTATGTTTTCCGTATCCTGAGACAGATAATTTAATATTAGTTTAATCAATCTCCTTTGTAAAGCGACGTGCAGACCGGACAGCTCCCGGCATTCCACTTGGCATTCGCCCTCTTCCAGGCGTACGATGCGGCTGAACCATTCCCCCGCCTGCTGCTCCATCCACTCATCCTCCGCGCCCGCTACTTCGGCAAGCCGCTGAAGGGACTGGGGAAGCTGAGGATTGAACTGCATCAAGTACGGAATAATGTCCAGGCGAACCGTGTTGCGGAAATAATACCGAGCGAGATTGCTGCTGTCTACGCAATAAGGAATCTCATGCTCCTCGCAATAACGCAGAAGGTCTGACTTGTTCATACGAAGCAGGGGGCGTATGAGTTGCACATTTTTTTCGCGGCGGACACTGCTCATCCCGGACAGCCCCGATAGCCCCGCTCCCCGGATCAGCCGCATCATCACCGTCTCGGCCTGATCATCGGCATGATGGGCCAGCGCAATGCGCGTCGCGCCGTGCTCAGCCGCTGTCCGGTACAAGAATTCATACCGTTTCTCCCTGGCGGCTGCCTGCAGATTCAATCGGTTTTCTTCTATATAAGTAGGCAGATCCATGACGATTGTCTCGCACGGCACGCCTAGGCTGGCGGCGAACGTCTGGACTACCTCCAGCTCGAAGGCGGATTCCTCCGCCCGGAATCCGTGATTCACATGGGCAGCCACAAGCTTGATGCCCTGTTCAAGGGACAGTGCATGCAGCATATGGAGCAGCGCCATGGAATCGGGGCCTCCCGACACGGCGACCAGAATCTTGTCGCCTTCCTCCCACATGCCGTGGGCAGCCGCTTCCTTCGCGAGCTCCAGCTGAAGCGGTTCATTCATTATTCTGTTGCCCTCCTCTGCTACATCCATACATTGCGAAGCAGCCAGACGAATATCGATGCCGCAAGCAGTATGCCTGAGGCGGCCACCAGACCCTTCAGCCAGCCCGGCATCGAGGAGGATCGGCGCGTCTCCTTCCGGTGCATCAGCAGGCGCCATGCAGCCGCAGCCTCGTCCGCATCCCTGAACTCGCCATGCAGCGCCTTGCGCAGCCAGCCCGCCACCGGCTTCAGCGCCGCACAGCCCTCGGCAACCGCCATCAGCTCCACCGTCGACCGGTTCTGCGGCAGCAGCTCCTTCGTGAGCTGATGGAGGCGCTTCGGCTCATGCAGCTGGATGCACAATACGCTGTAGGAGAAGAGATCGTACTTCGGGTCAGCCGAGCGAGAGCCGCTGTTCCAGTATCCGCGGTCATAGATTTCCGTGAACTGGCGGATGCCCTTGCCGATAGCCGTCATGCCTCCGAAGTCGACCAGCTCGACATGACCGTAATCGGCCACCATCACATTCTCCACCTTCAGGTCGCCGAATACCCATCCCGCCCGGTGCAGCCTGCCAAGCTTGCCCAGCAGGTTCAGCCCGACAAGAGGGAACCATTCCGCGCCTTGCTCCAGCAAGTAGCTGGCAAGCGTCGTCCCGCGCACATACCTCATGACGTAGAACGGGTATTCCTTCCCGCCCGGTCCGTACAGGTCGTCGACGTCGAACAGGAACGGGTCCATGCCCTGCCCCTTCTGCTTCGCCAGCGACTTCAGCACGTTCACCTCGGATTGAAGGTCTACCGCATCCGCGCCAACCTTAAGCGCGTACCAATCCCTGTCCTTCTGGACCAGATAGACTTTCCCGTTGGCTCCTTCTCCCAGCAATCGCTCCACCCGGTACTTGCCTTGTCTCCACTTGCCGATTACGACGCTTCCGCGCCGCAGCTCCAGCTTAAACGACGTAGTCACCCATCATCCCATCCGTTTCATGTCTGCCTCTGCGGCCATAGTCCCCCGCTTCGCCCTGCCTGTAATAATCCACTACCTGCATAATCGCAGGCCCGGTCGGCGTTGTTCCGCCCATCTGGAGCTTGGGAAAGATCGAGTGCACCCCATTCAGATGGCTGGTCCATGCCAAATCCATAATGCAGTCGTCGCCATGGCGCGAGCCCGGGAAATGGAACACCGATATTTCACTATTACCCTGTCTGGCCTGCAAGCTAAGCATCAAATCGTGAATGGCCTCCTCGACAGCTGCCAGCTTCGGCTTCATGCTCGCGCTTGCATCGATCAGCAGAGCTACCCGAAGGCCCGATGACTCGCCCAGCTCATCGATGACACGCACGACTTCGCCGCGCTTCTCCGGAGGCAATGCCTCAATCGAGCCGTTGCCCAGTACCTGCTGCAGCTCCTTCTGCACCGCGATCTGGATCGTCTGTACCACGGTCTTCCTGGTCATCATCTGGACCGTCTGCGATAATTGCCGCGTATTGACCATACGGCTAAGTCCCCCGCCGGCCCGCGCAATCTCTTCAATCTCGGCCGCGCCAAGCTCGCCTACGTCTCCATGGTCAAGCACGCCTACCACATTGACATGAATGCCTTCCGACTTGGCATGAGCCGCCGCCACCACCGGACTGAGCCCCACATTCGAACAGCCATCTGTTATCAGCAAAATTTGCCTCATCATCGTCTATCCCTCCGCATCGCAAAGTTATAAAGCCTTTTCTATCAGCTTTGCCCTTTTTGAGAGAGATAAACGCCTATCGCCTATCATTTTCCTATTCCTTACCCGTATTTATCGGCTTTTCGCCGCTAGAAGGTAAGCTTCATATTAGTATAGCCCATACCTCCCGGGGTTTCCATCGCCCGGATCTGACAGCATTCGAACCGGATTGGGCAGAAGGACACGGTGACTTCGGATAGATTTACAGAGCGGATTCCCCATTAGATAATAGGAGTGTATGCCAAAAAATTCCTTGAAGGAGTGAGCGCATGTCGAACAAGGTTCTGCTGATTACGGGTGACGGAACAGAGGTTTTGGAAATTTTTTATCCCTATTACCGCCTGCTAGAGGAAGGTTATGATGCCGTCATTGCATCCCCGGAGAAAAAAGTGCTGAATACCGTCGTTCATGACTTTGTCGAGGGCTGGGAGACCTACACGGAGAAGCCTGCCCATCTGCTGCCGTCTCATGCTTCCTTCGCGGATATCGATCCGTCGGAATATATCGCGCTTGTCATTCCCGGCGGCCGCGCCCCGGAATATATACGCAACCATCCTGAGCTGCCGCGCATCGTTGAGCATTTCCTCCAAGAGGACAAGCCGATCGGCGTCATCTGCCACGGCGCGCTAGTCTTTATGGCGCTGAAGGATACAAGGTACTTCGAGGGCCGCACGATGACGTGCTACAACGCCGTGAAGCCGGATGTCGAGCGTCTCGGCGCTACGTACACGACGGACACGCTGCATGCCGACCGCAAGCTGGTCAGCGGCCATGCCTGGCCGGACCTGCCGGGCTTCATGAGAGAGTTCATCCGGCTTGTTCGGGAGGAACAGGCTGCACGTTATGAAGATGAGACATTAGTTCTATAAGAAGGCAGGCTATTCTAGCGGGTTCATTGGGATCTGTTGGGGTAGCCTTTTTAATGAAAGTGAAATTACAACTATAATACAAAAATCGGCCTTAGTCCCTAAATACGATTAGGGCTAAGGCCGATTCTATTTGACTATATAGATTTTAAAAATGCTTTTTAGAAGCGTAACAGAAGTTACTCCTCTGCCAACACCTTGAACTGCTCCAGCGTCTGCGTAAACCTCGCTCCATGGCCTTCAGCCGCCTCGAGGAAATAATTCATCGTCAGGATGAAGCTGCCTTGCCGTTCATTGCTTGTGACGTATACCGTGATGACTTCACTCAGACGATCATGACCGTTGATCGCGTGAATACGGTAGCCTTTCACGGGCTCGCTCACCTTCTCGATATCGCGCACCTCTGCAAACTGGTCAGTCAGCTTGCCCGCGATATCTGCAGCCAGCTTCTCCGGCAACGCGTCTACATCCTGTTCTATGGTCAGCGATACTTGCGGATACGGCTCTGGCAGCGGTTCAATGGTCGTAATGACGTCTTTTCCGTCCTGTTGAATGAGCTTATAGCGCTCTTTGTCATAATAAATCGCGTAGCGGCTCTCTTCATTTACATGGACCTGTCCGTTCGTCTCTTCCTTGTTCCCTTCGACCTCAACCTCGATTTTCTTCTCCGGCGCAAACCAATTCTGCACACTCTTCATAAATGCCTCTCCCGGCGGCAAGGCCAAAAAAGCTGCGATAGCAATGACGGCTGCTGTAAGTCCTGTAGTTGCTTTGATGATTGTCATCGTCCGTTTTCTCCTTTTCCCCTGTGGCTGTTCTCTGTTGTTCAATTTTCCCTCTATGGAATCTGCCAGAAACGGAGAGCCGTTCTCCAGTTGCGACTCGATCTTCGCCCACATCTCTTCCTTCAGATTGGAAGGATAGTTCGATTCTTCTTCCAAACGCTGCTTAAGCTTTTGATCCATATGGCTCCCCTCCCAATCGGTCTCTCATTTGCTCCCGCCCCTTGAGGAGGCGCGACTTCAGTGTATTGACGTTGAGCTCCATGATGTCGGCGATTTCCTTCTCGCTGTAGTTATGGAGATATTTTAGGATGAGCGGTATCCGGTACATATCTTGGAGAGATTGGAGGGCATCGTACAGATCGAGCTTGCCATCCGGCATGCTCGCTTCCACAGCCACCCGCTCCAGTTGCTCACCCAGCGGAACAACCTTCTTCTCCCGCTCCATCACCCGATAGCACTCGCGAAGCAAGATGCTGTAGAACCACGGTTTGAACGGCTTCGCTCTATCATATTGCCAGATATTCCGGTATACACGGAGGAAAGTCTCCTGCACCGCATCCTTCGCCCATTCCCGATTCTTTGCCACCAGCGCGGCTGTCCGCATCGCATAGTCGAAGTACTCATCATACAGACTGCGGAACGCCTCCCTGTCACCCTGAACGATCCGGCTGATCGTATCAAGCTCCACCTCATTCACCTCTTTCTTGCTGTTCTATAAGTATTACCCGGCAAGTTCGGAGAAAGTTTGCTCTTATGAAAATATTCGTGTGGAATGAAAAAAGCGCTTGTCTTAGAGACAGGCGCCACTTGCTTTCATATCTATCTTTATGGTTCAAACTACTTTATTGGTCTCTTTTCTATCCCTAACCCCCCACCGAATCCTATAAGAGGAACAGGTGTTACATGAGCTTTAAATTGACCATTCTCAAACTTTATATAGTAGCTTCGACTTCCTAGTGAAACAGATATACTCGAAGCCATATAATAATTGTTTTGCATTTGTTGCAACATGGTTGCTTCCATCATTCCAATGTTCATATCAAAACCGATAAACAAAGTTCCAACGGGATCAATATAAAAACCTACATTAATATTTGCCAGAGAAAATTCAAATCGCAATATGTCTCCACTTTCAAATGTAAGTTCGAAACCATTTTTATATTTGGAGTAAGAGGTATAAGCGCCAAAACCTTCCGATAAGCTAAACCCTATTTTTTCAGAGTACGCATCAAACATCTGGTCATAACCAGAGAATTCCTTAACAATTGGTTTTGCAGTATGTGAATTTTTATTCGTAACTGGCCCTGGATCCCGGACAGTTGGCTTTCTTGTAGCATTCCAAGCATTAAATTGGATGTTTGCTTTTTTGTAAGCATCAGTATAAACACCGCCTCTACCTACAAGATAGCCATTTTCAACAACTGGCTGATTGGCATCGGGGAACCAATATGATTTTTGTAGATCTTTGCATTCCCCAGCATGTGCCCAGTTACCATCTGCTGAAACACAGTAATTTCCTGTCGGATCGATATACTTCAAAGGATTATTTATTACATAAGTATAATAGTTTAATGTTTGTGTTTTATAAATATCACCTTGATACGTATCCTCATTAACAAACCTTCCAGTGATAGGATCATACCAACGTGCACGTAGATACTGCAATTCTGTCGAACTATCCCAGAACTCTCCTGAGTACCTGAATGTATTTGGAATTTCTTCTTCCTCAACAATTGGCTTACCCCAAATATCGTAGGAATATTCATTTAGTACGCTACCATCTGCCCCTATAATGCCCGTAACATCACCATGTCCGTTATAACCGTAGTACCCTACTTGGTTATTTACATCCTCTAACATTTCCAACTTATTTCCACGTAAATAGCTTACCTTTTCCACAATCATACCATCTGGCTGTACAATTCCTTCAGCTATGATATTCTGACCATCGTAATAATATCTAATGGTACTGCCATTTTCGGTCCGTTCAACCAATAAGTTATCGCCATTATATCGGTATGAAACAGAAGTGCCATCAGCCTTGGTCACCTTGGTTAATCGATCCCATTCATCGTACTCATACGCAATATTATCAGAAAGAGAAGGAGCAGAATCAGTTGTAAGGGTTTGGCGATTCCCTCTATTATCATAACTATAAGTTTCGTTAAACAGAGTAGAGCTTTGGATACGATTCAATTGGTCGTATGCAAAACTGTTATCAGAAGTAACTTCCTCATTATTTCTCTCGGAGATACTAGTAATATTTTTGTTGTTGTCATAATTATACTGGTATTCTCGCTTTAATTCTCCGTTGGCAGTTTCTTGTTTTAGCCTTGACAAAGAACCATTCGTATACGTATGAATTGCTTCCATAGTATTGTTACTATTTGTTTTTTGTAGTTGACCATTACTGTAGTAAGAGTAACCAATGGATTTCAAGTCATTCCATTTCAACTCGCTCAACTGATTTGTCGTATTATATTTATACGTAACTCTATCACCGAAAGGAGTAGTCATACTTACTCTTTGTCCCTGATTATTATAACTATAAGCAATGACCTTGCTATCAGGGAACGCAACATTGGTTACTTGACCTGTATGCGGATCATATCCATAATTCGTAGTGCCTGTATTATCCGTCATCGATTTTCTTGATCCATCGTTATAATACGTGAAGGAAATAGTCTCAGTGGGCCCTTGTTTTGACAACAACATATTCCGGTTATTGTAGGAATACAAGAAGGTCTGTCCCTTCTTATCCACTAATTTGCTTCGATTACTATTAGCATCATAAAAATATGTGACCTTTTGATTCATTGAATCAATACTCTGAATTAATCTCCCAAGCTCATCATACACTTTTTGAACTTCATTCCCATCGGGGAACGTTGTTTTAATATGTTGACCAAGTTGGTCATAGCTATACCTTGTCACTTCTCCCTTGGAGTTGGTTACTGCTGTAAGCTGACCTAGTATATCGTACGAAAATATTGTTGTAGCCTGATTGGCATCTGTCTGCTGTTGTAATAGTCCATTCATTAAATTATATGAATTGTGCAGCATTATTTTACGGCTTCCATTTGCTAGCTTCTCTTCTGAACGAATCGAACGTCCAAATTTATCAAATACCTCAATTGAAGTGTTGCCAACTGCATCCGTAATCAGTACTTCTCGACTAGAGTCGTTATAACTAGTAACCGTCTCAGATTTATTCGGAGAAATCGTTTTAGTAGAACGCCCCCATGCATCATACTGAAAAGAGTTCCTATTGCCAAAAGCATCTTCTACCCAGAGAGCCCGTCCATTCTGATCATGATCAGTGCGTAACTTAACTTCATACCCGTTCTTACCTATAATCCCCTCTTCGGATTTCCATCCTAGGCCATTGTAGACAGTACGAAGCTTTCTTCCCATTTCGTCAGTTACCGTCACTATATTTTGCAAATCGTTGTATTCCGCAATTAGTGACGTATTATCTGGATGAGTTACTCTAGTGATTCGTCCTATTTTATCAAGGTCATATGTTGTTCTGGCATCGTTGCCATCAACATATGCAATTAATTGACCATTTGTCTTATTGTATTCAAATCTCTTAGATATATGGTTCTGAATCCCATAAGCATCTTTATACAGAGTGATTTGCCTAGAAGGGAATGCACGATAAGTAGAATCATATTCAATTATAGTTAATTGCATCTTTGAGCCATTAGCTATATTGACTGTCGAGAAGTTGCCATGAGCATCTATTGACCCTTTGTATATATAGCTCAAAACTTCACCAGTCGAATTGTTTTTTCGTACAAAGGTTTCTACAATGTCCCCTTTGGCATTACGAATATACTCAGTATAAAGATATTGATTCGTATCAACCTGTTGAAGAGAATTCTTCAACCATTTTTTTGTCGCATCGTACGTATACGTTGTAGTTGCACCACTTGGATCAACAGACGAAATTACATTTCCATAGTCATCATATTGAATAGTGGTCGTTAACGTATCTGAAGTCTTGTTGTCACTCGAAATAATTGTTGTAGGTGAGTTTACCGCATAGTTGCGAGTTCCTACCTTTTTGGTATAAGTATTAGTTGTTGTCTTCTGCCAACCCTCGGCACTAGTCGATTGAGACTCTAGATAGAACTGTACAGGTTGATTATTATTAATAAATTCTTTTTTGTAGTTAAATAAGGTACTTGTTAATCCATCGAATAAAGTCGAACTAAACGTTTCCGTCTTTCCATGTGATTTCAAGTAATCCCCATTATAAGTAATCGTATGATAATTATTGAGCATCGAAGATCCATCACTGTACTGAAGACGGTCAGCTCTAGCAGATATACGATATGCTTCCATGAAAGATGAAGAACCCATATACCGTTTCACAGGTGCAGTCTCGTAGGTATATTCTGTTATAGCTCCTGTTGGATGATTGATCTTGGATAATAGCGCATAAGGATTAGATATGGCACGATTCTCGTCAAATCCCATTAAATTAAATTTTGCTGGCGCCAGGTTATAAGAATAGGTTGTTCTTCTACCTTCTTGGTCCGTTACAGCATCCAACAGTTCTTTACCATTTTCAGTTCGTTTTTCATATACAACTTTCTCTGTTCCCTTAGTTAAGATAACATTAGTTGTTGTATACGTAATATTAATAGAGTTTCCAATACTATCCGACACTTGGCTTAATAGCTTGCGATTATATGTTGCGTTTTGTGCATAGTGAAAACTGATAGTATTATTGTAGGCATCCTTCATTTGTATGATTCGACCATCGCTGGTGAAGTACTGCTTCAACATTTCATCCACAGTACTCAATACATATTTCGAAGACTCCCCATTTACACTGACTGTCGTATCCTCCTTAAAAGATAGGCCTAGCCATGTATAATCTTTCAGGTTTCCATTCTCAACATCATAGCTGCCGCCGTCGGCGAGGTATACTTTCTGTTTGCTGCCGTTTATTTCTACATGCGGAAGCTTCCAAGACCAGCCCTTTCCGATTGGATAGAGCTTCTCATTCAATGGTTGCTTGGTGGTGTTAATATAGCGATAGTCCTGCTCTTCACCCACTGGAAGCGGAACAATTGTTGGGGCCGGATTACTGCTTATATAATAATTATAGCCGTTGGAACTTTCGACAAACGCGCCTACTGATGCATTAATCCTATTAAGTTCACTAAGAGCATCTTCATAATCTAGGAAGACAACTGTGGTACGTTGTGTTGATTCGCCAGTACTTTCTCGAGGGTCGATCCAAGCAGACGTAATTTCATAAACATCTCTCTCATATCTGCCGTTTCCAATCGAACGCCAGCTTGAAGTTTTTGTTTTACTTGAGCTTCCTGGCTTTATTACTTGACCTTGATAGTTTTGTTGCCAAACTCGAGTATCCGATGCAGGCCTGGTAACTGTACCGGAATAATTAGCTATCCAGTGACCTGTACAAGGTGTGTTTGCCTTGCCGGTGGCCGGACACTCATTAACCGTTGTAGTTGTTGTTCTAGGCAAATTGCCGGAATAACCCCCGCTATTATAGGGATATGTGGAGGGACATTCAGGATCTTCACTGGTTTTCACCCATACTCCAGAGGAGTTGTACGATCCATATTTTTTACGAGAACACGATGCAGGCTGTGTTTTAGAATCAGCCGGTATATAGCTACCAGAAATAACAGACGATGTCCCCTGCTTGGTCAATGTTCCTGTATATCCATCTTGGCTATAGGATACAGATGCAGGAAAACTATTTGTGCTGCTCGTTCTGGATGTAGTTTGCATTCTGGAGTCAGCAGCTATTGTGTAAGTAATTCCTTGATTAAGTACTTGCGTCGCTTGACTATTAGTCGGGTAATTGCCATAAAGAACACTTTTATGAGATGGAATAAAGCTTGAGTCATCTGGGAGACCATCACCATTATAGTCATACTGAAGGAAAGACTTTTCATTGTACATAATGTCATAGGATACATATTTTCTAGTTGCATAAAATGAAACGTAATAGAAGTTTATAGTGACGGGGTAATACTGAATGGAATAGTCCATATCAAAAAATGCTGAGTCATCACTGCTATATTGTCTAGTCAGGTTAAATGACATTCCATTGCGTCCTGGAAGTGACATGTCTGTCATCCCAGTCATTAAACTACCCGACAAGCTCGATATAACTTCATTATTTAGGTTTACAGAATACGGCGCTTGGCTCATACTTTCCTTGGTATAAACCGGTGGTTCTTCTTTTGTAGGAGGCTTGGCCGCAGCAGCACTCTTGGAAGATGCGCTAGCTTTGTTTTCCAATCCTCCTTGCGACATATTTTCTTCTTCAGAATTATTCGGTTTTAGTTCCTGAAGAACTAGACTTACAGGCAATTCTGCATTTTTTACTTCGCTGGTAACCGTTTGTGATTCATTCACTTCAGGCGCCAGCAATATAGATTTTGCTTCCTCATATGTCATACCGTCTTGTTCAGCACGATAAAGAATAGAGTAGACATGACTCAATAGAAGCCCTGTATCTACCTCAGATTGAACAAACTCTTTACTTACATCAAATCGCTCTGAGACAATAGCGCTTGTAAGAGAGGACGATGATTCCTGTTGCTCTTCTGCATAGGCGCGATTGTTCAATGGAGCCTCAAATAGAGATACGAATAAAGAAATAATTAGAATGAATACAATTGCCTTACTTCTCCAACTAGCTCTCACTACATACACTCCTCAATAATTTTTATAACACACGTTATTGCTGCAGATAGACAGTCCCGCTATAGCTTTGCCGCCACACTCTTGTATCGACTTCCGGCTTAGTGACTGTACCGGAATAATTTGAAATTAATTGAACCCTACATCCTGTATTCGGTGTGCCGGATACAGGACAGGATCCCATTTGTGTAGTTGATGTTTTAATTAAAACTCCTTGAAAACCATTGCTGGAAATTGGAATAGCATCAGGACATAATGTTTCACTAGCTTTTTTCCATATGCCTTCACTATTGTAAACTCCAAACCATTCCCCAGAACAAGAATATGATTGTATTCTGCTTTCTGCTGGGCTATATGTACCCGATAACACTTCAGCAGCTCCTACCTTAGTCAAAATCCCTTTATACCCCCCCTGATCATATTCAATAGAATCAGGGAAGTTATTTAAGTTATTTGTTTGATAAACGGTAACTGTCTCTGACTCTGCTGGGCCCGGCTCAATTTCTCCACCATACTCAAAACTCATCGCATCCGCATATACCACACCTGCGCCGCCAGTTTCCGTGGATACCAGTTCTACAATTACTTCAGCGCGTACTGCTGCTGCCGGAATTTGTCCTTTTCGCTCCAGCTTCATGTAGCCGCTGGTTGTCGCCTCAGCCTTCACTTCCTGGTCGCCCAGGTGATTCCAATCCTGGTCAAAGAAACGTACGAGCAACTGGGCATAAGCCTTCGTTAATTGCTCCACCTTCACATGTCCGCTTAGTGTGTAGGCCTGTCCACCTTGCACCATTACTTCTTGACGAATGTGGCTCTTCTCCCATGAGCCAAGCCCTTGCGAATGGATTTTCACTGCACGGCTTCCGCTATATACAGGTGAGGCTACATTCTCTACAGCTCCTGTTCCGCTTACTTGTCCCTGCCAGCCAATGGTCTGTGTACCGTTGGCATATTCAAAATCCGGATTAGAAAGCAGATTGCTTGTTGGCGCTTCGTATGTGAATGAAATATCATCAAAATACATCACGCCGCCACCCTGATCTTCCGTAGCCACTAACCAAACATGGATTTGCGCTCGCTTCGCATTCGCCGGGACGATGCCTTGCTGTTCTACGTGAATAAAGCCCGTTGTCACTTCGTTGTGGGTAGCATTCTGATGAACAATGTACTGGTTGTTCTCATCCAGGAAGGTTACTTGCACCGCAGCCATGCTCTTCTCCAGCTGACTCACTTGTACCTCGCCAGACAATTTAAACCCTTGTCCACCCTCTACTTCGAACTCTTGCATGACTTGCGCATTATGCCATGCGTTTAATCCCGCTGCCTCAATCTTCAGTGCTCTTGTACCGCTTTTTACAGGCTGTTCCACAACCGTCACAGCGCCTGTACCCGAGCTGTCTTTGCCGCTTCGCCAGCTGGACATATCGGCTCCCGTGGAATACTCGAAGCCGCCATTACTCACCAAGTTATCGTCTGCTCCATACTCAAAACTCATTGCATCCGCATATACCACACCTGCGCCGCCAGTTTCCGTGGATACCAGTTCCACAATTACTTCAGCGCGTACTGCTGCTGCTGGAATTTGTCCTTTTCGCTCCAGCTTCATGTAACCGCTGGTTGTCGTCTCAGCCTTCACTTCCTGATCGCCCAGGTGATTCCAATCCTGGTCAAAGAAACGTACGAGCAACTGGGCATAAGCCTTCGTTAATTGCTCCACCTTCACATGTCCGCTTAGTGTGTAGGCCTGTCCGCCTTGCACCATTACTTCTTGACGAATGTGGCTCTTCTCCCATGCGCCAAGCC
Source organism: Paenibacillus pinisoli (assembly GCF_003605435.1). GTDB lineage: Bacteria > Bacillota > Bacilli > Paenibacillales > Paenibacillaceae > Pristimantibacillus > Pristimantibacillus pinisoli. The sequence goes on from NZ_QXQB01000009.1 coordinate 40,808, forward strand.
CTTGTGAATGGATTTTCACTGCACGGCTTCCGCTATATACAGGTGAGGCTACATTCTCTACAGCTCCTGTTCCGCTTACTTGTCCCTGCCAGCCAATGGTCTGTGTTCCATTCACTCGTTCAAAGCTTGCATTATTGAGTAAATTTGAAGTCGTTTCCTTTAAGTTTTCGATTGTGATTAAATTTCCATTTGAATCGTAATAGTATTTACGAATAAATTCACCGTCTTGCTTTATGCCAATTAGCTGATTGTTTGAATCATATACATACTCATACTGAAAGTTTTGTGACGCTGAATAAGCCATTGTTCCTAGACTCATCTGCAATAATAAGACAAGTAACATTAGACTTCTTACTCTCTTTAACATGAATAGAGACCTCCAACTTTATTAATAAAAACACTATCCTAGTTTACAGTTCTAAAGTTCTAATGTCTTTAGCTGTTTTTGTCGATATATGTCGATTAAACTTATATATTCATTATTACAATAATAAAAAGCTGGTTGATAATTAAAACATCAACAAGAACAAACTAAAAATCACCAATTTAACATCAGTTCATTAGTTCCATAATTCTATGCAAGGAAATATTTTATATAAATTTATCAAAACTAAAAAGTATGCTTATGTCCAAACATACAAAAAAGCTGGCCCAGTAATTAACCTGAGCCAGCTTGCAAGCTATATAATACTTTGAAAGTGATAATTGATTACCCTTTATGTTCTGTAAGATTGTTCAACTCACCGTCCTCGGACGCTCCATCCGCGTAACGCCTGGCCATCTGAACGAGGCCCATTCCGGCAGATGCTTGTCTACGCGAGCGACGAGCACAGTCATGTCGTCCACGATCTCACCCTCGTGGTAACGCACAACCGTCTCCAGCAGCGTATCCGCAATCTCCTGCGGGTCATCCGTCTGCATCTCGCTAATGATGCGCTTCATCCACATCTCCTTGTTCACCGCATGGCCCGGCGCATCATAGATGCCATCGCTCATCATGACGAGCGTATCACCAGGCAGCAACTGCATGGAGACGAAGTCGACATCGATATCCTGAATGATGCCGATCGGCAGATTGTTGGCCGTCACAGGAATGACCTCCTTGCCGCGCTTGATAAAGCTAGGCGTAGAGCCAATTTTCATAAACGTCGTATGAGCCGTATACAGATCGACAATCGCCAGATCGACCGTGGCATACATCTCCTCTGAGGAGCGGAGCAGCAGCACCGAATTGACCGACTTCACAGCCAGCTTCTCATCCATGCCGGACTGCAGCAGCTGCTGCAGGATCGACAGCGCCGCGCTGCTCTCCTGGCGCGCACGCTCGCCATTGCCCATGCCGTCGCTAATCGCGACTGCAAATTTCCCGTTGCCTAGCTCGACCAGGCTGAAGCTGTCTCCCGACAGCAGGTCTCCACCCTTGGCTGCTCCGGCCACTCCTGTCTCTATCTCATATTGCTTCGCTGAACCGAACGTCACCATAGTCGGCTCGCCATGCTTGGCTGGCGGCACCTCCGTCTTCACCGCAATATGCTCGCCCAGAATGTCGCTCAGCAGCGGCGCAATAATTTTGCGGCACTCGTCGAATCCCCTTTCGAACGAATGATACACCTCAATCTCGACGTTCCCCTCCTCCAAATTCACAATATCTACGCCCTGAATGGACAGCCCAAGCCCTTCTACCGCCTCTCTAATTTGCTCTTCCTGCAAATGCAGCGTCTGTCCCTCCCTCTTAATCTCCTTGGACAGGTCCTCCATGACCTGAGATACGCCCAGCAATTGATCTGCGACCAATTGGCGGGAGTCCAGAATCTGCTTCTTCCAATGCTTGTTGTTCTGATGCATCTCGTACTGATGCTTCATCACCGTCAGCACCTGAGAGGACTTCACGCAATGGGATCCCCACGTACGCGGCTGATCCTTCGTAGCCGGCACTTGGTTCTCCTCTACGGTCGTCATCATATCGGTCATCATTTTGTAAGTGTGGAAGAACTTGTCCTCCCAGCATGCCTTTTGCCGATGGCAGCTTGCACAGCTGCGCTCCGCAACCGCATTCATGAAATGTCCGATCTCCTCCTCGCGCTTCACCTCCGCTACATTCTGATTAAGCTGGCCGAAGCTGCGGGAGAGCTGGCGGAACACATCGGAGAATTGGGATACCCGCTCCGCCGTTACCTCCCTCACCCGCTTCGCATACTCATGCTGCGACTTCACATGCTCGTTGGTTCCCGGCACATAACGGGCAATGGTGCGAATAACGCCCCGCGGAGTGAGCAGCAGCAGCGTAGCGGCTGCGACGGACTCCCATGTCGAGCTCATGACATCCGGCCCCGTGCCAATATATATAGAAAGAATGGATGTGCCAAGCAGCAGGCCGAACGCAGCCGCCATCTTGCCTCCATCTCTTAGAAGCCCCGCCAATAGTCCGGCAAAAGCCAGCATGCTCATCTGAACCAGCGCGCTGAAATCCGCCAAGCTCAGAATCAGCCCTCCAATAACGCCCACGGAAGCCCCAAGCGGCGCACCCCCAGCCATTGCGAACAGGAGAATGAGGTACCTGGACATCACATGCTCAGCGGACATCCCGTACATCATCCATCCCACAGCACCCGTCATTACGGACGCAAGCAGGATCATCACGCAGATGATCTCCTCATGCTTGAGCGCCGCAGACTTCTTGGTCATCGTAAGCACCGGTATCGCATGGATGAAGACAAGCGTCAGCACGAACGCAAGCGCCGCCTCCACCACGACCAGCATAAAGCTGTACCAACTCAGCGTATCCCCGATAAAGATATTGAACAACTGAACAAGCAGCGTTGCGGTAAAGACCAGAATAGGAGCGGTTGACAGCTCCGCTTTCTCATACGCCTCCAGTCCCTTCATAAGCAGGAACAGCACCGCAATCTCCATCGCAATCCACAGTGGCGCAGGATCGACTGCGAACCAGCTTCCCGCTACCAGCGAGATGGCTACCCAGCCATAGATATCCCTTCTCATAAAATAAAGGACGGCAAAATAAGCAACGGCAAACGGCATCAGCGACTCTAGAATAACGGCTCGTCCGAGCAAAAATCCGATAGCGACAAGCAGTATGGTCCACTTCTTCGCGAGAAGCATGCTTGCCGCCCCCTTGACGGCACGCATATCCTTCCCTCTCTGTACGGCTTTCTGAAACCATCCCGCACGCTTCAGCGCCGGGATTCCCATCACGCTTTCCTTCTTCACTACTTGACACCACCAATCCGGGTTTGTTGTGTTTCCCATTATAGGAGCTTGTCCGTATGAAGTTTGTCACTTATCGTAATACGCCCAAAAGTTTTTTCCGACAAATTCGCGGGGCCATGCAGTCATTGTCACGTCAGGGTCAATCGCGCGCCCCTGCTGGCTTTGCCTGAGATCTGCACTGTTCACCAGCGTGTTCTCTATCAACAAAAAAGACAGATAGCGCTTCCAATTTGATGGCGAATGGACGCGGTAACCTGTCGGGATTAGCGGAGGATGGAAGAAAAGTATTTGTTTCAAATAGGAATATCGCTCAAACCGACTTCTCCGCCCCCGCACTCGACAGGTATTGAGCAATTGCCTTGCCCTCTGCCTCTTGCTGACAGCATCTGAAGAAGAGAAAAGTATAATCGCGGTCTAAGATAGGACAGTACCAGCCATACGCGTTGCATAAAAATCCCACATCTAAGCGCCCATTGGATTGAAAAGAATGCTGAGTACAACTGCGGACTACTAATCGAGATCGCACCGAGCGAAAAGGATGCTCCAAGTCGAGAAACTCGGCTTAGAGCGCGGCGATGGGCGGATCGCTAGGCTGCAGAACGAGAAACTCGGCTTAGAGCGCGGCGCCGAGCGGATCGCTAGGCTGCAGAACGAGAAACTCGGCTTAGAGCACAGCGCAGAGCGGATTGCTAAGCTGCAGACCGAGAAGCTCGGCTTAGAGCGCGGCGCCGAGCGGATCGCTAGGCTGCAGACCGAGAAACTCGGCTTAGAACGCGGCACCAAGCGGATCGCTAGGCTGCAGACCGAGAAACTCGGCTTAGAGTGCGGCGACGGGCGAATAGCTACGCTGCAAGACGAGAAACTCGGCTTAGAGAGACCGCCTCCAAACAGCACAGCCCGCCCCCCGCACTGGCACAATAAAAAAAGCAGGACCGCGTAGGTCCTGCTTGATCTATAGGATAGTAAGTAACGTTCAAGTTTATACTCGCTTGGCGCCGCGTCCGCCGCGTTTGCCTTCGGTGTTCTTCTTCAGGGAAGAGATACGCTCTTCGCTATCTTTCAAGAAGCGAGACATTTTATCCTCGAATGACGGTTTGCCGTAGGACGGTCTGCCAGACGATTGCTTGTTGAAGGGACGTCCGCCTCGGTCTTGGCCTCCGCGGTTGAATCGTTCTCCGCCTCCTGGTCCGCCTGCGCCTGTGCGCTCGCGTTGCGGTGGTGGCTGGTGGCCTTCTGGCCGGTCAATGGCTTGCTTAATGGAGAGTCCGATCTTTCCGTCTTTATCAACGTTGATCACTTTGACCTTCACGACGTCGTCAATCTTCAGATGATCCTTAACGTCCTTGACGTAGTTGTCGGCAATCTCTGAAATGTGAACTAGACCCGTGACACCTCCCGACAAGTCGACAAATGCCCCAAAATGCGTGATGCCCGTCACTTTTCCTTCTAACTTGGCGCCCACTTCAATTGCCATAAAATAAAATGTTCCTCTCTCAAAGTTTTGTGATAATTCAATTGCCCGACCATGCCAGGCGAACAAAACTTATTCGTCATTAAGCCGGGGTCAATTGACATTAAACACGATTACCGTATTTGAAACATCTATCTAGCCCTGCCTTAAAAAAGTCTTGTATCTATCGTGATTATAACCGAATCGCAGAAGCAAGGTCAACAGACGTTCACCCGATTCGGCGCCCCATTATTCGCTAAATATTTGCTGTTCTCCCTGTTTTACCATTCCTTGCTCCTTGGTGGCAAGCTGGGAGATATATTCGGGATCATTCAGACGCTCCACTTCGCGTTTGAGCGCTTCCGTCTGAGATCGTGTCTCCTCGATACTGCTCTCGATCGTCGTCAGCTTCTCGAATGTCGCCTTCTGCTGCTGCATTTGACCGAATAAGGTGTAACCCGCCCAGCCCATAAACAGGACAATGAACATCATCCAGATCCTGTACCGGCGTTTCGCGGCAGATCCGCTTACTTGTTTTTTTGCAGCTGCTTTCGGCATTAACGCTGACCCCTCCTAAACCATTGATTCCAACGTCCGGCAATGGCAGCTAGTCCCTTCGCGAGACGCTCCTCTACCTTCCATCGCTCCCAATGCGGCTTCAGCCAGCGCCCCAGCGGGCGCGTCGCAGGCTTTAACAGCCACGACAGCAATAGCCAAATTGGACGAACCAATTGTACCACAATTTTTAGCAGGAAAATAGTGAGTGCAGACCCAAATCCTAAAACGACCATTACTGTTTTATATAGCAGCAGGATCGGCTTCACGATCAGAATGTCGAATACCTTCAAGATGAAGGAGACAAGCGCTCGAATAGCGCCGATGATCCATCTCACCAGTCCGATCACGGGTCTGCTGAGCAGCCAATAATAGAGGATTACCCCGATAGCCAGTCCTAGAAACACGTATGCCCGCACCTCGCCGTTGTTGCTGGCATACAGCATCCGGAAGACGACGACTGCCGCCGCCATCCAGTAGATGATATCAAGCACCGGCAGCCACCATCGCGGAAATCGCAGCTCATTCGACACGACACGGTAGCCGTCGAAGACGACACCCATGCCAAGGCCGGATAGGAGCATGACGGCTACCGTCAGCCATTGAACGCTAAGGCTCACTTAAACAGCTTGCCGAACAGCCCCTTGGACTTGCTGGCTGCCGCTCCGTCCAGATAGGCGAGAGAGTGAATCAATCCTTCAATGGCAACCAAGCCCTGATCCAGGCTCAGATGCTTAATATGCAAATTTTGTCCCGTAACCGTCAGAAAGCCCAGCTCCGTCTCCAGCAGAAACTCTTCGCTATCGAAGCTCTCCACATTCACGACGCCGGTAAGCTCCAGCAGCTTCCGATTAATCAGCTTCACATCCTGATTCTTCTGCCCCTTGCCCGCTTCAGCCATAGACTCGTCCCCCGCTTCGTTAATTTCTCTATTACTGTATGGGGGAGGGACAAGGTTTAGAACCTGCTAATGGATTGGAGCGGAGTCGACCTAATGTGGCGCATAGCTAGCTGCAACTAGCTGCAACTAAGAGAAGCATCCCCCGAATGAACCTGGATGATCCCAAGGAACAAACTCACCCTGCGGGTGATTGAAGGACGAGTGATTGAAGAGCGGGTGATTGAAGGGCTCAAGCGTTCAATCCTGATCCTGCTTCCTAACGGAACTGAGCGACTCTATGCTTCATTTTTTATATGTTTATATCGTCTAACGGAATGAGGAAGCCTTATTGGCACCATCCGACCCGCATTCCGGCTCATTTAGGGCAAATAAGGGCTCTCTGTTCCTTTACCATTTAAAAAGGGCACATGGACGGGCAAATAGCGCCTCGTAGTTCCCTTACGAATGTTCAAAGAATGACTTACCCCGCTTCAGGACTTGCTTCAGCCAATTTAAGGCAGTTTTTTGCTGCTTAGAGCTTCTTTCCTTTCGAATGAATTAATCCACAACTTCTAAAATGGCATTATTTCCCAAACAGCAAAAAGGACCGCTCAGCATATAGCCAAGCAGTCCTTCTATTATTGCTTCTCCCAATCGAGATCGTTCTCGCGAGGGCGCTGTTCTTCTTTCACCAAAGTATAAAGCTCACCGGCTTCATCCTTGCGGGTCGTCTCGGTGAGACGCTCCACGCGGACCGTTACGATCTTCTGACCGTACTGGATCTGGAGCTCGTCCCCGACCTTGACGGCGCTGCTTGCTTTCGCTTCGCGGCCGTTGATCCACACCCGTCCTTGCTCGGATACATCCTTCGCAACGGTACGGCGCTTGATCAGGCGGGATACCTTGAGAAATTTATCTAAACGCATGTATTACTTGATCGCTTCTTTCAGCTTGTTGCCTGCTTTGAATGCAGGAACTTTGGATTCTGGGATCGTGATTTCTTTACCCGTTTGCGGGTTGCGGCCCACGCGGCCGGAACGTTTGCGAGTTTCGAAAGTACCGAAGCCGATCAATTGTACTTTGTCGCCGCTTGCAAGCGCGTCAGTTACTTCACCAAGAAAGCCGTTCAGGACAGCTTCAACGTCGCGTTTCGTCAGTCCACTCTTCTCTGCAATGTTGTTGATCAGGTCTGTTTTGTTCATGTGAATATCCTCCTAATAAATGACGGTTATTTGTGGCTGCCGCGTTGTAGCGGCTCACCCGTTGGCAAAATCTGCTCTTACGAAGAATACTTATTCTGCTCGAGAGAACAAAATCCTGCCGCGTACTGCAATTTTTTTTGGGAATAGTGCGGAATTTAGGCGAATTGTGGCGAAAGTCATGCAGCTAAAGTCTCTTAGCCTCTTCCCACCATCGATCCATCTCTAGTAAATCAGTTTGGTCAAAAGTTTTGCCGTTTATACGAAGCTGCTCTTCAATATATTGAAATCGGCTCTTAAACTTTCGATTTGTCCGAGAGAGAGCTTCCTCGGGATCAGCGTGGATGAATCGCGACGCGTTCACAACGGCGAACAGCAGGTCTCCCAGCTCATCGGCTTGCTTCTCTTCGTCTCCGGCAGAGATCGCTTCCCGCAGCTCTAGCAGCTCTTCTTCGATCTTCGATAAGACCGGACCCAGCTCGTCCCAGTCGAAGCCGACCTTCGCGGCCTTCTTCTGCAGCTTGTAAGCCTTCATGAGCGCAGGCAGATCCGGCGGAATGCCGTCCAGCTGCGACACCCTTGCAGCGTCCGTTCCCTTCCTCCGCTTCTCCTCCGCTTTCATGCCTTCCCAGTTCGCCAGCGCTTCGTCCGCATTCTGCGCGCCGGTCTCGCCGAACACGTGAGGATGACGGAAGATCAGCTTCTCGTTCAGCGTCTGAATGACGTCATAGACCGAGAATGCGCCAACTTCCTCTTCCATCTGGCTATGCAGCATGACTTGAAGAATCACATCTCCAAATTCCTCTTGCATGCCGTCCGGATCGTCGTTATCGATGGCTTCCAAAGCCTCATAGAGCTCTTCAATGAAGTTCTTGCGAATCGATTGATGCGTCTGCTCGCGGTCCCACGGACAGCCTTCTGGACTGCGCAGGATGGCCACGATCTCATGCAGCCGCTCGAATGACCGGTTGCGCAAGGCCGGATCCTCAGAACGCGGCACATAGATGATCGACAGATTGCCATATTCCTGATTGCGGTCGAGCTCATAGACCGGAACGGAGATCATCCGCTCTTGTCCCTGTACACCCAGCGCATGGCCGATAACGACCTCATAATCCTCCGGGTAACGCTCCATCAGCGCCAGCTTCACGTCGGAAGCCGTAAAAGCATCATACACCTGACCGATGATAGTATGCAACTCCGGCTGTAGAAGCGATGCCTTCAGCTCCGCCGCATCCAGCAGGGAGAAGCCCTCAATCGGATCAATGCCGAGAGAGGCGAAGGATGCATCCAGGAAGCTCTCGCCGCCCAGCACCGTCAGCTCGACGCCCTCTGCGGCGCAGCGCTCGCGAAGCAGCTGTACCGTGCGCTCCGCCACCATCGGATGGCCGGGAACGGCATACAGGATCGCACGGTCAGAAGCGGCAGCTCCCGACTCATGCCCGCCCTGCAGCGCTTCCTGCAGCAGTCTTGAGGCAATCGCCTCGTAGACCTCCGGGAAGGAATCATGCTGCTCGTACAAGCTGTCGAATGAAGTGTACGAGATATTATTCTCTTGAAGCAAAGCCATCACGGGATGGTGCTCGGTACGGACGAAGATGCGCTTCGCCGCCTGCAGCCGCCGCCAGATGCCCAGTGTAAGTTGATCCGGGTCGCCGGAGCCGAGTCCGACGATCACGATTGGCGAATTGGCCATGTGAATCCTCCTCCTTATGTAACGGACGGGCTAATGCTCGTCCAGCGGCGGAATCAGCCGAAGCCGCCGCAACCGGGCGGCCAGCCGATCGCCGCCCGGAATCGCGCGCCATTCGCGCGCGTCTATCGCGCCTGCGCGCAAAGCGGCGGCGGCGAAGACCACTACGCCGACGGCTGCGCCCGCCAGCGTCAATGCTGCCGCGAGGCTTCGCTGCGGCAGCCCGTGTCCGAGCGCGGCGCCTAGCGCGCGCTCGGCAAGCAGCACCGCGCTGGCCATAACCGCCAGCGCGACAATGCCTGCGGCTGCGGGGCCTATGCCGGCGCGCCGCTTAAGCTGTCCGTGCGGCGGGCGGAGCCCCGCAGCCGCACGGCGCAGCGCCGCCGCGCCCAGCAAGGCGGCGGCGCTTAGCGCGATCACGCCGGAGAGCGCTGCCCCCTCGATGCCGAGGGAGGGCACCAGCGCGGCGTTCAGCGCGCCCTTCAGCAGCGCTGCGAGCAAGAGCAGCGCCGCAGGCGCCCGCACCGAGCCAAGCGCTTGCAGCGCGGGCGCGACAACCGCGTTCACGCTGCCGGCGAGCGCCGTGCAGCCGACAAGCGCGAAGGCTAGCGTTCCCTTCGCATCCTTGTACAGCATAATATTGATCGGCTCAGCCAGCAGCATGAGGCCGATGGCCGCGGCTCCGCCCATCATCCAGGCCATCCTCAGCTGCAGCGACAGACGGGTCTGCAGCTCGTCAAGCCGGCCTCCAGCCTTCGCCGCCACGAGGCCTGGCACCATAGCCGCAGCTGCCGCGGCGGCAACCATCGTAACAAGCTGCACCAGCGGACCGCCCCGGCTGTATACGCCGAAGAGGCTCATCGCCGTCGCTTCGGCCATGCCGCTGTCACCGAGCAGCCGCGGCACCATGAATGCATCCACTACCCCTACAATCGGCACAACGATAGAAGCCAGCGCTGCCGGAGCGGCTATCGCTGCCAATTCCTTCATCTCCTGCGCAATGCGCTGGAATCCCAGCGGATTCCGAGCGGCCGTGCTCCTTGCAGACCGGTCACGCAAGCCGCCCAGCGAGAGAAGAATAAGAGCGGTGACCGCGCCTGCGCCTGCGCCGCCCATGACGCCCGCGGCCAAAGCGGAATCGCTCCATCCCGCGGTAAGGCCGAGCTGCAGCGCAAGGACCATAATCGCAACCCTGGCGCATTGCTCTGCCACCTGGGATGCGGCCGACAAGCCCATCCGCCGCCTCCCTTGCTGATAGCCCCGAAGCACCGCAGCAAGCGGCGCAAATATAAGCGCCACAGACAATACGCGTATAGCCAGCGCCGCGGAATCATCGCCTATCCATGATGCGGCCAGATCGGCGGTCAGCCACATCCCGATGAAACCGATGAGGCCCGTCATCCCCAGCAGAATCGCTGCGGCAATCACGGTGCTCCTCGTGCCTTCCAGAGCCTCATCTTCCTTCAGCTTGCGTGCAATAATGATGGATATTGCCGTAGGCAAACCCGCTGTAGCCAAGACTGCAATCAGCTGATAGAACGGATATACGGCATTGTAGATGCCGAATACGCGGTCCCCTGCCAAATTCTGCAGCGGGATCTTCTGCAAAGTGCCTACCAGCTTGGAGATCAGCGCAGCTCCCGCCATCAGGATTACGCCATTCCGCCAGATTCCGCCTCCGCGAAGTCTCGATGCCGTCCGGCCCATATGATAGTCCCCTGTTCCCTATGATTGGTTATGATTAATGATTATACCGTAAAGGGAGCAGATACCAAAAGAACAAACTCACCCTGCGGGTGATTGAAGGTCACAAGCGCTCAATCCTGATCCTGCCTCCTAACGGAACTGAGCGACTCTACGCTTCATTTTTTATATGCTTATAACGTCTAACGGAATGAGGATGCCTTATTGGCACCATCCGACCCGCATTCCGGTTCATTTAGGGCAAATAAGGGCTCTCTGTTCCTTTACTATTAAAAAAGGGCACATGGACGGGTAAATAGCGTCTCGTAGTTCCCTTACGAATGTTCAAAAAATGACTTACCCCGCTTAAGGACTTGCTTCAGCCAATTTTAAGCAGGTTTTTGCTGCTTAGAGCTCTCTTTTCGGCGAATTGATCCATAACTTCTAAAACGGCATCATTCCCTAAACAATGAAAAAGCTTCCCCGCAAGCGGCCGGAGCCGTACGGAGAAGCCGGTGTCTTCTTGCCTTATGTCCAGGCAGCAATAAGAATTCGAGCTTATTGCTCCATCTGCTTCGCCAAGAAGCCTGCAGCCGTCTCAGCCATCTTCGTCTCCAGCTGGCCCATCTTCACCGAATCATCTTTGCTGAGCAGCACCACAGCGCCGATCGGATCGCCGCCCGCAATAATCGGTGCTACGACGAAAGAGCTGTATTGATCTTGCACATCCTTCACAATTTCATAAGCGCCGCCGTTTGTTTCAGCCAGTGTCTTGCGGTTCTCCATGCAGGACTCCAGCGTATTGCCGACCGGCTTGTCCAGCAATTCCTTCTTGGAAGCGCCCGCTACCGTAATGATGGTATCACGGTCGGAGATAAGCGTAATATGTCCGGTACTCTCGTACAGCGACTCCGCATATTCCTTGGCAAAGTCGCCCAGCTCGCCGATCGGGGAATACTTCTTCAAGATGACTTCGCCGTCACGGTCGACGAAGATTTCGAGTGGGTCGCCCTCGCGTATACGCAGCGTACGGCGGATCTCCTTCGGAATCACCACACGCCCGAGATCGTCGATACGACGTACAATTCCAGTTGCTTTCATTTCTTGTTGCCCCGCTTTCCCTAGAGGATTTTGAATCGACTGGATGCTTGCATCACTTTTTTATAAAGAAACATCACTGAGAGCTCCACGAGGACTTGCGGCGTCCTCGAATTTCTTCCGGGTAGCGCCAAACGCAAGGCTTGGCCAATCCTATCCCATACCAGAACATTCGCAGCAGGCCGTTGTTATCGTAGGGTCTTGGTGCTGCTCCGGTACCTGAAGTGTTAAGATCCTTCAATGAAGAATTTGAATCTGACCATAGTATTCATCCGCTCCCAATTTCTTATGCACGTCTCCAGCGCGCCCCGCTGTTCCCTTGTTGAACCTTTAATCCGCCAGTCCAAGCCCTGCACTGCACAGAGTCTGTCCGCTTTAGTGATTAGTTCTTACGGTAAGAGACGGTCCTCGCAAGACATCCGGAGCCTTAGAATGCCCTCCAGAGCCGCATGTATCCAGCGTTGACCATTACACGGCAAAGACGGCATACGCAGCCATGTGCGTATGCCGTCCGTATTATTCCTCTTTGCGGGGCTTGCCGAGCCGCCCTGACTTGGCAAGCGCTTCGCGCAGCAAATATTCAATATGGCCGTTCACGCTGCGAAATTCGTCAGCGGCCCATTGCTCAAGCGCACGATGGATGTCGGGATCGAGGCGCAGCGGGAACGCCTTCTTCTCTTTCCCCATAATTCAGCGTTCCTTAGCTGTAGAGGGAGCCCGTATTGATGACCGGCTGCGCTGCCCTGTCAGATACGATCGAAACCATCAAATTGTTGACCATCGCGGCCCGCCGCTCGTTGTCCAGGTCGATTCCGTTCTCCTCCAGCTTCCGCAGAGCCGCATCCACCATGCCGACTGCGCCCTCAACAATCTTCTGACGCGCCGCCACAATGGCAATCGCTTGCTGCCGCTGCAGCATCGCGCTTGCGATCTCCGGCGCATAGGCAAGATGCGTAATCCGCGTCTCGATCAGCTCGACGCCGGCCACTTCCAGCCGAGCCTGAAGATCGCGCTGCAGCTCAGACGCCACTTCATCCGCATTGCCGCGAAGCGATACGCCATGCTCATCATCGAAAATATCGTACGGATATTGCGCCGCAATATGGCGAATCGCCGTCTCGCTCTGAATCTCGACGAACCGCTCGTAATGATCGACGTCGAACGTTGCTTTCGCTGTATCTACAACCTTAAAGACAACGACCGCGCCGATTTCCACAGGGTTGCCCTCTGCGTCGTTCACTTTCAGCTTCTGACTGTTGAAGTTGCGCACCTTAAGCGATACGGTCGCCTTCGTCGTGAGCGGCAGCGCCATCCACAAGCCGCTCTGGATAATGGTGCCGATATACGTGCCGAAGAAGGTGATCACCTTTGCTTCATTCGGCTGAACGATGACGAGCGATGTCGTAATCAGAAAAGCGGCAAGCAGAAGCACAAGACCCAATATGATGCTAAGTGCCGATACGGACGCTGAGGACAGCTGAAGAATAATAAGCGCCGCTCCGCCTACGGCTGCTACAATGGCGATAAGCAGCGCCAAATATCCACTGACATATAAAGCTTTTTTCTCCCTCATGAGATCCACTCCCATATCATTATGATATGTTCATGATATCACTTTTTACAAATATAAGCAATGGTTATTCATATCAGCCAAAGCATAATCAGTATCGCAAGACCTAGCGTCAAGTGGATCCAGCCGAATACTTTGGACAAGCGAAGTTCCCGGTTGCTTACATGAGACTCCCTTGCGTCAATGAACAACAGAAACAAGCCGCACAAGATGCATATGAGAAAGAGATAGCCCGTTAGGCCAATCGTGACCGCGTTCAACACTATACTTTAGAACCCCCTACATTCAGGTATACTGCCGCCGCTAATCCGTAGCGCAGCATAGACCTAAATCGCCTTCATGCCGATTCGCCGAATCCGCACCGCCACCTCAATATCGAAAGTAGTCTGCTTGTACATCTCCTGCCACTTCTCTTTTGATCCGACATATTGATGCCAGTACCCCGGCTTCTTGGCTCTGACCATCTCGCCGAAGCCGAATATATCGGAGCTCTTGCTTTGTGTCTTGGCAATGATGTTTTTGTAGAATTGGACGGAGCCTTCCTCTTGCTTGCGCTCGATCATGGCAATGGAAGCCGGATCCTCCAGCGAGATGCCGTGGCCCATCTTCTCTGCCAGATTCGCCTCGAGCTCCACTTTGATCTTAAAATACGGCTTGCCGTCCTTTATGCTTAAGTCTATTTTGGAATGACGATGCGTGACATTCGTCATGACAGCCGTAGTCAGGTCATCCTTATCCAGTAAGACGACCGCCCGGTATCCGGCCGGATTAATGCCCCGCAGCCCCAGAAAACCGGATATCTCCATCGGCTTCGTAACACCGACCAGCCTCTCCCCGCAGAAATACGCCAGCCCCTGAATCTCGACGTTATCCTGCTCCTTAATATCCACATAGGGCAGGAAGCCCTCCTGCCCTTTCTTCGAGGAATTGCTCCAATATTGTCCCAGATAATCCTTAGGGAACTTGCCCATCTTAATGGCGTTATCGAGCGTGGACATCAAGTAAAGCGTCGGAATCCTCTCCAGCCTGGGTGCCGCATTCATGAGCGCGAACGCTTTTCCTTTGGAGACCATCATCCATGCCATTCTGCGCACCTCCGCATTGCGGCGGAAGAAATCATTAATATTGCTCATATCCTTTTTCGCCACCTCCTCGGAGATGACGATAATCCGCAAATGGCCAAAAAACAGCTTGCTCGATACCTGCTGCTGCAAATTCATAAAGGCATCGTTAATGGAATGGCCTACGACATGAATGACCCACACCGTCCGGTTCGGGCTGCTGCCTGCCGAGCCGCCGGCTTCTCCCGGCCCAAGGGGAATTTGGCCCGGCAGGGCGATCTGCACGCCTACCTTGACCATACCCTCCTTGGGCGGAGGAAGCGAGCCGCGGACATGCGACACTTCATTTTCTTCCTTTCGAGCTGCCTCCTCATTTTCTGCCTCATCAATCGATACCCCAAGCACGACTGCCCGATCGTCGATCTCCAGCCGGTCCCAGCAGCCGCTCAAGACAGGGACAAACAGAAGCAGCACTCCGAATAATTGCAGGGAGCGCCTTGCAGCCATGCTCTTCATCACATTTGCCCCCTCTTCTTGCGAATCATCGCCAGCAGCAGCAGGAGCGCCGGATATGCAATCGTAATAATCAAGCCATACCTTCCGACCATTTCGATAATGCCATAGAGCTGTGTTACATTCTGGGGAACCATCGCCATAAAGAAGATAAAAGGAAACAGAATAAACGAAAACACCCGATGCTCGCGCAAACGGAATAATTGCTTCATGGCGTAAGCTGTCAGAAAGTAGCTGGACAGCAGCGTTGTGAACACTGCCGTCACCCATACTGCCAGAAAGGCGGCATCCAGCCTCTCCAAGATGTTCGCTGGCAGATTCGTCGCTTTCGCAAGCTCCAGTGTAGGCCACAGCAGCTTCTTGATTTCCTCGGAACCGAACACACTTACCGACGCTGCAACAATGACGATGTAGAGGCCGCCCGCGATCAAGATGCCGTATAGGCTTGCTTTCATCGCCTTCTTGGGCTGTTTCATAGACGGAATAATCAGCGTCAGAATGAAAGAGCCCTGGAATAGAGCGGCAATGGTCAGCACGCCAACAAAAACATGATTGGCCGGCGACCATATAATGGGCTGGAGGTTAATAATTTCGGCATTGTTCAAGGACAATATCGCAATCATCAAGCATGGCACCAGCAGCAGCGGGAAATAGAAATTATGAATATACGCAAAGGTCGTCAGCGACTTCCGCGCCGATATCGCGGCCAGCATCAGCATCACGATGACCGTCACCTCGACAGGGGTCGTTTTCAGTACCGCTGTTACGACCACTTCGCCGAACTCTCTAGCAGTCAGCGATGTTAGTACGGCAAAAAATGCGATGATAAATACACTGCCTAAGCGCCCAAGCCATTTGCCTATAATTTGCTCGCTATATTCAATGATCGTGTGATCCGGAAAGCGTATGCCGAGCCAGGTCACAAGCGCCAGTCCAAAGAACGCTATTACGCTGCCGATGAGCGTAATGATTGGAGCAGCCGATTCGGCTGCTCTCGCCGCGAATAGAGGGAGCGACAACACGCCGACACCGATAATCGTGCTGACGAGAATAGCCGCTGTCTGTAACACCGTAATTTGTCTGGTCTGCGTATTGTCCATGCCGGTTCTCTCCTTCTCTATCTTTTCTCTGGGCTGGTTTCACCTGTGCTAGGAGATGGCGCCTGATCCTCCACATGAAGCTTTATATTATCCTGCGGATGAAGGAACGCCGGCCTGTTCTTCATCCATTTGATCGGCGCCCGAATGAGCAGATCCTTCATGCCTTCCTTATCTCCCGGAACAAGCGGGCTCAGATAAGGCACGCCGAACGATTTGAGCGAAAGCACATGATTGGCAATAACGATAAGGCCGACCATAATGCCGTAGAGCCCAAATATGCCAGCCATAATAATAAGCGGAAAGCGCAGCAGCCGAAGCGCGAGCGCCGCGTTATAGGCTGGCGTGGCAAAGGAACCGATCGTCGTCAGCGCGATAATAACGACCGTAATCGGACTGGCGAAGCCCGCTGCTACTGCCGCCTGCCCGATTACGAGAACGCCGACGATCGACAAGGCGCCGCCGACCTGCTGGGGCAGCCGGATAGTGGCCTCTCGCAGCACCTCCATGGAGACCTCCATAATTAGCACCTCGATTACAGCCGGGAACGGAACTCCCGCTCTGCCTCCCGCTACGGCCACCGCGAATTCCGTCGGAATGAGCTCTGGATTGAAGGAAATAATGGCGACATACAAGGATGGAAAGACAAGCGAGAAGATTAGGGCAACAAGCCGTGCCAAGCGAATCGCGCTCATAAGCAGGAATCGCTCCGTGTAATCTTCTACCGTCTGATAGAACTGCCCGAATACGGTAGGAATAACCAGCGCCAAAGGCGAGCCGTCTACGAGAATGGCTACACGGCCTTCCAGCAGGTTCGCTGCAACCTTATCCGGCCGTTCCGTATATTGCACCTGAGGGAATGGCGACCACTTGTTATCCTCGATGAACTGCTCCAAATAGCCAGAGTCGAGGATGCCGTCAATCTCTACTTCGGAGAGCCTGCGGTCCAGTTCCTTCAGTACTTCCGGATCTGTAATGCCGTCCATATAGCAGATCGCTATCTTGGACTTGGACCGGGAGCCCATTTCCCGGGAATCGATTCGAAGCTCTGTCGACTGCAGCCGGTACCGGATTAATGCCAAATTCGTGCCCAGCGATTCGATAAAGCCTTCACGCGGCCCGCGGATAACCTGCTCTGTCGCCGGCTGCTCGATGCTCCTCTTTTCAACGCTGCGAGTTCCGATAATAAAGGCTTCCTTCATGCCTTCTACAGCTACAACCGTATCCCCGCCAAGAATAGCCCGAATCAGCAGATCGATGCCTCCCTGCAATTGGACTTCTCCATGGTACAGCGTCTCATATAGGAGAATGTCAGGCAGCTGCGCCAGCTCAATGGAACGGCCTTGCAGATGCATCGGAGCATGCATGAATGGCTTTAAGATATCTTCATTAACAACAGCTTGCTGTACCATATGGGAGAAGCTGTACATGACAGCGGGAAACCTGCCGAATACATGTAATTTGCGAATCGCAAGATCAGCGCTTTTGCCCACCGTACTGTCTATAATTCCTTCCAGTTCTTGTAGCGAGCCGCTCAACTTTTTTCCTTCGAACTCCGCTAAAGTATGGTTGGCAGGAAGCTTCTTCGGTTGCTTCTGTTGTTTTGTCCGCCTGTATCCCTTAATCAGCTTCATACGGTCACCGCCCTTTATTGCTGTCTGCAGCATGTTCTGCGCCTGATCCGTTTTAGTGTTTTCAATTCAGGGAAAATCTATCCAAGCCCGCCCATAGAAAAAAGACCGTATGCCCGGCATGATGCCGGACAAACGGTCTTCTTCGTTAAGCGATAAAGCAGAATTTATTCTGCTGCTTTCTCGTCATTAGCCGCGCCATCCGCTGGAGTCTCTGTTGGAGTCTCGGATGGTTCCGCGCCTTCACCCTCGCCCGTTCCTTCGCCTTCCTCGGACTTAGGCAGCGTGATCTTCAGCTCTTGCTTCGGCATCTCTTCCGTCATGAATTTCTCCATGTACGTATAAGCCGCCGCGCCTTTCACTTGGTTCTTCTCATCTTCAGTCAGCTTATCCAGCGTTTTGTCTTCACGCTTCTCAACTTTGATCACATGGTAGCCAAAATCCGTTTTGACCGGCTCGCCGATCACGCCGATTTCTTGCTCATACGTCGCGATTTTGAATGGCTCTACCCATTTGCTGCCCGCGTAGCCTTCATACAAGCCGCCTTTTTCCTTAGAGCCGGTGTCATCGGAATACTGCTTGGCCAGCTCAGTCCAGTCGCCGCCTGCATCCAGCTTCGCCTTTACTTCTTTGGCGCGGGCCAGAGCCTCTTCGTCCGTACGGAGCTCTTTTGTCTCTTGCGTATTCGGATCGGTCTCTGTCGTAGCAACCAGGATGTGGCGCACGTCGGACACCGCGAAGTCTGCTTTCATGGTTTCGAAGGCTTTCGCCATATCTTCATCTGTAACTTTGGAATTCATATGCACGACAGCCGCGGAGTTAAGCAGCAGGAACGTGGCAATGTCTGCGTCGGAGATTTTTTTCTTCTTCAGCTCTTCGGCAAAGGTCTTGTCCGAGTCCTTCAGCTCCTTGAAGCCTACCAATTGCTCGTCTACTTGCTTGCGTGCTTCCTTCAAGGAATCCTCCGATGCTTGAGCGCTCAGCAGCTTGAAGCTGACATATTGCTCCAGAAGCATCTCTTGGAATTGCGGCAGCTCAACGATCGATTCGTAAGCCGGCTGAGCCAGAACATAGACATCCAGATACTTTTTGAGTTCATCTTGCGTAACTTTGCCATCTTTGTAGGTTGCGACAACTTCGCCTTTGTCTACATTCTTGAACTGCAAGGAATGTTCGCCCTTCCCCTTGCCGCATGCCGCCAGCATCGTCATGACGAGCACCGCTGCAAGGACGAGCAGTGCGCTTCTGCGCCATGTCGATTTGCGTGTACTGTGAAACATGTTGAATCCCCTTTCAGATTATAAACTAGAGGTTGTTCAAAAAATCGTCTTCTGATCACGAAACAGCCAAGAAGCGTATTCGACACACGAATCTTGCGTTCGAAAACCCGACTTTTAGAACACGTACTATATAGAGGCTGTTCAATAGTCACTCCTGGTCACGAAGCATGACATGATGCCAACCGACTTTGAACATAAACTGTTATTATTGTATCAGAAAAGGAACCCGAAAAGCGAATCTGTCCTACGAGGTCGCATTTTGCAGCTCTTCTTTCTTAGGCAGCGCCTCGCTGAAGCCCTCCATGAACTTCTCCGACAAATGCAGCTTCTGCTCCATATTCAGCCCTTTCCCGCGCAGGAGAATAGTCGGCGGCGATTCTTGCTCTCCGCTTTGCTTGAAGCGGTTCTCCAGCTTCAGACAGAGCTGGTCCACCTTTTTGCGGGCGATACGGCTTCTCTTCGCCTCAGACAAACGGAAGATAAGGTCGTCACCCTTCTGGGTGATGGTCTCGATGCCATACTGGCTGCCATAAATCTTGAGCCTGGCCACAGACATCAGATTGCTGACCGCCTGAGGCAGATCTCCGAATCTGTCGATCAACTCGTCGATGAGATCGTCGCTTTCCTCGAACGTGCGAATGGCCGCCACTTTTTTGTAGATTTCGATTTTCTGTATGCTGTCGTAGATGTAGTCGGACGGCAGATACGCGTCGACGCTAATGTCGATCAGCGTGCTGACGGTCTTCTCCTCGACTACCTCTTCGCCTGTCATCTCTGCCTTGCGCTTCGCGATCTCCTCCGCCAGCATCTGCGAATACATATCGAAGCCGACGGACGCAATGAAGCCATGCTGCTCCGCCCCAAGCAGATTGCCGGCGCCGCGAATCGAAAGGTCGCGCATGGCGATCTTGAAGCCGGAGCCCAGCTCCGTAAATTCCTTGATGGATTGCAGGCGCTTCTCCGCCACTTCGGTCAGCACCTTGTCGCGCTGATAGGTGAAATAAGCGTAAGCAATGCGATTGGAACGTCCCACACGGCCTCTCAGCTGGTACAGCTGGGACAAGCCCATTTTGTCCGCGTCATGGACGATAAGCGTATTCACATTCGGAATATCGACGCCTGTCTCGATAATGCTCGTGCTGACGAGCACGTCGGATTCGCCGTCCAGGAAGTCCAGAATGGTCTTCTCCAGCTCCTGCTCGGACATCTGGCCGTGTCCGACCGTGACCTTCGCATCCGGCACAAGCGCATTGATCGCCTCGGCCATCTGATAGATGCCTTGAACCCTATTATACAAGTAGTAGACTTGCCCGCCTCTTGCAAGCTCGCGCTCGATTGCCTCGCGCACTAAAGCAGGGCTGTATTCCACGACATAGGTCTGAACCGGGAACCGGTTCTCCGGCGGCGTCTCGATGACTGACAGATCGCGTACCCCCAGCATGGACATATGCAGCGTGCGCGGAATCGGCGTCGCCGTCAGCGTAAGCACGTCCACATTCGTCTTCAGCTTCTTCAGCTTCTCCTTGTGGGACACGCCGAACCGCTGCTCCTCGTCCACAATAAGCAGGCCAAGCGACTTGAAGATAATATCCTGGGACAGCAGTCTATGCGTGCCGATGACGACATCGACAGTCCCGTTCTTCAGTCCCTTGATCGTCTCATTCTGCTCTTTGCGGGAGCGGAACCGGCTCAGCACCTGCACGTTGATCGGATAGCCGGAGAAGCGTTCGCGGAACGTCTCGTAATGCTGCTGCGCGAGAATGGTCGTCGGCACAAGCACCGCTACCTGCTTGCTCTCCATCGCCGCCTTGAACGCCGCGCGCACCGCTACTTCCGTCTTGCCATAACCTACGTCGCCGCACAGCAGACGGTCCATCGGCTGGCCCTTCTCCATATCTTTCTTAATCTCTTCAATCGCGCGAAGCTGATCTCTCGTCTCATCGTAAGGGAACATCGCTTCGAATTCCTGCTGATAGGATGTATCCTGTCCAAAGGCAAAGCCCGGCGTCGACTGGCGCTGCGCATACAGCTTGATCAGATCGTCGGCGATATCCTGCACGGACGCTCTTGCCTTGCTCTTCGCCTTCGTCCACTCCGCGCCGCCCAGCTTGCTGACCTTCGGCTCCTTCTCCTCGGACCCGACATACTTCTGGATCATATCGACCTGGTCGATCGGCACCGACAGCTTGTCGCCGCCGGAATACAGAATGTGCAGGTAATCGCGGTGAATGCCGCCAATCTCCAGCGTGCCGATGCCGACGTATTTGCCAATGCCGTGGTTATGGTGAACGACATAATCGCCAACCTTCAGCTCGGTATAGCTCTTGATCCGCTCGGCGTTGTCCATCTTCTTGTCGATACGCCGCTGCTTGCGCTGCTTCTGCGAGAACATCTCGCCTTCCGTAATGACAACCAGATGCGAGGAAGGCAGCTCAAAGCCTTGCTGAAGATTGCCCTCCAGCAGATTAGGCGGTTCTATCCCGTAATCATCCAGCACGCGGCGCATGCGGTCCATGCGTTCAGCATTGCCGGCCAGCATAATGACGTTCGCGCCGATCTTCTTCCAGCGCTCCATCTCAGACTTCAACACATTCATCTGTCCGTGGAAGTTTTGCATGGAACGGCTTGTCATATTAAGTATATTTTGCGGCTGGCTATGCGGAATCTGTCTTAAGAACAAGGATAAGAACAGCGTCGGGAACGGACGGTGGTGCAGAATCTCATCCGTCTCGCGCGCCAGCGTCAATCCAGGCAGCGACTTGCCGCTCTGCAGCAGATGAAGCGCCCACTCGCTCTCGTCCCGCTCCAGCTGCTTCGCCGTCTCGATGAGCCGCGTCGGCTCGTCAAGCACCAGCAGCGTATCGCTAGGCATATAATCCAGAATCGTCTGGCGCTCCGGATAAAGCAATGCAATATATTTATAGATTTCAGGAAAGTAGACTTGCTCTCTCAGCTTCTCCAGCTCGCTGCCCATCTCAGAACGCAGTCGGTCCTTCGCCGTACGGTCCGTCATCTTGTCGAGCTGCTTCTCAAGCAGGTCGGCAGCATGTCTGGCTGCTGCGGACATACGGGCGGCGTCTGCGATAATTTCTTGGCAAGGCGGAATCACATATGAATCCAGACGGTCCGAAGAACGCTGTTCTCCAGGATCGAAGGCTCGAATGGAGTCAATCTCGTCGCCGAACCACTCAATCCGGTACGCCTCCGAAGCTGTAAGCGGATAGAAATCAACGATGCCTCCGCGCACGCTCATCTCGCCGCGCGATTCTACGCGGTCCGCCCTTACGTAGCCGAGCGACGTCATCTGGAGCAGGAAGCCGTCCATGGGCAGCGTATCGCCGACTGCAACGCTAATCTGCGCCTCAGCCATGACACTGCTGATCGGCAGGTAACGCCGCACGCCGGAGAACGGCACGACAATAATCCCGCGATAGCCCTTGGACAGCTTGATCAGCACGTCCATGCGCTGCGCCAGCGTCTCGGGGCTCGAGATCGCCGCTTCGGCAGCCATCAGCTCATTCGCAGGATACAACATGACCTTATCGGGTGATAAACATTCTTGCAGATCCTCCGCTATCTTCTGAGCGGAGAACATATTATGCGTCACAACCAGCATCGGACGCTCTACCGCTTCTTCCAGCGCTGCGATCAACACTTGGCGGGAAGAGCCGGCGAGCCCGGATACCATCTGCTCACGCATCCCTTTGCGGATACCGGACAAGATTGACTGGACGTCCGAATCCGCGGCAAAAGCTTGAATTAGCGCTTTCAACGTTTGCGGCACCTCTTTTCTATACACAACCATGTTCGGCTAAAAATTTGATGTCATAGATTAGGGACTTGCAGCATTCCGTCAACCGATCATCCTCGCAAGCCGGTTAGCTTGGAAGCTTCAGCCCGGATTGATCTGCCCACGCAAAAACAGCTACATCCGGCCATAGGGCGGCATAGCTTGTTCTCGCAGTTACCTATCGGTTATTGAAGTGGGTTGCTGACCAGCAATAGATCAGGATTCGTAGTCAGCGCTTCATTGCAATAATCGCATACGACCTTGACCGTAACATCACCGTTCGAGTCATACGCTATTATATCGCTGCGCTCCTCGGGGGTCAAGAAATGGAAACCGAGCTGCTGCTCCGTCACCGACGGGCCGTCGATGGAGCCGATTGACGTCTTGCAATGCCTGCATATATAGTTTACAGCCATATGTATGCCTCCTGAAGAGTGGTTATACCCTTCAGTATGCCCCGCAAAGCCATAAATTAACGGATTACCGATTAAACTTTGCCATCGTTTCTTCGAACGGGGCCTTCAAGCCAAATTCTACGGCATCGCAAGCCTGCTCAATCATATGCGCCAGCTTGTCTCGCTCCGCCTTCGGGAAGTTCGCAAGCACGTAATCGGAGATGACGATGCCTGGCTGCGGACGTGAAATGCCCATCCGAATCCGGTGAAACGATTGCGTATTCAGATGCTGAATAAGCGACTTGATGCCGTTATGCCCGCCCGCGCTGCCTTGATAGCGCAGCCGCAGCTTCCCGACCTCGGTATCCAGATCATCATAGACAATAATGCCATCGGCAATATCCGCCTTATAGTAATCGAGGAAAGAACGCACCGCTTCCCCTGACAGATTCATATAGGTCATCGGCTTGATCAGCGCTACCTTCTGGCCGCCCACATTGCCTTCGCCAATAACCGCTCTATGCTTGCCCTGCGGCGTCAGCGCAATGCCCCAGCGCTTCGCCAGTTCATCTATCACCATAAAGCCGACATTGTGCCTCGTATCCTTATATTGAGCGCCAGGGTTACCCAGCCCAACAATCCATTTCATTTTAATCCTCCTCAAAGGTTTTCGGAGAAAACCTGCATCGTAAGCATAAGCTAAGGTTTTCGTAGCACCTCTATCTCGTACCTAATGTAGCATAATTAGCGCTATTTTGCGAAGAGTCGTGTTCCTAAACGCAAGCAAGCTGTCCTCCGTGGAGGACAGCTTGCAATCCTGTATCTATAGGTCCGCTTAAGTGCTTGTCGAGATTTCCTCGTGAACCGCATTGTCGGAACGCGACTCTGCTTCCTGCGCCTCCACATCCTGCGCTTCCTTCTCTTCTTCGCTCAGCTCTTTCTGTGGCGCCAGCACGGTGACGATCACAAGCTGGGAATCGGATTTGGCCTCTACGCCCTGAGGGAGCTTAAGATCGGAGACGAGAATGCTGTCGCCGATGCCTAGCTCGGATACATCAACCTCGATGGCATCAGGTATATTGCCTGGCAGGCATTGAACCTCCAGCTCATGGAGAATGACCGACAGAATTCCGCCCTCGCGCACGCCGGTGGAGTCGCCTGTCGCATCAATGCGGACGCTCGCCCGAACTTCCTCATCCATATTAATTTGGTGGAAATCAACATGCAGCAGCTTATGACTGAGCGAGTCGCGCTGTACATCGGCCACCATGACGGAATGCACACCGGATTCAGGTACAGTCAGCTCCAGCACTGCATTAGGGTTAGAACGCAGCAAAGATGACAATTCCTTCTCGCTAACGCTGACCGCAGCCGAAGACTGCAGTTTTTTGCCATATACGACGCCAGGCACCTGGCCGCTCATGCGCAGCTGGCGCAGATCGCCTTTAGTAACCCCGGCCCTTTGTTCTGCTTTTATTGCTATAGCCATATGGAACCCTCCTCGAAGAATTGGATTTCCATATCACTTTACCCACAACTACCAGAAATTAATCACATAAGTGCGTGTTCAAAACTACTCTTTGCGTTCTTTCTTCGCCTTCGCACGAGAGCGGATCTTGTCCGCGTAGCCCGGCTTATTAACCTGGCGCTCACGGGCAATCGCCAGATCGCCCTCAGGCACATCATGCGTAATCGTCGTGCCCGCCACCACATACGCGCCATTGCCGACCTTCACAGGCGCAATCAGATTGACGTTGCTGCCGATGAAGGCGCCGTCGCCAATCTCGGTGACCGCTTTGTTGAAGCCATCATAATTGACTGTTATGGCGCCGCAGCCAATATTAACATCCTTGCCGACCACAGCGTCGCCTACATAGCTCAGATGCGACACCTTGCTGCCGTCATCAAGCGATGCGTTCTTCAGCTCGACGAAATCGCCAACCTTGCAACCCCGGCCTAGCTTGGAGCCTGGACGAAGGTTCGCATACGGACCGACGGAGCTCTCTTCTCCAATAACCGATTCGGCGGCTGTCGAATATTTGATGCAGGCCCCGTTCTGAATAACAGTATCCACTACTTCCGCAGCCGGACCAATGACGCAGTCCTCGCCAATGACCGTTGCGCCGCGCAGTACCGTACCCGGGTAGATCACCGTGTCCGAACCGATCTGCACGCTGGCCTCAATATACGTATTTGCCGGATCAATAATCGTGACGCCGTTCAATAGATGCTTGCGGTTAATGCGCTCGCGCATATAACGCTCCGCTTCCGCCAGGGCAACGCGGTCATTGACGCCGATTGCTTCCGCCGTATCATCGGTGCAGAAGCCCTGAACGATCTCTCCCGCTTCCTTCAGCACGCCGATTACGTCCGTCAGATAGTATTCGCCTTGCGCATTGTCATTCGTCACCTTGCTTAGCGCGTCGAACAGCTTGCGGTTATCGAAGCAATACGTGCCGGTATTAATCTCTTGTACCGCAGCCTCTTCCGGCGAGCAATCCTTATGCTCCACGATCCGCTGCACCGTGCCGTCCTCTCCGCGGATAATACGTCCGTATCCCGCCGGATTCTCGAAGGAAGCCGATAGAATCGTAGCAGCCGCTCCGCTATCCGCATGCAGCTTCAGCATGGCATGGAGCGTAGATGCCTGCACAAGCGGCGTATCCCCGCAGATGACGATGGTTGTGCCCTCTTCCTTGCTTAGCAGCGGCGCAGCCTGCAGCACGGCATGGCCTGTTCCAAGCTGTTTCTCCTGCAGCACGTATTCCGCAGCGTCGCCCAAATGCGACTTCACCATCTCGGCGCCATGTCCGACCACGACTACCGTCCGCTCGCTGGACGCCTCCCTCACCGTATCGAGAACATGCCCTACCATCGGTTTTCCACTGACGGGATGAAGCACTTTATATAGTTTCGATTTCATCCGTTTGCCTTGACCGGCAGCCAGCACAATCGTCATTACTTTCATTTTTTCATTACCTCCCTATCGCCTAGCAATCCTCACTCGAATATAGCTCATATTGAAACAAAAGAAAAGAGAGCCGCGGCTCTCTTTTCCATACGATACCATTTTTGCAGAAGCCGAACAGCTCCGCTTTTATGCCCCTTCTTCAATCGCAACTTCATCAGCCGCGCGCTCATATTCTGCCAATACGGCAGCTTGAATCTTCTCACGAGTCGTGGAAGAAATCGGATGAGCGATATCACGGAATTCACCATCTGGAGTCCGCTTGCTAGGCATAGCTACAAACATACCATTATTACCATCAATAACACGAATATCGTGAACGACGAATTCGTTGTCAATGGTTATGGAAGCAATAGCCTTCATGCGACCTTCCGAGTTCACACGGCGGAGTCTGACATCAGTAATTTGCACTTGTGTTCACCACCTTTGCCTATCTGAGACTTGGTGTATACTTCCACGTTTTTGTGCCAATTCCTTCTGCATTTTTGGTAAAATGATACTCAATTTAAAATATTTTTTTTAGTATGCATTTTTTTCGTTTTCATTCGACATTTGTCGATGCAATCACTTCTATTTCGACAAGGACGTCCTTCGGAAGCCTTGCCACCTCTACAGCAGAGCGTGCCGGCTTATGGTCGCCAAAGTAGGATGCATAGATGCCGTTGACTGTCACAAATTGGTTCATATCTTTCATGAATACGGTTGCCTTCACCACGTCCTGGAACGTCGCTCCCGATGCTTCTAATACCGCTTTCAAATTACGGAACACCTGATGCGTCTGTTCCTCGATGCCGCCCTCTACCAGAGCGCCCGATGCATCCAGAGGAATCTGGCCGGACGTAAAGAGCAGCCCGCCCAGCTTGATCGCTTGCGAATAAGGACCGATTGCCGCCGGCGCTTCACTCGTCGAGATCACTTCAAGCTTCGGATTCGTTGACATGACCCTACCTGCCTCTCTAGCTTTTGAAATAATTGCCCGGAACAACTGTCGTCTGCTTCGTCTTCATATCTACGGCAGTAAGCTTGGCCAGTGAGATATAGTCTTCCAGCAGCCGCTCCTCCAGCTCGACCTCGCCGGATTCTACGAATACGCCGACTCCCGCAACCGTTGCCTTGAATTCATGCAGCAAGTCCATCATTCCCTGAATTGTACCGCCGGCCTTCATAAAGTCGTCGATAATGAGAACATGGGACTGCTCCTTCAGCGCTCTGCGCGCAAGCGACATCGTCTGGATGCGCTTGGTCGAGCCCGATACGTAATTGATGCTCACCGCGGAGCCTTCCGTCACCTTATTGTCCCTGCGGACAATAACCACCGGAATATTGAGGCAAGCCGCTGTCGCATATGCCAGCGGAATTCCTTTGGTCTCCACCGTCATAATGCAATCGATCTTGCGGCCTGAGAATGCCGTCGCGAACATGCGGCCAACATCGGCCAGCAGATCCGGCTGTCCCAGCATATCTGTCATATACAAATACCCGCCAGGGAGCACGCGGTCCGGCTGCTCCAGCTCCAGACAAATATTCTTCATAATATCAAGTGCGACGGACTCTCGCATCTGCGGCATATATCTCACGCCGCCGGCCGCGCCGGCCAGCGTCTGCAATTCGCCGATGCCCTCTTCCTCGAACACTTCTTTTATAATAGCCAAATCCTCGCTAATGGACGACTTCGCGGATTGATAGCGATCAGCAAATGCTGTCAGCGAAATTAACGTGTGGGGACGAGATAACAGATATTGCGTCATTTCTACCAATCTCGAGCTTCGCTTTAACTTCTTCATTTTGATCTCCCCCCCGCTAAATCCGAATAATATAAACCCAATATAACATTTTTATACGGATTCAATCAAGAAGAACGTCATCATTATGTAAGCATTCTTACCACGTATACTTCTTTGCAAAATCCGCGAAGGCCATTATAGATGCGAGGAAGCTTGGCTTCCTTCGATACCAGCCCGAATACGGTAGGTCCGCTGCCGGACATAAGCACTCCGTCTGCGCCAAGGCGAAGCATGCTTTCCTTCAATTGAAGCACTT
The DNA here is from genome assembly GCF_003605435.1 of Paenibacillus pinisoli. Lineage (GTDB taxonomy): Bacteria > Bacillota > Bacilli > Paenibacillales > Paenibacillaceae > Pristimantibacillus > Pristimantibacillus pinisoli. Next base: position 68,939 of record NZ_QXQB01000009.1, read on the forward strand.
CCGGATACATCTCCAGGGTGACGGTCTCCAGCACATTGCCAAGACCTGCGCACATGTCCTGGAAGGATCCTTGCGTCAGCGCCTCTCGCATTGCTGGAATGGATGGATGATGCTTCAGCTCATTGGCGCGCAGCCGCCCGTACACATCGGCGGTCGAGACGTTAATCGGCGGCTTCGCCAGAACGACCCAGCACTGCGGCGGCGGACCAATATGCTCCAGCTTCTCTCCCCTGCCCCGCGCGATCGCCGTGCCCCCTGTGACGCAGAATGGCACGTCGGAGCCAAGCTCCGCTCCAAGCTCGCACAGCTCGTCCTCCGATATGTTCAGATCCCACAGCCGATTCAGACCGCGAAGCGTAGCGGCAGCGTCGCTGCTGCCTCCTGCGAGTCCGGCGGCTACCGGTATCTTCTTGTCCAGATGAATATAGACGCCCTTTCTGACGTCATAACGTTCCTTGATCAGTCTTGCCGCCTGGAAGGCCAGGTTCTTCTCATCCAGCGGAATATAGCCGACTTGGCTCGATATAATAATCGTGTCGCGCGGCAGCTCCTCCATCTCCAGACGATCGGCCAGATCGACCATGGTCATGATCATTTCGACTTCATGATAGCCGTCTTCCCGTTTGCGAAGCACATCCAGCAGCAAATTAATTTTGGCTGGCGCTTTTTCATATATTTTCATCATGTTCACCCGTTCGTCTCTAAGCTTAGCTTAAGCCCCATTATAACAAAGGAATACAATAAAAGCTAAACCATGGCAACTGCTTCCTAGCAGTCGCCGAGGTTTAGCCTTTATGCGCCTTCATTATGGCTGCTGTGACTTTGACGCTGCCTGCTCCGCAAGCTGGATGGCACGCTTGACCATGTTGCCGGCATCCTTCGCTTTAATGCCGCCCCAGCCTTCCTGCTGGACGGTATCGTAGAATCCCAAGTCCTTGGCCAGCTCATACTTGAGCTGCTCGGACATGATACTGCGCCTTCTGCGTCCCATATCCATATCCCTCCGCTCATGGTTTGCCAGCTGATGCTGCAACTCAGCTTGACGAAGGTAGTATGTGTCCCCTACGGGCGATTATGCGCAAAAAAAAGCGCAGATTGCTCTGCGCCAGATGCCTTAACGGCCTTGTGAAACCTATGTCGATCTATTGTTGAAAAGCGATGCGTACTTGACCCTCATCATTGCACACGGTCACTTCCACGGATTCTGTCAGGATGTCCGCATAGCTGTAGGAGACGCGTTTGAAAGCGTGCTGTTCCTCATCCAGCTTGACAATGAACACAGAAGGGTAGATTTCTTCCAACGTACCGGTCCGTTCAATGGTCTTTCGGCGACCACCGTTTGCCCGAAGACGGATCTTGGATCCCACATGGGCTTCCAAGCTGCGTTTTATATCCAACAGCGCATTTTTTGCCATTGTCAGCTACCACCTCTTTCCTTGTCCATTATAACCAAAAAAAGAGGGTTTGTCAAATGAGGCAAAATATTATATCAGTCCAATATTTCTCTTGTCAACGGTGATTTCACCCATTTTTTTAAAAATGAGAAAATCTAAACAATAGTTTGTGCATTATTTCCTTGATTATACAATCCAATAGTCCTACGGGGCCGATGTCACCTTCGGCTTGGGCAAGCCAACGCGGTATCTTCCCATCGTCTCGATGCCGCCCACACCGTCAATACCGCTGATGGTGCCGTGAATGACATCCGGCAAATTAATCGCATCTCGTATGGATGTATAGCTGGCCTTGATGGCGATATAGACAGGGTCCAGCGCATGAATCAGGATGCGGCCCGGCGAACTGGCAAAGTTGGAGCCGGCCTGCAGCAGCGCCTCAAAATGCGATTGGCATGCGCCGGCTACGACGATGAGGCCGTCCCGGTTCTTCTCATACTCCCTGGCTACTCGCACTGCGTTCACGAAGTTCTGCGAATTCTTATAACTTGTAAGGCTGTAGATTTCATTCGGCGCACGGTTCTTGAGCACTCCGTCATGACCCGTAATGACAACGATGTCCGGCCTGATCTGAGGGAGCAGCCGGTACAGCACATCCGCCATCTGCGATTCATGAATATGAAGGCCATGTGCAGGCACATGCATCGTGTTGTACAGCTGCATGCTCTTCTTCAAGTAATTCCCGTCCCCATCCAGATGAAGCACCTTTCCGGGCACCTCAAAGTAATGGGCATTCTGCTGCTGCTCCTGGGCAAGCCTGATGGCTTCCTCGGTGTCATGCGTCTGCCGCTCTCTATCGGTCTGCATTTTCTTAAGCGATGCATTCACTTTAATTCGTACTTGCTGCACTGCGCGCGTAGACTCGGGATCGCGCACGACCGACAGATCTGGAATTGGCGCGTCCGCCAACAGACGGTAGTCCGTGCCCTTCAGGACGGCATGGTGAGTACGTACATCTTCGACACGGAACAACACGTCACCGCCGTACGATTTGCGGACGACCAGGTCTCCTTGGTTCATAGGTTAATCACCTCTTCGTCTATCCTATGGGCAGAACTTCCGAATGGTGATCAAAAATGTAGGCTAACGACTCCAGCCCGCTTCATACAGATTTCTCGACAGCTCGGCGAATTCGTCCAATGACAGCGTCTCGCCCCGGCGGCCCGGGTCGATGCCGATACGGTTCAGCATAGCCGTCATCTCCTCCCGGCGCTCCTTGCCGACGAAGGCCGTCAGATTATTCGCCAGCGTCTTGCGGCGCTGCGCAAAGCTGGCCTGTACAACGCGGAAGAAATATTCCTCGTCAGGCACGTCTACGGCAGGCGTGTCTCTTACCGTCAGCTTAATAACCGCAGAGTCGACGTTCGGCTGCGGGATGAAGACCGTATGAGGCACGGTGCATACAAGCTGAGGCACGCAGTAATACTGGACTGCTACGCTAAGGCTGCCGTACTCCTTGCCGCCCGGCTTCGCCGCCATCCGCTCGGCGACTTCCTTCTGAATCATAACGACAATATGCTGAAGCGGCAGACGCTCCTCCAGCAGCTTCATCAGAATCGGAGTCGTGACGTAATAAGGCAAATTCGCCACTACGCTGACGCCATTGCAATCAGCGAACTGCGTCTCGAACAGCTCCTTCAGGTCCAGCTTCAGCACATCGCCGTGTACGACCGTCACTTCCGGCCTGTCGGCGAGCACATCAGCCAGAATCGGAATAAGCCGCTGGTCAATCTCGACGGCCGTTACCTTGCCTGCTGTCTCCGCGAGCTTCTGCGTCAGAGAGCCGATGCCCGGGCCGATCTCCAGTGCGCCCTTATGCTCGTCCAGCTCTGCTGCGGCCACAATCTTGCTTAAGACGTTGCCGTCAATCAAAAAGTTTTGTCCAAGGCTCTTCTTGAACGAAAAGCCATGCTTCGCGATAATTTCCTTCGTACGTCTCGGCGTGCCGATATCGGGTCCGCCGGACTTCTTCGGCCCCTTAGCCTGTTCGCTGCCGCTCTCTATGCTCATCTTCATGATTCCTCCAGTTTCTTCTCCATCTCGCGCAGCGCGTCTTCGAACTCCGCCTTCGAGATGCAGAAGCTCGTACAGCGCTTATAGAACGTCTTGCCGTTGGCGTAGCCGATGCCAAGCAGCTTGCCCATAATAAGTCTCCGGTTCGCAGCATCCTCATGGACGATCAGCCCCGCTTCGATCAGGTCCTCCCACGCAATCTCGCCCTCTTGCGCCTGCGATTCCGTCCGAAGCTCGGACAAGGCCTTCACAATCGCCTCAGGGCTTGCGTTCTCGATTCCGATATCGCCTTTATAATAAGCCATCTCCTGCGGCAGGAAGGCATGCTTGCAGCCTGGGGCCCGGCGAGCTACAATCTTGCGGATGCGCTCGCCGGCATGATCGGGATCCGTAAAGATGATAACGCCTCTCCGCTGGTTCGCCAGCTCGATGCGCCGCAGCACATCTTCGCCGATGGCCGAGCCGTTCGTCTCGATCGTATCCGCATCTACAGCACGCTTGATGGCCGCTGTATCGCTTTTGCCCTCTACTACGATTACTTCCTTAATCAACGTTCCCATTCCTTCCTGTTCGTTCCCTTAGCTTCAGCATATCCTACCTTCCCTAATCATGCAAAGAAAGTTCATGGATGCCGCAAGAGGAAACGGGGCTGTTCCGGTGGTCATAATGACCCTCGGAACAGCCCCGCTTCGCTCTGACGCAGGTTAGCTTGCCGTCGGTTTGTTCGGACCAAGAATGTAGACCGTATATCCCGTCTTCTTGCCGAACTTCGTGGCATGGCTATTGCTGTCAAAATAAACATCGATCTTATTGCCCTTAATGGCGCTGCCTTTATCCTCCGCCCGGCGGAAGCCGATGCCCTCGATGTATACCCACCAGCCGATTGGTATAACCTTCGGGTCAACCGCAATGGTGCGGCCTTCCTTCACGCGAGTGCCGGAGGCAGTAATGCCATAGTCCGGATGATCCGTATCCTTGCCGGTCGACGCCACACCAGCCGAGTAGGCTGTCAGCGTTACATTCTTCAGCATCTTCTTCGCCTTGAACGTTACGTCGCCTTTGGTTACGGTCATCACGCTCGGACTGTTGTTCGACAATACGGTTACCTTCGGTTCAGGCTTCTTGGTGCCTACCGCGACCACCTGATCCACCGCCGCTGTCTGAACAACCTTGTTCACAATCTGATTCGATACCAGTACGCCATCCTCGTACTTTTCTTGCTTCTGCTCAACCACAACGCCTTCCTTACCGGTCTGTACGACCTTCTCCTTGCCTTGTTCCAGCGTCGGGTCTTCTTTCTTCACGATAGAGAATGGCACGGTCTTCTCGAGCTCGGACACTTTTGTGTTGACTCGAACTATAGTTATCGTCTCTTCCGCCTCCACGGAATCGTGAAGGGACGGACTAATTTTATCTTCATTGCGTAGCGTTAGATTGAGTTCCTCTATCGCTGCCTGTACCGTCTTCTCTGTCGTGTACACCGTTGATGTCTTGCCATCAGCTTTTACAACAACCGGAATTGCATGATTGACTTCAACCCGGTCCCCATTCTTAATCGGTGAATTAAGCGGGATAGACACCTCGTCATGAGGTCCAATTGTAATAGCTTGTTCATCCAGTAGGCGTTGCAGGACCCATTGTTTTGTTTCCACAACGGTTTCTTGTCCATTCACTACTACGGATACGCTTTTGACAGCCGTTCCGTACAACAACACCAAAAACATGAAAGTCATAGCGATTGAGATTACAGCGCTCAACATAATCAAACGCAAGTTTCCATGCTTCCATCGCATTGCGAAAGTCATGCTGGATGATCGTTTCCCATGGGTGTCCTTTGATGCCTGGATTAATCCCACTTCTTCGGTCCTCCTTCATAGCCCCGCCGCCAAGTGTTACGCATGTTACAACTGACGCGACTATAATATATTGGCGTGCAAGCACGCGCTCCAGTAAGCAGTCCCTCTCACCTCCCTGTTTATCCCTATGACGACGTTTTACTGTTTATTCAAACTTGGGATGGATGTCGCCCTTGTGAAGGATGTGTGTGGTAGGCGCCTAAGCGTTCACATGCGGGATGGGAGTGAGGAGTTATCATGAGGCTTATGATGGGCTGCAAGACTGGAAATCCAATACAAAACGAAAAGCTCTGATTTGAATGATACCTTCATCAGAGCCCAGTTGTAAAGAAGCGATAAAATGCGATTTTCACGAAAAAAGCAGGAAAACTTCAAAAATATACGTGATTTCAGCGACAAAAATCAGTTTTATTGCGCTAAAGGTCTTTATTTCTCGCTTTTAGACCGACTTTCATACGATTCCAAAACATTTTTTACCGTTTTCGGTGGTGATTTGCGCAATTTCGTCCACCGTTTTCCCCTTAATTTCAGCTGCCGCCTCTGCCACAAGAGACACATAAGCGGACTCATTTCTTTTGCCACGATATGGATGTGGAGTAAGATAAGGGGAGTCTGTTTCGATCAATAAACGGTCCATTGGAACCCTTTCCAAAACCTCTTTGGGAACCCTTGCATTTTTGTATGTGAGGGGTCCTCCGAATGAGATATAAAAGTTCATATCCAGACAAATTTTGGCGGTTTCCCAGCTGCCTGAGAAGCAATGCATCACCCCTCCGACTTCCTCGGCCCGCTCCTCCTTCAAAATTCGGATAATATCCTCATGAGCATCGCGATTATGGATGACGATCGGCTTGCCGATCTTGCGCGCAAGCCTGATTTGCTCCCGGAATACACGGTGCTGCACATCCTTCGGCGACGTATCCCAGTGATAATCCAGTCCAATCTCGCCGATCGCGACTACTTTCTTATGCTTGCAAAGCTCCTCGATCCAGTCCAGATCCTCCGGCTTCATATGTATGCTCTCCACGGGATGCCAGCCGACAGCCGCATAGATGAAATCATACTTCTCCGCCAGCTCCATCGTCGTTGGAATTGTCTCGCGGTCAAAGCCGATATTAACCATCAGCTCGACACCTGCGGCGCGCGCTCGTGCGATAACCGCCTCACGATCTTCGTCGAATTTGTAAGAATCAAGATGGGTATGCGTGTCAAAAAGAATCGGTAAAGTCATTCTGTCATTCACTCCTGTAGTTCAATTATTCCTTCATTAATCAAGCTTGAACAATTTCACCATCCGCTCAGGCAGTCGCTCTATATTTTCCCGCAGCGGCTCTTCTGGAAAATACAAATGATACTGCCCCTGGTGCAGCCCTGTAATGGAACGAACGATGTCGGATTTCATGGAAATCTCGCTAATTCGCTCCTCGTTGTCGAGCAACAAAATCGGCGCTTTTTCACGCTTTTCTCCGTTGTTCTGATCCGGCCTGTACACATCATAAGGAAGGTCGAACGGGTAGTCGATCTCCATATGGTAATCCGGGTTCAGACCGATGGACGACAATGCATCCGCTACTTCTAATAGAAGTGATTCATCCGGGTTATCAATGGTTACATACTTATATAACTGCCTGTTCATGAAGCGGCGGCATAGATCGCTGAGCAGCTCATCGGATTCCTCTGCCCATTCGGCGAATGCCGTCTGGGCAAGCGGTTCGTCCAGCTTTACATAATCTTCTAATGAAAGTGAATTGTTCAGAAGCTGCTGAAGCGGAGCTGCCATCCAGCGGAATGTGTAGCCCTGTTCGTTCAACTCCTTGGCTCGCCGGAAAATTTGCCTCAATATAATCTCCGAGCTGCGCGTGACGGGATGGAAGTAAATTTGCCAGTACATCTGATACCGGGACATCAGGTAATGCTCCACAGCGTGCATGCCGCTTTCCTTCACCACGATCTTGCCCTGATACGGCCTGAGCACCCTTAGTATGCGCTCCAGATCGAATGTGCCGTAATTGACGCCGGTGAAATAAGCATCTCTGAGCAAATAATCCATCCGATCCGCGTCCATCTGGCTAGAGATCAAGCTGACGACAATCGGCTTCGGATATTTCTTCTGTATAACAGCGGCCACTTTATCCGGGAAGTCCTCGGACACTTGTCTAAGCACTTTATTAATATCTGTATTGCCCTGCAGAATATTGCAGGTCCATACTTCATGGTCCGTATCGAAAATTTCTTCCAAGGAATGTGAGAAGGGACCATGGCCCACATCATGAAGCAATGCGGCACATAGCGAGACCAGCCTCTCTTCAGCCGGCCAATCCGGATAGCCGCTGCGCTCGAACTGCGATATGATACGCCGCGTAATTTCGTAGACGCCCAGCGAATGGGAGAAGCGGCTGTGCTCCGCTCCATGGAATGTCAGATAGGTGGTGCCGAGCTGCCGGATTCGGCGCAGCCGCTGAAATTCCTTGGTATTGATCAGATCCCATATGGTCTGATCACGAACGTATACATAATCGTGAACGGGATCCTTGAATACTTTTTCTTCCGTTAAAGGCTCTCTCATCTTCTCATCTCCTTTGTTCATAGTTTCGACACAAAACGCAAATCCTTTGTCGAATAGTGTCGTAAAATAGTTTCCAAAATGTCGAAGCTGTTGTATTCTATTACATAGCAATTATCCGACGATATCCCGAGATCGCTTGTGGCTACAGCGATCTGGCAGAAGATTCTAGGTTGACTGTTTTGGGAAGAGTTGGTATTATAGTAACATAGAATCTACAAACATTGTCGAATGATGACGAAAATACATTTTGTGAGAGGATTGATAGATAATGATGAAATCTACAGGTATCGTACGTAAAGTGGATGAGCTTGGCCGCGTGGTAATTCCAATTGAGTTGCGCCGTACGCTGGGTATTGGCGAGAAGGACGCTCTTGAGATCTATGTAGACGGAGAGCGCATCATGCTGAAGAAATATGAGCCTGCTTGTATCTTCTGCGGCAATGCAGAGAACGTTTCCTACTTCAAAGGAAAAATTGTTTGCCATATTTGTTTATCAGAAATGCCTACTCCTGTGACAAAATAAAAAAAATCGGTTATAATCAATTTATACCTACTTGTTAATTCTAACCTTTTTATACTCCTTGTTGCCTTCCTGCGCTAGAACCCGGCCAGGAAGGTCCTTTTTTTGTCCGGCCATTTCTATAGAACCTTCCCCTGTATACTACCGGTTTACTTCATTATAGATATCCCGCTTAGGCACTCCCCGATCAATAGCCGTCTTTTTTATCGCTTCTTTACGATCCATCATCGTCTCGTAGTGAGCGACATGTGCAGCGACGTCCAGCTCGGACCACCATGTCTCCTCATGAGCTGATTGGGCCGCTTCCGCTCCTGCGCCTTCTACGACGATACAGAACTCTCCCAGCGGGCCGTTATGGTTGAACCAGTCCAGACATTCCGATAACGATCCTCTCACCGCTTCCTCATGCCGCTTGGTCAATTCCCGGATGACAGCCGCTCTGCGATCGCCCAGATGCTCAAGCATAGCGTCCAGCGTCTTCGTCAGACGATGGGGCGATTCATACATAATGAGCGTCGCCGCTTGACCCGACAATTCCTTCAGCCACTTCCCAAGCGACTTCTTCTCTCTCGGCGGGAATCCCGCGAACAGGAATCGGTCCGTCGGCAAGCCCGACATAATCAAGGCCGACAATGCCGCATTCGCCCCCGGTACCGGAACGACCGTAATGCCCTGCTCTGTCGCTTCCGCCACAAGATCGGCCCCCGGATCAGATATGGCAGGCAAGCCGGCATCGCTTACTAGGGCAATCGATTGTCCTTCTGCCAGCAGCCGTATCAATTCAGGGCCGCTTGCGTTCTTATTATGCTCATGATAGCTGACCAGGCGGGTATGGATGTCGAAGTGGGTAAGCAGCTTGCGGGATTGTCTCGTATCCTCCGCAGCAATCAAATCCACTTCCTTCAGAATGCGAATCGCGCGCATGGTCATATCCTCCAGGTTGCCGATCGGCGTTCCTACCAAATAAAGCGTTCCCGCTTCTCCATTCATGCCATCGCCGTCTTGCACCGAATAGCTTCGCTGTCTCCTCATACGATCTGTACTCCTTCATCGTTGTATACCATAATAGGCGGCAGCAGCTTAATATCCGGCTTTCCGTCACGCATGGCCTCTATTAACACCATATTCGCTTCCGCTCCCGCATGGGGATGCACGAACTGGATTCGCTTCGGCTCCAGCTTCCAGCGTCTAAGCGACTCTACAATATCGAGCAGCCTGGACGGCCGATGCACCATCGACAGCTTGCCGCCCGGACGCAGCAGCCTGCAGCAAGCCTGTGCCAAGTCCTCCATTGTGCAATGAATCTCATGGCGGGCGATGGCATAATGCTCATTCTCGTTCTTGTCGCCTGCGGTTACCGGCATATAGGGAGGATTCACCGTTATAGCATCATAGGCGCCGTTCCCCGCAATCTTGGGATAGGTCCGTAAATCCTGCTCCAATACGGTAATCTGCTCCTCCAGCCCATTCATGGCGACACTTCTGCGGGCCATGTCAGCCAATCTCGTCTGAATCTCGATCGCATCGATAGAAGCCTTCGTGCGCGAGGAGAGCAGAATCGGAATTACGCCGTTGCCTGAGCAGAGATCGGCAATTCGGCCATGCTTCGGAATATTAGCAAAGCGGGACAAGAGCACCGCATCGAGCGAGAAGCTGAATACCTCGCGGCTCTGAATGATTCTCAGCCCCGTACCCGTCAGCAAATCATCGATTCTTTCGCCCTCGGCAAGCGGTATAGTTGGTTGTTCAGACACGTTCATGGTCTCTCCTTTATATCCTTCGTTCATTTTTTCCATTTTTAGGGGTTATTCAAAAAGTCCGCTTTTGATCACGAAGCATATCAGGAAGCCACTTCGACATCGAATATTGAATTCAGCCGGAACTTCCGGTGCTCACGTAGCTTCCACTACGCTCCGCTCCTCATTTCCTAGCTTTATTCAATCTTCTGCAGCGTTTTTAAAAAAACGCATCATCGGAAGCATAAGCTCATATGCTGAAAACCGGACTTTTTGAACTTACACTTTTTGACTGTTTCTTACCCTAAAAATTTTTAGAAAAAAGACCGTCCTCAGCGGTAAGGACGGCCTGTCGATACGGATTCCACTTTACTTATTCAAGAAGGAGAGGCAGAACAAGCAGTCGCCCTCCGTTCGCAGATGTCCGTAATATACGTTGCAAATATGGAATCCTTCATGGTATAGCCGCGTGAGATTATCATGGCCCTCGCCTACCGCAACGCTGCCCTCTTCAAGGCCAGCCTCATGATTCAGCGACAGCTCCGCATCTGCCGTACTGCTCTCGCTCTGTACGGCGACTCCCACCGCTTCGCGTTCGGAGGCCGTCTCCCTCTTGAATACCTGCCGCAGCTGATGATTCTCAAGGCTAAGACGTTTGTTCTCCTCCAGCAGCTCCTTCACCCTTAGCTTAAGGGCGCTGAGCTCGGCATGGAATACTCCCATTCGATTATCCAATTCGTCCATTTGAACAAAAATATCTCTCTTCTCCAAGTTCCCACCCCAGAACTTCAAGCGTGAGCGTTACCTCACCTATCAGAATGACTTCTGCCGCTTGCTTACTTCACAACGACGTCGTCGAACGGCAACTCTTTTGGCTTGCCTGGCACATCGAACAGTTGTACATACACGCTCTTCGTGCCGGCGTTGATTCCTGTCACTTTGCCCTCACCATACGAAGTAACGACGATCTTGCCCACGGCAGGCAATTCTTCGCGCACGCTCTCATAATTGTCATGCTCATACTTCAAACAGCACATCAGACGTCCGCACAGGCCCGATATTTTCGTAGGATTAAGCGAAAGATTCTGGTCTTTGGCCATCTTGATGGAGACCGGCTCGAAATCGCCGAGCCATGAGGAACAGCAGAGGACACGTCCGCAAGGCCCGATGCCGCCAAGCATCTTCGCTTCATCCCGTACGCCGATCTGGCGAAGCTCGATTCTGGTCCGGAATACACTGGCCAGATCCTTAACGAGCTCCCGGAAGTCGACACGGCCTTCGGCCGTAAAGTAAAAAATAATTTTATTGCGGTCGAACGTAAATTCGACATCAACCAGCTTCATGCGAAGCTGATGGCTCTTGATTTTATCAAGACAGGTTGCAAATGCATTCTTAGCCGCTGCACGGTTCTCTTCCACAACCTGCGCATCAACATCGCTTGCAATTCGTATGACCTTCTTGAGAGGGAGAACAACATCCGATTCACCGACTTGCTTCTGTCCCACCACCACTTTACCGTATTCGATTCCGCGGGCGGTCTCAACAATCACATGCTGTTCCTTATCCACGGGGTGCTCGACCGGGTCAAAGTAATAGATCTTGCCCGCCTTCTTGAAGCGGACACCGATGACATTATACAAGGATTAGCCCTCCTGTAAATTTACCAATAGTTGCTCAAACGCCAGTTGTGGCGATACATTCGCCCGCATGCGCTTGCCTGCTTCCAGGACATGCTCCATACAGCTTACCCAACCTGCGAAGGAGCGATTATAAGCATTGCTGCTTATCCATTCCAACTGATCTATGAAAACAAGCTTGTCCTGCCTTCCGGCCTGGAACTGTGTCAAATCTTTAAACCATAGTGTCAATAATGAAAGCAGCTGATCCATATGATTCGCTAAGTCTGTTTTAAAAAGCTGCTGCTGGGCAGTGATCATCGCCGCGGTGAATCGGGACGTACTCTCCTTGCCTAATTGTATCACTAGGTTTCTGATTTCTGCAAACCCATTCTGCTGGAGAATTTGTCTAGCGCCGTCCAGTCCGGAGGACAACTGGACTGCGGCTCGGGCCAACAGCGGCGAGGCCCCTTCAGCCGTCAAGCGCTCCAGCATCGCCTCTGCCGGCATTGGGAGGAAAGGCACCCACTGTGTCCGCGACCGAATAGTCGGCAGCACGGCTTGTCCGTTATCCGTAATTAAAATCGCAACGATCGGAGATACCGGCTCCTCTAGAAACTTCAGCAGGCTGTTCGCCGCTTGTATGGTCATCTTCTCCGCCGCTTCAATAATGTAGACAACGCGTCCTGTCTGCGTGCTGCGATAGGACAGCGAACGTTGCAATTCACGGATCTGGTCAATCTTGATGCTCTGCCCGTCCGGGGCCATCATAATCAGATCGCTTTGGTTGCCATGGTCGAATTTCCGGCATTCCAGACATTCGCCGCAAGCATCCCAGCCATCCGCGCTGCAGAACAGCGCTTTGGCAAATTGCCGGGCCATCTCCATTCTTCCCGTTCCGGAGGGCCCGCTGAATAGATAGGCATGTGAAATTTTATCGCTTTGGAGGGCGTGCTTCAGAATGCGCTGCGCCTTCCATTGTACGTCGGCATGCTCCAAACTCATCACTATCGTTCCTTACCTTTCCTGGCGTCGCAAGGCTAGAACATGAGATTGATCAGAATCCCCCGTATCTCGCCTATCTTGTTCAACAGCTCGATTCTGCCTTCCTCGCTGTCGAGCAAGTCCTCCGCCATCGTTACAAGCGTAGCATCGATCTCATCCAGAAGCTTGTATCGCTTCACGCGCCCGCGGCGGTCGAAGCCTCTCACTTCCTTCAGTCCAACACCGCGCCTGATTGTATCCTCCAGGAACTGCTTCACCATTTGGCGATAAAGCATCAGCTCCCGTACGGTCATATTCTTCGCGAGGCGATCGCCCTGCCGGTGAATATCCTGCAGCTTCTGGTTCAGCTGCTCCTGCGTCCGCTGCGCATCCTGCTGTACCATCACATCTGCGAAGCTTGTGGGTTGCACCGGCTTCATGGAAGAATCGGCGCTTGCCCGGTTCTGCCCGACCGGGCGCCAGCTTTGGTCTACTCTCATCTATGTCACACCCAATCAGAAGTGTTCGAAGCGTTCTACCGGCATTACGAATACCGCAGCTCCGCCGACCTGTACTTCAACAGGGAACGGAATGTAGGAATCCGTCGATCCGCCCATTGGGGATACCGGCGTAACCAATTGATCGCGCACCTTGCAATTCGAGCTGATCACTTGCAGCACTTCATGCACCCGCTCATCTTCAATGCCGATCATAAACGTGGTATTGCCTGCACGCAAGAACCCGCCCGTACTGGCCAGCTTGGTCGCTCTGAACCCTTCCCGAACAAGCGCATTAGACAGTTTGTTGCTATCCTTGTCTTGAATAACCGCAATGACTAATTTCATCTTCATTCCCCCTTGGCTTCATTAGAGATAGGTAAACAATAAATGACTTAGTCTTCCTCTGTGCTCGTGGCGCGAAGCAAGCTATATCCCACTCAAGCGTTGTTCGACAATAGCGACAACCGCTTGCAGCACCCGATCCGGCGTTTCCTCGGCATCTACCCGGCGTATGCGATCCGGGAAGCGGTCGATCAACAAGTGATAACCCTCCCGCACCCGTTCGTGGAACGATTGCCTCTCCAGATCAAGACGGTTAATCTCGCGGTCCGGGTTGCTCGCAATTCGCGACAGCCCTACCTCCGGCGAGACATCCATATAGATCGTCAGATCGGGCATCGTGCCGGCGATGGCGAATTGATTGATTTGCCATACTTCTTCAATACCGAGTCCCCTTGCATGGCCTTGATAAGCAAGGCTGCTGTCGACGAATCGGTCGCAGATTACGATCTCTCCTGCCTCCAGGGCCGGAATGACCTTCTCCACGAGATGCTGTCTGCGGGAAGCAGCATACAGCAGCGCCTCCGTTCTCGCATCCATTGTCGTATGCTCAGGGTCCAGTATCACGGTGCGGATCTTCTCCGCGATCGGTATCCCCCCGGGCTCTCTCGTCACAACGACACGATAGCCCTTATCCTGCATTGTATTCGCAAGCTGCCCAATGAGTGAGCTTTTGCCTGCGCCCTCTCCGCCTTCTATCGTAATGAACATTCCCCTGCTCAATCCTCGGTTTCCCCTTACTGTAAGTAACGTCTTTGTCCTTTCATTGTAACAAAGCGGTACTGCTACTACAATGAAATTTAAAGGGATATCGCCCGTATTTCGAGCCAGTTCAACATTTCTCTTCTATTAATATAGCGACCGTAGCCATAGTGCCATCCTCGGCCCCCTGAAACCTGGCCCCCGTATCCGATAATCGCCGAATATCCTTAAGATGCATCTCGGTAAATCGTTCGCCCGGATAGAGAATCGGTATCCCCGGAGGATAAGGTATGATCATCTCTGCAGATGGTTGATGCAGGGCTTCTTGCAATGGAACCCGCTTGCTTGGACGATCCTTTGTTCTTGCAAAAGAGACCGGCTCGCTGATCCCTTCGCTTAAGTCATCGGACACAGACTGCTTCTGATAAAGCGCCTCGCGACTTGGCTCAGCTACGAAGGATTCATGAATGTCCCTCAAAGCATCCTGCAACCGAGTTATGGCTTCATCAGCGGCAACATGTGGCCCTATGACCATCACCGTATACAGCGGATCCGACATCTCTGCCCAGCAGCCGCGCTTCTCCAGCTCCCGATGCAGCTCGAATCCTGTCAGCTGTCCACCAGGAACGGTTAAGATGAGTCTCAGCGGATCCTGCTGCTGACCCGGGAACAACTCAGGCTCTGCTGTTGCGAACATCGTATTAGTTTCTTTTACCCACATTCGGAAGGAATGTACCGCTTCGATAGCGGAATGGAACAGCCTATCGCCAAGACGATCGACTATTGCGCGGGAAATATCGAGCGAAGCCATGATCGGAAAGGAAGGACTGGAGCTTTGCACCATGGCCAGCGCTTCTTTTATCCTGCGACGATCCAGCAGCTGCCCCTGCATATGCAGCATGGCTCCCATCGTTAACGCCGGCAAAGTCTTATGCGTCGATTGGACTACGCCGTCTGCTCCTGCCCGAATGGCTGAAGTCGGCAGATCAGGATGCATCCCGTAATGAGCCCCATGAGCTTCGTCGATAAGAAGCGGTTTCCCCTGCTCATGACAAGCTTTCGCATATGTATCAAGCTTCATGCCCATTCCATAATAATTCGGGTTCGTGAGGAATACGGCTTTGGCCTGCGGGAATTGATACAGCGCCTGCTTAACCTGTTCAATGGACGGGACCATGGAGAGCCCTGTATTTGATTCCAGGCGCGGGGTCAAAAATACAGCCTGAGCGCCTGCAAGCTTCAATCCGTTAATAACCGACTTATGGACATTACGCTGTACGATGATGATATCGCCAGGATTACATACCGCGAGAATCATTGCCAAATTACCGGACGTGCTGCCGCCAACCAGGAGACAAGTTTCCTCGGCTCCATAGCATTGTGCAGCTAACTGCTGCGCTTCGAGGATAGCCCCTTCCGGATGATGAAGATCATCGGTGGAAGACAGCTCTGTCACATCAAGACGCATGACAGCTGATAGTTGCTTTTCTAATTGTGCTGCATCCTCTATATGGGATTCTCTGAGTGTGTGAACAAGGGCGGCGCCGTTATGGTGTCCAGGCACATGAAAGCTCGCGGGCTTGTTCTCCGCATGCTTCAATAACGCTTCAAGAAGCGGAGCTTTTAGTTTACCCATCATGTTGGTTCATCCTTCCGTTCCAATCCATTTAGTCCTACACCTATTGTAAGTAGTCCTGTCCCAGACGTAAATAAGAGATGCAGCCTATCGTCTTTATCCGCGGATACAAAAAAACAGCCTCTGTTACCAGGGCTGTCTCAAGCGTTTTTTTCCACAAATAATTGTTTCATCTGATGAATAAAGAATGGATATTTGGCATCCTTCACATCCGTATGGACCATCTCGGTCTCGCAATCGGCGCAGATGAAGCCGAGTACAATGCGGATCCCTTCTCCTTCGAGCTTCGGCTTGCCGCAAATCGTGCATTGATGAATAGTGGTTTGATCCATAATCATCCCCGCTTTCTCATTCCGTTAACTCTGTTCCTATTATTATGCCACGAATTCTATCGAAATATACTTGTTTCATAACTTATTTCAAATATTTATATATCTTATGCGCGAACTGGGCGAATGGTGATTGACAACGGGCGCAAAAAGTTGAACTTCACGAAGCATCTGCGTTTGCCGATATATGTAATAAAGTTTTAGCAAGATTACGGAAGGATGTCCTGCATGAAACAATCGTTAGCGGATCAAATGAACGCCACGATCTATCAATATCAATTGATCAAAAGAGTAATCGTCAAGTCAGAGCTCATCCTGAGCCATCTCATTATAGCCGCGATCTTTCTGGGCGTTCAAATGCTCAATTACGGCATTCATGGATTATTCGCCTGGCTATTTGGCTTTGCAGCTATTCAAGTGCTCCATCTCCTTATTATCGTTCTAACCTTTATCTCTGTCACTGAAGCAGCGGAGCGTCAATGGACATGGCGCATCACCCCGCCATGGATCGGATTCAAACCGGCCAATGATATCTCGCTCCTGATCTTCAGGCGCGTTCATCGTCATCTATTCTGGCTTGGCCTATGCATTATCGCTCTTCTCTACCCATGGACACCGCCATCCATTATGATCAGCCTTATATCATGGCATATCTGGCTCATCATCCCCCGTCTGATGTTATCCTTCGCTTTCCGCAAACAACGCAAAGACGGCGTCCTGCGTCTTCAATGGAAAGAAGCATCCTACTACCACCGCTAATCATGTCTATAATTATAGCCCTGTTGCAAACCAACAACAGGGCCCCTCAACATTCTCCCGTGGAGGATGGTATTTTGACTTTAGTTTTTGACTTTAGTTTTTGTCCTTAAAAATAATCAGCCTACCTGTCCATTCTGGTAGGCTGCTGTGCTTGGCGACGTCCATTCCGCACCGGATGAATCGGCTTCGAAGCTCTCGCATCACGGTCGGCGTCTGAACCTACCGCTAAGGCCGGGCCCACATCTCCGAGTTGCTTCGATGAAAAGGTTCAGACACTCTCCCAGACCGGGAGAGGAACGTCGCCGGGGTCATGGGGGTGAAGGGCTGCGCCATCCCCATGACCCCGAACGCACAAAAAACCTGCCGCATCATTCTGCGGCAGGCCATTTTGTGCTTGGCGACGTCCATTCCGCACCGGATGAATCGGCTTCGAAGGGTGACTTCACGGTCGGCGTCTGAACCTACCGCTAAGGCCGGGCCCACATCACCGAGTTGCTTCGATGAAAAGGTTCGGACACTCTCCCAGACCGGGAGAGGAACGTCGCCAAGCGTTTCGTACAGGCATAGCCTCGTACGAACAACAAAAACCTACCGCAAGTGAATGCGGTAGGTTATCTGTGCTTGGCGACGTCCTACTCTCCCAGGACCCTGCGGTCCAAGTACCATCGGCGCTGAAGGGCTTAACGGTCGTGTTCGGTATGGGAACGCGTGGTTCCCCTTCGCCGTC